>NZ_CP019396.1:4792500-5646108 GCF_009866705.1 Pseudomonas sp. R32 | reverse complement strand
GGATATCCCCTGAGTTGAAAGCCGGTGAGGCAAAAACAAGCGCCCATTGTACCCAGCGCCAGCGCAGTTATCCACATGCAGGTGCGTCGAGGATGGCGATAAATCAGCACTTTAGTGACCAAAATGCCGTTTCGGACATGTGAATAAGCCCTGTGGATAACCGCACCTGAGGTCTTTGCACAACTGGGGGTCGAAATCGGTGGATAACCTGACTGTGGATAACTGCCCATTTGATCCACAGCTTTTCCGAGGCTACAACACAGTCAGAACACCTCTTCTCGACAAGGTTTCTTTCCTCTGTACATAAGGTATTTAAAGGCCTGTAGCTTGTTATCCACAGAAATCTTCCACATAAGCTTTATAAGATTCACTAAAAAGCTTTAAATAAGTCCTCTCTTTTTTTCTATGTTTAAGTGATCCGTTGCTCGGGGTCTGTCAGGGCAAACCAGGTGAGCCACCGAATGAGGCCGATTTTCCGTCTATAAGGAAAAGCTGGTTGGAAATTGACCTACGGCCCTGCTTTCTCTAGAATCGCCGGTCTCTTAAAACGGGGGCCATTCCGGCCCGTTGTCGACGAACCAGGTAACACGCCATGAAACGTACTTTCCAACCAAGCACCATCAAGCGCGCTCGCACTCACGGTTTCCGTGCCCGTATGGCCACCAAGAACGGTCGTGCCGTTCTGTCGCGTCGCCGTGCCAAAGGCCGTAAGCGCCTGGCAGTTTGATTTTTCGGCACTGGTGGTGAGTCAGGACTTCAGTCGGGAAAAGCGTCTGCTTATTCCCCGACACTTCAAAGCGGTCTTCGACTCCCCAACCGGCAAGGTTCCAGGGAAATGCCTGCTGATCCTTGCTCGCGAGAACGGTCTTGATCATCCCCGCCTGGGGCTAGTGATCGGGAAAAAGAGCGTCAAGCTCTCCGTTCAACGCAATCGCCTGAAACGCCTGATGCGCGATTCGTTTCGCCTGAACCAGCATTCACTTGCCGGTTGGGATATCGTGATCGTCGCGCGCAAAGGGTTGGGCGAGATTGAAAACCCAGAATTGCACCAACATTTTGGCAAGCTCTGGAAGCGCCTTGCACGCAGTCGGCCCGCTCCAGTGGTTAACACCGACTCTGTGGGGGTAGACAGTCAAGATGCGTAAACTGGCGCTCGTTCCGATCCAGTTTTACCGTTATGCCATTAGTCCTCTGATGGCCAGTCACTGTCGTTTCTACCCCAGTTGCTCCTGCTACGCGATCGAAGCCATCGAAACACATGGCCTATTGCGCGGTGGGTGGCTTACCGTTCGTCGCCTGGGGCGTTGTCATCCGTGGAATGCCGGTGGTTTTGACCCGGTTCCACCTGCCTCCTCTTCCCGTACTTCTTCGATAGCCGAGTAATCATGGATATTAAACGCACGATCCTGATCGTCGCCCTGGCAATCGTGTCCTACGTCATGGTCCTTAACTGGAACCAGGACTATGGCCAGGCTGCCCTGCCGACTCAGAATACTGCTGCCAGCAACGTTGCCCCGGCCCTGCCGGACACCGCGCAGGCCGGTAACACTGGCGCCAGCGCCGATGTACCGAGCGCCAACGCTGAATCCAGCCCCGCAGAACTTGCCCCGGTAGTGGTTAGCAAGGATCTGATTCGGGTCAAGACTGATGTCCTCGATCTGGCTATCGATCCAAACGGTGGTGACGTCGCCCAGCTGATGCTGCCGAAGTACCCACGCCGTCAGGACCATCCGGACATTCCGTTCCAGTTGTTCGACAACGGTGGTGAGCGTACTTACCTGGCACAGAGCGGTCTGACTGGCGTCAACGGTCCGGATGCCCGTTCGTCTGGTCGTCCGCTGTATGCCGCTGATCAGAAAAGTTATCAACTGGCCGATGGTCAGGACCAACTGGTCGTCGACCTGAAGTTCAGCGATGCCGGCGTCAACTACATCAAGCGCTTCAGCTTCAAGCGCGGTGAGTACGACCTGACCGTCACTTACCTGATCGACAACCAGAGCGCACAGCCCTGGACCGGTAACCTGTTCGCGCAGCTCAAGCGCGATGCCAGCTCGGATCCTTCCTCGAGCACCGCAACCGGTACCGCGACCTACCTCGGTGCAGCCCTGTGGACAAGTTCGGAACCCTACAAAAAGGTGTCGATGAAAGACATCGACAAGGGAAATCTGAAAGAAAATGTTTCCGGCGGCTGGGTAGCCTGGCTGCAGCACTACTTTGTAACTGCCTGGATTCCAAACAAGTCTGAAAACAACATCGTTCAGACCCGTAAGGACAGCCAAGGCAACTACATCATCGGTTTCACCGGTCCGGCGCTGAACGTTGCCGCTGGCGGTAAAGGCGAAACCAGCACCACGCTGTACGCAGGTCCGAAGATCCAGGAGAAGCTCAAAGAGTTGTCCCCAGGTCTGGAACTGACCGTCGACTACGGCATCCTGTGGTTCATTGCCCAGCCAATCTTCTGGCTGCTGCAACATATCCACAGCCTGCTCGGCAACTGGGGCTGGTCGATCATCGTCCTGACCATGCTGATCAAGGCGCTGTTCTTCCCGCTGTCGGCTGCCAGCTACCGTTCCATGGCGCGCATGCGTGCCGTCGCACCGAAACTGGCTGCACTGAAAGAACAACATGGCGACGACCGGCAGAAAATGTCGCAAGCCATGATGGAGCTGTACAAGAAAGAGAAGATCAACCCGCTGGGCGGCTGCCTGCCGATCCTGGTGCAGATGCCGGTCTTCCTCTCGCTGTACTGGGTTCTGCTGGAAAGCGTCGAGATGCGTCAGGCGCCATGGATGTTCTGGATCACTGACTTGTCGATCAAGGATCCGTTCTTCATCCTGCCGATCATCATGGGCGCGACCATGTTCATCCAGCAGCAGCTGAACCCGACTCCGCCGGATCCGATGCAGGCCAAGGTGATGAAGCTGATGCCAATCATCTTCACCTTCTTCTTCCTGTGGTTCCCGGCAGGTCTGGTGCTGTACTGGGTTGTGAACAACTGCCTGTCGATCGCACAGCAGTGGTACATCACTCGCAGCATCGAAAAGGCTACCAAGAAAGCCGCTGCTTGACGGGTTAGCCAGCTAACCTGTGGATAAACGCCCCCTCGTGGGGCGTTTTGCTATCTGTCGTTTTTGTCGTGAGGCCCTCGAGCATGAACACTGTGCGTGAAACCATTGCCGCCATCGCTACCGCCCAGGGACGTGGGGGCGTGGGGATCGTGCGGCTATCCGGCCCCCTGGCCCAACAAGCCGGGCTGGCCATCTGTGGAAAAGCACTGACACCGCGGCACGCCCATTACGGAGCGTTCCGCGCTGAAGATGGCCTGGTGCTGGATGAAGGCATTGCGCTGTTTTTCCCTGGGCCCAACTCCTTTACCGGCGAAGACGTGCTTGAGCTGCAGGGCCACGGCGGCCCGGTAGTCCTCGATATGTTGCTGCAGCGCTGTGTACAACTGGGTTGCCGCCTGGCGCGCCCGGGTGAATTCAGTGAGCGGGCATTCCTCAACGACAAGCTCGACCTGGCCCAGGCCGAGGCGATCGCCGACCTGATCGAAGCCAGTTCTGCACAAGCTGCGCGCAATGCCTTGCGCTCGCTGCAGGGCGAATTTTCCCGCCGTGTGGATAACCTCACCGAGAAGTTGATCAGCCTGCGCATCTACGTGGAAGCTGCAATCGATTTCCCCGAAGAAGAAATCGACTTTCTTGCTGACGGTCACGTGCTGAGCATGCTCGATGAGGTGCGCAACAATTTATCCACAGTGCAGCGCGAAGCCGGGCAGGGCGCCTTGCTGCGCGACGGCATGACGGTGGTGATCGCTGGTCGGCCGAATGCCGGCAAGTCGAGCCTGCTTAACGTTCTGGCCGGCCGCGAGGCGGCGATTGTCACCGATATCGCCGGCACCACCCGGGACATCCTGCGCGAACATATCCACATCGACGGCATGCCGCTGCACGTTGTCGACACGGCTGGATTGCGCGATACCGATGACCATGTGGAAAAGATCGGCGTGGAACGCGCACTCAAGGCCATCAACGAAGCCGATCGGGTGCTGTTGGTGGTCGACTCGACTGCACCGGAAGCCAGTGATCCGTTTGCCCTGTGGCCGGAATTTCTCGACCTGCGTCCGGATCCGGCCAAGGTTACGCTGATTCGCAACAAGGCAGATTTGAGTGGCGAAGCCATCGCCATGGAACAGAGTGAAGATGGCCACGTCACCATTACCCTCAGTGCCAAGGACACCGACATGGGGCTTGAGCTGCTGCGCGAGCACCTGAAGGCCTGCATGGGTTATGAACAGACTGCTGAAAGCAGCTTCAGCGCCCGCAGGCGCCACCTGGAGGCATTGCGTCAGGCCGGTGCGCACCTGGAGCATGGACATGCGCAACTGACCCTCGCCGGTGCCGGTGAGCTGCTGGCAGAAGATTTGCGCCAGGCGCAACACGCCCTGGGCGAGATTACCGGTGCATTCAGTTCCGACGATCTGCTCGGACGCATCTTCTCCAGCTTCTGCATCGGCAAGTAAGCGTCCTTATCCACAGTCGGGTCTGCAACGGACCCGACTGCAGCAGCCTTTTTCTCCAATCCCTTCTCCCGGTCAGGACAGCCACAGTGCTCGTGCTGCGCTGACTCCTGCGCGTCTATCCACATTCTGGTGAAATAAGCCCTGTGGAAAACCCACCTTCAGCTCCGTTGATAACTGGCCCTCAAGGCTGAAGATAACTCCCCTTGTGGGTAACTGGCCATTTCATCCACAGGCTTAAAGCGCTTATCCAGAACGCTCATCCCCGGTAGGCCACAGGGTTTTGAATCTCTGTACATAAGGTAAATAAAGGCCTGTAGAACCTTATCCACAGAAAGGTTCCTGACTAAGAATAAACATAAAAACAAAGCTTTAATAAATTTCTCTCTTTTAATTTCTATTACCTGCCATTCATCCACAGCCTGGTTAAATTTTGTGCAAAAGGTTCCTTTAGAGGGGGGTAAGTCCCTATACTTGTGCGTTATCCCTATCTATTCCCGAAACAGGCACGAGGTGCGTGGTGGATTTCCCTTCCCGTTTTGAAGTGATCGTCATCGGCGGCGGCCATGCCGGTACCGAGGCTGCGCTTGCGTCTGCACGCATGGGGGTGAAAACCCTGCTGCTGACCCACAACGTGGAAACCCTCGGTCATATGAGTTGCAACCCGGCCATCGGTGGCATCGGCAAGAGCCACCTGGTCAAGGAAATCGATGCGCTCGGCGGTGCAATGGCACTGGCCACTGACAAGAGCGGTATCCAATTCCGTGTATTGAACAACCGCAAAGGCCCGGCGGTGCGCGCTACTCGCGCCCAGGCCGACCGCGCCATCTACAAATCGGTGGTGCGCGAGATTCTCGAGAACCAGCCCAACCTGTGGATATTCCAGCAGTCGTGCGACGACCTGATCGTCGAGCAGGACCAGGTACGCGGCGTGGTAACGCAAATGGGTCTGCGTTTTCTCGCCGACTCCGTGGTACTGACCACCGGGACCTTCCTCGGCGGACTTATCCACATCGGTTTGCAGAATTACTCCGGTGGCCGTGCCGGCGATCCGCCGTCGATTGCCCTGGCGCGCCGCCTGCGTGAACTGCCGCTGCGCGTTGGCCGCCTGAAAACCGGTACACCGCCACGTATCGACGGGCGCTCGGTGGATTTCTCAGTGATGACCGAGCAACCGGGCGACACGCCGATCCCGGTGATGTCGTTCATGGGGTCCAAGGAACAACACCCGCGTCAGGTCAGTTGCTGGATTACCCACACCAACGCCCGTACCCACGAGATCATTGCCTCGAACCTCGATCGTTCGCCGATGTACTCCGGGGTGATCGAAGGCATCGGCCCGCGCTACTGCCCGTCGATCGAAGACAAGATCCACCGCTTTGCCGACAAGGAAAGCCACCAGGTATTCATCGAGCCAGAAGGCCTGAACACCCACGAGCTGTACCCGAACGGCATTTCCACGTCGTTACCGTTCGATGTGCAGTTGCAGATCGTGCGATCGATCCGCGGCATGGAAAACGCCCACATCGTGCGCCCGGGCTACGCCATCGAGTACGACTACTTCGATCCGCGCGACCTCAAGTACAGCCTGGAAACCAAGGTGATTGGCGGCCTGTTCTTTGCCGGCCAGATCAACGGCACCACGGGCTACGAAGAAGCCGGTGCTCAGGGCCTGCTCGCCGGTACCAACGCCGCACTGCGCGCGCAGGGCCGTGAAAGCTGGTGCCCGCGTCGCGACGAAGCGTACATCGGCGTGCTGGTCGACGACCTGATTACCCTGGGGACCCAGGAGCCGTACCGCATGTTCACCTCGCGGGCCGAGTACCGCCTGATCCTGCGCGAAGACAACGCCGACCTGCGCCTGACCGAAAAAGGTCGCGAACTGGGCCTGGTCGATGACCAGCGTTGGGCCGCGTTCAGCGCCAAGCGCGAAGGCATCGCCCTGGAAGAACAGCGTCTGAAATCCACCTGGGTACGCCCGGATACCGCGCAAGGTCAGGCCATTGCTGAAAAATTCGGTACGCCGTTGAGCCATGAATACAACCTGCTCAACCTGCTGACACGCCCGGAAATCGATTACGCCGGGCTGATGGCAGTGACCGGCGGCGCCGAGATCGACCCGCAAGTGGCCGAGCAGGTCGAGATCAAAACCAAATACGCCGGTTACATCGACCGGCAACAGGAAGAAATCGCCCGGCTGCGCGCCAGCGAAGACACCCGCCTGCCCGACGATATCGATTACAGCGGTATTTCCGGGCTGTCCAAGGAAATCCAGAGCAAACTCGGCCAGACCCGGCCCGAGACCCTGGGCCAGGCTTCGCGTATCCCCGGTGTGACCCCGGCGGCGATTTCCCTGTTGCTGATTCATCTGAAAAAACGCGGCGCAGGCCGCGAGTTGGAGCAAAGCGCTTGAGTTCTCAGGTCACCCCTCAACATGCCGAAGAGTTGTCCACAGGCGCCCGCCAGCTCGGTGTCGAGCTGAGCGAGGTCCAGCATGCACAACTGCTGGCCTACCTGGCCTTGCTGATCAAGTGGAACAAGGCCTACAACCTGACCGCCGTGCGCAATCCGGACGAGATGGTGTCCCGCCACTTGCTCGACAGCCTCAGCGTCATGCCGTTTATCCACAGCGAGCGCTGGCTGGATGTCGGCAGCGGCGGTGGCATGCCGGGTATTCCTTTGGCTATCCTGCATCCGGACAAGCACGTCACGGTGCTCGACAGCAACGGCAAGAAAACTCGCTTCCTAACCCAGGTAAAGCTTGAGCTCAAACTGGATAACCTCACAGTTATCCACAAGCGGGTCGAGGAGTTCCAGCCGGAGCTGCCTTTCACCGGAATTGTTTCCCGTGCTTTCAGCAGCATGGAGAACTTCACCAACTGGACGCGCCACCTCGGTGACGCCCAGACGCAGTGGCTGGCAATGAAAGGGCTGCATCCTGCCGATGAGCTGGTAGCATTGCCGGCAGATTTCAGAGTGGATAGCGAGCAGGCCTTGACCGTTCCGGGTTGCCAAGGCCAACGCCATCTGCTGATACTGCGCCGCACGGCATGACTGGGAACACAAGCAAGAATGGCTAAGGTATTCGCAATCGCGAACCAGAAAGGTGGTGTGGGCAAAACCACCACCTGTATCAATCTCGCAGCATCGCTGGTGGCAACCAAGCGCCGCGTGCTGCTGATCGATCTCGATCCACAGGGCAACGCCACCATGGGTAGCGGTGTGGATAAACACGTCCTGGAACATTCGGTCTATGACCTGTTGATCGGCGAATGCGACCTGGCCCAGGCCATGCACTTCTCCGAGCATGGCGGCTATCAGCTGCTGCCGGCCAACCGCGACCTGACCGCCGCCGAAGTGGTCCTGCTGGAAATGCAGATGAAGGAGAGCCGCCTGCGCACCGCGCTGGCGCCGATCCGCGAGAATTACGACTACATCCTGATCGACTGCCCGCCGTCGCTGTCGATGCTGACGCTCAACGCCCTGGTCGCCGCCGATGGCGTGATCATTCCGATGCAATGTGAATACTTTGCCCTGGAAGGGTTGAGCGACCTTGTGGATAACATCAAGCGGATCGGCGAGCGGTTGAACCCGCAGCTCAAGGTCGAAGGCTTGCTGCGGACCATGTACGACCCGCGCCTGAGCCTGATCAACGATGTTTCCGCACAGCTCAAGGAACACTTCGGCGACCAGCTGTACGACACCGTGATTCCACGCAACATCCGCCTGGCCGAGGCCCCGAGCTTCGGCATGCCGGCCCTGGCCTACGACAAGCAATCGCGTGGCGCCCTGGCGTACCTGGCCCTGGCCGGGGAACTGGTTCGTCGCCAACGTCGTCAAACCCGCACTGCACAGACAACTTAAGGAATCCGCATGGCCGTTAAGAAACGGGGTCTCGGACGTGGGTTGGATGCACTGCTCAGTGGTCCGACCGTCAGCGCACTCGAAGAGCAGGCTGTCCAGGTCGACCAAAAGGAACTGCAACACCTGCCGCTCGACCTGATCCAGCGCGGCAAGTACCAGCCGCGCCGGGACATGGACCCGCAGGCACTGGAAGAACTCGCCCACTCGATCAAGAGCCAGGGCGTGATGCAGCCGATCGTGGTGCGCCCGATCGCGGACAACAAATTCGAGATCATCGCCGGTGAGCGCCGCTGGCGCGCCAGCCAGCAGGCCGGCATGGACACCATCCCGGCCATGGTCCGCGATGTGCCCGATGAAGCGGCCATCGCCATGGCCCTGATCGAGAACATCCAGCGCGAAGACCTCAACCCGGTGGAAGAGGCCATTGCCCTGCAGCGTCTGCAGCAGGAGTTCCAGCTGACCCAGCAACAGGTCGCCGACGCTGTGGGCAAGTCGCGGGTTACCGTGGCCAACCTGCTGCGCCTGATCTCGTTGCCGGAAGTGATCAAGACCATGTTGTCCCACGGCGACCTGGAAATGGGTCACGCCCGGGCATTGCTCGGATTGCCGGATGAACAGCAGGTCGACGGGGCGCGTCACGTTGTCGCACGTGGCCTGACCGTGCGCCAGACCGAGGCACTGGTACGCCAGTGGCTCAACGGCAAACCCGAGCCTGCGGAACCTGCCAAGCCGGACCCGGACATCACCCGCCTTGAACAGCGTTTGGCAGAGCGTCTGGGCTCTGCCGTACAGATCCGCCACGGCAACAAGGGCAAAGGCCAGTTAGTTATCCGTTACAACTCACTAGATGAGTTGCAAGGTGTCCTTGCTCACATCCGCTGAAACAATTCCTTTTGTAGCGCGTAGTCGGAAATCACTACCCGGCAGTTGAATAGGGGTTAAACCGCCCCTATACTCTGCGCGCATTTTGTCGGCACAAATTATGCCAAGTCATAGCTGACTGGTTGGTCGACTTTCGAGGAGCAGTTGTGATGGAAACCCGCACGCCAAACCGCTTGCCTTTCCATCGCTGGGCGGTTTTTCCGGTACTGTTGGCTCAATGTGTCGTGTTTCTGCTGGCAACTTTGGCGTTGTGGCAGTGGCATGGGGCGGTCAGTGGATATTCGGCACTCTGCGGGGGGCTGATTGCCTGGCTGCCGAATGTGTATTTCGCCTGGAAGGCTTTTCGTTACACGGGAGCCAGGGCAGCGCAGGCCATCGTCAAGTCGTTTTACGCGGGCGAGGCAGGCAAATTGATTTTGACGGCAGTGCTTTTTGCACTGACGTTCGCAGGAGTGAAGCCATTGGCGCCGTTAGCAGTCTTCGGTGTCTTTCTGCTGACCCAGTTGGTCAGCTGGTTCGCGCCCCTGCTGATGAATATAAGACTTTCGAGACCTTAGGGCGTTTGAGGCAACCATGGCAGCAGAAACCGCTTCGGGCTATATCCAGCACCACTTGCAGAACCTGACCTTCGGTCAACTACCAGACGGCGGTTGGGGTTTTGCCCATTCCGCAGCAGAAGCCAAGGCAATGGGCTTCTGGGCTTTCCACCTGGACACCCTGGGTTGGTCGGTCGCACTGGGTCTGCTTTTCGTATTCCTGTTCCGCATGGCAGCCAAGAAGGCGACTTCCGGTCAGCCTGGCGGCCTGCAGAACTTCGTAGAAGTGCTGGTTGAGTTCGTCGACGGCAGCGTCAAGGACAGCTTCCACGGCCGCAGCCCGGTGATCGCCCCACTGGCGCTGACCATTTTCGTCTGGGTCTTCCTGATGAACGCCATCGACCTGATCCCGGTCGACTGGATTCCTCAGCTGGCCATCCTGATCTCCGGTGATCCGCACATTCCGTTCCGTGCCGTTTCGACCACCGACCCGAACGCGACCCTGGCCATGGCCTTCAGCGTGTTCGCCCTGATCATTTTCTACAGCATCAAGGTCAAGGGTATCGGCGGTTTCCTCGGCGAACTGACCCTGCACCCGTTCGGCAGCAAGAACATCTTCGTTCAGATCCTGCTGATTCCGGTCAACTTCCTGCTCGAATTCGTCACCCTGATTGCCAAGCCAATCTCGCTGGCCCTGCGTCTGTTCGGCAACATGTACGCCGGCGAGCTGGTGTTCATCCTGATTGCCGTGATGTTCGGCAGCGGCCTGCTCTGGCTCAGCGGCCTGGGCGTGGTGCTGCAATGGGCGTGGGCTGTGTTCCACATCCTGATCATCACCCTGCAAGCGTTCATCTTCATGATGCTTACCATCGTCTACCTGTCGATGGCTCACGAAGATAACCATTAAGACCGCCTGGCGTGTCTGATGACCCTTTTGCCGGTACGGGGAAGGGTCGAAAAAGTCCGCAAGGGCAGCTGTACCAAACGATTTTGTTTTACCGCTTCAAACTAAAAAACCTAACCAATACGACGTAAAAGTCGGGAGGAAAGATGGAAACTGTAGTTGGTCTTACCGCTATCGCTGTTGCTCTGCTGATCGGCCTGGGTGCTCTGGGTACCGCCATTGGTTTCGGCCTGCTGGGCGGCAAGTTCCTGGAAGGCGCTGCTCGTCAGCCAGAGATGGTTCCAATGCTGCAAGTTAAAATGTTCATCGTTGCCGGTCTGCTCGACGCCGTAACCATGATCGGTGTTGGTATCGCTCTGTTCTTCACCTTCGCTAATCCCTTCGTTGGTCAAATCGCCGGCTAATCACTCGAATACTCGAGTGGTTTGGTGTGATGGACAAAGAACGAGCGAGGTGTTGGCGTGAACATTAATGCAACCCTGATTGGTCAGTCCGTTGCGTTCTTCATTTTTGTGCTGTTCTGCATGAAGTTCGTGTGGCCTCCGGTCATCGCGGCATTGCAAGAACGTCAGAAGAAGATCGCGGATGGACTGGACGCTGCCAACCGAGCAGCTCGCGACCTGGAGTTGGCCCAAGACAAAGCGGGTCAGCAACTGCGCGAAGCAAAAGCTCAGGCAGCCGAAATCATTGAGCAAGCCAAGAAGCGCGGTGCTCAGATCGTCGAGGAAGCCCGTGATCAGGCCCGCGTCGAAGCTGACCGTGTGAAGGCTCAGGCTCAGGCCGAGATCGAACAGGAAATTAACGGTGTCAAAGACGCCCTGCGTGCCCAAGTGGGTCTGCTGGCTGTCGGCGGTGCTGAAAAGATCCTTGGCGCCACAATCGATCAAAACGCGCATGCGGAGCTGGTTAATAAACTGGCCGCTGAAATTTAAGCGAGGGCGATCATGGCAGAACTGACCACGTTGGCCCGACCTTACGCTAAGGCGGCCTTTGAGCACGCCCAGGCCCATCAGCAACTGGCCAATTGGTCAGCCATGCTCGGCCTGGCTGCTGCAGTGTCGGAAGACGACACGATGCAGCGCCTGCTCAAGGCCCCGCGACTGAC
The DNA here is from genome assembly GCF_009866705.1 of Pseudomonas sp. R32. Lineage (NCBI taxonomy): Bacteria > Pseudomonadati > Pseudomonadota > Gammaproteobacteria > Pseudomonadales > Pseudomonadaceae > Pseudomonas > Pseudomonas sp. R32. The sequence continues at coordinate 5,634,298 of NZ_CP019396.1, read as the reverse complement.
GAGCGCAGAAAAGGCCGCCGCGTTTATTGACGTGTGCGGTGACAAGTTCGATGCACAGGCACAGAATTTCATTCATGTTGCCGCGGAAAACGACCGTCTCCAGCTGTTGCCGGAGATTTCGGTTTTGTTCGACCAGTACAAGGCTGAACAAGAGAAATCCGTGGACGTGGAAGTCACCAGTGCTTTTGCGTTGAACCAAGAACAGCAAGACAAACTCGCCAAGGTTCTCAGTGCACGGCTCAGCCGGGAAGTGCGCCTGCATGCGACGGAGGACGCCTCCCTTATCGGTGGTGTCGTGATCCGCGCCGGCGACCTGGTAATCGATGGCTCGGTTCGCGGCAAAATCGCGAAACTGGCCGAAGCATTGAAATCTTGAGTTTGAAGGGGCAGCAGAGCAATGCAGCAACTCAATCCTTCCGAAATTAGTGAAATCATCAAGGGTCGCATCGAGAAACTCGACGTGACCTCCCAAGCCCGCAACGAGGGTACCGTCGTCAGCGTTTCTGACGGTATCGTGCGGATTCACGGTCTGGCCGACGTCATGTACGGCGAAATGATCGAGTTTCCAGGTGGCGTGTTCGGTATGGCCCTCAACCTGGAGCAAGACTCCGTTGGTGCGGTAATCCTGGGCGCCTACGACACCCTCGCTGAAGGCATGAGCGCCAAGTGCACCGGCCGCATCCTCGAAGTTCCAGTTGGTAAGGAACTGCTGGGTCGCGTAGTCGACGCACTGGGTAACCCAATCGACGGCAAAGGCCCACTGGGCAACACCGAGACCGACGCGGTCGAGAAAGTTGCTCCGGGCGTGATCTGGCGTAAGTCGGTAGACCAGCCTGTACAGACTGGCTACAAATCTGTCGACGCCATGATCCCGGTCGGCCGTGGCCAGCGTGAGCTGATCATCGGTGACCGTCAGATCGGTAAGACCGCCATGGCGATCGACGCCATCATCAACCAGAAAGACTCCGGTATTTTCTGTGTTTATGTTGCTGTCGGCCAGAAGCGTTCCACCGTTGCCAACATCGTTCGCAAGCTGGAAGAAAACGGCGCCCTGGCCAACACCATCGTGGTCGTTGCCAGCGCTTCGGAATCCGCCGCACTGCAATTCCTGGCGCCATACGCCGGTTGCACCATGGGCGAGTTCTTCCGTGACCGCGGTGAAGACGCGCTGATCGTATACGATGACCTGTCCAAGCAGGCCGTTGCCTACCGTCAGATCTCCCTGCTGCTGCGCCGTCCACCAGGACGTGAAGCGTACCCAGGTGACGTGTTCTATCTCCACTCCCGTCTGCTGGAGCGTGCATCGCGCGTTTCCGAAGAGTACGTCGAGAAGTTCACCAACGGTGCTGTAACTGGCAAGACCGGTTCCCTGACCGCACTGCCGATCATCGAAACCCAGGCTGGCGACGTTTCCGCGTTCGTTCCGACCAACGTGATTTCCATCACCGACGGTCAGATCTTCCTGGAATCGGCCATGTTCAACTCGGGCATCCGCCCTGCAGTGAACGCCGGTGTTTCGGTATCCCGTGTGGGTGGTGCCGCTCAGACCAAGATCATCAAGAAGCTCTCCGGTGGTATCCGTACCGCTCTGGCTCAGTACCGTGAACTGGCGGCATTCGCCCAGTTCGCTTCTGACCTGGACGAAGCCACCCGTAAGCAACTCGAGCACGGTCAACGTGTTACCGAGCTGATGAAGCAGAAGCAATACGCTCCAATGTCCATCGCGGACATGGCGCTGTCGCTGTATGCCGCTGAGCGTGGGTTCCTGACCGACGTTGAAATCGCCAAGATCGGTAGCTTCGAACAAGCGCTGATCGCTTACTTCAACCGTGATCACGCCGAACTGATGGCGAAGATCAACGTGAAGGGTGACTTCAACGACGAAATCGACGCTGGCATCAAAGCCGGTATCGAGAAGTTCAAGGCCACCCAAACCTGGTAAGCCGCAGCGGGGGCTTTGCGGCCCCCGCTTGCTAACCTGATAGGTGTTACATGGCAGGCGCAAAAGAGATTCGCAGTAAGATTGCGAGCATCAAAAGCACGCAAAAAATTACCAGCGCCATGGAAAAAGTGGCGGTCAGTAAAATGCGCAAGGCACAAATGCGCATGGCTGCTAGCCGTCCTTACGCGGAGCGTATCCGCCAGGTTATCGGTCATCTGGCCAACGCCAACCCGGAATACCGCCACCCCTTCATGATCGAACGCGAAGTAAAGCGCGTCGGTTATGTCGTCGTGAGCAGTGACCGTGGTCTGTGCGGTGGCTTGAACACCAACCTGTTCAAGGCCCTGGTCAAGGACATGGCGGTCAACCGCGAGCAAGGTATCGAGATCGATCTTTGCGTGGTTGGTAGCAAGGGTGCGGCGTTTTTCCGCAGCTTCGGCGGTAACGTCGTCGCCGCGATCAGCCACCTGGGCGAAGAGCCGTCGATCAACGATCTGATCGGCAGCGTCAAGGTCATGCTGGACGCTTACCTGGATGGTCGTATCGATCGTCTGTCCGTGGTATCGAACAAGTTCATCAATACCATGACGCAAACGCCAACGGTCGAGCAGTTGATTCCGTTGGTTGCAACCCCGGATCAAGAACTCAAGCACCACTGGGACTACCTCTACGAACCTGACGCCAAAGAGCTGCTGGACGGCCTGATGGTGCGTTACGTGGAGTCGCAGGTCTACCAGGCGGTGGTCGAGAACAACGCAGCTGAACAAGCTGCCCGGATGATCGCGATGAAGAACGCCACCGACAACGCCGGTGACCTGATCAGCGAATTGCAGCTGATCTACAACAAGGCGCGTCAGGCTGCGATCACCCAAGAGATCTCGGAAATCGTCGGCGGCGCTGCCGCGGTTTAACGGTTCAAATATTCAGAGGATCCAGCTATGAGTAGCGGACGTATCGTTCAAATCATCGGCGCCGTCATCGACGTGGAATTCCCACGTGACGCCGTGCCGAGTGTTTACAACGCGCTGAAAGTACAAGGCGCGGAAACCACCCTGGAAGTTCAGCAGCAGCTGGGCGACGGCGTGGTTCGTACCATTGCGATGGGCTCGACCGAAGGCTTGAAGCGCGGTCTGGACGTTGCAGACACCGGCGCAGCCATCTCCGTACCAGTCGGTAAAGCGACCCTGGGCCGGATCATGGACGTACTGGGTAACCCGATCGACGAAGCTGGCCCGATCGGTGAAGAAGAGCGCTGGGGTATCCACCGTGACGCTCCTTCGTTCGCTGACCAGGCAGGCGGCAACGACCTGCTGGAAACCGGCATCAAGGTTATCGACCTGGTTTGCCCGTTTGCCAAGGGTGGTAAAGTTGGTCTGTTCGGTGGTGCCGGTGTAGGCAAAACCGTAAACATGATGGAACTGATCCGTAACATCGCCATCGAGCACAGCGGTTATTCCGTGTTCGCCGGTGTGGGTGAGCGTACTCGTGAGGGTAACGACTTCTACCACGAGATGAAGGATTCCAACGTACTGGACAAGGTTGCTCTGGTATACGGCCAAATGAACGAGCCACCAGGAAACCGTCTGCGCGTAGCGCTGACCGGCCTGACCATGGCTGAGAAGTTCCGTGACGAAGGTAACGACGTTCTGCTGTTCGTCGACAACATCTATCGTTACACCCTGGCCGGTACCGAAGTATCCGCACTGCTGGGCCGTATGCCTTCGGCAGTAGGTTACCAGCCGACCCTGGCTGAAGAGATGGGCGTTCTGCAAGAGCGTATCACTTCGACCAAGGAAGGTTCGATCACCTCGATCCAGGCCGTATACGTACCTGCGGACGACCTGACCGACCCGTCGCCAGCAACCACCTTCGCCCACTTGGACGCCACCGTCGTACTGTCCCGTGACATCGCCTCCCTGGGTATCTACCCAGCGGTCGATCCACTGGACTCGACTTCGCGCCAGCTGGACCCGAACGTGATCGGCACCGAGCACTACGAGACCGCTCGTGGCGTTCAGTACGTACTGCAGCGTTACAAAGAGCTGAAGGACATCATTGCGATCCTGGGTATGGACGAACTGTCCGAAACCGACAAGCAACTGGTTGCCCGTGCTCGTAAGATCCAGCGCTTCCTGTCCCAGCCGTTCTTCGTGGCAGAAGTCTTCACTGGTTCTCCAGGCAAATACGTTTCCCTGAAAGACACCATTGCTGGCTTCAGCGGTATCCTCAAAGGTGACTACGACCACCTGCCAGAACAAGCGTTCTACATGGTCGGCAGCATCGACGAAGCGATCGAGAAAGCCAAGAAACTGTAATCCCGGCGCCCCGCAAGGGGCGCTAATCAGGTTGAGGCAAGCAGATGGCTATGACAGTCCATTGCGATATCGTCAGCGCGGAAGGGGAAATTTTCTCCGGTCTGGTCGAGATGGTGGTTGCGCACGGTAACCTGGGTGATCTTGGTATCGCTCCAGGCCACGCGCCGCTGATCACTAATCTGAAGCCAGGTCCGATCACGCTGACCAAGCAGGGTGGCGCCCAAGAGGTGTTCTACATCTCTGGTGGTTTCCTCGAGGTCCAGCCGAACATGGTCAAGGTGCTTGCCGATACCGTGCAACGTGCCAGCGACCTGGACGAAGCTCAGGCTCAGGAAGCCCTCAAGGCTGCCGAAAACGCCCTGAACGAAAAAGGCGCGGAGTTCGATTACGGCGCCGCTGCCGCACGTCTGGCCGAGGCCGCAGCCCAGCTGCGTACCGTCCAGCAAATCCGCAGAATGAAGTAATACGGCACTCGCCGGTCACTTCTGTTGCGATTGAGTTAAAGGGTAGCCTCGGCTACCCTTTTTCTTTTTCCGAATGTCTTCTACTGGTCACAGCGCTGACCTTCCAGGATTGGTAGCCAGTCAATGTCTCTCGATATCGTTATTCTTGCCGCCGGCCAAGGCACCCGCATGCGCTCGGCGCTGCCCAAGGTGCTGCATCCGGTCGCCGGCGACTCCATGCTCGGCCATGTTATCCACAGCGCCCGCCAGCTTCAGCCGCAGGGCATTCATGTGGTGATCGGGCACGGTGCGGAGCTGGTACGTGAACGACTGGCCGCCGACGACCTGAACTTCGTCCTGCAGGACAAGCAGCTGGGTACCGGTCATGCCGTGGCCCAGGCTCTGCCGGCACTGAGTGCCGATACCGTATTGATCCTCTACGGCGATGTCCCGCTGATCGAAGTCGACACCCTCAAGCGTCTGCTGGCCAAGGTCACCCCGCAACAGCTCGGCCTGCTGACCGTGACCCTCGACGATCCAACCGGTTACGGCCGCATCGTTCGCGATGCCCAGGGCCAGGTGGCAGCGATCGTCGAGCACAAGGATGCCAGCGACGCGCAGAAAGCCATCCAGGAAGGCAACACTGGCATCCTCGCGGTCCCGGGTGCGCGCCTGGCTGACTGGCTGGGCCGTTTGTCCAACAACAATGCCCAGGGCGAGTACTACCTCACTGACGTGATCGCCATGGCCGTGGCCGATGGCCTGGTGGTCGCCACCGAGCAGCCACAGGACCCGATGGAAGTGCAGGGCGCCAATGACCGTCGCCAGCTGGCCGAGCTTGAGCGTCACTACCAGCTGCGCGAAGGCCGCCGCCTGATGGCCCAGGGTGTGACCCTGCGTGATCCGGCGCGCTTCGATGTGCGTGGCGAGGTGACCGTTGGTCGCGACGTACTCATTGATATCAACGTGATCCTCGAAGGCCGCGTGGTCATTGAAGACGAGGTGGTCATCGGCCCGAACTGCGTGATCAAGAACAGTACCTTGCGCAAAGGCGTGGTGGTCAAGGCTAACAGCCATCTGGAAGGCGCCATCATGGGCGAAGGCAGCGATGCCGGCCCGTTTGCCCGCCTGCGCCCTGGCAGTGTGCTCGAGGCTCGCGCCCATGTGGGTAACTTTGTCGAGCTGAAGAACGCCCACCTCGGTGAAGGTGCCAAAGCTGGCCACCTGACCTACCTGGGCGATGCCGAAGTCGGTGCGCGTACCAACATCGGTGCCGGCACCATCACCTGCAACTACGATGGCGCCAATAAGTTCAAGACGGTACTCGGCGAGGACGTGTTCATCGGCTCGAACAACTCCCTGGTCGCGCCTGTGGATATCCTCGACGGCGCCACCACCGCAGCCGGTTCGACCATCACCCAGAACGTCGAAGCGGCGCAGTTGGCCGTTGGTCGGGCGCGCCAACGCAACATCGATGGTTGGAAGCGGCCGGAGAAGATCAACAAGAGCTGAGTTACCCACAGCTGAGCAAAAGGCCGACTGGATTGTGCATAAGTCGGCCTTTTTGCATTCTGTGGATAAATACCCTATGTGGTTCGAGTTATTCACAGCACGTTTTTTACGCCACTGTCCTTGACGTACAAGCCACTATAGGTTTTGATTGGCACCACTAACTTTCGAAACGAAACTTAAAGACGCCATGTCGAAACGTAACACCCCCCAACGACGCCATAACATCCTGGCTTTGCTTAATGAGCAGGGCGAGGTGAGCGTCGACGCCCTGGCCAAGCGTTTCGAAACCTCGGAAGTGACCATTCGCAAGGACCTGGCGGCGCTCGAAGCCAACGGCCTGTTGTTGCGCCGCTATGGTGGTGCCGTCACCCTGCCGCAGGAACTGTTCACCGATCAGGGCCAGCCAGTCTCCCTCTATAAGCAGGCCATCGCCAAGGCTGCTGTGGGACGTATCCGCGAACACGCACGAATCATCATCGACAGCGGCAGCACCACCGCCGCGATGATCCCGGAGCTGGGTCATCAACCCGGCCTGGTGGTCATGACCAACTCGTTGAATGTGGCACGTGCCCTCAGCGAGCTGGAACACGAGCCGGTACTGTTGATGACCGGAGGCACCTGGGACCCGCATTCGGAATCGTTCCAGGGCCAGGTAGCCGAGCAGGTACTACGCTCGTACGACTTCGACCAACTGTTCATTGGCGCCGACGGCATCGACCTGGCGCGCGGCACCACCACGTTCAACGAACTGCTGGGCCTGAGCCGGGTGATGGCTGACGTCGCCCGGGAAGTGATCGTCATGGTCGAGTCCGACAAGGTCGGGCGCAAGATCCCCAACCTTGAGCTGCCTTGGGGCAGCGTCAACACCCTTATTACTGATGATCGCCTGCCCACCGAGGCACGCGAACAGATTGAAGCCCGCGGCATCAACGTGATTTGCGCCGCTATCACCCAGGAGCATGACTAATGTGTGGAATCGTTGGTGCCGTCGCCGAACGTAACATCACAACCATTCTGATCGAAGGCCTCAAGCGCCTCGAGTACCGCGGCTATGACAGCGCCGGTCTGGCGGTCTTCACCCAGCAGGGCAACCTCGAGCGCCGCCGCCGTATCGGCAAGGTCAGCGAGCTGGAAGCTGCCGTCGCCGCTGAACCACTGGCCGGCAACCTGGGCATCGCCCACACCCGTTGGGCCACCCACGGTGCGCCAACCGAGCACAATGCCCACCCGCATTTTTCCGGTCATGAACTGGCAGTGGTGCACAACGGCATCATCGAGAACCACGAAGAACTGCGAGAGAAGCTCAAGGGCCTGGGTTATAGCTTCAGCTCCGAGACCGACACCGAAGTGATCGTCCACTTGCTGGATCACACCCTGAAAACCTTGCCGGACCTGGCCGATGCTCTCAAGGCAGCGGTCAAGCAACTGCACGGCGCCTATGGCCTGGCCGTGATCAGCGCCAAACAGCCTGATCGTCTGCTGGCCGCTCGCAGCGGTAGCCCGCTGGTTATCGGCCTGGGCCATGGCGAGAACTTCCTGGCCTCGGACCAATTGGCCCTGCGTCAGGTCACTGACCGCTTCATGTACCTGGAAGAGGGCGACATCGCCGAAATCCGCCGCGACCAGGTCACTATCTGGGACGTAGCCGGTACTCAGGTCCAGCGCGAAACCGTGCAGTACCATGAAGGTGCCGAAGCCGCTGACAAGGGCGCCTATCGCCACTTCATGCTCAAGGAAATCCACGAGCAGCCTACCGTGGTGCAACGCACCCTGGAAGGCCGCCTGGGCAAGGACCACGTCATGGTTCAGGCCTTCGGCCCGCAAGCTGCCGAGTTGTTCGCCAAGGTGCGCAATGTGCAGATCGTTGCCTGCGGCACCAGCTATCACGCCGGTATGGTTGCCCGTTACTGGCTGGAGAGCCTGGCCGGTATTCCTTGCCAGGTCGAAGTCGCCAGCGAGTTCCGCTACCGCAAGGTGGTGGTGCAGCCCGATACCCTGTTCGTCTCGATCTCCCAGTCGGGTGAAACCGCCGACACCCTGGCAGCCCTGCGTAATGCCAAGGAACTGGGCTTCCTCGGCAGCCTGGCGATCTGCAACGTCGGCATCAGCTCGCTGGTACGCGAGTCGGACCTGACCCTGCTGACCCAGGCCGGCCCGGAAATCGGCGTGGCCTCGACCAAGGCCTTCACCACCCAGCTGGTATCGCTGATGCTGCTGACCCTGTCCCTGGGCCAGGTGCGCGGCACCCTGGCTGCAGGCGTCGAAGCGGAGCTGGTGGAAGAGCTGCGTCGCCTGCCAACTCGCCTGGGCGAAGCCCTGGCCATGGATGCGATCGTCGAGAAGACCGCTGAGCTGTTCGCCGACAAGCACCACACCCTGTTCCTCGGTCGTGGCGCGCAGTTCCCGGTAGCGATGGAAGGGGCGCTGAAACTCAAGGAGATCTCCTACATCCACGCCGAAGCCTACCCGGCGGGCGAGCTCAAGCATGGCCCGCTGGCGTTGGTTGACAGCGACATGCCAGTGGTCACTGTGGCGCCGAACAACGAGCTGCTGGAAAAGCTCAAGTCCAACCTGCAGGAAGTCCGCGCCCGTGGCGGTGAACTGATTGTCTTCGCCGACGAAGCTGCCGGCATGAGCAACGGCGAAGGCACTCACGTGATCGCCGTGCCGCACATCATCGATGCCCTGGCGCCAATCCTCTACACCATCCCGCTGCAACTGCTGTCGTACTACGTCGCGGTGCTCAAGGGCACCGACGTCGACCAGCCGCGCAACCTGGCGAAATCGGTGACTGTTGAGTAACGATCGCGGTTGTTAAGCCCAGAACCCCCGATTTTCGGGGGTTTTGTGTTTTTGTCGGTTTGTCCGGCAAGCAGGCCCATTAGCTGGCCTGGATCAATAGTCCAGGCGCGTGCTTGGCATAGTGTGATCAGTCCATGTTTCTTTTTCACGGACGAAAAGCTATGCAGACTCTGGAGCGAAAGCTAGATATCCAGCCCCTGTCGCGGGCGGACATGACCATCGAACTCAACGGCCAGGCAGTCGCTGTCGCCGCCGGTGAAACCGTGCTCAGCGTGCTCAACGCCGTAGGCCTGCGCCAGGTGGCGCGCAACGACCATGACCAGCTGACCGGGGCCTTCTGCGGCATGGGCGTCTGCCATTGCTGCCTGGTGTCGATCAACGGCCGGCCCAAGCGCCGCGCCTGCCAGACTGTGGTGCAGCCGGGTATGCAGGTCGAAACCGGGACCAACCGCTTTGCCGGGCAGGAGGCACCATGAGCCTGCGTCCAGTGATTGTCGGGGGTGGTTCGGCGGGTATGGCGGCGGCGATCGAGCTGGCCAACCACGGTGTTTCCAGCCTGTTGTTCGATGAAGCCTCGCGTCCGGGTGGCGTGGTGTTTCGCGGGCCGCTGCGCAGCGGCGTCGACCTGGGTTACCTGGGCGCCCGCTACAGCAAGGCGCTGAAGAAACTGCACAAGGATTTTGCCGCGTGCGCCGATCGCATCGACCTGCGCCTGAACAGCCGTGTGGTCGGTGGTGACGAGCAGCGTCTGATGGTGCTCGACGCCGAAGAAACCCTGCACGAAATCGATTATTCCCACCTGTTGCTGTCGGCCGGTTGCCACGAGCGCAACGTACCCTTTGCTGGCTGGACCTTGCCTGGCGTCATGCTGCTCGGCGGGCTGCAGCTGCAGATCAAGAGCGGCGTGGTCAAACCCCTGGGCAGTACGCTGATCGCCGGTACCGGGCCGTTGTTGCCGCTGGTGGCCTGCCAGCTGCACGCGGCCGGGGCGAAAGTCGCCGGCGTCTATGAAGCTTGCCCGTTCAGCAAGATCGCCCGCGAAAGCCTGGCACTGATGAACAAGCCGCAGCTGTTCCTCGATGGCCTGAGCATGCTCGGCTACATGAAGCTCAATGGCATCCCCATGTACTACGGCTGGGGCGTGGTTGAAGCCAAGGGCGAGGGCGAGCTGGCTGAAGTGACCGTGGCACCCTACGGCGACGACTGGCAACCGGACCTCTCCCGCGCCCAGCGCGAACCGGCGCAAACCCTGGCGGTGGGCTACGGGTTTATCCCGCGCACGCAGCTTAGCCAGCAACTGGGCCTGGACCACGGCTTCAACGAAGACGGCTACCTGCGCCCGGAAAGCAACGTCTGGCAGCAAAGCAGCCAGCCGCACATCCACCTGGCCGGCGACATGGGCGGTATCCGTGGCGGCGAAGCGGCGATGCTCACCGGGCGCATTGCCGCCGTTTCGATCCTGCTCCAGCAGGAAGTACTCAATGCTGAAGAGGCCATCGAGCTGCGCGAGAAATACCTTGGCCAGTTGGCGGCGATCAAGCGCTTTCGTGCTGGCGTAGAGCGCTACACCCACCGCGGTACCAAGCAGATCGACCTGCCGCAGCCGGACACGGTGATCTGCCGCTGCGAACACGTGACCCGCAGCGACATCGACCGGGCCCTGGAGCAGGGCGTCGAAGACATGGCCGGGCTGAAGATGCGCACCCGGGTGAGCATGGGCGACTGCCAGGGGCGCATGTGCGTCGGCTACTGCAGCGATCGCCTGCGCGAAGCCACCGGGCGCGCCGACGTCGGCTGGCTGCGGCCGCGTTTCCCGATCGATCCGATTCCCTTCTCTGCATTCCAGCAACTCGGCACGGAAGCCTGAAGCATGAACAGAACCTATGATGTGGTCATCGCCGGTGGCGGTGTGATCGGTGCGTCCTGCGCCTACCAGCTGTCCAAACGCAAGAACCTGAAAATCGCCCTGATCGATGCCAAGCGCCCGGGCAACGCCACCCGTGCCTCGGCGGGCGGCCTGTGGGCCATCGGTGAGTCGGTGGGCCTGGGCTGCGGGGTGATCTTCTTTCGCATGATGTCGGCCAAGCACAAGCGCGAGGCCCATGGTGCGGCGGTGGCAGTGGATTCGAGCACGCCGCATATCCTGCCGCAGTCGTTCTTCGACTTTGCCTTGCAGTCCAACGCACTTTATCCACAGCTGCACCGCGAGCTGATCGACCGTCACGGCATGGACTTCAAGTTCGAGCGCACCGGCCTCAAGTATGTGATCTACGACGATGAAGACCGCCTGTACGCTGAGCACATCGTCGCGCAGATTCCGCACCTGGCCGACCAGGTGCGCTGGCTCGACCGCGAGGCCCTGCGCCAGGCGGAACCTGCGGTCAGCCATCAGGCCCATGGCGCCCTGGAGTTTCTCTGCGATCATCAGGTCAGCCCGTTCCGCCTGGCCGATGCCTATATGGAAGCGGCGCGCCAGAACGGTGTCGACCTGTTCCACAACACCAACATCACCGGTGTGCTGCATCAGGGCTCGCGGGTCAGCGGTGTGCAAACCGTAGAAGAGGGCACTTTTCACTGCGACACCCTGATCAACGCCGCTGGTGCCTGGGCCGCAGACTTGAGCGAATGGGCCACCGGCCTGCGGATTCCGGTCAAGCCGGTCAAAGGTCAGATCATCCTCACCGAGCGCATGCCCAAGCTGCTGCAAGGCTGCCTGACCACCAGCGACTGCTACATGGCGCAGAAGGACAACGGCGAGATTCTGATCGGCAGCACCACCGAGGACAAAGGCTTCGACGTCAGCAACACTTTCCCGGAGATCAACGGCCTGGTTCAGGGCGCGGTTCGCTGTGTGCCGGAGCTGGCGCAGATCAACCTCAAGCGCACCTGGGCCGGCTTACGCCCAGGCTCGCCGGACGAGTTGCCGATTCTGGGGCCGGTCACGGAAGTCAGCGGTTACCTGAATGCCTGTGGACACTTTCGCACCGGCATCCTCACCTCGGCCATCACCGGGGTGCTGATCGACAAGGTCCTGCATCAGGAAACCCTGCCACTGGACATCACCCCGTTCCTGGCCGAGCGTTTTGACTTGCTGGCTGTGGAAAACCAGCAGGCTGCCCTTGCCTGATTGTGGATAAACCGGCCTTCAGCCCTGGGGGCCGGTTTTCATCAGTTCCAGCAAACTCAGGCACTGCCTGACCTGCGGCGAGTTATCCCCAGCCCGGTAGCTGAGAATGATCGGCGACACTGCGGTTTTTTCAGGCAGCGGTGCATAAACAATGTCGGCGCGATGCTGGCTTTGCACGGACGCCGGCACCAATGTTATCCCCAGGCCAGCAGCAACCAGGCCCAGCGCAGTCTGCAGTTCGTTGGTCCATTGGATAACCTTGATATTCACTCCCTGGGCAGTGAACAGCGCCATGATGTGGTCGGCGTAGCTTGGCCGCGGGGTGGCCGGGTAAAGCACGAAGGGCTCATCCGCCAGGCGTTTGAGGTCCAGGGCCTGATCGAGCAAAGGGTGCCCGCAGGGCAGGGCAACCACCAACGCTTCCTCGCGTAGCAGCACCTGTTCGATGGTCGGATCCTTGATGTGGATGCGCCCGAAGCCGACATCGATGCGCCCGGCCTTGAGCGCCTCGACTTGCTGCAGGGTGATCATTTCCTGCAGGCCCAACTCCAGTTTCTCATTGCGCCGCAGTTGGCGGATCAACTCGGGCAGCAAGTCATAGAGCGTCGACGGCGCAAAGCCGATGCGCAGCCACTGGCGTTCACTGTTGGCGATGCGCCGGGTGCCTTCGGCAATCTGTTCGAGCTGGTCGAGCAGGGCGGCGCTTTGTTCGTGGAAAAACCGCCCGGCCTCGGTCAGGCGCAGCGGCCTGCCGCGCTCCAGCAGCTCTACTCCGAGGGTGTCTTCCAGCTGGCGGATCTGCCGGCTCAGGGGCGGCTGGGCGATGTGCAGCTGCTCGGCGGCACGGGTGAAGTTGAGGGTTTGCGCGAGTACCCGGAAGTAGCGCAGATGACGCAGTTCCATGATACCTCCAGGGTATGGTTGCCTACCCAACGGATATTGGACTGCCTGCTGGCGCTGGCGCAAGCTGCTGCCTTGTGGATAACCAGACCCTGTGGATATCGTCGAACCAGAATAACAATGAGGCCAGCCCATGAGCAGCCAACTGTTGAGCGAGCGCAGCCGTGTGTTCCAGCATGCCGACCCTTATGCGGTGTCCGACTACGTCAACCAGCACGTTGGCGGTCACAGCCTGCGCTTGCCGCGCACGGGTGACCTGCAGGCGAGCATCAACCATCGCAAGTTTGCCAGCATCGACCTGTGCCGCCTGAGCTATGGGGGCAGGGCGCGGATTACTTCACCGGCGCTGGGCAGCCTGTATCACCTGCAGATCTTGCTCAAAGGGCACTGCCGTTCAAGTTGTCGCGGCGACGAGCATCACTACGTGCCGGGCGAGTTGCTGTTGATCAATCCGGATGATCCGGTTGACCTCACCTACTCGGCCGACTGCGAGAAGTTCATCCTCAAGCTGCCGGCCAGCCTGCTCGAACAGGCTTGCCTGGAACAGCGCTGGCAATTGCCCGAAGGCGGTATCCGCTTCACCAGCGCGCGGCATGCCACGGGCGCGCTGGAGGGGTTTATCGGCCTGCTCGGGCTGGTGTGTGACGAAGCCGAGTCCACCCAGTCGCTGCCGCAAGTGCAGGAGCATTACGGGCGCATTGTCGCCAGCAAGCTGCTGAGCCTGTTGGGCAACAACATCGATCGTTGCGAACCCGGGTTGCAGACTCACTCGTTCGAACAGTTGGCGGCCTATATCGATGCCAACCTGCACCAGGACATCGGTGTCAGTCAGCTGATGACGGTGGCGCGGGTCAGTGAACGCTCGTTGTACACGCTGTTTGAGCGTCATGCCGGTCTGTCACCCAAGGGTTATGTGCGCCAGCGCAAGCTCGAGCGTATTCACGCGGCCCTGCAGGACCCTTCCAGCCCGGTGCGCAATGTCACCGAAATCGCCTTGGACTATGGCTTCCTGCACCTGGGGCGCTTCGCCGAAAGCTATCGCCAGCGCTTCGGCGAGCTGCCTTCGGTCACCTTCAAACGCCACCGCTGAACGCTCGTCAGCCCCTGCGCAATCTGGATAGCGATTCGCAGGAAACGGCTATTGGCGCCTCGCTGCTGCTCCTAACCTGACCCTGCGAACACTGCCCGGCCCTGTGCCTTGCAGCTATCGCCATTCGGGTTTCGATAACAACAACAAAAGAGACACGCCTCATGCGAGCGATCGATATCAATAGCCTGATCGATCAGGCGAAGTTCAATTCCTTTCACTGGCGTGTGCTGTTCTGGTGTGCGCTGATCATCATCTTCGACGGTTACGACCTGGTCATCTACGGCGTGGTGCTGCCGGCCTTGATGCAGGAGTGGGGCATGACCCCGTTGCAGGCCGGTGCCCTGGGCAGCTATGCGCTGTTCGGCATGATGTTCGGCGCCCTGGTGTTCGGCCCGCTGTCGGACCGAATCGGGCGCAAGAAAGCCATTACCCTCTGTGTGATCCTGTTCAGCGGCTTTACCGTGCTCAACGGCTTTGCCCGCAACCCCGCCGAGTTCGGTCTCTGTCGCTTTCTGGCTGGCCTTGGGATCGGCGGGGTGATGCCCAACGTGGTGGCGCTGATGAATGAATACGCGCCCAAGCGCATGCGCAGCACCCTGGTGGCGATCATGTTCAGTGGCTACTCGGTGGGCGGCATGCTCTCGGCCGGGTTGGGCATCGTCCTGTTGCCGGCCTTCGGTTGGCAGTCGGTGTTCTATGTGGCGATCATCCCCTTGCTGGTGCTGCCGCTGATCCTGCGCTACCTGCCCGAGTCCCTGGGTTTCCTGGTGCGCCAGGGCCGCACCGAGCAGGCCAGCCAGTTGCTGCAGCGGGTTGAGCCGAGCTATCAGGCGCAAGCGGGCGATCGCCTGGAAGTGTTGACCGGCACTAACGCCGGTGGCTCGGTACCGCAGCTGTTTCGCGAAGGTCGGGCGCTGAGTACGTTGATGCTCTGGGTCGCGTTTTTCTGCTGCCTGTTGATGGTCTACGCACTCAATTCCTGGTTGCCCAAGCTGATGAACAACGCCGGCTACGGCCTGGGCTCGAGCCTGGCGTTTTTGCTGGTGCTGAACTTCGGCGCGATCTTTGGTGCGGTGGGCGGCGGCTGGATTGGTGACCGCTTCAAGCTCGACCGGGTGCTGGTGGTGTTCTTCGCCGTGGCGGCGTTGTCGATCAGCCTGCTCGGCTTCAAGAGCCCTGCACCCGTCTTGTACCTGCTGATTGCCATAGCGGGTGCGACCACCATCGGCACGCAGATTCTCGCCTATGCCTGTGTGGCTCAGTACTACCCCATGGGGATTCGTTCGACGGGTCTGGGTTGGGCCTCGGGTATTGGTCGCAGCGGGGCGATTGTCGGGCCGATCCTGGGTGGGATGCTGCTGGGGATCCAACTGCCGCTGGCGTTGAATTTCATGGCCTTTGCCCTGCCGGGTGCGGTCGCGGCGGTGGCGATGATGGTGTTTGCCGGGCGTGGTGCTGGCAGGGGCAGGGCGCCGTTGCCGTCAGCGGCATAGCCAAATAACCGCGTTGGCCCTATCGCTGGCAAAGCCAGCTCCCACAGTGGTCGGAGTGCATAGCGTTCTTGTGGGTGCTGGCCTTGCCAGCGATGCAGGCGCCGCAAATTTACAAGCCAAAACAACAATAACAAGAGCACCGCTACCATGAACAACTTCCCACACTGCGGGTTGCTGTCCTGCTGCGCCCTGAGTTTCTGTGCCAATGCCGCCGAGCCGGGTTTTATCAAGGACGCCAGCGCTACCCTGCAAGCGCGCAACTACTACTTCAGCCGCGACTTTTCCGGCATTGTCGGTGCCAACCAGCAATCAAAGGCTGAGGAATGGGGCCAGGGGTTCATCTTCACCTTCAAGTCCGGTTATACCCCGGGCCCCCTGGGCTTGGGCGTCGATGCCATTGGCCTGCTCGGCCTCAAGCTCGACAGCAGCCCGGATCGCACCGGCACCGGTTTGCTGCCGGTGCAGGACGATGGCCGCGCTGCCGATGAGTACAGCCGGGTCGGCGCCACGCTGAAAATGCGCTATTCGAAGACCGAGCTGAAAGTCGGCGAGCTGCAGACCAACCTGCCGATCCTGCAATACAACGACTCGCGCCTGCTGCCGCCAACCTACCAGGGCGTCAGCCTGAGCTCTGCCGAGATAGCCGGCTTGACCCTGCAGGCCGGTCACCTGAGTTCAACCAGCCTGCGCAACGAAGCCGGTGATGAAAAGATGATCGCCATGCTCGGCCACCTGCCCCAGCGCCAGGCCGACAGCGATGCCTTCAACTATGCCGGTGGCGACTACAGCTTCAACGCCAATCGCACCACTGCCAGCCTCTGGTATGGGCGCCTGGAAGATATCTACCAGCAAGGTTTTATCGGTTTGAAGCACAGCCAACCGATGGGCGAGTGGACCCTCGGCGCCAACCTCGGTTACTTCGCTGCCAGGGAGCAGGGGGATGCGCGCATTGGTGAGGTCGACAACCAGGCGTTTTATTCGCTGCTGTCGGCCAAGCGTGGCGGGCACACGTTCAGCGTCGGCTATCAGGCAATCTATGGTGACGATGCTTTCCCGCGGGTGTTCCCGAATATCTCGCCGCTGGGCAACGAAGTGCCAACCTATGAGTTCGCCTACACCGACGAGCGTTCCTGGCAGGTGCGTTATGACTATGACTTCGTCGCCATGGGCGTACCGGGTTTGACTGCCACCGTGCGTTACCTGAAGGGCAATAACGTCGATACTGGGCTGGGCTTCGAGGGCAAGGAACATGAGCGCGATCTTGACCTTGGCTATGCGGTGCAGAGCGGGTTGCTCAAAGGGCTGGGGATACGACTGCGCAATGCCATGGCGCGGTCCAATTACCGTTCGGACATTGATGAGAACCGGGTGATCCTGAGTTACACCTGGACGTTGTTGTAAGCCATCAGGGCCTCATCGCTGGCAAGCCAGCTCCCACAGGGGCTGCGGTGATCTCTGTGGGAGCTGGCTTGCCAGCGATGCTTTTGGAAACACACCGTCCATCCCCAGGTTGCTCGCCGGCCAGTGCTATCGCTTAGACTGGCCGCATAACTACAACGAGTGACCTGGTATGGCTGGTATGGCCGATATGGGTATGGAGAGTCCCCTGCTCAGCGAACGCAGCCGGGTGTTCGAGCGTGCAGACCCTCATGCGGTGTCGACCTACGTCAACCAGCATGTCGGCCCCCATTGCATTCGCCTGCCGCGCTACGGGCATCCCGAGGCGTACCTCAACCATCGCAAGTTCGCCAGCCTCGACCTGTGCCGAATCAGCTATGGCGGCGATGTGCGGGTGATGTCGCCAGCGCTGGAGAACGTTTTCCACCTGCAAATCCTGCTGCGCGGCCACTGCCTCTGGCGCCGTGGCCGTGAAGAGCGCCTGCTGACCCCCGGCGGGTTGCTGCTGATCAACCCTGACGAGCCGGTCGACCTGGCCTATTCCGCCGACTGCGAGAAATTCATCCTCAAACTGCCCACCCGCCTGCTCGAGTCGGTGTGTGACGAACAGCGCTGGCAGCGCCCCAGCGAAGGCGTGCGCTTTCTCGATCATCACTACCAGTTGCTGGCGCTGGAAGGCTTTGCCGGGCTGCTGGCGATGGTCTGCCAGGAGGCCGAAAGCAGCGAGCCGATGCTGCGGGTGCAGGAGCACTACAGCCAGATCGTCGCCAGCAAGCTGCTGACCCTGATGCACACCAACGTCAGCCGTGAAGCGCTGAGCAGCCAGGCGGCATCTTTCGAGCGGATCGCCGAGTACATCAACGCCAACCTCAAGCAGGACATCTGCAGCGAACAGCTGGCGCAGCAGGCGAGCATGAGCCTGCGCTCGCTGTATGCCTTGTTCGAGCGCAACGCTCGCACCACGCCCAAACTGTACATCCGCCAGCAGAAACTCGAGCGCATCCGCGCCAGCCTCGGCGACCCCGACTGCAAGGTGCGCAATATCACCGAACTGGCCATGGACTATGGCTTCGTCCACCTCGGGCGTTTCTCTGAGCACTACAAGTCGCTGTTCGGCGAACTGCCCTCAGACACCCTCAAGCGTCGCCTCTGACACTTTGCAGAAAACGGATAAAGGTCTGCACAAAGCGGATATTTGCCGTGCCCCTCGCTCCCTAACCTGACATGGCCTGAACACAATAACAACGGAGGCCCCGGCCATGTCCCTGGGATTCGATTACCTTAATTCCCTGCTTGAAGAAGATCAGGAGAAGGGCGTCTTTCGCTGCAAGCGCGAGATGTTCACCGACCCCCGTCTGTTCGATCTGGAAATGAAACACATCTTCGAGGGCAACTGGCTGTACCTTGCCCACGAAAGCCAGATTCCCGAAAAGAACGACTTCCTCACCACCACCATGGGGCGCCAGCCGATCTTCATCGCGCGCAACAAGGATGGGGTACTCAATGCCTTCCTCAATGCCTGCAGCCACCGCGGTGCGATGCTGTGTCGGCACAAGAGCGGTAACCGCTCGTCCTACACCTGCCCCTTCCACGGCTGGACCTTCAACAATTCCGGCAAGCTGCTCAAGGTCAAGGATCCGGTCGACGCCGGCTACCCGGCCAGCTTCAACTGCGAAGGCTCCCACGACTTGACCAAGGTCGCCTGTTTCGAGTCCTACCGTGGCTTCCTGTTCGGCAGCCTCAACCCGGACGTGGTGCCGTTGGTGGAGCACCTGGGTGAGTCGGCGAAGATCATCGACATGATCGTCGATCAGTCGCCCGACGGCCTGGAAGTGCTGCGCGGCTCCTCGTCCTACATCTATGAAGGTAACTGGAAGCTGACCGCCGAGAACGGCGCCGATGGTTATCACGTCAGCGCCGTGCACTGGAACTACGCCGCCACCCAGAACCAGCGCAAGCAGCGCGAGGCCGGTGCTGAGGTGAAAACCATGAGCGCTGGCGGCTGGGCCAAGAGCGGCGGCGGCTTCTACTCCTTCGACAAGGGCCATCTGCTGCTCTGGACCCGCTGGACCAACCCCGAGGACCGGCCGCTGTTCGAGCGCCGTGACGAACTGGCTGCCGACTTCGGCCAGGCCCGCGCCAACTGGATGATCGAGAACTCGCGCAACCTGTGCCTGTACCCGAACGTGTACCTGATGGACCAGTTCAGCTCGCAGATCCGCATCGCCCGGCCGATCGCCGTCGACAAGACCGAGATCACCATCTATTGCATCGCCCCCAAGGGAGAGAGCGACGAGGCGCGAGCCCAGCGTATTCGCCAGTACGAAGACTTCTTCAACGTCAGTGGCATGGCCACCCCGGATGACCTGGAAGAATTCCGCTCCTGCCAGATGGGCTATCAGGGCGGGCGCGGCTGGAACGACATGTCCCGTGGTGCCACCCATTGGGTCGAAGGCGCCGATGCCGCCGCCCAGGAAATCGACCTGCATCCGCAACTGAGCGGCGTGCGCACCGAAGACGAAGGCCTGTTCGTGCTGCAACACAAGTACTGGCAGGAAACCATGCTCAAGGCCCTCGCCGCCGACCAGCAGTTGATCCCCGTGGAGGCCGTGCAATGAGCATTTCCTTCGAGCAAGTGCGCGACTTTCTCTTTGAAGAAGCACGCTACCTGGACGACAGCCAGTGGGACCAGTGGCTGGAGTGCTACGCCACCGACGCCACCTTCTGGATGCCGGCCTGGGACGATAACGACCAGCTCACCGAAGACCCGCAACGGGAAATCTCGCTGATCTGGTACGGCAACCGTGGCGGCCTGGAAGACCGGGTATTCCGGATCAAGACCGAACGCTCCAGCGCGACCATGCCCGACACCCGGACCTCGCACAACATCAGCAACATCGAGCTGCTGGAGCAGGGCGAAGGCCTGTGCAAGGTGCGCTTCAACTGGCACACCCTGAGTTTTCGCTACAAGACCGTCGACAGCCACTTCGGCACCAGCTTCTACACCCTCGATGTCCGCGGTGAACGGCCGCTGATCAAGGCCAAGAAGGTAGTGCTCAAGAACGACTACGTGCGTCAGGTCATCGACGTTTATCACATCTGAATCCTGCTTTGCTGCGAGGTGCGCCATGCACAAGATCGCCTTGAATTTCGAGGACGGGGTCACCCGTTTCATCGACGCTACCGCTGAAGAAACCGTGGCCGATGCCGCCTACCGCCAGGGCATCAACATTCCGCTGGACTGCCGCGACGGCGCCTGCGGTACCTGTAAGTGTTTCGCCGAAGCTGGCCGTTACGACCTTGGCCAGGAATACATCGAAGACGCCTTGAGCGAGGAAGAAGCCGCCCAGGGTTATGTGCTGACCTGCCAGATGCGCGCCGAGAGCGACTGCGTGGTGCGTGTGCCGGCTTCGTCGCAACTGTGCAAGACCGAGCAGGCCAGCTATCAGGCCAGCATCAGCGCCGTGCGCCAGCTGTCGGACAGCACCATTGCCCTGTCGATCAAGGGCGAGGCCCTGAGCCGCCTGGCCTTTTTGCCGGGGCAGTACGTCAACCTCGGCGTGCCCGGCAGCGAGCAGACCCGCGCCTATTCCTTCAGTTCGTTGCAGAAGGACGGCGAGGTCAGTTTCCTGATCCGCAACGTGCCGGGCGGCTTGATGAGCAGCTTCCTGACCGGCCTGGCCAAGGCCGGCGACAGTATGACCCTGGCTGGCCCCCTGGGCAGCTTCTACCTGCGCGAGATCCGTCGACCATTGCTGCTGCTGGCCGGTGGCACCGGGCTGGCGCCGTTCACCGCGATGCTCGAGAAGATCGCCGAAGAGGGCAGCGAGCATCCGCTGCACCTGATCTACGGCGTCACCAACGACTTCGACCTGGTCGAGCTGGACCGCCTGCAGGCCTTTGCCGCGCGCATTGCTAACTTCAGCTTCAGCGCCTGCGTGGCCAACCCCGAGAGCCAGCATCCGCTCAAGGGCTACGTCACCCAGCACATCGAGCCGCGCCACCTCAACGAAGGCGATGTCGACGTGTACCTGTGCGGCCCGCCGCCGATGGTCGAGGCGGTCAGCCAGTACATCCGCGAACAGGGCATTACTCCGGCGAACTTCTACTACGAGAAATTCGCTGCCGCCGCTGCCTGAAGCCGTTTTATGGGGCCGGGCGCATCGTGCGGGTACGGTCGGTCCCTTTTTTATTCGAGGTTGTCATGAACAGATTCACCAACAAGGTTGCGCTGGTTACCGGCGCGGCGCAGGGGATCGGCCGCCGTCTGTGCGAGCGTCTGCTCGAAGAAGGCGCGACGCTGGTGGCCGTGGATCGCTCGGAACTGGTGCATGAACTGCAAGGCGAGGGCGTGCTGAGCCTGACCGCCGATCTTGAACAGCACAGCGAATGCAGCCGGGTAATGGCTGCGGCGGTGGAGCATTTCGGCCGCCTTGATGTGCTGGTCAACAACGTGGGCGGCACCCTCTGGGCCAAGCCGTTCGAGCACTACGAAGCGGCGCAGATCGAAGCGGAAGTGCGCCGCTCGCTGTTCCCCACCCTGTGGTGTTGCCATGCCGCGCTGCCATACATGCTCGAACAGGGCAGCGGGTCGATCGTCAACGTCTCCTCGATCGCGACTCGCAGCATCAATCGCGTGCCCTATGGCGCGGCCAAGGGGGGCGTCAATGCCCTGACCGCCTGCCTGGCCTTCGAAACCGCCGGGCGCGGTGTGCGGGTCAATGCCACGGCGCCGGGTGGCACCGAAGCGCCGCCACGGCGGGTGCCGCGCAACAGCGCGGAGCAGAGTGGCGAAGAGAAAATCTGGTACCAGCAGATCGTCGACCAGACCCTCGACAGCAGCCTGATGAAACGCTACGGCAACCTCGATGAACAGGTTGGCGCGATCCTCTTTCTCGCTAGCGACGAAGCCTCTTACATCACCGGCACGGTGCTGCCGGTCGGCGGCGGCGACCTCGGTTGAGCGCCCCTGGAGAACCTTGATGAGTCATCCCCTGATTGAACGCATCTCGACCCTGATCGTCGACCTGCCAACCATTCGCCCGCACAAGCTGGCGATGCACACCATGCAGCAGCAAACCCTGGTGATCATCCGCCTGCAGTGCAGCGACGGCATCGAAGGCCTCGGCGAAGCCACCACCATCGGCGGCCTGGCCTATGGCAACGAAAGCCCGGAAAGCATCAAGCAGAACATCGACAGCTACTTTGCGCCGCTGTTGGTCGGGCTGGATGCCAGCAACATCAACGCCGCCATGCAGCGCCTGGACAAGGTGATCAAGGGCAACACCTTCGCCCGCTCGGGGATCGAAAGCGCCTTGCTCGATGCCCAGGGCAAACGCCAAGGCCTGGCGGTCAGCGAGTTGCTCGGCGGGCGCGTGCGCGACAGCCTGGAAGTGGCCTGGACCCTGGCCAGCGGCGACACCGGGCGCGACATTGCCGAGGCCCAGCAGATGCTCGACCTGCGCCGCCACCGGATCTTCAAGCTGAAGATCGGTGCCAGTGAAGTGGCCCATGACCTGCGCCATGTCATCGCGATCAAGCGGGCCCTGGGTGAGCGCGCCAGTGTGCGCGTCGACGTCAACCAGTATTGGGACGAGTCCCAGGCGATCCGCGCCTGCCAGGTGCTGGGCGACAACGGCGTCGACCTGATCGAGCAACCGATCTCGCGCATCAACCGTGCCGGCCAGGTGCGCCTGAACCAACGCAGCCCGGCGCCGATCATGGCCGATGAGTCGATTGAAAGCGTCGAGGATGCCTTCAGTCTCGCGGCCGACGGCGCGGCCAGCATCTTCGCCCTGAAGATCGCCAAGAACGGTGGCCCGCGGGCCGTGCTGCGAACCGCGCAAATCGCCGAAGCCGCCGGTATCGCCCTGTACGGCGGGACCATGCTCGAAGGCTCGATCGGCACCCTGGCTGCCGCGCACGCCTTCGTCACCCTCAACCAGCTGACCTGGCACACCGAGCTGTTCGGCCCGCTGCTGCTGACGGAAGAGATCGTGGTCGAAGCGCCGCTGTACCGCGACTTCGCCCTGCACGTGCCACGCACCCCCGGCCTTGGCCTGACCCTGGACGAAGAGCGCCTGGCGTTCTTCAGCCGCAAGTAAGCAAGGAGAGACGCCATGTTGTTCCACGTGAAAATGACCGTGAAATTGCCCCTGGACATGGACCCGGCCAACGCCGCGCAGCTCAAGGCCGACGAGAAGGAACTGGCCCAGCGCCTGCAGCGCGAAGGCAGCTGGCGCCACCTGTGGCGCATCGCCGGGCACTACGCCAACTACAGCGTGTTCGACCTGCCCAGCGTCGAAGCGCTGCACGACACCCTGATGCAACTGCCGTTGTTCCCCTACATGGACATTGAGGTCGACGGCCTGTGCCGCCACCCGTCATCGATCCACAGCGACGACCGCTGAACACCGAGCGCCGATAACAACAATTCGAGGTAACCCGTCATGACCGTGAAGATTGCTCACACTGCCGATATCCAGACATTCTTCGAAGAAGTCAGTGGCCTGCACAACGACCAGGGCAACCCACGCCTGAAGCTGCTGACCCAGCGCATCGTCAACGATGTAGCGCGCCTCATCGAAGACCTGCAAGTGACCCCTGACGAGTTCTGGAAGGCGGTCGACTACCTCAACCGCCTCGGTTCGCGCCAGGAAGCCGGCCTGCTGGTGGCCGGGCTGGGCGTCGAGCACTATCTGGACCTGCAACTGGATGCTCAGGATGCCGAAGCCGGCATCAGTGGCGGCACCCCGCGGACCATCGAAGGCCCGTTGTATGTGGCGGGCGCACCACTGGCCGAAGGCGAAGTGCGTATGGACGATGGCCGTGACCCGGGCACGGTGATGTTCCTCCAAGGCCGCGTGCTGGATGAACAAGGTCAGCCGGTGGCGGGCGCCGTGGTCGACCTGTGGCATGCCAACACTCAGGGCACCTACTCGTATTTCGACAGCACGCAGTCCGAGTTCAACCTGCGCCGGCGCATCGTTACCGACGCCGAAGGCCGCTACCGCGCCCGCAGTATCGTGCCGTCGGGCTACGGTTGCCCTGCGGACGGGCCGACCCAGGAGTTGCTCACTCAGCTCGGTCGTCACGGCAATCGCCCAGCGCATATCCACTTCTTCATCTCGGCGCCTGGCTACCGGCACCTGACCACCCAGATCAACCTGGCGGGCGATGAGTACCTGTGGGATGACTTCGCTTATGCCACCCGTGACGGGTTGATTGGCGAGTTGCGCTTTGTCGAGGATGCGGCGGCGGCCGATGCCCGTGGGGTAGAAGGGCGCTTTGCCGAGATGGACTTTGACTTCCAGCTGTTGAGTGCGCCCAAGCCTGCCAGTGAACAGCGCAGCAAGCGGCCGCGGGCGTTGCAGGACGTTTGAGGCCGGGTTGAATCCATCGCTGGCAAGCCAGCTCCCACAAGGTTCAGTGCAAACCCTGTGGGAGCTGGCCCCCTGGTGATCATCTTCCAGGCCGCCCGCAGCGCCCAGCTGTCGGCGGCCGAACTGTCTTCGTGGGTCTGGGCGATTTCCATCGGCAGTGGTCTGCTTGGGGTGATCCTCAGCCTGTGGCGACGGGCGCCACAGGTTGGCAGGGCAGGGGCGGCCGACTGATCAGATCTGCATGGCTTTGCCATCGACGTTCATCGCCGCCTGGCGCAGGGCCTCGGAGCGGGTCGGGTGCGGGTGGCAGGTGAGGGCGATGTCTTCGGCCGAGGCGCTGAACTCCATGGCCACGCAGTATTCGCCGATCATCTCGCTGACGCTCGGGCCGACCAGGTGCACACCCAGCACTTCATCGGTACGGGCGTCGGCCAGGACCTTGGCAAAGCCTTCGGTCTCGTGGTTGATCTTGGCCCGGCTGTTGGCGCTGAAAGGGAACTTGCCGACCTTGTATTCACGGCCCTCGGCCTTGAGCTGCTCTTCGGTCTTGCCGACGCTGGCCAGCTCCGGGCGGGTGTAGATGACCGCCGGGATCAGGTTGTAATTGACCTCGTGAGCCTTGCCGGCAATTTGCTCAATGCAGGAGATCGCTTCGTCCTCGGCCTTGTGCGCGAGCATCGCCCCGGAAGTGACATCGCCGATCACCCAGACCCCTGGCACGCCGGTGCGATGGTGCTGGTTGGCGAGCATGCCGCGCTTGTCGGTCTCAAGGCCGACGCTTTCCAGGCCCAAGCCCTGGGTGTAGGGGCGACGGCCAATGGCGACCAGCACGTAATCGGCTTCGAGGGTTTCGGCGCTGCCGCCAGCGGCAGGCTCCAGGCTCAGGTTCACCCCTTGCGCCGAAACCGTGGCCTGGGTGACTTTGCTGCCGAGCTTGAACTTCATGCCTTGCTTGGCCAGGGAGCGTTGCAGGGTTTTTGCCGCTTCTTCATCGGTGCCGGGGCAGATGCGATCAAGGTACTCGACCACGGTTACCTGGCTGCCCAACCGGCGCCACACCGAACCCAGCTCCAGGCCGATGACCCCGGCGCCGATGACCACCAGGTGCTTGGGCACTTCACCCAGGGCCAGGGCGCCAGTGGAGTCGATAATGCGCTGGTTGTCGATGGTCACGCCTGGCAGCGGCGTCGGCTCCGAGCCGGTAGCGATGACAATGTCCTTGGCCTGCAGCTCAGTGATGACACCCTGCTCATCGCTGACCGTGACCCGGCCGACGCCATCGAGCTTGCCCCAGCCCTTGATCCAGTCGACCTTGTTCTTGCGAAACAGGAACTCGATGCCTTTGGTCAGGCCGCTGACGCTTTCGTCCTTCTGTTTCATCATCTGCGCGAGGTTGAGGGTTGGTTTGACCTCGATGCCAAGGCTGGCGAACTCGCCGCCTACTGCCGCTTCATACAACTCAGAGGCATGCAGTAGCGCTTTGGACGGCATGCAGCCGACGTTCAGGCACGTGCCCCCCAGGGTTGAACGACCTTCGACGCACGCCACGCTCAAGCCAAGCTGGCCAGCACGAATAGCCGCGTTGTAGCCGCCAGGCCCGCCGCCAATGATCACTACATCATAGGTTTTCATTGTTGTACTCCAGGATGAAGAATCGACAATGGCGCCAAGACTAATCTGCACAACGGCTGATTGTATACAATTGATCGTGGGTACCCGCCGCGCCCGCAAGGTCTGGAACGGGCCCGGCAGGCTCAGACTATGGTCTGTATTAGCTGAAACTTGCTGTGAATGAACTACCCTTTTGGACAGACGTCCGATGAAAAAAGGAGGCTAATTTCATGCTTGCGCAACTTCCACCTGTTCTGCAAAGCCTGCGACTACCACTGCGACTGAAGCTCTGGGATGGTCATGCGTTCGATCTGGGGCCCAAGCCGCAAGTCACCATCCTGGTCAAGGATCCGCAGCTGATTACCCAACTGGCCCATCCGAGCCTGGATGAACTGGGCGCTGCATTTGTCGAAGGCAAGCTGGACCTGGAGGGCTCCATCGGTGAGGTGATTCGTGTCTGCGATGAACTGAGCGTAGCCTTGCTCAAGGATGAAGAAGACCCACAGCCGGTGCGCGCCGAGCATGACAAGGCTACCGATGCGGCGGCGATTTCCTACCACTATGACCTGTCCAACGCCTTCTACCAGTTGTGGCTGGATAGCGACATGGCGTACTCCTGCGCCTATTTCAAATCACCCACCAACACCCTGGAGCAAGCCCAGCAGAACAAGTTCGAGCACCTGTGCCGCAAGCTGCGCCTGCACAAGGGCGATTACCTGCTCGATGTCGGCTGTGGTTGGGGCGGGTTGGCACGTTATGCGGCCAGGGAGTTCGGTGCCAAGGTGTTCGGCATCACCCTGAGCAAGGAACAGCTCAAGCTGGGCCGTGAACGGGTCAAGGCCGATGGCCTGGAGGGGCAGGTGGAGCTGCAGATTCTCGATTACCGCGACCTGCCCCAGGACGGGCGCTTTGACAAGGTGGTCAGCGTTGGCATGTTCGAACACGTCGGCCATGCCAACCTGGCGTTGTACTGCCAGCGCCTGTTTGGCGCGGTGCGCGAAGGGGGCCTGGTGATGAACCACGGCATTACCGCCAAGCACACTGACGGGCGACCGGTCGGGCGGGGCGCGGGCAACTTCATCGAGCGCTACGTGTTCCCCCATGGCGAGCTACCGCACTTGTCGATGATCAGCGCACGGATCAGCGAGGCAGGCCTGGAAATCGTCGACGTCGAAAGCCTGCGCCTGCATTACGCGCGGACTTTGGAGCACTGGAGCAACCGCCTCGAAGCACAACTGGACAAGGCTAGCGCGCTGGTACCGGAGCGGGCCTTGCGCATCTGGCGCCTGTACCTGGCCGGCTGCTCCTATGCCTTTGCCAAGGGCTGGATCAACCTGCACCAGATACTGGCAGTGAAGCCTTTCGCCGATGGCAGCCACGATTTGCCGCTGACCCGCGAAGATTTCTACCGCTAAGACAGCTTACAGAATCGGCGAAATCAGCCGTGCGATACGCATCCCCAGTTGTTGCAGGCGGTGCGTGTCGCGAGTGTCTTCGGCGGTGATCTCCCGGGCGCGATCAAAGTCATCGGTGAGCATGGTTTCGACCTGATCGGCAAATTCGCGGTCGACGGTCAGCAGCATGATCTCAAAGTTGAGCCGAAACGAACGGTTGTCGAGGTTGGCGCTGCCGATGGCACTGATCTCGTTATCGATCAGCACCACCTTCTGATGCAGGAACCCTGGTTCAAAACGAAACATCCGCACCCCGGCGCGCACCGCCTCGAAGGCGAACAGGCTGGAGGCGGCGTAGACGATGCGGTGGTCCGGGCGTGAAGGAATCAGGATGCGCACGTCGACGCCGCGCAGCACCGCCAGGCGCAGGGCGGCGAACACCGCTTCGTCGGGGATGAAGTAGGGGCTGGTGATCCACAGCCGCTCACGCGCCGAATGGATCGCCTCGACGAAGAACAGCGAACAGGTTTCCTGTGGGTCGGCCGGGCCGCTGGCGAGCACTTGGCAGAGCACGCCGTCTTCCGGGTAGGTCTCCGGCAGGATCAGCGGCGGTAATGTCCGTGACGCCCAGAACCAGTCTTCAGCGAACGACTCCTGCAGGCAGGCCAACACCGGCCCACTGACCTGCACGTGGGTATCGCGCCAGGGCGACAGCTTGGGGTTAGCGCCCAGGTACTCATCGCCAACGTTATGTCCGCCAACAAACCCCAGCAGGCCATCGACCACGACGATCTTGCGGTGGTTACGGAAGTTGACCTGGAAGCGGTTGAACCAGCCGCGACGGGTCGCGAAGGCGCGGATGTTCACGCCACCCTCGCGCAGTGTGTGGTTGTAGGCCGAGGGTAGGGCATGGCTGCCGACGCTGTCGTAGAGCACGTAGACCTTCACGCCTTCGGCGGCTTTTTTCAATAGCAGGGCCTGCAACTGCCGCCCCAGATCGTCGTCGTGAATGATGAAAAACTGCACCAGCACTGTGTCGCGAGCACCGGCGATGGCGCGAAAGATCGCATCGAAAGTGGCCTTGCCGTCGACCAGCAAGCGCACCTGATTATTGGCCAGGCAGGGCATGCGCCCGAGCCTGGGCATCGCCCGCAGCGCGCCATAGGACTCCGAGTTGCGTGCGGCCAGCGCTTCCTCGACCCACGGTCGCCAGTTCAGGTCCGCCATGGCCACGTGCATTTCCCGGTTGGCCTGGCGCCGGGCCTCGATGTAGGCATCGAAGGTACGGCTGCCGAACACCAGGTAGGGGATGAGGGTGAAGTAGGGAATGAACAGCAGCGACATTGCCCAGGCAATCGCCCCCTGAGCGGTGCGCACTGTGAACACCGCATGCAACGCGGCGATACCGCCGAGCAGGTGAATCACACCAATGAGATAACCGAAGAAGTAGGGGCTGTGGTAATCCATACGCATCCTGCTGTCCGAAGGCTCTGCCCCTAACAGAGCATGTTCCAGGCCGCCGTTGCAACCGAAAGCACAAAATGACGTCTAAGCTGTGTTCCAGCTTGGGGCTGGAGTTTTGAGGAGTCATTACATGAAGAGTCGTCTGCCAATGCTGGCACTGGTGCTGGGCCTGGCGAGCCCGTTGGTGCATGCGCAGATGTTGCAACCTGGCCTGTGGGAGCTGACCACCAGCAACATGCAGGTCGATGGCAAGCCACTGCCGGACATGGGCTTCATGCTCGGCCAGCTGAAGAATCTGCCGCCAGAGCAACGGGCGATGATCGAGGGCGGCCTGGCCAAGCAAGGGATCAGTGTGGCGGGTCAGGGGGTGCGCTCCTGCCTGACCCCCGAGCAAGTGAAAAGCAACGACATCCCGCTGCAAGATCCCAAGTCTGGTTGCACTCAAAAAATCACCGAGCGCAACGGCAATGTCTGGAAATTCACCTTCAGTTGCCCGAAAGCTCAGGGCAATGGCGAAGCCACGTTTCTCAACAATCGCGAGTTCCTGACCAAGGTCAACGGTACCTTCAACGCTTCCGGTGTGCAGCAGCAAGGCAGCATGAATACCCGTGCGGTGTGGCTGGGCAATGATTGCGGTACGGTCAAGCCGCGAACCTGAAGCGCCTCACCAGTGCCATTGGCTGTGGGCGACTGCGTCGTGGGCATGCAGGCTTTCGGCATGTTCCACGCGCAGGTTGAAGCCGCCGAGCCAGGGTAGCGTTTTCAACGCCACATGAAGCCGTCGGGCGGCATCTTCGCAGAACATCAGATTCTGACCGTTGGCCAACGCAAAAGCCTGTTCATCAGCACGCTTTACCGCAGTTTGTACCGCGGTACCCAAGGCTTTTTCAGCGTGGTCGATCAGCGCTTCTATCGGCAGCTCATTAATGCCTTGGCGCAATCGAGCCTGCAGCTTCGCTACGCTGCGTTGGCTGTGAGGTGTGGCGACGATGCCCTGGGCACTTCCGAGCCAACTCAAGACAGCCTCATGGCTCAAGGTGCGATTGCCAAAGTCGGTGAGAAATTGCTGCTGAATCAACTGCCGGGCCAAGGCAGCGGAACAGGGGCAGGTGGAGGAATACTCCACATCGACAAATAGTTCCACGTGGAACACTCCGTCTTTTAGCTGCGCATTCAGGGTAACCGGATAGGCTTTCCAGCCCGCCAACGGGCTGATCAAGGCAGGGCGTTTGAGCATCAGTTCGAAACGAAGGGTCAAGAAGGCGCTGGCGGAAAGGCCGATGTGGCTGTCGAGAAAGCACTCCAGCACCGCGTTCAGCAACACAGGACTCAAGGCTTGGTGTTCCAGTGCCTCCAGCGCCAGGTACAAGCGCGACATGTGAATGCCCCGGGACGCGCCATCATCAAGGCTGACACCTGCGTCGGCACTTGCTCGCAGAATCTGCCCGTTGATCTGCAGCGGCAGGGCAATGCCACACATGCCTACCCAATCCAAGGGCAACTGGCTGTTGGTGGCTTGGGCAGCGATGTCAGGAAGGGTGAAAGCGCTCATCAGTGGTTCACTTTTCAAGGAAGACTATTGGCAGCCGTTCAGGCGATTGCAGCGCAGATTGAAACGCTGCCCGGTAGAACTCGACACGCTGTTCAAGGTGGTCCAGCCCACACGCCGGCTGTAACCGACCCAGGTTTCACCGTTGCTCGCCACGCCTGTGTAAAAGGTCAATTGGCCATAGCGGCTGTTGGTTTGCGCCCATAGCCTGCGACCTTGCATTTCAAAGCCCCGCAGGTAGGTCGTGTTGCCTTGGGTTTGCACGCTGTAGTAATTGCCTTGGGCATCGCTGCAGGCAAGCAGGGTTGCGCTGCGGGTACAGAGCGCCAGGCCGTTGCTCAAGGGCGTGGTGTTGGCGCTGGCGAACTCGCACTGCAGCAACACGGCGAAGGCAAACAAGCAACGCGATTTCATCTTTCAGGTCGGCCTTTGGTCATGTTCTGGGCGAAGTAGGTTGGCGAGATTGTATTGTTATAATATAACATTGCGCAATGCATCGTTCGAATGCTCTCTCCTGATGAGGATCGCCCCCATGCCCGACCGTCTTCCCGTAACCGTGCTCTCCGGCTTTTTGGGTGCCGGCAAAAGCACGCTGCTCAATCACGTGTTGAAAAACCGCGACAACCTACGGGTCGCGGTGATCGTCAACGACATGAGTGAAATCAACATCGATGCCAGTGAGGTCCAGCGCAACGTCAGCCTTAACCGTGCCGAAGAGAAGCTGGTGGAGATGAGCAACGGTTGCATCTGCTGCACCCTGCGTGAAGACCTGCTCGAAGAGGTCGCCCGCCTGGCCCGGGAGGAGCGTTTCGATTACCTGTTGATCGAGTCCACCGGCATCTCCGAGCCGCTGCCAGTCGCCGAGACCTTTACCTTTCGCGACGAGCAAGGCCGCAGCCTGGCCGACCAGGCGCGCCTTGATACCATGGTCACCGTGGTCGATGGCTTGAACTTCCTGCGTGACTATCAGGCCGCCGAAAGCCTGGCCAGCCGCGGCGAAACCCTCGGTGATGAAGACGAGCGCTCGATCAGTGACCTGCTGATCGAGCAGGTGGAGTTCGCCGATGTAATCCTGCTGAGCAAGATCGACCTGATCAGCAGTGCCGAGCGCGAAGAGCTCAGCGCCATCCTGCGCAGCCTCAACGCCCAGGCGCAGATTGTGCCGATGGTCATGGGCCAGGTGGCGTTGCCACAGATCCTCAATACTGGCCTGTTCGACTTCGAGCGCGCAGCCCAGGCGCCCGGCTGGCTGCAGGAACTGCGCGGGGAGCATGTGCCGGAAACCGAGGAATACGGAATTGCCGCCACCACCTGGCAAGCCCGCCGGCCGCTGCATCCGCAGCGCTTTTTCGACTTTATCCACACGCCGTGGAACAACGGTCGGCTGCTGCGCTCCAAAGGCTTTTTTTGGCTGGCCAGCAAGCACCAGGACGCCGGTAGCTGGTCGCAGGCCGGCGGCATGATGCGCCATGGCTTTGCCGGACGCTGGTGGCGCTTCGTTCCACGCGAGCACTGGCCGCAAGATGAGCAGAGCACTGCGGCGATCCTCAAGAACTGGAGCGCCGAATGCGGTGATTGCCGTCAGGAGCTGGTGTTTATTGGCCAGAACATCGACTTCGCGCGGCTGGATGCCGAGCTCTCGGCCTGCCTGCTCGACGATGCAGAAATGGCGGCGGGTGTGCACAGCTGGCAGCAATTGCCCGACCCGTTTGGCCCCTGGTTCGACGAGGAAGCGGCGTAATGCGCCAGGCGTTCGGCGAAACGCCCCAGGTGCTCACCGAGGCGTTGCAGGACGGGGTAAACCTTGCGGTTTGGCAGCGGCGCCTGCCGGTGCAGATCGAGGACTTTGCCCGGTTGCTGTTGTCGTTGAACCAGCCACTGGGTGAAAGCCGGGTAATCGAGCTGGATGACCAGCATCAGTTGCCGGACCTCAACGGCTTGCTGGGTGGCTATGCCGACCTGGAGGGCCAGAGGGCGTTTCTCACTGACGTTGCCTGGCTGGTGAGTGCCTACGCTTGCCTGCTCGACGCCCGGCGTGTCGGTCTGCGGTTACAGGCGCTGAGCAGCGCCATGTGCCCGCGGTTTCATGTCGACCATGTACCCCTGCGTTTGCTGAGCACCTATGCCGGCCCAGGCAGTGAATGGCTGGAAGAAGGTGCAATCGACCGATCGCAGCTTGCCCGGGAGCAGCCCGCTGCCAGTGCGGTCCGCCAGTTGGGCAGCGGTGAGGTGGCCTTGCTCAAGGGCGAGAAGTGGCTCGGCAACCAGGGTGGCGGGCTGGTCCATCGCTCGCCGGCGCTGTTGAATGGCGAACGTCGCCTGATTCTCAGCCTTGACTGGATGGCCTGAAATAGCGGCATAGTGGCGAAAATTTCAGGCACTCTCCGTCCCATGTTGCAGAACATTCCTACCCACGTGATTGCCGGCCCGCTCGGTGCCGGCAAGACCAGCCTGATTCGTCAACTGCTGGCGCAGCGGCCCGCCGATGAGCGCTGGGCGGTACTGATCAACGAGTTTGGCCAGATCGGCCTGGATATGGCGCTGCTGGCCAGCGACGATGACGGTATTGCCTTGGGTGAAGTGGCCGGTGGTTGCCTGTGCTGCGTCAACGGCATGCCGTTTCAGGTTGGCCTGGGTCGCTTGCTGCGCAAGGCCAGGCCACAGCGGGTATTCATCGAACCGTCCGGGTTGGGTCATCCGCTGCAGTTGCTTGAGCAACTGCGTTTGCCGCCTTGGCAAGGCGTGTTGGCGGTACAACCGGCGGTGCTGGTGCTGGATGCCGAGCAATTGGCTGCAGGTATTGCCCTGCCTGAAGCCCAGCAATCGACCCTGGCCAGCGCTGGATTGCTGGTGCTGAACAAGTCCGCCGGGTTGGATGCACAACAGCGCTTGTGGATAACTTCTCAGCTACCTGCTGCTCGCCTGTACTGGACCGATCATGGGCAATTGCCCTGGTCCGAAGTGCCTGTGGAAAGCTCTGCAGCGCCACTTCCCGCCGCTGTGGATAAGCTCGCGGCAGTCAATATTCCCGGGGTCGTCAGCAGCCTGTGGACAAATCCACAGGAGCCTATTTGCAGTATTCGGCAGGCCGCAGAAGGTTGGAGCATAGGTTGGCGCTGGCACCCGGGTCAGGTGTTCGATCGCCCCCGTCTGGAGCGCTTTCTGCAGGGGCTGGACTGGCGTCGGGCCAAGGCAGTTATCCACAGTCTGGATGGCTGGCAGTCGATCAACGCCTTGGCAGGGCAGCCTACATTGCAGTGGAGCAACAGTGAATGGCGCCGCGACTCGCGGCTGGAGCTGATCTTCGCCGAGCCGCAGGCCCCTGAACCATTGCAGCAAGCCATGCTGGCCTGCCGCGTCTAGTTGCGCCAGCGGTTGTGGTCCTGGCGCCACTGGTTCATCTCGACGACGTTGTCGTGATGTTGTGGTGTCTTGATCTCGAACGGGTAGGGGGCCAGTTCGATTTGCATGGTGTGCGCGCCAAACTGGGTGACGGTACCGGGATGGCGCTGTTCGCCGGTCACGGTGAATTCGAAGTTGTACACCCGGGCCAGGCGCTTGCGGCCGTTGGCGTCGCGCACAAAACCGATGCGCTTGAGCGCGACATTGCCATCGAGCAGCTCCAGATCGAGTTTGGCGCAGTGCTGCTTGACTCGCTCCAGAGCCTTTTCACGCAAGCCGTGGTTATGCCACAACCAGGCGCCCGCCGTGGCCAGCAGCATCAGCACGAAGAGATTTCCCAGGGTCAACATTTACATATGCTCCAACGAGGTATGCCCAGCTTAACTGCCTCCCCGGTCTGTCGTACAGGTGGCATTTAGCGCCATACTGCGTGCCTTGTTTTTCATTCCTACGCTTTCGGAAGACCTGCATGAAACGTACACCGCATCTGCTCGCCATCCAGTCCCACGTGGTTTTCGGCCATGCCGGCAACAGCGCTGCGGTGTTTCCCATGCAGCGGGTCGGGGTGAAGGTCTGGCCGCTCAATACCGTGCAGTTCTCCAACCATACTCAGTATGGTCAGTGGACCGGAGAAGTGCTTGCTCCAGCGCAAATTCCTGCGCTGGTTGAGGGGATTGCGACGATCGGTGAGTTGGGCAACTGCGACGCGGTGCTGTCCGGCTACCTGGGCAGTGCCGAGCAGGGGCGGGCGATCCTCAGCGGTGTGGCCCGGATCAAGGCCGCCAACCCGCGCGCCTTGTACCTGTGCGACCCGGTGATGGGCCATCCGGAGAAGGGCTGTATCGTCCCGGCCGAGGTCAGCGAGTTCCTGGTGGAAGAAGCACTGACCACCGCCGACGTGCTGTGCCCGAATCAGCTGGAGCTGGATAGCTTCTGCGGGCGCCGGGCCGAGTCGCTGCAAGACTGTGTCAGCATGGCCCGCAGCCTGTTGGTGCGAGGCCCGAAAGCTATCCTGGTAAAGCACCTGGCCTATCCCGGGCGCAGTGTCGAAGACTTTGAAATGCTGCTGGTTACCGCCGACGGTAGCTGGCTTATCCGCCGCCCGTTGCTGGCATTTGCGCGCCAGCCAGTGGGCGTGGGTGACCTGACGTCGGGCTTGTTCCTGGCGCGTTTGCTGCTGGGCGATGACTGGGTCACGGCGTTTGAATTCACCGCCGCCGCAGTGCACGAAGTGCTGCTGGAAACCCAGGCCTGCGCCAGCTACGAGCTGGAACTGGTGCGTGCCCAGGACCGCATCGTGCACCCACGGCTGCGCTTTGCAGCGCAGCCCCTGGCCATTTAAAGGGCGTCGCCCTTGAGTTCCTGGTAGCGCTTTTCCAGCTCCTGACGGATCAGCCGGCGCTGTTTGCCCTGCAGGAAACGGCGCTTTTCTTCGCTGGTTTCAGGCTGGCGGGGCGGCACCGCCACCGGCTTGCGGTCATCGTCGACGGCGACCATGGTGAAGAAACAGCTGTTGCTGTGGCGCACCGAGCGTTCGCGAATGTTTTCGGTGACGACTTTGATGCCGACTTCCATCGAGGTGTTGCCGGTGTAGTTGACCGAGGCGAGGAAAGTCACCAGCTCGCCGACATGCACCGGTTCGCGAAAGACCACCTGGTCGACCGACAGGGTCACCACATAACGGCCGGCGTAACGGCTGGCGCAGGCATAGGCTACTTCATCGAGGTATTTGAGCAGGGTGCCGCCGTGGACGTTGCCAGAAAAGTTGGCCATGTCCGGGGTCATCAGGACGGTCATCGACAGCTGGGCGTTTCCAGGTTCCATAGTGTGCTCACGGTAAGGTTGCGCTGAGGCGGGGTGGCGATTGCTATTCACGCTTCTTTCCCCCAATACGATTCCCATCTAGTAAGACGGGACGCTGACAGCGGCCTTGCCGTCACGCTGTTTGTGCCATTTACGGCGATGCTTTGGTCGATCTGTTTCTTCATATTGCACCGGCTTCTAGCGACAAGCGGCGGTGTTAACCTGAGGAAGCCCATGCAAGGTGGGCTTCCTACATTTAAAACGCTATGTATCCGTAACTCAATCAGACAATGCTTCGGGTGGGTTGCGGCTTGTCTCTGGATACCAGGTAAGGAGTCCCACGCCGTGCATGCCATCAGCTTTATTCAGGATTTGGCAGTGATCATGCTGGTTGCCGGGGTGGTCACTATCCTGTTTCACCGTTTCAAGCAGCCCGTGGTGCTTGGCTACATCGTTGCCGGCTTTATCATCGGCCCGCACACCCCGCCGTTCGGCCTGATTCATGACGAAGACACGATCAAGACCCTGGCAGAGCTCGGGGTGATCTTCCTGATGTTTTGCCTGGGGCTGGAGTTCAGCCTGCGCAAACTGTTCAAGGTCGGGGCCACAGCGTTCATCGCAGCGTTCCTGGAAATCGTGCTGATGATCTGGATCGGCTTCGAGATCGGCCGCTGGTTCGGCTGGAGCACCATGGACTCCCTGTTCCTCGGTGCGATCCTGGCGATCTCCTCGACCACCATCATCGTCAAGGCGCTCAACGACCTGAAGATGAAGAACGAGCGCTTTGCCCAGCTGATCTTCGGTGTGCTGATCGTCGAAGACATCCTTGGCATCGGCATCATCGCGTTGCTCTCGGGCATCGCCGTCAGTGGCACTGTGAGCTCCGGCGAGGTGTTTTCCACCGTTGGCAAGCTGTCGCTGTTCATGATCGTTGCGCTGGTCATCGGCATCCTCCTGGTGCCGCGCCTGTTGGCGTACGTGGCCCGTTTCGAAAGCAATGAGATGTTGCTGATCACCGTCCTGGGCCTGTGTTTCGGGTTCTGCCTGCTGGTGGTCAAGCTTGAGTACAGCATGGTCCTGGGTGCCTTCCTGATCGGTGCGATCATGGCGGAATCACGGCAATTGCTGAAGATCGAGCGCCTGATCGAGCCGGTTCGCGACCTGTTCAGTGCCATCTTCTTCGTTGCCATCGGCATGATGATCGACCCGTCGATCCTGCTCGAGTACGCCTGGCCAATCGTGGTCATCACCATTGCCGTGGTGCTGGGCAAGATGCTTTCCTGCGGCATGGGCGCCTTTATCGCCGGTAACGACGGACGCACCTCGCTGCGGGTAGGGATGGGGCTGTCACAGATTGGCGAGTTCTCTTTCATCATCGCCGCGCTGGGCATCACCCTGCAGGTCACCAGCGACTTCCTCTATCCGGTGGCGGTAGCGGTATCGGCCATCACCACGCTGCTCACGCCCTACCTGATTCGCGCTGCCGACCCGTTGTCTCTGAAGCTGGCCAAGGTCGTGCCGGGGCGTCTGGCGCGGGTGTTGTCGCTGTATGGCGAGTGGCTGCGCAGCATTCAACCCCATGGCGAAGGGGCGATGCTGGCCTCGATGATCCGGCGGATTCTGCTGCAAGTGGGGGTGAACCTGGCGCTGGTGGTGGCGATCTTCTTCAGCGGTGGTTATTTCGCCGCCCGCATTGGTGACTACCTGAGCGAGTGGGTCAGCGATATTGGCCAGCAGAAGGCCTTGATCTGGGGCGCGGCGCTGATGCTGTCGCTGCCGTTCCTGATCGCGGCGTACCGCAAGCTCAAGGCACTGTCGATGTTGCTGGCGGAGATGGGGGTCAAGCCGGAGATGGCCGGGCGGCATACCCAGCGGGTGCGACGGGTGATCGCCGAGGTGATTCCGCTGCTGTCGCTGCTGGTGATTTTCCTGCTGCTAGCGGCGTTGTCGGCCAGTATCCTGCCGACCAGCGAGCTGCTGTTGCTGATCGTGGTGGTCGCGGCGGTGGTGGTGGCAGTGCTGTGGCGCTGGTTCATCCGTGTGCACACACGCATGCAGATCGCCTTGCTGGAAACCCTGGAAAACAACCAGGAGAACCACCACTAAGAGGCGCTTCCTGCGCGGGGCGGTTCGAATGTCCGAGGGGATGGAGCGGTAGCGAAGCGCCACGCGCAGGAAGGCGTGGCGATTCTACGAACATTAATAGCCAAGAGCCATTACTTTGTGTGGTTATTTCTCATTCAGCTTTCCAGCCAGACGTCTCGGGCCCAGTGCCAGACCGACTCCCAGCTGTCTTCGGTAACGATCTCTTCTTCACCGGACCACAGCACCACGGTGCCATCTTCTTCGACGCAGTAGTAGTCGTCGCCGTCCTGGCAGATCGGGATCAGGTCGCGCGGCACGCCGGCATCCCAGGCATTGGCCGCCACGTCCGGCAAGTAGGTATGCGACTGCGGGTCGGTGACAGTGACCGGCTCGAGGCTACCGTAGACCACGTCGCTGACTGTCAGCAGGAACTCCTTGAACACGAACGGAATGTTGATAAACAACTCTTCTTCGATTTCGACCAGCTGGTCTTCGTCCGGCAACTCCAGCGGCACCGGTACCGGTTCATTGGCTTCTCGGAGCTGTTCGATGACTTCTTCCACGGTTCTATCCTCTAACCTTTACGACACGCTGCGCGTTATACCCTAGTAGCCCGCTGCGCTAAAAGCAAAACCCCGGGACAAGCCCGGGGTTTTTTGTGCAATGCCTCAATATCAGCCGTTCTGGCGGATCCCGGCAACCAGCCAAGGCTGGTTTTCGCCTTGGGCGCGTTCCATGTTCCAGCTTTCGCTGAACGGTTCGCCCTGGTCAAAGCGCGAGGTTTTCGACACGCCGCTGAAGGTCAGGGTGGCGATGGTCTTGTCTGCGCGGTCGTCGACACCTTCGAGCTGCACGTTCAGGTCGTCAATGTAGGTGGACTGGAAGCCATCACCCAGATCAGCGCGCTCCTGCTTGAGGAACTGCAGCATCTGAGGGGTGACGAATTCGGCGATCTTGTCCATTTCATTGGCATCCCAGTGCTGCTGCAGCGACTGGAAGTGGTTGCGGGCAGCGGCCAGGAAGCTCTGTTCGTTGAACCAGGCCGGTGCATTGATCACCGGGCGGGCAGCGGCGGCAGGCGCAGCGGAACCACCGAAGATCGACGGCTGGGCTGGCTGCTGGTGAACTTCGCGCTGGAATGGCGCGTGGCCGGCGGCGGCCATTTGCGGCTGCTGCTTGCGGCGACGGGCGGCGATGAAGCGGAACACCAGGAAGGCGATCAGCGCCATGATCAGGATGTCGAAGATCTGCATGCCCTGGAAGCCGTCGCCCATGAACATGGAGGCCAGCAGGCCACCGGCGGCGAGGCCGGCCAGAGGGCCAAGCCAGCGCGAAGCACCACTGGCGGCGGCAGGTGCGCGACCTGGCGCGGTTGGCGAGGCAGCCGGAGTCGTCGGGGCCGCCTGACGGGTCTGGTGGGTCGGCGCGGCGCCCGAGCTCTTGCCGCCGCCGAATCGTTTGGCGTTGGCGTCGAGACTCATCGTCAGGCCGATGCACAGCGCCAAAGCGATGCTAAGAAAACGTTGCATAGAAGGGTATTCCCGTTTTGTGGATTGCACGCGCGTCATGGTGCACAGGTTGTAGGACACATGACCAGCGCCATAATGTTTCCAGCTTTTGCCTGAATTGTCTGTATACGCTGTAGGAGCGGGCTTGCCCCGCGATTTGCGGCTTGCAAGTCACATTGCATCGCGGGGCAAGCCCGCTCCTGCAGGATTTTCTGCGTTACAGGGCCTCGAGCTTGGCGTAGCCAAGCATCAGCCACTTGCTGCCTTCGGCGAAGTTGACCTGGACCCGGGCCTGGGCGCCGGAACCCTCGAAGTTGAGGATCACCCCTTCGCCGAACACCGCATGTTGCACACGCTGACCCAGGTTGAAGGCGGTCTGCGGAATGTTGGCGTTGGCAAACAGGCTGCTCGAGTTCTGCTGCTGGCCGGAGCTGAACGGGCGGCTGACGCTGTTGGACAGGCGCACTTCCTGAACCAGGCCTGCCGGAATTTCGCGTACGAAGCGCGAGACCTTGTTGTAGGTCTCGCTGCCATACAGCCGGCGAGTCTCGGCATAGGTCATCACCAGTTGCTGCATGGCGCGGGTGATGCCGACGTAGGCCAGGCGGCGCTCCTCTTCAAGGCGGCCGGGTTCTTCCAGGCTCATCTTGTGCGGGAACAGGCCTTCTTCCATGCCGACCAGGAATACGTGAGGGAATTCCAGGCCCTTGGCACTGTGCAGGGTCATCAGCTGGATGCTGTCTTCGTGCTCGTCGGCCTGGGCGTCGCCGGCTTCCAGCGAGGCGTGGCCGAGGAAGGCCGCCAATGGCGACAGTTCGGCGTCTTCTTCGCTGTTTTCGAAGTTGCGCGCGGCGCTGACCAGTTCCTCAAGGTTCTCTACCCGGGCCTGGCCTTTTTCGCCTTTTTCTTCCTGGTGATAGACGATCAGCCCGGACTGCTCGATGACCGTCTGGGTCATCAGGTGCAGGGGCATTTCCATGACCTTGGCGGCGAGGTTCTCGATCATTTCCATGAACGCGCCCAGGGCGCTGGCAGCGCGGCCCTTGAGCGCCTTGTTGGCGATCAGCAGGCTCATCGACTCCCACATCGAGACCTGGGCGTGGCGGGCGTGTTCGCGAATCGCTTCGACGGTCTTCTCACCGATGCCGCGCGGCGGCACGTTGATCACCCGCTCAAGGGCGGCGTCGTTGCCGCGGCCTTCAAGCAGGCGCAGGTAGGCCATGGCGTTCTTGATCTCGGCACGCTCGAAGAAGCGCTGGCCGCCATAGATGCGGTAAGGAATGCGTTCGCGCAGCAGTGCTTCTTCAAGCACCCGCGACTGGGCGTTGGAGCGATACAGGATGGCAATATCGCTGCGGGCCAGGCCGGTCTTGAGCGCGCTTTCGATGCTCTCGACCACGTAGCGGGCTTCGTCGTGCTCGTTGAAGGCGGCGTACAGGCTCAGCGGTTCGCCATCGCCACCGTCGGTCCACAGCTCTTTGCCCAGGCGCCCGCTGTTGTTGGCGATC
Source organism: Pseudomonas sp. R32 (assembly GCF_009866705.1). Classification (NCBI taxonomy): domain Bacteria; kingdom Pseudomonadati; phylum Pseudomonadota; class Gammaproteobacteria; order Pseudomonadales; family Pseudomonadaceae; genus Pseudomonas; species Pseudomonas sp. R32. The sequence goes on along the minus strand of NZ_CP019396.1, from coordinate 5,593,570 downwards.
AGGGCGTTGGCCGCCTTGAGGATACCGGCGGTGGAGCGGTAGTTCTGCTCCAGGCGGATCAGCTCGGCGTCAGGGAAGTCGGCAGTGTACTGATGGATGTTCTCGATCTTGGCGCCACGCCAGCCATAAATCGACTGGTCGTCGTCGCCGACCACCATCAGGCTGTCACCGCCCTTGGCCAGCAGCCGCAGCCAGGCGTACTGCACGGCGTTGGTATCCTGGAATTCGTCGACCAGCACATGACGGAAGCGCCGCTGGTAGTGCTCGAGCAGGCCAGGGTGGTCACGCCACAGGTCCAGGGCGCGCAGCAGCAGCTCGGAGAAGTCGATGACGCCGGCGCGCTGGCAGGCGGTCTCGTAGGCTTCATAGATGCTGCGCATGGTGCCCAGGAACAGGTCGCCACTGGCCTGGATGTGTTGCGGGCGCAGGCCTTCGTCTTTCTGCCCGTTGATGAACCATTGTGCCTGGCGCGCTGGCCAGCGTTGTTCATCCAGGCCCAGCTCGCGGATCACCCGCTTGACCAGGCGCTGCTGGTCGTCGCTGTCGAGGATCTGGAAGTTCTGGTTCAGCCCTGCCTCTTGCCAGTGCGCGCGCAACAGGCGGTGCGCCAGGCCGTGGAAGGTGCCTACCCACATGCCGGCCGGGTTGATGCCCATCAGCTGTTCGATACGCTGGCGCATCTCGGCAGCGGCCTTGTTGGTGAAGGTCACCGACAGGATCGAGTGCGGCGAGGCCTGCACGACCTGGATCAACCAGGCGATGCGGTGCACCAGCACACGGGTCTTGCCGGAGCCGGCACCGGCCAGGACCAACTGACGACCGACCGGCGCAGCTACAGCCTGGCGTTGGGCGTCGTTGAGAGAGTTCAACAGGAGAGAGAGATCATCGCGCATCCGGCCATTTTAGGGGCGCAGACGACCCTTGGGCAAATATACAGTAGAAAAACTTGCCGCTGACGACTGGCTGGTCATCGGCTGCAGCCCAAGGCCTGCGTGCTTGAGCGCCTGCCGTCGGGAAACGCAATGAAATAATTATGATCCAGAGCAGTTTGGCCCGAGAGCTTGCTTGTGTATGCTCCGTGCACGTTTAAGGCTAACCATTACAAGAACACTGCCTATGACTCTTGGTTCCGACTCCATGAGCGCCCCTTCCGAAGCGCGCCGGAGTATTCGCAAGCACTTCGCAACCCAACTGGCCGTCGAGCGCACCCGCCTGCTGTATCAGGGCTCATTGCTGCCGACCCTGTTCATGCTGCTCAATGGTCTGGTCTGTGCCTGGTTGCTGTGGAGCCCGGCGCGCTACCTATTGGTCAGTATATGGATTGTCTGGCTGACGGCGTTGGTGGCCTTGCGGGTGATCCAGGTCGCCGCCTTCGATGCCGCCATGCCCGCTCGACAGGCCCAGCCAAGCTGGTGGCGAATGTTCCTGTTCGGTTCGGCCTTCAGTGGCCTGACCCTGGCCAGCGCGGCGATCGCCCTGGTGCCGGTGGATAACTTCGTCCAGCAGGCCTGGGTATTCGGCCTGCTGGGGGCGGCAACGCTATCGGCCAGCGTCGCCTATGCCGTCAGCCTGCCGGCCTTCCTTAGTTTTACCTTGCCGTGCTTGCTGCCGCCGATTGCCTTCCTGTTCTGCAATGGCGATGAGCAGCAGCGTGGCTGGGGCTGGCTTGGCCTGATTTTATTGCTCGCCTTGTCAGTGGTGGCCTGGCAGGTCAACCGGCTGATCGAGCGTGGGCTGTTGCGGCGCTTTCAGAATCAGGAGCTGATCGAGCACCTGCAAACGGCACAAAGCCGCAGCGAACGACTTAACCAGGCATTGGCCGAGGAGGTCGAGCAGCGTCGGCTGATCGAGGAGCAACTGCGCGAGGCGCAAGTAGGCCTGGAGTCGCGCGTCGCCCAGCGCAGCCAGGAGCTGGATGCTGCCAACCAGGCCCTGAGCAAGAGCGAACAGCGTCTGGCCCTGGCCCTGGAGGCCAGCGAACTGGGGCTGTGGGACTGGAACCTGGAAACCGACGAGATCCACCATACCCAGTTGCGCGAGTTGTTTGGCCTGGAGCCTGACCAGGTTCAGGAAATGCTCGCGCACCTCAAGCCACGCCTGCATCCCGATGACGTGCCGCTGCTCAAGCGCACCCTGGTCGAACACCTCAAGGGCCGCAGCGAGGATTACCGCATCGACTACCGGGTGCGTCACCGCCAGGGCCACTGGTGCTGGATCGAGGACCGAGGCCGGGCAGTGGAGCGCAGTGCCAGCGGGCGGGTGCTGCGCATGCTTGGCACCCGCCGGGATATCAGTGCGCAAAAAGCCCAGGAAGAACAGCAGCGCATGGCCGCCACCGTATTTGAGGCGGCCAGCGAAGGCATCGTGATTCTCGACCCTGATTATGTGTTGCTGGCGGTCAATCAGGCCTTCTGCCGGGTTACCGGCTACAACCGCGAAGAATTGCTTCAGGGCCGGTTACTGGAACTGCCCTGCAGTCGCGACGCCCGTCGCCACTCTCAGGCCATTGAGCTGGCACTGGAGCAGCAGGGCAACTGGCAGGGGGAACTGGTCGAGGCGCGCAAGAACGGCGAGCTTTATCCACAGTGGCTGCAGCTCAATGGCGTGCGCGATGCACGGGGCAATCTGACCAGCATCGTCGGCTTCTTTACCGACCTGTCGGCGCGCCGCGAGTCCGAGGAGCGCCTGCGGTACCTGGCTCACTACGACGAGCTGACGGGCCTGGCCAACCGCGCCCTGTTCCGCCTGCGCCTGCATGAGGCCGGCGAGCGCCTGCGCCAGAGCGGGCGCGGCCTGGCCTTGCTGCACATCGACCTGGACCGCTTCAAGCTGCTCAATGACAGCCTTGGCCACGAAGTTGCCGACCAGTTGCTCAAGCAAATGGCCCAGCGCATCAGCAATGCCATGCCCGAGGCCGATACGGTGGCGCGCCTGTCCGGCGACGAGTTTGCCGTGCTGTTCGATGCCTACAGCAACCTGTCGAGCCTGGTGCGTGTGGCCAGCCGCTTGCTGGACAAGCTGCGCGTACCGCTGCGGGTCGATGGCCACGAGCTGGTGATCAGCGCCTCGGTAGGCATCAGCCTGCTGGCCGATACCTCGCGGGATGTCACGGTACTGGTCAGCCAGGCCAACACCGCCATGCAGCACGCCAAGCACCTGGGCGGCGACAATTTCCAGTTCTACACCGAGAGCCTGCAGGCCAGTACCCTGCAGCGCCTGCAGCTGGAAAACCACCTGCGCAAGGCCATCGAGGAGCGTCAGCTACAGGTCTACTACCAGCCCAAGCTGTGCCTGGCCACTGGCCGTCTGCATGCTGCCGAGGCGCTGGTGCGCTGGCAGCATCCGCAGTGGGGCATGGTACCGCCGTCGGACTTTATCGGCCTGGCCGAAGAAACCGGCCTGATTGCGCCGATGGGCGAATTCGTTCTGCGCCAGGCCTGTTGGCAGGCCTGCGAGTGGCAGCGCATGGGGCTTGCGCCGATCCGTGTATCGGTGAACCTGTCGGTCTATCAGTTGCGCCACGGCAAGCTGGTCAGCCTGGTGCGCCAGGTGCTCGATGAAAGTGGCCTGGCGCCGCATCTGCTGGAGCTGGAACTGACCGAGAGCCAGTTGCTCGATAGCGTTGAGCACATCATCGCCACCTTCCGCCAGTTGCACGAACTGGGAGTGAAGCTGGCCATCGATGACTTTGGCACGGGCTACTCATCGCTCAGCTACCTCAAGCGCTTCCCGGTGGATTACGTGAAGATCGATCAGGCCTTTATCCGCGGCCTGAGCGAAGGCAGTGAAGATGCCGCGATCACCCGGGCAATCATCGCCATGGCCCAGAGCCTCGACCTTCAGGTGGTCGCGGAGGGCGTCGAGACCCATGAACAGCTGGAGTTTTTGCGCAAGCAAGGCTGCAATGAAGTGCAGGGTTACCTGATCAGCCGGCCGGTACCGGCGCAGGAGCTGGCCGAGCTACTGGCCAGTCACTACAGCTTCTAGAGGTGCCAGGCGCGGCCCTGGTGCGCCAGCAGGCTGTGGGCCTGATCCGGGCCGTTGGAGCCGGCGTGGTAGGGGCGCGGCGCCTGGAAGTGCTCCTGCCAGCCGGTGAGGATCGGGTCGACCCAGGCCCAGGCAGCCTCGACTTCGTCACGGCGCATGAACAGCGTCGAATCGCCTTCGAGCACATCCAGCAACAGGCGCTCATAGGCGTCCCAGCGACGGGTCAGGCCGAAGACCTGGGCCAGGTTGAGGTTCAGTTCCACCGGCTCCAGGCGCATGCCCTTGCCGGGGGTCTTGGTCATCATCTGCAGGCTGATACGCTCATCGGGTTGTAGCTGGATCAGCAACTGGTTGGCCTGGTCGCCCTCAAACAGGCGGTGCGGCACGGGTTTGAACTGGATGACGATCTGCGACGAGCGCTTGGCCAGGCGCTTGCCGGTGCGCAAATAGAACGGTACGCCGGCCCAGCGCCAGTTATTGATATGCGCTTCTACGGCGACGAACGTCTCGGTATCGCTGTCGTTGTCGACGTCTTTCTCGAAATAGTAGGCCGGTACTTCCTGGCCGCCGATCTTGCCGGCGCTGTATTGGCCGCGCACGGTCTTGTCTTGTACATCCTGGCCGGTGATCGGTTGCAGGGCCTTGAGAATCTTTACTTTTTCGTCACGCACCGCCTCGGCCTCGAACTGCGCTGGCGGTTCCATGGCCACCAGGCAGAGCAGTTGCAACAGGTGGTTTTGCAGCATGTCGCGGGTGGCGCCGGCACGGTCGTAGTAGGCGCCGCGATTTTCTACGCCGAGGGTTTCGCAGACGCTGATCTGCACATGATCGACCTGGTTGTTGCGCCATACCGGTTCGAGCAGGGCATTGGCAAAGCGCAGGGCCATGAGGTTCTGCACCGTCTCCTTGCCCAGGTAGTGGTCGATGCGAAACACCTGCGATTCAGCGAAAACGGCGCCAAAGGCCTGGTTGATTGCCGTGGCCGATTCCAGCGAGTGGCCAATGGGCTTTTCCAGCACGATACGCGCGTCGTGATCGGCCAGGCCTGCGACTTTCAGGTGGTTGGCTATCGGCACGAACAGATTGGGTGCGGTGGCCAGGTAGTAGATCCGGGTCAGGCCGCCCGCTTCACCGAGAAAGCGCGCCAGGCGGACGAAATCGGCGCTTTGCGAGGCGTCCATGGGGAAGTAGTCCAGCCGTGCAGAGAAGCGCGCCCAGACATCTTCATCGAAGTCGGCGCGGGCAATCTGCGCCCGGCAGCGGCGTTCGGCGAGCTTGAGGAATTCATTGCGCGGCAGATTGCTGCGGGCCAGGGCAATGATGCGTACGGCCGGGTGCAGGCGAGCCTCGCGATACAGGTGGTAGAGCGCCGGAAGCAGTTTGTGCAGGGCCAGGTCACCGGTGCCGCCGAACACCATGATGTCGCAAGGGATAGTCAATACCACCACTCTCCTAGTTCGTTTAGCTGGGCGGGTCGCCGGTCATGTAGTATAACTACAAGAAAGCTACAACCCGGTCAGTCGATCATAACCGAGTCCTGCCCTTGAATCTGTTGCAACACATCGCCCAGTCGCGCCATCTGCTACGCAAATCGGAACTAAAGGTTGCCGATCACGTGCTGCTTGATCCAGCGGCCGTCATGCATAGCTCCATGGCCGACCTTGCCCACAGCGTTGGTATCAGCGAGCCGACTATCGTGCGCTTTTGCCGTGCGATCGGTTGTTCCGGCTTTCAGGACCTCAAGCTCAAGCTGGCCCAGAGCTTGGCGGCGGGGGCGAGTTTCGGCCAGTTCGCGATTCATGAGGACGACTCGGTTGCCGACTACAGCCTGAAGATCTTCGACACCACCTTGCATACGCTGATGGAGGTGCGCGAGCACCTCGACCCGCAGGCCTTGCAACGCGCGGTCACGGCCATGGCCCAGGCCCAGCGCGTCGAGTTCTATGGTTTTGGTGCCTCGGGTGCGGTGGCGGCCGATGCCCAGCACAAGTTCTTCCGCCTGTTGCTGACGGCGGCGGCTTACTCCGACCCGCACATGCAGGCGATGTCGGCGGTTACCCTCAAGCCTGGCGATGTGGCGATCTGCATCTCCCAGTCGGGGCGCTCCAAGGACCTGCTGATCACCGCCAACCTGGTGCGCGAAAGCGGCGCCACGCTGATCACCCTGTGCCCGAGCCAGACGCCGCTTGCCGAGCTGTCGACCGTCAACCTGGCCATCGACGTGCACGAAGACACCGAGATCTACACCCCCCTGACCTCGCGTATCGCCCACCTGGTGGTGATCGACGTGCTGGCCATGGGTGTTGCCATGGCCCGCGGGCCGAGCCTGGTCAACCACCTCAAGAGTGTCAAGCGCAGCTTGCGCAGCCTGCGTTTGTCGCCCAAGTCGATCAAGGCGATGGACGACTGAGGCCTGTAGGAGCGGGCAAGCCCGCTCCTACAGGTTCATTGATTTGTCATTGGCTCGCCGCCAAATCGTAATGCCGCGTCGTCAGGCTGAAGCTCCCGCACTCGAAAAGGGAGATATGCAATGGCTCGTGAATTCGATGGCTCGTACCAACCCAACGCCAAATCCCGCAAGCAGCAGGAAAAAGATCAGCGTCGCATGGAGTTTCGCCGCGCGATCGAAAGCTACTCCGAGCAGCGCCGCCTGCTGCAGGAAATCACCGACTACGCCGACCTGCAGACCCTCAGCGTGTGGCAGGTATCGGCGGCAGAATCCCCGAGAAACGCTCAACAAGCCCGCTGATCTGCGCACGTTCGCTACGAATGAACGCTAAAAAGGCCAGGGCCACCGGCGACTGCCGCTTGGCCTTGGACTGCACCACACACCAACTGCGGTACAGTGGCAGCTCTTCGACCGGCAGCTCGCGCAGCACGCCAGTGGCCAGTTCCAGGTTCAGCGCGTGGCGGGTCAGCAGGGCAATGCCCAGGCCTGCGATCACGCATTCGCGCTGGGCATCGGCCGAGGCCACCTCCAGCGTCTGGGTGAAGTGCACACGCTTTTCCTTGAAGTACTCTTCGCAAGCCTTGCGCGTCCCCGAGCCCTGTTCGCGCACCAGCAGGGTGTGCGGCTCAAGGTCCTGCAGGCGCAGGCTGTCGAGCTTGCACAGTGGGTGATCGGGCGGCGCCACGGCTACAATTGGATTGTTCAGGAATGGCAGGAACTCCAGGCCCATGTCCTGAGGCACCATGGACATGATGATCAGGTCATCGCGGTTGTCCGAGAGGCGACGGATGGCCTGGGCCCGGTTCACTACCGTGAGGGTAAGATTGACCTCAGGGTGCAAGCGCTTGAAGGCGGCGAACAGGTGCGGGACGAAGTATTTGGCACTGGACTCGACCGCCAGCTTCAGTTGCCCTTGCAGCGAGCCCTGCATGTCCGAGAGCTGCATGTCGAGGCTCTCCAGGCGCCCGAAGATGTCGCGGCTGGCGCGCTGCAATGCCTCGGCGGCGTCGGTCAGGTAGAGCTTTTTGCCGACGTACTCGAACAGCGGCTGGCCGACCAGTTCTTCGAGTTGGCGGATCTGTAGACTAACGGCGGGTTGCGTCAGGTTCATCTCCTCGGCGGCCCGGCTATAGGAACGCAAATCACAGACCTCATTGAAGATCTGAAGTTGACGCAATGTCATACGCATCAATGACTTACGCATTTCTCTCAAGCCCCGGCAAAACCTTGTAACAGCACTATAAGCTTTTGCTTATGCACACCCTAATAAATATTGATTTTTGTTTATCAAGAGACAGCGCTAGGGTAAAGATGCGACTGGCCAGCGACGATTGGTCACGCGCCGACCGGCGACGCCGGCTCGATTGTTCTAGCGGCCTTGGGAATACTCCAGTGATAAAAAAGATCCTGATCGCCAACCGCGGTGAAATTGCTGTTCGAATCGTGCGTGCCTGCGCCGAGATGGGCATCCGTTCCGTGGCGATCTACTCAGACGCCGACCGCCATGCCTTGCACGTCAAACGTGCCGATGAGGCCCACAGCATTGGTGCCGAGCCCCTGGCCGGCTACCTGAACCCGCGCAAGCTGGTGAACCTGGCCGTGGAAACCGGTTGTGATGCGCTGCATCCCGGTTATGGTTTTCTGTCTGAGAACGCTGAACTTGCGGACATCTGCGCCGAACGTGGGATCAAATTCATCGGCCCTTCGGCTGAAGTCATTCGCCGCATGGGTGACAAGACCGAAGCCCGCCGCAGCATGATCAAGGCCGGTGTACCGGTCACCCCGGGCACCGAGGGCAACGTCGCCGACATCCATGAAGCGCTGCTCGAAGGCGACCGCATCGGTTATCCGGTGATGCTCAAGGCCACTTCCGGTGGTGGCGGCCGCGGTATTCGTCGCTGCAACAGCCGTGAAGAGCTGGAGCAAGCGTTCCCGCGGGTGATCTCCGAGGCAACCAAGGCTTTCGGTTCGGCGGAAGTGTTCCTGGAAAAATGCATCGTCAATCCCAAGCACATCGAGGCGCAGATCCTTGGTGACAGCTTCGGCAACGTCGTGCACCTGTTCGAGCGCGACTGCTCGATCCAGCGGCGCAACCAGAAGCTCATCGAAATCGCCCCAAGCCCGCAACTGACCCCCGAGCAGCGCGCCTACATCGGTGACCTGTCGGTGCGCGCGGCCAAGGCCGTGGGTTACGAGAACGCCGGTACCGTGGAGTTCCTGCTCGCCGATGGCGAGGTGTACTTCATGGAGATGAATACCCGGGTGCAGGTGGAGCACACTATCACCGAAGAAATCACCGGCATCGACATCGTCCGCGAGCAGATCCGCATCGCTTCCGGCCTGCCGCTGTCGGTCAAGCAGGAAGACATCCAGCACCGCGGCTTTGCTTTGCAGTTCCGGATCAATGCCGAAGACCCGAAAAACAACTTCCTGCCCAGCTTCGGCAAGATCACCCGTTACTACGCACCCGGCGGCCCGGGCGTGCGTACCGACACGGCGATCTACACCGGCTACACCATTCCACCGTTCTATGACTCCATGTGTCTGAAACTGGTGGTCTGGGCGCTGACCTGGGAAGAAGCCATGGACCGCGGCCTGCGGGCCCTGGACGACATGCGCGTGCAAGGGGTGAAGACCACCGCCGCCTATTACCAGGAAATCCTGCGCAACCCGGAATTTCGCAGCGGTCAGTTCAATACCAGCTTCGTTGAAAGCCATCCGGAACTGACCAACTACTCGATCAAGCGCAAACCCGAAGAGCTGGCCCTGGCCATCGCTGCCGCCATCGCCGCCCACGCAGGCCTATGAATGCAGCCGCAAGCTGCAAGCGGCAAGCTGCAAGTAGAAGCGGATCGGCTTTTTCTTGCGGCTTGTAGCTTAAAGCTTGCCGCTATGAGGAGATAAGAATGTCCAAGAAGATCTTTGTTACCGACACAATCCTGCGCGACGCCCACCAGTCCCTGCTGGCCACCCGCATGCGTACCGAAGACATGCTGCCGATCTGCGACAAGCTCGACAAAGTCGGCTACTGGTCGCTGGAAGTCTGGGGTGGGGCGACTTTCGATGCCTGCGTGCGCTTCCTCAAGGAAGACCCGTGGGAGCGCCTGCGCAAACTGCGCGCAGCATTGCCCAACACCCGCCTGCAGATGCTTCTGCGTGGGCAGAACCTGCTGGGCTACCGCCACTACAGCGACGACGTGGTCAAAGCCTTCGTCGCCAAGGCGGCGGTTAACGGCATCGACGTGTTCCGCATCTTCGACGCCATGAACGACGTGCGTAACCTGCGTGTCGCCATCGAAGCGGTCAAGGCCGCCGGCAAACATGCCCAGGGCACCATCGCCTACACCACCAGCCCCGTGCACACCATCGAAGCCTTCGTCGCCCAGGCCAAGCAGATGGAAGCCATGGGTTGCGACTCGGTGGCAATCAAGGACATGGCCGGCCTGCTGACCCCGTACGCCACCGGCGAGCTGGTCAAGGCACTGAAGGCCGAGCAGTCGCTGCCGGTGTTCGTCCACTCCCACGACACCGCCGGCCTGGCTGCCATGTGCCAGCTCAAAGCTATCGAGAACGGCGCCGATCATATCGACACCGCCATCTCCAGCTTTGCCTGGGGCACCAGCCACCCGGGCACCGAGTCGATGGTCGCGGCCCTCAAGGGCAGCGAGTTCGACACTGGCCTGAGCCTGGAACTGCTGCAGGAAATCGGCCTGTACTTCTATGCCGTGCGCAAGAAATACCACCAGTTCGAAAGCGAGTTCACCGCTGTCGATACCCGCGTGCAAGTCAATCAGGTACCGGGCGGGATGATTTCCAACCTGGCCAACCAGCTCAAGGAGCAGGGCGCGCTCAACCGCATGAATGAAGTGCTGGCGGAGATCCCGCGGGTGCGTGAAGACCTCGGCTTCCCGCCGCTGGTGACCCCGACCTCGCAGATCGTCGGCACCCAGGCGTTCTTCAACGTACTTGCTGGCGAGCGCTACAAGACCATCACCAACGAGGTGAAGCTGTACCTGCAAGGCGGCTACGGCAAGGCCCCGGGTGTGGTCGACGAACAACTGCGGCGCCAGGCCATCGGTAGCGAAGAAGTCATCGATGTGCGTCCGGCTGACCTGCTCAAGCCAGAAATGACCAAGCTGCGCAATGACATTGGCGCCCTGGCCAAGTCGGAAGAAGACGTACTGACCTACGCCATGTTCCCGGACATCGGGCGCAAGTTCCTCGAAGAGCGTGAGGCCGGCACCCTGACCCCTGAAGTGTTGCTGCCGATTCCGGAAGCCGGTGCCGTGGCTTCGGCCGGCGGCGAAGGCGTACCGACCGAGTTCGTCATTGACGTGCACGGTGAAACCTACCGGGTGGATATCACCGGTGTTGGCGTCAAGGCCGAAGGCAAGCGCCACTTCTACCTGTCCATCGACGGCATGCCGGAAGAAGTGGTGTTCGAGCCGCTCAACGAGTTCGTCGGCGGTGGCAGCAGCAAGCGCAAACAGGCCAGTGCGCCGGGCCATGTCAGTACCACCATGCCGGGCAACATCGTTGATGTGCTGGTCAAGGAAGGCGACATGGTCAAGGCCGGCCAGCCAGTGCTGATTACCGAGGCAATGAAGATGGAGACCGAAGTGCAGGCGGCAATTGCCGGCAAGGTCACCGCCATTCACGTGGCCAAGGGCGACCGGGTCAACCCGGGCGAGATCCTGATCGAGATCGAGGGCTGATGTTCAGGCCCTCATCTACAAGCGGTTAACCTCTGGGGGGCGTATGCTCCCCTTTTTTTTGCACGCACCTACCGACACGCTTGCAGTGTTCGCACCTGCCCTTCAGGGCGTTGGTTATCTTCCGCCAACCAGCGCTCAAACCCCGCCGCAATCGCCGGCCATTCATCATCGGTAATCGAGAACCACGCTGTGTCGCGGTTACGGTCCTTGATCACCATATGCTTGCGAAACACCCCTTCGAAGGTGAAGCCAAAGCGCAGTGCAGCGCGCTTGGAGCGGGCGTTGTCGTTGTTGCACTTCCATTCCAGGCGGCGGTTGCCCAGCGCGAACGCCAGCTTGCCGAGCAGGTAGATGGCTTCGGTACCCTTGGGCGTGCGTTGCATGGCAGCGCCGAAGGCGATGTGGCCAATTTCGATGCGGCCCTGTTCGGGCACGATCGACATCAAGCTGAGGATGCCCTGGGTCTGGCCGCTGGCCAGGTCAATGACGCTGTAGAACAGCGGGTCGCTGCTGGCGGCGTTGATGTCGAGCCAGTGATCGAAATCCTCGCGTTCGCTGAACGGACCGTAAGCCAGGTAATCCCACAGTTTGTTATCGGCCTGGGGGCCCTGGAACACTTCCCAGAGGTCTTCGGTGTCGCGCTTGGGGTCGAGTTTTTCCAGGCGTACGAAGCGCCCGGTCAATGTCGAAGGTTGCGGGCGCTTGGCCGGATGCCAGTGCAATGGGCTGTTCATGGGTGGCTCCTCTGGCTTACAGCGGTTTGCGGAACTGAATGAAGCCGGGCCGCTCGGCGACTTGCTCGTACAGGCTGATAGCCGTGGCATTGGTTTCGTGGGTCAGCCAGTGCACCTTGGCGCAACCTGCCGACTTTGCCGTAGCGTAGACATATTCGATCAATTGGCGGCCGATACCCAGGCCACGCTGCTCACTTTGCACGTACAGGTCTTGCAGGTAGCAGGAATTCTCGATGCTCCAGTTGGAGCGGTGATAGATCCAGTGGACCATGCCCAGCGCCTTGCCGTCGACCCAGGCCAGCGCGGCATTGGTTGGCTCGCTGGGGTTGAGCATGCGCTCCCAGGCCACGGCGCTGACTTCGTCGGCGATGCGTGTTTGGTAAAAGCGCTGATAAGCCTGCCACAGTGGCAGCCAGGCACTGTGATCGGCGGCAGTGACGGGGCGGATGGTTACGCTAGCCATAGGCATGCTCCTTCAAGGTTGGCCCATCAGGGCGGCCAGTTGGTTGTCCAGGGGATCGGTACTGTTGGCCAGGCCTTTGCGCACGCCTTCGATATCGATGGCCGAACGGTTCTGGCTAAGTTTGCGTGTGCCTTGCAGGCGCTCGATGGGCAGGGCGAAGCCGACGATCGCCTTGAGCATGCCGGCCATGTAGTCGGCCGGTGCTTCTTCCACCGACCAGGGCTTGGCCTGGCTTTGTTCATGCTGATCACTCAGGCGCCTGACGATAGCCAGCAGGCGCTCGGCGTCGTGATACACCTCGGCCTTGCCCCAGGCGTGCACCGTCACGTAGTTCCAGGTCGGTACCGTGCGCGGGTCGTCGATCTTGCTGGGGTAGTAACCCGCGCTGACATACGCATCCGGCCCGGCAAACACCACCAGCACCTCGGCGCCGTTGGCCAGCTCCTGCCATTGCTTGTTGGCCCGGGCGAAGTGGCCGTACAGGGTGCCGTTGCTGCCCTGGCTGCGATCCAGTAACAGGGGGAGGTGGCTGGCCTGCAGACCCTGCTCGCCGTGGGTGACCAGCACGGCGAGGCGCGTTTGTTCGATCTGCTGATGCAGGCGGTCGAGATCGGTTTCCTTGTGGCTCGAAGGTGTGAACATATGAATTGTCCTTGGCGAATGGCTCAATCCTAGGCAGGCTATTGGACTAAGGTAAGAGCCATTTCAAGCTAATTTCATAGGTCCAATGTCATGAGCGAGCGTCCTTTCACTTTGCCGTTCGACCCGACGGGCATCGTCCTGGATCGCCGTCAGGGCCTTAGCCGCCAGCTCTACCATGCCCTGCGCCTGCGGGTGCTGGACGGTCGCTTGAGCAGCGGCACGCGCTTGCCGGCGACCCGCGACATGGCGCAGGTGCTAGCGCTGTCGCGCAACAGCGTAGTGCGCGCCTATGACCAGCTGTATGCCGAGGGCTATATCGAAAGCCGGGTGGGCGATGGCACCTATGTCAGCCACCTGCCAAAACTATCCACAAAAGTATCCACAGGGTTATCCCTGGGTTTTTCCACAGGGTTATCCACAAAAACAGCGGAAAATACTGAGGATTCATCCAGTAAAGTTATCCACAGTGGTCCAATGCACCGTCTGGAAAACAACCATCTACCGGCGCCTAAAAGCGGTCCGCCGCGGGCTTTTCGTGTCGGTTTGCCGGCGTTCGACCTGTTCCCGTTCGACGTCTGGGCCAAGCTTCAGGCGGGTTTCTGGCGTAATCCCGATCCTGCTGCGCTGGGTTATGGCGACCCGGCTGGCGAGCCGCAACTTCGCGAGCTGATCGCGACCTATTTACGTCGATCTCGTGGGCTTTCGTGTGCGGCTGAACAAATTGTGATCACCAGTGGCGCGCAGCAGGCCATTAGTCTTTGTGCACAGCTGTTGCTGGAGCCTGGCGAAGTAGTGGCTGTGGAAAACCCCGGCTACCGCGCCGCTGGCAACGCCTTCGCATTGACCGGGGCAACGGTACAAGGAGTGGCGGTGGACCACGAAGGGCTCGACTGCGCGGCGCTCAATGCCGTGGAGCATTGCCGCCTCAGCTACGTGACGCCGTCTCACCAGTACCCGACCGGCGTCACCATGAGCTTGGCCCGGCGCCTGGAATTGCTGGCCTGGGCCGAGCGCAAGGACGGCTGGATCATTGAAGACGACTACGATGGCGAGTACCGCTACAGCGGCGACCCGCTGGCGCCTTTGGCGGCACTGGATCGTAGCGGGCGGGTGTTGTATGTCGGCACCTTCGGCAAAATCGCCTTTCCGGCGCTACGCCTGGGCTACCTGGTGCTGCCAAAGCAGCTGGTACAAGCCTTTTCCCGCTGTCGGGCGCTGGCCGTGCGGCACTCGGAGGTGGGTACTCAGGCGGTGATGGCGCAGTTCATGGCCCAGGGGCATTTTCAGCGGCATATTCGGCGCATGCGCAGGGCCGCACTGAGTCGACGCAATGCGTTAAAGGCTGGGTGGCCCATGGACGTTCCCGGCGTTGGCGCCATGCCGGACGTCGCAGCAGGATTGCACGTGAAAGTCGATATCGACAGCTATGCCCGCGAGCAGGAGTTGATCGCCCGTGCTGAAGCGGTAGGCGTTGAGCTCAATGCCCTGAGCGATTACTGGCTGCCAGATTCGACGGTCCCTATGGATGAGCGCGCGGGGCTGGTACTGGGCTTCGCCGCCGTGGGCGAAGCCGCTATTGCCGATGCCCTGGCCCGCTTGCGGCGGGCCTGGCGTCAGTGACGATCAGGTCCCGGCCTTGATCTTGGTCCAGGCGCGGGTGCGCGCCCGCTCGGCATCGCGTGGCAGTGGCTGCAGGGTGTAGAGCTTGGCCATGGCTTGCTCGGTGGGGTAAAGGTTGGGGTTGTTGCGGATGGCCGGTGCAACCAGTTCGGTGGCGTCCTTGTTGGGGTTGGGGTAACCGACAAAGTCGCTGATGGGCGCGATCACCTTGGGCTGCAGCAGGTAGTTGATGAAGGTGTAGGCATCTTCCGGGTTGGCCGCGCCTTTGGGGATTGCCAGCATGTCGAACCAGATCGGAGCACCTTCCTTGGGCAGGCGCATGTCGACGACCACGCCGTTCTTCGCCTCGGTGGCGCGGTTGGCCGCCTGGGAGAAGCTGCCCGAGTAGCCGACCGCCACACAGATGTCGCCATTGGCGATATCCGCCATGTACTTGGAGGAGTGGAAGTAGGTGACGTGCGGGCGGATCTTCAGTAGCAGCTCTTCGGCCTTTTTGTAGTCCGCCGGTTTCGTGCTGTTCGGTGGCAGGCCCAGGTACTGCAGGGCCAGCGGCAGGATTTCCGACGGCGAGTCAAGCAAGGCCACGCCGCATTGCTTGAGCTTGGCGATGTTCTCTTCCTTGAAGATCAGGTCCCAGCTGTCGACCGGGGCATTGTCGCCCAGCGCCGCCTTGACCTTGGCCGGGTTGAAGCCGATCAGTACGGTGCCGTACATGTACGGCACGGCGAACTGGTTGCCGGGGTCGTTGGCCTCGATCAGCTTCATCAGTTTCGGGTCCAGGTGCTGCCAGTTCGGCAGCTTGCTGCGGTCCAGCGGCTGGAACACCCCGGCCTCGATCTGCTTGGCCAGGAACACGTTGGACGGCACCACCACGTCGTAGCCGGAGTTGCCGGTCAGCAGCTTGGCCTCCAGGGCTTCGTTGGTGTCGAAGATGTCGTAGATGAGTTTGACCTGGCTGTCTTTCTGGAAGTCCACCAGGGTTTGCGGGGTGATGTAGTCGAACCAGTTGTAGACCCGCAGGGTGCGTTGCTCGGCAGCTTCCAGGCTACCGGCGAGCAGGGTGCTGCAGAGCAGAGGGGCGAGCAGGCGCTTGAGTCGGGTCATGCTTGAGCTTCCTGTTGGGCGCGTTCGAAACCTTCGAGTACGTTCACTGCGTTGATGCCGATTTCCTCGACCGCATAACCACCTTCCATGACGAACAGCGTCGGCGTGCCGAGGCGGGCGATGCGTTCGCCCATCTTCAGGTAGTCGGGGCTGTCGAGCTTGAACTGGGAGATCGGGTCGTCCTTGAACGTGTCCACGCCCAGCGAAATCACCAGCACGTCCGGGCCATAGGCGGCGATGCGCTCACAGGCGTCATCCAGGGCCTTGCTCCAGGTCAGCCAGTCGCTACCGGCGGGCAGCGGGTAATTGACGTTGTAGCCCAGGCCTTCACCTTCGCCTTGCTCATCGGCATAGCCAAGGAAGAACGGAAACTCGGCCTGCGGATCTCCATGGATCGAGGCGAAGAACACATCACTGCGCTGGTAGAAGATTTCCTGGGTGCCGTTGCCGTGATGGTAGTCGACATCGAGGATTGCCACCTTGCCCCGGCCTTGGTCGAGGAACGCCTGGGCGGCGATGGCGGCGTTGTTGAGGTAGCAGTAGCCGCCCATGACATCGCTGGCGGCGTGGTGTCCCGGTGGCCGGCAGAGGGCGAAGGCGCTGTGGGCGCCGGTCTGGATCGCAGCCTGGGCGGTGAGGGCAACCTGCGCGGCGCTGTAGGCCGCTTGCCAGGTGCCAGCGGTGATTGGCGCGCCGGCGTCGAAGCTGTAGTAACCGAGTTCGCCGTGCAGGCCGCTAGGTTTGACGCTGCGCAGGGTGCGCGCCGGCCAGGTGAAGGGCAGCAGGTCGCCTTCGTGGCCCAGCTGGGTCCAGCGCTGCCAGGCGCCTTCGAAGAAGTTCAGGTAATCGGCACTGTGCACCCGCAGCAAGGGCGCGCGGCCAAAGTCGGCAGGCCCCTTGATTGCACCCAGCTCGCGGGTTTTTACCCGCTCCAGAACATGGTCGGCGCGCGAAGGCATCTCGAAGCAGGGCATCAGTCGCCCGTCGATCAGCTCGCAGCGGCCATGGTGCAGGCGGTGGTCATCGGAATAGATCGTCAGCATCTTGTTGTTCTCCGGGTCACTGGCGTCGCTCCATTGTTGGTGGCCCGGGCCCGGTGCAGAACGACGGAAACGGCCAAAAGGGGACCGATATGGCCAGCCTGACTGTCCGGATTTCGCCCCCTGGCAGTGCAACCGTCGTATTCAGGCGCGGAAGTGGCTTGGCGCAACGCCGCTCCAGCGCATGAAGGCGTGGCGAAAGCTGGCGGTTTCGCTGAAGCCCAGCAGTTCGGCGATGCGGTAGATGGGCAGCTGATCTTCGGCCAATAGCTGCTTGGCACGCTCGAAGCGCAGTTCATCGAGCAGTTGTTGATAACTGCTGCCCAGCTCTTGCAGGTGCCGACGCAAGGTGCGCGACGAGCAGTTCATCTGCCGCGCCAGGCCTTCCAGCCCGGGAGCCGCATCGAGTTGTTCAAGTAGCAGTTGGCGAATCCGCCCGAGCCAGGCCTGGCGACCGGTGAACTCCAGGTTTAGCCGTCGGCAGCGCTCGCTCATGGCCCGGTGGGTGATCTGGTCGGCCAGCGGCAGGGGTTGCTCCAGCCATGCGCGCGCGAAGGCGAAGGCATTGTCGGCTGCCTCGAAGCGCAACGGGCAGGCGAAGCTGTCGCCATACAGCGCATGGTAATCGGGCGTGGGGTGGGCGAAGCGTGCCGCCAGCAGCGGTAGCGGTTGGCCAAGCAGGTCGTCGCAGATGACTTTCAGCGAGGTCAGGCAGAACTCGGCATTGAACGCCGCCAGCTGCGGTTCTTCGCGATAATCGCTGGCGCTGAACCAGACCCGCTCGCCGTCGTCGATCAGGCGCAGCTGAAAAAGTGTTCCCAGTAGCGCCGGGTACTGCATCGCCAGGCGCAAAGCGTCACCTAAGGTGGCACTGGAGAGCAGGGCGTAACCGAGCATGCCGTAGCAGGAAACATGCATGCGCCGGCCCAGTTCCAGGCCCACTTCGCGGCGCTGGGCCACGGCATTGGCACACACCAGCATCTCCTGGCGGGTGGTGATGCGCGAGTCGGCGCGGCCCAGGTCTGCCGGGCTGATGCCGCTGCCGGCAAGCAGCGCTTCATCGCCGGGGCCCTGGCCTTGAAAGGCCTGCAGAACCAGGGACACGGCGTTGAGGGTGGTGAGGTGTGAATGGAGCATGCTCGGCTTCTTTCGGCAGGTTGGCCAAACAAGTCGAGCAATTTGTATGCCTTCAGTCGCTTATAGCAATTCCCCGCAAAGATCCTGCTCCACCAGGCGCCGAACCTCGGCAACCGGCAAACCGCTGCCCAGCAACAGCTGCAACTTGCCGAACAGTGCTTCACGGGTCATGCCGCCTCCCGACAGCACACCGACCTGGCGCAAGCGGCTGCCGGCCTGGTAGACATCCAGTTCAACCCCGCCTTCATGGCACTGGGTGATGGCGACCACGACGATGCCACGTGCCTGAGCCTCGGCCAGGGCGGCGAGAAAGTCGGGGTTGTCGGACGGGCCGGTGCCACTGCCAAAGCACTCCAGGATCAAGCCTTGTGCGCCGCTGGCCAGCGCGGCCTGCAACAGGGGGGCGCCAAACCCTGGCACCAGGGGCAGCACCGCGACATTGGCGACCTGTTTCGGTTGGCGATAGTCGAGCGCGGCGGGCAGGGGTTGCGGCGCGCCAGCGCCGGCAAAACGCTTGAGGGTAACGAACGGATGACGGCCAAAGCTGCGCACCTTGGCGGTATGGTGCGGGGCCAGCAGTTCACCGTGAAAGTACAGTTGCACACCGGGCGGGACGCCTGCAGCCAGGGCCTGTAGCGCCCCGGTGAGATTTTCCCAGGCATCGCTGTCGGCGACACCGGCTGGCAGCATGGAGCCGGTGAACAGCACCGGGACCTGCAGGCCCAGCAACTGGAAGCCCATGGCCGCAGCGCTGTAAGCCAGGGTATCGGTACCGTGCAGCACCAGCACGGCATCGCAGCTTTGCCCGTCGACCGCATCGATGATCGCCGCACGCAGGCGCTGCCAGTAGTGCGGGGTCATGTTGGCGCTGTCGATCAGCGGTAGCAGCTCACGGAACTGCCAGACGGGAATAGCGGCCTGCCCAGCCAGTTGCTCGCGCATCCGTTGCTCGAAGCCCGAGGCGGGGGCCAGGCCGTTGGCGCTGGCTTGCATGCCGATGGTGCCGCCGGTGTACAGCACCAAGATGTTGCGGGCTGGTTGCGCAGTTGCCATTCGCCTGTCTCCATGGTCGGCTTGAGATAAGCCGACCACAGTACGCCATCACTGTGCAGGCTGTCAGCGCTTGGCGTCTTCGACCTTGGCTGGCCAGGCTTTGGTGTCGAGGTCCAGGTCGGCGAACTTGGCCGAATCGAACACCGGCGTTTTTACCCCGGCAGCGCGCTGGTCGTCGTAGTCGCGCAGCACGCGCATGGCCACCTTGAACAGCAGGGCCAGGGCGATCAGGTTGACGAAGGCCAGGCAGGTCATGGTGATGTCGGCGAACGCGAACACCGTGCCCAGGTTCTGCACCGCGCCCCAGAAGATCAGCAGCAACACCAGTGCGCGGTAGCCGATCAGGGCCTTGCGGTTGTCACCGACCAGAAAGCGCAGGTTGCTCTCGCCCAGGTAGTAGTTGTAGAGGATCGAGGTGAACACGAACAGCGCCAGGGCGACGCTGATGAACATCCGTCCCCAGTCACCGACCACGGCAGCCAGCGAGTTCTGGGTCAACGCGATGCCGTCCCCTTCGAAGCCCGGGGTGTAGAAGCCCGAGAGTAGGATCAGCAAGGCCGTGCAGGTGCAGATGATGAAGGTGTCGAGGAACACTGAGAAGGCCTGGACCACGCCCTGGGCAATCGGGTGTTCGACCTGGGCCACGGCGGCGACGTTGGGTGCGCTGCCAAGGCCGGCTTCGTTGGCGAAAACGCCGCGCTTGACGCCCATGATGACGGCGCTGCCGACCAGGCCACCGAAGGCCTGATCCAGGCCGAAGGCGCTTTTGACGATGGTCATCAGCATGCCCGGCACCTGATCGAACTGCAGCACGATCACGTAAATGGTTACGGCGATGTAAACCAGGGTCTTGACCGGTACCAGCAGGTCGGCGACGGCGGCGATACGCTTGATGCCGCCGATGAACACCAGGCCCAGCAGCAGCGCCAGGGCGATACCGGTGTAGGTGGTATCGAACTGGAAGGCGTTGTTCAGCGAGTGGGTCACGGCGTGGGCCTGCAGGCCGTTGAAGGCGAAGCCGAAGGTGACCAGCAGCAGGAAGGCCATGACCATGCCCAGCCAGCGCTTGCCCAGGCCATGTTCGATGTAATACGACGGGCCGCCGCGGTACTGGCCTTCACTGTCGCAGCGTTTGTACAGCTGGCCGAGGGTGCATTCGATGAAGCTGCTGGACATGCCGACCAGCGCGGTTACCCACATCCAGAACACCGCACCGGGGCCGCCGAGGGTCACGGCGATGCCGACACCTGCGATATTGCCCGCACCGACGCGGCCGGCGAGGCTGAGCATCAGCGCCTGGAACGAGCTCAGTTGTTCGCTGCTGCTGCGCAGGCTGTCGCGAAATACCGAGAACATATGGGTGAAATAACGCAGCTGAACGAAACGCGAGCGGATCGTGAAGTAACTGCCCAGACCGACAATGAGCACGATCAGTACCTTGCCCGATAGGAAGTCGTTGATGACTTCAAGCATGGAGTGTTCCTCGCTTTTAATGACTTTTACTGCATGTCGCGCCAAGGAGCTGGCACGCAAGAGGGCGGGCACTATACCGATGCGAGCGCCGCGCGTCTGCCTTGGCGTGGCGGATATGCCCTGTGGTCG
This sequence comes from Pseudomonas sp. R32, assembly GCF_009866705.1. NCBI lineage: Bacteria > Pseudomonadati > Pseudomonadota > Gammaproteobacteria > Pseudomonadales > Pseudomonadaceae > Pseudomonas > Pseudomonas sp. R32. Next base: position 5,573,024 of record NZ_CP019396.1, on the reverse strand, counting down.
CCACCGTGGGAGCTGGCGTTGCCAGCGATGCGGCCGACGCGTAGCAGCTGAAACCGTGCTGATTTCATCGCCGGCAAGGCCGGCTCCCACAGGGATTGAAGGTGCGGCAGGAGGGCATAAAAAAAGGGCCCGGGGAATGATCCCTGGGCCCTCAAAAGGTGAGAGGTGTCTAGTCCCTCGACCTGGTGAGCGTGTTACAGCATCGGTTACGCCTTGAGCGGCACCAGACGCGGAGCAATCATGTTTTCCGGACGCAGGATGTCGTTGAGCATCTCTTCGTCCAGCAGGCCTTCTTCACGTACCAGTTCCAGCACGCCACGGCCGCTTTCCAGGGCGATGGCAGCGATACGGGTAGCGTTTTCATAGCCGATGTACGGGTTCAGGGCGGTGACCAGGCCGATCGAGTGCTCGACCAGTTCACGGCAGCGTTGTTCGTTGGCGGTGATGCCGACGATGCAGTGCTCGCGCAGCATGTCCATGGCGCGTTGCAGCAGGCGGATCGAGTCGAAGATCTTGTAGGCGATCAGCGGCTCCATGACGTTCAGCTGCAGTTGGCCACCTTCGGCCGCGACGGTCAGGGCCAGGTCGTTGCCCATGATGGCGAAGGCCACCTGGTTGACCGCTTCCGGGATAACCGGGTTGACCTTGCCTGGCATGATCGAGCTGCCTGGCTGACGCGCTGGCAGGTTGATTTCGTTGATGCCGGTGCGTGGGCCGCTGGACAGCAGGCGCAGGTCGTTGCAGATCTTCGACAGCTTGACCGCAGTACGCTTGAGCATGCCCGAGAACAGGACGAAGGCGCCCATGTCCGAGGTGGCTTCGATCAGGTCGGCAGCCGGTACCAGCGGCTGGCCGCTGATGGTGGCCAGGCGCTGAACGGCCAGGGCCTGGTAGCCAGGGTCGGCGTTGATGCCGGTACCGATGGCGGTACCCCCCAGGTTGATTTCGGTCAGCAGCTCTGGCGCCAGGGAACGCAGACGGTTGAGGTCTTCGGTCATGGTGGTGGCGAAGGCGCGGAATTCCTGGCCCAGGGTCATCGGCACAGCGTCCTGCAGCTGGGTACGGCCCATCTTCAGTACGTGATCGAATTCCTGACCTTTGGCAGCGAAGGCCTGGATCAGGCTGTCGAGGCTGGCCAGCAGGGCGTCGTGACCCAGCAGCAGACCCAGACGGATCGCGGTCGGGTAGGCGTCGTTGGTCGACTGCGCCATGTTCACGTCGTTGTTCGGGTGCAGGTACTTGTACTCGCCCTTCTGGTGGCCCATGGCCTCCAGCGCGATGTTGGCGATCACTTCGTTGGCGTTCATGTTGGTAGACGTACCAGCACCGCCTTGAATCATGTCGACCACGAACTGTTCGTGGTAGTCGCCGCGGATCAGACGGGCGCAAGCCTCGCTGATGGCAGCGTGCTTGGCATCGCTCAGGTGACCCAGCTCGCGGTTGGCGTCGGCAGCAGCCTGTTTGACCATGGCCAGGGCCACAACCAGTTTAGGGTAGTGCGACAGCGGAACGCCGGAGAGGTGGAAGTTGTTGGCAGCACGCAGAGTCTGGATACCGTAGTAGGCATCAGCAGGGACTTCGAGGGTGCCAAGCAGATCTTTTTCGACACGGAACGATGCAGCAGCGGACATGATAGATATCATCTCGAGTTTGACCCGGCACATGCCGGAATGGCGCCAATCCTAGGCTTGCGCCGATTTTGCGGCCAATGCTGTTACACGCTAACCTATGCATAAACGGCATACGGGTTGATGTGACGTCAACTGCCGATCGAGCGTGTTCAATTTTGGTGCATGCCTGGAGAGCTCATGAACCTTGAGAGCAAATGGCTGGAAGATTTCAGTGCCCTGGCCGCGACCCGCAGCTTTTCCCAGGCCGCCGAGCGCCGCTTCGTCACCCAGCCGGCCTTCAGCCGGCGTATTCGCAGCCTTGAGGCGGCGCTGGGGCTGACCCTGGTCAACCGCTCGCGTACGCCTATTGAGTTGACGGCGGCGGGGCAATTGTTCCTGGTGACGGCGCGTACGGTGGTGGATCAGTTGGGCGAAGTGTTGCGCCACCTGCATCACCTGGAAGGCGGGCAGGGCGAGGTGATCCAGGTGTCGGCGGCGCACTCGCTGGCGCTGGGGTTCTTTCCGCGCTGGATCGCGCAACTGCGCAACGACGGCCTGAACATCGCCACGCGCCTGGTGGCAACCAACGTCGGCGATGCGGTGCATGCCCTGCGTGAAGGCGGCTGCGACCTGATGCTGGCCTTCTACGACCCCGATGCAGCCTTGCAAATGGATGCGGAGATCTTCCCGTCGCTGCATCTGGGCCATACCGAGATGCTGCCGGTGTGCGCCGCCGATGCCGAGGGTAAGCCGCTGTTCGATCTGGAAGGCGAGGGCAGTGTGCCGTTGCTGGCCTACAGCGCCGGGGCGTTTCTCGGTCGTTCGGTCAATCTGTTGTTGCGTCAGCGCAACCTGCGTTTTACCACCGTCTATGAAACGGCGATGGCCGACAGCCTCAAGAGCATGGCCCTTGAAGGCCTGGGTATCGCCTGGGTGCCACGGCTGTCGGCGCGGGCCGAGCTTGAGCGCGGTGAGCTGGTGATTTGCGGCGGCAGCCAGTGGCATGTGCCGCTGGAAATCCGCCTGTATCGCTGCGCCCTGGTGCGCAAGGCCAACGTGCGCCTGCTGTGGCGCAAGCTTGAGGGCGGTTCGCCAGCAGCCGGAGCTTGACCCAAAAGTCAGCCAAAGCCCCGAAAAATAAGGCCGACAGTTGGTCGTCAGGGTGCATCCAAGGCGTTGCTTTGCGGTATACTGCGCGGCCTTCGGTCGGCATGCCCGGCCCTAATTCGTATAACAAGCCACGCCGGTCGTCCCGCGTGGCTTGTTGTTTTTTGACGCGCCTGCGGGCGCCCAAGAGAAGAGGCTCGACGATGAGTGCACTGGTTGGCGTGATCATGGGCTCCAAGTCCGATTGGTCCACCCTTAGCCACACCGCCGATATGCTGGAAAAACTCGGCATTCCCTACGAGGTCAAGGTGGTGTCTGCCCACCGGACCCCGGACCTGCTGTTCCAGTATGCCGAAGAGGCCGAAGGCCGTGGCATCGAGGTGATCATCGCCGGCGCCGGTGGCGCTGCCCACCTGCCAGGCATGTGTGCGGCCAAGACCCACCTGCCGGTGCTGGGCGTGCCGGTACAGTCGTCGATGCTCTCCGGGGTCGACTCGCTGCTGTCGATCGTGCAGATGCCAGCCGGTATTCCGGTTGCCACCCTGGCCATTGGCAAGGCCGGCGCGATCAACGCCGCGCTGCTCTCGGCAAGCATCCTTGGCGCCAAGCACCCGCAGTTCCACACGGTGCTCAAACAGTTCCGCGCTGAGCAGACAGACAACGTTCTGGACCATCCAGATCCGCGCCAGGCTTGAGGTCAAAAGCATGAAAATCGGTGTAATCGGTGGCGGCCAGCTGGGCCGCATGTTGGCTCTGGCGGGTACTCCGCTGGGCATGAACTTCGCTTTCCTCGACCCGGCTCCAGATGCCTGCGCGGCGCCTCTGGGCGAGCACCTGCGTGCCGATTACGGTGACCAGGACCACCTGCGACAGTTGGCCGACGAAGTTGACCTGGTGACCTTCGAATTCGAAAGCGTCCCGGCTGAAACCGTGGCCTTCCTGTCGCAGTTCGTGCCGGTCTACCCGAGTGCCGAATCCCTGCGTATCGCCCGCGATCGCTGGTTCGAAAAGAGCATGTTCAAGGACCTGGGCATTCCCACCCCGGCCTTCGCCGATATCCAGTCGCAAGCCGACCTGGATGCCGCCGTTGCCAGCATCGGCCTGCCTGCCGTACTCAAGACCCGCACCCTGGGTTATGACGGCAAGGGGCAGAAAGTGCTGCGAACTGCCGAGGATGTTGTGGGTACCTTCGCCGAACTGGGCAGCGTCCCGTGCCTGCTCGAAGGCTTCGTACCGTTCACCGGCGAAGTGTCGCTGATCGCCGTGCGCGCCCGTGATGGCGAAACCCGTTTCTACCCGTTGGTGCACAACACCCACGAGAGCGGCATCCTGCGCCTGTCGGTGGCCAGCGAAGACCACTTGCTCCAGAACCTGGCCGAAGACTACGCCGGTCGCGTGCTCAAGCAGCTCGACTATGTCGGCGTGCTGGCTTTCGAGTTCTTTGAAGTCGATGGTGGCCTCAAGGCCAACGAGATTGCTCCACGGGTGCATAACTCCGGGCACTGGACCATCGAAGGCGCCGAGTGCAGCCAGTTCGAAAACCATCTGCGTGCCGTTGCCGGTTTGCCGCTGGGTTCGACCGCCAAGGTCGGCGAAAGCGCGATGCTCAACTTCATCGGTGAAGTGCCGGCGGTCGACAAGGTGATTGCCATCGACGAATGCCACCTGCACCACTACGGCAAGGCCTTCAAGGTCGGGCGCAAGGTTGGCCACGCCACCCTGCGTTGCGACGACCTGGCGACCCTGGAACAAAAAATCCAGCAAGTCGAAGCCCTGATCAAGGGCTGAAGGGAACCTTCCCGCTCCGCTATCCCTCTGATGGCAGGATGCCAAAGCGCTGGCTAGGCTTTGGCATGCGCCATTTAACTCAGAGGGATTGCCATGGGTATCATCGGAACCATCTTCATCGGCCTGATCGTCGGTCTGCTGGCACGCTTTCTAAAGCCTGGCGACGACAGCATGGGCTGGATCATGACCATTCTGCTGGGTATTGCCGGTTCGCTTGCCGCGACCTACGGCGGCCAGGCGCTGGGCATCTATCAGGCCGGAGAGGGTGCGGGTTTCCTCGGCGCGCTGGTGGGCGCGATTGTCCTGTTGGTGATCTACGGCCTGGTCGTCAAAAAGAGCTGACGGCAGGCTAGAATGCTCGGCACCGAACTCCTTCGTTGCCGAGCTTTTTCATGCGCCGTGTATTACTCCTCTCCCTATTGCTGCTGAGCGGCCTGGCCCGGGCTGAAATGCCGGAAACCGACTGGCTGGAACTGATGCCCAAGTCGGACCAGAAAGCCCTCGAGCAGATGCCCGAAATCGACCATAACTCTCCGGAAGCCATGGGCACCTTCACCGAAAAGGGTGGCCTGAAGCAGAGCCAGGGCCTGCCGGCGGTCATGTATTCGACCAAGACCGTGGCAGCCATGAACGGCAAGCAAATTCGCTTGGGCGGCTATCCGGTACCGCTGGAAACCGACGCCAAGGGCAACAGCACGCTGTTCTTCCTGGTGCCTTACCCGGGCGCCTGTATCCATGTGCCGCCACCGCCACCGAACCAACTGGTGCTGGTGCGCTATCCCAAGGGCTTGAAGCTCGACGATATCTACACGCCGCTGTGGGTCAACGGTACCTTGAAGGTGGAGAAGGTCAGCAATGACCTGGCCGATGCGGCCTATGCAATGGATGCGGCCAAGGTGCGGGTGGTGGAGGACGCTGATCTGTGAATGATCGCGGGGCAAGCCCGCTCCTGCAGGAGCGGGCTTGCCCCGCGATAGCGATCTAGAGCGCTTCGCTAGCGATTGTCAGGCTCAGCGAATGGGTCGCGCCCGGCGCCAGTGTGACCAGGTCATCCACCACGTTGGCGGTTTCGATGCAGAGCATGCGCTGCCAGCCATCGTCGGCCATGTCTGGCAGTTCGGCGGCGCGCGCGGTCCAGGGGTTCCAGACCACGGCCGTACGCGAACCCTGCGCGGTTAGCACAATGCGCCGCTGCCAGGCCGGGTCGACAATACTCAGTTGGTCCGGCGCCTGCAGGTAGATGCGGTCGGTCTCGCCGGCAAAACCAAGATGGCCTTGCTGCTTGCGTTGCTCCCAGTTGGCCAGGGTCTCGATGTAGTCAAGGCCATCGACACCTTCAACCTGCACCTGACGCACATCGCTGACGGCGAAGTAGCTGTGCAACGCCTGGCTGAGGGTGACCGCAACGTTGTCGAGGTTGTAGCTGGAGAGGGTAATGCTCAGTTGCTCGCCCATGACAATGCTCAGCGTGAGCTCGACATTATGGGGCCAGCCGGGGAGGTCGCCCTGGGTCTCGGGCAGGGTGAATTCGACGCGGATATCGTCGTCGCCGCTGGTGATCCCCAGCAATTGCCAGTCACGACCGCGGACCAGGCCATGGGCAGGGCCGTCTTCCGCGTGATACATGGCCTGCACCGCTTCGGGGTTGCGCTTGAAAATGCCAAACCAGGGCCAGCACACCGGAACACCGGCGCGCACGGATTTGCCTTGCTTGAAGATGGCCTGGTCACTGAGCCACAACAAAGGCGGCTCGCCGAGGCGCTGATAGCTCAGCACCTGCGCGCCCTGCTGGGCTACCAGCAGTTCGGCAGTGTCGCTGGTGATGCGCCAGCAATTGAGCTCGCCGTGCTGTTCGGATTCGACCTTGGGTGTGGACATGCGCTTTATCTCGTTGGTTTGCCGTACGGCTTTGGACCGCTTGCATGCCTTCGAGTTTACCGCGCAGCGGTCTCAGCGACGAGGAGGAACCGAGCGGGTGCGACCGCTGCCGTCGATGGCGACGAACACGAATACCGCTTCGGTAACCTTGCGCCATTCACTGGACAGCGGATCGTCGCTCCATACTTCGACCATCATCTGGATCGAGCTACGGCCGATTTCCAGGGTCTGGGTATAGAAGGACAATTGCGCGCCGACCGCCACTGGCACCAGGAATGCCATGCGATCGATGGCCACGGTGGCGACACGGCCGCCAGCGACACGGCTGGCCATTGCGGTGCCGGCCAGGTCCATCTGGGCGACCAGCCAACCGCCGAAAATATCGCCGAAACCGTTGGTTTCACGGGGCAATGCAGTGATCTGCAAGGCCAGGTCGCCTTGCGGGATAGGATCTTCTTGTTCGAGTTCAATCATGCCGGGGGTGCCTCTGACCCATGACGCTTCGTTGGTTGGCGCTATGAAAGACGCCTCGAAAAACGATTCAGCACAACTATTCTACGCTGCTTTCGCTTTGCCAGGCGGCGAAGGGAAACTCTGCGAAACCGACTAAGCATACCTAGCGGCGTTTTCGCACAACATCCTTCAGAAGACGCAACCCTTTCCTACAAGCGGCCAGTATATAGAGCCGAAAGCGCAGCGACGACCATGCAGTCATGAATACTTGTATTGAATTTGTACTGCTATGTGCTTTTTCCAGCAATTTGCTATCGTTCCAGGCTTCCCAGGCCCAAACCCGCGCGCCAGGCGGCCTGCACCCCAATAAGAAATGCCAACAAGAGAGACCTATGACCTCCGTGCCCGGCAGTATCGCGCAGCCTTCGAGGCCGCTGACCCGCAGTGACTACAAGACCCTGTCGCTTTCCGCCCTGGGCGGTGCGCTGGAATTCTACGATTTCATCATCTTCGTGTTCTTCGCCACGGTCGTCGGCAAGCTGTTCTTTCCCGCCGAAATGCCCGAATGGCTGCGTTTGATGCAAACGTTTGGCATCTTCGCCGCCGGCTACCTGGCGCGGCCACTGGGTGGCATCGTCATGGCCCATTTCGGCGACCTGTTGGGGCGCAAGAAGATGTTCACCCTGAGCATCTTCATGATGGCCGTACCGACGCTGATCATGGGCCTGCTGCCGACCTACGCGCAGATCGGCCTGTGGGCGCCGATCCTGCTGCTGGTGATGCGGGTGATCCAGGGCGCGGCGATTGGTGGTGAAGTGCCGGGCGCCTGGGTGTTCGTCTCCGAGCACGTGCCGGCACGCAACACCGGTTATGCCTGCGGCACGCTGACGGCAGGCCTGACCGCCGGGATCCTGCTCGGCTCGCTGGTGGCGACCCTGATCAACACGGTTTATAGCCAGCAGGAGGTCGCCGACTACGCCTGGCGTATCCCGTTCCTGCTCGGTGGGGTATTTGGCCTGTTCGCCGTGTACCTGCGCCGCTGGCTGCATGAAACACCGGTATTCGCCGAGATGCAGGCGCGCAAGGCGCTGGCTGAGGAGGTACCGCTGCGCGCCGTGCTGCGTGATCACCGTGGCGCCATTGTCCTGTCGATGTTGCTGACCTGGCTGCTGTCGGCCGGCATCGTCGTGGTGATCCTGATGACTCCGGCGCTGTTGCAGAGCCTCTATCAGGTCAGCCCCACCGATTCGCTGAAGGCCAATAGCCTGGCCATCGTCCTGCTCAGCCTGGGGTGCATCGGCACCGGGACACTGGCCGACCGTTTTGGCGCTGGCCGGGTGTTTATCGTCGGTAGCCTGGCGTTGCTGGTGACCTCCTGGACCTTCTATCACACCTTGCCCACCCATCCCGAATGGCTGTTCCCCCTGTATGCCCTGACCGGCCTGTGTGTCGGCATTGTCGGCGCCGTGCCTTACGTGATGGTCAAAGCCTTTCCGCCTGTAGTCCGTTTCAGCGGCCTGTCGTTTTCCTACAACCTGGCCTACGCGATCTTTGGCGGTCTGACGCCGATGGTGGTCACCGCGCTGCTCAAGCTCAGCCCGATGGCGCCTGCCTATTATGTCGCTGGCATCTGCGCCATTGGTCTGTTGGTGGGAATTTATCTGACGGCGAAAAAGCGCTGAAAGCGCTCTAAAACAAGCCTCGCAACATTTTGCAAAGGCCATCACCGCTCGCCGGTGATGGCCTTTCATCTAATTGTCACATTCGATTCATAGAGTAGTCATACGGCCTGCAGATACTTGGGCCCGATCCATCTCACCCCAATTCCTGCTAGGAGCAAGGCATGAAACTGAAGCGTTTGATGGCGGCCCTGACTTTCGTCGCCGCTGGCGTTGCCACCGCCAATGCGGTTGCCGCTGTTGACCCTGCTATTCCGACCTACACCAAGACCACCGGTGTGTCGGGCAACCTCTCCAGCGTCGGTTCCGATACCCTGGCCAACCTGATGACCCTGTGGGCTGAGGCCTACAAAAAGGAATATCCGAACGTAAACATCCAGATTCAGGCTGCCGGCTCCTCTACTGCGCCACCCGCGCTGACTGAAGGTACCGCCAACCTCGGCCCGATGAGCCGTAAGATGAAGGACGTCGAGCTGCAGGCCTTCGAACAGAAGTATGGCTACAAGCCAACCGCCATCCCGGTTGCCGTCGACGCCCTGGCCGTGTTCGTGCACAAGGACAACCCGATCAAAGGCCTGACCATGGCCCAGGTCGATGCCATCTTCTCCTCGACCCGCCTGTGCGGTGCCAAGGCCGACGTGAAAACCTGGGGCGACCTGGGCGTGACCGGCGACCTGGCCAACAAGCCAGTGCAGCTGTTCGGCCGTAACTCGGTGTCCGGCACCTATGGCTACTTCAAGGAAGAAGCCCTGTGCAAAGGCGACTTCAAGCCGAACGTCAACGAACAACCGGGCTCGGCTTCGGTCGTACAGTCGATCAGCAGCTCGCTGAACGGCATCGGTTACTCGGGCATCGGTTACAAGACCGCCAGCGTCAAGACCGTGCCTCTGGCCAAGAAAGAAGGCGGTGCCTTCGTTGAAGACAACGAAGCCAACGCCCTGAACGGTACTTACCCGCTGTCGCGTTTCCTCTACGTCTACGTCAACAAGGCGCCGAACAAGCCTCTGGCCCCGCTGGAAGCCGAGTTCGTCAAGCTGGTCCTGTCGCAAGCCGGCCAGCAAGTCGTGGTTAAGGACGGTTACATCCCGCTGCCTGCCAAAGTGGTTGATAAAGCCCTGGCGGACCTGGGTCTGAACCACAACGGCAACGTTGCGAAGAAGTAAGTGAAAGACCGGCGGGGTCGGGTTTTGTCCCGGTCTCGCCACTCATTGCGAGTCCGCTGCCAGGGGTATCTGCGCGGCGGGCTTTTTTGCGTCACTGCATTGTCATGTTTTTGTCATACGGGACCGCTAGGGTGTGCGCATGAATGATCTGGCCAACTCCACAATGACCCAAAATTCTCCCCCCGTGCGGATTGACTTCAATACGCCCGAACTGCAACGCAAGCGGCGCATGCGTGCGCTCAAGGACCGCCTGACCCGCTGGTATGTACTGGTGGGCGGGCTTGCCGTGCTGGCGGCAATCACCCTGATCTTCTTCTACCTGGCCTACGTGGTCGTGCCGCTGTTCCAGGGCGCGACCCTGACCAGCAAGAAGGCCCTGGAGCCGACCTGGCTGCAGCAGGACGCCGGCAAGCCACTGATGATTGCCCTTGAAGAGCAGAACCTGGTCGGCATGCGGGTTTCCGACAAGGGCCAGGCGCTGTTCTTCGACACCAAGACCGGTGCCGAGCTCAAGCGTGTGGATCTGCCGGTGCCTGCCGGTACCCAGGTGACTTCGATCGGTGCCGATCAGCCGGGCAACCCGTTGGTGGTGCTGGGCCTGTCCAACGGCCAGGCGCTGGCGTTCAGCCACAGCTACAAGATCACCTACCCGGACAACAAGAAAACCATCAGTCCGGCCATCGACTTCCCGTATGGCCAGGAGCCGTTCACCCTGGACGACCAGGGCCGCGCGCTGGAACATGTCAGCCTCAACGTCAATGGCGAGACCCTGGTAGTGGCCGGCTCTACCGGTGCGCACCTGCAGGTGGTGTCGCTGAGCCGTGAAGAAAACATGATGACCGGCGAAGTCACCAGCGAGCAGAGCCGCATCGACCTGCCGCAGATGACCGAACCGGTGAAAGCCATCTTCATCGACCCACGTCAGCAATGGCTGTATGTAATCAACGGTCGCGCCCAGGCCGACGTTTTCAGCCTGCGCGACAAGAGCCTCAACGGTCGCTACAAGCTGCTCGACGACGGCAATGCCGAAGTCACTGCCAGCACCCAGCTGGTGGGCGGTATCTCGCTGATCATCGGTGATTCCAAAGGCGGCCTGGCCCAGTGGTTCATGGCCCGCGACCCGGATGGCGAGCAGCGCTTCAAGCGCATTCGCGAATTCCAGATGGGCAAGGCGCCGATCGTGCAGATCGATGCCGAAGAACGCCGCAAGGGTTTCGTCGCCCTCGATGCCGACGGCAAGCTCGGGGTGTTCCACAGCACCGCGCACCGTACCCTGCTGGTCGAACCGGCCGCGGAAGGCGCGGGCATCCTGGCGCTGTCGCCGCGGGCCAACCGCATCATCATCGAAGAAGGCGGCAAGCTGCTGCCGCTGAGCCTGAAGAACCCGCACCCGGAAGTGTCCTGGAGCGCGCTGTGGAGCAAGGTTTGGTACGAGAACTACGACGAGCCCAAGTACGTTTGGCAGTCGACCGCCTCGAACACGGACTTCGAACCCAAGCTGAGCCTGTCGCCGCTGACCTTCGGTACTCTCAAGGCTGCGTTCTACGCGATGATCCTGGCCGCGCCGCTGGCCATTGCTGCCGCCATCTACACCGCCTATTTCATGGCTCCGGGCATGCGCCGCAAGGTCAAGCCGGTGATCGAGCTGATGGAAGCGATGCCGACGGTGATTCTCGGCTTTTTCGCCGGCCTGTTCCTGGCGCCATTCCTTGAAGGTCACCTGCCAGGTGTGTTCAGCCTGTTCCTGTTGATGCCGCTGGGCATCCTGGTCGCCGGCTTCACCTGGAGCCGTCTGCCCGAGTCGCTGCGCCTGCGGGTGCCGGATGGCTGGGAAGCGGCGATCCTGATCCCGGTGATCCTGTTCACCGGCTGGTTTGCCCTGTACATGAGCCCGTTCATCGAGAACTGGTTCTTCGACGGTGACATGCGCCTGTGGATCACCAACGATCTGAAGATCACCTATGACCAGCGCAACGCCCTGGTCGTGGGCATTGCCATGGGCTTCGCGGTGATCCCGAACATCTACTCGATCGCCGAAGACGCCGTGTTCAGCGTGCCGCGCAGCCTGACCCTGGGGTCGCTGGCGCTCGGTGCCACGCCGTGGCAGACACTGACCCGCGTGGTCATCCTGACCGCAAGCCCGGGGATCTTCTCCGCGCTGATGATCGGCATGGGCCGCGCCGTGGGTGAAACCATGATCGTGCTGATGGCCACCGGCAACACCCCGGTCATGGAAATGAACCTGTTCGAAGGTATGCGCACCCTGGCGGCCAACGTTGCGGTGGAGATGCCCGAATCGGAAGTCGGTGGCAGTCATTACCGCGTGCTGTTCCTCGCCGCGCTGGTGCTGCTGATGTTCACCTTCGTGATGAACACCTTGGCCGAGCTGATTCGCCAGCGTCTGCGCAAGAAATACTCGTCGCTTTGATAGAAAGGTAGCGATCCGTGAAAAAGGATTCCCTCAAAAGCTGGTTCAAGAGCGGCGCCCCTGGCGTCTGGATGAGCGGTGGCGCGGTCGCCATCGCGGTGATCATGACCATTGGTCTGCTCGCCGTGATCGCCGTGCGCGGCCTTGGCCACTTCTGGCCGGCCGACCTGCTGCAAGCCAGCTACAACGTGCCTGGCCAGGCCAACCACATCGTCGTCGGCGAAGTGGTGCAGAAGGAAGAAGTACCTCGCGCGCGTCTGAAGGGTGCCGGCTTGCCGGTGCCTGACGAAGGCCCTGAGTTCATGACCCGCGAGCTGATCAAGATCGGTAACCGCGACCTCAACGGCAGCGACTTCACCTGGGTGGTTGGCGAATGGCTGACCGACCAGCAGAAGCCGGTCGACCTGATCGCCCTGGAGCGCCGCGAGTGGGGCAACTTCTACGGCTACCTGGTCAGCGTCAAGGAGAACGGCAAGGTGGTCGCCGAAGGCCAGGCCGCCTGGAGCGAACTGCAGAACCGCCTCAAGCGTGCCGACAAGCTGGCCGGCGAGCTGCAGAGGCTTGAGAAGAAAGACATCGGTGCGATCAACTACGGCCTTGAGCGCCTGCGCCTGCAGACCCGCAAGCTGGAACTGGATGGCAAGCTGGATGCCGCTGCCCAGGCTGATATCGAAGCCGAGCGCGCCGAGCTGAACAACCGCTACAAGGCCATCGAAGAGCGCCTGGGCGGCCTGCACCAGGACTTCGGCCGCGACAGCCTGGTAGCCAAGGACGGTAATGGTCGTGAGGTGGAAATCAACCTGAGCAAGGTGGTGCACGCCTACCAGCCAAACGGCATGGGCGTATTCACCAAGCTGGGTGTGTACTTTGCCAAGGTCTGGGAATTCCTCAGCGACGACCCGCGTGAAGCCAACACCGAAGGCGGGATCTTCCCGGCGATCTTCGGTACCGTGATGATGACCCTGATCATGGCCGTGATCGTCACCCCGTTCGGCGTGCTGGCGGCGGTGTACCTGCGTGAGTATGCGCGTCAGGGCCCGGTGACCCGCTTGATCCGTATCGCGGTGAACAACCTGGCGGGTGTTCCGGCAATCGTTTACGGCGTGTTCGGCCTGGGCTTCTTCGTCTATGTGCTGGGTGGCTCGCTCGACCGGTTGTTCTTCCCCGAAGCCTTGCCCGCGCCGACCCTGGGTACCCCGGGCCTGCTCTGGGCTTCGCTGACCCTGGCGCTGCTGGCGGTGCCGGTGGTGATCGTGGCCACCGAAGAAGGCCTGGCGCGAATTCCGCGCACGGTCCGTGAAGGCTCGTTGGCGCTCGGTGCGACCAAGGCCGAGACCTTGTGGAAGATCGTCCTGCCGATGGCCAGCCCGGCGATGATGACCGGCATGATCCTCGCCGTGGCCCGCGCCGCCGGTGAAGTGGCGCCGCTGATGCTGGTGGGGGTGGTGAAGCTTGCGCCTTCGCTGCCGGTGGACGGCAACTACCCGTACCTGCACCTGGACCAGAAGATCATGCACCTGGGCTTCCACATCTATGACGTCGGCTTCCAGAGCCCCAACGTCGAGGCCGCGCGGCCGCTGGTGTACGCCACCGCGTTGCTGCTGGTGCTGGTAATCGCCACGTTGAACCTCTCGGCGGTCTGGATTCGTAACCACCTGCGCGAGAAGTACAAGGCGCTGGATAGTTGACTGAAAGCTATTAGCCATAAGCGGCAAGCTACACGCCGCTTTTGCTCAAACTTGCAGCGTGCAGCTAGAAGCTTGCAGCTACAAACGGAGTGAAATCATGCAACATGAAACCCATTCTCACGGTATCGACATGTCGGCCCTGGGTCGCGACAAACAGAGCCTGCGCCTGGCTGAAGAAACCGTAGCCATCGAAGTGCCTGGCCTGAGCCTGTACTACGGCGACAAGCAAGCCCTGTTCGATGTCAGCATGAACATCCCCAAGCAGCGCGTGACCGCCTTCATCGGCCCGTCCGGCTGCGGTAAATCGACCTTGCTGCGTACGTTCAACCGTATGAACGACCTGGTTGACGGCTGCCGCGTCGAAGGTGCGATCAACCTCTACGGCAACGACATCTACCGCAAGGGAGAAGACGTGGCCGAGCTGCGCCGCCGGGTCGGCATGGTGTTCCAGAAGCCCAACCCGTTCCCCAAGACCATCTACGAGAACGTGGTCTACGGCCTGCGCATCCAGGGCATCAACAAGAAGCGCGTGCTCGACGAAGCGGTTGAGTGGGCGTTGAAGGGCGCGGCACTGTGGGATGAGGTCAAGGACCGCCTGCATGAGTCGGCGCTGGGTCTGTCCGGTGGCCAGCAGCAACGTCTGGTGATTGCCCGCACCATCGCCGTGGAGCCAGAAGTGCTGCTGCTCGACGAGCCCTGCTCGGCACTCGACCCGATCTCGACGCTGAAGGTTGAAGAGCTGATCTACGAGCTCAAGTCCAAGTACACCATCGTCATCGTTACCCATAACATGCAACAGGCGGCGCGGGTCTCCGACTACACCGCGTTCATGTACATGGGCAAGCTCGTCGAGTTCGGTGATACCGACACATTGTTCACCAATCCGGCGAAGAAGCAGACCGAAGACTACATCACTGGCCGTTACGGTTAACGGCAGTTGCAAGCTTCAAGCCGCAAGCTGCAAGAAAGTGGCGAGCGTGAAGCCCGGGAACGACACGAACAAACTTGAAGCTTGAAGCTTGCTACTTGAAGCTTTTTCGCGGAGCGAAAGCATGATCGATAAAGACAGCCTTACCCACCATATCTCCCAGCAGTTCAACGCCGAACTCGAAGAGGTTCGCAGCCACCTCCTGGCGATGGGCGGCCTGGTCGAGAAGCAGGTCAACGACGCGGTTACCGCGCTGATCGAGGCCGATTCTGGCCTGGCCCAGCAGGTGCGCGAAGTCGACGAGCAGATCAACCAGATGGAGCGCAATATCGACGAAGAGTGCGTGCGCATTCTTGCCCGGCGCCAGCCGGCGGCGTCCGACTTGCGTCTGATCATCAGCATTTCCAAGTCGGTGATCGACCTGGAGCGCATCGGCGACGAGTCGACCAAGATTGCCCGCCGCGCCATCCAGCTGTGCGAGGAAGGCGAGTCGCCGCGTGGTTATGTCGAAGTGCGTCACATCGGTGACCAGGTGCGCAACATGGTCCGTGATGCCCTCGATGCCTTTGCCCGTTTCGATGCCGACCTGGCACTCTCGGTCGCTCAGTACGACAAGACCATCGACCGCGAGTACAAGACCGCGCTGCGCGAGCTGGTCACTTACATGATGGAAGATCCACGCTCGATCTCGCGTGTTCTCAGCGTGATCTGGGCCTTGCGTTCGCTGGAGCGTATCGGCGACCACGCCCGTAATATCTCCGAACTGGTGATCTACCTGGTACGCGGCACCGATGTGCGTCACCTGGGCCTCAAGCGTATGCAAGAAGAGGTTCAGCGCAGTGGTGAAAGCGCTAATGTTCCGGGCAAATCTGACGATAACTAAGACTGCCCGAGAATGAACGCCCGGCCTTGGCCGGGCGTTTTCGTTTGCGGGTGAGGCAGCCGCGAACGAAACAACGAGTCCCGGCGTGACCCAATGTTTGGCAAATGGCCATCAGTCAGCGTTATGCTAGTCGGGATTCAATAGGAGTGGCGATGAGTAAAGTCAGTGTGTTGGTTGTGGATGATGCGCCGTTCATTCGCGACCTGGTCAAGAAGTGCCTGCGTAACTACTTCCCCGGTATCGTCATCGAAGACGCGGTCAACGGTCGCAAGGCCCAGACCTTGCTGAGCCGTGAGACTTTTGACCTGGTCCTGTGCGACTGGGAAATGCCGGAAATGTCCGGTCTTGAACTGCTGACCTGGTGCCGCCAGCAGGAGTCGATGAAGACCTTGCCGTTCATCATGGTCACCAGCCGCGGCGACAAGGAGAACGTCGTCCAGGCGATTCAGGCCGGGGTTTCGGACTTTGTCGGCAAGCCATTCACCAACGAGCAACTGCTGACCAAGGTGAAGAAAGCCCTGACCAAGGTTGGCAAGCTCGACACCTTGCTGGCCAGTGCGCCGACCCGCGCCAGTTCGGCCTTTGCCAACGACTCGCTGAGCGCCCTGACCGGCGGCCGTGCCGAAACGGTCAAGCCGACAGCGCCAGCGGCCCCCGTGGCAGCGGCCAAACCGTTGGTGAGCGCTCCCAAGCCTGGCGCTGCGGCACCGGCAGGTCGTGGCCAGGGCCAACTGCGTTTGCCAAGCGGCGTTCAGCCGTGCGTGATCAAGGCGCTGAGCCTCAAGGAGGCGCTGCTGGTGGTGCGTCGTGGCGAAACCCTGCCACAGGTACTGGAAGGTGCGGTACTCGACCTGGAGCAGGGCGAGAACGCCGAGATCGCGCGTCTTAACGGCTACCTGCATGCGATTGCCGCGCTGGAGCCCAAGCCGGACAGCGACTGGCTGCAACTGACCTTCAAGTTTGTTGACCAGGATGCGCAGAAGCTCGACTACCTGTCGCGCTTGATCGCCCGCGGATCGGCGCAGAAGCACTTCGTACCGGGGGCCTGACGGCCCTGTGGGAGCGGGCCTTGCCCCGCGATCGAGCGCGCAGCGGTCGCAATCCAGACAACACCTGATGTATTGACTGGGCTGGCCTCCTCGCGGGGCAAGCCCGCTCCTACAGGAGCCGGCCTTGCCGGCGATCAATGCACCGCTCGTCTCCTGGCACACCCCTGAAACACTCTCGCCGCATCCCCGCCAAAATCTGCTGCTAGGCTTCGACAGACCATCAACTGTCAAAAAGCCACTACTCATGCCTGCACGCACGCTGCTGTTCTGCGCCTTGCTCACGGCTTGCAGCCCTGTGCTGGGCATCACCCTGTACAAAAGTACCGACGCTTATGGCGTGGTGTCTTATTCCGATCGCCCGATTCCCGGCAGCCGGGCATTTGTCTTTGGCGACAGGATGGTCGAACAGCTGGACACCCAGGTGCAGTTGCAGGTCAGCCGGTTTGCCGGTGGTGTGCGCTTCAGTGCGCGCAACGACACTTACGCGCCAGTCGAGGTGGAGCTGCGTTTGCAGCGCATGGGCAATGTGCAGGGTGGGGCGTCACGGCTGGTACGGGGGGTAATACCGGCGCGCACGACGATGCCGTTGACCCTGCTAAGTGCGCGGCAGCCCGGCAGGCCGGTGAGCTACAAGGAGAAATTCTCTTACGCCCTGGGCAACCCGGGCCAGCGCCAACTGGCCTTCCGCTACCCCTTGCCCTGGCGTGGCGGGCCCTTTCGCCTGTCCCAGGGGCCCAATGGCCGCTACAGCCACTTCGGGCCCAAGGGTCGCTATGCCATGGACATCGCCATGCCCGAGGGCACGCCGATCATCGCCGCCAGGGCAGGGGTGGTAATCAAGACTGAAAACAGCCAGAGCGGCCGTGGCAGCCATCCTTCGGGCAATTTCGTACGGATCCTCCACGAAGACGGCACCATGGGCGTGTATCTGCACCTGATGCGCGGCTCGGTGGTGGTCAGGGAAGGGCAGCGGGTGGTGTATGGCACGCCGCTGGCCAAGTCCGGCAATACCGGCAACAGCAGCGGGCCGCATCTGCATTTTGTGGTGCAGCGCAACGTCGGGCTGGCGCTGGAGTCGATTCCCTACCAGTTCAACCAGCCCGTCGGTGGGTTGCCGAATTTTACCGCCGGCAACCCCTGAGGCGGCTCAATCGAGCTTGAGCACCTTGGCCAGGACGATCTTCGGGCCTTTCATCTTCTTGATGATGATGCGCAGGCCTTCGACTTCCAGCAGCTCTTCCTCTTCCGGCACCCGCTTGAGGGTCTCGTAGACCAGGCCGGCGAGGGTTTCCGCTTCGATATGGTCAAGGTCCACGCCGAGCAGGCGCTCGACCTTGAACAACGGGGTGTCGCCGCGCACCAGCAGCTTGCCCGGCTGGTAGGCAAGGATGCCGCGTTCGGCCTTGCGGTGTTCGTCCTGGATATCGCCGACCAGCACTTCCAACACGTCTTCCATGGTCAGGTAGCCGATGACTTTGCCGTCGGCTTCCTCGACCAGGGCGAAATGCGCGCCGCCCTTGCGGAACTGTTCGAGCAGATGGGCCAGCGGCATGTGCCGCGACACGCGCTCCAGCGGGCGGGTCAGCTCGGCCAGGTTGAACGACTCGGGGATATGGTCGAGGTCGGCCAGCTCCAGCAGCAGGTCCTTGATGTGCAGCAGGCCGATGAACTCCCCGCGCTCGGCATCGAGCACCGGATAGCGGCTGAACTTGTGCCGGCGGAACATCGCGAGGATTTCCTTGAGCGGCGCATTGGCATCGAGGCAGACCATGTCTTCACGGGAGTTGGCCCAGTCGACGACTTCCAGCTCGCCCATTTCCACCGCGGACGCCAGCACCCGCATACCCTGGTCGCTGGGGTCCTGGCCACGGCTGGAGTGCAGGATCAACTTGAGCTCTTCACGGCTGTAATGGTGTTCGTGGTGCGGCCCGGGCTCACCTTGGCCTGCGATACGCAGGATGGCGTTGGCGCTGGCGTTGAGCAGGTAGATCGCCGGGTACATCAGCCAGTAGAACAGGTACAGCGGCACCGCCGTCCACAACGACAGCAGTTCGGGCTTGCGGATCGCCCAGGACTTGGGCGCCAGCTCGCCGACGACGATGTGCAGGTAGGAGATGACGAAGAAGGCACTGAAGAACGAGATGGCCTTGATGACTTCCGGCGATTCGACGCCGACCGCACCCAGCAGCGGCTCGAGCAGGTGGGCGAAGGCTGGTTCACCCACCCAGCCCAGGCCCAGCGAGGCGAGGGTGATACCCAGTTGGCAAGCGGACAGGTAGGCGTCCAGCTGGCTGTGCACGGTGCGCAGGATTTGCCCGCGCCAGCCATGCTGCTCGGCAATCGACTCGACCCGGGTCGAGCGCAATTTGACCATGGCGAACTCGGCGGCAACGAAAAAGCCGTTGAGCAGAACCAGCAGCAGAGCAAAAAGAATCATGCCGAAATCGGCGAAAAGTGCAGCGAGGTTGAAACCAGGGGAAGGGTCCATGATGGAGTTTTACGGGGTCCGTCTTCTAAGAAAGGGAGTACAGCAATGCCAGCACGTGCTGGCGCGAGTCAGCCAATGTAGCGGCTGACTGCGCAAATTTAAAGGGCGGCGGCTCAGGAGGCCTGGCGCACCGCCATCTGGGCAGGGGCGAAATGGCAGGTAAAGGTGCTGCCATGGCCCGGCACGCTGCTGATTTCCAGGCGCGCCCGATGGCGCAACAGCACATGCTTGACGATTGCCAGGCCCAGGCCGGTGCCGCCGGTATTGGAGGCGCGGCTGGAGTCGACCCGGTAGAAGCGTTCGGTCAGGCGTGGCAAATGCTTGGGGTCGATGCCGATGCCCGAGTCCTGCACGCTCAGGTGCGCGCCTTGCTCGTCGGCCCACCAGCGGATGCGGATCTGGCCTTCATCCTGGGTGTACTTGACCGCATTGAACACCAGGTTGGAGAAGGCGCTGCGCAGCTCCGCCTCGCTGCCCTTGAGGCGGATACCCGGCTCGGCTTCCAGGCTGATGCGCTGGTTGCGTTGCCCGGACAGCGCCTGGGCGTCGCCCTTGATCGATTGCAACAGGGTATCGACGGCCACCGGCTGGTTGTCCGAGGGGTAATCGGTGGCTTCCAGCTTGGCCAGCAACAGCAGGTCATTGAGCAGGGTCTGCATGCGTCCGCCTTGCTGCTGCATCTGCTGCAGCGCGCGAACCCAGCGTGGGTTCACCTCTTCGACGTTGTCGAGCAGGGTTTCCAGGTAGCCGGCAATCACCGTCAGCGGCGTGCGCAGTTCGTGGGAGACGTTGGCGACGAAGTCTTTGCGCATTTGTTCCAGCTGATGGATGCGGGTGACATCGCGCACCAGCATCAGGTGCTCGTTGTTGCCATAGCGGGTGATATGCAGCTGCACACGCATGCGGTCATTGATCGGCGAGGGGATTTCCAGTGGTTCGAGGTAGTTCTCCTGTTCGAAGTACTCCTTGAAACGCGGGTGGCGCACCAGGTTGGTCACTGGCTGGCCGCTGTCCTGTGGGGTCTTGAGGCCCAGCAGGGTTTCCGCCGCGCGGTTCCACCACTCCAGGTTGCCATCGCTGTCGAGCATGATCACCGCATCCTTGAGTGCGGCGGTGGACTCCTGCACCCGGTCGATCACCGCCTGCAGGCGCCCGCGCACGCGCTGGTCGCGGCGTTGCAGGTGATAGATGCTGTCGAACACCTCGCCCCACAGGCCATAGCCGTCGGGCGGTGCTTCATCGGGTTTGTGCAGACGCAGCCATTCGTGCAGGCGCAGCAGTTGCTTGAGGGTCCAGCCCAGGTAGATCGCCAGGCCCAGGGCCAGGCTCCAGCCATAGTAGCCGCTGATCAGGCCGGCCAGCAGGCAGACAGTGATCAGCAACAGCATGTGGCGAATCAGGGTGCCATGCCAGTTCTGGTTCAATTGGGATCCTTAGCGGATCAGCCGCACGTTGCAAGCTACAAGCTGCAAGGTTGAAGCGGATCTGCGTTTGCTTTTGCTCTTTCTTGCAGCTTGCAGCGTTCTCAACTCTTGGTAGAGAAGCGGTATCCAGTGCCGCGGACGGTTTGTACCAGATTTTCGTAGGCATCACCCAGCGCCTTGCGCAGGCGGCGGATATGCACATCGACGGTGCGCTCTTCGACATAGACGTTACCGCCCCAGACCTGATCCAGCAGCTGCCCACGAGTGTAGGCGCGTTCCTGGTGGGTCATGAAGAACTGCAGCAGGCGGTATTCGGTCGGGCCCATTTCGGCCGGCTTGCCGTCGATGGTCACCCGGTGGCTGATCGGGTCGAGCAGCAGGCCGCCGACTTCGATCGGCGCCTCGCCATCGCTTGGGCCTGCGCGGCGCAGCACGGCCTTGAGCCGGGCCACCAGCTCGCGCGGCGAGAATGGCTTGGTGATGTAGTCGTCGGCACCGACTTCCAGGCCCTGGATCTTGTTGTCTTCCTCACCCTTGGCGGTGAGCATGATGATCGGGATGTCGCCAGTCAGCTCATCGCGCTTGAGACGCCGGGCCAGTTCTATGCCGGAAGTGCCCGGGAGCATCCAGTCGAGCAGGATCAGATCGGGTTTGCGGTCGACGATGATGGCATGGGCCTGCTGGGAATTCTCGGCTTCCAGGCAGTCATAGCCGGCCATTTCCAATGCAACGGCGATCATCTCGCGAATTGGCGCTTCGTCGTCAACGATCAGAATGTTTCTGCCAACCATGCTTAAACCTCTTCCATTAAAGGTGTCTTGGCCCGCATTAGATAACGGAATTATTGCAGTCGTGTGACAGCTCGGGGGCCGTTGCAGCAACATTCTGTTACTGGGCTAGGCTTAAATTCCCTTTCCCGAGCTTTACGGTGAATCCAATGACACGACATACGCTGAACTGGATGGCTCTATTCACTGCAGTTGTCTTGGCGCTACCGGGAGTGGCTCTGGCTGATCATGCCATGGAGAAGAACGGCATGTTGGTCGATCATTCCGACATGACGCTTTACACCTTTGACAAGGATACCGGAGGCACATCCATGTGCAGTGGCGAGTGTGCCAAAAACTGGCCGCCATTGATGGTCAAGGCAGGAGAAAAAGCCGAGGGCAAGTGGACGCAGATCAAGCGTGATGACGGCTCGATGCAATGGGCCTACGACGGCAAGCCGTTGTATACCTTCGTTAAAGACAAGAAGGCGGGGGACACCATGGGCGATGGCATGAAAGATGTCTGGCACGTTGCCAAACCCTAGTGGCTTCATCGCGGGGTAAACCGGCTCCTGTAGGAGCAGGCTTGCCCCGCGAAACAATCAGAAGCTGTAATCCAGCACGATGCCAATAAAGATCAGCAGCCCCGCCCAGTGGTTGTGCAGGAAGGCCTTGAAGCACGACTCGCGGTCCAGCTTGCGCGTTGACCAGAACTCCCAGGCAAAGCACAGCAACGCCGCCACCAGCCCCAGGTGGAACCAGCCGCCCAGTTCGAAGCGGTTGCCGGCCAGCAGCAGGCAGCCCAGCGACAGCACCTGCAAGGTCAGAATGATCACCCGATCGGCTTCGCCGAACAGGATGGCAGTGGATTTGACCCCGATCTTGAGGTCGTCATCGCGGTCGACCATGGCGTAGTAGGTGTCGTAACCCACGGTCCACAGCAGGTTGGCGATGTACAGCAGCCAGGCAATGGCCGGCAGCTCGCCGGTGGCGGCGGTGAAGGCCATGGGGATGCCCCAGGAATAGGCCGCCCCCAGTACTACCTGCGGGTAGTAGGTGTAGCGCTTCATGAACGGGTAACAGGCCGCCAGCGCCACGGCACCGAACGACAGCCACACCGTGGTGGCGTTGGTGCACAGCACCAGCAAGAAGCTCACCCCGACCAGCGTGGCAAACAGAATCAGCGCCTCGCGGGCATTGACCCGCCCAGCAGCCAGCGGACGGTCGGCGGTGCGTTTGACGTGGCCATCGACCTTGCGGTCGGCAAAGTCGTTGATTGCGCAACCTGCGGCACGCATCAGTACCACGCCGAGGGTGAAAATCAGCACGTTGGCGACGGTCGGCGTGCCCTTGGCGGCAATCCAGACTGCCGAGAGGGTCGGCCACAGCAGCAGGTAGATGCCGATCGGGCGGTCCATCCGGCTCAGCTGGATGAAGTCCCAGGCCCGGGGATGCAGACGATTGAACGACTTGAGCAGCTGCAGGTACATCAGCGGTTCTCCGAGGGTTTATCGGCAGCAATCCACAGCGTAGGCAAGAACACTTCAGCCACCAGCACGCTCAAGGTGCCACGGTCGAAGCGTGAGCGACGTCCCCACAAGCCTTCATGGCGTTGCTCCGCCGGCAGCCAGGCGTGTGGGTAGTGACAGACCTCGATGGGCCGCCGGGCAAATCCCTTTTCGCAGAACAGCAGTTCACCCAGTGAGCGGCTGCCCAGTGCTGCCAGGTCCAGGCCGCCGCTTTCCAGCGAGCTGCGCGCGGCCACGCTGCGGGCAAACACCCAGGGGTGGCCATGGCCGCGCAGGTACACCTCGCGCACCCAGCCTTCGCTGCCCAGGGGCAGATCAAGGGCCAGGCATTCATCGTCGCGCAAGCGCTGCCAACCCTCGCAAAGAGGTGTAACAGAAAAGTGATCGGCGGATAATTGAATTAGGCGGCGGGTCAGGGAGCCCTGGTCGAACAACCAGTCGAGGGTCGCGGGCGGGGTGTTGTCTGCCACGTCAGGGTGCTGCAGCCAGAATGCAGCGGGTGCTTGCAATGTTTCGTACGGCACGGCGGTATCGAATAACAGGCCAGAGAGACGCCGAGCTTAGCATGATTGCCCGATCCGGCTTGCATGCTGGCACCTCGCTCCAGTACAAAGCCCCTCTTTGATGGTCGCCATTGTAATGTTCACCAGAGCGGCCACTCCAAAGCCTGAGTTCTTTGAGGAAGTGCGTAATGAAAAAGTGGCAATGTATCGTCTGTGGCCTGATCTACGATGAGGCCGAGGGCTGGCCGGATGACGGTATCGCTCCAGGGACCAAGTGGGAAGACGTACCCGCAGACTGGCTGTGCCCGGACTGCGGCGTCGGCAAAATGGACTTCGAAATGATCGCCATCGGCTGATCCCCTCCAAACAGATTCAAGGAAAGCAGCGCATGACGGCTCCAGTGGTGATTGTCGGTACAGGTCTGGCGGGTTACAACCTGGCCCGCGAATTTCGCAAGCTCGACGGCGAAACGCCGCTGCTGCTGATCACTGCCGACGACGGCCGCTCCTATTCCAAGCCGATGCTCTCCACCGGTTTTGCCAAGAACAAGGATGCCGACGGCCTGAGCATGGCCGAGCCCGGCGCCATGGCCGAGCAACTCAAGGCCGAAGTGCGCACCCACACCCGCATCAGCGGCATCGACCCCGGCCACAAGCGCCTGTGGATCGGCGAGGAGCAGGTGCCCTATCGGGACCTGATCCTGGCCTGGGGCGCCGAAACCGTGCGGGTGCCGGTCGAAGGCGACGCTGCCGACCTGATTTTCCCGATCAACGACCTCGAAGACTACGCCCGTTTCCGTGTCGCGGCAGCCGGCAAGCAACGGGTGCTGATCCTCGGTGCCGGCTTGATTGGTTGTGAATTTGCCAATGACATGAGCCTGGGCGGCTATCAGGTCGCGCTGGTGGCGCCGTGCGAGCAGGTCATGCCGACCTTGCTGCACCCGGCGGCCGCTGCCGCCGTACAGCTTGGCCTGGAGGGGCTGGGCGTGCGTTTCCACCTGGGGCCGGTGCTGACCCGCCTGCAGCGGCTGGAGCAGGGCCTGGAGGCGCACTTGTCAGACGGCAGCGTGATCGCTTGCGACCTGGTGGTTTCGGCGGTCGGCCTGCGACCACGCATCGACCTGGCCTCGGCAGCGGGGCTGCAGGTCAACCGCGGCGTGGTGGTCGACCGTCAGCTGCGCACTTCTCACGACAATATCTTCGCCCTGGGCGACTGCGCCGAAGTCGATGGCCTCAACCTGCTGTACGTAATGCCCTTGATGAGCTGCGCCCGGGCATTGGCGCAAACCCTGGCCGGTAACCCGACAGCGGTTGCCTATGGGCCGATGCCGGTCACGGTGAAAACCCCGGCCTGCCCGCTGGTGGTTTCGCCCCCGCCCCATGGCCGCGAAGGCCAGTGGAGCGTTGAAGGGCTGGGTGCGGACCTCAAGGTGCTCTGTCACGATGCGGACGGCCAGTTGCTGGGCTATGCCCTGACCGGCACTGCGGTCATGGAGAAGCTGGCTCTAAATCGGCAACTTCCGGCGCTGATGGCGTAAATAACCGGCGTTCTGTCGGATTTCCCCTGCCTTTGCCCCAACAATGGCCGCCCAGAGACTGGCGCGGCCCCTGAGGGCATGCCATTCTCACTCCCGTCTGCCGCAGTTTAGAGCCTGCGGTGCCTTGGGCGCTGTTCTTGAAGAGCAGCACGGCATAACAACAAAAAAACCGTCAAAGAGGCTTCACTATGCGTAAACCAGAACTCGCCGCCGCCATTGCGGAAAAGGCCGATCTCACCAAAGAGCAAGCTAACCGCGTGCTCAACGCCGTGCTCGAAGAAATCACTGGCGCCCTGCATCGCAAGGACAGCGTGACGCTGGTCGGCTTCGGTACCTTCCTGCAGCGCCACCGCGGTGCCCGCACTGGTAAAAACCCGCAAACCGGCGAACCGGTCAAGATCAAGGCCAGCAACACCGTTGCTTTCAAACCAGGCAAATCCCTGAAGGACAGCGTCAATCCGTGATGCCTCGCACAGATCGATTGCAGTAAAAAACGGGCACCGCACAAGGTGCCCGTTTTTTATTGCCGCCGCCCTGGCATCTGGCTAGCATACGCGGCCCCCGTCGCAACGATGGGAGTGTCCAGGGAGGGCCGTGATGAAGATCGAAGGATTCGCAGTAACCGCTAGCGCAGGGCAACGCCATGTATGACGGTCTGACCTTGCCCAACTACCTGGCGAGTGTCGCCGACAGCAACCTGTTCGGCAGCCTGGCCTTTGTCTGCCTGATATTGATACTCACCGGCCTGCACCGGCGCTGGCGTGACCAGCTCTGGCATCGCCTGCTGACGTTCATTTGCCTGACCACCGTGGTGGTCATGGAACTGGTGGGCTCCTACTACGCGAACCTGCCACCGGCATGAGCAAAGGCAGATGGTTCGCTCTGGCGTTGCTGGTACTCCTGCTGCTGCCAGGCGTTACCACGCAGTTGTACTGGAACGCGCTGCTGCTATGGATGGAACCTGACAACTTCATCCCCGCCGAGTCCTCAATGCTGACCTTCGAGCCCTACCAGATTTCCCAGGGCTCCTCGTCGTACTGGCTGTACGGTCAGGATAAGCACAACTACTACCACTTCACCTACGAAACCGCGCACCCCTATCGCTATATCGCCCGCGACAACAACTGCCCCGGCTTCGACAGGAACGATGTGCGCAGTTGGTGCCAGGCCTTACAAGGAAATGCCCGATGACCCGCCGCTGGCTGATTGCCCTGGTCGCGCACGCGCTGGCCTGTTTGCTGTTCCTGCTGCTCAACGACATCGGGGTCGATTACTACAAGCAGGTCTACGGCGGCTTCACCGCCCGCGGCGTGGCGTCTGGCGCCATTGTCTGGTTGGTGTTCGACGTGATGGTGATCTTCAGCCTGGTGATTGCCCATGTGCCGCAGCTCAAGCACAAACTCATGCTCAATGCCGCGCTGGTGGCGCTGATCATCTACTGGCTGATGCCGGACCACCCGGTGCGCACGATGTTCTTCAGCCCCCTGGCCGGTGGCCTGACCTTGCTGGCGATACTGATCACCCATTGGCTGGGCCCGCTGCCAGCGGCCAAAGAGGTGCAGTCTTGAATCGTCGGCGCTATTTCGTCCTGGCGGCGGTCGGGGCATTGGTCCTGTGGGTGGGGTACAACATTCAGGTGCTGATCGACCGGCCCAGTGCATACGGAGTGGTCAGTGAGTCTGGCCGCTATCGCATGGAGAACATACCGGTGGGTGGCTGGCTGGTGCCTTTCGATGACCTGGCCTACCTGCGCATCACTGACCGCAGCAACGGCCATCAGGTCTATCGCACCCCCCTGTACTCACAGACCCCCCTGGACATGCGCGACTATGAAGACAGCGGCACCGTCGGCATTGTCTGGATCAGATTCTTCAAGGCCGATCAGCACTTCGAGATCGAAATGCCCAACTGGGAGCCCCATTGGCTCAACTATTTCATCAGCAATACGCCCTACGAGGTGGCCGACGAACAGGCCGATTGCCGCAAGCCGGAACATGCCTTGCGCTTTATCTGGGATGTGCTGAGTTACTGGCTGGGGTTCAGTGATTACTGGTGCACTCAAACCCAACAGCTGATCGACAGAGGAAAATCATGAAAGGCTTGGCGATGGCCTGGTGTCAGCGGCTCTGTTCGCTTCTGCTGCTGGCCGGTGCAACAACCTGCGTGGCCGCGCCGGCGGACATGCCGGATTGTTCCGACAATGACTTCGGCGCCTTCTTCGCCGCATTTGCCAAGAGCGAAGCGCTGCAGCAGTCGCTGGTAGCCGACCCGCTGATCGAGCAACGGATCTACCCCGGGCGCAAGCAACCGCGTGTGTCGATTCGCAAGCTGACCCCGGAGCAGCGCCCGTCCCTGGCGTTGCTGCAGCCGGCCAAGCGTGCCGAGATGGGGCTGGTGGTCGAGCAGGAGGGCATACGCCAAGTGGTGTTGCGCGACACCAAGGGTGAACTTCTCAAGGTCTACACCTTTACCCGTGGCCAGTGCTGGGTGTTGAACCGGATTGAAGACTGGTCGCTGGCAGACTTCTTCACGGGTCGCAAGGAGAAGGTCGCGGGCGAGCTGGATATCGAGCGTGCCGGGATCTATGAGGACCTGGGCAGGTCAGGGCTCTACGACATGCCCGGGCAACTGATGAATGCTGCCCTCAACAGCCTGCTCAGTGCCGCTGGCAAGGGCAACAATGAAGCGGCGGTGCAGGCGGTCATCCTGGTTTTTTCGGGTGAAGCCGAACGGCTGCCGGATGCGACCATCGTGCAGTTGCTGGAATCGGCCATGAGCACTGAACGCGACGCCGGCGCCATGCTGGCGCACTTTGTTTGCTACGGCGAAGAGTATGCCGAGAACTTGACCTGCCAAAACCCGGGCAAAGCGCTACAAGCCTTGCAGCAATCGGCGAAACTGGAGTCGCCGAGGGGGCTGGTGGACCTTGGTTACGCCTATGAGAATGGCAAGCTTGGCCAGCAGGACAATGCCCGCGCCATGGCTTGCTACCAGCAAGCTGCGCTTGAGGCGAGCGGTTACCGCGATAGCGCCGTGGACGGCATCAAGCGCCTGAGCGACAAAGGCGTGGTCGAGGATGTGGTGCAGAAATGCCTGTAACTCGCCCCTATCGCCTGGCAATCGCCCTGACTGTGCACGTGTTGGCCATTGTCACTTACCTGTTGCTGCACAATACCGGCATGACGATGTACAGGCAGATGGCCGGTGGGTTGATGTCACGCGGGGTCGCGATTGGCATGGGCATGTACCTGATCTTCTACTTCGTGGTGCTGATGAACCTGGTGATCGCGCTGGTGCCGCGGCTCAAGTGGCGGTTGCTGCTGGCGGCCGCCATTCCTGCTGCGATCCTCTTGTACCTGCTGCCGCAGCATCCGCTGCGCGCTCTGTTTTGCAGCGTGCTGGGGTTTTCCACGGCATTGGCGGCAATCGGCGCGAACCAGCTGGTGTTGCACCTGCTGAGCAAGGTCAGGCGCCAGTGAACAACCCGGTTGCAAGGCAATCAGCGGCTATCATCGGGTAAAGCGCAGAGAACTATGGCGTTTTTGTAGCGAGACTATAAACTGCTTCGCCAGTCACTTTTTAGCCGAGGCGTGCACATGAAGTTTCGCTTTCTCCTTTGGGCCATGGGCTTGCTGATGGCCAAGGCCAGCCGCAACAACCCTGCCTTCCAGCAGCAACTGGCCGACAAGGACCTGGTGTTCCAGCTGCAGACCCTCGATGGCAAGGCGGCGCGCCATTTCATCGTCAAGGACCTGCGCATCAGCAGCAAGTCCGGCAGCCACCCTGCGCCGGCCTTTGCCATCGCCTTCAAGGATGCTGCGTTCGGCTTTGCCACCCTGCAGGCCAAGAACAAGCAGTTGGCTTTCATGCAGGGGATTCAGGACAAGAGCATCCAGATCAAGGGCAACCCGGCGCTGGTGATCTGGTTTCAGGGCCTGATGAAGTACCTGAAACCGAAAAAGAAGGCCTGACCGCCAGGGTCAGGCTCATGCCTCAGTGCTGGCTGAACTGCGAGGCCAGCTCACGCAGCATGGCTTCGGCTTCCAGTACCTTGTTGACGACATCCTCGGCCTTCTCACGGGTCAGGTTCAGGCGCTCGAGCAGTTCATCGGGGATGCTTTCCTGCGGCCCCGAGCCGATCCCGCGCGAACGCAGCAGGCGCACCGCCAGGCATACCAGGTTGGGGAAGGCGGCGTAGTCGCCGGCGTAGGTCGGGTCGTGCTGGAAGCGCAGGGCGGTGGACAGCTCCTCCGGCATGTCCCAGTAGCGCATCAGCCAGGCGCCGATCTGCTCGCGGCTGATGCCCAGCAGGTGCTGCTCGACGTAGCTGTGGCACAGGTGCGGATTGACCTCCAGGTGCCGGCAGATCAGCGAGAAATGCGGCGGGAACACATGTGCCAGCAACAGGTAACCGAAGTTGTGCAGCAGCCCGGCCAGGTAGGTCAGGCCTGATTCCGGGCGCTCGGCCCGGGGCATGGCGCGGGTCAGGCCTTCGATCACCGCAGCGGTGTAGATCGATTGCTGCCAGTAAGGCGTGGTCTGTTGCGGGTGGTCCTTGGGCAGGCTCAGGGTCTTGCCCAGCGCCAGGCCCAGGGCCAGGTTGATCACCAGGTCAAAGCCCAGCACGCGAACGATAGCGTCTTCCACCGAGCGGATCTTGCCCGGTGACGCGTAATAGGGCGATGCCGCCCAGCTGACCACTTGCGCGGCCAGTGCCGGGTCGGTTTCGACCACGCCAGTGATGTCGTCGATGGTGGCGTTGGGGTCGACCCGCAGTTTGATGATTTTCTGTGCGGTTTCCGCCAGCGGCGGGATCTCGATGGTGCTTTCCAGGCGCTGCTGGATACGCCTGGCGGTGAACGCCTGGACGGCCTGGGAGATCTCCTCGCGGTCGTCATGGGGGCGGTCAAGGTTGGGGCGGATGCTGCTCAGCAATTCGCCGAAGTTGCCGGCGCTGGCTTTGCTGAGCATCTTCTTGAAGTCGTCGCGCTCGATTTCCAGTAACAGGCCGGCTTCGCCAGAATGAATCAGCAGGCGCTCGGGCCGTAGCAGGTTCTCTTCGTACAGGCACGGTGAGCTGGTCAGCGCCGGAATCCCCGGGAGCAGCTTCAGGCCGTGCTTTTCCAGCATGTGCCGCAGGCGTTCCAGCGGCACGGCGGCCAGCTTGCGCCCGGTCAGCTCGGTCAGGCGGCTGAGGTCCAGCAACTGGTTCTGCGGGAACAGCACCATCAGCGCGCCGATTTCGTCATCCAGCAGTACGGCCTGCACTTTGGCGGCGGCCGGCAGCTGCGGGTGTTCGCTCACTTCGCGGTAGGCGATGCCGAGCTTGTCGAGCAGCAACCGGATAACAGACGGAGCGTGGGGGGTTGCGGTGTCCAGAGCAACTTCAGTCATGGTCTGTATCCAAAATTTTTTCAATCGCATGAGTATAACCAGCTTGAACCTTGGGCTGGCTGCAATCTGGGACGGCCGTCACACTTGGCCATATTGCTGGCCGTGACGCAGCCAGCGCTCCAGCAACGGGCTCACGTGCGACGGCCAACGCGCCAGCAGGGCCTGGGCGGCATCGCGCACGGCGGGCAGCAGATCGGCATCGCGCATCAGGTCGGCGACCTTGAATTGCAGCAGGCCGGTCTGGCGGGTGCCGAGCATTTCGCCGGGGCCGCGCAGCTCCAGGTCCTTTTCGGCGATGATGAAGCCGTCGTTGGTTTCGCGCATGATCCCCAGGCGTTCGCGGCCGATCTGCGACAGCGGCGGGTGATACAGCAGCACGCAGTGGCTCACCGCGCTGCCGCGGCCAACCCGGCCGCGCAGCTGGTGCAACTGTGCCAGGCCCAGGCGCTCGGGGTTCTCGATGATCATCAGGCTGGCGTTGGGCACGTCGACCCCCACCTCGATCACCGTGGTCGCCACCAGCAGTTGCAGGTTGCCCTGCTTGAACTCGGCCATCACCGCGGCTTTTTCCGCAGGCTTCATGCGCCCGTGAATCAGGCCGACGCGCAATTCGCCCAAGGCGCTGCTGAGCTCCTCGAAGGTGGTCTCGGCGGCCTGGCAGGTGAGCTCTTCGGACTCTTCGATCAGGGTGCATACCCAGTAGGTCTGACGCCCTTCGGCACAGGCCGCACGGACCCGCTCGACCACCTCGAAACGCCGGCTGTCAGCCACCAGCACGGTATTGACCGGGGTGCGGCCTGGCGGCAGCTCGTCGAGGATTGACGTATCCAGGTCGGCATAGGCGCTCATTGCCAGGGTGCGCGGGATCGGCGTGGCGGTCATGATCAACTGGTGTGGGCAAAGTTGGCCGCCCACGCCTTTCTGGCGCAGGGCCAGGCGCTGTTGCACGCCGAAGCGGTGCTGTTCGTCGATGATCGCCAGGGCCAGGTTGTTGAACTTCACCTCTTCCTGGAACAAGGCATGGGTGCCGACCACCATCGGTGCGCCGGCGGCGATCTGCTCCAGGGCGCTGGCGCGCGCCTTGCCCTTGAGCTTGCCGGCCAGCCAGGCGACTTCGATGCCCAGCGGCTCCAGCCAGCGCTTGAAGGTGATGAAGTGTTGTTCGGCGAGGATCTCGGTGGGCGCCATCAGCGCCACCTGGTAACCGGCCTCCAGCGCCTGCAGCGCGGCCAGGGCGGCGACCACGGTCTTGCCCGCGCCAACGTCTCCCTGGACCAGGCGCAGCATTGGCTCCGGCTGGCTGAGGTCGTAGGCAATCTCGTTGCCGACCCGCTGCTGTGCGCCTGTCGGCGCAAAACCGAGGTTGGCCAGGTACTGCTGTGGCAAGCGGCTGGCCTTGGGCAGTACCGGCGCACGCTGGGCACGCAGGCTTTCGCGCAGGCGCTGCTGGGACAGCTGGTGGGTCAGCAGTTCTTCGAATGCCAGGCGGTGCTGGGCCCAGTGCTGGCCTTCGGCAAGCTCGTCGACATCGGCATCGGCGGGTGGGTGATGCAGGTAGCGGATCGCGTCGTCCAGCGGTGCCAGTCGATAGTCCCGGGCCAGTTCTTCCGGCAGCCAGTCCGGCAGGCTGCGCGGGCCCAGCAGCGCCAGGCTCTGTTGGCACAGCTGGCGCAGGCGCTGCTGGGTCAGGCCTTCGGTGGTCGGGTAGATCGGTGTCAGGGTCTGTTCCACCGGGGCCGGCTCGTCGCCGGTCAGCGCGCGGTACTCCGGGTGGTAGATTTCCAGGCCCGAGGCACCTGGGCGGGCTTCACCGTAGCAGCGCAAGTGGGTGCCACGCTTGAGGCCTTCCTTCTGGGCGTTGCTGAAATGGTAAAAGCGCAGGCTGAGCACGCCGCTGCCGTCGCCCAGGCGCACCAGCAGGCTGCGGCGCTTGCCCATGACCACGTCGGTGCCACTGACCACGCCTTCGATCACTGCATCCTGGCCCGGACGCAGGGCGCCGATGGGCACCACGCGAGTACGGTCCTGATAGCGCAGCGGCAGGTGGAACAGCACGTCCTGAAGGTTTTCCAGGCCGACCTTGGCGAGCTTCTCGGCCATGGCCTCGCCGACACCCTTGAGCGCGGTCACCGAGACCTGGGACAACTCCGGCATGGCGCTTTCCTACTGGCTCGCGGCGGGTTTGGCGACCGAGCACAAGCGGATCGAGTCAGCGAGGATCTCGATCGCCTTGGGTCGCGGGAAGCTGGCGCGCCAGGCGATGGCGACGGTACGAAACGGTGCCGGTGGGCTCAGGGGGCGCACTTCGATCACGCCCGGGGCGTAATGATGGCTGTGCACTGCCGACAGCGGCAGGATCGACACACCGAGGCCTGAAGCGACCATGTGACGAATGGTCTCCAGCGAGCTGGATTCGACCGTGGTGTGCTTGGCGCCGTCGCTGCCCTTGGCCAGGGTCGGGCAGGCCTCGAGCACCTGGTCACGGAAGCAGTGGCCTTCACCGAGCAGCAGCAGGCTCTTGTCGTTGAGCAGGCCGGCGTCGATGGTTTCTTTCTGGGTCCACGGATGCTCGCTGGGCATCAGCACGTAGAAAGGTTCGTCGTACAGCGGCAGGGTCAGCACATCGGCTTCGTTGAACGGCAGGGCGATGATCACTGCATCCAGCTCGCCATTGCGCAGCTTGTCGCGCAGTACGTGGGTGAAGTTCTCTTCGATGTACAACGGCATCTGCGGGGCGACCCGGTGCAGTTGCGGGATCAGGTGCGGGAACAGGTAGGGGCCGACGGTGTAGATCGCGCCGACTTTCAGCGGGGCGGTCAGCTGGTTCTTGCCGGCCTGGGCCAGCTCGCGAATGCCCTGGGCCTGCTCAAGCACCTTTTGCGCCTGGGCAACGATGCCTTCGCCGACCGGGGTCAGGCGCACCGCGCTTTTGCTGCGCTCGAAGATCAGTACACCCAGCTCGTCCTCAAGCTTCTTCACGCCGACCGACAGCGTCGGCTGACTGACGTGGCAGCGCTCGGCGGCATGGCCGAAGTGCTGCTCCTGGGCGAGGGTGACGATGTAGCGCAATTCTGTGAGGGTCATAACGTGCGTCCATGAAGTTGCGGCCCCAGCATAGCGGCTGCAATCGATAGACGCACGTTATCAGACTTGCTCGTTTGTGACAGAAACAAAGCGTTAGCGTTTGTCCAGCGAGTAGACGAAAGGCGCGATCACTTCAATGCTGCCGTTGTTGAGCAATTCCTTTGGTGGCGGTGGTACCGGTTGCGCGCGGCGGATCATCTCCAGGGTCGCCCGATCCAGTGCCGCGCTGCCCGAACCACCGGCCAGGGCGTAGGAAAGGATCTTGCCCTCGCCATCGACCACAAAGCGCAGACGGTTGATGCCTTCCATACGCAGGCGCCGGGCGTTTTCCGGGTAGCGCTTGTACTTCGCCAGGTGACGCAGCAGGTCGCTTTGCCAGGTCGGCAAGGCATTGCTGTTGGTGGCGATGCTCGGTGCCGGGGCCGCCGATTTCTGTGCCGGTGCGGTAGTTGGCGGTGTATCGACCACTTCCTCGTCGGCGGGCTTCTCCTGCGGCGGCTCAGGCTTTTTCTCAGGCTTGGGCGGCTGCGGTTTGGCCTTCGGTTTGACCGGCTTGGCGATGGCGATTTTCGGTTTTGGCGCCTCGGCCAGTTTCGGCAGCGGCGGTTCTTCGACCGGCGCTGGCGGCTGTGGCGGTGTGACCACCTTCGGTGGAGGTGGCGGTGCCGGTTCGGGCATCGGTGCCATTTCGATCATCATTGCCGCAGGCGGCAACTCGATCGCTTGGGGTACCGACCAATTGAGCGTCAGCAACACGGCAACGGCATGGATACCCAGCACAATCGCCAGACTACTGCTGTAACGCGCCAGCTTATGCCGCGTCTTGATCATTTCTTGGCTGCCGTCTCAAGGCCGACCAGACCGACTTTCAGGTAACCGGCCGCGCGCAGCGTGTTCATGACTTCCATCAGATCGCCGTAATCCACGCCTTTGTCAGCCTGGAAGAAGATCGTGGTGTCCTTGTCGCCCTTGGTCTTGGCGTCGAGAATCGCCCCGAGCTGGTCAGGCTGGACCTGATCGTCGCCGACGTAGAGTTTCTGGTCAGCCTTGACGCTGAGGAACACCGGTTTCTCGGGCCTCGGCGCAGGTTTGGCGGTCGAGGCTGGCAGGTCGACCTTGATGTCGACGGTTGCCAGTGGCGCTGCCACCATGAAGATGATCAGCAGGACCAACATCACGTCGATGAACGGCGTAACGTTGATTTCGTGGTTTTCGGCGAGGTCGTCGCCACCTTCGTTCAAATGCAGGCCCATGGCTTAGCCCACTTTGACCATGTGAGGTGCAACTGCGCGTTCGCCTGGCTGGTGATCCAGGTCGCGGCTGACCAGCAGCAGGACCTCGGCCGAGGCATCGGACACCTGGGCCTTGTAGCCGGCGATGGAGCGGGCGAAGACGTTGTAGATGACCACGGCAGGAATTGCTGCAACCAGGCCCAGGGCGGTCGCCAGCAATGCTTCGGCGATACCTGGGGCAACCACGGCAAGGTTGGTGGTCTGGGTTTTGGCGATGCCGATGAAGCTGTTCATGATGCCCCAGACGGTACCGAACAGACCGACGAACGGTGCGGTGGAACCGATGGTGGCCAGCACGCCGGTGCCGCTGCTCATGTTGCGGCCGCTGGCGGCGACCAGGCGCTCGAGGCGGAAACTGACGCGCTCCTTGATGCCTTCTTTCTCGCGGGAATTGGCCGAGAGGCGCATTTCATCCAGGGCATCGTGGACCAGGACATGGGCCAGGGTGCCTTCTTTGCTGGCACTGTCGCTGGCTTCCTTGAGGGTGGTCGCGCGTTTGAGTGCAGCGATCTCGCCCCGCAGGCGGCGCTTGGCGCCCAGCAGCTCGAAGCCTTTGGCGATCCAGATGGTCCAGGTGATGATCGAGGCGATAGCCAGGCCGATCATGACGATCTTGACCACGATGTCGGCGTTTTTGTACATGCCCCACGGCGACAGGTCGTGGGCCATGCCCAGGCTGGTGTCTTCAACCAGTGCTTCAACGCTTTCGTCGGCAGGGTTGGCTACCTGGCCATCGATCGGTGCAGCGGCAGGCGCGGCAGCCGGGTCGGTCGCTGCAGCTTGTTCGGCGCCTGGCGCGGCCGGTGCTACAGCAGCGGCTGGAGTGGCGGGAGCGGTAGTTGGCTCATCGGCCAGAGCGACGGGTGCCATCACCAGGCTGAACATCAGCGCGGCAATGGCGCGCCATGCGCGCGACATGGTTGGCGAAGCGGAAGGTTGGATACGTGTCATGCTGGCCTGACCTGATGAAGAAGAAAGAGGTGGTTGTCCTTCCAGGCCTCGAGACAGGCCGAGAACAAAATTGGGTAGCCATTATTGCAAGTAATTCTTGTTAGCAGAAGTAATAAAGTTACTTTTTTTCCACCATAGCTAGCCGCCTATCGATTTATTTGGATAGGCTGGGCCTTTGATTTACGGAGTTTCGGGATGTCTGCGCCCTCAGTTCTGATCGTCGGTTGTGGCGATGTCGGTGGCCGTCTGGCCAAGCAATTGCTGGCTTCTGGCTGGCCGGTGAGCGGCCTGCGCCGCAGTGTTGGCCAATTGCCAGAAGGGGTGGCGGCCATCGCGGCCGACTTGAACGATCCGCGCTGTCCGGCCGCCTGGCCGGTTGACGCGCCGGATTACCTGGTCTACAGCGTCGCGGCGAGCCAGCATGACGAAGCCGGCTATCAAGCTGCTTATGTTGACGGCCTGCGCAACGTGCTGGGCTGGCTTGCCGAGCGCAAGCAAGCGCCGCGGCGTCTGCTGTTTGTCTCGAGCAGCAGCGTGTATGCGCAGAAGGACGGTGAGTGGATTGATGAAAGCGCTGCCGTGGAGCCTGAAGGCTATTCGGGCAAGGTCATGCTCGAAGCCGAGCGCCTGGCCTTGGCCAGCGGTATTCCCGCTACCATCGTGCGCCTCACCGGCATCTACGGGCCGGGCCGCGAATGGTTGCTGAGCCAGGTCCGCCAGGGCTATCGGGTGACGGAAGAGCCACCGCTGTACGGCAACCGCATTCATGCTGAAGATGCGGCCGGGCTGCTGGCCTTTCTGCTCAAGGCCGATCACCGGGGCGAGGCCCTGGACGATTGTTACATCGGCGTCGACGACGCGCCGGCGCCATTGTTTGACGTGGTCGCCTGGCTGCGTGAGTACATGGGCGTTACCCAGTGGTCGGAACAGGAGCGGGTGCGGCGCACCGGCAGCAAGCGTTGCAGCAACGCCCGGGCCCGGGCACTGGGCTGGGCGCCACAGTACCCAAGCTACAAGGAAGGCTATGCCGCCATCCTTGCCGGCAGCCTTTAGCCCTTACTGACGCTCAAGCAGCCAGCGACGGGTGCCAGGATGCAGATCCGGCATCTCGTCGGCCTTGGCCTGGTTGATGGCCTGGAAGATTTCCAGTTGTTTGCCGTCACGCTTGAAGATCCACGGATTGCCCTGCTGGTTGCGTTCCAGCCACAGGCTGTCGTACTCGCCGCTCATGGCCGCGCAATCGCCGGCCAGGCACAGGGCGTAGCGATCCAGGCCGGGCAGGCCATCGAGGCTGCCGTTGGCGCGAAAATGTGCCACCGCTCCCTGTCCCGGGCCCTCGACAATCTTCCAGTCGCCACCCAGGTAGGCGCTATAAAGCGCAGTTTCAAAGGTGGTGCCGACGGGGGCGTCGATGGGGGCCGGTGTTTCAGCGCGCTGGAAACTC
Source organism: Pseudomonas sp. R32 (assembly GCF_009866705.1). NCBI lineage: Bacteria > Pseudomonadati > Pseudomonadota > Gammaproteobacteria > Pseudomonadales > Pseudomonadaceae > Pseudomonas > Pseudomonas sp. R32. The sequence goes on along the minus strand of NZ_CP019396.1, from coordinate 5,535,957 downwards.
TGCTGGCCATTGGCGTCGCTGGCGGCTTGCACCAGTTCATCGCCATCCAGGTTCAGGGTTTCGGCGTAGTTGCCGTAGAAATCAACTTCCCACTGGCCGTCCTTGAGCGCCTTGAGCTTGCCATCGCCGGCTTCGAAGCCATTGCTGTAGGCGGCCTGGCCAGCAGCGATATTGACCTTCCACTCAAGGTTCGGGCCATTGGCGAGCAGGGCCTGGCGCAGGTTGGAGCCTTTGGCGGCGGCGTCGATGGCGTTTTGATTGATCCAGGTACCGTTGAGGTCTTCCGGGCTGTGGCTGGCGCAGCCGCTCAACAGGGTGGCGAGCAGCGACAGGGCGAGCGCGTAGCGCATGGCGGGGGTCCTTGCAGGGGCGGGGGATGAAGGCGCGCCGGGCGACGCGCCTTCGCAGGTGTTACTCGATGACCAGGATGGCATCCATTTCAACCTGCGAACCCTTCGGCAGGGCAGCAACGCCGATGGCGGCGCGGGCCGGGTACGGCTGGTCGAAGTACTTGCCCATGATCTCGTTGACCTTGGCGAAGTGGCTCAGGTCGGTGAGGAAGATATTCAGCTTGACGATGTCCTTGAACGAACCGCCAGCAGCTTCAGCAACGGCCTTGAGGTTTTCGAAGACCTGAACGGTCTGGGCTTCGAAGCCTTCGACCAGCTCCATGGTTTTCGGGTCCAGCGGGATCTGCCCGGACATGTACACCGTGTTGCCGGCCTTGATCGCCTGGGAGTAGGTGCCGATGGCGGCCGGGGCCTTGTCACTGGTGATGACGGTCTTGGTCATGATGACTCCTTGCTGTTATTGGGCTACGCACGCATGCGGGTGATTCGGATCACACCGGCCAGGGCGCGCAGTTTCTTGATCACGCGTGCCAGGTGCACGCGGTCGTGCACGCTGACCACCAGTTGGACCACGCTGATGCGACCATCGCGTTCATCCATGCTGATTTTCTCGATATTGCCGTCGGCGGCGTTGACGCTGCTGGCCAGCAGGGCGATCAGGCCGCGCTGGTGCTCAAGCTCCACGCGCAGCTCGACGTTGAATTCGCCAGTGACATCCTTGGCCCAGGACAGCTGGATGCACTTTTCCGGGTTGTGGCGGATTTCGCTGATGTTGCGGCAGTTTTCCAGGTGCACCACCATGCCTTTGCCGGCCGACAGGTGGCCGACAATCGGGTCGCCCGGGATCGGGGTACAGCATTTGGCGTAGCTCAGCACCAGGCCTTCGGTGCCGCGGATCGCCAGCGGGCCTTCCGGGCTTGGCAATTGCTCGCCCTCGGTGGACAGCAGGCGGCGGGCCACCACGTAGGCCATGCGGTTGCCCAGGCCGATGTCTTCGAGCAGGTCTTCGATCAGCTCCAGGCGGTATTCGCCGAGCATGGCCTGGATGCGTTCCTGGGGGATCTTGTCCAGGGCGCTGTCGAAACCGTTGAGGACCTTGTTCAGCAGGCGTTCGCCCAGGCTGATGGATTCCGAGCGGCGCTGCAGCTTGAGCGCATGGCGGATGTGCGTGCGGGCCTTGCCGGTCACCACGAAATTGAGCCAGGCCGGGTTCGGTCGCGCGCCCGGGGCGCTGACGATCTCGACCGTCGAGCCGCTTTGCAGTGGCTCGGACAGCGGTGCCAGGCGGCGGTTGATGCGGCAGGCGATGCAGCTGTTGCCGACGTCGGTGTGCACCGCGTAGGCGAAGTCGACCGCCGTGGAGCCTTTGGGCAGCTCCATGATCCGGCCCTTGGGCGTGAACACGTAGACCTCATCCGGGAACAGGTCGATCTTCACGCTCTCGATGAATTCCAGGGAGTTGCCTGCGCGTTGCTGCATTTCCAGCACGCCTTTGACCCACTGGCGCGCCCGGGCGTGGGTGCCCTTGGGCTGTTCGTCGTCACTGGACTTGTACAGCCAGTGAGCGGCGATGCCGTTGTTGGCCATCTCTTCCATTTCGCGGGTGCGGATCTGGATCTCGATGGGCACGCCGTGCATGCCGAACAGCGTGGTATGCAGCGACTGGTAACCGTTGGCCTTGGGGATCGCGATGTAATCCTTGAAGCGCCCCGGTAGCGGCTTGTACAGGTTGTGCACGGCGCCGAGCACGCGGTAGCAGGTGTCGACCTTGTCGACGATGATGCGAAACGCGTAGACGTCCATGATCTCGTTGAAGGCCCGGCGTTTGCCGCGCATCTTCTTGTAGATGCCATAGAGGTGCTTCTGCCGGCCGCTGACTTCGCCCTCGATGCCGTCGACCGCCAGGCAGTGAGCCAGCGATTCTTCGATCTTGTTGACGATTTCCTTGCGGTTGCCGCGGGCGCGCTTGACCGCCTGGTAGATGCGCGCCGAGCGCATCGGGTGCATGGCCTTGAAACCGAGGTCTTCGAACTCTACGCGCACACTGTGCATGCCCAGGCGGTTGGCGATGGGCGCGTAGATTTCCAGGGTCTCTTTGGCGATGCGCCGGCGTTTTTCGCCGGACAGTACCTCGAGGGTACGCATGTTGTGCAGGCGGTCGGCCAGCTTGACCAGGATCACGCGGATATCCCGGGCCATGGCCATGGCCATTTTCTGGAAGTTCTCCGCCTGGGCTTCGGCCTTGGTTTCGAAGTTCATCTGGGTCAGCTTGCTGACGCCGTCGACCAGTTCGGCCACGGTTTCGCCAAATTGCGAGCTGAGCGCTTCCTTGGCGATGCCGGTGTCTTCGATCACGTCATGCAGCATGGCCGCCATCAGGCTCTGATGGTCCATGTGCATGTCGGCAAGGATGCTTGCCACCGCCAGCGGATGCGTGACGTAGGCTTCGCCGCTGCGACGGCGCTGGCCGTCGTGGGCTTGTTCGGCGTAGAAATACGCCCGGCGCACCAGGTTGACCTGGTCGGCGCCGAGGTAGGTCGACAAGCGATCGGCGAGGGCGTCTATGCTCGGCATGGGGTTACCTCCTGCCGAGGGACGGGGACCGGCGCCGTACTACGTCGACCAGGCATGGGCTTAGACCGCCTCGTTGGCCTCTTCCTCACCGAATGCGGCGAAGACCGGCTCTTCGTGACGGATCTCTTCTGCGGCCATGAACTCTGGAGTGCAGATGCCTTCAGCGATTTCGCGCAGGGCGACGACGGTAGGCTTGTCGTTTTCCCATGCCACTTTCGGCTCTTTGCCGCCGGTGGCCAGTTGACGAGCACGACGAGTCGAGAGCATGACCAGCTCAAAACGGTTATCCACGTGTTCTAGGCAGTCTTCAACGGTTACGCGGGCCATGGTCTTCCTCAAGTAGCAAATGCGGTGTTCAGCCCGAATGGGCGAGCGGACTCGATAGTTTAAAAAATCACCAGCCTTTAGGGAAGCGTTGATTTCATTTCCAGTCCTTGATACCTCGACGATACCTAGTTAAAGGCCTCTAACACAACTGTCTTGAATTTTACTGTCGGCCCAGGGCATCCCGCAGGCGTGGGGTCAATTCGTCGAACAGCGTCTGCACCGAACGCAAAGCCCGACAATCCGGACGGGTCAGCAGCCACAGTTCGGTGTCGCAGCCAGGCAGCGGATCGCTCAGTCGCTCCACCCCCGGCAGGGTATGGGCCATGTAGTCGGGCAGGGCGGCAACGCCCAGGCCGGCGCTGACCAGTTGGGCTATCGCCGAGATGCCACTGCAGCGGTACTTGGGCATCACGCCGGGCATGTGCTCGCTGCGCCAGACCACCGTTGGGTGATCCTGCATGGCATCGTCCGGGGCGATCCACGCAACGCTGGTGGGGTTTTCGGCCAGGCGTTGACGAAACTCCTCGCGACCGCAGATCACATAAGACGCCGCGCCCAGGCAACGTCCTACCAGGTGTTCCGGCGGCGTATTGGTCAGGCGCAGGGCCAGGTCGGCATCACGCCGGCTGAGGTTGGCAAAGGTGTTGGAGGTCGCCAGCTCCAGCGATAGCGCCGGGTAGGCCGGCATGAACTCGGCCAGCGCCGGCAGCAGCAGGCTGTGCAGCACGGCGTCGGTGCAGGTCAGGCGCACCGTGCCGCTGACCACTTGCTCACCGTGCTCCAGCGCCACCCGCGCGGCATCCAGCGCCTGCTCGGCGCGCTCGGCCTGTTCGGCCAGGGCCTGGGCGGTGCCGGTGGGGATGTAACCCTTGCGGCTTTTGACGAACAACGCGGTACCCAGGGCGGCTTCCATGCGCCGAATCGAACGAAAAACAGTCGATACATCGACCTTCAGCAGCTCGGCTGCCTTGGCCAGGGAGCGGCCGCGAACCAGTGCGAGCACCAGAGAAAGGTCGGCGTGGCTGATCTGATATTGCATGGATGCACTCTTTACTTGCCTAAATGCCAATGTCTGTTGCGTGGGGGCCATTCTATAGTGAGGCGGCAGTCGCGAATCAAGTCACGATGTTTACAGAAGAATCTGGAACGTCCGTGCGAAGCCGCGGCGCCCAGCTGTTCCCCACGATGGGACCACTTAAAAGAACAAATGAAACCATCGCCGCTCCCGATAGCGCAGTAGTACCTCCTCCATGTCGTTCGATAAAAAATCAAAGGATGCCTAGCCATGACGTCGGTCTCCCCGTGCGCCATCCCTCTCGATGAGATGGGTGAATTTCTCCAGGCCCACCCTGAGGTGCAATTTGTCGATCTGCTGATTGCAGACATGAACGGCGTGGTGCGTGGCAAGCGCATCGAGCGTGCAAGCCTGGTCAAGGTCTACGAAAAAGGCATCAATCTGCCGGCTTCACTGTTTGCCCTGGACATCAACGGCTCGACTGTCGAAAGCACCGGCCTGGGCCTGGACATCGGCGATGCCGACCGCATCTGCTATCCGATCCCCGGCACCCTTGCTTATGAGCCTTGGCAGAAACGCCCGACCGCGCAATTGCTGATGACCATGCACGAGCTGGACGGCACGCCATTCTTTGCCGACCCACGGGAAGTGCTGCGTAGCGTGGTGGAGAAGTTCGACGCGCTGGGCCTGGACATCTGCGCGGCGTTCGAGCTTGAGTTCTATCTGATCGACCAGGACAACCTCAATGGCCGTCCGCAACCACCGCGCTCGCCGATCTCCGGCAAGCGCCCGCAGTCGACCCAGGTGTACCTGATCGACGATCTTGATGAATACGTCGATTGCCTGCAGGACATGCTCGAAGCCGCCAAGGAGCAGGGCATTCCGGCGGATGCGATCGTCAAGGAAAGCGCCCCGGCACAGTTCGAGGTCAACCTGCACCACGTCGCCGACCCGATGAAGGCCTGCGACTACGCGGTGTTGCTCAAGCGCCTGATCAAGAACATCGCCTACGACCATGAAATGGACTCCACCTTCATGGCCAAGCCCTACCCGGGCCAAGCCGGCAACGGCCTGCATGTGCACATTTCGTTGCTGGACAAGAAAACCGGCAAGAACATTTTCACCAGCGAAGACCCCGAGCAAAGCGAAACCCTGCGCCACGCCATCGGTGGCGTGCTGGAGACCATGCCGGCGTCGATGGCCTTTCTGTGCCCGAATATCAACTCCTACCGGCGTTTCGGTGCCCAGTTCTACGTGCCCAATGCGCCAAGCTGGGGCCTGGACAACCGTACCGTAGCGGTCCGCGTGCCGACCGGCAGCAGCGATGCCGTGCGCATCGAGCACCGTGTCGCCGGCGCTGACGCCAACCCCTACCTGATGATGGCGGCGATTCTCGCCGGTATCCATCACGGCCTGACCAACCAGATCGAGCCGGGAGCGCCTATCGAAGGCAACTCCTACGAGCAGTTGGAGCAGAGCCTGCCGAACAACCTGCGCGATGCGCTGCGTGAGCTCGATGACAGTGAAGTGCTGAACAAATACATCAGCCCGGACTACATCGATATTTTTGTCGCCTGCAAGGAAAGCGAGATGGCTGAGTTCGAAGTGTCGATTTCCGACCTCGAATACAACTGGTACCTGCACACGGTGTGACGCCGGAGAGAACAACAATGACAACAGCACCACGCCAACACTGGGAACAGCTTTTCCAGAGCCTGACCATCGAAGGCCGCGCCTTTATCGACGGCCAGTACTGCGCCAGTGTGTCCGGCGAGACCTTCGAGTGCGCAAGCCCGGTCGACGGCCGCCAACTGGCACAGATCGCCAGCTGTGACAGCGCCGACGCCGAACGTGCGGTGGCCGCTGCCCGGCGCAGTTTCGACAGCGGCATCTGGGCTGAGCAGGCCCCGGCCCAGCGCAAGCGGGTGCTGATCGCCTTTGCTGATTTACTTCTGGCAAATGCCGAAGAACTGGCATTGCTGGAAACCCTGGACATGGGCAAGCCGATTGCCGATTCCCTGAGCATCGACATTCCGGCCGCGGCCAACGCCATCCGCTGGAATGCCGAAGCCATCGACAAGATTTACGACGAAGTTGCTGCGACCCCGTCCGACCAGCTGGGTTTGGTCACCCGCTCGCCGGTCGGCGTGGTCGCGGCCATTGTTCCGTGGAACTTTCCACTGATGATGGCCTGCTGGAAACTCGGCCCGGCCCTGGCCACCGGTAACTCGGTGATCCTCAAGCCGTCCGAAAAGTCGCCGCTGACCGCCATTCGCATCGCCCAATTGGCGATCGAAGCGGGTCTGCCGGCCGGTGTACTCAACGTGCTGCCAGGCTACGGCCATACCGTCGGCAAGGCCCTGGCCCTGCATATGGATGTCGACACCCTGGTGTTCACCGGCTCCACCCGTATCGCCAAGCAACTGATGGTCTACGCCGGTGAGTCGAACATGAAGCGGGTCTGGCTCGAAGCCGGTGGCAAGAGCCCGAACATCGTCTTCGCCGACGCGCCGGACCTGCAGGCGGCCGCCGAAGCCGCGGCCAGCGCTATCGCCTTCAACCAGGGCGAGGTGTGCATTGCCGGTTCGCGCCTGCTGGTCGAGCGCAGCATCAAGGCGCGCTTCCTGCCAATGGTGGTCGAGGCTCTCAAGGCCTGGAAGCCTGGCCATGCGCTGGACCCGGACATCCGTGTCGGTGCCCTGGTGGACACCACTCAGCTGGATACCGTGCTCGGTTACATCGAAGCCGGCAAGGCTGACGGTGCCACCCTGGTCACCGGCGGTGAGCGAGTACTGGAAGACACCTGCGGCGTGTATGTGCAGCCGGCGATCTTCGACGGCGTCACCAATGCCATGCGTATCGCCCGCGAAGAAATCTTCGGCCCGGTGCTGTCGGTGATCACCTTCGACAGCCCTGAAGAAGCCATCGCCATCGCCAACGACTCGCCTTTCGGCCTGGCTGCGGCGGTATGGACCAGCAACATTTCCCGTGCCCACAACACGGCTCGCGCCCTGCGTGCTGGCAGCGTCTGGGTCAACCAGTACGATGGCGGCGACATGACCGCCCCGTTCGGCGGCTTCAAGCAGTCGGGCAATGGCCGGGACAAATCGCTGCACGCTCTCGACAAATACACCGAACTCAAGGCGACCTGGATCAAGCTGTAAGGGAGGGTGAACCCATGCAAACTACCGCCGCAATGTCGCCTTTGATTGGCGTTTCCGCTTGCCGCCAGCAACTGGGCAAGAACTCGTCGCACACCGTTGGCGACAAATATGTCGAGGCCGCAGGCTTTGCCGGGATCCCCCTGATCCTCCCGGCAAGGGCAGAGCCCAGCGACCCGCGCCGTGTGCTAGAGCGGCTCGATGGCATTCTTTTTACCGGTTCGCCTTCAAATGTCGAGCCGCATCATTACAATGGCGCCCCCAGCGTGGAAGGGACCAAGCACGACGTGTTTCGCGATCGGCTGACCCTGCCGCTGCTGCAGGCCGCGATTGCCGACGGCGTGCCGGTGTTCTGCATCTGCCGTGGTTTCCAGGAACTCAACGTGGCCCTCGGCGGTACCTTGCACCAGCGCGTGCAGGAGCTGCCGGGCTACCTGGATCATCGCGAGCCGCAGGATGCCCCGCTGGAAGAACAGTACAGCCCCCGTCACCTGGTCATTGTCCAGCCCGGCGGGCTGTTCGAGCGCCTGGGGATGGAGCACAGCTTCATGGTCAATTCGCTGCACGGCCAGGGTATCGATCGCCTGGCCGACGGCTTGCGAGCCGAAGCATTGGCCCCCGATGGACTGGTCGAAGCGGTGTCCATGGATGACGCCCCAGGCTTTGTGGTCGGTGTGCAATGGCACCCCGAGTACCGCTTTGCCGACAACCCGGTCTCGCTGCGCCTGTTCCAGGCGTTCCGTGAGGCATGCCTGGCCCGTGCCACGGGTGAGCAGATCCGGGAGAAGACCCTATGAGGTCAGCCGGTTGATCCGGGCTTGAAGTACCACGCAACAAGTTTCAGTGAGTGAAAGCGGACATCCCGCGGGGTGTCCTGAAAAACAATACCAATATTGGCGGCAACTACTCATGAGTGAACACAAAGCAGGCCTGTCTCCAGGTGAGGGCGGGCGATCCAAGGGGCTGGCCAAGGGCCGGCTCGGACTGCTGGCCAGCATCGTGCTGGGCATTTCCACCATTGCCCCGGTTTATACCCTGACTGGCGCGCTGGGCCCGACCGTGCGTGAAGTCGGGGCTCATCTGCCGGCGGTATTCATCGTTGGCTTCCTGCCGATGCTGCTGGTGGCCCTGGGTTATCGTGAGCTGAATGCGGCCGAGCCGGACAGCGGTACTTCCTTTACCTGGTCGGCGCGGGCATTCGGCCCGATGATCGGTTGGATCGGCGGCTGGGGGCTGGTCACCGCGACCACCATCGTGCTGTCAAACCTGGCCGGGGTGGCCGTCGACTTCTTCTATTTATTCCTTGGGCAGATCTCCGGCAGCCACGAGGTGGCTGCGCTGAGCGACAACCTGCTGGTCAATGTGGTCACCTGCTGCGTGTTCATCGCCATGGCGGTGTGGATCTGCTGTCGCGGCATCGCCACGACCATGACCGTGCAGTACGGTCTGGTGGCGTTGCAACTGGTGGTGTTGGTGGGCTTTGCCATGGCCGCGTTTGGCGAGTCTTCGGCGACGCCGCCGCTGGCGTTCGATCTGGACTGGTTCAACCCCTTCGGTGTTGAGTCGTTCTCGGCTTTTACCGCCGGCCTGTCGCTGTCGATTTTCATCTTCTGGGGCTGGGACGTGTGCCTGAGCATCAGTGAAGAATCGGTGGGCAGCGGTGATACCCCCGGCCGCGCGGCGACCCTGACGGTGCTGCTGATCCTGGGGTTGTACCTGGTCACGGCGATTGCCACGCTGCAGTTTGCCGGTATCGGTGATATCGGCCTGGGCCTGAACAACCCGCGCATCCAGGAAAACGTCTTCGCCCACCTGGCCGGTCCGGTGATGGGGCCGTTGGCGATCCTGATGTCGATCGCCGTGCTGGCCAGTACTGCCGCTTCACTGCAGTCCACCTTCGTGTCGCCGGCGCGTACATTGCTGGCCATGGGGTATTACGGCGCTGTGCCGGAGCGCTTCGCCAGCGTCTGCCCGCGCTCGAAAACCCCGCGGTACGCCACCATCTGCGCTGGCATGGCAGCAGGGGTGTTCTATGTGACCATGCGGACCCTGAGCGAAAACGTTCTGGCCGACACCATCACCGCCCTGGGCATGATGATCTGCTTCTACTATTCGCTGACCGCCTACGCCTGCGTCTGGTACTTCCGCCACAGCCTGTTCGACAGCCTGCGGCACTTCCTGATGCGTGGCCTGTGCCCATTGCTCGGTGGCGGCATTCTCTCGGTGATCTTTCTGCAGACAGCCATCGACAGCGCCTCGCCGTCGTTCGGCAGCGGTTCACATGTGGGTGGGTTGGGCCTGGTGTTCGTGATCGCGATGATCATCACCGTGCTCGGCCTGGTGCTGATGCTGCTGTCACGCCTGCGTGCGCCGGCGTTTTTCCTGGGCATGACCCTGCATCGTCACGCCACGGTCTCCAGCCGCCGCTAAGCGGCTGGAGTGGCCGGTTGCTCAGGCAAGCAGTTGCTTGAGCAGCTGGCCATGACGCTGCTGCTGGTTGGCCTGCAGCAAGCGATTGGCGCGGAACACCGCCTTGAGGTCTTCCAGTGCCGTGGCGAAGTCATCATTGATGATGACGAAGTCATACTCGTCGTAGTGACTCATCTCGCTCACCGCTTCACGCATCCGTCCTTCGATGATCTCGTCGCTGTCCTGGCCGCGGTTGGTCAGGCGTTGGCGCAGGGCCTCCTGGGTCGGTGGCAGGATGAAGATCGAGCGCGCCCCGGGCATCAGCTTGCGCACCTGCTGGGCGCCTTGCCAGTCGATCTCGAGGATCAGGTCCTGGCCCTGGTCGAGCGCCTGTTGCAGCGCGCTGCGCGAGGTGCCGTAGAAGTTACCGAAGACCTCGGCCTGTTCGAGGAAGTCGCCTTGCTCGATCATCAGCTTGAACGCGGTGTGCTCGACGAAGTGATAGTTCACGCCGTGCACTTCGCCTGGGCGCATGGCCCGGGTGGTGTGCGAGACCGAGACCTGGATGCTGCTGTCAGCGTCGATCAGGGCTTTGACCAGGCTGGTCTTGCCGGCGCCGGAGGGGGCCGAAACGATGTAGAGGGTGCCGCTGCTGTGATTCATGGTCGGGGTGGCCTTACTCAATGTTCTGTACTTGTTCACGCATCTGCTCGATCAGTACCTTGAGGTTGACCGCGGACTGGGTGCTGCGTGGGTCGAAGGCTTTGGAGCCCAGGGTGTTGGCTTCTCGGTTGAGCTCCTGCATCAGGAAGTCCAGGCGCCGGCCGGCGGCGCCGCCGGACTTGAGCACCCGGCGCACTTCGGTGACGTGGGTGCTCAAACGGTCGAGCTCTTCGGCAACGTCGCTCTTTTGCGCGAGCAGGACCATTTCCTGTTCCAGTCGCTGCGGGTCGAGCTCGGCCTGCATGTCGGTGAAGCGGTCGAGGATCTTCTGCCGTTGCGCGGCGAGCATCTGCGGTACCAGCGCGCGCAAGGTGGTGACCTCGCTGGCCATGCTGTCCAGGCGCTCGTTGATCAACCGGGCGAGCTCGCTGCCTTCGCGGTTGCGGCCGTTCTTCAGCTCGTTCAGGGCTTCTTCGAACAGGGTCATGGCCTCGTTGTTGAGCGCCTGCGGGTCGCTGGCATCGGCCACCAGTACACCAGGCCAGGCCAGTACTTCGAGTGGGTTGAGCGGCGCCGGCTGCTTGATCAGGCTGGCCACCGTCTCGGCGGCGGCAACCAGTTGCGCGGCCCGCTCGCGGTCGACCTGCAAGGCCTTGCCGTTGTTCTCTTCGTTGAAGCGCAGGGTACACTCGACCTTGCCGCGCGACAGGCCCTGGCGCAGGCTTTCGCGTACGGCGCCTTCGAGGTCGCGGAAGGCTTCCGGGAGGCGCAGGTGCGGCTCCAGGTAGCGATGATTGACCGAGCGCAGTTCCCAGATCAGGGTGCCCTGGCTACCGGCGCGCTCGACACGAGCAAAAGCGGTCATGCTGTGCACCATGGGAAGTACCTCGCGCAATAGATGAAAGAAAGCCAACGGCTGAAGGCGCAGGATTGTAGCGCAGTGCGGCGCTGGCTCCCAATCCACTGATGTTACAAACAGTCAGGGCGCCTCTGGAAAAACCTGACCTGCGGCCTTGGGCCCCCTGTTTCGGGCCCTGCGACAATAGGCGTGTCCTCAGCGCCCGGCGCGCTCTATAATGCTGGGCAGATTCAAGTCCAGTACAGGTATCCCAAATGAAACGTCCAAGTGGTCGCGCTGCCGATCAGCTCCGCTCGATCCGCATCACCCGCAACTACACCAAACACGCCGAGGGGTCAGTACTGGTCGAGTTCGGTGACACCAAAGTCATCTGCACCGTCAGTGTCGAGAACGGTGTCCCGCGCTTCCTCAAGGGCCAGGGCCAGGGCTGGCTGACTGCCGAGTACGGCATGCTGCCGCGCTCTACCGGTGAGCGTAACCAGCGCGAAGCCAGCCGCGGCAAGCAAGGCGGCCGCACCCTCGAAATCCAGCGCCTGATCGGCCGCTCCCTGCGCGCTGCGCTGGACATGAGCAAGCTGGGCGACATCACCCTGTACGTCGACTGCGACGTGATTCAGGCCGATGGCGGCACCCGTACCGCTTCGATCACCGGCGCCATGGTCGCCCTGGTCGACGCCCTGCGCGTGGTCAAAAAGCGTGGTGGCCTGAAGGGCGGTGACCCGCTAAAGCACATGATCGCTGCCGTTTCGGTGGGCATGTACCAGGGTGAGCCGGTGCTCGACCTGGACTACCTCGAAGACTCGGCCGCCGAGACCGACCTGAACGTGGTGATGACCAGCCAGGGTGGCTTCATCGAAGTACAGGGCACCGCCGAAGGCGCGCCATTCCAGCCTGAAGAGCTCAATGCCATGCTGGCGCTGGCGCAAAAGGGCATGATCGACCTGTTCGAACTGCAGAAGGCCTCGCTGGCCGACTGATCCGCACATGGCAAGGAGCAGAGCATGACCGAGCAACCGTTGCAGTTGCCCACCCCCAACACCGAGATCCGGCAATGGGCAATGTTCTGCCACCTCGCTGCCTTGCTCGGCCTGGTCTTTCCGCTGGGCAACCTGCTGGGACCGTTGGTGATGTGGATCTGGAAGAAAGACCTGGATCCGTTCATCGATGCCCAGGGCAAGGAAGCGCTGAACTTTCAGATCACCGTGTTCCTGGCCTCGATCATCTGCTTTGCGCTGATGTTCGTGCTGGTGGGTATCGTACTGTTCGGCATGCTGATGGTTGCCGTGCTGATCCTCACTATTGTTGCCGGGGTCAAGGCCAACGAAGGTCAGCCGTATCGCTACCCGCTGACCTGGCGGCCGATCAAATAATGATCAGCTAAAAGCTCCAGCCACAAAAAAGCCGACGCGAAGTCGGCTTTTTTGTGGCTGGAACTATCAGATGGTCAGCGTCCAGTCGTAGTCCACGATCAGCGGCGCATGCTGGGAGAAGCGCGGCTGGCGTGGCAGGCGTGCGCTGCGCACGAAGCGGCGCAGGCCTGGCGTCAGCAACTGGTAGTCGAAACGCCAGCCCAGGTTGAGCATCTCGGCCTGTTCGTTGTCTGGCCACCAGCTGTACTGGTCGCCTTCACGGCTGACTTCGCGCAGGGCATCGACATAACCCATGTTGCCGACAATCTCGTCCATCCAGGCGCGTTCCGGCGCCAGGAAGCCTGGAGACTGCTGGCCATCGCGCCAGTTCTTGACGTCGAGCTTCTGCTGCGCCACGTACAACGAGCCGCAATAGATGTATTCACGACGTTTGCGCCGTTGCTTGTCCAGGTACTTGGCGAAGTCGTCCATCAACTTGAACTTCTGGTTCAAGTCTTCATCGCCGTTCATTCCCGAAGGTAGCAACAGGGTTGCGATACTTACCTTGTCGAAATCGGCCTGCAGGTAACGTCCGTAGCGGTCGGCTGTCTCGAAGCCCAGGCCGCTGATGACTGCCTTGGGCTGCAACCGCGAATAAAGTGCCACGCCGCCTTGGGCGGGAACTTCTGCGTCGCAGGCATAAAGGAAGTAGCCATCGAGCTGGAAAGCTGGGTCGTCGAGTTCAAAGGCCGAGGCGCGGGTATCCTGAAGGCAGATGACGTCAGCATTCTGGGCTTGTAGCCAGCTGAGCAAACCACGCTCAACGGCAGCCTGAATGCCATTAACGTTCACACTGATGATCCGCATAAATGGCCCCAAAAATCTCGTGCGTGTATGATACCCGAGCTGTACTCAATTAGCTAAATCCGTGGTATCCGGGACTCTTCATGCAGCCGTATCAGCGCGACTTCATTCGTTTTGCCATCGACCGCGGGGTTCTGCGCTTCGGTGAGTTCACCCTCAAGTCCGGGCGCACCAGCCCGTACTTCTTCAATGCCGGCCTGTTCAACAGTGGTTCGGCCCTGGCTCAGCTCGGGCGTTTCTATGCTGCGGCGATCGTCGACAGCAAGATTCCCTTCGACGTGCTGTTCGGCCCGGCCTACAAGGGTATCCCCCTGGCGGCGGCTACTGCCGTGGCCCTGGCCGAGCACCATGACCTCGACCTGCCATGGTGCTTCAATCGCAAAGAGGCCAAGGCCCATGGTGAAGGCGGCAGCCTGGTGGGCGCACCGCTGACCGGTGATGTGCTGATCATCGACGATGTGATCACTGCCGGCACTGCCATCCGCGAAGTCATGCAGATCATCCAGGGCCAGCAAGCCAAGGCTGCTGGCGTACTGATCGCATTGAACCGCCAGGAGCGCGGCAATGGCGAGCTGTCAGCCATCCAGGAAGTGGAGCGTGACTTCGGCATTCCGGTGGTGAGCATCGTCTCGCTGACCCAGGTGCTGGAGTTCCTCGCCGACGACCCGGCGCTCAAGCAGCACTTGCCGGCCGTCGAGGCCTACCGGGCGCAGTACGGTATCTGAAGCCAATAAAAAAAGGCGACCATAGAGTCGCCTTTTTTTGTGCCTCATCGCGGGTCAAGCCCGCTCCCACAGGCTCTGTAGGAGCGGGTTTGAGCCGCGAAAGGGTTTAACGCGGCTTGTGATTGGTAATCAAAGTACCCACACCGCTGTCGGTGAAGATCTCCAGCAGTACCGCGTTCGGCACCCGGCCATCGATGATGTGCGAGCTGTTGACGCCGCCTTGCACCGCTTCCAGGGCACAGCGGATCTTCGGCAGCATGCCGCCGTAGATAGTGCCATCAGCGATCAGTTCGTTGACCTGTTCGGTGGTCAGGCCGGTGAGCACGGTGCCTTGCTTGTCCATCAGGCCGGCGATGTTGGTCAGCAGCATCAGCTTTTCAGCCTTCAGTGCTTCAGCCACCTTGCCTGCCACCAGGTCAGCGTTGATGTTGTACGACTCGCCGTTGGCGCCCACGCCGATTGGCGCGATTACCGGGATGAAGTCACCTTTGACCAGCATGTTGAGCAGGTCGGTGTTAACCCCGACCACTTCGCCGACATGGCCGATGTCGATGATTTCCGGGGTGGTCATTTCTGGTGTCTGGCGGGTGACGGTGAGCTTTTTCGCGCGAATCAGCTCGGCGTCCTTGCCGGTCAGGCCGATGGCGCTGCCGCCGTGACGGTTGATCAGGTTGACGATGTCTTTGTTGACCTGGCCGCCGAGGACCATTTCTACCACGTCCATGGTTTGCGCGTCGGTAACGCGCATACCATCGACGAAGCGGCTTTCGATCGACAGACGCTTGAGCAGGTCACCGATCTGCGGGCCGCCACCGTGCACCACCACCGGGTTGATACCCACGGCTTTCATCAGCACCACATCGCGGGCAAAACCGGTTTTGAGCTCTTCGCTCTCCATCGCGTTGCCGCCGTATTTGATCACCAGGGTCTTGCCGACAAAGCGGCGAATGTAAGGCAGCGCTTCGGACAAAACCTGGGCGACATGGGTGGCGGCATCGCGATCGAGGGTCATGCAGGGCTCCAATTGGAACAGATAGTCGGTCAGAACTTGGGTTGCAGGTCAGGGGCAACGCGCTTCAGCTGGGCGCGGAATACCTCTTGGATACGCTGCAGTTCGGCGTCATTGTCGGCCTCGAAGCGCAATACCAGCACCGGCGTGGTGTTGGAGGCGCGAACCAGGCCCCAGCCGTGGGGGTAGTCGACCCGTACACCATCGATGGTGGTCAGGTTGGCGTTGTCGCCCCAGTCGGCGTCGCGTTGCAGTGCATCAATGATGCTGAATTTACCCTCGTCGGTCACATCAATATTGATTTCCGGCGTGGAAATATCGTTTGGGAACGCAGCAAACAGCTGTTCAGCATCGTTTTTGGCCTTGCTGAGGATCTCCAGCAGGCGCGCAGCGCTGTAGATGCCGTCGTCAAAACCATACCAGCGTTCCTTGATGAAGATGTGGCCGCTCATCTCTCCGGCGAGCAGGGCGCCGGTCTGCTTCATCTTCTTCTTGATCAACGAGTGACCGGTCTTCCACATTAGCGCGCGGCCGCCGTATTGCTCGATCAGCGGGGTCAGGCGGCGGGTGCATTTGACGTCGAAGATGATCTCGGCACCCGGATTGCGCTCCAGCACGTCCTGGGCGAACAGCATCAGCAGGCGGTCGGGGTAAACGATGTTGCCGGTGTTGGTGACCACGCCGACGCGGTCACCATCGCCATCGAAGGCCAGGCCCAGGTCGGCGCCGGTTGCCTTGACCTTGGCGATCAGGTCGACCAGGTTCTCAGGCTTGCCCGGGTCCGGGTGGTGGTTGGGGAAGTTGCCATCGACCTCGCAGAACAGCGGGATCATTTCGCAGCCCAGGGCTTCGATCAGCTGCGGGGCAATCACACCAGCCGCGCCGTTGCCGCAGTCCACCACCACCTTGAGCTTCTTCGCCAGCTTGATATCGCCGGTGATCTGCTTGAAATAGCGCTCGAGGATTTCGACTTTCTCGACGCTGCCTTCGCCGCGGCTCAGGTCGTTGGTTTGCAGGCGGGTCAACAGTGCCTGGATCTGCTCGTTGGCCAGGGTGTCGCCGGCGATGACGATCTTGAAGCCGTTGTAGTTCGGCGGGTTGTGGCTGCCGGTGAGCATCACCCCGGACTTGCCGGCCAGTACGTTGGCGGCGTAGTACAGGGCGGGGGTCGGTACCAGGCCAACGTCACTGACCTTGCAGCCGGCTTCGACCAGGCCCTTGATCAGTTGCTCGACCAGCATTGGCCCTGACAGGCGCCCGTCGCGGCCGACCGAGATGTTCGGCTCACCCTGGGCCAGAGTCTGGGCGCCGATGGCGCGGCCGATCCAGTAGGCGGTCTCGGCGGTCAGGGTGTCACCGACCACGCCACGGATATCGTAGGCGCGAAAGATGCTGGCGGGAAGGTTCGGGGTCACTCGTTCCATGCTGGTCACCTGGGAAACTCCAATCTGAAAGGGTTGCTGAATGCGTCAGCGGCAGCCACTGCGCGAGTCAATATGTCCGCCTTTGACGGCATTTTCGCGACAGAGTTCGCGGATACAGTTTGTTCTGTCTGCATTCAGCTGTTGTTTACCGCTCCATTCTTGGACCGTCTGGCGGTTAACCATAAGCCGCCGACCAGGCCGGTTAACGCCAGAAAGGCGGCGAGCAGCAACCAGGGGTTGAGCCTGAATGCCGAGGCGTTCTCGATCAAGGGGCCGGGCTGAAACCCCAAGGCCCAGGTGGCGTTGGCAGTACCCAGCTGGTGCAGTGCCGGCGCCTGGCTGTGGCCGTGGCTGAAAAGCTCGACGGGTGGGTCGTTGAACACCAATTGTGTCAGTCGCATCTGACCAAGCGTACCCGCATCGCGCTGCAGTGGGTCAGTGAAGCGTGAGAGCGCGAATGTGAGCACTAGAATGGCTTGTACGGGGGCGTCAGCGGACTCACGCAGTGCGGTGACGCTGTAAACCCGTTGCTGTCCAGCCTCAGGATAGGCTTCAAGGGCAGGCGCTACGCCGCGCTCGGCGCGCCGGACCATGTCGAGCACGGGCTCGCTCATGGGTGGGCTCGAGGCGGCCTGTCCAGGTTTGAGCAACTGTGCCGCCACCAGGCCGTCGAGGTGGGCGAATGCGCCGAGCAGCTTTTGTGGGTCAGGTGACTGTACCAATGCCAGTACCATCGGGCTTCTGATCAGGGCGTCCACCTCGCGGGTGACGCCAATGATCGAGGCGTCCAGGTGCGATACGAGTGCACCGGCCTGGGCGTAAGCCAGGTTGTTACGGTGGTCACGCTGGCCAGGCAGCACTGCGGTGAACCAAGTCAGTAGTACGCCCGCAAGCAGGCCAGCCAGGGCAATCAGTAGCCCCGGCAGCACCTGCTGGAAGTGCCTCAATGGCTACCGGAATGACCGAAGCCGCCAGCGCCACGCTGGCTTTCGTCGAAGGTTTCGACGATATCGAAGTGCGCCTGTACCACTGGTACCAGCACCAGCTGCGCGATGCGCTCGCCGATGGCGATGGTGAATGGGGTCTGGCCGCGGTTCCAGCACGAGACCATCAGCTCGCCTTGGTAGTCGGAGTCGATCAGGCCGACCAGGTTGCCGAGGACGATGCCATGTTTATGGCCAAGGCCCGAGCGCGGCAGGATCAGTGCCGCCAGGCCCGGATCGCCGATGTACACCGACAGGCCGGTAGGGATCAGCAGGGTCTGGCCTGGCTCGAGGACGGTGTCTTGCTTGAGCATGGCGCGCAGGTCGAGACCGGCCGAGCCTGGGGTGGCGTACTGCGGCAGCGGGAACTCGCTGCCGATGCGTGGATCGAGAATCTTGGCTTGTAGAGCGTGCATGCGAAGTTAAACCTGGTTAAGACGTTCGGCAATGAAGGCTACCAGCTGGCGGGCAATCTTGCCCTTGCTGGTCTGCGCGAAAACTGTTGCGTGAAGTTGACGGTCGATGACGCTGCAGGCGTTCTCCTCGCTGTTGAAGCCGATGCTGGGGTTGGCCACATCGTTGGCGACAATCAGGTCGAGGTTCTTGTCCTTGAGCTTGCGCGCGGCGTAATCGAGCAAGTGTTCGGTCTCGGCGGCAAAGCCGACGCTGAACGGGCGGTCAGGACGGGTGGAGATGCTGGCGAGAATGTCCGGGTTGCGGACCATCTGCAGCAGCAGGCCGTCACCTGTCGTAGGGTCTTTCTTGAGTTTTTGCGGGGCCACCACTTCTGGGCGGTAGTCTGCGACTGCTGCCGAGGCGATGAACACATCGCAGGGGATGGCGGCTTCACAGGCGGCGAGCATGTCGCGGGCGCTGACCACGTCGATGCGGGTGACGCGATCGGGTGTCGGCAGGTTCACCGGGCCGGTCACCAGCGTCACCTTGGCGCCAGCTTCCACGGCGGCTTCAGCCAGGGCAAAGCCCATTTTCCCCGAGCTGTGGTTGGTGATGTAGCGCACCGGGTCGATGTTTTCCTGGGTCGGGCCGGCAGTGATCAGCACGTGTTTGCCGGTCAGCGACTCGCGCTTGAAGGTCTCGGCGGCGCACCAGGCCAGGTCAGTGGCTTCGAGCATGCGGCCCAGGCCCACATCGCCACAGGCCTGGCTGCCGGAGGCCGGGCCGAACACCTGGATATCACGACTTTGCAGCAGCTCAAGGTTGGCCTGGGTGGCCGGGTCGCGCCACATCGCCTGGTTCATCGCCGGGGCCACGGCCACGGTGGCATCGGTAGCCAGCACCAGGGTGGTCAGCAGATCGTCGGCGACACCCTGGGCCAGGCGCGCGAGCAGGTCGGCGGTGGCTGGGGCAATCAGCACCAGGTCGGCCCACTTGGCCAGCTCGATATGGCCCATCGCCGCTTCGGCAGCAGGGTCCAATAGGTCCATGTGCACCGGGTGGCCGGACAGGGCCTGCATGGTCAGCGGGGTGATGAATTCGGCCCCGCCACGGGTCATGACGACGCGCACTTGGGCGCCGTGTTCCAGGAGTCGGCGAACCAGCTCGGCACTCTTGTAGGCGGCGATGCCGCCGCCGACGCCGAGAACGATGCGCTTCCGATACAGCCGCTGCATAGGCTTGCCTTTTGCTCAGTGATTACACGCGGCGACGACGCCTCCCCAGGCCGGTTCGTCGCGTAAAAATGAGCGGCTAATGTAGCACAGGGCTCAAACCGGGAGCAGTAACCGAAAGACAGAGGGAATTGTCATGAGTATCAGGGATTGGCCTGCGGCGGAGCGGCCGCGGGAAAAACTGCTGGAGTCGGGGGCGGGCAACCTGTCGGATGCCGAGCTGCTGGCGATTTTTTTGCGCACCGGAGTGCGTGGGCGTAGCGCGGTCGACCTTGCCAGGCATCTGCTCGGGCGCTTCGGCAGCCTGCGCGGGCTGCTGGAGGCAGACAGCCGCAGCTTCAATGGCGAGCTCGGCCTGGGCCCGGCAAAGTTCGCCCAATTGCAGGCCGTGCTGGAAATGTCCCGGCGCCACCTGGCCGAGGGCCTGCGGCGCGATTCAGCCCTGCAGAGCCCCCAGGCGGTCAAGGACTACCTCAAGGCGCGCCTGCGCCACGAGCCGCATGAGGTTTTCGGTTGCCTGTTTCTCGACAGCAAGCACCGGGTGCTGGCCTTCGAGGCGTTGTTTCAGGGCTCGATCAACAGCGCCAGCGTCTATCCCCGGCAGGTGATCAAGCGCGCCCTGGCACATAACGCCGCGGCGTTGATCCTCTGCCACAACCATCCTTCAGGCGTGAGCGAGCCTAGCGATGCCGACCTGGTCCTGACCCGGCGCCTAACCAAGGCGCTGGACATGATCGAAGTGCGCGTGCTCGACCACTTCGTCATCGGCGACGGCGAGCCGCTGTCGATGGCCGAGCACGGCTGGCTCTAGCGCGAGGTGCTGACCCCGGCGAAGTCCTGGCGACCGAACGGGCTGACCTGGTAACCCTGGACATCCTTGCGCGCCAGCACGGCGGCGGTCGGGTGGGCCAGGGGCAGCCACAAGGCCTGTTGCTGAATCAGCGTCTGCGCCTGTTGGTACAGGCGGCTGCGCACGCTCTGGTCGTTGGTGGTCTTGCCGGCGCTGATCAACTGATCGAGGCGCTGGTCGCAAAAGCGTGCGAAGTTGGTGCCGGACTTGACCGCCGCGCAGGAAAACTGCGGGCTGAGGAAGTTGTCCGGGTCGCCGTTATCCCCGGCCCAGCCCATGAACAGCAAGTCATGCTCACCCGCCTTGGCCCGGCGAATAAGCTCACCCCATTCAATCACGCGGATCTCGGCCTTGATGCCGATCTTGCCCAGGTCCGCCTGCAGCAATTGTGCGCCCAGGCTCGGGTTGGGATTGAGCAGGCTGCCTTGCGGGCGGGTCCAGATGGTGGTGCTGAAGCCGTCCTTGAGGCCGGCCTTGGCCAACAGTGCCCGGGCTTTGTCGAGGTTGGCCGGATAGCCGGGCAGGTCCTTGGCGTAGCTCCAGGTATTGGGCGGGTAGGGGCCATTGGCAGCCACCGCGGTGTCTTCGAACACCGCCTTGAGGTAGCTGGTCTTGTCGAACGCGAGGTTGATGGCCTGGCGTACCTCCGGCTTGTCCAGTGGTGCATGCTGGCTATTGATGGCGACGAACGCGGTCATGAAGGCTTCGGTCTTTTCTACCTTCAGGGTCGGATCCTCGCTGGCCGCGGCGATATCCAGCGGTTTTGGCGACAGGGCGATCTGGCACTCGTTGCGCTTGAGTTTTTGCAGGCGCACGTTGGCGTCGGGGGTGATGGCGAAGATCAACGGGTCGACACCCGGTTTGCCGGCAAAGTAATCAGCGTTTGCCCGGTAGCGGATCACGGCATCCTTCTGAAAGCGATTGAAGACGAACGGCCCGGTGCCGATTGGCTGGCTGTTGAGCTTCTCCGGAGTGCCGGCCTTGAGCAGTTGGTCGGCGTACTCGGCGGAGTAGATCGAAGCAAAGCCCATGCTCAGCGTGGCCAGGAAAGTGGCGTCGGGGTGGTCGAGGGTAAAGCGCACGGTCAGCGGGTCTGGGGCCTCGATCTGCTTGATCAGGCTTGGCAGTTGCAACGATTGGGCGTGCGGGTAACCGCTCTGGGCGATCTTGTGCCAGGAATGGGCGGGGTAGAGCATGCGCTGGAAGCTGAACAGCACGTCGTCGGCGTCCAGCGTGCGATTGGGCTTGAAGTAGCCGGTGCTGTGGAATTTCACCCCCGGACGCAGCTTGAACTCGTAGATAAGGCCGTCCGGCGATACCGTCCAGCTTTCGGCCAGGCTCGGCACTACCTGGCCCTGGCGCGCGTCGAACTCGACCAGGCGGTTCATCAGCACGTCGGCCGAGGCATTGGTGGTACTCAGCGAGTTGTACTGGACCACGTCAAAGCCTTCGGGGCTGGCTTCGGTGCACACGCTCAGCGCAGCCGCCTGGGCGAAAGCCGGGCCGAGCAGGGTGGCGAACAACAGGGGTAGAACGGCAGCGCGCATGGGGATTCCTTGGCTGATCGGTGGCCCATCTGCCAGTGCAGTCTGGAAAAGTCCTACCCTAGTGCGCTGGGGCGCAAATGACCATATCCTTTTTTGCCGATCGAGCGACGAGCGGTCGACAGCTTGCCGGGCCAGTGGTTATGCTGCTCCGGCGTGTCGAACAGCAAGTCAAAGCACATCTTCTGTTGTTGTGCTCTGGTCTTTCTGGTATAAAGCAGCGCTCTTTTCTAGGGGCTCGGCTTGTCGCATCTGCTGACCGAGTCGATAAGACCCTGAAGAAACACGGCGCCTGGCGCCAAAGACTGAGAGATTAAGCGGCCAACCCATGCCGGGTTGGGCATGTGGTTTTAG
This sequence comes from Pseudomonas sp. R32, assembly GCF_009866705.1. Lineage (NCBI taxonomy): Bacteria > Pseudomonadati > Pseudomonadota > Gammaproteobacteria > Pseudomonadales > Pseudomonadaceae > Pseudomonas > Pseudomonas sp. R32. The sequence continues at coordinate 5,513,869 of NZ_CP019396.1, read as the reverse complement.
AGGGCTGAGGCATGTCGAGAGTCTGTCAAGTTACCGGTAAGGGTCCGGTAACCGGGAATAACATTTCCCACGCAAACAACAAAACCCGTCGTCGTTTCCTGCCGAACCTGCAGCATCATCGCTTCTGGGTCGAGTCCGAGAAGCGTTTCGTGCGTCTGCGCGTATCTGCCAAAGGCATGCGCATCATCGACAAGCGCGGCATTGATGCCGTTCTGGTCGACATTCGCCGTAACGGCGCTAAGGTCTAAGGGAGAGAATCATGCGTGAATTGATCCGTCTGGTGTCGACCGCTAATACCGGCCACTTCTACACCACCGACAAGAACAAGCGCACCACTCCGGACAAAATCGAAATCAAAAAATTCGATCCGGTTGTTCGCAAGCACGTGATCTACAAGGAAGCCAAGATCAAGTAATTGATCCGGCTGACGAAAAAAGGGCCCGTATCTCTGGATACGGGCCCTTTTTTTATGCTGCTTTTTCTGCACCCGGGCCTAAACCCGGCCGTCGATCAGTTGAAGGCGAACGCTTTAATCCTGCCGTCCGCATCCCCCTCGATCTGAATCCGCTCTGGATCATACTCGCGAGTCGAGCGTTCATCGATGCCGACGACGCGGTCACGACCGGTCAGCTCGCTGACGTAGGCCTTGACGCTGGTCACATAGCGGCTACCGATAAGGTGATCGATCTGTTGCAGGGCTTCTTCATTGGTCATGACGTTGCTTCCTTCGTGATTGAATGCCCGGTTGGGCAACGCCATGCTCTGTTGGGCAAGCCCTGCTCGAGCGGTAGTTATCTATTTTTGCTCGAACATCACATAGATCTTGCGGCACGGCTCCAGCACTTCCCAGGTGCCCTTGAAGCCCGCCGGAATCACGAAGCGGTCGCCAGCGCGCAGGGTTTTCGCCTCGCCCGCCTCATCACGCAGCACCGATACCCCTTGTACGATTTCGCAATACTCGTGTTCGGTGTAATTGACGGTCCACTGCCCGACCGCCCCTTCCCAGACGCCTGCATGAAACTGTGCGCAGGGGCTGGAGTAATGGTTGAAGACCGCCTGCTCGGGGTCGCCCTTGAGTACCTTTTCCGCCGCGGGGCGGTAACGTTCCGCCTCGGTCAGCACCTGGGCAAAGTCGATGATTTGGTTAATGCTCATGGTCGGGCCCCTTTTGTTGTTTAATAAAATGAACATCAGTAGGTGTTTGATGTGATTATGTCAAATATATTGAAAATTAGGGTGCCGGTGGTTTAGGGTGACAGGTGCCTGTGCGCCTGTGTCGCCCAGCCAGAATTTTCGCCAGTGCCCCCAAGCCCTCGTGCGGCACTGCACCTTAACAAGAGGAGGAGTTTCGTATGACCACCCTGACTCGTGCGGACTGGGAACAGCGTGCCCAGCAATTGAAGATCGAAGGCCGTGCCTTCATCAATGGTGAATACACCGCGGCCGTTTCCGGCGCCACGTTCGAGTGCCTCAGCCCGGTCGACGGACGCCTCCTGGCGCAGATCGCCAGCTGCGACGAGGCCGATGCCAAGCGCGCGGTAGAAAATGCCCGCGCCACGTTTGCCTCTGGCGTCTGGTCGCGCCTGGCTCCGGCCAAACGCAAGGCCACCATGATTCGTTTCGCCGGCCTGCTCAAGAAGAACGTCGAAGAGCTGGCCCTGCTGGAAACCCTGGACATGGGTAAGCCGATCAGCGACTCGCTGAACATCGACGTACCGGGTGCCGCCCAGGCCTTGAGCTGGAACGGTGAAGCGATCGACAAGATCTACGACGAAGTCGCCGCCACCCCGCACAATCAACTGGGTCTGGTGACGCGCGAGCCGGTGGGTGTAGTTGCCGCCATCGTGCCGTGGAACTTCCCGCTGCTGATGGCCTGCTGGAAACTCGGCCCGGCCCTGGCCACCGGTAACTCGGTGGTGCTCAAGCCTTCGGAAAAATCGCCACTGACCGCCATCCGCATCGCCCAGCTGGCGATCGAGGCCGGTATCCCGGCCGGTGTGCTCAACGTGCTGCCAGGTTATGGCCACACCGTCGGCAAGGCCCTGGCCCTGCACATGGATGTCGATACTCTGGTGTTCACCGGTTCGACCAAGATCGCCAAGCAACTGATGATCTATGCCGGTGAGTCGAACATGAAGCGGGTCTGGCTTGAAGCCGGTGGCAAGAGCCCGAACATCGTCTTCGCCGACGCTCCGGACCTCAACGCCGCCGCCGAAGCTGCTGCCAGCGCCATCGCCTTCAACCAGGGCGAAGTCTGCACCGCAGGTTCGCGCCTGCTGGTCGAGCGCTCGATCAAGGACAAGTTCCTGCCGTTGGTGCTTGAAGCGCTCAAGGCCTGGAAGCCGGGCAACCCACTGGACCCAGCCACCACCGTGGGTGCCCTGGTCGATACCCAGCAGATGAACACTGTGCTGTCCTACATCGAAGCCGGCCACAGCGATGGCGCCAAGCTGCTGGTGGGCGGCAAGCGGATCCTCGAGGAAACCGGTGGCACCTACGTCGAGCCGACGATTTTCGACGGCGTCAGCAACGCCATGAAAATCGCCCAGGAAGAGATCTTCGGCCCGGTACTGTCGGTCATTACCTTCGACAGCGTCGAGGAGGCGATCAACATCGCCAACGACACCCCGTACGGCCTGGCTGCCGGTGTGTGGACCGCTGACATCTCCAAGGCGCACCTGACCGCCAAGGCCCTGCGCGCCGGCAGCGTGTGGGTCAACCAGTACGATGGCGGCGACATGACCGCACCGTTCGGCGGTTTCAAGCAGTCGGGCAACGGCCGCGACAAGTCGCTGCATGCGCTGGACAAGTACACCGAGCTGAAAGCCACCTGGATCAAACTGTAAGTCCTGGGTGCCCTTATCGCGGGACAAGCCCGCTCCCACAGTGTGGGAGCGGGCTTGTCCCGCGATTGTTTCTGGAGGAAGACAGCGTGCGCTGGGGAACCTATTTCGCCGTGCTGGCGGCCGTGCTCAGTGTCGGCCTGGCCTTGGGCGTCAGCATGCCGCTGGTGTCGTTGCGCCTGGAAGGCTGGGGCTACGGCAGTTTTGCCATTGGCGTGATGGCGGCGATGCCGGCCATCGGCGTGCTGGTCGGTGCCAGTCTGTCCAGCCGTCTGGCCGCACGCTTCGGTACGCCGGGGTTGATGCGCTTGTGCCTGTGGGCCGGGGCGTTTTCCATTGGTTTGCTGGCACTGCTGCCCAGCTATCCGTTGTGGCTGGCCCTGCGTTTGCTGATCGGGGTGATCCTCACCATCGTCTTCATCCTTGGTGAAAGCTGGATCAACCAACTGGTGGTCGAGCAGTGGCGCGGACGTCTGGTGGCGCTATACGGCAGCAGCTATGCCTTGAGTCAGCTGGCCGGGCCGTTGTTGCTCGGCGTGGTGGGCTCGGAAGATGACCTGGGTTTCTGGATCGGAGCCGGCCTGCTGATTGCCGCGCCGCTGGTGCTGCTCGGCCGCGATGGTGCACCCAGTGCCGAGTCCTGCAGCGTGACCTTTACTGATCTGTTCGGCTTCTGCCGGCGCCTGCCGGTGATTGCCTGGGCCATCGCGCTGTTTGCTGCCTTCGAGGCCATGATTCTGACCTTGCTGCCGGTCTACTGCCTGCAGCAAGGCTTCACCACGGAAATCGCCCTGTTCATGGTCAGCACCGTCGTGGTCGGTGATGCGCTGCTGCAGCTACCGATTGGCGCGCTGGCCGACCGTATGTCCAGGCGTACGCTGTTCAGCGGCTGTGCGGTGATGCTACTGGGCTCCAGCCTGGCGATACCGTTGCTGCTGCAAACGCCGTTGATCTGGCCGCTGTGGGTGCTGTTCGGCGCCAGTGCCGGTGGCCTGTTCACCTTGTCGCTGGTGCTGATCGGCGAGCGTTACCGCGATGATGCACTGGTACGCGCCAATGCCCACGTTGCGCAGCTGTGGGGCATCGGCTGCCTGATCGGGCCGCTGGCGGCAGGGGCGGGCAGCCAGTGGATCAGTGGCCATGCGCTGCCGCTGTTCATGGCGGCAGGGGCATTCGGTCTGGTGCTGCTGGCAAGGCGCCCCGACGCCTTCGAGCCGGCGCCGGTCTAGAGCATCTTCTCCAGGCCCACGGCCTTGCTGATCCAGGCGTTGAAGCGCCGCCACAGCCCGCCGGGCTCGGTGGTCAGGGTGTGCAGGCGATGATTGTCTTCGGTAACCCAGACCAATTGGCCGTCGATCAGTTGCAGCTGATAGCTGAGGGCCGGGGCCATGCCCTGGGCCGCCAGCTCGCGGGTGTACTCGGCCAGCTCCGGGCTGTCGACCAGCACCCCGACTTCGGTGTTCCACAGCAGCGAGCGGGGATCGAAGTTGAATGAACCGATGAAGGTCTTTTTGCGATCGAAGACGATAGCCTTGCTGTGCAGGCTGGAGTCGGAGCTGCTATGAAAGCGCATGGCCCGACGTGAGCTCGGCTCGCCAGGCTGGCGGCGCAATTCGTACAGATGGACACCGTGCTCGAGCAGCGCCTTGCGATACGGTGCGTAGCCACCATGCACGGCGGGCACATCGGTCGCTTCCAGGGAGTTGGTCAGCAGCTTGACCGAGACGCCGTTGTCGGCGCGGCTGGTCAGGTACAGCAGGCCTGACTCGCGGGGCACGAAGTAGGCCGAGACCAGGATCAACTCATGCTGCACATTGTTCAGGTCAGGCGCCAACTGTTGAGTCATCAGCAGCTGCGGGTCGGGCTCATCGCGGGCCAGGACCTTGCTTGGCGCGTCCCAGAGCGCCTGGTTGTGGGCCCAGATCAGCTCGTTGCGCCAGACATCCAGGCGCGGTCGAGTCTGATAGGCCATCAGCCGCTCGTACTGGGCCTTGCGTTTGATCCGCGCCTCGGCCAGTGAAGCCTCCAGGCGTTGGCGGCTGTCACGTAGGTCGCCAGCGTCGGGATGGCTGAGCAGGAAGTCGCCGATCGGCTTGCTCAGGGCACTGTTCCAGTACTGATCGAAGCTATGCCCCAGCTGTTCGGCCACTGGGCCGACGCCGAGCAGGTCGATGTCGGTGAAGTTCAGGTTGGGTTCGGCATCGAAATACTCATCGCCCAGGTTGCGCCCGCCGACGATGGCCATGCTGTTGTCCACCAGCCACAGCTTGTTGTGCATGCGCCGATGCTGCAACGACAGGTTGAACAGGCGGCCCATGGCCCGGGTCGCGCCAGTGCTGCGGCCCAGGTGCAAGGGGTTGAATACACGTATCTGGATGTTCGGATGTGCAGCCAGGGTGCCCATCAATTCGTCGAGGCCGTCACTGGTGGTGTCATCGAGCAGGATGCGCACCCGTACACCGCGGTCGGCCGCTTGTAGCAACTCATGCACCAGGGCACGCGTGCTGAGGCCGTCATGGACGATGTAGTACTGCAGGTCGATGCTCGATTGGGCGTTGCGGATCAGTTCGGCGCGGGCGCGGAAGGCTTCATTGCTGTTGGGCAGCAGGCGAAACCCGGAGCGCCCGTCGTAGGCCGAGGCCTGGCGCTGTACTGAGCGGCCGAATGCCGAGTCGCTGGCCGGTAGGGCCTGGCTGACTTCCCGTGGCTGGCTGACACTGGCGCAGCCATTCAGGCCGAGCAATAGCGACAGCAGTAGTGGCAGCACTCGCTGGCTTCTCAAGAAAATTCGTCCTGTTACAACTGGGCGTATGGATATGGACCGCGAGCGGCGGTGAAAAGTTACCCGTCACTGTGTTCCTGGGCCAGTAGACGAATGGCGGTCTCGCCAACCTTGCGCACTGCCGCTTCGATCTCGGTGCAGGGGCGTGCGGCAAAGTTCATGCGCAGGCAATTACGGTACTTGCCCGAGGCCGAGAAGATACTGCCGACGGCAATCTGCACTCCCTGCCCAAGTAAAGCCCGGTTCAGGCGCAGCGTGTCGAAACTTTCCGGCAATTCCACCCAGAGCATGAAGCCGCCCTGGGGCCGGCTGGCGCGGGTGCCTGGTGGAAAGTAACGGGCCACCCAGTCGCTCATCTGGTCGCGGCCACGCTGATACTGGCTGCGCATGCGCCGCAGGTGCGGCTGGTAGTGGCCGCCTTCGATGAAGTCGGCGATCGCCAGTTGTGGCTGGGTCGCCGTGCAGCCGGTGCTGATGTACTTCATGTGCAGCACCCGTTCCAGGTAGCGGCCGGGGGCTGCCCAGCCAATGCGCAGGCCCGGAGCGAGTGTCTTGGAGAAGGAGCTGCACAGCAGCACCCGGCCGTCCTCGTCGAAGGACTTGATGGTTCGCGGTCTGGGGTAGGTGTAGGCAAGGTCGCCATACACATCGTCTTCGAGGATCGCTACATCGAAGCGTTGCGCCAGGGTCAGCAACGCCTTCTTGCGCGCCTCGGGCATGATGTAGCCGAGCGGGTTGTTGCAGTTCGGGGTGATCTGGATGAGCTTGATCGGCCATTGTTCCAGGGCCAGTTCCAGGGCTTCGAGGCTGATCCCGGTGAGGGGGTCGGTGGGGATTTCCAGGGCTTTCATGCCCAGGCCCTTGAGGGTTTGCATGGCGCCATGAAAGCTGGGCGAATCCACCGCCACGATATCGCCGGGTTGGCACACTGCGCGGATGCTGGTGGATAGCGCCTCATGGCAGCCGGTGGTGACCACGAGGTCGGCCGGGCTGACCGTGCAGCCGGAATCGAGCATCAGCCGGGCGATCTGCTCGCGCAGGGCCAGGGTGCCGCAGATGGTGTCGTAATACAGGCCGGGCATGTCCTGACGACGGCTAAGCTGGGCCAGGCTGCGTAGCAGCGGTTTGAGGGTCGGGCTGGTAATGTCGGGCATGCCACGGCCCAGTTGAACCACGTCCTTGCTCGGTACGCTGCGGATCAGCTCGATGACCTGCTCCCACTGGGAAATGTCCACCGGGCGCTGGGCTGGGCGGCTGACAGCGGGCAGGGCAGGCAGGCTGCGGTTATTGGGGACGAAGTAGCCAGACTTGGGCCGCGGCGCAGCGAGGCCGTTGTCTTCCAGGAGGCGGTAGGCCTGCTGCACGGTGCTCAGGCTGACCCCATGCTCGATGCTCAGGGCGCGCACCGACGGCAAGCGATCGCCGGGACGGTACAGGCCTTGTTCGATGCGAGCGCCGAGCAGCTCGGCGAGGTTGATGTACAGCGTCATGGCATACTCCGGAAGACGGCTACAGCAAATGACCAATACAGATGAGGAAAAAATACAGCATTCAGTAGGAAATGTGCCAATTCTGTATGGAAGTAATAGTCAGTCTTTGGATCTGTAATGGTCTTGCACTGACGCGCATGCTTGTTCCACGGTTCACACACCCTGGAGGTAACAAGCAATGAGCGGCATGAGCGATGTGCGCCTGAAACTGTATGCCGAAGAACTGAGCCGTGAGCAGCGCGCCCAGCTGTTCAGTGCGCCCACCGGCCTCAGTCGCTGGGGCCTGATGATCCATCGCTGGCATACCCGCAGGGCGCTGCTGGAACTGGACGCAGCGCAACTGCGCGACGTCGGCCTGACCCCGGAGCAGGCGCGCGAAGAAGGTTTGAAACCTTTCTGGCGTGCCTAGACCAGCTCTTTCATGCGGTGCCAGAGCATGCCCAGGGCCAGCAGCGGCGAGCGCAGGTGCTTGCCGCCCGGGAAGGTGATGTGCGGTACCCGGGCGAACAGGTCGAAGCGCCCGCCATGCTGGCCGCTGATGGCTTCACCGAGCAGCCTGCCGGCCAGGTGAGTGGCATTCAAGCCATGGCCGGAATAGGCCTGGGCGAAGTACACGTTGGGCTGGTCGGGTAGGCGGCCGATCTGTGGCAAGCGGTTGGCGCCGATGCCGATCATTCCGCCCCATTGATAGTCGATACGCACATCAGCGAGCTGCGGGAATACCTTGAGCATTTTCGGCCGCATGTAGGCGGCGATATCTTTCGGGTCGCGCCCGGAATAATGGCAGGCGCCACCGAACAACAGCCGCCGATCGGCGGACAAGCGGTAGTAGTCCAGGGCCACGCGCTGGTCGCACACGGCCATGTTTTGCGGCAGCAACTGGCTGGCCCGGGCCTCGCTCAGGGGTTCGGTGGCGATGATGTAGCTACCGGCGGGCAGCACCTTGCCGCCAAGCTCGGCATTCAGGTCGTTCAGGTAGGCATTGCAGCCGAGCACCAGGGTGCTGGCGAGCACCGAGCCTTGTGCAGTATGTACGCGTACCTGCGGGCCATAATCGATGCGGGTCACTGCGGATTGCTCGAACAGGCGCACGCCCAGCTTGCTGGCGACGACCGCTTCGCCCAGTGCCAGGTTGAGCGGGTGCAGATGCCCGGAGCCCATATCGATCAGGCCGCCGACGTAGCGGTCCGAGCCGACCACGCTGTGCATCTGCTCAGGCTGCACCAGGCGCAACTCGTGGCGATAGCCGAGACTGCGCAGCGCTTCGGCATCCTCGGCGAACCCCTCCAGGTCGCGGGGTTTGTTGGCCAAGTCGCAGTAACCCCAGGTCAGGTCGCAGTCGATGCTGTGGCGTTCGATTCGCTCGCGGACGATGTCCACGGCTTCCAGGCCCATCAGCTTGAGCTCGCGCACGCCATCACAACCGATGATCGGGGTGAACTGCTCAAGGCCGTGGCCGACGCCACGAATCAGTTGCCCGCCATTGCGCCCGCTGGCGCCCCAGCCGATCTTGCGAGCTTCCAGCAGGATCACGTTGAGGCCGCGCTCGGCCAGTTCGATCGCCGTGTTCAGCCCGGAAAAACCACCGCCCACCACGCAGATGTCACAGCTCAGTTCGCCCTGCAGCTGTGGATAATTCGCCTGTGGGGCGCTGCTGGCAGCGTAGTAGGAAGCGGTGTGCGAGGCGGGCTGCTGAACGCCGGCGTTCATGGCGATGTCCTGGTTCTGAGTGTTTGGAAAATTTTACGCAGGATAAGCTGCACTTTCAGGGGTGGGCAACCGTAGGGCAAAATAGTGCGCCACCCTTCTTTGCCGCAGGCCGCCATGAGTTGCAACAGCCACAAGATCCGCTTCCTGCGCGAGCAGATCCCATCCTTTGAATGCGTGCCGGGCTGTCACGACTGCTGCGGGCCGGTAACCACTTCGTCGGAAGAAATGGCCCGCCTGCCGCGCAAGAGCGCCGCCGAGCAGGAAGCCGCACTGGCGGAACTGAACTGCGTGCACCTGGGTCCCAACGGCTGCACCGTGTACGAAGAGCGGCCGCTGATCTGCCGCTTGTTCGGTACCACTCCCAAGCTGCCATGCCCCAATGGCCGGGCCCCGGCCGAGATGATCGACCCACACGCCGAAAAGCTGGTGCACCAGTACATCGCCAGCACCCGGCAGGTGCTGGTCTGAGCCTCAGTCCGGAATCGGCAGGTTGAGGCTTTCCTTCACCTCTTCCATGACGATGTAGCTCTTCGACTCGCGCACGTGCGGCAGCTTGAGCAGGATGTCGCCAAGCAGCTTGCGGTAGGAAGCCATCTCGGAAATCCGCGCCTTGACCAGGTAATCGAAGTCGCCGGAGACCAGGTGGCACTCGAGCACGTGCGGCAACTTCAGCACGGCACGTCGGAATTCCTCGAAGGTGTCGCCTGACTTGTAGTCGAGGCTGATTTCGACGAACACCAGCAGGCTGCCCTTCAGGTGCTGCGGGTTGAGCCGGGCGTTGTAGCCCATGATGATCCCTTCGCGCTCCAGGCGCCGGACCCGCTCGGTGCAGGGGGTGGTCGACAGGCCGACCTTTTCGCCCAGTTCAGTAAACGAGATGCGCCCATCTGCCTGCAGGATGCGCAGGATATTGCGGTCGATCTTGTCCAGTTCACGTTTGCTTTGGTGCTGGGTTCTCATAGTGGATGCCCCTCCGTAAAAGCCAACCTTGCCGAGAATTCTCGCCAAATATAGGCTTTTATATAGTGAAAAGCACTGGTCATACCTTCCTATACTGCGCGCATCTATGCCATTAACAACAAATGTCAGCGGTACGCTGCGTCGAGGGTATTAAACATGCGAGTTCTGGTGCTTGGTAGCGGTGTGATCGGAACCGCCAGTGCCTACTATCTGGCACGGCAAGGGTTTGAAGTCGTCGTGGTCGACCGCCAACCGGCAGTCGCCATGGAAACCAGCTTTGCCAATGCCGGCCAGGTCTCGCCTGGTTACGCTTCGCCCTGGGCGGCCCCGGGTGTGCCGCTCAAAGCCATCAAGTGGCTGCTGGAGCGTCACGCGCCCCTGGCCATCAAGGCCACCGCCGACATCGACCAGTACCTGTGGATGGCGCAAATGCTGCGCAACTGCACCGCCAGCCGTTATGCGGTGAACAAGGAGCGCATGGTGCGCCTGTCCGAGTACAGCCGTGACTGCCTCGACGAGTTGCGTGCCGAAACCGGCATTGCCTACGAAGGCCGTACCCTCGGTACCACGCAACTGTTCCGCACCCAGGCGCAACTGGACAACGCCGCCAAGGACATTGCCGTCCTCGAGCAGTCCGGCGTGCCGTACGAAGTGCTCGACCGCGAAGGCATCGCCCGCGTCGAACCGGCCCTGGCCAACGTCACCGACATTCTTGCCGGTGCCCTGCGCCTGCCCAACGACCAGACCGGCGACTGCCAGCTGTTCACCACCCGCCTGGCGGAAATGGCGATCAAGCTCGGTGTCGAATTCCGCTTTGGCCAGGACATTCAGCGCCTGGACTACGCCGGAGACCGCATCAACGGCGTGTGGATCGATGGCAAGCTGGAAACCGCCGACCGCTACGTGCTGGCCCTGGGCAGCTACTCGCCGCAGCTGCTCAAACCGCTGGGCATCAAGGCCCCGGTCTACCCGCTCAAGGGCTATTCGCTGACGGTACCGATCACCGACCCGGCGATGGCGCCGACTTCGACCATTCTCGACGAAACCTACAAGGTCGCGATCACCCGTTTCGACAACCGCATCCGCGTTGGCGGCATGGCCGAAATCGCCGGTTTTGACCTGTCGCTGAACCCGCGTCGACGCGAAACCCTGGAGATGATCGTCAACGACCTTTATCCTCATGGCGGCGACCTGAGCCAAGCCAGTTTCTGGACCGGCCTGCGCCCGACCACCCCGGACGGTACGCCGATTGTCGGAGCCACGCCGTTCCGCAACCTGTTCCTCAACACCGGTCACGGTACGTTGGGCTGGACCATGGCCTGCGGTTCCGGTCGGCTGTTGGCCGACCTGATTGCGCGCAAGAAGCCGCAAATCAGTGCCGAAGGCCTCGATATCTCTCGCTACGGAAAACACCAGGAGCCTGCCAAGCATGTCAGTCCAGCGCCAGCTCACCAATGAGCGCATGAGCCAGATCGTTACCCACAACGGCACCGTGTACCTCGCGGGCCAGGTGGGTGACGACATGAACGCCGGGATCGAGCAGCAAACCCGCGAGACCCTGGCCAACATCGAGCGCCTGCTGGACCTGGCCGGCACCGACAAGAGCCGCCTGCTCTCGGTGACCATCTACCTCAAGGACATCGACGCGCACTTTCAGGGCATGAACGCGGTGTGGGACAAGTGGCTGCCAAAAGGCGTCGCCCCGGCCCGTGCCACCGTCGAAGCCAAGCTGTGCGAACCGGAAATCCTTATCGAGCTGTCGGTGGTCGCCGCCCTGCCGTAACACCCGATCCCTCGCCCGGTGCCGCAGGCGGCCGACCAGTTGCCTTTTGAGCACCGGGTTTTTTACTTCTAACCAGACTGCCCAGAAGGCTGCCGTCATGCGTCCTGCCCGTGCCCTGATCGATCTTCAAGCCCTGCGTCACAACTATCAACTTGCCCGCGAACTGACCGGAGCCAAAGCCCTGGCCGTGATCAAGGCCGATGCCTATGGTCACGGTGCCGTGCGTTGCGCCCTGGCCCTTGAGCAGCAGGCCGATGGTTTTGCCGTGGCCTGTATCGAAGAGGCGCTGGAGTTGCGTGCAGCCGGGATCAAACCGCCGATCTTGCTGCTTGAAGGCTTTTTCGAAGCCAGCGAACTGCAACTGATCGTCCAGCACGACCTGTGGTGCGTGGTGCATTCGCTGTGGCAGCTGGAAGCCATCGAGCAGGCGCACCTGAGTAAGCCGATCACTGTCTGGCTCAAGCTCGACTCGGGCATGCACCGCGTTGGCCTGCATGCCAAGGACTATCAGGCCGCGTACCAGCGCCTGCTGGCCAGCGGCAAGGTTGCGCGCATCGTGCTGATGAGCCACTTCGCCCGTGCCGACGAACTGGACAGCGATGCCAGCAACGAACAGCTGGCGGTGTTCCAGGCTGCGCGCCAGGGCCTGAGCGCCGAGATCAGCCTGCGCAACTCGCCGGCCGTGCTCGGTTGGCCGAATGTGCCCAGCGATTGGGTGCGCCCGGGCCTGATGCTGTACGGTGCCACGCCGTTCGACGTACCCCAGGCAGAAGCTGCGCGCCTGCAGCCGGTGATGACCGTGCAATCGCGAGTGATCAGCGTCCGTGAGCTACCGGCCGGTGAGCCTGTAGGTTATGGCGCCAAGTTTGTCAGCCCGCGGCCGACCCGGGTTGGTGTGGTAGCCATGGGTTACGCCGACGGCTATCCGCGCCAGGCGCCAAACGGCACACCAGTGCTGGTGGCCGGCAAGCGCACCCAACTGATCGGTCGGGTGTCGATGGACATGCTCTGCATTGACCTGACCGACGTGCCGGAAGCGGGCCTCGGCAGTCCGGTGGAGCTGTGGGGCAAAAACGTGCTGGCCAGCGAAGTGGCCATGCATGCCGGCAACATTCCCTACCAGATTTTCTGCAACCTCAAGCGCGTACCGCTGGACTACAGCGGCGATTAAAGCGCCAAAGCGGACAGGCTGCGGGTCGAAGTGTTGTAAATACTGAACGCTGTTGCGATGATAACGTTCAATTTCGACCCCACTCGTTCGTTTAGGAGGGCTCCAGCATTGGACGTCGGTGAACGACTGCAAGCCATTCGCAAGCTCAAGGGCCTGTCACAGCGTGAACTCGCCAAACGTGCGGGCGTCACCAACAGCACCATCTCGATGATCGAGAAGAACAGCGTCAGCCCCTCCATCAGCTCGCTGCGCAAGGTGCTGAGCGGTATTCCGATGTCGATGGTCGAGTTCTTTTCCGAAGAGCTGCAACCGGAAAACCCTACCCAGATCGTCTATAAAGCCCACGAGCTGATCGACATTTCGGACGGTGCGGTGACCATGAAACTGGTCGGCAAGGCGCACCCGAGTCGGGCCATTGCCTTTCTCAACGAGGTCTATCCGCCGGGTGCCGATACCGGCGAAGAAATGCTCACCCATGATGGTGAAGAGACCGGCATCCTCCTCGAAGGCCGCCTTGAACTGGTGGTGGGCCTGGAAACTTTCATCCTCGAAGCGGGCGACAGCTACTATTTTGAAAGTACCAAGCCGCACCGTTTCCGCAATCCTTACGATGAGCCGGCTCGGCTGATCAGCGCGGCGACTCCGGCCAACTTCTAGCGGGTACTGCGCGGCGGATTGTCGCGGCTAAGACCCTTTGGACACTAGGGTTGTTTCGGTGAGGCAGGGTTCCCGTTATACTTGCGCCGCCTGCGAAACCGTGGCCGCAGGCGTGACTAGCCACCATGAGGGTGTACGCGTGAATCTAATCAAGAAAATGCTGGCCGTACCAGCTGCCGTATTGGCCCTTTGGGCAGTCAGCGCACAAGCTGCGACCAACGACGACATCGCCAAGCGACTGGAACCGGTCGGCCAGGTGTGTGTACAGGGTCAGGAATGCAAGGGTATGGAAGTCGCAGCGGCTGCTGGCGGCGGCGGTGCCAAGACCCCGGATGAAATCATCGCCAAGCACTGCAACGCTTGCCACGGCAGTGGCCTGCTTGGCGCGCCGAAAATCGGCGACACCGCTGCCTGGAAAGCGCGCTCCGACCACCAGGGCGGTCTGGACGGCATCCTTGCCAAGGCCATTACCGGTATCAACGCCATGCCGCCGAAAGGCACCTGCGCCGACTGCTCGGATGACGACCTCAAGGGCGCCATCAAGAAGATGTCCGGCCTGTAAGCCCAGCGCTTGCCCAACAAAGCCCGCCACGTGCGGGCTTTGTGCTTTTTAGCGCTGGTCAGCGCAGCAATCTGGCGGCATGCTCGCTCCAACGTGGTCAAGGAATGCCGCAGGAGGCCGAGATGGCGCACCGCTGTTCGATCGACGATGCCGTAGACCAGGTGCTGGCGCGCCTGCCCGCGCACATTCACATGGGCCTGCCGCTGGGGCTGGGCAAGCCCAACCGCTTCGTCAATGCCCTGTATGCGCGCGTTCGCCAGTTGCCCGAGCGGCAACTGACTATCTACACCGCCTTGAGCCTGGGCCGCCCGGACCTGGGCGACGGCTTGCAGCGGCGCTTCCTTGAGCCCTTCATCGAGCGGGTGTTCGCCGACTACCTCGAACTGGACTACCTGCACGACCTGCGCCGCGACCAGTTGCCGGCAAACATCCGTGTCGAGCAGTTCTTCCTGCAGCCGGGCAGCCTGCTGCACAGCGCCATGGCCCAGCAGGACTACGTCAGCAGCAACTACAGCCATGCCGCCCGCGATATCAACGCCAAGGGCTTGAACCTGGTGGCGCAACTGGTTGCCGAAGACCCGGCGCATCCCGGGCAATTGAGCTTGAGCTGCAACCCGGACATCACCCTTGACCTGCTGCCGATGATCGCCCGCCGCCGGGCAGCCGGTGAAACCATCCTGTTGCTCGGCCAGGTGCATGCGCAACTGCCGTACATGCCGGGCGCTTCGGAGCTGCCCAGGGACGATTTCGACCTGCTGATCGACAGCCCGGAATGCACCCGGTTGTTTTCCACACCGAACATGCCGGTCACCACTCAAGACCATTTCATCGGCCTGCATGCCAGCACGTTGGTGCGCGATGGCGGCACCCTGCAGATCGGCATCGGTGCCATGGGCGATGCGCTGACCGCCGGGCTGCTGGCGCGTCAGGCGGACAGTGAGGCTTACCAGGCGTTGCTGGCTGAGCTTGACCTGACGCCTTGGCAAACCCTGGTCGAGCGTGAAGGTGGCATCCAGCCCTTCGCCCGCGGCCTGTATGGCTGTAGCGAAATGTTCGTCAACGGCTTGCTGGCACTGGTCGAAGCCGGGATCATCCGCCGTCCGGTCTACCCTGACGAGGCGCGCCAGCAGGCGGCCAACAACGGCGAGCTGGATGACCAGGGGGTACTGGTGCATGGCGGCTTCTTTCTTGGCCCTCAGGCGTTTTACCAGCGCTTGCGGGAAATGCCGCTAAGCCTGCGCAAACGCTTTGCCATGAGCGCCATCAGCTACATCAACGAGCTGTATGGCCAGGAGTCGCTCAAGCGTCTGCAGCGCCGGGATGCACGCTTTATCAACACGGTGTTCACCATGACCTTGATGGGCGCCGGGGTGGCTGATCAGCTGGAAGATGGCCGGGTACTCAGCGGGGTGGGCGGGCAGTACAACTTTGTCGCCCAGGGCCATGCACTCGAAGGCGCGCGCTCGATCCTGCTGCTGCGCAGCTGGCGCGAGGCGGGCGGCGAGGTTAGCTCCAACCTGGTCTGGGAGTACGGTCACTGCACCATCCCCCGGCACCTGCGCGATATCGTCGTTACCGAGTACGGTATTGCCGATCTGCGTGGGCAGACTGATGCCGAGGTGATTGCCCGGTTGCTGGCGATCACGGACTCACGCTTCCAGCCCGAGCTGATCGAGCGAGCCCAGCAGGCCGGCAAGTTGCCGAAGGATTTCCATCTTGATCAGCGCTTCACCGAGAACACCCCGCAGCGTTTGCAGGCACTGCGCGAAAGGCACCCACGGTTGTTCCCCGAGTATCCGCTGGGCAGTGACTTCACCGCTGAAGAGCGTGATTTATTGCGTGCGCTGAACTGGCTCAAGAGCAAGTTCAAGCTGAGCGAGGTGCTGGAGCTGGGCAAGGCGGCGCTGGATGCACCGGCACCCGAGGCGTTTCCTGCGCAGTTGGCACGGATGGGGTTGGCGCAGCCGCAGGGGCTGAAGGAGGACTTGTATCAGCGCTTGTTGCTGGCGGGGTTGCAGGCAACAGCGTTCCGTTGAGGACGCTATCGCTGGCAAGCCAGCTCCCACAAGGTCCGCGGTATGCAGTATCTGTGAGAGCTGGTTTGCCAGCGATGAGGCCAGCGCAAATTACTCGATGAAAGTAACCACGCCACCTTCCAGCGACTTCACCCGAGCCAGCGATTCAACGCGGTAGCCCTGGCTGTCCAGTTCGGCGCGGCCGCCCTGGAACGACTTCTCGATGACGATACCCAAGCCGGCAACGGTGGCACCGGCTTGCTTGATGATCGAGATCAGCGCCTGGGAGGCTTTGCCGTTGGCCAGGAAGTCGTCGATCACCAGCACGCGGTCGCTGCTGTTGAGGTGGCGCGGGGAGATCGCCACGGTGTTTTCAGTCTGCTTGGTGAAGGAATACACCGAAGCCACCAGCAGGTTTTCGGTCAGGGTCAGCGACTGGTGCTTGCGCGCGAAAATCACCGGAACGCCCAGCTTCAGGCCGGTCATCACCGCCGGGGCAATGCCCGAGGCTTCGATGGTGACGATCTTGGTGATACCCGAATCGGCGAACAGACGGGCGAACTCGTCGCCAATCAGTTGCATCAGCGCAGGGTCGATCTGATGGTTGAGAAACGCATCGACTTTGAGAACCTGATCGGAAAGCACGATGCCTTCTTCGCGAATCTTCTGGTGCAGTGCTTCCACTGTGGTATTTCCTCGATGTAGCAAGAGTGGCCACGGCAATACGCCGCAGCAAAGGTTGATTATCTAACGTTTGAGCATGGCACGGATATCGGCCAGTGCATTGTTGCCGCGAGCGGCCTTCACTTCGGTCGGCGCGTCGTCCAGGCCCTCCCAGGCCAGGTCGTCGTCGGGCAGCTCGTCCAGGAAGCGGCTCGGCGAACAATCGATGATCTCACCGTATTGCTTGCGCTTGGCGGCAAAGGTGAAGGCCAGGGTCTGACGGGCGCGGGTAATCCCGACGTAGGCCAGGCGCCGTTCTTCTTCAATGGTGTCGGCTTCGATACTGGAACGGTGGGGGAGGATTTCCTCCTCCATGCCCATGATGAACACGTAGGGGAATTCCAGGCCCTTGGAGGCGTGCAGGGTCATCATCTGCACACCTTCGGCGCCGTCTTCCTCTTCCTGCTGGCGCTCGAGCATGTCGCGCAGTACCAGCTTGCCGATGGCTTCTTCGATGGTCATGCCACCGTCTTCGTCTTTCTCGAGGGTGTTTTTCAACGCCTCGATCAGGAACCAGACGTTGCTCATGCGAAAATCCGCAGCCTTGTCGCTGGAGCTGTTGGTGCGAATCCAGTTCTCGTAGTCGATGTCCATGATCATGCTGCGCAGGGCAGCGATCGGGTCTTCCAGCGCGACCTGTTCGCGGACCTTGTCCATCCAGCGCTTGAAGCGCTGCAAGCGGTCGGTGTAGCGGCTGTCCAGGTGCTCACCGAGGCCCAGCTCCTCGCTGGCGGCGTACATCGAGACCTTGCGTTCGGTGGCGTAGTTACCGAGCTTTTCCAGGGTGGTCGAGCCGATTTCCCGGCGCGGTACGTTGATCACCCGCAGGTAGGCGTTGTCGTCGTCCGGGTTTACCAGCAAGCGGAAGTAGGCCATCAGGTCTTTGACTTCCTGGCGTCCGAAGAAGCTATTGCCGCCTGACAGACGATACGGCACCTGGTGGTGCTGCAGCTTCAGCTCGATCAGCTTGGCCTGGTAGTTGCCCCGGTAAAGAATGGCGAAGTCGCTGTAGGGCCGGTCGGTGCGCAGGTGCAGGCTGAGGATCTCCATGGCCACCCGTTCGGCCTCGGCTTCCTCGTTTTTGCAGCGAATCACGCGGATCTCGTCGCCATGGCCCATCTCGCTCCACAGCTGCTTTTCGAAGGCGTGCGGATTGTTCGAGATCAATACGTTGGCGCAGCGCAGGATACGGCTGGTGGAGCGGTAGTTCTGCTCGAGCATCACCACCTTCAGCGAAGGGTAGTCGTCCTTGAGCAACATCAGGTTCTCGGGCCGCGCGCCGCGCCAGGCGTAGATCGACTGGTCGTCGTCGCCGACCACGGTGAACTGGTTGCGCGTACCGATCAGCATTTTCACCAGCAGGTACTGGCTGGCGTTGGTGTCCTGGTATTCGTCGACCAGCAGGTAACGCACCTTGTTCTGCCACTTCTCCAGGACGTCGGGGTTGTCCTGGAACAGCTTGACCGGCAGCAGGATCAGGTCGTCGAAGTCCACCGCGTTGAACGCCCGCAAGGTGCGCTGGTAATGCGCATAGACCACTGCGGCGGTCTGCTCCTTGGGGTTGCGGGCCTTTTCCAGGGCCTCGGGTGGCAGGATCAGGTCGTTTTTCCAGGCGCCGATCATGTTCTTGATCTCGTCGACGCCGTCGTCGCCCGAGTATTCCTTCTGCATGATGTCGGTCATCAGGGCTTTGACGTCGGTCTCGTCGAAGATCGAGAAGCCCGGTTTGAAGCCCAGCCGTTCATGCTCCTTGCGGATGATGTTCAGGCCCAGGTTGTGGAAAGTCGACACGGTCAGGCCGCGGCCTTCGCCCTTGCGCAGCAGGGTGCCGACCCGTTCTTTCATCTCCCGCGCGGCCTTGTTGGTGAAGGTCATGGCCACGATGTACTGGGCGCGGATGCCGCAGTTCTGGATCAGGTGCGCGATCTTGCGGGTGATCACGCTGGTTTTGCCGGAGCCAGCACCGGCGAGCACCAAAAGAGGGCCGCCGACGTAGTTCACGGCTTCTTGTTGCCGAGGGTTGAGTCGGGACATGACGAAAACCGGGGACGCTAGAAAAATAGCCGGGCATTTTAGCAGGGGTAGAAAGTTTCTGCCGCGACCGTCTGACAGTGTGACGTACCACGCGATCTAAATTTGCCGCATTTGATACTTTCCCGCAGGATGCGTGGCGAAACCTGCGGGATGTCGGCAATGGAATGGCATGACTTTAAGTGAAAATCATTTTCATTAATGGTTTAGGATACGCATTCTCGCTGCCCATCGTCATTTGACTGTGTCTACGTCCTAAGGAGCCAGCTTGTCTACGCCCGTCGAACCCTTGCGTTTGCTCCTGCTGGCCGATGAGCCGGAATGGGCCACTGTCTTGCGCGAGTGTCTGCTGCCGATGGCGGGCCAGGCGGTACTGCTGACCGCTCCGAACTGGGAGGCGGTCGACAGCCTGTTTGCCAATGACCGCAATGCGCTGGTCCTGGCGACTCCGCCACTGCAACCGGCGCCCGGGCGCTGCATATTGCCAATGGTTCTGCTGCTCGAGCACGAGCCGCAGGTGCCGCCGCCGGGGGGCAGTGACTGGCTGATCCGTGACCAACTGACCAGCAATATCCTGCGCCGCAGCCTGCGCCACGTCCGCGAACGCGGCGTGCTGGAAGCGACCCTGCAGCGCCTGGCCGAACAGGACCCGCTGACCGGCATCGCCAACCGCCAGGGCTTCCAGACCCTGCTGGCGGCGCGCCTGGCCGACAATGACGGGCGCGGCGTTGCCCTCGGTCACCTGGACCTCGACAACTTTCGCCATGCCAACGATGCCCTCGGCCACCAGGCCGGCGACCGGCTGATCCTGCAAGTGGTGGGTCGGCTGAAAAGCCAGCTGGAAGCCGGTGACCAGGTCGCACGCCTGGGCAGCGACGAGTTCGCCCTGTTGATCGATACCCGCCGCGAGCCACAACGCGCCGAGTGGATGGCCGAGCGCATTACCGAAGCCCTGGCCGAACCCTACTGGATCGATGGCGAAAGCCTGCTGCTCGGCTGCAGCCTGGGTGTCGCCCACGCCCGCGCCCAGGGCGGCGCCGACCCGCTGATGTGGCATGCGCACATTGCCATGCAGCAGGCCAAGAGTACCCAGGGCTGTACCTTTCACGTCTTTAACGAACGCATCAACCGCAACGCCCGCAGCCTTGCCGACCTGGAAAGCGAACTGCGCCGGGCGCTGCGTCGCGACGAGCTGGAGCTGCACTACCAGCCGCGGCTGAACCTGGCCGACGGGCGCATCGTCGGCCTCGAAGCCCTGGTGCGCTGGCGCCATGCCGAGCGCGGGCTGCTGCCGCCCAGCGAGTTCGTGCCGCTGGCCGAGCAGAGCGGGTTGATCGTGCCCCTGGGCTACTGGGTGATTTCCCGCGCCCTGCGCGACATGCAGGCGCTGCGCGAGCGAGGCCTGGCGCCGCTGCACATGGCGGTGAACCTGTCGTTTCGCCAGTTCCAGGACAGCCAGTTGTTGGCGACCCTGAGCCGGCTGATCATCGAGCATGGTGTCGATGCCCGCTGGCTGGAGTTCGAGCTGACCGAAACCGCGGTGATGCGCCGCAATGACCTGGTCAAGCAGACCATGGATGCCCTCGGGCGCCTGGGTGTGCGCTTTTCCCTGGATGACTTCGGTACCGGCTTTTCGTCGTTCGTGCACCTCAACAGCCTGCCGATCACCTTGCTCAAGGTCGATCGCAGCTTTGTCGGCGGCATGGAGCAGCGCGAAGAGAACCGCAAGCTGGTGCACGCGATGATCAACCTGGCGCACAACCTCAATCTGGAGGTGGTCGCTGAAGGTGTGGAAACCCCTGAGCAAATGGGCCTGTTGCGCAGTTTTGATTGCGACCAGGTGCAGGGGTTTCTGATCAGCCGGCCGTTACCGATCGATGAGTTGATGGCGTATTTGCTGCACGGGCCGGCGCAGCAGTCGGTAGCTCTCTAGAGGCTGGGGCTGCTGTGCAGCCCATCGCTGGCAAGGCCAGCTCCCACAGGGGCCTCAAACCACCGAAGCAGTCGCCTTGTTCACCCCACCCGAACTGCCCAGCAAGCGCTTCACCCGCCATTCGAAGGCCAGGGTCAGGCTCACCGCTGCACACGCCAGGCCCAGCGCCAGCCCCCACCACACGCCCACCGCACCCAGGCCAAGGGTGAACGCCAGCAGCCAGGCGGCCGGCGCACCAATCACCCAGTAGCAGAACAGCCCGACCAGGAAGGTGGTCTTGGCGTCCTTGAGCCCGCGGATCGAACCCATGGCAATGGTTTGCACGCCATCGAACAGCTCGAACCAGGCGGCGACCATCAGCAGGCTTACGGCCAACTGGATGATCGCGGCAAAGGCCGGGTCATCGTGGTCGAGGAACAGCCCCACCAGCGGATCCGGCAGCAGCCAGAAGAGGATGGCGAACATCAGCATCATCGCCGCGCCAAAACCGATCCCGACGCGGCCGGCATGGCGAGCACCGAGAAGGTTATCGGCACCGTAATAGAGCCCTACACGCATGGTCACGGCGTACGACAAGCCTGCCGGGATCATGAATGCGGTAGAGACGATCTGCAGGGCGATCTGGTGTGCGGCCAGTTCGGTGCTGCCGAGCACGCCCATGCACAGCGCGGCGAAGGCGAACAGGCCCACTTCTACGGTGTAGGTGCCGCCAATCGGCAAGCCCAGGCGCCACAACTCGCGCAAGGCCGGCCACGAAGGGCGGCTCAGGCCCTGGCTAATCGGGTAGGGCGCATAGGCCGGG
Organism: Pseudomonas sp. R32; assembly: GCF_009866705.1. Lineage (NCBI taxonomy): Bacteria > Pseudomonadati > Pseudomonadota > Gammaproteobacteria > Pseudomonadales > Pseudomonadaceae > Pseudomonas > Pseudomonas sp. R32. The sequence continues at coordinate 5,492,407 of NZ_CP019396.1, read as the reverse complement.
TGCCAGCGGATGTACAGGGCCATGGCCACGGCCATGCAGTTGGCAACGATGGCGGTCACCAGGCCGATGCCCACCAGGCCCAGTTTCGGCAGGCCGAACATGCCCTCGATCAACGCGTAGTTGAGCAGGAAGTTGGCCACTGTGCCGATCAGGCTGATCACCATTACCGGCGTCGAGCGGCCAATGGCGCTGGTAAAACCGCGCAAGGCCATGAAGCTCAGGTAGCCGGGCAGGGCGAAAGGCAGCAACAGCAGGAACTGCGCGGCAGCCTCGACATTGTTCGGGCTCTGGCCCAGCAGTAGCAGCACTGGCTCCAGGTTCCATAGCGCCAGCGCTGTCACCAGGGCCATGACCCAGGCCAGCCACAACCCGGCCTGGGTCAGGCGGGTGGCGCCGACGATATCACCGGCACCCTTGCGAATCGCCACCAGGGTACCGACCGCGGCGATCACGCCCAGGCAAAAGATCGACACGAACGAATAGCTCGCCGCACCCAGGCCGCCGCCGGCCAGTGCCTGCGGGCTGATGCGGGCCATCATCAGGGTGTCGGTGAGTACCATCAGCATGTGCGCCAACTGCGAGGCGATCAGCGGCCCGGCCAGGCGCAGCAAAGCCTTGAGTTCATGGGTAGGCGCAGCCTGCATGGAGTCGTCCTTTTCTTACGCGATAGATTCAAAGCGTGAAAGTCTGAGCCTTTGTACGGTTATCCACAAAAGGATAATAGCGATGGTTGGCATGATTAAAACTCATGGGAGTATGATCCTGACGATTGCTTGTGGATAACCCGGAGCCCGCCGTCATGTCTCGTCGTTTACCGCCTCTATACGCACTGCGGGCTTTCGAAGCGGCGGCCCGGCACAGTTCGTTTACCCGCGCCGCAGATGAGTTATCGATAACCCAGAGTGCGGTCAGCCGCCATATCCGCACGCTTGAGGAGCACTTTGCCTGTCGTTTGTTCGTGCGCAATGGCCGCAGCCTGCAGCTCAGCGAAGCGGCGCGCTTGCTGTTGCCAGGGGTGCGCGAAGGCTTTGCGGCGCTGGAGCGTGCCTGTAGCACCCTGCGCAGCGAAGACGATATTTTGCGCATGAAAGCGCCCTCGACCCTGACCATGCGCTGGCTGCTGGCGCGCCTCAGCCGCTTTCGTCACTTGCAGCCGGGCAACGAAGTGCAACTGACCAGTGCCTGGATGGATGTCGATCATGTCGATTTCAATCACGAGCCTTTCGACTGCGCGGTGTTGCTCAGTGATGGGCACTTTGCGCCGGACTGGGAGGTCAAGCGGCTGTTTTCCGAGCTGCTGATCCCGGTCGGGGCACCGGAACTGCTCAAGGAAGGGCCCTGGGACGAGCGGCGCCTGGCGGGCATCGAGTTGCTTCACCCGACCCCCGACAAACGCGACTGGCGCAGCTGGCTGGCGCGCATGGACCTCACCGACAAGGTCTCGCTCAAGGGCGGCCAGGTGTTCGACACCCTGGAACTGGGCATGATCGCTGCTGCCCGGGGCTATGGCGTGTCCATGGGCGACTTGCTGATGGTCGCCGAGGACGTCGCTCAGGGCCGGCTCAGCCTGCCATGGCCGACGGCGGTTGCCAGCGGGCTGGACTACTACCTGGTCTGGCCGAAAACCCGCCCGGGTGGCGAGCGCTTGCGGCGCTTGAGCGACTTTCTGCAAGGCGAGGCCGATGCCATGGATTTGCCAAAAGTGGAAATTCTGCCGGCAACGGCTGCGATCACCTCGGTATAAAGGGGCTTAAAGCGCAGGAAGCCCCAACGCCTGCGCACACGCCTGCAACGACCGCCGCTGGCTCTCGGCATACAACGCCAACTCATCCTGCACCGGCTTGCCCAGCGCCAGCTCGAAGGCATCGCGGTTGGCATTGCTGCCGTACTCGCTCTGCGCATCATCGCCCAGGTTGGACTGGAAGATCCCTGCCGCACTGACCGGCAGAAAATCCTCGTACACCAGGGCTTCAAAGTGGATATGCCCGGCGTCGATCAATTCTTGCAATGAACTTGGCCGCTGAGTATCCCCGCGCGCCGCCAGGCCACGCTCGGTGGGGAAGTAGCGGAAGTACGCGAGGTCCTGTTCACGCATCTGCGCCAGGTCATCCGGGAAGGCCTTGAAGCTGTCGCTGAGCAAACCCATGTAGTGCGCGGCATTGGCCTCGGCGGGCACGCCACCCAGCGCCGCGCGGGCGCTATCGAGCAGTTGGTCGTACAGCTGGCGACCCTTCGGCGTCAGCGCGGCGCCCCGTTGCTCGATCTCGCCAAAGCGCGCGGTATGGCTGCCGCTGCCTTCACCGTGCTGATCGGTGAAGGCGACCTTTTCCTGCAGCGCCTTGAAACTGGTCTGACGCAGAAGGATCGGGCAGCGACGCGGTGGCGGGCCTTCGATCACGGCTTTGGGCGGAATACCTTTGGCCGGCATGCCCAGCTGAATGGCATCGATGTCCAGGGTGCGCGGGGTCAGGTGGTTGATGTGTGGGCCTTTGAAGGCCACCACATCGGCAATCAGGCGGTGCTGGTCATGCAGTTGCTGGTACTGCTCGGCGGTCACGGTGGCGTCCCGGTGCCAACGGAAGGTGTGCAGGGCTTCGTTGACAAAAACCTGGGCATCGTCGGCATTCAAGCCGCCATCACGCTCGAACTGCTCGATCAGCTGTAGGGCGCGCGGGGTGAAGATCTGCCGCCGGGCGAGAATCTCGCCAGACAGTTCACGCAGCGCCGGGTTGTCGATCAGCTCCAGACGCAGCAGCGAGGTGAAGACTCGGAACGGGCTGATGTGCAGCGATTGCTCGTGCACCGCGCGAAAGGCAGTGGAATGCACCGGCACGCCGGCAGAGCTGAGGTCGTAGTAACCCACTGGCTGCATGCCCATCACCGCGAACAGGCGGCCGATGGTTGCCAGCTCTTCAGCCGTGCCGACGCGAATGGCGCCGTGGCGTTCCTGGTCGAGGCGTTCAATCTCGCCGGTCCAGCGCAGGGCCTGGGCAACCTCGGGCTGCTCGGCCATCACTTGTTGATTGATTTCGCTCACCAGCGACAGCAGCGTGCCGTACAGCGGCACCTCTTGCTTGTACATGAGCGACATGGCGGCCGAGAACTGCGCGCGAATGCTGTCCGGGCTGACGAAATCTTGAGCGGGCATCGAAAGCTTCCTGGTAAGTGGGCACCCTTACATGAAAGCGAGGAATGCAGTGCCTGCACAAGCGAAAAAAAGTCGATCTGTCATTCCAAAAATTATCAATCTTGCCCGGCCAGCTCTCCGCGAATCCAGTCAACCAAGGCGCGCACCTTTGGCACCTCTGCCGCATGCTCGGAAAACGCCAGGAAATGCGCACCATTGCTGCGCATGCTGTACTGCCAGGGTACTACCAGTTTGCCTTCGGCCAGTTCCTGGGCCACCAGGTAACGCGGTACCAGGGCCACGCCGCAGCCGGACTGGGCAGCGCTGAGGCTCATATAGAAGGTGTCGAAGCGCGGCCCGTGATAGCTATGGGCCGAGTGCAGGCCTTGCTCCAGGAACCACTCATGCCAGGCCTCCGGGCGCGAGGTACTTTGCAGCAGCACCAGTTCGGCCAGTTCGCTGGCGTCCTTGAGGGTGCGCCCCTGCAACAGCTCTGGCGCACACACCGGCAGCACTTCCTCACCAAACAGCTCGATGCAGGTTGCGCCTGGCCAGGTGCCCTGGCCAAAGAAGAACACTACGTCGGCGGTCGCCTGCAACAGGGCGAAGGGTTCCATTTCGTTGCGGATGTCGAGGTGGATGTTCGGGTGCTGCTTGCCGAAGCCCTTGAGGTGCGGAATCAGCCAGCGCACGCCAAAGCTCGGCTGAGTGGCTACCTTGAGTACTTCGGTCTGTTCGCCATAGGACATGATGTAGCGGCTGGACATATCGACCTGGGTGAGAATCTTGTTGACCTCGGCCAGGTACAGCGCGCCTGCTGGTGTCAGCTGCAGGCGTCGGCGGATACGCAGGAACAGGTGATGGCGCAGCATCTCTTCAAGCTGGGCCACCTGCTTGCTCACCGCGCTCTGGGTCAGGTGCAGTTCCTCGGCGGCGCGGGTGAAGCTCAGGTGCCGAGCGGCAGCCTCGAAACACTGCAGGGCGGCCATCGATGGCACCAGACGTTTGGACATAGCGGTCTCTAAGCCAGTAGATCATTACCTGGCGGAATGATATGCAGAATAAAGGTCGTTTGTTGCGCCAGAGTGATCGGATTAATACTGATCCCTATCACTTTTTCAACCACTCACCGCATGCAGGAGAAGAAAATGGTTGATGGACTGCTTGACCGCCTCGGTGTCCCGGCTGCTGCCTACACCCACGGTAACCATCCCGTTCACACCCCTATCGATGGCAGCGCGATTGCCTCGGTGCACCTGGAAAGCAAAGCCCAGGTGACCGCCAAGATCGATCAGGCCGAAAAAGCCTTCCAGGCCTGGCGCAACGTCCCGGCCCCCCGCCGCGGTGAGTTGATCCGCCTGTTTGGCGAAGTGCTGCGTGAGTACAAGGCCGAGCTCGGTGAACTGGTGTCGATCGAAGCCGGCAAGATCACCCAGGAAGGCCTGGGCGAAGTGCAGGAAATGATCGATATCTGCGACTTCGCCGTCGGCCTGTCGCGACAGCTCTACGGCCTGACCATCGCCTCCGAGCGCCCCGGTCACCACATGCGTGAAACCTGGCACCCGTTGGGTGTGGTCGGGGTCATCAGCGCCTTCAACTTCCCCGTCGCGGTCTGGGCCTGGAACACCACCCTGGCGCTGGTGTGCGGCAACGCCGTGGTGTGGAAACCGTCGGAGAAGACCCCGCTGACCGCACTGGCCTGCCAGGCCCTGTTCGAAAAAGCCCTGAAGGCCTTTGGTGAAGCGCCAGAAGGCCTGAGCCAACTGGTCATCGGCGATCGCGACGCCGGCGAAGCGCTGGTCGACGACCCGCGCGTGCCGTTGGTCAGCGCCACCGGCAGCACCCGCATGGGCCGAGAAGTCGGCCCGCGTGTCGCCGCGCGTTTCGGCCGCAGCATCCTCGAACTGGGCGGCAACAACGCGATGATCCTGGCGCCCAGTGCCGACCTCGATCTGGCCGTGCGCGGCATCCTCTTTAGCGCCGTCGGTACTGCGGGCCAGCGCTGCACCACCTTGCGCCGCTTGATCGTCCATCGTTCGATCAAGGACGAAGTGGTGGCCCGGGTCAAAGCCGCTTACGCCAAGGTGCGCATCGGCGACCCGCGTAAAGACAACCTGGTCGGCCCGCTGATCGACCAGGCCTCGTTCGCAGGCATGCAGGATGCCCTGGCCCGTGCCCGTGATGAAGGTGGCCAGGTGTTCGGCGGTGAGCGTCAGCTTGAGGAGCAGTACCCGAATGCCTATTACGTGGCGCCGGCGATCGTCGAGATGCCAGGTCAGAGCGCGGTGGTGCGTCATGAAACCTTCGCACCGATCCTCTACGTGCTGGCCTACGACGAATTCGACGAAGCCCTGCGCCTGAACAACGAAGTGCCGCAAGGTCTGTCGTCATGCATCTTCACCACCGACCTGCGCGAAGCCGAGCGCTTCCAGAGCGCGGCGGGCAGTGACTGCGGGATTGCCAACGTCAACATCGGCACCAGCGGTGCGGAGATTGGCGGGGCGTTTGGTGGCGAGAAGGAAACCGGCGGTGGCCGAGAGTCGGGTTCGGATTCGTGGAAGGCCTACATGCGTCGGCAGACCAATACCGTGAACTATTCCCGCGAGCTGCCGTTGGCGCAGGGGATTGTGTTCGACTGACGACTGCGTCGGCCCCATCGCCGGCAAGGCCGGCTCCCACAAGGACTGCTGCTCCCTGTGGGAGCTGGCTTGCCAGCGATAAGGGCACCACCGCACAAGAATAAAAGAGGAAGCCGGCCATGCCAGAACTGCGTCAACAATGCCTCTGGGAACACGTCACCCAGCCCGCCGCGCCATCCCGGGTGCTGAACGTCGAGCTCAAGGCCGATGTGTGCATCATCGGCGGCGGTATCACTGGCCTGTCGGCAGCCATCCACCTGCTCGAACAGGGCAAGACGGTGATCCTGCTCGAAGCCTGGAAAATCGGCCACGGTGGTTCCGGGCGCAACGTCGGCCTGGTCAACGCCGGCACCTGGATTCGCCCGGACGACGTTGAAGCGACCCTTGGCCAGAAGCAAGGCAGCCGCCTGAACAAGATATTGGGCGAGGCGCCGAGCGAAGTGTTCGCTACCATCGAACGTCTGGGTATCGACTGCCAGGCCCACAACACCGGCACCCTGCACATGGCCCACAACGCCACCGGCGTTGCCGACCTCGAAGCCCGTCACCAGCAATGGAGCCGGCGTGGCGCCGATGTCGAGCTGCTCACCGGGGCCAAGTGCGAAGAATATTGCGGTACCGACAAGATTTCCGCCGCGCTGCTTGATCGCCGCGCCGGCACCATCAACCCCATGGGTTATACACAGGGCCTGGCCGCTGCGGTCGAGCGTCTGGGTGGGCAGATCTTCCAGCAGTCCGCTGTGCAAGGTCTTGAGCGTGAAGGCAGCAGCTGGCGGGTGAAGACCGCCAAAGGTTCGGTCAGCGCCGACAAGGTGGTGATCTCCACCGGCGCCTACACCGAAGGCGACTGGACCAACCTGCAACGCCAGTTCTTCCGCGGCTACTACTACCAGGTCGCGTCGGTGCCGCTGCAAGGCGCCGCTGCCGACAACGTGCTCAAGCACGGCCAGGGTTCGTGGGATACGCGCACGGTGCTCAGCAGCATCCGTCGTGATGACCAAGGGCGCCTGTTGCTCGGCAGCCTCGGGCGGGTCGACAACAAGCCGGCCTGGTTCATCCGCAGCTGGGCCGACCGCATCCAGAACCACTACTTCCCGCAACTGGGCAAGGTCGAGTGGGAAATGCACTGGACCGGCTGCATCGACTTCACCCCGGACCATCTGATGCGCCTGTTCGAGCCTGCGCCGGGTATCGTCGCCGTCACCGGCTACAACGGCCGTGGCAACACCACCGGCACGGTGATCGGCAAAGCCTTTGCCCAGTACCTGCTCTGCGACAACCCGGATGCCTTGCCGATTCCGTTCTCGGCAATGAAACCGGTGTCGGCGCCGGCGCTGCGTACCGGCTTCTACGAAACCGGCTTCTCGCTGTATCACGCCGGGCAATGCTTGCGCGTGGTGCTCTGACGGCTACTTGTGCAGCCAGCTGAGAAAACCGCCTTTCTTGATGGCGGCAGGCTTTTGCTCCAGCAGTGACTGGCGGGTTTGCTGGCGGATGCGTTGCAACTTGATCAGTGCGGTCTTGACCTCGGTGCGTTGCTCCAGGCAGCTGCGCACTTCGTCCTTGTCGATGCGGTAGAGAATGCAGCTGGTCAGGGTGCGGAACTCGGCAGTGGAATCTTCCGCTTCCAGCAGGCCTTCCACTCCCAAAACCTCGCCCGGGCCCATGCGCCCGGCTTCGAGCTGCTTGTCGCCATCACGAATGCCGACAGACACCACCCCGGTGCCAATCACCAGCAGGTAATCCGAGCTGTCGCCGACGCCGAGGATCACCTGGTCGGCCAGGTATTCCACGGCGGTCATGCGCTGGCTGAGGTTGTCTTTTTCCTCGTTACTGAGCGAACGGAAGATTCGCACGTCTTCGAGCAGGGCGCGCTGGCGGTTCCACACCTGGCCTTGCTGGGTGTCGCTGTTCCACACCACGCCGGCGGCTTCCAGGTGGCGGTGGGCGAGGTCGAACATATGGTTGCGCACCTCGGTCTTCTGGCTCATGGAGCCGACAAAACCGCTGGCCTCGTACTCCACCGACTCCAGGCTTGAACTCTTGATCGTGGCTTTCGGTGCCGGGCTGGTCAGTAAAGTACGTGTGCCCTGCAGGGTTTTCTCCAGCGCATCGAGCACCCGTCGCGGGCGCACCTTGGCCGGCACCACGACGCTGATGGAGACGCCGTGTACATCGCTGGGCTGGCTGAAATTGAGCAGCTTGGCCTTGGCCGCCACCGAGTTGGGAATCACCGCCATGCTGCCGTTGCCGGTCAACAGGCGGGTGGCGCGCCAGTCGATCTCGATGACCTTGCCTTCGGTGCCGTCAATGCTAATCGAGTCGCCGATCTGGTAGGGGCGGGTGGTGTTCAGCACAATGCCGGAGAACACATCGCTCAGCGTGCTTTGTAGCGCCAGGCCGATGACGATCGCCATCACCCCCGAGGTTGCCAGCAGGCCCTTGACCGGCAGCTGCAGCACGTAGGCCGCTGCGGCGACAATGGCCACCAGGAAAATCACCGCCCCCAGCACATCCTGCAGCAACCGCCCGGTGTGACCGCTACGGGCCACCAGCACCAGGCCGATCACTACCGTGGCGGTACGCGCCGCAAACAGCCACCAGGCGATCCCCAACACCGTTGCCAACAGATTGCGCGGCACATCCTCGACCCAGGGCGCAGGTTGCAGCGGGCTGACCCCGGCGCTGATCAACACCCAGGTAAACAGCGAAAACGCCAGCAAGCGCGCACCGATGCGCCAAGGGCGGCGATTGGCGGGTATCAGTTGCCAGAGCGTGAGGTCGAACACGATCAGGGTAATGCCGAGCAACAGCGGGTAACTCTGGACGAATGCGAACATACCGGTCTCGGTGCGGTGGGCTGTTGCCAAGTTAAGAGCAGAATGCGGGCAATTACTACTGGTTGCTGGGGCGATAGTGCAGCGCTTCAGCCAGATGCTCGCGGCCAATGCTTTCCACCTGTTCCAGGTCAGCCAAAGTGCGCGCCACCTTGAGCAGACGGTGGGCGGCGCGCAGCGACAGGGTCAGGCGTTCGCAGGCGCTTTCCAGCCAGGTCTGGTCGGCTGTGGATAACCCGCAGTACTGGCGCAGGCCGGGCAGGTCGAGGAAGGCGTTGGCGCAGCCCTGGCGTTGTTGCTGGATGTCGCGGGCGGCGGCGACTTGCGCGGCAATGGTGGCGCTGCTTTCGCCGTGGCGGCTGTTGGGGGAGAGTGCCGTGGCTTCGCGGGCGACGGTCAGGTGCAGGTCGATACGGTCGAGCAAGGGGCCGGAGAGTTTGTTGCGGTAGCGCTGGATCTGTTCGCTGCTGCAGCGGCAACGGCCAGTGGGGTCGCCAAGATATCCACAGGGGCAGGGGTTCATGGCGGCGACCAGCTGGAAGCGCGCCGGAAAGCGGATCTTGTCCTTGGCCCGGGCGATGACGATTTCGCCGGATTCCAGCGGTTCGCGCAGCACTTCCAGTACCCGCCGCTCGAACTCTGGCAGCTCATCGAGAAACAGCACGCCGTGGTGGGCCAGGGTGATTTCCCCGGGCTGCGGTCGGCTGCCACCGCCGACCAGCGCAGCACCGGAGGCCGAGTGATGCGGATGACGAAACGGACGCTGCGGCCAGCTGCTCAGTGGTACATGGCTGGCCACCGACTGGATCGCTGCCACCTCCAGTGCCTCGCGTTCATCCAGCGGTGGCAACAGGCCGGGCAGGCGGCTGGCGAGCAGGGTCTTGCCGGTGCCGGGAGGGCCGCTGAACAGCAGGTTGTGTGCGCCTGCGGCGGCAACCAGTAGCGCGCGCTTGGCGGCTTGCTGGCCTTGCACTTCGTTGAGGTCGGGGTAGGGGCGAATCTGCAGCAGCAAACCGTTGGCAGCGTAAGGGTTGAGCGGGGTCTGGCCGTTGAAGTGGGCGACCAGTTCCAACAGATGGCTGACTGCGAACACCACCAGCCCCGATGCCAGGCAGGCTTCCTCGGCATTTTCCTGCGGTACCACCAGGGCTCGGCCGGCTTCCCGTGCGGCCAATGCGGCGGGTAATACGCCTTGAACCGAGCGGATCGCTCCGGACAGCGCCAGTTCACCCAGGCACTCCACTTCGCCAAGCGCTGCAATCGGGAATTGGCCGTTGGCGGCGAGAATCCCCAGGGCAATTGCAAGGTCGAAGCGTCCGCCATCCTTGGGCAAGTCGGCTGGCGCGAGGTTGAGAGTAATGCGCCGGGCGGGGAATTCCAGGCCGGAATTGAGGATCGCGCTGCGCACCCGATCCTTGCTTTCCTTCACGGTCGCTTCCGGCAGGCCAACCAGGGTCAGCGCCGGCAAACCATTGGCCAGATGCGCTTCAACACTGACTGCCGGGGCCGAAACACCGACCTGGGCACGGCTGTGGACAAGGGCGAGGGACATGAACGCTCCATGATCTAGACGAGGCCGCGTCCTGCGGCTCTGCAAGCGTAGTGGGGTGGAGCGGATCGGGGCGGGGAAGAGTGAGTCAGGTTTTTACCGGCGTGTTTTTGCGAGCGCTTTGCGCTCGATCGCTGGCAAGGCCAGCTCCCACAGGTCCGGCGTACACAGCCCCCTTGTGGGAGCGGCGGTGCGACGACTCGACTTGACCCGCGATGAGGCCTGCTCAGCCAGCCACGCTATGAGTTCAGGCGCGCACGTAAACCCAGGCCGTCAGGCCAGAGGCCAGGGTCACGGCGACCCGCTTGTAGTCGGCCACTTCATAGGCGTCCGCCGCCGCAAGTTCCGCTTCGCTGATCTGCAAGACCATGCCGGCCACGCAGTCGTTTGCATTGCTGCTGGGGGTGACGATCGGGTGGTGGGTCTTGCCGCTGGTGGCCAGGACTTGCGGGTCGGTGATTTCCACCCAGGCCTGGCTGTAACCGAGCATCTGATCAGCCTGGCCGACCAGTTCGCGGCCGAAGTTGGCCAGTTGCACAGCTTTGTCCTGCAGGGTGCCGTAGGAGAACAACAGCACCGGGTACTCGGCAGATGGTGTCATCGCAGGCTCACTCCGCAGCAGGCGGGTTCAGGCGTGCTTCCATTTCCGCGACCTTGGCTTCGAGCGCTTCAAGGCGGGCACGGGTGCGGGCCAGGACGACCATCTGGCTGTCGAATTCTTCCCGGCTGACCAGTTCCAGTTTGCTGAAGCCGCTTTGCAGCAGGGCTTTGAACTGGCTTTCGATTTCGCTGCGAGGCTGCGAGGTGTCGCCGCTGAACAGGCGCGAGGCCTGGTCGCTCAGGGCATCAAGAAAGGCTTTGGGCGCGAGCATGTTCGGCTGTCCACAGTATGCAATGGGGCGCCAGTGTAACACGCAGTATTCGCGCCCCAATGCTGCACGCTTTTCGCGCATGGCGGCGAAACGCCGCGCACCGTTGTTGTGCATCAAAACGGTGCTGGCGACTGGCCAAGTCGGGCCGGGTAACGTAAGCCCCTGTAATTCTGGGCTTTAACCAATCTGGCAAGCTTTCTGCTAAGACCTTCATGACCCATGCACTGATGCAGTCACCATGACGACGCGTTACAAAGCCAGGCACTGCGCTTAGACTTGAGTCGGGTTTGTTTTCCTGGGGCAAGTCCACCAATTCGGGAGAGAGTTTCATGAAGCTAGTCACTGCCATCATCAAGCCGTTCAAGTTGGACGACGTGCGCGAGTCGTTGTCCGAAATCGGCGTGCAGGGCATCACTGTCACTGAAGTCAAAGGTTTCGGCCGGCAGAAAGGTCACACCGAGCTGTATCGCGGCGCTGAATATGTGGTCGATTTCCTGCCCAAGGTGAAGATCGACGTTGCTATCGACGACAAGGATCTGGACCGGGTCATCGAGGCGATCACCAAGGCGGCCAACACCGGCAAGATCGGTGACGGCAAGATTTTCGTGGTCAATCTGGAGCAGGCGATTCGCATCCGTACCGGCGAAACCGATACCGACGCGATCTAACAAAAAAGCCTCACCAAACCCCAACGCCCCAGGAGATAACAATATGACTCTGCGTCAGTTCGCAGGGCTAGGAGCCCTTTTGTCCCTCGTAATGCCCGGCCTGGCCATGGCAGAGGAGGCAGCCCCCGTGCTCAACTCCGGCGACACCGCCTGGATGTTGACCGCCACAGCCCTGGTGCTGTTCATGACCATCCCTGGTCTGGCCCTGTTCTACGGCGGTATGGTGCGTTCCAAGAACGTGCTGTCGGTGATGATGCAGTGCTTTGCGATCACCGGCCTGATCAGCGTTCTGTGGGTGGTTTACGGCTATAGCCTGGCGTTCGATACCACGGGTATGGAGCAAGGCGTAGTCAACTTCAATTCCTTCGTTGGTGGTCTGTCCAAGGCGTTCCTTGCCGGCGTGACTCCGGCGAGCCTGACCTCTTCGGCGGCGCTGTTCCCTGAAGCGGTATTCATCACCTTCCAGATGACCTTCGCGATCATCACCCCGGCGCTGATCGTCGGAGCCTTTGCCGAGCGCATGAAGTTCTCGGCGATGCTGATCTTCATGGCCATCTGGTTCACCCTGGTCTATGCGCCGATCGCCCACATGGTCTGGAGCGGTAACGGCGGCCTGATGTGGGACTGGGGCGTGCTCGACTTTGCCGGCGGCACCGTGGTGCACATCAACGCCGGTATCGCCGGCCTGGTGGCCTGCCTGGTGCTGGGCAAGCGCAAGGGCTTCCCGACCACGCCGATGGCCCCGCACAACCTCGGTTACACGCTGATGGGCGCAGCCATGCTGTGGATCGGCTGGTTCGGCTTCAACGCAGGCTCCGCCGCCGCCGCCAACGGCACCGCCGGCATGGCCATGCTGGTCACCCAGATCGCTACCGCGGCAGCGGCACTGGGCTGGATGTTCGCCGAGTGGCTGACCCACGGTAAGCCCAGCGCACTGGGTATCGCCTCGGGCGTGGTAGCCGGTCTCGTGGCCATCACCCCGGCTGCCGGCACCGTCGGGCCGATGGGCGCCCTGGTGATCGGCCTGGTGGCGGGCGTGATCTGCTACTTCTGCGCCACCAGCCTCAAGCGCAAGCTCGGCTATGACGACTCGCTGGACGCCTTCGGCGTGCACGGCATCGGCGGTATCGTCGGTGCAATCCTCACCGGCGTGTTCGCAGCCCCGGCACTGGGCGGCTTCGGCACCGTCGAAGACATCGGCGCGCAAGTCTGGATTCAGGCCAAGGGCGTCGGCTTTACCGTGATCTACACCGCGATCGTCACGTACGTGATTCTCAAGGTGCTGGATCTGGTCATGGGCCTGCGGGTCAACGAAGAAGAAGAGTCGGTCGGTCTCGACCTGGCGCAACACAACGAGCGCGGCTACAACCTGTAACGTCCTCGAAAAAATCTTGCCCGGCTTGCCGGGCATTTTTTTGCCCGGATTTTGCCCGTTCGTTCAAGCGCAAACGGTTTCTTGCCGAGCTTTGATGGCTGCATGTGGCGTGGGTAGAAAACTTACAGCGTTCAGTGAAATTTAGGCACTTTGCTTTTTCTCTGAGCACGCTAGAATGCGCGCCGAAGGGTGCTGACGAGCTGTCCGCAAACTTCCATACCCTTTGCTAGGCTTGCCAATAAGCGAGTCGATCACGCCAGGGTATGCCGGCGCGTTAACGCGCCCGCTCTTTATTTGTACAGACCTCGCCCGTGACGTGGGGTTTGCCCGGTTCTCGCCATTCGTTGTGGCGCAACCACGGCCTGCGGCCAGTCCGCGGACCTTGAATTTTTTCTGGCAGCTGTCGATTTTCGACGTTGCTGGTCTATAACTAATCTGCTTTTCGCAAGTCATGAGGTAGAACATGAGCGACGACGATCTGGAAAATGACGACCTCGAAGTAGGCGACGAAGACGAAACTGATGACGGTCTGGAAGCGGCAGCCGATGATGTGGCTGACGACAGCGGCGACGACAGCCCGGCTCCCGTAGCCAAAGGCAAGAAGTCGGCGGCGGTCTCGGTCGACGAGATGCCGAGCATGGAAGCCAAGCAGAAGGAGCGTGATGCCCTGGCCAAGGCCATGGAAGAGTTCCTTTCCCGTGGTGGCAAGGTGCAGGAAGTGGAGGCCAACGTGGTCGCCGATCCGCCCAAGAAGCCGGACAACAAGTACGGTAGCCGCCCTATCTGAGTGGTTCCGTCAGCAAGAAAGCCCGCCGTCGCTGCGGGCTTTTTTGTGTCTGCTGTTCAGCGCCAGCTGTTGAGCAGTTCCGGCAACTGCGACAGCCGCTGGATTTCCGCATCAGGGCGGTTCTCGGCTGCCCAGGCCTTGCCCTGGGGGTTGAACCAGATCGCCCGCAGGCCGGCGCGCTGGGCCCCGGCAATGTCATCGCCGGGGTGATCGCCGATGTGTACCGCCGCATCAGCGTCGACTTCGCCCTGGCGCAGGGCCTCGAGGAAGGGTTGCGGGTCGGGCTTGCCTATCCCTAGGTCTTCGGCGCACAGGGCAAACTTGAAGTAATCGGCCAGGCCCAGGCGGCGCACATCGGCGTTGCCGTTGGTGACCACGCCCAGCGTGTAGCTGTGACGCAGGATCTCCAGCACCGGCTGCACCTCGGGGAAGATGTCGATCTGGTGGCGGGCGTGGAGGAACACTTCGAAGCCTTCGTTGGCCAGCTCACGGGCCTTGTTCTCGCTGTAGCCGACCTCTTCCAGGGCGCGGAACAGCACGCGCCGGCGCAAGGCGCTGATGCGGTGCTTGAGCCCAGGCTCAGCCTGCACCAGGCGCTCACGGATGGCGTACAGGTGCTCCACGGGTACTGCGCCAAGGTCCGGCGCATTGGCGGCCAGCCAGTCGCGCAGGATGGCCTCGGCGCTGACGATCACCGGCGCGGTGTCCCACAGGGTGTCGTCGAGGTCGAAGGTGATCAGCTTGATGCTCATGAGTCACTGCCCTTACTGCGTTTGGCCCGGGGGTGGGCGCTGTCATACACGGCGGCCAGGTGCTGGAAGTCCAGGTGAGTGTAGATCTGCGTGGTGGCGATGTCGGCATGGCCGAGCATCTCTTGTACGGCGCGCAGGTCCTGGGACGATTCCAGCAGATGGCTGGCGAAGGAGTGTCGCAACATGTGCGGGTGCAGGTTCTGGCCCAGCTCGCGGGCGCCAGCGGCCTGTACTCGCAGCTGAATGGCCCGTGGGCCGAGGCGCCGGCCCTGCTGGCTGACGAACACCGCGCCGTCCTGCGGGCCGCTGCCGGCGCGCAGGGGCAGCCATTGCTCCAGTGCCTCGCGGGCCTTGCGGCCGACCGGCAGCACGCGGGTTTTGCTGCCCTTGCCATGCACCTGTACCAGGCCGTCTGGCAGGTCAAGCTGATCGAGATTGAGGCTGGTCAGCTCCGACAGGCGCAGGCCGGAGGAGTAGAACAGCTCGAGCATGGCCTGGTCGCGGCGGGCGAGAAATTCATCTTCGACCGCGCCTTCCAGCAGTTGCAGGGCTCGGTCGGTGTCGAGGGTCTTGGGCAGGCGTCGCTCGCCCTTGGGCGCCGACAGGCCGTTGGCCGGATCGTGGCTGCAATGGCCTTCGCGGTTGAGGTAGCGGTAGAAACCACGCACTGCCGAAAGCAGGCGGGCAAGGCTGCGTGAAGACTGGCCCTGGTGATGCTGGCGGGCGATCAGTTGGCGCAGATGCTGGATCTGTAGCGCGTTCCAGCTGTCGATGCCGCTCTTGGCGCAGAACGCCAGGACACTCTCCAGGTCGCGTCGGTAGGCCAGCTGGGTGTGTTCGGACACTTGGCGCTCGTTGCGCAAGTGCGCGCAGAAGGCCTCCAGCTGGCGCTCCACTAGCGCACCGGACGCAGGGTCTGGGTATGGCGCGGTACTACTCGGCCGAGCACTTCGGCGATGTAGCTGAGGAACAGGGTGCCGACTGTGCTCTTGTAATGCTGCGGGTCGCGGCTACCGATCGCCAGTACGCCGTGCAGGCCCTGATGATTGAGGGTGGCGACGGCGCTGGAGCCGACTTCCTTGCGCTGCTCTTCGCCGAACAGGAAGTCCAGCTCATGATCGCGCAGGTTACCGCTGACCGTCTTGCCGGCACACAACAGGCCGCCAATGGCTTGCTGGGCGTCGGCGCTGTTGACCCAGCGACCGACCGGCGCGGCGGTTTCACCGAACAGGATCAGGCTGACGAAGGGCACCTTGAACTCCTGGCGCAGGCTGTCTTCGACGGCCATGACCACGTTTTCCAGGCTGTCGGCATCGAGCAGGTCGAGGATCAGCCGGCGGGTCTTGTCGAACAGCCGGTCGTTGTCGCGGGCCACGTCCATCAGTTGCGAAAGGCGGTGACGCATCTCGATATTGCGGTCGCGCAGCAGCTTGAGCTGGCGCTCGACCAGCGACACGCTATCGCCACGCTGATGGGGGATGTGCAGCTCGCTGAGCAGCTCGTCGTGCTCGGCAAAGAACGTCGGGTTGTCGCGCAGGTAGGCAACCACGGCCTCAGCCCCGAGGGTGGGCGTCGAGCCCTCGGCACTAAGGTCGCAGGGCTGTTCGGCGGGAGCCTGGGGCTGATCGGTCATGGCTGGTACTCACTCATAGACGAACCTGTCCTTCAAACACGCGTACGGCGGGGCCGGTCATCAGCACCGGTGTGCCCGGGCCTGCCCATTCGATGGACAGGCGCCCACCCGGTAGGTCGATCAACAGCGGTGAGTCCATCCAGCCCTGGCTGATCGCCGCCACGGCTGCGGCGCAGGCGCCGGTTCCGCAGGCCTGGGTTTCGCCAGCGCCACGTTCCCACACCCGCAGTTGCGCGCGGTGGCGGTCGATGACCTGGATGAAGCCGACATTGACCCGCTGCGGGAAGCGCGGGTGATGTTCGATCTGCGGGCCCAGTTCGTGCACCGGTGCGGCGTTGATGTCGTCGACCCGCAGTACCGCATGGGGGTTGCCCATCGATGCGGCGAAGAGTTCCACGTTGCGCCCGGCGACCTCGAGCGGGTAGCTCAGGGCCTGGGCCGGCGCCTCGAACGGGATCTCGGCCGGCACCAGCCGCGGCGGGCCCATGTCGACGCTGATCTGCCCGTCGTTGCGCACGTCCAGCTCGATGATGCCGCCCTTGGTTTCGACGCGGATGCGTTTTTTCGCGGTCAGGCGCTTGTCCAGCACGAAGCGCGCAAAGCAGCGCGCACCGTTGCCGCACTGTTCGACCTCGGAGCCGTCGGCGTTGAAGATCCGGTAGCGGAAATCCACTTCCGGATTGCTTGGCGCCTCGACGATCAGCAGTTGGTCGAAGCCGATGCCGGTGTGGCGGTCGCCCCATTGCTTGGCGTGCTTGGGCAAAATGTGCGCATGCTGGCTGACCAGGTCGAGGACCATGAAGTCGTTGCCCAGCCCATGCATCTTGGTAAAACGCAGCAGCATGGGGTTACTCCGGCAGCAGGCTTTCGCCGGCGAACAACTCGGCCACGGTTTCGCGACGACGCACTTCGAAGGCCTGGTCACCATCGACCAGCACTTCGGCACAACGACCACGGGTGTTGTAGTTCGAGCTCATGACAAAACCATAGGCGCCCGCCGAGTGCACCGCCAGCAAATCGCCTTCGGCCAGGTTCAGTTCGCGCTCTTTGGCGAGGAAGTCGCCGGTTTCGCAGATCGGCCCGACGATGTCGTAGGTACGGCCTTCACCGGCACGCGGCTGCACGGCGGTGACGTTCATCCAGGCCTGGTACAGGGCTGGGCGGATCAGGTCGTTCATCGCCGCATCGACGATGGCGAAATCCTTGTGCTCGGTGTGCTTGAGGTACTCGACCTGGGTCAGCAGCACGCCGGCGTTGGCAACGATGTAGCGGCCCGGCTCGAACACCAGGGCCAGGTCTCGATCACCGACCCGCTCGCGGATGGCCTTGATGTAGTCGCCGGCCAGTGGCGGCTCTTCGTCGCGATAGCGCACGCCGACGCCGCCACCCAGGTCCAGGTGGCGCAGGAGGATGCCGCAGTCGCCGAGGCGGTCGATCAGCGCCAGCAGGCGGTCGAGGGCATCGAGGAAGGGTTCCAGGGTGGTCAGCTGCGAGCCGATATGGCAGTCGACGCCGACCACTTCCAGGTTTGGCAGCTGCGCGGCGCGGATGTACACCTCTTCGGCATCGGCGATGGCGATACCGAACTTGTTTTCTTTCAGGCCCGTGGAGATGTACGGGTGGGTGCCGGCATCGACGTCCGGGTTGACCCGCAACGAAACCGGCGCGCGTACGCCCATTTCGGCAGCCACGACCTGCAGGCGCTCGAGCTCGTCGGTGGATTCGACGTTGAAGCAGTGCACGCCGACTTCCAGGGCGCGGCGCATGTCTTCACGGGTCTTGCCGACGCCGGAGAACACCACGCGATCGGCCCGACCGCCAGCGGCCAGGACACGCTCCAGCTCACCGCCGGAAACGATGTCGAAACCTGCACCCAGGCGGGCCAGCAGGTTCAGCACGCCGAGGTTGGAGTTGGCCTTGACGGCGAAGCACACCAGGTGCGAAACACCCTCCAGGGCATCGGCGTAGCTACGGTACTGGGCCTCGATGTGGGCGCGCGAGTAGACGTAGGTCGGCGTGCCGAAACGTTCGGCGATGGCCGACAGGGCCACGCCTTCCGCGAACAGTTCACCGTCGCGGTAGTTGAAAGCGTCCATGGGTTACCCTTACTGGTGCTTGTGCGATTGCGACTTTTGACCGTCTTTGCTGTCGTCTGGCAGGTACAGTGGGCCCTTCTGGCCGCAGGCGGAGACGAGGCAGGCAACCGCGACGAGCGCCGCGAGGGTGGAGATCAGGCGCTTCATGGCGTAATCCTTTGTAATAAGCAGTATTGCGCCCGAGTATACCGAGCGCCCGGCCCCTTGCCTATGCAGGCAGCCCGCCGTCGGGCGGGGTGGTGGCTGCGCTGCCTGGCGCAGGTCGGTATCCTTTGCATTCGGCGCGCCGCGCTCGTATCTTGCCCGGCTTGCGTGTGTGCAGACATTTTTGAGGTTCTTGCAATGAGTTTGACCGAAGCGCGTTTTCACGACCTGGTCGACGCGACCCAACAGGCGCTGGAAGACCTGTTCGACGAGACGGACCTGGATCTGGACATGGAGAACTCGGCAGGGGTCCTGACCATCAAGTTCGACAACGGCAGCCAACTGATCTTCAGCCGCCAGGAGCCGCTGCGCCAGCTGTGGCTGGCGGACAAATCCGGTGGTTTCCACTTCGACTACGATGAGTCGAGCGGCAAGTGGACCTGCGAAAAGACCGAAGAGCTGCTCGGTGAGATGCTTGAGCGCATCGTCTGGGAGCGGATCGGTGAAAAGCTCGACTTCGACGAAATCTGATGAGCAGCGCGCCCAAGCCGGCCAAGCCGCTCTACAGCAATGTCAGCCCGGCGGTGCCGTCGCCGTGCATCAGCACCTGCCGGCTGGATGAGCACAAGGTCTGCATCGGCTGCTTTCGCCATGTCGAGGACATTCGCCAGTGGCGTGCGGCCGACGATGAGCAGCGCCGGCAGATCTGCCGCGAGGCGCTGGCGCGTCGACAGCTGGCCGGGTCGGCATAGACCCTGCGGGTATTGTGTATTTACTTGGCTGTGGTAGTGTCGAACCTGTTTCGGCTGTGCCGAATTCCTGCAAACCCCGCCCTTGGGCGGGGTTTTGCTTTATATCGCCCAGAAAAAGGAGTCTGACCGGATCATGAGCACCAAGCCTTCCATTATCGTCACCCGATTGGACGTACAGCGTCTCGAGCGTCTTATCGAAAGCCTCGATGAGAAGACGCAGGAGTCGCCGGGTGTGCTCGCCTTGCAGGACGAGCTGGACCGCGCCGAACAGGTCGGTCACGAGGAAGTTCCGGCCGGTGTCGTGACCATGAACTCCCGGGTTCATTGCCGCGAAGAAGCCAGCGGCAAGGACTACCACCTGACCCTGGTCTATCCCAAGGACGCCAACGCTGACGAAGGCAAGATCTCCATCCTCGCACCGATCGGCAGTGCACTGCTGGGCCTGTCGGTGGGCGAGAAGATCGACTGGCCGGCGCCGGGTGGCAAGACCCTCAAGCTCGAGCTGCTGGCAGTCGAGTACCAGCCAGAAGCGGCGGGCGACTTCGACCTCTGAGCCTTAAGCCTGCGCCAGGGCCTCGTTGAGCGCCCGCTCCAGTTCACCCTTGTAGCGCAGGTAGAGGATGCTTGAGCCAAGGCCGTCGGCCAGCAGGCCCGACAGGTCAAGGTCGGTGATATAGCAGCGGTAGCGCTCGGCCTCGCGGCGCTGATCGATGATCTCGCGGGCGACCACCGCATACAGTTGGTCGCCATGCTCGAGCTGGGAAAACTCCCGCTGATTGCAGTACAGCGTTACTTGTACGTCGTCGCTGGCGCCAGCTTGTAAAATTGCCTGCACTTCGTAGTACGGCCGGTCGATGGCCTTGACCTCGACCTGGCGCGCTTCCACCTGGCGGACCTTGCCAGGGCCTGACGGCAACAATTGGTAATAAAGAATATCCAGTGAGCCTTGGGCCTGCAGGCTGTCCAGGGGCAGCCGTGCTTCGCGGCGAAACACGATCGATTGCAAAAAGCGCTGCAGGGGCAGCAACAGGCTGTTTTCATCGTGGAACGGCAGGCGTTGCTGCCACAGGGCATTGTGCTCATCGAGCACGTAGACATCGGCGAAGGCCTCTTGCACCCGATAGAACAGCTGGATGCATTGTGGTTGGCCCAAGGGTAGTACCTGCGCCAGGTCCAGCTCCTGCAGGGCGTTGGCGTCCAGGTGCAGGGGGCTGTAATCGCTGCGTTCTTCGCCGAGGTAGCGCAGTACTGCGTCCTGATCGTCGAGGGTCACCAGGTTCACGGCGCCAGGGTGCAGCTCCAGCACATGGGTGTGCTGCTCAACCTGCAACAGGTAGCGATGGTTGAGGTTCTGCGCCAGCAGCCCCTGGGTGGTGGCGAATACGTCTTCGACCCGCAGGGCAATGGCCTGGGCACGGTTGTGGCAGAAGCAGCGCACCCGCAGCCGAGGGATGTGCTCGCTGCCCAGACCATTGAGGTAATCACGCAGGCAGCGCAACAGCGCATGTCCGCCGTCGTAGCGGTGCACCTGCACTTCGTTCCAGCTGTTGAGCGTGACCTGGTCGAGGGTCAGCACCAGGTTTTCGCGCACCCCGGCATAGCTCAGCGAGTCGGTGCGTTCGGTGGTCATCAGGATGTTCAGGTCGCGGTGGTGTTGCAGCGGGTCGACGCCGACGTTGACCAACAGCAGGATCTCGTCGGCCACACTGGGCTGCAGCAGGCGCTGTTCGCTGACCAGCGACAACGGCAGGGCGACGCTCTGTTGCAGGCTGCCGAGCAGGTTGAACAGCTCGTACTCGCTGAGGTCGCTGCTGCCCGGGTGCAGGGCCAGGCGCGTGCTGCTGTCGATCACGCCGTTGCGGTGGGCCCAGGTCAGCAGCTCAAGCAGCTCGCGGCAACGCTTGATCGGAGCAAAATGCTCCCACTCGTGTACGCCCAGGTTGCCGTTGTACAGGCCCCAGTGGTGTTGCCCGGGCTCCTTGCGGTTGGGTGACTGGACCAGGGTCAGGGTATCTTCGGCCAAGTCCGGGGCGATTCCCGGGTTGATGAACTCGACCTTGCCGGCGCGCCGTTCGAAAGCGGCATACAGGCGCCGGCCGAGCACGCTGAGGTCGCGCTGGTCGATGCGGCTGATGGCGTTCTGGCTGCGGGCAAACTGGCAGAGGAAGCGGTAGCTGTAGTTCAGCTCGGCCACCAGCTCGCGGCGCTCGAGCGCCACCTGGCGGACTTTCCACTGGCTGCGGCTGTCGAGCAGCGTCAGTTGACGCTCGTCCCAGCCCCATTCCCGGCTCAGCCGTTGCAGTAGCTCGCGCTGCCAACTGGTGCTGCGCGAGCGGGCCAGGCCGCTGAGCTTCTTGTTGACCTTCAGGTACAGGCTGCGCCGCACCAGCTCCAGCCGCTCACGTTCGCCCCGGCCTTGCAGGTACTGCTCGATGCGCCGGTAGACCATCATGTAGGGGTCGAGCTCGTCGAGGTCGAGGTGATTGCTGAACACCGCCTGCTTGAACTGCAGGCTCAGGCACTGCACCTGTGGGTGTTCACTGGCATAGACCTCGGTCAGCAGCAGCTTGAGCACCGACTTGTAGGGCGATTCGATGCCCTTGAACAGCTGCCAGAGCCCGGCGCCGACGAACTCGCCTGGCGGGATGTGCGCCAGGTGGCCGAGGTCGAGGTTGTCTTCGGCACGCACGAAGCGTTTGCACAGCAGGGTCTCGATGTATTGCCGGTAGCGTGTTTCTTCGTAGACCGGTACCAGCCACCACAAGGGCGTGCGCCCGGCGAGCCAGATGGCGGTGCGGTAGAACTCGTCGAGCAGCAGGTAATGCTGGGTGGTGCCGCAGTCGTCGGAACTGAGCTGGCCGTCACGTTCGCCCTGGACGAAGCTCTGCGGCTCGATCAAGAACAGGTGGGCCTCGGCGCCCTGGCTGGCCGCCCAGATTTCCAGCAACAGGCACTTCTTGCGCAGCTCCGCCAGCTCGCTTTCGCTGAGGTCGGCGGCGTGGCAGACCCAGACGTCCATGTCGCTTTGCTCGGCCTGGGCCAGGGTGCCCAGGCTGCCCATCAGGTACAGCCCGTGAATCGGCTGGGGCGGGTTGCCGCGCCGGGCCTTGTACGAGAACGAGCGGGTCAGGCGCTGGGCTTCGGCCAGCAGTGGGGCATCAGGCTCGAAATTGGCGACGCCCGCCGGTGTGTTGCCGGATACATAACCGGGCAGCAGCGGGTGATTGACGTGCAAGAACAGCGGCAGCAGGGTCAGCACCTGCTGTTGCCGGCTAGACAGCCCGTCCATGGCCCGCCCCAGGCGCCCCTGGTTGAGCGTCAGAAAACGTTGGCGCAGCTGGCTGAGCACCTTGCGGTCAATGCCCTGATCGAGGTCGGGGCGAATTTCGTGGGGGTGGTTCATGGCGAGCTGAAACCGGCCGTCTAGGGAGCAATGGCGAGTTTAAGCTATTTTAATTTTGACGCCATTTTATTAGCGATGGTGTGGAGGCGACCGATAGCAAGGCCAGCCCCCACTGTGGGAGCCGGCGTTGCCGGCGATGGACTGCAAGGCAGTCCCGATCAGGCAGGTTCGCCGACATTCAGAATGTTCAGCAACACCTGCACGTTCTCGGCAGCATCGTGACCAAGGCTGGTCAGGTAACCGCCATCGGGCTGGTCAGTGAGCTTTTTCTCGTACAGACGACGCGCTGCAGCGATTACCTCCTTGGAGGCAGTGTTATGAACCTTGATACCTTCCTGGCTGCTATCCAGGTTGAACAAGGCAAGGACTTCCAGCTCGGCAATCAGTTCGGGGGTAAACGACATAGAGACTCCGACTTCCAGACAAGGAGGGCAGCACCGTCGCCGGTGCCTGGTTTTGCAGTGTAGTCAGGGAAATCCTGCTTTGCTTCAGACCTTTTCCGGCGGCAGCTCGGGCAGGGCGCGCAAGGCGGTTTCGTACCATTCGGTGTTGAACGCGCGGTCGTCTTCGAGCATCGCGTCAATCTCGTAGGCCAGCACATGGGCCATGAGGTTGAGGATATCTTCACGCTCGTAACCCACCAGGGTCAACTTGTTGAACGTGGCTTTGGCCGCCGGCGGGTTGTCGCTTTCGATCTGGTTCTCGATCGCTTCGATCAGGGTCGACTCGGCGAACTCTTCTTCGTCGTTGTCGATATCGGTTGGTTCGCTCATGGGCGCTTTCCTCTTTTGGGGTGCCCAGTTTGCCACGAGCCGGGCACCGATGCCTTGCTATCGACAAACTCCATGATGCTGGTCAGTACCCGGCACTTGGGTCTATAACAACCCGGCCAACCCCTTTACGGCCTGGAGGCTGTTTCATGCTCAAGCTTCATGGATTTTCGGTCAGCAACTACTACAACATGGCCAAACTGGCGCTGCTGGAAAAGGGCGTGCCGTTTGAAGAAGTGCTGTTTTTCGGCGGCCAGAGCCCCGAAGCGCTGAAGCTCAGCCCGCGCGGCAAGGTGCCGGTGCTGGAGACCGAAGAGGGCTTTATCAGCGAAACCAACCTGATCCTCGACTACATCGAGCGGACCCAGCCGGGCAAGGCGCTATTGCCTGAAGGGGTTTTTGCCCAGGCCAAGGTGCACGAGCTGGCCAAGGAGATCGAGCTGTACATCGAGCTGCCTGCCCGCGCCTGCTATCCCGAAGCATTTTTCGGCGCACGGGTCGATGACGCCATCAAGGCCAAGGCCAAGGCCGAATTGCTGGCCGGTATCGCCACCCTCAAGCGCAATGGCAAGTTCAGCCCATTTGTGGCCGGCGACAGCCTGACCCTCGCCGACATGCTGTTCTGCTTTAGCGTCGACCTGGCCTATGCCGTGGGCAAGAAGGTCTTCGCCATCGACGTGCTGGAAGACTTCCCGCAAGCGCGTGAGCTGTTGGAGCGTTTCAAGCACAACCCGAACGTGCAGAAAATTGCCGCCGACAAGGAAGCGCAGATGCCTGCTTTCCTGGAGATGGTGCGCTCAAGCAAGCCTTGAAGGCCAAGTGCTGCCACCCAGTCAGAACTGGCCGGGCAGCAGCACGCGACAGGGCTTAGCGCGCGGCGAGCAGCGCCTTGCCGCGGGCTACGGCAGCGCGTACTTGCGCAGGCGCAGTACCGCCGATGTGGTCACGGGCGTTGACTGACCCTTCGAGGGTCAGGACGGCGAACACGTCCTGTTCGATCTGGTCGCTGAACTGGCGCAGCTCGTCCAGGCTCATTTCCGCCAGGTCCTTGCCGGTATCGACACCGTACTTCACCGCATGGCCGACGATTTCATGGCAATCACGGAACGGCAGGCCACGGCGTACCAGGTAGTCGGCCAGGTCGGTGGCGGTGCTGAAGCCGCGCAGGGCCGCTTCGCGCATGATGGCGTGGCGTGGCTTGATCGCCGGGATCATGTCGGCAAAGGCGCGCAGCGAGTCGCGCAGGGTGTCGGCGGCGTCGAACAGCGGCTCCTTGTCTTCCTGGTTGTCCTTGTTGTAAGCCAGGGGTTGGCCTTTCATCAGGGTCAGCAGGCCGGTGAGGGCGCCGAACACACGGCCGGTCTTGCCGCGTACCAGCTCCGGCACGTCCGGGTTCTTTTTCTGCGGCATGATCGAACTGCCGGTGCAGAAGCGATCAGGCAGGTCGATGAACTGGAACTGGGCGCTGGTCCACAGCACCAACTCTTCGGAGAAGCGCGACAGGTGCATCATCGCCACGCTGGCGGCCGCGCAGAATTCAATGGCGAAGTCGCGATCAGAGACACCGTCGAGCGAGTTGCCGGCTACTGCTTCGAAGCCCAGCAGCTGGCAGGTCAGTTCGCGGTCGATCGGGTAGGTGGTGCCGGCCAGTGCGGCGCTGCCCAGGGGCATGCGGTTGGTGCGCTTGCGGCAGTCGACCAGGCGCTCGTAGTCGCGGCTGAGCATTTCGAACCAGGCCAGCAGGTGGTGGCCGAAGGTCACCGGCTGGGCGGTCTGCAGGTGGGTGAAGCCGGGCATGAGGGTTTCGGCTTCGCGCTCGGCCTGCTCCAGCAGGCCCTGCTGCAGGCGGGTGATCTCGGCCAGGATCAGGTCGATTTCGTCACGCAGCCACAGGCGGATATCGGTTGCGACCTGATCGTTGCGGCTGCGGCCGGTGTGCAGCTTTTTACCGGTGATGCCGATGCGGTCGGTCAGGCGTGCCTCGATGTTCATGTGCACGTCTTCAAGGTCGACGCGCCAGTCGAAGTTGCCGGCCTCGATGTCGCCCTGGATGGTCTTCAGGCCGTCGATGATGGTGTCGCGCTCGGCGTCGGTGAGGACGCCGACCTTCGCCAGCATGGTGGCGTGGGCGATCGAACCCATGATGTCGTGGCGGTACAGGCGCTGGTCGAAATTGACGGAGGCGGTGAAGCGGGCGACGAAGGCGTCGACGGGCTCACTGAAGCGGCCGCCCCAGGACTGATTGGTCTTGTCGGTGCTCATGGATTCACTCGTTGAAGGCGTGAACGGAAAAAGTGCTGCCGATCATAGCAGGATTGGCGGCCCTGCCGGAGTGCGGCGGTCGGCGTAAATGCGGGTTTATGTCGCAGCACAGGCCCGCGACAGCGCGCTTGCAACAGGATATTTATCGATTGAACGGCAGTGTTGCGGCAACCGTCTACAGTTGGACAGAGGCTCGGCATGTTTCCTGCCGGGCCAGTGAATCTTTAGCCATCGTGCGAGTCTGAGCGTGGATCGCCGTGACGGTCGTCACCTCACCTGTCTACGCTATCCTTGTGCGAGACTCACGCAGGAATCCAGCGCAATATGAATGTCCTGATCGTTGATGACGAACCCCAAGCCCGGGAACGCCTGAGCCGACTGCTCGGCGAACTGGAGGGCTATACTGTGCTGGAGCCCAGCGCCACCAATGGCGAAGAGGCTCTGGCCCTGATTGACAGCCTCAAGCCCGAGGTCGTCCTGCTCGACATCCGCATGCCGGGGCTCGATGGCCTGCAGGTCGCTGCGCGGCTGTGCGAGCGCGAAGCACCGCCTGCAGTGGTGTTTTGTACCGGTGACCATGAGTTCACCGTCGAATCGTTCAAGGACAGCACCTTGGGCTATGTGCTCAAGCCGGTGCAGCCCGATAGCCTGCGTGACGCCTTGAAAAGGGCCGAACGCCCCAACCGCGTGCAGTTGGCGGCGCTGACCCGGCCGGCGGCCGAGAGTGGCAGCGGGCCGCGCAGCCATATCAGTGCCCGCACGCGCAAAGGCATTGAATTGATCCCCCTCGACCAGGTGATCTATTTCATCGCCGATCATAAATACGTGACCCTGCGGCACGAATCTGGCGAAGTGCTGCTCGACGAGCCACTCAAGGCTCTGGAAGACGAGTTCGGCGAGCGTTTTGTCCGTATTCACCGTAACGCGCTGGTCGCCCGTAACCGCATCGAGCGCTTGCAACGCACGCCGCTTGGGCATTTCCAACTGTTTCTCAAGGGCCTCAATGGCGATGCCCTGATCGTCAGCCGCCGGCATGTGGCCGGTGTACGCAAGATGATGCAGCAACTGTAAGGGCGAGGACTATCGAGCAGTCGAGGGCCAGGGATGGTCGGCACCTAGCATGATTTAGATCTGCTAGCGGTCTGGACTGAGCTGTTATCATCGGGCGAATCTATCTCGTACGGATCGTTCCATGTCCACTCGCGAAATCCGCATTGCCACCCGCAAAAGTGCCCTGGCCCTGTGGCAGGCCGAATATGTCAAAGCCCGTCTGGAGCAGGCCCATCCTGGCCTGGTCGTGACCCTGGTGCCGATGGTCAGCCGTGGCGACAAGTTGCTCGACTCGCCGCTGTCGAAAATCGGCGGCAAGGGCCTGTTCGTCAAGGAACTGGAAACCGCGCTTCTGGAGAACCAGGCCGACATCGCCGTGCATTCGATGAAAGACGTGCCGATGGACTTCCCGGCAGGCCTGGGCCTGTTCTGCATCTGTGAACGCGAAGATCCGCGCGATGCCTTTGTTTCCAACACCTTTGACAGCCTCGAGGCGCTGCCGGCCGGCAGTATCGTCGGTACCTCCAGCCTGCGCCGCCAGGCCCAGTTGCTGAGCCGTCGCCCCGACCTCGAAATCCGCTTCTTGCGTGGCAACGTCAACACCCGCCTGGCCAAGCTCGATGCCGGTGAGTACGACGCCATCATCCTCGCCGCCGCCGGCCTGATCCGTCTGGGGTTTGAAGATCGCATCACCTCCAGTATCAGCGTTGACGACAGCCTGCCCGCAGGCGGCCAGGGCGCAGTGGGCATCGAGTGCCGCAGCGCCGACAGCGAAATCCACGCGCTGCTGGCTCCGTTGCATCACGTCGACACCGCTGACCGGGTTACTGCCGAGCGCGCCCTGAACAAGCACCTCAACGGTGGCTGCCAAGTACCGATTGCCTGTTATGCGGTGCTGGAAGGCGATCAGCTCTGGTTGCGCGGGCTGGTGGGCGAGCCCGCCGGTGGCAAGTTGCTCACCGCCCAGGCCCGCGCGCCGCGCAAGGATGCCGAAGCGCTTGGCATCAAGGTCGCCGAAGACCTGCTCGGGCAAGGTGCCGAAGAAATTCTCAAGGCGGTCTACGGCGAGGCCGGGCATCCGTGAGCCGCTGGCGCCTGCTGCTGACCCGGCCGGCAGAAGAATGCACGGCGCTGGCCCAGACGCTTGCCGAACAGGGGGTGTTCAGCAGCAGCCTGCCGTTGCTGGAAATCGAGCCGCTGGCGCTGACGCCAGCGCAGCTTGGCCAGGTGCAAACGCTCGATCAGTACTGCGCGGTGATTGTCGTCAGCAAGCCAGCTGCGCGCTTGGCTATAGAACAGCTGAATGTGCACTGGCCGCAGCCCCCCGCGCAGGCCTGGTTTACCGTCGGCGCAGCCACTGCGCAGATTCTTGACGACCATGGCCTCAATGTCAGTTATCCAGCCCAAGGCGACGACAGCGAAGCATTGCTGCAGCTGCCGGCGTTGAGCGAAGCGATCAGGCGCTCACAGCCACGGGTGTTGATCATCCGCGGCGAGGGGGGGCGTGAATTGCTCGCTGAGCGCTTGGCCGCATTGGGTGCCCGTGTCGATTACCTTGAGTTGTATCGCCGCTACTTGCCGCATTACCCTGAGGCCACCCTGGCCCGGCGTATTGCCGGGGAACGCCTGAATGGCCTGGTGGTCAGCAGTGGGCAGGGTTTTGAACACTTGCGCGAGCTGGCAGGTGCAGACTGGCCGCAGTTGGTGCAACTACCGTTGTTCGTGCCCAGCCCGCGGGTAGCGGAACTCGCCCGCGCCAGTGGCGCACAGAATGTAGTGGATTGCCGTGGTGCAAGCGCCGCGGCTTTGCTGGCAACATTGCAGGAAACTCCTGCACCAGCCCCCTAAGGCGCTAAGCTGATTGGCGACGTGCCGTAATGCAAAGGATGGATACGTGAGCGAAACTGTCTTGCCCAACGATGAACTGAAGGCCCCAGAGGCTCCTGCACAAACCCCCGTCGAACCGGCCAAGCGGTCCGGCAATGGTCTGGCAATCCTGGCCTTGCTGCTGGGCGCGGCAGGTGTCGCAGTTGGCGGGTGGGGCGTATGGCAGGTTCGCCAGCTCCAGAGCGCCGAGCAGGGCCAGGCACAGAACCTGCAGTCCCTGAGCGAGCAAACCCAGGCCCTGCAGCAGCGTGAACAGCAACTTTCTGCGCAGTTGGCCGTTCTGCCGCCCGCATCCGAACTGGAAGACCGTCGGCGTCTGGTCGCTCAACTGCAGGGTGACCAGCAACGCTTGAGCCAGCGCCTGGAGACCATCCTTGGCGCCAGCCGCAAGGACTGGCGCCTGGCCGAAGCCGAGCATCTGCTGCGCCTGGCCAGCCTGCGCTTGTCCGCCTTGCAGGACATCGTCAGCGCGCGTGAACTGGTCAAGGGCGCTGATGACATCCTCCGTGAACAGAGCGACCCGGGCTCCTTTGCCGCCCGTGAGCAACTGGCCAAGAGCCTGGCTACGCTCAACAGCGTCCAGCAGCCCGATCGCACCGGCTTGTTCCTGAAGCTCGCGGCCCAGCGTGAGCAAGTGCTGCAGCTCAGTGCCCAGACACCGGAATTCAACAGCGATGCCAATGCGCTGGGTGCCCTGACCGCCGATGGCGATGGCGCCAGTCGCTGGTCACAATGGTGGGCGGAGCTGTCCAAGTACTTCCAGATCGAATTTGACGCCGACGAAAACATCCGGCCATTGCTGGCGGGGCAGTCGCTCAACCAGTTGCGCCTAGCCCTGAGCCTGACCATCGAGCAAGCCCAGTGGGCCGCACTCAATGGCGAAGCCAAGGTGTACACCCAGGCCCTGGATGACGCCCGCAGTGTGCTGCTGGCCAACTTCAACGCCGACAACCCACAGAGCAAGGCCATGCTCGATAGCCTCAACGCGCTGGCTGAACAGCCGGTCGCGGTGGTGGTGCCGGACCTGGCGGACAGTATCAGTGCCGTTCAGGCCTACCTGGAGCGCCGGCACTTGCCGGTCGAGGAGGCCAAGCCATGAGGCGCGTTTACCTGCTGGCGGTGGTGGCGATTATCGTTGCTGCCGGGCTCGGGATCGCGATTGCCAAGCACAGCGGCTATGTGCAGATCGCCTACGGCAGCTTTCGCTATCAATCGGGCCTGTGGGCAGCGCTGGCGGCCCTGACCGCGATCATCCTGGCCGTGCTGCTGGTGCGCTACCTGGTCGGCCTGGTGCTGACATCCGGCGGGGTGGTCAACCCTTGGTCGCGGCGTAATCGCAGCCGTCGCACCCAACTGGCCATCGAGCAGGGCCAACTGGACCTCGCCGAGGGCCGCTGGGCCAGTGCCCAGCGTCACCTGCACCGGGCTGCCGAAGCCGAGCGTCAACCCTTGCTGTATTACCTCGGTGCCGCGCGTGCAGCCAACGAACTGGGCCGAACCGAAGACAGCGACAACTTGCTCGAGCGCGCCCTGGAGCGTCAGCCCGAGGCGGAGCTGGCCATCGCCCTGAGTCACGCCCAGTTGCAGATGGACCGTGGTGACAGCGATGCGGCCCTGATTACCCTGCAGGCCATGCAAGAGCGCCATCCGCATAACGTTCAGGTACTGCGCCTGTTGCAGCGCCTGTATCGCGAGCGTGGCGACTGGTCGGCGCTGATTCGCCTGCTGCCGGAGCTACGCAAGGACAAGGTGCTGCCGGTGAGTGAACTGGCCGAGTTGGAGCGCCGAGCCTGGGGTGAGAACCTGAGCCTGGCCGCCAGCCGTGAAGGCGATGAACAGACAGCTCGTCAATCCCTTGAGCGCGCCTGGCAGCAGCTTACCGCTGCGCAGCGCCAGGAGCCGCAGTTGGTGCTGGCCTATGCCGAGCAACTGCGCCAGCTGGGTGCAGAGAGCGAAGCCGAACAGGCCCTGCGCACGGCGCTCAAGCGCCAGTACGAAAGCCATCTGGCTCGGCTTTATGGGCTGGTGCGCGGTGGCGACCTGGCACGGCAGCTGCAAACCGCAGAAGGCTGGCTCAAGGAACATCCCGACGATCCCAGTCTGCTCCTGACCCTGGGCCGGCTAAGCCTGCAGAATCGCCTTTGGGGCAAAGCGCGGGATTATCTGGAAAGCAGCCTGCGGGTGCAGCGCAATCCCGAAGCCTGTGCCGAACTTGCCCGGTTGTTGGCCAGCTTGGGTGATGCCGAACGCAGCAATCAGCTATTCCAGGAAGGCCTGGGTATGCTTGATCAGCGGTTGCTGGCGTTGCCACTGCCTGAGGCTGTTCGAGCTTGATGTACCCATGGGCGCACCGCAAATCGCGCGCTCATGGGCTTGAGTCATCTTTCTGCGCCTTGCTGGTAAATTTTCCTGCAAATTGCTAAGCATTTTTCTTGCGGCACTCGGGATGCTTCCCTTGTCGATCAGCGACTTGTCCCGACTGTCTTGCCTTGATACAAGCCGCGCCTTTCCTCTACCGTTATCGCCTGTCTATCCCGCTTCTGGACTCGCCATGCTGTTGGCCCGCTTGCGTACATTGTTCT
The DNA here is from genome assembly GCF_009866705.1 of Pseudomonas sp. R32. Taxonomy (NCBI): domain Bacteria; kingdom Pseudomonadati; phylum Pseudomonadota; class Gammaproteobacteria; order Pseudomonadales; family Pseudomonadaceae; genus Pseudomonas; species Pseudomonas sp. R32. The sequence continues at coordinate 5,461,222 of NZ_CP019396.1, read as the reverse complement.
TTCCGGCGTTGCTGGCATCGGTGCTGGTCCAGGCGGCCGCTTTCTATCTGGAGTTCGGCTTGGGCCTGGTACCATGCCCGTTGTGCTACAGCCAGCGCTTGTTTTTGGGGGCTTTTGCCTTGGTCTGCCTGTGTGCTTTGGTGCATTCGCCGGGGCGTCTCGGCACCCGCGTCTATGCCGCCCTGGCGCTGTTCTGTGCGACAGGCGGGGCATTGCTGGCGGCCCGGCATGTCTGGCTGCAGGGCAATCCGGCGTTGTCGAGCATCGAGTGCCAGCCGGCTTTCGATTACGTGATCGAGAGCATGCCCATGGTCCAGGTGATCAAGGTGATGGTGATCGGCAGTGCTGACTGCGTGCCAATCAACTGGAGCTTCCTGGACCTTACCCTGCCCGAGTGGAGCCTGTTGTCCTTCGTGTTGCTGGCGACTTTGCCGATCGTTCGCCTGCTCGGTCGCGGCTGCCCGCTGTTCAGTCGGGCAGGTAAAAGCTGAGGCGGTTTTTTAACGGTGCAAGCGACCGACGGCAAAGAATGGTCGGATTAAACGCTTGTATGAACATTGTCGTCTGCGTACCTTGAAGGCAAGGGCGCACGGGAATAATCTCCCTGCACGCATACCGAAAACACAGCTGCTCGATGCCGCTCTGCTGACTTCACCTTTGCTCTGCACATTTGCGGCGCGGGGGCAGGGGCATTACCCAGAAGGGAAGAGATCGCCATGCTAGATAGTTGTCAGAATGCTCAGGAACGCTGGGGTGGGGTTCATAAGCTCATTGACCGCTGGTTGGACGAGCGTGCAGAGCTGGTGAAGGCTTTCCGCGAGCTGCGTGATGCCAAGCCGGCCTTTGCCGACAAGGACAAGAGCCGGGACTTCTGTGCGGTGCTGATCGACTACGTGTCAGCCTGGCATTTTGAAGTGAGCGAGCAACTGGTCAGCGAAGCCAAGGCGTTTGGCGACACTCGCGGGCTGGAGCTGGCCAAGCAGATCAGCCCTCGCATCGACGCCATCACCGAAATCGCTTCGGCGTTCAACGATCATTGCGACAAGGGCAACTGTAACGACCCTGAACGTTTCGCGGAAAAGCTAGGCAAGCTCGGCAGCTTGTTGCACGAGCGTTTCGAGCTCGAAGACTGCCTGATCGAAGTGCTGCACACCGCGCACAGCGAAGAAGGCGCGGTCCAGGCCTGACGGTGCTGCCGACCCTCAGTCGGCAACCCCGAGCAACTCGATTTCGAACACCAGTGGCGTATAGGGCGCAATCAGGTCGCCCGCGCCTTCGGCGCCGTAAGCCTGCGCCGAAGGGATCACCAGTCGCCACTTAGATCCTGTCGCCATCTGCGGCAATGCGACTTGCCATCCCTCGATCACACTGTCCAGATTGAACCATTGCGCTTGCTGGTTCTGATCGAACACTGTGCCATCCGGCAACTTGCCAACATAGCGAACCTGGACTTTGCCACCCGCTTTTGGCTTGCTTCCAGTCCCGGCCTGCAACTCGCTGACGAGTATGCCTTCGGCCAGTTCGCGCACTCCGGCTTTAGCCCGTTCAGTGGCCAAGAACCGTTTTTCCGCTGTCAGCAATTGCTCGGTCTGTGCTTGAACCGCAGCGTCGTTGGCCTGGGCATCATGTTCGCCGAGTATTGTCGTCATGCGCTCTTTGCTCAGTGCCAATGGCTTGTTCTGATAAGCCTGGCGCAACCCTTCAATCAAGGCGTCGAGTTGCAGGCCGGGCACTTCCGTACGCAGACGCTCACCCAGGCTGGCGCCCAGGCTGTACGCCAGGTCATGGTCGCTGGCAGGTTTAGTTTCAGGCGCTGCAATTAACGAGGTCGGCAATAGCAACAGGGTAAGGATTAGATAGCGCGGCACAGGCTCGCTCCTGCTTCAGAGGAAATAAAGTATGCCAGCCTTCGCTCGTCACTTCGTGTAAATATCAGCAACACTTTGTGCAGCATCTACACTTGTTTCCAGCTGCAGCGATAACAACTTTGCCCAGGCATGCAACGCGGCGCATTTAATACTGTCAACATGCCCTAGCGGCGGTAGCAGCAGAAGCATAGTATGAGCCGCAATCTCGTCAGCCAGGAGGTAAACCATGTCGGCCAATAAGAAGCCAGTAAGTACGCCGTTGCACCTGCTCCAGCAACTCTCGGGCAGCCTGCTCGATCATTTGGAAAATGCCTGCTCGCAAGCGCTGGCTGATGCTGAAAAACTGCTCGCCAAGTTGGAAAAACAACGGGGCAAGGCGCAGGAAAAACTGCACAAGTCCCGGCTGAAACTGCAGGACGCGGCCAAGGCTGGCAAAGCCAAGGCACAGAACAAGGCCAAGTCGGCTGTGGGCGAACTGGAAAAGTTGCTCGACGAGTTGAAAGACCGTCAATCGCAAACGCGCACCTACATCCTGCAACTCAAGCGTGATGCCCAGGAAAGCCTGAAGCTGGCTCAGGGCGTTGGCAAGGTCAAGGAAGCTGCCGCCAAGGCGCTGACCCTGCGTTCGGCCAAACCTGCCGCCGCCGCTGCGGCCAAGCCCGCCGCCAAACCAGCGGCCAAGGCGCCGGCCAAAGCAGCGAGCAAACCTGCTGCCAAACCAGCGGCCAAGCCCGCTGCTAAAGCTGCCGCTAAACCTGTGGCCAAGCCTGCGGTTAAAGCTGCCGCCAAACCAGCTGCCAAAGCACCCGCCCGTACCGCTGCCGCCAAACCTGCTGCCGCCAAGCCTGTGGCCAAGCCTGCTGCCAAAGCACCTGCCAAGCCTGCTGCCAAAGCGCCTGCCAAACCAGCCGCTAAAACTGCAGCGGCAAAACCTGCAGCCAAGCCTGCGGCCAAACCGGCAGCAGCAAAAGCGCCAGCCAAACCAGCGGCCAAACCTGCCGCGGCAAAACCCGCTGCCAAGCCAGCGGCCAAGCCTGCTGCTGCGAAAGCGCCGGCCAAACCTGCTGCAAAACCTGCTGCAAAACCTGCAGCCAAGCCAGCCGCTGCCAAACCAGCGCAGCCAGCCGCCGCCAAGCCTGCGACTCCAGCAGCACCGGCAGCACCAGCCGCTGCCCCGTCGCCTGCACCAGCAGCTTCGGCAGCACCGGCTACTCAGACCCCGTCTTCGGCGTCCTGAGTCGTCAGCATCACGACGCGCAGCGTGTGCAGCGCGTCGTGATGCGCACCGGCGCCTTTGGGTGCCAGCCAGCTTATCCAGTCCAATCCCGTTTCGGGCGTTGCTGCCCAGTCCTTGCAAATACCCTCGAGACGCTCCAGCAGGACGCGTTCAGCCGCTAACTCCAAGCCTTTGACCTGCTCACGCAGACCCGCCAATTGCGCGTCTTGGGAAGCCTTGTCGCGCCAGGCCTGGCGCAGCGTGCGTAACGGTTTCACCACATCGGTTTGCCAGGCATCGGCCAATTCAGCGAGCTGTCGTGCCCGCTGTTCGTTCGGGGCTATGCCGCGCGCACTGAGCCACATGCCGCACAGCAGCAGGCAGACGTCGCCACCCAGGTCCTGCCATTGCAGGCAGGCAGCCTCCACGCCTGGTCGGGCGTAAAGTTGCAGGGCAAAATTCCACAGGTCGGTGTGCATGGTCCCACTCGCGCCAGTTGCCGACGAAGCTGGTAGACTCCGCGGCCATTATGATCAGACTATCGAACCTCACTTTACAGCGTGGTCCGCAGCGCCTGCTAGAAGGCGCCGAGATGACCCTGCACGCCGGTCAGAAAGCCGGCCTCATCGGTGCCAACGGTGCCGGTAAATCCAGCCTGTTTGCCTTGCTGCGTGGCGAGTTGACGCCCGACTCCGGCGACTGTCAGCTGCCGGCGGACTGGCGCATTGCGCACATGCGCCAGGAGGTCGACACCCTCGAGCGCCTGGCGGTTGATTATGTGCTCGACGGTGATGCCCGCTTGCGCAAGGTCCAGGCCGACCTGGCCGCTGCCGAAGCCGCCCACGACGGCACCGCACTGGCACGCCTGCACATCGAACTCGACAGCGCCGACGGTTATACCGCCGACGCTCGGGCGCGCAAGTTGCTGGCGGGCCTGGGCTTTACCAACGAGCAGATGGACCGCCGGGTAGGCGACTTCTCCGGTGGCTGGCGGATGCGCCTTAACCTGGCCCAGGCACTGATGTGCCCGTCCGACCTGCTGTTGCTCGACGAGCCGACCAACCACCTGGATCTGGACGCCATTCTCTGGCTGGAAGACTGGCTCAAGGGCTACCCGGGCACGCTGCTGCTGATTTCCCACGACCGTGACTTTCTCGACGCGGTGGTCGATCATGTCGCCCACGTCGAGCAGTGCAAGCTGACCCTCTACCGCGGCGGCTACACCGCCTTCGAGCGCACTCGCGCCGAGCGCCTGGCGCAGCAGCAACAGGCCTACGAGAAGCAGCAGGCCCAGCGCGCGCACATGGAAAAATACATCGCCCGGTTCAAGGCCCAGGCCACCAAGGCCCGTCAGGCGCAGAGCCGGATCAAGGCCCTGGAGCGCATGGAAGAGCTGTCGGCGGCCCATGTCGATTCACCGTTCGACTTCGTCTTCCGCGAGTCGGAGAAAATCTCCAGCCCGCTGCTCGATCTGTCCGACGGCCGTTTGGGCTATGGCGACAAGACCATCCTCGAGAAGGTCAAGCTGCAGCTCACCCCCGGTGCGCGGATCGGCCTGCTTGGCCCCAACGGTGCCGGCAAGTCGACCCTGATCAAGAACCTCGCCGGTGAACTGGAGCCGCTGAGCGGGCGCCTGGTGCGCGGCGAGAACCTGTCGGTGGGCTACTTCGCCCAGCACCAGCTCGACTCGCTGGACAACAAGGCCAGCCCGTTGCTGCACCTGCAACGCCTGGCACCGACCGAGCGCGAGCAGACCCTGCGTGACTTCCTCGGTGGTTTCGACTTCCGTGGCGGGCGCATCGACGAGCCGGTGGTGAATTTCTCCGGTGGCGAAAAAGCCCGTCTGGCCCTGGCCCTGATTGCCTGGGAGCGGCCGAACCTGTTGCTGCTCGACGAACCGACCAACCACCTGGACCTGGAAATGCGCCTGGCGCTGACCATGGCCCTGCAGGAGTTCAGCGGTGCGGTGCTGGTGGTCTCCCACGACCGGCACCTGCTCAAGAGCACCACCGATGATTTCCTCCTGGTAGCCGACGGCAAAGTCGAAACCTTCGACGGCGATCTGGACGATTACACCCGCTGGCTGGTCGAGTACCGTCAGCGCAACGCACCGGTCAGCAGCGCCCCGGTCAATGCCGACAAGACCGACAAGAAGGCCCAGCGCCAGGCGGCGGCAGCCCTGCGCCAGCAGTTGGCACCGCACAAGCGCGAAGCCGACAAGCTTGAACGCGAGTTGGGCAGCGTGCATGAGCAACTGGCCAAGGTCGATGCCAGCCTGGGTGACAGTGCCCTTTATGAGGCGGCGCGCAAGGACGAATTGCGTGACTTGCTGGCCCAGCAGGCCAAGCTCAAGGTCCGTGAAGGGGAGCTGGAAGAAGCCTGGATGGTCGCCCTGGAGACGCTCGAGAGCATGCAGGCGGAGCTGGAGGCGATGTCCTGATGGAATCCTTGCAATGGCCATTGCCGGTGGAATGGATCGCACCGTTCTGGCTGGGTTTGCAGATCCTGCTGATCCTCTCGGCGGCCTTCATCCTGCAGCGCGTGGTTGCGCGCTGCCTCAAGCGCCTGGGCGAGCGCTACCCGTTGCCGCCCGAGTTGCTGATGCCGCTGCGTGGTGGCTTGCGCTGGCTGATCATGGGCAGCGCGCTGATCTTCGTGCTCGAGCGCCTGGGTGTTTCTGCCACGGTGCTGTGGACCGCCTTGTCCGGTTTCGTCGCCGTGGCGGCGGTGGCCTTCTTTGCCATGTGGAGCGTGCTGTCGAACCTGCTCTGCGCGGTACTGATCTTTACCGTCGGACCGTTTCGCATCGGTGATGTGGTCGAGTTGGTCGAAACTATCGACAAGCCGGGCGTGAAGGGCCGTGTGGTGGCGATCAACCTGTTGTTCACCACCCTGATCGAGCTGCCGGAAACGGGTGGCGCGCTGGTGCAGGTGCCCAACAGCCAGTTCTTCCAGAAGTCGGTACGACGCTGGCGTGGCGCCGAAGTGCTGCCGCTGGTGAGTGAGAGCAAAACCCCGGGCAATTGATCGGTCGCAGAAAAAAATCGTGGTGATTTTTTCGCCAGGGCACTAGCTTAGAGGTTTGTAACAAGTCAGTGCCGAGGTGCGCGATGTCATTGGAAACGTGGTTGGCATTTTTTGCCGCTTGCTGGGTGATCAGTCTGTCGCCGGGTGCCGGGGCCATTGCCTCGATGTCCTGTGGCCTGCAATACGGTTTCTGGCGCGGCTACTGGAACGCGCTAGGCCTGCAGCTGGGCCTGATGCTGCAGATTGCGATCATTGCCGCCGGCGTGGGTGCCATCCTCGCGGCTTCGGCCACTGCCTTCCAGGTCATCAAGTGGTTTGGTGTGGCTTACCTGGTCTACCTGGCGGTTAAGCAGTGGCGTGCGCTGCCGGCTGACATCACCGACGATTCCGCCGTACGACCGATCGGCAAGCCGTTGAGCCTGGTGTTCCGTGGCTTTCTGGTCAACGTCAGCAACCCCAAGGCGCTGATCTTCATGCTCGCGGTGCTGCCGCAGTTCATCAACCCGCATGCCGCGCTGCTGCCGCAGTACCTGATCATTACGCTGACCATGGTCACGGTCGACCTGATGGTCATGGCCGGGTATACCGGGCTCGCTGCAAAGGTGTTGCGCTTGTTGCGTACGCCCAAGCAACAGCGGCGGATGAACCGGACCTTTGCTGGGTTGTTCCTGGGCGCGGCTACGTTGCTGGCGAGTATTCGCCGGGCACCGGTGTAGGAACCTATCGCAGACAAAAAAGGCGACCCGAAGGTCGCCTTTTTTGTGTCTCAACGCAGGATCTGCGCCGGCTCATCAGGCGGCAGGTTGTTGCGCGCTGGCGCACGTTCGTGCCCCGGTACGCTACCACCCAGTTGCTCGGCCATCTGCCGGGCAACGTCCATCCCCAGTTCCTTCGACACCTCACGCACCACCCGTGGGCGGTTCAGGGTCACGCGCACATCCTGGCTGTTGACCAGCTTGGTGTCCTGGCCTTCGCCCATGGCGGTGAACGCCGAGGTGATCTCGTAGGTCTTGGTGTTGATCAGGCTGAAATCGGCCACCAGGCTCAGGCCAAGGATGGCCGAATAGCTATTGGTGTTGTCCAGCGAGGTAATGTCGCGCTGGAAGTCGATATCCGACAAAGTGCCGAACAGCACATAGTCGGCGCCCTTGAAGTTGCCGTTCTTGATGCGCCGGATCACGTCATACACGTCGCCTTTGGCATCGGCGGTGTAGGGCGTGCCCTGAACCAGCTGGAACATCCCGGACTTGAGAATCTCGCCCTTGATGTCGCCAGTGAACTTGCGCAGTTCAGTCTGCTCGATGTAGCTGTCGCGGCTCTCGTACTCGCTGTAGCTCGACGAGCCACTGGCGTGGTACATGCTCGCCTGGCCACTGCTTTGCGCCGAGACCGTGTGGATGTACTGCTCCACACGCTCCTGGTAGGCGAGGTCGGTCACCGCGACCTTGGGGGCCGCTTGCACGCTGAACGCGCAAGCCAGGCCCAGGATGCTCATCCATGCACGCATTGCTTAGCGCTCCGTGGTCTTGCGGATTTCTTTCTCGTCCATCCACTCGGCCAGGCCGCTTTCAACATCGATCAGCTGCAGGCTGAACTTGTAGAACACGTCCTTGTAGTCGCTGCTGCGCTTGACGATCGAGCTGATCGAGCCTTCCAGGCGGTACTTGGCGGCGATCATGTTGCCGGTCTTGGCCACGGTGTTCTTCTTGTACAGGCCGCTCTGGTTCTGCAGCTTGAGCTGGTCGACCTGGCTCTGCATCTGGGTGTTGTCGCTAGCGAAGCGGGCGGTGCCGGACTTCATCAGCTGGGTCTTGATCGAGGTGGTGATCTCGCGGGTATCGATGTACTCGCTGGTCTTGTTCTTCACGTCATAGACCTGCACCACCGGGCGGCCCTGAAGGATGCCGGACTGGGCCAGCGAGCGGGTCATGGATTCGGCGATCATCTGCAGGTCGGTCGAACCGAACTCGTTGGTGACCAGCTCCACGGCCTTGCTGTCGCCATAGCCGATGTTCTTGCCGCCCAGGACTGGCGACGGGGTGCTGCAGCCGCTGACCAGTGCAATGGCGAGGGCGGCGAGGGAGATGCGTGCAATCATGGAAAGGTGCTCCTGCAAAAATGATTACTGAGACTGAACTTCAAGGCGGAAATCGGTGGCCTGCGGCACGGGCGCGATCGCCGGCAACACGCTGGACTGTTTGCCGTACAGGGTCACGGTCTTCCAGCTCTCTTCATCGGCAACCGGGAAACCGTCGTTACCCAGCCAGGCGAAACGGTAGAACAGGGTCTTGTTGCTGGCGCTGGTGTTGTTCAACGACACCTTGACGGTCAGGAAACCGTTCTCGCGCGCAACGCGCATCGGGCCGGTTTCGATGTTCTTCAGGTTGCCCATCTTCACCACCTTGCTGGCGGCGCTGCCAGGCGCTGGTGGTGGCGGGGTTGCGCAACCGGCCAGCAGGGCAGTGACGAGAACGGCGAGCAGTTTGATTCGCATGACGCTTCCTTAAGGTTGTTTGAGGCTGGCGACGGCCTGGGCAGTGGCTTTGGGCTCCACATGCAGGGCAGGGCCGCCGGCGAAGACCTGGTTGCCGACCACGCGCAGGGTGACGACCTGGAACGGCCGGTCGATCTTCACGCTGACCTGACTGCCGCCCAGGCTCGATGGCAGGCTCAGCTGATGCTCGCCCTGGCGCAGGCGCACACGGGCAACCTGGGTTTCATCGGGCAGGGTGCGCCAGGTGCGGGTGTCGGCGCCTTCGGTGACAGTCGAAGCAATACCCACGGCGAGGCCCGCCAGCGGGTTGACGTCGTTCAGCTGCTTCTGCGCCACGCCACGGGAGATGGCCCGTACGCTGGTACGCAGGATGATCCCCGGCATGTCGTCACGCAGGGCGCGGCGGGACATGGCGGTGGTGCTGTTGAGGGCGGTCAGCTTCAGCTCGCGGTCGTTCAGGTAGATCTCGCTGAAGTGCGCGGTGGAGGTGTCTTCCTTGATTACCGGGAACGACAGCGGAGTGATCACCAGGTTGCCGCTGATAGGCAACGGCAGCGGGATGCGCACGGAGTCGCGGGCCGGGGCCAGGCCACTCTGGATCACGATCAGCACGTCGCTGTCGGTGGTTTTCGCCGCTGGCTTGTCCAGCTCGAGCAGGGCCTGCTCCAGCAGCGGGGTGTTCGGGCGCAGCTCGGCGGCCTTGCGGTAACCCGGTGCAGCCAGACCTTTTTCGCCCAGGGCTTCATACACATAACCGGACAGGTAGTGGCTGAACGCACTCTGGTAGCTGTTCTTCAAACCGACCACTTCCGGGGCGTCGAGGGCGGCCACGGGGTAGCCCTGAAGGTCCTTGTACTCGGTCTTGACCCCTTCTTTCTCGGCTTCTTCCTCGCGCTTGAGGTATTCCTTGTCGCGCAGCTCGGCGATGACCGCTTCGCGCTCGTGGGTCTTCTTGATCTCGGTACGGGCGCCGTCGAAGTCGTTCTGGGCCAGCAGGTTGAGGGCCATCTGCGTGGTCAGCATGACTTTTTCGTAGTCATAGCCTTCGTAGCGACGCACCTTGTCGTTGACCAGGTAGCTGCCGAACTGGCTCAGGTACTTGTCGGTGTCGAGTTTGACCGACTCTTCCCATTTGAACACCACGTCATCGGCACTGCGCCAGGCCAGCTGGCTGCCGGCCAGGTCGCCCTTGGAGCGCAGCAGTTCGCCTTTCTCGAAGTAGTAGAGAAGGTCTTTGTCCTCACCCTTGTTGTTTTTTTCCAGCAGTTGCAGGGCAGCATCGACGTTGCCGCTGCTCAGGTGCTGGTTGGTTTCCTGAAGCTCGCTGTCGTAACTGCGAAAGGCCGAGCAACCAGCCAGTTGGACGGCCGCGACCAGGGTCGCGACGGTGAGGACACGGGATGCCATCTGAATTCTTCTTCCCTGAATTGATGAGAGGCCTGGGGGCGAGACGGCGAGTATCCCTTTGGCATATATCGCCAAATCCTATTAAAACAGGAGCCTAAATTCTTAACCGCTATATAACGGCGCGGCATTATAAACGCATTTGCTGGCTAATTAATGGCGTTTTGCTTTTGGATTTTGTCGTTGTGCCAGCATTCACGTATCGGCCGACGAACGGTTTAGCTTTAATCGGCGGGATGCCCAGGATATTTGTCACAAAATTTTTCAACGATTACGCCGGCAAACCTTGAGCGAACCTCAGTGGAAGTGAACAATGCTTTACCTCGTATTTTCATTTGAGAGTCGCTCATGATTCCCCGTTCCCGCTTACTTGCCTGGCTGCTCTGGCCGGTGCTGGCGCTGAGCAGTGCCACACTGCTGGCCGGCAGCGTCGATGGCGCCGCCAAGGCCCTGCACTTGCTCGATTACATCGGTGCCGACTACCCGGCTACCGTCGAGGCGGGCAAGGTCATCGACGAGGGGGAATACCGCGAGCAGCTCGAGTTCATCGATGTGCTGCAGGGCCTGATCATCGCCTTGCCAGCCCGCCAGGAGCGCCAGGCCCTGGAGCAGGGCGTGGTCAACTTGCGCCAGGCGATCAGCCAGCGTCAGGACGGCCCTGGCGTCGCCCGTCAGGCCCGTCTGCTCGGCGCACAACTGGCGGTGGCCTATGAAGTCAGCCAGGCGCCGATCATTACCCCGGACCCGAGCCGCGGCGCGCCGCTGTACGCCCAGCATTGTTCGGTGTGCCATGGCGATAGCGGTGCCGGTGATGGCCCGGCAGGCCTGGGCCTGAGCCCGCCGCCGGCGAATCTGCGCAGCGCCGAACGGCTCGACCGCTTGAGCTTGTTCGACCTGTACAACACCCTTGGCCTGGGCATCGAAGGCACTGACATGCCGTCGTTCGCCGACCAGCTCGATGAGCGCCAGCGCTGGGACCTGGCGACCTATGTCGCCAGCTTCACCGCCGATCCGGCCAAGGCCAAGGGCGACAAGACCTACAACCTGGCCGACCTGGCCCGCCGGACGCCCGCCGAAGTCGAAGCCGGTGAAGGGCCTGAAGCGCTTGCCCAATTCCGCGCCCAGCGAGCGCAGCCGCCGCAGGTCCAGCGTGGCCCGGGGCAACTGCTGGACTACACCGCCAGCACTCTGGACAAGAGCCTGGCGGCTTACCAGGCAGGCGATCATGAGCAAGCCTATGACCTGTCGGTAGCGGCCTACCTGGAAGGCTTCGAGCTGGTCGAAAGCTCGCTGGACAACGTCGATGCCAATGTCCGCAAAGACACCGAAAAGTCGTTGATGGCGTACCGTCAGTCATTGCAGGACGGCTTGCCGCTTGAGCACGTGCAGCAGCGCCTGAGTGCGGCCAAGGCCAAGCTCAAGGATGCCGCCGAACTGCTCGGCGGCGATGGCCTGAGCTGGTCGCTGAGCTACATCTCCGGTTTGTTGATCCTGCTGCGCGAGGGCCTGGAGGCAATCCTGGTATTGGCGGCGATTCTGGCCTTCCTGCGCAATACCGGCCAGCAGTCGGCGGTGCGCAGTGTCAACGTCGGCTGGGGCCTGGCGCTGCTCGCCGGGCTCGCCACCTGGGCGATGGCGGCGTATGTCATCGACGTCAGCGGCGCCCAGCGCGAATTGCTTGAAGGTTGCACGGCGCTGTTTGCCAGCGTCATGGTGCTCTGGCTCGGCGTGTGGATGCACGATCGCCGTCATGCGGCGGCCTGGCAGGACTACATCAAGAGCAGCCTGGTCGGTGGCGGCGGGCGCTTCGGTTTTGCCGTGCTGGCGTTTTTCTCGGTATACCGCGAGCTGTTCGAAGTGATCCTGTTCTATGAAACCCTTTGGCTGCAGGCCGGCCCTGCTGGCCACAACGCGGTGCTGGCTGGTGGCGCCACGGCGCTGGTGCTGCTGGTGGGGCTGGCCTGGGTGATCCTGCGCGGCTCGGCCAAGCTGCCGCTGGCCCTGTTCTTCAGCATCAACGCGGCGCTGCTGTGCGCCTTGTCGGTGGTGTTTGCCGGGCACGGGGTCAAGGCGCTGCAGGAGGCCGGGGTGTTCGGTACGCGGCCGGTGGCGTTCTTCGACTTCGACTGGCTGGGTATTCACGCCGACGCCTATTCACTGGCCGCGCAAGTAGTGGCCTTGCTGGCCATTGCCATCCTTTACGGGCGCAGCCGCCTGGCCGAGCAGCGTCGCCAACCGGCGGGCTGATTTGAAGCAAAACGGGCGAGCAGGGATACTGTTTGCCCGTTTTTGTTGGAAATCTGTGCCATGCGTGTGTGGATCGATGCCGACGCCTGCCCCAAGGCGGCCAAGGATCAACTGGTCAAGTTTGCCCTCAGGCGTCAGCTGGAAGTGGTGCTGGTGGCTGGCCAGAGCCAGATCAAACCGGCCTTTGCCTGCGTCAGGCTGATCGTCGTGCCCAGTGGGCCGGATGCCGCCGACGACTACCTGGTCGAGCACGCGGTACCGGGCGAGCTGGTGATCTGCAGCGACGTGCCACTGGCCGATCGCCTGGTCAAGAAGGGCGTTGCCTGCCTCGACCCGCGCGGCAAGGAATTTGACGAGCGCAACATGGGTGAACGCCTGGCGGTGCGCAACCTGTTCACCGACCTGCGCGAGCAGGGGCAGGTCGGTGGTGGCCAGGCGCCTTATGGCGACCGCGAGAAGCAGGCGTTTGCCAACGCCCTGGACCGGATCCTGACCCGCCTGGCGCGCCAGGTGCCATAGTCACTGGCTTGGCCGGCTCCCACAGTGGATCTGTGCCTCACTCCAGTGCTCAATCATTCTCGTGGGTCAGTTCCAGCACCCGGTCGATCAGCTTGTAGATGCCGCCAGCGGCTTCGCTGATGCTTTTTGCCAGCATGTAGGCCGGGGTGCTGACCAGCTTGCGCTGGGTGTCTTCGACGATGTCATGAACATCGCATTCCTCGTGGGTGCCGCCCATCTTGACGATGGCTGCGCTGGTACCGGCATCGGAGCCGATGGTGCAGACCACGCCGGGCCCGTAGATCTTTGCCGCCAGGGCGGGTGAGATGCAGATCAGGCCGACCGGCTTGCCGGCTTCGGCGAAGGCTTCGGCCAGGGCCAGTACGTCCGGGTGCAGGCTGCAGCCCGCGCCTTCAACGGCAAAGTTCGAGAGATTTTTCGCCGCGCCGAAGCCGCCCGGCACGATCAGCGCGTCGAAGTCCTTGGCGTCGGCCTCGCGCAGGTCCTTGACCTCGCCGCGGGCGATCCGCGCCGATTCCACCAGCACGTTGCGAGTCTCGGGCATTACTTCGCCGGTCAAGTGATTGATCACATGCATCTGGGCAATGTTGGGCGCAAAACACTGCACTTTTGCGCCGCGCTGATCCAGGCGCAGCAGGGTGATCACGCTTTCGTGGATTTCGGCGCCGTCGTACACGCCACAGCCGGAAAGAATCACAGCAATTTTTTTCTGGGTCATGCTCACTACTCCCGATTCGAGGCGCTAAATGTCCTCTAGTTTGGCAGATGTCGCCATAGGGTTTGCGCCATTCCCGGCCTAATCTTGCTGGATAGCCTGGAGATGGATGACCCATGGACCTGATCCTGTTGGCGGTACCGTTTTTCTTCGTTCTGATTGTGGTCGAACTGCTCGCGGATTACTTGCGGGGCATGCGTACCTATCGTCTGGCCGATGCGATCAACAGTCTCAGCGCCGGCGTGTTGTCGACCACCACCGGCCTGCTGACCAAGGGGGTGGGCCTGGTTACCTATGCCCTGGCCTGGGAGCACCTGGCGTTGTTCAAGTTGCCGGGCGAGGCGCTGTGGGTATGGGTGCTGGCGTTTGTTTTCTATGACTTCTGCTATTACTGGCTGCACCGTATGGGCCACGAGCGCAACATCCTCTGGGCCGCCCACTCAGTGCATCACCAGAGCGAGGATTACAACCTGTCCACAGCCCTGCGCCAGACCAGCAGCGGCTTCCTGCTGTCGTGGATCTTCTACTTGCCGATGGCTGTGCTGGGCGTGCCACCGCTGGTGTTCATCACTGTCGCGGCGTTGAACCTTTTGTACCAGTTCTGGGTGCACACCCGGCACATTCCGAAGCTGGGCCGGTTCGAATGGCTGTTCATTACTCCGTCCAATCATCGCGTCCACCATGCGCAGAACCCGCTGTACTTGGATCGCAACTACGGCGGGGTGTTCATTGTCTGGGATCGTCTATTCGGCACCTTCCAGGAAGAGGACGATAACGAGCCGGTGATTTTTGGCGTGACCACGCCGCTGGCCAGCTGGAACCCGCTGTGGGCCAATCTGCAGTTCTATGCCCAGTTGTGGAGTGATGCGCGACGGGCCGAACGCTGGTGGGACAAGCTGCGCATCTGGTTCATGCCCACCGGCTGGCGCCCTGATGACGTGGCCCGGCGGTACCCGCAGGCCAAGCAGGACCTGAGCCGTTTCGAGAAGTTCGAGGTCCCCCTGGCCTGGCCGCAGCAGCTCTACGTCGCGTTGCAGTTCGCGGTGTATGTGGGGTTGGGCAGTTACTTGATGGAGCGCGCCGAACAGCTGCCGGTCGCGGCCTTGCTGTTGGGCTGGGGCTTGATGGCTTGGGGCTTGTTCGTGCTGGGTGCGGCGCTGGAGAACCGGCCCTGGGCCTTGAGGCTGGAGTTGCTGCGCCTGGCGGTGAATATCCCGGCCATGGTGCTGGCCGGGTTTACTGGCTTATGGCCGGTCACTGCCCTGGGTTGGATCTTGCTGCTTGGCTATGGTTTGCTCAGCCTGTTCGGCCTCTATGGCAGCCGCTTCCTTGCGCGCAACGCGCGCGGCCTTGAAGCGCCGACGCAGCCACAGGCAGCCGCCGAGCATCAGCAGGCCGCCGAGCACCCATAGCTCGTACTTCTTCACGTTGCCCAGCAGGCCTTCAAGAATGGCGCCGAAGTGATAGGCGGCGGCGCCCAGGGCCAGGGCCCAGATGGCCGCGCCAATGCCGTTGAGCAGCAGGTAACGGCGTGGCGGATAGCCGGACAGGCCAATGGCCACCGGCATGACCGTGCGCAGGCCGTAAACGAAGCGGAAACTCAGGACCCAGATGTCCGGGTGGCGACGAATGTGCTCCAGCGCACGGTCGCCCATCATCTGCCAGCGCGGTTTGCGCGCCAGCAGCTTGCGCCCGTGGCGGCGCCCCATGAAGTACCACAGTTGGTCGCCGGCGTAGCTGCCGAAGAAGGCCACCACGACCACCAGGTTGATATCCATATATCCGCGGAACGCAAGGAAGCCTGCGAGAACCAGGATGGTCTCACCTTCGAAAAACGTACCGAGAAAAAGGGCAAAGTAGCCGAAATCCTGCAGGAATTGTTGGAGCATTTTCTGGGTGCTGGCGAAATGAACGCGCAGCCTAACCCTTCGTGGCCTTTGGGGAAAGTGTCCAAATGTGTCTCGACGTGAACATTTCCTACAAGGACAATGGCTGCGTCCTCAAGTCGCAGGGTTGCCCTTGGCTGTCATACAGGCGTCATAATGGCCGCTTATAACTGTCGCGCTCGCCCGCCTGCGCGGGCTCAGGAGTCTGCCGTGAGCTTTACCCCCGCTAACCGTTTGTTTCCTGCCACCCGTCTGCGTCGCAACCGTCGTGACGACTTTACCCGTCGTCTGGTTCGCGAAAATGTTCTGACTGTCGATGACCTGATCCTCCCGGTATTTGTCCTCGATGGCGTAAACCGCCGCGAAGAGGTCGCCTCGATGCCGGGCGTCGAGCGTTTGTCCATCGACCTGTTGCTGGAAGCTGCGCAAGAGTGGGTAAACCTCGGGATTCCGGCCCTGGCCCTGTTCCCGGTGACCCCGGTGGAGAAGAAGTCTCTGGATGGCGCCGAAGCCTGGAACCCCGACGGTATCGCCCAGCGTGCCACCCGTGCCCTGCGTGAGCGGTTCCCGGAACTGGGGGTGATCACCGACGTTGCCCTGGACCCGTTCACCACCCATGGCCAGGACGGCATTCTCGACGAAGAAGGCTACGTACAGAACGACATCACCGTCGATGCCCTGGTGCGCCAAGCGCTGTCCCATGCCGACGCCGGTGCCCAGGTGGTTGCACCGTCGGACATGATGGACGGTCGCATCCAGGCCATCCGTGAAGCCCTGGAGCTGGCCGGTCACGTCAACGTGCGGATCATGGCCTACTCGGCCAAATACGCCAGTGCCTACTACGGCCCGTTCCGCGATGCCGTCGGCTCGGCGCTGAACCTGGGCAAGGCCAACAAGGCCTCGTACCAGATGGACCCGGCCAACAGTAACGAAGCCCTGCACGAAGTGGCCGCCGATCTGTCGGAAGGTGCCGATATGGTCATGGTCAAACCGGGTATGCCGTACCTGGATATCCTGCACCGGGTCAAAGACCAGTTCAAAGTGCCGACCTTTGTTTACCAGGTCAGTGGCGAGTACGCCATGCACATGGCGGCGATTCAGAACGGCTGGCTCAGTGAAGGGGTTATCCTTGAGTCCCTCACCGCTTTCAAACGGGCGGGCGCCGATGGCATCCTCACCTATTTCGCTGTTCGCGCTGCTCAATTGATGAGAGGGCAGTAACGCCCTTCAGGAACGCTAGATGAATAACGAAGCACTTACCGACGTTGCAGTGAAAGACGCCCAGCCTGTGCCCGAGCAGATGATCGAGACCCCGCCGCAGCCGGCTGCGGTTGCGGAGCCGGTGGTCGAGGCCCCGGCACCGGCGCCGGTTGTTGCGCCTGCGATCGTCATTCCCGGTCTGGACGACAGCAGCCTGTACATTCACCGCGAATTGTCCCAGCTGCAGTTCAACATCCGCGTGCTGGAACAGGCACTGGATGAGTCCTATCCGCTGCTGGAGCGGCTGAAGTTCCTGCTGATCTTCTCCAGCAACCTGGATGAGTTCTTCGAAATTCGTGTGGCGGGCCTGAAGAAGCAGATCACCTTCGCCCGTGAACAGGCCGGCGCCGACGGCTTGCAGCCGCACCAGGCGCTGGCGCGGATCAGCGAGCTGGTGCACGGCGAAGTCGATCGCCAGTACGCGATCCTCAACGACGTGCTGCTGCCGGAGCTGGAAAAACACCAGATCCGTTTCATCCGCCGGCGTCACTGGAACACCAAGCTCAAGACCTGGGTGCGGCGGTTCTTCCGTGACGAGATTGCCCCGATCATCACCCCGATCGGCCTTGACCCGACCCACCCGTTCCCGTTGCTGGTGAACAAGAGCCTGAACTTCATCGTCGAGCTTGAGGGTGTCGATGCCTTCGGCCGCGATTCGGGCCTGGCGATCATCCCGGCGCCGCGCTTGCTGCCGCGGGTGATCAAGGTGCCGGAAGAGGTCGGTGGGCCTGGCGACAACTATGTGTTCCTGTCGTCGATGATCCACGCCCATGCCGATGACCTGTTCCAGGGCATGAAGGTCAAGGGCTGCTACCAGTTCCGCCTGACCCGTAACGCCGACCTGGCGCTGGACTCCGAAGATGTCGAAGACCTGGCCCGGGCCTTGCGCGGCGAGCTGTTCTCGCGCCGGTATGGTGATGCAGTGCGCCTGGAAGTGGCCGACACCTGCCCCAAGCACCTCTCCGACTACCTGCTCAAGCAGTTCAGCCTGAGCGAGAGCGAGCTGTACCAGGTCAACGGCCCGGTCAACCTGACCCGGCTGTTCAGCATCACCAGCCTGGACAGCCATCCGGAGCTGCAATACACGCCGTTCACCCCGGCGATCCCCAAGCTGTTGCAGAACAGCGAGAACATTTTCAGCGTGGTCAGCAAGCAGGACATCCTGCTGATGCACCCCTTCGAGTCGTTCACCCCGGTGGTCGACCTGCTGCGCCAGGCCGCCAAGGACCCGCACGTCCTGGCTGTGCGCCAGACCCTGTACCGCAGCGGGGCCAACTCGGAGATCGTCGACGCGCTGGTCGACGCCGCGCGTAACGGCAAGGAGGTCACTGCGGTGATCGAGTTGCGTGCGCGTTTCGACGAAGAGTCCAACCTGCAGATGGCCAGCCGCCTGCAGGCCGCCGGTGCGGTGGTGATCTACGGCGTGGTCGGCTTCAAGACCCACGCCAAGATGATGCTGATCCTGCGCCGCGAAGCCGGCGAGATCGTCCGCTATGCGCACCTGGGGACCGGTAACTACCACGCCGGTAATGCCCGCCTGTACACCGACTACAGCCTGCTGACCTCTGACGACGCCCTGTGTGAGGACGTCGGCAAGCTGTTCAGCCAGCTGATCGGCATGGGCAAGACCTTGCGCATGAAGAAGCTGCTGCACGCGCCGTTCACCCTGAAAAAGGGCATGCTCGACATGATCGCGCGCGAAACCCAGTTCGCCCTCGACGGCAAACCTGCGCACATCATCGCCAAGTTCAACTCGCTGACCGATCCGAAGATCATCCGCGCGCTGTACAAGGCCAGCCAGTCAGGGGTGCGTATCGACCTGGTGGTGCGCGGCATGTGCTGCCTGCGCCCGGGTATTGCCGGGGTGTCGCACAACATTCAGGTGCGTTCGATCATCGGCCGCTTCCTCGAGCACACGCGGGTGTTCTACTTCCTCAATGGCGGCGAAGAGCAGATGTTCCTCTCCAGCGCCGACTGGATGGAGCGCAACCTCGACAAGCGCGTCGAGACCTGCTTCCCGGTCGAGGGCAAGAAACTGATCCTGCGGGTGAAAAAGGAACTGGAAGGGTATCTGACCGACAACACCCACGCCTGGATCCTGCAGCCGGATGGCCGCTACGTACGCAGCACGCCAACCGGCAACCAGAACCCGCGCAGTGCCCAGGCCACTCTGCTCGAGCGCCTGAGCAACCCGGTGCTTATCGTACGCTGAGGACGAAGCCGACCCGGGCCAGCCATTCTGCCTCCAGGCCGAAGTCGGCCTGGGTCAGCTGGTTTTCGTCCAGCCAGCCGGCAGGGAACTCGACGTCCAGACTGTCGCCCTTGGCGTGCAGGGTCACCGTGGGCATCTGCTGGGTGCCGCGGATGTGGTGGAACAGGATCGCAAAGCGCAGCAAGACGCACAGGCGGATCAGCTTGACGGCATCGTCGCCAAACTCGGCGAACTTGTCCTTGGGAATGTTGCGTCGATGGCCGCGCACCAGCAGCGCCAGCATCAGTTGGTCTTCACGGGAGAAGCCGGCAAGGTCGGAGTGCTCGATCAGGTAGGCGCCGTGCTTGTGGTAATGATAGTGAGCGATGTCCAGGCCCACTTCATGCACCTTGGCCGCCCAGCCCAGCAGTTCGCGCCAGATGCCATCTTCCAGGTCCCAGGCCTTGGCCACCTGGTCGAAGGCATGCAGGGCCTTGCGCTCGACCCGTGCCGCTTGCCCCTGGTCAACGTGGTAGCGCTCCATCAGCGAGGTCAGGGTGCGTTCACGCACGTCTTCGTGGTGGTGGCGGCCGAGCAGGTCGTAGAGCACGCCTTCGCGCAGGGCGCCGTCGCAGTGGTCCATGCGCTGCAGCTCAAGGGCGTCGAAAATCGCTTCGAGAATCGCCAGGCCCGCCGGGAAGATCGCCCGGCGGTCGGGTTTGACCCCGTCGAAGTCGATCTTGTCGGTTTCCCCCAGCTTGAACAGCTTACGCTTGAGCCAGGCCAGGCCTTCGGCATTGACCTCGCCGCTGCCCATGCCACCGGACTTGAGCGCCAGGCCGATGGCACGAATGGTCCCCGAGGAGCCGATGGCTTCGTCCCAGGTCAGGCGGTGCAGGGCGTTCTCGATGCTCATCAGTTCAAGGCGCGCGGCGGTGTAGGCCTGGGCGTAGCGCGCCGGGGTGATCTTGCCATCGCGGAAATAGCGCTGGGTGTAGCTGACGCAACCCATTTGCAGGCTTTCGCGCAGCAGCGGCTCGAAACGTTGGCCAATGATGAATTCGGTACTGCCGCCGCCAATGTCGGCGACCAGGCGCTTGCCCGGGGTGTCAGCCAGGGTGTGCGAGACACCGAGGTAGATCAGGCGGGCTTCTTCACGGCCAGAGATGACCTCCACCGGATGGCCGAGAATGGCCTCGGCGCGGCGGATGAATTCGCCGCGGTTGCGCGCCTCGCGCAGGGCGTTGGTGCCGACGATGCGCACGGCGCCATCGGGCAGGCCGTTGATCAGCTGGGCAAAGCGCTTGAGGCAGTCCAGGCCGCGTTGCATGGACTCTTCACTGAGCAGGCGCTCTTCGTTGATGCCGGCGGCCAGCTGAACCTTTTCGCCGAGCCGCTCTAGGATGCGGATCTCGCTATGGTGGGCCTTGGCGACCACCATGTGAAAACTGTTGGAGCCCAGGTCTATGGCAGCGATCAAGGACAGATTCTTGGCTGTGGTTTGCGGCATGGTCATGGGTTCTCGGTCGATAACCCGGCAATCCTGCCACGATCCGGCGCTGGCGCCAACGCGCAGCGTATCAAGGCTTGATATGGGGCAGGTTGTGCGGGAAATATGACTTTCCCGTGACAGCAGCGATATGCGCGGTCATGCACAACTATAGTTACACTCAATCGTTCCCGGCTTCCTGTAGTGAGCCGGTGCGGCTATGATGGGCCACGTTTTTTTGCTTACGACCTTGGAGACTTCCATGAGCAGCGATCTTATCAAACACGTCACCGACGCCACCTTCGAAGCCGAAGTCCTGAAGGCTGAAGGCCCGGTGCTGGTCGACTACTGGGCTGAATGGTGCGGCCCTTGCAAAATGATCGCGCCGGTTCTGGACGACATCGCCGCTACCTACCAGGGCAAACTGATCGTCGCCAAGCTGAACATCGACGACAACCAGGAAACCCCGGCCAAGCATGGCGTACGTGGCATCCCGACGCTGATGCTGTTCAAGAACGGCAACGTCGAGGCCACCAAGGTCGGTGCACTGTCGAAATCTCAGCTGGCAGCCTTCCTGGACGCCAATATCTGAGTCAAAAAAGCCCCGCATTCGTCGGGGCTTTTCTTTATCTGGTGACTAGACGCCAGAAAAAGCAGGTGTTACATTCGGCCTCGCACTGTTTCTTCGGTGCCCTCTGCACGCCGTCGCCGACGCATCCCTAATTCGAATCAGTACGCGATCCTGTCGCCTTCTTTGCGGCGCGGCTTCATTAAGCCAGAAGCTTAATTCCCCCTTCTTACATGATTACGTCACTCCCCTTATGAACCTGACTGAACTCAAGCAAAAGCCGATTACCGATCTGCTCGAAATGGCCGAACAGATGGGCATAGAAAATATGGCCCGTTCGCGCAAGCAAGATGTGATTTTCTCCCTGTTGAAAAAGCATGCGAAAAGCGGCGAGGAAATCTCCGGTGACGGCGTGCTGGAGATTCTCCAGGACGGCTTCGGCTTCCTGCGCTCGGCCGATGCCTCGTACCTGGCCGGCCCGGACGACATCTACGTGTCGCCAAGCCAGATCCGTCGCTTCAACTTGCGTACCGGCGACACCATCGTCGGCAAGATCCGCCCGCCAAAAGAAGGCGAGCGTTACTTCGCCCTGCTGAAAGTCGACACCATCAACTTCGACCGGCCGGAAAACGCGAAGAACAAGATCCTGTTCGAAAACCTGACGCCGCTGTTCCCCAACGAGCGCCTGAAAATGGAAGCCGGCAACGGCTCCACCGAAGACCTCACCGGCCGGGTTATCGATCTCTGCGCCCCGATCGGCAAAGGCCAGCGCGGCCTGATCGTCGCTCCGCCAAAAGCGGGCAAGACCATCATGCTGCAGAACATCGCGGCGAACATCACTCGCAACAACCCCGAGTGCCACCTGATCGTCCTGCTGATCGACGAGCGCCCGGAAGAAGTGACCGAAATGCAGCGCACCGTGCGCGGCGAAGTGGTTGCCTCGACCTTCGACGAGCCGCCAACCCGCCACGTGCAGGTTGCCGAAATGGTCATCGAGAAGGCCAAGCGCCTGGTTGAACACAAGAAAGACGTGGTCATCCTGCTCGACTCCATCACCCGTCTGGCCCGTGCCTACAACACCGTGATCCCGAGCTCCGGCAAGGTCCTCACCGGTGGTGTCGATGCCCACGCCCTGGAGAAGCCGAAGCGTTTCTTCGGTGCCGCGCGTAACATCGAAGAAGGCGGCTCGCTGACCATCATCGCCACCGCGCTGGTTGAAACCGGCTCGAAGATGGACGAAGTGATCTACGAAGAGTTCAAGGGCACCGGCAACATGGAGCTGCCCCTGGACCGCAAGATCGCCGAGAAGCGCGTCTTCCCGGCCATCAACATCAACCGTTCGGGTACCCGTCGCGAAGAGCTGCTGACCGCCGACGACGAGCTGCAGCGCATGTGGATCCTGCGCAAGCTGCTGCACCCGATGGATGAAGTGGCTGCCATCGAGTTCCTGGTCGACAAGCTCAAGCAGACCAAGACCAACGACGAGTTCTTCCTGTCGATGAAGCGCAAGTAAACTGTTGCGCTGGGCAAGAGCCGGGGCGACCCGGCTTTTTGCTATCTGTACTTTGGCTATTCTGAGCAGCCGAGTTCGGCGCTACACTCTGCAGCCCGACCGCTACGGCAGCCAATACGAGGCTTTTGCATGCAGTATCGCGATTTGCGCGACTTTATCCGTGGCCTGGAACAGCGCGGCGAACTCAAGCGCATCCAGGTGCCGATCTCTCCAGTCTTGGAAATGACCGAAGTCTGTGACCGCACCCTGCGCGCCAAAGGCCCGGCCCTGCTGTTCGAAAAGCCAACCGGCTTCGACATTCCAGTGCTTGGCAACTTGTTCGGCACCCCGGAACGGGTGGCCATGGGCATGGGCGCCGAGTCGGTCAGCGAACTGCGTGAAATCGGCAAGCTGCTGGCCTTCCTCAAGGAGCCCGAGCCGCCGAAAGGCCTCAAGGACGCCTGGTCGAAGCTGCCGATCTTCAAGAAGGTGGTGTCCATGGCGCCCAAGGTGGTCAAGGATGCGCCATGCCATGAAGTGGTCATCGAAGGCGACGATGTCGACCTCGGCCTGCTGCCGGTGCAGCACTGCTGGCCGGGCGATGTTGCGCCGCTGATCACCTGGGGCCTGACGGTTACCCGCGGGCCTAACAAGGACCGCCAGAACCTGGGCATCTATCGTCAGCAGGTGATCGGCCGTAACAAGGTCATCATGCGCTGGTTGAGCCACCGCGGCGGTGCCCTGGACTATCGCGAATGGTGTGAAAAGCACCCTGGCCAACCCTTCCCGGTGGCCGTGGCCCTGGGCGCGGACCCGGCGACC
The DNA here is from genome assembly GCF_009866705.1 of Pseudomonas sp. R32. Taxonomy (NCBI): domain Bacteria; kingdom Pseudomonadati; phylum Pseudomonadota; class Gammaproteobacteria; order Pseudomonadales; family Pseudomonadaceae; genus Pseudomonas; species Pseudomonas sp. R32. The sequence goes on along the minus strand of NZ_CP019396.1, from coordinate 5,438,024 downwards.
ATCCTCGGCGCCGTGACGCCGGTGCCCGACACCCTCTCCGAGTACGCCTTTGCCGGCCTGCTGCGCGGTAACCGTACCGAGCTGGTCAAGTGCCGTGGCAGCGACCTGCAGGTGCCGGCCACTGCCGAAATCATCCTCGAAGGCGTAATCCATCCGGGCGAAATGGCCCCGGAAGGTCCATACGGCGACCATACGGGTTACTACAACGAAGTCGACAGCTTCCCGGTGTTCACTGTCGAGCGCATCACTCACCGCAGCAAGCCGATCTACCACAGCACCTACACCGGCCGTCCGCCGGATGAGCCAGCGATTCTCGGCGTTGCCTTGAACGAAGTGTTCGTGCCGATCCTGCAGAAGCAGTTCCCGGAGATCACCGACTTCTACCTGCCGCCTGAGGGGTGTTCGTACCGCATGGCGGTGGTGACCATGAAAAAGCAGTATCCAGGCCACGCCAAGCGCGTGATGCTGGGTGTCTGGTCGTTTTTACGACAGTTCATGTACACCAAGTTCGTTATCGTTACCGACGACGATATCAATGCACGGGACTGGAACGATGTGATCTGGGCGATCACCACGCGCATGGACCCCAAGCGCGATACGGTGATGATCGACAACACACCGATCGATTACCTGGATTTCGCCTCGCCCGTGTCCGGGCTGGGTTCGAAAATGGGCCTGGACGCCACCCACAAGTGGCCGGGTGAAACCACGCGCGAGTGGGGACGGGTCATCGTCAAGGATGAAGCCGTCACCCGGCGGATCGATGAGCTGTGGCATCAGTTGGGAATAGACTAAATGCAGGTAACCTTGCAGCCGTCCGGGGCCGTACTGGCGCTACAACCCGGGGAAAGGATTCTCGATGCGGCGCGGCGCCTGGGCTACGACTGCCCGCAGAGCTGCCGCAACGGTAACTGCCATGTCTGTGCCGCGCTGCTGGTTGAAGGCCGGGTGCGCCAGGATGGCGTCGAACGTGATCATGGCGAACTGTTCACCTGTATCGCCGAGCCCCTGGAGGACTGTGTCTTGTTGTGGGATGGCGTGCTGGCCCTGGGCGAGCTGCCGGTACGGACACTGGCCTGCCAGCTCAGCGAATGTGTTGAAGTCGGCGGCGATGTCTGGCGCGTACGGCTGCGTGCGCCAGCCGGCAAGCCTCCGCGCTACCACGCTGGCCAGTACCTGATGATCGAGCGTGACAGCGGCGACAAGGCCGCTTTCTCGCTGGCCTCGGCGCCGCACAGTGGCCGCGACCTCGAGCTGCATGTGCTGGCCCGTGAGAACAGCGCCCTGGAGCTGATTGCCCAGTTGCAGCGCACACGCATGGCGCGAATCGAAATGCCCTTTGGTGACACCCACCTGGCGCAATTGCCTGACGGCCCGCTGGTGCTGATCGCTGCCGGTACCGGCATGGCGCAGATGCACAGCCTGATCGAGCACTGCCGCGCCAGTGGTTTCAAGCACCCGGTGCACTTGTACTGGGGCGTACGTCTGCCGGATGACTTCTACCAGATCGAACACTGGGCCGAATGGCAGCACCTGCCCAACTTGTTCCTGCACAAGGTGGTCAGTGACCTGTGTGGCTGGGAGGGGCGTTGCGGTCTGCTGCACGAGGCCGTCTGTGAGGACATCAGCGACCTGGCGAGTGTGCATGTCTATGCCAGCGGCTCGCCGAACATGATCTATGCCACCCTCGATGCCCTGGTCGATGCCGGCATGGATGCGCATCAAATGCGCGCCGATGTATTTGCTTATGCGCCGCGCAATTGAATGAAGGAATAAGGCACGCTGCAACAGCGTGCCGGTTTAAATAACTGTCGGCACGGCCGTCGGTTATAAGCCACTTATTATTGCCAACACCGAAAATAACTTTCGCTACACTTGAAACAGTGCACCTGTTATCGCACCTGTCCGGCCATTATTGCCGCCGCAGGGCACCGGGGGCTTGTATTCCGGCGCTTATCTGCCGTACGGTAACTCTGTGCACAGTGCTTTGCCTTTATAGTGCGGAGCGTTGTTAATTCATGGGGAAGTGTGGCGACAGCTATGTCGGCGATCGAAACGGTATCTTTGAATGTGACCTATCCGCCGTTGCTTGATTTCGGCGAGCAATTAACCCGCGAGCAACTTGTACATTCGGTCCAGCACACCATGTCCCGGCATCAGGGTGGCCCGGTGTGGTTGTTTGCCTACGGTTCGTTGATCTGGCGTCCGGAGTGCAATGCCGTTGAGCGGCGGCGGGCACGGGTGCACGGTTATCATCGCGGGTTGTATTTGTGGTCCCATGAACATCGCGGCACGCCGGAGTGCCCGGGCCTGGTGTTCGGCCTGGATCGCGGCGGTTCGTGCAGCGGTTTCGCCTACCGCTTGCCGGACGACTGCCTGGAAGAATCGCTGCTGGCCTTGTGGCAACGGGAGATGCCTTACCCGGCCTATCGTCCGCACTGGCTCAATTGTCGTCTTGAGGATGGCAGCAAGGTCCAGGCCCTGGGCTTCGTACTCGAACGCCACTTGCCGTGCTACGCCGGCAACTTGCCGGACACCTTGCTCAGTCAGATCTTTGCCAGTGCCAAGGGCCGTTATGGCACTACCCGCGACTATGTCGAGCAGACCCTCGATGCCCTGCGCAGCCACGCCATGCCCGATCGCAATCTTGAGGCGCGCTTTCGGCGTTGTCATTCCAGGTAGGAGCGGGCTTGCCCCGCGATGAGGTCGGTAATGTGGGAGGCATCGCGGGGCAAGCCCGCTCCCACAGGTTCAGCTGTTTAGGCCATGGTTACCACCAGCTTGCCCACCGCCTTGCGCTGCCCCAGCATCTCGATAGCCGCACCGGCTTTAGCCAGCGGGAAGGTCTGCGATACCAGCGGCTTGAGTTTGCCCTCGGCGTACCAGGCAAACAGCTGCTGGAAGTTCGCCGCATTGTCAGCCGGCTGGCGCTGGGCAAAGGCGCCCCAGAACACCCCGAGCACCGCTGCGCCCTTGAGCAGCGCCAGGTTTACCGGCAGCTCTGGAATACGCCCGCTGGCAAACCCGACTACCAGCAAGCGACCATTCCAGGCGATCCCGCGCACCGCTTGATCAAACAAGTCACCACCCACCGGGTCGTAGATCACATCAACGCCGTTACCGCCCGTCAGGCGCTTGATCTCGTCCTTGAGGCTGGCTTGGCCGTAGTTGATCAGCTCGTCGGCGCCGGCGGCCTTGGCTACGGCCAGCTTCTCGGCGCTGCTGGCAGCGGCGATCACCCGCGCGCCCATGGCCTTGCCGATTTCTACCGCCGCCAGGCCCACGCCGCCGGAGGCACCCAGTACCAGCAGGGTTTCCCCGGCCTTGAGCTGGCCGCGCTGGCTCAGGGCATGCATCGACGTGCCGTAGGTCATGCCGAAGGCCGCGGCGGTGGTGAAGTCCATCTGCGCCGGGATCGGCAGCACGTTATAGGCCGGCACCGCTACCTGTTCGGCAAAACTGCCCCAACCGGTCAGGGCCATGACCCGATCGCCAACCTTCAGGTTGCCGGCCTTTTCACCCACGGCACTGACCACGCCGGCTGCTTCGCCTCCGGGCGAGAACGGCAGCGGCGGCTGGAACTGGTACTTGCCTTCGATGATCAGGGTGTCGGGAAAGTTGACCCCGGCGGCCTGCACGTCGAGCAGGATCTCATTCTTCTTCGGCACGGGGCTGGCGACTTCTTCCAGAACCAGGTTTTGCGCCGGACCAAGGGCTTTGCACAACACTGCTTTCATCGGGACTATTCCTTTGCGCGTAGTGGCCGATAAGTGTAGGTGGGCGAGGTGCCGGGTCAACGAGCATGGCCCGCCCTGATAGGCCGGCATAAGCCCGGGCTTGGGTTTGACCGGTGCGCTGGGTATGCTGGCGCCAACTGTATGAGGAGCGAATTCGTGAAAGCGTGGATCTTGATGGTACTGGCGCTGATGCTGCCGATGGCGGCCCAGGCCGAGGAAGCCAAGGAAGGGGAGCCGAAGGTCTCCTACATTTCCCTTACCCCGCCTTTTGTCGGCAACTACGCCCTGGATGGCGGGCCGAAACTGCGCGTGTACAAGGCCGACGTGGCCCTGCGGGTCAACAGCGATGCCGCCGCCGCAGCGGTGCGTCATCACGAGCCGCTGATCCGCAATCAGCTGGTGGCCCTGTTCACCCAGCAGAACCTCGAGAGCATGAGCAATGTCGAGGCCAAGGAAAAACTGCGTCAGGAAGCCCTGAAGCAAGTCCAGCAGGTGCTCGAAAACGAAGAAGGCAAGCCGACCGTCGACGACTTGCTGTTCAACAACCTGATCGTTCAGTAATCAGGACGTCAGGCTGCGGCGAAAGCGCGCCAGGGCAATCGCGAAGAAGGCCAGGCCGATCGCGGCAAGTGCCGCAAGGTCCGGCCAGACCACGGGCAACCCGGCGTCGCGGAACAGGATGGCCGCACTGAGGCTGACGAAGTGGGTCGAGGGCGAGCCCTGCATCACCCACTGCAGCCATTGCGGCATGCTATCCAGCGGCGTGCTGCCACCCGAGAGCAACAGCATCGGGATGATCACCGGGATCGCCAGCAGGCCGAACTGCGGGGTCGAGCGCGCCAGCGTGGCGAGGAAGATCCCCAGTGCCGTGCTGGCGAACAGGTAGAGTGCGGTCACCGCCAAAAACAGCCCCAGTGATCCTGCCAGCGGCACCCCCAGCGCCCCTTTGACGATCACTTCCAGCGACACCCAGGTGCACAGCACCACCACCAGGGCGTTGCTGCCGATCTTCGCCAGCATGATTTCCAGGGCGGTCAGCGGCAGCACCAAGAGGTGATCGAGGGTGCCGTGTTCGCGCTCGCGCAGCAGTGCCGTGCCGGTCAGGACGATGGCCAGGATAGTGATGTTGTTGACGATCTGGATCACCGCCAGGAACCAGCCACCCTCAAGGTTGGGGTTGAACAGCGCCCGGGCGCTGAGCAGGGCCGGGCTGCCGGCAGTCGCCGAGCCCTGGTTGGCGTAGTCGAGCAGTTCGCGCTCGACGATCCTGCCGATGTAGCCGGCACCCATGAACGCCTGGCTCATGGCCGTGGCGTCGACGTTGACCTGCAGCTCTGGTGAGCGCCCGGCCAGCAGGTCGGTCTGGAAGTTCACCGGCACGTTGATCACGAAGGTGTACTGGCCGCTGTCCATGGCTTGGTCGAGCTGGTTGTAGGCCAGTGGCACGGCGCGCTGGAACTCCGGCGGTTGCAGGGCTTCGGTGAGCTTGCGCGATACCAGGCTATGGTCTTCGTCGATCACCGCGACGCTGGCGTTGTGCACGCCGATCACCGAACCCGCTGCCGGCATGTAGATCGCCACGCTGAAGGCGTACAGCAAAAACAGCAGCAATACGCTGTCATGGCGCAAGCTGGTCAGCTCCTTCAAACCCAGGCGCAGGGTGTGTGCCAGACGATGCATCAGACCTCCTGCTTCTTCAGCATGGCCAGGCTCAGGCCGGTGAAACCAATAAAGAACCCCAGCAGCGCCAGGCACTGAGGCCAGAGTTCGCGCAGGTCCAGGGCCTTGGTGAAGGTGCCGACGGCGATATCGAGAAAATACCCGGCCGGGAACAACTGGCCCATCAAGGCCGCAGCACCCTCGAGCGAAGAGCGCGGCACGATCAGCCCGGAGAACTGGATGGTCGGCAGGCTGGTGATGATCATGGTGCCGAGGATCGCGGCGATCTGGGTGCGGGTGAACGCCGAGATCAGCAGGCCCAGGCTGGTGGTCGCCAGCAGGTACAGCAAGCCGCCGCAGGCCAGGGCCAGGGCGCTGCCTTTGAATGGCACGCCGAACAGCCAGCGGTTCATCGCCACCAGCAGCGCCAGGTTGATCAGGCTCACCGCCAGGTATGGCGCCTGCTTGCCGAGCAGGAACTCCAGGCGCGTCAGCGGCGTGGCGTAGAAGTTGGTGATCGAGCCCAGTTCCTTCTCGCGCACGATACCCAGCGCGGTGAGCATCGCCGGAATGAAGGCAAGTATCAGCGCCATTACCCCGGGGCCGATGGCATTCACGCTGACCACATCCTGGTTGTAGCGAAAGCGGGTTTCCAGGCGCACCGGGCTTTGCCCTGGCTGAGCCTTGCTGCTCAGCGCCGCCAATTGCTCAAGGTTGGCCTGGTGCACGGCCTCGACATAGTTGCGGCTGGTTTCGGCGCGAAACGGCATGCCGCCATCCAGCCAGGCCGCCACCACCGGCTGGCGCCCGGCGTGCAGGTCGCGGCCGAAGCCTGGCGGAATCTCCAGGGCCAGTTTGATTTCCGAGCGCTGCAGGCGTTTGTGCAACTGCGCGGCATCGTCGATCGGCGTCTGCTCGGCGAAGTAGCGCGAGCCGCGAAAGGCCTCCAGATAGGCACGGCTTTGCGGGCTCTGGTCCTGGTCATACACGGCGAAGGCGAGGTTCTCCACGTCCAGGGAAATGCCATAGCCGAAGATCACCATCATGAACAGGGCGCCGAGCAGGGCAAACGCCAGGCGCACTTTGTCTCGCAGCAGTTCCTTGCCCTCACGGGTGGCGACGGCGAACAGGCGCTTGAGGCTGAAACCTCGGCGCATGTGCAACGGCGTCGCCTGGGCTGGCGTGTCGAGCTGAGCGCTGGCAGTTGGCGCTTCGCCCGCGCCCTGCGCCTGTTCCAGGCAGGTGACGAAGGCGTCTTCCAGGGTCTGGCCGGCAAATTGCTGTTGCAGCGCCGCCGGGGTGTCGCAGGCCAGGACCTTGCCGGCATGCATCAGGGAGATCCGGTCGCAGCGCAGGGCTTCGTTCATGAAGTGGGTGGAGAGGAAAATCGTCACCCCCTGATCCCGCGACAGCTCGATCAGCAGGCGCCAGAAGTCGTCGCGGGCGGCTGGGTCGACGCCTGAGGTGGGTTCGTCGAGGATCAGCACTTCCGGGCGGTGCAACACCGCCACTGCCAATGACAGGCGCTGGCGCAGGCCCAGGGGCAGGGCGCCGGACTGCTGGTCGGCGATGGCGCCAAGATCGAAGCGCTCGATCAACTCGGCGATACGCGGACTGCTCTCGGCCTTGGGCAGGTCGAACAACCGTGCGTGCAGTTCCAGGTTCTGCCGCACGCTGAGTTCGCCATACAAGGAGAAACTCTGCGACATGAAGCCGACCCGCTTGCGCGTCGCCAGGTCCTTGGCGTTCACTGGGCGGCCGAGTAGCGTGGCGCTGCCTTCGCTGGCCGGCATCAGGCCGGTGAGCACCTTCATGGTGGTGGTCTTGCCGCAGCCGTTGGAGCCGAGAAAACCGAAGATTTCGCCTCGGCCGATGGCGAAGCTGACCTTGTTCACGGCGGTGAAATCACCGAAGCGCAGGGTCAGTTCGTGGGCTTCGATGGCGGTCTCGGCATCGCCGTTATCATGGGGTGGTATCACCAAGGGTTGTTGGCTGCGCTGGCGGTTGCCCTGGAAGTGGGTGAAGGCGTCATCGAGCTTGTGACTGGCGGTGGCGGCGGCCAGCTCTTCGCTCAAGCCCGCAGCGATCAGTTGGCCGCGATCGAGCATCAGGCAGTGCTCGAACTGTTCGGCCTCTTCCATGTAGGCGGTCGCCACCAGCAAGGTCAGTTGCGGGCGCTCCTGGCGCACCTGTTCGACCAGCTCCCAGAAGCGTCGACGCGACAGCGGGTCGACGCCGGTAGTGGGTTCGTCGAGGATCAGCAAGTCCGGTTCGTGGATCAGCGCGCAACACAGCCCGAGCTTCTGCTTCATGCCGCCAGACAACTTGCCCGCCGGGCGTTCGGCAAAACGCAGCAGGTCGGTGGCCAGCAGCAGGTTGTGCATGCGCTGCTCGCACTCCCTGGCGCCAAGGCCGAACAGGGTGGCGAAGAAGCGGATGTTCTCGCTGATCGACAGCTCGGGGTACAAGTTATTGCCCAGCCCTTGAGGCATGAAGGCGATGCGCGGGTACAGGCTGTTACGGTGGCGGCGCTGGCGGATCGAGCCGCCGAGCACCTGCAGCTCGCCGCTCTGCAGCTTCTTCACCCCGGCGATCAGCCCGAGCAGGCTCGACTTGCCGGCGCCATCCGGGCCGATCAGGCCGCAACGGGTGCCCGCCGGCAGGCTGAAAGCGATGTCTTGCAGGGCACTCAGCCCAGCGTAGCGGTGGCTGATGCCCTCGGCCTGCAGCGCCAGCGCGCTCATTGCAGGTTGGCCGGCCAGTCCACTTTAGCGGTGCGCACATAGCCGGCGCCCGGCATGCCGGGTTTGGCCTGGGGCACAGCGCTCGGTTCGGTCAGGCGCAGCTTGACCCGGAACACCAGCTTCTGGCGCTCGTCACGGGTTTCCACCTGTTTGGGGGTGAACTGCGCCTTGGCTGCGACGAAGGCAATCTTCGCAGGCATTGCCTGGTCGGGCAGGGCGTCGAGCACGATGCGCGCCTGGTCGCCAACGGTCAGGCGGCCGGTGGTGGAGGCGGGCAGGTAGAGGTTCATGTACTGATCGCTGGGGTCGATCAGCATCAGTACACGACCGCCGGCGCCGAGCACTTCACCCGGTTCGGCCAGGCGTAGCTGGATCACGCCGTTGATCGGCGCGCGCAGGCTGCTGTCGTCGATCTCGCTGGTCAGTTGCGCGACCTGGGCTTCGGCGGCGCCGATGGCGGCCTTGATCGCGGCCAGTTGTGCACGGGCGGCGACGACTGCGGAGTTGCTGGTGTCGTAACGGGCCTGTTGCTGGTCGAGCAGTTGCTGGCTGGCGTATTTGCGCTGGAAGATTTCGCGCACGCGCTTGAGCTCCTGGCTGGCCAGCAGTTGCTCGCTCTGGCGCAGTTGCACGGTGGCCTGGGCGGCGGAGTAGTTTTCCCGGGCGCGTAGCACTTCGGCTTCGGCCTGGCTGCGTTGGGCTTCGAGGGTGCGGGTGTCGATGCGGGCAAGCAACTGGCCCTGTTCGACCGTGTCGCCTTCGTCGACCAGCACTTCGGCCAGGCGCCCGGGGATCTTGCTGGCGATTTGCACTTCGGTGGCTTCGAGCCGGCCATTGCCCATGCTCAAGCCTTCGGGCAGGCGGTCATGCAGGGATTTCCAGTAGCCCAGGCCGCCAGCGGCCAGGAGCAGGGCGATCAAGGCGCCGGCGAAGAGTTTGGGCGTGTGTTGGCTCATCGACATGGTTGGGCATCCTGCTGCATTAACGTCAAATTGTGACGTCGCACCGGTCCTGGTGCGTTGATGTTCGTCAAATGAGCGGCAATCCTACCCTCTTTAACGCAGTGCGAGTACCGCTGCCCATTGTTCGGCGGTTACCGGCATCACCGACAAGCGGCTGCCTTTCTGTACCAGCGGCAGTTCGGCCAGGGCGGTTTGTTGCTTGAGGTAACCCAGTTGCAGGACCTTGCCGAAGGTTTCGACGTGGGCGACGTCCACGGCGCTCCAGGGATTTTTCTCGTCGTTGGCCTTGGCGTCGAAGTAATGGCTTTGCGGGTCAAGCGCGGTAGGGTCCGGGTAGGCCGCGGCGCTGATCCGGGCGATGCCGGCAATGCCCGGTTCCGGGCAGCTGGAATGGTAGAAAAAGAACTGGTCACCGACCGCCATGGTGCGCAAGAAGTTACGCGCCTGGTAATTGCGCACGCCATCCCAGCGGGCTTCGCCCAGCCGCGCGAGGTCCTTGATCGAGAGTTCGTCGGGCTCGGATTTCATCAGCCAGTAGGCCATGGGTGGTGCTCCAGACAATGTTTGAAATAACCTGTTTCAGGAAACCGACGGTCGGTTGGCGTCAACGTTTGCGTGTCGCCTCAGGTTGTCGGAGAATGCGCGCATTTTAAGCTTGACGCTGCTGCAACAACAAAATCGTTGCTGACAACGTGATCAGTTTGCCTGAGGGGGGCAATCGATGAATCGCAAACCGGATTTGCTCTGGATTCTGGTGTTTCTGTTCGGTTTGGGTGTTGTCACTACCGGCTATGCGCAAAGCCTTTGGGAACGCAAACTCGACGCCCCCTACGAAGTACCGGTCAATCCGCAACAGCGTTGATTGCTTTGCTGGCGCCCATCACGCGGGTGCCAGGTACCAGCCACGGTCCGAGACCGTCCCCTGCAGCGGCACATCCCAACTGGCTTGCGCCAGTCGCTCAACCTTCTGGCATTCATGCGCCAGGCCCAGCAGCAAGGGCTTCTTCCAGGCTTTGCGGCGAGCCTGATAGGCCAGGCTGCGGTCATAGAAGCCGCCGCCCATGCCCAGCCGGCCACCCACTTCGTCAAACCCCACCAGCGGCAGCAGGATCAGGTCCAGCGCCCAGATCGGCCGTTGCCGGGCCAGGCTGATGTGCGGCTCGGGGATGCGGAAACGGTTGGGCCGCAGCTTCTCGCCGGCGTCGATGCGCTGAAAGACCATCTTGGTTTTTGGCCAGGCGTGCAGCACCGGTAGATAGGTGTGCTTGCCGCGGCGCTGAGCTTCGCGCATCAACAGGCCTGGGTCGATCTCGCAATCGTTGGGCAGGTACAGGGCAATATGTCTGGCCCGGCGAAACAGCGGGTGCTGCGCGAGCTGGCGGTACAGGCCACGGGCTGCCTGACGTTGCTCGGCCGGCGTCAAGGCGCGGCGGGCGTCACGTAGCAGGCGGCGAAGTTGGGGGCGGGTAAGCGGCGCGGTGTCGGTCATGGCACGGGCGGTCCCAGAGAGGGCTGCCACCTGTGGGTGACAGCTCGATTGCCCGCGCAGAAGGGCGGGCAAAGAATTCAGGCTCCCCGACGAACCGCTGTCGGTGTAGCCCTTGAACCCGAAAGTTCAAGGTGGAGATTGCAGGAGGCGTTAAGGCTTTCCGTCAAGCGGACATGCACACCGGCCCCACGTGCAACCCCCGTGGTTGTGCGTATCGGCTCAGGGACATGACCGACTGGCAAGCACTCCAGGGAGTGGCGCAAGTATACCGACACTCAACCCTTTTTTGAATCTTGATCGTCGGCCAATGCCTGATCGACCCGCTCGAGCAGGTCGCGCACCTGTTCACGGGTGGCGCCGCCCGCCGGCACATCCGGACGTTCCTGGTTGTGCAGCAGGTCGTGGGTGATGTTCAGCGCGGCCATCACGGCAATCCGGTCGGCGCCGATGACTTTGCCGCTGCTGCGGATCTCGCGCATCTTGCCGTCCAGGTAGCGCGCGGCGCTGACCAGGTTGCTGCGTTCTTCCGGCGGACAGATGATCGAATACTCTTTGTCGAGGATCTGAACGGTGACGCTATTGCTTGAGCTCATGAGTCTTGCTCCAGGGCCTTGAGTCGCAAAATCATCGATTCGACCTTACGCCGGGCGATTTCATTTTTTTCGATGAGGTGGGCGCGCTCTTCGCGCCAGGATTTTTCCTGAGCTAATAAGAGTGCGTTTTGCCGTTTTAGTTGCTCGACCCGCTCAATCAGCAGTTCGAATCGGCCCATCAGCGCTTGCAGATCGTTCTCTTGCATTGGTTGCCACTCGATTCGGTCGTGCGGGTGGTTGCCCGGTTTATGCCCTGGCCGGCTCGGAGTTGGCCGCGTCGATGGTCTTGGCGCGCCTGCCGGTGCTAGGATACAAGGTCTTCATTCTAGTCATTGCGCCGTCTGGCGCCTAGTTGCCCATGCCCAATACCAATTCGCCGTACACCGCTTTCGCCACCTTGCTCAGCAGCAACGGGCATCCTGTTTCCCCTGCCGAACTGCACGGGCTGTTGCTCGGGCGCAGTTGCGCCGGTGCCGGCTTCGATGCCGAGGCATGGTTGGCCGATGCTGCGCACCTGCTGGAAAACGATCCGGCAGACAACGTTCGTAACGCTTTGATCGGCCTGCAGGAGATGGTCAAGGGCGAACTCGCCGGTGACGATATCACTGTCGTGTTGCTGCTGCCCGGTGATGAAGCGCCATTGGCCGAGCGGGCTGCTGCTCTGGGCGAGTGGTGCAAGGGCTTCCTGTATGGCTTCGGCTTGAACTCGGCTGGCCTGACCCTGAGCGGTGAAGCCAAGGAAGTCCTGCAGGACCTGGATGCGATCTCCCAGGTTCAGGACGCCCTGGAAGAATCCGAAGACGGCGAAAACGACTATATGGAAGTCATGGAATACCTGCGCGTCGCCCCGCTGCTGCTTTACACAGAACTGGCAAAACAGCCGGTCGAGCCTGCGGCCAAACCTTCGCTGCACTGATCAACCAGGACTGCCACTGCCCATGAGCCACATCCCCAAGTCGGAATACGCCCGTCGACGCAAGGCGCTGATGGCGCAGATGGAACCCAACAGCATCGCCATCCTGCCCGCCGCCGCGGTTGCCATCCGCAACCGCGACGTCGAGCATGTGTACCGCCAGGACAGCGACTTCCAGTACCTGAGCGGTTTCCCCGAGCCCGAGGCGGTGATCGCCCTGATCCCCGGGCGCGAGCACGGTGAATACGTGTTGTTCTGCCGCGAGCGCAATCCCGAGCGCGAGCTCTGGGATGGCCTGCGCGCCGGCCAGGAAGGGGCGATCCGCGACTTCGGCGCTGATGATGCCTTCCCTATCACCGATATCGACGACATCCTCCCCGGCCTGATCGAAGGCCGTGACCGGGTGTATTCGGCCATGGGCAGCAACCCCGAGTTCGACCGTCACCTGATGGAGTGGATCAACGTGATCCGTTCCAAGGCGCGCCTCGGCGCCCAGCCGCCGAACGAATTCGTTGCCCTGGATCATCTGCTGCACGACATGCGCCTGTATAAATCGGCGGCGGAAGTGAAGGTGATGCGCGAGGCTGCGGCGATTTCCGCGCGTGCCCATGTCCGGGCGATGCAGGCTTGCCGCGCCGGTTTGCGCGAGTACAGCCTGGAAGCCGAGCTGGACTACGAGTTCCGCAAGGGCGGAGCGAAGATGCCCGCCTACGGCTCGATCGTCGCCGCCGGGCGCAACAGCTGCATTCTGCATTACCAGGAGAACGACGCGCCGCTCAAGGACGGTGACCTGGTGTTGATCGACGCCGGTTGCGAGATCGACTGCTACGCCAGTGACATCACCCGTACCTTCCCGGTCAGCGGGCGTTTTTCGCCGGAGCAGAAGGCGATCTACGAGCTGGTGTTGAAAGCCCAGGAAGCGGCCTTTACGGTCATCGCCCCGGGCAAGCACTGGAACCACGCCCACGAAGCCACGGTACAAGTGATCACCGAAGGCCTGGTGGAGTTGGGCCTGCTCAAGGGGCAGGTGCAGGAACTGATTGAAAGCGAAGCCTACCGGGCCTTCTACATGCACCGTGCCGGGCACTGGCTGGGTATGGATGTGCACGATGTCGGCGAGTACAAGGTCGGCGGCCAGTGGCGGGTGCTCGAGCCGGGCATGGCCTTGACCGTGGAACCGGGCATCTATATCGGTGCCGATAACCAGAGTGTCGCGAAAAAATGGCGCGGCATCGGTGTGCGAATCGAGGATGACGTAGTGGTAACCAAGCAGGGCTGTGAAATCCTGACCTCAGGCGTACCCAAGACGGTCGCCGAAATCGAAGCCTTGATGGCTGCCGCGCGCAGTGCAGCGGCATGAGCCGGGTCAATCTGGCAATCATTGGCGGCGGCCTGGTCGGCGCCAGCCTGGCCCTGGCCCTGCAGGCCGGGGCCAAGGCGCGTGGCTGGAAGATCCTGCTGATCGAACCCTTTGCTCCCGGTGATAGTTTTCAGCCGAGCTATGACGCACGTTCTTCGGCGTTGTCCTTCGGTACCCGACAAATCTATGAACGTTTAGGGTTGTGGCAACCGATCAGCCGTCGCGCCGAGCCGATCCGCCAGATCCAGGTCTCCGACCGTGGCCGTTTTGGCGCAACGCGCCTGGATGCGTTGGAAGAAGGCGTGCCAGCGCTCGGCTATGTGGTCGAGAACGCCTGGCTCGGTCAGTGCCTGTGGCAGGGCCTGGACGCCGAAGTGGTGAGCTGGCGCTGCCCGGCGGAAGTCACCGCCATGCAGGCGCTGGAGGATGGCTATCGACTGGCGCTCAACGACGACACCACGCTCGAATGCGACCTCGCGGTACTGGCCGATGGTGGCCGTTCCGGCCTGCGCGAGCAACTGGGCATTCATGTCAGCCAGCGGCCGTACAACCAGAGCGCACTGATCGCCAACATCACCCCGAGCGAAGCCCATTGCGGCCAGGCCTTCGAGCGCTTCACCGACGAAGGGCCGATGGCCTTGCTGCCGCTGCCGGAAAACCGCTGCGCGCTGGTCTGGACCCGCGCCGGGATGGACGCCAAGCGCCTGGCCGAGCTGGACGAGCGTAGCTTTCTCAGCGAACTGCAGGACGTGTTTGGCTACCGCCTGGGCACCTTGCGCCAAGTCGGTGCCCGGCACCTCTATCCGTTGTCGCTGATCGAGGCCCAGGAGCAGGTGCGCCCGCACCTGGTGGTACTCGGTAACGCCGCTCACAGCCTGCACCCGATTGCCGGGCAGGGTTTCAACCTGTCACTGCGCGATGTGCAGTCGCTGGCCGAAGGCTTGCTGGCCAATCCCAGCTTGCCAGGTGACTTTGCCACCCTGCAGGCCTACCGCGAGCGCCAGCGCCTGGATCAGGACCTGACCGTGGGCTTCTCCGATCGCGTAACCCGCCTGTTCGGCAGTGCCCAACCGCTGGTGGCGACCGGCCGCAACCTGGGCCTGCTTGGCCTCGACTTGCTGCCCCCGGCCAAACGCTGGTTCGCCCGCCAGGCCATGGGCCTGGGCACCCGTCCGGACCCGCGGAACTGAACATGAGCGACCCGCGCAAACTGGCCCGGCGAGCGCGCAGGCTGCGCTGGCTGCTGAACCTCTACCCGCCGTACCTGGGCGCGGGCATCCGCGTGCTCAGCGTCAGCCCCGACCTGCGCCACATTCGCGTGCGCATGGGCCTGCGCTGGTTCAACCGCAACTACGTCGGCACCCAGTTCGGCGGCAGCCTGTATTCGATGGTCGACCCGTTCTACATGCTCATGCTGATGGAACTGCTCGGACGTGAGTACATCGTCTGGGACAAGGCCGCCAGCATCGATTTCGTGTCCCCGGGCAAGGGCCCGGTGTTCGCCGAACTGCGCATCGACGATGCCCTGCTTGATGACATCCGCCAGCACACCGCCGGCGGCAAAAAGTACCTGCCACGACTTCAGGTCGATATCCGCGACGCTGCCGGTGAGCTGGTGGCGCGGGTCGACAAAACCCTTTACGTGCGGCTCAAGCCGCAAGCGAGACAGGCTTAAGGCATGGAAATGCGCGCAGATCTGTTGATTGTCGGTGCCGGTATGGTCGGCAGCGCTCTGGCCCTGGCGTTGCAGCACAGCGGCCTGGAAATCCTCTTGCTCGATGGCAGCCCGTTGTCGATCAAGCCCTTTGACCAGCAGTCGGCATTCGAGCCGCGGGTCAGCGCCTTGTCGGCGGCCAGCCAGCGCATCCTCGAGCGCCTGGGCGCCTGGCAGGGGATCGGCGAACGGCGCTTGAGCCCCTACTCGGACATGCGTGTGTGGGACGGCAGCGGCACTGGCCAGATCCATTTCTCGGCCGCCAGCGTGCATGCCGAGGTGCTCGGTCATATTGTCGAGAACCGGGTGGTGCAGGATGGCCTGCTGGAGCGCCTGCACGACAGCGAAATCGGCCTGCTGGCCAATGCCCGCCTGGAGCAGATGCGCCGCTCCGGCGACGACTGGCTGCTGACCCTGGCCGACGGTCGCACCTTGCGTGCGCCGTTGGTGATCGCCGCTGACGGTGCCAACTCGGCGGTGCGCCGCCTGACCGGCTGTGAGACGCGCGAGTGGGATTACCTGCACCACGCCATCGTCACCAGCGTGCGTTGCGCCCAGCCCCATCAAGCGACTGCCTGGCAGCGCTTTACCGACGAGGGGCCGCTGGCGTTCCTGCCATTGCTGCGCGATGGTCAACAGGATTGGTGCTCGATCGTCTGGTCGACCACGCCGGAGCAGGCCGAACACCTGATGGCCTTGAGCGACGAAGCGTTCTGCGCCGAGCTTGAGCGCGCCTTCGAAGGGCGCCTGGGCGGCGTGCTGCAGGCCGACCCACGGGTTTGTGTGCCGCTGCGCCAGCGTCACGCCAAACGCTACGTGGCCGAAGGCCTGGCGTTGATCGGCGATGCTGCACACACCATTCACCCGTTGGCCGGGCAAGGCGTCAACCTTGGCTTTCTCGATGCTGCGGTACTGGCCGAGGAGCTGCAGCACGCCTACGAGCGGGGCGAGCGCCTGGCCGATGTTCGTGTGCTAAGCCGCTTCGAGCGTCGGCGCATGCCGCACAACCTGGCGCTGATGGCGGCGATGGAAGGGTTCGAGCGCCTGTTCCAGGCTGATCCGCTGCCGCTGCGCTGGCTACGCAACAGCGGCCTGAAATGGGTCGAGCAACTGCCTGAAGCCAAAGCCTTGTTCGTGCGCCAAGCCCTGGGCTTGAGCGGTGATCTGCCGGAACTGGCGCGGGCCTGAGGTTTCGCAACATCTGGTAACTCCTCCCTTGTGAGTTCAGTTGAGAAGGCAAATGGGATTAACTACCATTTGCGCCTCTCTTGAACTCCGAGGACCGCACCATGTTGCCACGCAAGCACGTACTGGCCGCTCTGGCTCTGACCCTGTTCGGCACAGCCGCCCAGGCGGCGGACGAGGTGGTGGTGTATTCCTCGCGCATCGACGAGTTGATCAAGCCGGTGTTCGACGCCTACACCAAAGAGACCGGGGTGAAGATCAAGTTCATCACCGACAAGGAAGCGCCGCTGATGCAGCGCATCAAGGCCGAGGGCAAGAACGCCACCGCCGACCTGCTGCTCACCGTCGATGCCGGCAATCTCTGGCAAGCCGAGCAGATGGGCATTCTGCAGCCGATCAAGTCAGACATCATCGACAAGAACATCCCGGCCCAATACCGCGCCTCGTCCCATGACTGGACCGGCCTGAGCCTGCGCGCGCGGACCATCGCCTACTCCACCGACCGGGTCAAGCCCGAAGAGCTGAGCACCTACGAGGCGTTGGCCGACAAGAACTGGGAAGGGCGCCTGTGCCTGCGCACGGCGAAGAAAGTCTATAACCAGTCGCTGACCGCCACCCTGATCGAAACCCACGGCGAGCAGAAGACCGAAGAGATCATCAAGGGCTGGGTCAACAACCTGTCCACTGATGTATTCTCCGATGACACCGCCTTGCTGCAGGCAATCAACGCCGGCCAGTGCGACGTCGGTATCGTCAACACCTACTACTACGGCCGCCTGCACAAGGAAAACCCCAAGCTGGCAGTCAAGCTGTTCTGGCCTAACCAGGCCGACCGTGGCGTGCACGTCAACCTTTCGGGTATCGGCCTGACCAAATACGCGCCGCATCCTGAGGCGGCGAAGAAGCTGGTCGAATGGATGACCGGTGAACACGCACAGAAGATCTTTGCCGGCGTGAACCAGGAGTTCCCGGCCAACCCGGCAGTGGCACCTTCCGAAGAAGTGGCCGCCTGGGGCACGTTCAAAGCTGACACCATCCCTGTGGAAGTGGCCGGCAAACGCCAGGCCGAAGCCATCCGCCTGATGGATCGGGCTGGCTGGAACTAAGCACAAGGCTATATCCTTTTGGGGCCCTATCGGGCCCCAATCGCTGGCAAGCCAGCTCCCACAGGGATAGCGGTGCTCTCTTTTCACTGTGGGAGCTGGCTTGCCAGCGATCGACCGCAACGCGGTCGCAATCATTCCCATAGAGATTTCACTTTTGGCCCACCCCGCCCAACGCCGTTGGTACCCACTGGTCTTCGCCATCGCCGCCCTGGTGCTGCTGCCGCTGAGCGTGCTGCTGTTGTCCTGGCAGGCGGTCGACATGCAGATCTGGTCGCATCTGCTCGACACCCAGATGAGCCGGCTGCTGGGTAACACCCTGACGTTGATCCTCGGTGTGGGCGTTGGCGTGTCGGTGCTGGGGGTGAGCCTGGCCTGGCTTACCAGCCTGTGCGAGTTCCCCGGGCGGCGCTGGCTCGACTGGGCCCTGATGCTGCCCTTCGCGATTCCGGCCTATGTGCTGGCGTTCGTGTTCGTTGGCCTGCTGGATTTCGCCGGTCCGGTGCAAACCCTGCTGCGCGAGTGGTTCGGGCCCATGCGCTTGCCACGGGTGCGCTCCACCGGCGGGGTGATCACCGTGCTGGTGCTGGTGTTTTACCCGTATGTCTATCTGCTGGCGCGTAACGCCTTCCTGGCTCAGGGCAAAGGCCTGATGGAAGCGGCAAGGGTGCTGGGGCTTTCACCCTTGCAGGCATTCTGGCGGGTCGCCATGCCCATGGCACGGCCGGCCATCGGCGCCGGGGTGGCGTTGGCGTTGATGGAGACCCTGGCGGATTTTGGCGCAGTGTCGGTGTTCAACTTCGACACCTTCACCACCGCCATCTACAAGACCTGGTACGGCTTCTTCAGCCTCTCCAGTGCTGCCCAGCTGGCCAGCCTGCTGTTGTTGGCGGTGATGCTGGTGCTGTACGGCGAGCGTCGTGCCCGTGGCGCCGTGCGCAGTAGCAACGAACGGCCGCGGGGCAAAGCGCTGTATCACTTGCATGGCATCAAGGCGCTGGCCGCCAGCAGCTGGTGCCTGCTGGTATTCGCCTGTGCCTTCGTGGTGCCGATGCTGCAGTTGTTGGTGTGGTTCTGGCAGCGCGGGCGTTTCGATCTCGACGAGCGCTATGCTGGCCTGATCCTGCATACCCTCTATCTGGGCGGCATGGCGGCGCTGATTACCGTCTGTGTTGCCCTGGTGCTGGCGTTTGCCCGGCGACAGGCGCCGACCTCGGGAATTCGTGCAGGCGTTGGCCTGGCCAACCTGGGCTATGCCTTGCCTGGCTCGGTGTTGGCGGTGTCGATCATGCTGGCTTTCAGTTACCTCGATAATCAGGTGGTGGTGCCGTTGTCCAGCTGGCTGGGTGGCGCGGGCAAGCCGCTGCTGCTCGGTAGCCTGTCGGCTTTGCTGCTGGCCTATCTGGTGCGTTTTATCGCTGTGGCCTACGGCCCACTGGAAAACAGCCTGGGGCGGATTCGTCCATCTTTGCCGGAAGCGTCCCGTAGTCTCGGCGTGAGTGGCCCAAGATTGTTTTTCAAGGTGTATCTGCCCTTGCTGGTACCCGGTGCATTGAGCGCGGCGCTGCTGGTGTTCGTCGACGTGCTCAAGGAAATGCCGGCCACTCTGCTGATGCGCCCGTTTGGCTGGGACACGCTGGCGGTACGGGTGTTCGAGATGACCAGTGAGGGCGAGTGGTCGCGGGCTTCGCTGCCGGCGCTGACCCTAGTGCTGGTCGGCCTGTTGCCGGTCATCGGCCTGATTCGACGCTCGGCGCAGCACCCGGGTCAAACGCGCTGAGGGTGTAAGCCTGCGAGCTTGCGGCTACAATGCGCGGCATTCGCTGCGGCCGGTCCTACAGACCGGGTAGCTGCAACGCTGCCAGCCGCCGTAGCCTCGCCACGCCCGGAAGGAGAAACCCATGGGACAGCGTACGCCTCTTTATGACCTGCACTTGGCCCTTGGCGCCAAGATGGTCGATTTTGGCGGTTGGGATATGCCCCTGCATTATGGTTCGCAAGTCGAGGAGCACCATCAGGTGCGCCAGGCCTGCGGCGTATTCGATGTATCCCATATGACCGTGATCGATGTTCGCGGTGCCCAGGCCGGCGTCTGGCTGCAGCATGTGTTGGCCAACGATGTCGATCGTCTGAATGCCACCGGCAAGGCCCTGTACAGCACCATGCTCAACGAGCAGGGCGGGGTTATCGATGACATGATCGTCTACCGCTGCGACGACGGTTACCGCCTGGTGGTCAACGCCTCGACCCGCGACAAGGACCTGGCCTGGCTGCAGGCACGGATGATCGGTTTCGAGGTCGAGCTGAGCGAGCGCCCGGAGCTGGCCATCCTGGCCATCCAGGGCCCGCAAGCACGGGAAAAGGTCGCTGAACTGGTGACCGCCGCTCGCGCCGCGCTGATCCGTGAACTCAAGCCCTTCGAAGGCCTGGCCGACGGTGACTGGTTCATCGCCCGCACCGGTTACACCGGTGAGGATGGCCTGGAAATCATCTTCCCGGCGCTACAGGCCCCGGCGTTCTTCAACGACCTGGTCGGCGCCGGCATCGCCCCGAGCGGTCTCGGCGCGCGCGACACCCTGCGCCTGGAAGCGGGGATGAACCTGTATGGCCAGGACATCGACGAAGCCCACACGCCGCTGACCTCGAACCTGGGCTGGAGCATCGCCTGGGAGCCGGCTGAGCGTGATTTCATTGGTCGCAAAGGTTTGCTAAAAGAAATCGAGCATGGCGTCGAGCAGAAACTGGTCGGCCTGGTGCTCGAAGAACGCGGGGTTTTACGCGCGCACCAGGTGGTCCGCGTCGCCGGGATTGGCGAAGGGGAGATCACCAGTGGTAGTTTCTCTCCTACGCTGAGCAAATCCATTGCCCTGGCGCGGGTGCCGATGGCGACTGCCGATCGTGCCGAGGTAGAAATTCGTGGCAAGTGGTACCCGGTGCGGGTGGTCAAGCCGACCTTCGTGCGCCATGGCAAGATCCTGATCTGAACCT
The DNA here is from genome assembly GCF_009866705.1 of Pseudomonas sp. R32. Lineage (NCBI taxonomy): Bacteria > Pseudomonadati > Pseudomonadota > Gammaproteobacteria > Pseudomonadales > Pseudomonadaceae > Pseudomonas > Pseudomonas sp. R32. Next base: position 5,417,577 of record NZ_CP019396.1, on the reverse strand, counting down.
ATTCTGGCGGGCCAACCGCTGACCCAATCGAGGACAACAATGATGAGCAATATCCCCGCCGACCTGCGTTTTGCCGAAAGCCACGAGTGGGCCCGGCTGGAAGCCGATGGCACCGTGACTGTCGGGATCAGCGACCATGCCCAGGAAGCCCTGGGTGACGTGGTGTTCGTCGAGCTGGCGGAAATTGGCAAGGTCTTCGCTGCCGGCGATGCGGCGGGCGTGGTCGAGTCGGTCAAGGCCGCTTCGGACATCTACGCACCGGTCAGCGGTGAAGTGATCGCAGTCAACGAGGCGCTGGCCGACAGCCCCGAGTCGCTCAACTCCGCGCCCTATGACAGCTGGATCTTCAAGCTCAAGCCAAGCGACAAGGCCGAGCTGGACAAACTGCTCGACGCCGCCGGTTACAAAGCCGCCATCGGCGAATAGTTTCACGCAAGCGGCAATCTCTTCCTAGACTCAATATGCCTCCAGCGCCCGAGGCTTGGTCGAGGAAGAGAGAGCCGCTATGTCCCAGTCGCCGTCCCTGAGCCAACTGCAAGACCGCAATCCTTTCCTGCGTCGCCACCTGGGGCCCGATGCCTCGGAGCAGCAGGCCATGCTCGCCACCCTCGGGGTTGGCAGCCGCCGCGAGCTGATCGAACAGACCGTGCCGCCGGGCATCCGTCTGAACCGGCCGCTGGAGCTTCCTGATGCCCTCGATGAGCAGGCCGCCCTGGCCAGGCTCAAGGGGTATGCCGAGCAGAACCAGGTGTGGACCAGCCTGATCGGCATGGGCTACCACGGTACCGTCACCCCCACTGTCATTTTGCGTAACGTCCTGGAAAACCCGGGCTGGTACACCGCCTATACCCCGTATCAACCGGAAATTGCCCAGGGCCGCCTGGAAGCCTTGCTCAATTTCCAGCAGATGATCATCGACCTCACCGGCCTTGACCTGGCCAACGCCTCGTTACTCGACGAAGCCACCGCTGCGGCGGAAGCCATGGCCCTGGCCAAGCGCGTGGCCAAGTCGAGAAGCAATGTGTTCTTCGCTGATGAACACTGCCACCCGCAAACCCTCTCGGTGCTGCAGACCCGTGCCGAGGGCTTCGGTTTTGAGCTGGTCATCGACGCTGTGGATAACCTCGCCAAGTACCAGGTATTCGGGGCTCTGCTGCAGTACCCCGACACCCATGGCGAAGTGCGCGACCTGCGCCCGCTGGTGACGCAGTTGCATGCCCAGCAGGCGCTGGCTTGCGTAGCGGCCGACCTGCTCAGCCTGGTGATGCTGATGCCGCCGGGCGAGCAGGGCGCCGACGTGGTGCTCGGCTCGTCCCAGCGTTTTGGCGTGCCCATGGGCTTTGGTGGCCCGCATGCGGCGTATTTTGCCTGTCGGGACGAGTTCAAGCGGGCCATGCCCGGGCGCATCATTGGCGTGTCCAAGGATGCCCGCGGCAACACTGCGCTGCGCATGGCCTTGCAGACCCGTGAGCAACACATTCGCCGCGAGAAGGCCAACTCCAACATCTGTACCGCCCAGGTACTGCTGGCCAACATCGCCGCGTTCTATGCGGTGTACCACGGCCCGGAAGGCTTGCAACGCATTGCCCAGCGCGTGCATGCGCTGACCTTCGTCCTCGCTGCGGGCCTGGAGAGCAAGGGCATCAAGCGGCTCAACGAACACTTCTTCGACACCCTGACCCTGGACGTCGGCGGTAGCCAGACGGCAATCATCGAAAGCGCCGAGGCGGCGCAGATCAACCTGCGGATTCTCGGCCGTGGGCAACTGGGCGTGAGCCTCGACGAGACCTGCGATGAAAGCACAGTCATGCGCCTGTTCGATATCTTCCTCGGTGCCGACCATGGCCTGGATATCGCCGCACTGGATGCCCTGGCGCAGCCTGAAGGCATTCCGCCGGCGCTGGTGCGGCGCTCGGCCTTTCTCAGCCACCCGGTATTCAACCTGCACCACAGCGAAACCGAGATGCTGCGTTACCTCAAGCAGCTGGAGAACAAGGACCTGGCGCTGAACCAGTCGATGATCCCGCTGGGTTCGTGCACCATGAAACTTAATGCCAGCAGCGAGATGATTCCGATCACCTGGCCCGGTTTTGCCCTGCTGCACCCCTTTGCGCCGGCTGCACAGGTGCAGGGTTACAAGGCGATGATCGACGAACTGGAAAGCTGGTTGTGTGCGATCACCGGCTTCGATGCCATCTGCATGCAGCCCAACTCTGGCGCCCAGGGCGAGTACGCCGGGCTGATGGCAATCGCCAAGTATCACCGCAGCCGTCACCAGCCCCAGCGCGATATCTGCCTGATCCCGGCCTCGGCCCACGGCACCAACCCGGCCTCTGCACAGATGGCCGGCATGCAGGTGGTGATCGTCGAGTGCGACCAGGCCGGCAACGTCGACCTGGCCGACCTCAAGGCCAAGGCGCAAGCAGCCGGCGAGAAGCTGTCGTGCCTGATGGCCACCTATCCATCGACACACGGCGTGTACGAAGAGGGCATCAGCGAGATCTGCGAAGTTATCCACAAGCACGGCGGCCAGGTGTACATGGACGGTGCCAACCTCAATGCCCAGGTCGGCTTGGCGCGGCCAGCGGATATTGGTGCCGACGTGTCGCACATGAACCTGCACAAGACGTTCTGTATTCCCCATGGCGGCGGTGGCCCGGGCATGGGCCCGATTGGTCTGCGGGCGCACCTGGCGCCTTTTGTGGCCAGCCATCCGGTGGTCCCGCTGCCCGGCCCGGACCCGCAAAACACGGCGGTCAGCGCTGCGCCCTGGGGCAGCGCGAGCATCTTGCCGATCAGCTGGATGTACATCGCCATGATGGGCCCGCAACTGGCCGATGCCAGTGAGGTGGCGATACTGTCGGCCAACTACCTGGCCGAGCAGTTGGGCGGTGCCTTCCCGGTGCTTTATCGCGGCCGAAACGAGCGGGTGGCACATGAGTGCATTCTTGACCTGCGTCCGCTGAAAGCCCTGACCGGCATTTCCGAAGAGGATGTGGCCAAGCGTTTGATGGACTACGGCTTCCATGCACCGACCATGTCATTCCCGGTGCCGGGCACTTTGATGGTCGAACCGACCGAGAGCGAATCCAAGGCCGAACTGGATCGCTTTGTCGAGGCAATGCTGAGCATTCGTGCCGAGATCCGCGAAGTTCAGGAAGGTAACTGGCCGGCAGAAGATAATCCGCTCAAGCATGCGCCGCATACGCTTGAGGATGTGCTGGGCGTGTGGGAGCGGCCCTACAGCATTGCCCAGGGCGTGGCGCCCAGTGCCCATGCGCGGATGCACAAGTACTGGCCGGCGGTGAACCGGGTCGACAACGTGTATGGCGACCGGAATCTGTTCTGTGCCTGTGTGCCGGTGGATGATTACCGCTGAGGCTTTGGTAGGAGGTGGGAGCGGATTCATCCGCTCCCACAGTTTACTCGCTGGCTACCGCGTTCTTGGCCAGGATCGCATTGGCCAGTTCCATGTCACTGACTTTCAGGCCCGGGTTGTCGGCGCGGACTTTCTGCATCGCCGCTTCCAGGTACGGGCCGCGAATCGCGCCTTCGCTGGCGACAAAGCTGCCGGCATCATCCTGGGCAGCCACGACCAGCTTGTGGTCCTTGGAGGTCAGGTAAGAGGACGCGGTGGTGGCGCCGGAAGAGATGACGTTGCGCCAGAAGGTATCGGCCATGGCAGATCCAACCGGCAGGGAGAGCAGGGCAAGGGTTGCGACTGCAAACTTGAAACGCATTAAGGTGACTCCAACTGAGGTGAACTGGGGCCTTTGATTGGGTTTATGTGGATCTAGTTCCCTGGCCAGATAAAGGTTTGGCACCTGCTTCAAGCGATGACGCGAAGCACTTCGGCCTCGGTTGTCTGCCCTGCGGCAACCTTCTCGGCGCCGCTGTGCTTGAGGCTGAGCATGCCCTCATCAAGCGCCAGTCGGCGCAAGGCGAGCAGATCGAGGTCGGGCTCGATTCGAGCTTTGAGTGCATCACTGATGCCCAGCAGTTCGAAGATCGCACTGCGACCGTGATACCCGGTCTGCCGGCATTCACCACAGCCCACCGCTTGATGGCTGTGCATCGGCGCTGTTGGCGCGGCCTTGCAATGGTCACACAGGGTGCGTACCAGGCGTTGGGCCATGACCCCGATCAGGCTGGCTTTAAGCAGATAGGGCGCAATGCCCAGTTCCAGCAAGCGGGTGATAGCGCTGCAGGCATCGTTGGTGTGCAGGGTCGAGAGCACCAGGTGCCCGGTCAGGGCGGCCTGGATCGCCACTTCAGCGGTTTCCAGGTCGCGTATCTCGCCGATCATGATGACATCCGGGTCCTGGCGCAGCAGCGCCCGGGTACCGGCGGCAAAGTCCAGGTTGATGGCCGGTTGTACTTGTAGTTGGTTGAACGCGGGTTCAACCATTTCGATCGGGTCTTCGACGGTACACAGGTTGATCTGCGGGGTGGCCAGGTGCTTGAGGCTGGCGTAAAGGGTGCTGGTCTTGCCCGAGCCGGTGGGCCCGGTGACCAGGATGATGCCGTGGCGCTGGCCGAGCATGGCCAGCCAGCGCTTGAGGTCGGCTGCGCCGAGGCCCAGTTGGGCAAAGTCCTGGTGCAGCAGCTGCGGGTCGAAGACTCTCAACACCAGCTTTTCGCCAAACGTGGTGGGCAGGGTCGACAGCCGTAGCTCGACCTCCTCGCCATCGGGCAGGCGGGTTTTGATCCGGCCGTCCTGGGGGCGGCGTTTTTCCGCGACATTCATGCGCCCCAGGCTTTTCAGGCGGCTGACCACCGCCAGGGTCACCGGCGCCGGGAACTGGTAGACCGGGTGCAGCACGCCGTCGATGCGAAAACGCAACTGGCCCTGTTCACGTCGCGGTTCGAGGTGGATATCGCTGGCGCGCTGTTCGAAGGCGTACTGCAACAGCCAGTCAACGATGCTGACGATATGCGCATCGTTGGCTTGAACCTCGTTGGCGCGGCTGCCGACTTCAAGCAATTGTTCAAGATTGCCCGCCGCGATCGGTACCGACTGTTGCTGACTGGCGCCGCTGACCGATTGGGCGACCTGGAAGAACGTCTGGCTGAGCTGGCGGATCTGCACGGGGCTGGCCAGCACCCGCTTGATCGGCCGTTGCAGCGCCTGGGCCAGGTCCGCCTCCCAGGCGCGGACATAGGGCTGCGCGCTGGCCACGGTGACACCGCTGGCATCGGCGGCCACCGCGAGGATGCCGTGACGCCTGGCGAAGGCCGCGGACATCAGGCCGGTGAGCCGGGCAAGGTCGGTCTCCAGGGGATCGATACGCAGGTAAGGCTGGCCAGCCTGCTTTGCCTGCCACTGGCACAAGGCGTCCAGGTCCAGGCATTGGCCGGGATTGCGCAGGTCGGCAAGCTGCTGGCTGGCGATCCATTCGAGCGGGTGCTGGTCGTGCTGCAGCGGTGTGCAGTTGCTGCGATCGACCGCGCTGATGCGTTGTTCGGCGAGCAACTCGGCAAGCAAGGTGTCGAGGTCAAGCCAGCGATCTTCATTGGGGTTGGTCATGCGGGCTTCCTTGCCGCGCCGCCGACAGTGGTGGCCTGAGCAAGGTTAGCCGCTGAGCTGAGCCTTTCGCGAGAACAAGGGTTACCAGGCTTTACCGGGCTGGCTCAACTGCACCTCGGTTACGCAGATCAGGTTGCGCATTTTTTGTGCAATCAGCTCGGCGCGGTGCCAGCTCAGGCCGCTGATGCCGATCTCGACACTGAGCAGGTCATCCTGTTGCTCGACATTCAGCCGATGCGGCACCAGGAACTGCAGGGCAAACAGGTTGAGCACCCGGCACAGGCTGTCGGGCTCGGCCTCTACCTGCAGTTGGTAGCAGACATCACTGTGCGCGTTGCTGGCGGCCCAGACATCGGTGCGCAAGGGTGTGAGGGGGCTGTCCAGCCGTTCGAGAGCGCTCATGGGATTCTCCGAAGAAAGTGGAGAAATTTTTACATGCAGGTCAGGGTATTTCTTCTCTATGATCGTGCAATATTGCCACTTATTGAATAATTCAATTCGTAGCTATCCATTGTGGAGAAATAATCATGCATAGCGAGTTGGACGCCTATGACCGGCGCATCCTGGCCTTGTTGCAGGACGACGCCTCGCTCTCCAGTGCGCAGATCGCCGAGCGCGTGGGCTTGTCGCAATCGCCTTGCTGGCGGCGCATCCAGCGCTTGAAAGAGGAGGGGGTGATTCGCGCCCAAGTGACCCTGCTGGATCGCAAGAAGATCGGCTTGAACACGCAGATTTTCGCCGAGGTCAAACTCAACGCCCACGGGCGCTCCAACTTCACCGAGTTCACCGAGGCGATCCGCGGCTTTCCGGAAGTGCTGGAGTGTTATGTACTGATGGGCGCAGTGGACTTTCTGCTGCGTATTGTCACCCCGGACATCGAAGCCTACGAACGGTTCTTCTTCGAAAAGCTGTCGATGGTGCCGGGGATCCAGGAGGTCAACTCGACCGTGGCCTTGTCCGAAATCAAGTCCACGACGAGTCTGCCGGTACTGCCTTGAGCCTTACTTGCGCAGCAGGTGCTTCCAGCCACGGCTCTGGAACACGGCCATGGCCTGGTGGACGCGGGCTTCGAGCACTTCGTCGCTGATTGGCAGGTTGGCCAGTTCGTGCAGCTTGTTCAGCTCGCCGAACAGGCGGTCCAGATCCGGGCTCTCCAGCACCTGGCGGGCGTGGTGCAGCCATGCCAGCAGGCGTTCGATGCGCGGCAGCTGCTCGGCCAGGTCTTCCGGCTGGCGATGGTACAGCGGCAGGTTCAGGGCCTTGGCTTCTTCGGCCAGCAGCACGTTCAGCCAGTTGGCCAGTTGTGCGGCGCCCTGGCGGTCGCCGCGCTTGTTGCGCTCGACGGTCCAGGCGCGGGCCAGCAGCCAGCGCGAGGTCTCCAGGGAGAACTGGCCCCAGCGGGTATCCAGCAACTCTTCGGCGAATTGCTCGGGTGCGGCACGGCGTACGTCTTCATCGTCAATACCGGCCAATACCAGCGGGCGCCAGTCTTCGAGCAGGGCGTCGAGGCTGTTGCGCAGCTCGCGGGTGCTGGCGCGTGGGCCGGCCTGGCCGAGGCTGCTGGCCAGGGCGCGCAGTTCCCAGAGGTTGTCGACCCAGTCCTGCAGCAGGCGCCAGTGGCCGTTGAAACGGTACTGTTCGGCCAGGCGCTGGCTGCTGCCGAGCAACTGCCAGGCCAGTGCGGCGAAGGCGTCGTCGAGGGACATCTGGGCGTTCAGTTCGGCGGCCGGCAGGCTCAGGGCGTAGCTGCCGGCGTCGAGCAGGCGATAACCGCGCTCGGCCTTGCTGATGTCACACGGCATCAGCGGCAACTTGGCCGACAGCTCGGCGGCCAGCTCCAGCAGGGCTTCGGGGGCGCCTTCGCGCAACTCGAGCTCCAGCTCGCAGATTTCTTCCTTGTGCTTGCCGGCAACCACGGTGCCGAGGTCCAGTGCGGCCTCGATCACCACCTTGGCCTTGCCGCGGCCCCAGGCGATTTCTGCGTATTCACGGGTGAAGTCAGTGGTGAACAGCGCCTTGATGGTTTTTTTGTCGACATCGGCCAGTTGCTCCGGCCAGCACTCGGCGTCGAGTTTTTTCAGGTCGAGCTTGGCCTTGGGCAACTGCCATTCGAACTCGTTGCGCTGGGACAGGCCGGCGACGCTCTGGCCGCGGGTCTTGAGGGTCTGGATGACCACATCGCCGTCGCGGCGCAGGCGCAGGGCAACCTTGGCGGCGGCCAGGTCGCGCTCCGGGGTATCGAAGTACTGGTTGAGCAGTTCGCGGCTTTGCCACCCGGACTTGTTGCGCTTGTTCAGCAATGGGTGTTCACGCAGGGCGGCGAGGGTCTCGCGGCTGACCCGCAGTTTGATTTCGGTTTCTTTATGCATTGCTGGGTAATCCAGGCTCGAATGACAGGGAGCGTCTTGGGGGTGCAGTGTACAGGAGTCGGCTCACGGCGGTTTATTCCCGGTGCCGGATGGCCCTATGATGAGCTTCGCCCAAGGAGAAAGCGCATGCCATTGCCATCGCTCAAAGAGCAGTTCGCCGCCCTGATCGCCGCGCCGTCGGTCAGTTGTACCCAGCCTGCTCTGGATCAGTCCAACCGCGCGGTGATCGACCTGCTGGCCGGCTGGCTGGGGGACCTGGGTTTTGCCTGCGACATTCAGCAGGTGAACCCGGGCAAGTTCAACCTGCTGGCAAGCTATGGCAGCGGCCCGGGCGGCCTGGTGCTGGCCGGGCACAGCGACACGGTGCCGTACGACCCCGAGCTGTGGCAGACCGACCCGCTCAAGCTGACCGAGGTCGACGGCCGCTGGGTAGGCTTGGGCAGTTGCGACATGAAGGGCTTTTTTGCCCTGGTCATCGAAGCCGTGCAGCCATTGCTTGCCCATGACTTCAAGCAACCGCTGCTGATTCTCGCCACCTGCGACGAAGAAAGCTCGATGGCCGGCGCCCGTGCCCTGGCCGAGGCCGGGCGGCCCCTGGGCCGTGCGGCCGTGATCGGTGAGCCGACCGGGCTCAAGCCGATCCGCCTGCACAAAGGGGTGATGATGGAGCGCATCGACATTCTCGGGCGCAGCGGCCACTCGTCCGACCCGAGCCTGGGCCATAGCGCCCTGGAGGCCATGCACCAGGTCATGAGCGAGCTGATGAACCTGCGCCGGCAATGGCAGAAGGCATTCAACAACGCCCAGTTCAGCGTGCCGCAACCGACGATGAACTTCGGCTGTATTCATGGCGGCGACAACCCCAACCGCATCTGTGGCCAGTGCGCCCTGGAATTCGACCTGCGCCCGCTGCCGGGTATGGACCCGGAGGTGCTGCGCAGTGCCATTCGGCAAAAACTGGCGCCACTGGCCGAGCAGCATCAGGTGCGCATCGACTATGCGCCGCTGTTCCCCGAAGTGCCGCCGTTCGAGCAGGCCGCCGATGCGGAACTGGTACGGGTAGCCGAACGTCTTACCGGTCATCGCGCCGAAGCGGTAGCCTTTGGCACCGAAGCGCCTTATCTTCAGCGCCTGGGTTGCGAGACCCTGGTGCTCGGCCCCGGTGACATCGCCTGTGCCCACCAGCCGGGTGAATACCTTGAAATGTCACGCTTGCAGCCTACTGTGCGTCTATTGCGTGAGTTGATCGAACATTATTGCCTCAGCCCGGTAATTGCCCGCTGAGTTGAACCGTTTTGCAGAGGAGATTGCGCGTGACGCCAAGCCTGTTCCGACGATAACCCTTCGAGCGCTGTGTGCTTTCCCGTTCTTGTCCCTATTTTCTACAGGCTCTCCGGTTATGCCCGAATACGTCAATTGGCTGCGTCACGCTTCGCCTTACATCAACGCCCACCGCGACTGCACGTTCGTGGTCATGCTCCCCGGTGACGGGGTCGAGCACCCCAACTTCGGCAATATCGTCCACGACCTGGTGCTGTTGCACAGCCTTGGCGTACGCCTGGTGCTGGTCCATGGTTCGCGTCCGCAGATCGAAAGCCGCCTGGCCTCCCGTGGCCTGACCCCGCACTACCACCGCGGCATGCGCATCACCGATGCCGCCACCCTGGAATGCGTGATCGATGCCGTCGGCCACCTGCGCATCGCCATCGAGGCGCGCCTGTCGATGGACATGGCCGCCTCGCCGATGCAGGGTTCGCGCCTGCGCGTGGCCGCTGGCAACCTGGTCACCGCACGGCCGATCGGCGTGGTCGAAGGTGTTGATTACCATCACACCGGCGAAGTGCGCCGGGTCGACCGCAAGGGCATCAACCGCCTGCTCGACGAGCGCTCCATCGTCCTGCTCTCGCCGTTGGGTTACTCGCCTACCGGCGAAATCTTCAACCTGGCCTGTGAAGACGTCGCCACCCGCGCCGCCATCGAACTGGGCGCCGACAAACTGCTGCTGTTCGGCGCCGAGCGCGGCCTGCTTGATGAACAGGGCCGGCTGGTGCGTGAGCTGCGTCCACAACAGGTGCCGGCGCACCTGCAGCGGTTGGGCAGCGATTACCAGGGCGAGTTGCTCGATGCCGCCGCCGAAGCCTGCCGTGGTGGTGTGGCGCGCAGCCATATCGTCAGCTATGGCGAAGACGGTGCCTTGCTCACCGAGTTGTTCACCCGTGATGGCGGCGGCACCCTGGTGGCTCAGGAGCAGTTTGAAAAGGTGCGTGAGGCGGCGATCGAGGATGTCGGTGGCTTGCTCGAGCTGATCAGCCCGCTCGAAGAGCAAGGCATCCTCGTGCGTCGCTCGCGCGAGGTGCTTGAGCGCGAGATCGAGCAGTTCAGCGTGGTCGAGCGCGAAGGCATGATCATCGCCTGTGCGGCACTGTACCCGATTGCCGATTCTGAGGCGGGCGAACTGGCGTGCCTGGCGGTGAACCCTGAGTATCGCCATGGTGGGCGTGGTGATGAGTTGCTGGAACGGATCGAGACGCGGGCACGGGAGATGGGGCTCAACACCCTGTTCGTGCTGACGACCCGGACGGCACACTGGTTCCGCGAGCGCGGCTTTGTGCCCAGCGGGGTCGAGCGGCTGCCGGCGGCGCGGGCCTCGCTGTACAACTATCAGCGTAACTCGAAGATCTTCGAAAAAGCGCTGTAGCCTTTGGGGCTGCCTTGCGGCCCATCGCTGGCAAGCCAGCTCCCACAGGTCCGGTGTACACAGCACTTGTGGGAGCTGGCTTGCCAGCGATGAGGCCATAAAAAACGCCGTCGACTCAGGGGCCGACGGCGTTTTTCATTCCAGCATCCAACCGCTGTTACACGGTATGCAGATACCAGTTGTACTCAAGGTCGGAGATGGAGTGTTCGAACTCCTCCAGCTCGCTCTCTTTACAGGCCACGAAGATATCGATGTATTTCGGGTCGATGTACTTGGCCAGGATCTCGCTGTCGTCCAGCTCGCGCAGTGCATCACGCAGGTTGTTCGGCAGGCTTTGCTCGTTCTGCTCGTAGGAGTTGCCTTCGGTCGGCTCGCCCGGGTCGACCTTGTTGGTCAGGCCATGGTGAACACCGGCCAGCACGGCGGCCATCAGCAGGTACGGGTTGGCGTCGGCACCGGCTACGCGGTGTTCGATGCGCACGGCGTCCGGCGTGCCGGTTGGCACGCGCAGGGCCACGGTACGGTTGTCCAGGCCCCAGCTTGGCGAATTCGGCACGTAGAACTGGGCACCGAAACGGCGGTACGAGTTGACGTTCGGGCAGAGGAACGCCATCGACGCCGGTAGGGTCTCGAGCACACCGCCGATCGCGTGACGCAGTGCGGCGTTCTGCTCGGGATCCTCGCTGGTGAAGATGTTCTTGCCATCTTTGTCCAGCACCGAGATATGGACATGCAGACCATTACCCGCCTGGCCCGGATAGGGCTTGGCCATGAAGGTGGTATCCATCTCATGGTCGTAGGCGATGTTTTTGATCAGGCGCTTGAGCAGTACCGCGTAGTCGCAGGCCTTCATCGGGTCGGCAACGTGGTGCAGGTTGACTTCGAACTGCGCCGGGGCGCTTTCCTTGACGATGGCGTCGGCAGGAATGCCTTGTTCCTTGGCGCCTTCGAGGATGTCCTGCAGGCAATCGACGTACTCGTCGAGGTCGTCGATCAGGTACACCTGGGTCGAGATCGGGCGTTTGCCGGAAATCGGCGAGCGCGGCGGTTGCGGACGGCCGTTCACGTTCTCCTGGTCGATCAGGTAGAACTCAAGCTCGAACGCGGCGCAGATGGTCAGGCCCAGCTCGTCGAACTTGCTCACGACCTGGCGCAGGACTTCCCGCGGGTCAGCGAAGAACGGTTGGCCTTCGAGCTCGTGCATGGTCATCAGCAGTTGCGCGGTCGGGCGCTTCTGCCAGGGCTCGTTGGACAGGGTATCGGGGATTGGATAGCAGATGCGGTCGGCATCGCCGATGTCCAGGCCAAGGCCGGTGCTTTCGACGGTCGAACCGTTGATATCCAGGGCGAAAAGGGAGGCCGGCAGATTGATGCCTTTCTCGTAAACCTTGTGGAGGCTGGTGCGCTCGATGCGCTTGCCGCGCACCACACCATTCATATCTGCAATCAGAAGGTCAACGTAGAGAACCTCAGGATGTTCCTTAAGGAACGCGTTCGCTTCGTTAAGCTGAACGGCACGCGGGGGTACCGACATGATGCAACACCTTTGTTGTTAAAAATATCAATCAATGGGGGCTTGCAGGTTCAGTCAATCGGAAAGCCTTGCTGAAGTCAAGCCAACCCCATGATGCCCTAAAATGGCCCTCAAGCGGCATTTTTGCTGCAATTGGGGGCGCCGACAAGGGCTGCTTTCGTACGGTAACGGCGATCTTGAGCGGGCCGTGTTCTATTTTTTACGGGGGTGTTGTGTAAAAAAATGAACAAGGCTAAGCTCGGTGGCAACCCATAACACCAATAATACCGGGGGTTACATGTCACGCCTGCCGACAACCGGCATCATCGCCCGCCGTTCACAGAACGGTTTGCACGCGTTCCTCGCGGGTGGCTTGCGCCATGCGCCAGCACCTTGCGCCCCGGCTGAAATAATTGACGGCCCGGGCGTCCTGCCTGCTGTCGACGCTGCTTCGAATTACCTCTGCCATCACTATAGCGGGCTCGTCAGCCTTGCGGGAACTGCCCGTCGCGGCCACCCTGCGTCTGACTTTTGCTTTAGCCCCGTAGGGCATCCAGAATGTCTGGGACGGCCCACTCCGGGTATCGTCCTGACGTCTGTCCAGACATTTACCTCCTGAGGTATTTATGAGTAGCAACCTCGACCAGCTCACCGATTGGTTGAAAGAACACAAGATCACCGAAGTCGAGTGTCTGATCAGCGACCTCACCGGTATCACCCGTGGCAAGATCTCGCCGACCAACAAGTTCATTGCCGAAAAAGGCATGCGCCTGCCCGAGAGCGTGCTGCTGCAGACCGTGACCGGCGACTATGTCGATGACGACATCTATTACGAACTGCTCGACCCGGCTGACATCGACATGATCTGCCGCCCCGACGAGAACGCGGTGTTTCTCGTACCTTGGGCCATCGAGCCGACCGCCCAGGTGATCCACGACACCTACGACAAGCAGGGCAACCCGGTCGAGCTGTCGCCACGCAACGTGCTCAAGAAGGTATTGAAGCTCTATGCCGACAAGGGCTGGCAGCCGATCGTGGCGCCAGAGATGGAGTTCTACCTGACCAAGCGCTGCGAAGACCCGGACTTCCCCCTGCAGCCGCCAATCGGCCGCTCCGGGCGCCCGGAAACCGGCCGGCAGTCGTTCTCTATTGAAGCCGCCAACGAATTCGATCCGCTGTTCGAGGACGTCTACGACTGGTGCGAGCTGCAGAACCTTGATCTCGACACGCTGATCCACGAAGACGGCACGGCGCAGATGGAGATCAACTTCCGTCACGGCAACGCCCTGTCGCTGGCCGACCAGATCCTGGTGTTCAAGCGCACCATGCGCGAGGCTGCGCTCAAGCACAACGTCGCTGCCACCTTCATGGCCAAGCCGATGACCGGCGAACCGGGCAGCGCCATGCACCTGCACCAGAGCATCATCGACGTGCGTACCGGCAAGAACATCTTCTCGGACGAAGACGGGAGCATGAGCGAGCTGTTCCTCAACCACGTCGGCGGCCTGCAGAAGTTCATTCCGGTGGTGTTGCCGCTGTTCGCACCGAACGTCAACTCGTTCCGCCGCTTCCTGCCCGACACCTCGGCACCCGTGAACGTCGAGTGGGGCGAAGAGAACCGTACCGTGGGCCTGCGCGTACCGGATGCCGGGCCGCAGAATCGCCGGGTCGAAAACCGCCTGCCAGGCGCCGACGCCAACCCGTACCTGGCGATCGCCGCCAGCCTGCTGTGCGGCTTCATCGGCATGGTCGAAGGCATCAAGCCAAGTGCGCCGGTGCAGGGGCGTGGCTATGAGCGGCGCAACCTGCGCCTGCCGCTGACCATCGAGGACGCCCTGGAGCGCATGGAGAACTGCCAGGCGCTGGAACCTTACCTGGGCAAGAAATTCATTGCCGGCTACGTCGCCACCAAGCGCGCCGAGCATGAAAACTTCAAACGCGTAATCAGCTCCTGGGAACGTGAGTTCCTGCTGTTTGCGGTCTGATCAACCCGGAGCCGCAGGACCGCGGCCGTCAACAAACGGAGAAGCACATGAGCGTCAACAACCCGCAAACCCGTGAGTGGCAAACCCTTAGCAGTGAGCATCACCTGGCGCCTTTCAGTGACTATAAACAGCTGAAAGAGAAGGGGCCGCGGATCATCACCAAAGCCGAGGGCGTGCACCTGTGGGACAGCGAGGGCAACAAGATCCTCGATGGCATGGCGGGCCTGTGGTGTGTGGCGGTCGGTTACGGCCGTGAAGAGCTGGTTGAAGTGGCCGCCAAGCAAATGCGCGAGCTGCCGTACTACAACCTGTTCTTCCAGACTGCCCACCCACCGGCACTGGAGCTGGCCAAAGCCGTCTGCGACGTCGCGCCCAAGGGCATGACCCATGTGTTCTTCACCGGTTCCGGTTCTGAAGGCAACGACACCAACTTGCGCATGGTCCGTCACTACTGGGCGCTCAAGGGCAAGCCGCAGAAACAGGTGATCATTGGCCGCATCAACGGTTATCACGGTTCCACCGTGGCCGGTGCCGCCCTGGGTGGCATGAGCGGCATGCATGCGCAGGCCGGGACGCTGCCGGGCATCGTGCATATCCCGCAGCCGTACTGGTTCGGCGAAGGCGGTGACATGACCCCGGACGAATTCGGCGTATGGGCCGCCGAGCAGCTGGAAAAGAAAATCCTCGAAGTCGGCGAAGACAACGTCGCCGCCTTTATCGCCGAGCCGATTCAGGGTGCCGGCGGGGTGATCATTCCGCCAGACACCTACTGGCCGAAGATCAAGGAAATCCTCGCCAAGTACGAGATCCTGTTCATTGCCGACGAAGTGATCTGTGGCTTTGGTCGCACCGGCGAGTGGTTCGGTTCCGATTACTACGACCTCAAGCCCGACCTGATGACCATCGCCAAGGGTCTTACCTCCGGTTACATCCCCATGGGCGGTGTGATCGTGCGTGACGAAGTGGCCAAGGTGCTCAGCGAAGGCGGCGACTTCAATCACGGCTTCACCTACTCCGGCCACCCGGTGGCGGCGGCGGTGGGCCTGGAAAACCTGCGGATCCTGCGCGACGAGAAGATCATCGAGCGGGTTCAGGAAGAAACGGCACCGTATTTGCAAAAGCGTCTGCGTGAGCTCAGCGATCACCCGCTGGTGGGCGAAGTGCGTGGCCTGGGCATGCTCGGTGCCATCGAGCTGGTCAAGGACAAGGCCACCCGTGCGCGTTACGAAGGCCGGGGTGTGGGCATGATCTGCCGACAGTTCTGCTTCGACAACGGGCTGATCATGCGCGCTGTGGGCGACACCATGATCATCGCGCCACCGCTGGTGATCAGTCATGCAGAGATCGACGAGCTGGTGGAAAAGGCGCGCAAATGCCTGGACCTGACGCTCGAAGCGCTGAACTAGCCAAGTGCTAGGCTAGCGTAATGGCATCAATGAGTTTCAAGGCGCCTCTTTCCTTGAAAGAGCGCCTTGTAACTTGCCAGACTAACGACTGTTTCAGTCGCTCGGAGCTTGCGCCGAATAAGCCGGCCGCTGAACAGATGGCTAAATAAAAATTCTGGAGCATTACGCATGAAGAAATTGGGCAAGACGTTGCTGGCTATGTCCCTGATGGGCGCCATGGCCAGTGCTGTTCACGCGGATGACAAAGTACTGCACGTCTATAACTGGTCCGACTACATCGCACCGGACACTGTCGCCAAGTTCGAAAAACAGACCGGTATCAAGGTCGTTTACGATGTCTTCGACAGCAACGAGACCCTCGAGGCCAAGTTGCTGGCAGGCAAGTCCGGCTACGACGTGGTAGTGCCGTCGAACAACTTCCTGGCCAAGCAGATCAAGGCCGGTGTCTATCAGGAGCTGGACAAGTCCAAGCTGCCGAACTGGAAGAACCTCGACGAAGACCTGCTCAAGGCCGTTGGTGATGCCAGCGACCCGGGCAACAAACATGCGTTCCCGTACATGTGGGGCTCCATCGGCATCGGCTACAACCCGGAGAAGGTCAAGGCCGCGCTGGGTATCGACAAGATCGATTCCTGGGACGTGGTGTTCAAGCCGGAGAATATCGCCAAGCTCAAGAGCTGCGGTGTGAGCTTCCTCGACGCTCCGACCGAAATGATCCCGGCGGCGCTGCACTACCTGGGCAAGCCGACCAACAGCACCAGCAAGGAAGACCTCAAAGCCGCCGAAGACTTGTTCCTGAAGATCCGTCCGTCGGTCGGCTACTTCCACTCCTCCAAGTACATCTCCGACCTTGCCAACGGCAACATCTGCGTGGCCGTGGGTTACTCGGGTGACCTGGAGCAGTCCAAGGCCCGTGCCCACGAGGCCGGTGACAAGGTCAAGCTGGACTACATCATTCCGAAAGAAGGCGCCGGTACCTTCTACGACATGGTCGCCATCCCCAAAGATGCGGTCAACGTTGACGCTGCCTACAAGTTCATGGACTTCCTGATGCAACCGGAAGTCATGGCCGAGATCACCAACGCCGTGCGCTTCCCGAACGGCAACAAGGCGG
This sequence comes from Pseudomonas sp. R32, assembly GCF_009866705.1. Classification (NCBI taxonomy): domain Bacteria; kingdom Pseudomonadati; phylum Pseudomonadota; class Gammaproteobacteria; order Pseudomonadales; family Pseudomonadaceae; genus Pseudomonas; species Pseudomonas sp. R32. Next base: position 5,400,965 of record NZ_CP019396.1, on the reverse strand, counting down.
CGACTCCCCTGGTGGACAAGGACATCACCAGCGATCCAAGCATCTACCCGCCGGCTGATGTGAAGAAGCAGCTGTACGCCATTGCTGACCCGGGTGCCAAGGCCCAGCGCGAAATCACTCGCAGCTGGACCAAGATCAAATCGGGCAAGTAAACCTGGTTGCCTCCCTGGGCGCGGTGTAAATCCCGCCCAGGGAGCATGAAAGCACAAATTTTTTTTGCGGCATGAGTGCATCGAAGGTAAGTTGCGCGCCGGTTTGGTTATCCGGCAGGTATTCCTGTCGTTTGCCACGGGCACATTTGTGAGGACCTCCCACTTGTCTATTTCTGTATTTCGCAAGGCCATGCTGGCTGGAGCGGGTCTGACGCTGGCGATCAGCGTCCAAGCGGCGCCCACGGTGCACATTTATAACTGGTCGGACTACATTGGTCAGACCACCCTCGCGGACTTCGAAAAAGCCACTGGCATCAAGCCGGTGCAGGATGTCTTCGATTCCAACGAAACCCTGGAAGGCAAGCTGCTGGCCGGTCATACCGGCTATGACGTGGTCGTGCCGTCCAACCATTTTCTCGGCAAGCAGATCAAGGCGGGCGCGTTCCAGAAGCTCGACAAGGCGCTGCTGCCCAATTACGCGAACCTTGACCCGGCGCTGATGAAGCGCCTGGAAAAAAACGATCCAGGCAACCAGTACGCCGTCCCCTACCTGTGGGGCACCAATGGCATCGGCTACAACGTCGAGAAGGTCAAGGCGGCGCTGGGTACCGACAAGATCGATTCCTGGGCCATGCTGTTCGAGCCACAAAACATCAAAAAACTCTCCACGTGCGGGGTCGCCTTCCTCGACTCGGCCGACGAGATGCTCCCGGCAGTACTCAACTACATGGGGCGTGACCCCAACAGCACCAACCCCAAGGATTATGCCGACGCCGAGAAGAAACTCTTGGCCGTGCGCCCGTACGTGACCTACTTCCATTCATCCAAATACATCTCGGACCTGGCCAACGGCGACATCTGCGTGGCTGCCGGTTTCTCCGGCGATGTGTTCCAGGCCAAGTCCCGCGCCGAAGAAGCCGGCAAGGGCGTCAAGCTGGCCTATGCGATTCCCAAGGAAGGCGGCAACCTCTGGTTCGACATGCTGGCGATCCCCAAGGATTCCAAGAATGTCAAAGAGGCCCACGCCTTCATCAACTATTTGCTGCAGCCTGAGGTTATTGCCCAGGTCAGTGATTACGTCGGTTATGCCAACCCGAACCCCAAGGCTGGCGATCTGATGGACCAGAACGTGCGAACCGACGCAGCGGTTTACCCACCGCAAGAAGTGCTGGACAAGTTGTACGTCAATTCCGAGCTACCTCCCAAGGTGCAACGGTTGATGACCCGTAGCTGGACCAAGGTCAAGTCGGGCAAGTAAAAATCCAGGGTCCGTCACGGCAGGGGCGGGCGCAAAAAATCTTGTTGGGAGTTTCACAAATGGCAGTTGCCTCCGGTGCCTATAAGAAAGCCCTCGAGGGCGACCAGCAACCTAAACAGGTGCTGGTCAAAATCGACCGGGTCACGAAAAAGTTCGACGAAACGGTCGCCGTGGACGATGTGTCCCTGGAAATCAAGAAGGGCGAAATCTTCGCCCTGCTCGGTGGCTCGGGTTCGGGTAAGTCGACCTTGCTGCGCATGCTCGCCGGCTTCGAACGACCAACCGAGGGGCGTATTTTCCTCGATGGCGTAGACATTACCGATATGCCGCCCTACGAGCGGCCGATCAACATGATGTTCCAGTCGTACGCGCTGTTTCCGCACATGACCGTGGCCCAGAACATCGCCTTCGGCCTGCAGCAGGACCGTATGCCCAAGTCCGAGATCGACGCCCGCGTGGCCGAGATGCTCAAGCTGGTGCACATGACCCAGTACGCCAAGCGCAAGCCGCACCAGCTCTCCGGTGGCCAGCGTCAGCGTGTGGCCCTGGCCCGTTCGCTGGCCAAGCGGCCCAAGTTGCTGCTGCTCGATGAGCCGATGGGGGCACTGGACAAGAAGCTGCGTTCGCAGATGCAACTGGAGCTGGTGGAGATCATCGAACGGGTCGGTGTGACCTGCGTGATGGTGACCCACGACCAGGAAGAGGCCATGACCATGGCCCAGCGCATCGCCATCATGCACCTGGGCTGGATCGCCCAGATCGGCAGCCCGATCGACATCTATGAAACCCCGACCAGCCGCCTGGTCTGCGAGTTCATCGGTAACGTCAACCTGTTCGAAGGCGAAGTGGTCGACGACGCCGAAGGCCACGCGGTGATCGCCAGCCCCGAGCTTGAGCGCCACATCTACGTTGGCCACGGGGTTACCACCTCGGTGGAAGACAAGCGCATCACCTACGCCCTGCGTCCGGAAAAACTGCTGGTGACCACCGCGCAGCCGACCTGCGAGCACAACTGGTCGCGCGGCAAGGTGCACGACATTGCCTACCTGGGCGGCCATTCGGTGTTCTACGTCGAGCTGCCTGGCGGCAAGATCGTCCAGTCGTTCGTCGCCAACGCCGAGCGCCAGGGCACCCGACCGACCTGGGACGACCAGGTCTACGTCTGGTGGGAGGATGACAGCGGCGTGGTACTGCGGTCATGAATGCGCGCAAGCTCAAGCGAGCCGTCAACCGAATAAAGCCCGAGGGACGCCATCTGGTGATCGGCGTGCCGTTCATCTGGCTGTTCCTGTTCTTCATGCTGCCGTTCTTCATCGTCCTGAAGATCAGTTTCGCTGAAGCCGACGTGGCGATCCCGCCGTATACCGAGATCTACAGCTACGTCGAAGACAAGGTGCAAGTGGTGCTCAACCTGGCCAACTATGGCCTGTTGACCGAAGACGAACTCTACATCTCGGCGTACCTGGGGTCGTTGAAGATGGCCTTCTTCAGCACGCTGTTGTGCCTGCTGATCGGCTATCCGATGGCCTATGCCATCGCCAACGCGCGCAAGGAAGCCCAGACGGTCCTGTTGCTGCTGATCATGATGCCGACCTGGACGGCGATCCTGATCCGCGTCTATGCCTGGATGGGCATCCTCAGCAACAACGGCCTGCTCAACGCCTTCTTGCTGTGGCTGGGGTGGATCGATCAGCCGTTGCAGATCCTCAACACCAACCTCGCGGTGTATATCGGCGTGGTCTATTCGTACCTGCCGTTCATGATCCTGCCGCTCTACGCCAACCTGGCGAAGCATGACCAGAGCCTGCTTGAGGCCGCGTCGGACCTGGGTTCGAGCACCTTCAACAGCTTCTGGAAGATCACCGTGCCGCTGTCGAAGAACGGCATCATCGCCGGCTGTATGCTGGTGTTCATTCCGGTGGTGGGTGAGTTCGTCATTCCTGAGCTGCTCGGCGGCCCGGAAACCTTGATGATCGGTAAAGTGCTCTGGCAAGAGTTCTTCAACAACCGTGACTGGCCGGTGGCCTCTGCCCTGGCGGTAGTGATGCTGGCGATCCTGATCGTACCGATCCTGCTCTTCAACCGTAGTCAGGCCAAAGAGATGGAGGGCAGGGCATGAAGCGTTTCAGTTTCTCCAAATTGATGTTGGTCCTGGGCCTGCTGTTCATCTACCTGCCGATGCTGATCCTGGTGATCTACTCGTTCAACGCCTCCAAGCTGGTGACGGTATGGGGCGGCTGGTCGGTGAAGTGGTACGTCGGCCTGCTCGACAACACCCAGCTGATGGGTTCGGTGATGCGCTCGCTGGAGATCGCCTGCTACACCGCGATCGCCGCCGTGGCGCTGGGCACCCTGGCGGCCTTCGTGCTGACCCGGGTGACCCGCTTCAAGGGCCGTACCCTGTTCGGTGGCCTGGTTACCGCACCGTTGGTAATGCCCGAGGTGATCACCGGTCTGTCGCTGTTGCTGCTGTTCGTGGCCATGGCGCAGATGATCGGCTGGCCGCAGGAGCGTGGCATCGTCACCATCTGGATCGCCCACACCACCTTCTGCGCAGCCTATGTGGCGGTGGTGGTGTCGGCGCGCCTGCGTGAGCTGGACCTGTCGATCGAAGAAGCGGCGATGGACCTCGGTGCGCGGCCGTGGAAGGTATTCTTCCTGATCACCATCCCGATGATTGCACCGTCGCTGGCAGCCGGCGGGATGATGTCCTTTGCCCTGTCGCTGGATGACCTGGTACTGGCCAGCTTCGTCTCGGGCCCGGGTTCGACCACTTTGCCGATGGAAGTCTTCTCTGCCGTGCGTCTGGGCGTGAAGCCGGAAATCAACGCGGTGGCCAGCCTGATCCTGCTCAGCGTGTCGTTGGTGACTTTCATGGTCTGGTACTTCAGCCGCCAGGCCGAAGAGCGTCGCCGTCGGGCGATCCAGCAGGCGATCGAAGAAAGCGCTGCCGACTCGTGGAAACAACCGGACGTGCGTCGCGCGCCGGCGCCGGTTTCAGCGTGATCTGACGGGCCTCATCGCCGGCAAGCCGGCTCCCACAGGTTCTGTGTACAGCAGCCCCTGTGGGAGCTGGCTTGCCAGCGATGGGGCCTTCGGGTTTTTACTCCGGCCAATGCCAGGCCGGCTCATCCAGCATCCCCTGACCGGCAACGCGGGTCTGCCCCAGCACCTTCTCCAGCACGATCGAATTGCAGGTCGCATCCTGTTCCAGCGCCGCCACCAGGCGCCGTGCATGTGACACCCCCCACACCTGACACTGCTCCGACGCGCGGATGATCAAGCGCGCCAGCGCAGGCAGCAAGTCCGGGTGCAAGCTGGTTTCCGGCTCGTTCAGTACCATCATGGTCGGCGGCCTTGGCGTCAGCAGCGCGGCGACCAGCAGCAGGTAGCGCAAGGTACCGTCCGATAGTTCGGCAGCGGTCAGCGGCCGCAACAAGCCCTCTTGATGGAACAACACACCGAACGCCCCTCCCGGCACGGCATCGATCTCCAGGCGTGCGCCTGGGAAGGCATCGGCGATGGTCGCCTGCAAGGCGTGCGGGTCGCCGATCTCGATAATGGTCTGCAGCGCAGCGGCCAGATCGCGGCCATCGTGCTGCAGCACCGGCGTGCGCGTACCCAGTTGCTGGCGACGGGCCGGGGCATCACGGTCGGTGCGAAAGTGATCGTAGAAGCGCCAGCCGCGGATGCGCTCGCGCAGTAGCAACACCTCCGGCGAGGAGCGCAGGTTGCCGACCTGGTCGAACAGGCTGTCGAAGCTCGGCGTGTGCTGCACCTGCACCTCCCATTGGCGACCTTCACGGGCCTTGACCATCGGCCCTTGGCGATCCACCAGCAGGCTGGCCGGACGGCACAGCGCTCCTGCCCAGATGCTTTCGCGTTTGATCTGCGGGTCGAGGGCGAAAGATGATTTGCTCGGCTCCGGCAGGCCCAGGCCGATGGCGTAACCGAACGCTTCGTCGCTAAAGCCCAGGCGCAAGCGCCGTGCGTGCTGGCGCGGGCCGCCCTGGATGGCGACTTCGCCATTGCTCATGCGCCGGCTGATCTGCTCGGGGCCGGCCCAGAACGTCGACTCCAGCCCTCCCTCCACCGCCAGGGCGTTGACCACGCCGCCTTGTGCCGTTTCGGCGAGCAGGCGCAGGGCCTTGTACAGGTTGGACTTGCCGCTGCCGTTGGGCCCGGTGATGACATTCAGGCGTGCCAGCGGCAGCACCAAGTGATTGATCGAGCGGTAGTTGGCGACAGCCAGGGTGGTCAGCATGGCAGCGTCCATTCAGGCAAAGAGGGCAGTATCGCCGATTCCGCGTGTTGAACGAATTGTGTACGCCGACAAGCGATCAAGGGATCCCTGATCTACGCTAACACTCGCATTCCTAAATAGATCTGGCACGTGCAAGGAGCCTGCATGACGATGTCGCGTCCTTTATCGATCGTCTGCCTGGGGGGGTGGTTGGTGCTGACGGGGTGCGGTGAGCAAAAAGCCGCTGAAGCCGAGCTGCCCAGAGTCGGTGTACAACGTGTTGAACCCAGTGATTTCGCGGCTTCCGTAACCCTGACCGGTGATGTCCAGGCGCGGGTGCAGACTGACCTTTCGTTTCGCGTGGGCGGCAAGATCATTTCCCGCAGCGTCGATGTCGGTGATCACATCAAGGCCAACCAGGTCCTGGCCCGCCTTGACCCCAAGGACCTGCAGACCAGCGTCGACTCGGCCAAGGCCGAAGTCTTTGCCGAACAGGCACGCGTGACCCAGACTGCCGCCGCCTTTGTCCGCCAGCAGAAGCTGTTGCCCAAAGGCTATACCAGCCAAAGCGAGTACGACTCTGCCGAAGCTGCCTTGCGCAGCAGCCAGAGCGCCCTCAAGGCCGCTCAGGCGCAACTGGCCAACGCCCGTGAACAGCTGAGCTATACCGCGCTGGTGGCTGAGGCGGACGGGGTGATCACCGAGCGCCAGGCCGAAGTCGGCCAGGTGGTCCAGGCCACGGTGCCGATTTTCAGCCTGGCCCGCGATGGCGATCGTGACGCGGTGTTCAATGTCTATGAGTCGTTGCTGGTGGCGCCGCCGAGCGAGCATGCGATTACCGTGCGCCTGGTCGACAACCCGAAGATCCAGACCCTGGGTTATGTGCGCGAAATCACCCCGACGGTGTCGGCGCAAAGCGGTACGGTGCAGGTCAAGGTGGCCTTGAAAAACGTACCTGCGGGCATGGAACTGGGCTCGCCAGTCAGCGCCACTGCCGATGCCCAGGGCAGGCCGAGTATCGAACTGCCCTGGTCGGCGCTGACCAAGGACCTGCATGACCCGGCCGTGTGGGTGATCGGCGAGGGTCACAAAGTCAGCCTGCAGAAGGTCAAGGTCATCCGTTACCTCACCGGCAAGGTGGTGGTCGGCGAGGGTCTTAAAGGCGGCGAGACCGTGGTGGTGGCCGGTGGTCAATTGCTTAACCCGGGAATGCAGGTACAAGTGGCGCCGACGACCGACAGCGGGGTGGCGCAATGAACAGGCTGACGCTGACGTTGTGCAGTGCCCTGCTGCTGGCCGGCTGCGGGAAACCCGCCGAGGCGCCTGAACCTGTGCGACCGGTGTTGTCGCTGGTGGTCGAGCCGCAGAGCCAGGCAAACCTTGGCCGCTTCGCCGGGAGCATTCAGGCCCGCTACGAAAGCACCCTGGGTTTTCGCGTGGGCGGGCGCATTGCCCGACGCTGGGTGGATGTCGGCAGTTCGGTAAAACCGGGCGACGTGCTCGCCAGCCTTGACCCCACCGACCAGCGCAACCAGTTGCGCGCCGCCGAAGGCGACCTGGCCAAAGTGCAGGCACAGTGGATCAATGCCCAGGCCAACGCCCGCCGCCAGCAGCAGCTGTTCGACCGCGGCGTGGGCGCCCAGGCCCAGCTGGATATCGCCCAGACCGACCTGAAAACCACCGGTGCGTCCCTGGAACAGGCGCGTGCGGCAGTCGAGCAGGCCCGCGACCAGCTCGGCTACAGCGAGCTGAAAGCCGATCACGCCGCGGTGGTCACCAACTGGCAGGCCGAAGCCGGGCAAACCGTGAGCGCCGGGCAAGCAGTGGTGACCCTGGCCCGCCCGGACATCAAGGAAGCGGTCATCGACCTGCCCACCAGCCTGGCCGAGCAGGTCTCCGGCGAGCTGAAGTTCCTGGCCGCCTCGCAACTGGACTCAAGCATCAGCACCACTGCCACCTTGCGAGAGCTGGAGCCCCAGGCCGATGCCGCCACCCGTACCCGGCGCGCGCGCCTGACCCTGGCCGATACGCCACTGGCATTCCACCTGGGCACGGCAATCAGCGTCACCCTGACTTCGGCGGTGTCGCCGCGCGTCGAACTACCGGCATCGGCATTACTGGAAAGCGAGGCCAAAACCCGGGTATGGATCGTCGATCCACAACAGAAAACTGTTTCTACTCGCGAGGTAAAGCTGCTTGAGCGGACCGCCAACAGCGTAGTACTGGCCTCTGGCGTGCAGGCCGGCGAGCGGGTGGTGACGGCAGGCGTGAACAGTCTCAAACCGGGCCAGAAGGTCATAGTCGACGAGGAAGACCCGCAATGAAAGGAAGCTTCAACCTGTCGGAGTGGGCGCTGAAGCACCAATCCTTTGTCTGGTACCTGATGTTCGTCGGCTTGCTGATGGGCGTGTTTTCCTACATGAACCTGGGGCGTGAGGAAGACCCTTCGTTCACCATCAAGACCATGGTCATCCAGACCCGCTGGCCCGGTGCGACCCAGGATGAAACCCTGTACCAGGTCACCGACCGTATCGAAAAGAAGCTCGAAGAGCTGGACTCCCTCGACTACGTGAAAAGCTATACCCGCCCGGGCGAGTCGACGGTGTACGTCAACCTGCGTGACACCACCAAGGCGGCGGACATCCCGCAGATCTGGTACCAGGTGCGCAAGAAGATCCAGGACATCCGCGGCGAGTTTCCCCAGGGTATCCAGGGGCCGGGCTTCAACGACGAGTTCGGTGACGTGTTCGGCTCGATCTATGCCTTTACCGCCGACGGCCTGACCATGCGCCAGTTGCGTGACTACGTCGAGCAGGTGCGCGCCGAAGTCCGCGAAGTGCCCAACCTGGGCAAGGTCGAGATGATCGGTACCCAGGACGAAGTGCTGTACCTGAATTTCTCCACGCGCAAGCTGGCCTCCTTCGGCATCGACCAGCGCCAGGTCCTGCAGGCGCTGCAGAGCCAGAACGCGGTGACCCCGGCCGGGGTGATTGAAGCCGGGCCCGAGCGCATCTCGGTGCGCACCACCGGCCAGTTCGCCTCCGAGAAAGACCTGGAGACGGTCAACCTGCGCATCAACGATCGTTTCTTCCGCCTGGCCGACATCGCCGATATCCAGCGCGGTTATGTCGACCCGCCGACCTCGATGTTTCGCTACAACGGCCAGACCGCCATCGGCCTGGCCATCGGCATGAAGGCCGGCGGCAATATCCAGGCGTTCGGTGCCGACCTGCACAAGAAGATGGACAGTGTGATCGCCGAGCTGCCGGTGGGCGTGGGCGTGCACACCGTGTCGGACCAGGCGGTGGTGGTCGAGGAAGCGGTTGGCGGCTTTACCAGCGCGCTGTTCGAGGCGGTGGTCATCGTCCTGGTGGTGAGCTTCGTCAGCCTTGGGGTGCGTGCCGGGCTGGTGGTGGCCTGCTCGATTCCGCTGGTGCTGGCCATGGTGTTCATCTTCATGGAGTACAGCGGCATCACCATGCAGCGGATCTCCCTGGGCGCCCTGATCATTGCCCTGGGCTTGCTGGTGGACGATGCGATGATCACCGTCGAGGTGATGGTCACGCGCCTGGAAAAGGGCGAGAGCAAGGAGCAGGCGGCGACTTTCGCCTACACCTCGACGGCCTTCCCGATGCTCACCGGGACCCTGGTGACGGTGGCCGGTTTCGTGCCCATCGGGCTCAACGCCAGCTCGGCGGGGGAATACACCTACACGCTGTTTGCGGTGATCGCCGCGGCGCTGCTGGTGTCGTGGGTGGTGGCGGTACTGTTTGCCCCGGTGCTCGGCGTGCATATCCTCAGCACCAAGGTCAAACCGCACGACGAAGAGCCGGGGCGCATCGGCAAGGCTTTCGGCAACAGCCTGCTCTGGTGCATGCGTCATCGCTGGCTGACCATCATCGGCACCGTGTTGCTGTTCGTGCTGGCGGTGTTCTGCATGCGTTTCGTGCAGAACCAGTTCTTCCCGTCCTCGGACCGTCCGGAAATCCTCGTCGACCTCAACCTGCCGCAGAACGCCTCGATCGAGGAAACCCGCAAGGCGGTGGACCGCCTCGAAGCGACGCTCAAGGGCGACCCGGACATCGTGCGCTGGAGCACCTACATCGGCCAGGGTGCGATCCGCTTCTACCTGCCCCTGGACCAGCAACTGCAGAACCCGTACTACGCCCAACTGGTGATCGTCAGCAAGGGCCTGGCGTCGCGCGAGGTATTGATGGCGCGTCTGCAGAAGCGCCTGCGCGAAGACTTCGTCGGCATCGGCAGCAACGTTCAGTCCCTGGAAATGGGCCCGCCGGTAGGGCGGCCGATCCAGTACCGGGTCAGCGGCAAGGACATCGACCAGGTGCGCAAACATGCCATTGCCCTGGCCTCGCTGCTCGACAGCAACGAACACATTGGCGAGATGATTTACGACTGGAATGAGCCGGGCAAGGTGCTGCGGGTCGAGATCGCCCAGGACAAGGCGCGCCAGCTCGGGTTGTCGTCCGAAGACGTGGCCAATGTGATGAACAGCATCGTCAGCGGCGCGCCGGTGACTGAGGTCAACGACAACATCTACCTGATCGACGTCATCGCCCGCGCCGAAGACAGCGAGCGTGGCACGCCGCAGACCCTGCAGAACCTGCAGATCGTCACCCCCAACGGCACCTCGATCCCGCTGCTGGCCTTCGCCACCGTGCGCTACGAGCTGGAGCAGCCGCTGGTATGGCGCCGTGACCGCAAGCCGACCATCACCATCAAGGCTTCGGTACGCGGCGACATCCAGCCCACCGACCTGGTGGCCGAGCTCAAGCCGCAGATCGACGACTTCGCCAGCAAGCTGCCAGTGGGTTACGGCGTGGCCACCGGCGGCACCGTGGAAGAAAGCGGCAAGGCCCAGGGGCCGATCGCCAAGGTGGTGCCGCTGATGCTGTTCATGATGGGCACCTTCCTGATGATCCAGTTGCACAGTGTGCAGAAGCTGTTCCTGGTCGCCAGCGTGGCGCCGCTGGGGCTGATCGGCGTGGTCCTGGCGCTGGTGCCGACCGGCACGCCGATGGGCTTTGTGGCGATTCTGGGGATCCTCGCGCTGATCGGCATCATCATCCGCAACTCGGTGATCCTGGTGACTCAGATCGATGAATACGAAGCCCAGGGCTATTCACCCTGGGACGCGGTGCTGGAGGCGACCAACCACAGGCGCCGGCCGATCCTGCTGACGGCGGCAGCGGCGAGCCTGGGCATGATCCCGATCGCCCGCGAAGTGTTCTGGGGGCCGATGGCCTACGCAATGATTGGCGGGATCATCGTCGCCACCTTGCTGACCCTGCTGTTTCTGCCGGCACTGTATGTGGCCTGGTACAAGATCCGCGAGCCGCAGCACCATTGACTACGCCATCGCTGGCAAGCCAGCTCCCACAGGGTCCGGTGCATGCAGCCCCTGTGGGAGCTGGCTTGCCAGCGATGAATTCAGCGTTTGTTCAAGCCCTTCGCCAACCGATCCCCGCCCAGCTGAATCAGCGCCACCAACACTACCAGCATGACGATCACCGTCAGCATGATCTGGCTGTCGAAGCGCTGGTAGCCATAGCGGTAGGCAATGTCGCCCAGGCCCCCGGCACCAATGGCGCCAGCCATGGCCGAGGAGTTGATCATGGTCACCAAAGTGATGGTAAAGCCGCCGACAATACCCGGCAGGGCTTCTGGCAGCAGCACATGCCAGACGATGTGCCAGCGCCGGCAACCCATGGCCTGGGCCGCTTCGATCAGGCCATGGTCGACCTCGCGCAGGCTGACTTCGGCGATGCGCGCAAAGAACGGCGTGGCGGCAATGGTCAGCGGCACTACCGCTGCCCAGACACCATAGGTGGTGCCGACGATCAAACGGGTGAAGGGGATCAGCGCCACCATCAGAATCAGGAACGGAATCGAACGGAACAGGTTGACGAAGGCGCCGAGCAACCGGTTCAGGGTGGGCGCTTCGAAGATCCCGCCCTTGCCGCTGGTGACCAGGATCACCGCCAGCGGTACACCGGCGAGCAGGGCAATCAGCGACGAGACGCCAACCATCAGCAGGGTGTCGAGCACACCCTGGAGCAAGCGATCAAACCACATAACCCAGTACCTCCACCTGTGCAGCCCATTGCCGGGCGCGCTCAATCACGTGCGCGTGGCTGTGCGGCGAGTCGGCCACCGACACCACAAGTTGCCCCAGAGCACGGCCCTGGATCGGTTCGATGCCACCTTGCAACAGGCTGACCCGGCCGCCCAACAAGTTGAACAACGCAGAAAGCTCCGGCGCCTGCCGGTCCTTGCCGCTGACCCGCACACTCAACACCAGTGCAGCCTCCGGGCCAGGCGGTTGTGCCTGCAAGCGTGCTTGCAGGGCCGCCGGCAGGGCAGGTTGCAACGGTGCCAGCAAGGTCTTGCTGACTTCATGCTGCGGGTCGCCAAACACTTGCCAGACCGCGCCCTGCTCAACGATGCGCCCGCGCTCGAGCACTACCACCCGGTGGCAGATATCGCGGATCACTGCCATCTCGTGGGTGATCAGCACGATGGTCAGGCCCAGGCGCCGGTTGATGTCGCGCAACAGGCCGAGGATCGATTCGGTGGTTTCCGGATCGAGCGCCGAGGTGGCTTCGTCGCACAGCAGAATCTGCGGGTCATGCACCAGTGCCCGGGCAATGCCGACGCGCTGCTTCTGCCCGCCCGACAACTGCGCCGGGTAAACCTGGTGTTTGTCCTGCAGCCCGACCAGCTCCAGCAACTCGGCGACCTTGCGCTGGCGCTGGGCCTTGGGCACACCAGCAACCTTGAGCGGCAACTCGACGTTTTGCCAGACGGTCTTGGCCGACATCAGGTTGAAGTGCTGGAAGATCATGCCGATGCGTCGACGCAGGCGCACCAGGCGGTCTTCGTCGTACTCGCCGATGTCCACCTGGTCGATCAGCACCCGGCCATGGCTCGGGTGCTCCAGGCGGTTGATGGTACGGATCAGCGACGACTTGCCGGCACCGCTACGGCCGATGATGCCGAAGATCTCACCGTGCTGGATATTCAGGTCGATACCGTCCAGCGCCGGGGTTTGCTGGCCGGGGTAGGTCTTGCCCAGGCCGATGAAACGCACATGGGCGTTACCCAGCTCCGGGTGCAAAGCCCGTTGCTGAGCCTGCTGCAGGGGCGCGAACGGCTGTTGCTCCTGCGCCACGCGGGCGCTGACGGCGCTCATCTCAGCTCTCCCAGCCAGCTTGGTAGAGCTTGCCGTGGGCCTGATCGAGGGCGGCACGCACCACCGGCGAGTGCTGGTAGATGTCGATGAACTTGGCCAGGCGCGGGTCGTCCTTGCTCTGCGGGCGGATGACGAACTGGATCACGTATTCCTTATGGTCAAGGCCGTCGAACAGCAGCGCCGAGGTGGCGTCGAAAGTCTTCGCCAGGCGGATGTAGGCCGGGTAGCCCTGGACCAGGTCGGCGTCATCGTAGGCGCGCACCAGTTGCACCGCTTCGACCTGGAGAATCTTCAGTTTTTTCGGGTTGGCGACGATGTCTTCCTCGGTGGCCTTGTAACCGACGCCAGGCTTGAGGGTGATCAAACCGGCCTTGGCCAGCAGCTGCAAACCGCGGCCGCTGTTGATCGGGTCGTTGGCGATGGCAACGCTGGCGCCCACGGGCAGCTCAGCGAAGCTTTTGTACTTTTTCGAGTACAGGCCGACATTGTTGATGATCCCGGGGGCGAAGGGCACCAGGTCGAAACCGGCGGCGGCCTTGGCGTTTTCCAGGAACGGGATGTGCTGGAAGTAGTTCACGTCGATGTCACCGGCCGCCAGGCTGACGTTTGGCGCGATCCAGTCGCTGAACTCGATCAGCTCGACGTCCAGGCCCTGTTTCTTCGCTTCGCTGACGGCCGCTTCGAGGGGGATGGAGAAAGCCGCGGTGGTGCCGACTTTCAAGGCATCGGCGGCCTGAGCGGCGCCGAACAGACCCAAGGTCAGGGCCAGGGCTGCGACCGGGCGGGCAATAAAGGTCTTAAGCATGCTGTAGCGCTCCCGTCGGGGTCGTAGGGGTGTGGCGGTAGCTGGCGCCAGGATGGTCTGCCGGCAGGTGAGGCTGGTCGCTGGCGAAGAGTTTCTCGCGCAGGCTGCCCTGTTCGTAGGCGGTCTTGTACGAGCCGCGGCGTTGCAGCTCGGGGATCACCAGGTCGATGAAATCGACATAGCTTTCCGGGGTAACCGTGCGGGCCAGGTTGAAGCCGTCCAGGCCGGTTTCGGCGATCCAGCTTTCCAGCGCGTCGGCGACCTGGGTCGGCGAGCCGATCAGGGTGATGTAGCGTCCGCCAAGGGCGTGTTGCTCGAGCAGCTTGCGCCGGGTCCAGTCGTTGTTCTGCAGGTGCTTGGTGGCGGACTGGATGGCGTTGCTTTTCACGTACTGGATCGGCTCGTCCAGTTCGTACTCGGAGAAATCGATGCCGGTGGAACTGGCAAAGTGCGCAACACCGGCCTCGGCGCTGGCATAGCGCAGGTACTCGGCGTGCTTGGCCTTGGCCTGCTCCTCAGTGCGGGCGACGATCACCGTCAGGCCCATGAACACCTTGATCGCCTGCGGGTCACGCCCCGCCGCCACGGCGGCAGCGCGCACCTTGTCGACCTGGGCGCGGGTGGCGGCCTTGTTCTGGCCGCTGATAAACACGCACTCGGCGTGGCTGCCGGCAAAGCTCAAGCCGCGCTCGGAGCTGCCGGCCTGGAACAGCACCGGAGTGCGCTGTGGCGAGGGTTCGCAGAGGTGGTAACCCTCGACCCGGTAGAACTCGCCCTGGTGGTTGATTTTGTGCACTTTGTCCGGCTGGGCATAGACCCGCTGCTGGCGGTCGTTGAGCACCGCACCGTCTTCCCAGCTGCCTTCCCAGAGCTTGTACAGCACCTGCAGGTACTCGTCGGCCTGGTCATAGCGACGGTCGTGCTCGGGCTGCTGGTCCAGGCCCATGGCCTTGGCTGCGCTGTCGAGGTAGCCGGTGACGATGTTCCAGCCCACCCGGCCACGGCTCAGGTGATCGAGGGTGGAAAGGCGCCGGGCGAACAGGTAAGGCGGCTCGTAGGTCAGGTTGGCGGTCAGGCCGAAGCCGAGGTTGCGGGTGACGGCGGCCATGGCTGAAACCAGCAGCAGCGGGTCGTTGACCGGCAACTGAATCGACTCTTTCAGCGCTACATCGACAGACTGCTGGTAGACGTCATAGACACCGACGATATCGGCGATGAACAAGCCGTCGAACAGCCCGCGCTCCAGTAGCCGGGCCAGCTCGGTCCAGTATTCGAGGGTCTTGTACTGGCTCGAGTTGTCCCGTGGATGGGTCCACAGGCCGTGGTTGATATGCCCGACACAGTTCATGTTGAAGGCGTTGAGCAGGATCTTCTTCTTGGCCATCAGATGGTGCCCCGCAACGGTGGATTTTCATCGTTGAGGTAGTAATTGCCGATGGCGTGGTACTTCCAGCGCACCGGGTCATGCAGGGTGTGCACCCGGGCGTTGCGCCAGTGCCGGTCCAGGCCATGCTCGGCCAGGGTCGCCTGGCTGCCAGACAGCTCGAACAGGGTGGTGCCGGCGGCCAGGGATATCTCGGTGCTGATCGCCCGCGCTTCGGCCACGGCGATCGAGGCGGCGGCGACGGTTTCGGCATTCGGCTCGGCCTGGGCGCGGTCGAGGTATTCACCGGCGCGTTCGAGCAGGGCTTCGCTGGCGTGCAAGCGAATCGCCAGGTGGCCGAAGGACTTCAGGGTCAGCGGGTCTGCGCTGGCCTGATCGACCCCGGCGTCGACCCAGGGCCGGCTGCGGGTGCGCACGAAGTGCAGGGCATCTTCATAGGCGGCGCGGGCGATGCCGGTGTCGATGGCCGCGTGGAGGATCTGCGCCAACGGGCCGACCGTGGTCGGGCGCTCGAAGGCGCTCTGGAACGGCAGCACGTCGTCAGCGGCAACCGGCACGTTGTCGAACACCACCGAACCGCTGCCGGTGGTGCGTTGGCCGAAGCCGCTCCAGTCGTCGATGACTTTCAGCCCGCTGCTGTCAGCCGGTACGAAGGCCAGGCGCTGGACGCCGTCTTCATCGACCACCGAGGTAGGAATGCGCTGGGCATAGATCGCGCCCGTGGCGTAGAACTTGCGGCCATTGATGCGGTAGGCGTCGCCCTCGCGGGTGAGGGCGGTGGTGCGGTCGTGGGCGGTCTTGGTGCCCAGTTCCGCCAGGGCATTGCCGAAGCGCTTGCCGGCCAGTACTTCGGCGTACAGGCGTTGCTGTTGCGCCGGGCTGCCGTTGACCCGCAGCACTTCCAGCGCATAGAAATGGTTTTGCGGGATCTGCCCCAGCGAAGCGTCGGCCTGGGCAATGCGGGCGATGACCTTGGCCAGGGTGACGTTGGACACGCCGGCGCCACCAAAGGCCTTGGGCACGCTGATGCCCCACAGGCCGGAGTGGGAGAACAGCTCGAGTTCAGGCTGCGGCAGGCGCCGCTCACGGTCGCGCAAGGCGCTGTCGCGACGCAGTTGGACGGCGATTTCCTCGGCGATTTGCAAGGCTTGGGCGTCAGAGTGGATGACCGCGACGTTAGCGTGCGGTTGCGGCAAAAGGCTCATAAACAGGGCTCCAGTGGTCTGGTCAAATCCAGGAGTGCCGGGCAGGCAAGGTACCGTTGAGGTGATAGGCGCCGACGGCGTGGTATTTCCAGCGCACCGGGTCGTGCAGGGTGTGCACGCGGGCATTGCGCCAATGCCGGTCGAGGTTGAACTCGGCCAGGGTGGCGCGGCTGCCGGAAAGTTCGAAGAGCTTCTCGCTGGCCTGCAGGGCGATCTCGGTGGTCAGCACCTTGGCTTCGGCCACGGCGATCGAGGCGCGGGCGGCAGCGGCGGCGTCGACCGGCGCGGCGTTGACTTCGTCGAGCACTCGCGCGGCTTTGCTCAGCAGCGCCTGGGCAGCATGCAGCTCAAGCTGCAGGCGACCGACATCGGCGATCACGTAGAGATCGTCACTGGCGCGCTCGACCTTGGCGTCGATCCACGGCCGAGCTTTTTCGCGGACAAAAACGATGGTGTCGGCAATTGCCGCTTCAGCGATACCGGCATCGATGGCCGCCTGGATCAGTTGCGAAGCGGCGCCCTGAATGTTCGCGACTTCGCCTTGCTTCCAGGTGTCGATCACCAGCTCTGCATCGACCTGCACCTTGTCCAGCAGCACGGTGCCGCTGGCGGTGGTGCGCTGGCCGAAACCGGACCAGTCATCGACGATGCGCAAGCCCGGGGTGCCACGGCGGACGAAGGCCATGACCTGGCGACCGTCGTCGTTCAGTGCCTTGACCGCCACCCAGTGGGCAAACAGGGCGCCGGTGGAATAGAACTTCTGGCCGCTGAGCACATAGTGATCGCCCTCGCGGGTGATCCGCGCCTTGAGGTCCAGTGTGTGCTTGGTACCGCGCTCCGGCCCGGCATTGCCGATGCGCCAGCCGTCGAGCACCGATTTGAACAGCAATTCTTTTTGCCGCTCAGAGGCGGTGCCTTTGAGCAGTTGCAGGATGCCGAACTGGTTCTGCGGGATCTGCCCCAGCGCCGGGTCGGCGGCGCTGATGATGCGAAATACTTCGGCGATGGTGACAAACGACACCTGCGCGCCACCAAAGGCCCGCGGGATGCTGATGCTGCCCAGGCCGCTGCGGGTGAACTGTTCGATTTCTGCCCAGGGCAGCTTGCGTTGCTGGTCGCGTTTGGCCGCCTGGGTGCGGGCTACCTCGGCCAGCGCATGGGCTGCCTGCAGGGCTTGCTCGTCGTTGCTCAGCACCTTGGCCGGCAACAGCAGCGGGGCGCTGTCCAGGTCGCTGTGGACTGTGGTTTCTGCCAGATTGGACATCAGTACCGCTCCTTGGCTGCACTCAATGCCCTGGCGTTACGCACTGGGGTGATTGTGTTCCTGACCATACCTACCTCACGAATTGAAAACGTCGGCGCGGGGTGCGGCGACAAAATTGCGCTGGTCCGGTGGTCCGGTTCATATACCCTAATAGCGTATAAAAATTAAATAAACTAACTTTTAGGAATAAATATAGAAGTACTTGGCGGTCGCTGGATGAACGCCTGCCGGGGCAGGGCAGGCGCTGTCAGCGAGGCGGGGAGGGCAGGGAAAAACTCAGTAGCCGGTGTTCTGGGTACCGAGAAATTTACTCAGGAACTGACGGGTGCGTTGCTCCTTGGGATGGGCAAACAGTGCCTTGGCTTCGCCCTGTTCGACGATCACGCCCTTGTCGAAGAAGATCACCCGGTTGGCTACATCGCGGGCAAAACTCATCTCGTGGGTGACGATGATCATGGTGCGTTTTTCTTCGGCCAGGCTGCGGATGGTCGCCAGCACTTCGCCGACCAGTTCCGGGTCGAGTGCCGAAGTCGGTTCGTCGAAGAGGATCACCTCCGGCTCCATCGCCAGAGCCCGGGCTATCGCTACCCGCTGTTGCTGACCACCGGACAGCTTGCGTGGGTAGGAGGCCTCCTTGCCGGCCAGGCCAACCTTGGCCAGCAGCGTCATGCCCAGGGCCACGGCCTGTTCGCGCGGTGTCTTCTTGACCACCAGCGGGCCTTCGATGACGTTTTCCAGCGCCGTGCGATGGGGGAACAGGTTGAAGTTCTGAAAGACGAACCCGACCTCCTGGCGCAAGCGGCGGATCAGCCCGCTCTGCTGACCGAGCGGGCGGTTGGCGTCGATCTCCACGTTGCCGACCTTGATGCGCCCGCTGCTGGGGGTTTCCAGCAGGTTCAGGCAACGCAGGAAAGTGGTCTTGCCGGAACCGCTGGGGCCGATGATGGCGATCACTTCGCCGGCCTCGACCGTCAGGCTGATGTCATCGAGCACGGTCTGGCCGTTGAACTGCTTGCTCAGGCGTTGTACCTCGATCATGCCTCAGGACTCCTGGTCGTGTCGGTTGACCCGCGCTTCCAGGCGGTTCTGCAGGTGTGCGAGAACGCTGGCCAGCACCCAGTAGATCAGTGCGGCGGCAAGGTACATGGTGAAGATTTCGAAGGTGCGCGCGGTAATCAGCTGCGCCTGGCGGAACAGCTCCGGCACCTGGATGGTGGCAGCCAGGGCGGTGTCCTTGACCAGCGAGATGAAGCTGTTGCCCAGTGGCGGCAAGGCCGTGCGTGCCGCCTGCGGCAGGATCGCCCGGCGCATGGCCTGGCCACGGGTCATGCCGATGCTGGCGGCGGCCTCCCACTGGCCGCGGTCGATGGAACTGATCGCGGCACGCAGGATTTCACAGGCATAGGCGGCCATGTTCAGCGAGAAGCCGATCAGCGCCGCCGGCAGCGGGTCCAGTTCGATGCCCAGCTGCGGCAGGCCGTAGTAGATCACGAACAGTTGCACCAGCAACGGCGTGCCGCGAAAGAACGAGACATAGACCCGCGCTGTCCAGCTCAGCGGCCTGAGCGCCGACAGGCGCATCAGCGCCAGGCAGAAACCCAGCAGCAGGCCAAAGAACATCCCGCCCAGGCTGAGGATTACCGTGTAGTACGCGCCCCTGAGCAGGAAGGGCGCGGACTCTATGGCGAGTTGGAAAGCTTCTTCCATTATTGAGTGACGTCAGCGTTGAAGTACTTTTCCGAAAGCTTTTTCAGCGTGCCGTCGGCGCGCAGCTTGTCGATCGCCTTGTTCACGGCCTCCAGCAGTTCAGGTTCGCCCTTGCGCAGGGCAATACCGGCTTCCTGACGCGAGAACGCGTCACCGGCGGCGGCAGTGTCCTTGGCTTTCTTGGCGTATTCCAGAGCGGCCAGGCGGTCGATCAGGATGGCGTCGATACGGCCGACACGCAGGTCCTGGAACTTGGTCGGATCGTCTTCGTATGTGCGCACGTCAGCGGTCGGTACATTGGCTTTGACCCACTCTTCGTAGTTGGTGCCCAGGCCTACCCCGACCTTCTTGCCGCCCAGGTCGGCAGCGGACTTGATATTGAGCTCATCCTTCTTCTTGGTCAGCACCAGCGCCTGAATCCCGGAAACGGTATAGGGCTTGGAGAAGTCGTATTTCTTCTTGCGCTCTTCAGAGATGGTCACCTGGTTGACCACCGCGTCCAGGCGCTTGGACTCCAGGGCGGCGAGGATGCCGTCCCACTTGGTCGGTTGCAGCTTGACCTTGACCCCCAGCTCCTTGGCCAGGGCCTCGGAGAGTTCCACTTCGAAGCCGGTCAGCTTGCCGTCGGCATCGACGAAGCTGAACGGTGGATAGGTGCCTTCAAGGCCGACGTTGATCACGCCCTTGTCCTTGATCTGCTGCAGTTGTTCACCAGCCACAGCTTGGCTGAGCATACTGGCCCCGAGCAGCAGGCCCAGGCCGGCGGCGACTGCCTGTTTACCGAAAGCGGAAATCTTCATGGTTAGCCCCAGTGTTGTTGTGAGTGTGGCGCTGACTATAGGGTGACGCTTTTAGTCTTAAAAATAATATAAATTCATGTTCTTATATTATTTTCAAATAAAAAGTTATCCGTTCCAGACCTCAGGGTAGGCGAATAATGCCGGTGCCCCACCGGTATGCAGAAAAATCAGCGGGCCGTCATCGAATCGCTGGCGGGCGATGCCATCGATCAGCCCGGCCATGGCCTTGCCGGTATACACCGGGTCGAGCAGCAAGCCTTCCTGGCTGGCCAGCAGGCGGATGGCGGCGAGGGTGCCGGCGTTAGGCTCGCCATAGCGCGGGGCGAAGTACTCATCCCACAGTTCGATCTTGAAGGTCGCCGGCAAGCGCACGCCCAGCAGCTCGGCGGTACGTTCGGCCAGGCCCTGGACTTTCGGCCGCTGGTCCTCGTCGCTGCGCGACACGGTCACGCCGATCACCGGCAGGTTCGGCAGTTTTTCCGCCAGGGCGATGGCCAGGCCGCTGTGGGTACCGGCGCTGCCGGAGGCCAGCACCACCCCGGCGAACTGTTCACCGCAATGTTCGATCTGCTTCGCCAGTTCAAGGCCGGCACGCACATAACCCAAGGCACCGAGTGCGTTGGAGCCGCCAATCGGCACGATGTAGGGTTTGCGGCCGCTGGCGTGCAGGCGCACGGCCAGGGCTTGCAGCTGCTCATCGGCATTGTCGAGGTTGTCGACCAACTCGACCTTGGCATCGAACAGCTCCAGCAACAGGCGGTTGCCGTTGTGCTGGTAGTTGGGTGAGTCAGTGCCGATGGGGTTTTCCAGCAGGGCCACGCAGGCAAGGCCCAGTTGCGCGGCCAGCGCCGCAGTCTGGCGCACATGGTTGGACTGGATCGCACCGGCGGTCACCAGGGTGTCGGCGCCCTTGGCCAAGGCATCGGCGGCCAGGTATTCGAGCTTGCGTACTTTGTTGCCGCCTAGCGCCAACGGCGTGCAGTCGTCACGTTTGACGTAGATATCACGGCCGGCCCAGGCCGAGAGCCGATGCAGTTTTTCCAGCGCGGTGGGGGCGCCAAGCAGGTCCAGACGATTGAAGCGGGCGAGCTGTCGGTCGATCATGGGGTCACGTCGGCTAGGGAAAATTCGACTATAGGCAGCCCGGGGCACGCGGGCAACTCCCCGGCTTATGCCGCCTTTATTGCTTTCTGGAATAAAGCGTTATTTTTTCCGCCGTGGGAATTTGCCGTAGAGTAATCAGCAATTGCGGCGGCACTACCATCCACCGACCGCCGCTGCAGCAGGAGAGGTAACCGTGAGCGACAACGCGCAAACAGGGCATTGGCAGCTGCAAACCATCGTCGGCCAGCTGCGTGCCGCCCGCGACCAGTGGCGTAGCAGTAACGGTCGCAGCAGCGGCGAACAGGGCGGCCGCGAGCTGCCGTCACGCGAAGCCATGCGGCATATTCTCGAACAGCTGTGTGGCGCGTTGTTCCCCATGCGCCTGGGCCCGGTCGACCTGCGTGAAGAAAGCGAAGACTTCTATGTTGGCCATACCCTCGATGCCGCGCTGACCGCCTTGCTCGCCCAGGCGCGCCTGGAACTGCGCTACGTGGCGCGCCAGGGCAAACAGGCCACGGCTGAAATCGATGCCAAGGCGCTGCGCCTGATCCAGGATTTTGCCGCCGCCTTGCCGGGCCTGCGCAGCATCCTCGATACCGATGTGCTGGCGGCCTTCCATGGTGACCCGGCGGCGCGCAGCGTTGATGAAGTGCTGCTGTGCTACCCGGGCATCCTTGCGGTGATTCACCACCGCCTGGCCCATCACCTGTACCGCGCCGGCCTGCCGTTGCTGGCACGGATCAGTTCGGAGCTGGCCCATTCGGCCACCGGCATTGACATTCACCCCGGCGCGCAGATCGGTCCGAGCTTCTTCATCGACCACGGTACCGGTGTGGTGATCGGCGAAACGGCGATCATCGGCGAGCGGGTACGCATCTATCAGGCCGTCACCCTGGGCGCCAAGCGCTTCCCGGCGGATGAAGACGGGCAGTTGCAGAAAGGCCATCCGCGCCACCCGATTGTCGAGGACGACGTGGTGATTTATGCCGGTGCGACTATTCTGGGACGCATCACCATCGGCAAGGGTTCGACCATCGGCGGCAACGTCTGGCTGACCCGCAGCGTGGCCCCGGGCAGCAACCTGACCCAGGCCAATCTGCAGCATGATGACGGGACCCAGAAGTAGGCGACCCGAAGCTTGGCTTGCGGCAACGGGTCGCATCGCGACCCCCATCCATGTTTAACTTGAACGCTTGTTCAAGTTAAAACGGTGGTCCGCTGCCGGTGTTCAACAGGAGGAAACCCTTTGCTGAACCCGTTCAATCCAAGCTTCTCCCCCCTCGGCGGGGTGCACAATCGATGAGTGCACCCAGCCCCGTCTCCAGCGGCAAGATCCGCATGAACCCGCCGGTTTTCTACTTCGCGGCAAGCTTTATCCTGATATTCGGCCTGGTGGTCATCAGCAATCCGCAAGCGGCCGGCGAGTGGTTGCTGGCAGCGCAGAACTGGGCGGCCAACACCGTTGGCTGGTACTACATGCTGGCGATGACGCTGTATCTGGTCTTCGTGGTGGTCACCGCCTTGTCTGGCTACGGCAAGATCAAGCTCGGTGCCGACCACGACGAGCCCGAGTTCAGCTACCTGTCCTGGGCCGGCATGCTGTTCGCAGCGGGTATCAGCATTACCCTGTTCTTCTTCTGCGTCTCCGAACCCCTGACGCACATGCTCCAGCCGCCGCAAGGCGAGGCCGGCACGGTCGAGGCCGGGCGCCAGGCGATGCAGTTGCTGTTCCTGCACTGGGGCCTGCATGGCTGGGGGGTGTTCGCGTTTGTCGGCATGGCCCTGGCCTATTTCGCCTACCGGCATAACTTGCCGCTGGCCCTGCGCTCGGCGTTGTATCCGTTGATCGGCAAGCGCATCAACGGCCCGATCGGCTATGCCGTGGACGGCTTCGGCATCATCGCCACGGTGTTCGGCCTGGGCGCCGACATGGGCTTTGGCGTGTTGCACCTCAATTCGGGCCTCGACTACCTGTTCGGCGTGCCCCATACCCAGTGGGTGCAGGTGATCCTCATCACCCTGATGATGGGCGCGGCGGTCGCCGTGGCAGTTGCCGGGGTCGAGAAAGGCGTGCGGGTGATGTCCGATATCAACATGTTCCTGGCCTGCGCGCTGCTGCTGTTCGTGTTGTTCGCCGGGCCCACCCAGCACCTGTTCAACACCTTGATCCAGAACCTCGGCGACTACCTCGGCGCCTTGCCGCGCAAGAGCTTCGATGTCTATGCCTACAACCAGGCCAATGAGTGGCTGGGTGGCTGGACCGTGTTCTACTGGGCCTGGTGGATTGCCTGGGCGCCGTTTGTCGGCCTGTTCATCGCGCGGATTTCCCGCGGCCGGACCATTCGCGAGTTCGTCTTCGGCGTGCTGCTGATCCCGCTGGGCTTCACCCTGGCGTGGATGTCGATCTTCGGCAACAGCGCCATCTCCCAGGTGCTCGACCACGGCATGACCGCGCTGGGGCAATCGGCCCTCGACAACCCGTCGATGACCCTTTACCTGCTGCTGGAAACCTACCCGTGGAGCAAGGCGGTGATTGCCGTCACGGTGTTTATCAGCTTCGTGTTCTTCGTTACCTCCGCCGACTCCGGCACCGTAGTGCTCTCGACCCTCTCGGCCAAGGGCGGCAACGCCGACGAAGATGGGCCGAACTGGCTGCGGGTGTTCTGGGGCGCGATGACCGCGCTGGTTACCAGCGCCCTGCTGTTTGCCGGCAGTATCGATTCGCTGAAGTCGGCGGTGGTGCTCACCTCGCTGCCGTTCTCGGTGATCCTGCTGTTGATGATGTGGGGGCTGCACAAGGCGTTCTACCTGGAGTCGCAACGCCAGATTGCCCAGCTGCATTCGCTGGCGCCGTTCGCCAACTCACGGCGTGGCCGCGGCGGCTGGCGTCAGCGCTTGAGCCAGGCCGTGCATTTCCCGTCACGCGATGAGGTGTACCGCTTCATGGATGACGTGGTGCGTCCGGCGATTGCCGAGGTGACTGAAGTGTTTGGCGAGAAGGGCCTGCATGTCATCACCCAGGAGGATCCGAGCCACGACAACGTCAGTTTGAAGATCGGCCATGGTGAAGAGCAGCCGTTCATTTACCAGGTGCAGATGCGCGGTTACTTCACACCGTCCTTTGCCTTGGGCGGCCTGGGTACCCAGGAGCTGAAGAATCGCCGCTACTACCGTGCCGAAGTGCACCTGAGCGAAGGCAGCCAGGATTACGACCTGGTTGGCTACAGCAAGGAGCAGATCATCAACGACATCCTCGATCAGTACGAGCGGCATATGCAGTTCTTGCATCTGGTGCGTTGATTTCTCTGGCCTCATCGCTGGCAAGCCAGCTCCCACAGGTCTTGTGGGAGCTGGCTTGCCAGCGATGGTAGCGCCGCGATGGATCTTTAAAACGGCGCATCCCCCAGAATCGTCGCCCGGTGCATCACCCGCCGCGTCGGCCGGTAGTCGTCCACTGCGTAATGCTGGGTCACGCGGTTATCCCAGAACGCCACGTCGTTTTCCTGCCAGCGCCAGCGAATGGTGAACTCCGGGCGGGTCGCGTGAGCGAACAGCAGCTTGAGAATCGCCTCGCTTTCAGCCTCGCTCAGTTCATTGATGCGGGTGGTGAAGCCGTCGTTGACGAACAGCGCCTTGCGTCCGCTCACCGGGTGGGTACGGATCACCGGGTGCGACAGCGGTGGGTTGTTGCGCCGCGCCGCTTCCCAGCGCGCCAGATCTTCCGGGGTGGTGCCGAAGCGCTCCAGCGGGAACGACTTGGTGAAGTCGTGGGTCGCGGTGAGGCCGGCGAGCAGCTGCTGCAGCGGTGCCGACAGCGCCTCATAGGCAGCTATGCCACTGGCCCACAAAGTGTCGCCGCCGTAGGCCGGCAGTTGCTTGGCGCTGAGCACCGCACCCAGTGCCGGGGTCGGCAGGAAGGTCACATCGGTGTGCCAGATGGCGTTGTCGCGCACGTCGGTGACGGCGGTGTCGAGCACCAGCACCTGTGGCGTTTCCGGCACATTCGGGTAGATCGGGTGGATATGCAGGTCGCCAAAACGGGCGGCAAATTCGGCCTGTTGCTGTGGGTTGATCGGCTGGTCGCGGAAGAACAGCACCTGGTGCTTGAGCAGCGCCTGTTCGATGGCGTCGCGTTGTTCTTGGCTGATTTCGCGGCTGAGGTCGATGCCGCTGATGTGTGCGCCGAGGGCAGGGCTCAGCGGGGTAATGGTCAGGCTCATGGTTGTTCTCTATCCGTTGTCAATGGCTCTGGCCGTGCCAGGGCACCAGCTTGCGCTGCAGGGCACGCAAGCTCATCTCCAGGGCGAAGGCAATCAAGGCGATCACCAGGATGCCCAGCACCACCACGTCGGTTACCAGGAACTGCGCGGCCGACTGGACCATGAAACCCAGGCCGCTGGTGGCGGCGATCAGCTCGGCCGCCACCAGGGTCGACCAGCCAACACCCAGGCCGATGCGCACACCGGTAAGAATGTCGGGCAGGGCGCTGGGCAGGATCACATGGCGAATCAACTGCCAGCGCGTGGCCCCCAGCGACTGCGCGGCGCGCAGTTTGGTCGGGTCGACGGTACGCACGCCGGTAGCGGTGGCAATGGCGATCGGGGCGAAGATCGCCAGGTAGATCAGCAGCACCTTCGACAGCTCGCCAATGCCGCACCAGATCACGATCAGCGGCAGGTAAGCCAAGGGCGGAATCGGCCGGTAGAACTCGATCAGCGGGTCGAGAATGCCGCGGGCAATGCGGTTGTGGCCGATGGCGATACCAATCGGAATCGCCGTGACGATCGCCGCACCGAGAGCCAGGCCGATACGTTGCAGGCTGGCACCCAGGTGCTGCCACAAGGTTGACTCCATGTAGCCCTGGGTCAGCAGCAACCAGGCCTTGCTCAGCACCGCTGCGGGTGAGGGCAGGAACAGCGGCTCGATCCATTCGGCGGCGGTGACCGCCCACCACAGCAACAGCAGCGTGGCCAGGGTCAGGCCGCTGATCCAGCGGGTGCTCAGGCTGCGCCGGAGTTTGCTCGGCGCGATTTGGCTGGCGGCGCGTTTGGCCGCGACCGGGACATCCAGGCTGCTCATGCGAACTCCTGCCGCGTAACGGCACTGCGTTGGGAGAACACCCGGGCCAGCACGTGCTCGCGGGTTTCGATAAAGCGCGGGTCGGACTTGATCGCGCGGGCTGACTCACCAGCGCTGTAGCGCTGGCCGAAATCCAATTGCAGGCGTTCGACGATCTGCCCAGGGTTCGGGGCCAGCAACACCAGTTCGGTGGCGAGGAACACCGCCTCTTCAATGTCGTGGGTAATCAGGAACACCGGCTTGGCGGTACGCTGCCAGACCTGCAACAGCAACTCCTGCATCTGTTCGCGGGTAAAGGCATCCAGCGCGCCGAACGGCTCGTCCATCAGCAGTACCCGCGGGTCGGCAGCGAGGGCCCGGGCCAGGCCCACGCGCTGCTTCTGGCCACCGGACAGCTGCCAGATCCGCCGGCTGGCAAACTCCGCCAGGTCGACCAGGGCGAGCATCTCGCGGGCCTTGCTTTCCCTCACGGCACGCGGCACCCCGGCCAGCTCCAGGCCGAAGGCGACGTTGGCCAGCACGTCTTGCCAGGGCAACAGCGCATCGTCCTGGAACACCACGCCGCGCTCGGCGCCGGGGCCTTGCACCGGTACGCCATCGAGGGTGATGCGGCCGCTGCTGGGCGCCACGAAACCGGCAATCAGGTTGAGCAACGAGGTCTTGCCGCTGCCCGAAGGGCCGAGGGCCACCAGCAATTGCTGCGGGCCCAGGCTCAGGTTGATATCGGCCAGCACCGGCTCGGCCGCGCCGGAGTACTGTGCACTGATGCGCTCCAGTTGTAACAGGGCCATGGTCTGCTCCGAGTCTCAGTTGGCGATGAATTTGGCGCTGACGTAGGGCGCGTAGTCCGGCAGCACCGCTTCGACCTTGCCTTGCTCCTTGAGGAAGGTGGCGGTGTCGGTGATCGCCTGGGTGGTCGGTGCGCCCAGCGCTGCAACCTGGTCGGCGGCCAGCGGGAACACGTTGCCTTGCAGCAGGCCGGGGATGTCAGCCGCCTTGGCGCCAGAGAGCTTCACCAGCTTGTCGACGTTGCTCTTGTTCGCTAGCCACGCTTGCGGGTCTTTGCGGTAGTCGGCGTAGGCATCCAGGGTGACCTTGGCGAAGGCCTTGACGATCTCCGGGTGCTTGGCGGCGAAGTCCTTGCGCACGATCCAGGCGTCAAAGGTCGGTGCGCCTTTCGCGGCCAGCTCACCGGAGGTGATCAGCACCTTGCCGTTTTCCTTGGCCACGCCCAGGGCCGGGTCCCAGACGTAGGTGGCGTCGATGTCGCCGCGCTTCCAGGCGGCGATGATTGCCGGTGGTGCGAGGTTGAGGATCTGCACCTTGGCCGGGTCGATGTTCCATTGCTTGAGCGCGGCCAGCAGGCTGTAGTGACCGGTGGATACGAACGGCACGGCGATCTTCTTGCCGATCAGGTCCTGCGGCGAATTGATGCCGGCACCATCGCGGGCGACCAGGGCTTCGGCGGCGCCGATCTGGGTCGCAATCAGGAAGGTTTCCACCGGCAGCTTGCGGGTCGCGGCAGCGGCCAGCGGGCTGGAACCGAGGTAGCCGATCTGCACATCGCCAGAGGCCACGGCGGTGATCACGTCGGCGCCGCTGTCGAACTTGCGCCAGTCGATGTCAGCCTTGCTGGTTTTCTCGTAGGTACCGTCGACCTGGGCGACTTTCGCCGGGTCCACGGTGGTCTGGTAGGCCACCGTCAGGTCGGCCGCCTGGGCAAACCAGCTGGCGCCGGCCAGGGTCAGGGCGGCGAACAGGCGCAGGGGAGCATGCAGGGTCATGGTGAACTCCTTGTCAGGCGGGCGGTTGTGTTGGGGTGAAATAAGACTAGATGATCTAAGAAAGTTAAAATAAATAACTTTTTTGCATTAGCTTAGGAGCCAATTGATTTAAGGCTCTGGGAAGGTGCTGGCTTCATCGGCCTGGGCGCCAAACGTGATGCTGGTCAAGGCCGGGGCACAGGGGAAAGGCAATGATGGTCGGGCCATGGGGCTGCCCTGCCGAAAGGGGACGGTTCGACAAAGCTATGCGGTCTAAAAAGCCGCTTCCCAATACCCTTTAGGAATTAGCTTAGGTGCCGATAACGGCAGCGGAGAAAAATTTGGATCATATTCCGCAATAATCTGAAAAATTACGAAATAAGTCTTTTTGGATTTATAGGATTGTCATTATCCTTCACCCCCACCGTTGGCGCATTAGACCAAAGTAGTGAAATGAATGGTTACGATTGACTAGACGGTCACCCTTTGGTGCTAATCGCCAATCGACGTCGAGCGGGACACAAAGATCCTGCCGTAAGCGACACACAAGAATTAGAACGTAGAGGAGCAAAACATGTACAAGTCCACCTTGGCACTTGCCGTGGCCGTTGGGGTTCTGGCCCAGCAAGCGGGTGCTGCCGGTTTCGTTGAAGACAGCAAGCTGTCGCTCAGTTCCCGCACCATGTATTTCGATAATGATGACCGTGAGACCGGTGGTTCCAGCAGCCGCGAGTCTGGTCAAGGTTTCAAGCTCGACTACATCTCGGGCTTCACCGAAGGTACCGTAGGCTTTGGTGTCGATGCACAAGCGCTGTGGGGTATTCATCTGGATGGTGGCCGTGGTCATCACCCGAATAACAGCACCTTCTTCCCTAGCGACACCGATGGCTCGGCTGTTGATCAGTGGGCGCGGATCGGTGCTAACGCCAAAGCGCGTTTCTCGAAAACCGAAGCTCATTTCGGTAGCGCCCTGGCACCTAACCTGCCAATCCTCGTCGCGAACGATGGCCGTCTGCTGCCGCAAACGTTTGAAGGTGGCACCATCCAGTCGAAGGAAATCGACAACCTGACCCTGAACGCCGGTCAGTTGACCCACGCCATGGGGCGTGCGTCGAGCAACCGTACTGGTCTGGCCGTTGCCGGTGGTACCCAGGATAGCAACAAGTTCCAGTTCGCCGGTGGCGACTGGAAGGTCACCAAAGAACTGACCCTGCAGTACTACTACGCGAACCTGGAAGACTACTACAAGCAGCACTTCCTGGGTCTGACTCATGTGTTCCCGATTGCTGACGACCAATCCTTCAAAACCGACCTGCGCTACTTCGACAGCCGCAGCGACGGCGCGAACGGAGACGCCACTCACTTCTTCAGCAACAACGGCGGTTATGCCAAGAACGCTGGCGAGGTCGATAACAAGACTTGGAGCGCCATCTTCACCTACACCCTGGGCGGTCACTCGTTCCTGCTCGGCCATCAACAGGTCGGCGATGACGGTGGTTTCGTCTACCTGGGCCAAGGTGATGTCGTAGATGGCCGCAATCGCAACGAAGGCAACGGCGGTTCGAGCTTCTACCTGTTCACTGACAGCATGATCAACTCCTTTGTCCGTGCTGGAGAGAACACCACTTTCGGTCAGTACGCGTATGATTTCGCACGACTGGGCGTGCCAGGCCTGAAGGCGTCGGTCAACTACCTGCGCGGTGATGACGTTCGCTATAAGTCCGGCAACGGTACTTATGACGAGTGGGAGCGCGACGCGCGTGTCGACTACGTCATTCAGGAAGGCACCTTTAAAGGCCTGGGCGCCAGTCTGCGTCATGGTGTCTACCGTGGTGAGGGTTCCGAGTCCGCTCGCGACCAGGATCAGACCCGCCTGATCTTCAACTACACTTACAACTTCATGTAAGTCGGGTTGAAACGAGAGCCTCGCCCAGTGCGAGGCTTTTTTTTTGCCTGCACCAGATTAGATTTATTGGTTATAAATAAATCGATATTTATTCTTTTTAATTTTACAGCGAAGCAGGCACAGTGAAGCCATAACGAACTCAGCCAAGGAGCCGCACCATGAGCCTCAGACTCGGCGATATCGCCCCCGACTTCGAACAGGATTCCAGCGCCGGCAAGATCCGCTTCCACGAATGGCTGGGCGACAGCTGGGGCGTGCTGTTCTCTCACCCGGCCGACTTTACTCCGGTGTGCACCACCGAACTGGGCTTCACTGCCAAGCTCAAGGAGCAGTTCGCCGAGCGTGGGGTCAAGGCCATCGCCCTGTCGGTGGACCCGGTGGATTCGCACCACCGCTGGATCGAAGACATCAACGAAACCCAGAACACTATCGTCAACTTCCCGATCCTGGCCGATGCCGATCGCAAAGTCTCCGACCTCTACGACCTGATTCATCCCAATGCCAGCGACACCCTGACGGTGCGTTCCTTGTTCGTCATCGACCCGAACAAGAAGATCCGCCTGACCATCACCTATCCGGCCAGCACCGGGCGCAACTTCCACGAGATCTTGCGGGTGATCGACTCGCTGCAGCTGACCGACAACCACAAGGTCGCCACCCCCGCCAACTGGCAGGACGGTGACGAGGTGGTGATCGTGCCGTCGCTCAAGGATGAAGAGGAAATCAAACGCCGCTTTCCAAAGGGTTACCGGGCGGTCAAGCCGTACCTGCGCCTGACCCCACAACCCAATCGTTGATCTTTAGCCATAGCAGGGATTTTGGGCCGTTTACGGCCCTTTTTTTATTGCCCCCAAGGCCTGTAGGAGCGGGCTTGCCCCGCGATATTCATATAGGTCTATAAGGAATAAACAAATGAAAAAATATGATTTATCGATATATGTATCGAACTGTTAAGGTCACTCCACTCCAGCGAGAACTTCAACTCGCGGCCCTCTAGAACACGATCAAGGATGCGTTCCAATGCTGGTTGTTTCTCTCGGTGGTAGTCCCAGCCTGCGTTCGCGCTCCGGCGTCCTGCTTGAGCGCAGCCACCAGTGGCTGCAAGGCCAGGGCGTGGAAGTGGTGACTTTCCAGGTGCGGGATTTTCCGGCCGAAGACCTGCTCCATGCGCGCTTCGACAGCCCCAAGGTGCAGCACTTTCTGCAATTGGTAGAACAGGCCGATGGCCTGGTGGTTGCTACCCCGGTGTACAAGGCCTCGTTCGCCGGTGCGCTGAAAACCCTGCTCGACCTGCTGCCCGAGCGTGCCCTGAGCCACAAGGTGGTGCTGCCGATCGCAACCGGCGGCAGCATCGCCCATATGCTCGCGGTGGATTACGCGCTCAAGCCGGTGCTGTCGGCACTCAAGGCCGAGGAAACCCTGCAAGGGATCTTCGCCGACGATAGCCAGATCGCCTACGGCGAAGGCAGCGCCGCCGCGCAACTGGCGCCGGCCCTGGAGCAGCGTCTGCTCGAATCGCTGGAACTGTTTCACCGCGCCCTGGCGCGTCGCCCCAAGCCGGTTGCGCCGGGCGTGTTGAATGAACGTCTGCTCAGTGCTCGCTGGAGCATCTGAGGCGTACCACCCGCTACCTGTAATTCCCACCTTACTCGCCCGCCAACGGGCAAGCAGGTGCAGCCTGAACCCCAACAGCAAAGGAGAGCGCTATGCGCACTGTCATTTTGCGTCGTGGTCTGGTCGCTCTGTTTGCTGCGGCTGTGTCCTTCGGCGCCATTACTCAAGCCCAGGCTGAAAGCCTGCGTATCGGTTACCAGAAGTACGGCACCCTGGTGCTGCTCAAGGCCAAGGGCACGCTGGAAAAGCGCCTTGCCGCCCAGGGCGTGCAGGTGCAATGGACTGAATTCCCAGGTGGCCCGCAGCTGCTCGAAGGCTTGAACGTCGGCTCGATCGACTTCGGGGTAACCGGTGAAACACCGCCGGTGTTCGCCCAGGCCGCTGGCGCTGACCTGCTTTATGTCGCCTACGAGCCGCCAGCGCCGCACAGCGAAGCCATCCTGGTGCCCAAAGGGTCGCCGATTCAGTCGGTGAAGGAACTCAAGGGCAAGAAGGTCGCGCTGAACAAAGGCTCCAACGTGCACTATCTGCTGGTCCGCGCCCTGGAAGACGCCGGCCTCAAGTACAGCGACATCCAGCCAGTGTTCCTGCCGCCCGCCGATGCCCGCGCCGCCTTCGAGCGTGGCAGCGTCGATGCCTGGGTGATCTGGGACCCGTACCAGGCCGCTGCCGAGCAGCAGTTGCAGGCACGCACCCTGCGTGATGGCCAGGGCATCGTCGACAACCATCAGTTCTACCTGGCGACCAAGCCCTACGCGCAGAAGCACCCTGAAGTGATCAGCGCCTTGGTCGATGAAGTGCGCGCAGTGGGCGAGTGGTCCAAGGCCAACCCACAGGAAGTCACCGACCAGGTCGCGCCGCTGCTCGGCCTGCCTGCCGACATCACCCTGACCTCGGTCAAGCGCCAGGGCTACGGCGCCGCTTTCCTTACCCCGGAAGTGATCGCCGCCCAGCAGAAGATCGCCGACACCTTCAAGACGCTCAAGCTGATTCCCAAGCCGTTGAGCATCAAGGACGTGATCTGGACTCCGCCGGCCAAAGTCGCCAGCGCCCCTTGACGATTTGCCCGCGCCGGGGCGCCGCCCCGGTCTGCGCCACCCCTAGGAGACAACTCCAATGAGCCTCAACGTATTCTGGTTTCTTCCGACCCATGGCGATGGCCATTACCTTGGCACCGCCGAAGGCGCGCGCGCCGTCGATCACGGCTACCTGCAGCAGATCGCCCAGGCGGCAGACCGCCTCGGCTTTGGCGGCGTGCTGATCCCGACCGGGCGTTCCTGCGAGGACTCCTGGCTGGTCGCCGCTTCGCTGATTCCGGTGACCCAGCGCCTGAAGTTCCTGGTGGCCCTGCGTCCGGGGATCATTTCGCCGACCGTGGCGGCGCGTCAGGCAGCAACCCTGGATCGCCTTTCCGGTGGCCGGGCCTTGTTCAACCTGGTGACCGGTGGCGATCCGGAAGAGCTCTCCGGTGATGGCTTGTTCCTCAGCCACGAAGAGCGCTACCAGGCCTCGGTGGAATTCACCCGCATCTGGCGCCGGGTGCTGGAAGGCGAAACCGTCGACTACGACGGCCAGCACATCCAGGTCAAAGGCGCCAAGCTGCTCTATCCGCCGATCCAGCAGCCGCGTCCGCCGCTGTACTTTGGCGGCTCTTCGGAGGCCGCGCAGGACCTGGCAGCCGAACAGGTCGAGTTGTACCTGACCTGGGGCGAGCCGCCGGCAGCGGTGGCGGAGAAGATCGAACAGGTGCGCGCCAAGGCCGCCAAGCAAGGCCGTACTGTGCGTTTCGGCATTCGTCTGCACGTGATCGTGCGTGAAACCAACGCCGAAGCCTGGCAGGCCGCCGAGCGGCTGATTTCGCACCTGGACGACGACACCATTGCCCGGGCCCAGGCCTCGCTGGCGCGCTTCGATTCGGTCGGCCAGCAACGCATGGCCGCGCTGCATGGCGGCAACCGCGACAATCTGGAAGTCAGCCCCAACCTGTGGGCCGGTGTCGGTCTGGTGCGTGGCGGTGCCGGTACAGCGCTGGTCGGCGACGGCCCGACCGTGGCCGAACGGGTCAAGGAATACGCGGCGCTGGGCATCGACACCTTCATTTTCTCCGGTTATCCCCACCTGGAAGAGTCGTACCGGGTCGCCGAGCTGCTGTTCCCGCACCTGGATGTGGAGCGCCCGGAGCTGCCGAAAAGCGGTGGCTACGTGAGCCCGTTCGGCGAGATGGTCGCCAACGACATCCTGCCCAAATCCTCGGCGCAGCGCTGAGGGCCGGGCCATGAGTCGTTCATCCACTCCCTGGCAGCAACGCCTGGCGCCCTGGGCGCTGCCGTTGCTGTTGTTGGCGGTCTGGCAACTGGCAGTCAGCCTCGGCTGGCTGTCGACGCGGATCCTGCCGGCGCCGAGCGCGGTATTGAGCGCCGGCGTCGAGCTGGTGCGCAGTGGCGAGATCTGGACCCACCTGGCAATCAGCGGCTGGCGGGCAGCCGTCGGCTTTCTGATCGGTGGCGCCATCGGCCTGGCGCTGGGCTTTATCACCGGCCTGTCGAAATGGGGCGAGCGCCTGCTCGACAGCTCGGTGCAGATGATTCGCAACGTGCCGCACCTGGCGCTGATCCCGCTGGTGATCCTGTGGTTCGGCATCGATGAGTCGGCGAAGATTTTCCTGGTGGCCCTGGGCACCTTGTTCCCGATTTACCTGAACACCTACCACGGCATCCGCAACGTCGATCCGGCCTTGGTGGAAATGGCCCGCAGCTATGGTTTGTCCGGCTTTGAGCTGTTTCGCCAGGTGATTCTGCCGGGCGCCTTGCCATCGATCCTGGTCGGTGTGCGCTTTGCCCTGGGCTTCATGTGGCTGACGTTGATCGTGGCCGAAACCATTTCGGCCAACGCCGGCATCGGCTACCTGGCGATGAACGCCCGCGAGTTCCTGCAGACCGATGTGGTGGTGCTGGCCATCGTCCTCTATGCCGTGCTCGGCAAGCTTGCCGACCTGGCCGCACGCGGCCTTGAGCGAGTCTGGCTGCGCTGGCATCCGGCCTATCAACCGAGCAGGGGAGAGGGCGCATGACCATCCTCAAGGAACCACCACTGCGGCTGCTGCGCGGGATTCCGCTGGCGGCGCAGAACCTGCAGAAAACCTTCGGCCAGCGTCAGGTGCTGCGCGACATCGACCTGCACATTCCGGCCGGCCAGTTCGTCGCCATTGTCGGGCGCAGCGGCTGCGGCAAGAGCACCTTGCTGCGCTTGCTGGCCGGGCTTGAGCAACCCAGTGGCGGCGAGCTACTGGCAGGTTCTGCGCCGCTGAGCGAAGCCCAGGAAGACACCCGGCTGATGTTCCAGGAAGCGCGTTTGCTGCCGTGGAAGAAGGTCATCGACAACGTCGGCCTGGGCCTGTCGGGCAACTGGCGGCCGCGAGCCCTTGAAGCGCTGGAGGCGGTCGGCCTGGCCGAGCGTGCCAATGAATGGCCGGCGGCGTTGTCGGGCGGCCAGAAGCAGCGTGTGGCCCTGGCCCGCGCCCTTATTCACCAGCCGCGCCTGTTGCTGCTCGACGAGCCATTGGGCGCGCTGGATGCGCTGACCCGTATCGAGATGCAGCAGTTGATCGAGCGGCTGTGGCGCCAGCATGGCTTTACCGTGTTGCTGGTTACCCACGACGTCAGCGAAGCGGTGGCGGTTGCCGACCGGGTGATC
Organism: Pseudomonas sp. R32; assembly: GCF_009866705.1. Taxonomy (NCBI): domain Bacteria; kingdom Pseudomonadati; phylum Pseudomonadota; class Gammaproteobacteria; order Pseudomonadales; family Pseudomonadaceae; genus Pseudomonas; species Pseudomonas sp. R32. Next base: position 5,365,778 of record NZ_CP019396.1, on the reverse strand, counting down.
CTCATCGAAGACGGCGAAGTGGGCCTGGACCTCAACGTCGACCTGCCACGCCCGCGGGTACGCGGTTCACACCGCCTGGCCGCACTGGAAACCGAAGTACTCAACCGGGTTCTGTCGATCCCGGGCACACCGCCCGAGCCGGAACCTGTCGCACCTTTGCCGACGCAATTGCGTTGGGCTCTCTGACCTGTAAGGAACCAAGCAGATGACTATCAAAGCGATCAACGTACGTAACCAGTTCAAAGGCACCGTCAAGGAAATCCTCGAAGGCCCGGTGTTGTCGGAAATCGATGTGCAAACGGCCTCGGGGATCGTCACTTCGGTGATCACCACCCGCTCGGTGCGCGAGCTGGAACTGACCATTGGCAGTGAGGTGATTGCCTTTGTGAAGTCGACAGAAGTGTCGATTGCCAAGCTCTGACTACCAGGGCAAGGCTTAGCCTTGCATCGCTGGCAAGCCAGCTCCCACAAGGTTCGGTGTATACAGTCCCTGTGGGCGCTGGCTTGCCAGCGATGAGGCCGTCAGCGTTTAGGCAGGAAAGGCGGCAGATACAAGCCCAGGTATGCATCAAACACCCGCATCCCTTCCTCGGCCATGCGCGGCGTGATCTGCCCGTGCAACTGCACCGAACGGGCATACACCCGATCGCCCAGCTCCATGGCCAAAGCAAACACATCCACATCATCCGGCAACACCGGCAACTGGAAATGCTCGGCGAACAAGGTGTGCATCAGGTCGCCCAACTCGATGTCGTGCTGGCGGTCAGCCTGGGTCACTTCGCTCAAGCCATGCTGGGCCAGAATCAGCTGCCGCGCCGCAGCGTCTTCGTTGTAGATCACCAGCATGCGCTGTTCGACCAGGCGCGAGAGGTCGTGCCAGGTGTTCAACGCCGCCGCATCAATCGGCGCTTCAAGGCAGGCGCGAAAGGCGCTGTGCACGTCGGCGGTGAGTGCTTCAAGCAGGGCCGGAACACTGGCGAAGAAGTGATACACCGATGACGGCGGAATCTGCGCACGCTCGGCCACGCTGTAGATCGACAGGCTGGCCACCCCTTCGCTGGCCAGCAGCGTGCGCGCCGCCTCGAGGATCGAATCGATCCTCGCCTGGCTGCGGGCGCGGGGTTTGCGCGGGGTAGCGGTGCGGGTCATGTCAGTTGCTGATCGCCAGGATGCTCGCCTGGTAAGCGCTGACGAACAGGTCGAAGTCGGCCTTGTCTTCTTCGCGTTCAAGCCTGGCCTGGGCCTCAAGGGATTCGCGAGCCGCCGTTTCAAACCCTTGTTGCTGTTCAGCCGCCAGGGCCTGGGCGCGGAAGAACTCGGCATGGGCCTGGCTTTGCCGCAAGGCGAAGCGGCTGAAGCTTTCCTTGTGCTCGGTCATGCTCGCCAGCACCTGCGCCGATGGCGTCAGGGAAGGGTCGCTGACCTTGGCTTTCTGCGCGTGCAGGGCCTTGGCGTGTTCGTCGCTGCCGTGGCTGCGGTCGAGCAGTTCGGCCAGGGGCGCAATGCGTTCGAGCAGTTCAGCGGCCCACTGCTTGAGCTCGACCGGCTGACCATCACGCTGCAACTCCAGGCCCGGACGGCGACCTTCCTTGACCACGCTAAGGAAGTTGCTGGTGCAGTTGCCGCATTCCAGGTTGCCCAGCAGCGGGCTTTCTTCCAGGGCGCAGAACAGCAGGAAGGCGTCGAGGAAACGCGCTTCGGGCAAGTCGATACCGGTTGGCAGGAACGGGTTGATGTCCAGGCAGCGCACTTCGACGTACTGGATGCCGCGAGCCATCAGCGCCTGGATCGGCCGCTCGCCGCTGTAGGTGACGCGCTTGGGGCGGATGTTGGAGTAGTACTCGTTTTCGATCTGCAGGATGTTGGTGTTCAACTGAACCCATTCGCCATCCTTGTGCGTACCGATCTCGACATAGGGCGCGTACGGCGTGGCCACCGCCTTGCGCAGGCTGTCGGTGTAGCTGGCGAGGTTGTTGTAGCACGGCGTCAGGCCGGCCTGGGCGTTGCTCTGGTAACCCAGGTCGCTCATGCGCAGGCTGGTGGCGTAGGGCAGGTACAGGGTGTCGGCGTCGAACTGTTCGAGCTGGTGTGGGCGACCGCGCAAAAAGCCGGCGTCCAGGGCCGGCGAGGCGCCGAACAGGTACATCAGCAGCCAGCTGTAGCGGCGGAAGTTACGGATCAGGGCGATGTAGGCCGCCGACTGATAGTCGCGATCAGCTTCCGTGCTGTGTTCGGCTGCGCGCAGCAGCGGCCAGAGTTTTTCTGGCAGCGAGAAATTGTAGTGAATCCCGGCGATGCACTGCATGGTGCGGCCGTAGCGCAGGGCCAGGCCCTTGCGGTAGACGTACTTGAGCTGACCGATGTTGGAGGTGCCATACCAGGCGATCGGAATGTCTTCCTCGGCTGGCAGCGGGCAGGGCATCGACGGGCTCCAGAGGAACTCGTTGCCAAGCTTGGTGTAGGCGAAGCGGTGGATGTTTTCCAGGCTTTCGAGGGTCTGCGCCGGGTCGGCCAGGGCTGGGGTGATGAACTCCAGCAGCGACTCCGAATAGTCCGTGGTGATCTGCTCGTGGGTCAGCGCCGCGCCGAGGGCTTCGGGGTGCGGAGTCTGGGCCAGACGACCTTCCTCGGTCACACGCAGGCATTCACGCTCGATGCCGTGCAGGCACTGCTTGAGCAGGGAGAGGTTGTCGCCTTGGCCGAGCAGGCTCAGGCGGCGGTTGAGAAGTTCGCTCAAGATGGATTCCTTCACGCGTCAGTCGCCCCAATATGGGGGTGGAGATGACGGTCTACAAGGGTGGACAGAGGAACTGGCGTTGTCGCCTGGTTGTGGCCGGCTTTCGGCAGCGCCTGCGCTCTGCCGAAAGTACCGCAGTTTGGCCATTTGCGGCTAGAGGACGACGAATGTCCCCTGCGCTTTTGCCACCAGTTTGTCGCCCTGAAGTACATCGGCGTCGACCACCAGCGTGCGCCGCCCGGCATGCAGCACCCGGGCAACGCACAGCACTTCACCTTCGCTGACCGCGCGCAGGTAGTTGATCTTGCATTCCAGGGTCACGCTCTGCTGGTCGAAACCATGGGAACTGGAGCAGGCCAGGCCCATGGTGGTGTCCACCAGGCTGAAGATCGCCCCGCCATGCAGCTTGCCGCCCCGGTTGCGCAGGTGCGGCTCCAGGGCCATGGCCACCTCGGCAACCCCTGCTTCCAGGTGTTGCAGGCGGCAGCCGAGCAGTTGGCTGAAGGCGCTGAAGACGACTTCGTCGGGAACCGTCATCACTTCTTCTTCAACTGCTTGGCGTTGGCGAACAGCGCGGCCATGGCGTTGTTGGCCGGGGCCGGGGTTTCCTTGGCGCGGGCTGGAGCGCTTGGCTGGCGTGGGGCCGAGCCCGGGCGGCTGCCACGGGCGCCATCGATCTTCTCGCCCGGGGTGTCGCTCATGCGCATCGACAGGCCGACGCGTTTGCGCGGAATGTCGATTTCCATGACCTTGACCTTGACCACGTCGCCGGCCTTGACCGCTTCACGCGGGTCCTTGATGAACTTCTCCGACAGCGCCGAGATGTGCACCAGGCCGTCCTGGTGCACGCCGATATCGACGAACGCACCGAAGTTGGTGACGTTGGTCACCACGCCTTCGAGGATCATCCCCAGTTGCAGGTCCTTGAGGTCTTCGACGCCTTCCTGGAACTCGGCGGTCTTGAACTCCGGACGCGGGTCGCGACCGGGCTTGTCCAGTTCCTGGAGAATGTCGGTGACGGTCGGCAAGCCAAAGGTTTCGTCGGTGAATTTCTTCGGGTCCAGGCGCTTGAGGAAACCGCTGTCGCCGATCAGCGAGCGGATGTCGCGGTCGGTTTCAGCGGCAATGCGCTGCACCAGCGGGTAGGCTTCCGGGTGCACTGCGGAGGCGTCCAGCGGGTTGTCGCCGTTCATCACGCGCAGGAAACCGGCGGCCTGCTCGAAGGTTTTCTCGCCCAGGCGGCTGACTTTCTTCAGCGCGGCGCGGGTCTTGAAGGCGCCGTTGGCATCGCGGTGGGCAACGATGTTCTGCGCCAGGGTGCTGTTGAGACCGGAGATGCGCGCGAGCAGGGCCACCGAGGCGGTGTTGACGTCGACGCCGACGGCGTTCACGCAGTCCTCGACCACCGCATCCAGGCCACGGGCCAGTTTCAACTGGGAAACGTCATGCTGGTACTGGCCGACACCGATGGATTTCGGGTCGATCTTCACCAGTTCCGCCAGCGGGTCCTGCAGGCGCCGGGCGATGGATACGGCGCCGCGGATCGATACGTCGAGGTCCGGGAACTCCTTGGCCGCCAGCTCCGAGGCCGAGTACACCGAAGCGCCGGCTTCGGAGACCATGATCTTGGTCATCTTCAATGCCGGGTATTTTTTGATCAGCTCGGCGGCGAGCTTGTCGGTTTCGCGGCTGGCGGTGCCGTTACCGATGGCGATCAGCTCCACCGAGTGCTTGGCGCACAGCGCGGCGAGCACGGCGATGGTCTGGTCCCACTGGTTCTTCGGCACGTGCGGGTAGACGGTGGCGGTGTCCAGCAGCTTGCCGGTGGCATCGACCACGGCGACCTTGCAACCGGTACGCAGACCCGGGTCCAGGCCCAGGGTGGCACGCGGGCCGGCCGGGGCGGCCAGCAGCAGGTCGTGCAGGTTGTGGGCGAAGACGTTGATCGCCTCGCCTTCGGCGTTGTCGCGCAGCTCGCCGAACAGGTCGGTTTCCAGGTGGCTATAGAGCTTGACCTTCCAGGTCCAGCGCACCACTTCAGCCAGCCATTTGTCGGCAGGACGGTTCTGGTTCTGCAGGCCGAAACGTTCGGCGATCATCATTTCGCACGGGTGCAGGGTGCCCGGCAGCTCTTCGCCGACTTTCAGCGAAGCGGCCAGAACGCCTTCGTTGCGGCCACGGAAAATCGCCAGGGCGCGGTGCGACGGCACACTCTTGAGCAGCTCGTCGTGTTCAAAGTAATCGCGAAACTTCGCCCCTTCCTCTTCCTTGCCTGCCACCAGGCGGGCACTGAGCACCGCCTCTTGCTTGAGGAAGCTGCGCAGCTTGTCGAGCAGGCTGGCGTCTTCGGCGAAGCGCTCCATGAGGATGTACTTGGCGCCTTCGAGGGCCGCCTTCACGTCCGCCACGCCTTTTTCGGCATCAACGAAACGTGCGGCTTCGGCTTCAGGGCTCAGTTGCGGGTCGTTCAGCAAACCGTCGGCCAGCTCGCCGAGGCCGGCTTCCAGGGCAATCTGGCCCTTGGTGCGGCGTTTTTGCTTGTACGGCAGGTACAGGTCTTCGAGGCGGGTCTTGGTGTCGGCCAGTTTGATTTCACGGGCCAGTTCCGGGGTCAGCTTGCCTTGCTCTTCGATGCTGGCAAGGATGCTGACACGCCGTTCGTCCAGCTCGCGCAGGTAGCGCAGGCGCTCTTCCAGGTGGCGCAGCTGGGTGTCATCCAGGCTACCGGTGACTTCTTTCCGGTAACGGGCGATAAAAGGTACGGTCGAACCTTCATCAAGTAGAGCCACGGCCGCTTCGACCTGTTGTGGGCGGACACCGAGTTCCTCGGCGATGCGGCTGTTGATGCTGTCCATAAAACCACCTGACAAATTGTGAATACAAAGGCCGCGGGCGGGCGCTGTAGAGCGCTTGTGGTCAATGCGGCGCTGGCTGAAAGCGGCGCATTATACCCAGCGCGTCCGGCTTGCGGTGATAGCAGCGGGCCAGTTGTCGGCCGGGCAACACTGGCACCCGGGGAAAAATCTGCTAACAATGCACACGGCACGGCCACTGATGGCTAAGCCATAATGCGTGCCGAGATTAGAGGAGCTATCCATGAGCAGCACTGCACAAAACGCCGAAGGCGAAAAAATTCTCATCGTCGACGACGACCCGGGCCTGAGCAGCCTGCTGGAACGATTCTTCACCAGCAAGGGTTATCGTGCTCGTGCAGTACCCAATACCGAACAGATGGATCGCTTGCTGGCCCGCGAAGTCTTCAACCTGGTGGTGCTCGACCTGATGCTGCCTGGCGAGGACGGCCTGACCGCCTGCCGGCGCCTGCGCGCCGCGAACAACCAGATCCCGATCATCATGCTCACCGCCAAGGGCGATGAGCTGAGCCGCATCAAGGGCCTGGAGCTGGGCGCTGACGACTACCTGTCCAAGCCTTTCAACCCCGACGAACTGATGGCCCGGGTCAAGGCCGTGCTGCGCCGCCAGGCGCCGGCAGTACCGGGCGCGCCGGGCAGCGAGGACGAAACCGTCACTTTCGGCGACTACGAGCTGTCGCTGGCCACCCGTGAACTCAAGCGCGGCGAAGAAGTGCACATGCTCACCACCGGGGAGTTCGCCGTGCTCAAGGCGCTGGTCATGCATGCGCGCGAGCCGCTGACCCGCGACAAACTGATGAACCTGGCCCGTGGCCGCGAGTGGGACGCGCTTGAGCGTTCCATCGACGTGCAGATCTCGCGCTTGCGCCGGATGATCGAACCCGACCCGTCCAAGCCACGCTATATCCAGACTGTCTGGGGTGTAGGCTATGTGTTCGTTCCGGATGGCAATGCCAGCAAGTGATGTTCCGTTTGTAGAAGTAGCTCACTGCAAGCAGGGCGAACCTTCGGGTTGCCCTGTTTTTGCCTGTGCACTACTTCGCAAAGCCTGCGAGCCCCGCTCGCGCTCGCAAAGTGTGTAGCCGTTGTCGATGAAAACGCCCCTGTGGTTCCCGCAAAGCTTCTTCGCCCGCACGCTCTGGCTGGTGCTGATCGTCGTGCTGTTCTCCAAGGCTCTGACCCTGGTGTACCTGCTGATGAACGAGGACGTACTGGTCGACCGGCAATACAGTCACGGTGTTGCCCTGACCCTGCGTGCCTACTGGGCCGCCGATGAGTCCGACCGTGACAAGATCGCCGAGGCAGCAGGGCTGATTCGCGTGGTGGGCTCCGGCGTTCCCGAGGGTGAACAGCACTGGCCGTACAGCGAGATCTACCAGCGCCAGATGCAGGCCGAGCTGGGCGCCGATACCGAAGTTCGCCTGCGCGTGCATGCACCACCGGCCTTGTGGGTGCGGGCGCCGAGCCTGGGTGATGGGTGGCTGAAGGTGCCGCTGTATCCGCATCCGCTGCGCGGGCAGAAGATCTGGAGCGTGCTCGGCTGGTTCCTGGCCATCGGCCTGTTATCCACCGCTTCGGCGTGGATCTTCGTGCGCCAACTCAATCAGCCGCTCAAGCGCCTGGTGTTCGCCGCCCGGCAACTGGGCCAGGGGCGCAGTGTGCGCCTGCCGATCAGTGACACGCCCAGCGAGATGACCGAGGTCTACCGCGCCTTCAACCAGATGGCCGAGGATGTCGAGCAGGCCGGGCGCGAGCGCGAGCTGATGCTGGCCGGGGTGTCCCATGACCTGCGCACGCCACTGACGCGCTTGCGCCTGTCGCTGTCGCTGCTGGCCAACGAAAGCGACCTGACCGACGACATGGTCCGCGATATCGAAGACATGGACGCGATCCTCGACCAGTTTCTGGCGTTCATCCGCGATGGTCGCGATGAGCCCGTCGAAGAGGTCGACTTCAGTGAGCTGGTGCGCGAGGTGGTGGCGCCGTTCAACCAGCCGCAGGAGCAGGTACGCCTGTGCCTGGAGCCGATACCGCCATTCCCGCTGCGCCGGGTGTCGCTCAAGCGCCTGCTCAACAACCTGATTGGCAACGCCCTCTATCACGCCGGCAAGGGTGTCGAAGTGGCGGCCTATGTCTCGGGCGAGGGTGGTGCGCCCTATGTGGTGCTGAGCGTGCTGGATCGTGGTGCCGGGATCGACCCGGGCGAACTGGAGGGCATTTTCAACCCGTTCATTCGCGGCGACCGTGCCCGTAGCGGCAAGGGCACCGGGCTGGGCCTGGCGATCGTCAAGCGGATCGCCGCCCAGCACGGTGGCAATGTGCAGTTGCGCAACCGTTCAGGCGGCGGCCTGGAGGCGCGGGTGAGGCTGCCGCTAGGCCTGATGCTGCCGCGCGACGCGGTCTAGGCGCTAGCCTTTGCCCTTGGTGCGGGTCAGGTTCGGCCCGCCGTTCTTCTCCAGATGCTCGATGATCATCCCGGCGACGTTCTTGCCGGTGGTGACTTCGATGCCTTCCAGGCCCGGCGAGGAGTTCACCTCCATCACCAGCGGGCCGTGATTGGAGCGCAGGATATCCACCCCGGCCACGCTCAAGCCCATGACCTTGGCCGCGCGGATGGCGGTCATGCGCTCTTCCGGAGTGATCTTGATCAGGCTGGCGCTGCCGCCGCGGTGCAGGTTGGAGCGAAACTCACCGGGCTTGGCCTGGCGCTTCATCGAGGCGATGACCTTGTCGCCGACCACGAAACAGCGAATGTCCGCGCCGCCGGCTTCCTTGATGTATTCCTGGACCATGATGTTCTGCTTCAGGCCCATGAACGCTTCGATCACCGACTCGGCTGCCTTGGTGGTTTCGCACAACACCACGCCGATGCCCTGGGTGCCTTCGAGTACCTTGATCACCAGCGGCGCGCCATTGACCATCTGGATCAGGTCGGGGATATCGTCCGGCGAGTGGGCAAAGCCGGTGACCGGCAGGCCGATCCCCCGACGCGACAGCAGTTGCAACGAGCGCAGCTTGTCCCGCGAGCGGGCAATGGCCACCGATTCGTTGAGCGGGAACACCCCCATCATTTCGAACTGGCGCAGTACCGCGCAGCCGTAGAAGGTTACAGAAGCGCCGATCCGTGGGATCACCGCGTCGAAGTTTTCCAGCGGCTTGCCACGGTAGTGGATCTGCGGCTTGTGGCTGGCAATGTTCATGTAGGCGCGCAGGGTGTCGATCACAACCACCTCATGGCCTCGTTCGGTACCGGCTTCGACCAGGCGACGAGTGGAATACAGACGCGGGTTTCGCGACAGCACGGCGATCTTCATGCAACACCTGTGGAGGGAGTGATAGTGGCCGGGAATGCCGGCTTGTCCTGAACGTACTTGAGCCCTGGGTTGACCACCAACTGGCCATGGATCAGGGCTTTGGAACCGAGCAACAGGCGATAGCGCATGGCCTTGCGGCAGGCCAGGGTGAACTCCACCTCCCACACCCGGTCACCCAGCGCCAACGGCGTGCGGATGACGTAGCGGGTCTGGGCCTGGCCGTTGGAGCTCTTGATGGTCTTCATCGTCACCAGTGGCGCCTCGCAGCGCCGGTGCCGCAGTTGTACCACCGAACCCAGGTGGGCATTGAAACGCACCCACTGCTCGCCATTGCGCTCGAAGGGCTCGACTTCGGTGGCATGCAGGCTCGAGGTGCTGGCGCCGGTGTCGATCTTGGCCCGCAAGCCAGCCAGGCCGAGGTCCGGCAGGGCCACCCACTCGCGCAGGCCGATCACGGTCAAATGGTCAAATGTCTTCAAAATGCTCAACCAGCGTAGAAAGTCGTCAGGCTCCAGAATGGGCGTGAGCGACAGGTCGGTGAACTGTAAGCACGCCGCGTGTTTTTTGCATCCGCCAGATACGGTAGTACAGTTCTCTTTACGAAAATAAGTGGGGAAATGTGATGGCACAAAAGCCGGAAGAGGACGACAAGGTCCGCTTGGACAAATGGCTATGGGCGGCGCGCTTCTACAAGACCCGGGCGCTGGCCAAGGCGGCCATTGAAAGCGGCAAGGTGCATTGCCGGGGCGAGCGCTGCAAGCCGGGCAAAGACCCGCGGGTGGGCGATGAGTTCGTGCTGCGCACTGGCTTCGACGAGCGCACGGTAGTGGTCAAGGCGTTGTCGGTGGTGCGCCGCGGCGCGCCTGAGGCCCAGGCGCTGTACGAGGAAACCGCGCAGAGCATTGCCCGCCGTGAACAGGCTGCGGCTATGCGCAAGGCCGGCGCCCTGGGTGTCAGTACCGATGGCCGGCCCACCAAGAAACAGCGGCGCCAGTTGCATCAGTTACATGACAGCGCCGGTTAAGCGCGCGAGTCGATCACGTTCAGGCGCCCGAGCAGCGGCAACCGCGCCAGCAGGTCGAACAACGGTGCGGTCAGGCGCATCAAGGCTGCGCTGGCCTTGGCGGCAAACGGGGTGTAGCAGCTCCAGCCCAGGGCCAGCACCGCCATCAACACGCCACCGATGTAATCGTCCTGGCCCCAGTGCGCACCGGCCACCAGGCGTGGCAGCATGAACAACAGCGCCAGGGCCCAGATCAGCAGCTGCTGCAGCAGCTTGCGGCTGAACAGGCTCATGAACATCGCCCAGATCAGCAGCACCGAGGCATGGTCCCCGGGGAAGCTCTGGCTGGAGCGGTCCTTGAGCTCCCAGCGGGCTTCCAGGTGCGGGTAGAAATCGCTGAGGTGGATGGCATCGCTGAACACCATCGACGGGCTGTTGTGCTGCCAGCCCATGGCGTTCATCCATTTCGAGAACACGGCGCGAATCACCAGCAGCAGCACCAGGGTGGCGAAGAAGCCGAAGAAGGCCTGGCGCACCTGGCTGGCCTTGAACACCCAGTCGCCGCGGATCAGCAGGCTGAGCAGGATCAGGCCGACGACGATATCGAACGGACGCAGGCTGCCGACGGTCCAGATGTAACGCCAGGTGTTATTGTCGGCCAGTGGTCGATTGAGCAGGTGAAACAGCCATTCGTCGAAAGTCAGGCAGATGATCTGGCCAAACGGCCACAACCAGAAACACAGTAGCGCAACGGGCAAAACCGTGCAGAGAATCAAGGGACCCCAAGCCCACCTTGCTTGGAACAGTGAAGAATTGTCCATAAACTACCTCTTTGCTGCGAACCACGAGTGCACCATTCTGGTGCTCTAGACCGGGCTTTATAGGCCCTTGAAATTATTTTGTCATCATTCAGAAAGCCAGAGCCCATGTCCGATTTGCCAGATACCGACTACACACAACGCTTCATCTTCGACGACCGCGATGTACGCGGTGAGATGGTCGGGCTGGAGCGCAGCTACGCCGAAGTGCTGGCCAAGCATCCTTACCCGCAGCCTGTCGCGCAGCTGCTCGGCGAGCTGATGGCGGCAGCCGCGCTGCTGGTCGGTACGCTGAAGTTCGACGGTCTGCTGATTCTTCAGGCACAGTCGAGCGGGCCGGTGCCCCTGCTGGCCATTGAATGCACCAGCGACCACGAAATTCGCGGCCTGGCACGCTATGCGGCCGAGCAGATCAAGGATGATGCAAGCCTTGCCGACCTGATGCCTGGCGGGCATCTGGTCCTGACCATCATTCCGGTCAACGGTCAGCGCTACCAGGGCACGGTGGAGCTGGACGGCAAGGACCTGTCGGAGTGTTTCACCAACTATTTCGTCATGTCCCAGCAGATCAATACCTGCATCTCGCTGGCCGCCGACGGCATTCGAGCCCGTGGCCTGCTGGTGCAGCAGCTGCCTGCCGACCGCCAGAAGGACATCGAGGAGCGCGAGGACAGCTGGAACCATGTGAAAGCGCTGGCCAATACGGTGAAAGCCGAGGAGCTGCTGGGTCTGGACAACGAAACCGTGCTGCATCGCCTGTATCACGAGGATGCCGTGCGCCTGTTCGATATCCAGCCGCTGCATTTCCGCTGCAGCTGCTCGCGTGAGCGCTCCGGTAATGCGTTGGTCAGCCTTGGCAAACATGACGCGCTGGAGCTGATTAACGAGCATGGCGGCAAGATCGAAGTCGATTGCCAGTTCTGTAATCAGTGCTATCAATTCGATGCGGCCGATATCGAGCAATTGTTCGCCGGTGGCGGTGTAGACACACCGTCAGATACTCGGCACTAAAACGTTTCAGTACAGGTAATTCTCCTGTCTAACGCCGGAAACACGCCGTTCTGACAGGAGGGCCCTACTTTTTTTGGGCGTTTCTGGCATAATCCGGCCACTTTTTTCGCTGTAGTAGTTTGGAAAGATCTACTACAAAACGTTTGGAGCACTCGGCCGCAGGCCGGATGGGGAATCTCATGACGCAAGCCAACAACACCGTGTACACCGACCTGAGCGTCGATGAGCTGGTAAAAGAAGCGCTGAACCGCGGTGAAGGCGAGCTGGCCGATACCGGCGCGCTGGTCGTGAAAACCGGTCACCGTACCGGTCGTTCGCCGGTTGACCGTTTCATCGTCGAAGAGCCGTCCACTCAGGATGCCATCGCCTGGGGCCCGATCAACCGCAAGTTCCCGGCCGACAAGTTCGATGCCCTGTGGGACCGCGTCGAGGCGTTCAACAACGCCCAGGATCACTTCGTATCCTACGTTCACGTAGGTGCGGCCGCCGAGCACTACCTGCCGGTCAAGATGACCACCCAGACCGCCTGGCAGAACCTGTTCGGCCGTTGCCTGTTCATCAACCCGCAGCAGTACAACCCGGCTGGCCGTGATCAGTGGCAAGTGCTCAACGTTGCCAACTTCGAGTGCGTGCCTGAGCGTGACGGCACCAACTCCGATGGCTGCGTGATCCTCAACTTCGCCCAGAAGAAAGTGCTGATCGCCGGTATGCGTTACGCCGGTGAAATGAAAAAAGCCATGTTCTCGGTGCAGAACTTCCTGCTGCCGGCTGCCGACGTGCTGCCAATGCACTGCGCCGCCAACATCGGCGAAGCAGGCGATGTGACCCTGTTCTTCGGCCTGTCGGGCACCGGCAAGACCACCCTGTCGGCTGACGAAAGCCGCTACCTGATCGGCGACGACGAGCACGGTTGGGGCGAAGGCGTGGTCTTCAACATCGAAGGCGGCTGCTACGCCAAGTGCATCGACTTGTCCGAGAAGAACGAACCGGTCATCTGGAAAGCCATCAAGCACGGCGCGGTACTGGAAAACGTCGTCATCGACGATGCCAAGCACGCCGACTACACCGATGTCAGCCTGACCCAGAACAGCCGCGCCGCCTACCCACTGGAGCACGTTGCCAAGCGTTCGGAAAAGAACCTCGGCGGCGAGCCTAATGCGGTCATCTTCCTGACCTGCGACCTGACCGGCGTGCTGCCGCCAGTGTCGATCCTCAACGAAGAACAAGCGGCCTACCACTTCCTGTCCGGCTACACCGCACTGGTGGGTTCGACCGAAATGGGTTCGGGCAGCGGCATCAAGTCGACCTTCTCCACCTGCTTCGGCGCGCCGTTCTTCCCGCGTCCGGCTGGCGAGTACGCAGAACTGCTGATCAAGCGCATCCGCGGCTTCGGCTCCAAGGTCTACCTGGTCAACACCGGCTGGACCGGCGGTGGCTACGGCGTTGGCAAGCGCTTCAACATTCCGACCACCCGCGCGGTGATCGCAGCGATCCAGAGCGGCGCCCTGGTCGGCACTGCAACCGAACACCTGGACATCATCAACCTCGACGTGCCACTGGCCGTACCGGGCGTTGAAACCAACCTGCTCAACCCACGCAATACCTGGGCTGACAAGGCTGCTTACGATGAAGCTGCAAAAGCGTTGGCTGGCCTGTTCATCGAAAACTTCAAGAAGTTCGAAGTTTCCGACGCCATCAAGGCCGCTGGCCCACAGCTGTAAGCTGAAGCCTGCGTAAACAAAAAGCCGCCCTCAGGGGCGGTTTTTTGTTTTCCGGCTTGTGGGAGCGGGCTTGCCCTGCGATAGGCCGCGTTGTCTTACCCGAACGACGATCAATTGGTGCTTGATCGCGGGGCAAGCCCGCTCCTACAGTTACGGGCCATCCAATACTCAGGCCCACCATGTCCGAACTCCCTCAGCGCCAAGCCTATCCCCACCTGCACCCGATCCTCAGCCGCTGGCAGGACAGCGACCTCAATGGCCATATAGCCGGTGCCACGGTTTACGCCTACTTCGACACAGCGATCCAGGCGTACCTGCTGCAACAGGCCGGGCTGGACCTGCAGGACGGCGAGGTCGCCGGTTTCGTGGTCAGTTCGGCGGCGGACTTCTTTGCCTTGCCGGCCTTTCCCGACACCCTTGAGGTCGGCTTGCGTGTGGCGCGTCTGGCGGGCAGTTCGGTGGAGTATCAGTTGGCACTGTTTCGGGTCGAGGACGGGCAGCCCTGCGCGGTCGGCAAGGTGGTGCAGGTGTTCGTCGAGCGCAGCTCGGGCCGGCCGGCACAGTTGCCGGCCACGCTGCAGGCCGCGCTGGAGCGTTTGCAAGGCTGAGGCCGCTCAGTCATTGAGGCGGATAATTCCTTCGCGCACGGCGAACAGCACCAGACCCGGCACGTCGTGAATCTGCAGGCGGTGCATGATCTGCGAGCGATGCGCCTCGATGGTCTTCACGCTCAGGCCCAGGCCGTCGGCGATCGAGCGGGTCGATTCACCGCGGGCAATCAGCCGCAGGATCTCCAGCTGGCGCGCGGTGAGCTGCATCGTGGTGCTGCCGCTGGGGCGCTTGCGGCTGTGTTTCACCGCCTGGCCAATGACCATCGGCAACACTGCTGATGACAGGTACTGGCCACCATTTTTCAGCGCCTGCAGGGCCTGCTCCAGCTCCAGCACCGTGGCGCTCTTGAGCAGAAAGCCATGGGCACCCAATTGCAGGCAACGCATGACGAAGTCCAGCTCCGAGCGCGACGAGAGCATCAACACATGGCTGGAGGGCACGCGCAGGAACAGCTCGCGCAGAATCTGTTCGCTGTCCAGGGTATCGGCGGTCATGTCCAGCAGGATGATGTCGGGCTTGAGTTTCTCGGCCAGTGCGACAGCAGTCATGCCATCGCCTGCATCACCGACTACGGCGTATTGTTTTTTTTGTTCGAGCAGCGCTCGCAGGCCCGCTCGAAAGAGCGGCGAGTCATCGGCAAGTAGTATTCGGCAAAGCATGGGTTCGAGCCTGTTTCGCAAAAGAAGAGGGGCGGCAGGTTTGCTCGGTCCGGATGAGCGCTGCCGCGCTGTGGCGCGATCAGTGTCGGGGGCCTGCCGCAGGTCCCGGCAGCGCAGGCCATCATAGGCGTTCGAACACCGATGGCAGGATCGGCCGCAGTGGCAGGTCGAGGCCATGGATGTTCTCGCTATGTCCGATCAGCAGCAGGCCGCCCGGGCGCAGGCAAGCCAGCAAACGTTGAACCACGCGCTGTTTCTCATCCTGACTGAAATAGGTCAGCAGATTGCGCAGAAAAATCCCGTCGAACAGGCCCAGGTCAGCGGGCAGTGGCTGGATCAGGTTGATCTGGCGAAACGTCAACCGCTCCTGCAAGGTGGCCGCCATGCGCATGCGCCCGGCCATCTCGCCGACGCCGCACAGGCAGTAACGTTGCAACCAGCCTTCAGGGAAGTAACGGGCCTGGGAGACGTCGTAGATGCCTTCGGCTGCCTGCTGTAGCAGATGGGGGCTGATGTCGCTGGCCAGCACGCTCCAGTCGTCGTTGACGGCGTGTTCGCTGGCAACCATGGCCAGGCTGTAGGCTTCTTCGCCCGAGGCGCAGGCAGCGCTCCAGAGCCTCAGCGGCCGTGGCATGTCGCGCAGCCATTGGGCAAGGCATTCGAAATGGCGGTGTTCGCGAAAGAAGTAGGTGTCCCGGGCAATCAGCAAGTCGAGTACCTGCTGCTGTTCCTGATGTTGATCGGGCTGCTCGATCAGTTGCAGATACTGTTCGAAGGAGGTCAGTTGCAAATGCCGCAGGCGCTTTCCCAGGCGGGCAGCCACAGCCGCACGGCGGTCGGCGGCGAGGAACACGCCAGAGCGCTGGCTGACCAGGGTGCGAAAGCGCAGGAACTGGGCTTCACTCAGCATCGGAGGGCGGTTGTCGGCTGGCATCTCACACCCCTCGTGCACTGGGCAATCGGGCCGTCTTTGCGTGATAGATGCGCATTCCCTGCGTCCATTGGCTGATTGGGAACGGCCGATGATAGCTACTGGCTATATCCGCCTGAATCGGGGTTGCCCCTAGGTCGCGGGAAGCTGACAAGGAGAAGGGGAAGCAGGGCCTGCCTGGACTGGCCGCAGGATCGGCCTGCAAGGCTTGATCGGTAACGTGCGGGGTGTTGCAGCGATCCCTGCCCGTGAGGGCAGGGACTAGGAGTTTGGCTTAAGCCCGAAATGGCTTAGTCGTGACGCCAGTGCCTTTTGTGCTTGCGGTGCCCGTAGTGATGGCCACGGTCGTAGTAACGACGGTCGTCGTAGCCGCGACGGTAGCGACGGTCATCGCGGTCGTCTTCATCGGCTCTGTTGCCCATGTAGTTACCCAGCGCGCCACCGGCACCACCGCCTGCGGCTGCGCCAATGTAGCTGCCCGTGGTGCCGCCCATGCTGCGGCCTACAACGTTACCGCCGGCTGCGCCCAGGGCACCGCCGATTGCGGCTTCACCACGCTGGCGCTTGTCGGCACCCACGGCACTGCCGGCTGCGCCGCCCAGGCCCGCGCCGATCGCCGAGCCGGTACTGCCGCCGATCGACTGACCGACCACCGAGCCCAGTACCCCACCCAATGCGCCGCCAATACCGGCTTCGGTGGTGCCACCTGCCGAGGCAACGCCGCTGAGCAGGCCAAGAGACAACAACAGAATCGAGGAGTACTTCATCAAGAGAGCCTCATAGGGATGACGCCGCGATCCTGAGGCCGCAGAGGGGGGCTGGCAAACGAAATCCGACGAGTAACACGAGTTGTACACAATTTTCTAAGTTACTGTTTTAACTGTGAAACTTTATTGATTTTCGCTTGTCTGAGCTTACTTGGAACGAGGCCCCGACAGTGATGTCAGGGCCTTTTTTGTGCCTGTTTGCCGCCGATTCTGTCAGAGGATCCGGGCGTTGTCGCTGGCAGGTTGCAGCTTTATCGCAACGAACTTCGAGGTCGGCGTATGGCTGCCATCGCCAACGCTTTCCAGCGGCACCAGCGGGTTCACTTCCGGATAGTAGGCCGCCGCCTGACCGGCCGGGATATCAAAGGCCAGCAACGTGAAGCCCTTGACCCGACGCTCGCGGCCATCACTCCACAGCGAGACGATATCGGCCTTGTCGCCGGGGTGGAAGCCCAGGCGGATGATGTCGGCTTCGTTGACGAACAGTACGTTGCGTTGGCCCTTCACTCCACGGTAACGGTCATCCAGGCCATAGATAGTGGTGTTGTACTGATCGTGGGAACGCATCGACTGCATGATCAGGTCCGGTACCTGGCCGCTGGCGCGCACGCGCTCGTGCAGCAGGTCAGCGGGCAGGGCATTGGCCTTGAAGTTGGCCCGACCGCTGCTGGTCTTCCATTGCCGTTGGCCGGCGCTGTTGCCCAGGTAGAAACCGCCCGGATGCTCCAGGCGCTGGTTGAAGCTCTCAAAGCCTGGGATGGTCTGGTCGATCAGGTCGCGGATCCGTGCGTAATCGGCGATCAGCCAGTTCCAGTCCACCGGTCTGGCGCCGAGGGTGGCATTGGCAATCCCGGCAATCACTGCAGGCTCCGAGCGCATTTGCCGCGACAGCGGCTGCAACTGGCCGTTGGAGGCGTGGACCATGCTGAACGAGTCTTCCACGGTCACGGCCTGCGGGCCTTCGCCCTGCAGGTCGATATCGGTGCGCCCCAGGCACGGCAGAATCAGCGCCTGCTTGCCATGCAGCAGATGGCTACGGTTGAGCTTGGTGCTGATCTGCACGGTCAGCTCGCAGTTGCGCAGGGCCTGGGCGGTGCGCTCGGTGTCCGGGGTGGCCTGGGCAAAGTTGCCGCCCAGAGCGATGAACACCTTGGCCTGGCCGTCGGCCATGGCGCGGATCGCTTCGACCGTGTTGTGGCCATTATGGCGCGGCACCTTGAAGCCGAAGCGGCGTTCCAGGGCATCGAGCAGGGCCACTGGTGGCCGCTCGTTGATGCCCATGGTGCGGTCGCCCTGCACGTTGCTATGGCCGCGCACCGGGCACAGGCCGGCGCCGGGTACGCCGAGGTTGCCGCGCAGCAGCATGAGGTTGGCGATTTCCTGGATGGTCGCCACCGAATGGCGATGCTGGGTGATGCCCATGGCCCAGCACATGATGACTTTTTTGGCCTTGCAGTACATGCGCGCGGCGTACTCGATCTCGGCCAGGGTCAGGCCTGATTGTGCGCTGATCTGCTCCCAGGAGGTGGCGTCGACCGCTGCCAGGTAAGCCAGGACGTCCTGGGTGTGCTGGTTGAGAAAATCGTGGTCGAAAATCGCCGGGGCATTGCTGGCCTGGGCTTCGCGCTCCCACTGCAAGAGGAACTTGGCCATGCCGCGCAGTACCGCCATGTCGCCGCCCAGGGCCGGGCGCAAGTAGGCAGTGTTGGTCGGGCGGTCGCCGTTGGTGAGCATCTCCAGCGGGTGCTGCGGGTGCTGGAAGCGCTCCAGGCCGCGTTCCTTGAGCGGGTTGATGCACACCACCTGGGCACCGCGCTTGACCGCTTCACGCAGCGGTTCGAGCATGCGCGGGTGGTTGGTGCCGGGGTTCTGGCCCCAGACGAAGATCGCATCGGCATGCTCGAAATCGTCGAACGTCACCGTGCCCTTGCCAACCCCGACACTCTGCCCCAGGGCCACGCCACTGGCTTCGTGGCACATGTTCGAGCAGTCCGGGAAGTTGTTGGTGCCATAGGCACGGACGAACAGCTGATACAGGTAGGCCGCTTCGTTGCTGGCCCGGCCAGAGGTATAGAACTCAGCCTGGTCGGGGCTTTCAAGCTGTTGCAGGTGCTTGGCGATCAGGGCAAAGGCGCTGTCCCAGTCGATGGGTGTGTAGCGGTCGGTACTGGCGTCGTAGACCATCGGTTCGGTCAGCCGGCCCTGGTATTCGAGCCAGTAGTCGCTCTGGGCCAGTAACGAGGTGACGCTGTGGCGGGCGAAGAATGGCGCATCGACCCGGCGTTTGGTCGCTTCCCAGTTCACTGCTTTGGCGCCGTTCTCGCAGAACTTGACCATGCCGCTTTCCGGCGAGTCGCCCCAGGCGCAGCCGGGACAGTCGAAACCGCCGTTCTGGTTGGTCTTGAGCAGCGCGCGAATGTTCTTCAGGGCGTTGTCGCTGCCGATCCAGGCCTGGGCCACGCTGCGCAGTGCGCCCCAGCCGCCAGCAGCACCGTTGTAGGGTTTATAGCGAGGGGCAGGCTTCTGATCGGCTTGGTGATGCAGGCTCACGTTCTGTTCTCCCGCACGGGGCTGAACACCCGTGGCGCGCTGTGTTTGGGCAGGTGAATAAGGTTGAGGTTATGCCGCCGCGCCCACTGCAGGGCGAGGCCGGTGGGCGAGGACAGGCTGACCAGGGTCTGGATGCCGGCGCGCAGTACTTTCTGGATCAGCTCCAGGCTGCAGCGGCTGGTAACGATTGCCAGGCCGCCGTCGAGGCTCAGGTGCTGGCGGACCAAGGCGCCGATCAGCTTGTCGAGGGCGTTGTGCCGGCCGATGTCTTCGCGACCCAGGAGGATTTCCCCCTGATTGTTCATGAACAATGCCGCATGTACCGCACCGCAGTGCTGGCCCAGGGGCTGGAAGGCATCCATGCGCTGGCGCAGGCCCGCGAGCCATTGCGCAGATGGCAGCGGCGCGCCCGGCAACACGGCAAGGTCGGGCAGGGCCTGCTCCACCGCTTCCACGCCGCACAGGCCGCAGCCGCTGGTGCCGGCCAGTTGCCGGCGCTGGGTCTTGAGGTTCCAGAAGGCGCGGTTGGCGATCTCGACGTCGGCGTGTATGGCCGAACCAGTGCTGGTGAACTTGACGTCGTAGATCTCATTGGCCGAAGCAATGATGCCGCTGCCGATGCTGAAACCGACGATAAAGTCTTCGAGGTCGGTGGGGCTGACCAGCATCACTGCCTGGCTGATACCGTTGTAGGCAATCGCCAGGGCGACTTCTTCGGCCAGTGCAGTGTGCGCCTGGCTGTCGTCGGTAAGGTGGCAGTAGTCGTAGGTATTGCTGGCCGCGGGCGCAGTCACAAGCGGGGTGGACGCCGCACAGGCCGGGGGTTTTGTGCTCATCAGCAGAGGTACCGGCGGCTGTTCAGCTTTAAGCCTAGGCTTGCGCTCGGGTATCGTCTAATCGCTAATGCTGATGCCTTGATAGACGGCGTCGATCAAACCTCGCCTTGCAGCGCTTGATATTGTGCCAGGCACACCTCGGCCAGGGCCGAGCGTGGCGCCGTGCGGCGCATGATCAGGCCCAGTGGCGCCAGGGTGCAGGCCTGTTCGATCGGTTGCAGGCGCAGCCGTTCGGTGAGCACTTCCAGGCCGGCCGCCAACGGCATGATGGCACAACACAGGCCTCCGCTGACGGCCTGGGCCAACTGATGGACGGCATCGGTCTGCAGCAACAGCTGCGGTGTCAGGCCACGGCTGTGGAAGTTGTGGTCGATCGACTGGCGAAAATGCATGCCGGCGGTAAGCAACCCCAGCGGCAGTTCGGTCAGCTGTTGCCAGCTTAGGGGGTGGTCGTCGAAGCAGAAATGATCTGGATCATATAAAAGCCCCATGCGCGTCTCGCCCAGCGGCAGCGACTGGAAGCGTTCATGATCGAGGCGATCCAGGTACGACACGCCCAGGTCCAGCTGGTTGCTGGTCAGCTGTTCGAGGATCTGCTCGGAGCTCAGGGCGCTGAGTTCAAAGCGCAGTTCCGGATGCTGCTGGTGCATGCGCCGCAGCAGCGGCAGGGGATCGAAGCTCGACAGCGGTACCACGCCCAGGCGCAAGGTGCCGACCAAGTGGCCGCGACAAGCGGCAGCTTCGGCATTCAGGCCGTCGTAGGCGGCGATTACCGAGCGGGCCCAGGCCAGTACCCGTTCGCCCTGGGCGGTAAAGCCCTCGAAGCGCTGGCCGCGATTGACCAGGGCGAGGTCCAGTTCCTGTTCGAGATTGCGCAGGCGCATCGACAGGGTTGGCTGGGTCACGTGGCAGCGCGCGGCGGCTTGGCCGAAGTGGCGGGTTTCATCCAGGGCGATGAGGAATTTGAGTTGTTTGATGTCCATCGTCGCTCCACGGCGCAAAGCAGGCGAAGCATTCTAACCTGTCCTAGACTCCAGGCTCCGAGATTCATCACCAAGGAGAGCGGCATGAGCATTTTCAGTTTCGTCAAAGAAGCAGGCGAGAAACTCATCGACCTGTTGACCCCGGGTAATGCCAATGCCAGCGAGCAGTTGAAGGCGCATGTGGCGAAGGTCGGGCTGGGTAACCCGAACGTTCAGGCCACCGTCGACGGTGACAAGGTTACCCTGACTGGCGAAGTCAGCAGCCAGGAAGAGAAAGAGAAGATCCTGCTGGCGGTGGGCAACATTGCCGGTGTGGCTTCGGTGGATGATCAGATCACCGTCACCGGCCCGGTTGTGGCTGCAGCCCGTTTTGTCGTGGTGAAGAAAGGCGACACCCTCAGTGCCATCTCGTTGGCGGTGTACGGCAATGCCAACCTGTACAACAAGATTTTCGAAGCCAACAAGCCGCTGCTCAGTCACCCGGACAAAATCTACCCGGGCCAGACCCTGCGCATTCCCGAGTAATCACAACCCTTCGAGCAACGCCCGGTAGTCTTCCACCGCAGCGAACTCTTCGGTATCCCGAGGCCCTTTGCGGCTGTCCGGCTGGCGCACCGCAAGCAGGTGCGCCACGCCGAAGTCGCGGGCACTGCGCAGGATCGACAAGGTGTCGTCGATAAACAGGCTGCGTTGCGGGCTGAAGCCGATATCGGCCTCAAGGGCGCTCCAGAACTGTGGGTTCTCCTTGGGGTAGCCATAGTCATGGGAGCTGATCAGGCGCTCGAAGTAGGGTGCCAGCTCCACCCGTTCCAGTTTCAACGACAGCGAATCGCGATGGGCGTTGGTGATCAGGATTACCCGCTTGCCGGCCTGCTTGATCGCCTGCAGGAACGTATCGGCATCTGGACGCAAGGCGATCAGGTGGGCGGTCTCAAGCTTGAGCTCGCGCACCGAGAAGTTCAGCTCGCGGCTCCAGAAGTCCAGGCAGTACCAGTTCAGCGAGCCGGCGTGTTGCTCGAACAATGGCTGCAATTCAAGCTCGGCCATGGCCCGGCTGATACCGTGCAGCTCGGCGTAGCGCTGCGGCAGTTGCTCGAGCCAGAAGTGGTTGTCGAAGTGCAGGTCGAGCAGGGTACCGTCCATGTCCAGCAGGACGGTATCGATGGTGGACCAGGCTAAAACGGGCATATGAAATTCTCGAACAGTCAGGAGGCAGCGGCCGGGCAAGCCACGGTATAGTAACCCGTTCACGCCAAGGAGCCGCCCCATGCGCCAGAAACCCACCGTCCTCTCTCGCGAGATCGTCGCCAGCAGCCGCCTGTTCCGCGTCGAAGCCGTGCAGCTGCGCTTCGCCAACGGTGCTGAGCGCACTTACGAACGCCTGGTCGGGCGCGGTAACGGTTATGGCGCGGTGATGGTCGTGGCGATGCTCGATGCCGAGCATGCGCTGCTGGTGGAAGAGTACTGCGGCGGTACTGACGAGTATGAACTGTCATTGCCCAAGGGCTTGATCGAGCCGGGTGAAGACGTGCTGGCGGCGGCTGACCGGGAGCTCAAGGAAGAAGCCGGGTATGGCGCCCGTCAGCTTGAGCACCTGACCGAGCTGTCGCTTTCGCCTGGCTACATGAGCCAGAAGATTCAGGTAGTGCTGGCCACCGACCTCTACGAGGAGCGCCTGGAAGGCGACGAGCCGGAGCCGATGCGCGTCGACAAGATCAACCTGCGCGAGCTGTCGGCCCTGGCCCAGCATCCGCAGTTTTCCGAAGGCCGGGCCTTGGCGGCGTTGTACCTGGTGCGTGATTTGCTGAGCCAGCGTGGGGTATTCCCGGTATGAGCGACATTGCCCTGATGCAGCAGGTGGTGGAACTGGCCCGCCAGGCGGGCAAGGCGATCCTGCCGTACTGGCGCGCCGACGTGGCGGTGACGGCCAAGGCCGATGAGTCGCCGGTCACTGCGGCCGACCTGGCGGCCCATGAGGTCATTGCCCAAGGCCTGCGCGTGCTGGCCCCGGAAATCCCGGTGCTGTCTGAAGAAGACTGCAACATCCCCCTGAGTGAACGGCAAGGCTGGCAGCGCTGGTGGCTGGTCGATCCGCTGGATGGCACCAAGGAATTCATCGCCGGCACTGAAGAGTTCACTGTCAACATCGCCCTGATCGAACAGGGTCGGGTGGTGTTTGGCGTAGTGGCAATTCCCACCAATGGCCGCTGTTATTACGGTGGCAAAGGCCTTGGCGCCTGGCTCGAAGCAGCCGCCGGTGTACCTGAAGTCATCAACGTGCGCACGGCACCGCCTGCGGGTGAGCGCTTTACCGTGGTCGCCAGCCGGCGTCATTCGAGCCCGCAACAGGAAGCCTTGCTGGCGGGCTTGAGCCTGGCCGTGGGGGAGCTGGAGCTGGCCAATATCGGCAGCTCGCTGAAATTCTGCCTGTTGGCCGAAGGTGCGGCCGATTGCTACCCGCGTCTGGCCCCCACTTCGCAGTGGGATACCGCTGCGGCGCAAGGGGTGTTGGAAGGCGCCGGCGGTGAAGTGCTCGGCCTCGATGGCCAGGCCTTCGTCTACCCGCCGCGCGATTCCTTGCTCAACCCGTTCTTCCTGGCCTTGCCAGCTGCCGCGCCGTGGCGCGACAAGCTGTTGCAGCAAGCCCTAGCGGTGTAGCACGTACTGACCGCTGAACTGCACGGCAGCCTCGCTGCTGCCGGCATTGCTGACCTGGGTGTGCAGGTTCAGGCGCGCCCGGCCACGGCGCTGATAGGTGGCGATGAAGCGCGCCCAGACTTTCTCGTCCGGCGCTGCGCAGGTGGCGATGGCCGCGCCAGTGACCGGCAGCGGATAGCTGATCTGGCCTTCGTGGATGACGATATGGCCGTCATCGATCCCCGCTTCACGCAACCTCAGGTGCAACCAGCCCCAGCCGACCAGCACCGCGGCGCAGTACAGGCTGCCGCCGAACATGGTGCTCTTGTGATTGACGTTGGCCTCCAGCGGCAGCTGCAGGCGCAGGCAATGCTGCTGCCAGTCGAGGACCTGCAGGCCCATCTGGCGGGTCAGCGGGATGTCACTGTGCAGCACCGATTCAAGGTAATGGCTGTCCGCGCTCATGGACGGTTGTCCTCCAGGTCATCGCTGTTTTGGTGACTGTCGGCGAAGCTCAGGCCGTGTTTGCGCAGCTTGTCGTGCAGCGTCTTGCGCGGGATACCGAGGGCTTCGGCCAGGCTGCGCAGGGAGCTGTGCGAGCGTGCCAGTTCGGCGGCGATCAGCGAGCGTTCGAACTGCTCGACTTGTTCGCTGAGGTTAGCGCTGCCAGTGCTTGGCGCGGGATCGTCGGCGGCTGGCGGCACGTCACCGTCCAGCGCCAGTTCAAGGCCCAGGGCGAAGCGCTCGGCGGCGTTTTGCAGCTCGCGCACATTACCCGGCCATTCATGGCGCAGCAGCAGCGCCCGGTGCGTCGGTTGCAGCGGGGGCACCGGCAGGCCATGGCGCTCGCCGGCGGCTTCGGCAAAGTGCTGGAACAGCACCAGAATGTCTTCGCCACGCTCGCGCAGTGGCGGAATGCGCAGCGGTGCAACGTTCAGGCGGTAGTACAGGTCGGCACGAAAGCGCCCCTGGTCGGCGGCCTGGCGCAGGTCTTCCTTGGTCGCCGCGATGATGCGGATATCCAGCGGGATCAGCTGGTTGCCGCCCAGGCGTTCGACGACCCGCTCCTGCAACAGGCGCAGCAGTTTGACCTGTACATCCAGGCTCATGCTTTCGATTTCATCGAGGAACAGCGTACCGCCATTGGCGAATTCGAACTTGCCGATACGGCGCTTCTGCGCTCCGGTGAACGCCCCCGGCTCGTGGCCGAACAGCTCGCTTTCGACTACCGATTCGGCCAGGGCGCCGGCATTGATTGCCACGAACGGGCCATCACGTCGGCTCGACAAATCGTGCAGGGCGCGAGCGACAACTTCTTTGCCGGCGCCCGTCTCGCCAAGGATCAGTACGTCGGCGCGGGTGCCGGCCAAGGCACCGATTTGCTCGCGCAGGCGCAGCATCGGTGCCGAGTGGCCGACCAGGCGCGTGCTCAGCTCCTGGCGATCGCTCAGGGCCAGGCGCAGGCTGCGGTTGTCCAACACCAGGCGGCGCAGGGCCAGGGCACGACGCACACTGTCGAGCAGCGCATCGCTGGCGAAGGGTTTTTCCAGAAAATCATAGGCCCCGGCGCGCATGGCCTGCACGGCCAGCGGCACGTCGCCATGGCCGGTGATCAGCAGCACCGGCAGTTCCGGGTCCTGGGTGTGAAGCTGCTGCAGCAGCTCCAGGCCGTCGATACCGGGCATGCGGATATCGCTGACCACCACGCCCGGCCAGTCGCGCTCGATTCGCCCGGCCAGGCCCTGGGCGTCGGTCAGCGGCAGGATCTTCAGCCCGGCAAGGTCGAGGGTCTGGCTCAGGGCCTGGCGCAGGTGCGGGTCGTCGTCGACCAGAATCACCTGCGTGCGGCTGTCGATGAGCGGCTCGGTCGTCATGCCGATGGGTCCTCCGAAGTAGGTAGTGTAGCGCCGGGCTTGGCGATGCGTAGCTGCAGGGTGAGCAGGGCACCGCCTTCAGGGTGGTTGCCCAGCAGCAGCTCGCCGCCCAGTGCACGCATCAAGGTATCGCAGATCGCCAGGCCAAGGCCAAGGCCCTGGGTGCGCGTCTTGGTGGTGAAAAACGGCTCGCGGGCGCGGGCCAGGGCCTGGCTGGTAAAGCCCGGCCCGTTGTCGCGAATGTACAGGTAGACGTTGCCATCGCGCTGTTCGGCACTGAGCCACAGCTTGCGCGGGTTGGCCTTTTCGGTCAGGGCGTCGAGGGCATTGGCCAGCAGGTTGCCGAGCACCTGGCGCAGGCGGGTTTCGCCGGCCTGCACCCACAGGGTGGCCTCGGGCAGGTCGCGCACCAGCTCCACGGCCATGGCTCGGCGGCGCTTGGCCAGCAGCGCCAGGGCATCGTCCAAGGCAGGCTGCAGGGCTACGCTCTCTGGGGCATGGCGGTCGCGGCGGGCGAAGGCGCGCAGGTGGGCGATGATCGAGGCCATACGCCCGGTCAGCTCGCTGATCAGCTTGAGGTTGCTGCGGGCATCGTCGGTGCGCTGGTGGTCGAGCAGGATCTCGGCGTTTTCGGCATAGCTGCGGATCGCCGCCAGCGGCTGGTTGAGTTCGTGGCTGATGCTCGCCGACATGGTGCCCAGCACCGATAGCTTGCCGGCCTGCACCAGTTCGTCCTGAGCGCGTACCAGCTCCTGCTGGGCCTGTTCGCGTTCCAGTACTTCCTCCTTCAGGCGGCTGTTGAGGCCTTCGAGGTCGGCGGTACGTTCGATCACCCGTTTTTCCAGTTCCTGGCGGCCATGGGCCTCGAAGTCGATGCGGTCCATGTAATGCCGGCGGCGCTGCATGATCAGCCCGAGCAGCAGCATCAGCACCAGCAAGGTGGCACCGCCAATGGCAACCACGGTGCGTACCGAGCGGTCGATCAGGGTGCGCGGAGCGAGGATGCTGACCTGCCAGCCGGTTTCCTCGATGGCCTGGGTCTGGGTCAGCCAGGCCTTGGGGTCGAGGGTCAGCGGCTTGGGCGACTGGGTCGGGTAGGGCTGGATGGCGACAATGGCTGCGCGTTCGGCATCGGTCAGGGGCCGGGTGGCACGGAAACGCCAGTCGGGACGCGACGTGAGGATCACCACGCCGTTGTGGTCGGTCAGCAGCAGCTGTTCCGGGGTCTTGCCCCAGAGGGTTTCGGTATGGTCAAGGTCAACCTTGACCACCAGCGCGCCGATCACCCGGTCGCGGTCGCGCACGGCGGCGGCGAAAAAGTAGCCGCGCTTGGCCGAGGTGGTGCCCTGGCCGAAGAAGCGTCCCAGACGCCCGGCGATGGCTTCGCTGAAATATGGGCGAAAGGCGAAATTGCGACCGACGAAACTGTCGTGTTTGTCCCAGTTGGAGGCGGCCAGGGTATTGCCGTTGGCGTCCATCAGGTACATGACTTCGGCGCCGGTCTGGGTGGCGATGTCCTTGAGCAGACGGTTGGCGTTGGTCAGGGTTTCCAGGCGCAGCGGGTCGGCCAGCACTGCGCGCAATGCCGGCAGGTCACCGAGGATCTGCGGCAGGGTCTCGTAGCGGTGCAGGGTACCGAGCAGGTTGGCCACGTAGAGATCGAGGGTCTGGCGGTTCTGCCCGGCCAGTTCGTCTTGGTAATAGCGCTCGGCAAGATGCTGCAACGGCCATAGCAATGGGGCCAGGCACACTGCGAGTATGGCCAGGCTGCGCCAGCGAGGGCGGCGGGGAACGGGTGGGGTCATGGTCATCGCAACTGCGCCAGAATGATCTGGCGCATTATGCGCTACTTCAGGCAGTCGATCAGTGCCTGCTGCCAGTGCGGTTGGCTGACCTGCCACTCGCGTTGCAGGCGACTGCAATCGAGGCGCGAGTTCAGCGGGCGGCGAGCCGGGGTCGGGTAATCGCTGGAAGGAATCGGTAGCAGCGCGGCACAAGGCAGGCCCTGGGCCTTGAGTTGCTCGCCGATGGCCTGGGCGAAACCGAACCAGGATGTCTCGCCTTGGGCGGTCAGGTGATAGGTGCCCCAGGCACCGGCCTGGCCAGCCTGCCAGCGCTCGATCAGGGCACGGGTGCTGATGGCGATGGTGCCGGCCCAGGTCGGCGCGCCGATCTGGTCGGCGACGATGCGCAACTCTGGCTTTTCCTGCAGCAGGCGCTGCATGGTCAGCAGAAAGTTGCTCCCGTGCCGTGAATACACCCAGCTGGTGCGCAGGATCAGGTGCTGGCCGCCGACTGCGGCAATCGCCTGCTCGCCGGCGAGTTTGCTGCGCCCGTAGACGCCGAGCGGGTTGGGCTCGTCATCTTCGGTGTAGGGGCTGTCCTTGCTACCATCGAACACATAGTCGGTGGAGTAGTGGATCAGCGGGATACCGAGCTTCGCGGCTTCTTCGGCAAAGATACCCGGTGCCCGGGCATTGATTGCGAAGGCCAGTTCCGGTTCGCTCTCGGCCTTGTCGACTGCGGTATGGGCCGCGGCGTTGATGATCAGGTCGGGTTTGAGCGTCTGTACGCGTTCACGAATGCCTTCGGGGTTGGCCAGGTCGAGCTGGTCACGACCCAGCACATGCAACTGCGCCAGGTCGCCCAGGCGCTGTTGCAGTTCCCGGGATACCTGGCCGTGTTGGCCGCTGATGAGGATACTCAAGCGTGCGCTCATGGGAACAGGTCCGCCTCCGTCAACCATTTTCCGGCCTGGTCCTTGGCAGACAATTGCGGTGCTTCGTCCAGTTGCCAGTCGATGGCCAGATCCGGATCGTCCCAGCGAATGCAGCGTTCGGCCGCCGGGTTGTAATAGTCGGTGGTCTTGTACAGGAACTCGGCGTTATCACTAAGCACGACAAAACCATGGGCGAAGCCTTCGGGCACCCAGAGTTGGCGGTGGTTGTCGGCGGACAACCTGACCGCGACCCAATTGCCGAAATGAGGGGAACTGCGGCGGATATCCACAGCTACATCCAGTACTTCCCCCTGGGTCACACGAACCAGCTTGCCTTGGGTGTTTTCCAGTTGGTAGTGAAGCCCGCGCAAGACACCTTTTTGTGAGCGTGAGTGGTTGTCCTGGACAAATGTGCTGGTGATGCCAGTTTTTTCCTTGAATACGTCGGCGTTGAAGCTTTCATAGAAAAATCCGCGACTGTCGCCGAACACCCTGGGTTCGATGATCAGTACGCCGGGCAGATCAGTAGTGATTACGTTCATTGGTGTTCTTCAGCCAAGCCGTAGAGGTACTGTCCGTAGCCGGTTTTGCCAAATGCCTTGGCACGCTCCAGCAATTGTGTGCGGTCGATCCAGCCCTGCTGAAACGCGATTTCCTCAAGGCAGGCAACCTTCAGGCCCTGACGGTGTTCGATGGTCTGCACGTACTGCGAGGCTTCCAGGAGGCTGTCATGAGTCCCGGTATCGAGCCAGGCGAAGCCACGTCCGAAACGTTCGACACGCAGGTCACCGCGTTGCAGATAGGCATTGTTGACGTCGGTGATCTCAAGTTCGCCACGTGGCGAAGGCTTGACGTCCTTGGCGATTTTCACCACATCGCGATCGTAGAAGTACAGGCCGGTAACCGCGTAGTGAGACTTTGGCTTGGCCGGCTTCTCTTCGATGGACAACGCACGGCCATCCTGGTCGAAGTCGACAACACCGAAGCGCTCAGGATCCTTGACCCAATAACCGAATACGGTAGCGCCGGAGGGCTGTTTGATGGCACGCAGCAGTTGTTCGCTGAAACCCTGGCCATGGAAAATATTGTCGCCAAGGATCAGGCAGACCGAATCGTCGCCGATGAACTCTTCGCCAATCAGGAACGCCTGGGCCAGGCCGTCCGGAGAAGGCTGCTCGGCATAGCTGAGCTCGATACCGAACTGGCTGCCGTCACCCAGCAGCTGCTTGTACTGCGGCAGGTCCTGCGGGGTGGAGATCAGCAGGATTTCGCGTATACCGGCAAGCATCAATACCGAGATCGGGTAATAGATCATCGGTTTGTCGTAGATCGGCAATAGCTGTTTGGAAACACCCAGGGTAATAGGATGCAGACGGGTGCCGGAGCCGCCCGCCAGGACAATACCTTTGGTCATGCAATCAGATCCTTGAATTCGCTGGCGCCCAGGCGCTGGCCTTGATAACTGCCGTCCTGGACCCGCTGGCACCACTCCAGGTTGTCCAGGTACCACTGTACGGTCTTGCGCAGGCCGGTCTCGAAGGTCTCTTCAGGGACCCAGCCCAGTTCACGTTCGATTTTGCTGGCGTCGATTGCATAACGCTGATCATGGCCAGGGCGATCCTGAACGTAGGTGATCAGGTCGGCATAGTTGGCAATGCCCGCCGGACGTTGCGGTGCCAGCTCTTCGAGCAGTGCGCAAATGCCGCGGACCACGTCGATGTTCTTCTGTTCGTTATGCCCGCCAATGTTGTAGGTCTCGCCCACCTTGCCTTCGGTCACTACCTTGAGCAGGGCGCGGGCGTGGTCCTCGACGAACAGCCAGTCACGCACCTGCAGACCGTTGCCATACACAGGCAGCGGTTTGCCAGCCAGAGCATTGAGAATCACCAGCGGAATGAGTTTTTCCGGGAAGTGGAACGGCCCGTAGTTGTTCGAGCAGTTGGTCACCAGTACCGGCAGACCGTAGGTGCGTTGCCAGGCCCGGACCAGATGATCGGACGCGGCCTTGCTTGCCGAGTACGGCGAACTTGGCGCGTAAGGCGTGGTTTCGGTGAACAGGTCATCGACGCCATGCAGGTCGCCATACACTTCGTCGGTGGAAATGTGATGGAAGCGGAATGCCGCGCGCTCATCGCTCGGCAGGGTCAGCCAGTAGGCGCGGGTGGCCTCCAGCAGGCTGTAGGTGCCGACGATATTGGTGTGGATAAAGTCCGAAGGACCGTCGATCGAACGATCTACATGCGACTCTGCGGCCAGGTGCATGATCGCGTGGGGTTTGAAGCGTTCAAGCACGCCACTGACGGTTGCCTGATCTGCAATATCGGCCTGGACGAATTCGTAGCGGGTATTGGTCGCGATGCTGGTCAGCGACTCCAGGTTACCGGCATAGGTCAGCTTGTCCAGGTTGAGTACTTCGTGCTCGGTATTGTTGATCAGGTGACGCACCAGCGCCGAACCGATGAAGCCGGCCCCGCCGGTGATGAGAATTCGCATGTCGGACTGCCTTTCTTCCGTAACTGACATTGAAAATTAAAGGACATAGCTTGTGGCCAGGGGGAGACAGGCGCAAGCAAAAAGCGCCGAGCTGTGCCTTTCCCTTGAGATGCTCGAGGCAGCAGAGCAATTCTGCTGCGATTTTAGCCGTTATTCTTGCCAACTGGCACAAGCAGTGGCGATATAGGCAACAAAAAAATGAGGTCCCCAGCCCATGTCGCTCAGTACCCTGATCCATCGCTCCAGTCAGCCATGCCCTGAAGTCAGTGAACAGCAGGCCGCTTGCCTGTTGCAGGAGCATTTCGGCCTCAGCGGCGCATTACAAGCGCTGGGCAGTCAGCAGGACCTGAATTTTCGCCTGGACGCCCCCCAGGGGCGCTATGTGCTGAAAATCTGCCATGGTGATTACGCCATGGCCGAACTGCAGGCCCAGCACAGCGCCCTGGGTTACCTGCGCGATCAAGGGCTACCGGTGCCCGCCGTGCTGGCATCGCGAACGGGCGAGCAACTGCTGGCGGTAGAGGTGGGTGGTCAAGCTTTGCGCGTGCGCGTGCTCGACTATATAGACGGTAATTCGCTGACCCGAATCAAGCACATGGAGCCACGCTTGGTGGCGGAGCTTGGCCGTCTTTGCGCGCGAGTCGACCGAGCCCTGGCCGATTTCACCCACCCAGGGCTCGAACGTACCCTGCAATGGGACCCACGCCACGCCCAGGCATTGATCGAGCATCTGTTGCCGGTGCTGGCTGAAAGCCCGTATCAAGCGCGGATAAGCGCTGCCGCACAGCAGGCCAGGGTGCGTCTGCAACCGTTGGTCGACCAATTGCCGCTGCAGGCGGTGCACCTGGACATTACCGATGACAACGCCGTCTGGGCGCGGGATGAGCAGCGGCAGTGGCAGCTGCAAGGGGTGATTGATTTTGGCGACCTGATGCACACCTGGCGCATCGCTGATCTCTCGGTGACTTGCGCGGCATTGCTGCACCATGCCGAGGGTGACCCCTTGCGGATACTGCCGGCGATCGAGGCCTACCATGCGCTCAACCCGCTGACCACAGCCGAACTCCAGGCCTTGTGGCCGCTAGTGGTAGCCCGGGCCGCGGTGTTGGTGCTGAGCGGTGAACAACAGCTGAGTGTCGACCCTGGTAACAGTTACAGCCGCGACAACCTGGCCCATGAGTGGGAGATCTTCGATGTCGCCACCAGCGTGCCCTTCGAGCTGATGGAGGCGGCGATCCTGCAAGTGACCGGGCATGAATTGCCCGCGCGGGTGCTGGAAGATTTCACGCCGCTGTTGCCATCCTCGGTCGCAGCACAGGTGGTAGGGGTGGATCTTGGCGTGCTCAGTGAGCATTACCAGGCAGGGAACTGGGAGCAGCCGGGCATCGATCAGCGCTTGTTGGCCCAGCAGGCTGGCGATTCAGGCGCGGCCTGCACCTTGTACGGGCAGTACCGGTTGTCGCAGACCCACATCGATAACCCCGCGGAGCCGGCAACCTTCGCCCTGAATGTCGAGGTGCACCTGCCTGTAGCCACGGCGCTCAAGGCGCCCTGGGCCGGTACCTGGCACCAGTACGGCGAAGACAGCGGTTGCCTTGCGGGCAATGAATGCAACTTGTGGCTGCATGGGCTGAGCCAGGCGCCAGCCGCGGGGCAGGTGATAGCCCAGGGGCAGTCACTGGGCGCCAGTGCCGCACTGTTGAAGGTTCAGCTGTGCCGGGTTGCCGGGCTGTACCCGCCGGCCTTTGTCGTGCCTTCGCGGGCTCGGGCCTGGCAAGCAGTGTGCCCCTCGCCACAGGCCATCCTCGGTGTTGCCTGCAACGCCGAACCGCTGGTCGATGCCCAGGCTTTGCTGGCCCGGCGCGATGCCAGTTTCGCCCGCTCGCAGAAGCACTACTACCAGCAGCCGCCGCATATCGAGCGCGGCTGGCGCAACTACCTGTTCGACATGCAGGGGCGGGCTTACCTGGACATGCTCAACAACGTTGCAGTTCTTGGTCACGGGCATCCGCGCATGGTTGCCGAGTCGGCGCGGCAATGGTCGCTGCTCAATACCAACTCGCGCTTTCACTATGCGGCCATCGCCGAATTTTCCGAACGCTTGCTGGCCCTGGCGCCGAGCGGCATGGACCGGGTGTTTCTGGTCAACAGCGGTACCGAGGCCAACGACCTGGCGATTCGCCTGGCCTGGGCCTACAGCGGTGGGCGCGACTTGTTGAGTGTGCTTGAGGCCTATCACGGCTGGTCGGTGGCTACCGATGCGATTTCCACTTCCATCGCTGACAATCCCCAGGCCTTGAGCACCCGGCCGGAATGGGTTCATCCGGTGATTGCCCCCAACACCTATCGAGGTGCCTTCCGTGGCGCCGCAAGCACCGCCGATTATTTGCATGATGTCGATGCCAAGCTCGACGCACTGGCTGCCGAGCAACGGCAGCTGGCCGGCTTCATCTGTGAGCCGGTGTACGGCAATGCCGGCGGCATCTCGCTGCCGCCGGGTTACCTGCAACAAGTCTATGCCAAGGTACGGGCAGCGGGCGGCGTGTGCATTGCCGATGAAGTGCAGGTCGGCTATGGCCGGCTGGGTACCTGGTTCTGGGGTTTCGAAGAACAGGGGGTTGTGCCGGACATCATCACCATGGCCAAGGGTATGGGTAACGGTCAGCCATTGGGTGCGGTGATCACCCGCCGGGAGATTGCTGAAGCGCTGGAGGCCGAAGGCTATTTCTTCTCCTCCGCCGGTGGCAGCCCGGTCAGTTGCCGCATTGGCATGGCCGTGCTCGATGTCATGGAAGAAGAGGGGTTGTGGGACAACGCCCGGGAAGTCGGCGGCTACTTCAAGTCACGGCTGCAGCAGTTAGTCGATAAACATCCGCTGGCGGGTGCCGTGCACGGCTCCGGCTTTTACCTGGGGCTGGAGCTGGTGCGTGATCGCCAGACCCTGGAGCCTGCCAGTGCCGAGACCACCCTCCTGTGCAACCGCCTGCGCGACCTGGGCATCTTCATGCAGCCCACAGGCGATTACCTGAACATCCTCAAGATCAAGCCGCCGATGTGCACCACCCGGGCAAGCGTGGACTACTTCGTCGACAGCATCGACCGGGTGTTGTCAGAAGACCTGTAACGCCTAAGCTAAAGCCGGTTAGTTCGATTGTTATCGGATTAACCGGCTTTTTATTGGCTTTGTTTTTTAAGATTCCTCTTTTAAAGTCGATATTTATCGGATATAAAAGCCTCCATCATCACCGTGATGGCCTGGCCTAGTCGGTCCAGCCACCTGTCGAGGAGGAGTAAATGAGCCGCACCGTCACTGTTGCCGCCACCCAGATGGCCTGCTCCTGGGACCGCCAGGGCAACCTGGAAAGCGCCGAGCGGCTGGTCCGTGAAGCGGCCGCCAAGGGCGCGCAGATCATCCTGATCCAGGAGCTGTTCGAAACCCCGTACTTCTGCCAGAAGCCCAACCCGGACTACCTGCAGTTGGCCACGCCGGTTGAGGCCAATGCCGCCATCGGCCATTTCCAGAAGCTCGCCAAAGAGCTGCAGGTGGTGCTGCCGATCAGCTTCTACGAGCTGGCCGGGCGTGCGCGATTCAACAGCATCGCGATCATCGATGCCGATGGCAGCAACCTGGGCGTGTACCGTAAAACCCACATTCCGGACGGCCCCGGCTACCACGAAAAGTACTACTTCAACCCGGGCGACACCGGCTTCAAGGTCTGGCAGACCCGTTACGCGAAAATCGGCGTAGGCATCTGCTGGGACCAGTGGTTCCCCGAGTGCGCACGCAGCATGGCCCTGCTCGGTGCCGAGCTGCTGTTCTACCCGACGGCTATCGGTAGCGAACCGCACGACAACACCATCTCCTCGCGCGACCACTGGCAGCGTGTACAGCAAGGTCATGCCGGCGCCAACCTGATGCCGCTGATCGCCAGCAACCGCATCGGCCGCGAAGAGCAGGACGGCTACGACATCACCTTCTACGGCTCCTCTTTCATTGCCGACCAGTTCGGCGAGAAGGTCCAGGCGCTGAACGAGACCGAGGAGGGTGTGCTGGTGCATACTTTCGACCTCGACAAACTTGAGCACACCCGCAGTGCCTGGGGCACTTTCCGAGACCGTCGTCCAACGCTGTACGGCCCGGTGAAGACCCTCGACGGCGCGCTGCAATCCTGATAGTTCAGCAAGGATCATCTATGAAAACTCTCACCAGTACCCCGCGCGCCGACGGCTTCCACATGCCCGCCGAGTGGGCGCCACAAACCCAGGTCTGGATGGTCTGGCCCGAGCGCCCGGACAACTGGCGCCTGGGCGGCAAGCCGGTGCAGGCTGCCCATGTGACGCTGGCCAAGGCCATCGCCCGTTTCGAGCCGGTGACCGTCGCCGTCTCCGCCGCCCAGTACGACAACGCTCGCGCCCGGCTCGACCTGGCGAACATCCGCGTGGTGGAAATCAGCAACGACGATGCCTGGGTGCGTGATACCGGGCCGACTTTCGTCATCAATGACAGCGGCGAAGTGCGTGGCGTCGACTGGGGCTTCAATGCCTGGGGCGGCTTCGAGGGCGGCCTGTACTCGCCATGGAACCGTGACGAGCAACTGGCCAGCAAGGTGCTGGAGATGGAGCGCTGCCAGCGCTACCACACCGAAGGTTTCGTACTCGAAGGTGGCTCGATTCACGTTGACGGTGAAGGCACGCTGATCACCACCGAGGAATGCCTGCTCAACCACAACCGTAACCCGCACCTGAACCGCGAGCAGATCGAAGCGATCCTGCGTGATCACCTGGCAGTGGACACCATCATCTGGCTGCCCGATGGCTTGTACAACGACGAGACCGACGGCCACGTCGACAACTTCTGTTGTTACGTTCGCCCAGGTGAAGTGTTACTGGCCTGGACCGATGATCCGCAAGACCCCAACTACGCACGCTGCCATGGCGCGCTCGAGGTGTTGGAGAACAGCCGTGACGCCAAAGGTCGCGCCTTTACCGTGCACAAGATGCCGATTCCGGGGCCGCTGTTCGCCAGCGAAGAAGAGTGCGCCGGGGTCGATCCGGTGGCCGGCAGCCAGGAGCGCAACCCGTCGGTGCGCCTGGCCGGCTCGTACGTCAACTTCCTGATCGTCAACGGTGGCATCATCGCCCCAAGCTTCGACGACCCGGCAGATGCTGAGGCTAGAGCGATTCTGGCGCGGGTATTCCCCGATCACGAAGTGGTCATGATCCCTGGACGCGAGATGCTTCTGGGGGGCGGCAACATTCATTGCCTGACCCAGCAGCAACCGGCTCCCGCCAAAGGCTGAAGTGCAGCAAGCAAAGAGCCCGTCGATTGACGGGTTTTTTTTTTATCCGCGGACGACGATCGGCATAGCTTTTTGGCACACCTCTTGTATTTGTTTTGCATTGTATTTCAAACAGATAGGGCTCCTCAGTTCTGTCACAAAGTTTGAGTAGGTTAGCCGCTCACGGCCCCAGGGAGTACGTGTCGAAATGAATGCAGCAAGTGAGCCGGCTTCGCCCCCATCAGCGGTGAATCACGAGTCCCTCCAGCGCGTGGCGCAGTGGTTGAAACACAATGGAGCAAACCGGGTCAGGAAGGCCGATCAGCGTCGCTCGTTGCTGGCGCGTTATCCGGCAGGCCTGCTTACTGAAGCAGAGCTGGAAGCGCTGCTGGGTGATGGCAGCCGCTAGGTGGTTCGGCAGCAGCAATGAAAAGGGCGGCATTGTCTGAACAATGCCGCCCTTTTTTGTTGCTGTGCTGTTAGAAACTATAGGTACCGGTAACGATCAGGCTGCGCGGGTCACCAAACTGGATCTGCGCGGCGCTGGTGGCCGAGCTGTAATAGGTCTTGTCGGTAATGTTGTTGAGCGCCGCACGCAGGTCCCAGTCCTTGGTACGCACACCCACCAGGGCATCCCAGCGGCCATAGCCCGGTAGCACGGCGGTGTTCTGGTTGTCGGCATAACGCTCGCCGACCAGGGTCAGGCCGGTCTCGCCGTACCAGCCCATCTCCGGCTTCCAGGTCACGAACAGGCTGCCATTGCGCCTGGCGACGTTGCTCACGCGGTTGCCTTCCTGGCCGTTGTTGTCCTTGACGATGGTTGCATCCTGAATACCGATACCGCCGCGCACGTACCAGTTGCCAACGATGTTACCGGTGGCGGTCAGCTCGACGCCGCGGGAACGCTGCAGGCCCGAGAGCAGGGTGATGCCAGGGTTGTTCGGGTCGCTGGTACGGCGGTTGTAGAGTTCAAGCTCATAGACCGCCAGGGTGGTGCTCAAGCGCTCGTCGAGCCAGTCGCTCTTGACCCCGATTTCCTTCTGCCGGGTTTGTTCCGGGCTGGTTTCGTTGGTGTTGCCGGCCGCGCCCGGGGTGATCCCGATCAGGCCTCCACCCACTGGCGAGAAGGTCTTGCTCCAGGAGGCATAGAAGGAATGTTCCTGCCAGGGCGAATAGACCACGCCCAGGCGCGGGCTGGTGCTGTTGCTGTCCTGCTTCTCGGAGATGCCGCGGACCTTGTTGGTGGTTTCCACCTCGAACTGGTCGAAACGTACCCCCGCCAGCACTTGCCATTGATCGTTCAGGCGCAGTTGGTCCTGGAGGTACAAACCGCGGCTGTCGACTACGGTGTGGTTGTTGCTGGAGACCACCATGCGACCGTTGTGTTGCAGGTCACGGTTGGGGTTGTTCAGGTCCAGGCCCGGAACCAGGCGAAAGCCCGCGCCCGAGGTCGCTGCGGTGTAGAGGATCGGGTCGCGACGCTGGTTACCGAACTCAAGGCCGGTGAGCAGGGTGTGCTGCAGGCCGAAGGTGTCGAAGTTGCCTTCAAGTTCAAGGTTGTTGAACAGGTTGCGGGTGTTCAGGTCCTGCTGCCAGCGCTGGCGGGTGACCTGGTTGGTGGCGGCGTTGTAGCCGGTCAGGTAGGTGTTGTCGAAATCGCTGTTGAGCTTGAACAGGCCCAGGGTGTGGCGCACCTGCCAGTTGTCGCTGAGCTGGTAGTTCAGGCGCGAGCGCAGGGACTGGGCCTTGTCGTCGATGAAGTCACGCTGGGTATCGCCGTAGGTGGTGTCGCGGCCGACGTCGGCCGGGCGGCCGTTGACGCTGGGGATGCCGCGATCCGGGGTACGGTTGTAGCGGCTGTACTCATATTGCACCAGCCAGTTCAGCTCCGGGGTCAGCTGCCAGCTCATCGATGGCGCGAACAGTTGACGGCTGCCATCGATGCCGTCGCGGAAACTGTTGTTGTCCTGGTTGCCCATGTTCAGGCGCAGGCTGATGTTATCGGTCGGATCGGCGCTGAGGTCGGCATACAGGCTGCGCAGGTCTTCGCTACCGCCCTGGGCCTCGATGCTGGAACGCCGGCCGGCTTCCGGCATCTTGCTCACGCGGTTGACGATCCCGCCCTGGCTGCCGCGGCCATAGAGTACGGCGGCCGGGCCCTTGAGCACTTCAATCCGCTCGATGTTGTGCAGGTCGCGCACGTACTGGCTGTCGTCGCGGATCCCGTCGAGGTAAAAGTCGTTGCTGGCGTCGAAGCCGCGGATGCGCACGCTGTCAAAGCGGGTATCGGCGCCGCTGCTGACGTTGGGGATGCCACTGAGTGCCTTGCCCAGGTCATTGTTGCCGTAGTCCAACACGTTGCTGGTCTTCACCGCGTCGATGGCCTGAGGCACATAGCGGGCAGGCGTCGAGGTTCGGGTGGCAGTGCTGACTTCGCGTACCCGCGGGTCATCGCGTTCGCGGTCGGACTCGGCGGTGACCGAGACCTCGGGCAGCGTGGTGGTGGCAGCGGCGACCAGGCCTGAGCTGAAAAACAGCGATAGGCCCAGGGTCAGGGGAGAAAGGCGGCAGGGGGCAAACATGGCGGACATCCGGGCATTTACGGGAAGTGAAAAATCACGCGAATGATAATGCTTGCCATTTACTAACGTTAACTGTTTCT
The DNA here is from genome assembly GCF_009866705.1 of Pseudomonas sp. R32. NCBI lineage: Bacteria > Pseudomonadati > Pseudomonadota > Gammaproteobacteria > Pseudomonadales > Pseudomonadaceae > Pseudomonas > Pseudomonas sp. R32. The sequence continues at coordinate 5,327,299 of NZ_CP019396.1, read as the reverse complement.
AAACATACCGACGAGGCGTTTGTTTCAAAATATTTCTATTGATTGGCCTTGGGGCTGGTCAGCTATTTGTGCTGTTTTTCGCAACAAATCTGTAACCAGTGCAGCGTTTTTCGCAACCTCCATCCGGCCTAACCTGACGGCATCACTTTTTCTCGGAGGCGCTCATGCCCGTGCAAACCACCCTTCACTATGTTTTCGATCCGTTGTGTGGCTGGTGCTATGGTGCCGAACCGCTGATCAATGCTGCCAGTGGCCTGATGCCGGTCGTGCTGCATGGCGGCGGGATGATGGCCGGTGCCAATCGGCAAAAGGTTTCGGCGCAGTTGCGCGCCTTCGTCATGCCCCATGACCGGCGCATCGCCGAGTACACCGGGCAGCCTTTTGGCCGGGATTACTTCGAAGGACTGCTGCGCGACAACGACGCCGTATTCGATTCGCAGCCGCCAATTGCCGCCATCCTTGCCGCGGAGCAATTGGCGGGCCGTGGCCTTGAACTGCTGGCGCGGTTGCAGCGTGCGCACTACATAGAAGGCCGACGGATTGCCGATGATGCGGTGCTCAAGGCCATCGCCGCCGAGATGGGGCTGCCTGCACACGCCTTTGCCAGCGCTTTGCTGGAAGTGGATTCAGAAAGCCACATGGGTACCAGCCGCGCGTTCATGGCCAGCTTCGGCGGGCAGGGTTTTCCAACCCTGGTGCTGGAACGGGAAGGGCGGCTGCAGGTGATCGATATCGGTCCCTTCCTCGGCAAGCCCGATGCCTTCGTGCAATGGCTGGACCGGGAGTTCTACCTGAGCGCGGACGCAAATGCCTCTAACCCAGCGTTTTGCGCTCCGAATGGCTGCGACTTGTAAGCAGAAACACTTACTTTTCACGAAATTTTGACACGCCGATCCGCACACGGATAGGATTCGGTCAACGCCTGTAGGCCCATCGGCCAAGAGTCCAGAATAAAAGGCCCGCTGCGATCACTCGCAGGCGGGCTTTTCATTTTTAGACCCGTGAGCGTCAACCCACGCAGGGGGCGTGGTTTTTGGCGTTTGGTCGCAGAGCGTCTTTGACTAAGTAATAAGGAAAATAAAATGTTGAAAACCAGGATCAGTCTGATCGCGCTGGGGCTTATGGCAGCGACTCAGGCTATGGCCAATGACCAGGCCGAAGCCAAGGGCTTCGTAGAAGACAGCAAAGCCAGCGTTCTGCTGCGCAACGCCTTCATCAACCGTGACAAGAAGCACCATACCAAAGACCAAAGCGAGTGGGGCCAGGCCTTCATCGGCAAGTTCTCCTCCGGCTACACCCAGGGCACCGTTGGTGTCGGTGTCGACGCTTTCGGTCTGTACGCTGTGCGTCTGGACGGTGGTAAAGGCCGCAACGGCGGTGGCGGTATCGACTTCTTCAAGCCGGCGGACGGCGACTCGCCAACCAACCAGCAGAACTCCCCGCACAATCTGGCCCGTGGTGGCGCAGCAGTTAAATTCCGCATCTCCAACACTGTACTGAAGTACGGTGACCAGATGCCGGAACTGCCAGTGCTGCAGTACGACGACGGTCGCCTGCTGCCAGAAAGCTACACCGGTACCCTGATCACCTCCAAGGAGATCAAGGGCCTGGAGCTGAACGCCGGTCGTTTCACCCAGGAAGCCCGCAAGAGTGCTGAAGGCCGTGACAGCGGTGGCCTGAAGTCGATCAACGTATTCGGCGGCAGCTACAAGTTCACCGAAAACCTGTCGGCCTCCCTGTACACCTCCGATGTTGAAGATGTACTGAAGAAGCACTACCTGGGCGTGAACTACGTTCACCCTATCGCCGACGACCAGTCGCTGACCCTGGACTTCAACGGCTACAAGTCGGACATCGACAAGAAGTACGTCGCTGCCGCCGACCTGACCGGTGACTCCAACACCATCTGGAGCCTGGCGGCCACCTACGCCTTCGGCCCGCACTCGATCACCATTGCGCACCAGCGCAGCACTGGCGACACCGGTTATCAGTACGGCTTCTACCAGAACGCCGGTGGCGTGGGTGACGGTGGTTCGACCATCTACCTGGCCAACTCCTACTGGTCCGACTTCAACGCTGAAGACGAGCGTTCCTGGCAGCTGGGCTACGGCCTGGACTTCGGCGCCTTCGGCGTACCGGGCCTGACCTACAAAGTGGCCTACGTGCGTGGTGACAACATCAACACCCACGGCTTCGGCGAAGGTAAAGAGCGCGAAATCTTCAACCAGTTCAAGTACGTGGTTCAGGAAGGCCCTGCCAAGGACCTGTCCGTCAAACTGCGTAGCTCGTTCCTGCGTACTTCTGACAGCGTTCGTCAGAACGGCTACAACGACGACGGTAACGAAGTCCGCGTATTCGTCGAGTACCCGATCAGCATTCTCTGATAGCTGTCTGGTGTCTCCAGCAACCCCGGCCTAGGCCGGGGTTGTTTGTTTTCGGCGCGGGATGGGCTTGATCGCCACTGCTTCGCCGCTCTCCGGCTCGAAGCTGTCGCTGCGGGCCATGCGCCACATCCGTGCATAGAACTCGCTGTCGATCGCGCCGCTGAGCAATTCGCCAGGCTTGAGGAACACGTGCAACTGGGAAAACAGACGGATCTCGCTGGCACTGATGCGCCGCACCAGGTGCTTGGGCTTGAGTTCGGACGGGTGCTCCAGGCCCGCAGCGGCGAGCATTTCGCCCAGGGCATGCAGGGTGTTGCGGTGAAAGCTGTAAACCCTGTCGGCTTTTTCCGGTACTACCAGAGCACGCTGGCGTAGCGGATCCTGGGTGGCCACGCCGGTCGGGCATTTGTTGGTGTGGCAGCTTTGCGACTGGATGCAGCCGATGGCGAACATGAAGCCACGGGCCGAGTTGACCCAGTCGGCGCCAATGGCCAGCACGCTGGCAATGTCGAAAGCGCTGATAATCTTGCCGCCAGCGCCGATGCGAATCTTGTCGCGCAGGTTCAGGCCCACCAGGGTGTTATGCACGAACATCAGGCCTTCGCGCATCGGCACACCGATGTTGTCGCTGAACTCCCGCGGCGCGGCGCCGGTACCGCCTTCCTTGCCATCGACGACGATGAAGTCCGGAACGATGCCGGTGACCAGCATGGCCTTGGCGATGCCCATGAACTCCCATGGGTGGCCCAGGCAGAACTTGAAACCCACCGGCTTGCCGCCGGACAGTTGGCGCAGTTGCGCCATGAACTCCAGCAACTGTACCGGGCTGCGAAAGGCGCTGTGCGCCGCAGGCGAAATACAGTCTTCCCCCATCAGTACGCCACGGGTGGCGGCGATTTCGGCACTGACCTTGTGCCCGGGCAGTATCCCGCCGTGCCCGGGCTTGGCGCCCTGGCTGAGCTTGACCTCGATCATCTTCACCTGCGGGTCGCGGGCCTGTTCGGCGAAGCGCTGAGGATCAAAACGACCTTCTGCTGTGCGGCAGCCAAAATAACCGCTGCCGATTTCCCAGATCAGGTCGCCACCATGCTCGCGATGGTAGGGGCTGATGCTGCCCTCACCGGTGTCATGGGCAAAGCGGCCGAGCTTGGCCCCCTTGTTCAGGGCGCCAATGGCGTTGGCGCTGAGCGCCCCGAAGCTCATCGCCGAGATGTTGAAGATCGACGCAGAGTAGGGCTGGCGGCACTGCGGGCCGCCGATGCTGATGCGAAACGAGGCGGGGTCGGGCGTTTCGACCGGCAACATGGAATGGCTGATGAACTCGAAGCCCGGCCGGTAGACATCGTTGAGGGTACCGAAGGCTTTCTCGGCGCTTTCGTTCTTGGCCCGCGCGTACACCAGCGAGCGCTGGGCCCGGGAGAACGGCAGCTTGTCATCGTCGCCTTCGAGCAGGTACTGGCGAATCTCCGGGCGGATGGTTTCGATCAGGTAGCGGATGTTACCCAGGATCGGATAGTTGCGCCGCACGGCGTGCTGGCTCTGGCGCAGGTCATTGAGACCGACCAGGCTGAGCAGTGCGCTGATCAGGGTGAACGGCCAGAGCCAGGAATGGGCAGCGAGAAAGGGCAGGTTGGCAAAGGTGAAAACCAGGCAGCCGATCAGGCAGGCGTAGCGGCTGGGAAGCGAAACTTTCATGGATCTTCCGCTGATATGAGAGATCCTTCCTAGGATAGGCAAAGCATTGGCTTAGAAAACCAGTGGTTTCGGTAAAACACTTTTATCTCCGCCGTGCTTGTCAGGCGGCCGCGCTCATGCGCTGGTTTCGGTTGCCTGAGCGAGTATTTGCAGAAAAGCGTCGGCGGCCCGTGAGCGTCGATGGCGATGGCTGACGGCGAGTAAACCGATGGTGGCCGCAGCTTCCTTCAGGGGCCGGTAGCACACGCCGCGCTGGTTCAAGGCGCGGGCGCAGGCGGGAACCAACGCAATGCCTTGGCCGGCGGCCACCAAGGCAATGATCGACGTGATCTGGCGTCCCCTCGGCCCGCGCAGCAAGGGCAGCTCGCAATGCTGGAACAAGCGCTCGATGGCATCGTTGAGGCCGGTGCCCTGTTCGTCGCTGTACAGCACCACAGGATGGGCTTGCAGCTCAACGAGGCTGATGGTTTCCAGGGCTGCCAGCGGATCGTCCTCAGCCAGCGCCACCAGCAGTGGCTCCTGATCCAGCGGCTGGACCTGCAGTTCGTTGAGCTGCGGCGGTGGTAACAGACGGCTCAGACCAATCTCCAGGGAGCCTTCGACGATGTGTTGCCATTGCGCCGTAGAGGCTTCCTCGACAAGCGTCAGGCGGACTTCGGGGTAAGCGCGGGAAAACTGCTGAATGGCCTGGGTGAAACGATCGCTCAAGGCCACCGAACTGGCGTAGCCCAGGCTCAGTTGCCCGGCAGTGCCGGCGGCCAGCTTGGCGGCAAAACGCTCGCTGCGTGTCAGTTGCTCCAGTACGCCGCGGGCATAAGGTACGAATTGCTGACCCTCGACGGTCAAACTGACGGCGCGGCTGCTGCGTTCGAACAAGCGAAACCCCAGCTGGCTTTCCAGCGCCGAGATCTGTCGGGTCAGTGCTGGCTGGGCCAGGTGCAGGCGCTGCGCGGCGCGGCCGAAATGCAGGTCGTCGGCGACGGCAATGAAATAGCGCAGTTTTCGCACATCGAGCATGTTGCACCTTGAGGTATCAATCGGTCCGAATTCGGTATTGGTCACGGCCAATGATCGCACCTTATAAACATTGCTCGTCACTGTAACGAGTTTTCCCATGCCATCGCGCCTGTCCGCCATCCGCTTCGCCATGTTCCTCTGCGGATGCGCCGCGTTTCTGCCGCTCTACGCCACCCAGGGCATTCTCGCCGAACTGGCGCAGAGCTTCGCCGTGGATGCCCGGCACGTCAGCTGGAGCATCACCGCCACCACCCTGGCCGTGGCCTTGGTCGCGCCCTTTGTCGGCGTGCTGACCCAGCGTTGGAGCCAGAAGGCCGTGCTGGTGGCAGCAGCCCTGTTGCTCAGCGTACCGGGCTTGATGCTGGCAGGGGCCAGTGACTTGAACAGCCTGCTGCTCTGGCGTTTCGTTCAGGGCATGCTGATCCCGGTGATCTTTGCCACCAGCGTGGCCTACATCGGCGAGCGCTGGCAGGGCGCGATGGTTACTGAAGTCACCAGCCTGTATGTCGCCGGGACCATCCTTGGCGGTTTTGCCGGGCGCTTCCTCACGGGGCTGGTGACCGAATACCTGGGTTGGCGCGAAGCCTTCGTGTTACTGGCAATGCTGACCTTGCTGATTGGCTTGAGTATCCACTGGCTGCTGCCCGGTGGCGGGCGCCTGATCGAAAGCAACCTCACCCACAACCGTATCAGCATGCTGCGCAACAGGCCGTTGCTGGCGGCCTACCTGGTCGGTTTTTGCGTGCTGTTTTCGCAGATTGCCACCTTCACCTATGTCGGCCTCCATCTGCTGGCCGCGCCCTTCAATCTCGGCGTCGCGGCGCTAGGTTCGGTCTATGCGGTATTTCTCCTGGCCCTGGTGGTCACGCCGATTGCCGGCAAGCTGGCCGGTGCCAGGCCGCCTGCGCATCTGGTGCTGGCAGCCGGCATGCTGGGCCTGCTTGGGTCGCTGCTGACACTGCTCGGCAGCCTGTGGTGGATCGTGTTGGGCCTGGCGTTGAGTTCCACCGGGGTGTTCCTGGCCCAGGCGGCTGCCAATGCTTTTGTCACCAGCACCGCCAATCACAACAAGGCCGGCGCCGTGGGTTGCTACCTGACCTTCTACTACCTGGGCGGCAGCGCCGGCGCGCTGTTGCCGGCGCTGTTCTGGGAACGCTGGGGCTGGCCAGGCTGTGTGCCGCTGATCATGAGCGCGCAACTGCTGGTGATGCTGATTGCCTGGTTCGGCTGGCAGCGCAGCGATGCCGATCATCGTGCACACCGCTGGTGCCGAGAGTAGAACCTTTACTGATCCGGGGCGATGGCAAACATCAGCTGGTCGGCTTCCAGGTAGACGATCGCCTCGCGGCCAATGACGTCCACCGGGCGGGCAGCAACCGCTTCATGCTCGGGGACGATCTTCTCCAGGCGCTTGGTTACCAGGTCGACCCGCCAGATACAGGCGAACCCACCGTTGTTGTCGAAGTACAGCACTGGCCGGGTCGGGCTCCAGGTCGGGTTGACCAGGCTCCAGCCGCCGGCATCCTTGTCCATCACCCGGTCGTAGGGGTTGTCACTGCCGTTAAGATGCGGGTAATAGAGCAGCAGGCCGGAGTTGTCCTGGTTCAGGTCGCCGCTGATCTGCGCCTTGGCGAAACGCTTGCTGTTGGACTCGGCCGCGTACAGTTGCGTTGAAGGTTGCGGCGCAGCCTTGGAGCCCAGTTTGTAGGCCATGCTTTGCTGCGCTTCGCCGCTCAGCTTCTGCCGGTAGTAGAACACCCCGTCAATGATCCCGGCATAGCGCCGGCCCTGATCGTTGGCGGTGATACTGTTCCAGCCATCAAAGCGCACATTGCGCGCGAACGGGTGCAGGCCAGGGCGAGCATCGGAGTATTCGTAGAGGGTGCCGATCGGGCGGCTGTCATAGATATTGCCGGGGTTGCTGCCTTCGTCATCCTGCTTTTCGGAAACGAACAACACCACGTTCAGCACGCCATCGAGGGTGGCGACGTCCACCAAGTAGGCAAAACTGTCTTCGCTCATGTCGGCGACGGTGGCCAGGGGAAAGCGCTGCCACGGCTCATCCTCGACCTGCGTGTAGCGCTGATCGCGAGGCAGGGGCTGGAGGCTCTTGGGATCGATCTGTGTGAGTGCCGGTACCGGTGTCAGTAGCTTGATCTGCTGGTCGTAGGCGACTTCCAGGCAGGCGGCGGTCTCGCAGCGGTTGCGCACCTCGCGCAGCCAGAAGTTCTCCAGCTCACGGAAGATCTTGCGGTCCTTGAGCGGTTTGTAGCGCTCGTTGAGCTGGTCGTCCTTGGCCGACAGCGACGGCGTGGTGCAGATGGCGGTTTCCAGCAGGGTACTGGCCTTGCTGCAGTCAAAGCCCGCGGCAACGGTTGCAGGGCTGTGCAGGCAGGCAGCGAAAAGGGCAGCAAGGAGCAGGCGCGCGGGGGCTTTCATCGGACGTCCATGTGAATACAAGCGGGGCGCGGATGATACGTCAGCGGCGGCCATAGCGGAATTGGCCGCCGCAGCTTTCATTCATCCTGCCAGAACCGAATCCACCTCGGACTGCTTCTCCGGGTTGTTGGCCAGAAAGTCCTGGAGGTAGCTTTTGATCGCTGCCTTGTTGGCACTTTGCGCCAGGGCGGCGCGGTAGAGTTTGGTGTATTCGGGGGAATTGAAAATCCGATAGTGGATGCTTTCCAGCCAGTCACTGGCCTTTTCTTTAAGGGAGTCGGTGACTTCAATCACTGCTTCGACATAGTTGGCGGGGTCGAAGGATTCAGCCATACCGATTATTTCCTTCATGACGTCGCCATATTCGCAGTCATCGTCCAGGTGCGACAGCATGACCGGAAGGTATTGCGTGTCGCGGGTCTGCGCCATGTCGCGCAGTATTTTGGAAAAACGCGCCACCTCAGCGTCGCTGTTGAAGGTTGCACAGTCGTTGAGGGCTTCTGTCAGGCTCATCCTATTTTCCTCCGCATTTCGATGGTTTCTTGAATATATTCGGAAAGGTACTTTTGTTCTGCCGTATCGTTTCCCGTAGACCCGCCTGGATTTCCTTGGTGTAAAGCCCCTGCTGCTTGTAGATCTTGCGGGCGTCCCAGATATCTCGAGCGAGCGCATCCCTGGGTTTCTCATTGAGGAAAGGTCGCCTTGAATAGGAGCGGGTCATCGGGTGACGGCCTTTGTTCTCAGGATAAATATGCTCCATCTGCATGGCGATGGATTTGTTGCGGCTGATACCGAATTTTTGCTTCATGTATTCGGCTGACGGCATGTGGTGACCGGTCAGGTTATCCCCTGGCGTGCCGGGCAGCTTGCCATAGGCGCCGACACCGCCCTCACCGGGCAGCAATGCGTTGAGCCCGAGCGGGTCGATCCAGCCCACAGGGTTAGCGGCATATTGGTACAGGTTCAAGCCGCCGGCCAGGCCGATCGGATCCGGCTGGGTAAAGCGTCCGACATCCGGGTCATAGAAGCGGAACAGGTTGTAGTGCAACCCGGTCTCGCGATCCAGGTACTGACCCTGGAACCTGAGGTTCTGCTCCTCGATGAAATGCGCCTCGCGCACTTCCTGCAGGGTATTGCCCCAGACCTGATACCGCGCCTGCCACAAGGCTTCGCCAGTGTCTTCGGTCAGTTGCTCGGGTAGGCCATTGAGGTCGTTGTGGTAATAGCGTATCTGTTGCTGCAGGCCAGTGCCGTCGACCCTGGCCAGCGGTTCATAGCTGTTCTGCACGTACAGATAGAGGCTGGTCTGGCTGTGCCGGTGTTCCTGCAGCAGGCGCAGGCCGTCCCAGGTAAACCTGGTCTGATCAAGCAAGTTGCCGTGCTCGTCATACTCGCTTTTTTCAGTGCGCCGACCCAACGGGTCGTAGCGCATGTTCAGCACCCGCTCGCGACCGCCGTGCTGACTGCGCACCTGCACCAGGCGGTGCTCGGCGTCATAGCTGAAGTGCTGGATGCCGCGCCGGCTGCTGCGTTTTTCAATCAGGCGGCCGAAGGCATCGTAGCGGTAACGTTTGTCCTGATAGGTCAGCAGCCGGTTGTGGCGTACCAGCCCCACGCCGGCCTGTGGCCCATCGAGCAGGTTGGCGGCGGCGTCGTAGGTAAAGGCTTCGCTCTGGCCCTGGCCGGCGTCCTGGCTGGCCATGATCCGCCCGCTGGCGTCGTAGTGCAGCAGTTGCTGGTGCTGGCTGCCGGGTTGCTGGTTGAAGCGGCTGGTCAGGTTGTCTGCCGGGTCGAAATCGAAGCGTTGCTGCACCGCAGCCGGCAGTTGCGGCGGCTGATGGCTGGGGCGGCGCAGGCGCGAGCGCAAGCGACCACTGCGGTCGTACTCGCTGCGGGTACTGACACGGCCCTGGGTGCGCAGCACTTCACGGTGCAAACGGTCGCGCTCGAAGTCGCTGATTACCTTGCCATCGAGGTTGAGCTGATGCAGGTGACCGCTGCCGTAGTACAGGCGGTTGAGCCAGCGGCCATCGGGCAGTTGGCTCTGGACCAGGTTGCCGAGCTCATCATAGTGATGCTGCAGCGCACCATTGGCACTGTGTTCTTGTACGAGCTGGCCGGCAGCATCGTAAGCAAAGGCTAGCTGCTCGGTGTTGCCGTCATTGTCGGTGAAGCAGACCGTGGTCAGTTGGTCCAGCGGGTCATAGCTGAAGTCGGTGCGGCCATCGTCGGTCTGTTTGGCAAGCAACCGGCCGGCAGCATCGCGGGTGTATTGGTGAACGATCGACTTCGGCGTTGTGTCCGGCACCAGGGCCAGACCGCTGCCGTATGGCGCAGGGACAAACTCCAGGCGGCTGACATTATCCAGGGGTCCATACTCATAGCGTCTGGCGCTGCCGTCGAGGTCTTGTTGCCGGGTCAGGCGGTCTACCAGGTCCCAGCTAAAGCGATAGCTCTCACCGTTCTCGTTGGTCAGGGCCAGCAGACGGCCGTAGTTGTCGTAGCTGTACTGCACCTGACGTCCGTGCGGGTCTATGCGTTGCAGGAGCTGGCCACGGCGGTTGTAGCGAAACTGCAGGACATGCCCGGCCGGATCGATGTAGCGGCTGAGCTGGCCGCTGCTGTTCAGTTCATAACGCTCGCTACGACCATCCGGCAACTGCGTGGCAACGACTCGCCCCTGGGCGTCATTCTGGTATTCGGTGCGCTCGCCGAGGGCATCGATGACTGCTTGCAAATAGCCGCGCCGGTCATAGCTGAAGCGGGTCGGATACCCTGAACAATCGACCTGCTCAATCAGCAGGCCCAGATCGTTCCAGTGCAACTGCTTGTGCTTGCCCGCCGCATCGATGATCTCCACCACCTGGCCACGATCGTCGTAGCGGTAGCGGGTGGTGCGGCCCAGTGGATCGGTTTCGCTGCTGCAGTTGCCGCGTTGATCGTAACGGTAGCTCCAGCGCTTGCCGGCCTTGTCGGTCTGTACCCGGGGCAGCGACCAGTGTTCCAGCCACAGGGTCGACTCGCTGCGGCCCAGTGGGTCGATGCTTTCGCAGAGGTTGCCGGACTCGTCGTACAGATACTGCCATTGTCCGCCTTGCGGGTCGGTGGCGCCCAGCAGCTGGCGCTCGTCGTTCCACTCGAAGCGCCAGGTCAGACCCACGGCGTCGGTGTATTCGGTGATCTGGTACTGCGGGTTCCAATAGCGTGTGCTGACCCGCTGCAAACCATCGGTGATGCGGGTGATGCCCGCCTCGATGTCGTAGTCGAAACGGTACTCGTCGCCGTCGTCGGTCCAGTGTCGGGCCACGCGCCAGTCGTCTGCAGCACGAGTCCATTCGTAGAAGCAGCGCAGGCCGCTGGGCAACTGGTGCTCGACCATGCGCCGGCCCTGGTCGTAGGCGAAGCGCCGTTGCAACTGGCCAGCGGCATCGCGGACTTCGGCCAGGTCGCCGTTGCTGTCGTAGGCATAGCTGACCAGCAGCTCACTTGAATCATCGCTGTACAGGCGCTCGATATGGCTGACCCGTGCCGGCCATTGCGCGCTGTAAACCAACTGCACCTGAACCGCGTCGAAAGTGTCGCGCAGCCTGAGCAAGCGGCCACTGGCGTCATAGTCGAGGTAAAGGCGGTTGTCGTTGCGGTCGCCCAGTTGCGCCAGGCGCAGGTGCTGCGGGTTGCCCGGGGTCGGCTGAAACAAACGATAGAGTCCGCTGCTGCTTTCAATCAGCAACTCGTCGTCAAGCGCGCGACGCACGCTCAGGCCTTCGCCAGCGCTGAACACCGCATCACCCCGGGGAATGTTGCCCATGTCGACGACCCGCGCCTGCTCGTCGGTGAACAGCAGGCGCTCGCTGCCTTCAGGATGCGTTTCAATGGCGACGAAGACTTCGTAATCGACGCTCCAGCCAGCACCGAACAGGCCGTCGCGGCGTTCATCCCGGCTGTTGTAATAGCGCTGCCAGTCCAGTGGGATCAGCGCCGGCAGGCTGAAATCGAGTTCTTCCTCGCCGCTGAGAATCTTCGCCCCGGTCGGTGCATGTACCGGATTGAGCGAGCCGGCAATAGCATTGGTGATCGCCCCGCTCACCTGGCTGGTGACGGCGCTGGCAATGCCACCGATCACCATGCAGCCGAACTTGCTGTAGAACTTGCCGCCGCGCCCGCGCAGCAGCATCAACGCGGTAATCGCCAGGCCGATGCCCGGGGTCTTGCCGCTGCGAATCTCGCGGACCACGATCGAGCCGCCGCCGATGCGCACGTTATCGGAGATCAGCCCGGCGTCGACGATCACCGCCTCGCAGGTGCTGCGATCGCCGCTGCGGCAGGCCGGATGGCCGTTGATGGTGACCTTGCTCGAACCTTCGGCCAGGTACTGCGGCGGCATCGGCGGGTGCTTGCTGCAGAGAATCTTGTCGTCGTCGGCAGGCTCGGTGTTCGGCGCCGGGCTGGCGACCGTGGGCCGCCACATCTGCGAGAAAAGGCCCTTGGCCATGTCGAGGAAGCTTTCCTCTTCCTCTTCGCCAGGCGGCTGAGCAGCATCACTGCCAGCGGGCGCCGCGGCGGCAACGATGACGCCGGCGGCGCGGGCGGCCGGCTTGCCATTGGTGTGGGTGTTCTTCGAACCGGTGAGGATGTTGGCCTGCACCGAGGGCGGGAACAAAAAGTTGCCGATGCCCTCGCATAAACTGCTCAAGCCTTTGTCGGCGCCGGTCTTGCTCATGGCCACGCCGACCACGATGCCCACCACCGCGCCGAGCACGAAGCAACCCAAGCCACCGGTGGCCACGGTCAGGCCCAGCGCCGCGGTCACCGCGGCGGTGGCCAGGACGCCGATGGCGACGTTGGCGGCCACCTCCAGCACGCCGCTGACGATGTCGGCCATCATCGAGGTGTGCATCAGGGCGTCGCCCTGGCGGGCGGCCCACAAGGCGTCAGACATGCAGGGTGCTCATCAGCTCAGGGCGTCGAAGTTCAGTGATTGCTTGATCGCCGTCCAGTGCGATGCCTCGGCATCACCCAGCGGCTGGGCCTTGACGTAGCTCAGGGCGAACATCTTGCGGGTGCCCGGCAACACCAGGGCCAGTTGGTACTGGAACACCTTCTCGCTGCCCTTGCTGAACTGGCTGCGCAGTTCGATGCCGTCCACCGATTGGTCGGCGCCCAGGCGTACAGCCTGGCCCGGTTGGAAACGTAGATCCTTGACCTGCTGCTGCAGGCGTTCGAGCTGGCCGTCGAAGTTGCTTTGCAGGGTTTCACCGTCGGCCAACAGGCTGCGGCTGACAATCAGCGAGGTCCCCAGGTTGGCAAAGCGCAGGATGTTGATGCTGGTGTCCTGCACCTCTTCATCGGGCAGGGCGAACTGGAATTCATTCAGGCGATAGGTCATGACGCGCAAATCTCGTTATTGGCTGGCTTTGGGCTTGGGGAAGATCGCTTCCACGGCGCCATCGATGGTGCCTTTTACACCTTGCCCATCCGGGGTGGCGCCGGGGCCGCCGCCGATGTTCAGGTCCAGGGTGCCGCCAGTGTTGAACTGGGCATTACCTTCGGCATTGAAGTTGAACTGCACGCCGGTGAGGTTGATCTGGCCGCTGGCATTGAGCTCGAGGATGCTCTTGCCGCACACCAGGCGCAGGTTCTCGCCGACCTCGATCAGGTAGCTGCGGCTGATGCTGTCGGTCTTGGTCGAGCCCACCAGCAGGATGTCGTCGCGCTTGACCGCGCGAATTCGGTCTTCGCCGATGGTCGCCACTTCACTGAAGTCCACTACCTTGTTGCGGTTGTGGCCCACCCAGTGGCTCTCATCGTTCTCGACTTCGATGTCCTGGTTGCGCTCGGCATGGATGTACAGCTGCTCGGCGCCCTTCTTGTCCTCCATGCGGATTTCGTTGAAGTTGGCTGGCGTGCCGCCTTTGCTCGAACGGCTTTTCATCCCGCTCTGGGTAGCGTTGGCCGGCAGGTCGTAGGGCACGGTCTGCTCGGCGTTGTACACCCGGCCGGTGATGATCGGCCGGTCCGGATCACCTTCAAGAAAGCTGACGATCACTTCCTGGCCGATCCGCGGGATCTGCATCGAGCCCCAGTTCTTGCCGGCCCAGGCCTGGGATACGCGGATCCAGCACGAACTGTTTTCGTTGGACTGGTCATGGCGATCCCAGTAGAAATGCACCTTGACCCGGCCATACTGGTCGGTCCAGATCTCTTCACCGGCCGGGCCGACCACGATGGCGGTCTGCGGGCCCCTGACCTGCGGGCGCAGGGTGCTGGCCAGGGGGCGGAAGCTCTGCTGCGCATCAATGCAACTGAGGTTGCTTTCGAACTGCGCGTTGCCACCACCGCCACCGGTTTCCAGGCGTTCCTGGACGACGTAGTAGCGGGCACCGACGATCAGGTACTCGCGGTTCTGGTCCTGACGGCTGAAGCCGCTCATGCTGAACAGGTTGCCCGCTGCCAGGCCCCGGGCGTTGCCACGCAGCTCGATGCGTTCATGCAGGCTTTGCAGCGCCTCGATACGGGTGCGGGCGTAATGCTCGCCGTCTTCGCTCTGTACATAGGTGCCGGGGTAGTCGTATAGCGGGTAATCGCCAGCGGTGTGCGGGCGCGGCATTTCCGAGCGCACGTCGATGCGCGCACTGGGGCGCTGGAAGTCGTAGTCGTTGAGCTCCAGCGAGCCAGACTGCACCTCCTGGGCCAGGTGCCAGTCATTGAGGTGGTCGCGCTCGCGATGCTGGCCATCGGGCGGAAAATACGGCACCGACTCGTAGCCCGGTACCACCTGATGGGCGCCATAGGCATCGGCCAGGACCAGCACGTGACGGTCTTTCTCGTGGCGGAAGTAGTAGTAGATGCCTTCCTGCTCCATCAGGCGGCTGACGAAGTCGAAGCTGGTCTCGCGGTACTGCACGCAGTATTCCCACTCGCGATAGGGCCGGCTGAGGCTGTCTTCGAAATCGGAAAAACCCAGGTCGCGAAACACCTGCTTGATAATCTGCGGGATGCTCTGGTTCTGGAAGATGCGGCAATCGGAGGTCTTGCTCAACAACCACAGCCACGGCCGCAGGGTCACCCGGTAACTGGCGAATTGGCCGCGGTCGATGCTCTGGCTGCAGCGCGCGACGATGCCGTGAAAATACCGCGAGCGGCCCAGCTCCAGCTGCAGGCTCAAGCTCATCGGCTTGCCCAGCAGTTGGTTGAGGTCGATGGCCGAATTGTCCGAGGTCAGCTGCAACTCGTAGTCGAACAGCCGCCCCAGCTCTTCGCCGCCGCCCATTTCCGCCAGGATCAGCGCATCAGGGCCCAGGGGGCTGTTGATTTGCGCCAGTCGGGTGAATTGCTTGAATAGCATCGTTTATCTCGTGAAACGCGCCATCACGGCGCGTCGCTGAAGTGGTAGTGCAGGTCGTTGTCGCGGCGGCTGATGCTCACCCCGGCCAGGGCCTTGCCTTCGAGCATGCGGGTGAGGAACTCGCGGCTCATGTCCGGCAACAGGCTGTTGGTCAGGATCGCGTCGATCATCCGTCCGCCGCTTTCGGTCTCGCTGCAGCGCGAGACGATCAGCTCGACCACCTCGTCGTCGTAGTCGAAGGCGACCTTGTGGGTGCCTTGCACACGCTTGCGGATGCGTTCGAGCTGCAGGCGGGTGATGGCCTTGAGCATCTCGTCGCTGAGCGGGTAGTAGGGGATGGTCACCAGGCGTCCGAGCAACGCTGGCGGGAAGATCTCCAGCAGCGGTTGGCGCAGGGCAGTCGCGATGGCGTCGGGTTCCGGGATGTTTTGCGGGTCCTTGCACACCTGGGAAATCAGCTCGGTCCCGGCGTTGGTGGTGAGCAGGATCAGGGTGTTCTTGAAGTCGATCAGCCGGCCTTCGCCATCCTCCATCACGCCCTTGTCGAAGACCTGGAAGAAGATCTCGTGCACATCCGGGTGGGCTTTTTCCACCTCGTCCAGCAGCACCACGCTGTAGGGCTTGCGCCGGACCGCCTCGGTCAGCACGCCGCCTTCGCCATAGCCGACATAGCCAGGCGGGGCGCCCTTGAGGGTCGAGACGGTATGGGCTTCCTGGAACTCGCTCATGTTGATGGTGATGACGTTCTGCTCGCCGCCGTACATGGCTTCGGCCAGGGCCAGGGCGGTTTCGGTCTTGCCCACCCCGGAAGTGCCGGCGAGCATGAACACGCCGATCGGCTTGTTGGGGTTGTCGAGGCCGGCGCGCGAGGTCTGGATGCGTTTGGCGATCATCTGCAGGGCATGGTCCTGGCCGATGATGCGCTTGGCCAGGTGCTGGTCGAGCTTGAGCACGGTTTCCAGCTCGTTGCGAGCCATGCGCCCGACCGGGATGCCGGTCCAGTCGGCAACCACCGAGGCCACCGCCTGGTAGTCGACGGTCGGCAGGATCAGCGGGGTTTCACCTTGCAGGTCGCTCAGGCGCTGTTGCAGGTCGATGAGCTTCTCGCGCAGCTCATGGCTCTGTTCGCTGCCCGTGTCGCGGTCGACCACGCCGACGTTTTCGCGCAGTTGCGCACGGGTGGCCAGCAGTTCGTCGACCAGGGCTTTTTCTTCGGCCCAGCGGCTTTCCAGCTCGGCCAGGCGCTCGCGCTCGGCCGCCAGCAAGGTTTCAGACTGTTGCTGGCGGTTGCCGATGGCGATACCGATGGCCAGTTCGCGGGCGATGATCTGCAGCTCGGTTTCCAGCGCTTCGATGCGTCGGCGGCTGTCATCCACTTCGGCCGGCACAGCGTGCAGGCTGATGGCGACGCGGGCGCAGGCGGTGTCGAGCAGGCTGACGGATTTGTCCGGCAGCTGGCGCGCCGGGATGTAGCGGTGGGAGAGTTTGACCGAGGCTTCCAGGGCTTCATCGAGGATCTGCACCTGGTGGTGCTGCTCCATGGTTGAGGCCACGCCGCGCATCATCAGCAGCGCCTTGTCTTCGCTCGGCTCGGCGACCTGCACCACCTGGAAGCGGCGGGTCAGGGCCGGGTCTTTCTCGATGTGCTTCTTGTATTCGGCCCAGGTGGTGGCGGCCACGGTACGCAGGCTGCCGCGGGCCAGGGCTGGCTTGAGCAGGTTGGCGGCATCGCCGGTACCGGCAGCGCCACCGGCACCGACCAGGGTGTGGGCTTCGTCAATGAACAGAATGATCGGTTTCGGCGAGGCCTGAACGTCCTCGATGACCTGGCGCAGGCGCTGCTCGAACTCGCCTTTCATGCTCGCCCCGGCTTGCAACAGGCCGACATCCAGGCTGCGCAGTTCGACGTCCTTGAGCGATGGCGGGACATCGCCGGCGACGATACGCAGGGCAAAACCCTCGACCACTGCGGTTTTGCCCACACCGGCTTCACCGGTGAGGATCGGGTTGTTTTGCCGGCGACGCATGAGAATATCCACCAACTGGCGGATCTCTTCATCACGGCCGACGATCGGGTCGAGCTTGCCGCTGCGTGCCTGCTCGGTGAGGTCGACGGTAAAGCGCTTGAGCGCTTCCTGTTTGCCCAGGGCGCTGGGCGCCATGGCACCGCTGGCTTCGCCCGGCACGGCGCCGGCATTGAAACCGTCGCTGGCGCTCAGGGCGTTTTCCGGCGAATCGCCGACATACTCGTCAAAGCGCTCGCTGAGGGCTTCGACCTTGATCTTGGCAAACTCCGACGACAGGCCGAGCAAGGCATTGCGCAGGCTCGGCGTCTTGAGGATGCCGAGCACCAGGTAGCCGGTGCGCACCTGGCTTTCGCCGAACATCAGGCTGCCATACACCCAGCCACGCTCGACGGCTTCTTCGACGTGGGAGGACAGATCGGTGATCGAAGTCGAGCCGCGGGGCAGGCGGTCCAGGGCATCGGTCAGCTCGCGGGCCAGGCGCGCAGGCTCAAGGTTGAACTGGCGGATGATGCGGTGCAGGTCCGAGTCCTGCAGTTGCAGCAGTTGGTGAAACCAGTGGGCCAGTTCCACATAGGGATTGCCCCGCAACTTGCAGAACACCGTGGCGGCCTCGATGGCCTTGTAAGCGACGCTGTTGAGTTTGCCGAACAGCGCGGCGCGGCTGATTTCACCCATGTTCCGGACTCCTTGTGGATTGCGATGCGGTCGCCTGCTCGGCGTAGTACCGAGCCAGTGTCAGGTCGCTGGCATCGTGTTGCGGGCGGCCGAGCCAGGTATCGAAACCCAGGCGTCGGCCGGTGTTGAGTTGCAGGGCGGGTATCTCGTCCTGCTGCAGGATCAGCTTCAGGTCCCAGTCAAGCTCGTGCCCCTGGTGCTCGGCGACCCAGGCCACCAGTTCAGCAAAGGCACTGCCGTCGGGCAGCAGCGCCAGGTAGTGCTCGAGGCTCAGCGGCCCCAGGCAGATGCGAAATTTATGCTGGCGATCCCAGACATGACTGCCCAGGCATACATCCATGCCCAACTGGTTGGCGCTTGCGCCCAGGCGGCTACGCTCGGGCAGTTGCAGCCATTGGCCGACATACTCCTCGATGCTCACCGGCACGCCGAAATACGCCCCGAGAATGCCGCGCAAACCATCCGGATAGCGGGTCTGGGCGGCGAGGTGTCCGCTGTAATGCAGCTTGGCGGTGTCCGGCAACGGGCCCTGGTCGCGCAGTGCCGGGGTGCCGCGGCCGCTGAGGGCGGCCAGGCGCGCGGCCCAGTAGTCGTCAGCGGGGCGGTCATGGCTGACGGTTGGCCGTGCTTCGGCCCAGGCCCGGTAGAACAGGCTCAGCAGGCGGTGATGGAACACGTCGAGAAAACGCTTGCTGGTGCTGTCGGCGTTGTTGCGCTGACGTTCGCGCATGTATTCGGTCAGGTGCAGCGGCAGCGGTCCGTTAGGGCCGCCCAGACCAAAGAAGAACTGCTCCAGGCGCGCCGGGCCCTGTTCTGTGGCAGGGGTCAGCGATGCCAGGGTTGCCGGTGCGAAAGCGCAGTCGAGCTGTTGGCCGAGGCGAATCGGCTCATCGGCCAGACGCAGGGAATGGCCGAAGCGCGGCAATTGCGGCGACTCGCACTCCAGTCGGCGCAGGGCCTGGAAGAAATCGTAGTTCCAGGGTTCGGCCTGCATCTCGCTGAGGATGTTCACAGGGTCGGACGGCGTCCGGGCTTGGCTTTCCATCGCATGATCTCGCCGCGTTCGGTGGTACGAAGCACCGTCTCGGTAAAGCTGTTGATCGACACGTAACGTGCCAGGAAGCGCTCGAACACTGCACCGAGGAGGAACACTCCAGTGCCGCGGAAAGCGTTTTCATCGAATTCCAGGGTGATCTCCAGGCCACGGCCAAACACGATCGGCCCGGGCATCGGCAGCCGCCGCGTGCAGGCTTTGCTGCTGACTTCGCGCAGGCCGTCGATCTGCAATTGCAGGGCGGCGTCATGGCTGTCGCCGTAGAGGCGCAGCAGCTCGCGCAGGGCGGCGGCGCCCTGGCCCTGTTCGGTCAGCGACAGGTAGTTCAGCGACAGCTGGCTGATCAATCGCCAGGCCTTGTTGTCATGGGCGTGGCTGGCGCGTGGTCGGCTTGGCCCGGCCAGGCAGCGAATGGCGGCTACCGGGGCGCTGTCGGCCAGGGTGAAATCACTGCGGCCATCACCGACATTCATGAACAGCGGCAGATCGCGGTTGGTGCACAGGGCGCTGACGCCCAGTTGGCGCAGGTCGTGGCGGTAAGGCGCCTGCTGGCCATCGACCAGGCTGATGAAGGTTTCGCTGCCCATATAGGTCGAACGGGTGCCGTTGCGGCGCTGCTCGCTGGAGAGCATGCGCGGCTCGCGGCGCACGATGTAATACGCCTGGTCACGGCCATAGCGGGACGGGTCGCGCACGGCATAGAAGGGCAGGAAACCCTGGTCGGGGCCGGTGCCATGACCGGTCACGCTGCTCAGCGAATGGATCTCGAAATCCGTCGGCCGGGTGCGGTCGGCGATGACATGGTGTTCGTTGACCCGGTTGCTCAGGTGGATGCGGTCGACCCGGCGCGGGAACAGGTTGATCGCCGGGGTGCAGAAGGGCACGAACTGCTCGACGCCGACGCTGCCTTCCAGGGTCTGGTCGAAGCGCTCGAACAGCACGATCAGCTCCAGCTCCTGACCGTCGCAACGTTTGACTGCGCGCTCCAGTTCGGCGAATTCGACGAACAGGAAACGCTGCGGCAGGGCGAAGTATTCCTGTAGCAGGCGGTAACCCTGGAATGCCTGCGGGACCACGGGCAGGGCTGCTTCGCGGTCATCGAAGCCGCAAGGGCGCAGGGCCGAGGGCGCAATTCGCTCGACCCAGTCGCTGCCAGGCTGGCGCGCAAACACGGCACAGGCGTTGCCCAGCAGTTGCTCGTACAGGCGAAACGGCAGTTCATCGGCTCCGTTCAGGTACAGCGGCAGGCTGCTGAGATCGAGCGCGTTGAACGGCAGCTCGGCGCCGGTACGCAAGGTAATGCGCAACCCGGCGCGGGCTTTCGGTTCACTGGCGGCAAGGCGCCCGAGGCTGGCCGCCGGATTGCCGAAGTATTCGGCCTGGGTTACCTGCAGTGGCCACAGGGTGACCGGGTGGGCACTGCGAAACTCACACGGTGTCTGCGAATCGCGGCCAAGGGTGGCACGCAACACACTGCCACGGGGCAGGGTGAAGCCAGCACTGAGCGAGCCTTCGTCGGGATCGGCCTGCATCTGCACCACGGTCATCGACGGTGTCGGTGCCAGGTAGTGCGGGTAGGCAATCTCCAGCAGGTTGTGGGTGAAGGTCGGGTACTCGGCGTCGAGCTTGAGTTGCACCCGTGCGGTCAGGTAGGCAAAGCCTTCGAGCAGGCGTTCGACATAGGGGTCGGCGCAGTCGATACCGGACAGGGTCAGGCGCCCGGCGATTTTCGGGTATTCCCTGGCGAACTCGGCGGCGCTTTCGCGGATGTGTTGCAGCTCCTGGTTGTACAGCTCGAGCAGGCGCGGGTTCATGGACGTCTCCGGCGCTCGGCAGGGGCGACCCGGACATGCCCGGACTCCAGGTCCAGATCGGTGCGCAGCAGTAACGGCAGTGCCGCTGGCTGGGCCCACAGATCGCCTTCAATCTCGAAACTCAGGGCGTTGTGGTTCATTTCCCCTGGTGCGACCTGGGCGCGAACCCGCAGGCTGCTGCGCAGGATGCGCGGTTCGAAAGTGGCAATGGCCTGGTAAATGATGCTCTCCAGTGCGCTGATATCAATGTTCGAGGCGCTGTTACCGGCCAGTGCCGGCAGGCCATAGTTGACTACCGAGTTGCCGGCCTGGGTGTTGAGCGTGGCGGCAGCATCGAGCAGTGAGGTGGTATTGAGCAGCCAGGTGAGATCGCGCAGAACCGAGGCCTTGAGCTGGTTCAGCGACAGCACGCGTTTGTCGTTGGCTTCTTGCAGGTTGCCGGGCTCGTCGTCGGTCAGACGATCGAGCAGCGAAGGCTGCAGGCGGTCACGTGCAGCGATTTCGGCTACCAAGGGGCGGCTCCGGTGGTGGGATTCAAGATTGCGTTGGCCTTATCGCGGGGCAAGCCCGCCCCTACACGGTGGGTTTGTCCAGCGATAAGGGCGACGCGCATGTCAGATCTTGACGTTCTGGCGCACGTTCCAGCCGTACTTGACCGGGCCGCCGTCTTTGGTGCCGTCAGCTTTCTGCGGCTGGTAATCGACCGTGACCTTGGCGAAGTTCAGGGTGACGTTTTCGGTCAGGCGATCATCGCTGCCCGAACCACCGGTGCTCAGCGAGCTGATCAGCACCTCTTCGAGGTTGATGACCAGGTACTCGACCTGGCTTTCGCCACCGGCCTTGCGCACGGTCAGCTTGACCTTGTCGATGTGCTTGCCGCTGGAGCAATGCATCATCAGGTTGGGGCTGGATTTGTCGACGTACTTGGTCAGCGACAGGTCCTGGATGTTGACCTTGCCGGCGCCACCGCCACCGCCCATGTGCATGTTGCCGGACTGGGACATGCCCCAGTTCCAGTTCAGCACATCGATCTCGTCCTTGTGGGCCTTGTCCATGGACTCGCCCTTGATGTCGCCGATCTTGATGAAAATATCAACTGCCATGTTGTCTCCAGAGTGTGGCATCTACCACATTGTTTTCAGTGCACGCCCCGCATTGCGGGGCGCTTCAGCGAGCCAGGGCTCAGGCGCCCTTGGCCGATGGCAACTTCGATACCAGGCGCAGCGACACGGTCAGCCCTTCAAGCTGGTAGTGCGGACGCAGGTAGAAACGCGAGTTGTAGTAGCCCGGGTTGCCTTCGACTTCTTCGACCACCACTTCAGCCGCTGCCAGCGGGTGCTGGGCCTTGGTGGTCTCGGTGGAGTGGGCCGGATCGCCATCGACGTAGTTGAGGATCCAGTCCTGCAACCAGCGCTGCATCTCGTCCTTCTCTTTGAACGAGCCGATCTTGTCGCGCACGATGCACTTCAGGTAATGGGCGAAGCGGCAGGTGGCGAACAGGTACGGCAGGCGCGCCGCCAGGTTGGCGTTGGCGGTGGCGTCCGGGTCGTCGTATTCGGCAGGCTTTTGCAGCGACTGGGCGCCAATGAACGCGGCGAAGTCGGTGTTCTTCTTGTGCAGCAGGGGCATGAAGCCGTTCTTCGCCAGTTCCGCTTCACGGCGATCGGAGATGGCGATTTCGGTCGGGCACTTCATGTCCACGCCACCGTCATCGGTGGGGAAGGTGTGCGCCGGCAGGTTCTGCACTTCGCCACCGGACTCGACGCCGCGAATCCGCGAGCACCAGCCGTAGTACTTGAACGAACGGTTGATGTTCACCGCCATGGCGTAGGCGGCGTTGGCCCAGGTGTACTTGGCGCTGTCGGCGCCGTCGGTGTCTTCTTCGAAGGCGAAGGCTTCCACCGGGTCGGTCTTGGCGCCATACGGCAGGCGGGCGAGGAAGCGCGGCATGGTCAGGCCGATGTAGCGTGAGTCTTCCGATTCACGCAGCGAGCGCCAGCCGGCGTACTCGGGGGTGGTGAAGATCTTGGTCAGGTCGCGCGGGTTCGACAGTTCCTGCCACGAGCCCATGCCCATCACGGTCGGCGAGGCCGCAGCGATGAATGGCGAGTGCATGGCGGCACACACTTTGGACAGCTCGCCGAGCAGCTCGACGTCCGGTGGCGACTGGTCGAAGTAGTAATCGCCGACCAGGCAGCCGTAAGGTTCGCCGCCGAACTGGCCGTATTCCTCTTCGTACATCTTCTTGAACAGCGGGCTCTGGTCCCAGGCCGTGCCCTTGAATTTCTTCAGGGTCTTGTGCAGATCGGGCTTGGAGATGTTGAGCACGCGGATTTTCAGCTGCTCGTCGCTCTCGGTGTTGTTGACCAGGTAGTGCAGGCCACGCCAGGCGCTTTCCAGCTTCTGGAACTCGGGGTGGTGGATGACCTGGTTGACCTGGGCGGTGAGCTTGGCGTCGATGGCGGCAATGATCGATTCGATCGACTTGATCGCATCATTGGACACCAGGTCGGTTTGCGCCAGGGCCTGTTCGGCCAGGGTGCGCACCGCAGTTTCGACCGCTTCGCGGGCGCGCTCGGTCTTGGGTTTGAATTCTTGCAGCAACAGCGAGGCGAACTCGCTGGCTTGCTCGGTGGCAGCTGGCTGGGCCTGGGTATCACGCATCGGATCGGTCATGAGGCTTTGTCCTGATTAAGCGTTCGGCTCGGCATCCTGGGGCTTTGGCGCACTGGCCAAGGCCTGGAGCAGGGCCGGATCCTTGATGGCTTTCATGATGATTTCTTCGGCGCCGGTCTTGCCGTCCATGTAGGTCAGCAGGTTGGCCAGTTGGGTCCGCGCTTCGAGCAGCTGGTTCAGCGAGTCGACCTTGCGCGCTACGGCGGCAGGGCTGAAGTCGTCCATGCTCTCGAAGGTGATGTCCAGGCTCAGGTTGCCTTCCCCGGTGAGTTCGTTGGGGACGTGGAAGGCTACCCGTGGCTGCATGGCCTTGAGGCGCGAGTCGAAGTTGTCGACGTCGATTTCCAGGAACTTGCGTTCGGCCACCGGCGCCAGCGGCTCGGCGGGCTTACCTGCGAGGTCAGCCATGACGCCCATGACGAAAGGCAGCTGGACCTTCTTTTCGGCGCCGTAGAGCTCGACGTCATACTCGATCTGCACCCGCGGCGCGCGATTGCGCGCAATGAATTTCTGAGAACTGGGGTTCGCCACGTTGTTCCTCCTGGTCGCAGGTGCGACGGTATTGGCGTCATCGATCGTTGCCGGTAACGGTGTTGCGTAATTGCGTTGGGCCTGGCCCGCAGGCCTCAGTCGGTCTCCGGCCCGCGCAGGGTTTCGAACTGCGACAGGCCATCGGGGATCAGGTCGCGGACGATCGCGGCGAAATCGGCATTCACCAGATTTTTCGCGCGATTCAACAGCACCGGCAACGGGCTCGAGGGCTCGTGACGGGCGTAATACTTGAGAATTCGGTCAAGGCTGCGCAGCACCTCGTCGCGGCTGGCGATATCCGCTGAGGCACGGGCAACAGGGGCTGCGGGAACGGCGCTGTCGAGAGGCGGCGGATTGTCGGCAACCGTGCTGATTTCGGCTGCGGTGTCGTTGGCGGCTTGCTCGCCTGCCGGCGCCTGTTCGGCGAGGATCTGTGCAGCCTGGCGCAACGGTTGCTTGAGGGCGCCGAGATCAATACCGCTGGCCGAGCCGACCTGCTCGTTGACGTACTGCTCGATTGCCTCGGCGGCTTCGCGGGCTTGCTGCAGGGCCTCGCGGGTGGCCTGCAGTTGGTCGGCATCGCTGTCGCGCAGGGCGCCGCCGAGCTCGTCGGCGTTGAGCGTCTCGCTGGCAAAGTGCTGCAGGCCACTGGCGTGCAGGGCCGCGCGCAGGCTGACCGGGCCGAATGCACGGGAGCGGGTCAGCAGGCTTTCACGCAGCAGGGCGATGTTGGTCTCGCAGACCAGACCTGCGAGGGCGTTGATGCGTACCGTCGGGTCGTTGTCGTCATCGGCGTCGAGTTGCGGGTGCACCTGTGGCCAGTACTGGCGCAGCAGCTCGTTGATCAGTTGCAGGGTGCTGGCCAGGCCGGCAATACCGTGCAGGGCCAGGGCACTCTGCAAGAGGAAATGCGTGACCCGAAGGTCCTTGCTGCGTTGCAGCAGGGCCATGCAGGACTGTTCGATCTGCCGCCACTGGGGAGGCTCGGCAGGCTGGATGGCATCACCCATGACACGCTCGGGCTTGCCTTGGGCATCACGCTCCAATTGCAGGAAGTCCGGGTCGTATTCAAGGTCGTCGCCGCAGGGGAAGTTCTCCGAAACGGCAGCGAGCAAATGCGCTGAGTTCACCAGATATCGATCTCCGTATCGTCCCGTGGTGGGGGTAGCTAATGTGCGCAAGTTAATTTTGTGACAGAGCGCACATATTTTGCTGAGTTATCCTTAGTTGATATCAAAGTGATATCACACTCGTTCAGCAAGTTGCGCATTTTTGGTTTATTTCCAATTGGCTGTCAAGGTAAGCTATCGGCCCACCGTGACCTGAGTGCTGGGCCAAACAGGGTTTTTGACTTGTTGGTCAGGGCGGCGGTGGATGTCATTTGAAACTGACATGGTTCGGCTAGAAACTGCCGAAAATCGGATATTCAGTAGAGTTTTTCAGGGATTGGAAGCGAATCGCTTTTCTGTGTCAGGCCTGCAGCGGGCCAGCAGACGGTTCGGGATGTGGCTAAGGAGGCGTGATGTCGCTGAGTCTGACTATTACCAGTTATCACAAGATTACCCCTGGCCAATGTCCTGAAAAGTTCATCGAATCAGGCGCCATCAGCATCGGACGTGGCTCTGATAATGATTGGGTATTGCCCGATCCGGAGCGTCTGGTCTCTTCGCAACATTGTGTCATTCAATATAAAGATGGCCGCTACTACCTGACTGATAACAGCACAAACGGTGTCGAGTTAATTCACGCCGGTATTCGCTTGCGCCGCGGTAATAGCGAGCCCTTGATGGATGGCGAAATCATCCGTATTGGCGAGTACGAGATCCAGGCGCGGATTGATTCGAGCTTCAAGGTAGGGGATGGCAATCCGATCGGCGGCGATGCCAGCAATAGTTTCGAAGCGTTGATGGCTAACCAGGCTAGCCCTGCGCCTGTCCTTTCTCACGCAGGCACACCGGCGCTCGTGCACGGTGCGTCAAGCAGCGACACCCTGCCGGACCTGTTTGATTTTCTCGCGCCGGCAAGCATTGCGCCGGTAACCCAGCCTGACCATGTACCTGCCCAGCAGCATGACTTTCGTCCGCCCGCGCCGATCGTCCCTGTGGCGGTGCCGGCCCCGGCGAGCCCTGGGGTGATTCCCGCAGATTGGGACCTGTTTGCCGAGCCTTCAGCACCTGCACCTGCACCTGCTCCCGCTCCCGCTCCCGCTCCCGCACCGACGCCTGTCGCGACCGCAGCGCCTGCGCCGGTGGCCGTCGTCGAGGCCCCGGCCCAGCCTGCCGAATCAGCAGCGCTGGTCCAGGCTTTCCTGCGCGGGGCAGGCCTTGAGCAACTGCGTATCGACAGCGCGCAGGTCGAGGCGCAGATGGAGGCCCTTGGCCGCAGTTACCGCTTGATGGTCGAGGGCTTGATCGACGTATTGCGTGCGCGCAGCAGCCTCAAGGGCGAATTCCGCATGCAGCAGACCATGATCCGCCCGGCGGAGAACAACCCGCTCAAGTTTGCTCCGAATGCCGATGAAGCGTTGCTGTTACTGCTGCGTCACGGCAATCACGCCTTCATGGCGCCGGACCAGGCAGTACGTGACAGCTTCGATGACCTGCGTGCTCACCAGTTGGCAGTGATGGCGGGTGTCGAGGCCGCCATCAAGCACCTGCTCGCGCGTTTCGAACCGGCCCAGCTGGAGTCGCGGTTAGGTGAGCCAGCCGGCTTGTCGAAGCTGTTCGCAGGCTCCCGCCAGGCCCAGTACTGGCAGCAGTTCACCGAGCTGTACAGCAAGATTTCCCGGGAAGCCGAAGACGACTTCCAGGACCTGTTCGGGCGCGAATTCAGCCGCGCCTATGAGGAGCACAGCGCGCGTCTGCAGCGCTCCTGAAACAAACGGAAAGTGCCACGTCATTGAGGACGCAGGATGATTCGAACAATGCTGATGGCAGCGGTAACCGCACTGCTGCTCAGTGGTTGTAGCAAGGATGAAGTTGCAGTACCGGCCCAGCCCGAGGTGGCAGGGCCGACCAGCGTCACCTTGTACTTCAGTGCCGCCGCCGGGCTCAACCCGGGCGCCAACGGCCAGGCCGCGCCCGTGCGCGTGCGAATCTACGAGCTGAAGAACAGCGCCAACTTCAATCGCGCCGATTACTTCGCGCTGGCCGATCGGGCCCCCGCGACCCTGGGCGCCGACCTGGTCGATCAGGATGAAGTACTGGTGCAGCCCGGTGAGCAGTTGCGCATCGAGCGTCCACTGAGCCCGACGACCCGCCAGATTGGCCTGGTGGTCGGCTACCGCGAAGTTGACCAGGCGCAGTGGCGCAGCCTGCTACCGGTGCCGCCGCTGGACTACCAGGTCAGCCTCGATGTTCGTGCTGTACGCAGCGCTGCTCATTCCTCCCCAACCAGTACCGCCCAATAGGCGA
The DNA here is from genome assembly GCF_009866705.1 of Pseudomonas sp. R32. Classification (NCBI taxonomy): domain Bacteria; kingdom Pseudomonadati; phylum Pseudomonadota; class Gammaproteobacteria; order Pseudomonadales; family Pseudomonadaceae; genus Pseudomonas; species Pseudomonas sp. R32. Next base: position 5,300,229 of record NZ_CP019396.1, on the reverse strand, counting down.
TCGGAGAAGCCATGTCCTGGAACAATCGTGTGGTCTGGTCGGAAGGCATGTTCCTCGGAACCCAGCATTTTCAACAGCATGACCGCTATCTCGAAAACCTGATCGATGCCCGCAGCCGGCCGCTGTCGGCAGGCGCCTGGGGCTTCTCCGAGCTGCTGATCGACCAGGGCCTGCTGGCTCAGGGCAAGCTGGCCATCATCTCGGCCCGCGGCCTGCTCCCGGACGGTACGCCGTTCAATATCCCCCAGGACGACCTGGCGCCAAGCCCGCTGAACATCGACGACAACCTGCGCGATGGCCTGGTGTACCTGGCATTGCCGCTCAAGCGCGCTGGCGCCCGCGACACGGTCGACGAAGGTGAGGCCCCGGGCGGTGCGCGTTATGTCAGCCGGGTGGCGGAGGTGCGCGATGACAACGCACCGTTCGAGAACCGCGCGCCGGTGGCCCTCGGTTCCCGGGCCTTGCGCCTGATCACCGCCGAAGAAGGCCTGAGCGACTATGCCGCGCTGGGCCTGGTGCGCATCAAGGAAAAACGCGCCGACCGTGCTTTGGTCCTGGATGACAGCTACATCGCGCCGGTGCTGGATGTGTCGGCGAGCAAGAGCCTGTCGGCGTTTCGCAGCGAACTGCTGGGCCTGCTGCACCAACGTGGCGAGGCCCTGGCCGGGCGGGTGGTGGCCTCGGGCGCGGGTGGTGCTTCGGAGATCGCGGATTTCATGCTTCTGCAACTGGTCAACCGCGCCCAACCGCTGGTTGAGCACCTCAGCCAGTTGAGCCCGCTGCACCCGGAGCGCCTGTACAGCGAGCTGGTCAGCCTGGCCGGTGAGTTCGCCACGTTTTGTGCAAGCAACCGCCGCCCGGGTGAGTTCCCGGTGTATCAGCATGATGACCTGGCAGCGAGTTTCGCCCCGGTCATGCAGGCGCTGCGCGAAGCCCTGTCGATGCTGATCGACAGCAAGGCCACGCCAATCCCGATCGTCGAGAAGGCCTACGGTATCCACGTGGCCATGCTTGCCGACCGCAGCCTGCTCGACAACGCCAGCTTCATCCTCGTGGTGCGTGCCGATGTGCCGAGCGAAACCCTGCGCGGGCGTTTCGCCCAGCAGAGCAAGATCGGTGCGGTCGAACATATCCGCGACCTGGTCAACCTGCAGCTCCCGGGCATCGGCCTGCTGCCGTTGCCGGTGGCGCCACGACAGATCCCGTTCCATGCCGGTTCCACCTACTACGAACTCGATCGCGGTAGCGAGCATTGGCAGCAACTGCAGAACGCCGGCGGCTTTGCCTTCTATGTTGCTGGCGAGTTCCCGGGCTTGAACCTGGCTTTCTGGGCCATCCGAGGATAAGCCGCGATGCAGCCTAACGACCCATCGGCACCACCGGCCAACGACCGCACCCAGTTCATGCCGCGCCCCGGTGGCCGTGGCCCGCAAGCCGGTACGCCGGAGCCGGCCGTGCCGCCGTCGATGCCGGCGCAGCCGTTGCCCGGTGGCCAGGCGCTTGGCCTGAACCCGCTGGAAAGCGCCGCCGGGCCATTGCTGGCGTTGCTGACCCGCTTGCGCAGCACCATTGCCCATCCGGCCCCGGCCAGCCTGCGTGCGCAGTTGCTGGCCTACCTGCGCCAGTTCGAAGAGCGCGCCGAAGCCGCCGGTGTGGCGCGTAACGAAGTGCTGCTGGCCCGTTACGCCCTGTGTACCGCCCTCGATGAAGCCGTACTGAGCACGCCCTGGGGCAGTGGCAGTGACTGGGGCAAGCAGAGTTTGCTGATCACTGTGCACAACGAAGCCTGGGGCGGCGAGAAGGTTTTCCAGTTGCTTGAGCACTGCCTGCAGAGCCCGCGCGAACGCCTGTATCTGCTGGAGTTGCTGTACCTGTGCATGTGCCTGGGCTTCGAAGGCCGCTATCGGGTCATGAACGGCGGTCGTGCCCAGCTTGACGCCTTGCGTGAGCGTACTGCGGCCGCCATTCGCAGCGCCCGTGGCGAGTTCGAGCGCGAGCTGTCGCCGCACTGGCGCGGGGTCAGCGTCACGCGTGATCGACTGTCGCAGTTCATGCCGCCCTGGGTTGGCCTGGCCATTGCCCTGGCGTTGTTGCTGGCGCTGCTGTTCGCCCTGCGCTTCATGCTCGCGGCCGACGCCGAACCGGTGTTCAAGAACATTCATGCCCTGGGCGAGATCCCGGTGCAGGCCATCGACCGCCCGGTGACCCAGCCCAAGCCAGTGGAACGCCCGCGCCTGGCGGGTTTCCTGGCCAGCGATATCAAGGCCGGGCGGGTCAGTGTCGAAGACGCCGTCGACCGCTCGGTGGTGACCATCCGCGGCGACGAGTTGTTCGCTTCGGCCAGTACCAGTATCAACGACAGCTTGCAGCCACTGATGCTGCGCATCGCCGACGCCATTGGCCAGGTCAAGGGCCAGGTGCGGATCACCGGCCACAGTGACAACCGGCCAATTGCAACCTTGCGCTTCCCGTCCAACTGGGCGCTGTCCCAGGCCCGTGCCGAGCAGGTTCAGCAGATTCTGGCAGCCAAGACCGGCCAGCCCGCACGCTTTAGCGCGCAGGGCCTGAGCGACACTGAACCACTGGCACCGAACAGCACGGCCGAAGGCCGGGCAAAGAACCGCCGGGTTGAAATCACTGTATTGGCGGAGGGGGTCGAGTGAAGGCGTTTTTCGGTTTTGTCGTTCGCTGGGTGATCCCGCTGCTGGGCTTGATCGCCCTGAGCCTGATCATCTGGTTCATCGGCCCGCTGTGGGACGTGCTGGTCCCGGCGGGGCGCCGCTGGGCCCTGATCGCGCTGCTGTTTGCGGCGTGGATCGGTTATCGCCTGTGGCGCTTCATCCAGGCCCGCCGCCAGGCGGCAGAAGTCATGCGCAGCCTGGCCGCAGAAACCGCCCCGGACCCTGCCAGCGTTGCCACCGCTGAAGAACTGGCCACCCTGCGCCAGCGCATGGACGAGGCCCTGGCACTGCTGAAAAAGGCCCGTCTTGGCGGTGATGAGCGGCGCAATCTGTATGAGCTGCCGTGGTACGTGATCATCGGCCCGCCGGGCTCGGGCAAGACCACCGCACTGGTCAACTCCGGCCTGCATTTTCCGCTCGCGGCGCAGCTTGGCGCCGGGGCGATTCGCGGCGTTGGCGGCACCCGCAACTGCGACTGGTGGTTTACCGACCAGGCTGTGCTGCTGGATACCGCTGGGCGCTACACCACCCAGGACAGCCATGCCCAGGTCGACAAGGCGGCCTGGCTGGGTTTCCTTGACCTGCTGAAGAAGCAGCGCGCGCGCCGGCCGATCGACGGCGCCTTCATCGCCATCAGTCTGTCCGACCTGCTGCTGGGCAGCGACGCGGAACGTGCCGCCCATGCGGCGGCCATTCGCTCGCGTATCCAGGAGCTGTACAGCCAGCTGGGCGTGCGCTTTCCGATCTACCTGATGCTGACCAAGCTCGACCTGGTGCCGGGCTTCATGGAGTTCTTCGACACGCTGAGCAAGGAAGAGCGCGCCCAGGTGTGGGGCATGACCTTTGCCCTGGACGACGACCAGTCGGCCGAAGGGCCGCTGGCGCAGTTCCAGAGCGAGTTTGCCGGCCTTGAGCAGCGCCTCAACGCACGCTTGGTCGAACGCCTGCAGCAGGAGCGGGATCCGGCGCGGCGCGATCTGGTCTACGGCTTTGTCCAGCAGTTCGCCGCCTTGCGTTCGAATCTGCAGAGCTTCCTCGACGGCGTGTTCAAGCCCAATGCCTATGAAGAGCGCGCACTGTTGCGTGGCGTGTACTTCACCAGCGGCACCCAGGAAGGCAGCCCGATCGACCGCCTGATCGGCGCCATGGCCCAAAGCATGGGCCTGGACCGTCAGCACCTGGCGCGCCAGAGCGGCAGCGGGCGCAGCTATTTCATCGAAAAACTGTTCAACGCCGTGGCCTTTGCCGAGCGCGGCCTGGTCGGGGTCAACCCGAAGGTCGAGCGCCGGCGCAAATGGCTGGCCCGTGGCGCACTTGCTGCCAGCATTGCCCTGGTAGTGCTGGTCGGCACCTTGTGGGCGGTGAGCTATCGCGCCAACCAGGCCTACATTGCCCAGGTCGAACACAAGCTCGCGCCCCTGGGGCAAACTTTGCAAACCCTGAGCCCGGCCCAGCGTGATGTGTTGGCAGTGCTGCCGCTGCTCAATGCCGTGCGTCACCTGGCCGAAGATCCGCCCAGCTGGGCCGAGGGCCTGGGGCTGTACCAGGGCGACATGCTTGAGGCCGAATCGGCCAGCGTCTACCGCAAGTTGCTGATTGCCGTGTTCGCCCCGCGCCTGGTCACCCGCATCGAAGAGCAACTGCACAGTGGCGGCGGTTCGGACTTCCTCTACGAAGGCCTCAAGGCTTACCTGATGCTGGCCGATGGCGAGCATTACGACCCGGACTTCATCAAGGCCTGGGTCACCCTCGACTGGGAGCAAAGCCTGCCCCGTGACTTGGCCCCAGAGCAGCGTGCTGCGCTGGGTGAGCACCTGCAGGCGCTGTTTGCAAAACGGCCGCCGAATGCACGCCTGGATGCCAACCTGATCGAAGACTTGCGTCGCCAACTGCAGCAACTGCCGGTGGCCCAGCGCGTCTATGACCGGGTCAAGCGCCAGAAGCTGCCAGACGGCGTCAGCGATTTTCGCCTGAGCGAAGCCGCTGGCCGCGATGCTGCGCTGGTGTTCAGCCGCAAGAGCGGCAAGCCGTTGGGCGAGCCATTGAGCGGGCTGTTCACCGTCGAGGGGTATCGCAAGGCGTTCCTCGCTACCAGTCTGCAGCACAGCAACACCCTGGCCGAAGAGCGCTGGGTGCTGGGCCGCGAACAAGCCGATGAAGGCGATGTCAGCAGCCTGGCCGCCGACGTGCGCCGCCTGTACTTCGCCGACTACATCCGCCACTGGGACGCGCTGCTGGCCGATATCGACTTCGTGCCGATCACCAGCGTGGCCCAGGCTGCCGATGTATTGCGGGTGATTTCCGGGCCGACTTCGCCGCTGAAAAAACTGCTTGGCGCAGTCGCCAAGGAAACCAACCTGCAACAGCAGGACCCGCTTGCCGCCGCCCAGGCCAAGGCTGGCGAAGCCGGTGTCGATCAGCTCAAGCAACGCCTGGGCAACCTGCTGGGCCAGGATGCACCGGCAGATAGCCGCCAGGCGCAGCAAACTGAAGACCCGGTCACCGCGCACTTTGCCGAACTGGCCAGCCTGGTCAGCAAGGGCGAGGGCGAGCCGGCAGCCATCGACGGCCTGCTCACCGACATGAACGCCTTGTACGTGCAGGTCAGCGCCATGGTCGGTGCCAGCGGCGATGCCTTGCTCGGCGAAGCCAAGAACCAGGCCACTGCCGCCGCCAACCGCGTCAGCCTCACCGCCCAACGCCAGCCGCCGATGGTTCAGGGCCTGGTCAAATCGGTGGTGACTTCGACCACCAACACCATGATGGGCGGCGTGCGCAACCAACTCAACGCCGCTTGGGTCAGCGAGGTGGTCAACGTTTACCGCCAGTCCCTGAGCGGTCGTTACCCGTTGGCGCCGGGCAGCTCGAGGGACGCCACCCTGGATGACTTCGGCCAGTTTTTCGGCGTCGGCGGGGTGATGGACAGCTATTTCCGCAAATACCTGCAGCCGTACGTCGATACCTCGACCAACCCCTGGCGCTGGCAGCCGGGCGCGGCGCAGAAGCTTGGCATCGGCCCTGGCGTGCTGCACACCTTCCAGCGCTCGGCCGCGATTCGGGATGCGTTCTTCCGCTCTGGCGGCCTGCAGCCGACCGTGCGCTTCGAGCTCAAGCCGGTGGCCATGGACGCCTCGATCACCCAGTTCCTGCTTGATCTCGACGGCCAGCAGATCAGCTACGACCATGGCCCAAGCCGCCCGGTAGCGATGCAGTGGCCGAACCCCAACAGCATCGGCGTGGTGCGCCTGTCGATCATGCCGCCGTCTGCCACGGGCCGTTCAGGGTTGACCCTGGAAGGGCCGTGGGCCTGGTTCCGCCTGCTCGACCAGTCGGACCTGGTGGCTGGCAACGGCCCGGATCGTTTCAGCCTGCGCCTGCGCGTCGATGGTGCCAGCGTGTCTTACGAGTTGCGTGCCAATAGCGCCTTCAACCCGTTCAAGAGCCGCGTGCTCAGCGGCTTCAGCCTGCCGGAGCGGCTGTGATGGATGGCGTTGGTTTCTACGGCAAGCTGGCCAGCCGCGGCGACTTTGTCAGCCGTGGCTTGCCGCACAGCTTTATCCAGCCCTGGGACCAGTGGCTGGCGGCGGGGCTGATGGCCAGCCAGCAGCAATTGGCCGAGCACTGGTTGCCGGCCTACCTGGTCAGCCCGCTGTGGCGCTTCGCCCTGGCGCCGGGGGTGTGCGGGCCGCAGGCTGTAGTGGGCGTGCTGATGCCCAGCATCGACCGGGTAGGGCGCTATTTCCCGCTTACCCTGGCCCAGGTTCTGCTGTCGGATGAGTCGCTGGCGGCCGTGGTCAGTGGCCCGGATGACTGGTTCGAGCGTTGTGAGGCGCAGCTGTTGGCAACCCTGGAGCCGCAAGCCACTTTCGAGGCGTTCGATGCGGCGGTGCAGGGCTGTGCCGTACCTCGCCTCAGTGTGGTTTCGAGCCCTGCGGTTGCTGGTTTGCAGCGCTTTGGCGCAGTGACCCCTGAGGCCCGCCAGGCAGCGTTGGCCGAAAGTGCCTGTGCCGGCATGAGCCTGTGGTGGGGGCGGGGATCGGAGCGTATCGAGGCGGGATTGTTACGCTGTGCCGGCTTGCCGCGCAGCGAGGATTTCGCCAGTTTTCTTTTGGGCAATGAGGCGGCGCGCTAGATGACGGCATTGCATTACACCGCAGCCAGCTACAGCCATGTCGGCATGGTGCGCAGCATCAACGAAGACGCCTGCCTGGACCTTGGCAGTGAAGGCCTGTGGGCGGTTGCCGATGGCATGGGCGGGCATGCAGCGGGCGATTACGTCAGTTGCCTGATCGTCGATACCTTGCGCCGGTTACCGTCCACGCCGTCCCTGGACGATTACGCGCAGGTGCTGCGCGGGAGGCTGTCGGCGGTCAATGCGGCGGTGCGCGAAGAAAGTGTCCGGCGTGGTGTGGCGATGATGGGCAGCACCCTGGTATTGCTGGCGGTGCGTGGTGATCAGGGCGTCTGCCTGTGGGCCGGCGACAGCCGCCTGTACCGCCTGCGCGATGGGCGCCTGGAAGGTATCTCCCGCGACCACAGTTATGTACAGGAACTGCAGGACAGCGGCCTGCTCAGCGAGGCTGAAGCACGGGTGCATCCGCGGGCCAATATCGTGACCCGGGCAATCGGCGTCGAGCCTGAGCTGGAGCTCGAAAGCGTGCCCCTGCACATCCTCCCCGGCGATACCTACCTGCTGTGCAGCGACGGCGTCAACAAGACCGTCGAAGACCATGAAATTCGCGAAGTGCTGGGCCACAGCGACCCCTATCAGGTGGTACGCAGCCTGGTGCACCTGGGCCTGACCCGGGGCGCCCCCGACAACATTACCGCCGTCGTCATCAAGGCCGGTTGAAGACCAAGCACATGGACAAAGTGATCCCCGGATACGACATCGACGGCGAGATTGGCGAAGGCGCCATGGCCACCGTCTACCTGGCCACCCAGCGCTCGCTGGAGCGCAAGGTGGCATTGAAGGTCATGGCCGCGGCGCTGGCCGCCGACCCGACCTTCTGCGAGCGCTTCCTGCGTGAAGGCCGAACCCTGGCGCGGTTGTCGCACCCGCACACGGTGACCATCCACGACATCGGCAATGTCGGCGAGCTGTACTACATGGCCATGGAGTACCTGCCCAACGGAACCCTCAAGGAACGCATTGCCGCCGGGGTAACGCCGGAGCAGGGCCTGTCGTACATCCGCCAGATCGCCTCGGCACTGGGTTACGCCCACGCCCAGGGCCTGGTGCACCGTGACGTCAAACCGGCCAACATTCTGTTTCGCGCCGATGGCACCGCAGTGCTGTCGGACTTCGGCATCGCCAAGTCGCTGGATGACCGGACCCAGTTCACCCAGGCCGGTTTTGCCGTCGGCACCCCGAGCTACATGAGCCCGGAGCAGGCGCGCGGCCAGGAAATCGACGGCCGTGCCGACCTCTACGCCCTGGGCGTGGTGTTCTACGAGATGCTGGTTGGCAAGCTGCCGTACAGCGGCAACGATGCGCTGTCGACGGCGCTGGCGCATTTGACCGAACCGTTGCCGGAGCTGCCGATCGAGCACGGCCGGTATCAGGAGATCCTCCGTGGCTTGCTGGCCAAGGACCCGGCCGAGCGCTACGCCGATGCCGAGACGCTGCTGGCGGCGCTCGATCGCCTGCCAGCGCAAGAAGCTGACAGCACCTTGATCCAGCCGCTGCCAATTACCAGCCTGGTGACGCCTGTAGCGGTGCAGACTCCACAGCTGCCTCCCGCGCCAACACCGGAACCGATCGCCAAGGCATCGCCACCGCCGGCACCGCGCAAGCGTCCGGCGTTGGCCCTACTCGCCATAGCCGTCGCGGCCGCCCTGGGCCTGGGCGGGGTGGGCTATTGGAGCATGAGTGGCGATGAACAGGTCGTTGAGGCGCCGTCGGTGCAACCCCCCGCGCCGGCGCCGCAGATGCCCGTAGCCGCTAGCAACGACGGTGATCGGCCGCTGCTGATGGCCGGCAAGAAAACCCTGTTCCAGCGTGTGCTGAGCAAGCCTGGCGCCCAGGTCGTCAGCCAGCCGGGCGCCACGCCCAGCGATACCCTGCCGGCCTTTACCGTGCTCTATGTCTACCAGCGCCAGGACGTCAACGGCAGCCCCTGGCTGCAGGTCGGCACCGCCAGTGATGGCCGCCGCGACGGCTGGTTGCCAGCCTCTCAGGTCAGTGACTGGAAGCAGAGCCTGGTACTCAAGTTCACTGAACGCTCGGGGCGCGCGCCAGTGATGTTCCTGCGCCAGGCCGACGAGCTTGAGCGCTTGCTCGGCGATACCTCGGCCGCTCGCAGCGAGCTGCTCAAGGCGCAGAACAACCCGGACGAAGTACCGCAGGTGATGGCCCTGGAACCCAGCGCCAGTGCCGTGCCTCAAGACCAGTTCTACCTGATGCCGATCTTCGAGGCGCGTGAGAGCTTTGACGAAAACGGCCAGCCGCTGCAACTGCTCAATGTCGCCTCCATCGACCCAGGCAGCAGCGCGCGCAGCAGTGAACCCAAGGCCGCCGGCATGGCCACCTCCAGCGATGCCTTCCGTACCGCCGTGGTGCTGGTGGTGGATACGTCGGTGTCGATGCAGCCCTATATCGATCAGGTGCGCCAGGTGGTGCACGAGCTGCATGGACAGATCTCGCGCCGTGGCGAGCTGGATAACGTCAGCTTCGGCCTGGTCGGCTTTCGCAACAACACCACGCGCACACCGGCCCTGGAATACCTGACCAAGACCCTGGTGACCCTGGACCAGGGCCGCGACCCCGAGCGTTTTCTGAAGCTGGCCGAACAGGTCAAGGCCACCAACGTCTCCAGCCACTCGTTCAACGAAGACGCCTTTGCCGGGATCATGCAGGCGGTCGACGGCATGGACTGGTCCGGCTATGGCGGTCGCCTGATCCTGTTGGTCAGCGATGCCGGCTCCTTGCGCAAGAACGACCGCTACAGCAGCACCCAGATGAACGAAGCGGAAGTGCGCCAGGCGGCCCTGAGCAAGCAGATCAAAATCTACGCCTTGCACCTGCGCACCGACGCCGGCAAGAAGAACCACGCCTACGCCGAGCAGCAGTACCGGGTGTTGACTGCCGATGCCAACCCGCAGATCGGCGATCTGTATGTGTCGGTGCCCGGTGGTGATGTGAACAAGTTCGGCGAGCGGGTGCGCGAGATCGGCTCGAGCTTCGCCGACCTGGTTCATCAGGTGCGCAGCAACCAGGCGCAGCCGGTGCCGCTGTTGGCCGCCTCGCCGAGCGTTGCAGATAAATCAGCCGCCATCGGCTATGCCATGCATATGGATTTTCTCGGCCGCAAGAGCGCCAGCCAGGCCCCGCAACTGGTCAGCGCCTGGACCTCGGACCGCGACCTGACCAACCCGGCGCTGCCAACCCTGCAGGTTTGCGTGATGCTTACCAAGCTGCAACTCAACGACCTGCAACAGTCGCTGAAACTGATCGTTGATGCCGCGCGCAAGACCCGCACTTCGCCCAAGGATTTCTTCCAGGAAATCGCCAGCGCCAGTGCTTACATGAGTCGCGACCCGGCCGCCCTGCGCAAGGGCGCCAACCTTGCCGAAGGCGGGGTGCTGGGCGAATACCTGGAGGGCCTGCCATACCGCAGCAAATCCCTGAGCATGACCCAGGACCTGTGGTTGTCGCTCAGCGTTGCCGAACAGGAGGATTTCATCGACGAGCTGGATTCGAAGATCCGCCTGTACGAAACCTTCCACAACGACATGGCCAACTGGGTGCGCTTCGGCAATGCCGAGCCCGGTGATGCCTTGTACCGTGTTCCGTTGTCGACGCTGCCGTGATGATCAGCCTGCACGCGCTGCGCAAAACCCGCGGCCTCGGCAGCCAGCGCTACAGCCTGGAGATCGAGCGTCTGGAGCTGCGCGCCGGTCAGCAGCTGGCGCTGGTCGGCCCCAGCGGTTGCGGCAAGAGCACCTTGCTCGACCTGCTGGCGTTGGTGCTGCAGCCGGATCAGGCCGAGCGCTTCGTGTTCAGCACCGACTCGCACACCTACGATGTCCAGCAGCTGTGGCGTGAACAGCGTCAGGACCGGCTGGCGCACCTGCGCCGCCGGCACCTGGGTTATGTGTTGCAAGCGGGCGGCCTGCTGGGCTTTCTCGACGTGCGCAGCAACATCGCTCTGCCTCGTCAGGTGCTTGGCCTGGGCGATGACGGCAGCGTGCAGCGCCTGGCCGAGCAACTGGAGATTGACGACCAGCTCGACAAGAAGCCGACAGCCTTATCGGTCGGCCAACGCCAGCGGGTCAGCTGCGCCCGTGCCCTGGCGCACAACCCCGACCTGCTGCTGGCCGATGAGCCGACGGCGGCCCTTGATCCAATCAATGCCGAACGGGTGATGCAGCTGTTGCTGCGTCAGGCGCAAGCGCGGCAGGTGGCCTGCCTGATCGCCACCCATGATGAGGCGCTGGCCCGCGATGCCGGCTTGCAGGTGTTGCACATGAGCTGCCGCCGCGATGCCGACGGTGGCGTGACCGCCACGCTGGAGGGTCAGTCGTAATGCGCCCGATGCTGATCGCCGCCCTGGCTTGGCGGGATTACCGCAACGACGCGCGGCTGTCTGCCTGTAGCGTGTTGGCGCTGGTGGCGGTGATTGCGCCGTTGCTGGTGCTGTTCGGCCTGAAGTTCGGCCTGGTCAGCAGCCTGACCGAGCGTCTGCAGCGCGACCCGGCGGTGCGGGAAATCATCCCGTTGGGCGGTGGCCGTTTCAGCGCGGGTTTCGTTGCCGAGTTGGCCGAGCGTCCGGATGTGGCCTTTGCCTTGCCGCGTACCCGGCAAATTGCCGCGACTGCTGATCTGGTGCTGTCTGCCCGCAAGGTGGTGGTGAACGTCGAGATGATCCCGACGGCGCTCCGCGACCCGCTTCTGCAGGGGCTGCAAATCCCCCACGGCATCGACCAGATCGTCCTCAGCCGCACGGCGGCGGAGAAGCTTGGCGCTCAGGCAGGCGACTCGCTTGAGGCGTCGTTCAGCCGCCAGCTGGCCGGGCAGATTCAGGCTCAACGCACTACCTTGAAGGTCTTGGCCGTATTGCCGATGGAAGCCTTCGAGCGTGACGCCTTGTTCGCCCCGCTGGCGCTGCTGGAAGCTGCCGAAGACTACCGCGATGGCCGCGCCGTACCCGCCTTTGCCTGGGAAGGGGAGACCAAGGCCGGCGAGGCGCAACGGGTCTACCCGGCCTTTCGCCTGTATGCGCGCAACCTCACCGATGTCGAGCCGTTGCGCCGCTTCTTTGCCGACCGCCAATTGCTGGTTTCAACCCAGGCCCCGGCCATTGCCCAGGTGCAGTCGTTGAGCCGCAACCTGACCCTGGTGTTCTGGATCATTGCCGCGCTGGCTGTGGCTGGCGCGTTCGCGGCTATCTGCGCCGGCGCCCTGGCAGCGGTCGAGCGCAAGCGCCGCGAGCTGTCGGTGTTGCGCCTGCTCGGTTTCAGTACTTGCGCCTTGCTGGCCTTCGTCGTGCTGCAGGCGCTGTACAGCGGTGTGCTTGCCGCCGTCATTGGCGCTGCGCTGTACGCCTTGGCCGAGAGCGGCCTCAACCAGTTGTTCATGCAGATGCCCGGTGAGTACGCCAGCCATCTGCTCCCGTCGCATTACCTCGTCGCCCTGCTCGCTGTGTTGCTGGCCAGCGCGGCCGCTGCCGCCCTGGGCGGCTGGCGTGTGGCGCGAATAGACGCTTGTGAAGGAATTCGAGATGTTTGACCGCCGCTTCCCCGCCCTGGCGCTGATCGTCGCCGCCCTGAGCCTGGTGTCCTGTGCCCAGGCCGAAGACGAGCCCAAACCTGCCAGCAACAAGCTGGACAACCCCAAGCCGCTGGCTGACGACATCAGCCTGCCGTTGCCGTGCGACGGCGAGATGGTCTTCCGTCATGTCTATGTGCTGGCCCAGGGCAGCCTCGATGACCGGGAAGTGAACCTCGGCTACCCCTTCAGCGAAGGCGAGGCGGGCTACAAACAGTCGTTCATTTCCGGTTATCGCCGCGACTTCATCAACGGTCAGTTCAGCCTGCAGGACCTCTCCGCCGACTGGAAAAAACGCATCGGCCCGAGCTTGCCGAAAACCGACGCCGGCAGCCCGCTGAAACCGATGATGTACTTCATCGGCAAGTACGAAGTCACCGCCCGCCAGTACGCGCAGGTGATGGCCCAGGCCCAGTCGCTGGCCAGCGGCGAGCCGGCGCCGGCCTGTGAGGCGCCGACCGGCATGGCTGCGCGGTTGCCCAAGGTCAAGCTGTCGCGTTTTGAAGCCGAGCGTTTTGCCGCGGTCTACAGCGCCTGGTTGATGAAAAACCACCGCGACCTGCTGCCGGTCAGCGGCCGTGGCAAGAAGGCTGAAGATGGCGGTATCGGCTTTGTGCGCCTGCCGACCGAAGTGGAATGGGAGTTCGCTGCCCGTGGTGGCTCTGCCGTCAGTCGCCAGGAGCTGGAAGGCCGGCTGTTCCCGCGACGCCTTGAAGGCAGCGAAAGCGATGGCCCATTGGCCGACTGGGCGGTGTTCAACCAGGTGGCTGGCGGCACCGGCCAGGCTGCGCGCCTGACCCCGATCGGCACCAAGTTGCCCAACCCGTTGGGGCTGTTCGACGTTGTCGGCAACGCCGCGGAAATGGTCCAGGAGTCGTTCCAGCTGGTGCATGCCGGGCGCCGCCAGGGTGCTTATGGCGGCTTCGTGGTCAAGGGCGGCAACTACTTGGAAGGCGAGGGCACGCTGTTCACCGGCATGCGCCGCGAGTACCCGCTGTTCGGCGCCGATGGCACTGAGCAAAGCAATGAAACTACAGGTTTCCGTGTCGCCATCGGCGCCCTGTCGGCCCCGCGTTCGCGTTATGAGGAACTGTTCGAACAGTGGCAGAAAGAGGGCCGCCTGGCCTCGCTGACCGATGCCATCGACGACGCCCAGGACCCGACCAAGCGTCTGGACAGCATCATCGCCGCCAGCGCCGACCCGCGCCTGCAAGCGGAGCTTGGCCTGGTCAACGAAGAGCTCAAGCGCAACGTCTCGCTGATCGCCCAGCAGCGCGAAGAAGCCGCCGGCAACCTGATCCAGTCGGCGGCCCTGGTGGCCGAAACCATCAACAACTACAACATCCGCCTGACCAACCTGCAAAAGACCCAGCAGCAGGCCAAGGCTTCCGGTGACGACACCAGCGCCAAGCTGTTCGCCGCCGCGATCAACAACGGCCGCAGCGCCCTCGACGGCGCCGTGGCGATCTACATCGACAACCTTGCCACTGGCACGCGCTACACCGATGCGGTGATCCAGGCGCAGTTCCAGCGGGTCAAGGAAGAACTCAATCGCAAGCCGGTACTGGGCAAGAGCCTGCTCAGCCGCGCGACCCTGTTCGTCCGCCATGTCGGCGACTACCGCCAGCAACGGCGTGCGGACCCGGCGACGATTTTGAAAGAACTGCTCGCATCAGCCGCTCCGCAACCTTGAGCGGCTGTCGGGCGAGCATCGTAGTGGCCGGGGCGACATGAGGTTGTTCCGGGCGTGTCTAAACAGAGAGAGAACCTGACCATGCTTTCAACTCGCAAGCCCTTCTTCACTGCTTCCAACGGCCGGGCCGCGCTGCTGCTGGCGGCCGGTTTCAGCACCGTCCTGCTGACTGGCTGCGCCAGCTCGCCGGCGTCCAAGGTCGGTGCGACGACCAAGGTCGAGTACTACCCGAGCTGCTACGAGCCGGTCCAGCACCTGCGCGCCACCGATTCGGACATGACCAAGTCGGTCGCCACCGGTGCCCTGATCGGTGCCGTCGGCGGCGCCCTGACCGGCGCCCTGACCGGCAACTCCGACACCCGTGGCCGTAATGCCGCCATCGGTGCTGCCGGTGGTGCCCTGGTCGGCGGTGCCGCCGGTTACTACACCGAGCGCCAGAAGCAGATCAGCGATGACAACCAGCGCATTGGCTCCTACGCCACCGACATCAACAAGAGCGCGGTCGACATGGACCGCAGCACCGCTTACGCCAAAGCCTCCCAGGCTTGCTACCAGCGTGAGTTCAGCAACCTGATGGACGGCCGCAAAGCCAACAAGATCAGCGACAGCGAAGGCCGCAAGCGCCTGGCGGAAATCATCGCCGGCCTGCAGGAGTCGAACAACCTGATCACCGCGGTCAACGGCCGTCTGGGTGAGAACCTCAACAACTACACCCAGGCCTACGAGCAAGACCTCAAGCAGGTCGGCGTACAGCGTAACGACGTCGTGGTGGTTGCCGAAGCCGAAGCGCCAGTGCTGGCCACCGGCAACGCCAAGAAAACCACCACCGCCAAAACCAAGACCAAAGCCCCGGCCCAGGCGAAGAAAGAGCTGCCAGAGGTGCCGAAGGAAGCCGTTGCTACCGAAAAGACCCTGCAGGACGCCAACGCCAAGAAGGCTGAAAGCCAGAAGGTTGCCAGCGCCGGCCAGAGCCAGGTCAACAGCATGTGCAAAAACCCTGACATGGGTGACTGGGCGCCAGTGCCTTGCCCTAACGTGTAAGGCCTGAGCAGCAGCGTCGCCCGGCCCGGCAGTAACAGGCCGGGCGGCCTGCTGTGCCGTTTCAAGGAAGACCGTAGATGAGTGAGTTGCTCAGCCGACTGGATAGCAATCCGTCGCAGTTTTTCGCCAGGCAGCGCATCGAAAGCCGCATCAATCTGCCGAAACTCTTCGCTGCCATTGATGCCGACCCGGGCATCGTCGGTGCGGGGGGTGGTGTATATCGATGCGGATTACAACGTGGTTACCCTGCGTGAGTTTCAGCCGATTTGCAGTGTGTTGCCCAAGCGGGTGATTTTGCGTGAGGCCCCGAAGTACCAGGCTCCTGCGCAATTCATGCACCAGTTGCAGAACAATCCACGTGAGTCACGGGTGGTCAAGGAGGCGGTCAACACCACCTTGTCTTGTACCGGAGCAGTTCTTGGCTGGATTGTTTTGTTCAGTGGTTCGATAGCCGTGCCATTTACCGGCGGCACGAGTCTGGCATTGAGTTACGTGGGCGGTGCGGCGGCACTCGCCAGCTCCGGTCAATGCATTGTTGGGATCGCCAGAACCTATAACGAGATCAACAACCCATCCGACAACGACGAAATGGACCAGAACGTCTGGTTTCAAGCAGTCATGCCGGTTCTGGATGCTGTCTCATTGCTTGGCGTAGGTGCTTCCGGTCTGAACACGGTGAAGTACCTGCAAGTGCGCAAGGCCGCCACTGGCAGCAGTTGGTATGAGCTGACCAAGACCTTGAGTCGGCAACAACGCAAGTCACTGACCAAAGAATTGTTGTTGATCAAACACCCGTCACTTACGGCCAAACAGTTGAAACTCAAACAAAGCGCGGGCGAGCTGGTCAAGCGCTACACCCCTACCGAGTTCAAGCACGCGACACAGACCCTGATCAAGGATTCGCTCGGTGCCGCCACGGGCCTTGCGGGTAGCAATACCGTGCAGACAATCGCGGTGGGCTTGTATGAGGAGCTGGCGGAATGAATCAAAATTCCAAACTGAAAGATTTTCTAGCCCGCTTTTTCCCGACGTTCCTTTGCACTTACTTCCTCTCCTGTCTTGCCGTAGGGTGCACGCTTTCGCTGGTCTGGAGCACTTATCTGCTTAGCGCTGATATTCGCTCATTTCTGATGACTACAGCGATTGTCACTGTCATCGTTACTGGCGGGCACATCGCCGTTGTCAGAGGGCGTCCCTGGGGTTTGTGGGTGGTGGTTGGCGTATTTCTGGCTTGCCTGTTCATCGTCTTGCCCACGTATGGCTACCGGCCTCATCCGTTCTCCTACACGACGGGTATTTTGTTCCCGCTGCTTGGACTCCTTGTTCTCAATAGCAAGCGCTACCGCGAAATGCGTATCTGCCTGTTCGAGATCCGCGAAGAGCGCACCCGGGATCGTAAAGCACGTGCGGCCAAAGCCCGCCGTTGAGCGCGCGGCCAAACAACGTCAACGAGCAAAGGCTTGAGCCTCCCGCAACCGACAAAACCATTGACCCTGGTTAATATTTGCTCAATTGCCACCCCCTAGACTGAGGCCTCTGTGCCCTCAAAGGGGGAAATCGCATGACCATTATCGTCACCGGCGCCGCCGGTTTTATCGGTAGCAACCTGGTCCAGGCCCTCAATCAGCGCGGCGAAACCGACATCATCGCGGTCGATGACTTGAGCGATGGCGACAAGTTTCGCAACCTGGCTGACTGCGAAATCGCCGACTACCTGGACAAGGACGATTTTCTTCAGCGTTTCGGTCGTGGCCAGTTCGGCAAGGTACGCGCCGTGCTGCACCAGGGCGCTTGCTCCAGCACCGTCGAAGGCGACGGGCGCTTCATGATGGACAACAACTACCGCTACAGCCGCGACCTGCTCGACGCCGCCCAGGCCCTGCAGGTGCCGCTGCTGTATGCCTCGTCGGCAGCGGTGTATGGCGCCGGGCGCGACTTTCGCGAGCAGCGTGAATGCGAACGGCCCTTGAACGTTTACGGCTACTCGAAGTTCCTCTTCGACCAGCGCGTGCGTCGGCAACTGGCCCAAGCACGCAGCCAGATCGTCGGCCTGCGTTACTTCAACGTCTATGGCCCCCACGAACAGCACAAAGGCGCCATGGCCTCGGTAGCCTTGCACTGTTTCAACCAGTATCAGGCCGATGGCAAGGTCAGCCTGTTCGGCAGCTATGGCGACTACCCCAGCGGCGCTCACCTGCGCGATTTCGTGGCGGTCGAGGATGTGGTCCGGGTCAATCTGTTCTTCCTCGACCGGCCGCAGTTGAGTGGCCTGTTCAACGTCGGCAGCGGCCGCGCCCAGCCATTCAATGACGTGGCCCTGGCAGTGATCAACCGCCTGCGCGAGCAGCAGGACCAGCCGCCGCTATCGCTGGAGATGGCCCTGCTGGAAGGAATACTTGAGTACAGCGAGTTCCCCGAGCACCTGCGCGGCAAGTACCAGTGCTACACCTGCGCCGACCTTGAGCGCTTGCGCAGCGTTGGCTATCAGCAGCCGACGCTGACGGTGGAGCAGGGTGTGGCGGGTTATTGCGAGTGGTTGCAGCGCCCGGGTTTGGGCGCCCAACCTGCACTCGGCTGAAATGGCCAAGGGGTTGGCATAGTCGACGATACGGAGGGACGCTTATGGGCTGCGCTGCCGTTCTTGTCGGTCGTTGATCATTCCTCTGGAAGATCCGGACCATGCTTGGCGCGAGAACTCAGATACCAAAGCAACGTCAGCACGCTCGGCCAGAACAAGGTGTTCAGCACATCGTGCAGGCTCGCCTGCCAGCGCCAGTAGCCAAGGCTCTGCACGTCATTCCGCCAGTCGACAATCTCGCCCAGGCAGGCCAGGGCCAGCACGCATGACCAGGCCAGATAGGGCCTTAGCTGCTTGCTGATAGCTGCAAGGACGACGAACACCGCCATGCCGAAGTAGATATGCAGCGCGTCCTTCGAAAGCCCGGTGGCGGAGACGACAGCCAGCTTGATGGCTTGAGCGGTGGAGGTTTCCATGCCGGTGATCGCTCTGTCGGTCATTGCCGACTGCTGGGCAACGTGTTCGGAGCGTCCCTAGGGGATCACTTCATCCGTTGCAGAGGTTTGATGAGTAGAGCAAGGCGCAGTGCACGTCTGATGTCTGCATTAATATCTTCAATATCTTCCAGGCCAACAGAGATTCGAACCAAGCCGTACGGTACCCCTATTTTTTCCAGATCGGTACTGCCTTCTCTGGTAAAACTGCCGTAGTGATAGCATAAGGACTCAATATTGCCAAAGGTTGTACCTGTTCGTATCAGTTGCAGATGACGAACAAAGGTTGTACCCGCTTCTCGCGAAGGAAAAACAATGGCGATAAGACCTGTATGCAATGACGAAAATATACCGTTGGCCTGCGCACTTTTAGTCGACCATACTGAGCGCCATTCTAATTGTGGGAACTCTTCGCGTATCATTGCAATGACAGCATGTGCATTATCGGTATGTTTTTTTAATCTCAGTGGGAGCGTTCTCAGCCCACGTATAGTGAGCCATGCCGAAAACGGATCTAATATGGTGCCTGTGCTTTCTCTATGGTATTTCAATACCTTGAATAGGTCCGGGGCATTGGTGCTGATCATTCCGCCCATCACATCGCCGTGACCATTGATGTGCTTGGTGATGGAGTATAAAGTGATTGCAGCCCCCAGGGACAGCGGTTTTTGGCAGGCAGGCGTAAGAAAAGTATTGTCGACAACAAGAAGGATATTATTTTTTACGCAAAGCTGTACCAGGTCAGGAATATTGATGTCTAAAAAGGCCGGATTGGTGGGTGCTTCGATAAAGATCATTTTCGTGTTTGGCTGGATGGCCGCCTCAAATGCCACTGCTCCGTATTCGTCGATAACCGACATTTCTATACCACGATTGTTCGCCTCGTAATCAAGCTGCTCAATGGCCTCATAAAATATACTGTGGGGTACGATGATATGATCGCCTGCGTTCAGTAGCGCCCGAAAGACAAGCAGGCAGGCTGTCATTCCGCTATTGACCGCCAAACTGTATGTGCAGTGTTCAATGGCACGAAATTTCGCTTCTAGTATTGAAACGGTAGGGTTTGCATAGCGTTGGTATGCAAAGTTTTCCATCTCTGCATTGCCTAGCATTTCTCTACCTTCTTCAATTGAATTCAGTAGTGTTGCAGAGTTGCAAACGAGTGCTGGAACTGGAAACTGATCCAGCCCAGTCTCATGTTGCCCTAAATGAATGGCCTTGGTGGCGGCGCCTAAAGGAGAGGAAAGAAGATAATCGCGGCATTGTAATTCACGTCGGCTTTTTTTTGTTGGACTCATGAAAGGCCTGGTTCCGAATTAATTAGAGGCAAGTAAGTTGCGTGCTGTTGTGTCGTGGCATGTTGCACTACTGCCACAGTCAGCTACCATTTAAACTTCACAGGGATGCGTGGCGAACTTTAGTGCCCTTTGCCAATGGCCATGGTCATGATGGTTTTTTATTTACTCGTATTTGTAGCAAGGGACGACTTTCCCACCGAGCGAAACGATAGAGAACCTTTCCATTTTTGGCATGACGGCACAGGCCAGGCTAACCTGGTTGGCGCTGGAATGTAGTTCTTTAATCCAAATGGGATGGTTCGCTTTAAAGCACTCGCTTTGTAAATGGGACAAGTGTTGGTTCAGTGGCATTTTTTTCGGGTCGTGAGGCATGGGGCAAGGGACTATTTTGGCGCACTGGAGGGCATTAAACGCCATGCGCAAACAACGTAGTAGCCTTGGATGTTGTGCTAAATTGTTTTTTGCATTTGTCCACTCTTGGCTGACGTGTTCGACTCCTTCGGCGACTTTATATTGCTGCACTAATTCCTTGATGGCGCGTGCTGCGGCATGACTTGGATACAGTGAACAGCCGCCGCCAACGACATGGATATCAGCGATCGTCTTGTCCGGGCAGTAGGCAATGAAAACGGGATAGGGTATTTGGCTAGTGGCATCAAATACCTCAATAGAAGCACCAATGGCAATTTCTGCGTCACGCACGGTTTGTAATAGTTGCTCTGGCATTGAGGCGTGAGTAATTTTTCTTATAGGTTCTTTTGAATCATAAAAGAAATGCTGTGCGATAAAACGCCCAATGCCGTGGCGCTCTATCACCTCACTCGCAGCATGTATCGCCGCTTCCGTCAAACCAACGCCCGCTGCCACACCCGTACCACAGGAATATCGGCGTGCCGAGCCATAGTCGGTATCATCGCCAGGAATAGATTCATTTGCATATTGATGGTTGATAAGAAATGACGGATAGAGTAATTCCATGCCACCGGATGCTTCATGCGCCTCAAAAGTAAGTACAGCTATCTGTGATGCGCCGGAGTGGCGAAGCATCTGCATTGGAAGTATGTTCTGCAAGGCCGGTTGAGAAATAACCGAACCAAAACAGTGCAGTGCGCTATGTTTCCGTAGCCGAAGCGGCCCCATATAGTGTTCATAGGCCTCATATTTCGCGCCGACACGCGCCTCTGCTTCATACCCTTTGCCGCAACCAACACATTCTATGCCGCTACTGTCATGTGGGAGGTGAAGCGTGGCGACAGTGCTGGACAACGGGCTACCGTAACGACGTAGGGTTAAATCTATTCCTTCGCTCGAAAAATGCTGGTCGATTGCGCTTTCTGCATCTTGCAATGACAACGTACGCTCTGGGGCAATTATTTTCATAGGCAAGAAGTTCCCATGTAAACGAAAAAATGAGGCGAAATATTCGCCTCATTTTATTTGCTTCACTCAGCCAGTACGGCAGATTCTTCTGGTGTGAAGTCTTCTTCTAAGTTGACGATTTCACTTTCGTCGTCAGTGGGTTGGTCAGCTTTAAACTCGTTAATATACATGCAGCACCACATGCCCATAAAAATACCCTTTTCACATTGAATTTAAGTGTGCACTTATTTAGCAGGTGCAATGAGAGATTAGTTCTTGTGGCTTTGGCTGCACATAGGAAAAATCCTGATTCTACGAGTGATTCTATCTATTTAGGGGGTGCTACTTTATTTCAGGGATGCTCAGAAAATAGCCACCGGCTTTGGACAGCGGGGTCGACGCCGTATATGGCTTGGTTCATCGCTTGGTGGGCACGGCGGCGAATGCGGCGGACGTGACCCAGGTCGAACAGCTGCGCCACCGATAGAGCGCGCAGCGGTCGTAATTCAGGCGCCGCCTGATGGGCTGATTTCAATGGCCTCATCGCGAGGCAAGCCCGCTCCTACCAGGGTGGCGGAGACTGCGCAAAACAAAAAAGGCCCACCTTGCGGTGAGCCTCTTTTTTACTGCGTATGGTGCGGCACCAGGAGTCGAAAAAATACCTATCAAATTGATTTATAAAGATTTTTATTATTCTTGTGCGGTTTCATATCTCTAAAAATATCCTTTGGCACCCGTTCGACCCTTTCTAAATTCAGACAACATTGAACGATGAACACACACAGAACCCAGCAGCGCCAAGGCTGGCCGCCGCCATGGGGAGGTCTGTAGAAACCTTGTACTTTCCTCTGCGTAGCTCTCATAGCGGGAAGTTTTTTGGTTGAAACGCAAAAGCGATGCGGCGGCAATTTACGCTGGGAGCGTAGACAGTCCCTACAAGGCCGCAATACTATAGTGCCATTACGCTCACGAGTTTTGCTAAGATTTGGCTAATTGGGAGTTCTGAAGGCGAAGAAATGGATCTCGTACCTATCACGCTGGGTCCAAATTTTACTACGCTGATGCCTGATTTGATCTCCCCGAATTGGCAGAGATCTCGCCAAGCTGAAAGAAATGCGATGTCTGGCTCGGAGCGCCTTTGCTAGGGAAAATGCCACGAAATTTTGTAACAAAATATAATTCTTACTGAATTGCGGTGTTATATGGATATAAAAAGCATCAAGTCTCTTATTGCGTCCTCTCCCCCGGCATCAGCCCTTATTTCTGGGGTTAAAACAAACACTGTTGGGCAAAACGTGTCGTTTCAGCTACTTCACGGATGGGACATCGCGCTAGCCCATAAGTGTGATACTGAATGGACCGCAAAAAATATCGAAATACTTCGCTGCGTGCAAAGCTCAGTGGCAAGTGAAGAAGAATTACTAAAAAAAATATCTGACCTGCATATGGAGGACGCTCACTGGCGATGGAGTGCTAAAGCTATTCATCATATTGCAGAAGATTATGACTGGTTTTTTTATAAGGCTGAGGATGCCATCCAGGCTGCTTGTCTTATATATCATCCGAAAGATAGTATTATAGATGGTCAAGGGATTTTTTACATAGAGTATATCGCAGTGGCACCATGGAATAGACCTAATCCATTGAGTGTCGCACGATTTAAAGGCATAGGCTCTGATTTAATTAGGTATGCATCAAAGTACGCGACTGACACCTTAGGTCTGCGCCCTGGTTTTTCATTGCATTCGTTACCCAAAGCTGCTGCGTACTACAATAAGATTGGCATGACTTGCTTCCCCGAGAGAAATAAAGAGAGCCTTGATTATTACGAGATGGCTAGGGAAGCCGCTCAAGTATTCGGAGCTGCAGCCAATGGATGATAAGAATGAGTTCGAAGATTTTTTCGTCTCTACTTCTGATTGCACTCCCGAAAGACTTCTGAGTGCGTTGAAGTCTTACTCTGAAATTTCTAAAAAGCTAGGATCTGACGACCCCCTTGTTTTTAAAGACCTACTGTCGGGAGCAGCTGGCAGTGCGCTATTTAGGCGCAGCGGTACTGCTAAGGAAACCGAAACCTTCCTCTGGCTTTCTCAAGTACAACGCTACGCTGAAATAGTAGTTTCAACTGGAAAGGTTAAAGGATTTAAAGGGTTGCCCAAGGAAGTATTAAAAGATTTATCCGGGCTGTCCTTAAATCCTGAGAATTTGAAGCAAGTATCCAGCTATCTCTGGCAGCATGGAGTTGTGCTGGTTTTCTTGCCTCAAAGTTCCGGCATGAAGACTGATGGAGTATTCTTCAAACTCCAGTGTGGAACTCCTGTTGTTGGTATGACGTTGCGATATGATAGATATGACTATTTTTGGTTTACATTGATGCATGAGCTGTCTCATGTTTCAATTCATTATGATCGTCTTAATGAACCTCACTTCGACTGTCTTGATGATCTTGGTGAAGACATTGTTGAGCTAGAGGCAAATCAGCTAGCCAAAGAGTCCTTTATTAGTCGCAGCGATTGGCGATCTGCTTCAGTACGGAGACATCGTAATGAAGATGAGTTGCTTAAAGATGCGCAGAAATTTTCGATGCATCCTGCAGTTCTTGCCGGTTTTGTAAGGCATGATTTAGGAAACTATACTCTTTTCAACAGCGTTATCCATGAGATAAGCGTCAAAAGGATGATCAGCTCAGATGCCTAAGTACATTCCATTCCTGAAAGCCAAAGCTAATGAATTTGGCGCGATCAAGTCTCTTAGCAAGGAAAGAAAAAAACTTGTCGCTCCTTTCTTCGATCTACCTTTGAAGAAAGATATGGATGCTAAAGTATTAAAGAAGACTATAGAGACTGCTGCTCGGAAATTTTGTCTGAATATGAAGGGCGTTCCCGAATATTTCGTAGATGACTACGATATTCCAGATTCTATCCTAATCGGCGGCCGTCCCAGCTACGAATATCTCGCAGCATGCATGCTTGCTCAAGACCTAAATTTCAATCCAGTGGTTGGGGTAGATCGTACCGCTGATCGAAATTCTTGTGTGTTTACACCTGCGATTACTAGAGCTGTGAATAACAGGCGAATCGCTTTGCGTGTTTCCAGCGATGATCTGGTCAGTTATAGCCTTATTAGAACAGATATTTTGGATCTCATAGCCATGGGGAAGGGTATATATGATCGATGGGTGCTCGTTATAGACAACAGGGTTTGCAAGGGAGTTGACGCGATTGCTCGTGGCGCGCAGATAAAAGCGTTTTGTGCAGCAGCAGTTGCGGATCATGCATACGAAGCTATTGTTATTACAGGTTCTACACTTTCGCCAGTAGCAGGCGACATACTTCCAACTAATAGCGAAAAGCATCTGGATCGCAACGAAATTGCTATCTACAGCAGCGCTATCTCTGGACTCACCGGTCATAATGTGATTTTTGGGGACTATACTATTGTGAGTCCTGACTACTCGGACTCTGATATTGATCCGCGCAATATGCTAAACGTTACCGCACCTAAGGTTGTCTACTCTTATGAGGATAAGCACTATATAGTACGTGGCGGGGGGATTAAGACACATGCACGAGGGTTTAAGCAATACAACGATATAGCCGCAACTATAGTCGCAAAGAGCTTCTTCCGGCACGGAAATTCGGAAGGCGATTTGTATCTGGTTGAAAAAGCTGCAGGGCTTGGATCGACGGTCATGCCCGGTAGTGTCTTAAAGCCTACAATTAACTCCCACATCTCATTTATGCTTGATCTTTTGTAAGTGTCCTAAGCACAAGGGCTTTGCCTATCGTCAGGCTAAGCTCTTGGGCGCCGAAGGCCTGGGAGATGAGAAAAGATAGAGAGTCTCTGTTTATTTTGTTCTGAATTTTATCCTCTATGCTGCTTGCGATTTCAAATAATTCATTTCGCCAGAGAGTCAAAAGCGCTATCTGCTTGTCAAATGCAACGCTTTTCTGAGCTTGGCGAACTGGTCTGAAAATAATTTTACCCGTAGAGTTTTCTTTCGCTTCAAGCACTCCCCAATGGATAGGTGCAATTTTAATTGCTTTTGCTATGTGCTTAGACGTGGTTACTAAAGTGACCTTTCTGAAAGCGAGGTCATAATATATACCTTGCTGAGCAATTCTTTCGACTTTATCACCATCCCCCTTAATTTCGTAACAATGGGCCTCTTTATGAACTGCAACAACATCCGCAATAGCATTGCCGTTGTGAACTCGTAGTTCTTCAATGAGAGCTTTAGGCTGAGGGTGAGCATTTCTTAACCTAGCCAGCAGCGCAAGACGAATTAATGAGTCATTTAACATCTTAGTTATATGCTCGCAACATAGTTAAATAAATTGTATTGAAATAAAATTAGTATAGTTTTCATCTTGCATATGGCATTTGTCTAAGCTGTACTGATATTGATTTTAACTAAATGCACGCTATCTGATTTGCCGATGCCTCATCACTGATGCTTAATAAGTCAGGCCGAGCGGGCTTCATTATATCATCGACATCAAGAAACCGCCCCAGCGCAGGCAGTGCAAATCGACATTTCTAGCCTTGAGCAAGGGACATGCAAGCATTGCAGCAGTTCCTCGGCCACTGGCCACTCGGGGCGCGAAAGCTTGGCAACCGGCAGCCATTATCACATAACAATTTACCGGCGAATGAGGCCGACCCTTCACCCTGGGCCGCCTCGGCTTGGCCGACTGCTGTCAGTCGTGATCTTCAGATCAAAGTCTCGCTTACAGATTGAAAACCCAAGTCGTTCCTAGACGTTGAGTGAGCAGTCGTACTGTCAGCACGTAATAATACCGCGTTGCGTCGCTGCGTTTGCGTAGGCGATGCTCCAGGAACCAAACGACATGCTTTCGCTGCCAAGCCCAAGGTGTTTTCAACTGCCACCGCTCTGCAATCTCAGCCTGGATGATTTTCGCCTGCCGTACATGGCGTCGCCGGGTTGCGTGTGAGCCGGTCAGCACTCCAGCCAAGAACAGCTCCATGTCGAATGGCTTACTCATACTCGCCCCCCAATGTAAGCCGCGACCACGTCGATCCGACCGTGCCCCAGCTCATAGCTGAGTTGCCTCCGGGCCTCACGATCAAGGTTCCTATCTACCTGGCAACAATGGCCGCCGTTGATGGGCGCGTGGTGTTGAGTAATTTGCTCATAGCGCTCACATGCATAGGCCGCTCGTAGCTCATGGAAGCCTTTGAGGTTGTGTGCATGCAGGATGTCGCGCGCAGGGCGGATGATTTCTTGTAGGAGACTCAGGTAGCTTTCGTATGGCGCAATCATGTTGTGGCTACCGGCAGGCGACACCTGCCTTGCAACCCCAAGTGCACCTCGAACTTGATCATCGACCGAAATCCAGCGGGGTGCCGAGGCTCCCGCGCGGCCGCCTTTGGTGCCGTCCTGAATGTTGATTCTGCCTAGGTCTTCAGCCTCACGGCTCAGCCGTGGCAGATCAGCTAAGATGGCCTCACGTAAGCGCATGCCTGTGGCTCGCGCCAATAGAACAATCGCGGCGGCTCGTTGCTGATGATCGCGGTAAAGCGCGTCGACGATCTGCTTAACCTGTTCGCGGTCTTGGCCCTGTGGCACTGAATATCGGACCCCGACACGCTGCATGCCCAACGCCTTGCTCGGACTTGGCAATTTCACGCACTGATCACCGCGAAGCGCAGCCATGGTCCTGTTAACGCTGGATAGCCGGTTTTGTGCCGTGCTGACGGCGAGGTCACCGCGCCCAACCACATCGCGCAGATACGCTGCATAGTCCGCCAATACCTTCCGATCAATCTGCCGCGCATCGTTGATACCCGGTCCCTGTTCGGAGCGGCACCACTTCACGAATGCCTGCCACCGATCACAGTGCGCCTTGACCGTGCCGTAGTGGCCGCCGCCGAACATGTCCTTAAGCGCCTGCGGCCCTGCGTAGCTCAATTGTCTGCCGTAACCGAAATTGCGGCCATCGCGTCTACCCACCAATGCCATGCCAGTCACCTCATCTTCCGATCTCCGATCCTCGCCCCACGTCATCCCGCCAAGAATGTTGAGTGTTATCAGGGATCAAGGCCCCTGCGACCTGTGGGGATGTCCTCTAACGCGGGACTGGCGGCTCCTTACGACCGGGAGCAAGGGCATCTCATGATCTGGCCTCCTGAGCACCGTTACCGGTGGGCGGGTGGAGGCTGCATTGGCTGACGAGACCAGTGCCGCGAGATCCTGAGCCGGGTGAGCGCAGCAATGCGATGACCGGGGCATGCCTGACTGTCAGTCAGGTGCAGTCCATTCCTTGGTCTGCGGCACCATCATCTACATCGCTGTTGCAGGTGACATCGGCGTTTGTCACGCCGATTGTCACGAGTGAAGTTGCCGCAAAGCCAAATGCGATGAGGGCTGCAGCAGTGTTAGACGCGCCCGTCTCTTTCCAGGAGAAAGAGACGGGCGCAGGTTGGCGCACGCGAAATGGTCAAGCGGATAGGTTGCTGCTGAGCAGATGGGTAGGGTGGTTGCCGCAGGGGCAACGATATTGAGTTGGCATCCATCACATGGGTAGTGACCGTACGAGCTGCCGGACGCGAATCGTACTTGCGGGTGAACCACCGCGGGAGCGGCGTGACCTTTAAGGTTCGGGTCACCTGGGGTGCTGTCATCGACAGCTCTTGCGACTCCCGGTCTACGCTTGTGGACAATATTCGTCAAGCAGCGCGATATCAGGGATTTAGCGCCTGTGGATAAAACTATCCCCCGGTGGACATCAGTGGTTTTCCACAGACGTAAGCTGTGCCAGCAGTTTTTTTCTTTGGTATGGTCCTTTCAAACGGGGCGGCTTTGCAGCCCCGTTTGAAAGGACCCGCGCGGAGGAGCTTCATGCGGTGCTGTGGGTAACTTCACCGCAAGTTGAGGTGGTGGCGCGGCGGGTTACTCGGTCATCTTGGCACTGCGAAGGCGCGTGACGTTCTCGCCCGTTTGCTTGGCAAACTCATGCGGCGTCACATGGTCCTCGCGGTTCGCCTCCAGAAACCGGCTCCACCAGGTCATGATCATCCGGCGCTCTTCGAGGAACTCGGCCTTGTGGGTATAAGCGGCGCGCACGTTGTTGCGTTCTTTGTGGCTCATCTGCCGTTCGATGGCCGTCTCTGACCAAAGTCCGGATTCGACCAGCGCACTGCACGCCATGGCTCGGAACCCGTGGCCGCAGATATCCACTTTGGTGTCATAGCCCATCGTCCTTAGCGCGGCATTCACCGTGTTCTCAGACATCGGTTTCCACGGTTTGGCATCTCCCGCGAACACCAGCTCGAACTTGCCGGTGATCGCGTGGATCTGCTCAAGCAAGCCCACTGCTTGCGGCGATAAGGGTACAACGTGAATGTCTCCGGCCATTTTCGTACCCCTTGTGGAAAACGGTACGCCGTCGAGCGCCGGGCGAGTGTCGGGGATCTCCCAGATGCCGCGATTGAGGTCGAACTCGTTCCAGCGGGCGAAGCGCAGCTCACTGGAGCGTACGAACACGTGCAGCGACAGCATCACGGTAAGGCGTGTGAGTGGACGACCTTTGTAGTCGTCGATGCGTGCTTGCAGCTCTGGCAGCCGCGATAAGGGTAGTGCGGGTCGATGTGTAACCCGTGGTGCTCTGATCGAGCCGTCGAGGTCGTGAGCCGGGTTCGCGGTGATCAGCCGCAGCCGTTTGGCTTCGCGCATGATGCTTTGCAGGTAGTTCTTGATCCTGAGCGCCACGTCGATGGTGCCGCGCTTCGTCACCGCTTCCAGTGGCTGCATGAGGTCGTGGGTGTCCAACTCAACGATTGCCCTGGCACCGAGCAAAGGGAATACATGAGTCTTCAACCGGCTGAGTACAGTCTTGGCGTGGCCCGGCGCCCACTTGGGCACCATCCCGGCATACCAATCGAGCGCAACGCTTTCGAAGGTACGGCCATTGATTACGGCTTGCACCTTGGCCTGCTGCTTGGATTGGATGGGGTCAATGCCGTTGGCGAGCTGCTGTTTAAGCTCGAAGCGCTTGTGGCGAGCGTCAGCCAGCCCGACCACCGGGTAATTGCCGAGTGAGGTCAGGCCCTCGCGACCATCGGGCTTCACGTACCTGAGCCGCCAGCCTTTGCGACCGTTGGGCTTCACGAGCAGGTAAAGGCCATCGCCGTCAAAAAGCTTGTACTCACGTTCGCGAGCCTTTGCAGTGCGGCAGGCGTTGTCGGTAAGGGGAGCCGTTGTGCGAGCCATAAGGGTACTTTCCAATGTCGAATTGGTAGGTATCCTTAAAAGTACCCTTATTAGCGCTGGCTACCCTCGGAATCCGACGGAACGCCAAAACGAAAAAACCCGCCAGAAGGCGGGTTTTTCGGGGGTTCCAGAGATTTTGAAAGCTTTCTATGGAACCTTGAATGGTGCCGGCACCAGGAATCGAACCCGGGACCTACTGATTACAAGTCAGTTGCTCTACCATCTGAGCTATACCGGCACAGGGGCGTCATTATAGCGATCAGTTTGCGTCTGTAAACCACTTCTGCAACATTCCTCGCGATGCCCGGTTTCAGCGGCTATCGCGAGGTGTTTTGTTACCAGCCGCGGTGCATTGTCGTGGCGCTGGGTTCGGCTTTGGTGGGGTCGAATATCAGCGGTTTGTAGCGGCAATCGTGCTTTTTACAGTGCTCTCGGCAGCCGTGCTTTTTCTTGCAGGTGTAGGCCGGGCCCGAGTAGCCCTTGTCGCCATAGATCTGCATCTGCGGGATTTCCCAGCCAGACATCGGGGTGTAGTCGCCGGTCGTGCAGCCGCTCAAGTAAAACGCGAAGGCAAGCAGGAGGAAGGATCTGATAATAGCCACAGGCAATTCCGTTTGGTCGAAGTGTCAGTGTTTGTGTGTGTGGAGGTAGCGCTGGATGGCGTGGTGGTCGCGGCTGAAGTCCGGCCCGGGGAAGCTCTGGTTGCCGTACATCTGCATGGGCGGCACTTGCCAGCCGGACTCGGGTGGCGGGATTTGCCAGTCGGACATGAAGGTGCAGCCGCTCAGGTAAAACGCGGACGCAAGCAGGGCGATGGATCTGATGATATCCACAGTCAATTCCGTTTAGTCGAGGCGTCAGCCTTTGTTGAGGATGCGCTGGATGGTGCCGCCGCAGGCCTGGTAGCAGCTGTCGTAATCGTTACCGCACGAGTAGCTCGAACCGCTGTTGAACGGGTAGCTGGGGTAGTAGCAGCTTTTGCGCGCTTCCTTTTTGCTCTTGCCGACCTGGCAATGCTGGTAGCTTCTGAGGTTGGCCTGGTACAGGGCCTGGTCGCTGTTTTCCTGCAGGCGCGCCATCTGTTTGCAGTGGTTGCGCTCCATCGAGCAGGAGTTGATGCAGTTCATGCCCGCCATGCTTGGCGGTGGGGAGTATCTATAGGTGTAGCTGGGGCCGCAGCCGCCGAGCAGGCCGACGGCCAGTAGCAGCGCGGCGCGCCACTTGAGTGAATTGCTCACGAGTTGCCAGTTCCTTGTTCATTCCTCGCTGAACTCCAGCAGGTCACCTGGCTGGCAGTTCAACGCGCGACAGAGCTTCTCGAGGGTTTCCATCTTGAAACCCTTGATCTTGCCGTTTTTCAGCAACGACAGGTTCGCCTCCGTAATACCGATAATCTCGGCCAGATCCTTGGAGCGGATCTTGTTCTTGGCCATGACTACATCGAGTCGAATAATTATCGGCATAGGGGCAAGCTAGACATAACAGTTGTGTTCATCGCTGATGGTTTTGGCGTCACGCATGAGGAGTGAGAAGGCGCACAGGAAGATGCCTTTCATGATCTCGTAAACCGCCTGGGATGATACACCGATCGATACACTGAAGCTTCTTTCGCCTTTGGGCAGGTCGATGGAGAACGCCAGGCCCTGCAAGGTGCCGATCATCGGCCAGACCATCGGCAAGCCGATGCACAGCAAGCCCACCCACCAGAGCATCTTGATGTTCTGCGTCGTCCAGGTTTCGCCCCGGGACAAACGCAGGAAGAACAAGCCTGTCAGGTACAAGGCAAAGGCCGAGAGGCTGGCGGGGATCAGTTCCAGGCCGATCACCAGGCCCAGGGCCAGGTGCGAAGGCTGGTAGTCCGGGGCCAGCAGCAGTGGCATGTTTTCACCGAAGCTTTGCAGGTAGGCGCCTTGCACCTGGGCTTTTTCGAACACCCACAATAGTACGTTGCCGCCGAACTCGACGATCCCTGTACCCCAGGCGAGTACCGCGGCGAATGCACCGATCACTCGCAGACGCGATCTCGCGTAAGCCACTGTCTTACTGTTCATGGTTTCCCTCCGTGCTAGTTGAGCGGGGTGCATTATTTGTGAAAAATTATCGTATTACAATAATTAATTGTTATTTTGATAAGGGTGCGGCGTTTTGACACGAGGGGAGTAGAGGAGTGTCAGGGGGCTGCGGGGCGGCTGCATCGCTGGCAAGGCCAGCTCCCACATGGGCCAATGTGCCACTACTGTGGGAGCCGGCCTTGCCGGCGATGGGGTGCGCAGCAGCCCCAGAATGGCCGGGTAATATAATTTACGAACCTTTCGGCAACCTTTAAGGGCTTTCACCTAAATACGGACTGAAAGACGCGAAAATTAATTAGCCATTTTCTATCGATTTGACTTTAACGATGCCTTGAGCTAATTTGTTGTTCATTATGTTGAACACTAAAGCGTTTCCGCTCTTCACCTCCCGCCTGGTTTCCCGTGAACGTCACTGGACCGGCGACCTCTAGCGCCTCCCCCGACAAACAGTCTTTTGCTTCTTTTTGTCTGCAGCCGTCAGCGCGATTTCGCTCGGCTTGTGTCGCCCGTGGGAGGGCATCATGCGTTCCTGGATCTATCTGTTTATCGCCATCACCGCTGAGGTGATCGGCACCGCGTCGATGAAATTCGCCGCCAGTCATTTCCCCATTCTTGGCCACGGGTTGATGTACCTGATGATCGGCCTGTCGTACTTCTTCCTGGCGCTGGCGGTTAAGCGCGTGCCAGTGGGCGTGGCCTACGCCTTGTGGGAAGGCATCGGCATCGTGCTGATTACCCTGATCAGCGTCACTTGGCTGGGCGAGAGCCTGGGCCTGCTAAAGGCCGCCGGCCTGGGTGTGATGATCGCCGGTATCCTGCTGATCAAGTCGGGTACCCGCGCCGCACCTGCCCCGCGCCACATGGAGGCGCTGCCATGCTGAGCATGAACTGGATTCCCTTCGCTTGGCTGGGCCTGGCGATCGTGCTGGAAGTGATCGCCAACCTGCTGCTCAAGTATTCCGACGGCTTTAAAAAGCGCGGCCTGGGCATCGCCTCGATTCTCTGCGTGCTGGCCGCCTTTACCGCGCTGGCGCAAGCTGTGCGAGATATCGAACTGTCGCTGGCCTATGCCATCTGGGGTGGCTTCGGCATCCTTGCCACTGTGGCCATGGGCTGGGCGTTGTTTGGTCAACGCCTGATGGGGCGTGGTTGGCTGGGGCTGGCGCTGTTGCTGGTGGGCATGAGCCTGTTGAAACTGGCTTGATTCAACGTGTTTAGCGCTATTCGCGCAAAGGCTTATGCACAAGGCGCATGCCAAGTCGATGGTCGTTGCATCGGAGCAATGCTCGCCGTTGGTCTTTGCGCAAATGGCTGTTTTTGCTGGCGATTAATCAGTGAGCAAAAAATGACCAGGCTGTAAAAACGCTTGGATCCATGAATTTGCAGGGGTCCTACGCAAAGTTGCGCACAGAGTTATCCACAGGCTGCGCGCCTTTATCGGCGTTCGGCCAACAGCAGCAGATTGCGCGGGGTGAGAGGTTGTTCACAAAACACCCCGAGCTGTACCTCGTAGGACTGTTCCTGCAGGAACAGTGCGCGATCGAGCACCAGCCAAAGTTCCAGCGGGCGGCGGAACACATTGCGTAGTAACTCCAGGTTGCGCACCTGGGCCAGGCGCTGCCAGCCCGCAGCTTCCAGCGCGAGCCAATCGGGCTCGGCCTCTACCGGCAAGCTCTTGAGTGCTGCCAGGTCGAGGCAGTAGTCGGCATACGGCTTGTGCAGCCAGCTGACCGCCAGCGAAGGCGTCGGCAGGTACTCATCCACCCCACGCAGCTGACGTTGCCACAGATCGAAACCCAGGCGCCTGGCCATGGATTGATCGCGCTGGCGGCGAACGCGCGTTCCCGCAGTAACCGTTTCACTGAGCGGCAGGCCGAGGTCATCGATCGACAACTGCAAGCCAGACGCCTTGGCGGCGGTGGATAACGGTTGGTAGTGCGGCGCCTGGATGCGGTTGTAGCAGCAGGGCGCGATGGCCAGCTGGCGGCAGCCCCGAAGGCTGGCCAGCTGCATCAGGCGTACATGCAAATCACCGCAGGCATGCAGGGCCACTGCGGTGTGCTCGGCATTCAACTGCAATGGCGCATCATCGGCCAGTACATCCTGCAGGCGGTGCTCGGCGGGCAAGTGGTGATGCTGGCTGAGAGCGATTCCGGCGTCGACCAGCGCCGGGTCGTATTCCAGGCAGGTCAGTTGCTGGCTGTGCGGCTGCAGCAAGCGCCGGCCCAGATGGCCTTTGCCGGCGCACCAGTCCAGCCAGTGGCGTGGGCTGTGGATAAAGCCCAGGTGGCTGGCGAAAGCTTCGATCTGCTGCCATTTGCGCCCCGGTACATCGACGTTCAGGCGCTGGCTCGCCGAGGGCAGGGCCACGGTGGATAACTCGCCGATGGCAGACAGCTGTGCCGCCATACGCGCCAGTTGTGGCAAGGGCGCCGGTGCGTCCAGTTGCTCGGGATGATTGTGCGCCGCCTCCGCTTCGCTTAACGAGCGCTGGCGCAACCAGCCGGCAAGGGCTGGATACGAGGTTTCCCAAGGCAGCTCAAGCTGGGTGAAAGGCCGTGGCCGCCACAGTGCCTGGTGCTCGCGCAGAAAGCTGTCCAGCGCCTGGAAGCGGCTGAGCAGTTGGTCGCCGGAAAGAGGAAGGGCAGTGGTCATGAGCAGATACGAAAACGGGGCTGTGATCAGCCCCGTTATACAGGTTTATCGACCCTGGCAGGCGTCGACGCGCAGCCAGCGTTCCAGCTGTTTGAAGGCTTGAACCAGCAGGAAGGAAATCAGCAGGTAGAACAGGCCCGCAGCGAAAAAGATCTCCACTGGCAGGTAGGTCCGGGCGATGATGGTCCGCGCCATGCCGGTCAGCTCCAGCAGGGTGACGGTGCTCGCCAGGGCGCTGGCCTTGAGCATCAGGATCACTTCGTTGCTGTAGGCCGGCAGGCCGATGCGCGCTGCGCGTGGCAGCATGATGTAGATCATCGCCTTGGCCCGGGACATGCCCAGGGCCCGCGCCGCTTCAATCTCGCCGCGAGGGATGGCCTGCAACGCGCCACGCAGGATTTCTGCGATGTAAGCGGCAGTATGCAGGGTCATGGTCAGCACCGTGCACCAGAACGGGTCCCGCAGGTAGGGCCACAAGGCACTGTTTCGCACGGCATCGAACTGGGCAAGCCCGTAGTACACCAGGAACAACTGAACCAGCAGCGGTGTGCCACGGAAAAAGAAAATGTAACCGTACGGCAGGGCGCGCACGTACCAGTGTCGCGAGGAGCGGGCGATACCCAGTGGAATGGCGATGATCAGCCCGGCAATGACCGCGATGCTCACCAGTTCCAGGGTCAGCGTGGCGCCTTGGGCCAGGCGTGGCAGCCACTTGATGATGACTTCCCAGTTCATTGATTGGCCCTCGCGAAGCCGCGACCGGCGCGTTTTTCCATGAAGTGCATGCCGGTCATGGCCAGGACCGTCAGGCCCAGGTAGATGATGGCGGCGACCATGTAGAAGGTGAACGGCTGCTTGCTCACGGTCACGGCGATTTGCGAGTGACGCATGATTTCTTCCAGGCCGATCACCGAGACCAGTGCGGTGTCTTTCATCAGGATCATGAACAGGTTGCCCAGGCCGGGCAGCGCGATCCGCCACATTTGCGGCAGGATCAGTTTGGAGAAGATTCGCCCTTTGGACAGGCCGAGCGCCAGGCCAGCTTCACGGTGACCCTTGGGAATGGCCAGGATTGCACCACGGAACACCTCCGTGGCATAGGCGCCGAAGCACAGGCCCAGGGCAATCACGCCTGCGGCAAAAGCATTGAGCTCCAGGCCGGGAATATTCAGGAGTTCGCCAAGCCGGTTCATCAGGCTGACGGTACCAAAGTAAATCAACAACACCCAGAGCAGTTCGGGCACGCCGCGAACTATCGTCGAGTAGAAGCCACCCAGCCATTGCAGGGGTTTGTACGGCGAGGTCTTGGCCAGGGCGCCAAGCAGCCCCAGGACCAGCCCCAGGCATAGGGCCGACAACGCGAGTTTGACGGTCATCAGCGTCCCGACAAACAGGGCCGGACCGAATCCGTAGAGATCAATATTCATGGGCAGGTTTGTTCAAGGGACCGGCATCGCCTCCAGGGCAATGCCGGTCGGGGCGAATCAATAGATGCTGAACGGGAAGTATTTTTTGTTGATCTTCTCGTAGGTGCCGTCGGCAACGATTTCTTTCAGTGCAGCGTTCAGCTTGTTGCGCAGTTCATTGTCACCTTTGCGCACAGCGATGCCGACCTTGTCGCTTTCGTTCACCGGCTCGCCTTTGAACTCGTAGTTTTGACCCGCTGCGGACTTGAGCCAGTCGTAGTTGGCGTACTTGTCGGCGAGGATGGCATCGACGCGGCCTGAAGTCAGGTCCAGGTAGGCGTTTTCCTGACCATCATAGAGGTTGACCTTGAACTCGCCGTCCATGCCGCCGTTGTCGTCCAGCCAGGTTGCGGCCTGGGTAGCACGCTGGGTGCCAATGGTCTTGCCTTTGAGTGAGGCGCGGTCGGTCTTGAAGTCGACGTTTTTCGGGGCGATGAACTGCTGCTTGTTCGAGTAGTACGGGTCGGTGAAGTCTACGGCCTGCTTGCGCTCGTCGGTGATCGACAGCGACGAGACGATGAAGTCGGACTTCTTCGCGTTCAGGGCGGGAATGATGCCGTCCCAGTCGGAGACCACGACTTCACACTCGACCTTCATCTTGGCGCACAGGGCGTCGCCGATGTCTTTGTCGAAGCCGACCACCTGGCCGCTGGCATCCTTGTTGTTGAACGGCGGGTAGGCCGCCTCAATGCCCATCTTCAGTTTCTCGGCAGCCATGGCATTGGCCGAGAACACCAGCGTGGCGGCAGCGGCCAGGAGGAATTTCTTATAGGTCTGCATGCGTGTTGCTCCGTTAGCGGTTGCTGGACATGAATTGTTTACAACGCGCCGAGGTCGGGTTTTCGAAAACCTGCTGCGGCGTTCCTTGCTCTTCGACCAGCCCCTGGTGCAGGAAGACGACTTCGCTGGACACCTGGCGGGCAAAGCCCATTTCGTGGGTAACCAGTAGCATGGTACGGCCTTCTTCGGCGAGGGCACGGATAACGTTGAGCACTTCCTGAACCATTTCCGGGTCCAGGGCCGAGGTCGGCTCATCGAACAGGATGACCTTGGGCTTCATTGCCAGGGTGCGGGCGATGGCCGCACGCTGTTGCTGACCTCCGGACAGTTCGGCCGGGTAGCTGTGACGCTTGTTGTGGATGCCGACCTTGTCCAGCAGCGCTTCGGCATGCTCGATGGCCTCGGCCTTGCTTTGGCCCAGCACCCGGCGCGGCGCCTCGATGATGTTGTCGAGGATGCTCATGTGCGGCCACAGGTTGAAGTTCTGGAAGACGAAGCCGATCTCGCTGCGCAGGCGATTGATCTGCTTGTTGTCGGCGGCCACCAGTTCGCCGTTTTTTGCCGCCTTGAGCTTGAGCTCTTCACCGGCCACCAGGATTTGGCCCTGGTGCGGGTTTTCCAGCAGGTTGATGCAGCGCAGCAGAGTGGACTTGCCGGAGCCGGAGGATCCCAGGATCGAGATCACATCGCCATCACGTGCGGTCAGCGAAATTCCCTTGAGGATTTCCTGGTCGCCGTAGCGTTTGTGCAGGTTGCGGATTTCCAGCGCGGGCGTGGCCTCAGCCATGTGCGGTCCTCATGTGTTCTGGTGCGCTCCTGCTGTTAGCGGCCTTCCTGGCGAGGCGCCAAGCTAGCATAGCGGTCCGAAGACAGCCAATAACGTCGGGAGAGGCAATCGGTTGCTGGGAGGGCGGGTGTCGCATCGCTGCAGTGGACTGTCGCGCAGATGTCCGCCTACCCTCGTTTCCAGGGCCGGAGCCTTGATGAAAAAAGGCGCGATGGTGCCAGTTTTGGCCGTTTCTGGGAAGTCGTTTCTGACCTTGTGCACAGGTTCGGGCCTTTATCTACGGTTCTGGTTGTACCTGAGGGTTGCGCCTTTTTGCTCATAGGAAGTGCATGAGGTGTTACCGGTGACGGTTTGTGGTGCACCTGAGGCATTTGTAAGTGGGTATTTCAGTAATTGGCCCATTCCGTCGATTTATCAGGGGCTTTCGGTCAAGTCTTGGCCGAAAGGCCTGTAAGCCTTGTTAAACGGGGATGTGAGAATTTTCGAACGAACGGTCATCGGAATGGCGCGCTTATTGCCTTATCGATCGGCAACAGGAAGTAGCACTCTTTTTGAAGGGCGCGACTCGGGTAGCAGGATCAAAACGCCATTTCTTGCAAAGGTAGTTTTATGAGCGGTACGCACAATTCCAACGACCTCGCTCAGGGGCTCAAACAACGGCATGTGACCATGCTGTCGATTGCCGGTGTCATCGGTGCCGGCCTGTTCGTTGGCTCCGGCCACGCCATTGCCGAGGCCGGCCCTGCGGTTTTGCTCGCCTATGCCGCCGCCGGGACCCTGGTGGTGCTGGTCATGCGCATGCTGGCGGAAATGGCCGTCGCCTCGCCAGACACCGGTTCGTTTTCGACTTACGCCGACAAGGCCATCGGCCACTGGGCCGGTTTTACCATCGGCTGGCTGTACTGGTGGTTCTGGGTGTTGGTGATTCCGCTGGAGGCCAACGCCGCCGCGACCATCCTGCATGCCTGGTTCCCCGATATCGGCATCTGGGTGTTCACCCTGGTCATCACCTTGCTGCTGACCGCGACCAACCTGTTCAGTGTGAAGAACTACGGTGAATTCGAGTTCTGGTTCGCCCTGCTCAAGGTGGTGGCGATCATCGGTTTCATCATTCTTGGCGTGGCCGCGATCTTCGGTCTGCTGCCCAATAGCCAGGTCAGCGGCGTCAGCCATCTGTTCGACACCCAGGGCTTCATGCCCAACGGCATGGGCGCGGTGCTGGCTGCGATGCTGACTACCATGTTCTCGTTCATGGGTACCGAGATCGTCACCATCGCCGCCGCCGAGTCGAAAGACCCGGGCAAGCAGATCACCAAGGCCACCAACTCGGTGATCTGGCGGATCTTCCTGTTCTACCTCGTGTCGATCTTCGTGGTCGTGGCCCTGGTGCCGTGGACCAATAGCGAACTGGCCGACGTCGGTTCGTACCAGACCGTGCTCAACCTGATGGGCATCCCCAATGCCAAGCTGATCGTCGACATCGTCGTGTTGATCGCGGTGACCAGCTGCCTGAACTCGGCGCTGTATACCTCCTCGCGCATGCTCTTCTCCCTGAGCAAGCGTGGTGATGCCCCGGCCATGGCCCAGCGCACCACTTCCAGCGGTACCCCGTATGTGGCGGTGGTGCTGTCGACTGCGGCGGCGTTCCTCACGGTGATCGCCAACTACCTGGCGCCTGCCCAGGTGTTCGAGTTCCTGCTGGCAAGCTCCGGCGCCATTGCCTTGCTGGTGTACCTGGTGATTGCCGTGTCGCAACTGCGCATGCGCCGTCAGCGTATGCAGCGCGGTGAGAAGATTGCCTTCAAAATGTGGCTGTTCCCGGGGCTGACCTGGGCGACCATCGCCTTTATCGTCGGCATTCTGACCGTGATGCTGATCCGTCCGGATCATCGCATTGAAATCGTTGCCACCGGTTTGCTGTCCATCGCCGTGGTAGCCGCAGGGCTGCTGGTGGCGCGCAAGCGCAAGGCCGAGGCGGCCGGGCGGGCGGTGCTGAACAATTGATGTGCTGCGGGTGAAATGACAAAGGCCGCGATCTGTGAGGATTGCGGTCTTTTTGTTTCAGCAGGAAGTGGTGCGGTGTCCATGCTGGCCTCATCGCTGGCAAGCCAGCTCCCACAGGGACTGTGGTGGGAGCCGGTCTTGCCGGCGATGGGCTGCACGCCATTGAGGGGATCAGGAGCCACGCAAGCTGTCAGCCAAACTTCTTCTGCTGCTTGGACACTGCTTCGGAAGCTGCAATGTAGGCGTCCTGGAACTCATCGCTCTCGAGCCAGGCCATGGTCGTGGCTTCGTCGGCGCCGTCCAGCCATTTGCGGTAGGCGCTGAAGACCATGACGATGTAGTCGGTGGCGTGTTCTTCCTTGTGACCCTTGAGCACCAGGGCCAGCAGCGGGTCGACCAGGAATACCGAGATCAGCGCAACCAGGCCGTTGTCCTGGGCTTGCTTCATCTTGTCGAACAGGGCGCTGTAGCTGCCCGATTCCATGGCCTTGTTGAACACCTGCTCGACGCTGGCGCTGGAGCTTTCGCCCGAGCTCTTGACCGCCTGGCCGCTACGCACCATGCGGTTCTCGCGGGCCTTGTTGGCGGCGCGTTTGGCGCGTTTCTGTTGTTTGCTGCTGGAGGCCATCGGTGAACCCTTGTGCTGAACCGGAAAAATTCTGCGTATTGAATCGCAGTTGGCCGGGAAACCCAAGTACAGCCGACGGCCTGGGCCGAGATCAGGCCGGCTGGGCCAGCTCGCCGCGGTCTTCCTCTTCCAGCACGCGCGCGGCGCGGTCTACCAGCAGTGGGTCAGGCTGGTGGGCGACGCTCAGGTCCTTGCCGGGGTAATCCAGCGAGTGCAGGAAGTGGCGGATACAGTTGATCCGCGCGCGCTTCTTGTCGTCGGACTTGATCACCGTCCACGGTGCGTCGGCGGTGTCGGTGTGGAAGAACATCGCTTCCTTGGCGGCGGTGTATTCGTCCCACTTGTCCAGCGACT
Source organism: Pseudomonas sp. R32 (assembly GCF_009866705.1). Lineage (NCBI taxonomy): Bacteria > Pseudomonadati > Pseudomonadota > Gammaproteobacteria > Pseudomonadales > Pseudomonadaceae > Pseudomonas > Pseudomonas sp. R32. Next base: position 5,260,397 of record NZ_CP019396.1, on the reverse strand, counting down.
TGATGTCGATCGGTGACAGCTTCCAGTGCTTGAGCGGGTCGTCACGGCGCGAGATGAAGCGGCGCAGCTGCTCTTCGCGGTTCACCGAAAACCAGTACTTGAACAGCAGGATGCCACTGTTGCACAGCATGCGTTCGAGCTCCGGTGCCTGGCGCATGAACTCCAGGTATTGCAGCGGTGAGCAGAAGTCCATGACCCGCTCGACCCCGGCACGGTTGTACCAGGAGCGGTCGAAGAAGACCATTTCACCCGCCGTGGGCAGGTGCTGGACGTAGCGCTGGAAGTACCACTGGCCTTTCTCCTGCTCGGAAGGCTTCTCCAGGGCGACGATTCGCGCGCCACGCGGGTTCAGGTGCTCCATGAAGCGCTTGATAGTGCCGCCCTTGCCGGCAGCGTCACGGCCTTCGAACAGCACGACGATGCGCTGGCCGGTTTCCTTGACCCAGCTTTGCACCTTGAGCAGCTCGATCTGCAGCTCATGCTTGGCCTTTTCGTACTCGGCGCGGCGCATGCGGTTGCGGTATGGGTAGCTGGCCGGCAATTTGGCCAAGGCGCTGTCTTCGTTGGAGCCGCGCGGTGCCGAGGCAACCTTCAGGGCTGCCGGTTGCTGGCTGATGGCGCTGATCTGCGCTTCGCCAGCGGCGCTTGCGGCAGGCTTGCGCGGGGTACGCGGACGGCGTGGACGAGTGCTGGCAGCTTTGTGCGCCGGGCTTGGGCTGGTGCCTGCAGGTGTTTCGGCGGCGGGCGAGGGCAGGGGCAGGGCAGTGGATTCTTCGCTCATGGGGAGGCCTGTTGGTTCCTTCTAATATCCTCAGAGCATTTTATCGGGGCAGGCCAGGGGCATATTGACGGTGGTCAACAGCCCTTGGCATAGCGCCATCAGTACCAGTATTTCGGGTAGCTGTTGGCCTGGCGCGCATTGTTCAGGCACCAGGCCACGGCGACGATCACCAGCGAGCCAGCGAGCACCGGGGTCACCACGAAGCTCAGCGGTGCATGGCTGGCGATCACCACCAGCGGGTTGGCCCCAGCAGGTGCATGCAGGGTGCGGGTCTGCTGCATGGCGGCCAGCGCCAGGCCGACGGCCAGGGCTGCGCTCCACCAGCTGTCACCCAGGGTATGCAGTACTGCCAGGCCCACCAGGGTGGCAATCACATGCCCGCCGATGATGTTGCGCGGCTGTGCCAGCGGCGAGTCGGGCATGCCGAAGGCCAGCACGCAGCTGGCGCCAAACGGTGCCATCAGCCACAAGGCGCCGGACACCTGGCTGAGCCAGCCGGTGGCGCCGATCGCCAGGGCCGCGCCAATCAGTGACAACAGGCTGAAGTGCAGGGAAGGGGCGGCAGGCGCCTTGGATTTGAGCGGCATGGGTACAGTCTCCGGGTGGGCGATTTGTGCCGAGGATACCGATCGGTTTACCTGCAAGTCAACCGATCGGTATACACTGTTGGCAACTGTCCAGATCGAAGGTGTGGCATGAGTACGTCCGAGAAAATCGCCGAGTCGGCCCTGCAGTTGTTCTACCGTCAGGGTTACCACGGCACCGGGGTTGAGCAGCTGAGCCAGGAAGCCGGGGTGACCAAGAAAACCCTGTACCGGCATTTCCCCAGCAAGGAGCTGTTGATCGAAGCGGCGCTGCAGCGGCGCGACCTGGATTTCATGGCGCGCCTGGAAAGCGCTCTGACGGCCGTAGAGGCAAAAGCGCGGCCGCTGGCCTATATCGACTTCATTGAAGCCTGGGCGCGCTCTGAAGGCTTCCACGGCTGTGCCTTCATTAATGCCTCGGCCGAGTATGCCGAGCCGGGCGAACCGCCCCATGAGCTGGCCAGACTGCACAAGCACAAGGTCATGGCGGCGCTGGAGCGGGCCTGTCAGCAGGCGGGGTGCCAACAGGGAGCTGCGCAGCAGCTGTTTGTGCTGGGCGAGGGGTTGATTGTTGCGTCCCAGGTCAGCGGACCGCAGGCGTCATTGTTCGAGGCGGCGCGAGGGGTGGTAGCTGCGCTGGCCTAGCGCAGTATCCCGCAGATGGCGTTGCCTTCGTAGTAATGCAACACGTTGCCCATGAACATGAACGGGCCGCAGGCGTACATAGGCGAGCTGATGTTCTGCACGGTGCGCTGCAGGAGCACTTGCTGGCCATTCACATCTGCGCCATAGCCCTCCTCGCTGTAGACATCGCACACTGGCAGTTGCAGAGGGATCGGCAGAATCACGGCCCAGAGGGTGACGCCGCACCACTGGTGAGGCTCAGTGCTCTTTTGCGTTGTGCTGATTACCGGGGTGATGTTCTTCAGGCGCAGGATGCGATGGGCCGCAGTGGGGTAGGTGTCTTTGTGCGGCAACACGACGGTGGCGCCGACACAGCCGGTCAGGCTCAGCAGCATGGTGACGACAACGGCGATCGATTTCATCCCTGGCTCCGATGACCTCGCGGCATGTCCGTGCGCGAGAAGGCCTGCGTCGGTCGAGAAATCGCAGGCATGAAAAAAGCCCCAAGGAATCACTTCGCTTGGGGCTTTTCGGTATTAGTGGTGCCCAGAGACGGAATCGAACCGCCGACACGGGGATTTTCAATCCCCTGCTCTACCGACTGAGCTATCTGGGCAACGGGGCGCATTAAAAGGGTTTTTCGGATTTACGTCAACGACTTTTTGAAAATTTTTTAAATTAATTCCGTCGCTTACGATTTTCCGGGGTTATTCGCTAGGTGGAACGTAGCCTTCGGCCTTCTCGTAATCCTGGCCGGAGAAGAACTTGTCCATCTCGCCCTGGAGGAATTTGCGGTCCTCGGCGTTCATCATGTTCAGGCGCTTCTCGTTGATCAGCATGGTCTGCTCTTTTTGCCAGTCGGCCCAGGCCTTCTGCGAAATGTGATCAAAGATGTCCTGGCCCTTGGCGCCCGGGTAGGGTGGACGCTCAAGGCCTGGCAGTTCTTCGTTGTACTTGCGGCACATTACGGTGCGGGTCATCGCGACTCTCCTGTAAGCAATACGTCGGCCGCGCGTTTAAGCAGTTTTTTCACCGGGGCGGCAAGGCCCAGGCGCGGCGGGGTGGCGAGGTTATACCAGAGCCAGTCGGCCTCGGCCACGTGGTCGGTGGCGGCGTCGACGCGCACCAGCCAGGGCTCGATGGCCAGCTGGAAATGGCTGAAGGTGTGGGTCAGGCCGTCCAGCGCCTGGCTGCCGGCCAGGCTCAGGCCGTGCTGGTCGGCCAGATCTTCGATTTGTTCAATGTTGTCCAGCTCCGGCAGGCTCCACAGCCCGCCCCAGAGGCCGCTGGACGGGCGCCGGTAAAGCAGGATGGCGCCTTCGTGGTTGGCCAGCAGCGGCATCAGCGTGCGCTTTTGCGGCAGCTCCTTACGCGGCTTGGGCACGGGGTAGCGGATTTCCTGGCCGAGCATGTGCGCCTCGCAGCCAACCTTGAGCGGGCAGAGCAAGCAACTGGGCTTGCTGCGGGTGCACAGGGTGGCGCCTAGGTCCATCATTGCCTGGGTGTAGTGATTTACCCGGCTGTGCGGGGTATAGCGCTCGGCGTTGGCCCACAATGCCTTGGCCACCTTCGGCTCGCCCGGGTAACCCTCTTGCGCGGTGTAACGGGCCAGCACGCGCTTGACGTTGCCGTCGAGGATCGGCGCACGCAGGCCCATGCTGATGCTGGCAATGGCGCCGGCCGTGGACAGGCCAATGCCCGGCAGGTCGGTGAGCTTCTCGACATCGCGGGGAAATTCGCCGCCATACTGCTCGACGACGATTTTCGCGGTTTTTTGCAGGTTGCGCGCCCGGGTGTAGTAGCCCAGGCCGGTCCACAGGTGCAGCACTTCGTCCTCGGGGGCCTCGGCCAGGGCCTGGACCGTGGGCAGGGCCTCCATGAAGCGGCCGAAGTAGTTGAGCACGGTGCTCACCTGGGTCTGCTGCAACATGATTTCCGAGACCCATACCCGATACGGGGTGATGCCCTGTTGCCAGGGCAGGTCGTGGCGGCCGTTACGGTCGTACCAATCCAGCACGGCGCTGGAAAACTGCTCTGGGCTCATCGCTTGAACAACCCCTTGAGCGCGTCTTTGAGCTCCGGGCTGACCTTGTCACCGAGCTTCTCGTCGATCTTCTCGCTGAGCTTTTCGCTGACTTTGTCGCCGGCAAGCTTGGCCGCGACTTTGCCCAGGCCGTCTTTATCCAGGCGGCAGGCCTTGGCGCCCAGTTCCAGTGGGCCGCGGCAGCGCAGCGGCAGTTCCAGGCCGACATAGCGCTCGCCAACCTGGCAGGCCGGGTCGGGCATGTCGCGCTTGTCGCCTTCGACAATCACGCCAATGCGGTAGTCCATGCCCAGCACGCGCAGGTCGAGGTCGCCCTGGCCGTTGACGGTCAGGCCGGGAATCCGTGCCTTGAGGTCAGGGTTGCTGGCTACGCCGTTACGCATTACCAGGCTGCCCTTGAGCTCCTGGAACGGGGTGTCCTTGCCGCGTGGTTCGCCGCTCAAGGTCTTGCGGTTGAGGGTGGCAATGGCCTGGCACAGCTGCTGCTCGAGGTTGGCGTTGACCAGGACGCCGTCGTTGATGACGAAGCTGGCATTGCCGTTGAGGGTGTCGACCAGGGCTTTCTGGCTGTTGCCTGTGGCGGTCAGGTCGCTGTTCAGGGTCAGCAGGCCCTTGACCGGTGGGGTGGCGGTTTCGCTCTTGATGAAGTGCTCGACCGGGACCCGGTTGATGCGGGTGTTGAGGCCGATCTGCGGCACTGCCGGGCGCACGTCGAGGGTGCCTTTGCTTTCGAAGTCGCCGTTGTACAGGCCGCCACGCAGGGTTTCCAGCGTGATCAGGCCACCCTGGCCCTGGGCCTTGAGGTTGGCGTTTTCGATCGGCAGTTTGTCCAGGGTCAGTTGGCCGAAGGTCAGCTCGGCTTGCAGGTCGAGCTGGCGCAGGCGATCGACCGGCAGCAGCTTGTCGTTGCTCCAGGCCACCTGGGTGGGCGCATCTGGCAGCGGCGTGGTGCCGGCACCGGCCAGGGCGCTGGCTTCTTTGCTCTGCACTTCAGCCTGGCGCGCGGCCTTGGCGCCTTTGGCCGCATCGCTCTTGGCCAGCAGGTAACGGTCGGCGTCGAACTTGTCGACCTTGAGCTGCACGCGCAGGGCCTGCTTGGCGACGTCCTCGACGGCCAGGCGGCCGGTAAAGGTGCTGTCGTCGAGCTTGATTGCCAGGTCTTCCAGGGCCAGGCTGTTCGGCGTGCCTTGCAAGCGGGTGACCAGCTCGACCTTGCCCAGGGTGCTGGCGTCGGCCGAAGCCGGCAGCGGGTGGCCGATGCTGTCGAGGAAGTTGCGCAGGTCGAACTGGGCAATCGACAGGCCGCCGCTCAGTTGCGGGGTTTTATCGAGGTCGCGCAGGTTCAGTTCGCCAAGGGCACGCAACTGGTTGGCAGAGAGCTTGAGGCCGTTCCATTCGGCGACGTTGGCCGCCAGATCAACCAGCAACTGGCCTTGGGCTGCGAAGGTCATGGTTTTGCCTTGCAGCGGCTCGCCCGAGGCTTCGCCGCTGAGCTTCATGTCTTCGAACTGGTAGCGCTTGAGCCGGCGGTCGAAGCGCAGCTCGCCGTTCAGCTCGGTGCGCGCCTTGACGACTGGCTGGCCGGCGCTGAGGAACGCGGTCATCTTCAGCGGGATGTTCACCCCTTCATGCACGGCGCCAGTGCTCAGCTGGATGCTTTCGGCAGCGAAACTCTGGCCGCTGCGGGCGTCGTTGTACTGCACGCGGGCGTTGTTGACGGTCAGGCTGTCGATATCGAGCTTGACCAGGCGCTCGCTGGCGCTGTCGGTGCTGGCTTGCGCGGATGCCTCGGCAGGGGCGCTGCTGCCATCGGCCGGTGCCGGGGTAGCGGCGGGCAATGGCTTGCCGATGTCTTCCCAGTTGCCGTGGCCGTGTTCATCGCGGCTGAGCGTCAGGTTCAGGCCTTCGACGCGCACGTCGCTCATCTGCACTTCACGACGCAGCAAGGGCAGCACGCGTACCGACAGACCGAGCATCTGCAGGTCGGCAAACGGCACTTTCGGGTTGTTCAGGGTGGCGATGCTGGCCTCATGCAGCTCCAGCCCCAGCCAGGGGAACAGGCTCCAGCCGATATCGCCATTGAGCGTCAGCTCGACGTGGGCCTTGTCGCGTGCCAGCTGGCGAATCTCGTCTTTGTAGTCGTTGGGATCGAAGAGGTGGGTCAGGGCGAAGCCCAGAGCCACAATGATCAGCAACAACCCGAGAAGCACCAGCCCCAGGATTTTGCCGAACGCTTTCATGGGCGAGTCCTTGTAGTCCGATTTCTAAATTCAGCCGCAGAGTATAGCGCTGCGGTTATCACCACTGGGTGATATGGGGCGAAGGTTTAGTCCTGCAAAGGTGTCGGATTCGACAACACGGGGTAGGACAGTTCCTTGCCGGGGGGATCAGTTGTTGAACTCACGACAGTATCAGTTTGCGCTCAGCGCCCAGCGCAAATGCTACTCTCTCGCCGCTCTTGGGCCCTGCTGCGGCTTTTTGTCGCGTAAAAGGGCCGTTCGCCAACAAAAAACGACCAGTTGCCTCAGGGCCAAGGTCGAGGGCCGTGAGCGCTTCATACCTACGAGGGGAGTACAACAATGAGCAGCAGCATCACGGCCGGAGCCATCGCCAGCGCGCCCGGTTTCCTGTCCAAGGAGCGGATCATTGCCCGCCCGGGTTTCAACCGCTGGCTGGTCCCGCCAGCGGCGCTGGCCATTCATCTGTGCATTGGCATGGCCTACGGGTTTTCGGTGTTCTGGTTGCCGCTGTCGCAGGCCATCGGTATCAATGCGCCGGTCGTGTGCTCGGAGCAGACCCACTTTCTACTGCGTATGTTCACCACCGAGTGTGACTGGCCGATCTCGATGCTCAGCTGGATCTACACGCTGTTCTTTGTCTTCCTCGGCTGTTCGGCGGCCATCTGGGGTGGCTGGCTGGAGCACGCCGGGCCGCGCAAGGCCGGCGTTGTATCGACCCTGTGCTGGTGCGGCGGCCTGCTGATTTCTGCCTTCGGCGTCTATACCCACCAACTGTGGCTGATGTGGCTGGGCTCCGGGGTGATCGGCGGTATTGGCCTGGGGCTTGGCTACATTTCGCCGGTCTCGACCCTGATCAAGTGGTTCCCGGACAAACGCGGCATGGCCACCGGCATGGCGATCATGGGCTTTGGCGGTGGTGCCATGGTCGGTGCGCCGCTGGCGGCAGCGCTGATGAATCACTTCGCCACCCCTGAAGACGTCGGCGTCTGGCAGAGCTTCGTGGTGATGGCGGGGATCTACTTCGTGTTCATGCTCGGCGGCGCCCTGGCCTATCGCGTGCCGCCCACCGGCTGGAAGCCTGAAGGCTGGAGCGCTCCGCTGAAAAAGGCCAACAACGCGATGATCACCCATCGCCATGTACATGTCAGCGTGGCGTGGAAAACCCCGCAGTTTGTGCTGATCTGGCTGGTTTTGTGCCTGAACGTGTCGGCGGGTATCGGTATTCTCGGCATGGCCTCGCCGCTGTTGCAGGAAGTCTTTGCCGGCAAGCTGCTGGGCAGTGACCTCAGCTTCAGCCAGCTCACCGCCGCGCAACTGGGCCAGATCGCCGCGATTGCCGCCGGCTTTACCGGCTTGCTCAGCCTGTTCAACATCGGCGGGCGCTTCTTCTGGGCGTCGTTCTCCGACTACATCGGGCGCAAGAACACCTATTTCGCCTTCTTCGCCCTGGGCGTGGCGTTGTATGCGCTGGTGCCGAACATGGGCCACCTGGGCAACATCGCCCTGTTCGTGGCGGCGTTCTGCATCATCTTGTCGATGTATGGCGGTGGCTTTGCCACGGTGCCGGCGTACCTGGCCGACCTGTTCGGCACGCAGATGGTCGGCGCCATTCACGGCCGCCTGCTGACCGCCTGGGCCGCAGCCGGGGTGCTGGGCCCGGTGCTGATCACCTACCTGCGCGAATATCAGCTGGAGCTGGGCGTGCCGCGGGCGGCGGCCTATGACATTACCCTGTACATCCTTGCCGGGTTGCTGGTGCTGGGCTTTATCTGCAATGGGCTGGTACGGCCGGTGGCCGACAAGTACTTCATGACCGATACCGAGCTCGCCGCCGAACGGGCCTTGAGCCATGACCAGGGCAGCGTCAGCGAGCGCGTGCTGGAGTGGCAGGCGGATCCGGCCAGCAAGCCGCTGGTGCTGGCGGCCTGGTTGGTGGTCGGGGTGCCGCTGGCCTGGGGGATCTGGGTGACGCTGCAGAAGACGGCGGTGTTGTTCAACTAGGTCTGCTGCGCAGACCATCGCCGGCAAGACCGGCTCCCACAGGGTTCACCGATCATTGTGGGAGCTGGCTTTGCCAGCGATGGGCCGCACAGCGGCCCGACTAAATTCCCTGCCGCGCGTCATCTGCGTTTCAAGCCGGGCGCTTCTGGGCCTATAATGATCACCTTTTTCGCCCAATGATTTTGCGGAGCTGGTGATGGTCGAACGTAAGGCTTCCGTCGAGCGCAATACTCTGGAGACCCAGATCAAGGCCTCGATCAACCTGGATGGCAGCGGCAAGGCCCGATTCGATATCGGTGTGCCTTTCCTTGAACATATGCTCGACCAGATCGCCCGGCATGGGCTGATCGACCTCGATATCGAATGCAAGGGCGACCTGCATATCGACGATCACCATACCGTCGAAGACGTCGGTATCACCCTGGGCCAGGCTTTCAGCCAGGCCATCGGCGACAAGAAGGGCATCCGCCGCTACGGCCATGCCTACGTGCCGCTGGACGAAGCGCTGTCGCGGGTGGTCATCGACTTCTCCGGGCGCCCGGGCCTGCAGATGCACGTACCGTATACCCGCGCGTCGGTCGGTGGCTTCGATGTCGACCTGTTCCAGGAGTTCTTCCAGGGCTTCGTCAACCACGCCAACGTCACCCTGCACATCGACAACCTGCGTGGGCACAACACCCACCACCAGATCGAGACCGTGTTCAAGGCCTTCGGCCGCGCGCTGCGCATGGCCATCGAACTGGATGAGCGCATGGCCGGGCAGATGCCATCGACCAAGGGTTGCCTGTAATGCAGACGGTTGCCGTTATCGACTATGGCATGGGTAACCTGCACTCGGTGGCCAAGGCCCTGGAGCACGTGGGGGCCGGCAAGGTCCTGATCACCAGCGACGCCGACGTGATTCGCGAAGCCGACCGCGTGGTGTTCCCGGGTGTTGGCGCGATCCGCGACTGCATGGCTGAAATCCGCCGTCTGGGCTTCGACAGCCTGGTGCGTGAAGTCAGCCAGGACCGTCCGTTTCTTGGCATCTGCGTTGGCATGCAAGCCTTGCTCGATCACAGCGAAGAGAACGACGGCGTCGACTGCATCGGCCTGTTCCCGGGCAATGTGCGCTTCTTCGGCAAAGACCTGCACGAAGACGGCGAGCACCTGAAGGTGCCACACATGGGCTGGAACGAAGTCGTCCAGAGCATCGACCACCCGCTGTGGCACAACATCCCCGACCGTGCGCGCTTCTACTTCGTGCACAGCTACTACATCACCGCCGGCAAGCCGGGCCAGGTGGTTGGTAGCGGTCACTACGGCGTCGACTTTGCCGCAGCGCTGGCCGAAGGCTCGCGCTTTGCCGTGCAGTTCCACCCGGAGAAGAGCCATACCCATGGCTTGCAGCTGCTGCAGAACTTCGCTGCCTGGGACGGGCGCTGGTAATGGGCAAGTCCAGGGCCAAGCCGCCGATCCTCACGCTGGCACCGGAACAGGAACGCGAAGCGCTCGATACCCTCAAGCGCTTTCTCGAAGACCGTTTCGAGCTGCAGCTGGGGTCGTTCGAGGTGGCCGAGGTCCTGGAGCTGTTCACCAAAGAGATTGCCCCGCACTACTACAACAGGGCGATTTTCGATGTGCAGAACCACCTCAAGGAACGGTTCGAGAGCATTGAAAGCGACCTGTGGGCGCTCGAGAAGAACTGACTTTTCGAGCATCACTGTTTACCGAATAGACAGGTTTTGCAGATGCTGATTATCCCCGCTATCGATCTCAAGGACGGTGCTTGCGTACGCCTGCGCCAGGGCCGCATGGAAGACTCCACGGTATTCTCCGATGACCCGGTGAGCATGGCCGCCAAATGGGTTGAAGGGGGCTGCCGCCGCCTGCATCTGGTTGACCTCAATGGCGCCTTCGAAGGCCAGCCGGTCAACGGCGAAGTAGTTACCGCGATTGCCAAGCGCTACCCGACCCTGCCGATCCAGATCGGTGGCGGCATCCGTTCGCTGGAAACCATCGAGCACTACGTCAAGGCCGGCGTCAGCTACGTGATCATCGGTACCAAGGCGGTCAAGGAGCCAGAGTTCGTTGCCGAAGCCTGCCGCGCCTTCCCGGGCAAAGTGATCGTGGGCCTGGATGCCAAAGACGGCTTCGTCGCCACCGACGGCTGGGCTGAAGTCAGCTCGGTGCAGGTCATTGACCTGGCCAAGCGTTTCGAAGCCGACGGCGTCTCGGCCATCGTCTACACCGACATCGCCAAAGACGGCATGATGCAGGGCTGCAACGTGCCGTTCACCGCAGCCCTGGCCGCGGCCACCAAGATCCCGGTAATCGCCTCCGGCGGTATCCACAACCTCGGTGACATCAAGGCCCTGCTTGACGCCAAGGCGCCGGGCATCATCGGTGCGATCACCGGCCGCGCCATTTACGAAGGCACCCTGGATGTCGCCGAGGCACAAGCCTTCTGTGACGCCTATTCGGCTAGCTCCAAGTCGTAAGCTGCAAGCTGCAAGTTAAAAGCGCGACCGAGTCGCTCTTTCTTGCAGCTTGAAGCTTGAAGCTTGCAACTCGAGGACTACCTATGGCTTTAGCCAAACGCATAATTCCCTGCCTCGACGTCGACAACGGCCGGGTGGTCAAGGGCGTCAAGTTCGAGAACATCCGCGATGCCGGTGATCCGGTGGAAATCGCCCGGCGTTACGATGAACAGGGCGCTGACGAGATTACCTTTCTCGACATCACCGCCAGCGTCGATGGCCGCGACACTACCCTGCATACCGTCGAGCGCATGGCCAGCCAGGTGTTCATCCCGCTGACCGTGGGCGGTGGCGTGCGCACCGTGCAGGACATCCGCAACCTGCTCAACGCCGGTGCCGACAAGGTCTCGATCAACACCGCCGCGGTGTTCAACCCGGAGTTCGTTGGCGAAGCCGCCGCGCACTTCGGTTCGCAGTGCATCGTGGTCGCCATCGACGCCAAGAAAGTCTCCGGCCCGGGCGAGACCCCGCGCTGGGAAATCTTCACCCATGGCGGACGCAAGCCGACCGGCCTGGACGCGGTGGAGTGGGCGAAGAAGATGGAAGGCCTGGGTGCCGGCGAAATCCTCCTGACCAGCATGGACCAGGACGGCATGAAGAACGGCTTCGACCTGGGGGTAACCCGGGCGATCAGCGATGCCCTGGGTATTCCGGTGATTGCATCCGGTGGTGTGGGCAACCTGCAGCACCTGGCCGACGGGATTATCGAGGGGCATGCCAGCGCGGTGCTGGCGGCGAGCATCTTCCACTTCGGTGAGTACACGGTGCCAGAGGCCAAGGCGTTCATGGCCAAGCAGGGGATCGTCGTTCGCTGAGGCTTTGTGGGAGCCGGCGTTGCCGGCGATGCTATCAGCGCGGTCTCCTCTGCACCGCGTTGTCTGCATCGCTGGCAACGCCAGCTCCCACAAGTGCCCTGCGATAGCTTTCAGCCCAGGTTCTTGCCCAGCAGCGCGTGGTACAGCTCGCTGTCGCCAAGAATACCCACCACTTTGTTCCCTTCCTGAAGCACCAGCTTGTTGCCGGTCTGGTAACGGATCTGCAGGGCTTCGCGCATGCCGATGCTGGCGCTGACCAGGGTCGGCTTGCGGCCAAGGCCCTCGACTGCTTCACCCGGTGCCCAGTTCTGCAGGTCCATGCCGTTGGCCCCCTGGCGCGCACCCTTGATGGTGTTGCCTTCGGCCAGGTCCAGCCAGGAGTCGCCACCCGGGTCCAGGCATACCGAGCCATTGATGCGCTTGCACTTGTCCAGGGTGCGCATCAGGCTGCGGCCGCACAGCACGTTGAGCGGGTTGGTGTGGGCGACGAAGGTGCGCACATAGTCGTCGGCCGGGTTGAGGACGATTTCCTCCGGCTTGCTGTACTGGATGATCTTGCCGTCTTTCATGATCGCAATGCGGCTGCCGAGCTTGAGCGCCTCGTCCAGATCGTGGCTGACGAAGACGATGGTCTTGTTCAGCTTGTGCTGCAGTTCCAGCAACTCGTCCTGCAGGCCCTGGCGGATCAGTGGGTCGAGGGCCGAGAAGGGCTCGTCCATCAGCAGGATGTCGGCATCCATGGCCAACGCCCGGGCCAGGCCGACCCGCTGCTGCATGCCACCGGAGAGCTCATCAGGCTTCTTGTTGCGCCATTGGGTCAGGCCCACCAGCTCGAGTTTTTCGTCGACCAGCTTGCGCCGTTCCTTCTCCGGGCGGCCCTGCATTTCCAGGCCGAAGCTGATGTTCTCGCGCACCGTCAGCCAGGGCATCAGGGCGAACTTCTGGAACACCATGGCGATGCGCTTGGTGCGCATCATCTTCAGTTCCGCCGGGGTGCAGTGGGCAATGTCGATATGCGAGCCTTCGTGCTCGACGAACAGCTTGCCGCGGCTGACGGTATTGAGGCCGTTGATGCAGCGCAGCAGGCTCGACTTGCCCGAACCGGACAGGCCCATCAATACGCAGATCTCGCCCTTGTTGATGTCCAGGTTGGCTTTCTCGACCCCGACCACCAGGCCGGTCTGCTTCAGGATCTGTTCGCGTGAAAGGCCCTGGTCGAGCAGGCTCAGGGCCTCGCGCGGTCGGCTGGAGAAGATAACGTCTACGTCTTCGAAGCGAATAATGCTCATGCTTCACTCCTTACCGGTACGTCGGGTTGTTTGCAGATACGGTCGAGCATGATCGCCAGCAACACGATCGCCAGACCCGCTTCGAAGCCCAGAGCGATATCGGCAGTGTTCAATGCGTTGACCACAGGTTTGCCCAGGCCATCGGCACCCACCAGCGCGGCAATCACCACCATCGACAGCGACAGCATGATGCATTGGGTGACGCCGGCGGCAATGCTCGGCATGGCGTGAGGCAGTTCGATGCGCGACAGCAGCTGGCGGCGCGAGCAGCCAAAGGCCTTGCCGGCATCGAGCAGTTCCTGGGGCACGTCACAGATACCCAGGTAGGTCAGGCGGATCGGTGCGGCGATGGCGAACACCACCGTCGAGATCAGCCCGGGGACCACGCCAAGCCCGAACAGGGTCAGGGTCGGGATCAGGTAAACGAAGGTAGGTACCGTCTGCATCAGGTCGAGGACCGGGCGCATGGCGGTGTAGAACATCGGCTTGTGTGCGGCGAGGATACCCAGTGGCACGCCGATGGCCACGCAGACCAGGGTGGCGAATAGCACCTGGGCCAGGGTCTCCATGGTTTCCTGCCAGTAGCCAAGGTTGAGGATCAGCAGGAATGACAGTACGCAGAATGCGGTCAGCGCCCATTTGCGCTGGATCAAGTGCGCGATCACTGCAATCAGGCCGATCAGGACGAAGGGATTGAACCAGGTCAGCGCCCCGGTCACACCATGAATCATGTATTCCAGTGCTGCCGCGAAGGCATCGAAGTAGTTGGCGCCGTGTTGCGTCAACCATTCAACGAAGCCTGCGATGTACTGGCCCAGAGGGAGTTTTTCATCGATCAGCATGATAGCGAGCGTCCACCTGCAAAAGTTTGAAGACAGCCTGCGGCGGGGCCAGCCCGCCGCAGGCAGTGCTTACTGCGTGAGTTTGGCTTTGGCTGCCTCCAGGCCAGGCTTGCCGTCAACAGTGGTAACCCCGGCCAGCCAGGTGTCGAGCACCTGCGGGTTCTTCTTCAGCCAGGCCTTGGCTGCAGCGTCGGGTTTCATCTTGTCGTCCAGGACGTTGCCCATCAGGGTGCTTTCCATGTCGAGGGTAAAGGACAGGTTCTTCAGCAACTGGCCGACGTTGCTGCATTCCTGCACATAGCCCTTGCGGGTGTTGGTGAGGACGGTGGCCTTGCCGTATTCGGGGCCGAAGAAGTCATCGCCGCCGTCCAGGTACTTCATCTTGAAGCGGGTGTTCATCGGGTGCGGTTCCCAGCCCAGGAACACCACGGCGGTGTCGCGGCGCTGGGCGCGTTCCACTTGCGAGAGCATGCCGGCCTCGCTGGATTCGACCACCTTGAAGCCGGCGTCCTTGAGGCCGAAGGCGTTCTTGTCGATCATGCTCTGGATGGTGCGGTTGCCGTCGTTGCCCGGCTCGATGCCGTAGATCTTGCCGTCCAGCTCCTTCTTGAACTTGGCAATGTCGGCGAAGCTTTTCAGGCCCTTGTCATACAGCGCCTGGGGCACGGCGAGGGTGTACTTGGCGTTCTCAAGGTTGGCCCGTACGGTTTCCACGGTGCCGGCATCGCGGTACTGCTTGATGTCGTTTTCCATGGTCGGCATCCAGTTGCCGAGGAACACGTCCATGTTCTTGCCATCGGCCAGCGACTTGTAGGTCACCGGTACCGAAATCATCGTGGTCTTGGTCTTGTAGCCCAGCGACTGGAGCACGACGCTGGTGACCGCGGTGGTCACAGTGATGTCGGTCCAGCCGACATCGGAGAAGTTGACGGTGTGACACTGCTCGGGCTCGGCGGCCTGGGCCAGCACCGGCAGACTCAGCACTGCGGCCAGCAATAGCGAGGGTGAACCTTTCATTCGATGGACTCCTGGGTTTTTTTTCGGATGTCCCACGGGACCGCCGTGCTTTATGGTTTGCATTCGGTCGGGCCTGACTATCGGGCGATAGCGGGACGGCTGCCGTGCAATCGAGTCGATACCGATCATCTAACAGCCAAAATCAAACGCCTACAGGGTGCGTCGTATCCAGTACAGACAGGGTCGCATCCAGTGCCGATGAGGTCGTTTACAGATTTATCTCGCCCTGTAAACGCAGTTTCGCTACCTCTGCACCGCAAAAAAACGGCGCACAAGCGCGGCTGACAGCTGGCGGCGTTGCTGGGCAAGAGCGCGTCGGTTGCAGACGTCAGAGGTCCTGGCAAAAGCCTGATGATGCGCGGAATCGGCGGATTGCCGCCTATTTAGCGTAGCAGTTGCGGCGCCCTTGGCTTGGGCTGTGGGGCTGCACATTCAGGAGGTAGGTGGCATGGCCATCAGTGTGTTCGACCTGTTCAAGATCGGCGTTGGCCCATCCAGTTCCCATACCGTCGGGCCCATGCGCGCCGCGGCGTTGTTCGTCCAGGGCCTAAGCCTGCGCGGTGAGTTGGAGCAGGTGCGGCGCATCGAAGTGCGCCTCTACGGTTCGCTGTCGGCCACCGGTATCGGCCATGGCAGCGACAACGCGGTGATCATGGGCCTGATGGGCGAATGGCCAGACGCCATTGACCCAGCGCAGATCGCCCCGCGCATCGCCGCACTGCGCGAAACAGACACCTTGCTGCTCGACGGCCGGCTCGAAGTCGGTTTCGTCTGGGCCCGCGACATGCGGCTGCTCGACGAGAACCTGCCGTACCATCCCAACGCCATGACCCTGATCGCCGAAGGTGCTGCGGGCGAGCTGCACCGTGATACCTATTACTCGGTGGGGGGCGGCTTCGTGGTCGATGCAGCCCAGGCTGCAAGCGGCGTCCTTGATGCCGACAACACCGTATTGCCGTACGATTTCGACAGCGCTGTGGAGCTGCTTGAACTGTGCAAGAAAAACGACCTGCGCGTGTCGCAATTGATGATGGAAAACGAGAAAGTATGGCGCAGCGAAGCTGAGATTCGCGCCGGGCTTTTGAAGCTGTGGCACGCCATGCAGGACTGCGTCGAAAACGGTCTCAAATACGAAGGTATCCTGCCCGGCGGGCTGAATGTGAAGCGTCGGGCCGCCAAGCTGCACCGCAGCCTGCAGGAGCTGAACAAGCCCAACGTGATCGGCTCGACCCTGAGCGCCATGGAGTGGGTCAACCTGTATGCCCTGGCGGTCAACGAAGAGAACGCTGCGGGCGGGCGCATGGTGACGGCGCCGACCAATGGCGCGGCAGGGATCATTCCGGCGGTGCTGCACTACTACATGCGCTTCAGCGACGAAGTCAGTGAAGCCAATGTCGTCGACTTCTTCCTCGGTGCAGCAGCAGTGGGCATCCTGTGCAAGAAGAACGCTTCGATCTCCGGTGCCGAAGTCGGTTGCCAGGGTGAAGTCGGTTCGGCCTGCGCCATGGCCGCTGCCGGCCTTGCGGAAGTGCTTGGCGCCACCCCGGCGCAACTGGAAAACGCTGCCGAGATTGGCCTGGAGCATAACCTGGGGCTGACCTGCGACCCGGTTGGCGGGCTGGTGCAGGTGCCGTGCATCGAGCGCAATGCAATTGCTGCGGTCAAGGCGATCAATGCGGCGCAGATGGCGTTGCGCGGCGACGGCGAGCACTTTATCTCCCTGGACCGGGTGATCCGCACCATGCGCGATACCGGCGCCGACATGCACGACAAGTACAAGGAAACCTCGCGCGGCGGCCTGGCGGTCAGCGCTATCGAATGTTGAAGCGTTGCGGCGGCCTGCGCCGTTTTCGTTCACGTTTGGCCTGCGCGCTGCCTTTTGGCGCGCTGGCCGATCCCTCCCCGGGTCATCGGCTGTTACCCCGGCGCCTGGCGCCTTGGGTGACAGTTGCCCATGTCGTTTCTGGGCATCCTTCACACAAGTGCTACCGAATTGCTCACACGTCCTACAGACCAGCACTAGGACGCTCGTTTGCGTTTATTACCACGCCTGGGAACAAGGGCTGAATAGACGCTGCGCGACGTCGTTTTTGGGTTTTATTGAATGGCCATTCAATTTCAGGCATGGCATTTGCGTTGTGATTGGCAAAGCCCCTGCATCCGAATTGGGGCCGTGACAAAAAAAGCCCGTGCCTGCCTGAGGCGCAACCTGCATTGTGTGAGGAGATACCGCGATGACGTCGTACAACTCCGGGACCCCAACCCAGAACCGCACACCTCAATCCATCGGCTTTTTGCTGTTGGACAATTTCACGCTGATTTCCCTGGCTTCCGCTGTTGAGCCACTGCGTATGGCCAACCAGCTGTCCGGCCGCGAGCTGTACCGCTGGAGCACCCTGAGCGTGGATGGCGGTCAGGTCTGGGCCAGCGACGGCTTGCAGATCACCCCCGATGCGGCCATGCACCAGGCGCCGGCCATGGACACCGTGATTGTCTGCGGCGGCATTGGCATCCAGCGCACCGTGACCCGTGAGCACGTCACCTGGCTGCAGAGCCAGGCGCGTCAGTCCCGCCGCCTTGGTGCGGTGTGCACCGGCAGCTGGGCGCTGGCCTGTGCCGGCCTGCTCGATGGCTTCGATTGCAGCGTGCACTGGGAATGCCTGGCGGCGATGCAGGAGGCCTTTCCGCGGGTGAGCATGAGCACTCGCCTGTTTACCCTCGACCGTAACCGTTTCACTAGCTCTGGCGGCACCGCGCCGCTGGACATGATGCTGCACCTGATCAGCCGTGATCATGGTCGCGAGCTGTCGGCGGCGATCTCCGAGATGTTCGTCTACGAGCGCATCCGCAACGAGCAGGATCACCAGCGCGTGCCGCTCAAGCACATGCTCGGCACCAACCAGCCGAAGCTGCAGGAAATCGTCGCGCTGATGGAAGCCAACCTGGAAGAGCCGATCGACCTGGATGAACTGGCCGTTTATGTGTCGGTGTCACGTCGCCAGCTTGAGCGGCTGTTCCAGAAGTACCTGCACTGCTCGCCGTCGCGCTACTACCTGAAACTGCGCCTGATCCGCGCCCGGCAATTGCTCAAGCAAACGCCGATGTCGATCATCGAAGTGGCGTCGGTGTGCGGCTTTGTCTCGACGCCGCATTTCTCCAAGTGCTACCGCGAGTACTTCGGCATTCCGCCGCGTGACGAGCGCGTGGGCTCCAACACCGCCCAGCAGGTGGCGATGATGCCGATCCCGCAGGCGCTGGTGCTGTCGCCGCTGGCGGGGCCTATGTCGGCGTTGAGCCAGGCGCGCAATGAGTCGACGTTTGCCAGTGTGAGGCTCTGATTCCGAGGTGAATCAATCGCGGGTCAAGCCCGCTCCCACAGGAGTTAGGTGATCTCTGTGGGAGCGGGCTTGACCCGCGATGCTGTTAACGATTCTGAAATTCGGCCAACGCCGGCAACAACTGCTTTTCGATCGCCTGGCGCACGGCCGGCAGAATGGTCGCATTGCCGGTGTACATCTGCTCGACCATACCCTTCAAGGCTTTGGCCCGCGGCTCACTCAAACCGCGCACCGCATACTCGCAGGCCTGTTCGGCGCTGGCCCCGCTCGGCATCTCGAAACCCAGGGCGCGCAGTTGGCCCAGCAGGTCGTCTTGATCAATCAAATCCGCATGCATCATGGTTGTTGTCCTTGTTTGCAGGTGTGATCGTCAGTCGATTCTGTGGGCAGCACCGCAGGGCGGCAAGGACAGAATGCCGCAATGGCCGCTTTACCTAAGCCCAGGTCGTTTTCGGGCAAATCGACGGGGAAGGGAGGCTGCACACTGAGGTCATGCACAGCAAAGGAAGGTTTGGTCACCCTCCGCTTGAAGCATGTTCATACTCGCTCTTGGCCCCGGTTGCTTCACGGCTTGCCGGGGTTATTTTTTGCCTGGATTCATCGCTGGCAAGCCAGCTCCCACAGGGATCACCGCCGCTTCTGTGGGAGCTGGCTTGTCAGCGATAGGGCGGTTACTTTGGCAACCCGATCACCCGGCCAACAAACTCGGCCGCCGGCAGGTCCGCCTGCTCATTCACGATCCCTTGCAAGCGCTCCACCACCCCGGGCGCGAATGGCGCCGACCTTGGCCCTGCCAGGTCCACATGCAGGAGCATCTGCTCGCTGGCCGCCAACGCCTGGTCAAACCCTTCGCGATGCAGGCTGTGATACAGCTGCAGGCGCTTGCGGTCAAAACCGATGACCTGGGTTTGTACCCACACCTGGGTGCCGAGCTTCACCTCGTGCAGGTAGTTCAGGTGGCACTCCAGGGTGAACAGCGAATTGCCGCTGGCGCTGCGGTTGTCGCTGTCAAGGCCGATGCAGTCCATGAAGGCATCGGTGGCATAGCTGAAGATCAGCAGGTAGAAGGCATCGCGCAGGTGCCCGTTGTAGTCGACCCAGTCCGCCAGGACCGGGGTTTGGTAGGTGATCAATGCGGGCATCGCTGCACTCCGGTCAGTCGCTGAAGGCCATGCCGTGCTTGGCCTTGGTGGTTTTTACCGCATCCAGCACGGCCAGCAGGCAATCATCACGATAGCGCTCCAACGAGCTGATGCTGCGTTCGCCCAGTTGTTCGCCGGTGCCCTCGACCACGGCGTCGATCAAGCCGTCGGTCAGCTCCGGGGCTGGCAGGTAGGTCCAGGGCAGTTGCAGCGCCGGGCCGAACTGGGCCATGAAGTGGCGCATGCCAGCATCGCCACCGGCCAGGGTATAGGTGAGGAAGGTGCCCATGAACGACCAGCGCAAACCCGCACCGAAACGAATGGCATCGTCGATTTCACCGGTGGTTGCCACGCCGTCGTTGACCAGGTGCAGCGCCTCGCGCCAGAGCGCTTCGAGCAGGCGGTCGGCGATAAAACCGGGTACTTCCTTGCGCACATGCAGCGGGCGCATGCCCAGCTGGGTGTAGACGATTTTTGCCGCTTCGATGGCCTCGGGCGCGGTCTTGTTGCTGCCGACGATCTCCACCAGCGGCAGCAGGTATACCGGGTTGAACGGGTGGCCGACCACGCAGCGCTCGGGGTGGGTCGAGGACTCGTGGAACTCGCTGGGCAACAGCCCCGACGTGCTGGAGCCGATCAATGCATCGGGCTTGGCCGCGGCGCTGATTCTGCGGTGCAGATCAAGCTTGAGGTCCAGGCGCTCGGGGGCGCTTTCCTGGATGAAATCGGCATCGCGCACGCATTCCTCGATGGTCGCCACAACGCGCAGACGGTCCGGTGATGCGCCGGGCGCCAGGCCTTGTTTTTCCAGGGCGGGCCAGGCATTGGCGATGCGTTTGCGCAAGGCTGCTTCGGCGCCAGGTGCCGGGTCCCAGGCCACTACGTCAAGGCCGTGGGCCAGGGCGCGGGCTACCCAGCCGCTGCCGATCACGCCGCTGCCCAAAGCTGCAAAGGTTTTGATTTCGGTGATAAAGCTCATCGGTTTCTCCAGCAATCAGCGACGGGTCAGGTTCATTTTGGCGCGGCCTTCGGCAGGGGTGAGCACCCGTGCGCCCAGGCGGCTGAGAATCTCGCTGGCGCGTTCTACCAGTTGGCCGTTGCTGGCCAGCACGCCCTTGTCCAGGTACAGGTTGTCCTCCAGGCCGACCCGTACATTGCCGCCGAGCAGCACCGCTTGCGCGGCCATTGGCATCTGCATGCGGCCGATGCCGAAGCCGGCCCAGGTCACGCCGGCTGGCAGGTTGTCGACCATGGCTTTCATGGTGGTGGTATCGGCCGGGGCCCCCCAGGGAATGCCCAGGCACAGCTGGAACAAGGGGTCGTCGAGCAAGCCTTCCTTGATCATCTGCTTGGCAAACCACAGGTGGCCGGTGTCGAAGATTTCCAGTTCGGCTTTGACCCCAAGTTCAGTAATGCGTCGGGCGCCAGCGCGCAATTGCGCCGGGGTCGAGACATAGATGCTGTTGCCGTCGCCAAAATTGAGGGTGCCGCAGTCCAGGGTGCAGATTTCCGGTAGCAACGCCTCGACATGGGCCAGGCGCTCCAGTGGGCCGATCAGGTCGGTGCCGGCGCCGAATTCCAGCGGGGTTTCACCCGGGCCGATCTCCAGGTCGCCACCCATGCCGGCGGTAAGGTTGACGATGATGTCGACGTCCGACTCGCGAATGCGCTCCATGACTTCGCGGTACAGCGCGACATCACGGCTGAAGCGACCGGTTTGTGGATCCCGGACGTGACAGTGGACGACTGTTGCACCGGCTTTGGCGGCCTCTACCGCGGCTTCGGCGATCTGCTTGGGGGTCACCGGGACCAGGTGGCTCTTGCTGGCGGTGTCGCCGGCGCCGGTCAGGGCACAGGTGATGATGACGTCGTGGTTCATGAGCGGTTTCCTTCGGGCGAGTTGGGGCC
Organism: Pseudomonas sp. R32; assembly: GCF_009866705.1. Classification (NCBI taxonomy): domain Bacteria; kingdom Pseudomonadati; phylum Pseudomonadota; class Gammaproteobacteria; order Pseudomonadales; family Pseudomonadaceae; genus Pseudomonas; species Pseudomonas sp. R32. Next base: position 5,239,253 of record NZ_CP019396.1, on the reverse strand, counting down.
GTCGCGGGGCAAGCCCGCTCCCACAGATGACCAGTTCCTCTGTGGGAGCGGGCTTGACCCGCGATTGGGTTTGTCAGTTGACGGTCAGTTGCAGGTTTTCGGCGGCCGGCCTGCCGTCGAACGTGGTCACCCCTTCAAGCCAGCGCTTCTGGTCCTGGGGATGGTCCTTGAGCCACTGGCGGGCGGATTCCAGTGCGTCTTTGTGGTCAAGCAGCGGTTGCATCATGCGGCTCTCGTCCTCGGCGCTGAAGGTCAGGTTGGTCAGCAGCTGGTTGACGTTCGGGCAACGCTGGGCATAGTCCGGCGCGGTGACGGTCCACACCGTGGCCCGGCCTTCGTCCGGGCCCAGGGCGCCTTCGCTGCCGCTGAGGTAGGCCATGTCGATGTTGATGTTCATCGGGTGCGGCGCCCAGCCAAAGAACACCACCGCCTCCTTGCGTCGCACGGCGCGATCGACGGCGGCGAGCATGCCGGCTTCGCTGGACTCGACCAGCTGGAACTTGCCCAGGCCGAACTGGTTCTTGCTGATCATCGCCTTGATCTGGGTGTTGGCGCCCGAGCCCGGCTCGATGCCGTAGATCTTGCCGCCCAGCTCCTTTTCGAACCTGGCGATATCGGCAAAGGTGTTCAGGCCCTTGTCGGCCAGGTACTTGGGCACGGCAAGGGTCGCGCGGGCATCGTCGAGGCTGGGCTGGTCGAGGACCTTGACCTGCTTGGCGTCGATGAACGGGGTGATGGTCTGGGTCATGATCGGGTTCCAGTAGCCGAGGAACATGTCCAGGCGCTGGTCGCGGATACCGGCGAAAATGATCTGTTGCGAGGCGCTGGTCTGCTTGGTCTTGTAGCCCAGGCCATCAAGCAGGACCTGGGTCATGGCGCTGGTGGCCATCACATCGGTCCAGTTGACCACGCCAAGGCGCACGTTCTTGCAGGCGGCCGGCTCTGCGGCCATCACGTTGGTGCTGAGGATTGCGGTACCGACGAGCATCAGCAGGCTACGGCTGATCATTCTGTTCATGGTGGCTCCTCCAACGGCAGTTCTAATTGTTATAGGGGGCGGCCTCTGCGTGCCGTGTGATCAAACTACGCGGGTGCTGTGGGTAAAAATCGCACTCTGGCGACCGGCACTTGCACAGTGGCGACCAGCGCGCTATTAACCCAGCATCCGTGGCCGTCGAGTTGTCGCTATGCCCCAGGACTTCCATTTCTTGCTGTTGCCCGGCTTCTCCGCCATCGGCTTTATTTCCGCGATAGAGCCGCTGCGGGTGGCCAACCGCTTTCGCGGCGAGCTATATCGCTGGCAGGTGCTGAGTATGGATGGCGGCGCGGTGCAGGCCAGCAACGGCATGTCGGTGAATGCCGACGCCGCCCTGGAGCCGCTGGGCAAGGGTGCGACGTTGTTGCTGGTAGCGGGTTTCGAGCCGTTGCGCAGCTACGGCCCGGCCCTGCAACACTGGTTGCGCAAGCTTGATCACGAGGGCGTGGTATTGGGCGGTATCGACACCGGCACCGTGGTGCTGGCCGAGGCCGGGCTGCTCGACGGTCACCGGGTGACCCTGCACTGGGAAGCGCTGGAGGCCTTCAAGGAACGTTACCCGCAGTTGCAGGCAACCCAGGAACTGTTCGAAGTAGATCGCCGCCGTATCACCTCGGCAGGTGGCACCGCGTCGATCGACCTGATGCTCGACCTGATTGCCCAGGCCCACGGCCCGGAGCTGGCGATCCAGGTGTCGGAGCAGTTCGTGCTTGGCCGTATCCGCCCGCGCCAGGATCACCAGCGCATGCAGATCGCCTCACGTTATGGCATCAGCAACAAGAAACTGGTGCAGGTGATCGGCGAGATGGAGCGCAACACCGAACAACCGCTCAACACCCTGGTGTTGGCCGAATCGGTGCAGGTCACCCGGCGCCAGCTGGAGCGCCTGTTTCGCCTGTACCTGCACGACACGCCCAGCGGTTTTTACTTGCGCCTGCGCCTGGACAAGGCCCGGCAACTGCTGCGCCAGACCGATCTGAGCGTACTGGAGGTGAGCATCGCTTGCGGGTTCGAATCAGCGTCGTATTTCACCCGCTGCTACCGGGGGCGATTCGCGCGTTGCCCGCGGGAAGACCGCAAGGCCGGGGCCGTCAGCCTCAGCGGCGCTTGAGCAACAGCGCGCAGGCGCTCTTGTAGGCTTCGTGCTGGTACTTGTTCAACGAAGCAGGCAGTTCGATGTTGTGTTTCTTGGCCTGAGCGCTGACGGTCTGCGGTGAAACCAGTTCCACCTCGCAATTGTCCAGCAACTGCAATATGCCTTCGATCTTGAAGGTGGTCGGGCCACCCGCGAAGTCGCCTTTCTTGCTGCGTTTCTTGATCGCCAGGTGGCTGATGCCATGTTCAGCGATAAATTGCCGGGCCTGCTGGGCAAAGACTTTGACGTTGTCCGCCAGTTCGTCATCTTCCAGGCCGATTTTTTTCGTGGCCAGGGCAAGATGCACAGGGCTGGTACCGTCCAGCGTGGCAACGGCGAGCAGCGCTTCGCTGCCTTTGATTTCAATTCCGCAGATTTTCATGCTGTTCTCAATCGGAGTTTTGCAGCCCCAGGGACTGCAAGTATTCGGAGCGATCATCGCTACGTTGGGCAAGGCAGGTGTTCAATGCCGCGTCGAAGTCCTTGCCGGGTTTTTGCTCAAAGGTCTCGACCTTGCAGTCGGCGTCGCGCAGCTGCTTCCACAGCGCTTGGGCGTCGTTCAGGCGTTTGCTCACGTCGCTGATCTTCGCGCTTTGACCGGCGTATTGTTCCTTGATTCGATCCAGCAGGTCAGTAAACGCGGCATCGAGTTCGCGTTCGGCGGTGGTGCGGCTGTATTGAGCGCATTCATAGCTTTGCTGGTCGGTTTCGACGTTGTCGCACGGGGTACTTTCGTCGTCCTCGGCATGGGCGCCGAATGCCAGCAATACCAGGGCCAGCCCTACCATCGTTCTCATCTGCGACATCCTCCGAAAGCTTGCGCGAACATGGGCGCCGATTCTCGCTCAGCGCCGCAGCAAAGAACAGGGTAGCCGTTGCACCTGTGAAAAAGCGTGCAGGCTGCGTGAACACTTATTCACAGACGTTTCATAAAGGTGCACATAAACTTGGCGTTTAGCCACTATCCTCACTCTTACCCTGTGGAAACGCCATGGAATGCTCCGGACTGATCAAGGTACTGCTGGTCGAGGATGACTTGAAGCTGGCCAGCCTGGTTGCGCATTTTTTAGCCGAGCACGGCTTCGAGGTGCACTGTGTGCACCGGGGTGACGAGGCACTGGAGGCCTTTTTGGGCTTCAAACCGGCGCTGGTGGTACTCGATCTGATGCTGCCCGGCCTGAGCGGCCTGCAAGTATGCCGGGCAATTCGCAGCCAGGCGGCCACGCCGATCGTGATCCTCACTGCTCGCGAGGATGATCTGGACCATATTCTCGGCCTTGAGTCCGGTGCCGACGACTACGTGATCAAACCGATCAAGCCGCCGGTGTTGCTGGCCCGGCTGCGGGCCTTGCAGCGGCGTAAGGGCAGTGACCCGAGCGAGCGCGACAGCCTCGAGTTCGGGCGCCTGAGTATTGACCGGGCCAGCCGCGAAGCACGCTTGGGCCAGCAGGTCATCGAACTGAGCACCATGGAGTTCGAGCTGTTGTGGTTGCTGGCCAGTTCCGCCGGGCAAATCCTTTCCCGCGACGATATCCTCAGCCATATCCGTGGCATCGCCTTCGACGGCCTCAACCGCAGTGTCGATGTCTACGTCAGCAAGCTGCGCAACAAGCTGCACGACAACCCGCGTGAACCGCTGTGCATCAAGACAGTGTGGGGCAAGGGGTATCTGTTCAACCCCTTTGCCTGGGAGCTGTAGATGCTGCGCCTGTTTCTTGGCCTGTTCATCACCCTGGTACTGGGCTTTGCCCTGGCGATCACCGCGGTCGACCATGTGTTCACCTGGCTGCTCAACGCCCCCACCGAGGTCTACCACCGCGAAGCGGTACGTGGGCCAGCGTACAGCCTGGTGGAGCAACTGCGCCCGCTTACCGCTGAGCAGCGCCAGCGGCGTCTGGACGAATTGCAGCCCAATTACGGCCTGGGCCTGAAACTGGTCGACGCCGGGCAGTTGCAGCTGGATGAGCGCGAGCGTCAGTTGCTGGCAAACCGGCAACTGGTGGTTCGCAAGGAGTTCACCCAGTTCATCAGCCCCATCGACGGTAGCAGCCAATTGCTGAGCATCGACTTGCCGCCTGAGCCCGAGCTGACCCGTACCTATACCGTCGGCGCCTACGCGATGCTCGGCGGCTTGATCGGTATTGCCCTGTTTCTCTGGGTATGGCCGCACTGGCGTGACCTTGAGCGCTTGCGCCTGGCGGCCCAGCGTTTTGGTGACAACGACCTGCGTTCACGTATCTACTTGTCGCGGCGCTCGAACATTCGGGAACTGGCCGAGCACTTCAACCAGATGGCCGGGCGCATCGAAGGCCTGATCGCCAACCAGCGTGAGCTGACCAACGCAGTTTCCCATGAGCTGCGCACTCCCATTGCACGCCTGACCTTCGAACTCGAACAACTGCGCCGGCTGGCCCGCCAGGAAGGCTGCGGTGCGTTGATCGACGAAATGCACGCCGACCTGGGCGACCTGGAGGAGATGGTCTCGGAGTTGTTGACCTATGCCAGCCTTGAGCGTGGCGCCACCGAGATCAAGCGCGAAACCATCCAGGCCAACCATTGGATCGACAGTGTCCTGGGCAGTGTCGCTCTGGAGGCCGAGGCGGCCGGTGTGCAGCTGTCGCTTGAGGCGTGTACGGTACAGAGCATTCGTATCGAGCCGCGGTTCATGGCGCGGGCAGTGATCAATCTGTTGCGCAATGCCATTCGCTATGCCGCCGGTGAAGTCCGGGTCAGCCTGCAGCGAGAAGGTGAGCTGTATCGCCTCGTGGTAGAGGACGACGGCCCAGGCGTACCGCTTGCCGCCCGAGAGAAGATCTTCGAGCCGTTCTCGCGCCTGGACGCCAGCCGTGACCGGCGCACCGGTGGCTTTGGCCTTGGCCTGGCGCTGGTGCGTCGGGTCTCGCAATGGCACGGCGGCTATGCCCAGGTGGGCGATAGCCGCGAAGGTGGCGCCTGCTTCGTGTTGAGCTGGCCGCACGTCGATGGCTGAAACCTAGAGCTGCAGGCCGGCGTCCTGGTCTGGGCTGCGCGCAAAGCGATAGCCGAGCACCCGCAAGCCGTCGCTATGCCGAGTCAGGGTGTTGCCCGCGCCCAATGCGCTGCCGGCCAGCAGGGCATGGGCGTCATCCAGTGGCTGGACCACGAATTCACCCAGGGTTTCGCCTTTGCGCCGGCCCTGGGCCAGCAGCAGGCCTTGATCGATGCGCAAGGTCAGGCCGTCGAGCAACGGTTCGCGCTCGTTGGGGCTGATCAGGCGATAGCGTCCGACACTGGCTTGCCAGTCGGCGGGTATCGGTCCGGGGTCAATGCGCTCGCCCAGTGGCAGGGTCTGGCCGTGGCGCCTGACTGCCAGCACTTCTTTGCCCGCGACGCTGATCACATCCAGCTGAAGTTGTTCGAGCAGGCCCAGATCCAGCGACCACAAGCCCAACAGTTTTTTCTGTGCCCGCAGCCAGCCTTGACTGTCGCGCAGCAGTTCGACGCGCTTGCCGCCCAGTTCGGCAAACAGTTGATGGCGCTGGTCCTTGAAGCGAATCACGCCCAACGGGCTGGCGTACAACCCGGCCAGGCGCTGGCGGTCGCGAGGGCTGGGCGCCGCGGCAGCGGCCAGCGGCGGCAGGCTCGGCGCACAGTCGCGCGGGCAGACGAGCTGGTTGCCTTGGGCCTGGAGCATCAGGCGCAGGGCCTGAGTGGCCACTTCGCTGACCAGTGCTTCGGCGGTGTCGGCATTGGCCATCACCACCACCGCCAGCTGTGGCTCGGGTAGCACGCTCAGTTGCGCGGCAAAATCGCCAGTCGAGCCACTGTGTTGCCATTGTTGCAGCTGCGGCCCGATGCGCGGGTCGCCGCAAGGGCCCAGGTACCAGGCAAGGCCTATAGGGCAGTCGAAGTCCAGGGCATTGGCACGGTTCTGTTGGCGGAACATCTCGGCAACCGACTGCTGGCTCAGCAGCTGCCTGCCATCGAAACGTCCCTGGGCGAACAGCATTTGCACGAACTGGCCAACATCCCGTGGCGTGGTCCACAAGCCGCCGGCGGGCAGGTCGCGGATCTCCTCGTCGCTGCTGGGCTGACCTTGCAGGTAGCCTCGGGCGCGATAGGGTTGCAGCTCGCTATTGCCGACGAAACTCGAATGTTCCATGGCCAACGGTTGCAACAGGTGCTGCTGCAGGCGGGTTTCGAATGGTTGCCCGCTGCTGCGCTCGATGGCTGCACCGAGCAGGGCAAAACCCAGGTTGGAATAGGCCATCTGCGTGCCCGGCGGATTGTTCAGCCACAACCCCGAGGCCTTCTGCGGCAGGTACTTCAATGGATCATCAGTGCGCAGGCGAGGCAGGAATTCGCTCGGCAGGCCGGCCTGGTGGCTGAGCAGGCGGCGCAAGGTGATGGCGTCGTTGGCGCTGCGGGCATCGGCGTGAAAGCGCGAGCGCACGCGAAACTCCGGCAGGGTGCGTGACAACGGTGCGTCCAGGCTCAGGCGCTGCTGCTCGACCAGTTGCAGGGTGGCGCTGGCAGTGAACAGCTTGGACAGAGAACCGGCGCGAAACGCCGTGGTTGGTGTTACACGCATGTGTAGCGCCTCGTCAGCCAGACCGAAACCTTCGGCCCAGACCAGCTCCTGGCCGTCGATCAGCGCCAGCGACAGGCCGGGCACGTGGTTCTTGCGCATCTGCTCGGGGATGCTCTGGCGCAAGTGTTCGATGACCGCCCGATAGTCGCCCTTGCCGATCGGCGGCAGGCTCGTCGGCGCCCGTTCGCCGCAACCGGTATTGACGAGCAGCAGGCCGAACAATGAAGCAAGGCGAAGCGAGCGAAGCATGAGGCACCTGGGCGGGAATGGCGGTCAGTGCATGCTAGGGCAGGGGCCTGCGGCAATCTTTGAGCGGATTGTCGGGAAACTGTTAAAGACTGTGCCACGGCGACCTGCAACGCCCCTTTGTCGCTCTTTGACGCTTTCGGCAATTCCCCTGTCGTTTTTGCATCTGGGCGACATTGCCCCTAGGCATATGCTGGCCCCAAAGCGCCGGCAGACGATTCGGCGCAGGTTTACCAATAAAGGGGACAGCCTGATGAGCCCAGCCGAATTACACGCAGACAGCATCGTTATCGACGGGCTGATCATTGCCAAATGGAACCGCGAGCTGTTCGAGGACATGCGCAAGGGTGGCTTGACTGCGGCCAACTGCACGGTGTCGGTCTGGGAAGGCTTCCAGGCCACGGTCAACAACATCGCCGCCAGCCAGAAGCTGATCCGCGAGAACAGCGACCTGGTGATGCCGGTGCGTACCACCGCCGACATCCGCAAGGCCAAGGAAGTGGGCAAGACCGGCATCCTCTTCGGCTTCCAGAACGCCCATGCTTTCGAAGACCAGATCGGCTATGTCGAGGTGTTCAAGCAGCTGGGCGTAGGCATCGTGCAGATGTGCTACAACACCCAGAACCTGGTCGGCACCGGCTGCTACGAGCGTGATGGCGGGTTGTCGGGCTTTGGCCGCGAGATCGTCGCCGAGATGAACCGCGTCGGGGTCATGTGCGACCTGTCCCATGTCGGTTCCAAAACGTCCGAAGAAGTCATCCTCGAATCGAAAAAACCGGTGTGCTACTCCCACTGCCTGCCTTCCGGGCTCAAGGAGCACCCGCGCAACAAGTCCGATGAAGAGCTCAAGTTCATTGCCGACCACGGCGGTTTCGTCGGCGTGACCATGTTCGCGCCGTTCCTGGCCAAGGGCATCGATTCGACCATCGACGACTATGCCGAAGCTATCGAATACACCATGAACATCGTCGGTGAAGACTCCATCGGTATCGGTACCGACTTCACCCAGGGCCACGGCCAGGACTTCTTCGAGTACCTGACCCACGACAAGGGCTACGCCCGGCGCCTGACCAACTTCGGCAAGATCATCAACCCGCTGGGCATCCGCACCGTGGGCGAGTTCCCCAACCTTACCGAGACCCTGCTCAATCGCGGCCATTCCGAGCGCGTGGTGCGCAAGATCATGGGCGAGAACTGGGTCAACGTGCTCAAGGATGTCTGGGGCGAATAAGCCGCCAGTAACCGTCTTCCGCCCCCTGCCACAGGCGCAGGGGCAGCCAACCAAAATTTCTGGAGTTCAGTTTCCATGGCCAAGATCGCCCCGCAATTGCCTATCGAAGTCGACAGCGAGACCGGTGTCTGGACCAGCGATGCCCTGCCGATGCTGTACGTGCCGCGGCATTTCTTCGTCAACAACCACATGGGTATCGAGGAAGTGCTGGGCGCCGACGCCTATGCCGAGATCCTCTACAAGGCCGGTTACAAGTCCGCCTGGCACTGGTGCGAGAAAGAGGCTGAATGCCACGGCCTCGAAGGCGTGGCGGTGTTCGAACACTACATGAAGCGCCTGTCCCAGCGCGGCTGGGGCCTGTTCAAGATCCAGGACATTGACCTGGACAAGGGCACTGCCAGCGTCAAGCTCGAGCACTCAGCGTTCGTCTATGTCTACGGCAAGGTCGGGCGCAAGGTCGATTACATGTTCACCGGTTGGTTCGCCGGGGCCATGGACCAGATCCTGGCGGCCCGCGGCAGCAACATTCGTACGGTCGCCGAGCAGGTCTACGGCGGTTCGGAAGAAGGCCACGACGATGGCCTGTTCATCGTCAAGCCGTTGTAAGTCGAGGATCCCGCCATGGCTTTCGAAGCAATGTTCCAGCCGATCCAGATCGGCAAACTGACCATCCGCAACCGGGTACTGAGCACCGCGCACGCCGAGGTCTACGCCACCGACGGCGGCATGACCACCGAGCGCTACGTGAAGTACTACGAAGAGAAAGCCAAGGGCGGCATCGGCCTGGCCATTTGCGGTGGCTCCTCGGTGGTGGCGATCGACAGCCCGCAGGAATGGTGGGCCTCGGTGAACCTCTCGACCGACCGCATCATCCCGCACTTTCAGAACCTGGCTGATGCCATGCACAAGCATGGCGCCAAGATCATGATCCAGATTACCCACATGGGCCGCCGCTCGCGCTGGGATGGCTTCAACTGGCCAACCCTGATGTCGCCATCGGGGGTGCGCGAGCCGGTGCACCGTGCCACCTGCAAGACCATCGAGCCGGAAGAGATCTGGCGGGTGATCGGCAACTACGCGCAAGCCGCGCGCCGGGCCAAAGAAGGCGGCCTGGATGGCGTCGAGCTGTCGGCGGTGCACCAGCACATGATCGACCAGTTCTGGAGCCCGCGGGTCAATAAGCGTACCGACGAATGGGGCGGCACGTTTGAAGGCCGGATGAAATTCGGCCTGGAAGTGCTCAAGGCCGTGCGTGCTGAAGTCGGCCCGGATTTTTGCGTGGGCATGCGCATCTGCGGTGACGAATTCCATCCCGATGGCCTCAGCCACGAGGACATGAAGGAAATCGCCAAGTACTACGATGCCACCGGCATGCTGGATTTCTTCGGCGTGATCGGTTCGGGCTGCGACACCCACAACACCCTGGCCAACGTTATCCCCAACATGAGCTTCCCGCCCGAGCCGTTCCTGCACCTGGCGGCCGGCATCAAGGAAGTGGTCAAGGTACCGGTGCTGCACGCGCAGAACATCAAGGACCCCAACCAGGCCACGCGCATCCTCGAAGGCGGCTATGTCGACATGGTCGGCATGACCCGCGCGCACATCGCCGACCCGCACCTGATTGCCAAGATCAAGATGGGCCAGATCGACCAGATCAAGCAGTGCGTCGGTGCCAACTACTGCATCGACCGCCAGTACCAGGGCCTGGATGTGCTGTGCATCCAGAACGCGGCAACCTCCCGTGAATACATGGGCGTGCCGCACATCATCGAGAAAAGCACCGGGCCCAAGCGCAAGGTGGTGGTGGTTGGCGCCGGGCCTGCGGGGATGGAAGCCGCTCGTGTGGCGGCCGAACGCGGCCATGACGTCACCCTGTTCGAGAAGAAAGACGCCATCGGCGGGCAGATCAGCATCGCTGCCAAGGCGCCGCAACGCGACCAGATCGCCGGTATCACCCGTTGGTATCAACTGGAGCTGGCGCGCCTGAAGGTCGACCTGCGCCTGGGCACTGCGGCCGATATCGACACCATCCAGGACTTGCGTGCGGACATTATCGTGCTGGCGGTGGGCGGCCATCCCTACATCGAGCAGAACGAGCACTGGGGCGCAGCCGAAGGGCTGGTGGTCAGCAGCTGGGACGTGCTCGACGGCAAGGTGGCGCCGGGCAAGAACGTGCTGGTGTACGACACCATCTGCGAATTCACCGGCATGTCGGTAGCCGACTACATCGCCGACAAAGGCAGCCAGGTGGAGATCGTCACCGACGACATCAAGCCGGGCGTGGCCATTGGTGGCACGTCGTTCCCGACCTACTACCGCAGCATGTACCCCAAGGAAGTGATCATGACCGGCGACCTGATGCTGGAAAAGGTCTACCGCGAGGGCGACAAGCTGGTGGCGGTGCTGGAGAACGAATACACCGGTGCCAAAGAGGAGCGGGTGGTCGACCAGGTGGTGATCGAGAACGGCGTGCGTCCGGACGAGGCGCTGTACTACGGGCTCAAGGAAGGTTCGCGGAACAAGGGCCAGATCGATATCGAAGCCCTGTTCGCGATCAAGCCGCAGCCGATCCTCAGCCAACCGGGCGAAGGCTACCTGCTGTACCGCATCGGTGACTGCGTGGCGCAGCGCAATACACACGCGGCCATTTACGACGCACTTCGGCTTTGTAAGGATTTCTAAGGCAGCTGCAAGCGGCAAGCTTCAAGCGGTAAGCAAGAGCAACGCGGTGTTGCCCTTGCTTGCGGCTTGAGGCTTGAGGCTTGCACCTGAAAGGTGCCTCTGATGTTGAACACCCTTATCCCCATCCTCCTGTTCGCCGCCCTGGGCCTTGCCGTCCTCGGCGCGCTGCGGCGCGTGCGGATGTGGCGCCAGGGTCGGCCGTCGAAGGTCGATCTGCTGGGCGGCCTGCTGGCCATGCCACGGCGCTATATGGTCGACCTGCACCACGTGGTCGCCCGCGACAAGTACATGGCCAACACTCACGTGGCCACGGCTGGCGGCTTCGTCCTGGCAGCGGTGCTGGCGATCCTGGTGCATGGCTTTGGCCTGCATAACAAGATCCTTGGGTTTGCCTTGCTGTTCGCCACCGTGCTGATGTTCGGCGGTGCGCTGTTTGTCTACAAACGCCGCCTCAACCCGCCAGCACGGTTGTCGAAAGGCCCGTGGATGCGCCTGCCGAAAAGCCTGCTGGTGTTTGCCGCGAGCTTCTTCATCGCCACCTTGCCGGTGGCCGGGATTCTCCCGCAGGGCTTCGGCGGCTGGCTGTTGGTGGCGTTGCTGGGGATTGGCGTGCTGTGGGGCGTGTCCGAGCTGTTCTTCGGCATGACCTGGGGCGGGCCGATGAAGCACGCCTTCGCCGGTGCCCTGCACCTGGCCTGGCACCGGCGCGCCGAGCGCTTTGGCGGTGGCCGTTCGACCGGGCTCAAACCCATCGACCTTGAGGACCCGCAGGCGTTACTGGGGGTAGAAAAGCCCAAGGATTTCACCTGGAACCAACTGCTCGGCTTTGACGCCTGCGTACAGTGCGGCAAGTGCGAGGCCGTGTGCCCGGCGTTTGCCGCAGGCCAGCCGCTGAACCCGAAAAAACTCATCCAGGACATGGTCGTTGGCCTGGCCGGCGGCACCGATGCCAAGTTTGCCGGCAGCCCGTACCCTGGCAAGCCGATCGGCGAGCATGGCGGCAACCCGCATCAGCCGATCGTCAACGGCCTGGTCGATGCCGAGACCCTGTGGTCGTGCACCACCTGCCGCGCCTGCGTCGAGGAATGCCCGATGATGATCGAGCACGTCGATGCCATCGTCGACATGCGTCGCCACCTGACCCTGGAAAAAGGCGCGACGCCGAACAAGGGCGCCGAGGTGCTGGACAACCTGATCGCCACCGACAACCCTGGCGGCTTCGCCCCGGGTGGGCGGATGAACTGGGCGGCGGACCTCAACCTCAACCTGCTCGGTGACATCAAGACCGCCGAAGTACTGTTCTGGGTCGGCGATGGTGCCTTTGACATGCGTAACCAGCGCACCCTGCGGGCTTTTGTCAAAGTGCTGAAAGCTGCGCAAGTAGACTTTGCCGTGCTCGGCCTGGAAGAGCGCGACAGCGGTGACGTGGCCCGGCGCCTGGGCGACGAAGCGACCTTCCAGCAACTGGCCAAGCGCAATATCCAGACCATGGCCAAGTACAGCTTCAAGCGCATCGTCACCTGCGACCCGCACAGCTTCCATGTGCTCAAGAACGAGTACGGTGCCTTCGGCGGCAACTACCTGGTGCAGCACCACAGCACCTATATCGCCGAACTGATTGCCGCTGGCGCGCTCAACCTCGGCCAGCACAAGGGCGGCAGCGTGACCTATCACGACCCGTGCTACCTGGGCCGCTACAACGGCGAGTACCAAGCGCCGCGCGAAGTGCTGCGCGCCCTCGGCATCGAGGTCAAGGAGATGCAGCGTTCGGGCTTCCGCTCGCGCTGTTGCGGCGGTGGCGGCGGTGCGCCGATTACCGATATTCCTGGCAAACAGCGTATCCCCGACATGCGCATGGACGACATCCGCGAGACCGCCGCCGAATTGGTTGCCGTGGGTTGTCCACAGTGCACGGCGATGCTCGAAGGCGTGGTCGAACCGCGTCCGTTGATCAAGGACCTGGCCGAACTGGTCGCCGACGCCATCCTCGAAGAACCGGCCTCGGCGAGCAAACCCGCCCCGGCAAAGCGTGAACCTGCGGAGGTGCACTGATGAGCGACATTATTCGCCGTGATCCGCGCGCCGAGTGGATCGCCCGTAACCGCCTGCACCCGCTGCACGCAGCCATGCAGCAGGGCCAACAGCACAGCTGGATGGGGCCCAACGGCATCATCCGCAAGAACCCCCATGGGATCGGCTTCATCGGCCCCAACGGTATCAAGCGCATCGACCGCAGCGGCGCCCAGCAGGGCGGTAGCAGCAAGCGCACGGCAGCAGTGGCGGTGCAATTGCCGCTGCACCAGGTGGCGCAGCCGGCGTTCTACATTGCCGTGGTCCCGGACATGGTCGGCGGGCGCCTGGGTAGCCACGACCGCGACCTGCTGGGCCTGGCCCACAGCCTGGCCGGCAGCGACGGCGCAGTGCTGGCGGTGGTGTTTGGCGAACACAAGGAAAGTAACTTTTCCACAGCCGGCGTTGATCGCCTGCTGGTGATCGAAGGCGAGGCGTTCGCAGGTTACGTACCGGAGCAACTGGTGCAGGGTCTGCGTGCTGTGGATAACCAGTACAGCCCGCGCCATTGGCTGCTGCCAGACAGCCGCACCGGTGGCGGCGAGCTGGGCCGGCGCCTTGCCGCGGCCATTGGCGAACGTCCGGCGACAAGAGTCTGGCAAGTCAAAGATGGGCAATGCAGCGGCCGTGCCGGCGCTGGCCAGCAGGACCTGATCCGCGGCCTGCCACGGTTGATCCTGGCGGCTGCCGAATGCGCGGAACCGGTCAGTGAAACTCGCCACGAAGCCTTGCCCGTGCAGTTATCCACAAGCGCGGCGCGCAGCTTGTCGCGTATCGAAGACCTCGGCCCGGTGGCCGTCGACCCGGCTGCCATTGCCATGGCCGAGGCCGAGTTCATTGTCTCTGGCGGCAATGGTGTCAAGGACTGGGACCTGTTCCACCGCGCCACCGTTGCGCTGGGCGCTACCGAAGGCGCTTCGCGGGTGGCCGTGGACGACGGCTTCATGCCGCGCAATCGCCAGGTCGGTGCTACCGGTACCTGGGTGACTGCACGTGTTTACGTGGCGGTGGGTATCTCCGGGGCGATCCAGCACCTGCAGGGCATCGGTGCCTGCGACAAGGTGGTGGCGATCAACATGGACCCGGGCTGCGACATGATCAAGCGTGCCGACCTGTCGGTGATTGGCGACAGCGCGGCGATTCTGCAAGCGCTGATCGAGGCTGTGGAAAACTACCGCAACGACGCCAAGCGCGATGCGGCCTAAGGGCAGGGGACAACTATGCACACCAAGGTCATCAGTCTGGTTTCAATCGGTGCCCACCCAAGCTCCGGCCGCAGCCGCCGCGCCGAGCAGGATGCCCGGGCAGTGGAACTGGGCCTGCAGTTGGCTGGGGATAACTTGCAGGTGCTGCATGCCGGAGACCCGCAGGAGCCGGCTTTGCGCGCCTACCTGGGCATGGGCCTGGAACACATCGACGTGCTCGAACAGCCGCAAGGCGCCGATGCCCTGGGCGTACTCGGTGACTACCTGCGCGACGCCGGTGCCCAGCTGGTGCTGACCGGCAGCCAGGCGGAAACCGGTGAAGGTTCGGGGATGCTGCCGTTCCTGCTGGCCGAGCGCCTGGGCTGGCCGTTGGTGGTGGGCCTTGCCGAAGTGGAGTCTATCCACAACGGCGTGGCCCAGGTCCTGCAGGCCCTGCCACGGGGCCAGCGGCGCCGCTTGAAGGTGCGCCTGCCGTTGCTCGCCACTGTGGATAACGCCGCGCCCAAGCCGCGCCAGAGCGCGTTTGGCCCCGCCCGGCGTGGTGTATTGGCGGCGCGCCAAGTAGCGATTGTCGCAGACGAGTTATTCACAAGTGCCGAACTGCAACCGGCCAAGCCGCGGCCTAAACGCCTCAAGGTGATCAAGGCCAAGAGCGGCGCCGACCGTATGAAAGCCGCCACCGCCAAGGCCAGCGGCGGCGGTGGGCAAGTGCTCAAGGACGTCAGCCCTCAGGACGGCGCGCAAGCCATCCTCAAGCTGCTGGTGGAAGAGGGCGTGTTGCGCTGACAGTTGCTCACAAAGTCTGTTGGCCGATCTGTGGATAAAGTGTTTGTGTATGGCTGGAGGGCACGCATTGCGTGCCCTTCGGCGTTATGGTCAAAAAATGATCAGGCTAAGTTGTGGATTTTTCGAGGTTTTCTTCCCAGGGCGGCAATGAGTTTGCCCACAATCGCTGTTGGCGGGTCTGTGGATAATATGTTCGCCCATGGCTGAGAGGCCCGTGGCGCAAGGGCTGCGTAGGGTTGATCAGAAACTAGCCAATTGTCTTGTTTATGCCTGCTCAGGCCCGGTATTTCGGTCGCTCAAGGCGTTATCCACAACGGTTTTTTAGCGCTTCGACTTTTGCACACAAAGTCTGTTGGCGTCTCTGTGGATAAGGTGTTCGCCTTCCGCTGTGAGCCTTGTATTTAAAGGCGTGTAGAGATTTGATCAAATATTGATCAATAAAATTTCGCGGGAAAAACAACGACTTGCCCACATTAGCTGTGGGTTGTCCTGTGGATAAAGTGTTTGCTGTGTGGACGGGCCCAGCGGGGCCGGGGGATTGCGGTAGGTGGTCAAAATTTGTACAGACTGGTACGGCCCCATCGCTGGCAAGGCCAGCTCCCACAGGGTTTGCAGGTATACACACCACCTGTGGGAGCCGGCTTTGCCGGCGATAGGCCGCAAAGCGGCCCCGCTTTACTGCGCAGCCACACCCTTCAGATAAGGCGCCGGCGCCGCCCCCAGGTTGCTCAGCATCCGCTCGCTGTACCAATCGACAAAGTTCACCACACCAAACTCGTAGGTCTTCGAATAAGGCCCCGGCTGGTACGCCGTCGAGTTGATCCCGCGCTGGTTCTCTTCCGCCAGGCGCCGGTCCTGGTCGTTGGTGGCATCCCACACCTGACGCATGCGCGCCGGGTCGTAATCCACACCTTCAACCGCATCCTTGTGCACCAGCCACTTGGTCGTGACCATGGTCTCCTGGGCGCTGATCGGCCACACGGTGAAGACGATCATGTGATCGCCCATGCAGTGGTTCCACGAGTGCGGCAGGTGCAGGATGCGCATCGAGCCGAGGTCCGGGTTCTTGATCCGGCCCATGAGCTTCTGGCAGCCCTGCTTGCCGTCCAGGGTCATCGATACCGTGCCCTTGAGCAGTGGCATGCGCACGATGCGGTTGCGCAGGCCAAAGCTGGCGTGGGCGTAGGGGATCTTCTCGGCATCCCAGGCGGCGGCGGAGGCCGCGACGTGGTCCTTGAACGCCTGGTCTGCGCGCGGGTCGGTGACGTCGTCCCATTCCAGCAGGGTTTTCAGCAGTTCAGGGTGCGAGCCGCTGCAGTGGTAGCACTCGCGGTTGTTTTCCAGCACCAGCTTCCAGTTGGCCTTTTCCATCAAGGTGGTTTGCACCGCCACCTTGGTGTTCTCCATGTCGTAGGGTTCCATGTAGTGGTTCAGGGTGGCGAGGAAGTCATCGATCGCTGGCGGGTTTTCAGCCAGGCTGATGAAGATGTAGCCACCGGCGGTCTTGACGTTCACAGGCTTGAGCCCGTACTGCTTCATGTCGAAGTCGGCGCCCATCTCGGTGCCGGCGAACAGCAGGCGGCCGTCCAGCTCGTAGGTCCACTGGTGGTAGT
Organism: Pseudomonas sp. R32; assembly: GCF_009866705.1. NCBI lineage: Bacteria > Pseudomonadati > Pseudomonadota > Gammaproteobacteria > Pseudomonadales > Pseudomonadaceae > Pseudomonas > Pseudomonas sp. R32. Next base: position 5,222,679 of record NZ_CP019396.1, on the reverse strand, counting down.
GGCAGACCAGCTTGGCGACCTTGCCCTTGTCGCTGGTGCACAGGCGCGAACCGCGATGGCGGCAGACGTTGTGGAAGGCATGCACCTGGCCTTCGGCGCCGCGCACCACCAGGATCGGGTTCTTGCCGATCTGCAGGGTGATGAAGTTGCCCTTGGTCGGGATTTCGCAAGTCATCCCGGCGATCAGCCATTCCTTCTGGAAGATCTCTTCCATGTCGATCTGGAACAGGCGCTCGTCGCAGTAGAACGGCTGTGGCAGCGAGAAGGTCCGCTCGCGGCTCTGCAGCATCTCGGCGGTGGCCTTGCGTGCAGGTTCCAGTGGATCGCCCAGACTCAAAGTTGCGGTGACGTCCATCGTGTAGGTCCTCATGGCCAGTGCTTGTGGCCGGTGAAAGTGGCTAATCGTTGTTATGGCGACGCAAGGCTCAAATACAGCAGGATCATTTGCGATGGAGTGTGCGTTCGAAGTGCGCATGAACCATATCCATGGGCGACATGATCAGATCCGTTTCCGACGCGCCAGCCCCTGTAGCCGGGGGCTGGTCGCGATAAGCACGCCAATGTCGCGGATAGGTAAGTGTCGCCTGCGCGGCTTGCGCAGAATCGCAGCCATCAGGCCGCAGTCGGCCGTGGAGACGAGCATGTCCAACAGCTTCCTCAATCCGGTCAGCACCCAGACCTGGGCCAACGGCCGCCATATCGTGCGTTGCGTCAAGGTGATCCAGGAAACCTGGGATGTGCGCACCTTCTGTTTCATGGCCGACCAGCCGATCATGTTCTTCTTCAAGCCCGGGCAGTTCGTTACCCTGGAGCTGGAGATCGACGGCGAGCCGATCATGCGTTCCTACACCATCTCCAGTTCACCGTCGGTGCCTTACAGCTTCTCGGTGACCATCAAGCGTGTACCCGGTGGCAAGGTTTCCAACTGGCTGCACGACACCCTGCACGAAGGCCAGGAGCTGGCGGTGCACGGACCGGTGGGGCTGTTCAACGCCATCGACTTCCCCAGCCCCAAGGTGCTGTACCTGAGCGGCGGCGTCGGCATCACCCCGGTGATGTCCATGGCCCGCTGGTTCTACGACACCAACGGCAATGTCGACATGGTTTTCGTCCACAGCGCGCGCTCGCCGAAAGACATCATCTATCACCGCGAGCTGGAGCACATGGCCTCGCGGATCGACAACTTCAGCCTGCACATCATTTGCGAGAAGCACGGCCTGGGCGAGCCCTGGGCGGGCTACCGCGGCTACCTGAACCAGAAACTCATGGAGTTGATCGCCCCGGACTATATGGAACGGGAGATCTTCTGCTGTGGCCCGACGCCGTACATGAACGCGGTCAAGCGCTTGCTGGAAGGCAGCGGCTACGACATGAGCCGCTACCATGAGGAGTCGTTCGGCGCGACCCCGGCCGAGGTCAAGGCCGATGCCGTCGAGCACGCCGAACAGGCCGCTGAAGCCGCCGAGCTGAACGCCGGCGACCTGCACCAGGTGGAGTTCACCGCCACCGGCAAGAGCATCCGCGTGGCCCCGGGCGAGACCGTGCACGCGGCGGCGGCCAAGCTCGGCCTGATGATCCCCAAGGCCTGCGGCATGGGCATCTGCGGCACCTGCAAGGTGCTCAAGCTGGGCGGGGAAGTGGAGATGGAGCACAACGGCGGCATCACCGATGAAGACGTCGCCGAAGGCTATATCCTTTCGTGCTGCAGCGTACCGAAAGGGGATGTGCGGATCGAGTACTGAGTAGCGACTTGACCCGCGATGCGTTTGCGTTACACGCTGAAACGTGCCACCAGCCCGCTCAGGTCCACCGCCAGGCGCGACAGTTCGGCGCTCGCTGCGCTGGTCTGGTGGGCGCCGGTGGCCGACTGCACCGACAGGTCGTTGATGTTGACCAGGTTGCGGTCCACTTCGCGGGCGACCTGGGCCTGCTCTTCGGCCGCGCTGGCGATCACCAGGTTGCGCTCGTTGATCTCGGCCACCGCACCGGTGATGGTTTCCAGCGCCAGGCCGGCGCCGCGGGCGATGTTCAGGGTCGACTCGGCACGCTCGGTGCTGTTGCGCATGGAGTTGACCGCTTGCTCGGTGCCGCCCTGGATGCTGCCGATCATCCGTTCGATTTCGCTGGTCGACTGCTGGGTGCGGTGAGCCAGGGCGCGTACTTCATCAGCGACCACGGCAAAGCCGCGACCGGCCTCACCGGCACGGGCCGCTTCGATGGCGGCGTTCAGGGCCAGCAGGTTGGTCTGGTCGGCCAGGCCGCGAATCACGTCGAGCACTTTGCCGATATCGCGCGATTCTTCCGCCAGGTTGCCGATCAGTTCGGCAGTGCCTTGCACGTCGGTGCTCATGCGCTCGATGGCGCTGACGGTTTCCATCACCAGGTCACGGCCGTCGCCGGCCGAGCGGGTGGCTTCCTTGGAGGCTTCCGAGGTGCTCACGGCATTGCGTGCCACTTCTTCCACGGCGCTGGTCATCTCGGTGACGGCGGTGGCGGCCTGTTCGATTTCGTTGTTCTGCTGCTGCAGGCCACGGGCGCTTTCGTCGGTGACGCTATTCAGCTCTTCAGCCGCCGACGCCAGTTGGGTCGCGGAGCCGGAGATCTGCTGCAGGGTATCGCGCAGCTTGTTCTGCATCTTGGCCATGGCTTTGAGCAGGCGCGCCGCTTCGTCCTGGCCTTCGGCCTGGATGCTGCGGGTCAGGTCGCCTTCGGCGATACGCTCGGCAGCCTGCAGGGCCTCGTCGATCGGCTTGACGATACTGCGGGTCAGCAGCAGCGCGCAGACCAGGGTCAAGGCGGTGGCGGCCAGCAGCAGCCCGATCACCAGAGCGACCGCACTGGAATACTGGTCGGCAGCGGTGCGGTTGATCTCGCGGGTCTGCTCGGTATTGATGCTGATCAGTTGATCCATGACGCTGTTGATCTGCTCGGAGCTGTCGAGCATGTCGCGGTTGATCAGATTGCGCAGGCTGTCCAGGTCATTGTTCTGCGATGCCAGGCGCATGCGGTTTTCCAGTTGGCGGTACTGGCTCAGCAACTGCACGTACTGGTTGTAGGCGGCGCGTTCCTGGCTGCCGGAGATCAGCGGCTCGTACACCCGGCGCGCGTCATCGATCTGCTGGTTGCGCTGGTCGACCAGCTTGAGGGTGGCCTGCAGGGTGTCGGCTTCGCGGTTGAGCAGCAGGCGGTACGACAGGGTGCGCAGGCGCAGGGTCAGCTGGGTCAACTGGTCGAGGTTGGTGATGCTCGGCACCGTCGAGTTCTCAATGGTTTCGCCGGCCTGGCGAATCTTGCTCATCTGGTTCAGGGCGAACAGACCCAGGGCCAGCATCAGTGCACCGATCAGAGCAAAGCCCAGAAGCGCGCGCGGGGCGATATTCATATTGCGTAGGGACATGGTGGTATCCAGGAAGGGAAAAGGGCACGCGAACCGTGCGCCAGAATCAGGACTGCCATGCCTATCGGTCGGCCGGGTAAAGACTTGAGCCGACGACGACAAAATTGTGAGCCAGCTATCTTTTTTCCTGACCGGTGGTAGGCAAAACGGGGAACCTGACCGACATCGGTGGGTCAATCTGCACCAGGCCGACGTGTCTAAACCCGATATCCCTGGCGAGCACGCGGACTTTTCTTTATCGTGTGCGCCCCCTGAAACACCCCGAGAAGGCAATCATGTTGGAAACTTCCCTTAGTCAACTGGAGCAACTGGTCAGCGACCTGGTGCAGAAGAATCAGGAACTGACCGAGCGCAACGCGCAGATCAGCGCCGAACTGGCCCAGGCCAAAGACGAAAACGACAGCCTGCAACTGAGCCTGCTGGAGCAGGAAGAAAAGCAGGGCGCTACTGCCGCACGCATCCAGGCCCTGGTTGAGCGTGCCAGCGTTGGTACCGTGAACGCATGAGAACCTCAGCGCAGCCGATCAATGTCGTGTCGATCCTCGGCAGCGATTATTCGATCAAGGCCCCCGAAGGCCAGGAGCAGGCGCTGGCGCAAGCAGTGCAAATGCTCAATGCTTCATTGGCCGATACCAAGCGTAAATACCCGACCCTGATCGGTGACAAGCTGCTGGTACTGGCAGCCCTCAACCTGTGCTCGCAGCAGATCGAACTGCAACAGCAGCACCAGCAGGCCCTCGACCGTTACCAAGAGCAAGTCAACGCCACGGTCGATGTGATTGCCCGGACCATCAGTAACAGCTGATCGCGTCAAACCCCTCGCTAGACCTTTTTGCCAGCTCACCACCTTCGGGAGGGTGGGCCGGCATTGCTGTGGATTGTATTTCCTGTTGTATACAATTGGCCTGTCTCTTGCACTACAGGGCTTATTTACCCAGGGGAAATACATGCAGTTCTGGCGGCGCAGTATCCAGTGGCAATTGATCGCAAGCATGGGCGCAGCGCTGTTGCTGAGCATTCTGATCGTGGTCGGCATCTACAGCGTGGCGGTCAATCGGCTGACCGAGCGTTACCTGGTCGACACCGCCTTGCCGGCGAGCATTGAGGCGATTCGTAACGACATCGAACGCATGCTTGGCCGACCGTTGACGGCGGCGGCCGACATTGCCAACAACACGTTGCTGCGCGATTGGCTGGCGGCGGGGGAAGACAGCGCCCAGGCGCCGCAATTTATCGAGTACCTCGAAGCCCTGCGCAAACAGAACCATGCCTTTACCGCGTTGTTTGCCGCTACGGCGAGCAACCACTATTACAACGAGAAAGGCCTGGACCGCACCCTCAGCCGCAGCAACCCGGCGGATAAGTGGTTTTTCGGCTTTATCGACAGTGGCAACCCGCGCCTGCTGAACATCGACACCGACGGCAGCACCGGCGAACTGGCGCTGTTCATCGACTATCGGGTGGAGAAAGCCGGCCAACTGGTGGGTATCGCCGGGCTTGGCCTGCGTATGACCGAACTCTCCGAATTGATCCACAACTTCAGCTTCGGCGAACGTGGGCGGGTGATGCTGGTGCGCGGCGACGGTTTGATCCAGGTGCATCCGCAGTCGGCGTTCAGCGGTAAGAAGCAGCTTGCCGAGCAGATCGGTGGCGAGGCTGCCAAGGTGGTCCTGAGCCGTGAACAGGGCCTGCACAGTAGCCGCTTCGAGCGCGATGGCGAGGGCTATCTGGCCCTCAGCCTACCGCTGCGTGACCTCAACTGGACCCTGGTCGCCGAGGTGGCAGAAGCACAGATCTATGCCCAGGTGCGTGAGACCGTCTGGCTGACTAGCCTGATTGGTGCAGCGGTCGCGCTGGTATCGCTGTTGCTGGTGGTGCTGCTGGCACGCGGCATCGTCCGTCCCATCCGCCGCGTGACCGGCGCCTTGATGGCCATCGGCAATGGCGGCGGCGACCTGACCCAGCGCCTGGACGAAAACCGCGCTGACGAACTGGGCGACCTGGCCCGTGGTTTCAACCGTTTTCTCGACAGCCAGCGTGACCTGATCGGCGAAGTGTTGAACACCAGCGAACGCTTGCGCGCGTCGGTGGCGCAAGTGACGCAAGTGGTGGACAACACCGCCGAACGCTCCGGCCGCCAGCAGGAAATGACCGAAATGGTCGCCACTGCCGTGCATGAGATGGGCCTGACCGTTCAAGACATAGCGCAGAATGCCGGCAACGCCGCCGTGGCGTCGGAAACCGCGCGCAGCGAAGCGCTGCAGGCCCGCGAAGTGGTGCGCCGCTCAATTGCCCATATCGAGGGCATGTCCGACGAGATTGGCCAGGCGGCCAGTGCGGTGAGTGAACTGGCGACGGAAGTCGCCTCGATTGACGAAGTCTTGGCGGTGATCCGCAGCATCTCCGAACAGACCAACCTGCTGGCGCTCAACGCGGCCATCGAGGCGGCGCGGGCGGGCGAGATGGGCCGCGGCTTTGCCGTGGTCGCTGACGAAGTACGGACCCTGGCGCGGCGTACTCAGGTGTCCACCGATCAAGTGCAGCAGATGATCCTGCGCCTCAAGCACGGCGCGGGCAGTGCGGTCGCGTCGATGCAGGCCGGCCAGGCAGCGACCGGAACGGGGGTGGAGTCGAGCCAGCAGACCGGCGCTTCGCTGGGCACCATCACCGATCAGGTCGAGCACATCAGTGACATGAACCATCAGGTGGCGACGGCGACCGAAGAGCAGTCGGCGGTCACCGAGGAGATCAACCGCACCGTGCAGGGGATATCCGACCTGGCGCGGGAGACGGCGGTGGATGTGCAGGGCTGTCGGCAGGAGTGTCAGGCACTACGCGGCTTGGCCGATGATCTGGCGCGGCAGATGGGTGGGTTCAGGCTTTAAATCGGGGGTGAGTTCATCGCTGGCAAGCCAGCTCCCACAAGTAAGGTGCATGCCGTACCTGTGGGAGCCGGCTTGCCGGCGATGGCGTCGTCAGGCGCCCATTACCGCACGAATATCCGCCGCCAGCTCACGTACCCGCGCTTCTTCGGTGTCCCACGAGCACATGAACCGCGCGCCACCGCTACCGATAAAGGTGTAGAAACGCCAGCCCTTGTTGCGCAAGGCTTCCAGCGCCGGTTCCGACATCTGCAGGAACACGCCGTTGGCCTCCACCGGGAACATCAGCTCAACCCCTGGCACATCGCGCACCAGCTCGCAGAGCAATTGCGCGCAGCGGTTGGCATGCACGCCATGGCGCAGCCAGGCGCCGTCTTCCAGCAGGCCGACCCAGGGCGCCGAGAGGAAGCGCATCTTCGATGCCAGTTGCCCAGCCTGCTTGCAGCGGTAGTCGAAGTCTTCGGCCAGCTGGCGGTTGAAGAACAGGATCGCCTCGCCCACCGCCATGCCGTTCTTGGTGCCGCCAAAGCACAGCACATCGACCCCGGATTTCCAGGTCAGCTCAGCCGGCGTGCAGCCAAGGAATGCGCAGGCGTTGCTGAAGCGCGCGCCGTCCATGTGCAGGTTCAGGCCCAGTTCCTTGCAGGTGGCGCTGATCGCCTTGAGTTCGTGCGGGCGATAGACGCTACCGACCTCGGTGGCCTGGGTGATGGTCACCACGCGCGGTTTGGGGTAGTGGATGTCCTGGCGCTTGAGCGCCACTTCGCGGATCGAGTCGGGGGTCAGCTTGCCAGCTTCGCTGCGTGCGGTAAGCAGCTTGGAGCCGTTGGAGAAGAACTCCGGCGCACCGCATTCGTCGGTCTCGACGTGGGCGGTCTCCGAGCAGATCACGCTGTGATAGCTCTGGCACAGCGACGACAGCGCCAGCGAGTTGGCCGCGGTGCCGTTGAAGGCGAAGAACACTTCGCAGTCGGTTTCGAACAGTTTGCGGAAATACTCCGAGGCGCGTGCCGTCCATTGGTCGTCGCCGTAGGCGCGCTCATGGCCCTGGTTGGCTTTTTCCATGGCGGCCCAGGCTTCCGGGCAGATACCTGAGTAGTTGTCGCTGGCGAATTGCTGGCTTTGATCTGTCATGACACTTTCCTGTGAACGACGCAGGTGAGCACTCTAAACCAAGTTCCGGGTGGCCGCCTATCGCTGGCAAGCCAGCTCCCACAGTGACCGTGTGGGAGCTGGCTTGCCAGCGATGCAGGCGACATCGGCCCCCATGTCGTAAACGCACCTTTGCGTGGCGTCCGTAGGCATCTGGGCTGTCTGCGTCGGTCATACCATCGCTGAAAAGGGCAATTGCCCGACAAGAACCGATGCCGCTGCCGGGAGAAACTGCGATGTTCAGCAAGCAAGACCAGATCCAGGGTTACGACGATGCACTGCTGGCGGCGATCAATGCCGAAGAGCAACGCCAGGAAGATCACATCGAGTTGATCGCCTCGGAAAACTACACCAGCAAGCGTGTCATGCAGGCCCAGGGCAGCGGCCTGACCAATAAATACGCCGAAGGCTACCCGGGCAAGCGCTATTACGGCGGTTGCGAGCATGTGGATAAAGTCGAGCAACTGGCCATCGACCGCGCCAAGCAGTTGTTCGGCGCCGATTACGCCAACGTCCAGCCGCATTCCGGCTCCTCGGCCAACAGCGCCGTGTACCTGGCCCTGCTGCAGGCTGGCGACACCATTCTGGGCATGAGCCTGGCCCACGGCGGCCATCTGACCCACGGTGCCAAGGTGTCGTCCTCGGGCAAGCTGTACAACGCCGTGCAGTACGGCATCGACACCAGCACCGGGCTGATCGACTACGACGAAGTCGAGCGCCTGGCGGTGGAGCACAAGCCGAAGATGATCGTCGCCGGGTTCTCGGCCTACTCGAAAACCCTCGATTTCCCACGCTTTCGTCAGATTGCCGACAAAGTCGGTGCCTACCTGTTCGTCGACATGGCTCACGTTGCCGGTCTGGTGGCCGCTGGCCTGTACCCCAACCCGCTGCCGTACGCTGACGTGGTCACCACCACCACCCACAAGACCCTGCGCGGCCCGCGCGGCGGCCTGATCCTGGCGCGCAGCAACGAAGAGATCGAGAAAAAACTCAACGCCGCGGTATTCCCCGGCGCCCAGGGCGGCCCGCTGATGCACGTGATCGCTGCCAAGGCGGTGTGCTTCAAGGAAGCGCTGGAGCCTGGCTTCAAGACCTATCAGCAGCAAGTGATCGACAACGCCCAGGCCATGGCCGAGGTGTTCGTCAAGCGTGGCTATGACGTGGTCTCCGGCGGTACCGACAACCACCTGTTCCTGGTCAGCCTGATTCGCCAGGGCCTGACCGGTAAAGATGCCGACGCCGCCCTGGGCCGCGCCCACATCACCGTCAACAAGAACGCCGTGCCCAACGACCCACAGTCGCCGTTCGTCACCTCCGGCCTGCGGATCGGCACCCCGGCGGTCACCAGCCGCGGCTTCAAGGTCAGCCAGTGCGTGGAACTGGCCGGTTGGATCTGCGACATCCTCGATAACCTCGGTGATGCCGATGTCGAGGCCGATGTTGCGAAGAACGTGTCGGCACTCTGTGCAGATTTTCCGGTTTACCGCTGAGTGGTCCAGGAGTAAAGACTATGCAACGTTACTCAGGCTTCGGCCTCTTCAAGCACTCGCTCAGCCACCACGAAAACTGGCAGCGCATGTGGCGCACGCCCACCCCGAAAAAAGTCTACGACGTGGTCATCGTCGGTGGTGGCGGGCACGGCCTGGCCACCGCCTACTACCTGGCCAAGGAACATGGCATCACCAACGTGGCAGTGGTCGAGAAGGGCTGGCTGGGTGGCGGCAACACCGCGCGCAACACCACCATCGTCCGCTCCAACTACCTGTGGGACGAGTCGGCGCACCTGTATGAGCATGCGATGAAGCTCTGGGAAGGGCTGTCGCAGGACATCAACTACAACGTGATGTTCTCCCAGCGCGGTGTCTACAACCTGTGCCACACCTTGCAAGACATGCGTGATTCCGAGCGCCGGGTCAGTGCCAACCGTCTCAACGGTGTCGATGGCGAGCTGCTCAACGCCCGGCAGGTGGCCGAAGAGATCCCTTACCTGGACTGCTCGAAGAACACCCGCTACCCGATCATCGGTGCCACCGTGCAACGGCGTGGCGGCGTTGCCCGTCACGACGCCGTGGCCTGGGGCTTTGCCCGCGCCGCCGACGCCCTGGGCGTGGACCTGATCCAGCAAACCGAAGTGATCGGCTTTCGCAAGGAAAACGGCGTGGTCATCGGGGTCGAGACCAACAAGGGCTTTATCGGCGCCAAGCGTGTTGGCGTGGTCACGGCCGGTAACTCCGGACACATGGCCAAGCTCGCCGGCTTCCGCTTGCCGATCGAGTCGCATCCGCTGCAGGCACTGGTATCCGAGCCGCTCAAGCCAATCATCGACAGCGTGATCATGTCCAACGCCGTGCATGGTTACATCAGCCAGTCGGACAAGGGCGACCTGGTCATCGGCGCCGGTATCGACGGCTGGGTCGGCTATGGCCAGCGCGGTTCGTACCCGGTGATCGAGCACACCCTGCAGGCCATCGTCGAAATGTTCCCGATCCTCTCGCGGGTACGCATGAACCGCCAGTGGGGCGGCATCGTCGACACCACGCCGGACGCCTGCCCGATCATCTCCAAGACCCCGGTGAAGAACATGTTCTTCAACTGCGGCTGGGGCACCGGCGGCTTCAAGGCCACCCCGGGCTCGGGCAACGTGTTTGCCGCAAGCCTGGCCAAGGGCGAAATGCACCCGCTGGCCAAACCCTTTTCCATTGACCGTTTCCACAACGGTGCACTGATCGACGAACACGGCGCCGCCGCTGTCGCCCACTAACAGGAGAAATCCCCATGTTGCATATCTTCTGTCCCCACTGCGGCGAGCTGCGCTCCGAAGAGGAGTTCCATGCCGCAGGCCAGGCGCACATTCCCCGGCCGCTGGACCCCAACGCCTGCTCCGACGAGGAGTGGGGCGACTACATGTTCTTCCGCGACAACCCCCGCGGCCTGCACCACGAGCTGTGGATTCACGCCGCCGGTTGCCGCCAGTACTTCAATGCCACGCGTGACACGCTGACCTACGAAATTCTGGAAACCTATCCGATCGGCGCCACGCCGCAGGTCACCGGCAAAAGCACCAGCCCGCAGTTGGCAGTCAGTGGTCAGGGAGAAAAGGTATGAGCCAGGTCTATCGCCTGTCCAATGGTGGTCGCATCGACCGCAGCAAGGTTTTGAACTTCACCTTCAACGGCCAGACCTACCAGGGTTTTGCCGGTGACACCCTGGCCGCGGCACTGCTGGCCAACGGCGTCGACATCGTCGGGCGCAGCTTCAAGTACTCGCGCCCCCGCGGGATCATCGCCGCAGGCTCCGAAGAGCCCAACGCCATCCTGCAGATCGGCGCCACCGAAGCCACCCAGGTGCCCAACGTGCGCGCCACCCAGCAGGCGCTGTACGCCGGCCTGGTCGCCACCAGCACCAACGGCTGGCCGAATGTGAACAACGACGTCATGGGCATTCTCGGCAAGGTCGGCGGCAAGCTGATGCCGCCGGGCTTCTACTACAAGACGTTCATGTACCCGCAGTCGTTCTGGATGACCTACGAGAAGTACATCCGCAAAGCCGCAGGCCTTGGCCGGGCGCCGCTGGAAAACGACCCGGACAGCTACGACTACATGAACCACCACTGCGACGTACTGGTGGTGGGCGCAGGCCCTGCCGGCCTGGCCGCAGCATTGGCCGCTGGCCGCAGCGGCGCGCGGGTGATCCTCGCCGATGAACAGGAAGAGTTCGGCGGCAGCCTGCTCGACAGCCGTGAAACCCTCGATGGCAAACCGGCCACCGACTGGGTCGCGGCAGTCGTGGCCGAGCTCAAGGAATTGCCGGAAGTCACCCTGTTGCCACGGGCGACGGTCAACGGCTACCACGACCACAACTTCCTCACCATTCACGAGCGTCTGACTGACCACCTCGGTGATCACGCGCCGATCGGCCAGGTGCGTCAGCGCATGCACCGGGTACGCGCCAAGCGTGTGGTGCTGGCGACCGGCGCCCATGAGCGGCCGCTGGTGTATGGCAACAACGATGTGCCGGGCAACATGCTTGCCGGTGCGGTATCGACCTACGTGCGCCGTTACGGCGTGGCGCCGGGGCGCAAGCTGGTGCTGTCGACCAACAACGACCATGCCTATCGCGTGGCCCTGGACTGGCACGACGCCGGCCTGAAAGTGGTCGCCGTCGCCGATGCCCGCCACAACCCACGTGGTTCACTGGTAGAGGAGGCGCGGGCCAAAGGCATCCGCATCCTGACCTCCAGCGCGGTGATCGAGTCCCGTGGCAGCAAGCACGTCACCGCTGCCCGTGTGGCGGCCATCGACGTCAAAACCCATAAAGTCACCAGCCCCGGCGAGTGGCTGGACTGCGACCTGGTGGCGACCTCCGGCGGCTACAGCCCGGTGGTGCACCTGGCTTCGCACCTGGGCGGCAAGCCGATCTGGCGTGAAGACATCCTCGGTTTCGTGCCGGGTGAAGCGCCGCAGAAACGTGTGTGCGTGGGCGGCATCAACGGTGTGTTCGCCCTCGCCGACACCCTCGCCGATGGTTTTGAAGGCGGCGTGCGCGCCGCCACCGAAGCCGGCTTCAAGGCCGCGCTGGGGGTGATCCCGAAAGTCCTGGCGCGTCAGGAAGAGCCCACGGTGGCGCTGTTCCAAGTGCCCCACGACAAGAACACCGCACGGGCGCCGAAGCAGTTCGTCGACCAGCAGAACGACGTCACCGCCGCGGCCATCGAACTGGCCACCCGCGAAGGCTTCGAGTCGGTCGAGCACGTCAAGCGCTACACCGCCCTGGGCTTTGGTACCGACCAGGGCAAGCTCGGCAACATCAACGGCCTGGCGATTGCCGCCCGCTCCATGGGCATCACCATCCCGGAAATGGGCACCACCATGTTCCGCCCCAACTACACGCCGATCACCTTCGGTGCGGTGGCGGGCCGGCACTGTGGCCACCTGTTCGAGCCCGTGCGCTTTACCGCCCTGCATGCCTGGCATGTGAAGAACGGCGCCGAGTTCGAAGACGTTGGCCAGTGGAAGCGCCCGTGGTACTTCCCGCGCAACGGCGAAGACATTCATGCCGCCGTGGCCCGTGAATGCAAGGCGGTGCGTGACAGCGTCGGCCTGCTCGATGCCTCGACCCTGGGCAAGATCGACATCCAGGGTCCGGACGCGCGTGAATTCCTCAACCGCATCTACACCAACGCCTGGACCAAGCTCGACGTCGGCAAGGCCCGCTACGGCCTGATGTGCAAGGAAGACGGCATGGTCTTTGACGACGGCGTCACCGCCTGCGTCGGCGATAACCACTTCATCATGACCACTACCACCGGTGGCGCGGCGCGGGTGTTGCAGTGGCTGGAGATCTACCAGCAGACCGAATGGCCAGACTTGAAGGTGTACTTCACCTCGGTCACCGACCACTGGGCGACCCTGACCCTGTCGGGCCCCAACAGCCGCAAGCTGCTCAGCGAAGTGACCGATATCGACCTGGACAAGGACGCCTTCCCGTTCATGACCTGGAAGGAAGGCCTGGTCGGCGGTGTGCCGGCGCGGGTGTTCCGCATTTCGTTCACTGGCGAGCTGTCGTACGAAGTCAACGTCCAGGCCAACTACGCCATGGGCGTGCTGGAGAAGATCGTCGCTGCCGGCAAGCAATACAACTTGACTCCGTACGGCACCGAAACCATGCACGTACTGCGGGCCGAGAAGGGCTTCATCATCGTCGGCCAGGACACTGACGGCTCGATGACCCCGGACGACCTCAACATGGGCTGGTGTGTCGGCCGTACCAAACCGTTCTCGTGGATCGGCTGGCGCGGGATGAACCGCGAAGATTGCGTGCGCGAGAACCGCAAGCAACTGGTCGGGCTCAAGCCGGTCGACCCGAACACATGGCTGCCCGAAGGCGCGCAACTGGTGTTTGACCCGAAACAACCGATCCCGATGGACATGGTCGGTCACGTTACTTCCAGCTACGCCAGCAACTCCCTGGGGTATTCGTTCGCCATGGGCGTGGTCAAGGGCGGGCTCAAGCGCATCGGCGAGCGGGTCTACTCGCCCCAGGCCGATGGCAGCGTGATCGAGGCGGAGATCTGTTCTTCGGTGTTCTTCGATCCGAAGGGCGAGCGGCAGAACATCTAACGCAAGGTTGATGCAGTACCTGTGGGAGCGGGCTTGCCCGCGATGCAAGGCGAAGCCTTGCGGGGCTCCCATCGCTGGCAAGCCAGCTCCCACAGGGATCGCGTTACCAGGTCCACAGAATTCAAGGCAGGTGTGTAATGAGCACGATCAACGTCTACCAGCAACGCCCCGGCAACGACGCCAAGGCTGAAACACCACTGCACCATGCCGACCTGCCCAGCCTGGTCGGCAAGGGCCGCAAGAACGCCGGGGTGACCCTGCGCGAGAAAAAACTCCTCGGCCACCTGACCATTCGTGGCGATGGCAAGGATCCGGCCTTCGCCGGCGGCGTGTTCAAGGCCCTGGGCCTGGAGCTGCCGGTGGCCCTGACCGTGGTCGCCAACGGCGAGACATCGCTGCAATGGCTGGGCCCGGATGAGTGGCTGCTGATCGTTCCCGGCGGCGAGGAATTTGCCGTCGAGCAAAAACTGCGCGATGCCCTCGATGGCCTGCACATTCAAATCGTCAACGTCAGCGGCGGGCAAACCCTGCTGGAACTGAGCGGCCCCAACGTGCGCGACGTGCTGATGAAATCCACCAGCTATGATGTCCATCCAAATAACTTCCCGGTGGGCAAGGCAGTCGGCACGGTGTTCGCCAAGTCGCAACTGGTGATCCGCCGTACCGGTGAAGAAACCTGGGAGCTGCTGATCCGCCGCAGTTTCTCCGATTACTGGTGGCTGTGGCTGCAGGACGCCTCTGCCGAGTATGGCCTGAGCATTCAGGCCTAAGGAGCAATGCCATGAGTCGTGCACCGGACACCTGGATTCTCACCGCCGACTGCCCGAGCTTGCTCGGAACGGTGGACGTGGTGACGCGCTACCTGTACGAGCAGCACTGCTACGTCACCGAGCATCATTCGTTCGATGACCGACTGTCCGGGCGCTTCTTCATTCGCGTGGAGTTCCGCCAGCCGGATGACTTCGACGAGGCCAGCTTTCGCGCAGGGCTTGCCGAGCGGGGCGATGCGTTCGGCATGCTGTTCGAGCTGACCGCACCCAAGCACCGGCCGAAAGTGGTGATCATGGTGTCCAAGGCCGATCACTGCCTCAACGACCTGCTCTATCGCCAGCGTATCGGCCAGTTGAGCATGGACGTGGTGGCGGTGATTTCCAACCACCCGGACCTCGAGCCCCTGGCCCACTGGCACCGTATTCCCTATTACCACTTTGCCCTCGAGCCTCATGACAAACCGGCGCAGGAGCGCAAGGTGCTGCAGGTGATCGAGGCGTCCGGCGCGGAGCTGGTGATCCTTGCCCGCTACATGCAGGTGCTGTCGCCAGAGCTGTGCCGCAAGCTCGACGGCTGGGCGATCAACATCCATCACTCGCTGCTGCCCGGCTTCAAGGGCGCCAAGCCGTATCACCAGGCCTACAACAAGGGCGTGAAACTGGTGGGCGCCACCGCGCACTACATCAACAACGACCTCGACGAAGGCCCGATCATCGCCCAGGGCGTCGAGGCGGTGGATCACAGCCATTATCCCGAAGACCTGATTGCCAAGGGCCGCGATATCGAGTGCCTGACCTTGGCGCGGGCGGTGGGGTATCACATTGAGCGGCGGGTTTTCCTCAACGCCAACAGAACGGTAGTGCTCTGACGGCCGCCATCGCTGGCAAGCCAGCTCCCACAGGTACTGCATACACCGGACCTGTGGGAGCTGGCTTGCCAGCGATGAGGCCCTCGAGTCGGAACAAAGATTCCAGTAACACAGCGCCGCCCCCGGGCAGCGCACTTTGCACCGCTACATAACAACAAACTTTAGCGAGGTAAAAGCATGTCTGGTAATCGTGGTGTGGTGTATCTCGGCGCTGGCAAGGTCGAGGTGCAGAAGATTGACTACCCGAAAATGCAGGACCCGCGCGGTCGCAAGATCGAGCACGGGGTGATTCTGCGGGTGGTCTCCACCAACATCTGTGGCTCCGACCAGCACATGGTCCGTGGCCGTACCACCGCCCAGGTCGGTCTGGTCCTGGGCCATGAAATTACCGGCGAGGTGATCGAGAAGGGCAGGGACGTCGAGCACCTGCAAATCGGTGACCTGGTGTCGGTGCCCTTCAACGTTGCCTGCGGCCGCTGCCGCTCGTGCAAAGAGCAACACACCGGCGTCTGCCTCACCGTCAACCCGGCCCGCGCCGGTGGCGCCTACGGCTATGTCGACATGGGTGACTGGACCGGTGGCCAGGCCGAGTACGTGCTGGTGCCGTACGCCGACTTCAACCTGCTGAAACTGCCGAACCGCGACAAGGCCATGGAGAAAATCCGCGATCTGACCTGCCTGTCGGACATCCTCCCCACCGGCTACCACGGTGCGGTGACTGCCGGCGTTGGCCCGGGCAGCTCGGTGTACATTGCCGGTGCCGGCCCGGTGGGCCTGGCTGCCGCTGCTTCGGCGCGCCTGTTGGGCGCTGCGGTGGTGATCGTCGGTGACGTCAATCCGGTACGCCTGGCGCATGCCAAGGCCCAGGGTTTCGAAATTGCCGACCTGTCCCAGGACACCCCGCTGCACGAGCAGATCGCCAACCTGCTGGGCGAGCCGGAAGTCGACTGCGCAGTCGATGCCGTGGGCTTCGAAGCCCGTGGTCACGGCCATGCCGGTGCCAAGCACGAAGCCCCGGCCACCGTGCTCAACTCGCTGATGGGCGTGGTGCGGGTGGCGGGCAAGATCGGTATTCCTGGCCTGTACGTCACCGAAGACCCGGGCGCGGTGGATGCCGCGGCGAAGATCGGTAGCCTGAGCATCCGCTTTGGTCTCGGCTGGGCCAAGTCGCACAGCTTCCACACCGGTCAAACGCCGGTGATGAAGTACAACCGCCAACTGATGCAGGCGATCATGTGGGACCGCATCAACATTGCCGAAGTGGTCGGTGTGCAGGTGATCAGCCTCGATCAGGCGCCTGAAGGCTATGGCGAGTTCGATGCCGGCGTGCCGAAGAAATTCGTCATCGATCCGCACAAGCTGTTCAGCGCCGCCTAAAAACATCGCGGGGCAAGCCCGCTCCCACTGTGCCTGTGGGAGCGGGCTTGCCCCGCGATAGGGTTTCACAGCCAAACCGCATCCCAATGCGGATAATCTCCCAGCCTCTTCACCAGCCCGGCCCGCAGCGGGTTGGCCACCACATAGCGCGCCACCGCGCATACATTCTCTTCCCGACGTAACCCATGATCATGGTACCCAGGCTGCCACAGCCTGCCTTGCAGTGTGCCGAGCTTGTACAGCGCACAGCGGCTGCGTGACTTGAAGCGGCGCATCAGGCAGGCCAAGGAGCCCTGCTGCAGTTCGATCAGCCAGTGCACGTGATCGGGCATCACCACCCAGGCCAAGGTGCGAGCGGCGCCTTCGAGTTGTGCCAGGTGAAACTGCCTGGGAATGCAGCGGGCGGCGTGGAAGTTGTCGAATATTGGCACTCGGTCGCGAGTGATGCTGGTCAGCAGGTACATACGGCCGGGTTCGGAGAAACGACCGCGGCGCAGGCGATGGGAAGCGGGACTGTCCATGTCTTGGCTCCTTGGTTGGTGAATATTCAAGGTAGATGCCGGACGGTGGCGACAGTGGACCCGATTGAATCCTGATGTTGCCACCCACCTTTGTGGGAGCGGGCTTGCCCCGCGATAGAGGTCTGTCAGTCACATCGCATCGCGGGGCAAGCCCGCTCCCACAAAGGTGGGTGGCGGTGTTACTTCTGGATGTTTCCAGGCTGGTTAATTTTGGTCCTAGGAAATAACCTACGCAGTCTGTCGATGCCGTTCTGATTGCCCTTGGAAACTCGGCCTTCTAGGCTCTCCCGATCGCTGTAGGTTCAGCGATCGGGTGTGGAAACCTGAACGGTATTGGTTGCAGTCGTTATGGCGGCTGTGCGCGGGAGACCTTCGGGTCTGCCGGGTTTTCCAATGCCTCGGTTTTCCACCCCGCGTACAGCTGCCACCTTTCGTGTGGAAACGAACGGTGCCAGCCTGACTCGCATTGGATACCGATCATGAAAAAACTTGTCCCAGATCCCCCAGCCTCTCTCTGCTCAACCCTCGAAAAACCTTTCGGCGACTGTGCCGCCGGTCACCCCCAACTCTTTTCTGTAAACGCCGGTATTGCCCCGCATGACGCGCTGGTACATATCGCGTTGTACCTGCGCTGCGCCTATGACACGGGGTACAAGGCTTTTGAAGGGGTTGATGAGTCAGCCAAGGGCTTTCTCTGGTCCACCTTGCACTCGGTGGAGGTGGCCAAGGGCTTGGTAGAAGCCTTGCTGGATGCCCTGGAGAACCGGGAGCTGAACCAAATGTAGAACCACGGTGTGGGAGCGGCCGTGCGGCGACCCGACTTGCCCCGCGATAGAGGTCTGTCAGTCACATCGCATCGCGGGGCCAGCCCGCTGCCACCTGGTACAACGGAACAATCCCCCGCCCACAAGGTCCAATCCCTCGTTTTCCCTGCCTTAACGGCTGACGAGGTATTTCGATGAAACGTTTCGCACTGGTCACCCTGATGGCCCTGGCTGCCACTCCGGTTTTCGCAGGCTTCAGCCTCAATGACGCGGCCAATGTCTACAACGCCGCCAAGGGCAACAGCGGCGATGCCGCGGTACAGGCACCCGCTGCTTCGGCGAACCTGCTCAATACCCTCGGCAGCGAACTCAAAATCACCCCCGAACAAGCCATCGGCGGCACCGGCGCCCTGTTGGGCTTGGCCAGGAATCAGCTCAGCAGCGGCGATTACGAGCA
This sequence comes from Pseudomonas sp. R32, assembly GCF_009866705.1. Classification (NCBI taxonomy): domain Bacteria; kingdom Pseudomonadati; phylum Pseudomonadota; class Gammaproteobacteria; order Pseudomonadales; family Pseudomonadaceae; genus Pseudomonas; species Pseudomonas sp. R32. Next base: position 5,204,371 of record NZ_CP019396.1, on the reverse strand, counting down.
GTTGAGCAAAGCCGTACCCGGCCTCGACCTGCTCTCCGGCGAGAAGGCCCTGGGCGGCCTGACTGGCTTGGGCGCGCTGCTGGGCAACAGCGACAAGTCCTCGGCCCTGAGCAATGCGCTGGGCAATGTCAAAGACACCAATGACCTGAACAACGCCTTCAGCGCACTGGGCATGGACACCGGCATGATCGGCCAGTTTGCCCCGCTGATCCTGCAGTACCTCGGCCAGCAAGGCGTCGGCGGCTCGCTGCTGCAGAGCCTGGGCAGCCTGTGGGGCAACGGTGCGAGCGTACCTTCCGTTTAAGGCAGGTATTTGCGCGGGCGGGGCGGTGTGCTATATGTCCCGCCCCGTTTTACAAGGAAGTGTGATTCGCAATGTTCATGGACGCCCTGAAGATGTCGTTGCCTGCCGACGCCGTGCTCGGTTTTGTGGTCTACATGCTCGGCGCCGCCGTGCTGTTCGCCCTCTACGCAATCATCTACACCCGCCTGACTCCCTACAATGAATTGCGCCTGATCCGCGAAGGCAACAATGCCGCGGCTATCGCCCTGGCCGGTGCCCTGATCGGCTTTGCGATTCCGGTGGCCAGCGCCATTTCCCATTCGATTTCCCTGCTCGACTTCCTGCTCTGGGCACTGATCGCCGCGGTGGTGCAGTTGCTGGCGTTCGTGGTGGTCAACCGCTGCGTCAAAGGCATGGCTGAACGGGTTGCCCGCCAGGAGACAGCCTCGGCCATTCTCCTGGCTGCGGTGTCGATCGGCATTGGCTTGCTCAACGCCGCCTGCATGACCCCCGCCGCCTGATCAGGGACGATCGACAATGAAACGCAGCAAAACCATTCGTCTGGTCGCCTTGGGCAGTCTGCCCCTGGTGCTGTCCGCCTGTGGCGACCGGCCAACCAGAATCATCAGCGAAACCAAGCGCTACCAGGACGTCGACTATTGCGTCATGGATGGCGTGCCGCGCCAGGTGTGCCAGCAAGCCTGGGTCGCCGCGCAGAACCACCATGCCGCCAACGTGCCGCGCTTTGTCACGGCCGAGGGCTGTGAAGCGGCCTATTTCAAGTGCGACTACCGGCGCTACGCCAACAACTACATCCCGCCGATGGAAGGCTTTGCCCTGACCACCGAACGCCAGGTGTATGCCGATGATGAGGATGAAGGCAGTAGTAGTTCATCGACCAACAGCTCCTCCTCGAGCGGTGGCTCTGGCGGCGGGCGTCGCTACTACGAGTACACCGATACCGACCCGCGTTACTCGTCCGAAGCGATCTATCACGAGCGGGACGGGCGCAACGCGTTCAAGGTCAGCACCCTGACCGAGCAGGTGGCCCGGCATAACTACTACACCGGCCTGGACACTTCGCACCCGGCCTCACAGCCGTTCAGCGAAGCCGCGCAGCATGCAGCATTGAGTGGCGGCGGGGGCACAGGGGCCAGCAGCGATCCGGCGCACGTGAGCGGCGCCCATCCAACGGTTATCCCCATGGCCCAGCCGAACAGGCTGATCGGCTCGGCGCGGCCGTTCGCGGTTGGCAGCCACAACGGCTTTGTCTCGCGCGCTTCGGGGCGTGGCGGCTTTGCGTCCTGAGGCCTGCCGATGAAGCGAGTATCCATCGCCCCGCGCCCGGACTGGCGTGCCACCGCCGAACACTTCGGCTTCAACTTCCACACCTTTGGCGACGAACCCTACTGGGACGAATCGGCTTATTACCAGTTCAGCCTGCGGCAGATCGAAGAGCACCTTGAGGAACCGACCCATGCGCTGCACGAGCTGTGCATGGCGCTGGTGGCCGAGGTGGTCGACAGTGAAGCGCTGCTCGAACGCCTGGCGATCCCCGCGCAGTATTTCGACCTGATCCGCCGCTCGTGGCGCGACGGCCATCCGCATTTCTATGGGCGCATGGACCTGTGCTACGACGGCAAGGGCCCGGCCAAGCTGCTGGAGGCCAACTACGACACGCCGACGTCACTGTACGAGGCCAGCTTCTTCCAGTACCTGTGGCTGGAGCAGCAGATGCAACGCGGCGCGCTGCCGGTCGATGCCGACCAGTTCAACAGCCTGGAAGAAAAACTCACCCAGGTGATGAGCGCCAATAGCTTTGCCACACCGTTTTACTTTGCCTCGGTAAAAGATTCGATCGAAGACCGCGGCACCGTCGAGTACCTGCGCGATATCGCCTTGGGCGCCGGGCTGGATGCGCGTCTGGTGGACATGGAAGACATCGGCCTGAGCCGTGGCGGGCGCTTTGTCGATGACGTTGGCGCGCCGATCCCCAGCCTGTTCAAGCTCTACCCCTGGGAAGATATCTTCCACGACCCGTACGGCCCGGCGATTGCCAACAGCGGCACCTTGTTCGTCGAGCCGCCGTGGAAGGCGATCCTCTCCAACAAGGGCATGCTGGCGCTGCTCTGGGAACGCCACCAGGGCCACCCGAACCTGCTGCCGGCGTTCATTGAGCAAACACCGGGCGCCAGTCTGGGCAAGGGCTGGGTGCGCAAACCCTTCTTCTCGCGCGAAGGCGCCAATATCCAGATCCACACCGGCAGTGGCCAGCATGTGATCGAGGACGGCCCGTATGGCGGCGGCCCGAGCATCCTCCAGCAGTTCCAGGCGCTGCCGCGCTTTGGCGACAGCTACACGGTGATCGGCAGCTGGGTGGTCGGCGATCTGCCGGCGGGCATTGGCATTCGCGAAGACAATTCGCTGATTACCAAGGACAGCAGCCGCTTTCTGCCCCACGCGATCATCGACTGATCAACCCAGCTCGGCGCGCAGGGCCTCGATGCGGGCGTCCTTGGCGTGCCAGAGCTGGTTGACCCAGTCCTGCACGGCCTGGCGCAAGGCCGGGTCGTTCTCGTAATCGCCGCTCCATAGTGCAGGGTCCAGCTCATGCACCTGGATGTCGATGATCACTTTCGCCAGGTTGCCACTGAGCAGGTCCCAGAACCCCGGAGCCTTGTCGCCGGGGTAGACGATGGTGACGTCGAGCAGGGCGTCGAGCTGTTCGCCCAGCGCCGCCAGCACGAAGGCCACGCCGCCGGCCTTGGGCTTGAGCAGATGCTTGAACGGTGAGTGCTGGGCGGCGCGCTTGGCTTCGCTGAAGCGTGTGCCTTCCAGGTAGTTGACCACGGTCACCGGTTGGCGCTTGAACAGCTCGCAGGCAGCCTTGGTGATCTCCAGGTCCTGGCCCTTGAGCTCGGGGTGTTGGTCGAGGAAGGCCTTGCTGTAGCGCTTCATGAACGGGTAGTCCAGCGCCCACCAGGCCAGGCCTAGCAGGGGGACCCAGATCAGCTCCTTTTTCAGGAAGAACTTGAAGAACGGAATGCGCCGGTTGAGCACCTGGATCAGCGCTGGAATATCCACCCAGCTCTGGTGGTTGCTGACTGCCAGGTAGGAGGTGTCGAGGCGTAGCTCGGCAGCGCCGCGCACGTCCCAGACCGTCGGGATGCACAGGCGGAAGATCAGTTTGTCGATCTCAGCCCAGGTTTCGGCGATCCACATCACCGCCCATGAGGCATAGTCGCGGTAGCGGCCGGGCAGGACCAGTTTGAGCAGGGCGAAGACCATCAGCGGGCCGATCAGGACCAGGGTGTTGAGCAGCAACAGCAAGGTCACAAGAATGCCCGTCAGCAAGCGGCGCATAAGAAAACTCTTATATTCAAGTAAGCGGTCGGCAATGATAAGCACCCCGTCGGCGTACGCCAAATGCTCTGGTCTGCTCCTGTCGGACAAATGTTTCACATTGTGTTGAATAAGCTATTGGCGCGAACCTATCCTGCCTTCGCAGTCTAAACACTGTCTTGTCTCAAGGAAGCGGATCCTGTGAAATCGGTACTTGCACTGCTGTCCCTGTTGGCTCTGCCGGTCATGGCCGCCGAGCCGACCCTGTACGGCCGCTACGAATACATCAAACTGCCGGAAGTCGGTGGCCAGACCTTCAAGGCCAAGATGGACACCGGCGCGCTGACGGCCTCGCTGTCGGCCAAGGACATCGAAACCTTCACCCGTGATGGTGAAGATTGGGTGCGCTTTCGTGTCGCAACCAAGGATGCCGACGGCAAGGTCTATGAACACAAGCTGGCGCGTATCAGCAAGATCAAGAATCGCGCCGATGAAGAGGAAGACGGCGAGGGCGCTGAAATCAGCAAGCGGCCGGTGGTTGACCTGGAGCTGTGCCTGGGGGACGTCAAGCGTACCGTCGAGGTCAACCTGACCGACCGCAGCAGCTTCAACTATCCGTTGCTGATCGGCGCCAAGGCGTTGCGCGAGTTCAAGGCGGCGGTGAACCCGGCGCGACGGTTTACGGCTGACAAACCGGACTGCTAAGCAACTCCAGCTGCAAGCTTTAAGCTACAAGCTGCAAGAAAAAGCGGTTCAGTGTAACTTCACGCGATCCGCTTCTTCTTGAAGCTTGTAGCTTGAGGCTTGCAGCTCCAGATGCCCCACATATTGATTGTCGAAGACGAAGCGGCCATCGCCGATACGCTGGTTTTTGCCCTGCAAGGCGACGGCCACAGCACCGAGTGGGTGACCCTCGGCAGTGCCGCGCTGGAGCAGCAACGCCAGCGCCCGGCCGATCTGATCATCCTCGACATCGGCCTGCCGGATATCAGCGGCTTCGAAACCTGCCGGCAACTGCGGCGCTTCAGCGAGGTGCCGGTGATGTTCCTCAGCGCCCGCGACGGCGAGATCGATCGGGTGGTAGGCCTGGAAATCGGTGCCGATGATTATGTGGTCAAGCCCTTCAGCCCTCGTGAAGTGGCGGCCCGGGTGCGGGCGATCCTCAAACGCATGGCGCCACGCGCCGAGCCGCCTGTCAGTGCCCCGGAGCTGTTCCAGGTCGATACCCTGCGCATGCAGATCCACTACCGCGGCCAAGCCCTGAGCCTGACCCGCCACGAATTTCGCCTGCTGCAAAGCCTGCTCGAACAACCTGAACGCGTTTTCAGCCGCGAGCAACTGCTTGATGCCGTCGGCGTTGCTGCCGATGCCGGCTATGAGCGCAGCATTGACAGCCATATCAAGAGCCTGCGCGCCAAGCTGCGCGGCGTGGCTGCCGACGCCGAGCCGATCCAGACTCACCGTGGCCTCGGCTACAGCTACAGCCCGAGTCACAGCTGATGCGCCTGGGGATCCGGATTTTTCTGGTGTATTTCCTGTTCGTCGGGCTGACCGGCTATTTCATTCTCAGCACCGTGCGCGAGCAGATTCGCCCCGGTGTGCGCCAGTCCACCGAAGAAACCCTGGTCGACACCGCCAACCTGCTGGCGGAAATCCTCCACGACGATGTCAAGGCTGGCACCCTCGGCCAGAGCCGCTTGCCGGTGCTGCTGCGCGCCTACGGCCAGCGTCAGCCCAAGGCTGATATCTGGGGCTTGTCGAAGAACCAGGTCAACCACCGCATTTACGTCACCGATGCCCAGGGCAAGGTGCTGCTCGACTCCGCCGGCGTGGCGGTGGGCGAGGATTATTCGCGCTGGAACGACGTCTACCTGACCTTGCGCGGCCAGTACGGCGCACGCTCGACCCGCAGCAACCCGGACGACCCGGAGTCGTCGGTGATGCACGTGGCGGCGCCGATCCTTGATGAAGGCAAGATCATTGGCGTGGTCACCGTGGCCAAGCCGAACAAGTCGCTGCAACCCTATATCGATCGCTCCGAACGGCGCCTGCTGTACCTCGGCCTGGGCCTGATCGGCCTTGGCCTGCTGGTGGGCGCGGCGCTGTCGTGGTGGTTGGCGCGCTCGTTGCGCCGGCTGACCCGTTACGCTCAGGCGGTGAGCGAAGGAGAGCGCACGGCGTTGCCCCATTACCGGGGCGGTGAGCTGTGGCAACTGGCGGCAGCGGTGGAGCGCATGCGCACCCAGCTTGAAGGCAAGGACTACGTCGAACGTTATGTGCACACCCTGACTCACGAGCTGAAAAGCCCGCTGGCGGCGATCCGCGGCGCTTCCGAGCTGCTTCAGGGGCCCATGAGCGATGAGCAGCGTCAGCGCTTTGCCGGCAATATCGAGAGCGAAAGTGCGCGCATGCAGCAGTTGATCGAGCGATTGCTCAACCTGGCCCAGGTCGAGCAGATGCGGGAGCTGGAAGAACAGCAGCAGGTGCCGCTGGCGGCGCTGGTCGACGAGCTGCTGCTGGCCCAGGGCGCGCGGATCGAAAGCGGCGAACTGCAGGTGCGTCAGCGTGTACCCGTCGCCGTGCGGTTGTTATGTGATCCCTTCCTGATGCGCCAGGCCATCGCCAACCTGCTGGACAACGCCCTGGATTTCACCCCGCCGGGCGGTTTGCTGGTGTTCGAGCTGGAGCACGCCGAGGGGCGCGTGGCCTTGAGCCTGTTCAACCAGGGCGAGGCGATTCCTGACTATGCCCTGGGCCGGCTAAGCGAGCGTTTCTACTCGCTGCCGCGACCGTTCAGCGGGCGCAAGAGCACCGGGCTGGGGCTTAACTTCGTCGAAGAGGTGATGCAACTGCATGGCGGCACGCTGGAAGTCGCCAACGTCGAGGAGGGTGTACGCGTGCGTTTGTGGCTGCCGGCCAGGCGCCTGGGCTGAAAACTTCACACAGTCTGCACACAGGCTCCATATAAGTCCGCAAGGGCTCCATTTCGTTTGCGCAGACTCTGCCCATCGAAACCGGAGTCCCGTTCATGAACCGCAAACTGAGTTACAAACTAGCCGTTATCGGCTTTCTGATCGTCCTGCTGCTGATCCCGTTGTTCATGATCGGCGGCCTGATCCAGGACCGTCAGTACCAGCGCGATCGCGTGGTCCGCGACATTGCCCAAAGCTCCAGCTTTGCCCAGCAAATCACCGGGCCGATGCTGGTGGTGCCGTACCGCAAGATCGAACGGCGCTGGAAGACCGAAGACGGCAAGAGCTTCCAGGAAATCAGCCAGGTCAACGGTCACTTGTATTTCCTGCCGGAAACCTTCGACCTCAACGCCAGCATCGACACCGAGTTACGTTCGCGCGGTATCTACGAGGCGCGTCTGTTTCACGCCAACAGTCACATCAACGGCCATTTCGAGATCCCGGCCAACTGGGGCATTACCGAGGATTTTGATGATTACCGCTTCGAACCCGCGTTCCTGGTTGTCGGTATCAGCGACATCCGCGGCATCGAAAAAGGCCTGCAGCTGCAGCTCAACGATCAGCGCCTGGACTTTGCCGCCGGGACCAAGCTTGGCTGGATGAGCGGTGGCGTGCACGCCCTGTTGCCAGGTGTCGATGGCAAGGTCGCGAGCGTGCTCAACTACGCCTTCGACCTCAGCCTGCAAGGCACCGAACAGCTGCAGGTGTTGCCGGTGGGGCGTACGACCAGCGTGGCCATGGCCGCCAACTGGCCGCATCCGAGCTTTGACGGCAACTACCTGCCCGTCAGCCGCAAGATCGATGCCGGTGGTTTCTCGGCGCGCTGGCAGACCTCGTTCTTCTCCACCAACCTCGAAGACGCCCTGACCCAGTGCGTGGTCAACGAAAAGTGCGGTGCTTTCAACGAGCGTGCCTTCGGTGTCAGCTTCATCGACCCGGTGGACCAGTACCTCAAGAGCGAACGGGCAATCAAATATGCATTGCTGTTCATCGCCCTGACCTTTGCCGGCTTCTTCCTCTTCGAAGTGCTCAAGGGCCTGAGTGTGCACCCGATCCAGTACGGCCTGGTGGGCGTGGCCCTGGCGTTCTTCTACCTGCTGTTGCTGTCGTTGTCCGAGCACCTGGGCTTTGCCATGGCCTATGCCTTGTCGGCGGGCGGCTGTGTGTTGCTGATCGGCTTCTACCTGTGCCACGTGCTGCACAGCGTGTTGCGCGGCATGGGCTTTGCCCTGGGCCTGGCCATGCTCTACGGCATGCTCTACGGCCTGCTGACGGCCGAGGATTACGCCTTGCTGATGGGCTCGCTGCTGCTGTTCGCGCTGTTGGGGGTGTTCATGGTCCTGACCCGTCGCCTGGACTGGTATGGGGTTGGCCAGGTGAAGCTGTCGTGAGTGGCTTGCGCGAGGAGAGGGTATTGGGTGCAGTGCTGGCGACCCACATCGCCGGCCTGTGGACAGCAGAAGTGATTGTCGGCGCCGGCCTTGCCGGGGATGAGATTGCTGTGGTGTCTGGTAATGCGCGGCGCCTGCATCGCTGGCAAAGCCAGCTCCCACACAGTCAGCGGTACACCGATGCACTGTGGGAGCCGGCCTTGCCGGCGATGGCCCCTGGCAATGTCAGGTAGCCGAAGGATCGGTTGCCTGCATCGACTCACGCTGACTGACCTGCGCATACCACGCCGCCAGCTTGGGCTGTTGCTCACGCCAGCCGAAGTCCGGGAAGCGCAGGTCGAGGTAACCCAGGGCGCAGGCCACGCCGATGGCGGCGATGTCGAACACCGAGGCCAGTTCGGCGAAGTGTTCCTGCTCAAGGTTGCTCAGGCCACGACGGATCTTGTCCTGTTGCGCTTCGATCCAGGCGTCCCATTGTTTGTCCTTGGGCCGCAGGAAGGTCTCGTAGCGGGTCAGCACCGCGGCATCCATGATCGCATCGGCCAGCGATGCCAGGGTCAGGCGATGCCAACGCGGCCAGCCTTCACGGGGGATCAGCGGGTTGCCCACATGCTGCAGGTCGAGGTACTCGCAGATCACCCGGCTGTCGTGCAGCACGCTGCCGTCGGCCAGGCGCAGGGCCGGAATCTTGCCCGCCGGGTTGCCCTGGTTGAGTTCGGCTACCAGGTTGACCGGGGTGAGGTTGACAGTCTGCAGCGCCACCCGGTTGGTTTGCCCGGTTTCGTGCAGTACCACCATGACCTTGCGCACGAACGGCGAGGCCGGCGAATGGAACAGCGTCATGCTCGGTGCGGACATGTCGATCCCTCAGTTGCCTTGCAGGCTCGGTGGCAGGCAGACACCGGTACCACCGATGCCGCAGTAGCCTTCTGGGTTCTTGGCCAGGTACTGCTGGTGGTAGGCTTCGGCGAAGTACACGGTCGGCGCCTGGTCGATCTCGGTGGTGATTTCGCCGAAGCCGGCCTTGCTCAGTTCGGCCTGGTAGGCCTGCTTGCTGGCCAGTGCCTCGTCCAGTTGCTGGGGACTGGTGCAGTAGATCACCGAGCGGTACTGGGTGCCGACGTCGTTGCCCTGGCGCATGCCCTGGGTCGGGTTGTGCAGTTCCCAGAACATCGCCAGCAGCTCTTTGTAGCTGACCTTGTCCTTGTCGAACACCACCAGCACCACTTCGGTGTGGCCGGTCAGGCCCGAGCAGACTTCTTCGTAGGTCGGGTTGGGGGTGAAGCCGCCGGCATAGCCGACCACGGTGCTGACCACGCCTTCGCGCTGCCAGAAGCGCCGCTCGGCACCCCAGAAGCAACCCAGGCCAAAGATCGCGAAGTCGACGTTCTCGAAGAACGGGCCCAGCAACGGGGTGTCTTTGAAGACAAAGTGCTTTTCGGGCAGGACCATCGGCGTTTCACGGCCAGGCAGTGCCTGTTCGGCAGTGGGTAGGACGTTTTTATTCACCAGAATCTCCGAGCGCAGGACCATGATCGTTCCTCTGCTGATTGGGGTAGGCAAGGCTGGCCCCATCGCGGGTCAAACCCGCTCCCACTGTGGGAGCGGGTTTGACCCGCGATGGGACCCGAATGAACCTATATTGCCCGAGAGAAACGCCGCTGTCAGGCGATAGGGCCACGCGGATAGCGTTTGAGCTTGGCGATCAGCTCGCTGCCCGGGATCGGCCGGTCGAACAGGTAGCCCTGGCCGACATCGCAGCGGTGACGGCGCAGGAACGCCAGTTGCTCGGCGGTCTCGATGCCTTCGGCAACCACTTTGAGCTTGAGGTTGTGGGCCATGGCCACCACCGCCGAGGTGATCTCCATGTCGTCCTGGTTGTCAGGGATTTCATGAATGAAGCTGCGATCGATCTTGATGATGTCGATCGGGAATTTCTTCAGGTAGCTCAGCGACGAATAACCGGTGCCGAAGTCGTCCATGGCCAGGGTCAGGCCCAGTTGTTTGAGCTGGTCGAGCTGGCGGTGGGTGTCTTCGGTGGCTTCCAGCAGCAGGCCTTCGGTCAGCTCCAGCTCCAGCAGGTGCGGGGGCAGGGCTTCTTCCTGGAGGATGTTGGCGATCGAGGCGACCAGGTCGGGGTCGGAAAACTGCTTGGGCGAGAGGTTGATCGCCACTTGCAGGTTGCCCAATCCTTCTGTGCGCAGCTTCTGGCTCATGCGGCAGGCCTGGCGGGCGATCCACTTGCCGATGGGGATGATCAGCCCGGTTTCTTCGGCGACGCTGATGAACTGGTCGGGGCGGATCATGCCCTTTTCCGGGTGGTTCCAGCGCAGCAGCGCTTCCAGGCCCAGCAGGCGGCCGCTGCGCAGGCACAGCTTGGGCTGGTAGAACACGTCCAGTTCGTTCTGGGTCAGGGCGCGGCGCAGGTTGTTCTCGACGAACAGCTTGTAGCTGGCCTCGGCGTTGAGCGCTTCGGTAAACACCTGGACCTGGTGCTTGCCGTTGGCCTTGGCCTTGTGCAGGGCAAGCCCTGCGTTTTTCATCAGGGTCTGCGGGTCGCGGCCATGCAGCGGCGCGCAGGCCAGGCCCACGGAGCCGGTGACGTTGATCAGCTGGTTGTCGACGAACATCGGCTTGTCGAGGGTGCGCAGCAGTTGCTGGGCAACCTGCTGGCCGCCTTCCAGGTCGGTGTCTTCGAGCAGTACGGCAAATTCGTTGCTGGCAAAGCGCGCCAGGCTGCCGCCGGGGCTCAGGCTGTTGCGCAGGCGTCGGGCCAGGCTGATCAGCAGCTTGTCGCCGGTCTGGTGGCCGAGGCTGTCGTTGATCCGCTTGAAGTTGTCGATGTCCACCAGCAGCAGGCTGATCGGGCTGTCGCTGTCGCGGGCGAAGCGCTCGTCGAGGTTGCGGATGAACGCCGGGCGATTGCCCAGGCTGGTCAGATTGTCGGTATAGGCCAGGCGCTCGATGCGCTGCTGGGCCAGCTTGCTCTGGGTGATGTCTTCGTAGATGCCGATGTAATGGGTCAGTTCGCGGTTGTCGCCGAACACCTTGGAAATCGATAGTTGGCCCCAGTAGGGTTCGAGATTCTTGCGCCGGCTCTTGAACTCGCCCTGCCAGCTATTGCCCATGGCCAGGCTGGACGGCGCGTCGAACAGCAGCTCGCTCAGGTTTTCCAGCGCCGGCAGTTCCGACAGGCGATGGCCGTGGACTTCATCGGTGCTGTACTGGGTGATGGCGGTAAAGCTCGGGTTGACGTACTCGACCACGCCGTCGCGGTTGACCAGCAAGAAGGCGTTGGCGCTTTGCTCGACGGCACGTTGGAACAGGTGCAGGGCGTTGGTTGCGGTGCGTCGGTTGTGGTTGTTGATGACCTGGGCGAACTGATCGGCCAGCTCGCCGGCAAAGGCGATTTCATCGGTTTGCCAGGCACGCGCCGAGCCGGTCTGTTCCAGGCACAACACCCCGACCACCTGGCCATCAATACGGATACTGGCATCGAGCATGGCATTGATGTCGCATGGGCGCAGGCTCTCGGCCATGTCCCGGGTGCGCGGGTCGTGGGTGGCGTTGTGGGCGTCGATGGCGCGGCTGGTGTGCAGGGCTTCGAGGTAGTCGGGAAAACGGCTGGCGTCGATCGGCTCGGGCAGGCGGTATTCCTGAGCGTCGCGGTAGAACGCCGAAATCGGCTGCAGTTGCTGGTCTTCCAGGTACCAGATGCTCGCGCAGTCGATCTTGTAGATCTCGCAGGCGCTGCGGGTGATCAGCTCGGCGGCTTCGAGCAGCGAGTTGCTGGCGCTATAGCGGTGGCGGGCCAAATGCAGGATCAGGTCCTGCTGGGCGCGCACCCGCTCCAGGTGCTCGAGCTGTTCCTGCTGGGCCCGCTGGTTAAGCTGCAGGGCGATTTGCAGGCGGCTGTTGCGGGTCTCGAGATCGACGGCCGACAGGTCGGGAGCGTCGCCAGGCTGGCTGTCGAGGACCATCAGGTAGCCGCGCAGCAACTGCCGGTTGTGCTGTTTGTAGGCTTCGCCCAACTCCAGCAACTGCAGCGGGCCCTGGGCGGTGTGCAGGGTATAGCGCACCAGGTAATGCGGGCGCTGGGCCAGTTGCAACTGGATGGCGTCGTGCAGTTTGTAGCGGGCTTCGGGCTCCATCAGGCTGGCGTAGGGCGAGCCGACCAGTGCGCAGAGTTCCACTGCAGCAAGGCCAAACTGCCGTTCACAACCAGGATCAAGGTAAAGCAGCGCCCAGCTGGCCTCGTTCAGCCGCTCGAAACGCAGCATCCCGAGCCGCGAGGGCACGGGCAACTGCGTCACGACCTCGGCCACCATACGGCTGGCGGCATCAGGTTGGCTTTTCATCGAGAGCTCGCTTCAAGAAGGCTGTTCGCGCAAACGGAGCAATCTGCTACTACGCGTGTCGGCAAGGTTGCATCATGCGCTTGAGGCTGACAAGCGATACAGAGACCTCCGTGCTAACTGTGTCGGCATGGATGTAGGAATCTTAAGTATCGCGGGACAAGTCGGACCGCCGCATCGCCGCTCCCACAGGGGGACCATTCCAGCAGATAAAAAAAGCCCCGCCAAAATGACGGGGTTGAGGTACGAGCGTGGCAGCTCGAAAAGGGAGCCTGTCTCCCCGGCAGGGGAGACAGGAAACAGCAATTACAACAGCATGGTGCGGATGTCGGTCAGCAGGTCGCCCAGGCGCTTGGTGAAGCGCGCAGCAGCGGCGCCGTTGATCACGCGGTGATCGTAGGACAGCGACAGCGGCAGCATCAGCTTCGGCTGGAAGGCTTTACCGTCCCAGACAGGCTGGATAGTGGCCTTGGAAACACCCAGGATCGCCACTTCCGGCGCGTTGACGATCGGCGTGAAGCCGGTGCCGCCAATGTGGCCGAGGCTGGAGATGGTGAAGCAGGCACCTTGCATGTCGTCGGCCGACAGCTTCTTGGTCCGGGCTTTTTCAGCCAGGGCCGCCGCTTCGCCAGCCAGTTGCAGCAAGCTCTTCTGGTCGACGTTCTTGATTACCGGTACCAGCAGACCATCCGGAGTGTCGACGGCAAAACCGACGTTGACGTACTTCTTGCGGATGATCGCTTTGCCGCTAGGCGCCAGCGAGCTGTTGAAGTCCGGCAGTTCCTTGAGCAGGTGAGCACAGGCCTTAAGCAGCAGCGGCAGTACGGTCAGCTTGACGCCGGCCTTTTCTGCAACGGCTTTCTGCGCAACGCGGAAGGCTTCCAGCTCAGTGATGTCGGCGCTGTCGAACTGGGTAACGTGAGGAACGTTCAGCCAGCTGCGATGCAGGTTGGTAGCACCCATCTGCATCAGGCGGGTCATCGGCACTTCTTCGATTTCGCCGAAGCGGCTGAAATCGACTTCCGGGATCGGCGGGATGCCAGCACCACCGGTGGCACCGGCGGCTGGAGCTTCCTTGGCCTTCTGCATCATGGCCTTGACGTAAACCTGCACGTCTTCTTTGAGCACACGACCGTGCGGGCCGCTGGCGGCAACTGCGCTCAGCTCGACGCCGAACTCACGGGCCAACTGACGCACGGCAGGGCCGGCGTGAACCTTGGCACCGCTTGGTGCAGGGGCAGCGGCAGGCGCGGGTGCGGCCTCGGCTTTGGCAGCCGGAGCAGGTGCAGCAGCAGGGGCGGCTTCAGCCTTGGCAGCCGGAGCAGCAGCGGCAGGCGCTGGTGCTGGCGCGGCGGCGCCCTGGACTTTGAGCTTGAGGATGAAGTCGCCAGTGCCGACTTCGTCTTCGAGCTTGACGCCGATGCTTTCCACCACGCCGGCAGCCGGCGACGGGATTTCCATCGAGGCTTTGTCCGATTCCAGGGTGATCAGCGACTGGTCGGCTTCGACCGTATCGCCAACCTTGACCAGCAGCTCGATGATCTTGGCCTTGCCCGAGGAGCCGATGTCCGGAACATGAATGTCCTGAACGGTGGCCGCCGCCGGTGCAGCGGCCGGGGCCGCAGGGGCCTCGGCAACAGCAGGTTGTTGCGCAGCAGCAGGCGCGGCAGCCGCTGGGGCCGCAGCAGCGGCGCCCTCGACTTCCAGTTCCAGCAGTTCGTCGCCTTCTTTCAGGCGGTCGCCCAGCTTGACCTTCAGGCTCTTGACCACACCGGCCTTGGGAGCAGGGATTTCCATGCTCGCCTTGTCCGATTCCAGGGTCAGGATGCTCTGGTCGGCTTCGATACGGTCGCCAACTTTGACGAACAGCTCGATGACTTCACCTTCACCGCTGCCGATGTCAGGTACGCGAATGAGTTCGCTCACTTAAAAATACTCCTCAGCAGTCCAGTGGGTTGCGTTTGTCCGGGTCGATGCCGAACTTGGTGATGGCTTCAGCCACGACCTTAGGTTCGATATCGCCACGGTCAGCCAAGGCTTCCAGGGCAGCCAGCACCACGAAGTGACGGTCGACTTCGAAGAAGTGACGCAGCTTCTTGCGGCTGTCGCTGCGACCGAAGCCATCGGTACCCAGGACTTTGAACTCTTTGCTCGGTACCCACTGGCGAATCTGTTCGGCGAACAGCTTCATGTAGTCGGTGGAGGCGATGACCGGGCCCTTGCGGCCAGCCAGGCACTCTTCGACGTAGGTAACCTGAGGTTTCTGACCAGGCTTGAGGCGGTTGCTGCGCTCTACGGCCAGGCCGTCGCGACGCAGTTCGTTGAAGCTGGTAACGCTCCAGACGTCGGCGCCGACGTTGAACTCTTCACGCAGGATCTTCGCCGCTTCGCGCACTTCACGCAGGATGGTGCCGGAGCCCAGCAACTGAACGTGGTGCGCAGCTTCGCGGGTGTCTTCCTCGAGCAGGTACATACCCTTGATGATGCCTTCCTCGACACCGGCCGGGATGGCTGGCTGCTGGTAGGACTCGTTCATCACGGTGATGTAGTAGAAGACGTCCTGTTGCTCTTCGGTCATCTTCTTCATGCCGTCCTGGATGATCACCGCCAGCTCGTAGCCGTAGGTCGGATCATAGGTGCGGCAGTTCGGGATGGTCGCGGCCAGCATGTGGCTGTGACCGTCTTCGTGCTGCAGGCCTTCACCGTTGAGGGTGGTACGGCCGGCGGTACCGCCGATCAGGAAGCCACGGGTGCGGCTGTCGCCAGCGGCCCAGGCCAGGTCGCCGATCCGCTGGAAGCCGAACATCGAGTAGAAGATGTAGAACGGCAGCATCGGCTGGTTGTGGTTCGAGTACGAAGTACCGGCTGCGATGAAGGAGGACATGGCGCCCGCTTCGTTGATGCCTTCTTCGAGGATCTGGCCCTTCTTGTCTTCGCGGTAGAACATCACCTGGTCTTTATCGACTGGCTCGTAGAGCTGGCCGACGGACGAGTAGATGCCCAACTGGCGGAACATGCCTTCCATACCGAAGGTACGGGCTTCGTCCGGGATGATCGGGACGATACGCTGGCCGATTTCCTTGTCCTTGACCAGTTGCGCGAGGATCCGCACGAAGGCCATGGTGGTGGAGATTTCACGGTCGCCCGAGCCGTCGAGGATCGCCTTCAGGGTTTCCAGTGGTGGCGTCGGGATGCTGAAGCTCTTCGCGCGGCGCTGTGGCACGAAGCCACCCAGGGCGCTGCGGCGTTCGGCCAGGTAACGGGCCTCGGCGCTGCCTTCTTCAGGCTTGAAGAACGGCAGGTTTTCCAGCTCTTCGTCCTTGACCGGGATGTCGAAGCGGTCGCGGAAGTGACGCAGGCTGTCGACGTCGACCTTCTTGGTATTGTGCGCGGTGTTCTTGGCTTCGCCAGCACCGGTGCCATAACCCTTGATGGTCTTGGCCAGGATGACGGTCGGCTGGTCTTTGTGGTTGACCGCCTGGTGGTAGGCCGCGTAGACCTTGTACGGGTCGTGACCGCCACGGTTGAGCTTCCAGATCTCGTCGTCGGACAGGTCTTCGACCATGGCCTTGAGCTCTGGAGTGTTGAAGAAGTGCTCACGGACGAATGCACCGTCCTTGGCCTTGTAGTTCTGGTACTCGCCGTCGATGACTTCGTCCATGCGGCGTTGCAGGATGCCGTCGACGTCCTTGGCCAGCAATGGGTCCCAGAAACGGCCCCAGACCACTTTGTTGACGTTCCAGCCACCGCCACGGAATACGCCTTCAAGTTCCTGGATGATCTTGCCGTTGCCGCGAACCGGGCCGTCGAGGCGCTGCAGGTTGCAGTTGATGACGAAGATCAGGTTGTCCAGCTTCTCGCGGCCAGCCAGGGAGATCGCGCCCAGGGATTCCGGCTCGTCGCACTCGCCGTCGCCCATGAAGCACCAGATCTTCTGCTTGCCGGCAGGAATGTAGCCACGGCTTTCCATGTACTTCATGAAACGCGCCTGGTAGATCGCCTGGATCGGGCCCAGACCCATGGAAACGGTCGGGAACTGCCAGAAGTCAGGCATCAGCCATGGGTGTGGGTAGGACGACAGGCCCTTGCCATCGACTTCCTGACGGAAGTTGTTCATTTGGTCTTCGCTGATCCGGCCTTCCATGAACGCACGGGCGTAGACGCCAGGCGAGGCGTGGCCCTGGAAGTAGATCAGGTCGCCGCCGTGCTCGTCGGTCGGAGCCTGGAAGAAGTAGTTGAAGCCGATGTCGTACAGGGTGGCACTGGAGGCGAAGCTCGAAATGTGGCCGCCCAGGTCCGAGTCTTTCAGGTTGGTGCGCATTACCATGGCCAGCGCGTTCCAACGCACCAACGAGCGAATGCGGCGTTCCATGAACAGGTCGCCAGGCATGCGTGCTTCGTGGGTGACGGGAATGGTGTTGCGGTATGGCGTGGTGATGGCATATGGCAGCTGAGAGCCACTACGGGTGGCCAGCTCGCCCATACGGGTCATCAGGTAGTGAGCGCGGTCTTCGCCTTCTTTGTCGAGAACCGACTCCAGGGCGTCCAGCCATTCCTGGGTTTCGACGGGATCGAGGTCTTGCATGGCTTGCTCCAGGGCGGAAAGGCTTCCAGAATCGGTTGCCTGAGTTTGCGACTGGCCTTTTGGGCAGACGACATAAAATTCTTGGATTACCGGAGAGTGTACCGGCGTTGTGTAGTTTTACTACAAATGAATCACCATTTCATGCTTTTGAGGTGATCGGGCAGTAGTAAAACTACAGAAAAATGGCTCGTGGCCGCTGTTCGGGTTGTGGGAAAAATCGATACCGGTGGTTAAAAACAAGTTAAGAAAAGGTTTGCTGCGATGGTTTCTGCCATAAAATCAGTTTTTTCAGCTATTTCTAACTTTTGTACGACAGTCCAACCGTGGTCAGGGTTCCCCAGTCCGCTCGCTGCCAATCCAATCTCGCCGATCAAGGATAGACCATGAGCCTGCCTTTGCTGGCCGAACTGCCGGCCACTTTCACCGCGTTGGTCAGCCGCAACGCGCAATCGTTTCGTGCGGCTGTTGCCCTGCAACCTGAACTGACTGTCGAAGACTGGAGCGCCGACCGCTGGGCGCAGTTCGCCCGGGTAGCCGCGGCCAGTGATTTCGTCCTTGAACAGGTAGTGCGCGACCCGGCGATGCTGGTTGATCTGGCCGCCAGTGGCGAACTCGACCGGGCCTTTGCCCCGGGCGAGCTGTGCACCCAGATCGCTGCTGCTGCCCAGGCTGCCGAGAGCGAAGACGAACTGGCGCGCAACCTGCGCCGCCAGCGCAGCCGCCAGCAGGTGCGGATCATCTGGCGTGACCTGACCCGCCAGGCTGACCTGGTGCAGACCTGCCGCGATCTGTCCGACCTTGCCGACGCTTCTATCGATCAGGCCTACAACTGGTTGTACCCGCGCCACTGCCAGCAGTTCGGCACGCCGATCGGTCATCGCAGCGGCCAGCCGCAGCACATGGTGGTGCTGGGCATGGGCAAGCTCGGCGCGGTGGAGCTGAACCTGTCGTCGGACATCGATCTGATCTTCGCCTTCCCTGAAGGCGGTGAAACGGAAGGGGTCAAGCGCTCGCTGGACAACCAGGAGTTTTTCACCCGCCTGGGCCAGCGCCTGATCAAGGCCCTGGACCCGATCACCGTCGACGGCTTCGTGTTCCGTGTCGATATGCGCCTGCGCCCTTACGGCTCGGCCGGCGCCCTGGTGCTCAGCTTCAATGCCCTGGAGCAGTATTACCAGGACCAGGGCCGCGACTGGGAACGCTACGCAATGATCAAGGCGCGGGTAGTTGCCGGTGACCAGGTCGCCGGCGCGCAGTTGCTGGATCTGCTGCGGCCCTTCGTTTACCGGCGTTACCTGGACTTCTCGGCGATCGAAGCGCTGCGCACCATGAAGCAGCTGATCCAGCAGGAAGTGCGGCGCAAGGGCATGGCCGAGAACATCAAGCTGGGTGCCGGCGGCATCCGCGAAGTCGAGTTTATTGCCCAGGCCTTCCAGTTGATCCACGGCGGGCGCGACCTGAGCCTGCAGCAGCGGCCATTGCTCAAGGTGCTGTCGACCCTCGAAGGCCAGGGCTACCTGCCGTCGGCGGTAATTGCCGAGCTGCGCGAAGGCTATGAATTTTTGCGTTATACCGAGCACGCGATCCAGGCCATTGCCGACCGCCAGACCCAGATGCTCCCGGACGCTGAACTGGACCGTGCGCGGATTGCCTTCATGCTCGGCTTTGCCGACTGGCCGAGCTTCCATGCCCAGCTGATGCACTGGCGTGGGCGTATCGACTGGCACTTCCGCCAGGTCATTGCCGACCCGGACGAAGACGAGAATGAAGAAGGCGAAGTGATCGTCGGCGGCGAATGGCTGCCGCTGTGGGAAGAAGCCCAGAATGAAGAGGCCGCCTGCCGTCAGTTGCAGGACGCCGGTTTCGCCGACCCGCAAAAGGCCCTCAAGCAGCTGGCCGGCCTGCGTGTCAGCCCGCAGTTGCGGGCCATGCAGCGCTTGGGTCGTGAGCGTCTGGATGCCTTTATTCCACGTTTGCTGGCCCAGGCGGTGGAGCACGCCGACCCGGACCTGGTGCTGGAGCGGGTGTTGCCGCTGGTCGAAGCCGTAGCCCGGCGTTCGGCCTACCTGGTGCTGCTCACCGAAAACCCCGGGGCGCTGCGCCGTCTGTTGACCCTGTGCGCCGCCAGCCCGTGGATCGCCGAACAGATCACCCGTTTCCCGCTGCTGCTCGACGAGCTGCTCAACGAGGGGCGCCTGTTCAGCCCGCCGCAGGCCCCGGAACTGGCCGCCGAGTTGCGCGAGCGGCTGACGCGCATCCCCGAAGACGACCTTGAACAGCAAATGGAAGCCCTGCGCCACTTCAAGCTGGCCCACAGCCTGCGCGTGGCCGCTTCGGAAATCGCTGGCAACCTGCCGTTGATGAAAGTCAGCGACTACCTGACCTGGCTGGCCGAAGCCATCCTCAACCAGGTGCTGGCCCTGGCCTGGCGCCAGACCGTGAGCCGTCACGGCCAGCCCAAGCGCAGCGACGGCAGCCTGTGCGATCCGGGCTTCATTATTGTCGGCTATGGCAAGGTTGGCGGCATCGAGCTGGGCCACGGCTCGGACCTGGACCTGGTGTTCATCCACGACGGTGACCCGCAGGCTGATACCGACGGTGCCAAGCCGATCGACAGCGCGCAGTTCTTCACCCGCCTGGGCCAGCGCATCATTCACCTGCTGACCACCCAGACCAACTCCGGCCAGCTCTACGACGTGGATATGCGCCTGCGTCCCTCGGGTGCCTCAGGTTTGCTGGTCAGCTCGCTGGGCGCCTTTGAGCGCTACCAGCAGAACGAAGCCTGGACCTGGGAACATCAGGCCCTGGTTCGCGCCCGGGTGCTGGTCGGTTGCCCGCAGGTGGGCGCGGCGTTCGAGGCCGTGCGTGCACGCATTCTCGGCCAGGCCCGCGACCTGCCCAAGCTGCAGGCCGAAGTCAGCGAGATGCGCGCCAAGATGCGCGATAACCTCGGCACCAAGCTCAGCGCCGCCGGGACGGCGGCCAATGCCTTCGATGCCGGCGTGCCCTTCGATATCAAGCAGGATGCCGGTGGTATCGTCGATATCGAATTTATGGTGCAATACGCCGCTTTGGCATGGTCTCACGACCATCCGGCACTGCTGCGCTGGACCGACAATATCCGCATCCTCGAAGAGCTCGAGCAGGCCGGGCTGATGCCCGCCAGCGATGCCGTGCTGCTGCGCGAGGTGTACAAGGCGTTCCGTTCCGCCGCGCACCGCCAGGCCCTGCAGAAGCAGGCCGGGGTGATCGACGCCGAACAGTTCGTTCAGGAGCGCCAGGAGGTGCGGCGGATCTGGTCGCAGCTAGGCTTGAGTTGATATATCGGCCAGGCGGTTCAGGCACCAGGACGCCTGCCACGACCACAGTACAGCCCGAGTGGCGTACACTGGTCGACATATAGCCTGAATATAAAGAGGGGAGGCCAGGCTGTTCGCGAACAGTTTGCAGCCTCCCTGATCGTTTCTGGATAAAGCATGAGAATTTTGATCATTGGCCCCAGCTGGGTGGGCGACATGGTAATGGCGCAGACGTTGTTCCAGTGCCTGAAGCAGCGTCACCCGGAATGTGTGATCGATGTGCTGGCCCCCGAGTGGAGCCGGCCGATCCTTGAGCGCATGCCCGAAGTCCGCCAGGCCTTGAGCTTCCCGCTCGGCCACGGCGCGCTCGAGCTGGCTACGCGCCGGCGTATCGGCAAGTCCCTGGCCGGCCAGTACGACCAGGCGATCCTGTTGCCCAACTCGCTGAAGTCGGCGTTGGTGCCGTTCTTTGCCGGCATCCCCAAGCGTACCGGCTGGCGCGGCGAGTTGCGTTTCGGCCTGCTCAACGACGTGCGCAAGCTCGACAAGGCCAAGTACCCGCTGATGATCGAGCGCTTCATGGCCCTGGCCTATCCGGCCGGCGCCGAACTGCCGCAGCCGTACCCGCGCCCGCGCCTGCAGATCCAGGCACAGAGCCGCGACGCGGCCCTGGCCAAGTTCGGCCTGAGCCTGGACCGCCCGGTACTGGCGTTGTGCCCTGGCGCCGAATTCGGTGAAGCCAAGCGCTGGCCGTCGGAGCATTACGCCAAGGTTGCGGAGAGCAAGATCCGCCAAGGCTGGCAAGTCTGGCTGTTTGGTTCGAAGAACGACCACGCGGTCGGCGAAGCCATTCGTGGGCGCTTGATCCCGGGCCTGCGCGAAGAGGCGAGCAACCTCAGCGGCGAGACCTCGCTGGCCGAGGCCATCGACCTGTTGTCGTGCAGCGATGCGGTGGTGTCCAACGATTCCGGGCTGATGCACGTGGCTGCGGCGCTGAACCGTCCGCTGGTGGCCGTTTATGGCTCGACCTCGCCAGGCTTCACCCCGCCTCTGGCCGATCAAGTCGAGGTGGTGCGCCTGGGTCTGGACTGCAGCCCCTGCTTCGACCGTACCTGCCGGTTCGGCCATTACAACTGCTTGCGTCAGCTGGAGCCGGAAGCCGTGGAAGCTGCGCTGCAGCGCCTGAACGGTCCGAACCTGATCGACGTCATGGCCGAGGTCGAGTAAGTGCGGGTACTGCTGATCAAGACTTCGTCCCTGGGCGATGTGATCCATGCGCTGCCGGCGCTGACCGACGCTGCCCGGGCAATCCCTGGCATCCGCTTCGACTGGGTGGTCGAAGAAGGCTTTGCCGAGATCCCCAGCTGGCACCCGGCGGTAGACAAGATCATCCCGGTGGCCATCCGCCGCTGGCGCAAGAACCTCTGGCAAACCTTTAAGAGCGGCGAGTGGCGCCAGTTCAAGCAGCGTCTGCGCGAGAGCAAGTACGACCTGGTGATCGACGCCCAGGGCCTGGTCAAATCGGCCTGGCTGACCCGTTACGTCAAGGCGCCGGTGGCCGGCATGGACCGCTATTCGGCCCGTGAAGGGCTGTCGAGCCGTTTCTACGACCGGCGTTTGTCGGTGGAGCGCGGCCAGCATGCGGTGGAGCGGGTGCGCCAGCTTTTCGCCCTGGCGCTGGGCTACAACCTGCCGGCCGGGCTCGGTGATTACGGTCTGGACCTCAATCGCCTGCAGCTGCCGCCAGCGGCGCCGTTCGTGGTGTTCCTGCACGGTACCACCTGGGCGACCAAGCATTGGCCGGAAGCCTACTGGCGCCAGTTGGCCGAACGCCTCGGCCAGCAAGGCCTGCAGGTACGCCTGCCGTGGGGCAACGCGGCCGAGCAGGCGCGGGCCGAGCGCATCGCCAAGGGCCTGAGCAACTGCCAGGTGCTGCCCAAGCTGAACCTGGTCGGAGTCGCCCGCGTACTGGCCGCAGCCAAGGCCTGCATTGCCGTGGATACCGGCCTCGGCCACCTGGCGGCGGCACTGGATGTGCCGACCCTGTCGCTGTTCGGCCCGACCAACCCGGGGCTCACTGGTGCCTATGGCAAATCCCAGGTGCATATCGCCAGCGATTTTGCCTGCGCGCCGTGCCTGCAGAAGAAATGTACCTACAAACCGAGCGCTGATGACCAGCGCCGGTTCGATCTCAAACGCGAGTGGCCGCTGTGCTTCACTCGCCTGAATCCCGAGCGTGTGGCGAGCCAATTGCGCGCGTTGCTGCTGGCTGAGGATGTTCG
Organism: Pseudomonas sp. R32; assembly: GCF_009866705.1. Classification (NCBI taxonomy): domain Bacteria; kingdom Pseudomonadati; phylum Pseudomonadota; class Gammaproteobacteria; order Pseudomonadales; family Pseudomonadaceae; genus Pseudomonas; species Pseudomonas sp. R32. Next base: position 5,181,862 of record NZ_CP019396.1, on the reverse strand, counting down.
TTGATGCAACTGGCTTTTGTTCTATACAAGTATTTCCCCTTCGGCGGCCTGCAGCGCGACTTCATGCGCATTGCCCTGGAGTGCCAGCGTCGCGGTCACCAGATCCGCGTCTACACGCTGATCTGGGAAGGCGATGTGCCGGAGGGCTTCGAAGTGCTGGTGGCGCCGGTCAAGGCGCTGTTCAACCATCGGCGCAACGAGAAGCTCAGCGCCTGGATGGGCGCGGACCTGGCCAAGCGCCCGGTCGATCGCCTGATCGGCTTCAACAAGATGCCCGGGCTGGACGTGTACTACGCCGCCGACGGCTGCTTTGAAGACAAGGCGCAGAACCTGCGCAACTCGCTGTACCGGCGCTGGGGCCGCTACCGGCACTTTGCCGAGTACGAGCGGGCAGTGTTCGCCAAGGAGGCCAGGACCGAGATCCTGATGATCTCCGAGGTTCAGCAACCGCTGTTCATCAAGCATTACGACACCCCGATCGAGCGCTTCCACCTGCTGCCACCGGGTATCAGCCAGGATCGCCGGGCACCGGCCAATGCCGCCCAGATCCGTGCCGAGTTCCGCCGCGAGTTCGAGCTGAAAGACGATCAGCTGCTGATGGTGCAGATCGGCTCGGGCTTCAAGACCAAGGGCGTCGACCGCAGCCTCAAGGCCCTGGCGGCCTTGCCACCGGCCTTGCGCAAGCGCACGCGGCTGATGGTCATCGGCCAGGACGACCCCAAGGTGTTCCAGCTGCAAAGCGCGACCCTCGTCCTGACCGAGCAGGTGCAGTTCCTCAAGGGCCGCAGCGATATCCCGCGCTTTCTGCTCGGCGCCGACCTGCTGATCCACCCGGCCTACAACGAAAACACCGGCACCGTGCTGCTCGAAGCGCTGGTCGCCGGGCTGCCGGTACTGGTCTCGGCCGTGTGCGGCTATGCCCATTACATTGCCGAAGCCGACAGCGGCCTGGTGCTCGATGAGCCGTTCGAGCAGGAGCAGCTCAACCGCTACCTGCAGCGCATGCTCGAAGACGGCCAGGCACGCGCCGCATGGGCGCGCAATGGCCTGGCATTTGCCGACACGGCCGACCTCTACAGCATGCCCGAGCATGCTGCCGACGTGATCCTGGCGCAGGAGCGCGCATGAAACTGATACTGGCTGAGCCGTTCAAGCGCCTGTGGGCCGGGCGCGATGCCTTCGAGGCCGTCGAGGCCTTGCAAGGCGAGGTGTACCGCGAGCTGGAAGGCCGCCGTACCCTGCGCACCGAAGTCGAAGGCCGCGGCTATTTCGTCAAGATCCACCGCGGCATCGGCTGGGGCGAGATCTTCAAGAACCTGTTCACCGCCAAGCTGCCGGTGCTCGGCGCCGGCCAGGAGTGGCAGGCAATCCAGCGCCTGCATGAAGTGGGCGTGCCGACCATGACCGCAGTGGCCTATGGTGAGCGTGGTGATAACCCGGCTGCCCAGCATTCGTTTATCGTCACCGAAGAACTGGCGCCGACCGTCAGCCTCGAAGACTTCAGCATCGACTGGGTCAAGCAGCCGCCCGCGCCGCGTCTCAAGCGTGCGCTGATCGCCGAAGTGGCACGCATGACCGGCATGATGCACCGCGCCGGGGTCAACCACCGCGACTGCTACATCTGCCATTTCTTGCTGCACACCGACCGGCCGGTGACGGCCGATGATTTCAAGTTGTCGGTTATCGACCTGCACCGCGCCCAGACCCGGGCGAAAATCTCCCACCGCTGGCGTGACAAGGACCTGGCCGCGCTGTACTTCTCGGCGCTGGACATCGGCCTGACCCGGCGCGACAAGTTGCGCTTCTTGCGTGGTTACTTTCAGCAGCCGCTACGGCAGATCCTCGCCGAGGAAGCCGGGCTGCTGGCCTGGCTGGAAGGCAAGGCGCAGAAGCTCTACGAGCGTAAACAACGGTACGGAGACGCGCTCTGATGGCGGGTTGGAAACTGGAGCCTGCCTACCAGGCCCTGGCGACGGATTTTGGCAGTATCGAAGCGGTGTTCGCCCTCAAGGGCGAGCGCCTGACCCACGACCCGCTGAGCGAAGTGATCCGTGTCGAGCGCGAGGGGGTCAACTATTACGTCAAGCGCTATACCGGCGCTGGCAAAGGCCTGCGCCGCTACCTCGGGCGCCCGCGAATCAAGGCTGAATGGCAGAACCTCAAGCAGTTCGCCAAGTGGGACATTCCCACCGCTGAAGTGGTCGCCTTCGGCCTTGAGCGTAATGGCCTGGCTTTTGGCCGCGGGGCGATGATCACCCGCGAGCTGCCGCGCACCGAAGACCTCTCGGCGCTGGCCGAGCGCAACGATGCACGCCTGGCCGATCGCGGCTGGGTCGACCACATCAGCCGTCAGCTGGCGCGACACACGCGGATCATGCATGACCACCACTTCACCCATAACGACCTGAAGTGGCGCAACCTGCTGGTGGATGACCAGGCCACGCTATTCTTCATCGACTGCCCGACCGGCGATTTCTGGTGGGGCTTCATGCTGCGTTACCGCATCACCAAAGACCTGGCGTGCCTGGACAAAGTGGCCAAATATCACTTGTCGAACACCCAGCGACTGCGCTTTTACCTGCAGTACCGCGGGCGCGAGCGTCTGAATGAATCGGACAAACGCCGCATTCGCCATGTGGTGACGTTTTTCGAGGGACGCGAATGACTGATTTTCTCTCCAGTGCCGATGTGGCGCTGCTTGAGCGCCATGGCCTCAACGGTTTCGATCAGCTGTGGGCGCTGCAGCTCGATGCGGTGGACGAGCCCAACACCGGCCGTGGCGGCTGGAGCAGCGTCTATCGCCTGGAGCTTGAAGGCAAGGGCTATTACCTCAAGCGCCAGAGCGACTACCTGACCCGCACCTTGCACCGACCGTTCGGCGAGCCAACCTTCGCCCGCGAGTTTCGCAATATCAGCCGCTACCAGAAGCTCGGTATCCCTGCCTTGCAAGCGGTGTACTACGGCGAGCGCAAGGTCGAAGGCGAGCGTCGGGCGATCCTCATGACCCGTGCCCTGGATGACTGGAGCGATCTGGACAGCCTGCTGGGGCAGTGGCCACAACTGGACATCGGCCAGCGCCAGGGCATCCTGCGTGCCTGCGGGCAACTGGCGCGTACCCTGCACACCGCCAACCAGGTGCATGGCTGCTTCTACCCCAAGCACATCTTCCTGCGCAGCCGCAGCGACAGCTGGCAGGCGCAACTGATCGACCTGGAGAAGACCCGGCCATTGTTGCTGGGCATGCGCGACCGGCTCAAGGATCTTGAGCCGCTGTTGCGCCGGGCACCGATCTGGAGCGAAGCTGAAGTGCGGGTGATGCTCTCGTCCTACCTGGACCAGCCCACCGATAGCCCGCTGGTTGATACCTGGCTGCAGCGCCTGACGCGCCGCCGCCGTGAGAAAGAGGCTCGCTGATGCGATTGTCCGAACTCAAGGATGCCGGGCGCAGCCCGGACCTGCCCCTGAACATCAGCCTGGCCGACGCCGCTGGCAGCGCCGAGCTGCAGTTGCTCAGCCTGCTGCGGGTGCTGCCGGGCCAGCGCTATGTTGGCGCCGGGATCTGGCGTGGCAAGCCGGTGTTGGCCAAGTTGCTGGTCGGCAGCAGCGCCGCCCGGCATTTTCAGCGTGAACTGGAAGGTGCGCGGCTGCTGGCGGCCCAGGGCCTGACCACGCCGCTGCTGCTGGCCGATGGTTTGCGCGAAGGCGAGGGCGGTTGGCTGCTGTTCGAGTTTCTCGAAAACGCCGTGAGCCTGGCCGATGCCTGGGCTGAAGTCGAAGCCCTGCCGCCGCTGGCCGATGAACAGCACCTGGTGCTCGGCGAAGCCCTGACGGCGGTGGGGCAGATGCACGCCAAGGGTCTGTGGCAGGACGACCTGCACCTGGACAACCTGCTGCGCCATAACGGCCAGCTGTATTTGATCGATGGCGCCGGGATCAAGGCCGAAACCCTTGGCCAGCCGCTGTCGCGCCAACAGGTGTTGCAGAACCTCGGGGTATTGTTCGCCCAGTTGCCCAAGCGTCTGGAGCCCTTTATCGAAGAGCTGCTGGTGCATTACCTGCTGGCCAACGCCGAGCACGCGCTGCCGCTGGAAGCCCTGCAGAAGCAGATCGACAAGGTGCGCAGTTGGCGTCTGAAGGACTACCTCGACAAGGCCGGGCGCGAGTGCACGCTGTTCAGCGTCGAGCGCGGCGCGTCGGGCCTGCGTTCAATTCGTCGCAACGAAGTGGTCGCCATGCTGCCGGTGCTGGAGCAGGCCGATACCCTGATCGACCAGGGCCACCTGTACAAGACCGGCGGCGCCGCCAGCGTGGCCAAGGTTGAGGTCAATGGCCGGCCACTGGTGCTCAAACGCTATAACATCAAGAACACTGCCCATTGGTTCAAGCGCTTCTGGCGCCCGAGCCGGGCCTGGCATTCGTGGATCGAAGGGCATCGCCTGGAGTTTCTCGGCATTGCCACGCCCAAGCCGCTGGCGGTGCAGGAGCTGCGCTTCATGGGCTTGCGCAGCCGCGCCTATCTGGTCACCGAGTACGCTGATGGCCCGGATCTGTTGGCCTGTTTCGCGCCGTATGTCGAATCCGGCGAGGTGCCCGAGGAGCAACTGCAGGCCTTGCAGCACCTGCTCGCTCAGTTGATCCACGAGCGCATCAGCCACGGCGACATGAAGGGCCACAACCTGTTCTGGCAGGACGGCCAATGGTCGCTGATCGATCTGGATGCCATGTGTCATCACGCTACCCAGATGAGCTTTGCCCAGGCTTTTGCCCGTGATCGGGCGCGGTTGTTGCGCAACTGGCCCGCTGGCAGTGCGCTGTACAAGCGCCTGGATGAGTGCCTGCCGAAGCTGGCGGACTGATAAAACCGCATCGCGGGGCTTGCCCCGCGATTGCTATCGAGCCAAGCCGCGCAAGCTGTACTGCGCTGGCAAGCCCAACCCCGCCCAGGCCAGGGCATCCCACCAGCCATCGCCAAGCAAGGCGGCAAACAGCCCCAGCGCGCCCACCAGGGCTATCGCCACTGGCATGCCGAACACGCTCCAGAAGCTTGACGACTTGCGCTTCATTGCACCGTCTCCGCTTGTGCCACAGCAACCGGCTTGCTGGCCCGTCGGCGCACTACCCACAGGTACACCCCGCTACCCAGCACGATGATGGTCAGCACATCCAGCACTGCCCAGAGAACTTGCATCGGCCGGCCGCCGTAGTCACCGAAATGCAGTGGCTGCGACAGGCCCATGGCGTCCATGTACCAGGGCCGGTCGCCGATGGCGGTGACTTCAAGGTTACTGGCGTCGATCAGCACCGGGGTCAGCAGGTGTGCGGTCAGGTGGGTGCTGCCCTTCATGAACACCGCATAGTGATGCTCGCTGGAGAAACGCGTGCCGGGGAAGGCGATGAAATCCGGTTGCATGCCTGGCGCGGCTTGCGCAGCGATATCCAGAACCCGACTGACCGGCGCCAGCTCCGTTAGCGGCGGTGCATCGCGGTAAGGCGCGACCATCGCCGTCAGGCTTTCGTTGCGCCACGCCGCGATGACCAGATCCGACAGGGCGCTGATGACCCCGGTAACCCCAACCACCAGCGCCCAGGTCAGGGTGACGATGCCGATCAGGTTGTGCAGGTCGAGCCAGCGCAGGCGCGTGGACTTGTCGTTGCGCACGGTAGCGAACTTCAGCCGGCGCATGAATGGCGCATAGAGCACCACGCCGGAGACGATCGCCACTACGAACAACAGGCCCATGAACGCCAGCAGCAGCTTGCCGGGCAGCCCGGCGAACATGTCCACATGCAGGCGCAGCATGGTCATCATGAAGCCGCCGTTGGCCGAAGGCATTTCCACCGCTTCGCCGCTGCGTGCATCGAGCATGAACGTGTGCGACGAATTCGGTTCGGTGCCTGCGGTGGCGGCCATGATTGCGATCACGCCGTTGCTGTCGTCCTCATCCCAGCCGAAGTACTGCATCACCTCGCCAGGGCGATGGGCCTGGGCCTTGAGCACCAGTTCCTGCAAATCGAGCTTGGGTGTGTCGGCCGGCATCTGCTTGAGCTCGGGGGCATCGCCCAGCAAGTGGTCGATCTCGTGATGGAAGATCAACGGTAAGCCGGTGACTGCCAGCATCAGCAGGAACAGGGTGCAGATCAGGCTGGTCCAGGTGTGGACGAAGGACCAGCGACGGATGGTTCGGCTGTTCATCCGCGGCCTTAGAATTTGTAGTTGACGCTGGCAACGACGTTGCGCTCGTCACCGTAGTAGCACCAGTAGCCGTCGCAGTTGGCCAGGTAGTCCTTGTTGAACAGGTTCTTGGCTTCGACGGCGACGGTCATGCCTTTGAGCGTGCTGACCTTGCGGCCCAGGTCGTAGTGCACCGACGCATCGTAGACGGTGTAGGAGCCGACATACCCGAGATCGGTGTTGGTGGTGTTGCCGTAGTTGTCACCGACATAACGCACGCCACCGCCGACGCCAAAGCCGTCGAGCAGGCCGTTGTGCCAGGTGTAGTCCGCCCACAGGGTCGCCTGGTTGCGCGGGATCAGCGCCATGCGGTTGCCTTGCTCGTTGGCCGCACCCTTGAGGATCTCGGTGTCGGTGTAGCTGTAGGAGCCGATCAGCTTGAGGTTTTCGGTCACCTGTGTGGTGGCCTCCAACTCAAGGCCGCGGACCTGCAACTGGCCAACCTGCTGGGTAATGTTGCCTTCGGTGACTTTCACGTTGTCCTGGCGCAGGTCATACACGGCAGCGGTGTAGAGGTTCTGGCTGCCAACCGGCTGGTACTTGATGCCGACTTCGTATTGGCGGCCTTCGGTCGGTTTGAACGAATCCGTGGAGGCGACGGCGGCGCCGGTAGTTGGCTGGAACGACTCGGTGTAGGAGATGTACGGGGTCACGCCGTTGTCGAACACGTAGCTCAGGCCGATGTTGCCGGTAAAGGCCTTGTCGCGTTCGGTGCTGGTCGCATCGTTCTGATTGTGGAAGGTGGTGCCGGTGTGTACCCAGTCTTCACGCCCGCCCAGGGTCAGGCGCCAGTTGTCGAGGGCGATCTGGTCTTGCACGTAGAAGCCGGTCTGGCGGGTTTTCTGGCCGTAGTCGTACATGGTGAAGTAATCCACCTTGGAAAAGTCCTGGCCGTACGGCGGGTTGATCACATTGCCTGGCGGTACGCTGTAGCTCAGACCGTAGTCCCAGCGGTAGTTGGTGTTCGAGCGCTGGTGGTCGAGGCCGATCAGCAGGGTATGGCTCAGGGCGCCGGTCTGGAAGTCGGCCTGGAAGTTGTTGTCGACGGCGAACTGGCTGATGTCTTCGTTGACGATGCCGGTCTCGCGAGGAACGGTGCCGTCAGGCTGGATCGTGTCGTTGTTCATAGTCGCGACGTTGATGCCCTGGAACGACAGGTCGCTCTTGGTGTAGCGCAGGTTCTGACGGAACTGCCAGACATCGTTCAGACGGTGCTCGAAGGCATAGCCCAGGGCGTAGTAGGTGCGATCGTAGAATTCCCAGTCCGGGTCGCCGAGGTTCTTGTGATGGGAGATGTCGCCGGCCGGCGAGCCCAGCTTGGTGCCCTGCAGCGGCAGGAACTGGCCACTGATACCGGTATCGTCACGGGTGAACTGGGTGATGAAGGTCAGGCTGGTGTCTTCATCCATGTTCCAGGTCAGGCTTGGCGCAAGGTTATAGCGCTTGTCCGGGACATGGTCGGTTGGCGAGTCACTGTCGCGGACGACGCCGCTGACGCGGTAAAGGAACTGGCCGTCGTCATCGATTTTGCCGGTGCTGTCGAAGTTGATCTGGCGATGGTTGTTGCTGCCAACCTGCGCTTCGATCTGGTGGGCGCTTTGCGCCTGGGGGCGGCGGCTGACCATGTCGAGCATGCCGCCGGGTGGGGTCTGGCCGTAAACCGACGATGCCGGGCCGCGCAGCACGGCGATGCGCTCCAGGTTCCATGGCTCGACTTTCGGGTTGGCGAACGAGCCTTTGGGCAACGGCAGGCCGTCAAGGAACTGGGTCGGGTCGAAACCGCGTACCCGCAGCCAGTCGGCGCGGGGGTCGGAGGCGTAGCCGCTGCTCTGTACGCCGGCGGTATAGCGCAAGGCGTCGTTGAGGTTGAGGATCTGGCGGTCGTCCAGTTGCTCGCGGGTGATCACGCTCATCGAGCGCGGCACTTCAACGATCGGTGTATCGGTTTTGGTACCGGCTGCGGTGCGGGTGGCGGTGAAGCCGGTGGCCGGGCCCCAGGCGCTTTCGTAGTCGCTGCGGGCGTTGACGCTGGTTTCCGGCAGGGCCAGGGTGCCTTCGGGGGCGGCGATCAGGCTGTAGGTGCCGGCGCTGCTCTGCTGCAGTTGCAGGCCGGTGCCGCGCAAGGCCGCTTGCAGGGCGCCGACGCCGTCGTACTGTCCGCTGACCGGCGCCGAGGTGCGGCCGCTGGCCAGGCTCGGGTCCAGGGTCAGGGCGATGCCGGCCTGGCTGGCGATCTGGTTGAGCGTGGTCGACAGCGGGGCGGCGGGCAGGTTGTAGCTGCGCAGGCTGGCCGATTGTTCGGCGGCAATCAGCGGGCTGCTCGCCAGAGGTGCTGCCAGGGCAATGGCCACGGCCAGCAGGCCGGGACGCAGAACGTTCTCAAAAGCGCGGGACATACAGCGGCTCCTCGACGGAAGTAAGTGCTAACTAGCTTCCTTGCCGAGTGAGTTGGGAAAAGTGTCAGGGGGTAGTGGAAATAATTTCGATTTTTATTACAGGCTGCTTTCGGGGCAAGCCAGCTCCTGTAGGAGCGGGCTTGCCCCGCGATAGGGCTCAGTGCGTATCGCGTTTAGCCACCACCGTCACCCACCACGGTGTACGTTGCTCGATCTGCACCGGTAAGGTCGGCAGCAACGAGGTCAGTGCCAGGTCGGTATTGTTGAGCGGGAAGCTGCCGCTGATGCGCAGGTCGGCTACATCCGCAGCAACCCCCAGATGCCCGCTGCGATAGCGCCCCAGTTCGTCAATCAGATCGGCCAGGCGTACGTTGTCGACCACCAGCATGCCGCGGGTCCAGGCATCGGCACCGGCGGCCAGGCTATCGATGCGGCCCAGGCGGTCGTGACTCATCAGCACTTGTTGGCCTTCCTTGAGGATCTGCTCGTCGCCACTGTCCTGTGGCCGGGCAGCCACCGCCGACTGCAGCACGCTCAGGCGCGTGCCCTGGCCTTCGAGCTTGACCAGAAAGCGCGTACCCAGCGCCCGCATGCGGCCGTCTTCAGTGCTGACCACGAACGGCCGATCATCCTTGTGGCCGGTCTCGATGGAGATTTCGCCTTCGTGCAACACGATCAGGCGTTGTTTCTCGTCGAAGCGGATGTCCACTGCCGAATGGGTGTTGAGGCTGATCAGGGTGCCGTCGGTCAGGCGCAGGGTGCGCTGCTCGCCAGTGCCGGTGCGCTGGTCGGCCAGCCAGTAGCCTAGCGACTGATGGGCATTGACCCAGCTCAGCAGGCCAACCACCAGCATCAGGCTGGCCAGGCCACCGCCTAGCTTGCGCACCCGCTGGCGCAGACCGGCGCGGGACTGCAACAGGGCCTGGCGCGCAGGGCCGGCTGCGGCACTGAAACGCTGGTCGAGCATGCCCAGTTGCATCCAGGCGCGGGCGTGCTCTTCGTTGGCGGCATGCCAGCGGGCGAACTCGGCGCGCTCATCGGCGTTACCAGTGCCCGAGTCCAGGCACAGCTGCCAAGCGATCGCGGCATCCAGCACGCGCGCCGAAACCGGCTTGTTGTTCATGTCGGCTCACCATACAGCGCCACATAACACTGGCGCAGGCCCTGGGCCAGGTACTGGCGTACCCGTGAGACGGAAACACCCAGGCGCTCGGCAATCTCGGCATGGCCCAGGCCGTCCAGGCGGTTGTACAGGAAGGCCGCCCGTGCCTTGCTCGACAGCTTGCCGAGCAGGCGGTCGATGGCCTTGAGGTCTTCGAGGATCAGCTGCTGTTGTTCAGGGGAGGGATGCTCGGCCTCGGGCATCAGCATCAACTCGGCCAGATACGCCTGCTCCAGTGCTGCACGGCGAAAGTGGTCGAACAGCAGGCCTTTGGCGATGGCCAGGAGGAACGCCCGGGGTTCGCGCGGCGCAGGCAATTGCGCGCGCCCGAGCAGGCGCACGAAAGTGTCCTGGCTCAGGTCTTCGGCGCGCTCGGCGCAGGCGATGTTGCGCCGCAGCCAGGCGAGCAGCCAACTGCGATGGTCACGGTACAGCGCACCGACCAGCTCAGTGTGTGGGCTTTGCACAGACGACAAGGCGTTCCCCGAAAAGATGCGTTAACTAACGAGAATTATTCGCGATTGTCGCAGAAGCTCCCCATCAGACGCAATTCACACTCATCGGATGATGCTTAAAAGCCATGACTTTGTTGCCGACGCCTGCGCAGCCGCTGCAGTTGCTGGTCAAGCAGCGCCGGGCTGTCCAGTTGCTGGCGCCGAGCCTGGCTGAACAGGATCAGCGCCAGCTCGGCAGTCACCATGGCATCGGCACTGGCGTTATGGCGCTCGGCGGCTTGCAGGCCGAAGTAGGCGGTCCAGTCGTCCAGCCCGGCTTCGCGCAGGGTGACCTGCGGGTTGAGCAGGGGGGCCAGCTCGGCGACATCCAGGAACGGATGCTGCAGGCGATAGCCCAGGTGGTCTTTCAGGGCGCGGCCGAGCATGCGCTGGTCGAAGGGCGCATGAAAGGCCAGCAGTGGGCTGTCGCCGATAAAGTCCATCAGCGCGAGCAGGGCTTCGGCCGGCTCGCAACCTGCAGCGATGGCACTGGGGCCCAGGCCGTGGATCAGCACGCTGGAGGTGAGCTTGTGATCGCGCTGGTTCAGCGTGCGCTCGAACTGCTGACTGAAGTCGATGGCGCCGTCTTCGATCACCACCGCGCCGATCGACAGCACCTGGTCACGGTTGAGATTCAGGCCGCTGGTTTCCAGGTCGAGCACTACCCAGCGCTGCTGGCGCAGGCTGTGTTCGGCCAGTGGTGCCGGGGCCGTCAGTTGTTCCACGCGCTGGCGCAGGTGTTCGTCGAGCCGCGGTTGGCTGGGGCGTAGCCAGGCAAACAGGCTCATAGCTGGTACCGCAGGGCCAGGCTGCTTTGCAGGCGCTGGGCCTGGCGCAGGGACTCGCGCAGGATGCGCCGGTCCAGGTGGTTGAGGCTGTCGGGGTCGACCCGGTTGGAGTACGGCAGGTTTTGCCGGCTCTGCAGTTGATGTTGCTGCATGCGGGTTTGCTGGATGAAGTGGTAGGCCTCCTCATAAGCGGCGCCGTCGAGCGGGTCGATCACTTCCTTGGCCACCAACTGGCGCAGGCGCTCCAGCGTGTTGTTGGCAACGATGCCATTGGCCAGGGCCAGCAGGCGTGCGCCATCGACAAACGGCGTCAGGCCCTGAACCTTGAGGTCGAGGGTGGCGGCTTTGTCATTGCCCTGGCGGGTCAGCACGAACTCACGAAAGCGCCCCACCGGCGGCCGCTGACGCCGGGCATTCTCGGCCATCATGCGCTGGAACAGACGGTTGTCGGCCACTTGCTCGAGGATGCTCTGGCGCAGTTGTTCACAGGCCTGTTCATCGCCCCAGACCACTCGCAGGTCAAAGTAGATGCTTGAAGCCAGCAGGTTTTCCGGCGTGGCTTCGCGAATGAAAGCGGCAAAGCGCCGTGCCCACTCAGCGCGGGACAGGCACAGCTCGGGGTTGCCGGCCATGATGTTGCCCTTGCACAGGCTGAAGCCGCACTGCGCCAGGCCCTGGTTGATGTGTTGGGCCAGCGGCAGCAGGCGGCCGCGAATGTCGGCGGCATGGGCAGCATCGCGTGCTTCGAAAATAATGCCGTTGTCCTGGTCGGTGTGCAGGGTCTGTTCGCGGCGCCCTTCACTGCCAAAGCAAAGCCAGCTGAACGGCACGCCCGGGTCGCCCTTGTCTTCGATCGCCAGCTCGATGACCCGGCATACGGTATGGTCGTTGAGCAGGGTGATGATCTGGGTGATCTGCGTAGACGAAGCACCGTGGGCCAGCATGCGCTCGACCAGCTGGCTGATCTCGCCGCGCAGCGACACCAGGTTTTCGACTCGGCTGGCATGGCGGATGGTGCGTGCCAGATGGACCAGGTCGACCCGTTGCAGGGAGAACAGGTCACGCTCGGACACCACGCCGCACAAGCGCCGCTCTTCGACCAGGCAGACGTGGGCAATATGCCGCTCGGTCATGGCGATGGCAGCATCGAAGGCGCTGGCCTGCGGGCTCAGGTAGAAAGGCGAGGTGGTCATGTGCCGGCTGATCGGCTGGGTGAAGTCGGCGCTGGCATCGGCCACCACCTGGCGCAGGTCGCGCAGGGTGAAGATACCGATCGGGAAGCGTTGCTCATCGACAATGGCAATGCTGCCGACCTGCTGCTCGTGCATCAGGCGTACGGCCTCACGCAGCGGCGTGGCCGGATCGCAGACCACCGGATGACGCATGGCCAGTTCGCCCAGGCGGGTGTTCAGTGAATACTGGTTGCCGAGGGTTTCCACCGCGCGGCGCTGGACCTGCTGGTTGACTTGATCGAGCAGGCTGCTGACCCCGCGCAGGGCAAAGTCGCGAAACGCTTCGGACAGGGTGAACAGGCGGATGAACGCGGCCTTGTTCAATTGCAGGCAGAAGGTGTCTTCGCCGGCCAGGTGTTCGGTGCGGGTAGCCCGTTCGCCGAGCAGGGCGGCCAGGGGGAAGCACTCGCCGCTGGTGATCTCGAACGTGGTTTCGGTGCCGGGGCGGGTGACGTGCTGGCGCTCGCCGACCACCCGGCCTTGCTTGACGATGTAGAAGTGCTCGACCGGACCGTCGCTGGGCTTGATGATGCTGTCATTGGCCGCATAGAAGCGCAGTTGGCACTGTTCGACGAGAAACGCCAGGTGGGCGTTCTCCATCTGATTGAACGGTGGAAAGCGTTGCAGAAACTGCATGGTCCCCTGGATGTTCTGCATCACTGCAGTCTTTCCTGCCTGGGCGAAGGCGTCCATTTTGCTCATGAGCATTACCGCGTCTTTGTGTCGAGCTGTGACCATCGACCTTGTTGTTTTCGTTGTTCATGGTCGGTCGCGGGCTGCTCAGTGCCCATTGGACGTAAGTCTATAAACTGCGTCAGGGAGTTGAAGTGCTGCGTCATGTGTCAATTACCCGACGAAAGGCAGTTTGCAACTAATCTCAATGCAGTCTGAACTTGATTCAAAGGACATTTAGCAGGTCATTGATGATGAGACAGCCATGTCCGACCACGAAAACATTCTGAGCGAGGCCGAGCGTGAGGCGCTGGCCTCGGTAACGGCGCGGTCGGCGGCGCCGAAGGTATTGATCGTTGATGACAACCGGGTGGCCCGCGAAGCGTTGGCCAGGTACCTGAGTTCCAAGCGGTTCAAATGCCTGACCGCCGACAGCGGCCAGCAGGCACTGGAGTGTCTGGACAAGGAGCGGGGTATTGGCCTGGTGATCACCGACCTGCGCATGGGCACGTTCGGTGGTCTGGAGCTGATTCGACACATACGCGACTCGGAGCGCGCGGCGATGCCGATCATCATTGTGTCAGGGGCTGCGGATGTGAAGGACGCCATCGAGGCGATGCACTTGAGCGTCGTCGACTTTCTGCTCAAGCCGATCGATCTGGACAAGCTGGTGAGGTTGGTGCGCAGGGAACTGGGGATTTCTTAGACAGGGATGGGGCTGCAAAGCAGCCCCGAGGATGTTACAGACCGTTCTTGGCCTTGAACTCACGACGACGACGATGCAGTACCGGCTCGGTATAACCGTTCGGTTGCTTGGTGCCTTCGACGACCAGTTCGACTGCCGCCTGGAAGGCGATGTTGTTGTCGAAGTCCGGTGCCAGCGGGCGGTACAGCGGGTCGTTGGCGTTCTGCTTGTCGACCACCGGCGCCATGCGCTTGAGGCTTTCAAGGATCTGCGCTTCAGTCACCACGCCATGACGCAGCCAGTTGGCCAGCAACTGCGCGGAAATCCGCAGGGTGGCGCGGTCTTCCATCAGGCCGACATCGTTGATGTCCGGCACTTTCGAGCAGCCCACACCCTGGTCGATCCAGCGCACCACATAGCCGAGGATGCCCTGGGCATTGTTGTCCAGCTCGTTGCGCTTTTCTTCGTCCGACCAGTTGGTGTCGGTCGCCAGCGGGATGGTCAGGATGTCATCGACCGAAGCCGGTGCACGCTTGGCCAGTTCCGCCTGGCGGGCGAATACGTCAACCTTGTGATAGTGCAGGGCGTGCAGGGCCGCGGCGGTCGGCGACGGCACCCAGGCGGTGTTGGCACCGGCCAGTGGGTGGGCGATCTTCTGCTCGAGCATGTCGGCCATCAGGTCCGGCATGGCCCACATGCCTTTACCGATCTGGGCGCGGCCTTGCAGGCCGGTGGCCAGGCCGATGTCGACGTTGGAGTTCTCGTAGGCGCCGATCCACTTCTGGGTCTTCATGGCGCCCTTGCGCACGACGGCGCCGGCTTCCATGGAGGTGTGGATCTCGTCACCGGTACGGTCGAGGAAGCCGGTGTTGATGAACACCACGCGCTCGCTGGCAGCTTTGATACAGGCCTTGAGGTTGACCGTGGTGCGGCGCTCCTCATCCATGATGCCGACCTTCAGGGTGTTGCGCTTGAGGCCCAGGGCATCTTCGATACGGCCGAACAGCTCGTTGGTGAACGCGGCTTCTTCCGGGCCATGCATCTTCGGTTTGACGATGTACATGGAGCCGGTGCGGCTGTTCTTGCGGCTGGTGTTGCCGTTGAGGTTGTGGATCGAGGCCAGGCTGGTGACCAGGCCATCGAGGATACCTTCCGGCACTTCGTTGCCGTCTTTGTCGAGAATGGCATCGATGGTCATCAGGTGACCGACGTTACGCACGAACAGCAGCGAACGGCCGTGCAGGCTGAGCGAACCACCGTTTGGCGCGGTGTATTCGCGGTCCGGGTTCATGGTCCGGGTGAAGGTCTGGCCCGCTTTGCTGACGCTTTCAGCCAGGTCACCTTTCATCAGGCCCAGCCAGTTGCGGTAGATCACCACTTTGTCGTCGGCGTCGACGGCGGCGACCGAGTCTTCGCAGTCCATGATGGTGGTCAGGGCGGCTTCCATCAGCACGTCCTTGACGCCGGCGGCGTCGGTCTGGCCGACCGGGGTGCTGGCGTCGATCTGGATCTCGAAGTGCAGGCCGTTGTGCTTGAGCAGGATCGCGGTCGGCGCCGAGGCGTCGCCCTGGTAACCGATCAACTGCGCATCATCGCGCAGGCCGCTGTTGCTGCCACCCTTGAGGGCGACAACCAACTTGGCGCCTTCAATGCGGTAAGCCGTGGAGTCGACATGGGAGCCGGCGGCCAATGGCGCCGATTCGTCGAGGAAGGCGCGGGCGAAGGCAATCACCTTATCGCCGCGAACCTTGTTGTAGCCTTTGCCTTTTTCCGCGCCGCCGGCTTCGCTGATGGCGTCAGTGCCATACAGCGCGTCGTACAGCGAACCCCAGCGGGCGTTGGAGGCGTTCAGGGCGAAGCGCGCATTCATCACCGGCACGACCAGCTGCGGGCCGGCCATGCGGGCGATTTCGTCATCGACGTTCTGGGTCGAGGCCTGGAAGTCTGCAGCTTCTGGCAGCAGGTAACCGATGTCCTGAAGGAAGGCCTTGTAAGCCACGGCATCGTGAGCCTGGCCTTTGCGCGCCTGATGCCAGGCGTCGATCTGCGCCTGCAATGCGTCACGTTTGGCCAGCAGTGCTTTGTTCTTTGGAGCGAGGTCGTTGATGATCTTTTCCGCACCCACCCAGAATTGCTCGGCGCTGACGCCGGTTCCGGGAATGGCTTCGTTGTTCACGAAGTCGAACAGGACTTTGGCGACCTGAAGGCCACCGACTTGAACGTGTTCAGTCATTGCTTGCCTCACTCTGCTCAGCTATTCAGCTCTTCTATTTAAGCCTTGCGCGCTTCTCTAAACACGGTACCAGAACATGCCCTCGCGGGCGGCTGGGTGCGGCCTGCCAGACAGGCTGGCGGGCGTTGGCGTATTTTCACAGGCGCCTTGGCAGACATCGATCCAACGTTTTGTAGTCCGCGCTGCGGCATACTACATGATGCGCTGCGGTTGTGAAAATTAGACTAAATACGTCGTTCTGCGACCAATTGGTCGCATGGGGTCACGCTGGGAGTCGGTATGTTCTCAAAAAACAGGCAGATTGTTCCAGATAAATCTTGAAACAGTACACGATTAGTCATTCGAAGCTCCTGCGGCAGGTTGCCGCGCCTTGCCTATACTTTCTCCGCGCCCTTTGATTTCAGGGGCTGAACGTTAAATGCAGAGGGTTGCCGCGTGGATCATCTCGTATTGACAGTGATCGCCCCCGACAAGGCCGGGCAGGTCGAGCGTATCGCTGAATGCATTGCCGAGCATAACGGTAACTGGTTGGAGAGCCGCATGTCGCGGATGGCCGGGCAATTTGCCGGCATTCTCAAGGTCGCGGTACCGGCCGAGTCCTACGATGAACTGGTCGAGGCGCTACAGGCCTTGGGCAAGCACGATATTCGTGTCTTGATTGCCGAAAGCGGTATCGAGCCGTCCTGCACCTGGAAGCCGATCGCCATGGAGCTGGTGGGCAATGACCGCCCCGGTATCGTCCGCGACATCACCCGGCTGCTGGCCGATCAGGGCGTCAACGTCGAGCGCCTGACCACCGAGGTGCGCCCGGCGCCGATGAGCAGTGAGCCGCTGTTCCATGCCGATGCCTTGCTGGCGGTGCCACTGACGCTGTCGCTGGATGTCCTGCAGCACAAACTGGAAGCGCTGGCCGACGACCTGATGGTGGAATTGAACCTGCGCCCTGAGGATTAGTTATCCCGGTTTATCGGGGATGCGCCTGTGGATAACCTTGGGAGATGTCGCTACAGGCCACAAATTGCGTGGCCTGCAGCGCTTCGTGCATTTTTTGATCAGCTGCGCCGGCGCAGGCTCAACCAGGCATCCACGCTATACAGCGCCAGGCCTGCCCAGATGAACATGAAGGCCACCAGGGTGCTGCTCGACAGGTGCTCGTCAAACAGCCACACCGCCTGCAGCAATACCAGGGTGGGGGCCAGGTACTGCAAGAAGCCCAGGGTGGTGTAGGGCAGGTGCCGCGCGGCGGCGTTGAAACACACCAGGGGTACCAGCGTGACTGGCCCTGCGGCTATCAGCCAGAGCGCTTCGCTGCTGGTATAGAAGCTTGCCTGGGCACTATGCGCCATGGGGTTGAGCAGCATCCAGCCGATGGCCAGCGGCACCAGCATCCAGGTCTCGACCACCAGCCCGGGCAGGGCGGCTACCGGCGCCTGCTTGCGGATCAGGCCGTAGAAGCCAAAGCTCAGTGCCAGCACCAACGACACCCAGGGCAGGCTGCCCACTTGCCAGACCTGCTGGGCCACCCCGAGTGCGGCCAGGCCCACGGCAATCCACTGCAGGCGGCGCAAGCGCTCCCCGAGCAGGAGCATGCCGAGCAGCACGTTGACCAGCGGGTTGATGTAGTAGCCCAGGCTGGCTTCGAGCATGCGCCCGTTGTTCACCGACCACACGTAGGTCAGCCAGTTGCCGGCGATCAGCGAGCCGCTCAAGGCCAGGATCGCCAGGCGTTTGGGGTTTTCGCGCAGTTCGCGCAGCCAGCCCGGATGCTTCCAGACCAGCAGCAGCAACGAGCCGAACAACGCCGACCAGAGCACCCGGTGGACGATGATTTCCACTGCGGGGACGCTTTGCAGCGCTTTGAAGTAGAGCGGGAACAAGCCCCAGATGATGTAGGCGCTCAGGCCCAGGATGTACCCGCGGCGCGGGTTGGCGGCGTGCATGCAGATTCCTTGCTTAGGCAGCTATCTAAAAGCAGGGGGCTATTGTAGACAGACTCACGCGCGCTTCAGAACAATTTCAGCGGTTCTTCATCCAGCGCGGCGATCTGCTCGCGCAGGGCGAGGATCTGGTCGCCCCAGTAACGCTCCTGGCCGAACCAGGGGAAGCTGCGCGGGAACGCCGGATCGTCCCAGCGCCGGGCCAGCCAGGCGCTGTAGTGCAACAGGCGCAGGGCACGCAAAGGTTCGATCAGGGCCAGTTCGCGCGGGTCGAAATCGTGGAACTCGTTGTAGCCATCCATCAGCTCGGCCAACTGGCCCAGGCGTTCGTGGCGCTCGCCGGCGAGCATCATCCACAGATCCTGTACCGCCGGGCCCATGCGGCAGTCATCGAGGTCGACGATGTGAAACACCTCGTCGCGACACATCATGTTGCCCGGGTGGCAGTCGCCGTGCAGGCGAATGACCTGGTGCGGGGTGCTGGCGTAAATCGCCTCGACCCGCTTGAGCAGGTCGCGGGCCACCGACTCGAAGGCCGGCAGCAGGCTTTTGGGGATGAAGTTGCCTTCGAGCAGGGTATTGAGCGAGGCGTGGCCGAAGTTATCCACGGCCAGTGCTTCGCGATGCTCGAACGGGCGGGTGGCGCCGACCCCATGCAGACGACCGAGCAGTTGCCCGAGGCGATACAGCTGATCGAGGTTGCCCGGCTCCGGCGCCCGGCCGCCACGGCGCGGGAACAGGGTGAAGCGAAAGCCGCTGTGTTCGAACAGGGTCTTGCCGTTGTGGATAAGTGGCGCCACCACCGGCACTTCGCACTCGGCCAGTTCAGCGGTAAAGCTGTGTTCTTCGAGGATCGCCGCGTCGCTCCAGCGGTCCGGGCGGTAGAACTTGGCGATCAGTGGTTCAGCCCCTTCGATGCCCACCTGGTAGACCCGGTTCTCGTAGCTGTTGAGTGCCAGTACCCGGGCGTCGCTGAGAAAACCGATGCTTTCCACGGCGTCCAGGACCAGATCGGGGGTGAGTGTTTCAAAGGGGTGGGACATGCTCGCTCCTGCTGTGCGGCAGGTCGCCGCAAGGTACCTGCATGGTATCGCACATCGGCTTCCACGGCGGATCTGTGTTGTGGGAGCTGGCCTTGCCAGCGATGGGCTGCACAGCAGCCCCGCGCCAGACTCATGCGCCAACGATCCCGCCATCCTCCCTGCTGATCGCCATCACTGACGACCGTGGCTTGCCATTGGGCAGGTGCTCGGGAAAGGTCGAACCACCGGTTTCCCCCGGGTGCTGGATACCCACGAACAAGGTGCGCTGATCCGGGGCAAAAGCGATACCCGTCACCTCGCACGCCACCGGGCCGACCATGAAGCGGCGGATTTCCCCTGTGACCGGGTCGGCGCAAAGCATCTGGTTGTTGCCCATGCCGGCAAAATCGCCGCTGTTGCTGTAGTCGCCGTCAGTCAGGATCCACAAGCGGCCCTCAGCATCGAAACCCAGGCCATCCGGGCTATTGAACATGTTCTGCGGGGTGATGTTGGCAGAGCCTGCCTTGGCCTCACCGGCATGCACCGATGGATTACCGGCCACCACAAACAGGTCCCAGTCGAAGTTCATCGCACCATGGTCATCGGCGTTTTCACGCCAGCGCAGAATCTGCCCATAGAGATTTTTTTCGCGCGGGTTGGGGCCGCCGACCGGCTGGCCTTCTTCTCCGCGTTTGACGTTGTTGGTCAGGGTGCAATACACCTGGCCGTCCTTGGGGCTGACCACGATCCATTCCGGGCGGTCCATACGCGTGGCCTTGAGATGGCTGGCGGCCAGGCGCGCATGAATCAGTACCTGGGCCTGGCTGGCAAAACCGTTGGCGGCGTTGAGGCCGTTCTTGCCATGGGTCAGCTCCAGCCACTGGCCCTTGCCGCGCGGATGATCAAGGTTATGGTCGCCATCGTCGAAGCGCGCCACGTACAAGGTGCCGTGGTCCAGCAGGTTACGGTTGGCGTTGGCATTCTTGTGGTCGATGCGGTCGCGGCTGATGAACTTGTAAATGAACTCGCCACGTTCGTCGTCGCCCATGTACACCACGGCGCGGCCATCGCGGGTCTCGGCCAGGGCGGCATTCTCGTGCTTGAAACGGCCCAGGGCGGTGCGCTTGACCGGGGTCGACTGTGGGTTGAACGGATCGATTTCCACCACCCAGCCATGACGGTTCAGTTCGTTGGGGTTCTTCGCCAGGTCGAAACGTGGGTCGTGCTGATGCCAGTCGACCTCCTTGCCTGTGACCGAGGCACCGTAGCGCTTTTGGGCGGCATCGAAGGCCTGGGCCGGATCACTGCTGCCGAAGCAGTCGGTGAAGTTCTCTTCGCAGGTCAGGTAGGTGCCCCACGGCGTTTTGCCATTGGCGCAGTTCTGGAAGGTGCCCAGTGCCTTGCGCCCGCTGTTGTCGGTCGCGGTTCTAAGCAGGGCATCGCCGGCGGCCGGGCCGCTGATGCTGATTGGCGTGTTGCCATGGATGCGCCGGTTGTAGGGCGAATCCTGGACGAATTGCCACTGGCCATCGCGGCGCTGCACTTCGATCACCGACACCCCTTCGGCGGCCTGGGCTTTGTGCACTTCTTCAGCAGAGGCCGGTTTGCCGCCGTGGCTGAACAGGTATCGGTAGTTGGTGTATTCGTTGTTGATCGCCATCAGCGCGCGGTTGGCGTCGCCGGGGAAGGGGAACAGGCTCATGCCGTCATTGTGGTCGCCGAACTGCAGTTCCTGGGCCTGGGCGCTGCCGTTGCCGGAAGGATCGAAGGCCGGGGCGCCGGCATGCAGTGGCTGGCCCCAGCTGATCAATACCGAGGCTTTGTAACCAGGCGGCAGGCTGATGCTGTCGGCGGTGGCGGCGGGGATGCTGGCAAAGCCCAGCAGGCTGCTGTTGCCAGCGCTGACGCTGGCTGCCAGTACGCTGCGGCTGAGCAAATTGCCGCCGAGAAACAGCGCTGCGCCGCACAGCGCGCCGGCGCCGATGAAGCGGCGGCGGCTGAGGCTGGTCAGCTGTTCGAGGTCGGTTGGCTGATGTTCTTCTAGTAGGTGCATGACAGGCTTCCTGCGGGTTTGGCAGTCACCTTAGTCAGGGTCCATGACATTTTTGTGGCAGTTTTACAGCGGCGTTCCAAGAAGCACGTAAGAAGGCTGAAATTGCACCTGCAGGTCACTGCCGACAATGACCTGATGGTCTTGTAGCCAGTGTGCGTCGGCGAAAGCACACAGGGTTTGCCCGCTGGCCAGGAGCAGGCGCACTTCGGTCGGACCCTCGGTGTCTGCAAGCAACGCATCGACCTTGACCGGCAAGCAGTTGTAGCCCTCGGCTGGCTGTTGATCGAGGCCCAGCAGTTCGAGCCAGCCCGCCTTGATCAGCGCCACTACTGCGGTACCCGGGCTCAGTTCAAGGCGTCCGGTACTGTCGTGGGTGATCTGGGCATCGATGCGCAGCTCGCCCGCCAGGGTCAGGCTGATGCGGTCATAGCGGCCCTGGGCCTCGATCGAGCTGATACGCCCGTGCAGCTGGTTGCGCGCGCTGGTGCGCAGCATCAGGCGGCCGAGCAGGTCGAGATCGCTGGCGTCTTCGGCCGCTTCAAGGATCTGCGCCTGCAGGGCCTGCAAGCGCTGGTACAGGCGCAGCACCCGCTGGCCCTCGGCAGACAGTTTCGCCCCACCGCCGCCGCGCCCACCAACACTGCGTTCCACCAGTGGGCTGGCGGCCAGGTTGTTGAGTTCGTCGATGGCATCCCAGGCCGCCTTGTAACTCATGCCGGCGCTTTTCGCCGCACGGGTGATCGAGCCTTGTTCGGCAATGTGTTGCAGCAAGGCAATACGCTGCGGGCGGCGGACGATGTGCTGGGTGAGCAGGGCAGGCAGGGACATAAGCGGTAACGGGCACCAGTGGGGAATCAGCCCGAAAGTGCCCGCACCCCGCGCTCAAGTCAAGCGCTGCCGGGCTTGGCGGTGCGCGCCAGGCAGTAGACATCGACCCGTCGGGCGCCGGCCTTGAGCAACAGGCTGGCCAACGCCTGGGCGGTGGCACCAGTGGTCAGTACATCATCCACCAGCGCGACATGACGCCCGGCAATCATCGGGCGGTGGTGCACGGCAAAGGCCTGGCGCAGGTTGCGTTTGCGTGCCTGGGCCTTGAGACCTTGCTGGGCTGGGGTATCGAGGGTGCGGGTGAGCACCTGTTCGCTGCAGCGAATGCCCAGTTGTTGTGCCAACCAGTTAGCCAGCATCCCCGCCTGATTGTAGCCGCGCTGACGCAATCGCCGCCTTGACAGCGGTACCGGCAGCAACACAGCCGGGCGCGGTAGCCCTTCGTCAAAGCGGTGGCTCAACCAGCGCCCGAGCAGTTGCGCGAGCAAGCGGCCCAGCGGCCACTGGCTATTGTGCTTGAAGCGGGTAACCAGCGCATCGACCGGGAAGCCGTAGTACCAGGGCGCCTCGACCCGATAGAAGGCCGGCGGGCGCCGGCTGCACTGGCCGCAGACCAGGCCGTGCATGGGCAGCGGCAGGGCACAGACCTGGCAATGCTCGCCCAGCCAGGGCAGTTCGCTCTCGCAGGCGATGCACAGTGGGTAGGGCTGCTCGGCCGCTTCATTGCAAAGTAAGCAGGTCTGGTTATTAAGTAGACAGTTGTAAACCAGTGTTTTGACTTGTGGTTGACAGTGCATCAGCCTTCCTTAACTATGCGAGCTATCCGTGATGCGCTGGCGGGGTTTTTCTGTGCCGGCGCCTGTACAAGCCTAAACAAGGAATCGCCGATGAGCGCCAGCACAACTGCAACAACACGTCACGACTGGTCCCTGGCCGAGGTCAAAGCCCTGTTCCAGCAACCGTTCAATGACTTGCTGTTCCAGGCGCAAACCGTGCACCGCGCGCATTTCGACGCCAACCGCGTACAGGTCTCGACGCTGCTGTCGATCAAGACCGGCGCCTGCCCGGAAGATTGCAAATATTGTCCCCAGTCCGGCCACTACAACACCGGGCTGGAAAAACAGAAGCTGATGGAAGTGCAGAAGGTCCTCGAAGAGGCAGCCCGGGCCAAAGCCATCGGCTCGACGCGCTTTTGCATGGGCGCCGCCTGGAAGCATCCGTCGGCCAAGGACATGCCTTACGTGTTGCAGATGGTCAAAGGGGTCAAGGCCATGGGCCTGGAAACCTGCATGACCCTCGGCAAGCTCGACCTGGAGCAAACCCAGGCGCTGGCCGAGGCCGGGCTTGACTACTACAACCACAACCTCGACACCTCGCCGGAGTTCTACGGCAGTATCATCACCACCCGCACCTACAGCGATCGCCTGCAGACCCTGGCTTACGTGCGCGATGCCGGGATGAAGATCTGCTCGGGTGGCATCCTCGGCATGGGCGAGTCGCTGGACGATCGCGCCGGCTTGCTGATCCAGCTCGCCAACCTGCCGGAACACCCGGAGTCGGTGCCGATCAACATGCTGGTGAAGGTCGCCGGCACGCCGCTGGAGAACGCCGAAGAAGTTGACCCGTTCGACTTCATCCGCATGCTCGCCGTGGCCCGGATCCTTATGCCCAAGTCCCACGTGCGGTTGTCCGCTGGCCGTGAAGCGATGAATGAACAGATGCAGGCCCTGGCCTTCTTCGCCGGCGCCAACTCGATCTTCTACGGCGAGAAACTGCTGACCACCGCCAACCCGCAAGCCGACAAGGACATGCAGCTGTTCGCACGCCTGGGCATCCAGCCGGAAGCCCGTGAAGAACACGCCGACGAAGTCCATCAGGCGGCCATCGAGCAGGCGCTGGTGGAGCAGAAGAGCAGCGAGCTGTTCTACAACGCCGCCTCGGCCTGAGGCAGCCATGGCTTTTGATCTTCGCGCGCGGCTGGAGCAACGCCGCGCCGCTGACCTGTACCGTCGGCGCCCGCTGCTGGAAAGCCCGCAGGGCCCGGAAGTGGTGGTCGATGGCCAGCCGTTGTTGGCGTTTTGCAGCAACGACTACCTGGGCCTGGCCAATCATCCGCAAGTGATCGCAGCCTGGCGCGCCGGTGCCGAGCGCTGGGGTGTCGGCGGCGGTGCTTCGCACCTGGTGATCGGCCACAGCAGCCCCCATCACGCGGTGGAAGAAGCCTTGGCCGAATTGACCGGGCGGCCGCGGGCGCTGCTGTTTTCCACCGGCTACATGGCCAACCTGGGTGCATTGACGGCGCTGGTCGGGCAGGGCGACACGGTGCTGCAGGACCGTCTCAACCATGCCTCGCTGCTCGATGCCGGCCTGCTCAGCGGTGCGCGTTTCAATCGCTACCTGCACAACGATGCCGAAAGCCTCGCCAACCGCCTGGACAAGGCCGTCGGCAACACCCTGGTGGTGACCGACGGGGTGTTCAGCATGGACGGTGATCTGGCCGATTTGCCTGCCCTGGCTGCGGTGGCCAATGCCCGCGACGCCTGGCTGATGGTCGACGATGCCCATGGCCTGGGCACCCTGGGGCGCAATGGCGGCGGTATCGTCGAGCATTTCGGCCTGAGCCTTGAGCAGGTGCCGGTGCTGATTGGCACCTTGGGCAAAGCCTGCGGCACCGCGGGTGCATTTGTCGCCGGCAGCGATGAGCTGATCGAGTGCCTGATCCAGTTCGCCCGGCCCTACATCTATACCACCAGCCAGCCTCCGGCCCTGGCGTGCGCCACCCTGCGCAGCCTGGAACTGCTGCGCGGCGAGCATTGGCGTCGCGAGCACCTGGCGGCGTTGATTCAGCAGTTTCGTAGCGGCGCCGAGCAGATCGGCCTGCAACTGATGGACAGCTTCACGCCGATCCAGCCGATCCTGATCGGCGACAGCACGCGGGCCTTGCGCCTGTCGCAGATGCTTCGCGAGCGTGGCTTGCTGGTCACCGCGATCCGTCCGCCGACCGTGCCTGCCGGCAGCGCCCGCTTGCGTGTGACCTTGAGCGCGGCACACAGCCCGGCGCAGGTGCAGCTATTGTTGAATGCATTGGCTGACTGTTATCCGCTGCTGGAGCCTGCTGATGCGTAACCATCTGATCCTGTTGCCGGGCTGGGGCCTGGGCAGTTCTGCCTTGCAGCCCTTGGTGGCGACCTTGCGGGCCATCGACCCTGGCTTGCGGGTCGAAATCCAGGCCTTGCCCAGCCTGGTGTCCAGCAACCCCGAGGACTGGCTCGACAAACTCGATCGGCAGTTGCCGCGCAATGCCTGGCTGGGCGGCTGGTCGCTGGGTGGCATGCTCGCCGCCGAACTGGCCGCACGGCGCGGCGATGACTGCCATGGGTTGATCACCCTGGGCAGCAACCTCAGTTTTGTCAGCCGCCCGGACTGGCCGCATGGCATGGCGGTGGATACCTTCCAGACCTTCCTCGAAGGTTGCCGCTATCACACCCAGGTCACCCTCAAACGCTTCGTTTCGTTGTGCAGCCAGGGCGCCGAAGACCCGCGCAGCCTGGCCCGCCTGCTCAGCGCGGGGATGCCAGCCCCGGCTCCGGAAGTGTTGGTGGCGGGGCTCGAAGTCCTTGGCCAGCTCGATACCCGCGCCGCGCTGCAGCGCTATGGCGGTCCGCAATTGCACCTGTTTGCCGGGCGTGACGGGCTGGTGCCGGCGGAGGTCGCCGGCGAACTGCTGGAGATACTGCCCGATGTGGAAGTCGGGCTGCTGGAAGACAGTGCTCATGGTTTTGTGATGGAAACACCTCATGAGTTGGCGGCAGCAATCAAGGCCTTTGTACATGAGAGTGGCGATGACTGATCTTTCCCAGCCGGGCTTGCCCGGCGGCTTGCCCGATAAACGTCAGGTCGCAGCGTCGTTCTCCCGCGCTGCCGCCAGCTACGACAGCGTCGCCGAACTGCAGCGGGCGGTGGGCGCGGCGCTGCTTGAACAGTTGCCCGCTGCTTTCGAGCCGCAACGCTGGCTGGACCTGGGCAGCGGTACCGGCTACTTCAGCCGCGCCCTGAACAGCCGTTTTCCCCAAGCCGCCGGTGTGGCTGTGGATATTGCCGAAGGCATGCTCCAGCACGCGCGGGAGCAGGGCGGGGCGCACCACCATGTGGCTGGCGACGCCGAGCGCTTGCCGCTGCGAGATGCCAGCGTCGAGCTGATCTTCAGCAGCCTGGCGGTGCAATGGTGTGGCGATTTTCGCGCCGTGCTCAGCGAGGCCCGGCGTGTCCTGCAACCGGGCGGTGTATTGGCTTTTGCCAGCCTTTGCGTCGGCACCCTGCATGAGCTGCGCGAAAGCTGGCAGGCGGTCGATGGCCTGGTGCACGTCAATCGTTTTCGGCGCCTTGAGGACTATCAACGCCTGTGTGGCGAAAGCGAACTGCAGGTGCTGAGCCTGGCGGCTCGGCCCCATGTGTTGCACTACCCGGATGTGCGCAGCCTGACCCACGAGCTCAAGGCCCTCGGTGCTCACAACCTCAACCCGGGGCGCCCGGCCGGGCTGACCGGGCGGGCACGGATGCAGGGCCTGCTGCAGGCGTATGAGGGCTTCCGTCAGCCCCTGGGACTACCGGCGACCTATCAGGTGGTCTACGGTGTACTGCAAAAGCCGTCGGTAGAAGGGGAGTGAGATGAACCCGGCCTATTTCATCGCAGGGACCGACACCGACGTTGGCAAGACCACCATCGCCGCCGGCCTGCTGCATGCTGCACGCCTGGCCGGGTTGAGTACCCTGGGTGCCAAACCTATGGCGTCTGGTTGCGAGCTCAGCAGCAAAGGCTTGCGTAATGCCGACGCCATGGCGCTGATTGCCGAAAGCTCGCTCAAGTTGCCCTATGAACAGGTCAATCCGTTCGCTTTCGAACCGGCCATTGCCCCGCACCTGGCTGCACGGGAAGCCGGCGTCGCCTTGAGCGTGCAGGCCTTGCTGACACCGATGCGCGAGGTGTTGGCCAACGGTGCCGATTTCACCCTGATCGAAGGTGCTGGTGGCTGGCGCGTGCCGCTGTCCGGCCAGGCCAATCTGTCGGACCTGGCCGTTGCCCTGAAGCTGCCGGTGATTCTGGTGGTCGGTGTGCGCCTGGGCTGCATCAACCATGCCTTGCTCACGGCCGAAGCCATTGCCCGCGATGGCCTGCAACTGGCTGGCTGGGTCGCCAACATTGTCGAGCCGCGCACCTCGCGGCTGGAAGAAAACCTCGCCAGCCTCGCCGAGCGTTTACCGGCGCCGTGCCTGGGGCGGGTGCCCAAGCTCAAGCAAGTCAGCGCGCAAGCGGTAGCGGCGTACCTGCAACTGGACCTGCTGGACTGACGCGTGTCTATCGTGTGGCACTTTGCTATTAGTGTTTTCAACGGGCCTTTTGCCGGCAAGTCTGCTTCAATAGAGGCTGTTCGCTTTCAGCGTCATGGAGTTTCGACATGGAAATCTCGGGCAACTCAGCATTCTACGCAGGGCTTGGCGCCATCCAGGCCGGGCAGAGTCGCGTCGATCAGGCTGCCAGCCAGATCGCCAACACCACCGTCGAGCGTGCCGCCACCAGCCAGTCCAGCGACTATCAGGCCGAGCGCCTGCGTGCGGTCGATCGCAGCCAGCAAATGGACCTGGCCACCAGCACCGTCGAAATGGCGCTGGGCAAGCATCAGGTCGAATTGGGTGTCAAAGTGGCCAAAGCATCGGACGAAATGCTTGGTACCCTGATCGATACCTACGCCTGACCCCCTTCGGCTCGCTCTCTGTGAGCCTTCAACTAGTCTTTATGTATCAGCGCTTTGCCCTTGCTGGCGGGCGCTCGGCTGCGCGTTTGCGAGGTGTTTTGCCAGGGCAATCGCGCAGTCTGGCATGGCCGAACTGCCCTCTGCTTGATGCTTGACAAGTTTTCGGCGTAAACGTATGTTTCAAACAACTGTTTGACCGAAAGCCGCCTAGAGCTGGTCGGTATATCGCGGTCTCCCTATCCAGGATTCATCAGCAGAGGTTCATCGCTATGCCTGATTACAAAGCCCCCTTGCGTGATATTCGCTTCGTTCGTGACGAGCTGCTCGGCTACGAAGCGCATTATCAGAGCCTGCCGGCTTGCCAGGACGCCACCCCGGACATGGTTGACGCCATCCTCGAGGAAGGCGCCAAGTTTTGTGAACAGGTACTGGCCCCGCTGAACCGTGTCGGCGACCTCGAAGGCTGCACCTGGAGCGAGTCGGGGGTCAAAACCCCGAGCGGCTTCAAGGAAGCCTACAAGCAGTTCGTCGAAGGCGGCTGGCCAAGCCTGGCCCATGACGTCGAGCACGGCGGCCAGGGCTTGCCTGAGTCGCTGGGCCTGGCGGTCAGCGAAATGGTCGGTGAGTCGAACTGGTCCTGGGGTATGTACCCTGGCCTGTCTCATGGCGCGATGAACACCATCTCCGAGCACGGCACCGCCGAGCAACAGGAGACCTACCTGACCAAGCTGGTATCCGGCGAATGGACCGGCACCATGTGCCTGACCGAGCCACACTGCGGTACCGACCTGGGCATGCTGCGCACCAAGGCCGAACCTCAGGCCGACGGCTCCTACAAAGTCACCGGCACCAAGATCTTCATCTCGGCCGGTGAGCACGACATGGCCGACAACATCGTCCACATCGTCCTGGCCCGCCTGCCCGATGCGCCGGCTGGCACCAAAGGCATTTCGCTGTTCATCGTGCCGAAGTTCCTGCCGACCGCCGAAGGCACCGTCGGTGAGCGCAACGCCGTGTCCTGTGGTTCCATCGAACACAAGATGGGCATCCACGGCAACGCCACCTGCGTGATGAACTTCGACGCGGCTACCGGCTACCTGATCGGCCCGGCCAACAAAGGCCTGAACTGCATGTTCACCTTCATGAACACGGCTCGCCTGGGTACCGCGCTGCAAGGCCTGGCCCACGCTGAAGTGGCGTTCCAGGGCGGCCTGAAATACGCTCGCGACCGTCTGCAAATGCGCTCGCTGACGGGCCCGAAAGCGCCGGACAAAGCCGCTGACCCGATCATCGTTCACCCGGACGTACGGCGCATGCTGCTGACCATGAAGGCGTTCGCCGAAGGCAACCGCGCCATGGTCTACTTCACCGCCAAGCAGGTGGACATCGTCAAGTACAGCCAGGACGAAGAAGAGAAGAAGAAAGCCGACGCACTGCTGGCCTTCATGACGCCGATCGCCAAGGCGTTCATGACCGAAGTCGGCTTCGAAGCGGCCAACCACGGTGTGCAGATCTATGGCGGCCACGGCTTCATCGCCGAGTGGGGCATGGAGCAGAACGTTCGCGACAGCCGTATCTCGATGCTGTACGAAGGCACCACCGGCATCCAGGCGCTGGACCTGCTCGGCCGTAAAGTGCTGATGACCCAGGGCGAAGCGCTCAAGGGCTTCACCAAGATCGTGCACAAGTTCTGCCAGGGCAACGAAGGCAACGAAGCGATCAGCGAGTTCGTAGCACCGCTGGCCCAACTGAACAAAGAGTGGGGCGAGCTGACCATGAAGGTCGGTATGGCTGCGATGAAAGACCGCGAAGAAGTCGGTGCCGCTTCGGTGGACTACCTGATGTACTCCGGTTACGCCTGCCTGGCTTACTTCTGGGCCGACATGGCGCGCCTGGCTGCCGAGAAACTGGCTGCCGGCACCACTGAGGAAGCGTTCTACACCGCCAAGCTGCAGACCGCGCGCTTCTACTTCCAGCGCATCCTGCCGCGTACCCGTACCCACGTGGCAACCATGCTGTCGGGCGCCAACAACCTGATGGACATGAACGAAGAGCACTTCGGTCTCTCGTACTGATTCAACGGCTGTAACAAAAAACGCCTGCCCTTATCGGCAGGCGTTTTTTTTTGCATTTGCTCCCACCCCACCGTTCCGACCAAGTGAATTCATCTATTCATGTGTGCGGCCGATACATTAAAGGCACAATGCCATTATTGATCTGCCGGGTCGGAGATTACCCTTGTTTCGTTTATCCGCTGTACGCCTGAGCCACTTCCTGCCTTCAGCCTGTCTGCTGGTGTCAGGGCTCGCGGCCGCTTACGTGAGAGACCTCAATGTGTTCTTCACGTCGCTGTTCAATGTCCTGCCCACTCTGGTCCTGTTGCTGGGCGGCGCCTACTGCGCCGTGTACCGCCGCCAGCGTGAACTGTTTCTGATGATCACGGTGTATATCGCCTACTTCCTGCTCGATACCCAGACTGATTTCTACCGTGACAATGGCCGGGTCCGAGAAGATGCGGCAGTGGTGTTCCACCTGGTCTGCCTGCTGTTGCCGCTGATGTTTGCCCTGTATGGCGCCTGGCAGGAGCGTACGCACCTGTTCCAGGACATGGTCGCGCGCTTTGCCGTGCTGCTGGCGGTCGGCAGCGTCGCCCTGGGCCTGGAGCAGAGCTTCCCCCAGGCCCTGCTCGGTTGGCTGGCAGAGATTCGCTGGCCGTCATTACACGGCCAATGGATGAGCTTGATCCAGCTGGCCTACCCGGTGTTCTTCTGCGCGTTCATCCTGCTGGTGGTGCAGTACCTGCGCCAGCCAAGGCCCTTGCATGCGGCGCAGGTGATTGGCCTGATCGGTATCTTCTGGATGCTGCCCAAGACCTTCATCCTGCCCTTTACCCTGAACATCATGTGCAGCCAGGTGATGCTGATGATTGCCGCGGCGGTGTCCCATGAGGCTTATCAAATGGCCTTTCGCGATGAGCTGACCGGTTTGCCCGGCCGTCGCGCGCTCAACGAACGCATGCAGCGCCTGGGGCGCAATTATGTGTTGGCGATGACCGACGTCGATCACTTCAAGAAATTCAACGACACCCATGGTCACGACGTTGGCGACCAGGTGCTGCGTCTGGTGGCCAGCAAGCTTTCCAAGGTCACAGGCGGCGGCCGGGCCTATCGTTATGGTGGTGAGGAGTTTGCCGTGGTGTTCGCCGGCAAAAGCATTGAAGAGTGCATGCCGCATCTTGAGGCCGTGCGTGAGGTGATCGCCAACTACAACATCCAGTTGCGCAACCAGGACAGCCGTCCCCATGACGACCAGCAAGGGCGCCAGCGCCGTGGCGCGTCGGCGGCTTCCAGTGTGTCGGTGACTATCAGTATCGGCGTCAGTGAGCGCCTGGCCGATCATCGCTCACCCGACGAAGTGCTCAAGTCTGCAGACCAGGCTCTGTACAGCGCCAAGGGCGCCGGCCGTAACTGCGTCATGGCTTATGGCGTTCAGGCCAGGCGTGGTGCGGTACGCATGGCGTGACCGAAATAGACTATTCAGTCGCCAGATGACCCTATGTCTCGCAAAAGTTGTTCGGGTACACTGGCTGCATAACAGTGACGCGGCCCTGCAGGCCGTCCCCGACTCTAATATGAGAGGTTGCCATGGCTGACTATAAAGCGCCGCTGCGCGATATGCGCTTCGTCCTCAATGAAGTCTTCGAAGTCTCCAAGCTCTGGGCGCAGTTGCCCGGTATTGCCGAAGCGGTGGACGAAGACACCGCCCTGGCGGTGCTGGAAGAAGCCGGCAAGGTCACCAGCAAGAGCATCGCGCCGCTGAGCCGCAGTGGTGACGAAGAAGGTTGCCACTGGGATAACGGCGCGGTGAGTACCCCGGCCGGTTTCATCGAGGCTTACAAAACCTACGCCGAAGGCGGCTGGGTTGGCGTCGGTGGCGACCCTGCCTATGGCGGCATGGGCATGCCTAAAGTGATCTCGGCCCAGGTCGAGGAAATGGTCAACTCGTCCAGCCTGGCCTTTGGCCTGTACCCGATGCTGACGGCTGGTGCCTGCCTGTCGATCAATGCCCACGCCAGCGAAGCGCTGAAGGAAAAGTACCTGCCGAACATGTACGCCGGTGTCTGGGCCGGTTCCATGTGCCTGACCGAGCCTCACGCCGGCACCGACCTGGGCATCATCCGCACCAAGGCCGAGCCGCAGGCGGATGGCAGCTACAAGGTCAGCGGCACGAAGATATTCATCACCGGTGGCGAACACGATCTCACCGAGAACATCATTCACCTGGTGCTGGCCAAGCTGCCGGACGCGCCCGCCGGGCCGAAGGGCATTTCCCTGTTCCTGGTGCCGAAGTTCCTGGTCAACGCCGATGGTAGCCTGGGTGCGAGCAACCCGGCCAACTGCGGCTCGATCGAGCACAAGATGGGCATCCAGGCGTCGGCCACCTGCGTGATGAACTTCGACGATGCGGTCGGTTACCTGGTCGGCGAGCCGAACAAGGGCCTGGCGGCGATGTTCACCATGATGAACTACGAGCGCCTGGGCGTAGGTATCCAGGGCCTGGCCTCGGCCGAGCGCTCTTACCAGAACGCCATCGAGTATGCGCGCGACCGCTTGCAGAGCCGTGCGCCGACCGGCCCGCAAGCCAAGGACAAGGTCGCTGACCCGATCATTGTCCACCCGGATGTACGGCGCATGCTGTTGACCATGAAGGCTCTCAATGAAGGCGGGCGAGCGTTCTCCACGTATGTCGCGATGCAACTGGATACCGCCAAGTTCAGCGAAGACGCCGACACGCGCAAACGCGCCGAAGAGCTGGTGGCGCTGCTGACCCCGGTAGCCAAGGCATTCCTCACCGACCTGGGCCTGGAGTCGGCGGTACATGGCCAGCAAGTGTTCGGCGGCCATGGTTACATCCGTGAGTGGGGCCAGGAGCAACTGGTACGTGATGTGCGCATCACCCAGATCTACGAAGGCACCAACGGTATCCAGGCCCTCGACCTGATGGGGCGCAAGGTGGTCGGTAGCGGCGGCGCGCTGTACAAGCTGTTTGCCGACGAAATCCGTCACTTCACCGCCAGCGCCGGCAGCGACCTGGGTGAATTCGTCAAACCGCTCAATGCAGCCCTGGACAACCTCGACGACCTGACCGCCTGGGTGCTGGATCGGGCCAAAAACAACCCGAATGAAATCGGCGCGGCATCGGTGGAATACCTGCAGGCATTCGGCTATACCGCTTATGCCTACATGTGGGCGCTGATGGCCCGTACGGCCTTGGCCAAGCAAGGCGAAGACGACTTCTATGCCAGCAAGCTGGGCACCGCACGCTTCTATTTCGCCCGTTTGCTGCCGCGTATCCACTCGCTCAGCGCTTCGGTTAAAGCCGGTAGCGAGTCGCTGTACTTGCTGGATGCCGCGCAGTTTTGAGCGTGATAGTAGTTTGTAAGCATTCTCTTACATTGCGTGGTGACTTTTCGCCTCTATCGAAAGATTGGATCCACAGTTAATCTTCTTACATGGACGTAGCGCAGGAAGCGCAAAGTACAGAACACGGACACGAAGGATTCCTGCCAGGATGGTGGGGCGAAAAGGATGTCAGGGAAACAGTCTGCAAAGCCCCGCTTCGGCGGGGTTTTCTTTTGCCTGCGATTTGACCTCAGCCCAGCACATCCAGCGGCGACCCCCCGATCTGCCGCGGGTCGGCTTCTTCTTCCAGCAGATTGCGCAGCAGCTCCACCGACGCCTGCTGGCGCTGCGCATCGCGAAACACCAGGCCGATCTTCAGCGGCACTCGCGGCTCGCTCAGCGGCTTCCACAGCAGTTCCTGGTCATCTTCGACCACTTCCTTGGCGCGCCCCGGCAACACGGTTGCCAGTGAGGTATGCGCCAGGCTGTCGAGAATCCCGCCCATGTTGTTCATCTCGGCCTGCACCTGCGGCCGCCGGCCCAGGTTGGCCAGTTGCGACTGCCAGATCTGCCGCACCTGGAATTCTTCGCCGAGCAAGAGCATCGGCAGCTCGGCAGCCTGCTTCATCGAGACCTTCTTGAATTCACGTAGGGGATGGGTATTGGGGATGACCAATTGCAGTTCGTCTTCGTACAACAACAGCCCATGCAGGCCTGGCTGGCGCGGTGGCAGGTAGCTGATGCCGATGTCCAGGCTGCCATTGAGCAGGCGCCGTTCGATTTCCAGGCCCGACAGTTCGTAGATCTGTACCACCAGATGCGGCTGCGCCTTGCGCACCCGGTCGAGCAGCTGCGGTACCAGGCTTGGGCGCACGGTTTGCAGGACGCCAATGGCCAGGGTACGCAACGCCTGGCCCTTGAAGTTGCGCAGTGCCTCGCGAGCGCGCTGCAGGCCGTCGAGCAAGGGCAGGGCGTGGTTGTACAGGGTGTGCGCGGCCAGGGTCGGCAACAGGCGCTTGTTGCCGCGCTCGAACAGGCTCACATCGAGGTTTTGCTCAAGTTGGCGGATCTGCTGCGAAAGCGCCGGTTGCGACAGTGACAGGCGCTCGGCGGCCCGGCCAACGTGGCCTTCTTCATACACCGCGACGAAATAACGCAGTTGGCGAAAATCCATAAGAGTTACTTATCAAAAATGCTCGAAAAACCAAATGGCCGTTAGCCTGCAAGAAGCCTAGTCTATCCCGTATTCACAAGGTTTACAGGGCCAGAAGGCGCGATGAATACCGTGTATGTGGATGGCGTTTACATAGGCAAGGCAAAAAACCTCGGGCATGGCTTGTTGACTGATATCGATAAGCAGGAGGTTGCAAGACGGTTGTGGTTATGGCCACAGGGGCTGGGGAGCGACGAACACGGCGACCCACGCTTTCACACCGGCCCTGAACGGGCTTTGCACCATTACCCGGCCGAGCACTACGCCTGGTGGCGGCAACGTTATCCACAGATCGATTGGCGCGCCCCGGGTTTCGGCGAAAACCTCTCGACCCGCGGCCTGGATGAACACCAGGTGTGCCTGGGCGATTTGTTCCGCTGGGGCGGGGCGCTGTTGCAGGTCAGTCAGCCGCGCTCGCCGTGCTATCGCCTGAGCCATCGCTGGGGCTTGCCGAACCTGCCGCAACAGGCGCAGGACAGTGGCCGTTGTGGTTGGTTCTACCGGGTGCTCAAGCCTGGTTTCGTCAGCGCCGATGAGCCCTTTGAACTGATTCAACGTAGTTATCCGGGCTTGACCGTGGCCTGGGCACTGCGCACTTTTTACCGTGAGCCTTTGGAGCATGCAGGTTTGAAAAAGCTGGTGGATTGTCCGGCACTCTCGTCACGCTGGCGCGATATCGCGATCAAGCGTCTGCGTACCGGTCAGGTCGAAGACTGGACCGCGCGTCTGCTTGGCCTGCCGCTCGAGGGGCTGCGCGCATGAACCTGTTCAACCTGCGCCGCCCGGCTGCGGCCGTGGCCGAGCGCAAGGTCGCAGCCGTTGTGGCGCAACCTGCACAAGCCGTGTCGCGCGAATACCTGATGCCCGCCGTCGAGCGCGCGCCACAGGTGTTCGTCCGTGGCCAGGGTTCATGGCTGTGGGACAGCGAAGGCCACGCGTATCTGGATTTCACCCAGGGCTGCGCAGTCAACAGCCTCGGTCACAGCCCCAGTGTGCTGGTCAAAGCCCTGGGCAGCCAGGCGCAGGCGCTGATCAATCCGGGCGCGGGTTTTCATAACCGCGGCCTGTTGAACCTGGTCAGTCGCCTGTGCGAAAGCACCGGCAGTGATCAGGCCTACCTGCTCAACAGCGGCGCCGAAGCCTGCGAAGGAGCGATCAAGCTGGCGCGCAAATGGGGCCAACTGCACCGCAACGGCGCCTATCACATCATCACTGCCAGCCAGAGCTGTCATGGCCGCAGCCTGGGCGCGCTGTCGGCTTCCGACCCCTCGCCGTGCAACCGCTGCGAGCCGGGGTTGCCGGGCTTCAGCAAGGTGCCGTTCAACGACCTTGAGGCGCTGCATGCGGCGGTCGATTCGCGCACCGTGGCAATCATGCTCGAACCGATCCAGGGCGAAGCGGGCGTGATTCCAGCGACCCAGGCGTATCTCCAGGGTGTCGAGCGGCTGTGCCGCGAACTGGGCATCCTGCTGATTCTCGATGAAGTGCAGACCGGCGTCGGCCGCTGCGGGGCGATGCTCGCTGAACAGCTGTATGGCGTGCGCGCCGACATCCTCACTCTCGGCAAGGGCTTGGGCGGTGGTGTTCCGTTGGCGGCCCTGCTGGCTCGTGGCAGCGCCTGCTGCGCCGAGGCCGGCGAGCTGGAAGGCAGCCACCATGGCAATGCATTGATGAGTGCGGCGGGCCTGGCGGTGCTGGAGACCGTGCTGGAGCCGGGCTTCTTCGAGCATGTGCAGGATTCCGGGCGCCACCTGCGCGACGGCCTGAGCCGTCTGGCCGGTCGCTATGGCCAGGTCGAGGTGCGCGGCCAGGGGCTGCTCTGGGCTTTGCAACTGAGCGAAGACAATGCCGCCGAGCTGGTCCAGGCCGCCTTGCAGGAAGGCTTGCTACTGAATGCCCCGCAAGCCGACGTGCTGCGTTTCTCCCCGGCGCTGACAGTGAGCAAGGGCAACATCGACGAGATGCTCCTGCGCCTGGCCCGAGCCTTCGCCCGTGTCCATGCGGCGCAGCAAAACCAGCGGCGCGAGGCCACGGCCTGATCCATACACCGCGCTAACGAATTTTCCGAACCGTCTCGCGTTCCTGCGCATCGCCCCGGGCCTGTTGTTTTTGGCTTGGGGCGTTTTTTTGTCTGCCGCCTACAGGTTCTGTGGGCGCGGGCTTGACCCGCGATAGCGATCTAACTGCCTTCCAGCACCCGCCGATAAAACTTCCACTCCTCCTCCAGCGCATGCGCCAGGTTGCTCGCCGTGCGAAAACCGTGGCGCTCCGACGGGTAGAAATGCCCTTCGGCGTGAATGCCGTTGGCTTGCAGGGCGTCCAGCATCGAGCGGGTCTGCTCCGGCACCACGACAACGTCCAGTTCGCCCTGGAAGAAGATCACCGGCACCTTGATGTTCGAGGCGTGCAGCAACGGCGTGCGTCGCTGATAGCGTTCTGCATCCGCCACGGGATCACCGATCAGCCAGTCCAGGTAATCACCTTCGAACTTGTGCGTGGCCCGGGCCAGGGCCTGCGGATCACTGACGCCATACAGACTGGCACCGGCACGGAACACATTGTGGAACGCCAGGGCGCAGAGCGTGGTGTAGCCACCAGCGCTGCCGCCGCGGATAAACGCTCGCTGCGGGTCGATCAGTTGGCGCTCGGCCAGGTGGCTGACCACCGCGCAGGCATCTTCGACATCGATCTCTCCCCAGCGCAGGTGCAGGGCCTGGCGATAGTCACGGCCGTAGCCGCTGCTGCCGCGGTAATTGAGATCGGCCACGGCAAAGCCGCGCTGGGTCCAGTACTGGATGCGCGGGTCGAGCACCGGGAAGCAGGCGGAGGTCGGGCCGCCATGGATGAACACCAGCAGCGGCGGCTGCGCGTCACCGTTCATGGCCGGGTAGAAAAAGCCATGGGCGATGCCATCACCGCTGGGATAGCGCAGCGCCTGCGGGCGGCTGATGCGTTCGGCGGGCAGTGGCAAGGCTCCGCCCGCCAGTACCTGGGCCTTATGGTTGTGGCGATTGATGGCGATGATGGCGGGTGGGCTGATGGCCGACGCGGCAATGGCATAGAGGTGCTGCTCGTCCAGGTCGAGACAGCGAAAGCGGCTGTAGTCTGTGCTGTAGTCCTCTACTGAACCATCGAGATGACAGACGCCCAAGCGGCTGAAGCCGTTATCGAACCAGCTTGCCAGGTAGCGCTGCTCGTCCAGCGGCAGCCAGGTGCTGGCGCCCAGTTGCCAGGGTGCACCGGCATGGTCGGCGGCGGCGGCTGGCAATGGGCTCCAGCCTGTTGCCGTCTCACCCCAGGGTTGCCAATAGCCGTTGCGATCGGACAGGCAATACAAACGACCGGCTGCGTCAAAGCGGGGTTGTTGCAGGGATTGTTGCGGGCCCTCTTCACCGGCGATGCAGCGCGGCGTGCCCCACTGGCCCCCTGCCTGGCGTTGGCAGCAAAGCAGCCGGGTTGCTGTCCAGGGTTGTTCGGGGCGGCTCCATTCAATCCAGGCCAGGCGCGAGCCATCGGCGCTCAGAGTTGGTGAGGCGTAAAAGTCGGCGCCTTCGGCCAGCACTTCACGGCTGCCCTTGGCGATGGCGACCAGGCGATGCGCGACTGCCCCGGGGCCATGGCTTTCTTCCACGGCCAGCACCTGCCCGTTGGCCCAGCGCAGATCACCGTAGCGCCGCACGCCCTCGGACAACGGCTGCGGCAACCCGCCATTGAGGTCCTGGGTATACAGCTGCTGGTCGGCCTCGTTGACGAACACCAGGCCATCGTCGCTCAGGCAAAAGCTGCCGCCACCGTACTCATAGACCCGGCTGCGTACGCTGAAGCCATTGGGCGTCAGGCAACGGGCCAGGCCATCGCGCCAGTGCCAGATCCGGCAGGCGCCATCGCTGGGGCGAAATTCGTTCCAGAACAATCCTTGGGCCGTCACCCGCAGCTCGGCAAAATCGGTACCGGCGGCGACCGCCTGGGCGGCGCTGAAACGCTCAGCTGCGGACAATGAGACGGGAGTTTCGCTCATTACGGAAGGTCAGCTCATCGATGGTCTGGTGGGCATGCTCGGCGTCTTCACGAGCCTTGAGGATGATGCCGTGCTCGGCCGACTTGGCGCAAACCGGGTCGGCATTGCTGGCGTCGCCGGTGAGCATGAACGCCTGGCAGCGGCAGCCACCGAAGTCCTTCTCTTTCTCGTCACAGGAGCGGCATGGCTCGGGCATCCAGTCGTAACCGCGAAAGCGGTTGAAGCCGAACGAGTCGTACCAGATGTGCTGCATGCTGTGCTCACGCACATTGGGAAACTGTACTGGCAACTGCCGGGCGCCGTGGCAGGGCAGTGCGGTGCCGTCCGGGGTGACGGTGAGGAATACGCTGCCCCAGCCGTTCATGCAAGCCTTGGGGCGCTCTTCGTAGTAGTCCGGGGTGACGAAGATCAGCTTGCAGGGGTTGCCGGCGGCCTGCAGTTTGGCCCGGTATTCGTTGGTGATGCGCTCGGCGCGTTCGAGCTGGGCACGGGTTGGCAGCAGACCGACGCGGTTGAGGTGCGCCCAGCCATAGAACTGACAGGTAGCCAGTTCGACGAAGTCGGCTTCCAGGGCCACGCACAGCTCGATGATGCGATCGATCTTGTCGATATTGTGCCGATGGGTGACGAAGTTCAGCACCATCGGGTAGCCATGGGCTTTTACTGCCCGGGCCATGTCCAGCTTCTGCGCGAAGGCCTTCTTCGAGCCGGCCAGCAGGTTGTTGACCTGTTCGTCGCTGGCCTGGAAGCTGATCTGGATATGATCCAGCCCGGCCTCCTTGAAGGCGGCGATCTTCTGTTCGGTCAGGCCGATGCCGGAGGTGATCAGGTTGGTGTAATAGCCCAGGCGCCGGCCTTCGCCGATCAGTTCGGCAAGGTCCTGGCGCACCAGCGGCTCACCACCGGAAAACCCCAATTGCGCCGCGCCCATCTCCCGCGCCTCGGCCATGACCCTGAACCACTGCTCGGTGCTCAGTTCCTGACCCTGGGCGGCGAAGTCCAGGGGGTTGGAGCAGTACGGGCACTGTAGCGGGCAACGGTAGGTCAGCTCGGCGAGCAGCCACAGCGGCAGGCCGACTTCGGGCGTTGCCGGCAGGTTATTTGAGCTCGATCCAGTGTTCGGCACGGGCCACCTCCATGAACTGCTCGATGTCGTCACCGAGCTCGGGTACACCGGGGAACTGCTTGTCCAGCTCGGCGATGATCGTGGCCACATCGCGCTGGCCGTCGATCAGCCCGCCGATCAGCGCGGCGCTCTCGTTGAGCTTGATCATCCCTTCCGGATACAGCAGCACATGAGCCTTTTGTGCCGGTTCGTACTGGAAGCGATAACCCGGGCGCCAGGCCGGGACGTGCGTGCGATCGAAACTCATAAGGCGATTCCTTTGTGCCAGACCCTTTCGCGGGTGACACTGTGGTACGGCGGGCGGTTCAGTTCGTAGGCCATGCTCATGGCATCGAGCATGCTCCAGAGAATGTCCAGTTTGAACTGCAGGATCTCCAGCATGCGCTGCTGACCCTCAACGGTAGTGTAGTGCTGCAGGGTGATCGCCAGCCCATGCTCGACGTCACGCCGGGCCTGGCCCAAGCGGGTGCGGAAGTACTCGTAGCCGGCCGGGTCGATCCACGGATAGTGTTGTGGCCAGCTGTCCAGGCGCGACTGGTGGATCTGTGGGGCGAACAGTTCGGTCAGCGAGCTGCTGGCCGCTTCCTGCCAGCTGGCGCGGCGGGCGAAGTTGACGTAGGCATCCACGGCGAAACGCACACCGGGCAGCACCAGTTCCTGGGAGCGCAGTTGCTCCGGGTCGAGGCCGACAGCCTGGCCCAGGCGTAGCCAGGCTTCGATGCCGCCGTCTTCACCGGGAGCGCCGTCATGGTCGAGCAGGCGCTGAATCCATTCGCGGCGAATTTCGCGGTCCGGGCAATTGGCCAGGATCGCGGCATCCTTCAGCGGAATATTGACCTGGTAGTAGAAGCGGTTGGCGACCCAGCCCTGGATCTGCTCGCGGCTCGCACGGCCTTCATACATCGCTACATGGTAGGGATGATGGATGTGGTAATAGGCGCCCTTGGCGCGCAGAGCCTGTTCGAATTCGGCGGGGGACAGCGGTTTGGCGTCACTCATGTCGGCTCCTAGAGGGTGATGCTCATGCCGTCGAAGGCCACTTCGACGCCGCGCCGGGCACATTCGGCGCGTTCGGCCGAGTCCTCGTCGAGAATCGGGTTGGTGTTGTTGATGTGGATAAGCACCTTGCGCTGGCGCGGGAAGCTTTCCAGTACCTCGAGCATACCGCCTGGGCCGTTCTGCGCCAGGTGGCCCATCTCGCGGCCAGTGCGGGTGCCGACACCGCGGCGCTGCATTTCATCATCCTCCCACAGGGTGCCGTCGACCAGCAGGCAGTCGGCCTCGCTCATCATCTGCAGCAGCTTGGCGTCGACCTGGCCCAGGCCCGGGGCGTAGAACAGCTTGCCGCCGCTGCGCAGGTCCTCGACCATCAGCCCGAGGTTGTCGCCCGGGTGTGGGTCGAAGCGGTGCGGCGAATAGGGCGGTGCGGCGCTGCGCAGCGGGAAGGGGGTGAAGCGCAGGTTCGGGCAGGCGTCGATGACGAAGCTGCCTTCAAGCTCGATGCGGTTCCATTGCAGGCCGCCGTTCCAGTGGCTGAGCATGGTGAACAGCGGGAAGCCGGTGCTCAGGTCCTGATGGACCATGTCGGTGCACCAGACCTGGTGCGGGCAACCTTCGCGCAGGCTGAGCAGACCGGTGGTGTGGTCGATCTGGCTGTCGAGCAGG
Organism: Pseudomonas sp. R32; assembly: GCF_009866705.1. Taxonomy (NCBI): domain Bacteria; kingdom Pseudomonadati; phylum Pseudomonadota; class Gammaproteobacteria; order Pseudomonadales; family Pseudomonadaceae; genus Pseudomonas; species Pseudomonas sp. R32. Next base: position 5,140,951 of record NZ_CP019396.1, on the reverse strand, counting down.
ACGATGGCGTTGATGCCGGTGTCGCGCAGGGCGCGGGCCGGTTGCATGGGGGCAAAACTTTGCAGCTGCGCGCGAATATCCGGCGAGGCGTTGCACAGTACCCAGTGAACGCCATCGTCAGACAGGGCAATCGATGACTGGGTACGCGCCGTGGCGCGCAAGCTGCCGTCGCGAAAGCCTTTGCAGTTTGCGCAGTTGCAGTTCCACTGCGGAAACCCGCCACCGGCGGCGGAACCTAGAATCTGGATGTACATGGCCACTCCTGCCGCGTGCTGAAATAAAAACGCCCCGGCGGACCGAGGCGTTGTACCGCAAGCAGGCTCAGCGGCTTGCGAAATACATGGTCACTTCAAAGCCGATACGCAGGTCAGTGTAAGCAGGTTTGGTCCACATGGGATTACTCCTTCCGGATAGGTCTGGGGTTTGCCAGCTACTTATTTAGTCCACCCTCCAGATGAGGGGTTCCCATAGCCGAGATTGCGCTATCTTACTAAAAAAATACGAACTGAATGGTTAAATCTAAGATAAACGTCGTTACAGGGACGGTAAGAATCGCCAGCGTCAGTGCCAGTTTCCAGTGGGCGCCGGACCATTGGCCAGGCACAGCCAGCCTTGTTCGGCCTGGCTCGTCTGGCGGGCCAGGCGCTGCAGTTGTGGCATCTCGACTGCCAGGATCGCCGCTTGCAGATCGCTCAACAACGGCTGCTGCTGACCGGCCAGATGCGCCTGCCAGGCCCATTCGGCAACGTCATTGTTGGCCATGGCCTGTTCGTCGAACTGCGCGGCCAGTGCCTGTTTATCCGCAGTGTTGCAGCTCAGCGTGGCAGGCAGGGCATCGAGCACTGCCTGGATATGCCCGATGATCTCGGCATGGCTGGCCGACGGCGACTGCACGCCGAGCAGCAGGCCATTGCAGCCTTCAATCTGACGGAAGGCGCTGAACACCGCGTAGCCCAAATTCAGCTCGACTCGCAGCCGTTGATAGAACGGCCCTTGCAACTGCTGGGCAAGGAGTCGGGCAGCGGCTTGGTGTTCGATCGGGACCGGGCAAAACAGCAAAAGCGCGTGTTCGCTGGCCGGCGGCGGCAGCGTTTGCCAGCGGCGTAAAGCCTCTATTCGGGGGGGAAGCTGCTTGCCTGCGCGCCCAGGCACCTTCCCCAGGGCCTGATTCAGTGCCTGTTGTTCGGTAAAGCCGAAACCGCTCGAGAGCCCCTGCCAGGTTGAATACTCCCACAGTGCATCAAGATTGCTCTGGCTGATGGTGCAGGCCGGTAACGGCTCGTCCACGCGGCCCAGCACGTGCTCCGGTAACTGCCTGAGCAGGGCCCGGATAGGCATCGAATCGGGTTGCTCGGCGGCGGCGGGTGTCCAGCTTTGGCTCGCTGGCAGCCGCAGGATTGCCAGCGCATGGTCGATAACCGTGGGCACCACGGCGCCGTTACCGGTGCAGCGCAACTGCCAGTAGGTGTCGCAGGCACTCCAGTGCAGGTGTACGCCAGCCTGGGCTGCCTGTTCGCGCAGTGGTTGCAGGGCCCGATCGAGCACCTGCCAGAGGCGCTCACGCAAGGCTGAGGTCAGTTGCCAGCGCAGGTAGACAACGCCGTGCTGGCGTATGGGTGGGAGCAGAGGAGACAGGGTCAGGCCGTCGGGCGCTGCGGTGGCAGGAACGCTTACAGGCGTTATCTTCAGCAGCGGATTGGCAGCGGGCAGTCGCCAGGGTTCTAGCGGTGTTTGCGCCTGGCCATCGAGCAGGGTGTCGAGCAACCGTTCGAGCGCTGCAAACCCTTGCTCATCCAGTGCCTTGAAGTGTTGCCCGGTGCTATCGCGGCGAGCCAGCTCCAAGGCGCTGGCGGTCTGTTCGCGACAGTGCTGCAATCGGCCGTATTCCTGGTTGATGTCGCTCAGGTCGGCGCTGCGCAAAAACGCCAGCCAGTCGCTCAGCAGGGCCAGGACCTGATCGACGCTGGCTGCATCGTTGAGCTTCAGGCCTGCATGCAGCAGGGCCTGGCCGGCAAAGCTGTAGAGCGATGAAAACTCGAAATGCTCCAGCCAACCCCGTTCATGCAACGTCGCCGATAACCCGCCAGGCCGGGTGTCGCTCAACCAGGTTGCGAGAAAGTCGATGGCCTGCTCAACGCCTGGGTGAAGGTTGTCGCACGGGTACAACACATCCAGTTGCCGCTTGTCACCCATCAGCAGCGGCGCCTGGCCGTTGAAGCTCGGTGGTAGCGCCTGCTGCACTGTCGTCCCGGCGCTGAACACACGTGCGAATCGACGCGCCAGCGCCTCCAGCTGTGCAAGGCTCTGCGGCCCGCTCAGGCTCAGGGTGAACTGCCCGGCCTGATAGAAGCGCTGATGAAAATCTCGCAGGGCCGCCTGGAACGCCGGGCTTTGGACCTGCAGGCTGTAACGATTGCCCGCCTGAAAAGCGCTCAAGGGATGTTCGCGGCCGGCCGTCTGAAGCAAGGCAAACTGCCGCTGCATTTGTGCGTTGCGCGACCAGGCAATGAACTCGGCATGGATTACTTCGCGTTCGCGCAGTTGCCGCTCAAGCCCGAACTGCGGGTGCGCGAGCATGTCGCAAAGACGCTCCAGGCCACCGGCAAACGCGGCCTGAGGCACTTCAAAGAAGAACTCGGTAGTGCGCTCACGGGTGCTGGCATTGACCTGACCGCCGTGGTGCTGCACGTAGCGCATCAGGCCGTCTTCCAGCGTGAAGCGTTGAGTGCCGAGAAAAAACAGATGCTCGAGAAAGTGCGCCAACCCCGGCCACGCTCGTGGCGCGTCATGGCTGCCGGCCTGGACCCGCACCGCCGCCGCACAACGCTTGAGCTGCGGGGCATGGCGCAGGCTGACCTGCAGGCCGTTGTCGAGGGTCAGTTGATGAAGGGCGCAGGGCATGGCGGCTCCGGAGGCAGGCGAACCGTCATGCTAGCGGATTATCGGCGCGGCGTGCTGTAGAGCTCGGGGCGCAGGTCATGCAGGTAAGGGGTGTTGGCCCGCCCCTGATGTACCCGCTGCAGTTCCAGGTCGGCGCTCAGCAGCGCCGTGTCACGACCGGCCATGGCCAGGATGCTGCCATCCGGGCCGACGATACTGCTTTGCCCGCAGTAGTGGATCTCGTCTTCGCTGCCGCAGTAGTTGGCGTACACCAGGTAGCACTGGTTCTCGTAGGCACGGGCGCGCACGGTAACCTGGGCGATGAAGTCGAAGGGCACCATGTTCGCCGTCGGTACCAGGATCAGCTCGGCACCGGCCATGGCCAGGCGTCGGGCGGTTTCCGGGAACTCGATGTCATAGCAGATCAGAATCCCCAGACGCCAACCGTTGAGCTCGACCACCGGGAAGTGATCAGGGCCTGGGCTGAACATCGCCCGGTCGAGGCCGCCGAACAGGTGGGTCTTGCGGTAGTTGCACAGGCTGCTGCCGTGGGCGTCGATCAGTTGCACGCTATTGAAGACCTGACCGTCGTCCGCCAGCTCCGGGTAGCCGTAGGCGATGGCAATGCGATTGCTCTGGGCGATCTCCACCACGGCCATGGCCGAGGGGCCGTCTTCGGCTTCGGCCAGGCGCGCCACGGCTTCGCTACCGATGTTGTAGCCCGTCAGGAACATCTCCGGGCACACCAACAGCTCGGCGCCGCGTGCAGCGGCCAGTTGCGCCTGCTGGTGCAGGCGCTCGAGGTTGCCGGGCAGGTCCAGCGGTTGCGGTTCGCCTTGGAACAGGGCGATGCGCATGGCGATTCTCCCGTCAGTCGGCCAGGGCGATAGGTCCGATCTCATTGAACACATCGCCCGGGCCTGGGTTGTCCGGGTGGGTATGCCCACCGAAGTGAGTCATGATACCCCAGACCGCATTGAGCGAAGTCTGCACCGCGCCTTCGACCCAGGCCGGGGTCCACGACACATCGTCACCGGCAATGAAGATGCCGCGCTGTTCGGTCGGCATGTCCTGCTGCATGAAGTGCGCGTACATACGCTGATTGTAGCGGTAGTGGCCGGGCAGGGCGCCTTTGAAGGCGCCGAGGAAGTGCGGATCGGCCTCCCACGAGACGGTGATCGGGTCGCCGATGATATGCCCGGCGATATCGACTTTCGGGTAGATCTTCTTCAGCGCATCGAGGGCCAGCTTGACGCGTTTTTCCACCGGGTGCGGGAGCATCTTCAGTGCATCGCTCATCCACGAGTAGGACAGGCAGATCACCCCCGGCTTGTCGTCGCCGTTGTCGAACAGGTAGGTGCCGCGGGTCAGGCGGTCGGTCAGGGTCATGCTCATCAGGTCGCGACCGGTTTGCGGGTCCTTGTCCTTCCAGAATGGCCGGTCGACCATGACGAAGGTCTTCGATGACTGCATGTAACGGGTGCGGTCCAGGGCCATCCACATTTTCTGCGAGAACAGCGATTCTTCGCATTCGATCTGGGTGGTCAGCAGCCAGCTCTGGCAGGTGGTCAGCACGGCGGCGTAGTGGCGGGTGTCGCCCCAGTTATCGGTCACTGCCAGGCGCCCATCGCTGTCGCGGGCAATGCTTTTCACCCCGGGGCGTGGCGCGCCGCGATGCAGCGAGCTCAGGCTGGTGCCGGCCGGCCAGTGCGCGCAGCGCTCCGGCACATGGCGCCAGATGCCCAGCGGCACCTGCTCGACGCCGCCGACGACCAGATGCTGGTGATCGTCGCAGTTGGTCATCACCACACGGAAGATTTCCAGCATCGAGTTGGGGAAGTCCGAGTCCCAGCCGCCGGTGCCGAAACCGACCTGGCCGAATACTTCGCGGTGCAGGAAGCTGAGCTTGGCGAACGCCTTGGAGGTGGCGACGAAATCGTAGAAGGTGCGGTCGTCCCACAGCGGTACCAGGGTATTCCACAGTTCTTTCAGGCGTGGCACATCGCGATCGCGGATGGCCTGCTGGATATCGCCGAAGCGGGCGCCGTCTTCCAGGGCATCGGCCCAGGCGTCAGCCACTTCCTGAAACAGCTTGGGCAGGTCGGAGAGTTTTTCCGCGTAGTGGGTCTGGCCTTCCAGGTCGATTACCGTGCTGCCCGAAGCGGGGGTCAGCGGGTTGGGGAAGGGTTTGGTTTCCAGCCCCAACTTGTCGACGTAGTGATAGAACGCGGTGGACGACACCGGGAAACGCATGCCGCCGAGCTCGGCGATGATCCCGTCGGTGCCTTCGAAGGTTTGCGAACGCAGGCGCCCGCCCATTTTCGAGGCTTCGTACACCACCGGCTTGAGGCCCAGCTTCATCAGTTCGTAGGCTGCCACCAGGCCGGCAATACCGGCACCGACAATGGCCACTTCTTCGCCGTGGCGTTCAGCCGGAATGCTGCCCAGGCCGGCCGGGTGCTCGATCCAGTCGTCAAAGGCGAACGGGAAATCCGGGCCGAAAATAGTGATGGGTTTCTTGCCGTCGGCGGGGTGGCGATTGTTCTTGTTCATAAGTGACCTTGCCAGGCGCTGCGCGGGGTGCGGAGCTTGAGTATAGAAAAACACTGGCGGTCATTTTAGGGGGTGGGGGTTACGTTATTAAGATGCAGAGTGTCGTCGTTATGATTTAATTCAGGTCATTATGACGCTTATTTAAGGCAAATCGACGAGTCAGGTCAAAGCGGCCAGGTGCTCGACGGTTTCGGGGAATTTTTCTACCAGGCGGATCAGTGTCACAGCCTGGGCGTTGGGGCGCGCCCTGCCTTGCTCCCAGTTTTCCAGGGTACGGGCATTGGTGCGCAGATACATGGCGAATACCGCGCGAGACATGTTCAGGCGTTCACGAATAGCCACAAGCTCTTCGGCCGATACCGCCATCAGCTCGGCGAGTTGTACTTTGTGCGAGCGCAGGGTCAGCTTGCCCTGACGCGCCTGGGCAAGGGCATCGAAGCCTTCGCTCAGTTCGGAGAAAACATCGCGTTTCATTTTAAGTCCTCGCTTCGATTTCCAGATCGAGCATCTGTCTGAGCGACTGGCGTTGCGCAGGCCTCCTGTACCCTGGATGACTGAGCCAGCCTGGGGATTGAGCATCAGTACAAACTGCAAGGACCTGAAGGCCTCGTCATCCAGGTAGTCGTGGCGATAACGTGAAAAGGCCGGCAATTCGACGAAAAGTGCTTCCATGCTCTGTACGTTACCTGCGTATAGTTTTTGGTCGCTAGGCTTTACCGTCAAGCGGCAAGCCTGTAACCAGCCTATACGTGGGGCAACTGATCATCCGGGGGGATGATTGCCTGGTGTGTCAAACCGGCTGCCCGCGATCCACCTTGCTGCTGAGGATGATCGAGGTAGTGGTCTTTTCCACCCCATCAACGCTGCCGATCTGATCGAGCAACTGGTCGAGTTGCTCGGGCGAGTCGCTGCGCAGCCAGGCGACGTAATCGAATTCGCCGCTGACCGCGCACAATTGCTGTACCTGGCCCATGGCGCTCAGGCGCCGCACCACGTCCTTGCCCGAGCGCGGTTGCACCTTGATGCCGACATAAGCCTGCAGGCCACCATCGATCAGGCGCTGGCCCAGGCGCACGCCATAGCCGCTGATGACCTTGGTCTTTTCCAGGCGGGCCAGGCGCGAGGTCACCGTGGTGCGCGCGATGCCCAGTTGCCGGGCGAGCGTGGCGACGCTTTCACGGGCGTTGATCTGCAGCAGCGAGATCAGCTGGCGATCGATTTCGTCGAGGGCGACGGGGCGGCTGTCGGACATGGGCACTCTCTGGCAAGAGCCGCATTTTGCGGCTCATGGAATAAGCGCGATAGCCTATCCATTGCCCTCACCCTTGGGCAAGGCGTCTGTGCTCAGCGCGCCTTGAAGCAGTGTTCGGCCTGGGGAAAGCTGCCGTCGCGCACTTCCCGGGCATAGGCGGCCAGGGCTTGGGCAATCTGTGGCTGCAGGTCGGCGAAACGCTTGACGAAGCGTGGCTGGTATTCACCGAACAGCCCCAGCAAATCCTCGGTGACCAGCACCTGACCATCGCAGGCTGGCGACGCGCCGATACCGATGGTGGGGATCGCCAACTCCTCGCTCAGACGCCGGGCCAGAGGTTCGGCGATGCCTTCCAGTACGACCGAGAAAGCGCCTGCGCCCTGCATGGCCAGGGCATCCTGACGCACCTTGGCGGCGCTCTGATCATCCCGGCCCTGGGCCTTGAAACCGCCGAGGCTGTTGACTTGTTGCGGCATCAGACCGACATGGGCCATTACCGGAATACCGCGGCGGGTGAGAAACGCTACGGTCTCGGCCAACTCTTCACCGCCTTCAAGCTTGACGCCCTGGGCGCCGGTTTCGCGCAGCAGTCGGGCGGCACTGAGGAACGCCTGTTCAGGCGAAGCCTGATAGCTGCCAAACGGCAGATCGATAACCACACAGGCGCGCTGGGCCCCACGCATCACCGCCTGGCCATGGGCAATCATCATCTCCAGGGTGACCCCCAGGGTGCTGGGCATGCCATACAGCACCATACCAAGCGAGTCGCCGACAATGATCACATCGGCCTCGGCATCCACCCAGCGTGCCATCGGCATGCTGTACGCCGTTAGCACCACCAGATTGCCAGCCCCCTTGCGCTGCTGAATGGCGGGCACGCTCAAACGGTTTTCACGTACATGGCTGCTCATCGGTCTCTCCTTGGGTTGTTCAACGAAGCCGGGCGCAGGCTAACATCGGTCCTTGTCGGCTCACTTGAGCAAAGGAGACAGACGATGCTGTCAATGAGACAAGCTAGCGAAGTGCCGCCGCTGCCGGACTTTCAGCAACTGCCGGGCCCGGTGTACCGGCGCATGTTTGCTATTCCGGCGGGCCATCGGGTGCAGATGCACAGTCATCCCTGGGTGCAGTTCACCTATGCCAGTGCCGGCATCATGCAGGTACTGACCGAACACCACAGTTACCTGTTGCCGCCGCAATGTGCGTTATGGATACCGGCTGGCGTCGAGCACACCGCCTATAGCGACCAGGCCATCGAGTTTCGCGGGCTGTACCTGGACGACTCGCTGCTCAATGGTTACCAGCGCCCCTGTGGCGTGCTGCAGGTCACGCCGCTGGTGCGCGAGCTGATCGCCAAGGCCAGCCGCTTTGCACCGGAATATCCCGCACAAGGGGCCCAGGCGCGGCTGCTGCAGGTGTTGGTCGATGAGTTGCGCGAGCTGCCCGAGGCGCCATTTGGCCTGCCACTGCCCAGCGACCCGCGCTTGCGGCGGATCACCGAAGCCTTGCAGGCCACCCCTGCGGATAACCGCAGCATTGAGGACTGGGCGCAGCAGGTAGGGGCTTCACGGCGTACCCTGGTGCGATTGTTCCAGGCGCAGACGCAGTTGTCGTTCCGGGAATGGCGACAGCGCCTGCGCCTGCTTGCGGCGTTGCCGCTGCTGGCCCAGGGCATGAGTGTCACGGCGCTGGCCAACGAGTTGGGCTACGACTCGGTGTCGGCGTTTATTGCCTTGTTTCAGCAGCACTATGGTGTGACGCCAGGACAAATGCGCCGGCGTCAGTAATGGCTTGGTAGTGGCAGTGGTTGCACAGTAAAATCGTGCGTTTTTACGGCTTGGTCGATATCCGGCGCTGGCTGATGCTGGAAGGGTTGCAAGATGAGCAAGATCCACTTCGACGTTGATGCTGTTTATTGCATTTCGATCAAAGAGCGAAACGACCGGCGCGAGTTGTTCAGGCAGACCGTTGGCAGCCTGATCCAGAATCAGGTGATCTTCCACGTTGTCGAGCGTAGCGATGATCCGGTCAGGGGCTGTTATGAGTCCCATCAGGCCTTGGCACGCCAGGCATTGGCTGAAGGTTTGCAGCGCGTGCTGATCTTCGAGGATGACGTCCAGGCCTATGCGTTAAAGGCGGCGCCTATCCGTTGGGTCAATCGCTTTATTCGCACGCGCAGTTTTGAAGTGCTGCACCTGGGGTACAGCATGGGCAGGACCTGGCTGACCTGGTTTCCCTACATCGCTCGCGGTCGCGTGGTGGCCCTGCATGCGTACATCCTGTCGCCTGCGGGCTGCCGGATCCTGGCTGAAACACCTTACGACGGTACGCCGGTGGATGTGCTGTTCAAGCAGCGCATCAAACAGCACTGCGTGTTCCCGATGTTGTTCCGTCAGCATGCGGCGTCAGCGACGGGCAGCGATATCGAAGCGCTGGTCAAGAACGAGGATGAGTTCTGGCAACGCAACTGGGACAAGCATCGCATTTCGCCGCTGAAGAACTTCTGGCGCACCCTGCTTCGGGTGCGTTTCTGAGAGAACCAACTAGAGTGGTGACAGTACCAGCGGCACGGATGCCGCTGCATGTTCATTGCTCAGGGTTCGAGATGATTCGTAATAAGACCTTTGGCGCGCTGCAGTTATTGAAGCGCGTTCTTTTCACTGTTTTGGCCTTGCTCAGCTTCTTTGTCATACCACTGGTGTGGGTGCCGTTGATCGTCGGTGACAAGTTGCTGGGGAAGTTCAGGCAGCGCAGGTGAAACCGGTTTCTATCGCAGGCACAAAAAAACCGCGCAATGCGCGGTTTTTTGTTTGGTGGGCCCAGCAGGACTCGAACCTGCGACCAAGGGATTATGAGTCCCCTGCTCTAACCAACTGAGCTATAGGCCCCAGTGGACGCGGATTATAACGAGGGTTTCCAGGCTGTGCTATCCGAAAGATCCGAAAGTGCTATGCGAAGGAATGTCGCGGCAAATTCCCCGGCTGGCAGCGGCAGGCTGACGATGTAGCCCTGGATCTGCTCGCACCCTTCGGCTGCCAGGAACTGCTGCTGGGCCTGGCTTTCCACCCCTTCGGCAATTATGGTCAGTTGCATACTGCGCCCCAGGGCAATGATCGCGCGGGCGATGGCGGCGTCGTGGGGATCGTCCGGCAGGCCGCGGATGAACGACTGGTCGATCTTGAGGATATCCAGCGGCAGGCGTTTGAGGTAGCTCAGTGACGAGTAGCCGGTGCCGAAGTCATCGATCGCCAGTTGCACGCCCAACTGCTTGAGCTGGTGGAGGATGGCCAGGGCTTCTTCGGCCTGGCTCATGATGAAGTTCTCGGTGATCTCCAGTTGCAGGTCGCCAGCCTTGAGCTGGTGGGTCTTGAGCAACTGTTCGATGCGCTTGACCAGGCTTGGCTGGCGCAGTTGGGCGCCGGCCAGGTTGACCGATAGCGGGCCGAACGCCAGGTAGTCGTGCTTCCATGCCTGCATTTGCTGGCAGGCCTGTTCCAGCACCCAGTCACCCAGTTGCAGGATCATGCCGTTTTCTTCGGCCAGTGGGATGAAATGTTCCGGTGGAACGTCGCCGAAGCTTGGGTGGGTCCAGCGGATCAGTGCTTCGGCGCCTACCAGGCTCTGGGTTTTCAGGCTGAACTTGGGCTGGTAGCACAGGCTCAGCTCATTGCGCTCGATAGCCCGGCGCAGCTCGTGCTCCAGGGCGATGCGTTCGCTGGCCTGGGCGGTGAGGTCGCGGGTGTAGGACTCGACCCGGTTGCGGCCTTTGGCCTTGGAGCGGTACATGGCGGCGTCGGCGTTGCGGATCAGTGAGGCGACGTCGGTGCCGTCCTGTGGATACAGGCTGGTGCCGATGCTGGCGCTGGTGAAGAACTCGTGCTCGCCGGCCTGGAACGGCGCCCCGAAGCAGGCCAGCAGCTTGTGCGCGATGTGCCCGGCATCACTGGGCTGGTGCAGGCCGGGCAGGAGGATGATGAACTCGTCGCCACCCAGGCGCGCCACGGTGTCGATATCGCGCACCTGATCCTTGAGTCGCTGGGCGATGGCTTTGAGTAGCAGATCACCCACCGGATGGCCGAGGCTGTCATTGATGTGCTTGAAACGATCGAGGTCGAGAAACAGCACTGCGCCTTGGCGCTGCGAGGCTTGGGCGCAGTTGAGTGCAGCCTGCAGACGGCTTTCGAACAGAGTGCGGTTGGGCAAGCCGGTGAGCGGATCGTGATGGGCCTGGTAATCGAGCTTGGCTTGCGCGTGCTTGAGGCTGGAGATGTCGGCGAACACCGCGACAAAGTGGGTGATGCCGCGTTCGCTGCTGCGCACCGCGCTGATGGTCAGCCAGCTGGGGTAGACCTCGCCGTTCTTGCGCCGGTTATGGATTTCGCCTTGCCAATGGCCCTCGGCAGTCAACTGGTGCCACATGGCCACGTAGAAGGCACTGTCGTGCTGACCGGAGGCCAGCAGGCGCGGGGTCTGGCCCAGGGCTTCGAACTCGCTGTAGCCGGTGATTTCGCTGAAGGCGCGGTTGACGGCGCTGATGCGTTGGTCGGTATCGGTGATCAGTACCCCTTCGGCGGTGTTCTCGAACACCGTGGCGGCCAGTTGCAGTTTTTCCTGCATCAGGTGGCGCTCGGTGATGTCGCGGGCGATGGTCAGCATGCAGTCAACGCCGGCGATCGGTAATGGCCTGGCGGATAGCTCGCACAGGCGGATTTGACCGTCGCTGCGGCGGATATGACAGCTGAAATCACGTACGAAACCATCGCGCTGGAGCATGTCCAACAGGCGGCGGCGCTCGTTGAGGTCGACCCAGATACCCAGGTCCAGCGACGTGTGGTCCAGCGACATATGGGTGTCGTAGCCGGTCAGTCGGCAGAAGCCTTCGTTCACCTCGATCAGCAGGCCGTCGCTCTGGCGTGACAGCAGCAGGCCGTCAGGAGAGGCGTGGAAGGCTTTGGCGAACTTCTCTTCGGAGGTTTGCAGCTGTTCCTGGGTTTCCTTTAGCTGACTGATGTCCCTAACCGCCACGACCAGTGCCGGCGTGCTGTCGAGCTGGAAGGTTTCGGCGGAGGTCAAGCCGGTGAACACCTGGCCGTTGCTGCGCCGGAAGAGCATTTCCAGGTTGCGGATGCTGCCTGCCTGCAAGCGTTTGAGCAGGTCGGGGCCGATGCCGTCGATGCCCCAGATGTTCAGTTCGGTCGCGGTGCGGCCCAGCACCTGCGCCGGGCTCAGGCCAATCTGCTCTTCGAAGGCTTCGTTGACCTCCAGCAGGCAGCCGTCGCTCATGCGGGCGATGACCAGGATGTCCGGACATTGCTGGAACACCGAGGCGAACTTTTGTTCGGACAGGCGCAGGGCTTCTTCGGCGTTCTTGGTTTCGCTGATGTCGATCATCAACCCGCGCATCACCGGCTTGTGCCCGTGTTCGATCAGGCTGACGATATCGCGCACCCACAGGCTGCGGCCGTCGGCGCGGATCACCCGGTAGTCCAGGCTGTGATCGCGCCCGGCAGCGGTTTCGCTGTCGCAGAAGGCCTGGGCCCAAAGTGCGTCGTCAGGGTGAATGATGCTGCGCCAGAAGCCCGGACGCAGCCATTGGCTCAAGGGGTAGCCGAGCAGGCCTTCGGCGTGGGGCGAAACGTAGCTGTAGGTGAAATCGTTGGCGTCGGCTTCCCAGGCAATGGCTGACAGGCTCTCGATCAGGCCGCGGTAGTGGTACTCGCTGCTGCGCAGTTCCTGTTCCAGGGCAATGCGCCGGGAAATCTCCGAACTCAGGCGCCGGTTGACGCGGATCACGGCCGCCAGGACCGCGATCAACAGCAGCAAGGCAGGCAGGCCGTAGATCAGCAGGTCGTACCAGAGCGTGCGGTGATCGAGCACCTTGCCGACCCAGCGCTCCTGGATGTTGCTGATTTCGTTGGGGCTCATGTCGGCCATGACTTTGTCGAGGATGCTGACCAGGATTTTCTGCTCCTGCGGCACGGCCATGGCCAGCTGATAGCGGTAGGGCGTTTCGCCGCTGACGTACAGGCCTTCGAGCTTGAGCTGGCGCAGGCTCCAGATGCTCGAGGCGAGGTCGCCAACCACTGCATCCACCTCGTCGGTGGCCAGGGCCTGCAGCGCCGAGCTGACATTGGGCAGGGCTACCAGGTTGAGGTCCGGGTGATGGGTACGCAGCAGTTCATGGGGCGCGTAGTTCTCCACCACGGCGATTTTCAGGCCGTACAGGTCCTTGATGGTGCGCGGTTGCGGGCCGCCGTCATGGGCGAGGATGACGATCGGGAAATCCAGGTAGGGGCGGGTGAAGGCCAGATAGCTCTGGCGCTCCGGTGTCGACATGATGCCTGGCAACAGGTCGAGGTTGTTCTTGCGTGCCTGCTCGAGTACAGCGGTCCAACTGATCGGTTCGATCGGCTTGAACTGCACATTCAGGCGATCCTGGATCAGGGCAATGTAGTCGGCGGCCAATCCCTGGTAGCGACCATCCTGGTCCCGGTATTCGAATGGTGGCCAGGATGCATCGACGCCCAGGCGCAGCTGCGGATGCGCGCTGAGCCAGGCTTGTTCTTCGTCAGTCAGGGTCAGGGCGCCGGCCGTTGCACTCCAGACAAGCAGGAGGGCCAACAGAAGGGCCGGCATTCGGGGCATAACGGCCTCGTCACACAGGTGGATTGATTCGAGTGTAGACGGGCATTCAAGTGGCGGGGTAGTGGGCAAAGGCTTAAAAGCACCGTTCGCCGGAAAAGAAAAACCCCGGCCTGGGCCGGGGTTTGTCGTCACTCGTCGAGGAAGGAGCGCAGATGCTCGCTTCGCGTCGGGTGGCGCAGCTTGCGCAGCGCCTTGGCTTCAATTTGACGGATCCGCTCACGGGTCACATCGAACTGTTTACCGACTTCTTCGAGAGTGTGATCGGTGTTCATATCGATACCGAAACGCATGCGCAGCACCTTGGCTTCGCGTGCGGTCAGACCGGAGAGCACGTCACGGGTCGCTTCCTTGAGGCTTTCGACCGTGGCCACATCGATTGGCGACTGCATGGTGGAGTCTTCGATGAAGTCCCCCAGATGCGAATCTTCGTCGTCACCGATCGGGGTTTCCATGGAGATCGGCTCTTTGGCGATCTTCAATACCTTGCGGATCTTGTCCTCTGGCATTTCCATGCGCTCACCCAGCTCTTCCGGGGTCGGTTCGCGACCCATTTCCTGCAACATCTGCCGGGAAATACGGTTGAGCTTGTTGATCGTCTCGATCATGTGCACCGGAATACGGATGGTGCGGGCCTGGTCGGCGATCGAGCGGGTGATCGCCTGGCGGATCCACCAGGTGGCATAGGTCGAGAACTTGTAACCACGACGGTATTCGAACTTGTCCACCGCCTTCATCAGGCCGATGTTGCCTTCCTGGATCAGGTCGAGGAACTGCAGACCGCGGTTGGTGTACTTCTTGGCGATCGAGATAACCAGACGCAGGTTGGCCTCGACCATTTCTTTCTTGGCACGACGAGCCTTGGCTTCACCGATCGACATGCGACGGTTGATGTCCTTGATCTCGGCGATGGTCAGGCCGGTTTCGCTTTCGAGGTCGATCAGCTTCTGCTGACAGGCCACGATGGCGTCGCTCTTCTCACCCAGGGCGGTTGCCCATTTGGTGCTGCGCTTGGCCAGGTCGCTGGCCCAGGTCTGGTCGATTTCGTTGCTCGGGAACAGGCGCAGGAAATCGGCACGTGGCATGCGCGCGTCACGGACGCACAGTTGCATGATGGCGCGCTCTTGCTGACGCAGACGGTCCAGGGCACTACGAACGCGCTCAACCAGGGCTTCGAACTGCTTGGGCACCAGCTTGATCGGCATGAACAGCTCAGCCAGATCGAGCATCGCCTTGAGGCTGTCCTTGTGGCTGCGGCCGTTCTTCTTCAGAACCTTGAGGGTGGCGTTCAGTTGATCCTGAACGGCACCGAAGCGCTGACGAGCGACTTCCGGGTCGGGACCGCTTTCGGTCTCTTCCTCTTCCTCGTCACCTTCCTTCTCTTCGTCTTCGTCGTCAGCTTCGGCCTTGGCCGGTGCTTTCGGGTCGATCGGCGGCGGTACTTCGGCCGGCGGCGCAATGCCGTCGTCCGGGTCGATGTAGCCGCTGAGAACGTCGGACAGGCGGCCACCTTCGGTGGTGACGCGATCGTACTCGGAGAGGATGTGCTCGACAGTACCCGGGAAGTGGGCGATAGCACCCATGACTTCGCGAATACCTTCTTCGATCCGCTTGGCGATTTCGATTTCGCCTTCGCGGGTCAGAAGCTCGACGGTACCCATTTCACGCATGTACATGCGCACCGGGTCAGTCGTGCGACCAATATCGGTTTCCACAGCCGCCAACGCTGCGGCGGCTTCTTCAGCTGCGGCTTCGTCGGTGTCGGCTTCGGCCAACAAAAGGGCATCCGCATCCGGAGCACTCTCGAATACGTTGATCCCCATGTCGTTGATCATGCGGATGATGTCTTCCACCTGCTCCGGATCTGAAATATCCTCTGGCAGGTGGTCGTTGACCTCCGCGTAAGTCAGGTAGCCCTGCTCACGACCGCGGGTGATCAACTCTTTGATGCGAGACTGCTGTTGCGCTTTTCCGGACATAACACCCTATCCACTGAAGGTCTTGGCGGGCAAAAAACAAGCCGAGGATTATACCCGAGCTAGGACCTCACGCGCCAGTTGAGGTCGGGGTTTGTGCGGGAACATTACGGCTTAACAGGTCACGCAGCTGATTTTTTTCCTCTGCGCTCAAGTCACTTTGACGTGCTTTCCTGAGCAGATGTTCCAGGCTGCGCTCGCGTTGGCGAGCGGACAAGCTAGTTATAGTGTCGAAAAACTGTTGTTCAAGGTTGTCGGCATCGATCAGCCATTCCTTTTCTGCCAAGGCCCTGAGCAAGCGGCCTTGTTCGGTGCCGTGCCAGCGGGCGATCAGCTGTAGTGAGCGTAGCTCAGGATTCTTTTGCAACGCCTCCAGCAGGGCCACCAGCAACTGGGCGTAGACGTGTTCCTCGGCCGCCAGCTGGCTGGCGTCCTCGACCTTTTTCGCCAGTTGCGGGTGGTGCAGGAGGGTGCGCAAGGCGCTCAAGGTCGGCGGTTCTACCGAGGTCGGCACCCGTGGCGGGGCATCCTGGCGCTGGCCGTTGCGCTCCCAGGGTTTGCCCTTCTTGTCCCAGGGCTTGCCTTCCCATTTTTTCTTGCCGCCCTTGTTCGGTGCCCACTGCTGTTGCGGTGGTGTGTACTCGGGCTGGTGAAAATCGCCGTAGTCCGGCGTGTAGTCGGGAATGGCATCGTAATCGATGCCCGGGTCATAGCTGGGCGGTGCTTCGACCGGCGCGGAGTGCGCCAGTTGTTCGACCTGCTGGTTGTCCAGCCCGGTGATTTCCTTGAGGCGATTGCGCATCAGTGCGCGCAGGTTGGCCCCGGGCACTTTTTCGATCAACGGTGCAGCGAGGGTGGCCATGTGCGCCTTGCCCTCGAGCGAGCGTGGGTCGGCTTCTTCGGTCAGTTGCTGGAAAAAGTAATCGGCCAGCGGTTGAGCATGCTGGTTGATACGGGCGCGGAAAGCGTCGGTGCCTTCGGCGCGTACCAGGGTGTCCGGGTCTTCGCCTTCGGGCAAAAACAGAAAGCGCGCCTTGCGCCCGTCCTGCAGGCTCGAAAGTGTTGCTTCCAGGGCGCGCCAGGCGGCGTTGCGGCCAGCCTGGTCGCCGTCGAAACAGAACAGCACGCTGGGCACGACGCGAAACAGGCGCTTGAGGTGCTCTTCGCTGGTGGCCGTACCCAGGGTCGCCACCGCGTTGCGCAGGCCTTGTTGCGCAAGGGCGATGACGTCCATGTAGCCTTCGACCACGATGATTTCATCGAGGTTGCGGTTGAATTTACGTGCCTCGTACAGCCCGTACAGCTCCTGGCCCTTGTGGAACACCGGGGTTTCCGGGGAGTTGAGGTACTTGGGCTTGTCGTCGCCCAGCACCCGGCCGCCGAAGGCGATGACCCGGCCACGGCTGTCGCGGATCGGAAACATCACTCGGTCGCGGAAGCGGTCGTAGCGTTTGCCGGACTCGGCGTTCTCGATCAGCAGGCCGGCGTCGATCATGGCTTTTTGTTGCAGGGTATCGCTGCTCAGGTGCTTGAACAGGTTGTCCCAGCCAGGCGGGGCGAAACCGAGGCCAAAGTCGCGGGCGATCTCGCCGGACAGGCCGCGGCCCTTGAGATAGTCGACCGCCGATTTACGCGTCGGGTGGCTGCGCAGTGCCTGGCGATAGAACTCGGCGGCCGCTTCAAGCAGCGGGTACAGCGGTGAATCGACCGGTTGCCGGGGCTTGTGGCCGCGCCCGCTGTCTTCGCGGGGCACCTCCATGCCGGCGG
Organism: Pseudomonas sp. R32; assembly: GCF_009866705.1. Taxonomy (NCBI): domain Bacteria; kingdom Pseudomonadati; phylum Pseudomonadota; class Gammaproteobacteria; order Pseudomonadales; family Pseudomonadaceae; genus Pseudomonas; species Pseudomonas sp. R32. The sequence goes on along the minus strand of NZ_CP019396.1, from coordinate 5,123,881 downwards.
CCTTGGCCAGTTCCTCGACAGCCTGGGGGAAATCCAGGTTGTCGTGGTCCATGATGAAGCCAAGGGCGTTGCCGCCCGCGCCACAGCCAAAGCAGTAATAGAACTGTTTGTCGGGGCTGACGCTGAACGACGGGGTCTTTTCCTTGTGGAACGGGCAGCAGGCCGTGAGGTTCTTGCCAGCTTTTTTCAGCTGCACGCGCGAACTCACCACATCGACGATGTCGGTACGGTTAAGCAGGTCGTCGATAAAACTCTGGGGAATCAGCCCGGCCATGGCACTCTCATCATCAGGCGATAAGCAAGTGTAATCGCTAATGCGGCGGGAACGGCTGCGCGTTCGAGCGATGTCGAATGGCGTAACACAAAATACGGAAAGACGTGCTCGTCTGCAGCCGGTGAGGGCTCGTCAGGAAGGACGTGCACAGCTGGCGTTGCGGCCAGTTCTGACGATTCAGGCAGGTTGTCCATGTTGCATGGCAACAGGACGCCTTGGGCCCGAAGGCCAAAGGATCAAGCAACAACTGCCGGCAGCCCGGCTTTGGGCCGGGCGAGGCAGAAGCTTGCGACGGACGTCTGTATTAGTACAGACGAACGGCGCGGCGCTGTTCGCGCTGAACTTTCTTGGCGTGACGTTTAACAGCGGCTGCTGCTTTGCGCTTACGCTCAGAAGTCGGCTTCTCGTAAAATTCGCGGCTACGAACTTCAGCCAGAACACCGGCTTTTTCGCAGGAGCGCTTGAAACGACGCAGAGCTACGTCGAAGGGTTCATTCTCTTTAACTTTGACGGCTGGCATCCAGAGCTACCTTCATTCATTACCGGGGTCAACGAACTCGTGGCAAAAATGTGCGCTGGAGAACGTCGGTTTTTAAGGGTTGCGGATGTTAACCCTTAGCCGACCGGAATGCAAAGCCTCTGATCGAAAACCGCTGGTCGGCGTCGGGAGCGGGGACTATCATGCGCGCCTTCGAATTCAGCCTCAACAAGGCACGGACCCATGCTAGTACTGGGATTGGAAACATCCTGCGACGAAACCGGCGTCGCATTATACGACAGTGAACGCGGCCTTTTGGCCGATGCATTGTTTAGTCAGATCGACCTGCACCGCGTGTATGGCGGCGTTGTGCCGGAGCTGGCCTCGCGTGATCACGTCAAGCGTATGCTGCCGTTGATCCGCCAGGTGCTGGCCGAAGCCGACTGCGTCGCCACCGAGATCGACGCCATCGCCTATACCGCAGGCCCCGGCCTGGTCGGTGCTCTGCTGGTGGGCGCCTCCTGTGCCCAGGCCCTGGCGTTTGCCTGGGGTATTCCAGCGCTGGGCGTGCACCACATGGAAGGCCACCTGCTGGCGCCGATGCTCGAAGAGCAGCCGCCGGAATTCCCGTTCGTCGCTTTGCTGGTATCGGGCGGGCATACCCAGTTGGTACGGGTCGATGGTATCGGGCGCTACGAGCTGCTCGGCGAGACCCTCGATGACGCCGCTGGCGAAGCCTTCGACAAGACCGCCAAGCTGATCGGCCTGCCTTACCCGGGTGGCCCAGAGATCGCCCGGCTGGCGACCCAGGGCGTGCCCGGGCGCTTTGTCTTCCCGCGGCCGATGACCGATCGTCCGGGGCTGGACTTCAGCTTCAGCGGATTGAAAACCTTCGCCCTCAACACCTGGCAGCAGTGCCAGAGTGCTGGAGACGACGGTGAACAAACTCGTTGCGACGTATCGCTGGCCTTCCAGCAGGCGGTGGTGGAGACTTTGACCATCAAGTGCAAGCGTGCCCTCAAGCAGACCGGCCTCAAGCGCCTGGTGATCGCTGGCGGCGTCAGCGCCAACAGGGCCTTGCGCGCCTCGCTGGAGGACATGCTGGCCGGTCTCAAGGGCAATGTGTACTACGCCCGTCCGCAATTTTGCACCGACAACGGAGCTATGATTGCCTACGCCGGCTGTCAGCGTCTGGCTGCCGGCCAGCAGGAAAGCCTGGCAATCAGCGTGCAGGCGCGTTGGCCGATGGAGCAACTGGCGCCGCTGTGAAACTGAGCGTTGCTCATGCAGTGGATTCAGAAATGCCGTTCGCGTCCGGCGAAAAGGTCGCGTAGATTGCCGCGGTGACGCCAGACGATCAGCACCGTCAGCACGCTGATCGGCAGCAGCGCTTCCGGCTCGCGCCAGGCCAACAGCGGCAGGGTCAGAGGCGTTGCGACCAGTGCCGCGAGCGAGCTGGTGCGGGTCAGGTAGAAGGTCAGCAGCCAGGCGCTGATGGCCAGCAAGGCGGCTGGCGGGTAGAGCCCCAGCAGCATGCCGGCGGCGGTGGCGACACCTTTGCCGCCGCGAAAGCGAAAGTACACCGGGAACAGATGGCCAATCACCGCGCACACGCCGATCCAGGCCTGTTGCTGCAGGTCGAGGCCAACAAGATTGGCGATCAGCACCGGCAGCAAGCCCTTGCACAGGTCGCCAAGCAGGGTCAGGACCGCCAGTTTGCGGCCGGCCAGGCGCAGCATGTTGGTCGCACCGGCATTGCCTGAACCGCTCATGCGCGGGTCCGGGCTGCCATTGAGGCGGCTGAGGACAATGGCAAAGGACAGAGAGCCGAGCAGGTAGGCGCACAGCGCCAGTAACCAAAACATGCTAACCATTCCGGGCGAGGACGCCCTGATTCTAACGGCGCAACGCGCCCTTGTCGTGCTGTGGAGAAAAGTGCTTGGACAGAGTGTTCATCGAAGGGCTGGAAGTCGATACCGTGATCGGTGCCTACGACTGGGAGCGCGGAATCCGCCAGTGCCTGCGCCTGGACCTGAGTTTTGCCTGGGACAATCGCCCGGCCGCGGCCGGTGACGACCTGACCCTGGCCCTGGACTACGCCAGTGTCTCGGCGCGCATCCAGGCGTTTGCCGAACAGTCCGAATTCCAGTTGGTGGAAACCTTCGCCGAGCGTCTGGCGGCGGTGTTGATGAGCGAATTCCAGATTCCCTGGTTGCACCTGAAGCTGACCAAGCCGGGTGCAGTACCTGCTGCCAGTGGGGTGGGTGTGGAGATCGAGCGCGGATGTCTCTGAACAGGGTTTACCTCGGGCTGGGCAGCAATATCGAGCGTGAGCGGCATTTGACCGCCGGGCTCGATGCCCTGGCCGACGTGCTGAGCGACATGCACTGTTCGGCGGTGTTCGAGAGCCAGGCCGTGGGCATCAAGAGCGGGCCGTTCTTCAACCTGGTGGTCACCGGCCTGACCACGCTGCCGCTGATGGAGCTGGACCGCCGGCTCAAGTTCATCGAGGCCGACAATGGCCGCTATGCCCCTGAGCGCAAGGGCTTGCCGCTGGATATCGATGTGCTGATGTACAACGATCTGCATGGCAGTTTTGATGGCCTGGTATTGCCGCGGGCGGAGATTCTCAAGAACGCATTTGTGCTGTGGCCGCTGGCGTTGATCGCGCCTGAGCTGATGCACCCGGGCGCCGGTAAAACCATGGGGCAACTGTGGGCCGAGGCGCAGATCAAGCAAGTGCTGGCGCCGGTGCCGTTCGACTGGCGTGGGCAACAACTAACCAGGATTTGACCCCATCGCTGGCAAGCCAGCTCCCACAAGGTCCGGTGTAGGCAGGCCCTGTGGGAGCTGGCTTGCCAGCGATGAAGGCGACACGCATTACCGCTTGGCGTCGTCCTTGTAGGCCTTCAACGCCTTCAGCCGCTCACCCTTGAGCGCCTCACCCAGTGCCTGCCCGGTCAACCCTTTCTGCACCAGCGGCTGCACCTGCACCGCCCGCGCTGCCGCTGCCGCACCGCGCAAATAGTCCGCCTGTGGGTAATCGCGCTGCTCCAGCCCTTTGCGGCCCCGGGCGTCCATCTCGCACGCGGCGATAAACTCCTCGAAGCGCTGTGGCCGTCGATACACGTCGAAGCTCTGCAGCAATTCCAGCAAGGTCGAGGCGCGTAACTCCAGTGCCCGGTGGCAGTGGGTGTGGTACTCGCCTACCAGCAACGCCAGCTCCTGGCATTCACGGGGCGCCTTGAAGCGCTGGTTCACCGCCGTGATCAACTTCAGGCCGCGCTGCTCGTGAGCGATGTGCCGTGGCCATTGCGCTTGCGGGGTAAGGCCCTTGCCCAGGTCGTGCAGCAAACAGGCCCAGCGCACGCTCAGGGGTTGTTGGTGCAGGGCGGCTTGTTCGAGTACCGAGAGGGTGTGGATGCCACTGTCGATCTCCGGATGATGGGCCTCGGGCTGCGGCACGCCGAACAGGGCATCGAGCTCCGGCATCAACTGCTTGAGGGCGCCGCAATCACGCAGAACCTGGATGAATACCTGTGGTTGATCTTCCATCAGCGCGCGGGCAATTTCCTTCCAGCTGCGTTCGGCGGTCAGCGCCTGCAGCTCGCCGGACTCGCTGAGTTCGCGCATCAGTTCGATGGTTTCCGCGGCTACGCTGAACCCCAGGCTGGCATAGCGCGCAGCAAAGCGGGCGACGCGCAGTACTCGCAGGGGATCTTCGGCGAACGCCGGTGATACGTGGCGTAAAATACGCGCTTCAAGATCTTTTTGACCGTTGTACGGATCGCAGACATTGCCCTGGTCGTCTTCGGCCATGGCATTGATGGTCAGGTCGCGGCGGATCAGGTCTTCCTCAAGGGTGACCTCGGGGCTGGCATGAAAAGTGAAACCGCCGTAGCCACGCCCGCTCTTGCGCTCGGTGCGTGCCAGGGCATATTCCTCGCCACTCTTCGGGTGCAGGAACACCGGGAAATCGGCACCGACTGGCCGATAACCCAGGGCTTGCATCTGTTGCGCAGTGGCGCCGACCACCACCCAGTCGATATCACTGACCGGCCTGCCGAGCAGGCGGTCGCGTACGGCGCCGCCGACTTTGTAGATCTGCATGTAAAACCTCCGTTGATGCCACAGGATAACCTGTCTGGCAGCAACGGAGGGCGCGCTAGAGGTGTACTACAGCCAGGTCCAGGCGACCGTAGTCCGCTTCGCCGTGTTCGCCTCTGGGCGGCACGTGGTGGGTTTTCATCACCTGGTCGCCCTGCAGGGTCTCCAGGTGAATATCGAAGCCCCAGAGGCGGTGCAGGTGCTTTAAAACCTCTTCTGTGGAGTCACCCAGGGGTTTGCGGTCGTGTTGCTGGTGGCGCAGGGTCAGCGAGCGGTCGCCACGACGGTCAATGCTCCAGATCTGCACGTTGGGTTCACGGTTGCCGAGGTTGTACTGGGCGGCCAGGGTTTCGCGGATGATCCGGTAGCCACTTTCGTCGTGGATGGCCGGCACCAGCAGGTCCTCGCGCTGGTCGTCATCGAGAATGCTGAACAGTTTGAGGTCGCGGATTACCGTGGGCGACAGGTACTGGAGGATGAAGCTTTCGTCCTTGAAGCTGCTCATGGCGAACTTGATCGTCGACAGCCAGTCGCTGCCGGCGATCTCGGGGAACCAGCGGCGGTCCTCTTCAGTGGGGTGCTCGCACATGCGGCGGATGTCGCGGTACATGGCAAAGCCCAGGGTATAGGGATTGATACCGCTGTAGTAAGGGCTGTCGAAGCCGGGCTGGAACACCACGCTGGTGTGCGACTGCAGGAACTCCATCATGAAGCCTTCGGTCACCAGGCCTTCGTCGTACAGGTCGTTCATCAGGGTGTAGTGCCAGAAGGTCGCCCAGCCTTCGTTCATCACCTGGGTCTGGCGCTGCGGGTAGAAGTACTGGGCGATCTTGCGCACGATGCGCACGACTTCGCGCTGCCAGGGCTCGAGCAATGGCGCATGTTTTTCGATGAAGTAGAGGATGTTTTCCTGGGGTTCGGCTGGGAAGCGCGCGTTGTCGCGTTCACTGTTTTTGTCGGTACCCTTGGGAATCGTGCGCCACAGGTCGTTGATTTGTTTCTGCAGGTGTTCTTCGCGTTCTTTCTGCCGGCGCCGCTCCTCTTCGGCAGAAATCGGGTAGGGCCGTTTATAGCGGTCGACGCCATAGTTCATCAGGGCGTGGCAGGAGTCGAGCAGGTCTTCCACGGCATCGATGCCGTGACGCTCTTCGCACTGGGTGATGTACTGCTTGGCGAAGACCAGGTAGTCGATGATCGAACTGGCGTCGGTCCAGGTGCGGAACAGGTAGTTGCCCTTGAAGAAGCTGTTGTGCCCGTAGCAGGCGTGGGCGACCACCAGCGCCTGCATGCAGATGGTATTTTCTTCCATCAGGTAGGCGATGCAGGGGTCGGAGTTGATCACGATCTCATAGGCCAGGCCCATCTGACCGCGGCTATAGGACTTTTCAGTGCTGAGGAAGTGTTTACCGTAGGACCAGTGGTGATACCCCAGCGGCATGCCGACAGAGGCATAGGCATCCATCATCTGCTCGGCGGTGATCACCTCGATCTGGTTGGGGTAGGTATCCAGGGCATAGCGCTCGGCCAGGCGGCTGATTTCCCGGTCATAGGCCTGGATCAGTTCGAACGTCCATTCGGACCCGGTAGAAATGGGGTGGCGCTTCTGCTCTCTAGCGGTCATGTCACTAACCTGCGCTGGAAGAGTTCACGGAAGACCGGATAGATATCGCCGGCCGACACCAGCTGCTGCTGGGCGAATGTATCGACAAAGGCTTCGCCGATACGCTCATACTCGTACCACAATGCCTGATGTTCGCGAGGGGTGATTTCAACGTAAGTGTAGTACTGGACGAACGGCATGATCTGATTGGAGAGGATCTCGCGGCAAATCGGTGAGTCGTCATTCCAGTTGTCGCCGTCCGAGGCCTGGGCGGCGTAGATGTTCCATTCATTGGCCGGGTAGCGTTCGGCCATGATCTCCTGCATCAGTTTCAAGGCGCTGGATACGATGGTGCCGCCGGTTTCCCGGGAATAGAAGAACTCCTCTTCGTCCACTTCGCGGGCGCTGGTGTGGTGGCGAATGAACACCACCTCGATCTTGTCGTAATTACGCTTGAGGAACAGGTACAGGAGGATGAAGAAGCGCTTGGCGATGTCCTTGGTGGCCTGGGTCATGGAGCCGGAAACGTCCATCAGGCAGAACATCACCGCCTTGGAGCTGGGGTTGGGTTGCTTGACCAGCAGGTTGTACTTGAGGTCGAAGGTATCGAGAAACGGCACGCGGTGAATACGGGCGCTCAGACGCTCGATTTCTGCTTCTATTTCCTGAATATCGCCGAAGTTATCCGGTTCTTCTCGCTTGAGTCTCGCCAGTTCCTCTTGGGCTACGCGCAATTTCGCCCGGCTGCTGCCGGACAAGGCGATGCGCCGGGCATGGGCCGAACGCAGGGTGCGGATGATGTTGATGCGTGACGGGTTGCCTTCGTTGCTGATACCGGCGCGCACGGTCTTGAAGGTGTCGGTGCCGGTCAGGTGGCGTTTGACCAGGTTGGGCAGTTCGAGGTCCTCGAACATGAACTCGAGAAATTCTTCCTGGGTGATCTGGAAGACGAACTCGTCCATGCCTTCGCCGGAGTTACCGGCCTTGCCACGGCCGCCGCCCCCGCCGCCCCCTTGCGGACGGGCGATATGCTCGCCGGCAGTGAACTCCTTGTTACCCGGGTGCACCACCGTTTGCTTGCCGCCACGGCCATGGTGCAACACCGGCTCGTCGATGTCGCGACCGGGAATGCTGATCTGTTCGCCATGTTCCATGTCGGTAATGGAGCGGCGGCTTACGGCCTCCTCGACGGCTTTCTTGATGTGTTCACGGTACCGTCGCAAAAAGCGCTGGCGGTTGACCGTGCTCTTGTTCTTGCCGTTCAGGCGTCGGTCGATCACATAGCTCATAGGCCCCTCCGGGAGTAGGCGGTAGCTGCAAGCTTCAAGTTGGATCACCGCTGCACCTGCAAGCGCGACACGCATTTGACATACGTGCGCGGCTTGCAGCTGACAGCTTGCAGCTTGCCGCTTATTGCGATTTTCTGACCCGCAGGTACCATTCCGAGAGCAGCCGAACTTGCTTGTCTGTGTAGCCGCGTTCCACCATTCGGGTGACGAAGTCGTTGTGTTTTTGTTGATCCTCTTTGCTGGCCTTGGCGTTGAAGCTGATGACCGGCAGCAGGTCTTCGGTGTTGGAGAACATTTTCTTCTCGATCACCACCCGCAGTTTTTCGTAGCTTAGCCAGGTCGGGTTCTTGCCGTTGTTGTTGGCCCGGGCGCGCAGCACGAAGTTGACGATCTCGTTGCGGAAGTCCTTCGGATTGCTGATACCGGCCGGTTTCTCGATCTTCTCCAGCTCTTCGTTGAGGGCGATGCGGTTGAGGATCTCGCCGGTTTCCGGGTCGCGGTACTCCTGGTCCTGGATCCAGAAGTCGGCATACAGCACGTAGCGGTCGAAGATGTTCTGCCCGTATTCGCTGTAGGACTCCAGGTAAGCGGTCTGGATTTCCTTGCCGATGAACTCGATGTAGCGCGGTGCCAGGTACTCCTTCAGGTAGCGTAGGTAGCGTTCGCGCACTTCGGCCGGGAATTGTTCCTGTTCGATCTGCTGTTCCAGCACATACAGCAGGTGCACCGGGTTGGCGGCGATCTCATGAGGGTCGAAGTTGAACACCTTGGAGAGGATCTTGAAGGCGAAACGGGTCGACAGGCCGTTCATGCCTTCGTCCACCCCGGCCGCGTCGCGGTACTCCTGGATCGACTTGGCCTTGGGATCGGTATCCTTAAGGTTCTCGCCGTCATACACGCGCATTTTCGAGTAGATGTTCGAGTTTTCCGGCTCTTTGAGCCGCGACAGCACGGTGAACTGGGCGAGCATCTTCAGGGTGTCAGGCGCGCAATGGGCCTTGGCCAGCGAACTGTTGAACAGCAGCTTGTCGTAGATCTTGATCTCGTCGCTGACCCGCAGGCAGTACGGCACCTTGACGATGTAGATCCGGTCGATGAAGGCCTCGTTGTTCTTGTTGTTGCGGAAGCTGTGCCATTCCGATTCGTTGGAGTGGGCCAGCAGGATCCCGGAGTAGGGGATCGCACCGAGGCCTTCGGTACTGTTGTAGTTACCTTCCTGGGTGGCCGTCAGCAATGGGTGCAGGACTTTGATCGGTGCCTTGAACATCTCGACGAATTCCATCAGGCCCTGGTTGGCCCGGCACAGCGCGCCCGAGTAGCTGTAGGCGTCGGCGTCGTTCTGTGGGTATTCCTCGAGTTTGCGGATATCGACCTTGCCCACCAGGGCGGAAATATCCTGGTTGTTCTCGTCACCCGGTTCGGTCTTGGCCACGGCGATCTGGTTGAGGATCGACGGGTAGAGTTTGACCACCTTGAACTGGCTGATGTCGCCCCCGAACTCGGCCAGTCGCTTGGTCGCCCAGGGCGACATGATGGTGTTCAGGTAGCGCCGCGGGATGCCGAAGTCTTCTTCGAGGATTGCGCCGTCTTCCGCGGCGTTGAACAGCCCCAGGGGCGACTCGAATACCGGCGAGCCCTTGATCGCATAGAAGGGCACCTTCTCCATCAGTTGTTTGAGCTTTTCGGCCAGGGACGATTTACCGCCGCCCACCGGGCCCAGCAGGTACAGGATCTGTTTCTTCTCTTCCAGGCCCTGAGCGGCGTGGCGGAAATAGGACACGATCTGGTCGATGCATTCTTCCATGCCATGGAAGTCTTCAAAGGCCGGATAGCGGCGGATCACCTTGTTGGAGAAGATGCGCGACAGCCTTGAGTTGTTCGAGGTGTCGACCAGTTCCGGTTCGCCGATAGCCATCAACAGGCGTTCGGCCGCCGAGGCATAAGCGCTGCGATCGCTTTTGCAGAGCTCAAGGTACTCTTGCAGCGAAAGTTCTTCCTGACGGGTAGACTCGAAACGTTGTTGGAAGTGGCTAAAAATACTCATGACGTCACCTCGCTCGATACGTGGAGCCGACGCCGGATCAGTCAGCTGATGCTGGCATGCAATCGGCGCTACCGATTGCTGTATACCCCCCAGAACACCTAGAACTCGCTACCGATGACCCGCACGCCGGTGTACCGGCTCTCCCCTTTTTGGATGGCCTGCGCTTAAGGATAGTTCGTAATCGGGGAGGTCAAGGGTGGTTGTACATGAAGTTCGCCATGACCGTTCGTCTGGTCAGGCGCGAGCCCGCGCAGGACGCGGGCTGCGGGAGATGAAAAAAATTATTCGGTGCTGCCCTGGGCGGTTTCTGCCGGGTAGGTGCCACGCCACAGCTCGAAGCCGCCGTCGAGGCTGTAGACGTCGGAAAAGCCCTGGCTGATCAGATACGCGGCAGCACTCTGGCTGGAGTTGCCGTGATAGCAGACCACGACGGTGGGGGCGTCGAGGTCGGCAGCGCGGATGAAATCCGCCACCGAATGGTTGTCCAGATGCCGGGCGCCAGTGATGTGGCCAGCGGCATAGGCTTGGGGGTCGCGAATATCGACCACGACCGCACCTTGCTCGCGCAGCGCCTGGGCCTGCTCGGGAGGGATGCGTTTGAATTCGCTCATGGGTACGGTTTCCTTCAGGACTGGTCGTTCATTCTAGCCGGTTGTGCAGGCGCAGGCTGCGCTCTGGGGGTACCTTCGTCGGTGCAGTCGCAACGATGCATGGCGCCGGTGTCGACATTGTACAGGGTCATGGCGCCACCCCAGACGCAGCCGGTGTCCAGGGCGACTACCCCGGGTTCCTTGCAGCGGCCTTCAAGGGCCGCCCAGTGGCCGAAAATGATCTTCACATGCCGTGAGCGACGGCCTTTGTGGGCGAACCAGGGCTTGTACCCGGGCGGGGCAGTATCGGCGCCTTCCTTGCCTTTGAGGTCGAGCTTGCCTTCGCTGGTGCAAAAGCGCATGCGGGTGAAATAGTTGGTGATCACCCGCAGGCGGGTGACGCCGCTCAGGTCCTTGCTCCACTTGTTCGGCTCGTTGCCGTACATGCCATCAAGGTAGAGCTTGAAGCGGTTGTCGTCGCGCAGCGCTTCCTCCACTTCGCCCGCCAGCTCCAGGGCTTTGCCCAGGGTCCACTGCGGGGGGATGCCCGCGTGCACCAGTACTACGCCGCGTTGCTCGTCGTAGTGCAGCAGCTTTTGCCGGCGCAGCCAGTCGAGCAGTTCAGCGGCATCCGGGGCACCGAGGATCTCGCGCAGGGTGTCGCTCTTTTTCAGGCGCTCGATGTTATGCCAGGCGGCCAGCAGGTGCAGGTCATGGTTGCCCAGCACGCACACCAGTGATTGGCGGATCGAATAAAGGAAGCGCAGGGTCTCCAGCGACTCCGGGCCGCGATTGACCAGGTCGCCGACCAGCCACAGGCGATCGACTGTCGGGTTGAAGGCGACCCGTTCGAGCAGGCATTTGAGTGGCTGCAGGCAGCCTTGCAAGTCTCCGACTGCGTACACCGCCATCAGTGCAGGGCCCCGGGAACCGCCAGGCGAAAGGGGGCGATGACGGCGTCGAAGCGCTTACCGTCTTCAGCGAACATCTGGTAGCTGCCCTGCATGGTGCCGACCTTGGTGCTGATCACTGCGCCGCTGCTGTAGGTATGGCTTTGCCCGGGCTCGATCAGCGGCTGCTGGCCGATGACGCCAGCGCCCTTGACCTCCTCGACGTGGCCATCACCGTTGGTGATCAGCCAGTGGCGTGACATCAACTTGGCTGGCACGGTGCCGTTGTTCTTCACCGTGATGGTATAGGCGAAGGCGAAACGGTCGTTTTCGGGGTCGGATTGTTCTTTGAGAAAGCGGGTCACGACGCTGACGTCGATCTGGTAACGGGGATCAGACATGCAAGGGGCCTTGGCAACAGACGCGGATACGGCGATGGCGTCAGTCTAGGCTATCGGCGGGGTAGCCGGCCAGTCATGTGGGCATGACTGGCCATTGCGGCAGGATTACGCGGCGCTTTGTTGCTCGGCCAGCTTGTCGGCCAGGCGCACGAAGGCGGCCAGGTCGAGTTGCTCCGGACGCAGGCTGCCATCGACGCCGGCAGCCTCGATGGCGTCGCTGCTGAGCAGGGCCTTGAGGGTGTTGCGCAGGGTCTTGCGGCGCTGGTTGAAGGCTTCGCGCACGATGCGCTCGAGCAGGCGGTGGTCCTTGGCCGGGAACGGCAGGGTTTCGTGCGGTACCAGGCGTACGATCGCCGAGTCGACCTTGGGCGGCGGGTTGAACGCGCCCGGGCCGACATTGAACAGGTGCTCGACCCGGCAGTGGTACTGCACCATGATCGACAGGCGGCCCCAGTCACCACCGCCTGGGCCCGCGGCCAGGCGCTCGACCACTTCTTTCTGCAGCATGAAGTGCATGTCGCGGATCAGCTCGGCGTTGGCCAGCAGGTGGAAGATCAGCGGTGTCGAGATGTTGTACGGCAGGTTGCCGACCACGCGCAGGCTGTTGGGCGCCGCACCGAGGCTGGTGAAGTCGAACTTCAGCGCATCGCCCTGGTGCAGGCGGAAGTTGTCGCGGCCAGCGAACTGCTGGTTGAGAATCGGCACCAGGTCTTTGTCCAGCTCGACCACGTCCAGTTGCGCGCCGCTGGCCAGCAGGCCGGAGGTCAAGGCGCCCTGGCCCGGGCCGATTTCCAGCATGCGCTCGCCCGCCTTGGCGTGGATCGAGCGCAGGATGCGGTCGATGACGCCCGCGTCGTGCAGGAAGTTCTGGCCAAAGCGCTTACGCGCCTTGTGTTGGTATTGCTCGGTCATTTTCGGGTCTCGGCCATCTGGTAGGCGGTTTCCAGGGCGACCTGCAGGCTGCCGGTGTCGACTTTGCCGCTGCCGGCCAGGTCCAGGGCAGTGCCGTGGTCGACCGAGGTGCGGATGATCGGCAGGCCCAGGGTCACGTTGACCGCAGCGCCGAAGCCTTTGTACTTGAGTACGGGCAGGCCCTGGTCGTGGTACATCGCCAGCACTGCGTCGCAGTGCTCCAGATATTTGGGGGTAAACAGGGTGTCGGCGGGCAACGGGCCGCGAAGGTCCATGCCTTCGCTGCGCAGGCGCGCCAATGTCGGTTCGATGGTGTCTATTTCTTCGTGGCCCAGGTGGCCACCTTCGCCGGCGTGCGGGTTGAGGCCGCAGACCAGGATGCGCGGGTTGGCAATACCGAACTTGTGCTGCAGGTCGGCATGCAGGATCCGCGTGACACGCTCCAGGCGCTCGCTAGTGATGGCATCGGCAACATCGCGCAGGGGCAGGTGAGTGGTCACCAGGGCTACGCGCAGGCCGCGGGTGGCCAGCATCATCACCACTTGCGCGGTACCGGTCAGGTCGGCGAGGAATTCGGTATGGCCAGAGAAGGCGATACCGCTTTCGTTGATTACACCTTTATGCACCGGCGCGGTGATCATCCCGGCGAAATGCCCGTCCAGGCAGCCTTGCCCGGCGCGGGTTAGGGTTTGCAGCACGAATGCGGCGTTGGCCTTGTCCAGCTGGCCGGCCACCACCGGGCTCTGCAGCGGCGTATCCCAGACATACAGGCTGCCCGCCGGCGCGGGCTGGTCGGGGAGGGCCGCGAGGCTGACTGGCAGCAGGGTGACGGCCACGCCCAGCAGCGCGGCCCGCTCGGCGAGCAGGTCACGGCTGGTAATGGCAATCAGGGGGTGCGGCTGGGCTTGCGTGGCAAGCAGCAGGCACAGGTCAGGACCTATGCCGGCCGGCTCGCCGGGTGTGAGGGCGAAGCGCTGAGGTTTCACTGCGCGGCCTGATCGGCGCCAGGAAGCTTGATTTCGACGTAGGCTTCGTCACGGATCTGACGCAGCCAGGTCTGCAGCTCTTCATCGTACTTGCGGTTACGCAGTACGTTCATCGCTTGTTGCTCGCGAGCCTGTTCGGTGCTGTCGGTGGCGCGGCGGCCCAGCACTTCGAGCACGTGCCAGCCGTACTGGGTCTTGAACGGCTTGCTCACTTCGCCTTGCGGGGCGCTGGCCATGACTTCGCGGAACTCCGGCACCAGGGCGCTCGGGTCGATCCAGTTGAGGTCGCCGCCATTGAGGGCCGAGCCCGGGTCTTCGGAGAAGCTCTTCGCAAGTTCAGCGAAATCTTCGCCGTCCTTGATGCGTTCGTAGAGTTTCTCGGCCAGTTGCTGAGTGGCTGCTTCGCTACGGATTTCGCTTGGCTTGATCAGGATGTGACGGACATGCACTTCGTCGCGCATGGTGGCTCCGCCACCGCCACGTTTCTCCTGCATCTTGATGATGATGAAGCCGGTAGGAATACGAAGCGGCTGAGTAATGTCGCCGACGTTCAGACTGCTGAGCAACTTGGCGAAGTCAGGCGGTAGCTGACCGGCTTTACGCCAGCCCATTTCGCCGCCTTCCAGGGCGTTTTCGCTGGCAGAGTTGGCAATTGCCATCTGGCCGAAGTCGGCGCCGCTCTTCAGGCGCGTGTACAGCTCGCCGGCCTTCTGGGCCGCCGCCTGGATCTGCGCGGAGTTGGCGCTTTCCGGCGTCGGGATCAGGATGTTGGCCAGTCGCCATTCTTCCGACAGTTGCATCTGGCCCTGCTCCGAGGCGAGGAAGTTCTTCACTTCCTGCTCCGAGACCTGGATGCGTTCGGCAACCCGGCGCTGCCGCACACGGCTGATGATCATCTCGCGACGAACCTGCTCGCGGGCATCTTCATACGACAGGCCGTCACGGGCCAGGGCCGCGCGAAACTGCTCCAGGTTCATGCCATTGCGCTGGGCAATGGTGCCGATGGCCTGGTTCAGCTCTTCGTCAGTGATGCGGATACCCGAGCGATCGCCGATCTGCAATTGCAGGTTTTCGACGATCAGGCGCTCGAGCACCTGCTGGTCCAGCACCCCGGCGGGCGGCACGGAGCCACCACGCTTGGCGATGGTCTGCTGGACTTCACGCACGCGGCTGTCCAGCTGGCTTTTCATCACCACGTCGTTGTCGACGATGGCCACAACGCTGTCCAGGGGTTGCACGGCGGCGTGCGCCGTGCCGGTCAGCAATACCGCGCCCAGCAACAGCGGGCGCAGACAATCAGTAAGCTTGGTCTTCACGAGTACGATAACCTTGAATGCCCTGGTCGAGGAAAGACTCGACCTTGTTGCCCACTACGCCGCCGAGGCCTTTCAGCACAATCTGCAGGAAGACGCCGTGGTCGCCTTTTTCGTTTTGCGGTGCATCCTGGCTGAACTCGTCGTAATCAACCCAGTAACGGTTGATCAGGCGCAGCTTCCAGCAGCAGTTGTCGTATTCGAAACCACCGAAGGCTTCCAGGGTGCGGTTGCGGTTGTAGTCGTGCTGCCAGCGGGCGATCGCCGTCCACTGCGGCACGATTGGCCACATGACCGAGAAGTCATGTTGCTGGATCTTGTAGTAGTCCTTGACGTAGTTCGGATCGCCTGGAGATCCATAGTCGCCGCCGCCCACGGACCATTTGCCGGTAGCGTTGTCATAGCGGACCATGTCATTGCGATAGCGATAACCAAGGTTCACAACCTTGTTCACATTATCTTCAGGCTGGTAGTGGAACATCGCACTGCCCGAACGGGTACTGCGGCTGTCCGGATCCCAGTTAAAGTCGGAGTTGAAGCGCCAATCGCGGTTGAAGCGATACTCATATTCCAGTGCATAAGGTGAGACATTTGCCTGGGCGTCGTCGCGAGTTCTCCAGTCGATACCTGGTAGTTGTACCTTGCGATCCTTAAAGTACAACGCTTGGCCGATGCTGAAGCGCTGGCGTTGGAAGCCGTTGTCTTCGATCCAACGGTTGGTTACACCCAGCGATAGTTTGTTTTCGTCGCCGATGCGGTCCGAGCCAAAAAAGCGATTGTCGCGGAAAAGCGAGGCGTAGTTGAATGTGCTCTCACTAGTATCAAAGACTGGAATATCCTTCTGGTCTTCGTAGGGCACATACAAGTAATACAGCCGTGGCTCTAATGTCTGACGGTAATTTTTACCGAACCATTGAGTTTTTCGGTCAAAATACAAGCCGCTATCGACACTGAAGGTAGGTACGTTGCGAGTGCGGGTGCCCTTGAACTCACCATCGATATACTCAGTACCGTTGCGGTTGGCATTGTCCAATCCGAAAGCAATGTCCTGCTTCCCTTTATTGTCTAGGTCCAAGTCGTAACGAGTGTAGGTGTTTTTTATGGAAGGCTTCAAGAAGCCGTAGGTCCATTCAAGCGGCAGGCTGACTTCGGGTGCTATGTTTATACGGTCGCCAGTGGAGCGTGCTAAGCCCCTAACATTATTGTCTAGCCAAGGGGATATTGCACCATTCTTGTCTACGAAGTTGCCATTGCGTAGATCTCTATCGAACCTTACAAATTCAGTATTGTAAGCGAAATCTAACCCGCCCGGATGGTATGGTAATTTCCCGTTGAAAGTAATCTGCGGCAACCGATCATAGGGAGTGATCTCAGTAATTGTTGCTAGCTTGTAGCCTTGAACATTAAGCCGAGCAGTGTAGGTATCGCCGCGATAAGTCAAGGCACCTTGCTGATTGAGAAAGTCCCTGCTTTCGACGCCAATCTGGTCCGACTCCAGATCCTGGAAGTAATACGGGTCGCTGATGTCGGTGTAATCGACTTCAGTCATCAGGCGCTCGTCGAGGCCACCCTTGTGCTGCCAGTTGACCATCCAGCGCTGATCCTTGTAGTCGGACTGCAGCTTGCGCTCATCTTCCTTGTCATTCAGGTAAGCACCACCAAACTGCCCTTCGCTGGACTTGGTCAGGTAGCGGAACTCGCCTTCCATCAACAGGCCGCGCTTGGCCATGTAGCGTGGATACAAGGTGGCGTCGTAGTTTGGCGCGAGGTTGAAGTAGTACGGCGTGACCAGCATGAAGCCGGTGTCGCTGCTGGTGCTGAACGACGGCGGCAGGAAGCCGGACTGGCGACGGTCATCGATCGGGAAGTAGATGTACGGTGTGTAGAACACCGGGACATCCTTGACCCGCAGGGTGACGTTGGTCGCAGTACCGAAACCGGTGGCCGGGTTCAGGGTGATGTTGTTGCCCTTGAGCTGCCAGGCGTTGCTGTTCGGCTCACAGGTGGTGTAGGTACCATCCTTGAGGCGAATGATGGCGTTCTCAGCACGCTTGGCGTACAGCGCGCTGCCGCGGATGCGCGATTTGTGCATCACGTATTCGGCGTTGTCGACCTTGGCTTCACCGGTGTCGAGCTGGATGTCGGCGTGATCGCCCACCACCAGCGAGCCGTTGTCGCGAATCTTCACGTTGCCGCTCAGCTCACCACGGTTCTCGGCCTGGTACAGGTTGGCCTCGTCGGCTTCGACCTGCATGCTGCCCTGGCGCATGACCACGTCACCGGCGAGGGTGGCGATCTGCTGCTCCTGCTGGTAGCGCGAGACCTTGGCTCCGATGAAGGTCGGCGACTCATCTTTTGGCGTGGTGTCGTTCATGCCCGGACGCGTCGGCTCGATGTAGGCGCCGGCGCAGTAAGGCCCGGTTTCGGCGAGCTGGGCCGGGGTGAGCTGGTCACGTGGCACCCAATCCAGGTGGCTGGCGTCGGGGCTGCGGGATTTCAGCACACGACCCTTGGCCTCGGTGACCAGAGCAGGACCTTGAGCCTGTTCCTGGGCGACCTCGCCGGAGCCGGCTGGCGTTTCACCGGACGAGCTGGCAGCGGCACCGGCATGCACCGGGCGCGGCGGCAGTGCGGCGGCAGGGGTTTTGGGCTTGCAGTCCCAGCCTCCGGCAGCAGACACTTGGCAGTCGAACTGCTCTGCGGCGACCACGTATGGGGTGGCCAGAGGTTGCATCGCCAGCAAACCGCCGGTGACCAGCAACGGGAATTTTTTACGAAACGCGGGGGATTTCAATGCCATCTTATTAGTCCGGGCTTCCTGCGTGCCATCTGCCCGCGTGTGGGGCCGCACGCCTCTCGATGGTCTGAAAAAGATGCTGGATAATAAAGCATGACCCGCTTGACGGCTAGGGCCGTCGGAGACCCTTGTAATGCCCGATCACGATGTACGCTTGCAACACCTGAATGTCTGGCTCGCCGAGCAGCTGGCAAACCTGTTCCACAAACAGGGCTGGGGCACGGTTCCCGCGGGTAGCCTGACCGCTGCCAGCAGCGACGCGAGCTTTCGCCGCTACTTCCGCTGGCAAGCCGCAGGCCACAGCTTTATCGTCATGGATGCGCCACCGCCGCAGGAAAACTGCCGGCCATTCGTTGATATCGCCCACTTGCTGGCCACTGCCAGCATCAATGTTCCGGTTATTCACGCCCAGGATCTTGAGCGCGGCTTCCTGCTGCTCAGCGACCTGGGCACCCAGACCTACCTCGATGTGATCAACGCCGAGAATGCCGATGGCCTGTTCAACGGCGCCATCGACGCGCTGCTGGCCTTCCAACAATTGCCGATGGACGCGCCGCTGCCAAGCTACGACGTGGCACTGCTGCGCCGCGAGCTTGAGCTGTTCCCCGAGTGGTACGTGGGCCGCGAACTGGGCCTGGGCTTCACCGACGCACAACTGGCGGCCTGGCAGCGCATCAGCAGCCTGCTGATCGACAGCGCGCTGGCCCAGCCAAAGGTGCTGGTGCACCGCGACTATATGCCACGCAACCTGATGGACAGCGAGCCGAACCCCGGCGTGCTGGACTTCCAGGATGCGGTGTACGGGCCGGTGACCTATGACGTTACCTGCCTGTTCAAGGACGCCTTCCTGAGCTGGCCACAAGCGCGGGTGCAGGGCTGGTTGAAGGATTACTGGCAACGCGCCCAGGCCAAGGGCATCCCGGTGCAGGCGGATTTCGAGGACTTCCACCGCGCCAGCGACCTGATGGGGGTTCAGCGTCACCTCAAGGTCATCGGTATTTTCGCCCGCATCTGCCACCGTGACGGCAAACCGCGTTACCTGACCGATGTGCCGCGTTTCTTTGCATATATAGATGAAGTGATCGCCCGTCGTCCGGAGCTGGCCGAGCTCGATGAATTGATCGAGAGCCTGCAGGCTGCTGCCGGAGTGCGTCCATGAAGGCGATGATTCTCGCTGCGGGCAAGGGCGAGCGGATGCGCCCGCTGACCCTGCACACGCCAAAGCCGCTGGTACCGGTGGCCGGCATGCCGCTGATCGAATACCACCTGCGTGCGCTCGCGGCTGCCGGTTTCAAGGACGTGGTGATCAACCACGCCTGGCTGGGACAGCAGATCGAAGATCACCTGGGCGATGGTTCGCGCTGGGGCCTGAGCATCCGTTACTCGCCGGAAGGCGAACCGCTGGAGACCGGCGGCGGCATCTTCAAGGCCTTGCCATTGCTGGGTGATGAACCCTTTGTACTGGTCAACGGTGATATCTGGACCGACTACGACTTCAAGCTCCTGCCACAAGCGCCGAGCGGGCTGGCCCACCTGGTGCTGGTGGACAACCCCGGCCACCACGGCAAGGGCGATTTTCGTCTGCAGCATGGTCAGGTCAGTGACGGCAATGCCGATGCCGACACCCTGACCTACAGCGGTATCGCCGTGCTGGCCCCGCAACTGTTCGCCGACTGCCAGGGGGGCGGCTTCAAACTGGCGCCATTGCTGCGTCAGGCAATGGCGGTCGGGCAGGTCAGTGGTGAGCATTACAGCGGGCACTGGGTGGATGTCGGCACCCTTGAACGTCTGGCCGAAGTCGAGCGACTGCTCGCCGAGCGCCGCTGACATGTTGTGGCCGAGCACAGTGATAGGTGCCGGAGCAGGCTTTGCCATCGCCAGTATTCCCGGGGCGTTGCTGGGGGCGTTGCTGGGCCAGGCGATGGACCGCCGTTTGCAGTTACACAGTTGGGCGCATGTGCGTGAACGCCTGGGCGGGCGACCGGTGCTACGCGACGATGAAGTGCTGTTCGTCCTGCTCGGGCGCCTGGCCAAGAGTGACGGGCGGGTGGTCGACGGGCATATCCAGCAGGCGCGGGTGGAAATGCAACGCCTGGAGATGAGCGAGCCGGCCAGGCGCCGCGCCATTGCTGCGTTCAATCGCGGCAAAAGCGGCAAGGAACGCCTGGGCGTTCATCTGCGGCGCCTGAAGCAACAGCCGCATGCCGCCGAAGGCATGTTGCGCGCTTGCTGGCGCATGGTCTGGGCCGATGGCCAGGCCGGTCGGCATGAGCGTGAGTTGCTGCTGGAGTGGGGCCAGGCCCTCGGCTGGTCGTCAGTCAAGGTCAAGGCCCTGGCGCTGGAGTATGAACCGCAGAAGGCGGCAGTGGCCGATGGCACCCTGGGGTATCCGCAGGCCTTGCGCGTGCTCGGGGTCAGCGCAGACACCGAAGCCGGGCAGATCAAGCAGGCCTATCGGCGACTGCTCAGTCGCCATCACCCGGACAAACTGGTGGGCAATGGCGCCAGCCCTTCGCAGGTCCGCGAGGCCACCGAACGTACCCGCGAACTGCATCAGGCCTACGCCGTCATTCGTAAACGCCGTGGCTTTTAGTCGAGCTTTTCCGGGCTCAGCCAGCCACGGATGCGGCGGAACAGCTGTTCCTGTTCCGCCGCGCTGTTACCTGGCATGGCGGTCAGGCTGACCTGGCGGTAGTTGGCATCCTTCAAGCGTTTACTGGCTTGCAGGCGTTGCTCGGCTGCGCGCTTGGCCTGGGGCTGGGTGGCGTAGAAAAAGTCCGCGGTGGGCACTTTCAGGGTCGGCGCCAGGCTGTCCAGGCCTTGTTCGGCCTGGGTCGGCGTCTGGGCGGCGACCATCACCAGCTTTTGTACCTGCGCCGGTTGCCGCTCGCTCAGGTAGCGGGCGGCCCAGTAGGCGCCGCTGCCGTTGCCGAGCAGGACAATGCTGCGGGCATTCTGTTGTTGGGCATAGGCGACGGCAGCGTCGAGGCGGGCGAAGATACGTTCGGCATCGGCCTTGTCATCCTCAACCGGGGCTTTTGCCTGCTCGACGCTTTCGTTGTTGTCGCTTTCCGCTGCCGTGGCCTGTTCGATACTGGCGTTGGCGTTGGCCGGGGTGTCCTTGACTGGTGCGCTTTCGCCTTGCTCGGCCTTTTTGGCTGGCGCCGGTGCGACTTCGATGCGTGCTTGCGGGCTGTTGGCCAGCAGGTCCGGCTGGGCTAGGCTCAGGCTGTGCCAACCGGCATCGGGAAACTTGCGCCGCAATGGGCCGACGGTTTTCGGCCAGTCGGCATTTTCGCCGGCACCGGCAAGAATGATCAGGGCGCCTTCAGGCTCGGCGGTGTTGGCCGGTTTCCACAGGGCCAGGAAGTTGTCGCCGCCGGCCTGCAGGGTTTGCTGTTCAGCCTGAGGCACCTGGCGCTCCAGGGCCTGGGCATCTTCCAGGCTGCGTTCGGCCAGCGGTTGGCGTTCGACAGCGGCAGGTTTGCTGTCGGCAGCAGCTTCTGGCGTTTCGCCAGCTGCCGCTTGTGCGGTACAAGGTAGTATCAGTGACAGGCATAACGCCGGCAGCGTCGTGCGATAAAGTGCGAACATGGATCGATCCAGGCCAGATTAATACCGGCAGCCTAATAGTATTTACTCGGGACGGCCATGCTCGGTGGCCGTCCAACCCTTGATGAGAGTGCAGATGAAGCGTGTGCGCTGCCTGTTGCTTATCGGCTGTTTTTGCCTGCCCTTGATCGCTTGGGCGGCTTCGGCTGCCGCGCCTGCGCAGGTTGTGCTGGAGCCTGCACAGCAGCAGTGGCTCGAGCAGCATCGCAGCCTGCGGGTCGGGCTGGTGTTGCAAGCACCCTTCGCCCAGTTCGACCGGCGCCTGCAGCAGCTCTATGGGGTTAACGTCGAGCTGATGAACTGGCTCGGCCGCTCATTGGGACTAGACCTCACCTGGCGCAACTTTCCTGACCAGGCGGCACTGGAGCATGCGTTGCTGGCTGGCGAAGTCGATCTTGCCCCGGGGCTGACCCAGACCCCTGCCAGCTTGCGCCTGTGGTTGTTCAGCGACCCTTACATGCGCGTGCCGCAACTGATCGTCGGGCCACGTACCGGCGCGGTGGCGGTTGATCTGGAGAAACTCGCCAGCACTGACCGGGTCGCCGTGCGCATGCCCAGCACCGTGGCCGATTATCTGCGTGCCACCTATAGCAATCTGAACCTGCAAGGTGTGCCTCAGGAGCGCCAGGCTTTGCAATTGGTGCTCAGCGAACAAGCACGCTTTGCCGTGGTGGATGAGGCGCAATTGAGCCGACTGTCGCGGGAAAGCGAGTTCAGTGAGCTGGTGGTGGTCGGTGATATCGGCTTGCCGCAGTTGCTGAGGGTTGGTTCGCGGCGGGACTGGCCCGAGCTGGCCAAAATTCTTGAGCGCGGCCTGCAGGCCATTCCAGCCAAGGACCTGGAGCAATTGCACCAACGCTGGCTGGAGCCGAAGTATCCACGGCTCAGCGAGTCCCCGGGCTTCTGGCAGAACCTCGGCCTGCTGCTGGCGGCGCTGCTGTTGAGCTGCGTGGCCATTGTTATCTGGCAGCGCCGGCAACTGCATCAGCTCGAACACAGCCTGCTGGCCACCCGCGACACCCTGACCCAGCGCCAGGCCCGTGAAGAAGCCTTGCGCCTGAGCCAGTTTTCCATCGATCAGAGCACGGTGGGGATCCTCTGGGTCAACTGGGACAGCCATGTGCGCTACGCCAATCGGGCCGCCGAGAGCATGCTCGGCTACGCCTCGGGGGCCCTGATCGACCGGCCGTTGATCGATTTCGAGCCGAACCTGCACATGGACCGCTGGCTCGACCTGTGGAAACGCGCCCGGGCCAGCGATGAGGCGCCACAGCATTTTGAAACCCGGTGCCTGCGTGCCGATGGCAGCCTGTTGCCGGTGGATGTGTCGCTAAGCTTCCTGCGTTTTCGCGATGCCGAGTACCTGGTGGTGTTTCTCGCCGATGTCACCGAGCGCCGGCGTGCGTTGGCAGCCTTGCGCGAGAGCGAGGCGCGGCTCAAGGGCATCGCCGGCAACGTACCGGGGTTGGTGTTTCGCCTCGAACGCAACCCGGCTGAAGGCGAGCTGGAGTTCCCCTATATCAGTGAAGGCAGTGAAGCTCTGGTGGGCTACACGCCGGCCGCGCTCCAGCACCCGGACATGGGCCTGCGCAACCTGGTGCACCCGGATGACCGCGCCGATTATCACCGGGTCCAGTACCTGGCCCTGGCCAGCGACAGCGACTGGTCGTGGCAGGGGCGGATCCTGACCCGTCAGGGCGAACAGCGCTGGGCCGACATCAAGGCCAGTACCCGTACCCTGGCGGATGGCCGGGTGGTCTGGGACGGAGTGGTCTGGGATATCAGCCAGAGCAAGCGCGTTGAACTTGAGCTGGCGCGCTCCCAGGAGCAACTGCGCGAACTGTCGGCGCACCTGGAAAGCGTGCGAGAGGAAGAAAAGGCCCGTATCGCGCGGGAAGTGCACGACGAGTTGGGGCAGATGCTCACGGTGCTGAAGCTGGAAACCTCGATGTGTGAACTGGCCTATGCCGAACTGGATCCCGGTCTCAACGAGCGCCTGGGCAGCATGAAGCGCCTGATCGCCCAGCTGTTCCAGCTGGTGCGTGATGTGGCCACCGCCCTGCGCCCGCCGATCCTCGATGCCGGTATCGCCTCGGCCATCGAGTGGCAGGCCAGGCGTTTTGAAGCGCGTACGCAGATCCCCTGCCTGGTGCAGGTGCCGGAGAATCTGCCACCCTTGAGTGATGCCAAGGCCATTGGCCTGTTCCGCATCCTGCAGGAGGCGCTGACTAATGTCATGCGCCATGCCCAGGCGCATACTGTGCAGATCAGCCTGAGCCTCGATGGTCAGGCCCTGCAACTGACGGTGATCGACGATGGTGTGGGATTTGTCCTGGAGCAACATCGGCCTTCGTCGTTCGGCTTGGTCGGCATGCGTGAGCGGGTGCTGATGCTGGGCGGCCGCATGACCCTGGAAAGCGAGCCGGGCGAGGGCACCAGCCTGAGCGTTGCCATCCCTCTGGATTAGGAGCATTGCGTGATTCGAGTACTGGTTGCCGAAGACCACACCATTGTCCGTGAAGGCATCAAGCAGTTGATTGGCCTGGCCAAGGACATGCAGGTAGCGGGGGAGGCTGGCAATGGTGAGCAATTGCTGGAAACCCTGCGCCATACCGAGTGCGAAGTGGTGCTGCTGGATATTTCCATGCCCGGGGTCAACGGCCTGGAGGCGATCCCGCGGATTCGCGCCTTGAACAACCCACCGGCGATCCTGGTGCTGTCGATGCACGACGAAGCGCAGATGGCGGCGCGGGCGCTGAAGGTCGGCGCTGCCGGCTATGCCACCAAGGACAGCGATCCGGCCCTGCTGCTGACCGCCATTCGTCGGGTGGCCGGTGGCGGGCGCTATATCGACCCGGACCTGGCCGACCGCATGGTCTTCGAGGTCGGCCTGACCGATGCCCGGCCGCTGCATTCATTGCTGTCGGAGCGGGAGTTTTCGGTGTTCGAGCGCCTGGCCCAAGGCGCCAACGTCAACGACATAGCCCAGCAACTGGCCCTGAGCAACAAGACCATCAGCACCCACAAGGCACGGCTGATGCAGAAGCTCAACGTGAACTCGCTGGCGGAATTGGTGAAGTATGCGATGGAGCACAAACTGTTGTGAGTGTTCCAGAAACGACATCGTGCTTACCTTCATCGCTGGCAAGCCAGCTCCCACAGAAAACCAACAGGCATGGCTCTTGTGGGAGCTGGCTTGCCAGCGATAGCGAGGGTTGTGGCGATGAAGTTTTCAGCGCTTATCCAAAAACGCCATCCTTGTAGGGCAATCCCTACCCCAAGCCTTCCAACGCGCTGATATCAATCTCTCTCCCCCCCCGATTTGCGCCGCTTGCCGCCTTCACTAGGCTTTGGATACAGCAGTCATCCAATAAAAAAGGTGCGGGTATGAGTGAGGTGAATTCGAGCGCTGCAACCGGCGAAGTGCTGGTCAGCTTCCGTGGTGTGCAGAAGAGCTACGACGGCGAATCGCTGATCGTCAAAGACCTCAACCTGGATATCCGCAAGGGTGAATTCCTCACCTTGCTCGGCCCGTCCGGTTCTGGCAAGACCACCAGCCTGATGATGCTCGCAGGGTTCGAAACGCCGACCGCAGGCGAGATCCAGCTGGCCGGCCGTTCGATCAACAACGTGCCGCCGCACAAGCGCGACATCGGCATGGTGTTCCAGAACTATGCGCTGTTCCCACACATGACCGTGGCCGAGAACCTGGCGTTTCCCCTGAGCGTGCGCAACCTGAGCAAGACCGACATCAGCGAGCGGGTCAAGCGTGTGCTCAACATGGTTCAGCTCGATACCTTCGCCCAGCGCTACCCCGGCCAGCTTTCCGGTGGCCAGCAGCAGCGGGTGGCCTTGGCCCGGGCGCTGGTGTTCGAGCCGCAGTTGGTGCTGATGGACGAACCTCTCGGTGCTCTCGACAAGCAGCTGCGCGAACACATGCAGATGGAGATCAAGCACCTGCACCAGCGCTTGGGCGTCACTGTGGTCTACGTCACCCACGACCAGGGCGAAGCACTGACCATGTCGGACCGCGTGGCGGTGTTCCACCAGGGCGAGATCCAGCAGATCGCTGACCCGCGCACCCTCTATGAAGAGCCGAAGAACACCTTCGTCGCCAACTTCATCGGTGAAAACAACCGCATCAATGGCCGCTTGCTCAGCCACGACGGCGAGCGCTGCCAGGTGCTGCTGCCGCGCGGCGAGAAGGTCGAGGCGCTGGCGGTCAATGTCGGCCAGGCCGGCGAGCCAGTAACCCTGTCGATCCGCCCCGAGCGCGTGCGCCTCAATGGTCACAGTGAAAGCTGCGTCAACCGTTTCTCCGGGCGCGTAGCCGAATTCATCTACCTGGGCGACCACGTGCGGGTACGCCTGGAAGTCTGCGGCAAGGCCGATTTCTTCGTGAAGCAGCCGATTGCCGAACTCGACCCGGCCCTGGCCGTGGGCGATGTGGTACCGCTTGGCTGGCAGGTGGAGCACGCCCGCGCGCTCGATCCTTTGCTGGAAGCCAATTGAAGGTTTGCTTCACCAACCCTGTACTGTGGAGAGAATAATAATGCGCAAACACTTGAAGTTGACCGCCCTGACCCTGGGCCTGTTCGCGGCAACCCAGGCCATGGCGGCGGCCGACCTGACCGTGATTTCCTTCGGCGGCGCCAACAAGGCGGCCCAGGTCAAGGCGTTCTACGAGCCATGGGAAAAGGCGGGCAACGGCAAGATCGTCGCTGGCGAGTACAACGGTGAAATGGCCAAGGTCAAAGCCATGGTCGACACCAAGAGCGTGTCGTGGAACCTGGTTGAAGTCGAATCGCCGGAGCTTGCCCGTGGTTGCGACGAAGGCATGTTCGAGGAGCTTGATCCTGCACTGTTCGGCGACGAGTCCGACTACGTTCCCGGCGCAATTCAGCCGTGTGGCGTTGGCTTCTTCGTCTGGTCCACGGTCATGGCCTACAACGCCGACAAACTGAAGACCGCACCGACCAGTTGGGCGGATTTCTGGGACACCAAGCAGTTCCCGGGCAAGCGCGGCCTGCGCAAAGGCGCCAAATACACCCTCGAATTCGCCCTGATGGCCGACGGCGTTGCGCCCAAGGACGTTTACAAGGTGCTCGCCACCAAGGAAGGCCAGGATCGCGCCTTCAAGAAACTCGACGAACTCAAGCCCAGCATCCAGTGGTGGGAAGCCGGTGCACAGCCGCCGCAGTACCTGGCCTCGGGTGACGTGGTCATGAGCTCGGCCTACAACGGCCGCATTGCCGCCGTGCAAAAAGAGAGCAACCTGAAAGTCGTCTGGAACGGTGGTATCTACGACTTCGACGCCTGGGCCATCCCCAAAGGCGCCAAGAACGTTGAGGAGGCGAAGAAGTTCATCGCCTATTCGGTCCAGCCTGAACAGCAGAAGACCTACTCGCAGAACATCGCCTACGGCCCGGCCAACTCCAAGGCGGTCGCGCTGCTGTCCGACGAGATCAAGAAAGACATGCCGACCACCCCGGAGAACATCGCCAACCAGGTGCAGATCGACGTGGCGTTCTGGGCGGACAACAGCGAGCAGCTGGAGCAACGCTTCAACGCCTGGGCTGCCAAGTAAGGGCTGCTGATGGGGCGTCGGCTTGCCGCCGGCGCTCCTTGTTCTCAAGATTTCGGAGTTCGCTATGGCCATCGCAGTGCCCCTGAATGAAGGCGCCGGTTCCAACCTCAAGCAGCGCCTCAAGCGTGCCGAGCGGGTCAACCGCTGGAAGGCGCAAGCGCTGATCGCGCCGCTGGCGCTGTTTCTGCTGCTGGTGTTCCTCGTGCCGATTGCCGCGCTGCTGTACAAGAGCGTGGGTAACCCGGAAGTGGTGGGCGGCTTGCCGCAGACCGTAACCGCCGTGGCCGAGTGGGACGGTAAGGGCCTGCCAGGGGAGGCGGTGTACAAGGCGCTGAGCGAAGACCTTGCCCAGGCGCGCAAGAACCAGACCCTGGGCGATACCTCCAAGCGTCTGAACATGGAACTGGCCGGCTATCGCAGCCTGCTGGCCAAGACCGCCCGAGCACTGCCGTTCAAGAGCGAACCGGCTTCCTATAAAGAAGCCCTGCAGGAACTGGACGAGCGCTGGGGCGATCCGGCCTACTGGCAGGCGATTCGCCGTAACACCAGTAGCGTCACGCCGTTCTACCTGTTGGCGGCTCTTGATCATCGCATCGATGATCTCGGTGAGCTGGCCAAGGCCACCCCGGACCAGGCCATCTACCTGGACATCTTCACCCGTACCCTGTGGATGGGCTTCGTCATCACCGCCATCTGCCTGGTGCTGGCCTATCCATTGGCCTACCTGCTGGCCAACCTGCCGACCCGGCAGAGCAACTTGCTGATGATCCTTGTACTGCTGCCGTTCTGGACCTCGATCCTGGTGCGGGTCGCGGCCTGGATCGTGCTGCTGCAATCGGGCGGGCTGATCAACAGTGCCCTGATGGCCATGGGCATCATCGACAAGCCGCTGGAACTGGTGTTCAACCGCACCGGGGTTTACATCTCCATGGTACATATCCTGCTGCCGTTCATGATCCTGCCGATCTACAGCGTGATGAAAGGCATCTCGCCAACCTACATGCGCGCGGCGATTTCCCTCGGCTGTCATCCGTTCGCCAGCTTCTGGCGGGTGTACTTCCCGCAAACCTACGCCGGCGTAGGCGCAGGCTGCCTGCTGGTGTTCATCCTCGCCATCGGCTACTACATCACCCCGGCGCTGCTTGGCAGCCCCAACGATCAGATGGTCAGTTACTTTGTGGCCTTCTATACCAACACCAGCATCAACTGGGGCATGGCGACCGCGCTGGGCGGCTTGCTGTTGCTGGCCACCGTGCTGCTTTACCTGATCTATAGCTGGCTGGTCGGCGCCAGCCGTCTGCGCCTGAGCTGAGGAGCGTTGTCATGCTGAGCCCCTACATGTCGCCCGTCGAGCGGGTCTGGTTCTACAGTTTGCGCATCCTTTGCGGCCTGATACTGTTGTTCCTGGTGTTACCGGTGCTGGTGATCATTCCGTTGTCGTTCAACTCCGGCAGCTTCCTGGTCTACCCGCTGCAGGGCTTCTCGCTGCAGTGGTACCACGACTTTTTCGCCTCGGCCGAGTGGATGCGGGCACTGAAGAACAGCATCATCGTGGCGCCAGCCGCCACGGTGCTGGCGATGGTCTTCGGTACCCTGGCCTCGATTGGCCTGACCCGCGGTGACTTCCCGGGCAAATCGCTGATCATGGCCCTGGTGATTTCGCCCATGGTGGTACCGGTGGTGATCATCGGCGTGGCCAGTTACCTGTTCTTTGCGCCATTGGGCATGGGTAACAGCTTCATTTCGTTGATCCTGGTGCATGCGGTGCTCGGTGTGCCGTTCGTCATCATTACCGTCTCGGCGACCCTACAGGGCTTCAACCACAACCTGGTGCGAGCGGCAGCCAGCCTTGGCGCCTCGCCGTTGACCACCTTCCGCCGGGTGACCTTGCCGCTGATTGCGCCGGGGGTGATTTCCGGGGCGCTGTTCGCCTTCGCTACCTCGTTCGATGAGGTGGTGGTCACCCTGTTCCTGGCCGGCCCCGAGCAGGCGACCCTGCCACGGCAGATGTTCAGCGGTATCCGCGAGAACCTCAGCCCGACCATCGCCGCAGCGGCAACCTTGCTGATTGCCTTCTCTGTGGTGCTGCTGCTGACTCTGGAGTGGCTGCGTGGGCGAAGCGAGAAGCTGCGTACCCAGCAGCCGGGTTGAGGCCTTTTCGCGGGGCAAGCCCGCTCCCACAGGAGAGCGCTTGCCCCGCGATGCGCACCCGTCGACCGCCTTGATACCGGTCAGCCCCTGAGCGTTTCCCTGAGGTACAATGCGCGCCACTGTGATTCTGCCTACAGGTGCGCCATGCAGCCCTACGCTATTGCCCCCTCGATTCTTTCTGCCGACTTCGCCCGTCTGGGCGAGGAAGTCGACAACGTCCTGGCCGCGGGTGCCGACATTGTTCACTTCGATGTGATGGACAACCACTACGTGCCCAACCTGACCATCGGCCCGATGGTCTGCACCGCCCTGCGCAAGTACGGCATCACCGCGCCGATCGACGTGCACCTGATGGTCAGTCCGGTCGACCGCATCATCGGCGACTTCATCGAAGCGGGCGCCAGCTACATTACCTTCCATCCGGAAGCCAGCCTGCACATCGATCGTTCGCTACAGTTGATTCGCGACGGCGGTTGCAAGGCCGGCCTGGTGTTCAACCCGGCGACCCCGCTCGACACCCTCAAGTACGTGATGGACAAGGTCGACATGATCCTGTTGATGAGCGTCAACCCGGGCTTCGGTGGCCAGAAGTTCATCCCCGGTACCCTCGACAAGCTGCGCGAAGCCCGCGCGCTGATCGATGCCAGCGGTCGTGACATCCGCCTGGAAATCGACGGCGGCGTGAACGTCAACAACATCCGCGAAATCGCGGCCGCTGGCGCCGATACCTTCGTCGCAGGCTCGGCGATCTTCAACACCCCGGACTACCGCGAGGTGATTGCCAAGATGCGCGCCGAACTGGCCCTGGCCCGCCCATGAGTGGCTTCGAGCAGCTGTTCCCCGGCGCCCTGCCCAAACTGGTGATGTTTGATCTGGACGGTACCCTGATCGATTCGGTACCGGACCTGGCAGCGGCGGTGGATAACATGCTGCTCGCAATGGGGCGTCAGCCCGCCGGCCTTGAGGCAGTGCGCCACTGGGTCGGCAATGGTGCGCCGGTGCTGGTGCGCCGCGCGCTGGCGGGTGGCATCGATCACGAAACGGTCGATGACGACGAAGCGCAGCAGGGCCTGGAGCTGTTCATGCAGGCCTACGCCGAAAGCCATGAGCTGACGGTGGTCTACCCCGGTGTGCGCGACACCCTCAAGTGGTTGCACAAGCAGGGTGTGGAAATGGCCCTGATCACCAACAAGCCCGAGCGCTTCGTTGCACCCTTGCTCGATCAGATGAAGATCGGCCGCTATTTCCGCTGGATCATCGGCGGCGATACCCTGCCACAGAAAAAGCCCGACCCTGCCGCGTTGCTGTTTGTCATGAAAATGGCCAGCGTTGCGCCTGAGCAGGCGTTGTTCGTCGGCGACTCACGCAGTGATGTGCTTGCGGCCAAGGCCGCGGGGGTCAAGTGCGTGGGCCTGACCTATGGCTACAACCATGGTCGGCCGATCAGCGAAGAAGCACCGTGCCTGGTCATCGACGACTTGCGCGCGCTGTTGCCTGGTTGCTTAGATCCGGCCACTGGGATAACGTTGGCGAACGTTCAATCCCCCTCAGATCGAGATTCCATCGTGGCGGTTACCGGCAAACTCTGGATGAAAGTCATCAAGGCCCTGGCCCGCTGGCGTTGGCGCGCCTGACTGCCATCTGCCGGCACATGCCGGCCTGCTTGCCTGCCTGACCCATCTGCTGCTTGCCACGAGGCTATCATGACCCGCGAAGAATTCCTGCGCCTGGCCGCTGCCGGCTACAACCGCATTCCCCTGGCCTGCGAGACCCTGGCCGACTTCGACACCCCCCTGTCGATCTACCTGAAACTGGCCGACCAAGCCAACTCTTACCTGCTCGAATCGGTGCAGGGCGGCGAGAAGTGGGGGCGGTACTCGATCATCGGCCTGCCGTGCCGCACCGTGTTGCGGGTGCACGATCACCAGGTGCGGATCACCCACGACGGTGAACTGATCGAACAGCACGAAGCAGAAGATCCGCTGGCCTTCGTCGAAGCCTTCAAGGAGCGCTACCAGGTGCCGACCATTGCTGGTCTGCCGCGTTTCAATGGTGGCCTGGTCGGTTACTTCGGCTATGACTGCGTGCGTTATGTCGAGCGGCGTCTGGGCAAGTGCCCGAACCCTGATCCGCTGGGGGTACCGGATATTCTGCTGATGGTGTCCGACGCCGTGGTGGTGTTCGACAACCTGGCCGGCAAGATGCACGCGATCGTGCTGGTCGATCCGGCCCAGGAGCAAGCCTACGAAAACGGCCTGGCCCGTCTCGAAGGCCTGCTCGCGCAACTGCGCCAGCCCATCGCCCCGCGCCGTGGCCTGGACCTGGGCGGGCCGCTGCCGGCAGAACCTGCGTTCCGCTCAAGCTTTACCCAGAGCGACTACGAGCGTGCGGTCGATACCATCAAGGAGTACATCCTCGCTGGCGACTGCATGCAGGTGGTGCCATCACAGCGCATGTCCATCGACTTCAAGGCCGCGCCGATCGACCTGTACCGGGCGCTGCGCTGCTTCAACCCGACGCCGTACATGTATTTCTTCAACTTCGGCGACTTCCATGTGGTCGGCAGCTCGCCGGAAGTGCTGGTGCGGGTCGAGGACAATCTGGTCACCGTGCGCCCGATCGCCGGGACCCGCCCACGCGGCGCCACCGAAGAGGCCGACCGCGCGCTGGAAGAAGACCTGCTGTCCGACGACAAGGAAATCGCCGAGCACCTGATGCTCATCGACCTGGGCCGCAACGATGCTGGCCGGGTGTCGGAAACCGGCTCGGTCAAAGTCACCGAGAAGATGGTGATCGAGCGCTATTCCAACGTCATGCACATCGTTTCCAACGTCACCGGTGAGCTGAAGCAGGGCCTGAGCGCCATGGATGCACTGCGCGCGATCCTGCCGGCGGGCACCTTGTCCGGGGCGCCGAAGATCCGCGCCATGGAAATCATCGACGAACTGGAGCCGGTCAAGCGTGGGGTCTACGGCGGTGCGGTAGGTTACTTTGCCTGGAACGGCAACATGGATACCGCGATTGCTATCCGCACGGCGGTGATCAAGGACGGCGAACTGCATGTGCAGGCCGGTGGCGGCATCGTTGCCGACTCGGTGCCTGCGCTTGAGTGGGAAGAAACCATCAACAAGCGCCGGGCGATGTTCCGTGCGGTAGCGCTGGCCGAGCAAACGCCACGCACCTGAGCCTGACTCACGGCGCCTGCTTGCGGCAGGCGCCGTTTTCCTTCCTTAGAACTCCAGGCTCACCGCCAGGTTGAGCCCTTGCTGGGTCAGCTCGTCGCTCTTGCGCCAGTTGTAGCTGCCGCGCAGGGCCAGGCCCGGCGCCAGGGTCTGGCTCAAGCCCAGGGTTGCCCGGTTCAGGTTGCTCTGCGGGGTGTAGCCGGTCAGGGTGAAGTCGTTGCCCGGCAGGCTGTTGAGGTGAATGGTCAGGTCCTGGCGGTCGTCTTCGAACTCGTGTTCGTGAGCCACTTCGGCGAACAACAGGGTGCTTGGCCCAGCCTGGTACTTGCCCTGCAGGCCCAGGCCCAGGCGCCGCGATTCACGCTCCTGATCGTCAAAGCTCAAGGCCGTGGCGCGGGTGCCTTTCTCCGAATACCCATCGACCTTCACCCGCGCATAGTCGGCGCTGACGAAAGGCGACAGGCTCCACTGGCTGCCGGGCGCCGCCAGGTCATAACCCAGTCGCGCGGCGAACGCCCACAGCTCGCCATCGGTATCACCTTTTTCGCTGCGATCATTCACCCCCAGGGCGAAGGTGCGCTTCAGGTCGCTGTAGTCCAGGTGCCCGCCGGTCAGGGCGGCGTCGGCCCACCACTGGTTCTGCTGGAACTGCACAAAGGCGGTGGCCAGGTAGCTGTCGAGCTTGTAGTCGGAGTCTTGCTCGCCGGCTTCAAGCTTCTGTTGATAAACACCGGTAGCAACGCCAGCACGCCAGGCGTCATCCAGGCGATAGCTACCGCCCAGGGTCAGGTTGTAGCCATGGCCATCGGCGCTGGCCGAACTGCGCTGGCTGTCGATATCCAGGTTCTGCCCACCAGCGGCAACGATTGCCTGCCATTGACCGACCGGTTGCCAGCTGCCTTGCCACTGATTGCGCAGTTCATCCTGATGCGCGCGCAGGCTGGCGTGAGCCATTTCCGGTAGCAGCGTCAGCTCCCAGGGCGCCGAGAGGATCGAGAAGGCGTAGTCGGCGATGAGCTCCTGCCCAGCGGTGGTGGGATGGACCGAATCGTTGAACAGCAGCTTGCTCGGATCGGGCGTGGCACTGTTGATGCCGTACGTTGCGTTCTGCACGCAGCCATTGCCGCTGAAGCAGGTACCGACCAGGTTCTGCCCGCTGGCCAGGCCGAACTGCGTCGGAGCAGCCAGGGCTTCCTGGAGCAGCAACGGCACATTGAGCGGAATGACTTGCGCGTCAATCTGGCTCAGCTGGCCGACCAGTTGCTGGTTGAAGAGGCTGCTCAGTTGCGAGGCCGGGCCTTGCATTGGCGTGCCGTTCATTGCCGGGGTCAGGCCCAGGTCGGGCAGCAACCAGACCATGATGTACTGCGCGCCGCCCTGCTGCAGAGCCTGGGCGCTGGCAGCCAGGCGATTGGCGGCGGCTGCGGCGGTTGCCGGGCTGGTGATCTGCCCCTGGAGGAAGTCGTTGCCGCCACCGGTCAGGTAATAAAGCGCGTTAGGGTCGGCGCGCAATCCGCCCGCCAGGTAGCCCGGGCGCTCACGCAGCACGGTGCCGGCACCGGGATTGCCTGGTGGAATGATCACGTCGGAAGTGCCGGTGATCGAGTCGAGAATCTGGTCGGTGCGGTAGCCGCCCACTGCCCAGTTGTTGCCGTCAGGGCGACCGAGTGCGGCATTGACCGGTGAAGTCGAAGCGCCCAGGTCGGTCGGAGCAATACCCAGCTGCGCCCCGAGCAACATGGGTGATACCGCGCCAAAGGCCTCGCCGTTGCCATAGGTCGGGCCGATACGGTTGGTAAAGCGCTGGGTAGAGCCTGGCGCACCGTTGCTGTCGGGGAATTGCCCGGCATCGGCAAGGCTGTCACCGAAGACGATCAGGGTCGAGTAGGGGGAAGGGCCGGCATAGGCACTGGAGCAGGCCAGGGCCAGCAGCGAGAATGCACAGGGCAACAGAGAGCGCGCGTTCAACATCGCAAAGATCCTTTTTCGTTGTTGTTATCGGATGACGCCTTAGGACGTTAGCAAAACATTCCACGCGTCTTCCATCGCTAAAGCGTTTCGGCATGCCTCGGTCATATTGCGTGGACCGCGCCGGTAGGCTACTGTGCGGGAACGTATGAACGAGACCTACCCCGTGTTGATCGTCAGCAAACTCTTGATGCGCGTAATCAAGGCCCACGCCCGTTGGCGTTGGCGCGCCTGACTTTATCTCTTGCCGGTTAGCCGGCCCTGTACCGCTTTGCCTTTCTGAACGCTTTACCTGCTGTAGCCAGCTGTTGCTGGTGGGCACAGGCAGACTCGCACCTGTTGCCCTGCGCACAGGCACTTCGAAAGGCATGTATTCAAAGTCAGTAGATGCAAGAGGTTGAACCCAGATGTTACTGATGATCGACAACTACGACTCCTTCACCTACAACGTCGTGCAATACCTCGGCGAATTGGGTGCAGAGGTCAAGGTCATTCGCAATGACGAACTGACCATCGCCCAGATCGAAGCCCTGAACCCCGAGCGCATTGTCGTCTCCCCCGGCCCGTGCACGCCGACCGAAGCCGGTGTATCGCTGCAGGCCATCCAGCATTTTGCCGGCAAGCTGCCGATCCTCGGCGTCTGCCTGGGCCACCAGTCCATTGGCCAGGCCTTTGGCGGTGATGTGGTGCGCGCCCGCCAGGTGATGCATGGCAAGACCAGCCCGGTGTTGCACAACGACCAGGGCGTGTTCGCCGGCCTCAACAACCCGCTGACCGTGACCCGCTACCATTCGCTGGTGGTCAAGCGCGAAACCTTGCCCGAATGCCTGGAGCTGACCGCCTGGACTGCCCTTGAAGACGGCTCGATGGACGAGATCATGGGCCTGCGCCACAAAGAGCTGAACATCGAAGGGGTGCAGTTCCACCCCGAATCGATCCTCACCGAGCAGGGCCACGAGCTGTTCGCCAACTTCCTCAAGCAGACCGGCGGCCGCCGTTAAGGATCGAACATGGATATCAAGAGCGCGCTGAGCCGCATCGTCGGTCATCTGGACCTGAGCACCGAAGAAATGCGCGACGTCATGCGCGAAATCATGACCGGCCAATGCAGCGAGGCGCAGATCGGCGCCTTCATGATGGGCATGCGCATGAAGAGCGAGAGCATCGACGAAATCGTCGGTGCCGTGTCGGTGATGCGTGAGCTGGCTGACAAGGTCGAGCTCAACACCCTCACCCTCGACCAGGTGGTCGATGTGGTCGGCACCGGCGGTGATGGCGCCAACATTTTCAACGTATCCACCGCTTCGGCCTTCGTCGTCGCCGCGGCCGGCTGCACTGTGGCCAAGCACGGTAACCGTGCGGTCTCGGGCAAGAGCGGCAGCGCCGACCTGCTGGAAGCAGCCGGTATCTACCTGAACCTGACGCCGGTACAAGTGGCGCGCTGCATCGACAGCGTCGGCATCGGCTTCATGTTTGCCCAGACCCACCATAAGGCGATGAAGTTCGCCGCCGGCCCACGTCGTGACCTGGGCCTGCGTACCCTGTTCAACATGCTCGGCCCGCTTACGAATCCGGCCGGGGTCAAGCACCAGGTCGTTGGCGTATTCACCCAGGCGCTGTGCCGCCCGCTGGCTGAAGTGCTGCAACGCCTGGGCAGCAAGCATGTATTGGTGGTGCACTCGAAAGATGGCCTGGATGAATTCAGCCTGGCGGCGCCGACATTCGTTGCCGAACTCAAGAACGACCAGATCACTGAATATTGGGTCGAACCCGAAGACCTCGGCATGAAGAGCCAGAGCCTGCACGGCCTGGCCGTGGACAGCCCGGCCCAGTCGCTGGAGCTGATCCGCGATGCCCTGGGCCGGCGCAAGACCGAGAACGGCCAGAAGGCTGCGGAAATGATCGTGCTCAATGCTGGCGCTGCGCTGTACGCGGCCGACCACGCCATGAGCCTCAAGCAGGGCGTGGAGCTTGCGCACGATGCTCTGCACACCGGCCTTGCCCGGGAAAAACTCGAAGAACTGGGCGCCTTTACCGCGGTATTCAAGCAGGAGAATGAAGGATGAGTGTGCCGACGGTTCTGGAAAAGATTCTCGCCCGCAAGGTTGAGGAAGTCGCCGAGCGCAGCGCACGGGTCAGCCTGGCGGAGCTCGAGCGTATGGCGGCAGTCGCCGATGCTCCGCGCGGCTTTGCCAAGGCCTTGATCGAGCAGGCCAGGCGCAAGCAGCCGGCAGTCATTGCCGAGATCAAGAAAGCCTCGCCAAGCAAGGGCGTGATCCGTGAAAACTTCATTCCGGCCGACATCGCCGTCAGCTACGAGAAGGGCGGGGCGACCTGCCTGTCGGTGCTGACCGATGTCGATTACTTCCAGGGCGGCGACATCTACCTGCAACAGGCGCGTGCCGCCTGCAAACTGCCGGTGATCCGCAAGGACTTCATGATCGATCCTTACCAGATCGTCGAAGCTCGGGCGCTCGGCGCCGATTGTGTACTGCTGATCGTTGCGGCGCTGGATGACGTGAAGATGGCCGAACTTGCCGCCACGGCAAAAAGCGTAGGCCTCGACGTGCTGGTTGAAGTACACGACGGCGACGAGCTGGAGCGGGCGCTGAAGACCCTCGACACACCGCTGGTCGGGGTCAACAATCGCAACCTGCATACCTTTGACGTCAGCCTGGAAACCACACTCGACCTGCTGCCGCGCATCCCCCGTGATCGCCTGGCCATCACCGAGAGCGGCATCCTCAACCGCGCCGATGTCGAGCTGATGGAAATCAACGAGGTGTATTCCTTCCTGGTCGGCGAAGCGTTCATGCGTGCCGAGCACCCGGGGCTGGAACTGCAGCGCCTGTTCTTCCCGGCGCGCGCGGTGCAGAACCCGGTGCAAGCCCTGGATTGAACCAACTCTGAAGCCGGCAATGCCGGCTTTTTTGTCTCTACAAGGTTAATGCGATGACTGATCAAGTGGTGGATGTCACTGTCGAGGCCGGGCTGCACACCGAGCAGGAGCTGCTGGCGGCTGTGTGCAAAGGCGAAAAGGATCATGGCCTGTTGTTCTGGCGTCCGACTGACCACGCCTTGGTCATGCCCCGGCGCATGAGCCGCCTGGAAGGTTTCGAGGCCGCCTGTGCCGAGCTTGCGATTGCCGGCTGGCCGGTATTGTTGCGCGAAACCGGTGGTGAGCCGGTGCCGCAGTCGCCTGCGGTGATCAACATCGCCCTGGTGTATGTGGCACCGAAAAGCGAGGGCGACCACGGGCGAATTGAAAACGCCTACGAGCGCCTGTGCCTGCCGTTGTGTGATGTGCTGCGCGAGTGGGGCGGGTTGGCGTCGGTGGGGGAAATCGAAGGGGCGTTCTGTGATGGGCGCTACAACGTCAACCTCAACGGCCGCAAGCTGGTCGGCACCGCCCAGCGCTGGCGCCAGGGCCTGGGCGGCAAGCGTCCGGTGGTGCTGGTGCATGGTGCGTTGTTGCTGGATAACGAACGCGAGTCGATGGTGGCAGCGGTCAACCGCTTCAATGAATGCTGTGAGCTGGAACAGCGCTGCCTGGCCGACAGTCATATTGCCCTGCACGAAGTGGTGCCCCAGGCGCCGTTGCTCGAGCGCCTTGGCCAGGCCTATGCCGAGGTGATCAAGGGGATCGCCCGCGATTAGCGGGTACCGAAGACCACCATGGTCTTGCCTTTTACGTGCACCAGGCTGCGTTCTTCAAGGTCCTTGAGCACGCGGCCGACCATTTCTCGTGAGCAACCGACGATCCGGCCAATCTCCTGGCGGGTGATCTTGATCTGCATGCCGTCCGGGTGGGTCATGGCATCCGGCTGCTTGCACAACTCCAGCAGGCAGCGGGCAACCCGGCCAGTGACGTCGAAAAACGCCAGGTCGCCGACCTTGCGCGTCGTATTGCGCAGACGTTGTGCCATCTGGCTGCCCAGCGCGTAGAGAATCTCCGGGTCATGGCGGGCCAGCTCGCGGAATTTCTCGTAGCTGATTTCCGCAACTTCACACTCGCTTTTGGCCCGGACCCAGGCGCTGCGCCGCTGTTCCTGGCCTGCCGGTTCGAACAGCCCCAGCTCGCCGAAGAAATCACCGCTGTTGAGGTAGGCGATGATCATTTCGTGACCATCGTCATCTTCAATCAGGATGGTCACCGAACCCTTGATGATGAACGACAGGGTTTCGGCCTTGTCGCCGGCGCAGATGATGTTGCTCTTGGCCGCATAGCGGCGGCGCTGGCAATGGACCAGCAGCTTGTCGATGTTCTTGATCTTGGCTGGAAGGGCTGATGCAACCATGGCTGGATCCCGGTCAGGAGGCGACGCTTCAATTTCTTTTATAGGTTGTCTGGCGATAAGCGCCAGTGATTTGGCGTCAGCTTATCAGACACTCGCCCCTCTATCGGCAGATTTAGTCGTGCGCTTGAGCTTTTCCACCGGGCCCGCAGGGTCTAAGCTGGCAGCCTTTTTTCGAACAAGGGAGTCCAGGTAATGAAGGCGCGTATCCAGTGGGCAGGTGAAGCCATGTTTCTGGGCGAATCGGGTAGCGGCCATGTGGTCGTGATGGACGGCCCGCCCGAGGCCGGTGGTCGCAACCTGGGTGTGCGGCCCATGGAAATGCTGCTACTGGGCCTGGGTGGCTGCAGCAACTTCGATGTGGTCAGCATCCTGAAAAAATCCCGCCAGGCGGTGGAGAGCTGCGAAGCCTTCCTTGAAGCCGAGCGCGCCAGTGAAGACCCGAAGGTGTTCACCAAGATCCACCTGAACTTCGTGGTCAAGGGCCGTGGCCTGAAAGAGGCCCAGGTCAAGCGTGCGGTCGAGCTGTCGGCAGAGAAGTACTGCTCGGCTTCGATCATGCTCGGCCGGGCTGGTGTCGAGATCACCCACAGCTACGAGATCGTCGAGCTCGGTTGATGGCCAGCCATCGCGGGGCAAGCCCGCTCCTGCGGGTTGTGGGGGCGGGCTTGACCCGCGATCAGGTTAACCGCGCAGGCGCTCCAACCCAAACAACCAGGCCAACCCTGGAACCAGCGCCACCACCAACCAATGCAGGTTAAAGCCAAGCAAGCCAAAGATTTCTGCTGTGCTCCAGGTATTGCCAAAGGCATTGGCAAACAGCAGGCATTGCAGCAAGGCCGTCAGCGCGGCGAACAGCACAAAGCCTCTACCGAGCAGTCGCCGCCTGTGGATAAAACAGCCGACCAACACGAACAGCAGTTGCCCTGGCAGTGAGAACAGCAGCAAATCGACAGCACTGTTGCCATCAGGTTGGGAGATTTCTGGCAGCGTCAGGCTGAAGGGCTCCTCCCTCATGCTGGCGGTCATCAGGCACACGAACAGGTAGGCCACCAGCGCCAGACCCAGGCTTTGCAACAAGCGAACACAAAACAGCCTGAGCATCAGCGACGCAGCCCTGGCAATAGATTGAGCATACCCTCCGGCAGTTGTGCCCGTAGCCAACTGCTCAGATTCTCGCGGTGTTTCTGGTACTGCAGGCCCAGGCCAATCACGCCCAGGCCGATAAAGGTCAGCACCACCGGGAACAGCAGCGATTCGGCAAACACCTGGTAAGACAGATAGCCCAGGTACATTGCCACGCCGATGCCGCCAAAGACCATGAACAGCGGCCGGCGCAGCAGTACCGCAATGCCCATCAGACCGAGATTGATCAGGCCGTACAGGGCTTTGTCCCATTCACTGTCGGTGTCCAGCAGCGGCAAGCCGAGCCAGAATGCCAGCAATCCGGCCAGATAACCCCAGAACGCATAGTCTTGTCGGGTGCGGCCGTCGATCACCAGGAACACCAGCAGCATCGCCAGGCCAAACCACAGCGACACTGTGCGCCGTTGAGTCCAGTCGAAGGCTTCGCCGTAGAACCATTCGCTCAAGTCCATGGACATGAACCACAAGGCCACGGCGATCGGCATGACGATGAACGGGAAAGGGATCAGCCGCAGCATCAGCAAGCCGACCAGTACTGTCGCCGCTTCCATCAGCAGCCAGCCGCCCTGCACGTAGGTGTAGTAGTGATGGTAGTTGCCCTGGGCATCGTCCAGCGGCCAGAAACCGCTGAGCCGTTCCACGGCAAACACCGCCAGCGGCACGATACTCACCGCCACCGCGGCAAGTACCCCGGCGGGGATCAGTTGGCCGCGGCGTTGCAGGAGTAAACCACCCAGGGTCAGCGCGCCGATGTACACCAGGGCAAGCAGCAGCAGGGCACTGTCACCGATGCGCATCCAGGCTTCACTGAGCAACCAGCCCATGGCGGCCATGATCAGCAGGGCGCCGAAGTAAAACGCCACATGGGCCAGCTGAAAGCTGGCCTGGGCTTGTGGCTGGCGCTTGAGAAATTCAAGCAGGGCCTGGTCCTGGCCCGGGTTCAGAACGCCGGCGCTAACTGCGCGGGCCAGGTCCTTGGCATCGAAGCGCTCTGTCATCGACTGTCCTAGATACGATAAGTGCTTTTGGTCATGACCTTGGCCATAAGGCTCATGCCGAACTTCACTGGCGCCGGGAAGCGAAAGCCGCCCGCATCCAGGGCGGACTCGGCATGTTGCTCTTCGTCGATACGCATCTGTTCAAGAATCGCCCGGGACTTTTCATCTTCGGCCGGGATCTGCTCCAGGTGCTCGTCCAGGTGCTTGCACACCTGATGCTCGGTGGCGGCGACAAAGCCCAGGCTAACCTTGTCGCTGACCAGGCCGGCAAAGGCGCCAATACCGAAGGACATGCCGTAGAACAGCGGGTTGAGCACGCTGGGGTGGCTGCCAAGCTGGCGAATACGCTGCTCGCACCAGGCCAGGTGGTCGATCTCTTCTTCGGCGGCGTGCTCCATGGCCTTGCGCACCTGAGGCAACTTGGCGGT
Organism: Pseudomonas sp. R32; assembly: GCF_009866705.1. Lineage (NCBI taxonomy): Bacteria > Pseudomonadati > Pseudomonadota > Gammaproteobacteria > Pseudomonadales > Pseudomonadaceae > Pseudomonas > Pseudomonas sp. R32. The sequence continues at coordinate 5,082,833 of NZ_CP019396.1, read as the reverse complement.
CAGGGCCTGGCCCTGATAGAGCGCCTGGGCGCAGACTTCACCGGTATGGTTGATACGCATGAGCCCGGCCACATGGCGGGTTTGCGTTTCGTCCAGGGTAACGTCCGGCTGGATGATCGCCGGTGACGGTCGGGCAGGTTGGCCGCTGAAGGGCAGCAAGGTGCGCATGGCGGTGTCGGCCTGCAACAACAAGCGGTCGAGCGGGGAATAGTGACGTTCGGTAGCCATCGGGCACCTCCGCAAGAATGTGCCCGACAGTTTACCCCAATCGCGATGCCGGGGCTTGCCCTGGATCAGCCCGGTGGCCAGTGCATCTGACGCTGGCCAAGCACGTGCATGTGAATGTGGTAGACGGTCTGCCCACCTTGCTCATTACAGTTCATGACCACGCGAAAGCCTTCTTCGCAGCCCAGTTCCTTGGCCAGCCGCTGAGCGGTGAAGAGGAGGTGCCCGGCCAGGCCTTTGTCTGCTTCGGTCAGGTCGTTGAGGGTGCGGATCGGTTTTTTCGGGATAACCAGAAAATGGACCGGTGCCTGCGGGGCGATATCGTGGAAGGCCAGAACCTGGTCGTCCTCGTAGATGATCCTGGCCGGGATCTCCCGGTTGATGATCTTGGTAAACAGAGTATCCACTACGGCTGCTCCATGAGAGTAATCGGACTTGAGTGTACGCAGGCCAGGCGCGTGCGCCCAGCCCTGTGCTACTAGCGGGGGCAATAGGCCTGGTTGATGGCGCCGGCCAGCTTGCGCGTTACCCAGCGCGACAACAGGCGAGGGCTGAAGGCCAGCCAGCGGTTGCGGCAGCCAGGGATGATCAGGGCGCGGTTCTTGTCCAGGGCGCGAACGGTATACAGCGCCACTTCCTCGGGGCTCAGGCTGCGCTGGCCTTTCTCCAACCGTGGGATGCGCCGCAACGGCGAGCGCACGGGACCTGGGCAGAGCACCGAAACCTTGATGCCGGTGCGCTTGAGTTCTTCACGCAGGCCTTCGGAAAAGTGCAGCACATAGGCTTTGCTCGCCGCATAGCTGCTCATCCAGGGGCCCGGGGCAAAGGCGGCGAGGGACGCAACGTTGAGGATCTGCCCGCCGCCCTGAACCGCCATGGCATTACCCAGGGCGTGGCAAAGGCGGCTCAAGGCCAGGATATTCACCTCGATCAGGTCCTGTTCATCACTCCACTCCTGGGCCAGGAAGTGGCCGTAGGAACGGATGCCGGCGCAGTTGACCAGCAGGTCGATATGCCGCTCGCTTTCTTCCAGCTCCAGCAGAAACCCCGACAGGCGCAACGGCTCGCCCAGGTCGCAGGCACGAAACAGCACTTCGACGCCAAAGCGCTGGGTCAGCTCGATGGCGATGCTTTCCAGCGGGTCACGCTGGCGGGCCACCAGGATCAGATTGCGTCCCCGACGTGCCAGCGCCTCGGCCAGTGCCAGGCCTAAGCCGCTGGAGGCACCGGTGATCATGGCGTAACGGGTCATGCAGTTCTCCAGTCGGGAAGAGTGGCCAAAGTGCGCAGTTTACAGGTAGCGGGCGTGAGGTGCTGCCGGTGTGATTCAGATACCGGGCCGGAACACGGTCAACACCACTGCGCCAACGATCACCACCAGCCACATCGAGGCCAGAATAACGACGGCCATGCTGTTGGGCGGCGGGGCAGGTCCGAAGCGATTGTTGCCTCGATTGCCAGGCATCACCAGCAGGAGCAGCAGCAGGAAATTGCCGACCCAGGGCAACAACACTGCCCAGCAGAACCAGCCACTCCAGTTCAGGTCGTGGAGGCGCTTGACGAAGAAGATCATGCTCATGATTCGAGCGATAAGGGCAGCAATCAGGAACAGTGCGGCAGCGTCTTTCCACACTGCACTGGTCACCCAACCCAGCAGCAGCGCGCAGGCTACAGTGGCCGCAATCAAACCCAGGCTCCAGGCCAGAAGGCGGAGCCGACCGATTCGGCCTTGCGGGCTCATCAGTTCGTTTGCGAAGGTGAGGGTGTTGTTCATGCGGGCTTCCTTTGCCTTGATAACGCGTGAATCAGCCCGGCCAGTGGCGGCTCAGGGCTGTGGCCGAGGCATGCGCCTGGCGGTACTCGGCATCCAGGCGGGTAATCAGTTGCTCGACCGAGCACAACTGGTCGATAGCACCGACACCTTGTCCGGCAGACCAGACGGTCTTCCAGGCCTTGGCCTCGTCGTCGATGGGTTTGAGCTTGGTTTCGGTATGGGTGCGCAGGGCGGTCATGTCGAAACCGGCGTTTTCCAGGCTCTGGCGCATAAAGCTTGCAGGTACCCCGGAAACCGCAGCGGTGTGGATGATATCGGCTGCCTTGGCTTCAAGCATCATTTCTTTGTAGGGTCCCGGCGCCAGGCTTTCATGGGTGGCGATAAAGCGCGTGCCCAGGTAAGCCAGGTCTGCCCCCAGCAACTGTGCGGCGAGCACTTCATGGCCGCGGTTGATGCAGCCAGCCAGCAACAGGGTCTTGCTGAAGAACTGACGGATTTCGGCGATCAGCGCGAACGGGCTCCAGGTCCCGGCGTGCCCGCCAGCGCCGGCGGCTACGGCAATCAAGCCATCGACGCCGGCTTCGGCGGCTTTCTCGGCATGCCGGCGCGTGGTCACGTCATGAAACACCAGGCCGCCGTAGCTGTGCACGGCATCAACCACCTCCTTGACGGCCCCCAGGCTGGTGATGACGATGGGCACCCGGTGCTTGACGCACAGCGCCAGGTCCGCCTGCAGGCGCGGGTTGCTCTGATGCACGATCAGATTGACTGCGTACGGCGCAGGCTTGTCGAGGGCCGTCAGGCCGGCTTCGATCTCCTCCAGCCAGGCCTCGAAACCGGCACTGTCGCGCTGGTTCAGCGCCGGGAAACTACCGACCACGCCGTTGGCACAACAGGCCAGCACCAGCTGCGGGTTGGAGATCAGAAACATCGGTGCCGCTACGACCGGCAGGCGCAAGCGTTGTTCGAGCAGGGCAGGCAATGACATGGCAGGTTTCCCGAGGCTGATTATGGGCTTAGGTTAGAACGGTTTGACCACCACCAGAATTACCACGGCCAGCAAGACCAGCACCGGTACTTCATTGAACCAGCGGTAGAACACGTGGCTGCGTTTGTTTTCGCCACGGGCGAAGCGTTTGAGCTGCGCGCCGCACATATGGTGGTAACCGACCAGCAACACCACCAGGGTCAGTTTGGCGTGCATCCAGCCCTGGCTGAGAAAGCCGGGCGTCAGGCTCAGCAGCCAGATGCCGAAGACCAGGCTGGCGATCATTGCCGGCAGCATGATCCCGCGGTACAGCTTGCGCTCCATGATCACGAAGCGCTCCTGGCTGGTGCTGTCCTGGCTTTGCGCGTGGTAGACGAACAAGCGCGGCAGGTAGAACAGGCCGGCGAACCAGCAGACCACGCTGACGATATGCAGCGCTTTGATCCAGAGAAAAAGCATGGGGTTGAGTTCCTTCAGGGTTCACGGTCGTCAGATAGTAGAGGCTAGGGGGCTTGCGGGCCATCGCAACAGTTGTAGGCGTGTTTCAGCGCCCCTATTATCTTGGGCTTTCCTGTTGGTTCGTTGATAAGGGGCACGCGTTATGGTCAAGGTCGGTATCGTTGGCGGCACGGGTTACACCGGGGTCGAGCTGCTGCGTCTGTTGGCACAGCATCCACAGGCCGAGGTGGCGGTGATCACTTCGCGCTCCGAGGCTGGCCTGGCGGTTGCCGATATGTATCCGAACCTGCGCGGCCACTACGATGGCCTGGCTTTCAGCGTGCCAGACGTGAAGACCCTGGCCGCCTGCGACGTGGTGTTCTTCGCCACCCCGCACGGGGTTGCCCATGCCCTGGCGGGCGAGCTGCTGGCCGCTGGCACCAAGGTCATCGACCTGTCCGCGGACTTCCGCCTGCAGGACGCCGATGAATGGGCCAAGTGGTACGGCCAACCTCACGGCGCGCCGGATCTGCTCAAGGATGCGGTGTACGGCCTGCCTGAAGTCAATCGCGAGCAGATCCGCCAGGCGCGCCTGATCGCCGTGCCGGGTTGCTATCCTACCGCCACCCAGCTGGGCTTCCTGCCGCTGCTCGAAGCTGGCATTGCCGATGCCTCGCGCCTGATTGCCGACTGCAAGTCCGGTGTCAGCGGCGCCGGTCGTGGCGCGGCGGTCGGTTCGCTGTTCTGTGAGGCGGGCGAGAGCATGAAGGCTTATGCGGTCAAGGGCCATCGTCACCTGCCGGAGATTACCCAGGGCCTGCGCCGGGCGGCTGGTACTGATGTAGGCCTGACCTTTGTGCCGCACTTGACGCCGATGATCCGCGGTATCCATTCGACCCTGTATGCCACCGTCGCCGATACCTCGGTCGATCTGCAGGCGCTGTTCGAGAAGCGCTATGCCGATGAACCGTTCGTCGACGTAATGCCGGCTGGCAGCCACCCGGAAACCCGCAGCGTGCGCGGCGCCAACGTCTGCCGGATTGCCGTGCACCGTCCGCAAGGCGGCGACCTGGTGGTGGTGCTGTCGGTGATCGACAACCTGGTCAAGGGCGCGTCGGGGCAGGCGGTACAGAACCTCAACATCCTCTTTGGCCTGGACGAACGCATGGGGCTTTCCCACGCCGGCCTGCTGCCCTAAGCCTCCAACGGCAGGTTTCAAGCTGCATGTCAGAGCCGGACGCGAGCCGCTTATCGCTTGCAGCCAGCCGCTTGCAGCTTTTGTATTGTTGACCGCTTTTCTCGGAGAAGCGGATAATGCGCGTCATCACGCATTATGGCGGCATAGCGCCGGGAGATAGTCAGCATGAGCGTCGAATCCTTCACCCCCGTGGCATTGCAGTTCACTGAGGGTGCAGCGCACAAGGTGAAGACCCTGGTCGATGAAGAAGGCAATGATCGCCTGAAGTTGCGAGTATTCGTGACCGGCGGCGGTTGCTCGGGTTTTCAGTACGGTTTCACGTTTGATGAAGACGTTGCCGAAGACGACACCATCGTCGAGCGCGAAGGCGTGGCCCTGGTCGTCGATCCAATGAGTTTCCAGTACCTGGCAGGAGCCGAGGTGGATTACCAGGAAGGCCTGGAAGGCTCGCGTTTCGTCATCAAGAACCCGAACGCCACCACGACCTGTGGTTGCGGTTCTTCGTTCTCGATCTGATTGCAAGGGCAGTACCGCAAACGCCGCGCCGATGCGCGGCGTTTTGCTATCTGCGGTTTATGCCGGGTAGATCGCGCCCAGTACTCGCAGGCCACGGGCAGCAGTGACGCTGGGGCGGTTGGCGGGGATATGCTCCAGGCAGCAGTGGGCCAGCCAGGCGAAGGCCATGGCTTCAACCCAGTCAGGGTCGATGCCGCACGCCGCAGTGCTGCTGACCCGGGCGTTGGGCAGCAGGGTTGCCAGGCGCTGCATCAGCACGCTGTTGTGCGCGCCGCCACCGCAGACCAGCACCGCCTGGGTGTCGTCCTGTGCCGCCTGCAGCGAGCTGACGATGCTGCGCGCAGTCAACTCCAGCAGGGTGGCCTGCACGTCTTCATCCCTGTAGCTCGGTTGAGACGTCAGGTGCAGTTGCAGCCAAGGCAGGTTGAACACCTCGCGACCGGTGCTTTTCGGTCCGCTGCCAGCGAAGAACGGATCGCTTAGCAGAGACGCGAGCAAACCGGGGATTACCTGGCCAGTGCCAGCCCAGGCGCCATCGGCGTCATAGCTGTGCCCCTGCTTCTGCTGGATCCAGGCATCGAGCAACACGTTACCCGGTCCGCAATCGAAGCCGCTGACGGGCTTGTCCTGTTCGATCAGGCTCAGATTGCTGAAACCGCCGACGTTGAGCACTGCCAGCCGTTGACCCTGATGGGCGAACAGCGCTTCGTGGAAGGCCGGTACCAGCGGTGCGCCCTGGCCGCCGGCGGCAACATCACGGCGGCGGAAGTCGCTGACTACGCTGATGCCGGTGAGCTCGGCCAGCAGGGCCGGGTTGCCGATCTGCACGGTGAAGCCGCGCGCCGGTTCGTGACGGATGGTCTGGCCATGGCTGCCGATGGCGCGAATGGCCTCGGGCTTGAGGTTACGGGTGGCCAGCAGGTGCTGGATGCCTTCGGCTGCGAGGCGTACCCACTGGTTCTCTGCCAGGGCCGCGCGGGCGATCTCGTCAGGCCCGCTAGCGCACAGCTCCAGCAGGTCCTGGCGCAGGCTGGCGGGCATGGGGATGTAATGAGTGGCGAGCAGCGTGGCCTGCTGCTCCTGTTCGATCAAGGCGATGTCCAGGCCATCGAGGCTGGTCCCGGACATCACACCAAGATAGAGCGGCATTGCCTAGCGCTTGCTCGAGGCGAGCAGGGTGGCCTTTTCCTGGTCCATGCGCGCTACCAGCGGCTGGCTTTGCTGCAGGAAGCGCTGGCGCTCGGCTTTGGCGATCGGGTCGGCCATTGGCAGCTTCTGCCCGAGCGGATCGACGTGCACGCCGTTGACCTGGAACTCGTAATGCAGGTGTGGGCCAGTGGACAGGCCGGTAGTGCCGATGTAGCCGATGATCTGACCTTGCTTGACGGTGCCGCCGGTCTTCACGCCCTTGGCGAAGCCCTGCATGTGCCCGTAGAGCGTCTGGTAGCGGTTGCCGTGCTGGATGATCACGGTATTGCCATAACCGCCGCGGCGGCCCGCGAGCAGGACCTTGCCATCACCGGCTGCCTTGATCGGCGTACCGCGCGGTGCTGCATAGTCGACGCCTTTGTGGGCGCGGATCTTGTTCAGGATCGGGTGCTTGCGGCCAGCCGAGAAGCGCGAGCTGATGCGGGCGAAATCAACCGGGGTACGGATGAACGCCTTGCGCATGCTGTTACCGTCAGCGGTGTAGTAGTTGGTGTTGCCTTGCTTGTTGGTGTAGCGCACCGCGGTGAAGCTCTTGCCGCGGTTGGTAAAGCGTGCGGACAGAATATTGCCGGTGCCGACGACCTTGCCGTTCATGACCTTCTGTTCGTAGATCACGTCGAATTCGTCGCCCTGGCGGATATCCTGGGCGAAGTCGATGTCGTAGCCAAAGATACGTGCCATATCCATGGTCAGGTTGTGATTCAGGCCGGCGCGCTGGGCCGAGGCCGACAGCGAGCTCTTGATCACGCCATGAACATAGGCGGAACGCATCACCGGCTTGCTGATCTCACGGTTGAACGCGTAACCGTTTGCGCTCTTGGTCAGGCGAATGGTTTCCAGGTCGCTGAGCTTGCTGTGCAGGCTGGCCAGCTGGCCGTCCTTGTCCAGTTCGATCTGCAGCACCTGGCCATGCTTGAGTTGGCTGAACTGCTTGGCCTGCTTGTTGCTGGCCAGAACTTCGTGCACGGCGGTGGCTGGCAGGCCGACCTTGGTGAACAGGGTCGACAGGGTATCGCCACGGCTAACGGTAACTTCGCGGTGGCTTGGGTCTTTGCTGGCCGGCGCGGCTTCGGCGGCGGCAGGCGCGGGCTCGGCCTTGGCGGTTTCCTCGGTTGGCGTAGCGCTGTTGTCGATCTGCGCAAACGGCGAGGGGGCGGTATCGGTGTTCTGGGTAAGTGGGGCGTCCTGTTCCTGCTTGAGTTGCTCGGCCGGGCTTTCCAGCTCCAGGTTCAGGGTAGTCTTCTTGGCTTCGACCTCGCTGGATGGAAACACCAGCAAGGCCAGGCTGAGTAAGGCGGCGATGCCGCTGGCGGCCAACAGGTGGCTCTTCGGATAAAGCGGGGGCGCTTTAGGCGGTTCGTTGGTCATAGATGAATTGACTTTGAAATAGATGAAGTGGAAAAGATGAATGACATGATGAAGATGAAATAACTGTATAAAATATAACCAAATCCCCTTCAGCGCAAGCGCGCAGACGTCATCAGTCGGCTTCGAGGTCACACTCGGGGCAAAAACTTGTATTTGATGGCTGATCTTGTATGGTTGGGTCCCTTTGAGTCTGAGCCTTACGGGTCTGTTATGAAGTCGGTTGAAGAGCAGCTAGCGCTGATCAAGCGTGGAGCGGAAGAGGTACTGGTCGAGTCCGAGTTGGTCGAGAAGCTCAAGCGCGGGCAACCGCTGCGGATCAAGGCGGGATTTGACCCGACTGCGCCTGACCTGCACCTGGGGCATACCGTCCTGATCAACAAGCTGCGTCAGTTCCAGGACCTGGGCCACCAGGTGATCTTCCTGATCGGCGACTTCACCGGCATGATCGGTGATCCGAGCGGCAAGAGCGCTACCCGTCCGCCGCTGACCCGCGAGCAGGTGCTGGATAACGCCGAGACCTATAAACAGCAGGTGTTCAAGATTCTCGACCCGGCCAAGACCGAAGTCGCGTTCAACTCCACCTGGATGGACAAGCTCAGCCCGGCCGATTTCATTCGCCTGGCGTCGCAGTACACCGTGGCGCGCATGCTCGAGCGCGACGACTTCGACAAGCGCTACACCACCAACCAGCCGATCGCGATCCATGAGTTCCTCTATCCGCTGGTGCAGGGCTATGACTCGGTAGCGCTCAAGTGCGACGTCGAGCTCGGCGGTACCGACCAGAAGTTCAACCTGCTGATGGGTCGCGAGCTGCAACGCGCCTACGGCCAGGAAGCGCAGAACATCGTGACCATGCCGCTGCTCGAAGGGCTCGACGGTGTGAAGAAGATGTCCAAGTCGCTGGGCAATTATGTCGGCATCCAGGAAGCCCCTGGGGTGATGTACAGCAAGCTCGTGTCGATTCCCGACACCTTGATGTGGCGTTACTTCGAGCTGCTGAGCTTCCGCTCCATGGAAGAGATCGAGCAGTTCCGTGCCGATGTCGCCAATGGCGCGAACCCGCGTGACATCAAGATCAAGCTGGCGGAAGAGATCGTTGCACGCTTCCATGGTGAGGAGGCTGCCGCCAATGCTCACCGCGCGGCAGGTAACCGTATGAAAGAGGGCGAGTTGCCGGAGGACCTGCCTGATGTCGAGGTTGCTGCGGCTGAAGGCTTGCCGATCGCTGCCGTGTTGAACCGGGCGGGTCTGGTGAAGAACTCGGCGATGGCGCGGGATCTGCTCAATGGCGGCGCCGTGAAAGTCGACGGTGCGGTGGTTGATCGCGACTTCATGTTTGCACTTGGCGCGACCCATGTGTGCCAGGCGGGCAAGAAGGCATTTGCGCGCATTACTTTGAAGGCAGAGTAAGAGCTCCTTCTATATATAGGCAAAAGGCGTTTTGCGGTTGATTTGAGAAAGTTTGAAATCAACCCTTGACGCCCCTGCGGATGTGTCTATAATTCGCCCCACTTCCGGCGCAGTCGGAACTGAAAACTCCTTGAGTTTCAACGAGTTAGCAGTTTCAGGGTTGCCTGGAGGGGCTTCGATCGAAAGATCGGCAGCGGTGAAAAAGGCAGTTGACAGCGGTTTGAAACGCTGTAGAATTCGCCTCCCGCTGACGAGAGATCGCAGCGAGTCAAGTGGTTGAAGTTGAAAGAGAAATTCTGAAAAACTTCAAAATAAACGCTTGACAGGCTCTGAGGAAAGCGTAGAATGCGCGCCTCGGTTGAGACGAAAAGCTCTTAACCAACCGCTCTTTAACAACTGAATCAAGCAATTCGTGTGGGTGCTTGTGAGCTCAGACTGATAGTCAAAAAGATTATCAGCATCACAAGTGGCTACACGAAAAATCGAAAGATTTGAAAGTAAGTCATTTGAGATTGCTGAGCCAAGTTTAGGGTTTTCTCAAAACCAAAGCAGTATTGAACTGAAGAGTTTGATCATGGCTCAGATTGAACGCTGGCGGCAGGCCTAACACATGCAAGTCGAGCGGATGAGAAGAGCTTGCTCTTCGATTCAGCGGCGGACGGGTGAGTAATACCTAGGAATCTGCCTGGTAGTGGGGGACAACGTTTCGAAAGGAACGCTAATACCGCATACGTCCTACGGGAGAAAGCAGGGGACCTTCGGGCCTTGCGCTATCAGATGAGCCTAGGTCGGATTAGCTAGTTGGTGAGGTAATGGCTCACCAAGGCGACGATCCGTAACTGGTCTGAGAGGATGATCAGTCACACTGGAACTGAGACACGGTCCAGACTCCTACGGGAGGCAGCAGTGGGGAATATTGGACAATGGGCGAAAGCCTGATCCAGCCATGCCGCGTGTGTGAAGAAGGTCTTCGGATTGTAAAGCACTTTAAGTTGGGAGGAAGGGTACTTACCTAATACGTGAGTATTTTGACGTTACCGACAGAATAAGCACCGGCTAACTCTGTGCCAGCAGCCGCGGTAATACAGAGGGTGCAAGCGTTAATCGGAATTACTGGGCGTAAAGCGCGCGTAGGTGGTTCGTTAAGTTGGATGTGAAATCCCCGGGCTCAACCTGGGAACTGCATCCAAAACTGGCGAGCTAGAGTAGGGCAGAGGGTGGTGGAATTTCCTGTGTAGCGGTGAAATGCGTAGATATAGGAAGGAACACCAGTGGCGAAGGCGACCACCTGGGCTCATACTGACACTGAGGTGCGAAAGCGTGGGGAGCAAACAGGATTAGATACCCTGGTAGTCCACGCCGTAAACGATGTCAACTAGCCGTTGGAATCCTTGAGATTTTAGTGGCGCAGCTAACGCATTAAGTTGACCGCCTGGGGAGTACGGCCGCAAGGTTAAAACTCAAATGAATTGACGGGGGCCCGCACAAGCGGTGGAGCATGTGGTTTAATTCGAAGCAACGCGAAGAACCTTACCAGGCCTTGACATGCAGAGAACTTTCCAGAGATGGATTGGTGCCTTCGGGAACTCTGACACAGGTGCTGCATGGCTGTCGTCAGCTCGTGTCGTGAGATGTTGGGTTAAGTCCCGTAACGAGCGCAACCCTTGTCCTTAGTTACCAGCACGTTATGGTGGGCACTCTAAGGAGACTGCCGGTGACAAACCGGAGGAAGGTGGGGATGACGTCAAGTCATCATGGCCCTTACGGCCTGGGCTACACACGTGCTACAATGGTCGGTACAGAGGGTTGCCAAGCCGCGAGGTGGAGCTAATCTCACAAAACCGATCGTAGTCCGGATCGCAGTCTGCAACTCGACTGCGTGAAGTCGGAATCGCTAGTAATCGCGAATCAGAATGTCGCGGTGAATACGTTCCCGGGCCTTGTACACACCGCCCGTCACACCATGGGAGTGGGTTGCACCAGAAGTAGCTAGTCTAACCTTCGGGAGGACGGTTACCACGGTGTGATTCATGACTGGGGTGAAGTCGTAACAAGGTAGCCGTAGGGGAACCTGCGGCTGGATCACCTCCTTAATCGACAGACATCAGCTGTCTTATGAGCTCCCACACGAATTGCTTGATTCATTGAAGAAGACGATTGGGTCTGTAGCTCAGTTGGTTAGAGCGCACCCCTGATAAGGGTGAGGTCGGCAGTTCGAATCTGCCCAGACCCACCAATTACATGTGGTGCAGCCTGTAGCAATACGGGGCCATAGCTCAGCTGGGAGAGCGCCTGCCTTGCACGCAGGAGGTCAGCGGTTCGATCCCGCTTGGCTCCACCACCTTACGTAAAAGCTTAGAAATGAATATTCGGATCGAATATTGATTTCTGAACTTTTTCAGAATCGTTCTTTAAAAATTTGGGTATGTGATAGAAAGATAGACTGGACAGCACTTTCACTGGTGTGTGTTCAGGCTAAGGTAAAATTTGTGAGTCATTACAAATTTTCGGCGAATGTTGTCTTCACAGTATAACCAGATTGCTTGGGGTTATATGGTCAAGTGAAGAAGCGCATACGGTGGATGCCTTGGCAGTCAGAGGCGATGAAAGACGTGGTAGCCTGCGATAAGCTTCGGGGAGTCGGCAAACAGACTTTGATCCGGAGATCTCTGAATGGGGGAACCCACTCAGCATAAGCTGAGTATCTTGTACTGAATACATAGGTGCAAGAGGCGAACCAGGGGAACTGAAACATCTAAGTACCCTGAGGAAAAGAAATCAACCGAGATTCCCTTAGTAGTGGCGAGCGAACGGGGACTAGCCCTTAAGTGGCTTTGAGATTAGCGGAACGCTCTGGAAAGTGCGGCCATAGTGGGTGATAGCCCTGTACGCGAAAATCTCTTAGTCATGAAATCGAGTAGGACGGAGCACGAGAAACTTTGTCTGAATATGGGGGGACCATCCTCCAAGGCTAAATACTACTGACTGACCGATAGTGAACCAGTACCGTGAGGGAAAGGCGAAAAGAACCCCGGAGAGGGGAGTGAAATAGAACCTGAAACCGTATGCGTACAAGCAGTGGGAGCCTACTTTGTTAGGTGACTGCGTACCTTTTGTATAATGGGTCAGCGACTTATATTCAGTGGCGAGCTTAACCGAATAGGGGAGGCGTAGCGAAAGCGAGTCTTAATAGGGCGTTTAGTCGCTGGGTATAGACCCGAAACCGGGCGATCTATCCATGGGCAGGTTGAAGGTTAGGTAACACTGACTGGAGGACCGAACCGACTACCGTTGAAAAGTTAGCGGATGACCTGTGGATCGGAGTGAAAGGCTAATCAAGCTCGGAGATAGCTGGTTCTCCTCGAAAGCTATTTAGGTAGCGCCTCATGTATCACTGTAGGGGGTAGAGCACTGTTTCGGCTAGGGGGTCATCCCGACTTACCAAACCGATGCAAACTCCGAATACCTACAAGTGCCGAGCATGGGAGACACACGGCGGGTGCTAACGTCCGTCGTGAAAAGGGAAACAACCCAGACCGTCAGCTAAGGTCCCAAAGTTATGGTTAAGTGGGAAACGATGTGGGAAGGCTTAGACAGCTAGGAGGTTGGCTTAGAAGCAGCCACCCTTTAAAGAAAGCGTAATAGCTCACTAGTCGAGTCGGCCTGCGCGGAAGATGTAACGGGGCTCAAACCATACACCGAAGCTACGGGTATCACTTAGGTGATGCGGTAGAGGAGCGTTCTGTAAGCCTGTGAAGGTGAGTTGAGAAGCTTGCTGGAGGTATCAGAAGTGCGAATGCTGACATGAGTAACGACAATGGGAGTGAAAAACTCCCACGCCGAAAGACCAAGGTTTCCTGCGCAACGTTAATCGACGCAGGGTTAGTCGGTCCCTAAGGCGAGGCTGAAAAGCGTAGTCGATGGAAAACAGGTTAATATTCCTGTACTTCTAGTTATTGCGATGGAGGGACGGAGAAGGCTAGGCCAGCTTGGCGTTGGTTGTCCAAGTTTAAGGTGGTAGGCTGAGATCTTAGGTAAATCCGGGATCTTAAGGCCGAGAGCTGATGACGAGTTGCCTTTAGGCGACGAAGTGGTTGATGCCATGCTTCCAAGAAAAGCTTCTAAGCTTCAGATAACTAGGAACCGTACCCCAAACCGACACAGGTGGTTGGGTAGAGAATACCAAGGCGCTTGAGAGAACTCGGGTGAAGGAACTAGGCAAAATGGCACCGTAACTTCGGGAGAAGGTGCGCCGGTGAGGGTGAAGGACTTGCTCCGTAAGCCCATGCCGGTCGAAGATACCAGGCCGCTGCGACTGTTTATTAAAAACACAGCACTCTGCAAACACGAAAGTGGACGTATAGGGTGTGACGCCTGCCCGGTGCCGGAAGGTTAATTGATGGGGTTAGCTAACGCGAAGCTCTTGATCGAAGCCCCGGTAAACGGCGGCCGTAACTATAACGGTCCTAAGGTAGCGAAATTCCTTGTCGGGTAAGTTCCGACCTGCACGAATGGCGTAACGATGGCGGCGCTGTCTCCACCCGAGACTCAGTGAAATTGAAATCGCTGTGAAGATGCAGTGTATCCGCGGCTAGACGGAAAGACCCCGTGAACCTTTACTATAGCTTTGCACTGGACTTTGAATTTGCTTGTGTAGGATAGGTGGGAGGCTTTGAAGCGTGGACGCCAGTTCGCGTGGAGCCATCCTTGAAATACCACCCTGGCAACTTTGAGGTTCTAACTCAGGTCCGTTATCCGGATCGAGGACAGTGTATGGTGGGTAGTTTGACTGGGGCGGTCTCCTCCTAAAGAGTAACGGAGGAGTACGAAGGTGCGCTCAGACCGGTCGGAAATCGGTCGTAGAGTATAAAGGCAAAAGCGCGCTTGACTGCGAGACAGACACGTCGAGCAGGTACGAAAGTAGGTCTTAGTGATCCGGTGGTTCTGTATGGAAGGGCCATCGCTCAACGGATAAAAGGTACTCCGGGGATAACAGGCTGATACCGCCCAAGAGTTCATATCGACGGCGGTGTTTGGCACCTCGATGTCGGCTCATCACATCCTGGGGCTGAAGCCGGTCCCAAGGGTATGGCTGTTCGCCATTTAAAGTGGTACGCGAGCTGGGTTTAGAACGTCGTGAGACAGTTCGGTCCCTATCTGCCGTGGACGTTTGAGATTTGAGAGGGGCTGCTCCTAGTACGAGAGGACCGGAGTGGACGAACCTCTGGTGTTCCGGTTGTCACGCCAGTGGCATTGCCGGGTAGCTATGTTCGGAAGAGATAACCGCTGAAAGCATCTAAGCGGGAAACTTGCCTCAAGATGAGATCTCACTGGAGCCTTGAGCTCCCTGAAGGGCCGTCGAAGACTACGACGTTGATAGGTTGGGTGTGTAAGCGCTGTGAGGCGTTGAGCTAACCAATACTAATTGCCCGTGAGGCTTGACCATATAACACCCAAGCAATTTGAGCGAAAGCCAGATTGCGGTGTTGTGAAGACTGCAAAGCCGAGAATTTGTAACTCACAAAACATCACATACCCGATTCGCTGGAGTGTCTTAAACAAGACCTTCTGGCAACAGAATTTCTTGACGACCATAGAGCATTGGAACCACCTGATCCCATCCCGAACTCAGCAGTGAAACGATGCATCGCCGATGGTAGTGTGGGGTTTCCCCATGTGAGAGTAGGTCATCGTCAAGATTAAATTCCGAAACCCCTATCTGCGTATGCAGGTAGGGGTTTTGTCTTTCTGACATTTTCCTCTGTGCGCTCCTACTGCCGCTCCCGCAACTCAGTTTTCTATGCAATCCCCACCTGCATGGCTATCATGCCCTCCTCATTGTGAGTCGAGATTGGCATGCTGAAGTTGTTGAAGCTCCTCAAGGATGGCCGGTTCCATTCCGGGCAGGACCTGGGCGCAGCCTTGGGCGTCAGTCGCGCCGCTGTCTGGAAGCAATTGCAGCTTCTTGAGGCTGAGTTGAACCTGCCCATTCATAAAGTCCGTGGCCGCGGCTATCAGTTGGCCACGCCGTTGTCGTTGCTGGAAGAGTCGGCAATAGCCGAGCTTTTCCAAGGCGAACAGTGGCCAGTGTTGATATTCGAATCCATCGACTCGACCAACGCCCAGGCCCTGCGCTCGATCAGCGAAGGCCAGGCTGCGCCGTTCCTGGTGCTGGCTGAGCGTCAGGCGGCCGGGCGTGGCCGGCGTGGCCGGCAGTGGGTCAGCCCATTCGCGGAAAACCTCTATTACAGCCTGGTGCTACGTATTGAAGGCGGCATGCGCCAGCTGGAAGGTTTGAGCCTTGTGGTTGGCCTGGCGGTAATGCGTACGCTGCAGGCCTTTGGTGTTGCCGGTGCGGGACTGAAATGGCCGAATGATGTTCTGGTAAACAATCAGAAAATCGCTGGCATCCTCCTGGAACTGGTCGGAGATCCCGCGGATGTCTGTCACGTAGTGCTGGGGATTGGTATCAACGTCAACATGCAGGTCAACGAGCAGATCGATCAGCTATGGACGTCTGTGCGTCGTGAGACAGGGGTGGCAGTCGATCGTAATAAACTGGTGGCTGCGCTCAGTCAGAACCTGCAGCAGGATCTGCAGCGCCATCGGCAATCCGGTTTCGCCGCGTTCCAGGCTGAATGGGAACAATCCCATCTGTGGCAGGGGGCTGCGGTGTCCTTGATTGCCGGCGTCAACCGGATTGACGGAATTGTTCTAGGCATTGACCGGCAAGGGGCGCTGCGCCTCGAGGTTGATGGTGTTGAGAAGAGCTTTAGCGGTGGTGAGCTCAGTTTGAGGTTGCGTGATGATTCTTGAGCTCGATTGTGGCAACAGCTTTATCAAGTGGCGGGTAATCCATGCTGCACAGGGTGCTGTGGTTGCCGGCGGCATAGTGGACTCCGATCAGGCCCTGGTAGCGGCTGTCATGGCGCTCCCTGAGGCGCCCAAGCGTTGCCGCCTGGTCAGTGTCAGAAGTGAAGAGGAGACCGCCGGTCTTTCGGCGCTGCTCGCTCAGCACTTTGGCCTGAATGTTGTGGTGGCGCAGCCGGCCAAAGAGGTCTGTGGTGTGCGTAATGGCTACGAAGACTACCAGCGCCTTGGTCTGGATCGCTGGCTAGCGCTTCTGGGGGGCTATCACCTAGCGGGCGGCGCTTGCCTGGTCATGGATTTTGGTACGGCGGCCAAGGCCGACTTCGTATCTGCCGACGGCGAGCATCTGGGTGGCTTCATTTGCCCGGGCATGCCGTTGATGCGCAGTCAGCTGCGTACCCACACTCGGCGCATCCGCTATGACGATGCTTCGGCTGAACGGGCATTGTCGAGCCTGGCGCCTGGGCGTTCTACTGTCGAGGCGGTGGAGCGTGGTTGCGTGCATATGCTGCAGGGCTTTGTTCGCTCGCAGCTCGAATACGCTCAGGGACTGTGGGGTGATGATTTCACTGTGCTGCTAACTGGGGGCGATGCGCTCCTGGTGCAGGAGGCCGCGCCACAGGCCCGGGTGGTGCCGGACCTGGTGTTCGTTGGTCTGGCCATGGCTTGTCCCCTGGATTGAGGTGCCTATGCGTTGGTTGTTTCTGTTGTTGGTGGTGCTCAACGTCTTTTATTACGTCTGGCACCAGCAGGAAGCGCCGTTGAAGGCCAAGGAAGTGGCTCCGTTGTCGCTCTACAAGGGAAATCAGCAGGGAATTCGCCTGCTGAGCGAGTCCACCAGTGGTAAGACCGCCCCGGAGCGCGGCCAGGAGTGTCTCTACGTGGGCGGGGTGGCAGCTCAGGAGCAGCTCAAGGCATTGCGTCAGCGTCTGTTGAGCCTGGATATTGCTGCTGTTCCGGTTACTGGTCGCCTCGGTGACAGTACGGGGTTGTGGCTGCAGGTCGCGCCCCAGAGCCAGCGTTTGCTGGACCAAGCCCTGCTCACGACTCTTTCCCATGATTTCAAAGACTTAAAACATAAAATAATGTTGTGCGAGGGTATTGCAACTGGCGAATAGCTTGATAGAATGGCGCCCGCTTCACAGGGAACACCACTCAGGTGGTAGAGCTGGAGGCGGTGTCAAAGCAGCTAAGTTTCAGATTTGATTGAAAAAATTTGAAAAAACGCTTGACACTGGATCGGCATCTACATAGAATGCCGGCCAAATCTGGAGGGATTCCCGAGCGGTCAAAGGGGACGGACTGTAAATCCGTTGCGAGAGCTTCGAAGGTTCGAATCCTTCTCCCTCCACCAGTTTTAGCGAGAGCCGCAAGCTCCGCGGGTATAGTTTAGTGGTAGAACCTCAGCCTTCCAAGCTGATGATGCGGGTTCGATTCCCGCTACCCGCTCCAGGTTTGCTGTTGTTGCACAGTGTTACGCTCTTGTAGCTCAGTTGGTAGAGCACACCCTTGGTAAGGGTGAGGTCAGCGGTTCAAATCCGCTCAAGAGCTCCATATAACAAGGCAGATATGAAAATATCTGCCTTTGTTTTAATGGTCTGTTTGATCTGCTTATTACTTCTACCGGGGGACAGTCTCGATGGCTAAGGAAAAGTTCGAACGTAACAAGCCGCACGTAAACGTTGGCACCATTGGTCACGTTGACCATGGCAAGACTACGTTGACTGCCGCGCTGACTCGCGTTTGCTCCGAAGTTTTCGGTTCGGCCAAGGTCGACTTCGACAAGATCGATAGCGCCCCGGAAGAGAAGGCTCGTGGTATTACCATTAATACCGCGCACGTTGAGTATGATTCGAACATTCGTCACTATGCTCACGTTGACTGCCCTGGTCACGCTGACTATGTGAAGAACATGATTACCGGTGCCGCCCAGATGGATGGCGCGATCCTGGTTTGCTCGGCCGCTGATGGTCCGATGCCGCAAACCCGTGAGCATATCCTGCTGTCCCGCCAGGTTGGCGTTCCCTACATCGTGGTCTTCCTGAACAAGGCTGACCTGGTAGATGACGCCGAGCTGCTGGAGCTGGTCGAGATGGAAGTTCGCGACCTGCTGAGCACCTATGACTTCCCTGGCGACGACACTCCGATCATCATTGGTTCGGCGCGTATGGCCCTGGAAGGCAAAGACGACAACGAAATGGGTACCACCGCTGTCAAAAAGCTGGTTGAGACTCTGGATAGCTACATCCCAGAGCCTGAGCGCGCTATCGATAAGCCGTTCCTGATGCCGATCGAAGACGTATTCTCGATCTCGGGTCGTGGCACCGTTGTTACCGGTCGTATTGAGCGTGGTGTTGTTAACGTTCAGGATCCGCTGGAAATCGTCGGTCTGCGTGATACTCAAACCACTACCTGTACTGGTGTTGAGATGTTCCGCAAGCTGCTCGATCAGGGTCGTGCTGGCGAGAACTGTGGCGTGCTGCTGCGTGGCACCAAGCGTGACGACGTCGAGCGTGGTCAGGTCCTGGTCAAGCCGGGTTCGGTCAAGCCGCACACCAAGTTCACTGCAGAAGTTTACGTTCTGAGCAAAGAAGAAGGCGGTCGTCACACTCCGTTCTTCAAAGGCTACCGTCCGCAGTTCTACTTCCGTACGACTGACGTTACCGGTAACTGCGAATTGCCAGAAGGCGTCGAAATGGTAATGCCGGGCGATAACGTTCAAATGACCGTTACCCTGATCAAAACCATTGCGATGGAAGATGGCCTGCGTTTCGCCATTCGTGAAGGCGGTCGTACCGTCGGCGCTGGTGTCGTAGCTAAAGTTATCGAATAAGTAGTTGATTTCTCTCGATCGGGCCGGCATAATGGTCGGCCTGATAAGCTTTTAGGTCAGTAGCTCAATTGGCAGAGCGACGGTCTCCAAAACCGTAGGTTGGGGGTTCGATTCCCTCCTGACCTGCCAGATTCACCTCGTGTGTCTGGCTTTCTTTTCACAGGATTTTCCTAGATGACTCCCAAGGCTGAAGCCCAAGACTCTCGTTTTGATCTGCTCAAGTGGCTGGCTGTTGTCGCTTTGGTAGTCGTTGGTGTTGTGGGTAATCACTATTACTCCGCTTCGCCGGTTCTGTACCGCGTACTCGCACTTCTTGTCTTTGCTGCTGTAGCTGGCTTCGTTGCCCTGCAGACCGCCAAAGGCAAGTCGTTCTTTGCGCTGGCAAAGGAAGCTCGCACCGAGATTCGTAAAGTCGTATGGCCAACCCGCCAAGAAACCACGCAGACCACACTCATCGTAGTGGCGGTTGTCCTGGTGATGGCGTTGCTGCTGTGGGGTCTCGACTCCCTGCTCGGTTGGTTGATTTCCTTGATTGTTGGCTAAGGGTGTCCCGTGGCTAAGCGTTGGTACGTTGTGCATGCTTACTCGGGTTACGAGAAGCATGTCATGCGCTCGCTGATCGAGCGCGTAAAGCTGGCTGGCATGGAAGATGGCTTCGGCGAAATTCTGGTCCCCACTGAAGAAGTGGTTGAGATGCGCAATGGCCAGAAGCGCAAAAGCGAGCGTAAGTTCTTCCCAGGTTATGTGCTGGTCCAGATGGACATGAACGAAGGGACTTGGCACTTGGTCAAGGATACCCCTCGCGTCATGGGCTTCATCGGTGGTACTGCAGACAAGCCTGCGCCAATCACCGACAAAGAAGCTGAGGCCATTCTGCGTCGCGTTGCCGATGGCAGCGACAAGCCGAAGCCGAAGACGCTGTTCGAGCCGGGCGAAGTGGTCCGCGTTATCGACGGTCCGTTTGCTGATTTCAACGGTACCGTTGAAGAAGTTAACTACGAGAAGAGCCGGATCCAAGTGGCCGTGCTTATTTTCGGTCGCTCTACCCCGGTAGAGCTCGAGTTCAGCCAGGTCGAGAAGGTCTAGCCGAACAAAGCATCCCATACCCCGCAGCCCTATGTGCTGCGGGGTTTTGTCGTCACTGGGATAAAACGCAAGTCATCCGGGGAGCCTTCTGGCGTTCGTACCCGATATTGGAGTAGCTCATGGCTAAGAAGATTCAGGCTTACATCAAGCTGCAAGTAAAGGCCGGCCAGGCCAACCCAAGCCCACCCGTTGGTCCAGCACTGGGTCAACACGGTGTGAACATCATGGAATTCTGCAAGGCCTTCAACGCCCGTACTCAGGGTCAAGAAGCCGGCCTGCCGACTCCTGTGATCATCACTGTTTACAGTGACCGCAGCTTCACCTTCGAAACCAAAAGCACCCCTGCTTCGGTTCTGCTGAAGAAAGCAGCTGGCCTGACCAGCGGTTCTGCACGTCCGAACACCGTTAAAGTCGGTACTGTGACCCGTGCTCAGCTGGAAGAGATCGCAAAAACCAAAAATGCTGATCTGACCGCTGCTGACATGGATGCGGCCGTGCGTACCATCGCCGGTTCCGCTCGCAGCATGGGCCTCAACGTGGAGGGTGTGTAATGGCTAAGCTGACCAAGCGCCAAAAAGCCATTGCTTCGAAAATCGAAGCAGGCAAAGTCTACAACTTCGAAGAAGCAGCAGTACTGCTGGCCGAACTGTCCACCGTGAAGTTCAGCGAATCCTTCGACGTTGCTGTCAACCTCGGTGTTGACCCACGTAAATCCGACCAGGTCGTTCGTAGCGCTACCGTGCTGCCACACGGCACTGGCAAGACCGTACGTGTAGCTGTCTTCACCCAGGGTCCTGCTGCTGAAGCCGCTCTGGCTGCTGGCGCTGACCGCGTTGGTATGGACGATCTGGCTGCCGAAATGAAAGGCGGCGACCTGAACTATGACGTCGTTATTGCTTCCCCGGACGCAATGCGTGTTGTAGGTCAGCTGGGTCAGGTTCTGGGTCCTCGCGGCCTGATGCCTAACCCGAAAGTCGGTACCGTAACTCCAGACGTAGCCACCGCGGTTAAGAACGCCAAGGCTGGTCAGGTTCGTTATCGCACCGACAAAAACGGCATCATCCACACCTCCGTTGGCAAAGTCGGCTTTGAAGCTGGCAAGCTGAAGGAAAACGTTGAAGCCCTGATCGCTGATCTGAAGCGTATCAAGCCAGCTTCCTCGAAAGGTATCTACGTCAAGCGCGTTACCCTGAGCACCACCATGGGCCCAGGTCTGGTCATCGACCAGAGCTCGCTGAGCGCGTAAGACAAAGCCCGGTGCGAGCGATCGCGCCAGGTTGAAAAAATTGGGGTCCCTGCCTGGCGGGGGCTATCCAAGACCGTAGGCGGCGCAAGCCTTAAACCTCAAGCCTACGCAGATGGTGCTCCCGGTTCCTTACCGAATCAGACACCAAAACGACATCCGGCTTCGGCCAGATGAAACGGTAACAAGCAGGAGTTAAACCCGTGGCAATTAAACTCGAAGACAAGAAGGCCATCGTCGCTGAAGTCAACGAGGCTGCCAAAGTCGCTCTGTCCGCTGTCGTGGCTGATGCCCGTGGTGTGACTGTAGGCGCAATGACCGGACTCCGTAAAGAGGCTCGTGAAGCTGGCGTATACGTACGTGTCGTACGTAACACCCTGCTCAAGCGCGCTGTTGCTGACACTGAATTCAGTGTCCTCAACGACGCCTTCACCGGCCCGACCCTGATCGCTTTCTCCAACGAACACCCGGGCGCTGCTGCTCGTCTGTTCAAAGAGTTCGCCAAGGGTCAGGACAAGTTCGAGATCAAGGCAGCTGCGTTTGATGGCAAGTTCCTTGCCGCTAACCAGATCGACGTGTTGGCTACCCTGCCGACCCGCGACGAGGCCATTGCGAAGCTGATGAGCGTGATCCAAGGCGCTACCAGCAAGCTGGCTCGTACCCTGGCAGCCGTTCGCGACCAGAAAGAAGCTGCTGCTGCCTAAGGCACCGCAAGCCCTTTCAAAATCATATGTTTAATTTGATGGCTGCGTAAGCTGTCACCCCAATACAGGATTCAAGTCATGTCTCTGACTAACGAACAAATCATCGAAGCAATCGGCCAGAAAACCGTTCTGGAAGTTGTTGAGCTGATCAAAGCAATGGAAGAAACCTTCGGTGTTACCGCTGCTGTTGCCGCTGCTGGCCCAGCTGCTGCCGCTGCCGTTGTTGAAGAACAAACCGAATTCAACGTTGTTCTGGTTGAAGCCGGCGAGAAGAAAGTCAACGTGATCAAGGCCGTTCGTGAACTGACCGGTCTGGGCCTGAAAGAAGCCAAAGAGAAAGTTGACGGCGCTCCTCAGGTTGTCGCTGAAGGCGTTTCGAAAGAAGCCGCTGAAGACGCCAAGAAGAAGCTGGAAGAAGCAGGCGCTAAAGTCGAACTCAAGTAATTTCGACTTTGCGACTCCAGCCCGAGCGCTAAGCAAACGGCTGATGGCTGGTGGCTCTTGCCACCGGCCTTTTTCCGTTATTGGCAGCTGACCAGGTCGGCGCCGATAACGAGCTGCAACCGCCAATGATGGTGGCGCAAACCAAGGGGTTTGCACGATTTTCTGGCTGCTCCCGTCGGGAGAAGCCAAACAAGCAGGTGACCAAGCTGGGGAACGCTGATGGCTTACTCATACACTGAGAAAAAACGTATCCGCAAGGACTTTAGCAAGTTGCCGGACGTCATGGATGTGCCTTACCTCCTGGCCATCCAGCTGGATTCGTATCGTGAATTCTTGCAAGCGGGAGCGACCAAAGATCAGTTCCGCGACGTGGGCCTGCATGCGGCCTTCAAATCGGTTTTCCCGATCATCAGCTACTCCGGCAATGCTGCCCTGGAGTACGTTGGCTATCGTCTGGGCGAACCGGCTTTTGATGTCAAAGAATGCGTACTGCGTGGCGTGACCTACGCGGTTCCGCTGCGGGTAAAAGTCCGCCTGATCATTTTCGACAAAGAATCGTCGAACAAAGCGATCAAGGACATCAAAGAGCAAGAAGTCTACATGGGTGAAATCCCCCTGATGACTGAAAACGGTACCTTCGTAATCAACGGTACCGAGCGTGTTATCGTTTCCCAGCTGCACCGTTCGCCGGGCGTGTTCTTCGATCACGACCGCGGCAAGACGCACAGCTCTGGCAAACTGCTGTACTCGGCGCGGATCATTCCTTACCGCGGCTCGTGGCTGGACTTCGAATTCGATCCGAAAGACTGTGTATTCGTCCGTATCGACCGTCGTCGCAAGCTGCCTGCATCGGTTCTGCTGCGCGCCCTGGGCTACAGCACTGAAGAAGTGCTGGACGCTTTCTACACCACCAACGTCTTCCACGTGTCGGGCGAGAAGCTCAGCCTGGAGCTGGTGCCTCAGCGCCTGCGTGGTGAAGTTGCGGTCATGGACATCCACGACGAAACCGGCAAGGTCATCGTCGAGCAAGGTCGTCGTATCACCGCTCGCCACATCAACCAGCTGGAAAAAGCTGGCGTCAAGCAGTTGGACGTGCCGCTGGAATACGTCCTGGGCCGCACTACCGCCAAGGCGATCGTGCACCCGGCTACCGGCGAGATCCTGGCTGAGTGCAACACCGAGCTGAGCACCGACGTCCTGGTGAAAATCGCCAAGGCCCAGGTTGTTCGCATCGAGACCCTGTACACCAACGACATCGACTGCGGTCCGTTCATCTCGGATACCCTGAAGATCGACTCCACCAGCAACCAATTGGAAGCGCTGGTCGAGATCTATCGCATGATGCGTCCTGGCGAGCCGCCAACCAAGGATGCCGCCGAGACCCTGTTCAACAACCTGTTCTTCAGCGCCGAGCGTTACGACCTGTCGGCCGTTGGCCGCATGAAGTTCAACCGTCGTATCGGTCGCACCGAGATCGAAGGTTCGGGCGTGCTGAGCAAGGAAGATATCGTCGAGGTCCTCAAGACCCTGGTCGACATCCGTAACGGCAAAGGCATCGTCGACGACATCGACCACCTGGGTAACCGTCGCGTCCGTTGTGTTGGCGAGATGGCCGAAAACCAGTTCCGCGTTGGCCTGGTGCGTGTAGAGCGCGCGGTCAAAGAGCGTCTGTCGATGGCTGAAAGCGAAGGCCTGATGCCTCAGGACCTGATCAACGCCAAGCCGGTTGCGGCGGCGGTGAAAGAGTTCTTCGGCTCCAGCCAGCTCTCGCAGTTCATGGACCAGAACAACCCGCTGTCCGAGATCACCCACAAGCGTCGTGTCTCCGCACTCGGCCCTGGTGGTCTGACCCGTGAGCGCGCAGGCTTCGAAGTCCGTGACGTACACCCGACCCACTACGGCCGTGTGTGCCCGATCGAGACCCCTGAAGGTCCGAACATCGGTCTGATCAACTCCCTGGCTGCGTACGCTCGCACCAACCAGTACGGCTTCTTGGAAAGCCCGTACCGCGTGGTGAAAGAGGGCGTGGTTACCGACGACATCGTGTTCCTGTCGGCGATCGAAGAAGCTGATCACGTCATCGCCCAGGCTTCGGCCACGATGAACGAGAAGAAGCACCTGATCGACGAGCTGGTAGCTGTTCGTCACTTGAACGAATTCACCGTCAAGGCGCCGGAAGACGTCACCCTGATGGACGTTTCGCCCAAGCAGGTAGTTTCGGTCGCAGCGTCGCTGATTCCGTTCCTCGAGCACGACGACGCCAACCGTGCGTTGATGGGTTCGAACATGCAGCGTCAGGCTGTACCAACCCTGCGTGCCGACAAGCCGCTGGTCGGTACCGGCATGGAGCGCAACGTTGCCCGTGACTCCGGCGTTTGCGTCGTAGCTCGTCGTGGTGGCGTGATCGACTCCGTCGATGCCAGCCGTATCGTGGTTCGTGTTGCCGATGACGAAGTTGAAACCGGTGAAGCCGGTGTCGACATCTACAACCTGACCAAATACACCCGTTCGAACCAGAACACCTGCATCAACCAGCGTCCGCTGGTGAACAAGGGTGACGCGGTTCAGCGTGGCGACATCATGGCCGACGGCCCGTCCACCGACATGGGTGAGCTGGCACTGGGTCAGAACATGCGCATCGCGTTCATGGCATGGAACGGCTTCAACTTCGAAGACTCCATCTGCCTGTCCGAGCGTGTGGTTCAGGAAGACCGCTTCACCACGATCCACATCCAGGAACTGACCTGTGTGGCCCGTGACACCAAGCTTGGCCCAGAGGAAATCACCGCGGATATCCCGAACGTCGGTGAAGCTGCGCTGAACAAGCTGGACGAAGCCGGTATCGTTTATGTGGGTGCTGAAGTTGGCGCCGGCGACATCCTGGTCGGCAAGGTCACGCCAAAAGGCGAAACCCAGCTGACGCCGGAAGAAAAACTGCTGCGTGCGATCTTCGGTGAGAAGGCCAGCGACGTTAAAGACACCTCCCTGCGCGTGCCTACCGGCACCAAAGGTACCGTCATCGACGTACAGGTCTTCACCCGTGATGGCGTCGAGCGCGATAGCCGTGCGCTGTCCATCGAGAAGATGCAGCTGGACGAGATCCGCAAGGACCTCAACGAAGAGTTCCGCATCGTCGAAGGCGCAACCTTCGAGCGTCTGCGTTCGGCTCTGAACGGTCAGGTTGTCGACGGTGGTGCAGGCCTGAAAAAAGGCACTGTGATCACCAACGAAGTCCTCGACGGTCTGGAGCACGGCCAGTGGTTCAAACTGCGCATGGCCGAAGACGCGCTGAACGAGCAGCTCGAGAAGGCCCAGGCCTACATCGTTGATCGTCGCCGTCTGCTGGACGACAAGTTCGAAGACAAGAAACGCAAGCTGCAGCAGGGCGATGACCTGGCACCGGGCGTACTGAAGATCGTCAAGGTCTACCTGGCAATCCGTCGTCGCATCCAGCCGGGCGACAAGATGGCCGGTCGTCACGGTAACAAAGGTGTGGTCTCGGTGATCATGCCGGTCGAAGACATGCCGCACGACGCCAACGGTACTCCGGTCGACGTGGTACTCAACCCACTGGGTGTACCATCGCGTATGAACGTTGGTCAGATCCTCGAAACCCACCTGGGCCTGGCGGCCAAGGGGCTGGGCGAGAAGATCAACCGCATGCTCGAAGAGCAGCGCAAGGTCATCGAGCTGCGCAAGTTCCTCACCGAGATCTACAACGAAATCGGTGGTCGTCAGGAGCAACTGGAGACCTTCTCCGACCAGGAAATCCTGGACCTGGCGAACAACCTCAAAGGCGGTGTGCCAATGGCCACTCCAGTCTTCGACGGTGCCAAGGAAAGCGAGATCAAGGCCATGCTGAAACTGGCAGATATGCCAGAAAGCGGTCAGATGCAGCTGTTCGACGGTCGTACTGGTAACAAGTTCGAGCGTCATGTGACCGTTGGTTACATGTACATGCTCAAGCTGAACCACTTGGTGGACGACAAGATGCACGCGCGTTCCACTGGTTCTTACAGCCTGGTTACCCAGCAGCCGCTGGGTGGTAAGGCGCAGTTCGGTGGTCAGCGTTTCGGGGAGATGGAAGTGTGGGCGCTGGAAGCATACGGCGCGGCATACACCCTGCAAGAAATGCTCACAGTGAAGTCGGACGATGTGAACGGTCGGACCAAGATGTACAAAAACATCGTGGACGGCGATCACCGTATGGAGCCGGGCATGCCCGAGTCCTTCAACGTGTTGATCAAAGAGATCCGTTCGCTCGGTATCGATATCGATCTGGAAACCGAATAACACGTGACGCGAATCGGGAGCGTGGCTGAAAAGCCCGCTCCCTGCTCCGCCAGGAGGAAAGGCCTTGAAAGACCTACTGAATTTGCTGAAAAACCAGGGTCAAGTCGAAGAGTTCGACGCCATCCGTATCGGATTGGCCTCGCCTGAGATGATCCGTTCGTGGTCGTTCGGTGAAGTTAAAAAGCCGGAAACCATCAACTACCGTACGTTCAAACCTGAGCGTGACGGCCTGTTCTGCGCCAAGATTTTTGGCCCAGTCAAGGACTACGAGTGCCTGTGCGGTAAGTACAAGCGCCTGAAACACCGCGGTGTGATCTGCGAGAAGTGCGGCGTTGAAGTCGCCCTGGCCAAGGTGCGTCGTGAGCGCATGGCGCACATCGAACTGGCTTCGCCGGTTGCCCACATCTGGTTCCTGAAGTCGCTGCCGTCCCGTATCGGCTTGCTGATGGACATGACCCTGCGTGATATCGAACGCGTTCTCTACTTCGAGAGCTATGTCGTTATCGACCCGGGCATGACCACCCTGGAAAAAGGCCAGCTGCTCAACGACGAGCAGTACTTCGAAGCGCTGGAAGAGTTCGGCGATGACTTCGACGCCCGCATGGGTGCCGAGGCTGTCCGCGAGCTGCTGCACGCTATCGACCTGGAGCACGAGATTGGCCGCCTGCGCGAAGAGATTCCGCAGACCAACTCGGAAACCAAGATCAAGAAGCTGTCCAAGCGTCTGAAACTGATGGAAGCCTTCCAGGGCTCGGGCAACCTGCCTGAGTGGATGGTCCTGACCGTTCTGCCGGTTCTGCCGCCAGACCTGCGTCCATTGGTTCCGCTGGATGGCGGTCGCTTCGCGACTTCCGACCTGAACGACCTGTATCGTCGGGTGATCAACCGTAACAACCGTCTGAAGCGCCTGCTCGACCTGTCCGCGCCGGACATCATCGTGCGCAACGAAAAGCGCATGCTGCAGGAAGCGGTCGACGCCTTGCTGGATAACGGCCGTCGCGGTCGTGCCATCACCGGTTCGAACAAGCGTCCTCTGAAATCCCTGGCCGACATGATCAAGGGTAAGCAAGGTCGTTTCCGTCAGAACTTGCTCGGTAAGCGTGTTGACTACTCCGGCCGTTCGGTAATTACCGTAGGTCCGACCCTGCGTCTGCACCAGTGCGGTCTGCCGAAGAAGATGGCTCTCGAGCTGTTCAAGCCGTTCATTTTCGGCAAGCTGGAAATGCGTGGTCTGGCGACCACCATCAAGGCCGCCAAGAAGATGGTCGAGCGCGAGCTGCCAGAGGTTTGGGACGTTCTCGCCGAAGTGATTCGCGAACACCCCGTACTGCTCAACCGTGCACCGACCCTTCACCGTCTGGGTATCCAGGCCTTTGAACCGGTACTGATCGAAGGTAAGGCTATCCAGCTGCACCCGCTGGTCTGTGCTGCGTACAACGCCGACTTCGACGGTGACCAGATGGCCGTTCACGTGCCGCTGACGCTGGAAGCCCAGCTTGAAGCACGCGCGCTGATGATGTCGACCAACAACATTCTGTCGCCAGCCAACGGTGAGCCAATCATCGTTCCGTCGCAGGACGTTGTACTGGGTCTGTACTACATGACCCGTGAAGCCATCAACGCCAAGGGCGAAGGTCGCGTATTCGCCGACCTGCAGGAAGTCGACCGCGTATTCCGCGCCGGCGAAGCTGCCCTGCACGCCAAGATCAAGGTTCGTATCAACGAAACCGTTAACGATCGTGATGGCGGCAGCGTCAAGAACACCCGTATCGTCGACACCACTGTCGGCCGTGCGCTGCTGTTCCAGGTTGTACCACCAGGTCTGTCGTACGACGTGGTCAACCAGCCAATGAAGAAAAAGGCGATCTCCAAGCTGATCAACCAGTGCTACCGCGTGGTTGGTCTGAAAGAGACCGTGATCTTCGCTGACCAGCTGATGTACACCGGTTTTGCCTACTCGACCATCTCCGGCGTTTCCATCGGTGTTAACGACTTCGTTATCCCGGATGAAAAAGCCCGCATCATCGGTACCGCTACCGACGAAGTGAAAGAGATCGAGAGCCAGTACGCCTCCGGCCTGGTAACCCAGGGCGAGAAGTACAACAAAGTCATCGACTTGTGGTCCAAGGCGAACGACGAAGTCTCCAAGGCGATGATGGCCAACCTCTCGAAAGAGAAAGTCATCGACCGCAATGGCGACGAAGTCGAGCAAGAGTCCTTCAACTCGATGTACATGATGGCTGACTCCGGTGCCCGGGGTTCGGCAGCTCAGATTCGTCAGCTGGCCGGTATGCGTGGTCTGATGGCCAAACCGGACGGCTCGATCATCGAGACGCCGATCACCGCGAACTTCCGTGAAGGTCTGAGCGTACTCCAGTACTTCATCTCGACTCACGGTGCTCGTAAGGGTCTGGCGGATACCGCGTTGAAAACCGCGAACTCCGGTTACCTGACTCGTCGTCTGGTAGACGTAGCCCAGGATCTGGTGGTTACCGAGATCGACTGCGGCACCGAGCAAGGCCTGCTGATGACGCCGCACATTGAAGGCGGCGACGTTGTAGAGCCTCTGGGTGAGCGTGTACTGGGTCGTGTTATCGCCCGTGACGTGTTCAAGCCAGGCACCGACGACGTTATCGTTCCGGCCGGTACCCTGGTCGACGAGAAGTGGGTCGAGTTCATCGAGCTGAACAGCATCGACGAAGTGATCGTGCGTTCGCCAATCAGCTGCGAAACCCGCTACGGCATCTGCGCCAAGTGCTACGGTCGCGACCTGGCTCGCGGTCACCAGGTGAACATCGGTGAAGCAGTCGGCGTTATCGCTGCCCAGTCGATCGGTGAGCCGGGTACCCAGCTGACCATGCGTACGTTCCACATCGGTGGTGCTGCAAGCCGGACCTCGGCTGCCGACAGCGTCCAGGTGAAGAACGGCGGTATGGTTCGCCTGCACAACCTGAAACAGGTTGAGCGTGCCGACGGTAACCTGGTTGCCGTATCGCGTTCCGGTGAGTTGGCGATTGCCGACGAATTCGGTCGTGAGCGTGAGCGCTACAAGCTGCCTTACGGTGCAGTGATTTCGGTGAAGGAAGGCGACAAGGTCGATGCTGGCGCAATCGTCGCCAAGTGGGACCCGCACACCCACCCGATCGTTACCGAAATGAAAGGTACCGTGACCTTCGTGGGCATGGAAGAAGGCATCACCATCAAGCGTCAGACTGACGAATTGACTGGTTTGACCAACATTGAAGTTCTGGACGTCAAAGACCGTCCGGCTGCAGGTAAGGAAATCCGTCCTGCAATCAAGATGGTCGACGCCAACGGCAAGGATCTGCTGCTGCCGGGTACCGACGTACCGGCTCAGTACTTCCTGCCGGCCAACGCCCTGGTTGGTGTGGCTGACGGTGCCCAGATCGGCGTCGGTGACGTTATCGCGCGTATCCCGCAAGAAACGTCGAAGACCCGTGACATCACCGGTGGTCTGCCACGGGTTGCCGACTTGTTCGAAGCCCGTCGTCCGAAAGAAGCCTCGATTCTGGCTGAAGTCAGCGGCACCATCGCCTTCGGTAAAGAGACCAAGGGCAAGCGCCGTCTGGTCATCACCCCGAACGACGGTAGCGATCCGTACGAAGAGCTGATTCCGAAGTGGCGTCACCTGAACGTCTTCGAAGGCGAACAAGTGAACCGCGGCGAAGTTATCTCCGACGGTCCGAGCGATCCGCACGACATCCTGCGTCTGCTGGGTGTCAGCGCGCTGGCCAAGTACATCGTCAACGAGATTCAGGACGTTTACCGTCTGCAAGGCGTTAAGATCAACGACAAGCACATCGAAACCATCCTGCGTCAGATGCTGCGCAAGGTCGAGATTGCCGAGTCGGGTGACTCCAGCTTCATCAAGGGCGACCAGATGGAGCTGACCCAGGTACTGGTAGAGAACGAGCGCCTTGGCGCGGAAGACAAGTTTGTCTCCAAGTTCACTCGCGTACTGCTGGGTATCACCAAGGCCTCGCTGTCCACCGAATCGTTCATCTCGGCGGCTTCCTTCCAGGAAACCACCCGCGTACTGACCGAAGCGGCGGTAACCGGCAAGCGCGATTACCTGCGCGGCCTGAAAGAAAACGTGGTCGTGGGTCGTCTGATCCCGGCCGGTACCGGTCTGGCCTACCACAGCGAGCGCAAGCGTCGCCGTGATGCCGACAAGCCGCTGCGCGTAAGTGCCAGTGAGGTGGAAGCCGCACTGACCGAAGCGCTGAATTCCAGCGGTAACTGAAAGTAGGATAGGGCCCCGGCAAACCTGTTTTGGCCATCGGCGACATAATTTGTTGCCGATGATCGGAAGGGGAGGGCCGGGGCCTTGTCTTGACTGGGGGCAAGATCCTCTTTAGACTCTTGTACCCCTAAATTTGGTGGGACTCCGTCCTGCCAATTTTTGCTTTTCTTGCAAGACAATAGCGTCGCAAGACAACAGTGGAGCTAGTAGATGGCAACTATCAACCAGCTGGTACGTCAGCCGCGTAAGCGTATCGTCGAGAAATCCGACGTTCCTGCGCTGCAGAACTGCCCGCAACGTCGTGGCGTGTGCACCCGTGTGTACACCACCACGCCGAAAAAACCTAACTCGGCACTGCGTAAAGTTTGCCGTGTGCGTCTGACCAACGGTTTCGAGGTTTCCTCGTACATCGGTGGTGAAGGCCACAACCTGCAAGAGCACAGCGTCGTCCTGATCCGTGGCGGCCGTGTAAAAGACTTGCCAGGTGTTCGTTACCACACCGTTCGCGGCTCCCTGGATACCTCCGGCGTCAAAGGTCGTAACCAAGGTCGTTCGAAGTACGGTACCAAGCGTCCGAAGTAATCGGCCGTTTGCAGCAGTTTGCAGTTATTCATTTTATTGAGTCGATAAGAGTAAGGTCGGGCACGCACCCTTAGGGGGCACTGTCCCGGGCTAACCTGAAGACCGTTTGAGGGCTTATCAATGCCAAGACGTCGTGTAGCAGCCAAGCGTGAGATTCTGGACGATCCAAAATACGGAAGCCAGATCCTCGCCAAGTTCATGAACCACGTGATGGAAAGCGGCAAGAAGGCCGTTGCCGAGCGTATCGTTTACGGTGCGCTGGACAAGGTCAAAGAACGCAAGAACAGCGATCCCCTGGAAATCTTCGAGAAAGCTCTCGACGCCATCGCTCCGCTGGTCGAAGTTAAGTCGCGCCGTGTTGGCGGTGCCACTTACCAGGTTCCTGTTGAAGTTCGTCCATCCCGTCGTAACGCCCTGGCAATGCGCTGGTTGGTAGACTACGCCCGCAAGCGTGGCGAGAAGTCCATGGCTCTGCGCCTGGCCGGCGAGCTGCTGGATGCTGCTGAAGGCAAAGGTGCTGCAGTCAAGAAGCGTGAAGACGTACACCGTATGGCCGAAGCCAACAAAGCGTTCTCGCACTACCGCTTCTAATTCTGGCATCACTATTTTTGCGAGGGCTCTATGGCTCGTACTACACCAATCAACCGCTACCGTAACATCGGTATTTGCGCGCACGTTGACGCGGGCAAAACTACCACTACCGAGCGGATCCTGTTCTACACAGGCCTGAGCCACAAGATGGGCGAGGTGCATGACGGCGCCGCGACCACCGACTGGATGGTGCAGGAGCAGGAGCGGGGTATTACCATTACCTCCGCTGCTGTCACCACCTTCTGGCAGGGTTCCCGTGGCCAGTACGACAACTACCGCGTAAACGTCATCGATACCCCCGGCCACGTTGACTTCACTATTGAAGTAGAACGTTCGCTGCGCGTACTCGACGGCGCGGTCGTTGTTTTCTGCGGCACCTCCGGCGTTGAGCCACAGTCCGAAACCGTATGGCGTCAAGCCAACAAGTACGGCGTTCCACGTGTTGTTTACGTGAACAAGATGGACCGTGCCGGTGCCAACTTCCTGCGCGTCGTAGGTCAGATCAAGAACCGTCTGGGTCACACCCCGGTTCCTGTTCAGCTGGCTATCGGTTCGGAAGATAACTTCCAGGGTCAGGTCGACCTGATCAAGATGAAGGCTATCTACTGGAACGAAGACGACAAAGGCACTACCTACCGTGAGGAAGAGATTCCTGCGGACATGCTCGAGCTGGCCGAAGAATGGCGCGCGAACATGGTAGAAGCTGCTGCCGAAGCCAACGAAGAGCTGATGAACAAGTACCTTGAAGAAGGTGAGCTGTCGGTCGAGGAAATCAAAGCCGGTCTGCGTGCGCGCACCCTGGCCAGCGAGATCGTTCCGGCGGTCTGCGGTTCTTCGTTCAAGAACAAGGGCGTTCCCCTGGTTCTCGACGCCGTCATCGACTTCCTGCCTGCTCCGACCGAAATCCCGGCGATCAAGGGTATCCACCCTGATCTGATCGAGAAGCCGAAAGACGAGCTGGTTGACGCCGACTACGACGAGCGTCATGCAGACGACAACGAGCCGTTCTCGGCTCTGGCGTTCAAGATTGCCACCGACCCGTTCGTGGGTACTCTGACCTTC
Source organism: Pseudomonas sp. R32 (assembly GCF_009866705.1). Lineage (NCBI taxonomy): Bacteria > Pseudomonadati > Pseudomonadota > Gammaproteobacteria > Pseudomonadales > Pseudomonadaceae > Pseudomonas > Pseudomonas sp. R32. The sequence continues at coordinate 5,049,735 of NZ_CP019396.1, read as the reverse complement.
GTCCGCGTTTACTCGGGTATGCTGCAGTCCGGCGACTCCGTGATCAACTCGGTCAAGGGCAAGAAAGAACGCGTTGGTCGTATGGTGCAGATGCACGCCAACCAGCGTGAAGAAATCAAAGAAGTACTGGCAGGCGACATCGCTGCTCTGATCGGCATGAAGGACGTCACCACTGGTGACACCCTGTGCAACGCCGACAAGCCGATCATCCTCGAGCGTATGGACTTCCCGGAGCCTGTGATTTCGGTAGCTGTTGAGCCGAAGACCAAGCAAGACCAGGAGAAGATGGGTATCGCACTGGGCAAACTGGCTCAGGAAGACCCGTCGTTCCGCGTCAAAACCGACGAAGAAACCGGCCAGACCATCATCTCCGGTATGGGTGAGCTTCACCTGGACATCCTCGTTGACCGCATGAAGCGCGAGTTCAACGTCGAAGCCAACATTGGTAAGCCACAGGTTTCGTACCGCGAGCAGATCACCAAGGACAACGTCGAGATCGAAGGTAAGTTCGTTCGTCAGTCCGGTGGTCGCGGTCAGTTCGGTCACTGCTGGATTCGCTTCTCGCAGCCATCAGTGGACGCCCAGGGCAACATCACCGAAGGCCTGGAATTCACCAACGAGGTTGTAGGTGGTGTGGTTCCTAAGGAATACATCCCGGCGATCCAGAAGGGTATCGAAGAGCAGATGAAGAACGGCATCGTTGCCGGCTATCCGCTGATCGGCCTGAAGGCAACCGTGTTTGATGGTTCCTACCACGACGTCGACTCCAACGAGATGGCGTTCAAGGTGGCGGCCTCCATGGCGACCAAGCAACTCGCAGCCAAAGGCGGCGGTAAAGTGCTTGAGCCGATCATGAAGGTAGAAGTTGTGACCCCTGAGGACTACATGGGTGACGTGATGGGTGACCTGAACCGTCGTCGTGGTCTGATCCAGGGTATGGAAGATTCGGTGTCCGGCAAGGTTGTCCGTGCTGAAGTTCCGCTCGGAGAAATGTTCGGTTATGCGACCGACGTTCGTTCCATGTCTCAGGGTCGCGCGAGCTACTCCATGGAATTCTCCAAATACGCCGAAGCTCCGTCGAATATCGTCGAAGCACTCGTTAAAAAACAAGGCTAATCCAGCCCTTTAGGCAAGAGGTTCACTGTCGTGGCTAAAGAAAAATTTGATCGTTCCCTTCCGCACGTCAACGTTGGCACCATCGGTCACGTTGACCACGGTAAAACCACTCTGACCGCAGCTCTGACTCGCGTCTGCTCCGAAGTTTTCGGTTCGGCCGTCGTCGAATTCGACAAGATCGACAGCGCTCCAGAAGAGAAAGCTCGCGGTATCACCATCAACACCGCGCACGTCGAGTACAACTCGAACATTCGTCACTACGCTCACGTTGACTGCCCAGGTCACGCTGACTACGTGAAGAACATGATCACCGGTGCTGCCCAGATGGACGGCGCGATCCTGGTTTGCTCGGCCGCCGATGGTCCGATGCCACAAACCCGTGAGCACATCCTGCTGTCCCGTCAGGTTGGCGTTCCGTACATCGTGGTCTTCCTGAACAAGGCTGACCTGGTAGACGACGCTGAGCTGCTGGAACTGGTCGAGATGGAAGTTCGCGACCTGCTGTCCACCTACGACTTCCCAGGCGACGACACTCCGATCATCATCGGTTCGGCTCGTATGGCCCTGGAAGGCAAAGACGACAACGAAATGGGCACCACCGCTGTCAAGAAGCTGGTTGAGACTCTGGACAGCTACATCCCAGAGCCTGAGCGCGCTATCGACAAGCCGTTCCTGATGCCAATCGAAGACGTATTCTCGATCTCGGGTCGTGGTACCGTTGTTACCGGTCGTATCGAGCGTGGTATCGTCCGCGTTCAAGACGCTCTGGAAATCGTTGGTCTGCGTGACACCACCACCACCACCTGCACCGGTGTTGAGATGTTCCGCAAGCTGCTGGACGAAGGTCGTGCTGGCGAGAACTGCGGCGTGCTGCTGCGCGGCACCAAGCGTGACGACGTTGAGCGTGGCCAGGTTCTGGTCAAGCCAGGTTCGGTCAAGCCGCACACCAAGTTCACCGCAGAAGTTTACGTTCTGAGCAAAGAAGAAGGCGGCCGTCACACTCCGTTCTTCAAAGGCTACCGTCCACAGTTCTACTTCCGTACTACTGACGTGACTGGTAACTGCGAGCTGCCAGAAGGCGTTGAAATGGTAATGCCAGGTGACAACATTCAAATGACTGTTACCCTGATCAAAACCATCGCGATGGAAGACGGTCTGCGTTTCGCTATCCGTGAAGGCGGTCGTACCGTCGGCGCCGGCGTCGTAGCCAAAATCATCGAGTAATCGTTGATCGCTTAAAAAGGCCCCCGCTCAGCGGGGGCTTTTTTATTGGGTTGACACTCGGTGGGGCCCTCTATAGAATCACGCCTCCTTTTAACGGGCGTAGTGCGCCCGGTGGGAATAGCAGCCTGGAGTCTGAAATCCAATGCAAAATCAGCAAATCCGTATCAGGTTGAAGGCTTTTGACCATCGCCTGATCGACCAATCCACCCAGGAAATCGTGGAAACCGCGAAACGTACTGGTGCTCAAGTGCGTGGTCCAATTCCACTGCCTACCCGTAAAGAGCGGTTCACCGTTCTGGTCTCTCCGCACGTCAACAAAGACGCGCGTGACCAGTACGAGATCCGTACTCATAAGCGCGTTCTGGACATCGTCCAGCCAACGGATAAAACCGTTGATGCTCTTATGAAGCTTGATCTTGCGGCCGGTGTGGAAGTGCAGATCAGCCTCGGCTAAGACTCGGTCTTAGTCGTGTAACGCTCTGAAATGGGCGGCCATAGCGGGTGAAAGCCCCGTACACTCATGAGGTTTACAACATGACTATTGGTGTAGTCGGTCGTAAATGCGGTATGACCCGTATTTTCACCGAAGAAGGTGTCTCCATTCCGGTCACGGTCATTGAGATCGAGCCGAATCGCGTCACCCAGTTCAAAACTGAAGAAACCGATGGCTATCGTGCAGTGCAAGTCACTGTCGGTGAGCGTCGCGCTTCGCGCGTGACTGCTGCTCAAGCAGGTCACTTCGCTAAAGCGAACGTTGCCGCGGGTCGCGGTGTCTGGGAATTCCGCCTTGAAGAAGGTGAGTTCCAGGCCGGTGATTCGATCAACGCTGAAATCTTCGCTGCAGGTCAGCTGGTAGACGTTACCGGCCAGTCCAAGGGTAAAGGCTTTGCCGGTACCATCAAGCGTTGGAATTTCCGCGGTCAAGATAACACCCACGGTAACTCCGTCTCCCACCGCGTCCCGGGCTCTATCGGCCAGTGCCAGACTCCTGGTCGTGTATTCAAGGGCAAGAAAATGTCCGGTCACATGGGCGCCGAGCGCGTGACCGTTCAGTCCCTCGAAGTAGTGCGCGTCGACGCTGAACGCAATCTGTTGCTGGTCAAGGGTGCCGTTCCAGGCGCAACTGGCAGCGATCTGGTTGTGCGTCCGGCTGCCAAGGCTCGCGGTTAAGGGGAAGCTGACATGCAACTAAATGTAAATGACGCTCAAGCGATCGAAGTTTCCGAACTGACTTTCGGCGGCGAATTCAACGAGACGCTGGTACACCAAGCAGTCGTGGCCTATATGGCCGGCGGCCGTCAAGGCACCAAGCAGCAGAAAACCCGTTCCGACGTTGCTGGTGGCGGTAAGCGCCCATGGCGTCAGAAAGGCACTGGCCGTGCTCGTGCCGGTACTATCCGTAGCCCAATCTGGCGTGGCGGTGGTACCACTTTCGCAGCTCGTCCTCAGGATCACTCGCAGAAGCTCAACAAGAAGATGTACCGCGCAGCAATGCGTTCCATCCTCGCTGAGCTGGTGCGTACCGACCGTCTGGTCGTGGTTCAGGACTTCGCTGTTGAAGCACCGAAAACCAAAGACCTGCTGAACAAGCTGAACGGCATGGGTCTGAGCGACGTACTGATCGTTTCGGACGCTGTTGATCAGAACCTGTACCTGGCTGCTCGTAACCTGCCGCACGTCGACGTACGTGACGTCCAGGGTTCCGATCCGGTCAGTCTGATCGCATACGACAAAGTGTTGATCACTGTGTCGGCCGTGAAGAAATTCGAGGAGCTGCTGGGATGAACCAGGAACGCGTATTTAAAGTCCTCCTTGGCCCGCATGTTTCCGAGAAGGCTACCGTTCTGGCTGAGAAAAAAGGCCAGTTCGTATTCAAGGTTGCTACTGACGCAACCAAGCTGGAAATCAAGAAAGCTGTCGAAGGCCTGTTCGGCGTAAAAGTCGAAAACGTGTCGACTGTAAACGTTCTGGGTAAAACCAAGCGTACCGCACGTGGTCTGGGCAAGCGCAATGACTGGAAGAAAGCGATCGTTTCGCTTCAGCCAGGCCAAGATCTCGATTTCAGCAGCAGTGCTGAGTAAGGAAGGGGTGCATCATGGCAATCGTTAAATGCAAACCGACTTCCCCTGGCCGCCGTTTCGTGGTCAAGGTGGTCAACAAGGAGCTGCATAAAGGCGCTCCTCACGCACCGCTGCTCGAGAAGAAATCGAAGTCTGGTGGTCGTAACAACAATGGCCGCATCACTACTCGTCACGTAGGTGGTGGTCATAAGCAGCATTACCGTATGGTCGATTTCCGTCGCAACGACAAAGATGGCATCGTCGCCACTGTCGAGCGTATCGAATACGATCCAAACCGTACTGCTCACATCGCACTGCTGTGCTACGCAGACGGCGAGCGCCGCTACATCATCGCCCCTAAAGGCGTTGTTGCTGGCGACCAGCTGATCGCAGGCGCTCTGGCTCCAATCAAGCCAGGCAACTCCCTGCAACTGCGCAACATCCCAGTGGGTAGCACCATTCACGGCATCGAACTGAAGCCGGGCAAAGGTGCACAGATCGCTCGTTCCGCTGGTGCTTCGGCTCAGCTGATCGCTCGCGAAGGTGTCTATGTGACCCTGCGTCTGCGCTCTGGTGAAATGCGTAAAGTCCTGGCTGAATGCCGTGCGACCCTGGGTGAAGTCTCGAACTCCGAGCACAGCCTGCGTTCGCTGGGTAAAGCTGGTGCCAAACGCTGGCGTGGCGTTCGCCCAACCGTTCGTGGTGTTGCCATGAACCCGGTTGACCACCCACATGGTGGTGGTGAAGGTCGTACCTCCGGTGGTCGTCATCCGGTATCGCCATGGGGCTTCCCGACTAAGGGCGCGAAGACTCGTGGTAATAAGCGTACCGACAACATGATCGTCCGTCGTCGCAAGTAAATAGAGGGATACGACAGTGCCACGTTCTCTGAAAAAAGGTCCTTTTATCGATCTTCACCTACTGAAGAAGATCGAAGTGGCGGCGGAAAAGAACGATCGCAAACCAGTTAAGACCTGGTCGCGCCGTTCCATGATCCTGCCACAAATGGTCGGTCTGACCATCGCGGTACACAACGGTCGCCAACACGTCCCCGTTCTCGTGAACGAAGACATGGTCGGCCATAAACTGGGCGAGTTTGCCGGTACCCGCACTTATCGTGGGCACGTGGCTGACAAGAAAGCCAAGCGTTAAGGGGTAAGGAAATGGAAGTAGCCGCTAAGTTGTCGGGCGCTCGAATCTCCGCCCAGAAAGCCCGCTTGGTCGCCGACCAGATCCGCGGGAAGAAGGTGGGCGAAGCGCTCAACCTGTTGGCTTTCAGCAGCAAGAAAGCTGCTGAAATCATGAAGAAAGTCCTCGAGTCGGCCGTAGCCAACGCCGAGCATAACGAAGGCGCAGACGTTGATGACCTGAAGGTCTCCACCGTTTTCGTCAACGAAGGGCGTTCGCTGAAGCGCATCATGCCGCGTGCCAAAGGCCGCGCTGATCGCATCGTCAAGCGGTCTTGCCATATCACTGTCAAGGTTGCGGACAAGTAACGGAGTCGATCAGATGGGTCAGAAAGTACATCCCACTGGCATTCGCCTGGGAATCGTCAAGGAGCACACCTCCGTCTGGTACGCAGACGGTCGGACTTATGCGGACTATTTGCTCGCAGATCTGAATGTGCGTGAGTACCTCCAAGACAAACTAAAAAGCGCGTCCGTTAGCCGTATCGATATCCATCGTCCGGCCCAAACTGCACGCATCACCATCCACACCGCTCGTCCAGGTATCGTTATCGGGAAGAAAGGTGAAGATGTTGAGAAACTGCGTCAGGACCTGACCAAGCAAATGGGTGTGCCTGTGCACATCAACATCGAAGAGATCCGCAAGCCGGAACTCGACGGTATGCTGGTAGCTCAGAGCGTAGCTCAGCAGCTGGAGCGTCGTGTGATGTTCCGTCGCGCCATGAAGCGCGCCGTACAGAACGCCATGCGCATTGGTGCCAAAGGCATCAAGATCCAAGTGAGCGGTCGTCTCGGCGGTGCTGAAATCGCACGTACTGAATGGTATCGCGAAGGTCGTGTGCCACTGCACACCCTGCGTGCCGATATCGACTATGCCACCTACGAAGCTCACACCACTTACGGTGTGATCGGTGTGAAGGTTTGGATTTTCAAAGGCGAAGTAATTGGTGGTCGCCAAGAAGAACTGAAACCACAAGCACCAGCGCCTCGTAAAAAAGCTGCTAAGTAAGGGGTACGCCAAATGTTGCAACCAAAGCGTACAAAATTCCGCAAGCAGATGACTGGCCACAACCGTGGTCTGGCACTGCGCGGTAGCAAAGTCAGCTTCGGCGAATTTGCTCTGAAAGCTGTTGCTCGCGGTCGTCTCACCGCCCGCCAGATTGAGTCGGCACGTCGTGCTCTGACCCGTCACGTAAAACGTGGCGGTAAAATCTGGATCCGTGTGTTCCCGGACAAGCCAATCTCCAAGAAGCCTCTCGAAGTGCGGATGGGTAAAGGTAAAGGTTCCGTGGAATACTGGGTTGCCCAGATCCAGCCAGGCAAAGTCCTGTACGAGATCGAGGGTGTTTCTGAAGAGCTGGCGCGTGAGGCTTTCGCCCTGGCGGCTGCAAAGCTGCCTCTCGCCACCTCCTTTGTTAAGCGGACGGTGATGTGATGAAAGCGAATGAACTTCGTGAAAAATCAGCACAGCAGCTGAACGAGCAACTGCTCGGCTTGCTGCGCGACCAGTTCAATCTGCGTATGCAGAAAGCAACTGGCCAGTTGGGGCAGTCGCACCTGCTCTCGCAAGTTAAGCGTGACATCGCTCGCGTGAAAACTGTGCTCAACCAGCAGGCAGGTAAGTGATCATGGCTGAAGCTGAAAAAACCGTCCGTACGCTGACTGGCCGTGTCGTCAGCGACAAGATGGACAAAACCATCACCGTACTAATCGAGCGTCGCGTAAAGCACCCGATCTACGGTAAATACGTTAAGCGTTCGACTAAGCTGCACGCGCACGACGAAACCAACCAGTGCCATATCGGCGACAAGGTCTCCATCCGCGAGACCCGTCCGCTGGCCAAGACCAAGTCCTGGGCACTGGTTGAAGTTCTCGAACGCGCTGTTGAAGTCTAAGGGCTAAGGGTCGGAGAAATTTTATGATTCAGACTCAATCCATGCTCGATGTGGCCGATAACAGCGGCGCTCGTCGCGTCATGTGCATCAAGGTTCTCGGCGGTTCGCACCGCCGTTACGCCGGCATCGGTGACATCATCAAGGTAACCGTCAAGGAAGCAATTCCTCGCGGTAAAGTGAAGAAAGGCCAAGTGATGACTGCTGTTGTAGTCCGCACTCGCCACGGTGTCCGTCGTGCTGACGGCTCCATCATCCGCTTTGATGGCAATGCTGCTGTTCTGCTGAACAACAAGCAAGAGCCGATCGGCACCCGTATCTTTGGGCCAGTGACCCGTGAACTTCGTACTGAGAAGTTCATGAAGATCGTCTCGCTCGCCCCAGAAGTGCTGTAAGGAGATCCGACATGCAAAAGATTCGTCGTGACGACGAGATCATCGTGATCGCCGGCAAAGACAAAGGTAAGCGCGGTAAGGTGCTCAAGGTTCTCGCTGACGACCGTCTGGTCGTTGGTGGGATCAACCTGGTGAAGCGTCATACCAAGCCTAACCCGATGTCGGGCGTACAGGGCGGTATCGTCGAGAAAGAAGCGCCACTGCACGCTTCCAACGTCGCCATTTTCAACGGCGAAACCAACAAGGCTGACCGCGTTGGTTTCAAAGTAGAAGACGGCAAAAAAATTCGTGTCTTCAAGTCGACCCAAAAAGCGGTTGATGCTTGAACACTGCTAGGTAGAAGACCATGGCACGACTGAAAGAGATTTACCGGAACGAGATTGCTCCCAAGCTTAAGGAAGAACTTAAGCTGGCGAACGTGATGGAAGTTCCGCGCGTTACCAAGATCACCCTGAACATGGGTCTGGGCGAAGCTGTCGGCGACAAAAAAGTCATCGAGCACGCTGTTGCTGACCTGGAGAAGATCACCGGTCAGAAAGCCGTTGTGACTTTCGCTCGGAAATCCATCGCGGGCTTCAAAGTCCGTGAGGGCTGGCCGATCGGCGTTAAAGTTACTCTGCGCCGTGATCGTATGTACGAGTTCCTGGACCGCCTGCTGGCGATCTCCCTGCCTCGGGTTCGCGACTTCCGCGGCCTGAATGCCAAGTCCTTCGATGGTCGTGGTAACTACAGCATGGGCGTGAAAGAGCAGATCATCTTCCCGGAAATCGACTACGACAAGATCGATGCTCTGCGCGGTCTGGACATTACCCTGACCACCACTGCCAAGAACGATGACGAAGGCCGCGCTCTGATGCGTGCTTTCAAATTCCCGTTCCGCAACTGATTGGAGTAGGAAAATGGCCAAGAAGAGCATGAAAAACCGTGAGCTGAAGCGTCAGCTCACTGTTGCCAAGTACGCCAAGAAGCGTGCCGAGCTGAAAGCGACCATCGTTAACCTGGAAGCAACTCCAGAAGAGCGTTTTGCCGCTGTCGTAGCTCTGCAGAAGCAACCACGTGACGCCAGCGCCTCGCGCCTGCGTAACCGTTGCCGCATCACCGGTCGTCCACACGGCGTTTACCGCAAGTTCGGCCTCGGCCGTAACAAGCTGCGTGAAGCAGCAATGCGCGGTGACGTTCCAGGTCTGGTTAAAGCCAGCTGGTAAGACGTACCGGCAGCGTGCAGGTGGCGGGGGAGCAATCTTCCGACCACCGGTGACCTTGCAACGAAACAAGCCCCTTCTGGGGCTTGTTTCGTTTCTGGGAACTGTCTAGAATGACCGGCTCTCCTGAGCCCGGGTTTTTATGCCCGGCGATTTCAGGGGTCTGTAGTAGCCGAGAGGCTAATTTTTCTTGTATCAGGAGCGTCTAGCCCATGAGTATGCAGGACCCGTTAGCGGACATGCTAACTCGCATCCGTAATGCCCAGATGGCTGAAAAGTCCGTCGTAAGCATGCCTTCGTCGACTCTGAAGGTTGCGGTAGCCAAAGTTCTGAAAGATGAAGGTTACATCGCTGGCTATCAAGTCAGCAGCGAAGTAAAACCATCGCTTTCCATCGAGCTGAAATACTTCGAAGGCCGTCCGGTCATCGAGGAAGTCAAGCGCGTAAGTCGTCCAGGCCTGCGTCAGTACAAGTCCGTCGAAGAACTGCCGAAAGTACGTGGCGGTCTGGGCGTGTCTATCGTCTCCACCAACAAAGGTGTGATGACTGATCGTGCTGCGCGCGCTGCCGGTGTCGGCGGCGAAGTTCTCTGCACAGTGTTCTAAGGGGGGATAAGCATGTCTCGCGTCGCTAAGAACCCCGTTAAGCTGCCAGCCGGTGTCGAAGTCAAATTCGTCGGCCAACAGCTTTCGGTGAAGGGTGCCAAGGGCACTCTCGAACTGAACGTTCACTCGTCGGTTGAAATTGTTGAAGAAGCTGGTGAGCTGCGTTTCGCTGCTCGCAATGGCGATCAACAAACTCGCGCTATGGCCGGTACTACCCGCGCCCTGGTGAACAACATGGTCCAGGGCGTAAGCCAAGGCTTCGAGCGCAAGCTCCAGCTGGTCGGTGTTGGTTACAAAGCACAAGCCAAAGGCACCGTGCTGAACCTGGCACTCGGCTTCTCGCATCCAGTGGATTACGAACTGCCGGCCGGTATCACCGCAGAGACCCCAAGCCAGACCGATATCCTGATCAAGGGTATCGACAAGCAGCTGGTAGGTCAGGTGGCCGCTGAAATCCGCGACTTCCGTCCACCAGAGCCGTACAAAGGCAAGGGTGTGCGTTACGCGGACGAAGTCGTCCGTCGTAAAGAAGCCAAGAAGAAGTAGGGCCTAGCAAATGACCGACAAAAAAGTTACTCGACTGCGTCGCGCTCGCAAAGCACGCCTGAAAATGCACGAACTCGAAGTCGTGCGTCTCTGCGTGTTCCGCTCCTCGCAGCACATCTACGCCCAGGTCATTTCGGCCGACGGCAGCAAGGTTCTGGCCAGTGCCTCGACCTTGGACAAAGAACTGCGTGATGGTGCCACCGGCAACATCGACGCGGCCACTAAGGTTGGCAAGCTGGTAGCTGAGCGCGCGAAAGCCGCCGGTGTATCTCAAGTTGCCTTTGACCGTTCCGGCTTCAAGTACCATGGCCGCGTCAAAGCGCTGGCTGATGCTGCTCGTGAAGGCGGGCTGGAGTTCTAAGTTATGGCAAATAACGATCAAAAGCGCGACGAAGGCTACATCGAGAAGCTGGTTCAAGTTAACCGCGTTGCTAAAACCGTCAAAGGCGGCCGAATCTTCACTTTCACCGCGTTGACCGTGGTAGGTGATGGTAAAGGTCGTGTTGGCTTCGGCCGTGGCAAGTCGCGCGAAGTACCTGCTGCGATCCAGAAAGCCATGGAAGCTGCTCGTCGCAACATGATTCAGGTAGACCTGAACGGCACTACTCTGCAGTACGCCACCAAGTCCGCCCATGGCGCGTCGAAGGTGTACATGCAGCCTGCCTCGGAAGGTACCGGTATCATCGCCGGTGGCGCAATGCGTGCCGTCCTGGAAGTTGCTGGCGTTCAGAACGTCCTGGCCAAGTGCTACGGCTCGACCAACCCAGTGAACGTGGTTCATGCCACTTTCAAGGGTCTGAAAGCTATGCAATCTCCTGAGTCCATTGCTGCCAAGCGCGGCAAGAGCGTTGAGGAGATCCGCTGATCATGGCTACCGTTAAAGTAACGCTGATCAAAAGCACCGCCGGCCGTCTCCCTAACCACAAACTGTGTGTTAAGGGTCTGGGTCTGCGCCGCATCGGTCACACTGTAGAAGTCCTGGATACTCCCGAGAATCGCGGGATGATCAACAAGGCTTACTACATGCTGCGCGTCGAGGGTTAATCGATGAAACTCAATGATCTGAGTCCAGCGCCGGGTTCCCGTCGCGAGAAGCATCGTCCGGGCCGTGGTATCGGTAGCGGTTTGGGTAAGACTGGTGGCCGTGGCCACAAAGGTCAAACCTCCCGTTCCGGTGGCACCATTGCTCCAGGCTTTGAAGGCGGTCAACAGCCGCTGCACCGTCGTCTGCCGAAGTTCGGCTTCGTTTCCCTGAAAGCCATGGACCGCGCAGAAGTGCGTCTGTCCGAGCTGGCCAAAGTGGAAGGCGACGTTGTCACCGTGCAATCCCTGAAGGATGCCAACGTGATTAACCAAAACGTACAGCGTGTGAAAATCATGCTGTCCGGCGAAGTTACTCGCGCGGTCACCATCAAGGGTATCGCAGCCACCAAAGGTGCGCGTGCGGCTATCGAAGCAGCTGGCGGCAAGTTCGAGGAATAAATGGCTAAGCAAGGTGCTCTCTCTTCGCTCGGCAAAGGCGGGATGTCTGAACTCTGGGCTCGTCTGCGTTTTCTGTTCCTGGCGATCATCGTCTACCGGATAGGCGCACACATCCCAGTTCCAGGTATCAACCCGGACCGGCTGGCGGAACTGTTTCGACAGAATGAGGGGACCATTCTTAGCTTGTTCAACATGTTTTCCGGCGGCGCGCTGGAACGGATGAGCATCTTTGCACTGGGGATCATGCCGTACATTTCGGCATCGATCATCATGCAACTGATGACCGCCGTCAGCCCGCAGCTGGAGCAGTTGAAGAAGGAAGGTGAAGCTGGCCGTCGCAAGATCAGCCAGTACACCCGCTACGGCACCGTTATCCTGGCGCTGGTCCAGGCCATTGGCATGTCCATTGGCCTGGCCGGTCAGGGCGTGGCGTTTTCTGCTGACTTTGGCTTCCATTTCGTTGCGGTGTCCACGTTCGTGGCCGGCGCGATGTTCATGATGTGGCTGGGCGAGCAGATCACCGAGCGCGGTGTAGGCAACGGTATCTCGATGTTGATTTTCGCAGGTATCGTCGCCGGTCTTCCGAGAGCAATCGGGCAGTCTTTCGAGTCTGCACGCACAGGCGATATCAACATTTTCGCCCTGGTCGCAATCGGTTTGCTGGCAGTAGCGATTATCGGTTTCGTGGTGTTCATTGAGCGTGGTCAGCGTCGTATCGCCGTTCACTACGCCAAGCGTCAGCAGGGCCGCAAGGTCTTCGCTGCGCAGACCAGCCACTTGCCGTTGAAAGTGAACATGGCGGGTGTAATCCCTGCCATTTTCGCGAGCAGCATCTTGCTGTTCCCGGCTTCGCTGGGTGCCTGGTTCGGTCAGTCCGAAGGTATGGGCTGGTTGCAGGACATCTCGCAGTCGATCGCTCCTGGTCAGCCGTTGAATATTCTGCTGTTTAGTGCAGGGATTATTTTCTTCTGCTTCTTCTATACGGCGTTGATGTTCAATCCGAAAGACGTAGCGGAAAACCTGAAGAAGTCCGGTGCCTTTATTCCGGGTATCCGTCCGGGCGAGCAGTCGGCGCGCTACATTGATGGCGTTCTGACCCGCTTGACCATGTTCGGTGCTCTTTATATGACGGCCGTGTGTCTGCTTCCCCAGTTCCTGGTGGTCGCGGCAAACGTTCCGTTCTACCTTGGCGGGACCTCGTTGCTGATTGTGGTAGTGGTTGTGATGGACTTCATGTCCCAAGTACAATCGCACCTCGTTTCGCACCAGTACGAATCCCTGATGAAGAAAGCCAACCTGAAAGGCTACGGTGGCAGCGGTCTGCTGCGCTGATTGACCCTTAAGGTTCGAGGAGTTGGTGATGAAAGTTCGTGCATCGGTGAAAAAGCTGTGCCGTAACTGCAAAATTATTCGCCGCGAAGGTGTCGTTCGAGTAATTTGCAGTGCGGAACCACGTCACAAGCAGCGCCAAGGCTGAGTGTGATCTGAGCTTCAAACCCAGCAGCTAGTGCGCTGCTGGGTTGATTATTTGTTTCTACAGCGATATTATCTCGCGCCCTATTTCTTGGCTTCCGGGGCGTAGGTAGCTGTCAATTGGAGTCCCACTGAATGGCCCGTATTGCAGGCGTCAACATTCCAGATAACAAGCACACTGTTATCTCGCTGACCTACATCTATGGTGTTGGTCGCACTACTGCACAGAAAATCTGTGCAGAGACTGGGGTCAACCCAGCCGCTAAGATCAAGGATCTGAGCGACGAGCAGGTTGAATCGCTGCGTACTGAAGTCGCGAAGTACATCACCGAAGGTGATCTGCGCCGTGACATCAACATGAAAATCAAGCGGTTGATGGACCTGGGTTGCTACCGCGGCCTGCGTCATCGTCGGGGTCTGCCAGTACGCGGTCAGCGTACCAAGACCAACGCGCGTACCCGTAAGGGCCCGCGTAAGCCGATCCGCAAGTAATCGCACCAGCGAATCGACAGGAATTTAGAAATGGCAAAACCTGCTGCTCGTCCTCGTAAAAAAGTCAAAAAGACAGTGGTTGATGGCATCGCCCACATCCATGCGTCTTTTAACAACACCATCGTGACCATCACCGATCGTCAAGGTAACGCTCTGTCTTGGGCTACCTCCGGCGGTTCGGGTTTCCGCGGTTCCCGCAAGTCCACCCCGTTCGCTGCTCAGGTAGCTGCTGAACGTGCTGGTCAAGCTGCGCTGGAATATGGTCTGAAGAACCTCGACGTCAACGTCAAGGGTCCAGGTCCAGGTCGTGAGTCCGCTGTTCGTGCTCTGAACGGCTGTGGCTATAAGATCGCCAGCATCACCGACGTGACGCCAATCCCGCATAACGGGTGCCGTCCGCCGAAGAAGCGCCGCGTGTAATCAGGAGACAGATAAATGGCACGTTACATTGGTCCAAAATGCAAACTGTCTCGTCGTGAAGGCACTGATCTGTTCCTGAAGAGCGGCGTTCGCGCTCTGGAATCGAAGTGCAACATCGAAGCAGCCCCAGGTATCCACGGTCAGCGCCGCGGTCGTCAGTCCGACTACGGCACCCAGCTGCGTGAGAAACAAAAAGTTCGTCGTATCTACGGCGTTCTCGAGCGTCAATTCAGCGGTTACTACAAGCAAGCGGCCTCCAAGAAGGGCGCTACTGGTGAGAACCTGCTGCAACTGCTCGAGTGCCGTCTGGATAACGTCGTTTATCGTATGGGCTTTGGCGCTACTCGTGCCGAATCCCGTCAGCTGGTTTCGCACAAAGCGATCAGCGTAAACGGCAAGACTGTAAACGTTCCGTCCTACCAAGTTCGTCCGGGTGACGTGGTCGCGGTTCGCGAGAAGTCGCTGAACCAGCTGCGCATTGTTCAAGCCCTTGAACTGTGCGCCCAGCGTGGCCGCGTTGAGTGGGTAGATGTGGATGCTGCTAAGAAGTCGGGCGTTTTCAAGAACGTTCCTGCTCGCAGCGACCTGTCCGCCGACATCAACGAAAGCCTGATTGTCGAGCTCTACTCCAAGTAAGGGCTAGAAAATAGGTGCATCCATGCAGATTTCGGTAAATGAGTTCCTGACGCCCCGCCACATCGATGTGCAGGTCGTCAGTCCAACCCGCGCTAAAATCACGCTCGAGCCTCTCGAGCGTGGCTTTGGCCATACCCTGGGCAACGCGCTGCGCCGCATCCTGTTGTCCTCCATGCCTGGCTGTGCAGTAGTCGAGGCCGAGATTGACGGTGTACTCCATGAGTACTCGGCAATCGAAGGTGTACAGGAAGACGTCATTGAAATCCTGTTGAACCTGAAAGGCCTGGCTATCAAACTGCACGGTCGTGACGAAGTTACGCTGACCTTGTCGAAGAAGGGTTCGGGGGTGGTTACCGCTGCCGATATTCAGCTGGATCATGATGTCGAGATCGTTAACCCCGATCACGTAATCGCTAACCTGGCGTCCAACGGCGCCTTGAACATGAAGCTCACCGTAGCTCGTGGTCGTGGTTATGAGCCGGCCGATTCGCGTCAGAGCGATGAAGACGAAAGCCGCAGCATTGGTCGCTTGCAGCTCGACTCTTCGTTCAGCCCGGTTCGCCGTATCGCCTACGTGGTGGAAAACGCCCGTGTCGAGCAGCGCACCAACCTGGACAAGCTGGTAATTGATCTGGAAACCAACGGTACCCTGGATCCTGAAGAGGCCATCCGTCGTGCTGCAACCATCCTGCAACAGCAGCTGGCTGCGTTCGTCGACCTCAAAGGTGACAGTGAACCAGTGGTAGTCGAACAGGAAGACGAGATCGATCCGATCCTGCTTCGTCCGGTTGACGATCTGGAATTGACCGTACGTTCGGCCAACTGCCTTAAGGCGGAGAACATTTACTACATCGGCGACCTGATTCAGCGTACCGAAGTAGAACTGTTGAAGACTCCGAACCTGGGCAAGAAATCCTTGACTGAAATCAAGGACGTTCTGGCCTCCCGTGGTCTGTCCCTCGGCATGCGCCTCGACAACTGGCCGCCTGCAAGTCTTAAGAAGGACGACAAGGCGACTGCCTGATCGTCGTAATCACCGAACGTAGTGTTTGGTAAGGAATGAACCCATGCGTCATCGTAAAAGTGGACGTCACCTGAGCCGTACCAGCTCTCACCGTAAGGCCATGTTCCAAAACATGGCGGTGTCGCTGTTCGAGCACGAGCTGATCAAAACTACTCTGCCAAAAGCCAAGGAACTGCGCCGCGTTGCCGAGCCGCTGATCACCCTGGCCAAGGAAGACAGCGTTGCTAACCGTCGTCTGGCTTTCGACCGTACCCGTTCGAAAGAAATCGTCGGTAAGCTGTTCAACGATCTGGGCAAGCGCTATGCCACCCGTCAGGGCGGCTACCTGCGTATCCTCAAGTGCGGCTTCCGCGCTGGCGATAACGCACCTATGGCGTACGTCGAGCTGGTTGATCGTCCTGTCGGTGGCTCGGTAGAAGCTGCTGAGTAAGGCGAACAGTCTGTAACAAGAAACCGGGCCTAGTGCCCGGTTTTTTGTGTCTATATGTATTGTAATAATCTATTGATGTGAGTCAGTTAATGAATTTGTTGCTGTCATAGTTGTGGTCAATACTCATCCCACGCCGATTAGCCGGCCGTTCAAGACCGATAGGGAGAGAGAGCATGAGCCAGAACAAAATACTGACCACCGCCAGCGGCGCGCCGGTGGCCGACAACCAGAATTCGCGTTCGGCAGGCCCGCGTGGCCCGTTGTTGCTGGACGACTTCCACCTGATCGAAAAGCTCGCGCACTTCAACCGCGAGAACATCCCTGAGCGGCGCGTACACGCCAAAGGCTCGGGTGCCTATGGCACCTTCACCGTCACCCGCGATATCACCCAGTACAGCTGCGCCAAGCTGTTCAGCAACGTTGGCAAGCAGACCGAGACCTTCTTGCGTTTCTCCACGGTCGGTGGCGAGCGTGGTTCGGCCGATACCGAGCGTGACCCACGTGGTTTCGCCCTGAAGTTCTACACCGAGGAAGGCAACTGGGACATCGTTGGCAACAACACTCCGGTGTTTTTCATCCGTGATCCGCTGAAGTTTCCCGACTTTATCCACACCCAGAAGCGCCTGCCGCAAAGCAACCTGAAGAGAGCGCAGATGATGTGGGACTTCTGGTCGCATTCGCCCGAAGCATTGCACCAGGTCACCATCCTGTTCTCCGACCGCGGGATTCCGGACGGCTACCGGCACATGCACGGTTTCGGCAGTCACACCTATAGCCTGATCAATGCCCAGGGCCAGCGTACCTGGGTCAAATGGCACTTCAAGACCAAGCAGGGCATCAAGAACCTGGCACCTGCCGAGGCCGCGCGCCTGGCCGGCACCGACCCGGACTACGCCCAGCGCGACCTGTTCGAAGCCATTGAGCGCGGCGATTTCCCGAAATGGGCCGTGTGCATCCAGGTGATGAGCGAAGAAGAAGCGGCCAGCCGCGACGAGAACCCGTTTGACGTGACCAAGACCTGGTCGCAGAAGGACTACCCGCTGATCGAGATTGGCGAGCTGGAACTCAACCGCAACCCACTGAACTACTTTGCCGAAGTCGAGCAGGCCGCGTTCGGCCCGAGCAACATGGTGCCGGGTGTTGGCCTGTCGCCAGACCGCATGCTCCAGGGGCGCGTATTCGCCTACGCAGATGCGCATCGCTACCGTGTCGGTACCAACCACCAGCAACTGCCGGTCAACGCCCCGCGCAGCCCGGTGAACAGCTACCAGCGTGATGGTTCGATGGCGTTTGGCAGCAACGGCGGTGCGGCACCGAACTACGAGCCGAACAGCTACGCCAATGCGCCGAAGCAGGCGCCTCAGTACGCTGAGCCGCCACTGGCCCTGAACGGTGTCGCCGATCGTTACGATCACCGCGAAGACACCGACTACTACAGTCACGCCGGCGCGTTGTTCCGCCTGATGAATCCCGAGCAGAAGGCCCTGCTGATCAGCAACATCGCCGGCGCCATGGCCGGGGTGTCTGAAGACGTGGTTCAGCGTCAGTTGCAACACTTCTTCAAGGCCGATCCGGCCTATGGCGAAGGGATTGCCAAGGCGTTGGGCCTGAATCTCGCCTAAGTCGAAGTGATAAGAAGAACCGCCCTCAATTGGGCGGTTTTTCAATGAATATCACTACCGTTTACCCACTTTTTTGCACTTTTATGCCCGATTCTCAGTGACCTTCCGGTCATCCTGGTTCAAACTATACCTTTCACACAGGGAGAGGCAGGGCGATGCAAGGTCACCCGGACGTAATCGATTATCTCAACACGTTGCTGACGGGCGAACTGGCGGCACGTGACCAATATTTCATCCACTCGCGGATGTACGAAGATTGGGGCCTGAGCAAGCTCTACGAGCGCATCAACCACGAAATGGAAGAAGAAGCGCAACACGCCGACGCCCTGATCCGTCGTATCCTCATGCTGGAAGGCACCCCGCGCATGCGTCCTGACGACCTGGACGTCGGCAGCACTGTGCCGGACATGATCGCCGCCGACCTGCGCCTGGAATACAAGGTGCGCGCTGCGCTGTGCAAAGGCATCGAACTGTGCGAACTGCACAAGGACTACATCAGCCGCGACATCCTGCGCGTGCAGCTGGCCGATACCGAAGAAGATCACACCTACTGGCTGGAAAAGCAGCAGGGCCTGATCAAGTCGATCGGCCTGGAAAACTACCTGCAATCGCAGATGTAATTTTCCCGAACAAAAAAAGCCCCGCCAGTGCGGGGCTTTTTCTTTTGCAGCGCGCCTACATCAGGCGCGGTCACGTTCCAGCAGCGGCTTGAGGTAGTAGCCGGTGTACGACTGCTTCATCTCGGCCACGTCTTCCGGCGTACCAAAGCCGATGATCTGCCCGCCCTTGGAGCCACCCTCGGGGCCAAGGTCGACGATCCAGTCGGCGGTCTTGATCACGTCCAGGTTGTGCTCGATCACCACCACAGTGTTGCCATGATCGCGCAGACGGTGCAGTACATCGAGCAACTGCTGGATGTCGGCGAAGTGCAGGCCGGTGGTCGGCTCGTCGAGGATGTACAGGGTCTTGCCGGTATCGCGCTTGGACAGCTCGCGTGACAGCTTGACCCGCTGCGCCTCGCCACCGGACAGGGTGGTCGCCGACTGCCCGAGCTTGATGTACGACAGGCCGACATCCATCAGCGTCTGCAGCTTGCGCGCCAGCGCCGGTACCGCGTCGAAGAACTCGCGCGCTTCCTCGATGGTCATTTCCAGGACCTCGTGGATGTTCTTGCCCTTGTACTTGATTTCCAGGGTTTCGCGGTTGTAGCGCTTGCTCTTGCACACATCGCAAGGCACGTAGATATCCGGCAGGAAGTGCATCTCGACCTTGATCAGGCCATCACCCTGGCATGCCTCGCAGCGCCCGCCCTTGACGTTGAACGAGAAACGCCCCGGGCCGTAACCACGCGAGCGCGATTCCGGTACGCCTGAGAACAGTTCGCGGATCGGCGTGAACAAACCGGTGTAGGTCGCCGGGTTCGAGCGCGGGGTACGGCCGATCGGGCTCTGGTCGATGTCGACCACCTTGTCCAGGTGCTGCAGGCCGTCGCAGCTGTCGTGCGGCGCCGCTTCCAGGGTGCTGGCACCGTTGAGCGCGGTGGCGCTGAGCGGGAACAGGGTGTTGTTGATCAACGTCGACTTGCCCGAACCGGACACGCCAGTCACGCAAGTCAGCAGGCCGATCGGAATTTCCAGGTCGACGTTCTGCAGGTTGTTGCCGCGCGCGCCTTTGAGCTTGAGCGAGAGCTTCTTGTTACGCGCAGTACGCTTGGCCGGTACGGCAATCTTGACCCGCCCCGACAGGTATTTGCCGGTCAGCGAATCAGGATGGGCCATCACCTCGGCGGGGGTACCTTCGGCGACGATCTGGCCGCCATGCACGCCAGCACCCGGGCCGATGTCCACCACGTAGTCGGCCAGTCGAATGGCGTCCTCGTCGTGCTCGACCACGATCACCGTGTTGCCGATGTCGCGCAGGTGATTGAGGGTGCCGAGCAGGCGGTCGTTGTCGCGCTGGTGCAGGCCGATGGATGGCTCGTCGAGGATGTACATCACCCCCACCAACCCGGCGCCGATCTGGCTGGCCAGGCGGATACGCTGGGCTTCACCGCCCGAGAGGGTGTCGGCGCTGCGGTCGAGGGTCAGGTAGTCGAGGCCGACGTTGACCAGGAACTGCAGGCGCTCGCAGATTTCCTTGAGAATCTTGTCGGCAATTTCGCCACGTCGGCCGGTCAGCTTCAGGCCGCCGAAATAGCCGCTGGCATCGCCGATCGGCAGGCAGGTGACGGCCGGCAGCGTCTTCTCGCCGACCCACACGTGCCGTGCTTCACGACGCAGACGGGTGCCGCGGCAATCCGGGCAGGGTTGAGTGCTGAGGAACTTGGCCAGCTCCTCACGCACGGTTGCCGATTCGGTCTCGCGGTAGCGGCGCTCCAGGTTCGGTACGATGCCTTCGAACGGGTGCGAGCGCTTGACGATGTCGCCTCGGTCATTGAGGTACTTGAAGTCGACGTTCTGTTTACCGCTGCCGTGGAGGATGACCTTCTGCTGCTCCGCCGGCAGTTCGCCGAAGGGGATTTCGAGGCTGAAGTCATAATGCGCGGCCAGCGAGCCGAGCATCTGGAAGTAATAGACGTTGCGCCGGTCCCAGCCGCGAATCGCGCCTTCGGCCAGGGTCAGCTCGCCATTGACCAGGCGCTTGGTGTCAAAGAACTGCTTGACCCCCAGGCCGTCGCAGGTCGGGCAGGCACCGGCCGGGTTGTTGAAGGAGAACAGCTTGGGCTCCAGCTCGCTGATCGCATGGCCGCAGATCGGGCAGGCGAAGCGGGCGGAGAAGATCATCTCTTCGAACGGCTCGTCATCCATTGATGCGACCAAGGCAATGCCGTCGGCCAGCTTCAGCGCGGTTTCGAAGGATTCGGCCAGGCGCTGCTGCAGGTCCTCGCGAACCTTGAAACGGTCGACCACCACTTCGATGGTGTGCTTTTTCTGCTTGTCCAGCTTCGGCAGCTCATCGAGTTCGAACAGCTTGCCGTTGACCCGTGCACGGACAAAGCCCTGGGCACGCAGTTCTTCGAAGACCGCCAGGTGTTCACCCTTGCGTTCGCGAATCACCGGCGCCAGCAGCATCAGTTTGCTGCCTTCGGGTTGGGCCAGCACCAGGTCGACCATCTGGCTGACGGTCTGCGCTTCCAGCGGGATGTCGTGGTCCGGGCAGCGCGGGGTGCCGACGCGGGCGTAGAGCAGGCGCAGGTAGTCGTAGATCTCGGTGATGGTGCCGACGGTCGAACGCGGGTTGTGCGAGGTCGACTTCTGCTCGATGGAAATTGCCGGTGACAACCCTTCGATGGTGTCGACATCGGGTTTTTCCATCATCGACAGGAACTGCCGGGCATAGGCCGACAGGGATTCGACGTAGCGGCGCTGGCCTTCGGCGTACAGGGTATCGAAGGCCAGGGACGACTTGCCGGAACCGGACAGGCCGGTGATGACGATCAACTTGTCCCGGGGCAGGGTCAGGTCGATGTTCTTCAGGTTGTGGGTTCGTGCCCCACGAATCAGGATCTTGTCCACTGCGGCCTCGCTCGGCGGGCATAAACGGTTGAGTATACGGCTCCATGCCATTACGCGGCAAAGCGTCGCGTATATGCCGTTAAGCGATGGGGCTGGTAGAATCGCCGCCGGTTCACACGAGGTTTATCCATGCACGATCCCCACAGCGAACGCATGAGTGGCAGCGAGACCCGCGCCGCAGGCGGCCTGGCCCTGGTGTTCGCCTTCCGTATGCTGGGCATGTTCATGGTCCTGCCAGTACTGGCGACCTATGGCATGGACCTGGCCGGGGCCACCCCGGCACTGATCGGCCTGGCTATTGGTGCCTACGGCCTGACCCAGGCTTTCCTGCAGATTCCGTTCGGGGTGATCTCCGATCGCATCGGTCGGCGCCCGGTGATCTACCTGGGCCTGGTGATCTTTGCCCTGGGCAGCGTGCTGGCAGCCCAGGCCGACTCGATCTGGGGGGTGATCGCCGGACGTATCCTGCAAGGCGCCGGGGCGATTTCTGCCGCGGTCATGGCCTTGCTCTCTGACTTGACCCGCGAACAGCACCGGACCAAGGCCATGGCCATGATTGGCATGAGCATCGGCCTGTCGTTCGCCGTGGCCATGGTCGTCGGCCCGCTGCTGACCCGCGCCTTCGGTCTGTCGGGGCTGTTCCTGGCCACTGCGGCCATGGCCCTGGTCGGTATCGGCCTGATTGCCTTCGTGGTGCCGGCGTCACACGGTGCGTTGCAGCATCGTGAGTCGGGGGTGGCCAAGCAGGCCCTGGGGCCGACCTTGCGTCACCCGGACCTGCTGCGCCTGGATGTAGGCATCTTCGTCCTGCACGCGATCCTGATGGCCAGCTTCGTCGCCTTGCCCCTGGCCTTTGTCGAACGTGGCGGGCTACCGAAGGAAGAGCACTGGTGGGTGTACCTGACCGCCTTGCTGATTTCATTCTTTGCAATGATCCCGTTCATCATCTACGGCGAAAAAAAGCGCAAGATGAAACGTGTCCTGCTGGGCGCGGTCAGTGTGTTGATGCTCACCGAGCTGTTCTTCTGGCTGTCAGCAGACAACTTGCGCGAACTGGTGATCGGCACCGTGATATTCTTTACTGCCTTCAACCTGCTGGAGGCATCCTTGCCTTCACTGGTAAGCAAGGTGTCGCCCGCCGGCGGCAAGGGGACGGCCATGGGGGTGTATTCCACCAGCCAGTTCCTTGGTGCCGCGCTGGGAGGAATTCTCGGTGGCTGGTTGTTCCAGCACGGTGGCCTGAGCACGGTGTTCCTTGGCTGCGCAGCGTTGTGTGCCCTGTGGTGGGTCGTGGCGCTGAGCATGCGTGAACCGCCGTACGTGACCAGCCTGCGCATGCCGTTATCGGCCGAGGCGGTACGGGAAGCGGGGCTGACCGAGCGGCTGATGGCCGTACCGGGTGTGACCGACGCAGTGGTGGTGGCCGATGAAGCCGCCATCTATATCAAACTTGATACACAAATTTTGGATCGCACGACCCTGGAACGCCTGGTAAACCCGGCTTCCTCCGCGTGCGAAGCCTAGGAGAACGTTATGGCCCGTGGGGTTAACAAAGTCATTCTGGTCGGTACCTGCGGCCAGGATCCCGAAGTCCGCTACCTGCCCAACGGTAACGCCGTGACCAACCTGAGCCTGGCGACCAGCGAGCAGTGGACTGACAAGCAGACCGGCCAGAAGGTCGAGCGTACCGAATGGCACCGCGTTTCGATGTTCGGCAAGGTTGCCGAGATCGCCGGTGAATACCTGCGCAAAGGCTCGCAGGTCTACATCGAGGGCAAGCTGCAGACCCGTGAGTGGGAAAAGGACGGCATCAAGCGTTACACCACCGAAATCATCGTCGACATGCAGGGCACCATGCAGCTGCTCGGCGGCCGTCCACAGAACCAGGACGGCGCCCCGCAAGGCGGCAACAACTACAACCAGGCGCCACGCCAGCAGGCTCCGCGTCCACAGCAGTCCGCGCCACAACAGCGCCCGGCACCTCAGCAGGCCGCACCGCAGCCGGCTCCGGACTTCGACAGCTTCGATGACGACATTCCGTTCTAAGTCGTGCTGGGTGACCAGAGACAATCGGTAAAATGTCTAGCCAAAGCCCCCGTTTAACGGGGGCTTTGGCGTTTTAGGGGGATAGTTTCAGTTGACCCAATTCTGCTAGCGCCATTCGGTGCTCGGCCATCAACAGCATGGCGGCCTGCTTGAAGCTTGGTTCTTCCCGTTCCAGGCGACTTGCCTGAGGCGATCTGGCCAATTGCTCAACGCAGTCGTTCGGCATGATCTAAGCTCCACAAAGGATGGCGTTTCGAGCAGGGGTTTCAATGCGAAGCACACCTGAAAACAGTCTGAAGCACGCGTTGAAAATCTGTAGAGACAGCTTTGTTTCTGTTGGCTTCTTCAGCTTTTTCATTAACGCGTTAATGCTCGTCCCTACCTTCTATATGCTTCAGGTGTATGGGCGAGTGATGTCGAGCGGAAGCCTGACGACCCTGGCAATGCTAACCCTGATCATGACCGGGCTGCTGATCACGCTTGCCTCCCTGGAATGGATCCGTTCGCGGATCATGGTTCGGGTCAGTACCCGGCTGGATGTGTTGTTGAGTCGCCAGGTCTATAAGGCCAGTTTCAAACGGGCTCTGGAAAGTGGCGGCATGGATGCCTCGGCGCAGTCGCTCAACGACTTGACGGGCTTGAGGCAGTTTCTCTCCGGTAACGGGTTGTTTGCCTTTTTCGACGCGCCCTGGCTGCCGATCTATATCGCGGTGATGTTCGCGTTTCACCCCTGGTTTGGCTGGGTAGCGACCGGCAGTGCTCTGTTGTTGTTATTGCTCGCATTTATCAATGAGAAGCTGACCGGGCCGGTACTGGCCCAGGCCAACAAGGAGCATATCGGCGCGACGCTCTACACCACGAAGAACCTGCGCAACGCCGAAGTCATCGAGTCCATGGGCATGCTTGAAACCCTGATGGATCGCTGGGGGCGCCGGCAAAGGAACGTGCTGCTGCTGCAGTCCCTGGCGAGTGATAGAGCAGCGATTGTCAGTACGATTTCCCGGTCTTTCCGGCTTCTGGTGCAATCACTGGTGCTGGGGCTGGGGGCCTACCTGGCGGTGGATCATCAGGTGGGCGCAGGCATGGTGTTTGCCGGGGCCGTACTGCTGGGGCGGGCACTGGCCCCCATCGATCTGATCATCGGTAGCTGGAAGGGCTTTATTGCCGCTCGCTCGCAGTACAGTCGTCTGAACGAGATCCTCGACAAACAACAAGCGCAAGCCGAGCGTCTGTCTTTACCTGCGCCCCAGGGGCACGTGCAGGTCGAGAATCTGATAGTCGCGGCACCTGGCTCGAAAACGCCGATCATCAAGAACATCAGCTTCAGCGTACCTGCCGGTTGCGTGGTGGGAATCATCGGTCCAAGTGCCTCGGGCAAGTCGACCCTGGCCAGAGCTCTGATGGGGGTGTGGGCGCCGCAGCATGGGGTGGTCCGGCTGGATGGCGCAGACATCAGCACCTGGGACAAGCATGAGCTTGGCCCGCATATAGGCTACTTGCCCCAGGATATTGAATTGTTCGAAGGCAGCGTTGGCGAAAACATTGCCCGTTTTGCCGAGGTCGATTCGGCGAAAGTCATTCAAGCGGCCAGGACGGCGGGCGTTCACGAGATGATTTTGCTGCTGCCCGATGGCTACGACACCATCATCGGCAGCGAGGGAGTCATGCTCTCGGGAGGGCAGCGCCAGCGCATCGGACTGGCTCGCGCCCTGTATGGCAACCCGCGACTGATTATTCTCGACGAGCCCAATTCCAACCTTGACGAAGTCGGTGATCGGGCCCTGGCCGCAGCCATCCAGCAGCTCAAGCAGACCGGCGCGACGCTGTTTGTAATTACTCACCGAACCAACATCGTCTCGCAACTTGACCGGCTCATGGTGATGAGAGCTGGGGTTATCACGCTCTATGGGCCACGCGACCATGTGCTGGCCGAACTCAATGCGCAGCAACCGCAGGTACCAAAGCACGCCATGCCAGCACCAGTAGGCGCCAGCATGGCCCCGGTCGAGACTAGCAAGGGCAATGGCAATGAACCCTACGATGCCCAGCCGTCAAATTGAAAGCTTCGCTGACCTGCCCATAGCCGATCGTAAAATCCGCCGCCTGGGCCTTGGCATTGTAGGGGTGACTTTCGGCCTGTTCGGCACCTGGGCGGCGATCGCGCCCCTCGACGGCGCTGCTTATGCGCCGGGGGTGGTCACCGTGCAGGCTTATCGCAAAACGGTCCAGCACCTTGAGGGGGGCATTGTCAAAGAGGTGCTGGCCCATGACGGTGACATCGTCCAGCGTGATGACCCGCTGATCATTCTCGATGATGCCCAGTTGCGCTTCGAGTACGAGATAGCCCGAAGCCAGCTGCTCGCGGCCAGAGCCATGGAGGCCAGGCTCATCGCCGAGCGCGACACGCTACCGGTGATCGGTTTTGGCAAGATCGCCGATCTCGCCAGCCTGCGGGGAGAGGAAGCGCGTCAGGGCGAGACTCAGGTGTTCAACGCTCGGCAGGGCTCGCGGCTGGGCCAGATAGCGGTGTTGCGCGAGCGTATTGGCCAGTTGAATCAACAGATCAAGGGACTGGAGTCGATGATCGGTGCCAAGGTTAGTCTGGAGAAATCCTACAGCAGTGAAATCAATGAATTGACCGACCTGCTGAAGCAGGGGTTCGTTGACAAACAACGTCTGCTCGAGCAGGAGCGCAAGCTGGGGATGCTCAGGTCGGAGGTGGCTGATCACCGTTCCACTATTAACAGGACGCGTCTGCAGATCAACGAAACGCAGCTGCAGATTCTGCAGGTCGACAAAGATTTCAGTGCCGACGTTGTCAAGCAGCTGGCCGAGGTCCAGACCCGGATATACGACCTGCAAGAGAAAACCTCGGCCCTGGAAGACCGGCTCAGCCATATCGTCATCCGCGCACCCGACGCGGGCATGGTGATTGGCATGACAGTGCACACCATTGGTGGTGTGGTGCGGCCGGCAACGCCGTTGCTGGACATCGTTCCATCGGTTTCCGAGCTGGTCATAGAGGCCCAGGTGGCACCGGTGGATATTGATCGCATCGCCATCGGCAAGCGTGCCGATATCCGTTTCGGTGCGTTCAAGAGTTCGACGACGCCGGTGATCGAAGGCGAGGTCAGCAGCGTATCGGCTGACCGGCTGACCAATGAAAAGACCGGGGCTGCCTATTACCTGGCGCGGGTCCGGGTAACCGAGGAGGGCGTGCGCACCCTGGGTGAGCGCAAGTTATTGCCGGGGATGCCGGCGGACGTGTTGATCATCACCGGACAACGCACGCTGTTGCAGTACTTGATGCAGCCGGCCCGCGATGTCATGTCTCAATCGATGATCGAGGAATGACCGTGGGCATGTCGTCAGTGCTTTTTGGGGGGGTGTTCATGCTTGCAGCGGGTGCCGCCCTGGGGCAAACCGCTGCACCAGCATCGACCGGGGTCAGTGCCTCTACGTTCTCTACCGACCTCATGCAGTTGTATCGCGAGGCGCGACTGGAGGACCCGCGGGTATTGGCCTCTTTTGCGCAAGCGCAGGCGGGCAAGGAACATCAACGCGAGGCCATGGGGGCGCTGTTGCCGCAATTATCGCTCAATGCCGGGTCGAACCGAATTCACCAGGAAAACGACCTGATACAGCAGAGTTACGATAGCGAAAGCTACAGCCTGGTGCTGCGTCAGTACCTCTACAACAAGGCCGCCTGGGAGAACTACCAAAAATTCAAAAGCTTGGCCAGGCAGTCCGAGTCGCAAGCACTGGATGCCCAGGCCGAGGCCACTGTGGAATTGGCGCGGCGTTACTTCACCGCGTTGGCGGCCGAGGATGAGCTGGAGTTGGTGAGGGCGGAACGTCGAACCACGCAAAAGAGTCTGGACCGAGTCAATGCGTTGTACGAAAAGCAGCTGGCGTTGGTGACGGACCAGCTCGACCTCAAGGCTCGGGTGGATTTGCTCGCGGCGCAGGAACTGGATGCCCGCAACCAGGCCAGTATCAGTCGCGAGGCACTGGCGGAGATCGTCGGCCGGCCAGTCAAGGAGAAGCTCAACCGGATACGCGATGACGCGCAGCTACGGGTTTCGGCGCAGAGTATGGAGGACTGGGTCCGCGAGGGTATAGCGCAAAACCCGACGCTCAAGGCCAGCGAGAGTGGTGTCGAAGCCGCGGGTGCCGCGTTGCGCAGTGGCAAGGGCGGGCACTATCCGACCGTGAGCCTGAACCTGAGCGCACAAGAAACCAACGAGGGCTACAACAACTCCCAGACGCCGCGTACCGACAGCTATGTTGCTGGCATCGGCGTTCAGGTGCCGCTGTACAGCGGCGGCTCGACCTCGGCGCGGGTCCGTGGGCTCTACCAGGATCAGCTGACCGCCGAGCAGGAGCTGGAAGCGATCCGGCGCCAGGTGGTCAAGGAGATCACCAGCGCTTACCTGACTGCCAATTCGAACGGCGAAAAAATCCACGCCAATCGTCTGGCCCTGGCCTCGGCAAAGCTCTCCAGGGTGGCAGCAGAGAAAGCGTTGACCTACGGGATGGTCAATGCCGTCGATGTTCTGGCCAGTGTACGCAACGAGTTCCGCGCTCGGCGTGACCTGCTCAAGACGCAGTACGAATTCCTCAGTAATGTGTTCACCCTCAATCGCTGGGCGGGAAAACCGCCAGCCGAAAGTGTCGACAGTGTCAATGGCTGGTTGAGTCCCGGCAGCCCCGCCCAGGCAACGGACGTTGAATCCGAGTATTAGCCGAAAGCATGCCTGGTCATTGAAAGCGGATGATCGCCAACCGATTGCCATGATCTACAGCCCTAGCGCCGGAAAACGTCATGTTCATCAGCGGGCAGGTCATGGCTGCGACGACTAAATGCGCGCGCCTTTATCCATTCACCCCTGCGGGCTGTCAGGTCAGGTTCATGGAGCTCGCAGAAACGGGAGGAGTCGAAAAATTGACGACTGCATTATTGGCGCATGTAATTACACACCATTCGTCTGTTAATTGACGATCTTGCTCGGTGTCAGACTGTGCTTACAGGCCGCCTGTAGCGAGCCTAAGACCTTGATTTCCGAGGGCTAGGGCCACTCCTTGAAAGCATCGATCGGGCCCCCCGCATGAGGCTTGAGTCTGCTGCGGGTGGGTGGCGGCGCGTTGGGCTGACCTAGACTCAGTTGAGGGGCTCTAGGGAGCACAGCATCGTGCGTAAGCTATTGATAGTTATTTCTATTTGTGTTGTCTCGATGACGCTTTCCGGCTTTGGGACGCGTCCGCAACCCTTGTCGATGCCACGGCTAGACGTGGCCCCAGGGCCGTTGGCCCTGCCAGGTCAACGGGTGCAGGTCATAGATCGTTTTTCATGGGAGGCAGGAACATCATGCCTAACCACAGAAAGTCGATACGTGTGATGCTGGTCGATTGTCGTCCCCTGGTTCTCATGGGGCTTCATGACTTGATCAATGCCAGGAAGCCGCGGATGGAAGTGAGCGGCGAGGCCACCACCTATACCAATGCGCTGGATCTTGCCGATCAGTTGCATCCCAATGTCATTCTTTTCAGTTTCTTTCTGGACGTGCTGAACCCGCTGGAGGTGGTCGCGGGACTCGCTCGCAACGCTGAAATGAAAGTGCTGGTGCTCAAGGGCCTGTACGAAGCCGTCCCCGTTGTCCAGGCGATAGAGGCGGGCGCACGCGGTATCGTGCTGGCGGAAGACCCGACGGAGTCGATCATCCAGGCCATCATCAAGGTTCACCATTACAACAGTGGGCTGGACAGAGCCTGGGTCGGTGGGCTTTCCGGCTATGCCGCGACCGTGCATACACCTTTGAAATATAACCTGGAGCGGGCGAAACAGGCGCGTCTGACGCTGCGCGAGAGGGAACTGATTCGCGCCATCGTGGGCGATCCGTCCGCCAAATACGTGAGTATTGCCGGGCGCCTGGGGATCAGTGAGCACACCGTGCACAACCACCTCAGCAACATCTATCAAAAGCTGAATCTGATCAATCGCATCGACTTGCTGATGTACGCGCTGAAGCACGGGCTCAACAACAACGAAGAACCGCCCGAATCCATCCGGGTGGAGCGGGATTGATTTTCACGTCGAAACAAGACTGCTTGAGCACGCTTTGGGGGCGCCTGGGCCATCACCGGGGCAGGGGCCCCAGGTTGAGGGTGCTGACGTTGTCGAAGTTTCAAAAAGTAATGCGAGGGGGGTTGCCACGCCACCCTCGCATCCTTTCACACGTGCGCTGCCTCAGGCGCCGCCAAACACAATGTCGCTATTGAGCAGATCGACCCCGACCAAGGTGATGGTCGTTGTCTGTCCGCCCGCCTCGGCAACCGTCACGATGCTGTCTGCACCGCTGTTGTTGATCGATTGGACAACGGCGTTCTGGTCGCCGTTGAGCACCAGCGTGTCTCGCAGGCTTAGGCTCGCATCGAAGCCGGTGACCTGGTACAGGTTCTCATCGGCGGACAAATCGATGTTGAAGGCATCCCGCTCACCGCCCGTACCCACCAACCGGTAGTCGAAGAGGACGTCGGTCGGGTCGTTGGCGAACAGGTTGGCGTCGAACGCACTGGTCGCCGTGTCCCCGTCCTTGTCCGTCAGCGTCGCATTGAACGCCAGCTTGATATCGCTGGCCAGGTTCTCGCTCTGCTGAATGAACTGGATCACCGGGATCTTGATCTCGCCCCTGGCCATCGTCAGCTGCACCGCATCGATCAGCGCCGTGCCCTGCTTCTCAATGAGGAAGGATACCTGCCCGCCAGCCTCCGGCGTCAGGGTGTTGACCTCGATGAGGTTCGAGAACGTGCCATCCTCGTAGTAGATCCTGTAGTACAGGTCTTCTGTTGCCGTAGTGTATCCCCCCACGGAGTTGTCGATGAACACCTTCATGGCTGTCAGCAGGCTCTCCGGGTTGATGACGAAACTTTCATCGGCGTTGCTGATGGCCGCCAGGTTGTCCCCTTGGAAGAGGTTATTGGCGACGCCGATGCCGGATGTGCTGACGTTCATGGACGCGGGGTCGATGTACGCGGGCAAGGGGTCGGTCTGTAGCACCGTTTCGAGGGGGTCGGGTTTCCCCAGCCCAATGCCGGTCAGGATGTCCGCCGTTGACGCAAGCGCCTTGGCGGAAAAGAACACAATCTCCTCGGAGGGCGAAGGGATAGTCAGGTCAGCCGGCTCTGGAATCAACAAGGTGCGTACGGGGTCCGGGCCGCCGGCAGCGAGCGCGCCGTCGGCACTGCTGAGCATGATCGTCGAGCCGAAGCCTTGCACCAGATCCAGTGCATAGCTGCCATTGGCAAAGGCGGTCAGCGTGTAGTCGACGGTGGTGTCCGCCGTTGCGGCGTTGTTGTCGAAGTCACCGGTCAAGGTCCCGGCGAACTGGTACGCACCATTGACGTCCGGCGAGGGCACCAGCTCGGTGAGCGTGCCGGTCCCGGTCGTGGTCGTGTTGTCGGGCCTGACGAGGGTGAACTGGCCATTGACCAACGAGATGTTCAGGCCCGTCGCCCCCAGCCCATCGGCGCCGGCCGACTTGCTCCAGAAACCGTATTGCGCAAGGACGCTACCGGTCCCGATCAGGTTGCCGAATGCGAGTGCCGGGCCGTCGTCCTTGATCACCAGGTTCTGCCCGATGTTGAGGGTGGCCTGGGCGCTGTCACCGTCCTTGTCGGTCTTGGTTGCCGTCAGGGTCACCAGGTTGTCCGAGGCCAGGCTGGTCGAGTCATCCGGATTGGTTGCGTCGGGATGGATCACGGCGCGGAGCTGGTCGAGGGTGACGTCACCGTTGGCGGCAACGCTGACGGTGAGCACCAGTTGATTGGTCGTGGCCGTGCGGCCTTCGACCACGCCGCCGTTGAGCGACAGGTTGACTGCCTCACCAGTGGCGGAATCGGTCAGCCCGGAGGCCCCCGCTACCACGCCCAGCGCATAGGTCAGGGTGCCAGCGCCATCGGCGCCGAACGCCGAGCTGAAGTTGGCGGCGAAGTTCTGCGTGGCGTTGGTCGCCAGCACCGTTTCGTCCACTGTCAGTGTCGGCTCCGTACCGGTGGTGTTGATGCTTGGCCCATCATCCTTGAACACCAGGTTTTGCCCGATGTTCAGAGTGGCCTGGGCGCTGTCACCGTCCCTGTCGGTTTTGGTTGCCGTCAGGGTCACCAGGTTGTCCGAGGTCAAACTGGTGGAATCATCCGGATTGGTGGTGTTGGAATGCACTACGGCGCGGAGCTGGTCGAGGGTGACGTCACCGTTGGCGGCGACGCTGACGGTGAACACCAGTTGATTGGTCGTCGCCGTGCGGCCTTCGACTACTGTGCCATTAAGCGACAGGTTGACCGCCTCACCGCTGGCGGTGTCGGTCAGTCCGGAGGCCCCGGCTACCACGCCCAGCGCATAGGTCAGCGTGCCAGCACCATCGGCGCCAAACGCCGAGGTGAAGTTGGCGGCGAAGTTCTGCGTGGCGTTGGTTGCCAGTACCGTTTCATCGACTGTCAGTATCGGCTCGGTGCCGGTGGTGTTGATGCTCGGGCCGTCATCCTTGAACACCAGGTTCTGCCCGATGTTGAGGGTCGCCTGGGCGCTGTCACCGTCCCTGTCGGTCTTGGTTGCCGTCAGGGTCACCAGGTTGTCGGAGGTCAGGCTGGTCGAATCATCCGGATTGGTGGTGTTGGGATGCACTACGGCGCGAAGCTGATCGAGGGTGACATCACCGTTGGCGGCAACGCTGACGGTGAACACCAATTGGTTGGTCGTCGCCGTGCGGCCTTCGACCACGCCGCTGTTGAGCGACAGGTTCACCGCCTCATTCGTGGCCGTGTCGGTCAGCCCGGAAGCCCCGGCCACCACGCCCAGCGCATAGGTCAGCGTACCGGCGCCATCGGCGCCAAATGCCGAGCTGAAGTTGGCGGCAAAACTCTGCGTGGCGTTGGTTGCCAGTACCGTTTCATCGACTGTCAGTATCGGCTCGGTGCCGGTGGTGTTGATGCTTGGCCCGTCATCCTTGAACACCAGGTTCTGCCCGATGTTGAGGGTGGCCTGGGCGCTGTCGCCATCCCTGTCGGTTTTGGTTGCCGTCAGGGTGACCAGGTTATCGGAGGTCAGGCTGGTGGAGTCATCCGGATTGGTGGTGTTGGTATGGACCACGGCGCGGAGCTGGTCGAGGGTGACGTCACCGTTGGCGGCGACGCTGACGGTGAACACCAGTTGATTGGTCGTGGCCGTGCGGCCCTCCACCACGCCGCCATTGAGCGACAGGTTGACCGCCTCATTAGTGGCCGTGTCGGTCAGCCCGGAGGCCCCCGCTACCACGCCCAGCGCATAGGTCAGCGTGCCGGCGCCATCGGCGCCGAACGCCGAGCTGAAGTTGGCGGCAAAACTCTGCGTGGCGTTGGTTGCCAGTACCGTTTCATCGACTGTTAGTATCGGTTCGGTGCCGGTGGTGTTGATGCTTGGCCCATCATCTTTGAACACCAGGTTTTGCCCGATGTTGAGGGTCGCTTGGGCACTGTCGCCCTCCCTGTCGGTCTTGGTTGCCGTCAGGGTGACCAGGTTGTCCGAGGTCAGGCTGGTGGAATCATCAGGATTGGTGGTGTTGGGATGCACTACGGCGCGAAGCTGATCGAGGGTGACGTCACCGTTGGCGGCGACGCTGACGGTGAACACCAGTTGATTGGTCGTGGCCGTGCGGCCCTCCACCACGCCGCTGTTGAGCGACAGGTTGACCGCCTCATTAGTGGCCGTGTCGGTCAGCCCGGAGGCCCCCGCTACCACGCCCAGCGCATAGGTCAGGGTGCCAGCGCCATCGGCGCCGAACGCCGAGCTGAAGTTGGCGGCGAAGTTCTGCGTGGCGTTGGTTGCCAGTACCGTTTCATCGACTGTTAGTATCGGCTCGGTGCCGGTGGTGTTGATGCTCGGGCCGTCATCCTTGAACACCAGGTTCTGCCCGATGTTCAGGGTGGCTTGGGCACTGTCGCCGTCCCTGTCGGTCTTGGTTGCCGTCAGGGTCACCAGGTTGTCGGAGGTCAAACTGGTGGAATCATCCGGATTGGTGGTGTTGGAATGCACTACGGCGCGGAGCTGGTCGAGGGTGACGTCACCGTTGGCGGCGACGCTGACGGTGAACACCAGTTGGTTGGTCGTGGCCGTGCGGCCTTCCACCACTGTGCCATTGAGCGACAGGTTCACCGCCTCATTCGTGGCCGTGTCGGTCAGCCCGGAAGCCCCGGCTACCACGCCCAGCGCATAGGTCAGCGTGCCAGCGCCATCGGCGCCAAATGCCGAGCTGAAGTTGGCGGCGAAGTTCTGTGTGGCGTTGGTCGCCAGTACGGTTTCGTCCACCGTCAGCGTCGGCTCAGTGCCGGTGGTGCTGATACTTGGCCCATCATCCTTGAACACCAGGTTCTGCCCGATGTTGAGGGTGGCCTGGACGCTGTCGCCATCCCTGTCGGTTTTGGTTGCCGTCAGGGTCACCAGGTTGTCCGAGGTCAAACTGGTGGAATCATCCGGATTGGTGGTGTCGGAATGCACTACGGCGCGAAGCTGGTCGAGGGTGACGTCACCGTTGGCGGCAACGCTGACGGTGAATACCAGTTGGTTGGTCGTGGCCGTGCGGCCTTCCACCACTGTGCCATTGAGCGACAGGTTGACTGCCTCATTAGTGGCCGTGTCGGTCAGCCCGGAGGCCCCGGCTACCACGCCCAGCGCATAGGTCAGCGTACCGGCGCCATCGGCGCCAAACGCCGAGGTGAAGTTGGCGGCAAAACTCTGCGTGGCGTTGGTCGCCAGTACGGTTTCATCGACTGTCAGTATCGGCTCTGTGCCGGTGGTGCTGATGCTCGGGCCATCGTCCTCGAAGATTATCTTCGAGCCGATTTCGGCTTTCGCAATAGAGACTTGGAGCAGCTTGAAGCCACCGATATCGAAATCGGCATGGTTAGTGCCCTTGGCGTCGATGGCCGCGCCGTTCTCGATGAGCACGCGGTTGTGGTCTGCCGTTGTGGTGTATTCAATTTTGTAGCCGGCTTTAACGCCGGTGATGGTCGCAACCCCGGAAGCAAAGCTGATGACAATGGCCGGATCATTCGCCGAGCCGTCCGAGTTTTCGATCACCAGCCCGGTGCTGATGTTGATGACGCGAACATTGCTGATTGCAACCGACGCATCACCCACATAGCCGTTGATGAAATTCGCGCCAGGTTCAGCAGCGGTGCTGAATGCGCTGATTTTTACGATAGCGCTTTTGCCGCTTTGCAACTGCACGACGTCGAACGTGGCCGACCTCGTATTGAAGACATTGGTGAAGTCGATGTTGGCTTCAACATCTGCTTCGTTCTGATCCAGGTTGGGAATGGTCACATTCTGCCTGGCACCGGTGACGAACGAAAAGCGGATGCCTTCCTGTTCCGTAATCATCTGGTTGTTGGTGCCGAAGGTGGTCGGGCCACCCGCCTGGCTGGTATTGATTGTGTCGCCCGTCGTTATATTGGCGCCGCTTGACTGGTCGGCGGGGTTCTTGCCGGTGGCGATAATGGTCGGGTCCGTGATCCGCAAGACCCCACCGACGTCGACAACAGTCGGGGTCGCCGTCGTGAACATCAGGAACAGGTTCTGCCCGGAGGGCGCATTGGCCAGGCTGAATACCAAATCCTGGCTAGCACCGATGAACACCTTGTTCAGCAGGTTGAGGGCATCGTCCGGGTTACTGGCGTCCGGATGCTTGAGCGGCTGGTATTCCACGGTCCATATCTTGCCGCCGGTGACCGGCGATCCGCTTTCTTGAATGTAGGCCGCGAACACGATCGCGCCGGCTGGGCCCCCGGCTCGGCCCAGCAGGATGTTGTTGTTGGTATCGGTATAGAGAAGGATATCGGTGCCATTGAGGGTATCGAGTCCGCTGTCCAGGCCATTGAGCGGTGCGCCAGAGGTGCCGACGAAGCTGATATCGGTAATGCTGCCGCCGGGTGCCGCGGTGATGGTGAACGCATCACTGCCGGTGTTGCCCACCGCACCCGTATAGCCACTCAAGGCTGCACCCGCTGCGGTACCTGCCCCCAGCGCTGTCAAGCGAGTAGTGAAGGCCGAGGGTAGCGCCGTGAGCAGAATGTCATTGTCGTCAGCGTCTCCTGCAGGGCTTGCGGTGGCCGTGCTGTTCTGCAACCCGGCGGTTTCGTCCAGCGTAACGTTCACACCCGTCGCCACGATACTCAGGGCGCTGTCGGTAAACGACGTTGTCGCGACAACGTCATCACTGGTACCGAACTGACTATCGGCACCTGCAGAGGCCGCGGTGAGCAGGAACGTTGCGCCTGCCGAGTCGTCGGGGTTCACGTACCACGAGGTCGTGACGCTGCCGTTGACTTGGCCGTCGAGATCGCCGGCACCGCCGTCGGTCACATACCAAGGCTCATGTCCCTCGCCGGTGTTGGTATCGAGTACATCGTCGGGCGTGCCCCACACGTTATCCGCGCCGGGGCCAGTGGCGTGCTCCACTTCGAGCGCCACTGTGCTGCCGGCGGCGAAGCCGCTGGCGGTGATGATGGCCGTGCTGCCGGGGGCGTAGTCTGCTTGATCAGTAGTGACGGTTGGCGTTTGTAGGGAGGGTGGATCGCTCATGAAGGTATTGCTTTGGTCTTTACTCGCGACGGCGTCCTGGTGGGGGGGGGGCAGATCGGTACTGCTGTCACCGGTCAGGTCGCTCGTGGGTTTTATTATTTTTTTGCGTGTAGTCATGACTTTCTCCTGAGCAATTCCAGGCATAGGCGCCGGATCGTGGACCTACTACTGGTACATGCCGCAACTATGGATAAGCGCCGGAGCTCGCGCATCGGCCGATACTCCCAGGCGAGATGGGAGTTTCGGACTACTTGGGAGGGGTAATGAGATGACGAAGGCGTCAGGGCGTCGGAACGCAAACAAAAGCCGCAGCCGGTAACTGGCTGCGGCTTGCTTGTGGGTTTTGCCAATGTGGCATCAATAGAACAGGCGGGGCTCCGGAGACGCCAGCAAGCTGGCCAGCTTGGTCAGGGCAAAGCCCAGTTCGGCGCGGCTCGGGGCCATCAGGGCAATGCGTACTCCGCTCGTCGCGGTGGTGCGCTGGGCCAGGAACTGACTGCCGCTGACTACTGTTACGCCGTGGGCCCGGGCCAGGTTGGCAAATTCGTCGCAGGTCCAGGGCTCAGGCAACTCCAGCCAGATATGGAAGCTGTTGGGCTGGCTGCGAATCCGATAACCGCCAAGAATGTCCCTGGCCATTTGCTGCCGAGCGGCGGCCTCTTGCTGTTGCACCTTGACCAGTTGTTCGCCCATGCCGCTGTTGATCAGGTTGCTGGCCAGTTGTGCCATCAGCGGCGAAGGCATCCACACGCTGCTGCGTACCATCGACGACAGGCGCGAGAGGGTTTCAGGGGGCGCATACAGGTAGCCGATGCGCAGTGCCGGCAGAATGCTTTTCGACAGGCTGGTCAGGTAGATGGAGCGCTCGGGAGCATAGGCCGAGATCGGCTTGTGCACCGGTTGGGCCTCCAGGAACCCGTAAATGTCATCGTCAATGATGAACACATCATGTTCACGGGCAATCTGGGCAATTGCCTCGCGGCGCTGCGCTGGCATGATCGAGTTGGTCGGGTTCTGGTGGGTGGTCACGCACACCAGCAGTGCCGGACGGTGTTCGATGCAGGCGGCCCGGAAGGCGTCGGGCAGCAGGCCGAACTCGTCGATCTGCACGCCCTTGAGGCGTCGATCCAGGCTGTGGGCCAGGGAGATGATCCCGGGGTAGCAATGCGCTTCGCAGAGAATCACGTCATTGGTGTTCGACAGGCTACTGATCGCCACCAGCAAGCCATGCTGCGCGCCAGACGTGAGGATGATCTGCTGCCACCGTGCCTCTGGCAGGCTGCGTTGTACCCAGCGGGCACCGGCTTGCTTGTGCACGGTATGACCACCGTCGGTGGTGTAGTCCAGAACGCGGCTCAAATCCGCTGACTGCGCGAGTTCGGTAATCGCATCCCGTAGCCATCCGCCCGTGTCGGCGTCATTGGGCTTGATGATCGACAGGTCGATCTGGGCGCTGTCGGTGCTGGTGCCCGGTGTGGGCGAGGCCGGCCTGGCATTGGCTTGCAGGACAAATGTCCCGCGTCCGACTTCACCAATTACCAGCCCGCGCTTGGCCGCCTCGTCATAGGCGCGACCAATGGTGCCGGGGGTGACTTTCAGGGTTTCAGCCAGGTCCTTGAGTGTTGGCAGCCGATCGCCCGGGCTCAGGTGCCCGGTACTGATGTCCTGCTCCAGGGCATCGGCAATCATCAGGTAAACCGGCTGCGCATGGCCGCTGTATTGAGGAACCCACATAGGTAAAGCACCAGAATCTACATGAGCGCGCAAGCCTAGCATGAAAGCCTTGATTAAGAGTAATCGAAGGGTAATCGAGTCTTTTTGAATGCATTCAATCTGGTTTTCGTCTGCCTGCTCTCGCCTGGAAACTGTTATGAAAGCAACGGCAGTGTGAAAATTCACTGTCATGAATATCAATATAAATCAATTAGTTGGATGTTGTTTTCGGCAGTATGCAAGGTCGCGGCGACAGAAATAAATTGAGTCGATTTTGTTTCTGTTATTACAATGATTGAGTCGATTCAATCGCTTCTAATGATCGATGCATTAACCGAATTGAGCTGGCAGCACACGGGATTCGTGTGAGCGAAATACCTGACCTGAACTGCTGATAAAGGGGAAAACTGCATGAAAACCGCATTTGTGACCGGCGCATCGGCCGGTTTTGGCAAAGCCATCTGTCGCCAACTGATCGCCGAAGGTTACCGGGTCATCGGCGGCGCACGCCGCATGGACAAACTCATGCAGCTGGGGCAGGAGCTTGGCGAACACTTCATCCCGCTGGCGCTGGATGTAAGCGACAAGGCATCGCTGGACAAGGCAATCGGGCAGATCAATCAAGCCTCGTTGTCTATCGATGTCCTGGTAAACAACGCCGGCCTGGCGCTGGGCATCGAGCGCGCGCAACAGTGCGACCCCCAGAACTGGGAACGGATGATCGCCACCAACATCACCGGCCTTGCCCTGATCACCCAACGCATCCTGCCGAGGATGGTCGAGGCCAATAGCGGGCTGATCATCAATATCGGCTCGATTGCCGGCACCTACCCGTATCCGGGGGGCAATGTGTATGGCGCCAGCAAGGCCTTCGTCAAACAGTTCAGCCTGAACCTGCGCGCCGACCTGGCCGGTACCCGGGTGCGGGTGAGCAATATCGAGCCGGGCCTGTGTTCAGGGACCGACTTCTCGGTGGTGCGCCTGAACGGCAACATGGAAGCGGTCGAAGCGCTGTATAAAGATGTCGAGGCCATTCGCCCCGAGGACATTGCCAATACCGTGTCCTGGATTGCCCGGCAACCCGAGCATCTGAACATCAACTCGATCGAGATCATGCCGGTGGCCCAGAGCAGCGCTGCGCTCAACGTCGTGCGCAACCTGTAGCGGGGCGAACAGGGTGATGCCGGCGGCAATGAGCCATTTTCAGCACGCTGGTCAGGAATCTTGACTACAGTATCAACTGGTGACTGCCAGTAATGTCGCCACCGTGATCGTTCAAGCGACGCCGGCAACGCACCGCGCGTCCACCACCTGATCAGGAGTGCACGATGGATCTCAACCGTCGGCAGTTCTTCAAGGTCGCAGCAGTTGGCCTTGGAGGCTCGAGCCTGGCGGCGTTGGGCATGGCCCCGACACCTGCCTTCGCCGAGCAGGTGCGCCACTTCAAGCTGGCGCACACCAAAGAAACCCGCAACACCTGCCCCTACTGCTCGGTCGGCTGCGGCCTGATCATGTACAGCCAGGGTGATGCGGCCAAGAACGTGGCGCAGAACATCATCCATATCGAAGGCGACGCCGACCATCCGGTGAACCGCGGTACGCTGTGCCCGAAAGGCGCCGGCCTGCTCGATTTTATCCACAGCCCCAGCCGTTTGCAGTACCCCCAGGTGCGCAAGGCGGGGAGCAACGAGTGGACACGGATTTCCTGGGATGACGCGCTTGACCGTGTCGCCGACCTGATGAAAGCCGACCGTGACGCCAACTTCATCGAGAAAAATGCCCAGGGCCAGACCGTCAACCGCTGGCTGAGCGTAGGCTTCCTGGCCGCCTCGGCGTCTTCCAATGAAGCCGGCTACATGACCCACAAGGTCATTCGCAGCCTTGGCATGCTGGGGTTCGATAACCAGGCACGTGTCTGACATGGCCCGACGGTGGCAAGTCTTGCCCCGACGTACGGCCGTGGAGCCATGACCAACCACTGGACCGATATCGCCAACGCGAATCTGATCCTGGTGATGGGTGGCAACGCTGCAGAAGCCCATCCCTGTGGCTTCAAATGGGTGACCGAGGCCAAGGCCCACAACAAGGCCCGTCTGATCGTGGTCGACCCGCGTTTTACCCGAACCGCGTCGGTGGCCGACTATTACGCGCCAATCCGCACCGGCAGTGATATTGCCTTCATGGGCGGGTTGATCAATTTCCTGCTGAGCAACGACAAGATCCAGCACGAGTACGTGCGCAACTACACCGATGTGTCGTTTATCGTCAAAGCCGGTTTCAGTTTCGAAGACGGCCTGTTCAGTGGTTACGACGCGGCCAAGCGCAGTTACACCGACAAGTCCGGCTGGGGCTACGAAATCGGCGAGGACGGCTTTGCC
Source organism: Pseudomonas sp. R32 (assembly GCF_009866705.1). Lineage (NCBI taxonomy): Bacteria > Pseudomonadati > Pseudomonadota > Gammaproteobacteria > Pseudomonadales > Pseudomonadaceae > Pseudomonas > Pseudomonas sp. R32. The sequence goes on along the minus strand of NZ_CP019396.1, from coordinate 5,009,664 downwards.
AAGGTCGACCCGACGCTGCAGGACCCACGCTGTGTCTACCAGTTGATGAAGCAGCACTACAGCCGCTACACCCTGGAACTGGCCAGCCAGATCTGCGGTATGCCGGCCGACAGCATGCGCAAGATCTGGGAAGAGATCGCTACTTGCTCGCAACCGGGCAAGACCATGACGATTCTTTATGCCCTGGGCTGGACTCAGCATTCGATCGGCTCGCAGATCATCCGCAGTGCCGCCATGGTCCAGTTGCTACTGGGCAACGTCGGCATGCCGGGTGGCGGAGTCAACGCCTTGCGTGGGCACTCCAATATCCAGGGGCTGACAGACCTTGGGCTGTTGTCCAACCTGCTGCCCGGTTACCTGACCCTGCCCGCGGATGCCGAGCAAGACTACAACGCCTACATCGCCAAGCGTGCGCCCAAGGCACTGCGGCCGGGGCAGCTGTCCTACTGGCAGAACTATGGCAAGTTCCATGTCAGCCTGATGAAGGCCTGGTATGGCGCCAACGCCACGGTCGAGAACAACTGGGGCTATGACTACCTGCCGAAGCTGGATATCCCCGGTTACGACGTGTTGAAAATGTTCGACATGATGGCCAAGGAGCAGGTCAACGGTTACTTCTGCCAGGGCTTCAATCCGATTGCCGCCTTGCCCGACAAGAACCGTGTTACCGCCGCCCTGAGCAAGCTCAAGTGGCTGGTGGTGATGGACCCACTGGCCACCGAGACCTCGGAGTTCTGGCGCAATGCCGGGCCGTTCAACGATGTCGAAACGGCCAGTATCCAGACCGAAGTCATTCGCCTGCCCACCACCTGCTTTGCCGAGGAGGATGGCTCGCTGGTCAACAGCAGCCGCTGGTTGCAATGGCACTGGAAGGGCGCCGAAGGGCCGGGACAGGCGCGTACCGACGTGCGCATCATGAGCGAGCTGTTCCTGCGCCTGCGCGAGCGTTATCAGCGCGACGGCGGCGCTTGGGCCGAGTCGATCCTCAAGCTCAACTGGCCCTACAAGGTGCCCGAAGAACCGACGCCGGAAGAAATCGCCAAGGAGTTCAGTGGCTACGCCGTGGCCGATGTCACCGATGCCTCGGGGGCGCTGGTCAAGGCCGGGCAGCAACTGGCCGGCTTCGCCCAGCTCAAGGACGATGGCAGCACCGCCTCCGGTTGCTGGATTTTCTCCGGCAGCTGGACCGAGCAGGGTAACCAGATGGCCCGGCGCGACAACGCCGACCCGTATGGGATGAAGCAAAACCTGGGCTGGGCCTGGGCCTGGCCGATGAACCGGCGGATTCTCTACAACCGTGCCTCGGCCGACCCTCAAGGCAAGCCGTGGGCGCCGAACAAGCGCCTGGTGTGGTGGAACGGCAAGGCGTGGGGCGGCACCGACGTGCCGGACTTCAAGGTCGATGCGGCGCCGGAGTCGGGGATGAACCCGTTCATCATGAACCCTGAAGGGGTCGCGCGCTTCTTTGCCCTGGACAAGATGGCCGAAGGGCCATTCCCCGAGCATTACGAGCCGTTCGAGACGCCAATCGGGATCAACCCGTTGCACCCGAACAACAAGCAGGCGACCAGCAACCCGGCCGGGCGGGTGTTCGATTCGGTGTGGGACAGCCTGGGGCAAGCCAAGGACTTCCCTTACGCGGCCACCAGCTACCGCCTGACCGAGCACTTCCACTTCTGGACCAAGCACTGTCCGATCAACGCCGTGACCCAGCCCGAGCAGTTTGTCGAGATCGGCGAAGCCCTGGCCAAGGAGAAGGGTATCGCCGCCGGTGACCGGGTACGGGTCTCCTGCAAGCGTGGGCATATCGAGGCAGTCGCGGTGGTGACCAAGCGGATTCGTCCGCTGCAGGTCAACAACCAGACCGTGCACCAGATCGGCATTCCGTTGCACTGGGGGTTTACCGGGGTAACCCGGCACGGCTACCTGACCAACACCCTGGTGCCGTTCCTCGGTGATGGCAACACCCAGACCCCGGAATCGAAGTCGTTCCTGGTCAATGTGGAGAAAATCTGATGGCCAGCCAAGACATCATCGCCCGTTCGGCCACCACCACCGCCCCTTCGTCGATCCGTCAGCAGGAGGAAGTGGCCAAGCTGATCGACACCACCAAGTGCATCGGATGCAAAGCCTGCCAGGTGGCCTGTTCGGAATGGAACGAGCTGCGTGACGAGGTCGGTCACAACCATGGCACCTACGACAACCCACAGGACCTGAGCGCCGAGACCTGGACCCTCATGCGCTTCACCGAGCACGAGACCGACGAGGGCAACCTGGAGTGGCTGATCCGTAAGGACGGCTGCATGCACTGCGCCGAGCCTGGGTGCCTGAAGGCCTGCCCGAGCCCGGGGGCGATCATCAAGCATGCCAACGGCATCGTCGACTTCAACCAGGACCACTGCATCGGCTGCGGTTACTGCATCACCGGCTGCCCGTTCAATATCCCGCGGATCTCGCAGAAGGACCACAAGGCCTACAAGTGCACCCTGTGTTCCGACCGGGTGTCGGTGGGGCTGGAGCCGGCCTGCGTGAAAACCTGCCCGACCGGCGCCATTGTCTTTGGCAGCAAGCAGGACATGAAGGAGCATGCCGCCGAGCGCATCGTCGACCTCAAGTCGCGTGGCTTCGACAACGCTGGTTTGTATGACCCCGATGGTGTCGGCGGTACCCACGTGATGTATGTGCTGCATCACGCCGATACGCCACGCGTGTATGCCGGCCTTCCAGACCAGCCCATCATCAGCCCGCTGGTGGGTTTGTGGAAAGGCGTGACCAAGCCTCTGGCGCTGCTGGCCATGGGCGCGGCGGTGCTGGCCGGGTTCTTCCATTATGTGCGCGTCGGCCCGCAACGGGTCGAGGAAGACGAGCACCCCAGCCCGCCGGATACCAGCGTGCATGTGGTCGACCCTGCGGTGCATGTCTATGACCCGAACCGGCCAGGTGGGCAAGGGGAGGAGCGACCATGAACGACAAACCGATCCAGCGCTACAACGCCAACGAGCGGACCAACCACTGGCTGGTGGCGATCCTCTTCATCATGGCCGCGTTGTCGGGGCTGGCGCTGTTTCACCCGGCGCTGTACTGGCTCAGCCATCTGTTCGGCGGCGGGCCCTGGACGCGCATATTGCATCCGTTCATGGGCGTGTTGATGTTCGTGTTCTTTCTTGGCCTGGTGCTGCGTTTCTGGCGGGCGAATTACTTTATCGCCAACGATCGCCTGTGGCTCAAACGCATCGACCGGGTAATGCGCAACGAAGAGGAGGGCGTACCGCCGATCGGCAAGTACAACCCCGGGCAAAAGCTGCTGTTCTGGACCTTGCTGCTGTGCATGCTGGTGCTGTTGATCAGCGGCGTGGTGATCTGGCGCGCTTACTTCAGCAGCTACTTCGGCATCGGCTCGATTCGCCTGGCGACCTTGCTGCATGCGCTGGCGGCGTTCGTGCTGGTGCTGAGCATCATCGTCCACATTTACGCGGGCATCTGGATCAAGGGTTCGGCCAGCGCCATGTTGCATGGCGGGGTCAGCCGCGCCTGGGCGAAAAAACACCATGAGCTGTGGTATCGGGAGGTGACCGGCGATAAACAACCGGAGCCGCCGATCAACAAAAAAGGATGAGCGCTTGAGCACCCTTCTCGAACCCGGGCAGATCGAAGCGGCGGCCAGTACGCCGCCGTTTCTGCACTTGCCGCCAAACAATCTGTTCACTCTGCGCGCACAGCGGCTGGAACAACTGGCTGCGGGCAACCCGCTGGCGGACTACCTGCGGCTGCTGGCCGGCCTGTGCCAGGTGCAGCAAAGCCTGCTGGATCAACCGCCTGTCGCGGCCCCCAGTGACATTGAACGCCAGCGCTTGTGTGTGGAGCACGGTTTGCCACCGCTGGCGGCCGACAGCCTGGTGCGCGAAGGCCGTTGGCTGGCCTATCTGCAAGCGTTGTTGCAGCGCTATCCGGCTTCGCATGGCGCTGTGGCGGATGCGGTGGCAGTACTGCAGCGTGCTGCCGACGAACAGCGCAAGCTGTGGGCCATCGCCTTGCTCACAGGCCAGTACAGCCTGGTACCGGCGGCGTTGGTGCCGTTTCTCGGCGCTGCGTTGCAGGCAGCCTGGAGCCATTGGTTGCTGAGCCTGCAGGGTGTCGAGTTGAAGGCGGCGGACAGCCTGTGCCAATGCCCGGCCTGTGGTTCACCGGCGATGGCCGGGGTGATCCGCCACCGCGGCAAATACAACGGCCTGCGTTACCTGGTGTGTTCGCTGTGTGCCTGCGAATGGCATGTGGTGCGGGTCAAGTGCGTGTACTGCGAGCAGAGCAAGGACCTGAAGTATTTCAGCTTCGAGGACGACCGCCATGCCAGCGCCAAGGCACCGCTGCAGGCCGAGTGCTGTCCGGGCTGCAACGCCTACCTCAAGCACATCTACCTGGAAAACGACGCCGATGCCGAAGCGCTGTCGGCCGACCTGGCCAGCCTGGCGCTGGATATGCGCCTGGATCAGGAAGGATTTCAACGCCTGGCGCCGAACTTGTTGCTGGCGCCGGGAGGGGAGTGAGATAGGGTCTACACTGAGGTTTTGCCCATGCCACCCGAACCCTGTGGGAGCTGGCTTGCCAGCGATGCAGGCGCTGCGGTCCATCGCCAGGACGGTAGTGACGCCATCGCTGGTGAGCCAGCTCCCACTAGGTCAACGCTGAAGTTGAGAACCGTCTGAATGTCGTCCAACCTCGCCAAGCTCCCGACCCGCCTACCCTCCATCGACACCCTGTTGCGCCACCCCGCCAGCCTTGCGCTGGTCGACCGCTACGGCCGCGATGCGGTCCTGGCCAGCCTGCGCCAACTGCTCGACGACCTGCGCGACGATGTCAGGCTCGGTCAACTGGATGCCGCCGAGCTGGCCGCCCCCGTGCTGCTGGGCCGGGCTGCTGAGCGCCTTGCTGCCCAGCACCGCAGCCAGGTCCGCCGGGTGTTCAACCTCACCGGCACGGTGTTGCACACCAACCTGGGGCGGGCCTTGCTGCCCGAGGAGGCCATCGACGCCGTGCAACTGGCTGCCCGCTACCCGCTCAACCTTGAATTCGACCTGGCCAGTGGCAAGCGCGGCGACCGTGATGACCTGATCGAAGGCCTGATCCGCGAACTCACCGGTGCCGAGGCCGTCACCGTGGTCAACAACAATGCCGCTGCCGTCCTGCTGGCGCTCAACAGCCTGGGGGCGCGCAAGGAAGGGATCATCTCCCGCGGCGAACTGATCGAGATTGGCGGCGCTTTTCGTATTCCCGACATCATGGCCCGCGCCGGGGTCAAGCTGCATGAGGTGGGGACTACCAACCGCACGCACGCCCGCGATTACGAAGCGGCGATCGGCCCCCGCAGCGGCCTGTTGATGCGCGTGCACTGCAGCAATTACAGCATCCAGGGCTTCACCACCCAGGTACCGACGGCAGAGCTGGCGCAGTTGGCCCATCGCCACGCTTTGCCGTTGCTGGAGGACCTGGGCAGCGGCAGTTTGCTCGACCTCACCCGCTGGGGCCTGCCGGCCGAACCCACTGTGCGCCAGGCTCTGGCCGATGGCGCCGATATCGTCACCTTCAGCGGCGACAAACTGCTGGGCGGGCCCCAGGCGGGGATCATCGTCGGGCGCAAGGACTTGATTGCGCGGATCAAGAAGAACCCGCTCAAACGCGCCTTGCGAGTCGACAAGCTGACCCTTGCGGCCCTCGAAGCTGTGCTGGGCCTGTACCGCAACCCGGACCAATTGGCCGCACGCTTGCCGAGCCTGCGCCTGCTGACCCGGCCACAGGCCGAAATCCTCCAGCAGGCTGAACGCTTGGCGCCGGCATTGGCAAAAACGCTGGGCGAACAGTGGGCGGTCAGCGCAGAACCTGCGTTGGGCATGATCGGCAGTGGCAGCCAACCGGTGGCGCGCTTGCCGAGCGCGGCCTTGTGTGTACGCCCGCAGGTGTCCAAGCGCCTGCGTGGGCGCGCCTTGCATGGATTGGAAGCCGCGTTGCGGGCCCTGCCGCTTCCGGTGCTCGGGCGCATCGATGACGATGCCCTGTGGCTGGACCTGCGCCAACTGGATGACGAAGCCGGCTGGCTGGCGCAGTTGCCACAGTTGCAGTTGCCGCAGGTGCAGGTGTGATCGTCGGTACCGCCGGGCATATCGATCACGGCAAGACCGCCCTGCTCGAAGCCTTGACCGGCCAGGCCGGCGACCAGCGTCGGGAAGAGCGTGAGCGTGGCATGACCATCGACCTCGGTTATCGCTATGCCGCCTTGACCCCTGGCGCACCGCTAACCGGTTTCATTGACGTGCCTGGCCACGAGCGCTTTATCCACAACATGCTCGCTGGCGCCCAGGGTATCGACCTGGTGCTGCTGGTAGTGGCCGCCGATGACGGCGTGATGCCGCAGACTCGCGAGCATCTGGCGATTGTCGAACTGCTGGGCATTGCGCGTGCTCTGGTGGTGATCAGCAAGTGCGATCGGGTCGAGCCGCAGCGCGTGCAGGAGGTACAGACCCAGGTCAGCGTGTTGCTGGCCGCCGGGCCTTATGCGGGCGCGGCGCCGTTCATGGTTTCCAGCGTGACCGGCGAAGGTATCGAACCGCTGCGCCGGGCCTTGCTGGCGGCCCAGAGTGAAGTCAGCCAGCGCAGCCGCGAGGGCGGGTTTCGCCTGGCCATCGACCGCGCCTTTGCGGTGGCCGGAGCGGGCATCGTGGTCACCGGTACCGCCCTGGATGGGCGCGTGCAACTGGGCGACACCTTGCTGTTGGGCAAAGCCGGCAAGCCGGTGCGGGTGCGCGGCCTGCATGCGCAGAACCAGCCGGCCACCGAAGCTCATGCCGGGCAGCGGGTCGCCTTGAACATCAGCGCCGAGCGCCTGCAGCTTGAGCATGTTCACCGCGGCGACTGGCTGCTCGCCGAGTGGCTGCATGCGCCGACCCAGCGCCTGGATATCGAGCTGCAGCTGCTGGCCAGCGAACTGCGCGCCTTCGAGCATTTCAGCCCGGTGCATGTGCACCTGGGCACCCAGGATGTCACGGCCCGGGTGGCCTTGTTGCAAGGCGAGCAGTTGCTGCCGGGCGCGCGCATGTTCGCTCAGTTGCTCACTAACGCGCCGCTGCAAGCGGTGCACGGTGATCGTTTGGTGCTGCGGGATCAGCGTGCGCAGCGCACCCTTGGCGGTGGTCGCGTGCTCGATCCCTTTGCGCCTGCTCGCCAGCGCCGCAGCGAGGCACGCCTGGCCCAGCTGCAGGCATTGGCGAGTGCCGACAGCCTGGAGCAGGCCTTGCCAGCGCTGCTCGCCTGTGATGATGGCGGGCTTGATCCACAGCGCCTGGAGCGTCAGTTCAACCGCCTGCGCAGCAGTTGGCAGTTGCCCGCCAATGCCCAGGTGATCGCCACCCGGCAAGGCCCGCTGCTGTTCACCCGTGAGCATTGGCAGGCGCTGCAAAACTCAGTGTTGGAGGGGCTGGCGCTCTTCCACACGCAGGAACCGGATCAGCTTGGCCCTGATCGTGACCGCTTGCGCCGCTTTGTTGCCCTGGCGCTGGAGCGTCCGGCATTCATCAGCCTGGTGGATGAGTTGCTCGCCGCCAACAGGATGAGTAGCAGCGGGCCGTGGCTGCATTTGCCGGAACATCGAATACGTCTTAGCGATGCGGATGCATTGCTGTGGAGCCAGTTGCAGCCGTTGCTGGTGGACGGCGCCTTCGATCCCCCCTGGGTACGCGACCTGGCCAAGGCGTTATCCGTCGATGAAGCCGAGGTGCGGGTGCTGCTGCGCAAGCTCGGCCGATTGGGGCAGGTGCATCAGGTGGTGCGCGATCTGTTCTATCCTGAGGCCACAATCCGGCAAATGGCGGCTATGCTCTTGCAGCTGGCCAGCGATGACCCGGTGGTGCAGGTCGCAGCGTTTCGCGATGTCTTGGGGATCGGCCGCAAACGCAGCGTGCAGATACTCGAGTACTTCGACCGCATCGGCCTGACCCGGCGTGTTGGTGATCGGCGGCAGATCCGCGCCGACAATGCCCTGGCGCAATCGCCCGGGCAGTAATCCGTACAAGGAAGGCAATCGCGCCCGGTGGCGCGGCCGGGCTTCAAACCCGGTTGGGGACGGCAGCCGTTCCCGGGCAGGTTCGACTCCCGCTGCCTTCCGCCATTTTCTACTGCGCGCGTTCGCCGCACAGGTCCAGGGCGAACCAGTGCTCCGCCGCCTGCACATCCAGCCCGGCACCGAGCAAGGCGAACATCTTGCCCAGCGCAGCTTCGCGGGTCATGCCGCCGGCACTGACCAGGCCGGTATCGCGCAAGCGGCTGCCGGCCGCATAGGTATCGAAGTGCACCGCGCCTTCCGGGCACTGGCTGATCGCTGCAATCAATACTCCAGCTTGGCGAGCGTCGTGTAACGCATCGAGCAGGTCCTGATCGTCCGACGGCCCGGTGCCGCTGCCATAGCATTCCAGCAGCAGGCCCTGGACGCCGCTGGCCAGCAGGCTGCGCAGATGACCGACCTGCAGCCCCGGGAACACCGGCAACACCATCAGGTTTACCGGTTGGCGCACCTGACGGTAGTCCAGGCAGGCCGGGATCGACTCGGCACGTTGCCCATTGCGCTCACGCGCCAGCGCGGCGAAGGCATCGAACGCTTCGCTGCGCAGCTTCGAGGTCCGCGCGCCATGCAGCAGCTGGCCGTGGAAATACAGCTGCACGCCGTCCTCGATACCGGTCGCCATCAACCGCAGGGCGCCGCAGAGGTTGTCCCAGGCATCGCTGTCGGGGGCGCCGGCCGGCAACATCGAGCCGGTCAACAGCACCGGTGCCGGCAGGCCGAGCAACAAGAACGACAGCGCCGCTGCGGTGTAGGCCAGGGTGTCGGTGCCGTGCAGCAACAGGATGCCGTCATGCCCATCGCGCTCGACCGCGTCGACAATCGCCTCACGCATCGCCAGCCAGTTGCCTTGTTGCATGTTGGCGCTGTCGATCAACGGCCGTAGTTCGCGTAGGCGCCAGTTCAGCATTGGTGCGTCGGCCAGTTGCTGCAAGTGCTCTCGCATGCGCGCGTCGAAGCCACCGGCTGGCGCCAGGCCTTGCGGGGTTTGCAGCATGCCGATGGTGCCGCCGGTGTACAGGACTAGAAGGTTCTTGACTGCACGCATGAGAAATTTCCGGGCAGGTGAGAGAAAAGCGGGGGAGGGAGAAGCCGCCCACGAACGGGGCGGCTTTTTCTGCAGTATGGATCAGCGCTGGGTCTGAGCCTGACCGACAGCCACTTCAGCCTCGGCTTCAGCAACCGGCTTGACCGGCCAGGCTTGCGGGTCCAGGTCGAGGTCGGAAAACTTCGACGCATCGAACACCGGCTGGGCGATACCGGCGCGGCGCTGTTCGTCGTAGTCGCGCATCACGCGCAGGCCGACCTTGAACAGCAGGGCCAGGGCCACCAGGTTGACGAACGCCAGGCAGGTCATGGTGATGTCGGCAAAGGCGAACACGGTCGACAGGTTTTGCACCGAGCCCCAGAGGATCAGCAGCAGTACCAGGCCGCGGTAGGCCAGCAGCACCAGGCGATTGCGGGTGAAGAACTGCAGGCTGGTTTCACCCAGGTAGTAGTTGTAGAGGATGCAGGTGAAGACGAACAACGACAGGGCCACGCTGACGAAGATCCGCCCCCAGTCACCGACCACTGCGGCCAGGGAGTTCTGGGTCAGGGCGATGCCGTCACCTTCGAAGCCTGGGGTGTAGAAGCCCGAGAGCAGGATCAGCAGCGCGGTGCAGGTGCAGATCACGAAGGTATCGAGGAACACCGAGAAGGCCTGAACTACGCCCTGGGCCGCCGGGTGGCGTACCGCCGCGACGGCGGCGACGTTGGGCGCACTGCCAAGGCCGGCTTCGTTGGCGAACACGCCACGCTTCACACCCATGACAATGGCGCTGCCGAGCAGGCCGGCAAACGCCGGATCAAGGCCGAACGCGCTCTTGATGATGGTCTCGAGCATGGCCGGTACGTGTTCGATCTGGGTGAAGATCACGTACAGGGTGACGCCGATGTAAGCCAGGGTCTTGACCGGTACCAGCAGATCGGACACCGAGGCAATACGCTTGATGCCACCGATGAACACCAGGCCGAGCAGGGCGGCCAGGGCGATACCGGTGTACTGCGGCTCGAAGCCGAAAGCGTTCTGCAGCGAGTGGGTCACGGTGTAGGACTGCAGGCCGTTGAAGGTGAAGCCATAGGTCACCAGCAGCAGGATTGCGAACACCACCGCCATCCAGCGCAGCTTCAGGCCGTGCTGGATGTAGTAGGCCGGGCCGCCACGGTACAGGCCATCACCGTCGCTACGCTTGTAAACCTGGGCCAGGGTGCACTCAAAAAAGCTGCTGGACATGCCCACCAGTGCGGTGACCCACATCCAGAACACCGCACCCGGGCCGCCCAGGGTAACCGCAATGCCGACACCAGCGATGTTGCCGGCACCGACACGGCCTGCCAGGCTCAGCATCAGCGCCTGGAACGAGCTCAGTTGGCCTGCCTGGCCGCGAAGGGATTCCTTGAAGACGCTGAACATGTGGCCGAAATGGCGGAACTGGACGAAACGGGAGCGCAGGGTGAAATAGCTGCCGAGTCCGACGATAAGCACGATGAGGAGTTTCCCCGAGAGGAAATCGTTGAGCGCTTCGAGCATGTAATACCTCGATTCTTATTCTTCGCATGAAAGACGACAGGCCGGCGTCGATGCGCCGTATCCATGGGGGCGCATGGTTGGTCATGACAAGGTTGGTTACAATTTCGCGGGTTGCTCTCAGTTGATGCGACTTGATGCTAAACTGGCGCCTGTCGCATCACCTGGAACGGCTCATATGAGCGAATATCTCGGCACCAATCTCAAGCTTGCCTGCAGCCACTACCGCTCTATCTCGGAAGTTTGCCGGCAGCTGTCGATCAACCGCGCGCAGTTCAACAAGTACCTGAGCGGGCAGAGCCAGCCGACGGCATACAACCTCAAGCGCATCGGCGATTTTTTCGGTGTCGAGGATTACGAGCTGGGTTTGCCACCGGAACAGTTCGCCCGCCTGATCGGTGCCCGCAGCGCCATCAACCTTGTGCAAAGCCAGGATGACCCACTGGTCGAACTGCTGCGGCCGTTGCGCGAACATGCCGGCAACCTGTCGCGCTACTGCGGTTACTACTTCGAATACTCCAACTGCATGTCGGTACCGGGCTCGATCCTGCTGTCGCTGGTGCACCTGCGTGAGGAGCGCGGCAGCTTTTTGTTCGAGCGCCAGGAACGTCAGGAGCGCTCCAGCAGCACCGATGTGCAGGCCGAAGACTGGGTGCGTTGCCGCTACCTGGGTGCGGCGTTCCAGCTGCAGGACCGCCTGTTTTTGCTCGACTACGAATCGCTGACCGTCAACGAGATGAGCCAGACCATCCTGATCCCCAGCTTCAAGAGCCGCATCACCCGCCTCAACGGCCTCAAGACCGGGGTTTCCAGCGGTGACCGACGCACCCCGGCCTGCACCCGGGTGGTGTGGGAGTACCTGGGCCCCGAGATCAACCGCATCAGCGCTTACCGCCAGGTCAAGCTGTACCGCCCGGACGACCCGCGGATCGACGACGATGTACGCGAGCGCCTGAGCGCCGGGCCGATCCGCAACGGCCTGTTCGAGATCGAGTAACCGCGCTCAGCCGAGAATGAATTCCGCCACCACCTGCGCCACCTGATCGGCCACGGCCGGCTTGTCACGCAGGTGCGCGGCGATGCCGTGATCGCAGTCGGTCAGCAGCAGGCACTCAAGGTGCGGCGCCGGCACTGCGCGCAGCAGGGCCTGGGTGACTTCTTCGGGGATCGGGCTGTAACGCTGGGCGCCGGCCAGCCACAAGGTGCCGGCCGAGGTGCCTTCGCCTTGCCCGTAAGCCCTGGAGTTGAGCCCGTCGAACTCGCCGATCACCAGCAGCACCCGGCCTTGGAACTTGCGCAGGAATTCGTAGCTGTCGCAGTCGAGAAACCCGTAGGGCTGGCGGATCGCCTCGGTGAAGGCCGGGCCGAAGGGCGCCTGGTGGGCGGCATCCGGGTAAACCGCCGGGCAGATCAGCACCAGCTTGTCGATGGCCGGTGTTTGCGCGGCCAGTTTCAGCGCGATGGCGCCGCCGAGGCTGTGGCCGAGCAGGGTCTGGCAATGCTCGGCGATATGCCGGTGAAAGCGCTGCGCCTCCTCCAGGTTGGTGGTCAGCGACGGCTGTGGCGCGCCGGGCTCGGCCGCCAGGCTGTGGCCTGAGAGGTTGCCGGTCAGCGAGCCGATACCCTGCTGTTGCAAGCGATACAGCAGCGGGTTGAGGCGGGTGAAATCAGAGCGCGCGCCACCGATCACGAACAGTGGCGCGGCGCGCTCCTGATCGGGTATCAGCAGCCGCGCCTGTTGCTGGAAGCCGTCGAAGGTTTCGCTGATGAAGCGCTCGGCAGCCGGCGCGGGTTCATCGTATTGCCAGGTGGAGCGTTGCGTCGAAATCGTTTCAAGGTGCATGGACACCGCCTAGAGGAACTGATGATGCAGCCATTCGCCAAGTGGGTTGCCGGTGCTGAGCAACAGCTTGAGAGCCATGATGCAGCATACGCAGACCAGCAGCGGCTTGATCAGTTTAGGACCGAAATGCACCGCGCAGCGAGCCCCCAGTTGCGCGCCGACGAAGGCCGCGCAGGCCATCGCCAGGGCCAGGGGCCAGACGATGGCCCCGCTGAGCGAAAACACCGACAGCGCGCCGAGGTTGCAGGCGGCATTGAGCAGCTTGCTGTTGCATACCGCACGTAGCATCGGCTGGCCAAGCAGGATCACGCAGGCAACCATGAAAAACGAACCCACCCCCGGGCCGAACACCCCGTCGTAGAAGCCGATCACAGGCGCCACCGCCAGGCAGAACAGGCTGATCGAAATCCTCGCCTTGCGCTGCTGCTCGTCCGGCTTGGGGCTGAAGGCAAAGTAGGCGGCCACCAGGATCAGCAACACCGGTACGCAGGCCTGTAGGAAGCTCTTGGGCACCAGGCTGACCGACAACGCCCCCAGGGCGCCGCCGGCAAACGACATGGCGGCCATCGGCAGGCCGCGCTTCCAGTCGATCATGCCCTTGCGGGCGAAGGCAACCGTGGCCGAGACCGTGGCCGATGCGGCCTGGAACTTGTTGGTGGCGATCGCCGCCAGCGGGTCGATGCCGGCAACGAACAGCACCGGCAGGGTGATCAGGCCGCCACCGCCGGCGATGGCGTCGAAAAAGCCGGCCATCAGCGCCACCGACGCCAGGGTCAGCAACAGGGGGATATCAATTTCCATCATCTGGGTGGTTTCCTTGTTCAGCCACGCACCAGCAGCGGGTCGTCATTGAGCACTACCGGGCTCGCGAAGCGCGAGTACCCGAACAGGCGCACCAGCAGGCGCCGGTTGTCCTGGAGAATGTCGCGCCCGTGCAGGGCGCGGTTGTTGTTGACCAGCAATGCGGTGTCGGGCTGGAGCACGAACGGCAAGGGCTGGGCGTCCCTGACCAGGGCCTGGAAGGCGTCGAATGCGCGGGCGGCAGCGTCGCTGGCGTGATCGTTGAGCGAGAAACGATACGAGTTGTAGCGCAGGCTGAAACCGCCATTGGGATCGAATTGCAGCATGGTAGTGGCCTTGCCGGCATCGCCTTGGCCGGCCACGAAGCAGTCGCTGCGGGTGAAGTCGAAGGACGCCGAAGTCAGCGCCAGTGCATGCAGGCTGCCCAATTGTTCGAGGATGCCGCGCAGCGGGATGATCCGGGTCGGTTCGTTGGCCGGGTTCCAGCGGGCGGAGAGGATCAGTGCCGAGGGGGCGGGCGAGCGGCCTTCACGGGCGACAACCGAGCAGTTGTAGGGGGCTTCGGTGTGCGGCCCCAGGCGCAGTCCGGCGTGAGAGCTGAGTTCGATCCGGGTGTTGTGCTCCTCGCCGGGCCGGGGCACGCTGCCGCCACCTTTGAAGTTACCGACCAGGCGCACAATCTGGCCCTCGTTATCGATATCGAAGGCAAAAGCACGGTAGCTCGCCAGCGCCAGCAGCAACTGGTTACGCGAGGCCAGGTACAGGCAGCGTTCGCTCTGGGCCAGGGTGGCCAGTTGCGGCAGGTGTTCGGGCACAGGGTCGCTCCCCGGGCAGGTCATCTGCGAACACATCAGGGCTGACAGCTGGCCATCGGCAAAGCGTTGCAGAACAGCTTTCTGGCTGGCATCGAGGATAGGCTGCAGGCGCTGCGCCCACTGGCGGGCCTGGCTGGCGACGCCGGGTGCCTGAGGGCCGCCGAGGTCTGCGAGATACTGGCTGGCAGCAGCCAGCGTGCGGGCCTGGTCCTGATCGAATTTCAGGTACGCGACTTCCGAATCCTGCATGGGAAACATTCCTTTGTTATTGGTTTTATCTGGCAATCCGTGCCGGCCGGGTGTCAGGCTGAGCGTCTGGCCTCCGGCGAACGAATAAGCTAACTATCCTCCTGGTTAATCCATTCAGGGCAGTCAGCTAATTCCGGGCGCAGTATAGGCAGTTTCCGGATTTGTGTAAGTGCAGAATATTCTTCAGCCTTGACGCAATGCCGCGCGAGCTGCGCACCCCTGTGTTGGACTTCCCCTGCCGGAAACCGCAAAATGAAGGCTTTCTTCCAATAATCTGATCGGACCTGCTGACTCTATGCGAATGCGCCTGATGCTGTTGGGTGGTGGAAGTGCCCTCGGGCAAGCGCTGATTCGACTCGGGGCCGAGGAAGATATCGGCTTTCTGGCGCCACGCCCGCCGGACAGCGGCTGGGATCCGGCCAGCCTGACCCAGCTGCTCGACGATACCCGCCCCGATGCGCTGATCAACCTGGCCTACTATTTCGACTGGTTCCAGGCCGAAGCGGTCAGCGAGCAGCGCCTGGCCCAGCAGGAGCGCGCCGTCGAGCGCCTGTCCGAACTGTGTCAGCACCACAACATCATTCTTGTCCAGCCGTCCAGCTACCGGGTCTTCGATGGCTCGCGGGCCACCGCCTACAGCGAGAAGGACGAACCGGTGCCGTTGGGCCTGCGTGGCCAGGCCCTGTGGCGCATCGAGCAGAGCGTGCGCGCCACCTGCCCGCAACATGTGCTGTTGCGCTTTGGCTGGGTCCTTGATGAGAGCATTGATGGTGTGCTCGGGCGCTTTCTGACCCGCGCCGAGCAACCGCAGGAGTTGTTGCTGGCCGATGACCGGCGTGGCAACCCGACACCGGTGGATGACGCCGCGCGGGTCATCCTTTCAGTGCTCAAGCAGCTCGATTGCGCCGCACCTTTGTGGGGTACCTATCACTACGCCGGCAACGAGGCGACCACGCCGCTGGCGCTGGGACAGGCTATCCTCACTGAAGCTGCCCAGTTGCATAAGCTGGCGGTCCAGGCACCGACTGCGCAGGCCCACGCCGCGCGCCCGGACGCCAGTGAAGAACCGCAGCATGCCGTGCTGGCCTGCAAGAAAATTCTCCATACCTTTGGCATCAAGCCTCGCGCCTGGCGCGCCGGTTTGCCGCCCTTACTGGATCGTTTCTATCGTCATGGCTGATGCCCCTATTCTGATCACCGGCGGTGCCGGCTTCATTGGTTCCCACCTCAGCGATGCGCTGCTGGAAAAAGGCTATGCGGTGCGCATCCTCGACGACCTGTCGTCCGGCAAGCGCAGCAACCTGCAGATGGACAACCCGCGTCTGCAACTGGTCGAAGGCGATGTCGCCGATGCCGAACTGGTCAAACGCGCTGCGGCCGGTTGCCAGGCTGTCGTGCACCTGGCCGCTGTCGCCTCGGTGCAAGCCTCGGTGGATGACCCGGTGAAAACCCACCAGAGCAACTTCATCGGCACCCTCAATGTTTGCGAGGCCATGCGCCTGAACGGCATCAAGCGCGTGCTGTTTGCCTCCAGCGCCGCGGTCTACGGCAACAACGGCGAGGGTCAGTCAATCGATGAAGACACCGTCAAGGCGCCGTTGACGCCTTATGCCGTGGACAAGCTGGCCAGTGAGCAGTACCTGGACTTCTACCGTCGCCAGCATGGTCTGGAACCGGTGGTGTTCCGTTTCTTCAATATCTTCGGCCCACGCCAGGATCCGTCCTCGCCATATTCCGGGGTCATCAGCATTTTCTGCGAGCGTGCCTTGAACGGTACGCCGATAACCTTGTTTGGCGATGGCGAGCAGACCCGCGACTTTCTTTATGTCGGTGATCTGGTCTCGGTAATGGTCCAGGCACTGGAGATGGCAGCAGTCGCAGAGGGGGCGGTGAACATTGGCCTGAATCAGGCAACTTCATTGAACCAGTTGCTGGCGGCGCTGAAGTCGGTGGTCGGTGATCTGCCAGCGATCAGCTACGGGCCGGCGCGTTCGGGTGACATTCGCCATTCGCGGGCGAACAATCAGCGCTTGCTGACGCGCTTTGACGTTCCCGAGCCGACGCCATTGGTGGTCGGGCTGGCGCGTCTGCTAGGACGCTGAAAAGCATCGCGGGGCAAGCCCGCTCCTACCTGTCTTTGTAGGAGCGGGCTTGCCCCGCGATGTGCGTTTAGACGACGCTTAGAACTTGTAACCCACGCCAACCATGTAGACCCATGGATCGACATCCACGTCGACCTTGGTCTTGCCGACGCCCAGGGCGCTTGGGCCGTCGATGGTGGCCTTGGTGTCGATGTCGATGTACCAGACCGCGGCGTTGATCAGGAAGTTGTCGTTGATCATGTAGTCCATGCCCAACTGACCCGCCAGGCCGACCGAATCTTTCAACTTCATGTTGCTGAAGCCTTGAGCCTTGCGGTTGCTGCTCAGGTCTTCGTCAAAGAACATGGTGTAGTTCAGACCGATACCGGCATAAGGCTGGAACTTCGACGAAGCTTCCATCGGGTAGTACTGCAGCGACAGGGTCGGTGGCAGTTGCTTGATGTCGCCCAGCTTGCCGTCCAGGCCAGCGCCCAGGCCCTTGACGCCAACGGTGTGCTGGAACGGGGTGGCGGCCAGCAGCTCGAGGCCGATATGGTCGGTCAGCATGTAGGCGAAGGCCAGGCCCAGCTGGGTGTCGCTGTCCAGGGTTGCCTTGGTGCCGGACATCTTGGTGCCGTCTAGCTTGATGTCGCCGCTGTTTTCGTTGGGAGCGGTGGTGATCGCGCCGGCACGCAGGATGAAGTCGCCAGCCTGGTGGGCGTGGGCAACAGGGGCTGCAAGCGCCAGAGCAACGAGCGAGGCGCCAAGCAAGGACTTGTTCATGGAAGCTCCCAAAGGACGTTTAGAATTTAATGAGTCCAATGGTAAGGAGCTGACGGACGGCGATTTTTGATTCAGCTCAATGAAATCGCTAAAGCCCTGCAAGCGGCCATTTATTCTAGCTCGTATGCGTAAATTTTCTCGGCTTCCATCTGATACCCGGCATCGGCCAGCTCACTGCTGGTGGCCTTGACCTGCATCTGGCCTTCGATCCAGTAAGGCTGGTAGAGGTCTTCGACCTTCACCCCGATCTCGCTGAAGATGTGAACGATCTGGTTCGATGGCGGTGGCGGCACATGGATGCAGGCGCCGTAGTAGGGCACCAGCAGGAACTCGGTGGTGCGGCCTGCCTCGCTGACTTCCAGCGGCACGATATAGCCCGGCAGTTTTACCTGTTGGCCATCCAGGGCCTTGACCACCGGGGCATTCGGTGCGGTTTGCCGCGCTGCTGGCGCCGCTTCCGCGGCCAGGGCATCGCTCAACTGCGAGAGGTCGTGCAGCGGCGCCAACTGCGGCTGGATCACCGGCGCCCCGGCCGGGATCAGTTGCTGCCATTCCAGGGTACGGGGTTCGGCCGCCCATGAAGGGGCGGCGATCAACAGCAGTGACAGCAGCAGGGCGCGGGTCATCGAAGTGCTCACAGGTGAATGGACAGGCCGTCGGCCAGTGACTGACGATAGGCGCGCCAGGCCGGCACGCTGCCCATCAGCAGGGCGGCGCCAAGAATGATGCCGAGCAGGGCCCACTCGTGGGCGCTGGGCCAGGCCAGGGGCAGCAACAGGCCGTAGTTGGCTTGCACGTAGCCCTGAGCCAGGGCGATGCCGGCGTACAGCAAGCCCAGCCCGGCGACGATACCCGCCAGCGCCAGGGCCAGCGCTTCGAGCACCAGCAGCCCGGCAATGTGCCAGGGGCGGGCGCCCACCGAGCGCAGGATGGCCATTTCCCGGCGCCGCTCATTGAGGCTGGTGAGGATCGCCGTGAGCATGCCGATCAGGCCAGTCAGCACCACAAACAGCGAGACCACGAACAGCGCCTGCTCGGCAGTCCCCATCAGGCTCCAGAGCTCTTGCAGGGCTACGCCCGGGAGGATCGCCAGCAGCGGTTCGCCGCGGTAGTCGTTGATTTCCCGTTGCAGGCTGAAGGTGGCCACCTTGTTGTTCAGGCCCAGCATGAAGGCGGTGATGGCTGCGGGCTTGAGATCCATGTTGCGTGCCTGCTCGGCGCTGATACGCCCGGCACCACGGGCCGGCATGCCGTTGTGCCAGTCGATGTGGATGGCTTGCATGCCGCCCAGGCTGATGTGCAGGGTACGGTCGACCGGGGTGCCGGTGCGTTGCAGCACGCCGACCACGGTGAAGGGCTTGTCGTCGTGCTTGACCAGGCTGATGGCCGCCACACCATGGGCCAGCACCAGCTTGTCGCCAAGTTTGTAGTGCAGGGCGTCGGCCACTTCAGCACCCAGCACCACCTCGAACGGATCACTGGCAAAGGCTCGGCCTTCGGCCAGTTGCAGGTTCTGCTTGCGGCCGTACTGGTAGTGCTCGAAGTAGCGCGCGTCGGTCCCCATTACCCGGTAGCCGCGGTGCGAATCGCCCAGGGAGATGGGGATGGCCCACTTCACCCGTTTGTCGCTGGCGTAGTGCTCGAAGCTTTCCCAGCGGATGTTGTTGGTGGCGTTGCCGATGCGAAACACCGAGTACAGCAGCAGGTTCACCGAACCTGAACGGGCGCCGACGATCAGGTCGGTGCCGCTGATGGTGCTGGCAAAACTGGCGCGGGCTTCGGTGCGCACCCGCTCGACCGCCAGCAGCAGGCAGACTGACAGGGCGATGGCGAAGGCGGTCAAAAACGCGGTGAAGCGGCGGTTGGCCAGGCTGGCCAGGGCAAGGCGGAGCAGGTACATCAGGCCTCCAGGTCGTTGCCCGGCTGCGCCGCGCGGTTGAGTTCGGCAAGGGACAACTGACGGTCGAACAATGGCGCCAGGCTCTGGTCGTGGCTGACGAACAACAGGCTGGAGCCGGCCGCACGGCACTCGGCGAACAGCAGGCGGATGAAGGCTTCACGGGTGTCGGCATCGAGGGCCGACGTCGGCTCGTCAGCGATCACCAGTTCCGGCTGGCCGATCAATGCCCGGGCGGCGGCGACACGCTGCTGCTGGCCGATCGACAGGCTGTCGGCACGGCGCGCGAGCAGCGCCGGGTCCTTCAAGCCCAGATGCGCGAGCAGGCTGGCGGCGGCCTGGTCGATGCTGCCGTGGCGCTCGGCGGCGCGTTGCGCGCGGCTGCGCGAGAAGCGACAGGGCAGTTCAACGTTCTCCCGTACCGAGAGGAACGGCAGCAGGTTGAACTGCTGGAAAATGTAGCCGGTGTGATCGACCCGGAAGCGGTCGCGGGCGGCCAGCTTCAATTCGCTCAAGTCCTGGCCGAGCAGGCGGATGCTGCCGCGATCGGGCTTTTGCACGCCACTGAGCAGGCCGAGCAGGGTAGTCTTGCCGCTGCCACTGGGGCCTTTGAGAAACAGCGATTCGCCAGCGTCCAGGCGCAGGGCGGGAATATCCAGCAAGGGGGCTTGGCCCGGCCAGGCAAAGCCCAGGTCGGTCAGTTCAATCAGTGCCTGGCTCATAAATGAACGCCCGGGTTACCCCGGGCGTTTCGCTGCAAAAGGGCTATCAGAAGTTGATCGTGGCCTTGGCCGGGGTCGCTTCGACACCTTGCTGGCCGTTCGGTCCGATCAGTTGTAGCGCAATTTTCCGGGTGGCAGGGAAGGCGTTGAACAACGGGCTCAGGTCGAGGCTCTTGAGCTCGCCAGGATTGTCGCAGGCCAGCCGGTAATGGGCATGGACTTCACTGTGGTCATGGCCTTCGTGCTCGTCGCCATCGTCATCGGCTGCCGGTTTGTCGCCAAACAGCGGGCTTTCCAGCGCTTGATCACTTTCGCTGCAGTTGGCCGCCTTGGCCAGGCCGAACAGGGCCAATGGTTTTTCCAATTGTGTGCGCACACTCGCGACCTTGGCCTTGTCGGCGACGCTGGTGGCCGGGTGCTCAAAGCCCACCAGATTCATCGCCGGGCTGTCCAGCTCCAGCTCCAGGGTCTTGTCGTCCAGTACCACATTCAGGCGGGCGACGCCGTGCTCATGGGCGGCGAGGCTGCCATGGGCGTGGTCATGATCATGGTCGTGATCGTCGTGGGCATGAGCGACGGCCAGGGGCAACAAGGCAAACGGCAAGGCAAGCAACAGACGACGCATGGATGGACTCCGCGGAGGCACTGGATGGGTTTGGTAATGTTATAACAACTTGTTCGGCGCGCGCCAGTGTGCTTGGCGATGAGGCGTTGGCGTGGGAGCATGGGCCCATTGATTGCGTACAAGGACAACCCCATGCGAATTCGCGGACACATCGGCGACTGGCCGGTAGACCTGACCCTGGAGCTGGACCCGGCGGAATGGGCGCAACTGGGCGGTCAGTTGGCTGCTGTGGCGCCAGCGCCAGCGCTGGCTACCGCTCCCGTGGCAGCGGCGCGGCCGGATGATGCGCTATGGCAGGCGGCGCGCGAGGTGCTGCGCAAGGCCGGGCAGCTCAACGGGCCGGAGTTGCTTGAACATCTGGAAGGGTTGGCGGGCAATACTGCGGCGGGCAAGCGGCTGCTGGTGCGCCTGCGCCACAGTGCCGAGGTGAAGGTGGAAAGCGGGGCGGACGCGCCGGTTTATCACTGGCTGGGGTGACAAGGGTATCGCGGGGCAAGCCCGCTCCTACAAAATCAGTAGGAGCGGGCTTGCCCCGTGATCAATTCAATACAAGGCAGCAAACAACTTGCGGCGGTAGGTGCCGACCAGCGGATGGTCATTACCCAGCAGGTCGAACACCTGCAGCAAGGTCTTGTGCGGCAGCCCGCTGTCATAGCCACGGTTGCGCTTGAACAGCTTGAGCAAGCCTTCCAGCGCCGCCTCGTACTGCTGGCGCGACAACTGCTGGATGCACAACTGGTACGCGGCTTCATCATCTTCGCCATTCTGCGCCAGGCGCGCTTTCAGGTCGGCGACTTCCGGCAGGTTGGCGGCCAGGCCCAGGAAGGTCAGCTGCGCCTTGGCGCCGGCGAGGGCGGCCTTGTGCTCATCGCTCTTGACCGAGTCGAGCACGATCTGCGCCTCACCCAGCTCGCCCCGTTCAGCCAGGCAGCGGGCGTAGAGGATCAGCGCGCCGGCATTGCTGTTGTCTTCAGTGAGCAGTGCCTTGAGGGTGCTCTCGGCTTCGCTGAAGCGCCCTTCGGCAAACAGTGCCTGGGCCTGTTCCAGCGGGTCGGCGGCAGCGGGTGGCGGCAGTTTTACGTGGGGTTCGAGCAGGGCGCGAATCGCCGACTCCGGTTGGGCGCCGGCAAAGCCGTCCACCGGCTGGCCATCCTTGAACAGCACCACGGTCGGCAGGCTGCGGATACCGAAGCGGGCGACGATGTCCTGCTCGATATCGCAGTTGACCTTGGCCAGCAGCAGTTCGCCCTGATAGCTCTCGGTGATCTGCGCCAGCAGCGGCATCAGCGCCTTGCACGGTGCGCACCACTCGGCCCAGAAGTCGACCAGCACCGGTTTGTGGAAAGAGTTCTGGAGCACCGACTGATCGAAATCGGCGGCAGTGGCGTCGAAAATGTACGGGGTAGCAGGGTTCATCGCGACTCTCGAAAATCCGTGAATGGCATCACTATAAAGGCTGGCGGCTGGCGTGGTACAGGCTGACCCGGCGGAATTCGTGGGGCTCGGCCAGGTCCGGCAGGGTCAGGGCATCGAGCACACCCAGCGACTGGTACAGCGGATGGCTGAAGTCCCGTACCCGTGAGTCGGCCACCAGGGCCTGCTGGCCACGGTTGAGGAATTCATCCAGCAGCGGCAGGTTGGCGCGGTCGTAGAGCACGTCGGCGACCAGGATCAGGTCAAAACGGTCGGCTTCCTGGAAGAAGTCGCTGGAATAGCTCAGTTCCACTTCGTTGAGCGCGGCATTGGCCCGGCAGGCCTGCAGCGCCAGTGGGTCGAGATCGCAGGCGACCACTTCACGCGCGCCGGCCTTGGCTGCGGCAATGCCGACAATGCCGGAGCCTGCGCCAAAGTCCAGTACCCGCTTACCCTCGACCCAGTGCCGATGCTGGTCCAGATAGCGCGCCATGGCCAGGCCGCTGGCCCAGCAGAAGCTCCAGTACGGCGGCTCGTGGAGGATGCGCCGGGTTTCTTCGGCGCTGAAGGCGCGGTCCATGTTCTGGGCATCGATCAACCACAACTTGAGCGCGCACTCGGGCAGTTCACTGACCACCAGTTGCGCGTCACCCAGCAGTTCACTCAAGGCCTGTTGCAGCGGCGCCGGTGCCATCATGGCGCCTTTTCGAAGCGCAACGGGCCGGTGGCCTGGGTTTGGGCCTGGGCGATACGCAGCGGCGGCAGGTGCAGAATCAGTTGCCCGGATTTGCTCGCGCGGCCACGCAGTTCGACCCGCGCACCGGCCGGGAAGGCCTCGGGGTTGAAGCGCAGGCGAAACGGCAGGTCCAGGCCATTGCCGCTGAGCGTGCTGCTGGCCAGCAGGCCTTGCGGGCGCCCCCGTTCATCGATCACCAGCAGGGCCAGTTCGACTTCGGCGCCCACCGGAATATTGAGCAAGGTCCCGCTCAGCTCGCGCTGATAGGCCGGCAAAGGCCCGAGCTCTTTGGCCGGTTTGCTTGCTACAGGGGCTTTGGGCGCCGCTGCAGGCTGGGGTTTATCGCTGCTGCACGCGGCCAGCACGGCGGCAAAACTGAGCACGACAAGCGCTCTTAATGGCATGGGGAATTCCTTCGCGGCATATTTCCTCACTGGATGGTAACCCCTTTGGCTTGTCTTGCCAGTGGGATGCGCTACCATGGCCCTCCCTTTTTTTGTTGCCTGCCACCATGCACTGTCCCTTCTGCGGTGCCAACGACACCAAGGTCATCGACTCGCGACTGGTTGCCGAGGGCGAGCAAGTGCGCCGTCGGCGCGAATGCGTTGCCTGCGGTGAGCGCTTCACCACCTTCGAAACCGCCGAACTGGTTCTGCCCCGGCTGATCAAGCAGGACGGCAGCCGCCAGCCCTTCGACGAGGAAAAACTGCGCGCGGGTATGCAGCGCGCCCTGGAAAAACGCCCGGTCAGTGTCGAGCGCCTGGAAGCGGCGCTGGCGCATATCAAGCACAAGTTGCGGGCCACCGGCGAGCGCGAGATCAAGTCGCTGGTCGTCGGCGAACTGGTCATGGCCGAGCTGCAGAAGCTCGATGAGGTCGCCTATATCCGCTTCGCCTCCGTGTACCGGCGTTTCCAGGACCTCAACGAGTTCCGTGAAGAAATCGACCGCCTGGCCCGCGTGCCGGCTAAAGAGTGAGCATGTCCAGCGAACGCGCGGTACTTGATGCGCACTACATGGTCCGGGCCATCGAGTTGGCCCGCAAGGGCCTGTACTCCACCCACCCGAACCCGCGCGTCGGTTGTGTGATCGTCCGTGACGGCCAGGTCGTCGGCGAAGGCTGGCACGTGCGTGCCGGCGAACCCCATGCCGAAGTACACGCGTTGCGCCAGGCCGGCGAGCTGGCCCGTGGCGCTTGTGCGTACGTCACCCTTGAGCCATGCAGCCACCACGGGCGCACGCCGCCCTGTGCCGAGGCGCTGGTCAAGGCCGGCGTGGCGCGGGTGGTGGCGGCCATGCAGGATCCTAATCCGCAGGTTGCCGGCCAAGGCCTCAAGCGCCTGGCTGATGCGGGTATCGAGGTTGCCAGCGGTGTGCTCGAAGCCGAGGCCCGCACCTTGAACCCGGGCTTTCTCAAGCGCATGGAGCACGGCCTGCCGTTCGTGCGGGCCAAGCTTGCGATGAGCCTGGACGGGCGCACGGCCATGGCCAGTGGCGAGAGCCAGTGGATTACCGGCCCGGCGGCGCGCTCGGCGGTGCAGCGCTTGCGTGCGCGCTCAAGCGTGGTGCTGACCAGCGCCGAAAGCGTACTGGCCGACAACGCGCGGATGACCGTGCGCGGTGACGAGCTCGGGCTGGACCCGCAAACCACCGCGCTGGCCCTGGCCCGTGCGCCGCTACGGGTGTTGATCGACGGCCGTTTGCGTGTGCCGCTCGATGCGCCATTTTTTCAAGCCGGGCCGGCCCTGGTGGTAACCGCCGCCGAAGCCGACTCGCGTTATGCCCAGGCCGGCCATGAGCTGCTGCGCCTGCCCGGCAGCGAGGGTCGCGTCGACTTGCCGGCATTGATGCTCGAGCTGGCAGCCCGTGGGGTCAATGAAGTGCTGGTCGAGGCCGGTGCCGGCCTGGTCGGTGCCTTTGCCCGCCAAGGCCTGATCGACGAGTACCAGATTTTTGTCGCCGGGCGCATTCTCGGCTCCAGTGCCCGGCCGTTACTCGACTGGCCACTGGAAACCATGAGCCAGGCGCCCTATTTGCAGATCACCGAAATGCGCGCGGTAGGCGATGACTGGCGAGTCACGGCCGTGCCGAAGCCCGCGCCCGGCGTATAATTTGCGGCTAGCGCCCCGCGCAGCCCTGTTCTCGAGGAGGACTCCATGTTCACCGGCATCATCGAATCGATTGGCAGCATCCGTTCCCTGACCCCCAAGGGTGGTGACGTGCGGGTGTATGTCGAAACCGGCAAGCTCGACCTGGGCGACGTCAAGCTGGGCGACAGCATCGCCGTCAACGGCGTGTGCCTGACCGCGGTCGAGCTGCCTGGCGATGGCTTCTGGGCCGACGTCAGCCGCGAAACCCTCGACTGCACCGCCTTCAACGAGCTCAAAAGCGGCAGCCGGGTCAACCTGGAAAAGGCCCTGACGCCGACCACCCGCCTGGGCGGTCACCTGGTCAGCGGCCATGTCGACGGCGTTGGCGAAGTGGTGTCGCGCAGCGATAACGCCCGCGCCATCCAGTTCCGCATTCGTGCCCCCAAAGAGCTGGCCAAGTACATTGCCCACAAGGGCTCGATCACCGTCGACGGTACCAGCCTGACAGTGAACGTCGTCGATGGCGCCGAGTTCGAGCTGACCATCGTCCCGCACACCCTGGCCGAAACCATCATGGCCGACTACCGTCCAGGTCGTCGGGTGAACCTTGAGGTCGACCTGCTGGCACGTTACCTGGAGCGTCTGCTGCTGGGTGACAAGGCCGCCGAGCCGAGCAAAGGCAGCGGTATCACCGAAAGTTTCCTGGCCGCCAACGGCTACCTGAAATCCTGATTTGAAAGGGGGTGCCCAGTGGCGCTCAACAGTATCGAAGAACTGGTCGAAGACATCCGCCAGGGCAAAATGGTCATCCTCATGGATGACGAAGACCGCGAGAATGAAGGCGACCTGATCATGGCCGCCGAGTGCTGCAAGGCCGAGCACATCAACTTCATGGCCAAGCACGCCCGCGGCCTGATCTGCATGCCAATGTCGCGCGAGCGCTGCGAAACGCTCAAGCTGCCGCTGATGGCGCCGCGCAATGGCTCGGGCTTCGGCACCAAGTTCACCGTGTCGATCGAGGCCGCCACCGGGGTTACCACCGGCATTTCCGCTGCCGACCGCGCACGCACCGTACAGGCGGCCGCCGCCCGTGATGCCAAGGCCGAAGACATCGTCAGCCCTGGCCACATCTTCCCGTTGATGGCCCAGCCGGGCGGTACCCTGGCCCGTGCCGGCCACACCGAAGCTGCCTGCGACCTGGCGCGCATGGCCGGTTTCGAGCCGAGCGGG
Organism: Pseudomonas sp. R32; assembly: GCF_009866705.1. Taxonomy (NCBI): domain Bacteria; kingdom Pseudomonadati; phylum Pseudomonadota; class Gammaproteobacteria; order Pseudomonadales; family Pseudomonadaceae; genus Pseudomonas; species Pseudomonas sp. R32. The sequence goes on along the minus strand of NZ_CP019396.1, from coordinate 4,983,708 downwards.
GTGATCTGCGAGGTGATGAACGACGACGGCACCATGTCCCGTCGCGCCGAACTGGAAACCTTCGCCGCCGAACACAACATCAAGATCGGCACCATCGCCGACCTGATCCACTACCGGATGATCCACGAACGTACCGTTCAGCGGGTTTCCGAGCAGCCGCTGGACAGCGAACTGGGGCATTTCAACCTGGTCACCTACCGTGATTCGGTCGAGGGCGACGTGCACATGGCGCTGACCCTGGGCAACATCTGCGCCGAAGAGCCGACCCTGGTACGGGTGCACAACATGGACCCGCTGCGCGACCTGCTGATGGTCAAGCAACCGGGTCGCTGGAGCCTGCGCGCGGCCATGAGCGCCGTTGCAGACGCTGGCAGCGGTGTGGTGCTGCTGCTCGGTCACCCGCTCGATGGCGACGTGCTGCTGGCTCACATTCGTGAGAGCGCCGATGCTGCATCGCAGGCGAAAACCCCGACCACCTACAGCACCGTTGGTGCCGGTTCGCAGATCCTGCGTGACCTCGGCGTGCGCAAAATGCGCCTGATGAGTTCGCCAATGAAGTTCAATGCGATATCCGGATTCGATCTGGAAGTTGTAGAATACGTGCCCTCCGAATAAAGCAGGCGGTTTGTCGCGCTGCCATTCGTGTCCCAAACCCCCACAGGCCGCCCGTTTGCGGCCTGGCTCTTTAAGATGAGAACTCCGGAATGACCCTGAAGACCATCGAAGGTACCTTCATCGCCCCCAAAGGTCGCTATGCTTTGGTGGTTGGCCGCTTCAACAGCTTCGTCGTCGAAAGCCTGGTGAGCGGTGCCGTTGACGCCCTGGTTCGCCACGGTGTGAACGAAAGCGACATCACCATCATCCGTGCCCCGGGTGCCTTCGAAATCCCGCTGGTGGCACAGAAAGTCGCCCAGCAAAGCGAATATGCCGCGATCATCGCCCTTGGCGCAGTGATCCGTGGCGGTACCCCGCACTTTGAGTATGTCGCGGGCGAATGCACCAAGGGCCTGGCCCAGGTGTCCATGGAGTTCGGCGTGCCGGTCTCCTTCGGTGTCCTGACCGTCGACTCGATCGAACAGGCCATTGAGCGTTCCGGCACCAAGGCCGGCAACAAGGGCGCCGAAGCTGCCCTGTCCGCTCTGGAAATGGTCAGCCTGCTGGCGCAGTTGGAGGCCAAGTGATTAGCGACGAAAGCGATCGTTTCAACCCGCGCGATCCAAAACCTGCGGATGCTGGCAAGCCATCGAAAAGCGCCAAGCGTCGCGAAGCCCGTCAGCTCGCGACTCAGGCCCTGTACCAATGGCACATGGCCAAGCAGTCGCTGAACGAGATCGAAGCGCAGTTCCGGGTCGATAACGATTTCACCGATGTCGACGGCGCCTACTTCCGCGAAATCCTTCACGGGGTTCCTGCGAAAAAAGTCGAAATCGACGAAGCACTGAAGCCGTGCCTGGACCTGGCCCTTGAAGAGCTCGATCCGGTTGAACTGGCGGTGCTGCGCCTGTCCACCTGGGAGTTCATGATGCGCGTCGATGTCCCGTACCGCGTTGTGATCAACGAAGGTGTGGAGCTGGCCAAAGTGTTTGGCGCCACCGACGGCCACAAGTTCGTCAACGGCGTGCTCGACAAGCTGGCACCACGCCTGCGTGAAGCCGAAGTCAAGGCGTTCAAGCGCTGATTGCGGCGCTCTGTGCCAATGGGTGAGTTCGAGCTGATCCGTCATTACTTCGCCGCCGCGTCCTGTGCGCAAGGCGGTGAAGGCGTGGCGCTGGGCATTGGCGATGATTGCGCCTTGCTCCGCGTGCCGCCGGGCGAACAGCTGGCGATCTCCACCGACACGCTGGTGGCCGGGGTGCATTTCCCGGCTGTCTGCGACCCTTTTCTGCTCGGTCAGCGTTCGCTGGCCGTCGCGGCCAGTGACCTGGCGGCCATGGGCGCCACGCCCATCGGTTTTACCCTTGCCCTGACCCTGCCGGAGGTTCGCGCCGACTGGCTGCAAGCCTATGCCCGCGGTTTGAACCAAATGGCTGAAAACTGCCAGCTGAGCCTGATTGGCGGCGACACCACCCGTGGCCCGCTAAGCCTGACCATGACCGTGTTTGGCCGCGTGCCGGCCGGCCAAGCCTTGACCCGCAGCGGTGCGCGGGCAGGTGATCTGCTTTGCGTCGGCGGCGATCTGGGCAATGCCGCAGGCGCCTTGACGCTGGTGCTGGGTGAGCGCTTGGCCGATGCTGCCCAGGCCGAGCCCTTGCTTGGCCATTACTGGTCACCGCAACCGCAACTGGCGTTGGGCCAGGCGTTGCTCGGCAAGGCTACGGCGGCACTGGATATTTCCGACGGCCTGCTCGCCGATTGCGGGCATATCGCCAAGGCATCGCACCTGGCATTGCAGGTCGAGCTGGAGCGGCTGCCGTTGTCGGCTGCCCTGCAGGCTTTGCTCGGCCGCGAAGGCGCGCAACAGGCGGCACTGGCCGGGGGCGATGATTACGTCCTGGCCTTCACCCTGCCCGAAGCCGAACTGGCGCCCCTGCTGGCGGCCGGCTGGCCCATCCATGTGGTCGGGCGCGCCAGTGCCGGCAGCGGCGTGCGCCTGCTCGATGATTGCGGCCAAGACATCACCCCGCAGATCCGGGGCTATCAACATTTTAAGGAGACACCGTGACCGATCACCCCAAACAGGTGCCTGCGGAGTTCGTTCCGCCGTCGGTCTGGCGCAACCCCTGGCACTTCCTGGCCTTCGGCTTCGGTTCCGGGACCTTGCCCAAGGCGCCGGGAACCTGGGGCTCGCTGGTGGCTGTGCCTTTTATCCCGTTGTGGCAGATGCTGCCCGACTGGGGCTACTGGCTGATGCTCGGCCTGACCATGCTGTTCGGCGTCTGGTTGTGTGGCAAGGTCGCCGATGACCTGAAAGTGCACGACCATGAAGGGATCGTCTGGGACGAAATGGTCGGCATGTGGATTACCCTGTGGTTGGTGCCAGAAGGTTGGCTCTGGCTGCTGGCGGGTTTCTTGATGTTCCGTTTCTTCGACATCCTCAAGCCCTGGCCGATTCGCTGGGTTGACCGTCATGTCCATGGCGGGGTCGGGATCATGCTCGACGATGTGTTGGCAGGCGTATTTGCCTGGCTGGGCATGCAGGTCCTGGTATGGAGTTTCACCTGAGGGAGCGGGGCGATGACGGGATGGCGGCTGTTGCTGTTGCTGCTGGTTGTGACAGCGGGTGTGGTCAAGGCGGCAGACGCACCCTTGGCGATGCCTGGCCAGGTCCGTCTGGTCAGTGAGGAGTGGCTCGACTACACCAACGCCGATGGCAGTGGCCTGGCCTGGGACGTGCTGCGCAAGGTGTTCGAACCCGCCGGGGTCAAGGTCCGCACCCAAGGTGCGCCGTACAGCCGCGCGGTAGGCCTGGTCAAACGCGGTGAAGCGGATGCCTGGGTCGGCTCCTATCACGAAGAAAACGCCGACAACCTCTACCCGCGCTGGCATTTCGATATGGATCATATCTATGCCCTGGGCCTGGCAAGCCGTCCGGTCCCCAGCCAGCAGAACCTCGGCCAATACCGTCTGGCCTGGGTGCGCGGCTATGACTACAAGACCTACCTGCCCAATGTCGGCCATTTCCGCGAGATCCAGCGCCGGGAAGGGATCCTGCCGATGCTTGAGCATGATCGTGTCGACTTCTATATCGATGCCCTGACCGAAGTCGACAATGTACTCGGTCAGGCTGCCAAGCCTGAATTGTTCCGCCGCAGCCACCTGGCCGAGCTGCCGCTGTACCTGGCCTTTGGCCGTACCGCCGAGGGCACGGCATTGCGTGCCTTGTTCGATCAGCGTATGGACAAACTGGTGGCCAGTGGTGAATTACGAGCGATTTTCGCGCACTGGCAACAGCCATATCCATTCGACGGGGCGGGCAAGCGCCACTAGGCGTTATCGAACTTCTCGATCTGTTTGCCCAGTAATTCAGCCTAAGCAGCCGCGCCACGCTGCTGATACAATCGGCCCACGTCAATTTTCAAGTTACTGATCAGGAGCACAACGTGCCCGTCGTTTTTGTTGCCGCTTCCAAGCTGCCTACCCCGTTTGCGACCTTCACCATGCATGGTTTTCTCGATGAAGCCACCGGCCGCGAGCACGTCGTGCTCAGCCTGGGTGATGTGGCCGACGGGCAGCCGGTGCTGGGGCGCCTGCATTCCGAATGCCTGACCGGCGATGCCTTGTTCAGCCAGCGCTGTGACTGCGGTTCGCAACTCGAGGCGGCCCTGCAGGCAATCGCCCGCGAAGGCCGCGGCGTGCTGCTGTACCTGCGCCAGGAGGGCCGTGGTATTGGCCTTCTGAACAAGATCCGCGCCTACGAGCTGCAAGATGGCGGCGCCGATACCGTCGAAGCCAACGAGCGCCTGGGCTTTGCCGCCGACCAGCGTGACTATGGCATGTGCCAGCCGATGCTCGAGCACCTGGGGGTCAAGTCGCTGCGGCTGATGACCAACAACCCGCGCAAGGTCAAGGCCCTCACCGGCATGGGTATCCCGGTTGCCGAGCGCGTGCCGCTGCACACCGGCCACAACCCGCATAACAAACACTACCTGGCGACCAAAGCCGGCAAGCTCGGCCACATGATGGGCAACGAGCACCAGGGCGAGGCCGGACGGGCGTGACCCGCGCCGAGGTGCGTCGCCGTCTGCAACTGGCCTGGTGGCAGTACCTGGCGGTGGCGCTGGCGCCATTGCTGGTGTTTGCCTGGGCCTTTGCTGACCTGCAGGCGCTGATCCCGATCCTGGCCATGCCGATGTTCATCGCCGGCGTGGCGTCGATGTTCCTCAGCCTGCCGCGCTTTGGCGCCTACAAGCATGCGCTGATTGCCACCCAGAAAAGCTTGAACAGTGATGACGAGCCTGGCGCCTGGATCGAGCTGGCGCGCATCCGGCGCCTGGGCATGCTGTTCGGTTGCCTGCCGGCCTGGGTCGCCGCGCTGTCGGTGTTCGTCGGACTTGAGGCGGTGCCACAGGTTCTCCTGGCGATCTCCAGCGTGGTCCTGCTCTACCTCTACCGTATCCCTCGCCAGCTCGGCTGATGCGCCGCTACCTGTGGCTGTTGCTGCTAGCCCTCGGCATGCCGCTGGCGGCGGCGCCGCGGGTGGTCAGCCTGGCGCCTTCGATCAGCGAAATCCTCCTCGACCTGCAGGCCGGCGATCTGCTGGTGGGCATGGCCGAGTGGAAGGAGCGTCCTGCGCAATTGAGCGATGTGCCGTTGGTTGGCCGCTACGGCCAGCTGGACATGGAGCGCCTGCTCAGCGTGCGCCCGGACCTGGTGCTGTACTGGCCGGGCAGCGTGCCGGCGGCTCAGCGTGAGCAGCTTGAACGTCTTGGTATTCCGCTCTACAGCGTCGACGTCCACGAGCTGGATGACCTGGTTTCCCAGGTCGACGAGATTGGCGTGCGGATCGGGCGCAAGGCGCAGGGCGCGCAGTTGTCCGTTGCCCTGCGCCAGCGCCTTGCCGCGCTGCGCCAGCAGTACCGTCGCGAGCGGCCACTGACGGTGTTCTATCAGGTCTGGGACAAGCCGCTGTATACCGTCGGTGGTTACCAGATCATCTCCGATGCCTTGAGCGTCTGCGGCGCGCGCAACCTGTTTGCCGATCTCACCCAGCCGGCGCCACAGGTCAACCTTGAGACCGTGCTGGCGCGTAATCCCCAGGTTGTCCTCGCCGCCGATCAGCCCCAGCTCGATGCCTGGAAGGCCTGGCCGCAGGTCGCGGCAGTGCGTGACGGTCTGCTGCTGCAGGTGCCGGATAAAGGCCTGGAGCGCCCCAGCGGGCAGATGATCGAAGCGACGGCGAAGCTGTGTGCGCTGCTGCAGGCTAAAGTGCCGGTGTCCAAGTGACGCCCAGCAGCCAGGTGCGGCCCTCTTCGCGGTAGTCGCGGTAGCCTGCGCCATAGCTGTACTGCGCACGGCTGTAGGTTTTATCCAGCAGGTTATCAGCCTTGAGCTCCAGGCGGAGCTCGCGGCTGAGGCTCCAACTGCTGCGTAACCCAAGCAAACCGTAGCCAGCCAGCGTCTTGGTGTTGTCCGCGTCGGCGTAACTGCTGCTGACCGCCTGCCAGCTGGCGCCGAGCCCCAGGCGATCGAACTGGCGATCCAGGTCCAGGCTCAGGGTGCGGCGGGCGCGGCGTTCCAGGGTGTGCCCGGAATCGCGGTCACGCGGGTCGATCAGCGCCACGCCGAGGTTGCTCTGCCAGCCGAACCACTCCTGATGCAGACTGGCTTCGAAACCGTTGATGCGTGCCGAGCCCACGTTGTGCGGAATGAAGTTGGGGCCCAGGGAGATCGCATTGCGCAGGTCCGTGCGGTACAGCGAGGTCTCCAGCCGGGTGGTCTCGCTCAGTTGGCTGCGCCATTGCAACTCGTAGCTTTTCGAGCGTTCGGGCTTGAGGTCGGGGTTGCCGAAGTCCGGGTAGTAGAGGTCGTTGAAAGTCGGTGCGCGCAAGCCTTCGCTGTAGGACAGCAGCAGGTCGTTGTCGGCGTTGAGCGGCAGGCCGAGGCTGGCGCTCCAGCTGTTCTGGCTACCGAACTGCTGGTTCTGGTCGCGGCGCACGCCCACTTCGCTGCTGAAGCTGTCGCCCTTGTAGCGATGTTGCACGAAAGCAGCGCGGTTCCAGCGGCTGTCTTGTTCCAGGGGCGTGCTGGCGTGCAGGCGATCCTGGTACCAATCGCCACCGAGCAGCAGGTTGTTGCGCTCGTCGAGGCTCAGGTCGTTCTGCCAGTTGACCGAGTCACGGTAGGTGTTGAACTCGCTACCGCCTGGTTGCAATGTGTCGCGCTTGGTGTCGCGGTTCTCGCTGTGGCCCAGTTCCAGGCGTGAATGCCAGATATCGCTGAGCTGAGCGTCGGCATAGGTGCCGATGCTGCTGAGGTTGAAATCGGTATAGGGCTGGCTGTGGTCGCCGAACAGGTTGTCGTATTCGCTGCGGCCGCGGCTGTCGAGCCAGTTCAGGCCCAGTTCCAGCGAGTCGCTGGCGACATGGCTGAGGTTCAGGTTCAGGCTCTTGTTGCGGTAGGCATCGTGATCGCCGTTGGCGGCGAAGGACTCGCGGGTGGCGTTGATGCCGGCGGTTTCGTCCAGGCCGGCGGCGAGGTTGAAACGGGTGCGTTCATCGCCGCCCGAGAGGCCGACGTCACGTTGCCAGGTCTTGTTGCTGCCAGCGGCCAGGTGCAAGCGGGGTTGCAGGCCGGGCTTGCTGGCGCGGCGGGTAAAGATCTGGATCACCCCGCCAATCGCATCGCTGCCGTAGATCGCCGAGCGCGAACCGCGCAACACTTCGACCCGCTCGATCTGATCGATATTGAGAAACTGCAGGCCACTGTCGCCGGACGAGGTGTTGGCGATGCGCACACCATCGACCAGCACCAGGCTCTGGGCCGACTTGGTGCCGCGAATGAAAATGCCGGGCAAGCTGCCGCGCCCGCCGGTGCGCGAGACCTGAACGCCTGGTACCCGGGTCAGCAGGTCAGTGACGCTGGAAGGCTGCAGGCGATCGATGTCGTCACGGGTGAACACGGTGTTGGCGGCGCTGGTTTGGCTGCGGTCTTCGACCTGGCGGTTGGCGCTGATGAGCGTGTTGGGCAGCTTCAGGGCGCTTTCGCGGTCGATGGGCTCGGCCAGCAGGGTGGTCGGCAATAGCAGGAGTGGGGCTACCAGGCGCAGGGATTTCATGGGCAGTTCCATTGCTATCGCTGGCAAGCCAGCTCCCACAGGTTCTGCATGCGCTGTACTTGTGGGAGCTGGCTTGCCAGCGATGAGGCCGGTTAAGGCCCCGAAGATCACAGACCGAGCAGTTGCATCCGCTGGCGCACCGAAGCCTCGATCCCGGCAGCATCCAGGCCGCATTCGGCGAGCATCTGTGCAGGCTTGGCATGCTCGACATACACATCCGGCAGGCCCAGGTGCAGCATCGGCTTGAGCACGGCTTCGCGGGCGAGGAACTCGCTCACCGCAGCACCAGCGCCGCCCATGATGGCGTTCTCTTCGATGGTCACCAGCAGGTCGTGGCTGCCGGCGATTTCACGCACCAGCGCCTCATCCAGCGGTTTGACGAAACGCATGTCGACCACGGTGGCGTCGATCTGCTCGGCAACCTTCAGGGCTTCGCTCAACTGCACACCGAATACCAGCAGGGCGACCTTGCTGCCCTGGCGGCGAACGATGCCCTTGCCGATTTCCAGCGGCTCGAGGTTGTTGTCGATGGGCGCGTTCGGGCCGCTGCCGCGTGGGTAGCGCACGGCGGCCGGGCCGTTGTACAGGTGGCCGGTGCTGAGCATCTTGCGCAGCTCGTTCTCGTCGCTCGGGGTCATCACCAGCATGCCGGGGATGCAACGCAGGAACGACAGGTCGAAGCTGCCCGCATGGGTCGGACCGTCTTCGCCAACCAGGCCGGCGCGGTCGATGGCGAACAGCACGTCGAGGTTCTGTACCGCGACGTCGTGGATCAACTGGTCGTAGGCACGCTGCAGGAAGGTCGAATAGATCGCCACCACCGGCTTGGCACCTTCGCACGCCATGCCCGCCGCCAGGGTTACCGCGTGCTGTTCGGCAATGGCAACGTCGAAGTAGCGATCCGGGTAGCGCTCGCTGAAGGCCACCAGGTCGGAGCCTTCCTTCATGGCCGGGGTGATGCCGACCAGGCGCTGGTCAGCCGCAGCCATGTCGCACAGCCATTGGCCGAATACCGCGGAGTACTTTGGCCCGCCGGCTTTTTTCGGCGCGGCGGCGGGTTTGTCCACAGGCTCGAGCTTGGTGATCGCGTGGTAGCCGATCGGGTCGACTTCGGCCGGGGCGAAGCCCTTGCCCTTCTTAGTCACCACGTGCAGGAACTGCGGCCCCTTGAGGTCGCGCATGTTGCGCAGGGTGGTGATCAGGGTCGGCAGGTCGTGGCCATCGATCGGGCCGATGTAGTTCCAGCCCAGCTCTTCGAACAGGGTGCCGGGTACCAGCATGCCCTTGGCGTACTCTTCGGTGCGGCGGGCGATTTCCCAGGCGCCCGGCAGGCGCGAGAGGACCTTCTTGCTGCCCTCACGCATGCTCGAGTAGGTGCGGCTGGAGAGGATCTTGGCCAGGTAGTTGGACAGGCCACCGACATTGCGCGAAATCGACATGTCGTTGTCGTTGAGGATCACCAGCATGTCGGCATCGACTTCCTGGGCGTGGTTCAACGCCTCGAAGGCCATGCCGGCGGTCAGTGCGCCGTCGCCGATCACGGCAATGGACTTGCGCGGATCGTTCTGCAGGCGTGCGGCGATGGCCATGCCCAGGGCAGCACTGATCGAGGTGCTGGAGTGACCGACACCAAAGGTGTCGTACTCGCTTTCGGCGCGGCGTGGGAAGGCGGCCAGGCCGTCCTTCTGGCGCAGGGTGTGCATGCGCTGGCGGCGACCGGTGAGGATCTTGTGCGGATAGGCCTGATGACCGACGTCCCATACCAGACGATCGTCCGGGGTATCGAAGACGTAGTGCAGGGCGATCGTCAGCTCGATGACGCCCAGGCCGGCACCGAAATGCCCGCCGGTCTGACCAACGGTATAGAGCAATTCCTGGCGCAACTCGTCGGCCAGGCTCTCCAGGTCGGCTTCAGCCAGGCGGCGCAGGCCGGCAGGCGTATCGGCACGGTCAAGCAGCGGCGTGACCGGGCGTTCGCGGGGGATCTCTTGAAACGTCGTGGGCATCAGGCGAATCGTTATAGATATGAAGTGGCGGCAGTTTACCTTATTGCGGTGTTGGCTGCCCATTGACTGGCAGAGCAGGGGCCTTTGGCCCCTATCGCCGGCAATGCCGGCTCCCACAGGGGTTTGCTCGGTGATACCAGTGCTGCTTAGTTGCGGCGCTCGACAATGTAGCGCGCCAGCTCGCGCAACGGCTCGGCCGCCGCGTCAAACGGACGCAGGGCATGCAGGGCCTGGTCGCGCAGTTCCAGGGCGTAGGCCTTGGCCGCGTCGAGCCCGAGCAGGGCCGGGTAGGTCGGCTTGTCGCGGGCGATGTCGGCGCCCTGGCGCTTGCCCAGGGTCTGGGTGTCGCTTTCGACGTCGAGGATATCGTCCTGGACCTGGAAGGCCAGGCCGATGGCCTGTGCATAAGTTTGCAGGGCCTTGAGCTGGGTCTGGTCGGCGCGGGCACTGGCCAGGGCGCCGAGCTTGACGCTGGCCTCGATCAACGCGCCGGTCTTGTGCCGGTGCATGAACTCCAGCGCCGTCTGGTCGAGCTTGAGGCCCACCGAACCCAGGTCGATGGCCTGGCCGCCGACCATGCCGGCAGGGCCGGCCGCCAGCGCCAGGGCCTGGACCATGGCCAGGCGGATGCTGTCCTGCTGCGGGCTCAGTTGCGGGTCGAGCAGGGCGCTGAAGGCCAGGCTCTGCAGACCGTCACCGGCGAGAATCGCGCAAGCTTCGTCAAATGCCTTGTGGGTGGTTGGCTGGCCACGGCGCAGGTCGTCGTCGTCCATGGCCGGCAAATCGTCGTGCACCAGCGAATAGGCGTGAATCAGCTCGACCGCGCAGGCCGCGCCGTTGGCCTGTTCCGGGGTGGCGCCGAGGGCTTCGCACGCGGCATAGGCGAGCAGCGGGCGAACCCGTTTTCCGCCGTTCATGACGCTGTAGCGCATGGCCTCATACAGGCGGGTGAGCTCCACCGAGGGGGCGATAAACAGTTGCTCGAGGGCGGCGTCGACCCGTGCCTGGCAGTTGGCCTGGTATGCGCCGATCATTCTGGCTGGTCCGCATCGAACGGTTCGGCGGCCAGTTCTCCGTCGCGCTCGAGCAATACCTGAACCTTCTGTTCGGCCTGGGCCAGGGCGCTCTGGCAGTCGCGGGTCAGGCTGATGCCTTGTTCAAAGGCGGTCAGCGAGTCTTCCAGCGACAGCTCGCCGTTCTCCAGGCGCTCGACCAGGGCCTGCAGGTCGGCGAGGGATTGCTCGAAATCAATGGAGGCTTTTTTTCGGGCCATGGCGGCTGTCTCGGTGGCAGTATAAACGGCGCGACACTAGCAGAGCGGGGCGGGGGGAGCAAATCGATAGGGGCGATCTTTCGTCGCATTCTGTTGCACAAAGGCCGCCGGTGAAGTCTTGATTTTTCTGCAGAGCTCGCATTGTGAGGGGTTGTGGCTCTCTGCCATAATCGCGCCCGCTTTACCCCGCGGGTTTCTCGCGGTGAAGCCTCCTATTTCTGTTGTCACGTAATGGACTACGTTGTGAGCTTCCTTTCGATCGAGTTCGGCCTCTGCTTCACACTGTTTTTCATCGTCTACTGGAGCCTGTGCTGGAGCGTTCGCCTGCAGAACGTCCTGCTGCTGGCGGCCAGTTATGGCCTGGTGGCCAGCTTCAGCTTCAACTCCTTGTATATCCTGCTTGGCTACAGTGCCCTGGTGTACCTGCTCGGCCTGGTCGGTGAGCGTTATCCCGGCCGGCGCTTCAGCTATTTGCTGGTGTTGCTGCTGGTGCTGGGTTGCTTCTACCTGTTCAAGTACCAGGAATTCTTTGTCGGCGGCGTGCAGGGCGCCCTGGCCAGTGCCGGGCTGGAGGTGTCGCTGCCGGTGCTGGAAGTGCTGGTGCCGATCGGTCTGTCGTTCTATGCCTTTCACTCGGTCAGCTACCTGGTGTCGATCAACCGCCGCGAGATGCCCTCGGCCTCAGCGTTTGACCTGGCCCTGTACCTGGCGTTCTTCCCCAGCCTGATTGCCGGCCCGGTCAATCGCGCCAGCCACATGCTGGCGCAGATTCGCTCGAGCCGCATCCGTGAAGTGCTGGAGCCGCAACGGGCGCTGGGCCTGATCGCCCTGGCGGTGGTAAAGCTGTTCTTTTGCAGTGCCTGGCTGGCCAGTGAATGGGTCGACCCGGTGTTCGAGACCCCGGGCAGCTATTCGCCCGAGCAGATCCTGCTGAGCGTGTATGGCTACAGTTTCCTGATCTATTTCAACTTCAGCGGCTACACCAACCTGGTTACCGGCATCGCCTTGCTGTTGGGCTTTCGCCTGCCTGACAACTTCAATGCCCCCTATGCCGCGCACAACCTCAAGGAGTTCTGGGGGCGCTGGCATATCAGCCTGTCGCTGTTCATTCGCGACTATGTCTACATCCCCCTGGGTGGTAACCGCCAGGGCGTGTGGCGCGGCAACCTGAACATGCTGCTGGCGATGCTGATTTCCGGCCTGTGGCACGGGGCGAGCATCAATTTCATTATCTGGGGCGCGCTGCACGGTATCGGCCTGGCGCTGTACAAGGCCTCGACCTACATCTTGCCGCAGCCGATGCGCTGGCCGGGCGCGGGGTTGGCGGCGCGCTTGCTGACCTTCCACTATGTGGCCTTCGCCTGGATCTTCTTTCGCAGCGCGAGCCTCGATGAAGCCATGGAGATGCTCGCCGGTATCGGCGGGCTGAGCCTTCAGGGGCTGTTCTCCAGCACCGGCCTGCTGTTGCTGGTGAGCGTGCTGTATGTCGCTGTCTACCCGCAGTTGCTGGCGCTGCTGCGCCAGTTTTTCGCAACCACCACGCGCTTGCCCTGGCAGCTGTATCCGATACCGCTGGGGTTGTTCATTTCCTTGGTCATTTTTGCTTCGCAATCGGGCGTGCCGGGGTTCATCTATGCAAGCTTCTAATGCCGGTCGTTTGCTGGCCGCGCAAACTGGCGCGGCCAAGGCCCTGTACGCCATTGTCATCACCACCCTGTTGCTGTTCTGGCTGAACCAGGATTCGATCAGCCTGTATTGCCAGCAGAAGTATCACCAGAGCTGCGAATTGCCGGTGCTCGGGCAGAGCCCGGCCTGGCGCCTGGGTGGCAACCTGACCCATGCCCTGGGCGATGCCCGCGACAGCTTCATCGACAGCCTGGAGAAACGTAGCGAGCCGGTGCTGGTGGCCAAGGTTGAGGCCAGCGACACCGTCGAGCTGCCCGCGCCGGTTCAGGTGGTTGCGGTGCACCTGGACAAGCCGCCGGTTGCCGTCCCCGCCCCCGTCAGCAAGCCGGCTGCGGTCAAGGTCGCGGCACCTGCTGTTGCACCTGCACCTGCACCTGCACCTGCAGCGCAGGTCGCCCAGGCGCCCTTGCAAGCGGGTACCGTGGTGTCCCTGGCGGCCGGCGATGAAGTATTTCTGGTTGGCGATTCGCTGATGCAGGGCGTTGCTCCGCACCTGGCCAACAGTCTGCGCAAGCGCTACCAGATCAAGAGCGTCAATCTCAGCCGGCAAAGCACTGGCCTGGCCTATCCTGGGTTCTTCAACTGGCCGCAGACCGTGGCCAAGACCCTGGAAAGCGAGCCGAACATTCGCCTGATGGTAATCTTCCTCGGCCCCAACGACCCCTGGGACATGCCCCAGGGCAAGGGCAAGCCGTTTTTGCGTTTCAAATCGCCGGAGTGGGAAGTCACCTACCGCCAGCGTATCGATTCGATCCTCGACCAGGCCCGCGCGCACAATGTGCAGGTGATCTGGGTCGGCCCGCCGAACATGCAAAAGCCCAAGCTGTCTACTGCCATGGCTTACCTGAGCGGGCTCTATGAGCAGCAGACCGGCCTGTATCAACAGCATTACGTCTCGGCCAACCCGGTGCTCGGTTACAACGACGACAGCTTCTCCTATACCTTGCAGAACAGCCAGGGCAAGCGGATCAAGACCCGGGTCGATGACGGCATTCATTTCACCACCACCGGACAGAAGCTGATCTCGGAACGAATTCTCTCGATGATCGCCTTTCCCGGCCTCACTGTAACGGGACACTGATGCGTCGACTGCACAACATTCTGGGGCTGGCCCTGCTGATCTGTGCGCTGCCGGGCTGTAGCCCGGTGGCGGCGGTCAATACCACGGCCAGGTCCGCCACCTCGGCGGCCAAGGCCCCGACCCACCGCGTCGATGGCAACCTGGCGGTGCTGGCGGGCAAGTTCAAGAACGCCAATCGCGCGCCAATCAATATCATCCAGTTTGGCGACTCGCACACCGCCGCAGACCTGTTCAGCGGCGAGATGCGTCGCTTGTTGCAAGCGCGTTATGGCGACGGTGGTATCGGCCTGATCGCCGCCACGCCCGTGTCGGGCACCCGCTATGAGCAGGTCATTCTGAAAACTGCCAAGCGTCAGTGGGAGCTGGTGTCGGCACGTAATCAGCAGAGTACCCAGTTCCCGCTCGGGGGGTACTTGTCGGTGCCGATGGCGGCCAACCCCAGCGTGCGTATCGAGGCTCGTGAGCCCACTGCGCAGCGCTATCGAGTCCAGGCCCTGTACCAGGCACGGGAGAGCAGCACCCTGGTGCTGCGCGACGGCCGCGGGCGCAACCAGCGCATGCTGGCGGCAACCGGCGGGCAATGGCGTTTCGGCCCGCAGGTCGGCAACCTTGGCCTGCCGCTGGACCTGACCCTCAACAGCCGGCCCGGCACGCTGCTGGGTGGCTGGTATATCCAGGGCCAGAAGAATGCCGGGGTGATCTATTCGGCGCTGGGCATCAATGGCGCGCGCCTTGAGGTGCAAGACAAGTGGCAGGCTGGCTGGCAGGACAACCTCAAGACCCTGCGCCCGGACCTGGTGATTCTTGCCTACGGCACCAACGAAGCCTTCGATGACACCCTTGACCTCGCCCTGTACCAGGCGCAACTGCGCAATACCCTCAAGCGCCTGCGCCAGGACCTGCCACGGGCAGTGGTGCTGCTGGTTGGTCCGCCGGACTCGATCAAGCAGCGCAAGGCACGCAGCTGCGCCGCGCGCCAACCGCAGCAACTGGCCCAGGTGATCCGTATCCAGCGTCAGGCGGCCAAGCAGGCCAATGCCCTGTTCTGGGACTGGCAAGCGTACATGGGGGGGCAGTGCTCAATTGCCGGCTGGCAGGCTTCGGGCCTGGCCCGGGGGGATTTGGTGCACCTGACTGCGGACGGCTACAAGAAAAGCGCTGCAGGCCTGCATGACTTTTTGCGCACGCAGCTGGGCTTGAAGTAAGGCAGAAAAAAATAGAGGCGGGGACAACCTCGGGTTGGCTTGCGGGGCCCCATGAAGTCGTCTTCCCGCCTCTTCAATAGAGGCAGATCCGGGTGCATGTCACTGCACCCGCTCAGCACGATACGGCTGCCTTGAATCAGCCGCGATTCACACCTCTGCATTCACCTTAGTAGCTGTCTGCAAGGCTGTAAATTTTCTCGAACACAAATTTTTCAGGCGCTTTCCAGTGCCGGGGTCAGCGCTGCCTGGCGGTAGCGCGCCAGCTCGTCAATGGTCAGAACCGGCAGCGAGTATTGCTTGGCGTACACCGCCACCTGCTCGCCACGGGCCATGCTGCCGTCGGGGTTCATCAGTTCACAGAGCACCGCTGCCGGGCGCAAGCCCGCCAGGCGTGCGAGGTCTACCGAGCCTTCGGTGTGGCCGCGGCGGGTGAGTACGCCGCCATCGCGCGAGCGCAGGGGGAACACATGGCCAGGGCTGACAATGCGCATGTCTGCGCTGGTCGAGTCCAGTGCGGCCTGGATGGTGGTGATGCGGTCCTGGGCCGAGACGCCGGTGGACACACCTTCAGCCGCTTCGATGGTCACGGTGAAACCGGTGCCATGGCGCGCGCGGTTGTTCGGCACCATCGGTGCCAGCGACAGCTCGTCAACGGTGGTTTCATCCAGGCACAGGCAGACGATACCGCTGCAATCGCGGATCATCATGGCCATGGTTTCCAGGCTGATGTTTTCGGCGGCGGCAATGATATCTGCCTCGTCCTCGCGGTCGTCGTCATCCAGCAACAGCACGGGTTTACCGGCCTGGTAGGCGGCGACAGCAGCAGCGACGTTAGGGAATTGCTTGCGGTGCAAAGGGGACATGAAACGCTCCTCGTAAGTGATCGATGAACGTTTCAGGGCGAACAAAATGCGTGCGCCAGGGCGCATGTTGGCCCTGACCTGACGCCTTCTTTCATCCGGACTATGACCGTCGGCTCTGGAGTCTCACCAGATCTGCTGACCCTCGGCCAAAGGCCGAGGCGCTCGCGGGCTCATCTTTCGATTTACCGCCGGTGGGGACTTGCACCCCGCCCTGAAGACCGGCCAAGCATACATCAGAGTGCCATCAGGTTTGCAAGTCCAAGCCTTACGACCTAGGTCTAATTCGGACCTCACAGGCCCAGGGCGTAATCCAGGTAGCCTGGGTAGACCTTGCGCCAGTCATCCTGGAAGGTGTGGCCTTCAGGGTGTTCATGGCTCTGCACCTTGTTGTTGCTGGCGAAGGCTTTCTCGGTGGTAGCGGTCAGTTGCAGGTTGCTTTCATGCTCCTGGGCACCGTGGACCACGACCAGGCGCTTGTCCTTGGCCTTCTGCACGGTGAACGGGATCTTGAAGCCGCCTGGCGACAACAGTACTGCGCCGCTGTAGTTCTGCGGGTACTGGGCGATCAGGTGCGCCGCGTGTTCGGCACCTTGGGAGAAGCCGATCAGGGCGACTTTCGAGCGGTCGATGCGGGTGTCTTTTTCCAGTTTCTTCAGGGCTGCGGCTACCGCCTGTTCGGTCGGCTCAACCGAATGCTGCTGCCACATGAACTGGTGCGCATCACGCTTGAGGGTGCCATTCAATGCCACCAGCACCGCCTTGTCGCCGACCAGGTCAGCACGCATGTTGGTGCCATTGACGCCTTCGGTGCCGAAGCCTGCCAGCCATACCACCACCGGCCAGCCGCCGGCCGGCGCCTTGCCTTCAGGGATGCTGAACGCAGCGAGGCCGGCGTCCTTGGCCTGGGTCGGGTAGTTTTTCTCGGCGGCCTGCAGCAACTTCTGGTAGGCCGGGTCATTTTTCATTGGCTCCAGCTCGTCGTCTTCCTTGAGGATCACGGCTTGCCAGAAACCGCGCTCGCGGGCTTCGTCGAGGTACTGCGCGGCCAGTTCCGGGCTGTCCATGGACGACAGCGCGGCAGCGGCCTGGTAGGCGGCGAAGGCATTCTTCGGGTCCAGGCGGGCGGCAGTCAGGTAGAAGGCCAGGGCGCCGGCATAGTTGTCGTGCTCGCTCTTTTCCTTGTCGCCGGCGTCCATGAACTCGGCCGGGGTGGCGTCGTTGAGGTACAGGTTGGCCATGGCGGCCATGCCTTGCCAGCGGCCCTTGTGCAGGGCCTGGTCGGTGGCTTCGTCGGCGTAGGCGGTGGTGGCAGCGAGGCTGAGGCCGGCCAGCAGGCCGAAGGAGCAGAGGTGCAGGCGGGTAGCTGTCAGCAATGACATGGCCGAGAGTCCTTTTTCGGTAGTGCTCGGCCAGGTGCGGCCGAAGAGGGCGCGAATTCTAGCACCCTGGTCAGTCCTTGAGTTGATTCCAGTCCAGGCCAAAGCGCGCCAGGTACTTGCGCAAGCGGTCGGCATCGTTGGGCTTGTCTTTCTCCAGGCGCGACACATCGAACAGCTGGCGCCCGGCCTCGGACAGGGTGCGGGCGTTGCGGCATACATTAAGCACGGCGTGCAGTTGCAGGCGGTCGAACTGGTCCAGCGCCTTGTCGCCGAGCAATGCATCGAGCGGATTCGCTCCCTGCTCCAGGCCCCAGGCGCGTTGCAGGCGCCCGATCTCCTCCAGCACCAGCGCTTCGTCGATGCGCCCGCTGTCGGCCAGGGTCGCCATGCGCGTGATCGAGGCCGACAGCTCGCGGAAGTTGCCGGCCCAGCGGGCTTGTGGCGAGTTGGCAAAGGCCAGGTAGCGGCGCTTGGCTTCAAGGTTGAAGCGCACCTGGCGGTTCTGCTCGCGGGCATGGCGCTGCAGTTCGAAATCGATGTTTGGCTCGATGTCTTCGCGGCGCCCGGCCAGGCCCGGCAGCTCGAAGGTCCAGAGGTTGATGCGGGCGTACAGGTCTTCACGAAACAGCCCTTCGGCCACCCGGCTGCGCAGGTCGCGGTGGGTACCGGCGATCAGTTGGAAGTCGCTTTCCACTTCGCGGTCCGAACCCAGCGGGAAGAAGCGCTTTTCTTCGATGGCCTTGAGCAGCATGGCCTGCTCGTCGGCGCCCAGCTCGCCGATTTCATCGAGGAACAACATGCCGCCATCGGCGGCGCGCAGCAAACCGTCGCGGGCATTCTGGGCGCCGGTGAAGGCGCCTCTACTGTGGCCGAACAACGCCGACATGGCGCCGTCGCCGCGCAAGGTGGCGCAGTTCACTTCAACAAAGCGGCCCTCCAGTTGGTGGCGGCCACGCTTGAGTTCATAGATGCGCCGGGCCAGGAAGGATTTACCGGCGCCGGTAGGGCCGACCAGCAGCATCGGTGCCCGCGAGCGCAGGGCCACTCGTTCGATCTGCTCGATGGAGCGGTTGAAGGCGGCGTTGCGGGTGGCGATACCGGCCTTGAGAAAGTTCAGGCTGTCGGCCTGCTCGCGTTGGAAGCGTGAGGCGATGTGATCGTAGCGCGACAGGTCGAGGTCAATCAGTGTGCTGGTGCCGGCCGGGTCGGCGGTGTCCTCCTTGCCGCGGGCTGGCGAGGTCTGGATCAGTCGCGCCGGCAGGTAGCGTGCTTCGGTAAGCAGGAACCAGCAGATCTGCGCCACGTGGGTGCCGGTGGTGATGTGGACCAGGTAGTCCTCATGCTCGGTATCGAAAGGGTAGGCGCTGGCAAAGTCGTGCAGCGCGCTATAGACCTCCTCGAAGTCCCAGGGATTACGCAGGACCATGGGCTGCAGGCGCACCTCGGTGTGTGGCGAGATGCTCTGGATGTCGTCACGTATGCGCTCGGCCAGGCCCAGATCGCGGGCGCTGGTGCCGTGGATCAGTTCCAGGCGATCGATAGGCGTGTGCGCTTGCTGGCACAGGCTGATGGTCGGTCGCCAGCGCTGCCAGCGCGCCGCGCCCTTGCCGTTGCGATCAAGGGTGGTGCCGAGAAAGCCGATGGCGACGCTGCGTTTGCCCATGTCTGTTTAGCTCAAAAGATAAATACGTATCTCATCATATATAAATAAATTGATTCATGCGGGGGCGGAGGAGCCTAAAATTTACGGCCTAAAAAATAAATTCCTTACAAATCAATAAGATAAAAATATTTTTGATTCTGATTTTGAAACCTGGCACGCCCCTCGCAATATCTCCCTCGACCGCATCGCCAAGCTGGCCAACGGGACGGGGTTTATGTCCCCGCCGGTGCACGAGCCCACCCCAGGTGTAGGTGTCGTGCATGCCGCCGCCGCAACGAGCAGTCGATAGCGTGGCTCCTCACGGAGACGCTGGTCTCGAGGCCTGACTCGAACCTTACATACCCTCCAAGGTATCTCGAATGTTGTACCCGCCGGTGGGGCGTAGCCAGGGAAGGCTGCAAGGTGCGCAAGGAGCGCACAACGCCCACCGCCGATTTGCCCGGCTTGCCGGCCGGGCCCGGAGCAAGGCAGTTGCCGGACCGCAGGACGCGGTCAGTGGACAGGATGTCCCGGCAACTGGCTCCTCCGGGCCACGCCCGCAACGCTCGGCTCTTTGGCAACACCGGCACCAAGGATTAATTGCACAGGATGACCAAGATGAAACTGTTGAAACGCTTTATCGTGAAAAAGAACGAACGCGGCCTGCTGTTCTGCGAAGGCGACTTTGTGTCGATTCTCGAACCTGGCGTGCACAAGCGTTTCGACCTGCACAACCGGCTGACGGTAGAAACCTTCAGCCTCAATACTTCGCTGTTCGAACATCGCCTGGCCGGCTACCTGCGTCAAAGCGAGCCGGCTCTGGTCGAGCAGTATTTCGAACGCATGGACCTGGCGGAAAACGAAGCCGGCCTGCGTTTTGAAGACGGCGCCCTGGTCGAGTTGCTGGCCCCGGGCAGCCGCCAGCTGTACTGGAAAGGCCAGAGCGCGCAGACCCTGCAGCGCATCGACCTGAGCCAGACCTATCGCCTGGATACCAGCCTGGTGGCCCAGCTTAACCAGCCCAAATTGCGCGGCCGCAGCCTGGCCGGGCTGGAGGCGGTGTTGCTGTCGGCGGTGCCGGCGTTCCACGTCGGTGTGCTCAAGGTCGATGGCGTGGTGGAAGAGTTGCTGGGAGCCGGGCAGTACGGCTTCTGGCGCTTCAACCGCCAGGTCAGTGTCGAGTTGGTCGATATGCGTATCCAGGCCATGGAAATCAGCGGGCAGGAGATCCTCACCCGCGACAAGGTCAGCCTGCGCCTGAATCTTGCGGCCAACTGGCGCTACAGCGATGTGCTCGGTGCGTTCGCGCAGTTGAGCAAGCCGCTGGAGCATCTTTACCGCGAGGTGCAGTTCGGCCTGCGGGCGGCGGTGGGTACTCGTACCCTCGACGAGCTGCTGGAAAACAAGCAGTTGATCGACGATTCGGTCAGCCAGTACCTGCAGGACAAGCTCATTGGCAGCGGCATCGAAGTCAGCGGCCTGGGGGTACGCGACATCATCCTCCCGGGCGAGATGAAAACCTTGCTGGCGCAGGTGGTGGAGGCGGAGAAAGCGGCGCAAGCCAACGTCATCCGCCGCCGTGAAGAGACCTCGGCGACCCGTTCGCTGCTCAATACCGCCAAGGTCATGGAAGATAACCCGACGGCCCTGCGCCTGAAGGAGCTGGAAACCCTGGAGCGGGTGGCGGAGCGCATCGACCGGATTTCGGTGTTCGGCGGCCTGGATCAGGTGTTGAATGGACTGGTCAGCATCAAGGCCGGATGAAATTTGCCGGGCCCCAGCGGCCCGGCAGCAACAGATAAAAGTGGAAGTACGACAATGAACATTCTCGAAGTGGCCGGCGGCAAGCCGATCAAGCTCTGGACCGACGGCGTCCCGGTGGATGAGGGCGCCCGTGAGCAACTGCTGAACACCGCGAAGATGCCGTTCATCTTCAAGCACCTGGCGGTGATGCCCGATGTGCACCTGGGCAAGGGCTCGACCATCGGCAGCGTGATCCCGACCCTGGGCGCGATCATCCCGGCGGCGGTCGGCGTCGATATCGGCTGCGGCATGATCGCTGCGCGCACCTCGCTGACCGCCAGCGACCTGCCGGACAACTTGCATGGCCTGCGCACTGCAATCGAGAAAGCGGTGCCCCATGGCAAGACCTTTGGCCGTCGCGACCAGGGCGCCTGGGACAGCGTGCCGGCGCTCGCCGACCACGCCTGGCACGACCTGGCCGCGCGCTTCAAGGCGATCACCGATAAGTACCCGAAGCTGGAGAGGACCAACAACCGCCAGCACCTGGGCACCCTCGGCGGCGGCAACCATTTCATCGAGGTCTGCCTGGATGAGGCCAACTGCGTCTGGTTGATGTTGCACAGCGGTTCGCGCGGGGTCGGCAACGCCATCGGCAACCTGTTCATCGAACTGGCCCAGGCCGACATGCGCCAACACATCGCCAACCTGCCGGACCGTAACCTGGCCTATTTCGAAGAGGGCAGCCGGCACTTTGCCGACTACGTCGAAGCGGTGGAGTGGGCCCAGGATTTCGCCCGGCAGAACCGCGCCTTGATGATGCACGCGGTGATCGCCGCCACGCGCAAGGTGATCGGCAAGCCCTTCGAGGCCAACCTCGAAGCGGTCAACTGCCACCACAACTATGTGCAGCGCGAGCGGCATTTTGGCCACGACGTGCTGATCACCCGCAAGGGTGCGGTGTCGGCGCAGAAGGGCGAGCTGGGGATCATTCCCGGGTCCATGGGGGCGAAGAGTTTCATCGTTCGCGGCCTGGGCAACGAGGAATCGTTCTGCTCCTGCAGCCACGGCGCCGGGCGGGTGATGAGCCGCACCCGGGCCAAGCAGGCGTTCACCGTCGAGGATCAGCAACGCGCCACCGCCCATGTCGAATGCCGCAAGGACAAGGACGTGATCGACGAGATCCCCATGGCCTACAAGGACATCGACGCGGTGATGCAAGCCCAGCGCGAGCTGGTGGAAGTGGTACACACCCTGCGTCAGGTGGTGTGCGTCAAAGGTTAGAGAGGGCGCCTTGAGGCGCCCGACTGCAAGGACACGAACATGAACAAGGAAGACCGTCACCCATTGCCCGGGGCCATGCGCGAGTGGGTGCTTGACGAGTTGCGCCGGGTCGAGCGCGAGCACGACGTTACTGTGCTCTATGCCTGCGAATCCGGCAGCCGCGCCTGGGGCTTTGCCTCTACCGACAGCGACTTCGATGTGCGCTTCATCTACGTCCCGCGCCAGGACTGGTACCTGCGCGTCGACGAGCCGCGCGACGTCATCGAGCGGCCGCTGACCGACGAGCTGGACATCAGTGGTTGGGAGCTGCGCAAGACCTTGAAGCTGCTGCGCAACTCCAACCCGACCCTGCTCGAATGGCTCGGCTCGCCGCTGGTGTACCGCGCTGAACCGAGTGCAGTGGAGTCGCTCCAGGCGCTGGCACTGAATTTCTACAGTGCCCGGGCGGCGCGGCACCACTACCTGTCGATGGCGAAAAAGAACCACCGCGACTTCCTTCAGGGCGCGCAGGTGCGCTTCAAGAAGTACCTCTACGTACTGCGTTCGCTGTTGGCGGTGCGCTGGATCGACCTGGGCCTGGGCATGCCGCCGACAGCTTTTGCCGATCTGCTGGCAGGCACCCTGAGCGAGCCGCAAATGCTCGCCGAGATCGATGAGTTGTTGCGCATCAAGCGCCAGGCCGTCGAAGCCGACTATGGGCCGCGGCGGATGCTGTTGCACTCGTTTATCGACAGCGAGTTGCGGCGTGCCGAAACCTCGCCGACCTTGCCAAGGCTGCGTGGTGATACGCAACTGCTGGATGACTATTTGCGCGATACTGTGCGGCGTTATTCATAGGAAGCGCGCCTGGCGTGTCTTCCCTGTCGAAAGGACTCGGAACGTTTTCATGCCTGACAGCAAATACCAGCGTCTGCCCCATGCCGGAGACTTCGAGCAAGTCTCCGGCACTCAGATCGTCTACCTGTCGCCGAAACCCTTGCCCACCGGGGTAGAGGCCTATAGCTACCGGCATTTGCATCGTGATGCCAATGAGGTCTACCTGGACTTCGGCATTGGTCGGGGCAACTTCGAGTTCATGGCCCGCTGCGGTATTGCCGCCGTCATGGGGGTGGTGAGCTGCGTGGTGATGACGGCGTTTCTCGGAGCCTGGGTGCGGCGTAGGCTTGAGCCGTTCTGGGAGGGGGTCTACGACTTTCTCGCATCGCCGCCCATCTGGGGTTTTATCGGGCTGCTGGCGTTGATGTACGTCGTCATATTTTGCCTGGCCGTGCGCCAGCTCAGCGTCCAGCCACCGATCCGCTTCAATCGCCAGCGACGTGAAGTGGCGATGGTGCCGAAGAAGGGCGCCGCACCCCAGTATGTGCCCTGGGAAGAGGTCATCGCCTGTGTCTCGGCCGGGCAATTGGTCACCGAATACGCGGTGATGCCCGAGTTCAAACTGATGATCGGCCTGCGTGACGCCGACAGCGGGAACGTCCTGTGGCTGACCGTGGCCTGTGGCAGCCTGCGCGGTGCAGTGGCCGAATGGGAGGCGATTCGCGCCTACATGGAAGAGGGCCCGGCAGCCTTGCCTGAACCGCCGCCGGAAGAATTTGAAGAGGGCACGGTGGCGTTTTTCCATATGGCCCGCATTGGCTATCGCGACAACTTTCCGTGGCTGCAGTATGTGTTTGGCTTTCTGTTCGTCCAGGCGTTCGGTGGCTGGACCTTGCCGTGCCATCTCTCCAACTGGGTCAACAATCGCCCCAGAGCAACGTTTCCCAAAGTGGTGCGGGAGTGGTCCCGGCCATTGCCGGTGGATCAGCAGGCGGTGCCCAGCGAGGCGCTGGTCAAAGAAAGTGACGAGGTGCGCAAGGCCTTTCGCCGTGGGCAAACCCTGCTGGACTACTTCAAGGTGAAATTTGCCGAGCCGGCCTAGCTGGGTGGCGTTATGCAAACGAGCTGAGCATGAACAAGGACGTGGTTGAGAGGGCAGCATGCTGAAGCTGCGGCTGAGAGAACGTTGGCAACGGTTGCAGATAAGCGGCAGCGATCAGGTGGTGATGCTGCTGCTTTCAGTGATGGTCGGTTTGTGCATCGCGGCGGCACTGTGGACGGCCAAGCCCAAGTCCGGCTGCATTCGTCTGGGCCGCGGTAACAGCGGGCCGATCAGTTGCGACCCGCAGGTCATTGCGGGTGAGGCGATGAACATCGTGCTGTTCGGTCTGCTGTTCGCTGCACCGCTGCTCTATATGCTCGGCCGGCTACTGGTGCAATTGTTCAGGCCGTTGAATTCGCAGCCTTGATGGAATGTTCAATGCCAGCACACTGATCAACACCACCACAGCTCCGGCTATCACCAGCAGCGAAGGCTGCTCACCGAGCAGAAAGGCCGCGATCAGCATGGCGCAGGGTGGTATCAGGTACAGCGCCATGGACGCCCGACTGACGTCCGAATGGCTCAGTACATAAGCCCAGCCGAGGTACGCCAGGGCACTGGGAAATACGCCGAGCAGCAGTACCGCCAGGTTTGCCTGGGGCGGCGCCGCAGTCACTGCAGCGCCAAGGCCTGGCAGGTACACCAGCAACAACGCCGTGCCGGCCCAGAGGGTGTAGCAGACCATGGTCAGGCCGTCGTAACGATGACCGTGAAGTTTCTGCAGGGTGAAGTAGATACTCCACGACAGCGCGGCCAACAGCACCAACAGGCCATGGGCGTCGAGCGCTCCTACTCCGTGATCATCTACAACGACCATCGCTGCTCCGAGCATACCCAGCACCAGGCATCCCCAGTGCCAGGCGCTGACCTTCTGGCGCAGGACAAAACAGGCAATCAGCAGGCTGAACAAGGGCGTGGACTGCGCCAGCACACTGGACGCCCCGGCACTGATTCCGCGCTGGCCAAAGTTGAGCGCCACATGGTGCAAAAACACCGCGAACAGCCCAAGCAGCATTAACAGCGGCAGATCCTTGAGCCGTGGCAGGCTGATCCCGCGCCACACTGCGACACTCGCCATGAATACCGAGGCCACGATAAACCGCGCCAGGGCCAGATGACCTGGGTCGTAACCTTGCAGGGCGATATGAATACCGGCGGGTGAGTACGCCCAGCACAACACCACGAACAGAGTCGCCAGGACGATTTTCAGGGATTGGGTGCGTAGCATTGAAAGGCGCTCCAGAGGCAGGGAGCTTTAGTATCAAAAAGGCCTTTGCTCACCACAATCGACTTATACTGAGCTGATCGTTCACTTTGGGTGATGTATGGAGTTGATGCAGATTCGCATGTTTAAGACGGTCTACGACACCGGCAGCATCGCCCGTGCAGCCGAGGTGTTGCACTACGTGCCGTCGAACATCACCGCGCGGATCAAGGCACTGGAAGAGGAGCTGGGCGTGGCGCTGTTCTTTCGATATGGGCGCGGCTTGAAGATCAGCCCGGCCGGCGAAACCTTCCTCGAATACGCCACCCAGATGCTCGCCCTGGCCGAAGCCTCCAAGGCCGCCTTGAGCCCGCAAGCCGTGCCCAGCGGACGCTTGCGCATCGGCGCCATCGAGTCCTCGGCCAGTGGCCGGCTCCCGCGCTTGCTGGCCGAATACCATGCGCGCTTCCCGCAGGTATCACTGGAGCTGAGCACGGGCACCTGGTCGCAGCTGCTCGATGACGTGCTCAACCATCGCCTCGATGGGGCAATAGTCGCGGTTGAGGTCGAGCGGCCATTGCTCAAGCGCACGCCCATGTACCAGGAAGACCTGGTGCTGATCGCCCCCGAATCCCTGGGGCCGATCCGCAGCGCCGAAGACCTGCAGGGCAAGGCCATTTTCATGTGGCCGGAAGGTTGCCCGTACCGTGCAGCGCTCGAGCACTGGCTGCTCGAGCAGGGGCAAAAGCTGCCGATTGTCGGCATTGCCAGCTATGGCGCCATCGTCAGTTGCGTGAGTGCGGGCGCCGGAGTGTCGCTGGTGCCTCGGGGCATCTTCGAGCAATACCGCAAAGGCGCGGGCTGGAGCGGCCATGAGTTCGCCGAACTCAAGGCCATCAGCAACGCCTTTTACTGGCATGCCCAGGCGGGACGGCATCCGGCGAGGGATGCCTTCGTACAGATGCTGCGCGAGGGGTTGGCGCCAGGCGCTATTCGATCGGGTACTTGAGCATTGCCGGATGCCCTTCAATCTTCTGCGCCAGGCGCTGTACATGCGGATAGTCACTGGCCGCCACCACCTCGGCGCATACGTACTGGGTGAACGACCAGGCCACTGCGGTGGTGATTTCCGCCTGGCTCAAGGGCAGGGTGGGGCACTTGCTCGGCTGTTCGGCAAGCAGCCCGTCGAGCTGCGCATACGCGGCCAGCAACTGCCCGGTCACCCGCTCCAGCCAGGGCGTATGCAGTTTCTCCTGCGGGCGCAGGTTGTGTTCGTAGTAGATCTGCACCGACTTCTCACTGGCCGCCAGCGCCAGGCCGATCACCTGCAAATCGCTGGCGCGGGCCTGAGGTTCCTGCGCCAGGAGCTTTTTCGCCGGCGAGGCCAGGGCTTCGAAGTAATCCAGAATCAGCGTCGAATCCATCAACACCGTGCCGTCGTCGAGGACCAGGCTGGGCGCCTTGACCACCGGGTTGATTGCGGCGAACTCGGCGAAATTGCGGAATACCGACAACGGCTGGTGTTCGAAGCGGATGCCATACAGCTCCAGTGATACCGCAACGCGGCGGACATAGGGGGAATCGAGCATGCCGATCAGTTTCATGAGGCCTCCATTTCAGAAAATTCCAGACTGGGTAGACAGTAGCTGAGGATTGGCACTGCAACTCACGGCATCAGGTTTCGCCGCTCAATGGGTTCGGAAAGCACGATGCTGGTGCGGGTTTCCCCGTAAGGGTTGATCCTGGCGATGATGCTTTCGATATCGGCCATGGACCTTGCGTAGAGCCGGATCAGGTAGGAGTCGTTGCCGGTGACATGCAGGCATTCAACGACTTCGGGGATTTGCTCAAGCAAGGCAATCAACTTGGCCTTGGCCGGCTTGAAGGTGGTCATGCCCACCACCGCTGACACGCCATAACCGAGTTTTACCGGATCGACCTGGGCAGCGTAGCCCTTGATCACCCCGGCCTCTTCGAGCTTGCGCAGGCGCTCGGTGGTGGCGGGAATCGACAGGCCGGCATGGCCTGAGAGTTCGGTGATGGACATCCGTCCCGAGCGCTGCACCGCGGCGAGGATTTTGCTGTCGATTCGGTCCATGTCGATCTCCTCTGCAAGAACCCTGACAGTAGTGAAACTTGCAGGCTTTGAGCAATCTGAAATTAGCCGCCTCGCAGCAGCACACCGGTGATGATCTGGTAGACACCCAGCAAGGTGATGGTCGAAGCGGAAAATACGTTGATCAGCTTCAGCTTCGAGTTTGAAAGTCTCGTGGCGAACAGGGCCGAAAATCCGCTCAACCCCAGCCACCAACCGGCGGAGCCCAGGAAGATGCCTGTGACCATCAATGCAAGGGCATAACTGTTGCTTTGGCCCGCGCCGACGCCATCGCTGATTGCGGCGAATATGGCAATGAACGACAGGATGGTCATCGGGTTGGACAAAGTCAGCAGCAAGGTTGTGGAGTAAGCTCTCCACGGCTTGTAGGGTTCCCCGGATGACCTGCTCGAAGTCGCTTCTGATGTGATGATTCGATAGCCCACATACGCCAGAAAAGCACCGCCGAAAATGCACAGCCAGGGTTTCCAGCCCACTAGGGTTGTGATCAACGCGCTGATCCCCAGCGCCCCGATAAAACCATAGATAGCATCCGCCGTTGCCGCGCCCAACCCGGTGGCGAACCCGGCGCGCCAGCCCTGCGTGAGGCTGCGTTGAATGCACAGCAAGCCGATCGGGCCGACTGGCGCGGCGATGCACAGGCCGATGAGCAGGGATTTCAGGAACAGCAGCATGGTTGAATCTCCGGTAGGCGGTGACTCAAGGCTAAGGCGGGAAGTGGGGTTGGTTAATGTGGGATTGAAGGATTTTTGCGGGAGTGACGGAAGAATTTAAGGTGGTGGTGCCTGCACATGGCCTGGAGCCCCGCAATCTTCGGGGCTCGGAAATCGGCGACGGATGACGTTGCAGGCGTCATTATCATGCCTTCTTGTACCTATCTCGCATTGAGCAACGAATATGACATGGATTATCCCCCAGGCCAGCGCATACGGCGGCGTTCTATTGAACTCCGATGGACAGGTTCTCTTGCGCGAGCCGGCAAATCACCACGACGGCTATGTCTGGACATTTGCCAAGGCGCGCCCGCTCGCTGACGAGGAGCCTGAGCAAACAGCTGTCCGCGCGCTGCGTGTGGACGCGGGGCACGAAGGTAAAGTGATCGGCGTACTCCCTGGGCTCTATGAAGGCGGTACAAGCAAGAATGCTTTTTTTCTAATGATCTCGGGTTTCGCTCACGGCCCGACAGGGGGCCACACCCAAAACACGTGTTGGGCGAGTTTTGAGCACGCGCGCGAACTCATTGGCAAAACAACCAACCCCATCGGTCGCACCCGTGATCTACAGGTGCTTGAGGCTACTCAGCGGTGGTTAGCAAGCAACCGCAAGGGTGTCGTCGCTTTCGAGCAACAAGGCTCAAAAGGCTGGGCGGTCAAGGGCAATTGGCTCACTAAGGAAATGCCAGAGCAATTCGTAACCCTTTCTCTGGATTTTGTTCTCGACGCTGAAGAGGCGTGTGCCATCCGCAAGGGATTTATCCCGTCTGAGATGGAAGAAAAATGGTTCAGTTATTACGTGGACGATGTGCTTTATCAGCATCGTAGCTGGACGGGGGTTCTGGTGGACCGCATCAGGTTTGTCGACGAGGCAGACGGTATTCGGGCAATACAAGCCGATGTGAACCGAGATCAAGAGCAGTATTCGCAAATGGATGATGCGCAAGATATACGGCGCATAGAGTCAATGGTTCGAAACCTGGCGAGCCGTAATCGGTTGGTGTAGCCGGCCGATTTCTGAGTACCAACATGCCAATGATGTGGATGCGCGAGCGAGTGCGCATCTGGCGGCTATCGTTGCCGGCTATTGATGGCTGGCTTTTCAACCAGGCATTAAAAAGCCGGCTTGTGGCCGGCTTCCGGGGACGGGCTTGGCTAATTTTTGGTAAGCCGCAACCGCCTTAAAATCGTTGCTCCGGCGCTGGGGCCGGGAGGTGGCGGGCAAGCAGTGGGGTGCCGCGCCAGGGCCGCGGGCGAGCTGGGCCGCCGGGCTAAATGTGCGGCGTAGCATACTGGGATTGGCCGGCGATGCCCAGCAAAAAATCTTCGCCAACGCTCAAGCCGGGCGGCTGTCGCGCAGGTGGCCCCACCAGAAGACCCAGCCGAGCACCTCCAGGTGCTGGGTCTTGAGTTGCGCCGGGCTGTAGGTTTCAGTCGGGTATTCGTCGCTGTCCTGGCTGTGCAGGCGCAAGGCGCCGTTGGCGCGGCGGCTGAGGCTGTTGATGCGCAGGCGGCCATTGTGCAGCAGGGCGTAGATCTCGCCGTCGACCACGCGGGTGAGGCTGCGGTCGACGGCCAGGGTGGTGCCGCGCGGTAGCAGCGGGCTCATGTTGTGCCCGGGCATGCTCAGGCACAGGGCATCGCCAGGGTCGACCCCCAGGGCGTCGAGGGCGCGGATGGGCAGGCGCAGGTAGCGGTCATCAACAGCTTTTAACTGGCGGGCCTGGACGCTGTAGAACGGCAGTTGGATGTCATTGTGGTTGTGCGCCGCCAACAGGCTGGCATCGGGGCCTTCGACGCCCGGGCGGGCCGCCTGGCTGTTGAGGCGTGGCAAGGGGTTGGGGTGTTTGGGGCCTTCGCCGTTGCGCAGCCAACGGCTACGCACGCACAACAGTTCGGCGATTTCATCCAGGCGGGCCAAGGGCACGCCGCGCTTGAACCAGTTGTTGACGTGCTGCGGCGTGACCTTGCGTTGCGCGGCAAAGTCGGAGGGGGACAGGTTGCACTCGCTCAGGAGCACTTTGAGACGATCGCCAGATGTATTCATGAGGCCCGAGTTTAGTGGGCTTGCAGCGCCTGGGCTATAAACGCGAGGTTCATTTTGAAGGCGGGAAAATGGCTGGCTTACAGGCGTTTGCCTAGGCTGGCGTAAGAGGTTTCCTGGCAAAAAAATCCACTTGGATGGCGTTCGGAACTATCCTACGCACGCTGCTGCCTTTTTACTGTTGTTCGAAAAATGCATCAGGTCTAACTTCCTCGGGTCGCTAGTGGGCGACCGGGCGTGAGAAACCCGATGACATTAGAGCAGCCATGTTATGGCGGCTGTGCGCGGGCAGACCTCGGTCTGGCCGAGTTTCCTATGTCCTCGGTTTCTCACCCCTCGTACAGCTGCCACCCTAATCCTGTGAGAAGGATTGAGGTGGAGGCTCCCACCTTGAATGGGGCGTTCTTGCCCTGAAACAAAAAGCCCCGCAGGTGCGGGGCTTTCTGTTGTGGGTTGCTTAGCCTTTGTAAGCTGCAACCGACTTGGTGATCGCGGCGCGAGCGGCGTCAGCGCCATCCCAGCCTTCGATCTTGACCCACTTGCCTTTCTCGAGATCTTTGTAGTTCGCGAAGAAGTGCTCGATCTGCTGGATCAGCAGGGCAGGCAGGTCGGTGTATTCTTTGACGTCGACGTACAGTTGCGACAGTTTGTCGTGCGGTACGGCGATGACTTTGGCGTCGCCGCCGCCATCGTCGGTCATGTTCAGGATGCCGACCGGACGGGCGCGGATGACCGAGCCTGGGGCAACCGGGTACGGCGTCACGACCAGCACGTCGAGGGGATCACCGTCGTCGGCCAGGGTGTTGGGGATGTAGCCGTAGTTGGCCGGGTAGAACATCGGGGTGGCCATGAAACGGTCAACGAACAGGCAGTCGCTGTCCTTGTCGATCTCGTATTTGATCGGCGCGTGGTTGGCTGGAATCTCGATGGCGACGTAGATGTCGTTCGGCAGGTCTTTGCCAGCCGGAATCTTGCTGTAGCTCATTGGGCAGTGCCCCCATGTTTGGCCAAAAATTGGTCGCGATTATAGGCACATTCCGCTGCGCTTGCCACGCCCGCCCGGATGTCCGGCTGGCTCAGTCCTGGGGCTGCCGGTAATGCGGGTGATGGTGCTGCAACTGCTGCAGGCGGGCGAGCGGGTCCTGGCGGTAAAAGCCGCGCAGTTGCTGGTACACCGCGGGGTAGGCGTCGTTGAGCAGGTCGGGGGCGCTGAAGAAGTATTCGCTGGTCACGGCAAAGAACTCCGCCGGGTTTTCCGCGGCATAGGGGTCGATGGCGGTCTCGGCGTCGGGGTTGCGGTCGAGCTGGCGGTTGAGGTCGTCAAAGGCCTCCTGCATGGCCTGGGCCCAGTCGCTGACGCGTAAATCGCTGTGCAGTGGCGGCAGGCCGTTGGCATCGCCATTGAGCATGTCGAGCTTGTGCGCCAGTTCGTGGATCACCAGGTTGTAGCCTTCCCAGCCACCGCTGGCCTGTACCCCCGGCCAGGCCAGGATCACCGGGCCCTGCTGCCAGGCTTCGCCACTGTGCTCACCGTCCCACTCGTGTTCGATACCACTGGCGTCGCGATGGCGCTGGGGGCTGAGGAAGTCGTCGGGGTAGAGGATGATCTCGTGGAAACCCTGGTACCAGTTCAGCTCGCCCAGGTGCAGCAGCGGCAGTTGCGCCTGGGCGGCGAGAAACAGCCGCTGCTCGCCGTCCAGTTCGACCCCGGGCAGGGCACTGAGGTGTTTGTCGTGCAGGAACAGTACGCAGGCTTCACGCAGCCATTGGTCTTCTTCGTCGCTGAGGCCATCGAGCATCGGCAGGCGCTCGCGCACCCGCTGCCAGCGCTGCGGGTCGAGCGGGTGTCGGGCCAGGGTGCGGCGACGGCGCCAGGCGCGGAGCGACCACATAGGCCGGGCTTAGTGAACCTTGGCTTCGTTGCGGCTCATGCGGCTGCGCACTACGCCGATGATCATCGGCACCAGCGACAGCAGGATGATGGCGACGATCATCAGCGACAGGTTCTGCTTGATGAACGGCACGTTGCCGAAGAAATAGCCGAGGGTCACCAGGCCGCCCACCCAGAGCACGGTACCGGCGACGCTGAAGCCGAGAAAACGCGGGTAGTGCATTTTCGCGATGCCGGCGACGAACGGCGCGAAGGTCCGCAGGATCGGCAGGAAGCGCGCCAGGGTCACGGTCTTGCCGCCATGGCGTTCGTAGAAGTCGTGGGTCTGCTGCAGGTAGTCGCGGCGGAAGATCTTCGAGTTGGGGTTGCGGAACAAGCGTTCGCCCGCCGTTCGGCCAATCACGTAGTTGGTGCTGTCGCCGAGGATGGCTGCGGCCATCAGCAGGCCGCCGAGCAGAACCGGGTCCATGCCGCCGCCAGCAGCGACGGCGCCGGCGATGAACAGCAGGGAATCACCCGGCAGGAACGGCATGACCACCAGACCGGTCTCGCAAAAGATCACCAGGAACAGGATCGCGTAGATCCACGGGCCGTAGTTGTTGACCAACAGGTCCAGGTAGGCGTCGAGATGCAGAATAAGGTCCAGCGGGTTGAAATCCATGTACAGCACCTGTGTTCTTGACCCGAGGGACGGGCTTGCGATGGCTGGCAGTGCGAATGCGGACGGTCGCTACCCGGGAGATGGGTAAAGTTTCACACACAATGAAGAGGCGCATTATACGGCTACGAACAGATTGTGCCTGCGCAGTTTGTAGCGGCGGATGTCGAATGGATGTGAACGGCAGGCGCGGCGCCTGCCGTTGCGCCCGGATCAGTCCGAGTTGATAGGCAGGATGTAGCTCTTGAACTCGGTGTCTTCGTGAAAACCGATGGATTCGTAGGTTTTCATCGCCACTTCGTTGTTGCTGCTGGTAGACACCCGCAGGCGCACCGCGTTGGTTTCCTTGGCCAGCTTCTTGGCTGCGCGCATCAGGTGGTCGGCCACCAGCATGCGCCGGGAGTCTTCGGCGACATAGATGTCGTTGAGGATCCACACGCGCTTGAGCGACAGCGACGAAAAGCTCGGGTAGAGCTGGCAGAAGCCCATCAGTTTGCTGTCGTCATCGTCCGGCAGGGCCAGGTAGATGATCGACTCGCCACGTTCCAGGCGTTTTTCCAGGAATGAGCGCGAGGAGTCCGGGTAAGGCAGCTGGCCGTAGAACTCGCGGTACCTGACGAACAGCGGGACCAGCATGTCCAGGTGTTCCAGGGTTGCTTGGATGATTCGCATAAGCAGGCCTCAGAGTCCATGGGAGTTTACGGTGAGTCGCCGACAGCCTTGGTAGATGCTGCCTGAAAGCAATTAGAAAACGCAATCTAGGATCTCAAGGTTTACTCAGCAGGAAGTTTGCGCTTTTCGGCGCATCGCTGTCTGACTCAAGGGTTTGCACCTGGGCTTCATCCTTCAGGTTGACCCCCGACAACTGCCGCCGACAGGCTTCGCGCATCAGGTACAACAGGCGATGGGCGGCCATGCCGTAGCTCAGACCTTCCAGGCGCACGTTGGAAATGCAGTTGCGGTAGGCATCGGTGAGGCCGACCTTGGGGTTGTAGGTGAAATACAGCCCGAGGCTGTCCGGCGAGCTCAGGCCTGGGCGTTCGCCGATCAGGATCACAGTCATCTTGGCCCGGAGCAGTTCGCCCACTTCATCGGCAACCGCCACCCGGCCTTGCTCCACCAATACCACCGGTGAGGTCGACCAGCCGTCGGCGGCGCTCTGTTCTTCCAGGCGGGCGAGAAACGGCAGGGTATGGCGGTGCACGGCCAGGGCCGAGAGGCCGTCGGCGACGACGATGGCCAGGTCAACGCCGCCGGGGTTGGCCTGGGCATGCTCGCGCAGCCGTTGTGCTGAATCGTCGTGCAGCCGGCGCCCCAGATCGGGGCGTTGCAGGTAGCTGTGGCGATCGGCGGCAGCACTGTGCAGCAACAGGCTGTCACGCCCGCGTGCGCTCAATTGCTCGCGCAGGCCGGCGTGGTCGAAGGCCAGGTGCACGGCATCGCGGGCCTGGGCGTGGGCGAACTGGAAGTCGAGCTGGGCGCCAGTGGGCAGGCTGGTGCCGGTGCGGCCCAGGGCAATGCGCGCCGGGGTCAGGCGGCGCAATTCCAGCCAGGGATTGCTGCTGTTGTCGTGTTGGGGAGTGTTGGCCATAGTCGACTCGCTTATCCCAGTTGCGCCAGGGCCTGGCGGAAGGCCGGTGGCAGGTTGTCACCAAAACGCACCCGGCCGTCGGCCTGGGTGAAAATGCCCATGCGCGCCAGCCAGGCCTCGAATTCCGGCGCGGGCTTGAGGCCCAGGGTCTGGCGGGCGTAGAGCGCATCGTGGAACGAGGTGGTCTGGTAGTTGAGCATGATGTCGTCGGAGCCGGGGATGCCCATGATGAAGTTGATCCCGGCGACACCCAGCAGGGTCAGGAGCATGTCCATGTCATCCTGGTCGGCTTCGGCGTGGTTGGTGTAGCAGATGTCGCAACCCATGGGCACGCCGAGCAGCTTGCCGCAGAAGTGATCCTCAAGCCCGGCGCGGATGATCTGCTTGCCGTTGTAGAGGTATTCCGGGCCGATGAAGCCGACCACGGTGTTGACCAGAAACGGCTTGAAGTGGCGGGCCACGGCATACGCGCGGGTTTCGCAGGTTTGTTGGTCGACGCCATGGTGGGCATTGGCCGACAGGGCGCTGCCCTGGCCGGTTTCGAAGTACATCAGGTTCTGCCCGAGGGTGCCGCGGTTGAGGCTGAGACCTGCGTCGTAGCCTTCCTTGAGCACATTGAGGTTGATGCCGAAACTGGCGTTGGCCGCCTCGGTGCCGGCAATCGACTGGAATACCAGGTCCAGTGGCACGCCACGGTTGATCGCCTCGATCGAGGTGGTCACGTGGGTCAGCACGCAGGCCTGGGTCGGGATGTCGTAGCGCTGGATGATGGCGTCGAGCATCTCCAGCAGCGCGCAGATCGAGGCGATGCTGTCGGTGGCCGGGTTGATGCCGATCATGGCATCGCCGTTGCCGTACAGCAGGCCGTCGAGAATGCTTGCGGCAATGCCCGCCGGCTCATCGGTGGGGTGGTTGGGCTGTAGGCGGGTCGACAGGCGCCCGCGCAGGCCCATGGTGCCGCGAAAACGGGTGACCACGCGGATCTTCTGCGCCACCAGCACCAGGTCTTGGACGCGCATGATCTTCGAGACTGCCGCGGCCATTTCCGGGGTCAGGCCCGGGGCCAATGCACGCAGGCTGTGTTCATCGGCTGCTTCGCTGAGCAGCCAGTCGCGCAGCCCGCCCACGGTCAGGTGGCTGACGGCGGCAAAGGCGCTGGCATCATGGGTGTCGATGATCAGCCGGGTGACTTCATCGTCTTCGTAAGGGATCAGCGCTTCGCTCAAGAAGTGCTTGAGCGGGATATCGGCCAGGGCCATCTGCGCCGCCACCCGTTCGCCATCGTTGCTGGCGGCGACGCCGGCGAGAAAGTCACCTGAGCGCGCCGGGCTGGCCTTGGCCATGACTTCCTTGAGGCTGTCGAAACGGTAGGTCTGGTTGCCCGCCGTGTGTACAAAACTTGCCATACAGACTCTCCAGAACGCCGCAGGGCTGGCCTGCGGCGTAGGTGGCGTTGATCAGTGCAGGGCCTCTTCGGCCTTCTGGATCGCGGCGAATTCTTCTTCCGGGGTCCCGGCGACCAGGTGGTGCCGACTGTAGAACGCAAAGTAGGCAATCAATACCGCATAAATCACTGCGGCGCCAATCACTACCCGCGGGTCGACCAGAAAGCCCGCCACCACCGCGATGCAGGCCAGCACCAGGGCCACGCCCGAGGTGAAGATGCCGCCGGGGGTGCGATACGGGCGCTCCATTTTCGGCCGGCGGATGCGCAAGGTGATGTGCGCGGCCATCATCAGTACATAAGACAGCGTAGCGCCGAACACCGCGACCAGGATCAACAGGTCGCCCTGGCCGGTCAGCGACAGACCGAAACCGATGATCCCGGGGATCACCAAGGCCAGTACCGGGGCCTTGCTCTTGTTGGTTTCCGACAGCTTGCGTGGCAGGTAGCCGGCACGGGACAAGGCAAAGATCTGCCGCGAATAGGCGTAGATGATCGAGAAGAAGCTGGCGATCAGGCCGGCCAAGCCCACCAGGTTGACGAAACCGCCCATCCAGGTCGAGCCGCCGTAGGCTTTCGACAGCGCTTCCACCAATGGGT
Source organism: Pseudomonas sp. R32 (assembly GCF_009866705.1). Classification (NCBI taxonomy): domain Bacteria; kingdom Pseudomonadati; phylum Pseudomonadota; class Gammaproteobacteria; order Pseudomonadales; family Pseudomonadaceae; genus Pseudomonas; species Pseudomonas sp. R32. Next base: position 4,947,656 of record NZ_CP019396.1, on the reverse strand, counting down.
TACCGGAGGCTTTCAACGCTTCGGCACCGGCGCCACCAGGGCCGACCACCAGGATCAGCAGGGCGAAGGCCAGCAGCACCAGCATGGCGCCGATCAGGCCGCGGGGCAGGTCGCGCTTGGGGTTCTTGGTTTCTTCGGCGGCCAGCGGTACGCCTTCGACGGCGAGGAAGAACCAGATCGCGTAAGGGATCGCGGCCCACACCCCGACATAGCCGAACGGCAGGAAGCTGCTGGCGCCAATGGCGTCGGTCTGGGCGATATCGAACAGGTTGTTGACGTCGAAGTGCGGCACCATCGCCACCAGGAACACGCCCAGGGCAATGGCGGCCACGGCGGTGATGATGAACATCAGCTTGAGCGCTTCACCGACACCGAAGATGTGGATGCCAATAAAGATGATGTAGAACGCCAGGTAGATCATCCAGCCGCCGATGCCGAACAATGACTGGCAATAGGCGCCGATAAACACCGCAATGGCCGCCGGGGCGATGGCGTACTCGATGAGGATCGCCGTACCGGTAAGAAACCCGCCCCAGGGCCCGAATGCGCTGCGGGCAAAGCCGTAGCCGCCACCGGCGGTGGGGATCATCGACGACAGTTCCGCCAGCGAGAAACACATGCACAGGTACATGGTCGCCATCAGCAAGGTGGCGAGGAACATGCCGCCCCAGCCACCCTGGGCGAGGCCGAAGTTCCAGCCGGCGTAGTCGCCGGAAATCACGTAGGCGACGCCCAGGCCCACCAGCAATACCCAGCCGGCGGCGCCCTTTTTCAGTTCACGTTGTTGGAAGTAGTCGGAGCCGACCTTTTCGAAGTCGACAGAAGAGCCTGCCGGCACGCTGCCGGTATGATCGCTTGGCATAGGGTTCACCTGTTCTTTTTATCAATACCGGCGGGTGCCGGTTTGTCTGGTGATGGTCTTGCAGGAAGCGAGCCAGAGCGGCCCCGGGATTGGAGCCGCCCTGTTTCTCGTTTAGAAGAAGCCCAGCGGATTGATGTCGTAGCTGACCAGCAGGTTTTTGGTCTGCTGGTAGTGATCGAGCATCATTTTGTGGGTTTCACGGCCGACGCCGGACTTCTTGTAGCCACCGAACGCGGCGTGGGCCGGGTACAGGTGGTAGCAGTTGGTCCATACGCGACCGGCCTTGATGCCGCGGCCCATGCGGTAGGCGCGGTTGATGTCACGAGTCCAGACACCGGCGCCGAGGCCGAACTCGGTGTCGTTGGCAATCGCCAGGGCTTCGGCTTCGTCCTTGAAGGTGGTGATGCTCACCACCGGGCCGAAGATTTCTTCCTGGAACACGCGCATCTTGTTGGTGCCCTTGAGCAGGGTCGGCTGGATGTAATAACCGGTCGACAGGCTGCCTTCGAGTTTTTCCACCTTGCCGCCGGTCAGCAGCTCGGCGCCTTCCTTCTCGGCGATTTCCAGGTACGAGAGGATCTTGTCGAACTGTTGCTCGGAGGCCTGGGCGCCGACCATGGTGTCGGTGTCCAGCGGGTCGCCGCGCTTGATCTGCTTGATCTTCTTCATCACCTCTTGCATGAACGCCGGGTAGATCGACTCCTGCACCAGGGCGCGGGATGGGCAGGTGCACACTTCGCCCTGGTTGAAGAACGCCAGCACCAGGCCTTCGGCGGCTTTTTCAATGAAGCTCTGCTCGGCCTGCATGATGTCTTCGAAGAAGATGTTCGGCGACTTGCCGCCCAGCTCGACGGTGGACGGGATGATGTTCTCGGCGGCGCATTTCATGATGTGCGAGCCGACCGGGGTGGAGCCGGTGAAGGCAATCTTGGCGATGCGCTTGCTGGTGGCCAGGGCTTCACCGGCCTCGCGGCCATAGCCTTGCACCACGTTGAGCACGCCTGGCGGCAGCAGGTCGCCGATCACTTCCAGCAGCACGCTGATGCCCAGCGGAGTTTGCTCGGCGGGCTTGAGTACCACGCAGTTGCCGGCGGCCAGGGCCGGGGCGAGTTTCCATGCGGCCATCAGGATCGGGAAGTTCCACGGGATGATCTGCCCGACCACGCCCAGCGGTTCATGGAGGTGGTAGGCCACGGTGTTGCCGTCGATCTCGGCGGCACTGCCTTCCTGGGCGCGCAGGCAGCCGGCGAAGTAGCGGAAATGGTCGGCCGCCAGCGGGATGTCGGCGTTGAGGGTTTCGCGGATGGCCTTGCCGTTGTCCCAGGTTTCGGTGATGGCCAGCAGTTCGAGGTTCTGTTCGATACGGTCGGCGATTTTCAGCAGGATCAGCGAGCGAGCCTGCACCGAAGTGGCGCCCCAGGCATCCGCCGCGGCGTGTGCGGCGTCCAGGGCCTTTTCGATGTCTTCGGCAGTGGAACGCGGGAATTCGGCAATCAGTTGGCCGTTCACCGGCGAGGTGTTTTCGAAGTACTGGCCTTTGACGGGGGCAACGAACTCGCCACCGATGTAGTTCCCGTAACGGCTCTTGAAGGAAACCTTGGCGCCTTCGGTACCGGGATGTGCATAACGCATGATGTGTCTCCTGGCTATTGTGCTTGTTGGGAGGATGTAAAGCATAGAGCAAGGGTTGGGCCAGTGTAGGCGGCCTTAGGTAAATCAAGGGTTTGGGCGGTTTCTGCGCCGGCGGTGGCGGGGCGCTGTAGCGTGTCTGGCACAGCCAGGGTGACACTTTGTACCGTTGTTGACACAAGGTGTGACCCAGCAGTCAAGCCAGCATTGCATTGCGCCGATGGGTGGAGGATGCTGGGCCTGTCTCGTCTGCGGAGAACAATAAAAAGTGCAGAGCAATCACCTCAGCCGGCATGCCCGGCAAGTACTCACCGTGACCCAGGGCAAGGCCCTGGCACAGGGCCCTGGCAGCGATCCGTCGATCGCCCGCTCCTGGTTGCGTTGCCTTGAGGACTATCACCTGGACCCGGCCCAGAGCATGGCCCCGACCGTGCTTGAACATGGCCGCGTGCTGGAAAGCCGCGAACGCTTGCAGCAGGTGCTGCAGATCGCTGGCAACGAAATGAACAGCCTGCACCAGCAGCTTTCCGGCGCCGGCCATGCGGTACTGCTCACCGACGCCCGCGGGGTAATCCTCAATTGCGTCACCGCGCCCACCGAGCGGCGCATCTTCGAGCGTGCCGGGCTGTGGCTCGGTGCCGACTGGAGCGAAGCCCGCGAAGGCACCAACGGCATCGGCACCTGCCTGGTCGAGCGCCAGGCGGTGACCATTCATCAGGATGAGCACTTTCGTGGCCGTCACACCGGGCTGACGTGCTCGGCCAGCCCGGTGTTCGACCCGCACGGCGAACTGCTGGCAGTGCTCGATGTGTCCTCGGCGCGGGCTGAAGTTTCGCGCCAGAGCCAGTTTCACACCATGGCGCTGGTCAACCTCTCGGCGAAGATGATCGAGAGCTGCTACTTCCTGCGTTATTTCGAAAACCAGTACCTGCTGCGCTTTCACCTGCAGGCCGAGTCCGTCGGGCTGTTCAGTGAAGGGTTGCTGGCCTTTGATGGCGACGGACGGATTTGCGCGGTCAACCAGAGCGCCTTGAACCTGCTGGGCACCGTCCGTGGCGGCTTGCTCGGCAAGCCTGTGGATATGTTCTTCGATTGCTCCCAGAGCGAGCTGCTCAGCCGGGCCACCGCCCAGGCCAGCACCAGCTGGCCGCTGCGCACCCGCGATGGGCGCTTGCTGTTCGCCAGTTTGCGTGGTCAGGTGCAGTCGATGCTGCCTGCGCTGGCGCCGCTTGCGACGTCAGTCAAAACCGAGAAAGCGGCGGGTATCTGCCTGGTCGATCCGGCCCTGCAGAACGATTTTCGCCGTGCGGTACGGGTGTTCGAGCGCGATGTGCCGCTGCTGCTCAACGGCGAGACCGGCTGCGGCAAGGAGGCTTTCGCCAAGGCCGTGCACTTGGCCAGCCAGCGCAGCGGCAAGGCGTTTGTCGCCCTTAACTGCGCATCGATCCCTGAGAGCCTGATCGAGAGCGAGCTGTTCGGCTATCGTGGTGGCAGTTTTACCGGGGCGCGCAAGGAAGGCATGCGCGGCAAGTTGCAGCAAGCCGATGGTGGTACGTTGTTGCTGGACGAGATCGGCGACATGCCCCTGGCCCTGCAAACCCGCTTGCTGCGTGTCCTGGAAGACCGCATGGTGGTGCCGATCGGCGGCGAGCCGCAGGCGGTCAACGTGCGCATCATCAGCGCCACCCACCGCAACCTGCTGGAGCGGGTCGAGGATGGCAGCTTTCGCGAGGACCTTTATTACCGGCTTAACGGGCTTGAGATCGAGCTGCCGGCCTTGCGCGAGCGCAGTGACAAGTCGCAACTGCTGGACTTCATCCTGGCTGAAGAGGCCGGCGAGCAATCGGTGAGCCTGGAACCTGCGGCGCGCAGGGCGTTGCTCGACTTCGCCTGGCCGGGCAACGTGCGCCAGTTGCGCAACGTCTTGCGTACCCTGGTGGCGCTGTGTGATGACGGCTGTATCCGCCAATCCGAGCTGCCAGCCACTATTGTAGGAGCGGCGCTGCGGTTACCCGACGTGCCCCGCAATAGCGGTCTGTCTGAGCCACCCCTTTGCGGTGCAAGCCCGCTCCGGCAGGGGGAAGGCGAATCTCCTTTGGAGGACGCCGAACGCAGCGCCTTGCTGGTCACGCTCGAAAAACACCGCTGGCACATGACCCATGTCGCGGCGCAGTTGGGGGTCAGCCGCAATACCTTGTATCGAAAACTTCGCAAACACGGCATCGCCCGAGACGCTTGAGCGAAACACAGGATGCGATTTGTCGCGCCCTAGGCTACCCTGCCTCGACGTTTTGCGAGGTCGATCATGCACATTCATATTCTCGGTATTTGCGGCACTTTCATGGGTTCGCTGGCCGTGCTGGCCAAGGAGCTGGGCCATCGGGTCACCGGCTCCGATGCCAACGTCTACCCACCGATGAGCACTCAGCTCCAAGCCCAGGGCATCGAACTGACCCAGGGCTATGACGCCGCCCAGCTGGACCCGGCGCCGGACCTGGTGGTGATCGGCAATGCCCTGTCGAGGGGCAACCCGGCAGTGGAATACGTACTGAACAAAGGCCTGCCCTATGTGTCGGGGCCACAGTGGCTGGCTGACCATGTGCTGCAAGGCCGCTGGGTGCTGGCGGTTGCCGGTACCCATGGCAAGACCACCACCAGCAGCATGCTCGCCTGGGTGCTGGAGCATGCCGGCATGAGCCCGGGTTTCTTGATCGGCGGCGTGCCGCAGAACTTCTCGGTGTCGGCACGTCTGGGCGGTACGCCGTTCTTCGTGGTCGAGGCCGACGAGTACGACAGCGCCTTCTTCGACAAGCGCTCCAAGTTCGTTCATTACCGTCCGCGCACTGCAATCCTCAATAACCTTGAGTTCGATCACGCGGACATCTTCCCCGACCTGGCAGCCATCGAGCGGCAGTTCCACCATTTGGTGCGCACCATACCGAGCGAAGGCCTGGTGATTCATCCCACCACCGAGCCGGCGCTGGAGCGGGTGATCAAGATGGGCTGCTGGACCCCGGTACAAACCACCGGTGAAGGCGGGCAGTGGCAGGTCAAACTGCTCAGCGCCGATGGTTCGCGTTTCGAAGTCAGCTTCGAGGGCGAAACTCAAGGCGTGGTCGAGTGGGAGCTGACCGGTCAGCACAACGTCGCCAACGCGCTGGCCACCCTGGCCGCTGCTCGCCATGTCGGCGTGGTGCCGGCCATGGGTATTGCCGCGCTGAGTGCGTTCAAAAGCGTTAAACGCCGGATGGAAAAGGTCGCTGAAGTGCAGGGCGTGACCATCTATGACGATTTCGCCCACCACCCAACGGCTATCGCCACCACCCTCGACGGCCTGCGCAAGCGCATCGGCGATGCGCCGCTGATCGCCGTGATCGAACCGCGCTCCAACTCGATGAAGCTCGGTGCCCACCGCGATGGCTTGCCGGAAAGCGTCAACGATGCCGACCAGGTGATCTGGTATGCACCGCCGAACCTGGGGTGGGACCTGGCCGCCACCGCTGCCGAATGCAAGGTGCCGGCCGTGGTCGCCGACAGCCTTGAGGCGATCATCGAACGGGTCAAGAGCCAGGCCAAGCCCGGCACCCAGGTGGTGATCATGAGCAACGGCGGCTTTGGCGGCCTGCACGGCAAGCTGGCCGAGGCGCTGAAATGAGCGGGCCGGAACGCATCACGCTGGCCATGACCGGGGCTTCGGGGGCGCAGTATGGGCTGCGCCTGCTCGATTGCCTGGTGCGCGAAGACCGCGAGGTGCATTTTCTGATCTCCAAGGCCGCGCAACTGGTCATGGCCACCGAGACTGATGTGTTGTTGCCGGCCAAGCCGCAAGCCATGCAAGCCTTCCTCACCGAGTACACCGGCGCTGCCGCCGGGCAGATCCGCGTGTATGGCAAGGAAGACTGGATGTCCCCGGTAGCCTCGGGCTCCGGCGCGCCAGCGGCGATGGTGGTGGTGCCGTGTTCTACCGGCACCCTGTCGGCGATCGCCACTGGCGCCTGCAACAACCTGATCGAGCGGGCTGCGGATGTCACCTTGAAGGAGCGTCGTCAGTTGATCCTGGTGCCGCGCGAGGCTCCATTCTCGACCATCCACCTGGAGAACATGCTCAAGCTGTCGAACATGGGCGCAGTGATCCTGCCGGCGGCACCGGGCTTTTATCATCAGCCACAGACCATCGATGACCTGATCGACTTTGTCGTCGCACGGATCCTCAACGTGCTGAACATTCCCCAGGACATGCTGCCGCGTTGGGGTGAGCATCATTTTGGCGCGGATGAATGAAGCGTCAGCTTGGCGTGGTGCTGCTGTGCTTGATGGCTAATGGTTGCGCCAGTGTGCGTACCCTGGATGCGGCCAAGCCGGGAGCGCCGGTGGTTTATGCCGGAACGCGCCTGGACTTGTACGCCCTGAAGGGTGGCTGTTGCGCCATGGACCGCTTTGGCGCCGAAGCGCCGAAGTACCCAGGGCTGGATCTGCCGGGCAGCGCCTTGCTCGATACCTTGCTGCTGCCGCTGTCGGTGTTGACCGCGCTGGGAATTGGCTTTCAGGCGACGGGCGGGTTGTAGCCTCTGGTCTCATCGCGGGTCAAGCCCGCTCCTACAGCGATCAACTGTGGGAGCGGGCTTGCCCCGCGATTGCTACTTGCCCAACCGGCGCAATTCATCCGACTCGACAATCCGAATCCCGTCCTGCTCTTCCAGCGCCAAACGCCACAGCGCCCTGGCCAGTTGGCAGGCCTCGATGCCCCGGTACTTGCCTGGAATCAGCTTCGACAGCGGCCCGGCCAACCTTTCTGACAGGCGCGGCTCGATGCGATCACCCAGCAGCAGCGACGGTCGGGCAATGGTCAACTGCGGCCAGTCCTGCGCCTTCAATGCGGCCTCCATTTCGCCTTTGACCCGGTTGTAGAAGATCGGCGATCTGCGGTCGGCGCCCAGGGCGCTGACCACCAGCAAATGCCGCGCGCCCATCTCCCGGGCGCGTTTGCCGAAGGCGACGACCATGTCCAGGTCGACCGCGCGAAAGGCCTGTTCCGATCCGGCCTGCTTGATGGTGGTACCCAGGCAGCAGAAGGCGATGTCGACGCGACCCGCCAGTTGAGGGAGGAACACCGCCGGATCACCCACCGGGTTTTCCAGGTGCGGGTGTTCGGCCAGAGGGCGACGGGTTGGGGCTAGTACGCGGCTGACGGTAGGCTCGTTGAGCAGCCGATCAAGTAAATGTTCACCGGTAAGACCGGTGGCTCCGGCAAGCAGGATGTGCTGAGGCGTCAAGTACATGATGTCTCTCCCTTGATACAGTCAGCTTAGTGGTTGCTCGCATTTTTTGCATGCTCGCCTGATATGCCCGCGTCACTTTGCAACGCCTTGCGAGCTTGCTGCTGGCGCAGTCGCTGCCAGTGTTCAAGGACTGCCTTGGGGGCCCAGATCTGCGGCTCGGAGGCATCAAAGCCTTCGATCGACTCGCGTTCCGAAACGGCGGTCCTGGCCCGGTCAAAGGCCTGCTGCAGATCATCGGTCTGATTCAGGGCCTGGGCGAACAGGGCGTCACCGAAATACGTGAAATCGGCCTCTTCCGAGCAGCCGAACGACACGCGGTCGGCGCGCGAGGCGGTCATGATCAGGGTTTTTTCGTCCTTCAGCGGGGCGATATACCCACCCGAGTAACAGGCCGAGATGACAATGACTTTGTCGCGGTCTTTCAGCGGCGCCAGGGTTGCGGCCAGGGCGTCGGCGGGCAGGTCGGCCAGTTGCAGGCGCGGCTGGTCGAGTACCAGCTCGTGTTCGTGGCTGCCGTGGCTGGTCAGGTAGATGAACACAAGGTCTTCCGGCCCGCTGCGTTCTGCCAGGGTGCGCACGGCGCGGGCGAGATTCTCGCGGGTGGCCATGGGCCGGTCAGCGAGGTGGTCGCGGTGGTTGACCAGGCTGACCTGGCCGATCGCGCCAAAGCGGCTCTTGAGCATGTTGCTGACGTAGTCGGCCTCGCGCAGGAACACGCTTTGCTTGCCATCGCCGCCGAGGGTCAGGCTGTACAGTTCGATTTCTGGGGTCGAGGCCGGTACTTTCGCCAGGGCCTGGTCGAGCAGGCTGCCCTGGTTCAGCAGCGCCAGCTCCAGTGGGTCGGGCAGCAGCTTGCCATGCTCGTCGCGCACGCGTTGGCCGTTGAGCCACAGGCCGCTTTCACTGCGCCCATCGACCAGGGTCAGGCGGCCATTGCCCTGGTAGGTATCGTTCTCGAAGCCGCCGACATACACGCTGCCGTCCGCCAGTCGCAGGCGCCCGTTACCGGAAAAGCGCCAGTCGCGAAAATTGCCCTTGTAGTGGCTGTCGTCGCTGCCGATCAGCTCGCCTTTGCCGCTGAGCGAGCCATCTTTGAACTGGCCGATCCATACGTCACCGTCGGCGTTTTCGTAGCGGCCACGGCCTTCCAGGCGATTGTCATGAAAAGCGCCGATGTACTGATCGCCGTCAGCGCTGTTGAAGGTGCCGCTGCCTTCGAGCTGGCCATTGACGAAATGGCCGCTGAACTGGTTACCGCTGGCATCGCTGCGGATGCCTTCGCCATTAGGTTTGCCGCGGGCGAACAGGCCCTGGTACTGGCTGCCGTCAGCCAGTTCGAGATGGCCGGCACCGTTGTACTGGTCGTCCTTGAACTGGCCACGGTAAAGCAGGCCGGGCTCTTTCAGCGTGCCTTCGCCGTCGCGGCGGCCGAGCTTGAAGCCGCCGGTGTAGCTGCTGCCTGGCGTCTTCAGGGTGCCCAGGCCGTGGAACAGGCCCTGCTGGAACTGGCCACGGTAAACCTCGCCATTGCTACCGTGCCATTCACCCTGGCCATGCCACTGGCCGTTGAGGAAGTTGCCTTGGTACCAGCTGCCATTGGGGTAGTCGATGCGCCCGGCGCCTTGCAGCAGACCGTCGACCACTTCGCCACGATAGCGGCCGCCATCGGGCAGGCGCGCATCAGGGGGCGACAACGGTTCGCCGTCACCGCAAGCGGCCAGTAGCAGGGTCAGGGCAAGAGGAACGAGTGGGCGCATGGCGGGGTCCGGACGAGTGAGGCCCCGAGTATGCCGCAGAATGCGGCGGGTGAAACAGTCGCGAGGACGGTTTCACCCAGTGCCAGGCTCAGACGAAGCAGAGCGACAGCGGTTCGGCAATGTAGGCGGGTTTTTCCTGGCCTTCGATTTCCAGGGTGGCGGTGACCTTGAGCAGCCATTGCCCGGGTTTTTTCTCGGTGGCGTCGGCCAGGTCGACCTTGAGCCGCACCTTGCTGTCGACCTTCACCGGCTGGATGAAGCGCACGCTGTCCAGGCCATAGTTGACGACCATCTTCAGGCCTTCAGGCAAGACCAGGATGTTCTCCATCAACTTGGGGATCAGCGACAGGGTGAGAAAGCCGTGAGCGATGGTGCTGCCAAATGGCGTTTTTGCCGCCTTGATCGGGTCGACATGGATGAACTGAAAGTCGCCGGTTGCCTCGGCGAAGAGGTTGATGCGCTGTTGATCGATGGTCAGCCATTCGGAACATCCCAGTTCCTTTCCAACGTACTGCGAAAGCTCTGCAACAGGTACATAGGGCATTGTGACTCTCCAGATTGTCTTTGGTTTTCTTATCACTTCGGCAGATTCGAAAGTCTAAGATCAGCACGCCTGCCGGGTATGGTCAAGTCGGCCAAGATCGGCTTATAGCCCGGTCGTTAGCGTGCTTATAATGGCCGCCAGGCTTCAAGGAGATGCTTATGCTGTTGCGTGGTTTGACCTGGCTGGTGTTGTTCCAGTTGCTCGGGACGGCGATCAACCACCTGTTCGTGCCGATCCTTCCGGGGCCGATCATCGGCCTGCTGTTGCTGCTGGTGTACCTGATGCTGCGAGGTGAAGTCGGTGCGCCCCTGAGCGAGGCGGCCAACAGCCTGCTGCGTTACCTGCCACTGTTGCTGGTGCCGCCGGCGGTGGGGGTGATGGTCTATGCCGCGGACATTGCCGCGGACTTCTGGGCCATCGTCGGCGCGCTGGTGCTGTCGGCGCTGCTCACCCTGGTGTTTGTCGGCGTGTTGATGCACAAGCTGATGGCCCGTCAAGACAACCAGGAGGAACAGCCATGAGCCTGGACTGGAGTGGTGCCGTCGATGCCGTGATACACCATCCGCTGTTCGGCATCGGCATTACCCTGGGTGCCTATCAACTGGTGCTGGCGGCCTACGAGAAAACCCGCTGGATCTTCCTGCAGCCGGTGCTGGTGTCGATGCTGGTGGTGATTGGCGTACTGCTCACTTGTGGCCTGACCTACAGCGAGTACCGTAAAAGCACCGAGATCATGAATATCCTCCTGGGCCCGGCGACCGTGGCGTTGGCGGTGCCGCTCTACCTTAATCTGCGGCGCATTCGCCAGCTGTTCTGGCCGACCTTTACTACGCTGGTAATCGGAGGGGTATTCGCCACGGGTGCCTGCCTGTTGCTGGGCGGGTGGTTCGGCGCCGAACACATGATCCTGATGACCATGGCGCCCAAGTCGGTGACCTCGCCAATTGCCATGCTGGTGGCTGAACAGATTGGCGGCGTGGCGGCGCTGGCGGCGGTGTTCGTGTTGATCACCGGGGTGATCGGGGCGATTTTCGGCCCCGCGCTGCTCTCGCGTTGCGGTGTTCACAGCCCGGAGGCGCGTGGCATGGCCCTGGGCGTCACCGCGCATGCGGTGGGTACCTCGGTGGCGCTGCAGGAAAGTGAAGAATGCGGGGCCTTCGCGGCCCTGGCGATGAGCCTGATGGGGGTTGCCACAGCGGTGTTCCTGCCCCTGGCGGTCAGCCTGGTTGCTTGAGGAATTGCAATGACGTTACCCCTGTTTCCGCTCAATACCGTGCTGTTTCCTGGCTGCTTTCTCGATTTGCAGATCTTCGAGGCGCGCTACCTGGACATGATCGGCCGCATCATGAAGCAGGGCGGTGGTTTTGGCGTGGTATGCCTCCTTGAAGGCGAGCAGGTCGGCGCTGCGCCAACAGGCTTCTCGCAGATTGGCTGCGAGGCACTGATTCGCGACTTTCAGCAGCAGGACAACGGCCTGCTCGGGATTCGTGTCGAGGGTACCCGGCGCTTTCGCGTCGGGCCGTTCGAGGTGCAGAAAGACCAGTTGCTGGTCGCCGATGTGTCCTGGTTGCCGGAGCTTGCCGATGAGCCGCTGGAAGATGACCATCACGACTTGCTGGCGCTGCTGCAGGCGCTGGGTGAGCACCCGATGGTCGAGGCCTTGGGCATGCCGGTAGCGGTGACCGGCCAGCAGGCGCTGGCCAATCAGTTGGCCTACTTACTGCCTTTCGTCGAAGAAGACAAGCTCGACTTGCTGGCCATCGACTCACCGCGCAAGCGCCTGGAGGCTATCCAGGCGCTGCTCGATCGGCTGCAGGGCGAGCTGTTTGCCTGAGTCTCAGTACTGGTAGCGCAGCAGGGCGTGAGGCAGCGAGTGCAAGGCGAAAAACGCCAGCAGGGCGACGCAGGCCGGCAGGATCAGCCACCACACCCGTAGCGGCAAGGCCGTGAGCGGCTGGCGATTCTGGGTCAGGGTCAGGCTGGTGGCGCACACGCAGCAGGCGAGCATGGCGCCGGCGAGGATGTCGGTCGGCCAGTGCGCCCCCAGGTACACCCGCGACAGCGCGATCGACAGCGCCGGGATGCAACCCAGCAGGATCCAGGTCAGGCGCATGCGCGGCGGTTGTCCGCGTCCGGCCAGTACCGCCAGCACCAGAAAGAACGCAAACGACGCCGAGCTGTGGCCGCTGGGCATGCTGTAGGTGGTCAGCGGATCGGTCAGTACTTGCGGGCGCGCCCGGGCAAACAGCCATTTGAGGCTGCCGTTGGCCAGGGCCGTGCCGATCAGGGTGCTGCCGGCGAAAATCGCCGGGCGCCACTGGCGGGCCAGTAGCAACAGGCCAGTGAGCAGGCCGCCGAGGAAGAACTGGGTACGGAAATCGCCGAGGCGGGTGATCAGCACCACCGTACCGTCGATGGCGCGACTGCGGTTTTCTTGGATCAGGGTCATCAGGCCCTGGTCGAACTGGGTCAGGTACGGCCAGCCGAAAAACAGCCCGGTCAGGGCCAGCAGGCTCATCCCGGCAATCAGCCGGGTGCCGCGGCGCATGCTGCGCAGGCTGCTGTTGATGCTCAGGCCGATCAACACTGCCAGGCCGCCGCCGACAACCCCGGCTTGCGGCCAGAACCCTTCCGGCAATGGCAGGCGCATGGCCGCGCCAGTAGCCCAGCCTGGTAGCAGGTAAGCCACTGCCCAGCCGGCACCGGCAATCAGGCTTACCGCAATAAAGCGCGGCAGCGGCATGTCGAACATGCCGGCGACCATGGGCAGCATCGGCCGCAGCGGGCCGATGAAGCGCCCCACCAGCAGGCTGGCGATGCCGTAGCGCTGGAAGTAGGTCTCGGCGCTTCCGATCCATTCCGGATGATGGCGTAGCAGGGGCAAGCGGCGGATGTTCTGGTGAAAGCGTCGGCCCAGGGTGTAGGAGATCGCATCACCCAGCAGGCCGCCGGCAAAGCCCAGCAGCAGGGTTTCGCCCAGGCTCAGGGCGCCGCTGCCGGCCAGTACGGCGACGGCGAACAGCAGGATGGTGCCGGGGACAATAATCCCGGCAATTGCCAGGCATTCCACGCAGGCCACCAGAAAAATGGCCAAACCCAGCCACTGCGGGTTGGCGCTGAGCCAGGTGGTCAGGCTGTCGAGCCATGGGCCCATCGTGTCAGTTTCCTTGTGTCAGTAAAAAGTAGTCCCGGCCTTCGACTTGGCCCCGGCGCAGCGGGTTCCGTGTGCAATGGCGGGCGAAGCTGGCATCGACGAAACGGTAGGGCAGGTGTTCATCGCGGCCGTGGGGAATTCCCAAGCGGGTGGTCTGGATAATCTGTTTCACGTTGATACCGCAGTCTTCGACAAACAGCTGTTCGGCATCGAAGCGTTTGCCGTCCCAGTGCGGCACTTTCAGGCCCAGGGCTTTGCACAGCAGGGTCTGGCCGGCGCACAAGCGTTCGGGCGGGCGCGCCTGGCCGTTGGCGTCGGGGTTGTTGCGTTGCATTTGCGCCAGGCTGTTGTCGTCCGAAAGGGCGTCGACGAAGGGGTAGGCCGACTTGATCAGCACCGCATTGCCCGGGCCGTGGGCGCTGAAGTTCAGCGAGTCGCCGCCGCGGGCGTAGTACATGTAGATGTGCCCGCCATCGAGGAACAGCGCCCGGCGCTTTTCCGTGTAGCCGAGGGAGGCGTGGCTGCCCTTGTCGGTGAGGTAGTAGGCCTCGGTCTCGATGATCCGTGCCGCCAGCCAGTACGGGCCGTGGCGATGACGGATGACCTTGCCCAGCAGGGCCTTGGCCAGTTCTTCGGCGTCGCGATCGAAGAAACTGTCGGGCAGGGCCTGGAGCGGGCAGGGGGCGGAGTCGGGCATGTTGGCGGGTTCGCGGGTGGACAGGTGGGCGATGATAGCAATTTCTGTCTTAACCAACCCTGAATGGCCGAAGTGCACTGTTGGAGCAACTGTCTGTGGGCGGCTTCAGCGCTGGCAAGCCAGCTCCCACACGTCTTGCAACAACCCTGAGAGCACCGTCAATCCTGTGGGCGCGGCACTCTTTTCGACCATCCGCCTGTCACCGCTGGGCGTGGGGCCGCACGACAGCTATAATCATCCGATTTTCCCCTTCGCCAAGACCACTGAGCCCATGACTGAGTCCGTTCTTGACTACATGACCCGCCTGGGGCGCGCTGCCCGCGCGGCTTCCCGCGTGATCGGCCGTGCCAGCACTGCGCAGAAGAACCGCGCCCTGCAAGCTGCCGCCAACGCCCTGGATGCTGCCCGCGCCGAGCTGACCGCCGCCAATGAGCTGGACCTGGCCGCTGGCCGTGCCAATGGCCTGGAACCGGCCATGCTCGAGCGTCTGGCGCTGACCCCGGCGCGCATCGACAGCATGATCGTCGGCCTGCGTCAGGTGGCCAGCCTGCCGGACCCGGTCGGTGCGATCCGCGACATGAGCTACCGGCCGTCGGGTATCCAGGTCGGCAAGATGCGTGTACCGCTGGGGGTGATCGGCATCATCTACGAGTCGCGGCCGAACGTGACCATCGACGCCGCCAGCCTGTGCCTGAAGTCGGGCAACGCCACCATCCTGCGTGGCGGCTCCGAGGCCATCCACTCCAACCGCGCCATTGCCGCCTGCATCCAGCGCGGCCTGGCCGAGGCCGGCTTGCCGGCAGCGGTGGTGCAAGTGGTGGAAACCACTGATCGCGAAGCGGTCGGCGCGCTGATCAGCATGCCGGAATTCGTTGATGTCATCGTGCCTCGTGGTGGCAAGGGTCTGATCGAGCGCATCAGCCGCGACGCACGGGTGCCGGTGATCAAGCACCTGGACGGTATCTGCCACGTTTACGTGGCCGAGCATGCCGATCTGGACAAGGCCCGGCGCATCGCCTTCAACGCCAAGACCTACCGTTACGGCATCTGCGGGGCGATGGAAACCCTGCTGGTCGATCAGTCGGTAGCTGCGGAGTTCTTACCGGAAATGGCCCGCCAATTTCGGGAAAAAGGCGTCGAACTGCGCGGTTGCGAGCGTACCCTGAAAATCATCGAGGCGGTGCCGGCGACGGAACAGGACTGGAGCACCGAATACCTCGCGGCCATTCTGTCGATCCGTGTGGTGGACGGCCTGGACCAGGCGATTGAACACATTAACCGGTATGGCTCGCACCATACCGATTCCATCGTGACCGAACATCAGGCACAGGCTCGCCAGTTCATGGCCGAGGTCGATTCGTCCTCGGTGATGATCAATACACCGACCTGCTTTGCCGACGGTTTCGAGTACGGCCTGGGCGCGGAGATCGGGATTTCCACCGACAAGCTGCACGCCCGCGGCCCGGTCGGCCTGGAAGGCCTGACCTGTGAGAAATACGTGGTGATCGGCGACGGTCAGTTGCGCGGACAGGAGTCGCTCTGACTTGGCCGAGCGCAAGCCGCCCGCCCGCCTCATGACGATGTCGCCCGCCCGGCGCATCGGTGTGCTCGGCGGGACATTCGACCCGGTGCATATCGGTCACCTGCGCAGTGCGCTGGAGGTGGCCGAAGTGCTGGCGCTGGACGAGCTGCGGCTGATGCCCAATGCCCGCCCGCCGCACCGCGACACGCCGCAGGTGTCGGCACAGGACCGTCTGGCGATGGTCCAGTGCGCTGTTCAGGGCGTGCCAACGCTGTCGGTCGATGCCCGCGAGCTTGCCCGCGACAAGCCGTCGTACACCATTGAAACGCTGGAACTGATGCGCGCCGAAATGGCCGCCTCGGAGCAACTGTTTCTGCTGCTGGGCTGGGACGCGTTCTGCGGCCTGCCCAGTTGGCACCGTTGGGAAGAATTGCTGCAACACTGTCACATCCTGGTGCTGCAACGCCCGGATGCCGACGTCGAGCCGCCGGATGCCTTGCGCAACTTGCTGGCAGCGCGTTCGGTCAGTGATCCGCAGGCCCTCGAAGGGCCTGCCGGGAATATTGCATTCGTCTGGCAGACACCGCTTGCGGTGTCTGCCACGCAGATCCGACAGCTGCTGGCCAGCGGCAAGTCGGTGCGGTTTCTGGTGCCGGACGCAGTACTGGCCTACATCGATGCGCACAACCTTTACCGTGCGCCGAACTGAGGGTGCTGAGAAGCGCCTTACATTATTGAGTTGAATGAGTTTTATATGACCAAGCAAAAACACAACGCCGTCAGCGCCGAAGAACTGGTCGAACTGACCAAGTCCGCCCTGGAAGACGTCAAGGCCCAGGACATCCAGGTCATCGACGTGCGCGAAAAGCACAGCCTGACCGATTACATGATCATCGCCACCGGTACTTCCAACCGCCAGATCAGTGCGATGCTGGAAAAGGTTCGCGAACAGGTCAAGGCCAAGGGCGTGCAGCCTCTGGGTGAAGAAGGCAAGGGCGACAGCGACTGGGTGCTGCTCGACCTCAACGACGTCATCGTCCACATGATGACCGCCGCTGCCCGTCAGTTCTACGACCTCGAACGTCTGTGGCTGGGCGCCGAGCAGAGCCGCGCCGCCGATGGCAAGCACCACAGCCCGGAAAACACCCACGACTTTTCAGACAAGCTCAAAGACCGGGAATAAGGAACGCTCGTGCGTCTGCGTCTGATCGCGGTCGGCTCGCGCATGCCCAAGTGGGTCGAGGACGGTTGGCATGAATATGCCAAGCGCCTGCCCTCGGAGCTGTCGCTGGAGCTGGTGGAAATACCGCTCAATACCCGGGGCAAGAATGCCGACGTCGCCCGTCTGATTCGTCAGGAGGGTGAGGCCATGCTCGCCAAGGTCCAGCCAGGGGAACGGATTGTCACCCTGGAGGTCCATGGCAAGCCCTGGAGTACCGAGCAACTGGCGGTCGAGCTGGACCGCTGGCGCCTGGACTCGCGTACGGTCAACTTCATGGTTGGCGGCCCCGAAGGGCTGGCGCCGGAAGTCTGTGCGCGGGCCGAGCAGCGCTGGTCGCTGTCGCCGCTGACACTGCCCCACCCGTTGGTAAGGATACTGATCGGCGAACAGCTGTACCGCGCCTGGACCGTATTGTCCGGGCATCCCTACCATAAATAAGCCTTAAGCCCTTTCAATGTCGCAGCCGATTCGCCTCAAGGATCACGAGAAAGACGCCCGCCTGGTGCGTAGCCGCGTCGTGGTCGGTGCAGTGGCGATCGTCCTGCTGATCTGCGTGTTGATTGCCCGCCTGTATTACCTGCAGGTGATCCAGTACGACTATCACTCGACCCTGTCGGAAAACAACCGGGTGCATGTGCAGCCGATTCCGCCGACTCGCGGGCTGATTTTCGACCGTAACGGGGTGATCGTCGCCGACAACCGGCCAAGTTTCAGCCTGAGCATGACCCGCGAGCGCTCCGGCGACTGGCAGCAGGTGCTCGACGTGATCGTCGAGGTGCTGGAACTGACCCCGGATGACCGCACCCTGTTCGAAAAGCGCATGCGCCAGGGGCGTAGGCCGTTCGAGCCGGTGCCGATCCTGTTCGAGCTGACCGAGGAGCAGATCGCCCGTATCGCGGTGAACCAGTTCCGGCTGCCGGGTGTGGAAGTGGTTGCCCAGTTGGTGCGCCATTACCCGCAGGGTGCGCATTTCGCGCATTCGGTCGGCTATGTCGGGCGGATCAACGAGAAAGAGCTGAAAACCCTCGACCCGGTGAACTACAGCGGCACCCACCATATCGGCAAGACCGGCATCGAGCGCTTCTACGAGCCGGAACTGCACGGCCAGGTGGGGTACGAAGAGGTCGAGACCAACGCCCGGGGCCGCGTGTTGCGGGTGCTCAAGCGTACGGACCCGATCCCCGGCAAGGACATCGTCCTGAGCCTCGACATCAAGCTGCAAGAGGCCGCCGAGGCTGCATTGGGCGGGCGTCGCGGGGCCATTGTCGCCCTCGATCCGAACACCGGCGAAGTGCTGGCGATGGTCAGCCAGCCGAGCTTCGACCCCAACCTGTTCGTCACCGGCATCAGCTTCAAGGCCTACGCCGAGCTGCGCGACTCGATCGACCGGCCGCTGTTCAACCGCGTGTTGCGCGGCTTGTATCCGCCAGGCTCGACGATCAAGCCGGCGGTGGCGATTGCCGGCCTGGACAGTGGCGTGGTCACCGCATCGAGCCGGGTGTTCGATCCGGGCTATTACCAACTGCCCAATTACGACCACAAGTACCGCAACTGGAACCGCAGCGGTGATGGCTGGGTGGACCTGGACACGGCGATCATGCGTTCCAACGACACCTACTTCTACGACCTGGCGCACAAGATGGGCATCGACAAACTGTCGTCCTACATGAACCGCTTCGGCATCGGCCAGAAGGTCTCGCTGGACATGTTCGAAGAGTCGCCGGGGCTGATGCCGTCGCGGGAATGGAAACGTGCCACCCGCAAGCAGGCCTGGTTCCCGGGGGAAACCCTGATTCTCGGGATCGGCCAGGGCTACATGCAGACCACGCCGTTGCAACTGGCCCAGGCCACCGCGCTGATCGCCAGCAAGGGCAAGTGGAACCGCCCGCACCTGGCCAAGACCATCGAGGGCCTGCCGCCGGTGGACGAAAACCCCATGGACGACATCGTCCTGCGCGACAAGTCGGACTGGAACAAGGTCACCCACGGCATGGAGCAGGTGATGCACGGTGCCCGGGGTACCGCGCGCAAGGCCTCGGTCGGCGCTCAGTACCGGATTGCCGGCAAGAGTGGTACCGCTCAGGTGGTAGCGATCAAGCAGGGTGAGAAGTACGACCGCAACAAGCTGCAAGAGCGCCACCGCGACCACGCCCTGTTCGTTGGCTTCGCGCCGGCCGACAACCCGAAGATCGTGGTCTCGGTGATGGTCGAGAACGGCGAGTCCGGCTCCGGCGTCGCCGCGCCGGTGGTGCGCCAGGTGATGGACGCCTGGCTGCTTGGCCCGGACGGCCGCCTCAAGCCTGAATTCGCCAACCCCACCGTTGCCCAGGAGCCTGCCCCGTGATGAGTAACTTCGATCGCATGCTCTCCAGCGAGGATGTGATGCGGCGCCGCGCCAGTTTCCTGCAGCGCATCCATATCGACGGGCCGTTGCTGATCCTGCTGCTGACCCTGGCGGCCGGCAGCCTGTTCGTCCTCTATTCGGCCAGCGGCAAAAACTGGGACCTGTTGCTCAAGCAGGCCAGCTCCTTCGGCATCGGTCTGGTGTCGATGTTCGTGATTGCCCAGCTCGAGCCACGCTTCATGGCCCGCTGGGTGCCTCTGGCCTATGTGGTCGGGGTGATCCTGCTGGTGGTGGTTGACGTCATGGGCCACAACGCCATGGGGGCCACTCGCTGGATCAACATCCCCGGGGTGATCCGCTTCCAGCCCTCGGAGTTCATGAAGATCATCATGCCGGCGACCATCGCCTGGTACCTGGCCAAGCGCTCGCTGCCGCCGCACCTCAAGCACGTGATGATCAGCCTGATCCTGATTGGCGTGCCGTTCATCCTTATCGTGCGCCAGCCGGACCTGGGCACCGCCTTGTTGATCCTGGCCTCCGGCGCCTTCGTGCTGTTCATGGGCGGCCTGCGCTGGCGTTGGATCCTCAGCGTGGTGGCGGCGGCGGTGCCGGTGGCGGTGGCCATGTGGTTCTTCGTCATGCACGACTACCAGAAGCAGCGGGTACTGACCTTCCTCGACCCGGAAAGTGACCCGCTGGGCACCGGCTGGAACATCATCCAGTCGAAAGCGGCGATCGGTTCGGGCGGCGTGTTCGGCAAGGGCTGGCTGCTGGGCACCCAGTCGCACCTGGATTTTCTCCCGGAAAGCCACACCGACTTCATCATCGCCGTGCTCGGCGAGGAGTTCGGCCTGGTCGGCATTTGCGCACTGTTGCTGATCTACCTGCTGCTGATCGGCCGCGGCCTGGTGATTACCGCCCAGGCCCAGACGCTCTACGGCAAGCTGCTGGCTGGCAGCCTGACCATGACCTTCTTTGTTTATGTGTTCGTCAATATCGGTATGGTCAGCGGCTTGTTGCCGGTAGTAGGTGTGCCGCTGCCCTTCATTAGCTATGGCGGAACTTCGTTGGTGACGCTGCTGTCAGCGTTTGGGGTTTTAATGTCGATCCATACGCATCGCAAATGGATTGCGCAGGTTTGAATAAGGTGAAGAATTACATGCAAGCAATGCGTGGCTGGGCGGCTCGCTGTGCGCCTTGGGTCGGCTTTCTGGGTTTGTTCGGCGCAGCGCAAGGCGCTTGTGCCGGCGACTACGATGGCTCGCCCCAGGTGGCCGAGTTCGTCGGCGAAATGACCCGCGACTACGGTTTTGCCGGTGAGCAGCTGATGGGGGTGTTTCGCGAGGTTCAGCGCAAGCAGTCGATCCTTGACGCGATCTCGCGCCCGGCCGAGCGGGTAAAACCCTGGAAAGACTATCGCCCGATGTTCCTCACGGACGCCCGGGTCGCCCGCGGCGTCGACTTCTGGCGCCAGCACGAGGCCACCCTGGCCCGTGCCGAGCAGGAATACGGCGTGCCAGCCCAGGTGATCGTTTCGATCATCGGCGTCGAGACCTTCTTTGGCCGCAACACCGGCAACTACCGGGTGATCGACGCGCTGTCGACCCTGGGCTTCGATTACCCGCCGCGCGCCGAGTTCTTCCGCAAGGAGCTGCGCGAGTACCTGTTGCTGGCCCGCGAAGAGCAGGTCGACCCGCTGACCCTCAAAGGTTCCTACGCCGGGGCCATGGGCCTGCCGCAGTTCATGCCGAGCAGTTTTCGCGCTTACGCCGTGGACTTTGACGGCGACGGCCACATCAATATCTGGAACAACCCGGATGATGCCATCGGCAGCGTGGCCAGCTACTTCAAGCGCCACGGCTGGGTGGCCGGCGAGCAGGTGGTCAGCCGTGCCACGGTGCGTGGCGAGCGCGTCGACGAGGGCCTGAGCCCGGGCATCGACGCGGTCAAGACGGTCGGGGAGTTGCGGGCACTGGGCTGGTCGAGTCATGATGCGCTGCGCGATGATCTGCCGGTCACCGCCTTCCGGCTCGAAGGCGACAATGGCCCGGAATACTGGCTGGGCCTGAAAAACTTCTACGCGATCACTCGCTATAACCGCAGCGTGATGTATGCCATGGCAGTGCATCAGCTCTCGGACCTGCTGGTTCAAGCACGGGGCGCCAAGTAATGCGCGTAATGTTCTCCGCTACATCGCTGAAACTGCTCGGTTGCGCGGCCCTGGGCCTGGTGCTGGTGAGCTGTTCGAGCAGCCGCCCAAGCACTTCTACCCAGGGCAATACCAATGTGGTGCGGGCCAAGCCTGGCCTGGACATCAACCGGGCCCACAAGGATGGTGCACCCTGGTGGGATGTCGACGTCTCGAAGATCCCGGACGCGACCCCGACCGTGCACACCGGTAACTACAAGGCCAACCCCTACACCGTGCTGGGCAAGACCTACTTCCCGATCCCCGACTCGCGCAACTACCGCGCCGAGGGCACGGCGTCGTGGTATGGCACCAAGTTCCATGGCCAGAACACCGCCAACGGCGAGGTCTATGACCTCTACGGCATGAGCGCGGCGCACAAGACCCTGCCGCTGCCGGCCTACGTCAAGGTCACCAACCTCGACAACCAGCGCAGCGTGATCCTGCGGGTCAACGACCGCGGGCCGTTCTATTCCGACCGTATCATCGACCTGTCGTACGCGGCGGCGAAGAAGCTCGGCTATGCCGAAACCGGTACCGCGCGGGTGCGCGTCGAGGGTATCGACCCGAAACAATGGTGGGCCCAGCGTGGCCAGCCGGCGCCGATGGTTCTCGACCAGCCGCCAGTGGCCCAGACCCAGGCCATGCCGGCCAGCACCGGCACGGTCGAACAATGGACGCCGCCACCGCAGCAGCATGCCGCCGCGGTCGTGCCGCTGCAGGTTGCCAGCAACAACAGCATGGCCGGCAATGGTCTTTACTTGCAGGTCGGCGCCTTTGCCAACCCGGACGCCGCCGAACTGCTGCGCTCCAAGCTCAGCAGCATGGTCAGCGCGCCGGTCTTCATCAGTTCGATCGTGCGTAACCAGCAGACCCTGCACCGGGTCCGCCTGGGGCCGATCAACAGCCAGGGCGAAGCCCAGCAGATGCAGGACAGCGTGCGTCTGGCCAACCTGGGGCAGCCCAAAGTCGTCACGGCAGACTGATCGGGGGGACTGATCGGTTTGTCATGCAGCCGGGCGCAGCTGCCATGTACAATGGCGGTTTTGCCCGTCAGGCCATGTGCCTGTAAACGTTTTGCCCATGAGGGCATGAGCCCATTAGCCATTTCGAGAGACGGATGAACATAACCAGCTTTGCCAAACGCCTTTGCCTGCTTGTACCGCTGATGATTGCCCCTGCCGCCTTCGCGGCAGAGCAGATGATGCCGTCGCCGCCGCAACTGGCTGCCAAGTCCTACGTGCTCATGGAAGCCTCCAGCGGCAACATCCTGGTCGAGAACAATGGTGACCAGCGTCTGCCTCCGGCGAGCCTGACCAAGCTGATGACCGCCTACATCGCGACCCTGGATATCCGTCGTGGGCAGATCGGCGAGAACGATCCGGTCACCGTCAGCGAAAACGCCTGGCGCACCGGTGGTTCGCGGATGTTCATCAAGGTCGGTACCCAGGTCAGCGTCAGCGACCTGCTGCACGGCATCATCATCCAGTCGGGTAACGACGCCAGCGTCGCCCTGGCCGAGCACATCGCCGGCAGCGAAGACGCTTTCGCCGACATGATGAACAAGACTGCCAGCGATCTTGGCATGAGCAACAGTCACTTCATGAACCCGACCGGCCTGCCGAACCCCGAGCACTACTCGTCGGCCCACGACATGGCAGTACTGGCACGCGCGATCATCCACGAAGACCCGGCTCACTATGCGATCTACTCGCAGAAGGAGTTCTTCTGGAACAACATCAAGCAGCCTAACCGCAACCTGTTGCTGTGGCGCGACAAGACTGTCGACGGCCTGAAAACCGGCCACACCGACGAAGCCGGCTACTGCATGGTGTCTTCGGCGGTCCGTGACGGCATGCGCCTGATCGCCGTGGTCTTCGGTACCAACAGCGAGCAATCGCGTGCGGCCGAAACCCAGAAGCTGCTGACCTATGGCTTCCGCTTCTTCGAAACCCAGACCTTCTACCAGAAGGGTACGGAACTGGCCCAGGCGCCGGTATGGAAGGGTGCGACCAATCAGGTCAAAGCCGGTCTTGCCCAGGACCTGAGCATGACTTTGCCTAAAGGCCAATTGAAAAAGCTGGCCGCAAGCATGACCATGAACCCGCAATTGATCGCTCCGATCAACAAAGGTGACGTGATCGGTAAAGTGGAAGTCAAACTGGATGACAAGGTTGTCCACAGTGCCGACCTGATCGCGCTGGATGGCGTTGAGGAAGGTGGTTTCTTCCGTCGTGTGTGGGATAGCATTCGGCTATTCTTCTACGGGTTGTTCAACTGATATCGTGACCTGCCACGCCCCCGCCCACTCACGCGGGGGCGTTGTTGTTGCCACGGCTACGAGGCCGTTATTGCCATGAGCGAAGACGTCAAGTCGCACAAAATCGAATTCCCCTGCGCCGATTACCCGATCAAGGTCATCGGTGACACCGTGGTCCATTTCAAGGACACGGTGATCGAGATCCTCAAGAAGTACGCCGAGGTCGATCTCAAGACCCTGGCTGAGCGTCAGAGCAAGGAAGGCAAGTACACCACGGTGCAGCTGCACATCGTGGCGACCAGTGAAGACCAACTGCACAACATCAACAGCGCCCTGCGCGCGACCGGTATCGTGAAAATGGTGCTCTGATGCCCGATTGCCTCGGCTTTCGCGACCTTGGCCTGCTGCCCTACGAGCCGGTGCTCGAGGCCATGCGCCGGTTTACCGACCAGCGCGGCCCGGGCACGGCGGATGAGGTATGGCTGGTTGAACACCCGGCGGTGTTCACCCAGGGCCAGGCCGGCAAGGCCGAGCATCTGTTGGTGCCGGGTGACATCCCGGTGGTGCAGACCGATCGCGGTGGCCAGGTGACCTATCACGGCCCGGGCCAGCTGGTGGCCTATCTGTTGCTGGATGTGCGCCGCCTTGGGTTTGGCGTGCGCGATCTGGTCAGCCGCATCGAACGCTGCCTGATCGAGTTGCTGGCCAGTTACAACGTCGAGGCGGCGGCCAAGGCCGACGCGCCGGGCGTCTATGTCGACGGGGCGAAGATCGCCTCGCTCGGCCTGCGGATTCGCAATGGCTGTTCGTTTCACGGCCTTGCTCTGAACGTGGACATGGACCTTGCGCCATTCCGCCGGATTAACCCCTGCGGGTATGCGGGGCTGGCCATGACCCAGCTGCGCGATCAGGCAGGCTCGATCGAACTCTCTGAGGTAAGGGCAAGGCTGCGCGGGCAGCTGGTCAAGCACCTCGACTATGCTGAGCAGGCGACCCTTACGGGCGGAATCTTCTGAATATGACTACTGTTGTGCAAGAACCAGTGCAAAGCGTGACGCCAGCGCCACGGCCCAAGGTCGAGGCGGGTGTCAAACTGCGTGGCGCGGAAAAAGTCGCGCGTATCCCGGTAAAGATCATCCCCACCGACGAGCTGCCAAAAAAGCCTGACTGGATTCGCGTGCGTATCCCGGTTTCGCCGGAAGTCGACCGCATCAAGCAACTGCTGCGCAAGCACAAGCTGCACAGCGTCTGTGAAGAAGCGTCCTGCCCGAACCTGGGCGAATGCTTCTCCGGCGGTACCGCCACCTTCATGATCATGGGTGACATCTGCACCCGTCGTTGCCCGTTCTGCGACGTCGGCCATGGCCGGCCAAAGCCACTGGATGTCGACGAGCCGAAGAACCTCGCCGTGGCCATCGCCGACCTGCGCCTGAAGTACGTGGTGATCACCTCGGTGGACCGCGACGACCTGCGTGACGGCGGCGCCCAGCACTTTGCCGACTGCATCCGCGAGATTCGCGCGCTGTCGCCGGGCGTCCAGCTCGAAACCCTGGTACCGGACTACCGCGGGCGCATGGACGTCGCCCTGGCGATCACCGCCGAGACGCCACCGGATGTGTTCAACCACAACCTGGAAACCGTGCCGCGCCTGTACAAGGCGGCGCGCCCGGGTTCGGACTACCAGTGGTCGCTGACCCTGCTGCAGAAGTTCAAGGAACTGGTGCCGCACGTACCGACCAAGTCCGGCCTGATGCTGGGCCTGGGCGAAACCGACGAAGAAGTGATCGAAGTGATGCATCGCATGCGCGAGCACAACATCGACATGCTGACCCTCGGCCAGTACCTGCAGCCGTCGCGCAGCCACTTGCCGGTGCAGCGTTTCGTGCACCCGGACACCTTCGCCTGGTTCGCCGAAGAAGGCTACAAGATGGGCTTCAAGAACGTCGCCTCCGGCCCGCTGGTGCGTTCTTCGTACCATGCCGACCAGCAGGCGCACGAGGCCAAGATCAAGCTCTGATCGCCGTCGCAGTGCCTCAATGCCGATGCTCGCTACCCTGCGGCATCGGCATTTTTGTTTGCGGCAAGGCTTCCTTGCGCCGTCGAACGGATCGTTGATTTACTGTGGACGGATCTGTCCACACAAGGAGTCGTCTGGATGAACCTTCCCTTCACGCATCAGGCCCGCGTGCTGTCCCATGCCCAGCCGTTGCCCATGGCCTTGCCCGCTGGCGGGCTGATCGCGATCATTGCCCCGGCAGGTCCCGCCCAGGTCGATACGCTCAAGGTCAACCAGTGGTTCGAGGCACGCGGCTATCGCTGCCGGATCTACCCGGGGGTGACTGCCGCCGAGGGCTATCTGGCTGGTAGCGATGCGCAGCGCCTGCAAGACCTGCACAGCGCCTTCGCTGCCGAAGATGTCGATGCCATCATCTGCCTGCGTGGTGGCTACGGCAGCATGCGCCTGCTGGAAAACATCGATTTCGACCTGCTGCGCCGTCACCCCAAGCCTTTGGTCGGCTACAGCGACATCACCGCGCTGCACACGGCCATTGCCCGTCATGCCGGGTTCGTGTCGTTCCACGGCGCCATGCTCAAGTCGGAATTGCTGGGCAACAAGCAGGAGCCGACCCTGTCATCGCTGTTCGAGCAGCTCAGCGGCCGCCTGGGCGCCGGCGACCGCCTTGAACACCCCGATGCCTGGCCGTTGACCTCGATCCTGCCAGGCGCTGCCAGCGGGCCCTTGCAGGGCGGTAACCTGTCGATATTGTGCGCAACCCTGGGCACCCCTGCAGAAATCCACTGCGGCGGTGGCATTCTGTTTGTCGAAGACGTCAATGAGCCACTGTATCGGGTTGACCGCCTGCTGACGCAGTTGCGCCTGGCGGGCAAGCTCGAAGGGGTTCGTGGCGTGTTGCTGGGGGATTTTGCCGGAATCACGCTAGAGGCGCTGGCGCCCTTGATGCGGCAGTTCTTCGCGCCGTTGCAGGTGCCGGTGCTGGCCGGATGGCGCAGCGGTCATTGCGACCCGAACCTGACCTTGCCGCTAGGGGCCAGGGTGCACCTGGATGCCGATCGCAAGTGCTTGCGGCTGGAGCAGGACTTGTTCAGGCGCTGAATGAAAAACGCCCCTGAACAGGGGCGTTTTTGTATTGCTTAGCGTTGACGCAGGCTATCGAGCAGCTTGTGCGTCGGATAGCCGTCGGCAGGCCAGCCCAGCGCCTGCTGAGCACTGCGAATGGCCTTGCGGGTGTTGGCGCCGATAATGCCGTCGGCGGCCCCGGCGTCGTAGTTGCGGGCGCTGAGCAGGGTCTGCAATTCGACCCGCTCGCTGCGGCTCAGCGGCAGGTCATCCTTGGGCCAGGATCCGGCGATGTAACCCGAGCCATCGAACCGTTGGCCAAGCAGGCCGACGGCCATGGCGTAGGACGACGAGTTGTTGTACTTGAGGATCGCGCGGAAGTTGTCCAGCACCAGGAAGGCCGGGCCGCGGTAACCGGCCGGCAACAGCAAGGCGGCGGACAACTGCTCGCTACCGGCAGGCAAACGCACACCGGCAGGCAGTTTCAGGCCCATTTGCATCCATTCGGACACCGTCTTGCGCTGGCTGCCATCCGCCAGCCAGTAGTCGAAGCCAGGTGTCAGCTGCACCTCAAAACCCCAGGGCTCGCCGCGTTTCCAGCCGGAGCTCTGCAGGTAGTGGGCAGTGGACGCCAGGGCGTCAGCCGAACTGTTCCAGATATCCCGGCGGCCATCGCCGTCAAAATCCACCGCGTGGGTGTTGTAGGTGGTGGGGATGAACTGGGTCTGGCCCATGGCGCCGGCCCACGAGCCTTTCATCGCATCGGGCTGGATATCGCCGTTCTGCAGGATCTGCAGGGCCGCAATCAGCTGCGCCTGGGCGAAGGCCGGGCGGCGGCCTTCATAGGCCAGGGTCGCCAGGGAGCGGATGACCGATTTGTTGCCCTGGAACTGGCCAAAGTTGCTTTCCATGCCCCAGACCGAAACCAGTACATTGCGGTCGACGCCATAGCGTTGTTCGATCTGGCTCAGCAGTTCGGCGTGTTTTTCCAGCAGACCCTTGCCATTGCGCACACGCAACGGCGACAGCGCGCCATCGAGGTATTCCCATACCGGCCGGGTGAACTCCGGCTGGCTGCGGTCGGCCTTGATCACGTCCATGTCGGGGATGACGCCAAGGAAGGCACGGTCAAAGGTGTTGGTATTGATACCGGCTTGCAGGGCTTGCTGACGGAACCCCGCTTGCCATTGGGCAAAGCTTTGCAGCGGCTGGATTTCGCTGCTGGTGTCGACGATGGGGTTGGGCAGTGTCACGACCGGAGCAGGCTGGGCAGGAGCCAGCGGCAGCGCATCGGCGGCGGTGGGCTTTTCCGCGCAGGCGACAAGCAGGATGAGGCTGGAGGCGGCAATCAGCTGGCGAGGTTGCCAGCGACGGGTAAGACAAAAGGGCATGCACAGGTCCAGGTATTTCAAGTCAGGTGCCGACCATACCACGCCTGCCGGATTCTTGCTTTTATGCGGCCAAAAAGTAAGAAGCCTCCCAATCTCTCGATTGGAAGGCTTCGCGGCGGTAGCTGCCTTTGCCTTTGCCGGCGCGTTCCTGGCGGCTGCGGAACAATGGCTGGGCTATGATCGATTTGGCCTTGTTGGGCCCGGGTTTTGCGGGTTTCTTGCTCATCACAGGATGTCCTGCCAGGTGGGTGTGGGGCGCAATATAGGCGTTGAAGCCATCGCTGGCAAGCCAGCTCCCACAGAGACGGTCGTGGGAGCTGGCTTGCCAGCGATGGGCTGCAAAGCAGCCCCCGGCTTCACTCAGCCGGCAACGCCAGACGCTGCCCCGCCATCAGCAACGACAAGCGCGCCAGGCTGGTCCAGGCCGAGCCCTGAGCCTGGCCCTTGATTTGCGCATCGATGCGCTGGGCATCCTGCAACAACTGGCTCCAGCGCTGCGCCGAATGGCGTTGCAGGGCCTTGCTCATCAGTGGTTTGCGCTTGTCCCAGACCGGCGGCCGGGCCTGGCTGAAGGCCTTGTCCAGCGGCACGCCCTGGCTGAACTGCTGGGCCAGCCCGGCCAGCAGGCGCAGTTCCCGGGCCAGGGCCCAGAGAATCACCGGCGGTTCGACGCCTTCGCCGCGCAAACCTTCGAGCATGCGCAAGGCATGGGCGGCCTCGCCATTGAGGATGGCGTCGACCAGGCCGAAGACATCAAAGCGGGCGCTGTCGGCTACCGCTGCCTGGACGGTTTCGACAGTGATCTGATTGCCTTCGGCCAGTAGCTTGAGCTTCTCGATCTCCTGGGCTGCCGCCAAAAGGTTGCCTTCCACCCGCGCGGCAATCAGATCAACGGCGTCGCGCTGGGCGCTCAGCCCGGCCTGGGACAGACGCTGGCTGATCCATTGCGGTAGCTGGTGACTGTCCACCGGCCAGATTTGCACGAACTGGGTGTGTTGCCCTTCGATCAGCGCCTTGCCCCACTTGGTTTTCTGCGCACTGCCGTCGAGCTTGGGCAGGCTGATCAGCAGCAGGGTGTCTTCAGCGGGGTTGGAGCAGTATTCGATGAGTGCCGCGGCGCCTTTGTCGCCAGGCTTGCCGGACGGCAGGCGCAGTTCGAGCAAGCGCCGCTGGGCGAACAGCGACAGGCTGGCACCGGCCTGGAGCAGGGCGCCCCAGTCGAAGTTGGCGTCGGCGCTGAACACCTGGCGTTCGTCGAAACCTTGCTGGCGTGCCGCCGTGCGGATGGCGTCGGCAGCTTCCTGGCACAACAGCGGGTCATCGCCGCTGATCACGTAGACCGGTGCGAGGCTGCCTTGCAGGTGCTTGTTAAGTTGGGCGGGAGTGAGTTTCATGATGGCAGACGGGGCACCGAAGTGCCCCGTTCAATCTCAGTTGGCTGGCAGTTGCAGCGGCGACTGCTGAGGCGTTTCGTCCTGGGCGCGGCGGGCCGCTTCGAGGGCATCGGCTTCGGCCTGGGCACGTTCATCAGCCTTTTGCTGCAGGCCTTCAAGCTGGCCAGGGGTCAGCAGTTGCAGGCGTACCAGCATGTTCTGCACCAGGTCGCGGCGCATTTCGTTCCGAGCTTGTGTGGCTTCCTGTTGCGAGCCGGTGATGTTGTTGCCGTCATGCACATAGATCTTGCGCACTTCGAGCTTGTCGTTGAGCAGGTTGGTGTTGTTGTGGCCTTCAATGCTGTAGCTCAGCACGGTGGTCAGCTCATACTCGGCCGAACGACCCGAACCTCCTGCATAGGTGGCTGCGCGTTGGGTTTCGGCTTCGTTGGTCAGAACCAGTTTGTAAGGCGCGCCGGCGTGGACGTTGACGCCGCTGCTCTGCAGGGCCTGGCGCAGTTGGACCACGGTATCGCCGTAGGCGTTACGTGCACTCAGGTCCAGTTCCTTGATCGCCAGTTCACTGGTTCCGGTACCGCGCAGCTGGAAACCGCAGGCGCTGAGCATCACGGCCAGGCCCATTACCAGCAGATTGCGTTTGATCATGTTGTAGCTCCCTTGTGGGCCGATTCTGTGCGCCGGCCCGCATAATTGGCGGGCCGGCGTTTCCTGTCAGTTGGCGACGATGTTGACCAGCTTGCCCGGTACCACGATGACCTTGCGGATGCTCAGGCCTTCGGTGAAGCGCAGCACGTTCTCGTTGCTGCGCGCAGCGGCTTCGACGTCCTCGCGGCTGGCTGCGGCCGGCATTTCGATCTGGCCACGCAGCTTGCCGTTGACCTGGATGACCAGGACGATGCTGTCCTGGACCAGGGCGCTTTCGTCCAGTACCGGCCAAGGTGCGTCGATCACGGCGCCCTGGTGACCCAGTTGCTGCCACAGCTCATGGCTGATGTGCGGGGTGATCGGCGCCAGCAGCAGGGTGACCGCTTCCAGGCCTTCGTGCAGCAGGGCGCGGTCCTGTTCGCTGGCTTGCGGGGCTTTTTCCAGTACGTTCATCACGGTCATCACCTGGGCGATGGCGGTGTTGAACTTGTGGTACTGGCCGACATCGGTGCTGGCCTGCTTGATGGCAGCGTGGATGGTGCGGCGGATCACTTTCTGTGCGTCATCAAGGCTGGCGACATCCAGCTTGCCCGGCAGGCCCTGGGCCACGTGGGCCTGAGCCAGGCGCCAGACGCGGCGCAGGAAGCGGTTGGCACCTTCGACACCAGAGTCGGACCATTCCAGGCTCATGTCGGGCGGCGAGGCGAACATCATGAACAGGCGGCAGGTGTCGGCGCCGTAGGCTTCGATCATTGCCTGCGGGTCGACGCCGTTGTTCTTGGACTTGGACATCTTCTCGGTGCCGCCGATCTCGACCGGCAGGCCGTCGGTCTTCAGCGTGGCGCCGATGATCTTGGCCTTGGCATCGCGCTCGATTTCGACGTCGGCCGGGTTGAACCAGTCCTTGCCGCCGTTGCTGGCAACGCGGTAGTAGGTTTCGGCGACGACCATGCCCTGGGTCAGCAGGTTCTTGAACGGCTCGTTGGAGGTGACCAGGCCTTCGTCGCGCATCAGCTTGTGGAAGAAACGCGCGTACAGCAGGTGCAGGATCGCGTGTTCGATACCACCGATGTACTGATCTACCGGCAGCCAGTGGTTGGCCGCTTTCGGGTCGACCATGCCGCCTTCGTAGTTAGGCGAGGCGTAGCGGGCGAAGTACCAGGACGACTCGACGAAGGTGTCCATGGTGTCGGTTTCGCGCTTGGCCGCCGTGCCGCATTTCGGGCATTCGCATTCGTAGAACTCGGGCATGCGTGCCAGTGGCGAACCGGCGCCATCGGGTACGACGTTTTCCGGCAAGGTGACCGGCAGTTGGTCTTCCGGTACCGGCACATCGCCACAAGCTGGGCAGTGGATGATCGGGATCGGGCAACCCCAGTAGCGCTGACGGCTGATGCCCCAGTCGCGCAGGCGGAACTGGGTGCGGGACTTACCCAGCTCTTTCTTGATCAGTGCCACTTCGATGGCGTCGAAGGCACCCTGGAAGTCCAGGCCGTCGAACTCACCGGAGTTGATCAGCTGGCCGTGCTCGCCGTAGGCGGCCAGCCACTCGCTGCCGACTTCATCGCCAGCGCTGGTACGGATCACAGCCTTGACCGGCAGGTTGTACTTGTGGGCGAACTCGAAATCGCGCTCGTCGTGGGCCGGGACAGCCATGACCGCGCCGTCGCCGTAGTGCATCAGCACGTAGTTGGCGACCCACACCGGCAGTTTTTCGCCGGTCAGCGGGTGCTCGACGAACAGCGAGGTGGCCAGGCCTTTTTTCTCCTGGGTCGCGATGTCGGCTTCGGCGACGCTGCCGCTCTTGCACTCATCGATGAAGGCTTGCAGCTCGGGGTTGCCCTGGGCGGCCTGGGTGGCCAGTGGGTGCTCGGCGGCAACGGCCACGTAGGTGGCGCCCATCAGGGTGTCCGGACGGGTGGTGAAGACTTTCAGGGCCCCGGCGTGGCCGATGCTGGCCTGATCGTAGGGGAACTGCACTTCCATGCCACGGGACTTGCCGATCCAGTTGCGCTGCATGGTCTTGACCTGCTCAGGCCAGCCCGGCAGATCGTCGAGGCTTTCCAGCAGCTCGTCGGCGTAGTCGGTGATCTTGAAGTAGTACATCGGGATTTCGCGCTTCTCGATCAGCGCGCCCGAACGCCAGCCGCGACCGTCGATGACTTGCTCGTTGGCAAGGACGGTCTGGTCGGCCGGGTCCCAGTTCACGGTACCGTTTTTGCGGTAGATCACGCCTTTTTCGAACAGGCGGGTGAACAGCCACTGTTCCCAGCGGTAGTAGTCGGGCTTGCAGGTGGTGACTTCACGCGACCAATCGAACGCCAGGCCCAGGCTCTTGAGCTGGGTCTTCATGTACTCGATGTTTTCGTAGGTCCACTTGGCCGGGGCGACGTTGTTCTTCATCGCGGCGTTTTCCGCCGGCATGCCAAAGGCGTCCCAGCCCATTGGCTGCAGGACGTTCTTGCCGAGCATGCGCTGGTAACGGGCGATCACGTCACCGATGGTGTAGTTGCGCACGTGGCCCATATGTAGCTTGCCGCTTGGGTACGGGAACATCGATAGGCAGTAGTACGTGTCCTTGCCTGGCTGTTCACTGACTTCAAAAGACTTTCGCTCATCCCAGTAAGACTGGGCGGCGGCTTCGATTTCGCGGGGCTGATAGAGTTCGTGCATGGCTACTTTGCGCTGAGAAATGGGAGACCTTATCCAGGCAGCGATCAAACCGCTGCATCGGCAATCCGGTGTCAAGTATGGTGAACGCCCTAGCATACATGACCCCTGTCCACCGAGGGAAACCCTGATTGCACCGCCTGTGGCGCAGCGGGCCGTTGGTCGCGGCGTCCGGCTGCTTTTGCGAGTAACGCTAAGCTCATGTGTGGGGGGAGATATATTTATCTTCAATGAGGTGAACGGATGGGAGAGTCGCAGCAACAAGCAACGAAACCGGAGCTTTACGAACGGCTGATCGACCGTCTGGGCCTGGCCCTCGAGGTCGCTAGAACCTCCGTTCGATTACGCGATGAAGTGCCTGCTGAATTGGAGTTGCGTGGTCTGAGCCGCGCTGAATTCGAAGTGATCAAGGCCTATCTGGAATCCCTTCCGGAGGGCGGGCATGGACGCGTCGGCGCATTGCCACAACCGGAGACGCCGACTTCGGCCAGAATCGTCTGGCTCAAGGATAAGCGCTCCGCTACCACAGCAAAGTCCAGAACGCTGCAATTCAAGTAGCCGTTCGGGTTTTTCCGGCGCAAAGCGGAGTGCGCCACCGAGTCAAAAACTTCACTGATCGGCACCTGACTATTGTTGCCAGGTGCCGATCCTCTTAGGCTGCGCACCTCCAAGGAGGTGTCCCGTGCCGATTCGTTATCTCATCAAACAAATGATCATGCCGCCTGGCGTGCTGTTTCTGCTGCTGCTGGGCGCCTGGTGGCTGCGCAAATCCTGGCCGCGCTTGTCGAGGCTGTGTTTCGTCCTGGGTTTGGGCGGGTTGTGGCTGATGAGCCTGCCGGTCGTGGTGGAACAGGCTGCCCGGCAACTGGAAACCGAGCCGGCGCTGGCCACCAGCCAATGGGCAGGGCTGGCCGAGCATGCCGATGCCATTGTCATTCTTGGCGCTGGTCGCGAACGCGGTGATCCGGCCTGGGATTCGCAGGATCAACCCACGGGCGTGGCCATGGAACGCATGCGCTACGCGGCGCAGTTGGCCAAGGCTTCGGGCTTGCCGGTACTGACCAGCGGCGGCCTGCACTACGGTACGCCGCCCAGCGAAGCGCAGTTGATGGCCGATTCCCTCCAGCGTGACCTGGGCGTGAGCGTACGCTGGAAAGAGGAGCGCAGCCGCACCACGTGGGAAAACGCGCAGATGAGCGCCGAGCTGTTGCAGCCCCTGGGGATCAAGCGCGTGGTGGTGGTGACCCAGGCCTGGCACATGCAGCGCTCGCGCTGGAGCTTCGAGCAGGCGGGTTTTGACGTAGTGACGGCGCCGGTGGGCTTTCTTGGTCGTGACCATGCCCGACCATTCGGTGGCTGGCTGCCGGAGGGCAAGTCGCTGTGGCAGAGCGGCCAACTGCTCAACGAGGCAGTCGGCCTGCTCGGCTACAAAGTGTTCTACTAGACGGTCTTGGCCATCCGGCTGGCCAGCAGGGCCCAGCCCAGCAGCAGCGCGCAGAGGATCAGCAGTGGCCAGGAGCGCCATTGCAGGTACGGGGTGAGCTGCTGCATCGGCACTACCTCACCGTAGAGGATGCCGCGTTCGAACTGCGGGATCTGCGCAGTGATGCGGCCGAACGGG
Organism: Pseudomonas sp. R32; assembly: GCF_009866705.1. NCBI lineage: Bacteria > Pseudomonadati > Pseudomonadota > Gammaproteobacteria > Pseudomonadales > Pseudomonadaceae > Pseudomonas > Pseudomonas sp. R32. The sequence continues at coordinate 4,913,398 of NZ_CP019396.1, read as the reverse complement.
TCGATCAGGCCGGTGACGCCGTTGTTGGTGGCGCGGATCATCCAGCGTCCGGCTTCCAGGGCGCGCATCTGCGCCATCTGCAGGTGCTGCAGGGGGCCGATCGAGGTACCGAACCAGGTGTCGTTGCTGATGGTCAGGAGAATGTCGCTGCGCGCCGCCAGGCTCGCCGCAAATTCCGGATAGACCACTTCGTAGCAGATGTACGGCGCGATCTGATAGCCCTTGGCCTGCAACAGCGGCTGGTCGGCCGGCCCGCGGGCAAAGTCCGACATCGGCAGGTCGAAGAAGGCAATCAGGCCACGGAGCATGTCCTGCAGTGGCACGTACTCGCCAAACGGCACCAGTTTCTGCTTCAGGTAAGTGCCATCACCTTCGCCGGTCACGGTGATGCCGTTGTAATAGCGGCGTTGCTGGTGCACCACTTCGCGCACCGGCACGCCGGTGATCAAGGCCGTATTACGCTCGGCGGCGAAGTTGCCCATCATGTCCAGGTAGCCCTGGGCCTGATCCTTGAGGACCGGTACCGCGGTTTCTGGCCACACCAGCAGGTCGACCGGTTTGGAGCTGAAGCTCATGTCGCGGTACAGGGCCAACTGGGCGTTGACGTGTTCCGGGTTCCATTTCAGCTCCTGCTCGACGTTGCCTTGCAGGGCGGCGACGCTCAGCGGCTTGCCGGAAGGGCTGGTCCAGGCGTGGTTCTTCAGTGCCAGGCCGATCGCCCAGGGCGCCAGCAACAGCACGACGGCCACAGCCAGGAACGACTTGCGTGCCCGCAAGCGCGGCAGGTTGCACACCAGTGCCGCGCACAGGGCCAGGCAGAACGAAATCAGCCACATGCCACCCAGCGGCGCCAGGCCCGAGAGCGGCCCGTCAAGCTGGCTGTAACCGGAGTACAGCCAGGGAAACCCGGTGAGGAACCAGCCGCGGAAGGCTTCCTGGCCGACCCACAACGCTGCGAAGCACAGGGCATCGGCCAGCGGCGCCTCGTTGCGCCGCAACCAGCGCGCCCAAAGCCAGGCGGGCAGGGCGAAGAACCAGGCAATGGCGGCAAAGAACGCCAGCAACAAGCCGGTAGCCAGCAACGGCGTGGCACCGCCATAGGTGTTGATACTGACGTAGATCCAGCTGGTGCCGGCGGCGTACAGGCCAAAGCCGAAGCACCAGCCGCGGCCCAGGGCCTGGCGTGGGCTGAGCTCGCGCAGGCCGAGGTAGAACAGGCCGGCCGCGAGCAAGGCCAGCGGCCAGATGTCGAACGGCGCCAGGGCCAGGGTGGTGATTGCACCGGCCGCCACGGCCAGCAGGTTACCGGGCCAGCCGGGGCGGGTGATCCAGCGCATGGGTGTCCTTAACGGGTGATAGGGGTTAGACGCAGCAGGTGAATCCGGCGGCTGTCGGCATTGAGGATGCGGAAACGGTACGGGCCGATCTCGGTGGTCTCGTTACGCTTGGGCAGGTGGCCGAAGGCACTCATGACCAGGCCGCCGACAGTGTCGAACTCGTCGTCGGAGAACTGGCTGTCGAAGAACTCGTTGAAGTTCTCGATCGGCGTCAGCGCCTTGATCAGGAAGTCGCCACTGGGCAGCGGCTTGATGTAGCTGTCTTCCTCGACGTCATGCTCGTCTTCGATGTCGCCGACGATCTGCTCGAGTACGTCTTCGATGGTCACCAGACCCGCCACGCCGCCGTATTCGTCAATGACGATGGCCATGTGGTTATGGTTGGCGCGAAATTCACGCAGCAGCACGTTCAGGCGCTTGGACTCGGGCACGAACGTGGCCGGGCGCAGCAGGTCCTTGATGTTGAAACTGTCGCCGTTCTCCTTGAGGATCAGCGGCAGCAGGTCCTTGGCCAGCAGCACGCCGAGCACGTCGTCGTGGCTTTCGCCAACGACCGGGTAGCGCGAGTGCGCGGCATCGATCACCGCCGGCAGGAACTCACGCGGCGACTGGGTCGCCTTGATGCTCATCATCTGCGAGCGCGGCACCATGATGTCGCGCACTTGCAGGTCGGCGACCTGGATGGCGCCCTCGACAATGGTCAGCGCCTCGCTGTCGAGCAGCTTGTTCTGATGGGCTTCGCGCAGCAGCTCAAGCAGCTCCTGACGGTTTTTCGGCTCGTGGGCAAAAGCCTGGGTCAGTTTGCCCAGCCAGGACTTTTGCCCGTTGCTCGATCGATCTTCGCTCATGGCGGTTACTCGTGATCCTTTGCAGATATCAGTGTTGAATGTCGTCGTGTTCGTCGTCGGCGTACGGGTCCGGATGACCCAGTTCGGCAAGCAACGTTCGTTCCAGTGCTTCCATTTCCTCGGCCTCATCGTCGTCGATGTGGTCGTAGCCCAGCAGGTGCAGGCAGCCGTGGATCACCAGGTGCGCCCAATGGGCCTCCAGCGCCTTGCCCTGTTCGGCGGCTTCGCGCTCGACCACGGCGATGCAGATCACCAGGTCGCCCAACAGCGGGATGTCGAGCAGTTCATCAGGCACGTCGGCCGGGAAGGACAGCACGTTGGTGGCGTAGTCTTTGCTCCGCCAGGTGCGATTCAGTTCGCGGCCTTCGGCTTCATCGACCAGGCGAATGGTCAGCTCCGAGTCGGCCGTGCGCTGGCGCAAAGCCAGCTCACACCATTGGCGGAACTGTTGCTCGGTCGGGTGTGGTGCATTACTTGCCAGTTGCAGATCGAGCTCAAGCATCGCGTTGTTTGCCTTCGGTCGGGTTCTGCTGCTGGCTGTCGAAGCGCTCGTAAGCCTCGACAATGCGCTGCACCAACGGGTGGCGGACCACGTCCTTGGGCAGGAAGTGCGTGAAGCTGATGCCCGGCACGCCCTTGAGCACCTCGATAACGTGGGCCAGGCCCGACTTGGTGCCGCGTGGCAGGTCGACCTGGGTGATGTCACCGGTGATCACGGCGGTGGAACCAAAACCGATACGGGTGAGGAACATCTTCATCTGCTCGACCGTGGTGTTCTGGCTCTCATCGAGGATGATGAAGCTGTTGTTCAGGGTGCGGCCACGCATGTAGGCCAGCGGGGCGATCTCGATCACCTGGCGCTCGATCAGCTTGGCCACGTGCTCGAAGCCGAGCATCTCGTACAGGGCGTCGTAGAGCGGGCGCAGGTACGGGTCGATCTTTTGTGCCAGGTCGCCGGGCAGGAAGCCGAGCTTTTCGCCCGCCTCGACCGCCGGACGTACCAGCAGGATGCGCCGCACCTGTTCACGCTCCAGGGCGTCAACCGCGCAGGCCACGGCCAGGTAGGTCTTGCCGGTACCGGCCGGGCCGATGCCGAAGTTGATGTCGTTGCCGAGAATTTCCTTCACATAGCGCTGCTGGTTCAGCCCGCGTGGACGAATCATGCCCTTGCGCGTGCGCAGGGAAACACTGACTTCGTTGACAGCCGGGTTTTCCAGCTCTTCGACGGCCGATTCCTGCAGGTACAGGTGGACCATTTCCGGCGACAGCTCGGTGGCCTTGGCCTCGCGATAGAGGCGGCGCAGCAGTTGTTCGGCAGAGGAGGTGTGTTTGGGTTCGCCGATCAGTTCGAACTGATTGCCGCGGTTGCGGATTTCGATGGCCAGGCGCTGTTCGATCAGGCGCAGATGCTCGTCGAACTGCCCGCACAGGTTGGCGAAGCGGTGGGCCTCGAAGGGCTCGAGGATGAAACGATGTGGTTCGATAGGTGCGTTCAAGGTCGTTTTTCAGCCGCCCAACGGCAAAGGATATGGTCTCAAGGATAACCCTAGCCGCTGCAGGGTGAAAGCGCTGAAACGATCAAGGGTCGCCGGGCCTGTAACAAGGCCCGGCAGGTCAGCTCAATGGGCCAGCGAGCCGAACAGCGAGTGCGGGCGCGCATCGTCGATATGGATGTCGACGAACTGGCCGATCAGCTTCGGATTGTCGCAGCGAAAGTTGACGATACGGTTATTCTCGGTGCGCCCCTGCAACTGGCCGGGGTCGCGGCGCGAGTAGTCGGTGACGAGAATGCGCTGAACGGTACCGACCATTTGTCGGCTGATCTCGAAGCCCTGGGTGTCGAGGCGATGTTGCAGGGCCTTGAGGCGCTCCTTTTTCAGCTCTTCCGGGGTTTCGTCCGGCAGGTCCGAGGCCGGGGTGCCCGGGCGCTGGCTGTAGACGAACGAGTAGGAAAAGTCGAAACCGACGTCGGCCACCAGCTTCATGGTTTGCTCGAAGTCTTTCTCGGTTTCGCCGGGGAAGCCGACGATGAAGTCCGAACTGATGCAGATGCCCGGCACTGCGGCCTTGAGTTTGCGCAGCTTGGACTTGTATTCGAGGATGGTGTGGTTGCGCTTCATCGCCGCCAGCACGCGGTCGGAGCCCGATTGCACCGGCAGGTGCAGGTGCTTGACCAGCTCCGGCACTTCGGCGTGGGCCTGGATCAGGCTGTCGGAAAACTCCAGCGGGTGCGAGGTGGTGTAGCGAATGCGATCGATGCCATCCACCGCCGCCACCACGCGGATCAGCTCGGCCAGGTCCGCCAGGCGCCCGTCGTGGGTCTGGCCACGGTAGCCGTTGACGTTCTGACCTAGCAGGGTGATTTCACGTACACCGTTCTCGGCCAGGTGGATGACTTCGGCCAGCACATCGTCGAACGGTCGGCTGACTTCCTCGCCACGGGTGTAGGGCACCACGCAGAAGGTGCAGTACTTGCTGCAGCCTTCCATCACCGAAACATAGGCGCTGGGGCCATCGATGCGCGGCTCGGGCAGGTGGTCGAATTTTTCGATTTCCGGGAACGACACGTCGACCTGGGGCAGGCGCGTGGTGCGCGCGGCGTCGATCATTTCCGGCAGGCGGTGCAGGGTCTGCGGGCCGAAGACCACGTCGACGTAAGGCGCGCGCTTGCGGATCGACTCGCCTTCCTGGCTGGCCACGCAGCCGCCAACGGCGATGACCATGTCCGGGTTCAGGTCTTTGAGTTCACGCCAGCGGCCCAGCTGGGAATACACCCGGTCCTGGGCGCGCTCGCGGATCGAGCAGGTGTTGAGCAGGATGACGTCGGCGTCTTCGGCGCGGGCCGTGACTTCAAGGGCTTGATGTTCACCCAGCAGATCGACCATGCGCGAGCTGTCGTACTCGTTCATCTGGCAACCGTGGGTTTCGATGTAAAGCTTCTTGGCCATGGGAGATCATCTGGTAATTCGAAGAACCGCACATTATAAGGGCCCGGGGCCGTGGATCCTAGCGTTGTCGGCCTGGTGCCTATGTTATAGTTTGCGACTTCTTTACCACCCGTGATTGTCCCCGCCCAAAATGACCAAACGCGAAGCTCCGATCTACAAAGTGATCTTTCTCAACCAGGGCCAGGTGTACGAGATGTATGCCAAGCAGATCTATCAAAGCGATCTGTGGGGCTTTCTTGAAGTTGAAGAGTTTGTCTTTGGCGAGCGCACCCAGGTGGTGGTCGATCCGAGCGAAGAAAAGCTCAAGGCCCAGTTCGAAGGCGTGGTGCGCAGCTTTGTGCCGATGCACTCGATCGTGCGCATCGATGAGGTCGAGCGTCTGGGCACGCCAAAGATCAGCGAGGCGCGCGGTACTGGCAATGTAATGCCGTTCCCGATGCCAATGCCGGAAAAGTAAGTACGGGTTTCAGGGCAGCGGCGAGAAGGGCGTGCGACCGTCGACGGTCTGTAGCTCCAGCAGGTATTTGCGAAAGATCTGCCCCAGCACCTGGGTCGCTATTTCCAGCTCGTCGCGCGGCATCTTGGCAGACACCTCGTCAGCCATGTCCAGTGCATCCTCGGCACCATTGACCGCTGCCATCTTCAGCAGGATGTAGGCCTGCACATTGTTGGCCGCCACACCTTCACCCTTGTAGAACATGGTGCCCAGACGGTATTGCGCCTCGGCGTGGCCTTGCAGCGAGGCTTGCTCGAAGTAGCTCAGGGCCTGGTTGAGGTCGCGTGGGGTGTTGGTGCCTTCGTAGTAGAACTCACCCAACTCGTACTGGGCTTGTGCATCCCCGGACTTGGCCGCGTCCTGGCAGGCAGCGAGCGCTTGCGGCAGGTCTTCGGGCTGGGAATCGAGGGTGCAGCGGCCCGTCGCCGGAATCAGCAACGAGTTACCGCCTGCTGTGGCCAGCAGGGGCTGAAGAAGCAACAGGCAGCCCAGGGCGAGGGCGCGGCCGGTGCGGTTCATGGGGATCGACTTACCTCTGCAAAGCTGCGGCCAAAGTGTCTGGTGGCACATTATGGGATAAGCAGCGCCTACCTTACAAAGTCTTTACTCGATTTTCTGCTTCCAAGGCACCATCGCGGGGCAAGCCCGCTCCCACAATGATCACTGTGGGAGCGGGCTTGCCCCGCGATGGCTGCAAAAATCAGAGCTTGGCGAACGCTCGCTCAGCCGCATCCAGGGTGATCTGCAGCTCGGTTTCACCGTGGGCAATCGAGGTAAAGCCCGCTTCGAAGGCGCTTGGCGCCAGGTACACGCCGCCTTCGAGCATCAGGTGGAAGAAGCGCTTGAAGCGCTCGGCATCGCTGGCCATGACGTCATCGAAGGTGACGATGTCGTCGGCACCGCTGAAGTACAGGCCAAACATGCCGCCGGCCTGGGTGGTGACGAACGGGATGCCGGCGGCATCGGCGCGCTGTTGCAGGCCATCGAGCAGGCGGCTGGTGAAGGCGCTCAGTTCGTCATGAAAGCCTGGGCGGCTGATCAGTTTGAGGGTGGTCAGGCCAGCGGCCATGGCCAGCGGGTTGCCCGACAGGGTGCCGGCCTGGTAGACCGGGCCCAGCGGCGCGATCTGTTCCATGATCTTGCGCTTGCCACCGAAGCAGCCCACCGGCATGCCGCCACCGACGATCTTGCCGAAGGTCGAGAGGTCCGGGGTCACCCCGTAATGAGCCTGGGCGCCGCCCAGGGCGACGCGGAAACCGGTCATCACTTCGTCGAAGATCAACACCACGCCATGCTTGTCGCACAACGCGCGCAGTCCTTCGAGGAAGCCTGGCGCCGGCGGCACGCAGTTCATGTTGCCGGCGACCGGCTCGACGATGATGCAGGCGACGTCCTGGCCGACGTCAGCGAGCATCTTCTCGACCGCGTCGATGTCGTTGAACGGCAGGGTCAGGGTGTGTTTGGCAAAGGCTGCCGGCACCCCGGCGGAGCTCGGTACGCCTTGCGTCAGCAGGCCGGAGCCGGCTTTGACCAGCAGGCTGTCGGAGTGGCCGTGGTAGCAGCCTTCGAATTTGATGATGCTGTCGCGGCCGGTGTAGCCACGGGCCAGGCGGATGGCGCTCATGGTCGCTTCGGTGCCGGAGCTGACCATGCGCACCATCTCCATCGACGGCACGATCGAGCAGACCAGGTCGGCCATTTCGGTTTCCATGGCGGTTGGCGCGCCATAGGACAGGCCGTGCTCCAGCTGCTTGCGCACCGACTCCAGTACATCCGGGTGGCTGTGGCCGAGGATCATCGGGCCCCAGGAACCGACGTAGTCCACGTAGCGCTTGTCGTCTTCGTCAGTGACATAGGCACCGGCGGCGTGCTTGAAGAACAGCGGCGTGCCGCCAACGCTCTTGAACGCCCGTACCGGCGAGTTGACGCCACCGGGGATGTGTTTCTGGGCGTTGGCAAACAGGGTTTCGGAACGAGACATGATGGGCTCTCTCAATCAGGCAGAAGCGAACAGGGCGTTGAAGGCGCGGGCACGGCGGGTGACTTCCTGCGTGCTGTCGGCGCCGAACAGGCCGTGAATCACCGCCAGCAGGTCGGCGCCGTGGGCGACCAGCGGGGCGGCGTTGTCGAGGGTGATGCCGCCGATCGCGCAGATCGGCAGCTTGATACGGTTGCGCGCGTGTTCCAGCAGGGCGGTATCGGCGGCGGGCGCGCCTGGTTTGGTGACCGAATTGAAGAAGCGGCCGAAGGCGACGTAGCTGGCGCCTTCACGGGCGGCCTGCTCGGCCAGCTCCAGTTGGGCGTGGCACGTTGAGCCGATGATGGCGTTGCGCCCGAGCAGGGTGCGGGCCGGGGTCAACGGCCCGTCGGTCTGGCCCAGGTGGACGCCGACGCCCAGGCGTGCAGCCAGTTCGGCGTCGTCGTTGATGATCAGCTGGGTCTTGTAGCGTGCACACAGCTCGGCCAGGCTCTGGGCCTCGCGAAGGCGGCGGGACGCGTCCTGGCTCTTGTCGCGGTATTGCAGCAAGGTCACGCCGCCTTCCAGGGCCGCTTCGACATAGGGCAGAAACTTGCCGGCCAGCAACTGGCTGTCAGTGATGGCATACAGGCCGCGTAACTTCATGGTGTAGACCTCAAGCGAAGATCAGGAACAGAAATCCAGTGGCAGGCGGCGTGGCACGTACTGGCCTTTGCCCAGTTGCTCGGCATCGCGCAGGGTGCGCCAGGTGTAATCCAGGGCCGAGCGCACCGCGCTTTGCAGCTGCTCGCCCAGGGCCAGGCGGCCGGCCAGGGCACTGGCCAGGGTGCAGCCGGAGCCGTGATAGCTGCCGGGCAGGCGCTGGCAGGTCCAGGTGTGACGCTGGCCGTCGCGGCTGTACAGGCGGTTGTGGATTTCGTGTTCGTCGCCGTGACCGCCGGTGATCAGCAGGTGTCTGACAAACGGCAGGAGCTTTTCTGCGCATTCATCGGCGCTGCCTTCGGGCAGTTCGGCCAGGATGCGTGCTTCGGGAAGGTTCGGGGTAGCGATGGTTGCCAGTGGCAACAGGCGCTCGCGCATGGCGTAGCCGACTTCATCCTTGCCCAGGCGGCCACCGCCGCCAGCGCGCAGGACCGGGTCGCAGACCAGCGGCAGATGCGGATGGGCACTGAGCAGTTCGACCACGGTGTCGACCATTTCGATTGAGCCGAGCATGCCCAGCTTGACGGCCGCTACCGTCGAATCGGCAAGCACGGCATTGGCCTGGGCCAGTACCCACTCGCGGTCGAGGACGCGGAAGTCGCTGACATTGACGGTATCCTGGACGGTCAGGGCGGTCACGGCCGGAGCGGCATGACAGCCTTGCGCGATCAGGGCTTCGATATCTGCCTGCAAGCCGGCGCCGCCACTGGGGTCGTGGCCGGAGAGACAGAGGACAACGGGGCGGGAGCTGTAGGTATTCATGGTGCGCGAGCTTATCACCAAACGCTTTTGCTGGGTCCGCCCCGGCGCCGGGGATTTTTCAACGGGCGTTTGAAAGGTCCTGTAAGAATCGCTGAAAGTGCCGTTCTAGAGCCTTTGGCGTAAAGTTTTCAGTGGCATCTGGCAGGCTCGGAAAGCTATGCTAGAGTGCTCGAATAAACCGATAACGGTTACTGCCGGATCACGTCGCCTCAAACGGACAGGAGGCTACGCGACGCGACCGGGACAGACCATGCTGGGGCTGTATGCGCTATTTGCTGATTGTTGTGCTGGGCTGGCTGCCGTTGCTGGCCACGGCGGTCGATTTCGACGACTCCACCCGCAGCTTGCCGCTGGGGCAGGTGATGCAAGTGTTCGAAGACCGCGATGGCAACGCCAGCATTGCGCAGGTCAGTGCGCCGTCATTCAGCGAGCATTTTCGCCCGCACCGGGCCGAAGTCCTCAACGCCGGCTATTCCAGTTCGGTGTTCTGGCTGAAAATCCAGCTGCGCTACACCGCCTTGCCATCGGCAGCCCCCCGCGCCTGGTTGCTGGAGCTGGCCTATCCGCCACTCGATCACCTTGAACTCTACCTGCCGGACGCCAGCGGTACCTTTCGCCTGGCCCAACGCACCGGCGACGCCCTGCCTTATGCCAGTCGGCAAATCAAACAGAACAACTACCTCTTCGAACTACCCTTTGCCCCCGGCCAGACGACCACGGCCTATCTACGCTTGCACAGCCAGGGCTCAGTGCAGGCGCCGTTGACCCTGTGGTCGGCGCAGGCCTACATGGAGGCGCAACCGACCCGCCTGTATGTGCTGGGCCTGATCTACGGCGTGTTGCTGGGGATGCTGGTCTACAACCTGTTCATCTACCTCAGCGTGCGCGATACCAGTTACCTGTATTACATCCTCTATATCGCCTCGTTCGGTCTGTACCAGGTCTCGGTCAACGGCGCCGGCGTGGCCTATTTCTGGCCGGACAGCCCCTGGTGGGCCAACGCCGCCACACCGATGTTCATTGGTGCGGCGGGCCTGTTCGGTTGCCAGTTTGCCCGCAGCTTCCTGCAGGTACGCAATCACAGCCGTGCCTTCGACGCCGTGCTCAAGGTGCTGATGGGCTGTGGTGCGTTGGCGATGCTGCTGTCGCTGACCAGTAGCTACGGCGTAGCCCTGCGCCTGGCCACGGCGTTGGCGCTGCTGTTCACCGTGTGTATCTTCGCCGCCGGGATTTTCGCCTGGCACCGCGGTTTGCGCGTGGCCCGCTACTTCATCATTGCCTGGTCGGCGTTCTTGCTCGGCGGCCTGGTCAATACCCTGATGGTGCTGGGCTATTTGCCGAACGTGTTCCTGACCATGTACGCCAGCCAGATCGGTTCGGCGCTGGAGGTCGGCCTGTTGTCCCTGGCGCTGGCCGACCGCATCAACAGCATGCGTGACGAGCAGGCCCGGACGCTGCGCGAAACCGGCCGCACCCTGGAGCAACTCAACATCCAGTTGGCCAACAGTAACCGCCTGAAAGACCAGTTCCTGGCCACCGTCACCCACGAGCTGCGCACGCCGATGAATGGCGTGATCGGTTCGCTGGAGCTGATGCAGACCATGCCGCTGGACGGCGAGCTGGCCCAGTACCAGCACACCGCCAGTTCCGCAGCCCAGGACATGATGGGCATGGTCGATGACATCCTCATCCTCACCGAGCTGCAGGCCGGCCGCCTGAGTGCTCAGAACGCCCCGTTCAGCCTGCGCTCGCTGCTGCAGGAGGTGCGCGCCGAACATGCCGCTGCTGCCATGGCCAAGGGCTTGTACCTGAGCCTGGATACCCCGGCGGAACTGCCCGATGTGCTGATCGGCGACCGGCACAAGCTGGCCATGTGCCTGGGGTACTTGATGGATAACGGCATCAAGTTCACTCACCAGGGCGGGGTTATGTTGCAGGTACGCGGTGCCCGCCTGGGCCCGGATCAACTGCGCTTGAGCATCAGTGTCAGCGACAGCGGCATCGGTTTCGATTGCCTTGATGAAGCCACGCTGTATCAGCGCTTCTTCCAGGTCGATGGCTCGATGACTCGAGCTCACGGCGGCCTGGGCATTGGCCTGGCGATTTGCCGGCAGTTGGCCGAGCTGATCGGCGCGCGCCTGCAGCACGAGTCCAATCCGGGGCTGGGCAGCCGCTTCGAGCTGAGCCTGAGCGTGCCCTTGAGCCCGCCCCAGGTGCAGTTGGGCATGGCCCGGCCAGGGCTAAATCACGGCTAGTTAGGCGTTTTTGTCACTTTGACAGGGGGGCGGGGCGTGATTCACTGAAATTTCAGACACGCCAGGATCCAGGAGGCCCCTCGATGAACCTGCACCAGTACGCTGAAACCCATGAGGTCACCAACCAGCCGCCGTCCCTGGATGGCGCCAACCTGTACCGCATCGATCTGCCGCTACAGGAATGGTCGCGGCGCTACGGTGCAGGCTGGGCACAGGACCGCATCGACGCGTACGGCGCCCTGGCCGGCGGGCCGCTGATGGCCGCAGGCTTTCTGGCCAACCAGTACAAGCCGCAATTCAGCAGCCATGATCGCTACGGCCATCGCATCGACCTGGTGGAGTTTCATCCGGCCTATCACGAGCTGATGCGCACGGCCATCGAGCATGGCCTGCCCTCGTTGCCCTGGGCCAACCCGCGTGAGGGCGCCCATGTCGCCCGCGCCTCGATGACCTACCTGCACAGCCAGGCCGAAGCCGGCAGTGGCTGCCCGCTGACGATGACCTTCGCCGCCGTGCCGGCGCTCAAGCTGCAGCCGGAACTGGCCGAGTACTGGTTACCCAAGGTCCTGGCAACGGAATACGACCCGCGTAACATTGGCGATCGCCATAAGGCCGGGGTGACCCTGGGCATGGCCATGACCGAGAAGCAGGGCGGCACCGACGTGCGCGCCAATACCACACGTGCCTATCCGGTCGGTGCGCCAGGCCCGGGCCAGGCTTATGAACTGGTCGGGCACAAGTGGTTCTGCTCGGCGCCAATGTGCGATGCCTTTCTGACCCTGGCCCAGACCGACAAGGGCCTCAGCTGTTTCCTGCTGCCGCGTCACCGCCCGGATGACAGCCGCAACCAGTTCTATATCCAGCGCCTGAAGAACAAGCTCGGCAACTGCTCCAATGCTTCCAGCGAAGTCGAGTTCCGTGGCGCCCTGGCCTGGATGATCGGTGAGGAAGGCCGTGGGGTGCCGACCATCATCGAAATGGTCGCCATGACCCGCTTCGACTGCATGGTCGGCTCCAGTGCCCTGATGCGCCAGGCCCTGACCCAGGCCGCTCACCACTGCGCCCATCGCCAGGTCGGTGGGCGGCTGTTGGCCGAGCAGCCATTGATGCAGAACGTGCTGGCCGATCTGGCCCTGGAAAGCGAAGCGGCGCTGGCCTTGAGCCTGCGCATGGGCCATGCCCTCGACCAGCCGGATGATCCGCACCAGGCGCGTTTTGCCCGGCTGATCACCGCCGTGGGCAAGTACTGGATCTGCAAACGGGCACCGGCGATGATCAATGAGGCGGCCGAATGCATGGGCGGTGCCGGTTATGTCGAAGACAGCATCCTGCCGCGGCTGTACCGCGAGGCTCCGGTCAACTCGACCTGGGAAGGCTCGGGCAACGTCCAGTGCCTGGACGTATTGCGCGCCTTGTCCAAGGAGCCCGGCGTACTCGACACACTGTTTGCCGAGCTCGGTGATGGCCATGGCGATCCGCGCCTGGCTGCACATATCGGCAACCTCAAGGTGGCGTTTGCCGACACTGCTGACATCCAGTACCGCGCCCGCCAGCTCACGGAAGACATTGCCGTCGGCCTGCAGGCCAAGTTGCTGCTCGAAGCCGGTAACGCGGTGGTCAGCGATGCCTTTATCGCCAGCCGCCTGAGAGGCAGCGGCCGGGTATACGGCGTGCTGCCCCGTGGCATTGATGTCGCGGCGTTGGTGCAACGCTCGACCCCGAATTGGCCGCTCTAACGTGCGTGCCTTTGCCGACGGATGTAGGCAAGATGGGGGCATGCATGTCAGACAGGAAGTACATTGTGAGCCGTACTGATGAAGCCTTCGTTGTCGTAGAAACCGCCGAGCAGGCCGTCGACCGCCTGGCGGCCCTGCACGAACAAGCCACCGCGGCCTTGAGCCAGGCGCTCAAGCGCTACCTCAAGGACCGCACCGAGCCGGATGCCGAGGAGCGGGCGCTGTTCCGCTACCCCGAACTGCGCCTGACCTACCAATACCATGGCGAAGTGCCGGCGATTACCCGCGCTTACGCCAAGGTTCAGCTACCCGGCACCTACAGCGTTACCGTGACGCAGCCGGCGGCGTTCCGTGGTTACCTGCTCGAGCAGCTCAAGCCGCTGATGCGTGACTTCACTGTCACGGTCGAAGTGGGCGTCAGCCAGCAGAACATTCCTTACCCTTATGTGGTCGAGCAGGGCGACGAGCTGGCCGGTACCGGCATCACTGCCGCGGCGCTGGCGCGGGTGTTCCCCAGCACCGACCTGTCCGCCGCCACCGACGGCATTGCCGACGGCCTGTACGACTGGGCCAACGTCGACCCACTGCCGCTGGCACTGTTCGACGCCGCGCGGGTGGACTTCTCCCTGCGCCGCCTGGTGCATTACACCGGCAGCGACTGGCGCCATGTGCAGCCGTGGATCCTGCTGACCAACTATCACCGTTATGTCGACCAGTTCATCACCCACGGTCTTGAGCAACTGCGTAATGATCCGCGCTTCGTGCGCATGGTCTTGCCGGGCAATGTGATCATCGAAAAGGCCATGGACAACGGCGAAGCCCAGGCCCTGGTCGCCGGGGTGGTCTGGCACCGTTACCAGATGCCGGCCTATCACCTGATCGCCGCCGATGGCGACGGTATCACCCTGGTCAACATCGGCGTCGGCCCGTCCAACGCCAAGAACATCACCGACCACCTGGCGGTGCTGCGCCCGCACTGCTGGCTGATGATCGGCCACTGCGGTGGCCTGCGCCAATCGCAGACCATTGGCGATTACGTGCTGGCCCACGCCTATATGCGCCGCGATGGGATTCTCGACCGGGTGGTCCCCCCGAACATTCCGATTCCGGCCCTGGCCGAAGTGCAACTGGCGTTGCAGGAGGCGGCGGCGCAGGTTACCGGCGAGCGCGGCGACGAGCTGAAAAAGCGCCTGCGTACCGGCACCGTGCTGACCTACGACGACCGCAACTGGGAGCTGCGCTGGGCCCAGGAACGACCGTTGATCAACCTGTCGCGGGCAGTGGCGGTGGACATGGAAAGCGGCACCATCGCCGCCCAGGGCTATCGCTTGCGGGTCCCGTACGGCACCTTGTTGTGCGTTTCCGACAAACCGCTGCACAGCGAGATCAAACTGCCGGGGGCGGCCAACGCCTTCTACAACCGGGCGGTCAGCCAGCACTTGAACATCGGTATCGCCGCCCTCGACCTGCTGCGTACCGAGCTCAACTCGTTGCACTCGCGTAAACTGCGCAGTTTTGACGAGCCGCCGTTCCGCTGAGGCCCCATGCCGTTACCCCCACGCACCAAGCCGCGGCGTCCCGCGGCCAAGCCCACCGGTCCGCGTCGCCTGCCCAAGGCGCCGCCGGCCGAGCCGCGGTTGATCCTGTTCAACAAGCCCTTTGACGTGCTGACCCAGTTCAGCGACGGCGAAGGGCGCGCGACCCTCAAGGACTTCATTGCCATCCCCGGCATTTACCCGGCCGGACGCCTGGACCGTGACAGCGAGGGCTTGCTGCTGCTGACCAACGATGGCCAATTACAGGCGCGGATTGCCGACCCCAAGCACAAGTTGGCGAAAACCTATTGGGTACAAGTGGAGGGGGAACCGAGCGCGGAGCAGTTGCAGCGTCTGCGCGAGGGTGTCGAGCTCAACGACGGCCCGACCTTGCCGGCCCAGGCCCGCCAGCTCGACGAGCCCGACCTTTGGCCACGCAACCCGCCAGTACGCTTTCGCAAGAGCATACCGACCAGTTGGCTGGAGCTGGTGATCAAGGAAGGGCGCAACCGTCAGGTGCGGCGCATGACCGCTGCCGTCGGCTTGCCGACCCTGCGCCTGGTGCGCGTACGGATCGGCGACTGGAGCCTGGATGGCCTTGATCAAGGCCAGTGGCGGGAAGTGCCGGCCAAGCTTTAAACGCCTTCGATAAAGCCGATCACCACGCTTTTGATGATGAAGGCGAGGATGCCCAGGCCCAGCACGAAAAACAGGATGAAGGTGCCGAACTTGCCGGCTTTGGATTTTTTCGCCAGGTCCCAGACGATAAAACCCATGAAACCAATGAGGATGGTGACCAGGATGGTCATCATCCACTCTTCGAACAACGCAGGATCCATCGATACTCTCCGGCAGGTTGAGGCGCGCGATTATACGCCCCAGTTGCCAGCCTGACTAACGCAGGTGCGTGAGCGGCAGTTCGGTGCTGGCCAGTACCTGGTTGAGGACGAAGCTGGAGCGCACGCTGGTTACGCCTTCAATGCGCGTCAGGTGGCCGAGCAGCAGTTGCTGGTAATGGTCCATGTCGGGCACTACGACTTTTAGCTGGTAGTCGGCATCCATCCCGGTGACCAGGCTGCATTCGAGTACTTGCGGCAGGCTGCGGATCGCTGCCTCGAAGGTCTCGAAGCGCTCGGGGGTGTGGCGGTCCATGCCGATCAATACGTAGGCGGTCAGGCTCAGGCCGAGCTTCTTGCGATCGAGCAGGGCGACCTGGCGGGCAATGTAGCCGTCGTCTTCCAGTTGCTTGACCCGGCGCGAGCAGGGCGAAGGCGACAGGCCGATGCGTTCGGCCAGTTCCTGGTTGGAGATACGCGCATCGCGCTGCAATTCGGCAAGAATGCTCAGGTCATAGCGGTCAAGCTTGCTCATGGGGTTGGCCTTTTCTGTTTCGATTGCGTAGAATTATCAATCTTTAGGCAAAAATTGCGCAAGTGATATTTAATTGAGCAATCTTAGCAATCATCTGTCGCTGCCTTCGCCGTATTCTTATCACCAGAATCACTGCCCGGACATCAGTCCAGTGCGGCGGGCCTAATCAGGCCAGCCGCGGCCAGCAACCCCACCCGGTTGTGCTCGGCCCCCGGGCTACACACTGTCCACAAGACGGCGTGAGGTGAGCCGGTGTCACAAGCGCCGAGCACGGACAAAATTCTCAAAGGGAGACCCCAGGGTCTCCCTTTTTTATTGCCTGGCAAATTTCATCTGGCGGCCGATACCCCGTTGCAGACGGCCTGATAAAGTAATCCCAGGCCCCTTGTTACCGGTCCGAGAGGAAAAGCATGAAGTCGCGCGTCTGGCGTATGGCAGGTGTTGGTTTGCTGTGCATGAGTGTCAATCTGCCGCTACTGGCCGAAGGGCAGGGGGCTTCACCGTTGCAGTCGCGGCCCGATGAAGTGCGTCAGACCCAGGCGCCGCGTACCGGCTACTACCAGGACATTCCGCGACGCAACGACAACCGCTATTACCAGGCCGGTGGCGCCGGGCATCCGGATGGCCATGGCAATGGGTGGGGCCCGGGGCCGCAGTATCGTCCGGGGCAGACCATCGAGCGCTTCCCCGAGCGCTACTGGAAAGTGCCCTATCGCGGGCATGATTACTTTTATTCCGGCGGCTACTGGTATCGCCCGCAAGGCCCGCGCTATGTGGTGGTGACACCGCCGTATGGCGTGCGGGTCAACTACCTGCCCGATTACGCGCGCGGAGTGTGGAGTGGCAGTGCGTTGTTGTTCCTTGCGGCGGGTACGTATTACCAGTACCTGGAGGACAGCCGTGAATACGTGGTGGTCAATCCACCGACGGCCAGTGCGCCGCAGCAGAGTGGCCCCGGTTATGAGGTGATCGCTTACCCGGCTCAGGGCCAGAGCCCTCAGCAGCTTGATCGTGACCGTTATGAATGCCATCGCTGGGCGGTGCAGCAGACCGGCTTTGATCCGGCTGCGGCCAGTTATGCGCCGTCGGCGCAGGTGGCCGATAACTATCGGCGGGCGCAGGGTGCATGTTTGAGCGGGCGGGGGTATAGCGTCAACTGAACCGGGGGCTGCTGCGCAGCCCATCGCTGGCAAGGCCAGCTCCCACAGTTTAACGGTGCATGCAGTTCCATTGTGGGAGCCGGCCTTGCCGGCGATGCAAGGCTCAGCCTTGCCAATGGCTTCACATGACCGGATCCGCATGCACCAGTACTTCCGCCTTCGGATACTGGCTGTTGATCGCCGCCGCAGCCTGGTCACACAAGGCATGGGCCTGGGTCAGCGGCAGGTCCCCGGGCAACTCCAGGTGCAATTGCACAAACCAGTGGCTACCCGATACCCGCGTGCGCAAGTCATGGGCGCCACACACCCCGGGCACACTGCAGGCCAGCGCCAGCATCTGCTCGCTGATGTCACTGGGCAGTTCCTGGTCCATCAGGATCGAGCTGCTCTCGCGCCCAATCTGCAGGGCGCTCCAGAGGATGTACAGGGCGATGCCCAGGCCGAAAATCGCATCCAGCTGCGGCCAGCCGAAGCGCGCCAGCACCAGGGCTACCAGAATGCTGCCGTTGAGCAGCAGGTCGGAACGGTAATGCAGTGAGTCGGCGCGCACCGCGTTTGAGCCGGTGATGCGGATTACCTTGCCCTGCAGCATCAGCAAGGCAATGGTCAGCACCAGTGACAGCACCATCACTGCAATGCCAACGCCGGTTTCTGCCAGCGGTTGTGGATTCTGCAGCCGCTCCACCGCCTGCACGCCTATCAGCACTGCACTGACGGCAATGAACAGCGCCTGGGCCATGCCCGCCATGGCCTCGGCCTTGCCGTGGCCGTAGCGATGATCGTCATCGGCCGGGCGCAGGGCATAGTGCACCGCCAGTAAATTGAGGAAAGACGCCACGCCATCGAGGGCCGAATCGGTCAGCCCGGCCAGCAGGCTGACCGAACCGCTGAGCCACCAGGCCACCGCCTTGGTCAGGATCAGGATACTGGCCACCGCCAGCGAGGCGCGGGTGGCCAGGCGCAGCAGGCGTTGGTGTTCAGCCGAGGGAGTCATGCCGAAGGTGGCTTCCTGTCAGAGGTCAAGCCGCGGGCTTGAGGCCATACATGGCCAGTTGTTCGACGCTGCCCTTGTGCTGGATCAGGCGCGGGTCGTTGAGTGGCAGGCGCTGGCCCAGTTCGCTTTCGAGAATAGCCTGCAGCTTGTTGTTGTCGACTTTGCCATCGGCGCTGATGGCTTCATTGAGCTTCTCGGGCGCGACCTGGGCCGTGGTGCCGCCAGGCAGGTAGATGGCGCCGGTGGCGAAGTCGATGCCAAAGGCGATCAGGCCGGGAATCACATAGAAGAGGATGCCGATAGCGTCGAGGGCGGCGACCACCGGGTCGATCTTGCCTTCGATCTGGCCGCGCCGATCGGGAAAGAACAGGGTGCCGCAGGCCGTCAGTTGGGTCAGCAGGGTGGCGACCACGACGCCGCCAATGACACGGGAGGGAATACGCATGGAAATCTCCGGAATGAAGGCCGCAACGATACAGGCAAAGAGCCGGTACCTACAGCTAAGACCATGATAAGGCGGGCTCGGTTCGCCGTTATACTCGGCGGATTGTTTGAGGACCACCATGAAATCATTACCGATCGATGCCGTACTGCCGGCCTTGCGCGAGGCCTTGGGCCAGCGCCACGAAGCAGTGCTCGAAGCGCCCCCCGGCGCTGGCAAGACCACCCGTGTACCGCTGGCGCTGCTCGATGAGCCGTGGCTGGCCGCGCAGCGCATCCTCATGCTTGAACCGCGGCGCCTGGCGGCACGGGCGGCAGCCGAGCGGCTGGCCAGTGAGCTGGGCGAGCAGGTCGGGCAAACGGTCGGTTACCGCATTCGCCTGGACAGCAAGGTTGGCCCGAACACGCGGATCGAGGTGGTCACCGAAGGGATTCTCACCCGTCGGCTGCAGGCCGATCCAGCCCTGGATGGCGTGGGCCTGCTGATCTTCGATGAATTCCACGAGCGCAGCCTCGATGCCGACCTGGCCCTGGCCCTGAGCCTCAACGGTCGTGAGCTGCTGCGCGACGAGCCGCCGCTGAAAATCCTGCTGATGTCGGCGACCCTTGAGGGCGAGCGTCTGTCGAGCCTGCTCGACGACGCCCCGGTAGTCAGCAGCGAAGGGCGCATGTACCCGGTCGATGTGCGGTGGGGCCGCCCCTTCCAGCCGGGCGAGTTCATCGAGCCGCGGGTGGTCGATACGGTGCTCCAGGCCATCACTGATGAGTCGGGCAGCGTGCTGGTGTTCCTGCCGGGACAGGCGGAGATTCGCCGTGTGCATCAGGCCTTGCAGGACGCCCTCGGTGAGCGCCGTGACATCTTGCTCTGCCCACTGCACGGCGAGCTTGACCTCAATGCCCAGCGCGCTGCCATCGACACGCCACCCGCCGGCCTGCGCAAGGTGGTGCTGGCGACCAACATCGCCGAGACCAGCCTGACCATCGATGGTGTGCGGGTGGTGGTCGATGCCGGCCTTGCCCGGGTGCCGCGCTTCGACCCCGGTAGTGGCATGACCCGCCTGGACACCCAGCGTATCTCCCGCGCCAGCGCCACCCAGCGCGCCGGCCGGGCCGGACGGCTAGAGCCCGGCGTGTGCTACCGCTTGTGGTCCGAAGCCCAGCATGAGCAATTGGCGGCGTACGGCGCTGCCGAGATCCTCCAGGCCGATTTGGCCGGCCTGGCCTTGCAGTTGTCGCGCTGGGGCGTCGCCCCCGAGCAACTGCGCTGGCTCGACCAGCCGCCAGCTGCCGCCTACGGCCAGGCGCTGGATCTGCTGCAGCGCTTGGGCGCGTTCAAGGCCGACAGCCAGGACAGCCTCAGCATCCACGGCCAGGCCATGGCCGAATTGCCGGCGCATCCGCGCATCGCCCACCTGCTGCTGCGCGGCCAGGATCTGGGCCTGGTCGACAGGGCTTGTGATGTCGCCGCATTGCTCGGTGAGCGCGACATCCTGCGTGGCGGCGGTGCCGACCTGCACAACCGCCTGGCCCTGCTCAGCGGCGAAACCCGCGCGGCCAAAGGCGGGCAGGGCGGTGTGCAGCGCGCCCGGCAACTGGCCCGTCAGTACCGTGGCTATTTACGTGGCAAAGCCACTTCAGCTGTAGCCGACCCTGACCATTCGCGCTGGCTGGGTGCCTTGCTGGCGCTGGCCTACCCGGACCGGGTTGCCCAACAGCGGCGTGCCGGCGGTGCTGAATATCGCCTGGCCAACGGCCGTGCCGCGCTGTTCGGCGAAGCCGATGCCTTGATGAAACATCCGTGGCTGGTGATCGCCGACCTGGGTAGCCGTCAGGGCCAGCGCGAGGAGCGCATTTATCTGGCCGCCGATTTCGACCCGGCGTTGTTCGACGGGGTCCTGGCCGAACAGGTGCGCAGCCTGGATATCCTCGACTGGGACGAACGCGAAAACGTGTTGCGTGCCGAACGTCAACGCAAGGTCGGTGAGCTGGTGCTCAGCCGAGAGCCGCTGACCGGCCTGGATGAAGACGCCCGCGCCCGCGCGCTGCTGGAACTGGTGCGGCGCAAAGGCCTGGAGCTGCTGTCGTGGACCCCCGAGCTGCGCCAGTGGCAGGCGCGCGTGGCGCTGTTGCGCCAGCTCGACCTGGCAACCCAGGGTGAGAGCCAATGGCCGGACCTGAGCGATGCCGCACTGCTGGCCAGCCTTGGCGACTGGCTGCAGCCCTACCTGGGCAAGGTCACCCGCCTGAGCCATTTCGCCCAGCTCGACCTCTCGTCGATCCTGCGCAACCTGCTGCCCTGGCCGCTGCCCCAGCGCCTGGATGAATGGGCGCCGGTGCACCTGAGTGTGCCATCGGGTTCGAACATCCGCCTGGATTACAGCGAAACCCCGCCGATCCTCGCTGTGCGCCTGCAGGAGCTGTTCGGCCTGGCCGAAACCCCACGTATTGCCCAGGGACGGCAACAGGTCTTGCTGCACCTGCTGTCGCCCGCGCGGCGGCCGGTGCAGGTGACCCAGGATTTGGCCAACTTCTGGCGCAGCACCTACGCCGAGGTGAAGAAGGATCTGAAGGGGCGCTACCCCAAGCACTATTGGCCGGATGACCCTTTGGTCGCCGAGGCTACCGCGCGGGCCAAGCCACGCAAATAATTACGGTTGTGCAGGCAACAACAAGCGCGCCGTCACCGGCAGGTGATCGGAGATCTCCAGGGTGTCCTGCTGAATCACCCGTGCCTCCAAACGCTGCAGCTTCGGGCTGTGCAACAAATAATCGAGGGTGCGGTCCGGCCCCTGCAGATTAGGGTCGTTGGGGTAGTGGGTCAGCCAGGCCGCGCGGTCGGCGCCGCTGGCTTCGGCATTGCTGGGGATCATCGGGTACTTGTCCCAGAGCAGGTGCAAGTCGCTGTCGGCGCTGTACTGACCGCGCAGTTCGGCCGGCAGGCGCCGGTACTGGCCGAGCGGCAGCAGGTTGAAGTCGCCGCCGATCAACCAGGGGGTGCCCTGGCTTTCGAGCTTGTCGAGCAGTCGCGTTAGCTGTTGCACCTGCTGGCGCTGGATATCGCTGCCCGCCTCGAAGGGGGCGAGGCGGGTGTTGAGTACCGCTAACTGGCCGCCGTCGCGCAGTGGCAGGTAGCTGGCAAGGATGGCTTGCTGAGGTTGCAGCAAGCGCTGCAGGGCGTTGCCGGCGGCGACCGGCAATTGCACGCGTTCGGCCTGCTTGATCGGGTAGCGGCTCAGGGTCGCCAGGCTGCGGCCGACGCTGCCGAAAATATGCCAGTCGGGGACGAAATCGGCTTTCCAGTCGTAGGCCTGCACCGCGCACGGATAGATATCCACCAGACGCTCGCGCAGCAGTGCCAGCTGGTCCTGGTAGTCGCTGGCCTTGGCGTTGTTGTCCAGCTCCTGGAGCAGGACGATGTCCGGCTGTTCGGCGCGGATCACCCGTGCCACTTCATCGAGGTTGAAGGCGAGGTCTTCGGCGGTAGGGCGGGTGTCGTCGCCACGGCCCTGGTCGTACCAGAACACGTAGCGTTTGCCGGCCAGGTACTGCACGTTCCAGGTCATCACCTTGAGCACCTGGCCCGGCACCAGCGCTGCATTGCTGGCGCGACAGCTAACCGGCAGGGTTTCGCGCGGCTCGGGTTGCCAGCTCAACTGCGTGGCCAGCAGCCACAGCAGGGCGAACAGAACAAGCAGGGTCAGCAGGGCGTTGCGCAGTAGTCGGGTCATCGGCTCGGCTTGGCTTGGCAGGTCACCGCCAAGCATACCCGAGCCGTTCGTCCGCAAACCAGTCAGGACACCGGTGGCTCTGCAACCGGCTCGCTGACCAGCATGTACAGACGGAACATCACCACGGTGCTGAACAGCTGCAGGAAGCCGTTGGCACTGTCGAGGGCCAGTTGCGCCAGCGGCGAAGGCTCGGGCACCAGCATCATGCTCAGGCCGTCGATCAGCCACAGCGGTGCCAGCACGCCGAGGATGCAGCTGAAGATGCGCCAGAAGTTGCCGGTGGTCATCTGAAAGCTGGTACGCATGGCTTCGATCGGTGGCAGGCCACGCAGCACCAGGGCGTATTCGGCAAACACCAGGTGGATCATCACCCAGATGCCGGGAATGATGAACAGCGCGGCGCCGGCCATGATCAGCAGCGAGCTGAGCATCACCATCAGGGCGAATGACGGCCACAGGCGCAAGGCCATGGCCAGCAGGTTGCGCTTGAGCGGGGTGTAGCCGTTGCTGCGGGTGTCGAGGTAGAGGATCAGCGCGGCGCTGTACAACGGGTAGAACAGCAGGCTGACCAGCATGCCATAGCCTGGAGAGGCATCCTCGCCCAGTTGCTGGTTCAGCAGCTGGGTGCACAGCGCTTCGAGCACCACCAGCGGCAGGCACAGCTGGGCAATGCTCAGCAGGTGGCGGCGGAAGAAATACACGGAGTCGCGCAGAACACTAAGCGGATTCATCGGTCGATATCGCATTGAAGAAAAGCAGGGCGTCACTTTAGCCCAGGCGCTGGCCAACCTGAAGAAAGTTTAATCCCGGCTTGTGTTGAATCTATCGTCCTGGCACCCCATTTTACCTGTACTCGATTTTTCCGGTTTTGCAGTGAGGTTGCCCATGAACAGTGAAGAACAAACCCTGATCGACGGCCTGTTCGGTCGACTCAAGCAAGCCGAGGACCCGGCCGTGCCACGCGATGCCCAGGCCCAGGCACGCATTGCCGAACACCTGCAGCAGCAACCGGCGGCGCCTTACTACATGGCTCAGGCGATCCTGGTGCAGGAAGCGGCGCTCAAGCGCCTGGACGAACAGAACCAGCAACTGCAGGCCGAGCTGAAGCAGGCCAAGGCCCAGGTTGCAGCCACCGCACCGAGCAGCAGTGGCGGCTTTTTGTCGAGTATCTTCGGCAGTGGCACCCGTGATCCACAGCCGCTGCAGAGCCAGGCCCCGGCCAACCCGCCAGTCAGTGGCGGCGGTTGGCGCGAACCATCGCGCCCGTCATTCAACCCGCCAGCGCAACAGCAGGGCTTCAACGCCGCACCGGCCCAGGCTCCCGCCCGCAGTGGGGCCAGCAGCTTCCTCGGTGGCGCACTGCAAACCGCTGCCGGCGTGGCGGGCGGGGTGATGCTGGCGCAAGGCATCAGCAGCCTGTTCAACCATCACTCACAGCCTGAAGAGGTGGTCGAAGTAATCAAGGAAGAACCGGCGCCGGCCAGCGACACCAGTGGCTGGGGCAGCAATGACGAGCAGCGCCTGACCGCCGACAACGGCAGCTACGGCAATGACCAGGGCGGCTTCATGGACAGCGACTACGGCAGCGACGACGGCGGCTTCTTCGGCGGCGACGACGACAGCTTCGTCTGACCGCGCTTACCCGCATGGCCCGCAGGCTGGCATACTGGGCGCCGAAACGGCCCCGGTGTGCGGCGGCCGGCAACAGCGCTGTGCGCCATGAGGAAAAGCGGTGAAGAAGATCGCGGTATTCGCCGATGTGCAAAACCTCTACTACACCGTGCGCCAGGCCTACGGTTGCCACTTCAACTATGCGGCGCTGTGGGCCGACATCAGCCAGCACGGGCAGATCGTCGAAGCGGTGGCCTACGCGATCGACCGCGGCGACAGCAAGCAACAGCAGTTTCAGCAGATCCTGCGCAACCTCGGTTTCACGGTCAAACTCAAACCCTATATCCAGCGCAGCGACGGCTCGGCCAAGGGCGACTGGGACGTGGGCATCACCCTTGATGTGATCGACGCCGCCGCGCGGGTCGACGAGGTGGTGCTGGCCTCCGGTGATGGTGATTTCGACCTGCTGCTCGAGCGGGTCATCAGCCGTCACGGCATTCAGGCCGTCGCCTATGGCGTACCGGGGCTGACCGCCAATTCACTGATTCGCGCTGCCAGCCGTTATGTGCCCATCGAGGGCAGCCTGCTGCTCAAGCATTAAGATTTCTGAGGTTGTCGTTTTGGAACGTATCGCTGTCATCGACTTTGAAACCACCGGCATTTCACCCGGTGCCGGTTGCCGGGCCACGGAGGTGGCGGTGGTCATGCTGGAGCGTGGGCGCATCGTCGAGCGCTATCAAAGCCTGATGAATGCCGGGGTGCCGGTACCGGCGTTTGTCGCCGGCTTGACCGGCATCACCACCGCCATGCTGCGCAGTGCGCCGCCGATTGCCCGGGTGATGAACGAGGTAGCCGAGTTCGTCGGCGATACGCCGATGCTCGCCCACAACGCCTCGTTCGACCAGAAGTTCTGGGACTACGAGCTGTCGCAGATCGGCCGTAGCCGCAGCCAGCGGTTCGCCTGCTCGATGTTGCTGGCGCGACGCCTGATGCCCTCGGCGCCTAACCACAAATTGGGCACCCTGACCCGTTGGGCCGGCCTGCCTGATACCGGTACCGCGCACCGGGCCATGGCCGATGCTGAAATGGCCGCCAACCTGGCCCAGCACCTGGCCGGGCAATTGCGCCAGCAGGGCGTCAACGGTGTCTCCCACCAGTTGTTCTGCAGCCTGCAGAAAGTCCCCGCGGCGAAGATCGGCGAAGCGCTGAAAGTCTATCGCTAGGCCTTCTTGCCGTTGGGCTCCAGGTGGCCCAGCGGCAGGCGCCGCTCCACGGCGCTGGAGAGAATGATCGAGGTCTTGCTGAAGCCGAACTGGGCGATGCGGTTGATCAGTTCCTCCAGCTCCGGCATCGAGGCCACGGCCGCCTGCATGATCACGCAGGGGTCGCCGGTCACCCGGTGGCACTCGGTCAGTTGCGGGATCTGCGTGAGCTCCTCAAAGGTCTGCGGGTTGCCATGGCTGGCCAGGCGCAGCTCGATCACGCACTGGATCGGCAGGCCGATCTTCTCCAGGTCGACCTTGGCCTGATAGCCGGTAATCACCCCGCTGGCCTCAAGCTTGGCCACCCGTTCAGCCACCGCCGGGGCGGAGAGATTGACCTTGCGCGCGAGCTCGGCGAAGGAGGCGCGGCCGTTGTCCAGCAGGGCGCTGAGGAGCATGCGATCGTACTTGTCCATGGGCTTCCAGAGGGTGATTGTCGATTCAAAGGCGCAAGGCCATAAGAACCGTTTTTTCAAAAGTGTACGGTTGGTTTAAACAGGTTTTGTAACTTATGTTTAGCGTGCCGCCTTTCTAAACTAACTGCCCGACAACGATAATTCGAGCCCCCCATGCCTGCCTCCCGTCGCTTCCCGTTAGTTTTGATTGGCGCCTTTCTCGCCTTGTACCTGGTCTGGGGCTCGACCTACCTGGTGATTCGCATCGGCGTCGAGTCCTGGCCGCCGTTGCTGATGGCCGGGGTGCGATTTGTCATCGCCGGTTCCTTGCTCTATGGCTTTTTGCGCTGGCGCGGGGTGCCGGCACCGACCTGGCCGCAATGGCGGGCGGCGGGTGTCATCGGCGTCTTGCTGCTCAGTTGCGGCAACGGTGGCGTGACCCTGGCCGAACATGCGGGCGTGGCCTCTGGTGTGGCGGCGCTGGCAGTGGCCACGGTGCCGCTGTTCACCTTGATGTTCGGCCTGCTCTGGGGCCATCGCAACACCCGCCTGGAATGGGCCGGGATCGTCCTCGGCCTGGTTGGCATCGCCTTGCTCAACCTGGGCTCCAACCTGCAGGCCAGTCCTGTCGGTGCCGCGCTGATCCTGTTTGCCGCCGCCTCCTGGGCCTTTGGCTCGGTATGGAGCAAAAGCCTGCCGTTGCCCCAGGGGCCGATGGCCAGTGCCGCAGAAATGCTCGTCGGCGGCGTGGTCCTGCTGCTCGGCAGCGTGTTGAGCGGCGAACGCATGACCCAGATGCCCACCGCGGCCGGTTGGGGCGCGCTGGCCTACCTGGTGTTCTTTGGCTCGATCCTGGCCTTCAGCGCCTATATGTACCTGCTCAAGCACGTGCGCCCGGCCGCTGCCACCAGCTATGCCTATGTCAACCCGGCGGTGGCGGTGTTACTGGGTATTGTTTTTGCCGGTGAACAGATCGGTTACGAGGAATGCGTGGCAATGGCGGTTATCATTGGCGCCGTGGTGTTGATCGGTGTGCCGCAGTGGCGCCGACCGGCAGTGGAAAAAGCCAAACCCGTTGGCGACATGGAAGGTGAACTCTGTAAATGAAAGGACGTTTTGCCAAGGAGGCAGTGAAGATCGTTGGCTACATGGCGCTGATAGCGGTGTGCATAGTCATGCTTCGCGACGACAGGAAGACCTTCATGACCCTGTATTTCCAGGAGTCGGTCACCCGTGAAAACAGTACTGACGAAATCGATCCGCGTTACCTGCAAGCTTTGCAACAAGCCCTGGCGGAGCTGCAGATCGATTCGCAACAGATCGAACTGGTACTCGACCCCGACAGCACGCGAGCGCTGCAGGTACGTTTTGCTGACGATGCCCTGAATGCCAGGCAGCGTCAGGATCTGCGGGCGCTTTTCGAGTCCTTCGAGCCGGCTCGAGAGACGGCCCTGCTCAGTGGCCGGCTGGTGGTCGACATGCGCCAGGCGAGGCAGTTGGGCTTGGGCGTTTATGATTTTGGTCCTGCGTCAAAAGACATCGTTGCGCAGGGTGAAGTGAGCCTGACTTTGCAGTTCAGTTTTTTGCCAGGGACCGATGTGCGTCTGCGGCGCATCGAGGGCCCGCCAGTTGATCAGCGCCTGCAGGCCGAGATGATCTGCGAAGCCAATGCCAGGCTGCTTGCGGCCTTGCCCTTTGAAGTGACCGAATTCGATGTCAGTGGCGCGGACCTGCGGGGTGAAATGAAACTGCGCACCCCCGGTGGTGAGCAGCTCCAGGCGCCTGCACAGCTGTTTCTCGATGATCGCAACCTGCTTGAACGTCTGGAAATGGGCGGTATGCGAGTGCGTATCCTGCGGCCCGAGGCGGTACAGGAAAGAGCCCAGGCCGATCGCCTGGTGTTCGAGTTCGGCTCGCTCGGTACCATCAGGTATAGCCCGTATTCCTACTTCATCAGGCGCGAACCTTCGGTGTTAGATGCCTGTGGCAGTTATGCATACCAGAGTGGCAGGCCTTTCTCGTTCTTCCTTGGGGAAGGGCTTGATCGCCTGGTCAAGGTCCGCTTCGAGCAGCCGGGTTAAAGCCGACGAAGCCACGCGCCGGGCGCGAACAGGGTAAACTGCCGCCATTGCTGAATTCCCCACACGGTATTGCCATGACTTTCGCCAAACTCGGCCTGATCGAACCCTTGCTGCGCGCGCTCGAGCGCCTGAGCTACAACACCCCGACGCCGGTCCAGGCCCAGGCCATCCCTGCCGTGCTGGCCGGTCGCGACCTGATGGCCGCCGCCCAGACCGGCACTGGCAAGACCGCAGGTTTTGCCCTGCCGCTGCTGCAGCGCCTGACCCTGGAAGGGGCCAAGGTTGCCAGCAATTCGGTGCGCGCCCTGGTGCTGGTGCCGACCCGCGAGCTGGCCGAACAGGTGCACGCCAACATTCACGAATACGCCGAGCACCTGCCGCTGAGCACCTATGCGGTGTATGGCGGCGTCAGCATCAACCCGCAGATGATGAAGCTGCGCAAGGGTATCGACTTGCTGGTGGCCACCCCGGGCCGGCTGCTCGACCTGTTTCGCCAGAACGCGGTGAAGTTCAATCAGTTGCAGGCGCTGGTGCTCGATGAAGCCGACCGCATGCTCGATCTGGGCTTTGCCGAAGAGCTGCGCGCGGTATACGCCGCCTTGCCGGCACGTCGGCAAACCCTGTTGTTCTCGGCGACGTTCTCCGATGAGATCCGCCAACTGGCCGCGCAGACCCTCAATGACCCGTTGAGCATTGAAGTCAGCCCGCGCAACGTCACCGCCAGCACCGTCAAGCAGTGGATCGTGCCGGTGGACAAGAAGCGCAAACCGGAGCTGTTCAGCCACCTGATGCGCAAGCAGCGCTGGAAGCAGGTGCTGGTGTTCGCCAAGACCCGCAATGGCGTTGATCAACTGGTCGAGCGCCTGCGTGGCCAGGGCGTCAACGCCGACGGTATTCACGGCGACAAGCCCCAGGCCACTCGCCAGCGAGCCCTGGACAGCTTCAAGGCCCGCGAGATCCAGATCCTGGTCGCCACCGACGTGGCAGCACGTGGGCTGGATATCGACGACTTGCCGCTGGTGGTCAACTTCGACCTGCCGATCGTGGCCGAGGATTACATTCACCGCATCGGCCGTACCGGGCGCAAGGGCAACAGTGGTGAGGCGATTTCGCTGGTGTGTGCCGACGAGGTTCAACTGCTGTCGGCGATTGAAACCCTGACCCGCAAGACCTTGCCGCGCCATGAAGAGCCGGATTTCATTCCGGACCACAAAGTGCCGATGACCGATGCCAATGGCCAGGTGCTGAAGAAGCCGAAAAAGCCGAAGAAGCCCAAGGAAAACAGCAGCAAACGCAGCCTCGGGCGTTGGCTGGACAGCGCAGAAGCGCCGGCAGCGGCGCCGCAGGCCAAGCCGGTGCGCAAGGTGCCGACCTTCAACACCGGGCCGCGCAAGCGCAAGCCTTGAGTACGCCATCGCGGGTCAAGCCCGCTCCTACAGAGGGCAGCGATAACCTGTGGGAGCCGGACTTGCCGGCGATGGAAGGCGAAGCCTTCCCTTAAGCCTTGAGCCAGTCCAGCAAGCCCAGCCCGGCCTTGCGCCCACTGGCAAAACAGGCCGTCAGCAGATAGCCGCCGGTCGGCGCTTCCCAGTCGAGCATCTCGCCGGCACAGAACACCCCAGGCAGTTGCTTGAGCATCAAGCGCTGATCCAGCGCTTCGAAGGTCACCCCACCGGCACTGCTGATCGCTTCATCCAGCGGGCGAGGGCGAACCAGGGTGACCGGCAAGGCCTTGATCGCTTGCGCCAGCAACGCCGGGTCGGCAAAGGTCTGTTGATCGGTCTGCTCGCGCAACAGCGCCGCCTTGACCCCGTCCAGGCCAAGCTGACTGTGCAGATGCTTGGCCATCGAGCGGGAACCTCGCGGTTTGGCCAGGGCCTGCTGGATTTTATCCACAGGCCGGTTGGGCAGCAGGTCGATCAGCACCCTGGCGCTACCATCGCGGTTGATCGCTTCGCGGATCTGCGCCGACCAGGCATACACCAGGCTGCCTTCCAGGCCTTGGGCGGTGAGCACGCACTCACCCAGGCGCGGGGGCTGGCCATCAAGGCTCAGGGCGATGTTCTTCAGCGGCGCGCCGGCAAACTTGTCCTTGAGCACTGCGCTCCAGCCCTCGACCTCGAAGCCGCTGTTGGCCGCCTGCAAGGGCGCAATCTGCACGCCCTGCGCCTGTAGCCAGGGCAGCCAGGCGGCATCGGAACCCAGCCGCGCCCAACTGCCGCCGCCCAGCGCGAGCACGGTGGCGGCCGGCTTGAGTGCCAGTTCGCCCTGTGGATAAGCGATCCGCAAGGCGCCCTCGGTGTTCCAGCCCAACCAGCGATGGCGGGTGTGGATAACTACCCCGGCGTCACGCAGGCGCTTGAGCCAGGCGCGCAGCAACGGTGCGGCTTTCATGTCGCGGGGGAACACCCGGCCGGAACTGCCGACAAAGGTTTCGATACCCAGGTCGTGAATCCACTGGCGCAGCACATCGGCATCGAAGCCTTCGAGCAGGTGGGCGACTTCGCCGGCGCGCTCGGCATAACGGGAGATAAACGCCGGGTAAGGCTCGGAATGGGTGATGTTCATGCCACCGACCCCGGCCAGGAGGAACTTGCGGCCCACCGAGGGCATGGCGTCGTACAACTCGACGGCGACTCCGGCCTGGCTCAGCACTTCGGCGGCCATCAGCCCGGCCGGCCCGCCTCCGATAATGGCAACGTGTGGGCGGTCGGTGGCGCGGGTGTCGGTCATGGTCGGCTGCAAGCTGGGAAAAAGAGCCGGCATTCTACCTTAGCGAGGCGCCCGGAAACACTGATCAAAAAATGAACAGCAGGCTCAAGGCCAGGTGGTTAAAGGCGTTGAGGGGGTTTCCAGCAGGTTATCCACAGGCGGTTCCACAGTCATTGTGAGTAACCCAGCACGCGGCTGGCGCTGTGGTGCAGTATCCCATGACGGCGGGCGAGGGCCTCGCGGTCTTTGCTGTAACCTCCGCCAATCACCCCGACTACCGGAATGTCACGCCCCAGGCAGTGGCGCAGCACGCTTTCGTCGCGCGCCGCGACGCCTTCGTCGGTGAGTTGCAGATAGCCGAGAGCATCATCCTTGTGCACATCGACCCCGGCGTCGTACAGCACCAGGTCCGGGCGGTATAGCGGCAGCAGGTAATTGAGCGCGTCATCGACCACCTTCAGGTAAGCCTGGTCACCCATGCCGCGGGGCAGCGGAATGTCCCAGTCGCTTTCGGCCTTGCGCGCCGGGAAGTTCTGCTCGCAATGCAGTGACACGGTAATGGCGTCCGGGGTGTTATGGAGGATGCGCGCGGTACCGTCGCCCTGGTGCACGTCGCAATCGAAGATCAGCACTTTGTGTACCCGCCCGGCTTCAAGCAGGTAATGGCTGATCACCGCCAGGTCATTGAAGATGCAGAAACCGGCCGGGTGATCGTAATGGGCGTGATGGGTACCGCCGGCCAGGTGGCAGGCGATGCCGTGCTCCAGCGCCTGCTCGGCGGCCAGCAGCGAGCCGCCCACCGCGCGCACGGTACGCCGCGCCAGGGCTTCGCTCCAGGGCAGGCCGAGGCGGCGCTGGTCTTCGCGCGACAGCTCGCCGTGCATGTAGCGCTCGATGTAGGCACGGTCATGGGCCAGGGCAAGGATGTCGTCGGGGCAGATTTCTGGGCGTAGCAACGCTGCATCCGTGGTCAGGCCGCTGGCGACCAGGTGATCGCGCAACAGGCGGAACTTGTCCATCGGAAAACGGTGTTCGGCAGGGAACGCCGGGCTGTAGTCGTCGTGGTAGATCAGCGGCAGGGGCATGGCGGGGTCTTGGTCAGAGCAAGCGTTGATCTTGCCAGCTCCTTGCCTTGTTGTGCTACCCGCACCGGGACGCCAGCAGTCAATGAACAGCCTACGCTGTAAACTGCAGGCTGTGGATAAGGAGCCGAGCATGACCCCGATATTGCAACTGGAAAGCGCACGGCTGCAATTGCGCCAATGGCAGGATGACGATCTCGCCGAATTTGCTGCCATGTGCGCCGACCCTATGGTCATGCGCTATTTTCCTGCGCCGTTGACCCGGTTGGAGAGCGCCGCGCTGATCGGCCGTATTCGTGGTCACTTCAATGAGTACGGCTATGGCCTGTGGGCCCTGGAGCGCAAGGACACTGGCGCTTTCATCGGCATGACCGGCCTGCTCAATGTGAGTTTTGATGCCGACTTCGCCCCGGCCGTGGAGATCGGTTGGCGCCTGGCCCGACGCCACTGGGGGCTGGGCTTTGCCAGCGAAGCGGCCTGGACCAGCCTGCGCTGCGCGTTCGCGCAATTGGGCCTGGAGCAGGTGGTGTCGTTCACCTCGCAAAGCAACCTGGCGTCGCAGAAAGTCATGCAGGCCATCGGCATGCAGCAGGATCTGGCCGGCAGCTTCGAGCACCCGAAACTTGAGCCAGGCCACCCCTTGCGCCCCCACGTGCTGTACCGCATCGACCGCGCCCAGTGGCAGGCCACCCTGCGCGGCTGAATTGCACAACATACAGGCCGGCAATGACAAACCCTGTATTATTTGCTGCAGTTGCGCATTGCCTTGGAGAATCTTGAATGAGCCACGTGTTGGACGATCTGGTTGACCTGTTGAGCCTGGAATCGATCGAGGAAAACCTGTTCCGCGGGCGAAGCCAGGACCTGGGTTTCCGCCAGCTGTACGGCGGCCAGGTGCTGGGCCAGTCGCTGTCGGCGGCCAGCCAGACGGTCGAGGAGGCGCGGCATGTGCATTCGTTGCACGGTTACTTCCTGCGCCCGGGCGATGCCAGCATGCCGGTGGTCTATTCGGTCGACCGTGTGCGCGA
The DNA here is from genome assembly GCF_009866705.1 of Pseudomonas sp. R32. Taxonomy (NCBI): domain Bacteria; kingdom Pseudomonadati; phylum Pseudomonadota; class Gammaproteobacteria; order Pseudomonadales; family Pseudomonadaceae; genus Pseudomonas; species Pseudomonas sp. R32. Next base: position 4,880,936 of record NZ_CP019396.1, on the reverse strand, counting down.
TGGCGGCAGTTTCAGCACCCGGCGGGTGACCGCGATCCAGAAGGGCCAGACCATCTTCACCTGCAGCGCCTCGTTCCAGTACGACGAAGAAGGCTTCGAGCACCAGAGCCAGATGCCCAAGGTGGTCGGCCCGGAGAACCTGCCGTCGGAAGTCGAACTGGCCAAGCGCATGGCCGATCGCCTGCCTGAGGCGATCCGCGACAAGATGCTCTGCGCCAAGCCGATCGAAATGCGCCCGGTGACCGCCGAGGATCCGTTCAACCCCAAGCCGGGCGAGCCGGTGAAGTACGTCTGGTTCCGCGCCGATGGCAACCTGCCGGACGTGCCGGCGCTGCACAAGTACATGCTTGCTTACGCGTCAGATTTTGGCCTGCTGACCACCTCGCTGCTGCCCCACGGTAAATCGGTGTGGCAGAAAGACATGCAGATCGCCAGCCTCGACCACGCGTTGTGGTTCCACGGTAACCTGCGTGCCGACCAGTGGCTGCTGTATGCCATGGACAGCCCATGGGCCGGCAATGCCCGTGGTTTTGCCCGCGGCAACATCTACAACCAGGCCGGGCAACTGGTGGCGTCGTCGTGCCAGGAAGGCCTGATTCGACATCGCAAGGATTGGCAATGAGCCTGCAGCAGATTCGCCACTGGGTGTTCGACATGGACGGAACCCTGACTGTCGCCGTGCACGATTTTGCGGCGATCAAGGAGGCGCTGGAGATTCCGCAGACGCACGACATCCTTACCCACCTGGCCGCTTTGCCGGCCGCCGAGGCCGCGGCCAAGCATGCCTGGCTGCTGGAGCATGAGCGTGAGCTGGCGATCGGTTCGCGCCCGGCCACCGGCGCTGTGGAGTTGGTTCGCGATCTGGCGGCGCGCGGTTGCCAACTGGGCATTCTGACCCGTAACGCCCGTGAACTGGCGCACATCACCCTGAAAGCGATCGGCCTGGCCGACTGCTTTGCCGTCGAGCACATCGTCGGCCGTGATGAAGCCCCGCCCAAACCGCACCCGGGTGGCTTGTTGAAGCTGGCCAAAGCCTGGGACGTGGCGCCGACCGAGATGGTCATGGTCGGCGATTATCGCTTTGACCTGGATTGCGGTCGGGCGGCGGGGGCGCGGACGATTCTGGTCAACCTGCCGGACAATCCCTGGCCGCAGCTGGCCGACTGGCATGCGGCGGATTGTCGAGCGTTGCAGAGGATGCTCGACCAATAGCTGGCAAGGCCGGCTCCCACAGGTGGGCTGCACGTGGTCCTTGTGGGCGCTGGCTTGCCAGCGATGAGGGCCTCACACCTTACTCAGAACTCCCAGCGCGTCGTCAGCATCACATTGCGCGGATCACCGTAGTAGGTGGTGTCGTAGTTACCCAGCCCGGTCAGGTAGCGCTTGTCGAACACGTTGTTGGCATTGACCGTGAAGCTCAGTTGCTCGTTGTACTGGTAACGGGTCATCAGGTCGACCAGGGTGTAGCCGCCTTGCTTGATGAAGGTGTAGTCGTTCACCGAGCGATTGTAGATCTTGCCGTAGAACGCGCTCTGCCAGTTGACCCCACCCCCGACGGTCACTTTGTCCAGCACCCCAGGCAGGCGATAGGTAGTGAACAGCCGCACCAGGTGCTCAGGCTTGCTGGTGCTCATCGGGAAGCCATAGATGTGTTGCTCGTCGGCATCGCGTGAGCGCGCGTAGGTGTAACCGGCCGAGAGGTTCCAGCCTTCCTGCAGTTCACCGGCAACTTCCAGTTCGATGCCTTGAGTGGTGGCGCCGCTGGTAGCCTTGTAAATGCCTTCGTTGGTCGCAGGGTTGGTGCCGATCGACTCGGCGACGTTGTCCTGCTCGATGCGAAACAGCGCCAGGCTGGCGTTGAGCTTGCCGTCGAAGTAGGCCGCCTTCAGACCGGTTTCGTAGCTGTCGCCTTCGACCGGGTCGAGGGTGGCGCCGTTGCTGTCCTTGTTGCTCTGTGGCTGATAGATCGAGGTGTAGCTGGCGTACACCGAGTAGGTGTCGTCGAGGTCGTAGACAATGCCGGCGTATGGGGTGACCACGCCGTGTTGCTTGTAGCCGGACTGGTTGTCCTGGAAGGTCGGGTTGAGGCCGTCATAGTCATATTGGTCGCTGTACTTGAAGGTACTGACCCGGGTGCCGAGGATCACCGACAGGTCGTCGCTCGGGTGCAGGCGGGTGGCGAGGTAGGCGCCGTTCTGGCTCTTGTTTTGCTCGTACTTGCCGTTTTTCGGGAACGCCGGCACCGCAATGTGACCGTCCCAGTCAAAGATGCTGCCTGGCACCATGGCAAACTCACTAGTGTCCCAGGTCGCGCCGGTCTGGCGGGAATGGTTGGTGTCCAGGCCGACGACCAGGTCATGCTGGCGACCGAACAGGGTGAACGGGCCGGAGAGGTTGAGGTCGGCGCTGTTCTGTACCCGATGACCTTCCCAACGCCCCCAGAAGAACGACATGCCATCACCATTGCGATCCGGCGCGCCACCGCTGGCCGAGGCCAGGCGAGTGTCGTGGTCGCTTTGCAACTGGTTGACCGTCAGCTTGAGCGACCAGTCATTGGCCAGCGCCTGTTCCAGCGAGGCGAAGTAGGTGCGGTTCTGGAAGTCGCGGCGGCTCCAGTCGGCGCCCGGGTTGAACGAGCGGGAGAAGTCGGTGCGGCCGCCGTCGGTGTAGTACACCGGGTTACCGGTCCATGAGCTGCCGCGCGGGGTGGTGGTCTGCTGGTCGATGCCGACGGTCAGCAGGGTGTCGGGGGTGATGTCGGCCTCGAGGATGCCGTAGTACACCTCTTTGCTTTGCTGGTAGTGGTCCTGGTAGCCCTTCTTGTCCTGTTGCGCGCTGACGAAGCGCCCACGCACGCTGGCGCTGCTGTTGATCGGGCCGGAGACATCGACTTCGCCACGGTAGTTGTCCCAGCTGCCGGCACTGCCGGTGAGCGAACTCTGGAACTGCGCGGTAGGTTTTTTGCGAATCAGGTTGACCGTGGCCGACGGGTCGCCGGAGCCGGTCATCAGACCGGTCGCGCCCTTGAGCACTTCCACTCGGTCATAGATGGCCATGTCGACATGCGCGGTGCCTTCGCCATACACGCCGTCATACACGGTGTTGACGCCGTCGTACTGGTAGTTGGTGATCACCAGGCCACGGCTGGAGAACTCGGTACGGTCGCTGTCATAGGTTTGCGCCGACACGCCGGGGGTATTGCGCAACACATCGGAAATACTCTGGGCACCCTGGTCATCCATCTGTTGGCGGGTAACCACGGTGATGGTTTGTGGCGTTTCGCGGATCGACAGCGGCAGCTTGGTCGCGGTGCGGGTTGCCGCCGTGGTGTAGGAATGGGTGCCCTCGGTGGTCTCACCCAGGCCTTGGGCATTGATGCTGGTGGCGCCCAGTTCCATTACCGCGCCACTGCTGGCCGGCACCAGCACGTAGCCGCCGTTGGATTGGCGCTGAGCCTGCAGACCGGTGCCGCTGAGCAGACGCGCCAGGCCTTCTTCCACCGAGTAGTCGCCTTGCAGGCCGGCCGACTGCTGGCCCTGGGTCTGCCGGGCATCGAACGACAGGGTGATGTTGGCGCGGGTGGCGAACAGGCTCAGGGCGGTGCCCAGCGGGCCCGGGGCGATCTGGAACTGGGTGCTGGCGCTCTGCGCCATGGCCTTGGCGGGCAGCAGCGCGAGCAACGGCAGCGGCGCCAGGGTCAGGCCGAACAGCGCCAGGTGGACAGCGCGAACCAGCGGGCGAGGGGCGCGCGGACAAGTCGGGGGCATGCAGGATTTCCTTCGATTGGCTGGGCAGAGGGGCGGTCGAAATGTGCCGCTTTACCTGCGTAGCCGAATGAGAATGAAAATCGGCAACCCTTTGTGCGAAATTTCTTCAGACAGCTTCAATGCTGACCCAGTAGCGGGTCAGGTAACGCACCCTGACCGGCAACGACACGCCGAGGTTTTCCAGGATGGTGTCGGTGTCGTCGATACGAAAGGCGCCGGACAGGCGCACGTCGGCGACGCTTTCGGCGCAGCGCAGCACGCCGGGACGGTAACGGCGCAGTTCGCTGATGAAGTCCTCCAGGCGCCATTCGATCACGGTCAGCATGCCCTGGGTCCAGGCACCCGTGCCGGGCAGGGCATTATGGGCGGCGGCAATCTGCTTGCGGTCGAAGCTGACGCTTTGCCCGGCCTCCAGGCGCAGCATCAACAGCGGCTGGTCGAGCGGACGCACTTCAACCGCATGCTCCAGCACGGTGACCCGGCTCAGGCCATTGTCGCTACGGACGTTGAAGCGCGTACCGAGGGCGCGCACCCGGCCTTCGGCCGTTTCGACAATGAACGGGCGAGCCGCGCTATCACGGGCGGTCTGCACCATGATTTCGCCGCTGTACAGGCGCAGCAGGCGTTGCTGGCCGTCGTAGCGGATATCCACCGCGCTGTCGGTATTGAGTTCGAGCTGGCTGCCATCGTCGAGGCGTACCTGGCGGCGCTGACCCTTGCCGGTGCGCAGCTCGGCCATCCAGGCCTGGCCCGGAGTACTTTCCCGTACGGCCCATCCCGTTGCACCGACGGCCATCAGCAGTGCCAGGGTCTTGAGCACGGCGCGACGCCGGGCGCGCACGCCGGCCAGGGTCGGCAGGGCGACATCGGCGGGCAGTCGCCCCAGCTGGCGCTGCAGCTTTTCTACCCGCGCCCAGGCCTGGGCATGGGCCTGGCTCTTGCCCAGCCAATCCTGCCAGGCCTGCACCTGGGCAGCGCTGGGCGGTGCGGCGTTGAGCTGCACGTACCAAGTGGCGGCAGCTTCGAGGGTGCGAGCGTCCAGCGGCTGGGCCATGTCAGTCGTCCGTCAGCAGCAGGCAGTGGGTCATGGCGCGGATCAGGTGCTTCTTCACCGTGGTCACCGACACCCCCAGGCGCTCGGCAGTGGCCACATAGCTCAGGCCTTCGAGCTGTACGGTGAGGAAGATAGTGCGCGTACGCTCGCCCAGACCATCGAGCATCTGGTCCACGGCCAGCAAGGTTTCGAGGATCAGCAAGCGGCTTTCCGGCGATTCGGCGACCCGCTCCGGGCGCAGCGCCAGTGCGTCCAGGTACGCCTGTTCAAGCGCCTTGCGGCGAAACTTGTCGATCATCAACGCATGGGCAATGGCACCCAGGTAGCTGCGCGGCTCGCGAATAGTGTCGGCATTGCGCGCGTTCAAAACCCGGATAAAGGTGTCCTGGGCAAGGTCGGCGGCATCGCTGGCATTGCCCAGGCGAGCACGCAGCCAGTTCTTCAACCAACCATTATGTTCGCTGTAGAGCGCGTGCAGGGCAGCATGATCGGGAGCGGGCATGGTGGGGCAATATCGAGTAATTGATAATTAGTCGCATTATTGTGGTTTGCTGGCGAACTATGCAAGCGCTGGTGCTTGACCTGGGGCAGGGGCAGGCAAAGACTGGTCAGCTATTTGTCTATCGACTCAGGAGGTTTCCATGACCAGCAGGGCCATTATCGTCCAGACCGGCGGTGGTTACGACAAGGTGCAGGTCGGCACCCGTGAGGCTGCGGCGCCGCAAGCCGGCGAAATCAGCGTGCGCCTGCACGCCAACTCGCTCAACTATCACGACTTCGCCGTGGTCAGTGGCATGTGGGGGCCGACTGCGCCGCGTATTCCCATGGCCGACGGCGCCGGTGTGGTGACCGCGGTGGGTGCTGGCGTGAGCGAGTTTGCCGTGGGCGATGCGGTGGTCAGCACGTTCTTCCCTGACTGGCTGGACGGCCAGCCGCTGGTCGAAGGTTTCGCCACGGTCCCGGGCGACGGCATCGATGGTTACGCCCGCGAACAGGTGACTGCCCGCGCTACCTCTTTTACCCATGCGCCCAAGGGCTACAGCCACGCCGAAGCGGCGACCCTGACCACCGCCGGCCTCACCGCCTGGCGCGCACTGATGGCCGATGACTCGCTCAAGCCAGGCGATACCGTGCTGGTGCAAGGTACCGGTGGCGTGTCGATTTTCGCTCTGCAATTCGCCAAGCTGGCCGGTGCCACGGTGATCGCCACGTCCTCCAGCGACGAGAAGCTCGAGCGCCTCAAGGCCCTCGGTGCCGACCACCTGATCAACTACCGCAGCACCCCGGCCTGGGGCGAGAAGGTGCGCCAGCTCACCGCCAACCGCGGCGTTGATCATGTGATCGAGGTGGGCGGCCCGGCGACCCTTGAGCAGTCGATGATCGCTGCGCGTATTGGCGGGCATGTGTCGCTGATCGGCATCCTCACCGGCGTGGCGGGCAACTTGCCGCTGGTCCAGGCCCTGGTGCGGCAGATTCGCCTGCAAGGTGTGCTGGTCGGCAGCCGGGCGCAGCAGCAGGCGATGGTTCGCGCCATTGATGCCAATGGCCTGCGTCCGGTGGTGGACAAGACCTTCGACCTGGAGCAGATCGTCGAGGCCTTCCGCTACCAGGAAAGCAACCAGCACTTCGGCAAGATCTGCCTGAGCATCTGAGCCTGGGCCTCAGATTTGCCCCAGCAACCAGCCGCGAAACGCCGTCAGCGACGGCAGCGACTGGTTGCGTGGCGGGTAGATCAGGTAGTAGCTGCGCTGGCTGGCAAAGGGTGCACCGACGCTGACCAGTTCACCGCTGGCCAGCTCGTCGGTCACCAGGATGCGCGGCACCAGGCCGATGCCGATGCCGGCGCGCACCGCCTGGATCAGGTGCGAAGTCAGCTCGAAGCTGGGCCCCAGGCGCATGCTGCGGTGCGCCAGGCCATGGTGGGAAAACCATTCGCCCCAGGCGTTGGGGTTGTTGGCCACGTTGAGCAGCAACTGCTCGCACAGGTGTGCCGGTGACCAGTCGGCCTGGCTGGCGGCGGTGTCCGGCGAGAGGATCACCAGTAACTCTTCGGCATGCAGGCGATGACAGACCAGCCCCGGCAGGTCGGCATTGCCGACGACGATGGCGGCGTCGATGCCGCTGGTTTCAAAATCGATGGCTTCGATGCGTGAATTGATGTGTACCAGCATGCCCGGGTGCAGCTTGTAGAACTCATGCAGGCGCGGCAGCAGCCACTTGGAGCCGAAGGTCGGCAGGGTCGCCAGGCGCAGGCTGCCTTCGCCGGACTGGTACGCCATGGCCTGCAAGGTGGCGCTGCGAATCCGCCCGAGGGCTTCGCTCATTTCCCGCTGATACAGCTTGCCGACATCGGTCAGGCGCACCTGACGGCCTTCGCGGCGGAACAGGGCCAGGCCCAGTTGCTGCTCCAGCGCCTGCACCTGGCGGCTCACCGCGCTCTGGGTCAGTGACAGCTCGGTGGCGGCGCGGGTGTAGCTTTCATGCCGGGCAGCGGCTTCGAAAGCCAGCAGCAATGACATGGACGGCGTGAGGTGGCGGTAATTCATTCGTAAAAGTCATCGATAGCGGCAGAAATATCCAGTTGTCCCCAGCGGCATGCTCCGGGATCATTGGCACATCAGTGTCTTGAGGCTGACCTAATTATGCTCAGCCAGCAAGTGTTCCGATATTCCCGTGATTAGCCAAATTAAAGAGGCCATCCTTTGATGATCGCCCAACTGCCGACCAGCGCCCCTGCTGCCGACTACGCCGATTTTCTCGCTGCCCTGCGCGCCAGCGGTTTCCGTGGCCAGTTCAGCGCCGACTACGCCACCCGCACGGTGCTTGCCACCGACAACTCGATCTACCAGCGCCTGCCGCAAGCGGCGGTGTTCCCGCTGGATGCCGACGACGTCGCGCGGGTTGCCACGCTGACCGCCGAACCGCGCTTTCGCCAGGTCAAGCTCACGCCCCGTGGTGGCGGTACCGGCACCAACGGCCAGTCGCTGACCGACGGCATCGTCGTTGACCTGTCGCGGCACATGAACAACATCCTCGAGATCAATGTCGAGGAGCGCTGGGTGCGGGTCCAGGCCGGGGTGGTCAAGGATCAGCTCAACGCCGCGCTCAAGCCTCACGGGCTGTTCTTCGCCCCGGAGCTGTCAACCTCCAACCGCGCCACCGTCGGCGGCATGATCAACACCGATGCCAGTGGCCAGGGCAGCTGCACCTACGGCAAGACCCGCGATCACGTGCTTGAACTGCACAGCGTGCTGCTCGGCGGCGAGCGCCTGCATACCCTGCCGATCGACGACCAGGCGCTGGAGCAGGCCTGCGCGCAGCCAGGGCGCAGCGGTGAGGTGTACCGCATGGCCCGGCAGATCCAGGAAACCCAGGGCGAGTTGATCGAGACCATCTTCCCCAAGCTCAACCGCTGCCTGACCGGTTACGACTTGGCGCACCTGCGTGACGAGCACGGCCGCTTCAACCTCAACAGCGTACTGTGCGGCGCCGAAGGCTCGCTGGGGTATGTGGTCGAGGCCAAGCTCAACGTGCTGCCGATTCCCAAGTACGCGGTGCTGGTGAACGTGCGTTACAGCAGCTTCATGGACGCCCTGCGCGACGCCAATGCGCTGATGGCGCACAAGCCGCTGTCGATCGAAACAGTGGACTCCAAGGTACTGATGCTGGCGATGAAGGACATCGTCTGGCACAGCGTCGCCGAGTACTTCCCTGCCCAAGCTGAGCGCCCGACCCTGGGCATCAACCTGGTGGAGTTCTGCGGTGATGACCCGGCCGAAGTCAACGCGCGGGTGCAAGCCTTCGTCGCCCACCTGCAGGCCGACACCGGAGTTGAGCGCCTGGGCCACACCCTGGCCGAAGGCGCCGAAGCCGTGACCCGGGTCTACACCATGCGCAAGCGCTCGGTGGGCCTGCTCGGCAACGTCGAAGGCGAAGTGCGCCCGCAGCCGTTCGTCGAAGACACGGCAGTACCGCCTGAGCAACTGGCCGACTACATTGCCGACTTCCGTGCCTTGCTCGACAGCTACGGCCTGGCCTACGGCATGTTCGGCCATGTCGATGCCGGCGTGCTTCACGTGCGCCCGGCCCTGGACATGAAAGACCCGGCCCAGGCGGCGCTGGTCAAGCCGATTTCCGATGCCGTGGCGGCGCTGACCCATCGCTATGGCGGCCTGCTCTGGGGCGAGCACGGCAAGGGCCTGCGCTCGGAATATGTGCCGGATTTCTTCGGTGAGCTGTACCCGGCACTGCAGTCGCTCAAGGGCGCGTTCGACCCCTACAACCAGCTCAACCCCGGCAAGATCTGCACCCCGCCAGGCAGCGAGCAGGGCCTGATCAAAGTCAACGAAGCGCCGATGCGCGGCGATTTTGACCGGCAGATCGATGAGCGGGTGTGGCAGAGCTTTGGCAGTGCCGTGCACTGCAACGGCAACGGCGCCTGCTACAACTTCGACCCCAACGACGCCATGTGCCCGTCGTGGAAGGCCACCCGCGAACGCCAGCATTCGCCCAAGGGCCGTGCCTCGCTGATCCGTGAATGGTTGCGCCTGCAGGGTGCGGCCAGCATCGATGTATTGGCGGCGGCAAAGAACAAGACTTCATGGCTCAAGGAGCTGCCCAAACGCCTGCGCAACAACCAGGCACGCTCCCGTGGCGATGCGGATTTCTCCCACGAAGTCTACGAAGCCATGGCCGGCTGCCTGGCGTGCAAGTCCTGCGCGGGGCAGTGCCCGATCAAGGTCAACGTACCGGAGTTTCGTTCGCGCTTCCTGGAGCTGTACCACGGTCGCTATCAGCGCCCGCTGCGTGACTACCTGATCGGTTCGCTGGAGTTCAGCATTCCCTACATGGCTTATGCGCCAGGCTTGTATAACGCGGTGATGGGTTCGAAATGGGTCAGCCGCCTGCTCGAACGCCATGTCGGCATGCTCGACAGCCCGCTGATCAGCCGCTACAACCTGCAGAACACCCTGACCCGCTGCAACGTGCGCGCGGCCAGCGTGCCGGCGCTGCGCGAGCTGACCCCGGCCCAGCGTGAGCGCAGCATCGTGCTGGTTCAGGACGCCTTTACCCGTTACTTCGAAACCCCTTTGCTGGCGTCGTTCATTGAGCTGGCCCACCGTCTTGGCCATAAGGTGTTCCTCGCGCCCTACAGCGCCAACGGCAAACCCTTGCATGTCCAGGGCTTCCTCGGCGCCTTCGCCAAGGCGGCGATTCGCAACGCCAACCAGCTCAAGGCCCTGGCCGATTGCGGTGTGCCGCTGGTCGGCCTCGACCCGGCCATGACCCTGGTGTACCGCCAGGAGTACCAGAAGGTCGAAGGTCTGAGCGATTGCCCGAAAGTCCTGTTGCCGCAGGAATGGTTGATCGACGTACTGCCCGAACAGGCCGCGGGCGCTAGCGAAACCTTCCGCCTGCTGGCCCACTGCACCGAGAAAACCAACGTGCCGGCCAGTACTCGTCAATGGGAACAGGTATTTGCCCGCCTGGGGCTGAAGCTGGTGACTGAAGCCACCGGCTGCTGCGGCATGTCCGGCACCTACGGCCACGAAGCGCGCAACCAGGACACCTCGCGGACCATCTTCGAGCAGTCCTGGGCCGGCAAGCTGGATAAACAGGGCGAGGCGTTGGCCACCGGCTATTCATGCCGCAGCCAGGTCAAGCGCATGGCTGACCGCCAGTTGCGCCATCCGCTGGAGGTGTTGCTGCAGTACGCCAAGGGCTGATGCCCGGTCAGGGCTCGAGGGTATCGACGCTGACGGTGATGTAGAAGAACTCGATCTGTGCCCACTGCGAGCGCTGGTTGGCCAGCGTCTCTTCGGAGGCCATGAGGACTTGGTATTTGATGCCGCTGTGTGGGTCGCGGTGGAAGTGGCGCAGCGAGTCCCACATGCAGCAGAAAAACTGCAGGCGACCCATGCCGTAGGTTCGCTGCAGGTAGGCCTCAGCCACCGCTGCTTCGCTGCCCTTGACCTTGTAGGTCGCAATCAAGGGCGCCGTTTGGGCTTCAACTTCCTGATGGCAGCCCAGATACTCGATGCCCTTGGGGTAAGCGCCAGATGCACTCAGGAAGTTCTCGCACAGAGGGGCGGCCTGTAGTGCGCTGCACAACAGCAACAGGGCCAGGGTAATCAGTGGGCGCATGGGCTTCGTCCTTGAGCAATGCTTTTGAGAGGGCAACAAAAAAGGCATCGGCGCAAGCGCCAGATGCCTTTTTCGTTTTGCGTATTTGGTGGAACCGGGGGGATTTGAACCCCCGTCCGCCAGTGATCCGCTGTCGGTCCTACATGCTTAGCCGTGTCTATTGAGTTAATCCGCAGCCGCCCGACGGGCAGGGTGCTTTGGACGAGTTGTGTAAGTTTTAGCCGCTTCGTCCACAACGTACTGCACGGCGATCCTGTTCTGTATGACAATCACTTCGGGTTTACAGGCATCCCCTAGTGATTGCTGGAGCCGAAGCTACCAGGAGAGCGGGCTCAGCTGCTTACGCAGCGAGAGCGTAACCCTCGTAGTTTTCGTCATTGGCAACTATAGAAAGTTGCAACAGTGGATTTACGAGTTCTGTTACCAACTCGGCATGCACCTAGAGTTTCACTACCGGCGTCGAATCCTAATCGGCCCCATGTGTTGCGCTCTAGCTGTAAGCGTTTTTCAACGCTCGAGGTTCAGTATACTCCATCGGTCGAGCGACGTCGACTGCTGGTCCAGGGTTCAGATCGCTCGCGCCCGGGTTACGCGGTCCACCAGATAGACAAGACCGTGATAATCGATCCCGCCATGGTTCGACAGGCCGATCTCGCAGGTGCGGCTGGTGGAGATTCCTTCACTGCAGTACTGCACCGCATCCTTGAGGCTGCGCAGCGAATGGGCATTGAGCTCCGGGGTGGTGAAGCCCTTGTCGCCGGCAAAGCCGCAGCAATGGATGCCTTCGGGAATCACCACTTGTTTGCTGCAACGCCGCGCCAGGTCGATCAGCGCCTGGCTTTCGCCCAGGTGCTGGGTGCTGCAGGTCACATGCACGGCGATCGGCTCTTCCTGGGGGGTGAACTCCAGTTTGTCGACCAGGTGGGTGCGGATGAAACGCACCGGGTCATAAAGGTCCAGGCGCGTTTCCGCCAGGTCCTGAACCAGGCGCAAGGTGCACGGGCTGGTGTCGCAGTAGATCGGATCGAGGCCGCCGCGGCTGGCGTGGAGCAGGGCGTTGATCAGCTCCTGGCGCTTGTGCTCGGCCTGCTCGGCGTAACCCTTGGAGGCAAACGGCTGGCCGCAGCAAAGGCTGTCCTGGTTGTCCGGGAACACCACTTGATAGCCGGCCTTTTCCAGCAGGGCGCGGGTCTTGTCCAGCAGCGAGGTCTGCTCGCGGTCCGTCGCCGCCGGGCCCATGACCCGCGAAACACAAGCGGCCAGGTACACCACCCGTGGCCGCGCGTCGTTGCTGGCCGGGGTCAACTGCACGGCCTTGAGCGGTTGCGGCATGGCCGGCGTCCACTGCGGCACACGGCCATGGCTGAGCGTGCTCAGGCTGGCGCTCAGGCGACTCAGGCGCGGCGCACCGAGTAATCGGCGGGCGCCATTGGCCGCCTGCAGGGTAAAGCGTGCACCGCTGAGGGCGGTGTGGAAGTTGTCGGCCAGCCAGTCGGCGGTCTTCACATGACCGGCTGCCTGGGCGCGCAGTTTTTTCACCAGTTCGCCGGTGTTGATCCCCACCGGGCAGCGCTGGGCGCACAGGCCGGTGGCGGCGCAGGTGTCGATGCCCTGGTACTGGTAGTCACGTTCCAGCTCGCGGGTGTCGCTGCCGGCACGTTTTTTCGCCTGGATATCGCGCCACATGACGATGCGCTGGCGCGGGCTCAGGGTCAGGCCTTTGGAGGGGCAAACCGGTTCGCAGAAGCCACATTCGATGCACTTGTCGACAATCTCGTCGGCCGCCGGTAGCGGCTTGAGGTTCTTCAGGTGGATTTGCGGGTCTTCGCTGAGCACCACATCCGGGTTGAGAATGCCATTGGGGTCGAGCAGGCGCTTGAGCTGCCACATCAACTGGTAGGCATCGCTGCCCCATTCCAGTTCGACGAAGGGCGCCATGTTGCGCCCGGTGCCGTGTTCGGCCTTGAGCGAGCCGCCGAATTCCACCGCCACCAGTTGCGCTACGTCGTCCATGAACGCCTGGTAACGCGCGACCTCTTCAGCGCTGTTAAAGCCCTGGGTGAAGACGAAGTGCAGGTTGCCTTCCAGGGCATGGCCGAACAGGATCGCCTCGTCATAGTGGTGCTTGTCGAACAGCGCAATCAGGCGATTGACGCCAATGGCCAGTTGTTCGACCGGGAAGGTCACGTCTTCGATGATCACCGTGGTGCCGGTCTTGCGCACGGCGCCGACGGCGGGGAAGGTGTCCTTGCGGATGGCCCAGAGCTTGGCGTTCTCTTTGGCGTCTTCGGTGAAGTCGACCTGCTTTTCCACCGGGAAGCTGGCCAGCGAGGCCATGATCTGCGCCAGTTGTTCGTGCAGCAGCGCCTGGGTTGCCGCCCGCGATTCGATCAGCAGCGCGCAGGCACCTTCGGACAGTTGCTGGACGAAGGCCGGCATCCCGGGCTTGTCCTGCACCGAGCGCAGGCTGCGCCGGTCGAGTAGCTCCACCGCCGATACCGGTTGGCTTTTGAGTACGGTGACGGCGTTGCAGCAGGTTTCCACATCCGGGAAGACGATCAGTGCCGAGGCTTTGTTCGGGTGATCGATCACCGTGTCGTAGGTCACGGCACTGATAAAGCCCAGGGTGCCTTCGGAGCCGACCAGCAAGTGGCTGAGGATATCCAGCGGCTGGTCGTAGTCGATCAGGGCATTGAGCGACAGGCCGGTGGTGTTCTTCAGGCGGTACTTGTGGCGAATCTTCGCTGCCAGTTCGCTGTTGGCGCGGGTTTCCCGAGCCAGGCGCGCGAGCTCATCGAGCAAGCCGGCGTGGCTGTGTTCGAAGGCGGCGACACTGGCCGGATCTTCGCTGTCCAGGCGCGTGCCGTCGGCCAGCACCAGGCGCATGCCGGCCAGGGTGTGATAGGTGTTCTGCGCGGTGCCGCAGCACATGCCGCTGGCATTGTTGGCGACGATGCCGCCGATCTTGCAGGCATTGATCGAGGCCGGGTCCGGGCCGATCTTGCGCCCGAACGGTGCCAGCCAGGCGTTGGCCTGGGCACCGATCACACCGGGTTGCAGGCGAATCTGCTGGCCCTGGTCGCGAATCTCGCGGCCGTTCCAGTTATCGCCGAGCACGATCAGCAGTGAATCGCTGATGGCCTGGCCAGACAGGCTGGTGCCGGCGGCGCGGAAGGTTACCGGCACGCGCTCACGCTGGGCCAGCTTGAGCAGGGCGACCACTTCATCTTCGGATTCGACGCGCACCACCAGCTTGGGGATCAGCCGGTAGAAGCTGGCATCGGTGCCGAACGCCAGGGTCGAGAGCGGGTCGTCGAAACGTCGCTCGCCGGGTATCAGGCGGGCTACCGAATCGAGGAACGCGGCGGGCAGACTCATGCAATCTCCTCGCGGGGCAGTGGCGTCTGGTGCGCCGCGTACCCCGGTCAATCAGGCTGTGATTCGAAGGCGCACCAATCAGGCACCCAGTTCGCGGACCAGCGAGTCGCGGGTGATTTCGCTGATCGATTTGGCACCTGTCAGCACCATGGCCACGCGCATTTCTTTTTCGAACAGGTCCAGCAGGTTTTTCACTCCAGCTTCGCCGGCGGTGGCCAGGGCATAGAGGAATGCGCGGCCGATCAGCACGGTGTCGGCGCCCAGGGCGATCATGCGCACTACATCCAGGCCGCTGCGGATGCCGGAGTCGGCGAGGATCTTCAGCTCGCCTTTGACCGCGTCGGCAATCGCCGGCAAGGCGCGGGCGCTGGACAGCACGCCGTCGAGCTGGCGGCCGCCGTGGTTGGAGACGACGATGCCGTCGGCGCCGAACTTCACGGCGTCCTTGGCATCCTGCGGGTCGAGGATGCCCTTGATCACCATCGGGCCTTCCCAGAAATCACGGATCCACTCAAGGTCTTTCCAGGAAATCGACGGGTCGAAGTTGGCGCCCAGCCAGCCGATGTAATCGGCCAGCCCCGTGGGGCTGCCGCGGTAGGCAGAGATGTTGCCCAGGTCATGGGGCTTGCCCAGCAGACCGACATCCACGGCCCACTGCGGGTGGGTCATGGCCTGCCAGACCCGGCGCAGCGGTGCATTCGGGCCGCTCATGCCCGAGTGGGCATCACGGTAGCGAGCGCCGGGTACCGGCATGTCGACGGTGAACACCAGGGTGGTGACGCCAGCAGCCTTGGCGCGCTCCAGGGCGTTGCGCATGAAGCCGCGGTCCTTGAGCACATAGAGCTGGAACCACATGGGCCGGTCGATGGCGGGTGCCACTTCTTCGATCGGGCACACCGATACGGTCGACAGGGTGAACGGAATGCCTTTGGCCGCTGCCGCACGGGCCGCCTGGACTTCGCCGCGGCGTGCATACATGCCGGTCAGGCCGACCGGCGCCAGGGCCACCGGCATGCTCAGGGTTTCGTTGAACAGTTGGGTCTCAAGGCTCAGCTCGGACATGTTCTTCAGCACGCGCTGACGCAGGGCGATACCGGCCAGGTCCTGAACGTTGTGGCGCAGCGTGTGCTCGGCATAAGCACCGCCGTCGGCGTAGTGGAACAAAAACGGCGGCAGCTTGCGTCGGGCAGCTGCGCGGTAATCGGTAGAGGCAGAAATGATCATGGGGTCTCGCAGCGTTGGTTAAAGGGGCGGCTGCCGGGCGCGCCACAACGCGCCCGGCCCCTGACACTTTAGTGAACCAGCATGCCAGTCAGCCAATAGGCCTGGATCAGGGTGATCAGGCCGACAATGGTGGCGAAGAACAGGCTGTGCTTGAGGGTGAAACGGAACAGGTCCGACTCTTTGCCGACCAGGCCGGTGGCGGCGCAGGCCACGGCGATCGATTGTGGCGAAATCATCTTGCCGGTCACGCCGCCGCTGGTGTTGGCCGCTACCAGCAAGGTGTCGTTGACCCCGATCTGGTGCGCAGTGGTGGCCTGTAGCGAGCTGAACAGGGCATTGGACGAGGTGTCGGAACCAGTCAGGAACACGCCCAGCCAGCCAAGGAATGGCGAGAAGAACGGGAATGCCGCACCCGTGCCGGCCAATACCAGCGCCATGGTCGACGACATGCCCGAGTAGTTGGTGACGAAGGCGAAGGCCAGGACCATGCCGATCGACAGGATCGGCCAGCGCAGTTCGAAGAAGGTCTCTTTCAAAGTGGTCAGACCAGTTTTGAAATTGATCTTCAGCACCAGCATCGAGATCAGCGCCGAGAAGAAGATCGCGGTACCGGTGGCAGAAATCGGGTCGAGCTTGAACACCGCCGGGATCGCCGTCGGGGTGGCAACGATCGGTGCGGACTTGATCACCAGTTGATCAAGGTGCGGGATGGCGAAGTTGAACACCCAGCTGTACATCGAACCGCCAGCAGCGAAGGCGGCCTTGAATGGCTTGAGGGTCCAGATGGTGACCAGCACGGTGAGGATCAGGAACGGCGACCAGGCCTTGAAGATCTCGCCGAAGCTGTACGGCGAAGGCTGGCTGCCGCCGCCCTGGACCACGGCGGCGCCAACGCTGCCGGTGGCGCTGGCGAACGAGCGCTTGGGCTGCCAGACCTTGAGGAACAGGGTCAGGGAAATCAGGCTGGCCAAGGCCGAGGTGATGTCCGGCAGTTCCGGGCCGATGAAGTTCGAGGTGAAGTACTGGGTCACGGCAAAACTCAGGCCGGCCACCAGGGCGGCAGGCCAGGTCTCTTTGACGCCGCGCAGGCCGTCCATCATGAACACCAGCCAGAACGGTACGAACAGCGACAGCAGTGGCAGCTGGCGGCCGGTCATGGCGCCGATCTTGAACGCATCGATACCGGTAACCTGGCCGGCAACGATGATCGGGATGCCCAGGGCGCCGAAGGCTACTGGTGCGGTGTTGGCGATCAGGCACAAGCCGGCCGCGTACAGCGGGTTGAAACCCAGGCCAACCAGCAGGGCGGCGGTGATCGCCACCGGTGCGCCGAAGCCTGCCGCACCTTCGAGGAAGGCACCGAAGCAGAAACCGATCAGCAGGACCTGCAGGCGCTGGTCATCGGTGATCGACAGTACCGAGCTGCGGATCACTTCGAACTGGCCGCTCTTGACCGTCAATTTGTACAGGAATACGGCGGCGACAATGATCCAGGCAATCGGCCACAGGCCATAGGCAAAGCCGTATCCGGCGGCGGCAAGCGCCATGTCGGCAGGCATCTGGAAAGCAAAGATCGCCACCAGGATCGACAGGCCCAGCGTGATGCTGCCGGCCACATGACCCTTGAGGCGGAACACCGCCAGCGCGAGGAAGAAGAACACGATCGGGATGACTGCCGCGAGCGCGGACAGGCCAAGACTACCAAGCGGACTGTAAAGCTGTTGCCAGGTTTGCATATGGGGTGGCCCCTAATTGTTGTTGGTCAGCACTGGCATTGGATAATTGGTAAGACCAATTTACAATGTCGAGGCGCTAGGTTAAAAGCCTCGCTGCGGCTGTGTCAATTTGTCCCAGGAAAACTTTCGTCGGATGCGCAATGAATCGGGCGCCTGAACGGCAGGGAAATTTGCCAACTGATGGGTGCCGGCGGGATGCGGATGCGCCAGAATAGACAGCCCCGAACGCAATCGGGATTGTGGAGAGCATGTGATGGTTTTTGATCAGGTCCGCCAACGCCGTTTGTCCGACGATATCGTCGAACGGCTGGAAGGGATGATTCTCGAAGGCACCTTGACGGCCGGTCAGCGCCTGCCTGCCGAGCGGGCGCTGGCCGAGCAGTTCGGTGTGTCACGACCGTCGTTGCGCGAAGCGATCCAGAAGCTGGTGGCCAAAGGCTTGTTGGTCAGCCGCCAGGGCGGTGGCAACTATGTGGCCGAATCGCTCGGCTCAACCTTCAGCGACCCACTGTTGCAGTTGCTTGAAAGCAACCCCGAAGCACAGCGCGACTTGCTGGAGTTCCGGCATACCCTGGAGGCATCGTGCGCCTATTATGCGGCGATCCGCGCCACTGAGCCGGATCGTCAGCGGCTCAAGGCGGCGTTCGATACCCTGCAGGACTGCTACGCCCGTGCCGATGAAGTGGACCGGGCCGAGGAGGGCGCGGCCGATGCGCGCTTCCACCTGGCGATCGCCGAGGCCAGCCATAATGCGGTGCTGCTGCACACCATTCGTGGTTTGTTCGACCTGCTCAAACGCAACGTGGTGACCAACATCGGCGGCATGTACAAACAGCGCAGCGAAACCCGCGACATGCTCATCAGCCAGCACCGCGAGCTGTACCTGGCGATTGTCGAAGGGCGTGCGGAGGATGCACGCGAAGTCTCCAGCCGGCACATCACCTATGTGCAGGAAGTGCTCGATGAAGTGCGTCAGGAAGTCCAGCGGGTGGCGCGGGCGGAGCGGCGTAGCGGGCGTTAGCGGTCACGGGGCAGCGCCGCTCCTGCAGGAGCGGGCTTACCCCGCGATAAAGGCGCTTCAGGCTGGAATCAGTCTTCCTTGCCCTTGTTGCGCACCGCGCGCTGCAATTCGCGGTCGGAATCACGCTCGCGCTGGGTGTCGCGCTTGTCGTATTCCTTCTTGCCCTTGCCCAGTGCGATTTCGCACTTGATCAAGTGCTTGCTCCAATAGATCGACAAGGCCACGCAGGTGTAGCCCTTCTGCTGGACGGCCGCATGCAGGCGTTCCAGCTCTCGACGGTTGAGCAGCAGTTTGCGGGTACGTGTCGGGTCGGCGATGACGTGAGTACTGGCGGCTGTCAGCGGCGTGATATGGCTGCCCATCAGCCAGGCCTCGCCATCTTTGAGCACCACGTAACTGTCAGTCAGGTGCGCCTTGCCGGCACGCAGACTTTTTACTTCCCAACCGGACAGGACCAATCCGGCCTCGAACTTGTGTTCGATGAAGTAATCGTGACGCGCCTTTTTATTCTGCGCGATAGTCCCTGTCGGATGTTTCTTTTGGTTAGCCATAGGGGCGGCATTATAGGCAGTCGCCGCGCTGTCGGCTACGGGGTAGCAGTGCGCTTGAGCCATTGCCGTGAATCCCGGACAATGCGCGCACTTGATGCGCTCGATGGCGCCCCTCGGCATTCTGGTTGTGTTTGCCGCCCAGCTTTGGAATTGACCCCTGGATGACTACCCATATTCAACGTTCGGCCCTGCTGCCATATCCCGCCCAGGCCCTGTACGACCTGGTCAATGATGTAGCGCGCTACCCGGAATTCCTGCCCTGGTGTTCGTCCAGCACCGTGATGGAAGAAAGCGACACGCACATGCGCGCGCGCCTGGAAGTGGCCAAGGGGGGGATGAGCCAGCAGTTTGTAACCAGCAATGTGCTGGTGCCGGGCCAGTCCATTGAAATGAACCTTGAAGAAGGGCCTTTTACCCAGTTGCATGGTGTCTGGGTATTCAAGCCGCTGGGCGAGAAAGCCTGCAAGATCAGCCTTGACCTGTCGTTCGATTATGCCGGGCCACTGGTCCGTGCCACCTTGGGGCCATTGTTCAACCAGGCGGCCAACACCCTGGTCGATGCCTTCTGTCAGCGTGCCAAGCAGCTCCATGTCTGAAGCCTTGCTAGCGGTCGAAGTGGTGTATGCCCAGGCCGAGCGGCAGGTGCTGCTCACTCTTGAGGTGCCGACGGGTACGACGCTTACTGAGGCGGTAAAACTCTCGGGAATCGCCGCGCATTTTCCCGAGGCTGATATTCAAGCCTGCCCAGTCGGGGTCTTTGGCCGGGTGATCGCTAACCCTGAAGAGCAAAAGGTCGAGGCGGGTGATCGCATCGAGATCTACCGGCCATTGCTGGTGGATCCCAAGGAGGTGCGCAAGCAGCGCGCCGCCAAGGTCGCCAGGGTATTCAAGAAAGCCAAACGCTGAATTACAGGTAAGAAAAAGCCCGGACTGATCCGGGCTTTTTTATACGCGCTGCAGGCTTACTGCGGCGAGGTGTCCAGTGGTTCTGGCACCGGTACCGGGATCACTTCGATGGTGTCCACGTCTTTCTGGATGGTGGCTTCCAGTGAGCCTGGCTTGGCAGGTTTTTCCTGCGCTGCGGGTTCGGTACTGCCGGTCGGGCTAACTGTGGTATCGCCGCTGCCACCGAGAATTTCCTGGTCGCGGCTGACACCCGGCATGAAGTCGCCGGACAGGCTGGCGAGCTGATCGTTCTCGTTGAAGAAGATGCTCATGCGCTCCTGTTGGCGCTCACCGCCGCCAGGCTGCAGGCTGTACAGGTAATCCCAGCGATTGGTGTGGAAGGTATCCTGGATCAGCGGATTACCCATGATAAACCTTACTTGCCGACGGGTCATTCCGGGGCGCAATTGGTCTATCATGTCTTGCGTGACGACATTGCCCTGCTGGATGTCGATTTTGTAAACCCCGGGGAACGAGCAACCGGCGAGTGCGAGCAGTCCCACGAGGGTGAGGCTGGTTAGCAAGAGCTTGGTGTTTTGCATCGGTGGGCGACTTCCACTATCTTGGCTGGACAACGTAAACCCCGATCATACCCGTATTCAGAGAAGCTGCGAAGCAGCATCGGCGAGAAAGCTGACCATGGTTGAAAATAGCGAACTGCGCAAAGCCGGTCTCAAGGTGACACTGCCTCGAGTTAAAATTCTACAGATGCTCGACTCTACCGAGCAGCGTCACATGAGTGCTGAGGATGTCTACAAGGCGCTGATGGAGGCAGGCGAGGACGTCGGTCTGGCCACGGTTTACCGTGTTCTGACCCAGTTCGAAGCCGCTGGCCTGGTCGTGCGCCATAACTTCGATGGCGGTCACGCCGTGTTCGAGCTGGCTGACGGTGGTCACCACGATCACATGGTCGTAGTCGACTCCGGCGAAGTCATCGAGTTTTTTGACGCTGAAATCGAGAAGCGCCAGAAGCAAATCGTGGAAGAGCACGGCTTCGAGCTGGTTGACCACAATCTGGTTCTGTACGTACGCAAAAAGAAGTAAGCAATTATTACATTGCTGCATAAGTACTGAAGGCGACCCTGGGGTCGCCTTCGTGCTTTCTGGTGGCTTGCTTTATATAGCTGCGCGCGCTCAGGCCTTGCTGGTAACCACCATCTTGCGTGCGTGGGCCAGGGATTCCTTGGTCAGGTCGATGCCACCGAGCATGCGTGCGACCTCTTCTACACGCTCGCGCTTGCCCAGGTTGGCCACGGCGGTATGGGTGGCATCGCTGTCACGTACTTTATGCACGAACAGGTGATGGTGGCCCTGGGCAGCGACCTGCGGCAGGTGGGTTACGGTCAGCACCTGGCCGCGCTCGCCCAGGCGGCGTAGCAATTGACCGACGATCTCTGCCGTTGGCCCGCCGATACCCACGTCGACTTCGTCGAACACCAGGGTCGGGATACGCGAGGTCTGTGCGGTGATCACCTGGATCGCCAGGCTGATCCGCGACAGCTCGCCACCGGAAGCAACCTTGGCCAGGGCCTTGAGCGGCTGCCCGGGGTTGGCGCTGACCAGCAGCTCGACCTGTTCCAGGCCCTGGGGTTGCAGTTCGTCGCTGCTGTTGGCGCGCAACTCGATGCTGAAGCGGCCACCCGGCATGCCCAGGCGCTGGATTTCCTGCTCCACCGCACTGGCCAGCTGGCTGGCGGCGTGCTGGCGCAAGGCGCTCAGTTCGCCAGCCTTGTCCTGGTAATGGCGGGCATAGGCGGCCAGTTCTTCCCCCAGGCGCTCGATCGATTCGTCGTTGGCGTTGAGGTTTTCCAGCTCTTCCATCAAGCGCTGCTGCAGGCTGGCCAGCTCGGTGGGGTGCACCCGGTGCTTGCGAGCAAGGGTATAAATAGTATCGAGGCGCTCTTCGAGCTGTTGCAGGCGCGCCGGGTCGGCATCGAAGTTGTCGAGGAAGCGGTTCAGCTCACCGACGGCTTCCTCGACCTGGATCTGTGCGCTGGCGATCATGCTGGCGGCTTCACCCAGGGCCCTGGGCGCGTTGTGCACGGCGGTCAGGCGGTTGAGGCTGGCAGTCAGGGCGTTGAGGACGTTGCCCGAATCGTTTTCGCTGCAGTGGTCGATGACCTGGCGGCAGATGCCGAACAACGCTTCGGCATTGGTCAGGTTCTTGTGTTCCTGCTCCAGCAGCTCCAGTTCGTTTTCACCCAGGCCGAGGTTGTCCAGTTCTTCGAGCTGGTAGCTGAGCAACTGGTGCTGCGCGCGCTGCTCATCGCCGGAGTTGGACAGCCGTTCCAGCTCCTGGCGGGTCTGGCGCCAGCGCTGGGCCGCCAGCTGTACCTGGCGGGCCAGGTCGGTGGCGCCGGCGTATTCGTCGAGCAGGCGGCGGTGGGTGTCGGTTTTCAGCAGCGACTGGTGCTCATGCTGGCTGTGGATGTCGATAAGCAGCTCGCCCAGGGCCTTGAGGTCGCCGAGCGGGCAGGGCGTGCCGTTGATGTAGCCACGGCTGCGGCCTTCGGCGGTGATCACCCGGCGCAGGATGCACGGGCCGTCGCTGTCGAGGTCGCGCTCGGCCAGCCAGGTGCGCGCCTCGGGGATGTCTTCCAGGTCGAAGGTGGCGAGGATGTCGGCCTTGTCGGCCCCGGGGCGCACCACGCCGCTGTCGGCGCGATCACCCAGGGTCAGGCCCAGGGCGTCGAGCATGATCGATTTGCCGGCCCCGGTTTCACCGGTGATGACGCTCATCCCGCGGGCGAGCTCGAGGTCCAGGTGTTCGACGATGGCGTAGTTGTGTACGGACAGGTGCACCAGCATTGGGGTGGCTCCCAGGCGTTAGGTCTGGTTATTTATACAGTGTTTTCAAATCCGCTGACAATGCTGATGTTTAGTTCGATTTGGTTATCAGGGCGCGGTTCTGATTGCGCTGGGTTATGAGCGAATGTGAGCAAGCTGTCTTGAAGGCCCTTGAACCTGGATTTTGCGACCCCATATAGCCGGCAGAAGCGCGAGTCGTGCTCGCAGACCTTATTCGAGAGGAGAGATTTTATGGCTGACGAACAGCTGGATGAACAGAATCTGAACGCCGAAGCGACTGGCGACCAAGAGCTGAGCGCCCGCGTGCAGGTGCTCGAAGAGCAGCTGGCGGCGGCCCAGGATCAATCCCTGCGCACCGCCGCCGACCTGCAGAACGTGCGCCGCCGCGCCGAGCAGGACGTAGAAAAGGCGCACAAGTTCGCCCTGGAAAAATTCGCCGGTGACCTGCTGCCGGTCATCGACAGCCTCGAGCGCGGCCTGGAGCTGTCCAGCGCGGACGACGAGAGCATTCGCCCGATGCGTGAAGGCATCGAGCTGACCCTGAAAATGTTCCACGACACCCTCAAGCGCTACAACCTTGAGGCCATCGACCCGCACGGCGAACCGTTCAATGCCGAGCACCATCAGGCGATGGCCATGCAGGAAAGCGCCGAAGTCGAGCCCAACAGCGTGCTCAAGGTGTTCCAGAAGGGCTACCAGCTCAACGGTCGCCTGCTGCGCCCGGCCATGGTCGTGGTCAGCAAGGCCCCGGCAGCGGTTACGCCGTCGATTGACGAGCAGGCTTGAAATCGTTTCCGGCGCCCCCATCTAGGTGTCAAGCATTCAAGTATTACCGCAGTTAGCCACCACTGCTGCGGCAACCAAATTCAAGTTTCGGGAGAGTTAACATGGGTAAAATCATCGGTATCGACCTGGGGACCACCAACTCCTGCGTCTCCATTCTGGAAAACGGCAACGTCAAGGTCATCGAGAACGCCGAAGGCGCTCGTACCACGCCGTCGATCATCGCCTACGCCAACGATGGCGAAATCCTGGTTGGCCAGTCGGCCAAGCGCCAGGCGGTCACCAACCCGCACAACACCCTGTACGCGGTCAAGCGTCTGATCGGTCGTCGCTTCGAAGAAGAAGTGGTGCAGAAAGACATCCAGATGGTTCCGTACAAAATCGTCAAGGCTGACAACAGCGACGCCTGGGTTGAAGTGAACGGCCAGAAAATGGCACCGCCACAAATCTCGGCTGAAATCCTGAAAAAGATGAAGAAAACCGCCGAAGACTACCTCGGCGAGCCAGTGACCGAAGCGGTGATCACCGTTCCGGCCTACTTCAACGACAGCCAGCGTCAGGCCACCAAAGACGCCGGCCGCATCGCCGGCCTGGACGTCAAGCGGATCATCAACGAACCAACCGCGGCTGCCCTGGCCTACGGCATGGACAAGGCCAAGGGCGATCACACCGTGATCGTTTATGACCTGGGTGGCGGTACCTTCGACGTTTCGGTCATCGAAATCGCCGAAGTCGATGGCGAGCATCAGTTCGAAGTGCTGGCCACCAACGGCGACACCTTCCTCGGTGGTGAAGACTTCGACATCCGCCTGATCGACTACCTCGTCGACGAGTTCAAGAAAGAAAGCGGCATGAACCTCAAAGGTGACCCGCTGGCCATGCAGCGCCTGAAAGAAGCCGCTGAAAAGGCCAAGATCGAGCTGTCCTCGAGTCAGCAGACCGACGTCAACCTGCCGTACATCACTGCAGACGCTACCGGTCCTAAGCACCTGAACGTGAAGATCTCCCGCGCCAAGCTGGAATCGCTGGTAGAAGACCTGGTTCAGCGCACCATCGAGCCATGCCGCATCGCCATGAAAGACGCCGGTATCGACGTCAGCAAGATCGACGACGTGATCCTGGTCGGCGGTCAGACCCGTATGCCGCTGGTGCAAAAAGCTGTTACCGACTTCTTCGGTAAAGAAGCCCGTAAAGACGTCAACCCGGACGAAGCGGTTGCCATGGGTGCTGCGATCCAGGGTGCGGTACTGGCCGGTGACGTCAAAGACGTACTGCTGCTGGACGTCAGCCCGCTGACCCTGGGTATCGAAACCATGGGTGGCGTGATGACCGCGCTGATCGAGAAGAACACCACTATCCCGACCAAAAAGTCGCAAGTGTTCTCGACTGCCGATGACAACCAGGGCGCCGTGACCATTCACGTGCTGCAAGGTGAGCGCAAACAGGCAGCACAGAACAAGTCCCTGGGCAAGTTCGACCTGGCCGATATTCCACCAGCACCACGTGGCGTGCCGCAGATCGAAGTGACCTTTGACATCGACGCCAACGGCATTCTGCACGTAGGCGCCAAGGACAAGGCTACTGGCAAGACCCAGTCGATCGTGATCAAGGCCAACTCCGGCCTGTCTGATGAAGAAATTCAACAGATGATCCGCGACGCTGAAGCGAACTCGGAAGAAGACCGCAAGTTCGAAGAGCTGGCCACTGCCCGTAACCAGGGTGATGCACTGGTTCACTCGACTCGCAAGATGGTCGCTGACGCCGGTGACAAGGTTACTGCCGACGAGAAGACTGCGATCGAAGCTGCCGTGGTTGCCCTGGAAGCCGCCATCAAGGGCGACGACAAGGCTGCCATCGACGCCAAGGTCGAAGAGCTGTCGAAGGTTTCGGCTCCGGTTGCCCAGAAGATGTACGCCGAGCAGTCGGCTGAACAGCCTAAGGGCGGCGCTCAGCAGGCCGAGCCGGAAGCCAAGCATGACGACGTTGTCGATGCTGAGTTCGAAGAAGTCAAAGACAAGTAATTGCTACAGGTTGTCGGCCAATTGACTGTTTTTTGATGGTTGGCTGGTAGGATGTCGCCGCGCGGGGGCTTGCTCCCGCGTTGGCGTGTCTGCAATACCCGAATTTTTACAGCATCTGTCAGCCGCCCGGAGGGTGGGTGAGGCGGGTGCTGGCGGCACAGCGCGGAATGCGCAGAGGTTTGCCGAACGTCCTCAAGAGTGCAAAGACTTATGGCAAAGCGTGACTATTACGAAGTTCTGGGAGTTGAGCGCGGCTCCAGTGAAGCGGATCTGAAGAAAGCCTACCGCCGTCTGGCGATGAAGCATCACCCGGACCGTAATCCTGATGACAAAGCGTCGGAAGAGAAATTCAAGGAAGCCAACGAGGCTTACGAAGTGCTCTCCGATGCCAGCAAGCGTGCGGCCTATGACCAGTATGGTCATGCCGGCGTGGATCCGAGCATGGGTGGCGGCGGTGCCGGTTTCGGCGGCGCGAACTTCTCGGATATCTTCGGTGATGTGTTCAGCGATTTCTTCGGCGGCGGCCGTGGTGGTTCGCGTGGTGGTGCCCAGCGTGGCAGCGACTTGCGTTACACCCTGGAGCTGAACCTGGAAGAAGCCGTGCGCGGTACCACGGTCAACATCCGTGTGCCGACGCTGGTCAACTGCAAGCCGTGTGACGGTTCCGGGGCCAAGAAAGGCTCGTCGCCTTCGACCTGCCCGACCTGTGGCGGTATTGGCCAGGTGCGCATGCAGCAGGGCTTCTTCTCGGTCCAGCAGACCTGCCCGCGTTGCCACGGCCAGGGCAAGGTCATCACCGATCCGTGTGATTCGTGCCACGGCGAAGGCCGCATCGAAGAGTACAAGACGCTTTCGGTCAAAGTCCCGGCTGGCGTCGATACCGGCGACCGTATTCGTCTGTCCGGCGAAGGCGAGGCTGGTTCCCAGGGTGGCCCGACTGGCGACCTGTACGTTGTGATCAACGTGCGTGAACACTCGATTTTCCAGCGCGACGGCAAGCATCTGTACTGTGAAGTGCCGATCAGCTACACCGATGCCGCCCTGGGTGGCGAGCTGGAAGTGCCGACCCTTGATGGTCGGGTCAAGCTGAAAATCCCGGAAGGCACCCAGACCGGCAAGCAATTCCGTCTGCGTGGCAAGGGTGTGGCGCCGGTTCGCGGTGGTGGTGCCGGTGACCTGATGTGCCGGGTCGCGGTGGAAACCCCGGTCAACCTCAGCCGTCGTCAGCGCGAGCTGCTCGAAGAGCTGCGTGATTCGCTGGAAGGCGACAGTTCCCATTCGCCGAAAGCCAATGGCTGGTTCGAAGGCGTGAAGCGCTTCTTCGGCGATCTGTAAGAAGGAGTAGGGCATGCGACGTATAGCGGTAATGGGCGCGGCAGGGCGCATGGGCAAGACCCTGATCGAAGCTGTGCAGCAAGCCCCGGGTGCCGGTTTGACCGCGGCGATCGATCGCCCGGACAGCTCGCTGGTCGGCGCCGATGCTGGTGAGCTGGCGGCGCTGGGCCGGATTGGCGTGCTGCTGTCCGACGACCTGGCCAAGGTCGCCGACGAGTTCGACGTGCTGATCGACTTCACTCACCCGTCGGTGACCCTGAAGAACCTGGCGTTCTGCCGCAAGGCAGGCAAGGCGATGATCATCGGCACCACCGGTTTCTCTGCTGAAGAGAAGCAGTTGCTGGTCGAGGCGGGCAAGGACATTCCGATCGTCTTTGCCGCCAACTTCAGCGTTGGCGTCAACCTCAGCCTGAAGCTGCTGGACATGGCTGCGCGGGTGCTGGGCGATGACGTGGATATCGAGATCATCGAGGCTCACCACCGGCACAAGGTCGATGCGCCGTCGGGTACCGCGCTGCGCATGGGTGAAGTGGTTGCCAATGCGCTGGGTCGTGACCTGCGGGAAGTGGCGGTGTATGGCCGTGAAGGCCAGACCGGTGCGCGTGATCGCCAGACCATCGGCTTCGCCACCGTGCGTGCTGGCGATGTGGTCGGTGATCACACCGTGCTGTTCGCTGCTGAAGGTGAGCGCCTGGAGATCACCCACAAGGCCTCCAGCCGCATGACCTTCGCCAGGGGTGCGGTACGTGCCGCCCTGTGGCTGGACGGGCGCGAGCCTGGCCTGTACGACATGCAGGACGTGCTCGACCTGCGTTGATCGCTGTTCAGGGGCCGCTGCGCGGCCCATCGCTGGCAAGGCCAGCTCCCACGGGAATTGCGCCATGGCTGCAATTCCTGAGTCTCAGTGGCTCCTGTGGGAGCTGGCTTGCCAGTGATGCTTTTCCATTCCCGCGACGCCCTGTCGCATTCCTGCGCCTTTCAGGCACTTAAGTGGTAGACCAAAAAAGCGTTTTTCTGTAAGCTACAGCTTTAGTGTGTCCACTAAAAGCGCGCAGATAATTCGACGAAGAAAGCGGGGTGACGTGTCTATACGTCATTCCGCTTTTTTGCAACCTGCGATCGCCCCTTCAGGCTAGATTTACGGGAGGTCTTCTTGACTAAGCCAGCCATACTCGCCCTTGCTGATGGCAGCATTTTTCGCGGTGAAGCCATTGGAGCCGACGGTCAGACCGTTGGTGAGGTGGTGTTTAACACCGCAATGACCGGCTATCAGGAAATCCTGACTGACCCTTCCTATGCGCAGCAAATCGTTACCCTGACGTACCCGCACATCGGCAACACCGGCACCACGCCGGAAGACGCCGAATCCGACCGCGTCTGGTCGGCTGGTCTGGTGATTCGCGACCTGCCTCTGATCGCGAGCAACTGGCGCAACAAGCAATCCCTGCCTGATTACCTCAAGGCCAACAACGTGGTGGCGATCGCGGGTATCGATACCCGTCGTCTGACCCGCATCCTGCGTGAGAAGGGCGCGCAGAACGGCTGCATCCTGGCCGGCGACAACATCAGCGAAGAGGCGGCAATCGCCGCTGCTCGCGGTTTCCCGGGCCTGAAGGGCATGGACCTGGCAAAAGTCGTCAGCACCAAGAGCAGCTACGAATGGCGCTCCAGCGTCTGGGAGCTGAAGACCGACAGCCACGCCACCATTGAAGCCGCCGAGCTGCCGCACCACGTGGTGGCCTACGACTTCGGCGTCAAGCTGAACATCCTGCGCATGCTGGTTGCCCGCGGCTGCCGCCTGACCGTAGTGCCGGCGCAAACCCCGGCCAGCGAAGTCCTGGCGCTCAATCCTGATGGCGTGTTCCTGTCCAACGGCCCTGGCGATCCGGAGCCTTGCGACTACGCGATCCAGGCGATCAAGGACATCCTCGAAACCGAGGTCCCGGTGTTCGGCATTTGCCTGGGTCACCAGCTGCTGGCCCTGGCCTCCGGTGCCAAGACCGTGAAAATGGGTCATGGTCACCACGGCGCCAACCACCCGGTCCAGGACCTGGACACCGGTGTGGTGATGATCACCAGCCAGAACCACGGCTTTGCGGTTGACGAAGCGACCCTGCCGGGCAACGTGCGTGCCATCCACAAGTCGCTGTTCGACGGTACCCTGCAGGGTATCGAGCGTACCGACAAGAGCGCGTTCAGCTTCCAGGGCCACCCTGAAGCCAGCCCGGGCCCGACCGACGTCGCGCCACTGTTCGACCGTTTCATCGATGCCATGGCCAAGCGCCGCTGAGCATCTGGCGAGAAGGCCCTGGACCGGTGCAAGCCGCGTTCAGGTGCCGCCCCCAAGATTGTTCAATGCGGCTTGCCGACTGACCTGCGGAATTGAGTGACAACCCATGCCAAAACGTACAGACATTAAAAGCATCCTGATTCTCGGCGCTGGCCCGATCGTGATCGGCCAGGCCTGCGAATTCGACTACTCCGGCGCCCAGGCGTGCAAAGCCCTGCGCGAAGAGGGCTATCGCGTCATCCTGGTGAACTCCAACCCGGCGACCATCATGACCGACCCGGCCATGGCTGATGCGACCTACATCGAACCGATCAAGTGGCAGACCGTTGCCAAGATCATCGAAAAAGAGCGCCCTGACGCGCTGCTGCCGACCATGGGTGGCCAGACTGCCCTGAACTGCGCCCTGGACCTGGAACGCGAAGGCATCCTGGAAAAGTTCGGCGTGGAAATGATCGGCGCCAACGCCGACACCATCGACAAGGCTGAAGACCGTTCGCGATTCGACACCGCCATGAAGGCCATTGGCCTTGAGTGCCCGCGTTCCGGTATCGCCCACAGCATGGAAGAGGCCAACGCGGTCCTCGAGAAGCTCGGCTTCCCGTGCATCATCCGTCCGTCCTTCACCATGGGCGGCACCGGTGGCGGCATCGCCTACAACCGTGAAGAATTCGAAGAAATCTGCGCCCGTGGTCTGGACCTGTCGCCAACCAAGGAACTGTTGATCGACGAATCGCTGATCGGCTGGAAAGAGTACGAGATGGAAGTGGTCCGCGACAAAAAGGACAACTGCATCATTGTCTGCTCGATCGAAAACTTCGACCCGATGGGTGTGCACACCGGTGACTCGATCACCGTGGCGCCGGCACAGACCCTGACCGACAAGGAATACCAGATCATGCGCAACGCCTCGCTGGCGGTGCTGCGTGAAATCGGCGTCGAGACCGGCGGTTCCAACGTGCAGTTCGGTATCTGCCCGGACACCGGCCGCATGGTCGTGATCGAAATGAACCCACGGGTGTCGCGTTCCTCGGCCCTGGCGTCGAAAGCCACCGGCTTCCCGATCGCCAAGATCGCCGCCAAGCTGGCTGTCGGTTACACCCTCGACGAACTGCAAAACGACATCACCGGCGGCCGTACCCCGGCGTCCTTCGAGCCGTCGATCGACTATGTCGTCACTAAGCTGCCGCGTTTCGCCTTCGAGAAATTCCCGAAAGCCGACGCCCGCCTGACTACCCAGATGAAATCCGTGGGTGAAGTCATGGCCATCGGCCGGACCTTCCAGGAGTCGCTGCAGAAAGCCCTGCGCGGCCTTGAAGTCGGCGTGAGCGGCCTGGACCCGAAAGTCGACCTGGCCAGCCCTGACGCTGCCAGCATCCTCAAGCGCGAGCTGACCGTACCGGGCGCCGAGCGCATCTGGTACGTCGCCGACGCCATGCGTTCGGGCATGACCTGCGACGAAATCTTCGCCCTGACCGGTATCGACCACTGGTTCCTGGTGCAGATGGAAGACCTGATCAAGGACGAAGAGAAGGTCAAGACCCTGGCCCTGTCGGCGATCGACAAGGACCTGATGCTGCGCCTCAAGCGCAAGGGCTTCTCCGACCAGCGCCTGGCCAAGCTGCTGGGCATCACCGACAAGAACCTGCGTCGTCACCGTCACAAGCTGGAAGTGTTCCCGGTCTACAAGCGCGTTGACACCTGCGCGGCCGAGTTCGCCACCGATACCGCCTACCTGTACTCGACCTATGAGGAAGAGTGCGAGGCCAATCCGTCGACCCGCGACAAGATCATGATCCTGGGTGGCGGCCCTAACCGTATCGGCCAGGGCATCGAGTTCGACTACTGCTGCGTACACGCGGCACTGGCCCTGCGTGAAGACGGTTACGAGACCATCATGGTCAACTGCAACCCGGAAACCGTCTCCACCGACTACGACACCTCCGACCGCCTGTACTTCGAGCCGCTGACCCTGGAAGACGTGCTGGAAGTGGTTCGTGTCGAGAAGCCGAAAGGCGTGATCGTCCACTACGGCGGCCAGACCCCGTTGAAACTGGCTCGTGCCCTGGAAGAAGCCGGCGTGCCGATCATCGGTACCAGCCCGGACGCCATCGACCGCGCCGAAGACCGCGAGCGTTTCCAGCAGATGGTTCAGCGCCTGAATCTGCTGCAGCCACCAAACGCCACCGTGCGCAGCGAAGACGAAGCCATCCGCGCCGCCGGCATCATCGGCTACCCGCTGGTTGTGCGCCCGTCCTACGTGCTGGGCGGCCGCGCCATGGAGATCGTCTACGAGCTGGACGAGCTCAAGCGTTACCTGCGTGAAGCGGTGCAAGTGTCCAACGACAGCCCGGTGCTGCTCGACCACTTCCTCAACTGCGCCATCGAGATGGACGTGGATGCGGTCTGCGACGGCACCGACGTGGTGATCGGCGCAATCATGCAGCACATCGAGCAGGCCGGTGTTCACTCCGGTGACTCGGCGTGCTCGCTGCCACCGTACTCGCTGCCGGCCCATGTTCAGGACGAAGTCCGCGAACAGGTCAAGAAAATGGCCCTGGAACTGGGCGTTGTCGGCCTGATGAACGTGCAGCTGGCCCTGCAGGGCGACAAGATCTACGTGATCGAAGTCAACCCGCGCGCCTCGCGCACCGTGCCGTTCGTCTCCAAGTGCATCGGCACTTCGCTGGCGATGATTGCCGCGCGGGTCATGGCCGGCAAGAGCCTCAAGGAAATCGGCTTCACCAAGGAAATCATTCCTAACTTCTACAGCGTCAAGGAAGCGGTGTTCCCGTTCGCCAAGTTCCCGGGTGTTGACCCGATCCTCGGCCCTGAGATGAAATCCACCGGTGAGGTCATGGGTGTCGGCGACAGCTTCGGTGAAGCGTTTGCCAAGGCCCAGATGGGCGCCAGCGAAGTGCTGCCGACTGGCGGTACCGCATTCATCAGCGTGCGTGACGACGACAAGCCACAAGTGGCTGGCGTTGCCCGCGACCTGATCGCCCTGGGCTTCGAAGTGGTCGCCACCGTCGGTACCGCCAAGGTCATTGAAGCGGCTGGCTTGAAAGTGCGTCGCGTGAACAAGGTGACCGAAGGTCGTCCGCACGTGGTCGACATGATCAAGAACGACGAAGTGTCGTTGATCATCAACACCACCGAAGGTCGCCAGTCGATTGCCGACTCCTACTCGATTCGTCGCAATGCGTTGCAGCACAAGATTTACTGCACCACCACCATTGCGGCCGGTGAAGCCATCTGCGAAGCGCTGAAGTTTGGTCCTGAAAAGACCGTTCGCCGCTTGCAGGATCTGCATGCAGGACTCAAAGCATGAGCATTACCAAATACCCGATGACCGTCCAGGGCGCTCGCGCCCTGGAGGAAGAGCACCTGTTCCTGAGCAAGACCGAGCGTCCGCGCCTGAGCCAGGCCATTGGTGAGGCTCGCGAGCTGGGCGATCTCAAGGAAAACGCCGAGTACCACGCTGCCCGCGAAGAGCAGGGGATGGTCGAGGCGCGTATTCGCGATATCGAAGGCCGTCTGCAGAACTCGGTCGTGATCGACGTCACCACCATTGCCCACACCGGCAAGGTGATCTTCGGCACCACCGTGGACCTGGAAAACACCGAGACCGGCGAACAGGTGACTTACCAGATCGTTGGTGAGGACGAAGCCGACGTCAAGCAGGGCAAGCTCTCGGTCGGTGCTCCGATCGCCCGCGCCAT
Source organism: Pseudomonas sp. R32 (assembly GCF_009866705.1). Classification (NCBI taxonomy): domain Bacteria; kingdom Pseudomonadati; phylum Pseudomonadota; class Gammaproteobacteria; order Pseudomonadales; family Pseudomonadaceae; genus Pseudomonas; species Pseudomonas sp. R32. The sequence goes on along the minus strand of NZ_CP019396.1, from coordinate 4,848,160 downwards.
CATTGGCAAGGAAGAGGGTGATGCCGTGGTGATCAAGACGCCAAGCGGTACGGTCGAGTACGAGATTGTCGAAGTCAAACACATCTGACCGTCGCCGGGGCTTTGCTGCCGCCCCGGCAATCTGGCAGCTGACCCAGGTACTCTGGGTTGGCGGCCTGTGGATGCTGCATTTCGGTCTGCTGCCGGCGTTGGGCCAGATTGGCCTGGCGCCGCTGTTGATCGAGGATATCGGTAGCCTGATGGCATCGTTGCTGGTGGCGTTTGCGGCGTTTTGCGCAGGCGTGCAGGCGCTGGTGCTGATTCAGGCGCAGGGCCTGTCCAGTCTGTGGCGGGACATGCGGGGGCAGTTGTTGTCGATGGTGATGCTGGCGTGCGTGGTGTATTTCGCGTTGCGCGTGGGCATGCCGGGGGAACTGCGCTGGCAGCTGTTCTGTTACCTGGTGCTGGGCCTGACCGGCTTGCTGCTGGTCATGCAGCCCGTGCCGGGCAGGGCGCGCAAGGCGCGCCACTGACCGGGGCGAACATCACTTGTAACGGTGGATGTTCGACAACTGCTTGTTCGGTTGCGGATTGCGGCGATAGATCAGCGCCTTCTTGCCGATGGTCTGTACCAGTTCGGCGCGGCCGGCCTTGCACAGCGCGGCAATTGCGGCGGCACGCTCTTCGCGGTCTTCGGAGCGAATCTCGACCTTGATCAGTTCGTGATCGACCAGGGCGCGTTCGAGTTCGGCGATAACCCCTTCAGTCAGCCCATTGCCTGCCACAATCAGAACTGGTTTCAGGTCGTGGCCAATGGATTTGTACTGTTTCTTCTGCTCGTTATTGAGCGGCATAATCTGACCCTTTGTCTGATTCTGTAAAAATGGCGGCCATTTTACCCGAGGGCCCGTGGATCCGCCCAGTTAATCACGACCCTTATCATCGAGGTGCCCAATGGCGCGTTCCAAGACAAGCCTTGGCTGGCTGAAAGAACACTTCAACGATCCTTACGTTAAAAAGGCGCAAAAGGACGGTTATCGCTCGCGTGCGAGCTACAAATTGCTGGAAATCCAGGAAAAGTACCGGATTATCCGCCCTGGTATGAGCGTCGTCGACCTGGGTGCGGCCCCAGGTGGCTGGTCGCAGGTGACCAGTCGTCTGATTGGTGGTCAGGGGCGTTTGATCGCTTCCGACATCCTGGAAATGGACAGCATTCCTGACGTTACCTTCATCCAGGGGGACTTTACCCAGGACGAAGTGCTGGCGCAGATCCTCGAGGCGGTGGGTAATTCGCACGTAGACCTTGTGATTTCCGATATGGCCCCCAATATGAGTGGTACGCCTGCCGTGGATATTCCCAAGGCCATGTTTCTCTGTGAGCTGGCCCTTGATCTGGCGACCCGGGTGCTCAAGCCGGGTGGTGATTTCCTGATCAAGATTTTCCAGGGCGAAGGGTTTGACGTATACCTCAAGGACGCTCGTCAGAAATTCGACAAGGTCCAGATGCTCAAGCCTGATTCTTCGCGGGACCGCTCTCGCGAACAGTACTTGCTGGCGAGGGGTTACCGCGGCGAGTAGGGCGTCAGGCCGGCGGCTTTCAGGGTATCCGATAGTTTTTTCCAATCGGCTCTCCTGCCTGACCTGGATGAACATCGTGTAGTCTAGGTTTCACAAAGGGTTACAGACGGCGCCTGCAGATGTGTAGGTTATGTAGTAAGTTAAGCCGGTGAATATCATGCGAGGCACGGCTGCGCCGTCAGCCGGCTTCAGAGGGTAGCTAATTGAACGATATGGCAAAGAACTTGATCCTGTGGTTGATCATCGCGGCTGTCCTGGTGACAGTGATGAACAACTTCTCCAGCCCGAATGAGCCGCAGACCCTCAACTATTCCGACTTCATTCAGCAGGTCAAGGATGGCAAGGTCGAGCGCGTTGCGGTCGACGGCTACGTCATTACCGGTAAACGTACCGATGGCGACAGCTTCAAGACCATCCGTCCGGCCATTCAGGACAACGGCCTGATCGGTGACCTGGTCGACAACCACGTCGTGGTCGAAGGCAAACAGCCAGAGCAGCAGAGCATCTGGACCCAACTGCTGGTCGCCAGCTTCCCGATCCTGGTCATCATTGCCGTATTCATGTTCTTCATGCGCCAGATGCAAGGCGGTGCCGGTGGCAAGGGCGGGCCGATGAGCTTCGGCAAGAGCAAGGCGCGCCTGCTGTCCGAAGATCAGGTGAAAACCACCCTGGCCGACGTTGCCGGCTGCGACGAAGCCAAGGAAGAAGTCGGCGAGTTGGTCGAATTCCTGCGCGATCCGGGCAAGTTCCAGCGCCTGGGCGGTCGTATTCCTCGCGGTGTACTCATGGTTGGCCCGCCAGGTACCGGTAAGACCCTGATAGCCAAGGCTATTGCCGGCGAAGCCAAGGTGCCGTTCTTCACCATCTCCGGTTCCGACTTCGTCGAGATGTTCGTCGGTGTCGGTGCCAGCCGTGTTCGCGACATGTTCGAGCAGGCCAAGAAACACGCACCGTGCATCATCTTCATCGACGAGATCGACGCCGTCGGTCGCCATCGTGGCGCCGGCATGGGTGGCGGTCACGACGAGCGCGAGCAGACCCTCAACCAGTTGCTGGTTGAGATGGACGGCTTCGAAATGAACGACGGTATCATCGTCATCGCCGCGACCAACCGTCCGGACGTCCTCGACCCGGCGCTGCTGCGTCCAGGCCGCTTCGACCGTCAGGTCGTCGTTGGCTTGCCGGATATCCGCGGTCGTGAGCAGATCCTCAAGGTACACATGCGCAAGGTGCCGATTGGCGAGAACGTCAATCCAGCCGTGATTGCCCGTGGTACTCCAGGCTTCTCCGGTGCTGACCTCGCCAACCTGGTCAACGAAGCGTCGCTGTTCGCTGCCCGTGGTGGCAAGCGCGTCGTCGAGATGAAAGAGTTCGAACTGGCCAAAGACAAGATCATGATGGGCGCCGAGCGCAAGACCATGGTCATGTCCGAGAAAGAGAAGCGCAATACCGCCTTCCACGAAGCCGGCCATGCCATTGTTGGCCGTGTGGTGCCCGAGCATGACCCGGTGTACAAGGTCTCGATCATTCCGCGTGGCCGGGCACTGGGTGTCACCATGTTTCTGCCGGAGGAAGACCGTTACAGCCTGTCCAAGCGCGCACTGATCAGCCAGATCTGCTCGCTGTACGGTGGCCGTATCGCCGAAGAGATGACCCTAGGCTTCGATGGCGTCACCACCGGTGCCTCCAACGACATCATGCGTGCCAGTCAGATCGCCCGCAACATGGTCACCAAGTGGGGCCTGTCGGAAAAACTCGGTCCGCTGATGTATGCCGAAGAAGAGGGTGAGGTGTTCCTGGGCCGCAGTGCCGGTTCCCAGCACGCCAGTGTCTCCGGTGAGACCGCCAAGCTGATCGACTCGGAAGTACGCAGCATCATTGACCAGTGCTACGCCACGGCCAAGCAGATCCTCACCGAAAACCGCGACAAGCTCGACGCCATGGCCGATGCGCTGATGAAGTACGAGACCATCGATGCCGATCAGATCGACGACATCATGGCTGGTCGCGAGCCACGCGAGCCGCGTGACTGGGAAGGTGGATCGGGCACTCCAGGCGCCTCTGCTCCGCAGAGCGATCGCCCTGAGTCGCCGATCGGCGGTCCAGCGGCGCAAGTCTAAGGGCACATATGACTTCACAGCAGTACCCGACCCGGTTGCCTTGCGGCAACCGGGTTCTTGATTTGTCCCGTACCCATGTCATGGGTATCCTCAATATCACCCCCGATTCCTTCTCCGATGGCGGCCGCTTCACCCAGCGTGACGCAGCCTTGCGCCACGCCGAAGCGATGGTGGCTGCCGGTGCGACCCTGGTCGATGTCGGTGGCGAGTCCACTCGCCCCGGCGCGCGTGCGGTGTCGGCGCTTGAAGAGCTGGAGCGCGTCGCGCCGATCGTCGAAGCGATCAATCGCGAGCTGGATGTGATCATCTCGGTCGATACCTCGACGCCAGCGGTTATCCGTGAATCGGCCAGGCTCGGTGCCGGGCTGATCAACGATGTGCGCTCGCTCAGCCGTGATGGTGCCCTGGATGCCGCAGCAGCCACCGGCTTGCCGGTGTGCCTGATGCACATGCGTGGCGAGCCGGGCGACATGCAGGACAATCCGCATTACGAGGATGTCACCGCCGAGGTGGCGAACTACCTTGAAGAGCGTATGGCAGCGTGTGCGGCAGTCGGCATCGAAGCCGGGCGGATCATCCTCGATCCAGGCTTCGGCTTCGCCAAGACCCTGGCGCACAACCTCAGCCTGTTCAAGCACATGGAAGCCCTTTACCGGTTGGGGCGTCCCTTGCTGGTAGGTGTTTCGCGCAAGAGCATGATCGGCCTGGCCCTGGGCCGTCCGGTCGGAGAACGGCTCTATGGCAGCCTTGCCCTGGCTGCGCTGGCGATGACCAAGGGCGCGAGCATATTGCGCGTTCACGATGTCGCCGAAACCGCCGATGTAGTGCGGATGATTGCTGCGGTGCAAGCCGCCGAATAAGAGTGATGGAGCATCTATGAGCAGAAAATATTTTGGTACCGACGGTATTCGTGGCCGTGTCGGCGAATACCCCATCACCCCTGACTTCATGCTCAAGCTTGGCTGGGCGGCGGGCATGGCCTTTCGCAGGCAGGGTGCCTGCCGGGTACTGGTCGGCAAAGACACGCGAATTTCCGGTTACATGTTTGAATCGGCGCTTGAGGCCGGGCTGTCAGCGGCGGGCGCCGATGTGATGTTGCTCGGGCCGATGCCGACCCCGGCCATCGCCTACCTGACCCGTACCTTCCATGCCGAAGCGGGCATCGTTATCAGTGCTTCGCACAATCCCCATGACGACAACGGCATCAAGTTCTTCTCCGGGCAGGGTACCAAGCTGCCGGACGAAGTCGAGCTGATGATCGAGGAACTGCTCGACCAGCCGATGACCGTGGTCGAATCGAGCAAGCTGGGCAAGGTCTCGCGCATCAACGATGCGGCTGGGCGTTACATCGAATTCTGCAAGAGCAGCGTGCCGAGCAGCACTGATTTTGCCGGCCTCAAGCTGGTGGTCGACTGCGCCCACGGCGCTACCTACAAGGTCGCGCCGAGCGTGTTCCGCGAATTGGGTGCTGATGTCACCGTGCTCTCAGCGCAGCCTGATGGCCTGAACATCAACGAGAACTGCGGTTCGACCCACATCGAGTCGCTGCAGGCGGCGGTGCTGGTGGGCCATGCCGACCTCGGCATCGCCTTCGACGGCGACGGTGACCGGGTGCTGATGGTCGATCACACCGGCGCCATCGTCGATGGCGACGAGCTGCTGTTCATCATCGCCCGTGACCTGCATGAGCGCGGCAAGCTGCAGGGCGGGGTGGTGGGCACCCTGATGAGCAACCTGGGGCTGGAGCTGGCCCTGAAGGATCTCGACATCCCGTTCGTGCGCGCCAAGGTCGGTGACCGCTACGTGATGGCCGAGCTGCTGGAGCGCGACTGGGTCATCGGTGGCGAGAACTCCGGGCACGTGGTGTGCTGCAACCACACCACCACCGGTGATGCGATCATCGCCGCGCTGCAGGTGCTGATGGCCCTCAAGCGCCGCGAAGAAACCCTGGCCCAGGCCCGTCAGGCCCTGCGCAAGTGCCCGCAGGTGCTGATCAACGTGCGCTTTGGTGCGAGCAAGGTCGACCCGCTGGAGCATCCAGCGGTCAAGGACGCCAGTGCCAAGGTTACCGAGGCGCTGGCCGGTCGTGGCCGTGTGCTGCTGCGCAAGTCCGGGACAGAGCCTCTGGTGCGGGTAATGGTCGAAGGCGAGGATGAAAATCAGGTCCGCGGCCACGCCGAAGCCCTGGCAAAACTGGTAAGTGAAGTTTGCGTTTGAATTACGCTTGCCAGAGATGATCGGGTTGGGTAACATCTGCGCCCTCTTTGACCGACGAGGTACAGCATGCGTCGCCCTATGGTAGCTGGTAACTGGAAGATGCACGGTACCCGCGCCAGCGTCGCTGAGCTGATCAAGGGCTTGAGTAATCTCGCCCTGCCGAGCGGTGTCGAGGTCGCGGTGTTTCCCCCCGCCCTGTACATCAATCAGGTAATTGATGGCGTACAAGGCAAGGCGATCGCCGTCGGCGCTCAGAATTCTGCGGTACAGCCTGAGCAAGGCGCACTGACCGGTGAAATTGCACCGAGTCAACTGGCCGAGGCAGGTTGCGAACTGGTACTGATTGGGCACTCCGAGCGCCGCCAGATCATTGGCGAGAACGACGAAGTCCTCAATCGCAAGTTCGCTGCGGCACAGGCTTGTGGTTTGAAGCCGGTGCTCTGTGTAGGGGAAACCCTCGAAGAGCGCGAAGCGGGTAAAACGCTTGAGATTGTCGGGCGTCAGCTGGACAGCGTCATCGAAGCGTTCGGTGTCGAAGTCTTCGCCAGAGCGGTGATTGCCTATGAGCCTGTATGGGCCATCGGCACAGGGCTGACGGCCTCGCCACAGCAGGCTCAGGATGTGCATAAGGCCATTCGCGAGCAGCTGGCGGCAAAGAACCCGGAAGTCGCAGCGAGTGTGCGGCTTCTATACGGCGGCAGCGTGAAGGCGGCCAATGCGGCTGAACTGTTCGGCATGCCGGATATCGATGGGGGCCTGATTGGTGGGGCTTCCCTGAACGCAGACGAATTCGGTGCAATTTGTCGCGCCGCAGGAAACTGAAAAATGCTGGAAACAGTGATCGTTGTTTTGCATCTGTTGGGCGCGCTGGGTTTGGTAGTGCTGGTGTTGCTGCAACAGGGTAAAGGTGCGGAAGCGGGTGCATCTTTCGGCGCAGGTGCTTCAAATACTGTGTTCGGAAGCCAAGGTTCTGCTACCTTTCTGAGTAAGTTTACTGCTATACTAGCTGCCTCTTTCTTCTTAACTGCTCTTGGGTTAGGATACTTTGCTAAGGAGAAAGCTCAAGAGCTGACTCAAGTAGGGTTGCCAGATCCAGCGGTCTTGGAAGTGAAGCAGCAAAAGCCGGCAACAGATGATGTACCGGTGCTCCAGGAGCAGAAGAGCGAAGCCACTAAGACTGGCGATGTTCCTCCCGCTCAAGAGCAGAAGTAACGGGTTTCAAAGTAGTATTGCCGAGGTGGTGGAATTGGTAGACACGCAACCTTGAGGTGGTTGTGCCCATAGGGTGTAGGGGTTCGAGTCCCCTTCTCGGTACCAATTGAAACAAGACAGCCCGCTACAGCGGGCTTTCTTGTAGGTGGAGGTTAGATTGACCCTGTCGGGGTTCGGTCGTATACTTTCGCCCCAGCTTTGTCGCGGGGTGGAGCAGTCTGGTAGCTCGTCGGGCTCATAACCCGAAGGTCGTTGGTTCAAATCCAGCCCCCGCAACCAGTTTCAGCGGAGCCCCTTTTGCAGGGGCTTTTTCTTGGCTGAACAGTCATAACGCCGGTATTCAACGGCGTATCAGGGATGGGCGCTTTGCCCATTTTTTATTTGCATAGCATGCACGAGGGGGTTCAGGTGTCGAGCAAGCTAGAACAGTTGCAGGCCTTGTTGGCCCCGGTGGTCGAGGCTCTTGGCTATCAATGCTGGGGGATCGAATTCATCTCTCAAGGCAAACATTCGGTCCTGCGGATTTACATCGATAAAGAAGATGGCGTGCTGGTTGATGACTGCGCAAAAGTCAGTCACCAGGCCAGTGCGATCCTCGATGTCGAAGACCCGATTACGTCCGAATATACCCTTGAAGTGTCCTCTCCTGGCATGGATCGCCCGCTGTTCACCTTGGAACAGTTTGCTTCGCATGCCGGCGAACAAGTGAAGATCAAGCTGCGTACGCCCTTTGAAGGTCGTCGTAACTTTCAGGGCCTTCTCCGTGGCGTGGAGGATCAGGATGTTGTGGTCCAGGTAGACAACAACGAATTCCTGTTGCCGATCGATTCGATCGACAAGGCCAACATTATTCCCAGTTTTGACTGAGACGTGCCGGATCCCGCGGACCGCGCGGATCCAATGGCTTGCGAAAGGCGAGGCGTACGATGAGCAAAGAAGTACTGCTGGTTGTTGAGTCGGTATCCAACGAAAAGGGCGTACCGGCCGGCGTGATTTTTGAAGCGCTGGAAGTGGCTCTGGCCACTGCAACCAAAAAACGTTTTGACGACGAAGTCGACCTGCGTGTGGAAATCAACCGCCACACCGGTAGCTACGAAACCTTCCGTCGCTGGACTGTCGTCGAAGAAAAGGATCTGGACGATCCGGCGATCGAAGTGTGGCCAGCGAAGATTCAGGACACCCATCCTGAAGCTAAAGTCGGTGACGTGATCGAAGAAAAGATCGAGTCGATCGAGTTCGGCCGCATTGCCGCCCAGACCGCCAAGCAAGTCATCGTCCAGAAGGTCCGTGAAGCCGAGCGCGCTCAGGTGGTAGATGCCTACCGCGAGCGTCTGGGCGAGATCATCTCCGGTACCGTCAAGAAGGTCACCCGTGACAATGTCATCGTTGACCTGGGCAACAACGCCGAAGCGTTGCTGGCCCGTGAAGACATCATCTCCCGCGAGACTTTCCGTGTGGGTGTGCGCCTGCGTGCACTGCTCAAGGAAATCCGCACCGAGAACCGCGGCCCGCAGTTGATCCTGTCGCGTACCGCGCCACAGATGCTGATCGAACTGTTCCGCATCGAAGTGCCGGAAATCGCCGAGGGCCTGATCGAAGTCATGGCCGCGTCCCGTGATCCGGGTTCGCGCGCCAAGATCGCCGTGCGCTCCAAGGACAAACGCATCGATCCGCAAGGTGCCTGTATCGGCATGCGCGGTTCGCGAGTCCAGGCCGTGTCCGGCGAACTGGGTGGTGAGCGTGTGGATATCGTCCTCTGGGACGACAACCCTGCACAATTCGTCATCAACGCCATGTCGCCGGCTGAAGTCGCGGCGATCATCGTCGATGAAGATGCCCACGCCATGGACATCGCGGTGGGTGCCGACAACCTGGCCCAGGCGATTGGCCGTGGTGGCCAGAACGTGCGCCTGGCCAGTCAGTTGACCGGCTGGACCCTGAACGTGATGACCGAATCGGACATCCAGGCCAAGCAGCAAGCTGAAACCGGTGACATCCTGCGCAACTTCATCGACGAGCTGGAAGTCGACGAAGAGCTGGCACAGGTGCTGGTCGATGAAGGCTTCACCAGCCTGGAAGAGATTGCCTACGTACCGCTGGAAGAAATGCTCAACATCGACGGCTTTGACGAAGACATCGTCAACGAGCTTCGTGCTCGCGCCAAGGATCGCCTGTTGACCAAAGCCATCGCTACTGAGGAAAAGCTGGCAGACGCCCATCCGGCCGAAGACCTGCTCTCGCTTGAGGGTATGGACAAGGATTTGGCGATGGAACTGGCGGTGCGCGGCGTAGTTACCCGCGAAGACCTGGCCGAGCAGTCGATTGATGACCTGCTCGACATCGACGGCATCGACCAAGAGCGTGCCGGCAAGTTGATCATGGCCGCCCGAGCCCACTGGTTCGAGTAATTAGGCGCGGCCTGAGGAGAGAAGTGCATGACGCAAGTCACGGTGAAAGAATTGGCCCAAGAGGTCGCTGCACCGGTAGAGCGCCTGCTGCAGCAGATGCGTGAGGCAGGTCTGCCGCACACCGACGCCGGTCAGGTAGTGACCGACAATGAGAAGCAGGCATTGCTGGCTCATTTGAAGAGCAGCCACAAGGCAAAAGTGGAAGAGCCGCGCAAGATCACCTTGCAGCGCAAAACCACCAGCACCCTGCGTGTCGCCGGTAGCAAGAGCATCAGCGTAGAAGTACGCAAGAAGAAAGTATTCGTTCAGCGCAGCCCGGAAGAAATCCAGGCCGAGCAGAAGCGCGAGCTGGAAGAGCGCCGTGCAGCCGAAAACGCTGCCCGTGAAAAAGCCGATGCCGAAGCACGTCAGCGTGCCGAGGAAGAAGCCCGTCGTCAGCCAGCCGCTGCGAACGCCGCACCGGCTGCTGCCGCGCCGGCTCCGGCTCCGGCTGCCGCGCCAGTGATCGACGCCGCCGATGCCGCACCGGCACCGGTTGCCGAGCGCAAGAAAGACGACGTCCGTCGCAGCGACAAGTCGCGTGACGACGAGCGTCGTGGCGGCGAGCGCCGTAACGAAGCGCCGCGCGTTTCGGTCAAGGTCAAGGAAAAGGAAAAGGCGCCAACCCCGCGTGCCGCTCCGCGTACCACCGACGAAGAAAGCGATGGCTTCCGTCGCGGTGGCCGTGGCAAGGGCAAGCCGAAGAAGCGCAACGCCCATGGCTTCCAGAACCCGACCGGTCCGGTTATCCGCGACGTCCAGATCGGCGAGACCATTACCGTCTCCGACCTGGCCCAGCAGATGTCGGTCAAGGCCGCTGAAGTCGTCAAGTTCATGTTCAAGCTGGGCACTCCGGTGACCATCAACCAGGTGCTCGACCAGGAGACCGCTCAACTGGTCGCCGAAGAGCTGGGCCACAAGGTCACCCTGGTCAGCGATACCGCCCTGGAAGATTCCCTGGCCGAATCGCTGAAGTTCGAAGGTGAAGCCTTCGCCCGTGCGCCGGTCGTGACCGTAATGGGCCACGTTGACCACGGTAAGACTTCGCTGCTCGACTACATCCGTCGTGCCAAGGTTGCCGCTGGCGAAGCCGGTGGTATTACCCAGCACATCGGTGCCTACCACGTGGAAACCGACCGCGGCATGGTCACCTTCCTCGACACCCCTGGTCACGCCGCGTTTACCGCCATGCGTGCCCGTGGTGCCAAGGCGACCGACATCGTGATCCTGGTGGTCGCGGCGGACGACGGCGTGATGCCGCAAACCCGCGAAGCGGTCCAGCACGCCAAGGCTGCCGGTGTTCCGCTGGTCGTTGCGGTGAACAAGATCGACAAGCCGGGTGCCGACCTCGATCGCATCCGTAACGAACTGGCCGTCGAAGGCGTCACTTCCGAGGACTGGGGTGGAGACACGCCGTTCGTCAAGGTGTCGGCGAAGATGGGTACCGGTGTCGACGAACTGCTCGAAGCCGTCCTGCTGCAAGCCGAGATCCTCGAGCTCAAGGCCACTCCATCGGCCCCGGGTCGTGGTGTGGTGGTCGAGTCGCGTCTGGACAAGGGCCGCGGCCCGGTGGCTACCGTGCTGGTTCAGGACGGTACCCTGCGTCAGGGCGACATGGTCCTGTGCGGTTCGAACTACGGCCGTGTACGGGCCATGCTCGACGAAAACGGCAAGACTGTTAAAGAAGCCGGCCCGTCGATCCCGGTCGAGATCCTCGGCCTGGATGGCACCCCGGACGCCGGTGACGAGCTGTCGGTAGTGGCTGACGAGAAGAAAGCCCGTGAAGTTGCCCTGTTCCGTCAAGGCAAGTTCCGCGAGGTCAAACTGGCTCGCGCTCACGCTGGCAAACTCGAGAACATCTTCGAGAACATGGGCCAGGAAGAGAAGAAGACCCTCAACATCGTGCTCAAGTCCGATGTTCGTGGTTCTCTCGAGGCCCTGCAGGGCTCCCTGAGCGGCCTGGGCAACGACGAAGTACAGGTTCGCGTGATCGGTGGCGGTGTCGGTGGTATCACCGAGAGCGACGCCAACCTGGCCCTGGCTTCCAATGCAGTACTGTTCGGCTTCAACGTGCGTGCCGATGCCGGCGCGCGCAAGATCGTCGAGCAGGAAGGTCTGGATATGCGTTACTACAACGTGATCTACGACATCATTGAAGACGTCAAGAAAGCCCTGACCGGTATGCTCGGCAGCGATGTTCGCGAGAACATCCTGGGTATCGCCGAAGTGCGTGACGTGTTCCGTTCGCCGAAGTTCGGCGCCATCGCCGGCTGTATGGTCGTCGAGGGTGTGGTCTACCGCAACCGTCCGATCCGCGTACTGCGCGAGGACGTGGTGATCTTCGAAGGCGAGCTGGAATCGCTGCGTCGCTTCAAGGACGATGCGTCCGAAGTACGTGCCGGCATGGAATGCGGTATCGGCGTCAAGAGCTACAACGACGTCAAGGTCGGCGACAAGATCGAAGTCTTCGAGAAAGTCCAAGTGGCTCGTACGCTCTAAGCCGCGAGCATGGGAACCGCCAATCGCCCGCCCCAGGGCGCCGCTTGGCGGCTCTGAACGCAACGCCCGGTCCGGCTCTAGCCTGGCCGGGCGTTTGCCGCTTTAGTTACAGGTAGCAAAAATGGCAAAAGAATATAGCCGTACCCAACGCATCGGCGATCAGATCCAGCGTGAGCTGGCCCAGTTGATCCGTCGTGAAGTCAAAGACCCGCGCGTCGGCGTGGTCACCATTACCGCTGTGGATGTCAGCCGCGATGTCGGCCATGCCAAGGTGTTCATCACCTCCATGGGCCAGGAAGGCGCGGAAGACATCAAGCAGACCCTCAAGGTGCTCAACGGCGCGGCCAGTTTCCTGCGTGTGCACCTGGGCAAGGAAATGCAACTGCGCAGCGTGCCGCAACTGCATTTCCACTATGACGAAAGCATCAGTCGCGGTGCCCACCTGTCGGCACTGATCGAGCGCGCCGTCGCCGAAGACAAGCTGCACCAGGCTTCCGACACGCCCCTGGACACCAAGGAGTAAGCGGTGGCTCAGGTCAAGCGTATCCGTCGTAACGTCAGCGGCATCATCCTGCTCGACAAGCCGTTGGGGTTCACCTCCAACGCCGCCCTGCAGAAGGTCCGCTGGCTGCTCAACGCCGAAAAGGCCGGGCACACCGGTAGCCTCGATCCACTGGCCAGCGGCGTGCTGCCGCTGTGCTTTGGTGAGGCGACCAAGTTCTCGCAGTACCTGCTCGATTCCGACAAGGGCTACGAGACGGTCATGCAACTGGGTCAGACCACCACCACGGGCGATGCCGAAGGTGAAGTGCTGAAAACCCGTGACGTGACCGTTGGTCGCGCCGATATCGAAGCGGTTTTGCCACAATTTCGTGGTCAAATCAGTCAGATACCGCCGATGTACTCGGCCCTCAAGCGCGACGGTCAGCCACTGTACAAGCTCGCCCGTGCAGGTGAAGTAGTGGAGCGTGAGGCGCGTTCTGTTACTATTAACCGCTTGGAATTGCTCGAGTGCGAAGGCACCCGTGTTCGGCTGTCAGTCGGCTGCAGCAAAGGCACCTACATCCGCACTCTGGTCGAGGATATCGGCGAGGTGCTCGGTTGCGGAGCCTATGTCGCTGAACTGCGCCGTACGCACGCCGGTCCTTTCGAGCTGGCCCAGACCGTGACCCTCGAAGAACTCGAAGCGGTCCACGCCGAAGGTGGCAACGAAGCAGTCGATCGCTTCCTGATGCCATCGGACAGCGGTCTGCTGGACTGGCCACTGTTGCAGTTCTCCGAGCACAGTGCGTTCTACTGGCTCAATGGTCAGCCGGTCAGAGCCCCCGACGCGCCGAAGTTCGGCATGGTCCGGGTACAGGATCACAACGGTCGCTTCATCGGTATCGGTGAAGTGAGCGAAGACGGGCGCATCGCGCCTCGTCGCTTGATTCGGTCAGAATGATCGAAACCTTCAGCGTCAGGTTCAGGCCCGGCACTGGTGGTAAAGAGGATGGCTGTTAATAGGCACGGTCACGCCTCACTTTATGAATACAGGGAGCAGTCCCTGGCCTATTGGAAACCGTTTGTTCGGTTTCCCTTGATTTGGAGAAGCCAGATGGCACTCAGCGTTGAAGAAAAAGCAAAGATCGTTGGCGAATACCAGCAAGCCGCCGGTGACACCGGTAGCCCGGAAGTGCAGGTTGCTCTGCTGACCGCCAACATCAACAAGCTGCAAGGCCACTTCAAGGCCAACGGCAAAGACCACCACTCCCGTCGTGGTCTGATCCGCATGGTTAACCAGCGTCGCAAGCTGCTGGACTACCTGAAAGGCAAGGACACCACTCGTTACAGCGCCCTGATCGGTCGTCTGGGTCTGCGTCGCTAATAGCGGCCTGGCCAGTGGTGTGCACGGCGTGCTGCAGTCACCAGGCGGAGCCTTTGGCCCCCGTGCTGGTGAGCACGCCTTGTGTATCTATGAGGTTGGCTGTCTGTCTCGCCTGAGCGGTTTACCGCGAGGGCAGGGCAGGCTCCCAACCTCTAGTTTTATCTGGACTGCCAACAGGGCCGATTCCCTGTGCTGCCCAAGAATTCGCAAGAACCAGTTCCCCCAGAGCCACTGAAAAAGGTAGGAAACCGTGAACCCGGTAATCAAGAAATTCCAGTTCGGTCAATCGACCGTTACCCTCGAGACGGGCCGTATTGCTCGTCAAGCGTCCGGCGCCGTATTGGTCACCGTCGACAACGATGTCACCGTACTGGTGACCGTGGTCGGTGCCAAACAGGCCGATCCAGGCAAAGGCTTCTTCCCCCTGTCCGTTCACTATCAGGAAAAGACCTACGCCGCCGGCAAGATCCCTGGTGGTTTCTTCAAGCGTGAAGGCCGTCCTTCCGAGAAAGAAACCCTGACCTCGCGTCTGATCGACCGTCCGATCCGTCCGCTGTTCCCAGAAGGCTTCATGAACGAAGTGCAGGTTGTCTGCACCGTCGTTTCCACCAGCAAGAAGACCGATCCGGACATCGCTGCGATGATCGGTACCTCGGCTGCCCTGGCCATCTCCGGCATTCCGTTCGAAGGCCCGATCGGCGCTGCCCGTGTTGCTTTCCACGAAAGCACCGGCTACCTGCTGAACCCGACCTACGAGCAACTGGCTGCCTCGAGCCTGGACATGGTCGTTGCCGGTACCTCCGACGCCGTGCTGATGGTTGAATCGGAAGCCAAAGAGCTGACCGAAGACCAGATGCTGGGCGCCGTACTGTTTGCCCACGATGAATTCCAGGCTGTGATCCAGGCTGTCAAAGAGCTGGCCGCCGAAGCTGCCAAGCCGACCTGGGACTGGAAGCCAGCCGCTGCCAACACCGAACTGCTGAACGCCATCCGTGGTGAATTCGGTGCTGCGGTTTCCGACGCCTACACCATCACCGTCAAGGCTGACCGTTACGCTCGCCTGGGCGAACTGCGCGAGCAAGTGATCGCCAAGTTCTCCGGTGAAGAAGGTCAACCTTCGGCTTCCGAAGTCAAAGAGATCTTCGGCGAAATCGAATACCGCACCGTTCGCGAAAACATCGTTAACGGCAAGCCACGTATCGATGGCCGTGACACCAAGACCGTACGTCCGCTGAACATCGAAGTCGGTGTACTGCCAAAGACCCACGGTTCGGCGCTGTTCACCCGCGGCGAAACCCAGGCCCTGGTCGTTGCGACCCTGGGTACTGCCCGTGACGCGCAACTGCTGGACACCCTCGAAGGCGAGAAGAAAGACCCCTTCATGCTGCACTACAACTTCCCGCCGTTCTCGGTGGGCGAGTGTGGTCGCATGGGCGGTGCTGGCCGTCGCGAAATCGGTCACGGCCGTCTGGCCCGTCGTTCGGTCCAGGCCATGCTGCCTGCCGCCGACGTGTTCCCGTACACCATTCGCGTCGTATCGGAAATCACCGAATCCAACGGTTCGAGCTCCATGGCTTCGGTCTGTGGTGCTTCCCTGGCCCTGATGGACGCTGGTGTACCGATGAAGGCACCGGTTGCCGGTATCGCCATGGGTCTGGTTAAAGAAGGCGAGAAATTCGCCGTCCTGACCGACATCCTCGGTGACGAAGACCACCTGGGCGACATGGACTTCAAGGTAGCCGGTACCGCCAAAGGTGTTACCGCGCTGCAGATGGACATCAAGATCAACGGCATCACCGAAGAAATCATGGAAATCGCCCTGGGCCAGGCCCTGGAAGCGCGCCTGAACATCCTCGGCCAGATGAACCAGATCATTGGTCAGTCCCGTAGCGAACTGTCGGAAAACGCTCCGACCATGATCGCCATGAAGATCGACACCGACAAGATCCGTGACGTCATCGGTAAAGGCGGCGCGACCATCCGTGCCATCTGCGAAGAAACCAAGGCTTCGATCGATATCGAAGACGACGGCTCGATCAAGATCTTCGGCGAGACCAAAGACGCTGCTGAAGCTGCGCGTCAGCGTGTTCTGAGCATCACTGCCGAGGCCGAGATCGGCAAGATCTACGTCGGTAAGGTCGAGCGCATCGTTGACTTCGGTGCCTTCGTCAACATCCTGCCTGGCAAGGACGGTCTGGTTCACATCTCCATGCTGAGCGATGCTCGTGTTGAGAAAGTGACCGACATCCTCAAAGAAGGTCAGGAAGTTGAAGTACTGGTACTGGACGTGGACAACCGCGGCCGTATCAAGCTGTCGATCAAGGACGTTGCCGCTGCCAAGGCATCCGGCGTCTAAGAACGTAGCGTAAGAAAAAGGACCCCTCGGGGTCCTTTTTTTATGCCTGTAGGCATTGTCTTGCGGACTTGCATCTTGCATGCAGGATTTTGCCACTGCGTGCAAATTGCACGATTCGGGATTTCAGCTTTATATATAACTAGCTGATTTATAAGTAAAAAAGTCAATAGCAGCAGCTGGCACAAGCCCTGCAATAGTTCTCATACCCTGCTGCCAGGACTGATGGCGCAGACTTTTCGAAAAACAGGAGTGTCTCGTATGAAGAAGTTCGCTATTGCTGCCGCTACTGCCACCGCCCTGACCCTGACCCTGGCTAATGCGGCGTTTGCCCAACAGCCTTCCCAGGCTCCGCTGACTGTTGCTGCCGGTGAAGTCACCAAAGTCAAAGAAGCGACCTCTGACACCTGGATCACCACCAAGGTCAAAGCTGACCTGGTAACCGAGAAAGGCATCCCGGGCACCGACATCAAGGTCGAAACCAACAAAGGCGTGGTCTCCCTGTCTTCCGATGTGACCTTGACCGACTCGCAGAAAGAGATGGCGGTCGCCATTGCCAAGAAGATCAAAGGCGTTCAAGCCGTCTCGGCTGATGGCCTGAAAACCAACTGAGTAGTTGCTCCCGACTCGCTGACCCTTGCAGGTTCATGCGAAAGACCAAAAGGACTTGGTCACTCAAAGCCCCGGCACTGGTTGCCGGGGCTTCTTTTTTGGGGGGGATTTGTAGGAGCGGGCTTGCCCCGCGATCGGGGTTACTTCACTCCGCGTCCAGGTGCAGCGGCGAAATCACCCGGCCATCCGTTTCGGCCTGGCCCAGGCTGGCGTCTACGAAGTACACCCGGTCATCCGCCAGTTGGCCCTTGTCCACCAGGTAGTCCTTGATGCTGCTGGCCCGGGCCTGCCCCAGCTGGCGCAGTAGCAGTGGGCTTTCGCCCCACGACTTGAGCACCGCGTCACGCAACTGGGTAGTGCGCTGCTCGCGGTCCAGCTGTTCCCATTCGGCCGGTGGCTGCTGTTTCATGCGGGCGCGGTAGATGCCTTCGAGCATCGCCGGTTTGTCGCCATCCGGCACCTTCAGGTCGGAAGCCTGGGCTGGCACCTTGTCACCGCGACGCTGGAGGATCTTGTAGTAGGTACTCTGATACTCACGCTCCAGTCGCTGCTGGGCAATCAGCGGGCCGTCGCTGCTCTGGGCGCTGGTGCCTTCGATTTCCAGGCGCAGGGCAGGGCGTTCCTTGAGTGCGGTCGCCAGCTTGTCCAGGGCGCTTTGCGCATCCGGGCTCAGGTCACTGGAGCCGGCGGCAAAGGCCACGCTCCCCAGGTCCTGGGAATCACCGCCGCTGACCAGCCCACCAATGAACTTGAAGGGCGCCTGGGCCGCACGCAGCACCAGGTTGCGCAGGGTCTGCCAGACAATCGGCATGACGCTGAACTGCGGGTCGTTGAGGTCGCCGCTCACCGGCAGCTCGATGGAGATCTTGCCGTCGGTGTCCTTGAGCAGGGCCACCGCCAGACGAATCGGCAAATCGACCGCGTCCGGGCTGTCGACCTTCTCACCCAGTTGCAGCTGCTCAACCACCACCTTATTCTCGGCCTGGAGCTTGCCCTGGGTGATCACGTAGTGCAGGTCGATGTTCAGCCGCCCTTTGCGGATACGGAACCCGGCGAACTTGCCCGAGTACGGCGTCAACGTGGTCAGCTCGACGCGTTTGAAGCTGGTGGCGATGTCCAGGGCGGCCATCGGGTCAAAGGGGTTCAGTGAGCCTTTGATGGTCACTGGCGCATAGCGATCGACCTTGCCCTTGATATCGACTTTGGCAGGCTTTGGCTGACGGTTGTCGATGGTGCCGATCTGGCCATTGAGCTGCTGGATGGCCGTGGCAAAGTTGGGCGTCAGGCTGAAGTCGGCGAAGTTGGCCGAGCCGTCGTTGATGTCGATTTCACCGATGCGGATACCCAGTGGCTTCTCGGCCGGGGCCTTGGCTTTGCTTGGCGCTTTGGATTGCGCGGTGGCCGGCTGCGGGATCAGCAGGTCATCGACGTTGGTGGTGCGGTCCTCGTTGATCATGAAGCGCGCGTAAGGCTGTTTCAGGGTCACCTTGCCAATGGTCAGGGCATCACCGTGGCGGTACGACACAGCGTCGAGGTTCAGTTGCTGCCATTTGACGAAGTCGCGGTCCTTGATGGTGTCCAGCGTATGCAACTGGTTGACCTGGGCCTTGCCGTCGATGCTGAAGGCCAGCGGTGCGGTGCTCTTGAGGTCGACATTGAGGTCGCTGCCGAGCATGCCGCTGCGCAGTTCGAGGCGGATGTAGGGGCTGATGTAAGCCTGGGCGACGCGCAGGTCGATGTCTTGGGTGTTGACCTTGAGCTTGGCGGTGACGGGCGCCAGGTTCACCTCACCGGCAGCCTGCAGCTTGCCTTGTTTACCGACGCCGGTATCGAGCTTGAGGGTAAAGGGCGACTGATTGAGACTGTCGAAATTCTGCAGGTCAAGGTTCAGCGGGCCAACGTCCAGAGCCACTGGCTCTTTCTGCGAGCGGTCGGCCAGGTGTACCTTGTAATTGCGCAGTTGCACGTCCTTGAGCAGTACCTGCCATGGCTTGCTCGGCGCTTCAGCTGCGGCTTTGTCCTTGGCATCCGGCTCGGCGGTAGCGGGTTCGGCTTGCTCTTTTGGCGTGGCTTTGGCCGGCTGGCTGGCGAACAGTTTTTGCCAGTCGAGCTGGCCGTCGGACTCCAGCGCCGCCCAGGTTTCGAGCTTGTCGCTGCGGATCTTGCCGACGGTGACCAGTTGCTTGGCCAGGTCGATCGAGGTTTCGCTGACATCCAGACGCGCCAGGCGCGCCAGCGGACGGCCATCCGGGGCCTTGATGGCAAAGGGCGCGATGCTCACCGAGGCGTTGTCCAGCAGCAGCTCGGTTTCCTTGGACAGATTCAGCTTGTAGTGGGTATCGAGGCTGACCACGCCTTCTTCCAGCACCAGCGGCACGGCATCTCGGACATAGGGCCAGAAGGCTTTCATCTTGCCGTCGGTGACCTTCAGGGTACCTTCGGAGGCGATCGGTACCAGGCTGAAATTGCCGGACCAGTCGATGCGCCCGCCTGCCGGGCCATTGGCGACCAGGGTCATCTCGGTACTGTCGTCAGGCAGGGTGCTGAGGTTCTTCAGCTCCAGGTTCATCGAGTCGTAGAGGAACTCGATCGGCTCGCTCGGGCGCAGGTCCTGGAAGTGCAGGTAGCCTTCGCTGAGCTTGATGCTGCCGATACGCAGCGGGAATGGATCGCTGGCCGGCTCTTCAGGCTTGGGCTCGCTCGGTGGCAGCTTGAACAACTGAGTGAGGTTGAGGCTGCCGTCCTTGGCGAACAGCAGCTCGGTACGTGCCTTGTCCAGTTCGACCCCGTCCAGGTGCAGGGCGCCGCTCCACAGGCTGTCGAGCTGCAGGTTGGCGTACAGGCGTTCAAAACCGACCTGCTCCTTGCCCGGCTCGCCGATCTGCAGGCCCCAGAGGGTCAGTTCGAGGCTGAACGGGTTGAGCTCGATCCGCTGCAGGTGCGCAGGTACTGTGGCGTAATTGGCCAGTTGCTGGTTGACGATACGCAGGGCAACCCCTGGGAGAATCAGAAAGCCTAGCAGGCTGTACAAGGCCACTGCGGCCAGCATGGCGCCGAGGGCGCGTTTCAATCCTTTGGGCATGTGTGGCGTCGTCTGTCTCGAGCGGGAGTGGTTGGAGTATGGCACGTAAAATCGGTTCCGAAGATACCCCGAAAATTAACGATTTTTTGTTTCAGAGCTGAAGAATCAAGGTCTTCAATGGGGGCTGACCGTCCTGCGACGGAAAGTCGCCGGCGGGCTTGAGCACCTGCCAGTCGCGTACCGGCCGCCCGGCCTTGTCGGCGCAGCGCAGCACTTGCTCGCGCCAGTCGTCGACATTGACCTTGGCCAGGTTGTTACAGCAGATCAGTACGCCGTCCTCGGCGGTGCTCAACAGTGCCGGCTTGAGCAGGCTCTGGTAATCGCGCAGCAGGTCGACGGTGCCGAAGGCGCTCTTGGCCCAGGCCGGCGGGTCGAGAAACACCAGATCGAACTGGCGTTGTTGCAGGCGTGGGTACGACGGCAGCGTGTGGCCGCGGCGCTGGCTGACCGGCAGGCCGGCGAACTGGCGGATTGCCGGGAAGTAATCGGACTGGATGAAACTCATCGGCAGCAGTTGCGGGTTGAGTGCGCCGTTTTCCTTGCCGACGGCCAGGTTGCCTTCGGCAAAGTCCAGGTTGCACACCTCGCGGGCGCCGCCCGCCGCCGCGCTGAGGCCGACACCGCAGGTATAGGCGAACAGGTTCAGCACGCTTTTGCCGGCACTGTGCTGCTTGACCCAGCCACGGGCATTGCGCAGGTCAAGAAACAGCAGTGGGTCCTGCCCGGCATGGCGACCACGCACCCGGTAGTTCAGGCCCCATTCGTGGCCGACGTGATCGGCCAGCGCGGCCTCGCTGGCCTGGTACACCGGGTCGCGGCGGTCGATGCGGCTGTTGCCCTGGGAGCGGTCGTTGTAGACCAGCAGCAGCTCAAGGCCCAGGTGCGCTTCGACAGCGGCGTGCAGCTCCAGCAAGGCGCTGGTTTCGAGGCTGTGGTGGAAGCTCTGCACCAGCAACTGCGGGCCGTAGCGGTCGATGGTCAGGCCGCTGGCGCCTTCCTGGCTGCCATGGAACAGGCGATAGCAGTCGGTGCCCTGGGCATGCAGTTCGGCGAGAAGGCCCAGGCGGGCGTCGAGGGCGGCGCGCAGCGCCTGATTCAAGAGGGACATGCACGTGGCCTTGGTTTGCGGACGTGCAGTTTACCAGTTCAAGCCAGGGGAGGGGCCGTTGCGGCCCCTCCCGCGCTGATCAGCGTTCGATTGCCAGGGCCACGCCCTGACCACCGCCGATGCACAGGGTGGCCAGGCCCTTGCTGACATCACGCTTGATCATTTCGTGCAGCAGGGTTACCAGCACCCGGCAACCCGAGGCGCCGATCGGATGGCCCAGGGCAATGGCGCCGCCATTGACGTTGACCTTGCTGGTGTCCCAGCCCAGCTCCTTGCCCACCGACAGGGCCTGGGCGGCAAAGGCTTCGTTGGCTTCGATCAGGTCCAGGTCCGCCAGGTCCCAGCCGGCCTTTGCCAGGCAGCGGCGGGTGGCGCTGACCGGGCCGATGCCCATGATCGCCGGATCGACCCCGGCATTGGCATAGGCCTTGATGCGCGCCAGGATCGGCAGGCCCAGTTGCTGCGCCTTGGCGGCGCTCATCAGCAGCACCGCGGCTGCGCCGTCATTGAGCGACGAGGCATTACCGGCGGTTACCGTGCCGTCTTTCTTGAATGCCGGCTTGAGCTTGCCCAGCGATTCGGCGGTGGTGCCGGCACGCGGTTGCTCGTCGGTGGCAAACGCAAGCGGATCCCCTTTGCGCTGCGGGATCAGGATCGGGGTGATCTCATCGACGAAGCGCCGGGCTTCGATGGCTGCGGTTGCCTTTTGCTGCGAAGCGGCAGCGAAGGCGTCCTGCTCCTCACGGCTGATGCCGTACTTTTCCACCAGGTTCTCGGCAGTGATGCCCATGTGGTAGTCGTTGAACGCATCCCACAGGCCATCGCTGATCATGCTGTCGATCAGGCTGCTGTGGCCCATGCGCAGGCCGGTACGGGCCCCGGGCATGACGTAGTTGGCCAGGCTCATGTTCTCCTGGCCGCCGGCGATGATCACTTCGGCATCGCCGCAGCGGATCGCCTGGGCTGCCAGGTGCAGGGCCTTGAGGCCCGAGCCGCAGACCTTGTTCAGGGTCATGGCTGGCACCGCGTGAGGCAGGCCGGCCCTGATCGCGGCCTGGCGCGCCGGGTTCTGCCCGGCACCGGCGGTCAGTACCTGGCCGAGAATCACTTCATCGACCAGTTCGCCATCGATGCCGGTCTGGGTCAGCAACTGGCGAATCACCGCAGCGCCCAGGTCGACGGCGGGAATGTTGGCCAGCGCCCCCTGGTAGCTACCGACAGCGGTACGGGTGGCGGCAACGATAACGACATCTTGCATGGCGCAGGTCCTCACTCTTATTGGATTTGGCGTCAGAACGGTTCAGGCCCCAGGGCCTGGCTAGACCTGCATGGTGGCATAGATGGCCGGGCGAGGGCTATTGGCGCACCGTTCAGGCGATACCCATGCGCCGCCGGGCACGGTGGGCGGAACCATCGCGCATGGCCCAGCGCAGGACCGGTGCGGTGCTGTTGATGCCCAGGCGGATCAGCCGGCGTTGCAGCGGGTTCTGGCTCAGCTCGAGCATTGCGCTGGCCCAGTCGGGCAGCAGGTCGATCCCGGCACGCAGCATCAGGGCGCCCACCGGTTGGGCCAGGCGGCTAGGCGCCGGTGCGTCGAGCAGTACCTGCACCACTTCCTGGCTGCGGGCGTCGCAGATCAGTTGTGGGCGCATGGCCTGCAGGTAGTCGGCAATCTGCTGGCGCGAGCGCGGCACGTTACGGGCGCCCAGGCGTTCGGCGATCAGGGCGATCTCGGCATAGTAGGCATCCTGTTCGGCGATCGGCATGTGCGGGTTGCGATAGCGCCTATGGGCAGCCAGGAAGCTGCTGACCTCGGCTACATGCACCCAGGTCAGCAGGTCTGGATCGCTGGCCGCGTACGGCCGGCCGTCGGCGGCGCTACCGACTACCTGCAAGTGAATGGTGCGCACTTTTTCGATCAGCCAGTTGGCATCTTGAGTCGAGCCGAAGGTGGTGCCGGAGATGAACTGGCTGGTGCGACGCAGGCGGCCAAGCAGGTCCTGGCGAAAGTTGGAGTGATCCCACACGCCGGCCAGCGCCAGCGGGTGCAGCAGTTGCAGGAGCAGGGCACTGATGCCGCCGATCAACATGCTTGGGAAGTCGCCATGCACGCGCCAGCTGAGGCTGCCCGGGCCGAACAGCCCGGGGTCACCCTTGGGGTTTTCCAGGTCAAGTTGCCCCAGGGACAAACCGGTCAGGCTCATCACCTGGGTTTCGATACGGCGGCGAATCGCTTCCATGGCTACCTTGTCTGCAAGGCAGCCAAACAGGCTGCCGCTTAAATGTTCAGGCGTTTATCGATCAGGCCTTGGACCACGCTGGGGTCGGCCAGGGTCGACGTGTCGCCGAGGTTGTCGAGCTCGTTGCAGGCGATCTTGCGCAGGATGCGCCGCATGATCTTGCCTGAGCGGGTCTTGGGCAGTGCCGGCGCCCACTGGATCAGCTCGGGTTTGGCGAAGCTGCCGATCTCTTTGCTGACCAGGGCCAGCAGCTCCTGCTTGAGGCTGTCGTCCGGGGTTACGCCATTCATGGGCGTGACAAAGGCATAGATGCCTTGCCCCTTGAGATCGTGAGGGTACCCGACAACGGCGGCTTCGGCGATGCTGTCGTGCAGCACCAGGGCGCTTTCGACCTCCGCGGTGCCGATGCGGTGTCCGGAGACGTTGATCACATCATCGATGCGCCCGGTGATCCACAGGTCGCCGTCCTCGTCGCGGCGCGCGCCGTCACCGGTGAAGTAGTAACCCGGCAGCGGCTTGAAGTAAGTGTCGATCATTCGCTGCGGGTCGCCGTACACGCTGCGGATCTGCCCGGGCCAGCTGGCCTTGATTGCCAGCATGCCGCTGCCGGGGCCTTCGATCAGCGTGCCCTTGTCGTCCAGTAACACCGGCTGCACGCCGAACATCGGTTGGGTGGCGCAGCCGGGCTTGACCCGCCGGGTGCCCACCAGCGGGCTGATCATGATGCCGCCGGTTTCGGTCTGCCACCAGGTGTCGACGATGGGGCAGCGTTTTTCGCCGACGGCCTCGAAGTACCATTCCCAGGCTTCCGGGTTGATCGGCTCACCCACGCTGCCGAGCACGCGCAGGCTCTTGCGCGAGGTGCTCGCCAGCGGGCCCTGGCCTTCGCGCATCAGTGCGCGAAGGGCGGTGGGGGCGGTGTAGAAGATGTTCACCTGGTGCTTGTCGACCACCTGCCAGAAGCGCGAGGCATCGGGGTAATTGGGCACGCCTTCGAACATCAGGGTGATCGCGCCGTTGGCCAGGGGGCCGTAAACGATATAGCTGTGGCCCGTCACCCAGCCGACGTCGGCGGTGCACCAGAACACCTCGCCATCGCGGTAATCGAACACGCTCCTGAAGGTCAGCGCCGCCTGCAGCAGGTAACCTGCGGTGGTGTGCAGCACGCCCTTGGGTTTGCCGGTACTGCCGGAGGTGTAGAGGATGAACAGCGGGTCTTCGGCGTCCATTGGCTCGGGTGGGCAATCATCACTGACCTGCTTGATTGCGTCGTGGTACCAGAGATCGCGACCTTCACTCCAGTCGATCTCGCCGCCGGTACGTTTGATCACCACCACCGTACTGACGTCCGGGCAACTGAGCAGGGCCTTGTCGACGTTGTTCTTCAGCGGCACGCTCTTGCCGCCACGAATGCCTTCATCGGCGGTGATCAGCGTACGGCAATCGGCGTCGAGAATACGGTCGCGCAGGGCATCCGGCGAGAAACCACCGAACACCACCGAGTGAATGGCGCCGATGCGGCTGCAGGCGAGCATGGCATAGGCCGCCTGCGGAACCATGGGCATGTAGATGCACACCCGGTCGCCCTTTTTCACCCCGCGTTGCTTGAGCACGTTGGCCAGGCGGCAGACCTGCTGGTGCAGTTCGCGGTAGGTGATGACGCTGGAGTCGGTGGGGTTGTCGCCCTCACGAATGATCGCCGGCTGATCGCCCCGGGTGGCCAGGTGACGGTCGATGCAGTTGTAGC
Source organism: Pseudomonas sp. R32 (assembly GCF_009866705.1). Lineage (NCBI taxonomy): Bacteria > Pseudomonadati > Pseudomonadota > Gammaproteobacteria > Pseudomonadales > Pseudomonadaceae > Pseudomonas > Pseudomonas sp. R32. The sequence goes on along the minus strand of NZ_CP019396.1, from coordinate 4,823,099 downwards.
TGACGTTCAGTTGCGCGCCCTTGAACCAGGCAGCCCGGCCGGTATTCATGTCGCTCTGCTGGATTTGGCTCCAGGGCTTGATCCAGTCCAGGGCCTTGGCCTGTTCGCTCCAGAAGGCATCGGGGTCGTCGATGGACTGGCGGTACAGGCGCTGGTAATCGGCCTGGCTCAGTTGCGCCGCTTTGCTGACCGCATCGGCTTGGGGAAAGTCGCTGATATCGAACATGGCGGGTCCTGTTCTGACGGATTGTTTTTGTCAGGACAGTGTAGCCGCTGCCCCTGGCCGTGTTCGTTCGGCCAGGGGCAGCGCGGGCGATCAACCGCGGTGACGGCTGCGGAAGAAGTTGATCAGGCCCTGGGTCGAAGCGTCTTCGGCAGGCTCTTCGATACCGCCGGTCAGGCGTTGGTAAACGCCCTTGCCCAGCTCCTTGCCCAGCTCCACGCCCCACTGGTCGAAGGCATTGATGCCCCAGATGACGCTCTGCACGAACACCTTGTGTTCGTACATCGCCACCAGCGCGCCAAGACGACGCGGGCTGATGCGCTCGACCACCAGGGTATTGCTCGGGCGGTTGCCCGGGATCACCTTGTGTGGCGCCAGCTTCTGGACTTCAGCTTCGGCCATGCCTTTGTCGCGCAGCTCGGCTTCGGCTTCGCTGCGGGTCTTGCCCAGCATCAGTGCCTGGCTCTGCGACAGGCAGTTGGCGTACAGCCACTGATGATGGTCGGCGACCGGGTTGAAGCTGACCACCGGGACGATGAAGTCGGCCGGAATCAGCTGGGTGCCCTGGTGCAGCAACTGGTGGTAGGCGTGCTGACCGTTACAACCCACGCCACCCCAGATGACCGGGCCGGTGTCGTGGTTGACCGGCGTGCCGTCCTGGCGAACGCTTTTGCCGTTGGATTCCATGTCCAGCTGTTGCAGGTGCTTGGTGATGTTGCGCAGGTAGTGGTCATACGGCAGGATCGCATGGCTCTGCGCGCCCCAGAAGTTGCCGTACCATACGCCGAGCAAGGCCAGCAGCACCGGCATGTTCTGTTCGAACGGCGCGTTCTGGAAGTGCTGGTCCATGGTGTAGGCACCGGACAGCAGTTCCTTGAAGTTGGCCGTGCCAATGGCCAGGGCAATCGGCAGGCCGATGGCCGACCACAGCGAGTAACGCCCGCCTACCCAGTCCCACATCGGGAAGATGTTCTCTTCGCGAATGCCGAAGGCCACGGCGGCGGCCTTGTTGCTGGATACGGCGATGAAGTGCTTGTACAGCTCGGCTTCCGAGCCACCCTGGGCCAGGTACCAGGCGCGTGCGGCCTGGGCGTTCTTCAGGGTTTCCAGGGTGTTGAACGACTTGGACGAAACAATGAACAGCGTGGTTTCGGCGCGCAGCTTGGCCGACAGCTCATGGAACTCGCTGCCGTCGATGTTTGCCAGGTAATGGCAGCGCACGCCACGCTGGGCGTAAGGCAGCAGGGCTTCGGAGACCAGCTCCGGGCCGAGGAACGAGCCGCCGATGCCGATGTTGACCACGTCGGTGATCGGCTTTTCGCTGTAGCCGCGCCACAGGCCATCATGGATGCGGCCAACCAGTTCGGTGACCTGGTTGAGGACCTTGTGCACCTCAGGCATCACGTTGACGCCGTTGACGCTCAACTTGTCGCCCACCGGGCGGCGCAGGGCGGTATGCAGGGCCGGACGGCCTTCGGAGGCGTTGAGGATCTCGCCTGCGAACAATGCCTTGATTGCCTCTTGCAGGCCTACTTCGTTGGCCAGCTTGACCAGCAGGTCGCGGCTCTGGCCGTTGATCAGGTTTTTCGAATAATCGAGGAACAGCCCGCAGGTGCTCAGGGAAAACTGCTCGAAGCGTTTGGGCTCGGCATTGAATGCGTCGCGCATGCTGAAGGCCTGCATGGCTTCGCGGTGCTGCTGGAGCGCCTGCCAGGCGGGCAGGGCAGTAACATCATGGGGGGTGCGGTAATACGCCATCGCTGCAGGTTTCCTTATTGCGTGGACTGCCTTGGACACTGGAACCAGCGCCTTGTTTGCAGGCTGATGCCAATTATAGGCATGCAACCTGCGTTACAGGGAGAGGCTCCAGCGGGCGACCTGTTTACTTGTCGTCGAGAGTCAGGTGCAGGTTGTCGATCAGGCGGGTGTTACCCAGGACGGCTGCTACCAGGATTACCAAGTCACGGTCTTCCGGTGCTGCCGGGCGCAGGCTCAGGGCCTGGCGAATTTCCAGGTAGTCCGGGCGAAAGCCTGCCGCGGTCAGTTGCTGCTGACCGTTGGCGATCAGCGCCGGATAGTCGCGTTCGCCCTGTTCGATAGCCGCGGCCATCTGGCTCAGTACCCGATACAGCACAGGCGCCGTGGCGCGCTGTTCGTCGCTCAGGTAACCGTTGCGCGAAGACAGCGCCAGGCCGTCTTCGGCGCGCACGGTTGGCTCGCCGATGATCTGGATCGGCATGTTCAGGTCGCGCACCAGCGCACGGATCACCGCCAGTTGCTGGAAGTCTTTCTGGCCAAACACCGCCAGGTCCGGCTGGACCATGTTGAACAGCTTGCTGACCACCGTCGCCACGCCTTCGAAATGGCCTGGACGGCTGGCACCGCACAGCCCGTCGGACAGTTGCGGGACGCTGACGCGGGTCTGCCCGGCCATGCCGTCGGGGTACATCTCTTCGACGGTCGGGGCGAACAGCAGATGGCAGCCGGCCTGGAGCAGTTTTTCCTGGTCAGCGGCGAGGGTCCGCGGGTACTTGTCGAGGTCCTCGCTGGGGCCGAACTGCAGGGGGTTGACGAAGATGCTGGCGACGACGAAATCGACCCGTTGTGCGGCCTTGGTCACCAGTGCGGCATGGCCGCTGTGCAGGTTGCCCATGGTCGGCACGAAACCGATGCGTTTGCCTTCGCTGCGCGCGCGCGCCACGGCGGCGCGCAGTTCGCGGACGGTCTTGACTGTATTCATGCACTGAACCCGTGTTCGCTGCCGGGGAAGCTGACATCCTTGACGGCGGTTACGTAAGCCTTGAGCGCGCCTTGAATATCGCTCTGGCCGGCCATGAAGTTCTTCACGAACTTCGGTACCCGGCCAGTCAGCGACAGACCGAGCATGTCATGCAATACCAGCACCTGGCCGTCGGTGGCGCTGCCGGCACCGATGCCGATGACCGGGATGCTCACCGCCTGGGTGATTTCCGCAGCCAGCTCGGTGGGTACGCATTCGAGCAGCAGCATGGCTGCGCCCGCCTGCTCCAGGGCGATGGCGTCGGCGCGCATTTGCCGTGCCTGGTTTTCCTGGCGGCCCTGAACCTTGTAGCCACCGAGGATGTTCACCGTCTGCGGGGTCAGGCCCATATGGGCGCACACCGGTACGCCACGCTCGGCCAGCAGGCGGATGGTTTCCGCCAGCCAGGCGGCGCCTTCGACCTTGACCATGTGCGCGCCGGCCTGCATCAGCGCGCCGCTGTTGGCGAACGCCTGCTCGGTGGTGGCGCAGGCCATGAACGGCAGGTCGGCAAGAATCAACGCACCTTCGTTGCCGCGTTTGACGCAGGCGGTGTGGTAGGCCATCTCGGCATTGGTTACCGGCAAGGTGCTGTCATGGCCCTGCAGGACCATGCCCAGGGAGTCACCCACCAGCAATACTTCCACGCCGGCACGGCTGGCGGCCTGGGCGAAGGTCGCGTCGTAGCAGGTCAGCATGGTTATTTTCTCACCCTTGGCCTTGAGGCTCTGCAGGGTGGTCAGGGTTACTTCTGGCATGAAAAGGAATCCTCGTTCAGGCGCTGTGAAAAACGACTGCGTACAACGCGTGTATTCATCTTCTGGAACAGCACATCATCGATCGTGGTGTTTGAATTACGACCTGTTCCAGGCCTATATACGCCTTTTTGCGGCGCTCGGGGCGCCACGGGACGCCTATAGTCGTGAGCGAGGGGGCTGAAGTCAATTACCCTGTTACCGCATTGTTACTAATGCGCTGTTACGGGCGTTACCGGCTGGGGGAACGCCCGGCTACAGGCGTTCCAGACCGACGAACGGGCAATCTGCCAGTAATTGGGACAGGGGCCGTTGATCGGCCAGGCGGAAGTCTTCAGGGACCAGTTCGGCCAGGGGGTAGAGGACGAACGGTCGTGCCTGCATGTGGTAATGCGGCACTTTCAGGCGCGGCACATCGATAACCTGGTCGCCGTACAACAGAATGTCCAGGTCGAGGGTGCGCGGGCCCCAGCGTTCCTTGCGTTCGCGGCCCTGATCGGCCTCGATGGCTTGCAGCGCATCGAGCAGGTCCAGCGGCGCAACGGCGGTATCCAGCGCCGCCACGGCGTTGGTGTAGCGCGGCTGGCCCGGTGACAGCGAGTCGCTGCTGTAGAAGGCCGAAACCGCGGCCAGGGCGCTGTCACGCAACTGCCCCAGCGCCTCGACGGCGCTGCGCAGTTGCTGTTCGGGATCGGCCAGGTTGCTGCCCAGGCCAATAAAGGCGCGGATCATCTGTTACTCGCCTGCAGCGCTGTCGGCGCGCTTGCGCTTGCTCGGGCTGCGCTTGCGTTTGCGCGGGCCGGCACCGGCACCGGCACCTTCATCACGGCTGCCCAGCTCGCGGATCATGTCGCGACGCTCGCTGTCGTTGCAGTCCTGATAGTCGGTCCACCATTGGCCCAGGCCATCGGTTTCTTCACCCGCACTTTCACGCAGCAACAGGAAGTCGTAACCGGCGCGAAAGCGCGGGTTGTCGAGCAACAGGTCGGCACGTTTGCCACTGCGCCGCGGCAGGCGTTCCTGCATGTCCCAGATTTCGCGGATCGGCATGGTGAAACGCTTGGGGATTGCGATGCGCTGGCACTGTTCGGCAATCAGTTCGTGGGCCGCTTCGTTCATGGCCGGAATCGGTGGCATGCCACGGCTCTGCAGGCGCAGGGCGCGACCGGGCAGTGCTGGCCAGAGCATGGCGGCGAACAGGAAAGCCGGAGTTACCGGCTTGCCTTGCTTGACGCGCAGGTCAGTGTTGATCAACGCCTGGCTGATCAGGGTGTGGGTGTAGGTCGGGTGCTCTTCCAGCGCCTCGGCACTGGCCGGGAACAGCGGGTCGAACAGCTCCAGGTCAACGAGCATTTCGAAGGTGTCGGCCGCCTGCCCGGAAAGGAACAGCTTGAGCGACTCTTCGAACAGGCGAGCCGCCGGAATCTCGCGCAGCATTGGCGCCAGCTGGCGAATCGGCTGCACGGTGTGTTTTTCGATGCCGAAGTTGAGCTTGGCGGCGAAGCGCACGGCTCGCAGCATGCGTACCGGGTCTTCCTGGTAGCGCTGGGTCGGGTCGCCGATCAGGCGGATCAGGCGGTTGCGAATATCGTGCACGCCGTTGGCGTAATCGAGGATGCGCTCGCTGACCGGGTCGTAATACAGGGCGTTGATGGTGAAGTCGCGGCGTTGCGCGTCTTCTTCCAGGGTGCCATAGACGTTGTCGCGCAGAATCCGCCCACTCTCGTTACGCGACGAGGTGTGGCTGTTCTCTTCTTCGCTTTCCGGGTGGTTGGCGCGGAAGGTGGCGACTTCGATGATTTCACGCCCGAAATGGATGTGAACCAGTTTGAAACGGCGACCGATGATGCGGGCGTTGCGAAATTCGGCGCGGACCTGTTCAGGGGTGGCGCTGGTGGCAACGTCGAAATCCTTGGGGGTGATGCCCAGGAGTTGGTCCCGCACGCAGCCACCGACCAGATAGGCCTGGTAGCCAGCATTTTGCAGGCGCTCGACGATACTCACCGCATGACGACTGAACTGGCCACGTTGCAGCGAATGTTGACCGCTATTGATCACTTCAGGCGTGGTGCGCTTGTGGTGCGTGCCACGTACGGGAGGACGGAACGACTGGAACAGCTTCTTCAGCATGGGATGCACTGTTTGAAGGAATGTTCGGCCAAAAACGAAGAATGGCCGCATGATGGGCGGGGATTCTAGCATTTACTCGGAGGATGGTGTAGGCGGTCGCGTCGGACGACGCACAGGCGGGCTGGGGCGGGCAGAAACTACAAGGGGAGCCGAAGCTCCCCAAGAAGTAGTTGCGTGCTCTTATTGTTTTTTTGCCGGGCTTTTTGTTTTTGTTGAGTGCCCTGCCCACAAAAAAAGCTTGTGGGCGGTCTCCCTAATCGGGATCAAGAGCAAACGGATTGCTTTGGTCGCTGAGGTTGCAATGATCATGCGATCCAACCAGTTCAGGCCCTGCTTGAGTGCAGTTTTTATTGTTCTCTGCCTGGTTGTGGGGCAAGCCCCAAATACAACTCCTCTCCAAAAGAATCAGTTAGCTGCGCCTCCGCCGTCTTGTTCTTATTGTGCGTGAGCCGATTCGTCTTATTTTTATTGTCTTTTGCAGTGCTTGTTATTGTTCTTGTACCAAACATATAGCAGGTGCCGTGCCAACTTTTTCAAAACCCAGTAAAACAAGGGGTTGGAGCGGTTTTGAGCGGTTCGCAAGGCGAAAAAAAACCGGGGCTTCGTTACCGTAAGCCCCGGTTTTTGTTACGACTTTGTGGTGCGGTAACAGTTTGTCGCAAGGTAGCGGTGTTACCTGTGCCCACCCGCGCAAAGCGCTGAAACGGCTCAGCCCTCGCTGGTGGCACCGCTCTTGCGCCGCGGGATGCCCAGGCGCTGGCGCCGCTCCCACAGGCACTTGCGGCTGACCCCAAGCTTGCGCGCAAGCTCGGTCTCGGTCATGTGATCCTGATGCTCAAGGACGAAATGCTGGAAGTAGTCTTCCAGCGACAGGTCTTCTGTCGGCTCGTGGCTGGTGTTGTTGGCACTGCTGCTGGCGCCCGACAGGCCGGCGAACGGCTCGTCGTCTTCGAGATCGCTGAGCTCGATGTCGATACCCAGCAGGTCGGCGGAAATCTCCGGGCTCTCGCACAGGATCACTGCGCGCTCCACGGCGTTTTCCAGCTCGCGCACGTTACCTGGCCAAGAGTAATGCCGAATCGCCTGTTCAGCGTCGTGGCCGAATCGCAGGTCGTTACGTCCGACCCGCGCACTTTGGCGGGCGAGGAAGGCGTTGGCGATTTCGTTGACGTCGGTGCCGCGCTCGCGCAGGGCCGGCAGTTTGAGAGCGATGACGTGCAGGCGGTAATAAAGGTCTTCACGGAACTGGCCGACCTTGGCCAGGTTCTTCAGGTCGCGGTGGGTGGCGGCGATCAGGCGCACATCGACTTTTTGCGATTGCACCGAGCCGACCCGACGAATTTCACCTTCCTGCAGGACGCGCAACAGGCGTGCCTGGGCTTCGAGTGGCAGTTCGCCGATCTCGTCGAGAAACAGCGTGCCACCATCGGCGGCTTCGACCAGGCCGGCACGCCCGGCGCTGGCGCCGGTAAAGGCGCCTTTCTCATGGCCGAACAGTTCCGATTCGATCAGGGTCTCTGGAATCGCCGCGCAGTTCACCGAGATCATCGGTGCCTTGGCTCGTCGCGACAGGTTGTGCAGCGCGCGGGCCACCAGCTCTTTACCGGTACCCGACTCGCCCTGGATCAGTACATTGGAGTCTGTTGGCGCGACCTTGCGTATCTTGCCGTACAGGTCCTGCATCGGCGGGCACGAACCGATGATGCCGATCTCGCCATTGGCCGCAGTACTGGTCGCCGCCTTGTCGCCAGGCGCGGCCTTGCCGTTGCCACGTTCAGTCGCAACGGCCGGCGTGTTCTGCCGGTCACGCAGGATGCGCGCAACGGCCTGGAGCATTTCGTCGTGATCGAATGGCTTGGCGATGTAGTCCACCGCACCCATTTTCATCGAGTCGACAGCAGAACGCAGGCTCGCGTAGCTGGTCATGATCAGTACCGGGGTGCCCTGGCCGAGTTTGATCAGTTCGGTGCCGGGCGCGCCTGGCAGGCGCAGGTCGCTGACAATCAGGTCGAAGGTCGCAATGCTGAAGCGTTCCTGGGCCTCTTGCACCGAGCCGGCCTCGCTGACCTGGTACTGGTTACGCTCAAGCAATCGGCGTAGCGCCGAGCGGATGATGGTTTCGTCTTCGACGATCAGAATATGCGGCATTGATTCAATTCTCTCGACGGTCTCAGTTCACAGCGGACGTCGCTACGACATGGCGCGGCAGGGTCACTCGGATCCGGGTGCCGCGTTGGCTCTGGCTATCGGCCGGGCTGTCGATGGTGATTTGTCCATAATGCTCTTCCACGATGGAATAGACCAGAGCAAGCCCCAGTCCGGTGCCTTCGCCCGGGTCCTTGGTGGTGAAGAAGGGTTCGAACAGACGATCCATGATGTTTTTCGGGATACCGCTGCCTTCGTCCTCGACGATCAGGTCGACGGTATGCTCGCTGGCTTCGCTCTTGACCCGCACCGCGCTGCCGGGCGGGGAGGCGTCGCGGGCGTTGGACAGCAGGTTGATCAGCACCTGGGCCAGGCGTTGCGGGTCGCCCTCGACCCAGTGATCGGGGTCGCACAGGTTGAAGAACTGTACTTCGAAATTGCGCCGGTTCAAGGCCAGCAGACCGATGGCATCCTGGGCCACTTCGGCCAGGCACACCGGCTCGTCGCTGTGCTGGTGGCTGCCGGCATGGGCGAAGCTCATCAGCGACTGGACGATGCGCGAGATGCGCTTGGTCTGCTCCAGGATCTGGCTGCTCAACTCGGTGATCTCGCCGTCCTCTTCGCGCTCTTCGCGCAGGTTCTGTGCCAGGCAAGCGATGCCAGTGACCGGGTTGCCGATCTCATGGGCAACCCCGGCGGCCAGGCGGCCGATGCTGGCCAGGCGCTCGGAGTGCACCAGCTTGTCTTCCAGGGCCTGGGTCTCGGTGAGGTCCTCGACCAACAACACCAGGCCGCTGTTGCCCGGTGCCAGCGGCTCGTCGATGGCCGCCTTGTGCAGGTTCAGCCAGCGGGTCTGACCGTCCAGGCCCAGGCGCTGTTTGTGCAGGTGTTCGTCGGGCACGTTGATGAAGCCCAGCAGCAGGCCGCGCCAAGGCTCGGCAATGGTCGCCAGGCGCGAGCCGACCACGCGCTTGGCGGGGATACCGGTAAGCTCTTCCATGGCCTTGTTCCACATCAGGATTTCCTGGTCCTTGGCCAGCGAGCAGACGCCCATTGGCAGTTCCTGCAGGGTCTGGCGATGGTAGCGGCGCAGGGCGTCGAGCTCGGCGGCAAGGCCGGTCAGGCGCGAGTGGTAGTCTTCCAGGCGGCTCTCGATGAAGTGGATGTCTTCGGTAACGTAATTTTCGTTACCAGACTTGTAGGGCAGGAAGGTCTCGACCATGTCCTGGGCCACGCTTGGGCCCATCAGGCCCGACAGGTTGGCTTCGATGCGGTCGCGCAGGCGGCGCAGGGCATACGGGCGGCGCTCGTCGAACGGCAGGTAGAGATCGCGCAGGGCCTGCTCGACTTCCTTCTGCGCAGCCTTGGCGCCCAGGGGCTTGGCCAACTGGGTGGCGAACTCCTGCGGCGAAGCGGCGTGCAGCTCACGGCGCTGCGGGCGACGGACGTTATCCACCGCACAGGCCTCGGCGGCACTGACTTCTTCGCTGCTGGCGTTGGTGAACAGCGAGATCAGGGTGAACAGCAGCACGTTGGCCGCCAGCGAGGCGATCGCGGCCATGTGCCAACTGGTGTCGTCGAGCACATAGATCATGTTCAGCAGCGGGATGTAGAAGCCCTGCAGGTTGCCCACCAGCGGCAACAGCATGGTCACCATCCACACCAGGATGCCGGCCAGCAAGCCGGCGATGAAGCCGCGGCGGTTGGCGGTGGGCCAGTACAGTACCGAGAGTACGCCCGGCAGGAACTGCAAGGTGGCGACAAAGGCGACGATACCGAGATTGGCCAGGTCCTGCTGGCTGCCCAGGGTCAGGTAGAAGCCAAAACCGGCGGCGATGATGGCGACGATCAGCGCCCGTCGGGTCCACTTCAGCCAACGGTAGATGTTGCCCTCGGCCGGCGGCTGGTACAGCGGCAGCACCAGGTGGTTGAGGGCCATGCCCGAGAGTGCCAGGGTGGTGACGATGATCAGCCCGCTGGAGGCCGATAGCCCGCCGATGTACGCCAGCAACGCCAGCGCCTGGTTGTTGGCGGCGATGCCCAGGCCCAGGGTGAAGTACTCCGGGCTGGTGCTGGCGCCCATCTTCAGGCCGGCCCAGAGAATCAGCGGTACCGCCAGGCTCATCAGCAGCAGGAACAGCGGCAGGCCCCAGCTGGCACTGACCAGTGAGCGCGGGTTGAGGTTCTCGGTAAAGGCCATGTGGTACATGTGCGGCATCACGATCGCCGAGGCGAAGAACACCAGCAACAGGGTACGCCAGGGGCCTTCCTGCAACGGTGTGTGCAGCGCGGCGAGGGCAGTCTGGTTCTGCAGCAGCCAGACTTCCAGTTGATGCGGTCCGCCAAACACACCGTACAGGGCATAGAGGCCGATGCCGCCCAGGGCCAGCAGCTTGATCACCGACTCGAAGGCAATGGCAAACACCAGGCCTTCGTGTTTCTCCCGCGTGGCGATGTGCCTGGAGCCGAAGAAGATGGTGAACAGGGTGATCAGGGCACAAAAGGCAAAGGCCACCCGCGCCTTGACGGGCTCGCCCGTGAGGATACTGATCGAGTCGGCTACCGCCTGGATTTGCAGCGCCAGCAACGGCAGCACGCCGATCAGCATGAATACGGTGGTCAGCGCCCCGGCCCAGGTGCTGCGAAAGCGAAAGGCGATCAGGTCGGCCAGCGATGACAGCTGGTAGGTGCGGGTAATCTTCAGGATCGGATAGAGCAGTACCGGCGCCAGCAAGAAAGCGCCGGACACCCCCAGGTAACAGGCGAGAAAGCCGTAACCATACTGGTAGGCCAGGCCCACCGAGCCATAGAAGGCCCAGGCACTGGCATAGACGCCCAGCGACAGGGTGTAGGTCAGCGGGTGGCGGATGATCGAGCGCGGGATCATTCCGCGTTCGCTGACCCAGGCCACGCCGAACAGCACCAGCAGGTAGGCGGCGCTGATCAGGATCATCTGGGTCAGGCTAAAGCTCATCGGCATCACGTTGGCTCTGCAGGATAAAGGTCACGACGATCAGGATCAGCCAGAGCAGGTAAGGGCGATACCAGGCACCGGTTGGCTCGATCCACCAGTCCATGATGGCCGGGGAGAACAGGTAGATCCCCACGACCAGAAGCAGGACCAAACGATAGATATACATGCTGGCCTCAAAGGTAAGGACGCTGCGGCTTGGACTTATTATTGGCGCAAATGGCTGCGGCGATGGTAACGGGCTTGTGCGTTTTTGCCAAAGAATTGAATTTACTAGGCTTTCTGCGTCGGGGTAACTGTCTGTGGTGGGGGCGGATCAGAAGGGAATCAGCGCAGGTCGGCCTCGGGCACGCTCAAGCGCCGGGGCAGGATGTCGGGGTTCCAGTGCAGTGCGGCATGGGCCAGTACTTCGGCCGGAGTGCCTTGCTCCATGCCCGCTTCGGTCGTCTGGCCCAGCGCGCGCAGGGCCCGCAGCAGCAGCGCAGTGGCCTGGTCGGCGGCCAGGGGCGGCGAGCGGTAGGACTTGCCCAGTTTGTGCCCGTCCGGCTGTACGATCAGCGGCACATGCAGGTAGCGCGGTTGCGCCAGCCCCAGCAGTTCCTGCAGATACAGCTGGCGCGGGGTGTTGTCGAGCAGATCGGCGCCGCGGACGATATCGGTCACCCCCTGCCAGGCGTCATCCAGCACCACGGCCAGTTGATAGGCGTACAGGCCATCACGGCGGCGAATGACGAAATCACCGACTTCGCGCCCCAGGTGCTGCTGGAAATGGCCCTGTACCCTGTCATCGAAATGGTAGACAAGCTCCGGCACCCGCAGGCGGATGGCAGCATTCTCGCGGCTATGCCCGGCGTTGCGGCACAGGCCTGGGTAAACACCGTTGTAACCTTCGAGCTGCTTGCGCGAACAGGTGCAGGCGTAGGCCAGGCCCTGACGGAACAGGCGCTCGAGCACTTCGGCATAGGCCTCGTGGCGCTGGCTCTGGTACACCACCTCGCCGTCCCATTCCAGGCCGTAGCTTTCAAGGGTGTTGAGGATCGCTGCCTGGGCACCGGGGGCTTCGCGGGGCGGGTCGATGTCTTCCATGCGCACCAGCCAGGTGCCGCCGACCGCACGGGCGTCCAGCCACGAGGCCAGGGCCGCGACCAGCGAGCCGAAGTGCAGGTAACCACTGGGGGTAGGGGCGAAGCGCCCAATATAACTGGAGTCGTTCATGGGGTGTGGAGCCTGTAAATCAAACGGGGCGCTTTGAGCGCCCCGTTGCGTTGCAAGTTGCTGGCATCACGCCTTGCCGACTTGCTTTTCCTTTTTCTCGGCCAACTCTTTGCAGTCAAAACACAGGTCGGCGGTCGGGCGGGCTTCCAGTCGGCGAAGGCCGATTTCAACGCCGCAGGCTTCGCACCAGCCGTACTCTTCGTCCTGGATCTTCTGCAGGGTCTTGTCGATTTTCTTGATCAGCTTGCGCTCGCGATCACGGTTGCGCAGTTCCAGGGCAAACTCTTCTTCCTGGCTGGCGCGATCGGCGGGGTCCGGGAAGTTGGCTGCCTCGTCTTTCATGTGGTCCACAGTCCGGTCCACACTGGTCATCAGCTCCTGCTTCCACGCACCGAGAAGCATGGTGAAGTGCTTGCGCATGGGGTCGCCCATGTACTCTTCACCCTTGGTTTCCTTATAGGGTTCGACACCGTACATGGTCTGACTGGCTTTTTGCTTTTCTAGGGTGGACATGAATAGACCGCCTCTCACTTTTCTAATCCATTGCGCAGGCTGCTCCATCTCCGGCGCCCGCCGGCCCTGCGACTGCGAGCCGCCGAACTTACCAGATCGAACCGGGGTGCGCTACTCCCGGTTGTCAAGGCCGGGGCAATGGCACCAAGCCTTGAAGATCTTTGCAGTGGACCGCAGCTTTTGCCACACGTTCGACCCGGCGCATGGGTAGAATCATTATTCTAGACCCTTTTGAGAGAAGGCTAATGGCCCAGCCCTACAGTGCGCGCAGCCGCGCCATCGAACCTTTCCACGTGATGGCCCTGCTGGCCCGCGCCAACGAGCTGCAGGCGAGCGGTTGCGACGTGATCCACCTGGAAATCGGCGAACCGGACTTCACCACCGCGGCGCCTATCATCGAGGCCGGCCAGGCCGCGCTGGCCCAGGGGCATACCCGTTATACCGCCGCCCGCGGGCTGCCGGCGCTGCGTGAGGCCATTGCCACCTTCTACCAGCAGCGTTACGGGCTGAGCATCGACCCGCAACGCATCCTCATTACCCCGGGCGGCTCCGGCGCCTTGCTGCTGGCTGCCAGCCTGCTGGTCGATCCGGGCAAGCACTGGCTCCTCGCCGACCCGGGCTACCCGTGCAACCGGCACTTCCTGCGCCTGGTCGAAGGTGCTGCGCAACTGGTGCCGGTGGGGCCAGAGGTGAATTATCAATTGACCGCCGATCTGGTCGAGCGCTACTGGGACCAGGACACCGTCGGCGCCCTGGTGGCGTCGCCGGCCAACCCGACCGGCACGGTGCTTGATCGCGACGAACTGGCCGGCCTGTCGGCCGCTACCCGTGCGCGCAAGGGTCACCTGGTGGTGGATGAGATCTACCACGGCCTGACCTACGGCATGGATGCACCGAGTGTGCTGGAAGTCGACGACGAAGCCTTCGTCCTTAATAGTTTTTCCAAGTATTTCGGCATGACCGGCTGGCGCCTGGGTTGGCTGGTTGCGCCACCGGCGGCAGTGGCTGACCTGGAGAAACTGGCGCAGAACCTCTACATCAGTGCACCGAGCATGGCCCAGCATGCGGCATTGGCATGTTTCCAGCCCGGGACCCTGGCCATCCTCGAAGAACGGCGAGCGGAATTTGCCCGCCGTCGCGACTTTCTCTTGCCGGCCTTGCGTGAACTGGGCTTCAGGATTGCCGTCGAGCCTCAGGGCGCGTTCTACCTGTACGCCGACATCAGCGCCTTTGGCGGTGATGCCTTTGCCTTCTGCCAGCACTTCCTTGAAACCGAGCATGTGGCCTTCACCCCGGGCCTGGACTTCGGCCGCCACCAGGCCGGGCACCATGTACGCTTTGCCTACACCCAGAGCTTGCCGCGCTTGCAGCAAGCGGTTGAGCGAATTGCCCGCGGACTGCGGAGCTGGCAAGGCTGATGCGTTTTTCACCCACACTCGAAACCGCACGTTTGCTGCGCCGCTACAAGCGCTTCCTGGCCGATATCGAACTGGCCAACGGCGAGCAGATGACCATCCATTGCCCCAACACCGGCTCGATGTTCAATTGCATGGTCGAGGGCGGCCAGGTCTGGTTCAGTCGTTCCAACGACCCCAAGCGCAAGCTGCCCGGCACCTGGGAAATCAGTGAAACCCCGCAGGGGCGCCTGGCCTGTGTGAACACCGGGCGGGCCAACACCCTGGTTGAAGAAGCCTTGCGCGCCGGGATCATCAGTGAACTGGCAGGCTTTACCGGGCTCAAGCGCGAGGTGGCCTATGGCGAGGAGAACAGCCGGGTGGACTTTCGCCTGGAGTTCGCCGAGGGGCCGGCCTACGTCGAGGTCAAGAGCGTGACCCTGGGCTTCGATGATTGCAGCGTGGCCGCCTTCCCCGATGCGGTGACCCAGCGCGGCGCCAAGCACCTGCGTGAACTGGCAGCCTTGGCTCGCCAGGGTGTGCGTGCGGTGCAGCTGTATTGCGTGAACCTGAGCGGTGTCGAAGCCGTACGCCCGGCCGACGAGATCGACAGGGCCTATGCCGATGCGCTACGCGCTGCGGTGGCCGACGGCGTCGAGGTGCTTGCCTATGGCACGCGGATCGATGGCGAGCAGGTCTATATCGATCGGCCGTTGCCGGTATTGCTCAGTCGATAAGCCAGATGCCCTGGCTGTCTTCGCGGCAGCCCAGGGCCGTCAGTTGCTCGCCCTCGCAGGGACCCGCCACGCATTCGCCGGATTCGATCAGAAACAGCGCGCCATGGCGCCCGCAGGCAATCAGGCTGGCGCTGCTGTCGAGAAAGGCGTCAGGCTCCCAGTTCAGGGGGATACCGCGATGGGGGCAGTAATTGCGGTACAGGTAGACAGTGCCCGCACGTCGAACCGCGAAAATCCCGAGGTCATCGACACTGAAGCCGCGGCTCTGGCCTTCGCTCAGTTGTTCGGAACGACAAAGAAAATGCATGGTGAGGGGTTACCTGAAGTCACAGTGACGGCTTGACGTGCAAATGCAAATAATTATCAAATTGCCTGCATCAGCCGTATCGGACGCTTTATACCGTGCGTCCCCGGCATTATCCACCCGGATTGCCGTTCCTCCTCATTCAAGGAAGCCTGTTATGCGCCCAAGTGCCCGCCTGATCGCCCTGTGTGCCGGTCTTGTGTTCAACACCCTGGCCCAGGCTGAAGCCTTGCCGCAGCGCTGGGTCAGCGCCGGTGGGGCTTTGAGTGAGTGGGTTGCAGCGCTGGGAGGGGAGCAGAAACTGGTGGGGGTCGATACCACCAGCCAGCATCCTGAGTCGCTCAAGGCCTTGCCGAGCATCGGCTACCAGCGCCAGTTGTCTGCCGAAGGTGTGCTGAGCCTGCGCCCGGATGTGCTGGTGGGGACCGAGGAAATGGGGCCGCCGCCAGTGCTGGCGCAAATCCGTGGCGCCGGGGTCAAGGTCGAACTGCTTTCCAGCAAGGCTGATCTGGCGGCAGTCGAAACCAACCTGCAGCAACTGGGGCGCTTGCTCGGCAACGAGAACCAGGCCCGGCAGTTGTTTGCCGACTACCGCCAGCAACTGGCTGCCTTGCAGGGCAAGATCAAACAACTGCAAACCCGTCAGGCCGCCCCTGGGGTGATCCTGCTGGTCGGTCATGCCGGCGCCAAACCCATGATCGCCGGCAAGGGTACCGCCGGTGATTGGCTGCTCAAACAGGCAGGTGCGCGCAACCTGGCCGATAACGAAGGCTACAAGAACTTCTCGGTTGAAGCACTGGCGGCGCTCGATCCCGATGTACTGGTGTTTGCCGACCGTAGCCTCAGCGGCGAGCAGGCCTTGCAGGCATTGCTCAAGGAAAATCCGGCCCTGAGCGCCTCGCGCGCCGCACGCAGCAATCGCCTGATCGAGTTGGACCCGACCCTGCTGGTCGGCGGGCTCGGTCCGCGTCTGCCGACTACCTTGCAGAACCTGTCCACAGCCTTCTATCCGACAGCCCGATGAACCGGCTGATCAAACCGCGCACGCTGTTCGTCACCCTGGCACTGTTGTGCCTGCTGGCGATCTGGTTGTCGCTGGCGCTGGGGCCGGTCAGCCTGCCACTGCTCGATACCCTGCGGGCCGGGGCGCGGCTGGTCGGGTTGCCGGTGGCCGGAGAAGGGCTGGAGCAGGCCGAGCTGATCCTTGGCCAGATTCGCCTGCCACGAACCCTGCTGGGGGTGGCTGTGGGCGCGGTGCTGGCGCTGACCGGGGTGGCGATGCAGGGGCTGTTTCGCAATCCGCTGGCCGACCCCGGCCTGGTCGGTGTCTCCGCTGGCGCCGCGCTTGGTGCGGCGGTGGCGATTGTCGGCGGCGCGTGGGTCGGTGGCATTCCTGAGGTGTTCGGCCCCTACCTGTTATCGCTGTGCGCCTTTCTTGGCGGCTTGGCGGTGACCGCGCTGGTGTATCGCCTCGGCCGGCGCGATGGCCAGACCAATGTCGCCACCATGTTGCTGGCGGGCATCGCCTTGACCGCCTTGGCCGGTGCGGCGGTCGGGCTGTTCACTTATCTGGCCGATGACGCCACCTTGCGTACCTTGACGTTCTGGAACCTGGGCAGCCTCAACGGCGCGAGCTATCAGCGCCTGTGGCCGCTGGTGCTGGTCGCCATCGTCGTTTCGCTGTGGCTGCCGCGGCGGGCCCAGGCCTTGAATGCCCTGTTGCTGGGCGAGTCCGAAGCCCGGCACTTGGGCATCGAGGTTGAGAAACTCAAGCGCGAACTGGTGTTCTGCACCGCTTTGGGGGTGGGCGCGGCGGTGGCGGCGGCGGGGCTGGTCGGCTTTATTGGCCTGGTGGTGCCGCATCTGGTACGTCTACTGGCGGGGCCTGATCACCGCGTGCTGCTACCGGCATCGCTGTTGGCTGGCGCTTCACTATTGTTGTTCGCCGACCTGGTCGCCCGCTTGGCGCTGGCGCCTGCGGAACTGCCCATCGGTATTGTCACCGCGTTTATCGGCGCACCGTTCTTCCTCTACTTGCTGCTGCGAGGGCGTGCCTGATGTTGCGAGTCGAGAATCTGTCGCTGCGCCGGGGCTCAAACCAGGTGCTGAGCGATATCAGCCTGGTGCTGGAAGCCGGCCAGGTGCTAGGTGTGTTGGGCCCTAACGGCGCGGGTAAAAGCAGCCTGCTGGGGGTGATGTGTGGTGAGCTCAGTGCCAGCGAAGGGCGAGTGACCCTGGATGAGCGAGGTCTATGTGACTGGCCCGGTCAGCAGCGCGCCCAGCGTTTGGCAGTATTGCCGCAGGTGTCCAGCCTGGGTTTTGCCTTCAAGGTCGAAGAGGTGGTGGGTATGGGGCGCTTGCCGCACAACAGCGGCTTTGAACGCGACCAGCAGATCATCGACCTGGCCTTGCAGGCCGCCGATGCCAGCCATCTGATCGGGCGCAGTTACCTGGCGCTCTCCGGGGGCGAACGTCAACGCGTGCACCTGGCCCGGGTGCTGGCGCAGCTGTGGCCAGGGGAGGGGGGCAGAATCCTGTTGCTCGACGAGCCGACTTCGATGCTCGACCCGTTGCACCAGCACACCACCTTGCAAGCGGTGCGCGAGTTCGCCGACCGCGGTGCTGCAGTGCTGGTCATCCTGCATGACCTGAACCTTGCCGCGCGCTACTGTGACCGCATCCTGCTGCTCGAGCAGGGCCGCGCCCACGCCCTGGATACCCCGCAGCAGGTATTGCGCCCGGATTCACTCAAGGCTGTGTTCGGCATCGACGTATTGGTACAACCCCACCCTGAGCGCGGGCACCCGCTGATCATCGCCCGCTAGGGCGCCCCGGAGGCCAACGCGAGGAAAAATACCAGGCAAAAAAAGACCCGGCAAAGTGCCGGGTCAATAACCGTGATTAGCCTGATGAGGAGATAATCTGAGAGTCCGAACCAGGGGCTTTCAGGTTACCCAACCAGTCTCGCGACCAGTTGTGATAATCATAACGATTCTCATTATCGAGTCAAGCGCCGTGGCTTAATATTCTCGATTATTTTTCTGTACACCCGCTTTACCGTCCAGTTGCTGGTTCAAGGCTTCCTTGCGTTCGGCCGGAATGTCATTCCAGTGCACATCGAGCAAGGCGCCTTCGATTGCATAGAGCAGCACCTTCGAAGCCCGGAAGCCTCGGGTGCGCACGGCCTTGTAGGCATTGACCGCACCCAGCCGGCGTAGGTCCGAAGCGCTGTGGATGCCGACCGCATGCAGCCACTGCGCAGAAGTCTTGCCAAGGTTTTTCAGATGCTGGAGTTCATCGTTCATCAAGCCTCCTTGCGACGGCTGAACGGGTCTTGATTGAGGAATCGCGGCAGGTCAATGAGGAGTGTAGCGGCACTTGGGAAATACGCGGCGTTTTGCCATCCGCGTGCCGACGGGTAGCCGAAAACCGCCCGCAAGGCCGCAGCCCGCGGGCGTTTCGCTCGTTGGTATCAGCGTGTACGGTAGCGCAAGCGGGTGCCGAAATTGACCGACATGAGGATCTCGTCGGCGCTCAGTTCGCTGGGAAAGTAGGTGCCGGAAATCTGCGCATGGGCAAGGCTGGCGCCTTCCAGGCTGTTGTGCCGCAAGTCCAGGCCGCGCAGGTCGGAGGCACGGAAGTAGGCATCGGTGAAGTCGATGCCGGTGGTGTCCAGGTCGCGCAGGTCGAGCCCACGGAAATCACCGCCGCGAAAGTCGACGGTGCCGTCCCTGGGCTTCTCGCGGTTGAAGCTGGTGATCTGTTCGTCATGCACCAATGCATACAGCGCGCTGTCCAGTTGCCGTGGCTGACTCATGAGACACCTCCTTGTTTGAGCTTATGGTGACACTATAGTGCCACCATTGCGGAGGTGCTCGGAATCAGGCGTGAAGTGTCGACTGCTTCACGTCTCGGGGTGCATTACAGCCCTGGCAGGCGCTGGCGGATCTGTTTGACCAGCAGGTCGAGGCTGCCGCTTTCGTTGGTTTCCACCCGCTTGCTCTGCAGCAGCTCTTCGGCGCTGAGCGGGTCACGGCTGGCCTGCTGAGCCTTGACCACTTCGAGGGTGGCGTCCGACGGATCGTTCTGATCGGCCTGACGCTGGGCCAGCCAACTGGCAATCACCGCATCCGGTGCATTGCAGTCGAGGATCAGGAACGGCACACCGGTTTCGCTGGCAACGCCGGCTGCGGCCTGACGCTGGTCGTGCTTGAGGTAAGTGGCGTCGATGACCACCGGGAAGCCGGCACGCAGGATGGTTTCGGCCAGCTGATGCAGGCGCTGGTAGGTGGCCTGGCTGGCGTCTGCACTATAAATGCCGGCTTGCAACTGGCCGGCATTGGCGCTGGCTTGTTCACCGAACAGGCGCTTGCGCTCGACGTCCGAACGCAGGCGGATGGCGCCCAGGGCATCGACCAGGCGCATGGCCACGTGGCTCTTGCCGACGGCGGAAACACCGTGGGTGATGGCCAAAAAGCGCGACGGAATGGCGCTGTAGCTTTCCGCCAGGTTGGCGTAGTTGCGGTAGGTGCGCAGGGTGGTGGCGCGCTGCACGGCATCGGCGTTGGCCGGCATGCTGAACAGGGCGACCTTGGCCCGCACCAGTGCGCGGTAGGCCTTGTAGAAGTTCAGCAACTCCAGGCCGGCATAATCGCCGGTCAGCTCCAGGTACTGACTGATGAAGCGCCGCGACAGCGATTTCAGGCCGCGGTCTTCAAGGTCCATGGCCAGGAACGCGGCGTCGGCGTAGACGTCGGTCAGGCGGAACGGCTCGTTGAACTCGATGCAGTCGAAAATCACCACCTTGCCGTCGATCAGGGTGGCGTTGCCCAGGTGGATGTCACCGTGGCATTCGCGAATGAAACCTTCTGCCTTACGCTGCTCAAGCAGACCGTGCAGGCGCTTGAAGCTGTCCTGGGCCCAGGCCTGCAAGGCATCCAGTTGTTGCAGGTCGGCCTTGTCGGACAGGAACGGGCGAATCTGTTCGAAGTTCTGCTCGACCGGGGCCATGACGCTGTCCGGGGTGCCCAGCGGATGCTCCACGGCCACCTTCGGCGCCGCCAGGTGGAAGCGGGCGATCTGTTCGGCCATCTGGTCGATGTGCGCGGCGGTCAGTTCGCTATTGGCCTGCAGGGTGCTGAGCATCTGGCTCTGAGGGAACTGGCGCATTTTCAGCGCGTATTCGATCGGCTCGCCTTCGCCGCCCAGTTGCGGTGCTTCGACGCTGCCGGTGATCGGCAGCACTTCCAGGTACAGGCCTTCGGTCAGGCGCTGGTTCAGGCGCAGCTCTTCGGCGCAGAAGTGCGCGCGCTGGGATAACTGGGTGAAGTCGAGGAAACCGAAGTTCATCGGCTTCTTGATCTTGTAGGCATAGTCACCAGTGAGCAGCACCCAGGAGATATGCGTCTCGATGACCTGAAATGCCTTCACCGGGTGAGGGAACAGGGCGGGATTCTGCAGTGCTGTGATCAAGGCTTGGCTCACGGGCGATCCTTCTGGGTCAGGAGATTCGAATCGGCCATTATGGCCGCAAGCGGGGCTGGTGCAAACCGCCGGAGGGCGCCTGTCGATGATTGATAAAGTGCGTATAATCCGCCGCCATGACTCGATCCCGATCCCCCCGTACCGCTAAAAAACGCCCGTCTGGCCGCTCGCGTGCCTGGCTGGGCTGGGCCCTGAAGCTCAGCCTGGTCGGCCTTGTGCTGGTGGCGGGCTATGCCATTTACCTCGACGCCGTGGTCCAGGAGAAGTTCTCCGGCAAGCGCTGGACGATTCCGGCCAAGGTTTACGCCCGGCCGCTGGAGCTGTTCGTCGGCCAGAAGCTGAGCAAGGCTGATTTCCTTATCGAGCTCGATGCCCTCGGCTATCGCCGCGAAAGCGTCGCCAATGGCCCGGGTGCGGCGGCGGTCAACGGTAATACCGTCGATCTGAATACCCGTGGCTTCCAGTTCTATGAAGGCATGGAGCCGGCGCAAGGCGTGCGCGTGCGTTTTTCCGGCGACTACGTTGCCAGCCTGAGTGGCGCCAACGGCTCGAAGCTCGACGTGGTGCGTCTGGAGCCGCTGCTGATCGGCGGCCTGTACCCGAAAAACCTCGAAGACCGCATCCTGATCAAGATCGACCAGGTGCCGCCTTACTTGCTGGAAACCCTGGTGGCGGTGGAAGACCGCGACTTCTATCACCACTTCGGCGTATCGCCCAAGTCGATTGCCCGGGCGGTGTGGGTCAACACGTCATCCGGCGCCATGCGCCAGGGCGGCAGTACCCTGACCCAGCAGTTGGTGAAGAACTTCTACCTGACCAACGAACGCAGCCTCAGCCGCAAGCTCAATGAAGCAATGATGGCGTTGTTGCTCGAACTGCATTACGACAAGCGGGAAATCCTTGAGGCCTACCTCAACGAGGTGTTTGTCGGCCAGGACGGCCAGCGCGCCGTGCACGGCTTTGGCCTGGCCAGTCAGTTCTTCTTCAGCCAGCCGCTGTCGGAACTCAAGCTGCATCAGGTCGCCTTGCTGGTCGGTATGGTCAAGGGGCCTTCCTATTACAACCCGCGGCGTTACCCGGAACGGGCGACGGTACGGCGTAACCTGGTGCTCGACCTGCTGGCTGAGCAGGGCGTGGCGACCCCGGAAGCGGTGGAAGCGGCCAAGAAGATGCCATTGGGCGTGACCAAGCGCGGCAGCCTGGCCGACAGCTCGTACCCGGGCTTCCTCGACCTGGTCAAACGCCAGCTGCGCCAGGACTATCGCGACGAGGACTTGACCGAAGAAGGCCTGCGCATCTTCACCAGTTTCGACCCGATCCTGCAGATGAAGTCCGAAGCGGCCATGGGCGAGACCTTCAAGCGCCTGGCCGGGCGCAAGGGCGCGGATGAAGTCGAAGCGGCAATGGTGGTGACCAACCCGGAAACCGGTGAAGTCCAGGCCCTGATCGGTAGCCGCCAGGCTGGATTTGCCGGCTTCAACCGCGCCATCGACGCGGTGCGGCCAATCGGCTCGCTGGTCAAGCCAGCGGTGTACCTGACCGCCCTGGAAAAACCGAGCAAATACACCCTGACCAGTTGGCTGCAGGACGAGCCGTTTTCGGTCAAAGGCGCCGATGGCCAGGTGTGGAAACCGCAGAACTACGATCGGCGTTCCCACGGCACCATCTATCTGTATCAGGGCCTGGCCAACTCCTACAACCTGTCGACGGCCAAGCTTGGCCTGGAGTTGGGGGTGTCGAACGTGCTCAACACCATCGGCCGGCTGGGCGTGAACGTTGACTGGCCAGCCTTCCCGTCGATGCTGCTGGGCGCCGGCGGGATGTCGCCGATGCAGGTTGCGACCATGTACCAGACCCTGGCCAATGGCGGTTTCAATACGCCGATGCGCGGCATTCGCAGCGTGCTCACCGCCGAAGGCGAGCCGCTCAAGCGTTATCCGTTCCAGATCCAGCAAACCTTCGACCCGGGCGCCATTTATCTGGTGCAGAACGCTATGCAGCGGGTGATGCGCGAAGGTACCGGGCGTTCGGTCTACAGTGTGCTGCCAGGCTCGTTGAACCTGGCGGGCAAGACCGGTACCAGTAACGACTCCCGTGACAGCTGGTTCGCAGGCTTCAGCCAGGACCTGCTGGCGGTGGTGTGGCTGGGCCGTGACGACAACGGTAAAACACCGTTCACCGGCGCCACGGGTGCCTTGCAGGTCTGGACCAGCTTCATGCGCAAGGCCGACCCGCTGCCGCTGGACATGCCGCAGCCCGACAACGTGGTTCAGGCCTGGGTCGATCCGCACAGTGGCCAGGGCTCGGACGCCAGTTGCCCGGGCGCCGTGCAGATGCCGTATATTCGTGGGAGTGAACCGCCGGCCGGAGCTGCCTGTGGCGGTGAGCCGGACCCTGCCGAGTCCGTCATGGACTGGGTCAAGGGTTGGATGAATTAAGCACTAGCCTAAAGAGGGTGTGAAGTGAACAAGTGGTGGTTTCCAGCCTTGACGGCGCTGGCTTTGCTCAATGGCTGCGCCAGCAATCCGCGCGGCTCCATTCCCGTGGTCGATTCCAGTACCCGGGTGTCCAACAGTGAGCGGGTCACGGCCAACCGTGGCGCGCCTGCGCAGATCTACAGCGGTACGCGCCAGGCGCAAGCCGTGCCGCAGGACTCCGGGGTGATGGTCATGGTCCCGCAAGGTGCCGGCGCTGCACCGATCCAGACGTTCCCGGCATCCACCGGCGCCGCACCGATCAGCACCGGACCGATTACCCCGGGGCCGAGCAGCTCGGCGCCATTCGACAGCAGCTCGACCAACGCCGGCAGCTACACCATGCCGAGCAGCAGCGCCCCGAGCGCGCCGAGCGGGATTCCGCGCGCCAGTGCTGCCAGCGGCGGCCTGTCGGCTGACGAACAACTCGACGGCCCGGTGCTGGCGCTGTTGACCACCGCCCAGCAGCAACAGAGCGGCGGCGACTACAACGGCGCTTCGTCGAGCCTGGAGCGTGCCCAGCGCATTGCCCCGCGTGAGCCGCAGGTGCTCTACCGTCTGGCCCAGGTGCGCCTGGCCCAGGGCGATGCCGCGCAGTCCGAGCAACTGGCGCGCCGTGCACTGACCTACGCCAACGGCCGCCCCGACCTGCAGGCCGGGTTGTGGAACATCATTGCCCAGGCACGCGAGAAACAGGGTGATTCAGCTGGCGCAGCGTTGGCGCGGCAGAAAGCCCAGGTCAACCTGTGATGGATCCGCGCATTCTCGATATCGCCGATCACCTGTTGTTGATCGAGCATGAGCTGCGCCTCCAGGGCTGGTGGAGTGATGAGCCGCCCAGCGCCCAGGCGTTGGCCAGCACGGTGCCCTTCGCCGTCGACAGCATGAACTTCGATCAGTGGCTGCAGTGGATTTTCCTGCCGAAGATGAAAGTGATTCTCGAGAAAGGGCTGCCGTTGCCAAATGCCTCCGGCATCCTGGTCATGGCTGAAACGGTATACGTCGACCGCCCGGAGCAAAGCCGCGAGCTACGCAGGCTGCTAGCAGAGTTTGACCAATTGATCAGTCCTTCTGCCTGAATTTCCCTCTTTTCACCCTTGGAGCCACAGATTGTGGCTCTTTTTATTTGTATTGTTTATTTTTCTGCTGCTGTCTTTGGTATTAGTGGTTGCTGTTGATCGTCCTTGCGCGAAATTGGCAATAATTTTTCTTGACTTGCGCGCGCCGAAAAAGAAGAATCCAGATTCCGCTGTAGAGGGACTGCCAGAAGCAGACCCGCTAAGCAGATCATGAGGCGCACACCCGCGCCGACCTGTAACACCCCGCAACGCGTTACCTCGCGCTGGGTGGGAAAACCCCGCAACACTTTGGGGCGCTCCCAATACTTGCTCAGTCAGTGCTGACGTAGTCGGCGATTCCGTCGCTCATGCTCTGCTTGGCAGTAAACCTATTAAGACCCGTCCAGCGTGGACGGTATTCTGGCGTTTTAGAGGTGAACAACGTGGAGCTTTTATCTGGCGCTGAGATGGTCGTCCGCTTTTTGCGTGACGAAGGCGTTAAGCACATCTACGGGTACCCTGGTGGTGCTCTCCTTCATGTTTACGATGCCCTGTTCAAAGAACCGGAAGTAAGCCACATCCTGGTTCGTCACGAGCAGGCAGCGACCCATATGGCGGACGGTTACGCCCGTGCCACCGGCAAGGCCGGCGTGGTACTGGTGACCTCTGGTCCAGGCGCGACCAATGCCATCACCGGTATTGCCACCGCGTACATGGACTCCATTCCGATGGTCATCCTCTCCGGTCAGGTGCCCAGCACCATGGTCGGTACCGATGCCTTCCAGGAAACCGACATGATCGGTATTTCCCGGCCGATCGTGAAGCACAGCTTCATGATCAAACATGCCTCGGAAATCCCTGAAGTCCTGAAAAAAGCCTTCTATCTGGCGCAGTCCGGTCGCCCGGGCCCGGTCGTGGTCGATATCCCCAAAGACATGACCAACCCGGCGGAAAAGTTCGAATACGTCTACCCCAAAAAGGTCAAGATGCGTTCCTACAGCCCGGCTGTTCGTGGTCACTCGGGGCAGATCCGCAAGGCTGCCGAGATGCTCCTGGCCGCCAAGCGCCCAGTGGTCTATGCCGGTGGCGGCGTGATCCTCGGCGGCGGCTCTGCCGCGCTGACCGAAGTTGCGCAGATGCTCAACCTGCCGGTCACCAACACCTTGATGGGCCTGGGTGGCTATCCGGGTACCGACCGCCAGTTCCTCGGCATGCTCGGCATGCACGGCAGCTACACCGCCAACCTGGCCATGCACCACGCTGACGTGATCTTCGCCGTCGGTGCGCGTTTCGACGACCGCGTGGTCAACGGCCCGGCCAAGTTCTGCCCGAACGCCAAGGTTATCCACATCGACATCGACCCGGCGTCGATCTCCAAGACCATCAAGGCCGACGTGCCGATTGTGGGGCCGGTCGAGAGCGTACTGACCGAAATGGTCGCGACCTTGCGCGAAATCGGCGAGCAGCCGGACAAGGCGGCCATGGACGCCTGGTGGAAGCAGATCGAAGAATGGCGTGGCGGTCGCGACATGTTCCCTTACGACAAGGGCGACGGCAGCGTGATCAAGCCGCAGACCGTGATCGAGACCCTCTGCGAAGTGACCAAGGGCGATGCCTTTGTTACCTCCGACGTTGGTCAGCACCAGATGTTCGCGGCGCAGTATTACCGCTTTAACAAACCCAACCGCTGGATCAACTCCGGTGGCCTGGGCACCATGGGCTTCGGCTTCCCTGCGGCCATGGGCGTCAAGCTGAACTTCCCGGACCAGGACGTTGCCTGCGTGACCGGCGAGGGCAGTATCCAGATGAACATCCAGGAGCTGTCTACCTGCCTGCAGTACGACCTGCCGGTGAAGATCGTCAACCTGAACAACGGCGTATTGGGCATGGTTCGCCAATGGCAGGACATGGCCTACAACAGCCGTCACTCGCACTCCTACATGGAATCGCTGCCTGACTTCGTCAAGCTGGCCGAAGCCTATGGTCACGTGGGTATCCGCATCACCAGCCTGAAAGACCTCAAGCCCAAGCTCGAGGAGGCGTTCGCCATGAAGGATCGCCTGGTGTTCATCGATATCCAGGTCGACAACAGCGAGCACGTCTACCCGATGCAGATCAAAGACGGCTCGATGCGCGATATGTGGCTGAGCAAGACGGAGCGTACCTAATCATGCGGCACATTATTTCCCTGCTGTTGGAAAACGAACCCGGTGCCTTGTCCCGCGTGGTCGGTCTGTTCTCGCAGCGTAACTACAACATCGAAAGCCTGACGGTGGCGCCAACCGAAGACCCGACCCTGTCGCGTCTGACGTTGACCACGGTCGGTCATGATGAGGTGATCGAGCAGATCACCAAAAACCTGAACAAGCTGGTTGAAGTCGTCAAGCTGGTCGACCTCTCGGAAAGCGCGCACATCGAACGTGAACTGATGCTGGTCAAGATCAAGGCCACGGGCGCCCAGCGTGCTGAGATCAAGCGCACCACCGATATCTATCGTGGGCAGATCGTCGATGTCAGCAGCAGCGTCTATACCGTTCAGCTTACTGGCGCCAGCGACAAGCTTGACAGCTTCATTCAGGCCATCGGTACCGCGTCCATTCTCGAAACAGTGCGCAGCGGCGTTACCGGCATTGCCCGTGGCGACAAAGTGCTCAGCATCTAACTCAAAAAATTAGCGATGGCCTTACGGGCCGAGATAACAGGGGTATTTTCATGAAAGTTTATTACGACAAAGACTGTGACCTTTCCATCATCCAGGGCAAGAAAGTTGCCATCATCGGTTACGGCTCCCAGGGCCACGCTCAGGCGTGCAACCTGAAAGACTCCGGTGTGGACGTCACTGTCGGTCTGCGTAAAGGTTCGGCCACCGTTGCCAAAGCCGAAGCTCACGGCCTGAAAGTTGCCGATGTAGCGACCGCTGTTGCCGCTGCCGACCTGGTCATGATCCTGACCCCGGACGAGTTCCAGTCCCAGCTGTACAAGAACGAAGTCGAGCCGAACATCAAGAAGGGCGCCACCCTGGCCTTCTCCCACGGTTTCGCCATCCACTACAACCAGGTCGTTCCACGCGCCGACCTGGACGTGATCATGATCGCGCCAAAAGCGCCAGGTCACACTGTACGTTCCGAGTTCGTCAAAGGCGGCGGCATCCCTGACCTGATCGCGGTCTACCAGGACGCTTCCGGCAATGCCAAGAACGTTGCCCTGTCCTACGCTGCTGGCGTTGGTGGCGGCCGTACCGGCATCATCGAAACCACCTTCAAGGACGAGACCGAAACCGACCTGTTCGGCGAGCAGGCTGTTCTGTGTGGCGGTACCGTCGAGCTGGTCAAAGCCGGTTTCGAAACCCTGGTTGAAGCTGGCTACGCGCCAGAAATGGCCTACTTCGAGTGCCTGCACGAACTGAAGCTGATCGTTGACCTCATGTACGAAGGCGGTATCGCCAACATGAACTACTCGATCTCCAACAACGCCGAATACGGCGAGTACGTGACCGGCCCAGAAGTCATCAACGCCGAATCCCGCCAGGCCATGCGCAACGCTCTGAAGCGCATCCAGGACGGCGAATACGCCAAGATGTTCATCAGCGAAGGCGCCACTGGCTACCCTTCGATGACCGCCAAGCGTCGTAACAACGCTGCCCACGGCATCGAAGTCATCGGCGAGCAACTGCGCTCGATGATGCCTTGGATCGCGGCGAACAAAATCGTCGACAAGGCCAAGAACTGATCTTGTCCTGATGCGATGAAAACGCGGCTTCGGCCGCGTTTTTTCGTTTAGGCGGTCAGCTTCTGGTATAAAGCTTCATCGTTTGTCGGCGAACCCTCGTCGCAGACGTCTGTCGAAACTTTCCACACCGTTGCAAGGTAATGTCCATGAGCGAACGTCCCGAAGAGCCGAACAAGGCCTCTGACGCCGAAAGCCTGCTACCGATCGATGAGCATGTTGAAGAAGGGCATGACGCCGAAGGACGCAAGGTTCGGCATCGCGGCATCTATCTGCTGCCCAACCTGTTCACCACTGCGAACCTGTTCGCCGGTTTCTATTCGATCATCAACTCCATGAGCGCCCAGGCGGCCCTCAGTGCGGGTGATCCGCGCGAAGCGAGCAAGTATTTCGCCTTCGCCGCCATCGCCATTTTCGTCGCCATGGTCCTCGATGGCCTGGACGGCCGCGTGGCACGCATGACCAATACCCAGAGCGCCTTCGGTGCCGAGTACGACTCGCTGTCGGACATGGTCGCCTTCGGTGTTGCCCCGGCATTGCTCGCGTTCGGCTGGGCCCTGGGTGACATGGGTAAAGTCGGCTGGATGGTTGCCTTCATCTATGTTGCCGGTGCCGCGCTGCGTCTGGCGCGCTTCAACACCCAGGTCGGCAAGGCCGACAAGCGTTACTTCATCGGCCTCGCCAGCCCGGCTGCGGCCGGTGTGGTGGCCGGTACCGTCTGGGCCTTCAGCGACTATGGCATCCAGGGTTCGAAGCTGTCGTTCCTGGTGGCGCTGCTGGTGGCTGCGGCCGGCATGCTGATGGTCAGCAACATCAAGTACAACAGCTTCAAAGAGCTGGACCTCAAGGGGCGCGTGCCGTTCGTAGCGATCCTCGCCGTGGTGTTGGTGTTCGCGGTAGTCTTCAGTGACCCACCGCGCATCCTGCTGCTGGTGTTCCTCGGCTATGCGGCCTCCGGCCCTGTGCAATACCTGTTGCGCATGCGTCGGCGGAAAAACATCGAGTGATGTAATTTCGCTAGGGCTCCGTAGTCTACTGGTGCATCAGTCCTCCAGTTCTACGGAGCCATCATGCTCATCAAGCTGTCCAAAGCCTCCGATTGCAAAGAGTCGGAAATCACCCCCGAATCCCTTTATGTCTCGCGCCGCGCCATTCTCGGCGGGTCGCTGGCTGCCCTGGCCGCTACTGCGCTGCCGCGGTGGGCCGGTGCTGCCGACGCGTCGCGCTATGCCGATGTCGAGGCGGGCAGGGCGCCAGGCTGGTTCAGCGACAAGCTCGCCGCTACCAAGTGGCAAGCCGTGACGGCGCCGGGCGAAGCCATCACGCCGTTCAAGGATGCCACCCACTACAACAACTTCTACGAGTTCGGCGCCGACAAGGGCGATCCGGCAGCCAATGCCGGCAGCCTGAAAACCGAGCCATGGACAGTGGTGGTGGATGGTGAAGTCGGCAAGCCCGGGCGCTATGCCCTGGAAGACTTCATGAAACCCTACCAACTGGAAGAGCGTATCTACCGGCTGCGCTGCGTGGAGGCCTGGTCGATGGTCATACCCTGGCTGGGCTTTCCGTTGTCGGCGCTGCTCAAGCAGGTCGAGCCAACGTCCAAGGCACGCTTCATTCGCTTCGAAACCCTGCAAGACCCGAAGAGCATGCCCGGCCAGCGCTCAAGCTTTGCCCTGATCGACTGGCCTTATATAGAAGGCTTGCGCCTGGATGAGGCAATGAACCCGCTGGCGATCCTCGCTGTCGGCATGTACGGGCGCGAGTTGCCCAACCAGAACGGTGCACCGTTGCGTTTGGTGGTGCCGTGGAAGTACGGCTTCAAGAGCATCAAGTCGATCGTGCGCATCAGCCTGGTTGAAGCGCAGCCGCGCACCACCTGGCAGGCGATTGCCCCGGAAGAGTATGGCTTCTACGCCAACGTAAACCCCGAGGTCGATCACCCGCGCTGGACCCAGGCGCGTGAGCGGCGCCTGCCCAGCGGCCTGTTCAGCCCCAACGTGCGGCCAACGCAGATGTTCAATGGCTATGCCGAAGAAGTGGCAGGGCTGTACAGCGGCCTCGATCTGCGGAAGAACTACTGATGCGTTATCCATTGTTTCGACTCGGCATCTTCATCCTGGCCAGTATCTGGCCGCTGTGGTGGTTATATGAAGCGGCCATGCAAGCCCTTGGGCCGGATCCGGGCAAGATCCTGGTTGATCGCCTGGGCCTGGGCGCGTTGACCTTCTTGCTGATCACCTTGAGCATGACCCCCTTGCAGCGCCTTACCGGTTGGGCGGGCTGGATCGTCTCGCGGCGCCAGCTGGGCTTGTGGTGCTTTGCCTATATAGTGCTGCACCTGAGTGCCTACATGTTCTTCGTGCTTGGCCTGGATTGGGGGCAATTGGGTATCGAGCTGAGCAAGCGGCCTTACATCATCGTCGGTATGCTGGGCTTTGTGGGCTTGCTGGCACTCGCGGTGACCTCCAATCGGTATAGTCAGCGCCGCCTGGGCGCGCGTTGGAAAAAGTTGCACAAACTGGTCTACGCGATCCTGGGCCTGGGCCTTTTGCACTTTCTCTGGGTAGTGCGCGCCGACCTCAAGGAATGGTCGGTCTACGCTGCTATTGGCGTGTTCCTGCTGGCCTTGCGTATTCCCGCATTGGAGCGGCGAATCCCGCGGCTGGTAACGCGTAAAGCAGCTCCTGC
>NZ_CP019396.1:117500-4787500 GCF_009866705.1 Pseudomonas sp. R32 | reverse complement strand
ATGTCGGCTCATCACATCCTGGGGCTGAAGCCGGTCCCAAGGGTATGGCTGTTCGCCATTTAAAGTGGTACGCGAGCTGGGTTTAGAACGTCGTGAGACAGTTCGGTCCCTATCTGCCGTGGACGTTTGAGATTTGAGAGGGGCTGCTCCTAGTACGAGAGGACCGGAGTGGACGAACCTCTGGTGTTCCGGTTGTCACGCCAGTGGCATTGCCGGGTAGCTATGTTCGGAAGAGATAACCGCTGAAAGCATCTAAGCGGGAAACTTGCCTCAAGATGAGATCTCACTGGAGCCTTGAGCTCCCTGAAGGGCCGTCGAAGACTACGACGTTGATAGGTTGGGTGTGTAAGCGCTGTGAGGCGTTGAGCTAACCAATACTAATTGCCCGTGAGGCTTGACCATATAACACCCAAGCAATTTGCGTCGAATGACCAGATTGCGGTGTTGTGAAGACTGCAAAGCCGAGAATTTGTAACTCACAAAACATCACATACCCGATTCGCTGGAGTGTCTTAAACAAGACCTTCTGGCAACAGAATTTCTTGACGACCATAGAGCATTGGA
The DNA here is from genome assembly GCF_009866705.1 of Pseudomonas sp. R32. Taxonomy (NCBI): domain Bacteria; kingdom Pseudomonadati; phylum Pseudomonadota; class Gammaproteobacteria; order Pseudomonadales; family Pseudomonadaceae; genus Pseudomonas; species Pseudomonas sp. R32. The sequence goes on along the minus strand of NZ_CP019396.1, from coordinate 4,786,936 downwards.
ACCACCTGATCCCATCCCGAACTCAGCAGTGAAACGATGCATCGCCGATGGTAGTGTGGGGTTTCCCCATGTGAGAGTAGGTCATCGTCAAGATTAAATTCCGAAACCCCTATCTGCGTACGCAGGTAGGGGTTTTGTCTTTATGGCGTCTGTGGGAGCGGCGGTGCGACGCCTCGACTTGCCCCGCGATGCGATGTGGCTGACAGAAGGGTATCGCGGGGCAAGCCCGCTCCTACATCGGTTAGAATAGCGCCCTCGCGTTGACTCAGAAGTTCACTATGTCAGAATCTGCCGACCCCCATCAGCTCGCCGACCTGCCCCTGGAAAACCTGGTGGCCTGTCACGAATGCGACCTGCTGATGCGTAAGCCTGTGCTCAAACAGGACGAAAAGGCCCACTGCCCGCGCTGTGGCTACGAGCTCTACGCCCATCGACACAATGTGGTCCCGCGCAGCCTGGCCCTGGTGCTGGCGGCCTTGCTGCTCTACGTACCTGCCAACTTCCTGCCGATCATGCAATTGCACCTGCTCGGCCAAAGCTCCAACGATACCGTCTGGAGCGGCGTGGTCGGGCTGTACAACACCGGCATGCGCGGCGTGGCGGTGGTGGTATTCCTGTGCAGCATGGCCATTCCCTTGCTCAAGCTGTTATGCCAGTTGGTAGTGCTGTTGAGCATTCGCCTGAACATTGGCCGCAGTTACGGCTTGCTGCTCTATCGCATTTATCACCATCTACGCGATTGGGGCATGCTCGAGGTGTATTTCATGGGCGTGCTGGTGGCGATGGTCAAGCTGGTCGATCTCGCGGAGCTGAGCCTCGGCCTGGGTCTGGCCTGCTTTATCAGTTTGTTGTTGGTGCAGGTGTGGCTGGAGGTGGTGATGTCGCCCCACCAGATATGGAGTGCTTTATCGGGGGAAGACCTGCATGCGTGCGATTGATGCTGGCATTCTGGTTTGTGGTGAATGCCACGAGCTGAATCGCCAGGAGCCAGACAGTGACGCACAAACCTGCACCCGCTGTGGTGCAGTGGTGCATGCGCGGCGGCCGAACAGCCTGGTGCGAACCTGGGCGTTGCTGATCACCTCGGCAATTTTGTACATCCCGGCCAATGTGCTGCCGATCATGACCGTCAGCGCGCTGGGCCAGGGCAGCCCGGACACCATCATGTCCGGCGTTATTACCTTGATGAAGCACGGCATGCTGCCGATCGCTGCGGTGGTGTTCATCGCCAGTATCCTGGTGCCGACCTTCAAGCTGGTGGGTATTGCCCTGTTGCTTTATTCGGTGCAGCGCCACCAACCGTTGTCGGCGCGGCAACGAATCCTGATGTACCGCTTCATCGAATTCATCGGACGCTGGTCGATGCTGGATATTTTCGTGATCGCCATTTTGGTGGCGGTGGTGAATTTCGGCAGGATCGCCAGTGTCGAAGCCAATCTGGGCGCCGTCGCCTTCGCCAGTGTGGTGATTCTGACGATGCTCGCTGCAGTAACCTTCGATCCCCGACTGATTTGGGATAACACGGAGTCGGATGACGACCATGAGTGATTTGCCTACGGCTAAAACCCGCCCAGCTTCGAACTGGTCGGCCATATGGATATTGCCTCTGATCGCTCTGGTGATCGGTGGCTGGCTTGGCTGGCAGGCCTATCGCGAGTCAGGGGTGAACATCCAGGTCCGCTTTGAAAGCGGTGAGGGTATCGTCGCCAACAAGACCGAAGTGGTCTTCAAGGGCATGTCGGTCGGTAAGGTGAAAGAGCTGGTACTGGATGCCAAGGGCAACAATACCGGGGTCATCGCCACCATCGAGATGAACAAGGAAGCCGAGCCGCACCTGAATACCGGCACCCGCTTCTGGCTGGTCAAGCCGAGTGTCAGCCTGGCCGGGATCACCGGCCTGGAGACCCTGGTTTCGGGTAACTACATTGCCGTGAGCCCTGGGCAAGGCGAGCCGACCAAGCGCTTCAAGGCGCTGGATGAGGCGCCGCCGCTGTCTGACAGCGAGCCAGGCCTGCACCTGACCCTAAAGGCTGACCGCCTGGGCTCGCTCAATCGCGACAGTCCGGTGTTCTACAAGCAGATCCAGGTTGGCCGGGTAAAGAGCTATCGTCTGGCCGAAGACCAGGGCACGGTCGAGGTCAAGGTGTACATCGAGCCGGCTTACGCCGCCCTTGTGCGCAAACATACGCGCTTCTGGAACGCCAGCGGCATCAGCATCGATGCCGACCTTTCCGGGGTGAAGGTCCGTAGTGAATCGCTGGCCAGTATTGTCGCCGGCGGTATCGCCTTCGCCACGCCCGAGCACCGCAAGGACAGCCCGCCAACTGATCCGAGCTTACCGTTCCGTCTGTACGAAGACTTCGATGCGGCCCAGGCCGGGATTCGCGTCAAGGTCAAGCTGAGCGACTTCGAGGGCCTGCAGGCCGGGCGTACCCCGGTGATGTACAAAGGTATCCAGGTTGGTTCGTTGAAGACCCTCAAGGTCGATGCCGACCTGGCCAGTGCCATGGCCGATCTGACCCTCGATCCGCTGGCCGAAGATTACCTGGTCGACGGCACCCAGTTCTGGGTGGTCAAACCGTCGATCTCCCTCGCCGGTATCACCGGCCTGGAAGCGCTGGTCAAAGGTAACTACATTGCCATTCGCCCGGGCGACAAGGGCGCGTCCCCGCAGCGTGAGTTCGAGGCGCGGGCCAAGGCGCCGCCACTGGACCTCAAGGCGCCCGGGCTGCACCTGGTGCTGTACAGCGACAACCTCGGTTCGCTGGAAGTCGGCAGCCCGATCCTCTACCGTCAGGTCAAGGTCGGTACGGTGCAGAGCTACCAGTTCTCCAAAAAGAGCAAGCGCCTGCTGATCGGCGTGCATATCGAGAAAGAGTACGCCGGCCTGGTCAACGGTTCGACGCGCTTCTGGAATGCCAGCGGCATTACCCTGAGCGGTGGCCTGTCGGGCATTCAGATCAAGAGTGAATCGCTGCAGAGCCTGATGGCCGGCGGTATTGCCTTCGACACGCCAATCCCGAATGTGGCGCTCAAACGCCGTATTCCGTTCTTCCTCCTGCATGAAAACCAGGAAGCAGCCAACCGCAGCGGAACCACGGTGACCATCCGTGTCGATCGCGCAGACGGCCTCAAGGTTGGCACGCCGGTTCGCTTCAAGGGCCTGGATGTCGGCAAGGTCGAGCAGGTCGACCTGACCAAGGATCTGCAGGCGGTGCTGCTCAAGGCGCGGATCACCGAGGTGCCGGAGCGCATTGCCCGCGAAGGTACGCAGTTCTGGGTGGTCAAGCCGGCCCTGGGTATCGTCAAGACCGCCAACCTGGAAACCCTGGTCACCGGCCAGTACCTGGAAGTGCAGCCGGCAGTCAGGAGCGCAGGGCCGCAGCTCAACTTCAATGCGTTGCCACAGGCGCCGGACTTCTCCGAGCGCGAAGCCGGGTTGGCGCTGGTGCTCAGCGCCCCGCGGCGGGGTTCGATCAAGCCGGGGGTGCCAGTGACCTACCGCGAGATTCCAGTGGGCAAGGTCACCGGTTTCGAGTTGGGGCAGACGGCCGACCGGGTGCTGATCCATGTCCTGATCGAGCCCAGGTACGCAGCGCTGGTACGCGGTGGTAGCCGTTTCTGGAACAGCAGCGGATTTGGCTTCGACATCGGCCTGTTCAAGGGCGCAACGGTGCGTACAGAGTCGCTGGAGACCCTGATCGAGGGCGGAATTGCCTTTGCAACGCCGGACGGCGAGAAGATGGGTAACCCGGCTCGTCCACAGCAGACCTTCGCCCTGTTCGACAAGGCCGAGGATGAATGGCTGCAGTGGGCGCCGAAGATTCAGATTGGTAAGTAACAAACACCCTGGGCTGCATTGCAGCCCATTGCTGGAGCTGGCTTGCCAGCGATGAGGCCGGTCCAGGCTACCCATCTGGTGTTGCCTGGGTTGCGACCGCTTTGCGGTCGATCGCTGGCAAGCCAGCTCCCACAGGGTTAAAGGTCAATCTCAGGAATCACAGGCAATAAAAAACCGACCCTAGGGTCGGTTTTTCAACAAGCGTGTCGCTTAGGCAGCTGCAGCTTCTTTCAGCGCCTTGATGTGGCCATTCAGACGGCCTTTATGGCGAGCAGCCTTGTTCTTGTGGATGATGCCTTTATCGGCCATACGGTCGATAACTGGAACAGCCAGAGTGTAAGCAGCTTGCGCTTTTTCGGCGTCTTTTGCGTCGATGGCTTTAACTACATTCTTGATGTAGGTACGAACCATGGAACGCAGGCTGGCGTTGTGGCTGCGACGCTTCTCAGCCTGTTTTGCACGTTTTTTGGCGGAAGGTGAGTTGGCCACCGTCGAGCTCCTCGAAAGACTTGGTAAATAGCAAACAAAATAGGCCGCGAATCATGCCGATGAGTTGATCGGTTGTCAAGGGCACTTGCATGGTTCCGCTGAGTGGTCGTTCTGTACAAGGGAGTGATTCCCTTCTGCGGTACGACCTGTAAACTCGGGAGCTTTTGCTCTGCTTGCGTTGCGGCGCGGAGTATCGCACAACTGGGCGCGTTGCGGCACAGCCCTTTATCCTCAGGCGTGAAAAACTTTCGATGAATCTTCTCAAATCCCTGGCCGCGGTCAGCTCCATCACCATGATCTCGCGGGTGCTGGGCTTTGTCCGTGACACCATCCTGGCACGGGTGTTCGGCGCAGGCGTGGCCACCGACGCCTTCTTCATTGCCTTCAAATTGCCCAACCTGCTGCGGCGCATCTTCGCCGAGGGCGCGTTTTCCCAGGCGTTCGTGCCAATTTTGGCTGAATACAAGACCCAGCAAGGCGAGGAGGCGACCCGTACCTTCATCGCCTACGTCAGCGGCCTGCTGACCCTGGTGCTGGCCCTGGTGACTGCCCTGGGGATCCTTGCCGCACCCTGGGTGGTGTGGGTAACGGCGCCGGGCTTTGTCGACAGCACCGAGAAGTACCAGCTGACCACCGACCTGTTGCGGGTGACCTTTCCTTATATATTGCTGATCTCGCTGTCGTCGCTGGCCGGGGCCATCCTCAATACCTGGAACCGCTTTTCGGTGCCGGCCTTCGTGCCGACCCTGCTCAACGTGGCGATGATCGGCTTTACCCTGTTCCTCACGCCGTACTTCGACCCGCCGATCATGGCCCTGGCCTGGGGCGTGCTGGCCGGTGGCCTGGCACAGCTGTTGTATCAGCTGCCACACCTGAAGAAGATCGGCATGCTCGTGCTGCCGCGCCTGAACCTGCGCGATAGTGGCGTGTGGCGGGTGCTCAAACAGATGCTGCCGGCGATCCTCGGGGTGTCGGTGAGCCAGATCTCGCTGATCATCAACACCATCTTCGCCTCGTTCCTGGTGGCCGGCTCAGTGTCGTGGATGTACTACGCCGACCGCTTGATGGAGCTGCCCTCCGGCGTGCTCGGGGTGGCCCTGGGCACCATCCTGCTGCCAACCCTGGCCAAGACCTACGCCAACCGCGACCGCCACGAGTACTCGCGGATCCTCGACTGGGGCCTGCGCCTGTGCTTTTTGCTGGTGCTGCCATGCACCCTGGCCATGGCGATTCTTGCCGAGCCGCTGACCGTGGCGCTGTTCCAGTACGGTAAATTCAGCGCTTTCGACGCGGCCATGACCCAGCGTGCGCTGATCGCCTATTCGGTGGGCTTGCTGGCGATCATTCTGGTCAAAGTGCTGGCCCCAGGCTTCTATGCCCAGCAGAACATCCGGACGCCCGTGAAGATCGCCATCTTCACCCTGGTCTGCACCCAGCTGTTCAACCTGGCATTTATTACCCACCTGGCGCACGCTGGCCTGGCCCTGGCCATCAGCCTGGGTGCCTGCCTGAATGCCGGCTTGCTGTACTGGAAGCTGCGCCAGCAGCAGTTGTTCCAGCCACAACCGGGCTGGGCCAGGTTCCTCGCCAAGCTGGTGGTGGCGGTACTGCTGATGTCGGCGGTATTGCTGGTAGGCATGCATTACATGCCGGCCTGGGCCGAAGGGCAGATGCTCGAGCGCTTCCTGCGCCTGGGTGCGCTGATCCTGGCCGGGGTCGTGACCTATTTCGGCTGTCTGTTGCTGTTTGGTTTTCGCCCGCGTGACTTCGCCCGCAAGGCGTTGCATTAAGGCGTAACGGCGGTCAGACGTCGGTTTTACACATTCCACGCCACGGGGTGACGCTGCTGCCTGTCGTCAGCGCCCGGGTGTGGTTATAATCGACCACTTTATGAGCAAGAAGCGCGTTATGCAGCTGGTTCGAGGCCTCCACAACCTGCGCCCCCAGCACCGGGGCTGTGTCGCCACTATTGGCAACTTCGACGGTGTTCACCGCGGCCACCAGGCAATCCTGGCGCGCCTGCGTGAGCGAGCGGACGAGTTGGGCGTGCCCAGCTGCGTGGTGATTTTCGAGCCACAGCCGCGTGAGTATTTCGCCCCCGACACCGCGCCCGCGCGCCTGGCCCGGCTGCGCGACAAGGTCGCCCTGCTGGCCGCCGCCGGCGTCGACCGGGTACTGTGCCTGGCGTTCAACCAGCGTTTGAGCAAGCTCAGCGCCGCCGAGTTCGTCGACACCATCCTGGTCGATGGCCTGGGGGTGAAACACCTGGAAGTGGGCGACGACTTCCGCTTCGGCTGCGACCGTGTTGGCGACTTCGACTTCCTCGAACAGGCCGGTATCCTCCAGGGCTTTACCGTGGAAGCGGCGCAAACCGTCGAGCTCGACGGCCTGCGGGTCAGCAGCACGCAAGTGCGCGATGCGCTGGCCAGCGCCGATTTCGAGCTGGCCGAGCGTCTGCTGGGGCGGCCGTTCCGCATCCGCGGGCGGGTGTTGCATGGGCAGAAGCTGGCACGCCAGTTGGGAACGCCGACGGCCAACATCCAGCTCAAGCGCCATCGCGTACCGCTCAGCGGGGTCTACCTGGTCAGCGTCGAACTCGACGGCAAGAACTGGCCGGGTGTCGCCAACATCGGCGTACGGCCTACTGTTTCAGGTGATGGCAAAGCCCACCTGGAAGTACATCTTCTGGATTTTGCCGGCGATCTTTATGGCCGGCGTCTGACGGTGGAATTCCACCACAAGCTGCGTGAAGAGCAGCGTTTCGCCTCCCTGGAGGCGCTGAAGTCGGCGATCGATGCGGATATCGCCGCCGCACGTGCCCATTGGCACGGTCAACCGCTAACGAAGAGCCTGAAATGACCGACTATAAAGCCACGCTAAACCTTCCGGACACCGCCTTCCCGATGAAGGCCGGCCTGCCACAGCGCGAACCGCAGATCCTGCAGCGTTGGGACAGCATTGGCCTGTACCAGAAGCTGCGCGAAATTGGCAAGGATCGTCCGAAGTTCGTGCTGCACGACGGCCCGCCCTACGCCAACGGCAAGATCCACATCGGTCATGCGCTGAACAAGATTCTCAAGGACATGATTGTCCGCTCCAAGACCTTGTCCGGTTTCGACGCCCCGTACGTCCCGGGTTGGGACTGCCACGGCCTGCCGATCGAGCACAAGGTCGAAGTGACCCACGGCAAGCACCTGAGCGCCGATCAGACCCGCGAACTGTGCCGCGCCTACGCCGCCGAGCAGATCGAAGGGCAGAAGACCGAGTTCATCCGCCTGGGTGTGCTGGGCGACTGGGACAACCCGTACAAGACCATGAACTTCTCCAACGAAGCCGGTGAAATCCGCGCGCTGGCAGAAATGGTCAAGCACGGCTTCGTGTTCAAGGGCCTCAAGCCGGTCAACTGGTGTTTCGATTGCGGTTCGGCCCTGGCCGAAGCCGAGGTCGAGTACGCCGACAAAAAATCGCAGACCATCGACGTTGCCTTCCCGGTAGTCGATGACGCCAAGCTGGCCGCCGCCTTCGGCCTGGCCTCGCTGGCCAAGCCTGCCTCGATCGTGATCTGGACCACCACCCCGTGGACCATCCCGGCCAACCAGGCGCTGAACGTCCACCCGGAGTTCAAGTACGCCCTGGTCGATACCGGCGACAAGCTGCTGGTGCTGGCCGAAGAGCTGGTCGAATCGTGCCTGAAGCGTTATGCGCTGGAAGGTTCGGTGATCGCTACTGCGCCAGGTTCGGCGCTGGAACTGATCAACTTCCGTCACCCGTTCTACGATCGCCTGTCGCCGGTGTACCTGGCCGACTACGTCGAGCTGGGCGCCGGTACCGGTGTGGTTCACTCCTCGCCAGCCTACGGTGAAGACGACTTCGTCACCTGCAAGCGCTACGGCATGGTCAACGACGACATCCTCACCCCGGTGCAGAGCAACGGTGTGTACGTGCAGTCGCTGGAGTTCTTTGGCGGCCAGTTCATCTGGAAGGCCAACCCGGCCATCGTCGACAAACTCTCGGAAGTCGGTGCGCTGATGCACACCGAAACCATCAGCCACAGCTACATGCACTGCTGGCGCCACAAGACCCCGCTGATCTATCGCGCCACCGCGCAATGGTTCGTCGGCATGGACAAGCAGCCCGACAACGGCGAGACCCTGCGCAAGCGCGCGGTCAAGGCCATCGAAGAAACCAAGTTCGTCCCGGCCTGGGGCCAGGCGCGCCTGCACTCGATGATCGCCAACCGCCCGGACTGGTGCATCTCGCGTCAGCGTAACTGGGGCGTACCGATCCCGTTCTTCCTCGACAAGCAAACCGGCGAGCTGCACCCGCGCACCGTCGAGCTGATGGAAGAAGTGGCCAAGCGCGTCGAAAAAGAAGGTATCGAGGCCTGGTTCAAGCTCGACGCCGCCGAGCTGCTCGGTGACGAGGCCGGCCAGTACGACAAGATCGCCGACACCCTCGACGTCTGGTTCGACTCCGGCACCACCCACTGGCACGTGCTGCGTGGCTCGCACAACATCGGCCACGAAACCGGCCCGCGCGCCGACCTGTACCTGGAAGGTTCCGACCAGCACCGCGGCTGGTTCCATTCCTCGCTGCTGACCGGTTGCGCCATCGACAACCATGCGCCGTACCGCGAACTGCTGACGCACGGTTTCACCGTCGACGAGAACGGCCGCAAGATGTCCAAGTCGCTGGGTAACACCATCGAGCCGCAGAAGGTCAACGACACCCTGGGTGCCGACATCCTGCGCCTGTGGGTTTCGGCCACCGACTACTCCGGCGAAATGGCGGTTTCCGAGCAGATCCTGCAGCGCAGCGCCGACGCCTACCGGCGTATCCGCAACACCGCGCGCTTCCTGCTCTCCAACCTGTCCGGCTTCGACCCGGCCCGCGACCTGCTGCCGGCCGAAGACATGCTGGCGCTGGACCGCTGGGCCGTCGACCGTACCCTGCTGCTGCAGCGCGAGCTGGAAGAGCACTACGGCGAGTACCGCTTCTGGAACGTCTACTCGAAGATCCACAACTTCTGCGTGCAGGAGCTGGGTGGCTTCTATCTGGACATCATCAAGGACCGTCAGTACACCACTGGCGCCAACAGTGTTGCCCGTCGTTCCTGCCAGACCGCGCTGTACCACATCAGCGAGGCGCTGGTGCGCTGGATCGCGCCGATCCTGGCGTTCACCGCCGACGAGCTGTGGCAGTACCTGCCGGGCGAGCGCAACGAATCGGTCATGCTCAACACCTGGTATGAAGGCCTGAGCGAGCTGCCGGAAGGCTTCGAGCTGGGTCGCGCCTACTGGGACCGCGTGATGGCAGCCAAGACAGCCGTCAACAAGGAGCTGGAAAACCAGCGTGCGGCCAAGGCCATCGGTGGCAACCTGCAAGCCGAAGTCACCCTGTTCGCCGACGACGCCCTGAGCGCCGACCTGAACAAGCTGGGCGACGAGCTGCGCTTCGTGCTGATCACCTCGGCAGCCAGCGTTGCGCCGTTCGCCCAGGCTCCAGCCGATGCGGTCGAGACCGAAGTGCCTGGCCTCAAGCTGAAAGTGGTCAAGTCCGGCCACGCCAAGTGCGGCCGTTGCTGGCACTTCCGCGCAGACGTCGGCTCGAACCCCGAGCATCCGGAAATCTGCGCCCGTTGCGCCGACAACATCAGCGGCAATGGCGAGGTGCGCCACTATGCCTAACCCTGGTGTGGGGCGCTTCGGGCGCCTCAGCTGGCTGTGGCTGAGCGTGCTGGTCCTGGTCCTCGACCAGGCCAGCAAGTTCTACTTCGAGGGCGCGCTGAGCCTGTATCAGCAGATCGTGGTCATCCCTGACTACTTCAGCTGGACCCTGGCCTACAACACCGGTGCCGCTTTCAGCTTCCTGGCTGACAGCTCCGGCTGGCAGCGCTGGCTGTTCGCCCTGATCGCCGTGGTGGTCAGCGCCGTGCTGGTGATCTGGCTCAAGCGCCTGGGGCGCAACGAGACCTGGCTGGCAGTCGCGCTGGCATTGGTGCTCGGCGGCGCGCTGGGCAACCTGTACGACCGTATCGTGCTTGGCCACGTGGTCGACTTTATCCTCGTGCACTGGCAGAACCGCTGGTACTTCCCGGCCTTCAACCTGGCCGACAGCGCCATTACCGTGGGTGCGGTGATGCTGGCGCTGGACATGTTCAAGAGCAAAAAGTCCGGAGAGCCCGTCCATGACTGAGACCCGTATCGGCCAGAACACCGAAGTGACCCTGCACTTCGCGCTGCACCTGGAAAACGGCGACACCGTCGATAGCACCTTTGAAAAGGCGCCGGCGGTGTTCAAGGTCGGCGACGGCAACCTGCTGCCAGGCTTCGAAGCGGCGCTGTTTGGCTTCAAGGCCGGTGACAAGCGTACCGTGACCGTGGTCCCGGAAAACGCCTTTGGCCAGCCGAACCCGCAGAACGTGCAGGTCATGCCGCGCTCGCAGTTCCAGGACATGGAGTTGTCCGAAGGCCTGCTGGTGATCTTCAACGATGCCGCCAACGCCGAATTGCCGGGTGTGGTGAAAGCGTTCGATGATGCCCAGGTGACCATCGACTTCAACCATCCACTGGCTGGCAAAACCCTGAACTTCGAGGTGGAAATCCTCGCGGTCAAGGCCCTGTGAGCCTGGAGTCCGCCATGCAAATCAAACTCGCCAACCCCCGTGGCTTCTGTGCCGGCGTGGACCGGGCGATCGAGATCGTCAATCGTGCCCTCGAAGTGTTTGGCCCGCCGATCTATGTGCGCCATGAAGTGGTGCACAACAAGTTCGTGGTCGAGGACCTGCGCGCGCGCGGGGCGATTTTCGTCGAAGAGCTGGACCAGGTGCCGGACGACGTCATCGTCATCTTCAGCGCCCATGGCGTTTCCCAGGCCGTGCGCCAGGAAGCCGCCGGGCGCGGCCTGAAGGTGTTCGACGCGACCTGCCCGCTGGTGACCAAGGTGCATATCGAGGTGGCGCGCTACAGCCGCGACGGCCGCGAGTGCATCCTGATCGGCCACGAAGGCCACCCGGAAGTCGAAGGCACCATGGGTCAGTACGACACCAGCAATGGTGGCGCCATCTACCTGGTCGAAGACGAGGACGATGTTGCCAGCCTGCAAGTCAACGACCCGGATAAGCTGGCCTTCGTCACCCAGACCACTTTGTCGATGGACGACACCAGCCGGGTGATCGATGCCCTGCGTGCGCGCTTCCCGAATATTGGCGGGCCGCGCAAGGACGACATCTGCTACGCCACCCAGAACCGTCAGGACGCGGTCAAGCAATTGGCCGACGAATGCGACGTGGTATTGGTGGTCGGCAGCCCGAACAGCTCCAACTCCAACCGCCTGCGTGAGCTGGCCGAGCGCATGTCGACCCCGGCCTACCTGATCGACGGCGCCGAAGACCTGCAAAAAAGCTGGTTCGATGGCGTCGAGCGCATTGGTATCACCGCCGGTGCTTCGGCACCCGAGGTGCTGGTGCGTGGGGTGATCGAGCAACTGCGGGCCTGGGGTGCCACCGGCGCCGAAGAGCTCGATGGCCGCGAGGAGAACATTACCTTCTCGATGCCCAAAGAGCTGCGTGTGCGTTCATTGATCTGACCCGGCAGCCGCGCACAGCGGCTGTTCGCCGGGCTCCTCGCGCAGGCTGACCCGGCCTGTGTGCGCCAGTACCACCCGGTACTGGCTGTAAGGATCGGGGCGCTGGCAAATAAACAGCGTCCCGGCCTGAAACGCTCCCCCCGCGTGCAAGGGCACCCCCAGCCCACTGAAGCGTATCTGCCGGGCTACCGGTTGATTGCCGACGATACTCACCCGCTCAAGCCGCTGTTCGTACAGCAACTGTGGGCCATCCTGCTCCACGACCATGCGCCAGCCATTACTCCAGTTATCGTCGAACGCCTGCAGGCGAACCACCTGGTTGCGCAGCAAGGCCTCGCTGCGTGCAGTGCGCAAGGCCTGGGCCAGGTCCTTGGCGGCAGCTTGCTGTTGTAGGCCGCTGCTCATGGTGCTGTAGGTCGGCAGGCTGATCTGCGTCAGCATCCCCACCAGCGCTAGTGCGAACATCATTTGTATCAGTGTTACCCCCTGTTGCTTCACCGTGCATTCCTCCCTGGAAGTGCTTCTATAGAGTCAGGCCGGCGGACAGCAGCGTCCAGTCGGCCAGGTTGGCAAAGGGCTGTGGAAAAGTCGCAGGAGGAAGGCGCCATGGATGGCGGACGGCAACAAGGAATGAGCTTGCTCGAGGTGCTGCTGGCCATGCTGGTGCTGGGGGTGGGTGTTTTTGCTGCAGCGGCTGCGCAAGTGCGGGCGTTGCAGGCCACCGACAGTGCCTTGCAGAGTACCCAGGCTGCGTATCTGCAGCATGGCGAGCTCGAAGAAGCGCGCATCAACGCAGGGCCAGGCCGATGAAACGGCAAGCCGGTGTCGGCCTGGTCGAAGTGTTGCTGGCCCTCAGCCTCGGCTTGGTGCTGCTGCTCGGTGCCAGCCGCCTGTTTTTGGCCGCCACTTCGAACTGGCAGGCTCAGGGCGTTGCCGCGCAACTGCAGGAAGACGCGCGCCTGGCGTTGCAGCGTATGGCCCAGGATATTCGCATGAGCGGCATGTTCGGCTGCTTGCGTGAGGATGCAATCAGCCATGTGAACCCGTCCTCGGCACAGGCGTTTGCCCAGCCACTGGCGGTAGTCCGCGCAGCGGACGGCCAATTGCAGCAATTGAGCCTGATCACTGCTGAAGTGGCTGGCGCCGGTGGGCGGCCGAACTGGACGTTGGTGACCGATTGCATTCGCGAAGCGCGGGTCTATCCCGATGTCCAGGCCGCGCCGGCCGGGCACTACGCGATACCGATACGGCGCCAGACCTACCGCGTTGAGGGCACCAGCCTGATGTTCGGCAGCGGTGCCAGCTATGCGCCGCTGATCGACAACCTGGGCGAGCTGCGCGTCGACATCATCAGCCGGAGTGCCACCCGCATCGCCGGGCTGCGTCTGAGCCTGACCTTGCTTGACCCGCTGGCGCGGGTAAGGCCGCAGCAGTATCAACTGACGGTGGCCCTGCGCAATGGCTAGGCCCGGCAGCCAGCGCGGGGTGATCCTGCTGGTCAGCCTGGTGTTGCTGGGACTGTTGGCTTTGCTCGGCGTCTCGGCGATGGTCAGCGCCACCCTGCAGGCGCGTATGGCGGGCAACCTGCAGGCAGCCTTGCACGGCTTCGAGCAGGCGGAGCAGGCCTTGCTGGTTGGAGAGTCGAGCGTGTCGGGCGTGTTGCCGTGCAGTTACTGTTTACCGCCGCCGGAAGCTGCACGGGTGCGGGCGGCTGGCGTCTACCGCGGCGAAGGGCCGACCTCCGGCCTGAGCTGGCAAGGCGGCGCCAGCGGCTTCTACCTCGTACAAAACCTTGGCCAGAGTACCCACGCCGCGCACTGGCCCGCCAACCTCTGCGCCACCTTGTACCGGATCACCGCCGTCAGCCATGCCGGGGCAGGGCGCAGCGTGCTCGAAAGCATTTATGCACAGGCTGTAGAAGAGGGCGCTCAGCCACCCAGGCGCATTCTCTGGCGCCAGCTTCACTAGGAGTTCGACTTATGTCCACCCTGCAGAAAGGTTTGAGCCTGATTGAACTGTTGCTTGTCGTCGCCGTGGTCGGCATTCTTGCGGGCATTGCCTATCCCAGCTACAGCGAACAGGTCCGCAAGGCCGCACGCACGGAAATCGCCGGGTTGCTGTTCGAAAGCGCGCAGTTGCTGGAGCGTCACTATTCACGCACCGGCCAGTACGCCGACAGCGAGGCCCTGGTCACCCCATTGGCGTCCGGGACCGAGCACTACCGGCTGCAAGCCGTTCGTCATTCGACGTCATTCACCCTGACCGCCCGGCGCATACCGGGTGGTTTGATGACCGGTGACCGCTGCGCTGATTTCGTACTCGACCAGGCCGGTGTGCGCCGCAATCCCGGCGCCGTTGATGCTGGCCATGGCTGTTGGGGTGGTTGAGGTTTACTTCAGACGTTGGATCAATACATGACCAAGCAAGTAGTGATTGTCGGTGGCGGGGTGATCGGCCTGCTGACAGCGTTCAACCTGGCGGCCGACGTCGATCAGGTGGTGCTGTGTGACCGTGGCGCGCTCGGCCAGGAGTCTTCCTGGGCCGGTGGCGGCATTGTCTCGCCGCTGTATCCGTGGCGCTATAGCGCAGCGGTAACGGCCCTGGCGCACTGGTCGCAGGATTTTTATCCACAGCTGGGCGAGCGCCTGTTCGCCAGCACCGGGGTCGACCCGCAAGTGCACACCACCGGCCTGTACTGGCTGGACCTGGACGACGAAGCCCAAGCGCTGGCCTGGGCCGAGCGCGAAGGGCGGCCGTTGACGGCTGTGGATATCTCGGCGGCCTATGACGCGGTGCCGGTGCTTGGCGGCGGTTTCCGGCGCGCCATCTACATGGCCGGGGTTGCCAACGTGCGTAACCCGCGCCTGGTCAAATCCCTCAAGGCCGCCTTGCTGGCGCTGCCGAACGTGAGCATTCGCGAGCACTGCGAAATCACCGGCTTCAGCCGTGAGGGCGAGCGCATTAGCGGGGTGGAGACCGCGACCGGGCCGATCCAGGCCGATCACGTCGTGCTGACGGCTGGCGCCTGGAGCGGCGACTTGCTGCGGCCGCTGGGCCTGGAGCTGCCGGTGGAGCCGGTGAAAGGGCAGATGATCCTGTACAAGTGCGCCGAAGACTTTTTACCGAGCATGGTGCTGGCCAAGGGGCGCTATGCGATCCCGCGGCGTGACGGGCATATTCTGGTGGGCAGTACCCTGGAGCATGCCGGTTACGACAAGACCCCGACCGAGGAGGCGCTGGAAAGCCTGAAGGCTTCGGCGGTGGAATTGCTGCCGGCGCTGGCCGATGCCACCCCGGTGGCCCATTGGGCAGGGCTGCGGCCGGGGTCGCCTGAGGGCATTCCGTATATCGGTGAGGTGCCGGGGTATGCCGGGCTGTGGCTGAACTGCGGGCACTACCGCAACGGCCTGGTGCTGGCGCCGGCGTCCTGCCAGTTGTTTGCGGATTTGTTGCTGGGGCGTGAGCCGATGATCGACCCGGCGCCGTATGCACCGGCTGGGCGGGTGGCTGCTCTCTAGGGCCTCATCGCTGGCAAGCCAGCTCCCACAGGAAAGCAGATATCTTCAGATCCCTGCCGTACCTGTGGGAGCTGGCTTGCCAGCGATGGCCGCGCCGCACAATCAGCGCTGCGCCCCAGGCCCCTGCTCCAGGTGCGCCTGGCTGCAATACCACTGCGCCCCGCGATGCAATGCCCGGTCACTGGGCAAATGCACGCCGCAATGGGCGCAGCGGACCATCTTCAGCGGGTCTTCGAGGCTGTTGTTCTGCGTAGCAGCATTGCTGGCCTTGAACTTGCGCCACAGCCAGAAGGCGGCGGCAATCAGGGCAATCCAGAATAGTAGGCGAACCATGGTGTCCAGCTTTGTCAGTGAAGAGCCTTCAGTCTAGGGCTCAGGCATGAAAAAAGGGAGGCCTTGGCCTCCCTTTATCTTTTACACGATGGCTCAGTCGAACACACCGAAGGTCATGTAGCTGAACCAGGAGCGGTCTTCGTTGTTACCTTCCGCTTCGTGGTTCTCTTCTTCGATGACGTCACCGTTGGCATCTTTAGGCAGCAGCTCTTGCGGGATCGCGTCCTTGGCGTCCTGATACTGCTTGATCACGTCCTGGTTGGCGCGGGTCTCGCCCGGCGGCAGCGGCGGGGCGGTATTGATCAGGCCCAGGGTGGCCTTGGACAGCCACGAGCGGTTGTCGGCCTCGTTCTGTTGCGGCACGAACTGGCCATCGACCAGGCTCGGGTGATCCGGGTAGTTGAGCTTGAGGGTTTCCAGGCTGGTGGCGGCCAGTTCGTCCAGGTGCAGGCGCATGTAGGCTTCGGTCATCACCGCCAGGCCGTCGCCGACCGATGGGGTTTCCTGGAAGTTCTCGACCACGTAGCGGCCACGGTTGGCGGCAGCGACATAGGCCTGACGGGTCAGGTAGTAGTCGGCCACGTGGATTTCGTAGGAGGCCAGCAGGTTGCGCAGGTAGATCATGCGCTGCTTGGCGTCTGGCGAGTAGCGGCTGTTAGGGAAGCGGCTGGTCAGCTGGGCGAACTCGTTGTACGAGTCGCGGGCAGCACCCGGGTCACGCTTGGTCATGTCCAGCGGCAGGAAGCGCGCCAGCAGGCCGCGGTCTTGGTCGAAAGAGGTCAGACCCTTGAGGTAGTAGGCGTAGTCGACGTTCGGATGCTGCGGATGCAAGCGAATGAAGCGCTCGGCGGCAGACTTGGCAGCCTCCGGTTCGGCGTTCTTGTAGTTCGCGTAGATCAGCTCGAGCTGGGCCTGGTCGGCGTAGCGGCCGAACGGATAGCGCGATTCCAGAGCCTTGAGCTTGCTCGTGGCACTGGTATAGCTGTGGTTGTCCAGGTCGGCCTGCGCCTGCTGGTACAGCTCGGCTTCGCTCAGGTTTTCGTCGACGACTTCCTTCGAAGAACAAGCAGCGGTCAGTCCGAGGATGGCGATCAGCAGCAGGTGTTTCACTTGCATGGCGGCTTGCGTCCCTATGACGGCCGCTGTCTTGGGCGTGGCCGTCCTGTTATGATGAGCACCCCGATGCAACCCTCGGGGCAAAAGACGTCGTATTTAACCACAAGCGTGCAGTCGAAACCAAAGGCTGTGCCGCCCGCTGATTCGAGCATGTCCGAGATCATTCAACTTCGCGCAGAGGTGCCGTCCGAATTGGGCGGGCAACGCCTCGACCAAGTCGCCGCCCAATTGTTCGCTGAGCACTCGCGCTCGCGCCTGTCCACCTGGATCAAGGAGGGGCGCCTGACGGTCGATGGCGCTGTCCTGCGTCCGCGCGATATCGTCCACGGCGGTGCGCTGCTGGCGCTCGACGCCGAGCAGGAAGCCCAGGGCGAGTGGGTGGCCCAGGACATCGAGCTGGATATCGTCTACGAAGACGACCACATCCTGGTGATCAACAAGCCTGCCGGGCTTGTGGTCCACCCGGCTGCGGGCCACGCTGATGGCACCCTGCTCAATGCCCTGCTGCACCATGTGCCGGACATCATCAATGTGCCGCGCGCCGGTATCGTCCACCGCCTGGACAAGGACACCACCGGTCTGATGGTGGTGGCCAAGACCATCCAGGCGCAGACCCAGCTGGTCGCCCAGTTGCAGAGCCGCAGCGTCAGCCGCATCTATGAATGCATTGTGATCGGCGTGGTAACGGCCGGCGGCAAGATCAACGCGCCGATCGGCCGTCACGGCGGGCAGCGCCAGCGCATGGCGGTCACCGAGGGCGGCAAGCCGGCGGTCAGCCACTACCGTGTACTGGAGCGCTTCCGCTCGCACACGCATGTGCGGGTCAAGCTCGAAACCGGGCGTACCCACCAGATTCGCGTGCACATGGCTCACGTCAACTTCCCGTTGGTCGGCGATCCGGTCTACGGCGGGCGTTTCCGTATTCCGCCAGCGGCCAGCCTGACCATGGTCGACGCGCTCAAGACCTTCCCGCGCCAGGCCCTGCATGCGCGCTTCCTGGAGCTCGATCACCCGGTGACCGGCGAGCGCATGGGCTGGGAATCGCCGCTGCCGGATGACTTCGTCTGGCTGCTGTCGCTGCTCAAGCAAGACCGTGAGGCGTTCATCGGATGAGCGAGTTGACGCAAGCGCTGCTGTTTCCCGACTGGCCTGCGCCAGCCGGGGTGCGCGCCTGCGTCACCACGCGCAGCGGCGGGGTCAGCCTGCCGCCTTATGAAAGCTTCAACCTCGGCGACCATGTTGGCGATGCGCCGGCAGCGGTGGCCGAGAATCGCCGGCGACTGACCGTCGAGTTCGGCATTCAGCCGGCCTGGCTCAAGCAGGTGCATGGCGTGGTGGTGGCCGATGCCGACCCCAGTGTTATCGCCGAAGCCGATGCCAGCTACAGCGCGACCCCGGGCATTGCCTGCACGGTGATGACCGCCGACTGTTTACCGGTGCTGTTCTGCGACCGCGCCGGCACCCGGGTAGCCGCCGCCCACGCCGGCTGGCGCGGGCTGGCCAACGGTGTGCTCGAAGCCACCCTGGACCGCCTGGCGCTGCCGCCCGACGAGGTGCTGGTGTGGCTCGGCCCGGCTATTGGCCCGCAAGCCTTCGAAGTTGGCCTGGAAGTACGCGACGCGTTCACGACCGTTCATCCGGAAACTGCCCGGGCTTTCGTGCCCGGTGCCCAGCCCGGCAAGCTGATGGCCGATATCTACCAGCTGGCCCGCCTGCGCCTGGCAGCACGCGGCGTCAATGCCGTCTATGGTGGTGGCTTGTGCACCGTCAGCGACCCGCGCTTCTATTCTTATCGGCGTACCCCGCAGGGTGGCCGCTTCGCTTCCCTGGTCTGGCTGGCACCGCGCTGACCTGGATCAAGCCCGGCTAGCTTGAATCTTCCAGAATCACCCTTATCTACAGTGGTATCTCTGGCAGGTTTTTCTTCATCAGGTGTGTCCATCGCTCCGACCTGCCCATAAAGGAAGGTAACCCATGCGAATAGACCGTTTGACCAGCAAGCTGCAATTAGCATTATCCGACTCCCAATCCCTGGCCGTGGGCATGGACCATCCGGCCATCGAGCCTGCGCACCTGGTGCAGGCCCTGATCGATCAGCAGGGCGGTTCGATCAAGCCGCTGCTGATGCAGGTCGGCTTTGACGTCAACAGCCTGCGCAAGGCGTTGAGCAAAGAGCTCGACCAACTGCCGAAAATCCAGAACCCCACGGGCGATGTGAACATGTCCCAGGACCTGGCGCGCCTGCTCAACCAGGCCGACCGCCTGGCCCAGCAGAAGGGCGACCAGTTCATCTCCAGCGAGCTGGTGCTGCTGGCGGCCATGGACGAGAACAGCAAGCTCGGCAAGCTGCTGCTCAGCCAGGGCGTAAGCAAAAAGGCCCTGGAAAACGCCATCAGCAACCTGCGTGGCGGCGAGGCGGTCAATGACCCCAACGCCGAAGAGTCGCGCCAGGCCCTGGACAAATACACCATCGACCTGACCAAGCGCGCCGAAGACGGCAAGCTTGACCCGGTGATTGGCCGTGACGATGAAATTCGCCGCACCATCCAGGTGCTGCAGCGCCGGACCAAGAACAACCCGGTGCTGATCGGTGAGCCTGGCGTCGGTAAGACCGCCATCGCCGAAGGCCTGGCCCAGCGCATCATCAATGGCGAAGTGCCGGACGGCCTTAAAGGCAAGCGCCTGCTGTCGCTGGACATGGGCGCGCTGATTGCCGGTGCCAAGTTCCGCGGCGAGTTCGAGGAACGCCTCAAAGCCCTGCTCAACGAGCTGTCCAAGCAGGAAGGGCAGATCATCCTGTTCATCGATGAGCTGCACACCATGGTCGGCGCCGGTAAAGGCGAAGGCTCGATGGATGCCGGCAACATGCTCAAGCCGGCCCTGGCCCGTGGCGAGCTGCACTGCGTCGGCGCCACCACGCTTAACGAATACCGCCAGTACATTGAAAAAGACGCCGCGCTGGAGCGGCGTTTCCAGAAGGTACTGGTTGAAGAACCGAGCGAAGAGGACACCATTGCCATCCTGCGTGGCCTCAAGGAGCGTTACGAGGTGCACCACAAGGTGGCGATCACCGACGGCGCGATCATCGCCGCGGCCAAGCTCAGCCATCGCTACATCACTGACCGTCAGTTGCCGGACAAGGCCATCGACCTGATCGACGAAGCGGCCAGCCGCATCCGCATGGAGATCGACTCCAAGCCGGAAGTGCTCGACCGCCTGGAGCGCCGCCTGATTCAACTGAAGGTCGAGTCCCAGGCACTGAAGAAAGAAGACGACGAAGCCGCGATCAAGCGCCTGGAGAAGCTCACCGAAGAGATCGCCCGGCTGGAGCGCGAGTACGCCGACCTGGAAGAGGTCTGGACGTCGGAAAAAGCCGAAGTGCAGGGCTCGGCGCAGATCCAGCAGAAAATCGAGCAATCGCGTCAGGAGCTTGAAGCGGCCCGCCGCAAGGGCGACCTCAGCCGCATGGCCGAGCTGCAGTACGGGGTGATCCCGGACCTGGAGCGCAGCCTGCAGATGGTCGACCAGCACGGCAAGGCGGAAAACCAGCTGCTGCGTAACAAGGTCACTGAAGAAGAGATTGCCGAGGTCGTGTCCAAGTGGACCGGCATCCCGGTGTCGAAGATGCTCGAAGGCGAGCGGGAAAAACTGCTGAAAATGGAAAGCCTGCTGCACGAGCGGGTGATCGGCCAGGAAGAAGCGGTGGTGGCAGTCTCCAACGCCGTGCGCCGTTCGCGTGCCGGCCTCTCGGACCCGAACCGCCCGAGCGGCTCGTTCCTGTTCCTCGGCCCGACCGGTGTCGGTAAAACCGAGTTGTGCAAGGCGCTGGCCGAGTTTCTCTTCGACACTGAAGAGGCCATGGTGCGTATCGACATGTCCGAGTTCATGGAGAAACACTCCGTGGCTCGCCTGATCGGTGCACCACCAGGCTACGTAGGTTATGAAGAAGGCGGCTACCTGACCGAAGCGGTGCGGCGCAAACCTTATTCGGTGGTGCTGCTCGACGAGGTCGAGAAGGCCCACCCGGATGTCTTCAACGTGTTGCTGCAGGTGCTTGAAGACGGCCGCCTGACCGACAGCCACGGGCGGACGGTGGATTTCCGTAATACCGTGATCGTCATGACCTCCAACCTGGGCTCCTCGCAGATCCAGGAACTGGTGGGCGATCGTGAAGCGCAGCGTGCGGCGGTGATGGATGCCGTGGGTTCGCACTTCCGGCCGGAGTTCATCAACCGTATCGACGAAGTGGTGGTGTTCGAACCGCTGGGCCGCGAGCAGATCGCCGGTATCACCCAGATCCAGCTCGGCCGCCTGCGCAGCCGCCTGACTGAACGTGAGCTGAGCCTGGAACTGAGCCCTGAGGCGCTGGATAAACTGATCGCCGTCGGTTACGACCCGGTCTATGGCGCACGGCCGCTGAAACGGGCGATCCAGCGCTGGATCGAGAACCCGCTGGCGCAGTTGATCCTGTCGGGCAAGTTCCTGCCAGGCAGCGCCATCACGGCGAAAGTGGAGGGCGAAGAGATCGTCTTTGCCTGAGTTTTCGGTGGGTTACGCTAAGGCCTCGATTTTCGAGGCCTTTTTTCTTTGCATTTTTTCTCGAGTGCTTGTAAAGTGCGCCCCGCTGTATGTCGCCCCGCAGCTTCCCGGCAAAATTGGGAATCTGAAAAAAAGTTGCAAATCAGTAAGTTGAATGCAAATTAGGGGTTGACAAGGGTTTTGAAGGTTGTAGAATAGCGCGCCTCAGAGACATGAACGCAGCGATGCACAAGGTCGAAGAGTTCGAAGCGGTAGTGATACAGCACTCGAAATTGCAGCACTGTTGTAATTGAAATTGATAGTTCCGCGATAGCTCAGTCGGTAGAGCAAATGACTGTTAATCATTGGGTCCCAGGTTCGAGTCCTGGTCGCGGAGCCAAATTTCAAGCCGGGGTATAGCGCAGTCCGGTAGCGCGCCTGCTTTGGGAGCAGGATGTCAGGAGTTCGAATCCCCTTACCCCGACCATTTTTGGGTCGTTAGCTCAGTTGGTAGAGCAGTTGGCTTTTAACCAATTGGTCGTAGGTTCGAATCCTACACGACCCACCATTTTTGAAGCCGGTACGCTGGGTTCAAATCTTAAAAGGTTGGTTTGCCATTAGCAGCCAGCCATAAAAAAAGGCGCCTTTATTGGAGCCTTTTTTTTTACCGGGGTATAGCGCAGTCCGGTAGCGCGCCTGCTTTGGGAGCAGGATGTCAGGAGTTCGAATCCCCTTACCCCGACCATCTTCAGAAAGAAGGGCACCTTGCAAAAGGTGCCCTTTTTTCGTTTCTACAGCCTGCCTGATACTATCCGGCTATTTCCTGCAAGGGAGCTGCCCCATGACCCTGAAAACCTCCGTCTATATCGCCACCAGCCTCGATGGCTACATCGCCCGTGAAAGCGGTGAGCTGGACTGGCTGATGGTCGCCACTAGTTCCAGTGACGACCACGGTTACGCCGCGTACATGGCCACTGTCGACACCCTGGTCATGGGCCGCAACACCTTCGAGAAGGTCCTGACCTTTGGCGAGTGGCCGTATCCGCACAAGCGTGTGGTGGTGCTGAGCAGCACCTTGCAGCAGGCCGATATGCAGCATGGCATCGAAGTGCACCCGGGGCCGGTCGCCGACCTGGTCGAGCACCTGAATGAAACAGGCGCCAAGGGGCTGTACCTCGATGGCGGGCAGGTGATTCAGAGCTTCTTGCGCGAAGGCCGGCTGGATGAACTGACCATCACCCGCATACCGGTGTTGCTGGGCAGTGGCATCCCGCTGTTCGGGGCCCTGGCGAAGGACGTGACGCTGCAGCATATGCGCAGCACCACCTTTGAGAGCGGGTTTGTGCAGAGTACCTACCGGGTCCTCAAGTAAAACCTACACCACGGACTTGTGGGAACTGGCTTGCCAGCAGCACATTTACATCGACTGTACCGACGCCATCGCGGGTCAAGCCCGCTCCTACAGAAACACCGCCATACCTGTGGGAGCGGGCTTGCCCCGCGATGAGGCCCTCAAAGCCAATCCAACGTCAGTGCAACTTCAACCGCGGCTCAGTCCCACGCCCGATCCGGCTACCCAGCATCAGCATCAGCGTACGGAATGTCCCGTACAGCGCCATCTGGTGCATGCGGTACAGCGACACATAGAACATCCGCGCCAACCAGCCTTCGAGCATCACGCTGCCGGTCAGGTTGCCCATCAGGTTACCCACCGCCGAGAAGCGCGACAGCGACACCAGCGAGCCATAATCCCGGTACGCATACGTCGGCAACGGCTTGCCTTCCAGGCGCGCCTTCAAGCCCTTGGCCAGCAACGACGCCTGCTGGTGCGCAGCCTGCGCCCGTGGTGGCACGTTGCGGTCGCTACCCGGTTGCGGGCAGGCGGCGCAGTCGCCGAAGGCGAAGATGTTGTCGTCCAGGGTGGTTTGCAGGGTAGGGCGCACCACCAGCTGGTTGATCCGGTTGGTTTCCAGGCCGTCGATGTCCTTGAGGAAACCCGGCGCACGAATACCCGCCGCCCAGACCTTGAGGCTGGCCTGAATCACGTCACCATTGCTGGTGCGCAGCTCATCGGCGGTCACTTCACTGACCGCCGCGTTGGTCATCACCGTCACCCCGAGTTTCTCCAGGGTCTTGTGCACGGGCACGCTGATGCGCTCCGGCAGCGCTGGCAGTACCCGCGGGCCAGCCTCGATCAGGGTGATGTGCATGTCTTTGGGCTGGATACGATCCAGGCCGTAAGCCGCCAGCTCATGGGCCGCGTGGTGCAGCTCGGCGGCCAGTTCCACACCGGTGGCACCGGCGCCGACGATGGCCACGCTGATTTGCTCATTGGCCTGATCGCCGGCGTGGGCGCGCAGGTAATGATTGAGCAGTTGCTGGTGGAAACGCTCGGCCTGCTTGCGGGTATCGAGGAACAGGCAATGCTGCGCCGCGCCCAAGGTGCCGAAGTCGTTGGTGTTACTGCCCACTGCGATCACCAGGGTGTCATAGCCCAGGGTGCGCGCAGGCAGCAATTCGCGACCGTCTTCATCGAGGGTGGCAGCCAGCTGGATCTGCTTGGTTTCGCGGTCCAGGCCGCTCATGCGCCCGAGTTGGAACTGGAAGTGATTCCACTTGGCCTGGGCCACGTAGTTCAGTTCGTCTTCGGAAGAGTTGAGCGAGCCCGCCGCCACTTCGTGCAGCAGCGGCTTCCAGATGTGCGTCAGGTTGGCGTCGACCAGGGTGATGCTGGCGCTACCTTTTTTGCCCAGGGTCTTACCCAGGCGGGTCGCCAGTTCCAGGCCGCCGGCGCCGCCGCCGACAATCACAATACGGTGAGTCATGGAGATATCTCATAAGGTTTACGGAATTCGGGTCTTGAGTGGCAGGCCGCACGGGGCGGGCGTTGTGGGCGAGCGCAAGGCAGCTCATAGCACCAGATGACTCAAGAGGCGGCTCAACAAGCCGAGTGCAACGGTCACGACCACCACCAGCAGAAGGAGCAGCCAGGGCCGGAATGGCTTGCGCTCGACTTGGTGCTGGGGGGCTCGCAGGTATTCATCGACACGACGCTGGTCTTCGGGATTCAGGCGGCTGGTCATGAGGGCCTCGTCAGATAGACGCATGTGACTGTGGGAACGCTACAGTGTTCACTCTAGTCGCTCGAAGGTTGCCCAGCGTTCAGTCACTTGGCTGTCTTTATAACGAATGATTGCGCTTTGTATCACCGGCACAGAATTTATGCCATCGGGCTTTGGCAGGGGGCCAGCTCAGAGGCTTATTCCTACATCGAAAACGATGCTGCGCCCCAAATTACCGCGCAAGAAGTCCGGCGCATCGGGGTGGGCAAACAGCACCCGGGCGAAGGTCGGGCCCACCAGCGACAACGAGCGCCAGCCCTGGCGCAGGTATTCGGTGGGCGGCGGGAAGTGGCTGTTGAGGTCGAGTACTTCGCGCTTGAGGCTGGCAAAGGCAATGATGTCCAGCTCGCTCAGGTCCAGGCCACGCTCCTGGTAGTTGTGCGATTTTTTACGCAGGGTCGGCGCCAGGCGCTGCAGCAGTTCCTGGGCGCTGATCCGCCGGGGCCGGGCTTCGCGGCGTACCAGTTGGCTCAACGAGAAGGCACTGCGCCGACGCTGCAGCTCTTCGCGCCATTCGTCGTTCAGGCGCCGGCCTTCATCGAGGACAAAAAACACCTCGAAGGCGGCATCGCGAAACAGCACATCAGGCGGTTCTTGCCCGGCGGCGGCAAAGTCTTCGCTGCGGTAGGGAATGTTCAAGCCTTGCAGCAGGCGCTGGCATACCCAACGCTCACGTTCCCATTTACGGGCATTGGATAGAAACGCATTGGCTTGTTCGGCCTGAATGGTGAGCAGGCGCAAATAGTCTGAGTCGTCCATGGGCACAAGCTTAGCGTTCAATTGAGCTTTGCAGGAAATGTCTGCAAGCCATTGCTGCGCATGTAAACCAGCGCCTAGACTGCGCACCCGTTGTGGGCTCAGTGAATATCAGGGAAGAAGCATGAGCGTAGTGAAGATGGGCGGCATATTCGGTTCCGGCACGGTGGTCTGTGCCCTGGTGGTGTACGGCGTGGGCTTTTTGTTCTGGACGCCCACCGTGCCTTACGACACTGCAGATGGCCGCTATGTGGTGCTCAAGGAGGGCGACTCACCGCCCTACAGCGTCAAACTCATCGACCATCGCGGCGCAGAGGATGAAATCGTCCGCAGCTATGCCGAGTTCAACCCCAAGGTGCTCAGCGTCATGCCCGGCGACTACCGCTTGCGCCTGACCCTGAACGAGTTCGGCTGCTACGGCGCCTGGGCCGATGTGCAGGTGTCGGCGACCACCATCAGCGTCATCGAGCAGCAGCGCAACCCCAGTTGCCAGCCGCCGGACTGGCTGGTTGAAGGCGCCGTGTTCCGCCTGTTCGAGGCACCGAAAGCACCCGCCGAGGCTGATCAAGCCAACCCCGAGGTGTAGAGCCACTCATGACAGGGACGGAGGTGCGCATGGCCTTATCAACCTGGCGGGTATGGAGCGCGGTGACGGTGCTGTGCATCGCTTCCTTCGCGATGGTGACCTCCGAGTTCGCCCCTATCGGTTTGTTGTCACAGATTTCCGCCGATTTGGCGCAGGAGCCGGCCAGGGTCGGGCTCAGCGTGACCTTGTATGCCTGGATTGGCGCTGTCAGTGGCTTGCTTGCCAACAGCCTGAGCCGCTGGATCGCCCGCAAGCCGCTGATGATTGCCCTGATGTTGATGCTGGCAGCATCGAATGCGCTCTCGGCAATCGCCCCGGAGTTTGCCGCGCTGCTCGGTGCGCGGGCACTGGGGGCGTTGGCCCATGGCGTGTTCTGGGCAACCGTGGCCGCCACCGCCACCCTTATCGCGCCTGCCCGGCAGATGGGCCTGGCCACCTCGATCGTGCTGGGCGGTATTACCCTCGCCACCGTCATGGGCGTGCCACTGGTCAACCTGGTGGGCCAGTACGACGGCTGGCGAACCGCTTTTGCTTGCCTGGCGTTGCTCTGTGTCGCCAGTGCCGGGGCAATCGCCTTGGTAGTCCCTGACCTGGGCCTGGTCGCCGCAGCACCCGGCACCGGGTATGTGGCGGTGCTGCGGCGCCGGGATCTGCTGATCACCTTCGTCATCACCGGGCTGACGGCGGCCGCACATTTTGCCGCCTACACCTTTGTCGAGCCCTTTATCAGTCAGGTGCCAGACGTCACGCCGTGGCTGGTCGCGGCACTGCTTTTCGCCTTAGGCGCCGCCGGTTTTCTGGGCAACCTGCTGAGCGCGATCTTCATCGACCGCCACCTCAAACCCTTCATCCTCCTGGCCCTGATCGCCATGGCAGGGGCGCTGCTGACCCTGGGCCTGCTTGGGCCCGAGTTGAACCTGCTGGCCGTGGCGGCCTTGCTGATGGTCTGGGGCGTTGCCATCTCGGCACTGTTTACCGGTCTGCAGACCTGGGTGTTGAGCATCGCCGGCGCCCATACCGTTCCGGCCACGGCCCTGCATACGGCAGTGCTCAATGGCGCGATCGGCCTGGGGGTGATCATCGGCGGTGGAGCGCTTGAGAGTATTGGCCTGCGGGGCGCCATGCTGGGCGCCAGCATGGTGATACTCCCGGCCATAGTGCTGCTGCTCGCTTCAGGTACGTTGCGCCGCACAACGCCGGTATTTTCCGCAGCCACTGAGGCTGATCAAGCCAGCCCCGAGGTGTAGACTGCCCCCACGCCTATTGCCTCACTCGAACAAGGGTTATATGCCGTGATCAGTGCCGCCGTACTTTCCAGCCAGACCCTGACCATCGCCTGGGTCGCCTATGTGCCCGTGCTGATCTGGGCGGTGGCGCGTACCCGCTGGCTCGAACTGTTCGCCGACAGCCGTCGCCAGCACTTGCTGTTCGGCACGGTGTTCGCCTTGTTTGCCCTGTGGCTGGTGCGGCGCGACTTCGACACCGGGGTGTCTTATCACTTCATCGGCATGACCGCCGTGACCCTGCTGCTGGACTGGCCGCTGGCGATTGTCGGTGGCTTGCTGGCGCAGCTCGGCCTGCTGGCGCTGGGGCGCCAGGACCTGGCGGCGATGGGGGTCAATGGCCTGTTGCTGATCGGCCTGCCGGTGCTGGTCACCGAAGTGTGCGCGATCCTGGTGGAGCGGGCACAGCCGCGCAACCTGTTCGTCTATATCTTCTGTTCGGGCTTTTTTGCCGCGGCGCTGTCGGCACTCTTGTGCCTGCTCGGTGGGCTGGGGTTGCTGTGGATGGACGGGCGCTTCGTCATGCCGGAGTGGATCGAGGACTTTATCGGCTACCTGTGGCTGATCATCTTCCCCGAAGCCTTTATCAACGGCATGGTGGTCAGCGCCCTGGTGGTGTTCTGCCCGGAGTGGCTGGAGACCTTCAACCGGACCCGCTACCTGCAGGCCCCGTGGAAGGACGACGACCCCGGGCGCTGACGGCTCAGTGGCGCGGGTCGAGCTCGCCGGAGAACAGCTCGTCTTCGGCATCCGGGGCGACCGGAATCTTGTGCTCTTCAGCGGCCCAGGCACCCAGGTCGATCAGCTTGCAGCGGTCGGAACAGAACGGCCGGAACGGGCTGGTCGCGTTCCATTCCACAGGGGCGCCACAGGTCGGGCAATCTACGGTCATCGGTTGGCTCATGCTTGGCCTCCTCGCAAAGTCAGGTAAAAGTGGTGCAGGCGGTCGATCTCCGAATGCAGCCAGCCCAGGTCGCGGTCATTGACCAGCACATCGTGGGCGTGGCGCAGGCGCTCTTCGCGGCTGGCCTGGGCCTTGAGGATGGCCTGCACTTGTTCGGCGCTGGTCTGGTCGCGCAGCAGGGTGCGCTGCACTTGCAGCGCCTGCGGCGCATCGATCACCAGCAGGCGGTTGGTGCGCTTGTACTGGCCGGACTCCACCATCAACGGCGAGACGAACACCGCATAGGGCGACTCGGCCTTGGCCAGGTAGCTGAAGATCTCCTGGCCGATCAACGGATGCAGCAGGGCTTCGAGCCACAGGCGCTGCTGCGGGTCGGCAAAGATCAGCTCGCGCAGGGCGGCGCGGTTGAGCTGGCCGTCCTCGAGCAGCACACCCGGGCCGAAACGCTCGACGATACGGGCCAGCGCCGGGCGGCCCGGCTCGACCACCCAGCGCGCGGCCTGGTCGGCGTCGACCAGGTGCACACCCAGCTCGACAAAGCGCTGCGCAGCGGCGCTCTTGCCACTGCCGATGCCGCCGGTAAGGCCGAGAATCCAGGGAGTGAAAGCAGCGGTGGTCATCAGAATCCGGAATATTTCAGATAGGAAGTGGTTATTTGACCACCCCAGAGCAGCGCGATCCAGCCCGCGATGGCCAGATAGGGACCAAAGGGGATCGGCGTGCTGGCCTGCTTGCGCTGCAGGCGCAGCATAATCAGCCCGATCACCGCCCCCAACAAGGACGACAGCAGCAACGTCAGTGGCAGGATCTGCCAGCCGCCCCAGGCACCCAGCATCGCCAGCAACTTGAAGTCGCCATAGCCCATGCCTTCCTTGCCGGTAAGCATCTTGAACAACCAGAACACCGACCACAGGCTCAGGTAACCGGCCACCGTGCCCCACAGGGCATCTTCCAGCGGCA
Source organism: Pseudomonas sp. R32 (assembly GCF_009866705.1). Lineage (NCBI taxonomy): Bacteria > Pseudomonadati > Pseudomonadota > Gammaproteobacteria > Pseudomonadales > Pseudomonadaceae > Pseudomonas > Pseudomonas sp. R32. Next base: position 4,757,923 of record NZ_CP019396.1, on the reverse strand, counting down.
CGAACATTTCGAAGGCATTGACGATCAACCCCAGCCACAACAGCGGCAATACCAGGGCATCGGGCAGCAGATGGTGCTCGATGTCGATCATGCTCATGGCCAGCAGGCCCCAGCTCAGCAGCAGCAGGGCCAGGGCGGTGCCGGTGACGCCGAAGCGCCAGGCGACAAACAGGGTCAGCCCCCCGCAGGCGAGTTCCACCAGCGGGTAGCGCGGGCTGATGCGCGCCTGGCAACTGGAACAGCGCCCGCGCAAGGCCAGGTAACTAATGACCGGTATGTTTTCCCAGGGGTGAATACGGTGGGCGCAATGCGGGCACTGCGACGGCGGCAACAACAGGTCGAAGCGCGGCGCTTGTGCCTCGCTAGGCAACTCCAGCACCTCGCGCGCCTCGGCCTGCCATTGGCGTTCGAGCATGATCGGCAGGCGATGCACCAGCACATTGAGAAAGCTGCCGATGATCAGCCCGAGCAACAGGGCGATGCTCAGGTACATCAGTGGCTGGCTGGCCAGGGAGTTCAACAGGTTCATGGTCAGATCACATTGCCCAGCTGGAAGATTGGCAGGTACATGGCGATCACCAGGCTGCCCACCAGCAACCCCAGGATCAGCACGATCAACGGCTCAATCAGGGCCGTGAGGGTGTCGAGCAGGTGGTCGATGGCCTGTTCATAGTGGCTGGCGATCCTGGCGAGCATATCGTCCAGTGTCCCGGCTGTCTCGCCAATGGCGCACATCTGCACCACCAGCGCCGGGAACAAGCCGCTGGCGCGCAATGCCACGTTCAAGGCTAGACCACTGGCCAGGTCCTCGCGCACCTTGTGTAGCGCCTGCTCATACAACGGATTGCCACACGCCCCGGCAACCGGCCCCAGCGCCTCCACCAACGGCACCCCGGCGCCGAACGACGTCGACAAGGTGCGGGCAAAGCGGGCGAGGGCGGCATGCCGGAGCAGGCTGCCAAGCACCGGCAAACGCAGGGCCAGGCGCACCAGCCACAAACGAAACGCAGGCTTGTGTCGATAACCCCAAACCCCCGCGGCACAAGCGCTGCCAAAAGTTATCAACAGCCACCAGAAGTGCGCCCCCAACCACTGCGACAGGCCGATCACCTGTTGGGTAAAGGCCGGCAGCTCGGCACCAAAGCCGCCGAACAGCGACTGAAAACGCGGCACCACCTCCAGCAGCAACAGCGCCGACACCCCAAAGCCCACCAGCAGCACCAGCAGTGGATAGGTCATGGCTTTTTTCAGCCGTGCGCGCAGGGCCTGGCGTTGCTCCTGCAGCGTCGCCACCTGGGCCAGCACGACCTCCAGGCTGCCGGACTGCTCACCGGCGTCCACCAGGTTGCAGTACAGCCGATCGAAATAGTGCGGGTGCCGGCGCAGCGCAGTGGCCAGGCTGCTGCCAGCGGCGATATCGGCCTTGATCGCCCCCAGCAGGCGGGCCATCGCCGGGTTGGCGCTGCTTTGGGCGACCACATCCAGCGCTTGCAGCAGCGCCACCCCCGCCTTGACCAGGGTGGCCAGCTGGCGGCTGAACTGGCTCAGCGCCTTGCCATCCAGTGGCCGGCGCCATTGCCACAGCGGCGGGCGCACACTGGCGATACGCCCCGGGCGAATCCCGCGCTGGCGCAACTGCGCCCTGATCAACGCCGGGCTGCGTGCGGCGCTCTGGCCGCTGATCAAGGCGCCCTGGGCGTTGGTGCCTTGCCAGTTGTACATCTGGTTGCTGTCGGTCATCGCCACATCCTTGCTGCGCGGCCTTGCACAAGCCTGGTAACAGCTCCAGGCCCCAAGCGGCGAGCAGTGATGCCCGCCGCCCACTAGAGTAGTCGAGCCAGGATGACCGAATGACCGTCACGGGGTGACAAAAGGTGTCTGTTCGGGCCTACTGGCGCGCCTGTTGGCGCCGCACCACTGCGGCCCGGCATGAACTGATTTTGTGAGGGAGAGTGTCCATGAAAGGGCAACGCGGTATTACCTTGATCGAACTGATGATCGTGGTGGCGATCATCGGCCTTCTGGCGACCATCGCCTTACCGATTTACACCAACAGCCAGGTACGCACCAAAGCCACGGCGGGCCTGGTAGAAATTTCTGCCCTGAAGACCGCCTTCGACCTGCGCCTGAACGAAGGCAAAGACATCGCCAACGTCGCCGCCCTGGGCGGCCAGGAGCGCACCGCCCACTGCGCCATTGTCGCCAGCGGCACCGCGGCCACGGGCGTGGGCAGCATCGTCTGCACCCTGATCGACGCCCCGGCCATCGCCACCGACAAAACCATCACCCTGACCCGCGCCGCGACTGGCTGGGCCTGCACCAGCACCCTCAGCGAAGACCTCGCCCCGGCAGGCTGCAAAGCCCTCTGAAACCGGCGCAATTGCTGTTAATAAACAGTGATTTGCGAAAGCGACCCGGCAGTGGTAGCGTTATCGCCACGCCGGTGTAGCTCAGTCGGTAGAGCAGCGCACTCGTAACGCGAAGGTCGCAGGTTCGATTCCTGTCTCCGGCACCAGTTCAGGTTCCAGTGAAGGCTACCAAAATCTCTGGAACCCCCGTAAAACCCGCCTTCTGGCGGGTTTTTTCGTTATGGCGTTCCGTCGGATTCCGACAGCTGCCAGCCGATTTAGGGGTAACGTTTGGGATAAAGTCGATTCGATAAAGGGGTTTACCCTTATGGCTCGTACTACTGCTCCCCTGACCGACACCGCATGCCGTTCGGCCAAACCTACTGACCGCCCCTACAAGCTTTTCGACGGTGACGGTCTTTACCTCCTCGTTTACCCCAATGGCCGCAAAGGCTGGCGCTTCAGGTATGTGAAACCGGATGGGCGAGAGGGGCTGACCTCGTTTGGCAACTATCCCGTCATCGGTCTTGCAGATGCTCGGCAGAAGCGTCTGGAGACTAAGCGGATGCTGGCTGAAGGCATTGATCCGATTGCGTCCAAGCAGCAGGCCAAGGCCGAGGCGATTGTCAGAGGCCACACATTCGAACGCGTTGCCTTGGACTGGCATAAGGAAATGTCCGTGAAGTGGGCACCTGGCCATTCCCGGACAGTACTGAGTCGTTTGAAGACTCACGTATTCCCGCTGCTAGGCGCACGGGCCATCGTGGATCTGGATACCTTCGACCTCATGCAGCCGCTTGAGGCAATCAAGAAGCGCGGCACGATTGATGTGGCTTTGAGGGTACAAAACTACCTGCAGAGCATCATGCGTGAGGCAAAGCGGCTGCGGCTGATCACGGTGAACCCGGCATATGACCTTGAGGGCTTCATCAGCGCGCCACGGGTTACGCACCGGCCTGCACTCCCGCTGTCACGCCTGCCTGAGTTGATGGATCGCATCGAGAGCTACAAGGGACGCACGCTCACTCGGCTGACCGTCATGCTCTCGCTGCATGTGTTCGTACGCTCCAGCGAACTGCGCTTCGCACGTTGGAGTGAGTTCGACCTGAAGCGCGGCATATGGGAGATACCTGACACGCGGCCCGCGTTGGACGGCGTTCCGTATTCGACCAGAGGGACGAAGATGGCGGGTGACATCCACCTGGTCCCGCTTTCACCGCAAGCGGTGGCGTTGCTCGAACAGATTCACGCGATCACGGGGTACTTCGATCTGGTGTTCACCAGTGACGCTCGCTCGTGGAAGCCTATGTCCGAGAACACGGTCAATAGCGCTTTGCGGAACATGGGCTACGACACCAAGACCGAAATCTGCGGGCATGGCTTCCGGTCCATGGCGTGCAGTGCCTTGGTCGAATCCGGGCTGTGGTCAGAGACGGCTATCGAACGGCAGATGAGCCACAGGGAACGCAACAATGTTCGGGCGGCGTATATCCACAAGGCCGAGTTCCTGGAGGAACGGCGAATGATCATGAGTTGGTGGAGCCGTTACCTTGAAGCGAACCGGCAGGAGCATATCTCGCCGCATGAGTTCGCGAATCAGACCGGGGCAAACGTTTCTAGCCTAAGAGCAAGGCGTGGCGCGGTCGAGTGAGCGCACGGCTTTGAAAGTTCGGTGATCCGCTTTCCATGCGGGTCCATCCAAACAGGGCTGCAAAGCCGCCCTGTTTGGATGGACCTCACCTAAAAAGTCAAAAGCACCAAATCGGCCGCTGGAAACCACGGGATTCCGTACGCGACCAATGCCATTTTCAACCACAAAATCGTGCGGGCGAGTCGCTTGACCCTCTCGGATTGCGGGCGTAGAAAAGACAGTGCAAAGGCTGTCGTTGACAGCAACCCAGGTGACCCGAGCCTTCAAGGTCACGCCGCTCTCGCGGTGGTTCTCCCCAAGGGCGATTCGCATCCGGCAGCTCGCCCGGTCATTACCCATGTGATGGATGCTCTTACACATATGGCCCTCGTGCGCCAGACACACCGTACCTCGCTGCCCTGCAGCAACCTATCCGCTTGGCCGAATATTGCGCCAACCTGTGCCCGTCTCTTTCTTCAGGAAAGAGACGGGCACTTCTACCACTGCTGCAGCCCTGATCGCACATGGTTTTGCGGCAATTCCCCTCGTGACAATCGGCGTGACAAACGCCGATGTCACCAGCAACAGCCATGTAGATGATGGTGCCGCAGACCAAGGAATGGACTGCACCTGACTGACAGTCAGGAATGCCCCGGTCATCGCATTGCTGCGTTCACCCGGCTCAGGATCTTCAGGTGCTGGTTTCGTCAGCCAGCACTGCCTCCACCCGCCCACCGGCAACGGTGTTAAGGAGGCCAGATCATGAGATGCCCTAGCTCCCGGACGTAAGGAGCCGCCAGTCCCGCGTAGTGGACATTCCCACAGGTCGCAGGGGCCTTGATCCCTGATAACACTCAGCATTCTTGGCGGGATGACGTGGGGCGAGGATCGGAGAGCGAACGATGAGGTGACTGACATGGCATTGGTGGGTAAACGCGATGGCCGTAATTTCGGCTACGGCAGGCAATTGAGTTACGCAGGACCGCAGGCACTGAAAGACATGTTCGGCGGTGGCCATTACGGAACGGTCAAAGCGCACTGTGACCGGTGGTTGGCATTCGTAAAGTGGTGCCGCTCCGAACAGGGGCCCGGTATCAATGATGCGCGGCAGGTTGATCGAAAGGTACTGGCCGACTACGCGGCGTATCTGCGCGACATTGTTAAGCGCGGTGATCTCGCCGTCAGCACCGCACAAAACCGCCTCTCCAGCGTTAACAGGACCATGGCAGCGCTTCGCGGTGATCAATACGTCAAATTGCTAAGTCCGAGTAAGGCGTTGGGTATGCAGCGCACCGGAGTTCGCCAGTCGGTGCCGCAGGGCCAAGACCCCGAACAAGTTAAGCTGATCGTCGGTGCGCTTTGCCGCGATCATCAGCAACGGGCCGCCGCAATTGTTCTGTTGGCGCGAGCCACCGGCATGCGCTTGCGTGAGGCCATCTTGGCTGACCTGCCAAGGCTAAGCCGTGAGGCTAACGACCTAGGCAGGATCAACATTCAGGATGGCACCAAAGGCGGCCGCGCCGGTGCCTCGGCGCCGCGTTGGATTGCGGTGGACGACCATGTTCGAGGTGCACTTAGTTTTGCACGGCAGGTGTCGCCTGCCGGTAGCCGCAATCTGATTGCGCCAAGCGAAAGCTTCCTGAATGTTTTGCAGAAAATCGTCCGCCCTGCCCGGGACATCCTGCATGCACACAATCTCAGAGGCTTCCATGAGCTACGAGCGGCGTACGCATGTGAGCGCTACGAGCAGATCACCCAGCACCGTGCACCTATCAACGGCGGGCAGTGTTACCAGTTATTGAAAAACCTTGATCGTCAGGCCAGAAGGCAAATCAGCTATGAGCTTGGGCACGGTCGGGTCGATGTGGTCGCGGCCTACATTGGAGGACGGTCATGAGCAAGCCATTCGATATGGAGTTGTTCTTGGCTGGCGTGCTCACCGGGTCGCACGCGACGCGGCAGCGCCATATACGTCAGGCGAAAATCATTCAGGCTGAAATAGCAGAGCGCTGGCAGCAACAGACACCTTGGTCTTGGCAGAGAAAGCATCTGATTTGGTTTCTCGAAACTCGTCTAGCTGGGCGGTGCGAGTCGACCAGGTATTACTACCTGCTGACAGTGCGAGTGCTCGCTCTTCGTTTAGAAAAACCATGGACCTTCTACTGCCGAGCGAGAACTTAATTTTGACAGTCACGATCGCCTGTAAACCAGCCGTTGTTGTCGATCAAAATTGGCAGGTGGATTGACGCAAAGGCCCCCATCAGACTTATGAGGGGCGCTTCGCTTCATTCAACTTCATAGCTGCTTGGGATCGCTGTCTTGACTTCAATAGCATGCCCGGCAATCCAGTCTATATAAAATTTAACCAATTGCTATATTGGTTGCATGTGTGGCGTAAGGCGGCTAGTTCACTTGCAGTTGTCCAACAATATGTAGAAGTTCTAAGGCTCTATTTGAAAATCACTCGAGGGGCGAATCTGAAGTGATTTTGAAGATCCTCCACAAGGCGTAATGGAACTCCTCTGACAAAAATGGATTCGACTGTTTTTGGTATTTTCTCACAGAGAGTATATAGTAACATGCCGTCCGATCCGCTCATGCGCGCATACTTAACATCAAGCCATATCTCGCGACAGTCCGCGAGATCTACAACTGACTGGAACCCTAGTGCATAGTCACGCATGTCCTCTGGAGTGAGAAGCAAGGTACAGAAATAGTTTCTACGTAAATCCCCAGCTTCACTCGCGAGCTTGAAGATCAGCGATTGCGTGCCTCGAGCAGACTGCCAGCTTAATTCTATGAGCGAGCTTCCGGATGGTCCGTATTGATTAAGAAAACTCTCAAGCTCTCGTTGTCCACCACCGCTCGCTCTCATTTTTGGGAGTTCATCTAGTGGATTGAACAAGAATCCATCGCTGTCAAGTGAAATTTCGAGGGCGCCACCTCGGAGTTGGACTTGAGAAGACCTACCATGCTTAATAGAATTTTCCGTCATTTCCTTAAGTACGGCAGCTAAATGAAGTTTAAAGTTTTCATCGTACACATCTCCTAGAGAGCATTTATTAACGAACTCCCAAATTTTTTCAGCATACGATCTACTCCCTCTAAGCTCATGTACGGTCGATTCATCTAGTAACTCAAGCGTTGGTTCAGGCACGCTATTGCCAATTGCCGTAATAAGGTCGTTCGATACTGACAGGGCTTTCGCATTTATGAATTCTCGCACCAAGTTGCAGGAAGCAATCGCAGCAACTTTCGCTGAATAGGTCTGAGCATTTCTAGTGCCCTTAGTGCCGCCACCGTTGTCGCTAGGTGATTTTACAAACAACCATGGTATTTCTCGTTGCCCGCATTGTGCTGCAACAGAGTGCCCCTCCATATCTCCACCAACTGCACTTTCATCATCCTTGAAAAGGTCTGCTGAGAAATTTTCGTCTTCGGACAAGATTTCGCCGCTATACACTGTTCCAGTGATGAGTTTTGAGCTTAGTCCTTGCCGCTTTATATCTTGGGTGAACCCGTGAAAAGTAGACTCGATAAGTGCAGATAAATCTCCATCGGTTACAATTGACTCTAATTTTGGCTGTGAACGTAAGGCCAGAGCGCCTTCTTTGGCGATAAAGTCTACGAGAGATACTATCCTGTTGGATACGATTACATCATGCAAGTCACCCACTGTCGGGTTGGAGTAACAGAATCCACAAAGTACAACCAACTGAGGTTGTAATGTGTGCAAAACTTCGGGTAACAACATTCCGACAGACTCAGCTCCGTAACTACCGCGCTCAGCGCTCAACAAACATACTGGGTATCCCGCCAGTACGCCAACTCTTAAGCGCCGCAGCCCATCAATACTCCTACGCTGCATCTTTGCGCCGCAGTCGTTCAAAGCCGAAACCACAGCTGATTTTTCGATACTATTTGATGTAACAAACAATATGGTAGAGTTTCGAAGCTCATTGGATAGATGCATATTATTCTCGTTGAGCGATGGTGGTAAATGAATTTGTGAGTCTGGCTGAGGTTCAATTCAAGAGATTTACAAATTATAAATCGAAACCTACTGGGGTAACAGTGCTCCACAAAAAAATCTGTGCATTGAGTATTCATGGAGGCGGTCATTCTTTAGGTTGGCTCTAGCGTTGGGGAGCCTAGACTCGAATAAAGAAGGTTTTGAAAGGAAAATCACTCCAATAACGGTCCATTTTCCAGGCGCCCGGTGGTCAGGTACTGGCCAATAATACCTTCATCTAAGAGGTGGTTGGCGATATGAGGCCTGAGGAGCTAACAGTAATAAGGGCTGTAACCACCTAATCTTCGTTAGCCGTCCTCATTGAGGGGTAGTAGGGCCTGCCCGGGTTATAAAACGTGAAAGAAAGAGTAGGGGGAAGGTGGTTAAAGTTAAGTGTTCAGCATCACGGATTATCATTGAAGGCTGACGAGCGCCCCCTAAGAAGAGCCTGTGTCACTGAATTGCATAAATCAAATGCATCTGATCTACCTCGGTGAAACCCATGAGCTACAGGTAGTTGAAGTTTAATTGGATTGGCGTCACTATCATGCTTGGCACTTATGGCTATGAAAAACTCGTGGTGCTCTAGTCAGCGGTTTTTAGTGTCTGAAACTACATCCAGCCACGCCGAGTTATTAGTCTCAGTTTGGCTGGATGTTTGTGTGGGTACTTCAATCAAATAGCTCGAGCTGTGTTTTTGTAGTCAATTTAACGGCGACTAAGGAGCAGTCGTCAATCGGCTGGAGTCGAGTGATCCGCCTGCGCAAGTTTGCGGCAAAGCGACTGGGGTCCTCAAGTGTGCTTTCTAAAAAACGCGGCCTAAGTTCCCAGGAGTGATAAGCTCCATCGGACATCAAGAACAAGTTTAGACTTCCATCCTTGGCGCAGATCTCGTCATAGTTTATGGATATCTCTTGGAACTGAAGATTTATTTTTCTCGATATTGCAGAGAAAAGTGTGCTTTTTCCGCCTGAATCCTTGAGTTCTGAGGGTTTATATAGCCCTTCATCTATTAGTTTTTGATGTAGTGTATGATCTTTGGTGATTTGCAATAGTTTTCCATTGTCTTTTATATAAACTCTGCAGTCCCCTACGTGACCAATTCTTAGCCCTTTTTGCCCAGCATAGCAGAACGTCAATGTCGTAGCAGCGTCAGAATAATTTGAGTCATGTGAAACCAGTTCGGATACTCGAATTTTTATCTGTTCGAATATCTGTTCAAAAGAATTATATTCTGTGAAGGCCGTTGACTGTAGACTGGTCAAATAATCAATCGCCGACTCAGAGGCGGCGCTTGCACCAGCATACGCACCGACGCCATCCGCTACAGCCATCAAAATCCCATCTCCCACTTTACGGGGGGGGAGAATAGAATCTTCATTATTTCTAGTCGGCTGTTTGGGGAACGAGAATGAACTTGAGCTTAGGAGCTTAATCATTTTATCTCTCCTTGGGTAGCTGCAACAAAGTCATCTCGCATTTCTTGCACCTCTGCATAACGATCATACGGGCGCCGTGCAGTGCTCTTTTTATATACTTCATGGATGGCCGGGTTATCCAACATCTCCAAGTCTTCCAATAAGACTCCCAAGGCAAAAATGTCGCTTCTTTTACTATATTCTCCTGCGAGCGAAATCTCCGGAGCCATATAGTTTGCTGTGCCCATTGCCATGGCGATTTTAGTAATAACTTCTGATTCAGAGCTTTTGTCAAGATTCTTAACTAGCCCAAAATCAGATAGTTTGTACACGCCGCCATTAAATCTAAGTATATTAGATGGTTTAATGTCGCGGTGAAGATAGCCTAACGAATGCAGGTATATCAATCCATCCGTAACCATCAGGAGAATATCATGCTTCTGAGCAGCGGTTAAACCCCCTTTGTCGATATCTTTCTGCAAGTCACCTTCAGCGAGGTCCATAATAAACCAAGGCTGTTCAGATTTAAGGTCGCAGAGGTAAATGTTAGCTACGTTGGTATGCACGCATGATGCTTGGTACGAAACTTCGCGAGCAAATCGTCTACGAAATTCGTCCCGTATGTCTTGCTGCAGATCACCAAGTGACTTGCGAGCATACTCTCCACATCTGTGGTCAGCGACATTGAAAAGTTCAATTTTTTCTACAAATCCAAAACCACCTTTTCCAATACCTTCGATTATCTTGTACTTATAATTGCCGTGATAGCCATCCATTCTCTGATCCACGCTTCCTGAATTTTTAAATCAATTAAACTGAAAAGCTACAATATTTCAAAAACTCACATGCCCTGCCCATCGCGACATCATAATGCCATGATGTCGCGTTCGGCGTCTCTAGCCTTGAAGGTAATGCTGCGACCGCCTAGCTTATCGGTTTACCTGCGGGGTCCAAGGTTCGAGGCGTGGTTTAGCTTGGGCGAAGCAAGAGGTAAGGGGCAAAGCGAAGCGGACGTGATCCTGTTGTTAGAGAATCACTGCAGCGGAGCGCCCAGCCACATAAAAAGCCTCATGAGACAGCGAGACGGCTCGAGCTCTGTGCCTTCCAAGCGCCTGACCTATGATTGCGGGTCACTTAAGACTAGCTTGGCTGGCTGAGGTTGTGCTTGAGATCGTTTCCAGGCCAGTAAGCAGAATGATGCCTTCTTGCACGGCACCTACCCTGTTGATGATGATGCCGTGAGAGAAGCGCTTCCAGCTTGCTCCTACCATTTCGCCACCACCGTAGCCGCAGCAATATCTGTTGCGAAAATAGATCCCAACCATCACAACTGTTCAAGCCTAGGAGTCTTATCGTTGACAGCAGCCAACACCCTGCGACGGGCTGTCATGGGTCATACCGTGTGAAAGTTGACAAAGGCGCTTCGAATGGCCCAAGGATAAATTTAGAGATAATGAGCTCTGTTTGCAGATTAATAGTCAATAAATTCAGTGGTTTCTGTTTCGATACGATTCCTGTCTCCGCACCAGTCAATAGATTCATGCAGTGCCAAGCAGTTGCATGCCCCCCTTAGAAGCCCGCCTAGTGCGGGCTTCTTGCTTCATGTGGTGCCATCCAGTTTCATCCAAGCGCTTGTCTTGTGAGTACCTCTGCGAGTCCCTTAGGTCAGTTCAATAATCTATGGGTACTCAGCATGCCTTTGACGGCTTTGCAGGTTAAGAATGCTGCACCACGCGAGAGGGAGCATACGCACACTATCGCGAAATACATCTTGCAGAGCATGAGCGGAATGAACAACTGCATTATAGAGCTACATCGGTTGGAATATATCATGTCCGTCACTGGGCAGGCTCATTTGCATTTTTAGATGCAATGTCGACTGATACCCCAATCTTTGATGAGACTGCAAGAGAAATAGTTTGTGGTCTTGCACCTTCCTTTTTTATAAGTGATAGGTATACAAAAGCTGTTGCTTTCAGAGACTACCTAAAGGCGCAGTGGCTGCTGTCAAATATAAATGTCAACTATTTTGGTTTTACAACCCTACTCAATGGTCAGACAAGTTCTTTACTGACAGTATCTAATCACATTGGAAACCGATCTGCTCACCAAAGATGAGGTTTGGCCGCTTCTGGCTGTGAGCTGCCGATCACCAGAGGCAGCCATCCACAACCCATAGCTGCTATTGGCGGATAAAAATGTGAAATTTTCTTAATAACTGATTAACCATAAGCGTGCTCCTCGCCCGGTAAAGTTTCGCGCTTTTACTGTGGAGAAAGTTCCCATGCTTCGAATGCTGTCCTTTGCTGCCCTCTTGACCACTTCATTCGTCTGCTTGGCTGCTGACGTTGTGCAAGGTGGTACGCAAACGCTGACCGTTTTGAGTTCCGGCGGCATCATGGGCGCTATCCGGGAAGTGGCGCCAGCTTATGAGAAGAAATTTGGCGTGAAGCTGGAAGTTCTCGCCGCTCCTTCGATGGGGGAGACCCCGCAGGCCGTCCCGAACAGGCTCGCCCGCGGTGAGCAGGCGGATGTTGTCCTGATGGTGGGTTCGGCGCTCGACAACCTGGTGGCCGGCGGTCAAGCCGATAAAACCAGCCGAGTAGATCTCGGAAAATCGTTCATTGCCATGGCCGTACGCAAAGGCGAACCGAAGCCGGATATAGGCACCATGCAGGGCTTGCGCACGGTGCTGCAGAACAGCAGCTCTGTCGCCTACTCCGACAGCGCAAGTGGCGTATATCTCTCCAAGACCCTGTTCCCTCGCATGCAGCTCGGTGACCAGTTCACGGCCAAGGCTCACATGATACCTGCCGAGCCCGTCGGCGCAGTGATCGCTCGCGGCCAAGCGCAGATCGGCTTCCAACAGCTAAGTGAGCTCAAGCCAGTAAAGGGCATCGACATCGTTGGTCTGATCCCGGCTGAAGCGCAGAAAATGACCATGTATTCGGGCGCTGTCGTCAGCAAGAGCCAGCACCATGCCGCAGCCCAGGCGCTCCTCGACTACCTGGCATCACCAGAAGCTGACGCAGCGATTAAGGACAGTGGGCTGATGCCACTGGACCATACAGAGCGCTGACTGCAAGTACCGGCACCGATACCAGGGATGTGGCAAGAAAGGCATGCATGTTCCACCCTCGTTGACAGCTACCTGCCAACCGTTACCAGTATTGTTGAAGGGGGAACGGGCTATCAATGGGTCGCAAGCAGTCCGTCGCGAACGGCTGCTATCGACCCGACCCGAAGCGGACGGTCGATGTTGGCCCCTGTTTTGTCGGCCGCGATCCCTATCGCTCACCGGCATCCGCACGGCCCGCAATAGAAGCTATGTCATCAACGTATCAACTGGTGGGTATCAGATGCTCAGGACACACTGCTGGGTACATTTGTACCCATACCTTCAGGTAAATAGGGGCGTATTTCTTCTATTTCAGCGTGGCTAAGACGAATTCTCGTGGCGTCGATCAATCCATTCACCTGGTCGGGCCTGCGTGCGCCTACGATAGCGCCGGAGACTGCCCGATTACGTAGTACCCAAGCAATGGCTACGGCCGCCGCTTTGACCCCATGCCTGGCACCGATATTTGCCATGACTTCTACCAAAGCGAGGTTCTTGCCGAGGCGAGGTTCCTGGAAGTCGGCGCTCCGCGATTTTCGCCAATCATCGTCGGACAGCTGTGCAATCCGCTCGCGGGTCATGCTTCCCGTCAGTAAACCAGATTGTAACGTCGAGTAGGCAATTACGCCGACCTGCGCTGTTGCACAATAAGGCAGGATCTGATCCTCGATATCACGCATCAAAGCTGAATACGGCGGTTGAAGGGAGGCGATATCGGTTACGGAGCGGGCTCGCTCAAGCTGAGAAACATCGAAGTTTGACACGCCAATCGCCCTTATCTTGCCCTGAGCCTTGGCTTGGGCCAAGGTCGCCAAAGCCTCCTCGATGCCTTCGCTGTTTCCATCTGCAGGGAACGCTGGCCAGTGAATCTGATAGAGATCGATGACATTCACCTGCAAGCGACGCAGGCTATCCTCGATTTCTTTCATCAATGACTGGGGGGCGAGCGAATGAGAGATCTCACGGGTTTCGGGATCCCACACCAGGCTACCTTTGGTGAATACCAGCGGGCGACGCGAAGCCGGCACCTGACGCAGCAATTGCCCAGTCAATATCTCGGCATGGCCGAGTCCATATACGGCTGCTGTGTCGATCCAGTTCACGCCGCGTTCTACCGCGTACTCCAATGCTGCCAGGCTATCGCCATCATCTTGCGCCCCCCAGCTGAACTCCCATCCTTGCCCGGCAATGGCCCAAGTGCCCATTCCAATTGGCGAAATCAACAACTCGGATGTACCTAGCCGATTCTTTTGCATGCAAACCTCTCGTCGATTGAGGCGCAGAGTATTCATTGAGAGGTTGCCGACGATAAGATAGCTAATCGTGTTTGAACTGCTGAGCTGCATTCATGAAATCCCCTTGCGACCTTTCCGAACTCGACGCCTTCGCCGCAGTGGCTCGCCATCACAGCTTTCGTAAAGCCGCCGACGAGCGAGGGGTATCTGCGTCAGCCCTCAGCCACGCCATGCGTGCCTTGGAAGGCAAGCTGGGGGTCAGACTCCTCAATCGCACCACTCGCAGCGTCACGCCTACCGAAGCAGGTAATCAACTTCTGGCCACGTTGGTTCCGGCGTTGGCACAGGTCGCCAAAGCGCTGCATGAACTGACCTTCAAACAGGAAATTCCCACCGGCACGCTGCGATTGAACGTATCGCGGCCCGCTGCCCGTCTCGTCGTTGCGCCACTGCTGGCGCCATTCACAGCAGCCTACCCACGTATCAACGTGGAGCTGGTGGCCGATGATGGGTTGAGCGACATCGTCGACAAAGGGTTCGATGCCGGAGTGCGCTTCGGCGAGAGCCTGGCTGGTGACATGATCGCCGTCCCGGTGGGCCCACCCCAGGGATTTGTCACCGTTGCTGCCCCCAGTTACCTCAGCAGACACGGGACACCGGACACACCGCAAAGGCTACTTGAGCACGCCTGCATTGGCCGACGCTTTCCCAGCGGCAAACTGTACAAGTGGGAATATCTTGCTGAGGGGCAGCCCATGCGCCTGGCCGTGGCAGGGCCGTTGATACTGGAAGATGACACCATGATGATTCAAGCGGCGAAGGACGGCGCCGGGATCGCGTACGTGTATGAGGAGATGGCAAGGGAATACATGGCTCGGGGGCAACTGGAGGAAGTTCTCGAAGACTGGAAAGCCTTGCCAAGCAGGTTTTTCATCTATTACTCCAGCCGGCGTCACGTACCGCCAGCGCTAAAGGCGCTGATCGAGTTTGTGCGTGAAACGCAGCATCGTTGAATAAATTGATGGCAGTACATGTGTTCGCCGCCTAAATGGGTGTCCGGAATCATTAGACCACCACAGCTACGTGTTCGGCTGTCGGTGCCGGGCATAGAGTATCGAACCACCCACGCCCGACGTGCCTCTGGTTTGCAGTTCAAACGTATCCGGATACCCCTTGATCAACTCACTGAGCTTTTTATAACCATGGGTGCGAGGGTCGAATTCAGGTTTCAATTTGCTGATGTTGGTGCCCAGCGCTCCCAAGTGAGCCCAGCCATCCTCGTCGGCAATGTCATCCAAGATCTTTGCAATGAAACTTACGGGTGCCTTGGGTAGCTTTTTTACCTTGGGCATGCTGGCGACTTTGACGGCCTCGATTGCGGCGGGTGGCTCAGGTTCGGGGCGATCATGCCCATTGCTCGCCGCAACAAGCACTTCACTACGCAGCAATTCGGTATAGATGAACTTGTCGCAGGCCGACACGAACGGCCTGGGGGTTTTTTCTTCACCAAACCCATAGACGGTCAAACCTTCTTCTCGTAGCCGAGAAGCGAGACGGGTGAAGTCACTGTCGCTCGAAACCAGGCAGAAACCGTCGAAGCGTCGGGTGTACAGCAGGTCCATTGCGTCGATGATCAAGGTGCTGTCTGTTGCGTTCTTACCTTTGGTGTACGCGAACTGTTGGATAGGTTGAATCGAATGGTCGAGTAGCACCTTTTTCCATCCACCCAACTGCGGGCCAGTCCAATCGCCATAAATCCGCTTGACGTTGGCGACGCCGTACTTGGCGATTTCTTCGAATAAACCTTCGACAATTGCCGCAGGGGCATTGTCAGCGTCGATTAACACTGCCAAGTGTTTTTGCTTGGGAGGGGAGGTATGGATGGTCATGGGACGTCCTTGAGGTGAAGACTTCAACATGCCGTTAAATTATGGATGAACAAAGGGACCACTGCTCGGCACTAGAGAGCGTGTTGTGCCAACGGGTTTGCGGTGATGTGCACATCGCAGCCGGTTAGCCAATGACTTTCAATCGACTGCTTTCGGCCCCAAGCGGCCCGTGGACAGCTAATGGTCATCTGGCGCTTGATTTTAACGAGTCGTCAGCCGCTTGTTGGCTATTGATTGCTGAAGAGTTGATCAAACGCCGAGGATTCAAACGGATGGGGTCACCCGTCATAGGCGTGAGTGAACAAACTCACCCAAGCTTCCAGTATGCTGAGTTCAACCTTGCGGCTGCAGGGATAATTGGTCTGGACATTACTTGCTTTCTGACTCTGTGGCAGGCGATGTATTTCTGCAACAGTTATTCGACCAGGTCCGCGCATGACGGGCGGCAGTCATCCGTTTTGCGGATTGGGAGTGCGTGCAGAGCATTTGCGAATGGCTGCAATGGGTTGAATCCACAGTCGAAAGCAGCCGTAAGAAATCAGTGGCTTTCGACCAAAAATTGAGCTTCCTTTAAGCTTGGCATTTCTTAGGGCAATCCAGCTGTGCCACGCTCAGTGTTAAATCCAACCATCCCCTGCACCAGATCCTCCACCAACACCTATCGTTTTCAGCACTGAAGCACGATCTTCGCTCATCCATACCTCCCAAAGCAGGCAGCCAGCCTTGCCTAAGCAACACTGGCGCTCGCCTGAAAAACTCAGTGCTTCAACTGAACCTTGCTCAAAGCCACTTCAACCAAGCTTCGGGCGTGTTCAATCTCATGCATGGCCGCCAAGGTCAGCACCTGTCCAGGTGGTCTGGGATGTAGTAGCACCGTCTGCTGAGCAATAGTCAGCGCGCAGACTAGATATTCGGAAGTCTGGACGAGAAGGTCTTCAAGGGATTGGTTGGGATGATGCGGTGGATCTGGGACGATTTTTAACATGGTGTCTCCCCGGTGAATGGAGCCGCCACGAATCTGCTGTCAAACAAATGGGTGGCAACTGTACGCGGGTTGACAGACCGAACACCGGAGAGCTCGGCGCACACGAAGGTGCCCCACGTACAATCGCCATAAAGGCTTGCACATGTCCACGGTGTAGTCGGCCTGTCAAAACCGGTCGTTGAATTGCCAACGACCGGCCGAGACTAGAGCCCCACCGGGACCACTGCAATGCTTTGAAAGCGGCAAAAGTATGATTGGGAAATGGACTACATGGAATCAGGAAATTCTGAAGATTTCCGCCGTTAAAGTACCGTTCTCGCGACTATTCGTTACAAATCCACAACACCTCTCTGGTGACCCTGCCATCACCCACGCCATCATAGGAGGTCACCGCAACCTGGCTCGGCCAGGCGCTGCGTTATATACGAAGGGCAACTAAAGCCCTCTTTTCTGCTGGGGCGATGGATGAAACAAGGGCGAGGGTGGGCGCTGGTGCTTTCGGTTGTGGTCTTGGCGGGCTGCGCCACGGCGCCGCCGAGGGATCAGAACAATCTGTGCAATATCTACCGCGAGTACCCGGACTGGTACGAAGATTCGCTGAAGATGCAGCAGCAGTTCGGCACGCCGCAACATGTGGCGATGGCGATCATGAAGCAGGAAAGCAGTTTCGTTTCCGATGCACTGCCGCCCCGCGATTACTTGCTGTGGGTAATCCCGTGGGGGCGGGTGAGTTCGGCCTATGGTTATGCACAGGCCCAGGACCCGGTCTGGGGTGAGTACAAGGCCGGCACCGGCAATGGTGGCTCGCGGGATAACTTCGATGACGCGGTCATGTTCATTGGCTGGTACACCGCTGGCACCCAGCGCCAGTTGGGGATTTCCAAGTGGGATGTCTACAACCAGTACCTGGCGTACCACGAAGGGCGCGGCGGTTTTAGTCGTGGGACTTATCGCAGCAAGCCGTGGCTGATGCAGGTGGCACGCAAGGTAGAGGCGCAGTCGCGGCTCTATGGTGCCCAGCTCAAGGCGTGCCGCCAGGAGCTGGAAGATGATCGCGGTTGGTTCTAGACCGTTCGGCGCAGGAGTGGGCGGGTCTTGATAAGACCTGCTGCAAGGGCCGCCAGAATGAGGGCAATGGCAATGCCTTCGTTGCGGTCGATGTGGTGGCCGAGCAGGAGGATGGAGCCGGCGATGCCGAATATCGGGATCAGCAGCGACAGCGGCGCAACGGTTGAAACCGGGTACTCGCGCAGCAACAGGTTCCAGCCCCAGTAACAGAAGTGCGTCGCCGCGTAGACCTGGAACAACAGCGATAACACGGTTACGCCCTCGATGTGGCTGGCCAGGGCGGTGAACGGCGCGCTGCCATGGCTGAGCCAGGTGAGCAGCAGCAAGGGGATCGGTGGGAAGAGGCTGGCCCACACCACAAAGGCAAACATCTCACGCACTTTCGAGCGTTTGATGATGACGTTGCCCAGGCTCCAGCTGAAGGCGCTGACCAGCAACACGCTGTACCCCGCGGTCGTCGCCTGGCCGGGGCTGTTGGCGATAATGCAGATCAAGCCCAGGGCGGCGAGTAACACGCCAACGCACTGGCCAAGGCTCATGCCTTCGCGAAACAGCAGCACGCCCCAACCCAAGGTGAAGAAGGCACTGAACTGGATCAGCAGGGCAGCGGTGCCGGGTGGTACGCCCAGGCTGATCCCCAGGTTGATCAGCGCCCACATCGCCACGCCGAAGATCAAGCCGTAGGCGACCAGCCAGCCCAGGGCCACGGGCGGGCGTTTGATCAAGAACACCCAGGGCAGGGCGGCGAGGCTAAAGCGCAGGGCGGTGAGCAACAGCGGGTCGATCTCGGCCAGGGCCAGTTTGCTGATGGGGAAGTTCAGGCCCCAGATGGCTGTCACCAGCACGGCGAGCAGCAGGTGTTTTGGTTGCATGGTGTTGTTATCCACAGGCGGGCAGGGCGCAACTATGCGCAATGCAGGCGCTGGCCCGCTTGCGCTATCGGGTCGCAAGTCGTTAGATTCGGGCCATGATTGCTATCGACCCGTCTGAACACATTCCCCGCGATGCGGTGGTGACCGCCGTTGATTATGCCGATGGCCATCACTTCGCCCTGCATACCCATCAGCGCGGGCAGTTCGCCTATGCGGCCTGTGGGGTGATCACCGTGTTCACGCTCCAGGGCAACTGGGTGGTGCCGCCGCAACGGGCCATCTGGGTGCCGGCGCAGGTGCCCCATGAGATGGTCATGAGCGGGCCGGTGACCATGCTCAACACGTACATCAGCAATGAGGCCGCAGCTCGGCTTGGCCTGCCGGGGTTGTGTCAGGTGTTCGATGTGTCGGTGTTTTTGCGTCAGTTGCTGATCCAGGCGGCGCAGGTGCCGGCGCTGTATGCGCAAGAACAGCGCGACGGTCATTTGATGGCGTTGCTGCTGCACGAAATCGCCAGCATGGCGCCGTTGTCGCTGAATGCGCCGCTGCCGGATGATCCGCGCCTGGCCCAGGCGTGCCAGCGGCTGTTGCAACAACCGTCGCTCGAAGTGAGCATCGATGACATGGCCCGGCAGGTGGGCAGGAGCCGGCGCACGTTCACTAGGCTGTTTCGCCAGCAGACCGGTATCAGCTTTGTCGAATGGCGCCAGCAGGCGTGCCTGTTGGCGGCGGTGGTGCGCCTGGGCAATGGCGAGTCGGTTACCCGGGTGGCGATGGACCTGGGCTATAGCAGCCCGAGCGCGTTCACCAGTGTTTTTCGTAAAGCCTTGGGGGCGGCGCCGAGTCGGTATTTCAGCAAGTAAGGGTGAGGCGTGCGGCAGGGTTATTCCCAGCCAAACAACTCACAAGCATTGCCCGTACTCGCCTCAGCCAACCGCTCAACCTCGATCCCCATGATCCCGGCCAGCGCCTGGGCAATCTGCGGCAGATGCTCCGGGCTGTTGCGCACGCCCGGGAACATCACCGGCGCCATGTCTGGCGCGTCGGTCTCCAACACCACGCTGTCCAGCGGCAACTGCGGCAGCACCTTGTGCAAGCGCAGCGCCTGCGGCCAGGTCGCGGCGCCACCGAGGCCGAGCTTGAAGCCGAGCTTGTGGTACTCGCGGGCTTCTTCAACGCTGCCGGCAAAGGCGTGGATGATGCCGCCGCGCTTGAGCTTGTAGCGCTTGAGCGTGGCGATCACCACGGCGTGGCTGCGGCGCACGTGCAGCAGGGCAGGCAGGTTGCAGTCGACGGCCAGTTGCAGCTGGGCTTCGAACAGCGCCTGTTGGCGCTCGCGGTCGAGTTCGGGCAGGTAGTAATCCAGGCCGAATTCGCCGACGGCGCACAGCTGGCGCTCACCCTGCAGGCGGGTCAGCCAGTCGCCCAGTGCGACCAGGTGTTCGGGGCGGTGCTGGTCGAGGTAGACCGGGTGCAGGCCGAACGCCGCGTACAGCTGCGGGTCGCTGCGCACCAGGTCCCAGACCCGCTGCCAGTTGCTTTGATACACCCCCAGCACCACCATGCGCTCGACCCCGCCGGCCCGGGCATTGGCCAGCAGGGCCGGGCGGTCGGGGTCGAAATCTGGAAAGTCCAGATGGGTGTGGGTGTCGATCAGGCGCATGTTCAGGCCGTGAAGATTCGCTGTTTGAAGGTTCGACCGATGGCGTGCACGCCCGGTTCGTATTGCTTTTGTTCAACAGCGGCGAGGGCCAGTTTAAGCGCGGTTTCGGCGATCAGGCCGTGTTGCTGGGCCATGGCGTTGACCGGCAGCGGCAAGAAGTCGAGCAACTGGTTGTCGCCGAAGGTGCCCAACTGCAGGCTGCGCGAGTCGGCCGGGCGTGCTTGCAGTACATCGAACACGCCTTGCAGCAGCACGTAGGAGGTGGTCACCAGGGCGTCGGGCAGGCGGCCGAGTTCTTCGATCAGTTGGTTCATCAGGCGCTGGCCGCACTCGCGGCTGAAGGCTTCGCCTTGCAGGCGGCTGATCTTGCCGCTGAAGCCTTCCAGGGCCTGGTCGAAGCCGCCGGCGCGGGCCTGGCTGACGCTGAGCTCCGGGCGGGCGCCGATCAGGGCGATGTGCGCGGGCTGGGTGGCCAGCAGGCTGCGGGTCAGTTGCTGGCTGGCGTTGCGGTCGTCGCTGACGATCGAGCAGAAGTGCGCCGGGTCCAGGCTGCGGTCGATGGCGATGATCGGCAGGCCCTTGGCTTGCAGTTCGCGGTAGCTGTCGTCTTCCGGCGGCAGGCAGCTGGCGACGAACAGGGCGTCGCAACGGCGGGCGCGGAACAGTTGCTGGAGCTGGCGCTCGCTCTCGGGCTGGTCGTCGCTGCTGGCGATCAGCAGTTGGTAGCCCTGGGCCCGGGCGCGTTGCTCCAGTTGCTTGGCGATGCGCGCGTAGCTGGGGTTTTCCAGGTCGGGGAGGATGAACCCCAGGGTGCGCGTGTGCCGGCTGCGCAAACCTGCGGCCTGGGGGTTGGGGGTGAAGCCATGGGCTTCGACCACCGCCCGCACCCGCTCGACAGTGCTGTTGCTGATGCGTTGCTGTTCGGCCTTGCCATTGATGACGTAACTGGCGGTGGTCACGGACACACCGGCCAGACGCGCGATATCGCTGAGTTTCACCGCATTTTCCTTGTTATTACCGAGACTGGCTGCAGAGCCTGACCGGGTATTGTCGCCGATCCTACGCGGGTGGCGCAGACGACCATTGTCGCAATTGTCCGACAATATGGGCAATGTTGTTCACATCGGTGTGAGCAACTGTCATTGGCAGGTAGCCAGCATATCAGGCGGTGCCTGGGTTACGACCGCTTCGCGCTCGATCGCCGGCAAGGCCAGCTCCCACAGCGTTGGCGCAGTACCTGTGGGAGCTGGCTTGCCAGCGATGAGGCCAGTGCAGCCAACAACGTAGGTGGTGCCTGGGTTACGACCGCTTCGCGCTCGATCGCTGGCAAGGCCAGCCCCCACAGCGTTGGCGCAGTACCTGTGGGAGAGGTGCAGCTCCAGCAATACGACAAGCAGGGCTTCATTGATCGCACATTATCGAGTAACGTGCTCGTAAATTTAGATTAAACGTTTCAGCAGGCGATTTTCTGCCGATCCAAGCGCCTGGACGGGGTCATTGCAACTGGCCCTCAGCTGAACAATTCACAACAATACCTCAGCACCCACCTGGTGCTGCAAAGGAGAAGGTCATGCTCGAGCTCACCGTGGAGCAGATATCCATGGGCCAGTCGGCTGTGGATAAGTCGGCGGCACTGCACCTGTTGGCCGAGCGCCTGGTCAGTGATGGCCTGGTCGCCGACGGCTATCTGGCCGGGCTGCAGGCCCGTGAAGCGCAAGGCTCGACCTTCCTCGGCCAAGGTATTGCCATCCCCCATGGCACCCCCGAAACCCGCGAGCTGGTGCATGCCACCGGCGTGCGCCTGCTGCAGTTCCCCGAAGGGGTGGACTGGGGCGATGGCCAGATCGTCTACCTGGCCATTGGCATTGCCGCGCGCTCCGATGAACACCTGCGCCTGCTGCAACTGCTGACCCGCGCCCTGGGCGAGACCGACCTTGCCGAAGCCCTGCGCCGCGCCAGCTCCGCCGAAGCCTTGCTCAAGTTGCTGCAAGGCGCGCCGCAAGAGCTGGCCCTGGATGCGCAGATGATCGGCCTGGGCGTGCCCGCCGAAGATTTTGATGAGCTGGTGTGGCGCGCCGCGCGCTTGCTGACCCGCGCAGAATGTGTCGGCTCAGGCTTTGCCGGGGTGTTGCAGCAGGTCGATCCGCTGCCGCTGGGCGAGGGCTTGTGGTGGCTGCACAGCGAGCAGGCGGTGCGCCAGCCGGGCCTGGCTTTCGTTACCCCGCAACAAGCGCTGCGCCACAACGGCCAACCGGTGCATGGCCTGTTCTGCCTGGCCAGCCTCGGTGCTGCGCATCAGGCCTTGCTTGAGCGCCTGTGTACGCTGTTGATCGAAGGCCGCGGCCAGGAGCTGTGCCGCGCCACCAACAGCCGCACGGTGCTCGAAGTGCTGGGCGGCGAGTTGCCCGCCGACTGGCCGAGCGCGCGTATCGGCCTGGCCAACGCCCACGGCCTGCATGCGCGCCCGGCCAAGGAGCTGGCGCAACTGGCGAAACACTTTGACGGCGAAATTCGCCTGCGCCTGATCGACAGCGCCCAGCCGGCGGTGTCGGCCAAGAGCCTGAGCAAGCTGCTCAGCCTCGGCGCACGGCGTGGGCAGATTCTGGAAATCATCGCTGAACCCAGCATTGCCAACGATGCCTTGCCTGCGCTGCTGGCCGCGATTGAAGCGGGCCTGGGCGAAGAGGTCGAGGCGCTGGCGCCGGTCGTCGAGGCGGTCATCGACGTGATGGCTGAGCCTGAACTTGTCGCGCCCGCAGCGGGCGCGCTGATCCAGGGCGTTGCTGCGGCACCGGGCATTGCCAGTGGCCCGGCGCATATCCAGGTGCTGCGCGAGTTCGACTACCCGTTGCGCGGTGAGTCGCTCCCCGTCGAACGGCAACGCCTGCAGCAAGCGCTGGCCAATGTTAACCACGAAATCGAAGCGCTGACCCAGCGCAGCCCGGCCAAGGCCATCCGCGAGATTTTCATCACCCATCAGGAGATGCTCGCCGACCCGGACCTCACTGACGAAGTCGACCAGCGCCTGCGCCAGGGCGAAAGCGCGGCGGCGGCGTGGATGGCGGTGATCGATGCCGCCGCGCGCCAACAGGAAGCCTTGCATGATGCGCTGCTCGCCGAGCGCGCCGCCGACCTGCGCGATATCGGTCGGCGGGTATTGGCCCAGCTGTGTGGCGAAGCCGACGTACCGGCGCCGGAGCAGCCTTATGTGCTGGTGATGGAGGAGGTCGGCCCGTCGGATGTGGCGCGACTCGACCCGCAACGGGTGGCGGGGATTCTTACCGCCCGTGGCGGCGCCACCGCCCACAGCGCGATCGTCGCCCGCGCCCTGGGTATCCCTGCCGTCGTTGGCGCTGGCGATGCCGTGCTGCTGATTGCCCCGGGCACACCGCTGCTGCTCGATGGCCAACGCGGCCGCCTGGCGGTGGCGCCAGCGGCTGAAGAGCTCGAACGTGCCCTGGCCGAACGCGACCGCCGCGAGCAACGCCTGCACGCAGCCAAGGCCCGGCGCCTGGAGCCGGCGGTCACCCGCGACGGCCATGCCATTGAGGTGTTCGCCAATATCGGTGAAAGCGCCGGGATCGAAGCGGTGGTTGATCAAGGCGCCGAAGGCGTCGGCCTGCTGCGCACCGAACTGATTTTCATGGCCCACCAGCAAGCCCCCGACGAAGCCGTGCAAGAGGCCGAGTACCGCCGCGTGCTCGATGGCCTCGACGGTCGGCCGCTGGTGGTGCGCACCCTCGATGTCGGTGGCGACAAGCCGTTGCCCTACTGGCCGATCGCCAAGGAAGAAAACCCTTTCCTCGGCGTGCGCGGCATTCGCCTGACCCTGCAACGCCCGCACGTGATGGAAAGCCAGTTGCGCGCTTTGCTGCGGGCCGCCGGCGACCGGCCGCTGCGGATCATGTTCCCGATGGTCGGCCAGCTCGAAGAGTGGCGCCAGGCCCGGGCCATGGTCGAGCGCCTGCGCGAGGAAATCGCTGTCAGCGACCTGCAACTGGGGATCATGATCGAGGTGCCGTCGGCCGCCTTGCTGGCGCCGGTACTGGCCCAGGAAGTGGACTTCTTCAGCATCGGCACCAACGACCTGACCCAGTACACCCTGGCCATCGACCGCGGCCACCCGAGCCTCTCGGCGCAAGCGGACGGCCTGCACCCGGCGGTGCTGCAACTGATCGACATCACCGTGCGCGCCGCCCATGCCCATGGCAAGTGGGTCGGGGTGTGCGGCGAGCTGGCCGCCGACCCGCAGGCGGTGGCGCTGTTGCTCGGCCTTGGCGTCGATGAGCTGAGCGTTGCGGCGCGCAGCATTGCCGAGGTCAAAGCCGAAGTACGTGAACTGAATTTTGAACATGCCCAGCAGCTCGCGCGCCAAGCGTTGCTGCAGGGCAGTGCCGGCGCAGTGCGGGCACTGGTGGAGACCCGTTGATGGCCAAGATACTGACCCTGACCCTGAACCCGGCGCTGGACCTTACCGTCAGCCTCGACAGCCTGCATGCAGGTCAGGTCAACCGCAGCCAGGCGCAGCACAGCCACGCCGCTGGCAAGGGCCTGAACGTCGCCCAGGTGCTGGCCGACCTCGGCCATAGCGTGACCGTGGGCGGCTTTCTCGGCCGCGACAACCTGGCGCCGTTCGAGGCCCTGATCGCCCGCCGTGGCTTTGCCGATTGCTTCGTGCGGGTGGCAGGCGAGACCCGTTGCAACATCAAACTGGTCGAAGCCAGTGGCCAGGTCACCGATATCAACGGCCCCGGCCCGCAGGTCGATGAGCAAGCGCGCCTGGAACTGCTGACCCGCCTTGAGCAGATCGCCCCCGGCCACGCTGCGGTGGTGGTCGCAGGCAGCCTGCCGCGTGGCATCAGCCCGCAGTGGCTGCAGATGCTTCTGGCCCGGCTCAAGGCCATGGGCCTGAAAGTGGCCCTGGACAGCAGCGGCGAAGCCTTGCGTGCCGGGCTTGCCTGCGCACCGTGGCTGGTCAAGCCGAACACCGACGAGCTGGGCGAAGTGCTCGGCAGTGCTGTGCATGACTTTGCCCAGCAGCAACAAGCGGCGACCCGCCTGATCGGCGAGGGCGTCGAGCATGTGGTGGTGTCCCAGGGCAAGCAGGGGGTCAACTGGTTCTACTCGGGCAGTGCCCTCGGCGCCGTGCCGCCCAAGGTCACGGTGGCCAGCACCGTCGGCGCGGGTGACTCGCTGCTGGCGGGCATGGTCCATGGCCTGCTGAGCGCCGATAGCCCTGCGCAAACCCTGCGCCGGGCCACGGCGATTGCCGCCCAGGCGGTGACCCAGATCGGCTTCGGTATTAACGACCGGGCACAACTGGCGCAGCTGGAAAGCCAGGTGCAGCTGACAGAACAACAAGAGGGTTGCAGATGAACATTGCCATCGTCACCGCCTGCCCCAATGGCCAGGTCTCCAGTGTGCTCAGTGCGCGCCTGCTGGAAGCGGCAGCGCTGCGCCAGGGCTGGAGCACCAGCGTCGAAGTGCACGACCCGCAGCAAGCCGAGCGCCAGCTGTCTGACGCCGCGATTGCCGCTGCCGACTGGGTGCTGGTGATCAACACCGGCCCACTGGACCTTCGCCGTTTTGCCGGCAAGCGGCTGTACCAGAGCACCCCGGCGCAAGCGCTGGCGGATGTGGAAAACTTTTTGCGTGAAGCGGCCGACAAGGCTGTGGTCTATCAGCCCGAAGCCGAGCAGGTGGCAGCCCCTGTCGAGCGCAGCGCCAAAGTCGTCGCGGTCACCGCGTGCCCGACTGGCGTCGCCCATACCTTCATGGCCGCCGAAGCGTTGCAGCAGGCGGCGCAGCAGCTGGGCTACCAGCTCAGCGTCGAAACCCAGGGTTCGGTGGGGGCGCGCAATCCGTTGTCGGCAACGGCCATTGCCGAAGCCGATGTGGTGCTGCTGGCTGCCGACATCGAGGTGCCCACCGCGCGTTTTGCCGGCAAGCGCATTTATCGCTGCGGCACCGGCGTGGCCCTCAAGCAGGCCCAGGCCACGCTGAAAAAAGCCCTCGCTGAAGGCAGGGAGGAATCTGCCGCGCAAGGTGCCAGCGCCGCCCCGGCCCGCAGCGAGAAAACCGGGGTGTACAAGCACTTGCTCACCGGTGTGTCGTTCATGCTGCCGATGGTGGTGGCCGGTGGCTTGCTGATCGCGCTGTCGTTCGTCTTCGGTATCGAGGCCTACAAGGAGCCCGGCACCTTGCCGGCCGCATTGATGCAGATCGGCGGCGAGGCGGCCTTCAAACTGATGGTGCCGTTGCTGGCCGGTTACATTGCCTATTCGATTGCCGACCGTCCGGGGCTGGCGCCGGGGATGATTGGCGGCCTGTTGGCCAGCACCCTGGGGGCGGGTTTTATCGGCGGTATCGTCGCCGGATTCCTGGCCGGTTACAGCGCCAAGGCCATCAGCCGCTGGGCACGCTTG
Source organism: Pseudomonas sp. R32 (assembly GCF_009866705.1). Classification (NCBI taxonomy): domain Bacteria; kingdom Pseudomonadati; phylum Pseudomonadota; class Gammaproteobacteria; order Pseudomonadales; family Pseudomonadaceae; genus Pseudomonas; species Pseudomonas sp. R32. The sequence goes on along the minus strand of NZ_CP019396.1, from coordinate 4,731,260 downwards.
CCGACCAGCCTTGAAGCACTCAAGCCGATCCTGATCATCCCGCTGCTGGCCAGCCTGTTCACCGGCCTGGTGATGATCTATGTGGTCGGTAAACCAGTGGCTGGCATGCTCGAAGGCCTGACCCATTTTCTCGACAGCATGGGCACCACCAACGCGATTCTGCTCGGGGTGTTGCTCGGCGGGATGATGTGCGTCGATTTGGGCGGGCCGATCAACAAGGCGGCCTATGCGTTTTCTGTCGGCCTGCTGGCCTCGCAGAGTTACGCGCCGATGGCTGCGACCATGGCCGCCGGTATGGTGCCGCCGATTGGCCTGGGCATCGCCAGCTTCATTGCCCGGCGCAAGTTCGCCCAGAGCGAGCGCGAAGCCGGCAAGGCGGCGCTGGTGCTGGGCTTGTGCTTTATCTCCGAGGGGGCGATTCCGTTTGCCGCCAAGGACCCGCTGCGGGTGATCCCGGCCAGTGTCGTCGGCGGCGCGCTGACCGGCGCCTTGTCGATGTATTTCGGCTGCAAGCTGATGGCGCCCCATGGCGGCCTGTTCGTCATGCTGATCCCCAATGCGATCAACCATGCCTTGCTGTATGTGCTGGCGATCGTCGCCGGTAGCCTGCTGACGGCGCTGGTGTATGCAGTGCTCAAGCGCGGCGAAGGGGTGGAGCTGGCGGTGCAGCCGGCCAAGGCCTGATCAGTTGCGCGGGCGCGGGTGCTTCTTGCGCAGGGGCACCAGCAGGTCGCTCAGGCCGTTGTGATCGACCTCGTGCATCAGGGCCAGCAGGCCGCCCAGCTCGCCCTTGGGAAAGCCCTGGCGGGCGAACCAGTTGAGGTAATGTCCCGGCAGGTCGGCAATCAGCCGGCCCTGGTATTTGCCATAGGGCATTTCACGGGTGACCAGCAGGACGAGGGCTTCCGGGTTCATGGCAAGGGTATTCTTGGGATGGATGGGCGCCAACATACATGCAATCTGCATGAAGGCCAAAGGACAGTTCATGCAGAACGCGTGAAAGTCATAAGTTCATTTAATTTCAAGCTATTGAAAATTAAAGATATTTTCTAAGCTCTCAGGCTGGCACGAACCCTGCTCCGATCTATTGCATCTTCCCTCATGCAAAGGAGCAATGTCATGACTACTCCCAACAAAGAAGTCGTCTCGGTTCTCAACGAACTGATCGAATTCAGCAAGGATGGCGAAAAGGGTTTCAAAACCTCTGCCGAGGATGTGAAGAATCCGGAGCTGAAAAGCTATTTCATCCAGCGTTCTGGTGAGTGCGGTAGCGCCGCTGTGGAACTGCAGCAGCAAGTGCGTATCCTCGGTGGCGATCCGGAAACCTCGACCAGCGTCAGCGGTGACCTGCACCGTGGCTGGGTCAACCTGAAGTCGATGCTCACCGGCAAGGATGAAGAAGCGGTGCTCAACGAAGTCGAGCGCGGCGAGGACCATGCTCTCAAAGCCTACAAGGACGCCCTGGAAACACTGGCCCGCCTCAACACCCTGCCAAGCAGCGAGGTCTATGCCCTGGTTGAACGTCAGTACCATGGCGTGCAGCGCAACCATGACCAGGTCAAGGCCCTGCGCAACCAGGCGCGCGCCAAGTCTTAAGCGGCTACTTCGACCCGGTTGCGACCGTTGCCCTTGGCACGGTAAAGCGCCTCATCGGCATCGCCCAGCAAGGTCGCAAGCTCTTGCTGGGCGCCTGGCGTGTGGCAACCGATGCCAATGCTGACGGTGACCGGTGCGGTGTCATCGGCAAATGGCGGCAGCGCCTCGACAGCGGCACGAATGCGCTCAGCTAGGAGCCGGGCACCGGGCAGTTCGGTCTCCGGCAACACCACCAGAAACTCCTCCCCACCGTAGCGTGCGGCCAGGTCGGCCGGGCGGCGGATGCTGCTGGCGATGGCGCTGGCCACCTGGCGCAAGGCGGCATCCCCACCCGGGTGCCCGTGGCGCTCGTTGAAGGCCTTGAAGTGATCGACGTCGATCATCAACACCGCCAGCGGCCGGGCATTGCGCAGGCTGCGCGCCCATTCCTGGCGCAGCACCTGGTCCAGGCGCCGGCGGTTGGCCAGGCCCGTCAGGCTGTCGGTGGCGGCGAGGGCGGCCAGGCCTTGTTCGGCGCTGTGCCGGCGACGCAGTTCGCGGCCCAGCAGCAAGGTCAGCCAGAGAATACCGATGCACAGCACGCCGGTGGCCACGCTGACCAGCACCGCTGTGCGCCGCCACGACTGGAACACCTCGTCGGCGGAGTGCGCAACGATAACGATCAGCGGCAGGTCGCCGACCCGGGCGAAGGTGAACAGGCGTTGTTTGCCGGTGCGCGTGGAGACCCCGGCAAAGGTGCCGCTGACATCCGCGCGCATGCGCTGAAAGTTCGGCCGGTCGCTGTAGTTCTGGCCGATGCGCGGCTCGTCGGGCGTAGCCGGGTGACGCACCAACAGCACGCCGTCGGTGTTCATCAGGTTGATACTGCTGTCGCTGCCGATGTCCAGGCGCTGGAACAGCGTGCTGAAGTACGACAGGCGCAAGGCCCCGGCAGCGACCCCGAGAAATTCCCCGTGGGGCCCGGAGATACGCCGGCTGAAGCTGATGCACCAGTCCAGGTCGCCCAGCCGCGCTTTGAACGGCTGGCCAATCAGCAACCCCAGGTTGGGGTTGTCGCGGTGTTGCTGGAAGTCCTTGCTGTTGGCGAAATTGGCCTGGCGCGGGATGGCGCTGGTGGAGTCGGCGACCACATCACCCTTGGCGTCGAGCCAGAGGATATCGCCGCGCACCGGTGCGGTAACGGCTTGGTTGAACAGAATCTGTTGGCGCAGCTCGGTGGGCACCGCGAGCAGTTCCGGGCGCTGTATGGCCCAGATCAGGCTTTGCAGGGACAGGTCATAGAGTTCGACATTGCGCACGATGTCGCTTTCGATCAGTTGCACGATATTGCTGGCCGAGCGCGCGGCGGCCTGTTCGGCGCTGCTGCGTTCGCGCATCAACAGGAAGGTGACGATGGCGACGATGGCGAGCACTGCAAGGCAACTGCCCAGATTGAGGATCAGCTCCGGATGAGACTTGTACAGGGCGGATCGCTGGGATCGGGTGGGCAACGTCATGGTCACTAATGCCGAAGACCGTCTAGAAAGTGCGGTGTTACTGCGCGGCGGCCGTATTCTAGGGGGGCAGGGATTGTCGGACAAGGATTTAATCGTGTCTTCTGACGAGTAGATGCAACTGTTTGCGGTGGGAGCAACTGTCGGTCATCTGGTTAACTGTGGGAGCCGGTCTTGCCGGCGATGGGGGGCGTAGCACCCCCGGCCCGGCTATGCCGGGCATCGCCAGCAAGGCTGGCTCCCACAGGGACTCAACCGCCTTCAAGCCGGCTGTTCTCGCCAGGGCGTTCCGCTTTTGAGCATGGCATTCAATCGCACGATCAATACCCGCATGCACGCAACCACCGCCACTTTCGCGCACTCGTAGCCGCCCGTGGCTTCAAGCAAAACCTCTAGGCACCTCGGATTAGCAACTTGTCATTCACCGCTCCCACTACCGGGTTGGGGCGATCAGAAAATGTTCAGCGGGTAGTCAACGATCACCCGGTACTCGTCGACATCGCTGTCGATATGCGAGTAGCCCTGGGTGCCACGATGCGAGGCCCAGCGCAGCAGCACCGAGAGATCCTTGAGCTGGCCTTCCTGGAACACGTACTGCAGGTCGACGTCACGTTCCCAGTGCTGGGCGTTCTCGCCATCGGCGTTGTACCAGTGGCCGTAGCCGACGCTGTTGGGGTCGACCTTGCTCATGTCCAGCTCACCGCGCGAGTAGGACACAATCGAGGTCAGCCCCGGGATGCCGGCCCCGGCGAAGTCATAGGCGTACTTGAGCTTCCACGAACGCTCGTTGGGGCCGTTGAAGTCCGAGTAGATCTGCGAGTTGTCCAGGAAGATGCTGTCACCCTGGTTGATGTAGTCGAACGGGGTGTTGCCGTTGACCCGCTGGTACACCGCGGTAAGGCTGTTGTAGCCGACGTTGACGGTGAAGTGCAGGCTGTAGGTGTTGTTGTCGATGTGCCCGAGCAGCGCCTGGCCGGTATCCTGGGTGTGATAGAAGTGCAGGCCCGGGTTGAGGCTGACCAGCTCGTTGAGCTGCCAGGTGTAGTCGACATCGAAGTAGTACTGGTTCCAGATGTCCTTGAGCTCGGCGGCATACAGGCTCGAGGTCAGGTTCGGCACGCCGCTCCAGGCCACGCCGGCCCAGTTCAGGTGACGGCTGTCGCGCTCGTCCTGCAGCTTGCCGTAGAAGGTGTCGATACGCCGGTGGCCGCTCTGGTTGTAGGGCTTGGTGAAACTGGCTTGACCGGCTTCGAGCATCACCCCGTCAAAGCTGTTGTTGGTGATGCTGACGCCGCGGAAGGTCTGCGGCAGCATGCGCGACTCGCCACCGGCGATCACCGGGTTGGTGAGGAACAGGTCGCCGGCCTTGAGCACGGTGTCAAACGCCTTGAGCTTGAGCGCAGCACCGGCGGTGGAGAACGAATCATGGGCCTTGCCCGGTTCGCCATCACCCTTGGTGTTGATCGGCAGGATGCTGGAACCGGAGGTGCCGCCTCCGCCGTCGAGTTTCAGCCCGAGCATGGCGTGGGCATCGAGGCCGAAACCGACCGTGCCCGGGGTGTAGCCCGATTCGAACTTGCCGAGAAAACCCTGACCCCATTCGCGGTTGTCACGCACACCCGGCAGCAGCTGGTTGCGGTTCAGGTAGTAGTTGCGTGCGTGCACGTTGAGACTCGACCCTTCGATAAAACCTTCGGCCTTTTCCTCGTCGGCCTGGGCAGTGAAGGGCATCGTTGCAGCCAATGCAACGAACAGCGGGGTGAAGCGTAAAGCAGTGTTCACCGGTGTGGACTCCTTGGGGTGAATGTACGGCAGTTTTTATTGTACGAAAGACGTTCTTGTCATGAACAAACGAGCCAGCGCGCTGGCACTTTTCGACACACGAAAAAAAAGCCGCTGATCGGCAGCGGCTTTGAAAGACAACCGCACAGGCATTCAAGTCACCTGTGCAGCCATCGAGGGAGTCGAAGGGGTGAAACGGGGCCCGATCAGCTCTCGGACGCGTCATCCGCATCAGCCTTTGCAGCGGTCTGTTCCAGGCCCTGGGCCTGCTCGGACTGGTGCTTGGCGATGACTTCCTGAAGAACCGTGGCACGCTCGGCGTTACGGGCAACAAAAGCCTGGGATTCTTCAGCCATGGCCAGTGGCGACAGCAACAGGGAGGACAGGACGAATACGCTGGCAACACCCATACTGTTGGACATTTGCAACAACCTTCTTGCTTGGCAAGTGTGAAGTAGGTCTGAGTAAATTAGTCGGAAATGGCTGAAAGAAACAGTTACTTTTGGGATAAGCACTGTTGCGTCAAAGGTAATAGTCATTGAATTTGCGTTGGCTTCAATCGCGGGCTACCCCACGACCGGTAGTGGCCAAGTGCCAATATCCTGCGCTGGATCAAGGTTGGGCAAAAAATTGCCACTAAAGTCGTACGCCCTGCCGATTCTCCCGACAATAACGAGTGCCTCCGATGAAGAGCAATTTGCCTGTGACCGGTCGCAATGTGGATTATCCCGGTGACGCCAATATCCTTTCCACCACTGACCTGACCAGCCAGATCACTTACGCCAATGACGACTTCATCAAGGTCAGTGGTTTTACCCGCGAAGAGCTGATAGGCAGCGCCCACCATATCGTCCGCCACCCGGACATGCCGCCCCAGGCCTTCGCACAAATGTGGCAGACACTGAAAAGTGGCCAGTCGTGGATGGGGCTGGTGAAGAACCGTTGCAAGAACGGTGATCACTATTGGGTCAGCGCGTTCGTCACGCCCATCTCCAGCAATGGCCAGGCCGTGGAGTATCAGTCGGTGCGGACCAAGCCCAGTGCCGAGCAGGTCGAGGCCGCCGAGCGCTGCTACGCGAGGATGTGCAGCGGTCCGCTGCGCTGGTGGCAGCGTTTGCCGGTGGTTGGTTTGGCCTGGCAACTGTGGGGCGGGGTGACCCTGGCGCTGGCGGCGGTGTTCGCTTTCAGCCGGCTGCTGTTGCCGGCCCTGCCATGGCAAGGTGTGCTGGAGCTGATCCTGGCCAGTGGCCTGGCGGCCTTGATGATCTTCATCGCCTTGCGCCCGCTCGAGCGCTTGCGCGTCCAGGCCCAGGCCATCGCCGACAACCCCTTGAGCCAGCAGCTGTACACCGGTCGACGCGACGGCATTGGCCAGATCGACTTTGCCCTGCGCATGCTCAAGGGCCAGTTGGGCGCGGTGGTCGGCCGTATCGGCGACACCTCGCGGCGCCTGGCCGGGCATACCGGTAGCCTGGCTCAATCGCTGCAAAGCAGTCACAGCAACAGCCTGGAACAACAGAGCGAAGCCGATCAGGTGGCCACTGCGATCAACCAGATGGCCGCCAGCGTCGCCCAGGTCGCCAGCAGTGCCCAGCAAGCCTCCCAGGCCGCCGACCAGGCCGAGGGCGAAACCCAGGCCGGGCATCAACTGGTCGACCTCAACCGCAGCGCCATCCAGAACCTGGCCAATTCGCTGAGCTCGGCCACTGAAGTTATCCACAATCTGGAAAGCCACAGCAGCGAGATCACCGGGGTGCTGGAGGTGATTCGCGGCATCGCTGAGCAGACCAACCTGTTGGCCCTCAATGCCGCCATCGAAGCGGCCCGGGCCGGTGATCAGGGCCGCGGTTTTGCCGTGGTCGCCGACGAGGTACGCGGCCTGGCCCAGCGCACCGCGCAGTCGACCCACGAAATCCAGCGGATGATCAGCGCCTTGCAAAATGGCGCGCGTGAAGCGGTGCAGGTCATGCAGCAGAGCAGCGAACATGCCGGGCACAGTGTCGAGCAGGCCCAGCGCGCCGCCAGTGCCCTGGACGGCATCAGCCTGCGGGTCAACCAGATCAGCGAAATGAGCCTGCAGATCGCCGCGGCGGTAGAGCAGCAGAGCCAGGTCAGCGAGAACATCAACCGCAACATCATCAGCATCCGCCAGGCCAGTGAAGCCACGGTGCAGGTCGGCCAGCAGAGCCACCTGAGCGCCACCGACGTGGCCGGGCTGGCGCAGGACCTGCGCCGGCTGGCGGATGAATTCTGGCGGCGTTGTCAGTAGGGCGGTTCAGAACCCGATGAAGCTGTAGTAGGTGCCGGGTTCGCTGCGAGTCTTCGCACCGCACGCCTCAAGCTCGGCACTCAAGGCCGGATCGATCACATGCAGCGTCCATGCTGCCACGGGCTGATCGAGCGGCGGTTGCTCAAGGGCCTGGGCCAGCGCCGCGGTGTCGGGCAGGTAAGCGGTAAAACCATTGCCCTTGAGCGCGCTGACATCAATGCCCAGCGCCTGGCAGATGGCGAGCTTGGCGCGGATATCGTCGCGATCGGCCTGGCGCGAACGCTCGATCAGTTCAGCCAGGCGCTTATCCACCAACTGATTGCCGTGAATCAGCGCCGGGCCGCTTTGCCAGGCTTCGCTCGGGCAGTCCTTGGCCTCGGGGCGCAGCGGGATGTGCGGGTTGATTTCCATCGGGTAGATACGGCACACCAGCGGGCGGATCTCGTAGATGCCGCAGCGGTTGTCGTCGTCGAGGTTGCGGCAGCGGCCGGGGTTGAAGGCGGCAAAGGTGATGGTCACCCAGGCCTGGCTGCTGCCGCAGGGCACCGGCCAGGAGCGGCGCGTGGCGTGCTCGCGCTGTTCTGCCGGCAGGCCCAGGCCATTGGCCAGGAAGGCTTCGGCCAGGACGATGACCTGGCCGCCGGTACCCGCCCACTGTCGGGCCTCGCTCAGGGTCAGGGGGACATGATGGCCGGTGCAGCACTTGCCACAGCCGGTGCAGTCGAAACGGATATCGGTAATGGGCGCGCTGTTCACGGTTGGCCAGGCGCCCATTCGGTGACGAAGGCAGCCTTGCGCTTTTTATCGAACAGGCACAGTTCGGTGCCCTTGCGGTTGTTCATGTGCTTTTGCGGGTAGCGGCCTTCGAGCAGCAGGGCGCTGTAGCCCACACGGTCGTCGAACTCGGCGGCCTTGCCCAGGGCCTTGACCTGTTTGAGCTGGCTGGCGCCGATGCAGCTTTTCAGCACCTGCTGTTGATGATCGCTCCAGGCCTGGCTGCTGGATGCCTGGGCGCCAGCGCTGAACACAGCGCAGCCGAGCAGGGTGAAGAGGAGGGCTTTCATCGGCGGGATACTCGCAAAAACGTGCGCACAATTGTGCCTGAGCCTCAGGCACATTCAAGCGCAACGCTTCGCGGCTATGTATCAGCGTTCTTCGAAGGCCACGGTGCGGGCGGCGACGATCAGGCAGTCGGTCAGGTCTGGCGAGGAGAACTTGGTCAGTACCGCGTTGGCCCCGGCATCCTTGGCTTTATCGCTGTTCATGGCGCTGTCCAGCGAGGTGTGCAACAGCACGTAGAGGTGCTGGAAATCCGGGGTTTCGCGCAGGGTGCGGGTGAAGGCGTAGCCGTCCATCTCCGACATCTCGATGTCCGACACCACCACGTTGATCTCGCGCTCGGTGCCTTGCAGTTCGAGCAAGGTGTTGATCGCGTCCTTGGCGCTGCGCGCGGTGTGGCATTCGATACCGAGGTTGCGCAGGGTATGCACCGACTGCTGCAGGGCCACTTGGCTGTCATCGACCACCAGGATGTTGGTGGCGGCCAGCACTGCGGCGTCTTCAGCGCTGAGCTCGGAAGTCACCACCTCGTGCGTCGGCGGGGCGATGCCGTGGATGACCTTCTCGATATCCAGCACTTGCACCAGGGTGTTGTCGACCCGGGTCACGCCGGTGATGAACGACTTGCTCCCCGACCCATAGGGTGGCGGCTTGATGTCGGTGCTCAGGCAATGGACGATCTTGCTCACCGCCTGCACATGCAACCCCTGCTTGGAGCGGCTGATGTCGGTGACGATCAGGCAGCCGCCGTCCGGGTCTTCCAGCGGCCGTTCGCCGATGGCCCGGGACAGGTCGATGACCGACAGCGAGTTGCCCCGCAAGGTGGCCACGCCTTTGACGTGGGGGTGCGACTCCGGCAGCTTGGTCAGCGGCGGGCAGGGGATGATTTCACTGACCTTGAGCAGGTTGATCGCCATCAGCTTGCCGCTGCGCAGGGTAAACAGCAGCAGCGACAGCGAATCCGCGCGGGCATTTTGCGACGCCATAGGCACCTTCAGGGCAGAGTAATAGGGGGAGATGCCAGGTTATCGACCCGGCGGCCCGTGGCTTTAATCACTCGGTGAAATCAGCGTAGACCCAAGCGCCGTGCCAGGCGACTGAGATTGGCCCGATCCAGGCCAAGTTCGCGGGCAGTGCTGGCCCAGTTGTGCTGGTGGCGCTCCAGGCACGCCTGGATCAGCTGGCGCTGGTAGTCATCCAGGGCCTGGCGCAGATCGCCGCCGGGCAGCGGTGCCTCGGCCAATGCAGTGGTGTCGATGGGGGCAGGGGCCGACTCAACCGGGCGCAGGTCCAGGTCGGCGGCATCCAGGGTGAGGATTTTCGGTCGCAGGCCATGCTGCCCCAGGGCCTTGAGCGCCGAACGGCCGATCAGGTGTTCCAGCTCGCGCACGTTGCCCGGCCAGTTGTAGGCAATCAGCGCGGCTTGGGCTTCGGGGCTCAGGCGCAGGCTGCCCAGGCCCATGCGCGAGCGGTTCTGCTCGAGAAAATAGCCACTGAGCAGCAGCACATCGCGCCCGCGTTCGCGCAGCGGTGGCACCAGCAGCGGGTATACGCTCAGGCGGTGGTAAAAGTCGGCGCGGTAGCGTCCGGCGCGCACTTCTTCGGCCAGGTCGCGGTTGCTGGCGGCGATCAGGCGCACATCGACGCGGTGCTCCTGGTCCGAGCCCAGGCGCTGTAGCTGGCCGCTCTGCAGCACGCGCAAGAGCTTGGCCTGCACGCTCAGCGACAATTCGCCGACTTCATCGAGAAACAACGTGCCGCCATTGGCCAGTTCAAACTTGCCGCGCCGCTCGCCCACCGCGCCGGTAAAGGCGCCACGGACATGGCCGAACAGCTCGCTCTCGACCAGGGTGTCGGGCAGCGCCGCGCAGTTGAGGCTGATCATCGGCTGCTGGGCGCGGCTTGAGGCTTGATGGATAGCCTGGGCCACCAACTCTTTGCCCACCCCGGTTTCGCCGGTGATCAATACCGTCAGGTCGCTACTGCCGACCAGGCGGATTTCTTCCAGCAGGCGTTTGAGCGCCTTGCTCTGGCCGATCAGTTCCTTGTGCTGCTGGCCGCTGGCTTGGCGGTAAACCTCGGCGCGCTGGTGTTCGTCTTCGGCGCGCAGGGCCAGGTGTTCGATGCGTTCGGCGACATTGACCGTGGCCGCCGCCAGGCTGGCAAAGGCCTGCAGGGCATCGAGTTCGACCTGCTGGAACTGTTCCGGGTTCAGCGCATCGAGGGTGATCAGGCCCCAGGGCCGTTCATCGACAAACAGCGGGCAGCCCATGCAGTCGTGCACCTCCAGGTGCTGATGCAGGCCCTCGACCAAGCCGTCGTAGGGGTCGGGCAGTTTGCTGTCGCTGGCAAAGCGGGTCGGCTCGCTGTGGCTGAGGATGGCCGCAAAGCGCGGATGCTCATCGACCTTGAAGCGCCGCCCGAGGGTATCGGTGCTCAAGCCGTCCACGGCCAGTGGTACCAGCCATTCGCCGTCCAGGCGCAACAGCGCGGCAGCGTCGCAGGGCAGCAGGCTGCGCATGGCTTCGAGCAGGCGCCGGTAGCGTTCGCGCTCGGGCAGTTCGCGGGACAGGTCGCTGACCAGCGGCAGCAAGGCGGTGAGCAGGGATTTTGCGGTCATAAAGACTCCTGTGGGTCAATATGACTATATCGCAGTCGTTGTCTTTATGACTCTTTATTTTGTAAGTTGTTGATTTATATAGATTTAATAGTTGGCACGAAAGCTGTAATAACCAAGGCATTCATCAAGAAGCCACAGGCTCAGGAGTCATCCATGCTTAATGCCCAGGATCGTGCAATCGTCAAAGCCACCGTACCCCTGCTGGAAAGCGGCGGAGAAGCGCTGACCACCCATTTCTACAAGCTGATGCTCAGCGAGTACCCCGAGGTGCGTCCGCTGTTCAACCAGGCGCACCAGGCCAGCGGCGACCAGCCCCGGGCCCTGGCCAACGGCGTGCTGATGTACGCACGGCACATCGACCAGCTCGAACAACTGGGCGGCCTGGTCGGCCAGATCATCAACAAGCATGTGGCCTTGCAGATCCTTCCGGAACATTACCCGATCGTCGGTAGCTGCCTGCTGCGCGCCATCGAAGAAGTGCTCGGCAAGGAGATTGCCACCCCCGAAGTGATCGCAGCCTGGGGCGCGGCCTATCAGCAACTGGCCGATATCCTCATCGGCGCTGAAGGCGATATCTATGCGCAAAAAGCCGCGGCCCCGGGTGGCTGGCGTGGTGCGCGCGAGTTCAAGCTGGTCGAGCGGGTCGAGGAGAGCAGCGAGATCGTCTCCTTCTATTTCGCCCCGGTCGATGGCGGTGCGATTTTGCAGGCTGAGCCTGGCCAGTACATCGGCCTGCAACTGTTCATCGACGGCCAGGAGCAGCGCCGCAACTACTCGCTGTCGGCCCTGAGCACTGCCGGCCAGTACCGCATCAGTGTCAAGCGCGAAGCCGGCGGCAAGGTCTCCAACTACCTGCACGAGCAGTTGGCCGTGGGCGCCACCATCAACCTGTTCCCGCCATCGGGCGAGTTCACTTTGAGCGCCAGTGAAAAACCGCTGGTGCTGATCAGTGGCGGCGTCGGCATCACCCCGACCTTGCCGATGCTCGAGGCGGCGCTGGACAGCGGGCGCCTGGTGCACTTCATTCACTGCGCACGCAACGGCGCGGTGCACGCTTTCCGCGGCTGGGTCGATGAACTGGCGGCGCGCCACCCGCAGGTCAAGCGCTTCTACTGCTATGCCGAAGACGATGGCGTCAGCCAGCCGGCGGACGCCGTGGGCCTGCTCAGCGCCGATCAACTGGGCGCATGGTTGCCGCAAGAGCGTGATGTGGACGCCTACTTCCTTGGCCCGAAAGCCTTCATGGCTACCATCAAGCGCCACCTCAAGGGCCTGGGGGTGCCGGAGCAGCAGAGCCGCTACGAATTCTTCGGCCCGGCGTCGGCGCTGGAGTAAACACGATTCGGTAACCGCGAACTGCAAGGATAAGGGCACAGCCAGCGATGGCTGTGCCTTGCGGCAATCGGTCGCCTTCTCAAACAGGGGGCTTGGCCTTTTTACTGCATGCAGACCAAGCGTCATGCGCCTGGCGCATCATCCTTCCAGCCGTATCAAGGAAACCGTATCGTGAGCATCAATTGGGCTGACAAACTGCGCAAGCGCCTGCATGGCTCGGCCGACTCGCTGGGCAACCTGTGCGTCGAGGCGTTCCACTACCTGGCCCTGTTCGGCATCGGTGGCATCACCGCCTACGCGGCCGTGGCCACCTTCATCGAGATGCTCGGCAAGGGCGTCAGCGTCGACGACATCCTGCTGCTGTTCATCTACCTCGAGCTCGGCGCCATGGTGGGGATCTACTTCAAGACCAACCACATGCCGATCCGCTTCCTGCTGTATGTGGCGATCACTGCGCTGACCCGCCTGCTGATTGGCGACGTGTCGCACCACAAAGCGCCGGACGCGGGCCTGTTGTACGTGTGCGGCGGCATCCTGCTGCTGGCGTTCTCGATCCTGGTGGTGCGCTACGCCTCGTACCGCTATCCGTCGACCAAGGCTATCGATGCCAGTGGCAAGGAGATCGAGGAAGCGAAGTAGCAGGGCACTGGGGGAGCGGGCCTGGCCCCGCGATCGGGCGCGTAGCGGTCGCAATCCAGGCAAAAAAAGGCGAGCCCCCTGGGGCTCGCCTTTTTACCGTCTGCGTTGCTGATTATTCAGTTGAAGCTAGCTTGCTCGTTCTCCAGAAACTCTTCCTGCAACAGCCCGTCATTCTGGGCACCGCTGTCGCTTTGCTGGGTGACCGCGCGTTTGCTGCGCAGCTTGCCGTAGAAGTGCTCCAGGGCGTGGTTGAGCTTGATCGCGGCTCCGTCGACAGCCTGGTCGAGGGATGCGGCTTTGTGGCTTACGGAAATCGGTTGATGGCCTTTTGGGCGTGCCTCCATCTGGCAGCGTTTGTCATGCGGACCTGGCTTGTCGCCATTCTCGTCGCGCAGGTGGACCTCGACGCGGGTGAGGTCTTCTTCGAAACGTTCGAGCGTGCTTTCTACCGTGCTGCGGACCCACTCTTCCAGCCGGATGTTGCCTTGAATATGGTTGTCGCTATTGACTTGGATTTGCATAGTTCAATCCCTTATTCAGCTAGCTCGCAAGAGAATCGATGGGGCCTTTGCGGCCTGTGAGAACCATCGCCTCTTGACTACAAGGTCAGGCACTTGGCCGAACAATTCAAGCCCTTTTGAAATAAAAATATCTTGTAGCAAAAAGCCCGGCGGCGGCCGGGCTTTTGCATGCGCTGGATCAGAACGCGACGGAGGTCTGCAGGTATATCGTACGAGGTTCACCCACGTACTTGCCCTTGTTGTTGTCGTCGAACGAGCGGGTGTAGTACTGGTGATTGAAGATGTTCTTCACCCCCACGGCAACGTTGAGGTTCGCCAGTTGCGGGCCGAAGTCATAGGCTGCGCGGCTGCTGAACAGCATGTAGCCGGGGATGCGCCCGGTGCTGCCGTCGGCGCTTTCGGCCGCGGTGTTGGCGTTGTCGGCAAACTGGTCGCTCTGGTAGGTGCTGTCGAGGTTGAGCTTCCACTGGCCCTCGCTGTAGCCGATGCCCAGGGTGCCTTTGTGGCGGGATGAGAAGGGCACACGATTGCCCTTGTTCGGCCCGTCTTCACGGATTTTCGCGTCGACAAAGGCATAGGTTGCGTACACGTCGAAACCCGCCAGTGCCGGGTTCAGGCCTTCGAGGGCGTACTTGACGCTGGTCTCGATGCCCTGGTGGCGGGTTTCGCCGCGGGCGATCACCGAATCGTTGGTCTGGTTGCTTTCGTACTGGTTGTCGAAATTGATCAGGAATGCGCCGATTTCAGCCTGCAGGTTGCCGTTGTCGTAGCGGGTACCCAGTTCCCAGGTGCGGGCTTTTTCCGGTTTGACTTCGCCACTGCTGACCCGGTTGGGCATCTGGCTATACTGCACGCTGCCGAACGAGCCTTCGGTGTTGGCGTACAGGTTCCAGCTGTCCGTCAGGTGGTACATGACGTTGAGCGCCGGCAGGGCGGTGTTGTAGTCGCCCTGGTAGCGCTGGCCGTTGAGCTTGTTGGACTGCTCGGAGTCGATCATCTCGTAGCGGATGCCCGGGGTGATGGTCCACTGGCCGATGTCGATGCGGTCGTCGAGGAAAATCGCGTGGGCTTCGGTGCTGCCACGGGTGTCGCGGTCGTTGCGGCTGGCGGTGGTCGGCAGCTGGTTGGCGGCGATCGGTTCGCGGTAGCGCAGCTCATGGCCGGCTTCGTTGATGTAGCGGTAGCCAACGCCGACTTCGTGCCAGCTCTCGCCGAGGGCAAAGCCCTGGGAGAAGCGCGTTTCGATGCCGCGTACCCAGTACTCGCGCGGCGACAGCGAGACGAAGCTGCCCTGGTCCAGGTAACCGCTGCGCAGGGTCTTGGTGAAGAAGCTGTTGACGCTGAACTGACGGGCGTCTTCCTTGTAGTCGTAGCCGAAGTTGAACATTGTCCGCCGACCCCAGAACTTGTCCATCAGGCGGGTCGACTGGTACGGGTCGGCATCGTAGTCGGCAGCGCTCAGGCCGCCGGGCATCTGCGCTTCGCCTTCGTAGTACTGGGCCATGGCGTGCAGGCTGTTGGCCTCATCGAGCTGGTATTTGCCCTTGAGGATCAGGTCGTCGATCTGTGTGTCGCTGTGCTCGCGCCAGTCGCCGCCGCGGCTGCCGGAGTAGAGCAGGGCGCCGCCCAGGCCGTTGGCGTTGGTGCCGCCAGCGAGCAGGTTGGCGCTGGTCTTGAAACCGTCATGGCTGGAGGACGGGCTGGTCTGGGTCTGGAAGCCGGCTTTCACCGTCGGCTCGTCGGGGATCGCCCGGGTCACGAAGTTGACGATGCCGCCGACGTTCTGCGGGCCATAGCGTACCGCGCCGCCGCCGCGCACCACGTCCACCGCGTCCATGTTGCCCATGCTGATCGGGGCGAACGACAGCTGTGGCTGGCCGTAGGGGGCGAAAGGCACCGGGATGCCGTCCATCAGCACCGTCGAGCGCGAGGCCAGGCGTGGGTTGAGCCCGCGAATGCCGAAGTTCAGCGCCATGTCGTGGCTGCCGGTGCCGTTGTTTTCCGGGGCGTTGACGCCGGGGATACGATTGAGCACTTCGCGCGCGGTGGTGGCGCCGCTGCGTTCGAAGTCCTCGCGGCGGATCACGTCGCGGGCGCCGGCATGTTCGAAGACGTTGTCCTGCTGCGCCGCGCCCAGCCAGTCGCCGACCACGGTGGAGGCGCCGAGCTCGACCGGTGCATGGGTTGCCGCGAGCGGTTGCAGGCTGAAGGCGTTGTCACCCTCGGCACGCGCTTGCAGGCCGCTGCCTTGCAGCAGCGCATCGAGGCCTTGCTGCGGGCTGTACTGGCCCTGCAGGCCGGGGCTCTGCACGCCGCTGGTAAGGTGCGAGCCGAACGAGATCAGTACACCGCTTTCGCGGCCAAACTGGTTCAGGGCGTTTTCCAGGCTGGTGGGGGCGATCTGGTAGGTGCGCGCCGGGGCCTCTGCTGCCTGGGCGGCAACGGCGGTGAAACTCAGGCTGGCACCCAGCAGCAGGGTGCGCAGGGCCTGGGCAAGTGGGCTCGGTCGAAGGGGCATGCAGGAGGTCCTTGAGAAGGTCGAAGCAAAGGGGTCTGCCTTCTCTGTCACGCGAGAATTGAAAACGGCTCAGGTCCGTTGAAAAAAATGTTTCAGGCCCGCGCTTCGACCGTCACCCAGTAGCGGGTAAAGCGTCTGACGCGCACCGGTAATGCCACTTCCAGCATGTCGAGAATGCGTTCGCTGTCGGCCAGTGGATAACTGCCGGAGATCAGCAGGTTGGCGACCTCTGGCGCGCAATTGAGCTGACCGCGCCGGTAGCGGCCCAGCTCGTCGAGAAACGCCCCCAGGGGCATGTGCGCAGCCACCAGCATACCGTCGACCCAGGCCCCGGCATTGTTGTCCAGCGCCTGAGTGGCCTGCCATTGCGGGCCGTTGAAGCGCGCTTGCTGGCCGCCGGGCAATACCTGCCCGGCCAGGCTGGCGCTGCCTGCAAACACCGCCAGCTGGCTGTACCCGGCAAACTGTCGCAGGTTGTAGCGGCCGCTGCTCAGGTGCAGCAGGCCGTGCGCGCTGAGCAGTTGCAACGGTCGGCTGTCGCCGGCCACCGTCAGTTGCAGCTCACCGTCCAACAGGCGTACCAGGCGCTGGCTGGCGTCGAAACGCACATCGGCGGCGCTGCGGGTGTTGAGCTGCAGCAGGCTGCCGTCGTCCAGGGCCAGGCGCCGGCGTTCGCCGACCGGGCTGCGGTAATCGGCCAGCAGTGTCGGCAGCGGGTTGTGCGAGTGCAAGGCCAGGCCACTGGCACTGCCGACACCGAGGATCAGCAGGGTTTTCAGCGCCCGTCGGCGGCTGGCCGAACGTGGCGCCTGCAAGGCGGCGTGGGCCAGGGGCGAGGACAGGCCGCGCAAGCGCTGGTTGACCCGCTGGATGTGCTCCCAGGCGCGCTGGTGGTTGTCGTCGGCCTGCAACCATTGCTGCAGGGCCTGTTGCTGACGTGCATCGAGGGCACCGCCCTGCAACTCGATCAGCCAGTGCACGGCCTGTTCGGCCACCTGCGGGGAAAACGCCTGATGGCCGTTCACAGGGCGAAGTAACAGCGCATGGCCGCCTTGCTCAGGTAGCGCTTGACTGTGGCCAGGGAGATGCCCAGTTGCGCAGCGATCTCGCTGTAGCCCAAGCCATCGACCTGGGCCATCAGGAAGGCGCGCTTGACCGCCAATGGCAGGCCGTCGAGCAGGCGGTCGAGCTCCAGCAGGGTCTCGAAAATGATTGCCCGGTGTTCTTCCGACGGCGCCAGTGCTTCGGGCAACTGCGCCAGCGCCTGGAGGTAGGCGCGCTCCAGGTCCTGACGGCGGTAGTGATTGCACAGCACGCGCTTGGCCACGGTGGTGAGGAACGCCCGCGGCTCGTTGAGCAGTGGCGTTTCGCGGGCCTGGAGCAGGCGCATGAAGGTGTCCTGGGCCAGGTCCGCAGCGCTGTCGGGGCAGCCCAGACGCCGGCGCAACCAGCCGGTCAGCCAGTTGTGATGGTCGAGGTAGAGGCCTTCGAGCGAGGAAGAGGGAGCGCTGGGCACCGTGAACACTCCGGCGCCGGGATGCGCAACAGAATAAGAATTGTTCGCATTGTAGTAAAGAGTGCCACTACTCGGCAATCGGCGCCTGACTGACGGGCGTAGCAGAGGATCGGGAAAATGTAAAAAACGTAAATACGCTTTACTCTCATTTGAGAATAAATAGCATTCGCTCCCTTGATGAATTTACGCAACCTTTACATTTCTCAGGGAGAGGTCCTCGTGTCCCCGACTTTCAGCAAATCCTGCCTCGCGCTCACCCTCTGCTCGCTGTACAGCGCCCACGCCAGCGCCCAGACCCAGCCACTGGAGCTGGACAACATGGTGGTGACCGCGTCGGGTTTCTCCCAGCAGATCAAGGATGCGCCGGCATCGATTTCGGTGATTACCCGCGAGCAGATCGAGAACAAGTCCTACCGTGACGTCACCGATGCCCTGCGCGATGTGCCGGGCGTGGTGGTCACCGGTGGCGCCAGCTCCAGCGACATCAGCATTCGCGGCATGGCCTCCAAGTACACCCTGATGCTGGTCGACGGCAAACGCCAGGACTCGCGCGCGACCCGCCCGAACAGCGATGGTGCCGGTATCGAGCAGGGCTGGATGCCGCCGCTGGAAGCCATCGAGCGTATCGAAGTGGTGCGCGGGCCGATGTCGTCGCTGTACGGCTCCGATGCCATGGGCGGGGTGATCAACATCATCACCCGCAAGGTCACCCCGCAGTGGTATGGCGGCATCCGCACTGAAGCGACCTTCCAGGACCGCTCCGACTCGGGCAACTACAACAGCACCAACGCCTTTATCTCCGGGCCGCTGGTCGACAACCTGGTCGGCCTGCAGCTGTACGGCCAGCGTTCGCGCCGCGACGAAGACCATATCGTCAACGGCTTCAACGAGCAGAGCACCGACAGTGCCACGGCCAAGCTCTCGTTCACCCCGGATGAACACAACGACATCACCCTGGAAGCGGGCAAGTCCGAGCAAGAGCGCAACGCGCACAAAGGCCGTTCGGCGAGCCGATCCGCCAGCCGCAACGACTACGACCGCACCAACTTCTCCATCACCCACTCCGGGCGCTGGGACAGCCTCACCAGCGAAAGCTACCTGCAGCGCGAGAAAATCGAGAACCCCGGCCGGCGCATGGAACTGGAAAACACCGTGCTCAATTCGCAGGTGTCGTTCTTCAGCGATTCGCACATCACCACCCTAGGCGGCCAGTACAAGTACGAAGACCTCAGCGACGAGGGCAACCAACTGGCCTCGGCGGCCAGCGTCAACCAACTGACCCGCTGGTCGTGGGCACTGTTTGCCGAAGACGAATGGCGCCTGACCGAAGCCTTCGCCCTGACCGGCGGCCTGCGCATGGACCGCGATGAAAACTACGGCACCCACTGGTCGCCACGCCTGTACGGGGTCTATCACCCGACCGAGCAATGGACCATCAAGGGTGGCGTATCCAGCGGTTATCGCTCGCCGGACATCCGCGCCGCCGTGGATGACTGGGGCCAGATCACCGGTGGCGGTGGCGACCCGGCAATCATCGTCGGCAACTCCAGCCTCAAGCCGGAAAAGAGCCTGAGCCAGGAAATCGGCTTTATCTGGGACAACCTTGAAGGTTTCTCCACCGGCCTGACCCTGTTCAACACCGACTTCAAGGACAAGATCACCGAGACCCGCCGCTGCACCGACAGCACCGGCAATGCCTCGGGCCAGTGCCAGATCGGCGGCACCTCGTACAAGTTCATCAGTGACCGGGTCAACGTCGATGAAGCGCAGATGCGCGGTATTGAAGCGACCCTGGACTGGGACATCACCCAGAGTGTGTCGCTGGCCACCAACTACACCTTCACCGCGTCCGAGCAGAAGAGCGGCCCGCAGAAGGGCAAGGCCTTGAACCAGATGCCACGGCACATGTTCAACGCTACCCTCGACTGGCAGGCTACAGACCAGCTGGGGACCTGGGCACGCCTGAACTATCGCGGCAAAACCTCGGATTACCTGGGCCGTACCACCATGTCCGACGGCACGCCGTCGTACACCTTCGTCGATCTCGGCGGCACCTATCGGGTGACCAAGAACGTCAAGCTGCTGGCCGGTGTGTACAACGTCTTCAACAAGGAAGTGGATTACGAAAACTACCAGACCGTACTGGATGGCCGCCGTTACACCGTGGGCGTCGATCTGTCGTTCTGATCCGTCTGGCCGGCGGCTTTGATTATGAGAATATAAATCATTATTATTGTGCGCTTCTCGTAATGGACGGATGCCATGAAAAGCAAAGCCGCCGGGCTGCCCCTCAGTTACCGCCTGGCCGTGACCTCCCGCAGCCTGGCTGCCGTGTTCGGTGGCTATCTGCTGGCGGCCATGGCCAGCGTCTGCATCACCCTGTTGCTGCCAGTGCCGCGTGCCGAGGCGGTGATCAGCGGCATGATGCTGTCCTTCCTGTTCTACCTGGTGGCCTTCCTCTGGTGCTTCGCCTGTCGTAGCGCCTGGCAGGCCTGGCTGGGTGTCCTGGTGCCAAGCCTGGTGCTGGCAATGATCAGCGGCCTGGCCTATTGGATGAAAAGCGCATGAAAGAGGGCTTTCGCCAGGCCATGGCCTGGCTGCACACCTGGACCGGGCTGATCTTCGGCTGGTTGCTGTTTGCGATTTTCCTGACCGGGACAATGTCCTATTTCAAGGAAGAAATCAGTCACTGGACGCAGCCGGAAGTGCCCAGCCGAGCGCTGGACCCGGCGGCGAGCCTGGACCTGGCCCAGCGCTACCTACAGGAGCATGCGCCGACGGCCGGCAGCTGGTTCATCCAGTTGCCCAACGCCCGCGAACCGGCATTGAGCGTGGGCTGGCCCAAGCCTGGAGGCGGGCGCCGCGATTTCACCTCGAAAACCCTCGACCCTGCCACCGGCAGCGAACTGCAGGCGCGCGAGACCCGTGGCGGCGAGTTCTTCTATCGCTTCCACTTCCAGCTGCAGATGCCTCACCCCTGGGGCCGCTGGCTGTCGACCTTTGCCGCGTTCATCATGCTTCTGGGCCTGGTGACCGGAATCATTACCCACAAGAAGATCTTCAAGGAGTTCTTCACCTTCCGTCCGGGCAAGGGCCAGCGTTCCTGGCTCGACGGGCATAACGCCATTGGCGTGCTGGTGCTGCCGTTTCACCTGATGATCAGCTACAGCAGCCTGGTGATCTTCATGGCTATGGTCATGCCGGCCAGCATCATTGCCAGCTATGGCGACAATACCCGTGGCTTTTTCAGTGACCTGTTCGGTGCGCCCGACGAGGTCAAAGTGGCGGGTACACCGGCGCCGCTGATGCCGTTGCCGCAGCTGTACGCCAAGGTTCAGGCACAAGCGCCGGGGGCCAACCTGTCGTGGGTCGAGGTGCAGAACCCCGGTGACCAGAACGCCCGGGTACGCTTCGTGCGCCATGCCGGCGACCGCATCGCTCACCAGCGTGGCGGTGGCTGGCTGTTCGATGGGGTCAACGGCACCCTTCAGGGCGGCAGCCAGATCGATGCCACACCGATGCTGATTTCCGGCGGCATGTACGGCTTGCACATGGGGGTTTTCGCCGGCCCATGGTTACGCTGGTTGTACTTCTTCTTCGGCCTGGCCGGCACGGCGGTGATCGGCACCGGCCTGGTGATGTGGCTGGGCAAGCGCCAGCTCAAGCATGCCAAGAGCGGCACCCAGCCGTTCGAGTTGCGCCTGGTCGAGGTGCTGAACATCGCCAGCATGAGCGGCCTGCTGATCGGCGTGGCGGCGTTCTTCTGGGCGAACCGCCTGTTGCCGATTGGCCTGGAGGGCCGTGCCGACTGGGAGATCAACTGTTTCTTCCTGCTCTGGGCGCTGTCGTTGCTGCACGCCATGCTGCGCCCGGGGCGCCGTGCCTGGGCCGAGCAACTGGGCCTGGGGGCCTTGCTGTGGGCGGCTTTGCCGCTGCTCAACGGCCTGACCACGGGGCAGGGCTTGAACCATTCGATCGCCGTCGGCGATTGGGCCATGGCCGGTTTCGACCTGAGCGCATTGGCCAGCGGGCTGTTCCTGGCCTGGGCCGCCACCAAAATGTGGCGGGCGCCGGTAGTGGCGGCCAAGCGTGCGCCGCGTGAGGCCAAGAGCGCACCCGGCACGTTGATCGAAAGCGAGGTGAACTGATGCTGGCCATTGCCCTGTTTGGTTTTGCCGGCTTTGCCGCCCTGTGCCTGGCCATGGAAAAGCACTACAAGGACCTGCTCGGGCACAAGCCCGGTCATGCGCGGCTCATGGCCCTGCGCATCGCCGGCTGGGTACTGCTGGCTCTGGCGCTGCTACTGGCCGTGCGCCACAGCGGCTGGGCCATGGGCCTGGTCGAGCTGTTCGCGGTGCTGATGGCCGGGGTCACCCTCTGGGTGTTCCTCTTGCCTTACCAGCCGCGCCTGTTGCTGGGCCTGGCAACGGCCAGCGTGGTGCTGGCGCCGTTGACTGCGATGGCATCACTGTAAGGTGGTGAACGAGCCGCTCGATCTGCCCGCCGACGGTGCATGTGACGCCGACGGGGCGAGCGGTCGCGCGCGCTTTGTGCAGGTGTTCCTTGCCCAGCGGGCGCAGATGGAAGCTCTGGTCAGCCGCCGTATCGGTTGCCGGGCCACGGCTTCGGACCTGATCCAGGAGTTGTTTTTGCGCTTCTGGCGGCGCCCGCAGGTCAAGGTCGAGGCACTCGATACCTATCTGCTGCGCTGTGCCGGCAACATCGCCATTGATCACCTGCGCAGCGAAGGCGCGCGAGAGCGGGTCACCGACAGCCTGCAGCTGGAAGTCGCCGACGATCATGTCAGTGAACCGCAAGCGGCCCTGGAGGCAAACAGCGACTTGCAGCGCATTGAAGCGGCGCTGCGGGAGCTGCCCGAGCGTACCCGGCAGATCTTTCTGCTCAACCGCATCCACGGGTGCAAGTACGCCGAGATCGCCAAGGCCATGGGCCTGTCCCAGAGCGCCGTGGAAAAACACATGATGCGCGCTCTGGAGGCGTGCAAGGCAAGTGTTGCGCTGCCGTCGGCCAGCCCGCGCAAGCCAGGGAAAGCACCATGACCGAGATCACCGCCGAGCACGAACAGGCCGCACTGGGCTGGCTGAGCCGGATCAACGAACAGCCGCAATTGGCCGAGCGTGCCGAGTTCAAGCGCTGGCTGCTGGCCAACCCGGCGCATGCCCGGGCCTATGCCCAGGCCCAGGCGTTGTGGCGCCTGAGCGAAGCACCGGCCAGCCTGCTGGCCGCCGAAGAGGACCAGGCCCTGCAAGGTTACCTGCGCGCCATGCAGCAACCGGCGCCGGGGCGCACCTGGCGCCGTGTTGCCAGCTGCGCTGCAGCCGCCTGCCTGGTGCTGGCGCTGGGAACGGCGGCAGGCTGGCATCCGGGGTACTGGCTGGACGACCTGCAGGCGGATTACGTTACAGCCGCGGGGCAGGTTGAGGAGGTGGTGCTGGCCGACAATTCGCACATGACCCTGGATGCCGGCAGTGCGGTATCGGTGGATTTCACGCACGGGGTGCGACAGGTGACGATCCGCCGGGGCGCGGCGTTCTTTCATGTCACGCATACCGGTGAGCCCTTTGTGGTCGACGCGGCAAACGGCCAGACCCAGGTGCTCGGTACCCGGTTCGAGGTCCGCAAGCACAGCGGCGGGGCCCGGGTCACCGTGCTCGATGGCCGGGTCGCGGTGACGGCGGCCCCCGGGCGTTTGCAGCAACAGCTGAGCGGCGGCCAGCAGGTCGCCTATCGCGACGGCACCGCCAGCGCCGTCGAAGCGGTGGACAGCGAATCACGCCTGGCCTGGCGCCAGGGCTGGCTCAATTACTACCAGGTGCCGCTGAGCACGGTGATCGACGACTTGGCCCGCTACTACCCGGGGCGCATCATCCTGCTCGACAGCGAGCTGGGCAAACGCAAGGTCAGCGCCAGCTTCCCGGCCAGCCAGCCACTGGCGGCGCTGGATTCGCTCGGTGCGGTGCTCGGCTTCAAGCGCAATACCCTGCTGGAGCGGGTCACGCTGATCCGCTGAAAAATATTTTTAGAAAGTGCTGAGGTAACCTCGTGCGACAACCGTGTAGTGAGTGAAAGTGCGATTCATTCGCATAAACATCACTCCTTCACAGGTCATCGGTCATGAAGTTCACACCCTCGCCAGCGCGTCGCTTTTCACGTTGGCTCAGTGTCGCGGCGCTGGCTGCGGGTAGCGCATTGCCCTTGGGTGTCGCCGCCGCGCAGCAGGTCTACAGCTTTTCCCAAGCGAGCAAGCCGCTGGTGCAGGCGCTCAATGACTTCAGCCGGTTGACCGGGCAAAGTGTGATCTACACCGCCGACCTGCCATCGATCAATGCTCCGGCCCTCAACGCCAGCCTCAGCGCCGAGCAGGCTTTGCAGCAACTGCTAGGCAATTCCGGCTTCGCCGTTCGCCGCGTCGATGTCCGCACCCTGACCTTCGAACCGCTCGATGCCGGCACTGCGCTCAAGCTTGAGGCGACCACGGTGAACTCGCAGGCCGACGCCGACTACAGCTATCAGCCGCCGCAAAGCAGCTCGGTGATGCGCAGCCAGGCATTGATCATGCAGACGCCCCAGGCCATTAACGTGGTACCGGCCCAGGTGCTCAAGGACCAGGCCCCGCGCAACCTCGACGATGCCCTGGCCAATGTCAGCGGCGTGACCCAGGGCAACAACTTCGGCGGCACCCAGGACACGGTGATGAAGCGCGGCTTTGGCGACAACCGCGACGGCTCGATCATGCGCGATGGCATGCCCATCGTGCAGGGCCGCAGCCTCAATGCCACCACTGAGCGGGTCGAAGTGCTCAAGGGCCCGGCCTCATTGTTGTACGGTATCCAGGACCCGGGCGGGGTGATCAACGTGGTCAGCAAGCGGCCGCAACTGCAACGCTACAACGCCCTGAACCTGCGCGGCTCTACTTATGGCAGCGGCAAGAACGGCAGCGGCGGCGGCCTGGACAGCACCGGCGCGCTGGGCGAGAGCAACTTCGCCTACCGCCTGGTGCTCGACCATGAAGATGAAGACTACTGGCGCAACTTCGGCACCCACCGCGAATCGCTGGTGGCGCCATCGCTGGCCTGGTACGGCGAAGACACCCAGGTGCTGCTGGCCTACGAGCACCGCGAGTTTCTCTATCCGTTCGACCGTGGCACCGCCATCGACCCGCGCACCAACCACCCGCTGGATATCCCCAGCACCCGGCGCCTGGACGAGCCGTTCAATGACATGCAAGGGCGCTCGGACCTCTATCGGCTGGAGGTCGATCATCAGCTTGCGGATGACTGGAAAGCCCACTTGGGCTTCAGTTACAACCGTGAAACCTACGACGCCAGCCAGGTGCGGGTGACCGGCGTCAACGCCGCGCGCGGCACCCTGACCCGCAGCATGGACGGCACCCACGGCGCACTCAGCAGCGACCGTTTCGCCACCTTGAGCCTTGAGGGCACGGTGCAACTGGCGGGGATGCAGCACGACCTGCTGTTCGGCCTGGATAACGAATACCGCAAGGTCTACCGCGCCGACCTGATCCGCCAGAGCAGCCTGAGCACCTTCAGTTACCTGAACCCGGTGTATGGCCGCGAAGTCGAAGGCACCAGCGTGCGTGACAGCGACAGCGCGCAGACCGACAAGCTGCGCAGCGACTCGCTGTTCTTCCAGGATTCGATCCACCTCGATGAGCACTGGATCCTGGTCGCCGGCGCGCGCTACCAGATGTACGACCAGCTCGCCGGGCGCGGGCGGCCGTTCAAGGCCAACACCAACAGCAATGGCCAGGCCTGGGTGCCGCGGCTGGGCCTGGTGTACAAGGTCGACGAGCAGCTGTCGTTCTATGGCAGCTACACCGAATCGTTCAAGCCCAATTCCAGCGTCGCCCCACTGAGCGGCGGCCTGGTGCTGGACTCGGGCGTGGAACCTGAACAGGGCAAATCCTGGGAACTGGGTGCCAAGCTCGACGTGCCGGGGGCGTTGACCGGCACCCTGGCGCTATTCGACATCCGCAAGCGCAACGTGCTGGTGGCCAACTTCGACTCGGCAACCGGCGACACCCTCTACAGCAATGCGGGCGAGGTGCGCTCACGGGGCGTCGAGCTGGACCTGAGCGGGCAGTTGAGCGAGCGCTGGAGCCTGATCGGCAACTATGCCTTCACCGATGCCGACGTCACCCAGGACCCCACGCTCGAAGGCAATCGCCTGCAGAACGTAGCGCGTCACAGCGGCTCGCTGTCGGCGGTGTATGACGCGGGCAGCCTGTTCGGCGGCGATCGCCTGCGCCTGGGCGCCGGTGCGCGCTATGTCGGTGAGCGGGCGGGCAACGCCGAGAATGATTTCGAGCTGCCGGGCTACACCGTCGCCGATGCCTTCGCCAGCTACGAAACCCGCCTGGACGAGCACAAGGTGCGCTTGCAGTTGAACGTCAAGAACCTGTTCGACCGCACCTATTACAGCTCGGCGGTGAACCGTTACTTCGTCTCGGTGGGCGATGCGCGTCAGGTCAGCCTGTCCAGCACCCTCGAGTTCTAAGCGCTGAAGGCGGCCCGGTAAGCACCGGGCGTGGCCCCCAGGGCCTGGCGGAAGCGGTTGCTGAAATGGCTGGCGCTGGCAAAGCCGCACAGCAGGGCCACTTCGCCCAGCGGCAGTTGGCCATGGCGCAGCAGTTGTCGCGCCTTGGCCAGGCGCCGGGCCAGCAGGTACTGGTGCGGCGGCAGGCCGAAGCTTTCGCGAAACATCCGCGCGAAGTGGTACTCGGAGAGGTTGCACAGCGCCGCCAGCTCGCCAAGGCTCAGGGGTTGATCGAGGTGGCCTTCGACATACTCGCGCAGTTGCCGGCGCTGGTGCGCGGCCAGCCCGCCTTTAAGACGCAGGCCCTGGCGCAGGTCAACCTGGCTGAGCAGGGCATGGTCGAGAATCTCGTGGGCCAGGCTGCTGGTCAGCAGGCGCTCGCCCGGTTCGTCCCAGTCCAGGGCGATCAGCTGGCGAAAACGCCGGGCCTGCTCGGGGTCGTCGAGAAAGGTCGCCTCCTGCAGTTGCAGTTCACGGGGTTCGCGGTCCAGCAGGCTGACGCAACCGAGGGCGAATTGCTCCTGGCTGATGTACAGGTGTGCCAGGCGGATCGAGCCGTTGACCACCCAATGCGAGGCCGATCCTGCCGGCATGATGCACAGCTTGTCGGGTGCGCCGGTGTGGCCGGGGCGGTCACGGCGAAAGGTGCCGGTGCCGTCGGCGATGTAACACGACAGGGTGTGATGGCTGGGAGCCTCGTAGTCGCGGGCGTCGTGACGGTTGTTCCACAGGGCTGCTGCCAGGCCGTCCCCCAGGTGCGCGCTGTGTTCCAGGCGGGCATGGGGTGAGTCGTGCATGGCTTTGAAGACTTGCAGCTGGTCCAACGGCGTCATGGTCCTTACCTCTGTGGGCCATCGTACTCCGCCAGGCCGGGGCTGACAGCTGTTGCCTGTGCAAAAGCGCAAGAATGTGCAAGTGCCGGATGAGGTTGCAGTTGCACACTGGTGGCCTGCAATCGAGGAGTGCCGCCATGAACCTGTCGTTATACCTGCTCACTGTGCTGATCTGGGGCACCACCTGGATTGCCTTGAAGCTGCAACTGGGCGTGGTCGCCATTCCTGTGTCGATCGTCTACCGCTTTGCCCTGGCGGCGCTGGTGCTGTTTGCCATCCTGCTGCTCAGCCGCCGCCTGCAACCGATGAATCGCCGCGGCCACCTGATCTGCCTGGCCCAGGGCCTGTGCCTGTTCTGCGTCAACTTCATGTGCTTTCTGACCGCCAGCCAGTGGATTCCCAGTGGCCTGATCGCCGTGGTGTTCTCCACCGCCACCTTGTGGAACGCGCTGAATGCGCGGGTATTCTTTGGCCAGAAGGTTGCCGCCAATGTGCTTGCCGGTGGCGCCCTCGGCCTGGCCGGGCTGGGCCTGCTGTTCTGGCCGGAGCTGTCCGGGCATGCCGCCAGCCGCGAAACCATTATCGGCCTGGGCCTGGCGCTGCTGGGCACCCTGTGTTTTTCGGCCGGCAACATGCTCTCCAGCCTGCAACAAAAGGCCGGCCTGCGGCCGCTGACCACCAATGCCTGGGGCATGCTCTATGGCGCGAGCATGCTCGGGCTGTACTGCCTGGTCAGCGGCATTGCGTTTGCCATGGAATGGAACACGCGCTACATCGGCTCACTGTTGTACCTGGTGATCCCGGGCTCGGTGATCGGTTTTACCGCCTACCTGACCCTGGTCGGACGCATGGGGCCGGAGCGGGCCGCTTACTGCACGGTGTTGTTCCCGCTGGTGGCGTTGAACGTCTCGGCGTTCTACGAGGGGTATCAATGGACGGCGCCGGCGTTGGCAGGCCTGGTGCTGGTGATGCTGGGTAACGTGCTGGTGTTTCGCAAGCCCCGGCCCAAGGTGGTCGAGCCGGTCGTGGCCTTGAGGTAGCAATCGCGGGTCAAGCCCGCTCCCACAAGTTGGGATTAATCTGTGGGAGCGGGCTTGACCCGCGATGAGGCCGACGCAGTACCTGATAAAAATGCCAGGTTTCAGGGACGTTCCAAGGGCGTAACTTGCGCTCAACACATCCGCAGCGTTCGAGGCAACGGTCATGGAAGTGATGATGGGCAAGTCCGATAAACCGGTGGTCGCGCCGCCCACTCTCAAAGATGCGGCCTGGACTGTCAGCCTTTCCCAAGTGGGCGAGGAGGGGCTGACGCTCAGTGGTTATTCCTTGCCAGGCTTGCAGGGCTCTCAAGGAGCAACCTTGCTCCTAGGCTGGATTGGTTTTCCACCGGGAGGGGATCCGGAAACCTACTCGGACTCGCATGCAATCGAGCGTTGGGAAGACTATCGCGGGCACGAGTTCGTGCTGCCCAGGCGCTATTTGCAAAGCGCACTGGGCGGCACTGGTGTGCTGTTTTTCGATCTCTCGGTGCTCAGCCTGCCGTCGCAGATTTCACCACTGATAACGGTAAGGGTGGTTGATTAGGTACTCGTACCGCCTACTTCCACACCTGCGGATTGACCAGATCCCGCGGCCGCTCACCCAGCAAGGCGCTGCGCAGGTTATCAATCGCGCGATTGGCCATGGCCTCGCGGGTTTCAGCGGTAGCCGAACCTACATGCGGCAAGGTCAGGGCGTTTTTCAGCTGGAACAACGGCGAGGCTGCCAGTGGTTCCTTCTCGTACACATCCAGCCCGGCGCCGCGAAGGGTGCCGGCCTGCAGGGCCTCGATCAGCGCCGCCTCATCCACCACCGGCCCACGGGACACGTTGATCAGGAAGGCACTGGGCTTCATCAGCTGCAGTTCACGGGTGCTGATCAGGTGCTTGGTCTGCGCCCCCAGTGGTACCACCAGGCAGACGAAGTCAGCTTCAGCCAGCAGCTCATTGAGGCTGCGGTATTGCGCGCCCAGTTCCTGTTCCAGGGCCGGCTTGCGGCTGTTGCCGCTGTAGAGGATCGGCATGTTGAAACCGAAGCGCCCACGCCGGGCAATGGCCGCGCCGATATTGCCGAGGCCGACGATACCCAGGGTCTTGCCATGCACGTCGCTGCCAAACTGCGCCGGGCCCACGGTGGCCTGCCATTGCCCGGCCTTGGTCCAGGCATCCAGCTCGGCCACCCGCCGCGCCGCGCCGATCAGCAGGGCAAAGCCGAGGTCGGCGGTGCTCTCGGTGAGCACGTCAGGGGTGTTGGTCAGGGCGATGCCGCGCTGGTTGAAGTAGGCCAGGTCATAGTTGTCGTAGCCCACCGAGACGCTGGCGACCACTTCCAGCTTGCTGGCGTTTGCCAGTTGCGCCTGGCCGAGCTTGCGGCCGACGCCGATCAGGCCATGCGCCTCGGGCAAGGCGTCGTTGAACTGGGCACTGATGTCGCCGAGCTTGGGGTTGGGCACGATTACGTTGAAGTCTTGCTGCAGGCGTTCGACCATCGCCGGGGTGATGCGGCTGAAGGCAAGGACGGTCTTTTTCATCGGCGAAATCTCTGCGGGCGGTGGAGAATGGGTAGCACGCTATCATTCTCCACCACCCCTGTGCAGCAAGATTTCAGGTGGCGATGCGCAGTTCGTGGGTTTTCAGGTCCGCTTCGTGGGCGGCGAGAATTTCCGGCAGAGAATTGCGCAGGTACTCGACCCAGGTCTTGATCTTGGCATCCAGGTACTGGCGCGACGGGTAGATCGCGTACAGGTTGAGCTCCTGCAGGCGGTACTCGGGCATCACCCGCACCAGTGAGCCATCACGCAGGCCCTCGATCGCCGAATAGATCGGCAGCACACCAACGCCCATGCCACTGCGGATCGCGGTTTTCATCGCGTCGGCGGAGTTCACCTGGAACGGCGCCTGGGTGATGTTGACCACCTCCTGGCCTTCGGGGCCGTCGAACAGCCATTTCTCCAGCGGGATC
Source organism: Pseudomonas sp. R32 (assembly GCF_009866705.1). NCBI lineage: Bacteria > Pseudomonadati > Pseudomonadota > Gammaproteobacteria > Pseudomonadales > Pseudomonadaceae > Pseudomonas > Pseudomonas sp. R32. The sequence goes on along the minus strand of NZ_CP019396.1, from coordinate 4,701,502 downwards.
ACCGGGCTGACCATGCGCAGGCAGGCGTGGTTGAGCAGGTCGCTGGGCTTGTGGGCGATGCCGTGGCGTTTCACGTAGTCGGGCGAGGCGCAGACGATGCTGTAGGTGATGCCCAGGCGCTGGGAGACAAAGCCCGAGTCCGGTAGCTCGCTGGCCAGCACGATGGACACGTCGTAGCCTTCGTCGAGCAGGTCCGGCACGCGGTTGGCCATGGTCAGGTCGAAGGTCACGTCCGGGTGGGTTTCGCGGTAGCGGGCGATGGCATCGATGACGAAGTGCTGGCCGACCCCGGTCATCGAATGCACCTTCAGTTGCCCGGCCGGGCGCGCATGGGCGTCGCTGGCCTCGGCTTCGGCTTCTTCGACGTAGGTGAGGATCTGTTCGCAGCGCATCAGGTAACGCTTGCCGGCCTCGGTCAGGGCGATGCGCCGGGTGGTGCGGTTGAGCAGGCGGGTTTGCAGATGGGCTTCAAGATTGGAGACCGCCCGCGACACGTTGGCGGTGGTCGTATCCAGTTGCACGGCCGCGGCAGTGAAGCTGCCGACTTGCGCGACGCAACTAAAAGCACGCATGTTTTGCAGGGTGTCCATGGGTCGCTCTCAAAGTAGACGACAAATTGTGACATGAAGTAACCGAGGCGGTCTTCAGACTAAAGCCGGATTATCACTGTTTTCGTAACAAAGATTCGCAGTAATGCACGCTTATCGCCAGTGCGGCGGCCCCCTAGAATTGCGTCTCCAAGCGTCATCCACCTTCTATGTCGGGAATTCGCAGCTGTGCCGCGTCGCATCATCAGAGCGCTCAATGCGCTCAGTGCCTGTGCCTTTAGCTTGACCTTGAGCGGCTGTATCGGAACCTGGGGCATTGCCCCGCAAAGCAAGACGCTGCAAGCCAATACCCTGACCACCGACGCGGCGATCCGTGAAGCCGCCCTCGACGCCCATTGGCCCGACCAGCAATGGTGGCGGGCCTACGGCGACCCGCAACTCGATCGCTGGATCGCCCTGGCCGTGCAAGACAGCCCGACCCTGGCCATGGCCGTCGCCCGTGTGCGTGAAGCCAAGGCCATGGCCGGGGTGGTCGAGTCGGCAGAAAAACTGCAGGTCAACGGCCAGTCGACGCTCAAGCGCCACAACTGGCCGCAAGACCAGTTCTATGGCCCCGGCGCGTTGTCCGGGGCCAACACCTGGGACAACAATGCATCGCTTGGCTTGAGCTACGCCCTGGACCTCTGGGGCCGGGAGCGCAATGCCAGCGAGCAGGCCGTGGACATGGCCCACATGAGCGTGGCCCAGGCGCGTCAGGCCCAGCTCGAGCTGCAGAACAACATCGTCAAGGCCTACATCCAGCTGTCGCTGCACTTTGCCCAGCGCGATATCGTCAAGGCCGAGCTTGAGCAGCAGGAGCAGATCCTGGCCCTGGCCGAACGGCGTCTGGCCGGTGGCATCGGCACGCACTTTGAAGTCAGCCAGGCGCAGACGCCACTGCCGGAAACCCACCGCCAGCTCGATGCCCTCAATGAGGAAATCGCCCTGGCCCGTAACCAGCTGGCAGCCTTGGCCGGTAAAGGTCCAGGCGAGGGCGCGCAGCTGCAGCGTCCACGACTGGCGCTGGGCACTGCGCTGAAATTGCCCTCGGCCTTGCCCGCCGAACTGGTCGGCCAGCGCCCGGACGTGGTCGCCAGCCGCTGGCAGGTCGCAGCCCAGGCCCGTGGTATCGATGTCGCCCATGCCGGCTTCTTCCCCAACGTCGACCTGGTTGCTGGCCTCGGTTTCATGGCCACCGGCGGCGGGCCGCTGGAGTTTCTGACCGGGCGCAAGTTCAACTACAACGTCGGCCCGGCGATCAGCCTGCCGGTGTTCGACGGCGGTCGCTTGCGCTCGCAACTGGGGGTTGCCGCGGCTGGTTATGACATCGCCGTGGCGCGCTACAACCAGACCGTGGTCGAGGCGCTCAAGGGTGTTTCCGATCAGTTGATCCGCCGTGAGTCGATGCACGAGCAGCAACACTTTGCCGCCGAATCGGTGGCCTCGGCGCAAAAGACCTATGACATCGCCATGATCGCCTTCCAGCGCGGCCTGACCGATTACCTTAATGTGCTCAACGCGCAAACTCAGTTGTTCCGCCAGCAACAAATCCAGCAGCAGGTCCAGGCCGCACGCCTGAGTGCCCATGCCGAACTGGTCACGGCCCTGGGCGGCGGCCTGGGCGCGGGCAACGATGTGCCCGGAGAAGACCGTCAGCAGGCGCCGAAAACCCCGGTAACCCTGGCAGTCTTCGACAAGCCGGGCCATGCCGAATGAGCGCACTGACCCTGCCGTTTCGCTGGCTGGCCACCCTGGAGTGGCGTCGCGGGTTCTTTGAATGGGTGCGCACCGACGGGGTCACCTGGGTGTACATCTTCAAGGTCCTCAGCGCCGCCTTCCTGACCCTGTGGCTGGCCATGCGCCTGGAACTGCCGCAGCCGCGCACGGCGATGATCACTGTGTTCATCGTCATGCAGCCGCAGAGCGGCCATGTGTTCGCCAAGAGCTTCTACCGGCTGCTGGGCACCCTGGCCGGCTCGTCGATGATGGTCGCGCTGATCGCCTTGTTCCCGCAGAACACCGAGCTGTTCCTGCCGAGCCTGGCGATCTGGGTCGGCCTGTGTTCGGCCGGCGCCATGCGCTACCGTACCTTTCGCGCCTATGGTTTCGTGCTCGCCGGTTACACCGCGGCGATGGTCGGCCTGCCGGCCTTGCAGCACCCTGACGGCGCGTTTATGGCTGCGGTGTGGCGGGTGCTGGAAATCTCCCTGGGGATCCTTGTCTCGACCCTGGTCAGCGCCGCGATTCTGCCGCAGTCGGCCAGTGCCTCGATGCGCAACGCCCTGTACCAGCGCTTTGGCGTGTTCGCCGGCTTCGTTGCCGAGGGCCTGCGCGGCGACAGCCAGCGCGACCGCTTTGAAAGCAGCAACGTGCGCTTTATCGCCGAGGCCGTAGGTCTGGAAAGCCTGCGCAGCGTCACCGCCTTCGAAGACCCGCACATGCGCCGGCGCAATGGGCGCCTGGGGCGGATGAACAGCGAATTCATGGCCATCACCACGCGCTTCAACGCCTTGCACCAGTTGCTGGAGCGCTTGCGTTTGCGTGGGCCGCTGCAGATCGTCACCGCCATCGAGCCGGGGCTCACCGCCCTGGCCGAGCTGCTCGACGCCTATGCCGGTCGCGGTCTCACCGAGGGTGATGCGGCGCGCCTGGCCGAACAGCTGGCGGCCTACAAGGAAGGCTTGCCGGAGCGCGTGCGCACCCTGCGTGCAGCGTATGTCGAGAGCGGCCCGAGCGATGCCGACCTGCTGGACTTCCACACTGCCTACGAACTGCTGTACCGCTTCGTCGACGACATGCACAGCTACGCCCAGACCCACGCTTCGCTGACCGAGCACAACCATGCCCGCGAGCAGTGGGATGAGCCCTATGTAGCGCAGACCAACTGGATGGCCTCGCTGGCGGCCGGCGTGCGCGCCTCGTTCATCCTGCTGGTGCTGGGCAGTTTCTGGATCATGACCGCCTGGCCGAGCGGGGCGATGATGACCCTGATCGCCGCGGCCACCGTCGGCCTCTCGGCGGCCACGCCAAACCCCAAGCGCATGTCGTTCCAGATGGCCTGCGGGACCTTGTTCGGCGCCTTTGTCGGCTTCTTCGAAACCTTCTTCGTGTTCCCCTGGATCGACGGTTTCCCGCTGTTATGCCTGGTGCTGGCGCCGGTGTTCGTGTTCGGCGCGTTCCTCGCCTCGCGACCGGCCTATGCCGGTTACGGGCTGGGCCTGCTGATCTTTTTTGCCACCGGTTCCGTGCCGGACAACCTGACCATCTACAACCCTTACAACTTCATCAACGACTACATCGCCATGGTCATCGGCATGCTGGTCTGCGCCGCTGCCGGGGCAATCATCCTGCCGCCCAACAGCCGCTGGTTGTGGAGCCGCCTGGAGCAGGATTTGCGTGCCCAGGTGCTGTATGCGATCACCGGGCGCCTGCGCGGCTTGGGTTCGAGCTTCGAAAGCCGCACCCGCGACCTGCTGCACCAGGCCTATGGCCTGGCGGTCGGCCAGCCGCGGGTGCAGAGCAAGTTGCTGCGCTGGATGTTCGTGGTGCTTGAGGTCGGTCATGCGATCATCGAACTGCGCAAGGAGCAGGCGATTTTGCCGGTGCACCCGTGCTACGCCGAATCGCAGCCCTGGCGCCAGGCCATCCGGGTCATGGGCCGCGCCCTGGCGCGCCTGTTCATGCAGCCGAGCGCGAGCAACCACGAGCGTGCGCTGGTGGCGGTGGACCATGCCATCAGCCGGGTGCAGGCCACCGACGAGCCGTTCGCCCGCCACTTCGACACCTCGGCCCTGCGCCGGGTGCAGAGCTACCTGCATTTCATCCGTACTTCACTGCTCGACCCTCAGTCGCCGCTGGCCGAACTGGCCCCGGCCAAAGGACTGCCCCATGCCTCGTGAAATCGCCTTCCATGGCGTCTACATGCCGACCATGACCTTGATGTTCCTGTTCGCCGCCGGCCTTGCCTGGGGCCTGGACCGGTTTATCGCCAGTCATGACGGCTACCGCTTCTTCTGGCACCCGGCGCTGCTGCGCCTGTGCCTGTTTATCTGCCTGTTCGGATCCATCGCCCTGACTCTCTACCGTTGAGACCCCTGTTGATGAAAAAGTTTTTCAGCCTGATCGCCACCTTGCTCGTGCTGGCCGCTGCCGTGGTGATCGGTCGCCAGCTCTGGGTGCATTACATGAACACGCCCTGGACCCGCGACGGGCGCGTGCGTGCCGACATCATCAACGTCGCTGCCGACGTGCCGGGTTATGTGGTCGATGTGCCGGTGCGCGACAACCAGTTGGTGAAGAAGGGCGATGTGCTGCTGCAGATTGACCCCGAGCACTACCAAGTGGCGGTCCGCCAGGCCCAGGCGCTGGTCGCCTCGCGCAAGGCCACCTGGGAAATGCGCAAGGTCAACGCCCATCGCCGCGCCGACATGGACAACCTGGTGATCTCGCGGGAGAACCGTGACGATGCCAGCAACATCGCCAACTCGGCGCTGGCCGATTACCAGCAGGCCCAGGCGCAATTGGCGGCGGCCGAGCTGGACCTCAAGCGGACCAAGATCCTCGCCACGGTCGATGGCTATGTCACCAACCTCAACGTCCATCGTGGTGACTACGCGCGCACCGGCGAGCCGAAGATGGCGGTGGTCGACAAGGATTCGTTCTGGGTTTATGGCTTCTTCGAAGAGACCAAGCTGCCGCACGTGCGGGTGGGCGACCAGGCCGAGTTGCAGATGATGAGCGGCGAGCGGCTCAAAGGGCATGTAGAGAGTATCTCGCGCGGTATCTATGACCGCGACAACCCGGAAAGCCGCGAGCTGATCGCTGACGTCAATCCGACCTTCAACTGGGTGCGCCTGGCCCAGCGGGTGCCGGTGCGGATTCATATCGATGAAGTGCCCGAGGGCTTTTTGCTGGCGGCGGGTACCACCTGTACGGTGGTGGTCAAGCCCGGCAAGGCGCAGGGTTGAGTTGATCGCGGGGCAAGCCCGCTTCTACAGGATCTAGGGGCGGGCCAATCGAAATTTTGGGGACTATGATCCTAGGGGTGGGGTGGGATGTTCAGATTGCGAGCTTATCCATTCGTTGTGGCGCTGCGGCTGGCCCCTTCCGCCTTTACGGCGTCCTACTTTTCTCTTGGGAAAAGTAGGCAAAACCGCTCGCTCCCGCATACGGCCCTACGCTGCGCTTCGGGTTCCTTCGCTTCGGTGCCTTCCAGGGGCATCGCGGCCTACGACTTGCTACGCCAAGTCTACGTCTCGCGACTTCGGCTTGGGCCGAAGGGTGCTACGCACCAGCCCCCTCCAGACACCTACGCTCAGCCTCCTGAAGTCGCGAAGTTACGGGCAGCGCCTGCACGGGCGTATCTGCGAAAGCAGATTATGGCGTAGCCAAACTGACCCCGAAGCGAGGACCGACCTGCTTCATCTTGATCTTGATCTTCATGCACGTAATTCCAGGCGCCGCCAAAAGCGACTTCAGGAGGCTGAGCGAAGGTGCCTGTAGGGGCAGTGCGCAGCACCTTCGGCGTTAGCCGAAGACGCGAGACGTAGACTTGGCGTAGCAAGTCGTAGGCCGCGATGCCCCGGAGGGCGCCGTAGCGAAGGGACCCGAAGCGCAGCGTAGGGCCGTATGCAGGAGCAAGCGGTTTTGCCTACTTTTCCCAAGAGAAAAGTAGGACGCCGTAAGGGCGGAAGGGGCCGGCAGCGGCGCCACAGCGAATGGATAAGCTCGCAGCCCGAACAACCCAACCCAACCCAACCCAACCCAACCCAACCCAACCCAACCCAAGGATCCCTAGCCCCCCAGGATTCCGTGAAGAACCAATTTCTTAGCGATGCATGAACTGCGGCGCGCGTTTCTCGGCAAACGCCGCCATGCCTTCCTTCTGGTCCTCGATGGCGAAGGTGGAGTGGAACAAACGCCGCTCCTGGCGCACGCCTTCGCTCAGGGTGGTCTCGAAGGCGCGGTTGACCGCTTCCTTGGCCATCATGCTGACCGGGCCAGAGTAGCTGGCAATCCGCGCCGCAGCCTGCAGGGCTTCGTCGAGCAGGGCCTGATCGCTGACCCGGCGGCTGACCAGCCCGCAGCGCTCGGCTTCTTCAGCATCCATGGTGCGGCCGGTGAGGACCATGTCCATGGTCTTGGCCTTGCCGATCGAGCGGGCCAGGCGCTGGCTGCCACCGGCGCCGGGGATGGTGCCGATCTTGATTTCCGGCTGGCCGAAGCGGGCGCTGTCGGCAGCGATGATCATGTCGCACATCAGCGCCAGTTCGCAGCCACCACCCAGTGCGTAACCGGCCACTGCGGCGATGCTGGGCTTGCGAAAGCTCGCCAGGCGCTCCCAGTCCACGGTCACGAAATCGCTGGTGTAGACATCCATGTAGCTGCGATCACGCATCGCCTTGATGTCAGCGCCGGCGGCAAACACGGTGTCGCCACCGGTCAGTACCAGGGCGCGGACGCTACGGTCCTGCTCAAGGTGGTCAAGCACACCGGCCAGCTCCGCGGCCAGTTCGCAGCACAACGAGTTGAGCACCTCGGGACGGTTGAGGCGGATCAGGGCCACAGCGCCGATCTGTTCCAGTTGCAGGTAGTCGAGTTTCATCCGTGCGATCTCGGTAAAGGGGAAGGGTCAGACGTGGCGGGCATCGACCAGCACCGGGCAGCCGGCCTTGTCGATGACCTTGCTGCTGATCGAAGGGTCGAGCATGCGGTCCAGGCGCGACAGGTGGCGATGGCCCATGACGATCAGGTCGCTTTCCAGGCGCTTGGCCTCGGCGACGATGGTCGATACCGGGTCACCGTTGACCAGGTTGCCTTCGGTCTGGAAGCCGCGGGTGCGCAGGTAGTCCACGGCTTGCTGCATGGTCATGTCGGCCATTTGCTGTTCATGGCTGGCGGCCGGGTATTCACTTTGGTCGAAGGCGCTGATGCGTCTGTTCTCCTCGGCCAGGGCGTAGGCCACGTCGACCGCCAGCAGCACATGCAACTGATGGCGCGCGGGTTCGCAGAAGCGGCTGACGGTTTCGAGGATGCCGCGGCTGCGCGCAGAGCCATCAATGGCGATCAGTACCGAGCTGTACATGGTGACGGGACCCATTCTGAATACAAAGAGCAGGCATTCTTGAAAAAGCGTGCGGCCGGGTAAATGGTGCGCGGTGCAATGACTAGTTGCGCAGAATGCAAGGGCTGGAAAACCTGCAGAAACTGGTAAGATTGCAGCGGATTCACTGAAATACATGAATGGATGCTTACCATGCACTTTCCGGATATGAACTTGCTGGTTGCGCTGGATGCGCTGCTCGATGAAGGCAGTGTGGTCGGTGCGGCTCGTCGCATGAACCTCAGCCCGGCGGCCATGAGCCGCACCCTGACGCGAATTCGCCATGCCGTCGGCGACCCGATTCTGGTCCGCGCCGGCCGCGGCCTGGTACCGACCCCCAAGGCCATGGCCCTGCGCACCCAGGTGCGCAGCGTGGTCGAACAGGCCGGGCAGGTGTTCAGCTCCAGTGACGAGGTTGACCTGCTGACCCTGGAGCGCTCGTTCAACCTGCGCGCCAACGATGTGTTTATCGCGCCGTTCGCGGCCCCCTTGCTGGAAACCATGCGCCAGCAGGCGCCGCGTACCGTGCTGCGTTTTGTCCCGGAAGGCGAGGGCGGTGACGAGGACGACAGCCTGCGCGATGGGCGCCTGGACCTGTACATCAGCGCCACGCGCAACCTCGGCCCGGAAATCAAGGTACAAAGCCTGTTTGCCACCACCTTCGTGGGCCTGGCGCGGGTCGACCACCCGATCTTCAACGATGAGATCACCCCGGAGCGCTTCGCCGCCTTCGAACAGATCAGCGTCTCACGCCGCGGTCGCGCCACCGGGCCGATCGACTCAGCGCTGGCGGGGATGGGCCTGAGCCGGCGGGTGGCGTTGATTACCCCGAGTTTTCACTCGGCGATGTTCTCCCTGCCCGAGTCCGACCTGCTGCTGCCCCTGCCCCAGCACGTGCTGCTCAGTGTTGCCCGTCTGGGCCTGCCGCTACGTTCGTTCCGCATCCCCATGGCGCTGGAATCGGTGACCATCATGCAGGCCTGGCACCCGCGCTATGACAACGATCCTGCCCATCGCTGGCTGCGCCAGACGCTCAAGGAGTGTTGCAGTAAAGCCTGAGTGTTAACGTCAAGATTGACGCTTTTGAGCGCTTATATATACCTGATCGTATAGTTGCGTCTCATGCAGCATAAAGCTGCGAATATGTCAGTTTTCGTCAGTAATCGGCCTCCATAGACTTGCCGGGTACCTCAATTACCCGGAGTTCTGAAGCCATGCGCCTGTACCTGTTTTACCGTGCCCCTGCGCCCGTTCCCGGGGGCAGGCCATGAGTTCGCTGGAGGCCCTGGCCACCCCGGGTGCGGCCGTCGTCGCCGCACCGGCACCTGCCCCGGCCAAGCCTGCGGCACCGGCGGCATTCGGCCCGCGCATCGTCATCGGCCTGCTCGGTGTGCTGCTGGCGGTACTCTGCGCCGGCCTCAACGAGATGGTCACGAAAATGGCCCTGGCCGATATTCGTGGTGGCATGCACATCGGGTCTGACGAAGGTTCATGGCTGGTCGCCTTGTACTCGGCGACCTCGGTCTCGGCCATGGCTTTCGCGCCCTGGTGCTCGGTGACCTTCTCCCTGCGGCGTTTCACCCTCTGCGCGATTGGCGCCTTCGCCCTGCTCGGTTTGCTCTGCCCGTTTGCGCCCAACCAGGAAACCCTGATGCTGCTGCGCACCCTGCAGGGCTTTGCCGGTGGGGCCTTGCCGCCGATGCTGATGAGCGTGGCGCTGCGTTTCCTGCCCCCTGGCATCAAACTCTATGGCCTGGCCGGCTACGCCTTGACGGCCACCTTCGGGCCGAGCCTGGGGCTGCCGCTGGCGGGCTTGTGGACCGAGTACGTCGGTTGGCAGTGGGCGTTCTGGCAGATCATCCTGCCGTCGTTGCTGGCCATGGCTTGCGTGGCCTGGGGGTTGCCGCAAGACCCGCTGCGCCTGGAGCGCTTCAAGCAGTTTGACTGGCGCGGTTTGCTGCTGGGCCTGCCGGCCATTTGCTCGATTGTCATCGGCCTGAGCCAGGGCGATCGCATGGGCTGGTTCAACTCGCCGTTGATCTGCTGGTTGCTGGGCGGCGGCCTGGCACTGTTGGTGCTGTTCATGATCAACGAATGGTCGCACCCGCTGCCGTTCTTCAAATTGCAGATGCTCAGCAACCGCAACCTCACCCATGCCCTGGTCACCCTCGGCGGGGTGCTGGTAGTGCTTTCGGCGGTGATCATCATTCCGTCCAGCTTCCTCGCCCAGATCCAGGGCTACCGGCCGGTGCAGACGGGCCCGGTGATGTTGCTGGTGGCGTTGCCGCAGTTGCTGGCCCTGCCGCTGACCGCAGCGCTGTGCAACATCCGCGCGGTGGACTGCCGCTGGGTTCTGGCCATTGGCCTGGGCATGCTGGCGGTGTCGTGCTTTGGCGGCACGATGATTACCTCGCAGTGGATTCGCGACAACTTCTACGTGCTGCAACTGTTCCAGATCTTCGGTCAGCCGATGGCGGTGATCCCGCTGCTGATGCTCGCCACTGGCGGCATGACCCCGCAAGACGGCCCGTTCGCTTCGGCCTGGTTCAACACCGTCAAGGGCCTGGCCTCGGTGGTCGCCGCCGGGGTGCTGGAGGCGCTGACCACGGTACGCCGGCATTTTCACTCGAACATGCTGGTGGACAACCTGGGCAATTCACCCCTGGCCGATGCCAGTGCACCGGGCCTGGCCAAGCGTATCCATGAACAGGCCGTGGTGCTGACCTCGGCCGACCTCTACCTGTGCATGGCGCTGCTGGCGCTGGCGTTGATCCTGCTGATTCCTTTTGTGCCCACCCGGATCTATCCACCCCGTGCGGTGGCATAGCGTTCCTGCTGAGAGAGATAGTCGTAATGACCCTAAGTAAAAACCATAAATTGGCCTTGATTGCAGCGGCGGTGCTCATCGTCGGCGGCATAGCCTTTACTGCCTTGCCCTCGATCTTCGGTTCGGGCGGCGTGCAATCGACCAACGATGCCTATGTCTCGGCCGACTACACCGTGGTCGCGCCGAAAGTCTCGGGTTTTATCACCCGGGTGCTGGTCGAGGACAACCAGCGGGTCAAGGCCGGGCAGACCCTGGCACTGATCGATGACCGCGATTTTCAGGCGGCCCTGGCGGCGGCCGAAGCGCAGTTGCTGATGTCCAAGGCCCAGGCGCAGAACGCCAGGGCGACCCTGGAACGTCAGGCATCGCTGATTTCCCAGGCGCAGGCAACGGTGGCAGCCGACGAAGCGGAACTTGCCTTCGCCAACCATGAACTGACCCGCCACAGCCGCCTGGCCGAGCAGGGCGCGGGCACCGTGCAGAACGCCCAGCAGGCGCGCAGCCGGGTCGACCAGGCGCGCGCGCGCCTGGCCAACTCCAGCGCGGCGCTGGCGGCGGCGCGCAAGCAGATCGATATCCTCACCGCCCAGGTCGATGCTGCCCAGGGTGGCCTCAAGCATGCCGAGGCGGCGCTGGAGCGCGCCCGCCTGGACCTGTCCTACACCACGATCGTCGCGCCCATCGACGGCATGGTCGGCGAGCGTGCGGTGCGCGTGGGGGCTTACGTCAACCCGGGGGCGCGGATGCTCTCGGTGGTGCCGCTGGAGCGTGCCTATGTGATCGGCAACTTCCAGGAAACCCAATTGACCCACGTGCTGCCTGGGCAAATCGTCGAGGTGAGCGTTGATACCTTTGCCGGTGAACGCCTGCGCGGTCGCGTGCAAAGTGTCGCCCCGGCCACCGGCCTGACCTTCGCGGCGGTCAAGCCGGACAACGCCACCGGTAACTTCACCAAGGTGGTGCAGCGTATTCCGGTGAAGATCGTCTTCGATGCCGACCAGCCGTTGCTGGAGCGTTTGCGGGTCGGCATGTCGGTCGTGGCCAGGATCGACACCCAGAGCAAGGCCAAGGCCGAGGCGGGTAACGAGGTCAGTGTTCGATGAGACTTGCATACACGGCTTCGCCCCTCGTGCTTGGCGCTACGCTGACCTTGAGCGCCTGCACCGTCGGCCCGGACTTCGAGGCGCCGAAAAGCACCGCGCCCTCGGCATGGCCTGCGCTGCAGGAAAAACCGGCCCCCAGCCAGCCGCAGAGCGCGCCCCTGGAGGCGCGCTGGTGGGAAACCTTCGACGACCGCCAGCTGTCGGCGTTGATCCAGCGCGCGGTGGAGCGCAACCTCGATCTGCAGATTGCCACCTCGCGGCTGATGCAAAGCCGTGCGGTGCGCATGAGCATCGCGTCCGACAAGTACCCGGCGGTGGACCTCGATGGCGGCTACAGCCGCACTCGCAACAGTGCCGAAGGCCTCGCTGACCCGTCCGGCAAGGGCGGCAAGTCAGCCTTCAACCTCTGGCAGGGGGATTTCACCGCGTCCTGGGAACTGGACCTGTGGGGCCGCGTGCGCCGTGAGGTGGAGGCCGCGGACGCCAGCGTCGAAGTGGCCGAAAACGATCGCCAGGGTGTGCTCTTGTCGTTGCTGGCCGAAACCGCCCGTGACTACATCCAGTTGCGCGCAGTGCAGAACACCCTGGCGGTGGTGCGCGAGAACCTGGATGTCTCCCGGCATAGCCTGCGCCTGTCGCAGATGCGTTTGAACGATGGCGTGGCGACCAACCTCGATGTCGCCCAGGCCGCCGCCCAGGTGGCCTCGATCGAGGCGCGGCTACCGACTCTGGAAGAGCGTCAGGCGCAACTGATCAACGCCCTGAGCCTGCTGGTTGCCGAGCCGCCGCGCAGCCTGCAGAACGAACTGCTCACGCCGGTCGAGTTGCCGCGCACGGTACAACGCTTTGCCATGGGCGTGCCGTCTGAACTGGCCGAGCGCCGCCCGGACATCCGTCAGGCCCAGGCGCAGTTGCACGCCGCCACGGCCAGCATCGGCGTGGCCAAGGCCAACTTCTACCCGAGCATTCGCTTGTCCGGCAGCGCCGGCTTTCAGTCGCTGCAGCTCTCGGACTTCGGTAACTGGAGTTCCCGCCGCTTTGCGATCGGCCCGCAATTGAGCTTGCCGATTTTTGAAGGCGGGCGCCTCAAGGGCGTGCTCAAGCTGCGCGAGGCGCAACAGCAGGAAGCGGCGTTGCAGTACCAGCAGGTGGTGTTGCGTGCCTGGCACGAGATCGATGATGTGCTTCGCTTGTACAACGCCAGTCAATTGCGTCGCGACCTGCTCGATGAAGCGGTGCGCCAGAGCCGGGTGGCCCTGGAAACCGCGCAGCGCCAGTACGTGGAGGGCGCGGTGGACTTTCTCAACGTCTTGACCGTGCAGGGCACGCTGCTGGCCAACCAGGAGCAGTGGGTAGAAAGCAGTGCCGCGACCTCGCTGGCGATGGTCGGGTTGTACAAATCCCTGGGCGGTGGCTGGCAATCTTTTGCGCCTTCGCTCCAGGCCGCTGCCGAACTCGACTGATGGCAGCGGTCAAACAGCCATGAAGCCGTGGCCAACAGCCTTCAACGCTGTTGGCGGCGTGCTGTTTGTGGGCTCTCATTTCATCCATATAAGGACGCAGGTATGAATATTTCCTTGCACGGCAAACGTGCGATCGTCAGCGGCTCCACGGCCGGTATCGGCTTTGCCATTGCCTTCGGGCTGGCAGAGGCAGGCGCTGAAGTAGTGATCAACGGGCGCAGCAAGGCACGGGTGACCCGCGCCATCGAACAGATCCAGCGCAAGCTGCCGGGCGCGCGGGTAACCGGCGTGACGGCTGACCTGGGGACTGCCGAAGGGGCCGAGACGCTGTTTGCCAAAGTACCGGATACCGACATTCTGGTGAACAACCTGGGGATCTTCGAACCCAAGGGCTTCTTTGACATCACTGACGACGACTGGCGGCGCTTCTTTGAAGTCAACGTGATGAGCGCAGTGCGCCTGTCGCGTCACTACGCCCCGGCCATGGCCGAGCGTGAGTGGGGGCGGGTGTTGTTCCTGTCGAGCGAATCGGCGTTGCAGATCCCGACCGAGATGGTTCACTACGGCACCACCAAGACGGCCTTGCTGGCGATATCCCGCGGCCTGGCGGAAACCCTGGCCGGGACCGGCGTAACCGTCAACGCGGTACTGCCGGGGCCGACTCGCTCCGAAGGCGTCGGTGGTTTCTTCAGCCAGATGGCCGAAGAGCAGGGTGTGCCCGCCGAGGAGCTGGAAGCCAGCTTCATCGCCGAGCATCGTTCCAGTTCGATCATCAAACGCTTGGCGACGGTCGAGGAGGTTGCCAGCCTGGTGGTCTACCTGGCGTCGCGTCAGGCCAGCGCCACGACGGGTGCGGCAATGCGTGTGGATGGCGGGGTGGTACGCTCGATTGCCTGATCACCTGCGGCCTGGGCGACGATGGTCGCCCAGGCCCGGGTTTCAGCTGGCGATTGCTGGCTGGCTGAGCGGTTGCAGGCCGTAGTCGAACTCGGCAAACAGACGGGCAAAGCGCTTGAGCGACTCCGGTGCGTCCATGCGTTCCATCACCACTTCAATGAACACCAGGGTGTCAGCGCCTTCGGCCTCGACCAGCGCGGCCTCCAGCTGGTCTTCGGTGTGCACGGTGAAATGCCGTGAGCGATCGCGGGTATCGAGCACCTGTGGCAGTTGCGCATAGCGCCACGGGTTGATGTCGTTGTAGCTGGAATTCTCGCCGAGGATCAGCCGCTCGATGGTGTAGCCATCGTTGTTGATCAGGAAGATCACCGGCTTGAGTTGGTGGGCGAGGATGGTCGACAGCTCCTGCACGGTCATCTGCAACGAACCGTCGCCAATGAACAGCATTTGCCGCCGCTCGGGCTGTGCCAGCAGGCTGCCGAGCAGGGCCGGCAGGGTGTAGCCGATCGAGCCCCAGATCGGCTGGGTGATGTAGGTCACGCCGCTGGGCATGCGCAGGCCATTGAGCCCCGCCGATGACGTGCCGCTTTCGGCAATGATCAGTTCGTCACCCTTGATCAGGTGGGCTATGCGCTGCCAGAAGCGCAACTGGCTGAGCGGTTGCTCGGGCAAGGCGCGCACCGCTGGCGGGGCGCTGAACGGTGGAATCTGCCGCGGCGTGGCCCGTAGCGTTGGTGGTTGCTGAACGAGCTTTTCCAGCACCTGGCGCATGCTCACCGCGTTGTAGTGCACTTTGCCCAGCGAGGCGGCGTAAGGCTGCAACTGGATCAGGGCGCCATCCTTGAACTTCTGCGAGAACAGCGCGGTGCTGGTGTCGGTGAAGCGGGCGCCGATACTGATCACGCAGTCCGCCTGCTCGATGGCTTCACGCACGCTTGGCGCCGAGCCCGCACCGGCATAGGTACCGAGAAACAGCGGGTGCGATTCCGGCAGCATGGCCTTGGCTGGCGGCAGGTTGGCAAAGGGCAGCTCAAGGCGCTCGATCAGCTCGAGTACCTGCGCGGTCAGACCAAAACGTTCGACGTCGATGTCCACCAGCAACACCGGGTTGCTGGCACTGGCCAGACGCTGGTGCAGTTGCGTGACCACGTTGAGCAACTGGCCCGGCTCGCTGCGGGTTTCGCTCAACTGCAGCGGCGTTTGGGGCACTTCGATGTGCAGGCAGGCCAGATCCGACGGCAGTTGCAGGTAGACCGGCCGGCGCTCGCGGAAACAGGTCTGCAGCACCCGGTCGATTTCCTGGGCGGCGTTTTCCACGGTGATGCGTGCCTGGGCCACGGTGAACTGGCGCAGGGTGACCATGATGTTGTCGTAGTTGCCGTCGCACAGGGTGTGGTGCATCAGGGCGCGGTCGATAATCGCGTGCAAGGGCGGCATGCCGGAAATCATGATGACCGGGACCCGCTCGGCATAGGCGCCGGCAATGCCGTTGAGGGCGCTCAGGTCGCCCACCCCGTAGGTCGTCAGTACCGCGCCAAAGCCCTGGGTGCGGGCGTAGCCGTCGGCGGCATAGGCGGCGTTGAGTTCGTTGCAGTTACCGATGAAGCGCAGTTGCGGCAGGGCTTCGACCTGTTCGAGCAGGGTCAGGTTGTAGTCGCCGGGCACGCCGAACAGATGGCGGATGCCGAATTCCTGCAGGCGACGCAGGAGAAAATCGCCAATGGTCATATCCATGATGGGGTCAACCTCGTGAGTCCTTTGAGGGGGCGGGCAGCAGGCTTTTAGCGTTTGCCGCGCAGATCGATGACTTTTCCGGCCTTGCCTTCAGAGCGCTTGAGGGTGTTGCACGGCTGCAGGACGATGCGCGTGCTGATGCCCACATGCACCTTGATCTGGTGGCTGAGGTGCTGGCAGGCGGCAAGCTGTTCCTCGGTGCTCAGGCGGCTGTGCTCAGGGCGCATTTCGACCTGGACGGTCAGCGAGTCGAGGTTGCCCTCGCGGCTGACGTGCAGCTCATGCACGGGGCTGAAGATGAACAGGTTCAGCAGCTGTTCCTCGATCTGGCTGGGGAACACATTGACCCCGCGAATGATCAGCATGTCGTCGCTGCGGCCGGTAATCTTGTCCAGCCGGCGCATGGCCCGGCCATTCCCTGGCAGCAGGCGGGTGAGGTCACGGGTGCGGTAGCGCACCATCGGCAGCGCTTCCTTGCTCAGGGTGGTCAGTACCAGCTCGCCGAACTGGCCGTCGGGCAGCACTTCGCCGGTTTGCGGGTCGATGATTTCCGGGTAGAAATGGTCTTCCCAGAGGGTCGGCCCATCCTTGGTGTCCAGGTGTTCCATGGCCACGCCCGGGCCCATGACTTCCGACAGGCCATAGATGTCCAGGGCCTGGATTCCCAGGCGTTGCTCCAGCTCGGTGCGCATCTGCTGGCCCCAGGGCTCGGCACCGAAGATCCCGACCCGCAGCGACAGCTCATGAGGGTTGATGCCCTGGCGCTCGATTTCCTCGGCGATGTTGAGCATGTAGGAGGGGGTGACCATGATGATGTCTGGCTGGAAGTCCTTGAGCAGTTGCACCTGGCGTGCGGTCTGGCCGCCTGACATCGGGATCACCGTGCAGCCGAGTTTCTCGGCGCCGTAGTGGGCCCCCAGGCCCCCGGTAAACAGGCCGTAGCCATAGGCGATGTGGATTCGGTCGCCGCGCTTGCCGCCAGCGGCACGGATCGAACGGGCCACCAACGAGGACCAGACGTCGATGTCGTTGCGGGTGTAGCCAACCACGGTCGGTTTGCCGGTGGTGCCGCTGGAGGCATGCAGGCGTGACACCTGGTCCATGGGCACGGCGAACAGGCCGAAGGGGTAATGCTCGCGCAGTTCGGCCTTGCTGGTCAGCGGGAAGCGGGACAGGTCTTCCAGGCTCTCCAGGTCATAGGGGTGCACGTCCCGGGCATGGAACTGCTCGCGGTACCAGGGCACGTTGTTGTAAGCGTGCGCCAGGCTCTGACGCAGGCGCAGCAACTGATGCGCGCGCAGTTCATCGAGGCTGGCATGTTCGAAGCGGTCGTCGACGGGCTGGGCAAAGGCAGCAGGCATCTGGGCGACGGGGGTTCTGTGCAGGGGTATCGATTTGGTTGGCATCCGATCTGCTCTCTTCATGGATGGACGGAATAAAAGGCAGGCAGAATCCCGCCGCCGTGCCACGCCTGGCAGGACCGTACGGGCCTGGCCGGCGTGGTGGCAGGGGTTGCGAAAAAAGGCTTGCGGGCTGCTGGCTCGACCGCTTCAGGCGGCCTGTGTCAGGCGTAGCAGCTGGTTGAAGATGTTTTTCTGGTGCATTTCTTCGGTGCCGCCGACGCTGGCGAACCCCAACGCATCCTTGACCAGGTTGGCGATGTCGCCTTCGTGGTAACCCAGGCTGCCATACAGCTTGAGCAGGCTGATGGCGCTGTTGATGAAGTCCTGGGCCGCGCCGAGCTTGGCGATCGAGCAGCTCATCAACGCCTGTGGATGGTCGTTGAGCAGCTGATCCAGCGCGGCATAAACCATCCAGCGGTTGCGCTCCATGCCCATGGCCAGGTCCACCAGGCGCTTCTGCACATACTGGTGGTTGTCGATAGCGCTGTTGAAGCTTTCGCGCTGCGCCGCGTACTGCATGGCCTCGGTCAGGAACGGAGTCGGCAGGTTGGCGGCCACCAGGCCGTAGTACAGGCGCCCCAGGGAAATGATCTTGATCAGCTGCTGCAGCCCGCGACCAGGCTGACCGAGCACCTGGGACGCCGGGATGGCCAGGTTGTCGAAATACAGCGGGCCGGTGGGCAGGTGCTTGTTGCCCAGCTTGTCGTCAGGCTCGCCGCGGGTCAGGCCCGGGGTGTCCTTGTCGATCATGACCAGGGCAATGTTGGCTTTGGCGTCAGTGTCCAGCTTGGTCACGATCAGCATGAAATCGGCCACTGGTGCGTGGGCGATATTGAACTTGCTGCCGTTCAGGCGATATCCGTCGGTGACCGGCGTCAGCAGGCTGTGGATGCTGCGCACATCGGTACCGGTACCGGGTTCGGCAATGCCGGTGGCACTCAGTGCACCGTTGAGGATCGCGGTCAGGTAGCGGTCTTTCTGCTCGTCGCTGCCGTACAGCATCAGCGCGCGAACCATGCCGGCCTGAGCGATCACCGAGAGCAACAGCTCCGGCGTGCGGATCGAAGAGGCCAGGCCTTCGAGGGCGGCGGTAAAGCCCCACCAGTCCTCGCCCAGGCCGCCATGGCTGGCCGGAATCACCAATTGCCACAGGCCGGCGTCGCACAGGCGTTGCCAACCGTAATGATCGAAACCGGGCGCTGCGGTTTTGCGGGCGGTGGCCAGCTCGGCACCGATTTCCCGATATTTCACCAGCAACTCATGTTGCTGCGGAGTCCAGGAGAGTTTCATTGCTAGGTTACCTTTGCAGTCTGTTCGCCGGCCGCAAGGCGCCCGGCGAAACCGTCATCCTTGAGCAGCTGCTCAGCCTTCCTGGAACGCCAGGACCTGATCCTTGAATGCTTGCGGTACAGGGATGGTGGACTGTTTGTCGTAGTCGAACATGACGTGGTAGGACTTGGCCTTGGCGACCACTTCCTTGCTGTCGTCCTGACGGCGCATGGTGTGCTCGATTTCAAAGCTCTTGGTGCCGAACTTCACGACTTCGCTGGTGACCACCAGGGTTTCGCCATACATGGCTTGCTTGATGTAGTCGCACTCACTGCGAACCATGATGTGCGGCAGCTTTTCGCTCTTTGGCAGTTTCAGCAGATCGTGCATGTAGCAGAGGTAGGCGTGCTGCATGTAGTCATAATAAATCGGGCTGCTGACATGACCCATCGAGTCGGTGTCGCGGTATTTGATTTCAATGACGGTGTCAAAACCCTTGTTGCTCATCGTGAACGTCCTTTTATTGATTTGTGGGGCTGAAGATTGCAAGAAAGTTGAAACATCGTTGAGCGGGTAGTTGTCACTTTTAACAACGTTTCAATTTGTTTCTTATCCTAGGCAAGTTGCCGTGCTATGGCTACTCGCATTCAAATAACCGAGTGCGGCGCTGCGTGATTGCTCAGGTTGAGCTCAGGAAATACGCGGGCTTGCTGGGTTTTAAATGGACGTTATGGTTCGTTATGAGACGCTGCGTCGATTTGTCGCGATGAAAATAAAATGGATTTGCAAGTTGCTCGCATTTCGTCGGCGATAACGAGTCTGGGTATCGGATATTTAACAATTTTGTTAAATGCGAGTTAAACCTGGCAGCGGCTCGGCTTTGCCCCGTTATTATCGGGGGGCGGTAAGCGAGTAGTTGTTGTCTCAACATTCTTTTAGCATGTCGGACAGGCGTGGACTGGTAATGAAAGGTTCACGGTTTGCCTCAAGGAGTGCAGTTGATATGTTGGAACAAACCAAGGTTGCCGTGGTGACCGGCGCGGCCAGCGGGATCGGCGCGGCAACTGCCCGGCAACTGGCTGACGAGGGCTATCGGGTCGCGTGTCTGGACCTCGATGAGCGCGGGTTGGCGGCGACGTTGGCGGCGCTTGGCCCGCAGCATCGCAGCTTCACCCTGGACTTGTGTGACGAGCAGGCAGTGGCGGCAACGTTTACCGAGATTGAACACTGGCAGGGGCGGGTGGACGTACTGGCCACCTGCGCCGGTGTCGTTGATACCGCGCCTTTCGAGCAGTTGAGCGTTGCGCGCTTGCGTCAGTTGCTGGATATCAACCTGATCGCGACCTTCAGTGTGGTGCAGCAGTCGGTTCGCCTCATGGCGCGTGGCGGACGCATTTGCACGGTGGCCAGTGTCGCCGGCATTCGCGGTGGCGGGTTGGCCGGCACACTGGGGTATGCCACCAGCAAGGGCGCGGTCATCACCCTCAGCAAAGGCCTGGCGCGTGAGCTCGGGCCGCGCGGCATCAACGTCAACTGCGTCGCCCCGGCAGTGATCCGCACGCCGATGCTCGACGACACCACCCGTGATGCCGGCAAGCTTGAACAACTGCATGGCATGACGGCCCTGCGCCGCGAAGGCAGCGCCGAGGAAGCGGCCGAAGTGATCTGCTGGTTGCTGTCGGGCAAGGCTTCTTTCGTCAGTGGCACCACCATCGCCGTCGATGGCGGCCTGGCGATGCTCTAGTTGTTTAGTTGTTTTCCATTCTCTTAGTACAGGACGTCATCATGGCTGTTTCCAAGGATAATCCGCTGGCGCTTTGCCGCACCTTCTTCTTCATCCCGGGGGCCGATCAAGCGGCACTGCTCGATGCGCTCAATGGCGGCGGCGATGTGCTGGTCCAGGAGCTGGAGGATTTCACCCCGCCATCCCGCCGCGCCGAAGCGCGGGCCTTGTCGGTGAGCATCATGCAGCACTGGCGCGAATGCGGGCGGATCAGCTCGGTGCGCATCAACCCGTTCGAAACCTGTGGCTACGAAGACCTTGAAGCGGTCATGGCCGCGCGTCCGCAAGTGGTCATGATGTCCAAGGTCGAGGCCTGCGAGCAGATGATCGAGCTGGACAAGCAGATCACTCGCCTGGAAGCGCAGTATGCGATCGAAGCCGGATCGACCTTGATCGTGCCGAATATCGAAACCGCCCTGGGCGTGGTCCGGGCCATCGAGATCGCCCACTCCAGCCCGCGGATCAAGGCAATGCTGGTCGCCACCGAAGACATGGTTGCCGACCTGGGGGCCGGGCGCAGTCGTGCCGGTACCGAACTCTACTATCCGCGTTCGCGGTTTTTGCTCGAATGTGCGGCCGCAGGGGTGCTGGCCATCGACTCGCCTTACACCTTTGCCGATGACGCCGGTGCCGAGGCAGACATGCAATTTGCCCGATCAATCGGGTACCAGGCCAAAGGCGTGGTCAATCCGGCCCATGTGGCCGTTGCCAACCGCTACCTGACGCCGACGGCGGCAGAGGCCGACCTGGCACGGCGGCAGATCGATGCGTTCGAACAAGCGGCCAGTACCGGCAGTGTGCGCGCCGAAGTCGATGGCCTGGTGGTGGAAGTGCCTAGTTACCTGCAATCACGGCGTTTGCTGGAACGCTACCAGCAATTGCAGCGGGTACAGGCTTCACGCGGCGGGAATGCGTGAATGGGCCAGGGCACTGTTGCTGCTGTCGAGCAGGTACGGGCGCCGGGTGAAGGCCGGGTTGGGGCTTGAGCACAGCAGCCCGGTCACCGAGCAACTGATGGCCTGCTCGATTTCCACCTGGCTGATCTGTGGCGCATCAAGGATGTAGGCCTTGACCATCGAGGTGATCATCTGCGCCGTCAGCCAGGCGGCCGACTGCAGGTTGGAGTGGGCCAACTGGTGGCTCCAGCGTTGCAGCAGGCACTCGATCGACTGGGAGATGCGCGCTTTGTACTGATGCTCGCTGGATTCGTTGCTGAGGAAGGCGAAATCCTTGTCGAGCAGACGATGCAGCTCCGGTTCCTGCAGGTGCAACTGCAGCAGGGCGCGCACCAGCAGCTTGATGTGCGCCTGCAGGTCGGCCACTTCGTACTGGCCGGCGACATCGAGGATTACCCGGTTCACCGACTGCGCGTGGCGTTCGTAGAGGGCGGCAATCAGCGCGTCCTTGTTCGGGAAGTACTGGTACACCGAGCCGACACTAACCCCGGCGCGCTGCGCCACCAGGTTGGTGTTGGTACCGGCGTAACCGTGCTTGACCACGACGGTGGCGGTAGTCTTGAGGATGGTCTCGACCATCATCCTCGAGCGGGCTTGTGTGGGTATCTTGCGCGGAAGTTGAGCTTGTTTCACGAATGACTCCAGAATTTACCTGATCGCATTTGTGAGAAAGACTGCCAGCCAGACCACGGGGCTCCGATCCTGGAGGTTTTTCCCTGAATGTCTTTGAACCGGCAGTGTTCTCTGCCCGCAAATGGGGCATGCAGGCCCTAACTCAAGGGCGTGCAAGGACACAGAGGGCTGGCCAGCCGTTCAAATACGGTAGGGATTCTTCGCCTTGGCGAGGCTTTGGAAAATGCTCTAGCGTGCAATTTATAGTTAGCGATAGGGTCAGCTATCGCAGGCGTTCACCCCCGAAAACCGGGAAGATCACAGCATCCGGTTCAGACCGAAACGTTTTTTCAGGACCTTTTGCAGCATACCGTTGGGCAGCCAGCTGGCCAGTAACGGCAATGCCCGGCTGCCATTGCCCAGGCGCACCAGCGTCGGCGTCGGGCTTTTCTGCACGGCATCGAGCACGCCTTTGGCGAATGTGGCGGCCGGTGTCGGGTTGTCCTGGGAGGCCCGGGCGCGGGCGCGGATGCCTTCGCGCAGCGGCCACCAGGGCGAGGTTTCGTCGAGTAATTGCTCGGCCTCGCGCCCGGCGTTACTGGCGAACTGCGAGGCAATTGCGCCTGGCTGCACTTCCATGACCCGTACAGCAAACGGTGCCAGCTCCAGGCGCAGGGTTTCGCTCAGCGCGTGGACTGCGGCCTTGGAAGCGCAATAGGCGCCGGCGAACGGGGTCACCAGAACCCCGGAGACGCTGCCAATGTTCACCACCAGGCCCCGATTGCGTCGCAGTAAGGCAAACAGTGCAGCGGTGACGCCCACCGGGGCGAAGACATTGGTCTCGAATTGCCGGCGCATCGCCTCGACGCCGCCGTCGAGCAGTGGGCCCATGGCACCGTAACCGGCGTTGTTGATCAGCACATCGAGGCCATTGCCGCGTTGCTCAAGCTCGTTTGCCAGTTGGCTCAATGCCGCTGGATCATTGACGTCCAGCTGGCGGGCGGTGAAACCCGAGGCTGCCAGGCGCTGAACATCTTCAGCCTTGCGCGCCGTGGCCCAGACGTCGAAGCCCGCGTTGTTGAAAGCTTCGGCCAGGGCCAGGCCGATACCGCTGGAGCAACCGGTGATCAAGACGCTTGGCATAAGTTGCTGTCCTTGAGCAGTGGGGGTACTGGATCATACTTCAGCGATCAATGTTTTCAGCGCATTTTCCAACTGTTCGGTGCAGATGCCGGTCCACAGCTGGCGCTGGCTTGCAGTGTCATACAGCAGTTGAGTGGGCACATGGGTAACCTGCAGGTCGCAGGACAATGCCTGAAAGGCGGCGAAGGTCAGTTGATAGAACTGAACGCGGTCCCGATAGCCGTTGTTGGCCAGGGTAGTCACATTGCGTTTGGCGTCGGCGCATGCCGGACAGGTGTCCGAATACACCAGGATCACCACCGGCTTGGCCAGGGACCGATGGTTATTGATACGTTCGAAGAGCCGCTTGAATTCGTCCTGAACCGCTGGCGATGTATCGACCATGACCTTACTCCGCTAGGCAGTGAAGTCTGCAGCGATATTCAACAGGGTTTTGCCGCTGGGGTAACCTGGCAAAAATACCAGGTGCTCAGTCGGCGAAGCTGCCTTGCAGGTGCTCGGCGCGGTAGTCGACGCTCTGTGGCCGGTAGCCGGAGCGCAGCGGTGGCAACGGCAGGCACTCTTGCCAGCTGGCGCCAGGTTGCAGCTCGCCCGGGCCGCGGTAGCGCGGTGCAGCATAGGTGTTTTCGGCAAGGTTGACGGTATCGCCCGGGGCATAGGCGGCGACCCGCCAGCGCAGTTCCAGCAAAGGCACCGAGTTGCCGTTGTTGATGTGCACTTGCAGCGGGCGATCGGCCGGGCACTGCTCGGGGGCGTAGGTCAGGCGCAGTTCCAGGCGGGCCAACTGGTTGGCTTCGCGGTTGTCTAGCCACACCACCCACAACGCCACCAGCCCCAGGCCGAGCAATGCTGCCAGGGAAATCGGCAGGGCCTTGGCCGGGTAGCGCAGCAGCAGGACCAGCCAGGTGAGGATCAGCAGGGCACCGATGAACATGGAATGAACCTTGTGTGCGGGGTGCTTTCATCCTAACCGTAAATCGGGTGGGCCTCAAAAAGCTTCGCCGGCAAGGCCGGCTCCCACAGGGATTGTGAATACAGATCCAGTGTGGGAGCCGGCCTTGCCGGCGATGGGCAGGCTACGGGGTTACTGCGCGATGGTCTTGATCGAGATCCCGCGCTCGATCGGCGTCGAGCGCCCGTAGACATCTTCAAAGCGCTCGATATCGTCCTCGCCCAGGTAACTGCCGGACTGCACTTCGATGATCTCCAACGGGATCTTGCCCGGGTTGCGCAGGCGGTGCACCGAAGCGATCGGGATGTAGGTGGACTGGTTCTCGGTGAGCAGGAACACGTTCTCGTCGCAGGTCACCTCGGCGGTGCCGGACACCACGATCCAGTGCTCGGCACGGTGGTGGTGCATTTGCAGCGACAGGCTGGCGCCGGGCTTGACGGTGATGTGCTTGACCTGGAAGCGCCCGCCCATGTCCACCGAGTCGTACGAGCCCCACGGCCGGAACACCTCGCAGTGGTTCTGGGTTTCACTGCGGCCCTGTTCGTTGAGGGTGTTGACCAGTTGCTTGACGCCCTGAACCTTGTCCTTGTGGGCAATCATCATGGCGTCCTTGGTCTCGACCACGACGATGTTCTCAAGGCCGATCACCGACACCAGCTTGCCGTTGCCGTGGATCATGCAGTTACGGCTGTCCTGGACCACCACGTCGCCCTTGGTGACGTTGCCGTTGTGGTCTTTTTCGTGCACATCCCACAGCGACGACCAGCAGCCGACATCGCTCCAGCCGGCCGACAGCGGCACCACGCAGGCACGCCGGGTCTTCTCCATCACTGCGTAGTCGATGGAGTTGTCCGGGCAGCAGGCGAAGGTGGCTTCGTCGATGTTCAGGTTGTCGCCGTCTTGCGTGCTGCGCTCCAGGGTCAGCAGGCAGGTGTCGTAGATGTCGGCATCGTGCTTTTTCAGCTCTTCGAGGAAGCGGCTGGCGCGGAACAGGAACATGCCGCTGTTCCAGAAGTAACCGCCGGCGCGGACGAATTCGGCCGCGCGCTTTTCGTCCGGCTTCTCGACGAACTGCGCCACCCGGCTGACGCCTTCGGGCAGCAGCGCATCCTGGCTCGACTTGATGTAGCCGTAGCCGGTTTCCGGTTTGCTCGCCGGGACTCCGAACAGCACCATCTCGCCGCGCTCGGCGGCCACGGTGGCCAGGGCCAAGGCGCGTTGCAGGGCTTTCTGGTCATCGATCACATGGTCGGCCGGAAGCACCAGCATCAGCTCGTCACGGCCTTCGTTGACCAGCTTCATCGCGGTCAGGGCTACCGCTGGCGCGGTGTTGCGGCCGAAGGGCTCCATGAGGATGCCCTGGGTTTCGAGTTTCAGGTTGTGCAGTTGCTCGCTGACGATGAACTTGTGGTCCTTGTTGCAGACCACGATGGGCGCGTCCATGCCGTCGAACACCAGGCGCTCGATCGTCTGCTGGAACAAGGTGTGTTCACCGGTCAGGGCCAGGAACTGCTTGGGGAATTGCTTGCGCGACAGGGGCCACAGACGCGAGCCGCTACCACCGGACAGAATGACTGGAATCATGAGTGTTCTCCAAAAATTGAAATAGGCAGGTGGTTAACGGGTGGATACCGGGCGCTTGACCCAGACCGGCGACAGGTTGCTGCCGGAGCCGGTGACATACAGCACCGCCGCTTCGCCGCGCTCCAGAGCCACAGGCTTCAGGTCGCTGACTTTCTTGTCGCCTTCATACAGCGCCAGGCTGACCTTGACCGGATTGATCTCGCGCTCGCCACGGGCTTTGGCGGCGACCGGCTTGACCACTTCGGTCTTGCCGTCGGCGGTCTTCAGGGTCAGGGCCTGGTCACTGAGGTTCTGTACCCGAACCAGGGATTTCTGCTTGTTCCTGAACGGTGGCTCCTCGATCAGTTGCGGCTGGCCCGAAGCGTTGTTGACCAGGGTGTAGTAGTGATCAGCGGCGAGCTTGACCGGCAGGCTCTGACTGCCGACCTTGGCGCTGTAATCACCCTGGGGCATGAAGCTGAAATCACTGCTGCCCTGGGCGGCCACCGCGTTGATCTGGGTATTGCCGACGCTGGCGCTCACTGGCTGGGCGCTGGCGTTGTAGATGCGCACGAAGGTCGAGCCTTTCGGTGCGGTTGGGCCATACAGTGCGGCATCGGCGCCGGCGAAGGCTTGCAGCGACAGCAGGCTGAGCCCTGCGGCCAGGGCGCAGGCTTTGGCGATGCGGTGCTTTGGGGTATGCAAGGTCATGTGCGTTTCCTCTTCAGTTTTCCGTCCGATGGGACGACAGGGCCAGGTCTTGATTGGCATTGCGGGTTTTTTTCAGCTGCGCGATCCACTGCGGATCGAATGCGCTGAGGTCGTTTTGCATTGGCAGATAACGTTCCGGGAACTCCCAGATCAGCACTTGCGGCGCGCTGTTCTTGAAGGCGTCGGTTTGCAGGTACTTGAGCATCGGCAGCAGTGGGCCATGGCCGTCTTCGGCGTAATTGACCACGTCGCTGCGCAGCGCCTGTTGCAGGGCACCGAGGAAGTTCCAGTTGGGGTTGGCGCTGTAGCTGGTGCCGATCAGCGCCACCGGGATTTCGTTGTCGGCGAACAGTGCGTCGCCGTTTTCACCTTCAGCCTGGGCTGGGCGGGTGCTGCGTTTTTGCAGGGTGTCCGGCGGCGGCAGCAGGTTGCTGAACAGTGGGTCGAGCGGCAGGAAGTTGGTCAGGTCGCCTTTGTACGGCGCGCTCTGGCGCTGTTCGGTGACAAACTGCTGCGGCTCGCCGTTGAGCAGGGTCTGGCGCGCGACGGCGGCGGCCAGGTGCTGGGCGACCACTTCGGCGCCCAGCGGCGTCCAGTGGGTGTCGGTGCGCAGGAACACCTGGCCACGGGCCTTGGCCTCCTGCAGCGGCGCCAGCAGGTCGGGGGCGAACACACCGGCCTGGCGGGCCTGGGCGTGGAACTCGTTGTACAGGTCAGTGTGCAGGCTGGCTGGGGTCTGCTCGCCGAGGTACTCCGGATACAACCGCGCCTTGGCCGGCACGATCGCCAGCACCAACTGCACGCCGCGTTGTTGCAGGGTGTCGCGTACACCGCGAATCAGCGCGAGGTTTTCCTGTTCGAACTGGTCGCTATTGGCCACCGGCTTGAACTCCTCGTCACTGAACAGCCAGTGCTCGCGGCCCAGCACCACGCCCGGGCGGCCTTCGTTGAACAGCTTGAAATCCAGCGCCGCCCACAGGTTGGTACCGATGCGCTTGAGCGGGAACTGCTCGTCGTAGTGGGTCTCGGCGGCCTTGGCCAGCTTGCCGTCGAGGGCAGTCATTTGCGCGCTGCGCTGGAAGCTGCCAAGGCCGCCCAGCGACCACAGGCCCAGGCCCAGCAACAGGGCGAGGAACAGCAGGGCGTAGAGTTTGCGTAATGATCGGGTCATGGTCGGCTCGCTCAGAACTGGAAGTAGAGGAACGGCGAGTAGCTTTGCGCCGAGAGCTTGAGAATCGAGGCAACGAACAGCAGCAGCACCAGCGCACGGGTGGCGTACAGGCCCCAGTCCAGGCCCAGGCTGCCGTCGGCGTGGACCGCCACGGGGCTGGCCTTGGCTTCGGGCTTGGCGTTGCGGTAGAAGTCGCGCAGGCCGAAGTACGCCAGGGTCGCGTAGGCCAGCACCAGGGT
Source organism: Pseudomonas sp. R32 (assembly GCF_009866705.1). Taxonomy (NCBI): domain Bacteria; kingdom Pseudomonadati; phylum Pseudomonadota; class Gammaproteobacteria; order Pseudomonadales; family Pseudomonadaceae; genus Pseudomonas; species Pseudomonas sp. R32. Next base: position 4,673,987 of record NZ_CP019396.1, on the reverse strand, counting down.
CGCCACTTGCAGGCCGGTGAGGCTGGCGCGGTTGAGCTCCGACAGTTGCCAGTCAGCGAAGCTGAACATGGCGCCGTACATGCGTGCGGCGACGTGCAGGTTTTCGGCGCGGAAGATCACCCAGCCCATCACCACCAGCAGGAAGGTGAAGGCCCAGCGCACCAGGTTGAAGCGCTGCGGCGCGGCGTTGATGCCCAGGGCCCGCTCGATCGCCAGCCACATGCCGTGCCAGGCACCCCAGACGATGTAGGTGAAGTTGGCACCGTGCCACAGCCCGCCCAGGAGCATGGTCAGGAACAGGTTGCGGTAGGTGGCGAAGGTGCCGCCGCGGTTGCCGCCCAGGGTGATGTACAGGTAGTCGCGCAGCCAGGTCGACAGGCTGATGTGCCAGCGCCGCCAGAACTCGGTGATCGACTGGCTGATGTACGGCTGCTTGAAGTTCTCCATGAAGCGAAAGCCCATCATCAGGCCCAGGCCGATGGCCATGTCGCTGTAGCCGGAGAAGTCGAAGTACAGCTGCGCGGTGTAGGCCAGGGCGCCGAGCCAGGCGTCGCCGGTGGTCGGGTTCTGCAGGGCGAAGCAATGGTCGGCGACCACCGCCAGGGTGTCGGCGATGAACACCTTCTTGATGAAGCCCTGCATGAAGCGTGTGCAACCCTCGGAGAACTTGTCCAGGGTGTGGGTGCGGTGGTTGAACTGATCGGCCAGGTCCTTGAAGCGCAGCACGGGGCCGGCGATCAGGTGCGGGAAGATTGCCACGAAGGCGGCGAAGTCGATCAGGTTGCGGGTCGCCGGGGTGTCGCCGCGGTACACGTCGATGATGTAGCTGATCGACTCGAAGATGTAGAACGAGATGCCGATCGGCAGCAGCACGTGGGTGAGGATGAACGGCTCAAGCCCGAACGAGGTCATGATCGCGTTGAGGCTGTCGACGCCGAAGTTGGCGTACTTGAAGTAGCCGAGGATGCACAGGTCGACCGCCACGCCCAGCAGCAGCCAGCGCTGGGCCGGTTTGGTGCGCACGCCGGCGGCGCCGACTTTCAGGCCGATCCAGTAGTTCCACAGGGTGACCCCGGCGAACAGCGCCAGGAAGTCCACCCGCCACCAGGCATAGAACACATAACTGGCCAGCAGCAACAGGGCGTTGCGATAGCGTTGCCCGCTCAAGTAGTACAAGCCGAGAAAGATCGGCAGGAACAGGAACAGGAACACATTGGATGAAAACACCATCCCGATCTCTCCTTGTCGTTATCAGTCGGGGCAGCAGCCCCCCAAACCCCCCGTGAAACCTCCCGGGAGAAACCAGATCAAATCTTTGCCTTGCACCAACCCTGTGGGAGCTGGCTTGCCAGCGAGGCGTCGTATCTGACACACCGCGGTGTTCCGATCGCTGGCAAGCCAGCTCCCACAGGGACAATGCAGATCCTTACTTTTTCTGTTCGGCCTGCGGGTCATAGACCCGGGTCAGGTCGCCGCCCAGGCGGAAGCTCTTGAACGGCTGCATGTCGTGCTTGCGCCCGAGCACATCGCTGTTGCAGCGGTAGAGGCTGCACCAGGGTTCGAGCCAGGCGTACTTGCTGTCGATCTTCAGGTCATCCATGTCCTGCTTTTCACCATTCTTGGCCTTGAACGGGCTCGGGTCTTTCGCCCCCGCCAGCACCCGTTCACCCAGGCGCTTGAGCGCGCCGTTGTTTTCCGGGCGCACATCGACACCGTTGGCCTGGGCGAAGCTGGCGATCATCGCCAGCGGCGGCAGGGCATAGTTGTGGTAGGCCAGGGCACGTTGCTTGCGCTTGAGCTCGTTGGGCAAAAAGCCCTGGGCGTCGACCTGGTTGGCGGCCACCCGGTATTCCTTCAACGACCAGTCGAACAGGTCGCGGCGGTCAGTGGCCACGGCGGTCGCCATCACCGACCAGGCCGCCCAGTAGGAGTGGTTGTTGATCTTCTCCAGCGGCAGGTCGCTCCAGTCCTTGACCACCTGGTCGGCCAGGCGCCCGAACCATTTCTCGATCAGCTCGGCCTGTTGCTGGTGCGCAGCCAACGGCTGGGAGTTGGAGAACTTCAGGTGCAGCCAGGCCGAGCTCAGGCTGCCCAGCGCCCATTTGCGCATCGACTTGCCGGTGTGGTTGTAGTCGGTGGACATCAGCGCATTGGCGCTGGCCCAGCTGCTCAGCCACTCCAGGGTGCAGTCGAGCTGCTGCGGGCGGCCATCGCGCATGTACTGCATGACCTGTTTGCTGACCCCGCGCTCAAGGGTGGTGATGCTCGCGGTGGAATCGCGAAAGGCTTGTTCCGAGGCCTTGTTCAGGGTCGCGCGGGCTTTGTCCGAGCCTTCGTACTTGCTGCGAAACTGCAGCTTGCCGGTGTAGGGGCGGGGGATGGCTTCGCACTTGAAGTCGCTGCCGCCGCTCTTGAGTTTCTCGATCCCGGCGTAGTAACCCTGGGGAGGAACCAGCCCGGCGGCCTGCACGGCCGGGCCGAACAGGGCCAGGGCCAGCGCGAGCACCTTGAAGCCCGCGCCTACAGGGGATGTGCTGAATGTGTTCATAAGCACCTCACTTGCGTTTGCACAGCGTGGCTGCGACTTTCTGGCTGCCGCTCTGCGGCCCCTGAACTTCCACGGCGAGCAGGGTCTGGGCGGCCCAGTCCTCGTCCTCGCGCAGCTCGAAGGCAAAGCGGCCATCGGTGTCGGCGGTCTGCGGCTTCTCGATCTTCAGGTCCTCGTGGCGGCCGTTCATGTACCAGAGGGTGGCTTGCAGGGTCTTGACCGAGGTGTCCTCGAACTGGATGTCCAGTTGGTGACGGCCATTGGTCAGGTCCTTGATCACGCCGTTACGGCCGTTGACCATCAGCTCGTTCTTGCCTGGCTTGAGTGTGGTGCTGGCGCTCATCTGCGCGGGCTTGCCTGCGCAGCCGTTGTCGACCAGGGCGAGCATCTGCCGCCAGATGGTTTCCTGGTCCAGGCGGTACAGCGGCGAGAACTCCCAGATGAGGATCTTCGGTGGGTTTTTCTGGAACGCTTCGCTGCCCAGGTACTGGATCATCGAGCCTTCCAGGCCGCCGCCAGGGAAGGCGACGTTGAGCACGTCGGCGCCGATGTACTGTTCGAGAAAGCCCGAGAAGTTGTAGTTCTTGCCGCTGTGGCTGGTGCCAACCAGGGTGATCTGCGGGTTGCCGGAATCGCCGAACAGGTCGTCGCTGCCACTCTCGCCCTTGGGTTCGGTGACGAACTGGTCCATGTACTGCACCGCGTAGCTGGTGCCGCACAGTTGCCCGGCGACGTTGTGCAGGGTGCCGGTCTTGCCCATGCGCCCGGACTTGTGGCTTTCGAACTCACGCTTGGGCACCTCGGCGAAGGCCGCCATCTTGTGCACGCTGTCGGCGACGATCTTCGCCGCGCGCTCGGCGCCGTAGGGGGTCCAGTGCTGATCGCCGCGGAAGTAGAAATCCTTGCCCTGGTCGGCGGCGGCCAACTGTTCGTTGGTCAGCGGCGACAGGTCGGGCACGGTGTAGCCCATCTTGCTGAAGCGCCCGAGCATGGCCTGGTAGTTGTGCAGCGCCTTGGTGTAGTTGAAGGCGGCCTTGTCGGCGGGTTTGAGCATGTTGCGGTTCACCAGGCCACGGGTCGGCTGGTAGACGATCACCAGTTCCACGCCCCTGGCCTTGAACGCATCGTGCAACTGCTGCAGGCGGCGGTAGCCGGCCGGCGTGGTGTCAAACTCGGTGCGCAGGTCTTCGCGGGTGCGGAACAGCCAGTCGCCTTGGGCTTGTATCAGGGTGGTGAAGTTCTGCTGGTAGCGGGTGGTGTAGCGGCTGGCGTCGTGGGCCTGCGGGCACAGCTGGCAGCACGGTTCGGCGCTGAAGCTGGGTGCTTGGGCCTGCTCGGCCGACGCCTGGGCACTGATCGCCAACAGGGCGGCGGCAAGGCCGGAAAGGCTCAGCAGCTTGGTCAGTTGTGGTTGCATAAGATTGGCTTCCTCAGTCCAGCATTTCGGTCTGGCGCTCGACCGGATCGATCAGCACGGCTTTGCCCTGGCGCACCATCAGGTCGAGAATCTCGTCCTGGCGCTCGCCCAGTACCCCGGAAAAACTGATGCCGCTGGCCTTGCTCGGGGCCAGCATCGAGACCCGGTACAGTTCCACGCTCAGCGGCGAGTCGATCGACAGCGGGCCGCTGCCGTTGGCCGCCAGCTCACCGCCGACGACGATCAGCGAGACCTTGGTGTCGAACGGGTCGAGGGCGATGTCGCGGTCGGTTTCCGACAGGTCTTTGATGTGCCCGTACACGCCCACCAGGCCGTTGGCCATGGCGACGTTCTCGTACAGGCGGATGTTCACGCTGTTGCGCACGCGAATGCCGTGGCGGCGGTTGTTGATCAGCTTGTTGCCCCAGATCAGGTTGTCGCCGCTCTCGTACAGGGTGATGCCGTCGGTGTGGTTGCGGTAGATCTCGTTGTAGGCGATCAGGTTGTTGACGCTGTTACGGTCGATCACCACGCCCGAGAGCTTGTTGTCATAGCTCTTGTTGTTGATGATCCAGCTGTCGTTGACCTCGCGCGAGACGATGATGCCGTGCTTTTTCTTGGTCCCGTACACGGTGTTGCCGGCGATGATCAAGCGGTGCGAGCGGTCGTGGGGGTCGATGCCGTAGACGATGTTGTCGCGGTAGGTGCTGTCCTTGACCACGAAGTCGCTGGTTTCGTAGCAATAGAAGCCGTACCACATGTCGCTGAATTCGGAGCCGATGATCCAGCCGGTGGGTTCCGAACGGCCCATCTGCTTGGCCATGTTCGGCGTGTACTGGGAGATGCTCACGCCGTAGGACTTACTCTTGGCGTAGCCGAAGCTGGCCATCTTGCTGTTGACGATGTAGGTCTCGGTGCCGCCCCAGGACAGCAGGAACGGGCGAAACTCCTTGGGCGAGCGGAAGGTCGCCGGGCCGTTGTCCTGCTCGCGCCAGCCGGTCACCCGGGTATCGCTGACGAACAGCTTGCCGTCGTTGACGATGAACGCGCCGCCCTCCTGGGACAGGCGCAGTTCCTTGACCTTGGCGTCGATCTCGAGCACGCCTTTTGGCCCGACCACGATCGGCAGGCGCGCCAGGTACACGCCCGGTGCGGTTTCGCGCAGGTACTGGCTGGGCACCTGCTTGCTCAACTCGGTGAAGTCGACATGGCCGTCGTCGATGAAGATCGCCTGGGGGATGCCATGCTGGCGCGCCACCCATTCGGCCATCTTGTTGTCGCCGCCGATGAACTCCTTGAGGCTGTTTTCCTGGAGCATGCGCCGCACCGAAACCTTGCCCTTGTGGCTGCGGACGATCTTTTTCTGCACGGCATCAACGGTGTAGCCGGACAGGTCCGGCAGGGTCGGTGCCGGGATCTGCAGCGGCTCGATCGGCGCGCTGCTGACGGTGTAGGTCTTGGCCTGCTGCAGCTCCTTGGCCACCGGCGTCGGCGCCTGGCCGTTGGCCAGGGCGATGCTGCTGGCCAGCAGCAGGGTGCCGGCCAGCAGGGCATGGAGCGTGTTCGGAGGAAGGCTCATTTCATTGCACCCCAGGCGTCAGAAGCGCCAGATCACGTCGACGAAAGCGCGGTGCATGTAGGAGTCCGCTTCCTTGCCATAGGCATCACCGGGCTTGAACACGCCGCCACGAAAGCGCACCAGCGCCGACGGCTCGTCGATCGACTGGCTCAGCGAGGCCGGTAACAGGCCTTGCTTGAAGTACTTGGTGACCACCAGGTCCATCTCCTGGCCGAGGTCTTTCTCGCCCTGGACCAGCGGCCGGTTGATGCCGTTGTCCTCGACCACGGCATTGATGCCACTGCTGCCGATGTTCTGGTCGCCATCGACGCGCCAGAACTTGTGGTAGATCAGGCTGGCGTCGTAGTCGTCGCGCAGTTGCCAGGAGGTGAACAGGGTCGCCGCCTGTACGTTGCCCAGCTCGCCGCGGAAGGCTTCGCCAAAGCGATGGACCCGCGAGCGGGTGCCGGTGAAGTTGGAGCGGTTGCTCTCAAGGCCGGTCTGCTCGTAGTTGCCCGAGCCATCGCTGCCACCGCCGCCGCTGCCGCGGGCGTAGGCGGCACCGACCTGCCAGTTGGGATCCAGGCGCAGGCGGACACCGAGGTCGGTGGCCCAGGCATTGACGTCGCCACTCTGTTTGCCGCTGGCCACCTGCTCGCCGTTGACCGTGGTGGTGTTGAGCCTGTCGCGATCGCCGGTCAGCCAGGTCATGCTGCCCCAGTAGTTGACGCGGTTCTGGTTGCGCCAGTTGTAGGCGTCGCTGTTGGCTTCCAGGCCCAGCCAGGTGAGGTCGCCGGTGCGGGTCTTGTCCAGGGCATCGACGGTTTCGCCCGGGTTTTTCAGCTTGCCGTCGTCGTGGCTGTGGTGAGCGCGCAGGCCGACCCAGTGGCCGGGTGTCCACTGCGTGGCGACGTCGCCGTAAACGTGCAGGCGGTCCTTGTCTTCCGGGGCCAGCTCGGTGAGGTCGGTGCGGTACTCGCTGAAGCGCTCGGCCACGCCCAGGTTGGCGCGCAGCAGGGTGGTGTCGAAGGTCCAGTTCAGCGCTTCGATATTGGTGTCGCGCCACATGCCGTCGTCGTTGCGCAGGCGCTGGCGGCCGAAGCGCAGCTGCTCGCCGGGGTAGGCGGTCAGGCCGCTGTAGCCGACCCAGAACTCACGCATGGCCAGGTAGTTTTTGTCCGCTTCACGGCCATTGGTGCGGCCGCTGTCGGCCTCGGCCTGGTCACCGGACTGGCGCAGGGTGTCGGTCTCGATGATGTCGGTAGCCGCCACCGCCTGGCCCATGGCGAAGGCGCTCCAGTTGCCGCGCTCGCCGTACACCCAGGGGCGCAGGTCCAGGCCCAGGCCGTTGACGTCGCCGCCGGAACGGGTGCCCAGGTCGCGGTCGTCTTCGGACTGGCCGGTGATCTTCACGTCCAGGCCGAAGTTCTTTTCAGCAGTCATCGCTGCCAGGGTCGGGCAGGACCAGAGCAGGGCAAAGCCCAGGCCTACGCCTGCTTTCATCCACGGATTGAGTGTCATAGGGAGTCCTCGCCTTGTTCGGGTTGCGCTTGCAGGGCCAGGGCAGCGGGGCCCATGGCGCCACGGGCCTGGCGTTCTTGTTGCAACAGGCGTTGAGCCTGGGCCTTCTGCGCCGGGGTGAGTTGCTGATCGAGTTGGGCTGCCAGCTCGCGTGACTGGTCGCTGGGATTGGCTTGTGCCAGTTGGCTGAACACCCAGGCGTTGACCAGGTCCTGGCGGATGCCGTGGCCTTCGCTGAACAGCTGGGCCAGGGCGTAGTCGGCACTGAGCTGGCCGCCGCGGGCGGCGCTGAGCAAATGATCGACGGCTTTTTGCGGGTCGACATTGCCCAGGTAGCCACGGCGGTACAGCTGGCCCAGGTAGTAATGGGCGCTGACTTCGCCGGCGTTGGCGGCGCTGAGCAGATGGGTTTCGGCTTTCTGCGCGTCGGCCGCTACAGTCTTGCCTTCGTAGTACAGGCGGCCCAGCAGCAACTCGGCACGCGGCTGTTCGGCGGCGCGGCCCTTGTCGATGTACTCCATCAGCGTGTCGGTGTCGCCAAGCTCGGGGAAGTCATAGAGCAATTGCGCCAGGCTGACCCAGGAGCCGGGGTTGACCGGCGCCACCTGCTCAAGCAGGGCCTGGGCGGTTTTCTCGTCGGTCTGGCCGAGGCTGCGGTCGGCCAGTACGCGGGCAACGCTGTCGACCCGGGTGGCGGGGATCGCGCCATGCTGGTAGGCACTTTTCAGCTGTTCGATCAGTGCCGCCCGTTGCTCGGGCTGGGCGCGTTTCTGGTAGACGGTGGCCAGTTCCACATAGCAGATGTCGGTGCTGCTCAGCGCGGTCTTGCAGATGCGCTCGACCTCGTCCAGGTGCTGGTCATAGGTGTTCTGGGTGCGGTACAGCAGGACCTGGGCCAGGCCGGCTTCGGGGTAACCGGCGGCACGCCACTTATCGATCTGCTGCTGGGCGTTGGTGCCGGGGAAGCTCTGCGGGTATTGCAGGTAAAGCATCGCCAGCGGGATCAGGGTATTGCCCTCGCCATTGGCGAAGGCTTTTTTCAGCAGGGTTTCGGCTTCCTGGCGCTCGGCTTCGGTAGCGTCCGGCTTGGCGGCCAGCAGGCGTCCGAGGCGGGCTTGGGCACGCGGCGAGATATCGGCGGCAGCGCGGTAGGTGGCCTCGGCCTCCTTGAGCTTGGCCGGGTCGCGGGTTTCGATCTGGATATCGGCCAGGCCTACCTGCGCTTCGCTGTAACCGAGGTCGGCGAGCTGGCGGTAGTTCTGCTCGGCCAGGGCGGTGTCACCGCGCTTGAGCGCCTCGTTGGCCAGGCGCTGGTCGGGCAGGCCGGCACAACCGGCCAGGCTGATGGCCAGGGCCAGGCTGCACAGACTGAGGATATAGCTCGACCCCTGTGGGAGCCGGCCTTGCCCATTGGGGCTGCTGCGCAGCCCATCGCCGGCAAGGCCGGCTCCCACGCAGGGGGTGGCAATCTTGGTGTTCACCGGCATGTCTCCCTTAGAGCCCACGGGCCACGGCTTTATCGATCAGCCAGTCCAGCGACGGGCCACGGTTGCTGTCCACCGCCACCGGGCGGCCGGCCAGTTCGCTGGGCAGTGCACCCTCTGGCTTGATCTGCACGCGAATATCCGAAGACAGGTCTTCGCTGTTCAGGCTGGTGCTGCTGACGATCTCGCCCTTGCGCCAGTCGCCTTCACCGGCGATCTGGAAGTTGACGCGCGAGCCTGGTTTGACGTCGTCGAACTGGCGATAGCTGAAGCGCGCTTCAATGGTCGGATTGCTGGTGCGCGGAATCAGTTGGAAAATCACCTGACCCTTGCTCGCGTACTGGCCGTTATCCACCAGTTGGCGGGCGACCACGCAATCACAGGGGCTGGTCAGGGTGCCGCTCATCTGCTTGCCGAACAGCTCCTCGACCTTGGCCGGCTCCAGCTGCTGGTCATCCAGGTGGCCCTTGAGCATGTCCAGCATGCTGGTGCTGAACGAGGCCAGCGGCGCGCCCTTGACCACCTGGCCGCCGTTTTCCACCAGGCCCTGCACGGTGCCGTCGCGCGGCATGGTGACGTTGCTGGTCGGCACGCTGACCACCCCGGCCTGGGCATGGCTGACGAAGTACAGGCCATACACCGACTTGGCAATAAAGCCGAACGCCGCCACGCCGACCACGAACACGCCGAGGCTGAAGGTCACTGCGCGCAGGCGGCCGAACGCGCTCATGCCGCCGCTGGCATCCTTCTGTTTGCGCGCCTTGGTGAAGTTGTCGCGCTGCAGGGTGCTGAGCACATCACCGATGGTGATCAGCTCGCCGGACAGGTGCGAGGTGATGATGTGGCGCAGGGTGGCGATGTCACGCGGTTCGAGGTTCTGGAACTGCACGCCGGTGCGGCCGCTGGACGGGTCGAAAGAGCGCACCTGGATCTCGATGTCCATGGCCAGGCCGAGCTTGTCGACGGTGAACTGCAGGCGCCCGCGCAGCACTTCGCCAACCTTCAACGGGTGCTTGGCGTGGAAGCTCAGGCCGCCGGCGGAGAGGTCGTCGACCTTCACTTCCAGGGTTTCGCGGTTCCCCCCCAGGTAGCGCAGCTTGGCCGGGATGCGCACCCGCGCGTGCTGACGCTGGGCTTCGGACTCATGCACGACATTGACGTTGACGGCGGTATTCATGGCGATTTGTTCCTGTTTAATCCAATCGGGTTCCGGCTCACACGACCATGAACAGCACAGCAATGAAGATGCTGGCCGCCGAGAAGGTCATGGTCCGGGAGGACCAGGTGTTGAACCATTGTTGAAAGCTGGCGAGGTCGCGCTTGAGGGCAGTGGGCTGGCGGGTCCAGGACTGCTTGTCGAGGCGGAAGAACACGTAGATCTTCATGATCGCGCCGACGATCTGGTTGTAATAAAGAATCAGCGGGTAGGCCGGGCCGATGTTGTGACCCGAGCACAGCAGCATGATCGTCAGGATCAGCCGGGTGATGCCGATCCACAGCAGGTACACCAGCAGGAACGCCGGGCCGAACTTGAGGCTGGCGATCACTGCGACGGTCAGGCCCAGCAGGCTGGTCCACATCGACACGCGCTGGTCGAACAGCACCACGCTGGTGAACAGGCCGAGGCGGCGGATACCCAGGCCCAGGGCCCGGGAGTTCTGCCGCAGGTTGTTGCCGTACCAGCGGTACATCAGTTTGCGGCTGGCCTTGATGAAGCTTTTTTCCGGCGGGTGCTCGACCGTGTTGATCGCCGCATCCGGCACGTAGAAGGTGTCGTAGCCCAAGCGCATGAGGCTGAACCAGCTGGACTTGTCGTCACCGGTGAGAAACTTGAAGCGGCCCAGGCGCCAGTGCTGCAGCGAGTCGTTCTCGACGTCGGCGATGAACTCGGGGTTGGTCACCACGGCGGCGCGGAACACCGACATGCGCCCGGTCATGGTCAGCACGCGCTTGGACAGGGCCATCGAGCACATGTTGATGTGGCGTTGGGCGAAGCGCAGCTTGTGCCATTCGCTCATGATGTAGCCGCCACGCACTTCACAGAATTCGTTGGTGGTCAGGCCGCCGACATTGCCGAACAGCTTGAACCAGGGCACGGTCTTGCGGACCACGCCTTCGCCGAGCACGGTGTCGCCATCGATCACCGCGACCACTGCGTTCTCATCCGGCAGGTGGCGGGAGATGGCACGAAAGCCGTAGGCCAGGCCGTCGCGTTTGCCGGTACCGGCGATGCGCACGAAGTCGAGGGTTACACGTTCCGGCGGGTTGTATTTTTCCCACAGGCTTTTCACCAGCAGCTCGTCGGACATTTCCACCAGTGAACAGACCACCGTCGTCGGGTAACCGCAGTCGATCGCCTCGCGGATCACCGAGCTGTAGACCTGGGCGGTAGTCAGGGCATCGATGCGAAAACTGGTGACCATCAGGTACACGTGGGACGGGTCGGCCGCGCTACCGAGCTTGCGCACTTTGCGCCGCAGGTAGGGGTAGACCACGTAGAGGAACAGCATGCCGCGCACAAAGTGCGTGGCTCCCATGGAATAGCGCCAGATGCCGACGGCGCCGACCAGGAAAATGAAGTCCTTCGAGTCGGGGTCGAAAATGGAGTTGGGCAAGGCCAGGGCGATCAACATGAGCAGGCTCACGTAGAACAGCCAACCGGCGACCTGTAACAGGCCGTGCTTGAGCCTTTGCATGTTCTGCATCCGTATCGAATGGAAAGGGCGTTGATGGCGCGCGGGGCCGGGTAGCCCCGCGCAGCCTGTGGTTACCAGCAAATACCTTCGGTACGGCTGGCCGGGCAGGATGGTTTGTTCATGAAACCGACCAGGTCGATGACCTGTTTGCCTTCCGGAGCCTGTTGGGCCAGGGCACGGAATTTCTCGTCGCGGTTGCCCAGGACGATCACGTCGGCGTGCTTGATCACCTGGTCGAAGTCGGCATTGAGCAGCGACGACACGTGGGGGATCTTCGACTCGATGTAGTCCTTGTTGGCGCCGTTGACCCGCGCATACTCGACGTTGCTGTCGTAGATGTTCAGGTCGTAGCCCTTGCCGATCAGGCGTTCGGCCAGTTCCACCAGCGGGCTTTCACGCAGGTCGTCGGTGCCGGCCTTGAAGCTCAGGCCGAGCAGGGCGATCTTGCGCTTGTCGTGGCTCTCGATGATGTCGAAGGCGTTCTGCACCTGCGATTCGTTGCTGGTCATCAGCGAGTTGAGCAGCGGTGCTTTGACGTCCAGGCTGCCGGCGCGGTAGGTCAGGGCGCGCACGTCCTTGGGCAGGCACGAGCCGCCGAAGGCAAAGCCCGGGCGCATGTAGTACTGCGACAGGTTCAGGGCCTTGTCCTGGCAGACCACGTCCATCACTTCACGGCCATCGACGCCGACAGCCTTGGCGATGTTGCCGATCTCGTTGGCGAAGGTGACCTTGGTGGCGTGCCAGACGTTGCAGGTGTACTTGATCATCTCGGCCACTTCGATGTCCTTGCGGATGATCGGTGCGTCGAGTTCTTCGTACAGCGATTGCAGAAGGTCGCCACTGGTCTTGTCCAGCTCGCCGATGACGGTCATTGGCGGTTGGTCGTAGTCTTTGATCGCGGTGCTTTCGCGCAGGAATTCCGGGTTGACCGCCACGCCGAAGTCGACGCCGGCCTTTTTCCCCGAACAGTCTTCGAGGATCGGGATGACCACGTTCTTCACTGTGCCCGGCAATACGGTGCTGCGCACCACGATGGTGTGGCGGCTGGATTTTTCCCGCAGCACGAAGCCGATTTCGCGGCACACCGACTCGATGTATTCCAGGCCCAGGTCGCCGTTCTTCTTGCTTGGCGTACCGACGCAGATCATCGACAGGTCGCTGTCGCGGATGGCGGCGGCAAAATCGGTGGTGCCACGCAGGCGGCCATTGTCGATACCCTGTTGCAGCAGGGCTTCGAGGCCCGGTTCGACAATCGGCGATTTGCCTTGGTTGATCAGGTCGATCTTGGTGGTGGATACATCGACGCCAATCACTTCATGACCCCGTGCCGACAGGCAGCCAGCACAGACTGCACCCACATAACCCAAACCAAAGATGCTGATACGCATCGCATTCACCTCATGTGTTTATCACGCCGGCTCAATAAGAAGAGCCAGACCGGGTTGATTAACCAGCAGTTATCGGGCACACGGCGGCGTGGCAAAAAGATGTCACTTCGCCGTGTGCAGGCATATAAATATCAAGTGCAAAAGTCTTTGCACTTAAACTTGGCAGCCAAAGGCCAATAATTATGGGCGTGCCCTGTTATGCAGCCGTCTTTATTGCAGATCGGTTACCCGGAACTGCAGTGCTTGTTCTTTCAAGTGAATAAAATCCTTTGAAATCAACCACAAGGACGATTTGTAGGGGCGCGTTTCTCCTGGGTTCAACTGTAGGTCGGGCGACCGACACTCAAGTCAAAGTTGTCTGGATGCACAATGGCTGTGCGCTCCAATCAGTGATGTAAGTCATCTCTCACCTGTCGCTCGAGAATCGTTACGGGTGGTATGAGCGACGGCTGAGGGGATAAGTTCCGGGGCGAGTTCAAAGGTCGTGAAAGATTTTTTAATATTTTATCTGATGGCCATACTTTCACTTTGATAGCACTTGGCAGTTTCATCCCTGTATATAAAGGGCGAACGCGAGGGGGGATGTTTTTGTGCCAGTACCGGAAATTATTTTTCGAAATTCGTCAAAAAATTACGAACGGTCTTATGGCATTTTGCAATAAAACTAGGTGGGTGGTTTTTTGTCGTCAGTATTATGGCGATTGTTCAGGCGTCATCGCTGGCAAGCCAGTGCCCACAAAAACCTGTGGGAGCTGGCTTGCCAGCGATTGGGCTGTGAAGCGGCCCCAGAGGGTTACTCGTCCGGATGATCGCGCAGGAACACCAGGTTATCGGCCTTCGACAGCTCGGCACTGTAGTAGTAGCCCTGCACATCGAACTGCTTGAGCTGTTCGGGATCGTTGATGCGTTCCTGGATCACGAAACGGCTCATCATGCCGCGGGCCTTCTTGGCGTAGAAGCTGATGATCTTGTACTGGCCGTTCTTGAAGTCGCGAAATTCGGTATTGATCACCCGCGCCTTGAGGGCACTGCGCTTGACCGCGCTGAAGTACTCGTTGCTGGCCAGGTTCAGCAGCAGCTCGTCGCCTTGCTCGGCCAGGGCCTGGTTCAGCCATTCGCTGATGCGCGTGCCCCAGAAGGCATACAGGTCCTTGCCACGGGCGTTGGCGAGCTTGGTGCCCATTTCCAGGCGATAGGGCTGCATCAGGTCCAGCGGGCGCAGCAGGCCGTACAGGCCGGAGAGCATGCGCAGGTGATCCTGGGCGTAGCTGAAGTCGTCTTCGCTGAGGGTCTGGGCATCGAGACCGGTGTACACGTCACCCTTGAACGCCAGCAGCGCCTGTTTGGCGTTTTCCGGGGTGAAGGCCGGGGTCCAGCTGCCGAAGCGCGCGGCATTGAGACCTGCGAGCTTGTCGGAGAGGTGCATCAGTTCGCTGATCTGCGCAGGCGACAGTTCACGCAGTTGCACGATCAGTTCCTGGGAGTCGTCCAGGTACTGCGGCTGGGTGTAGCGTTGGGTCACCGGCGGGGTGTCGTAGTCGAGGGTCTTGGCGGGGGAAATCACCGTCAGCATCAGGTCGGCTCCTTTATTCGTGGCGCCGATTCTACGGGGCGGGGGCGGCGATCTCCAGCTATCAAGGTAATAGCCACAGACCATCCCGACACTTGGCGCTATAGTGCGCGGCGAGGAAAACGGAGAGCCCGATCGTGCGCATTGCCCTTCTCTTACTGGCCGGACTGTTCAGCGTTGCTGCTGGTGCAGCGCCTGCCCCGGTCGCCACCTTTGACCGCAGCCACTGGCCTGAGCCGCTCGACAGCCCGGCGTTGTTCGATGTCGCCTCGCGCGCCGAGATCCTCGGCTTCGCCCGGGTGCTGGGTGAAAGCGAGGTGCTTGATCAGGGCACCCTGGCGGCGCGGCTGAACCTGCGGCAGATCAACCTGGTGTCGATCAACAGCCTGCGCCAGCGCCTTTGGCAGCGCTTGTGGCGCAACTACGACCTGGCCCAGAAGAGCTGCGAGCAGGACGCCTCATTCTGCTATGCCATCGACGACCTGGCTGATTTTCGCAAACAGACGGCGAGCTTCGAGGTTGCCGCCGATTCCTTTTATGGCGGTTGGGCCGAGCCCGGCCGCGCTTTTCACGAGCGCTACCTGGACGAGTTGCTGCGCAAGGCCGCGCTGTTCCCGCAGACTGCCAGCGAGATCGAGCGCTTCTCCGACCTTGAGCGCAATGGCGACGAGCTCAACGACCGGCTGTTCATGCTGACCTTCGATGGCGGCCCGTCATTGGCGGGCGGTAGTACCGAAGGCCTGGCCGAGTTCCTGCGCCGGCAACGGCTGTCTGCGACCTTTTTTGTGTTGGGCAACAGTCTGCAGAACCGGCGCGACAAGACCTCGCTGGCCGACCTGAGGGCGCTTTACCAGGACCAGTGCGTGGGCTTGCAAGGCTGGCAGTATCGCTCCCACGGGCAGTGGCAGGGCTGGCAGGACTCGGTACTGCGCAGCCAGGCGCGGGTGCAGGGCGACTTGCCACAGCAGTATGTGCCGTTGTTCCGGCCGCCTTACGGCCAGCGCCGTGCCGACAGCCAGGCATTCTTCGCCGGCCAGCATTTGCAGGTGGTGTTGTGGGATATCGACGCCCAGGATCAGGGCGCGTTGAACAGCGAGCAGTCGGCCCAGCGGGTGCTGACCTTGATGCTGCTGTGGCGCAAGGGGCTGATCCAGTTTCACGACGCCCAGCCCAAGGCGCAGGAAGCACTGGCCTGGTTGCTCAAGCAAACGGCGCAGAGTGGAATTGGCTGGGAAGATTGCCGGAATTTCGGCGAAAAGCTGTGAAGATGTGAGGATCGCTTGGCGCCCGGGAATAAAACGCCGCAGGCATTTCACATGACTGGATTTATGACTGTAGCGGTGCTTTGCCCCTGCGCCAAGGGCTAATTGGCCGATCGAAAAATAAACTTCAAAAAAACGTAAAAACGCTTTTTTCGGTCATGGGTTTTGCGGTATTACGAAGACAGACCGCCGAACCCTGCAGCACAGGTGGCGTCCTACGGCCCATTCTTTGTTCGCAGCTCCCTACCCGTAACGACGCGGGCCCGGGGAGAACCGGCGGCCACTTCGCGGCGCAGCACCGTTCAGGTATTGCGTCGTCTGGCTCCCACAAAGGTGACCGAGTATGGATGATCAAGGACGCACCACTTCCTCCAACCAGCCAATCCTTTATGTGCTCGATACCAATGTACTGATTCACGATCCCAACGCATTGCTCAACTTCGAGGAGCATCACGTCGCCATCCCGATGACGGTGCTGGAGGAGCTCGACAAACTCAAGACCGGCAAACACACGATTGCCGCCGAATGTCGCCAGGCCATCCGCCTGATCGACCAGACCCTGGGCGATGCCACGCCGGCCGATGTCGAGCAGGGCGTGCCGATCCAGCGGGGCAAGAGTGGCCCCAAAGGCTTTTTGTCCATTCTCATGAGCCCGCGCAACGAGCCCAACCGCCTGCTGCCGGAAAACCTCGCAGACAACATCATCATCAACCAGTTGCTGGAGCTGCGTGGTCGACGCAAGGAAATGGACGTGGTGCTGGTCACCAAAGATATCAACATGCGCCTCAAGGCCCGCGCCTGTGGAATCGCGGCCGAGGACTACAGCACCGACCAGTTGGTTGACGACGTTTCCCTGCTGTCCAAGGGCTATCACAGCGTCACCGGCTCGTTCTGGGACCGCGTCAGCAAGGTCGAGACCCGCCAGGACCATGGCCGCACCTGGCACCGGGTGCAGATGATCGATAACCTGCCGGCCGTGCATATCAACGAGTTCATCATCGACGAACAGGGCTTCGTCGGCTGGATCAAGGGCATCAAGGATGGCGAGCTGGTGCTGCTCGACCTGCACCAGGAGCCACTGCTGCACCAGGAGGCCTGGGGCCTCAAGCCCCGGGACATTCATCAGAGCCTGGCGCTGTTCGCCTTGCTTGACCCGGACATTCACCTGGTCAACCTGACCGGCGCCGCCGGTTCCGGCAAGACCATCCTGGCCCTGGCTGCCGCCATCGAGCAGACCATGGTCAGCAAGCGCTACCGGCGCATCATCGCCACCCGTAGCGTGCAGGGGCTGGACCAGGAAATCGGCTTCCTGCCGGGTACCGAAGCAGAAAAAATGGAGCCTTGGCTCGGGGCAATCACCGACAACCTCGAAGCCTTGCACATGGATGACGAAAACACCCATGGCAGCGTCGAGTACATCCTCGAGCGTGTACCGCTGCAGTTCAAATCGCTGAACTACATTCGGGGCCGCAGCTTCCAGCAGAGCCTGATCCTGATCGACGAATGCCAGAACCTCACCCCGCACCAGATGAAAACCATCATCACCCGTGCCGGCACCGGTTCCAAGGTGATCTGCCTGGGCAACCTGGCGCAGATCGACACCCCTTACCTGTCCGCTACCAGCTCCGGCCTTACCTACCTGACCGAGCGCTTCAAGGACTTCCCCAACGGCGTGCACATCACCCTGCAGGGCGTGCCGCGCTCGATTCTGGCCGAATACGCCGAATCGCACCTGTAACCATCACGGAGGTTGTAAAAAAGCCCGCATCAGTCGATGCGGGCTTTTTCATTGCCGGTGACTTCATTTCCAGCCACGGCCAAAACCGCTCCAGCCGGTGAAAATCACGCTGATGATGGTGTCGTCCCCGTCGAGAATCAGCAGGTAAGGGCTTTGCCCGGTGTAACCAATGACCCCCGGCCGAATCTCGGTGACTTCACCCCCGCCTGCCGTTTCGCTGATCTGTTTGGCTAGCTGCTTGCTGAATGTTTTGCCAATGTATGGAGCAAAGACGGGTTGCAACTTTTCGTAGTCTTTCGCGTTAATGACCATAGCGGTGCCTCCTGGCGTCGGGTAATGGTGTCTTCAAGTGTGCAGCGTTGCCAGTTTCTACCTGCCCGAGCGCCAGCGTGTAATAGATGAATAACGCACATTAAAAGACGCTGGCATTGCCCGCGCTTGTCGCTAAGGCCTGACTCGAGGGTTTACAATCGGCTGTCCTGAAGCAGGAGTAACGCTGTGCTGACTCATCTCGATTCCCAAGGTCGCGCCAATATGGTCGACGTCACCGATAAAGCCGTGACTTCGCGTGAGGCCGTGGCCGAAGCGCGGGTGCGCATGCTCCCGCAAACCCTGCAGATGATCGTCGAAGGCGAGCACCCCAAGGGTGACGTGTTTGCCGTGGCGCGCATTGCTGGCATCCAGGCGGCAAAGAAAACCAGCGACCTGATTCCGTTGTGCCACCCGTTGCTGCTGACCAGCGTCAAGGTCGAGCTCAGCGCTGAAGGCAACGACACCGTTTACATCGTCGCCCGTTGCAAGCTGGCCGGGCAGACCGGCGTGGAAATGGAAGCCCTGACCGCTGCCAGCGTCGCGGCCCTGACCATCTACGACATGTGCAAGGCGGTCGACCGCGGCATGATCATCGATGGCGTGCGCGTGCTGGAGAAACTGGGCGGCAAGAGCGGCCATTACCAGGCGGATGAAGTCAAATGAACATTAAGGTGATGTATTTCGCCCGTTACCGGGAGGTTCTGGGTATCGACGTCGAGAAGCTCGACGGTTCGTTCGCTACCCTGGATGACGTACGCAAGGCACTGGTCGCAAAGGGCGGCAAGTATGAGGTGCTGAGCGAACAGAACCTGATGTGCGCGCGTAACGAAGAGCTGTGCAAGCTGGACGAGCCGCTCGAAGACGGTGACGAAGTAGCGTTCTTCCCGCCAGTGACCGGAGGCTGAGATGAGCGTTCGAGTCCAGGCCGAGGCCTTTGATCCGGGTGTCGAAGTCAACGCCATGCACGCGGCCAATGTTGGCGTGGGCGCGGTGGTGGGTTTTGTCGGCTACGTGCGCGACTTCAATGATGGCCAGGACGTGGCGGGGATGTTCCTGGAACACTACCCGGGCATGACCGAAAAGGCCCTGGGCAAGATCGTGGTTGAAGCCGAGCAGCGCTGGCCACTGCTCAAGGTCGAGGTGCTGCACCGTATCGGCGGCCTTGAACCGGGTGAGCCGATCGTCTTCGTCGGTGTCGCCAGTGCTCATCGCCAGGCCGCGTTCGACGCCTGCAATTTCATCATGGACTACCTCAAGACCCGTGCGCCGTTCTGGAAGAAGGAACAGACCGGGGACGGCCCGCGCTGGGTCGAAGGCAAGCAGAGTGATGAGGACGCTGCCGGGCGCTGGTAACCCTGTGGGAGCTGGCTTGCCAGCTCCCACAATGCTTTTGCTTGTTGAGTTTTAATACGAAAAAGTCCAGTATGGAATTATGAGTACAAAATAGTTCCAGGCCGCCCCTTGCCTGCCCGCCTTTCCCTCTGTCTTGCAACACACCTCCAACAACGAGCGAGAGAGACCCGTCATGAACAAGTTCACCCTGATCAGCGGTCTGGCCATGAGCCTGTTGGCCAGCAGCAGTCTGTACGCCGCTGGGGATACCCTGCGCATCGGCATCGAAGCCGCCTACCCACCCTTTGCCTCGAAGAATGACAAAGGCCAGATCGTCGGTTTCGACTACGACATCGGCAACGCCCTGTGCGCGCAGATGCAGGTCAAGTGTGAATGGAAAGAAGTCGAGTTCGACGGCCTGATCCCTTCGCTGAAAGTGAAGAAAATCGACGCCGCGCTGTCGTCGATGACCATCAGCGAAGAGCGCAAGAAGTCCGTGGACTTCACCCACAAGTACTACTTCACCTCATCGCGGCTGGTGATGAAAAAAGGTGCGGTGGTCGATGACCAGTACGAAAGCCTCAAGGGCAAGACCGTCGGCGTGCAGCGCGCGACCACCACTGATCGCTACGCCACCGAAGTGTTCGAACCCAAGGGCATCAAGGTCCAGCGTTACGGCAACAACGAAGAAATCTACATGGACCTGGCATCCGGACGGGTCGATGCGATTTTTGCCGACACCATTCCCCTGGAAGACTTCCTGTCCATGCCCCGCGGCGCGGACTACGCCTTTACCGGCCCAGAGCTCAAAGATCCGAAATATGTCGGTGAAGGCGCGGGGATTGCCGTGCGCAAGGGCAATGGCGAGCTGGTCAGCCAGCTCAACCAGGCCATCGACGCTATCCGCGCCAACGGCGAATACCAGAAGATCCAGGCCAAGTACTTCAAGTCGGACATCTACGGCGACTGATCGCCGACTCACTCAAGGCCTGGAGCCAGTCAGGCCTTGAGTTCCTTCAGGTGTTTGTACACCGTCGCCCGTCCCATCCCCAGCACATTGGCCACATAGTTGGCCGCACTCTTGCCTTTGAACGCGCCTTCGGCGTGCAGGGCCAGCACCAGTTCGCGCTTGTGGTCGCGGCTGAGCAGGTTGAGGCTCAGTTGCCGTTGACGCAGCCAGCTGTTGAGGAAGGTGTTGATGCGTTCTTGCCAGTCATCGCGAAACAGCGCATCGGGCTGCGGGATCAACTTGCTTGGCGAGAGGAACAGGTCCAGCGCCGCCTTGGCGTTCTCGAACAGGGAGATATTCAGGTTGATGCACAACACCGCCAGCGGCTTGCCGGCCGGGTCGCGCAGCACGGTGCTCAGCGAGCGGATCTTCTGCCCGTCCCAATTGAGTTTTTCGTAGGGGCCGATGTTGGTCTCGTCGGTGCCCGCCTCGAGCATGTCCTCCAGGGCCGCCTCATCGCCAATCTCGCGCTTGGACAGGTTGTTGGCGATGTAATCGATCTTCTGGCTGCGCAGATCGTGCAGCACTACTTCGGCGTGGGGGAAGAACAGGGTGGCGATGGCGTCGGCGATGGCCCGGTAGTTTTGCAGGGCGGGATCGGGGCGGGGTGTGGGCATTCGGGCAGGCTCCAGGCGGTGTCAGCGCCCTTGGCGAAAGGGCGCTGGGAGTGTGCCGCAATCGCGGCCGGGCGTCACCCTTGCAGGCGGCGCGGCGACAGCATTGCGGCGTTCAGGCCAAAGCCCTTGAGTGCTTCGGGCAAGTCCTCGCCACGCACCAGGGCGGCGCTAGCCTGGCCCATGGCCGGCGAGGTCTGGATGCCATAGCCGCCTTGCGCGGCAACCCAGAACAGGCCCGGTACCTGTGGATCGAAGCCGGCTACCAGGTCGCCGTCGGCAACGAAGCTGCGCAACCCGGCCCAGGTGCGGGTCGGGCGGCGAATGCTCAGGGTGGTGGCTTCTTCGATCTGGTAGATGCCCATGGCGATGTCCAGTTCTTCGGCCTGCACATCATGGGGCTCGACCGGGTCGGCATTGGCCGGAGAGCCGAGCAGCATGCCGGCGTCGGGTTTCATGTAGAACGATTCATCGAGGCTGACCAGCATTGGCCAGGCTTGGCTGTCGATACCTTCGGGGCCGGCGAAGATGAACGCGGCGCGGCGCTTGGGCTGCAAGCCCAGCGGCTGGGCGCCGGCCAGTTCAGCGATCTTGTCGGCCCAGGCACCGGCGGCGTTGATCAGCACGGGGGCGCTGAAGCTGCCACGGCTGGTCTGCACCTGCCAGAGACCGTCGGCGTCGCGGCGCAGTTGCTGAACCTCGCAGTCGCTGTGCACCTCGCCCTGCTGGCGGCGAATGCCGCGCAGATAGCCCTGATGCAGGGCGTCGGTGTCGATGTCGCTGGCGCTCGGGTCATACAGGGCGCCATGCACCTTGTCGCGGCGCAGCACCGGCAGGCGCGCGCAGGCCTGCTCGGCGCTGAGCAGCTCGACTTCCGGCACGCAGGCCTTGGCGCTCTGGTACTGGCGCTGCAACTCTTCAGGGTCGCCGTTGAGGTCGACGGTCATTTCCCCGCGCGGGCTGAGCAGCGGGTGCTCGGCGAAGCCTGCTGGCGGGTGGTCGAAAAACGCGCGGCTGGCCAGGGTCAGCGCGCGCACTTGTGGCGTGCCATAGGCGGCGGTGTACAGCGCCGCCGAGCGGCCGGTGGAGTGGTAGCCCGGCTGCGACTCGCGCTCAAGCAGCAGCACCCGGCCGTGGCCGGCCAGCCAGTAGCCGGTGGAGGCGCCGGCAATACCGGCGCCGATGATGATGAAATCAGCCTGTTGCATGGAGGTTTCCTCAGTCGGCGCGTGGCAGGCGGTACAGGGCGTTGGCCAGGGCGATGTCTTCAAGGCCCAGGCCGATGGAGCGGAAGAAGGCGTGGCGCTGGTAGGTCGGTTTTTGCGCTGCGCCACTGATCAATTGCGCCAGATCGCCGACGATCGCTTCGGCTTGCCAGCCATGTTGCTCGGAGGCGATGCGCATCTCACCGGCGCTGCCCGGGGTGGTCACCCGGTAATCGCAGTAGACGTCCATCTCGTTCAAGCTCGCTGGCGGCACTTCATGGGCGCGGACGGCATTGGTACTGATCGAGGTGATCAACGCGGGCTTGCTCAACTGGCGTGGGTCGAGCACCGGGCTGGCCGAGGAGGTGCACAGCAGGATCACGTCGGCATCCGCCACGGCCTGCTCCAGGCTCGCGCAGAGCACCAGACGTGGATCAAGATCGGTCAGGGCCTGGCGCTGCCCGGCCGACTGTTCGCTAAGGCTTGGCGAGTACAGGCGGATATCCTGCCACTCGCGCAGGCCGCGGGCGTAATGCAGGTGCGCGCGGGCAATCGGGCCGCTGCCGACCAGGGTCAGGCGCCGGGCGTCAGTGGCCGCCAGGGCGTCGACGGCCACGGCGGTGGTGGCGGCGGTGCGCGCGGTGGTCAGCTCGCCGGCATCGCACAGGAGCAGGGGTTGGCCGCTGTCCATGGACATCAGCAGGGTCCAGGCGGTGACCAGCGGGCCTTGCTCACGGACGATGTAGGGCGAGGTCTTGACCCCGTAGACGCGCTCCTGGGCCAGTACGCCGCCATAGTTGATGAAGTCGCCTTTGCCTGCCGGAAACTCCACCAGTTGCTGGGGCGGTTGCACCGCTTGCCCGGCCGCCAGGTCACGGAACAGGTTGCGCAGGATCTGCGGGACATCCACCTGGGCGAGCAGTTGGCGAGCGTGCTGTTGATCGATGACGAGAGGCGCAGACATGCGAAGCTCCAAATGAACTATTTTGTCTATTATGGACTTTTTGTTTATTTGGGCAATATCGGAAGGATTAAATGGACGAAAAGCATCGCGGGGCAAGCCCGCTCCTACAGGTTGGTGTAGGAGCGGGCTTGCCCCGCGATAGGTTCAGCGTTATCAGTGATGCTTGCGCGGTACCGGCTTGAGCAGCTCGGTTGGCGGCATCTCGCAGCTGATCTTGCGTCCCAGCAGCGCTTCGATGGCCGGCAGCTGGTAGGAGTCGTCTTCACCAGCGAAGCTGATTGACACGCCGCTGGTGCCGGCACGGCCGGTACGGCCGATACGGTGCACGTAGTCGTCCGGGTCTTCCGGCAGGGTGAAGTTGATCACATGGCTGATGCCGTCGATATGGATACCGCGGCCAGCCACATCGGTGGCCACCAGCACGGTGATGCGCCCTTCGCGGAAGCTCTCCAGGGTCTTGATCCGCTTGTGCTGCGGCACGTCGCCCGACAGTTGGGCGGCGTTGACGCCGTCGCGCACTAGGCGCTCCTCGATGCGCCGCACTTCGTCCTTGCGGTTGGCAAAGACCATCACCCGTTCCCACTTGTTCTCGGTCACCAGGTTGTACAGCAGCTTGTACTTGTCACTGCCGGCCACGGCATAGACGTGCTGCTCGACGGTTTCGCTGGCGACATTCTCCGGTTCGATCTCGACGATTGCCGGGTCCGTGGTCCACTGCTTGGCCAGGTTCATCACGTCTTCGGTGAAGGTAGCCGAGAACAGCAGGGTCTGGCGCTCGCTCTTGGGTGGGGTCTGGCGGATGATCTGCCGAACCTGGGGGATGAAGCCCATGTCGAGCATGCGGTCGGCTTCGTCCAGGACCAGCACTTCGACCATGTCCAGGTGCGCTTCGCCGCGCTGGTTGAAGTCCAGCAGACGGCCCGGGGTGGCCACCAGGATGTCGCAGTGGCGGGCTTCGAGGGCCTTGAGTTGCTTGTCGAAGTCCATGCCACCGACGAAGGTCATGACGTTCAGGCCGGTGTATTTGGTCAGTGCCGCGGCGTCTTTGGCGATCTGTACGACCAGTTCGCGGGTCGGGGCAATGATCAGCGCCCGAGGCTCGCCCATGTAGCGCTCTTTTGGCGGCGGGGTCTGCTGCAGCTGGGTAATGATCGAAATCAGGAAGGCTGCGGTCTTGCCGGTGCCGGTCTGGGCCCGGCCGATGGCGTCTTTGCCACGCAGGGTGTAACCCAGGACCTGGGCCTGGATCGGCGTGCAATACGGGAAGCCGAGGTCGTGGATCGCATGCATCAGCTCGGGCGAGAGCTTGAAGTCATGGAAGCGGGTCTTGCCTTCCTGCGGCTCGACGGCGAAGTCTTCCAGCTTCCAGGTGGAGGCTGCGGGTTTTGGCTTGCGCTCACGGCGCGGCTTGGCCTCAGCCGGTTTTTCGGCGCGAACCGGGGCAGGGGCCTCGGTCTTGAGCGGTGCCGACGGGGCAGGGGCCTGGGGTGCTGCGGGCGGCTGCTTCACGGGGGCAGCGGTTTCGGTGGCGAGTTGCTCAACCTCGCTCTTGCCGAACATCTTCTTGAGTGCTTTGAGCACGGTCATCTCATCAATTGGTTAAGGAATGTACGCCGGGCAGTGTAATGCAAGATTCGGGCGCGGCGTAGTGGATTGCACTGACAACTACAGGGAAGTCTGCTTTTAGCGCAGGCGTTCGCTCAGCCATTGGCCGATATCGTGGATTTCCTTGGGCAGCACCTCGTGCTCCATCGGGTATTCCTTCCACTCGGCGTCGACACCCCAATGCTGGAGGTGCTCAAAGGCGGTACGGCCCATCGCCGGCAGCACCACAGGATCATAAACACCGTGCAGGCACAGGGCCGGGGTCCGTTGCTGGCAGGCGCTCAGTTCGCGTTCCTGGGCGAAGGTCGGGGCATAGGTCGACAGGGCGATAACGCCACCCAATGCTTCCTGCCACTTTATATAGGCAGTGTGCAGCACCACCGCGCCGCCCTGGGAGAAACCGGCGAGGATGATGCGCGCCAGATCCACCCCCTTAGCCTGTTCGGCCTTGATCAGTTCGATCACCTGGTCGGCTGACGCCTGCAGTTGCTCTTCATCGATGGCCCGTGCCGGGGTCATGGCCTTGATGTCGTACCAACTGGGCATTTCATAGCCACCGTTGATGGTTACCGGGCGGGTGGGCGCCTGGGGCATGACGAAGCGGGTGGTCAGCAGCACTTCCTGCAAGGCCTCGGCGACCGGCATGAAGTCGTAACGATCGGCCCCCAGGCCGTGCAACCAGATCACACAGGCATCAGCGTTTTTTTGTGGTTCGAGAATCAGCGGGTGGGTCATGACTGCTCCGAAAGTGTGCGCGCGCTCTTGTTTGCGTGCATGAAATGAAGGCGCGTCGGGTAAATCCGGGAAAAACCTGTCGCAACGCTGCAAGTTTCCCTCTTGACGTGAACTGAAACGCTTTAGCCCCTCAGTGTGGTACGCGCTTTGCTATGAAACTCCTGATGCGAGGTTACACGTTTTGGACGGTAACACCCGTTAGCGGTCCCCAAGGCTGTCACAGAACAGCGCATTGCGCCAATTGACCCAAAAACAAGCCAACACGGGTCGGATGCGCCTCATAAGGGTGCGGTGCAATCCCGGCTCACACAACAAGAGCAAAACTGGAGGTTTGAATGAAGATGTTGAAATCCACACTGGCAGTGGTTACCGCTGCTACCGCGTTGAGTATCAGCGGTTTCGCACAGGCAGGTGCGACCCTGGACGCAGTACAGAAGAAGGGATTCGTTCAATGTGGTGTCAGTGACGGTTTGCCGGGCTTCTCGGTGCCGGATGCCAAGGGCAACATCGTCGGGATCGACGCCGACGTCTGCCGCGCGGTGGCCGCTGCGGTGTTCGGTGACGCCAAGAAGGTCAAGTTCAGCCAGCTCAACGCCAAGGAACGCTTCACCGCGCTGCAGTCCGGCGAAGTCGATGTGCTGTCGCGTAACACTACCTGGACCAGCTCCCGTGACGCCGGCATGGGCCTGGTGTTCGCCGGTGTTACCTACTACGACGGCATTGGTTTCCTGGTCAACAAGAAGCTGGGTGTTTCCAGCGCCAAGGAACTGGACGGTGCAACCATCTGCATCCAGGCCGGCACCACCACCGAACTCAACGTCTCCGACTACTTCCGCGCCAATGGCCTGAAGTACACCCCGATCACCTTCGACACCTCCGACGAGAGCGCCAAGTCGCTGGAATCCGGCCGCTGCGACGTGCTGACCTCCGACAAGTCGCAGCTCTACGCACAGCGCTCCAAGCTGGCCGCCCCGGCCGATTACGTGGTACTGCCGGAGACCATCTCCAAGGAGCCGCTGGGCCCGGTAGTGCGCAAAGGCGATGAAGAGTGGTTCAGCATCGTCAAGTGGACCCTGTTCGCCATGCTCAATGCCGAAGAGATGGGGATCACCTCGAAGAACGTCGAGGCCGAAGCCAAGGCCACCAAGAACCCTGACGTGGCCCGTATGCTCGGCGCCGATGGCGAGTACGGCAAAGACCTGAAACTGCCGAAGGACTGGGTAGTGCAGATCGTCAAGCAGGTCGGCAACTACGGCGAAGTCTTCGAGAAAAACCTGGGCAAGGAAACCCCACTGCAAATCGACCGCGGTCTGAACGCCCTGTGGAACAACGGCGGCATCCAGTACGCGCCACCGGTGCGCTGACGGTTGCGGCCTGCGGCGGCATTCGGCCGCCGCAGGCTGTTCGGTTCCCTTCCTTTCGGGGCATTACATGCAAAATAATATCGGCGCACCCAAGGGACTATCCCTGAGCGATCCACGTGTGCGTGCGTGGCTGTTCCAGATCCTCACCGTGGTCGCGGTGGTTGGTCTGGGCTGGTACCTGTTTCACAATACCCAGACCAACCTGCAACACCGCGGGATCACCTCGGGCTTCGACTTTCTCGAACGCAGTGCCGGTTTCGGCATCGCCCAGCACCTGATCTCCTATACCGAACAGGACAGCTATGCGCGGGTTTTCGTCATCGGCCTGCTCAACACCCTGCTGGTAACCTTCATCGGCATCATTCTCGCGACCCTCTTGGGCTTCATCATCGGTGTGGCGCGACTGTCACCGAACTGGATGATCAGCAAGCTGGCCACGGTGTATGTCGAGACTTTCCGTAACATCCCACCGCTGTTGCAGATCCTGTTCTGGTACTTCGCGGTGTTTCTGACCCTGCCGGGACCGCGGGGTAGCATCAATCTCAACGACACCTTCTTTATCAGCAACCGCGGCCTGAACATGCCCGGTGCGTCCATGGCCGAGGGATTCTGGCCGTTCGTCGTCAGCCTGGCGCTGGCCATCGTCGCCATTGTGCTGATGGTGCGTCTGGCCAACCGGCGCTTTGAGGCCACCGGCGAGCCGTTCCACAAATTCTGGGTCGGCCTGTTCCTGTTCTTCGGCATTCCGGCACTGGGCGTGCTGCTGTTCGGCTCACCGCTGCACTGGGAAATGCCGCAGCTCAAGGGCTTCAACTTCGTCGGCGGCTGGGTGCTGATCCCGGAACTGCTGGCCCTGACCCTGGCGCTGACCATCTACACCGCAGCCTTTATCGCCGAGATCGTGCGTTCGGGCATCCGCTCGGTGAGCTACGGCCAGACCGAAGCGGCCCGTTCCCTGGGCCTGCGCGAAGGGCCGACGCTGCGCAAGGTGATCATTCCCCAGGCGCTGCGGGTGATCATCCCACCGCTGACCAGCCAGTACCTGAACCTGGCGAAGAACTCGTCGCTGGCGGCCGGTATCGGCTACCCGGAAATGGTCTCGCTGTTCGCCGGTACCGTGCTCAACCAGACCGGCCAGGCCATCGAGGTGATCGCCATCACCATGAGCGTCTATCTGGCCATCAGCATCAGCATTTCCCTGCTGATGAACTGGTACAACAAGCGCATTGCGCTGATCGAGCGGTGAGGACAAGCGCATGAGTACCCATGTTTTCAAACCCGATATGCCGCCACCGGTCAAAGCCGTCGGCGTAGTCGCCTGGATGCGCAGCAACCTGTTCTCCAGCTGGCTCAACACCCTGCTGACGCTGTTTGCCGTGTACCTGGTATGGCTGATCGTGCCGCCGCTGCTGCAATGGTCGATCGTCGACGCCAACTGGGTCGGCACCACCCGCGCCGACTGCACCAAGGAGGGTGCCTGCTGGGTGTTCATCCAGCAGCGCTTCGGCCAGTTCATGTACGGCTACTACCCCAGTGAACTGCGCTGGCGTGTCGATCTGACTGTTTGGCTGGCGGTAATCGGCGCAGCGCCGCTGTTCATCTCGCGCTTCCCGCGCAAGGCGATCTACGGCCTGGGCTTCCTGGTGCTGTACCCGATCATCGCCTACACCCTGCTGCATGGCGGCTACCTGGGCCTGGCCACGGTACCGACCAGCCAGTGGGGCGGGCTGATGCTGACCCTGGTGATCGCCACCGTGGGCATCGTCGGCGCCTTGCCGCTGGGGATCTTGCTGGCGCTGGGGCGGCGTTCGAACATGCCGGCGGTGAAGGTGGTCTGCGTGACCTTCATCGAGTTCTGGCGCGGCGTGCCGCTGATCACCGTGCTGTTCATGTCTTCGGTGATGCTGCCGTTGTTCCTGCCCGAAGGCATGAGTTTCGACAAGCTGCTACGGGCCATGATCGGCGTGATCCTGTTCCAGTCGGCGTACATCGCCGAGGTGGTGCGCGGTGGCCTGCAGGCCATTCCCAAGGGCCAGTATGAAGCCGCCGCGGCCATGGGCCTGGGTTACTGGCGTTCGATGGGCCTGGTGATTCTGCCGCAAGCCCTGAAGCTGGTGATCCCCGGCATCGTCAACACCTTCATTGCCCTGTTCAAGGACACAAGCCTTGTGATCATCATCGGCCTCTTCGACCTGCTCAACAGCGTCAAGCAGGCCGCTGCCGACCCGACCTGGCTGGGCATGGCGACCGAGGGCTACGTATTCGCCGCCCTGGTTTTCTGGATTTTCTGTTTCGGTATGTCCCGCTACTCCATGCATCTGGAGCGCAAGCTGGACACAGGCCACAAGCGTTAGGAGTGTTCCCATGAGTGAAGCGATCAAACAGCCTGTGAGCCCTGAAGGCATTATTCAGATGCAGGGCGTGAACAAGTGGTACGGCCAGTTCCACGTGCTCAAGGACATCAACCTGAATGTGCGCCAGGGCGAGCGTATCGTGCTGTGCGGGCCGTCGGGTTCGGGCAAGTCGACCACCATCCGTTGCCTCAACCGCCTGGAAGAGCACCAGCAGGGGCGCATCGTCGTCGATGGCGTGGAGCTGACCAACGACCTCAAGCAGATCGAAGCGATCCGTCGCGAAGTCGGCATGGTGTTCCAGCATTTCAACCTGTTCCCGCACCTGACCATCTTGCAGAACTGCACCCTGGCACCGATGTGGGTACGCAAGATGCCCAAGCGCAAGGCCGAGGAAATCGCCATGCATTACCTTGAGCGGGTGCGCATTCCGGAGCAGGCCAACAAGTTCCCGGGGCAGCTGTCCGGTGGTCAGCAGCAACGGGTAGCGATTGCCCGGGCGCTGTGCATGAAGCCGAAGATCATGTTGTTCGACGAACCGACCTCGGCGCTGGACCCGGAGATGGTCAAGGAAGTGCTCGATACCATGGTTGGCCTGGCGGAAGACGGCATGACCATGCTCTGCGTGACCCACGAGATGGGCTTTGCCCGTACCGTGGCGAACCGGGTGATCTTCATGGACAAGGGCGAGATTGTGGAGCAGGCAGCGCCGGACGACTTCTTCGACCGGCCGCAGAATGAGCGGACCAAGCTGTTCTTGAGCCAGATTCTGCACTGACCCCATCGCGGGGCAAGCCCGCTCCCACAGGTAAACCACAAAACCTGTGGGAGCGGGCTTGCCCCGCGATGCTGTTAACCCATCAGTTTTCTTCTTTGGCCGCCGGTGCCGGCGGTGGACGCAAGCCGATTTCGGCGGTCAGCTTGAGCTCCTTGCCATTGCGCATGACCTGGATCGCCACTTTGTCGTTGGGTTTGATCCGCGCCACCTGGTTCATCGAGCGGCGGCCATCGCCGGCCGGCTCGCCATTGATGCTCAGGATCACGTCACCCAGCTCCAGGCCGGCCTTTTGCGCCGGACCATCACGGAAAATCCCCGCGACAACGATACCCGGGCGCCCCTGCATGCCGAACGACTCGGCCAGCTCCTGGCTCAGCGGTTGCACCTCGATGCCCAGCCAGCCACGAATTACCTGACCGTGCTCGATGATCGACTTCATCACCTCCAGCGCCAGCTTGGTCGGAATGGCAAAGCCGATGCCTTGCGAACCGCCGGACTTGGAGAAGATTGCCGTGTTGATGCCGGTAAGGTTGCCGTTGGCATCGACCAGCGCGCCACCGGAGTTGCCCGGGTTGATTGCGGCGTCGGTCTGGATGAAGTCTTCGTAGTTGTTCAGGCCCAACTGGTTACGCCCGGTGGCGCTGATGATGCCCATGGTCACGGTCTGGCCGACGCCGAAGGGGTTGCCGATGGCCAGGGCGACGTCGCCGATGTGGATGTTGTCGGAGCGGCCGATGGTGATCGACGGCAGGTTCTTCAGGTCGATCTTCAGTACCGCGAGGTCGGTTTCCGGGTCGCTGCCGATCACCCGCGCCAGGGTTTCACGGCCGTCCTTGAGCGCCACCACGATCTGGTCGGCACCGGAGGTCACGTGGTTGTTGGTCAGCAGGTAGCCTTCCGGGCTCATGATCACCGCCGAACCCAGGCTCGACTCCCAGCGGCGCTGCTTGGGCAGGTTGTCACCGAAGAAGCGGCGGAACTGCGGGTCTTCGAACAGCGGGTGGGCGGTCTTGTTGACCACCTTGGTGGTGTACAGGTTGGCCACTGCCGGGGCGGCGATGCTCACGGCGTCGGCGTAGGACACCGGCCCCTGCATGATCCGCGTGGTTTGCGGTGCCTGTTGCAGGTTGACGTCCTGGCTGGGCAGGCCGACCCATTGCGGAAAGCGCTGAATGACCAACAGGGCGATCAGCACGCCGACCAGCAGCGGCCAGCCAAAGTAACGCAAAGCCTTGAACATTGAACAAATCCTGGGAGTTGGCAGAGGGCCGATGACAGCTGGGAGCGTGAACGCGCGCGATCATACTGCGCTCGGGCGCGTGCAGGAACTGTTTAATCGTCACGAAAACCAACAACGCCAGCCCCCAGGCAACTGCCGTCGGTTTCCCCAAACCCGGCGACGGCCCATAATGACGCTCATTATACGAGGCCTTGGGCCGCGCTGAACTGCGAAATTGAGGAGTCTTTTCATGGCTGTTGCCCTGAGCACCCTGGTCGAGGAAGCCGAACGCTACCTCGGCAGCGCCAAAATCCAGGACTACTGCCCCAACGGCCTGCAGGTCGAAGGCCGCCCGCAGGTGACTCGCATCGTCAGCGGCGTTACCGCAAGCCAGGCCTTGCTCGATGCTGCGGTCGAAGCCGAAGCCGACCTGGTGCTGGTGCACCACGGCTACTTCTGGAAGGGCGAGAACCCGTGCATCACCGGCATGAAGCAGCGTCGGCTGAAAACCCTGCTCAAGAACGACCTGAGCCTGTTGTCCTACCACCTGCCGCTGGACCTGCACCCGGAAGTCGGCAACAACGTGCAGCTGGCGCGTCAGCTCGACATCACCGTCGAAGGCCCGCTGGACCCCGAGAACCCGCGGATCGTCGGCCTGGTCGGTTCGCTGGCCGAGCCGATGTCGGCACGCGATTTTGCCCGCAAGGTACAGGAGGTGATGGGGCGCGAGCCGCTGTTGATCGAAGGCGAGCAGATCATTCGCCGGGTCGGCTGGTGCACCGGTGGCGGTCAGGGCTACATCGACCAGGCGATTGCCGCCGGCGTCGACCTGTATTTGAGTGGCGAAGCCTCCGAGCAGACCTTCCACAGCGCCCGCGAGAACGGCATCAGTTTCATCGCCGCCGGCCACCATGCCACCGAGCGTTACGGTGTGCAGGCGTTGGGTGATTACCTGGCCCGGCGCTTTGCCCTGGAGCACCTGTTCATCGACTGTCCGAACCCGATCTGAGGCTAAAACGGCAGGGCATATTCTTATACTGTTTCGTTCTAGTTGGCCGCCTAAATAGAATCGGGCGCTGTGATAAAGTGGCTCGCTCGAACACGGCCCGCTGGCCGTCCATAAGATCGTATTTCCGTGAGTAACCATGGTCGACAAACTGACGCATTTGAAACAGTTGGAGGCGGAAAGCATCCACATCATTCGTGAGGTGGCCGCCGAGTTCGATAACCCGGTGATGCTGTACTCGATTGGCAAGGACTCGGCCGTGATGCTGCACCTGGCGCGCAAGGCCTTCTTCCCGGGCAAGCTGCCGTTTCCGGTGATGCATGTCGACACCCAGTGGAAATTCCAGGAGATGTACAGCTTCCGCGACAAGATGGTCGAGGAAATGGGCCTGGAGCTGATCACTCACGTCAACCCGGACGGCATCGCCCAGGGCATCAACCCGTTCACCCACGGCAGTGCCAAGCACACCGACATCATGAAGACCGAGGGCCTGAAACAGGCGCTCGATAAGTACGGCTTCGATGCCGCCTTCGGTGGTGCGCGCCGCGACGAAGAGAAGTCGCGGGCCAAGGAGCGCGTCTACTCGTTCCGCGACAGCAAGCACCGCTGGGACCCGAAGAACCAGCGTCCCGAGCTGTGGAACGTGTACAACGGCAAGGTCAACAAGGGCGAATCGATTCGCGTGTTCCCGCTGTCGAACTGGACCGAGCTGGACATCTGGCAGTACATCTACCTCGAAGGTATCCCGATCGTGCCGCTGTACTTCGCGGCCGAACGCGAAGTGATCGAGAAGAACGGCACTCTGATCATGATCGACGACCCGCGCATCCTCGAGCACCTCTCGGAGGAAGAAAAGGCCCGTATCGTCAAGAAGAAGGTGCGTTTCCGTACCCTTGGCTGCTACCCGTTGACGGGCGCGGTGGAGTCGGAGGCCGAAACCCTCACCGACATCATTCAGGAAATGCTCCTGACGCGCACTTCCGAGCGCCAGGGCCGCGTCATCGACCACGATGGCGCCGGCTCCATGGAAGACAAAAAACGGCAAGGTTACTTCTAAGCTTCAAGTTACAAGCGGCAAGCTGCAAGTTAGAAGCAAGATGCGTAGCTTCTGGATTTTGTCGGCTGCCGCCCCATTGTGGGCGCGTGAGAGTGCTCACAATGGACTTTGAGAAGCTTGCTGTTTGGCAGAGAAGCAAAGATTTGACGGTAGCGATTTACAGGCAGCAGAGGGTGTGCCGGGATCTTGGATTCAAGGATCAGATCACGCGGGCGGCACTTTCTATCCCGTCGAATATCGCTGAAGGCATGGAACGGAGAACGGCAAAAGAAAAGGTTCGTTATCTGTGTATTGCCAAGGCTTCCTGCGGTGAGTTGCGTACGCAGATCATCATCGGGGGAGAGGTAGGCTATCTGCCAAAGCCTTTGTCGAATGAGTGGATTACAGAGACTCGTGAGCTTTCAAGAATGCTGAGCGGGTTGATCAACAAAATTTCTGACTAGTTGTATGCCGACAAGCTTGCCGCTTGAAGCTTACAGCTTGGAGCTTGAATGTAATGAGCCACCAATCTGATCTGATCAGCGA
Organism: Pseudomonas sp. R32; assembly: GCF_009866705.1. Classification (NCBI taxonomy): domain Bacteria; kingdom Pseudomonadati; phylum Pseudomonadota; class Gammaproteobacteria; order Pseudomonadales; family Pseudomonadaceae; genus Pseudomonas; species Pseudomonas sp. R32. The sequence goes on along the minus strand of NZ_CP019396.1, from coordinate 4,640,729 downwards.
GGACATCCTCGCTTACCTGGCCCAGCACGAACGTAAAGAGCTGCTGCGCTTCCTTACCTGCGGTAACGTCGATGACGGCAAGAGCACCCTGATCGGGCGCCTGCTGCACGACTCGAAGATGATCTACGAAGATCATCTGGAAGCCATCACCCGCGATTCGAAGAAAGTCGGCACCACCGGTGACGACATCGACCTGGCGTTGCTGGTCGACGGCCTGCAGGCCGAGCGCGAGCAGGGCATCACCATCGATGTGGCCTACCGCTACTTCTCTACCGCCAAGCGCAAGTTCATCATCGCCGACACCCCGGGCCATGAGCAGTACACCCGCAACATGGCCACCGGTGCGTCCACCTGCGACCTGGCGATCATCCTTGTCGATGCCCGCTACGGCGTGCAGACCCAGACCCGTCGGCACAGCTACATTGCCTCGTTGCTGGGCATCAAGCACATTGTCGTTGCGGTCAACAAGATGGACCTCAAGGGCTTCGACGAGGGCGTGTTCGACAGCATCAAGGCCGACTACCTGAAGTTTGCCGAGGCTATCAACATGACCCCGAGCAGCCTGCACTTCGTGCCGATGTCGGCGCTCAAGGGCGACAACGTGGTCAACCGCAGCGAGCGTTCGCCGTGGTACTCGGGCCCGGCATTGATGGAAATCCTCGAAACCGTGGAAGTCGCGGCCGACCGCAACTTCACCGACCTGCGCTTCCCGGTGCAGTACGTCAACCGCCCGAACCTGAACTTCCGTGGCTTTGCCGGTACCCTGGCCAGCGGCGTGGTGCACAAGGGCGATGAAATCGTCGTGCTGCCGTCGGGCAAGAGCAGCCGGGTCAAGTCCATCGTCACCTTCGAGGGTGAGCTGGAAAACGCCGGCCCAGGGCAAGCCGTGACCCTGACCATGGAAGACGAAATCGACATCTCCCGTGGCGATTTGCTGGTACATGCCGACAACGTGCCGCCGGTGACCGACCAGTTCGACGCCATGCTGGTGTGGATGGCTGAAGAGCCGATGCTGCCGGGCAAGAAATACGACATCAAGCGCGCCACCAGCTATGTGCCGGGCTCGATTGCCAGCATCGCCCACAAGGTCGATGTGAACACCCTGGAGCAGGGCGCTGCCAGTGCCCTGCAGCTCAACGAGATCGGCAAGGTCAAGGTCAGCCTCGACGCCCCGATCGCGCTGGACGGCTATGACAGCAACCGCACCACCGGTGCCTTTATTGTCATCGACCGCCTGACCAACGGCACCGTCGGCGCCGGCATGATCATCGCGCCACCGGTTGTGCCTCATGGCACCGTCGGCCAGCACGGCAAATTGGCCCACGTGGACACTGCAGAGCGTGCCCTGCGCTTCGGCCAGCAGCCGGCCACCGTGCTGTTCAGCGGCCTCTCGGGCGCGGGCAAGAGCACCCTGGCCTACGCCGTGGAGCGCAAGCTGTTCGACATGGGCCGTGCGGTGTACGTGCTCGATGGCCAGAACCTGCGTCACGACCTGAACAAGGGCCTGCCGCAGGACCGTGCCGGGCGTACCGAGAACTGGCGCCGTGCCGCGCATGTTGCGCGTCAGTTCAACGAAGCCGGCCTGCTGACCCTGGCCGCCTTCGTCGCCCCGGATGCCGAAGGCCGCGAACAGGCCAAGGCGCTGATCGGCAAGGAGCGTTTGCTCACCGTCTACGTCCAGGCATCGCCTTTGGCTTGCCGTGAGCGTGACCCGCAGGGCCTGTATGCCGCCGGTGGCGACAACATTCCGGGCGAAAGTTTCCCGTATGACGTACCGCTGGATGCGGACCTGGTTATCGACACCCAGAACCTCAGCCTGGAAGACGGCGTCAAACAGGTGCTGGACCTGCTGCGCAAACGTGGCGCGATCTAAGCGTTAGCGCTGAACAGGAAACCCCACTCAGGTGGGGTTTTTTGTTGGTTGTAAACTCAGATGTGCTTTTCCGACACCGGAATCACCCGTTTCTCCTTCACCGCCTTGAACGAGAAACTCGAGTAAATCTCCTTCACCCCCGGCAAGGTCTGCAGCACTTCCCGCGCAAACTCACCGAATGACTCCAGGTCCCGGGCAAGGATTTCCAGGAGGAAGTCATAGCGCCCGGAGATATTGTGGCAGGCGACGATTTCGGGGATTTCCATCAGCCGCTGCTCGAAGGCGCGGGCCATTTCCTTGGTGTGCGAGTCCATCATGATGCTGACGAAAGCGGTCACGCCAAAACCCAGGGCCTTGGGCGAGAGGATGGCCTGGTAGCCGGTGATATAGCCGGACTCTTCCAGCAACTTCACCCGTCGCCAGCATGGCGAGGTGGTCAGCGAGACCTGGTCGGCCAGTTCGGACACCGTCAGCCGGGCGTTGCCTTGCAGGGCTGCGAGCAAGGCGCGGTCGGTGCGGTCGATGGCTGTAGGCATGTTTTACCCTCCGTGGTCTGGATTTGTTGTTTTTATGTCAATAACCACCCGCAGGGACGGCTACATTTGGAAAAAAATCAGCACCTCAGTGGCATAAGCTTATAACAAACCACTAGAGGCTGTTTGCCATGAGCGGCTCCAATAACAAAACAGGTTTTGCCACCCGCGCCATTCACCACGGTTACGATCCGCTGGAACACAACGGGGCCCTTGTGCCACCGGTCTATCAGACGGCTACCTTCGCTTTTCCTACCGTCGAGTACGGCGCTGCTTGCTTCGCCGGGGAACAAGCCGGGTACTTCTACAGCCGTATCTCCAACCCGACCCTGGCCCTGCTGGAGCAACGCATGGCCTCACTGGAGGGCGGCGAAGCGGGGCTGGCACTGGCCTCGGGAATGGGCGCGATCACCGCCACGCTATGGACGCTGCTGCGCCCCGGCGATGAGGTGCTGGTAGGGCGGACACTGTACGGCTGCACCTTCGCCTTTTTGCACCATGGCATCGGCGAGTTCGGGGTCAAGGTCCGGCATGTCGACATGAGCGATTTACACGCGGTCGCTGCGGCGATCAGCGACAAGACCCGGGTTATCTACTTCGAAACCCCGGCCAACCCGAACATGCACATGACCGACATCGGCGCCGTGGCCAAGCTTGCGCACGCGCACGATATCAGCGTGGTGGTCGACAACACCTACTGCACCCCGTACCTGCAGCGGCCGCTGGAGCTGGGTGCCGACCTGGTGGTGCATTCGGCGACCAAGTACCTCAGTGGCCATGGCGATATCACTGCCGGCCTGGTGGTCGGGCGCAAGGCGCTGGTCGATCGGATTCGTCTGGAAGGCTTGAAGGACATGACCGGTGCGGTGATGTCGCCGCACGACGCCGCCTTGCTCATGCGCGGGATGAAAACCCTGACCCTGCGCATGGAACGCCACTGCAGTAACGCCCAGGCCATCGCCGAATACCTGCAGCAACAGCCGGAAGTCGAACTGATCAATTACCCCGGTTTGCCCGGTTTTGCCCAGTACGAGCTGGCCCAGCGGCAGATGCGCTTGCCTGGCGGCATGATCGCCTTCGAACTCAAGGGCGGCATTAGCGCCGGGCGGCGTTTCATGAACGCCCTGCAATTGTTCAGCCGTGCCGTCAGTCTCGGTGATGCCGAATCCCTGGCTCAGCACCCGGCAAGCATGACCCACTCCAGCTATACCCCAGAGGAGCGTGCCCAGTACGGCATCTCTGAAGGGCTGGTAAGGCTGTCGGTGGGGCTTGAGGACATCGACGATCTGCTGGCGGATATTCAACAGGCGCTCAAGGCCTGCGCCTGAACCCTTCACGGACGAGGTCAAATGCAATGGTGGCAATGATGACCCTTGTGCCTGGCGAAGGTATGCCGCGGCGTCCGGGCGATCCGCAGCTGGACAGTGACCCGGGAGAAACCGCCGAGTGGCTGGAGGCGCTGGATTCGACCCTGCTGCACTGCGGCCCGGAGCGTGCGCAGTTTCTGCTTGAGCAGCTGCAAACCCATGCCCGTGAGTTGGGGCTGGAGCGCGGCGTCCAGGCGTTTTCGGCTTATCGCAATACGCTGTCGGTGGAACAGCAGGGCGCCTATCCGGGCGATCTGGAGCTCGATGAACGCATCACCAGCATCCTGCGCTGGAATGCCCTGGCCATGGTGATGCGGGCCAACCATGCCTATGGTGACCTGGGTGGGCATATCGCCAGCTATGCGTCGGCTGCGGAGATTTTCGAAGTCGGTTTCCAGTATTTCTTTCGCGGTGAGGCGGGCGCTGAGCAGCGTACGGCTGACCTGGTGTTTTTCCAGCCGCATTCGGCTCCGGGCATTTACGCCCGGGCCTTTCTTGAAGGCCGCCTGAGCGAAGAACAACTGGCCAGCTACCGTCAGGAAGTGGCCGGCAACGGCCTGTGCTCTTATCCGCATCCGTGGCTGATGCCCGACTTCTGGCAGTTTCCCACCGGCTCCATGGGCATCGGCCCGATCAACGCCATCTACCAGGCGCGCTTTATGCGCTACCTGCACAACCGCCAGTTGCTCGACACCAGCGCCCGGCATGTCTGGGGGGTGTTTGGCGATGGCGAGATGGATGAGCCGGAATCCATTGCCGGTTTGACACTGGCTGCCCGCGAGCAACTGGATAACCTGACATTTGTGGTCAACTGCAACCTGCAGCGCCTCGACGGCCCGGTGCGTGGCAACGGCCAGATTATCCAGGAGCTTGAGGCACTGTTCAGTGGCGCTGGCTGGAACGTGATCAAGGTGCTCTGGGGCTCGGAGTGGGACCCACTGTTCGCGCGCGACACCGAGCACGTGTTGTTGCGCCAGTTGGCGGCGACACCGGACGGGCAGTTCCAGAACCTTGGGGCCAAGGATGGGGCCTACAACCTCGAGCACTTTTTCAATCAGCAGCCGGCCTTGCAGAAGCTGGTCGAGCACATGAGTTCGGCCGAGATCAACGCACTCAAGCGCGGTGGTCACGATTTTCGCAAGCTTTATGCCGCTTTCGCCGCCGCCAAGGCCTGCAAGGGCCGGCCAACGGTAATCCTGGCCAAGACCAAGAAAGGCTATGGCATGAGCGCTGCGGGCGAGTCGCGGATGACCGCGCACCAGGCCAAGAAACTCGATGTGCAGGCCTTGCTGGCGTTCCGTGACCGTTTCCATTTGCCGCTGTCGGATGCGCAGGTTGAGCAGTTGCAGTTCTATCGGCCGGCCGAGGGCAGCCCGGAGATGCGCTATCTGCGTGAGCGTCGCGCCGCTCTTGGTGGGCCGCTGCCTGCCCGGCGCAGCGATGTGCGTCCGGTGCCGGTACCGGCGCTGGAGGCCATGGGCGGCTTCGCCCTGCAGGCCGACGGCAAAGAAATGTCCACCACCATGGCTGCCGTGCGCATGCTCAGCGCCTGGCTCAAGGCGCCGCAGTTGGGGCCGCGTGTGGTGCCGATAGTGGCCGACGAGGCGCGCACCTTCGGTATGGCCAGCCTGTTCCGCCAGATCGGCATCTATTCACCCCAGGGGCAGTGCTACGAGCCGGAAGACGCAGGGTCGCTGCTGTCCTACAAGGAAGCGCGCGATGGCCAACTGCTGGAGGAAGGCATCACCGAGGCCGGCGCGATTTCTTCCTGGGTGGCCGCGGCGACGTCCTACGCAGTGCATGGCGAGCCGATGCTGCCGGTGTACATCTATTACTCGATGTTTGGCTTCCAGCGTGTCGGCGACCTGATCTGGGCCGCCGCCGACCAGCGTGCCCGTGGCCTGCTGCTGGGGGCCACAGCCGGGCGCACGACGCTGGGTGGGGAAGGGTTGCAGCACCAGGACGGTTCGAGCCTGGTGATGGCTTCGATGGTGCCCAACTGCCGCGCCTGGGAGCCGTGCTTTGCTGGTGAACTGGCGGTGATCCTCGAATACGCCGCGCGGCGCATGCTGGTCGAACAATGCGACGAATTTCACTATGTCGCGGTGATGAACGAAAACTATCCACAGCCGTCCCTGCCAGTGCAGGTGCATGAAGAGGTCTTGCGCGGCATGTACCGTTATGTCGAACAGCAGGTGGCCGATGCCCAGGGGCGCGTGCGCCTGCTCGGCTCCGGGGCGATCCTGCGTGAAGTCATTGCTGCCAGTGAATTGCTGGCCAGCGATTGGCAGGTTGCCAGTGAAGTGTTCAGTGTCACCAGTTTCAGCGAGCTGGCGCGGGAGGCGCGGGATGCTGATCGCGCCAGCCGCCTGGGGCAGGGCAGTGATAATATCAGCCATGTGCAACGCTGCCTGGACGGTGAGGCGCCGGTGATCGCCGCGACCGACTATGTGCGGGCCTGGCCGCAGCTGATTGCCGAGTATGTACAAGCACCTTATGTGACGCTTGGGACTGACGGATTTGGCCGCAGCGATACCCGCCAGCAGTTGCGGCGGTTCTTCGAGGTCGATCGCTTCAGTATCGTACTGGCCAGCTTGCACAGCCTGGTGCGCCAGGGCGGGGTGCAGCGGCGGGTGCTGGATGCGGCGCGGGAGAAGTATGGTTACCGGGAAGGGGAGGCGCCTTGGTACTGCTGACGCTGGCAGGGGCTGCTGCGTAGCCCATATGACCCTGTGGGCGCTGGCCTTGCCAGCGATCGAGCGCATAGCGCTCGCAACGCAGGCGACGCTTATAAAAAAGGCCCCTCACAGGGGCCTTTTATTTTGCTCAGCGCTTGAGCCCGTAATGCTCATCGAGCATGCCCGGCGCGTTGGGCGCTTTCGGTGCGTAGTCGCGCGGCACCTCGGTGTCCTTCGGCGGGGTCAGGCGATCACGCGGGGCCTGGGTGGCCTCGGAGTGCAGGGCGGCCAGCAGGCGTTGGCGGGTGAGTTCGTCCAGGGCCAGGCGGTTGGCGCCTTCGGCCAGGTGATCCTGGACGTCCTGGTAACTTTGGGTCAGTTTCTTGACCAGCGCAGCCGTACTGTTGAAGTGAGTAACCACCTCATTCTGGTAGCTGTCGAAACGTTCCTGGATATCATCCAGCTGACGCTGGGTGCTGCTCGGCGCAGCATTGGGCAGCAGGCGGGCGACCAGGAAACCAACGACGACACCCACGACGAGGGCCAGGGTCGGCAACAACCAAACTAAGAGCGAGAGTTCCACGAGTCCTTCCTCTATAAACGGCTTTGCTTTACGTTAACGGCTCGGACCTGCGCTGTATACCGCGAACGATCGCAAATATCTCAGACAGAATCATTCAGCTAGACGAGTCGACCCTTTCCGAGGTCACGGAGTTTATCCTTGCTTATCCGCGAAACCCCTGTATTCATCGATGGCCCGGTCGGCCAACTGGAAGCCTTGTACCTCGATGTCGCCGACGCCCGCGGCGTTGTGCTGCTGTGCCACCCCAACCCGGTGCAGGGTGGCACCATGATGAACAAGGTGGTGTCGATGCTCCAGCGCACCGCCCGCGATGCCGGCTACATCACCCTGCGCTTCAACTACCGCGGCGTTGGCCAGAGTGCCGGTAGCCATGACATGGGCAGCGGTGAAGTGGACGACGCCCAGGCGGCGGTAGACTGGCTGCGCGAGCAACACCCCGCGCTGCCACTGACGCTGATGGGCTTCTCCTTCGGCGGCTTCGTCGCCGCCAGCCTCGGCGGACGCCTGGAAGCCCGCGGCGTTGCGCTCAAGCACCTGTTCATGGTCGCTCCGGCGGTGATGCGCCTGGGTGATAACCCCTTGCCGCAGCAGGGCGAACTGAGCGTGATCCAGCCGGAAACCGACGAAGTGATCGATCCGCAGATCGTCTACGATTGGTCCGACGCACTGCCGCGCCCCCATGAGCTGCTGAAAGTGGCAGAATGCGGACACTTTTTTCATGGCAAGCTCACCGACCTCAAGGAACTGGTGCTGCCGCGCCTTTCGAACTGATACAAGCCTGATAAGCGATTACCCATGACTACGCGCATCCTTACCGGTATCACCACCACGGGCACGCCTCACCTGGGCAACTACGCCGGTGCCATCCGCCCGGCGATCCTCGCCAGCCGTGAACCGGGTGTCGACTCGTTCTACTTTCTGGCCGACTACCACGCCCTGATCAAGTGCGATGACCCGCAGCGCATCCAGCGCTCGCGCCTGGAAATCGCCGCGACCTGGCTGGCCGGTGGCCTGGACCCTGAGCGGGTGACGTTCTATCGCCAGTCCGACATCCCCGAGATTCCCGAGCTGACCTGGCTGCTGACCTGCGTCGCGGCCAAGGGCCTGCTCAACCGTGCGCATGCCTACAAGGCTTCGGTGGACAAGAACGTCGAGAACGGCGAAGACCCGGATGCCGGGATCAGCATGGGCCTGTACAGCTACCCGGTACTGATGGCCGCCGACATCCTGATGTTCAACGCCAACAAGGTGCCGGTCGGCCGCGACCAGATCCAGCATGTGGAGATGGCCCGCGACATCGGCCAGCGCTTCAACCACCTGTTCGGCCAGGGCAAGGAGTTCTTCGCCATGCCCGAGGCGCTGATCGAGGAAAGCGTGGCCACCCTGCCGGGCCTGGATGGGCGCAAGATGTCCAAGAGCTATGACAACACCATCCCGTTGTTCACCAGCGCCAAGGACATGAAGGATGCCATCTCGCGCATCGTCACCGACTCCCGGGCCCCGGGCGAAGCCAAGGACCCGGACAACGCACACCTGTTCACCCTGTTCCAGGCCTTCGCCACCCCGGCGCAAGCCGACGAGTTCCGTAGCGAACTGCTCCAGGGCCTGGGTTGGGGCGAGGCCAAGCAGCGTCTGTTCCAACTGCTCGATGGCCAGCTGAGTGAACCGCGCGAGCGTTATCACCAACTGATCGGCCGCCCGGCCGACCTGGAGGACATCCTCCTGGCCGGTGCGCAGAAAGCCCGCAAGGTGGCCACGCCGTTCCTCGAACAACTGCGTGAAGCGGTGGGCCTGCGCTCGTTCCGCAACATTGAGCAGGCGCCTGTTCAGGTCAAGAAGAAGGCGGCCAAGACGGCGCGTTTCGTCAGTTTTCGTGAAGACGACGGCAGCTTCCGCTTCCGCCTGCTGGCCGCTGATGGCGAGCAACTGCTGCTGTCGCGCAACTTCGCCGACGGCAAGACCGCAGGTGTGGTGAGCAAGCAACTGCAACAGGGCGGTGAGCTCGATGTGCGCCACGAAGGCCTGGGCTTCAGCCTGTGGCTGGAAGGCGAGTGCGTCGGCGACGGCCCGCAGTTCGCCGATGCCGCTGCCCGCGACGCGGCGATCGAAACCCTGCGAGCGGCCCTGGTGCCACAGCAGGACTGAACGGCTTATCGCAAGTCTGATTGCCATTATCCGGGGCCGTCGCTACAGTGACGGCCCGTTTTTGTTACCTTGCTAACGAATTATGACGCCCCTAGAACGATATCAAGCAGATCTGAAACGTCCCGAATTCTTCCATGACGCGGCGCAGGAAACTGCAGTGCGTCATCTGCAGCGCCTGTACGACGATCTGATCGCGGCGCAGAACAACAAGCCGGGTGTGTTCGGCAAGCTGTTTGGCAAGAAGGACCAGGCACCGGTCAAGGGCTTGTACTTCTGGGGTGGGGTAGGCCGCGGCAAGACCTACCTGGTCGATACCTTCTTCGAGGCGCTGCCGTTCAAGCAGAAAGTGCGTACGCACTTCCACCGCTTCATGAAGCGCGTCCACGAGGAAATGAAAACCCTCAAGGGCGAGAAGAACCCGCTGACCATCATTGCCAAGCGCTTCTCGGAAGAGGCGCGGGTAATCTGCTTCGACGAGTTCTTCGTCTCCGACATCACCGACGCGATGATCCTCGGCACCCTGATGGAGGAGCTGTTCAAGAACGGCGTGACCCTGGTGGCGACCTCCAACATCGTCCCTGATGGCCTGTACAAGGACGGCCTGCAGCGTGCGCGCTTCCTGCCGGCGATCGCCCTGATCAAGCAGAACACCGAGATCGTCAACGTCGACAGCGGCGTCGACTATCGCCTGCGCCACCTGGAGCAAGCCGAGCTGTTCCACTTCCCGCTCGACGAAGCGGCCCACGAAAGCCTGCGCAAGAGCTTCCGCGCGCTGACGCCGGAATGCACCCAGGCGGTCGAGAACGATGTACTGGTGATCGAGAACCGTGAAATTCGTGCCCTGCGCACCTGCGACGACGTGGCCTGGTTCGAATTCCGCGAACTGTGCGACGGCCCGCGCAGCCAGAACGACTACATCGAACTGGGCAAGATCTTCCATGCCGTGCTGCTGAGCGACGTCGAGCAGATGAGCGTGGCGACCGATGACATCGCCCGGCGCTTCATCAACATGGTCGACGAATTCTATGACCGCAACGTCAAGCTGATCATCTCGGCCGAGGTTGAGCTCAAGGACCTGTACACCGGTGGTCGCCTGACCTTCGAATTCCAGCGGACCCTGAGCCGCTTGCTGGAAATGCAGTCCCACGAATTCCTGTCGCGGGCGCATAAGCCTTAAAAGCAGCTGCAAGTTTCAAGCTTCAAGCTGCAAGCAGGATCAAGAGCCGACCGCGCGTTGCTCTTGATCCTGCTCTTGCTCTTGCTCTTGCTTGCCGCTTGAAGCTTGAAGCTTGAAGCTTGAAGCTGAGGAGGCCTTTCAGGCCTCCTGCATAAACTGCTGCCGATACTGATTCGGCGACAACTCCGTGTGCTGCCTGAACAACCGGGCAAAGAAACTCGCATCGTCGTAGCCAACTTCATAGCTGATGGTCTTGATGCTCTTGCGTGTGCCCGACAGCAAGCCCTTGGCCGTTTCGATCCGTAGCCGTTGCAGGTAGTGCAGCGGCTTGTCACCGGTGGCGCTCTGGAAGCGGCGCATGAAGTTGCGGATGCTCATGCCGTGGTTGCGGGCGACGTCCTCGAAGCGGAACTTGTCGGCGAAATGCTCCTCGAGCCAGTGCTGGATCTGCAGGATGATCAGGTCCTGGTGCAGCTTCTGCCCGCCAAAGCCCATGCGCCCCGGGGTGTAGTTGCGCTGCACTTCGTAGAGGATGTCGCGGGCCACTGCTTGCGCCACGTTGGCCCCGCAGAAACGCTCGATCAGGTAGATGTACAGGTCGCAGGCCGAGGTGGTGCCGCCGGCGCAGTAGAGGTTGTCGGCGTCGGTCAGGTGCTTGTCCTGGTTGAGGCTGACTTTGGGAAAGCGCTCGGCGAACTGGCTGAAAAAACGCCAGTAGGTGGTCGCCTCCTTGCCATCGAGCAGGCCAGCTTCGGCCAGCCAGAACACCCCGCTGGCCTCGCCGCACAGCACGGCACCGCGGGCATGCTGCTCGCGCAACCAGGGCAGTACCTGCGGGTAGCGCTGGCAAAGGGCATCGAAATCGTCCCAGAAGGCCGGCAGGATGATGATGTCGGCGGCTTCCAGGCCACTGTCGACCGGCAGTGTCACGTCGCTGAAGCTGCGCACCGGCAGGCCGTCAGGGCTTACCAGGCGGGTTTCGAACATCGATTGCAGGCCCAGCCCCAATTGCTTGCTGTAGCGCAGGCTGGCCAGGTGGAAGAAGTCCTTGGCCTGCATCAGGGTCGATGCAAAGACGTTGTCGATGGCCAGGATGCTGACGCGCCGCAAGGACGCCGTGGGTTGGGTAAACATCATTTTCTTTATTCTTATAGGGTAGAGTGGTCAATCACCGGCTGGATCGTCTTATTTTTTGGCGATTGTGTCTACCCTCGGTTCCCACCTTGTTTGTGGGAACCGGGATCGCGTCTCAGGGCGCGGGGTTGGGCTGGTCCTGATGGATGGCCTCGATGCCCGCCAGCAGCTCGTCAGTGAGCTTCAGGTTGATGCTGGCCAGGTTGCTGTCCAGTTGCGCAAGCGTTGTCGCACCGATGATGTTGCTGGTCACGAACGGCTGGCGAGTGACGAAGGCCAGGGCCATCTGCGCCGGGTCCAGGCCATGGTCGCGGGCCAGCTTCACGTAGCGGCTGCAGGCGCTCACGGTCTGTGGGTTGGAATAGCGCGAGAAGCGGTTGAACAGGGTCAGGCGGCCATCGGCCGGGCGCGCACCGTCTTCATACTTGCCCGAGAGCATGCCGAAGGCCAGTGGCGAGTAGGCCAGCAGGCCGCACTGTTCGCGGATGGCGATCTCCGCCAGGCCGACCTCGAAGCTGCGGTTGAGCAGGTTGTAGGGGTTCTGGATTGAAACCGCACGGCTCCAGCCACGGCTTTCGGCCAGTTGCAGGAATTTCATGGTGCCCCACGGGGTTTCGTTGGACAGGCCGATGTGGCGGATCTTGCCGGCCTTGACCTGCTCGTCGAGCACTTCAAGGGTTTCTTCCAGCGGGGTGAACAGGTCCTGCGGCGCGTGCTGGTAACCCAGCTTGCCGAAGAAGTTGGTGCTGCGCTCGGGCCAGTGCAACTGGTAGAGGTCGATCCAGTCGGTCTGCAGGCGCTTGAGGCTGTCGTCCAGGGCCGCGACGATGTGCTGGCGGTTGTGCTTGAGCAGGCCGTCGCGAATATGGTTGATGCCATTGCCGGGCCCGGCCACCTTGCTGGCCAGGATCCACTGGGCACGGTCGCCGCGCTGGCTGAACCAGTTGCCGATCATGCGCTCGGTGGCGGCGTAGGTTTCCGGGCGGGGAGGGACCGGGTACATCTCGGCAGTATCGATGAAGTTGATCCCGGCGGCCTTGGCCCGTTCGATCTGGGCGAAGGCCTGGGCCTGGTCGTTCTGCTCGCCCCAGGTCATGCTGCCCAGGCACAGGGCGCTGACGTTGAGGTCGGTTCGGCCCAGCTGGCGATAGTCCATTCGGCTGCTTCCTGTCTAAAAGAAGCATAAAAGCAGGTTGAATTTTTTTTCGCAATCTGGATAATTCAGCCCCTCTCCGTGCAGCGGAAGTGATGCCCCGCTCCATAGAAGAACCCTGCCGAATATTGGACGCGCTGACCCGAGCCCCCGATAGCGTCCGTGTGCGGCTGTGTCCTTGACTTGTCAAGGTGCGCACTATCCAGTAAGATCTGCCGTCTTATTTTCGCTGGGCGGCCCCTGAGGCTATAAAGAATGAAAACTTTTACTGCTAAACCGGAAACAGTAAAGCGCGACTGGTTCGTCGTTGACGCTGCTGGCAAGACCCTGGGTCGTCTGGCCACTGAGATCGCGAGCCGTCTGCGTGGCAAGCACAAGCCAGAGTACACTCCTCACGTTGACACCGGCGACTACATCGTCGTCATCAACGCCGAGCAGGTTCGTGTCACTGGTGCCAAGACTTCGGACAAAATGTACTACTCCCACTCCGGCTTCCCGGGCGGTATCAAGGAAATCAACTTCGAGAAGTTGATCGCCAAGGCCCCAGAGCGCGTGATCGAGACCGCGGTTAAAGGCATGCTGCCTAAGAACCCACTGGGTCGCGACATGTACCGTAAGCTGAAAGTCTATGCGGGCGCTACTCACCCTCATACTGCTCAGCAGCCCCAAGAACTGAAGATTTAACGGAATAGTTCATTATGTCGGCGACTCAAAATTACGGCACTGGCCGTCGCAAGACCGCAACCGCTCGCGTTTTCCTGCGTCCAGGTACCGGTAACATCTCCATCAACAACCGTTCTCTGGACGTGTTCTTCGGTCGTGAAACCGCGCGCATGGTAGTACGCCAGCCGCTGGAACTGACCGAGACCACCGAAAAGTTCGACATCTACGTCACCGTTATCGGTGGTGGTGTCAGCGGCCAGGCCGGTGCGATCCGTCACGGTATCACCCGTGCACTGATGGACTACGACGAAACCCTGCGTGGCGCTCTGCGTCGTGCTGGCTACGTCACCCGCGACGCTCGTGAAGTCGAGCGTAAGAAAGTGGGTCTGCGTAAAGCACGTAAGCGTCCTCAGTACTCCAAGCGTTAATTTCGCTTCGGTGTTCAAAAAAAGCCCGGTTCCTGGTGGAACCGGGCTTTTTTTATGTCTTGAATAACTATGCTGTTGTTTGCTGTGACAACTTGCCGCATAGACGCAAGTCAAGAGTTATAAGGGATAGCGGGGTGGCACAAGGCTAATCACCTTGTCAGAGAAGGGTCTTTTCATTACCATGCGGCAAATTTTTAGCAGTTCAGAAATTACTTAGTAGATGCCTGTTGCAACAGGCCATTAAAGCTGATGGGAGAGGACTGAATGAGCAATGACGGCGTCAATGCAGGCCGGCGTCGCTTCCTCGTAGCAGCCACGTCCGTGGTGGGTGCTGCAGGAGCGGTGGGGGCTGCGGTCCCGTTCGTAGGGTCATGGTTCCCCAGTGCCAAGGCGAAAGCCGCAGGTGCACCGGTGAAGGTCAATATCGCCAAGGTAGAGCCTGGTCAGCAGATGATTGCTGAGTGGCGCGGTCAACCGGTGTTCATCGTTCGTCGTACCGAAGAGATTCTCGGCAACCTCAAGAAGATCACCGGCGATCTCTCCGACCCTGAGTCCAAGGCATCGGTTCAACCCACCTACGTCGATCCGTCGAACCGCTCGATCAAGCCGGAAATCCTCGTGCTGGTCGGTCTGTGCACCCACCTGGGCTGCTCGCCGACCTTCCGGCCGGAAGTGGCACCTGTCGACCTGGGTCCGAAGTGGGTCGGTGGCTACTTCTGCCCGTGCCACGGTTCCCATTACGACCTGGCTGGCCGCGTCTACAAATCTCAGCCGGCGCCGCTCAATCTGCCAGTGCCGCCGCACTCTTATGAGTCGGACGACATCATTGTCGTCGGCGTCGATCAGGAGAACGCGTGATGAGTAAGTTCATGGATTGGGTTGACGCCCGCTTCCCCGCGACCAAGATGTGGGAAGACCATCTCAGCAAGTATTACGCACCGAAGAACTTCAACTTCTTCTACTTCTTCGGCTCCCTGGCCCTGTTGGTGCTGGTCAACCAGATCGTCACCGGTGTGTGGCTGACCATGAGCTTCACCCCTTCGGCCGAAGAGGCGTTCGCCTCGGTCGAATACATCATGCGTGACGTCGAGTACGGCTGGATCTTGCGCTACCTGCACTCCACCGGCGCGTCGGCGTTCTTCATCGTCGTCTACCTGCACATGTTCCGCGGCCTGCTGTACGGCTCGTACCAGAAGCCTCGCGAGCTGGTCTGGGTGTTCGGCATGCTGATCTACCTGGCGCTGATGGCCGAAGCCTTCATGGGCTACCTGCTGCCGTGGGGCCAGATGTCCTACTGGGGTGCCCAGGTGATCATCTCGCTGTTCGGTGCCATTCCGGTGATCGGCGACGACCTGACCCAGTGGATTCGCGGTGACTACCTGATCTCCGGGATCACCCTGAACCGCTTCTTCGCCCTGCACGTGGTGGCCCTGCCGATCGTCATTCTCGGCCTGGTGGTGCTGCACATCCTGGCGCTGCACGAAGTGGGTTCGAACAACCCTGATGGCGTCGACATCAAGAAGCTCAAGGACGAAAACGGCGTGCCGCTGGACGGCATCGCGTTCCACCCTTACTACACCGTGAAGGATATCGTCGGCGTCGTCGTGTTCCTCTTCGTGTTCTGCGCCATCGTGTTCTTCTTCCCGGAAATGGGCGGTTACTTCCTGGAAAAACCGAACTTCGAACAGGCCAACGCCTTCAAGACCCCTGAGCACATTGCCCCGGTCTGGTACTTCACTCCGTTCTACGCAATCTTGCGGGCGGTGCCGGACAAGCTCCTGGGCGTGATCGCCATGGGCGCTGCGATTGCCGTGCTGTTCGTCCTGCCGTGGCTGGATCGCAGCCCGGTCAAGTCCATGCGCTACAAGGGCTGGATGAGCAAGGTCTGGCTGCTGGTGTTCTGCATCTCGTTCGTGATCCTCGGTGTGCTCGGCGTTCTGGCGCCTACCCCGGGCCGTACGCTGCTGTCGCAGGTATGCACCTTCCTGTATTTCGCCTACTTCCTTCTGATGCCGTTCTACACCCGGCTCGAGAAGACCAAACCGGTTCCGGAAAGGGTGACTGGCTGATGAAAAAGCTATTTGCAGTATTGATTCTGGCAGTGATGCCCGCGTTCACCTTCGCCGCCGAACACGGCCTGGAGCTGGACAAGGTCGATATCGACCTGACCGACAAGGCCGCCATGCAGGACGGCGCACGCACCTTCGCCAACTATTGCATGGGTTGCCACAGCGCCAAGTTCCAGCGTTACGAGCGCGTGGCTGACGACCTGGGTATTCCTCACGAGCTGATGCTCGAGAAGCTGGTGTTCACCGGCGCCAAGATTGGCGACCACATGAAGATCGGCATGAAGCCTGAAGATGCCAAGACCTGGTTTGGTGCCGCGCCGCCCGACCTCACCCTGGTTGCCCGGGTCCGTGGTACCGATTGGCTGTACAGCTACCTGCGTAGCTTCTATGAAGACAAGTCGCGTCCGTACGGGGTGAACAACAAGGTTTTCCCCAACGTCGGCATGCCTAACGTGCTGGTTGGCCTGCAGGGCAACCAGGTGATCGGCTGCAAGCAAGTGCAGACCGTGGTCGATGGCAAGAAGCAATACGACCCGCTGACCGGCTCGCCGTTGACCCATGAAGCATGTGACCAGCTGACCGTGGAGCCGAAATCCGGTACCCTGACGCCAGAGCAGTTCGACGAGAAGGTCAAGAACCTGGTGACCTTCCTGGCCTACTCGGCTAACCCGGTCAAACTGGAAAGCCAGCGCATCGGCACCTATGTGCTGCTGTATCTGGCCTTCTTCTTCGTATTCGCTTACCTGCTCAAGCGCGAATACTGGAAGGACGTGCACTGATCACGCAGTAGTTTCTGGTAGTTGAACGCGCCCTGGGGCGCCTCTGGATTCACAGGGGCGCTCGCAGGGCGCGTTTGCATTTGCAGCATTTATAAATTCATACGCGAGGAGGACCACTATGGGCGTGACCAACCGGTTAGCCTGCTACTCCGACCCCGCTGACCATTATTCTCATCGGGTGCGCATCGTTCTCGCCGAGAAGGGTGTCAGCGTCGAGATCATCAACGTCGATCCTGGTCGCCTGCCGCCCAAGCTGGTTGAAGTGAACCCCTATGGCAGCGTGCCAACCCTGGTCGATCGCGACCTGGCGTTGTACGAGTCGACCGTGGTGATGGAATACCTCGATGAACGTTACCCGCATCCGCCGCTGTTGCCGGTGTATCCAGTGGCGCGGGCCAACAGCCGCCTGCTGATCCACCGCATCCAGCGCGACTGGTGTGCGCTGGTCGACCTGATACTCGACCCGCGTAGCAAGGAGCCTGCACGCGTCCAGGCGCGCAAGGAATTGCGCGAGAGCCTGACCGGGGTGTCGCCGTTGTTTGCCGACAAGCCTTGTTTCCTCAGTGAGGAGCAAAGTCTGGTCGATTGTTGTCTATTGCCCATACTCTGGCGTTTGCCAGTGTTGGGTATCGAACTGCCGCGGCCGGCCAAGCCGTTGCTCGATTACATGGAGCGACAGTTTGCCCGCGAAGCCTTCCAGGCAAGCCTGTCCGCTGCTGAACGTGAAATGCGCTAGGTTTTAAGGAGCTGTCGATGAACTCCAGTCGCCCCTATTTGGTACGTGCACTCTATGAGTGGATCGTGGACAACGACTGCACACCGCATATGCTGGTCAATGCCGAATACCCGGCCGTCCAGGTACCCCAGAGCTTCGCCAGTGACGGTCAGATCGTCCTGAACATCTCACCCAATGCCGTACGTCACCTGCACATGGATAACGAAGCAGTGAGCTTCGAGGGCCGCTTTGGCGGCGTCGCCCACACCCTGTTCGTGCCGGCCGGTGCGATTCTGGGTATTTATGCCCGGGAAAACGGCCAGGGCATGGTCTTCGAGCTCGAGCCGCCATTGCTCGACGATGAAGATGAAGAGGAAGACGACAACGTTGAGCCGGATGACGATGGTCCGCAGGGTGGTGGCCAGCCGCCACGGCCCAGCGGGCGTCCGAGCCTGAAGGTGGTCAAGTAACGAAAAAGGCGATCCATGCGGATCGCCTTTTTTGTGTCTGCCGGCCTGGATTACAGGTCGGTGATGGTGCGGACCTGGTCCTTGTTGACCTTGATCACCTTGCCATCGAGCTGCTTGAACTCGTAGAAGCCGGCGGCGCGATCGTAGTACGGCGCGTCGACTGCCTGGAATTCGCGGCCGTCGTTGAGGGTGATCTGGCTTGGGGTGGAGCAGCCGGCCAGGGTGGCGAGGGCGCCAATCAGCAAGGTTGGTAGCAGGCCGTTTTTCATGGGGACTTCCTAAGCGGGTGGATGTAAAGGCTGGGGGCGCTTTGCGCCCCATCGCTGGCAAGGCCAGCTCCCACAGGATTGGCGTAAACCTCGCTGTGGGAGTGGCCCTGGGGAATCAGTCGATGTATTCGAACAGCTTGACGATCTTCTGCACGCCCGACACACCCTGCACCAGGTTGGTGGCACGGGTGGCTTCCTGTTGGGTCAGCAGGCCGAGCAGGTAGACGATGCCGTTCTCGGTGATCACCTTGATGCGCGAACCGGGGATGCTGCTGTCGGTGAGCATCTGGGTCTTGATCTTGGTGGTCAGCCAGGCGTCATTGTTGCGCGCCAGGATCGAGGAGGGCGGCAGCACCTGCAGCTCGTTGTGCACCTTTTTCACTCGCTGGACCTGGCTGGCAGCCTGTTCGGCCAGGCTCTTGAGGTCGGCGCGCGGGGTCTGCCCGGCGAGCAGGACGATGCCGTTGTAGCTGCTGACGACGATGTGCGAACTCTTGTCCAGGTCAGGGCTGGCCTTGGCGACGTTGACCGATACTTTGGTTTCGATCAGCGAGTCATCAATTTTGCTGCCGAAGGTACGGGTGCCGCGATCGTCCTCGATTGGCGTATCGCGGGTGGCAGTGAGCACCGAGCTGCAACCGGTGAGGCTCAGGCACAGGGTCAGGGCCATCAGGCCGAGGCGGTTAGGGGTCATTCTTCACTCCCGAACAATTGGCTGTCGATCAAGTCGCAGAGGCAGTGGATCGCCAGCAGGTGGACTTCCTGGATACGTGCGGTGACGTTGGCCGGAACGCGAATCTCGACGTCTTCAGGCAGCAGCAGCGAGGCCATGCCGCCGCCATCGCGTCCGGTCAGAGCTACGACAATCATTTCGCGATCATGTGCGGCCTGGATCGCCTGAATAATGTTCGCCGAGTTACCGCTGGTCGAAATTGCCAGCAGTACATCGCCGGGTTGGCCCAGGGCGCGGATCTGCTTGGAGAAGATTTCGTTGTAGCTGTAGTCGTTGGCGATCGAGGTGATGGTCGAGCTGTCGGTGGTCAAGGCGATGGCCGGCAGGCTCGGGCGTTCGCGCTCGAAGCGGTTGAGCAGTTCGGAAGAGAAGTGCTGGGCATCGCCGGCCGAGCCGCCGTTGCCGCAGGCAAGCATCTTGCCCTCGTTGAGCAGCGCATTGACCATGACCTGACTGGCTTGCTCGATGTGTGGTGCAAGGACTTCCATCGCCTGTTGCTTGGTGTTGATACTGGCCTGAAAAAGCTGGCGAATTCGGGATTGCATGTCCATCAGTGTGACCTTAAGTAGGGCGGCTGGCCGGGCGCGTCGGGAGTATACAAAAAAGGTCCCGGCACATGACTGTGCAGCCCGTGAAGCAAAGAGCAAAAAAAGTTGTAGGGGTAATGGGGCGCAGCGATCGCGGGTTCAGCACTCGAAGGCATTTTTCAGCCAGTTCAGTGCTGGGCCCGAATGGCCTTTGCCTTGCAAGGCGATGACATCGAAACGGCAGGGGTGGTTGGCCCAGCGTGTTTCCTTTTGCAGAAAAGACTCGGCGGCTAGCACCAGTTTGTCCTGCTTGCGCCCGTCGATACTGGCCAGGGCACCGCCAAAGTCCGCGTGCAGCCGGTAGCGGACTTCGACGAATACTACTGTATCGCTGTCGAGCATGACCAGATCAAGCTCGCCGCGTTTGCATCGCCAGTTCTGCGCCAGTAGCTGCAGGCCTTGCCCCTGAAGGTATTCAAGGGCTTGCCGTTCGGCGGCCTGGCCGGCCTGTTGGCGCGAACTGGCGGGCATCAGCGTGGCGTATCGGGCAGGCGTTTGACCTGGCCGCCGGAGAACTCGGCCCAGGGCAGTTGCCGCTCGATGCGCTGGTTCTCGTTCATGCTCAGGCTGCCGGACAAGCCGTCGATGCGGTTTTCAGGCAGCGCGCGCAGCTGGCCCAGACGCGGTGCCAGGCTGAAGGCGTCGATGCCCATGGCGTACAGGCGGCCCAGGCTGCCGGCAGCTTGTGGCCACTGGCGCTCGACCTGCTGACGCAGCGGATTGCCGCTGTCGAGCAGCCACGGGGTATCGCAGAAGCGCACGCCGGTGAGGTCGTTGTACTGGTTGGCGTCGCCGTTGGCGCTGTACACGTGCGAGGTGGCGTACACCGGAACGTCGCCGGCGTACTGGAAGTTCAGGGTCGGCTTGATCTGCTGGCCTTGCTGCGGGGTGGCGGCAAGGAAGATGAAGTCGATGTCCTGGCGGCGCGAAGGCTGGGCCGATACCGCACCGCCTACAGTGTTTTGCAGGCTCTTGGCGCGGCCTTCGCTCTGGCGCAGCTGGAACAGGTCAGCGATCTGCTGAGCCAGGGCCACTGGCTGATCGATGTGCTGGGCGGCCAGCAGGCTGCCGCCGTTGGCTTCCCAGTCCTGGCGGAAGGCCTTGAGCACGCGGTCGCCCCATTCGCCTTTTGGCACCAGGGCTACGGCGCGAACCATGCCGTCGGCGCGGGCGCGACGGGACACTTCACGGGCTTCGTCTTCGGCGGCGAGACCGAACTGATACAGCTGCTCCGGGCCTTTCTGGCCGGCGTCGCTGTAGTTCAGGGCCAGGGTGGTAATAGGCAGCTGCGGGTAGGCGGCGAGCTTTTTCACCAGCGGTTTTTCCAGTGGGCCAACCACCAGTTGCACGCCCGAGGCCTGGGCCTGGCGATAGAAGTCATCCAGCGAGGTCAGTCGCGAGCTGTCGAAGACTTCGATGGTTGGCGGCTTCTGCCCGGCTTGCTGGGCCTGGAAGTGCGCGGCCATGAAGCCGTCACGCAGGGCGCGGGCGACGCCGGCCAGCTGGCCTTCCTGTGGCAGCAGCAGGGCAATCTTGGTCAGCGGCTGGCTGGTCAGTTCCATCAGCTTGATCAGCGATGGCGGCAGTTGGGCGGCGGCCGGGTGATCGGCATGCTGCGTGCGCCAGGCGTCGATGGCGGCTTGTTGCTGTTCGACAGTGCCGGCACCTTTGACCGCCAGGGCCAGGCTGGCCCAGCCAGCCATGGTGTCGGTACCGGCGCTCAAGCCTTTGAGCTGGTCGCGCGGAACTGCCGCCACCAGGTTCCAGATCGCGTCATTGTTGGCGTTGGCGGCATTGCCCTTGAGCAGCGGCGTCAGTTGCACGCGCTCCTGGGCAGCAGCCAGGGGCTGGCCGTTGGCTTCCAGTACCATGGCATGCACGTTGCGGGTGCGGATCTGTTGATCCTCCGGCAGTTCGTTCAGGCGCGCCAGGCTCGGGTGGCTCAGGGCGGTCAGGGCCAGCTTGGGCTGGTTGCGGCTCATGGCCAGTTCTGCCGCCAGGGTACTGGCGAACATCTGCTGGGCCGGTTTGAGCTGCTCCAGCGGCACTTGCTCGAGGATGCGCGCGGCGCGGGCATTGTCCTTTTGCTTGTAGGCCAGGTCGGCGGCGCTCAGGCGCAGCAGTGCTGCTTGCTCCGGGGTCTTGCTGGTAGTGGCCTGTTCAAGCAGTTGCTCGATGCTGGCATCCGGTGTGCGCGGCAGTTCGCCGAGGCTCGACGAGGGCGAGCTGGCGCAGGCTGCCAGCAGGGCGGCGAGGCAAAGGGCTGTGAACAGCCGCAGGCAAGCGATCATGTAAGGGTCCTGTTACTCGATCAAATTAACGGGCGATTGTACCCAAGCGCTGGCCGGGGCGCGATCTTGCTGGCGTTAATCCTTCAATATAGGTGCTGGAACACCGGTTTGCGGTGATCCTGGTTGCCCAATGTTGCCGGGTCTCGGGCTACAATGGCGCTTTGATCATGACGACAGGTGTATGCAGTGACTGATGTTCCAGGGGCTTCCCAATCCACTTCGGGCACGCTTTACGTGGTGGCCACGCCAATCGGCAACCTGGATGACATGAGTGCCCGGGCGCTGAAAGTGCTCGGCGATGTGGCGTTGATTGCCGCTGAGGACACCCGTCACTCCATTCGTCTGTTGCAGCACTTCGGCATCAATACCCCCTTGGCCGCCTGCCATGAGCACAACGAGCGTGATGAGGGCAGCCGCTTTCTCACCCGCTTGCTGGCCGGGGATAACGTTGCGCTGATTTCCGATGCCGGCACGCCGCTGATTTCCGATCCTGGTTATCACCTGGTGCGTCAGGCCCGTGCCGCGGGCATTGCGGTGGTGCCGGTCCCGGGCGCCTGTGCCCTGATCGCGGCGCTGTCGGCCGCCGGCCTGCCATCGGACCGTTTTATCTTCGAAGGCTTCCTGCCGGCCAAGGCTGTAGGGCGTCGTGCGCGCCTGAGTCAGGTCAAGGAAGAGCCGCGTACGCTGATCTTCTACGAAGCGCCGCACCGGATCCTCGAGTGTCTGCAGGATATGGAAGAGGTGTTTGGTGGTGAGCGTCCGGCGCTGCTGGCCCGCGAGCTGACCAAGACCTTCGAGACCCTCAAGGGCTTGCCTCTGGCTGAACTGCGCGCTTTCGTCGAGGCCGACAGCAATCAGCAGCGTGGCGAGTGCGTGGTGCTGGTGGCGGGCTATAGCGCGCCGGAAGATGAGCAGGCGGTGAATAGCGAGGCGATGCGCATTCTCGACCTGCTGCTGGCGGAGATGCCGCTCAAGCGCGCGGCAGCCCTGGCGGCGGAAATTACCGGCGTACGCAAGAACCTGCTGTACCAGGTGGCGCTGGAAAAACAGAAAGCCCACTGATGTTATAGTGACATTATCGGTTTTATCGCTTGTTCTTGACGCTCGCTACCGTTAACCTTTGTGGCGGAGAGTCGATTGGACAGTCGCTGCCTTCTATTGTTTCGCAATAGAGGGGGGAGGAAAGTCCGGGCTCCATAGGGCAGAGTGCCAGGTAATGCCTGGGGGGCGCGAGCCTACGGAAAGTGCCACAGAAAATAACCGCCTAAGCACCTCGGTGCCGGTAAGGGTGAAAAGGTGCGGTAAGAGCGCACCGCATGACTGGCAACAGTTCATGGCTAGGTAAACCCCACTCGGAGCAAGACCAAATAGGGTTCCATATGGCGCGGCCCGCGTTGGAACCGGGTAGGTTGCTAAAGGCGTCCAGTGATGGCCGTCGTAGAGGAATGACTGTCCTCGACAGAACCCGGCTTACAGATCGACTCTCCACCTTTTCCCCTCCTGCTTGAATCGATAGCAGATGCGTCTTTGTAATACCAAAAAAATCTTACTCTTAATAAATCACTTTAAGTTCGCGCTCTATCCATCTGAGTGAGTTTGATTTTTTTCGTCAAAATCCCCTCCGATTTACCCTTTTGCCTTCTCCGTGTGCGCTAAATCTCCGATCTGTAAGGGATTTCCTTATAAGCGCGCCTTGACGGTGTGGTAGGCGGATTCCTATAGTGTGCGCAAGTGGCAGAAAGTGGCATGAAGTGGGTTTTCTGGCACAAAAACGCTAACATTGTGGGGAATCGCAGCCGTGTTCCGCGGAGCCAACGCCATCAACCTCGACGCAAAGGGCCGACTCGCAATGCCGAGCCGGTACCGTGACGAGCTCGATTCGCGTAGTTCCGGGCAGTTGATCGTGACCATCGATGCGGTTGATCCCTGTTTATGCGTGTATCCCCTCGATGAGTGGGAGCTGATTGAAGCCAAGTTGCGCGCCTTGCCGTCATTGCGTGAAGAGAACCGTCGCCTGCAGCGCTTGCTGATCGGCAATGCGGTGGATCTGGAGCTTGATGGCAGCGGGCGTTTCCTGGTGCCGCCGCGTTTGCGCGAGTACGCCAAGCTCGACAAGAAGGCAATGCTGGTGGGGCAACTGAACAAATTTCAGCTGTGGGACGAGGATGCCTGGAACGCGGTTTCGGCAGCCGACCTTGCAGCTATTCAACAACCGGGCGCCATGCCTGATGAACTGCGTGATTTGATCCTGTGACTATAGATAGCGGCTTTAACCACATCACCGTACTGCTTGACGAAGCCGTCGAGGCTCTCGCCGTACGCGCCGATGGCTGCTATCTGGATGGCACCTTCGGGCGCGGCGGGCATAGCCGCTTGATCCTCAGCAAGCTCGGGCCGCAGGGCCGGCTGCTGGGTTTTGACAAAGATCCTCAAGCGATTGCCACCGGGCAAGCGCTGGCGGCCGAAGACGGCCGCTTTGTCATTGTGCAGCGCAGTTTTGCCGAACTCGGCGCCGAAGTCGCCGAACGCGGCCTGGCCGGCAAGGTCAGCGGCATCCTGCTCGACCTGGGCGTGTCGTCGCCACAGCTGGACGATCCTGAGCGCGGCTTCAGTTTCCTCAACGATGGCCCGCTGGACATGCGCATGGACCCGACCCGCGGCGTCAGCGCTGCCGAGTTCATTGCCAGCGCCCCCGAAGAAGAAATCGCCCGGGTCTTCAAGGAATACGGCGAAGAGCGCTTTGCCAAGCGCATGGCCCGTGCCGTGGTGCTGCGCCGCGAAGAAACCCCGTTCACCCGTACCGCCGACCTGGCTGAAGTGCTCAAGGTCGCCAACCCGGCCTGGGAAAAGGGCAAGAACCCGGCTACCCGTGCTTTCCAGGGCCTGCGCATTCACGTCAACAACGAACTCGGCGATCTTGAAGCCGGCCTTGAAGCGGCGCTCGATGCGCTGGAGGTCGGCGGGCGCCTGGTGGTGATCAGCTTCCATTCCCTGGAAGACCGCATCGTCAAGCTGTTCATGCGCAAGCTGGTCAAGGGCGAGGCCGACAACCTGCCGCGCAACCTGCCGGTCCAGCACAAGCATTTCGAGCCGAAGATCAAGGTCCACGGCAAGGCCCAGTTCGCCTCCGAGGCCGAGCTCAAGGCCAACCCACGTTCGCGTAGCGCCGTCATGCGCGTTGCCGAGAAGCTGCGGTGAGCCGCTTGTTCGCCAAGCCTTTGCCAGGCGGAAGCTTCCTGATGCTTCTGCTGTTCGTTGCCGTGCTCGTTTCTTCGGTAGCGGTGTCCTACAGCGCGCACTGGAACCGTCAGTTGCTCAACTCCCTGTACGGCGAACTCAACGAGCGCGACAAGGCCCAGGCCGAGTGGGGCCGGCTGATTCTCGAGCAGAGCACCTGGACCGCCCACAGCCGTATCGAGAACCTTGCCAGCGAGCAGCTGAAAATGCGCATCCCGGCGGCTGACGAAGTACGGATGGTGGCGCCATGATGAAGCTTGAAGGCGCACTCTACCCGTGGCGGTTTCGCGTGGTCATCGCCCTGCTGGCGCTGATGGTCGGTGCGATTGCCTGGCGCATCATCGACCTGCAGGTGGTCGACCGTGACTTCCTCAAGGGGCAGGGCGATGCCCGCAGCTTGCGGCATATTCCTATTCCTGCGCACCGCGGGCTGATCACCGACCGTAATGGCGAGCCGCTGGCAGTCAGTACCCCGGTGACCACCCTGTGGGCCAACCCCAAGGAGATGCAGGCTGCCAAGGACCGCTGGCCGGCCCTGGCCGCCGCGCTCAAGCAGAACCCGCAGCAACTGGCAGCGCGCCTGGAGCAACAGGCCAGCAAGGAATTCATCTACCTGGTCCGCGGCCTGACCCCGGAGCAGGGCCAGGTGGTGCTCGATCTTAAAGTCCCCGGTGTCTACGGCATCGAGGAATTCCGCCGTTTCTACCCGGCCGGCGATGTCGCCGCGCACATGGTCGGCTTTACCGACCTCGACGACCACGGTCGCGAAGGGGTGGAGCTGGCCTACGATGAATGGCTGGCCGGCGTGCCCGGCAAGCGACAGGTGATCAAGGACCGGCGCGGCCGGCTGATCAAGGACATCCAGGTAACCAAAAACGCCAAGGCCGGAAAGACCTTGGCGTTGTCGATCGACCTGCGCCTGCAATACCTGGCCACCCGCGAACTGCGTAACGCCATCGCCGAACAGGAAGCCAAGGCCGGCAGCCTGGTGATCATGGACGTCAAGACTGGCGAAGTGCTGGCGATGGTCAACCAGCCGACCTACAACCCCAACAACCGTCGCAGCATGTTCCCGGCGGCCATGCGCAACCGGGCGATCATCGACGTGTTCGAGCCAGGCTCGACGGTAAAACCGTTGTCCATGAGTGCCGCCCTGCAGAGCGGACGCTGGAAGCCCACCGACAAGGTCGAGGTGTACCCGGGCACCCTGCAGCTGGGCCGTTACACCATTCGTGACGTATCCAAGAGCGAAGGCCCGATCCTCGACCTGACCGGCATCCTGATCAACTCCAGTAACGTCGGCATGAGCAAGATCGCCTTCGATATCGGTGGCGAATCCATCTACCGCGTCATGTCCCAGCTGGGCCTTGGCCAGTACACCGGCCTTGGCTTCCCTGGCGAGCGCGTCGGCAACCTGCCCAACCACCGCGAGTGGCGCAAGGCCGAGACCGCGACCCTGTCCTACGGCTACGGCCTGTCGGTGACCGCGCTGCAACTGGTGCATGCCTACGCCGCGCTGGCCAACGACGGCAAGATGGTGCCGCTGAGCATCCTCAAGGTCGACAAGACGCCGGAGTCTACCCAGGTGGTGCCCAAGGATGTTGCCGAGACCGTGCAGGGCATGCTCCAGCAGGTGATTGAAGCGCCGCGCGGCGTGTTCCGCGCCCAGGTGCCGTCGTACCACGTTGGCGGCAAATCGGGTACCGCGCGTAAGGCCACCATCGGCTCCAAGGGCTACACCGAAAATGCCTACCGCTCGCTGTTCGCCGGCTTCGGGCCGATGAGCGACCCGCGCTATGCGGTGGTGGTGGTCATCGACGAACCGAGCAAGGGCGGTTACTTCGGCGGCCTGGTATCGGCGCCGGTGTTCAGCAAAGTCATGTCCGGCACCTTGCGCCTGATGAATATTCCGCCGGACAACCTGCCGCCAGCAACACCACCGCAGCAAGTCAACGTTGCACCAGTCAAGGGAGGACGCGGTTGATGACAATGCCATTGAGCAAGCTTTTTACCCAGGCCAGTCGCGATCCGTCGATCCGCGAGCTGACCCTGGACAGCCGTAACGTGCGCCCGGGCGACCTGTTCCTGGCGGTACCGGGTACGCGCATGGATGGTCGTGAGCACATAGCCGACGCACTCAGCCGCGGTGCGGCAGCGGTCGCCTACGAAGCCGAAGGCGCCAGCGTGTTGCCGATCACCGACGTGCCGCTGATTCCGGTCAAGGGCCTGGCGGCGCAACTGTCGGACATCGCCGGGCGTTTCTATGGTGAGCCGAGCCGTCTGCTCGACCTGGTGGGCGTCACCGGCACCAACGGCAAGACCAGCGTTACCCAGCTGGTGGCCCAGGCGCTGGACCAGCTCGGTCAGCACTGCGGCCTGATCGGCACCCTGGGTACCGGTTTTTATGGCGCGCTGCAAAGCGGCCGCCTGACCACTCCGGACCCGATCGCCGTGCAGGCGACCCTCAACGACCTGAAGAAGGCCGGGGCCAAGGCCGTGGCCATGGAAGTCTCTTCCCATGCCCTGGACCAGGGCCGGGTCGCGGCCCTGGCATTCGACATTGCGGTGATGACCAACCTGTCGCGTGATCACCTCGATTACCACGGCAGCATGCAGTCTTATGAAGACGCCAAGGCGCGCCTGTTTGCCTGGCCGAACCTGCGTTGCCGGGTGGTCAACCTCGATGACGAGTTTGGTCGTCGTCTGGCGGCCGAGCAGGGCGAGTCGCGCCTGATCAGTTACAGCCTCAAGGATCCAGCCGCTTCGTTGTACTGCCGCGAAGCGCATTTTGACGACGATGGCGTGCGCGCCGTGATCGTTACCGCGCAGGGCGAGCACTCCCTGCGCAGCCGCCTGCTCGGGCGCTTCAACCTGAGCAACATGCTGGCGGCGGTCGGCACCTTGCTGGCCCTGGATTACCCGCTGGACGAAATTCTCAAGGTCACCCCGACGCTGGAAGGCCCGGTCGGGCGCATGCAGCGCCTGGGTGGCGGCCTCAAGCCGCTGGTGGTGGTCGATTACGCGCATACTCCCGACGCCCTGGAGCAGGTGCTGCAAGCGCTGCGTCCGCATGCCAAAGGCCAGTTGCTGTGCCTGTTCGGCTGCGGTGGCGACCGCGATCGCGGTAAGCGTGCGCTGATGGCGGAAGTGGCCGAGCGCCTGGCTGACCGCGTGCTGGTCACCGACGACAACCCGCGCAGCGAAGACCCGCAGCAGATCTTCGCCGATATCCGCCCTGGCTTTGCCCAGGCCGATAGCGTCGAGTTCGTTGCCGGTCGCGGCGCGGCCATCGCACAGTTTATCGCCAGCGCCGGCGTTGACGATGTCATCGTCCTGGCTGGCAAGGGGCATGAGGACTATCAGGAAATCAACGGCGAGCGCCACGACTTCTCCGACCTGGTCGAAGCCGAAAAAGCCCTCGCCGTGTGGGAGGCGCCCCATGCTTAAGCCATTGTCCCTCAGCCAGCTGACCGCGCCGCTCAATGGCCGCCTGCACGGCCAGGACGCAACCTTCAATGGCGTCAGCATCGACAGCCGCGCAATCACGGCCGGGCAGCTGTTTGTCGCCCTGGCCGGGCCGCGCTTCGACGGCCACGATTACTTGAACGACGTTGCCGCCAAAGGCGCGGTCGCCGCCCTGGTGCAGCGCGAAGTGCCGGGTAGCAACCTGCCGCAGCTGGTTGTGGCCGATACCCGTCTGGCCCTGGGCCAGTTGGGCGCGCTGAACCGCGCCGCATTCGACAAGCCGGTCGCCGCCATTACCGGTTCCAGTGGCAAGACCACGGTCAAGGAAATGCTCGCCAGCATCCTGCGTACCCGTGGCCCGGTATTGGCCACCCGTGGCAACCTCAATAACGACTTCGGTGCCCCGCTGACCCTGCTCGAACTGACCCCGGAACATACTGCGGCGGTCATCGAGCTGGGCGCCTCGCGCATCGGCGAAATTGCCTACACCGTCGGTCTGACCAAGCCGCAAGTGGCACTGATCAACAACGCCGGTACCGCTCATGTCGGCGAGTTCGGCGGGCCAGAGAAGATTGTCGAAGCCAAGGGCGAGATCCTCGAAGGTCTGGGTCAGGATGGCGTGGCCGTATTGAACCTTGATGACAAGGCCTTCGGCATCTGGAAAAAACGCGCCGGCAATCGCCCATTGCTGACCTTCGCCCTGAACAACGCAAATGCCGACTTCCACGCCAGCAGCATTGCTCACGACCCGCGCGGTTGCCCGTCGTTCGACCTGCACAGCCCGCTGGGCGTGGCGCGGGTCCAGCTCAACCTGCTCGGTACCCACAACGTTGCCAATGCACTGGCCGCCGCCGCTGCCGCGCATGCCTTTGGTCTGACGCTGGATGGCATCGTTCAGGGCCTCAATGCCGTGCAACCGGTCAAGGGCCGCACTGTGGTGCAGATGGCGCCCAACGGTGTGCGGGTAATTGATGACACTTACAACGCAAACCCCACCTCCATGTGCGCTGCCGTTGATATACTCGCCGGCTTTTCCGGCCGCACCGTCCTGGTGCTCGGGGATATCGGCGAATTGGGCCAGTGGGCTGAGGAAGGGCATCGGCAGGTAGGCGAGTACGCCAAAGACAAGGTTTCGGCACTCTATGCGGTGGGCACCAACATGGCCCACGCGGTAGCAGCGTTCGGCGCCAATGCCCGACATTTCGCTAATCAAGCTGACCTGATCGACGCCGTTCGCGCCGCGGAGCAGGCCACCAACACCACTATTTTGATCAAGGGTTCGCGCAGCGCTGCGATGGAGAACGTCGTGGCGGCTTTGTGCGGTTCCAGCGGGGAGAAACATTAATGCTGCTGCTGCTGGCTGAGTATCTGCAACAGTTCTATAAAGGCTTCGCGGTCTTCCAGTACCTGTCCCTGCGCGGGATTCTCGGTGTCCTGACCGCGTTGTCGCTGGCCCTTTGGCTGGGCCCATGGATGATCCGTACCCTGCAGATTCGCCAGATCGGCCAAGCGGTCCGTAACGACGGCCCGCAATCGCACCTGTCCAAATCCGGCACCCCGACCATGGGTGGCGCACTGATTCTCTCGGCTATCGGCATCAGCACTCTGCTGTGGGCCGACCTGACCAACCGCTACGTGTGGGTGGTGCTGATCGTCACCTTGCTGTTCGGCGCCATCGGCTGGGTCGATGACTACCGCAAGGTGATCGAGAAGAACTCGCGCGGCCTGCCCAGCCGCTGGAAGTATTTCTGGCAGTCGGTGTTCGGCCTGGGCGCGGCGATCTTCCTGTACATGACCGCCCCGACCAGCGTCGAAACCACCCTGATCGTGCCGATGCTCAAGGACGTCACCATCCCGCTGGGGATCGGTTTCGTGGTGCTGACCTACTTCGTCATCGTCGGCTCGAGCAACGCGGTCAACCTCACCGACGGCCTTGATGGCCTGGCGATCATGCCGACGGTCATGGTTGGCGGCGCCCTGGGTATCTTCTGCTACCTGTCGGGTAACGTGAAATTCGCCGAATACCTGCTGATCCCTTACGTGCCGGGCGCAGGTGAGCTGATCGTGTTCTGCGGCGCGCTGATCGGTGCCGGCCTGGGCTTTCTGTGGTTCAACACTTACCCCGCCCAGGTGTTCATGGGCGACGTCGGTGCGCTGGCACTGGGTGCGGCACTGGGCACCATCGCCGTGATCGTGCGTCAGGAAATCGTCCTGTTCATCATGGGCGGTGTGTTCGTCATGGAGACCCTGTCGGTGGTGATCCAGGTGGCCTCCTTCAAGTTGACCGGCAAGCGCGTGTTCCGCATGGCGCCGATCCATCACCACTTTGAACTCAAGGGTTGGCCCGAGCCTCGGGTGATCGTCCGCTTCTGGATTATCACCGTGATTCTGGTGCTGATCGGCCTTGCCACCCTGAAACTGAGGTAGAAACGCGTGTCCTTGATCGCTTCTGACCACTTCCGCATCGTTGTCGGCCTCGGCAAGAGCGGCATGTCCCTGGTTCGCTTCCTGGCGAACCGGGGCATTGCCTTTGCGGTTGCCGACACCCGTGAGAACCCGCCGGAACTGGACACCCTGCGCCGCGATTTCCCGCAGGTGGAAGTGCGTTGTGGCGAGCTGGACGTAGAGTTTCTTTGCCGTGCCGACGAACTGTATGTCAGCCCCGGCCTGGCCCTGGCCACGCCGGCGCTGCAGCAGGCCGCTGCCCGTGGCGTGAAGCTGTCGGGCGACATCGAACTGTTCGCCCGCAACGCCAAGGCACCGATCATTGCCATCAGCGGCTCCAACGCGAAAAGCACCGTCACCACCCTGGTCGGCGAAATGGCCGCCGCGGCTGGCAAGCGTGTGGCGGTCGGCGGCAACCTCGGTACCCCGGCGCTGGACTTGCTCAGCGATGATGTCGAGCTGTACGTGATGGAGCTGTCGAGCTTCCAGCTGGAAACCACCGACCAGCTCAATGCCGAAGTGGCCACCGTGCTCAACGTCAGCGAAGACCACATGGACCGCTACAGCGGCCTGCCGGCCTATCACCTGGCCAAGCACCGGATTTTCCGTGGCGCGCGGCAGGTGGTGGTCAACCGCCAGGACGCCCTCAGCCGTCCGCTGCTGGCTGAAGGCCAGCCGGTATGGACCTTCGGGCTGAACACTCCCGACTTCAAGGCCTTTGGCCTGCGCGAAGAGAACGGCGAGAAGTACCTGGCCTTCGAGTTCCACAACCTGATGCCGGTACGCGAACTGAAGATTCGCGGTGCCCACAACCAGTCCAATGCCCTGGCGGCCCTGGCCCTGGGCCATGCCGTTGGCCTGCCGATGGATGCCATGCTCTCCAGCCTGCGCAGCTTTGCGGGCCTGGCGCACCGTTGCCAGTGGATTCGCGAGCGCAACGGCGTGAACTGGTATGACGATTCCAAGGCGACCAACGTCGGTGCCGCCCTGGCAGCCATCGAAGGCCTGGGCGCCGATATCGACGGCAAGCTGGTGCTGGTCGCCGGTGGCGACGGCAAAGGTGCCGACTTCAGCGCTTTGACTGCGCCGGTCGCGGCCAATTGCCGCGCCGTCGTGCTGCTGGGGCGCGACGCCGAGCGTCTGGCCGAAGCGCTGGGTGACGGCGTGCCGCTGATCCGGGTGAAAACCCTGGATGAAGCGGTGCAGCAATGCGCCGAACTGGCCCGGCCCGGCGACGCCGTGCTGCTGTCGCCGGCGTGCGCGAGCCTGGATATGTTCAAGAACTTCGAAGAGCGTGGGCGCCTGTTCGCCCAGGCCGTAGGAGGGCTGGCATGATCTTCGGCATCATCAAGCCTTACCCATCGCCGCTGATCAGCGGTCGCGGCATCGACCTTGATTTCGCCATGCTCGCCGGTTGCCTGGCGCTGCTCGGCCTTGGCCTGGTGATGATCACCTCGGCGTCTTCGGAAGTGGCCGCCGCGCAGTCGGGCAACCCGCTGTACCACATGTTCCGCCACCTGGTGTACGTGGCCATCGGCGTCTTTGCCTGCATCGTCACCATGATGGTGCCGATCGCCACCTGGCAGAAGATGGGTTTCACCATGCTGGTTGGCGCCTTCGCGTTGCTGGTGCTGGTACTGGTGCCGGGCATTGGCCGTGAAGTGAACGGTTCGATGCGCTGGATCGGCTTCAGCTTCTTCAACGTCCAGCCCTCGGAGATCGCCAAGGTTTTCGTGGTCATTTATCTCGCCGGCTACCTGGTGCGTCGTCAGCAGGAAGTGCGCGAAAGCTGGATGGGCTTCTTCAAGCCGTTCATCGTGTTGCTGCCCATGGCCGGCCTGCTGCTGATGGAGCCGGACTTCGGTGCCACGGTGGTGATGATGGGCGCGGCGGCGGCGATGCTGTTCCTCGGCGGCGTCGGCCTGTTCCGTTTCAGCCTGATGGTGGTACTGGCGGTGGCGGCGGTGTTCATCCTGGTCCAGGCCCAGCCCTACCGGATGGCGCGCCTGATCACCTTTACCGACCCCTGGTCGGATCAGTTCGGCTCCGGCTACCAGTTGACCCAGGCGTTGATCGCCTTCGGTCGTGGTGAGTGGCTCGGCGTTGGCCTGGGCAACAGCGTGCAGAAGCAGTTCTACCTGCCCGAAGCGCACACCGACTTCGTTTTCTCGGTACTGGCCGAAGAGCTGGGCGTGGTCGGCTCGCTGATCACTGTGGCGCTGTTCGTGTTCGTCACCGTGCGCGCGCTGTACATCGGCCTGTGGGCAGAAAAAGCCAAACAGTTCTTTGCCGCCTACATGGCCTTCGGCCTGGCGTTCCTGTGGATTGGTCAGTTTTTGATCAATATCGGCGTGAACGTCGGCCTGCTGCCGACCAAGGGCCTGACCCTGCCGTTCCTCAGTTACGGCGGTAGCTCCCTGGTGATCTGCTGTGCCTGCGTCGGTTTGCTGCTGCGCATCGAGTGGGAGAGCCGCACGCACCTGGGCAGTGAAGAACACGAATTCAATGAAAGCGATTTTGCCGAGGAGCCGAATCATGGCCGCTAACGGCAAGAGCGTACTGATCATGGCAGGCGGCACCGGGGGCCACGTGTTCCCGGCGCTGGCCTGTGCCCGTGAATTCCAGGCGCGCGGTTACAGCGTGCACTGGCTGGGCACCCCGCGCGGTATCGAAAACGAGCTGGTGCCCCAGGCCGGGCTGCAATTGCACCTGATCCAGGTCACCGGCCTGCGTGGCAAGGGCAAGCTGTCGCTGCTCAAGGCGCCGTTCACCCTGGTCAAGGCGGTGCTGCAGGCGCGGCGGATCATCCGTCAGCTCAAGCCGGTGTGTGTGGTCGGCTTTGGCGGTTACGTGACCGGCCCGGGCGGCGTTGCGGCCCGGCTGTGCGGCGTGCCGGTGGTGATTCACGAGCAGAACGCCCGTGCCGGTACCGCCAATCGGCTACTGGTGCCTTTGGCTGGCCGAGTCTGCGAAGCTTTCCCCGACACCTTCGCGGCGTCGGACAAACTGCGCACCACCGGTAACCCGGTGCGCAGCGAACTGTTCATGGAAACCCTGCGCGAGCCCCTGGGCGTGCGCAAGCCTCGTTTGCTGGTGCTCGGCGGAAGCCTGGGCGCCGAACCGCTGAACAAATTGCTGCCCCAGGCTTTGGCCTTGGTGCCTCAGGAGATTCGTCCCGAGGTATTCCATCAGGCTGGCAAGCAGCATGACCAGATTACCGCCGAGCGTTACCGCGAGGCCGGTGTCGAGGCTCAGGTAGAACCGTTCATCAAGGACATGGCCCACGCCTATGGCTGGGCTGATCTGGTGGTCTGCCGCGCGGGTGCGCTGACTGTCAGCGAGCTGGCTGCGGCCGGCTTGCCTTCGATGCTGGTGCCCTTGCCCCATGCCATCGACGACCACCAGACCCACAACGCCCATTATCTGGCCCGTGAAGGCGCTGCCTTCCTGATGCCACAAGCGACAACTGGCGCAGCGCAACTCGCTGAACGCCTGAACGAGGTGCTGATGCAACCGGAAAAACTCATCACCATGGCCGCCACTGCCCGGCGCCTGGCCAAGCCCGCTGCCACCCGCACCGTGGTCGATATCTGCCTGGAGGTGGCCCATGGTTGAAAGTCAGAAAGCCATCCCGCAACCGGAAATGCGCCGTATCCGCCGCATCCACTTCGTCGGTATCGGCGGCGTGGGCATGTGCGGTATTGCCGAAGTGCTGCTGAACCTGGGTTACCAGGTGTCGGGCTCCGACCTCAAGACCTCGCCGGTCACCGAGCGCCTGGAATCCTTCGGTGCGCAGATCTTTATCGGTCACCGTGCCGAGAACGCCGCCAGCGCCGATGTGCTGGTGGTGTCGAGCGCCATCAATACTGCCAACCCGGAAGTGGCCACGGCGCTTGAGCGACGCATTCCGGTGGTGCCGCGGGCCGAGATGCTCGCCGAGCTGATGCGCTATCGCCACGGCATCGCCGTGGCCGGTACCCATGGCAAGACCACCACCACCAGCCTGCTGGCCTCGGTATTCGCCGCCGGTGGCCTGGACCCGACCTTCGTCATCGGTGGCCGCCTCAATGCCGCCGGCACCAATGCCCAGCTCGGCACCAGCCGCTACCTGATCGCCGAAGCCGATGAAAGTGACGCCAGCTTCCTGCACCTGCAACCGCTGGTGGCCGTGGTCACCAACATCGACGCCGACCACATGGCGACCTACGAAGGCGACTTCAACAAGCTGAAGAAAACCTTCGTCGAGTTCCTGCACAACCTGCCGTTCTATGGCCTGGCGGTGATGTGCCTGGACGACCCGGTGGTGCGCGAGATCCTTCCGCAGGTCAAGCGTCCGACGGTGACCTACGGTTTCAGCGAAGAAGCCGACGTGCGCGCGATCAATGTCCGCCAGTCGGGCATGCAGACCCACTTCACCGTGCTGCGCCGCGATCGCGAGCCGCTGGACGTGTCGGTCAACATGCCGGGCAACCACAACGTGCTCAACGCCCTGGCGACCATCGCCATTGCCACCGACGAGGGCATCAGCGATGAAGCCATCGTCCAGGGCCTCTCGGGGTTCCAGGGGGTAGGGCGGCGCTTCCAGGTCTATGGCGAGCTGCCGGTAGACGGCGGCAGCGTGATGCTGGTCGACGACTACGGCCACCACCCGACCGAAGTCGCGGCGGTGATCAAGGCCGTGCGCGGTGGCTGGCCT
The DNA here is from genome assembly GCF_009866705.1 of Pseudomonas sp. R32. Lineage (NCBI taxonomy): Bacteria > Pseudomonadati > Pseudomonadota > Gammaproteobacteria > Pseudomonadales > Pseudomonadaceae > Pseudomonas > Pseudomonas sp. R32. Next base: position 4,605,239 of record NZ_CP019396.1, on the reverse strand, counting down.
GAGCGGCGCCTGGTGATGGTGTACCAGCCGCACCGTTACAGCCGCACCCGCGACCTTTACGACGATTTCGTCCAGGTCCTGGCCGACGCCAACGTGCTGCTGCTGATGGAAGTCTACCCGGCCGGCGAAGAACCGATCCCAGGCGCCGACAGCCGTCAGCTGTGCCACAGCATCCGCCAGCGCGGCCAACTCGACCCGATCTACATCGAGCGCGGCATCGAGCTGGCGCCGCTGGTCAAGCCGCTGTTGCGCGCTGGCGACATCCTGCTGTGCCAGGGTGCCGGTGACATCGGTGGCCTGGCCCCGCAATTACTCAAGAGTCCGTTGTTCGCTGGTGCTGTTGCCAGTCAGGGGAAGTCGAAATGACTGTTAACGCATACGCTACATTGCACTCGACCATTGATCCGAAAGCCTTCGGCCGCGTAGCCGTGCTTTACGGCGGCAAGAGCGCCGAGCGCGAGGTTTCGCTGAAGTCCGGCGCCGCGGTTATCGAGGCGCTGAGCGGCGCTGGGGTCGACGTGGTCGCCATCGACGTCGGCGACGACCTGCTCGATCGCCTGCAGCGCGAGAAGATCGACCGCGCTTTCATCATCCTCCACGGCCGTGGCGGTGAAGACGGCAGCATGCAGGGCCTGCTGGAGTGCCTGGGCATTCCTTATACCGGCAGCGGCATCCTCGCTTCGGCGCTGGCCATGGACAAGCTGCGGACCAAACAGGTCTGGCACAGCCTGGGTATTCCGACCCCGCGTCACGCCGTGCTCTCCAGCGAAGTTGACTGTATTTCTGCAGGTGCGGAACTGGGCTTCCCTTTGATCGTCAAACCGGCCCATGAAGGTTCCAGTATCGGTATGGCGAAAGTGAGCAGCGTCGAAGAATTGATCGTTGCCTGGAAGGACGCTGCCACCTACGACTCGCAAGTGTTGGTTGAACAATGGATCAAGGGTCCGGAGTTCACTGTGGCTGTGCTGCGTGGCCAGGTTCTGCCGCCAATCGCCCTGGGCACCCCGCACACGTTCTACGACTACGACGCCAAGTACATCGCCAACGATACCCAGTACCGCATCCCGTGCGGCCTGGACGCAGCCAAGGAACAAGAGCTGATCGACCTGACTGCACGTGCCTGCGACGCCATCGGCATCGCCGGCTGGGGCCGCCTGGACGTGATGCAGGACGAGCAGGGGCGTTTCTGGCTGCTCGAGGTCAACACCGCACCAGGCATGACTGATCACAGCCTGGTCCCGATGGCGGCACGCGCGGCCGGCCTGGACTTCCAGCAGTTGGTGCTGGCGATCCTGGCGGCCAGCGTAGAGGCGCGAGGTTAAGCCCATGCAAGGCGCGATGTTACGTCATCAGCAACCCGCCCCCGGCCGTAACAAGCCGGTGCCGCGTGGTGCCAGCCGGATGGTGGCCAAAGAGCCGCTGTCGGCGCGCCTGCCCAAGGCCAACTTTAGCGTGTTCAAGCGTCTGCTCTGGCCGGTGTTGCTGGTCGCCGCAGGGTTTGCTGCCTACGAGGGTGCCCAGCGCCTGATGCCGTACGCCGACCGGCCGATTACCAAGATCGCCGTACAGGGTGATCTGAGCTACATCAGCCAGCAGGCGGTGCAGCAACGGATCGCCCCGTACGTGGCGGCAAGCTTCTTCACCGTCGACCTGGCGAGCATGCGTGCGCAGCTGGAGCAGATGCCCTGGATCGCCCACGCCGAAGTGCGCCGGGTGTGGCCGGATGAAGTGGTGATCCGCCTGGAAGAACAGTTGCCAGTGGCGCGCTGGGGCGACGAAGCCTTGCTCAATAACCAGGGCCAGGCCTTCACCCCGCGCGAACTTGCCAACTATGAGCACCTGCCGCAGCTGTTCGGGCCGCAGCGGGCGCAGCAAAAAGTAATGCAGCAATATCAGGTACTGAGCCAGATGTTGCGGCCGATGGGCTTTTCGATTGCCCGGCTGGAGTTGCGCGAGCGCGGCAGCTGGTTCCTGACCACCGGTGCCGGTAGCGCCGGGCCAGGTATCGAACTGCTGCTGGGACGCGATCATCTGGTGGAAAAGATGCGCCGTTTCATTGCCATTTACGACAAGACACTCAAAGAACAGATCACGAACATCGCCCGCATCGATCTGCGTTATGCCAATGGCCTGGCCGTTGGCTGGCGGGAACCGATTGCACCGACGACGGCCCAACCCGCCGTTGCGAAGAATTAGAGAGAGGCAGGACCCATGGCAAATGCGCATAGCGGCAAAATGATCGTCGGGCTGGATATCGGCACCTCCAAGGTTGTGGCCCTGGTGGGCGAAGTCGCCGCCGACGGCACCCTGGAAATCGTCGGTATCGGCACTCACCCATCGCGCGGGCTGAAGAAGGGCGTGGTGGTCAATATCGAGTCCACCGTGCAGTCGATCCAGCGCGCGGTCGAAGAGGCCCAGCTGATGGCGGGCTGCCGGATTCACTCGGCGTTCGTCGGTGTTGCCGGCAATCACATCCGCAGCCTGAACTCCCACGGCATCGTCGCCATCCGTGATCGCGAAGTCAGCGCGGCGGACCTGGAGCGCGTGCTCGACGCCGCCCAGGCCGTGGCCATCCCGGCCGATCAGCGGGTCCTGCACACCCTGCCGCAGGACTACGTGATCGACAACCAGGAAGGCGTGCGCGAGCCGCTGGGCATGTCCGGCGTGCGTCTGGAAGCCAAGGTCCACGTGGTCACCTGCGCCGTCAATGCCGCGCAGAACATCGAGAAGTGCGTGCGTCGCTGCGGCCTGGAAATCGACGACATCATCCTTGAGCAACTGGCTTCGGCCTACTCGGTCCTGACCGATGACGAGAAAGAACTGGGCGTATGCCTGGTCGACATCGGCGGCGGCACCACCGACATCGCCATCTTCACCGAAGGCGCGATCCGTCATACCGCGGTGATCCCGATTGCCGGCGACCAGGTGACCAACGACATCGCCATGGCCCTGCGTACGCCGACCCAGTACGCCGAAGAGATCAAGATCCGTTACGCCTGCGCCCTGGCCAAGCTGGCCGGTGCCGGTGAAACCATCAAGGTGCCGAGCGTCGGCGACCGTCCGCCGCGCGAACTGTCGCGCCAGGCCCTGGCCGAAGTGGTCGAGCCGCGTTACGACGAGCTCTTCACCCTGATTCAGGCCGAACTGCGTCGCAGCGGCTACGAAGACCTGGTACCGGCGGGCATCGTCCTGACCGGCGGTACCTCGAAAATGGAAGGCGCGGTGGAACTTGCCGAGGAAATCTTCCACATGCCGGTACGCCTGGGCGTGCCGCACAGTGTTCGCGGCCTTAGCGATGTGGTGCGCAATCCGATCTATTCCACCGGTGTGGGCCTTTTGACCTACGGCCTGCAGAAGCAGTCCGACGGCTTGACCCTGACCGGTATCAGCAGCAGCAACAACGGCTATGGCGATGAACCGAAGGCTCCAGCGTTTGAACGCTTCAAACGTTGGGTCCAGGGCAACTTTTAAAGTTTCAAAGCAGTAGTAGTAGGCGCAAAAAACTAGAGAACTGTAAGGAGAGGGAAAATGTTCGAGCTCGTAGACAACGTCCCGCAAAGTCCGGTCATCAAAGTGATCGGTGTCGGTGGCGGCGGCGGCAACGCCGTCAATCACATGGTCAAGAGCAACATCGAAGGCGTCGAGTTCATCTGCGCCAACACCGATGCTCAAGCGCTGAAAAACATCGGCGCGCGTACCATCTTGCAACTGGGTACCGGCGTCACCAAAGGCCTGGGTGCCGGTGCCAATCCGGAAGTCGGCCGTCAGGCCGCGCTGGAAGACCGTGAGCGTATCGCCGAAGTGCTGCAAGGCACCAACATGGTGTTCATCACCACCGGCATGGGCGGCGGTACCGGTACCGGTGCGGCGCCAATCATCGCCGAAGTGGCGAAAGAGCTGGGCATCCTCACGGTTGCCGTGGTCACGCGTCCGTTCCCGTTCGAAGGCCGCAAGCGCATGCAGATTGCCGACGAGGGCATCCGTGCACTGGCTGACAGTGTCGACTCGCTGATCACTATCCCCAACGAGAAGCTGCTGACCATTCTCGGCAAGGACGCCAGCCTGCTGTCGGCTTTCGCCAAGGCTGACGACGTACTGGCCGGTGCCGTTCGCGGTATCTCCGACATCATCAAGCGTCCGGGCATGATCAACGTCGACTTCGCCGACGTGCGTACCGTGATGAGCGAGATGGGCATGGCCATGATGGGTACCGGCTGCGCCAGCGGTCCTAACCGTGCACGTGAAGCGACCGAGGCAGCCATCCGCAACCCGCTGCTCGAAGACGTCAACCTGCAGGGCGCCCGTGGCATCCTGGTCAACATCACTGCAGGTCCTGACCTGTCGCTGGGCGAATACTCGGACGTCGGTAGCATCATCGAAGCCTTCGCTTCCGATCACGCCATGGTCAAGGTCGGTACCGTTATCGATCCTGACATGCGCGACGAGCTGCACGTTACCGTGGTTGCCACTGGCCTGGGTGCGAAAATCGAGAAGCCGGTCAAGGTTATCGACAACACCATGCAGGCCGCTGCGGCGCAAACCCCGGCACCGGCGCCTGTGCGCAACGAGCAGTCTTCGGTGAACTACCGTGACCTGGAGCGTCCGACCGTGATGCGCAACCAGGCTCACGCCGGTGCTGCCGCTGCTGCAAAACTTAATCCGCAAGACGATCTGGACTACCTGGACATCCCGGCATTCCTGCGTCGTCAGGCCGATTAATGAAATTTATCAGGGGTATAAGGGTGATTGGTGTTCAGCAAAGGCCGGGTCTGGTATTATCCTCAGCCTTTGTTGATACCAGTTCGCAATTTGCGCTGAAGCGGCCAATGCCATGATTAAACAACGCACCCTGAAGAATATTATCCGTGCCACAGGTGTCGGCCTGCACTCCGGGGAAAAGGTTTACCTGACCCTCAAACCTGCACCTGTGGATACCGGCATCGTATTTCGCCGTGCCGACCTCGACCCCGTGGTGGAAATTCCCGCCCGCGCGGCCAACGTCGGCGAGACCACCATGTCGACGACACTGGTCAATGGCGATACCAAGGTAGACACGGTTGAGCACTTGCTCTCGGCCATGGCTGGCCTGGGCATCGATAACGCCTACGTCGAGCTCTCCGCGTCCGAAGTGCCGATCATGGACGGTAGCGCAGGACCCTTTGTATTCCTGATTCAATCTGCCGGCCTGGAAGAACAGGACGCAGCCAAGAAGTTCATCCGCATCCTGCGCGAAGTGACAGTGGAAGACGGCGACAAGCGCGCCACTTTCCTGCCGTTCGACGGGTTCAAGGTGAGTTTCGAGATCGATTTCGATCACCCGGTGTTCCGCAACCGGACTCAAAGTGCCAGCGTGGACTTTTCCAGCACCTCGTTCGTGAAGGAAGTCAGCCGCGCCCGTACCTTCGGGTTCATGAGTGACATCGAGTACCTGCGCAAGCACAACCTCGCACTCGGTGGCAGTGTGGAAAACGCCATCGTGGTCGACAAGGACGGCGTGCTCAACGAAGACGGTCTTCGCTACGAAGACGAATTCGTCAAGCACAAGATCCTCGACGCCATCGGCGACCTCTACCTGCTGGGCAACAGCCTGATCGGCGAGTTCAAGGGCTACAAGTCCGGACACGCGCTGAACAACCAGCTGCTGCGCAAGCTGATCGAGGAAAAAGACGCCTGGGAAGTGGTGACTTTCGAAGATGCCAGCACGGCACCGATCTCTTACATGCGTCCGGTTGCGGCAGTGTAAGTACGAACACTCTCTTCTTTAGTTTTTTTCGGCCACCTTCGGGTGGCCTTTTTTATGCCTGGTTTTTGTGTGGGAGCCGGTCTTGCCGGCGATGGGCTGCGCAGCAGCCCCATGCACGGAATATCAGCCGTCCGCCGCATCCTTGTCCCGCGCATGACTGGCCAACCGCTCCAGCGCCGCCCGCAGCTTGGGATCGCTGATGCCTTCAGCGGTCGCCTGAATGCTCTCGGCCGCCCGGCTCGACAAGTCTGCGGTGTGCCCGACTGCCCGGCTCTGGGTGGTCGGTGGCTGCACCTTGAACAGGATCCGGGTCAGGCTGGCAAAGGCTTCGAGGGTCTGCAACTGGCGCTGCAGGCGTTTTTGCTGGTAGCGCAGGCGGGTGGCCCAGTGGCCGTCGGTGACGATCAGCAGCAGCGTGCCCTCGCGCCAGGAGGCGATATGGCAATGTTCGCGGGCCGCCGGCTGCAGCTGGCTGTCGAGCAGCTTCTGCAGTTGCGCCAGGCGCTGGGCCTGGCTGAACAGGGCTTTGAGCGGCCGGGCTTCGCGCAGAAGAACAGCGGGGGCGCGGGCTGGCGAGGGGCGAAAAGCCATGAAGGGACACCTGAAGTTACAGAGCTGCCATCTTAGCAGATCGCCCGTGCCAGGCCTTGTTTGGGCTGCGAGGGTAAAACTTCATGTTGCAATGGGTTGAAGTTGGCGAAAAAGGCCTTATTTTAACCAGGCCCCGTCAAAGCGCTGTGCCAGCATCGTGGAAATCCGCCACTTTCCTCACCATCGTTTCCGGGTAGAATGCTCGTTCGCATGCGGCCATAAGGGCTGCACGGGCGACTTACGGGGCCGCCCTCCATCCCCACGTGTGGAAGATCCTGCCGATATGTTTGCGCCTTTGTTAAAAAAACTTTTTGGAAGCAAGAACGAGCGTGAAGTCAAACGCATGCTCAAGACGGTACAGATCGTCAATGCCTTCGAAGAGCAGATGGTGGCCCTCTCGGATGAGCAGCTGCGCGCCAAGACCGCAGAGTTCAAAGAGCGCCTGGCCAAAGGCGAGACCCTCGACCAGCTGTTGCCTGAAGCCTTCGCGGTCGCCCGTGAAGCGGGCAAGCGGGTCATGGGCATGCGTCACTTCGATGTGCAACTGATCGGCGGCATGACCTTGCACGAAGGCATGATCGCAGAAATGCGTACCGGTGAAGGCAAGACCTTGGTCGCAACCCTGGGCGTATACCTCAATGCCCTGTCGGGCAAAGGCGTGCACGTGGTCACGGTGAACGACTACCTGGCCCGCCGCGACGCCAACTGGATGCGTCCACTGTACGAATTCCTCGGCCTGAGCGTCGGTGTCGTCACACCGTTCCAGCCGCCGGAAGAGAAGCGCATCGCCTATGCCGCCGACATCACCTACGGCACCAACAACGAATTCGGGTTCGACTACCTGCGCGACAACATGGCGTTCAGCATGGAAGAGAAATTCCAGCGTGAGCTGAATTTCGCCGTGATCGACGAAGTCGACTCCATCCTGATCGACGAAGCGCGCACCCCGCTGATCATCTCCGGCCAGGCCGAAGACAGCTCCAAGCTGTACATCGAGATCAACAAACTGATCCCGCGCCTCAAGCAGCACATCGAGGAAGTCGAGGGCCAGGTTACCCAGGAAGGCCACTACAGCATCGACGAGAAGAGCCGCCAGGTTGAACTCAACGAAGCCGGTCACCAGTTCATCGAAGAGATGCTCACCCAGGTCGGCCTGCTGGCCGAGGGCGAGAGCCTCTATTCGGCACACAACCTGGGCCTGCTGACCCACGTCTACGCCGGCCTGCGTGCGCACAAGCTGTTCCATCGCAACGTCGAGTACATCGTCCAGGACGGCCAGATCCTGCTGATCGACGAGCACACCGGCCGTACCATGCCGGGCCGCCGTCTGTCCGAAGGCCTGCACCAGGCGATCGAAGCGAAAGAGAACCTGAACATCCAGGCCGAGAGCCAGACCCTGGCCTCGACCACCTTCCAGAACTACTTCCGCCTGTACAACAAGCTGTCCGGCATGACCGGTACCGCCGACACCGAGGCCTTCGAGTTCGCCCAGATCTATAACCTCAACGTTATGGTCATCCCGCCGAACAAGCCACTGGCGCGCAAGGACTACAACGACCTGGTGTACCTGACCGCGGAAGAGAAGTACGCCGCGATCATCGCTGACATCAAGGAAAGCATGACCCAGGGCCGTCCGGTGCTGGTGGGTACCGCTACCATCGAGACCTCCGAGCACATGTCCAACCTGCTCAAGCAGGAAGGCATCGATCACAAGGTCCTCAACGCCAAGTACCACGAGAAAGAAGCCGAGATCATTGCCCAGGCCGGTCGCCCGGGTGCGCTGACCATCGCCACCAACATGGCCGGTCGCGGTACCGACATCCTCCTGGGCGGTAACTGGGAAGTCGAAGTCGCCGCCATGGAAAACGCGACGCCTGAGCAGGTCGCGCAGATCAAGGCCGACTGGCAGAAGCGTCACCAACAGGTGATCGAGTCCGGTGGCCTGCACGTGATCGCCTCCGAGCGTCACGAATCGCGCCGTATCGACAACCAGCTGCGTGGCCGTTCCGGCCGTCAGGGCGACCCGGGTTCGAGCCGCTTCTACCTGTCGCTGGAAGACAGCCTGATGCGTATCTTCGCCTCCGACCGGGTGAAGAACTTCATGAAGGCGCTGGGCATGCAGTCCGGTGAAGCCATCGAGCATCGGATGGTCACCAACGCCATCGAAAAGGCCCAGCGCAAGGTCGAAGGCCGCAACTTCGACATTCGCAAGCAGCTGCTCGAATTCGACGACGTCGCCAACGAGCAACGTAAAGTCATCTACCACATGCGTAACAGCCTGCTGGCAGCCGACAACATTGGCGATACCATCGCCGACTTCCGCGAGGAAGTGCTCGACGCCACCGTCGCCCTGCACATTCCGCCGCAGTCGCTGCCCGAACAGTGGGACGTGGCCGGCCTGGAAGCGGCACTGGCCAGCGATTTCGGGGTCAAGCTGCCGATTCAGCAATGGCTCGACGAAGACGACCACCTGTACGAAGAAACCCTGCGTGCCAAGCTGATGGCCGAGCTGCTGGCGGCCTACAACGAGAAGGAAGAACAGGCCAGCGCCGAAGCGCTGCGCACCTTCGAGAAGCAGATCCTGCTGCGCGTACTCGACGACCTGTGGAAAGACCACCTGTCGACCATGGACCACCTGCGTCACGGTATCCACCTGCGCGGTTATGCGCAGAAGAACCCGAAGCAGGAGTACAAGCGCGAGTCGTTCAACCTGTTCCAGGAGCTGCTCGATTCGATCAAGCGCGATACCATCCGCGTGCTCTCGCACGTTCAGGTGCGCCGCGAAGATCCGGTCGAGGAAGAAGCCCGTCTGCGCCGCGAAGCCGAAGAACTGGCCGCACGCATGCAGTTCCAGCACGCCGAGGCTCCGGGCCTGGAAGCTGAACCGCAGGAAGAGGGCGCTGACGTTGCCGTGGCCACCGCGCCCGTGCGCAACGAGCAGAAACTGGGCCGCAACGAGCCATGCTGGTGCGGTTCGGGCAAGAAGTTCAAGCAGTGCCACGGCAAGATCGACTGATCACACCGTCGTTGCACCCCGCTGACATCTGAACACCGCGCCGCGACTGGTCCTGACCGTCGCGGCGTTGTTCCATCTCAAGCGCCGGTTATCTTGATCCGACGCATTTTTTCTAGGAGCGCTTTCATGGCTGTTGGTCTTGGTCCTTTGCCAACGTTGCACCCGGTTCCAGGTTTTGAACTCGGCATTGCCTCTGCGGGCATCAAGCGCCCTGGGCGCAAGGACGTGGTGGTAATGCGCTGCGCCGAAGGCTCCAGCGTTGCCGGCGTGTTCACCCTGAACGCTTTCTGCGCCGCCCCGGTGATCCTCGCCAAGCAGCGCGTGCAGGGCAGCGTGCGCTACCTGCTGACCAACACTGGCAATGCCAACGCCGGCACCGGTGCCCCGGGCCTGGCCGCGGCCGAGCGCACCTGCGCGAAGCTCGCCGAGCTGACCGGCGTTGACGCCAGTGCCGTGCTGCCGTTTTCCACCGGTGTGATCGGTGAGCCACTGCCGGTCGAGAAGATCGAAGGCGCCCTGCAGGCAGCCCTTGATGACCTGTCGGAAAACAACTGGGCCGCTGCCGCCACCGGCATCATGACCACCGATACTCTGCCCAAAGGTGCCAGCCGTCAGTTCCAGCATGACGGCGTGACCATTACCGTCACCGGTATCAGCAAGGGTGCGGGGATGATCCGCCCGAACATGGCGACCATGCTCGGCTATATCGCCACCGACGCCAAGGTGGCCCCGGCGGTGCTCAAGGACCTGATCCTCGACGGCGCCAACAAGTCGTTCAACCGCATCACCATCGACGGCGATACCTCGACCAACGACTGCTGCATGCTGATTGCCACCGGCAAGGCCGATGTCGCCGAAGTCACCGAAGCCAGCGGCCCATTGTTCGACGCGCTGAAAAAGGCCGTGTTCGAAGTGTGCATGGAGGTGGCCCAGGCCATCGTCCGTGACGGCGAAGGCGCGACCAAGTTCGTCACTGTTGAAGTCAACGGCGGCGGCAACCCCCAGGAGTGCCTGGACGTCGGCTATGCCGTGGCCCACTCGCCGCTGATCAAGACCGCCCTGTTCGCCTCCGACCCGAACTGGGGCCGTATCCTTGCCGCCGTCGGCCGTGCCGGCGTGCCGGACCTGGACGTCAGCCTGATCGACGTTTACCTGGGTGATGTGTGCATCGCCAGCAAGGGCGGGCGCAGCGCCAGCTACACCGAAGCCCAGGGTTCGGCAGTCATGGCCAAGGAAGAGATCACCATCCGTATCGAGCTGGGCCGTGGCCAGTGCAGCGAAACCATCTGGACCACTGACCTGTCCCACGAGTACGTGAAAATCAACGCCGAATACCGTACCTGACCGACTGCAATACCGGCTCCCACAATGCCTGTGGGAGCTGGCTTGCCAGCGATAAGGTCCGCAGGACCTTTTCTCCACTCCATCTGGAGCCGAACCATGAGCTATCACCTGATCATCGGCGACAAGCTGTATTCCTCCTGGTCGCTGCGCGCCGCCCTGGCCCTTGAGCTGGCCGGTGTTTCCTATGAAGAAACCCTGATCAAACTCAACCAGCCCGATACCCGCCAGCGTCTGCTCGAGCATTCGCCCACCGCCAAGGTGCCACTGCTCAAGAGCGAGCATGGCGTGATCGCCGACTCCCTGGCGATCGCCGAGTACCTGACAGAGCGTCACCCCGAAGCCAATCTCTGGCCAACCGACATCGCTGCCCGGGCCCAGGCCCGTTCGGCCTGCGCGCAGATGCACAGCGGTTTTTTTGCCCTGCGCGGCAACATGCCGTTCGATCTGTCCCGGGATCAAGCGCTGGAAACCGTGCCGCTGGACGTACAAGTCGATATCGACCGTATCGTCGCGCTCTGGTCCGAATGCCGCCTGGCAGCCAAAGAGGCTGGCCCGTACCTGTTCGGCAGGGTGAGCCTGGCCGACGCCTTCTTCGCCCCGGTCGCGGTGCGCTTGCGCACCTACCGGGTTGAAGTGCCGGCGGAAGCGGCGGCCTATATCGAAACCATCTACCAATGGCCAGCCTTCCAGGCCTGGCAAAAGGCCGGCTTGGCGGAGCGTGAAGGGTGAAGCGTGTGCATGTAGCCGCTGCGGTCATTCGCGGCAGCGACGGGCGTATTCTGATTGCCCGCCGCGCTGACAGCCAGCATCAGGGCGGGCTGTGGGAGTTTCCGGGTGGCAAGGTCGAAGACGGCGAAGCGGTCGAGCTGGCCCTGGCGCGTGAGCTGCAGGAAGAGCTGGGCATCGTCGTCACTGCGGCGCGTCCGCTGATCAAGGTCAAGCATGATTATCCGGACAAGCAAGTGCTGCTGGATGTCTGGGAGGTCAACGGCTTTACCGGCGAGCCCCATGGCGCCGAAGGCCAGCCCCTGGCCTGGGTGACCGCGCGGGAACTGCCGCAGTACGACTTCCCCGAGGCCAACCAGCCGATCGTTGCCGCTGCGCGCTTGCCGGCTGAATACCTGATCACCCCCGAGGGCCTGGAAGTCCCGCAGATGCTGCGTGGCATTCAGAAGGCCATTGCCGGTGGAATCAAACTGGTACAACTGCGTGCACCGAACATGTACGACCCCAAGTACCGCGATGTGGCGGTGGATGCGGTGGGGCTGTGTGCGGGCAAGGCGCAGTTGATGCTCAAGGGCCCGCTGGAGTGGCTGGGAGACTTCCCGGCGGCCGGTTGGCACCTGACCTCCGAGCAGTTGCGCAAGTACGCCAGCAACGGCCGGCCGTTCCCCAAGGAACGCTGGCTGGCGGCGTCCTGCCATAACGCTGAAGAGCTGGCGTTGGCCGAGCAGATGGGCGTGGACTTCGTCACCCTGTCGCCGGTGCAGGCAACCCAGACTCATCCGCACGCCGTGCCGTTGGGGTGGGAGCAGGCGCAGCAACTGATCGAGGGTTTCAGCAAGCCGGTGTATTTGCTCGGTGGCGTGGGTGCTGCCGAGCGCGACAAGGCCTGGCTGCATGGGGCCCAGGGTGTGGCGGGGATCCGCGCGTTCTGGCCTGAGCTCTGAACTGATCGCGGGGCTAGCCCGCTCCTACAGGATCGCCACCTGTAGGAGCGGGCTTGACCCGCGATGAGGCCCTCAGGGTTTGGCCGCAGCCTGCCACAGCACCTCGGCAACGCCCTGGCGCCGTGCAATCAACCGCGCCGCGACAAACAGCAAATCCGACAACCGATTGATGTACGCCAGGCCGACCCCGGCCAATGGCTCGACACTGTTCAACTGCTGGCAACGCCGCTCGGCGCTGCGCGCCAGGCTGCGGCACACATGGGCCTGGGCAATCAGCGCGGAACCACTGGGCAGGATGAAGTTCTCCAGTGGACCCAGCTCTTCGTTCCAACGGTCGATTGCCGCTTCCAGGCGTTCCACTTCAGCGTTGTTCAGCGCCTGATAAGCAGGCATCGCCAGTTCCCCGCCCAGATCGAACAGCCGGTGCTGACAAGGCGCCAACACTTCACTGAGCTCATCCAGCCCCTGCTCGGTCAACCCGGCCAGCAACACACCCAGCTGGCTGTTGAGGCTGTCCACCTCGCCAATGGCTTCGATCCGTGGGTGGTCCTTGGGCACGCGGCGGCCATCGCCCAGACCGGTTTCACCTTTGTCGCCGGTGCGGGTGTAGATCTTCGACAATCGAAAACCCATGCTCATGACTCCGTTTTGGTGGGGGCAAGCGGCAGGCGCAAGGTGAAGCAGGTACCCTGGCCGGGTGCCGATTGCACCTCCATCTGCCCCTTGTGGTTGTTGGTGATGATGAAGTACGACACCGACAGGCCCAGGCCTGTGCCCTGGCCGATTTCCTTGGTGGTGAAGAACGGCTCGAAGGTACGTTTGCGCACCGTTTCGGGCATGCCGATGCCGTTGTCCTCGACCTGGATTTCTGCCCACGGCGGATTGAGCCGGGTGCGCAGGGTGATACGCCCGGGTTCGCTGTCGTCCGGGCGCAGGTGAATGGCCTGGGCGGCGTTTTTCAGCAGGTTGAGCAGCACCTGTTCCAGTTCGTTGGCGGTGCACGGCACCGGGCCCAGGTTGGGGTCGAACTGGCGGACGATGGCCTGGCCCTTGAAGTCGAAACCGATGGTCAGGTCGAAGTCGTTGCCGGCGATTTCCACCGCCTGGTCGATCAGCGCCGGCAGGTCGCAAGGCGCCAACTGGCGGTTGCTGCGGCGGCTGAAGCTGAGCATGTGGGTAACGATCTTCGCGGCGCGGGCACCGGCCTGCTGGATGCCGTCGAGCAACTGCGGCACTTCGCGGTTTTCCAGGTAGCGGTTGACGGAGGGCAGGTCAATGCCGATTTCGTCGGCTTGTTCGATGTTCTTGGCCAGGTCCGGCGACAGCCGCCGGCGGATGTTCTGCACGTTATGCAGGATGGCGCCGAGGGGATTGTTGATTTCGTGAGCCATGCCGGCTGCCAGGCCGCCGACTGAAAGCATTTTTTCCGACTGAACCATCATTTCTTCCAGCGACAGCCGCTGGGTGATGTCGTCGATGCGGATCACCACGCCACGGCCACCGCCGCCCATCAGCGGGTAGAAGGTCAGGGCGTAATGGCGGGCGTCGTCGTCCTTGGTCCAGGTCACCCGTTCGATCTTCGCCACCTGGTGCTTCTCGACGCTCTCCTTGAGCTGCGGGAGGAACGGCTTGAGCGGTTCGAAGGCGAGGAATATCGGCTGGTTCAGCGCTTCATCCAGCGGCGTACCGGAGAGCGCGCTGGCTTCCTGGTTCCATTGGGTGACGTAGAGCTGTTCGTCGAGGGCGATCAACGCCGAGGGCATGGAGTCGATGATGCTGTTGAGGTAATTCTGAAAGCCGGTGAGTTTTTTCTCGATCTTGCTGCGTACCTGGACTTCCAGCTCCAGCTTGCGGTTGGTGTGGCGGGTTTCTTCGGCCAGGCCCTGGGCTTGGTCGTAGGCTTCCTGGAACTCGTCGCGGGTGCGTTTGAGCTGCTGCTCGCGGGCTTCGATACGCGAAAGCATGGTGTTGAAGGCGTCGGCCAGGCTGCCAATTTCATCGTCGTTGCCGCGTTTGGCACGCAGGGCGTAGTTTTCTTCGCGGGTGACCTGGCGCGAAAGTTCTTCAAGCTGGTAGATCGGTTGGGTGATCAGGCGTTTGATCTGCCGGGCGATGATCATCCACAGCAGGATACTGAACACCAGGATGCCCAGGCTGGCGGTCAGAGTGCCGGTGTAGAAGGCCATCGGCAACTCGCTGCTGGCCACCAGCAACAGGTGCCCGGGCGGGCCGCCAGCGCGTGGCAGGTTCACCAGTTGGGTGCTGCGAAACTCGGTCAGGCGCCAGTTTTCGATAGCGCGGTAGCGTTTGGGCAGTGGCAGCTGCTCGCCATGCTGCAACTGCGCCAGCAACTTGCCGTCGCTGCCGTACAGGGCGGCGGCCCGCAGCGGGGTGTAGCTGTCGAGTTCCTTGAGCAGGGTCTTGGCGGCCTCCGGCGAATCGCTGGCCTGCTGCGCCAGTTGCGGGTTGGACACCAGCCGGCCAATGGTCTGCAGGGCTTGCGGGGCCATGCTCTCCTGGGAGATCCAGTAGGCGGCGCTGATAAAGGTCAGGTTGGCCACCAGCAGGATGGTGATCAACAGCACCAGCAGGGCGGCCAGCAACTTCTGGCCGACCGGCAGGTTCTCCAGGCGTTCGCGCAAGGTCATGTGAAAGGCGTAATCCCGGTTTGTAAGTGAAAGGGCAGGGTAGCGCCGTGCTCAGTCGCTGGGCAATCCGCGCGTGTCCAGGTGTTCGACCAGGCGCCGGTACAGCCGTTCCAGGTGCGGCAACTGCCGACCGTGGCGGCTGGCGGTGCGGCAGGCATGGCCGAGCAGGTAATGGATTTCGGTGCGCCGGCCGTGGCGAACATCCTGGTACATGGAAGAGTAGTTGGCCGCCGTCGCCTGGATCACCCGTTCGACTTCATCGACCAGGCCCTCGGCGGCTTCGGGCTGACCGCAGTATTGCAGCAGCTCGGCGAGTTCGGTGCACAGGGTGGCGACTTCGCAGTGATGTGCCTGCAGACCGCCATTGCGGCAGTCATGCAGTACGGTCAGCGGGTTGATCGCGCAGTTGAGCGCCAGCTTGCGCCACAGCCGGGTCAGGATGTCCGGGGTCCACTGGTGAGGAATGCCGGCGTCGCTCAGATCGTCGAGCCAGTCCGGGGCACCCGGGTTGGCCGGATCACCCAGCCAGTTGAAGCCGTGGCCGGCGAAATTCACCTGCCAGTCCTGTTCGCGAAACGCCCCTTCGGTGCTGGAGGCGAATACGCAACGGGCGTGGGGCACGCGATTGGCCACCGCTTCCTGGCTGCCGAGGCCGTTTTGCAGCAGGATCAGCTCGGCGTCCCGGGCCAGGCGCGGCGCCAGGTGCGCCACCGCCTGTTCGGCGTCATAGGCCTTGCACGCCACCAGCAAGCGATGGATCGGCGTGTTGTCGTCGGCCAGCTGCGCGGGAATCGCCTGCAACTGCGTCTTGCCGTGTTCGATCAGGGTCAGGCCGCCAGCGGCCTCATAGGCCTGCAAGCGCGCCGCATCGCGCAGGATCAGCCGCACCGGTTTGCCCGCACGGGCCAGCCGACAGGCCCAGAGGCTGCCCAGACTGCCGGCGCCGAGAATATGCCAGGTGCTGCTCATCAGCGTTTCGCAACCGTTATAATGATCCGGTATTTTAACCGTCAAACCCTGCGCGCTCCATCGCGCTCTTTCAGCAGAGCCGCGAGGGTGCCGTTATTTTTTGGAGAAAAGGTATGCCGTCGTTCGACGTGGTATCGGAACTGGACAAGCACGAAGTCACCAACGCCGTGGAAAACGCGGTCAAAGAGCTGGATCGTCGCTATGACCTCAAGGGCAAGGGCAGCTTCGAGTTCAAGGAAAAGGAACTGACCGTCAACCTCACCGCCGAAGCTGAATTCCAGCTCGAGGCGATGATCGACATCCTCAAGCTGGCCCTGGTCAAGCGCAAGATCGACGTGCAGTGCCTGGAAGTGAAGGACGCCTTCGCCTCGGGCAAGGTCATGAAGCAGGAAGCAGTGCTCAAAGAGGGCATCGATAAAGAGCTGGCGAAGAAAATCGTTGCTCACATCAAGGATGCCAAGCTCAAGGTCCAGGCCGCGATCCAGGGCGAGCAGGTACGCGTCACCGGCAAGAAGCGCGACGATCTGCAAGAGGCGATCGCCGCCCTGCGCGCCAAAGAGTTCGGCATGCCCCTGCAGTTCAACAATTTCCGCGACTGAAGTCACGGAGCCCGGAACCTTGGCGCCTTTTTGGCGTCCGAGGGCCGAGGCGCCGCTGAATCGTTTGCGGCAGGTCTTTTTCAGCTTTTTGCCGCTCGGCATCAGGAGAGTACACGATGGATTTAAACGCTGAGGTCGACCAGCTGGTCAAGGCTTCGCAAACCTGGCTACCGATGATCATGGAATACGGCAGCCGCCTGTTGCTGGCGCTGCTGACCCTGGCCATCGGCTGGTGGGTAATCAACAAGGTCACCTACCGCCTGGGCAAATTGCTGGCCCTGCGCAATGCCGACCTGGCCTTGCAGGGTTTTATCAGCAGCCTGGCCAACATCATTCTGAAGATCCTGCTGATTGTCAGCGTGGCCTCGATGATCGGCATCGAGACCACCTCGTTCGTCGCGGCCATCGGTGCCGCGGGCCTGGCTATCGGCCTGGCCCTGCAGGGCAGCCTGGCCAACTTCGCTGGCGGCGTGCTGATCCTGCTGTTCCGCCCGTTCCGCATTGGCGACTGGATCGAAGCCCAGGGTGTGGCGGGTACCGTCGACAGCATCCAGATCTTCCATACCGTGCTGCGTACCGGCGACAACAAGACCGTGATCCTGCCCAACGGCAGCCTGTCCAACGGCATCATTACCAACACCAACCGCCAGCCGACGCGCAAGGTGGTGTTCGATGTTGGCGTCGACTACGACGCCGACCTGCAAAAGGCCCGCAACGTGTTGCTGGAACTGGCCCAGGACCCGCGGGTACACCAGGACCCGGCACCCCAGGCCGTGGTTTCGACCCTGGGCGACAGCTCGATCACCGTCTCGCTGCGTATCTGGGTCAACACTGCCGACTACTGGGACGTGCTGTTCATGCTCAACGAGCATGCCCGTGACCGCCTCAAGGCCGAAGGCATCGACATTCCCTTTCCGCAGCGGGTGATCCGCGTGGTGCAGGAAGCGGCGGTGCAGTAAACCTTTCGCGGGGCAAGCCCGCTCCTACCAGGTGGGAGCGGGCTTGCCCCGCGATGCTTTCAGCAGCCATTACACTTGTTCACTTCTTCGCGCTATCTGCGCCCGGTGCATTCTGGCATATAGGCTGGCTTACTTTTGTTTGCCCGGTCTTATCATGCTTACCCCCCTGATCAACATCACGCCTTTGCGGGCGTTTTGTTTCGCCATGACCCTGGCGCTGTTCGAGCTGCTCACCTACCTCGCCAGTGACGTGGTGATGCCGGCCATGCCGGTGGTGGTCGGTGACCTGAACGCCAGCCCCGAATTCATTCCCCACGCCTTGAACCTGTACCTGCTCGGTGGCGTGCTGTTGCAATGGCTGATCGGCCCACTGGCCGACCGCTATGGCCGTCGGCCGATGCTGCTGGGCGGCTGCGCGTTCTTCTGCCTGGCCTGCATCGCCACCTTCTGGGTGCAGAGCATCGAGTTGTTCAACCTGCTGCGGCTGCTCCAGGGGATCGGCCTGGGCTTTGTGGTAACGGTCAGCTACCCGGCGCTCAACGAGGCGTTCAGCGAGGCCGATGCGGTGCGAATGATGGCTTTGCTGGCCAACATCGCCTTGCTGTCGCCACTGCTCGGCCCGCTGGTCGGTACCCTGCTGCTGGAGTGGGTGTCCTGGCGCTGGCTGTTCGTGCTGTTTGGCACGGCGGCGGTGTTGGCCTGGTTCGCCCTGTACCGGTTCATGCCGGAAACCCTCGGCGTCGAGCGCCGCGACGGCTCGCGCCTCGCGTTCCAGCCGATCCACCTGCTGCCGTTGCTGGCGGGGTATGGGCAACTGTTGGCCAACCGCCGCTTTGTTGCCGGCAGTGCTGCGCTGGGTCTGGTCGGCCTGCCGCTGATCGGCTGGATCGGGCTGTCGCCGGTGCTTTTGATCCATGACGAGGGCCTGAGCACTTTCGATTACGCCCTGTGGCAGTTGCCGGTGTTTGGCGGCCTGATCCTCGGCAACCTGATCATCAACCGGATTGCCGACCGTCATGCGCTCACCGCCTTGGTGCGCCTGGCGTTGTGGCCATTCCTGATCGGTTTGCTGGGCATGATGCTCGGCACCTGGCTGCTCCCTTCGGTACTGAGCCTGGTGATCGGCATGTCGGTGTATGCGCTGGGCCTGGGTATCGCCAACGCCGTGCTATACCGCATGACGCTGTTCTCCAGCGAACAGAGCAAGGGCCTGGTGTCGGCGATGCTGGGGATGATCACCATTGCCCTGCTGGGCCTTGGTGGGGCGTTGCTGGCGATGCTCGGCGCTGGCGCCAGCCTGTTGCACTTCGCCTTGGCGGCAGGCGCGGCGGGGATTCTGGCGCTGTGGCCGCTGTGGGTCGTTCTGAGCGCTTGCAGTCGCTTGCCAGAGGCTATCCCGGAGTCAATCCGGCAATAGCCTCAGCGCGGTTCAGGGGCGCTCTGCAGCGGCGTTTTCGACGGGCTCCTGCTTGCCCCGCTCCTGGTGCCACTGCAGGGCAATCAGAATCAGGGTCGGCACGCCGAGCAGGGCGGTGATCAGGAAGAAGTCGTGATAACCGAACTTCTCGACCATCACCCCCGAGTAGCCGCCGATCAGCCGCGGCAACAGCAGCATGATCGAACTGAGCAGGGCGTACTGAGTGGCCGAGAACTTCAGGTTGGTCAGGCTCGACAGGTAGGCGACGAACGCCGAAGTGGCCAGGCCTGAGCTGAAGTTGTCCAGCGAGATGGTCACGATCAGCATCTGCAGGTTGGCGCCCATGTCGGCGAGCATCAGGAACAGGATGTTGGTCGCCGCCGAAGCCACGCCGCCGATGAACAGGATCGGCAGAATGCCGAAGCGCACGATCAGCAGGCCACCAAAACCGGCACCCACCAGGGTCATGATCAGGCCGAAGATCTTGCTGACACTGGCGATCTGGTCCTTGGTAAAGCCCTGGTCGATGTAGAACACGTTAGCCATCACGCCCATCACCGTGTCGGACATCCGGTAGGTGGCGATCAGCCCGAGCAGCAGCAGGGCCTGCCAGCGATAGCGGGTGATGAAATCGTTGACCGGCGTGAGGACCGGCGCCAGCCCGCGCCGGCCCATGGACGACAGGCACAGGGCGGTGAGGGTGATGTAGAGGATCGCGCGCAGGAAGGCGCGGTCTTCGAGCAGCAGGTCGAGCAGGCTCACGCCTTCGAACAGCACGCTGGCGAAATCGGTGTTGTACAGCTGGGTGAAGGTCGCCGGTACCGATACCAGCAGGATGATCAGCACGAACACCGACGCCAGCTGGTGGGCCAGGCCATAGCGCGCCGCCGACAGCTGGGTGCGCAGCGGCACGGGTGGTTCGCGCATCAACAGGGTGGTGATGACCGCTGGCAGCATCATCACGCCGAACAGCACGTAGGTGCCGGTCCAGGCTTTGTGCAGGTAGCTGAAGCCGGTGGAGCCGAAGCCTTCGGCGAAGAACAGCGCACCGGCAGTGGCCAGCAGCGCAGCAACCCGGTAGCCGGCCATGTAACTGGCGGCAAGGGCGGCCTGGCGCTGGTCGTCGGCGATTTCCAGGCGGTAGGCATCGACGGCGATGTCCTGGGTAGCCGAAGCAAAGGCCACCAGCACCGCCAGGGCGATCAGCCACGACAGATGTTTTTGCGGGTCGCAAAAGCCCATGCCGACCAGGCCGATGACCACCAGGACTTGCGACAGCACCAGCCAGGAACGGCGGCGTCCGAGTTTGCCAAGCAGCGGCAGGCGCCATTGGTCGAGCAGCGGCGACCACACCCACTTGAAGGCATACGCTAGGCCGATCAGGCTGGCATAACCGATGGTTTCACGGGCCACGCCGGCTTCGCGCAGCCAGACCGACAGGGTCGAAAACACCAGCATGTAAGGCAAGCCGGCGGCAAAGCCGAGCAACAACAGCACCAGTGTCGACGGGCTGGCATAGGCAGCGAGCGCAGCGCGCCAGGTTTTACGGGGCATGGGCCAACATCTGCCTCAAGTTTGCGAAAACAAAGCGCGCACTCTAACCGCTGTGCTCCATCGGGCGCCAGCCATGGCGCAGCATATCCACACGATTATTGTGCAAGGTGATGCCTTCTGCGCGCAGTCGCGCACGCTGTTCGTCGCCCGAAGGGGTGCCCAGCGCCAGGCTCAAGCGCCCGCCGGCGCCCAGTACCCTGTGCCAGGGGAGCTGGGTGTCGCTGGGCAACTGGCTGAGGGTACGCCCGACCCAGCGCGCTGCGCGACCAAGACCGGCCAGTTGCGCGAGCTCGCCGTAGCTGATCACCTTGCCCTCGGGCACCTGGCCAAGCACCAGATAGAGTGCCATTCGTCGGGCTTCGGCGCTTTCGGTCGGATCGCCAGGCATCCCGTTCATCGCGGGATGCGCCCATGCCGTGCGAGGAGCACCGGGTCGTGCGGGCAAATAAGAATTGAACTCATCGACATGGGGCAGGTCAGTCCTTGCTCTGATGGCGGGTATCTGGATAATGCCCGACTTTTTTCGCGAACCCGAGTCCGTTGCTGCTTATGTTTTCTAGAGCCCTGCTGTGCGTTGCCCTCGCCGCTGCCTGTTCCCCCGCCCTTGCGGACACCGTGTGGATGAAAAACGGTGACAGGCTCAGTGGCAAGATCAAGGTCTTCGATGGCGGCAAACTGTTGCTCGAAACACCGTACGGCGGCTCCATCGCCCTGGACTGGAAACAGGTCAAGACCCTGGAAAGCGACCAGGAGCTGCTGGTCAAGCAGGATGCCTACAGTGGTGAGAAGGCCAAGTCGCTGCACGCGGCGGACGCAGGCCAGGTGACGTTGGCCAATGGCGAGACGCCCAAGACCGTCGAGCTTGCCAGCATCCAGCAGATCATGAAGCCAAAGCCGGTGGTCGAGGACCTGTCGTGGAAGGGTAACGTCGACCTGGCCATGGACTACAAGCGCGCCGAAACCGACAGCGACGACTATGACATCGACTTCAAGACCACCGCACGCCACGGCCGCTGGCGGCACCAGGCCGAAGGCGAATACAACCGCGAGAGCAAGAACGACGTCACCACCACCAACAACTGGAGCGGCGAATACGCGCTGGACCGCTTCATCACCGAGAAGTGGTTCTGGCAGGGTCGTCTGGAATACAAGCGCGATCATATCGAAGACCTCGCTCGCCAGCGCACCGTGGGTACCGGCCCGGGTTACCAGTTCTGGGACAATGAACTGGGCGCGTTCTCCCTCGGTTCGCTGCTCAACCGTACCGACTATGAATACGCTGACGGCGGCAAGGACAACTTCTATTCCTTGGCCATGAAGTGGGACTACAACCGCTACCTGATCGGCAAGCGCGTCGAGTTTTTCACCAACGGCGAAGTCGGCAAGCCTCTGGGCGGCGTCGCCGAGTACGCCCTGGATGCCGAAGTCGGTCTGCGCTACAAGGTCACCGAGTGGGCCTCGCTCAACCTCAAGGCCGAGAAGGACATCATCAGTGGTACCCGTGACAGCGACCTGGACAAGACCCGCTATACCGCAGGTTTCGGCGTCGCCTGGTAAGCACGCTGGCAACCCTGAGCGATAATGATTATTTTGTCGGTTAACTAGCCTGACCGTGTGCTCGTGCACACGGCCAGCATTACGAGGTTTATCCAGCGGGGAGTCATACAGTGAGCGCTAAAGCCGCAACACAGGCACGGGAGCTGCTGCTCAAGGAATACCGCGGGGTGCTGTCGACCCATTCCAAGTCAATGCCGGGGTTTCCCTTCGGTTCGGTGGTGCCGTACTGCCTGGATGCCGACGGTAACCCACTGATCCTGATCAGCCGTATTGCCCAGCACACCCACAACCTGCAAAAGGATCCCAAGTGCTCGCTGCTGGTGGGGGAGCGTGACGCTGAAGATGTCCAGGCAGTGGGGCGCCTGACCGTGCTGGCCGAGGCGCACCAGCTGGTTGCGCCCGAAGCGGTCGAAGCCGCTGCCGAGCGTTACTACCGTTATTTTCCCGAATCGGCCAATTATCACGCCGCCCACGATTTCGACTTCTGGGTGCTCAAGCCGGTGCGCCATCGCTACATCGGTGGCTTCGGCGCGATTCACTGGATCGATCACCTGACCCTGGCCAACCCTTTTGCCGGCAAGGCCGAACAGAGCATGATCGAGCACATGAACAGCGATCATGCCAACGCCATCGAGCACTACGTCCAGCTCAGCGGCCTGCCTCAGGGCACGGCGGCGCAGATGGTCGGCATCGACAGCGAAGGCATGCACCTGCGCATTGGCCAGGCGCTGTACTGGTTGCCGTTCGCGGCGCCTTGCAATACGCCGATACAAGTACGCGAAGCCCTGGTTTTTCTGGCCCGCGCTGATCAATGGCCGCAGCGGGAAACCGCCGAGGCTTGAAATGGCGATGGATCGCATCCATTAAAGGTCTACTGCAAGGACATCTTGCGCAGAGGAACCGTTGATGCGTGCTTTTCTATTGCTGTTACTGATTTTTCCGGTGCTGGAGCTGTATGTGTTTTACAGGGTCAGCGTCGCGATCGGCTTTTTTCCGGCGCTGTTGCTGATCATTGCCGGCTCCGCCCTGGGCGTGCTGGTGGTGCGGGTGGCAGGGCTTGCCACCGCCCTGCGTGCCCGCGAGAGCCTGCAGCGTGGCGAATTGCCCGCTGAAGACATGTTCCATGGCCTGATGCTGGCGCTCGGTGGCGGCCTGCTGCTGTTGCCGGGCTTTGTCAGTGATGTGATCGGCCTGGTCTGCCTGCTGCCGTTCACCCGCCGCCTGCTCGGGCGCAAGATGCGTGAGCGCGCCGAGGCCCAGGCCATGCGCCAGCGGGCGTTTGGCGATGACCCGTTCATGGCGCGTCCAGGCCAGCCTGGGCGTGGCCATCAGCCCACCGTGATCGAAGGTGAAGTGGTGGGGCGTACCGACCCTGATCAGCCTAACCTGCGGGGTCCGCGCGATCTTTGATGGTTATCCATGCGTTGCCAACGGCCCCTTTCGGGGCCGTTTTGCTTTATCGGATGGCCGTTGCTAAAAAAATTCATCAGCAAGCCTTGTAATTGCCCTTGGCGACCTCATGTATGGGTCACCGCAAGGTTTCTGGTGATTTGCACCAGACATTACATGTGTGGTCCGCCCTGCGGGCTACGAGCGGCTACGCCGCAAGCATCAACCCGCCGGTGTCGATACCGGCCGATGAAAACCACAATTAGGAGAGATCGACAATGAAGCTTCGTCCTCTGCATGACCGCGTCGTTATCCGTCGCAGCGAAGAAGAATCGAAAACCGCTGGCGGTATCGTTCTGCCAGGTTCGGCCGCTGAAAAACCTAACCGTGGCGAAGTCGTCGCTGTAGGTGCCGGCCGCACTCTGGACAACGGTGAAGTGCGTGCGCTGGCCGTGAAAGTGGGTGACAAGGTGGTTTTCGGCCCTTACTCGGGCAGCAACACTGTGAAAGTTGACGGCGAAGACCTGCTGGTGATGGCTGAGAACGAGATTCTCGCTGTCATCGAAGGCTGATTCCGCTGGTTTCCCGTTACTCCAAAGTATTCAAGGATTAAACGATCATGGCTGCTAAAGACGTAAAATTCGGCGACTCCGCCCGTAAGAAAATGCTCGTTGGTGTCAATGTTCTGGCTGACGCTGTAAAAGCTACCCTGGGCCCGAAAGGCCGTAACGTTGTTCTGGCCAAGAGCTTCGGCGCTCCGACCATCACCAAAGACGGTGTTTCGGTTGCCAAAGAAATCGAGCTCAAAGACGCCTTCGAAAACATGGGCGCCCAGCTGCTCAAAGACGTTGCCTCCAAGGCCAACGACGAAGCTGGTGACGGCACCACCACCGCAACCGTTCTGGCTCAGGCCATCGTCAGCGAAGGCCTGAAAGCCGTTGCTGCCGGCATGAACCCGATGGATCTGAAGCGTGGTATCGACAAGGCCACCATCGCCATCGTCAAAGAGCTGAAGTCCCTGTCCAAGCCATGCGCCGACTCCAAGGCCATCGCTCAGGTCGGTACCATCTCGGCCAACTCCGACAACTCCATCGGTGACATCATCGCCGAAGCCATGGAAAAAGTCGGTAAAGAAGGCGTGATCACCGTCGAAGAAGGCTCGGGCCTGGAAAACGAACTGTCGGTCGTGGAAGGCATGCAGTTCGACCGTGGCTACCTGTCCCCTTACTTCGTCAACAAGCCAGACACCATGGTCGCCGAGCTGGATGGCCCGCTGCTGCTGCTGGTTGACAAGAAAATCTCCAACATCCGTGAACTGCTGCCAGTTCTGGAAGCCGTTGCCAAGGCCGGCCGTCCGCTGCTGATCGTGGCTGAAGACGTTGAAGGCGAAGCGCTGGCTACCCTGGTAGTCAACAACATGCGCGGCATCGTCAAGGTTGCTGCGGTCAAGGCCCCTGGCTTCGGTGACCGTCGCAAGGCCATGCTGCAGGACATCGCCGTCCTGACCGGCGGTACCGTGATCTCCGAAGAAATCGGCCTGAGCCTGGAGTCCGCTACCCTGGAGCACCTGGGTAACGCCAAGCGTGTGACCCTGTCCAAGGAAAACACCATCATCGTCGACGGCGCTGGTGTACAAGGCGACATCGAAGCGCGCATCGCCCAGATCCGCACTCAAGTTACCGAGACTTCCTCGGACTACGACCGTGAAAAACTGCAAGAGCGTCTGGCCAAGCTGGCTGGCGGTGTTGCCGTGATCAAGGTCGGTGCTGGCACCGAAGTCGAAATGAAAGAGAAGAAAGCCCGCGTTGAAGACGCCCTGCACGCTACCCGTGCAGCCGTTGAAGAAGGCGTGGTGCCTGGCGGTGGTGTTGCCCTGGTTCGCGCTCTGCAAGCGATTGCCGAGCTCAAAGGCGACAACGAAGACCAGAACGTCGGTATCCAGCTGCTGCGTCGCGCTGTTGAAGCGCCGCTGCGCCAGATTGTTGCCAACGCCGGCGACGAGCCAAGCGTGGTGGTCGACAAGGTCAAGCAAGGTTCCGGCAACTTCGGTTACAACGCTGCTACCGGCGAGTACGGCGACATGATCGAAATGGGCATCCTCGACCCTGCCAAGGTAACCCGTTCGGCCCTGCAAGCTGCAGCTTCGATCGGTGGTCTGATGATCACTACCGAAGCCATGGTTGCTGACGCTCCAGCTGAAGCTGGTGCTGGCGGCGGCATGCCAGACATGGGCGGCATGGGTGGTATGGGCGGCATGGGCGGCATGATGTAAGCCAGCCTGGCCCGCTTGATAAAAAGCCCCGCCTAGTGCGGGGCTTTTTTTTGCCTGAATTCTGGGGTTGCTGTGCAACCCATCACCGGCAAGACCGGCTCCCACAGGGATCTGTATGTGGGAGCTGGCTTGCCAGCGATGCAGTCACCGCGCAGGCCGGTCTTACGAGGACGGCACGGTAACCGCAGCCTTGTGCTTCAATTCAACCGGCCGGCGATACAGCACCCAGTAATAACACCCAAGGCTGATCAGCCAGCAGAACACCGCCGTCCACACGTTGTGTGAAAAAAAGTGCGCGCCCTGCAGCATGCGCCCCACTGAAAACAGCGTGCCCAGGCCAAAGGCGAACACCAGCGCTGCCTTGGCTAGGCGTGGACGCCGGTCGCGCAAGACAAAAAACAGGGCAAACAGGGTAAAGCCGGTCGCCGCATGGCCACCCGGCCAGCAGCGTCCGGGCTTATCGGTGGCCGGGCGCGGGCTGAGCAGCTCGCTGTAGGTCTCCTTGCCGCCAAATTCGCTCAGGCTCCAGGGGCACTGCACCGCCGTCACGGCTTTGACCGGCGTGACAAAACTGGTCGACAGCCCCATGGCCAGGACCAGGCAGCCCAGCTCCCGACGCCAACTGAACAGGCGTGTCCAGAAGAAACTCGCGGCGAAGGCGACAACCGCCAGCAAGCCGAGGACGATCACCGCCTGTTTGGCCCGGTCATGCAGGATATCTTCGAGAAAGTAGCTGTGCCGGCCGATGAACTGCCCCGCCACCGGGTCGAACGCCAGCTTGGCCAGGTCCATGTCCAGTGAGGTCAGCTCCAGCAGGATCAATATCACCGCGGTGACGGCGGGGATGCCCAGGGCAATCCAGAAATTCAGCGGACGGGAGTAGGCAGGTAGTGACATGGCAAGTCCAGGCAGGTCAAAGGGGCAGTCCGACCGCCAATTTTCGGCTAGCCGCCATCGCCTGTCCGTGAAGGCTCGGTGAAAAAAACGTTAACCTGCAATAAAGTCGCGCCGACCTAGCCGAGCGCTGCTGATGGCCGTAAGCTGCGCCTGCCAAGCAGGCAAAAGCGCCGGACGGGAGACACCCCATGCGAATTCTACTGGTTGAAGACAACCGCGATATCCTCGCCAACCTGGCCGACTACCTGGGCCTGAAGGGTTACACGGTGGACTGTGCCCAGGACGGTCTCTCCGGCCTGCACCTGGCTGCCACCGAACACTACGACCTGATCGTGCTCGACATCATGTTGCCAGGCATCGACGGCTATACCCTGTGCAAGCGCCTGCGCGAAGACGCCCGGCGCGACACCCCGGTGATCATGCTCACCGCCCGTGATCAGCTGGACGATCGCCTGCAGGGCTTCCGCTCCGGCGCTGACGACTACCTGCTCAAACCGTTTGCCCTGTCGGAGCTTGCCGCGCGCATCGAAGCGGTGCTGCGTCGCGCCCAGGGCGGTGGTCGGCGTACCCTGCAGGTCAGTGACCTGGTCTACGACCTCGACACGCTGGAAGTCAGCCGCGAGGGCAAATTGCTCAAGCTCAACCCGGTCGGCCTGAAGCTGCTGGCGGTGCTGATGCAGAAGAGCCCGCATGTGCTGCGCCGCGAAGTACTCGAAGAGGCGCTGTGGGGCGACGATTGTCCGGACAGCGACAGCTTGCGCAGCCACGTTCACCAACTGCGCCAGGTCATCGACAAACCGTTTGAAAAACCCCTGCTGCATACCGTCCACGGCGTCGGCTATCGCTTGGCCGAGGGCCGTGATGGAGTTTAAACAAAGCCTTGCCCAGCGGATCATCATTGCCTTTGCCCTGATGAGTGCGATGGTGGCCGGGGCCTTCGCCTTCGGCATTGTCGCTACGGTCCACCTGGTTGAAGAACGCTTGATCTCCGCCGTGCTGGGCGGCGACCTGCAACGTTTGCTGCGCATGGACAGCGTCAGCGACTGGAGCCACCGGCCGCGGCCGGACCAGCTGTTCTATTTCAGCGGCGGGCGTGATGACTTCGAGCTGCCCAAGGATTTGCGTCACCTTGACCGTGGCTTTCATGAAGTGTTTCGTGAAGATCTGTCCTACCACGCGATGGTCGAAATCGTCGATGGCCGTCGCTACGTGCTGTTGCAGGACCAGAGTGATTTCGAAGAGCGCGAGCGAGTGCTGTTCGCGGTGGTCGTGGTCGGCTTTGTCCTGAGCCTGGCGCTGGCGGTATTCCTCGGCTGGGTCCTGGCCCGGCGGGTGATGGCACCGGTGATTCGCCTGGCCCGCCAGGTGCGCCACCGTGATCAACTGCTGGGCCTGGCGCCGCCCTTGGCGCCCGATTACGCTGCGGATGAAGTCGGTCAGCTGGCCGTGGCGTTCGACGATACCCTGGGGCGTCTGCGCGATGCCCTGACCCGTGAGCGCCTGTTTACCAGTGATGTCAGCCATGAGCTGCGCACGCCGTTGATGGTGCTGGCCAGCTCCTGTGAGCTGTTGCTGGTCAACCCCAACATCGACACCCGCGCCCGATCCCAGGTCGAGCGTATCGCCCGGGCCACCGAAGAGATGCAGGAGTTGGTGAAGACCTTCCTGATGCTCGCCCGTGCCCAGCGTGACGAAGGCGCGGTCGCCTCGCAGGCGAGCATGAAAGAGGTGGCCGATGACCTGATTGGCGTCTGGCGCGATACCATCGAGCAGAAAGGCCTGACATTGCTGTACGACGCCAAGGCCGCAACCCCGACCTTGTACAACGCCACCTTTCTTCAGGCGGTCATGGGCAACCTGCTGCGCAATGCGGCGCACTACACCGATCAGGGCTTTATTCGCCTGACGCTGGAACCGGCGGGGTTCCTGGTCGAAGACAGTGGTGTAGGGATTCCCGAAGAGCAGCGTGAAGCCATGTTCCGGCCGTTTGTGCGCGGCGATGAAAAGCGTGGCGAGGGCCTGGGCTTGGGCTTGTCACTGGTGCAGCGGATTTGTGACGACCAGGGCTGGAGCGTCAGCCTGACCGCCATGGTGCCCCATGGCTGCCGCTTTCACGTAGACCTGAGCCTGGCACTGCAAAGGCCGACTGACCTCGAATAGGGCCATTGGCCAGCCGTGAAAGTTTGTAATTAGTTGAAACTTTTGTCGTGACAACTAACGAATTTTTCACATCAGCATGACCTGACGCCAACGCTTGCCAGCCTAAGGTGGGCACATTGGAGTCAGGAGATGCACAATGCGTAGCCCTATCAAACTCGAGTTTTCGGATAAGTACGACCAGCAGCACGCCCAGGAATACTTCCTCAAGCACCAGGACGGCCTGGCGCGCCGGATGTCCCACCAGCGTGACGAGCAACTGGCCCGTCGCGCCCTGGCCCTGGCTGGCGAACCGGGGCTGGTGCTCGACTTGCCGTGCGGTGCCGGGCGCTTCTGGCCGTTGCTGGCGGAAAAGCCCAACCGGGTGATCATTGGTGCCGACAATTCCGAAGCCATGCTCGAAACCGCGCGGGCCTCGCAGCCGGCTGCGGTGGTGGCACGGGTACGTACCTTGCAGACCTCCGCATTCGCCATCGATTTACCGGACAACTCGGTCGACAGTATTTTTTGCATGCGGCTGATGCACCACATCGGCGATGCGGCCCATCGCAAAACATTACTCTCTGAATTTCAACGGGTTACCCGCGACAGCGTGATCGTCTCGCTGTGGGTGGATGGCAATTTCAAAGCCTGGCGGCGCAAAAAGCTCGAGCAGCGGCGTTACGTCGAAAAAGGGCAGGGCAGTTACCAGAATCGTTTTGTGTTACCTGTTGCCACGGTTGAAAAGGAATTTGAAGCCGCAGGTTTCCGCATTCAGGAACGATTGGACTTTTTACCGTTCTACGCCATGTGGCGAGTCTATCTTTTGCGTAAGGGGTAAGCGGGGAATGGGGTTTGAGCGCACAGCAGCAACGACGAACAAGGATCAGTTCGATCATTTCTGGCAGCAGCAGGGCGAATGGGTCGAGGAGCCCAATCAGCGTCGCGGCGGCGAGAGTGGTGTACAGCGACTGAGCGACGACGCTGGCCATACGTTTTATGCCAAGCGCCAGATCGGCCATATCTACCGCAGCCTGTTGCACCCCTTCGGGCGCCCTACCGTGTTGCGTGAATACGATGCCCTGAACAGCTTCGAGCAGTTGGGGGTGCGGGTGCCGCATATTGTCTATTGCGGCGTTGACCGTGATGCCGAGCATCAGTGGCGAGCCTTGCTGGTCAGCGAGGCGCTGGAAGGCTTCGAGGATATCGACAGCTGGTTCGCCGCTGGTGCCCGAGAGCGGTACCACCCGGCATTGCACGAGCGGGTGCTGGAGGACCTGGCGCAGAACCTGGCGCGGATGCACCGCGGTCATTGGCAGCATGGTTGCCTGTATGGCAAGCATGTCTTCGTCAAGGTCATTGGCCAAGGTGCCGAGGCTCGGGCTGAAGTGGCCCTGCTGGACCTCGAAAAGTGCCGCCGGCGCATCAGTTGTCAGCGTGCTGCGCTCAATGACCTTAAACAACTGCGCCGCCATTCGTCTTTCAACGACGCAGAGTGGCAAAAACTGCTCTATTTTTACCAAGGAGCGTTTGGCAGCGCTGTCAAAGGTTTAGAGTAATGAAACTAGAAATAGCCCGAGGTTTGTTTCTGGTGATTGCCTTGGCCGTGGCAACCGCTGCCGTAGCGGCGTGGGAGGAGCCTCGCCCGCAGGTTTTCAGCAAGGTCGATGCCGGTGCGCAATGCCCGTTGCCACGGGTGGTAAAACCCCAGGTCGATGCCAAGCCGGATCACGACCTGTTGTTATTGCTGTTCGGCCTGAGCCAGGGCGTACGCGCCAGCGGCTGACCCCTGTGGGAGCGGCGGTGTGACGATTCGACTTGCCCCGCGATCGATCCCCAAGCGAAGGTTATTCAGGCACCACCTCTTCGCGGGGCAAGCCCGCTTCCACGGCCAGCAGGGTATAGATGCACGGCAGCACGAACAGGGTGAACAAGGTGCCCACGGACATCCCGGTGGCGATTACCGTGCCGATGTCGAAGCGGCTGACCGCACCGGCGCCGGTGGCGAGAATCAACGGCACCATGCCAAACACCATCGCGGCGGTGGTCATCAGCACCGGGCGCAAGCGAATCGCCGCAGCTTCTTCCACTGCTTCGCGCGCACTGAGGCCTTTTTGCAGGCGCAACTGGTTGGCGAACTCGACGATCAGGATGCCGTGCTTGCTGATCAGCCCGATCAGGGTCACCAGCCCCACCTGGGTGTAGATGTTCATGCTCGAGATACCCAGGAACAGCGGAATCAACGCGCCGCAAATCGACAGCGGCACGGTTACCAGGATCACCAACGGGTCGCGGAAACTCTCGAACTGTGCCGCCAGCACCAGGAAGATGATCGCCAGGGCCAGGCCGAAGGTTACCCACAGGGCGCTGCCTTCCTGGACGAACTGACGCGCCGCGCCGCCATAGTCAAAGCCATAGCCCTCCGGGGCTTCTTCGCGGGCGATGCTGCGCACGGTATCCAGCGCCTCACCCATGCTGACCGTCGGGAAGCCCTGGATGATTACCGAGTTCAATTGCTGGAACTGGTTGAGCTGGCGCGGTCGGGCGCGGTCGCTGATGCTGATCAGGGTCGACAGCGGCAGCATCTGCCCTTGCTGGTTTTTTACGTAGTAGTTGTTCAGCCAGTCGGGGTTATCGCGGTAGGGCCGCTCGACCTGGGCGATGACCTTGTAGCTGCGCCCGTCGATGGTAAAGCGGTTGATCTCCGCTTCAGCCAGCAGCGTCGCCAGGGTACCGCCCAGGGCGTCCATCGACACGCCCATCTGCGCCGCCTTGGCCCGGTCGATATCGACCACCACCTCCGGCTTGTCGAAGGCCAGGTCGATGTCGAGGAAGGCGAATTTGCCAGAGGCCTGGGCGCGCGTCTTGACCCGCTCGGCGACCTCGAGCAGCGACGCATAGTCGTTGGCGGTGTTGATCACGAAGGCGAACGGCAGGCCTTCGCCAGTGCCTGGTAGCGAGGGCAGGTTGAAGCCGAAGATCTGCAGGCCGCTGATGCCCTCAAGCTTGGCCTGCACCAGCGGTAGCAGCTCCATCTGGGTGCGCTCGCGCTCATTCCAGGGCTTGAGCAAAAAGCCGCCGATGCCCGACTGCACGCCATTGAAGCCGTTGATCTGGAACGAAGAGTAATACTCGGGGAAGTCCTTGAAGATCGTGATGAAC
The DNA here is from genome assembly GCF_009866705.1 of Pseudomonas sp. R32. NCBI lineage: Bacteria > Pseudomonadati > Pseudomonadota > Gammaproteobacteria > Pseudomonadales > Pseudomonadaceae > Pseudomonas > Pseudomonas sp. R32. The sequence continues at coordinate 4,573,316 of NZ_CP019396.1, read as the reverse complement.
TCATCGGTATAGCTGTTCAGGTAGTCGAGGTTGGTCGGCTGTGGCGCGGTAGCCATCATGAAGATGACGCCCTGGTCTTCATCCGGCGCCAGTTCATTCTTGGTGAACATCAGGAACACCGGAATCAGGCACAGCACGATCAGCGCAAATACCAGCACCACCGGCCGTGTGTTGAGGGTGCCATGGAGGATTTTCTGGTAACGCTGCTTGAGCCGCTCGAACAGCACATCCAGGCGATGCGCCAGGCCCGTGGGATTCTGCTCGTGACGCAGGAGCAAGGCGCACATCATCGGTGACAGGGTCAGGGCGACGATGCCGGAGATCACCACGGCGCCGGCCAGGGTCAGGGCGAACTCCTTGAACAGCGCGCCGGTCAGCCCCTCCAGAAAGCCGATAGGGGCGTACACCGCGGCCAGGGTGATGGTCATCGACACCACCGGCATGGCGATCTCCCTGGCGCCTTCCAGGGCCGCTTCGTACGGCGATTTACCTTCTTCGATATGACGGTGGATGTTCTCCACCACGACAATGGCGTCATCGACCACCAGGCCGATGGCCAGCACCATCGCCAGCAGGGTCAGCAGGTTCAGTGAGTAGCCCATCAACTGCATGAAGAACAATACGCCGATCATCGACAGCGGAATGGTGACCACCGGGATCAGCACCGAGCGCAAGGCGCCGAGGAACAGGAAAACCACGACGATGACGATCAGCACCGCTTCGACCAGGGTTTTTACCACTTCGTTGATCGACGCCTGGATGAACAGTGTGGCGTCGTAGGCAATCGAGGACTTCAGGTTCGGCGGCAACTGGCTTTCAAGCTCGGGCATGAGCTTGCGCACCTCCTTGATCACCTCCAGCGGGTTGGCCGCCGGGGTAGCCTTGATGCCGATGTACACCGATGGCGTGCCGTCGAAGGAGCTGACCGTGTCGTAGTTCTCCGCGCCCATCTCGACCCGCGCCACATCGCCGAGCAGCACCCGGCTGTCGCCGCTGGTCTTGAGCGGGATCTTGGCGAAGGCTTCGGCGCTCTTCAGTTCAGTGGTGGCGTTGATGCTGGTGACGATGTATTCACCCTTGAGCTCGCCCGCCGCGGAAAGGAAGTTGTAGCCGCGCACCGCCTGGGTCACGTCATTGGCGCTCAGGCCGTAGCCTGCCAGCTTCACCGGGTCGATCCACAGGCGCATGGCGAACAGCTGGTTGCCGAGGATCTCGGCCTCGGCCATGCCGGGCAGGGTCGCAAGCTTGGGCTGGATCACCCGTGACAGGTAATCGGTGATTTGCGGGTTGCTCAGCTCGCTGCTGTAGAAGCTGATGTACATCAGCGCCGAGGCGTCGGCGGCTTCCTTGCTCAGCACCGGGTCTTCGGCATCCTGGGGCAGCTTGTTCTTGACCTCGTTGGCCTTGGCCAGCAGCTCGGTGAACAGACGGTCGCTGTCTGAACCGATGCGTGCATAGATCGAGATCACCGAGAAGTTCTGCCGGCTCACCGAGGTCATGTAATCGATGCCTTCGGCGCTGGCCAGGCTCTGCTGCAGCGGTTGGGTGATGTAGCCCTGGATGGTCTCGGCGTTGGCCCCGGGGTAGGCGGTGGTCACCGTGATCAGGGCGTTTTCCATCTGCGGATATTGGCGGATCGGTAACTTGCTCCAGGCCTGGAAGCCCAGCAGCACGATCAGCAGGCTGACCACGCTGGCCAGCACCGGGCGGCGGATGAACGGATCGGTAAAGGCCATGGCGGTTCCTTGATCAGTTGCTGCGCGGCTGGCGGGTGGGGGCTTGCAGGGTCTTGTCCGGGCTGATGCTGATCGGCGCGCCCTGGGTGAGTTTCAGTTGGCCGGCGGTGACCACCGTTTCACCGGCCTTGAGCCCTTTGCTGATCACCACCAGGCCATCGCGGCGTTCACCGGTTTCCACAAAACGGCGCTCGGCGATCAGTGTCGCCTGGCCTTCGGGGGTGGCCTGTGGCTTGGCGTCCTCGGCCTTCTCGGGCTTTTTCGCCACGGCGACGTACACCGAGTTGCCGTAGAGCGTATAGGTGACCGCGCTTTCCGGCACCACCACCTGTAGCTGCGGATCGGGCAGCAGCACCTGCAGGCTGGTGAACATGCCGGGCAGCAGCTTGCCGTCGGGGTTGGCCAGGGTGGCGCGGACCTGCACGTTGCGGGTGCTGTCCTCAACCTTGGGGTTGATGGCGCTGAGGGTGCCGGGGAAGTTCTCCTGTGGGTAGGCGGCGACGTTGACCAGCACCTGCTGGCCAATGCTCAGCTTGGGAATCGACTGCTCGGGGACAAAGAAGTCGACGTAGAGGCTGCTCAGGTCCTGCAGGGTCGCGATGACTGTGCCGCTGGCCAGGTAGTCGCCGACGTCCACCTGGCGGATGCCGATGGTGCCGCTGAACGGTGCGTTGATGCTCTTTTTCGCCAGTGCGGCCTTGAGTTGTTCGACCACCGCCTTGGTGCGCTTGAACTGTGCGCTCAAGCGATCGAACTCGCCCTTGGAAATGGCCTGGCTGCCGACCAGCTGGCTGCCGCGGCTGTAATCGACCTGGGCCAGGCCCAGGTCGGCCAGGGCGGTACCCAGCAGCGCGGTTTCGACATCACTGTCCAGTTGCAGCAACAGCTGGCCCTTGCTGACCTTCTGCCCGGACTCGAACTGCAGGGCCTTGACCGTGCCGGCGATCTCCAGGCTCAGGTCGACCCCTTGCAGGGCCTTGAGGCTGCCCACTGCCGGCAAGCGGTTCTGCCAGGCGCGTTCGCTGGCCTCGGTCGCCGCCACGTTGATCGGTGGCTTGGGGGCCGCGAACATCTGGATCTGCTGATAGATGGCAAAGGCTTTGTAGCCCCCCAGGATCAGCACGAGCAGCAGGACAACACCCAACATGATCAGCATGCGGCGGCGCAGCATAGTCCAGTTCCTTGGAGACGAATTGTGGTTCGCTTGGCACGACGACGGGCGTCCCTGCCCACGTGCGATGTAGCCGAATATTACTCTGTTGACCGGGCCTGGGAAGCCTGTGTTCCCGGCTATTTTCAGGCCAGGTGCAGGTGGTTGTCCCAGAGCCCCGAGGGCAGTTGCAGCGGCTGGCCGATCAGCTCGTTTTTACGGCAGTCGTACAGGCGGCAACGGCCCTGTCCGGAGGTCACGACAAAACCGTCGGCCACGGCGCCGACGCCGGCGCAATCGGGCATCGGGGCGTCCAGGCGTACCTGGGCGCTGTCCAGGTCCCAGATGAACAAGCGGTTGGCCCGTGGTGCGGTCAGCGCCACCAGGCGCAGCTCATTGTGAACAGCGACGCTGGCGGTGTAGTGGGCCATCGACTGCAACTGCTGCTCGGGCACCGGGAAGGCTTCGAATGCCTGGCCCGGACGTTTGATCGCCAGCAGTTCGGCCGTCTCGTGGCTGGCGCCCATGAACTGTTGGCCGGCGACGATGGTGCCGTCGGCGGCAATCGCCAGGTGGCGCACACTGTTCATCTGCTGGCCGAGTACCTCTTTGCTCAGCAGGGTACCGTCGCGCTGCATCAGCACCAGGCTTGGCTGCATGGCATCGAGGTTCATCTCCACCCGGCTTTCGGCCTCGGTGCGGATACCGCCGTTGGCCACCACCAGGGTCTCGCCGTCGGGCATCCACGACACCTGGTGCGGGCCGATGCCGTGGGTCGGGATTTCACCGCTGTGCTGCAGACGTTCGCCGTCGAACCGATACACCCCGAGCACGCCACGACCGGGGTCGGTGGTGTCGTTCTCGGTGGCATACAGCCATTCACCGCTCTTGTGGATCACCGCGTGGCCGTAGAAGTGCCGGTTCGGCTGCGAGGTGATGGTCTGCAGCAAGCGGCCATCGCGCAGGTCGATCAGGTAGCTCTCGGTGCCGGGGCGGCGGGCGACGAACAGGGCAATCGGCTGCTCGGGGTGGTTGATGATGTCGTGGCAACGCTGGCCCACCTGGGTGGCGAATACCTGGGTACCGTCCAGGCGGTAGCCGACGGCATAGTGCTTGCCGTCGCCATCGTCACGCGCCGAGAGCAGCAGCGGGGCGCTGCTCTTGTTGCGAAACAGGGCCCAGCCGCCGAGGGTGAGGGCGCTGAGCACAACGCTACCGAGTTTGAGAGCCTGGCGTCGCAACATGATCAGTCACCGTCGTTGGCATTGAAGCCCAGCTGGATGCCCAACGCCTTGGCCAGCTCGCCTTCGTGCAGGCGGTGGACGACGTTGAGGCTGTCGTAAATGGCATTCAGTTGCTGGCGACCGGCTTCGTCGTCGAGCAACTCACCCAGGGTTTTCTGGTTGCTGGCCAGCAGCTTGATCGCATTGGCGTAGGCGGCGTCGATCTTGTCGGCCAGGGCCTGCTGATCCTTGCCCAGCAGGCCACGCAGGCCTTTGTTGTCGACCCCGACCCAGACGGTCTGGGCCGCGTTCAGGCTGGCTTCCAGGCTTTTCAGCGAGGAGTGGCTGCGCCAGGCTTCGGCCTGCAGCGGCTGCGGGATGCCCTTGCTCAAGCGGCCCATCGGCGCGCCGAGCTTTTTCTTCAGGGTGTCCAGGGCGGTGACCTGGGCGCGCAGCAGGTCGGCAATGGCTTCGTGGGAGTCGGCATAGCGCTGGTTGGGGAACTTGGTCATCTGCGCCAGCATGCCATCGGTGCTGTTCCAGCCTTTGAGGATTTCTTCGGCCAGGGTCTTCTGGTGTTCGCCGATGGCCACCAGCAGCGGGCAGTAACGGGCTTTCTGTTCGGCGTTGGCGGCGTCCGGCTTGCTGTCGAAGAGGATGTACTCGTAAGCCGACAGGCCGCGCACGACGACACTGGATTTGCCCAGGGTTTCGGCATCGACCGGCGTGTCGCCATTGATCAGTTGCTCGACCTGACGACCGACCAGGTTCTTCTTGTCGGGCCAGAACTGCACCTGCCAGGCGCGGTTGCCTTCCGCCAGCGGGCCAATCAACAGCGGCTGCAGCTCGGCCCAGGCTTTTTGCGCATGGAGGAAGTCGGCGCGGGCAGTGGCCAGGTCCGCCTTGCCTTCACAGAAAGCCAGGGCACTGACGGCCAGTTGGCGGTCGGCTTCGACCCAGCGGCTGTAGGTCGGCAGGATCACCTGTTGGGCGATCGCCGCCGAGGTCAGCGCTTGCGGGTCTTGCGGCGAGCAGGCGCCGAGGGCGAGGGCGGCAAGGCTGGTGAACAACAGTTTGGGACGGAACATGCCCGGCTCCTTTGCTTAAAGTGAATTCAGAAAGGCCAGCAACGCGGCGCGCTGCTCGGCATTGAAGGTCAGTACGTGCTGCTTGGCCGCCTCGGCCTCGCCGCCGTGCCAGAGCACGGCTTCGAGCAGGTCGCGGGCGCGGCCATCATGAAGAAACTGGGTGTGACCGCTGACGGTCTGGTTCAAACCGATGCCCCACAGCGGCGGGGTGCGCCAGTCCTGGCCGCTGGCGGCGAACTCGGTGCGGTTATCCGCCAGGCCCGGGCCCATGTCGTGCAGCAGCAGGTCGCTGTAGGGGCGGATCAGTTGGCTGGCCAGCTCCGGCTCGGCGGCGTCGCTGGCGGTGGTGAACTGTGGCGTGTGGCAGCGTTGGCAACCGGCCTGGTGGAACAGGTTCTTGCCGGCCAGGACCTGGGTTGAATCGACGTCCTTGCGCACCGGCACCGCCAGGTTACGGGTGTAGAACAGCACCAGGCGCAGGATGTTGTCGCTGACTTCCTGCTCGCCATTGGCGCCGTTACCGTTGGCGGCGTTGAGGCAGTCGGTTTGCGCCGGGGTGCAATCGTCCATCGGCCGCAGGCTGGTGGTCAGGCCCATGTCACCGGAAAAGGCGTGGACATTCTGCTGATTGAGGTTTGGCTGCCCGGCCTTCCAGCCAAAGCGGCCGACTACGGTCTGGCCCAGGGCATCGTCCCAGACCCGGTTGGCGCGGCCACGGATGCCATCGCCATTAACGTCATCGGGGTCGGCGTTGGCCAGGATTGCCGCCTCTGGGATGGCTTCGAGCAGGCCCAGGCCGATCATCGGCGGGGCGACCCGGGCGGAGAAACGGGTGTCCGGGTGCATCGGGCCGTAGCCCAGCTGGCTGATCTGCAACCGCGGCGTGCGCAGCTCCACGTGCGTACCGTCCTTGAAGGTTACGGTGTGCGCATCGTATTCAACGCGCACCTTGCCTTCGGGGGCGACACCGGGCACTGCCATGTCCTGCAACTGACCGCCATACACAGGCTCCGGGACGATGCCCAGTTGCTCGATGACCTTGGCGTACTGTGGTTGGTCAGGGATCGACAGGCGCACCAGCATCGACACCGAGTTGGCCGCGTTGGGCCCGGGCGGATGGCCGCGACCGTCCTTGATGTGGCAGTTCTGGCAGGCATTGGTATTGAACAGCGGGCCCAGGCCGTCGCGGGCAGTGGTGGTTGACGGCGCAATCACCCAGGGGCTGCGGAAAAAGCTGTTGCCGACGCTGAAGTCCAGGCGCCGGCTCGGCGGCAGGTTGGCCGAAGGCATGGAGTAGGCGTTCTGGTCGCGCTTGTTCACCGTGGCCTTGCCACCGGCCAGCGCCTCACCGGGCTCGGCCTGGGTGAAATGCGGGGCATCGTCGCAACCGGCCAGGAACAGGGCCAGAAGCAGGGGGCTGAGGCGGGAAAGCAACGAGGACATCAATAATCCTGGGGCTTGGGCAAAAAACCGGCGTGCAAGCTTAGCAGGCTCAGGGAAATTGAATAAGAGGGATTTGCGTTTGCTGGATGAAATCTATCGCGGGGCAAGCCCGCTCCTACAGTGGGAGCGGGCTTGCCCCGCGATAATGCGCATAAAAAAGACGACCCGAAGGTCGCCTTTGTTAACCGCTACTGAATCAGAACTCGTGATCAGCGCTGTCTGGCGCCAGGTTGGCAATCCCCAGCTTGCTTGCGGCCTGTTCGATCGCATCGGTCTGTTTGACCAGGGCGGCGATGGCGTCACGCACGATCTGGTTGCCGGCAGCGTTGTCGGCCGCGATCAGCTGGTCGTAGTGCTCGCCTTTGGCGGCGTGGTCGACCATGACCTGGATCTTGGCTTCGGTCGCTTCCAGGTCGGCCTTGAGGGTGGTGTCGGTAGCCGCGTCGACCTTGGCCACCAGCGACGACAGGCTTGGCCCAGTCAGCTTGGTGCCGTCGGTGCGGGTGTATTCGCCCAGGTAGACGTTGCGGATGCCCTTGGCGTCGTAGAAGTGCGAGTAGTGGGTGTTGTCGCTGAAGCAGTCCTGCTCGTCTTCAGGCGAGTTGGCTTCCAGGGAAACTTTCATGCGCTCGCCAGCCAGTTCGCCCAGCGACAGGCTGCCCATGCCGAACAGCATCTTGCGCAGGCCGTCGTTGACAGGCTCGGCTTCGAGGGTGGCGCGGTAGTTGGTGGCGACGTTCGGCGCCCAGTTGCCGACCATTTCTTCGAGGTCATTGACCAGCAGTTGGGTCACGGCTTTCAGGTAGGCGCGACGGCGTTCGTTGTGGCCGCCGGTAGCGCCCTTGCCTTCCAGGTAGTCGGAGGCAGGGCGGGCGCCAGCGCCTGGGCCGGTGCCATTCAGGTCCTGGCCCCAGAGCAGGAATTCGATGGCGTGGTAGCCGGTGGCGACGTTGGCTTCGGAGCCGCCCAGCTCGTTCAGGCTGGCCAGTTTCTCCGGGGTGATGTCCTTGACGTCGATCTTGTCTTCGCCGACCTGCACTTGCAGGTTGGCGATGATGTTGGCGGTCGCGCCAGGGTTGCCCAGGGCGTGCTCGTAGCTCTTATCGACGTAATCGATCAGGCCTTCGTCCAGCGGCCAGGCGTTCACCTGACCTTCCCAGTCGTCGATGATGGTGTTGCCGAAGCGGAACACTTCACTCTGCAGGTACGGCACGCGTGCGGCGACCCAGGCGGCCTTGGCGGCGTTCAGGGTTTCGTCGTTGGGCTTGGCGAGGAAGGCGTCGATGGCGGTTTGCAGGGTCTTGGCGGTGCTCAGCGAGTCGCTGTAGACGGCATGGACCATGTCGGCGTAATGCTTGACCACGGCCTTGGCCGCTGCCTCGTCAACGGCGCCAGCAGGTGCGGCAGCCGAGGTGGTGGCGGCCGGAGCTTGCGGTGCGGCGGCCTTGTCCTTGTCCTTGCTGTCGCCGCAACCGGCGAGAGAGATGGCAATGGCCAACAGACTGGCGGTGGCCAGAGGCATACGAATCATGGCGAATTCCTGCGTCGAGAGGTTGGACAAGCGTACCGGGGCACGCAAAACTGCAACATAATGCGAAAGATTTGCATTTTGTGTAAAGGGGCAGTCACGTAAATATTCAAATGCGTGTTTTTGTCACTTCTGGCGATGCGGACGGGGGTTACAGAATCGAAACCTGGTTGCGCTGCGCCTGTTTCAGGAACGCGGTCAACTCCCGGGCTGGCAGTGGTTTGCTGTAGTGATAGCCCTGACCTTCATGGCAACCCTGGGCAATGATGTAGGCCTCCTGTTCAGCCGTCTCCACGCCCTCGGCGATCACCTGCATGCCCAGGCTCTTGCCCAGCTGAATGATGGCGCGAACGATGGTGGCATCGTCGTCGTCATCGAGCAGGTCCTGGACGAAGCTCTTGTCGATCTTGATCTTGTCCAGCGGCAGCGATTTCAGGTAGCTGAGCGAGGAGTAGCCGGTACCGAAGTCGTCAATGGCGATCAGCGCCCCGGAGCGGCGCAGGCTCAGCAGGTGCTGGGCGGCGGTGCTGATGTCTTCCATCAGGCCGGTTTCGGTGACCTCCAGCTCCAGGCTGCGCGGTGGCAGGCGGTAGATCTGCAGCAGGTTGTTGACCACCCGCGGCAGCTCGTTGTGGTGCAGTTGCACGGTCGACAGGTTGACCGCCATGCGCAGTTCGCTGAAGCCCTGGTCATGCCAGTCGCGCAGTTGCCGGCAGGCCTGGTCGAGTACCCACTCGCCGATGGTGATGATGTTGCCGTTCTGCTCGGCCAGAGGGATGAACTGGTCGGGCGGGACCATGCCCAGCTCCGGATGCTGCCAGCGCAGCAGCGCCTCGACGCCGACCACGCGGTGGTCGCGGTAGCTGATCTGCGGTTGATAGACCAGAAACAGCTGGTTGCGCGGCAGGGCTTCGCGCAGGTCTTTTTCCAGCTCGCGACGGCGGCGCATCTCGCTGTCGACGCTGGCGATGTAGAACTGGTAGCGGTTGCGTGAGCGGGCCTTGGCCAGGGTCATGGTCTGCTCGGCTTTTTGCAGCAGCTTCTCGGTGCTGTCGCCGTCTTCGGGGAACAGGGTGATGCCGATGGTGGCGCGCAGGCGGATTTCCTGATGGTCGAGCGCGAACGGCGCCTCGAGGTCATCGAGAATGCTCTGAGCCAGTTCTGCCGCTTCGTAGGGCTGCTCGATATCGGCCTGGACCAGGGCGAACTGGTCGCCACCCAGGCGTGCCAGGGCGCCAAGCCGGCCACTGTGGGCGCGCAGGCGATCGGCCAGGGCCAGCAGCAACTGGTCGCCGGCCTGGTAGCTGAATTGCTCGTTGATGCTCTTGAAGTCATCCAGGCCGACACACAGCACTGCCACCCGGCGTTGCAGGCGACCGGCGTCGATCAGGATCTTGTCCAGTTGCTGCTGTAATTGCTGGCGATTGGGCAGGCCGGTGAGAAAGTCGTATTGGGCCATGCGCAGCAGGCTGTTCTCGGCCTCGTGACGCAGGTGGGTGTTGCGCTCGATCGACGCCAGCAATTGGTTGGCGGTATTGACCCACAAGCCCAGCTCGTTCTTTTCGTGGCCCTTGATCAGCGGCAACTGATGCTGGCTGGGGCGGTCGGGGTTGATCTGGGTGAGGTGCTCGATGATCTTCGACAGCGGCTTGGTCAGCATCCAGTGATAGACCAGGTACAGCACCAGGCCCATGGCCAGGGCGCGCAGCACACCGGAAATGAAGATGATCACCGAACTGACCAGAAAGCCCTCGCCATAGGACGCGGTGTCGAGGGTGATGCTCAGGTCGCCGTAATATTCGCTGTAGGGGCCACGGCCGACCAGCTGGGTGGTGAAGCTGCGTTCCTGGCCGAGAATCAGGTCGGTCAACCAGCGGCTGGAGACTTCCTGCAGCGGACGGGATTTTTCCGCCAGCATGGTTTCATTGGGATGGCCGATGGCGGCCATGCGCACGGACTCGTCCTGGAACAAGCCCTCCATGACCTGCATGCCCATTTCCTTGTCCAGGCTGTACACCGCCTGGGTTGAAGGATCACGGAACATGTCGAGGATCCGTTGGGCGTCATTGGCGACGGCCTGGCGGGTCTTGTAGGCATCGAAGACGATCTGCGCACAACTGAGAACTACACCGACGACCAACGCCGAGAGCAGTACTACCCTGAGCAACTTGACCGATAAGCTGTTCTTGAGTTCCAGCTTCAATGGGGTTTCCTTAATCCATGCGCATGGCATCATTTTGCCATCAAACTTGGCAATCCACTATCGGCCGTCAACAGGACTTCTCCAGCTCCGTGAGGGTGCATTTTTGCCCCTGGAGCAGGTTGGGTGCCTGCCGTCACTGTATCGGTTGCCCGGCCTTGCGACTTTAATCCGTGGGAAAGAGTTTCCCAACGTTTGATGTTAGCGTGCTCTGCGTGCGCGGCAAGATGCACGGCGCGGGAATAGGATGAAAAATGTTGCAGCATCGGCGCCCATAAAAAAGCCCACCGCTAGGGTGGGCTTCTCGGTCGCTCGATACCGGATCACGCGTATCGATCAGCAGCCGTCTCAGGCAGTGAAGGTCTTGCCTTCGAACTGCTCGGCAACGAACTTCCAGTTGACCAGGTTCCAGAACGCCTCGACGTACTTCGGACGCAGGTTGCGGTAGTCGATGTAGTAGGCGTGTTCCCAGACGTCGCAGGTCAGCAGCGGGGTATCGCCGCTGGTCAGCGGGTTGCCGGCGCCGATGGTGCTGGCCAGGGCCAGGGAACCGTCGGCTTTTTTCACCAGCCAGCCCCAACCGGAACCGAAGGTGCCGACCGACGTCTTGGTGAACTCTTCCTTGAACTTGTCGAAGGAGCCGAACGCGGCGTTGATGGCTTCAGCCAGGGCGCCGGTTGGTTGGCCGCCGGCGTTTGGCGCCAGGCAGTTCCAGTAGAAGGTGTGGTTCCAGACCTGAGCGGCGTTGTTGAAGATACCGCCCGAGGAGGTCTTGACGATCTCTTCCAGGGTCTTGCCTTCGAACTCGGTGCCAGGCACCAGGTTGTTCAGGTTCACGACATAGGTGTTGTGGTGCTTGTCGTGGTGGTATTCCAGGGTTTCCTTGGAAATGTGCGGCTGCAGGGCGTCGTGGGCGTAAGGCAGCGGCGGCAATTCAAAAGCCATGGTGATTCTCCTAATCAGGTCTGTTGCGGTGAGCGCAAGGCCGATCACGGGCGGCCGGTGTGCGTCGGCGAGTCTGTACTCTTTGCGACGCAAGGGCTGGATCATAGCACCGGGCCCGGTGCTTAACCACGCAACAAGTGTACGGGAAAGAGGTTCCAGAGCCTTTGCCGGTGCCGGACGAGCGGCGCCTCAGGTAAAGATCAGCTGCGCCGCCACGGCAAACATCATCACCGCCACCATCAGGTCGAGCAGCCGCCAGGTCCCTGGCCGCGCCAGCCACGGGGCCAGCCAGGCGGCGCCCAGGGCCAGGGTGAAGAACCACAGCAGCGAGGCGCTGGCGGCGCCGGCCACGTAGGCGCCGGGCACGGTTTGCTGGGCGCCCAGTGAGCCGATCAGCAACACGGTGTCGAGGTACACATGCGGGTTGAGCAAGGTCACCGCCAGGGCACTGAGCAGCACTGCCCGGCGCGAGCGCAGGCCCTGGCCTTCGCCTTGCTGCAGGCTTTGTTGCGAGCAGGCCCGCAACAAAGCCTTGCCGCCGTACCAGAGCAGAAATACTGCACCGCCCCAGCGTGCCACGGCCAGCAGGGTCGGGTTCTGCGCCAGTACCGTGGCCAGGCCGAACACTCCGGCCGCCACCAGGATGGCGTCGCAGACCACGCACAGCGCCGCCACCGGCAGGTGATGTTCACGGCGCAGGCTTTGCGCCAGGACAAAGGCGTTTTGCGTGCCGATCGCCATGATCAGGCCGAAGGCGACCAGCAGGCCGTTCAGGTAGCTTTGCCACATAGGGAGGACTCCACGGACGCCCGCAGGGCGCGGGCGCAAATACAAAGAAGATGCTGGCCATTGTGGGGATGTCATCTGTATAAGAAAAACAAATAAAGCTGATCAGGCATTAGGAAAAATAATGTTCGATTACAAACTGCTTTCTGCCCTCGCTGCCGTCATCGAGCAGGCCGGTTTCGAGCGTGCCGCCCAGGTGCTGGGCCTGTCGCAGTCGGCGATTTCCCAGCGCATCAAGTTGCTTGAAGCGCGGGTCGGCCAGCCGGTGCTGGTGCGCGCCAACCCGCCAAGCCCCACCGATGTTGGCCGGCGCTTGCTCAACCATGTGCAGCAGGTGCGCCTGCTTGAACGCGACCTGCAGAGCCAGGTGCCGGCGCTGGACGAGGAGGGTATGCCGGAGCGTTTGCGCATTGCCCTGAACGCCGACAGCCTGGCGACCTGGTGGGCCGCTGCGGCGGGTGAGTTCTGCGCTGACCAGCAGGTGCTGCTGGACCTGGTGGTGGAAGACCAGGAAGTCGGCCTCAAGCGCATGCGAGCCGGTGAAGTGGCCGCCTGCCTGTGCGGCAGCGAACGGCCGGTGGCGGGCGCCCGCAGCCTGTTGCTTGGTGCTATGCGCTACCGTGCCCTGGCCAGCCCGGCGTTCATGGCCCGCTACTTTCCTTCGGGCTTTGATGCCGGCCGTTTGTCGCGTACCCCGGCGCTGGTGTTCGGGCCGGATGATTTTCTCCAGCACCGTTACCTGGCGTCCCTGGGTATTGAGGACGGTTTCCTGCATCACCTGTGTCCGTCGTCCGAGGGCTTTTTGCGCATGACCGAAGCGGGCCTGGGCTGGGGGCTGGTGCCGGAACTGCAGGTACGCGACCAACTGGCCAGCGGGCGTCTGGTAGAAATATCGGCGGATAAACCCATCGACGTGCCCTTGTACTGGCATCATTGGCGCAATGGCGGGCAGTTGCTTGGCCAACTGACGGAACACCTGCGCCTCACGGCCGGGCAATGGCTGGTGCCCTTGTAGGCACGGGCGGCGTCAGCAGTATCTGAAAAACCTGTTTTAGGCGGAGTGCTACATGCGAATTCTGGTCACCGGCGCGAGCGGCTTCATCGGCGGGCGCTTTGCGCGCTTTGCCTTGGAGCAGGGCTTTGACGTTCGGGTCAACGGCCGCCGCGCCGAAGGCGTCGAGCACCTGGTGCGACGCGGCGCGCAGTTCATCCCGGGTGACCTCAACGACCCGGACCTGGCCCGGCGCCTGTGCCAGGGCGTCGAAGCCGTGGTGCATTGCGCGGGTGCCGTGGGCAACTGGGGGCGCTATCAGGATTTCTACCAGGGCAACGTGGTGGTGACTGAAAACGTGGTGGAAGCATGCCTTAAAGAGCATGTGCGGCGGCTGGTGCACTTGTCTTCGCCGTCGATCTGTTTCAATGGCCGCTCGCAGTTGGGCATCACTGAAGAGCAGGTGCCGCGGCGCTTCCATAACCATTACGGGGCAACCAAGCACCTGGCCGAGCAGAAGGTCTTCGGCGCTCAGGAGTTCGGCCTCGAAGTGCTGGCCCTGCGTCCACATTTTGTCACTGGCGCTGGCGACGTGAGCATCTTCCCGCGCTTGTTGCAGATGCAGCGCAAGCGGCGTTTGGCAATCATCGGCAATGGTTTGAACAAGGTCGACTTCACCAGCGTGCAGAACCTCAACGAGGCGTTGGTCAGTGCCTTGCTCGCCGACGAGGCCGCGCTGGGCCAGGCCTACAACATCAGCAATGGCCACCCGTTGCCATTGTGGGATGTGGTCAATTATGTAATGCGACAAATGCACCTGCCGCAGGTCACCCGTTACCGTTCCTACGGCCTGGCCTACAGCCTTGCGGCCTTGAACGAAGGTGCCTGCCTGCTCTGGCCTGGCCGTCCGCAACCGACCCTGTCGCGCTTGGGCACGCAGGTGATGAGCAAGGACTTCACGCTCGACATCAGCCGCGCCCGGCAGTTGCTTGATTACCGCCCCAGCGTCAGCCTGTGGTCGGCACTGGATGAGTTCTGTGGCTGGTGGAAAGCCCAGGACCTTCCGTCCGGCAAGGACTGAACCGGACCAGGGCTTTGCGGTCGATCAGTGCGCTGATCAGGCTTTATACTACTGACCATTTGCTATCACCGTGGTTGAAGGGATCCCATGCGTAACGATGCTCCAGATGATTTCGATAACGTGCCGACCTTGAGTGCCGGTAGCCGTGATGACGATGATTTCGTCCCGGTAGCGGGTGTGCGTCGTGGCGGGCCGGCAGCTTCGCGTGCTCAGCCCAAGGCCGCGAGCAGCGGCCCGTTGTGGGCATTGCTCGGCGCCTCGTTCATTGCTCTGGCTGGCCTTGGCTGGTGGAGCTTCCAACAGATTTCCCTGATGGAGCAGCAACTGGTTGCCACCCAGGAGAGTTTCGCCCGCATCAGTGAAGACGCGGCGGGACGCCTGCAGGCGATCAGCGGCAAGGTTGCGGCCAGCGAGACCAGTGTCAGCACCGACAGCGAAGCCCTGAAGCTGCAGATCAGGCAGCTGCAGGCGAGCCTGGCCGAGCAGGGCAAGCAACAGCAGGGTGTGGCCGGGCAGACCGGCGATCTGGGCAAGCGACTGGAGCAGGTGTTGGCTCAGGCCAGCGAGCAGCAGGCGGCCAATGCCAAGTTGCAGGAGCAGTTGCAGGCACAGCTCAAGCGGGTAAATGACGAGTTGGCGGCATTGAAGACGGCCCAGGTCGATGGCGGCAAGCTCGATGGTGAGCTCAAGAGCCTGAGCGCAGATGTGGCGACGCTGAAGAAACAGGGCAACCCGGCGGCGGCGATCCAGCGCCTGGAGCAGGACCTGATCGTGCTCAAGAGCGAACAGGAGAACCGCCCGGCGCCTGTGGCCAGTGGCGGTGCGTCAACGGCGGAGTTCGATGCGTTTCGTGGCCAGGTGACTCGAAACATCAATACCTTGCAAAGCCAGGTGCAGAACCTGCAACAGCAGATCAATACCCGGCCTTGAGGGCCTCATCGCGGGGCAAGCCCGCTCCCACAGAGATCACCACTGTTCCTGTGGGAGCGGGCTTGCCCCGCGATGCGTTCAGCACCTACATCCGCGGATAATCGATGTAACCCACCGGCCCCTTGGCGTAGAAGGTCTCCGGGTGCGGCTCGTTCAGCGGTGCATCGGCTGCCAGGCGGGCCGGCAGGTCCGGGTTGGCAATGAACGGAATACCGAAGGCCACCGCATCGGCTTTACCACTGGCCAGCGAAGCGTTGGCGCTGGTCTTGGTGAAGCGCTCGTTGACGATGTACGGGCCGCCAAAAGCCTGCTTGATCAGCGCGCCAATGCTGTCGTCGGCTTCTTTCTCTCGCGAGCAGATAAAGGCAATGCCGCGCTTGCCCAGTTCCCGGGCAACATAAGTAAAGGTTTCGGCACGGTTGGCATCGCCCATGTCATGGGAATCGGCCCGTGGCGCCAGGTGCACGCCGACCCGTTGTGCGCCCCAGACGTCGATCACGGCGTCGGTCACTTCCAGCAGCAGCCGTGCGCGGTTTTCCAGCGAACCACCGTACTGGTCGTTGCGCTGGTTGGTGCTGCTCTGCAGGAACTGGTCGATCAGGTAACCATTCGCCGCATGCACTTCGACGCCGTCGAAACCGGCCGCCTTGGCGTTCTCGGCACCAGTGCGGTAGGCCTCGACGATATCGGCGATTTCTGCGCTTTCCAGTGCCCGTGGCGTCGGGTAGTCGGCCAGTGGGCGCACCAGGCTGACATGGCCTTTGGGCTGGATTGCACTCGGTGCCACCGGGGTTTCGCCGTTGAGGTAGCTCGGGTGCGAGATGCGTCCCACATGCCACAGCTGCAGGAAGATCCGCCCGCCGGCGCCATGCACCGCCTTGGTGACGTTGGTCCAGCCGCGCACCTGATCGTTGGACCAGATCCCCGGGGTGTCCGGGTAGCCGACGCCCATGGGCGTTACCGAAGTGGCTTCGCTGAGGATCAGCCCGGCACTGGCCCGTTGTACGTAGTACTCGGCCATCAGCGCGTTGGGTACCCGGCCTTCATCGGCGCGGCAGCGGGTCAGCGGGGCCATGATGATGCGGTTCGGCAGTTTGAGGTCGCCGAGGGTGATCGGATCGAAAAGAGTCGTCATAAATACCTCAAGGCCTATCAGTGAGTGGCAGGTGCCAGTTCGGCTTTGTTACCGCCCTGGCTGAAAGTGATCAGGGTGACGATCAACGCCAGCACCGCCAGCGCTGCGGCGGCCAGGGGCACGCGGGTCAGGCCCAGGCCCTGGGCGATGACAGTGCCGCCAACCCAGGCGCCCAGGGCATTGCCCAGGTTGAAAGCGCCGATGTTCAGGGTCGAGACCAGGTTCGGGGCGGCCTTGCCGAAGGTCACCACGTTGACCTGCAGGGCGGGGACCGCGGCAAAGGCTGCAGTGGCCCAGAGGAACAGGGTGATTTCTGCCGGGATCAGGGCGACGCTGGTCCAGCTCAATACGGTGGAGACCACCGCCATGCTGGCGAACACGCCGACCAGGGTGGCGCCCAGGCGTTTGTCGGCGAGCTTGCCGCCGAGGATGTTGCCCAGGGTCAGGCCCAGGCCGATCAGCAGCAGGGTCCAGGTCACGCCCCGTGGCGAAACGCCGGTGACGTCTCCGAGCAGCGGTGCGACATAGGTGAACAGGGCGAACATCGAGGCCGAGAACAGTACGGTCATCGACAGCGACAGCCAGATGCCGGCGCCTTTGAGCGCGGCAAGTTCGGCGCGCATGTCGAGAGCCTCTTCGTCATGCCGGAACGGCAGGAAGCGGATCAGACCGATCAGTGCGACGACGCCGATCACCGTCACTGCCCAGAAGGTCGAGCGCCAGCCGTATTCCTGGCCCAGCGCGGTACCCAGCGGCACACCCAGCACGTTCGCCAGGGTCAGGCCGGTGAACATCAAGGCGACCGCCGAAGCACGGCGGTTGGCCGGCACCAGGCTGGCGGCCACCACCGAACCGATACCGAAGAAAGCACCATGGCACAGGGCGGTCACCACCCGGGCGAACATCAGCAGGTTGTAGTCGCTGGCCACCGCACATAGCAGGTTGCCGACGATGAACACGCCCATCAGTGCGATCAGCGCCGCTTTACGTGGCAGGCGCGAGGTGGCCAGGGCCATGAACGGCGCACCGATGGCCACGCCCAGGGCGTAGCCGGTGACCAGCCAGCCGGCACCGGGAATCGATACACCCAGGTCTGCCGCCACATCCGGCAACAGACCCATGATGACGAACTCGGTGGTACCGATGGCGAAGGCGCTGAGCGCCAGGATTATCAGCGAAAGGGGCATTGCAAGGTCCTTGTCAGAGCTCTTGGCTCATCTGCTTGAGGAACGCCTGGATGGTGTCCTCGTTGCGTTTGAAAAAATGCCATTGGCCAATCTTCTGGCTGCTGATCAGGCCGGCGCGCTGCAAGGTCGCCAGGTGGGCGGAGACGGTCGACTGCGACAGGCCGCAGCGTTGATCGATCTGCCCGGCACACACACCGTGTTCGGTGCTGTGGTGCTGGTCGGGAAACTGCGCGTCGGGGTCCTTCAGCCAGTTGAGGATTTCTCGCCGTACTGGGTGGGCCAGGGCTTTTATTATTTCGTCGAGATCGAGAGGCATGGTTGGGCTCGTGGTGTGTGTAGCGGTATATCGCGATGAGGCGAAATATAAATCGGTATTTCGCGATATACAAATATGATGTGGTTCTGAGCTCAGCGTAAATCGCTATATCGGGTTATAACGATATAGATGGCGGGGTGCTAGAATCCCAGTCCATGAACTACCTCGCACACCTTCACCTCGGCGGTCAGCAGCCCGAGCAATTGCTCGGCAGCCTTTATGGCGATTTTGTCAAAGGGCCGCTGCAGGGGCGCTTCGCCCCGTCACTGGAGGCAGCGATCCGCCTGCACCGGCAGATCGACGTCTACACCGACAGCCATCCACTGGTGCTGGCGGCGCTGGCGCGTTTCCCGCAGCAGCGGCGGCGTTATGCCGGGATCATCCTCGATGTGTTTTTCGACCATTGCCTGGCCTTGCACTGGCAGGATTATGCCGAGCAGCCGCTGGGCCAGTTCACTGACCGCGTGTACCGCGTGCTTGCCGCCGAGCCGGCCTTGCCCGGGCGCCTGGCGCAAATCGCGCCGTACATGGTCGCCGATGACTGGTTGGGGTCTTACCGCGAATTCTCGGTGCTCGAACAGGTGTTTCGCGGCATTGCCCGGCGCCTGTCGCGGCCCGAAGGCATGGACGGCGCGCTGGAGGAGGTGGCCGCGCTGTACCAGCCGTTGCTGGATGACTTTCGCAATTTCTACCCAGAGCTGCAGCGCTTCGCCAAGGGCAATACCTAGGCGGCCCTGGCCCGGCGTTGTGGCTGGGCAAGCGGCTCGCTAGCGAACAGTGTCTGCTGGATTGCCTGCTGGGCCTTGAACGCCAGGGCGGCGCGTTCTTCGCCGGCGCTGGCAATTGGCGCGAGCAGATGGATCTCGACCTCGGCGCAGTCATTGCTGAACAGGCGCAGCAGGTGCGAGAGCAGATCATCGTCACCAATAAACGGCGCGATCGAATCGGCTTGTCCACTGCGCAGGTAGCGCAGGGCTACCGGCTGCAGCGGTGTCTGCGTGTCGATGGCGCTGGCCAGCAGGCGGCCGTGAAAGGTGCGCAGGCTGCGCCCGTCAGTGGTGGTGCCTTCGGGGAAGATCAGCAGCGGGCAATCCTGTTGCAGGTGCTGGCTGATCTGTTTGCGCAGCAGTTGGCTGTCGTTGCCGCCACGCCGGATGAACAGGGTACCGGCCTTGTGTGCCAGCCAGCCGGCCACCGGCCAGGTACGCACTTCGGCCTTGGACAAAAACGACAGCGGTGCAAGCATGCCCAGCAAAGGAATATCCGTCCAGGACACGTGGTTGCTGACCCACAGCATCGGCTGGCGTGGCAGTTGGCCCACCACTCGCACCTTGAACGGCAGGGCATTGCTCAGTTTGCCCATGAACAGTTGCGACCAACGCTGGCGGCGCTCGGTCGAGGCCGGCACGCGCAGGCGTTCATAAAGGCTGAACAGGGCTGCCATGGCCAGGCCGAACAGCACCACCAGCAGCACCCGGGCTACGCGTGCATAGACGCGCAGGCGCTGCATCAGACCGCCGCCTTGAAGTGACGGGCATAACGCGGGCACAGTTCGTCGCGCTTGAGCAGGATGAACACGTCGGCGACCTGGAAGTCTTCGTCCCAGCATGGTTCGCCACAGATCTTCGCCCCCAGGCGCATGTAGGCCTTGAGCAGCGGCGGCATTTCGGCGATGACGTTGTTCGGCAGGGCCAGGCTCGGCAGTGGCTTCTTCGGTTCGGCGCGCAGGTGCTCGGTGCACAGGTAGCGTTCGCGCAGGCGCTGCATGATCGCGTGGGCCTGTACACCGCCGTCCTGCATGGGAATGCTGGCGCAGCCCATCAGGTAGCTGTAGCGGCCTTCGTTGAGCACTTCGGCCAGCTCCGCCCAGAGCACGGCGATGGTGCCGCCGTTGCGGTAGGCCGGGTCGACACAGGTGCGGCCCAGCTCGAGGATCGGCCCTTGCAGGTGGCCGAGGCCGTGCAGGCTGAATTCCTCTTCGCTGTAGAAGCGCCCCAGGCTGCTGGCCGCCTGATGATCGAGCAGGCGGGTGGTGGCGACCAGGCGCCCGCTAGTGAGATCGCGCACGCCGATGTGGCGGCAATGAATGTCGTAGTCATCCATGTCCAGGCCCAGTTCGGCGCCTTTGAGTTTGGCCTTGAATTCACCGCTGAATACGCTGAAACGAAGGGCCTGTGCTTCCTGCAGGGCTGCCGGGCCGACCAGGCGTTCGGCTTGCAGACGGCGTTCAGTGCTGTTGTCGCCAGAGCGAGCGATCCGAGTCATTGCGTGTCTCCATAAGCCAGCCATGGGGTTGCGGCCGGTCGACTTTGTTGTGCAAGCTCAGCCTAGGTAGATGCGGTGTCACCCCCGTGAATGTTTGGTGATGCTTGTATGACAGCCCCCTCAAGGAGCGCTTCGATGGCCTGGCTGCAACGACTCAACGATCGACACAGACAACCCCTTGCGGCCACGCTGGCCGATACCTATTCCAGCCTGCTGGCACGCCTGGGTGCGGTTAGCCCGTTCGACCTGGCGGTGCTCGGTGGGCGGGCGATGAGCACCCCGGGCCTGGCCTTCCTGGTCGGCTACCAGGCGGCGCTGCGGGTGCTGTGGCCCAGTGCGCCGCAGAGCCTTGGTGCCCTGTGCGCCAGTGAGCGGCGCAGCGTGCGCCCGGCGGACATGCAGGTGCGTCTGGATGATTTGCGCCTGAGCGGCAGCAAGGACTTTGTCACTGCCGGGCTCGATGCCGAGTGGCTGCTGGTGGCGGCGCGCTGCGAAGCGCAGGGGCAGCCAGTAGAACTGAGCCTGGCGGTGGTCTACGCCGGTGAACCGGGCGTGCGCCTCGAATCGCTGCCGGCCTTGCCGTTGATGCCGGAAGTCGGCCATGCCCGCCTGCATCTGCAAGGAGCGTTGTGCGAGCGCTTGGCGGGGGACGGCTGGGATGCCTACGTCAAACCCTTCCGCTCGCTGGAAGATCTTTATGTGCTCAGTGCCCTGTGTGCCTGGCTCTATGGCGTCGGCCAGGAAACGGGCTGGCCGCAAAACCTGCAATTGCGCCTGATCAGTCTGCTCGGCGCGTGCGCTGAAAGCACTCGCCAGTGCGCCGACACCTCGGCCAGCCATTTGCTGCTGGGCGGTCTGTTTGCCCAGTTCAACAGCTTGAAAGATGAACTCAATCAGGCACTGCTGGCAAGCCCAGGCGAGTGGGCAAGCCTGTGGCAACGCGATCAGGGCCTGCTGGAGATCGCCAGTGCGGCCCGCGCCAAACGCCTGGCCAAGGCCTGGGCCGCCGCCGGATTGTCATGAAACGCTGGCAGGCTGGGCGAACCCTGGCCTTGAGTAAGCGGCATGCGCAACGCGGTGTGGTGGATGCTGGCTGTTTTCGCCTTCAGCAAGGCCGTTTCGGCCGAGGAGTACTGGCCAGTACCTGATTGGACGGTGGCGAACGATGCCAACCGAAGCGCCTGGCAGGCGGTTGAACGCTATGCCTTCGCCCCACGCGATGACCAGCAACGTCAGGGCGTGCGCAGCGACGCGCTGCTGGTGATCGCCGACGGGCGCATTGTCTATGAGCACTATGCCGCGCCCAGCACCGCTAAAACCGCGCACCTGACCTGGTCGATCAGCAAGAGCGTGCTGGCGACCCTGCTGGGCGTCGCCCACGCCGAGGGCCGCTTTGACCTGCAGGATCCGGTTGCGCGTTTCTACGCGCCGATGCGTGCCCACCCCCACGTGCGCATCCAAGATCTGCTGCACTGGGCCAGCGGCCTGGACTGGCAGGAAAATTACGAATACGCGCCGCTCAAGTCCTCGGTAGTGGCCATGCTCTACACTCGCGGGCGCGGCGATATGGCCGGCTACACGGCGGCCAGGCCCGAGGCGGCCAGCCCTGGGCAACGCTTTCTCTATTCCAGCGGTGACAGTAACGTGCTGGCGGCGGCCTTGCGCGGCATGGTCGGCGATGCGGGATATGCGCAGTACCCCTGGCACGCCTTGTTTGAACCGCTGGGGATTGCCAGTGCAGTCTGGGAGCGTGACGCCAGTGCCACCTTGGTGGGTTCTTCCTATCTGTACATGAGTGCTCGCGACCTGGCGCGCGTTGGCCTGTTGATGCTGCGCGAAGGTCGTTGGCAAACGCGACAATTGCTGTCCAGCGCTTGGGTCGACTTCAATCGCCAGCCGTTCCTGCAAGCCACGGCCCAACCCGGTGAAGCCAACCCGGGCGGGCACTGGTGGCTTAATCAACCTTTGCCCGGCAGCCCGCCACCCTGGCCGGATGCGCCAGCTGACACGTATGCGGCCCTGGGGCATTGGGGCCAGGCACTGTATGTGCTGCCGGCGCGCAAGCTGCTGATCGTTCGCTACGCCGATGACCGCGACGCCAGCTTTGCCCATAACGAGTTGCTCAAGCGGGTACTGGCAGCAGTCGACAAGGTGCGGCCATGACGCGCGTGTTGCTGGTACTGGCGCTGCTGGCCGGCGGTTGGGCCTGGTACGAACGCCAGGCGCTGGCGGATTTCCCCGGCATCCTCAGTGCCTACTCGGCCAAGGAGTACTGTTCGTGCCGCTATGTCATGAATTTCGACGAACATTATTGTCGGGGCTATGTGCGCCAATACCTGCCGTTGAGTCGCCTGGATGAAGACGCGCAGCAGCGGCTGGTCAGCGCTGCCGGCCTGGGGGTCGAGAATCGTGCGCAGTGGCAGGGCCCGCGCGAGGGCTGTCGCTTGCTGCCGTGAAGGCAGCCGGGTAAGGTTGACGACCATTGTGTTACAGGATTTCACATGTTCAGTCTGTCGCGTCTTCTGCTTGCCCTGCTGGTCGTTCTCAGTCTCCCTGCCCAGGCCAACTGGCACCTGGACGGCGAATCGTCACGCCTGTCATTTGTCTCCAGCAAGAACGGTGACACCGCTGAGGTGCATCGTTTCCTCGTTCTGCATGGCAAGGTCGATCGCAAGGGCGCCGCCGAGCTGCAGGTCGAGATGGACTCCAACAACAGCGGCGTGCCGCTGCGTGACGAACGCATGCGCAAGGAACTGTTCGAGTTTGCCAAGTTCCCCGAAGCCAAGGTCAGCGCGCAGATCGACCTGCGCCCGATCAACGACCTGGCCAATGGCGCCCAGGTGGAACTGCGCCTGCCGCTGACTGTCAGCCTGCATGGCAAGCAGCACAACTACAGCGCCCTGCTGCTGGCCACCCGCCTGGATGACCGGCGCTTTCAGGTGGTGACCCTGGAACCGTTGATGTTGCGCGCCGATGATTTCGATCTGCTCCCCGGCCTTGCCACCTTGCGCAAGCTGGCCGGGCTCAAGTCCATCAGCCCGTCGGTGCCGGTGGCCGCGGTGCTGATCTTCACGGCGCGTTGAGATGGCCGGACCGGTCTTTCCCTGGCGCGATGGCAATCAGTTCGAGCTATTGATCGACGGTCCGCAGTTTTTCCCGCGCATGCTCACCGCAATCGTGCGCGCCGAGTATCAGGTGGATCTGGAACTGTACCTGGTCGAAGCCGGCGCTTGCGCCGAAACCATGGTCCAGGCCTTGGTGCAGGCCGCCGAGCGCGGCGTGCAGGTGCGTTGCCTGTTCGATGATTATGGTTCGCTGGCCTTCACCTTGAGCCTGCGCCAGCGCCTGTTGGCTGCGGGTGTGGAGCTGCGCTGGTACAACCGCCTGCGCTGGCGTCGTGGCTTTCGCAACCTGTATCGCGATCATCGCAAGCTGCTGCTGGTCGACCAGAAGTGGGCGGTGGTGGGCGGTACTGGCGTCACTGACCAGTTCTGGACGCCAACCGAAGACGTCAGCGAATGGCACGAAGTGATGGTGCAGATGCAGGGCCCGCTGGTGGCCGACTGGCAGATGCTGTTCGACCGCCAGTGGCGCGCCAACCTGCGCCGTACCGCCTGGCGGCCGCCGACGCACTTTGGCCTGCCACGTTTGCCGCGAGTGCCGGTGAGTGGTGCGGGCATGGGCCGGGTGGCCTATGCCGACGCCCGCCAGCACCGGGATATCCTGCAGTCGCTGGTGCGCGCCCTGAACAGCGGCCAGCGGCGCATCTGGCTGGCCACGCCGTATTTCTTGCCGACCTGGAAGGTCCGCCGCTCTCTGCGCCGCGCGGCCTCCCGGGGTGTCGATGTACGTTTGCTGCTGACCGGGCCGCGAACCGATCACCCGTCGGTGCGTTATGCCGGCCATCGCTATTACCCGCGGCTGTTGCGCGCCGGGGTGAAAATTTTCGAATACCAGCCGTGTTTCCTGCACCTGAAAATGGTGTTGGTGGATGACTGGGTCAGCATCGGCTCGTGCAACTTCGATCACTGGAACCTGCGCTTCAACCTTGAGGCCAATGTCGAAGCCATTGACCCACCCCTGACCGCCGACGTGGCGGCGAGCTTTGAGCGCGACTTTGCCCGGAGCCTGACTATCGACCTGGCCCACTGGCATGCGCGGCCGTTGTGGAAGCGCGTGCAGCAACGCTTGTGGGGCTGGCTCGACCGGCTGGTGGTCAACCTGCTCGACCGGCGTGATTGAGCCTGTCGCACGTTGGCGGTCTATGGTGTCTTTATCTTTCCACCGCACTTGAAGGAGTTGATGACATGGCTGCGAAGAAGATTCTGATGCTGGTTGGCGACTACGTTGAAGATTACGAAGTGATGGTGCCGTTCCAGGCCCTGCAGATGGTTGGCCATACCGTGCACGCGGTGTGTCCGAGCAAAAACGCCGGGCAGACGGTGCGCACGGCGATCCACGATTTCGAAGGCGACCAGACCTACAGTGAAAAGCCCGGGCATAATTTTGCCCTGAACTTTGATTTTGCCAAAGTTCAGGCTGACGACTACGACGCGCTGCTGATTCCAGGAGGCCGGGCACCGGAGTATCTGCGTTTGAACGAGCAGGTGCTGGCGCTGGTCAAAGCGATCGATCAGGCCGGCAAACCCATTGCCGCGGTGTGTCATGGCGCACAACTGCTGGCGGCGGCTGGCGTATTGGAAGGCCGCGAGTGCAGCGCTTATCCGGCTTGCGCGCCGGAAGTACGCCTGGCCGGTGGCCAGTATGTCGAGATCGCCGTCGACCAGGCTCACGTGCAGGGTAATCTGGCTTCGGCTCCGGCGTGGCCGGCGCACCCTGCATGGCTGGCGGCGTTCCTGCAGTTGCTGGGCACTCGCATTACCCTGTGAACAAAGGTGCTGGCCGAAATACGAGCGCTTCGCGCTCGATCGCCGGCAAGGCCGGCTCCCACAGGTCAGGTGCATGAAGAGCCATTGTGGGAACTGGCTTGCCAGCGATGAGGCCGGTACAGGCAATAAAAAAGCGGCAGGGGAGTAATCCCCCCTGCCGCTTTTTCATATCAGCAAACCCCGAGGCTTACTTCACTTCCACCGCCAGGCTTTCAGCGATCTTGTGCTGCCAGATCGCAGGGCCGGTGATGTGTACCGACTCGCCGTTGCTGTCGACCGCGACGGTGACCGGCATGTCCTTGACCTCGAACTCGTAGATCGCTTCCATGCCCAGTTCGGCAAAGGCCAGGACCTTGGACTTCTTGATCGCCTGGGCCACCAGGTAGGCAGCGCCGCCGACGGCCATCAGGTACACGGCCTTGTTGTCCTTGATCGCTTCGATGGCGGTCGGGCCGCGCTCGGATTTGCCGATCATGCCCAACAGGCCGGTCTGCTCGAGGATCTGACGGGTGAACTTGTCCATCCGCGTCGCGGTGGTCGGGCCGGCCGGGCCAACCACTTCGTCACCGACCGGATCAACCGGGCCAACGTAGTAGATGAAGCGACCCTTGAGGTCGACTGGCAGTTCTTCGCCCTTGTTGAGCATCTCGACCATGCGCTTGTGCGCAGCGTCGCGACCGGTGAGCATCTTGCCGTTGAGCAGGATGGTCTCGCCCGGCTTCCAGCTCTGCACGTCTTCCGGGGTCAGGGTGTCGAGGTTGACACGGCGGGCCGATGGGCCGGCTTCCCAGACGATTTCCGGGTAGGCGTCCAGCGATGGCGCTTCCAGGTCAGCCGGGCCGGAACCGTCGAGCACGAAGTGGGCGTGACGGGTGGCGGCGCAGTTGGGGATCATGCACACCGGCAAGGAGGCGGCGTGGGTCGGGTAGTCCATGATCTTGACGTCGAGCACGGTGGTCAGGCCGCCCAGGCCCTGGGCGCCGATGCCCAGCTGGTTGACCTTGTCGAACAGCTCCAGGCGGATCTCTTCGATGCGGTTCTGCGGGCCACGGGCCTTGAGCTCATGGATGTCGATGGATTCCATCAACACTTCCTTGGCCATTACCGCGGCTTTCTCGGCGGTACCGCCGATGCCGATGCCGAGCATGCCCGGAGGGCACCAGCCAGCACCCATGGTCGGAACGGTCTTGAGTACCCAGTCGACGATCGAGTCGGACGGGTTGAGCATGGCCATTTTCGACTTGTTCTCGGAGCCGCCGCCCTTGGCCGCCACGTCCACTTCCACGGTATTGCCCGGGACGATGGAGTAGTGGATGACCGCAGGGGTGTTGTCCTTGGTGTTTTTACGGCTACCCGCCGGGTCGGCCAGGATGGATGCACGCAGGACGTTTTCCGGCAGGTTGTAGGCGCGGCGCACGCCTTCGTTGATCATTTCGTCCAGGCTCATGGTCGCGCCGTCCCAGCGCACGTCCATACCGACGCGCACGAACACGGTGACGATACCGGTGTCCTGGCAGATCGGCCGGTGGCCGGTGGCGCACATGCGCGAGTTGATCAGGATCTGGGCGATGGAATCGCGCGCAGCTGGCGACTCTTCACGCAGATAGGCCTCATGCATGGCCTGGATGAAATCAACGGGGTGGTAGTACGAAATGAACTGCAGGGCGTCGGCAACGCTCTGAATCAGGTCGTCTTGCTTGATCACGGTCATGCAGCGCGCTCCTCTTAAAGACGGGAACATTCATTAAGGTATTCCGACGCGGACTGGCCGAGGTGTCGAAACGACCTTCAACAGGCGCCAACGCAAGGCTGTCGGCGCAAAAAAGGCGCGGCAGTATAGCGCGCATCCGCCGCCGGTACACGTACCAAAGGTCCCCACCAAGGTCGGCAGTGGCCGGGCACTGTTCTTGCCTGAGCGCTGACCAGGGTCGATTTGTGCAACCATGGCAATTATTCTTCGCACACCCTAAAGTGGCGGTTGGCCATGCCCCATTCCTCTGCCTTGGCCAGAGCACGGTGAGTCACCAGTGACCGAAACAGCGCTGCAGAAGCTTCTCCTCAATCGCTTCCTCATGGCGGCTGGCACCTATCTGCTGGTGCTGGCGCTACTCTGGGTGGCACTCTTGAGCGGCCATCTGCAAGCCTCCCTGACGGTTTTGCTGCTGGGCAGCAGCCTGTTGCTCGTGTGCCAGTCGCTGCTCGGTTGGGTGTTCGCCAGCGGTCGCAACCTGCGCTTTAACGACCCGAGCCTGACCGAGTTCCAGGTGCTGCTGGCGATCGCCTGGCAGACCTGGCTGTTGGCTCAGCTTGACCAGGGGCGCGGCACTTTCCTGATGTTCTACCCCTTGATCCTGATGTTCGGCCTGTTTCACCTGAGCGGGCGGGTGTTTGTGCGCTGCGCGCTGCTGGTGTTGTGCAGCTTCCTCGGCCTGATCGCCTGGGAGGCCTGGCAAGCGCCGCATTTCGACGGGTCGCTGTTGGCATTGCAGGCCAGTGCCTTGTTGGTGGTGCTGTGCTGGTTGTGCCTGTATGCCCGTTATGTTCAGGCCGCGCGTCAGCGCATGCGCCAGCGGCGCTATGCCCTGCAGGCCCATCAGGACACCTTGCGCGGCATGATGCGCCAGCTCGAAGACCTGGTGGCCACCGATGAACTGACCGGCTTGTTCAATCGTCGGCACTTTCTGGGCCTGGCCACCCGCGAGCTGGAGCGCATGGGCGCTGACAGTTGCCATGGCCTGGCACTGATCGACCTCGATCACTTCAAACGCATCAATGATGTGTATGGCCACGCCGCCGGCGATCAGGTATTGCAAGCCTTTGCCTCGATCGCCAGCGACTGCCTGGGCGACACTGCGGTACTGGCCCGTTACGGTGGCGAAGAGTTCGTGTTGCTGCTGCCTGACTGCACCGACGCGCAACTGGCCACCTGTTGCGAGCGGCTGCGCAGGGCGTTTGCCCTGGCCCAGCCGCCAGCGGTTGGATTGCGGGTCGAGCCTTTGAGCCTGTCGGCGGGGTTGACCCTGTTGTGCGCAGGCGACGATCTCGATGACGCTCTGCAGCGTGCAGATCAGGCCTTGTACCGGGCCAAGCGCAGCGGGCGCAACCGCTGCCTGGCCGCCTGGGAGGCCGTCGATGCCTGAGTTGCGGGTGGGTGAGCGAAAGTGGACGGTGGCACCGGGCAGCAACCTGCTCGATGCCTTGAATGATGCCGGGCTGGCGGTGCCTTACAGTTGCCGTGCCGGCAGCTGTCACGCCTGCCTGGTGCGCTGCCTGCAAGGCCAGCCGGGGGATGCCCGGCCCGAGGCCCTGGCGGCGGACAAACGCCAGCTGGGCTGGCGCCTGTCGTGCCAGTGCAGCGTTGAGGAAGACTTGCAGGTGGCCTTGTTCGACCCGCTCCAGGATGGGGTGCCGGCCCAGGTCAGCGGCCTCGACTGGCTGAGCCCGACGGTGCTGCGCTTGCGTCTTGAGCCACACAGACCGTTGCGCTATCAGGCCGGCCAGCACCTGGTGTTGTGGAGCCCGAGTGGGGTCGCCCGGCCCTATTCTTTGGCCAGCGTGCCGGGGGAGGAGGGCATTCTGGAATTTCATCTCGATTGCCGGCAACCCGGTGCGTTCTGTGATGCCGCGCAGCAACTGAGTATCGGTGCAACGCTGCGCCTGGGCGAGCTGCGCGGCGGAGCCTTGCATTACGACCCGGACTGGCAGGAACGCCCGCTGTGGCTGCTGGCCGCCGGCACCGGCCTGGCGCCGCTGTGGGGGATTCTGCGCGAGGCCTTGCGCCAGGAGCATCACGGGCCGATTCGCTTGCTGCATCTGGCCCACGACGAGCAGGAGCATTATCTGGCGCAGGCACTGACGGCACTGGCCAGTCGGCATCCGCAGTTGCAGGTCGAGCTGCTGACCCCGGCCCAGTTGCCCCAGGCCCTGGCGGCGTTACGCCTGCAGTCGCGCCAGACCATGGCCCTGGCGTGTGGCTCGGCGGCCAGTGTCGAGCAGTTTTCCCGGCGCATGTTCCTCGCCGGCCTGCCGCGCAACCAGCTGTTCGCCGACATTTTCATCGGTCACGCCTGATTCCGGCCAGGCAAAAAAAAGCCCCGCAGCACAGGCTGCGGGGCTTTGTTCAGCAGTGTCCGAGCATCAGACCAGCGAATCACCGACGTGCAGGATCTTCATGCCGTTGGTGCCACCGATGGTGTGGTAGCTGTCGCCTTTGGTCAGGATCGCCCAGTCACCTGGCTCGACCGCGCCGCGCTGCAGCAGCTCGTCGACTGCCGCCTGGCTGACTTTCTCGGCCGGCAGGGCTGCCGGGTCGAACGCTACCGGGTACACACCACGGAACATCGCGGCGCGGGCCAGGGTGGCGCGGTGCGGCGAGAAGGCGTAGATCGGCACCGAAGAACGCAGGCGCGACATGATCAGCGGGGTGTAGCCACTTTCGGTGAGGGCGATGATCGCCTTGACGCCAGGGAAGTGGTTGGCAGTGTACATGGCCGCCAGGGCGATGCTTTCGTCGCAGCGCTCGAAGCGGGTGTGCAGACGGTGGCTGGACTTCTGGCTGGTCGGGTGCTTTTCGGCGCCCAGGCAGATGCGCGCCATGGCCTGTACGGCTTCGATCGGGTAGGCGCCGGCGGCACTTTCGGCCGACAGCATCACCGCGTCGGTGTTGTCTAGCACGGCGTTGGCCACGTCGGAGACTTCGGCACGGGTTGGCATCGGGTTCTGGATCATCGACTCCATCATCTGGGTCGCAACGATCACCGCCTTGTTGTTGCGGCGGGCGTGCTGGATGATCTTCTTCTGGATCGCGATCAGCTCGGCATCGCCGATTTCCACGCCCAGGTCGCCACGGGCAACCATGACCGCGTCACTGGCGGTGATCAGGCCGTCGAGGGTCTCGTCATCGGCGACCGCTTCGGCGCGCTCGATCTTGGCCACCAGCCAGGCGCTGCCGCCGGCTTCGTCGCGCAGGCGACGGGCGTATTCCATGTCGGAGGCATCGCGCGGGAAGGAAACGGCCAGGTAGTCCAGGTCCATTTCGGCTGCCAGCTTGATGTCGGCCTTGTCTTTTTCGGTCAGGGCCGGAGCAGTCAGGCCGCCGCCGCGACGGTTGATGCCTTTGTGGTCGGACAGCGGGCCGCCGATCAGTACTTCGCAGTGCAGGGCATCGGCAGTGGCGCTGGTTACGCGCATGACCACGCGGCCGTCGTCGAGCAGCAGTTCGTCACCGACGCCGCAGTCCTTGACCAGGTCCGGATAGTCGATGCCGACGATTTCCTGGGTGCCTTCGGTCAGCGGGTGGGCGGTGGAGAAGGTGAAGCGGTCGCCGACCTTGAGCTCGATACGCTTGTTGCTGAACTTGGCGATACGGATCTTCGGCCCTTGCAGGTCGCCGAGTAGCGCCACGTGGCGGCCCAGGCGGGCGGCGATATCGCGGATCAGGCGCGCGCGAGCCTTGTGCTCGTCAGGCGTGCCGTGGGAGAAGTTCAGGCGAGCGACATCCAGGCCGGCAAGGATCAGTTGCTCGATTACTTCCGGCGAGTTGCTGGCGGGGCCAAGGGTGGCGACGATTTTGGTACGGCGGATGGTCATGCACAGACTCCTATAGTGAAGCGCAGCGAAAGGCTACTCCGGAAAATTGCTGTAGTCATTGTTCCTTTGCACTACCTGCCGGTTAGCGGGGGTGGCGTTTGAACGGGGGAGTGCTAACCCCGAGAGCGGCGCCAATCCTGTGGGAGCTGGCTTGCCAGCGATCGGCCAGCACGGTCTACAGATTTTCCAGCCAAAGCCGATACACTGCTCAATACAGGAGATCCCCATGCGAGCCTTGATCGTTTTAGCCTTGGCGACCAGCGTCGTCGGCTGCACCCGCTGGTCGATGGACCATCATTTGAACAACGCCTACCGCGCCTATGACCGCGGCAACTGCGAGCAGGCGATGCTGGAGCTGTCCCAGGTCGAGCGCACCAGCCGTGCCCGACCGTTCATCCAGCCGGAAGTGTCGCTGCTGCGTGGCCAGTGCCTGGAGCGGCAGAAGCTGTTCGTCGATGCGGCGCAGACCTACCAGTTCATTCTCCAGCGCTACCCGCAGAGCGAATACGCCTTCCGTGCCCGCGCGCGGCTGCAGACCCTCGAGCAACTGGGCCACTACCGCACTGGCGAAGCCGCGATTGCCCGACCGGCAACGACCACGCCTTGGCGTTAATACTAAAGTCAGCAAGTCTGATTGTGACGTGCGGGTCAGGGTGCGCTAATCTTGTTGCTGAGATGAATGAAAAACAGCAGCTCTAGCGCGGCCCTGCTAAAAGGGTCTTCGACAGCGATCCCGACCATGTTTGACGAGCGCCGCATCGAGCGTCACCAGCTCCCTTATTTTCTCAAAGTCTTCAACCGCTTCACCGACCAGCCCATCGGCTACCTGGGCAATGTGTCGGAAGACGGCCTGATGCTGATCAGCCAGTTGCCGATGCTGGTCGGCCCGGATTTCGAGTTGCAACTCAAAGTTCCGGGCCGCGATGGCGCCGTGCACCCGATCAACCTCACCGCCAGTTGCCTGTGGAGCCATGAAGACCAGACGCCCGGGCATTACGACTCGGGCTTCATGCTGTTGCAGGCACCACGTGACTACGAGCTGTTGGTGCGCGCCCTGCGCAACTATTTCAGCTTCCATCCATTGAACGCCTCGGCCTGACACTGGCCCTGGCGGGCTGCTGGCCCTAGACTCTGGTCGATCTTCTGTTCAGGACGACCCCGTGAGCTCCAGCATTTTCTGGCACGACTACGAAACCACCGGCATCAACCCGCGCAACGACCGGCCCTTGCAGGTTGCCGGGGTGCGCACCGACCTCGAGCTCAATGAGATCGAGGCGCCGATCAACTTCTATTGCCAGCCCAGCGACGACATCCTGCCGCACCCCAAGGCTTGCCTGGTCACCGGCATCACCCCGCAGCAACTGGCCAGCCAGGGCTTGAGCGAAGCCGAGTTCATGACCCGGGTACATGCCGAACTGGCACGTCCGGGCACCTGTGGCGCCGGCTACAACAGCCTGCGCTTCGATGATGAAGTCACTCGTTACAGCCTGTATCGCAACTTCTTTGATCCTTACGCCCGCGAGTGGCAGGGCGGCAACAGCCGCTGGGACCTGATCGACATCGTCCGCGCCGCCTATGCTCTGCGCCCGGACGGGATTGAATGGCCGCAACAGGACGGGCGCACCAGTTTGCGCCTGGAGTTGCTCACCGCCGCCAACGGCATCGACCATGGTCAGGCACACGAAGCGTTGTCGGACGTGCGCGCGACAATTGCACTTGCGCGATTGATCCGACAGAAACAACCCAAGCTCTATGACTGGTTGTTTCAACTGCGCAGCAAGCAGAAAGTCCTCGACCAGATTCGATTGTTACAGCCGCTGGTGCATATTTCCGGTCGTTTTTCGGCGGCACGTAATTATCTGGGGGTGGTATTACCCCTGGCCTGGCATCCGCGTAATCGCAATGCCTTGATCGTCTGTGACCTGCATCTGGATGCGCAGCCCTTGATCGATGAGGATGCTGATTCACTGCGTCAGCGTTTATACACACGTCGCGAGGAAATGCCTGACGGACAATTGCCGGTACCGCTGAAATTAATCCACATCAATCGCTGCCCGGTAGTCGCCCCCTTAAGTGTATTGCGTGGGGAAGATCAGCAGCGGCTGGAACTGGATATGTCTGTTTATCAGGCGCGCGCTGCCAGCCTGATTGCCACAGCAGGGCAATGGCAAGACAAATTGCCAGTAATCTACAGCGCCGAGGAGTTTGCCCCCAGCGAAGATCCGGAACAGCAGTTGTATGATGGCTTTCTTGGCGACCGTGATCGTCGGTTATGCGAGCAAGTGCGCAGTGTCGATCCACAGCAGTTGGGGCAGGGCCAGTGGATGTTCGATGATGAACGTTTACCGGAACTGTTGTTTCGCTATCGTGCGCGTAATTTCAACGAAACCTTGAATGCCGAGGAGCGCCAGCGCTGGCAGACCTTTTGCCAGCAACGCCTGAGTGATCCGTTGATGGGGGCACCCAATACCCTCGGTGATTTCGAGCGGGCCTTGCAGGACTGTTGGGCAGAGGCCGATGCCCAGCAGCAGGCGCTGCTTGGTCAGTGGCGCAGCCATGTGCAGGCATTGAAGTTGCAATTGGGAATGTAAGCAATCGTTGAAAATAAAAAACGCCAGCTAAGCTGGCGTTTTTTTAGCGAGTAACACAAGGTTACCAGCGGGCCAATTAACCCAGCAGGGTTGCCCAGCCTTCAACCACATCGCCACCCCATTTGGCTTTCCATTCTTTCAGGGTTTTGTGGTTGCCGCCTTTGGTTTCGATGACTTCGCCGTTGTGCGGGTTTTTGTATTGCTTGACCTTGCGCGCACGCTTGGTGCCGGTGGTTTTTACTGCGCCGCGTGGGGCTTTGCTCAGTTTGGCTTCTGGATCCAGCAGCGCAATGATGTCACGCAGGGACTTCGAATATTCGCCCATCAGTGCGCGCAGTTTGCCTTCGAACTCAAGCTCGGTTTTCAGCTTGTCGTCTTGCGACAGGTTCTGCAAACGCGCCTGCAGTTCTTTGATGGCTTCTTCGGTGGCGCGATATTCGTTGATCAGGGACATGAGGCGTTCCTTGGAAATGAAGGTTTTCTGAGAGACAGTGCGGCAATAATAATCAGACGTCCTCGCCAAGTAAACATTAAAACAGGCAATTAGCTCAAGGAGTTGTTAATCACGGCGATAGATTAGGTTAAGAAAAATTTACAAACTAATACGCTGCTTCAAAAGTTAACTTAAATCTGTGCCCGGTGCTGCGCCGGCGCCGGCCGCCTGCAGCGACGGCGGGTCAGTCGGCGGGCCGCCAGCAATGAGTACTGCAGTTTTGCCGGGCACTCGCTAGAATGTGCGCCTTTGCGAAAGTTTCTGGAGTCCACTTCATGCGCACCTACCGGCTGGTGATTGCCTGCCCCGACCGCGTTGGCATTGTCGCCAAAGTCAGTAATTTCCTGGCGTCCTACAACGGCTGGATCAACGAAGCCAACCATCACTCCGATGAGCAGAGCGGCTGGTTCTTCATGCGTCACGAAATCCGCGCCGAGACCCTGCCGTTTGGCATCGAGGCGTTCCGCGAAGCCTTCGCACCGATCGCCGAAGAGTTCTCGATGGTCTGGCGTATCACCGATACCGACCAGAAGAAGCGTGTGGTGCTGATGGCCAGCCGTGAGTCCCATTGCCTGGCCGACCTGCTGCACCGCTGGCACGCCAAAGAGCTCGACTGCGACATTCCCTGCGTGATCTCCAACCATGACGACCTGCGCAGCATGGTCGAGTGGCACGGCATCCCGTTCTTTCATGTCCCGGTCGACCCGCAGGACAAACAACCGGCTTTTGCCGAGGTCTCGCGCCTGGTCAAGGCGCACGGTGCCGATGTCGTGGTGCTGGCGCGCTACATGCAGATCCTGCCGCCACAGCTGTGCCAGGAGTACGCTCAGCAGGTGATCAACATCCACCACAGCTTCCTGCCATCGTTTGTCGGCGCCAAGCCGTACCACCAGGCTTCGCTGCGTGGGGTCAAGCTGATCGGCGCTACCTGCCACTACGTCACCGAAGAACTCGATGCCGGCCCGATCATCGAGCAGGACGTGGTCCGTGTCAGCCATAGCGACAGCATCGAAGACATGGTCCGCTTCGGCCGTGATGTCGAGAAGATGGTCCTGGCCCGTGGCCTGCGCTACCACCTGGAGGACCGCGTGCTGGTGCACGGCAACAAGACCGTGGTGTTCAACTAAGCGTCAGTGCAGGAGGTTGCTCCATGGCCGATCCCCTCGACAAGGCAACCTCCAAGGCCCCGCCAACCCTCGGCGAGGGCTGCCTGAGCCGCTACGACCCGGATGCGCTGGACAGCGACGATGGCACCGATTTTCCGGGTGCCGCCGAGCTCTGGGAGCAGCTCAAGCCGGCTAGCGACGACCCCGCGCCTGGCTGAGCCGCAAGCGCTCCAGCAGCGGCCGGCCCAACAGGCAGAGAAACACCGGGCCACCGGCGAGCAGATAGAAGTAATAGGTCACCAACCGCCAGATCAGGATTGCCGCCGCCGCCGTGGAGGTCCCCACCAACGGTGAAAGCAACGCGGCCGAGGTCATCTCGGCGGCCCCCGCGCCCCCCGGCAGCAGGCTGAACTGCCCCGCGCTGAGCGACAGCATCTGCACCAGAAAGCTCGGTATCCACTGCAAGTCGACGCCCAGCCCGCGCAGCGCCAGGTACAGCACGCTGTAACGTAATCCCCAATGCACGCAAGTCAGGGCAAACACCAGCGCCAGGGTGCGTTTGGGCAGGCGCCAGGTGTCGCCGAAGGCACGAAAGAAGTGCAGCAGCTTGCGCGTCCAGCGCCGGCGTCTCTGGGCGGGCACCTTGAGCCTGCGCAGCAGCCGGCCATTGAGGCGCAGCAGCGTGCGGCGGTAGCACATCAGCCCGAGCAAAGCGCCGCAGGCTGTGAACATCAATAGCGCACTGGCGAGCAACATGCCTTCCAGGCTGCGGTTGAGGCTGTGGAACAGTGCGTAGCCGGCGATCCCCAGCATGGCGCAGAAAAAGAACAGCAAGTCGTTGAGCTGGTCGGCGGCGAACGCCGCGCTGCTGCGCGCAGGGCCAATGCGCTCGCGGGCCAGCAAGGCCATCAGGGCCAGCGGCCCGCCGCTGCCGCCAGGCGTGGTGCAAATGGCAAATTCAGTGGCCATGATCACCCCCAGGCTGCGCAAGCGCCCCAGCGCCGCGCCCTGGCTGCCGAGCAGCAAACGCAGGCGGATGGCATTGATGATCCAGCACAGCACGATCATCGCGAACAGGCCAAGCAGCAACGGTGGCGCGAAGCCACGCAGACGCGGCACCAGTTCGCTGCCGCCCAGCAAGGTCGGCACCAGCACTGCCATGATCAGCGCCAGGAGCAGCCAGAGCAGGCGGTTCACCGGCCGTGCCTGCTGGCCAGCCAGGCGGACTTGGTCATCGGCTCGCGGCCCTGGCGCAGCAGGCGTTTCAAGGTCTGTAGCCAGTAACGGCGGGACAAGCCATGGCGCATGTCCACCGGGTGCAGGCCCAGGCGTATGACCGGGGCATTGCCCAGGCGCGCTTCACGTACATCGCAGAGCACTTTCGACAGGCCGCGCCGCCAGCTGCTGCGGGCACTCCAGACCAGACCAGGCGCCGGGAGCGGGGTGAAGTCGGGTAGTCGGTAGAGGTGCTGTGGATCGCTGGTGTAACTCAATGGCAGGCTGCACAGTGCCTGACGGGTGCCGTCGCTCATCAGCCAGGCCGGGGCGACGAAACCTGACAGCGGCCAGGCATAACGCTGGAACAGCGCGATGCCGGCTTCCAGGCGCTCGCGGGCCTGGGCCTGGTCAAGGCTGTAGAACTCACCTTCCCGGGTGTAGATCCGGCGCATGAAGTAGTCCCGTGGCGAACGCGGCGGCGGGCTGTCATCAAGGTGAAAATAGCCATGCAGTGCCATCTCGTCGCCACGCTGCAGGCGCCGTTCGAGCATCAGGCGAAAGCCGGGCGCCTGCTCCAGGGCGTTGCGCTTGTGAAAGTCCGGCACCACCAGCCAGGTCATGGGGATATCGCCCAGGGCATCCACCGCTTCGACGAAGGGCTGGTAGTCAGGCCAGGTTTGCGGCGCAACATCATGCAGCACCAGCAGCAGGCTTGGTCGATCGGTGTGCTCAGGCATGGATGCGCACCGGCATCGGGTGGCCCAGCACTGCCCGGTAATGCTCCAGCAAGCCATTGACCACAGTGTCCCAAGCGTAATATTGCTCGACATGGGCACGCGCCTGCAGGCCCATCTGCCGGGCACCGGCTTCGAACACCTCCCTGACCGTGCGGGCCATGGCCTGGCCATCGTTGGGTGTACACAGGCGGCCGCACTGGTCGTTGACGATTTCGCTGAAGGCCCCGGCGGCCACGGCTATGACCGGGATGGCGCTGGCCATGGCTTCGAGGATCACCAGGCCGAAGGTTTCCTGGTCGCCGGCGTGCAGCAAGGCATCGGCGCTGGCCAGCAGGCGGGCGACTTCGCTGGCCGGGCAGAAGTGATCGATGACACTGACATTGGCCGGCACATGGGTCGGCATATGCGAACCGACCAGCAGCAGATGATAGTGCTTGCCCAGGCGTTTCATGCAGTCGAGCAGCACCGGCAGGTTCTTCTCCCGCGAGCCGCGGCCGGCGAATACCAGCAGCCGCGTGGAATCGGCGATACCCAGTTGCTGGCGCAACGACAGGTCGCGGTTCTGCGGGTTGAAGGTCGCCAGGTCGACGCCCAGGCGCTGCACATGAACATTATCGATACCCAGGCCGCGCAGCTTGTTGGCCATCACCTGGCTCGGCGCCAGGACCCGGTCGAAGTTGCCGTAGAGCTTGCTGACATAGGCCTCGACATTTGGCGTGAACCAGTTGCCCATGCGGTTGCTGACCAGCAGCGGCAGGTCGGAGTGGTAGAAGCCGATCACCGGCACATCGAGCTGGCGGCGGGCATCCAGCGCCGCCCAGGCGGTCAGGTAAGGGTCGCCGACTTCGATCAGATTGGGCTGAAGATCCTGCAGGATATTGCGCCAGGGCGCCAGGCGCAGAGGAAAGCGGTAGCCGTTGCCAAACGGCAGGGCCGGTGCCGGCACCTTGTAGATGCCGTTGTCGTGACTGGCACTGGCGCCGGGGATCAACAGGCTGTGACGGACGCCGGGGGTAAGGCCCAGACGGCGGTGTTTGGCATCAAGATAGGTTCGTACGCCGCCGCTGGCAGGGGCGTAGAACATGGTGATGTCCGCGATGTGCACGATCAGCATCCCTCCGAGATCGTCTCCAAAGTGTGTCGCCAGGCAGCTTTTCGCCACTGGAGACGCGCCCTAAGGTTGACCTCTATGAAGGATAGTTTGTTCGACTGGGTTCAGCAGCGGTCAGCTACAAGCTGCAAGCGGCAAGAAAAAGCAGAGCGCACATGGCACCGCTTCTTCTTGCCGCTTCAAGCTTGCCGCTCAAGTTCAGATACGGAAGCTGCCCACCAGTTGTTTCAGGCGGCTGGCCTGCTGCTCCAGGTCGGCGCAGGCGCGCAGGGTCGACTGCAGGTTCTCGACCCCTTCCTGGTTGAGCATGTTGATTTCATTGATGTCCATGTTGATCGAATCGACCACGGCCGTCTGTTCCTCGGTAGCGGTGGCCACCGACTGGTTCATGCCGTCGATCTCGCCGATGCGCAGGGTCACGCTGCCCAGGCGCTCGCCGGCCTGGTTGGCGATCTCGACGCTGTCCTGGCTGTGGCGCTGGCTCTGGCCCATGGTGTCGACCGACTCGCGGGCACCGACCTGCAGCTCCTCGATCATGTTCTGCACCTGTTGCGCCGATTCCTGGGTGCGGTGCGCCAGGTTGCGTACTTCATCGGCGACCACGGCAAACCCGCGCCCGGCTTCACCGGCCCGTGCCGCCTCGATAGCCGCGTTGAGCGCCAGCAGGTTGGTCTGTTGCGAGATGCTGGTGATCACTTCGAGGATCTGACCGATGTTCACGGTCTTGCTGTTGAGCGTCTCGATGTGGGCGCTGGAGGTGCAGATCAGGTCCGACAGGCGGTTCATCGCCTGGATGCTGCGATCGACCACTTGCTGGCCTTCTTCGGCCAGGTGGCGTGCCGAGCTTGCCTGTTGCGAGGCTTGCGCGGCGTTGTGGGCGATTTCCTGGGCGGCGGCACCCAACTGGTTGATCGCCGCAGCGACGCTGTTGGTGCGGTTGGACTGCTCGTCGGAGTTGACCATCGATGAGTTGGAGGCGCTGACCACCCGCAAGGCTACTTCGTTGACCTGTTCGGTGGCCGAGGACACTTCGCGGATCGAGCCATGAATACGCTCGACGAAGCGGTTGAAGGCGGTACCGAGGATGCCGAATTCGTCGTGGTTGTGAATGGCCAGGCGTTTGGTCAGGTCGCCTTCACCTTCGGCGATGTCTTCCATGGCGCGGGTCATGGTGTGCAGCGGTTGCATCAGCACACGGATCAACAGGCCGAGCAGGGCAATGATGATGACTACCGCCACCAGGGTTGCAATCACCGCAGAGGTGCGGAACTCGCTCAGCATCGAGTAGGCCTCGTCCTTGTCTACCGACAGGCCGATGTACCAGTTGGCCGAAGGCAGGCCCTTGACCGGGGCGAAGCTGAGGATCCGGGTCTTGCCATCGAGCTGGACTTCGCTCGGTTCCTTGCTGATGCGCGGGGTGTTCTGCGGGAACAGGTCCGACAGCGACTTCATCACCAGGTTCTTGTCCGGGTGCACGAGGATCTTGCCCTGATCGTTGATCAAGAACGCATAGCCCATGCCGCCGAAGTTCAGCGAGTTGATGATTTCGGTCAGGCCGTCCAGGGCCAGGTCGCCACCGACCACGCCGACATTGCGCGCAGCGGTCGCCACCACCGAGATGACCATCTTGCCGGTGCTGACATCAATATAAGGTTCGGTCAGGATCGGCCCGTTGGCCGCCATGCCGTCCTTGTACCAGGGGCGCACGCGAGGGTCGTAGCCGTCCGGCATCTTGGTTTGCGGGCGAATGGTGAACCCGCCGTTGACGTCACCCAGGTAAATTGTCAGGAAACTTGAGACCAATGCCTGTTGGCCGAGCAGGGTGCCGATCTTGTCAGCCTCGGGAAACGCGGCGATGTTTTGTGCAACGTTTTGTACCAGCAGAATACGACCGTCAAACAGGTTCTTGATATTGGTCGAAGTGGTTTCGCCCATTTCCTCAAGATAGTTTTCCAGATCCTCGCGAATGGCATTACGCTGCAAGAAATCGTTGTACAAGGTAAACAGGGTAAAGGCGATCATGACGATCAGTGAGGCGGCCAATAGGATCTTGTGGCTGAATCGGAGGCTTTTGTTCATAACGTGTCGGTCCGCTAAGGTCTTGTTGTCCGGGTCGTTCGCACAAAGAACAGCGTGAAAGCAGTGCAGGTCCCAATTCCTTGTCGGGCTATTCCTGTCTTCTGGTGGTCTGTCGCCATTTAATATCGGCCGTTTCCAGCCAAAGCTTTAAACAGAGGGTGAAAAAACATGCCTGACTCTTCGCAATTCGTGCTCGGCGCCGACCTTGCCGGACAGCCGGTGGCCCAGGCCATGCGCCT
Organism: Pseudomonas sp. R32; assembly: GCF_009866705.1. Lineage (NCBI taxonomy): Bacteria > Pseudomonadati > Pseudomonadota > Gammaproteobacteria > Pseudomonadales > Pseudomonadaceae > Pseudomonas > Pseudomonas sp. R32. The sequence continues at coordinate 4,533,260 of NZ_CP019396.1, read as the reverse complement.
GGCCAACCGCCACGGCCTGGTGGCCGGGGCCACCGGTACCGGCAAGACCGTGACCCTGCAACATATGGCTGAAGCCTTCAGTGACGCGGGCGTAGCGGTGTTTGCCGCCGACGTCAAAGGCGACTTGTGCGGCCTGGGCGCAGTAGGCAACCCGCAAGGCAAGGTGGCCGAGCGCATTGCCGGCATGCCCTGGCTGGGGCACCGGCCTCAGGCGTATCCGGTCAGCTTGTGGGACATTCACGGTCAGTCCGGTCATCCATTGCGTACCACCCTCAGTGAAATGGGCCCGTTGCTCCTGGGCAACCTGCTGGAACTGACCGACAGCCAGCAGGCGGCGCTGTATGCCGCGTTCAAGGTTGCCGACCGCGACGGCCTGTTGCTGCTGGACATCAAGGACCTCAAGGCGCTGCTGGCACATTTGAAGGACAACCCGCAGCTACTCGGTGAAGACAGTGCGCTGATGACCACAGGTTCCAGCCAGGCCCTGTTGCGGCGCCTGGCAACCCTGGAGCAGCAGGGCGCCGAGGCGTTGTTCGGCGAGCCCGCCTTGCAGCTGGAAGACATCCTGCAACCGGATGCCGATGGCCGCGGGCGTATTCACCTGCTCGATGCCAGCCGCCTGGTGCATGAGGCGCCCAAGGTCTATGCGACCTTCCTGCTCTGGCTGCTGGCCGAGCTGTTCGAGCAATTGCCCGAGCGCGGCGATGCCGACAAACCGTTGCTGGCGTTGTTTTTCGATGAAGCGCACCTGCTGTTCAATGGTACGCCCAAGGCCCTGCAGGACCGTCTGGAACAGGTGGTGCGGCTGATTCGTTCCAAGGGCGTAGGGGTGTACTTCGTCACCCAGTCGCCGAGCGATCTGCCCGATGATGTCCTGGCGCAGTTGGGCCTGCGGGTCCAGCATGGCCTGCGAGCGTTCACTGCCAAGGAGCAAAAGTCCCTCAAGGCCGTGGCCGATGGCTTTCGTCCTAACCCGCAGTTCGACACCCTGAGTGTGCTGACCGAACTGGGCATCGGTGAGGCGTTGGTCGGAACCCTGCAGGAAAAGGGCACGCCGGGCATGGTCCAGCGCGTGCTGATCGCGCCGCCGCAGTCGCGTATCGGGCCGCTGAGCGCTGCTGAGCGGGCGGCGCTGATTGCCGCGTCGCCACTGGCCGGGCGCTATGACAAACCGGTGGACCGTGAGTCGGCCTATGAAATGCTCAACGCCCGTAAAGGCGGCGCGGCCGGGCCTGAACAAGCGCCGGCAGCGGCTGAGGAGAGCTTTGCCGACAAGGCCGGTGAGTTCCTCCAGAGCGCGGCGGGGCAGGCGATCAAGTCGGCGGTACGCCAGGCGGCCAACCAGTTCGGGCGCCAACTGGTGCGTGGCCTGATGGGCTCGTTGCTCGGTAGCAGCAAGCGCCGCTGATTCTGCCAGGTATAAAAAAGGCGCCCTTGGGGCGCCTTTTTTTGTGCGGGTGTCTTAGCCGATGGCTTTGGTCGCCAGCCAGAACAATCCAGCCGCCAGGCCCATCGAGGCTGGCAGGGTCAGGACCCAGGCCAGCAGGATGGTCTTGACGGTGCCGCTTTGCAGGCCGCTCTTGTTCGCCACCATGGTCCCGGCTACACCCGACGACAACACGTGGGTGGTCGAAACCGGCAGGCTGAAGATGTTGGCCATGCCGATGGCGCAGGCTGCGGTGATCTGTGCCGACATGCCCTGGGCGTAGGTCATGCCCTGCTTGCCGATCTTCTCGCCGATGGTCAGCACCACGCGCTTCCAGCCGACCATGGTACCCAGGCCCAGGGCCAGGGCGACCGCGAGGATGACCCAGAACGGGGCATATTCGGTGGTGGCGGTCAGGTCTTTACGCAGTTTTTCCAGGTCGGCCTTCTCGCGCGCTTGCAGGCCCGGCAACTTGCCGACCTTCTTCGCGGTGTCGTCCAGGCAGAGCAGGTAGCGACGGACTTCGACGCGTTTTTCCGCCGACAGCGAGTGGTAGTCGGCTACGCCGTTGAGCGATTGCTGCAGGGCCTTGATGGTCGGCTCGGTCTGCTGCGGGTTGCAGCTGAACTGCTCCGGCAGGTCGCCATCTTTGGCTTTGCCCAGGGCCAGGAATTCACCCAGGGTCGCTTCGTTGCGCTGGTAGAACTGGCTCAGGTGCAGAGTGGCGTCGCGGGTCCGCTCGATCTGGTAGGTGGTGCTGTTCAGGTCGAGAACGAACTGGGCCGGGACGATACCGATCAGCACCAGCATGATCAGGCCGATACCCTTCTGGCCGTCGTTGGAGCCGTGCACGAAGCTGACGCCCATGGCCGAAATGACCAGCACCAGGCGGTTCCAGAACGGTGGGTGCTTCTTGTCGTCAAGCTTGCGGCGCTGTTCCGGGGTCTTGTGCATCTTCGACAGCGGGCGCCACCATTTAAGGCCGATCAGCACCAGGGCCGCCACAGCAAAGCCGGCCATGGGCGACAGTACCAGGGACATGGCGATGTCGATTGCCTTCTGCCAGTTGACCCCGTCACCCAACGGAATGTCGTTGAGCAGGGCGTTGGCCAGGCCCACGCCGAGGATCGAGCCGATCAGCGTGTGCGAGCTGGACGCCGGGATCCCGAAGTACCAGGTGCCCAGGTTCCAGGTGATGGCGGCGGCCAATAGAGAGAAGACCATCGCCAGGCCGTGGCCGGTGTTCACGTTGATCAGCAGTTCGACCGGCAGCAGGTGAACGATGGCATATGCCACGCCGACACCGCCCAATAGAACGCCGAGGAAGTTGAACACGCCGGAGAAGAACACGGCCAGGTGCGGCGGCATGGCTTTGGTATAGATGACTGTAGCTACCGCGTTAGCGGTGTCATGAAAGCCATTGATGAACTCGAAGGCGAGTACGAAGGTCAGAGCGAGCAGCAAGCTCACCAGTACCCAGGCATCAAGTCCGCTGAATAAATCGATCATGAAGGAATTCTGACCCGGTCATAAGGGGGCGCGATTATGCCAGAAATCCCCGGTAATCGATGCCCCTGCTGCTGACCGCTCGACGACTTTTCTACCCCCGTGCCTGACCCGTTGAGTCGGCGATGCTTCGCTTAACGTCGGCTAAAATTCGAAAAAATCGAGAAAAATTAGATATTTGAGAACGTTCTGTTCTGTCAGAAAGAAATCAAACGACCGTATGAAATTTGTGAAATTCCGTTACGGCATGCGCATGCAAGCGCAAAAATCCGTTGCATTACGGTCAGGTAAAAGCGCCTCGGCACGCCGTTGAGCGGCATGTTCCAGTCGCCTGTAACTGCGGCTCAGGGCGCCTGGTCCTTGAGTTCTTTCTCGATTTTTTCCAGCTCCTGAGCAAAGGCCTGGTCAAGCACGCTTGCGCGTTTTCGCCAGGGTTTGCGTTCCGGGTCGGGTTGCGCGGCATAAGTGGTCACTTCACCGCCATAGACGTCCTTGTAACGTTGTTCCTGGCGCTCTAGTTCCGCGCGCAGTTCATCTTTGGTCACAGTACTACCTGTAGTGTGGATATAAACCCTGGCGATTACGTGGGCAAATAGTGCGCGGGGCGCAACATGCACACGGCTACGCTGCCAGAGCGGCATAACTGTCGCAGCAACAGTAGGTTGTGATGATGCAAGCGAATGTGAACAACGGCTATTCACGTGAGTGGCACTTGCAACAATCCAGTTGTGTCTACCTGGGCAGACGCGGATTGGATCCGCACTATCCCTGCCCGAGGGCAGGGATACGAAGTTTTATTATAGCAAGCAGTTTGTCTGACAGTAGCACGCGCTAGGGTTGATAAGAGCACCCGCTTTGTTACCACGTTATGAATGTAGTCAGACGTCCGAGTATTAAATTCGAGCCGAGGGTAAAGAAAAAGTTCGCCGGCTACAAAGCCCCGCATTGTACGGAGGGAAGAAAAACGGCCTCGCTTCGTGGGCAAGGCCGTGCCTGGGACTTCTACGGTGGGTACCTGACCAGTCTCTCCAAGAAGCCACATGGTGGCGGTAGAAAGGTATAAGCAATTGAGGGTAGCGGTCAATTGCGATTATCGGTCGATGGTTCGATAATCGCCCTAGTGACCGTGTTGCCGAGGCTAGCCATGACAGAAGAAACCACGCCCAAAGGGCCAGGATTGAACGACAACGTGCGTAGCTCGTTTGCGTCCCTGGCGCCGCCCATCGTCGCCTCGCCGGCCAAGCGTATCCAGGCCTTCACCGGCGACCCCGACTTCATGACCTCACTGGCCCGGGGCCTGGCAGTGGTGCAGGCCTTCCAGGAGCGCAAGCGCCACCTGACCATCGCGCAGATCAGCCATCGCACGGAAATTCCCCGGGCAGCGGTGCGCCGTTGCCTGCATACCTTGATCAAGCTGGGCTACGCCACTACCGACGGGCGCACTTATTCGTTGCTGCCCAAGGTGCTGACCCTGGGCCATGCCTATCTGTCGTCGACACCCCTGGCGGTGTCGGCACAGCCGTATCTGGACCGCATGAGCGATCAGTTGCATGAGGCCTGCAACATGGCCACCCTGGAAGGCGACGACATTCTCTACATCGCCCGTTCCGCCACCGTGCAGCGCTTGATTTCGGTCGACCTGTCGGTTGGCGGACGGCTGCCGGCCTATTGCACCTCCATGGGTCGCATCCTGCTGGCGGCGCTGGACGACGCGACCCTGCACGAATACCTGGAGCATGCCGACCTGCAGGCCAAGACCAGCCGCACCATTCACGACCCGGTGGCCCTGCTCGAATGCCTGCAACTGGTTCGCCAGCAAGGCTGGTGCGTGGTCGATCAGGAGCTCGAGCAAGGCTTGCGCTCGATCGCCGTGCCGGTCTATGACGCCTCCGGCCAGGTGCTGGCGGCGCTCAACGTCAGCACCCATGCCGGGCGGGTCAGTCGCACCGAGCTTGAGCAGCGCTTTCTGCCGATCATGCTCGCCGCCAGCCGCGACCTCAGCGCGCAACTGTTCGCCTGAACGTTCCTGTTCGATAAACGCACAGAGATGCGTTTATCGAATTGCGCCGCGCCCGCCTGCTTATTAATGTCCCTCGCAGCGGTCAGCCTGCCTTGACCGCCCATAATAATGAGTGAGAGGCAAACGCCCCATGACCGACTTCCTGTCCCCGCACGGCTTGCACCTGTCCTACGCTGGACTGCGCGGCAGCTGATCCAGTTTTCCGAACCTGTTCCTGTTCGCCTGTGCCGTTCATGCGCGCACCCGCACACTCGCGCGCTTCTTCTGGATAAAAATAATGAATAGTCCTCAAGCTGCTGTCGGAAACTGCCTTGATGTGCAGTCCTTTATCAATAGCCAACCGTTGTCACGCTACCAGTGGCGGGTGGTGATCCTGTGCTTCCTGATTGTCTTCCTCGACGGCCTCGACACCGCCGCCATGGGTTTTATCGCCCCGGCCTTGTCCCAGGATTGGGGCATCGACCGGGCCAGCCTGGGGCCGGTGATGAGTGCCGCGCTGATCGGCATGGTCTTCGGGGCGCTGGGTTCCGGGCCGCTGGCCGACCGCTTCGGGCGCAAGGTGGTACTGGTGGGGGCGGTGGTGCTGTTTGGCGCCTTCAGCCTGGCTTCGGCCTACAGCAGCAACGTTGACCAGTTGCTGGTGCTGCGCTTTCTGACCGGGTTGGGCCTGGGGGCGGGCATGCCCAATGCCACGACCCTGCTGTCCGAGTACACCCCGGAGCGGCACAAGTCACTGCTGGTAACCAGCATGTTCTGTGGCTTCAACCTGGGCATGGCCGGTGGCGGTTTCATTTCCGCCAAGCTGATTCCGGCGTTTGGCTGGCACAGCCTGCTGCTGATCGGCGGCCTGTTGCCGTTGGTGCTGGCCGTCGTGCTGGTGTTCTGGCTGCCGGAGTCGGCGCGCTACCTGGTGGTCCGCAACCGGGGCACCGACAAGGTGCGCAAGACGCTCTCCCCGATCGAGCCGGCCATCGTCGGCCAGGCGTCGAGCTTCAGTGTGCCGGAGCAGAAGACGGTAAAAGCCCGCAACGTGTTTGCGGTGATCTTCTCCGGTACCTACAGCACCGGCACCCTGCTGCTGTGGCTGACCTATTTCATGGGCCTGGTGATTGTCTACCTGCTGACCAGCTGGCTGCCAACGCTGATGCGTGACAGTGGCGCGAGCATGGAGCAGGCCGCCTTTATCGGTGCGCTGTTCCAGTTTGGTGGTGTGCTCAGTGCCGTGGGCGTGGGCTGGGCCATGGACCGCTACAACCCGCACAAAGTTATCGGCACGTTCTATCTGCTGGCCGGGGTGTTTGCCTACGCGGTAGGGCAAAGCCTGGGCAACATCACCGTACTGGCGACCCTGGTGCTGGTTGCCGGTATGTGCGTCAACGGTGCGCAATCGGCGATGCCGTCGCTGGCAGCGCGTTTCTACCCCACTCAGGGGCGCGCCACCGGTGTGTCGTGGATGCTCGGTATCGGCCGCTTCGGGGCGATCCTTGGGGCGTGGATGGGCGCGACGCTGCTGGGCCTGGGCTGGAACTTCGAGCAGGTGCTGACTGCACTGGTGATCCCGGCCGCGCTGGCCACCACGGCGGTGATCATCAAGGGCATGGTCAGCCATGCCGATGCCACCTGATATCGGCTCCCACCAGGGTTCTTAGCAAGATAACAATCGGTTCGATAATCGAACGATTAGTCGATTATCGGATTGAACCGCCCCCAGGCCCACCTTAATCTGAACCCACACCCGGCGCCGCCCAAGGCGTCTTGAAACCGACCCCGACTCAGCATATCCAGGAGTCTGCAATGGCTGAAATCCTCTCGCTCCACGACGCCGTGAAGCAGTTCGTCAACGACGGTGACAGCGTCGCCCTCGAAGGCTTCACCCACTTGATTCCGACTGCCGCTGGGCATGAAATCATTCGTCAGGGCAAGAAAGATCTGACTCTGGTACGCATGACACCTGACCTGATCTACGATCAGCTGATCGGTGCCGGTTGCGCCCGCAAGCTGATCTTCTCCTGGGGCGGCAACCCGGGTGTCGGCTCCCTCCATCGCCTGCGCGACGCTGTTGAAAAGCAGTGGCCGCAGGCGATGGAAATCGAAGAGCACAGCCACGCGGACCTGGCCAACGCCTACGTTGCCGGCGCCTCCGGCCTGCCGTTCGCGGTGCTGCGTGCCTACGCCGGTTCCGACCTGCCGAAGGTCAACCCGCTGATCAAGAGCGTCACTTGCCCGTTCACCGGCGAAGTGCTCGCCGCCGTGCCTTCGGTGCGCCCGGACGTCACCGTGATCCACGCGCAAAAGGCCGACCGTAAGGGCAATGTGCTGCTCTGGGGCATCCTTGGCGTGCAGAAGGAAGCGGCATTGGCGGCCAAGCGCTGCATCGTCACCGTCGAAGAGATCGTCGATGACCTCCAGGCACCGATGAACGCCTGTGTGCTGCCGACCTGGGCGCTGTCTGCGGTATGCCTGGTGCCGGGGGGCGCGCATCCATCCTATGCCCATGGTTACTACGAGCGTGACAACCGCTTCTACCAGGCTTGGGACCCGATTGCCCGCAACCGCGAAAGCTTCACGGCCTGGATCGACCAGTACATTCGCGGCACCGCCGACTTCACTGAATTCAAGGCAAAACTGGCCAGCGCTGCGGAGGTTGCACAATGAGCTACTCCACCAATGAAATGATGACCGTTGCCGCAGCCCGTCGCCTGCGCAATGGCGCGGTATGTTTCGTCGGCATCGGCCTGCCGTCCAAGGCCGCCAACCTGGCGCGCCTGACCTCGTCGCCCGACGTGGTGCTGATCTACGAATCCGGCCCGATCGGTGCCAAGCCGAGCGTGCTGCCGCTGTCGATCGGTGACGGCGAGCTGGCCGAAACCGCCGACACCGTGGTGCCGACCGGTGAGATCTTTCGCTACTGGCTGCAGGGCGGGCGCATCGACGTGGGCTTCCTCGGCGCTGCCCAGGTCGACCGTTTCGGCAACATCAACACCACCGTGGTCGGTGACTACCACCAGCCAAAAGTGCGCCTGCCCGGTGCCGGTGGCGCGCCGGAGATCGCCGGTTCCGCCAAGCAGGTGCTGATCATCCTCAAGCAATCGAACCGCGCATTTGTCGACAAGCTCGACTTCATCACTTCGGTCGGCCATGGCGAAGGCGGCGATTCGCGCAAGCGCCTGGGCCTGCCGGGTGAAGGGCCGGTCGGGATCATCACCGACCTGTGCATCATGGAGCCCGAAGCCGGCACCCATGAGTTCGTCGTCACCTCGATCCACCCGGGCGTGACCCGCGAACAGATCGTTGCCGCCACCGGCTGGGCCATCCGCTTTGCCGACGACGTGCAGATTACCGCCGAGCCGAGCGCAGTCGAGCTCAACGCCCTGCGTGACCTCGAAGCGCGCACCGCCAGCGCCCACGGCCAAGCGCCAGGAGAAGCCTGATGCGTGACGTATTTATCTGCGACGCCATTCGCACCCCGATTGGCCGCTTTGGCGGCGCCCTGGCCGGCGTGCGCGCCGATGACCTGGCGGCGGTGCCGCTCAAGGCGCTGATCGAACGCAACCCGCAGGTGCAGTGGGCGCAGCTCGATGAAGTGTTCCTCGGTTGCGCCAACCAGGCCGGTGAAGACAACCGCAACGTCGCGCGCATGGCGCTGCTGCTGGCGGGGTTGCCAGAAAGCGTGCCCGGGGTGACCCTCAACCGCCTCTGCGCCTCGGGCATGGACGCGGTGGGCACGGCCTTTCGCGCCATCGCCAGCGGTGAAATGGAGCTGGCGATTGCCGGTGGCGTCGAGTCGATGTCCCGTGCGCCGTTCGTCATGGGTAAGGCTGACAATGCTTATTCGCGCACCATGAAGCTGGAGGACACCACCATCGGCTGGCGCTTCATCAACCCGCTGATGAAGGCTCAGTACGGGGTCGATGCGATGCCGCAGACCGCCGACAACGTCGCCGATGACTACCAGGTATCACGTGCCGATCAGGACGCCTTCGCCCTGCGCAGCCAGCAGCGTACCGCCGCGGCCCAGGCTGCGGGCTTCTTCGCCGAGGAGATCGTGCCGGTGCGCATCGCCCATAAAAAGGGCGAGACCGTGGTCGAGCACGACGAGCACCCGCGCGCCGACACCACCCTTGAAGCCCTGGCCCGGCTCAAGCCGGTCAACGGCCCGGACAAGACCGTCACCGCCGGCAACGCCTCAGGGGTCAACGACGGCGCTGCAGCGCTGCTCCTGGCCTCGGCCGAGGCCGTGAAAAAGCATGGCCTGACCCCGCGGGCGCGGGTGCTGGGCATGGCCAGTGCCGGCGTTGCGCCACGGGTCATGGGCATCGGCCCGGTACCGGCGGTGCGCAAGCTGACCGAGCGCCTGGGCGTGGCGGTGGCCGATTTCGATGTCATCGAACTCAACGAAGCCTTTGCCAGCCAGGGCCTGGCCGTGTTGCGCGAACTCGGCCTGGCCGACGATGCACCGCAGGTCAACCCCAACGGTGGCGCCATTGCCCTCGGTCATCCGCTGGGCATGAGCGGCGCGCGTTTGATCCTCACCGCCTTGCACCAACTGGAGAAATCCGGCGGTCGCAAAGGCCTGGCGACCATGTGTGTCGGCGTCGGCCAGGGCCTGGCCCTGGCCATCGAGCGGGTGTAAAGCAATGACCCCGAGCCGCCGGCCTCCACGCAAGGTTGGCGGCCTGGGGTGATTGTTCTGTGGATCGTGGATGTTACTGGGTGTATCTAGACTCTCTGTAGTTCCAAGAGAAAGTAGCCATGACTTCAGCCTATTTGAAGCAACGACCGGGCAATCAGCTGTTCGATGCCTATTTCACCGCGCCAGCCATGCGCGAGATCTTCTGCGACCGTGGCCGGGTGCAGGGCATGCTCGATTTCGAAGCGGCCCTGGCCCGTGCCGAAGCGGCCACCGGGGTCATCCCTCAGGTGGCCGTGGCAGCGATCGAAACCGCCTGCCATGCCGAGCGCTACGACTTTGCCGCGCTGGCCGAAGCCATTGCCGTGGCCGGCAACTCGGCCATTCCGCTGGTCAAGGCGCTGGGCAAGGTGATTGCCAGTGGCGTGCCGGAGGCCGAGCGTTATGTGCACCTGGGCGCCACCAGCCAGGATGCCATGGACACCGGCCTGGTACTGCAACTGAGGGCGGCACTGGCGTTGATCGAAACGGATCTGGCGCGCCTGGCCGATGCCCTGGCTCGCCAAGCCCTGACCTACGCTGAGACGCCCTTGGCCGGTCGCACCTGGCTGCAACATGCCACGCCGGTCACCTTGGGCATGAAGATCGCAGGCTGGCTAGGCGCGTTGAGCCGCCACCGCGAGCGCCTGCAGGAGCTCAAGCCACGCTTGCTGACCCTGCAGTTTGGCGGCGCCTCCGGTACCCTGGCGGCGCTGGGCGACAAGGCGCTGCCGGTGGCTCAAGCCTTGGCCGCAGAGCTGAAGCTGACGCTGCCCGAGCAGCCCTGGCACACCCAGCGCGATCGCCTGGTGGAGTTCGCTTCGGTGCTGGGCATGATTGCCGGCAGCCTTGGCAAACTGGGCCGCGATGTCAGCCTGCTGATGCAGACCGAGGCAGCCGAGGTGTTCGAGCCGTTGGCGCCAGGCAAAGGCGGTTCTTCGACCATGCCGCACAAGCGCAACCCGGTCGGCGCCGCCGTGTTGATCGGCGCTGCCACCCGCGTGCCGGGCCTGCTCGCCACGCTGTTTGCCGCCATGCCCCAGGAGCACGAGCGCAGCCTCGGCCTGTGGCATGCCGAATGGGAAACCCTGCCGGAGATCTGCTGCCTGGTGTCCGGTGCATTGCGCCAGGCACAGATCATCGCCGACGGCCTGGAAGTGGACGCCGAGCGCATGCGTCGCAACCTCGACCTGACCCAAGGGCTGGTCCTGGCCGAAGCTGTCAGTGTGGTGCTGGCCCAACGCCTGGGCCGTGACCGCGCCCACCATTTGCTGGAAACCTGCTGCCAGCGTGCCGTAGCCGAACAGCGCCAGCTGCGCGCCGTGCTTGGCGACGAGCCGCAGGTCAGCGCTGAACTTTCGCCCGACGAACTCGATCGTCTGCTCGATCCAGCCCACTACCTTGGCCAGGCCCGAGCCTGGGTCGAGCGAGCGCTGGCTGAACATCACCGCATCAATGCCTGAAGGAGGCTGCAGTGGCACAGGTACAACTCGCCGATGGCGTACTCAACTATCAATTTGAAGGCCCGGAACACCTGCCGGTGCTGGTGCTGTCCAACTCCCTGGGCACCGACCTGCACATGTGGGACACCCAGGTACCGGCCCTGACCGCGCATTTTCGCGTGCTGCGCTATGACACCCGCGGCCATGGCGGCTCGCTGGTCACCCAGGGGCCGTACAGCATCGAGCAACTGGGGCAGGATGTGCTGGCCCTGCTCGATGCCTTGCACATTGAACAGGCGCATTTCTGCGGCCTGTCCATGGGCGGGCTGATCGGCCAGTGGCTGGGGATCAATGCCGGTCACCGGCTCAAGCGCCTGATCGTCTGCAACACTGCGGCCAAGATCGGCACGCTGGAAACCTGGAACCCGCGCATCGAGATGGTCCTGCGTGATCAACAAGCGGCGATGGTTGGCCTGCGTGATGCGTCGATCGAGCGCTGGTTCACCCCGGGTTATGCCGCGGGCAACCCCGAGCAGGCCAAGCGGATTACCGATATGCTCGCCGCCACTTCGCCTGAGGGTTATGCGGCTAACTGCGGGGCAGTGCGCGATGCTGATTTCCGTGATCAGTTGGGCGAGATCAAGGTGCCGCTGCTGGTGATTTCCGGCACTCACGATGCGGTCACGCCGCCGTCGGGCGGGCGCTTCATCCAGGAGAACGTGGCGGGCGCCGAATACGCCGAGTTCCATGCCGCACACCTGTCCAACGTTGAAGTCGGTGCGCCGTTCAGCCGCCGGGTGATCGATTTTCTGCTGGCCCGTGAGGAATGACCGTGGACGAGAAACAACGTTATGAGGCCGGCATGCAGGTGCGCCGCGCGGTGCTTGGCGACGCCCATGTCGACCGCAGCCTGAACAACCTGAGCGAGTTCAATAGCGAGTTCCAGGAAATGATCACCCGCCACGCCTGGGGTGATATCTGGACCCGCCCGGGCCTGCCCCGGCATACCCGCAGCCTGATCACCATCGCCATGCTGATCGGCATGAACCGCAACGAGGAGTTGAAACTGCACCTGCGCGCGGCGGCCAACAATGGCGTGACCCGTGAAGAGATCAAGGAAGTGCTGATGCAGAGCGCGATCTACTGCGGCATCCCGGCGGCCAATGCGACCTTCCACCTGGCCGAGTCGGTGTGGGATGAGTTGGGGGTTGAGTCCAGGGGCTGACCTTCAGGGCTTCATCGCTGACAAGCCAGCCATACCTGTGGGAGCTGGCTTGCCAGCGATGGGCTGCAAATCAGCCCCAATCAGACCGCCGCCTTCTTCTGCCGAATTGCCACCGGTCCGACAGTGTCTTCAATGGCTTTTTTCAGCTCCAGGCGCATGCCCAGCAAGAACCCCAGTTCCGCCACCACGAACAACGGCCCGATGACCAGGCCCATCAGGTCATCGACAAACGCCGGCTTGCGCCCTTCATAGTGGTGGCCGACAAACTGGATCACCCAGCCGATCACGAACAGCGCCAGCCCCGCACCCAGCCACAGCAGGGTGCTGTGCATCGCCAACGCCTGCCCGGCCCACAGGCACAAACCGAGCAATACCGCCATCAGCAGGCCCAGGCGTTGATCCAGGCGCAGGTAGAACCCGCTGCTAACCAGCGCTACCAGCAACGCCGGCGACACCCAGACGCCACCCAGGTCGACCCCCGGTCGTGACAGCAAAACGGTCACCGCCACGACAATCAGCGGAATACCGATAAAGTGGGTGACGATGTTGCGCGGGTCGCGGTGGTAGGCGGCGTATTGACTCAGGTGTTCGACCAGGTTTTTCATTGTTGTTCCTCCTGTAGGTGGCTTGAGCATGTCCTACAGATTTCCGCCTGTCTGTCGCCTAGCCGACAGAGTTCACCTGCGAGGCGCTATGCGCGAAACCCTGCTGCAAGGTCATTGGTTCCAGGCATTGCCTCCCCGCTTTCAGGATAGCCTGTTGGCGCTGGCCCGGCAGCGCGAGCTGGCGGCCGGGCAATACCTGTTCCAGCGCGGTGATGCGCCGTGCGGGCTGTATGCGCTGCTCGACGGGGCGATGCGCGTGGGGGCGGTGGCTACCGATGGCAAAGAGGCGCTGTTGACCCTGATCGAAGCGCCGCACTGGTTCGGCGAGATCAGCCTGTTCGACGGCCAGCCGCGTACCCACGACGCCCAGGCGCTAGGGCCGACCCGGCTGTTGTGGATACCCCAGGCGCCGTTACTCAACCTGCTCGAACAACAGCCACGGCACTGGCGCGATGTGGCCTTGCTGATGAGCCATAAACTGCGCGTGGTGTTTGTCGCCCTCGAGCAGCAGAGCCTGTTGGCCGCCGCGCCAAGGGTGGCCCATCGGCTGCTGCAGATCGCCGCCGGTTATGGCGAGTTGCGGGGCAGCCGGCGCGTGCTGCAACTGTCCCAGGAGCAGTTGGCGCTGATGCTCTCGCTGTCGCGCCAGACCACCAACCAGATCCTCAAGTCGCTGCAGCAGGAGAGCGCCTTGCGCCTGGGCTATGGCGAGATCGAAATCCTCGACCTCGCACGCCTGCAGGTGCTGGCTAGTCCGGCTGGAACGGTGACTGACTGAGGATGACCCCGGTCTGCTCGACGTACTTTTGCCATTCGCCCAGCAGCGCCTGCAATTTTGCCGGTTGTGCCTGGGCCAGGTCGTTGATTTCCCCCGGGTCGCTGGCCAGGTCGTAGAGCTGCCAGGTGGCCGGGCCGACCGGGCCGGGGATGTAAACAGCTTTCCAGTGGCCCTGGCGAATCGCCCGGCGGCCGAACAGTTCCCAGCCGGTGACGGTGTTTTCGTCGTGCACCTGCTCGGTCTCGCCCGACAGGTAGCCCAGCCAGGACTTGCCGCGCAGCGGCGCCACGTCACGGCCGCGCCAACGCTTGCCGGGGTGGCGCACGCCGGCAAGATCAAGCAGGGTCGGGGTGATATCCATCACCGTGCTGAACTGATGGCTGATCTGGCCCTGGCGCGCTAGCGCCGGGTAATGCACCAGCGCCGGCACGCGAATCCCGCCCTCGCTGGTGAAGGCCTTGTACAGCCGCGACGGTGCGGTGGCAGCCTGCGCCCAGTGCGGGCCGTACCAGACGTAGGAGTTGGCCCGGCCGATGTTCTCCAGGCTGTTGTCGTAGTGCTGGTCGAGGTAGCTGGCCAGTTGCGGGCCGAACTTGGGAAAGGCTTCGAGCAGCGCGCCTTCGGCGCCGTTATCGGACATGAACAGCACCAGGGTGTTGTCGAGCAGGCCCTGGTTGCGCAGATAGTCCAGCACCCGGCCAATGTTCCAGTCCATGCGCTCGACCATCGCCGCGTACACCTCCATCGCCCGCGCCGAACGCTGGCGTTGTTCATCGCTGAGACTGTGCCAGTGGTTGTCCACCGGATGGGCCTGGGTATCGGCGCCGATCAGGCCCAGCTGGCGCAGTTTTTCCAGGCGCTCCTGGCGCAGCACTTCGGGGCCGGCGTCGTAGCGGCCCTGGTAGCGCGCCACCACCTCGGCGGGCGCCTGCAACGGCCAGTGCGGCGCCGAGAAGGGCAGGTAGGCGAAGAATGGCCGGCTCTGGTCGCGCTCCTTGAGGTACTGCAGCAGCTTGTCGCCGAAGGCATCGGAGGAATAGAAATCCTTGGGCAGCTCTTCGATAAAGGCCTGGTCTTCGATGTACAGCGCTGGCGTCGATTTGAGCAGGCCTGGGGTCTGATCGTCGTAGGTCGGTTCAAAGCCATAGTGGTTGGCCGCGCCGGGCAGCAGGGCGAAGGAGCGTTCAAAGCCGCGGGCCTGGGGCGCCAGCTCGGCGGTCAGGCCCAGGTGCCATTTGCCGCTCATCAGGGTCTGGTAACCGGCATCGCGCAACAGCTCTGGCAAGGCCACCACGCGGTCGTTGAGGTAGCCTTCGTAGCCCGGCTTGCCGATCAGCTCCGGGGTCAGCGCTTCGGCCATGGTACCGATGCCAGCGATATGGTGGTCGGTACCGGTCAGCAGCATCGAGCGGGTCGGCGAGCAGGTCGGCGCAGTATGAAAATCGGTCAGGCGCAGGCCGGCAGTGGCCAGCTTGTCGAGGTTCGGCGTGGCGATTTCACCGCCGAAGGCGCCGAGGTCGGAGAAGCCCAGGTCGTCGGCAACGATGACCAGAAAGTTGGGGCGTTGGCTCATGGTCGGTTCTCAGTAGGCAAGGTAGGTCAAAGGCAGGTCGCGGATCTGTTCCAGCGCCGGCGGCAGATAGCGTTCGTCGGCGGTCAGTTCGTGCAGCAGGTCTTCGCGCAGACGGTGGAAGGCGTAACTGCCGCGTTGGCGCGGGTGCGCCAGGTCGATGTCGACGATGCGCTTGATCCGCCCGGGGCGCGGCTCCAGGACCACCACGCGGTCGGCGAGAAACAGCGCTTCTTCGACATCGTGGGTCACCAGCAGGGTGGTAATGCGTGCCCGCTCGCGAATCGCCAGCAGCTCGTCCTGCATCTGCTGGCGGGTCAGCGCGTCGAGGGCGCCGAAGGGTTCATCGAGCAACAAGATACGCGGGCTGGCCACCAGGCCACGGGCAATCGCCACACGCTGGGCCATGCCGCCGGAGAGCTGGTGCGGGTAGGCCTGGCTGAAGTCTTGCAGGCCCACCAGGGCGATGTACTGGTCGATGCGTTGCTGGCGCTGCTCGCTGTTCAACGGCGCGTTGACCAGGCCCAGGGCGATGTTCTGCGCCACGCTCAACCAGGGGAACAGGCGGTGCTCCTGAAAGACGATGCCGCGTTCGCTGCCGATGCCATTGAGCGGCTGGCCGTCGATCAGGATCTGCCCCTGGTAGTCGTTGTCCAGGCCGATCAGCAGGCGCAGCAGGGTGGATTTACCGCAGCCACTGGCGCCGACGATGGCGACGAACTCACCGTCGGCGATTTGCAGGTTGAAGTCGCGGATGGCTTCCAGCTCACCGCCGGCCACGGCGAAGTGTTTGCCGACCTGATTGAAACTGACCAGGGCAGGGGCGATGGCGTTCATGCTCGTCTCCAGCGCGTGGCGCGCAATTCGAGGTGTTGTCCGAGGGCACCCAGGAGTGCGCCGGTAAGGCCGACCAGGAGCATCCCGGCCATGATGATGTCCATGCGCAGCAACTGCTGGGCGCCGATCATCAGGCTGCCGATACCGCCGCCCGAGGGCATGAAGTACTCGGCGCCGATGGTGCCCAGCCAGGCGTAGATCAGGCCGATGCGCAGGCCGGCGAAAATCCCCGGCGCCGCTCCCGGTAGTACCAGCCGGCGCAGGCGCTGGGCCAGGTTGAGGTGCAGCACGCGGGCGGCTTCTTCCAGTTGTGGCGAGCGGTTGGCCACGGCCCGTTGGGTGGCGATGAACAACGGGAAGAACGCCGCCAGGCCAACGAATACCCACTTGGCCAGCTCACCGAGACCGAACCAGGCGGTCAGCAGCGGTACCCAGGCGAAGATCGCGATCTGCCGTAAGCCGGCCAGGCTCGGCCCGAACAGGCGTTCGGCGGGCGTCGACAGCCCAAGCCACAGGCCCAGGGCAAAACCCAGGCTGCCACCGAGCAGCAGGCCGCCCAAGGCCCGACCGACACTGATCGCCAGGGCGCCGCTGAGCGAGCCGTCGAGCAGGCCGTTGCCGGTAGTCTCCAGGACCTGCAGCGGGGCGACCAGAATCTGTGTGTCGACCCAGTTCAACTGGTTGGCCAACTGCCACAGCGCCAGCAGTGCCAAGGGCAGCAGCAAGGCCTGCAGGCGCTGGCCACCGTGCAAGCGCGACCCCCGCAGTTCGGCGCTGGACGGGTGCGGCCAGTGCACCAGACGCCGCTCGAGCCAGCTCAGGCCACGGTCCATGACAAAACCCAGCAGGCCAATGACCAGGATGCAGACAAACACGATGTCGAGCATGAACAACTGCCGGGCCCAGACCATCAGGTAACCGATGCCTTCACTGGAGGCCAGCAGTTCCACCGCCAGCAACGATGTCCAGCCGGTGGCCAGGGCCAGGCGCACGCCGGCGAGAAAGGCCGGCAGGGCCGCCGGAAAAATCAGTTGGCTGATCAGCAGGCGCGGCGGCAGGCGCAACACCGTGGTCGCTTCGCGCAGCCGTGGCTGGGCATCGCGCACGCCCACCAGGGTATGCAGGGTTACCGGCACGATGATCGCCTTGACCAGCACCACCAGCTTGAGCACCTCGCCGATGCCGAACAGCACCATGAACAGCGGCACCCAGGCCAGGGTCGGGATCTGCGCCAGGGCATTGAAGGTTGGCAGTACCAGGCGTTCGGCGCGACGGCTGAAACCCAGCCAGGCACCGAGCAGGGCGCCACTGGCAACTCCCAGCAACAGGCCCAGGGCCAGGCGTTGCAGGCTGATCGCCAGGTGCGTCCACAGTTCGCCCCGGGCCAGCTCCACAGCGCTCTGCCAGACCAGGCTCGGCGCTGGCAGTATCTGTTCGCTCATCCACAGGTTGCGGCTGGCCAGCCACCACCATGCGGCCAGCAACAGGGGCAGATACCAGGCCTGCAGGCGACGCAGGGGCAGGCCGTCGAACAGTCGCATGCGGCCTGGCGGGCTGGCCAGTGGCAGGCTGGAAAGTGAAGCTCGGGCCATGGAAACCTCTGCGAGTTGAAATTTGCTTATTCTTAAATTGAATTACAGCTTTGAATATCAATTCGTTTAGGTGATAAGAATCTGCATTTAAAGCTGCTGTCACAACGCGCAGCCAATGCATTCGAAGCATATTTTTCTTGTGCCTGATGCATGGCGCGCTGGAACGCCCGTAGAACGGCTTTTATGCTTACAAGTTATTAAAATGTAATTTATTAGTATTTATTTACTGGTCTGGGTTGTCGGTAGCGTGGCCGCACCATTACAAGGAGTCGCGTGCCATGAACCTGTCGATCAACCGTGTGTTCAATCTGTTTGCCGTTCCCGCCCTGGCCGCGGTGGTCGGCTGGCTGCCGCCGGCCCAGGCTGGCGAGGTCAGGGAAATCCGCATCGCCGTGCCCGACCTGAGCGCCGGCACCCAGCATTCCGGCGGCGGTGTGACCGACGTACTGCGCGACCAGCAATTGCTGGAAAAAGCCTTCGCCGCCGATGGCATCAGCATCCAGTGGAACTACTTCAAGGGCGCGGGCCCGGTGATCAACGAGGCATTCGCCAACGGTCAGGTCGACTTTGCCTACCTCGGCGACCTGGCGGCGATCATCGGCAAGGCCAATGGCCTCGACACCCGTCTGCTGGCCGCCACCGGTCGCGGCATCAAGCACTACCTGGGGGTGGCGCCGGGCAGCAACATCAAGACCCTGCAAGACCTCAAGGGCAAACGCGTGGCGGTGTTTCGCGGCACCGCCACCCAGCTGTCGTTCGACGCCGCCCTGGCCAGCCAGGGCCTGAGCGAGAAGGACCTGAAAGTCATCAACCTGGATTTCAACGCGGCGATCGCCGCCCTGGCTGCCAGGCAGATCGACGCCACCTGGGGCTCGACCGGCATCAGCGCCCTCAAGCAACGCGGCCTGGCCGAGTTGCCCTTGAGTACCCGTGACTTGGGCGGCGCCGGCAATGTGCAGGCCGTGCTGGTGGGCTCCGGGCGCTTTGTCGACGAGCATCCGGAACTGGTGGAAAAACTCCTCGCTACCCAGGAAAAGGCCGTGCACTGGCTGACCCGGGACGACAACAAGGAGGCGTACATCCAGCTGGTCTCGGGGCTGGCCAGTTACCCGCCAGCGATCCTTCAGCAGGACCTGCAGCACGAGCAATTGAGCAAGATCTTCCCTTCGACCCTGGATGCCGACTTCCTGGCCAAATTGCAGGCGTCGGTGGACTTGGCCGCCGAGCAGCGGTTGATTCGCAAACCGTTCAACGTCGAGCAGTGGCTGGCGCCCCAGGCTATCCGGCCAGCACCTGCACCTCTGGCTGCCGATCGAGGCTGATCAGGGTTTCGATCATTGCCCGGGCGGCGGGCGAAAGGCGATAACCGCTGCGGCTGACGATACCGCAGCGGGCATTGAGGCTGTCGAGGTTGGCCGGCAGGTTGCGCCAGTGCAGGCGTATCAGGCGGCCCTGTTCGATGTCCTCGGCAAAGGCTTCTTCGGTGCCGATACCAATGGCGTCGGTGCCCAGCACGATCTTCACCAGGGTCGGCAGGTGCTCGGTCTGCACCTGCGGGGCGAAGTCGGTCTTGCCGCTGAGGTTGGCCAGCAGCTTGCGCACCCCCGGCGGGATCAGGGTGGTGGCCAGCGGGTAGTCGAACATGTCGTTGGTCGACAGGCTGTCCTTGGCCAGCAGCGGGTGCCCCGGACGGCAGAAGAACAGGCCGCGGCGCGGGCTCAGCGGCTGGGTCTGGAAGTTCGGGTCGGCCTCGAAATGACGGATGTCGGCGACGAAGAACTCGATCTCTTCACGGCTCAGCGCGCGGCTGAGTTTTTCCCAGTTATCCACGTCGAAGCAGGTGCGCACCTTGGGGTGGGCGCCGAGAAAGCGTGCCACCGCCTGCGGCACCAGGTGCACCGCAGGCGCCGGGCCGCAGCCGAAGCGCAGCTCGCCGGCATCGAGCTTGGTCATCTGCTGCACTTCGCTGTTCAGCTGTGCTGCGCCTTGCACCAGGCGCAGGGCGTGCTGCAGCACCACCTGGCCTTCGGGCGTGGGGCGCAGGTCCTTGTTGGCGCGATCGATCAGCACGCAGCCGAACTCCTGTTCCAGGCCCTGGATGCTGCGGCTGAAAGCCGGCTGGGTGATGCCCATGGCATCGGCGGCGCGGACAAAACTGCGGTGTTCAGTGAGGGCGATGAAGTAACGCAGTTGGCGAAGATCCATATGCTTTCCCGGCATTCCAAAAATACGGCGAAGGTATTTGCCGCCGCGCAGGCTCAGGTTTTAAATGCAAGCTCTTATTCCGTCAATGAAGCATCTGTTTATTTGTTAGAGCTTATTTGCATATCAATAGAGCAGAGGTTTCAACGCCGCTTCGCGCAACCTAGCCAGATGAGGGTCAAACCATGAGCAATGCCGCACGTGCTGTAGCACCTGTCACCCACGCGCTGGATATCCACCCGGTGGCCGGGCGCATCGGTGCCGAAATTCGCGGGGTCCAGTTGAGCGCCGACCTTGAGCCCGCCGTGATCGAAGCCATCCAGGCCGCCCTGGTGCAACACAAGGTGGTGTTCTTCCGCGCCCAGACCCACCTCGATGACCAGGGCCAGGAAGCCTTCGCCCACCTGCTCGGTGAGCCGATCGCCCACCCGACCGTGCCAGTGCGCGAAGGCACGCGTTACCTGCTCGAACTCGATGGCGGCGAAGGGCGCCGGGCCAATTCCTGGCACACCGACGTGACCTTCGTCGATGCCTACCCCAAGGCGTCGATCCTGCGCTCGGTGGTGGCGCCCGCATCGGGTGGCGACACGGTGTGGGCCAATACCGCCACGGCTTATCAGGACCTCTCTGCAGAACTGCGGGCCCTGGCTGACCAGCTCTGGGCGGTGCACAGCAACGAGTACGACTACGCCGCAGCCAAGCCCGATGTGAGCCTGGAACAACTGGAAAACTACCGGAAGATCTTCACATCGACGGTGTACGAAACCGAGCATCCGGTAGTGCGTGTGCACCCGGTCAGCGGTGAGAAGAACCTTTTGCTCGGGCACTTCGTCAAACGCATCAAGGGCTACTCGCAGAGCGACTCGGCGCACCTGTTCAACCTGCTGCAAAGCCATGTCACGCGCCTGGAGAACACCGTGCGCTGGCGCTGGCAGGCCGGTGACGTGGCGATCTGGGACAACCGCGCGACCCAGCACTATGCGGTCGATGACTACGGCACCCAGGGCCGCGTGGTGCGCCGGGTGACCTTGCAGGGCGATGTACCGGTGGGGGTGGCCGGGCAGCGGAGCCGCACCACACGCGGGGCTTGAAGTAATCGTGGGGCAAGCCCGCTCCTACAGTCCAGGTGTTGTGCACAGCGGACATTGTGGGAGCAACTGTCTTGATCAGGCTGTTTGCACTCGCCAAGGGGTATTGTCCCGCAGCATTGCATTCAGCCTGACGATCAGCACCCGCATGCAGGCTACGAGGGCCACTTTGGCGCACTTGCCACGCTCCCGAAGTGCTTCGTAGCGTGCTTTAAATTCCGTGTTGTGGCGGATGATGATCCAGCTCGACATGTACAGCACTCGCCTTACATGCGCCCGGCCACCCCATATCTGGCGGTGCCCTCGATGGCTACCGCTATCGTTGTTGTAAGGCGCTACGCCCACCAGCGCGGCGATTTGACGGCGGTCCAACTGCCCCAGTTCAGGCAGTGAGGCGAGCAGATTTGCGGCGGTTACCCGACCGATTCCGCTCACCGCCAACAACTGACGCGCCCTGGTATCGTCAAGTTGCACCATCGCCTGATCAATTTCTTCGTCGAGGCGTTTGATCAGCACTTTCAGCTGCTCTATATGCTCATCGAAGTGGGCCATCACTGTTGCCGAGCGACATTGCTGGCGACGCCGCTTGTAGTCATCACGGCTCTGCACAAATTGGGCGCGCTGCTTCACCAACTCGCGCAGTTCTTCGCGTTCCGGGCTGATCGGTTGGCCTTGAGGAGCGCTGAGTTGTGCAGCGAAGTCCGCAAGGACCTCGGCGTCGATCTTGTCGGTTTTGGCTTTTTTACCCATGGCATCGGCGAATTTCCGCGCACGGGCCGGGTTGATGCATTCAGTCGCCCGATCAGCACATCAAAGCCTGGGCGTTCATTGACTACTTCGAAGCGGATTTTCTGAGGTTTGATGCAGATTTCCAAAGTGGCTTTGGCAGTGTCGATTCCAACAGAAGACAACATGGCTGAACCCTCTTACACTCAGTTGTGAGAGCGCTCTGGCTTGGCCCACGCTTGTGATTCGAGAGGCGCTCAATCAACTGTTCGGGCTCGGGCCAGAGTGGAGAGGTGAATGGCAGCTTTGCTCCCACACGTGCTTTAAGCACTACCGGCGTACAGCTTGCCATTCACCGCTCTCACTTCTGATTCTATTCCTACCTCAAGACACAAGCCGGCGTTGCCGGCGATGGGCTGCGTAGCAGCCCCAAGGCAGAGGTTTCAGAGAATACTGATCGGGTAACTGATGATCAGCCGGTTCTCATCAAAGGTATTGGTGCTGTAGTCCCGGCGCATGGTCGAGTTACGCCATTTGACCGACAGGCTCTTCAACGTCCCGGACTGGATCACATAGGCCAGCTCCGATTCCCGCGCCCATTCCTTGCCATCGGTAATGGCGCCGGTGTGCACGTTGTCGCCGCTGATGTAGCGGTTCATCAAGGTCAGCCCGGGCACGCCGAGGCCGGCGAAGTTGTAGTCGTGCCGCAACTGCCAGGAGCGTTCCTGGGCGTTGTCGAAGCTTGAGTTGTAGCTGTCGTTGGCCAGGGTGCCGCCACTGGTGCCGTTGACCCGCATCCAGGCATCGTCGCCGCTGACTTTCTGCAGGCCGAGGTAGAAGGTGTTGGCGCCGTATTTGGCCGAGAGCAGCGCCGAGGCGGTGCGGTTGTCCAGCTTGCCGGCGCGTTCGGCGCCGTCTTCCTTGCCGATGAAGTAGCCGAGGTTGGCGCCCAGGGTCCAGTCGCCCACAGGCTGGCTGTGCACCAGGTTGATGTACTGTTGGTTGTAGATGTCTTTGAGCTCGGCATTCCACAAACCGATCATCGTGCGCTTGTCGTTGAAGCTGTATTCGCCACCGGCAAAGTTGAAGCGGTCGGAGGTGAAGGCCGCCCGGCCGTTCATCGACATGTCTTCCATGCTCGCGTCATTGCGTGGGCTGTTACCGCGAAACTGCCCGGCATACAGGGTCAAGCCGGCGATCTCCTGTGAGGTGATCTGCCCGCCGCGGAAGGTCTGCGGCAGCGAGCGGCCGTCGTCCGAGCGCAGGATCGGCAGCACCGGCATCCATTCGCCAACTTTCAGTTCGGTGTTGGCGATCTTCGCTTTCAGCGCTACGCCCAGGCGCCCGAAGTCATCGGCTGGGCGCCCGTCATCGTGTACCGGCAACAAATGCGTACCCTTCGTGCCCTTGCCGCCATCGAGCTTGACCGAGTACAGGCCCAACACATCGACACCGAAGCCGACCAGGCCTTGGGTAAAGCCGGAGCGGGCGTCGAGGATGAAACTCTGGGTCCATTCCTCGGCCTTGCCCTGGGGGTTGGCCGGGTCGACGAAGTTGCGGTTGATGTAGAAGTTGCGCAGGTTGAGGCTGGCCTTGGCGTCCTCGACAAAGCCGCCTTCGGCCGCCAGGGCGGGCAGGGTGCAAGTCATGGCCAGCAAGCCGGGAAGCAGGTGTCGTGCGGGTGTGGTCATCGTTTGATGTCTCTTGTTTTTATGTAAGCCGAAGCCATCCGCTGCGACGGTTGGAGGTCACAGGCCGGGCTACGATCTTTTGGGGGTACGCTTTGGAAAAGCTGCGAAGCGATGGTGCGGCGGCGGGCGGGGATGAATCAATTCGTTGCAGGCGGAATTGGGCGATAATCGAACGGTAACTGGTTGGTTAATTCATCATCGTGGGGCAAGCCCGCTCCTACAGGCGGTTGCATAAAAAAGCCCACCGCAAGGGTGGGCTCTTTCACAACGCAAACACTCAGCCTTTCGGCGTCTGGGCCGCAGCCTGCTGCTGCGCCTGACCGGTCTGCTCGTACCAGCCGCCACCGAGGGCCTTGTACAGGTTGACCTCGCTGACCAACTGCGACAGGCGATCACTGATCAACGACTGCTGGGTGTTGAACAGCTGACGCTGGGCGTCGAGGAAGGTCAGGTTGCTGTCGATACCGATGCGGTAGCGACGCTCGGCCAGACGGTAGTAGTCCTGGTTGGCGGCAACCAGGTCACGTTGGGCCTGCAACTGCTGATTGAAGGTCTGGCGCGCGGCGAGGCCATCGGAGACTTCCTGGAAGGCGGTCTGGATGGTTTTCTCGTACTTGGCGACGTTGATGTCCTTCTGGATCTTCGAGTAGTCGAGGCTGGCACGCAGGGCACCGGCGTTGAAGATCGGCAGGTTGATCTGCGGCTGGAACAGCCAGGTGCCCGAGCCACCCTTGAACAGGCCGCCCATGTCCGGGCTCAGGGTCCCGGCGTTGGCGGTCAGGCTGATGCTCGGGAAGAACGCCGCGCGGGCCGCGCCAATGTTGGCATTGGCAGCCTTGAGCAGGTGTTCGGCTTCCTGGATGTCCGGCCGGCGTTGCAGCAGGTCGGACGGCAGGCCCGCCGGCACTTCGGCCAACAGGTCGCTGTCAAGATTCTGCGCCGCCGGCAGGTTGGCCGGCACGCCGGTGCCGAGCAGCACGGTCAGGCTGTTGAGGTCCTGGGCAACCTGGCGCTGGAACTGCGCCAGCTTGACCCGCGCACCTTCAACCGACGTGCGTGCCTGGCTCAGGTCCAGGGCCGAAGCGACCCCCACTTCATTGCTACGCAAGGTCAGCTGGTAGCTTTCCTCGTAGGTCTTGAGGGTCTCTTCGGTGAGCTTGAGCAGCGCCTGGTCGGCCTGCCAGGTGAAGTAGGCGTTGGCCACACTGGCCACCAGGCTGATCTGCGTCGAGCGCCGCGCTTCTTCGCTGGACAGGTAGATCTCCAGCTGTTGCTCGGTCAGGCTGCGCACCCGGCCGAACAGGTCGAGCTCGTAGGCGCTGACCCCAAGGGTCGCCGAGTACTGGCTGCTGATACTCGATTCGCCGGTTTGCGACATGTTCGCCGGCATCCGCTGACGGCTGCCGCTGCCATTGGCCGAGACCGCCGGAAACAGATCGGCCCGCTGAATGCGGTACTGCGCCCGGTAGGCATCGATGTTCAGCGCCGCGACCTTGAGGTCGCGGTTGTTGACCAGCGCGGTCTGGATCAACTGCTGCAGCGCCGGGTCATGGAAGAACTGACGCCAGCCCTGTTCGGCGGCGGCCACCTCGGCCGACTCGGTCGGCGAGTAGGCAGGGCCTTGCGGCCACTGCGCGGCCACCGGCGATTCCGGGGTCTGGTAGTCAGGGATCAGCGAGCAGCCGCCAAGAATGAAAGCGGTTACTGCCAGGGACAACAGGGACTTACTCATTGCCCGGCCTCATAGCGTGGAGTTTCAGGGGTGGCGTCCTCTTCGGGCTTCTTGCTACCGAACAGCGACGACACGCTTACAAAGAACAATGGCACCCAGAAGATTGCCAGTACGGTGGCGGTCAGCATGCCGCCGATTACCCCGGTACCGATGGCGTGCTGGCTGCCTGAGCCTGCGCCACTGGAGATGGCCAACGGCACCACACCGAGGATGAACGCCAGCGAGGTCATGATGATTGGCCGCAGACGCATCCGGCAGGCTTCGATGGCCGCATCCATCAGGCTGCGGCCCTGCTCGTGCAGTTCCTTGGCGAATTCGACGATCAGGATCGCGTTTTTCGCCGCCAGGCCGATGGTGGTCAACAGCCCCACCTGGAAGTACACGTCGTTGGACAACCCGCGCAGGCTGGTGGCCAGCAGCGCACCGATGATCCCCAGCGGCACCACGAGCATGACCGCGATCGGAATCGACCAGCTTTCATACAGCGCCGCCAGACACAGGAACACCATCAGCAGCGACAGGGCGTACAGCGCTGGCGCCTGGGAGCCGGACAGCCGCTCCTCGTACGACAGGCCCGTCCAGGAGTAACCGATACCCGCCGGCAGTTGCGCGGCCAGGCGCTCGACCTCGAGCATGGCTTCACCGGTACTGTAGCCAGGGGCTGGCGCACCGAGGATTTCCATGGCTTCTACGCCGTTGTAACGCGACAGCTTCGGTGCCCCGTAGATCCACTCGCCCTTGGCGAAGGATGAGAACGGCACCATCTCGCCAGCGGCGTTGCGCACGTACCACTTCTGCAGGTCTTCCGGGCTCATCCGCGCACCGGCTTCACCCTGGATGTAAACCTTCTTGACCCGGCCGCGGTCGATGAAGTCGTTGACGTAGCTGGCACCCAGGGCAATCGACAGGGTGCTGTTGATGTCGGCGATGGTCACGCCCAGGGCACTGGCGCGCTCGTCGTCGACGGTCAGCTGGTACTGCGGCTCATCGTTCAGGCCGTTCGGGCGTACTGCCGAAAGGATCTTGCTCTGTGCGGCCATGCCGAGGAACTGGTTGCGCGCTTGCATCAGTTTTTCATGGCCGACACCGGCACGGTCTTGCAGGAACACGTCAAAACCGGTGGCGTTACCCAGCTCCAGTACCGCCGGTGGGGCGAAGGCGAACACCATCGCATCGCGGAAGCTGAAGAAGTGCTGCTGGGCACGGTTCGCCAGGTTGAACACGTTGTTCTCGGCAGAGCGCTCGCCCCATGGCTTGAGCATGATGAAGGCCATGCCCGAGCTCTGGCCACGACCGGCGAAGTTGAAGCCGTTGACGGTGAACACCGAGGCAACGGTATCGGCTTCCTTGTCGAGCAGGTAGCTGCGCATTTCGTCGATCACCACCTGGGTGCGCTCGGCACTGGAACCGGCCGGGGTCTGCACCTGGGCGAACAGTACGCCCTGGTCTTCTTCAGGCAGGAACGCCGTCGGAATGCGGGTGAACAGCCAGATCATGCCGACCACGATCAGCAGGTAGGCCAGCAGGTACGGAGCCTTGTGCCGCAGCATGTTGCCGACGCCGCGCTCGTAGCTACGCACGCTGCGGTCGAAGTTGCGGTTGAACCAGCCGAAGAAGCCGCGCTTAGCAACGTGGTGCTCGCCCTTGGCAATCGGCTTGAGCATGGTCGCGCACAGCGCCGGGGTGAAGATCAGGGCCACCAGTACCGACAGGGCCATGGCCGAGACGATGGTGATCGAGAACTGTTTGTAGATCACGCCGGTGGAGCCGCCGAAGAAGGCCATGGGCAGCAGTACCGCCGACAGCACCAGGGCGATACCGACCAGGGCGCCCTGGATCTGGCCCATGGACTTCTTGGTCGCTTCTTTGGGCGATAGCCCCTCTTCGGCCATCACCCGCTCGACGTTCTCCACCACGACGATGGCGTCGTCCACCAGCAAGCCGATGGCCAGCACCATGCCGAACATGGTCAGGGTGTTGATGCTGAAGCCCGCCGCGGCAAGGATGCCGAAGGTACCCAGCAATACCACCGGTACGGTCATGGTGGTGATGATGGTGGCGCGGAAGTTCTGCAGGAACAGGTACATCACCAGGAACACCAGCACGATCGCTTCGATCAGGGTGTGGATTACCCCGCTGATCGACTCGGTCACGACCGGAGTGGTGTCATACGGGAACACCGCCTTCATGCCTTCCGGGAAGAACGGCTCCAGGTCGGTGATGGTCTGGCGCAGGGCCTTGGCGGTATCCAGGGCGTTGGCGCCAGTGGCCAGTTTTACCGCAAGGCCGGAGGCCGGCTTGCCGTTGAACTGGGCGCTGATCGCGTAGTTCTCACCACCCAGGCCGACCTTGGCGACATCGCCCAGGCGCACCTGGGAGCCGTCACGGTTGACCTTGAGCAGAATCTTTTCGAACTGCTCGGCGGTTTGCAGGCGGGTCTTGCCGATGATCGTGGCGTTGAGCTGGGTGCCTGGCAGGGCAGGCAGGCCGCCGAGCTGGCCGGAGGACACCTGGACGTTCTGCGCGGCCACGGCGGTACGCACGTCGACCGGGGTCAGCTGATACTTGTTCAGCTTGGCCGGGTCGAGCCAGATACGCATGGCGTACTGGGCACCGAACACCTGGAAGTCACCGACACCGGCAGTCCGCGAGATCGGGTCCTGCATGTTGGAGACGATGTAGTTGGCCAGGTCATCCTTGGACATGCTGCCGTCTTCGGACACCAGGCCGATCACCAGCAGGAAGTTCTTCACCGCCTTGGTCACGCGGATACCCTGCTGTTGCACTTCTTGCGGCAGCAGCGGGGTGGCCAGGTTCAGCTTGTTCTGCACCTGGACCTGCGCAGTGTCAGGGTTGGTGCCCTGCTCGAAGGTCGCGGTAATGGTCATGCTGCCGTCGGAGTTACTTTCCGACGACACATAACGCAGGTTGTCGATACCGTTGAGCTGCTGCTCGATCACCTGCACCACGGTGTCCTGCACGGTCTGCGCCGAAGCGCCCGGGTAGGTCACGGCGATGGCGATGGCCGGTGGCGCGATGCTCGGGTACTGGTTGATCGGCAATTTGAGGATCGACAAGGCGCCGACCAGCATGATCACCAAGGCGATCACCCAGGCAAAGATCGGGCGATCGATAAAAAATCTCGACATGGTTTATTCCCCTTTGGCCCCTGCAATCGCTGCATTGGCCTGGGTTGGCTGGGCAGGCTTGACGTTGGTGGCTGCGCTGGCCTTGACCTCGATGCCCGGCTTGACGAACTGCAGGCCTTCGGTGATCAGGCGGTCGCCCGGGTTCAGGCCTTCCTCGATCAGCCAGTCGCTACCGACGGTACGGCTGGCCTTGAGCTGGCGCAGCTCGACCTTGTTGTCCTGGTTGACGACCAGCGCGGTCGGCTGGCCCTTGAGGTCGCGGGTCACGCCCTGTTGCGGGGCGAGGATGGCCGCGCTGTTGACCCCGGCAGCCAGGCGCGCATGAACGAACATGCCCGGCAGCAGGTTGTGCTCAGGGTTGGGGAACACCGCACGCAGGGTCACGGAGCCGGTGGTCTGGTCGACCGAGACTTCGGAGAACTCCAGTCGGCCTTCCTTGCTGTAGGTGCTGCCGTCTTCCAGGGTCAGGGTGACCTTGGCGGCGTTGTCGCCGACCTTCTGCAGTTGGCCGCTTTCCAGCTCGCGGCGCAGCTTGAGCAGCTCGGCCGAGGACTGGGTGACGTCGACGTAGATCGGGTCGAGCTGCTGGATCACCGCCATGGCATCGGCCTGGCCGTTGTTCACCAGTGCGCCTTCAGTGACCGAAGAACGGCCAATGCGCCCGCTCAGCGGCGCCAGCACCTTGGTGTAGCGCAGGTCGATCTGGGCGCTGCGCAGCGAGGCTTCGGCCTGCAAACGTTTGGCTTGCGCGTCGTCGTATTCCTGGCGGCTGACAGCCTGTTCGCTGACCAGTTGCTTATAGCGCTCGGACAGCGAGCGGGTCGACTGCAGGTTGGCCTGGGCGCTGGCCAGGGTCGCCTCGTACACCGACGGGTCGATCTGGTACAGCTGCTGACCTTCCTTGACCTCGGTGCCCTCTTTGAACAGGCGCTTGAGAATGATGCCGTTGACCTGTGGTCGAACCTCGGCAATGCGGTACGCGGTGGTACGGCCAGGGAGGTCGGACGTCAGGGTATAGGCCTGGGTTTGCAGGGTTACGACGCCGACCTGAGGAGCTTGCGCCGCGGGCGCCGCCTCTTCCTTTTTACAGCCGCTGAGCAGTGTTGCCAGGGCGACGGCGGAAACCAGAGCGGTAACAGCTGGCTTGAATTGCATGAAGATCCTCGGGTCGCAAGAGCTGAAGACGCTCAAGAATAATGGAAAGGGTGCGCTATAAAAAATGCTGTCGGGTGGATTAATAGCTTGCTAAGGAATATACTTACATTCATGGTTGTTTGTAAATACCTCGCAGGCGACACATTCAGCCGATGCGAGCCCCCAAATTAATACAGCCGGTAACAGCCTGTAGAGGCTGACCCGGCCCGACTCCCAGGCACCCAGCGTGCGTGCCTGGGCCTGATGAGGTTGTACTGCCATGGTCCGTCGAACCAAAGAAGAAGCCCAGGAAACCCGCGCCCAGATTCTCGAGGCGGCGGAAAAGGCCTTCTATAAGCGCGGGGTAGCGCGTACCACCCTGGCCGATATTGCCAAAGAGGCCGGGGTGACCCGCGGCGCCATCTACTGGCACTTCAACGACAAGGCCGAACTGGTGCAGGCCATGCTCGACAGCCTGCACGAGCCGCTGGACGCCCTGGCCCGGGCCAGTGAAAGCGAAGATGAAGTCGACCCGCTCGGCTGCATGCGCAAGCTGCTGGTACGGTTGATGCACCAGATGGTGCTCGATCCGAAGACCCGGCGAATCAATGAAATTCTGCATCACAAATGCGAGTTCACCGATGATAGGTGCGAGATCCGCCAGCAACGGCAGGCCTCGACGATCGATTGTCATGCCCATATCGCGTTGTCGCTGGGCAATGCAGTCAAGCGCGGGCAACTGCCCGCCGACGTGGACCCGGAACGCGCGGCACTGGCCATCTATGCCTATATAGACGGGCTGATTCGCCGCTGGCTACTGCTGCCCGGCAGCTTTGACCTGCTGAACCAG
Source organism: Pseudomonas sp. R32 (assembly GCF_009866705.1). Taxonomy (NCBI): domain Bacteria; kingdom Pseudomonadati; phylum Pseudomonadota; class Gammaproteobacteria; order Pseudomonadales; family Pseudomonadaceae; genus Pseudomonas; species Pseudomonas sp. R32. Next base: position 4,503,018 of record NZ_CP019396.1, on the reverse strand, counting down.
GCCGAGCTGTGGATCGATACCGGGCTGGATATGCTGCGCTTGAGCCCTGCCTTGCGCAAATGACACTTTGTGAAGCTTTGTGATCATTTGTTTCTACGCCAGTTATAAGCGTCTTACTGACGGCCGCGCAATTGCCTGTCAGGCAAAGCCAGCGCCGCCGTCAGCCCCAGCAATGAAACCGTCGCACTGCCCAGCAACAGGTTGCGAAAGGTCAGCAACAACTCGGCCTGCATCGCCGCGGTCGGTTCACCGGCCTGCAGGCTGCCGAGCAGGGCATCGCCGGCCAGGCTCAAGCCGCCCTGGGCGAGCATCGCCAGCAGCAGGGTGGACATGATGGCCACGCCCATGGCCCCGCCGAGCGAGCGGAACAGGTTGGTGGTGCTGGTGGCCACGCCGATATCCCGTGGTTCCACTGCACTCTGGGTCGCTACCAGCGAAGTGGGGAACTGCAGGCCCGAGGCAATCCCGGTCAAGACCATGAACATGCCACTGAACCAGGCCGCTTGCGGCGGGCTGAAGGCCATGCCGACGATGGCAAACGGCATCAGCAGCGCACCGCCGAGAATCTGTGGCTTATAGCGCCCGGTGAGGGAGGTCAGGCGGCCACCGCAATACGCACCGATCGGCAGGCCGATGGCCAGCGGCAGCAAATGCAAGGCAGCGCTGTCGGCACCGGCGCCGGTGATGCTCTGATAGCGCAGCGGCATCAGCATGGTCAGGGAAATGGCCTGGAAGCTGGTGAAGAAGATCGTGCACCAGCACAGGGTGGCGGTGCGATTGGCGAACAGTTTCAGCGGCAGCAGCGGCTCGGCGACGCGCTGTTCATGAAGCACGAACAGCAGCAAGCCGATCAGTGCACAACCGAGCAGGCTGGCAACTTGCGCAGAGTCCCAGGGTTGCCCCTGGCCGATCAGGGTGATGCCCAGCAGCAGGCTGCCCAGGCCAAGAATCAGCAGCGCGGCGCCGAGGTAATCGACCTGCGCCTTGTGCGTTGGTACCAGCAGGCTGCGCAGGGCGCGGCGGGTCACCCACCAGGCGGTCAGGCCCAGGGGCAGGTTGAGCCAGAACACCCAGCGCCATGACAGGTATTCGGTGAGCATTCCGCCGAGCACCGGCCCGGCGACACTGGCCAGGGCATACATGCTGCTGAAGTAGCCCTGATAGCGACCGCGTTCGCGCGGCGGCACGAAGTCGCCGATGATCGCCTGGCTGACCGAGACCATGCCACCGGCGCCGATACCCTGCAGTACCCGCGCCAGCACCAGTTGCTCCATGTTCTGTGCCAGTGCGCAGAAGATCGAAGCCAGGGTGAACAGCGCGGTACCGGTGAGGATCATCCGCCGCCGGCCATACAGGTCGCCGAGCTTGCCGTAGATCGGCACGGCCACGGTCATGGCCACCATGTAACCGGAAATCACCCAGGCCAGCAGGCCGACATCGTTGAACTGCGCCGAAATCGCCGGCATCGACACGGCGACGATGGTCTGGTCCAGCGCGCCAAGAAAGATCGCCAGCATCAGTGCGACGAGCACGCTGCGCAGCACCGGTTGCGGAGTGTTCAGTTGAGTCACGGGCCAGCTCTGAGGCAGGTGAAGCCCGCAGCCGGTAGCGGCGGGCGCAAGTGCTGACCAGTCTACTCGATAGCTTGCTAAGCGTCCTCCTCGATCGGCTCGTAAGGCAGGCCGACGTAGTTTTCCGCCAATACTGTACGACCGGCTTCGGAACTGACGTAGTACTCAAGCTCGGTTTGCTGGATACGCTGGCTGAAGGCATCGCTGTCGGGAAAGCGGTGCAGGAGCGAAGTCATCCACCAGGAAAACCGCTCGGCCTTCCAGATACGCCGCAGGCAGATTTGCGAGTAGCGCTCCAGCAGGTCGCGACGGCCTTCGGCGTAGACCTTGCGCAGGATGTTGTACAGGGTACTGACATCACTGGCCGCCAGGTTCAGGCCCTTGGCGCCGGTGGGCGGGACGATATGCGCGGCGTCGCCAAGCAGGAACAACGTGCCGTATTGCATGGGTTCGACCACGAAGCTGCGCAGCGGCGCGATGCTTTTCTCGATCGACGGACCGGTCACCAGGCGCTCGGCCAGATCAGCCGGCAAGCGCGACTTGAGCTCGCTCCAGAAGCGCTCATCGGACCAGTCCTCGACCTTCTCTTCAGCACCCACCTGCACGTAGTAACGGGTGCGGGTCGGCGAGCGCATGCTGCACAGGGCGAAGCCGCGCTCGTGGCGGGCATACACCAGCTCATCACTGACCGGCGGAGTATCGGCCAGCACGCCGAGCCAGCCGAACGGGTAGACCCGTTCGAAAATCTTCAGTGCCTGGGCGGGAATCGATTGCCGGGCGATGCCGTGGTAGCCGTCGCAGCCGGCAATGTAGTCGCAGTCCAGGCGCTGGATTTCGCCGTTCTTTTCAAAGGTCAGGTAAGGGCGCTCGGATTTCAGGTCATGCAGGCGAACGTTGTCGGCCTGATAGACAGTGACGGCGCCGCAGGCTTGGCGCGCGGCCATCAAATCCCGGGTGACTTCGGTCTGACCATAAATCATTACGCCTTTGCCGCCGGTCAGCGCCTTGAGGTCGATGTGTTCGCGACGCCCGTCGAAGGCCAGTTCGAAACCGCTGTGGGGCAGGCCCTCGGCGTCCATGCGCGCGCCAACCCCGGCTTCGCGCAGCAACTCGACCATGCCCTGTTCCAGCACCCCGGCGCGGATGCGCCCGAGTACGTAGTCGGCGCTCTGGCGCTCGATGATGATGTTGGCGATCCCGGCCTTGTGCAGCAACTGGCCGAGCAGCAGACCGGAAGGGCCGGCACCGATAATTGCGACTTGAGTCTTCATTGTTGTTATCCCAGGCAAGCTTCAGGGCAAGGCCGAAAGCAGCTTATGATTGTTGTGCTTGCATTTTTCGCTTTGAAATGCGAGCGAAGAAGGGATAAAAACGGCATGAAGCAGGACTTTTCACCAATCAGTGCGATTATCGGGCATTGCCCTGGAGCGAGTTGATCAATGAGCAAGGCATCGATCCCGGTGTTCAAGCTGTACGGCGAACAGTTGCAGTGGCCGACCCCGGACCTGCTGCACTGCGAGTCGATTCCGGCGCGCAGCCGATTGCATGATTGGGAAATCGAACCGCATCGGCATGCCGATCTGTGCCAGTTGCTGTTTCTCTATGAGGGGCAGGCCGAGATCGAAGTGGAAGGCCAGGTGCGGCGCCTGGAGCAGGCGGCGATCCAGGTGGTGCCGGCCCTGTGCGTGCATGGTTTTCGCTTTTCCAGCGACGTCGATGGTTACGTGGTCACCCTGGCGGCGCCCCTGGTGAGCCTGTTGCACACCCAACTGGCCGGAGCGCCAGCGGCCCTGGCCCAGGCCGGCACCTACCTGGCAGGCGCCGACCGCACCTACCTGTACAGCCTGTTCAGTGCCTTGCAGCAGGAGTACCAGCAGGACCAACCCGGGCGCGACTTGCAACTGCGCTCATTGATCAACCTGCTGGTGGTGTGGATCAGCCGTCAATGCTTGCAGCGCCATGGCCAGGGGCTGGCGGTGGCCCGCGGGCGTGAATATCTGCAACGCTTCAATAAACTGGTCGAGCAGCAGTATCGTCTGCAGCCAAGCGTCGAGGCGCTGGCCCATGAGGTGGGGATTTCGGTGGCGCACCTGAACAGTATCTGTCGTGAGCTGGCCGGGCAGTCGGCCTTGCAGATCATCCATCAACGCTTGCTACTCGAGGCCAAGCGCGAACTGATTTACACCAGCCTGAGCATCAAGCAACTGGCCGACAGCCTGGGTTTTGTTGACCCTGCCTATTTTTCGCGGTTCTTCCGCCGCCTGACGGGCAAGGCCCCCAGTGACTTTCGTCACCAGGCCCCAGGCCAACCTACTTGAGTGCGCTCAGCGTCGCGGTGTGCGGCACGCAGTGAGCCAGGCTGCAGCTGGCGGCGGAGTAGGGTTGGTTGCGGATCTGTTCGACCCGGTAGGCTGCGGCGGCATACAGCCCGACCACAGCGGCCATGGCACAGATAACGGCGCATTTTCTGGATTTGATGCCCATGCTGCTCACCTCCTGCAAACCACCTACAGGTGCTACTCAAAGCATAGGTCAGCTGGGCTAGGTATGCCCGGCCTAGAGCAGGTCCCGATCCCAGATCGGTTCGGCGGTAAAGCGCTCGGCGAGAAAGTCGAGCATGCTGCGCAGGGTCGCCGGCATGTGTTTGCGTGAGGTGTACACGGCGTTGAGGTTCAGCTCCCGTGGCTTGGCCTGGGGTAACAGGCGAATCAGCTCACCACTGCGTAGGGCGTCGGCGGCCTGATAAGTCGGCAGCATCGCCACACCGGCGCCGGCCAAGGCCGCCCGTTGCAGGGTCATGGCTTCGTTGGCGCTGATGTTGCCCTGCACCGGCACCGACACCACCTCGCCCTCGACGTCGAAATGCCAGAGGCTGCGGCCGAAGTAGGAGTGGGTCAGGCAGTTGTGCTGGCTGAGCTCCTGCACGTGCTGCGGCGCCGGGTGCTGGCGCAGGTAGGCAGGGGATGCGCAGATCACCGAGCGGCATACGGTCAGGCGCCGGGCAATCAGGTTGGGGTCCAGGTCGTTGCTGGTGCGGATGGCCAGGTCGATGCGCTCATCCACCAGGTTCACCGTGCGGTCGAGCATCTGCAGGTCGATTTTTACCCCGGGGTAGCGTTTGACGTAGTCGGCCACCGCGTCCATCAGCTGCGCCTGGCCGAACGAAGTGCTGACGCTGATGCGCAACTCGCCGCGCGGGGCATCGTTCGGGGTGCCGACGGCCGCTTGCAGGTCGCCGGCAAGCTCGAGCATCTGCCGGCAGCGTGGCAGGGTTTCCTGGCCGGCGGCGGTCAGGCTCAGGCGGCGCGTGGTGCGCTGCATCAGGCGTGCGCCAACCCAGTCCTCAAGCTCGGCCAGATAGCGCGAAACGACCGGGCGGGAAAGTTCCAGGTGGTCGGCGGCGGCCGATTGGCTACCCAGGTCGACCACGCTGACGAAGACTCGCATTGCTGTCAGACGATCCATGATTTGCACGCTTTCAGAAACAAACTAATCCTAAGCATCGCATTTTTTGTGACGGATCGTGCAACTAAGCTGTTGTTCATCGCCCACTTCACAGGAATCGCCTTGATGCCTCGTTCGTTCTCCCTGCGTCGCCTGCTGCTGGCTTTCGCCACCCTTGGGGCCATGGCCCAGGCTTCGGCCGCCGAACCGCTGAACCTGGATGTCTACAACCCGGGTACCAACGCCCTGTTCCCGGTCAGCTCAGTGATTGTCAGCGGCAAGCATGACGCCATCCTGGTCGATGCCCAGTTCGGCAAGGCGCAGGCTGAGCAGTTGCTGGCCAAACTGCAATCGAGCGGCAAGCAATTGACCACCATCTACATCAGCCACGGTGACCCGGACTACTACTTCGGCCTGCAGACCCTGACCGATGCTTATCCCAAGGCCAAGGTCGTGGCCTCGGCGGCAACCGTTGCCCATATCAAGCAGACCATGGATGGCAAGCTGGCCTATTGGGGCCCGCAGATGGGCGCCGATAAACCGGCGAAGCTGGTCGTGCCGCAGGTGTTGCAAGGCAATGAACTGAAGCTCGAAGGCCAGCGCCTGCAAGTGGTCGGCCTCGACGGCCCGCAGCCGGACCGCAGTTTTGTCTGGATTCCATCGATCAAGGCGGTGGTCGGTGGTGTGGTGGTCGCCGAGAACCTGCACGTGTGGATGGCTGACACGCAGTCGGCGCAATCGCACCAGGACTGGCTGGCGACCCTCACGCGGATCGAGCAGCTCAAGCCCGACACCGTGATCCCTGGCCATTACCTGGGCCAGAGCAGCCGTTCGCTAAAGGCGGTGCAGTTCACCGCAGACTATATCCGCGCCTTCGACGAAGAAACCGCCAAGGCGGGCAATGCCGCCGATCTGATCGCGGCAATGAAAAAACGTTACCCGGACCTGGGTGAAGAGAGCTCGCTGGAGCTCAGCGCCAAGGTCGCCAAGGGCGAGATGAAGTGGTAAGCGTCATTCAATCCTGACTGGAGATTTCCCATGAGCAAGATCGCAATCATCGGTGCTACCGGCCGTGCTGGTAGCCAGTTGCTGGAAGAAGCCCTGCGCCGCGGCCATCGCGTTACCGCCATTGCCCGCGACATCTCGAAACTGCAGGGGCGCGAAGGGGTGAACGCCGTAGCGCTGGACGTCAGCGACGCCGCCGCCCTGGAACAGGCAGTCGCGGGGCATGACGTGGTGCTCAGCGCCGCGCACTTTTCCAGCATCAAACCGCAGGCCATCATCGAGCCGGTGAAGCGTGCCGGGGTCAAGCGCCTGTTGGTGGTGGGCGGGGCGGGCAGCCTGCTGCTGCCGTCGGGGCACAAGGTCATCGACAGCCCGGATTTTCCCGAGGCCTACAAGGCTGAAGCTACCGCCGGTGGTCACTACCTCGACATCCTGCGCCAGGAAAAGGAACTGGACTGGACCTTCCTGTCACCTTCGGCCGAATTCGTCGAAGGTGCCCGCAGCGGCGCTTACAAATTGGGCAAGGATCACCTGTTGATCGGTACCGATGGCAAGAGCTGGATCAGCTTTGCCGACTACGCCATTGCCATGCTCGATGAAGTGGAGAAGCCGGCGCACTCGCGCCAGCGTTTCACGGTCGGTTACTGAGGGGCCTGGGCCTGCTCGCACAACCACGCGAGCAGCTCCAGCAACGCCGCTGAAGCCGAGCCTTGTGGCCGCACAAGGTAATAGGCCTGGCCGGTGCTGACCTTGAGCGGGAACGGCGTCACCAGCCGCCCGCACTTGAGGTCATCAGCGATCAGCGACCAGTCGCCGATGGCCACACCGGTACCCTGGGAAGCCATCGACATGGCCATGTCCAGGGTTTCGAAATGCTGGCCCTTGCCTTGCCGGGGCAGGCTCGCCCCGGCGGCATCGAACCAGGCATGCCAGTCGCGTTGATCGCGAGTCGGGTGCAGGAGCATGTGCAGGTCCAGATCCGCGACCTGCTGCAAGGGCAGGGCGCCGTTCAGCAGTTGCGGCGCGCACACCGGCGTCAGTTGTTCATCGAACAGCTTCAGGGTCTGCAGGCCATGGTTGGGCCGGGCGCCATAGACCACCGCCGCGTCGAACACTTCCCGACGAAAATCCACCCCATGCTGCACCGTGGTGGTCAGCTCCACCGGCACATCCGGGCGCAGCGCCTGCCATTCCATCAGGCGCGGCAGCAGCCAGCGCATCACGCAGGTCGGTGCCTTGAGCTGCAAGGTGGTGCTACGCGCACCCACCTGCTGCACCCCTTCCTCGATCAAGGTGAACACCTGCTGCACCCGCGGCAGCCAGTCCTGGCCTTCGCGGGTCAGGCTCAGGCCACGGGCCTGGCGCAGAAACAGCGGATAACCGAGGTGGTCCTCCAGCCCGGCAATTTGCCGGCTCACCGCGCCTTGGGTGATGTGCAGCAGTTGCGCGGCGCGGGTGAAGTTGCAGCACTGGGCAGTGATTAGAAAGGTGTGCAGGGCAGGCAGTGGAGGCAGGCGTTTCATCGGCTTGAGCCATGATTTGAGAACATGGCTAGTATGAGCTTTTTTGCATTGTGCAGGTAGCTGTCGGGCGGTCCAATACAGCCTGTTTCCCGAACAATGACAGGCAGACGATCATGGCGACTTGCGGCGAAGTACTGGTCAAACTTCTTGAAGGCTATGGCGTAGACCATGTCTTTGGCATTCCCGGCGTGCATACAGTGGAACTCTATCGCGGGCTGGCAAGCTCGCGCATCCGGCACATCACCCCGCGCCACGAGCAAGGTGCCGGCTTCATGGCTGACGGCTATGCGCGTACCCGTGGCAAGCCAGGCGTGTGCTTTATTATCACCGGCCCGGGCATGACCAACATCACCACCGCCATGGGCCAGGCCTATGCTGATTCGATTCCGATGCTGGTGATCTCCAGCGTGCAGTCGCGCGACCAGTTGGGCGGCGGGCGCGGCAAACTGCATGAGTTGCCGGCGCAGAGCAACCTGGTGGCCGGTGTAGCGGCGTTTTCCCACACCCTGATGAGCGCCGATGACCTGCCGTCGGTACTGGCCCGTGCCTTTGCCGTGTTCGACGGCGCGCGTCCGCGCCCGGTGCATATCGAAATTCCGCTGGACGTGCTGATCGAGGACGCCGATCACCTGCTGGCCTGCGCCCCGGTGCGTATCGCCCGCGCCGGGGCCGCCCCCGCGCCAGTGGCACAAATGGCCGCCATGCTGGCGGCTGCCCGCCGGCCGCTGATCCTCGCCGGTGGTGGCGCCATCGAGGCCAGCGCCGCGTTGACCCGCCTGGCCGAGTACCTGCAGGCGCCGGTAGCGCTGACTATCAACGCCAAGGGCGTGCTGCCGGCCAGCCACCCGCTGCAGATCGGCTCGACCCAATCGCTGGTGGCCACCCGCGCCCTGGTCGCCGAAGCCGATGTGGTGCTGGCGATCGGTACCGAGCTTGCCGAGACCGACTACGACGTGACCTTCAAGGGCGGCTTCGAGATCCCGGGCGAGCTGCTGCGCATCGATATCGACCCCGACCAGACCGTGCGCAACTATCCGCCGAAAGTCGCCCTGGTTGCCGATTCGACCCTCGCCACCCAGGCCTTGCTGGTGGCCCTGGCCGAGCAACCGGCACCAGTGCGCGGCGCCGAGTGGGGCGCGGCCCGTGCCGCGCGCTTGCGTGGAGTGCTGGAGGCCGATCGCGACCTGCCGATGCGCAGCCAGACGCGCATGCTCACCACCCTTGTCGAAACCCTGCCGGGTGCCGTGCTGGTCGGTGATTCGACGCAACCGGTGTACACCGGCAACCTGACCCTGGACATGGACCAGCCGCGGCGCTGGTTCAACGCTTCGACCGGTTACGGCACCCTGGGGTACGCGCTGCCGGCGGCCATGGGCGCCTGGTTGGGCAGCGCTGAAGCGCCGGCCGATCGCGCGCCGGTGGTGTGCCTGATCGGCGACGGCGGTTTGCAATTCACCCTGCCGGAACTGGCCAGTGCCCGCGAGGCGCAGGTGCCGCTGATCGTGCTGCTGTGGAACAACCAGGGCTACGAAGAGATCAAGCGCTACATGGTCAACCGCGCCATCGAGCCGGTCGGCGTCGACATCTACACCCCTGATTTCATCGGCGTGGCCAAGGCCCTGGGCTGCAGCGCCGAGTCGGTTGGCGATGTCGCACAACTGCGCGAAGCATTGCGCCAGGCGTGCGATCGCCAAGGCCCGAGCCTGATCGAAATCGACCAGGCCACCTGGATGCGGGCGGTGCCCGCATGATCAAGCTGCCTGGTGTCTATATCGAAGGTGTCTGGCAGCATGGCCCCCAGGTGCTGACGGTGATCAACCCGAGCAATGAACAGGTGTTGGCCGAGGTAGCCGGTGGCGACGCGGCGGCGGTCGAGCGGGCGACGCTGGTGGCCCGCGCGGCATTTGTTCAATGGTCTACGTCCAGCGGGCCGACCCGTGCGGCCATCCTGCGGGCCATTGCCGAGGGCGTCGAAGCGCGCCGCGAGCGCCTGGTGCAGTTGCAAGCGAGCAACAATGGCAAGCCGCTGGCTGAAGCCCACATCGATGTCGATGATGTCGTCGCCACCTTCCGTTATTACGCGGAGCTGGCGGACAACCTCGGGCGCGATCGCTCGGTGGCGCTGCCCAGCGAGGATTTTGTCGCCCGGGTGCGCCGCGAGCCGTGCGGGGTGGTGGGTCTGATCGTGCCGTGGAACTTCCCCATGGTCACCACCGCCTGGAAGCTCGCGCCGGCCCTGGCGGCAGGCTGCTGCGTGGTGCTCAAGCCTTCGGAAATCACGCCATTGGCCGAGCTGGAACTGGCGGCGATCATCGCCGAAGCGGGGCTGCCGGACGGGGTGTTCAACCTGGTCTGTGGTACCGGGCAGGCAGTGGGCGCGCCGTTGGCGGCCGATCCGCGAATTGCCAAGATTTCCTTCACCGGCAGCAATGCGGTAGGGGTGCAGGTCATGCAGCGCGCGGCGCAGACGATCAAGGGCGTGAGCCTGGAACTGGGCGGCAAGTCGTCGTTGCTGGTGCTGGACGACGCCGACCTTGAGCTTGCGGTGAAGCTGGCCTGCCTGGGCGGTTTCTTCAATGCCGGGCAGATGTGTTCGGCCACCAGCCGGGTACTGGTCGCCCAAGCCCTGTACCCGGCATTTATCGATGCGCTGAAGGCCCGGGCCGAAGCGATCCGCGTGGGCGAGCCGTTCAGCGGCGAAAGCGAAATGGGCCCGTTGGTCAATCAGGCTCAGTACCAGCGGGTACAAGCGCATATTGCGGCGGGCCTGCAAGCGGGTGCGCAGCTGCTCTGTGGTGGCTCACGGCCGGCAGAGCTGCCTTGTGGTTATTTCGTCAGCCCCACGGTGTTTACCGAGGTGCCGTTGGACAGTGCGCTGTGGCGTGAGGAGATCTTCGGTCCGGTGCTGTGCGTACGTGCGTTTGCCACTGAAGCCGAGGCGCTGGCACTGGCCAATGACACTGAGTTCGGCCTGGTGGCCAGTGTGCTCAGCCGTGATTTGCAAGCCGCCGAGCGGGTTGCAAATGCTTTGCAGGCGGGGGTGGTGTGGATCAACGCACCGCAGGTGATCTTCCCGCAGACGGCCTGGGGTGGGTACAAACAGAGCAGCCTGGGTCGGGAGCTGGGGCCTTGGGGCTTGAGTGCGTTTCAGGAGATCAAGCACGTGGTCAGGGCGGTGTAGGCCTCATCGCGGGTCAAGCCCGCTCCCACAGGTTCGATGCTATGCCCTGTGGGAGCGGGCTTGACCCGCGATAGCTATCTAGAGCGCACTGCGCAACCTGGCCAAATCCCGCACCGGCGGCGCCCCATACAAGCGGCTGTACTCCCGGCTGAACTGCGACGGGCTTTCATAGCCCACCCGATAGCCCGCCACCGCTGCTTCAAGCCCGTCGTTGAGCATCAGCCGCCGCGCTTCCTGCAGGCGCAACTGCTTCTGGTACTGCAACGGGCTCATTGAGGTCACTGCCTTGAAGCGGTGATGCAGGGTCGAGGTACTGAGGTTGACCTCGCGCGCCAGGTCATCGATGCGCAGCGGCCGATGAAAGTGCTGGTTGAGCCATTCGATGGCCTGGCACACCCGGTGGGTCTGGCTGTTGGCCATGGCAATTTCGTACAGCCGGTAACCCTGCGGGCCGCGTAGCAACCGATAGAGAATCTCGCGCTGGATCAGCGGTGCGAGGATCGGGATGTCCTTCGGCGAGTCGAGCAGGCGAATCAGGCGCAGCAGGGCATCGAGCAACAGCGGGTCGGTACGCTCCACATACAGCCCACGGCCCGACGGCAAAGCCGGCACACCGAGGGGGCCGGCATCGGCCAGCAGGTTGTTGATCTGCGCCGGGTCGATGTTCAGGCGTACGCCCAGGCTGGGGTTTTCCGGGCTGGCCTCCAGCAATACGCCACTGATCGGCAGCGCCACCGACACCACCATGTAATGCAGCGGGTCGTAGACATAGCGCTCGTCACCCAGGCATACCTCCTTGCTGCCATGGGCCAGGATGCACAACGCAGGCTCCGCCAGGGCGGGCATCGAGCGCACGCTTTCTTCATAGCGCACCAGAAACAGGTCCTCGACCGCTGACTCGACGCCAGACTGACGGGGGGCGTGGCGCTGGATGAGGTCGGCCAGCTCCTGGCGCTGTTGCTCCAGGGCGGGGTCGAGGATCAGGCGGTCAGGGTCGATGGCGGGCATGGGGACGATTCCAGGGAGAACGACTGCAGGATAGGTTTGTGCAAGCCACGGCGCTAGTCGAAAGCTGCCGCCCGCTTGCCTGATCCTGCAGGGCGCGCAGGATCAGGCAAGCGCTCGACAGGAATCGCCTAACCGCCGCGCGGGCGTGTGGCCTAACCTGTGCAGCCTGGCAATTTCATCTGGCTGCACATGGAGAAACGCTCATGACCTCGACACATTCGGTCACCCACCTCGCATTTATCCGGGCCAGCAGCGGTCGTTCAGAAGAACTCGGCGCGCGCCTGCGTGATCTGCTGGAACCGTCGCGCCAGGCTCCCGGCTGCCTGAAATTCAGCCTGCAACGCTCCCAGGCCGACGCCGACCTGTGGCTGCTCAGCGGTTTCTGGCGCGATCAGCAATCGATGAGCGGCTACTTCGCGTCACCGACTCTTGAGCTGTTCGGCGAGCTGGTGCAGGCGCGGGTAGTCGACAGCCTCGACCTGCATACCTTCGGCTCGCCTTGCGCAGGTTAGAATGGCGGCTTCTGGCAATTGATGTGGACTCGAGGCACATGGCACGTAAAGAATTTTCCCGGTTCGAAGCAGTATCGGCAGCCGTACGCGGCGACGACGGCTACCACGCCGCCATCGCCGTCAAAGGCCTGGGGGCCTCCGGGGCGCCGCGTTTTCACAAGGTCCTGGTAGAGCAGACCTTCAACACCGCCCTGGCTGCTGATGAAGCGGCCTGCGCCGAACTTGAGCGCCTGCAGGGCGTCGATGACGACGCCGAGCTGGTCTGGTAACTCAGCCGTTGACCTGCGGGCGGGCCATCTTGAACAGGTTGCCCAGTTCGAAGTAATCCGCCGGGCCGCCGCCACGCAGGATCGGCTGGCCCGCAGCGGTGTCATAGATGCCGTCCTTGAGCAGATGCTCGGCGATATGCACGGCCACCACCTCACCCAGCACCAGCCAGCTCGGCACCAGCGCTTGGTCGGCACGCTGCAGCTGGATGATCTGGGTCACCTTGCATTCGAACGACACCGGGCTCTCTTGCACCCGCGGCACGGCAATCACTTTTGACGCCACCGGGGTCAGACCGCTCAGGGTGAACTCATCGACCTGCGGCGCAACTGCCGCGCAGCTCTGGTTCATGGCCTCGGCCAGCGGCAGGGTGGCCAGGTTCCAGGCGAACTCGCCGGTTTGCTCGATGTTGTTCAGGCTGTCTTTGCGCCCGACGCTTGCGAAACCGATGATCGGTGGAATGTAGTTGAAGGCGTTGAAGAAGCTGTAGGGCGCCAGGTTCAGGCGACCTTCGGCGTCCTGGGAGGAAATCCAGCCAATCGGGCGTGGGCCGACGATGGCATTGAACGGATCGTGGGGCAGGCCGTGGCCTTTTGCCGGTTCGTAGTAATACATCTGCGCTGGCCCGAAGGCCTTCCCTGTGAGTAGGCCGCTAGTGTGCCAAGGCTTTGCCTTGCTGAAAATGACTAAGCCCGGCCGAAGCCGGGCTGACTGCGTCACATCAGCGCTTAACTGATGCGGTGGGCCTGGGTGCGATCGAAGCCGTCTTCTGCATAGGTAGCCGACTGGCTTTTCACGGCGCTGAAGTTGTGGCTGTTGGTACGGTCGAAGCCGTCTTCGGCGAATGCGTTGGCAGCCAGTACCGAGAAGGCCAGGGTCAGGATCAGTTTGTTTTTCATGGTCGTTGCTCCGAGGTGCTGAGGGGTTGTTTGTTTCTATGGGTGTAATGCTACGCTGATCAAATTGATTAAAAAGCGCAAAAAATAACGTATAAGAATCTAAAAAATAGATGTATGTGGCGGCAGTTCGCCCTCATCACCGGCAAGGCCATGCACGGACCTGTGGGAGCTGGCCTTGCCAGCGATGCAGGCGATGCGGTCTACGCTATGAGTGAAGATTGAGGGTGTGGGATTAATTGCGGGTTAAAGCGCCATAAACAAAAAAAGGGGGCAATCCGCTGGCGGATGCCCCCTTTTTTCTGCCGATGACTGGGATCAGTCAGTGGTGATCCGCGAATGCGTGCGGGTGTCCTTCATGAACACATACACCAGCAACGAGCAGGCGATACAGGCAGTCACGTACCAGTAGAAACCGCTCTCCATGCCGATGCTCTTGAACCATAGCGCCACGTATTCAGCGGTACCGCCGAAGATCGACACGGTCAGGGCGTACGGCAGGCCAACGCCCAGGGCGCGGATTTCGGTAGGGAACAGCTCGGCTTTGACCACGGCGTTGATCGAGGTGTAGCCGCTGACGATGATCAGCGCCGCCATGATCAGGAAGAACGCGCCCCACCAGGTCTGGATGGTGTGCAGGGTGGTCAGGATCGGTACGGTGCACAGGGTGCCCAATACGCCGAAGGCGATCAGGATCGGGCGCCGGCCGATCTTGTCGGAGAGGCTGCCGATGATCGGTTGCAGGCACATGAACAGGAACAGGGTGGCCGCCGAAATGGTGGTCGAGTCGGTGATGCTCATGCCCACCGTGTTCACCAGGTACTTCTGCATGTAGGTGGTGTAGGTGTAGAAGGCCAGGGTGCCGCCCATGGTCAGGCCGACCACGGTGGCCAGCTCTTTCGGATGGCGCATCAGGGTGCGCATCAGGCTTTCCTTGGACTTTTCCTTCTTGGTGAAGGAGGCGGTTTCTTCCATGCCGCGGCGCAGGTACAGGGCGACCACTGCGCACAGGGCGCCGATCACGAAAGGTACGCGCCAGCCCCAGGCATACAGTTGTTCGGTGGTCAGGGTCTGCTGCAGGATGATCAGCACCGCCAGGGCGATGAGCTGGCCGGAAATCAGCGTCACGTACTGGAAGCTGGAGAAGAAGCCACGGCGCTCCTTGGTGGCCATCTCGCTGAGGTAGGTGGCCGAGGTGCCATATTCGCCACCCACCGACAGGCCTTGCATCAGGCGGGCGATGACCAGCAGCACCGGTGCGGCGACGCCGATGGTTTCATACCCTGGGGTCAGGGCGATGACCAGCGAGCCTGCGCACATCAGCAATACCGAGGCCATCAGCGCAGCCTTGCGGCCTTTGCGGTCGGCGTAGATACCCATCAGCCAGCCGCCGATCGGGCGCATCAAAAAGCCCACGGCGAAGATCGCGGCGGTGTTGAGCAGTTGTGCGGTGGTGTCGCCGGCGGGGAAGAAGGCTTTGGCGAAATACAGGGAAAACGCGGCGTAAACGTACCAGTCGTACCATTCGACCATGTTGCCGATCGAACCGCTGAAAATCGACTTGAGTCGGCTTCGGGTGGTTTTTACCGCGGCGGGCGCAATGGCCGCCCCGGTTGGCAGGGTGGTGGAGTTATCCATCGAAGGGACCTTCATAGTTGTTTTTGTGGAGCGCGCCGAAACGCAGCCTGCCAGGGCTATAGCAGAAGCTGTGCCAGATGCTGGAGGCCCGGTCTAGAAGGGTTGTACGGATATGATGAGCGGAAATCCGCCTATTCAAATGAGTGGATCGGCGAAAATCCGCTTATGGCGATCCGTTGGGTCGATCAGGTAGGCCCGAGAAAATCTTCGCGCAGCAGGCCGTGGCGCTGCATCTTCTCGTTGAGGGTGCGCCGCGGCAGTTGCAGCTCTTCCATCACGGCCTTGATCTCGCCCTTGTGCCGGCTCAGGGCGGCGCGCAGGCACTGGGCTTCGAAGGCTTCCTGCTGGGCGGCCAGCGATTGCCCGGCTTCGATTTCTGCTGCTGCCGGCTCGCCCAGCCCCAGGGCATGACGTTCGGCGGCGTTGGCCAGTTCACGAACGTTGCCCGGCCAGTCGTGACCGAGCAGCTTGCCCAGCTGCGCGCCACTGAGTACCGGCGCGCTGCGGCCGACGCGCTCGGCGGCCAGGCGGGCAAAGTGGCTGAACAGCAGCGGGATGTCTTCGCGGCGGTCGCGCAACGGCGCCAGGCGCAATTCGGCAACGTTCAAGCGATACGCCAGGTCTTCGCGAAAGCGCCCGGCCCGGGCTGCTTCGAGCAGGTCGGGTTTGGTCGCGGCGATGATCCGCAGGTCGACGCTGATGCTCTGGTTGGCGCCCAGGCGTTCGAGTTTTTGCTCCTGTAACACGCGCAGCAGCTTGGCCTGCTGGGCCAGTGGCATGCTTTCGATCTCGTCGAGGAACACCGTGCCGCCATTGGCGTATTCGAGCTTGCCGATGCGCTTGCCCTGGGCACCGGTGAAGGCGCCGCTTTCATGGCCGAACAGCTCGGCCTCGAACAACTGCTCGGGGATCGCCGCGCAGTTGAGGGCAACGAAGGGCTTGCCGGCGCGCGGACCGAAGTCATGCAGGCAGCGTGCAACCTGCTCCTTGCCGCTGCCGGTTTCGCCACGAATCAGCACGTTGACCGGCAGGCTGGCCAGGTCCAGTACCTGCTTGCGCAAGTGCTGCATGCCCTGGGACACGCCCAGCAGGTTCGCCTCCAGGCGCGCCTTGAGGTCGGCCTGTTCATGCAGGCGGCGGTTCTCCAGCACCAGCTGGCGTTTTTCCAGGGCCCGGCGCAGGCTGCCGAGCAGCGCTTCGGGGCTGAAGGGTTTTTCTAGAAAGTCGTAGGCACCATTGCGCATGGCCTCGACTGCCATCGGCACATCGCCGTGACCGGTGAGCAGGATCACCGGCAGGTCGGCATCACTGGCCTGCAGTCGCTCGAGCAACTGCAGGCCGTCCATGCCGGGCATGCGCACGTCACTGAGGATCACCCCGGGGAAGTGCATCGGCAGTTGCTGCAGGCAGTCTTCGGCACGGCTGAACAGCTGCACGTTGAAGCCGGACAGGCTCAGCCATTGCTCCACGGCTGTGCGGATGCTGGCTTCATCGTCGACGACCATCACTGAGTTCAACATGCGGGTTCCGGGTCCATAGGCAAGGTCAGGCTGAAACGGGCGCCGCCGGGCTGGTTTTCGACCTGCAGGCGGCCGCCGGCTTCGTGAATGATGCCATAGGAAATCGCCAGGCCCAGGCCCAAGCCTTCGCCCACCGGCTTGGTGGTGAAGAACGGGTCGAAGACACTGGCCAGGTGTTCGGCAGGGATACCGCCGCCGCTGTCGAGCACGCTCAGGCGCCAGTGCTCCTGTTCGGCATCGATGCGCACCTCAAGGCGTTTGTAGCTCTTTTCGGCCATGGCATCCAGGGCGTTGCGCAGCAGGTTGATCAGCACTTGCTCAAGGCGTATCGCATCGCCGCGTACCCAGGCCGGGCGGGCCAGGTACAGGGCGACGCTGACGTCCTCGGCGCGAATGCGCGCCTCGAGCAGTTGCAGCGCCTGGTCGACCACGGTGGCCAGGTCCAGGCGTTCGCGCAGGCCGCTGGGGCTGTTGCGGGCGAAGGTTTTCAGGTGCCCGGTGAGGGCCGCCATGCGCGTGAGCATCTGCTCCAGCGGCTCCAGGGCCTGGCGTGCTTCATCCAGGCGTTGGTTATCGAGCAGCAGGCGCAGGGTTGCCAGCTGCATGCGCTGGGTGGTCAGCGGCTGGTTGATCTCGTGGGCCAGCGCCGCGGACATCTGCCCAAGCGCCGCCAGCTTGGCCGATTGCACCAGGCCCTCCTGGGCGGTGCGCAAGTCGCGGGTGCGGGCTTCGACCAGGCGTTCGAGTTCTTCACGGCTGCGCTGGCGCAAGCGTGCCAGGCGCAAGCGCTGGCTGATGAACAACAAGGCGAAGACCAGGCTCAACCACACTGCGGCGGCAGCCAGCGCGGCGTTGCGGCCATCTTCGCTGACCTGCGGCTTGCGCAGCAGGTGCAGGGTCCAGCCCTCGGCTTCCAGCGGCAGGCTTTCCCACAGGTAGTCGGTATTGCCCTCGGGGCCCTGCACGCGCATCAGGTGGCTGTTGGCGTCAAAGCTGCTGAGGATATGGTGCTGTAGCGGCACCAGCGGTTGCTTGTCGTACTGGCGGGTGGCGGCAAGCTCTGCGCGGTCGGCGCTGGTCAGCGGTTGCAGCTCGCGGTAGCGCCAGCCGTCCTGGTTGGCGATGAAGATGATCCCGCGGGCGTCGCTGACCAACAGGATATCGCTGCCCTGGCGCCACTCGCGCTCAAGCTCGGGGAACTCCAGCTTGACCACCATGGCGCCGAGGAAGCGGCTGTTTTCATCCTGCACCGCGCTGGACAAGAAATACCCCGGCACGCCGCTGGTCACGCCGACCGCATAGAAGCGGCCGCTGCCCTGGCTGCGGGTTTGTTTGAAATACGGCCGGAAACCATAGTTGGAGCCAACATAGGTGCTGGGCAGGCGCCAGTTGCTGGCGGCCACGGCCAGGCCGGTGCGGTCGAGCAGCTCGAGGGTCGAGGAATTGGCCGCACCGTTGATGCGCTCCAGCTTGCGGTTCAGGGCATCCTGCACCGGGCCTGCAACTGGGCCGCGCAAGGCGCTGATCAGTTCCGGGTCGAGGGCCAGCACCGCCGGCAGGGCGCGGTAACGTTCGATCAGGGTGTGCAGCGAGTTGGCATACAGCCCCAACTGCTCACTGGCCCGACGGGCATCCTCGACCATCGACTGACGCTTGGCGTGGTGCATGGCCCAGCCTGCGGTCAACAGCGTGCCGGCGAGGATGAAGAACAGAATCAGGCCCAGACGCAGGGCGCGAAAGGAAGAAGGCATGGTGCAAGTCCCGGCAGTGGGGAAGGCCTCCTGGCCTTCCCTTGGAGCATGGCAACGTTGTTACAGCAGCTCGAAGCTCTGTTGTTGCACGGCCTGCGAGTCGAGGCCGACCTGGACCCGGAACTCACCCGGCTCGGCTGCCCATTGCAGTTGGCCGTTGTAGAACTTCAGGTCGTCGGCCTTGATGGTGAAGTGCAGGGTGCGTTCCTCGCCGGCCTTGAGCATGACTTTGTGGAAGTTCTTCAGCTCCTTGATCGGGCGGCTCATGGACGCTGTCACATCCTGCAGGTACAGCTGCACCACGGTCTCGCCGTCACGCTTGCCGGTGTTCTTGACCACGATGCTGGCGTCCAGGTCCTGGCCCTGTTTCACGGTTTTGCTCGACAGGTTCAGGTTCGAGAGGCTGAAGTCGCTGTAGCTCAGGCC
This sequence comes from Pseudomonas sp. R32, assembly GCF_009866705.1. Classification (NCBI taxonomy): domain Bacteria; kingdom Pseudomonadati; phylum Pseudomonadota; class Gammaproteobacteria; order Pseudomonadales; family Pseudomonadaceae; genus Pseudomonas; species Pseudomonas sp. R32. The sequence continues at coordinate 4,484,276 of NZ_CP019396.1, read as the reverse complement.
GTAGCCGAAGGGGTACAGCGGGCCGTTCGGCTCTTCGAAGTACTGCGAGGTGTAGTTGCCTGGCTTGCCCGGGGTGAAGGGGCGGCCGATGCTCAGGTGGTTGTAGTACATCGGGATCTGCCCGACCGAACGCGGGAAGGTGATGGCCAGCTTGCCCGACGGGTTGTAGTCGCCGAACAGCACATCGGCGATGGCGTTGCCGCCTTCGGTGCCGCTGAACCAGGTCTCCAGGATGGCATCGGCCTGTTCGCGCTCCCAGGCCAGCGACAGCGGCCGGCCGTTCATCAGCACCAGCACCAGCGGTTTGCCGGTGGCTTTCAGGGCCTTGATCAGCTCGCGCTGGGCTGCGGGGATTTCCAGGGTGGTGCGGCTGGACGATTCGTGGGACATGCCACGCGACTCGCCGATCACCGCGACCACCACGTCGGACTGCTTGGCGGCCTTGACCGCTTCGTCGATCAGCACCGCGGCAGGGCGTGGGTCGTCGACGATTTCCGGGGCATCGAAGTTGAGGAAGTTCAGGTAATCGAGGATGGCCTTGTCGTGGGTGACGTTGGAGCCCTTGGCGTAGATGACCTTGGCCTTGTCACCGAGGACCTGGCGCATGCCTTCGCGCACGGTGATCGACTGATGCGGGCGGCCGGCGGCGGCCCAGCTGCCCATCATGTCGATCGGGGCATCGGCCAGCGGGCCGACCAGGGCGATGGTGCCGGCTTTTTTCAGTGGCAGGGTCTGCTTGCGGTTTTCCAGCAGGACCAGGCTGCGGCGTGCCACGTCACGGGCTTCGGCACGGTGCAGGCGGCTGTCGGCATAGGTATCGGCCGGGTCGTCGCTGGCCTTGCCGATACGCCGGTACGGGTCTTCGAACAGGCCCATGTCGTATTTGGCACCGAGCACTTCGCGCACGGCGTTGTCGATATCGGCCTGGTCGACTTCACCGGCCTTGAGCAGGCTGGCCAGTTCTTCGCCGTACAGCGAGTCGTTCATGCTCAGGTCGATGCCGGCCTTGATTGCAAGCTTGGCGGCTTCGCGGCCATCGCGGGCAACGCCGTGGCGCACCAGTTCGGTGATTGCCCCGTGGTCGCTGACGGTCACGCCCTTGAAGCCCCAGTCCTTGCGCAGCAGGTCGTTCATCAACCAGGTGTTGGAGGTGGCCGGCACGCCGTTGATCGAGTTCAGCGCAACCATCACTCCGCCGGCACCGGCATCGATGGCGGCGCGGTAGGGCGGCAGGTAGTCGTTGAACATCTTGGTCGGGCTCATGTCGACCGTGTTGTAGTCGCGGCCGCCTTCCACCGCGCCGTACAGGGCGAAGTGCTTGACCGCGGCCATCAGGCTGGTCGGTGCGGCCGGGCTCTGGCCCTGGAAGGACTCGACCATCACTTTGGAAATGCGCGAGACCAGGTAGGTGTCTTCGCCAAAGCCTTCGCTGGTGCGGCCCCAGCGTGGGTCACGGGCGATGTCGACCATCGGCGCGAAGGTCATGTCGATGCCGTCTGAGGCCGCTTCAAGGGCGGACACCCGGCCGACCTTGGCGATCGCGTCCATGTCCCAGCTGGCGGCCAGGCCCAGGCTGATCGGGAAGATCGTGCGGTGGCCGTGGATCACGTCGTAGGCGAAGAACATCGGGATCTTCAGCCGGCTCTTGGCGGCGGCGTCCTGCATCGGCCGGTTTTCCGCACGGGTGATCGAGTTGAAGGTACCGCCGATACGTCCGGCGGCAATTTCCTTGCGGATCATTTCGCGGGGCATTTCCGGGCCGATGCTGATCAGGCGCAACTGACCGATCTTTTCATCCAGGGTCATCTGCTTGATCAGGTTGGCGATGAACGCCTGCTTGTCCTGCAGCGGGGCGGCAGAGGTATCGGCATAGGCCGACTGACTGGCCAGGCTGACAACCAGACCCAGCAAACACAGCTTGTTCATGAATTCTGTTCTCAAGGCTTACGGCAGTGTTCACGGTGATACTGCCCAGCCGAAGTTGGGGAAGCGGCTATTGTTGTAGTTTGCTGGGGCATCTTTTAGCCGATTGGGCGATTCCGATCCAGCGGCGACGACGGATTATGCCTCAAGTCCGGTGCATCACGGCGATCGAGGAGCGTAGCAACATGCAGGTAATTCATTACAAGGGCGTACGCCTGTGGTTGCTGCTGATGCTTGGCAGCCTGCTGGCCGGTTGCGGGATCAACAACATCCCCAACTATGACGAGCAGGTAAAAGCCGCCTGGGCCCAAGTGCAGAACCAGTATCAGCGCCGCGCCGACCTGATTCCCAATCTGGTCGAAACGGTCAAAGGCTACGCCAAGCAGGAGCAGGAAACCCTGACCTCGGTCATAGAAGCCCGGGCCAAGGCGACCTCGATCCAGGTCGATGCCAGCACCCTGGACGATCCCGAGAAGTTGCGCCAGTTCCAGCAGGCCCAGTCGCAGCTGACTGGGGCGCTGAGCCGCTTGATGGTGGTGTCCGAGCGCTACCCGGACCTCAAGTCCAACCAGAACTTCCTCGCCCTGCAGTCGCAGCTTGAAGGTACCGAGAACCGTATCGCCGTGGCGCGCAAGGACTTCATCGCCGCCGTGCAGCGCTACAACACGGAGATCCGTACCTTCCCTGGGCGCATCTGGCACAGCGTGATGTACAGCGACATGCCGATCCGGGAGAACTTCGAGGCCACCAGCGCCGATGCCGACAAAGCGCCTGAAGTGAAATTCTGATGCGGCTGTTCACGCTCGGGCTGTTGTTGGCGCTGTTGTTGACTACGCCGCTGCGCGCCGAGTTGAGCTTTCCGGCGCTGAGCGGGCGGGTGGTGGACAACGCCGGCCTGCTCGACGGTGCCAGCCGCAGCCAGCTCGACAGCATGCTCAAGGCCCATGAACAGGGCACTGGCGAGCAGGTCGTGGTGGTGACCCTGGCGGATTTGCAGGGGCAGAGCATCGAAGACTACGGCTATCAGCTCGGCCGCCACTGGGGCATCGGCCAGAAGGGCAAGGACAACGGCGCACTGTTGATCGTTGCCCCTCAGGAACGCAAGCTGCGCATCGAAGTCGGCTACGGCCTGGAAGAGCGCCTGACGGATGCGCAGTCCTCGGTGATCATCAATCGCATCATCACCCCGGCGTTTCGCCGTGGCGAATACAGCCAGGGCATTGTCCAGGGTACGGCGGCGATCCTTCAGGTGCTCGGCGGCAACCCGTTGGCCGAACCGTCACGGGCGTTGGGCAATGATGCCGAAGACGGGGCGCCGGCCTGGGCCATCGGCTTGTTCCTCCTGTTGATCGTTGTCGTGTTCGCCCTGCAGTCGCTTGGCCTCGGTAGTAGCGGGCGCGGCGGCATGGGCGGCGGTTTCGGCGGTGGCTACGGCGGTGGCTTTGGCGGCGGCGGGGGAGGCGGTGGGGGCTTCAGCGGTGGCGGGGGCGGCTTTGGCGGTGGTGGGTCGTCGGGTGGCTGGTAAATGATCAACAACGAGAACCGCAGCACATGACTTTGCTTACTGAACATCAACAGCGCCAGGTCGCTGAAGCCATTGCCCGGGTCGAGCGTCACACCGACGCCGAACTGGTCACGGTGTTGGCCAGCCGTGCCGACGACTACGCCTATATCCCGTTGCTGTGGGCAAGCCTGCTGGCTCTGGTGGTGCCAGGCATCATTCATTACCTGAGCGGCTGGATGAGCGTGCACAGTTTGCTGATCGTGCAGTGGCTGACGTTTATTGCCCTGTGCCTGCTGTTCCGCATCCCGGCCCTGACCACCCGCCTGATCCCCCGTTCAGTACGCCACTGGCGTGCGGCGAACCTGGCCCGGCGGCAGTTTCTCGAGCAGAACCTGCACCATACCGTGGGCGGTACCGGCATGCTGATCTTTGTCAGCGAGGCCGAGCGCTATGTCGAAATCCTCGTCGATGAGGGCATATCCCGGCACCTGGACAACCAGGTCTGGGAGGCCATCGTCAGGCGCTTTACCCAGCAGGTGCGCCAGGGCCAGACGTTGCAGGGCTTTATCAGTTGTATCGAGGCCTGCGGCGAGCTGCTCAGTACCCACGTGCCGCTGACCCACGAGCGCAACGAGCTGCCCAATCGCCTGGTGGTGCTTGGTTAGCCGCGGCGGCGGTCGACAAAAGCTGTGCAGGGAAAGCGCATCCACGTAAAATTCCCGGCACTGCGCCTACCTGCGCCCCCTCCGCAACCCGAGGCACCCTTTCCCGATGTCCGATTCCTCCACCGCCCAGGCCGCGCCGGATGCGCGTGCGCAGTTTCTGAGCCTGCTCGCCACCAGCCTGGAACAGAACGCCCTGATCAAGCTGGTGCTGGCGCGCCCTGTCGGCAACGAAGAAACCCTGCAGCGCATCATCGCCAAGCCGCTGACGGTCAAGGGCCAGGCTTGCGTGTCGTTCGTCTACCGCTACAAGACCCGCGACATCACCCGCAACCTGGGCAACGACGAAGCGCTGGCGCTGGTCGACGAGTTGCTCCCGGCCTCGTTTCGCAACGCCCACCTGCTTAGCCTCAGCGACGAAGCGCAGCTGGAATTCAGCAAGAAGGGCAAGCCGATGCTCCACCGCAGCGCCGTGCAGCAGGCGCGCCAGGTGCCGGCCGGTGAGCATGACCGGGAGAAGAAGCGCTACCTGGAACTGAGCCGGCCGTTCTTGCAGGACCTGGGCGTGACCGACAAGCAACAGGCGTTGATCCCGGCGATGTCGCGCAAGTGGAAGCAGATCAACAAGTTCATCGAAGTGTTCTCCCACGCCCTGAATTCGGCGCCGCTGGCCGCCGACCAAGCGCTGCGGGTGGCCGACTTCGGCTCGGGCAAGGGCTACCTGACCTTCGCCATCCACGACTACCTGCGCCATACCCTGCAGCGTGAAGCGCAGGTGACCGGCGTCGAGCTGCGCGCGGACATGGTCGAGCTGTGCAATGCCGCGGCCTCGCGCCTGGAGCATCCGGGCCTGGTGTTCGAATGCGGTGATGTACGCAGCGTGGTGCCCAGCGCCATCGAGGTGATGATCGCCCTGCATGCCTGCGACATCGCCACCGATTACGCGATCCACACCGGCATCCGCTGCGGTGCGGCGATCATCATGTGCTCGCCGTGTTGCCACAAGCAGATTCGCCCGCAACTGCACAGCCCGGGCCTGCTCAAGCCGATGCTGCAGTACGGATTGCACCTGGGCCAGCAGGCCGAAATGCTCACCGACAGCTTGCGCGCGTTGTACCTGGAAGCCTGTGGCTACGAGACCAAGGTGTTCGAGTTCATTTCGTTGGAGCACACCAACAAGAACAAGATGATCCTGGCGGTCAAGCGCCAGGCGCCGGTTGAGGCGTCAGCGCTGCTGGAGAAGATCCAGCAGCTCAAGGCGTTCTATGGGGTCAAGGAGCATTGCCTGGAAACCTTGCTGCGGGCCGATGGCTTGATCCCTGCCTGATAGCATCGCGGGTCGGTGCACGCAGATCCACTGTGGGAGCCGGCCTTGCCGGCGATAGCGTCAGCCCAGCCCCCGCACAGGCGCAGGATGCACCCGCGTCTTGCGCCCCAGCACCACTGTCGCAATCACCCCGGCGGCAAACACCCAGGTAATCGGCTCGACCTGTTCGCCAAAGAACAGCGCCGACAAGGCGATGGTGAAGAAGATCTGCAGCAACTGGATCTGGCTCACCCGGGCAATGCCGCCCAAGGCCAGCCCGGCGTACCAGGCAAAGAAGCCGATGAACTGCGAGAACAGCGACACGTAGCCGAAGGCCCACCAGGCTTTTGCACTCACCGGCCCCTGATGCTGCAAGGCCAGGTAGAGCACCGGCCCGAGCAACAGCGGTGCCGACAGCACCAGCGCCCAGCAGATCACCTGCCAGCCGCCCATTTCCCGCGCCAGGCGGCCGCCTTCGGCATAACCCAGGCCGCCCACGGCAATCGCTGCGAGCATCAGCAGGTCACCGGCGTGGATCTGCCCGGCGCCCATGATCATCGCGTAGGCCAGCACCAGCGCACTGCCCAATGCCGCGCAGGCCCAGAAAGCCTTCGACGGTCGCTCATGGGACAGCCAGGCGGCGTACACCGCCACGCATAAGGGCTGCAGGCCGTTAACCAGCGCGCCGTGGGACGCCGGCACGCTTTGCATCGCCCAGGCCGAGAGCACCGGAAACCCCAGGATCACCCCCAGCGCCACCAGGCTCAGGCCCTTGATCTGTGCCCAGGTCGGCCATTTTTCCCGACGCCAGAGCAGCAGCGCCGCTGCCGGAATCGCCGCCAGCAACGCACGGCCCAGGCCATTGAGCAAGGGGTGCAGTTCCTGCACGACGATGCGGGTCATGGGCAGGGTCAGGCTGAAAATAATCACACCGAGAAGGCCAAGGACCATCCCGGTGTTTTCGCGGCTGGACATACAGGACGCCTGTGGCAGAGAAGTCCACTCATTGAGCCACAGGCGCGGCGGATGATCTTGTTACAGTTGCTAACAAGTTCATCCGTACAGTTGCGTCAGAAGAAACGGGTGATGCTGACCTTGGCATTCCGGCCCTGGCTGTAGGCATATTCGCCGCTGAGCTCGGAGCGGTAGTCCTTGTTGAACAGGTTATCCACCGTCAGGTTGACCTCGGTGCCTTTGAGGTAAGGCTGCTGCGGCTTCCAGTTGGCGAACAGGCCGTGCAGCTGGTAGTCGTCGTTGGCGTAGTGGTCGTAGTAGCGGTCACCCAGGGCACTGGCCGGGCCTTCGCGGTACTTGTCGCTCGGCAGGCGGTCGGTCTTGCGCACGAACTGCGCCTGCCAGCCGACCTTGGCGTCCCAGCTGGGGATCTTCACCCCCAGGGTGGTGATCCACTTCGGTGCCGGAATGTCCTTGGCCCAGACATCCGGCCCCCAGGGGTTGGTGTAGGCGCCTTCATGGCGGCCGGTCATCCACGAGTAGGACACCGAGCCGAACAGGTAGGTCGAGTCGTAGAAGCTTTCGACCTCGAAGCCCTTGATGGTCACGCCCTTGAGGTTACGGTAATTGGACATCAAGCCTTTACCGCAGGCATCGGAGATGTTTTCGCCCTTGGCCAGTTGTGCTTCACAGCCGATACCGGTGGCTTTGAAGATCTCGTCCTTGATTTCATTGCGAAACAGCGTGGTGCGGATCTGCATGCTGTCGTCGGCAGTGAAAACGTTGGCAAAGTCGGTAACGTTACCGGCTCGCAGGGCGGTGATGCGTTCCGGGTCGAGGTTGCGGCTGCTGGCGGTGCGACTGCCCAGGCCCTGGACTTCGTACTGTTCATCCAGCACCGGTGCGCGCCAGGTCTTGCTGTAATCGGCAAAGAAGGCGGTGTTGGCGGTGGCTTTCCAGAACAGCGACAGGCGCGGTGACCAGCCGGTGTAGGTTTTCTCGCTGTAGTCGTGGCCGTTTGCGACAACGTTGTAATACGGCGCCTGGTTTGGCTTACCTTTGTTGGCGACATGGTCGTAGCGCAGCGACGGGGTGATGGTCACATCACCAAGGGTGATGGCGTCCTGGATGAAGTAACCCTGGCTGTCGACGGTGCCGCTGGGCATGAAGTACGGCTGGTAATGGCCGTTATTGTATTTGGGGATCTCGTAGCTTTTGCCGGGCATCCACATCTGCGTGTCACGGTCGTGGTGACGGATCTGCAAGCCACTGGTGAAGGCGTGTTCCAGCGGGCCGGTGGCGAACAGGCTGGTGTTGCGTACATCGAGCATCTGGTCCTGGTACTCGGTGTCCATCTTGCGCCCGCCGGTGGACGGCTGGAAGAACGCGGTGGCGTCACGCTCGTCGGTCTGCAGGGTGTCGGACTCCGAATACTTAACCTGCAGGTCGATCAGCGGGTTGTTCACTGGCTGGTACTTGTAGGTGGTCGACCAGGTGGTGTCGGTGGTCGTGCGGTTGGCCAGGAAGCGCTTGAGGGCATTCTTGTAGCCGAACCGGTTGATGTCCGACTGGGTCGGCGGGGTCGGATAGGCGGTGGAGGAGAACGGCGCCCAGCGCTCACTCTCCGAGCGCGACCAGGAGAACCCCAGGCTGTGTTCGTCGTTGAAGTGCAGGTTGGCCTTGAGCAGCGCGCCGTCCAGGTCCAGGGCACTGTTGGGCAGGCGCTGGGGGTTGATCGGGTAGCGGCCTTCGGGGTCGGGCAGGGTGCCGGCCAGCTTCATGTCGTCGCCGTCGCGCTTGGTCAGGTACACCAGGGCGTCCATGCGGCCATCGTCGGTGCGGCCGAACAACGCCGAGCTGTAGACCTGCTGATGGTCGTTGCTGGCGTAACCATACTTGAGCATGGCGCCGCTGTTGCGCCCGTCCTGGAGCAGGTCGGGGGCGTCCTTGGTGGTCATGTTGACGCTGCCGCCGAAGCCGCCGTTGCCGGTGTAGATCGAGTGCGGGCCCTTTTCCACCTCGATGTTCTTGATCAGCTCCGGCTCGATGAAGACGGTGCCTTGCTGGTAGCGCTCGAAGCCGCTCTTGGTCGCGCCATCGACGGTCATCGGCACGTCTTCGGCATCACCCAGGCCCCAGATATTGATGGTCTGGCCGCCGGGTTTGGCCGAGCCGCCCATGTTCACCCCGGGCAGGGTCGAGAGCACGCTGGGGATGTTGCTCGGCTGGTAGCGGTCGATGTCTTCCTGGGTCAGGGTCGAGCGGCCGACGGTGCTCGGGTCGACCTGCTGGCCGTCGCCTACCACGCTTACCGCGCCGAGCTGGATGCTGTTGTCGGCGGTGGCGTCGTCTTCGCGCAGGCGCACCACATAGGTGTTGCCGACCTTGACCAGGGCAAAGCGGCTGTTGTGCAGCAACTGGCTGATCGCCTCGAGCGGTTCGTAAGCACCTTGCAGGGCCGGGGCCTGGACGCTGTTGAGCAAGGATTCGTCAAACAGCAGCTGCAGTTTGGCCTGCTGCGCCAGTTGGCTCAGCGACGCTGCCAGCGGCTGCGCCGGCAGGTTCAGTTGCAATGGTGCGGCCTGGGCCTGCAGGCTCAGGGCCAGGCACGCGGCCAGCAGTGAAGGACGAACAGACAACGGCTTGAACGGAGCAAACGCACGCAAGATGAACCCCCCCAATATGGCAACAAAGGCCAGAAAAGGCCTGCAGTGATTACGCAGACGGGAGGAAGACGCAGGGCTGCGGAAAACCCTCACATGCGAATGAAAAATATTCTCAAATTACTCTTTGCGTTCGATCCGCAGGCGGCCGTCGGCCAGGTTTACCGCCTTGATCGGCAGCAGCGCCGGCAGGGCGTTGAGCACGGCATCCGGGTCATTGACGTCGAGGTTGCCCGAGACCTTGTAGCGGCCCAGCGCCGGGTCGGCGAGCAGCACCGGCGCCGAGCGGTACAGCGACAGCTCATCGATCAGGCTGGCCAGCTCGCGGTTGCGAAAGCTCACATGGCCGCTGCGCCAGTCGGCCACCTCCTGAGTACTGAGGTTCTGGACGTTGAGGCTGCCGCGGGCCAGGTCGTAGATGGCCCGTTGGCCGGCGCTCAACAGCACTGGCGGGCGATTCTCGCCGGGGGTTTCCAGGGCCACCTGGCCGTGGGCGACGCTGAGCACCAGCTCCTGCTGGCCGCGGCGCAGATCGAACCCGGTGCCGACCACCCGTACCCGCGCATTGCCGGCATCGATGAACAGCGGGCGCTCCTTGTCGGCGGCCACGTCGATGTACAACTGGCCCTGGTCGAGGCGAATCAGCCGGCGCTCGTTGTCGAAGCTCAGGCTCAGCCGGGTGCGGGCGTTGACCTCCAGCTGGCTGCCATCCGGCAGGGCCAGGTGCTGCGGGCGTTCGCTTTGCACGGTCAGTTGTTGCTGATGATGGCGGCTCGGCAGGCCGAGGTTGGCCGCCAGCACGGCGCACACCAGCCCGGCGGCCACGGCCAGCGCCGGACGCCAGCGCAGCGGTTTGCGGCTGGGCAGGGCGACCGGTTTGTTCAGGCTCTTGAGCGCGGCCAGGTCATCCCAGAGTTGTTCGAACTGGGCATAGGCGCGGGCATGCTCGGGGTGCTGCAACCACTGGGCGAAGGCCTTGCGTGATTCGCGCGAGCGGTCGTTGCGGTTACGGGTAAACCAGCTGGCCGCCTGGGCATCGATGCTGCGCTTATCGATTTCAGGAGTGGGGGTCATTCTGGCTGCTCCATGCCGTTGTCACTGTCCAGACGTTGCTTGCAATGCAGCAGGGCCGCGGCGATGTGCTTTTCCACCATGCTCACGGAAATGCCCATGCGCGCGCTGATCTGCGCCTGCGTCAAACCTTCGAAGCGGTGCAGCATAAGGGCTTCGCGGCGGCGCGGCGAGAGTTCGGCGAGGACAAGTTTCAATTGTTCCAGGCGTTGTTGCTGCTGGGCATGCTTGAGCGGGTCGCTGCTGGTGTCGGCCGGTGTCTGCTCGCTGGCCTGGGCTTGTTCGTCGAGCACACTGTGACGCACCTTCTGCCGGCGCCAGTGATCGCTGAGCAGGTTGCGCGCCATCTGGAACAGGAACGCCCGTGGTTGCTCGACCTGCGCGCGGTCGCGATAGCCCAGCCACTGGGTGAACACGTCCTGGGTCATGTCTGCGGCATCGTTGGCATTGTCCATGCGCTTGCGCAAAAAATGCAGGATATCGGCATAGAACCCGCGACAGGTTTCGTGGGTAAAAGGGTCGGGTTTGGGGCGCGGCATGCAAGCTTTCCAGGACGGACCGGAGAGAAAGGTTGCAAATGGTATCGATAATAATTGCTATTTACCATGCCTGTTTTTGTCGCCCATCAACGCCGCTTGCGGATTGGAACCGGTACCGGGACGTCCAGCCCGGGCGCGCCCAGCGGGTGGCTGCTGGCGTCGAAAAAGTACAGTGGCAGCTCGGGCATGTCGGCAAAACGCTGCAGGTAGTGCTGCTTCTGGCTGATGATCGAGGCGTCGCTCAACGGCCGGATGGCGATGGCCAGGTGCGTCGGGCGCGCCTGCTTGAGCGCCTCCAGCAGATGGCGGTCAGTGCTGTCCAGGTGCTGGCCGAAGATGCACAGCCCGCCCCGGTGCCCCGCCAGCTCACCGAGGGCCCAACTGAGGTAGTCGGAACTGCGGATGGCCTTGAGCTTGTCGTCGCTGCTGCTCTCGTTGACGAACAGCGGCACATCGCCCGGGGTGTTGACGGCAAAGCCATCGAGCAACTGGCTGTCGGTGGCACTGCGCTGGCGGGTGCTGCCATCCTGCTGCTTGAGCAAGTGCAGGCCGCCGTGCAGGTACAGCAGGCGTGTGCCGGGGCTGCGGGTGCGGCGGATATCGAAGTCGCCGTCTTCATCGAACAACTGCTGAAAGCCTTCCGGTGCCTGGCTGGCGGCCCAATGGCAGATCAGGTCGTAGTTGCTTGAGTAGACGCTCTGGTAATTGCCCAGCTCGCGGTTGATCAGCAGTAACGTCTGGCTCGGCAGCATGCGCCAAGGGATGTGCACACTGCGAATGGCATGGATCAGCGCTTCCTTGATCGCGTAGTAGCGGTTCAGCGGCGCCGACGCGCTGATCGCCAGCGCGGCGTTGATCCGTACCGTAGTGTTCAGGGCACTGAGCACCGGTTCGAACAGCTCGCTGCCCAGCGACTTGAATAGCGCCTGGTCAGTCAGGCTCAGGGGTTTGTGCCGCACCCGCTGGGCTTCTTCGAACAGCGAAAAATACGTGAAGGGTCGCCACAGCGCACGGCTGGCGCCGTTGCCCAGCAGCAGGCCGCTGCACGGCTGACTGGCGTTCAGGTCTGGCCAGGGGTGGAGGCTGGCGTCGAGGTCGGCGTGGGGCATCGGGCATCTCTGTGGCAGGGCAGGCAATCGCCGGCGACTTTAGCATGCAACCGGTCTGTCATCAGCGTTGGCGACTATGCTGGATTCGCTGTGCACCAAAGGAAGGCTGAAAATGTTGAACGCAATTGGACGTGTGTGTTGCCTGGCGTTGTTGCCGCTGGCGGGGCTTGCCGAAGCCGGGCAGGGCGCCGAGTTGGCCAGGGCTCAGGATATTCCCTACCCGGCGGTGATCGCCCATCGCGGCGCGTCTTATGATGCGCCGGAGTCCACGGCACCGGCCTACCGGCTGGCGCGCGAGTTGGGCGCCGACTACCTGGAGCTGGACCTGCAGCGCTCCAGCGATGGCGTACTGGTTGCCGTGCACGATGACAACCTGCTGCGTACCAGTGATGTTGCCGAGCGCTTTCCCGAGCGCAAGAACAGCCCGGTCAGCGCCTTCACCCTGGCCGAACTCAAGTCGCTGGATGTCGGCAGCTGGTTCAACAAGGCTTACCCCGAACGTGCCCGGGCAAGCTTCAAGGGCCTGAAGATCCAGACCCTCGATGAGGTCATGGCCATCGCCGCGGCTAACCCGCAACACCAGCCGGGCTTGTACATCGAGACCAAGGTGCCAGGCCTGTTTCCCGGCATCGAAGCTGACCTGAAGAACAGCTTGCAGGCCAAGGGCTGGCTCGCGCGGCCGGGCAAGGTGGTGTTGCAGAGCTTCGACCGTAGCAGCCTGGCGCTGCTGCACCAGCACATGCCCCAGGTGCCCAAGGTGCTGTTGCTGTGGATCGGCAAGGGCAGCATGGAACCGGCCTCGCAGCAGACCTTTGCCGAGTCCGGCGAGCGCGACAAGGCGGCGTTCTATGCGCGCCAACAACCCAAAGACAAGGCCGAATTCGAGCGCTGGCTGGATTACGCCAAGGCCGATGGGGCCATCGGCACCGGACCTTCAGCAGCGCTGACCGAGGGCGGTGCCCAGAGTTACGCCGACCTGGTGCAGCCGTGGATGAACCAGCTGACGCACGACAAGGGCCTGTTGGTGCACGTGTACACCGTCGATGAGCCGGTGGATTTTCGCAAGGTGCTGGACGCGGGCGTGGACGGCATCTTCAGCAATCGCAGCGGCCAACTGCTGCGTTACCTGGCCCGGCCCAGTGCCCGCAGCGAGGCGCAGATTCTGCGCGCCGAGGGTTATTGACAGGCTGGCTGGCGCTGCGCGGCTGCCGTAGACTTCGCGCCTTGCACGGACTTTCAGGACACTGCCTCGATGACCTTTTCACTGCTGCTGGCGGTAATCGCTTCCGGTTTTATCTACGGCATTACTCCGGGGCCCGGCGTGCTGGCGGTGCTCGGCATTGGCGCGGCGCGCGGCCGACGCGCCGGGGCGGGGTTTCTCTGCGGTCATTTGCTGGGGGATGTGCTGTGGTGCAGCACGGCATTGGTGGCCATCGTCGGCGCACGGCAGATCGGCAACTCGGTGTTCGACATTCTCGGCGTGCTCAGTGGCCTGTACCTGTTCTGGCTGGGCATGCGTGCCCTGCGTAGCCGCCCGGGCAATGGCGAGGGCGAGCAGGGGCCGGTACGCAAACCGTTCTGGCACGGTGTGGTGTTCGGCCTGACCAACCCCAAGGCCTATCCGGTGGCCGTGGCCACGTTCACCGCCTTGCTTTCCAGTCGCGCCGAAACGCTGGACTGGTCAATGCTGCCGGCGCTGATCGCCTTGAGTTTTGTCGGTGGCCTGCTGGCTTATGCGATTCTCGTCGGTGTGGTCGGTGCCCGCCATGTGCGTACCCTGTACACCCGTTACGAGCTGTGGATCACCCGGGCGTGCGGGGTGATGTTCATCGGCTTTGCCGTCAATGCCCTGGCCCACGCCTTGCCTGGCCTGTTGCCGCGCAACAGCTGAGGGCTGGCAGAAGGCTATACCGATATGTGAGAATGATATGAATTCCTATTCATGTCCTTCTCGCACGCCGGACCTTCATGACTTCGCTCTCCACGCCCTGGACCGCCGCTGCCCCGGCCTTGCAGGCGGTCGTCCACGATCTGCTGGCCAACTATAGCGACCTGCGCCGCTACCTGAGTGGGCGCTTGCGCAATCCGGATGATGCCGCCGACATTGCCCAGTCAAGCTTTGCCCAGGCCTACGCCCATGCCTTGAACGCCCCGGTGCTCAACGCCCGGGCCCTGCTGTTCCAGGCGGCGCGTAACCTGTGCATCGATCAGTACCGGCGACGCAGCAACGAGCTGGCGGCGCTGGAAGACTGGCTGACCCGGGCCGATGCGCTGAGCCCGAGCGTTGAAGAAATCATCATCGCCCGCGAGCAGCTGCAGCAGCTGATCGAGCGTATCGAACGCATGCCGCGCCTGCGCCGTGAAGTGTTCGTCCGCGTGCGCCTGCACGGCCAGCCCCATCGCCAGGTGTGTGCCGAGCTGGAACTGTCGGCCAAGGCAGTGGAGCTGCACATCGCCCGGGCGGTGTTCGATTTGTCCGAACTGAGCCTGGCGGCGCGGCATGCCTGAGTCTTCGCCGGTATCAACGCGCAAGGTGCAGCAGGCCCTGACCTACCTGGCCGCACTCAATAGTGACGACCCTGAACGGGTACAGCAGGCGCGTGGGCAACTGGAGCGCTGGCGCGGTAAAAGCAACGAGCACGAAAGGGCCTGGCAAGAGGCCGAACAACGCTGGCAACTGGTGCATCGGCTGACCCCGCAACTGCGCCCGGCAGTGGCGCCGGAGCCGCTCAACCTCAGCCGTCGGCGCCTGCTGCGTCAGGGCGGCGGCCTGCTGCTGGCGGTGGGGGGGGCCAGTTGGCTGGGCTGGCTGTGGCGGCGTACGCCGCAGTTCGATCGCCTGCTGCAAACCGTGCATGCCGAACCGCCACGCGGCGAAACCCTGCCCGATGGCAGCCAGTTGCTGCTGGCCGCCGAAACCAGCCTGCGCGTCGAGTACAGCAACGGTCTGCGCCAGGTGCGCCTGCTGCATGGCCACGTCTATTTCGACGTGGCGCGCGAGCGCTTGCGACCGTTTGTGATCAGCACCCGGCTGGGCGAAGTGCAGGTGCTGGGCACGGCGTTCAGTGTCAGCGATCGCGGTGCTGAGATTCAGGTCGCGGTGGCGCGCGGGCGGGTCGAGGTGCGTGGCTTGCGTGACGGCTCGCAGGTGTTGCAGGCCGGTGAGCGGATCAGCCTCGATGCGCAAGGCCGATTGCTCCGGCTCAGGTCTGATCCGCATGCCGCGCCGGATATCCAGCATTGGCAGCGCGGTTGGTGGTCGTTCACCGAGACGCCGCTGGCCGAGGTGATTGCCGAGGTCAACGCATATGCGCTGCAACCGGTAGTGCTGGAGCCCGCCGCGGCGCGCCTGCAACTGACCGGCAGCTTCCCCAGCGACCAGCCGGAACTGCTGCTGCAGACGCTGCCGAAAGTCCTTCCGGTGAGCCTGGTTCAGCAGGGGCAGCAGCGCACCCTGCGATTGCGCTGAAAAAGTTTTGAGGGGTAACGGCGAAGTGGCCCGTCTTCATCGCTGAACCCACCTCTGCAAGGACAGATCATGTCGCTTCCCCATGCCCGCCCGGCACCCCCTGCGGCTTTCCCCGGTACCCTGCGTCGGCTGGTGCTGGCCTGTGCCCTGGGCAGCGCCAGCCTGTTGCCACTGACTGGCGTTCACGCCGCCGCCCTGGCTGCTGACGCGCCGGCCCTGAGCTTGAACCTGCCGGGTCAGTCCCTGGAAGCCGCGGTGCATGCCCTGGCCCGTGAAGCCGGGGTTGCTATCGCTGCCGACAGCCAATTGCTGGCGGGTCGCAGCGCACCGGCATTGCAGGGCCAGTTCACCTTGCAGCAGGCCTTGCAGCGCGTGCTGGCCAACACTGGCCTGGTCGCCAGTGAAGAGAACGGTGTGATCATCCTGCGCAGCCTGAACAGCGACGGCGCCCTGACCCTCGGTGAGCTGAACATCAATGCCAGCAGCAATCCCGATGGCCTGCCCGAGGCCTACAGTGGCGGCCAGGTCGCCCGCGGCGCACGCTTGGGCATGCTGGGTAATCGCGATGTGATGGAGACACCGTTCAACGTCACTTCCTACACCGCCCAGCACATGGAAAACCAGCAAAGCGGCACGGTTGGCGCGGTGCTGCGCAACGATCCGTCGATCCGCTTCAGCACCGGCGAAGGCCACGCCTACGAGAACTTCATGATCCGTGGCTACTCCCTTGACTCCACCGAGCTTGCGCTAAACGGGTTGTATGGCCTGGCCCCGGATGGCCATGTGCCGACCGAGTTCCTTGAGCGGGTGGAAGTGCTCAAAGGCCCCGGTGCCTTGCTCAATGGCATGGCACCCAACGGCGGTGTCGGCGGGGTGATCAACCTGGTGCCCAAGCGCGCCGGCGAAGCGCCGCTGACCCGCCTGACCAGCAGCTACGTGTCCGACGGTTATGTCGCTGAACACATCGATCTGAGCCGTCGCCTGGGCGACGAGCAACGCTTGGGCATTCGATTCAACGGTGTATATGGCAGCGGCGAAACCGGCGTCGACCAGCAATCCAAGGACCGCACCCTGGCATCGTTGGGCATGGACTATCGCGGCGACGGCTGGAAGCTTGAACTGGATGCCTATGAGAGCCACGAAAAACTTGAGGACGGCAGCCCGATGATGGCCGGCTTCAGCAAACTGGGCCATGTCACCAAGGCGCCGAAACCGGACACCAACATCCTCGATGGCATTTCCGCCAAGCAAATCAGCAAGGCCGTGGTGCTGCGCGGTGAATACGACCTCAACGACGACTGGACCGCCTACGCCAGCGTCGGCAGCGCCCGCACCCGCTACAAGGGCTTTCTCAACGGCACCCGGGTGATCGTCACCGGTGCCAACGGCGATGCCAGCGGCGAGACCTATAACCAGGCCGGCTACACCCATAGCCTGTCCACCGAAGCCGGGGTGCGTGGCAACTTCGTCACCGGCCCGGTCAACCACCAGGTGGTATTGAGCACCACCTTGCTGCATCAGGACATCGGCCGCGCCGCCACGGTGACCGGCAAGAAGTACGTGACCAACATCTACCATCCGGGCAAGCCGATCATTGCCGGTGACATCGGTTCCAGCGACAAGACCGGCGATAACACCCTGTCCAGCTTCGCCGTCGCCGACACCCTGGGCTTTATCGACGACAAAGTACTGCTGACCCTCGGGGTACGCTCGCAACGAGTGCGGCAGAAGATGAGCAAGCCGGCCTATGACGAGCGCGCCCTGACCCCGGCCCTGGGCCTGGTGCTCAAGCCCTGGGATGCGCCGGTGTCGCTGTACGCCAACTACATCGAGGGCTTGACCCAGGGCGGCATGGTCACCGACCTTGCCGCCGCCAACTACGGCGAGCAGTTCGCCCCGTACAAGGCCAAGCAGATGGAGGCCGGGGTCAAGTGGGACCTGGGCGATTTCACCCACACCCTCAGCGTGTTCCAGATCGAGAAGCCGAGCATGCTCCTGGACCGTGCCAGCAACCGTTACACCGACGATGGCGAGCAGCGTAACCGCGGCGTGGAATGGAACCTGTTCGGCGCGCTGACCCCGAGCGTGCGCCTGCTTGGTGGCGTCACCTACACCCGTGCCGAACTGACTCGCACCGCCGGCGGTACCTTCGATGGCAACACCGCCCGGGGTGTGCCGGCCTGGTCGGCCAACCTCGGCGCCGAATGGGACACCCCCTGGATCCCGGGCCTGACCCTGACCGCACTGGGCATCCACAGCAGCTCGCAGTACCTCGACAGTGCCAACGACCTGAAGATCCCGCAGTGGACCCGCTACGACCTTGGCGGTCGCTACAGCACGCGCATCCTCAGCAAGGATGTAGTGCTGCGTGCAAGCCTTGAGAACGTCGAGAACCGCGCCTACTGGGCCGGGGTGTTCAACGACGGCTATGCCACGGTCAGCGAGCCACGCACGCTGAAACTTTCCGCCAGCATCGACTTCTGAGGTGAACATGCAGACTTTCAGTCAGTGGAGCTGCGCCGTGGCGCTGGCCCTGTGTGTGAGTGGCAACGCGATGGCGAACGCCGACAGGCCCCTGCAACCGGGGCAAACCGTCAGCGCCAGCGTTGCCCAGGGGCAACAACCGGTCTGGAGCTTGCAGCTCAAGGCCGGCGACCTGGTCCAGGGCCGGCTGCAGGGCGATGTCAGCCTGCGCCTGCTCGATGCCCGGGGCCAACCGCTGCGGCTGTTGATCGATGGTCAGGACCAGCCGCGCGAGTTCATCTTCATCGCCGAGCGCGATGGCGCCTACGGCCTGCGTGCCGAGGTGCTGGCCAACCGGCCGCAGGCAACCTACGCGTTGAGTCTGAAACAGGTGATTGCGGCCAGCGAGCAGCAGCGCCGCGCCGTACCGTTGCCGAGCCCGACCCTGCGTGCGCTGCAACAACAGTTGGCCCGGGGGGCGAGCACCGATGCGTTCTGGAAGGCGCGTCAGCAACAGGGCACGCCCATGGTCGAAGCCGTGGCGGACAAGCCGGGCATGAGCCTGGTGACCTTCCTCTGGCGCGGTGCCGAGCACAATGTGCGGGTGTTCGGCGCGCCCTCGGGCAATCACGATGAGCTGCAACGTCTCGGCGACAGTGACGTGTGGTTTCGCAGCTATCTGCTGCCTTCGTCTGCACGCTTGAGCTATCAACTGGCCCCGGACGTACCGGCGTCGGATGATCGGCGGATGATCCTCGCCAGCACCCGGCGTGACCCGCTGAACCCGAACAGCTTTGCTGATGGCAGTGGCGACCCGTACCTGTCGCGCTCGCGCCTGGAACTGCCGGCTGCGCCCGCGCAACCCTGGGTGGCCGAGCGCAAGGATATTGCCCGTGGCAGCCTGGAGCGCAAGGTGCTGAGCAGCACCTTGCTGGGCAACCAACGCGATGTCTACCTGTACCGCCCGGCACAGTGGCAGGCGGGGGCTGAGGGGCAGGGCCTGCTGGTGCTGTTCGATGCGCACGCCTATACGCGCCAGGTGCCGACCCCGACCATTCTCGACAACCTGATCGCCGATGGCTTGATCCCGCCAACCGCGGCCTTGATCATCGCCAACCCCAGCGACCTCAGCCGCCAGCAGGAGCTGCCGCCGAACCCGCAGTTTGCTCGTTTCATGGCTGAAGAACTGATGCCCTGGGCACGCCAGCAAGGCCTGGCGGCAGCGGCGCAGCGCACCGTGGTCGCGGGCTCCAGCTACGGAGGCCTGGCCTCGGCCTACATGGGCCTCAAGCACCCGGAACTGTTCGGCAATGTGCTGAGCCTGTCCGGTTCCTATTGGTGGGGGCAAGAAGGTGAAGAGCCAGGCTGGCTTACCCGCGAGTACGTCAAGGCGCCCAAGCAACCACTGCGCTTCTACTTGCAGTCGGGCTTGTTCGAAGGGCCGAAAATCCTCGACACCAACCGCCATTTGCGTGATGTATTGCTGGCCAAGGGATACCCGGTGGAGCAGGTCGAGTACCCGGCCGGGCATGATTACTTGCAATGGCGGGGCAGCTTGCCGTGTGGCTTGATCAGCTTGATCGGCAAGGCTGCGCAACTGCCGAAAACCTGTCAGCCAGGCTGACAACGGGGCTGCTTTGCAGCCCATCGCCGGTAAGGCCGGTTCCCACAATGGCTCTGCATGCACCGAACTTGTGGGAGCTGGCCTTGCCAGTGCTAGAGCGTTTGTTCCTTGCGACTGCGATTGCGCCACAACCGATACGCCCTGATCCCCGAACGCACCGAACCAAACAGCAAGCCGTTCTCCATCTCCCGTGCGATCCCCGAACGCACCAGCATGCGCAAAAAGCGTCCGCGCGCCCGGGCGATGCCGAAGTAGATACCGCGGGCCTTCAAGGTGTCGCGCACCTCGCGCAGGGCCGCAATGCCGCTGACATCGATCGAGCTGACCGCCTCGGCATCGAACAGCACCGCGCGCGGTTGCTCCTCGCGATGCACCGCCTCGAGCAAACGCATTTTGAAGTAGTCGGCATTGAAAAACAGGATCGCGTCGTCAAAGCGGTACACCACCAGCCCTTGTACTGTGCGCGCCTCCTTGTAGCGGCGGATGTCGACCTGGCCTTCGATGCCCGGCACCCAGCCGAGCACCGCATCGGTGGGCTGGTAGATGCTGTAGAGCAGGCGCAGGATCGCCAGGGTCACGGCGATGATGATGCCCGGCAGCACGCCGACCCCGAGCACGCCGACGGTGGTCAGCACGCACAGCCAGAACTCGAAGCGGCTGAGCGTGTAGATCTTTTTCAGCGACTGCACATCGATCAGCCCCCAGCCGGCCATCAGCAGTACCGCGCCCAACGCCGCTTGCGGAATCCACGCCATGGGCGTGGTGAAGGCCAGCAATATCAGGGCGATGACCAGGGCGGCGATGATCCCTACCAACTGGCTTTTGCCGCCGACCATGTCGTTGACCGCGGTACGCGAGTCGGCGCCGCTGATGGCAAAGCCCTGGGAAACCCCGGCGGCAATGTTGGTGACCCCCAGGGCCAGGAACTCATGGTTGGCGTTGATCGCATAACCATGACGGGCAGCAAAGCTGCGGGCGGTAAGCATGGCGCTGCAAAAGCTGACCGTGGCGATACCCAAGGCATCACGCAGCAGGCTTTTCATTTCTTCCAGATTGGTGTGCGGCCAGGCCAGTTCCGGCATGCCGGCCGGCACCGGGCCGAGAACCGCCACGCCAAAACGGTCCAGACCAAACAGCCCGACCACCAGGGTTGCCACCGCCACTGTCACCAGCGCCGCCGGCAGGCGTGGGTAGCGGCGCGGCAGCCAGATCAGCAAGCCCAGCCCGGCGACGCCGATCACCAGGGTCAGCCAGTGGATTTCCCCCAGGCGCTGCAGCAGGTTGATCAGGCTGAGAATGAAGCCGTTGCCCTCGATCTGGAACCCCACCACCTTGCCCAGTTGCCCGGCCAGCAGGCTCAGGCCGATACCGTTGAGGTAACCGATGAGGATCGGCCGCGAGAAAAAACTGGCAATGAACCCGGCCCGCGCCAGCCCGGCACCGATCAGCATCAAACCGACCAGGATGGTGACAATCACCGACAATTGCGCCAGCCGCGCCGGGTCGCCCATGGCCAACGGCGCGATCGCCCCGGCGACCATGGCGCAGGTGGCGGCATCCGGGCCGACCATCAACTGCCGCGAGCTGCCGATCAGGGCATAGACCATCATCGGCAGGATGCATGCATACAAGCCGTACTGCGGCGGCAGGCCGACGATCTGCGCATAGGCAATGGCGATAGGGATCTGGATCGCGGCCACCGACAAGCCGGCCTGCAGGTCATGGCGAAACCATTCACGGCGGTACTGCAACAGATTGGCCAGGCCAGGCAGCCAGCGGGAGAGAAACATGCACGGATCCTTTCGAGTGTTTCGCGGTGGGCTATTAAAGCGCAGCGCGTAGAGCCTGGGCAGGGCGTCAAATCAAAAACACCGCTGTTAAGTCTGGTGCAAGCCGTGGAAAATGCCGCCCGAATATTTGGATCAGTGAATGGAAGCCGATGGAACGCATACTCAATAGCTGGAAAAAACCTGCAGGCCTGCTGTGCCTGGCCTGGTGCTGCACCGCCCAGGGCATGGGCGACATCTTTGGCGATGGCACTGGCAATGTCGATGGCATGCTGACCCTGGGGGCCACGGTGTACGTGCCCTTCATGCTCACCGGGGCAACCACCTTCGGGCCAACCATGGCCTCCGAGGGGACTTCCGACAGCGATGGCAAGCGGGTGCTTGCGCAAGCCCGCGACGATGCCGCGGCGTTCATTGCCAGCGACGGGGCTTACCGGGGTGTCTATCTGCAATCGGCACTGCACTGGTTGCGCAGCAAGGGGCATGCAACAGGGGCAACGGACAGCGAGCTGGCCCAGCAAATACTGGTGTTGGCGGTGGTTGAGGCGAAGGGCAATTAGCAAAATAGCCACCAGGGCGGTGGCCAAGGTCTCAGCTGCGCTGGAACCTGGAAGAAGCTGGAGCGGGTGAAGGGAATCGAACCCTCGTTATCAGCTTGGGAAGCTGGAGTAATGCCATTATACGACACCCGCTTTCAGGGCTGACTTTGTACCAGAACTTCGCCGCGATTTGAAGCTCTTTGTTGCTGCAGAGCCATCGGCCGGTGGCCGCTAGCGCAAGGTCGTGCATCTTCTTTCTGGCCTTTGGGGCCGTTGATGCAGGAGGCTGCGCTACCGGTCACCGTGTCGCTCAGATAGCCAGTGCATGGTGCTCCTGGGTGTAGCTGTAACGGGGACGCGATTCTTTCAGCGCAGGCTTGAGGAAACCCAGCAGCACTTCACGGGTGTCGCGGCAGGCGGCCTTGTGTTCCATGTCGAGGAAATGGCCGGTGGCGCGGATCTCGCGAAAGTGGCTGTTGCGCACATGCTGACCGAACTGGCGGGCATCCTCGGTGGTGGTGTATTCGTCCCACTCGCCATTCATGAACAGTACCGGAATGTCGATCACCCGCGCCGCCCGCAGAGCGTTGCCCAGGTCGTGGTCGAGTACCTGGTTGATGTGAAAGTGCATCTGCGCGTATTCGTGGTTGTCCAGGCTGCTGAGGTGCCGGTAGTTGAAGCGCTTGAACAGCGACGGCAGGTGCTTGCCGATGGTGTCGTTGACCAGGTTGCCGACCTGATAACGGTCGCAGGCGCTCAGGTACTGGCAGCCGCGTTCGAGGTAGTCGCGCATCGGTTCGTTGATTACCGGCGAGAACGAACTGACCACCGCCTTTTCGATGCGCCGTGGTTTGTGCGCCAGGGCCAGCAGGGTGCAGGCGCCGCCCCAGGAGAAGGACATGACGTGATCGGCGCCAAAGTGGTCGATCAGCTCCAGAAGGATCTGCCCTTCGGTTTCCTTGGTCAGCAAATGCTCATTGCGGTTGTGGGGCTTGGACTTGCCGGCGTAGGGCTGGTCATACAACACCACGTTGAATTGCGGGTGCAGGTTGCGCACCGTCTGGGCAAAGGAGGCCGTCGTGGCCAGCGAACCATTGATCAGGATGATCGTCTTCTCAGCGGCGTCTGCTCGATAGAACTCCGTGTAAACCCGATACTGACCTTGTATATCAAGCACAGCGATTTCTGGCCTCATGTCGTCGACTCCTGGCGCAAAAAAGGGTGTTCGCACATGCAAGGATGCGCGTTCTTTATGACAGGTAGGCATACGCCTTGAAGAAGCTGAGGGCCCTGGTCGATCCCTGTGGCACGCGGGTCGACCGGTATTGTTCTAGGAGGGCAATCTGCCGGACGCCAATGCTTCGAGGCATGGGTCGCCGGCAAAAAGGTGTCTTGGACTACAACTGTGACTGGTGAGTCACAAGCAGACCGACGATTGGATTCAAGCAGGCACTCAGCCAACCCGCAAGTGCCTTTGGGGTAATTGGCGAAAATTTTCCGCCAGGCGGTCGCAGGCTCAGATTGCCTGGATTTCTTCGGGATAGAGCGCCCGGTACTGGCCGGGCTGCAGGTTCGGGTCCAGTTGCAACGGGCCCATGCGTTCGCGGTGCAGGCGCAGCACCTTGTTGTCGAAGTGGCCGAACATGCGCTTGACCTGGTGGTAGCGCCCCTCGACGATGCTCAGGCGTGCGCTGCACGGGCCCAGTAAGGTCAGTTCGGCGGGCAGGGTGGTGAGGTCTTCGAAGGCGAAGTAGAAACCCTGGCGGAACTTGTCGATGTAGTGTTCGCCAATCTCCTGCTCGGTCTCGACGTAGTAGACCTTGGGCAGTTTGGTCTGTGGCTGGGTCAGGCGCCGCGACCACAGGCCGTCGTTGGTCAGCAGCATCAGCCCGGTGGTGTTGAAGTCCAGGCGCCCGGCGATATGCAGGTCCTGGGTGTCGGGCTGGTCGATCAACTCGATCACGGTGGGGTGCTGCGGGTCCTGGGTGGCACTGACGCAGCCCTGGGGCTTGTGCAGCATCAGGTAGCGCAGCGGGCGCCCGGCCTGCAGCAGTTGCTCGTCGACCTCGATACGGCTGAACTCGCGCACGTCCAAGCGCGGATCGCTGACGCACTGGCCATCCACGCGCACGCGCCGTTCCACCAGCAGCAGGCGAACATGCTGGCGGCTGAAGCAGGGCAGGTTGCTGAGGAATCGATCGAGACGCATACAAAGCCAGGCGCAGGGCGCGACAGTTTAACCTTCGGGCGCGGCCTTGGCTGCCTGCAATTGCGCCTCGACCTTGGCGCAGCGTGGGCACAGGCAGGCCTGGTTGCGCAGCTCGCAGGGCAGGGCTTGGAGCACCTTGGGGTCGATGCTCACGCCATAGCACCAGCAGGCCTGGGCGGCCGTGCGCGGGTCGGCGAGGCTGCAATCGTTGCTGGCGCCACAGGCGGGGCAGCGGCGGGTGTCATTCATGATCAAGGCTGTTCATGGTCGGATCGGGGCATCTCGCTGCAGACGCGGTTGCGTCCACTCTGTTTGGCCCGGTAAAGGGCATGATCGGCACGGGCGATCAGGCTGTGCAGGGTATCGTCGGCCTGCAGGTTGCTCAAGCCGATACTGGCGGTCAGATGGATCGGCTGCCCGGCATAAGTAAAGGCCAGTGCTTCGGTCTTGCTGCGAATCTTCTCGGCGACGGCCAGGGCGCTGTGGCTGTCGGTGTCCTTGAGCAGCACGATAAATTCCTCACCACCCCAGCGGCAGATGATATCAGCATGGCGCAGGCAGTCTTCCAGCACCTGGGCGAACTGGCACAGTACTTCGTCGCCGGCCAGATGGCCATGGGTGTCATTGAGCGCCTTGAAGTGGTCGAGGTCGATCAGCAGGGCGATCAGCGGCTTGGGTTCGCGCTGGGCTTCCTGCAGCGCTTGCGCGGCCAGCAGGTCGAAGCCGCGGCGGTTGGGCAGGCCGGTGAGGCTGTCGAGGGTGGCCAGGGTTTCGATGTTGTCCTGATGGCGCTTGACCATGGCATTGAGCAGCGACAGCACCACCAGGGTGATCATCGCGCAGATCGCCAGGTTCAGGTACAGCGACTGGCGTATGGCGTCCATGGCGCCGTCTTCGCGCTTGTCAACGAACAGGAACCAGTTCAGCTCCGGTACCAGGCGCACATTGAGGAAATGGCTGTGGCCGTCGCTGCTGCGGTACTCATGACTGCCGCTGACCGGGGTGGGCATCTGCTTGAGCAGGTTGTGCAAACCGTCCAGCTCGGTCAGCGACTGGCCAGACCGGGCGCCATGGGGGCCGCCGCTGGAGCCGGTCAGCACCACGCGGCCATGGCGGTCGACGAAGAACACCCGGCGCTGGTAGCGCTGTTGGTAATCATCGATCAGGCGAATCACCGCTTCGACCGTCAGGCCGATACCGGCAACGCCAATGAACTTGCCGTCGTAGTCGAACACCCGATAGTTGATGAACACCGTGAGGCGATCCTGGTTGGCCATGTCGAGGTCGACGTTGATCTCGTAGGGCGTGTTCAGGGTCAGCACCCGTTGGTACCAGGCATCGCGGGGCGCCTGCGGGTCGATCTTCTTCAGCACGCCCTTGGCCTGGTAGTAGACGCCGGTAGTGTTTGAGACGAAGAACGCCGTGTAGGCGTGGTGCTGACGCATGACCTCGTTCAGGTAGCGGTTCACCTGAGCAGGGTCCCGTTCGCCGGCCAGCGCCCAGTCACGCAGAAAGGTGTCGTGGGCCATCATCGAGGAGACCAGGATCGGCCGCACCAGGTCCTTTTGGATTTCCGAATACACCGTATCGGAGGTCAGCGGCAGTTCGGTGTTGACGATGTTGTCGCGGATCGAGCTACGCGAGGCGAAGTAACTCAGCAGGGACGTCGCCAAAAAGCCGCAGGCGAGCAAGAGCAGTAATGTCAGGATCAGCGAGCGCTGCGAAAACAGGGCGGAACGAGGCGGCATGACATTCCCGGTCTGTGGGCCAATGGCCTTCATTCTAGTGGTCTGGCAGAAAAATAACTTTACGATTTTTAAGGGTATCGGCCTTGTATCAATTTATTGCAGCAATGGCACCGGACCTGTTTTTGGCAGTCTTATTTCATGTCGATGCACGCTTGCCGATCGACGCCGACCAGCGCCGCTGGGATGGGCAGTTTCGCGGTCCAGGAGGCCGCCATGAATCGCCGACTTTTGCTGATTGTAGTGCTGGGTTTGCTGACTACCGCTTGTGTCCCTTATGGAGGTCACGGTTATTACCGCACTGAAATCTATACCGCCGATAGCTACGGCTATCCGGGTTACTACCGGCCGTCCTATCCCTACAATCGTGGTTATTACGTAGCTCCGCAGCCGCGCTACTACGTGGCACCACCCCCGCGTTACTACGCGCCACCACCGCATTACTACCGTCCTGCACCCCACGGCTATTACCGGGAAACTCCGCATAACTACTACAAGCCGTATCCGGGCCGCGGCCATGACCGCTACCGCCAGGGTTCGTCACGCCACGAGCGCAACCGTGACGGCTGGCCGGATCGCAACTGGCGCCGCTGAGGCGCCGTTCAGGCCAGGTCCGCCAAGGGGTGACGTCCTTCCCACGCCTTGCTGAAATGCGCGTCGACCACCGCCGTTGGCACTTGGGCGATATCCGCCCAGTGCCAGCGCGGTTTCTGGTCCTTGTCGATCAGCCGTGCGCGCACCCCTTCGCTGAACTCCGGATGCTGGCAGCAGTTGAGGCTCATGGTGTATTCCATCTGGAACACCTGGGCCAGTGACAGATGGCGGGCGCGCTGGATCTGCTCCCACACCAGGTGTGCAGTCAACGGGCAGCCTTCGAGCATGGTCTGCGCGGCCTTGGCCAACAGCGGGTCGGCGTGGTTGCGCAACTGGGCGATGGCGCGCCAGGCGCACACTGGGTCGGCGACATCGAGCAGGGCGTCGATCTGCTGGCGCCTGGGCAGCCACTGGGGTTCGGGCCGTTCAGCCTGGGCGCCATGCTGCTGCGCCTTGAACAGGCTGTTGAGCTGCAGGGCGGTCTGCTCCTGCCAGTTCAGTTGCAGCAGGTCATCGAGCAGTTCTTCCTGCTGGCTTTCGCCCAGCAGACGGTCCGCCAGGCCCAGGTCCAGGGCATCGGTGGCGTTGATCGGTGCGCCGGTCAGGCCCAGGAACAAGCCCAGCTTGCCGGGCAAGCGGGACAGGAACCAGCTGCCACCGACATCCGGGTACAGGCCGATGCTGATTTCCGGCATGGCCAGGCGGCTGCTTGGCGTTACCACGCGCACATTGGCGCCTTGCAACAGGCCCATGCCGCCGCCCAGCACGTGGCCATGGCCCCAGCAGATCAGCGGTTTGGGGTAGGTATGCAGGTGGTAATCGAAGCGATACTCGGCGCTAAAGAATTGCGCCGCCAGGGGCGGTACCCGGCCGGGATGGTCGCTGCAGGCCTGGGCCAGGCTGCGCACCTCACCGCCGGCACAAAAGGCTTTGGCGCCACTGCCGCGCAGCAGTACGCAGACGATGTCCGGGTCATCGGCCCAGGCCTTGAGCTGTTCATCGAGTACCTCGATCATTGGCAGCGACAAGGCATTGAGGGTTTGCGGCGCATTGAGCGTGGCGACACCGATGCGCGCGCCGTCGACGCCGGTGAGTTCTTCGCACTGTACTGCAGCCATGGGCGACCTCGTGGTTGATCCGCACAAGTATGGCCGCTGCTGGTGATTTCGGCGGTCGCCGGTCGGATCGATTGACAAGCGCAGGCAGCTTTCCTAGTGTCGCGCCATTGTTTTACGGACCCGACCATGACTGACGACGACCGCATCAAACTTGAACCGAGCTGGAAAGAGGCCCTGCGCGCCGAATTCGACCAGCCCTACATGCACCAGCTGCGCGAATTCCTGCGTGAGGAACACGCCGCCGGCAAAGAGATCTACCCGCCAGGCCCGCTGATTTTCAACGCCCTCAACTCCACGCCGCTGGACCAGGTCAAGGTGGTGATCCTCGGCCAGGACCCGTACCACGGCCCTGGCCAGGCCCACGGCCTGTGTTTCTCGGTGCAACCGGGGGTGGCGCCGCCGCCGTCGCTGGTGAACATCTACAAAGAGTTGCAGCGTGACCTGAACATCGAGATCCCCAAGCACGGCTGCCTGCAGTCCTGGGCCGAGCAGGGTGTCTTGCTGCTCAACACCACCATGACCGTCGAGCGTGCCAATGCCGCGTCCCACGCCAACAGGGGCTGGCAGTTCTTCACCGACCGCATCATCGAGGTGGTCAGCGAACACCAGCCCAACAGCGTGTTCCTGCTCTGGGGTGCCCATGCGCAGAGCAAGCAGAAGCTGATCGATGCCACCAAGCACCTGGTGCTCAAGTCGGTGCATCCATCGCCGTTGTCGGCCTACCGGGGCTTTCTCGGTTGTGGGCATTTCAGCCAGGCCAACCGCTTCCTCGAGCAGCGCGGGCTGACCCCGATCGACTGGCGTTTGCCGCCGGTTTGAGGCCGGGTACCTAGCATTTTTGTCAGTTTCGGCCGATTTGAAATAGGCATCTAATACTTCCAGGTTTTCCACGGCAGCCAGCTACAGGCTGGCTGCCACGGTCCTCTTCGCTGGAAGGAACTGTCGCCATGGGCTCGGATGATTCTGATACTGCTGATGATCCGGTAAAACCTCGGGAGTGCTACGCCGCACCGGTCGTTCCGGCCGCCATGGAACTGGCGGACGATGATGTACTGGGGCATTTGGTGCGCAAGGAAGACCAGTTACGTCCACTGGCGATCAGGATCGAGGAGATCTGGGCGGACTACGATACTGCACCTCCGGGCTTTGACACCAAGGTCGAGTTCCTCTGGCGAGGGGTTGTGGTTGAAACATTCACCTTCCCGCAACCGGTCATCCCGGATGATGTTATTCCAGTGGTCTGCACGATGCCGTCGGACTACATGGCGGCGCCGGGCTCTGCGCGGGTCGAATACCGCGTTACGGTAACGGTGAACCCGTCCCTTTCGCACGCAACGCACTTGTTTATCGACAAGCAGGCGCCAAATGGCGACGAGGAAGGTAAGCCCCTGCAATTTGATCAGGAAGTCCTGATCAACGGCGTCACCGAGGATTACCTCAGTCGGCACGACACGGTCGATGCCCGGGTCGTGCCTTGGCCAGATATCAGAGTGGGCGACCTGCTGATGTATTACTGGGAAAAGTTGCCCGTCATTGAAACGGATGAGCAATCCCTCGAACTGCCCTACGCTGGTGAGCTGCGCATTATTGATGTCAACGCTCCGATCATCGTGCAATACGATGCGATGCTGGTCCGTGAGAGCGGTTCAGGCCCGCATAAAGCCTACTATCGCCTGGAAGATCGAACCGGTAACCGCGGGCCAAAGTCCGAGGACCAGGGGCTTGAGGTGGTGCTGGATGAACTGCCGGGCGCCTTGCCTGATCCTCGGGTGCCCAGGTTCGATGCTGATGGGCTGATCGATCTGGAAGACGCCCAGACAGGCGTCGAAGTTCATATTGACGCCATCACCGACGCACAGGCTGGCGATCAGGTTCAGGCCTACTGGCGTGGGCTGCCGCTTCGCTTGATAACCCTATCAGACAATCAGCAATGGCCTTTGAGGGCCCCGGTCAGTTGGGCAATCCTCGCGGCAGGAGGCTTTGCTGCACCTTTTGTTGATCGGGTGCACTACACCTGGCGACGCAGCGGGGCTTTGCTCACATCCGCGACCTTATGGGTTGACGTCGACCTGACAGTGGCCGGCCCGCCTCCCGGTCCGGATCCGGTAAACCCATTGCTGCAACCCGCTGTGGTCAAGGGATTGACTGCAGACAATGTGCTGACCGGTGCCGATGTCGGCCTCGACGCCCACGTCGAGATCCGCCTGTACGACAACCCGCAAACCGGTCAGGTGCTGGAATTGTTCTGGGGGAGCCATCTGCAGGCGGTAGATCGCTACGAGGTGAAGGCTGAGGATGTCGGCGGGCAATTGATCGTGCTGAGCGTTCCTTGGGCGATTATCCATGGGGTCGGCAATTCACCTGCGCTCCCTATGCAGTACACCACCTTCAACGGGGTTAACCGGCAACGGTCGCCCGTAACACCCGTGCGTGTCGAGGTGCGAGTCATCGAAGGCCTGGCGCCCGCCACTTTCCCAGACGCCGATCGAAACCAGTGGATCAACTGCAGCAACCAGCCGTGGCTGGGCGTGCGGGTTGAAATTCCGAAAGACTCGCAATTTCAGGTAGATGACAAAATTACCCTGCACTGGGAAGGCGACTACGGCCAGATAGGCAATAACCCTATTCCCGGGACCCAGGCGAGTTTCGAACATGTGCTGACCCGGGAGGATCTTGAATCCGAGCAGGGTTACATCTTTACCGTGCTGCCCTACGACCCGTTGATCAAGTTGGCAGCACGGGAGGACGGGCGTGGCGGCGGGAATGTCCGTTACCGACTTGATAAGGCTGACGGAAGCGGTGCGGGCAACTCTGGATTAGCGCGCGCGCGACTCTCGGTCCTCGATCTGAGCACGGGTTTGTACTGTGATCCGGAAACTTGAACAGTGTCGTGCATGAGGTTTTGTTCAGCACGGTGAAGTGCTGAGCACCCGTACTTAGGGTGACGTTCTGCTTTTAACAATGTTTGGCTTTGTTACCACTTGGCTGCTGGACGGCAGGGTGGCGGCTGGGCCGACGGTGTGGTGCTGATGGTGTTCCAAATCTATTTATATTTTCAGGAGATACCAAGATGACCAAGTTTGAAGAGACAACCGGTGTGCCGACTGTAAAAGCCAAGACGCGAGCGCCGCAGCCTAGACGTTTTCGAAATTTGTTCAATCCGCCTGTTCCCACTAACACAGAGCAAAATATTGAAGGGGGACAGATTAATTTGCTGCGTACACCGAAAATCCCCGAAGGGCTCAAGGTGGACATTCCGGCTTTTACTACAGTCGGGCCGCCCAGTACCATCGATACGGTAACCGTTTACATTAACGAAAGGCCCGTTCACAGTTTTGAGTTGCCGGTGCCCCATGTGGTCTCGTTTCCCATTCCCGTGACGCTGCAGGATCCGGTGCTTGAGTCTCACGGTGAGAAAATCGTCTACTTTGATGTAGTCAACTCCATAAATCCCAATGATGGGGTTTCGCAAAATCTTACGGTAACAGTCGACAGGCTAGATCCGAATCTTGGCGCTTTTCCAGCGGCCATCATTCTTCCGGCGGATCTGCCGGATGCCACGGTGACGCCTGAGTATCTGGAAGCGCACGACAATCAGTTAGTGTTGCAGATTCCAGACTACCTTGACCCGCAAGTGGGTGACTATTGGGCAATCCTCTTTGGCGATGAGCAGTCGCAACCCAATAAGGGCGGGCTGGTCAGTGAAAGGCCCATCAATGTAGTGCTGACAACAGAAGAGTTGCTCCTTGCTGGGCCGGGTACCAAGCAGGTGACCTATATACTGGAAGACCGGGCCGGCAATCCGAGCAAGCTGGCACACCGTCAGCAAGTATTCGTAATCCTCGAGCCAACGCCCATCGACCTGCTACCACCCAGGGTGGATGCAGCGCCCATTGATATTGTCGAGGCACGTGAAGGCGTGCTGATCGAGGTGGATGAATATACCAATGCCCTGGCGGGCGATGAAGTACGTGTGTATTGGAATGATCGTTATGTGGATCGAGTCTTCCTGCCGCCAACGCCTAACTGGCCTTTGCCGTTTACTGCATCGTGGGGGACTATTTCCAACGGGGTCGAGGGGACCGCGCATACGGCCAAAGTGCGCTATGAAGTCATCCGCAGCAAAACCTACCCTTCTCCTGTCCTGGACGTGGAAGTTGACCTGGAGTTGATTGGGCCGCCTAACCCGGGCGAGCCCGGTCCGGTCAATCCGGAGCTGGATGTTCCGCTCCTGACCTCGTCGACGGAGGAACTGAATCTTCTGCGCTCAGAGGATGCAGGCCAGCCTGCCGACGTCAGTTTTACCCTGTATGATCCTGCGCAAACGGGGGAGGTTATTCGGCTTTACTATGGTCCGGAAAACCTGTTGGTGGCCACCTACACAGTGCTGAGCACAGACAATCCCGGTGACTCGATCCCGTTGCAGATCAGCTGGGACGATATTGTCACGGTCGGCAATGGAACGGACATTCCGCTGTTCTATAAAATTTTTGCCAATGCGACCACCACCAACTTCCAGTCGTCGGACAGTCAATTGGTGGATGTCAGTGCCATTCCATTGGCAGCGGTCAACGAGCCTGAGTTGAATTTGCTCGGTAACCAAGTGGGTATCAGTTGTTCCGATTTTCCATGGCGAGGCGTTAATGCCAGGATTCTTGATGCTCAACATCTTCAAGTGGGCGACACCATTACTTTGCACTGGCTGGGCCTGGAAGGTTTTACCAATTCGGTGCCTGTCGAAGCGACGCGTTCATCTTTTACACGGGAAGTACTCAATCAAAACGAAGTTGACACTGGGGTAAATCTCATAATCCCATGGATTCCCTGCATGGAACCGCTACGCAGCGGCTTTGTCGAGCTGTATTGGATTCAGGAACGTGGTGGCCAGGCAATTGGCCGTTCTCCAGTGAAGTCTTACTACTACTTTGGCGAACAGGGGACCGGGCTTTGCCCAGGAAGGCCATAAGCTGATTGTTTGATAATGAATGAAGCCGAGCAATGCTCGGCTTCATTTTTTCTATATAGGCGCGACACTACCTGTTGATTGCGCCTACTTCTTATGAGGAATATTCCTACATAAGATTCTGTCAGAAGTTTCTATTCTGCGCTCCGAACAAACGGGGCTTGAACTAGTTGGCTCTGTTTAATCCGGAACTGAATAGTCTCAATGCTGCGGAGTAGAATCTCATGACCAAGCCAAGCATCTTCAAACCCTCGGCGCTTTCGTGCGCCCTGCAGGCAGCCCTTGTCGCTCCCTTGGTGATGGCATCGGCTCAGGCCCTGGCTATCACCAAGGTTGTCGAAAGCAACCAGACCTTTACCGCTACCTCGGGGACGCCGTCCTACAACTATCGCGTATTGGAAAATGCCACTCTGAATGTACAGGGTGCGCGTACCGAGCACATTCAAGTGCGCAAGGGCCAACTGAACATCGAAGGTGGCACCGTCACTGCCGGCGGCTCGAACAACGCTGTTGCCCTGGTGAGCAGTACCGCCCGTATCGCCAACGCACGTATCGATAGCGCCCAGGGCAACGGCCTGACGATTGGTCGATTGCTCGATGGTTCGGCAACCGGTTCTGAGGTCCAGGTCCAGAGCAGCGAAATCAACGGTGGCCGATTTGGTGCAACCCTCAGCGCCTATAGCAATCTGTCGCTCAAAGACTCGAGCCTGACCGGTGCTACGGCTGATGGTCTGTTGATGATCGGCGGCCAGGCCCAGGTGCACAACAGCGTGATCAAGGGCGCCGAGAGCGGTGTACGTTTGTCTCATGAATACTATGGCTCTGAAGCCAACGAGCAGGCCCCGACGTTGCTCCTGGACAATAGCAAAGTGATCGGGGGGACTGGAGCGGCCCTGGTGGTGGACTCTGCAACTACCGCCCGTATCGACGTGCTCAATGGTTCGAGCCTGGAAGGCGCCAACGGCAACTTGCTTGAGCTCAAGAACGCCGGCTCGGCGGATATGCAGGTCAGCCGCAGCACCCTGGCCGGTAACATCCTGGTTGGTGAAGGCAGCACTGCAAATCTGGACTTGAGCAACGCCAGCCTGGAAGGTGACGTGATCGTCGCCGCGGGCGGCGCGGCGCAACTGAGCCTGAACGATCAATCGCTGTTCAAGGGGCGCCTGGAAAACGTCGACGCATTGGCGCTCAATGGCGACAGCACCTGGGCGCTGATTGGCGACAGCCAGGTTGAGCAGTTGAGCCTGCAGGGCGGTCATGTGCAATTCGGCGAGCCTGGCCAGTTCTATCGCCTTGACCTGGGAGAGTTGTCTGGCAACGGCACCTTTCATATATCGGCTGACTTCGCCACTGGCGAAGCTGACCTGCTCAATGTCAGCGGTCAGGCCGATGGTCAGCATACCCTCGCCATCAGTGCCAGTGGTCATGACCCGGCCGCCGTTGAGCGGATCACCGTGGTCACTACCGGTGGCGGCGATGCCGAATTCAGCCTGTTGAACGGTCCTGTAGACCTGGGTGCGTTTTCCTACGGTCTGACCAAGGAAGGCAACGACTGGCACCTGGACACTGAGAAAAAGGTCATCAGCCCCGGCACCCGTTCGGTCCTGGCGCTGTTCAACACCGCACCGACCGTGTGGTACGGCGAGCTGTCGTCGCTGCGCACCCGCATGGGCGAGTTGCGCTACAACGAAGGTAAAAGCGGTGCCTGGGGCCGGGCCTACGGCAGCAAGTACAACGTTGCCGAATCGTCTGGCACCGCCTATAAGCAAACCCAGCAGGGCTTCACCCTGGGTGCCGATGCCCAGGTGGGCGACAGCCAATGGCTGGTTGGCGTACTGGCCGGTCATAGCAAGTCGGACCTGGACCTGAGCCGTGGTACCAGCGGTACGGTCGACAGCTACTACGCCGGTGCCTACACCACCTGGCTGGATCAGGACAGCGGTTACTACTTCGACGCGGTGGCCAAGGTCAACCGCTTCGACAACAAGTCCAAGGTGGCGATGAGCGACGGCAGCCAGGCCAAGGGTAACTACAAGACCAGCGGTGTGGGTGCATCGGCCGAGTTCGGTCGTCACATCAAGCTCGATGACGGCTACTTCGTTGAACCTTTCGCCCAAGTGTCGGCCGTGAGCATCCAGGGTGCGTCCTACGACCTGGACAGCGGCCTGAAGGCTGAAGGTGACCGTACTACCTCGGTGCTTGGCAAAGCCGGTGCCACGGTGGGTCGCAACTTCGACCTGGGCGAGGGCCGTTTTGCCCAGCCGTATCTGCGCGCTGCCGCGGTGCATGAGTTCGCCAAGAACAACCAGGTCAAGGTCAACGACAACGTGTTCAACAACGACCTGTCCGGCTCGCGTGCCGAGGTCGGTGCCGGTATTGCCGTGTCGCTGTCCGAGCGCCTGCAGTTGCATGCCGATATCGATTACAGCAACGGCGACAAGATCGAGAAGCCGTTCGGTGCCAACGTCGGGGTGCGTTTCACCTGGTAAGCGCGTAAAGAAGAAGAGGAAGCCTTGGCTTCCTCTTTTTTTGTTTCAGTCGCAGCGTTTGTCCCAATGCCTGAACAACGGCTCGGCCAGAAACAGCACGAACAGCAAACGCATCACCTGCAGCGCCGTGACCAGCGGTACCGACAGTTGCAAGGTTTCGGCGGTCAGGCTCATTTCGGCGATGCCGCCGGGCATCATGCCCAGGGTCAACGAGCGCAGGTCGAGGTTGGTCATGACGCTGAGCACGCAGGCGGCGATACCGGCGATCAGCATGGTCAAGGCCGTGGCGATCAAGGTGCGCCCGAGAAACGACGGCGCCCGGCGAAAGAACGCGCGGTTGAAGTGGCAGCCCAGGCCGCTGCCGATCAGCCATTGGCCGATCTGGCTGGCGCCGTCGGGCAGGGCAACCTGCAGGTTGGCGCTGACACTGGCCACCGCCGCCACCAGCAACGGCCCGAACAGCCACGGGTTGGGTTGTTTCAAGCGCTGCCAACCCAGGGCCAGCAACACGCCCAGCGGGCAGATCACTACCAGCCAGCTCCAGTTGACGCTGCCGGTGTGGGTCAACGGCACGCCATTGCCGAGCAAAAACTTGAACAGCGCCGGCACGCACAGCACCACCGCCAGTACCCGCAAACTCTGCGCTGCCGCCACCTGGCTGAGCACCGCGCCGTTGCGGGCGCCGAGGTTGACCATCTCCCCGGAGCCGCCGGGCATGCTGGAAAAGAACGCCGTGGCGCGGTCTTCACCAGTACGGCGCAGCAACCACACCCCGACCACACTGGAGACGCTGGTGATCAGTGCCCCGCAGAAAATCAAACCGAAGTTGCTCGCCACCTGCTCGACCACCGCCGGGGTGAAGTGCAGGCCGATACCGATGCCGATGATCCACTGCCCGCATTTGCGCCCACCGGGGATCTCGCTCAGTTGCCAGGGCGTCAGGCAACGCACCAGGATGATCGCCAGCAACGAGCCGACCATCCATGGCAGTGGCCAGCCGACCCTGCTGGCGAGGTAACCGCCAGCCAAGCCGACCAGGCCGGTGGCCCAGTACAGTTTCAGGCGGCCATCAGACATCGGCCAGGGCACGGCGCTGAAGGCTGCGCTTGCGCCAGATGCGCAGCAGCGGCAGGAGCATCATGGCGATGGTCAGGCCCCACACGCTGACGCTGATCGGGCTCGACCAGAGGATGTCCAGGGCGCCGTTGGAGATCGACAGCGCACGGCGCAGGTTCTGCTCCATCAGCCCACCGAGGATGAAGCCGAGGAGGATCGGCGACAGTGGGAAGTCCAGCTTGCGCAGGATGTAGCCGAAGATGCCGATGCCGATCATCAGGAACAGGTCGAAGGTGGTGGCATGCACTGCGTACACACCGATCGCGGTGATGATCGCGATCACCGGCACCAGTGCCCAGTTCGGCACGGCGAGGATGCGGGTGAAGATGCGGATCATCGGGATGTTGAGGATCACCAGCATGATATTGGCGATAAACAACGAGGCGATCAGGCCCCAGACGATGTCTGGCTGCTGTTCGAACAGCATTGGCCCCGGGGTGATGTTGTACAGGGTCAGGGCACCGATCATCACCGCCGTGGTGCCCGAACCCGGTACGCCGAGGGTCAGCATCGGTACCAGGGCGCCGCAGCAGGAAGCACCGATGGCGGTTTCCGGCGCCGCCAGGCCGCGTTTGTCACCCTTGCCGAAGGTGCCGCTGGCACCGGCAATGCGCTTCTCGGTCATGTAGGCCACGGCGCTGGCCAGGGTTGCGCCGGCACCGGGCAACACGCCCATGATGAAACCGAGCAGGCCGCAGCGAATGTTGACCAGGAACACCGAGGCCGCTTCCTTGAAGTTGAACAGCATGCGTCCGGTGGCTTTCACCGCTTCGTGGCCGTGATGGGTTTTTTCCAGCAGCAGGAGGATCTCGCTGATGGAGAACAGGCCCAGGACCAGCACCACGAACTGGATGCCGTCGGCGAGGTGCACGCTGTCACCGGTAAAACGGTACACACCGCTGTTGGCGTCGATGCCGACGCTGGAGAGAAACAGCCCGATCAGCGCCGCGATGAAGGTCTTCAACGGCCGGTCACCGGCCATGCCGCCGAGGCAGACAATGGCGAACACCATCAGCACGAAATATTCCGCCGGGCCAAAGGCGATCGCCCATTTCGCCAATAGCGGTGCGAACAGCACCATGCCACAGGTAGCGATTAAGGCGCCGATGAACGAGCTCCAGGCCGACAGCGACAGCGCCACTCCGGCCAGGCCCTGGCGGGCCATGGGGTAGCCGTCGAGGGTGGTCATTACCGTCGAGGCTTCACCGGGGATGTTGAGCAGGATCGAGCTGATCCGCCCACCGTATTCGCAGCCCAGGTACACCGCTGCCAGCAGGATCAGCGCCGACTCCGGCGGCAGGCCGAGGGCAAAGGCAATCGGGATCAGCAGCGCCACGCCGTTGATCGGGCCCAGGCCCGGCAACAGGCCGACCACGGTGCCGATCAGTGTGCCGGTGAGGGCAGTAACCAGGTTGTAGGGGCTCAGGGCGATGCCGAAGCCCTGGCCGAGATAGCCAAGCGTATCCATGTCAGTTCTCCAGAACGTCGAGCAGGCCGAGGGGCAGGGGCACATCCATCACACGGTCGAACAGCCAGTACAGGGCGATGCTCATCAGGCCGATGATCACCACGCTGGGCAGCCAGCGTCCGCCATACAGGCGCGCCATCGGCACGCCGATGAGGATGCTGCTGACAATGAAACCCAGCGGCTCGAAGGTAGCGGCGAAGACCAGCAGCAAGGCGACGCAGAGGCCGATCTTGTTCAGGGTTTCGCGGTCCAGTTCGGGCTCGTCATCCTTGCGGACGATGGGCGTGGGGCGAAAGGCCAGGTACACAAGGCCCGCAGCCATCAGGCCGAGCATCAGCAAGGGATAGGCGCGTGGCCCGACCGGTTCGTAGGAAAAAGCTGCCTGGTAGGGCCAGGCCATCACTGCCAGGGCGGCGCACACCGCCAGCAAAAACAGGGCGAAGAGGCGTTGCAGGATCATTGGGGAATCCTCTTTTCGCGGGGCAAGCCCGCTCCCACAGGTCAACGCTGCGTCTGTGGGAGCGGGCTTGCCCCGCGATGCGTTCGAAAGGGGAGAGGCTTACTGAATCAAGCCAAATTCCTTGGCCAGGGCCTTGTAGTCAGCCACCTGTTTCTTCACGTAGGTGTCCAGCTCGGCGCCGGTCATGGCGAAAGGGAACAGCTCGCGCTGGTCGCGCAGCTTGGCGAACTCTTCCGAGGCCAGCAGCTTGTCGAACGAGGCTTTCCACCAGTCGTACTCTTCATCGGTCACTTTCGGCCCGAGGTAGAAACCGCGCACCACCGGCCAGACGATGTCATAGCCCTGTTCCTTGGCGGTGGGGATGTTCTTCATTTCCGGCTCGTCCAGGCGGGTTTCGGCAAACACCGCGAGCAGGCGCATGTCTCCGCTCTGGATGTGCGGCATGGAGTCGGAGATATCGGTACTGCCGACCTGAATATGGCCGCCGAGCAGCGCCGTGGCGATTTCGCCGCCGCCTTCCAGGGCTACATAGCGCAGGTCGCGCGGGTTGATCCCGGCGGCCTTGGCGATCAGCGCGGTCTGCATCCAGTCCTGGCTGCCGACGGTACCGCCGGAGCCGATCACCACCTTGCTCGGGTCTTTTTTCAGGGCTGCGACCAGATCGTCGAGGGTCTTGTAGGGCGAATCGCTTTTCACTGCGATGGCACCGTAACTGGTGCCCACCGCCGCCAGCCAGCGCACGGCGTTCTCGTCGAAGCGGCCGAACTTGCCTTGTGCCAGGTTCAGCAGCGAACCACTGGACCAGGCCACCAGGGTGCCGGCATCGGCCGGACGCTGGGCGACCACAGCGTTATAGGCCACCGCGCCGACACCACCGGGCATGTAGGTGACGCGCATCGGCTTGCTGAGGATCTTCTCGTTGATCAGGGCGCTTTGCACCAGCTTGCAGGTCAGGTCGAAGCCACCGCCGGGCGAGGCCGGGGCGATGCATTCGGGGCGTTTCGGTTCTGCGGCCAGGACGTTACCGGCAAGCAGCAGGCAACCGGTGGCGAGGGCAATACGGCGCAGTGAAAAAGTCATCGTCTATCTCCGTGAGCATTATTGTTGTCGGGGATTACCACAGCGCAAGGCTGTAACTCACCAGCAGTCGCACTTCGTCGGCATCGCGGGCGAAGTTGGAACGGAAGGTGGCGTTGCGCAGGCGCACGGCGACGTTTTTCAGGGCGCCACTTTGCACCACGTACTTGAACTCGGTGTTGCGTTCCCACTCCTTGCCCTCACCGCCATCGGCCAGGCTGACATTATCGCCGCTGATGTAGCGGGTCATGAAGGTCAGGCCGGGGATGCCCAGCTTGGTGAAGTCATAGTCGTAACGAGCCTGCCAGGAGCGCTCGTCGGCGCCGGCAAAGTCGTTGATCTGCACGAAGTTGACCAGGTACGGGTCGGCGCCATCGACATAGGGGAAGGCGGTGTCGCCGGACAGGTGCTGGTAGCCGGCGCTGAGCTTGTGGCCATTGAGGCCGTAGCTGAGCATGCCGTTGAGCGCGGTGTTGTCGATGTTGCCGCCGCGGGCCTGGCCCTGGTCGTCGCTGAAGGCCATGCGCAGGTCGGCGCCGAAGGTGCCCGGGCCCCAGGGCTGGGAGGCGATCATGCCGACGAAGTGCTGACGGTAGACGTCATCGAGCTGGGCCCAGTGGTAGCTGCCGGTGATCTTGTCAGTGAACTTGTAGTCCAGGCCGGCCATGTCGAAATGGTTACCGGCGACGGTGCCGAGAAAGCGGCTGTTCTTGTTGTTGAGGGCGATATCTTCGTTGTTGGTACTGTCGCGGTCGCGGGCTTTTTCCAGGCGCCCGCCGGTGAAGGTAAGGTTCTTGATCTCGCCCGAGGTCAGCAGGCCACCCTCGAAGGTCTGCGGCAGGATGCGCCCGTCGTTGGGCTGCAGGGTCGGCAGTTCCGGGATCAGGGTGCCGACCTTCAATTCGGTCTCGGAGAGTTTCACCTTGCCGGTCAGGCCGAGCTTGGAGTACTCGTCGGCGGCGCGGCCATCGTCATGGGTCGGCAGCAGGCCGGTGCCGGTGCGGTCGGGGCTGGAGTCGAGCTTGATACCAAGCATCCCCAGGGCATCAAGGCCAAAGCCTACAGTACCTTCGGTATAACCTGACTCGAAGTTGAGCATGAAGCCCTGGGCCCACTCGTCCCGTTTGGACTGCTGGGCGCTGGTACCGTCGCGAAAGTCGCGGTTGAAGTACATGTTACGGGTTTCGAAGCTCGCCTTGCTGTCATCGAAGAAGGCGGCCTGGCTCAACGGGGCGACGCCGGCAAGGGCGAGGGCGCTGGCAACTGCGGTCTGGCGGGAAGGGCGTCGGGTAGGCGCGTACGCCTGCGGCTGCATGGACAGCATCGTGGAGTGACTCCGTTATTGTTCTTATTAGTTCGGACCTTGGGTCCGGTTTTACGGCAAGCAGAGTGAGCCGTGAGAGGATGCTAGGACGTGAACCTTTCGCTAACCTTTCAGCAGCTTTTGATTGCTGCGAAGGCTTCACAGGCGGGCTGTCGGCTGTACACTCCGCGCCATTGAACGCGACGCAAAGGGGAGAGATCGATGCGTGTGCTGCTCGTCGAAGACCATCTGCAACTGGCCGAAAGCGTGGCCCAGGCCCTGAAAAGCACCGGTCTGACCGTGGATGTGCTGCATGATGGCGTGGCCGCCGACCTGGCCCTGGCCAGCGAGGAATACGCCGTGGCGGTGCTCGATGTCGGCCTGCCGCGCATGGACGGTTTCGAGGTGCTGGCGCGCCTGCGCGCCCGCGGCAAAACCGTGCCGGTGCTGATGCTGACCGCGCGCAGCGACGTCAAGGACCGGGTCCATGGCCTGAACCTGGGCGCCGACGATTACCTGGCCAAACCCTTCGAACTGACCGAGCTGGAAGCGCGGGTCAAGGCCCTGTTGCGCCGCAGCGTCCTCGGTGGCGAGCGCCAGCAGCGCTGCGGGCCGCTGGTCTATGACCTCGATACCCGGCGTTTCACCCTCGGCGAAGAGCTGCTGACCCTGACCTCCCGCGAGCAGGCCGTGCTCGAAGCGCTGATCGCCCGGCCCGGGCGGGTGATGAGCAAGGAGCAACTGGCCGCCCAGGTGTTCGGCCTGGATGAAGAAGCCAGCGCCGACGCCATCGAAATCTACGTGCACCGCCTGCGCAAGAAGCTCGATGGCCATCCTGTGGCCATCGTTACCTTCAGGGGGCTCGGCTACCTGCTCGAGCATAAAGATGCGTGACAGCGGCAGCCTGCGCGGGCGGCTGCTGTGGAACCTGGCGATCCTGCTGGTGGTGCTGATGCTGGCCAGCGGCCTGAGCGCCTACTGGAACGGTCGCGAAGCCGCCGATACCGCCTACGACCGTACCTTGCTGGCCTCGGCGCGGACCATTGCCGCCGGCCTGTCGCAGCGCGACGGCACCCTCAGCGCCGATGTGCCTTATGTGGCCCTGGACACCTTCGCCTACGACAGCGCCGGGCGCATCTACTACCAGGTCAACGATATTCATCAGCGCTTGATCTCAGGCTACGAAAACCTGCCGGCACCGCCGCCCAATACCCCGCGCACTGACGACTACCCGGCCCTGGCACGCTTCTACAACGCCCGCTACCTGGGCCAGGACGTGCGTGTGGTCAGCCTGCTCAAGGCGGTCAGCGAGCCGAACATGAACGGCATGGCCGAAATCCGCGTGGCCGAAACCGAAGAAGCGCGGGTGCGCATGGCCCGCAGCCTGATGGCCGATACGTTGCTGCGCTTGGGCATGCTCGCCCTTGGCGCTCTGATGCTGGTGTGGTTTGCCGTCAGCGCTGCCCTGCGCCCGCTGGAGCGCTTGCGCAGTGCCGTGGAAGAACGTCAGCCCGATGACTTGCGGGCCTTGCCGGTGGTTCAGGTGCAGCGCGAACTGAGCCCGTTGGTACGCGCGCTGAACCACTTTACCGAACGCCTGCGCGGTCAGTTCGAGCGGCAGGCGCAGTTCATTGCCGAAGCCGCCCATGAGCTGCGCACGCCCCTGGCGGCACTCAAGGCACGGGTCGAATTGGGTTTGCGCTCGAATGAGCCGCAGGTCTGGCGCGAAACCCTGGAGTCCGCTGCGCAAGGCACCGATCGCCTGACCCATCTGGCCAACCAGTTGCTATCGCTGGCGCGGGTCGAGAACGGCGCGCGGGCGATTGCCGAGGGCGGCGCGCAACGCCTGGACCTCAGCCAGCTGGCCCGTGAACTGGGCATGGCCATGGCGCCGCTGGCCCATGCCCGTGGCGTGGCCCTGGCGCTGGAGGCCGAGGTGCCGGTGTGGGTGCGCGGCGAGCCAACGCTGCTCAACGAGCTGCTCAGCAACCTGGTCGACAATGCCCTGGCCCATACACCCAAGGGCGGCAATGTGATCCTGCGGGTCAGCGCCCCCGGCATTCTTGAGGTTGAAGACGACGGCCCGGGCATTCCTGAGCACGAGCGGGAAAAAGTCTTCGAGCGTTTCTACCGGCGCAGTGCCCAGGGTACCGGCCTGGGCCTGGCGATTGTCGGCGAGATCTGCCGCGCGCATTTGGCGCAGATCAGCCTGCATGATGGCGAGCGTGGTGGCTTGAAGGTGCGGGTCAGCTTCAGCGCCGACTAGCGGAACATCGCCTTGGCGTCGAGCAGGTCGCTGGCCTGCAACTCGGTGCCGGTGGGCAGGCGCAGATGGCGGTAGGCGGGCAGGGCGGCCAGTGGTCGTTCCTTGCTGTTGCTGCTGAGCACCTGGGCGATCTGCACGATATCGACGTAATCGACCTTGTCGGTGCCGCGGTCCAGGTCCTGGATCAACCCGGGCAGGTGCACCAGTTGCTCGGGGAACTCCCACACGCTGAGGATCTTGTCGCCCAGTGCCGGATGGATCTGCTCGATCACATAGTTCAGGCTGACCGGGTCGGAAAGCAGCTCGTTGTGCTCTTCGGCATACAGCAGGATCGGCAATACACCAATCTGGTGAACCAGCCCGGCCAGTGCCGCCTGGTCCGGCTTGAGCTGGGTGAAGCGCAAGCACAGTTCATAGCTGATGCCGGCTACTTCCAGGCTTTTCGCCCAGATCTCGCGCATTTTTTGTTCAACGACATCGGAGCGGGCGTGGAAGATCTGTTCGATCACCAGGCCGATCGCCAGGTTGCAGCTGTAGTTGATGCCCAGGCGGGTGATGGCCGTGTGCAGGTCGGTGACCTCGGTGGCGGCGCGCAGCAAGGGGCTGTTGACCACCTTGATCAGGCGCGCCGAGAGCGCCGCATCGCGGCCGATCACCTTGCTCAGGGTGCTGACGCTGATCTCGCTGTCTTCGGCGGCTTCGCGAATGCTCAAGGCCACTTCCGGTAGGGTTGGCAGCACCAGGTCATCGTTGTCGATGGCGCTCAGCAGGTGGGCCTGGATCATCTCGGCCATCTTGTTCATGGTGATTCTCTACCGCAATTGAGGAGTGCCCCACCCATAAAGGGCGGGAGCAGGCTCAGCGCTGGATTTCGCGATCGCGATCCAGTTCGTAAGGGAGCGTCAGCAGCGCCAGGCGCGGGCCTTCGGGGCTGCCCAGGTGCAGGTTGTCGTCTTGCACGGCATCGGCGCTCAGCACGGCCAGCAGTTCGCTGCCCTGCTCGCTGCGGGCGGCCAGCACCACTTCACCGACAGAGGAGTTATGGGTTGGCGAGAACACTTCGGTCCCGGGCTCCGGCAGGCTGCCCTCGGCCAGGGCCAGGCGGTACTGGCGGCGCTTGAGCTTGCCCAGGTACTGCATGCGCGCGACGATTTCCTGGCCGGTATAGCAGCCTTTCTTGAAGCTGACGCCACCAACGGCTTGCAGGTTGATCATCTGCGGGATGAACAGTTCGCGGGTTTGCGGCATGACCTGGCCAATGCCGGCACGGATCTGGCCGAGCAGCCAGTCGTTGAGGTCGGCGTTGGCAAGCTTGGCGGCCAGTTGGGCTTGCACCGCTTCGGCCTGCTCGGCAGGTACCCACAACTCGACACGAGCGGCCGATACCGCGATGGCGATCAGGCCGTTGTGACGACTGACGGCGTCGGTCTGCGTCGGCACTTCCAGGCCCAGGGCTTGCAGGGCAGCTTCACCGTCGTGCAGGCCGAAGCGCACCCAGGCGGCACTGTCGTCGGTCAGCTTGGCCTTGGAGAACACCGCGTACTTCTTGAGGTCGGCCAGTTGCGGCTCGAGCAGTTCGCGGGTCATCGCCAGCAGGTAGCCATCACCCTCGGCAAGGATGCGAAAGCTCGACTGCATGCGGCCTTTGACCATGCAGCGGGCGCCGAGGCTGGCGGTATGGTCGTTGAGGTAACTGATATTGCAGGTCAATTGGCCTTGCAGGAACTTGCCGGCGTCCGAGCCGCGGACGGCGAGAACGCCTTCGTGGGAAAGGGTGCAGTAAAAAGCGGAGTCGGCCATGGTTTATCGCAAGGTGATAGGACTGGGGCCCATGATAGAGCGCTGTCGGCAAAATAGGTAGTTGAGTGCAGGCCTCTGTCATTATTTGCTCACATGTCCGGACCAACGTCGCGTGTCCCTCGGGCGCGGGCTCTGTATACTGGCGGCCTATTTTAGGAGGGCTTCATGGTCGAACAATCTGAA
Organism: Pseudomonas sp. R32; assembly: GCF_009866705.1. Lineage (NCBI taxonomy): Bacteria > Pseudomonadati > Pseudomonadota > Gammaproteobacteria > Pseudomonadales > Pseudomonadaceae > Pseudomonas > Pseudomonas sp. R32. The sequence continues at coordinate 4,439,872 of NZ_CP019396.1, read as the reverse complement.
CTCAACCGGCTCTTTTGGCACAGCCGCCGCGGCATGCTTGAGCTCGATGTATTGCTGGTCCCGTTCAGCGCGGAGGTCTACCCAACCCTGAGCGAGGCCGATCGTGAGTTGTACAAGCGCCTGCTGAGCTGCGAAGACCAGGACATGTTCGGCTGGTTCATGGAGCGCAGCGAGTCCGAAGACCCGGAGCTGCAACGCATGGTTCGCATCATCCTGGACCGTGTCCAGCCCAAGTGAGCGCTTCGAATGTCGCTGGCAGGGCTCAAGGGTTCTGCTGGCGGCTTACCTCGCCAGTCTGCTGCTAGCCCTGTTGGCGCTTGGCCTGCTGCATGTGCCACTGTGGTTGCGCCTGGTAGCCATTGCCCTGTGCCTGTTACACGCGCTGTGGACTATTCCCCGGCGCATTCTGCTGACCCACCCCCAGGCCATTACCGCACTGCGTCGCGATGCTCACGGCTGGCAGTTGTTCAGCCGCGCCCAGGGCTGGCAGGCGGTGCAGCTCAAGCCCGACAGCCTGGCCTTGCCCGGGTGGGTGGTGCTGCGCTTTCGCAGGGTCGGGCGGCGTTTAACCGAAGGCCAGTGCATCGCCTTTGACGCGCTGGAGCCGGTGCAGCACCGGCGCCTGCGTTTGCGCCTGAAGTTCAGTCGGCGTAGGTGGGCGGCTGCAGGATAGTGTCATGGGCCTCACTGAGCATGCCCGGGTAATCCAGGGTGTAGTGCAGGCCACGGCTTTCCTTGCGCTGCATGGCTGAGCGAATCATCAGCTCGGCAACCTGGGCCAGGTTGCGCAGCTCGATCAGGTCGCGGCTGACCTTGTAGTTGCTGTAGAACTCGTCGATTTCGTCGAGCAGCAGGCGCACTCGGTGTTCGGCACGCTGCAGGCGCTTGTTGGTGCGCACGATGCCCACGTAGTCCCACATGAAGCGCCGCAGTTCGTCCCAGTTGTGGGCGATGATCACGTCTTCGTCCGAGTCGGTTACCTGGCTTGCGTCCCAGCACGGCAGCGCCTGCGGCATCTCGACCTGGTCCAGGCGGGCGACGATGTCGTTGGCGGCCGAGCGCCCGTAAACGAAGCATTCGAGCAGCGAGTTGCTGGCCATGCGGTTGGCGCCGTGCAGGCCGGTGAAGCTGGTTTCGCCGATGGCGTACAGGCCCGGCACGTCGGTCAGGCCTTGTTCGTCGACCATCACCCCGCCGCAGGTGTAATGGGCGGCCGGCACCACCGGGATCGGCTGGCGGGTGATGTCGATGCCGAAGGTCAGGCAGCGCTCGTAAACGGTGGGGAAGTGGCTTTTGACGAACTCGGCCGGTTTGTGGCTGATGTCCAGGTAGACGCAGTCCACCCCCAGGCGCTTCATTTCATGGTCGATGGCGCGGGCGACGATATCGCGCGGGGCCAGTTCTTCACGGGGGTCGAAGCGCGGCATGAACCGCTCGCCGTTGGGCAACGTGAGCAGGCCGCCTTCACCACGCAGGGCCTCGGTGATCAAAAAGCTCTTGGCCTGCGGGTGATACAGGCAGGTCGGGTGGAATTGATTGAATTCAAGGTTGGCCACCCGGCAACCGGCGCGCCAGGCCATGGCAATGCCATCGCCGCAGGCACCGTCGGGGTTGCTGGTGTACAGGTAGACCTTGGCCGCGCCGCCGGTCGCCAGCACGGTGAAACGGGCACCGAAGGTGTCGACTTCGCCGGTATTGCGGTCCAGTACATAGGCCCCCAGGCAGCGATCGCCGTCCTGGCCCAGACGCCGCTCGGTGATCAGGTCGACTGCCACCCGCTGCTCCAGCAGCTCGATGTTCGGGCGCAGTTGTGCTTGTGCCAGCAGGGTAGTGAAGATCGCCGCACCCGTGGCATCGGCGGCGTGGATGATGCGTCGATGGCTGTGGCCGCCTTCGCGGGTCAGATGAAATTCAAAACCGCTTTCTTCGTCGCCGGCGTGTTCGTCACGGGTGAAGGGCACGCCCTGGTCAATCAGCCACTGAATCGCTTCGCGGCTATGCTCAACGGTGAAGCGCACGGCGTCTTCATGGCACAAGCCGCCGCCGGCATTGAGGGTGTCCTCGACGTGGGACTGCACCGTGTCGGTATCGTCCAGTACCGCGGCCACGCCGCCCTGGGCCCAGAAGGTCGAGCCATTGGCGAGGTCGCCCTTGCTGAGCACGGCGACGCGCAGGTGGCCGGGAAGGGTCAGGGCCAGGCTGAGGCCGGCGGCACCGCTGCCGATCACGAGAACATCATGTTGGAATTGTTGGCTCATGTCAGGACACTAGTATCTGAAGGGGGGGATCGGCACAATAGTCAGGCGCTTATGGCATTGTGAAACTATCGTGAATCTGGACCGGCTGCCTTTATAGCAGTCACAAGGCCCTGATTTCCAATGGCGCTTGCACAGTCCTGGTAGCCTTTTGTGGGAACTTTCCGTGATGTATGGATATCCATAGAAGGCTGCCCGCACGCCATAATGCCGCGGCGACGCACGACAGGCGCCCCATGAAGGCACTGTTTGCGTATTCGAGACCCGATTATCGACGCAGGCGGCCGTGACCGCGCTGCGTTTTTCGTGCGAGCCGACCAAGGGCCGCAGGAAACTTGCTTGGAGGGGAGAACTTTTGCGCAAAGCCCGAGTCTATGGTTGCAAGCCTGAACGGTGGCGGGTGCGACGCTCCTTCGAGTTCACTGAGGAGTGTTCATGCTAACCCAGGAAGAGGATCAGCAGCTTGTCGAGCGCGTGCAGCGTGGCGACAGGCGAGCGTTCGATCTGTTGGTGCTGAAGTATCAGCACAAGATTCTCGGGTTGATCGTGCGTTTTGTCCACGACACCCATGAAGCCCAGGATGTGGCGCAAGAAGCTTTCATCAAGGCTTACCGCGCGCTTGGTAATTTTCGCGGTGACAGCGCCTTTTATACCTGGCTGTACCGTATTGCTATCAACACGGCAAAGAACTACCTGGTGTCCCGCGGTCGGCGGCCACCGGACAGTGATGTAAGTTCCGAGGATGCGGAATTTTACGACGGCGATCACGGCCTCAAGGATCTGGAGTCCCCCGAGCGCGCGTTGTTGCGAGATGAGATCGAAGGCACCGTCCATCGGACCATCCAGCAGCTGCCAGAAGATTTGCGTACGGCGTTAACTTTACGTGAATTCGATGGTCTGAGTTACGAGGACATTGCGAGCGTCATGCAGTGTCCGGTGGGTACCGTGCGCTCTCGAATCTTCCGCGCTCGGGAGGCCATAGACAAAGCCCTGCAGCCGTTGTTGCAGGAAACCTGAGACAGCGGCGACAGCCAAGAGAGGAACCGCCATGAGTCGTGAAGCTTTGCAGGAATCGCTGTCCGCGGTGATGGATAACGAAGCGGACGAGCTGGAGTTACGTCGGGTATTGAATGCCGTCGACGATCCTGAAACCCGTGCTACCTGGTCGCGTTACCAGGTTGCCCGTGCAGCCATGCACAAGGAGCTGGTGCTGCCACGGCTGGATATCGCCTCGGCCGTATCCGCCGCCCTGGCCGATGAAGCCGCTCCTGCCAAGGTCAGCCGTGGCCCGTGGCGCAGCCTGGGCCGCCTGGCCGTCGCCGCTTCGGTGACTGTCGCGGTACTGGCCGGCGTTCGTCTGTACAACCAGGATGAGATCAGTGGTGCCCAGCTGGCTGCCCAGCAACCGGCCCAGCAAGGTCTGAGCCTGCCACAGGCGCAAGGCCCGGCCGTATTGGCAGGCTATAGTGAGAATGCAGAACAGCCGGGCCCGATGGCCAATGGCGTGCTGCAAGGGCAAACCGGCTGGCATGACCAGCGTCTGCCTGGCTACCTGCGTCAGCATGCTCAGGAAGCAGCCCTCAAGGGTACCGAGAGCGCTCTGCCGTATGCACGTGCAGCCAGCCTGGAAAATCGTTAAGTAAGGAGGATCATGCGCGCGCTACCTCTCATACCGCTGCTGCTTGGTGGCTGGTTGACGGTGCCGGCCCTTGCCGCCAACTCCTCGCCGCAGGCAAGTGACTGGCTCAAACGTCTGGCCCAGGCCGAGCAACAGCAGAGTTATCAGGGTACTTTCGTTTACGAGCGTAACGGTAGTTTCTCCACCCACGACATCTGGCATCGCGTCCAGGACGGCAAGGTCAGCGAGCGGTTGTTGCAGCTCGACGGCTCAGCCCAGGAAGTCGTGCGTGTCGATGGCCATACCCAGTGCGTAAGCGGGGCCCTGGTCCCGGGTGTGGCCAACACCCCGGAAGCGGCGGCGCGAGTGCTTGACCCTTTGAGGTTGATGAGCTGGTACGACCTCGGGGTCGCCGGCAAGTCCAGGGTGGCAGACCGCGAAGCGGTCATCGTCACCCTTACCCCGCGTGATCAACACCGCTATGCCTTCGAGCTGCACCTGGATCGCCAGACCGGGCTGCCGCTCAAGTCGTTGATGCTCGATGATGGTGGACGTTTGCTCGAACGCTTTCAGTTCACCCGTCTGGACACCCGTGACGCACCATCCGACGATCAGCTCAAAGCCAGCGATATCTGCAAGCCGGTCGCGCAACTGACCGCTCAGGCCGCGCAGCCTGCCACCGGTTGGCGTTCGGACTGGCTACCCCCGGGCTTTGAACTGATCAACAGTTCGGTGCGCAAGGATCCGCAAAGCAAGAACGCCGTCAGCAGCCTGATGTTCGACGATGGCCTGGCGCGCTTCTCGGTGTTCGTCGAAGCCCTGGACAAAGGCACTGCCGCTGATATCCGCACGCAACTGGGGCCGACCGTTGCCGTCTCGCGGCGCCTGACCACGCCCAAGGGCGAAATGATGGTCACCGTGGTGGGCGAGATCCCTATCGGTACCGCCGAACGCATTGCGCTGTCCATGCGCGCCCAGGATGCCCAGGCAAAAAAATGAGGCGCAGGCAATGAGGCTGACAAGGCGAGGATTGCTTGGCTGACATGATTGGCAAGCTTTGCAGTTTGCAAAAACTCCAGAATTTTTCTATAGGTCAGTCCTTTCGGGGGCTGGCCTTTCCTGCTTCTGCAGGTCCCTACTGCTAACCACGCTCGTTGTGACGGGAGCCGTATGTCAATACCACGCTTGAAAACCTACCTATCGTTGTTCGCCGCCGTGTTTATGCTCGGTCAGGTGCTCACCGCCCAGGCCGAAGCCCTGCCGGACTTCACCACCCTGGTCGAGCAGGCGTCGCCTGCGGTAGTGAACATCAGTACCAAGCAGAAACTGCCTAACCGCACGTACGCGGCGGGCCAGGTGCCAGATCTTGAAGGCCTGCCGCCGATGTTCCGCGAATTCTTCGAGCGCAACATGCCGCAAGCCCCGCGTTCGCCGCGCGGCGACCGTCAGCGCGAAGCGCAATCGCTGGGTTCGGGTTTCATCATCTCCAGTGACGGTTATGTGCTGACCAACAACCACGTGGTTGCCGACGCCGACGAAATCATCGTCCGCCTGTCGGACCGCAGCGAGTTGCAAGCCAAGCTGGTCGGCACCGACCCGCGCACCGACGTAGCCCTGCTCAAGGTCGAAGGCAAGGACCTGCCGACCGTCAAGCTGGGTGATTCCGAGAAGCTCAAGGTCGGTGAGTGGGTGCTGGCCATCGGTTCGCCGTTCGGCTTCGATCATTCGGTGACCAAAGGTATCGTCAGTGCCAAGGGCCGTACCCTGCCCAACGACACCTACGTGCCGTTCATCCAGACCGACGTGGCGATCAACCCGGGTAACTCTGGTGGCCCGCTGTTCAACATGAACGGTGAGGTGGTCGGTATCAACTCGCAGATCTTCACCCGTTCCGGCGGCTTCATGGGCCTGTCCTTCGCCATTCCGATCGACGTGGCGCTGGATGTTTCCAACCAGTTGAAGAAAGACGGCAAGGTCAGCCGCGGCTGGCTGGGCGTGGTGATCCAGGAGGTCAACAAGGACCTGGCCGAGTCCTTCGGCCTCGACAAGCCGGCCGGTGCCCTGGTGGCCCAGGTCCTAGAAGACGGCCCGGCGGCCAAGGGTGGCCTGCAGGTCGGTGACGTGATCCTGAGCATGAACGGTCAGCCAATCGTCATGTCCGCCGACCTGCCGCACCTGATCGGTGGTCTCAAGGATGGTGCCAAGGCCAAGCTGGACATCATTCGCAACGGCAAGCGCCAGTCCCTGGATGTGACCATCGGCGCACTGCCGGATGATGACGCCGAAGTCAGCACCAACCTCAACGGCGGTGTCGAGCGCAGCAGCAACCGTCTGGGCGTATCGGTGTCCGACCTGACCGCCGAGCAGAAGAAGGCCCTTGAACTCAAGGGCGGCGTGGTCATCAAGGAAGTCCAGGAAGGTCCGGCGGCGCTGATCGGCCTGCGTCCGGGCGATGTCATCAGCCATCTGAACAACCAGGCGATCCTTTCGGCCAAGCAGTTCACCGAAATCGCCAAGGAACTGCCGAAGAACCGTTCGGTGTCCATGCGTGTCCTGCGTCAGGGGCGCGCCAGCTTCATCACCTTCAAACTGGCTGAATAAGTCGGGTTGAACAAAAAAGGGCAGCCTCGGCTGCCCTTTTTGCTGGGCGCCGCCCCAGGCCCCCGCAGGTTTTCCTGGCTCATTTGCGGGTCAGGTTGCCAGCATGCAAGCATTTCCCACAGCTCCCGTGCCCACAGTTCACGTGACGCCAACGTCAAGCTTCAGGTACAATTCCCGGCTATTTTTCGGTGGGCGTCCGGCCCGCAGCCTTTTTGAGTGTTGATCCGTGAGTGATTTGAGTCATATCCGCAATTTCTCCATCATCGCCCACATTGACCATGGCAAGTCGACCCTGGCCGACCGCTTCATTCAGATGTGCGGTGGCCTGACTGCGCGTGAGATGGAAGCCCAGGTACTCGATTCCATGGACCTGGAGCGTGAGCGCGGTATCACCATCAAAGCCCACAGCGTCACCCTGCACTACAAGGCGCAGGACGGCAAAACCTACCAGCTGAACTTCATCGACACCCCCGGCCACGTTGACTTCACCTACGAAGTCAGCCGCTCGCTGGCAGCCTGTGAAGGTGCCTTGCTGGTGGTCGATGCCGGCCAGGGCGTAGAAGCCCAGTCGGTCGCCAACTGCTATACCGCCATCGAGCAGGGCCTTGAGGTCATGCCGGTGCTGAACAAGATGGACCTGCCCCAGGCCGACCCGGACAAGGTCAAGGACGAGATCGAGAAGATCATCGGCATTGACGCCACCGACGCCGTGGCCTGCAGCGCCAAGAGCGGCATGGGCGTGGACGAGGTGCTCGAGCGCCTGGTGCACACCATTCCAGCCCCTACCGGTGACATCGAGGCGCCGCTGCAGGCGCTGATCATCGACTCCTGGTTCGACAACTACCTGGGCGTCGTCTCCCTGGTGCGCGTCCGTCACGGCCGGGTGAAGAAGGGCGACAAGATCCTGGTCAAGTCCACCGGCAAGGTCCACCTGGTCGACAGCGTCGGTGTGTTCACCCCCAAGCACACCCAGACCGCCGACCTCAAAGCCGGTGAAGTAGGCTTCATCATCGCCAGCATCAAGGACATTCACGGTGCGCCGGTGGGTGACACCCTGACCCTGAGCACGACCCCCGAGGTCGAGGTGCTGCCCGGTTTCAAACGTATTCAACCGCAAGTCTATGCCGGCCTGTTCCCCGTCAGTTCCGATGATTTCGAAGATTTTCGTGATGCATTGCAGAAACTGACCCTGAACGACTCGTCGCTGCAGTACCTGCCGGAAAGCTCCGATGCCCTGGGCTTTGGCTTCCGTTGCGGCTTCCTCGGCATGCTGCACATGGAGATCATCCAGGAGCGCCTGGAGCGCGAATACGACCTGGACCTGATCACCACCGCGCCAAGCGTAATCTTCGAGGTCAAGCTCAAGACCGGCGAAACCATCTACGTCGACAACCCGTCGAAACTGCCGGATGTGTCCTCGGTCGAAGACTTCCGTGAGCCGATCGTTTCGGCCACCATCCTGGTGCCGCAGGAGCACCTGGGTAACGTCATTACCCTGTGCATCGAGAAGCGTGGTGTGCAGCGCGACATGCAGTTCCTCGGTTCGCAGGTGCAAGTACGCTACGATCTGCCGATGAACGAAGTGGTACTGGACTTCTTCGACCGTCTGAAGTCCACCAGCCGCGGTTATGCTTCGCTGGACTACCATTTCGACCGCTACCAGTCGGCTAACCTGGTCAAGCTTGACGTACTGATCAACGGTGACAAGGTCGACGCCCTGGCGCTGATCGTGCACCGCGACAATGCGCACTACAAGGGCCGCGCATTGACCGAGAAGATGAAGGAACTGATTCCTCGGCAGATGTTCGATGTGGCAATCCAGGCCGCCATTGGCGGGCAGATTGTTGCGCGTACCACTGTCAAGGCGCTCAGAAAGAACGTACTGGCCAAATGCTACGGTGGCGACGTTAGCCGTAAGCGCAAGCTGTTGGAGAAGCAGAAGGCCGGTAAGAAACGCATGAAACAGGTCGGCAACGTGGAAATCCCACAAGAAGCCTTCCTCGCCGTGCTCAGGTTGGATAGTTAGGTCCTATGTCGCTAAATTTCCCGCTGTTGCTTGTCATCGCCGTTGCCGTCTGCGGTCTGTTGGCCCTGGTCGATCTGCTGTTCCTGGCCCCGCGCCGGCGTTCGGCAATCGCCAACTATCAGGGCAGCGTCAGCCAGCCTGAAATGGCAGTGGTCGAGCGTCTGAACAAGGAACCGTTGCTGGTCGAGTACGGTAAATCGTTCTTCCCGGTGCTGTTCATTGTCCTGGTGCTGCGTTCGTTCCTGATCGAACCGTTCCAGATCCCTTCGGGGTCGATGAAGCCGACCCTGGAAGTGGGCGATTTCATCCTGGTGAACAAGTTCTCCTACGGGATTCGCCTGCCGGTGATCGACAAGAAGGTCATCGAGGTGGGTGACCCGCAGCGCGGCGATGTCATGGTGTTCCGCTACCCGAGCGATCCGAACGTCAATTACATCAAGCGGGTGGTTGGCCTGCCGGGCGACCAGATTCGCTACACCAGCGACAAGAAGCTGACCGTCAACGGTCAGGCGATTGCCGAGCAACTGGTCGGCACTGAGCCTGGGACCCTGGGCAGCGCCGAGCTGTACAAGGAAAAACTGGGCGAAGCCGAGCACCTGATCCGCAAGGAAATGAGCCGCTATCGCATGCCGCCTGACCAGCAATGGACAGTCCCGGCCGGCCATTACTTCATGATGGGCGACAACCGCGACAACTCCAACGACAGCCGTTACTGGGATGACCCGAGCATTCCCAAGGCACTGCACGGCATGGTTCCGGACAAGAACATCGTCGGCAAGGCCTTTGCGGTCTGGATGAGCTGGCCAGAGCCTAAACTGAGCCACTTCCCGAACCTGTCGCGGGTCGGGTTGATCAAGTAACACCACAACGGCGCTGTCCTGGGACAGCGCCGAATGCGTTTCTGGCATAGGCTGTGTTCAGGGATCTCGCGATTCCAGCGAGCATCGCGGCCAGCGAGCATGAGCCAAACAGTCTTTCAGGATGTTGATTTGAACAACGCGTTAAATCCGACGGTAGCCCCGATGGCGGCGTACCGAGCTGTAAAGTGTGAGCCTGGTGCCCTGGCGCGCGGGCTGAATTTCGACCACGAACTGCGCGTGGGTACACTGTGAGCGTTTCCTTGAGCCGCCTCGAGCGCCAGCTCGGTTATACCTTCAAGAACCAGGAGCTGATGCTGCTGGCCCTGACGCACCGCAGTTTTGCCGGGCGTAACAACGAACGCCTCGAGTTTCTCGGCGATGCGATCCTCAACTTCGTCGCTGGTGAAGCGCTGTTCGAGCGTTTCCCCCAGGCCCGCGAAGGCCAGCTGTCGCGCTTGCGGGCGCGTCTGGTCAAGGGCGAGACCCTGGCGGTACTGGCCCGTGGCTTTGACCTGGGCGAATACCTGCGCCTGGGCTCGGGCGAGCTGAAAAGCGGCGGTTTCCGCCGCGAGTCGATTCTTGCCGATGCCCTGGAGGCGCTGATTGGCGCCATCTACCTGGACTCGGACATGCAAACCGCCCGCGAGCGGGTGCTGGCATGGCTGGCAGGCGAATTCGAAAGCCTGACCCTGGTCGATACCAACAAGGACCCGAAAACCCGTCTGCAGGAATTCTTGCAGTCGCGGGCCTGCGAACTGCCGCGCTACGAAGTGGTGGATATTCAAGGTGAACCCCATTGCCGGACGTTTTTCGTCGAATGCGAAGTGACCCTTTTGACTGAAAAAAGCCGAGGGCAAGGCGTCAGCCGGCGTATCGCCGAGCAAGTCGCGGCCGCCGCAGCACTGATCGCCCTGGGCGTGGAGAATGGCAATGACTGATACCAACACTACCCGCTGCGGCTATGTCGCCATTGTCGGCCGCCCGAACGTGGGCAAGTCGACCCTGCTCAACCACATCCTCGGGCAAAAGCTCGCGATCACCTCGCGCAAGCCGCAGACCACTCGCCACAACATGCTCGGGATCAAGACCGAAGGTGATGTCCAGGCGATCTACGTCGACACCCCGGGCATGCACAAGAGCAACGAAAAGGCGCTCAACCGCTACATGAACAAGACCGCCTCGGCCGCCCTCAAGGACGTCGACGTGGTGATCTTCGTCGTTGACCGCACCAAGTGGACCGACGAAGACCAACTGGTGCTCGAGCGTGTGCAGTACGTGCAGGGGCCGGTGATCCTGGCGATCAACAAGACCGACCGGATCGAAGAGAAAGCCGACCTGATCCCGCACCTGCAGTGGCTGCAGGAACAACTGCCAAACGCTGAAATCGTGCCGATTTCGGCCCAGCAGGGGCACAACCTCGACGCCCTTGAAGGGCTGATCGCCAAGCACCTGCCGGAAAACGATCACTTCTTCCCGGAAGACCAGATCACCGACCGCAGCAGCCGCTTCCTGGCCGCCGAACTGGTGCGCGAGAAGATCATGCGTCAGCTCGGCGCGGAGCTGCCATACCAGATCACCGTGGAAATCGAAGAGTTCAAGCAGCAGGGCAAGATCCTGCACATCCATGCGCTGATCCTGGTCGAGCGTGACGGCCAGAAGAAGATCATCATTGGCGACAAGGGCGAGCGGATCAAACGCATCGGCTCCGAGGCGCGCAAGGACATGGAAGTGCTGTTCGACGCCAAGGTCATGCTCAACCTCTGGGTCAAGGTCAAGGGTGGCTGGTCCGACGACGAACGCGCCCTGCGTTCGCTGGGCTACGGCGACCTCTGATTGCTCCAGGCCCGGTAGCGTCCGCTGCCGGGTCGAACCTCTTCTGAAGCGCCGCTCATGGAACTGCCAGTTGGCCAACCGGCCTATGTGCTGCACAGCCGGGCCTACCGTGAAACCAGTGCGCTGGTGGATTTCCTCACCCCGCAAGGGCGCCTGCGCGCCGTCATGCGCCGTGCCCGTGGCAAGGCCGGCAGCCAGGTGCGCCCCTTCGTCCCCCTGGAAGTCGAGTTTCGCGGCCGCGGCGAGCTGAAAAACGTCGGCCGTCTGGACAGCGTCGGCGTGGCCGCCTGGCTGCATGGCGATGCGCTGTTCAGCGGGTTGTACCTCAACGAGCTGCTGATTCGCCTGCTGCCGGCTGAAGACCCGCATCCGGTGGTGTTCGAGCACTATGCGGCGACCTTGCAGGCCCTGGCGGCGGGACGGCCGTTGGAGCCACTGCTAAGGGCGTTCGAATGGCGCCTGCTGGACGAGCTGGGCTATGCCTTTGCGCTCGATCAGGACATCAACGGTGATCCGCTGGTGGTCGATGGCCTGTACCGCTTGCAGGTCGATGCCGGGCTTGAGCGGGTCTACCTGTTGCAGCCGGGGCTGTTCAACGGTGCCGAGCTGTTGGCCATGGCCGATGCCGACTGGGAAATTCCTGGCGCCCTGAGCGCGGCCAAGCGCCTGATGCGCCAGGCCCTGGCCGTGCATCTGGGCGGTCGGCCGCTGGTCAGTCGCGAACTGTTTCGCAAGCGCTGAACAACGTCGTATGCTGTGGGGCTCAATCTTCAGGAGAGCCTCTTCGTGACTCAAAGCAACCGCATGCTGCTCGGCGTGAACATCGACCACGTGGCGACCCTGCGCCAGGCGCGTGGCACCCGCTACCCGGACCCGGTGAAAGCCGCGCTGGACGCCGAAGAGGCCGGTGCCGATGGCATTACCGTGCACCTGCGCGAAGACCGCCGGCACATCCAGGAGCGCGACGTGCTGCTGCTCAAGGACGTGCTGCAGACGCGCATGAACTTCGAAATGGGCGTCACCGAAGAAATGATGGCGTTCGCCGAACGCATTCGCCCGGCGCATATCTGCCTGGTACCGGAAACCCGTCAGGAGCTGACCACCGAAGGCGGCCTGGATGTCGCTGGCCAGGAGGCGCGGATCAAGGCCGCAGTCGAGCGCCTGTCGCGCCTGGGCTCGGAAGTGTCCTTGTTCATCGATGCCGACGAGCGCCAGATCGAAGCCTCGCGCCGTGTCGGTGCGCCGGCCATCGAGCTGCACACCGGCCGTTATGCCGATGCGCAAACCCCCGGCGAAGTGGCCGAAGAGCTCAAGCGCGTGGCCGATGGCGTAGCCTTTGGCCTGGGCCAGGGGCTGATCGTCAATGCCGGTCATGGCTTGCATTACCACAACGTTGAGGCAGTGGCGGCGATCAAGGGTATCAATGAACTGAACATCGGCCATGCGCTGGTGGCTCATGCACTGTTCGTCGGCTTCAAGTCGGCGGTGGCAGAGATGAAGGCGTTGATCCTGGCGGCCAGTCGGCACTAACAGATTCGACGCCAATCCTGTGGGAGCTGGCTTGCCAGCGATCGAGCGCGTAGCGGTCGCCTAATAGGCAGTGGATGTGCTGCCTGTACTGGCCTCATCGCTGGCAAGCCAGCTCCCACACGATTGGGTGTAGGTCCATTTATTCGGTAGTATCGGCAAACACCAGGCTGAACCGCGTCACCCCCTGCAGTTCGCTGTGCACCTCAACCCGTCCGCCATGCACCTGCATGATCGAGCGCACGATCGCCAGCCCCAGCCCCGTCCCGCCTTCCAGGCGTGAGCGCCCCGAACCCACGCGGTAAAAGCGTTCGAACAGATGCTGCAAATGCGCCTGGGCAATGCCCGGCCCGTGATTGACCACCGACACCCACACCGAACCGTCCCGGCGTTCTATGCCAATGTTGATCGGCTGCCCCTCATCGCCATGACGGATCGCATTGCTGAGCAAGTTGGACAGCGCCCGCTGCACCATCAACCGCTCACCCATCACCGTGCCCCAGCCCTGCACATGCAAGGTAATGCCCTTTTGCTCGGCATTGCATTCGAACAGTTCGCACACCCGCTGCACCTCGTCGGCCAGCACCACCGGTTTGAGCGGCACCTGCGCCTGCGGCTGGCTGACCTGGGCGAGGAACAGCATGTCGTTGATGATGCGGTTCAGCCGGGTCAGTTCCTCGATGCTGTTCTCCAGCGCTTCGCGGTACTCGTCGTTGGAGCGCTCGCGGGTCAGGGTGACCTGGGCCTTGCCCATCAGGTTGCCGATGGGGGTGCGCAGTTCATGGGCAAGGTCGTCGGAAAATTGCGACAGCCGCTGCACGCCGTCGTCCAGGCGGTCGAGCATGATGTTGATTCCGCCCGCCAGGTCACCCAGCTCTTGCGGCAGGCCGGCTTCCGGCAGGCGGTGGCTGAGGGTTTGCGCCGAGACCTGTTCGGCAACCCGGCGAAAGCGGCGCAATGGCAGCAGACCGCGCTGGACCAGCTTCCAGGCGCCCAGGCCAATCAGCAACAGCAGCAGCGGCAAGGCCCAGAGGGTCGAGCCCAGATAGGCCTGGAGCAGGGCATGGTCGTCGGCACGGTTGACCGTCAGCAGCACCCGCACCAGGGTGCCGTCCTGCAGGCGCATCAGCCGCGAAGCGGTCAGCAGATGGTCGCCATCCTGATCGCGCCACGGGCTGAAGCTTAGCTGCGGGCCGCTCTCAATCTGCAGCAAGGCGCTGGCTTCCAGGGCCGGGCCCAGGGTCAGCAAGGCCGAATGGCGGCCGGTCAGGGCAATCACGCTCAGGCTCAGGTTGTCGTGGCCCATGATCACATCCAGCAGCGGATGCACCGGTGTGCGCAGGTCGGCGGCTTTCAGGTCAATCGTCAGGCTATGCTCGATCTGCACCATCTTGTTGGCCAGGTGCTTGCGTGCCCGGCTGTCCAGCTCGTGGTCGAGGGCAAATACCGCCAGGCAAGCGAGCAGCAGCACCAGTGCCGCGCCCATCAGGCTGACGCTCAGGCCCAGGCGCAGCGACAGGCGCGCAGGTTTCATTCGCGAGCCTCAAGCACATAACCGACGCCGCGCAGGGTGTGGATCAGCTTGTCGTCGAACGGGTCGTCGATTTTCGCCCGCAGGCGGCGGATCGACACTTCCACCACGTTGGTGTCGCAGTCGAAGTTCATGTCCCAGACCAGCGAAATGATCTGCGTGCGCGACAGCACCTCACCGCTCTGGCGCATCAGCAGGTGCAGCAGGGCGAACTCCTTGGCGGTCAGGTCGATGCGCTGGCCGTTGCGGTAGGCGCGATGGCGGCTAGGGTCCAGCTCGAGGTCGGCGACCTTGAGCGTATTCGGTTGCAGTGCCTGGTCGTTGCGCCGCAGCAGGCTGCGGATGCGCGCCAGCAGCTCGGGGAATTCGAAAGGTTTGAGCAGGTAGTCGTCGGCACCCAGGTCCAGGCCCTTGACCCGGTCGGCCAGCCGGCCGTGGGCCGTGAGCATCATGATCCGCGTACTGGATTCTGCACGCAGGCGCTGCAGTACGGTCCAACCATCGAGCTCGGGCAGGTTGACGTCGAGAATGACCAGGTCATAAGCCTGCTGGCGAGCCAGGTGCAGGCCGTCGGCACCGGTGTGGGCGCAATCGACGATGTAACCGTTTTCGCGCAGGCCCTGTTGCAGGTATTCGGCAGTGCGCAGTTCGTCCTCGACAATCAGTAGACGCATGGGGTGACTCGTTGGTAGTGAAAGACGCTGATTCTCAACCCTATAGTTACTGCAAGGTCAAGCGGTGAAGTGCATCGAGCGGCGGATACTAAGCCATCCGGGCGCACGGTTTACCTGGATTACAGATTTGTAATACTTGAGTCATCCTGGCGATAAACCCCGATTACTAGAGTGCGGGCTCCGATCAAGGCGCAGGAGTCCGCCATGTTTTGCACCCTCGACAGGCCAGGCACAGGCCCAGGCCGAATAGTGCTGGCCCTGCTGTTGCTGGCCTTGCCGTCGCTGGCCCTGGCGCAAGCGCGCGTACTGACCCTGGAGTCGGCCCTGCAGGCGGCCCGCGACAACAACCCCGAGCTTGCCGCTGCGCGCTGGGGCATCGACATTGCCGCAGGCGAACGGCGCCAGGCCGGCGTGTTGCCAAACCCGGAGCTGAGTTGGGAGGTGGAAGATACCCGCAAGGGTTCGCAAACCACCACCGTCGGTGTCAGCCAGCTGTTCGAGCTGGGCGGCAAACGCGGTGCGCGCCTGGACGTTGCCGACCGCGATGCGCAGCTTGCAGCGCTGGAACTGGAGCGCCAGGGCAACGCGCTGCGTGCCGATGTCATTGGCGCCTTCCAGGCCGCTGCCCAGGCCCAGGAAGGTTTGCAACTGGCCGAGCAGTCACTGCGCTTGAGCGAGCGCGCACTGCAGGTGGTGCAAGGCCGGGTCAAGGCCGGCAGCGCCTCGCCGGTCGAGGCAACCCGTGCCCAGGTGCAGTTGTCCGAGGTGCGCCTGGAGCAGGGCCGGGCTGAACAGAGGTTGACCATTGCCTACCAGCAACTGGCAGCGCTGACCGGCGCGCCAATGGCCCCGTTCAGCCGGGTCGACGGCGGCCTGGGCGCTGACAGCTCTCTTCCAAGTCGCACACTGTTGCTCGATCGCCTGGAGCAGACCGCCGATCTGCGTCTGGCCCGTCTGCAGATCGACCAGCGCGAAGCGGCCCTGGGTCTGGCCCGCAGCCAGCGCATCCCCGACCTGACCGTCAGCGTTGGCAGCCAGTACAGCGAAACCGACCGTGAGCGCATCAATGTGGTCGGCCTTTCGGTCCCGATCCCCTTGTTCGACCGCAACCAGGGCAACGTCCTCGCCGCCGCCCGGCGCGCCGACCAGGCCCGCGATCAGCGCAATGGCGCCGAACTGCGCCTGCGCAGCGAAGTGGTCCAGGCCCTGACCCAGTGGAGCACGGCGGCCCAGGAAGTGCAGACCTTCGAACGCTCGATCCTGCCCTCGGCGCAGCAGGCGCTGGATGCCGCCACCCGTGGCTTCGAGCGCGGCAAGTTTGCTTTTCTCGATGTCCTCGATGCCCAGCGCACCCTGGTGGCGGCACGCCTGCAATACCTGCAGGCCCAGGCCCAGAGCAGCGAGGCGCGGGTTCGCCTGGAGCGGATCTTTGGCGACCTGAGCCTCGCCACTCGTTGAACGCGACCTTCACCTGACTATTTGCTGAGGAACCTGCATGAACAAGAAGTCCACCACGCTGCTGGTCGCGGCCCTGCTGCTCGGCCTGGGCCTGGGTGTGCTGCTGGCGCGCCAGGGCGGCCCGGTTGCCGCCGCCCCCGCATCCGCTCACGCCCATACCGAAGGCGATCACGAGGAAGAACAACATGGCGAGTCGGAAAAAACTGAAGACGGTCATGAGGAAGAGGGCGCGCTGACCCTCAGTCAGGAGCAGATCGACCTGGCCGGCATCGAGCTGGCTGCCGTCGGCCCGCGCCAGTTGCAACGCAGCCTGTCGCTGCCGGGCGAGATCCGTTTCGACGAAGACCGCACCGCGCACCTGGTGCCGCGCGCTGCCGGGGTGGTCGAGTCCGTCGCTGTGGTGCTTGGCCAGCAGGTCAAGGCCGGTGACCTGCTGGCAGTGATCGCCAGCCCGCAGATCTCCGAGCAGCGCAGTGAACTGGCGGCCAGCCAGCGTCGCCTGGAATTGGCGCGCAGCAGCTACCAGCGCGAGAAGGACCTGTGGCAGGAGGGCATCTCCGCCGAGCAGGATTACCAGCAGGCCCGCCAGGCCCTGCAGGAGGCGGAAATTGCCCAGGCCAACGCCCGGCAGAAGATCAGCGCCCTGAGCGGCAGCGTGGTCCTGGCTGGCGGCAACCGCTATGAGTTGCGTGCACCCTTTGCCGGGCAGATCGTCGAGAAGCACCTGGTGCCGGGCGAGGTGGTCAACGAAACCAGCGCGGCCTTCACCCTCTCGGACCTGTCGCGGGTCTGGGCGAGCTTCGGCGTGGCCCCCCGTGACCTGCCCAAGGTGCGCGCCGGCATGCCGGTGACCCTTGTCGCCAGTGAGCTGGGCGAGCAGGTCAGCGGCACGGTTACCCACGTGGGCAGCCTGCTCGGCGAGCAGACCCGTACCGCCACCGTGCGCGTCACCCTCGACAACCCACGAGGCGCTTGGCGCCCGGGCCTGTTCGTTGCCGTGCAGGTGCCCACAGAGCAGTACACCGCCGCCCTGAGCGTACCGGACCAGGCCCTGCAGACCCTGGAAGAAAAGCCCACGGTGTTCGTGCGCAGCGCCGAGGGCTTCATCGCCCAAACGGTGGAGCCGGGGGCCAGCGCCAACGGTTTTGTCGAGATCCGCAAAGGCCTGCAAGCCGGCCAGCAGGTCGCGGCGCAGGGCAGCTTCATCCTCAAGTCGGAGCTGGGCAAGGCCAGCGCCGAACACGCCCACTGACCGGGAACCTCACATGTTCGAACGCCTCATACAATTTGCCATCGAGCAGCGCCTGATGGTGCTGCTGGCGGTGCTGCTGATGGCCGGGCTGGGGGTTGCCAGCTACCAGAAGCTGCCGATCGATGCCGTGCCGGACATCACCAACGTCCAGGTGCAGATCAACACCCAGGCCGCGGGCTTTTCGCCGCTGGAAACCGAGCAACGCATCACCTTCGCCATCGAAACCGCGATGGCCGGCCTGCCGGGGCTGGAACAGACCCGTTCGCTGTCGCGTTCGGGGCTGTCGCAGGTGACGGTGATCTTCGAGGAGGGCACCGACCTGTTCTTCGCCCGGCAACTGGTCAACGAGCGCCTGCAGCAGGCGCGTGAACAATTGCCGGAGGGCGTTGAAGCGGCCATGGGCCCGATCTCCACCGGCCTTGGCGAGATCTTCCTGTGGACCGTCGAAGCTGCCGACGATGCGCGCAAGGCCGATGGCAGCCCCTACACGCCGACCGACCTGCGCGAGATCCAGGACTGGATCATCAAGCCGCAACTGCGCAATGTGCGTGGGGTGGCGGAGATCAACACCATCGGTGGTTTCGCCAAGGAGTATCAGATTGCGCCAGACCCCAAACGGCTGGCGTCCTATAAGCTGACCCTGGGCGACCTGCTCACCGCTCTTGAGCGCAACAACGCCAACGTTGGTGCCGGCTACATCGAGCGTCGCGGCGAGCAGTTGTTGATTCGCGCACCGGGGCAACTGGCCGGCACCGATGACATCGCCAATATCGTCCTGGCCAACGTCGACGGCACGCCGATCCGTGTGCGCAACGTCGCCGAAGTCGGTATCGGGCGTGAACTGCGCAGCGGCGCGGCAACCGAGAACGGCCGCGAAGTGGTGTTGGGCACGGTGTTCATGCTGATCGGCGAGAACAGCCGCACGGTGTCCCGGGCGGTGGCGCAAAAGCTGGTGGAGATCAACCGCTCGCTGCCTGAAGGGGTGAGTGCGGTGACCGTCTACGACCGTACCAACCTGGTCGACAAGGCCATTGCCACGGTGAAGAAGAACCTGATCGAAGGCGCGATCCTGGTCATCGTCATTCTGTTCCTGTTCCTCGGCAACATTCGCGCAGCGCTGATCACCGCCATGGTCATTCCGCTGTCGATGCTGTTCACCTTCACCGGCATGTTCGGCAACAAGGTCAGTGCCAACCTGATGAGCCTGGGCGCGCTGGACTTCGGCATCATCGTCGATGGCGCGGTGGTGATTGTCGAAAATGCGATCAGGCGCCTGGCCCATGCCCAGCAGCATCACGGCCGCCTGTTGACCCGTTCCGAACGCCTGCACGAAGTGTTCAATGCCGCCCGCGAAGCACGCCGGCCGCTGATTTTCGGCCAGTTGATCATCATGGTGGTGTACCTGCCGATCTTTGCCCTGAGCGGGGTCGAGGGCAAGATGTTCCACCCGATGGCGTTTACCGTGGTGATCGCCTTGCTCGGTGCCATGCTGCTGTCGGTGACCTTCGTGCCAGCGGCCATTGCCCTGTTCGTGACCGGCAAGGTCAAGGAAGACGAGAACCTGTTGATGCGCAGCGCCAAGCGCGGCTATGCGCCGTTGCTCAAGTGGGTCATGGGCCATCGCCCGCTGGCGTTTTCCCTCGCCGCGCTCACCGTGTTGCTCTCGGGCGTGCTGGCCAGCCGCATGGGTAGCGAGTTCGTGCCGAGCCTCAGCGAAGGCGACTTTGCCCTGCAGGCCCTGCGCGTGCCCGGCACCAGCCTGAGCCAGTCGGTACAGTTGCAGCAGCGCCTGGAGCAGAGCGTGCTCAGTCAGGTGCCGGAAGTAGAGCGCGTATTCGCCCGCACCGGTACCGCGGAGATCGCCTCGGACCCGATGCCGCCGAACATTTCCGACAGCTATGTAATGCTCAAACCACAAGACCAGTGGCCCGACCCGAGCAAGAGTCGCGAACAGCTGATTGCCGACATCCAGCGCGCCAGCGCGCGGGTGCCGGGTAGTAACTATGAACTGTCGCAGCCGATCCAGTTGCGCTTCAACGAGCTGATCTCCGGGGTGCGCAGTGATGTCGCGGTGAAGGTTTTCGGTGATGACATGGCCGTGCTCAACAGCACCGCGGCGAAGATCGCCAGTACCTTGCAGGCGGTGCCGGGGGCGTCGGAGGTGAAGGTCGAGCAGACCTCGGGGTTGCCGGTGCTGACCATTGACGTCGACCGCGACAAAGCGGCGCGCTATGGCCTCAATGTCGGTGACGTGCAGGACACCATTGCCGTGGCCGTGGGTGGTCGTCAGGCCGGTACCCTGTATGAGGGGGATCGGCGCTTCGACATGGTGGTGCGCCTGTCCGACACCCTGCGCACCGATATCGACGGCTTGTCGCAGTTGCTGATACCGGTGCCGGCCAGCAGCGGCAGCGGTGGCCAGATCGGCTTTATCACCCTTGCGGATGTGGCCAGCCTGGACTTGGTGCAGGGCCCCAACCAGGTCAGCCGCGAGGACGGCAAGCGCCTGGTGGTGGTCAGCGCCAACGTGCGCGGCCGGGATATCGGCTCGTTCGTTGACGAGGCGGCGGCGCGCATCGATAGCCAGGTGAACATCCCGGCCGGTTACTGGACCCGCTGGGGCGGGCAGTTCGAGCAGTTGCAGTCGGCGGCGCAGCGTCTGCAGGTGGTGGTGCCGGTGGCCTTGCTGCTGGTCTTTGGTCTGCTGTTCATGATGTTCAACAACCTCAAGGACGGGTTGCTGGTGTTCACCGGTATTCCTTTCGCCCTGACTGGCGGGGTGGTTGCCCTGTGGCTGCGGGATATCCCCCTGTCGATCTCGGCAGGCGTGGGGTTTATTGCCTTGTCCGGGGTCGCGGTGCTCAACGGCCTGGTGATGATTGCCTTTATCCGCGGCCTGCGCGAGCAGGGGCGTTCGCTGCATCAGGCCATCGACGAAGGTGCACTGACGCGCTTGCGGCCGGTGTTGATGACCGCGTTGGTGGCCTCCCTTGGCTTTATCCCCATGGCCCTGGCCACCGGCACCGGCGCCGAAGTGCAGCGGCCGCTGGCCACCGTGGTGATTGGCGGCATCCTTTCATCAACGGCGTTGACCCTGCTGGTACTGCCCGCGCTGTATTACTGGGCTCACCGCAAAGACGAGGAGGAGGTCGTATCTGAGGTGACGAAACTGTAATTCGCCGCTCATCTTCGGGTTATTCAGCCCTTGTCAGGATACCCATGGCGCCCGCATTGCGGGCGCCTTGCGTATTTCTGCGAAAAATCAGGAGTTGAAGATGGGGAACAAATCCACAGCCTGTTTGACCGGCGCCCTGGCCCTGGCCAGTTGTGCGACCGCCAGTGCCGTCAGCCAGCCCGAGGGCGGGGGCTTTATCGAAGACAGCAGCCTGACGGTGCTCAGCCGTAACTTCTATTTCAACCGCGACTACCGTAAAGGCGAACAGTCGCCCACCGGCAAGGCGGGCTACGCCGAAGCCTGGGCCCAGGCCTTTATCGCCCGCTTCGAGTCGGGCTATACCGAGGGCACGGTCGGTTTTGGCCTGGATGCCCACGCCATGCTCGCGCTCAAGCTCGACAGCGGCGATGGTCGCAGCGGCGGGCGCAGTTCGTTCGACATGTTGCCGGTGGACCGCAATGGCGATACCGCCAGCAACTTCAGCAAGCTGGGCGGTGCGATCAAGGCGCGCTTGTTCGACACCGAGCTCAAGTTTGGTGACGTGTTCCCGACCACGCCGGTGGTGCATTTCGGCGACTCGCGCCTGTTGCCGGAAAGCTTCACCGGCTGGACCCTGGAGAACACCAGCCTGGCGGGCCTGAAAGTGCAGGGCGGGCGCTTGCACGCCATGAGCCAGCCGCTGTCGAGCAACAACCGCGACGGCTTCGTGACCTTTTACGCCGGCCCCGTCGATTCGCCCTGGCTGGGCTACTTCGGTGGCGATTACCAGGCCAGCGACAACCTCAGCCTGAGCCTCTACAGCAGCCGTTTGAAGGACGCCTGGGATCAGTACTACGCCGGTATCAGCTACAAGTACCCGATCACCGACGAGCTGACCGGTTTCACCAGCTTCAACTACTACAAGGCCAAGGATGAAGGCCAGCAACTGCTGGGCAAATTCGACAACGATATCTGGAGTGCCCGCGTCGGCGTGAGCTATGGCGCCCATACCCTGGCCCTGTCGCACCAGCGCAACCAGGGCGACAACGATTTCGATTACCTGCGCCAGTCCGACTCGATTTACCTCGACAACTCGATCCAGTACAGCGACTTCAACTCGCCGAAAGAGCGCTCGTGGATGTTGCGCTATGACCTCGACATGGCCGCCTATGGCGTACCGGGCCTGTCGTTCATGAGCCGTTACGGACGTGGCAGCGGCATCGATTACTCCGATGCCAATGGCGTGTACATGCGCCGCGATGCCGAGGGTAATCCGCTGACCGGGCAGAAGCGTTGGGAGCGCGATATCGAAGCGAAGTACGTGGTGCAGTCCGGCAGTCTCAAGGACTTGTCGCTGCGTGTGCGTCAGGCCACGACCCGGGCCTCGGCCTTCGAATCGGACCTCGATGAAGTACGCCTGATTGTCGAGTATCCGCTGACCCTGCTGTAGGGCGAATCTTGCAGCACTGTAATGTGCGGCTCACCTTGGCGTTATCTTGCCCTGCGTAAGATTGAACTGTCCTGAAATTCAATCACGAGGTGAGCAACATGAGCCTGAACAAGTATGTGCTGATGGCTGTATTGGCCCTGGGCAGCAGCGCGGCGCTGGCTGAAGGCGGAGCGGAGCGGTCGAAGCAATTCTGGGAAAACTTCCGCCTCAGCCAGGAACAGATTCACGGCAAGAAGGACCAGGCGCTGGCCGCGTCCGACTCGCAAAAGCGTGACACGGCGACCAAGCAGGTCGCCAAGGAGTAGCTCCATTCACCTTGGAAGCTCCCCGCTCCTTTGGAAAAGGTGAATTTTTGGCGCCCATTTGGGCGCCTGTTTTATTTGCGTGCCACCAGCACCGCGCGCCGTGGTGCCGGCAGGCCTTCGAGGGTGCGGCTATGGTCGTTGGGGTCGAGGAAGTCGCTGAGCGACTGGTAGCGCATCCACTCGGTGCTGCGCTGCTCTTCGACGCTGGTGGTGCTGACATCGACGCAACGCACATCGCTGAACCCGGCGCGGCGCAACCAGCGTTCCAGGGCTGGCACCGACGGCAGGAACCAGACGTTGCGCATTTGTGCGTAGCGATCTTCCGGCACCAGCACCTGATTTTCATCGCCTTCGATCACCAGGGTTTCCAGCACCAGTTCGCCGCCCTTGACCAGGCAGTCCTTGAGCGCCAGCAGGTGCTCGATGGGCGAGCGGCGATGGTAGAACACGCCCATGGAGAACACCG
Source organism: Pseudomonas sp. R32 (assembly GCF_009866705.1). Classification (NCBI taxonomy): domain Bacteria; kingdom Pseudomonadati; phylum Pseudomonadota; class Gammaproteobacteria; order Pseudomonadales; family Pseudomonadaceae; genus Pseudomonas; species Pseudomonas sp. R32. The sequence continues at coordinate 4,416,862 of NZ_CP019396.1, read as the reverse complement.
TGTCGAAGCCTTCGAGGTTGGCCGGCAGGTCTTCGAGGGCAAACGGCAGGTGCCAGGCCGGTAGCTCCGGCAGGTAGCGCTGCACGGCCTGGAACTGGCAGAAGAACAGCCAGTTGGGGTCGACACCGATGACGCTGTCGGCCCCGGCGCCGAGCATGCGCCACTGGTAGTAGCCGTTGCCGCAACCGACATCCAGCACCCGCTTGCCCTTGAGGTCCAGGTGCGGGGCGACCCGCGACCACTTCCAGTCCGAGCGCCATTCGGTGTCGACGTGCACGCCGAACAGGTCGAACGGCCCCTTGCGCCACGGTGACAGGCCCATCAGGGCCTGCTGCATGCGCGCTCGGGTGTCGTCATCGCAGTCGCAATCCAGATTGAGGCCGTTTTGCAGGTCGATGTGCGTAGGCACCAGTGCCGGCAGGGCGTCGAGCGCAGCCTGCCAGCGTTCCAGGTCGCCATGACCTTTTTCCATCTTGGCGTCGAGTTGCGCTTGCAGGCCTTGCGCCCATTGCGTCAGGGGGGTGCCCGCCAAGCGGCGGACCAGGGGGGACAGATCAATCATGGCAGGGCAATCAACGAGGCAAAGTTTAGGCATTGGAACCAGGGCACGACCTTGGAGAAACCGGCCGCCAGCAGGCGTTCGCGGTGCTCTTCAAGGCTGTCGGGTTTCATCACGTTCTCGATGGCGCTGCGCTTCTGGGCAATTTCCAGTTCGCTGTAGCCATTGGCGCGCTTGAAGGCCACGTGCAGGTCGGTGAGCAGCGCGTGTTCATCGGCATCTTCAAAGCGCAGCTTCTCCGAAAGGATCAGCGCACCGCCCGGCAGCAGCGCCTGGCGAATACGCGTGAGCAGTTCCAGGCGTTGTTCGGGGGCAATGAACTGCAGGGTGAAGTTCATCGCCACCACCGAGGCCGGCTGGAACTCAAGGGCAAGGATGTCGCCTTCGATCACCTCGACCGGCAACAGCTCCTGGAACATCGAGTCCTGGGCATTGAGGTACTGCCGGCAGCGCTCGACCATGGCCGCCGAGTTGTCGATGGCAATCACCCGGCAACCCTCGCTACGCACATGCCGGCGCAGGGCCTGGGTCACGGCACCGAGCGAGCTGCCCAGGTCGTACAGGGCAGTGTTGGGCTGGGCGAACTGGGCGGCGAGCACGCCGAGGTTCTCGACAATGGTCGGGTAACCGGGCACCGAACGCTTGATCATGTCCGGGAACACCCGCACCACGTCTTCGTTGAAGGCGAAGTCGGGCACCTGGCCAAGGGGCTGGGCGAATAGGCGGTCGGGTTCTTTGCTCACGGGGGCAATCCAGGCGTTGGGCGGTAAAAGGCCGGCATTTTAGCCAAACTGGCGCCAGGATGCATGGCCCGCTGACCAGCGCGGCCTACTTCACCGTGATTGCGCAATCGAAGGTCTGCACCGGGCGCACTTCCGGGGCCCAGGGTTGCTGGTAGACCAACAGCAGATGGCTTTCACCGGCGGCCTGGGCCTGGAAACGCCACAGTGATTGCCCGGCGCTACCGACGATGCCGGCATCTTCCGGGTGGCTGTAGACCTCGGGGCCGAGACTACGCAGGATGCCCGCGGCCGGGTTCTGTAGCAGCCAGCGATAGCCGGTACTGGGGTTGCTGGGCAGGGTCAGGGTCAGGGTCTGGCCCAACTGCAGATGTACAGGGCACTGGCTGGCCTTTTCCAGCACCACATTCTCGTGCCGGCCTGGTGTTTGTGAACAGGCTGCCAGGAGTGACAGGCCAAGGACCAACAGCTTGCATTTGGTGTTCATCGACAATTCTGTCCGTCAGGTTGGTATTGGCTTTCAGGAAAGCCTGCCCTCTGCAGGGCACTTCACAGCGGGATTAGTTTGAAGGTCCCCGCCGAGTCGGCGTTTTAACAGGGACGTGGTCATGAGCAGTACACAGATCAATTTTGACACATTGCAGACTGAGGCTGAGCACCTGCCTGGCAATCTCATTCAGGCAATGGCGGAGCGCGATGGCCCCGACGAGGGTGGGTTGACGCTGACACGAGAGCATATTGTCACCCTTAACCAGTATGCCAACTATACCTTCCAGCTTCCTGTTACCAAGGATGCAGTGATTCGCTGGTTGGGCTATTCCACCATCAAAGAGCCGGACCTGATGCCGGACAAGATGGAGGCGATGCACAAGCAGTTACAGAAACACGGACGCCGTTGGACAGTACTTGCCGACAATAGCAAGAAGCTTGGCTTCGAGTTGGCGGCCAGTGCCAATGGCATCAATACCACTGGCGACGAGATATTGGTCATTCTCGAAAACAGCCGTGCGCTGGGCAAGCGCAGGGACGCGTGGGAAACCATCAAGTTCGACAAGGCGATCAGCCTGGGGACAGAAGACCGCCACAGGGTTCTCGACCTGGTGGACTACATGGAGATACTGCGCGAAGACGTGGACCTGTTTTCTCGGCGTGTGGGCGCTGTCCGGGAAGAGACTGAACAGTTTCGCGATACCGCGCGTGAACAGCTGATCCCCTTGGTCGCGGTAAAAACCCAGGCGATCAAACGTCAGAAGGCGAGCGGGGCAGTACAGCAGCTGCGTGAAGATCTCGCCGAGCTGGACAATGAAATCAAAAAACTTGAAGCCGAGTATGACCAGTATGTCAAAGCCGCGCTGAGTGGCCTGGCTGCGGGGCCGCTGGGCGCGGCTATAACCGGCGGCATCTATGGCAGCAAGGCGGCGAAAGTCCGCAAGGAACGTAACAAGCTGCAGGGCCAGCGCGGTGAACTCAGCCAGAAACTCAAGGCGGCCGTTCACCTGGAAGGGCTGGTGGAAGACCTCGGCACTCAAATGGGACAGCTGGATACTCGACTCAGGGATGTGGTGACAGCCGCCTCTCACCTGCAATCGGCCTGGCAGTTGATCGGGGTGTACATCGATACATCGATTGAGCACCTCCAGCGTATCGAATCCAATCAGGAGTTGTTCAAGTTTGCGATATTTTTCAAACGCTTCATTGGGCAATGGAAAGACATTGAGAAGTTTGCCCAGCATATGAATCGTGTCTTTGATGACGCCGCAGCCGCCAAATAAGGATATAACGTAATGAATGATAATGTTGTCGCTTTGAGTGCTTCGCTTAATGTCCCGGATATGGACAAGGTTCTCTCGGTCGTGTCGGCATACTTGGCGTTTTGGGAGCAGCGTAGATTTGGCTTTCTGCCATTGCTGCATGAATCAGTTGAACGGCACTACAAAGGGATGCAACGGTACGTTGATGGCTTGGCTAAAAATTCGGAAGTGCTGGCGGTCACCATAAAGTCATACCAGCTTGATGAGCTGATTGACGATTTTCGAGAGGCCTCGGGAGACCCTGAAGAAGAGGAGTTCTTCCTGGAGGAACTGCAGATCTCAAAAAACAAGATCGCTGCAGAACTGGATGTCGTGGTCTCTGGGGTGATGACCGCTACAAAGTCCATCGCCAGCCTGCCGGTTTATGATGCGAGCCGCGACCAGGCCAGTTACCTGGAGACTCAGGAGCGCCTGGCCAGCAGGCTACAGGCGCTAACCGATACGCTCAACGGTAAACGCGAAAACCTTGCCGAGCTGGAAAAAGCCATCGGTGTGTTTGAGGCCAATGGCATCGAGCAGCTGTTCCAAGGCAAATTGCCAACGGTTGAACAGCTTCAGGGGCTGGTCGCTCAGGGCGCCACAACGGCCGGCGCTGCCGTAGCGGTCGAGCAGGCACTGGAGGCGCTGGGCAAACTGATGGAGGGCGTGCAGCAAGGCATGCAGTATTCACGGCTGCAAGACCAGCGTCGGGCGCTGCGCACGGAAGTAAACGAACTGATCGCTGAACAACGCGAAAAGGAGCAACGAGCGACTCAAGTGAAGGGCTATCTGCAAGCCCTGGTGGAGTATTCCGTGCTGAAACCAAAGCGCCTGGAATGGCTGGCTGAAAAGCAGAAGATTCATGTGCAACTGGAGACAGTGGCCAGTCAACTACGCAGGATAGAACTGGACAGTTTTGAGGGCGCGCAGGCGTTCAATCAGTTGCTGAAACAATTGCTCGCCTATGTTCAACATATAGTTTTCCAGTTCCGTCGAGCCTTTTAATCATTGCCGTGTCTCCGTGCGCCACCCATTGTTAGTTAAACCGGGTGGCGCGCTGAATGGCGAGCAGGAGAGCGCTAATGATGACTGCAAATGGAATGCTGGATAAAAACTGGCAAGTACAAGCTTCACGTCTTCCCGGCGCGTTGTTGAGCGCCATGGCGTCAGGGCAGGACACCGGTGCCCTGAGTTTGTCGCCAACACACGTGCGTGACCTCAATGAGTATGTCGCCTATACACGGGGATTGCCCAACTCACCGGCTGGCATTTATCAGTGGATGGGTGGAGGGCAGGCGAACCCTTGGACATTGATTCTCAGCGCGTTGATGTCCTCGAACCCTGAGCTGAATGGTAACGCCATGCTGACATTCTCTCGCCAGGTGAAACAGCATGCCAACGGCTGGGAGGTGTTGTATGGGAAAAACCTGCAGCTGACCCATACGTTGGTCACTGTCGCCAGCAACATCAACCGTTCAGGGGAGGTCATTCTGGATGTGTGCGCACAAACCAAGGCATTGGGTAAGCAACGTGAGGCCTGGGATGCTTTGCTGGGCGGTGAGGCGCTGGCGCTTAGTGTGGCCGATCGGCAAATTGTGTCGTCCTTGCCCATGTACGTGAATGCACTCAAGGAGCAATTGAAGGGATACGCCCGCGAGGTCGAGCGTGTGCGCATCGAGGCCACTCGGTTTCGCGATGAGGCTCGGATACAGGTCATTCCTGCGGCGACGAGAAAGGTCAATGAAATTGGCAAGTTGGTAAAACCAGCGACCCAGGGCGGTATCGCGGGGATTCTCGGGCAGATACTGCAATCACGTTTCCTGGAACTCTCAGGAAAACTGCGGAAACTGGAACAACTGCTCAGAGCCGTGGTGACGGCTTCGTCTCATGTTCATTCAGCCTGGCAAAGCCTCACTGCTTACATCGATGCGTCGAGTAATCAGCTGCAGCTCGTTACCTCAGGCCAGCAACTGGCCCGGTTTGCGATCTACTTCGGGCGGTTCCTGGGGCTATGGAAGACAATTGAACAAAGCGCGGTGCAGATGAACCGCACGCTGACCCGGTATCAGCCGTGAGCGTTAGGTAGCCGTACTCGAGCAGGTTGACGCGGGCTCTCAGAGCCCGCGTCTTCCAGAACCCCTTCAGGTGAACAACACCTTCGCCACATCACTGAAGCGCTTGGCGAAGTGCACGCTCAAGCCTTCCTTGAGGTAATCCGGCAACTCCTCGAAGTCTCCCCGGTTGGCTTCCGGCAGGATCAGCTCGAAGATCTTCTGCCGCCGCGCGGCAATGACCTTCTCGCGCACCCCGCCAATCGGCAGGACCTTGCCGGTCAGGGTCAACTCGCCGGTCATGGCCACGCCTTTCTTCGGCGCCTGGTCGCGAGCCAGCGACAGCAACGCACTGGCCATGGTCACCCCGGCGCTGGGGCCGTCCTTGGGTGTGGCGCCTTCGGGCACGTGCAGGTGTATGAAAGCTTCATTGAAGTAGCTTGGATCACCGCCGTATCGCTTGAGGTTGGCGCTGACATAGCTGTAGGCGATTTCGGCAGACTCCTTCATCACATCACCCAACTGACCGGTCAGCTTGAAGCCGCGGTTGAGGGTGTGGATGCGCGTCGCTTCGATCGGCAAGGTGGCGCCGCCCATGCTGGTCCAGGCAAGACCGGTGATCACACCCTTGCCGGAGAGCACCTGTTCGCTGCGAAACACCGGCATGCCCAGTGAGGCTTCGAGGTCCTTGGGGCCGATCTTGATCTTTTTCTCGGGGTCCTCGAGCAGTTGCACTACCGCCTTGCGCACCAGCTTGCCCAGCTGTTTTTCCAGCTGGCGTACACCGGCTTCGCGGGCATAGCCCTCGATCACCGTGCGTAGGGCGCTGTCACTGATGCTCAGGCTGGTCTTGGCCACCCCGGCTTTTTGCAACTGCTTGGGCCACAGGTGGCGCTTGGCGATGGCCAGCTTTTCTTCAGTGATGTAGCCGGACAGGCGAATCACTTCCATGCGGTCGAGCAATGGTCCGGGGATTGAGTCCAGCGTGTTGGCGGTACACACGAACAGCACCTTGGACAGGTCCAGGCGCAGGTCCAGGTAGTGGTCGAGGAAGTCGACGTTCTGCTCGGGGTCGAGGGTTTCCAGCAGCGCCGAGGCCGGGTCGCCCTGGTAGCTCTGGCCCATCTTGTCGATCTCGTCGAGCATGATCACCGGGTTCATCACCTCGACGTCCTTCAGTGCCTGCACCAGCTTGCCCGGCTGGGCACCGATGTAGGTCCGGCGATGGCCCTTGATCTCGGCCTCGTCGCGCATGCCGCCGACGCTGAAGCGATAGAACGGCCGGCCCAGGGATTCGGCGATGGACTTGCCAATGCTGGTCTTGCCGACGCCTGGCGGGCCTACCAACAGCACGATGGAACCGCTGATCTCGCCCTTGTAGGCGCCAACGGCGAGGAACTCGAGGATGCGTTCCTTGATGTCACCCAGGCCGGCGTGATGCTGGTCGAGCACCTTGCGCGCGTGCTTGAGGTCGAGTTTGTCCTTGCCGTACACGCCCCAGGGCAGGGCGGTGGCCCAGTCCAGGTAGTTGCGGGTGACGGCGTACTCGGGCGAGCCGGTTTCGAGGATCGACAGCTTGCCCAGCTCTTCGTCGATGCGCTTTTGCGCGGCGGCGGGCAGGGTCTTGCCTTGCAGGCGCTGCTCGAACTGTTCGAGGTCGGCGCTGCGGTCGTCCTTGGTCAGGCCCAGCTCCTGCTGGATGACCTTGAGCTGCTCCTTGAGGAAGAACTCGCGCTGGTGCTCGCCGATCTGCCGATTCACTTGCGCAGAGATCTCGTTCTGCAGGTGCGCGACTTCGACTTCCTTGCGCAGCATCGGCAGGACCTTTTCCATGCGCTTGAGCATGGGCACGCAGTCGAGCACCTCCTGCAACTGGTTGCCGGTGGCCGAGGTCAGCGCGGCGGCAAAGTCGGTCAAGGGCGATGGGTCGTTGGGGCTGAAGCGGTTCAGGTAGTTCTTCAGCTCTTCGCTGTACAGCGGGTTGAGCGGCAGCAGCTCCTTGATCGCGTTGATCAGGGCCATGCCGTAGGCCTTGATCTCGTCGGTCGGCTCGCTGGGTTGATGCGGGTACTCGACCTCGACCAGGTACGGCGGGCGATGATGCTTGAGCCAGGTGCGGATACGTACCCGGGTCAGACCCTGGGCGACGAACTGCAGCTTGCCGTTTTCGCGGCTGGCATGGTGAACCTTGACCAGGGTGCCGTACAGCGGCAGGGCCGAGGTATCGAAATGACGATGGTCTTCTGGCGGCGAGTCCATGAAGAACAGGGCCAGGGAGTGATGCGGGGTCTTGGCTACCAGATCCAGGGTTTCGGCCCAGGGTTCTTCATTGACGATCACCGGCAACACTTGCGCGGGGAAGAACGGGCGGTTGTGGATCGGGATGATATAGACCTTGTCCGGCAACTGTTGGCCCGGCAAGGCAAGGTTTCGGCCGCTGTGTTCGGAGGCTTCGAGATGCTCGACTTCGGCGGTTTCCTCGGGACGTTCCGGTAGATCCTGCTGATCGCTCATGGCGCACCTGCTCAATGACTATGGTGCTTAGATGGGGCGGGTGGAGGAAAGATTCAAGCTTCAAGCTTCAAGCTACAAGCCGCAAGTGGGGAGCGCGGTGCTTGCAGCTTGAAGCTTGCAGCTAGCAGCTAAGGTCTACTCAGCCAATTTGTAAGCGATTACGTAATCACCCATCTTGGTGCCCAGCGAGCCGTGACCACCGGCGGTCACCAGCACGTACTGCTTGCCGTCCTTGCCGGTGTAGGTCATCGGCGTGGCCTGGCCACCGGCCGGCAGGCGCGATTTCCACAGCTCCTTGCCGGTGTTGGTGTCATAGGCACGCAGGTACTGGTCCAGGGTGCCGCTGAGGAAGCCCAGGCCGCCAGCGGTGACGATCGAGCCGCCCATGCTTGGCACGCCAATCGGCAGGCCGATCGGGATCGGCGAGCTGTCACGGCTGGTGCCGTTTTTGTGCTTCCACACCACCTGGTTGGTGGTCAGGTCGATGCCGGCCACGTAGCCCCAGGCTGGCGCCTGGCATGGCACGCCCAGAGGCGACATGAACGGGTGCATGATCACCGCGTAGGGTGCGCCGGTGTTCGGCTGCACACCGCTGGTTTCGCTCTCGCGCTTGCTGCCGGCGGCGACGTCGGCGCGCGGCACCATCTTCGAGACGAAGGCCATGTAGTTCGGGCTGGTGAACAGCAACTGACGCACCGGGTCGACCGAGACGCTGCCCCAGTTGAACACGCCGACGTTACCCGGGTAGACCAGGCTGCCCTGTAGCGATGGCGGGGTGTACTGGCCTTCGTAGCGCAGTTCGCGGAACTGGATGCGGCAGAGCATCTGGTCGAACGGGCTGGCGCCCCACATGGCCTGTTCGGTCAGCTCCGGGCCGAGCAGGTTGAGGTCCGAGCGGGCCTGGGTTGGCGCGGTGCGGTCGCCTTCGACGGCACCTTGTGGTACCGGGATTTCGCGGATCGGTACGATCGGCGTACCGTCGCGACGGTCGAGCACGTACAGGCTGCCCTGCTTGGTCGGGGCGATCAGCGCAGGCTTCACGCCGTCGGCGGTTTTCAGATCAAGCAGGGTTGGCTGGCTGCCGACGTCCATGTCCCACAGGTCGTGGTGGGTGAACTGGTAGTTCCAGCGTACCTTGCCGTTGGCCAGGTCCAGGGCGACGATACCGGCGCTGTACTTCTCGGCGCCCGGGGTGCGGTCAGCGCCCCACTGGTCCGGGGTCTGGTTGCCCAGCGGCAGGAAGACCATGCCCAGCTTCTCGTCGACACTGGCCAGCGACCACATGTTTGCCGAGTTGCGGCTGTAGGTCTTGCCGGGTGCCAGCGGTGCGGTGTCGTCGGGGTTGTTGCTGTCCCAGTTCCACACCAGGCGACCGTCGTGCACGTCGTAGGCGCGGATCACGCCGGACGGTTCGTTGGTCGACTCGTTGTCGGTAACATGGCCGCCGATGATTACCAGTTCGCGGGTGATCGCAGCAGGCGAGGTGGAGTAGTAACCGCCAGCAGTGAACGGGCCGATGCCGGTGGTGAGGTCGATCACACCCTGGTTGCCGAAACCTTCACAGACCTTGCCAGTGTCGGCGTTCAGGGCGATCAGGCGGGCGTCGGCGGTCGGCAGGTAAAGGCGGCGCGGGCAGGCGACGGCAACGGCCTGGCCGGCGTCGCTGATTTTGGGGGCCGGGCTGCCGTCGGCATTGACGTAGTTGTTCTCGTCGTAATACGACACACCACGGCAGGTCATGTGGGCGAAGCCCTTGAAGCCTACCGGGCTCTTGATCTGCGGGTCGAAACGCCAGATCTCCGCACCGGTGTCCGGGTCCAGGGCCAGCACCTTGCTGTGGGCGGTGCAGGCATACAGCTTGCCGTTGACCTTCAGCGGGGTGTTCTGGTTGGTCAGCTCGACCGGGTCGTTGTCGGTTGGCAGGTCGCCAGTGCGGATGCGCCAGGCTTCCTGTAGCTTGTGCACGTTCTGCGGGGTGATCTGGCGCAGCGGCGAGTAGCGGTCGCCGAATTCGGTGCGGCCATAGGCCTGCCACTCGCCATCAGGCATTTGCGGCGCGGTGCTGCTCATCTCGGCGCTTTCGCGGCCCAGCTCGCCCTTGACTTCACCCGGGTGGGTGAACTGGCTGGCCACCGCCGTGGCACCGGACAGCGCCACGGCCAGGCTCAGCAGGCCGATGTTGGCCTTGGACGGGTTGCCCAGCAGTGGGCGGCGCGCCCACGGCAGCAGCAACACTACGCCCAGGGCGAACCACAGGGCCAGGCGCGGGACCAGTTGCCACCAGTCCAGGCCCACTTCCCACAATGCCCACAGGGTGCTGCCCAGCAGCACCAGGCCATACAGACCCAGGGCGTTGCGGCGCAGGGCCAGCAGCAGGATGCCGGACAGGGCGAAACCGATACCGGCGATCAGGTAATACAGCGAACCGCCCAACTGGCTCAGTTTGATACCGCCAGCCAGCAGGGCCAGGCCCATCAGCAACAGCAGCACACCGATCAGTCGCGGCAGCCAGCGGGTTCTACTCAAGGCACCATCAGTGCTCATCGTGTGTTCTCCGTTAGGTGAAAAGGGGGGTTAGAAACTGCTCTGGATCTTGATCCCGCCGATCAGTGCGTCATTGACCTGGCTCACGCCACCGGGATGGCGGATGTACTGCAGGTTCGGGCGCACGGTCAGCCAGTCGGCCAGGTGGATGCCGTAATACAGCTCGGCGCTGTACTCGGTGTCCTGGATCGGACGGAACAGGGGATCGTTGTAGTCGCTGACGCCGCGGGCCTGATTGATGGCCTGGGCATTCTTGCGGTAGGCAGGGTTGACGTGCACGCGTGCCAGGGCGAAACCGATGTCGTCCTTGGCGCGGGCATCGAAGGGCCCCTTGTACACCACACCTGCCTGAACATAGTTGTCGATGGCATTGGTCTTCTTGTCGTGCAGCGTGGCGTTGGCGAATACGCTCAACCCTCGCGAGTGGTCTGATGCCAGCGACGTCACCTGTTGCTGGGCACCGAGCCAGAAGCCGTGCTTGCTCGAACTGCTGCGATAAGCCTGGCCGCTCAGTGCTGCCGGTTGTTCGTTGCTGTCCTTGTAGACATCGCTTGCCTTGGCATTACTGTAGTAGTAACCGGCGCGATATTCCCCTTTCAGGCCGTTAACCGCCGGGCTCCAGACCAGTTCGACCGGAATCACCGCGCCCTGGGTACCGCTGCCGCTGAGCTTGAAACCGTTGCCGCGATCGAGGTTGGAGGGGTTCTGCTCATAGGCGCCGATTTGCGCGTACAGCTCTGGGGTCAGGTTGTACTTGACCCGCAGCGCCCACTGGCTGACTGGCCAGTTGTACCAGATGTCACCGACCCAGTTGCCCACCTGGGAGCCGCAGAACGCCAGGTTCTGAAAGTCGCACGGGAAGCTGTTGAAGTCCTCGCCCTGGCCGAAACGGCCGAATTTCACATCCAGCGCGCCGTCGAAATACTTCTGCTTGATCCACATCTGGGTCAGCCGCCAGGTCTGGCCACGGCCCCAGATTTCCTGGGCCGAGGTAAAGCCACCGACCCGTGGGTCATTGATGCGGTCGTTGCTGATGTTGTCGCCGTGGCGCTGGGTAACGGTCAACTGAAACTCGGCGTCGTGCCAGCCGAGGATCTTCTGCAGGTCCAGGTGGCTGCCGAGGGCGAACTGGCCGCTGTAGCGCGCGGTTTCGTCATCGTCGTAGCCACCATGCAGGTTGGCGCCCATCTCGCCGGTGTAACCGAGGGTGAAGTCGTAGCCGCGTTCAGCCAGCTCCGTGCGGGTGCCGCCCCAGTCGCCAAGCATCCATGGCGAGTCGCTGGCGAACATCGCCGCGGCCTGGGCGCAAGGCGCGAGGCTGGCGATGGCCAGACCCGAAAGCAGTGTCCGGGTGGCGGGGGAAAAGCGGAAACGATCATTCTGAGGCATGAGATAGCGCTATCTTTTGATTATTGAAAAAACGGCAAGGCCACCGAGTTCCGAGGATCATCGGCGATAAGGCTGCAGGGAAATAAACTGAAGCGGTTCAGCTTGCGGCGGGGAGGATATAGCTGAACTTGTAAGAAAAAAAGTCAATTCAGCAAGAGTCACCGTTGCCGGATCGGTAACAGTCCGGCTGAGGCAGGTGACACTGATCCCTTGTGGGAGCAACTGTCTTGATCAGGCTGTTTGCACTCGCCAAGGGGTATTGTCCCGCAGCATTGCATTCAGCCTGACGATCAGCACCCGCATACAGGCTACGAGGGCTACCTTGGCGCACTTGCCACGCTCCCGAAGTGCTTCGTAGCGTGCTTTAAATTCCGTGTTGTGACGGATGATGATCCAGCTCGACATGTACAGCACTCGCCTTACATGCGCCCGACCACCCCATATCTGGCGGTGCCCTCGATGGCTACCGCTATAGTTGTTGTAAGGCGCTACGCCCACCAGCGCGGCGATTTGACGGCGGTCCAACTGCCCCAGTTCAGGCAGTGAGGCGAGCAGATTTGCGGCGGTTACCCGACCGATTCCGCTCACCGCCAACAACTGACGCGCCCTGGTATCGTCAAGTTGCACCATCGCCTGGTCAATTTCTTCGTCGAGGCGTTTGATCAGCACTTTCAGCTGCTCTATATGCTCATCGAAGTGGGCCATCACTGTTGCCGAGCGACATTGCTGGCGACGCCGCTTGTAGTCATCACGGCTCTGCACAAATTGGGCGCGCTGCTTCACCAACTCGCGCAGCTCTTCGCGTTCAGGGCTGACCGGTTGGCCTTGAGGGGCGCTGAGGTGTGCAGCGAAGTCCGTAAGGACTTCGGCGTCGATCTTGTCGGTTTTGGCTTTTTTACCCATGGCATCGGCGAATTTCCGCGCACGGGCCGGGTTGATGCAGATGGTTTCCAGTCCTGCTGAGGCCAGGGCGATCAACACATCTTTCTCGTAGCCGCCGGTCGCTTCGATCAGCACTCGACTGATCTTGAAGTCCTTCAGACGCTCAAGCAACGCCTCGAAGCCTGCGGAGTTGTTGGCCACTTCGAAGCGGATTTTCTGAGGTTTGATGCAGATTTCCAAAGTGGCTTTGGCAGTGTCGATTCCAACAGAAGACAACATGGCTGAACCCTCTTACACTCAGTTGTGAGAGCGCTCTGGCTTGGCCCACGCTTGTGATTCGAGAGGCGCTCAATCAACTGTTCGGGCTCGGGCCAGAGTGGAGAGGTGAATGGCAGCTTTGCTCCCACACGTGCTTTAAGCACTACCGGCGTACAGCTTGCCATTCACCGCTCTCACTTCTGATTCTATTCCTACCTCAAGACACAAGCCGGCTTTGCCGGCGATGAGGCTGGCACAATCAGCACATCAGGCGCTGACTGGGCGCAGACCAATACGACCAATCGCCGGCAAGGCCGGCTCCCTCGGGATGGGTGTTGACTTAGAAGGTGGTACGCAGGCCAACCTCGACACTACGCCCTGGTGCCGGGGCGATGTCGCGCAGGATCGAGCTTGAGTAGCGCACGGTCTGGTCAGTGAGGTTCTCGCCGCGGACAAAGGCCAGCCACTGGCTCTGGCCGATGTCGAAGCGGTAACCCACGCTGGCGCCGAGGGTGGTGTAACCGTCGGTGCTGGTCTCATTGGCCGGTTTTTTGTGCTGGGCGCTGGCGTGTTGCACATCCACCCGTGCCTGCCAGCGGTCCAGTTCCCACAGCAGGCCGCTGTTCAGGCGCAGCGGGGCGATGCGCGGCAGGTCTTCGCCAGTGTCGAGGTTCTTGGCCCGGGTGTAGTCGCCGGACAGTTCCAGAGCAAAGCTGCCGTAGCGGTTTTGCGCCAATTGCCAGCGGTCCTGGGCCTCGATGCCGTAGAAGCGCGCGCGAACCCCGTGGTAGAGGTATTCGGGCACATCGCCGCCGTGGTCATGATCATGGTCGTGATCGTGCTCTTCATCGCCGTGATCATGGTCGTGGTCATGGCCTTCGCGCAGGTTGCCGCTGGCCAGCAGGCCGATGTAGTTGCGGAAATGACTGTAGAACACGCCGACGCTGCCCTTGTGCGTGCCATTGTCGAAGCGCAAGGCCAGGTCGCTGGAGATGGCTTTCTCCTTGCTCAGGTTCGGATCGCCGACCTCGTAGGTGCCGGTGGCGACGTGGGCGCCGTTGGCGTACAGCTCATAGAAGGTCGGTGCGCGCTCGGTGTAGCCCAAGGTTGCGGCCAGGGACCAGACCGGGGTCAGCTCGTAGACTGCGCCAGACGACAGGCTGGCGGCGGTGAAGCTGCTCGAGCGATCGGCCTCGGCAAAGCGCTCGCTGCCCTTGCTGTCGGGTTCGACCCGGGTGTGTTCCAGGCGTCCGCCCAGGCTCAGGTTCAGGCGTTCGGTGGCTTGCCACTGCTCGAGCATGAACAGCGCCAGGCTGTTGGTGTCGGTCTGCGGTACAAAGGCTTCTTCGCCGAGGGCGGAAAACTCGTTGCGGCTGACCTGGGCGCCAATCACCCCTTCGACCGGCCCCAACGGTTGGTGCCGGGCCTCGACCCGCGCCTCGTAGCCCTTGTTCTTGAACGTGGTGTGCACCTCGCCGCTCTCAAGCTCGCGGTGCTGGTAGTCGGTGTAGCCGAGGTCGACCTTCACCGAACTGAACGGGCCGTCGAGGTCGCGCAGTTCCGAGGCGAAGCCGTAATGATCTTGCTGCATGTCCAGGCGTACGCCCGGCTCGGCCACCGAACCGTAATTGGAGTCGTAGCGGCTGTAGGAAAGGCCGGCGTAGCCGTGATCCCAATGATAGGAACCGCCCAGCGCGCCACCGTCCTGGCGACCGTCGCTGTTTTCCAGGCGATGCTTGCTGCCCGGTTCGTCGGCGTCGCGCACTTTCGAGCTGCGGGCGTAACCGGGAATACGCAGGTCATTGAACTGGCGGCTGTTGGCGTCCAGGTGCAGGGCGAAGCGGCCGTCACCCGCTTCCAGCTTGCCGGCGCTGCTGCGGGTGGTGTCGGCGCCGCCGTAGCGCAACTCACCGGCACCGTGAATGCCGTCGATGGGCGAGGTCGGGATGCGGTTGTCGAAGCTGTTGACTACCCCGCCAATGGCGTTGCCACCGTAGAGCAGGGCCGCCGGGCCGCGGACGATTTCGATGCGTTCAACGGTGGCCGGGTCCAGCGGCACGGCGTGGTCATAGGACAGCGACGAAGCATCCAGAGCGCCGACGCCGTTGCGCAGGATGCGGATCCGGTCGCCGTCCAGGCCGCGGATCACCGGGCGGCTGGCGCCGGGGCCGAACCAGGTCGAGGCAACACCGGGCTGGTTGTTCAGGGTCTGGCCGAGGCTGCCTTTCTGTTGCAGGGTCAGGTCGTCGCCGTCGAGCACGGTGCTGGGCGCGGCCAGTTCACTGTTACCCAACGGGTTGGCGGTGATCACCTGAGGTTGCAGCTCGACGGCTTGGCTCAAGGGTGAGGCCAGCCAGAGCGCGGCGGCGAGGGGGGAGAGGCGCAGGGGTAAGTGACGCATGGAGGGAAGGGGTCCTTGGCAGTGTTATAGTATTGATACAGTATAACATTACCGTTAAAGATAAAACGCCCATGCGCTGGCTAGAGCCTTTGCCCACACTAGAATGTCTGTAAGCAGCACCTTGAATGCGAAAAGTCTGAAGACTTGCAGCCGTGCCTCGGCTAAGGTGCGCACCTTTCGTTGGCTGGAGCACAGGCATGACCGCCGCTAATCAGAACCCGCTGCATGGCGTGACCCTGGAGCAGATCCTTACCGCGCTGGTAGCGCACTACCAATGGGACGGCCTGGCTCAGCGCATCGATATCCGCTGCTTCAAGAGCGACCCGAGCATCAAGTCGAGCCTGACCTTTTTGCGCAAGACGCCCTGGGCCCGGGAGAAGGTCGAGCGCCTGTACCTGAAAATGCAACGCGGCCGCTGAGCCGGTGAGCCGGCGCAGGCTGTTCATCGCCCTGGCCGCGTGCCTGGGCTGGAGCGCGCTGGCGATCCAGATGTACCTGCTGTTGCTGGCGCGCTGGCAAGAGCAGGCCAGCTTGCTGGGCGGCCTGGTGACGTTGTTCAGTTTTTTCACCGTGCTCAGCAACACCCTGGTCGCCGTAGTGCTCAGTCACGCGGCATTCGGCCGCGACTCGCCGCTACGCCGCTTTTTTCTCGCGCCCTGGATCAGTTCCGGGATTGCCGCGAGCATTATTCTCGTGGGCCTCGCCTACAGCCTGTTGTTGCGTCACCTGTGGCACCCGCAGGGCTGGCAATGGCTGGCGGACGAGCTGCTGCACGACGTCATGCCGCTGCTGTTCGTGGCTTATTGGTGGTGTTGTGTAGAAAAGGGCAGCCTGCGTTTCAGGCATCTGCTGGCCTGGCTGCTGTACCCGGCGGGGTATTTTGCCTACACGCTGCTGCGTGGGCATGTGATAGGGGTCTATCCCTACCCGTTCATCGATGTTGCCGAATTGGGTTACGCGCAGGTGCTGCTCAATGCGCTGTCGATCCTGGGCGGATTTGTCGCCATCAGCCTGCTGTTGCTCGGCCTCGATCATTGGCAGGGCGGGCGCCTGGCCAAGGCCAGGACGCAACCCTGAGGTAGCCTGTTACTCGTCGTCGTGCGGGTCGAGGCGCCAGTAGGCGACAGCCTTGATCAGCTCTTCCTTCACGCCTTTTTCATCGACCAGCAAACGCTTGGCCTGGCGCGTCAGCGATTTCTCCAGAGCGACCCAGGTGTACAACTGACCGCCTGGCAGCGACAGCCCCTTGATGACCTCAAGCAAGGCCTGCTGGTGGCGTTGCACCCAGATGACCTCGACTTGCGCTGCGCTCGGCAGCGGTTGTTGTTCCCGGGCATCTTCGATTTCTATCAGCGCCAGTACCTTGCGCCCGGCCGGCAACTCTTCCAGGCGTCGGGCAATGGCCGGGATGGCGGTTTCATCACCGATCAGCAGGTAGCTGTCGAAGATGTCCGGGACCACCATCGATGCACGAGGCCCGGCGATGTTGAGTACCTGGCCGACCTGCGCCTGGGCCGCCCAGGTCGAGGCAGGGCCGTCGCCGTGCAGGACAAAGTCGATATCCATTTCGCCGTTCGTCAGATCAATGCGCCGTGGCGTGTATTCGCGCATGGTCGGGCGCACGCCATCGCGGCTGAAATCGAGGTTGTCGAGCGCAGCCTGCTCTTGTTCCGAGCAGGCAAACATCAACTTGACGTGATCGTCGCTACCGACGCTGGTAAAGCCTTGCAGCTCCGGCCCGCCGACGGTGATGCGGCGCATGCGCGGGGTCAGCTCGGTGACCCGCAGCACGTTCAGGCGACGGTGTTTGATCTCGTGGTTGACGCGGTGAATGGTGGTGTTTTCGCTAACAGTCATTCGGCTTTCTCCGTTGAGGTCGCAATAGGCCCTGCGACGATGGCTTTGGCGGTGTCGTTCAGTAGCGTACGGACCCGCTCGATTTCCGTTGGGTTCCAGCGCCCGCTATGCATTTGCAGGGCATGACGCAGGTTGTGCACGGCTTCGTGGATTTCTGCCGGGCGATCGTGGCCACGCAACGAGCGTTTGCTGACTTCAATGCGCATGCGCACGCCGTCCAGGGCAATAGCTTGGTCCGCGAGGGATTTCTGGCCCGCTGCAGTGATGCCGTAAAGACGCTTGCTGCCTTGGGTTTTGCCGCTGATCAGCTCGGCTTCTTCCAGAAAATTAAGGGTCGGGTAGATCACCCCGGGGCTGGGGCTGTAGCTGCCATCGAAAAGGGTTTCGATCTGGCGGATCAGGTCATAGCCATGGCAAGGCTGCTCGGCCAGCATCGACAACAGCAGCAATTTCAGGTCGCCGGGGGCAAAGACGCGGGGGCCGCGGTCGCCACGTTCGCGGCCGTGACGACGCTCGAAGCCGTCGTGCCGCTCGCCATGCTCGCGGTGATGGGAATGATGGTCACGCATTGGGTGTCTCCGTTTGGGTTAGATGTATCTTCAGATATTACTCAAGATATATCTTAAATCAAGCGGGAGAATAGGAATATTTCTCATGAAGTAAAGGCGGTAACCGGAAAAACGCGTAGGAACTCTTAAGGTTTTTCTTACAGAACTCTCGGATTGCCTTGATCTACACGCGCGGAAGTCATCCCTAAGATTCGCCACGTTTTCTTCATCCGTGAGTATTTCACCGTGGCACCTTCCATTTTTTTCATCGGGCTGCTCTGGGGCCTGTCATTTTTTGCCCAGGCCAATTTCTCGCTTACCCAGACTGCACGTGAGCACAGTGTGCGGCATGAGCTGGACACCAACCTCGATCGTCTGGTCGAGCGTGCACACCAACTGATCGGCGTGCCCTATCGCTGGGGCGGCATGTCGGTAAAGGGCGGGTTCGATTGCAGCGGCCTGCTGGTCTACCTGTTTCGCCATGAGGCCGATATCAAGATACCGCGCACCACGACGGCCATGCTCCAGTCCGCTGCCCAGACCATCAGGCAGAGCCAGCTCAAGCGCGGTGATGCAGTATTCTTCAATCGCAACGGCCAGGGCCGGATCGGCCACGTTGGCCTGTATATCGGCGAAGGGCGTTTCATCCACGCCCCCCGCGCCGGCAAGAACATCCGTATCGATTCGCTGCGCAACAGCTACTGGAGCAAAAGCTTCATGACTGCCAAGCGCTTTCACGGTGGCTAGCGCTGCACCATCCGCGGTGGTTTGCACAGGGTGTGACTGCCAGGCTCCAGGTACGGCATCAGGAGCGGCGCCATGCCTTTGAGCACCTGCACCGGCAGCGCCGAGGTAAAGCGGAAGGATTCCGCCGCTCTGCCGGGCACGAAGGCGGTGAGGGTGCCGAAGTGGTTTTCGCCGAGGAAAAACACAAAGGTCGCGGTGCGGTTCAACGAGCGTGAGCCAATCAGCCGTCCGCCGGCACCGAAGCTTTCGATGCGGTTGTCACCGGTGCCGGTCTTGCCGCCCATCACCAGCGGGGTGCCGTCGGCCAGTTTGAAGCTGCCCGACACCCGCCGCGCGGTACCGGCATCCACCACTTGCGAGAGGGCGCCGCGCAGAGCCCGGGCGACTTCTACCGAGAGCACCCGTTGGCCGAGGTCGGGGTCGCTGGTCAAGCGGGTTTCGTAAGGGGTATCGGCAGCAAAGTGCAGGGTATCGATGCGCAGCACCGGCAGGCGCACGCCATCGTTCTGGATGATGCCGATCAACTCGGCGAGGGCTGCCGGACGGTCGCCGGAGCTGCCGATGGCTGTGGCCAGCGATGGCACCAGGTGGTCAAAGGGGTAGCCGACGCGTTTCCAGCGTTGATGGATATCGAGGAAGGCTTCGATCTCCACCAGGGTGCGAATGCGGCTGTCGCGCGCACCCTTGTGTCGGCTTTTGAACAGCCAGCCATAGACTTCCTGGCGCTCGAAGTGGCTGGCATCGGCCGCTTGCTGGAAGGTGGCGCTGGGGTGTTGCAGCAGGTAGCCGAGCAGCCACAAATCCAACGGATGGACCTTGGCGATAAAGCCCTGGTCGGGCAGGTCGTAAGCGCCGGGCCGGTAGGCTTCGTACAGATCTTGCAGACGTTTCTCGGTAACGGTGTTCTGCTTGGTGGCCGGGGTCTTGTTTTCGATCCGGTCTTTTTTCAGGTGCGCCTGGACGAAGGCGTTGAAGGTGGCCTGGTCGGCCTCCGGAAACAGGTAACGGTGCACCGCGGCCAAGCGGATCGGCGTGACCCGCAGGCTGTCGAGGAAGGTATCCAGACGCTGTTGCGACGTTTTGCGCTGGTACTTCTTCCAGAACCTGCGCATGTAATCGGTGCCTTCCTTGTCGGCAAAGCGTGCCAGGTATTCCTGGCGGCGCGGCTCGGCATCGTCCTTGAGCAGGCTGGCGCTATTACCCGGCTGCTGATAGGTGCTGTAACGCACCAGGTCGCGCATCAGACGAATGAACGGCAGGTTGATCGATTCACGCAGGGCGTCCTTGAGCGTCGGAATGCGGCCGTTGTCTTCCTTGCGAAAGTTGTTGAACACATGCAGGCCACCGCCGGTGAAAAAGGCTTCGCCGGGGCTGGCGGAGTACTTGCGCTCCAGCGCGGCGTTGAGCATGGCGCTGAGGTCGCGGTCCTTGTTCTGGATCAGGTAGTCGATGGCCCAGCGAGTGATGAAGTCCAATTCGGCCACCGGGACTTTCTTAAGCTCCGCAGCCGGGGTGTTGGCGTACTTGTCGTGCAGTTCGCCGATGATTTCCAGGTAGCTGGTCAGTACCCGCAGCTTGGCGGTCGAGCCCAGTTCCAGCTTGCTGCCTTCGTTGATGTCGAACGGTTGGTCGGTGCTGTCGGTCTGCACCCGCACCCTTGAGCCGTCGGCGGTGCGCTCGAGCAGGGTGAAGCTGTAGCGCACCTGGGTGGTACTGGTCGGGGTCAACAGGCGTTCGCCGAACAGGCCCATTTTTTCTGCAAAGGCCGGGTCGGCCAGGTCTTTCAGGTACTGACTGACCTGGCCCTGCAAGTCCGATTGCAGGGTGCTGGTGGCCGACAGATCGAGACGGTCCAGGTCGTACAGCGGTCGGCCGAGGGCCGAAGACAGACGGCTGCGGGCAACGCTGATGCCCTTGTTGGTGACGATCGGCTGAATGGTCGGCTGGGCCACCCAGTCGCGGTAAATGGTCTTGCTGGCCAGGGCGGCATCGGCCAATGGCTTGTCGATGATGTTGCTGGCCGAGAGGACGCGGATATGGCTGTCGGTCAGCAGCGCCAGCTCGGCACGGCCCTTGGATAAAAAGTGCGAGGGCCGGCGCTGGGCGATCATCAGCGACAGCACCTGGCGCAGGGCCAGACCACGGGCAGCCAGGCTTTGCGGATCACTTGCGGTGGACGACAGAGCCTGGTTGACCTGAGCAAAATCGGCGCCGTACCAGACCCGCAGGCCTTCGGCCATGCCATGCACTTCACCATGCCCGGGTACCGCCGACAGCGGCACGCTGTTGAGGTAATCGCGCACGATGCGCTGGCGTGCTTCCAGTGTCTGCGGGCCGCCTTGATAAGCGCGCACGCTGGCGGAAATCATCTGGCGGATCTTCTCGCTCCCCGAGGCCGTCAGGCCGTCGGGCGAATGCCGGTACTTTTCCAACTGGGTCGCCAGGGTGCTGCCGCCCGCCGACTGGCCGGGCAGGGCCAGGTACTTGGCGACCTGGGTGTAGGCCGCCTTGGCAAAGCGCGGCCAATCCACGGCAGGGTTGTTCAGCGGGTCGTTGGGATCAAGCAGGTCGCGGTTCTCGATGAACAGCAGGCTGTGGACGATGATGGGTGGAATCGAGGCGAAGTCCGGGTACAGGTATTGCGGATAGTGGAACTGATACAGCGCATCGCCTTTGCAGTCGGTGATCGACAGACCGGCCTGGATCTTCTCGGCGTACGGTACGAAAAAACCGTGGTCAACATAGTCCATAAGCGCAGGCGAAAAGCGCGTCTGCTCGTTGATCACGTAGTCACGCTTCAGCAGGCGCGGTAGGAATTCACCCAGTGAGCTGTAGCCCAGGCGCTTGTCGAACGGGCCGTCGCCGGGGTAGCGGATGGCATCGCTGGGGCCTGGCTGCATGGAATAACTGAGGGTCGCGGCAAATTGGCTGAATTCCCGTGATTGCAGGCGCGAGGTGTGCATTTCGGCGGTGGCGGCATACCCCAGGGCGATCAGGGCGAGCAGCAGCACCAACCACAACAGCCGCCACCACAGACGGCGCTGGCGTGGGCTTTTCGGCAATGGCGAAGGATCGAGGTGTTCAGAGGGAGTTTCCGTACTGTCTGTTTCCGATTGCCACAATGCGCCCATAGTCTTCAGCTCGGCTACGTATTTTCGTCTTGCTTGCCTGAAGCTTAGACGGTGGCCGGGTTTGGTGAAAAATTTGTAGTCATATGGCAGTGATTTCCCAAAACCGTGTCAGAAATGCGCCTTTGGTGGAGCTTGAATTGCCCCGTTTTGGTGCTATGTTAGCCGCCTTGTTTCCTGCAGTGGTAAAAAGCACGGGGAATGCCCCTCCGTAGAAGCGGTTTTTGCCGAGAGTTCTCGCCAAATAACGGGCTTTATATAGTGAAATACCCTGCAGGGGCCTTTCTATACTGCTCGCCCCTTTCGCTCTGCCGGTTTGCACACCCGGCAGACGGGGCCGCTCACAAGGCGGTGCCCGGCGAGGCAGCGCATCCAGCCTATCGGCGGTGCCAGGCCTGCACGAATGGTCATATCCAATAACAAAATGAGGTTGTATTTCTATGCCAGTCGGCAACCACCCTTCTCATGGTGAGACCGCCCAAGGCGGCCCACTCAAGCGAGAACTCGGCGAACGCCACATTCGCCTGATGGCGCTGGGCGCCTGTATCGGTGTCGGCCTGTTCCTGGGTTCGGCCAAGGCCATCGAAATGGCCGGGCCAGCTATCATGCTGTCCTACATCATCGGCGGCCTGGCGATCCTGGTGATCATGCGCGCCCTTGGCGAAATGGCCGTGCACAACCCGGTAGCCGGCTCCTTCAGCCGCTACGCCCAAGACTACCTCGGCCCGTTGGCGGGTTTCCTCACCGGCTGGAACTACTGGTTCCTGTGGCTGGTGACCTGCGTGGCGGAAATCACCGCAGTGGCCATCTACATGGGCATCTGGTTCCCGGAAGTGCCGCGCTGGATCTGGGCCCTGGCAGCCCTGGGCAGCATGGGCGCGATCAACCTGATCGCGGTCAAGGCCTTTGGTGAGTTCGAGTTCTGGTTCGCCCTGATCAAGATCGTCACCATCATCGCCATGGTGTTGGGTGGCGTCGGCATCATCGCCTTCGGTTTTGGCAACGACGGCGTGGCCATGGGCATCTCCAACCTCTGGAGCAACGGTGGCTTCATGCCCAATGGCGTGACCGGCGTGCTGATGTCGCTGCAAATGGTGATGTTCGCCTACCTGGGCGTCGAGATGATCGGCCTGACCGCCGGTGAAGCGCGCAACCCGCAAAAGACCATTCCGCAGGCCATCGGCTCGGTGTTCTGGCGCATCCTGCTGTTCTACGTCGGTGCATTGTTCGTGATCCTGTCGATCTACCCGTGGAACGAAATCGGCAGCCAGGGCAGCCCGTTCGTGATGACCTTCGAGCGTCTGGGCATCAAGACCGCTGCGGGTATCATCAACTTCGTGGTGATCACCGCTGCGCTGTCGTCATGCAACGGCGGCATCTTCAGCACCGGGCGCATGCTTTATAGCCTGGCGCAGAACGGTCAGGCGCCGGCCACCTTCGCTCGTACCTCGAGCAACGGCGTACCGCGCAATGCCCTGCTGCTGTCGATCGCAGCCTTGCTGCTGGGCGTGCTGGCCAACTACCTGGTACCAGAGAAAGTCTTCGTCTGGGTCACTGCCATTGCCACCTTCGGTGCGATCTGGACCTGGGTGATGATCCTGCTGGCCCAGCTGAAGTTCCGCGCCGGCCTGAGCAACGCCGAGCGTGCAGCCCTGAAATACCGCATGTGGCTGTGGCCGCTGAGCTCCTACCTGGCGCTGGCGTTCCTGATCCTGGTGGTCGGCCTGATGGCTTATTTCGAGGAAACCCGCGTGGCCCTGTACATCGGCCCGGCGTTCCTGGTAATGCTGACGGTGCTGTTCTACGTGTTCAAGCTGTCACCAAGCACCATGGAGCAGCGTGCCGCAGGTTCGGCGTCCTGATCTTCCCGCGATAAGTGAAAAGCCCGTATCTATGGATACGGGCTTTTTTTTTGCCTGCGTTATCAGGTGGCAACCGCACGCATCGGCTGGGTCAGGCGTTTATTGAAGTCCAGCCAGGCACCGAGCAGGGCCATGATCGCGACGCCCACCAGCGCGGTGAAGATCTGCATGGCAAAGGCATCGCCGGCCATGGCATTGATCATGTCCGCCAAGGGCGCCAGCAGTACCCCCAGGCAAAACACTTCAAGCGAGTAGCGGCCCATGCGGCAGGTTTGCTGCGCCAGCCAGTTCTGCGTCCAGCCGCTGCCCGGCAGCAGCTTGGCCGTGACGTAGGCCAGGGCCAGGAAGTGCAGCAGGCGCACCGGCGACAGATCGGTCTTGCTGATCGGGTAGAGCAGGGTGTTGAGACTGGCCGGCATCAGTGCATCGTGAAGCTCTGGCCAGCGCCAGGACAGGGTAACGATGCCAGCCGCCAGCGAATAGGCGGCTGCCGCCAGAAACAGCGGTTGGCGCCGCAACGGCCGGGTTTGCGGCGGCCGAGCCCGTTGCCCGTAAAGCGCCGCGGCGCCGCCGAGCACAAACAGGAACTGCCAGGTAACCGGGTTGAAGTACCACACGCCATCGGAAAAATTCGCCAGGTTCCAGCCGAGTCCGGGTGCCACCAGGTACACCGCCATCGACACACCAACCACGGCCAGGGTGTTGCGCATCAGCAGCGGCAGCAGCAGAGACAAACCGGCCAGCAGCACGATGTACAGCGGTAGCGGGTCCATCAGGTTGGGTTTGAAGCGCAGCAACAGCTCGTCTGTCAGCGCTTGCTGGGGGTTGGTGATGAAATGCACCAGGCCCATTTCCTCAACCAGGTCGCGGGTCTGCACGTGGCTGTTGGCAAAGAACACGATGCCCATCAGCATCGCCAGCAGAAAGATATGCACCACATACAGCACCCAGGTACGCCGCAGGATCTTCACGCAGGCGATCAGGTAACCGTCTCGCTGCAGGACTTTGCCATAGGCCAGTACTGCGGCGTAGCCGGCGAGAAATACGAAGACTTCAGCGGCATCGCTAAAGCCGATGTTACGCAGGGTGACCTGGCCTAAAGGGTTGTGGGGGACGTGATCCCAGAAAATGAAGATCAACGCCAGGCCTCGAAAAAAATCGATGCGCGGGTCGCGTCCGTTAAACATGGCAGCGGGCTCTTGAACAGTGGGTTTAGTAATGACCGGCGGACGACGGCAATCGCTCGCGCCGCACCTCGGGCGGGGGGCAGGGTGGCGGTAATCGTTGGCAATTGCAAAGGGGGCTTATTACTGAATGTCTCTATTCGCCCGTTGCGCGGCAGACCGTTGATCGAAAATCACCCGTACCTGTCAGTTTGGGTAGTAGACGAATTTCGGCTTACGTGGCCTGCTTGGATTCAGCCGCAACAGCCATCGAGGCGCGACGCGCAATGGCCAACGTATGGAAAGGATTTTCCACCTATGCCGTGATCGGTATTGCCAATACCCTGGTCCATTGGCAGCTTTTTTTCGTGCTCAGGGTAGCGTTCGAGTTCAGCCAGGCCTTGAGTAATTTTCTGGCGTTTTGCGTGGCGGCGACGCTGTCCTTTTACGTCAATGCCCTCTACACCTTCGTCGTCCCGCCCTCGATCGGGCGCTATCTGTTGTTCATGTCCTGCCTGGGAGGTGTCAGCCTGGCAGTGGGGTGGCTGGGCGACCACTGGCGGCTGCACGGGATGATCACAGTCGTGAGCTTTTCCCTGATCAGCCTGACCTGCGGCTTCTTGCTGTCCAAGTGGGTGGTCTTTCACAGGTCCGAGCCATGAAGGTTTCACTGATCGTGCCAGTGTTCAACGAAGAGCAGGCCGTCAGCCTGTTTTACCAGGCGGTGCGTCAGGAGACCTCGTTGCAAGCCCACTGCATCGAAATCGTGTTCATCAACGATGGCAGCAGCGACGGCACGGCTGAAGTCGCCCGCTCCATCGCCCTGGCCGACAGTGACGTGGTGTTGATCAACTTCTCGCGTAACTTCGGCAAGGAACCGGCCCTGTTCGCCGGCCTGGAATATGCCAGCGGCGATGCCGTGGTACCCATGGATGTCGACCTGCAAGATCCGGTTGAAGTGATATCGCAACTGATCGAGCAATGGTGCAAGGGCGCTGATGTGGTATTGGCCAAACGCCGGGATCGCTCCAGCGATGGTTACCTGAAACGCCGCAGTGCCTCGCTGTTCTATCGCCTGCTCAATCGCATCGCCTATACCCATATAGAAGAAAACGTCGGCGATTTCCGCTTGATGGACCGCAAGGTGGTGGACGTAATCAAGACCCTGCCAGAACAGCAACTGTTCATGAAGGGCGTGCTGTCGTGGGCAGGGTTCAACGTTGCCATTGTTGAATACGACCGTGCGCCGAGGGCTGTGGGCCGCAGCAAGTTCAACGCTTGGCGGCTATGGAACCTGGCGCTGGACGGCATTACCTCGTTCAGCACCTTGCCCTTGCGCCTGTGGAGTTACCTCGGCGCGTGCATCTCGTTGCTGGCGTTGCTGTATGCCGGTTACCTGGTGCTGGACAAGATCCTGTTTGGCAATGATGTGCCCGGGTATCCGTCCTTGATGACAGCCATTCTGTTCCTCGGCGGGGTGCAACTGATCGGCATCGGCATATTGGGGGAATACATCGGCCGAATTTACATGGAGGCCAAACATCGGCCCCGCTACGTGGTGAAAGAGATCGTGAAGGCCAATGTCACGACCTATCGAAAGGAGACCAAGCGTGCAGGGGAATGAGCGGGCGTTAAGTCAGAGCCACGTGCTGTTGTTTTTTGTCGTTCTGTCCTTTGTTTACGTGTTCCCCATTGTTCGCGCCGATTATGCCTATGTGGATGATAATTGGCGGGCATTGCTCCAGGCTCAGGACGCCTGGCGCAACCAAGGCAGGATCTTGCTTGAGGGTCTGTACCGGGCGCTGACCTTCAGCGAGGCAACGATCAATATTTTCCCGCTGCCCTTGTTGATCAGCGTTTTTGCCCTGGCCTTGGCGATGGCGCGCCTGACCTTCTGGCTGTTTCCGCGTCCCGGGATTACCAGCTGCCTGGTGATCCTGCCGGTGTTATGCAACCCGTTTTTCCTCGGCAACCTGACCTACCAATATGATGGTCCAGGGATGGCGCTGGCGCTGGTCGCGGTCATTTGTGCAATCACCTGCCGGATTGAGCGGCGCTCTGTTCGCGGGTTGCTGGCGGCCCTGTTGATTGCCGTCGCGCTGAGCCTCTATCAGTTGACCATCAGCCTGTTTATCGGCTTGTGTATTGTCGAGTATGTCCGTGGCGTAAAAGACAAGGTTGCGGTCCAGGCATTGCTGGTGACGCTCGTGGAGCGTGTCGTGCAATTGATAGTCGGCGGCCTCATCTATTTTTTTACCGCTTACCAACTGGCTATCGATACGCGGGGCAACCACCTGCCTTTTGATCAGCAGTGGTTCGAAGTGGTGTGGCAGAAGTTCTGCTTCTCCATGCAGATGCTGGGCTTGCTGACAGCGTCTGCCGGCAATGGAGTCGCGGTTGCCCTGCTACTGGGCGCAAGTGCCGGGTTTGTTTTGCTGATGAGCAATATCCCTCAGATGCAAGGGCGGCTATCAGGCAAGCTTGGTGTTGCACTGCTTTACCTGCTCGGCCTGGTGGTGCTGGTCTGCAGCGTGCCGGGCATGATGCTGTTTGTCGCCGAGCCCAACCTTGAGGCCAGAAACTTCATCGGCTTTGCGGCAGTCCTGGTGTTGCTGTTTTTTCTCAATCACGAGTTGTTTGGGCGGGTCTGGCCGGGATTGCGCTGGTTGTTGATCATGCCAACGCTGTTCATGTTTGCATTCAGCTATGCCTACGGTCAGGTCATCATTGCCAAGAAAGAGCTCGAGTCAGCCATGGCGCATTACATTGCCAATGACCTGGTATCGCGAAGTGAGCTACGCAGCGTAACCAAGTACTACTACCTGAGGGCGCCCGGTGACGGTAACTGGTTGCCTAGAGGTCACGGCGCCATGACCCAAATGCCGCTCCTGAGATACATTCTGAGTGGCTCCAACTCAGTGTTGCACGCTCAATTTTTCCCGCGCTTGGGGATCAACAATGTCATCGGCGGTGAGCATTCGGTCTTTGCTCAACTGGCGGCGTCAGGACGCGTGGGGGCACCGTTGGTGGACAACAGGTTTTATTCGATCTACGTGGCCGGTGCGCAGGGCTTCATTGTCATGAAGCCCATACAGGAAGATGAAAACTACAATCAGCACTGGCCCGCTGTCCCCTAGCGCATTGCCGGTCCTCAGGCCGCAGCCACCTCCTGTGGCTCGAAACTGTCCGCCCGGGCCATCTGCCACATCCGCGAATAGAATTCGCCATTGACCTCGCCGCTGAGCAATTCCCCCGGTTTGAGGAACACGTGCATCTGCGAGAACAGCTTGATCTCGGTGGCCGAGATGCGCCGCACCAGGTGCTTGGCTTCCAGTTGCGAGGGGTGATCGAGGCCGGCGGCGGCGAGCATTTCGGCCAGGGCCTTGAGGGTGTTGTGGTGGAAGTTGAGCACCCGCTGGGCCTTGTCGGGTACCACCAGGGCGCGCTGGCGCAGCGGGTCCTGGGTGGCGACGCCGGTCGGGCATTTGTTGGTGTGGCAGCTTTGCGACTGGATGCAGCCGATGGCAAACATGAAGCCACGCGCCGAGTTGGCCCAGTCGGCGCCGATGGCCAGGACGCTGGCGATGTCGAAGGCGCTGACGATCTTGCCGCTGGCGCCAAGCTTGATCTTGTCGCGCAAATTCAGACCCACCAGGGTGTTGTGCACGAACAGCAGGCCTTCGCGCAGCGGCACGCCGATATGGTCGGTGAACTCGACCGGCGCGGCACCGGTGCCGCCTTCCTTGCCGTCGACGACGATGAAGTCGGGGAGGATGCCGGTTTCCAGCATGGCCTTGGCAATACCCATGAACTCCCACGGGTGACCGAGGCAGAACTTGAAGCCCACCGGCTTGCCGCCGGACAGCTCGCGCAACTGGGCGATGAACTGCATCATCTCGATCGGGGTGGAAAAGGCGCTGTGACGCGACGGCGAGATGCAGTCTTCACCCATCATCACCCCGCGGGTTTCGGCGATCTCGCGGGTGACCTTGTGCTTGGGCAGGATGCCGCCATGGCCGGGTTTGGCGCCCTGGCTCATCTTGATCTCGATCATCCGCACCTGCGGGTTGCGCGCTTGTTCGGCGAAGCGCTCGGGGTCAAAGCGCCCGTCCGAGGTGCGGCAGCCGAAGTAGCCGCTGCCCAGCTCCCAGGTCAGGTCGCCGCCGTGTTCGCGGTGATAGGGGCTGATGCTGCCCTCACCGGTGTCGTGAGCGAAGTTGCCCAGCTTGGCGCCCTGGTTCAGGGCGCGAATGGCATTGGCGCTGAGCGAACCGAAGCTCATGGCCGAGATGTTGAACACCGACGCCGAGTATGGCTGTGTGCACTGCGGGCCGCCGACGCTCACCCGAAAGCTCGACGGGTCGCTCAGCGGCGCCGGGCGCATGGAGTGGCCGATGAACTCGAAACCGGACTGATAGACATCGATCAGGGTGCCGAAGGGTTTGTCCGATGCTTCGTTCTTGGCCCGCGCATACACCAGTGAGCGCTGTGCCCGGGAAAACGGCAGGGCATCGCTATCGGCTTCCAGCAGGTATTGGCGGATTTCCGGGCGAATGCCTTCGACCAGGTAGCGAATGTTGCCCAGGATCGGGTAGTTGCGCCGTACCGCGTGACGGCTTTGCAGCAGGTCGCCCAGGCCAATCAGGCTGAGCACGGCGGTCACCAGGGTGAACGGCCACAGCCATTCGTGGTGGAGGAAGGGCAGGCTGGCCAGGGTGAACAGCACACAGGCAGCGAAGAAGGCGTAGCGGCTGAGAAGTGACAGGCTCATACGGTTTCCTTGCGATGGCACGGTCAGGCTCAGGGCCTGGACAAACCCCGACCTTAGCCCGGTTGGGGTTGCCAGCGCCAGCCCGCAGCTCACGTCACCAGGGCGGCATCGCGGATCAGGCGGTCGCGCCACTCCCCGTGCTGCGCCCGTTCATCGTCGCCGCTGAACTGAACCTTGCCGGCAATCAGTGTCGCGACCGGCACACCGTCCAGATAGAGCAGGCGATTGCCACTGACGGCGGGTACCTTGT
The DNA here is from genome assembly GCF_009866705.1 of Pseudomonas sp. R32. Taxonomy (NCBI): domain Bacteria; kingdom Pseudomonadati; phylum Pseudomonadota; class Gammaproteobacteria; order Pseudomonadales; family Pseudomonadaceae; genus Pseudomonas; species Pseudomonas sp. R32. The sequence continues at coordinate 4,387,408 of NZ_CP019396.1, read as the reverse complement.
TGCCTGGCAGCAGGGTGCCGACCAGGTTCAGCGGGTCGCTGGCGCTGACCGCGACCAGGCTGGCATCCAGCGGCCGCCGGCGTACTTCACGCAGCAGCGCCACGGCCTCGGGCAAGGCGAACTGCTCGCCGGCCAGGCCGCTGATAAAGCGCCCGCCACGGATCTCGCCACGGGCCTCCAGGCGGTGGTAGCAGCGCAGCAGCTCGCGCCAGCTGGGCAGCCAGTCGGCCTCGCGTTCGAGCAAGCGCCAGCAGATCACACCGTAGCGGCGCAACAAGGTGCGGGCAATGTGTTCGAGGTCGTCGTCACGCTTGTCCCCGGGCTTGCGCAGCAGGGCCCAGCGCCCGGCGTCTTGCATGCCGCCAAACAACGGCCCGCGACCGCGTCGATGGCTGCGGCCCTGGCGTTTGCTGGCCGGGGTGATCAGGGCGCGCAGGCCAGCGAAGCTGTCGGCGCTGATCAACCCGGCGGCCACCAGCTCCTGCAGGGCGCTTTCCAGTTCGCTGGGCAGCAAGTGGGCGTCGTGCACCAGTTCGTCGAAGAACAAGGCGCCGTATTCGCTCAGCACGCTGTGCACGCGCTGGGCACGCAGGCTTAGCTCGCTGCTGTCCAGCGCCGGGCTCAGGGCGCGCCACAAGCCCAGGCGGGTACGTGGCAACAGCACCAGCGGCGTGCTGCGCAGCGTGCTGCTCGCGGCACTCGGGGCCAGGCGCGCCCAGGCGTATTTACCGGCGCGGCAGGCTTCGTCGAGCCAGCGCGGGCTGTAGTCCTTGAGCCGGGTGGGCAGCAGGTCGCTTTCCCAGGCCGCTGCAGCCGCGGGATAGCCTTCGAACTGGTCGAGCACGGCACTCAGCGCCGCCTGGCCTTGCAGGCGAGCGGTGGGCGACAGGTGCTGCCAGTCGAACAGAAAGCGCATGAAGTCCTGCAGGCTGACCGGCTCGATTTCCCGGCGCAGGCGCTTGATGGTGTAGCGATGAATGCGCGCCAGCAGGTGCCGCTCGCACCATTGCAGCGCTTGCTGGCCCGGCTGCTGGCTCGGCTGAAAGTACCCGCGCATCACGTAGCCTTCGCCTTCCAGGCGGGCCAGGGCTTGCTCGATGGCGCTGGCTGACAGGTGCAGCGGGGCGGCAATCTGCTCGCTGGTCAGCGGGCCGAAACCGCTCAGGCGCGCGCGCAGCAGCTCGACCAGCGCCGCCTCGGCGTCCATGGTTTGATCAAAGCCGGGCAGCGCCGCGACCTCGGGTGTCAGGGCCGCCTGCGGGTACAGGGTGCGCAGCAGCACCAGGCGTTCGCGGGCCAGCCACAATGCTTGATCGCTGGCCAGTTGCAGGCGGCAGGCGCGGCCTTCCTTGGCCAGCGCCGCCAGCCAGGCCTGCCAGCCGTGATTGGCCTCGGCTTCGACCTGGCTGATACAGGCCAGGCTCATCAAGGCTTCATGCATTTCATCGCCGCGGGTGGGTGTGGGCCAGGCTTCGGCTTGCACGGCGGCGATGGCTTGCGGGTCCAGTGCGCCCAGGTCATCGCTGCTCTGTGCCTCGTTCCAGCGCCGGTTGAGCACGGCCTGGGTGCGCCGTTCTTCCAGCGGTGCATCATCCAGAAAGGTATAGGGCCGGGCGTTGAGAATGGCCGAAGCCAGCGGCGAGGGGGCCGGCAGGTCACGGGCAACCAGGGTGATCCGGCCTTGCTCGATACGCCGCAGCAGCGCCAGCCAGCCTTCGCTGTCCATCGCCTCGTGCAAGCAGTCGTCGAGGGTCTGCTCGACCAGTGGGTGATCGGGAATCTGCCGTTCGCCGGCGAGGTTTTCCAGGCAGGCGATCTGGTCGGGGAACACTGCGGCAATCAGGTCTTCGCTTTTCATCCGCTGGATCTGCGGCGCCACCTTGCGCCCGCCGACAAAGCGCGGCAGGGCCAGTGCGGTGCCGGCGTTCCAGCGCCAGCGCACGCCGAACAGCGGCGCATCGAGCAGGGCCTGGATCAGGATCGGCTCGGCGCTGTTGCTGTGCAGGTACCGCCAGACCTCTTCCAGGGCAAAACTGTGGCTGGCCGACAGCGACAGGACAATCGCGTCTTCACTGGCCGCAGCCTGCAGTTCGAAGTTGAAGGTACGGCAGAAACGCTTGCGCAGGGCCAGGCCCCAGGCGCGGTTGATGCGGCTGCCGAACGGTGAATGGATGATCAGCTGGGTGCCGCCGGATTCGTCGAAAAAGCGCTCCATCACCAGGGTTTGCTGCGAGGGCAGGGCGCCGAGCACCTGGCGGGTGTGGGCCAGGTATTCAAGCAGCTGTTCGGCGCTGTCCAGGCCCAGGCCCAATTCTGCAGTGAGCCAGTCGAGCAGCGGTTGCCGCTGGCCATCGGTATCGCTCAGGCGCTGGTCGATCTCGCCTTGCAGGCGTGCAACGCCCGCGGACAGCTCATCACTGCGCCCCGGCGCTTCGCCGAGCCAGAACGGGATGCTCGGCGGCAGGCCCTTGGCGTCCTCGACCCGCACCCGGCCGCTTTCCACCCGCAGGATGCGGTAGGAGGCATTGCCCAGCTGGAAGATATCGCCAGCGATGCTTTCTACCGCGAAGTCTTCGTTGACGCTGCCGATGTTCAGGCCCTGAGGTTCGAGCAGCACGCTGTAGTCGGCGTTATCGGGGATGGTGCCGCCGCTGGTCAATGCCGTCAGTTGGCTGCCACGGCGCCCGCGCAGGGTGCCATTGAGCGCATCGCGGTGCAGATAGGCACTGCGGATGCCCTGGCGGCCATTGAAGCCTTCGCCGAGCATGCGCAACAGCGCCTGGTAATGGCCTTGATCCAGTTCGGCATAGGGCATGGCCCGACGCAGGCAGTCGAACAACGCTTGCTCGTGCCACTCCTGGCTGCTGACTTCGGCGACGATCTGTTGCGCCAATACGTCCAGCGGGGCTTTCGGCACATGCAAGTGGTCCAGCTCGCCGCGGCGCACGCAGTCGAGCAGGGCTGCGCATTCGATCAGGTCATCGCGCGACAGCGGGAACAGCCGGCCTTTGGGGGTGCCTTCGAGCTGATGTCCGGAGCGCCCGACCCTTTGCAAAAACGCGGCAATCGAGCCGGGCGAGCCGATCTGGCAGACCAGCTCGATTTCACCGATATCGATGCCCAGCTCCAGCGAGGCCGTGGCCACCAGTACCTGGAGCTCACCGCGCTTGAGTCGTTGCTCGGCGTCCAGGCGGTGTTCCTTGGCCATGCTGCCGTGGTGCGCGGCCACTGCGTCACGGCCCAGGCGTTCGCTCAAATGACGGGTCAGGCGCTCGGCCAGGCGCCGGGTGTTGACGAACACCAACGTGGTGCGATGCTCGCGGGCCAGGGCCGCCAAGCGGTCGTAAACCCGCTCCCAGACATCGCTGGCCATCACCGCCCCGAGCGGCACCGGCGGCACTTCCAGGCCCAGGTCGCGGGGGCGGGCATGGCCGATATCGACGATGGCGCAGTCGCGCGCCTGGCCCACCAGAAACTGTGCCACCCGCTCAACCGGGCGTTGCGTGGCTGACAGGCCGATGCGCCGCAGTGGCCGCTTGCACAGTGCCTCAAGGCGCTCCAGGCTCAGGGCCAGGTGACTGCCGCGCTTGTTGCCGGCCAGGGCATGGATCTCGTCGACGATCACCGTGTGCACGCTGGCCAGGCCCAGGCGCCCGGAGGTCGAGCCGAGCAACACATACAGCGATTCGGGGGTGGTGACCAGAATGTGCGGCGCCTGGCGGCGCATGGCCGTGCGTTCTTTCTGCGGGGTATCACCGCTGCGCACCGCCGTGCAGATTTCCAGCGACGCGTGGCCTTGTTCGGTCAGGACCGCGTTGATTCCGGCCAACGGCGCCTGCAGGTTGATCTGGATATCATTGGACAGCGCTTTGAGCGGCGAGACGTAGACCACCTGGGTCTGGTCCGGCAGATTTCCACTGGCCAGGCCCTGTTCGAACAGCTCGTCGAGGATCGCCAGGAAGGCCGTCAGGGTCTTGCCTGAACCGGTAGGCGCTGCGACCAGCAAGGATTGCCCGCTGCGAATCAACGGCCAGGCCCGGGCCTGGGCGGCGGTTACCGTCGGGAACTGGCGCTGGAACCAGGTGCGGACCGCGGGGTGGAAAGCGTCCAGTTCCGGGTGCTTGCGGGCGGGGAGGTTCATGGGCTGTTTATGCGGCCATTGATGCGGGGTTGCAAGGGGCGTTCGTCAGACTGGCGTGTGGGAACAGCTGGCTGGAGTGGGAGCGGAATGCACCACCTCTGTTGGAGCGGGCTTGCCCCACGATGCAGTCGCACAGGCCAACCTGATCGCGGGGCAAGCCCGCTCCAACATTGAAAGGCCCTCGCCAACATGTGATCCTTGCGCGCTTTCCCGTCCATGAGCGTCCCATGAGCAAAACCATTCGCATCGCCGCCGCCCTTCTGCTCGACCCGCAAGGCCGTACCCTGTTGGTGCGCAAGCGCGGCACCCAGGCGTTCATGCAGCCTGGGGGCAAGATCGAGGCCGACGAGCAGCCGGTCAATGCCCTGGCTCGCGAGCTGTTCGAAGAGCTGGGCCTGGCGATCGAGCCGCAGGACGCCGAGTTTCTCGGCCAGTTCAGTGCCCCGGCGGCCAACGAGCCGGGTTTTGTCGTCCAGGCCGACCTTTTCAAGGTGCACTCCGCCATGCCGGTCGAGCCTGCCGCTGAAATCGAAGAGGTGGTGTGGGTGTCGGCACGCAAGCCGTTGACCCTTGAGCTGGCCCCGCTCACACGGGACTTGATTCTGCCCCTGTACCGGCAGTTAACTACAACCCCTGTCTGATCCCACTTGCAAAGGAATGCCGATGATCCCTACTCACGAATGGTTGCTGTTTATCGGCGCCGCGCTGTTGATGGTCCTGACCCCGGGGCCGAACATGATTTATTTGATTTCCCGTTCGATCTGCCAGGGCCGTACGGCCGGGGTAACCTCGTTGCTCGGCGTGGTGGGCGGTTTTCTGGTGCACATGAGCGCCGCAGCCATTGGCCTGACCGCCTTGTTCATGGCCGTGCCGCTGGCCTACGACCTGCTCAAGTGGGCCGGTGCCGGCTACTTGATGTGGCTGGCCTGGCAGGCAGTCAAGCCCGGTGCCCGCTCGCCGTTCGAGCCCCGTGAACTGGCCCCGGACTCCCCGCGCAAGCTGGTGCTGATGGGCTTTCTGACCAGCGTACTGAACCCCAAGGTGGCGGTGTTCTACCTTTCGGTGCTGCCGCAGTTCATCTCGCCGGAAAACGGTTCGGTACTGGCGCAGAGCCTGGCCCTGGGCCTGACCCAGATCGCCGTGAGCTTCTCGGTCAACTTGCTGATCGCCCTGTTCGCCGCCGGCATTGCCGGCTGGTTCGTGCGTTATCCGCTGTGGTTGATGCTGCAGCGTTACGTCATGGGCTTCGTCCTGGCTGGCCTGGCGCTGCGCCTGGTGCAGGAGCAACGCCGGGTCGCGTGAGGCTCACCGTACTGCGCTGACGCCGTCGAGGGTGGAGAACGAGGTGTCCTTGGCGGTCAGCAAAAAGTCGCGCATGTACGGCGCATCGAGCATGTCGCTGCGCACTGCCGCGTACAGCGTGGCAAACAGGCCCTTTTCACCCAGGCGCTTGGCCTTCACGTAGCCGCGTGAGCTGTACTCGTGCAGGGCCCAGTGCGGCATGCCGCAGACCCCGCGACCGCTGGCCACCAGTTGCATCATCATCACCGTCAGCTCCGCCGTGCGCACCTGCGCCGGCTCCACGTCGGCCGGCTCCAGGAAGCGGGTGAAGATGTCCAGGCGGTCGCGCTCCACCGGGTAGGTGATCAGTGTTTCCGTGGCCAGGTCCTGCGGCACCATGTACGGCTTCTGGGCCAGGGGGTGCTGGTTGGCCACGGCGAGCATGGCTTCGTAGGTGAACAGCGGCACGTAGGTGATGCCGCTGAGCTCCAGCGGGTCGGAGGTCACCACCAGGTCCAGGTCCCCGCGGGCCAGGGCTGGCAACGGCGCAAAGGCAAAGCCCGAGGCCAGGTCCAGCTCGACTTCCGGCCAGGCATCGCGGAACTGGTCGATGGTCGGCATCAGCCACTGGAAGCAGCTGTGGCATTCGATGGCCATGTGCAGGCGCCCGGCGGTACCACCGGCCAGGCGCGCGATGTCGCGCTCGGCGCCGCGCAGCAGCGGCAGGGTGGCATCGGCCAGTTGCAGCAGGCGCAGCCCGGCGCTGGTGAAGCGGATTGGCTTGGTCTTGCGCATGAACAGCGGCATGCCCAGGCGTTCTTCCAGCTCCTTGAACTGATGGGACAGCGCCGACTGGGTCAGGTGCAGGCGCTCGGCGGCCTCGACCAGGCTGTCGGCTTCGCGCAGGGCGTGCAGGGTTTTCAGGTGGCGAATTTCCAGCACCGGGGGGCTCCATGAATAAACTTTGAGATGAACACGAATTTATTGAGTTTGTCTCATGTTGCTCTGGCTGTCGACAATAGCGTCATCTTTTACAGGGAGGACGTTTTCTCATGGCATTGGCCCACAACCTTGGTTTCCCGCGCATCGGCGCTGACCGCGAACTGAAAAAAGCGCAAGAAGCCTACTGGAAAGGCGATCTCGACCAGGCTGGCCTGGAGGCTGTTGGCCGCGAACTGCGCGCCCGCCACTGGCAGTTGCAGAAGGACGCCGGGATCGAGCTGCTGCCGGTCGGCGATTTTGCCTGGTACGACCAGGTACTGACCCACTCGCTGACCTTCGGGGCGATCCCCGAGCGCTTTGCCCAGGTCACGGGCGCCAATGGCCTGCCGACCCTCGACACCTTGTTCGCCATGGCGCGCGGTGCCAGTACCTGCTGCGGCGCCAGCCACGGCCAGACGCAATATGCGCAAGAGCTGACCAAGTGGTTCGATACCAACTACCACTACCTGGTCCCGGAATTCAGCGCCGACCAGCGCTTTTTGCTCAGTTGGGAGCAGCTGTTCGAAGAAGTTGCCGAAGCCCAGGCCCTCGGCCACGCGGTCAAGCCGGTGCTGATCGGCCCGCTGACCTACCTGTGGCTGGGCAAGGCCAAGGGCGGCGAGTTCGACAAGCTCGACCTGCTCGAGCGCCTGTTGCCGGTCTATGGTGAAATCCTCAGCCGCCTGTCCCGCCAGGGCGTGGAGTGGGTGCAGATCGATGAGCCGATCCTTGGCCTGGACCTGCCGCAGGAATGGAAGAATGCCTTCGAGCGGGCCTATCACATCCTCCAGTACTCACCCCTGAAGAAGCTGGTTGCCACCTACTTCAGCGGCCTGGAAGACAACCTCGGCCTGGCCGTCGGCCTGCCGGTGGATGGCCTGCATATCGACCTGGTGCGCGCAGCAGAGCAACTGCCAGCGGTGCTTGATCGCCTGCCGACCTATAAAGTGCTGTCGCTGGGCGTGGTCAACGGCCGCAACGTCTGGCGCTGCGACCTGGACAAGGCCCTGGAGCAACTGCAGCAAGCCCAGCAACGCTTTGGTGCCAACCTTTGGGTAGCCGGTTCCTGCTCGCTGTTGCACAGTCCGGTGGACCTGTCCCGTGAAGACAAGCTCGATGCCGAGCTCAAAAACTGGCTAGCTTTCGCAGTACAGAAGTGCGAGGAAATCGCCGTGCTGGCCAAGGCCCTGGATACCCCGCACCTGCCGCAGGTGCAAAACGCCCTGAGCAACAGCCGCGCAGTACAGCAGAGCCGTGTTGAGTCGCCGCGCATTCACAAGCCGCAGGTCCAGGCCCGTCTGGCCGCCGTGACCGCCGCCGACAGCCAGCGCCAGTCAGCCTTTGCCCAGCGGATCGAAGCCCAGCGCCAGCGCCTGCAACTGCCGGCGTTCCCGACCACCACCATTGGCTCTTTCCCACAGACCTCGGCGATTCGCCTGGCGCGTCAGGCCTACAAGCAGGGCAAACTCTCGGCCAACGACTACACCGATGCCATGCACAGCGAGATCCGTCATGCCGTGCAGGTGCAGGAGCGCCTGGGCCTGGACGTGCTGGTGCACGGCGAAGCCGAGCGCAACGACATGGTCGAGTACTTTGCCGAGCAACTGGACGGTTACGCCTTCACCCGCTTTGGCTGGGTCCAGAGCTATGGTTCGCGCTGCGTGAAACCGGCGATCATCTACGGTGACCTGAGCCGCCCGCAGGCGATGACTGTGGCCTGGATCGAATACGCCCAGGGCCTGACCAGCAAAGTCATGAAAGGCATGCTGACCGGCCCGGTGACCATGCTGATGTGGTCCTTCCCGCGTGAAGATGTGTCGCGCAAGGTCCAGGCCGAGCAATTGGCCTTGGCCATCCGCGACGAAGTCCAGGACCTGGAAGCGGCCGGCATCAAGATCGTGCAGATCGACGAAGCGGCGTTCCGTGAAGGCCTGCCGCTGCGCCGGGCGCAATGGCAGGCGTACCTGGACTGGGCTGTGGAAGCGTTCCGCCTGTGCTCAAGCGGTGTACGTGACGAAACCCAGATCCACACCCACATGTGCTACAGCGAGTTCAACGACGTGATCGAGGCCATCGCGGCCATGGACGCCGACGTGATCACCATCGAGACTTCGCGTTCGGACATGGAGCTGCTGGACGCCTTCGAAGCCTTCGACTACCCCAACGACATCGGTCCGGGCGTCTACGACATTCACTCGCCACGGGTACCGGACACCGGCGAGATGGTCAAGCTGATGAGCAAGGCGGTCAAGCGTATCCCGGCCGAGCGCCTGTGGGTCAACCCGGACTGCGGCTTGAAGACCCGCGCCTGGCCGGAGACGGAAGCTGCGCTGGTGAACATGGTGGCGGCGGCGCGGCAATTGCGCAGCGAGCTGGCGTGAGAGACGCAACGGCGAGCCCTCTGGCTCGCCGTTGCAGTTAGAGATTACAGACCGGCGAAGTACCGGTTTGCGGTTCGCTGGTTTATTGCGCCACGCCAGATGTCGTCCGGCGTGCTACTGGCACTTGCCTGGGCTTGCTGCCACTGCGGCCCCTTCTTGCGGTCCACCGCCCGTTTGAGATGGGCGGCACTGAAGTTGTCGAACGGTGTATCCAGGCCACGGTAATGGAAGTGGGCGTACCACAGCACAGGCTCGCCGGCAGATTTCAAGTCACGAATCTCGTACTCCTGCAGGTAATCGCGGGCTTTGAGCATCTGGCGCTCTCCCAGTTTGTGAATGCTGATCTGCTGCTGATCATCGAGGTAAGCAAGATGGCCTTCATTGGGCCGAGGGCTGACCTTTATCTGCTCAATGCGCAGCTGGATGCCATCCAGGCGCAACTGTGCCGCCTGGGTGCGCAGTGCTTGCGTATCCGTCGCGTTGCCGCCTAGCGCTTCGATTCGCGCTGCACAGCTTTCAAGCTCATTGGCCTTGGCGATCATCATGTCCTCAAAGTCCGCCGGCAGGGTGTCTGATCTGATATAGCCACGCACCCGCTGACGGAAACTGTCCAGCCCTTGGATCAGTTGTGTAGCGGTCTGCTTGAGGTTGCGCAGTTCATGAGGTCGTGCCGACGTCGCAAGCGCCTGTGGCCGCCACCGTTCACCCACAGGTTCAAAACGCCTGACGGCACTACCTTCAGCGCTATGCACGGTAATCCGCTCGGGAGCATTGCGGCTGGCCGGAGTGTAATCGCCGATGTAGTAGTGGTTGTCCTCTGTCTGGAAAAGGCGCGGACTGCTGTTTTGTCCACGGTTAGGGCGTAGGCCGGGCAAACGCTGGACCGCCTTGTCGCTCTGCAGGATCAACTTGTCGAGATTGTCGTACAGCTTCCCCAGGTAGTGCTCGTCAAACAGTTCCGGAAAGCTGGCGTTGGTGCTTTGCAGTTCTAGTTTGTATTGGCGGTAGATACGCTGGGCTTCGGTTTGGATCGTCAGACGTTGAGGTGCACTGCTTTGTACTTCTGACAATCCCGACAAGGTTCCCTGTATCATTTGCACTTCGTCTTCGATGGTTTGTAGTCGCCCTGTGTAGAACTCTGCGAAGACTGAGGTATTGGCGTATCTTTGTGCCAGGACCATCAGGTGCGAGGTGTTGTGGAAGGTAATGAACGCGTCATTGAAGTATTTCTCCAGCCGCTGGTACGAGTTTTTGAGGAGCTCGTGACTTTCGACCTCCTGCAGGTACTCTGCCGCGCCCTCAAAGCGTTTTCCCAGGCTTGAGAGTTTTTCCCTGAACTGGCTATTGGCTTCATTCAATCGTGTGTCGAATAGGACGGGGTCGTTCTCGAAGCGTTGAACGGCCTGGATGCTGTCGGAAAACTCCGACTTGATGGTCTCCAGCCGCCTCTTGAAATCTGCGCGCTTTATTATTTCAGGTTGAATTGGAGCTTTCGCCAATGGGAACCAGTTCCCGAGTTCCCGTTTTTGCTCAAGCATCTGCTGCTTGCCATCCACGACCCTCAGCGATTTGCTGCGCAGTTCCCGCAACAGGGGGGCTCGATCAACAAGATCGTTCAGGTCTTGCAGCTGTATGCGAATCGTCAGTGATTCATAGAGGCTGCGCAACGTCTCCTCCCTGGACAGGGTGATCAAATTCAGCGTTCGATCACATATAACTCTGGCTGTACGTGCTTTTTGCGTTAGGGCCCTTTGCTTTTCCGCCTTGAGACTGATTTTTTGTAACTCATCCCAGGTGTTATAAGCCTTTTTCGCCGCTGCTATATCTGCCTGGCAGTTTGCTTTCATTGTCGCCAGTGAAGCCTGCCGGGCTTGTAGGCTGGCGTTCTCGAACACCTCGAAACTAGCGTTGGTGCGTGCCAATGCGGTTTGAAGCCGAGCTTCCTCCTTCAGGGACTCTACCGTCAGCATGCGTTGGCGACGATAGTGGCGGTCCACCCAGGTGCGAGGCAGTCGCTCGCGAATGGCGGTTGGCCAATAGGGCTCCAACACATCGACCATATGTCCGAGTATCTGCCCGCCACCCGAACCGCCGCCACGCAGGTGCACGCCATACAGCGAGAAATGGGTGTCCCATTGGCCGTTTTCATTGAGCGCGATGTTTTTCCGCCAGGTCTTGAACTGGGTGCCGCGCAGACGCCAGGTGTGTTCCGTCTCCAGCCATTCCACCTGGCAGGGGCGGTCGCCCACCAGGATGAAATCACCCTCGGCGTGTTGGTAGATGCCTTTGTATTTGCCGCGGCGGCCCGGCTCGATCCCGGCCAGCGACAACGGCGCCTGATATTCATAGCCTTCAAAGCGCGACAGGCGTCGGGCGCTGCTGGCGCCGCTGGGCGCAAAGCCCGCCGCCGGGCCTGCCTGCAACAGCTGCTGTTGGCGCTGACGGGTAAGCTGGCGGGCGCTCAGGGCCTTGAGGGGCAGGCTTGGCGCCAGGTCGATGGCAGCATCGACGAACGCCAGCAGTACCTGTTGCAACGCCTCCAGCGCCTTGTACACCTCATCCTGGCGCAACGCGCTGACCAGCCGGGCACTGGACTCGAAGAAGTCGTAGACGCTGATGACGGTCCCGATCACCGGAATGAAGCCCAGGGCCATCTTGATGTAGTTGAAGATCATGCCGCTCTGGTAGGCGAAGTTTTCCAGCCACAGGTCGCGGTTCGAGCGCGAGGTCGCGCGATGGGCTTCGAGTATCCGGCCACCCTGGGCGTCGAGCAGGTGCTGGGCCAGTGAGGTGGTCGAGGGCCAGGCCGTGCCCAGGCCGATAATGCCGTCGAAGCGATGTTCGATAGCCAGGCGCATCCGCGAGCGGTGGGCATCCGGATTGCCCAATAAGGCGCGCCCGGCCAGGTAGTCGATTTCGCCGCTTTGCTTGCTCAGTTCATACAAGCCCAAGCGGGCGTCTTTCAGGCTGCTGTACTGGCGCACCAGGCGGGTGGGGTGGTCGGGACGGTAGAGCAGGGTGATGCCGCTGTTCTGGTCGCTGACAAAGGTCACCCCGGACAGCGTAGTGCCGTAGCTGTCGGTATCCTTGCCACCTGCAGTCAGGCGAGCGGGGATCAGGCGTATGTTGTGACCGTCAGCCAGGTAGGCCGCCGCGCTGTCGGCGTCGATGGCGATGTTGAAAATCGTCTGGCCCCTGTCGTCCAGTTCGCCCTTGGCCCTGGCCTGGACACTGTGCAGCTTGAGCATCTGGCGAAAAGGCTCGCCCAGGCATTGGCGCCGGTAGGCCCGGGGGAACGCGCTTTCGTGAGTGCCGCGATACACCTCGATGATCTTGTTTTCATATTGCTGGGCCAGGTCAAGGTCGATGGCCAGGCCGCTCAGGTAGTTGGTATTGATGCTGTCCTTGAGCTGTTGAGCAAGCACCTGATTCGATGTCTTGAGCTTCAGCTTGAGAAAACTCAGGCGCTCTTTCATGGCCTCGTCGATGTTGTCCAGCAACAGGGTATCCAGCGCCAGGTCGACCCATTTGTTGCTGGGTCTGAGCGTCGGCTTGGGGGCAATGCCCTGGGGGCTGGTGCTTTCAACCAGAAGGGGCACCCACGAGGTGCTCTCTGGCAGGTAGAGGGTGATGGGGCTGTCATCGTAGTCGGGGAAATCCTGCTTCAGGCGTTGGCTGATGAGCTGGCGGCAGAACAGTTCGCGGTGGGGCAGGTCGCGGGCGACCAGGGCCTGGGCGCGGTGCATGGCGGCGATGAAACCGAGGGTACCGGCCTTGAGCGTCGCGCGATCGCTGGCCGACAGCTTGTCCAGCCAGTCCAGGTAAATACCCGTCAACGTGGCACTGGTTTCCTGTGCCTGGATCAGCTTGAACGCGTACTCGCGTGCGGCGTGGCGGGGGACTTGCAGGCGCCGGGCCAGTGCTTCGTTCACCGCCGCGGGCGATTGCTCGGTGGTCAGCGCGGCCTTGGCCTGGCTCAAGTGATGGGCCAGAACCACGGCCAGGACATCGCCGGTCACCGGGCTCAGGCTCAGTGACTGCCCGTTCGGGTCGTTGATGGCGAAGCAGCGGGCAAGTTCCGCTTGGTTGGCGCAGCGCAGCAGCCCGCCGGCTTCACCCGGCCAGTACACCAGCAGGCTCTGCGGGTTGTCATCGTCCTGCAGGGTCACCACCAGGCAATCGTGGAGCGTGGTGCTGGTACGGGTTTCGACGCCATCAACCATTGATGTCGAATCGAGCACTGGATGCGCCGCGACAAGGCTGGAGCCCAGGCGGGGGAAGGTGTCGGGCTGATCGAGAAGGCTTTCGAGCCACCTCAATTCCTCGTTATCGATTTGCCCCAGCAGGTTCTGGAAGCGGGCATGGGCGCGCAAGCCCTGGTGATGAGCCGTGAGCAGCGCAGCACTGGCGGCGGGGGATTCGTCGGTGTGCCAGGTGTCGGCCTTCAGTTGTTGCTCGATGGCCTCTTCAGCCTCTTGGCAGGCCGCACTCAGCGCATTCTGATGGTCCTTGAGCGCTTGCAGGTCGGTTTCGGCAATGGGGGTCATCAGGGCCTGTTGGGCGCTGATCTGTTGCAGGCGGATGGAGTAGGGAATGTCGAGGTTCAAGCTGCCAAAGTCGTAGAACGAACGCTGCGGCGCGTCCTCGCTGTCGGTTGATTCAATGGCAGGCGGCAGGCTGAAGACACTTGGATTGCGCTGTTGGCTATCGACCCAGTGGACCATCGACAGCGCAAGCTCGCCAAACTGGCGGATATCGGCCCCGGGTTTGGAGTCCAGCGCGCTCAAGCGTTCATTAAGCAGGCTGTTGAACAGTGGGGTGAAACCGGCCGAAAGGTTTTCATGGCTTTCATAGCTGATGCTGGAGGCGGTGGTGCCGAGGGTTGTTTCCAGATCCGTCGGCGATGCATGGCTAGTGAAGCCGCTGTCGGGGCGATACAGCATCAGGTGCGATTCGCCTTCGATCTTGAACAGCAGCGCCCCCGGTATTATCTGTTCGTCTCTCGAAACGGTCTGGATCTCGATACCGTGCTGGCTATGCCATTCAGGGTTGTCGAGCACGCCATTGACCGCGCGCTGCTGTTGCGTATCGAATTGGCCGGTTGCCAGCGCCACATCCCAGCAGGCCTTGAGCACCTCCAGGTACTGGTTCTGGGCATGGGTACGGCGGCTGACGGCGGTGTCCGAGGCTCGCGCTTGCCAGTAATGATCCCATTGCCGCCGGAGCGCTGCGGGAAGGTCCAGCTGCGCAAGCCTGGCGAGCAGTTGCGTGGGTGTCAGGTGCAAGGTCGGATGATCGGGCCCAGGTCCCGTCACCTGGGCGCGCTGGTCGAGGTCGGCGGGCGGCTGGGGATACTGGCGCGTGTGTACTGCCAGGGCGACCAGGCTGACATCGCTGTCGTGCATAGCGGAGATGCGAAATCGCAGGGCAGTGTTCAGCGGGTCGACTCCCAGCTGTTGGCGTACCAGATCCTGGAGTGCCTGGTACACGCCGGGGGCTTGTGCAAGCAAAGTGGCGAAGGTATCGCGATGATCTTTCCAGCGCTTGCTGGCATCGAGCAGCAAGGTGCTGTCGCGGGGTTTGGCTGGAATGAAATCTATAGGGGAAAAGGTCAGGGGTTCGAAGGTTTCTGGCGAGTCGCTCATGGCAGTATCCCGAATGTGAAGTGATGCCGGGAGTGGCGTTCACATTGGGCGCGAGGTTGAGCCGGTGGGTGCGGTACATAAGTAGGGCGGATTGCCGTCGGGCGGCATTCATCAAATTGTCATGCAAGTGTGGCAGCGCGCTTGAACGAACTTCATCAGACTTGCGCTCTACTGGGGATTTGCATTCTGGTGTTTTGCTCATGCGTTTTTTTTGGTTTTTATTCGTTGTTCTTTTTGCCCAAGGTGTTCAAGCGGCATCGCGTTGTGACGTCAATGTGCCGGTCCAGCGCGCCGAGCTGAAGCAGGTCAGCCTGGCTTATCAAAGCATCGGTCGTGAATCGGACCCGGCCCTTCTGCTGGTCATGGGCTTGGGCGGGCAACTGATCCACTGGCCGGATGAAGTGGTGGTCGCGCTCTGTCAGCAGGGCTTTCGGGTGATCCGCTACGATAACCGCGATGTCGGCCTGTCCAGCTGGAACCAGGCGCCCGACGACGACAACCTGGCCTTCGAACTGCTGCGCTACAAGCTCGGCCTGCCGGTGGCCGCGCCTTACACCCTGAGCGACATGGCCGAAGACGGTCTGGGGCTGATGGATGCCCTGCAGGTGCGGCGCTTTCATGTCATGGGCGTGAGCATGGGCGGGATGATCGCCCAGCACCTGGCGGCGCAGGCGCCGGAGCGGGTCGAGAGCCTGACCTTGATCATGTCCAGCTCCGGTGCCCAGGGCTTGCCGGCACCGAGCCCGGCGCTGGTGCAGTTGCTGGCCCGGCGTGGCGCGCCGAATCGCGAGGTGGCACTTGAGCAGCAGGCCGACCTGCTGGCGGCCCTGGGTAGCCCCGAGGTCGAGGATGACCGCCAGGCGCTGCTCGAACAGGCAGCGATTGCCTATGACCGCGCCTTCAATCCCGAGGGGGTCAAGCGCCAGATCATGGCGATCCTGGCCGAGCAAAGCCGCGTCCAGTTACTCAACAACCTGCGCCTGCCAACCCTGGTGGTGCACGGCACCGCCGACCCGCTGCTGCCGGTGATGCACGGTGTGCACCTGGCAGCACATATCAAGGGCAGCCAGTTGCAGCTGATCCCAGGCTTGGCCCATCGCTTTCAGGAGCAGTTCAAAGGGCCGTTGCTGGGTGCGGTGTTGCCCTATCTGAAGACGCAACGGCTGGCCGATACCCATCTGGCGGTGTACCGATCGCGGGGCAAGCCCGCTCCTACAGGATCGGCATGCACCGGATTTTGTGGGAGCCGGTCTTGCCGGCGATGGGCTACGAAGTAGCCCCCAAGCGCTTTAATGCAGCCTTACCCAGACACCCACCAGCACCGTCGCCGCCACCAGCCAGGCCACGGCCGCCAGGGCCAGCGACGCCTCCAGGCGCAGGCGATCGACCAGCAGGTACAACGCCGCCAGGTAGACGAAGTAGGGGATGATCGACCACATGCCGAACAGGATGGTGGTCTTCAAATCGTCCAGTGACCGGCCCTTGCCGACGATGTAGTGGGCGATCAGGGCGAAGGTCGGGAACAGCGGCACCAGGCCGGCAATATAGTAGTTGCGCGTTTTCGCCAGGGCGGCAAGGATCACCACCACGGCAGCGCCCAGGCAGGCTTTGAGTATCAGGTCCACGTGTCATTCCGTCTCAGCACCGGGTTAGCCCAGGCCATACTTTTTCACTTTGTCGAACAGCGTGGTCTTGGCCATGCCCAGCTCCTGGCTGGCCTGGCTGAGGTTGCCGCCGGTACGCTGCAGGGCATCGCTGAGCAGGTTGCGCTCGAACGCCTCGACCGCTTCGGCAAAGCCCAGGCCCTGGTTGGCGCTGGCCCCGGCCTTTTTGAACGCCGGCAAGCCCAGCGCGTAGCGTTCAGCGACGTTGCGCAATTCGCGCACGTTGCCTGGCCAGTCGTGCGCCATCAGCCGCGACAGGGTCTGGCTGTCCAGTTGCGGGGTTTCCCGGTCGAAGCGCAGGGACGATTGCTGCAGGAAGTGCTCGAACAGTTGCAGGATGTCTTCGCGGCGCTCGCGCAGGGGCGGCAGCTCCAGGGTCACCACGTTGAGGCGGTAGTACAGGTCGCTACGGAACTGCCCGCTGTGGCCCAGGGCGTTGAGGTCGGACTTGGTGGCGGCGATCACCCGGCAGTCCACGGCAATGCTCTGGTTTGAGCCCAGGCGCTCCAGGGTGCGTTCCTGCAGTACCCGCAGCAGCTTGATCTGCAGGTTGAGCGGCATGCTTTCGACTTCGTCGAGGAACAGGGTGCCGCCGTTGGCGTGCTCGATCTTGCCGATCCGGCGTTTGCCGGCACCGGTGAAGGCGTTGGCCTCGTGGCCAAAGATCTCGCTCTCGAACAGGTTCTCCGGCAGGCCGCCGCAGTTGAGCGCCACGAACGGCGCGCCCTGGCGGCGGCTGAAATCGTGCAGGCAGCGGGCGACCAGTTCCTTGCCGGTGCCGGTCTCGCCTTCAATCAGTACGTTGGCTGAAGTATCGGCGACGTTGGCGATCAGTTCGCGCAGGTTCTGCATGGCTGGCGAGCGGCCAATGATCCGCCCTTCAAGGGTGCTTTGCCCGGCCAGTTGGCGGCGCAGGGCGAACACTTCACGGGACAGGCCACGTTGCTCCAGCGCACGACGCACCACTTCGACCAGGCGTTCCGGGGCGAAGGGCTTTTCCATGAAGTCGTAGGCGCCGTTGCGCATGGCGCCGACCGCCATGTCGATATCGCCGTGGCCGGTGATCAGTACCACCGGCAGGCTGCGGTCGCGGGCCTTGAGGCGGCTGAGCAGTTCCAGGCCATCGATGCCGGGCAGGCGGATATCGCTGACGACGATGCCGGCGAAGTCATCACCGATGCGCTGCAGGGCTTCTTCGGCGCTGCCGACGCCTTCGCAGGCGATGTCTTCCAGGGCCAGCGCCTGCTGGCAGCCGAGCAGCACATGCGGGTCGTCTTCGACGATCAGGACGGTAAGGGGCGCTTGGTTCATAGGGACTCGGCTGATTCTGTGGGGGCATTGACCAGCGGCAGGCTGAGCACGAACGCGGTACCGCCGCTGGCGGGGTGTTCGACGCTGAGGCTGCCCCTGGCGGCGGCGGCGAGGCTGGCAGACAGGGTCAGGCCCAGGCCCAGGCCGTGCTCTCCCGGTTTGGTGGTGAAAAACGGTTCGAACAGGTGCTTGCGCGTTTCGTCATCGATGCCGTGACCATTGTCGCGCACCCGCAGGCGGTACTTGTCACCCTGCAACTCGCCCTCCAGCCACAACTGCGGCATGGGTTGCGCGGCCATGGCATCAAGGGCGTTGCCGATCAGGTTGACCAGAATCTGCTCCAGGCGGGTCTGGTCGATGGCCAGCGTCGGGTCCGCGTAATTGCTGTGCAACTGCAAGTGGCAGCCGGCGATGCGGTTGCCCAGCACCTGCAGGCTGGCCTCGACGGCCTTGCTCAGGGAGGCCTTGCCGCTGTCTTCACCGCGGCGGGCGAAGGAGCGCAGGCTGGCAGTGATACGGCCCATGCGGTCGATCAGGTCGTTCATGGTGCGCAGGTTGGTGCTGACGGTTTCCAGCGCGCCGCGTTCGAGGAAGCGCACGCTGTTGCCTGACAAGGTGCGCAGGGCGGCCAGCGGCTGGTTCAGTTCATGGGCGATGCTGGTCGACATCTGGCCGATGGCTGCCAACTTGCCGGCCTGGACCAGTTCATCCTGGGCGTGGCGCAAAGTCTGTTCGGCATGCCGGCGTTCGCGGATCTGGCCCTTGAGGCGTTCGTTGCTGGCGCGCAGGTCGGCAGTGCGTTCGGCGATCTTGCGTTCCAGTTGGCTGTTGGCCTCTTCCAGTGCTTCACGGGCGGCCAGGCGGGTGGCGATCACCTTGCGCCGTTCGTTCCAGGCGATCAGCAAGATCGCGAGCAAGGCCAAGGCAACGCCGACCAGAATGCCCTGGACCATGGATTCGCGGCGCAGGTCCTGCAAGGGCGTGAGCAAGGTAAAGTGCCAGGGCGTGTCGCTCAGGCGCCGGGTTTGCGCCAGATAAGCCACTTCGCGGCGGCCATCGCCGAGTTCGGCATTGGCCGGGAAGCTCAGCTTCTCGACACCGTCGGCGATTTTTTCCCGCGACAGCGGTTGCAGTTCATTCAGCGGCCACCAGTAATATTGCAGGCTGCGGGCCAGGCGTTCCTTGATTTCCGGGGTCAGCGGGCGCACCGACTTGAGTCGCCGCGCCGGGTCGCTGGAGAGGATGATGATGCCGTTCTCGTCGCTGACAAAAGCCTCGAGGCGGGCCCGCTGCCAGCGTTCTTCCATGGCTTCCAGGCGCACCTTGATCACCGCCACGCCAATGATCTTGCCGTGTTCTTCCAGGCCGTGGGCAAGGAAATAGCCAGGCTCCCCGGTGGTGCTGCCAATGCCATAGAAGCGCCCGGGCTGACCGCGTACGGCATCCTGGAAATAGGCGCGGAACGACAGGTCTTCGCCGAGGAAACTGTCGATATCGCGCCAGTTGCTGGTGGCCTGGACCCGGCCGCTGGTGTCCAGGACAAAGATCGCCCGACTGCGGCTGCGCCGGTTCAGGCCTTCGAGGTATTCGTTGACCGCCTGGCGGTGTTCGCCGTCGGGTTCGGTCAGCAGGCTGGAAACGCTGCTTTCCAGTTCCAGCAAGCTTGGCAGGTAGGTGTACTTGCTGATTTCGCTCTCGACCGCGCGCGCGTGCAGCTCGAGCTGGCGCTCGCCGTTTTCGCTCAAGGTGCGGATGCCGTTGTGTTCGCTGATCATGAAGCCGGCCACACCCAGGCCGATCATCAGCAGGATGATCAGTGGCGGTAACAGCAGTTGGCGGATCAGACGGGGTTTCACGGCAAGGGCAGGCTTGGCAGGGCGAAAGAGCGTAGGGTCGCATTTCATCACAGTAGCCTTGGTACGACCAGCACGCTCTGCCGGCGTGCACCGGACAGAGCGTGATGATCACCTCAGTGTTGCAGGATCTTGCTGAGGAAGTGCTGGGTACGCTGGTCGCGTACGCTCTGGTCACCAAAGAATTCTTCCTTGGTGCAGTCTTCGATGATGCTGCCCTTGTCCATGAAGATCACCCGATTGGCGACCTTGCGGGCAAAGCCCATTTCGTGGGTCACGCACATCATGGTCATGCCTTCGTGAGCCAGTTCGACCATTACGTCGAGTACTTCGCTGACCATTTCCGGGTCCAGTGCCGAGGTCGGTTCGTCGAACAGCATGACGATCGGGTCCATCGACAGGGCGCGGGCGATGGCCACACGCTGCTGCTGGCCACCGGACAGTTGCCCCGGGTGCTTCTTGGCGTGGGCACTGAGGCCGACGCGCTCAAGCAGGGCCAGGCCCTTCTTGGTCGCTTCGGCTTCACTGCGGCCCAACACCTTGCGCTGGGCAATGGTCAGGTTCTCGGTGATGGTCAGGTGCGGGAACAGCTCGAAGTGCTGGAACACCATGCCGACCCGCGAGCGCAGCTGCGGCAGGTTGGTCTTGGGGTCGGCAATCGAGGTGCCATCGACGACGATGTCACCCTTCTGGAAGGGCTCCAGGGCGTTGACGCATTTGATCAGGGTCGATTTGCCCGAGCCCGACGGGCCGCAGACCACGACCACTTCGCCTTTCTTGACCTCGGTGTTGCAGTCGGTCAGAACCTGGAAGTCCCCGTACCACTTGTTGACGTTCTTGATGGAGATCATACGGTTATCCTTTTCTGCAGACGCTTGACCAGGAAGGAAGCGGAGAAGCTGATGACGAAGTACACGGCGCCGGCGAAGACCAGGAACTCATTGGAGCGCCCGATGATGTCGCCACTGGCCCGTGCCGAGTTGAGGAAGTCGACCAGGCCGACGGTGTACACCAGCGAGGTGTCCTGGAACAGGATGATGCTCTGCTGCAGCAGCAGCGGGGTCATCTTGCGGAACGCCTGGGGCAGGATGATCAGGCGCATGGTCTGGCCATAGGTCATGCCCAGGGCTTGGGCTGCGCCCATCTGGCCCTTGGAGATCGACTGCACGCCGGCACGGACGATTTCACAGAAATACGCCGCCTCGAACATCATGAACGCCACGACGCAGGAGGTGAAGGCCCCGACCGGGGTGTCTTCGCCGGTGATCCAGCGCAGTACGAACGGCACCGCCAGGTAGAACCAGGTGATGACCAGCAGCAGCGGAATGGAACGGAAGTAGTTGACGTAGGCGCCAGCAACGTTCGACAGCAGCTTGCTCGACGACAGGCGCATCAGCGCCAGGAGGGTACCGAGCACGATACCGCCGACCACGCCCATGACCATCAGTTGCAGGGTCATGACCATGCCGTTCCACAGGCCCGGCAGGGCAGGGATGATTCCACTGAAGTCCATTATTTGCCCCCCACGGAGATCAGGCCAGGCACGGCGACTTTCTTCTCGACCATGCGCATCAGCAGCATCAGGCCCATGTTCAGGGTGAAGTAAATCAGGGTGGCCAGGGTGAAGGCTTCAAACAGGTTGGCCGAGAACTCGGCGGTCTGCTTGGTTTGCGCCAGCAGTTCCATCAGGCCGATCAGCGAGGCCACCGAGGAGTTCTTGAACACGTTCAAAAATTCCGAGGTCAGCGGCGGAATGATGATCCGGTAGGCTTGCGGCAGCAGCACGTTCCAGTACACCTGCGGCAGGCTGAAGCCCATGGCGCGGGCGGCGGCTTCCTGGCCGCGGGGCAACGCCTGGATACCGGTACGCACCTGCTCGCAGACGCGGGCGGCGGTGAACAGGCCCAGGCAGACGACCACGCTGATCAGCGCCGAGGTGGTCGGGTTGAGGTCCTGCTTGTACCACTCCTGCAAGTTCTCGGGCAGCAGGTCTGGTACCAGGAAGTACCAGATGAACAGCTGCACCAGCAGCGGTACGTTACGAAAGAGTTCCACGTAGGCGGTGGCAATGCCCGACACCAGACGGTTCGGCACGGTGCGCATGACGCCGAGTACCGAACCCAGCAGCAATGCGATGATCCAGGCGGCGATGGCAATGGCGATGGTCCAGCCCAGGCCGGTGAGGTACCAGTCCAGATAGGTTTCGCTGCCCACGCCGGTGGACTTGAAGAATACGCCCCAGTCCCAGTTGTAATTCATCGGGATCTCCCCTCAGATCAGTTATTTCACGGGCACCTTCGAGCATCCGGGGGCGCAGGGCGCCCTCGGATGAAAGGTTAGACACTAACTAGCTGGGGATCAGGACTTCTTTTCGTCTACAGCTTTGTCGGTAGGATTGGCGATCAACGCCTTGAGCTCGTCGCTCATCGGGAACTGCAGGTTCAGGCCTTTAGGCGGGACTGGCTGGTTGAACCACTTGTCGTAGATCTTGTTGATCTCGCCCGACTTGTAGAGGTTGACGATGGCCTTGTCGACCGCAGCCTTGAACGCCGGGTCTTCCTTGCGGACCATGCAGCCGTAGATTTCATAGGACTGCGGCGTACCGACGATGGCCCAGCCCTTCGGGTTCTTGGCCTTGGCCATTTCACCGGCGAGCAGCGCGTCGTCCATCATGAAAGCCACGGCGCGGCCGGACTCAAGCATCTGGAACGACTCGCCATGGTCCTTGGCCGAGATGACGTTCATCTTCATCTGCTTGTCGGCGTTCATGGCCTTGAGGATGCGCTCGGAAGTGGTACCGGCGGTGGTCACCACGTTCTTGCCGGCCAGGTCCGGGAAGTCCTTGTACTTGGCGTTTTCCGGCTTGCCGTCTTCGGCCTTGGTCAGCAGGCGAGTACCGACTTCGAAGATGCCGACCGAGAAGGCCACTTGCTGCTGGCGCTCGACGTTGTTGGTGGTCGAGCCACACTCGACGTCAACGGTGCCGTTCTGGACCAGCGGGATACGGGTCTGGGAGGTAACGAGGTTGTATTTGACTTGCAGGTCCGGCTTGTTCAGGTCCTTTTTCAGGGACTCGACGATTGCCAGCTGGATGTCATGGGAGTAACCGACGGGTTTGCCCGAAGCGTCGGCGATGTAGGAGAACGGAATGGAAGCGTCACGGTGCCCCAGGGTAATGGTGCCCGACTCGTTGATCTTTTTCAGGGTGCCGGTCAGTTCGGCAGCGAAGGCTGGCGTGCTGATCAAAGCGGCCGCAACAGCGGCGCCCAACAGATGGGGAACGATACGCATCAAAATTTCCTCGACGTTGTTTTTTTTATGGAGCCGTTGGCGGGCTCTTTCGTTCAGCGAACACTGCAGTGAAGCGTTTTGCGCATTCGGGTACTGAGTGTAGAGCATGACTCGTGCCAAGCCCTGATTTCGATCATAACGCCATGAAAAAACGGGGGATTAATCTTTTTTGACGATTTGCGGGAGGTAGGATTCGTCCGGATGGCCGAATGCGGCGGGGTTTGGCGTTCGGAAAACCGAATGATGAGCCGCGTTCCAGGGCAAGCCTGCTCCCAGTGTAGGAGCGGGCTTGCCCCGCGATGTGGGTCAGCAGCTAGGCAGCTTGTACGCGTGCGCGGTTCAGTTCCAGGCGCTGAAGGTACTCCTGCAAAGCCTGCTGCTCTGTAGCGGTCGTGAACAGGCCCAGCTTGCTCCGGCGCCAGAGGATGTCGTCGGCATTCACCGCCCATTCTTCGCTGCACAGGTAGTCCACCTCACGGCTGAACAGGCCGCCACCAATGGCCTCGCCCAGGTCCTGCGGGCCCTGCACGCCTTCGAGCAAGCGCCAGACGCGGCTGCCGTAGGTGCGTGCCCAACGCTTGGCGATCTCGGCTGGCAGCCAGCCGCAGCGGGCCAGGATGGCGTCGACCAGCGCTTGCGGGGTGCTCATGTCTTCACCGCCCGGTAGTGGCGCGGTAGCCGTCCAGCTGCCGCGCATCTGCGCAAAGAACGGTGCCAGCTCGCTCATCGCCGACTCGGCCAGTTTGCGGTAGGTGGTCAGCTTGCCGCCGAACACCGACAGCAGCGGTGCTTCGCCAGTGCTGGCCGACAGCGCCAGGGTGTAATCGCGAGTGACGGCCGACGGGTTGTCGGACTCGTCGTTGCACAGCGGACGAACACCGGAATAGGTGTGCAGGATATCGGCGCGGCTGAGCTGGTGATTGAAGTGTTCGTTGACCACTTTCAGCAGGTAATCGGTCTCGCCCTCGGTGATTGCCACTTTGGCCGGGTCGCCGGTGTATTCGCGGTCGGTGGTGCCGATCAGGGTGAAGCGTTCCAGGTACGGAATGGCGAAGACGATACGCTGGTCTTCGTTTTGCAGGATGTAGGCATGTTCGCCGTCGTACAACTTGGGCACGATCAGGTGGCTGCCCTGGATCAGGCGAATGCCGTAGGGCGCGTCGAGCTTCAGGTCATCCTGGATGAACTTGGCTACCCACGGGCCAGCAGCGTTGACCAGCGCGCGAGCACGGATCGATTGCTGGCTGCCGTCGGCGTTTTCCAGTTGCACGTTCCATACACCATCGACCCGATGGGCGCTGACGCAACGGGTACGGGTGCGGATGTCGGCGCCTTTTTCACGGGCGGCCATGGCATTGAGCACCACCAGGCGGGCATCGTCGACAGCACAGTCGGCATATTCGAAACCGCGGGTGATTGCCGGCTTGAGCGGATTGCCCGGGCCGAAACGCAAGCTGCGCGAAGCACCGAGCTGCTTGCGCTTGCCCAGGTGATCGTAAAGGAACAGGCCGGCGCGGATCATCCATGCCGGACGCAGGTGCGGGCGGTGCGGCAGCACGAAGCGCATCGGCTTGACGATGTGCGGCGCCTTGGCCAGCAGCACTTCACGCTCGGCCAGGGCTTCGCGCACCAAGCGGAATTCGTAATGTTCCAGGTAGCGCAGGCCGCCGTGGATCAGCTTGCTGCTGGCTGAGGATGTGTGGCTGGCCAGGTCGTCCTTTTCGCAAAGGAACACGTGAAGACCGCGTCCGGCTGCATCGGCGGCAATCCCCACGCCGTTGATGCCGCCGCCGATTACGGCGAGGTCATAAATGTCGGCAAGGGCGGGCGATGACAAGCTGGATTGGGACACGGGTGGCCTCCTGAAGGTCTTTCCGACATCGAATCTGAACATCGATGTTCACTTTCGAAAATACTAGCGCAACAAAATGCTGCTCGCCAGTCACTTTCCATAGAAAATACTGATCAGATGACAAATAAATGAAAAATAACGAACATTCGAGCTGCCATCGTCGCGATGGCAGCTTGTGGCCGCTCAGACCACTTCGAGGCGGATCTTGTACTGGTTGAGTAACTGGGTGAGGGCGGGCACTGGCGCCTGGTCGGTCACCAGGCAGTCGATCAGGCTGATAGAGCCCAGGCGCACCATAGCGTTACGGCCGAACTTGCTTGAGTCGGCGGCGAGGATGACCTGGCGGGCATTGGCGATGATCGCCTGGGATACCCGTACTTCCTGGTAGTCGAAATCCAGCAGGCTGCCGTCTTCATCGATGCCGCTGATGCCGACGAGGGCGAAATCGACCTTGAACTGGTTGATGAAGTCGACACTGGCCTGGCCGACCACGCCACCGTCACGGCGCACATTGCCGCCGGCCAGCAGCACTTCGAAATCATCCTTGGCACTGAGGATCGAGGCCACGTGCAGGTTGTTGGTGATGATCTTCAGGTGGTTGTGGTTGAGCAGGGCGCGGGCGATGGATTCGGTGGTGGTGCCGATGTTGATGAACAGCGAGGCGTGGTCGGGAATCTGCGCGGCGATCGCTTCGGCGATGCGCTGCTTCTCGTCGCGCATCTGGTCGGCGCGCATGGCGTAGGCGGTGTTTTCGATACTGGAGTCGTAAGCCGCGCCACCGTGGTAGCGACGCAGCAGATTAACTTCTGCCAGTTGGTTGATGTCTCGACGGATGGTTTGCGGGGTAACGACGAACAACTGCGCCATTTCTTCGATACTGACATAGCCGCGTTCGCGAACCAGTTCGAGGATTTGTTGTTGGCGAGGGGGCAGATTCATGGGCGGTCCTTTTGGGCAGCCGGGAAAATTGCGCCATGAAAACAGCTCAAGCTGCAAGCTGCAAGCCACAAGATGATTCGCGGCCTACAGGCTTGCAGCTTGTAGCTTACAGCTTGTTTCTACTGCTCACTCGTCGTGTGGTTCCCAATCGCGGGTGCGATCCACTGCTTTCAGCCAGCCGGCGTACAGCTTCTCTTTCTGCACTTCATCCAGTTGCGGGTTGAACTCGCGCTCGATGATTGCCTTGCCGCGCAGTTCATCCAGGCTGCTCCAGAAACCACAGGCCAGGCCCGCCAGGTAGGCAGCGCCGAGGGCAGTGGTTTCACGCATTTGCGGGCGTTCGACGCAGGTGCCGAGGATGTCGGCCTGGAACTGCATGAGGAAGTTGTTGGCGACGGCGCCACCATCCACCCGCAGCTCGCTCAGGCGTTGGCCGCAGTCCTGTTGCATGGCGTCGAGCACGTCGCGGGTCTGGTAGGCGATCGACTCCAGCGCCGCGCGGATGATGTGATCGACCTTGACCCCGCGGGTCAGGCCAAACAGTGCGCCACGGGCATAGGGGTCCCAGTACGGTGCGCCAAGGCCGGTGAAGGCCGGTACCAGGTACACGCCGTTGCTGTCTTTGACCTTGCTGGCGAAGTATTCGGTGTCGTGGGCGTCGTTGACGATCTTCAGTTCGTCACGCAGCCACTGCACGGTGGAACCGCCGTTGAAAACGGCGCCTTCCAGGGCGTAGGCCACTTCGCCGCGAGGGCCGCAGGCGATGGTGGTGAGCAGGCCGTGGGAAGATTTGACCGCCTTGTCGCCGGTGTTCATCAGCAGGAAGCAGCCGGTGCCGTAGGTGTTCTTGGCCTGGCCCGGTTCCACGCACATCTGGCCGAACAGCGCGGCTTGCTGGTCGCCAGCGATACCGGCAATGGCGATACCGCTCTTGGTGCGGCCGTAGACTTCCGAGGAGCTGCGCACCTGGGGCAGCATCTGCCGCGGGATGTTCAGCACTTCAAGCATCTTCTCGTCCCACTCCAGGGTGTGGATGTTGAAGAGCATGGTGCGCGAGGCGTTGGTGTAGTCGGTGACGTGGACCTTGCCACCGGAGAATTTCCAGATCAGCCAGCTGTCGACAGTGCCGAACAGCAGGTCGCCACGCTCGGCGCGCTCACGGGCGCCTTCGACGTTGTCGAGGATCCACTTGAGCTTGGTGCCGGAGAAGTACGGGTCGGTGACCAGACCGGTGGTTTCGCGGATGTAGTCCTGCAGGCCGTCACGCTTGAGCTGTTCGCAGATCTCGGTGCTGCGCCGGCATTGCCAGACGATGGCGTTGTACACCGGGCGGCCGGTTTCCTTGTCCCAGACCACGGTGGTTTCACGCTGGTTGGTGATACCGATGGCTGCTACCTGGTCGTGACTCAGGCCTGCCTGGGCCAGGGCTTCGACCATGGTCGCGCTCTGGGTGGCGAAGATTTCCATGGGGTCGTGCTCGACCCAGCCGGCTTGTGGGTAATGCTGTGCGAATTCGCGTTGCGAGGTGCCAACCACGTTGGCGTCACGGTCGAAAATGATGGCCCGCGAACTGGTCGTGCCCTGGTCCAGGGCAATGATGTAGTTCTTGTTCTGGGTGTCTGTCATGTCGTTGGCCTTGCACTTAATAGGGTGGAGATCAGGGCGGGGCGAGCCTGGCTCGCCACTGCAGGCATCAGGACGCCTGGGTCTTGCCCTGAGGGTTGGCGTCGGTCTGGGCGCTTTCGCTCTCGGCAACCGGCAGGTTGCGGGCGATCACGCCGCGGTACAGGGCGGCCCCAAGGCTCGCTCCTATGATCGGCGCAAAAATCGGAATCAGGAAATAGGGAATATCACGACCGCCAGTAAAGGCGACTTCGCCCCAGCCGGCGAGGAAGGTCATCAGCTTGGGCCCGAAATCCCGTGCCGGGTTCATCGCAAAGCCGGTCAGCGGGCCCATGGCGCTGCCGATCACGGCAATCAGCAGGCCGATCAGCAGGGGCGCCATGGCGCCGCGCGGAAGGCCGTTGTTGTCATCGGTCAAGGCCATGATCACCGCCATCAGTACGGCGGTGATGATCACTTCGACCAAAAAGGCCTGGCCGGTGGACAGCGCCGGGTGCGGGTAGGTGGAGAACACCGAGGCCAATTCGAGGCTGGCCTGGCTGCCACGGATCATTTCATGGGCCTGTTCGAAATCGAAGAACAGGTTGCTGTATAGCGTGTAAACCAACGCAGCGCCACAGAAGGCGCCGGCAATCTGGGCGACGATGTAGAACGGCAGTTTGTGCTTCTCGAAACCGGCGAACAGGCACAGGGCGATGCTCACGGCCGGGTTCAGGTGCGCACCGGAAACCCCGGCGGTGAGGTAGATCGCCATGCTCACGCCGACGCCCCAAATGATGCTGATTTCCCACAGGCCAAAGCTGGCACCCGCCACCTTGAGCGCAGCGACGCAGCCGGTGCCGAAAAAGATCAGCAGCGCAGTGCCGAGAAATTCGGCCATGCACTGGCTTGAAAGTGTTGGTTGTCTCAGAGCAGTCGTCATTCGTTACCTCGGTTCTTGTTGTTGTGAGGCGCAGTGAGCGCTCGACAAAAGCCCAACAGAAATCCCCATTTCGGTCGGGCGGCGGCAGAAAATGCACCTTATCGGGGCATGACTATATTCATAATCGAAAAAATATAGACAAGAAACGCTTATGTCAAAGGTCGAAAGTGAACCACCATTCACAATCTGACTATTGGTGACGGTGATGGGCGTTGGTTGCGCTTGGGGTTTTGCCCTAAAGTAGCCAGCGAAATGGCATTCACCCTACTGTCTGGAGCCCTGTATGACCCCCGCCCTGGATCTGCTGAAAAAGGTTCGCGCCGAACACCACATCCACAGTTACGAACATGATCCCAAGGCAGCATCCTACGGGCTGGAAGCGGCGGAGAAGCTCAACCTTGAGCCTGCGCGGGTGTTCAAGACCTTGCTGGCCAGTAGCGAAAAGGGCGAGTTGCTGGTGGCGGTGGTACCGGTGGTCGGTAGCCTGGACCTGAAGGGCCTGGCCCATGCTGCCGGGGTGAAGAAATGCGAGATGGCGGATCCGGCGGCGGCTCAGCGTTCGACCGGTTACCTGCTGGGCGGAATCAGCCCGCTGGGGCAGAAGAAGCGCTTGCGCACTTTCATTGACGAAACCGCTGAATCCTTTGAAACAATTTTCGTCAGTGCTGGCCGCCGAGGGCTGGAAGTCGAACTGGCGGCTGCGCTGCTGGCCGAGCATACCCAGGGCAAATTCGCCGCCATTGGCCGTGACTGACATCTGTATGTTCAAAATCGGTTGATTCTGTCTCTGTCGGTCTTTGCCGCTTGGCGGGCATGCTCTGTGGCCCGCCATCGAGAGATCTGTCCCATGCAGCTTGAGTTCCATCAGGTCGATGCCTTCAGCGACCGTCCCTTTGCCGGCAACCCGGCCATGGTCTATCGCCTGGAGCGCTGGCTCGCCGATGAGTTGATGCAACAGATTGCCGCCGAACACAACCTGGCCGAGACTGCGTTCGTCGTTCCCCATGCCGAAGGCTGGCAGATTCGCTGGTTCACCCCGACCACTGAAGTGCCGCTGTGTGGCCACGCGACCCTGGCCAGTGCTCATGTGTTGCTGGAGGTCTATAAAGAGCCGAGTGAGCGGCTGCTGTTCCAGAGTAAATCCGGCCCGCTGAGCGTAAGCCGCGAAGGCGGGCGTTTGCAGCTGGATTTCCCGCGGGTCGAGCCGCAGCCCTTGAATGACCGGGTGCCGGTGGCTCAAGCCCTGGGCTGCCCGGTGCTGGAAGTCTGGAAAACCAACGAACTGCTGGTGCGGGTCGAGTCCGAGCAGGTGTTGCGTGCCTGTACGCCGGACATGGCGGCGCTGGCGCAATTACCGGGGCTCGGGGTGATCGTCACTGCGCCTGGTATCGAGCACGATTTTGTCTCGCGTTATTTCGCACCGGGAATCGGTATTCCCGAGGATCCGGTGACAGGTTCTACCCATTGCAGCCTGATCCCGTACTGGGCGCAGCGTCTGGGCAAGCGCGAGCTGCGGGCGTTTCAGTGTTCGAGTCGCGGCGGGGAGTTGTTCTGCCGGCTGGAGGGGGAGCGGGTGAAGATTGCTGGGTATGCCAGGCTGGTGGCCAGTGGGACTTTGATGCTTTGAAAGCATCGCGGGGCAAGCCAGCGCCTACATTGACCTTTGTAGGAGCGGGCTTGCCCCGCGATTGGCCCTGCATCAGACCGTCGAGCTGTACCGGCGAACGCCGTTCTCCGGCACCGGCAACTGCGCCGCCACGCTGCCCGGTACGGCAAACACCACCAGGTGGTCCGCCGCCACTTCAATCCCTACTTCGGCACCGACCTGATGGTCGTTGTGGCTTGGGAAGATCGCTTCCAGCTGGCTGCCGGTAGGCAGTTGCAGGCGATACAGGGTCGCGGCACCGAGGAAGCTCTTGCCCACGATCAACGCCTTCAGTTCGCTGTGCGGCGCATGGATGATGTCATCCGGGCGCAGCAACACGTCCACGGCGCTGCCAGGCGTCAGGGTGTAGGCACGGTTGCCGCGCAGCTCACCGAGTTCGGTGCGTACCGATTCAGGGCTGGTCAACTGGCCGCGAATGAAATAGCCCTGGCCAATGAAACTGGCCACGAATGGTGTCAGCGGTTCGTGGTAGAGGTTGTAGGGGGTGTCCCATTGCTCCAGACGACCTTCCTTGAATACACCGACGTGATCGCTGACGGCAAAGGCCTCTTCCTGATCGTGAGTGACCAGGATCGCGCTGGTGCCACGGCTTTTGAGAATGTCGCGCACTTCATGGCTCAGGCGCCGGCGCAGCTCCACATCAAGGTTGGAGAACGGTTCGTCGAGCAGCAGCAATTGCGGCTCGGGAGCCAGCGCGCGGGCCAGGGCCACACGCTGCTGCTGGCCGCCGGAAAGCTCGTGGGGGTAGCGTTTGCCCAGGCCGCCGAGCTTGACCAGCTCAAGCATCTCTTCGACCACCTGGCGTTGCTGAGGATGCTTGCCGATGCCGAAGGCGATGTTCTCGGCCACGGTCAGGTGCGGGAACAGCGCGTAGTCCTGGAACACCATGCCGATCCGGCGTTTCTCCGGGGCCAGGGTGAACCCGGCCCTGGAGATGACCTCGCCACCCAGCTGGATCTCGCCTTCGTGCACCGGCTCGAAACCGGCAATGGCGCGCAGGGTGGTGGTCTTGCCGCACCCCGAGGAGCCCAGCAGGCAACCGATGTCGCCGGCGTTCAGGTGCAGGTTGAGGTTCTGGACGATGCGCTGCTCGCCATAGCCACAGGCGAGCTCGCGCAGGTTAAGCAGTAAAGGTTGACTCATGCGTGGTGATAGGCCGGTTCAACAAGAAATTCGAGAAGCGCCTTCTGTGCATGCAAGCGGTTTTCGGCCTGGTCCCAGGCGACCGAACGGGGGTCGTCGAGCAGGTCCAGGCTGATTTCCTCGCCGCGGTGGGCGGGCAGGCAGTGCATGAACAGGGCATCGGGTGCTGCCAGGTCGAGCAGTTCGCGGGTTACCTGGTAAGGCGCGAACAAGGCCAGACGCCGTGCAGTTTCCTCTTCCTGACCCATGGAAGTCCAGACATCGGTGCTCACCAGGTGGGCGCCCTGCACCGCAGCCTTGGGTTCACGGAAGATCTGTACGCGGTCACCGGCCTGGGCCAGGAACTGCGCATTGGGCTCGAATTCGGCCGGGCAGGCGATGCGCAGCTGGAAGTCGAACTGGATGGCCGCCTCTATATAGCTGTTGCACATGTTGTTGCCATCGCCGATCCAGGCCACGGTCTTGCCCTGGATGGCGCCGCGGTGTTCGAGGAAGGTCTGCATGTCGGCCAGCAACTGGCACGGGTGCAGGTCGTCGGACAGGCCGTTGATGACGGGCACCCGCGAGTTGGCGGCGAATTCGGTCAGGGTGCTGTGGGCAAAGGTACGAATCATCACCGCATCGAGCATGCGCGACATGACGATGGCGCAGTCGCCGATCGGTTCGCCACGGCCCAGCTGGGTGTCCCGTGGCGAGAGGAAGATGGCCTGGCCACCGAGCTGGATCATGCCGGCTTCGAACGACAGGCGAGTGCGGGTCGAGGATTTTTCGAAGATCATCCCCAGCACGCGGTTTTTCAGCGGTTCGAACAGTACGCCGCGGTTACGCAGGTCCTTCAGCTCGATACCTCGACGGATCACACTGAGCAGTTCGTCGGGTGTGAAATCCATCAGGGAGAGAAAGTGCCTAGCGCTCATGTTTGACTACCTTTTTGCAACAGACCGCAGATCAGCCTTACCGGTTTTTCAAAACAACGGAAGTGACCTGCGGCGAAAGCCGCACGGGGCGACGAATTAGGGGAAGACGCAATACTATAATTAAATGTCGCGTCATACCAAGAGGGGGTTTCGTCGCCGATGTTTCAGGCAGTGTCGTAACCCATTGGACAGAAGCTTTTTTTATACGTTACACAAGGGTTTTACACTGCCTGCCTGCGCCTTGGCAAACCGGGCGGCGGGCCGGTTGCGAATCGCTACGCCTGATGCCCGAAGATTCACGTGACAAACCTCGCTGGTACGTGCGCCGGGCCAGGCTCATAGTCAGTTCATCCCAGACACCCAAGCAAGAGGTGGCCATGAACAAGACCCTGCATCACCGTGCCTGTCATCTGTGTGAAGCCATCTGCGGCTTGACCCTGGAAATCACCCACCAGCCCGATGTCGCCCCGCGCATCACCTCGATCAAGGGTGACCCCGAGGACCGCTTCAGCCGCGGCCACATCTGCCCCAAGGCGGTGGCCTTGCAGGATATCCAGAATGACCCGGACCGCCTGCGGGCGCCGCACAAGCGTGTCGGTGACAGCTGGCAGGCGATCAGTTGGGAAGAGGCCTTCGAACTGGCCGCGCAAAAGCTCTGGGCTATCCAGCAGGCCCACGGACAAAACGCCGTGGCGGTGTATCAAGGCAACCCGAGCGTGCACAACTACGGGCTGATGACCCACAGCAACTACTTCCTCGGGTTGCTCAAGACCCGTAACCGCTTCTCTGCCACCTCGGTGGACCAACTGCCGCATCACCTGACCAGCTACCTGATGTACGGCCATGGCCTGTTGCTGCCGATCCCGGACATCGACAACACCGCGTTCATGCTGATCCTGGGCGGCAACCCGCTGGCCTCCAACGGCAGCATCATGACCGTGCCGGATGTCGAGAAGCGTCTCAAGGCAATCCAGGCCCGTGGTGGCAAGCTGGTGGTGGTCGATCCGCGCCGCAGCGAGACGGCGGCCATGGCTGATCAGCATCTGTTCATTCGCCCCGGCGGCGACGCCGCGTTGCTGTGTGGCCTGCTCAATACGTTGTTTGCCGAAGGCTTGACCCGCCAACCGAGCCTGCCGGTGGAGGGCCTGGGCGAGGTGCAAGCGGCGATCGCGCCGTTCACGCCCGAGGCCATGAGCCCGCTGTGCGGCGTCCAGGCGCAGGTAATTCGCCAGTTGGCCCGGGACTTTGCCGCCGCCGACAAGGCAGTCTGTTACGGGCGCATGGGCATCTCGACCCAGGCCTTCGGCACCTTGTGCCATTGGCTGGTGCAGCTGATCAACCTGGTCAGCGGCAACCTCGACCGCGTGGGGGGTGCCCTGTGTACCGAACCCGCGGTGGATCTGGTGGCCAGTACTTCGGGTGGGCATTTCAATGCCTGGCAGAGCCGGGTCTCGGGGCTGCCCGAGTACGGCGGCGAATTGCCGGTGGCGGCCCTGGCCGAAGAGATGCTAGTCGAAGGTGAGGGGCAGGTTCGCGCGCTGGTGACGGTCGCGGGCAACCCGGTGCTGTCCACGCCCAATGGCCGGCAGTTGGAGCGGGCCCTGGACGGCCTTGAGTTCATGCTCAGCATCGACCTGTACATCAACGAGACCACCCGTTACGCCGACCTGATCCTGCCGTCCACCTCGGCACTGGAAAATGATCACTACGACACCACCTTCAACCTGTTGGCGGTACGCAACGTGAGCCGCTTCAACCGGGCTGTCCTGCCCAAACCCGAAGGCGCCTTGCATGACTGGGAGATCTTCGTCGGCCTGGCCAAGGCTTTTGCCGCCCGCAGTAACAAGCCGTTGAAGCCGACCCTGGCGCCGGCGCAGATGATTGATATCGGCCTGCGCCAGGGCCGATACGGTGAGGCCTCGGCGTTCAAACTGTCGCTTGAGACCCTCGACCAGCACCCCCATGGCATCGACCTGGGGCCGCTGCAGCCCAACCTTGCCGCGCGCTTGAAGACGCCTAACCAACGGATTCAAGCCGCACCGCGGGAGATGCTCGGCGACCTGCAGCGCTTTGCCGGGCAACAGCCGCTGGCGGCGGATCAACTGCTGCTGATCGGTCGTCGCCATGTACGCAGCAATAATTCCTGGATGCATAACTACCACCGCCTGGTCAAAGGCAAGCCGCGCCATCAACTGCTGATGCACCCGGATGACCTGGCCGGTCGCCACTTGCAGGACGGCCAACGGGTGCGGGTCAGCTCGCGGGTCGGCGAAATCGAGGTCGAGGTGCAGGCCAGCAGCGACATGATGCCGGGGGTGGTCAGCTTGCCCCATGGCTTTGGCCATGCCCGTGCCGGAGTGCGCCTGGAGATCGCCCAGGCGCACCCCGGCGCCAGTGCCAACGACCTCACCGATGAGCGCCAGTTCGATGCAGTGTCGGGCAACGCGGCGCTCAATGGCGTGCCAGTGCAGGTGGTTGCGGCCTGATATCGGCAAGGCCGAGCGTCCTGCTTGGCTTTCCGATACAATGCGTCACCGTGCCGACAACCAGGTCGGAAAGTTCAGCCGCGAGGTGCTTCATGGATATTATCGAAACAATCAAAGAGCAGATTGCCAACAACACCATTCTGCTTTACATGAAAGGCTCGCCGAATGCCCCGCAGTGCGGCTTTTCGGCCAAGGCGGCGCAAGCCGTGATGGGCTGCGGCGAGAAATTCGCTTACGTGGATATCCTGCAGAATCCGGAAATCCGCGCCAACCTGCCAAAGTACGCTAACTGGCCAACCTTCCCGCAACTGTGGGTTGCTGGCGAGCTGGTCGGCGGTTCCGACATCATGGCTGAAATGTTTGCCAACGGCGAACTGCAGACCCTGATCAAGGAAGCTGCAGCCAAGGCCGCTGACAAGGCCTGATTCCAGGTTTGGTCAAAAAAAAGCCCCGCAATGCGGGGCTTTTTTTGCCTGTAGGGCAGGGGGGGAACTTACTCGCCCATCTGCGACTGCAGGTAGTTCTCCAGGGTGATCTTGTCGATCAGGCTCAACTGGGTTTCCAGCCAGTCGATGTGCTCTTCCTCGGCTTCGAGGATGTCTTCGAGCAGTTCACGGCTGCCGAAGTCGCCGACGGTCTCGCAGTGGGCGATGGCGGCCTTGAGGTCGACCAGGCCTTTTTGCTCGATCTTCAGGTCGCACTCAAGCATTTCCTTGGTGTGCTCACCAATCAGCAACTTGCCCAGGTCCTGGACGTTGGGGATGCCTTCGAGGAACAGAATACGCTTGATCAGTTTGTCAGCGTGTTTCATCTCTTCGATGGATTCTTTGTACTCGTGCTTGCCGAGCTTCTCCAGGCCCCAGTCTTCGTACATGCGGGCATGCAGGAAGTATTGGTTGATTGCGACCAGCTCGTTTCCGAGGATCTTGTTGAGATGCTGGATGACGCTAACGTCGCCTTTCATGATGGGGTCCTGCCCTGTAAGTGTGTCTATCAAGGCAAGTCTGAGCTTCGCAATTTCTACTGTCAAACCTAAGTTGTTGAATAATAAATAAAAATTAATCGGAATAAGAATGTTTGTGTTCCGCGTTAAACCCCTAACTACTTGAATTACAGGCATAAAAAAACCGGACACTGGGTCCGGTTCTTGGAATTCGCTGAATTATGCTGCCGTAAATTCTACAGGATAGGGCAGGGCAGCCTGGCTGACCTGAAGCTCGGTGAGGGTTTCGCGCACTACCTGCTTGGCCAGGCAGGCACATTTGCCACACTGGCTTGCCACGTTGGTGGCGCTTCTGACTTCCTTGTAGCTGCAGCATCCTTCATAGATCGCATCGCGGATCTGTCCGTCGGTCACACCAACACAAAGACACACATACATAGGGCTGGCCATCGCTGGTTAAGGCTCAATTCGAAGAAGCTTAATGTTAATGAGAATGCTTGTCAAAGCTCTTTCTGCAGGGCGCGGACTAGAGCGACCAACGGCTGATTGTCGAGCGTTCGGACTGAAACTCGGCGAGCGGCTCAGGGCGGTGTATGATGGTCGGCCATTTCGATGCCAGGCCGGTGCATGCTGGCCTGTGCAAGATGATTCCACCCCATCAGGAGATATCGCATGAGCGTACTCGTTGGCAAAAATGCCCCGGACTTCACCGTTCCAGCTGTTCTGGGCAACGGCGAAATCGTCGACAGCTTCAACCTGGCTTCGGCCATCAAAGGCAAGTACGGCCTGGTGTTCTTCTACCCGCTGGACTTCACCTTCGTCTGCCCGTCCGAGCTGATCGCTCTGGACCACCGCATGGCTGAATTCAAGGCGCGCAACGTTGAAGTGATCGCCGTGTCGATCGACTCGCACTTCACCCACAACGCCTGGCGCAACACCCCGATCAATGCCGGCGGCATCGGTCAGGTCCAGTACATCATGGCTGCTGACATGAAGCACGACATCGCCAAGGCCTACGACGTAGAGTCCGAAGGCGGCGTGGCTTTCCGTGGCGCCTTCCTGATCGACGACAAGGGCGTTGTCCGCTCGCAAATCGTCAACGACCTGCCACTGGGCCGTAACATGGACGAGCTGCTGCGTCTGGTCGACGCCCTGCAGTTCCACGAAGAGCACGGCGAAGTCTGCCCTGCCAACTGGAAAAAAGGCGACAAGGGCATGACCGCTTCGCCAGAAGGCGTTGCTGCTTACCTGAGCGAGAACGCTGGCAAGCTGTAATTGCCAGGTATAAAAAAACCGGCCTGATGGCCGGTTTTTTTATGCCTGTAGGAGCGGGCTTGCCCCAGCGTCAGTCGTTGAAGTCCTGCCAGCCGCCCATTTCTTTCCAGCGGTTGACGATGCCGCAGAACAGCTCGGCAGTCTTCTCGGTGTCGTAACGCGCCGAGTGCGCCTCACGGCCATCGAAGTCGATGTCGGCGCTCTGGCAGGCCCGCGCCAGCACGGTCTGGCCATAGGCAAGGCCGGCCAGGGTGGCGGTGTCGAAGCTTGAGAACGGATGAAACGGGTTGCGCTTCATGTCGTGGCGGGCCACGGCGGCATTGAGGAAGCCCAGGTCGAAGCTGCTGTTGTGACCGACCAGGATCGCCCGTTTGCAGCCATTGGCCTTGAGCGCCTTGCGCACGCCACGGAAGATGTCGGTCAGGGCCGACTCTTCGCTGACGGCCATGCGCAGCGGGTGGTCGAGCTTGATTCCGGTGAACTCCAGGGCGGCCTGCTCGATGTTGGCGCCTTCGAACGGCTCGACGCGGAAGAAATAGGTGTGTTCCGGGAACAGGAAACCTTTTTCGTCCATGCCGATGGTGACTGCGGCGATCTCCAGCAGGGCGTCGGTCGCGCAATTGAAACCGCCGGTTTCAACGTCGACCACTACCGGCAGGTAACCGCGAAAGCGCTCAGCCATTGGGTGGTGTGGACCGCCACCATGACCTTCCTGGTCGTCTTCGTACTGATCTTCGCTCACGCAGTTTCCTCCAGCAGGCGCCAGCGCAGTTGCTCACCGGCGCGCAGCGGGATAACGGTCTGCTCGCCGAACGGCAAGCTGCTTGGGGCGGTCCAGCTGTCGCGGACCAGGGTAATCGTATCGGTGTTGGCCGGCAGGCCGTAGAAGGCCGGGCCGTGCAGGCTGGCGAAGCCTTCGAGCTTGTCCAGCGCATTGCGTTGTTCGAACGCTTCGGCGTACATCTCGATCGCGGCATAGGCGGTGTAGCAGCCGGCACAGCCACAGGCCGCTTCCTTGGCGTGCTGGGCGTGCGGAGCCGAGTCGGTGCCGAGGAAGAACTTGCTGCTACCGCTGGTGGCGGCGTCCAGCAAGGCCACCTGGTGGGTGTTGCGCTTGAGGATCGGCAGGCAATAGAAGTGCGGACGAATACCGCCCACCAGCATGTGGTTGCGGTTGTACAGCAGGTGCTGGGCAGTGATGGTCGCGCCAACGTTGGCCGGGGCCTCGTTGACGAACTGCACGGCGTCGCTGGTGGTGATGTGTTCAAACACCACCTTGAGGGTCGGGAAGCGCTCGACCACACGGCGCAGGTGCTCGTCGATGAACAGCTTCTCGCGGTCGAACACGTCGATCTCGCTGCGGGTCACTTCACCGTGCACCAACAGCGGCATGCCGACCTCGGCCATGGCTTCGAGCACCGGGAAGATCTTGTCGACACTGGTCACGCCGGAATCGGAGTTGGTCGTCGCGCCAGCCGGATACAGCTTGGCGGCATGGACAAAACCGGTGGCCTTGGCCGCGCGGATTTCCTCGGGCTGGGTACGGTCGGTGAGGTACAGCACCATCAACGGCTCGAAACGGCTGCCGGCAGGGCGTGCAGCGAGGATGCGCTCGCGGTAGGCACCGGCTTCGGCGGCGTTGCGCACCGGTGGCACCAGGTTGGGCATGATGATTGCGCGGGCAAAGGTGCGCGCAACGTCGCCGACGGTATGCGGCAGTACAGCGCCATCACGAAGATGGATGTGCCAGTCGTCGGGACGCAGGAGGGTCAGGCGGTCGGACATTGGGGATTCCAGGCGGGTCGAACTCAAGGTCAATGCTACCGGAAAAGCCGGTTGCGAGCACTCGCTATCAAGTTTTGCCGCGCCCGACCGATAGCGTGCAGGTATACCGTGAAAATCTGTGGAGCCGCCCGTGCGCCAGCGTTATCTAGCCCTGCTCAGTGTGTTTGCCAGCATGCCCGCCATGGCACTCACCTTCCAGACCCGTCTGGAGAACATCGAGTGGAAGGTCGAAGGCGATCAGTTCGAATGTCGGCTGGTTCAACCCATTGCCGATTTCGGCAGCGGCGAGTTCGTCCGTCGCGCCGGCGAGCAGGCGACTTTCCAGCTGCGTTCAAGCAACAATGTGCTCGGCACAGGCTCCGCCACCCTGCTGGCGGCGGCCGCGCCGTGGCAGCCCGGTCGCGGCGATATCAACCTGGGGGCGGTGCGCATGGCTCGCAGTGGCGTGCTCTTCACCAGCTCCCAGGGCCAGGCCAGCCGCCTTATCAACGGTTTGCTCGATGGTCGCAGCACCGTGGTGCGCAACTATGCCGGTGAAGCCGGGCGGACCATGGAAGTGCGGGTGTTGCCAGTCAAGTTCAATAAGGCCTACGGCGATTATCAGGCCTGTGCGGCAAAGCTCTTACCGATGAACTATGACCAGGTGCGCCAGGCGCAGGTTGGCTTCCCTGGCGGGGGCATCGACCTGGATGCCGATGCCAGGGCACGCCTGGATGTGATCCTCGACTTTCTCAAGGCGGACCCTTCGGTCAACCATATCGAACTCGATGGTCACTCCGACAACAGCGGTAACCGCCTGACCAACCGCGACCTGTCACGGCGCCGGGCGCTGGCGGTGATGGAGTACCTCAAGGCCCATGGCATTCCCGAAGAGCAGATCACCGTGCGCTTCCATGGCGAGCGCTATCCGCTGGCGCGCAACAACAGCGCGACCAACCGCGCACGCAACCGGCGGGTGAACATTCAGCTTGATCGGGTAACGCCGGTCGAAAAACCGCTGGAAAAACCGCTCGAGCCTGCCGTCAAAGCTCCAGCCGCACCGGCTGCGGCGACAGAGGCCAGCAAGCCGGTCAGCAAGTCCTGAGCTGCGACAGTCCGTCGCGCTCTCGACAGTTCCTGTCGCTTTGTCGTCACAAGCTGTCGCCCCACTGTAAATTTTGTCGCAAGGTCGGTAGAATCAACGGCTTTCCGTACAACCCCGTGGAGTGATGGCATGGCGGACGTAAAAAAGGTCGTACTGGCGTATTCCGGCGGCCTTGATACTTCGGTGATTCTCAAGTGGCTGCAGGATACCTACAACTGTGAAGTGGTGACCTTCACCGCTGACCTGGGACAGGGCGAAGAGGTCGAACCGGCCCGCGCCAAGGCTCAGGCCATGGGCGTCAAGGAAATCTACATCGACGACCTGCGCGAAGAATTCGTACGCGACTTCGTGTTCCCGATGTTCCGCGCCAACACCGTCTATGAAGGCGAGTACCTGCTGGGTACTTCCATCGCTCGTCCACTGATCGCCAAGCGCCTGATCGAAATCGCCAACGAAACCGGCGCCGATGCCATTTCCCATGGCGCCACCGGTAAAGGCAACGACCAGGTACGTTTCGAGCTGGGTGCCTATGCGCTCAAGCCAGGCGTCAAGGTTATTGCGCCATGGCGTGAATGGGACCTGCTGTCCCGTGAAAAGCTGATGGACTACGCCGAGAAGCACGGTATCCCGATCGAGCGTCATGGCAAGAAGAAGTCGCCGTACTCGATGGACGCCAACCTGCTGCACATCTCGTATGAAGGCGGCGTGCTGGAAGACACCTGGACCGAGCACGAAGAAGACATGTGGCGCTGGACCAAGTCGCCAGAAAACGCCCCGGACGTTCCGACCTACCTGGAACTGACCTACCGCAACGGCGATATCGTTGCCCTGGACGGCGTTGAAATGTCGCCTGCCACGGTGCTGGCCACCCTCAACCGCATCGGCGGCGAGAATGGCATCGGTCGCCTGGACATCGTCGAGAACCGTTACGTCGGCATGAAGTCCCGCGGCTGCTACGAAACCCCAGGCGGCACCATCATGCTGCGCGCCCACCGGGCGATCGAATCGATCACTCTGGACCGCGAAGTCGCTCACCTCAAGGATGAGCTGATGGCCAAGTACGCCAGCCTGATCTACACCGGCTACTGGTGGAGCCCTGAGCGTCTGATGCTGCAACAGATGATCGATGCGTCCCAGGTCAATGTGAACGGTGTCGTGCGCCTGAAACTGTACAAGGGCAACGTCATCGTCACCGGCCGCAAGTCGGACGATTCGCTGTTTGACGCCAACATTGCCACCTTCGAAGAAGATGGCGGTGCGTACAACCAGGCTGACGCAGCGGGCTTCATCAAGCTCAACGCCCTGCGCATGCGCATTGCTGCCAACAAGGGCCGCAAGCTGGTCTGACGCTTGTTACCCCAGAAAACCCCGGCGTGCCGGGGTTTTTTTTGCCTGTTGGTTGCGTGCAGCACTACGCTTTGCTCAATGATTGCCTCATCAGGGTGATTTGCGCGCCCGTGTCGAGGTTGCTCAAGATCCACTTGTTACAAGGCAATCGTGTGGGCTTTAGTGCTTGCAGTACGAAGTACTCTATTAACTCGCTTGCAGCCGGGCCGCGGAATGCGATAGTCACTGTGCTCAGCTCGGACATGTCCGCAAGCACATGCCGTGTTTCAACTTCTTTAACTGGCGTGCTTGGTAAATCAATGTCGGCGACTTCGTGGGTGGGCGGTTCAACCTGGAGGGGGATGTGTGCAGGAGCAGGCGCCGCGGCTGCAGTGAGTTCATTTATTTCGGGGGAATAAAGGGACTTGTAATTGAAATTCAAAGTAAGAAAGAACAATACCGTCAGGAAGAACGGAAAGCCGACCAGAAACCAGGTGTAAATACCTTGGCTATCCTCCCCCAGGAATGGCAGAGAGGCCAGCGCTGATGCTTCGATGATGCCAGCAAAAATCGCAATGATCGTCAGTGGGCTTTTCGGCTCGACTTTACTCATGCAGTTACCCTTGCGCTTGGTGAGTCCGCTCCTATGTTTCCGCAGGTTTAGCATGCTCGGCACAGCCTCGGGCAGCATGGCTCACTTCTCGGGTGGGTAATCTACCCATGAATCATGTAAGGCGGTTTTACATGGCTGAATATTATTGTTTTTATCAAACAGATCTATAGGACTTTTCCTTCAGCTATTAAAGCCGAGTTTCATAGGCGGTTTCTTTGTCTAGTGCTACCTTTATTCAGGAAGTGTGAGGCAGTCTGCACTATGGTTCGAGTGTTGGTTCTTTAGGGACTTTGGTTTTGCTGGCTTGTAGGATAATTCTCTAAAGCCCGTAGGTTGCGTCCTTGTATGCATTTGCTTGTTAACGGCGCAATACAATATGTCGTACAACTAGGCTATTGTGCGAGCTCAAAATAATAGAACAGCGAACAATTGGATTTTGCTCATGAATAAAGTCCTGATCGTGGATGATCATCCGGTCATTCGCCTGGCTGTACGCATATTGATGGAGCGGCATGGTTATGAAGTCATTGCCGAGACAGATAACGGTGTGGACGCATTGCAGCTGGCGCGCGAGCATGGTCCTGATATCGTCATCCTGGACATCGGTATCCCCAAGCTTGACGGCCTTGAAGTGATCGCCAGGTTGACCGCCAACAATGCCAGCATCAAGGTGCTGGTGCTGACCTCGCAGGCGCCCGGGCATTTTTCCATGCGCTGCATGCAAACGGGGGCTGCGGGCTATGTCTGCAAACAGCAGGATCTCACCGAACTGCTCAGTGCCATAAAGGCAGTGCTTTCCGGTTACAGCTACTTCCCCAACCAGGCGTTGCATTCCGTGCGCTCGAACCTGGGTGGCTCGAGCGAGGCGGACATGGTCGAGCGCTTGTCGGGCCGGGAGATGATGGTCTTGCAGCAGCTTGCCCGCGGCAAGACCAACAAGGAGATCGCCGACGGCATGTTCCTCAGCAACAAGACGGTCAGTACCTACAAGACGCGTTTGTTGCTCAAGCTCAATGCTCGCTCACTGGTCGATCTGATCGAGCTGGCCCAGCGTAACGGCCTGGTTTGATACACCCAGAAACAACAAAGCCTCCATCAAGGAGGCTTTTGTGCTTTTACGGCATCGGCCCTTCAGAGGTCGAAGTCGTAGTCAGCCAGCTGCTTCTGCAAGCGACGTTCTTCCAGCAGGTTGTCGATGGTGCGGCGTTTGCTCAGGTTGGTTTTCGCCACTTCAACTGGTACATCGTCATCTGCTTCTTCAGTGACGATGTCATCATCTACAACCAGGTCTTCTTTATCGGTGCTCATAAGTCACTCCAAGCCAAGAGGGCCATTGGCGCACCTTATAGCGAGAATTTCTGAGCGGGTAAAAAAGATTTTTTCAATCGATTGAGCAGTGTTTTCACTATCTTCTCAATCGTCCGAGGTTTTGTGCTTGTACTCGCACAAATCTTCGATCCGGCAACTCCCGCAGCGGGGTTTGCGCGCCTGGCACACATAGCGTCCATGCAGGATCAGCCAGTGGTGGGCGTCCAGCAGGTAAGCCTTGGGCACGAACTTCATCAGGGCCTTTTCAACCTCCAGGACAGTCTTGCCCGGCGCAATTCCAGTACGGTTGCTGACCCGGAAGATATGCGTATCGACGGCCATGGCCAGTTGCCGAAAGGCTGTGTTGAGTACCACGTTGGCGGTCTTGCGGCCAACCCCGGGCAGGGCCTCCAGCGCTTCGCGGGTTTCCGGCACCCGGCTTTCGTGCTGTTCGATGAGCAGGCGGCAGGTTTCGATGACGTTTTTCGCCTTGCTGTTGTACAGGCCGATGGTCTTGATGTATTCGGACAGGCCTTCGACGCCCAGGGCGTAGATCGCTTCCGGGGTATTGGCGACCGGGTACAGCCTGGCCGTGGCCTTGTTCACACTGACATCGGTTGCCTGGGCCGAGAGGATCACCGCAATCAGCAGTTCGAACGGGCTGCTGTAGGCCAACTCGGTTTTCGGCTCAGGGTTGTCTTCGTGCAGCCTGCGAAAGATCTCCAGGCGTTTGGCGGCATTCATGGGGTCAACGCTTTCCTTGACGACGTGTAGGGGCTGGCCGTCGGCAAACCCGGTTGTAAAGGGCCAGCATCAGGCCCAAAAGTATCAGCGCACCGGGCAACAGGCTGGCCAGGCGCAGGTTGGCAAACTCGCCAAGCCCTTGCCTGAACAGCCCCATGGCCATGCACAACAAAGCGAAACCGCCCAGTGTGGCCGCCGCCGTACGCCAACGGCCGCTGGCGCCCTGGGCGAACTCGAATACCAGGCATTGTACGGCGATCAGTGCCGAATAGGGGCCCAGCGCCAGCGACAGTGGCAGGGCCCAGGCGCGTAGGGTCAACTCCAGGCAGGTGACCAGCAAGGCGGCCAGCAGCACGCTGGCGATCAGGCTGGCGCTTGCCTCCAGCACTTTGTGCAGGGGCGTCATGCACAGCCGGTGCAGGCCGATGATCAACAGGCTGAACAGCGCAATGGCACTTGCCTGCGCTAACGTCTGTGTGGCCCCCAGTAAGGGCGCCAGGCTTATGGCCGCGAGCCACTGTCTATTCATTGGCGCCCCCTGTCAGCAGTTGCTGGCGATGCTCGTCGAAATAGCGCAGGGCATCATGGGTGGCCTGAATGACTGCCCGGGAGGTGACGGTGGCGCCGGCCAGTTGATCGAACTGACCGCTATCGCGCTTGAGTGCCCAGGCGGTATCGGCAATGGTGTGCCGGCTGCTGCCGACAAAACCTTGCAGCCAGGTGTTGCCGGGTTCGACCAGCTTGCCGCCCAGGCCAGGGGTTTCCTGTTGTTGCAACACCTTTACGCCGATCAGGCGGCCGCTGTCATCGATGGCAATCAACAAGTCCAGCGGGCCGCCATAGCCCTGCGCCTGGCTGTGCAGCACGACCGCGCGGGGCTGCCCCTGCAAGGTCGCCAGATAGCCTGCGAGCAGGCGGCTGTGATCCAGGGGCGCGGCCCCCAGGCGCAGGGGGTGTTGCAGCGGCTGGTTGTCGTAGTGCTGTTCGGGCAGCACGCTGAGCCAGCGTTGGGCCTTGAGCTGCTGCTCGGCGTCCGTGATGCGCTGGGCGGTGAGCTGGTGCCAGAGTACTGTGCCGCCCACGGCCAGCACGGCAAGGGCCAGCAACAGCGCCGTGGAGCGTATCGACGTGGTGTTCATTGCGCTTGCGCCTGCCCGCGCTCTGCCCAGCGCTCCAGCGTGGGAACACAGAGATTCATCAACAAGACCGCGAATGCGGCACCGTCCGGATA
Source organism: Pseudomonas sp. R32 (assembly GCF_009866705.1). Taxonomy (NCBI): domain Bacteria; kingdom Pseudomonadati; phylum Pseudomonadota; class Gammaproteobacteria; order Pseudomonadales; family Pseudomonadaceae; genus Pseudomonas; species Pseudomonas sp. R32. The sequence goes on along the minus strand of NZ_CP019396.1, from coordinate 4,343,003 downwards.
GCTGCCCCAGGTTCGAATCAGGTAAATGAGCACGCCCGCGCCGATACCGAACAGCAGCTTGGCTTTTGGGCTTTTCGGCCCTGACACCGGCTCGGTGACGATGAAAAACGCCGCCAGTATGGTCGAGCCGGACAGCAGATGCAGCAGCGGCGAGCCATTGGAGTCCGAGCCCGAGCCGTTCCAGCACACCAGGCTGATCAGCAGCAAGCTGGCCAACAGGCCGACCGGGGCATGCCAGCTGATGACCTTGCGCTGTAACAGCAGCAAGCCGCCGAGTACAAAGGCCAGGTTGACCGCTTCGCTGCCCCGGCCGCCAAAGTGGCCGAAGCCGGGATGGCTGGCGAACAGCTCATCCATGGTCAGGCTGCGGTTGTTGCGCAGGCCGTCCAGTACCGTGGCTTGCGCCCAGGCATCCGGCTGGTTGCCGGGACCAAGGCCGAATACCTGCTGCAGCGTATCTGCCAGCCCCAGTACCTGGGTGACCGGCCACTGGGTCATATGTTGTGGAAACGACAGCAGCACCAGCACATAGCCGACCATCGCCGGGTTGAACAGGTTCTTGCCGACACCGCCGTAGAGTTGCTTGCCCAGGACAATGGCGCTGCTGGCGGCAATCATTGGCAGCCACCAGGGGGTGTAGGCCGGCAGTGCCGCCGTCAGCAGGACGGCAGTGACCAGGGCGCTGCCATCATTCAGGGCGGGTCGGATCGGCCGGTGTTGCAGTTTCAGCAGTAGCGCTTCACTTGCCAGTGCCGCGCTGGCGCACAGCAGCAGGTTCAAGAGCAGCCCCCAGCCGTGTAGCCACAGCAGGGTCAGCAACCCTGGCGCGCAGGCCAGCAGCACCAGGCCCATGGTGCTGCGCAGGCGTTCGCTGTTATCAGTCGCGGCCATGGTCGGCTGCCGGTTGTAGTGTTTGCAGGCGCGTCTGGGCCTGTTGCGCTTCGCGCTCAAGCTCCGCCAGCTGTGCTTGCTGGGTCTCGCTCGGGGTATCGCCAAAGGCCGCCCTGGCCTTGCTCAATTGCGCCCGGCTCATGGCCGCGGCGATTTTGGCCTGCTTGAGGGCGGCATCGGCGGCCGCGGCTTTCTGTGCCTTGACGCGTTCGATGGCCGCCTTGATCGGGTCGTCGACCGCCGCGCTTGGGGTGGCAGCGGTGGGGTTGGCTGCCCGCTGGCTGCGGGCCAGGCGTTCGGCCTGCTTGCGTGCTTCTTCGCGTTGCAGGCGGTTGTTGCGCTGCTCAAAACGGCGCCGGGCATGGTTGCGCTTATGGCTGCGGGCTGCGAGTGTTTCGGCATCCTGGGCCAGGCCGCCGACAATCGCCACGATGTTGCTGCTGACCGTCAATGGCAGCAGGTCGATGCAGTCCACCGGGCAAGGCGCCACGCACAGGTCGCAGCCGGTGCATTCGGCGCTGATCACCGTGTGCATCAGCTTGGCCGCGCCGACAATGGCGTCCACCGGGCAGGCCTGGATGCATTTGGTACAGCCAATGCATTCGGCTTCGCGAATGAATGCGACCTGCGCCGGAGCACTGCCGCGCTCGGGGTCCAGTTCGATCACCGGCACTTCCAGCAACCTGGCCAGGGCGGCGATGGTCTCGCGGCCACCGGGTGGGCATTTGTTGATCGCTTCGCCCGCAGCCAGGCCTTCGGCGTAAGGCCTGCAGCCTGGGTGGCCACACTTGCCGCATTGGGTCTGCGGCAGCAGGGCGTCGATGCGTTGAATCAGACTCATGGGTTGAATAATCCGTTAAAGCCGAGAAACGCCATGGCCATCACGCCGGCGCCAATCAGCTCGATCGGCAGGCCGCGAAATGCCTCTGGGATGTCGTCGTTGTCGCTGCGTTGGCGCAGGTCTGCGAACAGGCTCAAGGCCAGCCAGAAGCCCAGGCCGCCACCCAGGCTCCAGGCCAGGGTTTGCGCGACGCCAAAACCGTTTTCGCTGGCCTGCAGGCTCAAGCCTAGCAGCGCTACGTTGGCCAGCAGCAAGGGCAGCAAGCCGTCAAAGGGCAGGGCGGGCAGCAGGCGTGTCAGCAGAGTGAGCAGCGGCTTGATCAGCAGCACGCACAGCGGCAGGAACACGAACAGGCGCAGGTACTCAAGCTGCAGGGGCAGCAGCGCCAGGCGGTAGATCAGTTGCCCAAGGCCGACTACCAAAACCAGCAACACCAGGGTTGCCAGCCCCAGTGCATGCACCTGGCGCCGATCCTGATCGGTAGCGCTGCGCAGCAGTGGGTCGATGGCCAGTCCCTGGTGCAGGACCAGGTTGTTGATCAGCGCGGCGCTGACCAGGGCCAGAAAGAATTCGCTCATGAGGGGGCCGAATGCTGAGGCTGTCCGCCATTATCCGGCAATGACGCGAGGATGAGAACGCCCCGGCCGCAATCGGCCGGGGCGTGAACCTTACTTGATGCGCTGGCCCGGCTTGGCGCCGCTGTCAGGGCTGAGCAGGTAGATCTCTTCGCCGCCAGGGCCGGCTGCCATGACCATGCCTTCGGAGATGCCAAAGCGCATTTTGCGCGGTTTGAGGTTGGCGATCATCATGGTCAGGCGACCTTCGAGCTTGGCTGGGTCCGGGTAGGCCGACTTGATGCCGGAGAACACGTTGCGTTGTTCGTCGCCGATGTCCAGGGTCAGGCGCAGCAGCTTGTCAGCACCTTCCACGGCTTCGGCCTTGAGGATCAGCGCGACCCGCAGGTCGACAGCGGCAAAGGTGTCGAAGTCGATCTCGGCCGACAGCGGGTCCTTGGCCAGTTCGCCATTACCGGTGACGACGCTGGTCTGGCTGGCCGCCAGGTCTTCCTTGGAGGCCGCGGTCATGGCTTCGACCTTGGCTGGGTCGATACGGCTCATCAGCGCCTTGAACGGGTTGAGCTGGTGATTGCTCAGGCGGGTCTGATGGTCGGCCCAGGTCAGCGGGGCGACGTTGAGGAACGCCTCGGCGTCGGCGGCCAGCACGGGCAGTACCGGTTTGAGGAAGATCACCAGCTGGCGGAACAGGTTGATGCCCTGGGCGCAGATCGCCTGGACTTCGTCCTGCTTGCCTTCCTGCTTGGCCAGCGACCATGGCGCCTTGTCGGCGATCCAGGCGTTGGCGCGGTCGGCCAGGCCCATGATCTCGCGCATGGCGCGGGCAAAGTCGCGGCCTTCGTAGGCTTCGGCAATGCCCGGAGCGGCGGCAAGGAAGGCTTCGGTCAGCTCTGGTGCGGCGTCGCCGTCAACCATGACGCCGTCGTTACCCTTGTGGATGAAACCGGCGCAGCGGCTGGCGATGTTGACCACCTTGCCGACCAGGTCGGAGTTGACCTTCTGGATGAAGTCTTCCAGGTTCAGGTCGAGGTCGTCGACGCCGCGGCCAAGCTTGGAGGCGTAGTAGTAGCGCAGGTACTCCGGCGCCAGGTGATCCAGGTAGGTGCGGGCCTTGATGAAGGTGCCGCGCGACTTGGACATCTTCGAGCCGTTGACGGTCAGGTAGCCGTGCACGTTGATACCGGTCGGCTTGCGGTAGCCGGCGCCTTCGAGCATGGCGGGCCAGAACAGGGCATGGAAGTTGACGATGTCCTTGCCGATGAAGTGGTACAGCTCGGCTTTCGAGTCCTTGCTCCAGAACGCGTCGAAGTCCAGCTCCGGGCGGCGGGCGCAGAGGTTCTTGAAACTGGCCATGTAGCCGATCGGTGCGTCCAGCCAGACGTAGAAGTACTTGCCCGGCTCATCGGGGATCTCGAAGCCGAAGTACGGCGCATCACGGGAGATGTCCCATTCCTGCAGGCCGGCATCCAGCCATTCGGCGATCTTGTTGGCCACCGCGTCCTGCAGGGTGCCGCTGCGGGTCCACTGCTGGAGCATGGCCTGGAAGTCCGGCAGCTTGAAGAAGAAGTGCTGCGAGTCCTTGAGCACCGGCGTGGCGCCGGAGATCGCCGACTTGGGGTTCTTCAGCTCGGTTGGCGCGTAGGTGGCGCCGCATTTTTCGCAGTTATCGCCGTACTGGTCTTCAGTCGCGCACTTGGGGCAGGTGCCCTTGATGAAGCGGTCGGCCAGGAACATTTTTTTGTCCGGGTCGAAGTACTGGGTGATCGAACGGGTAGCGATGTGCCCGGCGTCACGCAGCTTGAGGTAGATCTGGCTCGACAGTTCGCGGTTTTCTTCGGCGTGGGTCGAGTGGAAGTTGTCGAACTCGACCAGGAAGTCGGCGAAATCCCCGCTGTGCTCGGCCTGGACGGCGGCAATCAGCTGCTCGGGGGTGATGCCTTCTTTCTCGGCGCGCAGCATGATGGCCGAACCGTGGGCGTCGTCCGCGCAGACATAAATGCACTGGTTGCCGCGAAGCTTCTGGAAGCGCACCCACATGTCTGTCTGGATGTACTCGAGCATATGGCCAAGGTGAATGGAACCATTGGCATAGGGCAGGGCGCTGGTGACGAGAATCTGACGTGGCTCGGACATGGGGGCTCGGCTACTTTTTTCGGCTACTTGAGATGAAACGGTGATCGGCCACTATAAAACGCCGGGAAATATATTTCACCCCATGGACGTATCTGAACAGGTATGACGGGTTAGCATAGTGGCCTGTTTTGCTCAGTCTTTATAACGGGAGTCTCCATGAGTGCCGTCACTCGCGCAGCCGTCGAAGCCGTACTTCGCCAGTACACCGACCCTTACCTGAACCAGGACCCGGTCAGCGCCGGCTGTGTCCAGGCCATCGATATCCAGGGCGATCGCGTCAGCGTGCAACTGCAACTGGGTTATGCCGCCGGTCTGTTCAAGAACGGCTGGGCGCAGGTTCTGCAAACGGCTGTCGAAGGTCTCGACGGGGTGGCTTCGGCGCAGGTCGAGATCACCTGCGTGATCGCCGCACACAAGGCCCAGGCGCAGATTCCGGGCCTGGCCAACGTCAAGAACATCATTGCCGTGGCGTCGGGCAAGGGCGGCGTCGGCAAGTCGACCACCGCCGCCAACCTGGCCCTGGCCCTGGCCCGTGAAGGTGCGCGGGTGGGGATTCTCGATGCTGATATCTATGGCCCGAGCCAGGGCGTGATGTTCGGTATCGCCGAAGGCACGCGGCCGCAGATCCGCGAACAGAAGTGGTTCGTGCCGCTCAAGGCCCATGGTGTCGAGGTCATGTCCATGGCCTTTCTGACCGACGACAACACGCCGATGGTCTGGCGCGGGCCGATGGTCTCCGGGGCGCTGCTGCAGCTGGTGACGCAAACGGCCTGGGACGACCTCGATTACCTGGTCATCGATATGCCGCCGGGCACTGGCGATATCCAGCTGACCCTGGCGCAGAAAGTCCCGGTGGCTGGCTCGGTCATCGTCACCACGCCGCAGGACCTGGCGCTGCTCGATGCCAAAAAGGGTGTGGAGATGTTCCGCAAGGTCAACATCCCGGTGCTGGGTGTGGTCGAGAACATGGCCGTGCACATCTGCTCCAACTGCGGTCATGCCGAGCATCTGTTCGGTGAGGGCGGCGGCGAGAAGCTGGCGGCCCAGTACGGTGTCGAGCTGCTGGCATCGCTGCCGTTGTCGATGCTGATCCGCGAGCAGGCCGACAGCGGCAAGCCGACGGCGATTGCCGAGCCGGAAAGCCAGATTGCCATGGTCTATCAGGAGCTGGCCCGTCAGGTCGGGGCGCGGATCGTGCTGCAGGAAGCAGCGGCGCCGGCGATGCCGAATATCACTATCAGCGAAGATTGAGGTGATGCTATCGCTGGCAAGCCAGCTCCCACAGGTTCTGCATGCACTGGACCTTGTGGGAGCTGGCTTGCCAGCGATGGGCCACCAGACAGCCTAAAATCAAGGCATAAAAAAAGCCCCACCTGTTAAGGGCGGGGCTTTTTTCAAGCTGTAAAGCGGAAGTTAGATAACTTCTACTTCTTCAGCCTGCATGCCTTTCTGACCGCGGGTAGCGATGAAAGAGACCGCTTGGCCTTCTTTCAGGCTCTTGAAGCCGTCAGCCTTGATGGCTTTGAAGTGTACGAACAGGTCGTCACCGGATTGTGGGGTGATGAAGCCGAAGCCTTTTTCATCGTTGAACCACTTAACGGTACCGGTTTGGCGATTGGACATGGTCTGTCTCCTTGGACAAAGTTAACTACGACTCAGGAAACGCCCTGGCCGAGACTGAGTGCAAAGAGGCAGAAAATTCATGAAGATGGGTTGATCGAAATCTTGCATCAGGTAGATATTCTCAGTGACACGTGCAGCACAGTGGCGTCACCTTAACCCTTTTTCCAGAACGTGCCAATGGTCTTGTGAAGCTTTCTCATAATTCATGACTGACGGTGCTTCAGGCCCCCGCGCAGGCCCCGTCATACGTGGATCCGACGGTTGATGTCGCATGGAACTTTGAACCCGGCGCCGGGCCCGGTAAGATGCCGCACAGAATTTTTTCACCACGCAATTTCAGGACACTCCGCCATGAGCATCAAATCGGACAAGTGGATTCGCCGCATGGCGCTGGAACACGGCATGATCGAGCCTTTCGTCGAGCGCCAGGTGCGCGGTGAGAGCGACAACCGGCTGATCTCCTTCGGCGTCTCCAGCTACGGCTACGACGTGCGCTGCGCCGACGAGTTCAAGGTGTTCACCAACATCAACTCGGCGACCGTCGATCCGAAAAACTTCGATGCCGGCAGCTTTGTCGACGTCAAGAGCGACGTCTGCATCATCCCGCCGAACTCCTTCGCCCTGGCCCGCACCGTCGAATACTTCCGTATCCCGCGTAACGTGCTGACCATCTGCCTGGGCAAGAGCACCTACGCCCGCTGCGGCATCATCGTCAACGTCACCCCGCTTGAACCGGAGTGGGAAGGCCACGTGACCCTGGAGTTCTCCAACACCACCACGCTGCCGGCAAAGATCTACGCCAACGAAGGCGTGGCGCAGATGCTCTTCCTCGAATCCGATGAAGAATGTGAAGTGTCCTACAAGGATCGTGGCGGCAAATACCAGGGCCAGCGCGGCGTTACCTTGCCACGCACCTGAGGCGACAAAGCGAGGGAATTCCTCGCCCCCGGCACACTCCAATGAGTTGAACTGTTCCGCTCGGCAACACGCCAGGCGGACGTCAACCAGGAGCAACCCATGAAACTCGACCCGACCATCAGTGCCAAGCTGGCCGTGCTGCAGCCCAACAGCGTTGGGGTGCTGGCCTGGTCGTTGCTGGCACATCCGCACCCGCATAGCGTGCAGGCGGGCGGCGTGCCCGGTCAGCCTGACCCGGACACCCCCGATTCACCGCAACCGGGTGAACATCCGCCGATGGAGCCGGGCGAGCCGACCTTGCCCGACGAGCCGCCACCAGCGCCGATCGCCTGACCCCTACTTGAGGTTGCCGCTCAGGAACTGACGCAAGCGCTCGCTTTTCGGATTGCCCAGCACCTCTTCCGGCGGCCCTTGTTCCTCCACCAGGCCCTGGTGAAGGAACATCACCTGGCTCGCCACTTTGCGCGCGAAGGCCATTTCGTGGGTGACCATGATCATGGTCCGGCCTTCTTCGGCCAGGCCCTGAATCACCCGCAGCACTTCGCCGACCAGCTCCGGGTCGAGGGCCGAGGTCGGTTCGTCGAACAGCATGACTTCCGGCTCCATGGCCAGCGCCCGGGCAATCGCCACCCGTTGCTGCTGGCCGCCGGAGAGGAACGCCGGGAACTGATCCGCCACCCGCGGCGCCAGACCGACCTTGTCCAGGTAGCGGCGGGCGCGCTCTTCGGCCTCGTGCTTGCTTACCCCCAGTACCCGCCGCGGCGCCATGGCGATGTTGTCGAGTACGCTCAGGTGGCTCCACAGGTTGAAGTGCTGGAACACCATGGCCAGGCGCGTGCGCAGGCGCTGCAGCTCGTCCGGGTCGGTGACATGCAGGCCATGATGGTCGTGGGTCATGTGCACCGGCTTGCCGTCGAGGGTCATGCTGCCCTCGTTGGGTTGTTCGAGGAAGTTGATGCAGCGCAGGAAGGTACTCTTGCCCGAGCCGCTGGCGCCGATCAGACAGATCACGTCGCCGGTCTTGGCCTTGAGCGAAACGCCCTTGAGCACGTGATGCTCGCCGTAGCGTTTGTGCAGGTCTTCGATGGTCAGTTTGTACATGCGCAGGCTCTAAAGGTAAGGGTTCAAGGCGACAACAGGTAGCCGCTGCGATAGGCCTGGTTGCCTGCCACATGGGCAACGACCATACCGGCGGTGGCCATGCGCCGCAGCGAGCGGGCATAAAGCAGGCCGGGCTGGGTATTGCGCACCGGGGTTACCCGGTCGCTGAGCGGATCGATGACTTCAGCGATCAGCTCATTGGCTTGCAGGTACTGGCCCGGTTTGGCGTGAAACACCAGCAAGCCGCCCAGGGGCGTCGCCACAGGCTCCACACCGGCCAGCGGCGTTGCCGGGTAGCTCAGGGCGGGCAGGGCGGCGGGCTCGCCTTCAATGGCGCCGTAGCGGGTCAGGTAATCGAGGATTGCTGCGCAGTCCTGTTCCGCCAGTGGATGGCTGACATCGCCCTGGCCACGCAATTCGACGGTCACCGAGAAGCTGCCCTGGGGGATCGGGAACTGCTTGGCGAAACGCTGCTGCAATTGCCACCAGACCAGGGTAAAGCACTCATCGAAGGACTGGCCGCCCGAGTCGGTGGCCAGCAGGCTGGCCTGGGCTCCCAGGTAACGTGACAACGGCTCGACCTGTGGCCAGGCCTCCGGGGTGGTGTACAGGTGTGCCACGGCCTCGAAATCGCAGTGCAGGTCGAGCACCATCTCGGCATCGCAGGCCAGGCGTTGCAGGGTCAGGCGCTGGGATTGCAGCGGGGTGTGGGCGACATGGGTGTCCAGGGCGCGGCGCAGGCTTTCGCGAATCAGCGCGATGTTGTGCTGCGGGTCCTGGCTCAGGTGATCGGCGACCTGGTCGCCGACCTGGTCGCTCAGGTCGACGAAGTGGCGGTTGAAGTTTTCCCCGCTCTGCAGCTCATAACGGCCCAGTGGTACATCCATCAGCACCTGTTCCAGGCCCACCGGGTTGGCAATCGGCACCAGCACGATCTCGCGGCGCAGCAAGCCCTGGTCCTCAAGCTCAGCCAGGCGTTGCTTGAGGTGCCAGGCCACCAGCATGCCGGGCAGTTCATCGGCGTGCAGCGAGGCCTGAATGTAGATCTTGCCGGCTTGCGGGGGGCCGAAGTGGAAGCTGTGGATCTGCCGGGCAATGCCTGGAACCGGCGCCAGAATGTCGTGAGTCGAGTGATGCATATCAGTCCTAGTGTGTCGGTCCTAGAAAAGCCAGCCAGCGACGTTCGGCGAGGCGGAACAAGCCTACCAGGGCGAAGGTCACGCACAGGTAGATGGCCGCAGCGATGCTGAACGACTGAAAAGTCAGAAACGTGGCCGAGTTGGCGTCACGGGCGACCTTGAGGATGTCCGGCACGGTGGCGGTGAAGGCCACTGTGGTGGAATGCAGCATCAGGATCACTTCGTTGCTGTAGTAGGGCAGCGAGCGGCGCAGCGCCGACGGCATGATGATATAAGCATAAAGTCTCCAGCCGCGCAGGCCGTAGGCCTTGGCTGCCTCGACTTCACCATGGTTCATGCTGCGGATCGCCCCGGCGAAAATCTCCGTGGTGTAGGCGCAGGTGTTGAGGGCAAAGGCGAGGATGGTGCAGTTCATCGCGTCGCGAAAGAAGCTGTCGAGCAGCGGTTGGGCGCGCACCGCTTCCAGGCTGTAGATCCCCGTGTAGCAGATCAGCAACTGGATATACAACGGCGTGCCGCGAAACAGGTAGGTGTAGAACTGGACCGGCCAGCGAATCCAGAAGCGCGGCGACACCCGGGCTATCGACAGCGGGATCGACACCACGAAACCGATGGCCAGCGATGCGGTCAGCAGCCACATGGTCATGGCCAGGCCAGTGATGTGGGTGCCGTCGGTGTAGAGGAAGGCGCGCCAGTATTCCTGCAAGAGTTCGATCATCGGATGGCCTCCCGGGTGCCGACGTTATAGCGCCGTTCCAGCCAGCGCAGGGCGACGTTCGAGGCGCTGGTGATCAACAGATAGATGAAGGCGGCGACCACCAGGAAGTAGAACAGCTGGTAGCTGCTCTTGCCGGCGTCCTGGGCGGCCTTGACCAGGTCGGCCAGGCCGATGATCGACACCAGGGCGGTGGCCTTGAGCATCACCATCCAGTTGTTGCCGATGCCTGGCAGGGCGAAGCGCATCATTTGCGGAAAGACCACGAAGCGGAAACGTTGCAGGCGTTTGAGCCCATAGGCGGTGGCTGCTTCGACCTGGCCGCGGGGCACGGCGAGGATGGCGCCGCGGAAGGTCTCGGTGAAATAGGCGCCGTAGATGAAGCCCAGGGTGATGACCCCGGCGGCGAATGGATCGATCTCGATGTATTCCCATTCCATGGTGTCGGTCAGGGTGGTCAGCCAGGTTTGCAGGCTGTAGAAAATCAGCAGCATCAGCACCAGGTCGGGCACGCCGCGAATCAGCGTGGTGTAGGCCTGGGCGATCAGGCGTAGCGGGCGCACTGGCGAGAGTTTGGCACTGGCACCGAGCAGGCCCAGGCCAACGCTGACCAGCAGCGACATGAAGGACAGTTTGATGGTCATCCAGGTGCCCTGCAGCAGCAAGGGGCCGAAACCCTTCAAGCTGAATGCCGAGAGCCCCAGAAATTGCAGCAGGTCTTCGAACATGAACCGAACCTATGCCAGTAGACGCGAACAGGTGGGAACCGGCATGGCCGGTTCCCACATGGGTTATTTGCCGCTGTAGAGGTTCAGGTCACCGAAGTGTTTTTTCTGGATTTGGGCATAGGTGCCGTCGTCGTGTAACGCTTTGATACCTTTGTCCAGGAGCGCCTTGAGCTCAGTGTTACCTTTTTTGATACCGATGGCGGTCTTGGATGGCAGCAATTCGCTGTCGACCGGCTCGCTGACTTCGTAGTCGGCGCCTTTGGGCGACTTGAGAAAGCCCAGCTCAGCCTGGAGCATGTCCTGGATCGAGGCATCCAGGCGCCCGGAGGTCAGGTCTGCGTAGACCTGGTCCTGGTTCTGGTAGGCCTGGGTCTTGACCCCGGCCTTGTCCAGCACGGCTTTGGCGTAGGCTTCCTGGATAGTGCCCTGCTCGTAGCCGACGGTCTTGCCCTTGAGCGAGGCCGGGTCGGCGGTCAGGCCGGAACCTTTCTTGAACACCAGGCTGGTGGGACCGGAGAACAGCTCATTGGAGAAATCGATGACTTTCTCCCGCGCCGGGGTAACGGTCATCGACGAGATTACACCATCGAACTTGTTGGCCTTGAGCCCTGGAATCATGCCGTCGAAGTCGCTTTCCACCCACTTGCACTTGACCTTGAGCTCAGCACAGATGGCATTGCCCAGGTCGATGTCGAAGCCCACCAGGGTACCGTCGGCGGCCTTCGATTCGAATGGTGCATAAGACGGATCAACGCCGAAGCGCAGCTCCTTGTATTCCTTGGCCAGGGTATTCCCCGCAGCCAGACACAACGCGAGTGCGGAAAGCGTCAGCCATGCTTTTTTCATTGTGTGTCCTTGGATTCGCAAAGTGTTGGGGTGGCACAAAGCCGTTACCGGTCGATGCCAGACAACACAGTGATAGCAAGTTTCACACCATATTCCAGCCGGCCCCCACAATGGATCGGTGTATGCATGATCCTGTGGGAGCTGGCTTTGCCAGCGATGGGCTGTAGCGCGGCGCTTTTAGTAGCGCGCATCCACCGGTTTGCCACCGTTGGGCCAATCCTTGACCTTGTCCGGGAAGTCCGGCCGTGGTTGCTGCGAGAACCAGGCCGCGACATCCACCGCCTCCTGATCACTCAAGCCACCCTGGCCCAATGGGAACTTCTCGTGGAAGCCAATCGGCATGTTGCGTTTGACGAATGCTGCGGCGGTATAGGTGCGGGCCATGCCGGCGCCGATGTTGAACGACTGCTCGCCCCACAGTGGCGGGTACACCAGGCTGCCGTCTTCACGGGCCAGGCCCTCGCCATTGCTGCCATGGCACACCGCACATTGTTCGGCATACACCTGCTTGCCGTTGTCCAGGTCCGGCTTGATCGCGGTATCGATCTTGCCGACCCCGCGTCCGGCCACTTTGTCGCCCGGCAGGGTGTTCATCTTCATCCAGTCGAAGTAGGCCACCATCGCCTGCATGTCCGCTGATTGCGGCGGTAGCGGTTTACCATTCATCGAACGACGGAAGCAGCCGTTGATGCGCTCTTCGAGGGTGACTTCCTTGCCCGCCCGCGGTGCGTAGCTGGGGAAGAATGCCGAGACGCCGACAAACGGCGAACCATCGGCCACGGTGCCGGCGTTGAGGTGGCAACTGGTGCAGTTCAGCGCGTTACCGACGTTGTTCGGCAGCAACTCGCGGGTTTGCAGGTGCAGGCGCATGCCACGGATGACCTGGTCGGCGTTGGCGGCAGCCAGCAGGTTGGCCAGGCGAGGGGTTTCAAATGCCGTCGAGTCGGTGGTCTGCGGGTTGAGTTGCTCACGCAGTGTCTTCACCTGCTTGGCAGTGATCGGCGAGCTGTTGTTGCCCCAGCGATTGCGCACGAAACTCAGGATCTCGGCGATCTCTTCATCGGCCAGGCGCGCAAACCCCGGCATGGTGTAGACCCGCGAATGGGTGGCGGTCTGCGCGGTCTCCCAGCCGGTGAGGGTGATGTGCAGCAAGGAGGTCGGATTGGCCGAGGCGATGCTCGGGTTGCCGGCCAATGGCGGGAACAGGCCCTTGACCCCGCGCCCGTCGGGGCGGTGGCAGTCGCTGCAGAACTGGGTGTAGCCCAGGCCGCCACGGCTGCTGAACAGGTCATCCGGTGCTGCAGCTGCCAGCGGGATGTCCGGCATCGGCAGGTCGTCCTTGCCCGGCGGCAGGGACTTCAGGTAGCTGGCGATGGCAATCAGGTCGCCATCACTGAAGTGCTGGGTACTGTGATGGATCACGTCGGCCATGTTGCCCGACACCGTGGCGAAGCGGTTCTGCCCGGTCTTGAGCAGTTGCACGGTGTCGTCGACGGTCCACAGGTTGCGCAGGCTCAGGGCGCGCCAGTGCTCAACGGTTTCGCCGGCGAGGAAGTGCTTGCCGCTGCGACCGGCGTCGCTCATGGCTTTTTCCTGGAAGGCGATGCCGCGTGGGGTGTGGCAGGCACCACAATGACCCAGGCCTTGCACCAGGTAGGCACCACGATTGAGCACCTCATCCTTGTTGGGGTCGGGCTCGAAGGGCTGGGTGTCGACGAAGGCGAAGTTCCACAACGACAAGCCCCAGCGCATGTTGAACGGCCAGCTCATGTCCGCTTCCTGGTTGGACTGGCTGATCGGCGTCACGCCGTGCATCAGGTAGGCATAAAGGGCGCGCATGTCCTCTTCGCTCATTTTCGCGTAGGACGGGTAGGGCATTGCCGGGTAGAGGTTGGTACCGTCCGGGGTAACACCTTCGCGCATGGCCTTGTCGAACTGTTCAAAACTGTAGCGGCCGATACCGGTGTCTGGATCGGGGGTGATGTTGCTCGAATAGATGGTGCCCATGGGCGTTTGCAGTTGCAGGCCGCCGGCCATTTGCGGCGCTTGCGGGGCGGTGTGGCAGGCGATGCAGTCGCCCAGTTGGGCGATGTACTTGCCGCGGGCAAGCAGTTCGGGGTCGGCCGCCGCTGCCGGGGGCGGCTCACTGGCGAGTGCACAGAACGACAACACGGTCGTGGCCACCAGGGCCAGACGGGAGAAGGCAGATGCCATTGCATTATTCCTTTAATCACCTGGCGTGGGGTGGTCCCCTGGGCGCAGGGCTGCAATCGTTTTTATGGTTCATCAGGCAGAGGCTGGTAACGAAACCGGCCTCAGTTTCGTTGTAATGGATTTGGTGGCGGGGGCTGTTGATATGGATCAGCGCAGCCGGCATTGCACCGGCTGCGGGTGGTTGTACCGGGGTTACTTGCCCGGCACCAGGGTCAGGCGCTTGCTGCCATAGGCGCGGTCGAAGTTTTGCGGCTGCACCGGCAGGCTCATGTAGCGGCCTTTGAACCAGGCATCCAGGCCGTCGGCAAAGTGCGGGCTGGCCGGGTTGCCGGACTGGCCGCTGCTGCTTTGCAGTTGCAGCGGTTCGACCTGGCCGAAGTCCACCACCATGCGCAGCGACGGTGCCAGTTGCGCGTTGAAGTCCTTGCCCCAGGCGTAGGGCGCCAGGTTCAGGGTACTGTGGTCACCACCGCTGGCCAGCGGGCCGCGGCTGACGGTATCACCCAGGCCGTGGAAGGTCGGTACCGGCCAGCGGTACTGGTGCAGCTTGCCCCATTGCCAGGCGCGGTGGTCATTGCCCAGTTGCGCTTCGCCGGCGCTGACGGCCGCAGCGAGGCTGCGGGCAAGAATGGTCGGTTTGTCTTCCTTTTGCGCGGTTTTCTGATCGTCCCAGAATGGGCTGTCTTCGCGACCGAGCAGGTGGTCGGCCTGGGCCGAATAGGACAACCGGGCATTGCCGACGAACGCCTGCCAGGCCAGGCTGGATTCGGGGCCCAGCTCGTCGAGGAAGGTCAGTTTTGCGCTTTCCTGCAGGAACAGTTCGTACAGGGCGGCATCTGCCGATGTGCTGCTCAGCCGGCCGTCAAAGGCCATCAGCCGGGTGTAAGCCTCACGGGCCCTGGTCCGCTGATCGGCGGGCAGGGCGTCGATCGCCTGCTTCAGGGGCTGGGCCATGCCGGGCGCTTCGAACATCTTTTTCAGCTTGTCGGCAAACAGCGTGGTCTGGTCGTTCTGCATCAGGATCAGGCTGCGGCTGTCATGTTTGCCATTGCCGGCCAGTTGCGCCAGGCGCTCGGCGCGCTCGGGGTAGTACCAGCTGTTGGACAGCTGCATGCCGTAGCCTTTGGGCACACTGCGCTGGTTGGCATTGCCAAGCCAGCCCTGGGGTGGGTCCTGGTCGTAGGGATGGAGCATCGGGTCGGCGTAACCGTCCCAGTCGTAGCGTCCGTCCCAGCCCGGCGACGGCAGCAGGCCCTGGCCTTCGCGGCGGTTGGGGAAGCGTCCGCTGACTTGCCAGCCGATATTGCTGGCGTCGGCAAAGACGAAGTTCAGCGCCGCGGCGCCGATCTCGCGGGTGTTGTCGAACGCGTGCTCGACTTTCTGCGCCCGCGACAGGTTGAAGAAGGCGTCCAGGCTCTGGTCGCCCTTGAACTCGGGCATGCGCAAGGCCAGGCCCAGGCTTGCATTCTGCGGCTGGCCGAGCAGGGTGCCGTGGCGGGTGTCGTACAGGGTCTCACGCAGCGGGCGCTGGCCCTTGATGAAGAAGGTCTCGTTGCGGGCCTGGGCCGGCAGCCATTTGCCGTCGGCCTGGTACATCAAGCGGTTGCCTTCCTTGCGCAGTTTTTCCAGGAACAGGTCCTGGTTGTCGGCCATCACCGCGCTGGCACTCCAGGCCAGCTTGCCGTTGTAGCCGGACAGCACCAGCGGCAGGCCGGCAATCGACACGCCAGCGGCCTGGTACTTGGGCGAGCGGATCTGCACCGGGCTCATGGCCCAGGCACCGAGGGTATCGCTGGCCATCAGGCTCTTGCCGCTGCGGCTGCGCTGCGGGGCAATCGCCCAGTTGCTGGCGCCGGCCGTGCCGAGCAGGTTGAGCGCGGCCAGTTGCTCGCTGGCCGCGGTCAATGGCGCCAGGCCCGCGAGCTGGCTATTCAGGTTAAGGCCTTTGAGCTTGTCGGTTTCGGCCAGGGCCAGGGGCTCGTCAGGATAGCTGGGCAACAGCCAGGCCAGTTTGTCGGTGCCGACTTTCTGCGCCAGGCCCAGGGCTGCGAGTTCTTCCTGCAGGTTGACCGACTGGCTGAAGGTGTACAGGCAGAAGATCAGCGCCGAGTCCTCGGGCTTCCAGTATTCCGGGCGGTAGCCGCTCTGGGCCAAGGGGGCCGGCAGCTTGTCGCGGTAGCGGAACAGGTAGGCGTTGACGCCGCGGGCATACACCTCGAAGAAACGCTTGAGCCGTGGTGAGGCATCGGCATACAGCTGGTTGGCGCTGGCCTTGAGGTTGGCCGCGCGCATCAGGCGGTCGACTTCCAGCACATCGGCGCCGGCCATTTCCGCCAGGCGGCCTTGAGCCAGCAGGCGCATGCCGACCATCTGCCCGATACGGTCGCCGGCGTGGACATAACCCAGGGCGAACAGCGCATCGTGGAAGTTGCTCGATTCGATCAGCGGCATGCCCATGGCGTTGCGGCGTACTGAAACATTCTGCGCCAGGCCCTTGAGCGGCTGCACGCCTGTAGCAGGCAGCACGCTGTCACGCTGGCCGGCCATCTGGCAGCCGCTCAGGCTCAATAGCCCGAGCATCACAGCGGCTACGCCGAACCGGGGGGTAAAAGGGGGAAGGGCTGGCGCGGCCATGATCAGGCTCCTGCAGGGCGTGGCGGTAAAAGGCGCTACGTTAGTGAGCGCGATCACACCATGCAAGCGGGGCGCCGCCTTTATTTTCAGCAGTTGACGAGGCGTCGATCCTGCCGGGAGGGGCTAGCGGCCGCACCTGTGCTGGGCACAAGCGCCGGCCACTGCTACAAGGCCGCTATCAGGCCCCGTGGCACTTCTTGAACTTCTTGCTGCTGCCGCATGGGCACGGATCGTTGCGGCCGACGTCCTTCAGGGCGTTGCGCACCGGCTCCTGGTGGCCGTGGTTGCAGTGCGGGCCGTGTACATGGCCGTGGTCATGGTCGTGATGATCATGATCGTGGTTGCAGTCAGGGCCATGGACATGGGGTTGCTGGGTCATCTTGGGTTACTCCGGAATAAGATCGCCGGGAATTATCTCACCACTGCGCGACAAGTGCAGGTCGCGGGCGAAGAATAATCCGCTGCTCAGTTCACCTTCCAGGCGATAGCGCAGTGGACCTTGGCTGCCTTTGAGCAATTTTGCCAGGGGTTTGACCTGCTGCCAGAGGTTGGTGCGCACCGGGATCTTGAAGGTGCGCCGCGCGTGGGCGCCGACGCTGCGCCAGAGGCTGGCTTCACCTGCGGTCAGCGCCAGGTCGTTGATCAGCACCTTGTAGCTCAGGTAACGGATGAACAGACGGCTGTCGTTGGGGTTGTCGACCTGCACATGGAGCACGAACTCCTGTTGCAGCAGGCGCATCTTTACCGGTTCCACCTTGAGCAGGTGCACCTGCGGGTCTTGATAGTCCGCGTCCAGCCAGCTGGCGCACCCCACCAGTTGCAGGAGCAGAGCGCCAATCAGCAACAGGCGGGCCATCAGGCTCAGCTACCCAGGTAACTGGAGCAGCACTTCTTGAATTTCTGCCCGCTGTTGCACGGGCAGGGGTCGTTGCGCGTGGCCTTGAGGCTGACAGTGGGGTCGATGAAGTACCAGCGGCCCTGGTTCTGTACGAAGGCTGAGCGTTCGCGATGGCAATGCTCGCCGTCGTTGTCGTGCCAGCGGGCGGTGAAGGTTACGAACGCATGTTCAGGCTTGCCGCCGAACACCTCGGCGCTTTCCACCTCAAGGCCCAGCCAGGTGCTTTGCTGGCTCCAGGCCTTGATCGCTTCGCGATCGAGCCCGGCCTGCTGCGCCGGCAGGGTGGTGGCTACCAGGTAGTCGACCAGCCCCAGTACGTAGGCGCTGTAGCGCGAACGCATCAGGGTCTGCGCGTCGGGGGCGGGAAGCCCTGCGTGATAATGCCCGCAACAGGTATCAAGCAGATCGCCGCTACCGCAGGGACAAACCGAGACACTCATTGCTTCACCACCAGTACTTGCCAAAATTTTCCGGGTTGGCCCAGAACTTGGCATTGAGCCAGTCCGGGACCTGTTTGTATTCATGTAGATCATAGGTGAACAGGTTTAGAACCTGCGCATCCCGTTGGAATTTTTCGCTGGCCTGCAGGGCCAGGGCGAAAAAATCGGTTTCCTGCCAGCCGCAGGCGCTCAGGTCGGCCAGTACCGCCACGCGGCTGGCGTTGAGGTTACGGATACCCCCCAGCAACTGCAGACCGTCACGTTTGGGCAGATGCTCCAGGCAATCGACCAGCAGCGCCAGGTCGAAGCGTTGCGCCGCCAGCTCCCCAGGCAGCGGGCCGGGGCTGGCCACGGCGATTTGCACATGCGGATGGGCCTGGGCGAACGCCTCCAGTGCCGGAAATCGCTCACCTATCAATAGCAGCCGCTGTGGCGCATAGCGATCGAGCAGGGCGGCAAGGGCCTGTTGCGGGGTGCGCTGGGAAAAGCCGTCCATCATCGGGAATCCTCGGTCAGATCGGGCAAGATTAACGGTCTGGCGTCCCTTGGCATAGTGCCGCAGCGCCGCATCATGGCCTATTGCTGGCGGATATCAATGAGGCGGTCTTTACTCCCAGAGCATCGGTTTTGCACCGATTCCCCCTAGGAGATGCAACAAAATGAGCATAGTACGCACAGCATTACCTCTGGTTCTGCTAACCAGCGTGTTGACTGGTTGTGCAGGTTTGCAAAAAACCGACTGGCCGAAGTGTGCTGCCGTCGGGGGTGTAGGCGGCGCAGCCCTGGGCGCCATCGAGAGTTCCAGCTGGGCTGGCTGGGGCGCGTTGCTCGGCGCAGGCATGGCGGCGGGCTATTGCTGGGCCCATGGCGATGGCGACGAAGACGGTGATGGCGTGCCGGACAGCCGCGACAAATGCCCGGGTACCCCGCGTGGGGTACAGGTCGATGCCAACGGTTGTCCGCCAGAGCCCGTGGCCGTGGTCGAAGAAGTGGCCGTGGTCAAGGAAGAGGTCATCGTCATCCGCGATGTTCACTTCGAGTTCGACTCCGCCAAACTGACCGCTGCTGACAAGGAGCGCCTCAATACCATTGCCACGCGCTTGAAAAGCGAAGCGGCGAACGCTCGCTTGAGTGTCACCGGCCATACCGACAGCAAAGGCTCTGATACCTACAACCAGAAACTCTCGGAACGCCGTGCCCATTCGGTCACCGAGTACCTGATCGAGAGCGGTGTGCCACGCGCCAGCTTCGTCTCGGTGCAGGGCGCGGGTGAAACCCAGCCGGTTGCCGACAATGCCACCGCCGAGGGTCGGGCACAGAACCGTCGTACGGAAATTCGTATCGAGCGCTGAAACGCCGACGGACCGCGGCCTGCGGCTTGAGAAGTACTGCAGGCCGGTCTTTACTCCTGTGTGACCGGTAGAGGCCGGTGACACAGGAGCAATTCTCATGAGTGTTCTCTCCAAGGCCACACTGCCGGTCCTTCTGGCCGCAAGCCTGCTCTCCGGTTGCGCGACCCACAGCGATGGCAGCGCCCCACTCAATCAAAGGACCTGGCCTATCTGCAGTCTGCTTGGCGGTCTGGTCGGTGGCGGCCTGGGGGCCATCGAAAGTTCTGCCTGGGCAGCTGGCGCCGGTGCTGCCGGTGCGATTGCCGGCGGCTTGATCTGTTATGCCCAGGATGGTGATGAAGACGAAGACGGGGTGTTCGATCGTCGTGACCGTTGCCCCGACACGCCGGCCAATACCCCGGTCAGCCACACCGGTTGCCCGTCGCCGCAGTACCCGGTGAGCCAGAAGGCGCCGGAGCCTGCAGCCACCTCGCAGGTCATCACCCTCAGCGATCAGGGGGCCGTGATGTTCGCCTCTGATTCGGCGCAGTTGACCAGTGCGGCCCAGCAACAATTGCAGGCGCTGGGCAGTAAGCTCAATGGCGCCAATGTGGTCAGCGTCAAGGTCATCGGCCACACCGATAGCCAAGGCTCCGATGCCTACAACCAGGCACTCTCCGAGCGGCGCGCGAGCAGCGTTGCCGAGTACCTGATCAGTCAGGGGCTGGCACCGTCGAAAGTCACCAGCCAGGGGCGCGGCGAGAGCCAGCCCATCGCCGAAAACGACACCGACGCCGGCCGCGCGCAAAATCGCAGGGTGGAACTGCACCTTAATTGATCGAGCCACTGGCACAAGGAGCGTGTCAGCCGTTACTGTTGCAGGCGATGCCGGCGTGGCTGGCATCGCCACCGAAAAATAACAACGGGGGGCGCCTATGCAAGGCTTACTGGGGCTGGCCAAGGCCCTGACCGTGGTGTTCTGGTGGGTGGTGCTGGTGAATCTGCTGATTCCCCTGGAGCATCCCTTCCACCTGCTGATCAATGCCGCCGGTGCCGCCCTGCTTGGCCTGCATCTGCTGGAAGTGTTGATGTTCAATGGTTGCTTGCGCACGCGCAGCCATCGTTGGTTCGATCGCTTGCAGATCCTGCTGGTGGGTATTTTTCATGTCCTTTCGATTCCTGCACCCCGCAAGGAAGCTGCTCATGCGTAAATTGATCATTCTGGCTGCGTTGTTCAGCCCCCTGGCCCTGGCCGATGCCATTAGCGTGGCGAGCCATTCGGTGCTGCGCTTGCCGAACAAGTCCAGCGTCGTGCATTTGCAGCGCTTGGAGGTTGCGGATTCCGCCACGTTGTTGCTGCCAGCCAGCCTGGTCGACCTCAAAATCGATGAGTTGCACCTGGGGCATGACGCGCGGATTGCCATCGTGCCGGCCGACACCACCTTGCAGATCGAGGTGAGCCGGGCCAGTTTGGGCGAGGGTAGCCAGATTGTCGCCCATGGTGCGCCGGGGACCTATGAAAAGGCGGCGAAGGCCGGGCGCAACCTGGCGTTGCAGTTGCATGAACTGCAGGCCTCGACGCTGGCCATTGATGCCCGTGGCGGGGCCGGTGCTCCGGGATACGTCGGGCTCGATGGCGCCAACGGCAAGCCGGGAGGTTGCACCTGGGGCCAGGCCAGCCGCGGGGCCAATGGCGACAATGGCGGCAATGGCCATGACGGCGCGCCTGGTGGCCGGGTACGGCTGGCGCTGCCGGCGGATTTCCCGGCCGAGCGCATCGTGGTTCAGGTCGATGGCGGCGCGCCAGGTGTGGCGGGGGCCGCCGGCAAGCCGGGGGCCGGTGGCGCGAGCAAGGGCTGCCTGGTTTACAGCACCGCTGGCGGTGCCGCGGGCAAGCCGGGTGTGGCAGGCCAGCCAGGTTTGCCCGGGGCGGCTGGGGAGTTGATTCTGCAGCGCCTGTAAAAATACACGCCGACCCTCTGGGAGCCGGCCTTGCCGGCGATGGGCTGCGTAGCAGCCCCCCAGGCTTCAATTCACCACAACACTCCACCCGACAACACCACTGCGATCCCCAGCATCAGGTTGATCCCGACCATCCGGCGAATCCTCGCCATGACCGCCGCGCCCGCAGGCCAGTCTTCGGCCTGCACCGCCTTACGCAGTTCCGGGTACAGCAACGACTGGATACGAAAGAACAGGGCGAACATCGCAATCGCGCCACCGATCATCACCTGAACATGCCGCGGTGTCGTCTCGAAGCTGGCAAAACGGGTATTGATCATGATCACACCGCTGATCGCCAGCACCGCGATCGCGATCCACACCCACACGAAAAAACGCTGAAACACTTCCACCCACAGGCGCAGACGAGCGGGGCCATCCAGGGCTGCAACCGCCGCAGGGCGCAGGATCAGCCAGGCAAAGAACATCCCCCCGACCCACACCAGGGCGGCCAGAACATGCAGGCTATAAGGAAGGGCAAAGATGGGCATCGGGATCTCCATTCGGCGCAAAGGGCAATAGCGGGGTATGATAGCGACCCAACCGAAACACTGAAAATTTATCCAGCCCTTCGGGCGCCCGACACCATGATCAGCAACGAACTCAAAACCACGATTCAGGGCGCCTATTCGCGTTTTCTCGAAGCCAAGAGCCTCAAGCCCCGCTATGGCCAGCGCCTGATGATTGCCGAAGTGGCCAAGGTGCTCGGCGATATCGACTGCGACGACGAAGGTCGGCGCGTCGGTGAACCGGCTGTGGTCGCGGTCGAGGCCGGCACCGGTACCGGCAAGACGGTGGCCTATAGCCTGGCCTCGATTCCTGCGGCCAAGGCGGCCGGCAAGCGCCTGGTAATCGCCACCGCCACGGTTGCCCTGCAGGAGCAGATCGTCTTCAAGGACCTGCCCGACCTGATGCGCAACAGCGGCCTGAATTTCAGCTTCGCCCTGGCCAAGGGCCGGGGCCGCTACCTGTGCCTGTCGAAACTCGACCTGCTGCTGCAGGAAGGCCAGGCACAGTCGGCCACTGCCCAGCTATTCGAAGAAGAAGGCTTCAAGATCGAAGTCGATGAGGCCAGCCAGAAGCTGTTCACCAGCATGATCGAGAAGCTCGCCGGCAACCGTTGGGATGGCGACCGTGACAGCTGGCCCCAGGCCCTGGAAGACCAGGACTGGGCGCGCCTGACCACCGACCATAGCCAGTGCACCGGCCGCCATTGCCCGAACTTCCAGCAGTGCACCTTCTACAAGGCCCGCGAAGGCATGGGCAAGGTCGATGTGATCGTCACCAACCATGACATGGTCCTGGCTGACCTGGCCCTGGGCGGCGGCGCCGTGCTGCCGGACCCGCGCGACACCATTTATGTGTTCGACGAAGGCCACCACCTGCCCGACAAGGCCATCGGCCACTTCGCCCACTACACCCGTTTGCGCTCGACCGCCGACTGGCTCGAGCAAACCGCCAAGAACCTGACCAAACTGCTGGCCCAGCATCCACTGCCCGGCGACCTGGGCAAACTGATCGAGCAGGTGCCGGAGCTGGCCCGCGAGATCAAGGCCCAGCAACAGTTCATGTTCAGTGCCTGCGAGCAGGTCGCCGATTTCCGCCCCGGCGAAGACATGGAAGGCCGCGAGCGGCCCCGTCATCGCTTCGAAGGCGGGGTGGTCCCCGAGCACATGCGCGAGATGGGCATCGAGCTGAAAAAGGGGTTCTCGCGCCTCAACGACCTGTTCACCCGCCTGACCGAGCTGCTCAAGGAAGGCATGGACGGCGAAGTCAACATCGGCATCGCCAGCCATCAGGCCGAGGAGTGGTACCCGTTGTTCGGCAGCCTGTTGATGCGTGCCCAGGGCAACTGGGAACTGTGGACCGCCTTCACCGCCGAGGACCCGGAAGACAGCCCGCCCATGGCCCGCTGGTTGACCCTGGCGGAAAGCGGCGCGCTGTTCGACATCGAGGTCAATGCCAGCCCGATCCTCGCCGCCGAAATGCTCCGGCGCAACCTGTGGAGCGTCGCCCATGGCGCCCTGGTGACCTCGGCCACCCTCACTGCGCTGGGCAAGTTCGATCGTTTCCGCATGCGTGCCGGGCTGCCCAAGACTGCGGTCACCAGCGTCGTGCCGAGCCCCTTCCACCACACCGATGCCGGCGTGCTGCGGGTGCCGGACCTGCGCGCCGACCCGCGCGATGCCGCCGCCCACACTGCGGCGATCATCCGCGACCTGCCGGAGCTGGTGGAAGGTTCGCGCGGTTCGCTGGTGCTGTTTTCTTCGCGCAAGCAGATGCAGGACGTGTTCGACGGCCTGGACCGCGACTGGCGCAAGCAGGTGTTCATCCAGGGCAACCTGTCCAAGCAGGAAACCCTCAACAAGCACAAGGCGCGGGTCGATGGCGGTGATTCCAGCGTGCTGTTCGGCCTGGCCAGTTTCGCCGAAGGCGTCGACCTGCCGGGCGCCTATTGCGAGCACGTGGTGATTGCCAAGATTCCGTTCGCGGTGCCGGATGATCCGGTCGAGGCAGCCCTGGCCGAATGGATCGAGGCCCGGGGCGGCAATCCGTTCATGGAAATCGCCGTGCCGGATGCCTCGCTGCGGCTGATCCAGGCCTGCGGGCGCCTGCTGCGCACCGAAGAGGATCGCGGCACCATCACCCTGCTTGATCGGCGCGTGGTCACCCAGCGCTACGGCAAGGCTATTCTCAATGCGTTGCCACCGTTTCGCAGAGAAATTTCCTGAAACCCGGAGCGCAATGCTCCGGGCGTTGTCTATCACTCAGTTCAAGGCCCTATGGGCCCTCAAGGAGAGCTCCAGCCCTATGATTCGCCGTACCTTGCCTGCCGTATTCGCACTGTTGTTCAGCACGCCGCTGCTGGCCGGGCAACAGACGCTGTTCAGCTTCGTTCGCCCGGCCGCGGTGGTCAATGTGGTGACCGAAGATGCCAGCCTGCCGCAGTACAACGCAGAGCAGACGGCCGAGGGCGAGGTGCTGCGCCGGGTGGTGTTCAACCCGGTGCAACAGCCCAAACTGCGCCTGACTCCGCAGTCCGGTGCCTGGGACTGGTCCAGTGCCACGGCCATGACCTTGCGTCTGCAAAGCGCCATGGACTGGGCGCTGACCGTCGATGTGACGGTACAGAGCAGCGATGGCAAGACCCTCACCAGCCGCATCGACCTGCCGGCGGGCCCGGCGCAAACCGTCTATGTGCCGCTCAAGGCCAGCTCGCCCCTGAGTCAGGGCATGCGTGCCGGGCCGCCGATGCCCTGGGTGCATGAGGGCCAGCGGGTGTTGCTGACCAGCAGCGCCGGCGAGGTCGACCTCAAGCAGGTCGTATCGGTGACCTTGTCGATGAACAAGCCCAATGTCGCCCAGAGCATCCTCATCGAGCGCGTCGGCACTCAGGATGACGACCAGCTGCAGAAGGCCGTGTACTCCGGCTTGATCGATGGCTATGGCCAGTCCACCCGCGGCCGCTGGCCGGAGAAGATTGTCAGCGACGATCAGCTCAAGGCCGCCGCCAGCCGTGAGCAGCAGCAGCTCAAGGGCTGGCTGGGAGAGCGCAGCAAGCTCAAGCTGGACAAGTTCGGCGGCATCAACGAGGGGCCGGCGTTCGAGGCCAAGGGCTTCTTCCGTACTGAAAAACGCGAGGGCCGCTGGTACCTGGTGACGCCGCAAGGGCACCCGTTCTACTCCCTGGGCGTCAACACCGTGGCCGCCGACGGCGGTCGCACTTACGTCGCCGGGCGCGAAGCCATGTTCAGCGCACTGCCGCAACCGGGTGAAGCGCTGGCGCAGTTCTACGGCGAGGGCAACAACAACGACGGCAACGGCTCGGCCCGTGGCCGCAATTTCAACCAGGGGCGCTGGTTCGACTTCTATGCCGCCAATATCGAGCGCAGCCATGGCACACCGTGCACGCCGGTGGCAGCCAGCGACAAGGCCCCGGCGGTTGAATGCCCGGTAGCCAGCTTCGACAAGCAACGCTGGCAGGGGCATACCCTCGATCGCCTGCAGGCCTGGGGCTTCAATACCCTGGGCAACTGGAGCGAGCCGACGCTGGGCCAGGCCAGCCGCATGCCCTACACCTTGCCGCTGTCGATCGTCGGTGACTACGCCAGTATCAGCACCGGCATGGACTGGTGGGGCGGCATGCCCGACCCGTTCGACCCACGCTTTGCCATGGCCACCGAGCGTGCGGTGGCGATTGCCGCCCGCGACCACCGCGACGACCCTTGGCTGATCGGTTATTTCGCCGACAACGAACTGGCCTGGGCCGCCCCCGGGGATGACCCCAAGGCCCGTTACGCCCTGGCCTATGGCACTTTGCGCCTGACTACCGACGTGCCGGCCAAGCGCGCCTTCCTCAAGCAGCTGCGCGACAAATACCGCAACCAGGCTGGCCTGTCCAAGGCCTGGGGCATTGACTTGCCGGCCTGGGAGCTGATGGAAGACCCAGGCTTCGAACCGCCGCTGCCAAGCCCTGAGCACCCGGAGATCGAGGCCGACTTCAAGTACTTCCAGAAGGTCTTCGCCGAAACCTATTTCAAGACCATTGCCGACTCGCTGAAATGGCATGCGCCCAATCACCTGTTGCTCGGTGGCCGCTATGCCGTGAGCACCCCGGAAGCGGTCGCCGCTTGTGCCGAGTACTGCGACGTCATCAGCTTCAACTTCTACACGCCCAAACCGCAGGACGGTTACGACTTCAGCCAGCTCAAGGCGCTGGACAAGCCGGTGCTGGTCTCCGAGTTCCAGTTCGGCTCCCGTGATCGCGGCCCGTTCTGGCCGGGGCCGATGGAAGTGGCCAAGGAAGAAGGCAGGGCGCCAGCCTATGCCGGCTTCGTCAAGGCCGCTGTGGATGAGCCGTCGATCGTCGGCGTGCACTGGTTCCAATACCTCGACCAGCCGGCCAGCGGGCGTCTGCTCGATGGCGAGAATGGTCACTTCGGCCTGGTGGGCATTACCGATGTGCCGTTCCAGGGCTTTGTCGACGGTGTGCGCAAAAGCAACCTGCAGGCTCAGGAGCAGATCGGTAAAACCTTCGTCGCCACGCAGAAAACGCCCAAGGCCCCCTGACAGCAGCCGTCTGGCGTGGACCGCCCGGCTTCTGTCTGTTCCCAAATCGTGCGCAGACTGAAACAATGCACACCCTATTGAGAAGCCGGTTTTGCGGGAGTTGCTGGGTGCAGATTCAGGGTCATTACGAGCTTAAGTTCGAAGCAGTGCGTGAAGCCTTTGCGGCGCTGTTCGACGATCCTCAGGAGCGTGGCGCAGCGCTGTGCATCCAGGTCGGTGGCGAGACCGTCATCGACCTCTGGGCCGGTAGCGCCGACAAGGACGGGGCCGAGGCCTGGCACAGCGAC
This sequence comes from Pseudomonas sp. R32, assembly GCF_009866705.1. NCBI lineage: Bacteria > Pseudomonadati > Pseudomonadota > Gammaproteobacteria > Pseudomonadales > Pseudomonadaceae > Pseudomonas > Pseudomonas sp. R32. The sequence goes on along the minus strand of NZ_CP019396.1, from coordinate 4,316,618 downwards.
ACCATCGCCAACCTGTTTTCCTGCACCAAGATGTTCACCGCCGTGACGGCCCTGCAGTTGGTCGGCGAGGGCAAGCTGGCCCTGGACGCGCCTGTGGCGCGTTACTGGCCGGAATTCGCCCAGGCCGACAAGCAATCGATCACCCTGCGCCAGTTGCTCAGCCATCGCGCCGGCGTACCGGCCTTGCGCGAGTTGATGCCGGCCGAAGCCTTCTATGACTGGCAAACCATGGTCCAGGCGCTGGCTGGCGAATCACCCTGGTGGACGCCCGGCACCGCCCACGGTTATGCGGCCATCACCTTTGGCTGGTTGATCGGCGAGTTGATCCGCCGGGCAGATGGCCGCGAGCCAGGCGAGTCGATCGTCGCGCGCACCGCCAGGCCGCTGGGTCTGGACTTTCATATCGGCCTGGCCGAAGAAGAATTCCATCGAGTCGCGCACATCGCCCGCGGCAAAGGCAACATGGGCGATGAAGCGGCCCAGCGCCTGCTCCAGGTAACCCTGCGTGAGCCACAGGCCCTGTCGACCCGGGCCTTCACCAACCCGCCAGGCATGCTCACCAGTACCAACAAGCCAGAGTGGCGCCGGATGCAGCAACCGGCGGCCAATGGCCATGGCAATGCCCGCAGCCTTGCCGGTTTCTATGCTGGCCTGCTGGATGGCAGCCTGCTGGAGTCGGAACTGCTGGATGAACTGACGCGGGAGCACAGCCTCGGCCAGGACCGCACCTTGTTGACCCAGACCCGTTTTGGCCTGGGCTGTATGCTCGATCAGCCACGCGTGGCAAACGCTACCTTTGGTCTGGGCGCGCGCGCCTTCGGCCATCCGGGGGCGGGCGGCTCGGTGGGCTTTGCCGACCCGGAACATGATGTTTCCTTTGGTTTTGTTACCAATACCCTGGGCCCTTATGTGCTCATGGACCCTCGGGCGCAGAAGCTGGTGCGGGTATTGGCCAGCTGCCTTTGATCGGTTGACCCCGGTGTGGCCTGAACCCTTTGGCTATTCTGAAATCCAAAGCCCTGCATTGCTGGGCCAAATTTCTTTCATTTTCATGGTGTATCGCTGATGTCTTCGCATAAATCCTTAGCTCTCGCCCTGTGCCTGGCTGTCACCGGCTGCGCGCAGCATCCTCAGAAACACGGGGCCGCTGATGCCGGTTTCAACTGGTGGCCATTTGGCTCGGACCAGGTCGTCGACAAGGAAGTTAAGGACGTGGTAACCGAAAAAGTGGCCAAGGCCGACGCCAAGTCGGACAGCGCCAGCCGCTGGTGGTGGCCGTTTGGCGAGAACGACAAGAGCAAGGTCGCTGCCGTGCCGAAAATCGACCGCAAGGCGACCCAGGCCTGGCTGGACAGTTACGAGCCGAAGCTGCGCGAAGCCATCAAGGACAGCAAGTTCGAAGTCGAACGCCGTGAAGACGTGTTGGTCGTGACAGTGCCGGTCGACAGCTCCTACAACCCGGACCGTCCGGCCATGCTCCTGCCGGTCACCCTTGGCCCGATCACCCGTGTGGCCAAGGCCATCGAGACCGACAAGCAGACCGCAGTGCTGGTCCTCGGCCATGCCGATAGCAGTGGGGTCGCGGCAGCCAATACCAAGCTCAGCCAGGAGCGCGCCCAGTCGGTGGCCGCCATTTTCCGTCTCAGCGGCCTAGAACGTGATCGCCTGATGCTGCGTGGCATGGGCTCGCAAATGCCGCGCGCGGCCAACGACAGCCTCGAAGGCCGCTCGCTGAACCGCCGCGTCGAGCTGGTGCTGACGCCGCAGAACACCATGGTTGCCTTGCTGGCCAAGTACAAGCAGCCGACCCCGACCCCGGCCGAACTGGTTGCCGTGCAGGATGCCAAAGCCCCAGCCAAGGTCGCGGCCAAGCCTGCGGCCAAGGCCCCGGCGAAAAAAGCCACTGCAGCCAAGAAAGCCGCACCAGCCAAGACCGCGGCCAAGAAGCCTGTCGCCAAGCCAGCAGCGAAAAAGGCTGCGGCACCGGCGGCGAAAAAAGTCGCTGCCAACACCAGCCCTGCGAAGACCAACTGATCGTCAAGGAACGCAGTAATGACCCAATCCCTGGCCGATATGCGCCGCGATTACACCCGTGACGGCCTGACCGAAGCCTTGGCTCCGGAGCAGCCGTTCGCGTTGTTTCGTCAGTGGTTTGATGACGCCCTGAAAACCGAGCAACCGCCGGTGGAAGCCAATGCCATGACCCTGGCAACGGTGGATGGCGATGGTCGTCCGCATTGCCGGATCGTTTTGCTCAAAGGCCTGGATGAGCAAGGTTTTACCTTCTTCACCAACTATGAAAGCGCCAAGGGCCAGCAATTGCTGGTCAATCCCTTTGCGGCCATGACGTTCTTCTGGCCGGCGCTGGAGCGTCAGGTGCGCATCGAGGGCCGGGTGGTCAAGGTCAGCCAGCAGGAATCGGACGAGTACTATCAGGTGCGCCCGCTGGGCAGCCGCCTGGGGGCCTGGGCTTCTCCGCAGAGTCAGGTGATTGCCGACCGTGCCGAGCTTGAAGGCCTGGTAAAGGCCACCGAGCAGCGCTTTAGCGACAACCAGCCGCATTGCCCGGAGCACTGGGGCGGCTATCGCCTGTTGCCCGAGCGTATCGAGTTCTGGCAGGGGCGTGCCAGCCGCCTGCACGACCGCCTCAATTACCGCTTGCAGCAGGGCAACTGGCTGCGTGAGCGCCTCGCGCCTTAATCGGCCTGGTAACCGGCGGCCTCGCGCTCCAGCCAGGCCGCCAGTTCACTGCGTTTGACCTTTTGCGCCTTGGCGCTGTCCAGACGTTGTAGCATGAAGACCTTCTTGCCTTCGTCTTCGCCTGCCAGTGACAAGGCCAGGTCACGGTCCATCCAGCGCTTGATGCGAACGTAGATCCACCAGTGGAAGTAAAGGCCTGCCACGGTGGTGATGACGACGATGAAGTAATCCATGTCTATCCTTGCGCTAGAAGTTTCTACAGGCTGCCCCGATAGAACAGGCTGTACGGAAGCTGAATGGAAGCAATTTTACCGCGCATCTGTCGTGACAGTCGTCAATGCGCGGAGTCTAATGGGCATCTGTCTTACGGAGATCATCCAATGCGTAAATCTGTTCTGCTGGTGGCAAGCTTCACCACAATGTCGCTGCTGCTTGGCGGTTGTGCCTCGAGCCTGACCGGCGATTCGTACTCCCGTGATGAAGCGCGCCGTGTGCAGACCGTGCGCATGGGCACCATCGAGTCGCTGCGGCCGGTGAAAATCGAAGGTACCAAAACCCCGATCGGCGGTGGCGCCGGTGCAATCGTTGGCGGCGTCGCCGGTAGTGCGGTGGGTGGCGGTCGCGGCAGTATCGTTGCCGCCGTGATCGGTGCCGTGGCCGGCGGCCTGGCAGGTTCTGCGGCCGAAGAAGGCCTGACCCGTACCCAGGGCGTGGAAATCACCGTGCGTGAAGACGACGGCAGCATGCGTGCCTACGTGCAGGCGGTGCAACAGAACGAGATTTTCCGCGTCGGTGAGCGTGTGCGGATCATGACCGTCGACGGTACCAGCCGGGTTACTCACTGAAGTTGTGAACCGGCCATTAAAAACCCCGACTCGGCAGCGCCGGTCGGGGTTTTTTATTGCCTTGAGTTTCAGGCCACGGCGGGCTTGCGACTCGACAGCGCGGTGATGCCATAGCCGATCAGTGCGGCGAGGATGGAACCAGTGAGGATCCCCATGCGGTCCATGCCGGCGTACTCGCTGCTGCCCGGGACGAAGGCCAGGGAGCCGACAAACAGGCTCATGGTAAAGCCGATGCCGCAGAGAATCGCGACCCCAAGCACCTGGCCCCAATTGGCGCCTGCGGGCAACGCAGCCATGCCAGCCTTGATCATCACCCAGGCGAAGCCGAATACCCCGAGGGTCTTGCCCACCAGCAGGCCGACGGCGATGCCCATGGGTACGTGATGGGTAAAGCTTTCAAGGCTGACGCCCGCCAGCGACACACCGGCGTTGGCAAAGGCAAACAACGGCAGGATGCCATAGGCGACCCAAGGGTGCAGGGCATGCTCCAGGCTCAGCAGCGGGGAGGGCTCGGCGTTTTTCGTGCGCAGCGGGATGCACAGCGCCAGGGTGACCCCGGCCAGGGTGGCATGCACACCGCTCTTGAGCACGCAGACCCAGAGGATCAGGCCGACCACCATGTACGGGCCGAGCTTGACCACCCCCAGCCGGTTCATCGCGATCAGCACCAGCAGGCAGGCCGCCGCCAGGCCCAGCGACAGGCTCGACAACGTGCCGGAGTAGAACAGGGCGATGACGATGATCGCGCCCAGATCGTCGATGATCGCCAGGGTCATCAAAAACAGCTTGAGCGAAACCGGTACGCGCTTGCCCAGCAGGGCCAGCACGCCGAGGGCGAAGGCGATGTCGGTGGCCATGGGGATGGCCCAGCCAGCCACGGCGGCCGGGTTGTCCTTGTTGAGGAACCAGTAGATCAGTGCCGGTACCACCATGCCGCCGATGGCGGCAGCGCCGGGCAGGACGATCTGCGAGGGCTTGGAGAGGTGGCCGTCGACCACCTCGCGCTTGACCTCAAGGCCGATCAGCAGGAAGAACAAGGCCATCAGGCCGTCGTTGATCCACAACAGCAAGGGTTTGGCAATTTTCAGGGCGCCAATCTGGGCGACCACCGGAACATCCAGCAGGCCGTTGTACAGGTAAGACAGCGGCGAATTGTTGATGATCAGGGCCAGGGCGGCTGCAGCAATCAGTAATAGACCGCTGGCAGCTTCCAACTGAAAGAAACGTGTGAAAGTGCTACGCAGGGGCAAGGGCGCTCTCCATCCTGAAGGTTCTGATAGGGGCACACCCTACCCTGTGGTGATATTCTTTAAAACAAAAACTATATTCTTTTTTGTTATATGCTGTAACCAACTCACGCCCTGCAGCCTAGCAGTTGCAGTCGATAATTCACCGTGGCTGTATCTTTAGTAGTTATCGGAATTTTCCTAACATGTTCTGTTGAACTTCGACTTTTTTGCCCGAGAATCGACCATGACCGATCACCGCCAGTGGGCCCGTGAAGCCATCCGCATTATTGAGGCGGACTTCCAGCGCAGCGCCGATACCCACCTTATCCCGTTGCTCCTGCCAGGCTTTCCCGAGGTCGAGCTGTATTTCAAGGATGAGTCGAGCCACCCCACCGGTAGCCTCAAGCACCGGCTGGCGCGGTCGTTGTTTCTGTATGCCTTGTGCAATGGCTGGTTGCGCCCGGGGGCGCCGGTGATCGAGGCGTCCAGCGGCTCGACAGCAATCTCCGAAGCTTACTTTGCGCGCTTGCTCGGGCTGCCTTTCATTGCCGTGGTACCTGCCAGCACATCGCAGGAGAAGATCGCCCAGATTGCCTTCTACGGTGGCCAGAGCCATCTGGTGCAGGATCCGACGCAGATCTACGCCGAGTCCGAGCGTCTGGCCCGGGAACGTGGCGGGCACTTCATGGACCAGTTCACCTATGCCGAACGCGCTACCGATTGGCGGGCCAACAACAACATCGCCGAATCGATCTTTGCCCAGATGCGTTTCGAGCAGTTCCCCGAGCCGAGCTGGCTGATCTCCAGCCCGGGTACGGGCGGCACCACCGCCACGTTGGGCCGCTACGTGCGCTATCGCCAGCATGCTACCCGGGTACTGTGCGCCGATGCCGAGCGCTCGGTATTTTTCGACAGCTACAGGACCGGTGACCGTTCCCTGCGCCTGGACTGCGGATCACGTATTGAAGGCATCGGCCGGCCACGGGTGGAGGCTTCGTTTTTGCCACAAGTGATCGATGCCATGGTCAAGGTGCCGGACGCCCTGTCACTGGCGGCCATGCATTACCTGGCGCAGCGCCTGGGCCGACGGGTCGGCGGTTCGAGCGGCACCAACCTGATTGGCGCCCTGGTGGCGGCGCAGCAGATGCGCGCAGCAGGGGAGGCCGGCTCGATCGTGGCAATACTGTGTGATGGCGGCGATCGCTATGCCACCACTTACTATGACCAGGAATGGTTGAGCGGGCAGGGGTATCAGTTGGAGGGCTTGATTGAGGCGGTGCAGGCGTGTGTCGAGCGCGGTGAGGCGTTGCCGGCGTCGGTATTGCGCGAGGGTGTTTGAAGGGCGGGCTGCCTTGCAGCCCATCGCTGGCAAGGCCAGCTCCCACAAGGTCCGCTGCGACTCAGACCCCTGTGGGAGCCGGCGTTGCCGGCGATTACTGTGTTGCGGTATGAATCAGGCCTGCAAGCCCAGCATGCTGCGCGCCACCGCTTCAGCAATGCGAATCCCGTCAACACCCGCCGACAGGATCCCGCCAGCATAACCTGCGCCTTCACCCGCTGGGAACAGGCCCTTGAGGTTCAGGCTCTGCATGCTGGCATCACGGGTGATGCGCAGCGGCGATGAGGTACGGGTTTCGATACCGGTCAGCACTGCGTCAGGCAGGTTGTAGCCCTTGATCTGCCGATCGAAGGCCGGCAACGCTTCACGAATCGCCTCGATGGCAAAATCAGGCAGGCTCGGTGCCAGGTCGCCAAGGCTGATGCCAGGCTTGTACGAAGGCTCGACACTGCCAATAGCCGTGGAGGGTCGCCCGGCGACAAAGTCACCGACCAGTTGCGCCGGCGCCTGGTAGTTGCTGCCCCCCAGCACATACGCGTGGGCTTCGAGCTTTTCCTGCAGCTCGATACCGGCCAGCGGGCCGCCCGGATAATCTTGCTCAGGGGTGATGCCAACGACGATACCGGAGTTGGCATTGCGCTCGTTACGCGAGTACTGGCTCATGCCGTTGGTCACGACTCGGCCCGGCTCGCTGGTAGCGGCAACCACGGTGCCGCCCGGGCACATGCAGAAGCTGTAGACCGAACGGCCGTTCTTGGCGTGGTGCACCAGCTTGTAGTCGGCAGCGCCCAGTTTCGGGTGGCCGGCGTACTTGCCCAGGCGCGCCTGGTCGATCAGCGATTGCGGGTGCTCGATACGAAAGCCGATCGAGAACGGCTTGGCCTCCATGAACACGCCACGGGCATGCAGCATGCGGAAAGTGTCACGGGCACTGTGGCCCAGGGCCAGGACCACGTGGCGCGAGTGCAGCTGTTCGCCGCTTGCCAGCACCACGCCGTTGAGCTGGCCGTCGTCCATCAGCAGGTCGGTGACCTTTTGCTCGAAGCGTACTTCGCCGCCCAACGCCTGGATCTCGTGGCGCATGTTCTCAACCATGCCGGTCAGGCGGAAGGTACCGATGTGCGGCTTGCTGACGTAGAGAATCTCATCCGGCGCACCGGCTTTGACGAACTCGTGCAGCACCTTGCGGCCATGGTGCTGCGGGTCCTTGATCTGGCTGTACAGCTTGCCGTCGGAGAAGGTCCCGGCGCCGCCTTCGCCGAACTGCACGTTCGACTCGGGGTTGAGCACGCTTTTGCGCCACAGGCCCCAGGTGTCCTTGGTGCGCTGGCGGACTTCCTTGCCGCGCTCAAGGATGATCGGCTTGAAGCCCATCTGCGCCAACAGCAGGCCGGCGAAAATCCCGCACGGGCCGAAGCCGACGACGATGGGGCGCTCCTGCAGGTCGGCAGGGGCCTGGCCAACCACTTTGTAGCTGACATCCGGGGCGACGTTGACGTTGTGATCGTCGGCGAACTTTTGCAGCAGTTCGGCTTCGTTGCTCGCTTGCAGGTCGATGGTGTAGATGAACAGCAGCTCGCTGTTCTTCTTGCGCGCATCGTAGCTGCGCTTGAACAGGGTGAAGTCCAGCAGTTGCTCGTCGCTGATCCCCAAGCGTTGCACGATGGCCTCGCGCAGGGCTTCATCAGGATGATCCAGCGGCAGCTTCAGTTCGGTGATTCGTAACATGGCAGGGTCCAGTATCCCGGCCATGAACGGCCGGCGGCTTTACACAAACCGCCAAGTATAAGCTGTTCGCCGCCTTTGCAGGCAGGTTAAACGCGTGCGCCGATGATCAGTCGTTGCGCGAGCCACCGTAATAGGCGCAGCCGCGCAGGGTCTGGCCGTCGACCCGCAGTTCGGCCCTCAGGTGTTGCACACTGCCGGTGGCGCTGTCGACGCAGCGTTGTGGGGCGACCCAGAGTTCGACTTTCTGGCCATTGGCTTCGGTATTGAGGCTGAAGCGGCCGTCGGGCAGTTGTTCTTCCAGGTAGGGCACGGCCAGGGACGGTTGACCGACGCGCTCCAGGACCATGCCTTTGCCGCTGGCCTTGAGGCTCCAGTCCGGCTCGTGGCCGCTGGCGCGCAGGGTCAGGCGCTTGAAGTTGGGGTCGCTGCAGGCGCTGCTGGAATGCTCGACGCGGTACAGGCGCTGCACATTGAACTGGCCGTCGTTGCCGCCTTTCTGGCTGGCCGACAGCGTGCCGCGGACGTCGGCGAACAAGGTGCCGGGGGTTGCCGCCAGTGCACTGGCTTCCTGCAGCAGGCCGGTGTTGCCGCTGTCATTGACGGCAAAGCGGCGGGTTTCTTCGCAGGGTTTGAACAGCAGTTGCCCACCCTGGGCGCTCAGTTCGCCCTGCATGCGGGTCTGGCCGGCGGTAGAGGCAGCCTGGGGCTTTTCAGCCAGCATCTGGCAGCCGGCAAACAGCGGCAACACGGCGACAAGCAACAGCGAAGGGGCGGCACGCATCAAGCAAACTCCAGCATCTCGAGCAAAAGGTGCCGCCACGTTACGCAGGCTTGTCGCCGATCACAAGAGTCTAGCCGACCTGGTAGGTCTGGCCGGTTTGCAAACCTTCGACACTCTTGGCATAGGCCAGTGCCACGTCGGCGGCCGGCACTGGTTTGAAACCACGGAAATACGGGGCATAGGCTGGCATGGCCTCGACCAGCACGTTAGGGCTGATGGCGTTGACCCGCAGGCCACGGGGCAATTCGATGGCGGCGGCTTTGACGAAGGCATCCAGGGCACCGTTGACCAAGGCGGCTGAAGTGCCGGTACGAATCGGGTCGCGATTGAGAATGCCGCTGGTGAAGGTAAACGAGCCGCCATCGTTGATGAACTCGCGACCGATCAGCAGCAGGTTGACCTGGCCCATGAGCTTGTCGTTCAGGCCCAGGGCGAAGTGCTCCGCGTTCATTTGCTCCAGGGCTGCGAAGGTCACGTTGCCAGCGGCGCAGACCAGGGCATCGAAGCGGCCGGTCTGTTCGAACAAGCGGCGAATTGAAGCGCTGTCGCTGATGTCCACCTGATAGTCGCCGCTGTTGCGGCCGATGCGCAGCACTTCGTGGCGTTGTTCCAGCTCTTTGGCAACCGCCGAACCGATGGTACCGCTGGCGCCGATCAACAGGATTTTCATGGGGCCCTTCCTCGTGGGTAGTGAAGACAAGGCTCAAGTCTAGGGTGGATTTTTACGCGGATAAGCGTGCTAATAGGCAACCTTTGGTTTTCATGTGGAAACAATCCATGAGCGACCTCGATGACCTGGCGGCCTTTGCCGTGTTGATGGATGCCGGCAGTTTCACTCTGGCCGCGCAACAACTGGGCTGGAGCAAGGGGCAGCTGTCCAAGCGCATCAGTGCCCTGGAGGCCAGCCATTCGGTGAAATTGCTGCACCGCACGACACGGCGGCTGAGCCTGACGGCTGCGGGCGCCATGTTGCTGCCCCAGGCGCAGGCACTGGTGCGGCAGATGGAAGGGGCGCGGCAGACCCTGGCCATGCTCAAGGACGAACTGGCGGGACCGGTACGTATCACCGTGCCGGTGTCCTTGGGCGAGACGTTTTTTGAAGGGTTGTTGCTGGAGTTCGCCACGCGCTACCCGGACTTGCAGGTAGAGCTTGAGCTGAACAACGGTTACCGCGACCTGCTGGGTGACGGCTTCGACCTGGCGATTCGAACCGAAGTCCAGGATGACGCACGTCTGGTCGCCCGCCCGGTGCTGGCCATGCAGGAACTTACCTGTGCCAGCCCTGGCTACCTGCAGCGCCATGGGGAACCGAAGGCGCCGAGCGAGTTGAGCGACCATCGCTGTCTGCTCAACAGCCACTACAGCGGCCGTGAAGAGTGGTTTTATCACCAGCAGCACGAACTGTTGCGGGTGCAAGTGGCTGGCAGCTTTGCCAGCAATCATTACAGCTTGCTGAAGAAGGCGGCGCTGCTGGGCGCGGGGGTTGCCCGCCTGCCGTCGTACATGCTGCATGCGGAGCTCGCTGACGGCCGCTTGCAGTGGTTGCTGCGCGACTATCAGACGCGCAGCGTACCGTTGTTTCTGGTGCACCCCTATCAGGGCGGGATGCCCAGGCGGGTCCAGGTGCTGGCCGATTACCTGCTGGCCTGGTTCCGGCGCAGCAGCCAGGCGCTACGGACCCTTTAGGGCGTTACATCTTGTCGTCGTGCATTTCGTTTTTCATCATCTTGTCGTCCTTGGGCATCTTCTTGTCCATTTTCTTGTCGTCGCTCATGTCCATCTTTTTGTCGTCGGCCATTTTCTTGTCCATTTTCATCTCCTTGTCCATGCTCGCTTCCTTGCTCATGTTCATGTCGTCGGCTGCGTGTACCGCAGGCAGGAAGGCCAGGCTCGAACCCAGGGAGAGGATGAGTGCGGCGGCGCTGAGGGTCTTGTTCATGATGAGACTCCAGTAGTCAGAGGAGGCAAGAGCCAGCGGTTCTGGCTCACCTGCAGCACTAGAGTCCCTTGCCGTGGAGGCGTTACAGCGGGCAAGAAAAAAGGCCCGAAGGCCTTTTTCCAGTTGGAGCATGCAACTTTGGCGATCAACCGCCCAGGTAGGCGTCGCGAACCTTCGGGTCGGTCAGCAACGCTTCACCGGTACCTTCCATCACCACCCGGCCGTTTTCCAGCACATAGGCACGGTCAGCGACTTTCAGCGCCTGGTTGGCGTTCTGTTCGACCAGGAACACCGTCACGCCATCGCGGCGTAGCTGCTCGATGATGTCGAAGATCTGCTGGATGATGATCGGCGCCAAGCCCAACGATGGCTCGTCGAGCAATAGCAGCTTGGGCTTGCTCATCAGTGCACGGCCAATGGCGAGCATCTGCTGTTCGCCGCCGGACATGGTGCCGCCACGCTGGCTGAAGCGCTCCTTCAGGCGCGGGAACAGTTGCAGGACCTTGTCCATCTGCTCCTGGTAATCGCCCTTGCTGGTGAAGAAGCCGCCCATGGCCAGGTTCTCCTCCACGGTCAGGCGGGCGAACACGCGGCGGCCCTCAGGGACCACGGCGATGCTCTTGCGCATGATGTGCGAGGACGACTGGCCGACCAGCTCTTCGCCCAGGTAGCGGATACTGCCGCTGTGGGCCTGCGGCGAGCCGCAGAGGGTCATCAGCAGGGTCGACTTGCCGGCACCGTTGGCGCCGATCAGGGTGACGATCTCGCCCTGGCGGATCTCGACGTTGACGCTGTGCAAGGCCTGGATCTTGCCGTAGAAGGTGGAAACGTTTTCGAACTGCAGCATTTACGCTTCCCCCAGGTAGGCTTTGATCACTTCAGGGTTGTCGCGGATCTGTTCCGGCGTACCGTCGGCCAGGGGCGTGCCCTGGTTGATCACCACGATGTGGTCGGAGATGCTCATCACCAGCTTCATGTCGTGTTCGATCAGCAGCACGGTGACGTTGTGCTCCTCACGCAACACGCTGATCAGCGCCTTGAGGTCTTCGGTCTCCTTCGGGTTCAGGCCCGCCGCCGGTTCGTCGAGCATCAGGATCCGCGGGCGGGTCATCATGCAGCGGGCGATTTCCAGGCGCCGTTGCTGACCATAGGCCAGGGTGCCGGCAGTACGGTTGGCGAACTCGGTGAGGTTGACCTTGTCCAGCCAGAACTGGGCGAAGTCCATGGCTTCGCGCTCGCTGCGGCGAAACCCCGGGGTCTTCAGCAGGCCGGAAAAAAAGTTGGTGTTCAGGTGCCGGTGCTGGGCGATCAGCAGGTTCTCCAGGGCGGTCATCTCTTTGAACAGACGCACGTTCTGGAAGGTCCGCACCACACCCTTGCGGGCGATCTGATGGCCGGCCAGGCCCTGGATCGGCTGGCCGTCGAGCAGGATGCTGCCGGCGCTCGGCTTGTAGAAACCGGTCAGGCAGTTGAACACCGTGGTCTTGCCGGCGCCGTTCGGGCCGATCAACGCCACCACCTGTTTTTCCTTGACGGTCAGGGCCACGCCATTGACCGCCAACAAGCCGCCGAAGCGCATGCTCAGGCCGCTGACTTGCAGAATTTCGCGGCTCATCGACGCAGCTCCATATGTGGACGTTGCATAGGCAGCAGGCCTTGCGGACGCCAGATCATCATCAACACCATCAGCGCACCGAACATCAACATGCGGTATTCGCTGAAGTCACGCATCAGTTCCGGCAGCAGGATCATCACAACGGCCGCGAGGATCACGCCCAGTTGCGAGCCCATGCCGCCGAGCACGACGATGGCCAGGATGATGGCCGACTCGATGAAGGTGAACGACTCCGGTGTCACCAGGCCCTGGCGGGCGGCGAAGAAACTGCCGGCGAACCCGGCGAAGCAGGCACCCAGGGTGAACGCCGAAAGCTTGATCACGGTAGGGTTCAGGCCCAGTGCGCGGCAGGCGATCTCGTCTTCACGCAGGGCTTCCCAGGCGCGACCGATCGGCATGCGCAGCAGCCGGTTGATCACGAACAGCGCCAGCAACGCCAGCAGCAGTGCCACCAGGTAGAGGAAGATCACCTTGTTGATCGAGTTGTACTGCAGGCCGAAGAACTCGTGGAAGGTCTGCATGCCCTCGGCGGCCTTGCGTTCGAAGGTCAGGCCGAAGAAGGTCGGTTTCTCGATGTTGCTGATCCCGTTGGGACCACCGGTCAGGCCGGTGAGGTTACGCAGGAACAGGCGGATGATCTCACCGAAGCCCAGGGTCACGATGGCCAGGTAGTCACCGCGCAAGCGCAACACCGGGAAACCGAGCAGGAAGCCGAAGGTCGCCGACATCAGGCCGGCGATCGGCAGGCAGATCCAGAAGCTCAGGCCGTAGTAGTGCGACAGCAGGGCGTAGCTGTAGGCGCCGACGGCGTAGAAGCCGACATAACCCAGGTCAAGCAGGCCAGCCAGGCCGACCACGATGTTCAGGCCCAGGCCCAGCAACACGTAGATCAGGATCAGGGTGGCGATGTCGACCGCGCCGCGCGAGCCGAAGAACGGCCACACCAGGGCCACGGCGATCAGGCCGAGGATGATGTAGCGCTGGGTCCGCGGCAGGGTCAGGAAGTGGCTGACCTTGGGCGATACCAGCGGGCCCTTGGGCGCTGACTTCATCAGGCCGCTCCACTGCTTGTCGAACAGCACGCGCAGGAACATCAGCACCGAGCAGGCGGCGATGATCGACAGGGTCAGTGGCCCTTGGCCGTGCACTTCCAGGTTGATGCCGACAATGCTGAGTTTCAGGCCAAGTACCGGGAAGGCCACGGCCCAGACCAGCAAGGCGCTGAAAAACGCCGATTTGAGATGTCTGTTCATACTTTTTCAACCTCCGGACGGCCGAGAATGCCGGTCGGACGGAACAACAGCACCAGAACCAAAAGGCCGAACGCCACAACGTCCTTGTACTGGTCACCGAAGATATCGGCGCCAAAGGCTTCAGCCACCCCCAGCACCAGCCCGCCGAGCATGGCGCCCGGAATGCTGCCGATGCCGCCTAATACCGCCGCGGTAAAGGCCTTCAGGCCCACCAGGAAACCGGCGTTGGGGTTGATCACCCCGTACTGCATGCTCAGCAGCACGGCCGCCACCGCCGCCAGGGCGGCACCGATGACGAAGGTCAGGGCGATGATGTTGTTGGTATTGATACCCAACAGGTTGGCCATCTTGATGTCTTCGGCACAGGCCCGGCAGGCCCGGCCCAGACGCGAGCGGGAGATGAACAGGGTCAAACCGGTCATGGCCACCAGGGTGACGATGAAAACCAGGATCTGCATGTAGGAGATCAGCACTTCCTCTGCGCCGCCCGGGCCGAAGGAGATACTCCCAGGGATCAGGTTGGGGATGGACTTGTCCTTGGAGTCCTGGGATAGCAATACGGTGTTTTGCAGGAAAATCGACATGCCGATGGCAGAAATCAGCGGGATCAACCGGTTGCTGTTACGCAACGGACGGTAGGCGACCCGTTCGATACTGTAGCCATAGGCACTGGTAACGACGATCGTCGCGATGAACGCGGCGGTCATCAGCAGCGGCAGTGAATCGATACCCATCATGGCAAGCCCGGCAAGGGCGATGAAGGCCACGTAGGAACCGATCATATAGACCTCGCCATGGGCGAAGTTGATCATTCCAATGATGCCGTAAACCATTGTGTAGCCAATGGCTATCAAGGCATAGGTGCTGCCAATGGTCAGACCATTAACCAGCTGTTGGAAGAAGTGATAGATCTCAGGCATTACAGCGCTCCTAAAAACCTGATACGCATTTCACTGGTGGGGATGCCCCCGGCCCGGTCTTGTGGTCTTGGCCACTTCGGCACAGGCAACTGCCAGCGAACCGCTGGTGACGGTTTTAAGATTTTCAGGTGAACCTGCTCCCGGATCGCGGGAATCAGGCCCATGAACCTCGTAAAACAAAGCCCACTGCTCGCACAGTGGGCTTGTAGTCATATAGTCAGACGGGATTACTGAGGAGAAACTTCGGTTTTAGGTTTGCCGAAATGCCATTCGTAGACCACGAATTTGAAGTCTTTCAGGTCGCCCTTGGCGTCGTACGACAGGTCGCCGGTCGGGGTCTTGAAGGTACCGGCGTGGATGGCCGCAGCCACCTTGTCGGAGTCTTCGGACTTGGCGGCCTTGATGCCTTCGGCGATCAGCGTGACAGCCGAGTAGGCCGGGAACACGAACGGGCCGCTAGGGTCTTTGCCGTCGGCCTTGATGGCGTCAACGATGGCCTTGTTCGCAGGGTCGGCGTCGAAGGACTTGGGCAGGGTGACCAGCAGGCCTTCGGAGGCGTTCTGGGCGATTTGCGAGATGGAGTCGTTACCGACACCTTCCGGGCCCATGAACTTGGCTTTCAGGCCTTTTTCCTGGGCTTGGCGCAGGATTAGGCCCAGCTCTGGGTGGTAGCCGCCGTAGTAGACGAAGTCGACGTTGGCTTGCTTGAGCTTCTGGATGATCGAGGAGAAGTCCTTGTCACCGGCGTTCAGGCCTTCGAACACGGCAACCTTGGTGCCTTTGCCTTCCAGGGTCTGCTTGACCGCGGTGGCGATGCCTTCACCGTATTGCTGCTTGTCGTGCAGCACGGCAACCACTTTCGGCTTGACGTGGTCGGCGATGTAGTTGCCAGCGGCAGGGCCCTGGGCGCTGTCCAGGCCGATGGTGCGGAAGACCAGCTTGTAGCCGCGAGCGGTGATTTCCGGGCTGGTGGCAGCCGGGGTAATCATGATCACGCCTTCGTCTTCGTAAATGTCGGAAGCGGGTTGGGTGGAGCTGGAGCACAGGTGGCCGATCACGAACTTGACGCCATCGTTGACCACTTTGTTGGCGACTGCCACGGCCTGTTTAGGGTCGCACGCGTCGTCGTATTCCTTGGCTTCAAGCATCTTGCCGTCGACGCCGCCCTTGGCGTTGATGTCCTTGATGGCTTGTTTGGCGCCAACGAACTGCATGTCGCCGTACTGAGTGACCGGACCGGTTTTCGGGCCGGCGATGCCGATCTTGATGGTATCGGCTGCAAACGAATGGCTGGCAACCCCGGCCAGAACCATTGCGGCAAACAGCTTGGAAATCTGCTTAGTAGCCTTACTCATAGTGCTCCACTCATTCTGTTGTAATTTTTATAGTCCTGGCGGCCAGAGCTTGAGGACCGGATCAGGTTCCGTGGGAGGCCACGCCTCGTCACGGACCCGGATAACCCCCGGATTGGCCCTGGCAACTGTACCGGTACAGTGTAGAGCGCTGCTTTGTCGCTTGAAAAGCAGGCCCGCTGGGGCAAAAACCAGGGGTGTCGCCTAATCGACAGAAAGTTACATAAACGCGCCACTGCTTTGCCTGTTTCACTGGCCGAGTCCGGGCATTTACCACCTTGTCGATCAATTACTTATTTTGAAACTGGGTTTTTCTGCAAAAATACCGACCTTTATTGCGGTCGAATTATTTCTGGTAGGAACCCATGACTGATCAACCAAGCACCCTCTATGCCAAATTGCTCGGCGAGACAGCAACAATCGAGTGGAAAGCGCTGGAGCGTTTTTGGGCCAAGGGTGACCTGATTTGGGTCGACCCGAGCCTGGACCTGATCGAAGTTGCGCAGGCAATGGCCGAAAACCGTAGCGAAACCTTTGCTGCATGGCGTAATGCTGGCACTGTCGGCGCGGTCACTACAGAGCAGGCGCTAGACCTTCAGAGCCGCGATCCAGAGATCTGGGCAGTGGTGGTTTCGCCGTTTATCGTGATTCAGGAAAAGACCAACGGCTGATCGCGCGCCAAAATGGTGCGTGAAAATGCACAGCGAGAAGGTTTTGGTGCTCGGGACTGTTCAGCCGGGGTGGCTGTTGGTAACAGTTGAGTGTGCCGAGAGAGTGCGGTAACAGTCTGATCGCGGGGCAAGCCCGCTCCTACAAATGTAGGAGCGGGCTTGCCCCGCGATGATTTCAATCAGTAATCCACTTTGCCGGTGTGGCTGTTCAACGAGATCACCCGGGTCTTGCCGATACGGTGACGGTAAATCTCCCGCAGGTACTTCACCGCTTTCTTCACGCATTCGCGTGACAGCCGGATGTCATTGATCGAGACGAACTTGCTCTTGTCGTTGATCAGCTCGCGGTACTTCTTCTCGTACATCGGTTTGATCGCATACCAGTTGGTATCGAGAATCTTCGCCGGGTTTTCGAACTCGTTGAGCAGGTCGTCGATGCGGTCTTCGTCGAAGGCCTCGCTGGTGATGAACTCGAGGATGGCGTTGTCCAGGGTGTCGTCGAAACGGTACGGATTACGCGCGAAGCAACGCTTGATGAAGGCCACGATCAGGGTCAGGAAGTCGTCCGACAGGCACGGGCTCTTGGCGATCAGAGTGGTCAGCGAGAGGTTGGCCGAGGCGCCGATGACCAGCGCGTAGCGCTTGAGCGTGGTGTTGGGGAACAGGCTGTTGAGGTGCGTCTTGAGCCGGTTCAGGTCCATGTACGACAGCTTGTAGTCCTTGGGCAGCGACACGATCGACACCACCGACGAACAGTTCTTGAAGAAGTGCAGGTCGTGCAGCGCTGCCGCGTCATAGCCGGAGGCCTGGTACTGCTCGAGGGCAGCGCGGTAGCGCCGGGACTCGATCGGCAACAGGCTGATGCCTTCGATCGCCTGGGTCACTTTGTTGAAGTGCGGCAGGTCGATGGAGCGGAAGAACAGGTCGTCGATGTTCAACCGTGGCTGTTCTTTCTCGAACACTTTGAATTTGTCCGAACTTGGCGACGGCTGTTCCGGTACCACCGATTCGGCATAGGCGATGGCCACGGGGCCGGCCAGGCTCATGAACAGGTCGTTGGCATCCAGGCGGATGGTTTCGCCAATGTCGATGCCGGCGCGACGGAAGTAGTTCTGGTCGTAGTCGGTGGTCACCGCCTGGGCGGTGAGGATGTTGAAGATCTGCTGGGAGATGTACTGGTTGGCGTGCTTCTCCATGGCATTGACGTCGATGTTCTGGATGTTGCCGTCATCGTTCTCTTCGGCGTAACGCATGATGTCGTTGGAGATCAGCATCATGGCGTTCCACGGGCGGATACGGCCCATGACGCTGGCTTCGCTGCTGTCTTCATTGTCGAAGTTGTAAGAGAAATCCCATTCCTCTGACAGGTACTTACACAGCAGCCGGCCAGCGTTGATGTGCAGGGCTTCGGACATTTCACTGCGGTGATCGGAAATGTTCGGCAGCACGCAGATGCCGCTGGTGAAGATCGGCTCGAAGACAAACGAATGGCCGCTCTTGCCGTCGTTCTCGTCGGCCGGCTTGGTATCGAAGGTCTTGTTCATGTACGAGTATTGCTGGGCCAGGCCGAACTCCGATGCCATCCCCGAGCCGGTACCACCGCCGGCGCTGAAGATGTAGAAGTACAAACGCGACTGGTTGGCCTTGATCCCGCAGGAGTCAATCAGGTACGAGTGGATCAGCTTCCAGTCGGCGCTGGAAAAACGGTGGGTTTCCTTGTTGAGGATGATCTTGGCCAGGTACTGGCCGAGAATCGGCGCGTTACCGGCACCCCCGGCATGGACTTCCGAGAGGTCCATGATCTTCATCTTGCTGTAATCGCGGATAAAGCCGCTCTTCTCGCCCTTGCGCGAGAAGCGGATGCGCCCGGCGATGTCCTTGTCCAGGTCACCGAGCATGACCAATGGCTCTACCAGGAATACCGGTTTGGTGCCCTTGTTCTGCACCAGGCGCAGGTTGTTGCGAATCCAGCGTGCCGGGCTGTAGTTCGGTTCGTTGCCCGCGCGGTCTTCGTTGTTGAATTCGTTGAGGTAGAAGGTCCTGGCGTTGTATACAAGTTCTGCGACATCCAGGGCGATGTTCGAGCCACAGCGGCCCAGGCCAATCAGGCACACCGAAGGGAACTGCTGGTCCAGGCGCAACTGGGCGTCGTCTTCGACGTGCACGCTGGGCGGGAACACCAGATCGCGCAGGCCGTCGAGGTTGTCGAGGATGCGCTGGATATCGGTTTCGGTGAAATACAGGTACTGCTGCGGGTTAAGCGCCCGCGGGCTGTAGTAACTCGAGCCGGGAGCGCTGTACGCGGGAGTGGATGAAGTCAGCTCGGAAACCGCGTTGGCAGAAGTAGTCTTGGAGGTCATTTTGCGCCATTTGCCTGGGGGTGGGTGGCTGTTCTAGTAGGTAGCATAGAGCCATCACTGGATGAGGTTCGCGACTGTATCAGTGCGCATTTGGCGTGAGCGATAGGGGTTAACCCTAGGCCTTTGTAGGAGTTTTCCTTGCCACGCCTGCAAACTGAATCGTCCGATCAGTCAACTTCTTTAATCTGTCTGGAGCTGTACATGAGCACTGCACGTCCTTCGTTGGGGTTTGCCGGTATCGGTCTGATGGGCTTGCCGATGTGTCGGCGGCTGTTGGCGGCGGGTTATCCGCTGACGGTGTGGAACCGCTCAGCGGACAAATACGCCGAACTGGTGAAGGCCGGTGCCCGCCAGGTGGCGACCCCGGCCGAGCTGTGCCAGCACGCCGATGTGTTGATGCTGTGCCTGGCCGACACGGCGGTGGTGCGCGAGGTGGTGTTTGGCGAACAGGGCATCGTCGAGGGCGGCAAGGCCGGCCAGTTGCTGGTGGATTTCTCCAGCCTCGAACCGACAGCCACCCGCGAGATGGCCCGCGAGCTGGCAGCGAAGACCGGTATGAGCTGGCTCGATACTCCGGTTTCCGGCGGCACCCCGGGCGCCGAAGCCGGCACCCTGGCGATCATGGCCGGTGGCGCGGCGCCAGACCTTGAGCGGGTACGCCCGGTGCTGCTGACCCTCGGTCAGCGGGTCACGCACATGGGGCCGGTAGGGGCAGGGCAGGTGACCAAGGCTTGCAACCAGATGATCGTTGCCTGCAACGCGCTGGTGATTGCCGAGGTGGTGGCGCTGGCCGAGCAATCGGGAGTCGATGCCAGCCTGATCGCCGAAGCGCTGGCCGGTGGTTTTGCTGATTCAAAGCCGCTGCAGATACTCGCCCCGCAAATGGCCGAAAGCCGCTTCGAGCCGGTCAAGTGGCACGTGCGCACCTTGCTCAAGGACCTCGATAGTGCGGTGAAATTCTCCCGCGAACAGGCTTCGGCGACGCCGATCAGCGGCCTGGCCGCCCAATTGATGCGCTTGCATGGTAGTCAGGGCTATCTGCAAAAAGATCCGGCGACGCTGATTGATCTGTACCGGCATAAGGATTGAAGCTGCTCTGCCTCTGCTGATGGCGCTGGTTGAGCTCGCCAAGGATCGGCCGCAGTTCGCCCAGCGGCACTGGCCGGCTGAGCAGGTAACCCTGGACGAAGTCGCAGCCTTGCTGGGCGAGGAACTGGTACTGCTCGACGCTTTCGACGCCTTCGGTGATCACCTGCAGGTGCAGGGTGTGAGCCATGACGATGATTGCCTGGACGATTTCCATGTCCGGTCGGCAACGTGGCACTTCCTGGATGAACGAGCGATCGATCTTCAGCGTGTCCAGCGGCAGGCGCTTGAGGTAGGCCAGTGACGAGTAGCCAGTGCCAAAGTCATCGATTGACAGCGATACGCCCTGGGCGCGAATGCCCTTGAGCAGGGCGATGGTGTTGTGAATGTTGCCCATCAGCGCGTTTTCGGTGACTTCCAGTTCCAGCTGGCGCGCCGAGATCCCGGCCTGGCGCAGGGCATCCTCGATTTCACGGCCCAGCTCTTCACGGGCCAGGGTCAAGGCCGAGCAGTTGACTGTCACCTTGAGCCCGTCATACCCGTGGCGGATGAGCTGAGCCAGGTCTGCGCAGGCATGGCGCAGCACCCACAGATCAAGTTCGGCGATCAGGCCATTGGCTTCGGCAATACCGATAAAGCGGTCCGGGCTGAGCAGGCCGTGCTGTGGATGTTGCCAGCGCACCAGCGCTTCGAGCTTGGCAACCTGACCGCTATGCAGGTCGAAAATCGGCTGATAGTGAATGCGCAGGCCATGCTCTTCCAGCAGGGCAATACGCAGTTCCTCTTCCAGTTGCAGTTCGAGGGTGGCGCGGGTTTTCAGGTTGCTATTGAAGAAGTTCAGGTTGTTGCGCCCGCAGCCCTTGGATTGGTACAGGGCCAGGTCGGCGTTTTTCAGCAGCTCTTCGCAGGTACGGCCGTCGTCGGGGAACACACTGATACCGATGCTGGTGGTCATCACCATGCGCCGCCCGGCCAGGTCGATCGGTTCCTTCATCTTCTGCATGATGCGCTGGGCCAGGTGTCGGGCTTCGTCGCGGCTGTGCAGGGCAGTAAGGATGCAGAACTCATCGCCACCAAACCGGGCGACCACGTCCTGGCTGCGGGTGGCAATCTTGATATGCGCGGCAATCACCTTGAGCAACTCGTCGCCAGCGTCGTGGCCGAGGCTGTCATTGATGCGCTTGAAATGGTCGATGTCGAGAAACATCACCGCCAGCATGCCGTCATTGGCCGTTTGTTCGGCCAGGCGCTCGGCGAATACCTGATTGAAGCCACGACGGTTGACCAGGTTGGTCAGGGCATCGTAATGGGCGGCCTGCTGCAGGGAGACTCGGGCCTGGTCGAGCTGGCTGAGCAGCACGTTGACCCGGCGCAGGTCGTGTTCCTTGCTTTGCAGCTTCTTGTCCGACAGTGCGGCGCTGATGCTGCTGGCGCTGATCAGCAAGGTAATGAAGGCAATGGTCAGGCTCAGTTGCAGGCTATTGTCGCTGACTGGCAGCGACAGCGGGGTATCGGGGGCGATCACCAGGGTCAATGCCGCCATCCCCAATAAATGGGTGCCGACAATGCCTGCAGCCATCAGCACGCTGGCGCCGTACTTCATCAATTGATAGAGGCTGCCGCTGCCATTGCGCAAATAGCGGGCGAACAGCAGTGCCGCGAGGCTGGTGGCGATGGCCGCGGCAACGGAAGCGGCAAACAGGTCGGGACGATAGAACTGCTGGGCGCTGGAGCGCATAGCCGCCATGCCGGCGTAATGCATGGCGATAATCCCCAGGCCGAAGCACACCGCCGCTTGCAGGTAATGGCGCGGCAGCAGCTCCTGGCGGCCCAGGGTATTCATGGCCATCCAGCCGGCCAGCAGCATGATCAGCAGCGAAGCGCCGGTCAGGGCGACGTCATAGTGCACTTCCAGTGGTGTTTGCAGGGCCAGCAGGCTGACGAAGTGCATGGCCCAGATGCCGCCGGCCAGGCAGCAGGCACCGAGCAGGCGCCACCGCCGCTGAGCCGCGGGCAACTCAACGTGGCTCAGGCGCTCGGCCATGTCGAGGGTGGCAAAGCTGCCGGCACAGGCGATCAGGAATGCAAGCAGCACCAGGTAGGGGTTATGCCTGCAATCGAGAAGGATCTTTCCGGTTGCCGGAAGTTCGGCGAGCATTTCTAGCCCCAGCCACTCCATAGCATCCCTCTTAGTCGAGTGTGCACTCGTCCCCCAATAGCCTGCTCGGAGACCGTTCTGCAGGAGTATAGGAACTCGGCATTAGTCCATCCTGATTAATGGCACATTGACTCCTACGATTTGGTCATTGAGGCAATAGCGCCGGGTTCTAAAACTGCAAATGCTTACAATTACCCGGTATCAGTGCGGTCAATGATGGCAGACAGATCGTCGAGGGCCCTCTAGATTCAGCTCGGCGTACTGGAAAGCCCCGAACAATAATAACGAGGGACTGATCGATGCAGAGCTCCACTCAAGCGGCGAACGCCTGGCGAATCCTGTTTCTGTTGTTTCTGGCCAACCTGTTCAACTTCTTCGACCGCACCATTCCCGCCATCATCATCGAGCCGATCCGCCTGGAATGGCATTTGAGCGATTTTCAGATCGGCTTGATCGGGACGGCGTTCACCCTGGTGTATGCGATTGCCGGATTGCCGTTGGGGCGCTTGGCCGATAACGGCTCACGCAGCAAGTTGATGGGCTGGGGGCTGATGGCCTGGAGCGGGCTGACGGCGGTCAACGGCATGGTCGGCAGTTTCTGGAGTTTTTTGCTGGTGCGCATGGGCGTGGGCATTGGTGAAGCCAGTTATGCGCCAGCTGCCAACTCGCTGATTGGCGACCTGTTCCCCGCTGAACGGCGGG
The DNA here is from genome assembly GCF_009866705.1 of Pseudomonas sp. R32. NCBI lineage: Bacteria > Pseudomonadati > Pseudomonadota > Gammaproteobacteria > Pseudomonadales > Pseudomonadaceae > Pseudomonas > Pseudomonas sp. R32. The sequence goes on along the minus strand of NZ_CP019396.1, from coordinate 4,293,940 downwards.
CGCGGGCCATGGGCATCTTCATGCTCGGGCTGCCGTTGGGGTTGTTGCTGGCGTTCTTTAGCATCGGCGCCATGGTCCAGGCGTTCGACAGCTGGCGGGCGCCGTTCTTCATCGCGGCGGTGCCAGGGCTGTTGCTGGCGCTGTTCATGTTCATGATTCGCGAACCGGCGCGCGGGGCGGCGGAGCCGGTGGCGATTTCCCAGGCGCCGCTGGACCGGCCGTTGCGCCGGGTCCTGAGTGTGCCGACCTTCTGCTGGTTGGTGCTGGCCGGCCTGACCTTCAATTTCGCCACCTACGCGTGCAACTCGTTCATGGTGCCGATGTTGCAGCGTTACTTCCTGTTGTCGCTGCAGCAGGCAGCGGTGGCCACCGGGGTGATCGTCGGCTTGACCGGCTTGGTGGGCTTGACCCTTGGCGGCTGGATTGCCGACAAGCTGCACCAGCGCTTTGCCAATGGGCGCTTATTGTTTGGCGCCTTGAGCATGCTGATTGCAACCCTGGCCACCGCCTGGGCGCTGCATGCCGGGCGGATCGAGATCGGTGTGTTCGTGGCTGTGTTCGGCGTCGGCTGGTTGTTTGCCTACAACTTCTATACCTGCGTCTACACCGCGATTCAGGATGTGGTGCAGCCGCGTCTGCGAGCGACGGCGATGGCGTTGTTCTTTGCCGGGCTTTATCTGCTGGGCGGCGGCCTGGGGCCGGTGGTGGTCGGTGCGCTGTCGGACCATTTTGCCGTGGCGGCGATGCAGGCGGCGGGGCAGGTGCAGATGAGCGAGGCATTCAAGGCTGAAGGCCTGCATGGGGCAATGTACCTGATACCGGTGGCGTTGATGCTGACGCTGGTGTTCCTGCTGCTGGCCTCGCGGTGCTTTAGCCGCGATGCGCAGAGGATGAGGGAAGGGATGCTGGCAGACAGTGAGGGGGGCGCGGGCAAACTTGCGCAGGCCTGAGGGGCCTCATCGCCAGCAAGGCTGGCCCCCACAAGGTTCAATGTTTGCCTGCAATCTGCAGGTTGATAAAGATCCTGTGGGAGCGGGCTTTGCCAGCGATGAAAACGGCGCGGTTTATCCGGCGACCAACACCCGAATCGCTTCCAGGCGCAGCGCCGCTTTCTCCAGCATTGCCAGGCCTTGTTCACGCTGCTTGCGCAGGGCTTCGATTTCGCTGTCGCGTACGGTCGGGTTGACCGCTTGCAGCGCAGTCAGGCGCGCCAGCTCTTCGTCGGTTTCCGCCGCCAGGCGCTGCTGCGCTTGGGCAACACGCTCGGCATGGCGCGGCATGATCTTGGCTTCGCCGCTGTTGATCCGCGGCGCCAGTACGTCGCGCTGGGCCTGGATGAACTTGTTGGCGCTGGCCTTGGGCACGCTTTCGAGCTGGTCGTTGAGGGTTTCGAAGGACACCCGCGAAGCCAGGTCGTTGCCATTGGTGTCGAGCAGGCAGCGCAGGGCGGCCGGTGGCAGGTAACGGCCCAGTTGCAGGGCGCGCGGGGCCACCACTTCACTCACGTACAGCAGTTCCAGCAGCACGGTGCCGGGCTTGAGCGCCTTGTTCTTGATCAGCGCCACCGAGGTGTTGCCCATCGAGCCGGACAGTACCAGGTCCATGCCGCCCTGGACCATCGGATGCTCCCAGGTGATGAACTGCATGTCTTCGCGTGACAGCGCCTGGTTGCGGTCGTAAGTGATGGTCACGCCTTCGTCGTCGCCCAGCGGGAAGCTGGCGTCGAGCATTTTTTCGCTCGGCTTGAGGATCAGGGCGTTTTCCGAGTGGTCTTCGCTGTCGATGCCGAAGGCGTCGAACAGGGTTTCCATGTAGATCGGCAGGGCGAACTGGTCGTCCTGTTCGAGGATCGCCTCGACCAGCTCCTGGCCTTCACCTGCGCCACCGGAGTTGAGTTCGAGCAGACGGTCGCGGCCGCTGTGCAGCTCGGCTTCGAGGCGCTCGCGCTCGGCGCGGGCTTCGTCCACCAGCGCTTGCCATTCGTCATCGTCACCGCTTTCGAGCAGCGGCAGCAGGCGCGGGCCGAACTGATGCTGCAGGGCGTTGCCGGTTGGGCAGGTGTTGAGGAAGGCGTTCAGGGCCTGGTGGTACCACTGGAACAGCCGCTCTTGCGGGCTGTTCTGCAGGTGCGGCACGTGCAGTTCGATAGTGTGCTTCTGGCCGATCCGGTCCAGACGGCCGATACGCTGCTCGAGCAGGTCCGGGTGGGCGGGCAGGTCGAACAGCACCAGGTGATGGGCGAACTGGAAGTTGCGGCCTTCACTGCCGATCTCCGAGCAGATCAGCACCTGGGCGCCGAATTCTTCGTCGGCGAAGTAGGCGGCGGCGCGGTCACGCTCAAGAATGCTCATGCCTTCATGGAACACCGTCGCGGGAATACCGGAACGCACGCGCAGGGCGTCTTCCAGGTCCATGGCGGTTTCGGCGTGGGCGCAGATCACCAGGACCTTGACCCGCTTGAGCATCTTCAGGGTGTCGATCAGCCAGTCGACCCGGGGGTCGAAGCGCCACCAGCGCTCTTCTTCGCTGCCTTCGCCCTGGGACTGGAAGGCCACTTCCGGGTACAGCTCGGCGTGTTCGCCCAGCGGCAGCTCCATGTACTGGTCGGGGTTGGGCAGCGGGTAGGGGTGCAGGTTGCGCTCAGGGAAACCCTGGACGGCGGCGCGAGTGTTGCGAAACAGTACGCGGCCGGTGCCGTGGCGGTCGAGCAGCTCGCGGATCAGGCGGGCGCTGGCCTGGGTGTCGCCATCGTTGACCGCGGCCAGCAGGGCTTCGCCTTCGGCACCGAGGAAACCTTCGATGGTGGCGTGGGCCTGGGGCGACAGGCGGCCTTCGTCGAGCAGTTCCTGTACCGCTTCGGCTACCGGGCGATAGTGTTCGCTTTCGGCGCGGAAGGCGGCCAGGTCGTGGAAACGGTTCGGGTCAAGCAGGCGCAGGCGGGCGAAGTGGCTGTCCTGGCCCAGTTGCTCCGGAGTTGCGGTCAGCAGCAGGACGCCGGGGATGACCTCGGCCAGTTGCTCGACCAGGGCGTACTCGGGGCTGACCTGGTCTTCATGCCAGACCAGGTGGTGCGCCTCGTCGACCACCAGCAGGTCCCAGCCGGCGGCAAACAGCGCGTCCTGCGCCTTCTCGTCTTCTGTCAGCCACTCCAGGGCGACCAGCGCCAGCTGGGCATCCTCGAAGGGGTTGCTGGCGTCGCTTTCGATAAAGCGCTCGGCATCGAACAGCGCAACCTCAAGGTTGAAGCGCCGGCGCATTTCCACCAGCCACTGGTGCTGCAGGTTCTCCGGGACCAGGATCAGCACGCGGCTGGCGCGGCCCGACAGCAGCTGGCGATGGATCACCAGGCCCGCTTCGATGGTCTTGCCCAGGCCCACTTCGTCGGCCAGCAGTACCCGCGGAGCGATACGGTCGGCCACTTCCCGGGCGATGTGCAACTGGTGGGCAATCGGTTGTGCGCGGGTGCCACCCAAGCCCCAGAGCGACGACTGCAGCTGACGGCTGGTGTGCTCCAGGGTGTTGTAGCGCAGCGAGAACCACGGCAGCGGGTCGATCTGCCCGGCAAACAGGCGGTCGCTGGCCAGGCGGAACTGGATGAAGTTCGACAGCTGGGTTTCCGGCAGGGTGCGAGCCTGATTCTGGGCATCGAGGCCGTGATAGACCAACAGGCCATCGACGTCCTCGACCTCGCGCACGGTCAGCTTCCAGCCCTCGAAATGGGTAATCTGATCGCCAGGCGAGAAGCGCACCCGGGTCAGGGGCGCATTGCGCAGGGAGTACTGGCGGGTGTCGCCAGTGGCCGGGTAGAGCACGGTCAACAAGCGGCCGTCCTGTGCCAGAACGGTCCCCAGACCTAGCTCGGCTTCGCTGTCGCTGATCCAGCGTTGCCCCGGTTGATACTGCTGCGCCATACTGCCTGACTCCCGCCATGAAAAAGCCGACTATCTTAACGGATAGCTCTGTGCAGACCAAAGAGTCTAGCAACTTCATCGACGAAAACCGCTGTCGCCATTGAGGGCCCGATACAGCCATGCCGATCTCCAACCCGTGGTTCATCCGAACGCTGGCCGTGGCGGGACTGCTACTGCTGGGGGCCTGTGACAAGAAAGCTTTCGAAATACTGGCGCCGATTCCCCCCGGGCAGCTCGAGGCGCTGGGTGTGCAATCGCCCGTTCAGAGCGTGCATTACCGCGACCGCGAAGGTGAAGGCCTGCTGGTGCTCAGCCGCAACGATGACCAGGTCCGTGACGAAGAAACCGATCAGGACGTTGACCGGGTGCAGCTCAGCGCCACGCTCTACGGTCGCCAGGACGATGACAGCTTCAAGCCGCGCTGGAAAATCGAAAACGACACTACTTGCGCCGGGCTCGACCTGGATGTCGGCTTTTATACCGATGTCAGCGGCGTCAGCGATCTCAACAACGACGGCCTGGCCGAACTGACGGTTGCCAGCCACGCCTTTTGCGGCGGCGGTGTCGATCCCCTTGAACTGCATGTCGAGCTGCGGGAAGGCCAGGCCAGCTATGCTATCAATGGCCAGTCGCTGATCGCCATCGAGGGCGAGGAGCCTTTTGGCGGTGAGCGTGAAGACAGCCCGTCGCTCAAGAGCGCGCCGCAAGTGTTGCGCGATCACCTCAACGAGGTCTGGAACAAGGTGCTCAAGCGCCCGTGGAGCGAAAGCCAACCCACCCCGGCGGACGAGGCGGACGATCAGTAGCCGGCAATTGTGAAGCGGCCCGCACATTTTACCGGCACTGGCTCAAGGCCCATGGCCATCAGCCGACACACTGGCGACAGGAGATCATCCCATGCTGCCGCCCCTCATCCCGCTCAGCGCTGCACCCGTGACCCAGCAACTGGACCCGGTAAAGCCGACGCCAGATATCAAGCCCGTGGTCCCGGCCCAGCCTACTTCCAGCGACAGTACAATCGACCTCAAGCAGCGTGACCCGGAGCAGGCGGCGATCCTCTTGCGTGAGGAGCAGCGCCGTCAGCACCGCAGGCGCCAGTCGAGCCAGGATGAAGAACTGTACCAACCGCTGCCTGGCGATGAAGTCAACGCCGACAACACCGTACCGGTGGCGCCGTTGATAGGCGAGCAGCCACGCCAGGGGCTGCTGGTGGACATCGAAGTCTGAGGATACAAGCGCTACTGGTCAGCGCCGGCCGCAGCCTTCATCATTGCAGCACTGCAGTCAGCTTTCCGAGCCCACCATGAGCCAAGACGACAACCTGATCGACCTCGGTGCCGAACGTGCACGCCGGGTCCACGACCTCAATGAAAAGCGCCTGAACGAAGTTCGCCAGGCGTTCGAGCAGGCCATGCCGCTGGGCAAGGCGAAGAAGAAGCCCAAGGGCAAACCCAAGAAGCGTTGAAAACTTGATGCAGGTCAAGCCTGTACCCGCCTTGCGCGCCCGCTTCCGGGCGCTATTGACCTCGGTCAATTTCCTTCCCCGAGCCATTCGTTACCTTAAGCCCATCGGACAGGTGCAGGCAAATGGAGGCCGACATGTTCTTCGATAATGTGGTTATCGCTGGAGTGATTACAGTCGGTCTGATGCTGATGTTCTTCGTCGGATTCGGAATTTTCATCTGGAAAGATTCGAACAAGCGCAAAGAGCGCTGATCCTTTCCAGTCACGGGCACGCAAGGCATTTAGGGCGACTTCGGTCGCCCCTTTTTTTTGCCTGTGAAAAAACCTTTAATCAAGCACTGGACTATTAATAGTTAGCTAGCTAATAATTGAGCCCTGAACTTCTCGCTTCATCCTGACTATCTTTACAACACCGTCGTTCAAGGTGCGTCCCGTGCCCATCACGTTGCAGGCCCTGCTGGCGCCAAACACATCCGCTGTGCAATTTGCCCTCAAGACGCTGCTTGGCGGTGGCTTGGCCTTGTGGCTGGCGCTGCGCTGGGGGCTTGAGCAGCCGTCCTGGGCATTGATGACGGCATTCATCGTTGCCCAGCCATTGTCGGGCATGGTGGTGCAGAAGGGCCTGGCGCGGCTGCTGGGCACGCTGGTCGGGACCGTCATGTCGGTGTTGTTCATCGGCGCCTTCGCCCAGACCCCATGGTTGTTTTTGCTGGCCCTGGCCTTGTGGCTGGCGCTGTGTACCGCCTGTTCGACCTTGCTGCGCAGTGCCTGGGCCTATTCGTTCGTGCTTGCCGGTTACACGGTGGCGATCATTGCCTTGCCGGCAATCAACCATCCGCTGCTGGTGTTCGACCAGGCGGTGGCGCGTTGTACCGAAATCTGTCTGGGGATTGTCTGCGCGACGGCCACCAGCGCCTTGCTCTGGCCCATGCGTGTCGAGCAACAATTGAGCGGGCAGGCGCGCCAGGCCTGGCAAAGCGGGCTACAGGCCGCCAGTGCCGCCTTGAGTGGCGAAGAACAGGGGCGCAAGGGGCTGCTGGAGATTCTTGGGCGCATCGTCGCCGTTGACTCCCAGCGCGAGCATGCCTGGTTTGAAGGCAGCCTCGGCCGCCAGCGCGCTCGGGCGATTCGCGGGCTGAGCCAGAAGCTGCTGGTGCTGTTGCGTATTTCCCGCTCGGTGCGTCGGCAATGGCGGCAACTCGATGAGCAGCAGGCGCAGCACATGGCCCCTTGGCTTGAGGAGGTCCAGGCGCTGTTGGCCCATCCCGATCAGGCCAGCCTGTTGCTGCTGCGCCAGCGCGTTTGGGATGCAGCCCACGATGAGCGCATCAGCTCGGCCGAACACTACTGCCTGGCGCGCCTGACCTTGCTGCTGGATAACGCCATGGCCGCGACCCAGGCCTTGCGCGGGGTGGAGGAGGGCAAACCGGCCGCCGATGTGCCCGACAGCCTGGCTGCCCATCGCGATGTGTCGCTGGCCCTGCTGTTCGGCTCGCGCAGCGCCTTGGCATTTTTGGCCATGGCCAGCTTCTGGCTGGCCACTGCCTGGCAGGCGGCTCCCGGTGGGTTGGTGCTGACCTGCGTGGTCTGTAGCTTATTCGCCAGCCGCGAGAACGGCGCGCAGATCGGCATGAGCTTTTTGCGCGGGATCCTGCTGGCGATACCGGTGGCGTTTGTGGTCGGGCAGATCTTGCTGCCGGAGCTCAGCAGTTTTGCCATGCTCTGCCTGGCCATGGGCGTGCCGCTGTTCTTTGGCGCCTTGGGCATGGCCAACCCGAAGATCGGCGCCACCGCGACTTCTTATTGCCTGCATTTTATCGTGCTGGTAGCGCCGCTGAATGTCATGAGCTTCGATGTCGCCAACTTCTTCAATAGCGCCCAGGCCATGCTGATGGGCGTCGGCGCCGCGGTGCTGGCGTTCAAGTTGCTGGTGCTGCGCAACCCGGCCTGGCATGGCAAGCGCCTGCGCGCCGCCACTCAGAGCGACCTGGTGCGCCTGACCCGCCGTGAGCTGCGGGGCGCCGACAGCTGGTTCGGCGGGCGCATGGCCGATCGCTTGCTGCAACTGGCCCGGCATTACAGTGCCTTGCCCGAACATGAGCGCGGGCGCTGGGATGATGGCCTGCACGGCCTGGATATCGGTGACGAACTGCTGCACCTGCGCATGTGCCTGGCGGTTGCCCAAGCGCCGGTGGTCACGGCCGAGCGCCAGTACCTGCAGCAACTTGAAGCGGTATTGGCCAGCGGCCCGGCCCCGGGGCGCGGCCAGCGCCTGGACGCGGCTAGCGAGCAGTTCATCGAGGCGCTGCAACATGTTCCCGGCAGTGACCCGCTGCGCCTGGCCATTGGCGCCGTGCTGCAATTGCAGAAGAGCTGGGGCAAGTGGTGCCGTCGGCAGGAGGAAATCCATGGGCTTGCGTGAATGGGCGCTGGGCGGTGTGCTGCTCAGCCCGTTTCTGGTTTATGTGTTGTTGGCCTTGCTGCTGACCGGCGTGGTGCGCCTGCTGTTGCGCTACACGCCGTTGGGGCGTTGGGTCTGGCATGAGGCGTTGTTCGACTGCGCGCTGTTCGTTTGTATTCTGACCTTGGTGACCCACGTGCTGGGGCCGTTATAAGGAGTGTGACCATGCGTGCTGCTGTACGTATCGCAGTAACCCTGTGCCTGGTGGCGGTGGCCATATTTGCCGGCTGGAAGCTCTGGCAGTACTACATGCTCACGCCCTGGACCCGTGATGCGAAGATTCGTGCCGACGTGGTGATCATCGCCCCGGACGTGTCCGGCTGGGTGCGTGAGCTGAAAGTGCATGACAACCAGCAGGTCAAAGCTGGCGAGCTGCTCATGTCGATCGATCGCGACCGCTTCGAAGCCGCCCTGGACAAGGCCAACGCCGTGGCCGAAACCCGCCAGCAGCAACTGCGTCTGCGTGAACACGAAGCGTCGCGCCGTGCCGCCCTGGGGCCCCAGGCGATCAGCGCCGAACTGCGCGAGAACGCCCAGATCAATGCTGCCGTTGCCCGTGGCGAACTGCGCGAGGCGCAAGCCGAGGTCAAGGTCGCGGCCATCAACCTGGCGCGCAGCCAGGTCAAGGCGCCGCGCAGCGGGCACATCACCAACCTGCGCCTGGCCGAAGGCAACTACGTCAATGCCGGGCAATCGGTGATGGCCTTGGTGGATGACTCGACCTTTTACGTACAAGCCTATTTTGAAGAGACCAAGCTGCCGCGCATTCATGTCGGCGACCCGGTCAAGGTCTGGCTGATGAGCGCTGGCGAGCCGATGCAAGGGCATGTCGAAAGCATCAGCCGCGGCATTACCGACCGCAACGCCAACCCTGACAGCCAGTTGCTCGCCGAAGTTGAACCGACGTTCAACTGGGTGCGCCTGGCCCAGCGCATTCCGGTGCGGATCAAGCTCGATCAGGTGCCGGATGGGGTCAACCTGAGCGCCGGCATGACCGCCAGCGTGCAGGTGCGCGAGGACCAAGTGCAGCATTGAGCGCTTACAGGAACATCCCGCCCGACACTTCCAGGCGCTGACCGGTAATCCAGCCGCCGCCATCGCCCAGCAACAGGGCAACTGCGGCGCCGATATCGTCCGGCAGGCCGACTCGCCCCAGGGCGGTGTTGCCGGCGATGAAGTCATTGACCTCATTGTTATCACGCACCACGCCACCGCCGAAGTCGGTTTCGATCGCGCCCGGCGCAAGTATGTTGACGCGAATGCCGCGGGCGCCGAGTTCCTTGGCCTGATAGCGGGTCAGCACTTCCATGGCGCCTTTCATCGCGGCATAAGCGGCATAGCCGGGCAGGGCAAAGCGGGTCAGGCCGGTGGAGATGTTGACGATCCGGCCCTGGTCGGCAATCAGCGGCAGCAGGCGCTGGGTCAGGAAGAACGGGCCCTTGAGCTGGATATTGAACAGCTGCTCGAACTGCGCTTCGCTGGTTTCACTGAACGGCGCGTTGATACCGATGCCGGCGTTGTTCACCAGAAAGTCCAAGTGCTGGCGGCCGAATACCTTGTGCAGGGTTTCGCTCAACTGCTGGGCAAAAGCCTCGAAACTGGCGCTGTTACCCACGTCCAGTTGCAACATGGCCGCACGCACGCCGCTGGCCTCGAGGGTTTTAACCAGTGCCTGGGCCTCATCAGCCTTGCTGTTGTAGGTACCGATGATGTCGATGCCCTGGGCGGCCAGGTGCAGGGCGGTATTCTTGCCCAGGCCGCGGCTGGCGCCGGTGATCAGTGCGAGTTTGCGGGTCATGGTGTGGTCCTCGTGGTCGAGCCGGTGGCTGAAGTTGGGAGGAGTTTATTGGTCGGTTACTGGCTGATAAATCCATGGAAATCGGAAATACTGATCGGGTAGTCCGAACAGTTGAGCGTTCATCCATGAACAAGCTGGAACTGCTGCGCACCTTTGTACGGGTCAGCGAATTGTCGAGTTTCACCCACGCCGCCGAGAGCCTGGGGCTACCGCGTTCGTCTGTTTCCGAACAGGTTCAGGCCCTGGAAGCGCTGCTTGGCGCGCGCCTGTTCAATCGCACCACGCGGCGGGTGCAGGCCACCCAGGATGGCCTGCAACTGTACGAGCGTAGCAAAGACCTGTTGGCGCGAATGGATGAGCTCGAAGGGTTGTTTCGCACCGATGCGGCAACGCTCAGTGGCCGTTTGCGCATCGATTTTCCGACCTTGGTGGCGCGGCGCATCATTCTGCCGAACTTGCCGCAGTTCATGGACCGCCACCCTGGCCTGACGCTGGAGATCAGCTGCACCGATCGTCAGGTCGACCTGCTACGTGAAGGTTTTGATTGCGTGCTACGCATCGGCACGCTGAGTGACCTGAACCTGGTCGCCCGGCCCCTGGGCAGCCTGCGCATGCTCAATTGCGCCAGCCCCGCGTACCTGGCTCGTTTTGGTACACCGACCAGCCTTGCGGATTTATCCAACCATCGGTTGATTCACTATGTGCAGCATCTGGGGGCGCGCAGCCCGGGTTTTGAGTATGAACAGGACGGCGCGACGCTGTACCAGGCCATGCCCGGGGGCATTACGGTCAACAGCACCGAAGCCTATGAAAGTGCCTGCCTGGCCGGGCTTGGCCTGATTCAGGCGCCGGCTGCCGGGCTGCGCGAATTCCTGGATCGCGGCGAACTGGTGCCGGTACTGCAGGCATTCAATGCGCCACCGATGCCGGTGTCATTGCTCTACGCCGGGCAATTGCACCTGCCACAACGGGTGCGGGTATTTATGGAGTGGCTGGCGCAACTGCTTCAGGCTCAACTCGATCCAGTGGCAGGCGGAAGGTAAACAGCGTTCCGGCTTCGGCGCTCGACACCACTTCCATGCGCCCGCCGTGGGCCAGGGCAATCTGGTTGGCAATGTACAGGCCCAGGCCAAGACCGGGTTGCGGTGCATCGTCACGTGGTCGTGAAAAGGGCTGGAACAGTTGCGCCATCACCTGCGGGGCAATCGGTTCGCCCTGATTGTGCACACCGAGGACGAACACCCGATCGCGGATGTCCGCCATGACATTCACGGGGCTGTCGGCAGCGCCATGGGTCAGGGCATTGGCAATCAGGTTGGACAGCAACTGGGTGACCCGCTCGCGGTCGCAGTGCATGTTGCCGAGGTTGCCGATGTTCAGGTGTATCAAGCGCTCCGGGTGCACCCGTTGCAGCTCCGAAGCCACGTGGCTGAGGGCTTCGGCCAGGTCCGGGCAGGGCTGGACGTTGATCATGATGCCGTTGCCCAAGCGCCCGCGGGCAAAATCCAGGACATCGCGCACCAACTGGTTGGCGCGTCGTCCGCAGGTCAGGATGTGCTGGGCGATGGCGCGGCTTTTTTCATCCTGCAGGCGCTGGCTGAGCAGTTCGGCGCCTGCGGTAATGGCGAACAGTGGATTGCGCAGGTCGTGGCCGAGCACGGCGATGAACTGTTCACGCAGTTCGGCGATGGCGCGCTCTTCTTCCAGGGCCTGTTCGGTTTGCTGGACGTTCTCTTCGCTTTCGATCTGGATCGACAACAGGCGGGCGAAGGACTCCATCATTGGCTGGATGGCACTGCCCTTGAGCTCGGCGGGCAGAGGGTCAAGGGCGCAGATGGTGCCGAAGAAGCTGCCGTCGGTGCGAAACACCGGCACGGAAATGTAGCTCTCGAACTTGTAGATGCGCGGGGTGTGGTGGTTGCAGTACTGCTCGTCTTCGCTGGCCTTGTCGATCACGATGGTCTGGTGGCTGGCGCGGATCTCGTGGCACAGGGTGGTGATCAGCTCCAGTTCGCCGCCGACTTTCAGGCCAAAGCCCAGTGAGTCGAGCACGGCGCAAGCCGTCCAGCTGCTGTCGGTAACCCGGGCGACCGCCGCGAAGCGCATGCCGGTGGTCTCGCAGATAACCTGCAGGATGGCAGGTACTGCATTGATACGGCTGATCGTGGCGATATCTGAAGTGACGGCGGTGCTCATGAATCATCCACGTTCGCTGACTACTGGAGGGCGTTGAGTAGGTTAAGTCTAGCGAGCAACAGCTGCTTCGGTGAAAAAATCCTTTACCGGATGCGATGAATTTCCATTAACCTTGACCTCGAGTTGCCCGCCAGAGCGCAACCCCTTTCGCCCAGCGTGCCAATCCCCTTTTCAAGTGAGGTTTGACATGCACATCACATCCCAGGACATCTGCGCCGCCGCCGACCAGCTCAAGGGCTTTGTCGGTTTTCACCGCAAGCTTGGCAAGCATATCGTGCGTTTCAGCGAAGACTCGTTCGGCATGGACGTGGCTGACGACAGCATCACCCCCAGCAGCGAGTTTGTCTGGCAGGCCGGTGACGGCGAGATCATGACCTTGAGCCGTGCCTTGATCGAGGTTCTGCTGGCGCAGAATGTCGATGAGCGGCTCAATGTTACCGAGCCGCTGCGAATTTACCTGCGCCGCAAGGATTTGCCGGAGATTGCCGCACAGCGGCGGTTGCGGGCCTGAGGCAAGACCGCACTGGGCGCATCGCTGGCAAGCCCGCTCCCACAGGGGGTGGTGCACGCCGATCTACACTGGGAGTCGGCCTTGCCGGCGATGCTTTTCAAGCTGACGCTGCCCAGACTGGCGGGGTTCGCCCGCTCCAGGGCAGCGTCTGTTCCAACTGCCCGGCCAGGCTCAGCAGCAGACGCTCACCCGCTGCACCCGCGGTAAACTGCATACCGAGCGGTAGGCCGCTAGCCGCATCCTGGTACAACGGCACCGACATCGATGGCGTACCGCAAATGTTCGCCAGGGCAGTGAAGGGGGAGTGATTGAATACCCGGTGCATCCAGCCCAGCCCATCGACCTGTTCTTGACCTGCGTTGTAGTCGCCGATGACCGGCGGCAGCTCGCTCAGGGTCGGGCTCAGCAACAGGTCAAAGCGTTGGAAGAACCCGCCCAGTTTCCGACTGACCAGGTTGCGCTGATCCATCGCCGCGAGCAGCTCGGTAGCCGACAGTGCTTTGCCATAACGGTGCAGCGCCAGGGTTGCCGGCTCCAGCCATTGAGCGTTGAGCGGGCGGCAAGTCTCGGCACTCAGGGCATCAAGCCAGGCTGCGGTGTTGCTGCCCCAGAAGCGCGCGTTCATCTCGACGAAAGCCTCCCACGACAGACCGATATCCAGGTCTACCTGCTGGCAGTGGTGACCAAGACTCTCCAGGGTTCGGACCAATCCCTGAAGCGCCTCGACCATCAGCGGATTGCTGCGCCGGCCATTGAGCGGATGCCACTGCACGGCAATTTTCAAGGTGCCAGGTGCTTGCTTCAGCGCGCTCAGGTAACTGCCTTGTGCAGGGGCCAGCGGGTACGGATCGCCCGCTTGCGCCCCGGCCATGCAATCGAGCAGCAGGGCGCTGTCGCGCACCGTACGGCTGAGCACACCCTGAACCGCTAGGCCGTTCCAGGCTTCGTCCATGAATGGCCCCATGGAAATCAGCCCGCGTCCGGGCTTGAGCCCGAACAAGCCACAGGCCGCCGCTGGCACCCGGATCGAGCCGCCGCCATCGGTGGCATGGGCAACCGGTACCATGGCGCTGGCCACCGCGGCCGCCGAGCCACCGCTGGAGCCACCGGCGCTGCGGTTCAGGTCCCAAGGGTTGCGGGTCGGGCCGCACAGGCGCGATTCGGTGGTGGTGCTGATGGCCAGTTCCGGCGTGGTGGTACGCCCCAGGGTGAGCAGTCCGGCGCGGCGAAAACGCTGCATCAGGAACGAGTCGGCCGTGCTGGCGGTGCCTTGCGCCAGGCGACTGCCGAACTCGTGGGCGCGGCCCTGCATGCTGATGGCCAGGTCCTTGATCAGAAATGGCACGCCGTACAACGGTCCTTCGGCGCAGGCGGGCAGCGGTTCGTCGTGCCAGTGTTCGGCCAGGGCATTGACCTTTGGCTCCACGCTGGCGATAGCCTGCTGCGCCGCTGCCAGCACTTCATCGGCACTGACTTGTCCTTGAGCAATAAGCTCGGCCAGGCCGATGGCATCGAATTGCACATATTCACTCACCTTCATGGCGCACTCCCGTGACAATTGACGATAAAATACCGATGGGTATCGAAAGATACTCATGAGTATAGAGTGATACTTGTTAGTATCGTCGTCAACTGGAGTGAGCCCATGCGTTCGCAACGAATCGCCCGTCTGCCCCCGCGCGAGCGGGTCCTGGATGCTGCCCACGAGCTGTTTTTCAACGAGGGCATCACTCGCGTCACTGTCGATGCCATTGCCGCGAAGGCCGAAACCACCAAGATGACCGTGTACCGGCACTTCGAGTCCAAGGATGTGTTGGTACTGGAGTGGTTGCGTCTGATGATGGCCGAGTACGACGAAGTCTGGGGGCGTTTGGCCGAGCAGTTCAGCGCTCAGCCCGCGCGACAGATCCTCGGTTTTGCCGAGTTTCTGGTACAGGAGCCGGTGCTTTCTTCGCACCGTGGTTGCGCCTATACCAATACCCTGGCAGAGCTACCGGTGTGCGACAGCCCGGCGCGCGAGCTGATCGAGGCGCACAAGCGTCGTCAGGCGGCCCGTCTGGTGCGCTTATGTGAAGCGTCGGGGATCGCCGAGCCTGAGCAGGCAGCGTTCGAACTGACGCTGCTGCTCGAAGGCGTGCAGATCGTTGCGCAGAACAAAGGTTTTGACGAGGTCGGCCCGAACCTGCTCAAGCTGGTACGCGCCCGGCTTGGTTTACCTGCGGCCTAGGAGACGTCGGCGCGGCTGTTCTCACCGGCTTGCAGCAGTGCTTCGAAGGCCAGCTTGTCGATCGGCTTGCTCAGGTAGTAGCCCTGCACCTCATGGCATTGCTCCTTGCCCAGGGCCTTGAGTTGCTGCTCGGTTTCCACCCCTTCGGCGGTGACGGTCAGGCCCATGGCCTTGCCCAGGTTGATGATCGCCTGAACCACGGCGCGGTCGTTGCCGTCGCTGCTGAGCCCGGCGATGAAGCGCTTGTCGATCTTGATGCTGTCGAATGGGTAGGTGCGCAGGTAGCCCAGTGACGAGTAACCGGTGCCGAAATCATCCATGTTCAGGCGCACGCCCAGCTCCTTGAGCGCATTCATGGTGCTCAACGCGCCTTCGATATCGTTGAGCATGACGTTTTCGGTGATCTCCAGCTCCAGGCGCTGGGCCGGGAATCCGGTCGCGACCAGGATCTCATGAACATCCTTGACCACGTCGCTGCGCGAAAACTGTGCGGGCGACAGGTTGACCGACACCAGCAGGCCCTCCGGCCAGTGGCGGGCGGTCTCGCAGGCTTCGCGCAATACCCAGCGGCCCAGGGGCACGATCAGGTCGGTCTGTTCGGCCAGGGGAATAAAGGTGTCCGGGCCCAGCAGGCCTTCGACCGGATGCTGCCAGCGCACCAGCGCCTCGACCGACACGATCTCAAGGGTTTCCAGGCGGTAGCGTGGCTGGTAGTGAAGGATAAACTCACCGTTCTTCAGTGCCTTGCGCAAGTCGTTTTCCAGTTGGCGGCGGTACTGGATCTGCTTGTTCATTTCTGGCGAGAAGTAGCGCCAGGTGTTCTTGCCTTCTGCCTTGGCCTGATACAGGGCGATATCGGCGCAGCGGATCAGCTCGCCGGCATCGAAGCCCTGCAGGCGCGTCTGCGCCACGCCCAGGCTGGCGCCGATGTGCAGGGCCTGTTCTTCGTAGTGGATCGGCTGGTGCAGGCTGTCGATCAAGCGTGCACAGAAGCGATCGATCTCGTTGCGGCTGTCCATGCCGTTCATTACCAGCACGAATTCATCACCACCCAGGCGCGCCACCAGGTCGCCGTCGCGGGTCGATTCGCGCAGGCGGGCAGCGACTTCCAGCAGCACGGCGTCGCCGGCGGGATGGCCAAGGGAGTCGTTGATCGGCTTGAAGCTGTCCAAGTCAAGCAACAACAGGGTCAGCGGTGTAGCGTCCGGGCCCTTGAGCAAGGCCTGGTCGAGAAAACGCGAGAGCTTGTTGCGATTGGCCAGGCCCGTCAGCGCATCATGCATCGACAGGTGCTGGATGCGCGCGTGGGCAGCGACTTCATCGGTAATGTCGCTGGCGGTGCCTCGATAGCCGGCCAGTTTGCCGTCAAACACAATCGAGCGGGCTGAAACCCGGCAAAACCGTACCTGGCCACTCTGGTCGCGATAGGCGCAGCGCAGGTTGGCAACTTGCTGCGAGTCGGTATCGGCCTGGTTGTCGAGCCACTGTATCAGCGGCGTGGTCTCGCAACTGAGCAGTTGGTTGAGCGGTTGGCCGAGCCAGTCCTCGCTCTGAAAGCCCGTCACGGTGACGAAGCGCTGGGACAGGTAGCTCAGGCGATGATGACGGTCGGTTTCCCAGATCCAGTCCGATGCGGCCTCGGCCACTGCGCGAAAGCGCTGCTCGCTGGCTTCCAGCGCCTGGTTAGTAGCCTGCAGGTTGCGCAGGTTGGCGTCGATTTCCTGTGATGTGCGCAAGGCATAGCGGAAGAAGTAGACCATCAGCAAACCCAGTACCAGCATGGCGCCGAGCAACGGCGGCAGCACGGCCCAGAGCAATTGTTCGCCGGGGCGCGGGGTGATCCAGTCAAGCCGGTAGCCGGTATCGCCAAGCTTCAGGCTGGGTTGATCCGCCAGCGGCGCGTCGGCTTTTTCGATGTGCATGCCGCTCAGGCCGACGCCGCTGCCCAGGCGGGTGAGTTTTTCCGGCGTCAGTTGATCAACGAAGAGCATCACCGAGGTGGTTTGCGGGTCGATGCCCAGCACTTCGTCATCGGGCCGAATGGCCGCAGCCACCAGTACTGCGGGCCAGCCGTTGAACAGCACGTGTTCGGTAATCTGCTGGCGTTCGGCAGCGACGCTGCGCGCCTTGTCGATGATCGGGCCTAGTGGGCTTTCTATATAGGTATCGGCCGGGGCCTTGCTTAGCTGGCCCTTGAACAGGGCGTACTTGGTCGTCTGGTCATCGATGACGAACACCCCCTCGTAGCCGCTGGCGGTGTACAGCGAGTCGCCAACGTTTTTCTCTTCATACGCCCAGTGCAGGTCGGCGCTGCCATTGAGGTGATCATAAGCGGCGTTCCATACCGCGTAACTGGAAAGAAACTGCCGGGATGACTCCAGCCGCTGCTCCAGGGCCTTATGGGCGTAGAAGCTGCTTTTTTCCCGCTCGTTGGTGTTGAGCGTGGCAGCGATATTGAACAGTGCCCCCAAGGCAATCAGACAGGCAAGTGCGAACAACGCCGCGATGGCGGCAATGAGTTTGCGTGTTTGCAAGCTGGGGCGTTGGCTGGCTGGCAGAGCATCGGCAATCCTGTCCATACTCGGGCTGGTCCTTGTTGAGCTGCATCCCTGCGGCCTGGCCGCGCGGACGAACGTTCACTCAGGATAGGCCAGCTTCAGCGCAGTGAGGTCCGAATCGGCGAAATTGACCTGATTACGGCCACCTTTCTTGGCGCAATACAGGGCTTTGTCCGCTTCATTGAGCCAGGCTTCCGGGTCGGGCAGGGCGTCGCTGCAACTGGCCAGGCCGATACTCAGGCTGATGTGCAGCTCCGGTAGCTGTGGGTTGCGGTAGCTGCCGACCCGTTCGCGCAGGCGTTCCATGGCCTGCCTGGCGTCTTCCAGGCGGGTATCCGGAAGAATGACGCAAAATTCGTCGCCCCCGTAGCGTCCGGCCAGGTCATCATCGCGCAGGGTGCGCTTGAGCTCATTGCTCAACTGGTGCAGGACGCAATCGCCGACGACATGGCCGTAGGTATCGTTGATGGTTTTGAAGTGGTCGATGTCGATGATTGCGATCACCGCTTCGCGGCCTTGCTGCTGGCAGATCTGGAACTTGAGCTGCAGCAGGTCTTTCCATGAGCCATGATTGAGCAGGCCGGTCAGGCTGTCGGTGCGGCTCAGGGCGCTTAGCCTGCGCTTGTGTTCAGACAGCTTCATCGCCAGGCGATAACAGACCCAGCCGACCGCCATGGGGTAGAGCGTCAGCATCGGCAGGCACGCATAGACTTGCAGGGTGGTTGCGTGCAGTTGTAGCCCGGGGCCGAACAGGGCGATCGACAACAGCATGCCCAGGCCCTGGATCAGCAGGCCCCTGAAGAACAGACGCTGGCCGCCTGCAGCGAAGTTGTTCATGGCCATCATCGCCAGGATAGTCACGCTGGGCAGCGGGTTGAACTGCAGGGTGGCGGTCCAGAACCCGCCCATCAGCGAGTCCAGTTGCAGGTTGCGGTACTCGGCGTGGTACGGGACGTTGGCGCGCAGGGCGATTTGATAGGCCAGGTGCGGCCAGACCAGGCCGTTGAACAGCAGCAGGGTCCAGGCCCATGAGGGCACAGGCAGGCTTGAAATCCCGGCCATTACGCTGAGCATGCCGATCCCCAGGCCGATGATGCGCGGCAGGTAAATCCGCTTTACAAATGAAAGTCCCTTGCCGCTTTTCTTTTCCATCATGGATGCTGGTCTATTCCGGGGCGCCGTTTATCGCATAAATGCTGTCAATATTGTTGAACAATCGCAGGCTATTGAAAAATGGCCTTACAAGCCATTTCACGGTTGATGCAATCACTGTGGGGTACCATGAAACTGATCTTCATCCTTGGAGTGTTTCTGCTCATGGCCCCGCTGACTCCCCAGGCCGGTGAACCGGCGCAACGCCAGGATGGGCGCTATCGCAACCAGGTGCAGTTGCCCCAGGACGGGGTGATGAAAAAACTGCGCATCGGCCTTAAATACCTGCTCCTGAGAAAGCCCGCCGATACCCGGCCCAGTGTCAGCATTGCCGTGCAGCCCCTGAGCCGCCAGCAGCTGCTTGAAGCACCGGATCATAGCGTCTGGCGCTTGGGGCATTCCACGGTACTGTTGAAACTGAGCGAGCGCTTCTTCATCACCGACCCGGTGTTCGCCGAGCGCGCCTCGCCAGTGCAATGGGCCGGCCCCCGGCGTTTTCACCCGCCACCACTGAAGCTCGACCAATTACCGCCGTTAACCGCGGTGATTCTCTCCCACGACCACTTCGATCACCTCGACGAGCAGGCCATACGTCAACTGGCCAACAGTGCCGAATACTTCATTGCGCCTCTGGGGGTGGGCGATATTCTGATTGGCTGGGGTGTGCCGGCGAGCAAGGTCCGGCAATTGGATTGGTGGCAGGAAACCAGCGTCGAAGGCGTAAGGTTTGTCGCAACCCCGGCGCAGCATTTTTCCGGGCGCGGCCTGTTCGACAGCAACAGTACCCTGTGGGCATCCTGGGTGATGATCGATGACCAGCTGAAGGTGTTTTTCAGTGGCGATACCGGCTATTTCGACGGCTTCAAGGAGATCGGCAAGCAGTACGGCCCCTTCGACCTGACCCTGATCGAAACCGGCGCCTACAACGTCAACTGGCCCGATGTACACATGCAGCCCGAGCAAAGCCTGCAGGCGCACCTTGACCTGCGCGGGCGCTGGTTGCTGCCGATCCATAACGGTACGTTTGACCTGTCCACCCACAGTTGGCGTGAACCGTTCGACCGCATCCTGGCGTTGGCCAATGCCGCACAGGTATCGCTGAGCACGCCGCAGATCGGCGAGCGGGTCAGCCTCGATCAACCGCACAGTGGTCCGGCCTGGTGGCAGTCCAAGCCACAACGGGAGCTGCGTCAGGGCGGCGAACGGGTGCTGGCGGCGCGAGAGCCCTAGGGTTTCTTGCCTGCCGACTGGTCTTTTTGCCGGTCACGCCGGGGTAGGGCAGTGGGCGGCTTGCTGCTGTCGCTACGCACCTGGGCGTGGCTGATCAGGGCGAAAATGAAGCTGCCGCCAATGATGTTGCCGATCAGGGTCGGCACGGCGAAATCCAGCCAGAATGCCGTCCAGCTGACTTCGCCGGCCCAGACCAGGTAGGACACTTCCACCGAGCCGACGACGATATGGGTGAAATCACCCAGGGCCATCAGGTAGGTGATCATCAGGATGATCCACGCCTTGGCGCTTTCCATCGACGGGATCATCCAGACCATGGTGGCGATCATCCAGCCCGAGATGATGCCTTTGGCAAACATCTGGTTCAGGTCGTTATCCATCACCTTGTGGCCGACGTCGAGGAAGGCGACGTCGGTCTTGCTGTCGAAGATCGGCAGGTTGAGCATCACATAGGACACCAGGATGGTGCCGGCCAGATTGCCGAGCAGTACCACCGACCATAAACGTAGCAAGCGACCGAAGTTGCGCAGGCTCGGTTCGGTCATCACCGGTAGTACCGCGGTCAGGGTGTTTTCGGTAAACAGTTGCTGGCGGGCCAGGATCACGGCAAGAAATCCGGCCGAGTAACCCAGGCTGGCGATCACCTGGCTGCTGTCGTCTTCGGGCAGGCGCGAATAGAACAGCCCCATGGCCATCAGCGACAGGCCCATGCTCAGCCCGGCGGCAAGCGCCGACCAGAACAGCGCGGCGATGGTGCGCTCCAGCTCCTGGTCACCCTGGAAACGAATGATCTCGTGCAATACCGCCGCGCGGGGTGGCTGGTTATGGCTGACTTCCTGCTCTTCGTCTGCAGACAGGCCGGGGGTTTTGCCGCTTTGCGCTTCACTCATGGCGGTGGCTCATCTATGGGGTGCCTTATCTACAGATCGACGCTGCTTCGATTAGTTGCTTGCCTCCAGCAGGTTCAGTGCCAGTTGCGCGACCTGCAGGGGCGTGCGGGCGTCTTCGTGCAAGTCATCCTCGAGAAACCAGGCCGCCGACAAACCACACCAGGCGACGATCCACTGCAGCATGTGCTGACGAGGCAGGTCGGCTGTTTCGCATACAATCTGCAAGCGCCGCTGAAAACAGTGTGGGTCGGTGGCCAGAGCGTGGGTCGGATTACAGAACAGGTTGGCATAGTCGAAGGCGCGGTCGCCGTAGAGGTGCTTGGGGTCGATGGCCAGCCAGCCTCTGTTGCCGAAGTCGAGAACGTTGCCGTGGTGGATATCTCCATGCAGCACCCTCTGTTCGCCGGGGGAGGCGAGCAACTGGCTGGCAATGTCGGCGCAACGTCGGTACAGCCCGCCATTTTCTTCGGCGGCGGGCCACAGGCCGGAAAACCAGCGTTGTAGCTCGACCAGTGGCGGCAGCGGCTGGTCCCGTGGTGCATGCAGGCGGGCAATCGCCGCGCAAAGGATGCGCGTGGCCTCTTCGTCGCGACCGTGTTGAGCATGATCGGCCAGTGAGGCGGTCCCCTGAGCACGCTCAAGCAATACGGCGTGATCGATGTGTTCGAGCACCGCGGCGGCGCCTTGGCCATCCCACCACTGCATCAACAAGGCACCGGACTGTTCTTCGGGTTCGTGGGCGATCTTGAGCATCGCTGCCTTGCCTTTATAAAGGACGGGCAGCAAGTGGCTGCTGTGGGTGATGATTGGCTCGCCGTCGGCGGTCAATTGCCAGCGTTGCAGGTAAGGTTCAAACATAGTGCCTCCCAGGGCAGGCCGGTACTCTCTATACAAGGTGCTCATTCTATATAAGGTGCTCATTTTGCCTTTGTTCAATGTTTTTTGAATTAACCCTTGACGCCCGATTTAATCTCTCTATAATTCGCCCCACTTCCGGCGCAGTCGGAGCTGAAAACTCCTTGAGTTTCAAAGAGTTAGCAGTTTCAGGGCATTCCGGAGGGGCTTCGATCGAAAGATCGGCAGCGGTGAAAAAGGCAGTTGACAGCGGTTTGAAACGCTGTAGAATTCGCCTCCCGCTGACGAGAGATCGCAGCGAGTCAAGTGGTTGAAGTTGAAAGAGAAATTCTGAAAAACTTCAAAATAAACGCTTGACAGGCCCTGAGGAAAGCGTAGAATGCGCGCCTCGGTTGAGACGAAAAGCTCTTAACCAACCGCTCTTTAACAACTGAATCAAGCAATTCGTGTGGGTGCTTGTGAGCTCAGGCTGATAGTCAAAAAGATTATCAGCATCACAAGTGGCTACACGAAAAATCGAAAGATTTGAAAGTAAGTCATTTGAGATTGCTGAGCCAAGTTTAGGGTTTTCTCAAAACCCAAGCAGTATTGAACTGAAGAGTTTGATCATGGCTCAGATTGAACGCTGGCGGCAGGCCTAACACATGCAAGTCGAGCGGATGAGAAGAGCTTGCTCTTCGATTCAGCGGCGGACGGGTGAGTAATACCTAGGAATCTGCCTGGTAGTGGGGGACAACGTTTCGAAAGGAACGCTAATACCGCATACGTCCTACGGGAGAAAGCAGGGGACCTTCGGGCCTTGCGCTATCAGATGAGCCTAGGTCGGATTAGCTAGTTGGTGAGGTAATGGCTCACCAAGGCGACGATCCGTAACTGGTCTGAGAGGATGATCAGTCACACTGGAACTGAGACACGGTCCAGACTCCTACGGGAGGCAGCAGTGGGGAATATTGGACAATGGGCGAAAGCCTGATCCAGCCATGCCGCGTGTGTGAAGAAGGTCTTCGGATTGTAAAGCACTTTAAGTTGGGAGGAAGGGTACTTACCTAATACGTGAGTATTTTGACGTTACCGACAGAATAAGCACCGGCTAACTCTGTGCCAGCAGCCGCGGTAATACAGAGGGTGCAAGCGTTAATCGGAATTACTGGGCGTAAAGCGCGCGTAGGTGGTTCGTTAAGTTGGATGTGAAATCCCCGGGCTCAACCTGGGAACTGCATCCAAAACTGGCGAGCTAGAGTAGGGCAGAGGGTGGTGGAATTTCCTGTGTAGCGGTGAAATGCGTAGATATAGGAAGGAACACCAGTGGCGAAGGCGACCACCTGGGCTCATACTGACACTGAGGTGCGAAAGCGTGGGGAGCAAACAGGATTAGATACCCTGGTAGTCCACGCCGTAAACGATGTCAACTAGCCGTTGGAATCCTTGAGATTTTAGTGGCGCAGCTAACGCATTAAGTTGACCGCCTGGGGAGTACGGCCGCAAGGTTAAAACTCAAATGAATTGACGGGGGCCCGCACAAGCGGTGGAGCATGTGGTTTAATTCGAAGCAACGCGAAGAACCTTACCAGGCCTTGACATGCAGAGAACTTTCCAGAGATGGATTGGTGCCTTCGGGAACTCTGACACAGGTGCTGCATGGCTGTCGTCAGCTCGTGTCGTGAGATGTTGGGTTAAGTCCCGTAACGAGCGCAACCCTTGTCCTTAGTTACCAGCACGTTATGGTGGGCACTCTAAGGAGACTGCCGGTGACAAACCGGAGGAAGGTGGGGATGACGTCAAGTCATCATGGCCCTTACGGCCTGGGCTACACACGTGCTACAATGGTCGGTACAGAGGGTTGCCAAGCCGCGAGGTGGAGCTAATCTCACAAAACCGATCGTAGTCCGGATCGCAGTCTGCAACTCGACTGCGTGAAGTCGGAATCGCTAGTAATCGCGAATCAGAATGTCGCGGTGAATACGTTCCCGGGCCTTGTACACACCGCCCGTCACACCATGGGAGTGGGTTGCACCAGAAGTAGCTAGTCTAACCTTCGGGAGGACGGTTACCACGGTGTGATTCATGACTGGGGTGAAGTCGTAACAAGGTAGCCGTAGGGGAACCTGCGGCTGGATCACCTCCTTAATCGACAGACATCAGCTGTCTTATAAGCTCCCACACGAATTGCTTGATTCATTGAAGAAGACGATATCGGTAACAGCTCTTAACTGGGTCTGTAGCTCAGTTGGTTAGAGCGCACCCCTGATAAGGGTGAGGTCGGCAGTTCGAATCTGCCCAGACCCACCAGTTTCTTGTTGGGGCCATAGCTCAGCTGGGAGAGCGCCTGCCTTGCACGCAGGAGGTCAGCGGTTCGATCCCGCTTGGCTCCACCACCCCTTGCTACCGTGTCAAAGCTTAGAAATGAATATTCGCATCGAATATTGATTTCTGAACTTTTTCAGAATCGTTCTTTAAAAATTTGGGTATGTGATAGAAAGATAGACTGAACAGCACTTTCACTGGTGTGTGTTCAGGCTAAGGTAAAATTTGTGAGACATTACAAATTTTCGGCGAATGTTGTCTTCACAGTATAACCAGATTGCTTGGGGTTATATGGTCAAGTGAAGAAGCGCATACGGTGGATGCCTTGGCAGTCAGAGGCGATGAAAGACGTGGTAGCCTGCGATAAGCTTCGGGGAGTCGGCAAACAGACTTTGATCCGGAGATGTCTGAATGGGGGAACCCACTCAGCATAAGCTGAGTATCTTGTACTGAATACATAGGTGCAAGAGGCGAACCAGGGGAACTGAAACATCTAAGTACCCTGAGGAAAAGAAATCAACCGAGATTCCCTTAGTAGTGGCGAGCGAACGGGGACTAGCCCTTAAGTGGCTTTGAGATTAGCGGAACGCTCTGGAAAGTGCGGCCATAGTGGGTGATAGCCCTGTACGCGAAAATCTCTTAGTCATGAAATCGAGTAGGACGGAGCACGAGAAACTTTGTCTGAATATGGGGGGACCATCCTCCAAGGCTAAATACTACTGACTGACCGATAGTGAACCAGTACCGTGAGGGAAAGGCGAAAAGAACCCCGGAGAGGGGAGTGAAATAGAACCTGAAACCGTATGCGTACAAGCAGTGGGAGCCTACTTTGTTAGGTGACTGCGTACCTTTTGTATAATGGGTCAGCGACTTATATTCAGTGGCGAGCTTAACCGAATAGGGGAGGCGTAGCGAAAGCGAGTCTTAATAGGGCGTTTAGTCGCTGGGTATAGACCCGAAACCGGGCGATCTATCCATGGGCAGGTTGAAGGTTAGGTAACACTGACTGGAGGACCGAACCGACTACCGTTGAAAAGTTAGCGGATGACCTGTGGATCGGAGTGAAAGGCTAATCAAGCTCGGAGATAGCTGGTTCTCCTCGAAAGCTATTTAGGTAGCGCCTCATGTATCACTGTAGGGGGTAGAGCACTGTTTCGGCTAGGGGGTCATCCCGACTTACCAAACCGATGCAAACTCCGAATACCTACAAGTGCCGAGCATGGGAGACACACGGCGGGTGCTAACGTCCGTCGTGAAAAGGGAAACAACCCAGACCGTCAGCTAAGGTCCCAAAGTTATGGTTAAGTGGGAAACGATGTGGGAAGGCTTAGACAGCTAGGAGGTTGGCTTAGAAGCAGCCACCCTTTAAAGAAAGCGTAATAGCTCACTAGTCGAGTCGGCCTGCGCGGAAGATGTAACGGGGCTCAAACCATACACCGAAGCTACGGGTATCACTTAGGTGATGCGGTAGAGGAGCGTTCTGTAAGCCTGTGAAGGTGAGTTGAGAAGCTTGCTGGAGGTATCAGAAGTGCGAATGCTGACATGAGTAACGACAATGGGAGTGAAAAACTCCCACGCCGAAAGACCAAGGTTTCCTGCGCAACGTTAATCGACGCAGGGTTAGTCGGTCCCTAAGGCGAGGCTGAAAAGCGTAGTCGATGGAAAACAGGTTAATATTCCTGTACTTCTAGTTATTGCGATGGAGGGACGGAGAAGGCTAGGCCAGCTTGGCGTTGGTTGTCCAAGTTTAAGGTGGTAGGCTGAGATCTTAGGTAAATCCGGGATCTTAAGGCCGAGAGCTGATGACGAGTTGCCATTAGGCGACGAAGTGGTTGATGCCATGCTTCCAAGAAAAGCTTCTAAGCTTCAGATAACTAGGAACCGTACCCCAAACCGACACAGGTGGTTGGGTAGAGAATACCAAGGCGCTTGAGAGAACTCGGGTGAAGGAACTAGGCAAAATGGCACCGTAACTTCGGGAGAAGGTGCGCCGGTGAGGGTGAAGGACTTGCTCCGTAAGCCCATGCCGGTCGAAGATACCAGGCCGCTGCGACTGTTTATTAAAAACACAGCACTCTGCAAACACGAAAGTGGACGTATAGGGTGTGACGCCTGCCCGGTGCCGGAAGGTTAATTGATGGGGTTAGCTAACGCGAAGCTCTTGATCGAAGCCCCGGTAAACGGCGGCCGTAACTATAACGGTCCTAAGGTAGCGAAATTCCTTGTCGGGTAAGTTCCGACCTGCACGAATGGCGTAACGATGGCGGCGCTGTCTCCACCCGAGACTCAGTGAAATTGAAATCGCTGTGAAGATGCAGTGTATCCGCGGCTAGACGGAAAGACCCCGTGAACCTTTACTATAGCTTTGCACTGGACTTTGAATTTGCTTGTGTAGGATAGGTGGGAGGCTTTGAAGCGTGGACGCCAGTTCGCGTGGAGCCATCCTTGAAATACCACCCTGGCAACTTTGAGGTTCTAACTCAGGTCCGTTATCCGGATCGAGGACAGTGTATGGTGGGTAGTTTGACTGGGGCGGTCTCCTCCTAAAGAGTAACGGAGGAGTACGAAGGTGCGCTCAGACCGGTCGGAAATCGGTCGTAGAGTATAAAGGCAAAAGCGCGCTTGACTGCGAGACAGACACGTCGAGCAGGTACGAAAGTAGGTCTTAGTGATCCGGTGGTTCTGTATGGAAGGGCCATCGCTCAACGGATAAAAGGTACTCCGGGGATAACAGGCTGATACCGCCCAAGAGTTCATATCGACGGCGGTGTTTGGCACCTCGATGTCGGCTCATCACATCCTGGGGCTGAAGCCGGTCCCAAGGGTATGGCTGTTCGCCATTTAAAGTGGTACGCGAGCTGGGTTTAGAACGTCGTGAGACAGTTCGGTCCCTATCTGCCGTGGACGTTTGAGATTTGAGAGGGGCTGCTCCTAGTACGAGAGGACCGGAGTGGACGAACCTCTGGTGTTCCGGTTGTCACGCCAGTGGCATTGCCGGGTAGCTATGTTCGGAAGAGATAACCGCTGAAAGCATCTAAGCGGGAAACTTGCCTCAAGATGAGATCTCACTGGAGCCTTGAGCTCCCTGAAGGGCCGTCGAAGACTACGACGTTGATAGGTTGGGTGTGTAAGCGCTGTGAGGCGTTGAGCTAACCAATACTAATTGCCCGTGAGGCTTGACCATATAACACCCAAGCAATTTGAGCGAAAGCCAGATTGCGGTGTTGTGAAGACTGCAAAGCCGAGAATTTGTAACTCACAAAACATCACATACCCGATTCGCTGGAGTGTCTTAAACAAGACCTTCTGGCAACAGAATTTCTTGACGACCATAGAGCATTGGAACCACCTGATCCCATCCCGAACTCAGCAGTGAAACGATGCATCGCCGATGGTAGTGTGGGGTTTCCCCATGTGAGAGTAGGTCATCGTCAAGATTAAATTCCGAAACCCCTATCTGCGTACGCAGGTAGGGGTTTTGTCTTTATGGCGATTTAATTGCTAGCCGTGGTCCCTGTGGGAGCCGGCCTGCAGGCACCGCCTGATTAGCTGGAAACACCAGCTACCATGATTGCCCTTTCCCCAACCTAAGACCATTCCTGCCCCAGCTTCAGACCCGCCTGACTGTCTTATCTAACCGAGTGTCCGCTTAACTGGCGTCCCTCCCATAACGATAAGAAGGCCAAAGCCCATGTCTGCAAATGCTGCCCCGATCAGTCCCGTCCGTGTCGCAGTCATCCAGTTCGACCCGCAGGTCGGTCTTGAGCACTGCGACAACAACCTCTGCCATGGCCTGCAGCTCGCAGAACAGGCGGTCGGCGAGGGCGCCAATCTGATAGTCCTGCCTGAGCTGGCCAACACCGGCTACAGCTTCAATACTCGAGCCGAAGCCTGGGCTCACGCCGAAGCTCTGGCGGACGGTCCTAGCCTGAAAACCTGGGCAGCATTTGCCCGTGAACACCATGTCTACCTGGTTGCAGGCTTTGCCGAGCGCGACGGCTTGAAACTGTATGACAGTGCTGTGCTGTTCGGCCCGGAAGGCCTGCTGGGGCATTACCGCAAAGCCCATCTGTGGAACCAGGAGAAGCTCTGGTTCAGCCCGGGGAACCTCGGCTTCCCGGTGTTCGAGACGCCCATCGGCCGTATCGGCCTGTTGATCTGCTGGGACATCTGGTTCCCGGAAGTGCCACGTCTGCTGGCCATGCAGGGGGCCGATATCATCTGCGGCCTGAACAACTGGGTATGGACGCCACCGCCGTTGTTCGATGCCAGTGGCCGCTGCATGGCCTCTTACCTGACCATGACCGCCGCCCATGTCAACAATGTGCATATCGCCGCCGCCAACCGGATCGGCAGTGAGCGTGGTGGGCGGTTTCTGGGCTGCTCGTTGATTGCCGGCACCAACGGCTGGCCCCTCGGTGAGATCGCCGGGCCGGAAGACCAATGCATCCTCTACGCCGATCTCGACCTCAGTAGTGCTCGCAGCGCACCGATCTGGAACAGCCTCAACGATCTGCCCCGCGACCGACGGACCGACCTCTACGGTTCGATGCTCGGTTATGACCTGCACCCAGCCTTGCCGCGCTAAGGAGGAGGGATGGACAACTCAATCGAAACCTCCCGTTCCACCTTCTGGCCTTTGCTGTTGTTGTGCCTGACGGTGTCGTTGGTCACCACGGTGCTGCTTGAAGTCATCAGCGGTCGCGCCGACGCTTGGATTGGCCTGTGGCCAGACTATGTGCACATGATGAGCAACATCAACCAGCCCTTGGCGCGTTTGCGCTGGGTCATCGGCGATATCAGCGAAGTGGCCTTCTACAAGCATGAGCTGCCAGCGCTGGGGTTGCTCGCAGGTGCTGCCCTGGCCCATTGGGCCAACCGCAACGGCAAGCGCTGGCAAGGCTTCGCCATTTGCTACGGTACGGGCTTGTGGCCGTGGCTGGTGACCAGTTCGCTGCTGGGGTTGTGGTTCAGTCATGCGCTGTGGGGCTGGACCTTGAACAGTGGCACCTGGCAACCGACCTTCGTCGCGTTCGTTTCGTTGCCGGCGGCTATGGTGCTGGTGTTTGGTCCAGGCTGGAAGGTCGCTTTAAGCGGCGCACTGATGGGCGCTTTGCTGGTCACGCCGGCCAGCCTGTTGCTGGTCAACTACCTGTGCTACCCCTTGAAGCTGCCAGTGGTCGTCGGCAATGTCGGCGGCATGGCGGTTGCCAGTGTGCTGGCGTTCATCTTGATCCGCCGATTTCCGCTGCTGGTGAGGTCAACCGCGTCGGAACACACCCCGCAAGCGGTCGGCCAGATCCAAGCCGATTACGGCATCACCTGGACATTGCGCCGGGTATTGGCCGACTTCAGTGAAGCCCCGTTCTTCGGCAATGAGCTGGCGAGCCTGGGTTTGTTGTTGGGCCTGTTGCTGGCGTACATCCTGTCTCCCACGGGCCCGGCCTACGGCTCGCAACTTGTCGTGCAGATGGTGGCGGGGCAGGTGCTGGCCTCGTTCATCGGTGTGCTGATCTGGCGTAGGCAATGGATGCGCCTGGGCTGGTATCCAACCTATATCCCGATCGTTTCCGTCGTCCCGGCTGCCGTGCTCACCTTCGGCGGTAGCTGGCAGGTGGTCGGGCTCAGTGCGGTGTTGGGAGCACTGCTGGCCCCGCCATTGGCGGCCGCTATCAGCCAGCGCCTGCCAAGCCATATGCATGGCTTCATCGGCAATGTGCTGTCCATGGCTGTTTCTACCCTGGCAATCCTCCCCTTCATCAGTCTGGTTACAGGAGGTGACGCATGACCCTGCCCAAACTTGCCATAGGAACCCTGGGCGGCACCCTCAGCATGCTCCAGTCAGCAGTAGGCGAAGGTGTCACTCCTGGTCTGGACAGCACGCAGATGCTCGCCGAGGCACCCCAGCTTGCAAGCCTTGCGCACATCTCGACGAAAACCCTGCAGATGCTACCCAGTGCATCGTTGTCCTTCATTCAGTTGATCGATGTCCTGTATTGGGCCAAAGCCCAGGTGGAGGAGGGTGCACAGGGGGTGGTGCTGACCCAGGGCACCGATACCCTCGAGGAAGTGGCCTACTTTCTCGAACTGCTCTGGCCCTTTGATGCGCCATTGATCCTGACTGGCGCCATGCGTGCGGCCAGTGAGCCCGGCGCCGATGGCCCGGCCAATCTGCTGGCAGCGGCGCAGGTGGCGCTGGCTGCGCAGAGTCGGGGCCGCGGCGTACTGGTAGTGATCAATGATCAGATCCACGCCGCTGCCCATGTGCGTAAAACCGAGAGCCTGGCCATGGCAGCCTTCAGCTCAGCGCACTTCGGCTGCGAGGGTTTGGTTGTGGAGGGGCACGCGTGCTACCTGAAGCCTGTGAGGCCTCGCCAGCCCCTGCCAGAGCCTTGGCGTCTCGATCAACGTGTAGCGCTGCTGGAGGCCAGCCTGGCTGCTGACACCCTGCTGCTCGAGCAAATGACCGGGTTGGGCTATGAAGGCTTGGTCGTCGCCGGGTTTGGCGCCGGGCATGTATCCGAAGGGTGGGCAAAGAGTGTGGGATACATCCTCACTAGAATGCCGGTGATTATCGCCTCGCGAACCGGCTCCGGCCCTACGGCGCGGTATACCTATGGCTTTGACGGCGGCGAAATGGACCTGCAACGCAAGGGCGCCCAGATGGCGGGGTTCCTGTGCCCGCGCAAGTGCCGGGTATTGTTGTGGGTGCTGATTGGCTGCGGGATGGATGACGAGCTGGAGCACTGGCTGGCCGAGTATCGTCAGCCGCGATGAAGGGGGATCACGTGGGGCCGTGTGTCGGCACCCACGTGTCCTCGGGCGTGCGCTTAGACCAAGCGCTGAGGCACTACGCCGCGCGGCAGGCGGCTGCTGCCGGGCAGGGCGGTCAGGCGATCACGCCAGTTGGCCTTGAAGCAGAACGCGGTGGGGCTGGCCTTGGCCATGCGCTGTTTGCGCAGCTCTGCCAGGGACGGGGTGGATTTTTTGGCCGGCGCAGACGACTCCGTCTTGACCAGGGACCGCTGACACGACTTGCAGGAAACCTGGTCAGGGGTGGAGGTGCTGGTGAGGTTATTACCGGCGCGACCGCAAGCGACTGCGTCGCCGCTGGTTGAGTAGTGCATTACCAAGCTGTACATCTCCAAACATAGGAACAAAAGCCCCCTATTTTCGCACAGGTTGGCGGCGGATGCGGCGCCATCGTCAACGCCGTGCCGCAGGCTTGAGTCAGAAGGTTGGAGAACAGCGGTGTTTATAGCGGTGAAATAGTACCGAGTGCGCCAATCGCGATGGCCAGCGCCAGAAAACCCACGACGAAGAATGCAAGCTTACCCATTGAGCGCTCCAGATGACGGTTTTGCGGTGCAGCGCCAGGCTGCACTAGCGAGATGCGCCCGGTAGAGCGGGACGCAGGACTATTTTCGCTCTGGCGCTGTTACCGAAACAGATTCAGTTGGCGCTGCAAAATACGGATCAGATCAACTGTCACGCCGCCACTTAACGCCGCCAGGCACCTTCAGGCACTTCAACCTCACGCTCGGCTTGCGCCAGGGCCCGCTTCAAGCCCTCTACACCAAAGGGGATGCAGTAAGCCGGCTTGGCCCGCTCGAACCGCCAACTGTCGTCCAGGCCACCGGCATCGACGGTGTCGTAACCCAGGTCGTCGAGCAGCGTGCTCACAACGGTCTTCGCTTCACCATCATCGCCGGCAATAGGCAGGGCACGCCGATCTGTTGCGCCACTGATACGTGCGTCTTTCTCCAGGTCCTGGGCAAGAATTGCATTGAACACCTTCACCACCCGCGAACCCGGCAGATGCTCGGCAAGCAGGCGGCTGGTGGTGGTCTGGAAGCTGTACAGCGCGGGAAAATGACCATCGCGGTCCGGGTAGTAGTTGTTGGCGTCCATAACGATCTTGCCCTCCAGCCACTGCGCGGGCACGCTGCGGTAGTGCCCGAAGGGGATCGCCACCAGTATCAGCTCAGCAAACCGCGCCGCATCTTCTGCACTGCCCACCTCGCAGCCCAGAATGCCGCTGCGCACGCTGCTCATGGTCTGCGGCCCGCGTGAGTTGCTGAGCATCACCTCATGCCCGGCGGCCAGCGCCAGCTGCGCCACTGCCCGACCGATAAAACCTGCTCCGATAATGCCGATACGCATGTCCTTGCTCCGTTGCGTGATAGGAGCGTTTATGATGATTGGCAACCAGATGGAGATAAATTACCGGTCTGGATAGGGTGTCGTTACCAGGAGTGTTGAATGATGGATCGTCTGAGCAGCATGGGTGCCTTTGTGATGGCGGCTGAAGCAGGTTCCTATGCCAGCGCCGCGGAGCGTCTGGGCATGTCGCCACAAATGGTTGCCAAGCATGTAGCCGCTCTGGAACATCGCCTGGGCGCGCGCCTGCTCAACCGCACTACCCGCCGCCAGAGCCTGACCGAGCTTGGCAACGCCTACTACGAGCGCTGCAAACACATCCTCAGCGAGGCGCAGGCGGCCGACTCCCTGGCGCAGATCATGAACGATACGCCGCGGGGCAAACTGAAGGTCAGTGCGCCGGTCACCTTCGGCTCCTACAGCCTGATGCCGCTGGTGACTGACTTTCTGCGCCAGTACCCCGAGGTTGAGATCGACCTGCACCTGACCGACCGCTTCGTCGACCTGGTCGAGGAGGGCTTCGAGGTGGCGTTTCGCATCGGCCCCCTGGGCACCTCCAGCCTGACCGCCAGGCCGCTTGCGCCTTACCGCCTGGTGGCCTGCGCTGCGCCGTGCTACCTGGCCGCCCACGGCACCCCACGAACGCCAGCCGACCTCGAACAGCACGAATGCCTGGGCTACGCCTATTGGTCGCGCCCGGCCGATCGCGAGTGGCAGTTCGTCCAGGGCGATACCCTGCACAAGGTGCAGGTCGCCAGCCGTTTGCAGGTCAATGAGAGCAGGGCGCTGATGTCAGCGGCGCTGGATGGCTTCGGGATTGTGCTGGGGCCGGAAGACTTTCTGCGCCCGGCGCTGCAAAGCGGCGAGCTGGTGCGGGTTCTGGCTGACTACCAGCCGCCGAGTCGGCAGATGCATTTGCTCTATACCGCCAACCGGCAGAGAACCGCCAAGCTGCGACGGTTCATCGATGCGGTGCTGGCGCGCTTTGCGACCAGTGTGGAAACCGACCATGCAGCTCATTAGCCCCTGACTCAAAGCCGCAGCCAGCGCGCCGCCACCTGCCGCCAGGGTGGGGGGCTTTGATGGCGCTTCTATGCGCCATGGAGCCTGGCTCGAACAGCACCTCAGGCACATCGCGCAAACGAATCCACGGTTCGTGCTGCCACTGCAGCACGCTAAGCGAATGCCTGCCCCAATCCATCTGGCCGATCCTTGGCACGTCCTGCACTGGCAGAACCGCGGCAAGGTTCGCCGTTGATCGGCATCGAGCTTGCGCACGATATGTTCGTCAAGGTAACGGCCAATCAGCCGGCGAGTTCGCGAGCGCAGAACCAGGCTTGGGACTCGAGCTGCCCGGCACAGGCCGCAATGCTGTTCCCTCAAGCGGAGCAGCCTTGCGATCCACCGGAAACCGGGTCTTTGATCGCTTCACCGTCCTTGGCCTTGAGGGTCTTGGACGGTGATCCTTAAATATCCCTCC
This sequence comes from Pseudomonas sp. R32, assembly GCF_009866705.1. Taxonomy (NCBI): domain Bacteria; kingdom Pseudomonadati; phylum Pseudomonadota; class Gammaproteobacteria; order Pseudomonadales; family Pseudomonadaceae; genus Pseudomonas; species Pseudomonas sp. R32. The sequence continues at coordinate 4,260,743 of NZ_CP019396.1, read as the reverse complement.
GACGGGCCAACAACACGGCCCACACGGCCTGATAAAGGACGGATACAAAAAGTAACATTAAGAAAACTCATTTAAATCAATATATTAGGTGTTTTCTGGAATTCAGATACAAAAAATTTCAAAACTCACGTGTACAGATGTGAAATGCCAAGGGTAATTTCACCCTCAAGCTGTGCGGTCAACTGCAATGGAATGCAGCCTGTAGCAACCCGGATCTTCATGCCTCCACCGGGTTTGCACCTACTACAATAGAGGGAGCTAATCGTGAACTGCATTTTCTGTGCAATCGCCAAGAAAGAATCACCGGCTGCCGTTGTCTACGAAGACGAGCAGTGCCTGGCCTTTCTCTCCATCCAGCCGATTACTCCTGGTCATGTCCTGGTCATTCCCAAGGCCCACGCAAGCGGCCTGGGTGATATCCCTCCTCAAACCTGTGGCCACATGATGCGTGTGGGTCAACGGGTGGCGGCCGCCCTGCGTGAAAGCGGCTTGAGCCTCAATGAACACCCCTGCGAAGGTATCAACCTGCTGCTGTGCGATGGCGCTGTGGCCGGGCAGACGGTGGGCCACGCCCACCTGCATGTACTGGCCCGCTTTGTCGGTGACGGTTTCAACCTGGGTCATGCGGACCTTCCACTCGCTACGCCCCAAGTGCTGGGCGAGCGCGCAGAGCAGATCCGTCGAGCCTTGACCTCGCTGCCACCGGTTTAACTGCAAGTCGCTTTAGTTTAAAGGCACGCCCGCGATAAGAGGGGTGCGTGCCTTGCTGTGCGCAGTAAGCAAATCATCAACTTGTAGGCATCTACGCAAGGAGGCGAAGCTATGTATTGTCCTGTGGAAACTTAGGTCGTGCGCTGGGCTGAGTTGAATACTACAGATCACAATAAGAAGGGAATTCTCATGCCATCACTCGCAAGTAATAAGGCTGCCTTGCCTTCGGCAAATATGCAGTTGGTAAAGGATGATTCAGCCGGTTCGGCAATCTACAGTTTCTATGATTCAGTACTTCAAGACTTGTGCCAATCTGACAAGGTCAACGTCAGGCAGGTGGTTACGCCAGCGCAGTTTCTCGAACTGTCTCGTGCCCGCAGCCGGTTGTACGGGCAGCGAAAGACTTACTACAAGACGTTGTTCGGTAACGCGGTCGACGACACCGTATGCCTGGATGAATATGACCCGCGTTCCTACGTGTTTGCCTTTTATTATGATGGTGAAATTATCGGCACCCAGCGTATTACGCCTTTCCCTCACGAGTCGGGCGAGTTCATCAGCCATGAACAACTGGTGCGGTTCTCCGGGCCCAATTACGAGAATGAGTGCGTCGAACTCTCGCGACTTATTGTCGACAAGCATTCCCCGGTCAAGAACGTGGTCAACGGATTGGCGATGACCGGCGCCTCGCTGGTCGCCCTGGAAGGCGGCTACAAAACCTTCATCACCTACGTAAAACCACGGCTTGCGCCGAAGTTCGACAGCTTCGTCTTTGATCAGGACGGTATCTTCTTCCAGATCAAAGCCCGCGGTGATCACTACTACGCCCTGTACAAAGGCGATCTGATGCCGTCGGTCACGCCCTTCTTCGGCTTGCAAAGCTGCCCTGCAGACCTGAAGAACATTGATGACTTGATTCGCTACACCTTGGCCGCCCGTGCCGCGAGGCAGTCACTGGCGGGATGAGCATCCAAAAACAACGACAACATTGAGGTTGATCCAAGATGGAAGCCAGGAACAAAGAAGTGGTCATCGAGTTTTACGAGCGCATGTTTGGCCAGCGGGAACTGGCGGTCGCCGATACGTTGATTGCCGAGGATTATGTACAACACAACAATGTATTTATTCCACCGCGCCGCGAAGGCTTCAAGACCTACTTTACGCAGTTCTTCAAAACATTCCCCGAGTCGGGTACCAGCATTGAACGGGTATGCGCCGAAGGCGATTATGTCTTCCTGTATGCCAAGCACTGGGCCAAGCACAGATTCTTTACGGTGAATTACAAGGTGATCGATATCTATCGTGTGGAAAACGGTGTGCTGATGGAACACTGGGATACTATCGAAGGCCTGGGGTTCTTCTCCAAGTTCATCTACATCATAAAGTCCTTACTGCGCCTGTAAGTCCGTGTTCGCTTGATAGTATAAAAAGTGTCATGAATGATTTATCAACCCGCCAAGGAAGAGAGTGAAATGACTGAAGTGACCGCGTTTCGCAAAGAGCTGAAAGCCATCTGTGATGCCGAATGGGAAAAGATCAAGGCCGGCCGCTTTTTCCAGATGATGAAGCGCCCCGAGTTGCAGCGTGACCTCTACATCAAGTCGATTGTCCAGGTGTATCACTACACCAAGAACAACGCGATCAACCAGGCGGTGGCGTGCTGGAACCAGGACCATAAAAAGGTCGGCCTGCTGCGTTTTGCGATGAAGCATGCGCTGGAAGAACTGGGCCATGAAAACATGGCGTACAACGACCTGATCGCCATTGGCGTCGACAAGTCCGAGTTCGATAAGCCGATGCTGCCGGCCACAGAGGCGTTCTACGGCTACCTGGATTTCGTCTCTGTGTGCCGCGGCATCATTCCACGGCTGGGCTACAGCTTCTGGGCCGAGGACTGCTACGAGCACCTCGAGCCATTGATGGATGTCTGCAAGAACCATCTCAAGCTGACCGATCAACAACTTACCTTCTTTGTCGCCCACGCGATCATCGACGAGAAACACTCCGAGCAAGTCAACGCAGCCATCGACCGCTGGGTCGTGACCGACGAAGAAAAAGAGTCGGTCAAGCAAGTCGCACGCACCACGGTTTACTTGATGGGCAAGATCCTCGAGTCGGTCGCCGACGAGTTCTGAGGCTTGGCAACAGGCGTCCTCGCGCACCCCGCTGCGCGAGGACTTTTTACATGGCGTGCACAACAATAAAGCGATCGGCCGGTCTGGCGCTTGTCCAACCGCCTGGCTGCCACGGTCAATTCACTAGGAGGTGACATGAGTAGCAATAGCGACATGATTACCTGGGGCATGATGCTGCGCAAAATCCCCTTGATCGCCCGGGCCATTCCTCGGCTCATCAGGGGAATCAAAGCCTCCAAGCTCAAGGTCGATCAGCCCTGCGGCCTGGGGTGGGCCTTCGAACAGGCGGTTGCGCGCAACCCTCAAGGACCGGCGCTGCTCTACGAGGACAATCGTTTCAGTTATGAACAGGTCAACCAGTGGGCCAACCGTTTCGCCCACTACCTGCTTGCCCGTGGCCTGAAAAAAGGCGATGTGGTCGGCATATTTATTGAAAATCGCCCGGAATTGCTGGTCAGCGTGCTGGCGGTCAGCAAGATCGGCGGTATCTGCGCCATGCTCAACACCTCGCAGACCAACAACGTCCTGATCCACAGCTTGAGCCTGGTCAATCCCTCGGCGATTATCGTCGGCGAAGAGTTGGTGCCATCCTTTGACGCGGTGCGTAACGAGGTTGCCATCGATGAGCTGAGCACGTTCTTCCTGGCTGACACCGACACCACTCGCGATGCGGGCGTCGCGCCCGAGGGTTACATCAACCTGACCCGCGTCAGCGAAGTGCACTCCGCTGTCAATCCGGCGACCACCCAGCAGGTCTACCTGGACGACGCCTGCTTCTACATTTACACCTCCGGCACCACCGGTTTGCCCAAGGCCGGGGTGTTCAAGCACGGGCGCTGGATGAAAGTCTACGGTAGCTTCGGCATGATCGCCCTGGATATGCGCCCCGATGACATCGTCTATTGCACCTTGCCGCTCTATCACGGCACCGGGCTGTGCGTGAGCTGGGGCTCGGCATTGGCCGGCGCCTCGGGTTTCGCCATCCGCCGCAAATTCAGCGCCAGTCAGTTCTGGAATGACACACGCAAATTCAAGGCCACCACCATTTGCTATGTCGGTGAATTGTGTCGCTACCTGATCGACCAGCCTCCCGCCGGCAACGATGGCGACAACCCGGTGGTGAAAATGATTGGCAACGGCCTGCGCCCGGGCGTGTGGATCGACTTCAAGAGACGCTTCAACATCGAACGGGTCTGCGAGTTTTATGCCGCCAGTGACGGCAACATTGGCTTTACCAACATCCTCAACTTCGAAAACACCATCGGCTTTGCCATCAACGCCTGGTCGCTGGTGGAGTACGAACACGACACCGGCGAGCCACGGCGCAGCGCGAACGGTTTCATGCAGAAAGTCGGCAAGGGTGGCCAAGGCTTGTTGCTGGCCAAGATCGACGACGACGCCCCATTCGACGGTTACACCGATCCGGAGAAGAGCAAAAAGGTGGTGCTGTACGACGTTTTCGAAAAGGGCGATCGTTACTTCAACAGCGGCGACCTGATTCGCGATATCGGCTTTGGCCACGCCCAATTCGTCGACCGCCTGGGGGACACCTTCCGCTGGAAAGGTGAAAACGTCTCCACCACCGAAGTCGAAAACATCATGGTGCAACACCCCCACATCGCCGAAGCCGTGGCCTACGGTGTGGAAATCAAGAACACCAACGGTCGTGCCGGGATGGCGGCCATCACCCCATCGGCCCCGCTGGAGCAACTGGATTTTTGCGACCTGCTGCGCTTCGTCAAAAGCCAGATGCCTCACTACGCGGTGCCGATGTTCCTGCGCATCAGGACCTGCATGGAAACCACCGGCACGTTCAAATACCAGAAAACCAAGCTAAGGACCGAAGCCTTCGACCCCAGCCAAACCGGTGAAGACCCGGTCTACGCTTGGCTACCGGGCACCGAAACCTACGTGCGCGTGACTGAGCAGGTGCTGCAGGACATTCATGGCGGCAAGTTCCGCTACTGAAGGGCAACTGCGCGAGCGTCAAACCACAAGGCCGAACAAATGCGTAATGCTGCTCACTCAAGCGGAGCAGCATTACGCTTCCTGGTATCCCCGTCATAGTGCTCCGCACCCCATTGCTGAGCGAGTGACGTACCGGCCTTATGCTGGACACCGGGAGCTGCTTCAGTGGATCGCCTGGATGCGCAGTCGTCGTAACAGTGAAGCCGTGAGTTTCGTACGCAACGGAGGTCATTTGGACAACTCCACTCGCTCTATCTATCCGCAAGGGACGCGAAAGGGCCGGTTTGTCGTTCACATGAGCACGTGATACTCGACGGATTTGAACCATCCCTTATCCCACCAGCCAACTTCAGATGCGAGCCTGGATCTCGCGAGCGAGCGTCAGGGTGTCTACAACCGCTGCGTTTGAGCTAGCAACCTGCGACTCCAACCTGTCGATCTCATGTAGTTGCGTCGTTGATGGCGAACACTTCTCCCGCCAATGGGCGATTTGCTGGTCCTAGATCGGCATCAACTCCGTAGTCTCCGAGAAAACCCGCAATACATGGTTGCTTGTCCCAGCGTCCATCGAGCCTAGTCGTGCTTTGGCCTCCAGAAGGGCCTTGCGTTGATCAACGAGTGTAGTCAGCTGTCCTGCGACCACGTCAGCAACAACCATAAGCATACTGAGCGGCTGAAAGTTCGGTCGGTGCTGGATCTTCACAGTAACTCCCATTTTCTGTCGGTTACACTTGCTCAGCCAACGGCAGGCAGTCCTTAAACTTTGCCTGGATGACCAGCTTTATCCGTAAGCGGAAGAAAAATGGACATCGAAAAATCACCTAAAATAGGGAGTCTGTAGCAACCTTCACGTCCATCTAGGCACCATTATAAAATGGACTCCGTGCACCGAGCTGTCCATGTTCGATACAGATTCGTAGAATTGGACGGTCGGTCACACAATGCCTTACCACAACAGTAAACACCGCCGTGAACACAGACATGAAAACCTATCGCTTCGGTCAAGTAACAGCTTCGATGAGAGCGGGATAAAACAATGGCTTTCAGCCAGCCTTCTATTTATGCTGGGGTTTACAGTACGGAGGCTGTGCGATGTTCAAACTAAAACGGAAAACATGGACGTTACTCTTGGTCTACATCGTTGGGGTCAGTGGCTATATCTACTACCTCTACGACGAAACTCAAAAAATTCTTACTGACAGTATCAATAGCAAGCTGCTGCATGCCGCGCTGGGCGCTTCGGCCATCCTCGGCGACCGGTACCATGATGATCTGGTCGACAAACAATCCAAATCACCCGAGCAAGACTGGGACGCGATCCAGCGACTCTCCAGGTTCAACGTGTCAATGGGCACCGCCTTTGTCTACAGCGTGATAAAACGGGATGGGAAAGCTTATCTGATCAGCTCAAGCGCATCGGAAAAAGAAATCCAAGAACAGAATTTCGTGCGCTTTTTCGATCCTTATCCCGATGCCAGCCAAGCTTTGCTCGACAGCTTTGAGCACAGCGAACCCACCTGGATCGATTACACGGATCATTGGGGAGATTTTCGCGCGGTCTTCGTCCCGATGAAGTCCCATGATGGCACTGTTTATGTCGCAGGTGCGGAAATGAGGTTGGCGGCCTATCACCAACAACTTAATGAAGAGTCCCTGCACCATATCATTCTTGCCATCTTGGTATTTCTTGCCTTCAGTTTATTGTTCGTAGTCGATCTATTACGCATGCGCGCTCATCTCCAGCAATTGCAGATAAACGAACGGATATTGAGTCAGGCAAAAAATGCCGCTGAGGATGCTGATCGTTCAAAATCCAGATTTCTGGCCACCATGAGCCATGAAATTCGCACCCCCATGTACGGTGTCATCGGGGCGACCGAGTTATTAACCAGGTCTCCCCTGACACCTGAACAAAGCAGCCTCTTAAACACGATTCATACCAGCGGACGCACTCTTCTCTCTCTGATCGACAATATTCTCGACCTGGCAAAAATTGAAACGGGCAAACTTCAATTGAGGCCCCGTGTATTCGAAATAAGGCTACTGCTTTCGTCCAGTATTGAAATTATCCGGCGAAATATTCAGAAGAAGCCGATCGTTGTTGAAGTGCAAGTCTCAGCGGACGTACCTCGCTGGGTCAAAACCGATGCCGATTGTCTGCGCCAGATCTTGATCAACCTGCTAGGCAATGCGGTCAAATTCACCGAAACCGGCACAGTATCCCTCATCGTCACGAGCAGCGGTCAAGGCTCTCAAGCCCGACTCGACTTTTCCATACGCGATACCGGCATAGGTATTCCCAAAGAGCAGCAAGACAGTCTGTTCGAGCCCTTTGCTCAATTTAAAGCACCCTCTAGCCAAGGCTTCAACGGAAGCGGGCTCGGCCTTTCAATCTGCAAGAATCTAGTCGAGGCGCAACAGGGGACTTTATCCTTTGTCAGTCAGCCTGGCGTCGGCTCGACGTTTTCTTTTTCACTTCCCATGGAAGTTTTTCCAGCGTCGGAAATACCCTTCGATAACGATTATGCAGCAGTGAGTTTCGATTCATCTTTTGCCAGGAATTGCCCGCTCGATATCCTGCTGGTGGAAAATCATCCAATGAACCAGAAAGTTGCCATGGCGATGCTGCAAGAACTGGGTTATACACCCGATCTTGCGTCGGATGGTCTGGAGGCAGTCAATCAGTGCATGACTTCGATGCCCGATATCATTTTCATGGACATCAACATGCCTGTCATGGGTGGGTTGGAGGCGGTCCGCAAGATCCGCCAACTTCCACAAGGCGATAGCTGCTACATCATAGCTTTCACCGCCAGTGCATTTTCGAGCGAAATAGAACGTTTCAGGGCCGCTGGTGCCGATGACATTTTAACCAAACCAGCGAACTTCCAGGCCTTGACCCAAGTGCTTCAACGTGCTGCCAACTACCGGGTCAGAACGCCGGTAGTGGATACTATTTCAAGTTGAAAGGATCTCAGGGGGTAAAGGCCATCACGGAAACAGGAGAACCCGAGCCCTCTTTCAGTCGGAGCACGCCAATGACCAGCGTCGTACCTTTTGCGGGCAACTGATCGAGGTTGGTCAGGCACTCCAGGACAATCCCATCTTTCGCCAGAATCTGACTATTGGTGGCGTAGACCGTGTCCTGACCAGGATCGGCGCCATGGGTATCGATACCGACACCTGCTATCTGGCGCTCTTCAAGCAGAAACTTCGTGGTTGCAGCGCCCACCCCGGGGAAGTGGGGCCCCTTCGAATCTTCATTGATAAAGCGCTTGGGATCGTTCCACAGCGCTTGCCACCCTGTATAAAACAGCACGACAGAGCCCTGGTCGATGCGCCCATGTGCCTGCTCCCATTTCTCGATGTCCTGGACGCCAATCACATAGTCTGCGTCGTCATGGGCCTGGGCTCGGATATCAATCACGACGGCCGGTCGCACCAAGGACTCCGGTTTATAGGCATCAATCCCATTAGCGTTGGGATGAAAACTGTTAGGTGCGTTCATATGGGTTGCGCTGTGCTCGCCGATGCTGAAACGCCGCAGGTAATAACCGTCTTTTTCCTGTGAAGCCACCACATCGAATACCACCGGTGGGTCATTAGGCCAAAGCGGGATGGTCGGGCTAATGATATGGCTGAGGTCGACGACCTTTCGAAATTGGATACTTTGCATTCCCGTGATTTCCTTATTCTCTGCGTAAGCCTTAGCGACGCCGACCGACAGCAAAGCGGCCAGAACGCCTACGGACATCCGTTTAAAACAACTCTTTTTTTGCGTTGGCATCGTCATGACGATCCCCTCTTCGATCATTGAAGAACTGCTCCCCTCACGTCCAGTGCTGGCTTGATGAAATTTGCCCTGCACTTTGTCAACAGCACTCAGCTCATAGCGAGACCTCACTCACAAGATCGGTCCCATCTGGGAACACAACGAAAAAAAGGCGCGCATCCCACCACCGACAACAGCGCCGGGCCAGCACGCCGGTAATGGAGACGTTTTTGTATTGAATGATCTCAGGAGGGGAACGCCTGGGCGGAACAGGAAAACAATCGGGGAGCATGTACGAGCGCGAAATCGATATTACCTGCCGGGCGCCTGTAGTGGTCAACTAATCCCGGACACTGCGTTAAGTTTTTCCTCGGCCACAGCGGGCGCCAGCCCGCTGTTAAATTGATGTGGCCGTTGCCAGTTGTAGCGCTGCATCAAAAACCGGCCGATATCCTGCTGTGCTAACGAAGCGCTCATGTAGCCCACGGTCGGTATCCATTCCGTTTTCAGACTGCGAAACAACCGTTCCATCGGTGCATTGTCGTGGCAGTTTCCACGTTGACTCATGCTCTGTTTGAAGCGATAGCGCCACAGTCGCTGACGAAAGCCTCGGCGGCCGTAGTGGCTTCCTTGGTCGCTGTGAAACAGAACGTTCTGAGGCCGACCACGCTGCTCATAGGCCATATCCAAAGCCTTGATAACCAGGTCAGCGTCAGGCTTCGATGAAAACGCCCAGCCCACCACGCGACGGGCGAACAGATCGATCACAGCCACCAAATAGTGCCAGCGACCTTGAGCCCAGACATACGTGATGTCACCGCACCAGACCTCATTCGGCGCCGACACGGTGAACTCTCGATCCAACACGTTCGGGATATCCGGCCGCTCCACCGTCGCCTTTTTATAGGCATGTGAGCCAGGTTGCTTGCTGATCAATTTCATTTCGTTCATCAGCTTGCGCACCTTGAATCGCCCAATCTCTATGCCGTCCGCGCGCATCATGAGCATGATGCTTCGGCTACCCGCCGCGCTGCGGCTTTGAGTGAACAGCTCGTTCACTCGGCTGCGTAAAACCAATCGCTCAACGTCCGGAGATCGGCGCTTGCGGCAGTGCGCGTAATAGCAAGATCGGGTGACTTCAAATACCGAGCACAACAGATCAACAGGCTCTTCAGAACGAAGTTGATCAATTAACGCGAACGCTCGTGCTCCTCGGCCATCAAGAGCGCGGTGGCCTTTTTTAAGATCGATTTTTCCCGTTCCAGCCGATTGATTCGAGCTTCCAGCTCTTGGATTTTTTGCTGCTCGGGCGTGAGCGCCTTACTGGTAGGAGTGACACCGCCTCGTTCTTGCTGGAGTTGGTTGACCCAGCGACGCAGGGCAGACTCAACCAACCCTAGTGATCGAGCTGCATCGATATGGCTGTAGCCCTGATCGAGCACCAGGCTGGCAGCTTCGCGCTTGAATTCTGGGGTAAAGGTACGACGTTGTTTGGTCATCAGACACCTCTCTATGGCGAGCATTCTCGCCTAAATAGGTGTCCGGAATCATTAGACCACTACATCTGCAGCGTATCGAGTTAGGGCATTATCACCGAGGCTCGCCTTTCTTAAGCTTTTATCTATGCACAAAAAAGCCACCTCAGCTTTCGGCTGAGGTGGCTATGCGGCTGAGGCTATGGTTTCAGCCGATTTTGAAAAAAGTTCAGCCGATCATGAAAACCTACGAACAGGGAAATCAATCCCAGCTCAACGCCCCACCGGTCTGATACTCGATAACCCGAGTCTCGAAGAAGTTCTTCTCTTTCTTCAAGTCCATGATCTCGCTCATCCATGGGAACGGGTTGGTGGTACCTGGGTACTCTTCCTTCAGGCCGATCTGCGACAGGCGACGGTTGGCGATGAACTTGAGGTAGTCCTCCATCATCGCCGCGTTCATGCCCAGCACGCCGCGAGGCATGGTGTCGCGGGCGTATTCGATTTCAAGCTGAGTGCCCTGCAGAATCATCTGCGAGGCTTCTTCCTTCATTTCGGCATCCCACAGGTGCGGGTTTTCGATCTTGATCTGGTTGATCACGTCGATACCGAAGTTCAGGTGCATGGACTCGTCACGCAGGATGTACTGGAACTGCTCGGCAACGCCAGTCATCTTGTTGCGGCGACCCATGGACAGGATCTGGGTGAAGCCGCAGTAGAAGAAAATGCCTTCCAGGACGCAGTAGTAAGCGATCAGGTTGCGCAGCAGCTCTTTGTCGGTCTCGACGGTGCCGGTGTTGAACTCCGGGTCGGAGATCGCGCGGGTGTAGCTCAGGCCCCAGGCGGCTTTCTTCGCCACCGACGGGATCTCGTGGTACATGTTGAAGATCTCGCCTTCATCCATGCCCAGCGATTCGATGCAGTACTGGTAGGCGTGGGTGTGGATCGCCTCTTCGAATGCCTGGCGCAGGATGTACTGGCGGCACTCGGGGTTGGTGATCAGGCGGTACACGGCCAGGGCCAGGTTGTTGGCAACCAGGGAGTCGGCGGTGGAGAAGAAGCCCAGGTTGCGCATGACGATACGACGCTCGTCGTCGGTCAGGCCTTCCGGGTTTTTCCACAGGGCGATGTCCGCGGTCATGTTGACCTCTTGCGGCATCCAGTGGTTGGCGCAACCGTCCAGGTACTTCTGCCAGGCCCAGTCGTACTTGAACGGTACCAGCTGGTTGAGGTCGGCGCGGCAGTTGATCATGCGCTTTTCGTCAACCGCGACACGGGCAGCGGAACCTTCCAGCTCAGCCAGGCCTTCGGCGATGTCGAGTTGGTCCAGAGCAGCCTTGGCGCGCTTGACTGCTTCGGAGTCATCGGCAGTTACGGCGCGAGCTTCCAAGGCAGCAACACCGCCAGCGTTATCGAGCTTGTCGATGCCTGCGGCAGCGGCTTGAGTGGCGGTTGCACCTTTGGTGGTTTCCTCGCCTTCGTCTTTGTCGAATTCGTCCCAGCTCAGCATGATGATGAGGCTCCTGCATGAGGGTCGCCCTGAAGGCAACCGCTTGGATTTTAATAAGGTGATGCACTCACTACGCAAACCACGAAGGCAATACGGCAGCTCGGGAGGCGTACCCCCCACACATCTATAAGTTATTTAGGTTTCGTATCTGGCCAGCCCTGCTCGAGGGGCCATGACACGAGAAACGGTGCCAAAACAGGTTCAGGTTTTGCCCTATTTTTGGGGGGTCGAAGTATACCGGAAATTACGTCCGGTCGGGGCTTCTAAACCCTTGAATGTATCTAATTTTGACCGAATTTCAGCGTGGTTGTTCATGCCAGCCCGCTTACGATTCCGGTGTGGGAGTTTAGACCAAAAATCCTACATTTGGTGGTTTGTATTTAAAAAAAACACAGGATACGGTGTTTGGCTCAGGAAATCATGAGCCAGATCACGGTCTGGTTTTTTTCGAATCGTCTTGAAACGACCGGTGTTGACAGGGTGGAGCGAGGGAGTAGAGGAGGGCAAGCGCCGACGGCCCCAAGAGCAATCGGCACTTGACGTTTACTTGGGCTTTTACACTGTTTCAATGATGTGCATCTTGGGATGCTTGCGTGCCTTTTCGACAGGGCTCCGTGCTCCTGTCTGCAGCAGTCTGTAATACCCCCGGAAACACAAAGGCCGAGATAAAAATCCCGGCCTTTGCTGATTACAGTTGGCGCTTAAACAACGCGCCCTTTACTGCTTATTGGCAGGCTTCGCAATCCGGCTCGTCGATCGCGCAGGCCTTCGGTACCGGAGCAGGGCCGGCTGGCGCTGCCTGTACCGGGGCGCTGTCGCCACCGCTGGAAACGGCGTTGAGCTTGCCGGTGTTGATGGTCGACTTCTCGGTGCTGGTCGCGGCCAGGGCACGGAGGTAGTAGGTGGTTTTCAGACCACGGTACCAGGCCATGCGGTAGGTCACGTCGAGCTTCTTGCCCGAAGCGCCGGCGATGTACAGGTTCAGCGACTGGGCTTGGTCGATCCACTTCTGACGGCGGCTGGCGGCGTCGACGATCCACTTGGTTTCCACTTCGAAGGCAGTCGCGTAGAGGTCTTTGAGCTCTTGCGGGATGCGCTCGATCTGCTGCACCGAACCGTCGTAGTACTTCAGGTCGTTGATCATGACCGGGTCCCACAGGCCGCGGGCCTTGAGGTCGCGAACCAGGTACGGGTTGATCACGGTGAATTCGCCCGAGAGGTTCGATTTCACGTACAGGTTCTGGTAGGTCGGCTCGATGGACTGCGACACGCCGGTGATGTTGGCGATGGTCGCGGTCGGCGCGATGGCCATGATGTTCGAGTTACGAATACCTTTTTGTACGCGAGCACGCACCGGTGCCCAGTCCAGGGTCTCGTTCAGGTCGACGTCGATGTACTTCTGGCCACGGGCTTCGATCAGGATCTGTTGCGAATCCAGCGGCAGGATGCCTTTGGACCACAGCGAGCCCTGGAAGGTCTCGTAGGCGCCGCGCTCGTCGGCCAGGTCACAGGAGGCCTGGATGGCGAAGTAGCTGACCGCTTCCATCGACTTGTCGGCGAACTCGACGGCAGCGTCGGAGCCGTAAGGGATGTGCTGCAGGTACAGCGCGTCCTGGAAGCCCATGATGCCCAGGCCGACCGGACGGTGCTTGAAGTTCGAGTTACGCGCTTGCGGCACCGAGTAGTAGTTGATGTCGATCACGTTGTCGAGCATGCGCACGGCGGTGTTGACGGTGCGTTGCAGCTTGGTGGTGTCCAGCTTGCCGTCGACAATGTGGTTCGGCAGGTTGATCGAGCCCAGGTTGCAGACCGCGATCTCGTCCTTGTTGGTGTTCAGGGTGATCTCGGTGCACAGGTTCGAGCTGTGCACTACGCCCACGTGCTGCTGCGGGCTGCGCAGGTTGCACGGGTCTTTGAAGGTCAGCCATGGGTGGCCGGTCTCGAACAGCATCGAGAGCATCTTGCGCCACAGGTCTTTGGCCTGGATGGTCTTGAACACCTTGATCTTGTTGTACTCGGTCAGGGCTTCGTAGTACTCGTAGCGCTCTTCGAAGGCCTTGCCGGTCAGGTCGTGCAGGTCTGGCACTTCCGATGGCGAGAACAGGGTCCACTTGCCGTCATCGAAGACGCGCTTCATGAACAGGTCAGGGATCCAGTTGGCGGTGTTCATGTCGTGGGTACGACGACGGTCATCACCGGTGTTCTTGCGCAGCTCGATGAATTCTTCGATGTCCAGGTGCCAGGTTTCCAGGTAGGCACACACAGCGCCCTTGCGCTTGCCACCCTGGTTAACGGCGACGGCGGTGTCGTTGACCACTTTCAGGAAGGGTACGACGCCCTGGGATTTACCGTTGGTGCCCTTGATGTAGGAACCCAGTGCACGCACAGGAGTCCAGTCGTTGCCCAGGCCGCCGGCGAATTTCGACAGCATGGCGTTGTCGTGGATCGCGTGGTAGATGCCCGACAGGTCGTCCGGCACGGTTGTCAGGTAGCAGCTCGACAGCTGTGGACGCAGGGTACCGGCGTTGAACAGGGTCGGGGTCGAGGCCATGTAGTCGAAGGACGACAACAGGTTGTAGAACTCGATGGCACGGGCTTCTTTGTCTTTCTCTTCCAGCGCCAGGCCCATGGCCACGCGCATGAAGAACACCTGAGGCAGTTCGAAACGCACGCCATCCTTGTGGATGAAGTAACGGTCGTACAGGGTCTGCAGGCCCAGGTAGGTGAATTGCTGGTCGCGCTCGTGATCGATCGCCTTGCCCAGTTTGTCCAGGTCGAAGTCGGCCAGGGCAGGGTTGAGCAGTTCGAACTCGACACCCTTGGCGATGTAGGCAGGCAGGGCCTTGGCGTACAGGTCGGCCATTTCGTGGTGGGTGGCGCTGTCGGCGACGTTGAGGAAGCCCAGGCCTTCGGCGCGCAGGGTGTCCATCAGCAGGCGGGCGGTGACGAACGAGTAGTTCGGCTCACGCTCTACCAGGGTACGGGCGGTCATCACCAGGGCGGTGTTGACGTCCTTGATGGCCACGCCGTCGTAGAGGTTTTTCAGGGTTTCGCGCTGGATCAGGTCGCCGTCGACTTCGGCCAGGCCTTCGCAGGCTTCGCTGATGATGGTGTTCAGGCGGTTCATGTCCAGCGGCGCCAGGCTGCCGTCGGCCAGGGTGATGCGGATGCTTGGGTGCGGCTGCACGCTTGCGTCTTCGGCGTGGCCACGGGTGGCACGCTCCTTGGCACGCTGGTCGCGGTAGATCACGTAGTCACGGGCGACTTTCTGCTCGCCGGCACGCATCAGGGCCAGTTCGACCTGGTCCTGGATTTCTTCGATGTGGATGGTGCCGCCCGAAGGCATGCGACGCTTGAAGGTCGCGGTGACCTGCTCGGTCAGGCGGGCAACGGTGTCGTGGATGCGCGACGAGGCGGCAGCGGTGCCGCCTTCAACTGCGAGGAACGCTTTGGTGATGGCCACGGTGATCTTGTCATCGGTATAGGCGACGACAGTGCCGTTACGCTTGATCACGCGCAGTTGGCCCGGGGCGGTGGCTGCCAGATCCTGGTTCGAATCGGCGGCCTGCGGCGCCAAAGCCAGCGGGTTCTCGCGAGTTGTGTCGGTTTGCATGGGTGTCTCCACGTTCTCTAAGTATGTTTTAGGCGCTTTTTGAGCGCCAACCGTTCCGTCCGAAAGCTCAACAACCGACCCCGAGGGCGCGCAGGAACGCGAGGTTCCGGCATGCCGCACAGGTCGGGCATACTCACTTCGGGACAGTTCAGGAATTAGGGCAAATGCTTGCCGCTCCCTGGCCGAAGTCAAAGGTCTTGAATCTACGACTCAAAACTGTTGCTGTCGGGTGTGCTGATGGTCTCACCCGTACCCGAAACAACACCCTCCAAGGGTTTGCAACGGAAGCCTGCGCAGGAGCGGTTTGGCTGCTGATCTCTTCTAAAGTTCAAGCAAAAAATCTACCCGTTGAGGGCTTGAGTTCTCTGCTTGACTTGTGCTTGGGATTTTCAGGAAACCCCAAGATGTAGTGTTTTGTTTCGATGGGGATACAAGATAATGCGGTCTTGGGGGTAATGCAAGGTCGGGCTCTGTGGATAACTTGTGCGTATTTTGTGAGTGATTTCACTCAACCCCTTGTAGGCCGCGTCTTAGCGCTGAATGACCGCCCGTCACCGATTTTTTCGCGGGTCTTAGGGTCGCAGGCAGATTTTGCGGGCGCGAACCCTATCACAAAAAATCGGCTTGTCCGAGCAGCTTTCCCGTTGGTTTTTCACCACCGGTAACGGCGGTTGGCAGGCGTCGGTGCCCGACGTAGTATCCGGGGCCAATGTTGCCTTTTGGTGATGTGGGTACTCTTTATAACAACAAGCTGTTGAGGTGAGCCGTGGAGCAGAGCAGTCGGGTATTGATCGTCGAAGATGACCAGCGGCTGGCCGACCTGACCTGTGAGTACCTGCAGGCCAATGGCTTCACCGTGGACGTGGAAGGCGATGGCGCCCGGGCGGCGGCGCGGATTATCGCCGAGCAGCCGGACCTAGTGATCCTCGACCTGATGCTGCCGGGCGAAGACGGCCTGAGCATCTGCCGCAAGGTGCGCCAGCAGTACCCCGGGCCGATCCTGATGCTCACCGCACGCAGCGACGATCTCGACCAGATCCAGGGCCTGGACCTGGGTGCCGACGACTACGTCTGCAAGCCGGTGCGCCCGCGCTTGCTGCTGGCACGTATCAATGCCCTGTTGCGTCGCAGCGAGGCGCCGGCCGAGGCTCAGGCGCCGCAAACCCTGCAGTTCGGCCCGTTGCGGGTCGACAACACCTTGCGCGAGGCCTGGCTGTACGACAGCGGCATTGAACTGACCAGCGCCGAGTTCGACCTTTTATGGCTGTTGGTGAGCAACGCCGGGCGCACCTTGTCGCGCGAAGAAATCTTCACCTCCCTGCGCGGCGTCGGCTACGACGGCCAGGACCGCTCCATCGATGTGCGGATTTCGCGCATCCGCCCGAAAATAGGCGACGACCCGGAGCACCCGCGGATGATCAAAACCATCCGCAGCAAAGGTTACCTGTTCGTCCGTGAGGCGGCCGAAGCCATGGGCCAGGTGCAATGAACTCGATCTTCCTGCGCATCTATGGCGGCATGCTCGCCGCGTTGGTGCTGGTGGCGGTGCTCGGCGTGCTCAGCCTGCACCTGCTCAACGAGGTGCGCGCCGGCCAGTACCGTGAGCGCCTGGCCCACGGCACCTTTACCCTGATGGCTGACAACCTGGCGCCGCTGGATGGTGTCGAGCGCAAGCGCGCCTTGCTGATCTGGGAGCGCCTGCTGGGGATTCCGCTGGCGTTGCAGGCGCTGAGCAGTACTGCCCTGGACGGTGGTCAGCGCAGCCAGTTGCAGCGCGGCCAGGTATTGGTCGAGAAGACCGGCCCGCACGCGGCCAAGGTGCTGCGCCAGGTGGGTGACCTGGATTTGCTGCTGGTTGGTGAAGTGCAGCAAATCAGTGAGCAACTGGCGCGCGCCACGATCTACCTGCTGGCCGATGAGCTGGTGCGCTATCCGGTGGCCGAGCAGCCGCAGCGCCTGGCGGCCCTCAAGCAGAGCAAGGGCTTTGGCTTTGACCTGCGCCTGCAGCGGGTCAACCAGACCGACATGGACGAAGACCAGCGCCGGCGCATCGACGAAGGCGATACGGTGCTGGCGCTGGGCAAGGACGGCGACTCGATCCGGGTGTTCGCCGGCCTGGTCGGTACGCCCTGGGTGCTGGAAATCGGCCCGCTGTACCAGATGAACCCCTATCCGCCGCAACTGCTGGTGCTGATTGCCGTGCTGGGCCTGTGCCTGATCGGCCTGATCGTTTACCTGCTGGTGCGCCAGCTGGAACGGCGCCTGTCGGGGCTTGAGGCCGCCGCAACCCTGATTGCCCAGGGCAGCCTGGAAACCCGCGTGGCGGCCGACGACGCCGATTCGGTCGGGCGCCTGGCCGCGGCGTTCAACGGCATGGCCGAACACCTGCAGCGCTCGCTGACCATCCAGCGCGAACTGGTGCGGGCGGTATCCCATGAACTGCGTACGCCGGTAGCGCGGCTGCGTTTTGGCCTGGAGATGATTGCCAGCGCCAGCAACGACCAGGCCCGGGACAAGTACCTGACCGGTATGGACGGCGATATTCAGGACCTGGATAAACTGGTCGATGAAATGCTCACCTACGCGCGCCTGGAGCAGGGCGCGCCAGCCCTGCATTTTCAACGGGTCGATCTGGATGCCTTGCTGGATCAGGTGATCGCCGAGCTGGCGCCATTGCGCCGCGAGGTCCGGGTGCTGCGCGGCCCGTGCCGGGGCGCGGAGAAGGCGGCGGACGGCCAGGGGGCGTGGGTCGAGGCCGAACCGCGTTACCTGCACCGGGCGTTGCAGAACCTGGTCAGCAACGCCATGCGCCACGCCGAGTCACAGGTCAGCCTCAGCTATCAGTTGGGGGGACAGCGCTGCCGGATCGATGTCGAGGACGATGGCCCTGGTGTGCCGGAAGGTGTCTGGGAACGTATCTTCACCCCCTTCACCCGTCTCGACGATAGTCGCACCCGCGCATCAGGTGGGCATGGACTGGGCCTGTCGATCGTCCGGCGGATCATCTACTGGCACGGTGGGCGGGCGTCGGTGGGGCGCAGCGAGCGTCTGGGCGGCGCCTGTTTCAGCCTGAACTGGCCGCGCCATCAGGACCGCGAATGAACACGGCGATTGCCCTGCCGGTATTGCTCGACGAAGCACGGTTCGATGCCTTGCTGCTGGCGCTCTACGGCCCGCAGCTGATGCCGGCGCAACGGCCGGTGCTGGTCTCGCAATGGTCCAAGTACTACTTTGCCCTGGTGTGGCGAATGGTGCGTGAGGGGCAGCCGTTGTCGGCGTTCAGCGCGACATCGGTGAAGGTCGACGCGCACGGTTTGCCCGTCGCACTGGTCGCCGAGGGCGTCGCTTGCCAAGGCCTGCAGGCGGTCATGGCGGCACATCTGCAACCCGTTGTTGCGCGTTTGGTGGTGTTGGGCGCCGTACCGCCAGCGGTATTGTGGGGCAATGCCGGCGATTGCCTGGATCAGGCGCTGCAAGGCATCAGCGACAACACAGGACTGCAGGTGCTGTTGGAAACGCCCGGCAGCCCTTTATTTGCCGCCATCAGCCAGGATTCCGCAGGTCGGCGTCGGCGCCGCACCTGCTGCCTCAGCTACAAGGTCGACTGGGTCGGGCACTGCGAGCACTGTCCGCTGCTGCCCTGACGCTCAGACGCTGACCAGGCTCAACAGCTGATCATCCTGCAGACAGAACTGGCCCGCCAGCTCGCGGCCGTGGTGCCACTGCGCCGACAGGTCGATGAGCAGGCGCAGGCGTGCATGGCCATCAGCGGACCATTCCAGTACTTCGGCGTGCTCAAAATAGAAGCGCTGCCTGACGATGGGGTAGAGCGCTTTGAACAGACTTTCTTTCAGCGAGAAGGTCAGGGTCACGGTCAGCCCGATTTGGCTGGGGTCCATACGCTGTATTTCGGCCTCGGTGAGAATCTCCCGGGCCAGGCGCTCGGCGCGCTCGTCGCTGAGCAGGCTTTCCTGATCCAGGCCCAGGCCCAGGCAGTCGCTGCTGCGCGCAACCACGGCGGCGGCCCAGCCTTTGCCGTGGGTGATCGAGCCGCTGATGCCGGCGGGCCAGATCGGCGCGCGGTCTTCATCAGTACCCGGGACATAGTCGCGGCCATCGAGTTGCAGCAAGGCTGCGCGAGCGCACACCCGGCCGGCCAGGTACTCGGCCTGGCGCTTGGCCACTGAGCGTTGCAGGCTGGCGGTCTGCTCGATGCCGGCGCGGCTGAAGTCGTCGCTGGCGAGCAGGGCGGGGTCGAACGGGCAACTGACCAGGATCGCGCCGGGGACCGGACGCGGCAGGGGCCAGTGGTGCAGGAGCGGGGCGCAGCAGGTGGGCAGTCGGTTCATGGCCGGTATTGTGCCGTGGCTGTTGCCGGCGTGCCACTGTGTAGGAGCGGGCTTGCCCCGCGATTGCGGTGTAACAGACACACCGCTATCGCGGGGCAAGCCCGCTCCTACAGGGGTTAACCTTTAGTGAAGATCTTTTTGAAGAACGCCTGCAAATCCGCCCAGGAGCTCTCATCCGCCGACTTGTTGTAGCCAATATCAGGCCCACCATGCCCGCCGTGGCTCAGGCGGTCGGCATCGGGGTTGGTAAAGCCATGCTTGGCCCCGGGAATACTGACGAACTCATAGCTCGCCCCGGCCGCGTCCATTTCTTCCTTGAATTTTTCCACCTGCTCCGGCGTCACCATGCTGTCGCTGGCGCCATGCTCTACCAGCACCTTGGCCTTGACGCTGCCCGGCGTCGCTGGCGCATTGGTGACCAGCGCACCGTGGAAGCTGGCCACCCCGGCCAGTGGCTCACCGCGGCGCGCGGCATCGAGCACCACCTTGCCGCCAAAGCAGTAGCCAATGGCGGCGATCCGCTTGGTATCGGTCTGTGGCTGGATCTTCAGCAGTTCAACCCCGGCATCAAAGCGCTGGGCTGCAGTGTTCGGGTTTTTCAGCGCTGCGGCCATGAATGCCTTGGCTTCGGCCGGGTGCTCGCTGTTCTTGCCGTCGCCATACATGTCGATGGCCAGGGCGCTGTAACCGAGGCCGGCGAGGTCGCGGGCGCGGCGCTTGGCATAGTCGTTGAGCCCCCACAGTTCATGCACCACGACCACGCCCGGGCGCTTGCCCTTGGCGGCGTCGTCGTAGGCGTAATAGCCGACCAGGCGCTTGCCGTCGGCGTCCTGGTAGGGAATCTCACGGGTTTGCACTGCAGCCTGGGCCAGGCTGGCGGCGCCGATCAGGGCCAGAGCGAGCAGACAACGCATGGTCGGTACTCCTTTTTTTTTCGGGCGGCTCGTGCAGTCGGTTTTTTGCAATCGGTGCAGCTGTTCAGCCGAGGTTCAGCCAGGGTTCAGCGGCGGTTCAGGACGGCTTGCTTACTCTAGCTTCCACACCAACACAGTGCATCACCTGGAGTACCACACGATGAAAAAGCTCAACACCCTGCTGCTCACCGTTGCTTTCCTTGGCGCCAGCGCCGCCGCCCAGGCCGCTGACACCACCTTCGCTGGCGTCACTTATGGTCAGACCAGCGACAAGATCAAAAAATCCGGCCTGCTGAGCCGCAACACGGATCACCTGAACACCGACGGCATCATCAGCAAGGACAGCACCTACGGCATCCGCGTCGGCCAGATGAACGACCAGGGCCGCTACTACCTCACCTACGACAACGTCTCCAACGACCACAGCGGCCTGAAAGTGCGTCAGGAAAACCTGCTGGGCAGCTACGACCTGTTCTACCCGCTGGGCAGCACCACCAAGCTGTTCGGTGGCGCCAGCGCCGGCCTGACCAAGATGAGCATGGAGTCCTCCGGCTACAGCCGCGACACCGACACCGGCTACGCCATCGGCCTGCAAGCCGGCCTGCTGCAGCAAGTCACCGACAATGCTTCGGTGGAACTGGGCTACCGTTACCTGCGCAGCAATGCCAGCACCGAACTGTCCGAGCATGACGGCCCGAAAGTCGGCAGCCTGCGCCTGAACAGCAGCGCCCAGACCTACCTGTCGGCCAACTACGCGTTCTAAGTCGCCTGGCGATGTCCGAACCGGCCTGCATGCGCACGGCCGGTTCGCTGTTATTCTGCATTCGGTCTACAAAACTGACTGGCCAATGAAGGCCGGCACGGGTCTGGAGGAGCGTATGAAACTGCTGGTGGTCGAGGATGAAGCACTTTTGCGTCATCACTTGTACAGCCGCTTGACGGAAAGCGGGCATGTGGTCGAAGCGGTGGCCAATGCCGAGGAGGCCCTGTACCAGGCCGAGCAGTTCAACCATGACTTGGCGGTGATCGACCTGGGCCTGCCGGGCATGAGCGGGCTCGACCTGATCCGCCAGTTGCGGTCCCAGGGCAAGAGCTTCCCGATCCTGATCCTCACCGCTCGCGGCAACTGGCAGGACAAGGTCGAAGGCCTGGCCGCCGGCGCCGACGATTATGTGGTCAAGCCCTTCCAGTTCGAAGAGCTCGAAGCCCGCCTCAACGCCTTGCTGCGCCGCTCCAGCGGCTTTACCCAGTCGACCATCGCCGCAGGCCCCCTGGTACTCGACCTCAATCGCAAGCAGGCAACCCTCGACGAACAGCCCCTGGCGCTGACCGCCTATGAGTACCGCATCCTTGAGTACCTGATGCGTCATCACCAGCAGGTGGTGGCCAAGGACCGCTTGATGGAGCAGCTGTATCCGGACGATGACGAGCGCGATCCGAACGTCATCGAGGTGCTGGTCGGCCGTTTGCGGCGCAAGCTTGAGGGCAGCAACGGCTTCAAGCCGATCGATACCGTGCGTGGTCTGGGCTACCTGTTCACCGAGCGTTGCCGATGATCCGTTCGCTACGCCTGCGTCTGATGCTGGCGGCCGCGGTGCTGGCGCTGCTGTTCATGCTCGGCTTGCTGCCGGCTTTGCAAAAGGCCTTCAGCCTGGCCTTGCAGGAGTCGATCGAGCAGCGCCTGGCGTCGGACGTCACCACGTTGATCTCTGCCGCACGCATTGAAGACGGCAACCTGCAGATGCCGGTGTTGTTGCCCGACGAAAAATTCAACCTGCCCGACAGCCGCCTGCTCGGTTACATCTATGACCGCCAGGGCAACCTGGTGTGGCGTTCGCGGGCCACCGCGGACGAGAACATCAACTACACCCCGCGCTACGACGGGCGTGGCAACGAGTTCGCACGGATTCGTCAGGACGACGGCGAGGAGTTTTTCGTCTATGACGTCGAGGTCAAGCTGCTCGGTGGCAAGACCGCCGCCTTCAGTATCGTCGCCCTGCAGCCGGTACGTGAATACCAGCACACCCTCGACGGCCTGCGCGAAAAGCTCTACCTGGGCTTCGGCGCGGCGTTGCTGGCGCTGCTGGCGCTGCTCTGGGCCGGCCTGACCTGGGGGCTGCGTTCGCTGCGGCAGATGAGCCGCGAGCTGGATGATGTCGAGTCCGGCGCCCGCGAAGGCTTGAGCAGCGAGCATCCACGTGAACTGCTGCGCCTGACCGACTCGCTCAACCGCCTGTTGCGCAGCGAGCGCGAGCAGCGCCGCCGCTACCGTGATTCCCTGGGGGATCTGGCCCACAGCCTGAAAACACCGCTCACCGTGCTTCAGGGCGTCAGCGAAAGCATGGCCCAGCGCCGCGAAGACCGTGAGCAGGCACGGGTGCTGCAAAGCCAGATCGAACGCATGAGCCAGCAGATCGACTACCAACTGCAACGGGCCAGCCTGCGCAAGAGCGGCCTGGTGCGCCACCAGGTGCAACTGCGGCCGTTGCTTGACAGCCTGTGCAGCACCCTGGCCAAGGTCTACCGCGACAAGCACGTGCACATCAGCGTGGATCTGCCAGCGAACGCAATGGTACCGATGGAGCAGGGGGCCTTGCTGGAACTGCTCGGCAACTTGCTGGAAAACGCCTACCGCCTGTGTCTGAGCCAGGTTCGCATCAGCCTGCTGGCCAACCAGGCGCAGGTTGTACTGTGTATCGAGGACGACGGCCCCGGCGTGCCCGCCAACCAGCGTGAGCGGATTCTCCAGCGTGGCGAGCGCCTGGACCGGCAGAACCCGGGGCAGGGCATCGGCTTGGCGGTGGTCAAGGACATCATTGAAAGCTACGACGCGACCCTGACCCTCGATGACTCGCCGCTGGGCGGTGCTGCCTTTCGGATTCGCTTTGAACTGGAGCGCAACCCCTAGGCGGATTATCGCCATCATTGTCGGAATCTTTTCTGCAGCGTGCGGAAATCCGCCAACCCCACCCCGTCAACCTGCAACCTCTTTGTGCATGACAGCCCCGTAAAACCGGGGCTTGCACCGTTAAAGCGCATTTTGGCATCGGGCTTGCTATGGACTCATCAGAGTTCTGCCAGGCAGCTCGACACAACAAATCCCTCCAGTGCAGGAGGGTTCGCGCTTTAGGTACCCCGCATCCTGGCAAGGATGAGCCGGTACCCTTGAGGAATTAGCCATGACGACGCGTCAGCCACTGTACAAATCGCTGTATATCCAGGTGTTAGTAGCGATCACCATCGGTATCCTGCTGGGCCACTACTACCCTGAAACCGGCGTAGCCCTGAAGCCACTGGGTGACGGGTTCGTCAAACTGATCAAAATGGTCATCGCCCCGATCATCTTCTGCACCGTGGTCAGCGGCATCGCTGGCATGCAGAACATGAAATCGGTCGGCAAGACCGGTGGCTACGCGCTGCTGTACTTCGAAATCGTCTCGACCATTGCCCTGATCATCGGTCTGGTCGTGGTCAACGTGGTCAAGCCTGGCGCCGGCATGCACATCGATGTCAGCACCCTGAACGCCAGCAGTGTGGCCGCCTATGCCGCCGCCGGCGCGCAGCAGACCACCGTGGGCTTCCTGCTCAACATCATCCCCAACACCGTGGTCGGCGCCTTCGCCAACGGCGACATCCTGCAAGTGCTGATGTTCTCGGTGATCTTTGGCTTCGCCCTGCATCGCCTGGGTGCCTACGGCAAGCCATTGCTGGACCTGATCGACCGCTTCGCCCATGTCATGTTCAACATCATCAACATGATCATGAAGCTGGCGCCGGTCGGTGCCTTCGGTGCCATGGCCTTCACCATCGGCCAGTACGGCGTCGGTTCGCTGGTGCAACTGGGCCAGCTGATGATCTGCTTCTATGTCACCTGCGTGCTGTTCATCCTGGTGGTGCTCGGCAGTATCGCCCGCGCTCACGGCTTCAGCATCCTCAAGCTGATCCGCTACATCCGTGAAGAGCTGATGATCGTGCTGGGTACTTCGTCTTCGGAATCGGCGCTGCCACGCATGCTGACCAAGATGGAGCGTCTGGGGGCGAAGAAATCCGTGGTTGGCCTGGTGATCCCGACCGGCTACTCGTTCAACCTCGACGGTACCTCGATCTACCTGACCATGGCCGCCGTGTTCATCGCCCAGGCGACCGACACCACCATGGACATCACCCACCAGATCACCCTGCTGCTGGTGCTGCTGGTCGCTTCCAAGGGGGCTGCGGGCGTTACCGGCAGTGGTTTCATTGTGCTTGCCGCGACCCTGTCGGCCGTTGGCCACCTGCCGGTTGCCGGTCTGGCGCTGATCCTCGGCATCGACCGCTTCATGTCCGAAGCCCGTGCCCTGACCAACCTGATCGGCAATGCCGTGGCCACCGTGGTCGTGGCCAAGTGGGTCAATGAGCTGGACGAAGACAAGCTGCAGGCCGAACTGGCTTCCGGTGGCTCGCCGCTGACCGATACTCGCCCGATGGATGACCTGGGCGTGGCTGAAGGTCCTGCTCGCTAAGATGCAGGCGGTGTAACGCAAAAAGCCCATCTTCGGATGGGCTTTTTTGTGTCTGCGGGGGCTTCCACAGATTGGGTGGGAGCGGGCGTGCCCTGCGATGCTTTATTCCACCCGGGTCTCGCCGCTATACACCAGGGTATTGCGACAGCGCCGGCACAGATAGCGCCGCCCCTGGCGCACCAGGCTATGGCGTTGCGCCGAGAACGGGAAGTCGCTGCCAGCGCACGGGCAGCGGTAGATATAGCGGGTCACCGTGCGGCGCTTGACGGCGTAGTTATGGCAGCGGTGGGGCGGCAGTTCATAGACGCCGCGCATGATCAGCTGCCATTCCTCGCCATGGGGCTGGATGCGGTCGCCAAACAGCTGGTGCGCCACCAGGTGGGCGACCTCGTGGGGCACCGTCTGCTTGAGGAAATCTTCGCTGTTTTCGCGGTACAGCTGCAGGTTGAAGCGCAGCAGGTTCTCGTGCAGGTGGGCGACGCCAGCCTTTTGTCCGCGCAGCTTGAAGCTGACTTCGGGGCGCGGGAAGGGGCGTTTGAAAAAGGTTTCGGCTTGCTGGTAACAGGTTTCGACGCGGGATTTGAGCAGTTCGGGCATATCGGGGAACACTCCTGGCCGACGATTATGCCGCAACCGCAGCGACGCTGCCGAGCCACCTGTCAGCGCACAGTATCAGGCCGCCTTGCGGCGGCCTGAGGGTTGGTGCACCTATGTTGCTGTTCTAATAGTTTGCGTCAGTTGGTATAGACGGGCCCCACGCCCAGTCCCCAGACAATCACGGTGAAGGCCATGATAGCGACCAGCACCACCAGCCCTACTGCCAGTACCGAACTCGAGAACAGGAAGCCCTCGTCGGATGGAATGTTCATGAAGGTCGGCAAGCCGACATACAGCAGGTAGACCGTGTAGCACACCGCTGCGGTGCCAACGATCATACCCAGCCACAGGTGCGGGTACAGCGCCGCCAGGCCACCGATGAACAGCGGCGTTGCGGTGTAGGTGGCAAAAGCGATGCAGCGTGCCAGGCTGGGGTTGGCGTCGTAGGTGCGGGCCATCCAGTGGATGAATGCGCCCATGACCGCCACGCCGCCCAGCATGGCCAGGTAGGACATGATGGTCATCCACAGCGCGCTTTCCTGGGTGAGCATGACCGGAGCGCGATCGCCGATGACCCAGCCGACCTGGGTGGTGCCGATAAACGCCGAAATCGCCGGGATCGCGGCGAGGATCAGCGTGTGGGTCAGGTACATGTGACTGATGCTTTCTTCTTCACCGCGAATTTCTTTCCATTCCTGATCGGGATGGGTAAATAGCCCAACAACGTGATGGATCATGCCGGTCACTCCTATCGCTGTTGCCATCGCCCCCCAGCGGAGCGCTGCGGCCCCAAGTCTGGGCCAGAGGTTGGAGGTCACCTTTGTGTGGCCTTATGTCGCAGTATAGAAAGGCGTTCGCTGCATAAAGCCGGCTTTTTAGAGCAAATCGCGCTGTCAGGGCGCTGCTTAATCACGATGCAGTCTTTATCGGATTGGCCTACGCCCGCTGTTGGTTTAAGGGTAAAATGTTCGGCTTTTGTCACACCTCGCGGATTCCAAGCGCTATGGGCACCCTTTCGGTCAACCAGAACAAACTGCAAAAACGCCTGCGTCGTCTCGCTGGCGAAGCCATCACCGACTTCAACATGATCGAAGACGGTGACAAGGTCATGGTCTGCCTGTCCGGCGGCAAAGACAGCTACACCATGCTCGATGTTCTGCTGCACCTGCAGAAAGTGGCGCCGATCAAGTTCGACATCGTCGCGGTGAACATGGACCAGAAGCAGCCGGGCTTCCCCGAGCACGTGTTGCCGGCTTACCTGGAAACCCTCGGCGTCGAGTACCACATCGTCGAGAAGGACACCTACTCGGTGGTCAAGGAGCTGATCCCGGAAGGCAAGACCACCTGCTCGCTGTGCTCGCGCCTGCGTCGCGGCACCCTGTACACCTTTGCCGACGAGATCGGCGCGACCAAGATGGCCCTGGGGCATCACCGCGACGACATCGTCGAAACCTTCTTCCTCAACATGTTCTTCAACGGCACCCTCAAGGCCATGCCGCCCAAGCTGCGTGCCGATGACGGGCGTAACGTGGTGATCCGCCCGCTGGCCTACTGCAGCGAGAAGGACATCCAGGCCTACTCGGACATGAAGGAATTCCCGATCATCCCGTGCAACCTCTGCGGCTCGCAGGAAAACCTGCAGCGCCAGGTGGTCAAGGACATGCTGGTGGAGTGGGAGCGCAAGACCCCGGGGCGTACCGAGAATATCTTCCGTGGCCTGCAGAACGTGGTGCCGTCGCAACTGGCGGACCGCAATCTGTTCGACTTCACCAGCCTGAAGATCGACGAGACCGCCACCCCGCGGTTTGTCGACGTGTTGAACATCTGACTGCCATGCGTGATTACCAATGGCTGCATGAGTACTGCCTGAACCGCTTCGGCTCGGCCGCGGCCCTCGAAGCGCACCTGCCCCAGGCGAAAAGCCCCGAGCAGTTGCGCGCGATCGGCGCCGACCGTTACCTGTCGACCCTGGCCCTGCGGGTGTTTCGCGCCGGTTTGAAGCACAGCCTGGTGGACGCCAAATGGCCGGCCTTCGAGCAGGTGTTCTTCGCGTTCGACCCGCAAAAGGTCGTGCTGATGGGCGCCGAGCGCCTGGAGCGGCTGATGCAGGACACGCGGATCATCCGCCATTTGGGCAAGCTCAAGAGCGTGCCGCGCAATGCGCAGATGATCCTCGATGTCGAGAAGGAATTCGGCAGTTTCGGTGGGTTCATTGCCGATTGGCCGGTGACCGATATCGTCGGCCTGTGGAAGTACCTGGCCAAGCATGGCAACCAGTTGGGCGGGCTGTCGGCGCCGCGTTTTTTGCGCATGTGCGGCAAGGACACGTTCATCCCTACCAATGACATGGCTGCGGCGTTGATCGCCCAGGACATCATCGACAAGCCGCCGACCAGCCAGCGCGATCTGGCCCTGGTGCAGGATGCCTTCAATCAGTGGCATGCCGAGAGTGGGCGGCCGCTGTGTCAGCTGTCGGTGATGCTGGCGCATACCGTCAATCACTGAGATCGGTGGTGCCATCATCGCTGGCAAGCCCGCTCCCACAAAACCCTGTGGGAGCTGGCTTGCCAGCGATGAATTCAACTCTTAGTTCGAACCTTCCCCCGCCAGCCGCCGCTCATACTGAAAGCGCCAGCGCACATACAGCAGGGCACTGACGAACAGCGCCAGGCTGATCGCCACTTCCAGCCAGCCAAACAGCGCCCGGGCCGGGTCGAATGCGGCCAGTACACCTTTGATGAAGTACAGGTTGACCACAAAGCAGGTCCAGGCATGCGCACGGGCGTTGCCCAGCAGCATGCCCGGCAGCAGCAGGGCCAGCGGCACCAGTTCGATTGCCAGGATCACCCCGACCCGCGCACCGTGCAGGTCGGCGAACAGCAGGTTGTTCAGGGTCAGCAAGGCGATCAGGCCGAAAAAGCTCGCCAGGCTCAACGCCCGGGTCAGGCGCAGGCGCGGTGTCAGCCATTCGATTGGGGGCAGCACCTTGGGCTTTTTAGCCACGGCCGTTCTCCAGCAGTTTGGCGGTGCTCGCCAGGCGTTGGCCAAGAGCGCGGCACAGGGCGATTTCGTCGGCATCCAGGTCACGCTTGCCGTCGGCACCGGCATGGTGGCTGGCGCCGTAAGGCGTGCCGCCGCCGCGGGTTTCCAGCAGCGCCGACTCGCTGTAGGGCAGGCCCATGATCAGCATGCCGTGGTGCATCAGTGGCAGCAGCATCGACAGCAGGGTCGACTCCTGGCCGCCGTGCAGGCTGGCGGTGGAGGTGAACGCCGCCGCCGGCTTGCCCACCAGGCCGCCGCTCAGCCACAGGCTGCTGGTACCGTCGATGAAGTACTTGAGCGGCGCAGCCATGTTGCCAAAGCGCGTCGGGCTGCCCAGGGCCAGGCCCGAGCAATGGCGCAGGTCATCCAGGGTGGCATACAGGGCGCCGGTTTCCGGGATGTCCGGGGCGACGGCTTCGCACTCGGTGGAAATCGCCGGTACCGTGCGGATGCGCGCTTCCAGGCCGGCCATTTCGACGCCGCGGGCAATCTGCCGGGCCATCTCGCTGGTCGAGCCGTGGCGACTGTAGAACAGAATCAGGATGTACGGCGCGCTCACGGCAGGATCTCCAGCACCTTCTCCGGTGGCCGGCCGATCACGGCTTTATCGCCGGCAATCAGGATGGGCCGCTCGATCAGCTTGGGGTGCTGGGCCATGGCGTCGATCAACTGCGCCTCGCTGAGGCTGGCGTCGGCCAGGTTGAGCGTTTTGTATTCGTCTTCACCGCTGCGCAGCAACTGGCGTGCACTGATGTTCAGCTTACCGAGCAGGGCCTTGAGCTCGACGGCAGTCGGCGGGGTTTCCAGGTAGCGCACCACGGTCGGGGCCAGGCCGCGGGCTTCGAGCAGCTCGAGGGCGCCACGGGATTTGGAGCAGCGCGGATTGTGATAGAGGGTCAGGTCAGTCATGTTCGGGTCGCATCCAGCAGGGTGTGGCGGCTATTCTAACCGTAGCGACTTCGCATTTTGTTTGAATCTTCGAGAAGGATTGACCCATGACAAGGCGTTTGGCAGCAGCACTGGCCATCACCGCGAGCCTGTTGCTCGGTGGTTGCGGTGCGGATTACGGCCTGGACCAGCACGGCCAGGCGGTGAAGGCCGAGCAGATTGAAGGGCACTGGCTGGTGCTCAACTACTGGGCGGAATGGTGTGGCCCATGCCGTACGGAAATTCCCGAACTCAACGCAGCGGCCAAGCAATGGCAGGGGCAGGGCGTGCAGGTGCTCGGGGTGAACTTCGACGGCCTGCAGGGTGAAGACCTGAAGAAGGCCAGCGAGGCGCTGGGCATCGGCTTCACGGTACTCGCCAGCGACCCGGCCGAGCGTTACGAGCTGCCGCCTAGCGAAGCCTTGCCGGTGACCTACATCATCGATGACAAGGGCAAGGTGCGCGAACAGTTGATGGGCGAGCAGACCCTTGAGGGGTTGAAGCAGAAGATCGAGGCGCTCAAGGGCGCTTGACAGCAGATTCAAGCTACAAGCGACAAGCTGCAAGATAGAGCAAGACCGCGCACAGTCTGCTTTTACTTGCTGCTTGAAGCTTGTGGCTTGCCGCTTAAGTCAGCCTTCCTCAGGCCAGAAACGCAGCGGCTTGCCCTCGGCCGGCCAGAAACGCACCTGCTCGATCGGCGAGATGTCCCAGCGTTGCACGGTCTCCAGCGCCTGGAGGAAGCGTTTTTCCTGCTCCATCAGTGCCGGCGCGCAGAGCTTGCGGGTGCTGCCGACCTTGCCGAAGGTCAACTTCTCGCCCTCTAGCTGATACGGCGCGAACCAGTGGTTGCAGCCGGCGTTGCCATAGGCGCGGCCGTCGGCGGCCAGGGTCAGGGTCAGGTGGCTGTAGTCCATCAGCGGACGTTCGCCAATCCACTCCAGCAGGTAGCTGCGTTCCTGTTCCAGCTTCATCGGCTCGGCGGCGCAACCCAGCAGGGCCGTGCCGATCAGGGCTGAGAGCAACAGCGTTTTCACTGGGCCGTCTCCTTGCATTTCGGGCACAGGTGCTTGTCGCCACGGCTGACCCAGCCCAGTTCGGCAATGCGCGCGCTGGCGGCCGGTTGTTGGGCCTTTTTGCCCAGTTTGGCATCGACCGCGAATTCGAAGCTCAGGTTCGCCTGGCAGCTGTCGCAGTTGACCTCCCAGGTGTGGATCGCCAGTTCGCCGAATACCGGGCCGCTGGCCACCGCGACCCAT
The DNA here is from genome assembly GCF_009866705.1 of Pseudomonas sp. R32. Lineage (NCBI taxonomy): Bacteria > Pseudomonadati > Pseudomonadota > Gammaproteobacteria > Pseudomonadales > Pseudomonadaceae > Pseudomonas > Pseudomonas sp. R32. The sequence continues at coordinate 4,229,969 of NZ_CP019396.1, read as the reverse complement.
TGGCCGGTGGGGTTGATCAGGTGACGCACGGACTCCACGGTCAGGCGCATGGACAAGTCCTTGCTGCCCTTGAGGGTCACCAGCAGAACGTCGTTCTTCTGGATCGAGCCGCCGTTGCCGGTCACTTGATAGCGGCCTGGCACCAGGGCGCGGCACTCGATCAGGGTGTGTTGCGGGTTAAACAGGGTGTAGCGGAAATCGTGTTCGACCATGGGTCCTCCAAATCTGCCGCGTATCCTAGCATCAACCCTCGACCAAGTTCTGCGGATTGCCTGCCGCCCAGCGGGTTATGTTGTCCAGGGTGGTGGCGGCAATGGCGGCCAGTGCCTCGCGGGTGAGGAAGGCCTGGTGGGCGGTGACGATGACATTGGGGAAGGTCAGCAGCCGCGCCAGCACGTCGTCCTGCAACGGCAGGTCGGAGCGGTCTTCGAAGAACAGCTGGGCTTCCTCTTCATAGACATCCAGGCCCAGGTAGCCGAGCTGGCCGCTTTTCAGCGCCTCGATCAATGCCGGGGTGTCCACCAGTGCGCCACGGCCAGTGTTGATCAGCATGGCGCCAGGCTTAAGGTCAGCCAGGCTCTGGGCGTTGATCAGGTGGCGGGTGTCGTCGGTCAGCGGGCAATGCAGGCTGATCACCTGCGCCTGGCGCAGCAGCTCTGGCAGGCTCAGGTAGCGTGCGCCGAGGGCCAGCAGCTCGGGGTTGGGGTAGGGGTCGTACGCCAGTAGTTGGCAACCGAAGCCGGCCATGATTCGCGCAAAGGCCGCGCCGATCTGCCCGGTGCCGACTACACCGACGGTCTTGCCGTGCAGGTCGAAGCCGGTCAGGCCGTGCAGGCTGAAGTCTCCCTCGCGGGTGCGGTTGTAGGCCCGGTGCAGGCGCCGGTTGAGTGCCAGGATCAACGCCACGGCATGTTCGGCCACGGCGTGGGGCGAGTAGGCCGGTACTCGCACCACGGCCAGGCCCAGGCGTTTGGCGGCGGCCAGGTCGACATGGTTGTAGCCGGCCGAACGCAGAGCGATCAAGCGCGTGCCGGCGGCCGCCAGGCGTTGCAGTACGGCAGCGCCGAGGTCATCGTTGATGAAGGCGCAGACCACTTCATGGCCGGCGGCCAGCGGTGCGGTGTCTTCGCTAAGGCGTGCGGGCTGAAAGTGCAGCTCCAGCCCCGGAGCGGGGGCGGCACTGGTGAAGCTGTCCTGGTCGTAGGTCTGGCTGCTGAAAAACAGTACGCGCATGGGATCCTCCTGAAGGCTTTGCCTGAAAGTTTAACCAAGGGGCAAGGATCAAGCCTTGCCCCAGGTCAGCCAGGGTTCAGGCGCTCATGCGCGCCTGGGCCGTGAGCCGGGTAATGGCCCGGTCCAGTTCGTCGAGGGCTTGCGGGGCTTGTGGGTCATCCTGCTTGAGCAAGGTTTCACTGCGTTGGCAGGCCGCGCGCAGTTGTGGCACGCCGCAGTAGCGCGAGGCGCCATTGAGCCGGTGCACGCGCTCGATCATGCCATTGCGGTCGGCTGCCTCGCGGGCGGTGCGAATCGCTTCGCGGTCGGACTCCAGCGACGCCAGCAGCATCGCCAGCATGTCAGCGGCCAAGTCCGGTTTGCCCGCCGCCAGGCGCAGGCCCTCCTCGGGGTCGAGGACCTTCAATTCGCTGCTGTCGGGGATGCGCTCCAGCAGTCGTTCCGGGCGCGGTGCGCCGAGGGTCAGGCCGGTCCATTTGAGCACCACCTGGGCCAGTTGGCGTTCGCTGATCGGCTTGGTCAGGTAGTCATCCATGCCACTGTGCAGCAGTGCGCGTTTTTCGTTGGCCATGGCGTGGGCGGTCAGGGCGACGATCGGCAAGGGTGCGCCGCTCTGGCTGCTTTCCCACTGGCGGATCTGCTCGGTGCATTCGCGCCCGTCCATGCCGGGCATCTGCACATCCATCAGCACCAGGTCGAAACGCTCGTCCTGCACGGCCTGAACCGCCGCATAGCCGCTGTCGACCGCCAGCACTTCGGCACCGAGGTCTTCCAGCAGGGTTTGCACCAGCAGCAGGTTGGCCGGGTTGTCGTCGACGCACAGCACTTTCGGCAACGGCTGGTCGGACACCGGCTTGCTTTCGCTGCCCGGGCGCCGCGGTTGGACCATCTCCATCAGGGCCCGGCGCAATTTACGTGTACACGCAGGCTTGGCCTGCAACTGGCTGTGGGGGTTGGGCAGGTACGGATGGTAGAGCGCCTGCTCGGTCGTCGGGCACAGCACCAGGGCCTGGCAGGCAAGGTGCTCCAGTTGCTGGATGTGCTGGCCGAGGCGTTCCGGCGAAAGGCTGTCGAGGTTGACCCCGAGCACCGCCAGCTCGAAGGGTTGCCCGGCAAGGGTGGCGGCCTCGACCGCGTGCAGCAATTGTTCGACGGTAGCGAACAGGCTGACGCTCAGGCCGCAGTCTTCCAGTTGATGCTCCAGGGCCTGGCGTGCCAGTTCGTGGCTGTCGACAATCGCCACCCGGCGGCCCACCAGCGGTTGCATGGGCAGGTCTTCGGCATCGTCACGGGCCTTGGGCAGGCTCAGGCTGATCCAGAACTGCGAGCCTTCGCCTGGCGTGCTGTCGACGCCGATCTCGCCGCCCATCTGTTCGATCAGACGCTTGGAAATCACCAGGCCCAGGCCGGTGCCGCCGGGCTGGCGCGACAACGAGTTGTCAGCCTGGCTAAAGGCCTGGAACAGCGCTCGCACGTCCTGGTTGGACAGGCCGATACCGGTGTCCTGAACGCTGATGCGCAACTGCACGCTGTCTTCGCGCTCGTCCTCGAGCATGGCCCGGGCGACGATGGTGCCTTCACGGGTGAACTTGATGGCGTTGCTGACCAGGTTGGTGAGGATCTGCTTGAGCCGTAGCGGGTCACCGACCAGCGACAGCGGCGTATCGCGATACACCAGGCTGACCAGCTCCAGCTGTTTGGCGTGGGCGGCCGGGGCGAGGATGGTCAGGGTGTCCTGGATCAGGTCGCGCAGGTTGAACGGAATGCTGTCGAGCACCAGCTTGCCGGCCTCGATCTTGGAGAAGTCGAGGATCTCGTTGATGATGCCCAAGAGGCTGCCGGCGGACTTTTCGATGGTGCCCAGGTAGTCGAGCTGGCGCGGAGTCAGTTCGCTTTTTTGCAGCAAGTGGGTAAAGCCGAGGATGCCGTTGAGCGGCGTACGGATTTCGTGGCTCATGTTGGCCAGGAACTCGGACTTGATCCGGCTGGCCTCCAGGGCCTCCTTGCGCGCCATGTCCAGCTCGATGTTCTGGATCTCGATGGTTTCCAGGTTCTGGCGAACGTCTTCGGTAGCCTGATCGATGCTGTGCTGCAGTTCTTCATGGGCGTTGTGCAGGGTTTCGGCCATGCGGTTGATGCCCGCCGCCAGTTCGTCCAGCTCGTAGCTGCCCATTTGCGGCAGGCGTTCTTCCAGGTTGCCGTCCTTGAGCTGGGTGACGGCATATTTGATCTGGCCGATCGGGCCGTTGATGGTGCGGCTCATGCGCAAGGCCAGCAGCGCGGTGGCGGCCAGGCCCAGTAGAATCAGCAGCAGGCTGGTGAACAGGCTGCGGTAGCCACGCAACAGGGTGCCGTCGTGGGACAGCTCGATTTCCACCCAACCCAGCAGGCGATCGGCTTCGCCAGGAATCAGCTCGCCGGCCAAGTCGCGGTGACGGCCGAACACCGGCAGCAGATAACGGGTGGCGTCATTGCCGGTGCGTTGCAGCAGTTGCGTGCCGCCACCGGTGGGCGCCTGGTTGAGCATGCTCGGGCCGGCGTGGGCCAGGGCGTTGCGATCAGGGCCGAGGAAGGCCACGGCCCGTACATCGGACTGCTCCAGGGCCTGGGCGGCGATGCGCTCCAGCTGCGCCGGGTCGTGACGTACCAGCGCCGGCGCCACCAGCGGTGCCAGTTGTTCGGCAATCATCTTGCCGCGTTGCAGCAGTTGGGTTTGCAGCTCGTTCTGCTGCAACCAGGTGAAATAGCCGCCCAGCACCAGTGCCATCAGGCTGGCCGGCAACAAGGCGAGCAACAGCACGCGGCTTCTGATCCCCAATCTATTCAGCACGCCACTCTCCTGTGCGCGGTAAGCGCTGTAAGTCCCCGCCAGCTCCTGCTGACAGACCAAGTCGGAAAAGTACCGCGCCTACTCGCGTAATGCACTCATTTGTATCTGCTTTTGTCTATTCCAAGCGATAAGCCAGGCTTTGCCCGAGCCTTGGTTGCCTGTGCGCAGTGAATACCCAATAATCGCGCAATTGAGAATTGCTAGCATCGGCCAATGACTCCTGTATCTACTTGCGCGTCCAACATCCTTGCCATCGAGGACGATCCGGTCCTGGGCGCCTACCTGCGTGAGGAGCTGCAGCGCGGCGGCTTCAAGGTCACCTGGTGCCAGAATGGCAGCGATGGCCTGCAGGTTGCCCAGCGCGGCAGCTTTGACGTGGTGTTGATGGACATCCTGCTACCCGGCCTCAACGGCCTGGATGTGCTGGCGCAGCTGCGGCAGAACAGTTCGACACCGGTGATCCTGATGTCCGCCCTGGGGGCCGAAGCTGACCGCATCACCGGCTTCCAGCGCGGTGCCGATGATTACCTGCCCAAACCCTTCAGCATGGTCGAGCTGCAGGTACGTATCGAGGCGATCCTGCGCCGCGTGGCGCTGGAGCGACGCCATCACCAACCGGCACAGGTACAGGCCGGGAAATTGCACTTCGATGAAACGACCAGTGATGTCTGTTACGGCAAGCAATGGGCGGGGCTGACCCTCAGCGAATACCGCCTGCTCGATACCCTGCACCGCAGCGATGAGGAGGTACTGAGCAAAGCCTTCCTTTACCAGCACGTGTTGCAGCGCGGCTATGCCCGCCATGATCGCAGCCTGGACATGCATGTCAGCCAGATTCGCCGCAAGCTCAAGGCCATCGGTTATCTCGAGCGCGAAGTGCGGACGGTATGGGGCAAGGGGTATGTGCTCAGTGGCGCAGAGGTGCACTGAAGTGCCCAACCGTCATTCATTGTTCTGGAAACTGGCGATCCTGCTGGTCGGCTTCTGCCTGCTGATGATCGGCCTGAGCTGGACCTGGGGCCGGCATATGGAAACCCAGAACGCGTTCCTCTCGGACCAGGCCAAAAGCACGTTGCAAGGCTATGCCAGTGAAGCCGAGCAGGCCTGGGCGCGTGGAGGGCAGGCCGGTATCGACGCCTGGCTGGCGGCAGTCCGCGACAAGGAGTCCGGCTGGGTCGGGGTGATCGGCCCGGACCTGCAGTCCCTGAGCAGCACGCCGCTCAACGAGGTTGAAAACCGGCGCCTGACCTTTCTGCGCGGTATCGACTGGCCGGTGAGCCCGCGGTCGATCGGCATGCCATGGATGCGCCTGCCGTTTACCGAGCAGCCGCACCTGGGCACCCTGGTCATGGAACTGCCGCAACGTCTGGCGCCGGGGCAGTACCGGGTGCTGTGGCGGGTAGTCACCAACGGCATCATCCCCGGGCTGTTCACCTTGCTGCTGTGCGTTGGCCTCTACCGCATGCTGATTGTGCCGCTGATCCAGTTGCGCGAGCAGGCCAATGCCTGGCGCGCCGACCAGCTCTCGGCACGGGTGGCCAGCAGCACCACCAGCCGGCAGGACGAGCTGGGTGAACTGGGCCGCGCTTTCGATGACATGGCCGAGCGCCTGCAGGGCACGGTCGCCCTGCAGCAGCAACTGTTGCGTGACCTCTCCCATGAGTTGCGCACACCGTTGAGCCGTTTGCGCGTGGCCTGTGACAGCGAAGCCGATGCGCAGCACCTGCGCGAGCGCCTGGGGCGGGAGATCGACTGCATGCAGCGGCTGGTCGAAGATACGCTGCAACTGGCCTGGCTGGACACCGAGCGTGCGCCGCTGAGCAAGGAGCCCATCCAGGTCCAGGCCTTGTGGGACATGCTGGCCGAAGATGCCTGCTATGAAAGTGGCTGGCCCGCCGCGCAACTGCATTGTGCGCTGGAGGCCTCGTGCTGGGTGCAGGGTAACCTCAACAGCCTGGCCCAGGCGCTGGAGAACATCTTGCGCAACGCCATTCGGCATTCCCCCGCCGGGAGCGTTATCCGCCTGGACGGGCGGCGTCAGGGCGATCACTGGTTGATCTGGCTGCAAGACCAGGGCGGTGGGGTGGCGCAAAGCGAGCTTGAGCGCATTTTCGCGCCCTTTACCCGCCTGGACGGTTCGCGGCCCGGCGATGGCGGCTTCGGGCTGGGCCTGAGCATTGCCCGCAATGCCATCGTCCGCCAGGGCGGGCGATTGTGGGCGCAAAACACTGGCCAGGGCCTGCGGCTGAACATGCAACTGCCGGCGGTGTGATCCCGGGGCCGCTTCGCGGCCCATCGCCGGCAAGTCCGGCTCCCACAGGTACTAGGTGCATGCAAATCCACTGTGGGAGCTGGCTTGCCAGTGATAGGGCCGTAAACTCTTGCTTATAGCTTGCAGCTATAACCCCAACACATTGCGTGATATGGGCAAATCCCGTTTGCCGGTATGATAGGCGCCCCCGCAGTCTGGATTGCGAATACGCCATGACCTTGCAGTACCCAACCATCGCCGATTGCGTCGGCAACACGCCTCTGGTCCGCCTGCAGCGCATTGCCGGCGACACCAGCAATACCCTCCTGCTCAAGCTCGAAGGCAACAACCCGGCAGGCTCGGTCAAGGACCGGCCGGCGTTGTCGATGATCACCCGCGCCGAGCTGCGTGGGCAGATCAAGCCGGGCGATACCCTGATCGAAGCGACCTCGGGCAACACCGGTATCGCGCTGGCCATGGCGGCGGCGATCAAGGGTTACAAGATGATCCTGATCATGCCCGACAATTCCAGCGCCGAGCGCAAGGCGGCGATGACGGCCTATGGCGCCGAGCTGATCCTGGTCAGCAAGGAAGAGGGCATGGAAGGCGCCCGTGATCTTGCCGACCGTCTGCAGGCGGAAGGCCGTGGCCTGGTGCTCGATCAGTTTGGCAATGTCGACAACCCTGAAGCTCACTATGTGAGCACCGGCCCGGAAATCTGGCGCCAGACCCAGGGCACCATTACCCACTTCATCAGCTCCATGGGTACCACCGGAACCATCATGGGCTGCTCGCGCTACCTCAAGGAGCAGAACCCGGCGGTGCAGATCATCGGTCTGCAACCGATGGAAGGCTCGGCCATCCCAGGCATCCGTCGCTGGCCGCAGGAATACCTGCCGAAAATCTACCAGTCCGAGCGCGTTGACCGCGTGGTCGACATGACCCAGAGCGAAGCCGAAGAAACCACCCGCAGGCTGGCCCGAGAAGAGGGCATTTTCTGTGGCGTGTCCTCCGGTGGTGCAGTGGCAGCCATGCTGCGCTTGTCCCGCGAGCTGGAAAACGCCGTGATGGTGGCGATCATTTGCGACCGTGGCGACCGTTATCTGTCGACCGGCATTTTCGATTCAGTGAACTGATGTCCAAGAACAAACGTAACAGCGGCCTGCGCTTTCAGCCGGCCGGTGGCACCCGCGCGCCACAGATCCCTACCGGTAAAAAACAGCGCCTGAGCATCGAGCGCCTGGCCGGTGATGGCCGCGGTATTGCCTTTCTCGACGGCCGCACCTGGTTCGTCAGTGGCGCCCTGGCCGAGGAAGAGGTCGAAGCGCGGGTGCTCAATACCCACGGCAAGGTGGTCGAGGCCCGTCTGGAGCGGGTGTTCATTGCCAGCCCGGCGCGCCGCGAGGCCCCGTGCAAGTACTTCGACCGCTGTGGTGGCTGCAACCTGCAGCATCTGCCCCATGCCGATCAACTGGCGCTCAAGCAGCGCCTGCTGGCCGAGCAGTTGCAGCGGGTCGCGGGCGTGCAACCCGAGCACTGGGCAGCGCCGCTGACCGGGCCGGAGTTCGGCTACCGGCGTCGGGCGCGGGTTGCCGTGCGTTGGGACAACAAGGCGAAAAATCTCGAAGTGGGTTTTCGCGCCGAAGCCAGTCAGGACATCGTCGCCATCGACGATTGCCCGGTGCTGGTACAACCCTTGCAGTCGATCATGCGCCACCTGCCGACGCTGTTGCGTAGCCTGAGCAAGCCGCAGGTGGTTGGCCACGTCGAGCTGTTCAGCGGTACCGCGCTGGCGCTGCTGTTGCGTCATACCGGGCCATTGGGCGAGGGTGACTTGGCGCGCCTGCAGGCGTTCTGCGTCGAGGCGGGTGTACAACTGTGGTTGCAAGGCGAAGGTGAACCTTCGCCAGTGGATGCCGGTCAGAGTCTTGGTTTTTACCTTGAACCCTGGAACCTTGAGCTTGCCTACCGGCCCGGCGATTTTGTCCAGGTCAACGCCCAGGTCAACACCGCGATGATCGAGCAGGCCCTGGCCTGGTTGGCGCCGCAGGCGGATGAACGCGTGCTTGACCTGTTCTGTGGGCTGGGCAACTTCGCTCTGCCGCTGGCCCGGCAGGCGCGGGAAGTGGTGGCGGTGGAAGGGGTACAGGCAATGGTCGAGCGGGCGGCAGCCAATGCTCGTAGCAACAATTTGCATAACACGCAGTTTTTTCAGGCCGATTTATCGCAGCCTTTGGCGGCGTCGGGCTGGGCCGCAGGAGGCTTTTCTGCGGTACTCTTGGACCCACCGCGCGACGGCGCTTATGAGGTGGTGCGAAAAATCGCAGACCTTGGGGCGAAACGTCTTGTTTATGTATCGTGCAACCCGGCGACCCTGGCCCGCGACACCGTCGAACTGGTCAGGCAGGGTTACCGGTTAAAATGTGCCGGGATTCTCGACATGTTTCCTCAGACGGCGCATGTCGAAGCCATGGCGTTATTCGAAGCGGGTTAGCCAGGCTGACGCGTTCGGCGCTGCACCTTGGGTCCGGCAGGGGCAGCACCAGTGATTTCAAGCGCATCGCGAATGCGCTGTAGGGAAAGGTAAACAAAGATGGTACAGGTGAGAGTGCACCAGCCGGTCAATACCGACGGCAGTATCAATCTCGAAGCATGGCTGGATCATGTGGTGAGCGTCGACCTGGCGCTGGACCGGGAGGCCCTCAAGGCCGCCTGCGAGTTCGCCCAGGACGTCGAGAAGAAGGGCAACCCGGCCAAGCATTCCTGGGCCGATGGTACGTCGAGTTTTCAGGCCGGCCTGGAAATCGCCGAAATCCTCGCCGACCTCAAGCTCGACCAGGACTCGCTGGTTGCCGCGGTCATCTACCGCGCCGTGCGCGAAGGCAAGGTAACCCTGGCTGAAGTCGGCCAGCGCTTTGGCCCGGTGGTCTCCAAACTGATCGACGGTGTGCTGCGCATGGCCGCCATCAGTGCCAGCCTCAGCCCGCGCCAGTCGCTGGTGCTGGGCTCCCAGGCGCAGGTCGAGAACTTGCGCAAGATGCTCGTGGCCATGGTCGACGATGTCCGTGTGGCATTGATCAAGCTGGCCGAACGTACCTGCGCGATCCGCGCGGTCAAGGGCGCCGACGACGAGAAGCGCAACCGCGTCGCCCGCGAAGTGTTCGATATCTATGCGCCGCTGGCCCATCGCCTGGGTATCGGTCATATCAAGTGGGAGCTGGAAGACCTGTCCTTCCGCTACCTCGAACCCGACCAGTACAAGCAGATTGCCAAGCTTTTGCATGAACGCCGGCTGGACCGCGAGCGCTTTATCAGCGACGTGATGAGCCAACTGCAGAACGAGCTGCTGGCCACCGGCGTCAATGCCGATATCAGCGGCCGGGCCAAGCATATCTATTCGATCTGGCGCAAAATGCAGCGCAAGGGCCTGGAATTCAGCCAGATCTACGACGTGCGCGCGGTGCGCGTGCTGGTCCCGGAAATGCGCGACTGCTACACCGCGCTGGGCATCGTCCACACCCTCTGGCGGCACATCCCCAAAGAGTTCGACGACTACATCGCCAACCCCAAGGAGAACGGCTACCGCTCGTTGCACACGGCGGTGATCGGCCCTGAGGGCAAGGTGCTCGAGGTGCAGATCCGTACCCATGCCATGCACGAAGAGGCCGAGCTCGGCGTCTGCGCGCACTGGCGTTACAAGGGCACCGACGTCAAATCCAGCTCCAACCACTACGAGGAGAAAATCTCCTGGTTGCGTCAGGTGCTGGAATGGCACGAAGAACTGGGGGACATCGGCGGCCTGGCCGAACAGTTGCGCGTCGATATCGAGCCGGACCGGGTCTACGTGTTCACCCCGGATGGCCACGCCATCGACCTGCCCAAGGGCGCCACGCCGCTGGACTTCGCCTACCGGGTGCACACCGAGATCGGCCATAACTGCCGCGGGGCGAAGATCAACGGCCGTATCGTGCCGCTCAACTACAGCTTGCAGACCGGTGAGCAGGTCGAGATCATCACCAGCAAGCACGGTAACCCCAGCCGCGACTGGCTGAACTCGAACCTGGGCTATGTCACCACCTCGCGGGCGCGGGCGAAGATCGTCCACTGGTTCAAGTTGCAGGCCCGCGACCAGAACGTCGCCGCCGGCAAGACCCTGCTCGAGCGCGAACTCAACCGCCTGGGCCTGCCGCAGGTCGACTTCGAGCGCCTGGCGGAAAAAGCCAACCTGCGCACCGCCGAGGACATGTTTGCCTCGCTGGGCGCCGGTGACTTGCGCCTGGCGCACCTGGTCAACGCCGCCCAGCAACTGGTGGAGCCGGAGCGCAGCGACCATGTCGAGCTGGTGCCACGCAAGGCCACCGGCTACAAGCCGGGCAAGCGTGGCGACATCCAGATCCAGGGTGTCGGCAACCTGCTGACGCAGATGGCCGGTTGCTGCCAGCCGTTGCCGGGCGATGCGATCGTCGGCTACATCACCCAGGGCCGCGGCGTCACCATCCACCGCCAGGATTGCGCCTCGGTGCTGCAACTGGCCGGACGCGAGCCGGAGCGGATCATTCAGGTCAGCTGGGGCCCGGTGCCGGTGCAGACCTATCCGGTGGATATCATCATCCGTGCCTACGATCGTCCGGGCTTGTTGCGTGACGTTTCCCAGGTCCTGCTCAACGAGCGGATCAACGTGCTGGCGGTCAACACCCGCTCGAACAAGGAAGACAACACCGCATTGATGTCGCTGACCATCGAGATCCCTGGCCTGGATGCCCTCGGGCGCTTGCTGGGGCGGATCTCGCAGCTGCCGAACATCATCGAGACGCGGCGTAACCGTACGCCGTAAGACTGCTATCGCGGGTCAAGCCCGCTCCCACAGCATCCTCTGTGGGAGCGGGCTTGACCCGCGATAAGGAACCCAAGATGTATACCCTAGACGACCTGCTCCACCTCATGGCCCGCCTGCGCGACCCGCAGCACGGCTGCCCCTGGGATCTCAAGCAGACTTACGCGACCATCGTCCCCTACACCCTCGAAGAAGCCTACGAAGTGGCCGACGCCATCGAACGCAGCGACTTCGAGCACCTGCAGGGTGAACTCGGCGACCTGTTGTTCCAGGTGGTCTACTACAGCCAGCTGGCACGGGAAGAGGGCCGCTTCGAATTCGACGGCGTGGTCGACAGCATTACCCGCAAGCTGATCCGCCGTCACCCGCACGTGTTCCCTAACGGTGAGCTCTACGCCGCGCTCGACACGCCCAAGCTCGACGACACCCAGGTCAAGCAGCGCTGGGAAGAAATCAAGGCCCAGGAGCGCGCCGAGAAGGGCGAGCCCGAGCAGTTGTCGTTGCTCGATGATGTGCCGGCAGCCTTGCCGGCGTTGTCGCGGGCGGCCAAACTGCAAAAGCGCGCGGCCCAGGTCGGTTTCGACTGGCCGGATGCCTTGCCGGTGCTCGACAAGGTCCGTGAAGAGCTCGATGAAGTGCTCCAGGCCATGGCCGACGACGACAGCGTGGCCCTCGCCGATGAGCTCGGTGACCTGTTGTTCGCTGCAGTGAATCTGGCCCGGCACCTTAAGGTCGACCCGGAAAACGCCCTGCGCGGGGCCAACAAAAAGTTTGAACGACGTTTCCGTTTTATCGAACAGGCATTGCGCGACATAGGCCGTCCGATCGAAGATTGCACCCTCGAAGACATGGATGCGCTCTGGGGCGAAGCCAAACGTCAGGAAAAGAACCTGCCCAGCTGCGGCTGAGCTGTTGCATAAGTGAGTGAACGATGAGCCTTTCCCTTCGCGACCAATTGCTCAAGGCCGGTCTGGTCAACCAGAAACAGGTCAAGCAGGTCAGTAAAGAACAGAAGAAACAAAAGCGCCTGGAGCACAAAGGCCAGGTCGAAGTCGACGATACCCAGCAGCGGCTGGCCAAGGAAGCCATGGCCGAGAAAGCCAAGCGCGACCAGGAGCTCAACCGCCAGCAGCAGGAGAAGGTCGAGCAGAAGGCCCGCGCCGCCCAGGTCAAGCAATTGATCGAGGTCTCGCGCCTGCCCAAGCTGACCACCGAGGACTACTACAACTTCGTCGACGACAAGAAGGTCAAGCGCCTGTCGGTCAACGCGCTGATGCGCAGCAAGCTGAGCAGCGGCTCACTGGCCATCGTTGCCCATGCTGGCGGTTATGAAGTGATCCCCCGTGAGGCGGCGCTGAAGATCCAGGAGCGCGACCCACAGCGTATCGTCCTGCTCAACACCCAGGTTGAAGAGCCGGATGCCGACGATCCGTACGCGGCCTACGTGATCCCTGACGATCTGATGTGGTAATAACGACAAACCCCGCTTCGGCGGGGTTTGTTTTTTTGCATGGGGTTATTGCTGTTGCCGTCTGGTCTCGAGGTATTCCAGCTCGATGCGGTAGCTGTGGGCCTCGTGCTCGTTGTGGAACATGCCGACCAGCTCGCCCTGCTGATGCACATCCCAGATGCGCACGCCTGCAGCCAGGCCTTCGTGAGACATTTTGCTTTCGTCGCGCTCAGTTACTTTGACAGTCATCTGCAAACTCCACTTTCAGTTAACTGCGGCACCGTGTCGCAGGTCTCTTTTATAGAATTTGTTAGCAGGCTAAGTAAATGACTGGCGCATGAAACATCTTTCACGTAGGCGCGGGCTCTTGGGGCTGACTGGCCAAGGGCAATAAAAAACCCCGCACCAGGCGGGGTTTCGGTTGCTACCAGCAATCAGGGCTATCAGTTGCCCTTGACCGCCTTGCCATCGACCGTACCGTCCTGCAGCACGATCACGTACTCCTTGCCGTCCGTTTCGACCTGACGCAGTTGTACCAGCAGGTAGTCCCAGTCCTTGGCGAACCACAGTTCGGTGATGCGCTTGCTCTGGCTCGGGTCGCGCACGCGCTCGACCTTGATGGCTTCGACCTGGCCGGTCTTGGTGGTGACCTTTTCCGTACCCAGGACACGGAAGTCGTAGGTATCGATCTCGTCGCCATCGACCACCTGGTAGCTCACGCTCTTCTTGCCCGCTGCCACGTCGTGCTGCAGGGCCAGTTGATAGGTGGACTTGTCCAGCACGCCGCGGTTGAGCGGCAGGTTGATCGCGTCGCCGCGGTCAGTGCCGGTGATCTTCTTGCTGTTCCAGTCGAAATCCAGATCGACCTTCTTGGCCTTGCCCAGGCCGCCACGTTCGAAGTGGTAGGTCTGAGGCAGCAGGGTGTCCTTGTCCAGGCGCAGGGTACTTTGCTCAGTCAGGCTGGCGATCATCATCGACGCCTTGAAATTGAGGTTCCAGGTACCGTTGGCGTTCTTTTCCAGGCTGCGCTCGGCAGTGCCGCTCATGGGCAGCTGCTTCCAGTCGGCGGTGTAGCTGGCCGAGAACGGCTTCAGATCGGCTGCCTGCAGCGGCAAGGCGAGCACGGCGAGAGCGAAGAGCAGGGCACGACGCATAATTTCTCCTAGGGTCGAATCAAGTGGCCGCTGGCCGCCAGAGGCTGGCCATCCAGTAGAGCACCGTGTTCGCCCAGGCGCAAACGGCCCTCGGCAAACCAGCGCACCGCCAGCGGATAGATCAGGTGTTCCTGGCTGTGAACCCGCTGTGCCAGACGTTCTGGCGTGTCATCCAACTCTACCGGTATTACTGCCTGTACGACCAGCGGCCCGCCATCGAGTTCCTCGGTGACGAAGTGCACGCTGCAGCCATGCTCGGCATCGCCGGCCTCGAGCGCCCGTTGATGGGTGTGCAGGCCTTTGTACTTGGGCAGCAGGGAAGGGTGGATGTTCAGCAGGCGGCCCTGGTAGTGACGGACGAAACCGGCACTGAGGATGCGCATGAAGCCGGCCAGTACCACCAGCTGCGGCTGGTAGCCATCGATCAGCTCGACCAGCGCCGTGTCGAACGCCTCGCGGCCGTCAAAGGCCTTGTGGTCGAGCACGGCGGTGGCGATGCCGGCGTCTTTGGCGCGCTGCAGGCCATAGGCGTCGGCGCGGTTGGAGATGACCGCGCAGATCCGCACCGGGCTGTCGCCGGTGCGGGTGTTGTCGATCAACGCTTGCAGGTTGCTGCCGGTGCCGGACAACAGCACCACGACATCACAGGTCGTGCTCGGCATCAGTGCGCCTTGACGTTCTTCAGCTCGACCTGGGCAGCGCCTTCGGCGGCTACGCCGATCTGGCCGATCACCCATGGCTGCTCGCCGGCTTCACGCAGGACGTTCAGGGCGTTGTCGACCTGGTCCTGGGCAACGCAGATGACCATGCCGACGCCGCAGTTCAGCACGCGGTGCATTTCGTGCTCGTCGACGTTGCCTTGCTGCTGCAGCCAGTTGAATACCGCCGGGCGTTCCCAGCTGGCCACGTCAACCACGGCCTGGGCGCCTTTTGGCAGCACCCGTGGAATGTTGTCGAGCAGACCGCCACCAGTGATGTGGGCCATGGCCTTGACCGCACCGGTGTCCTTGATCAGCTTGAGCAGCGGCTTGACGTAGATGCGGGTCGGGGCCATCAGCAGTTCGGTCAGCGGTTTGCCGTCGAGCTGTACGGTTTCGATATCGGCGCCGGAGACTTCGATGATCTTGCGGATCAGCGAGTAGCCGTTGGAGTGCGGGCCGGACGATGGCAGGGCGATCAGGGCGTCGCCGGTGGCAACCTTGGAGCCGTCGATGATTTCGGCTTTTTCCACCACGCCGACGCAGAAACCGGCCAGGTCGTAGTCTTCGCCTTCGTACATGCCTGGCATTTCAGCGGTTTCACCGCCGACCAGGGAGCAGCCAGCCAGTTCGCAGCCAGCGCCGATACCGGTAACCACGGTGGCGGCAACGTCGACATTCAATTTGCCGGTGGCGTAGTAGTCGAGGAAGAACAGCGGCTCGGCACCACAGACCACCAGGTCGTTGACGCACATCGCGACCAGGTCCTGGCCGATGCTGTCGTGCTTGTTCAGGTTCAGCGCCAGACGCAGCTTGGTGCCGACGCCGTCGGTACCGGAGACCAGAACCGGCTGCTTGTAGCCGGCCGGGATTTCGCAGAGGGCGCCAAAACCGCCCAGGCCGCCCATGACTTCCGGGCGCGCCGTGCGCTTGGCAACGCCTTTGATGCGTTCGACCAATGCTTCACCGGCGTCGATGTCTACACCGGCGTCCTTGTAGCTCAGGGAGGGTTGCTTGCTCATGATCCAGGCCTTTAGGGGGAGGGATTCGGGGGAATCGACCGTGACCTGCCAGGCAAGGCGGAGGGAAATCCGGCTGCCCGACCGTCGCCGGTCTGCGAAGGCGCGCGATTTTATCAGGGTTGCCCGGTAGCGGCCATCCTCAGGCCGACGGGCAGAGCTATTATCTGGCTAAAAATACGCTTTAACAGTGCGCGACTGGTTGCCACGGCGCAGGCTGTATAAGGTATAGCAAAGGCGATGGGCACAATTTAGTGCTCGCGGTTGAATGATTTGCCGGGGGCTGCGGTCTGAGCTGCATCCGTTTGTTGAGCCCACGCTTCTTTATTTTCAGGACAGGAATCCTTCATGCGTTTGCGTAATTACCTGGCCGCCAGCTGTCTGGCCCTGTTCGGCCTCTCGGCTCAGGCCGAAACCCTCTCCGGCCTGTACCAGGTCCGCGAACCGGTCAGCGGTCAGGGCGCCGATGCCCGTACCCAGGCCACCGAAAAAGCCCTCGAGACCCTGGTGTTGCGCCTGACCGGCGATGCCAAGGCGGCGCAAAGCCCGGGCCTGGCGGCACTGCGTAAAGATCCGCAACAAATCATCAGTCAGTTCGGTTTCGAGGCCGGTCCGCCGGAAACCGTGCTGGTCGACTTCGACCCGGGCAGTACCGAGCGCGCCTTGCGCCAGGCTGGCTTGGCCCTGTGGGGTAACAACCGGCCATCGATCCTCGGTTGGTGGTTGAACGACAGCGCCGAAGGCTCGAGCCTGGTTGGCGACGGCCAGGGCAGTGCCGAACCGCTGCGTCGTGCCGCCCAGCATCGCGGCTTGCCGCTGCGCTTGCCACTTGCCGATTTGCAGGAACAACTGGTGGCCACCGGCAAGAACCTTGAAGGCACAGACCCGGCGCCGCTGCGTGAGGCTTCCGAGCGTTATGGCGCCGATGCCTTGCTGGCGGTGCACGCCAGCGAAGCCGATGGCAAATGGCAGGGTAAATGGCGCCTGTGGTTGGGTGAGCAACGCGAGCAGGGCACTGCCGAAGGCGCTGATCAGGCTGCCCTGGCCGATGCGGTGATGCTTGCGGTCAGTAGCCGCCTGGCTCCGCGTTTTGTGGCCCGTCCAGGCGCCAGCAGCGATATGCAGGTGCAGGTCCAGGGCATGACCCTGGAGCGCTATGCCGAACTGGGGCGGGTGCTCGAGCCCTACGGTGCACGCCTGAAGGCCGTGCAGGGCGATACCCTGACCTACCAGGTCACTGGCAACAGCGATCAGCTGCGCGCGCAACTGGGCCTGGCCAAATTGCAGGAACTGCCGCCCGAAGCGCCAGCGACACCTGCCGCCGTCGATCCGGCCCACCCCGGGGCAACCCAGGCTGCGGCTGCGCAAGCCTTCAACGGGTTGCGTTTCCGTTGGTAAACCCTGACCTGGCTGGGAGCCGTTCATGACTGATACACGCCGCTGGGTATGGGTAGGCGGGGCGCTGCTGTGCGCGGCCTTGCTCTATTGGCTGCACCCGATTCTTTCGCCGTTTCTGGTCGGCATCCTGCTGGCCTACCTGGCCGACCCGCTGGTCGATCGCTTGGAGCGCGCCGGCCTGTCGCGCACCTGGGGCGTGGTGGTGGTCTTTACCCTGTTCACCCTGCTGTTGACCGTGTTGCTACTGGTGCTGGTGCCGATGCTGGCCAAGCAACTGGTGCGCCTGTACGAGCTGGCGCCGCAGATGCTCGACTGGCTGCAGCATGTGGCCTTGCCCTGGGTGCAGGCGCGCCTGGGCCTGGCCGACGGTTTCTGGAAGTTCGACAAGATCAAGGCCGCCATCAGCGAGCACATGGGCCAGACCACCGACATCGTCGGGATCATCCTGTCCCAGGCCACGGCTTCGGGCCTGGCCCTGATCGGTTGGCTGGCCAACCTGGTGCTGATTCCGGTGGTGAGCTTCTACCTGTTGCGCGACTGGGACCTGATGATGGCCAAGATCCGCAGCCTGCTGCCGCGTCAGCGCGAGGAGCGGGCGGTGGCGCTTGCCGGTGAATGTCACGAGGTGCTCGGCGCCTTCGTCCGTGGCCAGCTATTGGTGATGCTGGCCCTAGGGATCATCTATGCCTCGGGGTTGATGCTGGTGGGCCTGGAGCTTGGCCTGTTGATCGGCCTGCTGGCGGGCCTGGCGGCGATCGTGCCGTACATGGGCTTCATCATCGGTATCAGCGCGGCGATGATCGCCGGGCTGTTCCAGTTCGGTGGCGCCCCTTATCCATTGCTTGGTATCGCTGCCGTGTTCATGGTCGGCCAGGCGCTCGAAGGCATGGTGCTGACGCCGCTGCTGGTGGGTGACCGTATCGGCTTGCACCCGGTGGCGGTGATTTTCGCGATTCTCGCCGGTGGCGAAATGTTCGGCTTTACCGGGGTGCTGCTGGCCCTGCCGGTGGCGGCGGTGATCATGGTGCTGCTGCGCCATGTGCATGACCTGTATAAAGAGTCGGATATTTACGCCGGCGAAATCGACCCGGATCTCTAGCTTGATAGCACCTGGCTTGTATTGGCGCTTGTACGCTTATGCAAGCCTTTGATTTTACTTGTGGTCTGCGCCGATTGTGCGACCGGCGCCACGGGTATAAACTTTGCAGACTTTTCACAAAAGGCCCCTTGCGGTTCCCCGGAACTGCCCAGCCAGCATGAAACCGATCCAGTTGCCCCTGGGTGTGCGTCTGCGTGATGACGCCACCTTCATCAACTACTATCCGGGTGCCAACGCCGCCGCTTTGGGCTACGTCGAGCGACTCTGCGAAGCCGACGCCGGCTGGACCGAAAGCCTGATCTACCTGTGGGGCAAGCAAGGTGTAGGCCGTACCCACCTGCTGCAGGCTGCCTGCCTGCGCTTCGAGCAACTGGGGGAGCCGGCGGTCTACCTGCCCCTGGCGCAATTGCTCGACCGCGGCGTCGAACTGCTCGACAACCTCGAGCAGTACGAACTGGTTTGCCTCGACGACCTGCACGTGATTGCCGGCAAGCCGGAGTGGGAGGAGGCCATGTTCCACCTCTTCAACCGCCTGCGCGACAGTGGCCGGCGCCTGCTGCTGGCCGCCTCCAGCTCGCCCCGCGAACTGCCGATCAAACTGGCTGACCTGAAGTCGCGCCTGACCCTGGCACTGATCTTCCAGATGCGTGCGCTGTCGGATGAAGACAAGCTGCGCGCCCTGCAATTACGCGCTTCGCGCCGTGGCCTGCACCTGACCGACGAGGTCGGGCACTTCATTCTCACCCGTGGTACCCGCAGCATGAGCGCATTGTTCGACCTGCTCGAGCGCCTCGATCAGGCCTCTTTGCAGGCTCAGCGCAAGCTCACCATCCCGTTTTTGAAAGAAACGTTGGGCTGGTAAGGCAGGGGCTAGAGCCTCGGCACATAAAAGTCACATTTTTTTCGATTGAATTTGCAAATCGATGCGATAGAAGGCATAGTCTCGGCTTCTTTAAATTCCAGACACGGTCGTGCCCATGCTAAATCGCTTCGCACCCCTCGTGCCCCTCGCACTCGTGACCCTGCTTTTTGGCTGCGCGACCACCGGTCCCGTATCGCAGCAGCAGGTTCAGCAGCAACCGGTTTCCGCTCAGGTTTCGACCAAGTCCTCCGTCCAGGCGACGCTCGAGGAAGAGCTGGCCACCGAAGCAGAGCTGCAAGATTTCGCCAGCAGCAAGCCTTACCAGCTGCCAGCCCTGGCCGACAACATTCTCGAGCGCGGCATGTCGCTGATCGGTACCCGCTACCGTTTCGGTGGTACCTCCGAGAACACCGGCTTTGATTGCAGCGGCTTCATCGGCTACCTGTTCCGCGAAGAAGCCGGCCTCAACCTGCCGCGCTCCACCCGCGAAATGATCAACGTCAAGGCCCCGCTGGTTGCTCGCAACAACCTCAAGCCAGGCGACCTGCTGTTCTTCAGCACCAATGGTCGCGGGCGCGTCAGCCACGCCGGGATTTACCTCGGTGACGACCAGTTCATCCACTCCAGCAGCCGCCGCAGCGGTGGTGTGCGCATCGACAAGCTCGGTGATCGCTACTGGAGCAAGACCTTCATCGAAGCCAAGCGTGCACTGGCCATGGCTCCGGCCGCGACCACCATTTCGCGCAACTGATTCTTCGACAGGTTCGACCACGGCGACGCAGCTGAAAAGCTCGTCGCCGTGCGTGTTTACAGAAAGCGTCTAATCTAAACTCTCAACTCTTTTCGGCTCTGGCCGGAGCGGCTTCAGACAGGATGTTCTGACCATGGCGATGATGGCGCGCTTCGCGGTACTTTCCCTCGCGGCACTGCTTGGTGCCTGCTCAAGCCATGCCCCGGCCCCGCGTAAAGTGGTCGAGCCTGCGGTGATGGCACCGCAAGTGTACTTCTCCCCGGTTGCCGAAGACGTGTTGTTCCGTGCCCTGGGCCTGGTTGGCACGCCTTACCGCTGGGGTGGCAATACCCCGGATTCGGGTTTCGATTGCAGTGGCCTGATTGGCTATGTGTATCGCGATGCCGCCGGTATCTCGCTACCCCGTTCGACCCGCGAAATGATCGGCATCCGTGCGCCGAGCATCGAGCGCAACGAGCTGCAATCCGGTGACCTGGTGTTCTTCGCCACCAATGGTGGATCGCAAGTCAGCCATGCCGGTATCTATGTCGGCGAGGGGCGCTTCGTCCATGCCCCGGCCACCGGTGGAACGGTGCGCCTGGACTACCTGTCCAACAGTTACTGGCAAAAAACCTACCTGAACGCCAAGCGCGTGCTGCAGCCGGCACACCTGGCGCGTAACCCCTGACTTTCGCGAGGTAGACGATGACCGCTCAGACGCTCTACCTCGACGACCCGCTCTACCACTACCTGCAAAGCGTATCGCTGCGCGAATCGCCCTTGCTCGCCCGCTTGCGTGCCGAAACCCAGGCCTTGCCTGAAGCGCGCTGGCAGGTGGCGCCGGAGCAGGGCCAGTTGCTGGCGCTGCTGGTGCGCCTGATCGGCGCCCAGCGGATCATCGAGGTGGGCACGTTCACCGGCTACAGCGCCTTGTGCATGGCCCAGGCCATGGCGCATGGGCAGTTGCTCTGTTGCGACCTTGAAGGCAGCTATAACGCCGTGGCCTGGCGCTACTGGCAGGAGGCCGGAGTCGCTGAGCGCATTGAACTACGCCTGGCACCCGCCTTGCAAACCCTGGCGACACTGCCGTCAGAACGCTATGACCTGATCTTCATCGATGCCGATAAGGCCAATTACCCGCAGTACCTGGAAGAGTCCCTGCGCTTGCTGCGTACTGGCGGGCTGGTGCTGTTCGACAACACCTTGTGGAGCGGACGGGTGCTTGAGAAAAAGCCGGACAGCGAAGACACCCGGGCCATCCAGGCACTGAACCACAAGCTCAAGGATGACCCGCGGGTGGACCTGTCGATGCTGCCGATTGGCGATGGCTTGACCTTGTGCCGCAAGCGCTGAGAGGGCGCAGGGTAATAGTGTATGCGATCTGTGTGGGAGCCGGCCTTGCCGGCGATGGGCCGCATAGCGGCCTCCGGATCACTTGGCCTTGGTCACCCGCCAGATCTTGTTGCCCACATCATCAGCCACCAGCACGCCACCACGCTGGTCATTGATCACCCCCACCGGCCGGCCCATGGCCTTGCCCTCGTCATTGAGAAACCCGCTCAGCAGGTCAATCGGTTTGCCTGCGGGCCTGCCAGCGGTGCTGAAGGGCACGAAGATCACCTTGTAGCCACTGTGCGGCTTGCGGTTCCATGAGCCATGCTGGCCGATGAATGCGCCTTGCTCGAACGGCGACGGCAGCACGCCCGGCTCGGCAAAGGTCAGGCCCAGCGAAGCCGTATGCGGCCCAACGGCATAGTCCGGGGCGATGGCGCTGGCCACCAGGTTCGGGTCGGAAGGGTTGACCCGCTGATCGACGTGCTGACCGAAATAGCTGTAAGGCCAACCATAGAAGCCGCCATCCTTGACTGAAGTGATGTAGTCGGGCACCAGGTCGCTGCCGATCTCGTCGCGCTCGTTGACCGCGGTCCACAGCTGGCCGGTGTGTGGTTCCCACGCCAGGCCGTTGGGGTTGCGCAGGCCAGAGGCGAAGATGCGCTGCTGGCCGCTGGCCGGGTCGATTTCCCAGATCGCCGCACGGCCTTTTTCCTGGTCCATGCCGTTCTCGCCGACATTGCTGTTGGAGCCGACAGTGACGTAGAGCTTCTTGCCATCCCGGCTGGCGATCACGTTCTTGGTCCAGTGATGGTTCAGCGTACCGCCCGGCAGGTCAGCCACCGGCGTGCCGGGGCCGTGGATCGAGGTGGCGCCGGGTTGGTAGTGAAAGCGCAGCAGGCGATCGGTGTCGGCGACGTAAAAGTCATTGCCAACCAGGGCCATGCCGAAGGGCGAATTGAGGTGCTCGATAAAGGTCGTGCGGGTTTCCGCCACGCCGTCATGGTCGCTGTCGCGCAGCAGGCTGATACGGTTGGCACTGGGGACGCTGGCGCCCGCCCGGTCCATGATCTTGCCCACCACCCAGCCACGAATGCCCATGCCGTTATCGGGCTTGGGTGGGGCATTGGTTTCGGCAACCAGGATATCGCCATTGGGCAGGGCATAGAGCCAGCGCGGGTGGTCCAGGCCTTCGGCGAAGGCCACTACCTGGGTGCCGGGGGCGGCCTTGGGCGTCATGCCCGGGGGCCAGCCTATGGCAGGGGCGATGTTGACGGTGGGGATCAGGGTCTTGTTGGGTTCAGGCAACTGCGGCGACGGGCCAACCCCGTCGCTGACATCCAGGCGCGCGTGCTCGCCGCAGCCGCTTAACCCCGCTGTCACTGCCAGCAGCAGTGCAATCGGCTTGATACCCATGTCGTTTCCCTCGCAACATTGGCCGCTATTGCCAGTAGAGGCGGGCCAGGCGTGGGAGGTTCCCCGCTTCAGGCCTGCTTGAGCAGCAGGGCGATGCCGGGGTAATACTGGCCGGCTTCGTTGTGCAGCTTGCGGTAAGCGTAGGGGAAGTACCAGGCGATGGCGCAGGCGTTGTGCTTTTGCAGGTCGTCGACCAGGTCCTGCAGCTCTTCGGGGCTGGCGTGCTGGCCGGCTTTCCAGGGGCTGGCGAACAGCGCGGCAACCTTGAGCTGGCTGGGCGCAGCGATCTGCCGGGCGGCGTAAACGGTCTCGGCCAGGGCGTTGTTCAAATCGAGCTTGGCAATCTTTGGCCAGCGCTGGCTGCCTTGCAGGTAGGCGGCTTCTTCGTGGTTGGCGATGTACAGGTCGCAGCGGCCTTCACGATCACCGTCCTCGCGCTGTTTCTTGCTCTGGTGCTGTTGCAGGGTCACCAGCTCGGCTTGCCAGGCGGCGGCCGAGAGCAGGCCGAGGTTGGCCTGGGCGCCGTGCCAGTAGGGCGCCTCGCCATCGCCGAGGGTCTGGTTGAAGCGGTCGATGCAATCAACCCAACGTTCCAGGGCGGAGCGCAGGAACTCCAGGCGCGCGTTATTGATGATCAGGCCTTGCATGCTGCTCTCCCTTATAGTTGTGATCGAGTACAGCCGAAGTTATGGCTATTTGATATCACTGAAGTCAGTGTTACACAAGATGACAAAGGCGCCATTGATCCAGGCCAGTTCAGCGCCTTTCATTGACGCTCCGGGTGCAACCCTCTAACCTTCGCGACTTGTTTCAGGTGCTCTGTGGGCTATGGCCTGGCAGGGTGAAACAGGGAAGCCGGTGGGCGTGCAAGGCGCGCGAATCCGGCGCTGCCCCCGCAACGGTAGGTGAGTCAAGGCCGCGCAGGGCCACTGGGTGTTCAACCCGGGAAGGCGCGCGGTCCCGGGTGTTCATGGCCCCGCTCACAAGCCCGGAGACCGGCCTGTAACAGCCAACGGCATCACGGAGGGTGATGCGCGGTTCCTCCGGCCTGTGCCGCAGCCCTGCGCGTTTTCCGTCTGCCATATCCATTCATCTGTCACGCCGTTTCCTTCGCGATCCTTGAGCAACCACAGGCTGCCAGGCTCGTTGCGGGCCGGCCGACAGTGGTTTGCGGAGAACCTCATGACTGAATCCACCGAGCGCGACGAACGCCACCTGGCCCGTATGCAGCGCAAGAAGGCCGTCATCGACGAGCGCATCGCCAATTCGCCCAACGAATGCGGCCTGCTGCTGGTGCTCACCGGCAACGGCAAGGGCAAGAGCAGTTCGGCCTTCGGCATGCTTGCCCGGGCCATGGGCCACGGTATGCAGTGCGGTGTGGTGCAGTTCATCAAAGGCCGCAACAGCACCGGTGAGGAGCTGTTTTTCCGCCGTTTTCCCGAGCAGGTGCGCTACCACGTGATGGGCGAGGGCTTTACCTGGGAAACCCAGGACCGCCAGCGTGATATCGCCGCCGCCGAAGCCGCTTGGGCGGTGTCGCGGCAGATGCTCCAGGACCCGTCGATCGCCTTCGTGGTGCTCGATGAACTGAACATCGCCCTCAAGCACGGTTACCTCGATCTGGACCAGGTCCTCAGCGACCTGCAGGCGCGCCCGCCGATGCAGCACGTGATCGTCACCGGTCGTGCGGCCAAGGATGAAATGATCGAACTGGCCGACACCGTCACCGAAATGGGCATGATCAAGCACGCTTTCCAGGCCGGTATTCGCGCCCAGAAGGGCGTCGAACTATGAGTGACGCGCTCCATTGCCCGGCGGTATTGATTGCCGCACCGGCCTCCGGCCAGGGCAAGACCACAGTGACCGCCGCGCTGGCGCGCCTGCATCGCAACCAGGGGCGCAAGGTCCGGGTGTTCAAGTGCGGCCCGGATTTTCTCGACCCGATGATCCTTGAGCGCGCCAGCGGTGCGCCGGTGTATCAGCTTGACCTGTGGATGGTCGGCGAGCAGGAAAGCCGCCGGTTGTTGTGGGAAGCGGCGGCTGAGGCCGACCTGATCCTGATCGAAGGGGTCATGGGGTTGTTCGATGGCACGCCATCGAGCGCTGACCTGGCCCGTCATTTTGGCGTACCGGTGCTGGCGGTGATCGATGGCACGGCCATGGCCCAGACGTTTGGCGCCCTGGCCCTGGGCCTGGCGCGCTATCAGCCGGACCTGCCGTTTGCCGGGGTACTGGCCAACCGCGTCGGTACCCTGCGCCATGCCCAGTTGCTCGAAGGCAGCCTGACCGAAGGCTTGCGCTGGTACGGCGGTCTGTCACGGGAAACCGGCATCGAGCTGCCCAGCCGCCACCTGGGCCTGGTGCAGGCCAGTGAGCTGAACGACCTCGATGCCCGCCTGGATGCGGCTGCCGCCGCCCTGGGTGCCAGTTGCGATGCGGCCTTGCCGCCGGCGGTGAGGTTCGCCGCGCCGACCGAGCGGGCGATCGAGCCTTTGTTGCAGGGTGTGCGCATCGCGGTTGCCCGCGACGAAGCCTTTGCCTTCACCTATGGCGCCAACCTCGACCTGCTGCGGGCCATGGGGGCGCAGCTGGCGTTCTTCTCGCCGCTGCATGATGCCAGCCTGCCGGATGCTGACAGTTTGTACCTGCCCGGTGGTTACCCGGAGCTGCATCACCAGGCGCTGGCGAGCAACACACCGATGCTCGAAGCCATTCGCGCCCACCATCACGCCGGCAAGCCATTGCTGGCCGAATGCGGCGGCATGCTTTACCTGCTCGAGGCCCTTACCGATGTCGGCGGCGAGCGTGCCGAACTGCTCGGCCTGCTGGCCGGCGAGGCGGTGATGCAGAAGCGCTTGGCCGCCCTGGCTCTGCAGGCGGTGGAACTGCCCGAAGGCACCTTGCGCGGGCACACCTACCATCACTCGCTGACCAGCACCGAACTTGAACCGATTGCCCGTGGCCAGAGCCCCAACGGTGGCCGCGGTGCCGAGGCGGTCTATCGCCACGGGCGGCTGACGGCGTCCTACGTGCATTTCTACTTTGCTTCCAACCCCCAGGCGTCGGCGGCGCTGTTGTGTCCATGAACGAACATGCTTTTACCGAAGCCGAACGCGCGGCGGTCTATCGCGCGATCGGCGAGCGCCGTGACATGCGCCATTTCAGCGGCGGCGAAGTCGCCCCTGAACTGCTCGCCCGTTTGCTTGAGGCTGCGCACCAGGCGCCCAGCGTCGGCTTGATGCAGCCCTGGCGGTTTATCCGCATCACTCAACGGGAACTACGTCAGCGTATCCAGGCCCTGGTGGAAGAGGAGCGGTTGCGTACCGCGCAAGCCCTGGGCGAGCGCTCCGACGACTTCATGAAACTCAAGGTCGAAGGGATCAACGACTGCGCCGAACTGCTGGTCGCCGCGCTGATGGATGAACGCGAAGCGCATATCTTCGGCCGCCGGACCTTGCCGGAGATGGACCTGGCGTCGCTGTCCTGTGCGATCCAGAACCTCTGGCTGGCCGCCCGCGCCGAAGGCTTGGGCATGGGCTGGGTGTCGCTGTTCGAGCCCCAGGCCCTGGCCGAGTTGCTGGGCATGCCGGCCGGCGCCAAGCCGCTTGCGATCCTTTGCCTGGGCCCGGTGCAGGCGTTTTACCCGGCGCCGATGCTGGTGCTCGAAGGCTGGACCACGGCGCGACCGCTGCACGACATGCTGTTTGAAAATCACTGGGGAGAGTCTTGATGAGTGTGGCGTTGCTGACGGTGGCCGGGGTGGCGTTGGATGCGCTGCTGGGCGAGCCCAAGCGCCGGCATCCACTGGTGGCCTTCGGGCGCCTGGCCGGGCGTCTGGAGCAACGCTTGAATGCCGGTGGCCGTGGTTGGCGCAGCCATGGTGTCAGCGCCTGGTTCCTGGCGGTGGTGCCGCTGACCTTCGTGGCCATGCTGCTGTCCTGGCTGCCGTACATTGGCTGGCTGGTCGAAGTGCTGGCGTTGTACTGCGCCCTGGGCCTGCGCAGCCTCGGCGAGCACGTGACGCCGGTGGCCGAAGCCTTGCGCCAGGGCGACCTGGAAAAAGCCCGGCAGCGCGTAGGTTATCTGGTCAGCCGCGAAACCCGCGAGCTGGATGAAACCGCCGTGGCCCGCGCCGCCACCGAATCGGTGCTGGAGAACGGCAGCGATGCGGTGTTTGCCGCGCTGTTCTGGTTCGTCGTCGCTGGCGTACCGGGGGTGGTGCTCTATCGCCTGAGCAACACCCTCGACGCGATGTGGGGCTATCGTAATGAACGCTTCGAACGCTTCGGCTGGGCCGCCGCGAAAATCGACGACTTGCTCAACTATATTCCCGCGCGGCTGGTGGCCCTGACCTACGCGCTGCTGGGCAAGACCCGCCTGGCCCTGAGCTGCTGGCGGCGCCAGGCGCCGTTGTGGGACAGCCCCAACGCCGGCCCGGTGATGGCTGCCGGCGCCGGGGCGCTGGGTGTCGAGCTGGGCGGCCCGGCGGTGTACCACGGCGAGCTGCACCAGCGCCCGCAACTGGGCGAAGGCCCGCAGGCCGATGCCGAGGCCATCGAGCGCGGCTGGCGCCTGGTCTGCCAGGGCGTGTGGTTGTGGTTGCTGTTGGTGTGCCTGGGGGCTGAATTCTATGCTTGAACACGGTGGTCGCCTGCAACGCGCAGTGCAGCAGTACGGCATTGCCCGCGAAGACTGGCTGGACCTGTCCAGCGGCATTGCTCCCTGGCCTTATCCAATCCCCGAGATCCCGCTGCGCGCCTGGGCGCGCCTGCCCGAGACCGACGACGGCCTGGAGCGGGCGGCCTGCGAGTATTACCAGGTCGAGCAACTGCTGCCGGTGGCCGGTTCCCAGGCGGCGATCCAGGCCTTGCCGCGTCTGCGCCGCCCCGGCACGGTCGGCGTCCTGTCGCCATGCTACGCCGAACACGCCGAAGGCTGGCGCCGCGCCGGGCACCGGGTGCGCGAATTGCCTGAAGATCAGGTCGATTACTACCTCGACAGCCTCGACGTGCTGGTAGTGGTCAACCCCAACAACCCCAGCGCTCGGTTGATATCTGCCGAGCAACTGTTGGAATGGCACGCGCGCCTGGCTCGCCGGGGCGGCTGGCTGCTGGTCGATGAAGCCTTCATGGACAACACCCCGCAACACAGCATCGCCGCGCATGCCGAGCGCTCCGGGCTGATTGTGCTGCGCTCGTTCGGCAAGTTCTTTGGCTTGGCCGGTGTACGCCTGGGCTTTGTCCTGGCTGAACGTCATCTGTTGCAGCTGCTCGCCGAACAGCTCGGGCCCTGGACCATCAGCGGCCCGACCCGGGTCCTCGGCCAGGCCTGCCTGCTCGATAGCGTCGCGCATCAACAGCAGATTGTTCGCTGCGCCGCTGCCAGCCAGCGTTTGGCCGGGGTACTCAGCGCGGCAGGTTTTGCCCCCCACGGCAGCTGCGACCTGTTCCAGTATCTGGTCACCGATCAGGCGGCGCAGCTGCATGAATTCATGGCCCGGCGCGGTATCCTCCTGCGCCTGTTCACCCAGCCGCCCAGCCTGCGCTTCGGCCTGCCGGCCAGCGAGCAGGACTTCCAGCGCCTGGCCCTGGCCTTCAGCGAATACCGCAAGGAACAACCATGACCACCCTGATGGTGCAGGGCACCACCTCCGATGCCGGCAAAAGCACCCTGGTGACCGCGCTGTGCCGCTGGCTGCTGCGCCAGGGCGTTGCGGTGGTGCCGTTCAAACCGCAGAACATGGCGCTCAACAGCGCCGTGACCGCCGAAGGTGGCGAGATCGGCCGGGCCCAGGCGGTCCAGGCCCAGGCGGCCGGCCTGGCGCCGCACACCGACATGAACCCGGTGCTGCTCAAGCCCAACAGCGACACCGGTGCCCAGGTGATCGTCCATGGCCGCGCGGTCACCAGCATGAATGCCGTGGCCTATCACGACTACAAGGCCATCGCCATGCAGGCGGTACTGGCCTCGCACCAGCGCCTGAGCGCGGCCTATCCGCTGGTGATGGTCGAAGGTGCCGGCTCGCCGGCCGAGATTAACCTGCGTGCCGGCGACATCGCCAACATGGGCTTCGCCGAGGCGGTGGACTGCCCGGTGATTCTGATTGCCGACATCAACCGCGGCGGGGTCTTCGCCCATCTGGTCGGCACCCTGGAATTGCTCTCGCCGAGCGAACAGGCACGGGTCCAGGGCTTTGTCATCAACCGTTTTCGCGGTGATATCGCTTTGCTCCAGCCGGGCCTGGACTGGCTCGAAGCACGTACCGGCAAACCGGTGCTGGGCGTGCTGCCCTATGTGCTGGACCTGCACCTGGAAGCCGAAGACGGCATCGACCAGCGCCAGGGCCTCAAGGCCGGGCGTCAGCTCAAGGTCATCGTGCCGGTGCTGCCGCGTATCAGCAACCACACCGATTTCGACCCGCTGCGCCTGCACCCGCAGGTCGATTTGCAGTTCATCGGCCCCGGCCAGCCGATTCCGCCGGCCGACCTGATCATCCTGCCTGGCTCCAAGAGCGTACGCGGCGATCTGGCACAGTTGCGTGAGCGCGGTTGGGACGAGGCGATCAGCCGCCACCTGCGTTATGGCGGCAAGGTGCTGGGCATTTGCGGCGGGCTGCAGATGCTCGGCCAGCGTGTGGAAGACCCATTGGGCCTGGAGGGGCCTGCCGGTGCCAGCGATGGCCTGGGGCTGCTGGACTTTGTCACCGTGCTGGAAGCCGAGAAGCAGTTGCGCAATGTCGCTGGCACCCTGCAACTGGAACAGGCAGCCATCAGCGGCTACGAGATTCATGCCGGCGTAACCCAGGGGCCGGCCCTGCAGCGCCCGGCGGTGCAACTGGACGATGGCCGCGCCGACGGCGCCCTCAGTGCCGACGGGCAGATCTTCGCCACCTACCTGCATGGCCTGTTCGAGGCGCCGCATAGCTGCGCCGCGCTGTTGCGCTGGGCTGGGCTGCAGGAGGTAGAGCAAATCGACTATCACGCCCTGCGCGAACGCGACATCGAGCGCCTGGCCGACCTGGTCGAGCAGCATCTGGACACCGCGCGCCTGCGCCAACTCTGCGGACTGAACTGACATGCTCAACCTGATTCTTGGCGGCGCCCGTTCGGGCAAGAGCCGCCTGGCCGAACAGTTGGCCAGCCAGAGCGGCTTGGCGGTCACCTACATCGCCACCAGCGAACCGCTCGATGGCGAGATGAATGCGCGGGTGCAGTTGCACCGCGAGCGGCGTCCGGCCGAGTGGGCATTGATCGAAGAACCGCTGGAACTGGCTCGGGTGCTCTGCGCCACTGCCGGTGCCGAACGTTGCCTGCTGGTCGACTGCCTGACCCTGTGGCTGACCAACCTGCTGATGCTCGACAACCCCGAGCGCCTGGCGGCTGAACGCTCGGCGCTGCTCGACTGCCTGGCGGGCCTGCCGGGCGAAATCATCCTGGTCAGCAACGAAACCGGCCTGGGCGTAGTGCCCATGGGCGAATTGACCCGCCGTTATGTCGATGAAGCCGGCTGGCTGCATCAGGCCATTGCCGAGCGCTGCCAGCGCGTGGTGCTGACCGTCGCCGGCCTGCCACTTACCCTCAAAGGACCTGCACTATGAGTCAAACCTGGTGGCTTGAAGCCTGCCGTCCTGTTGACCAGGCTGTTCGCGAACAGGCCCTGGCGCGTCAACAGCAACTGACCAAGCCGGCCGGTTCGCTGGGCCGCCTGGAGCAACTGGCGGTGCAACTGGCCGGCCTGCAGGGCCAGCTCAAACCGAGCGTCGAGCAGGTCTGGATCGCCATCTTCGCCGGCGATCACGGCGTGGTCGCCGAAGGCATCTCCGCCTATCCGCAGGCGGTGACCGGGCAGATGCTGCACAACTTCGTCAGCGGCGGCGCCGCTATCAGTGTGCTGGCGCGGCAGTTGAATGCTCAACTGGAAGTGATCGACCTGGGCACCATCGACCTGGCGCTGGAACTGCCGGGTGTGCGCCACCTGCGCGTCGGCCCCGGTACGGCCAACTTCGCCCAGGTGCCGGCGATGACTCACGAACAGGGCCTGCTGGCCCTGCAGGGCGGGCGCGAGAGTGCCTTGCGCGCCGCTGCCAGCGGTGCCCGGCTGTTTATCGGCGGGGAGATGGGCATCGGCAACACCACTGCCGCCAGCGCCTTGGCCTGTGCCTTGCTCGGTTGCCCGGCTACCGAGCTCAGCGGCCCGGGCACCGGCCTGGATGCCGCCGGTGTACGGCACAAGGCCGAGGTCATCGAGCGTGCCCTGAAACAGCACGCGGACCTTGGCGACGACCCGCTGCAACGGCTGTTGTGTTTTGGCGGCTTCGAGATCGCCGCGCTGGTCGGTGCCTACCTGGGGTGCGCCCAGGCCGGTGTCGCGGTGCTGGTGGATGGCTTTATCTGCACCGTCGCCGCCCTGGTAGCCACGCGCATCAACCCGCAGTGTCGTGACTGGCTGCTGTTCGGCCATCGCGGCGCCGAGCCCGGGCATCGCCGGGTGCTTGCCGCGCTCGACGCCGAGCCGCTGCTGGAGCTGGGCTTGCGCCTGGGCGAGGGCAGTGGTGCGGCGTTGGCGGTGCCGCTACTGCGCCTGGCTTGCGACCTGCACGGGCAGATGGCGACCTTCGCCGAAGCCGCGGTTGCGGACCGTCCGGCATGATCATCGACCTGCTGCGCCACGGCGAAACCGAACGGGGCGGCGGCCTGCGCGGCAGCCTCGACGATGCTCTGACCGACACGGGCTGGGCGCAGATGCAGGCGGCGGTGAAGGCTGCGGGGCCCTGGGATGCGCTGGTCAGTTCGCCATTGCAACGCTGCGCACGCTTTGCCGAAGCGTTGGGCACCCAGCTGGACCTGCCGCTGCAACTGGCGCCGGGGCTGCAGGAGCTGCATTTCGGCGAGTGGGAAGGGCGCAGTGCGGCAGACCTGATGCTCACCCACGAAGCCGAACTCGGGCAATTCTGGGCTGACCCTTATGCTTTCACACCGCCAGGCGGCGAGCCCGTGGCGGATTTCTCCGCACGGGTATTGCAGGCCATCAGCGCCTTGCACCAGGGGCATGCCGGCAAGCACTTGCTACTGGTCACTCATGGCGGCGTGATGCGCCTGTTGCTGGCCCGCGCCCGTGGCCTGCCCCGAGAACAATTACTGCAGGTCGAAGTGGCCCATGGCGCCTTGTTTCGCCTTGAGCTGCTGGCCGACGGCAGCCTGCGGGAAGTGCACTGAGATGCTGGCGTTCTGGATCGCCCTGCAGTTTCTCAGCAGCTTGCCGGTGCGCTTGCCGGGCATGCCGGCGCCGGAGCAGATGGGCCGCTCGCTGCTGTTCTACCCATTGGTGGGGCTGTTGTTCGGGGCGCTGCTCTGGGGGCTGAACGCGCTGCTGGCTGGCAGCCCGTTGCTGCTTCATGGTGCTTTGCTGCTCAGTGCCTGGGTGCTGCTCAGCGGTGCCTTGCACCTGGATGGCCTGGCTGACAGTGCTGATGCCTGGCTGGGCGGTTTCGGCGACCGCGAGCGCACCCTGCTGATCATGAAAGACCCACGCAGCGGGCCGATTGCCGTGGTTGCCCTGGTGCTAGTGCTGCTGCTCAAGTTCTGTGCCTTGCTGGCGCTGATCGAGCGCGGCGAGGGGCTGCTGCTGTTGCTCGCGCCGTTGATTGGCCGTGCGGCGTTGCTGGGCTTGTTCCTCAGCACGCCGTATGTGCGCAGCGGCGGGCTGGGCCAGGCCTTGGCGGATCACCTGCCGCGTCGGTCGGGCACGCTCGTTTTGCTGCTCAGCGCGCTGGCCTGTGTACTGCTGGCAGGGCTCAAAGGGCTGTGGGCTGTGCTGGTTGCCGCAGCGGTCTTCGCCTGGCTGCGCCGGTTGATGGTCCGTCGTCTGGGCGGTACTACCGGTGATACCGCCGGGGCCATGCTGGAGCTGCTGGAGCTGGCGGTATTGATCGCCCTGGTGCTGTGAGCGGCGAATAAAGGCTTGCAGTTGCCCAGGTGCGGGTATATACACGCATTATGTTGACCAGCGAATGCATCTGCACCCACCTGCGTCGCGCCGCCCGCGGGGTGAGCCGACACTATGACGAGGCCCTCGACGGCTTCGGGATCAATGTTGCGCAGTTTTCCCTGCTACGCCATTTGCGGCGCCTGGACCAACCGAGTATTTCCACCCTGGCCGAGGCCATGGGCCTGGACCGCAGCACCCTGGGGCGCAACCTGCGGGTGCTGGAGGCCGACGGCCTGGTGGCGTTGGCCGAAGGGCAGGACCTGCGCAATCGTATCGTCCTGTTGACCGAGCAGGGCAGGGCCCGCCTACAGGCAGCGGAACCGGCCTGGGAGCAGGCTCAAAGCGATTTGATCAACACCCTTGGCGAGGGCCAGCGCGACGAACTGGTGCGCCTGCTGGAGTTGCTGGCCTGAGCTTTTTACGATTATAAGCGGGTATATACCCGCATAACCTTGCGGCACTGGAGACAACAAAAATGACATCGGTATGGCGAACCAGTGGGTGGATTCTCCTTGGCGCGGCGCTGATCCTGGCGCTGTCGCTGGGCGTGAGGCACGGCTTTGGCCTGTTCCTGGCGCCGATGAGTGCTGACTTTGGCTGGGGCCGTGGCGTGTTCGCCTTCGCCATTGCCTTGCAGAACCTGATCTGGGGCCTGGCCCAGCCGTTTGCCGGCGCCCTGGCTGATCGCCTGGGGGCGGCCAAGGTAGTGATGGTCGGCGGTATTCTCTATGCCGTCGGCCTGGTGCTGATGGGTATGTCCGACTCGGCCCTGACCCTGTCGCTCAGTGCCGGCCTGTTGATCGGTATCGGCCTGTCGGGCACTTCGTTCTCGGTGATCTTCGGCGTGGTCGGCCGTGCCGTACCGGCGCAGAAGCGCAGCATGGCCATGGGTATCGCCAGTGCCGCCGGCTCCTTTGGCCAGTTCGCCATGTTGCCCGGCACACTGGGCCTGATCGGCTGGCTGGGCTGGTCGGCGGCCTTGCTGGTGCTGGGTTTGCTGGTGGCCTTTATCGTGCCGTTGGTAGGGTTGTTGCGCGATCGACCGTTGCCCAGCGATGGCCATGAGCAGACCCTCGGCCAGGCCTTGCGCGAAGCTTGCTCGCATTCAGGCTTCTGGCTGCTGGCCCTGGGCTTTTTCGTCTGCGGTTTCCAGGTGGTGTTCATTGGCGTGCACCTGCCGGCCTACCTGGTCGACCAGCACCTGCCGGCCACCATCGGCACCACCGTGCTGGCGCTGGTTGGGCTGTTCAATATCGTCGGCACCTACACCGCCGGCTGGCTGGGCGGGAGGATGTCCAAGCCGCGCCTACTGACCGCCCTGTACCTGTTGCGCGCGGTGGTCATCGTGCTGTTCCTGTGGGCACCGATCACCCCGTTCAGTGCCTATCTGTTCGGTATCGCCATGGGTCTGCTGTGGCTGTCGACCGTGCCCTTGACCAATGGCACCGTGGCCACCCTGTTCGGTGTGCGTAACCTGTCGATGCTGGGTGGGATCGTTTTCCTCTTTCACCAGTTGGGCGCGTTTCTCGGTGGCTGGCTGGGTGGGGTGGTGTATGACCAGACCGGTAACTATGACCTTGTCTGGCAGATTTCCATCCTTCTCAGCCTGCTCGCCGCAGCACTCAACTGGCCGGTACGCGAGCGCCCGGTCGCGCGCTTGCAGGCGCAAGCGGCATGAGCCCTATGGCCATTCGCACCGTGCTCGGCCTCGCCGCCGTGCTGGTGCTGGCGCTGGCCTGGTGGGGCTGGCATGAAGGCGGTCTGGCGTTGATGCAGTTGGGCATGGGCGTGTGCTAGGAGTACTCTGATTTCTCCAGGTCCGTTTCAAGGAGAAAAAAGATGCGCACACGCTGGATGTTGGTTCCACTGTTGACCCTGGCCGCCGCTGCCAATGCCCTGGCCGGCGAGTGCCCGGCGCTGCTCGACAGCACGCTGCCGGAGCTGCGCGGCAAGGAGCAGATCAACCTCTGTGAGCGCTTTGCCGGCAAACCGCTGGTGGTGGTCAATACTGCCAGCTATTGCGGCTTCGCCCCGCAGTTCAAAGGGCTGGAGAGCATCTATCAGCAATACCACGGGCAGGGTCTGGAAATGCTCGGGGTGCCGTCCAACGACTTCAAGCAGGAAGACGCCGACGCCGAGAAGACCGCCAAGGTCTGTTACGCCAACTACGGCGTGACGTTCACCATGACCCAGGCCCAGCCGGTGCGCGGCAGTGATGCCACGCCACTGTTCAAGGCGCTGGCTGTGCAGAGCAGCGCGCCGAAGTGGAATTTCTACAAGTACGTGATCGACCGCCAGGGCAAGGTGGTGGCTAACTTCTCCAGCCGAACCAAGCCGGATGATCCGGCGTTCAAGGCGGCGATCGAGAAGGCCATCGCTTCCCAGCCCTGAGCTGCCTCAGTGGCTGGCGTGCACGGTCCAGGCCACCAGCTTGAGCACGATCGGGCGCACCACCAGTACGCAGGCGAAGGCCACCGGCATGGCCAGTTGGTAGGCCCTGAGCACGTTGCCCAGGTACTGCTCGTCGATGCCGGCGTTGGCGGCGGTAATCACAAAGCACATCAGCAGGGCCATGATCGCCGACATGTAGAAGGCGAACACGTAAGGGGTGGCGCGAACGCCGAGCTTGCGTCGGCTGCGGACGCTGGTCTGGGTCGTCATGCGGACTCCGTTGGCAGTGGATGAGGGCGCAGCCTAACAAGGCTGCCTGTGGCCGGGGTAGACGCCTCGGACTTAGGTCTTTATAAAGAAGATCTTACGAATGCCCGGAAGCCTGTCATGAACCTGCTCGGTTCGATCAAGAGTTTCATCAAGGTTGTCGAAGCCGGCAGCATTGCCGGTGGCGCTCGTAGCCTGGGCCTGAGTGCCGCCGCCGTGAGCCAGAATATCGCCCGCCTGGAAGCCCACCTGCAGGTGCGCCTGCTCGCGCGTACTACCCGTAGCATGGCCCTGACCCCCAGTGGCAGCCTGTACTACGACAAGGTCAAACACATTGAGCGCGACCTCGAGCAGGCGCAGCAGGCGGTCACCACCCCGGATTGCGAGCCCAAAGGGCGCTTGTGCATCGCTTCGTCCTCGGCGTTCGGCCGTCACGTACTGGCACCGTTGATTCCGGCGTTCAGCGCGCGCTATCCGCAGCTTTCAATTGAGTTGGTTACGAATGATCGGCGCGTCAACCACGTTCAGGAAGGTGTCGATGTCAGTCTGCGAATCCAGCCGCAACTTGAAGATGGCCTGCTGGCCCGGCACATCGCCCGGGTGCCGTTCATTTGCTGTGCGTCGCCGGGTTACCTGGCGGCAGCCGGTTGGCCGCAATCGCCAGAGCAACTCAAGGAGCATCGCTGCCTGGTGTTCCGCTACCCGGTGGACGGTCGTTTTCTGCGCTGGGGTTTTGTCCGCGAAGGGCTGCGCTTCGATGCCGAGTTCGACAAGGTGCTGATCAGCGATGACATCGATGTGCTGACCCAGATGGCCGTGCAGGATGGCGGCATTGCCCGCCTGGCCGAGTTTGTCGCCCGGCCCTTGCTCGAGCGCGGCCAGCTGGTGGCGTTGTTCGAGTATTCGCAATCGGCCATGGCCTATGCCCAGACCGAGCCGATGGACGTCTACCTGTGCGTGACCGACCGCTTTGCCATGACGGCCAAGGTGCGGCTGTTCATGGACTACTTACAGGGCCGCCTGGCCCACCTCTGGCCTTGCGAGCAAGCATGAAAAATCTATGGTCACCCCATTTTTTGCAATACTGATTAACGGATGAAATGGTTGGCTTGCTTAAATCTATCCGGCGTCAAATTGGGGCAAGCCCCGCGCCACGATGAGAGTCGCGCCTGACGATCCTTAAAAACCGCTCGGCTTCGAGAGCCGATTTTTATGCCAGGATCTTCGCCAGGCCGGTAGGCCGTTCAGTTCATCTATTGCTCAGCTATCGCAAAACCTGAAAGGTGAGTCGTGGTACAGCAACAACCGCAGGGTCAGGCGCTCAAGGCGCCTGGCCCTGTTTCGTATTGGGTGTGGTGAGCAGAAATCGCCCAAGCTATGCGGGCGAGCTTGTTGGCCAGCGCGCAGGCGACTACGTTTGAGTGCCGCCGCGTCAGAAGTGCTCGCACCCAGTCCGCCAACGGCCCTTTCTGCCGCTCCAGGTGCTGCATGTAGACTCTGGCGCATTGCACCAACAGCCGTCGCAGATTCTTGTCGCCACGCTTGCTGATACCTAGCAAATTAGCTTTGCCGCCTGTGCTGTATTGCCTGGGCACCAAGCCTAGAGATGCCGCAAAATCTCGACTGCAGCCGTATTGCTGGCCGTCGCCCATTTCCACAGCCAGCAGGCTGGCGGTGATCGGCCCGACACAGGGCATGCTCAGCAAACGACGCCCTAGATCATCGTCGGCCAGCTGGCCTGCCAGCTCTTTATCCAGCTCCTTAATTTGCTCGTCCAGATACACAAAATGGCCGTGCAGACGTTGCAGTAGCACCGTC
The DNA here is from genome assembly GCF_009866705.1 of Pseudomonas sp. R32. Classification (NCBI taxonomy): domain Bacteria; kingdom Pseudomonadati; phylum Pseudomonadota; class Gammaproteobacteria; order Pseudomonadales; family Pseudomonadaceae; genus Pseudomonas; species Pseudomonas sp. R32. The sequence continues at coordinate 4,193,200 of NZ_CP019396.1, read as the reverse complement.
AGCCGAACAGGCAGCTCGTGCTCCGCCAGTACAGCAGACAGACGCTTCATGACCGCCAGCCCCTGCGGCAAGCTAATGCCGAACTCAAGCAAGAACCCATGCATCTGGTTGACGGCCTTGGTGCGGTCGCGGATTAGTGACTCGCGTAGGCGATGCAACACAGAAAGGGTCTGCTGGGCTTCGGTCTTGGGCGAAACGAAACGCATCGAGGGGCGTGAAGCGGCTTCGCAGATTGCTTGCGCATCGACGAAATCGTTTTTATTGCCTTTGACAAAGGGCTTAACGAATTGAGGCGAGATCAGCCTGACCTGATGCCCTAAGGCAGCCAGCTCGCGAGCGACGAAGTGTGCACCGGCACACGCTTCCATAACCACGGTGCACGCTGGCAAATTGGCAAAAAACCGCATCATTTGCTGTCGTGAGAGTTTCTTGCGAAACAGCTCTCGGCCGGACTTATCCTGGCCGTGCAAATGGAAGGTGTGTTTGCCTAGGTCGATACCGACCAGTGCCAAATCGCTCATGGTGATGGCCTCCGGAAATAAAACACCCTGCGAAAGCGTAGCCCTCGCAGGGTGTCGGGGTGACCATCTCATTAACCGCCAGGATTGGCGGTTTTCTGCGACGTGGAATGAATCAGAAGCGGTAGGTGAGCGATGCTCCCAGGCCGTGAGCGCTGTTTTCGTACTTGGCGTTGTAGGAGCCTTTGAAGTGCGCCGGGTCGGTAGGCGAAGTGTTCTGGCGAACCTTGACGTCTTCTTCCATCAGGTAGGAGTAGGCGATGTCGACAGTCATGTCGTCGTTCGGGCTCCAACCTGCACCGAGGCTGAACACCTTGCGGTCGCCTGTAGGGATGCGTGGCGAGCGGTTGGTATTGTTGGTCGGCGACTGGTCGACGCTGAAGCCGGCGCGCAGGGTCCATTCCTTGTTCAGCTTGTAAGCTGCGCCAATGGCGTGAGCCCAGGTATCGTGCCAGTTCTGTTCTTCGCTGATCTGCCCCAGGGCAGGTGCCAGGGGGGCAGGAACACCTTCGTTGTTGACGGTGATGGCTTCCAGGCGGCTCCAGCGCGTCCAGGTGCTACCGACATAAAGTGTCCAGTTGGCATCCAGCTCGTGAGTGACGGAGAAGTCGACCGATTCCGGCGTTTTGATCTTCAACGAGGCATCAAACTTGCTGCCGTTCAGTGGGCCAAAGCCGGAGCCGCTGATTTTGGTGTCACCCTCGAGCTTGTAGTCGACCATCGAGTGGTAGGTCAGGCCTACGCGGGTGCTGTCGGTTGCCTGTACCAGCACGCCGATGTTGTAGCCGATGGCGGTGTCATCACCGGAGATCTTGACCTTGCCGTCATTTCTGCCCAGGGAGGTGCGGTTCAGCGAGGCGGATTCCAGGGTGCCGTCGATACGGTTGATAGTCGGACCGAAACCGATCGAGACCTTGTCGTTGAAGGCGTAGCTGATGGTTGGCTGCAGGGTGATGACCTGGACTTCGCTGTTGCTGCCGAAGTAGCGGCCGGCAAAGCCGCTTTCATAGTCGGTTACCAGGCCGAACGGCACGTACATGCCGATACCGAAGGCCCAATGGTCATCGATAGGTTTGACGTAATAGCCCATCGGCACACCGACGACCGGAACCATGTCGCCGTCGTTGCTGCCACCGAAGGTGCCGCTGCCGCTGATATCGGACTTGGCGATGAGAGCGGCACCACCGACGGTGACTTGCTCGCGTTTCAGGCGCGACATGCCGGCGGGGTTGCCGAAAATGGTGCTGGCATCATCGGCAGAAGAAGAGCGACCCGCGAAACCTGTGCCCATGCCGCTGACGCTTTGTTCGTTGAGGGCGAAGCCGCTGGCGAACAGTTGAGTCGAGGCGAGAGTGACGGCGAGGCTGAGAGAGGTTTTGAGCATGACTTTTTTCATTATTAGAACTCCTTGGGATCTCCGGGGCGAAAACTACCAACATTTCGCCCGCAGCGCTATAGGCTGTATCGCAGGAGATAGAGCGGTTTTGTAGGACAATCCTACCAAGATGGCGGGAATTTTCCGATTTTGGGAAGCAGTGACTCTCAGCAGGCCTGAAGAGTCACAGGGGCGACGCAGGTTTGCCAGGCGCTGGTGAAATCGCGCAGGCGACCCTGGGGTTGGAAGGTTTGTCGCCAGATGCGTGCCAGGCCCAGTAAATCGTCGGCGGCGGGTAGTTCGGGGGCCTGTTCTTCGATCAGCATCCAGGCGATGGCGGTGGCGTAGCGCAGGTTGACGGTCAGTTCCAGGTGCGGGCCGCTGAGAAAGGCATGCTGGCTGGCCAGGCCGCGGACCAGGCTGGCAAGGTCCGGGTCGCGGGCCAGGAACTGGTCCCAGAGGCTTTGGTGGCGCAGTTCGCCGATGCGGTACAGGCCGTGGCCGCGGCGGTCGTGCAGGGCCGAGCCGAGGGCCGACTGGCTGGCGGCGACACCGAGCAGCAGGGCTTCGGCGCTGGCGCAGTGACGGCCCAGATAAACCAGGGTTGGACGAATGACAAATTGGCTCAACTCGCTCGCGGCGATACCCATGATGCCCTCGAACTTGAAATTGACCGGCGGACGCTGGAGCTTGGCAGCTGGTGAGTCGGTCCGGCCCGCCGGAAGCGGCCTTTGCCGCTTGAGTTGAAGTCTAGTGTCATATTCGTGCTGTAAAGGCCTGTTTTTAAAACATTTACGGCTTTTAGTTATAAATCATATGCCGTGTGGCGATTAGTGATTCGCACTAAAGGATGGCCAAATTCCTGTGGGAGCTGGCTTGCCAGCGATGGCCGCAACACGTTAGCCAGGGCTGCCCTCATCGCTGGCAAGCCAGCTCCCACAGGGGGATTCGGCAGATTTACCAGGCATAAAAAAGCCCCGCCAGAGGGCGGGGCTTGAGCGTTTGCAGCATCGTGCGGATCAGGCCACCAGGGCCTGACGGGTGCGCTCGATGACGGCCTGCAGCGGCTCGGCTTCGGAGTATTGCTCTGGGTACAGGCGCTCGCTGTGACGGGCAATGCCGTGCTCGTTGACCAGGGTGAAGCTGAAGCCGCCTTTGCGCGACGCCAGGATCAAGCAGTTCAGAGGGGCAAATGCCTGGGAAAGGGTGCGAATGGCAGCCTGAGTATGGATAGAGTGATTCATAGTTATTAGATGTTCCTGCAATAGACACGGTTTTGATCCGTGCACATATAAAACGTTCCAGTAACGCAGGCATTTAAGCCGGTGCGAAGAACCTGACTGGAACAGGGCAGCCAGTTTTGGGCGCATTTATCATGTGGCGCTGGGGCTGACTGGTAGGTACGTCAGAGGACAGGCAACACACCAGGGTCGGGTTCAATGCCGCTGGGTGAAGATCCTGATCAATCTGCAGGTTGGCTCGGTCAGAGTAAGAAGTGATTTACCTGGGGAGCCATCGAGTGGGCCGGTCCTGGTTTCAACAGGCCTGTCCGAAGTGAGGGGCAGGGCACTGTAAGGACTGCTTTGGCCAGAATTGACTTTCAGCTTGGTACTAACGGCGGCAAGACTACAGGAGTCTGCCGGTCTTGGCAAGCTTTGTAAGTTTTCGTCTGGCGAGCCGGCCAGTATGTCGCGTTCCTGGCTCGCTGTGAAGTGCTATTTCACCACCTTTCCAGCGCTGTAAGGCAGGGAACGTGCCAATTTCGTGCAGGGAAATGCCTCGCTTCGGGGCGGTTGTGCACACATGGGGCAGCCGCTGTTACAGCTCTGCAACAACGCGGCAGGTGGCTCCCAATGACTTGGCCGTTGCCTTAAGTCAATGAAAAAAAACACTTATTTTAGCTGGTGAAAAAATCGACAGTTTGACTGGAAGCCCCATTTCATAGGGGTTTGCGGGGTGGTTTAGGGGGTTGTCCACCGAGTTATCCACAGCTTCTGTGGATTGTCCCGAGCGCTTGCTCTAGGACGGGCGTGCCAGCTTTTTAGCCGGTGTCCGACAATCCTTCGGCAGTCTTCTGCCAGGGACAAAATGCCCGCCCTGACGTCAAGAAAAAACGCTGAAATATTTTGAAAAAAAGTGCAAAAAAGCACCGGGCCATTGTCAGAGAAATGGAGTAGAGTGGCGCGCCTCTCGAGTTGCCTTCGCTGTTTTTTATGAAGTTTCGCTCCAAAACCCTCGTTGCTCCTGCTGCCCAACCGCCCCTGCCCGAGCCCAAGCGCTTCTCCTTGAAGGTTGCCTTGTGGTTGCTCGACAGCCCGCGCCTGGGTGACAACCCCAACGTCAAGCACTTCGCCGGGCGCCTGCTCAAGCAGCCGGCGCGCCAGGGTGTGGTGGTCGCCCAGAGCCGCCTGGGGCAGATGCTCTGCCGTGACTGCGGCAATGCCCGCGACCGGCGTATCGGCCATGAACTGCTGCGCCAGGCCGCGCGGGCCGGTGACCGCCGGGCGCAGCTCGAGTACGGCCGCCTGTGTGCCCAGGGGCAATTGAATGAGCCGGCCCAGGGCCGTTACTGGCTGGAACAGGCGGCGGCCCAGGGCTCGCAGGAAGCCGTGCGCCTGCTCAGGCAATTGCCTGACGCCTGAGTGCGGCGCGCAGGCCCAAGGCTGATAAGCTGAGCCGTTGATCGTTGGCCGAGGGAGATCGGGGTGGGTATGGCAGTGGATCTGACCAGTATTCTGCTGGGTATCGTGGTGGCGGCCGTGCCGTGCCTGACGCTGGTGCTGCAGGTGCAGCGGCGCCTGAGTGCGCGCCAGGCGCAAGCAGCCTTGCTCGAGGAGCGCCTGAGCAACGTGCAACTGGCCCAGGAAGGCCTGCTCGCCCAACTGGATGCCAGTCGCGACGAAATCAGCGACCTGGGCCAGGCCAACGCCGCCAAGCAGGCTACCCTGGCTGCCCAGGCCCGTGAGCTTGAGCTGTTGCAGATCGATCGCGACAACGCTCGCGACGCCGCGCACGCCTGGCAGCTCGAACGCGCTGCCCGCGAAGCCGAATTGCGTCGCCTGGATGCCCACAGCGCAGCCCTGAGCGCCGAGCTGCGTGAACAACAGGAAAGCCATCAGCAACGCCTCGACGACCTGCAGGGCTCGCGTGACGAGTTGCGCGCGCAATTCGCCGAAATGGCCACGAAGATCTTCGATGAGCGCGAGCAGCGCTTCGCCCAGACCAGCCAGCAACACCTGGGGCAGTTGCTCGACCCGCTCAAGGAGCGCATCCAGGCCTTCGAAAAACGCGTGGAAGACAGCTACCAGCAGGAAGCCCGCGAGCGCTTCTCGCTGGCCAAGGAGCTGGAGCGCCTGCAGCAGCTCAACCTGCGCCTGAGCGATGAAGCCACCAACCTGACCCAGGCGCTCAAGGGCCAGAAGACCCAGGGTAACTGGGGCGAGCTGATTCTGGAGCGGGTCCTGGAGCACGCCGGGCTTGAGAAAGGCCGCGAGTACCAGACCCAGGTCAGCCTCAAGAGCGCCGACGGCGAGCGCTTCCAGCCCGACGTGCTGATCATGCTGCCGGGCGACAAGCAAGTGGTGGTCGACTCCAAGGTCAGCCTCACCGCTTACCAGCAGTATGTTGCCGCCGATGACAGCGAGATCGCTCAGGCCGCGCTCAAGCAGCATGTGCTGTCGCTGCGCAATCACGTCAAAGGCTTGTCCGGCAAGGACTACAATCGCCTCGAAGGGCTGCACAGCCTGGATTTCGTTTTGCTCTTCGTGCCCATCGAAGCCGCGTTTTCGGCGGCCTTGCAGGCTGAACCGAATTTGTTCCAGGAAGCCTTCGACCGCCAGATCGTGATCGTCAGCCCGACCACGTTGCTGGCCACCTTGCGGGTTATCGACAGCCTGTGGAAGCAGGAACGCCAGAGCCAGAACGCCCGGGAAATCGCCGAGCGCGCCGGCTGGCTGTATGACAAGTTCGTGTTGTTCATCCAGGACCTGGACGAGCTGGGCAACCGCCTGCAGCAGGTCGACAAAGCCTACAGCGCGGCGCGCAACAAACTCTGCGAAGGCCGTGGCAACCTGATCAGCCGCAGCGAACAGCTCAAGCTGCTCGGCGCCCGGGCCAGCAAGAGCCTGCCTGCCGAGCTGCTCGAACGGGCCATGAGCGAAGGCGACCCACTGGCCGCCAGCGCCCTTACTGGGCCAGGCTCAGATGCCGATTGAGCAGGGCGCGCAGGGCCGCCGGCTTGACCGGCTTGGCCAGGTAGTCGAGGCCGGCGGCATGCACCTGGGCGACCATCTCGCTGCGCCCGTCGGCGCTGATCACCACGCCAGGTACCGGCTCGCCGAGGCGGGTGCGTAGCCAGGCCATCAGTTCGGTGCCGATCTCGCCGTCGTCCAGGTGATAGTCGACCAGCGCCAGGTGCGGGCGCAGGCCGTTTGCAAGCAGGGCATCGCATTCTGCGCGGTTGCGCGCGGTGGACACCTGGCAACCCCAGCGGCTGAGCAGGCTGTTCATGCCGATGAGAATGCTGTCTTCGTTGTCGACGCACAGCACCTGCAGGCCCGCCAGTGGCTGCCCGGCCTGTTCGGCGGGGCTGGCCAGCGCTACCGCCGGCGCCGTGGCCAGTGGCACGCTGACGCGGAACACGCTGCCCTTGCCCGGCCAGGAGCGCACCTCAAGCGGATGCCCGAGCACTTTGCACAAGCCGTCGGCGATTGCCAGGCCCAGGCCCAGGCCTTTTTCCGCGCGGGTCTGGTGGCTGTCCAGGCGTTTGAACTCCTCGAAAATCACCTGCAGCTTGTCATCGGCGATGCCGCTGCCACGGTCCCAGACCTCCAGCCACAACCGTCCTTGCTGGCGGCGCACACCCAGCAGGATCGGGCTCTTGCCGTAGCGGAAGGCGTTGGTGAGGAAGTTCTGCAAAATTCGCCGTAGCAGTTTCATGTCGCTCTGCACCCGCAGGCGGCTGCCGCGCAGGCGAAAATCCAGGCCTTGCTGCTGGGCCAGGACCTTGAATTCGGCGCCGAGGGTGTCGAACAGCTCGTTGAGGGCAAAAGGCTTGGCGTCGGGAGTGATCTTGCCGTTCTCCAGGCGCGAGATGTCCAGCAGGTCGCTGATCAGCTCTTCGGCCGAGCGCAGCGAGCTGTCCATGTGCTGGACCAGTTGCTGGGCGTCGGCCGACAAGCCATCGCCCTGATGCGACAGCGCCGCCGAGAACAACCGCGCGGCGTTCAGCGGCTGCATCAGGTCGTGGCTGACCGCAGCCAGGAAGCGAGTCTTGGACTGGTTGGCGGCTTCGGCGTGGCTCTTGGCTTCGGTCAGTGCCTGGTTGAGTTGCGACAGTTCATGGGTGCGTTCGGCCACCCGTTGTTCGAGGCTTTCGTTGGCACCCTTGAGGGCCTGTTCGGCTTCGCGGAACGGGGTGATGTCGGTAAAACTCATGACAAAGCCACCGCCGGGCATCGGGTTACCGATCAGCTCGATCACCCGGCCATTGGGGAACAGGCGTTCTGAGGTGTGCGCGCGGCCCTGGCGCATCCAGTGCAGGCGCCTTGCCACGTGCACCTGGGCCTCGCCCGGGCCGCACAGGCCGCGCTCGGCGTTGTAGCGGATGATGTCGGCAATCGGCCGGCCGACGCTGATCAGCCCGTCGGGGTAGTTGAACAACTCCAGGTAGCGGCGGTTCCAGGCCACCAGGCGCAGCGACTGGTCGACCACGCTGATGCCCTGGCTGATGTTCTCGATCGCCCCTTGCAGCAAGGCGCGGTTGAACTGCAGCACTTCCGAGGCTTCGTCGGCGATACGCACCACATCCTCAAGCTGCATGTCGCGGCCTTCGATGGCCGCCTTGACCACCGCGCGGGTCGAGGAGGTCCCCAGTACGCCGGCGAGCAGGCGCTCGGTGTGTTCGATCCAGTCGCCGTCGGCGTTCTGGTTGGGGTTGAAGCCCTTGCCCTGGCGGTAGGCAAAGCGGATGAAGCTTTGCCGGGCGCGCTCTTCGCCGACAAAGCGTGCGGCCAGGTGCAGCAGGTCGTCGATCTGCACCGCCAGCAGCGAACGGCTGCTCGGCCGTGCGCTGGTCTGCTGGCCGATGAAACGCCCGGCCTGCCAGTGCTCGGACACCCGGGTTCGCGAGAGGATCGACACCCAGGCGAACAGGGTGAAGTTACCCGCCAGCGACAGCACCACGCCCTGGGTCAGCGGGGTGATCGGCAGGTTCAACGGGTTGCCGTGCAGCCAGGCCAGGCCCGGGAACAGCGTCAGCGACCAGCCCAGGCTGTGGGCGGCAATCGGCAGCACCAGGGTGTAGAACCACAGGAACACCCCGGCGGCCAGGCCGGCGAACACGCCGCGGCGGTTGGCCTGCTTCCAGTACAGGGCGCCGAGCATGGCCGGGGTCAATTGGGTCACGGCGGCAAAGGCCACCTGGCCGATGGTCGCAAGGCTTGCGGTGGAGCCGAGCAGGCGGTAGCTGACGTAGGCCAGCAGGAGGATGACGACGATGGTCACCCGGCGCACCGAGAGCATCCAGTGGCGGAAGGCTTCGAACGGCCGCTCGGCGTTGTTGCGGCGCAGCAGCCAGGGCAGCAGCATGTCGTTGGAGACCATGGTCGACAGCGCCACGGCTTCGACGATGACCATGCCGGTGGCCGCCGAAGCGCCGCCGATAAAGGCCAGCAGCGCCAGCGCCGGATGGGCTTCGGCCAGCGGCAGGCTGATGACGAAGGAGTCCGGTAGCACCGAACCTGGCAGCAGCATCTGCCCGGCCAGGGCGATCGGTACCACGAACAGTGCGGCGAGGATCAGGTACATCGGGAACACCCAGCGTGCCAGGCGCAAGTCCTGGGGCTCGATGTTCTCTACCACGGTGACGTGGAACTGGCGCGGCAGGCAGATGATCGCCATCATCGCCACGCCGGTCTGCACGATCATCGACGGCCAGTTGATGGTCTCGTTCCAGAAGCCTTCCAGGCGCGGCGCCAGTTGCGCCTTGCTGAACAGGTCGTCGAAGCCGTCGAACAGGCCGAAGGTGACAAAGGCGCCGACGGCGAGGAAGGCCAGCAGCTTGACCAGGGATTCAAAGGCAATCGCCAGGACCATGCCGCGGTGGTGTTCGGTGACATCCAGGCTGCGCGTACCGAAGACGATGGAGAACAGCGCCAGCACCAGCGACACCACCAGCGCGGTGTCCTGCACGCGGCTGCCGGTGGCATCGGCGCCAGCCCCGATCAACAGGTTGACGCCGAGCACGATGCCCTTGAGCTGCAGGGCGATGTAGGGCAGCACGCCGATCAGGCAGATCAGCGCCACCACCACCGCCAAACTCTGGGATTTGCCGTAGCGCGCGGCGATGAAGTCGGCGATCGAGGTGATGTTTTCCTGTTTGCTGATCAGCACCATCTTCTGCAGCACCCAGGGGGCGAACAGCAGTAGCAATACAGGGCCCAGATAGATCGGCAGGAATGCCCAGAGTTGTTCGGCGGCCTGGCCGACGGCGCCGAAGAAGGTCCAGCTGGTGCAGTACACCGCCAGTGACAGGCTGTACACCCAGGCACGCAGGCGCGGCGGCAGCGGCGTGCTGCGGCGGTCGCCGTAGAAGGCGATGGCGAACATGATGGCCATATAGGCCAGGGCGACCACGGCGATCAGCCCACTGGACAGCGACATGACAACTCCGAAGCAAAAGGGTGATTCAGCCCGACAGCGAACCTCGATCAATCAGTCTGGCACGCCGCAGAGGCTTCGTCAGCGCCGACGATGGTCGCAGTGGCAGAGCGTCGCAGGCCTTAGCCGGGCAAGGCCAGGTCAAGCAGGCAGTAGAGCTGTTCCAGGGTTGGCGGGGCTTCGGCGAACAAGGTGCGGTAGACGGTCGGCGCGACGAGCAAATCGAGCAGGCGCTCGATGTCCGGCAAGGCCTCGCCGCGCGCCTGTGCACGATCGAGAATGACCTGCAGCTGCCCGCGCAGGATATGGGTGCAGTAACCCGGGCAGGCGCTGCTGAGTACGTCGCGCATCAGGTTGCGGCCTGGCTCGGAGGTGATTTCGTCGAGGTATTGCTCGGTCCAGGCGCGCAGGTCGGCGCGCAGCTCGCCGGTGTCGAGCGGTGCAACGTCGGGCAGCACACGCTCGACGGCGACATCGGCCAGCAAGGCTGCCAGTTCGCCCCAGCGCCGGTAGATGGTCGACGGGGTGACGCCGGCGCGGGCGGCAATCTGGGGCACAGTCAGGCTCGCCCGGTCCTGCTCCTGGAGCAACGTGCGTACGGCCGCATGGACTGATTGCTGCACACGGGCACTGCGGCCGCCCGTGCGGATACCTTCTTTGATCGCCATGGGCCAAACCTTAACACAAAGGGTTTGCGTTAAGGCTGGAGGGCGCGCACACTGCACTAAAGCTAATCGTTAGCTTTTATTGGGAGTGCTGATGGTTTTTGAATCCATACCCCCGGGCGCCCGGGGTTTTCGCCTGGTGTACCTGGCCGTTGCTTTGCTGGGCTTTCTCGCCGCCTCCAGTGCGCCGACGCCGTTGTACCATCTGTATCAACAGGCCTGGCAGTTCTCGGCGGCGACGTTGACGCTGATCTTTGCCGTCTATGCCCTGAGCCTGCTGGCGGCGCTGCTGACGGTCGGCTCGTTGTCGGATTACCTTGGCCGCCGGCCTTTGATCCTTGCGGCCTTGCTCCTGGAAATCGGCGCCATGGGCCTGTTCATCGTCGCCGACAGCGTCGCCTGGTTGCTCGCTGCGCGGGTGTTGCAGGGCTTTGCCACCGGCATGGCCACCAGCGTGCTGGGGGCGGCCTTGCTCGATACCGATCGCCACCAGGGGCCGCTGGTCAACAGCCTGGCGCCGTTACTGGGTATGGCCTGCGGTGCGCTGGGGACCAGCCTGTTGGTCGAATATGCTGCATGGCCATTGCGCTTGGCCTACTGGCTGCTGCTGGGCTTGTTTGCCGTGCTGACCCTGTTGCTGCTGCGCCTGCCGGAAAGCGTCAGCCGCCAGCGCGGAGCCTGGGCGTCCCTGCAGCCGGCCTTGAGCGTGCCGGTGCAAGCCCGTCGCGCCCTGTGGCGGATGTTGCCAGTGGATATCGCGGTGTGGGCGTTGGGTGGATTCTTTCTGTCGCTGGCACCGTCGCTGGTGCGCGAAACCACGGGGTCCACCTCCAACCTTACCGGTGGGGCGCTGGTCGCCGCGCTGACGTTGAGCGGCGCGGCGGCAATCTTCAGCCTGCGCCAGCAACCGGCACTACGCGTTCTGCGTCTGGGCACGGTGCTGCTGGCCAGTGGTGTGGCGCTGATTTTGCTGGCGCTGCACAGTGCTGCGCTGGGTTTGTTCTTCATCGCCACGCTGGTGGCCGGCAGCGGCTTCGGCGCCGGTTTTCTCGGTGCCTTGCGCAGCACCCTGCCACTGGCCGAAGCTCACGAGCGGGCCGGGTTGATGTCGACCTTCTATGTGCTCAGTTACCTGGCGTTTTGCCTGCCGGCCTTGTTGGCCGGCTTCATGGTTCGCCACTTTGGCCTGATCGCGACTAGCCAGGTGTATGCCCTGGGCTTGTTGGCCCTGTGTCTGCTGGCCGCGTTCGGCCTGTTCGGTCAGCGTTCGGCCGCCACCTGTTCGGCTTGAGGTGCGGCAGGGCGGGCCCCCAGGTAATAGAACAGCGCTGCCAGCAGCACCGAAAAAATCAACAGGTAAAAGGTCGCCACCGGCACCAGGTGCGCCAGGGCAAAGCCGCAGATCACCGGGCCCAGCGCCGCGCCGAGGTTGGACAGGTTCTGCGCGCCGTAGTACACGCCACGCAGATGCTCCGGGGCAATGCTGTCGATGAACATGTACTCGGCGGGGATGACAATGATCTCGCCGAGGGTGAACACCAGCATCGCCAGGCACCAGACCAGCAGCGACTGGGCCAGCGAGAAACCCAGCAGGCCGACCAGGAACAGCGCCATGCCGGCGATCAGCCAGGGCATCAGCTGGCGGCTGCTGATGCGCCGGCCAATCACATACTGCAAGGCAATCACCGTCACCGCGTTGGTGGCCACCAGGTAGCTGATGTAGCGCGCCGCCTCGCTGGCGCTGCTGGTTACCACCAGGTACTGCGACAGGTAGGCGGTGAACTGGCCGAACACCACCGCGCTGAGGGCTCCACCGAGGGTGAAGCAGATCAGCCGGCGGTCTTTCACCAGCTGCACGCCGACACTGAGAAACCCGGCCTGTTCGTTGCCTTCGACCCGCGCCCGCGCCGCGCGCTCGCCCCAGCGCCGGTAGCTCAGGCACATGGCCAGGCCGAGCAGCGCCGAGAGCAAAAACGGCAAGTGATCATCCAGCAGCACCAGCGCCACGCCGACGAAGGGGCCGACCGCGTAGGCGACGTTGCTGAGGGTGTACTTGATCGAGAACACCTCGCTGCGCTCCTCCAGCGGCAGCAGCGCGCAGAAGCCGGCCTTGGCGGCAATGTCCACCACTGCCAGGGCCAGGTTGATCAGCACCAGGCAGAGGAAGAACAGGCTGAGTTCGCGGCTGACCACCGCGCCAATGAAGGCCAGGGTAAAGGTCAGGGTCGCGGCGATGATCACCGTGTAGCTGCGCAGGGTATCGATCAGGTAGCCGCCGTACAGGCTCAGCAATGAGGCGACGATCAGTGCGCCGCCGATCATCAGGCCGATGCCGCTGATGTCCAGGGCGAAGTTCTGTGCAAGGTAGACCACCAGGTAGGGCAGGGTGATCGCCCGGGCCAGGGTCAGGATGAAGGTGGTCGCCAGTAGCAGGCGAACCTGCGCCGAGTAGCTTTTGATAGCGGTGAGCATTGTTAACCACGTCCTTGTTGTTATCGGTGCTGAGCATACGCGTTGGGCGAGGTAATCTGTATATCTGTAAAACCGATAACAGATAGAGAAAATACCCGTTATATAGATATATTTTTCAGGCATAAGATGAGCTCAACCTCACCGGAGGACAGGAGAATCCATCATGCCTTGCAGCCAAACCCGCACCTCGCCGTTACGCCCGCTGAGCCAGCTGGCGCACCCGCGCGAAGTGATTCGTCAGTTCACCCCCAACTGGTTCGCCGCGACCATGGGCACCGGCGTGCTCGCCCTGGCCCTGGCGCAGGTTGATGTACCAGGCCTGCGCGGCCTGGCCGAATCCCTGTGGTTGCTGACCATCGGCCTGTTCGTGCTGTTTACCTTGCTGTACACCGCGCGCTGGGTGCTGTTCTTTGACGAAGCGCGGCGGATCTTCGCCCATTCCACTGTATCGATGTTCTTTGGCACCATCCCCATGGGGCTGGCGACCATTCTCAACGGTTGCCTGGTGTTCGGCATCAATCGCTGGGGCGAAGGCATCCTGCCCTGGGTCGAGGCGCTGTGGTGGTTCGACGTCGGCCTGGCGCTGCTGTGCGGCGTGGCCATTCCCTACCTGATGTTCACCCGCCAGGAACACAGCATCGACCAGATGACCGCGGTATGGTTGCTGCCGGTGGTGGCGGCTGAAGTTGCCGCCGCCAGTGGCGGCCTGTTGGCGCCGCACCTGGTGGATGCGCACACGCAGTTTCAGGTGCTGATCACCAGCTATGTGCTGTGGGCGGTGTCGTTGCCGGTGGCGTTCAGCATCCTCACCATCCTCATGCTGCGCATGGCCCTGCACAAGCTGCCGCAGGCCAACATGGCGGCGTCGAGCTGGCTGGCCCTGGGGCCGATCGGTACCGGTGCCCTGGGCATGCTTCTGCTCGGCGCCGATGCCCCGGCGATCTTCGCCGCCAATGGCCTCGGCAGCCTCGGTGAAATCGCCCGTGGCCTGGGCCTGATTGCCGGGATCGTGCTGTGGGGCGCGGGCCTGTGGTGGTTGCTTACCGCAGTGCTGATCACCCTGCGCTACATCCGCCACGGCATGCCGTTCAACCTCGGCTGGTGGGGCTTTACCTTCCCGCTGGGGGTGTACACCCTGGCCACCCTGAAACTGGCGGCCTGGCTGGGCCTGGGTTTCTTCCATGAGCTGGGCATGCTGCTGGTGGTGGCCCTGGCCACACTGTGGCTGCTGGTCACCGCCCTGACCCTGCGCGGTGCCTGGCATGGCGAGCTGTTCGTGTCGCCGTGCATTGCCGGCCTGAACAAGTAGATTGCATTTACCTGGGTGTTTGTGGCTTTGTGCGGCCTGCGCGTATCCAATAACAAAGCCTCACTCAGGTACACGGACGATGAGTCAATCTTCACAATTCAGCCTGCTTGGCAAACGGCGCTTTTTGCCGTTCTTCGTCACCCAGTCGCTGGGTGCGTTCAACGACAACCTGTTCAAGCAGTCGGTCATCCTGCTGTTTCTCTACAAGATCGCCAGCCCCCACGGCCAGGACACTGCCATCTGGGTCAACGCCTGCGCGTTGATGTTCATCCTGCCGTTCTTCCTGTTCTCGGCGCTGGCCGGGCAGTTCGGTGAGAAGTACGCCAAGGACGCGCTGATCCGCGTGATCAAGCTGGCCGAGATCGCGATCATGGCGGTCGGTGCCATTGGCATCATGACCCAGATACCCTTGCTGATGCTCCTGGCGTTGTTCGGCATGGGCACCCACTCGGCCATGTTCGGCCCGGTGAAGTACTCGATCATGCCCCAGGCCCTGCGCGAGGAAGAGCTGGTCGGCGGCAACGGCCTGGTGGAAATGGGCACCTTCCTGGCGATCCTCGCCGGTACTATTTGTGCCGGGGTACTGATGTCCAGCGCCGATTACGGCGTCTGGGCGTCATCGGCGGTGGTGCTGGTGGCGCTGCTGGGCTACCTGGCCAGTCGTGGCATTCCGCGCGCCGCAGCTTCTACGCCGGAGCTGAAAATCAACTGGAACATCGCCAACCAGACCCTGGCCACCCTGCGCATGGGCCTCAAGCAGACGCCTGCGGTGTCGCGCTCGATCGTCGGCAACTCGTGGTTCTGGTTCATTGGCGCGGTGTACCTGACGCAAATCCCCGGTTACGCCCAGCAATGGCTGCACGGCGACGAGACCGTGGTGACCCTGATCCTTACCCTGTTCTCGGTGGGCATCGCCGTCGGTTCGCTGTTGTGCGAGCGCATGAGCGGGCACAAGGTGGAAATCGGCCTGGTGCCGTTCGGCTCCTTCGGCCTGAGCCTGTTCGGCCTGCTCTGGTGGTGGCACTCCGGCGAGATCCTGCCGGCGGCCGCGCCGTACGACTGGCTGGCGGTACTGGGCATCGCCCAGGCTTGGTGGGTGCTGGGGTCGATTCTCGGTCTGGGTGTGTTCGGCGGCTTCTATATCGTGCCGCTGTATGCACTGATCCAGTCGCGCACCCCGCAAGACCAGCGTTCGCGGGTGATTGCCGCCAACAACATCCTTAACGCACTGTTCATGGTGGTCTCGGCGATCTTCAGCGTGGTGCTGCTGAGCTTCTTGGAGCTGAGCATTCCGCAGCTGTTCCTGGTGGTGTCGCTGCTCAACATCGCGGTGAATTTCTATATCTTCCGCATCGTCCCCGAGTTCACCATGCGTTTCATGATCTGGCTGCTCAGCCATTCCATGTACCGCGTCGAGCACCGTGACCTGCAGCAGATTCCTGATCAGGGCGCAGCACTGTTGGTCTGCAACCACGTGTCGTTCGTCGATGCGTTGCTGATCGGTGGCGCGGTGCGCCGGCCGATTCGCTTTGTCATGTACTACAAGATCTACCGCTTGCCGGTGCTCAACTTCATCTTCCGTACCGCCGGGGCGATTCCGATTGCCGGGCGCAGTGAAGATATCGAGACCTACGAGCGGGCGTTCAAGCAGATTGCCGCTTACCTGGCTGACGGTGAACTGGTGTGCATCTTCCCCGAGGGCAAGCTGACCAGCGACGGTGAAATCGACGAGTTCAAGGGCGGCCTCAGCCGGATCATCGAGCAGACACCGGTGCCGGTGATTCCGATGGCGTTGCAGGGCCTGTGGGGGAGTTTCTTCAGCCGCGATCCGGCCAAGGGCTTCTTTCGCCGCTTGTGGTCGCGGGTGACCCTGGTGGCCGGTTCTGCCGTCCCGGTGGAAGCGGCAGAGCCGGCAATGCTGCGTGAGCGGGTCAGCGCACTGCGCGGCGACTCACGCTGAAGCGGCGGGGCAGGGTCAGCTGGTGCTGACCTTGAGCCCGACCAGGCCGCAGATGATCAGCGCCACGCTGACCAGCCGTACCAGGGCCATGGATTCACCGAACAGGATGATCCCGGCGATCACCGTGCCGACTGCGCCGACGCCGGTCCAGATTGCGTAGGCAGTGCCCAGCGGCAGCTCTTTCATGGCCAGGCCCAGCAGGCCGAGGCTGATGACCATCGCGGCAACGGTCAGTACGGTGGGCAGGGGGCGGGAAAAGCCGTCGGTGTACTTCAGACCGACGGCCCAGCCGACTTCGAACAGGCCGGCGAAAAACAGGATGATCCAGGACATGCAGAGTCTCCATCAAGCGATGGGGCCGTCCCCGGAATGGTCACGCGGTGCGTCGTGAGGCCGTCCTCACAGGGGGCATAAGCTATCAGCTGCAAGCGACAAGCTGCAAGCAAAGGCAGCGCGCGTGGCTGTTGCTCTTTCTTGCAGCTTGAAGCTTGCAGCTTGAAGCTTGAAGTCAGATCCCCTGCGGGATTTCTTCTCCTCCCAACGCCTCGAACAGCGCCGGCAGGAACTCGCCAAAGGTCAGCATCATCAGGGTGAAGCTGGCATCGAGCTGGCCCAGGGCCTCGTCGCCGCCGTCTTCTTCAGCCTGGTCCTGCAGCAGCTCTTCAAAGCGCAGGCGCTTGATGACCATCTTGTCGTCGAGCACGAACGACAGTTTGTCCTGCCAGGCCAGCGACAGTTGCGTCACGACCTTACCGGTGCCCAGGTGCAACTGGATCTCGTCGCTGGTCAGGTCCTGGCGCTTGCAACGGACGATGCCGCCGTCTTCGTGGGTGTCGCGCAGCTCGCACTCATCCAGTACATAGAAGTCAGGCGCGGCCTGCTGGGTCTTGACCCAGTCGGTCATGGTCGCGCTCGGGGCGATCTTCACGGTCACCGGGCGCACCGGCAGCGAGCCGATGACTTCACGCAGGGTCGACAGCAGGTCTTCGGCACGCTTGGCGCTGGCCGAATTGACCAGGATCAGGCCTTGCTTGGGGGCGATGGCGGCGAAGATCATCGAGCGACGAATAAAGGCGCGCGGCAGGAAGGCCTGGATGATCTCGTCCTTGATCTGGTCGCGCTCCTTCTTATAGACCTTGCGCATCTGCTCGGCTTCGATCTCGTCGATCTTCTCCTTGACCGCATCGCGCACCACGCTGCCCGGCAGAATGCGTTCTTCTTTACGTGCGGCGATCAGCAGGAAGTCACCGCTGACATGCACCAGCGGTGCGTCTTCACCTTTGCCGAACGGGGCGATGAAGCCATAAGTGGTCAACTCCTGGCTGGCGCATGGGCGAGCCGGCTTGCTGGCCAGAGCGGTTTCCAGTGCCTCGGGGTCGAACGGGATGTCCTGGGTCAGGCGGTAGGTCAGCAGGTTTTTGAACCACATGGGGTGAATCTCTCCTCAACACATAAGGAGGGCATTATTCTCCGAGCGGGCGCTTCAGGCCAAGTCCGCTAAGTCTTTGGAACGCCTGAAAATTTTTTTTAAAAAAGTACTTGCCAGAGTGTGCGGTGCTCCGTAGAATGCGCGCCACACCGAGACGAAGGGTGATTAGCTCAGCCGGGAGAGCATCTGCCTTACAAGCAGAGGGTCGGCGGTTCGATCCCGTCATCACCCACCACTTCTCAGTGTATCGCGCAGCGGTAGTTCAGTCGGTTAGAATACCGGCCTGTCACGCCGGGGGTCGCGGGTTCGAGTCCCGTCCGCTGCGCCATATTTAGCTTCCAGGGCCCACTGAACACCCGGAAGCCACAAAGAAAGCGACCTTAGGGTCGCTTTTTTTGTTTCTGGAATTCGTCCAGAATCCACCAGTACGCTGGGACGCTACTGTTTTCTCCGTGCCAGCCCCACTTCTGAGCAAGAGATCGAACATGCAGGATGCAAGCACTTCCCCGGCGCCAATGCTGGGTATCGACCTGGGTACCACCAACAGCCTGGTGGCGGTCTGGCAAGATGGCCGGGCACAACTGATTCCCAATGCCCTCGGCGACGTGCTCACTCCTTCGGTGGTCAGCCTCGACGAAGACGGCAGCATCCTGGTCGGCAAGGCTGCGCGCTCGCGCCTGACCACCCACCCGCAACGTACCGCAGCCGCCTTCAAACGCTTCATGGGCAGCGAAAAAAAGATCACGCTCGGTGACCAGACCTTCAGCCCCGAAGAACTGTCGGCGCTGGTGCTCGGCTCGCTCAAGGCCGATGCCGAAGCTTTTCTCGGCTGCCCGATCAGCGAAGCGGTGATTTCCGTGCCGGCTTACTTCAGCGACGAGCAGCGCAAGCGCACCAGCTTTGCCGCCGAGCTTGCCGGGCTGAAAGTCCAGCGCCTGATCAACGAACCGACGGCTGCGGCCATGGCTTACGGCCTGCACGAGCAGAAGTTCGAGCGCACGCTGATCTTCGATCTTGGCGGCGGCACGTTTGACGTCACGGTGCTGGAGTACGCGCTACCGCTGATCGAGGTGCATGCCTCGACCGGCGACAACTTCCTCGGTGGCGAAGACTTTACCGCCGCCTTGCTGCAGGCCTGCCTGCAGGACTGGCAACTCAAGCCCGCGATGCTTGCGCCCCAGGCCCTGGCCAGCCTTGCCGATGCCATCGAGCAGCTCAAGTGCAAACTGGGCGAGGGCGAGCAGCACTTGAGCTGGAACGGTGACGGCGTCAGCCGCCAGTGGTCGCTGGATGAAGCCCGTGCGCAGAAGATCTGGGCGCCTTTGCTGGCGCGGATTCGTGCGCCGATCGAGCAGGCCCTGCGCGATGCGCGCCTGCGCGCCAGTGACCTCGACAGCCTGGTGCTGGTCGGCGGTGCCACGCGCATGCCAGTGATCCAGCAGATGGTCTCGACCCTGTTCGGCCGCCTGCCTTACCGCCACCTCGACCCGGACACCATCGTTGCCCTCGGCGCCGCCACCCAGGCGGCGTGCAAGGCGCGCGATTCGGCGATCGAAGAGCTGATCCTCACCGATGTCTGCCCCTACACCCTGGGTATCGCCGCGGTGGATGGTGAATACCAGAGCGAGATCTTTGCGCCGATCATCGACCGCAATACTGTGATTCCGACTTCACGGATCAAGCCGTTCTATAGCACCCACATTGAACAGAAAATGATCAGCATCCGGGTCTATCAGGGCGAGCGACCGAGTGTCGAAGACAACATCTTTGTCGATTCCTTCAAGGTCCCGCTGACGCCAAACGGCAAGCTCCAGCGCCTGGACGTGCGCTTTAGCTACGACATCAACGGCCTGCTGGAAGTCGATGTCACCTTGCCGGGTACTGGCGAGCAGTTCAGCCACGTGATCGATCGCAGCCCTACCGGGCTGGATGAAGAAGCGCGCCAAGCCAGCCATGCGCGCCTTGCCGGGCTGAAGATCCACCCGCGCGACGCATTGCCCAACCGGACCTTGCTGGCCCGCCTGGAGCGCGCCTGGTCGCAGACCCTGGGCGATGACCGCGACTTGATCGGTGACTGGCTCAAGGAGTTCAGCGCGATCCTGGCCGGCCAGCATTCGACAGAGATCGCCAACGCTCGCCAGCGCCTCATCGAGGCGCTGGACGAACTGCGTTACTGACCGTTGAGCCGCCGCAGGGCGGCTTGCAGGCCACTGTCCAGGCTGTCCTGTGGCTGATGGACGGGCGGTACGCCGTAGCGGTTGGGCAGCGGTTCGCCTGGCAGTATCAGCAGCACCAACGGCAAGAAGTGCAGGAACGGGAGCAGCATCGCGAAGATGATCATCGTCGGGATGCCCCGGCCAATATCGTGCAGACGGCGCAGGGTGGCACTGCCGAGCAGGCCGAAGAACAACAGGCCGAAGAAGGCCTGCCCGAGCGAGGTGCTGGCCGTCAGGGTGAGGATCGGCCCGAGCAAGACGCTGCCGACCACCTGTACGCCATAGCCCTTGCGACCCAGGCGGCTGCCCAGTTTCCATAGGTGCGAGGCCGGTACCGGCTGGCTGCCGGTGTTGGCCAGCAGCAGGCGCTCAGACCACGACAGCAATGCCGTCAGTGCTGCGCGAATGCCGGCGTCCATGCCCGGGTAATCCTTGCCGCGCTGCAGCTCCTTGAGCACCTTGGCCCGCGGTACCCCGGCGCTGCCGTAGCGTGCCAGGTTCTTGAGGGCGTCGAGCATGCTGTAGAACAGCGTGCTGTTGATCAGCTCGTCTTCTTCCAGCACCTTGCGTGGCGGGCGCACCGGTTCGCCCTTGATCAGGCCGCTGCGAAACGGTTCGAACCAGGCATCCGGGCAGGTCAGGGTGGAGATGCGCCGCAGCAGGCTGCCATGCTGCTCGGCGCTCAGGCTCGGGTCGTGATAGAGGATGCCGCACAGCACCATCATGCCCAGCACGTCATCGTCAAACGCGTGCGGGTCGTGCTCCAGGCAGGCATACAGTTGCAGGTTGCTGGGCAGCTTGGCGCTGTCCAGGGCTTGTTGCACGGTGAGCAGGCGCTGGCTGATAAAGTGCTGCAGCGGATCGTTGTCGTCCAGCCAGCCCAGCAGGCCATTGACGTTGCCTTGCTGGCTCTGCAGGCGTAGCAGCAACTGCTGCAACCCGGCGAACGGATGGCCAGGTGCATACGGCAGGCTTGCCAGCAGTTGCGTCGGCACCATCGCCAGCCAACGCTCGGGTTCATCGATCAGGGCGAGCATGAACAGGTTCTGCCGGTGCCAGGTCCACAGGCCGTCATCGGCAGGCGGGCGCGGCAGCTCGATACCGGCCTCGGCCAGTTCCGAAAGCAGCTGCACGCCATAGGGCTCGGGCATCAGGTTGCCCGGCTTGATCAGCTCGGTGAGCTTGGGCAGGGTTGCGGCCGGGTAGCTGCGTACCCGCCGCAGCCAGTCGCGGGCCACCGGCGAGCCGCTGTCTTCGCGCAGCACCTCGGGCAGTTGCGGGTGCGCCGAAGGGCTGTTGATGAAGGCGGTCAGGGCCAGGGCCAGCGGCGACTGGTTGAGCCAGCGCAACTGTTGCTCGGCCTGGTACTTGAAGCCTTCGAGGATCAGGATCTCCAGCGGATCATCGCCCAGTGGTTCGTCCAGGATTTGCCGCAGCAGGCCGCTGTCACCGCGGGTCAGTGCCCAGGCGTGGCGGTACAGGCGCTGCAACTGGCGGTCCGGCTGATCGTCGAGCAGCCAGGCCAGCAGCGGCAGTTCATCTTTGCCGTCCAGGCGCCATTTGACGAAAATCCCGGCGATACCTTCGTGCTCGTTACGCGCGGCTTCGAACAAGCGCGTCACGGTTTCCGGGCGCTGCGACGGGCTGCCCCAGGTCTGCCCTGGATCGTTCAGGTCTTGCGGCCATTCGTATACCGGATCCAGGCGATCCATGGCCAGGATCAGCAGCGGCAGGCGCTGCGGCTGTTGCTTGGCGTACAGGTTCAGCAACCAGCGGGCGGCTTCCGGGTACTGGTGTTCGCGCCACAGGCGGGTCCAGCACTGGCGGGCCAGCTCTACCTGGCCGGTGTCGCTGGCCTGGCAGGCGAGCATATACAGCAGGTCGATATCGTCCGGCGCCTGGCGTTGTTGCTCGGCGATCAAGGCAAAGAAGCAGGTGTTGCCGATGCCGGCCTGGCACAGCTGTGCCAGCAGGCGCTGGATATAGGCCTGGTCATCCGGGAACGGCATGCAGGTGTGCAGGGTGGCGAAGCTCTCGAATTCGAACAGCGGCCGGTTATGGTAGAAGTAATCCAGGTTCCTGGCGAACCACAGGGCTTCGACCTGCGCTTCGGCCGACCAGTGTTTCATCACGCGGGTGTCGAACGGGTCTGGCTCGCTGATACTTTCGAGGAATTCGTCGGCCTGGCGCGGATCCTCCAGACGCAGCACTTCGTTTTCCCAGCCCAGGTGAGTGGCCATCAGCTGCACGCAGGCGTGCGACAACGGGCCGGCCTCCATCAGGTTGTACAAAAGGTGCCAGCTGATCTGTTCCTGGTCACCCAGGCTCAAGCTGCTGAAACCATCGATGAAGGCCTGCCAGGCCGGCGGATCGAAGCGTCGGGTCGGGTCGGCGAGCAGCTTGGCGAAGTCCGCCATGGTCTGTTCGATCAGTGTATTGCGCGCAGGCACCGGATCGTTGTGCTCAAGGTCCTCATCCTGCTCGTCGCGGGCCAGGCGCAGGGCGTGCTCATAGGCCTCGCGCAGGGCCTGGAAACCTTGCGGGTCGGTTTCCGGGTGGTGCTGCGGCAACAACGCGCGGTAAGCGCCGCGGATGACATCGGGATCGTTGGTCGGCTCGATGCCCAGGCGAATCCAGCAGCTCATGACCAGCAATCCTTTGGCAGGGTGTCGGGGCATTCAGGCAGGTTTAGCGGCAGGTCCCAAGGAATGTTGGCGAAAAAGTCCAGGGCGTTTTGGCTCAGGTTCATCATGATGCAACGGTTCCAGTGTTCGCTGCCCTGGCGTTCCAGGTTCTGGGCCAGTTCCTCGTCGCTGCTGCTGGAGCAGTTCCACAGCGCCCTGCCAAACAGGTAACCGGCCAGGTAGCGGTCCCAGTCGTTGTAGTAGTGGCGTGCACGCAGGGCCAGGCGGCCGTGCAGCCAGAGGCTTTCATCGAGGCTGACGTAGCCCTTGCGCAGGCCGGCACGCAGCAGGTAGCTCATGCGCCCGATGTCCCAGGCGCGTACGCCGCCTTGGCCGCAGTCGGCGAGAGTGCGCAGGGCGAATTGGTACTGGATGCGTTGGCGTGGGCTCAACAGCTCAAGCACCTGCTGCCATTCGCTGGGCAGGCAGCGCGCGGCTTGCCAGTAGGCGTCCTTGACCTGCTGGGCGTGGCCAGTGTCGGCCATGGTGAGGATTTTAAGCAGCTCCTGGCGATTGCTGATGCCCCACCACTTTTTCAGGTCGGCCTCGTCTTCCACGTCGGTTTCGAAGTAGGTCGCCGCGGTGTAGCTGGCGCCGTTGAGGGCGACCATGGGCGCGGAAAGGGCGTACAGCCAGTGCTGCTCGATTTCTTCCATGAAAAAGCTCCGGGGCCGGTAGAGGAGTGTGCGGGTGCCGGCCGTAATGGCGCGGATTGTAGAGAGCCGCGCGGTGCGCGGCAAACCGGATTCGCTGCGTTAAGCGCTGGCCAGCATGGCGCGCTCTTCTTCGCGCAGGGTCAGCACTTCAAAACCGTCGGCGGTGACGGCGATGGTGTGTTCCCATTGCGCCGACAGGCTGCGGTCGCGGGTGATCACCGTCCAGCCGTCCTTGAGGGTGCGCACGCCACGTCCGCCCTGGTTGATCATCGGCTCGATGGTGAACACCATGCCGGGCTTGAGCGGCAGGCCGCTGCCCGGGTGGCCGTAGTGCAACACTTCGGGCGCCTCGTGCATCTGCCGGCCGATGCCGTGGCCGCAGTACTCACGCACCACGTTGTAGCCAGCGGCTTCGGCGTGGCGCTGGATGGCGTGGCCGATATCGCCCAGGGTCGCGCCGGGGCGCACATGGCGAATGCCTTGCCAGAGCGCGGCATAGGTGGTGTCGACCAGTCGCCGGGCGGCGGCATCGATCTGTCCCAGGCAGTACATCTTCGATGAGTCGGCAATGTAGCCGCCTTGCTCCAGGGTGATGTCGACGTTGACGATGGAGCCCGCCTTGAGCACCTCGTCGGCGTGCGGCACGCCGTGGCACACCACGTGGTCGACCGAGGTGTTCAGCGAATAGGCAAAGCCGTACTGGCCCTTGCTCGCCGGTCGCGCCTTGAGCACATCGACGATGAACGCCTCGGCCCGGTCGTTGATCTGCAGGGTGCTGACCCCGGGGGCGATGAAATTGTCGAGGTGGGCGAACACCTGGCTCAGCAACTGGCCGGCAGTGCGCATCAGGGCCAGCTGTTCGGCGTTTTTCAGGACCACTTGGCTCATGGGGGAAGGTATTTCGTCTCTTTGAATGTACGCCAATGATACGGCCACGCCTGCTGGCTGTGCCATCCGATGGTGCAAGCGGGCCCAATGCGGTGCAGCCTGGCAGCCGCCGGTGAGTGCCCGAGCCCCGCACAGCAAGGCCTTGCCGATTCTGGCGCGGCCCTTGCTATAGCTTGAACATCCGGCAATCAACGCAGATTGCCCCGTTCACGACAAAGGCGCCGTGTTGCCCCCGCTTGTTGATTCAAGCCGGGGCAGCAGGGCGCCTTTTTGTTTGCGCAATCAGGAGGTAGGCCGATGAGCAGCACCAGCGTGCGCAGCGTGTGCCCGTATTGTGGCGTCGGTTGTGGCATCGTCATGACCGTGGAAGGCGGGCGGGTGACCAAGGTCAGTGGCGACAAACAGCACCCCAGCAACTTTGGCCGCCTGTGCACCAAGGGCCTGACCGCCCATCAACCGCTGCGCGAGTCCGGGCGCATGGAGCACGCCTACTTGCGTGACCAGCGTCAGCGCGACCCGGTGCAGCGCGGCATGCAGACCGCCATCGAACAGGCCGCGCAGCGCCTGCGGGCGATTATTGATGAGCATGGGCCCGACGCCCTGGGGTTCTATGTCTCCGGACAGATGTCGTTGGAGGCCCAGTACCTGATCAACAAACTGGCCAAGGGCTTTGTCCGCAGCCGGCATATCGAGTCCAACTCGCGCCTGTGCATGGCCAGTGCCAGCAGCGGCTACAAACTGTCGCTGGGCGCCGATGGGCCGCCGGGCAGTTACCAGGATTTTGATCGCGCCGAGGTGTTTTTCGTGATTGGCGCGAACATGGCCGATTGTCACCCGATCCTGTTCTTGCGCCTGCTCGACCGGCTCAAGGCCGGCGCGCGGCTGATCGTCGTCGACCCCAGGCACAGCGCCACCGCCGCCAAGGCCGACCTGTTCCTGCAGATCAAGCCAGGCACCGACCTGGCGCTGCTCAATGGCCTGCTTTATCTATTGCGGCAGAACGGCCAGTGCGACGCCGATTTCATCCAGCGCTACACCGAAGGCTGGGAGGCGATGCCGGCCTTTCTCGAGGACTACACACCTGAGCGGGTCGCCGCCATCACCGGGCTGCGCGAAGCCGATATCCGCCAAGCTGCAACGTGGATCGGCCAGGCCCCGGAGTGGATGAGTTGCTGGACCATGGGCCTGAACCAGAGCATCCATGGCACCTGGCAGACCAACGCCCTGTGCAACCTGCACCTGGCCACCGGCGCCATTTGCCGGCCGGGCAGCGGGCCGTTTTCGCTGACCGGCCAGCCCAATGCCATGGGTGGGCGCGAAATGGGTTACATGGGCCCCGGCCTGCCAGGGCAGCGTTCGGCGCTGGTCGCGGCAGATCGTGCCTTCGTCGAGCAGCTCTGGCAGATCCCAGCCGGCAGCCTGCGCAGCGAAGCCGGTGACGGCACGGTGGCGCTGTTCGAAAGCCTGGCGGCCGGGCAGATCAAGGCCTGTTGGATCATCTGCAGCAACCCGGTGGCCAGCGTCGCCAACCGCCAGCAGGTGATCGAAGGCTTGCAGGCGGCGCAGCTGGTGATCACCCAGGATGCCTTCCTCGACACCGAGACCAATCGCTACGCCGATATCCTCCTGCCCGCCGCCTTGTGGGCCGAGGGCGAGGGGGTGATGGTCAACTCCGAGCGCAACCTGACCCTGATGAACCAGGCCGTCGAGGCGCCGGGCGAGAGTTTGCCCGACTGGCAGATCATTGCCCGTATCGCCTGTGCCATGGGCTACGCCGAGGCGTTCAGCTACGCCAATGCCGAGGCGGTGTTCGACGAGCTGCGTCAGGCCTGGAACCCGGCCACCGGCTACGATGTGCGCGGCGTCAGCTATGCCGGCTTGCGTGAGGCAGCGCAGCAGTGGCCGTGTGAACCCGGACGCGAGGATGATCGCAGCCCGCTGCGCTATCGCAACGACGGTGTCAGCCAGGTCCTGCTGCGTGATGCGCAAGGCCAGGTGCCTGCCATTGCCTTCCCCACCCCCAGCGGCAAGGCACGCTTCTTTGCCCGGCCTTGCCTGCCCAGCGCCGAACGGCCAGACGCTGACTTTCCGCTGGTGCTCAACACCGGCCGGGTCCAGCACCAGTGGCACACCCTGACCAAGACCGGCAAGGTGGCGGCGTTGAACAAGCTCGACCCCGGGCCGTTCGTGGAGATTCATCCGGACGATGCCGAGCGCCTGGGCATCGCTGAAAAGGATCAGGTGCAGATCCGTTCACGCCGCGGGCAGGTGCTGCTGCCGGCACGGATCACCACCCGGGTACTGGCGGGCAACTGCTTTGCGCCGTTTCACTGGAACGACGTCTACGGCGACAACCTGGCGATCAATGCGCTGACCAGCGACGCGGTCGATCCGCTGTCGCTGCAACCGGCCTTCAAGTACTGCGCGGTGGCCCTGAGCCGGGTCGCTGGCGAACGTATCGAGGCCGTCCAGGTCGATCAGCAGCACGCCTCGGTACAGGACAAGCACCTGCTGCTCTGGGCCTCGCAAACCGGCAACGGTCAGGCCCTGGCCGAACAGTGCGCCGAGCGCTTGCGCCAGGTCGGCTTGCCGGTCCAGTTGCGCTGCATGGAAGACGTGGCTGTGGAGCAACTGGACAATCCCGCCAGCCTGCTGCTGATCGCCAGTACCTTTGGCGACGGTGACGCGCCGGACAGCGGCGCGGCGTTCTGGCGTGGCCTGCATGGTGAGCACTCCCAACGCTGCGCCGGTGTGCCCTATGCGGTGCTGGCCCTGGGGGATTCCAGCTATGAACAGTTCTGCGGGTTTGGTCGCAAGCTCGATCAGCGCCTGGCAGAACTGGGGGCTGAGCGCTTGCTGGACAGGGTCGATTGCGAGGGCGATCTCAATGAACCGGCCGGGCAATGGTTGCAGGCGCTGCTGGGCAAACTGGGCCACGGCGAGCTGCTGCTCGAAGCGCCAGTGGCAGCGCCGGCCGCAACCGGCTTCAGTAAAACCAGGCCGCTGGCAACGACCCTGGTCGGCAATCGCCTGCTCAATGGCCCCGGCGCGCTCAAGGAAACCCGCCAACTGGTATTCGACCTGGGCGACAGCGGTTTCACTTATCAGTCCGGTGACGCCCTGGGTGTATGGCCGCGCAACTGCCCGGCGTTGGTCGACGAACTGCTGACCGCCACCCGCTTCGATGGCAGCCGCTGCATCAGCCTCAAGGGCCAGGCCGACATGCCGTTGGCCGAGGCGCTGCTGGAGCACCTGGAGATCGCCCGCATCACGCCGCCATTGCTCGAGGCCTTCGCGGTTGGCAATGAGCAACTGCGCGAGTTGCTTGCACCGCACAACAAGGCTGCGCTCAAGGACTGGCTGTGGGGCAAACAGCTGATCGACCTGGTGCACGCGTGCAAACCCGAGCTGAGCCTGGATAGCTGGTTGGGCCTGCTCAAACCCTTGCAGCCGCGGCTGTACTCGATCAGCTCAAGCCAGAAGCTGCATCCGCATCAGGTGCACCTGACGGTATCCACCGTCCGTTACGGCCAGCGCAAGGGCGTGTGCTCGACCTACCTGGCCGACCGCAGCGAGCCCGGCCGGGTAGAAATCTTCAGCCAGCCGACCGCGCACTTTCGCCTGCCCAGTGACAGCTCGGCGCCGGTGATCATGGTTGGCCCCGGCACCGGTGTGGCGCCGTTCCGGGCGTTTCTTCAGGAGCGTCAGGCCGAGGGTGCCACAGGCCGCAACTGGCTGCTGTTCGGTGAGCAGCAAGCGGCCACGGACTTCTACTACCGCGACGAGCTGCTGGCCTGGCAGCGGGACGGCCACCTGAGCCGCCTGGACACCGCGTTCTCCCGCGACCAGGCGCAGAAGATCTACGTCCAGCAGCGCATGCTCGAACACGGCGCCGAACTCTGGCGCTGGCTGGAGGAGGGCGGGCACTTGTATGTCTGTGGTGACGCCGAGCGCATGGCCAGGGACGTCGATGCGGCGCTCAAGCAGGCGGTTCATCAGCACGGCGGCATGAGTGTGGAGCGGGCCGAGGCCTATGTCAGCGAACTGAGCCGCGCCAAGCGCTACCTGCGCGACGTCTACTGAGTGCCCCATAAGGGGGAGGGCTGCACCAGCCTGGGTCGATAACGGCCCGGACGGATAGCGTAGAACCCCCGGTTTCAAAGGCTTTGGCAGTTGGCACGCTACCTGCTTTTGCTTGCTTACAACGTCCTCGCGGGTCAATGGCGATTCGCAACCGGGACTACATAAAACGACCAGGCAAAGGCGCCTGGAGCTTCGGCTCCAGGCGCCTTTTTTGTTTTTCGGGGTTGGCCCCCAGCAGCAAAGCCACCGTGAATGGCCTTGAGTGAGGATCGGGTATGAATGGGTTTACCAGCATCGAAGCGCGGCAACAGCTGATCATCGTCGGCAACGGCATGGTCGGTCATCACTGCATCGAGCAACTGATCGAACGCGGTGCCCTGGGCCGCTTCCAGGTGCGGGTGTTCGGCGAAGAGCGCCAGCGCGCCTACGACCGTGTGCACCTGTCGGAGTACTTCAGTGGCAGTGATGCCGAGACCCTGGCGCTGGGCGAGGCGGGTTTGTACGCCGGGCACGGCATCCACCTGCACCTGGGTGAGCCGGTCCTGGAGATCGACCGCGAACGCTGCGAAGTGGTCACCCGCGCCGGGCGCTACCCTTATGATCAATTGGTCCTGGCCACCGGCTCCTATCCGTTCGTGCCGCCGATTGAAGGCTCGCACGGGGCGGCGCGCCTGGTCTATCGCACCCTCGATGATCTCGATGCCATCCGCGCCGCCGCCAGCAGTGCCCGCCGTGGCGTGGTGGTCGGCGGTGGCCTGCTCGGCCTTGAGGCGGCCAATGCCTTGAAGTCCCTGGGCCTGGAGGCCCACGTGGTGGAGTTCGCCCCGCGCTTGATGCCGGTGCAACTGGATGCCGAAGGCGGCGCGGCCTTGCGTGCGCAGATCGAAGCCCTGGGGGTTGGCGTGCACCTGTCGCGGGCGACCCAGGCCATCGTTGCCGGTGAAGACTATCGCTACCGGATGAACTTCGACGGCGGCGCGTTTCTTGAAACCGACCTGATCGTGTTCTCCGCCGGTATCCGCCCACAGGACGCCCTGGGTCGCAGCAGCGGCCTGGACATCGCGCCGCGCGGCGGGGTGGTGATCGACAGCGCGTGTCGCAGCAGCGACCCACGGATCTTCGCCATTGGCGAATGTGCCTCATGGAACGGCAGCGTATTCGGCCTGGTCGCGCCGGGCTACAGCATGGCGCGCAATGTCGCGGCGGCCCTGGCCGGTGAAGACGCTGGCAATTTTACCGGTGCCGACATGTCGACCAAGCTCAAACTGCTCGGCGTCGATGTCGGCTCCATCGGCGACGCTCACGGCGCCACGCCGGGCGCACGCAGCTATCGCTTTATCGACGAAGCCGCATCGGCCTATCGCCGGCTGGTGGTCGATGCCAGCGGCAAACAGGTGATCGGCGCGGTGCTGGTCGGCGACAACAGCTACTACGACACCTTGCTGCAATACGTGCAGAACGGCATTGCCCTGCCAGCCGACCCGGCCGGCCTGATCCTGCCGCAGTCGGCCGGCGCGCCGGCACTGGGCGTCGATGTCTTGCCCGCCAGCGCGACCCTCTGCTCCTGCCACAACGTCAGCAAGGGCGCGGTCTGCGCGGCTATCGACAACGGTTGCGGCGACCTCGGCGAGCTCAAGCAGCAGACCAAGGCCTGCACCGGTTGCGGTGGTTGTGCGGCGTTGCTCAAGCAGGTGTTCGAGCATGAACTGATCGCCCGTGGGGTCAGCGTCGACAAGAGCCTCTGCGAGCACTTCGCCTACACCCGCCAGGAGCTGTACGCGCTGGTGCGGGTCGAGGGCATCCTCAGTTTTGACGAGATGCTCGCCAGGCATGGTCGCGGCCATGTCGGCTGCGATATCTGCAAACCCACGATCGGCTCGATTCTCGCCTCGTGCTGGAACCAACCGATCATGGACCCGTCGCTGGTACCACTGCAGGACACCAACGACACCTTCATGGCCAACATGCAGAAGAACGGCACTTACTCGGTGGTGCCGCGGATTCCCGGCGGCGAGATCACCCCCGAGAAGTTGATCGTCATCGGCGAAGTGGCGAAAAAATACGACCTCTACACCAAGATCACCGGCGGCCAGCGCATCGACCTGTTCGGCGCCCAGCTGCATGAATTGCCAGAAATCTGGGCCGAACTGATTGCCGCAGGCTTCGAGACCGGCCACGCCTACGGCAAGTCGACGCGCACAGTGAAGTCCTGCGTGGGCAGTACCTGGTGCCGCTACGGCGTACAGGACAGCGTACAGATGGCCCTGACCCTGGAAGACCGCTACAAGGGCCTGCGTTCGCCGCACAAGCTCAAGTTCGCGGTGTCCGGCTGCACCCGCGAATGTGCCGAGGCACAGAGCAAGGACATCGGCGTGATCGCTACCGAGAAAGGCTGGAACCTGTACATCTGCGGCAACGGCGGCATGCGCCCGCGGCATGCCGAACTGTTCGCCACCGACCTGGACGACGCCAGCCTGATCCGCATCATCGACCGCGTGCTGATGTTCTACATCCGTACCGCCGACAAGCTGCAGCGCACCTCGGTGTGGCGCGAAAGCCTGGAGGGCGGCCTGGACTACCTCAAGCAGGTGATCCTCGACGACAGCCTGGGCCTGGGCGCAGAACTGGAAGCGCAGATGCAGCTGGTGGTCGACCGCTACGAGTGCGAGTGGGCCAATGCCCTCAAAGACCCGGAGAAACTCAAGCGCTTCCGTACCTTCGTCAACGACCAGCGCCCGGACCCGGGGGTGCACTTTGTCCGCGAGCGCGGCCAGCGCCGGCCCATTGGCGCTGGCGAACTTCACTTGATCCCGACCACCGAGGAGGTGCTTTGATGAGCCAGTCCAACGCTGCGATAACTGTTCAGGCGCAACACTGGCAGGCGGTCTGCAGCCGTGCCGACCTGATCGCCCAGTCCGGGGTGGTGGTGTGGTTCGACGGCCGCCAGGTGGCGCTGTTCTACCTGCCCGGGCATGCCACGCCACTGTTTGCCGTGGACAACCACGACCCCAAGTCAGGGGCCAATGTGATCGGCCGCGGGCTGGTGGGGGAGCTCAAGGGCGAGTTGGTGGTGGCGGCACCGTTGTACAAGCAGCATTTCTGCTTGCGTGACGGGCGTTGCCTGGAGGATCCGCAGCAGGCCTTGCAGGTGTGGCCGGTGCGCATCAGTGGTGAGCAGATAGAGTTGGGGCGCTGCTGATGGCCTCATCGCTGGCAAGCCAGCCCCCACAGTGTCTGGGGTATGCAGTACCTGTGGGAGCCGGTCTTGCCGGCGATCGACCGCAAAGCGGTCGCAGTCTTGCCGGAGCCCCGATAAACTCCCGGGATGAACCTCGACACCCGGATCAAATTCCGCCACTTGCTGTGCTTTCTCGAAATCGCCCGCCAGGGCAGTTTCGCCAAGGCTGCCGACGCCATGGCGATCAGTCAGCCGGCTATCTCCAAGACCCTCAAGGAGCTTGAAGAGCTGCTTGAGACGCGGCTGTTCGAGCGCAGCAAGCAGGGCGTCGAGCTGACCCCGGCCGGGGTGCGTTTCATGCGCTACGCCGGCCCCAGCGTGCAGGCCCTGCGCGAAGGGGTGAGCACCCTGCGCGGTGAAGAGCACGCACCGCCCCAGGTGCGTGTCGGCGTGTTGTCGACGGTTGAAAGCCTGCTGATGCCCGAGGTGCTGTGCCGCCTGCACCAGCGCCATGAGGCCCTGGTGGTCAGCGTTGCCACTGGCCCCAGTGCGCACCTGCTGGGGCAATTGCATGTGGGCGAACTGGACCTGGTGATCGGGCGCATGACCGACAGCCCGCAGATTCAGGGGCTGATGTTCGAGCACCTGTACAGCGAGTCGATGTCGCTGGTGGTGCGCCCAGGTCACCCTTTGCTCGGCCGCCAGCCGATCGAGCGCAGCCAGGTCGGGCACTACCCGCTGGTGCTGCCGCTGGCCGGCACGACCATCCGCAAGCATGCCGACAGCCTGTTCGTGCAGTGCGCCATCGAGCAACCGGCGCAACGCCTGGAAACCCTGTCGCCGGCCCTCAGCCGACGTTATGTGCAAGGCAGCGATGCGGTCTGGGTCGCCCCCCGGGATGCGGTGCGCGTTGACCTCAGCCGCGGTGAACTGTGCGAGCTGGACCTGGGCGTCAGTGAACCGGGCGGCTCAGTCGGCATCTGCAGCAACGCCGCCTTGCCCCTGGCGTTGCCTGCGCAATGGTTATGCGAGGTTTTGCGCGAGGTGGCGGCGCAGTACCGCGACGGCCACTACCCTTGAGCGCCCGCTGAGAGCAGGGCGTTGATCTCTTGCAGGCCGGCGTCGCCGAGGCTGCCGCTGGCGGCCAGCAACCTGAGCTGGGCCAGCACGATCGCATAACGCTGCTCGGCCAGTTGCTGTTCGGTCTGGGTCACCTGTTGTTCGGCGTCCAGCACATCGGAACTGATCCGCGCGCCGGCCTCGAAGGCGCGGGTGGTCGAGGTCAGGTTGGTCTGGCTGGAACGCAGCGCCTGCTGCAGCGCCGCGTACTGGCTGATGCCGCTGGTCAGGGTCAGGTAGGCCTGGCGCGCCATCAGGCCGGCCTCGCGGCGGGCGTCCTCGACTTCATCCAGGGCCACACCGTGCAGGGCGCGGGCTTCGCGGGTGCGGCTGGTGGTGCCGCCACCGGCGTACAACGGCAGGCTGACCTGCACACCGACCACGGTCTGGGTGTACTTTTCTTCCGGCAGGGTGACGTCGTAGAGGCTGCCGCCCACCGAGGCGAAGCGGCCGTGAGCGGCCACCAGGTCGACCGTGGGCAAATGCCCGGCTTGCTGCTTGTCGATTTCCTTTTCTGCCACCAGGCGCTTGATCTGCGCCGCCTGGACCTTGAGGTTGTGCTGTTGCGCCTGCTCGGCCCAAGTGCCGATCAGCGCTGGCTGCGGCCCCTGGAAGCGCACCTGCGGGTCGAGCCGCGCCAGGGCCGCGGGCACACTGCCGGTCAACTGCGCCAGGGTTTCCTGGTGCAATTGCACGGCGTTGTGCGCGGCCATCTGCCGGGCATAGGCCAGGTCGTAGCGGGCCTGGATGCGCTGCACTTCGCTTTCGGTGCCGGAGCCGGCCTGGTAGAAGCGTTCAGCCTTGCTGCGCTGCTCCTGCAGGGTGCGCACCTGCTGGCGGCTGGTGCTGAGCAGGTCTTCGGCCAGCAGCAGGTCAAAGTAGGCGTCGGCGACTCGCAGCATCAGGTCCTGGCGGGCGGCCTGCAGGTTGATTTCCCCGGCCAGCACCAGGGCCTTGCTCTGGTCATGGCCGATCACGTTCTGCCAGCGCAGCAGCGGCTGGATCAGCACCAGTGCGTAGGCATTGGAGTTGTCGCGGTTGCGTGTGGACGCGCCGCTGTCGTCGCGGTCGACCCAGGCGGCGCCCCCTTCAAGTGACAGGTTGGGCAGCAGCAGGGCGCGGCCCTGGGGTTCTTTCTCGTTGCTGGCACGTTGTTGTTCGATGGCCGCGGCGTATTTCATGTCATGGGCCAGGGCTTTTTGATAGAGCTGGTAGAGGTCATCAGCCCGGGCCTGCTGGCTGCTGGCGAGCAGTAGCAGGGCGATCAGGCTTGCGCGGATTCGCGAGAGTTGTTCGAGCACGGCAAGGCTTCCTGTTCGGATTGAGCGATTCGTTTGGGGTTGCGCATCAGCAGGACCATCGGCACACCGATCAGCATTACTGCGCCAAGCAGGCCGAAGAGCATGCTGAAGCCGAGCATCTGTGCCTGTTCACGGGTATTGACCAGGGCCAGCAGGGCTTGCGCCTGGGCCGGATCGCTGGTGCCCAGCGAAAGCACGCGCGGGTCGTAGCGGGCAACATCCCAGCCGCTGGCGATGATGCTCGACTCGGTGACGTGCTCGGATAATTGCCGGTAGCGCGCCCAGGAAAAGCGCGTCAGCAAGGTCGCGGCGATGGCGATGCCGACGCTGCCACCGAGCTGGCGCATGAGGTTGAGCACCCCCGAACCGACCGAGATCAGCTGTGCAGGCAGTTGGCGCATGGCCAGGTTGGTGAGCGGAACGAAAATCATGCCCAGGCCAAGCCCGCGGATGATCAGCGGCCAGTACAGGGTGTCGGGGCTGCTTTGCAGGGTGAACTGGGTGTGCAGGTACATCGCATAGCCGTAGATGAGGATGCCGACGCTGACGAACAACCGTTCATCGATCTTGTTTTCCTGGGACAGCTTGCCGATCACCAGGGTGCTCACGGCGCTGGCCAGGGCCCCGGGAAAGATCACCATGCCGCTCTGGTAGGCGCTCTGGTCCAGCAGCGTCTGCAGCAGTAACGGCACCATGAACAGCGTGCTGTACAGGCCGAAGCCGACACAAAAGGCACAGACCGAGCCCATGAGGAACTCGCGGTTGCGAAACAGCGCCATATTGACGATCGGCGTGGCCACGCGCTGCTCCCACCAGAAAAACGCCAGCAGGCCGAAGCTGCCCAGCAGCAGGCAGGCGATGGTCAGGTCCGATTCCAGCCAGTCCCAGTGTTCGCCGCGCTCGAGCATGATCTGCAGGCTGCCGACGCCCAGGGCGAGCAGGGCGAAGCCGATGTAGTCGATGCTTTGCGGGCGTTTCTCGTTGATTGAGTCATGCACGCAGAGCCACGACAGAAGGATCGCCACAGCACCGATCGGCAGGTTGATCAGAAAGATCCAGTGCCAGGAGAATTCATCGATCAGGTAACCGCCCACCGAGGGCCCCAGGGTCGGTCCCATCATTACCCCGACCCCGTACAGGGCCAGGCCAGTGCTGACCTTTTCCTTGGGGAACACGTCGTAGATGATTGCCTGGGAGATACCCAGCAAGCCACCGCCAGCCAGGCCCTGGATAATCCGGAAGGCCACCAGTTGCCAGAGCTCGGTGGACATCGCGCAGCCCAGCGAGGCCAGTACGAACAGGGTCGAGGAAACCAGGTAGTAGTTGCGCCGGCCGAACCAGGCCGACAGCCAGCCACTGGCCGGGAGGATTACTACGTTGGCGACGATGTAACCGGTCGAGACCCAGGAGATTTCATCCACCGAGGCGCCGAAGCTGCCCATCAAGCTGGGAATGGCAACGTTGACGATGGTGACATCGAGCAGCTCCATCATCGAGATCAGGGTGACCGTGAAGGCCACCAGCCAGGGCGATTTCATAGGGTCTGCTCGGCGTCCCGGATGTTCACCTCAACGAACACGCTCATGCCCTGGCTCAACGCATTGCGGTATCGCTCGGGCACCTGGTCGAGTTCGATGCGCGCCTGGATGCGTTGCACTACCTTGGTGAAGTTGCCGGTGGCGTTTTCCTGGGGCAGCAGTGAGAAGCGCGCACCAGTGGCCGGCACCAGGCTTTGTACGACGCCTTCGAAGCGTTCACCGGGGAAGGCATCGACGCTGATCCGGGCCTTCTGTCCGACCCGCACGCGGCCGATGTGGGTTTCCTTGAAATTGGCGATTACCCACAGGTGCTCGGTACTGACCAGGCTCAAGAGCTTTTGCCCGGCGACCACGAATTGCCCGGGCTCGACTTCCTTTTTTGCGATGATGCCGGCCTGGGGCGAGGTCTGGCGGGTGTCCTGCAGCTGGATCCGAGCCAGTTCAAGTTCCGCTTCGGCAGCACCGATGCGGTATTCCTCGACTTTCAGTGCCGCCTTGTTGGCCAGGGTGCCTTCGACGGCGGCGCGGGAGTTACTGCGGGCTGCCTGTAGCTCGTGGTTCAGGGCATTGAAGCGCGCCTGGGCGGCTTCCAGGTCCTGGGTGCTGACTACGCCCTGGCTGGCCAGGCGCCGGGTACGCTGGTAGTCGCTGCGGGCTTGCTCGAGGTTGGCACCGAGCTGGGCGATGGCGGCTTCGGCGGCAAGGCTGCGGGCCGCGGCGCTGCGCACCTGGCTGTCCATTAGGCCGGGCATGCCACCCTGGCCGGCGGCGACCATCAGGCCGAGGTAGTTGGCCTGGGCTTGCTCGACCCGCCGGCGGTACTCGTCCTCGCGTACCTGGTAGAGCAGTTCGCCCTGTTCGACCCGGGCGTTTTCGCGGATCGGAACCTCGACCACGGTTCCGGAGAGTTTGGCACGGATCGGGATGATGACCCCCTCCACCTCGGCATTGTCGGTACTGACGTATTCCCGGGCGTATTGCCAGCGCTGCCAGCCAAGAAACAGCAGGCCACCGATTACCAGTGCACATACCGCCAATTTGCCGTATTTGCTTTTCACCATGTCATACGCTCTTCGTCTGGATTTTTATCGCGCAGGAAGGGCTGTGCACCGGGCCGTAGCCCGGCACGCAGGTGCTGCCCTCAGCCCAGTTCGGCCTGGTACTGGTGTTGTAATTCGGGTGTCGGCAGGCGCTCGGCCAACAGGTGCTGCACGCCGTCCCACAGGCCGATGCGGGCATTGATGGCGCTGCGCGCGCTGTTGACCAACTGGGTTTGCTGGGCCGGTTCGGTGATGATGGCGGCGATGATGCGTTTGGCCGCCGGGCCGTGGTCGTCGCCGTCCATCTCGATGTGGCGTTTGAGGTAGTAGGTCAGCATCGGCACGCTATCCTCGCTGACCGACCAGTTCTCCAGCAGGCGCCCGAACATGTCCGGGATGATGTCTTCGCGACCGAAGAAGAAATACGCCAGGGCTTGCTCCGTGGTGCCGTACAGGGCGACGTCGAGGGTCTGGCTGACGAAGATCTTGGCCGGCAGCGGAATGTCCGGGGCCGCCAGGGCCTGGCCAAGCGGGGCGCCGTTACCGAGCTGGGTGAGGAAGTTGCGAAACGGCGCGGTGTTGGCACCAATTTCTTCCATGGCGTTGACATACAGCTCCATGTGGCTGATGAAGCCGCCACCTGGACGCTCGTCGGTTTCCTCGCCGATGACTATCTCGTTGATCAGGCGGGCGGCGGTGATGTGCTTGGGCGCCAGCCACGGCAGCTCGACGCAGGTCAGGTCACGCTGGATGCGTTTGAGCAGGGTCATGAAGTCCCACACCGCAAAGACGTGGACCTCCATCAGCAAGCGCACGTCATCCAGGGTGGCGATATTGGCGAACAGCGGGTGCTCCAGCAGGGTGCGGCGTTCGTCCTGGATATATTGATCGATCTCGAAAGACATACTCGGCTCCATGAGTGTCATTGTTGGAAGTGTCAGCGGGCGGGTCCGCTGCCCTCGAGCGAAGCGGGTGCCCGCTCGGGTGTTGCCTGCACCTCCCCGCTGTAGGGGAACTGGCTGGAGCAGTACCTGAACGAGCCGATGAAGCTGGGCTCGAGCAAGGCCTGCCGGTCCTGGTACCAGCCACTGGCGAGCAAGCGCCGATGGACCTGGGGGAGCCGCCAGCACGGCACCCGAGGGTACAGATGGTGTTCCAGGTGATAGTTCGAGCCCGCGTGTAGCAGGCTGCACAGCAGCGAAGTGCGCGAACGGGCGATCGGCGTTTCGACGTCGCTGGCGAAGGCATGCTCCTGGTAGGCATTGACGCCGGAAATCAGCAGGGCCAGCAGCAGGCACACCACGAGCGCCGGCAGCAACACTGGCCAGTGGCTGGCCAGGCCAGCCCAGAGGACGATCCAGCCGGCCTGGCACAGCAGGTTGACCCGTGCCAGCAGGCGGATCTGCTGCGCCGGCAATGGCAAGCGGCCCTCGACCCTGGCCCCGGGCAGCGCCAGTTGCACGGTCTGCAGCAAGTAGCGAGCGGTGGCCTGCAAGCGCGAGACAATCATCCGCATCAACGGATGCCGATAGCGGCGAAACAGTCGCCAGTCCGGGTCTTGCGGGCCGTTGCTGTGGCGGTGGTGCTGCCAGTGGTCGACGAAGTAGCCGGTGACACAGAACCCTGTAAGTATCGAACTGCACAGCACGCCTAGCAGGCAACTGAGCAGGCGCTTGTCGCTGAAGTTGAAGTGAAACCCCTCGTGGCCGAGGATGCCCTGCAGGAACATCCCGTACGCCGCCGGTATCAGCAGCGGCAGGGCGCCCAGGGCCCACGCCGGGCCATGTCCTGCAAGGCCCACATAGGCCAGCAGGGGCACGGCGAACAGCAGCAGGGCATAGCC
Organism: Pseudomonas sp. R32; assembly: GCF_009866705.1. Lineage (NCBI taxonomy): Bacteria > Pseudomonadati > Pseudomonadota > Gammaproteobacteria > Pseudomonadales > Pseudomonadaceae > Pseudomonas > Pseudomonas sp. R32. The sequence continues at coordinate 4,155,267 of NZ_CP019396.1, read as the reverse complement.
GATGACCAGGGCCGACTCCAGCGCGGACGTCGCGAACAGGCGCCGTTCGAGCTTGAGTTCAGGCTTGTGAAATGCCGGCCGGTGCATGCCTGGCTCCTTACTCGATCAGCTCGGGTTTGAGCGTCAGTTGTCCAGCCTTGGTCAGCGTGCGCAGGCGCAAGGCGATGAAGGCGTCGACCAGGCTCGGCATGCAGCGCGCACTGTACATGGCCACGGTGCCGAGGAAGGTCAGGCCGCGATTGCGCAAACCGCGCTTGAGGCAGGCACGAACCAGGCCGTCGCTGGCAGCGCCGATTTTTTCTTCAAGCGACAGCAGGGTCTTGTCGCCCAGCTTGAAGCTCACCAGGCGCTTGACCGACAGCCCCACCCGCTGGGCGGGCTGGTGGATGGCGGTATCGATGAAACCGGGGTAGACGGTGACCACATCCAGCTCCCCGGGGTACTGCATGCGCAGCACGTCTGAGTAGGCGCTCATGGCCCGCTTGCTGGCGGCATAGGCGGCAACATAGGGGGCGTTGACCAAGGCGAACAGTGACGACACGTTCACCACCTTGCCGCGGCTGCGCAGCAACCCCGGGAGGAAGGCGGCGGTGAGTTGCCAGGGGGCGAGCAGGTTGATTTCCATGGCCCGGCGCACTTCATCGGTAACCCCGGTCTCGCCGCGTTCGAGGGTCAGGGTGCCGGCATTGTTGACCAGGATATCCAGGTCGCCGAATCGTTCCTGGATTGAGTGCACGGCCTCGGCCAGGGCTTGCTGGTCGCACAGGTCGAGCAGGTAGAAGGCATCCAAGTGCAGGCTGGCGTCGCTTTCCAGGCGGTCGATACCGATCACCGTCGCGCCCAGGCGCTTGAGCTTGTGGGCGGTCTCCAGGCCCAGCCCACGGGCGACACCGGTGATCACCACGGTCTTGTTCATCAGGTTCACGCTGCAACTCCTTTGGCAATGCTGAATGAGGCGTCCTGCAGGTAGGCGTCGAGATTCTTGCTCATCGCTATCTTGGCTGGCGGATGGAACTGCAGCCCGCGGCAACTGAGCATCCACTGCGAGCTGTCGGTGGAGCGGATGAAGTCCAGGCCGCCGAGCATCTGGTGAGCCTGGTCCGAAGTACTGGCCAGCAGTTGCTCTATGCCGTAGCGCACCAGCAGCAGGCGGGCCAGGACCGCCGAGAGGTCGTCGGGGTGGCGCTGGATATCAAGTGCTGCGCCTTCCAGTGCGCTCAGGCACAGTTGCATCTGCGCGGCCAGTTCGACCCGGTGGTGTTCGCTCCAGCGCTGCTGCGCCACCACCGCTTCCACCAGGCCCAGGCAGGCGCCGAGGTAAGAGGCGCTGATCAACAGCTCGAACCAGATGAAACCGATAGTCTGGACTTCGCCCAGCTGGGTCTTGAGGCCGGCGGAAAACACCATCTTGTTGTCGACCAGCACCCGGTCCAGGCGCACCTCGACGCTTTCGGCTGCCGCCAGGGCGCTGTTTTGCCAGAACGGCTGGTGGCTGATGCCCGGCGCGCTGGCCGGGATAAGCGCGACCATCAGTTCTTCGCCCGCCGGGCTGATGCGGCTGTAACTGGCGGTCAGCAAGTCCATGGACTTGCCCAGGCTGCAGGGTTTCTTGCTGCCGCTGAGGATTACGCCGGAGGGGGTTTGTTCAGCCTGCATGCCGGCGTCGAGAATGCCACCGCCGGGTACGCCCTCGGCAAAACCCGAGGCCAGCAGCAAGCGCTGGCGGGCAATGGCTGAGAGCAACAGGCCTTCGGCGCCCGCGCCGTTCTGGCCGATGGCGACCAGGCTTGCCACCGAGAACTGGTGCATGGTGCTGGCCACCGCCAGTGACGGCGAGCGTGCGCCCAGGGCGAGTTGTACATGCACGGCCTGGAAGGCGTCGGCGCCCAGTCCACCAGCTTCCTGGTTGATCAGCAGGCCCACCGGACCGTGATGCTTGAACCAGCCAACCACCGGGCTGTCGGCTGCTTCCCGTGCGGCGAAGGGGATTTCGCCAAGCAGGGCATCAAAGCCTGGGGCAAAGTGCTCGAGAATGGCCCGCGAGCGTTGCAGTAAAGCCAGGGTCATGGTCATCAATCCTTGATGTAACTGGCCGGGAACAGGCCGCTGATGATGGCGCGGATGTTTTCCGAGATTGCCTGTTCGGCGACCGGATCGAGCATGTCGGCAAGCATCGGCAAACCGAGGTCGAAGCAGGAATCGAAGGCAATGGTGGCGTCGTTGCCATCGGCCTCTACGTGCCAGGAGCCGGAGAAGTGGTCGATGTCACCGGCGGTCTGGCGGAAGGAGATCTGGCGGTTGCTCGGGTCGAAGGTGTCGTGTTCCTGCCACTTGAGGATGCCGTTGTGAAAGTTCACCTCCCAGTCAGTGAGCGTCACGTTTTCGCTGAGGTTCTTGACGTCGATCTTGCGTACCGACGTGCAGTACTGCGGATAGGCGCTGAAATTGCTGATGGCGGCGTAGACTTCATCGGCGCTTTGACGGGGGATGAAGGCATTCAGGCGGACTTCTTTCATGGGCGGGTACCGGTCGGGAGTGAGGAGGTGAGTGCCACGGCAAAGCCGTCCAGTAGCCATTCGACGTCGGTTTCGCTGTACAGCGCCGGTGGGGTCAGGCGGATGACCCGGTGATCGTTGAGCGAATGGCAGACGATGATGCGTTGGTCGAGCAGGGCCATGACCATGTTGGCGGCGATGGACGCATCGACGAACTCGAAGCCCAGCAGCAGGCCGGCGCAACGCAGTTGTACCTGTTTGGTCCAGCCGTTTTGCTCCAGTAGCTGTTCGAAGCGCCCGCGCAGCAACTCGCCCAGCGCACGGGCTTTCTGTACCAGGCCGTCACGCTGCATCACCTGCAAGGTGGCCTGCACCGCCGCCATGGCCAGCGGGTTGGCACCGAAGGTGGTGGTGTGCATCAGCGGGTTGCGGTTCAGCGGTTCCTGCATCCGCGCCGTGGCGACCATGGCGCTGACCGGCACGCAGCCACCGGACAGGCTTTTGCCGACCAGCATGATGTCGGCCACCACGCCTTCGCGCTCACAGGCCCACCAGTAGCCGGTTCGGCCCAGGCCCGACTGGATTTCGTCGAGGATCAGCACGGCGTCGTGATCGTCACAGAGTTCGCGCACCCGGCGCAGGTAGCCCGGCGGCGGGATCAGCACACCAGCTTCGGCCTGGATCGGCTCGAGAATCACGCAGGCACGGCAATCGAGGCTGGCCAACTGCTGTTCCAGGGCCTGGGTGTCACCAAAGGGCAGGAAATGGGTGTTGCCCAGCAGGCCGGCGAACGGCTCGCGGTAGGTCGCGCGGCCGGTCACGGCCAGGGCCCCGAGGGTCTTGCCGTGGTAGCCGCCGATGGTTGAAAGGGTTGCCTGGCAGCCGTTCATGCAGGCCAGCTTCAGCGCCGCTTCGGTGGCTTCGGTGCCTGAGCTGCAGAAGTACACATATTGCAGCCCGGGCGGACAGACCTCGGCCAGTGCCGCCGCAGCGGCGGCCTGATAGGGGTTGAGCAGCAGCTTGCTGGCCATGGCGTGGCTGTGCAGTTGCTCGCTGACCTTGGCCAGCACCTCGGGATGGCCGTGGCCAAGCAGGAACACGCCATAACCGCCGGCATCCAGGTAGCGATTGCCATCGATGTCGTAGATGTACACACCGGCACTGGAGGCTTCGATCTGCAGGTTCATCATTGACGCCAGGCGCGCATAGCCGGCATTCACATGATTGCGGTACTGCTGCTGGATCTTTGCCTTGAGGGCTTCGTTGGGGTTGGCCGTAATGCTGTTCATTCATGCCTCCATGGCAATGGCGGATCGTTGGGGACCCGGCGCCGGCACCTTGAGCATGCGCTGCATGGCCGAGAGCTTGGGCGAGAGCTGGCCGAGGGTGCGGGCCAGTTCCCGCTGCGGGTCGCGGGTATGCATGCGGTGCGCCGGCAGCAATTGCGCCAGGGAGCTGGGCAGCGGCGTACGCAGGCTGGCGTAGCGGCACATCTGCGTGGCCCGGCCCAGTGCGGCACGTACGTTCTCTTCCAGTGCCGGCAGGAATACCGGACGGATCAGCCGGTCGTAGATGTCCGGGTTCATGCAGCGCGGGCGGTCGAAGGGCTTTTGCTGGTTGGCCATCTCCGCGCACATCAGGTCCAGCAGGGTTGTGATGTCCAGGGCATCGGGGCCGTTGGTGAGGTAGTAGTCATCGCCAATCAGGCGCTGGTCCAGGGCGCTCTTGATTGCCGCGGCAGCGACGTCACGGGCGATCAGGTCGACATAGCCGCGTTCCGGGCAGGGGATGATTGGCAGGTAGCCGGACATCATCAGGCCCATGGTCAGGTGAAACCCCTGGAAGTTGGGCATATGCCCGTTCTCGGCATCGCCGATGATGATCGAGGGGCGGAAGATCGACACCGGGATGTCGGCGCTGCGCACCAGTTTTTCGGCCTGGCGCTTGGCGATTTCATAAGGCGTTTGCGGCACCACGCCAGGGTAGTAGTCGCAAGGGTGGGTGAAGGCTGTACTGATGTGGTACAGCGGCGTGCCCGCCTCCTGGACGAAGCTGACAATGTTTTCCGTGCCCTGGTAGTTCACTGAAAAGATCTGCTCGGCCTGGCCGTCGAGGCGGGTGATGGCGGCCGAATGGATCACCCAGTCGACCCTGGCCAGCAACGCCCGGTAATCGCTGTCGCTCAGGCCCAGGTAGGGCTGGCAGATATCCCCGCGCAGCACTTCGACGTTGCTCTGGCGAATCCGGCTTTTGCGCGCCAGGCAGATAATCCGGTAGTCATCACCCAGCTGGTCGATCAAGGTTTCGCCCAGTACACCGGCTCCGCCGGTCAGTAGAACGGTCATCCGTGAATGTTCAGACATGTGCTTACGCTCCTTGCAGACATGAAGTGAATGAAGAGGGTTGGCGCTGAAGGCGACCGGGCAGTCAAAGGGCGGGCACTGTGCCCGTCGCGAAGCGAATTTTTATTGTTTGGCCGCAGGCCCCATTAAACCGGGGCCGCAGCCGAGCCTTCCCGCCACTGATTGGAGATCCCGAGGAGGAGGGCGGGGCAAGGATGGCGGTTTGTCAGGAGAGGGTCTTGAACGATTCGCTTGTCTTGCGCAGTACCAGCGCGGCACGGCTGGGCGACATGCCGATCATGCGCCGCATCATGCGGGTCAGGTGGGCCTGGTCGGAGAATTCGCCGTCGGTGGCCGCCTCGGTGAGGCTGGCGCCGGCGGCCAGGGACTGGCAGGCGCGTTCCAACTTGCGCCAGATGATCCACTGCGACAGCGGCACGCCCATCTGGCTATGGGCGAAGAAGCGCAGGCGCGGGCTGGACAGCCCCACGGCGTTTGCCGCCCGCGATACGGCGCCGGTGCCGCCACAATATTCACGCAACAGCAGCAGGGCATTGGACAGGCGCGGGTCGAAACTGTCATCGGCCACCAGCACCGCATTGAGCGCTGCCATCACCTCTTCGAAGCTGTCGGCCTGGCGAAAACACTCGAGGATTTCGTCACTCGCCAGGACCGTGCCGCTGGCATCGAGCAGCGCATTGAGGGCGCGGCCCAGCGGCGCGTCCGGATAGACATAAAGGAAGGCGACGCGATCGGCATTGGGCCGCGAGCGGTGATTGACGAAGGGCCCGATGATCACCCCGGCACCGCACAGCGTCCGTTCCTTCAGTTCGACGGTGACATCGCTGTGAATACCGATGCACAACTGGATTGCCACGTGGGCATGAGCACTGGTCTGGTCGGTCTTGCCGACATAGCCGAACCAGTAGTCGCCAAAGGTAACCTTGCCATCCCACATCATCTGATTTCCTTTTCGATTGCGCGGGTCCTCTTGAATGAACGAGTAGCCTCATGCCGTAATCTACCCGGTCAGACGCCGATGATAACTGTGTGCCATGGGCTGGTCGATAAAGGTGGTTACAAATGTACTCTGGCAGATTTGTCATATGCTGCTACGCCTGATGAGGTGCAAGCGCAGGCCCGCTCACCCGGTAATATCCTGCTTAGGCTACAGCGGTGAACTTATCCGGCGTTTCTCGCTCTTATCCCGGTAGCCATTGGTCGTGGCCGCCTGATAAGCTCGCGGCTTTACTCGATTGCCCTATTGGCGCATGAACAAGGAAATAGCATGAAACAGCATCGGTTGGCGGCTGCGGTTGCCCTGGTTAGCCTGGTACTGGCGGGTTGCGATTCGCAGACCAGCGTCGAGCTGAAGACCCCGGCACAGAAAGCCTCCTACGGTATTGGCCTGAACATGGGCAAAAGCCTGGCTCAGGAAGGCATGGACGACCTTGATTCGAAAGCTGTCGCTCAAGGTATCGAAGATGCCATCGGTAAGAAAGAACAGAAGATCAAGGACGAAGAGCTGGTTGAAGCCTTCGCCGCCTTGCAAAAGCGCGCTGAAGAGCGCCTGGTCAAGATGAGCGAAGAGTCGGCTGCCGCCGGCAAGAAGTTCCTTGAAGAAAACGCCAAGAAGGCTGGCGTGGTCACCACCGCTTCGGGCTTGCAGTACGAAGTGATCAAGAAGGCCGACGGCGCCCAGCCCAAGCCGACTGACGTGGTTACCGTTCACTACGAAGGCAAGCTGATCGATGGCAAGGTGTTCGACAGCTCCGTCGAGCGCGGCAGCCCGATCGACCTGCCGGTCGGCGGCGTGATCCCGGGTTGGGTCGAAGGCCTGCAACTGATGCACGTGGGCGAGAAGTACAAGCTGTACATCCCGTCGGACCTGGCTTACGGTGCCCAGAGCCCGAGCCCGATGATCCCGGCCAACTCGGTACTGGTGTTCGAGCTGGAACTGCTGGGTATCAAGGACCAGGCCAAGGCTGAAGAGCCTGCCGATCCAGCTGCCGAGTAAGGCCAGCGGATCCCCGCAACGCCCCGTCTCGACGGGGCGTTGTCGTTTCTGGGGTTTACCGAACCCTGGGGGCCGTGCAGGGTCTTAAGCGCTGCACCTGTTGATGGATCAGCGCGCGGCGGGCAAAACGTTTGCGTGATTGAAACAGGTGTGTAAAAAACGCCCGATTTAACCCGGACCCTTGCCGGGCGGGCGCCTTGAGCCTGAAACTGAGCTCTGTTCACAAGGTTATCCACAATTATTGTGGATAACCTTCCTTGGCACTGGCCCTGGAGGCCGTATGAAAGCACCGTGGAACTTCGCCCGATTTCTGCCCCTGGCCGAGCGTCTGCTCAGCCGCGGACGTTTGCCGGCGCTGATTTTTGCCGTGGCGCGCAAAGGCCCACGGCTGGGCAAACTGCGCGAGGACGTGCGCCTGATGCAGGCCCTGTGCCTGGCCTGGTGGCGCGGCGAGTACCGGGCGATCAGCCCCAAGGCGCTGATCACCGTGGTGGCCGGGCTGCTGTACTTTGTCAGCCCGCTGGATGCAATCCCCGACTGGTTGTTGGGCGTCGGCCTGCTCGATGACATCGCCGTACTGGCCTGGGTGATGAAAGCGGTGGCCGATGAACTGGCCGCCTTCAGCGCCTGGCGCAACCGTCAGGCACCGGAAAAACTGCGGGTGGTCGAACGCCTGCCCGACACCCCCGAAGCCCTGCGCCTGGAGCAAGAAAAAAGCTGATCACATCACGACCCTGCACACCCTTATTGGCTGGTAATATAATTGGCATAAGGATTATGCCTACCGATTACATATCGTAATCCTACAAGGGGGTTGTAATGGGTATTCAGGTCATCAGCCGAGACGGTCAACCCGAGTACGCGGTTGTTCCCTGGGAGCAGTACCAGGCGCTGCTCAAAGCCGCCGGGCAAGGCGAGCCGGGTGCCGCCGAAAACACACCATCCAACATTACCGACAGCGCCAGCTTGCCGAGTTTCAGTGAGCTGGCGCGTTTGCGTGAGGGCAAGGGCCTGGCGCCGGAGCAGTTGGCACGCAGCGTTGGCATCAGCCCGGTGTACCTGGCGCTGATCGAAAGTGGTGAGCGCCAGCCGGATGCTGCGATTCGCCGCAGCCTGGCCTGGGAACTGGGTGTGGCCGGCTGGAGCGAGCCGTCGTGAGCGTTCGGATCAGCCGCCAGCACTGGGAAGGCCTGCTCGGCGAGCTGGACGTCGCCCGCCGCCAACGCCACCTGCTGACTTACCGTGCCTTGCTTGAGCGCTTGCAATTGCCCAGCCCGGCCATGCAGACCCTGACCGCTGCCCTGGAGCACCTGGCGGCGCTTGATGCCCGCGCCGAGCAGCCACTGCGTAGCTCGCTGGTGATCAGCCAGGGCGCCAGCCGCTTGCCGCGTACCGGGTTTTTCGAGTGCGTCGAGCGCCTGGGGCGTTTCTCCGGCCCCTCCGATGGCATGGCTGCGGCCTCCTGGCATGCTTCGGAAGTGGTGCGGGTGTTCGAGTACAGCTACCCCGAACACGAAGAAGCCTGAGCGGCGGGCGCGGTATCGATCAGGTACAGGCTGTGCCCCGGCACATCCTTGGCCTGATGCTTGGCCTGTGAGGCCAGCTCGGCCAGTTGCCCGGCATCGAGCCCGGCACAGGCCTGTGGGTGCAACTGCACTACGCCGATCGACAGCGACAGCAAGGCGAATTCCTGGCGCCGGCCCTGACGGTCGGTGGCAATGAAGCACCCGGCTTGCAGGTGCTCAGCACGGTAGAAGCGCCGGCACTGTTTGTGAAAATCCTCCAGCAACAGCTGCAAACGCTGTTGCCAATCCTCTGAACCGAGCACCAGCATGAAATCGTCGCCTCCGATGTGGCCGACGAAGTCCCGGCTGGGGTCGACCCGTTCGTTCAGGCACTGAGCCAGGCACAGCAGCACTTCATCGCCGCGAGCGTAGCCGTAGATGTCGTTGAACGGCTTGAAGCTGTCGATATCGACGTAGCAGATCGCCGCAGCGCGCTGCTGTTGCAACAGGCGGGTCAGGCACTGCTGGATCGGCACATTGCCTGGCAGCAGGGTCAACGGGTTGGCGTAACGGGCCTGCTGGATCTTCTGCTCGGTGATCAGCTTGAGCACGTCGATCACCCGTCCCAGGCCCAGGTAACGGCCGTTGTGGGTGATGATGAAATCTTCTTCGATACGCTGGCGGGCGCGGCTGGTGAGCAGGCGGCTGACCTGCTGCAGCGACTGGCCAAGATCCACCGCGAGAAAATCGTCGCTCATCAAGCGGCTGATCGGCTTGCGCGCGAACAGCTCGGTGGCAAACGGCTTGAGCAGGGCATCGGAGAGCGAGTGGCGATGGACGATGCCACAGGGTTGCTGGTGCTGATCGAGTACCGCCAGCGAGTTGAGGTTGGCCTGGCTGCGAAACAGCTCGAGTACCTGCGGGGTTGGCGCGTCGCGGTTCACTGCGGGCTGTTCGATCAGCAGTGCGGCGAGGTTGCCGCTGTCTTCGTGGAGGCTCTGCAGCGCCTGCGTCGGTTGTCCGAGCATGTTCTGCACATCCCGCGCCGCCTGTTCCTGCGGACGGCCCAGCAGGTAGCCCTGGACCAGGTCGATGCCCATCTCGGTCAGTACCTTGAGCTCTTCGGCCAGCTCGATGCCTTCGGCGATCACCTGGGCGCGCGAGGCCCGGGCGATTTGCAGGATCGAGCCGACGAACTCGCGCTTGACCGCATCCAGGTGAATGCCGTCGATGAAATGGCGGTCGATCTTGACGTAGTCCGGGCGCAGCTCCGACCACAGGCGCAGGCTCGAGTAACCGGCGCCCAAGTCGTCGAGGGCGATTGAGAAGCCCATGTCGCGGTAATGGTGCAGGGCATTGAACAGCAGTTGGAAGTCGTCGGTGGGAGTTTGTTCGGTCAGTTCGATCACCACCCGGCTGGGCGGCACGCCAAGCTCGTGAAGCATCTTCAGGGTGCGTCCGGACTGGTACTGCGGCTCGAGCAAGGATTCGGGCGAGACGTTGAGGAACAGCTTGCCCTCGAGGTTCTGCTGGCTGAAGCGCCGGCAGGCGTTTTCCCGGCAGGCCACTTCCAGTTCGGTCAGGCGTCCGGCCTGGCGGGCCACGGCAAACAGGTTGATTGGCGAGTGCAACGGGCTGTTGGATGGGCCGCGGCTGAGGGCTTCGTAGCCAAGGATGCGCCGTTCGGAAAGGCAGACAATGGGTTGGAACAGGCTGTGCAAGCCGCTTTGAGCGAGGATGGTGCTCAACGCGCTGAGCTGTTCGTTGACGGTCATTGTCAGGGCTACCTTGAAAAAAAGGGACTGGGCACCTACGGCGCTCAGTCCCTTATTTCACGACAGTCTGATGACTATTTGATGACGCAATGACGCGCAGTCACATTATTTTGCCATCACCGCTTTCACGGGTTGTTTTTCGCCACCGCCGTATTCAGGCCCAGGTAGTCCAGCAGGATTCGTCCGGACTCCGCCAGGTAGGCGTCGTCTTCCGGCTTGGTATCGTCCGGTTCGACCGGCAGGGCGTCTTCGTCTTCCTTTTTCAGTTCCTTGAGCGGCTCTTCGCCCTTGGCCTTGCGGCGGGTGTTTTCCAACGCCAGCTGCTTGCTTTCGATATCGGCGTGCTGGGCACGGCGTTCGGCTTCGTTGAGGCTGACGGTTTTCTCGTTCATCAGCTTCTGGGTCAACGCCAGGCGGTCGCGGATGTAGACGAACTCCGGGTCCTTGGCCGTACGGGTGTCGTGACGGGCCTTGAGCTGGGCCAGGAACGGCTTGAACGGGTCGAGCGCAGGCTTGATCGCCGGGCGGATGGTGTCCCATGGCATGGCTTCGGGCAGGGCGCTTTCGCCGATTTCCTTGGTGTCGATGATCGACGGGTAATTGATGTCCGGCAGCACGCCCTGGTGCTGGGTGCTTTGCCCGGACACCCGGTAGAACTTGGCCAGGGTCAGCTTCAGCTCGCCATGGTTGAGCGGCTGGATGGTTTGCACGGTGCCTTTGCCGAAGGTCTGCCCGCCGAGGATCAGCGCGCGGTGATAGTCCTGCATGGCGCCGGCGAAAATCTCCGATGCCGAGGCTGACAGGCGGTTGACCACCAGTGCCAGCGGGCCTTTGTAGAAGGCGCCGTTGTTTTCGTCTTCGAGCACGTCGACGCGGCCGTCGCTGTTGCGCACCAGCACCGTCGGGCCCTTGTCGATGAACAGGCTGGTCAGCTCGGTGGCTTCCTGCAGCGAACCGCCGCCGTTGTTGCGCAGGTCGATGACCACGCCGTCGACTTTTTCCTTCTGCAGTTCAGTCAGCAGTTTCTTCACATCGCGAGTGGTGCTCTTGTACTCGGGATCGCCAGCACGGAAGGCCTTGAAGTCCAGGTAGAAGGCCGGGATCTCGATGATGCCGAGCTTGTAGTCGCGCCCATCCTGCTTGAGCTTGAGCACCGATTTTTTCGCTGCCTGCTCTTCGAGTTTCACCGCTTCACGGGTGATCGGCACGATCTTGGTGGTCTGGTCGTTCGGCGCATTGCTGGCCGGGATGATCTCCAGGCGCACCACCGAGCCCTTCGGCCCGCGGATCAGCTTGACCACTTCATCCAGGCGCCAGCCGATCACATCGACCATTTCCTTGTTGCCCTGGGCCACGCCGATGATCTTGTCGGCCGGTGCCACCTGCTTGGTCTTGGCGGCAGGACCGGCCGGTACCAGGCGCACGATCTTGACCTGGTCGTTGTCGCTTTGCAGCACGGCACCGATACCTTCGAGCGACAGGCTCATGTTGATATCGAAGTTTTCCGCGTTGTCGGGCGACAGGTAATTGGTGTGCGGGTCGTAGGACTGGGCGAAGGTGTTGATGTAGGCCTGGAAGATGTCTTCGGCACGGGTCTGGTCCAGACGCGTGAGCTGGTTCTTGTAGCGCTTGGTCAGCAACTCCTGGATCGCCTTGGGTTCTTTGCCGGCGATTTTCAGGCGCAGCACTTCATCCTTGACGCGTTTGCGCCAGAGGTCGTCGAGCTCGGCCTGGTTCTTCATCCACGGCGCGTCCTTGCGGTCGATCAGCAGGGACTCCTTGGTGGTGAAGTCGAAGTTGTCGACGCCCTTGCTCAGCTCGGCCAGGGCGAAGTCCAGGCGCGATTTGACCCGATCCAGGTAGCGCTTGTAGATGGTGAAGCCGGGGTCGAGATTACCGCTCTTGAGGAAATCGTCGAACTGGGTCTTCCACTTGTCGAACTCGGCGATGTCGCTGGCGGTGAAGTAGCTGCGCGCAGGATCGAGGAGTTTGAGGTAGCTGTCGTAGATGATGACCGAGCGTGCATCGTTGAGCGGCGGCTTGCTGTAGTGGTGGCGCTTGAGCAGCTCGACCACGTTGAGGCTGGCGACCACTTCATCGCGGTCGGGCTGGAGCTTATCCCAGCTGTTGGCGGCCCATGCACTGCCCGCCAATGGCAGACTGCCCAGACCGATCAACAGGGCGAGGGTGGTGCTTGGCAGAAAATGCTTCATGCTGATTCGACGTAGGGACAATTGATCACGCATATTAGGCCGTCTTTGAATTCGCCGGTTCCATGAAAACCGGACGCATAATGCAAAAAGCCCGGGGCTACAGCACCCGGGCTCAGTCATGACTCAACTATGGAGGCACTGTGAAGGCATTGCAAGGCGTTGACGGACATGTGGAGTGGGTTGCGACGACAAGTCCAGCTTGCGATATCGGTCAAGTACGAATTCGCGTGGCCGCAGCCGGCCTCAATCGCGCCGACCTGCTCCAGCGTGCCGGGCTCTACCCGCCACCGCCGGGGGCCAGCGAGTTTCTCGGCCTGGAATGCTCGGGGGTGATCAGCGAAGTGGGCGCAGGCTCCTCCTGGCAGGTCGGCGACCGGGTCTGTGCCTTGCTCGCCGGTGGCGGCATGGCCGAGGAAGTGGTGGTCGACGGCCGTCACGTGCTGCCGGTCCCCGAAGGCCTGAGCCTGCAGGAAGCGGCGGCGATCCCCGAGGTGTACGCCACCGCCTGGCTCAATGTGTTTCAGCTGGCCGGGCTCACGCCGGGCGAGAAGGTCTTGCTGCATGCCGGTGCCAGTGGTGTCGGCTCGGCGGCGATCCAGTTGTGCAAGGCCTTTGGCAGCCCGTGCTGGGTCAGCGTCGGCTCGGCCGAGCGCCTGGCTTATTGCCAAGGGCTGGGTGCCAGCGGCGGCGTGGTGCGCAGTGAAGACCTCAACGCGCTGAACGATTTTGCCCCGTTCAACGTGATCCTCGACCCGGTCGGCGCCAACTATGCCGAGCTCAACCTCAAGCTGCTGGCACGGGACGGACGCTGGGTGATCATCGGCTTGATGGGCGGGCGCAAGGCCGAGCTGGACCTGGCGCAGTTGCTGGGCAAGCGCGTGCAGGTAATGGGTTCGACCCTGCGTACGCGGGACGATCAGTTCAAGGCTGACCTGCTCAGCGACCTCGGCCAGCAGGTGTGGCCGCTGTTCGGCGAAGGCCGGCTCAAGCCGCAACTGGCCAAGGCCTTCCCGGTCCAGGATGCAGAAGCGGCGTTTGCCGAGCTTGCCAGCAACCAGGTGTCGGGCAAGCTGGTGCTGGTGATCGACGAGAGTCTGGTGTAGGCCGCCAATCGTTGGCAAGCCAGCTCCCACAGGTCAGGTGTATGCAGTACCTGTGGGAGCTGGCTTGCCAGCGATGCCTTTCATTTCCAGGTATGAATCGGCCACTTGTTCTTCTCGGCATGCTCACGCAACACCGGGTCCGGATTGACCACATGCGGGTAATCCACCTTCAACAGCAACGGCAAGTCGTTGCGTGAATCCGAGTAGAAGCTCGCGCCCTCCAGGTTCTCTTCCTGCTCATCCAGCCAATCCAGCAAGCGGGTGATCTTGCCTTCGCGGTAGGTCAGCACGCCAGTGGTCTTGCCGGTATAAACGCCGCGCTCAACCTCCAGCTCAATGCCGAGAATCTCATCGATGCCCAGGCGTTCGGCAATCGGCTTGACCAGGTGGGTGCCGGAGGCGGAGATCACCAGAATCCGGTCGCCGGCCTTGCGGTGGGCGGCAATGGTTTTGCTGGCGTCACTGAAGATGATCGGTTCGATGAAATCTTCCACCCAGGGTTCGACCAGGTGCTCGACCTCTTCCGGGGGGCGGCCAATCAATGGCTCGAGGCTGAAGGCCATGTAGTCCTCCATGGCCAGGTGACCCTTGCCATAGGCGTCCATCAGTGCCTTGTCACGGCGCAAAAAGGATTCGCCATCGACCCAGCCAAGGCGGACCATCTGCTCGCTCCACAGCGACGCGCAGTCACCGTGGATCAGGGTTTCGTCCAGATCGAAAATCGCTAGTGCCATATTCAGAGCAACTCCTGTGCAACCCTCAGGCGACTTCGCAGAGGGCGGTGGGATCGATCGACAAGGCTACCCACTGGCCGTCCGGATGCAGGTCGGCGGACGAGCGGTTGAGCACATCGACCAGCAATTCTACCCCGCGCGCTTCGACACGGTAGCGGATCACGTTGCCAAGCAGGCTATGGCTGCGCACCCGCCCCTCCAACTCGCCTTCCAGGCCCAGGGCGATGGCCTCCGGGCGGATCGCCAGGCGGCTGCTCACCGGGCGTTGCAGCAGGCGGCTGGCGCTGTCGGCGTCGAGCAGGTTGTAGTTGCCGATGAAGCCGGCGGCAAACACGTCCACCGGTGCGGTATAGAGGGTTTCGGCATCGCCGCTCTGGACGATGCGGCCCTGGTTCATGAGGAAGATGCGGTCGGACAAGGTCAACGCTTCTTCCTGGTCATGGGTGACGAAGATGGTGGTCAGGCCCAGCTCGCGCTGGATGGCGCGGATCTGCTCGCGCAGGTGTTTGCGAATGCGCGCGTCCAGCGCCGACAGCGGCTCGTCGAGCAGCAGCAGGCGCGGGCGGGTGACCAGCGAGCGGGCCAGGGCCACGCGCTGGCACTGGCCGCCGGACAGCTGGTGCGGGTAGCGGCGGGCAAAGTCCTGCAGCTCGACCAGGTGCAGCACTTCGCGGACCCGCGCCTGGCTGTCGTCGCTGTTGACCTTCTGCATGCGCAGGCCGAAGGCGACGTTCTGCTCGACGGTCATGTTGGGGAACAGCGCGTAGCTCTGGAACACCATGCCGATCCCGCGCTTTTGTGGGCTTAGCGGCACCAGGTCGTTGCCATCGAGCAAGATCCGCCCGCTGTCTACGGCGGTCAGCCCGGCGATGCAGCGCAGCAGGGTGGATTTGCCGCAACCGGAAGGGCCGAGCAGGGTGACGAATTCGCCGCGTTCGATCTGGCAGTTGATGTCGTTGAACACCGTGCTGCCGGCATAGCTTTTTTGCAGGTTCTGTACGCTGACAAAGCTCATATCAGGACTTGTCCTTGTTCAGGCGGTTGGCTGCCCAGGTCAGCACCAGCACGAAGAGGAAATAGGAAATCACCAGGGCACTGTTGAAGTGGCCGCTGCTGTTGCGCATGTTGTTGAGGTACACCTGCAGGGTCTCGTAGCGGGTGCCGACCAGCAGGTTGGCGAACACGAACTCGCCGAACAGGAACGAGAACGACAGCAGCAGGGCCACCATCAGGCCCTTGCGCAGGTTCGGCAGCACCACCAGGAAGGCGGCCTGGAAGGTGCTGGCGCCGAGCAACTGGGCAGCGTCCATCAGGTCGCGCAGGTTGATCGCCTGCAGGTTGTTGGTAATCGCCCGGTACATGAACGGCAGGGCCACGGTGAAGTAGCAGCCGATCAGGATCCACGGCGTGCCGACCATGGCCATCGGCCCCGAGCCGTAGAGCTGCAGCAGGCCCACCGACGACACCACCGGCGGCACCGCGAAGGGCAGCAGGATGAGGATGTTCATCAGCGCATCGAGCCGCGGGAAGTGGTAATGCACCACGAACAACAGCGGCAGTATCAGCAGCACCGACAGCAGCAGCGCGCCGACACAGACCAGCAGCGACTGGCCGAAGGCTGCGAGAAAACGCGGGTCGCTCCACAGCGCCAGGTACCACTTGAAGGTCAGGCCGCTGGGCAACAGGCTTGCCGACCAGCTGGTGGCCAGCGAGTAGAGCAGGGTGCCGGCCAGTGGCAGCAGGAGGATGATGAACAGCAGGTAGACCACCAGGCGGTGGTACAGCGACGAGGTGCCCGGTTCAGCGCGCGACATGGTAGCTCCGCTTCAACAGCCATTGATGGACGAAGGTCACCAGGGTCATCAGCCCGACCAGGATGACCGCCAGGGCGCTGGCCAGGTTCGGGTCCAGCGAGATGTCGCCGGCTACCAGCGCGGCGATGCGGATTGGCAGCACGTTGAAGTTGCCGGTGGTCAGCGCATAGACCGTGGCGTAGGCGCCCAGGGCGTTGGCCAGGAGGATCACGAAGGTGCCCAGCAGGGCCGGTGTGAGCACCGGCAGACCGATGTGCCGCCAGTATTGCCAGGCGCCGGCACCGAGCAGCTCGGCCGATTCACGCCAGTCCTCGCGTAGGGCGTCGAAAGCCGGGTAGAGCAGCAGCACGCCAAGGGGGATCTGGAAGTAGGTGTAGAGGATGATCAACCCGCTCTTGGAATAGAGGTTGAAGTCTTCGATGATCCCGGCCTGCTTGAGCAGCATGGTCAGCGCGCCGTTGAAGCCGAGCAGGATGATGAAGGCGAACGCCAGCGGCACGCCGGCGAAGTTGCTGGTCATGTTGGCAAAGGCGTTGACGAAGTCGCGCAGGCGCGAATCGACCCGGCGCAACGAGTAGCTGCCGAGGATGGCGATGAGGATGCCGAACAGGCTCGACCAGAAGCTGATCTGCAGGCTGTGCTGGATCGCCTGGCGGTAGAACTTCGAGTTGAACACCTTGCTGAAATTGTCCAGGCCCCAGCTTGATTCCACCTGCACGCTGTGGAGCATTACCCAGGCCAGCGGGGCGATCTGGAAGATGATGAAAAACACCGCGAAAGGCGCCAGGCAGAGCAGTGCCAGCCATTTGCCGCGCTTGATCGAATTCACTTGAGCAGCTCCCGGCACACCGGTTTGTCGTGGGGCACGCCGAGCAGTTCGCAGAGGGTGCCGCACAGCTCGGTCTGCAGCGGCTTGGCGACCGGGTCGAGGCTGAACGCCTCGCCGAAGACGAACAGCGGTACTTCGCGTTCCTCGGCCAGCAGGCCGTTGTGCGAGCGGTCGTTGTTCATGCCGTGATCGGCGGTGACCAGTACCTGGTAACCCTCTTCGAGCCAGGTGCGCAGGTAGTCGGCCAGGAGGATGTCGGCGCTGCGTGCGCTGTTGCGGTACTGGCTGCTGTCCAGGCCGTGGCGATGCCCGGCGTCGTCGATGTTCATCGGGTGCACCAGGAGGAAGTTCGGTGCATGACGGCGGCGCAGGTATTCGGCGTCGGCGAACAGGTGCGAATCGGGGTAGTGGTCGGCGTAGTAGAACAGCCCGTGCTGGATCGGCAGCTTGGGCGCGTGGGTGTGGCGGTCGCGCAGCGGGTCGAAGGGCGAGCGGTTGTACAGCTCGCTCATCCAGTGATAGGCCGCCGCTGCCGTGCCCAGGCCGGCTTCGCGGGCGTAGTGGAACACGCTGCGCTGGTTGGACAGGCGGTTGACGTTGTTGTGGACGATGCCGCTGTCGATGGGCGCGACACCGGTGAGGATGCATTCGTACAGCGGGCGCGACAACGACGGTAGCTCGCACTCGACCCGGTACAGCGCTGCGCGGTCAGCTTCGACATAGGCATGCAGATGGCCCATGGCGTGGTGTGCGACCTGATGGTTGAGGCCATCGAGCAGGACCAGGATGACGTTGTGGTTCATAGGGACTCCGCAATTGTGGCTGACCTCATCGCTGGCAAGCCAGCTCCCACAGGCACTGCATACACCGGACCTTGTGGGAGCTGGCTTGCCAGCGATCGGGGCGGCAGGGGCTGCCTGACGCCCCCAAAGGGTTCACTCCATCTCGATGATCACTTGCTCCTGCCACAGCTGTGGCAGCTTCTTGGAGGTCGCTTCCCACGCCGGCGCATCCTTGATCGGCTGCACCGCCTTGTACTGCTCGTTGGGCAGCAGCTTGGCCTGTACCTCCGCCGGCAGTTTCAGGTGCTCGGCACGGATCGGCCGGGCGTGGCCTTCAGCCAGGTTGATCTGCCCGGCATCGCTGAAGATGTACTCGCGGGTCAGCTTGGCGGCGTTGGGGTTTTTCGCGTACTTGTTGATGATCGTGGTGTAGCCGGAGATCACCGAGCCGTCAGACGGGATCAGCACCTCGAAGCGTTTCGGGTCGATCTGCTGGCGGTAGCTCAGGCCGTTGAAGTCCCAGACCACACCGACTTCGATCTCGCCCTTCTCCAGGGTCTGGATGGTCGGGTTGGCCAGCGACAGGCGCTTTTGCTGGGCCAGCTTGGTGAACAACTGCAGGCCCGGTTCGATGTTTTTCTCGTCGCCCTTGTAGGCAATGGCGGCGGCCAGTACGCCGTTGGCGGCCTGGGCGGCGGTACCGACGTCACCGATGGCGACTTTGTACTTGCCTTTTTCCAGGTCATGCCAGGTTTTCGGCATGTCTTGTTCCTTCACCAACTGTTTGTTGATGATGAAGGCGATGGTGCCGGTGTAGGCCAGGGCCCAGTGGCCGTCTTTATCCTTGGCCCAATCCGGGATCTGCGCCCAGGTGCTTGGCTTGTACGGCTGGGTCACGCCCTTGGTCACGGCGATCGGGCCGAAGGCGGCGCCAACGTCACCGATGTCGGCACTGGCGTTGTCTTTTTCAGCCTCGAACTTGGCCACTTCCTGGGCCGAGCTCATGTCGGTGTCGATGTGCTTGAGGCCGTATTTTTTCGCCAGGTCGTCCCAGGTGCCTTTCCAGTTGGCCCAGGCATCGGGCATGCCTACGCTATTGACCACGCCTTCCTTGCGGGCAGCGTCCTCGAGGGCCTTGAGGTCGGTGTCGGCGGCCATGGCCGTGGTGCACAGAGCAATGCTCGAGCCTAACAGTGACGCCAGAAAAAACTGTTTCATCCGAAGCTCCTTGATGGGGTGCCTTGCAAAACGCGAATGGTGTTGTTGGACGTTGTTGCGGTTCGGTTGGTCTAGGTCAGCAATACCTGAGCCAAGGTAGGCCTGTTGCATGACAATTTGATGTCCAGGCGTGCTGCCGGCTAGGGCTTGGGGCCCTGAAAATCAAGCGTAGACCACCCTGGCTGTCATCTGGCATTCATCTGCAGTGCCTAGGCTTGCACTATTCTCATAGCCCTGAAGGCGCCAAAAGTGGGCGCTGCCGGTGCTGGACTAGTCCAGATAGGTAACCTTTGATGCAGCCACTGCCACCGCGAGCAGTAACAGCCATCTGTCATGCCCTGCAGGAGCAGATCGAGCATGGCCTCCTGTCGCCCGGCTGCAAGCTGCCGGCCGAACGCAAGCTCAGCGAGGTGTTCGACACCACGCGCATCACCCTGCGGGAAGCGCTGGTGCAACTGGAGGCGCGCGGCTTGATTTACCGCGAGGAGCGGCGCGGCTGGTTTGTCGCGCCCGAGCGGCTGACCTACGACCTGATCGAGCGCAGCCATTTTCACGCCATGGTCCGCGACCAGGGCCGCGAAGCGCGCACCGAGCTGTTGTCGGCGCGTCTGCAACCGGCGGCGGCAGCGGTGTGCGCACGGTTGCAACTGGCGCCGCTGTCGAGTGTGATTCAGATCTGCCGGTTACGCCGGATAGATGGCCGTGCGGTGCTGTATGCCGAGCACTACCTGAACCCCGACTACTTCCCGGGGATTCTTGAACACGACCTGAGCCAGTCGCTGACCGAGCTTTATGCGCGTCGCTATGGCATCGAATACGGCCGGGTGCGTTTCGAGATTTTGCCCACCGCCTTGCCGGTGGCGGCGGCCACCGCGCTCAAGGTCTCGGCCGGCAGCCCCGGCCTGCACATCACCCGGGTCAACAGCGACCAGCACGGGCGGCTGATCGACTGTGACCTTGAGTACTGGCGCCATGACGCGATCCGCATCAAGGCCGAAGCCGGTTAGGCCTTGGTGGGGGTTTCGCTGAACGGGGTGCTGGCGTCGGCGGTGATCACCTGCACGCTCAAGCGCGGGGTGGCCAGGTCCAGGCCAGCTTCGTCGAGCTGACGCTTGAGCGCCAGGTTGAAGGCCCGCGACACTTCCCACTGCTTGATCGGCGCGGTCTTGAAGCGGGCACGCAGGATTGCCGAACCCGACTCGAAGCTCTCCACGCCTTGCAGCTCCAGCGGCGACCAGATGTTGCGGCGCATCAGCGGATCGTTGCGCATCTTCTGCCCGACATCGCGGATCAGGGTAATGGCCTGGTCGATGTTCATGCTGTGCGGGATGGCCACGCGGAAGATCGCGTAGCCGAACTCGCGGGAGTAGTTCTTGATGCTTTTGATTTCGCTGAACGGGATGGTGTGGACGATACCGTCGATGTCGCGCAGGCGCACGGTGCGGATGGTCAGACCTTCGACCGTGCCCAGGTGGCCGCCGACATCGACATAGTCGTCGATGGCCAGGGAGTCCTCGATGATGATGAACAGCCCGGTGATCAGGTCGGCAACCAGCGATTGCGCACCAAAACCGATGGCCAGGCCGATGACACCGGCACCGGCCAGCAACGGGGTGACGTTCATGCCCATGTTGGCCAGGGCGACGATCACCGCAATGATGAAAATCGCCACGAACAGCACGTTGCGGATCAGCGGCATCATGGTTTGTGCGCGGGCGTTGGCCAGGCCCTTGCGCGAGCGGGTCAGGGCGTGGTGCACGGCGGTGTCGGAGAGAATCCAGACCAGCCAGGCGGCGATCAAGGTGCCGGCCAGGCCGAACAGGCGCACCGCCACTTCATGGCCTTCGCCTTCGGCAAAGCCGATCAGCGAGAAGCCCCAGACGCGCAGACCGAGTTCGATGAACACCAGCCAGATGCTCAGGTGCACCAGGGTGTAGCCGAAGCTTTTCAGGCGCTCCGAGTACACCGCCTGGCGGCGGTTGGCCCGTTGCGGCTTGAGTGCGTGGCGGCGGACCAGGCCGTTGATGACCATGCACAGGATCACCAGCACCGTGCACATCAGCGACTGGCGCAGGGCGGTGCTGGTGTCGCCAGCGGAAATAAAGGTGGCGAACAGCGAAATCGCCACCAGCACCAGCGCTGGCAGGTACCAGAAAGTGCCGAGGATTTCGATGGTGTCGCTTAGCGCCCGGCGGGTCAGGCGCCGTGACAGCGGCTGGTTGCGGATCAGGTGGGCAATGGGCCGGCGAAAGCGCAGGATGAACAGCCCGGTGGACAACCCGGCGAGGATGTTGGCCAGGGTCGCCAGGGTGTGCGACAGGTGATCGCCCAGGGCACCGGCCATGCGCGGGTCGTTCATCGCCTCGCCGAAGGCGGCGAAGCTGCCAATCAGCCACAGCGGGCGGAAGGCCTGGTGGCGGAGGATGTGCAAGGCGCGGTGACGGTGCGGGCCGTCGAGCAGGGAGAAGGCGATGACGCAGATCGCCGAGAAGCAGGTGCCCACCACCAGCGCATAGGCCAGGACCATGGCCATCGACTTGCCCAGCGACGAGGGCAGGGCGAAGCTCAGGTACACGGTGATCACCAGCGCCACCAGCCAGGGCCCGAGCTTGCGCAGGGCAAAGCGCACCAGGTCCCAGGTGCGTGGATGTTGCGGCAGTTCTTCGGTGAGGCCAAAGCGCAGGCGCAGCTGGTGGCCGACCCAGTTCAGGGCGTAGGCCAGCAGGCTCCACAGGGCAATGATCGCGGCAAAGCCGAAGAGGATCGGCGGCCATTCGTGCCAGGGCACCAGGCGGGCGTCGAGCTCGATCTGCGCCAGCTCCAGTTCGCGGGTCCAGCGGTTGAACGGGCTGGCCTCGCCACTGAACTGTTTTTCCAGCTCGTTGAAGGTGCTGCCGATCAGGCCCAGCACGCCTTGCTCGGCACTGGGTTGCGCTTGCTTGGTACTGTCGCGCAGTTTTTTCAGGTCGGCCAGCAGCTTGCTGCGTTGCTGGTCGTTCTCCAGGGTCTTGATCACTTCGTCCAGCGACTGGCCCAGGGGCTCCGTGGCTTCGGGCTGGGCCTTGCTGCCGCCGCCGAGCAGGCCCGGCAGGCCGGCGGCGTGCGCTGGCGCTATGAAGAGCAAGGGTAGGAGCAGGAGAACAACGCGGAAAAAGGCAGGCACCGGACAATCAACCTCAAAACGATCAATCGCCCGAGTGTAGTGTATTTGTCAGTTGAGTTTCTCGAGGATCTTCCAGCACATGATGCCGATCATGCCCAGGGTACCGATCCACATCATCAGCACGCCGATATTGCGGTCGCGCAGGTTGAAGCCCACGGTCAGCAGGATCAGGCCGGCGATGACTGGAAGGAACAGGGATTGGAAGGCTGACATGCGGCAAGGTCCTTGTGCTTGAGAGTTATGGCTCAAGCATAGCGGGAATCGCCGGGGTGGGGGTTGATCGGGGTCAGGCTGGTGGGCCTCATCGCTGGCAAGCCCGCTCCCACCGGTTCGGCATGTGGGAGCTGGCTTGCCAGCGATGCAGGCGCCGCGCAGTTACGGCAGGTCGCGGCTGTGATAGAACGCCGTCAGCACCTTGACCAGATGCGCCAGGTCATGGCTGCCGCACAGTTCGCGGATCGAGTGCATGGCGAAGGTCGGCAGGCCGATGTCAACGGTGCGCACGCCCAGATGGCTGGCGGTGATCGGGCCGATGGTCGAGCCGCAACCCATGTCGCTGCGCACCACGAAGCTCTGCACCGGTACTTCCTCGGCCATGCACAGGTGGCGGAAGAAGCCGGCGGTTTCGCTGTTGGTGGCGTAACGCTGGTTGTTGTTGACCTTGATCACCGGGCCGGCATTGAGCTTGGGTCCGTGGTTGCCGTCGTGCTTCTCGGCGTAGTTGGGGTGCACGCCGTGGGCGTTATCGGCCGAGACCAGCAGCGAACGCTGGATCGTGCGGACAAAATCGTCACCGTCGGGCAGCAGGCGGCGCAGGGTCTGTTCGAGCATCGGGCCGTCGGCGCCACAGGCCGAGCAAGAGCCCACCTCTTCGTGGTCGTTACATACCAGCACGCAGGTTTCATCGCTGTCGGCAGTGAGCAGCGCCTGCAGGCCTGCATAGCAGGACAGCAGGTTGTCCAGGCGGGCACCGGCGATGAACTCGCCGTGCAGACCGACCAGGGCGGCGCTCTGGGTGTCGTAGAAACTCAGTTCGTAGTCCAGCACCACATCGGCGTTCAGGCCGTGCTCGCGGGCCAGTTGGTCGGTGAGCAGGGCGCGAAAATCCACGCGCTCGTCACCGGCGACCTGGGCCAGGATCGGCGGCAGTTCGGTCTGCGGGTTGATTGCCCAGCCTTCGTTGGCGGTACGGTTGAGGTGGATCGCCAGGTTCGGGATCACCGCGATCGGCAGCTTGAAGTCGACCAGCTGGCTTTCGACCTTGCCATCACGGCGGAAGGTCACCCGCCCGGCCAGCGACAGGTCGCGGTCGAACCACGGCGCGAGCAGGGCGCCGCCATAGACTTCTACGCCCAGTTGCCAGAAGCCCTGGCGTTGCAGCTCGGGCTGCGGCTTGACCCGCAGGCACGGGCTGTCGGTGTGGGCGCCGACCAGGCGGATACCGTCGAGCAGCGGCGAGTGACGGCCGAGCTTGAAGGCGATGATCGAGGAATCGTTACGGGTAACGTAGTAGCGACCGCCGGCCACGGTGGCCCAGCTGTCGCGCTCGTCCAGGCGCTGGTAACCGGCGGCATCGAGGCGCTGGGCCAGGGCGGCGGTGGCATGGAACGGCGTAGGGGAGGCCTTGAGGAAGTCGATCAGGCCTTGATTCAGTGCATCGCGCATAGGTCACTCCAGACAGCAGTGGCGGCATTTTAGCGGGTGAGCTGCAAGCTGCAAGCTGCAAGAGGCGGCGCAACTCGATGCAGGGTGACTGCTTGAAGCTTGAAGCTTGAAGCTTGCCGCTGGCGCCGTCAGAACGGCGCCGGACACTCGAAGCGCAGCCGCTCCCCGGAAACCGGATGGGTAAAGCTCAGCATGCTCGCGTGCAGGCACAACCGCTCGTGGGCCGCCAGCGCCTCGGGGCAGGCATACAGGCGATCGCCCAGCAGCGGGTGACCGATCGACAGCATGTGCACGCGCAACTGGTGCGAGCGCCCGGTGATCGGCGTCAGCTCGACCCGGCAATGATCGCCACAGCGCTCGACGATACGCCAGAACGTCAGGGCATGCTTGCCTTGCTCATGGTCGACCACGTGGCGCGGCTTGGTCGGCGGGTCGTAGCGCAGCGGCAGGTCGATGCTGCCGCTGTCCAGCTCCGGTTGGCCCCAGCACAAGGCGGTATAGGCTTTTTCGGTTTCACGGTCGTGAAACTGGCGGGACAGTTCGCGGTGACTGTCGGCGTCGCGGGCCAGCAGGATGATCCCCGAGGTTTCCCAGTCCAGGCGATGGACGATCAGGGCATCGGGGTAGCCGTTTTCCTGCAGGCGGGTGATCAGGCAATCCTTGTTGTCTTCGGCCCGGCCCGGCACGGACAGCAGCAGGGTCGGCTTGTTGACCACCAGGATGGCGTCATCTTCATGCAGGATGTGAACGTTGGACAGCGGCATTGCGTGTTCCAAAATAGTTGTGGGAGCGGGCTTGCCCCGCGATGCGATATGACTGACAGATCGCTATCGCGGGGCAAGCCCGCTCCCACAGGGTGCTCGAAAACGCTATCAGCGATCGGGCAGGGTGATGTTGAGTTCCAGGATCGAGCAGCTGCCCTGGTTTTCCAGAGCGACCTGCACATCATCGGAGCCGATGTTGACGTACTTGCGGATCACTTCCACCAGTTCCTTCTGCAGGGCTGGCAGGTAGTCCGGAGTACTGCGCTGACCGCGCTCGTGCGCCACGATGATCTGTAGACGCTCTTTCGCGACCGAGGCGGTGCTTACTTTTTTGCTGGCACGAAAGAAGTCAAAAAGGTTCATTGGTTAGTTGCCTCCAAACAGGCGCTCGAAGAATCCCTTCTTCTTCACATCAAGGAACCGATGTTCCACGTTTTTGCCCAGCAGGCGGTCAACGGTATCGCTATAGGCCTGGCCAGCATCGCTCTGGTCGTCAAGGATCACCGGCACGCCCTGGTTGGATGCCTTGAGCACCGCCTGGGATTCCGGAATCACGCCCAGCAGGGTCACCGAAAGGATTTCCTTGACGTCTTCGACGCCGAGCATTTCGCCCTGGCTGACGCGCTCGGGGTGGTAGCGGGTGATCAGCAGGTGTTCCCTGATCGGGTCTTCGTTGCGTTCGGCGCGGCGCGATTTGCTCGCCAGCAGGCCCAGCATACGGTCCGAGTCACGTACCGAGGAGACTTCCGGGTTGGTCACGACGATCGCTTCGTCAGCGAAGTACATGGCCAGGTGGGCACCTTTCTCGATACCGGCCGGCGAGTCGCAGACCACGTATTCGAAGTCCTCTTTGAGCTGCATCAGGACTTTTTCCACGCCTTCCTGGGTCAGCGCGTCCTTGTCGCGGGTCTGGCTTGCGGCCAGCACGTAGAGGTTTTCAAGGCGCTTGTCCTTGATCAGTGCTTGCTGCAGGTTGGCTTCGCCGTTGACCACGTTGACGAAGTCGTATACCACGCGGCGTTCGCAGCCCATGATCAGGTCGAGGTTACGCAGGCCGACGTCGAAGTCGACAATGACAGTCTTGTGGCCGCGCAATGCGAGGCCGGTACCAATAGCGGCGCTGGTGGTGGTCTTACCCACACCACCCTTGCCGGATGTAACCACGAGAATCTTGGCCAAGGTGTTTCACCCCTAAAGAAAAGGACGTCGAGTCCCAAAAAATACAAAAAACGGCAACATCAAAAAAAGTTGCGCAGAAAATGGCGGCAAGTATCCGTTAAAGACGGGTGATGTTCAACACGTCACCGGACAGGCTGACCTGCACCCCTGCCCCCCACAGCGGATCGCGGCGCAGGTCTTCGGAGACCTTGTATTGCCCGGCGATCGAGACCATCTCGGCGGTCAACTGCTGGCAGAAGATCCGCGCCCGGGTGTTGCCCTTGATCCCGGCCAGTGCCCGCCCACGCATTGCACCGTACACATGGATGTTGCCATCGGCGAGAAGTTCCGCCCCCGGGCTGACCGACGACACCACCACCAGGTCGCCGCCCTGGGCGTAGATCTGCTGGCCGCCGCGTACCGGCGTGGTGATGATCTTGGTCGGGCGGATGCTCGGTTCCGGCGGTGGCGGCGGGGCCGGGGCCGGCTCGGGCTTCTTCACTTCCGGCTCTGGCTCCAGCGGCCGCTCACGGGCACCGGACGGTGGCAGCACCGGCAGGTCGATGGCGATCGCTGCGGCGATGTCTTCGATTCGGCTGGCACGGATGGCCAGGGTGCGCAGGCCGTGATGGCGGCAGACGCGCATCAGCCCGGGCAGGTCGACTGCGCCTTCGCCGGCCGGGAGCTTGTCCAGGGCCAGCACCAGCGGGGTGTTGCTGAAGAAATTCGGCGCCTGGGCCACCTTGGCCGCCAACTGCCGGTCGAGGCCTTCGAGGTTGTTCCGGGCAAGCTCGAGCACGGTAATGGCGAGCATGCTGCCCTTGAGCTGGAACACGGGGTCTTGGTCTGGCGTTTGGGTTTGGCTCATGGTCTGCATTAGGGCGGCTTGTTACGAAAAAGTGCCCAGACTTATAACGAGAACACCGGTTGGCCGCAACCCGTGCCGAACCGTTGTAGAATGCCCGGCCCTTGTCTTTCCGGAATCTTTAATGGATCGCCCGCGTTTTCGTCGTTACTTTCTGCACCCGCGCTTCTGGCCGCTGTGGCTGGGCCTGGGCCTGCTGTGGCTGATCGTGCAGCTGCCATACCGGGTATTGCTGGTGATCGGCCGTGCCCTGGGGGCGCTGATGTACCGGGTGGCCGGCGAGCGCCGCTACATTGCGGCGCGTAATCTGGAGCTGTGTTTCCCCGAGCTACCGTCCGTCGAACGGCAGCGTCTGCTCAAGGAAAATTTCGCTTCCACCGGCATCGCCTTCTTCGAAATGGCCATGAGCTGGTGGTGGCCAAAGGCCCGGTTGGCGCGCCTGGCGCACATCGAGGGGCTTGAGCACCTGCAGGCCGCCCAACGTGATGGCCAGGGTGCCATCCTCATGGCCCTGCACTTCACCACCCTGGAGATCGGCGCTGCACTACTGGGCCAGGAGCACACCATCGACGGCATGTACCGCGAACACGGCAACCCGGTGTTCGATTTCATCCAGCGCCGTGGCCGCGAGCGGCACAACCTTGATTCGCTGGCGGTGGAGCGTGAGGACGTGCGCGGCATGCTCAAGCTGCTGCGCGCCGGGCGCGCCATCTGGTACGCACCGGACCAGGACTACGGCGCCAAGCAGAGCCTGTTCGTGCCGCTGTTCGGCATCGAGGCGGCGACCGTCACCGCGACGACCAAGTTTGCCCGGCTGGGCAAGGCGCGGGTGATTCCCTTCACCCAGCAGCGCCTGGCCGATGGCAGCGGTTACAAGCTGGTGATCCATCCGCCGCTCGCAGACTTCCCTGGCGAGACCGAAGAGGTCGATTGCCTGCGCATCAATCAATGGATCGAAGCGGCCCTGCGTGAATGCCCGGAGCAGTACCTGTGGGCGCATCGGCGCTTCAAGTCGCGCCCGCCAGGGGCGCCGAAACTCTACGAAAAACGGCGTTGAGGCTATCGCTGGCAAGCCAGCTCCCACAGGGTCGAGCCAGCCCTGAAGCTGTGGGAGCCGGCCTTGCCGGCGATAGGGGCGACACAATTGGCGGGAGGAACCCATGGCAGCAAAACCGATCACCGGCTTGATCCTCTCCGGCGGCGGCGCCCGCGCCGCCTATCAGGTCGGTGTGCTGGCCGGCATCGCCGACCTGTTGCCGCCGGGTGCGGCCAATCCCTTTCCGGTGATCGTCGGTACCTCGGCCGGCGCCATCAATGCCGTGACCCTGGCCAGCGGCGCGATCCACTTTGCCGACGCCATCCGCCGCCTGACCAGCTTCTGGCAGGGCTTTCGCAGCCATCAGGTGCTGCGCAGCGACTGGCCCGGAGTGATCCGCCAGGCCAGCCGTTTCGTTTGCCACAACCTGCTCGGCCTCGGCACGCCAGTGCCGGTGGCGCTGCTCGACAGCTCACCCTTGCGCAAGCTGCTCAACCAGCACCTGGACATGAACGGCATCGACCAGGCCATCGAGCGACAGCACCTGCATGCCGTGGCGGTAACCGCCTTCGGTTATGAGTCCGGTCAGGCGGTGACCTTCTACCAGGGCAGAGGTGCTATCGATCCCTGGCTGCGCCACCGGCGGATCGGCCTGCCGACCCGCCTGAGCGTCGAACACCTGCTGGCAAGTTCGGCGATCCCGTTGCTGTTCGCGCCGATCAAGCTTGGCGAGGAGTTCTTCGGCGATGGCGCGGTGCGCCAGTCGGCGCCGATCAGCCCGGCGCTGCACCTGGGCGCCAGCCGGGTGCTGGTGGTCGGGGTCAGCGGCAACCCGCAGCGGCCCACGGCAGGCGACCTGCAACCGCGCATCTTCAGTGGCCAGCAACCGAGCCTGGCACAGATTGGCGGGCACATGCTCAACAGTACGTTCATTGACAGCCTGGAAGACGATATCGAGTTGCTGCAGCGGCTCAATCACCTCAGCCACCTGATGCCGGAACACCTGGAGCGCCGGCGTTTGGGCCTGGCGCCGGTCGAGGTACTGGTGGTTGCGCCCAGCCAGCCCCTGGATGAGATCGCCGCCCGCCACCGGCGTGAATTGCCTGCCGCCTTGCGCCTGTTCCTGCGTGGTCCGGGGGCGACCAAAACCAGCGGGGCGGGGGTACTCAGCTACCTGCTGTTCGAAGCCGGCTACTGCAGCGAACTGATCGAACTCGGGCGCCGCGACGCCTTGGCCAAGCGCCGCGAACTGTGCACGTTTCTTGGTCTGCCGCCGCTCAGCTGAAGCCGCTTACTCGGCGATCTGCAACTTGCGCGCTTCGGTGTAGACGTAGCGCACCTTCTCGTACTCGAACGGCGAGTTCAGCTGGCCATAACGGAAACTGGTGGTGTAGCGCTTGTCGATGGCGCGCAAGGCCAAGACTTCCGGGTGGTTGCTGCTGACCTCGGCGACATTGAGAAAGTTGATCCAGTTCTCGGCGCTGTAGTCCACCACCAGGCCACCGGTATCGCGCAGGTTCGAGGGGCCGAGGATTGGCAGCATCAGGTATGGGCCGTCTGGCACACCGTAGAAGCCCAGGGTCTGGCCGAAGTCCTCGCTCTGGTGCGGCAGGCCCATCTTGCTGGCCGGGTCCCACAGGCCGGCGACGCCGATGGTGGTGTTGAGCAGCAACCGTGCGGTGATTTCCATCGAGCGCTTGCCCTTGAACTGCAGCAGGCTGTTGAACAGGTTCGGCACATCGCCAACGTTGCTGAAGAAGTTGCTTACGCCACTGCGCACGAAATGCGG
Source organism: Pseudomonas sp. R32 (assembly GCF_009866705.1). Classification (NCBI taxonomy): domain Bacteria; kingdom Pseudomonadati; phylum Pseudomonadota; class Gammaproteobacteria; order Pseudomonadales; family Pseudomonadaceae; genus Pseudomonas; species Pseudomonas sp. R32. The sequence goes on along the minus strand of NZ_CP019396.1, from coordinate 4,126,000 downwards.
GGTGATGTAGCGGTAGCCATTGACCACCGGCAGAAATACCCATTGGTCGAAGCGGTAGTTGAAGTGATAGATGCGCCGGTTCATCGATTCCAGCGGGTCGTAGACGGTCAGCGCCGCCAGGGTCGAGCGTTCGAATTCGCGCTGGTCCAGGCCCGGGTTGAATTTCAGTGCCTTGAGCGGCTCGGTGAAACCATCGCTATCGACGTTATTGGCTTCGATGACGCTGGCGCGCGGCGCGGTTTCTTCAACCGCCTCGGCCATGCCACAGGCCAGCAGCGCGCTAATGATCAATAGGCGTTTAACCACGGAAGAACTCCAGCATGTCGTCGCTGTTGACGCGGTAATTGAGGTTGCCGCAATGGCCGCCATGAGGGTACAGGGTCAAGCGCTCGCCAAAGGCGCTACGCAGGAACCCCAGGTCGCCAGGGCCAAGGATGACGTCGTCGGCGTTATGCATCACGGCGATTTTCGGGCTTTGCTGCAGGTAGTCCTTGAGTGCATAGAGGCTGACCTGGTCGACCAGTTGCAGCAGGCTGCCGCCGTCGGTGCGGGCGCGCCACATGGGGATTACCTGCTCGGTCAGGTAGCAGTCGAAGTCGCATTGCAGGGCCCGCTTGAAGAACGGTGTGAGGCTGCTGCCTTCGGTGATCGGGTACTTGGGCGGGATGATCAGGCCGCGGCGGTTGATCAGGTCGGAGGTAAAGGCGATATCGGCCGCCGAGAAGCGGAACGAGGTCCCGATGACCATCGCCATCTGCTCATTGGACAGGTGCTGGCGTGACTGCTGGAAGTCGTAGAGCAGGGCATCGTTGAGGTCGATGTAGCCCTTCTGCTGGAAATAGCGGGTCAGCTTGTTGAGCACCAGCTCATAGAACGTCGTGCTGTTGTTGACCCCCTTGACCTCGGTCTGCACCAGCTTGTCGAGGTTGCTGATCGAGGTGTAGAGGTTGACCGGCGGGTTTAACAGCAGCACGCGCTTGAAGTTGAAGCTGCGCCGGGTCTCGTCCAGGTGGCTGACGAATGCGGCGTCCAGGGCGCCGAGGCTGTAACCGCTGAGGTAGTACTCGCTGACCGGCAGGCGCGGGTGCTGGGCGCGCACGCCCTGCATCACCCGGTACAGGTCTTCGGCATCCTCCTTGGTCACCCCGGGGGTGGCATAGCGCGAGGCGGCGGTGATGAAGTCGAAGCTGGTCGGCGACGACAGCTGCACCACGTGATAGCCAGCTTTGTAATAGAGCTTCTTCAGGTATTCGTTGATGCTGCTGGAGTAGGGCGCGCCGGTGCCGGCGATCAGAAACATCAGCGGCGCTTCGTGGTCCTGGCGGGCCAGGCGGTACTTGAGCTTTTTGACCGGCCAGAAGTTGTCCGGCAGGGTGAAGGCCCGCTCCGGACGCAGGTTCAGGCTGTAGTCGGACTGGGTGATGTCGTCGTCGCTGGGCAGTTCCGGGCGCAGCTCCGGAGGCGTCGTGGCGATGGTCGCCTCGAACGGGTTGGTCAACGGGTAGCCGTAACTGGCGGCGTCGATGGTTTGTGCCCAAGCGCACGCACTCGAGATAAGGCCGCCCAACAGGGCAGCGAGGCGCAGAGAACGAAGCATGACGGATCCCCAAAAATGCAGCGGCAAAGTGCGTTACGCAGGCTAGGACCATGATGGCCCTGGCAAAGTTGCCTGGCGCTCCGGCATTTATCGTCCCAGATGTTGCCGATGCCCGTTGAGGATACGCAACATTTGGTTCCACTTATCTACAGGACAAAGTAGTTGAGGCTGGCGCTTTTGCCTTGCATAGACGCCTCGGACGATTATGCTGGGCGCCGATTTCACGTTTCTGGAGTGTCGCATGTCCCGTCGTTTACCGCTGATCGCTTTGCTGGTGTTCCTGCCTTTGTGGCTGGCGGCAAGCTATGGGCTGCGCTATGTGCTGATGGAGGACGCCCACTGGCTCGCCACCTGCGCCGATCAGGCACAATTGTGGGGCTGCCAGGCGCGCTCGGTCATGGGCTTGATGATTCACTTCAGGCTGCTGGCCTGGTCGGCCCTGGGCCTGGCGCTGCTGGCCACGCTGGTGCCTGGGCGCGCAGGTTGGCGCCTGGGGGTGGCGGCGCTGGTGTGCGGGATTCCGGCGCTGGTGTTGTATACCGCGAGCATTGCGGTGTTCGCGGTGGTGCTGGCGGGGTTGCGCCTGGTGCGGCGCTCCAGCTGACATTGCGGCGCTGCCATCGCTGGCAAGCCAGCGCCCACAGGGTCTGTTGTGGGAGCTGGCTTGCCAGCGATGGGGTGCGAAGCAGCCCCGGTTACTGCTGAAGCCGAACCCTCAGGCTGCGCCACAACGCCGCCACCATCAGTACGCTCACCCCGGCCCAGACCAGCGCTTGCTGGTTGCTCAGCCCTTCAAGGAACAACTGCGGGGCAATGCCGCCGCCAACGATCAACGCCAGCAAGGCTGCTTCGGCCCGGCGTGCCGGTACCGGCCGCAACAGGTACACGACCGCTGGCAACAACAGTGCCGGGCTCGGGAAACTGCGATAGCGCGGGTCGAACACCAGCGCCAGCATACTCACCGCCGCCGCAAAACCTGCCGCCAGCAACCACCCTCCGGCACGTGCTTCAAGCCAGGCGAAGGCGCGCCCACGCCAACCCTGACGCTGCGACAACGCCAGCGCGCCATGGGCCAGTACCAGCAGGTTGAGGCCCGCCAGCAGGAGCGCCCAGATCCACTCTCCGGCAAATCGGCTATTGATTCGCACCATTTCGCCCCACAGGCCCAGGCTGGCGGCGCCCAGTGCCGCCAGCAACGGCACCAGCAAGGCCGCGCGGGTACCGCGCACACGCCCGGCCAGCAGCAGGGTGGTGGCGAATAGCGCAACACCGACGCCCAGCCACTGCGGCCAGAACGCCAGGTTGCTCACCGGCCCTTCAAGGATGCCCTTGTCCTGGCGATCGGCGTCATACAGGCCCCAATAACCGCCTACGGCGCCTTCGCTGGCACGTTTCCACGGTTGGTCGAAGGCTTCGATCAGGTTGTACTTCCAGCCCTGCTGTTCGGCCATGGCCACGAAGCCACGGATGAAACGCGCTTCGTTGACCCGGCTGGGCAGGGCGGTTTCGCGCTGGCGGCCTTCGCTCGGCCAGCCGGTTTCGCCAATGACGATGTCCTTGGGCGCGAAGCGGTTGCCGAACACCTGGCGAATCTCGCCAACGTGCACCAGGGCATCGTCGATGCTCTTGGGATCATCTTCCCAGTAGGGCAGCAGGTGGATGGTCAGGAAGTCCACCGTCGGGGCGATCTCGGGGTGTTGCAGCCAGAACTCCCAGACATCGGCGTAGGTCACCGGCACGCTGACCTGGCTTTTCACCTGGTTGATCAGCGCCGCCAGTTGCGGGCCGGTGACCTCCTTGCGCAGCAGGGTTTCGTTACCGACGATCACCGCCTTGACCACATCCGGGTTGGCATTGGCCGAGGCGATCAGGGCCTTGACCTCCTTTTGCGAATCCACCGGGTTGGCGTTGATCCAGGCGCCGAGCATCACCTTCAGGCCATGCTTGCGGGCCAGGTCCGGGATCGCCTCAAGCCCGGTCATCGAATAGGTACGGATGCACTCGAAGCGCTGCGCCAGCAAGGCCAGGTCCGCGTCCATGCGCGCCGGGCGCAGCTGGAACGGCTGGTCGAAGGGTGATTGGTCCTTGTCGAATGGCGTGTAGGAGGCGCACTGCAGCTTGTGTGAAGCGCTGGCCGCATCCGGCAGTACCACCGGTTTGCCCAGGCCGTACCACAGGCCCCCCAGGGCAAACAGGCCCAGTAGGCAGGCGAACAGGTAGGGTAAAAGCGGGAAGCGCGCAGTCGAGGACATGGATCGGACCGTCTGGGAACAAAGCCGGCAATAGTACCTGCAAATGGCTCAGGCCAAAGCCTTGGGCGGCAAAGTTAGCCGCGGTGGATGTTGCTTGGTGTAACGATCCACGTTGCTGGCGATGTGATGTCGTTTCTCGTTGCCTTGAGGTCGTTACCAGAGCAGGTCAGCAACCATGCGCGGTTGATGATGCAGCTTCCGTGACGTGACGAGGGGATGCTTGGATGAAAATGCGACGACTCCTGGGGGTGGGCACCGCCCTGGTAATGGCCATTGGCGCGGGGCAAGCGCTGGCCAAGGAAGTGAGCATCGGCTATGTCGATGGCTGGTCCGACAGTGTGGCGACCACTAACGTCGCCGCCGAAGTCATCAGGCAGAAACTCGGCTATGACGTCAAACTGCAGGCCGTGGCCACCGGCATCATGTGGCAGGGGGTGGCTACCGGCAAGCTCGATGCCATGCTCTCGGCCTGGCTGCCGGTAACCCATGGCGAATACTGGACCAAGAACAAGGACAACGTGGTCGACTACGGCCCCAACTTCAAGGATGCCAAGATCGGCCTGATCGTCCCCGAGTACGTCAAGGCCAACTCCCTGGCCGACCTCAAGGCCGATGACAGCTTCAAGAAGAAAATCGTCGGCATCGACGCAGGTTCCGGCGTGATGCTCAAGACCGACCAGGCGATCAAGGACTATGACCTGAGCGGCTACAAACTCCAGGCCAGCTCCGGCGCGGCGATGACCGCAGAGCTGGGCCGCGCCTATGCCAAGCAGCAATCGATCGCGGTGACCGGCTGGGTACCGCACTGGATGTTCGCCAAGTGGAAGCTCAAGTTCCTCGAAGACCCCAAAGGCGTGTATGGCGCTGCTGAAACCGTCAACAGCATCGGCAGCAAGGAACTGGACAAGAAAGCCCCGGAAGTGGCGGCATTCCTGAAAAACTTCCAGTGGCAGTCCAAGGATGAAATCGGCGAGGTCATGCTGGCCATTCAAGAGGGCGCTAAACCCGAGGCCGCAGCCAAGGACTGGGTAGCCAAGCACCCGGAACGCGTAGCACAGTGGACCGGCAAATAATGGCCTAAGGCTTCTATCTGGCACCTTCCAGGGCCGCGGCAGCGAAAACGCTGTCGCGGCCCTTGTCGTTTCAGGCTGTTACCGATTCGGTAAAAGAGTTTTGCATCTAAGACTAAGGTCGTCTGGAGTGCGTCCGAAGGCAGCATAAAGTGGAGTGGGTTCTACCTAATCTGTGCTGCGAGGACAAAAACAATGAACGACAGCATTTATCTCTCGATACAAAACAGCCCGCGGTTCAAGGAGCTGGTTTCAAAACGCGAACGCTTCGCCTGGATTCTCTCGGCGATCATGCTCGGTCTCTATTCCGCCTTCATCCTGTTGATTGCCTATGGCCCGCATGTATTGGGTGCCAAGCTCAGCCCTGACTCGTCGATCACCTGGGGTATTCCCCTCGGCGTCGGTCTGATTGTCTCGGCCTTCATCCTCACGGCCATCTACGTGCGTCGCGCCAACGGCGAGTTCGACGAGATGAACAAGGCGATCCTCAAGGAGGCTCAGCAATGATCCGGCGTCTACTGGCAACCCTGGCCTTCGGCGTTTTTGCACCCGCCGTCTGGGCCGCTGACGCCCTCACCGGCGCGGTGCAGAAGCAACCGTTGAACGTGTCGGCGATCGTCATGTTCGTCGCCTTCGTCGGTGCCACCCTGTGCATCACCTACTGGGCATCCAAACGTAACAAGTCCGCCTCTGACTACTACGCCGCCGGCGGGCGCATCACCGGTTTTCAGAACGGTCTGGCGATTGCTGGCGACTACATGTCGGCAGCCTCTTTCCTGGGTATTTCCGCCCTGGTGTTCACCTCTGGCTACGATGGCCTGATCTACTCGATCGGTTTTCTGGTCGGCTGGCCGATCATCCTCTTCCTGATCGCCGAACGCTTGCGTAACCTGGGCAAATACACCTTTGCCGACGTCGCTTCGTACCGCCTTGGGCAGAAGGAAATCCGCACCCTGTCGGCCTCCGGTTCGCTGGTGGTGGTGGCCTTCTACCTGATCGCGCAGATGGTTGGCGCCGGCAAGCTGATCCAGTTGCTGTTCGGCCTCGACTACCATGTCGCGGTGATTCTGGTCGGCATCCTGATGTGCATGTACGTGCTGTTCGGCGGCATGCTCGCGACCACCTGGGTGCAGATCATCAAGGCCGTGTTGCTGCTCTCCGGTGCCAGCTTCATGGCGCTGATGGTGATGAAGCACGTCAACTTCGACTTCAACGCGCTGTTCTCCGAGGCGATCAAGGTTCACCCCAAAGGTGAAGCGATCATGAGCCCCGGTGGCCTGGTCAAAGATCCGATCTCGGCGTTCTCCCTTGGCCTGGCACTGATGTTCGGTACCGCCGGCCTGCCGCACATCCTGATGCGCTTCTTCACCGTCAGCGATGCCAAGGAAGCGCGCAAGAGCGTGCTCTACGCCACGGGCTTCATCGGCTACTTCTACATCCTGACCTTCATCATCGGCTTCGGCGCGATCCTGCTGGTCAGCACCAACCCGCAATTCAAGGACGTCGCTGGCGCCCTGATCGGCGGCAACAACATGGCCGCGGTACACCTGGCCAACGCGGTAGGTGGCAGCGTGTTCCTCGGCTTCATCTCGGCAGTGGCCTTCGCCACCATCCTGGCAGTGGTTGCCGGCCTGACCCTGGCCGGTGCTTCGGCGGTCTCCCACGACCTGTATGCCAGCGTGATCAAGAAGGGCAAGGCCAACGAGAAGGATGAAATCCGCGTCTCGAAGATCACCACCATCGCCCTGGGCGTACTGGCGATCGGCCTGGGTATCCTCTTTGAAAGCCAGAACATCGCGTTCATGGTTGGCTTGGCGTTCTCCATCGCTGCCAGCTGTAACTTCCCGGTACTGCTGCTGTCGATGTACTGGAAGAAGCTGACCACCCGTGGCGCCATGATTGGCGGCTGGATGGGCCTGGTCAGTGCGGTGGCGCTGATGGTTCTCGGCCCGACCATCTGGGTGCAGATTCTCGGCCACGAGAAGGCGATCTACCCGTATGAGTACCCTGCGCTGTTCTCGATGCTCATTGCCTTTGCCGGTATCTGGTTCTTCTCGATCACCGACAAGTCCAAGGCCGCCGATGATGAACGGGCGCTGTTCTTCCCACAGTTCGTGCGCTCGCAGACTGGCCTGGGTGCCAGCGGTGCGGTGTCTCACTAAGTAGGCAAAAGGCAGCCTTTGGCTGCCTTTCCAGCCACAAGCCACAAGCCGCAAGTTGAAGCCGTACGCGTACTGCTTTGACTTGCGGCTTGCCGCTTATGGCTTGCAGCTTTTCTATATCTTGCCGAGCAATAACAGGATCAACAGGATGATCAGCACCGTACCGATGATGCCGGATGGCCCATAGCCCCAACTTCTGGAGTGCGGAAAGACGGGTAAGCCACCGATCAACAGCAGAATCAGGATGATGATAAGTATGGTGCCCATGGCAGTTTCCTTGTTTGGCTTGAGAAGTAGGCGTTACGCTGCAATCCATCTCTTCGGTCATGTGTTTCATGCCCGCCTGTTAATTCCGACTGCTGCCAGTGGCTAAAAGTTTTATCGGTTGTTAACACGCCACTTTCACCGCTGTTTGCCCCGCCCATTCAGCATCCTGATACAGCGTGGGTCGCGGCCTTGCCTTCGCTACACTGGCCTGAACTTTCCAGAACAGTACAAGGCAGCCTGCTATGCAAAAGCGCATGATGATTACCGGTGCCGGCTCAGGGCTTGGGCGCGAAATTGCCTTGCGCTGGGCGCGCGAGGGGTGGCGGTTGGCCCTGGCCGATGTCAACGAGGCCGGCCTCAAGGAAACCCTGGCGCTGGTACGCGAAACTGGCGCTGACGGCTTTGTGCAGCGCTGCGATGTGCGCGACTACAGCCAGTTGACCGCCCTGGCCCAGGCCTGTGAAGAAAAGCTCGGTGGTATCGATGTGATCGTCAACAACGCCGGGGTGGCCTCTGGCGGCTTTTTCGCCGAGCTGTCGCTGGAAGACTGGGACTGGCAGATCGCGATCAACCTGATGGGCGTGGTCAAGGGCTGCAAGGCCTTCCTGCCGCTGCTGGAGCGCAGCAAGGGCACGATCATCAACATCGCTTCGATGGCGGCCTTGATGCAAGGCCCGGCGATGAGCAACTACAACGTTGCCAAGGCTGGTGTGCTGGCCCTGTCGGAAAGCCTGCTGATCGAGCTGCGCCAGCATGAGGTCGCCGTGCATGTGGTGTGCCCGTCGTTCTTCCAGACCAACCTGCTCGACTCGTTCCGCGGTCCGACCCCGGCAATGAAGGCCCAGGTCGGCAAGCTGCTGGAAAGCTCGCCGATCAGCGCCGCCGATATCGCCGACTACATTCACCAGCAAGTGGCCGCCGGCGAGTTCCTGATTCTGCCCCATGAACAGGGCCGTGAAGCCTGGAAGCTCAAGCAGCGCACCCCGCAGCTGCTCTACGACGAAATGGCCAGCATGGCCGAGAAAATGCGCGCCAAGGCCCGACCGTCCCAGGCTTGAGCGTCGGCATCAGGTATTCTTGGCCATCCCTTGAACAGCCTTGAGTACCTGGTGTGATCAATTACCTGTGGTTTTTTCTCGCGGCGGTCTTCGAGATCGCCGGTTGTTATGCCATCTACCTGTGGCTGCGCCTGGGCAAGAGCGCTTGGTGGATTGCCCCGGCCCTGCTCAGCCTGTCCCTGTTCGCCCTGATCCTCACCCGGGTCGAGGCCGCTTACGCCGGGCGCGCCTATGCCGCCTATGGCGGTATCTACATCGTCACATCGTTGCTCTGGCTGGCGCTGGTCGAGCGAGCCCGGCCGCTGGGCAGTGACTGGATCGGCGCGCTGCTGTGCGTGCTGGGTGCCAGCATCATCGTGCTCGGACCACGTCTACAGACTGCCTGAAGGGTCTAAAACAACAAGAATCTGTAGGCAAAATCGCCTAGTTGGGTGGGATCTGTCTAATTAGTTGTCAGAGCATTGAAGGCGTCCGGCGCCCCGTGCAGTCTCCGAACTTCCTGATTTGTGGAGGATCGGAGCATGTTGGTAATAGGCCGCGAAATAGGCGAAATCATCGCCATTGACGATCACATCAAGATCAAGGTGTTGTCGGTGGACGGCAATACGGTGCGCTTTGGCATCAGTGCCCCCCGGCACGTCGAGGTGCACCGGGCAGAGATCTACAAGCGCATTGTCGAGCAGTTGGCCAAGCAGGTGGTGGCCGGCTGAATCAATCGAGCAGTTCCCTGGGCACGTCGTGCTTGGCCAGCAGCTGGCATTGCTGGCTGTCGAGATCAAACAGGATGAATGCCTGTTTTTTTGCCAGCGCCTGGCGTACCCGCAGCACGCGGGTTTCCAGCGGCGTGTCGTCACCGTTGTCGGTGCCGTCGCGGGTGACGAAATCCTCGATCAGGCGGGTGAGGGTTTCGGCTTCCAGTTGGTCGTAGGGAATCAGCATGAACAGGACAGGTCTGGCGAAAAGGTACTGCCATGCTACGCGAAACCTGTCCTGGCTGTGTAGGCGCTAATGCTTGTTGCCGACCAGGCTGTCTAATCCGCACATAAGTCCTTAAGACGGAGCCGGGCCGGTCAGCTTTTAGCGTGTGGCTTGCCGCTTGCCGCTGCATTTTTGCTTCTGACCAGATCACGCAACATGAAGCGATTCGGGTGGCACGCTTCGGCGACGGCGCGAGGCACTGGCAGCGGCGCGTTGTCGGCCCAGGCGGCGATCAATTCGCCAGAAAGTGGCGCGGTGATCAGCCCGCGCGAGCCATGGCCGCTGTTGATGAACAGGCCTTCGAGCCAGGGGCAGGGGCTGTCGGGGATCTGCCGGGCATCCCGGGCCAGCACGGCGTAAACCTCGTTGAACTGCGCCTGGTCGGCCAGCGGGCCGACAATCGGCAGGTAGTCGGGGCTGGTGCAGCGAAATGCGGCGCGGCCCTGCAACGCGTGCGGGTCGAGGTCGTGGGCGCCCAGGCGCTGGGCCAGGTCGCTGGAGATCGCTTCGAGCAAGCCGAGGTTACCGACATGCTCGCCAGTGGTGGGCGTCAGGTCGGTGCTGTGGAAATCGAAGCTGGCGCCGAGGGTGTGCTCGCCATTGCGCGGTGGTGCCACGTAGCCGTCGGCACAGACCACGGTGCTCAAGGCCTGGCTCTGTGCAGTAACCGGCAGGCGGGTGATCTGGCCACGAATCCGCTTGAGCGGCAGCCCGGCGCAAGGCTCGAAGCTATGGATCTCGGCGGCGGTGGCGAGTACCACCAGCGGTGCGCTGGCCAGCAGCTTTTCACTTTCCCAGGCTTGCCACAGGCCGTCGACCTTGCGCAGTTGCAGCACCTGATGATGGGGCAGCAGGGTGATGTTCGGGTGCTGCAACTGGGCCTGGCACAGCGCCGGCGGATGCACCCAGCCGCCTTCGGGGTAGAACAGCCCGCCACTGCCCAGGGCAACCCCGGCCAGCTGCTCGGCCTGCTCGCGGTCCAGGCGTTGCAGCAATTGCGGGTTGAAGGCCTCGGCCAGTTGCTGCTGGCGTTGGTCTTCCTTGGCATCGAACGCCAGTTGCAGCACCCCGCAGCCATCCCAATCCTGCCCGCGCTGCAGGCGTTCGAGCAGCCGCCTTGTGTAGCCGAAACCGCTGAGGATCAAGCGCGACAAGGCCGTGCCGTGCGCGGATAACTTCAGGTACAGCACCCCTTGCGGGTTGCCCGAGGCTTCCGCCGCCGGCGTTGCATGGCGCTCCAGCACTTTCACCTGCCAACCGCGGGCGGCAAGGCTGGCGGCGCTGGCGCAACCGGCCAGGCCGGCGCCGATCACCAGCGCCTGGCGCGGCCCTGGCAATACCGGCGGGCGGGCAAACCACGGTGCGCTGGCGGGCGGCAGTGGCTGCTCGGCTGGCCGGCCATTGAAGGTCCCGCGCAGGATTTCCCATTTCTTGCCGATGCCGGGAATGCGCTTCATGGTAAAGCCCACGGCGATCAGGCCCCGGCGCACCCAGCCAGTGCTGGTGAAGGTGCCGAGGGTGGCCGTGGGCGATGACAGCCGGCCGATCTGGGCGAACAGTTCCGGGGTCCACATTTGCGGGTTCTTGGCCGGGGCAAAACCGTCGAGGAACCAGGCGTCGACCTGGGCATCGAGCTGCGGCAATTGCTCCAGCACGTCACCGATCATCAAGGTCAGGCGCACCCGGCCCTGCTCGAACACAAACGGCTGGAAGCCTTGGTGCACCGCCACGTACTGAGCCAGCAACTGGCTGCTGAACGGCGCCAGTTGCGGCCACAGAGCCAAGGCGCGGCCGAGGTCGGCGCGGGTCAGGGGGTATTTTTCGACGCTGATGAAATGCAGCCGCGCATCACGCGGGGCGCACTCGGCAAACAGCTGCCAGGCGCAGAAGAAGTTCAAGCCGGTACCGAAGCCGGTTTCACCGATCACCAGGCACTGGCCCGGCTGCAGCGCAGTGAAACGCCGGCGCAGGTCGTTCTGGTCGATGAACACATGACGGGTTTCCTCCAGGCTCTGCTCCTTGGAGAAATAGATGTCGTCGTATTGGCGCGAGTGCGGTCGGCCTTGGTCATCCCAGTCGATCTGGGCGTATTGGGTTACTTCGGTCATGTTCGGCTCAGCGTTGGCAAGAGGGCCATTTTAGCTGATCGGTGCCAGGCTGTTTGACCTGCGGCAGGCTTTGTTTTGTACCGACAAAGGTTTTTACAATCCGCTAGTCTTGCTTATCCATGTAGGGAGCCTGGTATGTTCGAATCCGCTGAAATTGGTCACGCCATCGATAAAGACACCTATGAAGCCGAGGTTCCGGCACTGCGTGAAGCGCTGCTGGAAGCCCAGTTCGAACTCAAGCAGCAGGCGCGTTTTCCGGTGCTGGTGCTGATTAACGGCATCGAAGGCGCCGGCAAGGGCGAGACAGTCAAGCTGCTCAACGAATGGATGGACCCGCGCTTGATCGAGGTGCGCACCTTCGACCAGCAGACCGACGAAGAACTCGCCCGGCCACCGGCCTGGCGCTATTGGCGGGCACTGCCGGCCAAGGGGCGGATGGGCGTGTTTTTTGGCAACTGGTATAGCCAGATGCTCCAGGGGCGGGTGCATGGCCAGTTCAAGGATGCCGTGCTCGACCAGGCCATTCGTGGCGCCGAGCGCTTGGAGGAGATGCTCTGCGATGAAGGCGCGCTGATCTTCAAGTTCTGGTTCCACCTGTCCAAGAAGCAGATGAAGGCCCGGCTCAAGGCGCTCAATGACGACCCGCTGCACAGCTGGCGGATCAGCCCGCTGGACTGGCAGCAGTCGGAGACCTACGACCGTTTCGTGCGCTTTGGTGAGCGGGTGCTGCGGCAAACCAGCCGTGACTACGCGCCCTGGCACGTGATCGAAGGCGTCGATCCGCATTACCGCAGCCTGGCCGTGGGCAAGATTCTGCTCGAAGGGCTGCAGGCGGCGCTCAAGGCCAATCACGCACCGATCCACCAGGCCAACATCGCCCCGCTGGGCGAAAGCATCGACCAGCGGAGCCTGCTTGGCAGCCTCGACCTGAGCCTGCACCTGGACAAGGACGACTACCAGGAGCAGTTGATCACCGAGCAAGCGCGCCTGGCCGGTTTGCTGCGTGACAAACGCATGCGCCGGCATGCGCTGATCGCGGTTTTCGAGGGCAATGATGCGGCGGGCAAGGGCGGTGCCATCCGCCGGGTTGCGGCGGCGCTCGACCCGCGTCAGTACCGCATCATACCGATTGCCGCGCCCACCGAAGAAGAGCGCGATCAGCCTTATTTGTGGCGTTTCTGGCGGCACATTCCGGCGCGCGGCAAGTTCACCGTGTTCGATCGCTCCTGGTATGGCCGGGTGCTGGTCGAGCGGGTCGAAGGCTTTTGCAGCCAGGCTGACTGGATGCGTGCCTATGGCGAGATCAACGACTTTGAAGAGCAACTGAGCAACGCCGGGGTCGTGCTGGTCAAGTTCTGGCTGTCGATCGATGAACAGACCCAGCTCGAGCGCTTCCAGGAACGGGAGCAGATCCCGTTCAAGCGCTTCAAGATCACCGAGGAAGACTGGCGCAACCGCGAAAAATGGGGGCAGTACGCGGAGGCGGTGGGCGACATGGTTGATCGCACCAGCACCGAGATCGCGCCCTGGACCCTGGTTGAGGCCAATGACAAGCGCTGGGCGCGGGTCAAGGTTTTGCGCACCATCAATGAGGCGCTGGAGGCGGCGTTCAAGAAGGACAAGAAATAGGACCTCATCGCCGGCAAGCCAGCTCCCACAGAAAGGGTGCAAACCTGGCCTTGTGGGAGCCGGCCTTGCCGGCGATGGGGCGCGTAGCGGCGCCAGCAGGAACTCAGGGAATGAAGTACTGAATTCTTTTCCACAATCGCGCCTGTCTCCCCATCAGCCCACCCCGTAGAATCCGGTTTCCCCCCACCACAGGGCTATCGAGGCTGGTTATGCATATTTCTTCCGGACGCTGGGTTTACGGTCTGTCCTTGTCGCTACTGACCGCCGTGCTCTGGGGCATCTTGCCGATCAAGCTCAAACAGGTGCTGCAGGTGATGGACCCGATCACCGTGACCTGGTTTCGCCTGCTGGTTTCCGGTGGTCTGCTGCTGGCCTGGCTGGCGGCGAGCAAGCGCCTGCCCTCGTTCGACAACCTCGGGCGCAAGGGCTGGGGCCTGGTGTTGCTGGCCACCTGCGGCCTGGTTGGCAACTATGTCCTGTACCTGGTCGGGCTCAAGTTGCTCAGCCCCGGCACTGCGCAACTGGTGGTGCAGATGGGCCCGGTGCTGTTGCTGGTGGCCAGTGTGTTCCTGTTCAAAGAGCGATTCAGCCTGGGGCAGGGCATGGGCCTGGCGATCCTGCTGGTGGGCTTTGGCCTGTTTTTCAATCAGCGCCTGGATGAGCTGTTGAGCTCCTTGAGTGTCTATACCACCGGCGTGCTGACCATTTTGCTGGCGACCACCATCTGGGTGTTCTATGCCCTGAGCCAGAAGCAACTGCTGACGGTGTGGAATTCACTGCAGGTGATGATGGTGATCTACCTGTGCTGCGCGGCGCTGCTGACGCCCTGGGTGCATCCGCTCGAAGCCCTGCAATTGAGCCCGCTGCAAGGCTGGCTGTTGCTCGCCTGCTGCCTGAACACCCTGGTGGCCTATGGCGCCTTTGCCGAAGCCCTGGCGCACTGGGAAGCCTCCAAGGTCAGCGCGACCCTGGCGATTACGCCGTTGATCACCTTCGTCGCCGTGGCCCTGGCGGCCTGGTTCTGGCCCGACTACGTGCACGCCGAGCAGATCAACACCCTGGGCTACATCGGTGCGCTGGTGGTGGTGCTGGGTTCGGCGCTGACCGCCCTGGGCCCGTCGATCATGGCCGGCTGGCGGGCCAGGCGCGTACGCCTGGCCCGGTGACTCAGCCCTTGTCGCCCGGTTCGAGCATTTTTTCCGGGCGTACCCACTGGTCGAACTGCTCGTTGGTCAGGTAGCCCAGGGTCAGCGCCGCCGCGCGCAGGGTGGTGCCTTCGCTGTAGGCCTTCTTGGCGATTTCCGCCGCCTTGTCGTAGCCGATGTGCGGGTTGAGCGCGGTCACCAGCATCAGCCCGCGCTCCAGGTGCGCGGCCATCTGTTCGGTATCCGGTTCGATACCGGCAATGCAGTGCTGCTGGAAGTTGCTGCAACCGTCAGCCAGCAGGTCGATGGACTGCAGCAGGTTGTGGATGATCACCGGCTTGAACACGTTCAACTGCAAGTGCCCTTGGCTTGCGGCAAAGCCGATCGCGGTGTCATTGCCCAATACCTGGCAGACCAGCATCGACAGGGCCTCGCATTGGGTCGGGTTGACCTTGCCGGGCATGATCGAGCTGCCCGGCTCGTTGGCCGGCAGGCGCACTTCGGCAATGCCGCCGCGCGGGCCGGAGCCGAGCAGGCGCAGGTCGTTGGCCAGCTTCATCAGCGCCACGGCGAGGGTTTTCAGGCCGCCGGCGAGGGTGGTCAACGGTTCATGGCCGGCCAGGGCGGCGAACTTGTTCGGCGCGGTAACAAAAGGCAGGCCGCAAAGGGCGGCAAGCTCGGCGGCAATGGCTTCGGCAAACCCGTGCGGGGCATTCAGGCCGGTGCCCACGGCAGTGCCGCCCTGGGCCAGCTCGCACACCGCTGGCAGCGCCGAGCGAATGGCGCGTTGGGCGTAATCGAGCTGGGCGACATAGGCCGAGAGTTCCTGGCCGAAGGTGATCGGCGTGGCGTCCATCATGTGGGTACGGCCGGTCTTCACCAGATGCTGATGGCGCGCTGCCAGTTCCGCCAGCCCCGACGACAATTCGCCAATCGCTGGCAGCAGCTTGTGCTGCACCGCCTGGGCGGCGGCGATGTGCATGGCGGTGGGGAAGCAGTCGTTGGAGCTCTGCGAACGGTTGACGTGATCGTTGGGGTGGACTGGCGCTTTGCCGCCTCGACCCTTGCCGGCCAGTTCGTTGGCCCGGCCGGCTATCACTTCGTTGACGTTCATGTTGCTCTGGGTGCCACTGCCGGTCTGCCAGACGACGAGTGGAAACTGGTCATCCAACTGGCCGTCGAGCACCTCGTCGGCGGCCTGTTCGATCAGTCGGGCGATGTCCGCCGGAAGGTCTCCGTTGCGGTTGTTGACCCGTGCTGCGGCTTTTTTGATCAGTGCCAGGGCATGCAAGACCGCCAGCGGCATGCGCTCCTTGCCGATGGCAAAATTGATCAGCGAGCGTTGCGTCTGGGCACCCCAGTAGGCCTGGTCAGGAACTTCGACCTGCCCCAGGCTGTCAGTTTCGATACGGCTCATGCTGCGCTCACTCCCTTGTGGTCTGAATTCGCAGTTTAGGTCCTTATTCGACATCGCGGTTCCATCGCGCGTCGATCCACTTGAGCACTGTGCCACTGTCGGCGCAGAATGCTCTACTCTGGGGTACTACCTCCTCTGTCTACTTGAAGGAATTCCGATGACCCGTCTTCGCGCCCTCTGCACTGCTGTAGCGCTGGTCTGCGCCAGCGGCCAGGTGCTTGCAGATACCGCCAGCCACAACGCCAGTGCTGAAAAATTCCTCATGATGGCACATGCCGACAAGCTCGGTACTCCGGTCTACATGCAGGTGCAGCAGATGTTTGCCCAGCGTTTCGAGCAGACCAAGGCACCCGCCTCGAAGAAGTCCGTGCTCGACAGCTACCAGGCCAAAGCCAACGCCGCCCTGGACCAGGCCATTGGCTGGAACAAGCTCAAGCCGGACATGGTCAAGCTCTACACCAACACCTTCACCGAAAGCGAACTCAAAGACCTGGTAGCGTTCTACCAGTCGCCACTGGGCAAGAAAGTCCTGGAGAAGATGCCGCAGGTGACTCAGCAATCGGCCCAGCTGACCCAGCAGAAACTGGAAAGCGCGGTACCGGTGGTCAACAAGCTGCTGGCTGACATGACCAATGAACTCGATCCGAACGCCGGCAAGGCCGCGCCGGCCAAGAAGTAACCAGCGGAGCCTGACATGACCATGCAGCAAAAAATCGAGCAGAGCCTGCAGGCGCTGGCACCCCAGCACCTTGAGGTGCTCGATGAAAGCCACATGCACAGCCGTGGGCAGCAGACCCACTACAAGGCGGTGCTGGTGAGCGAGCAGTTCGAAGGCCTGAACAGTGTCAAGCGTCACCAGAAGGTCTACGCCACCCTCGGTGAGCTGATGAGCCAGTTCCATGCCCTGGCACTGCACACCTACACGCCGCAGGAATGGCAGAAAATCGGTGTCGCCCCGGCCTCGCCGACCTGTGCCGGTGGCAGCAAGCACTGATTTCCTCGTCAGGTTTTTGCTAGAATGCTCAACGCGCCGCTTGTCGGCGCGTTTTTATTTGGCATCCGGTCCGCCCTTTGCGAGGGCGACCACCTGGAGAAGTTACTGCATGTCCCAAGCTATCGTCGTCGCGGCGCTGTACAAATTCGTCACCCTGAAAGATTACGTCGAGCTGCGCGAGCCGCTGCTCGAGAGCATGATGGCCAACGGCATCAAGGGCACCTTGTTGCTGGCCGAGGAAGGTATCAACGGCACCGTCTCCGGTACCCGTGAAGGCATCGACGGCCTGCTGGCCTGGCTGCGCAGCGATGCGCGCCTGGTGGATATCGACCACAAGGAATCCTACTGCGACGAACAGCCGTTCTACCGCACCAAGGTCAAGCTCAAGAAAGAGATCGTCACCCTCGGCGTGCCGGGCGTGGACCCGAACTACAAGGTCGGCACCTACGTCGAGCCCCAGGACTGGAACGCGCTGATCAGCGACCCTGAAGTGCTGCTGATCGATACCCGCAACGACTACGAAGTGGCGATCGGCACCTTCGACGGCGCGATCGACCCCAAGACCACCACCTTCCGCGAGTTCCCCGAGTACATCAAGGCCAACTTCGACCCGGCCAAGCACAAGAAAGTGGCGATGTTCTGCACCGGTGGCATCCGCTGCGAGAAAGCCTCCAGCTATATGCTCGGCGAGGGTTTTGAAGAGGTCTATCATCTTAAAGGCGGGATCCTCAAATACCTCGAAGAGGTGCCACAGGATCAAAGCCGCTGGCAGGGCGACTGCTTCGTGTTCGACAACCGGGTCACCGTGCGTCACGACCTGACCGAGGGCGATTACGACCAGTGCCATGCCTGCCGCACCCCGATCAGCGTGGAAGACCGTGCGTCCGAGCACTACTCGCCAGGCATCAGTTGCCCGCATTGCTGGGACAGCCTGAGCGAAAAGACCCGACGCAGTGCCATTGACCGGCAGAAGCAGATCGAGCTGGCCAAGGCGCGCAATCAGCCTCACCCGATCGGTCACAACTACCGCAAAGCTGCCGAGGCCTGATTGATGTCCGCACGCCTGCTTTATGTGATGGACCCGATGTGCTCCTGGTGCTGGGGCTTTGCCCCTGTCGCCGAGGCCCTGATCGCCCAGGCGCGGGCAGCAGGCGTACCGACCCAGGTAGTGCTGGGTGGCCTGCGATCCGGCAGCCGGGCGCTGGATGCCTCGACGCGCGGTTACATCCTCGATCACTGGCAGGCGGTGCACGACGCCACCGGGCAGGATTTTCAGTTCGAAGGTGCGCTGCCTGACGGTTTTGTCTACGACACCGAGCCTGCCTGCCGGGCCCTGGTCACCGCGCGCAGCCTTGACCCGCAGCATGTCGGCACGTTGCTCAAGCTGATCCAGCAAGCGTTCTACCTGCGTGGCGAAGACGTCACCCGCGCGCCTTTGCTGGTGGAGCTGGCCGAGCAGGCCGGTTACGAGCGCGCAGCCTTTGCCGAGGCCTTTACCAGCGCCGAACAACGCTCGGCCACGGCGGCGGACTTCACCTGGGTCCAGGACCTGGGCATCGCCGGCTTCCCGACCCTGCTGGCCGAACGCAATGGCCAGCTGGCTTTGCTGACCAACGGCTACCAGACCCTCGAATCCCTCGAACCGCTGCTCGGCCGCTGGCTGAAGCAGGCCGCCTGTGCTTGACCTGCCGGGTTCACCCGACCCGGTACCAGGGCCAGGCCCTGTGCATGCTGATCGCTTGAGCTGGGCAGAAATCCGCCGCCTGGCCCTGCGGCATAAAAAAGCCCTGTGGATCGCCAATGGCGTGGCCGTGCTGGCAGCGCTGTGCAGTGTGCCGATCCCCTTGCTGCTGCCGTTGCTGGTCGATGAAGTGCTGCTGGGGCATGGCGATGCCGCGCTGAAGTGGATGAACCAGTTCCTCCCCGGCAACTGGCAGGTTGCCGCCGGCTACATCGGCCTGATGCTGCTGTTCACCCTGACCCTGCGTTGCGCCGCCTTGGCCTTCAATGTGGTGCAGGCCAAGTTGTTTGCGGGCCTGGCCAAGGACATCGTCTACCGCTTGCGCATTCGTCTGATCGAGCGCCTCAAGCGCATCTCCCTCAGCGAATACGAGAGCCTGGGCAGCGGTACCGTGACCACCCACCTGGTCACCGACCTCGATACCCTCGACAAGTTTGTCGGCGAAACCCTCAGTCGCTTCCTGGTGGCCATGCTGACCCTGACCGGCACCGCCGCCATCCTGATGTGGATGCACTGGAAGCTGGCGCTGCTGATTCTGTTGTTCAACCCGTTGGTGATCTTTGCCACGGTGCAGTTGGGCAAGCGGGTCAAGCACCTGAAAAAACTGGAGAACGACAGTACCTCGCGCTTCACCCAGGCACTGACCGAAACCCTCGACGCGATCCAGGAAATCCGCGCCAGCAACCGTCAGGGCTATTTCCTCGGCCGCCTTGGCCTGCGCGCCCAGGAGGTACGCAACTACGCTGTCGCCTCGCAATGGAAAAGCGATGCCAGCGGACGTGCCAGCGGCTTGCTGTTCCAGTTCGGTATCGATATTTTCCGCGCCGCGGCGATGCTCACGGTGCTGTTCTCCGATTTGTCGATCGGGCAGATGCTGGCGGTGTTCAGCTACCTGTGGTTCATGATCGGCCCGGTCGAGCAACTGCTGAACCTGCAGTACGCCTATTACGCCGCCGGTGGCGCCCTGAGCCGGCTCAACGAACTGCTGGCGCGTGCCGACGAGCCGCAGTATCCCGGTGGCGTAGACCCGTTCAAGGGGCGCGACACCGTTGGCATCGAAGTGCAGGGGTTGCGCTTTGCCTACAACGACGAGCCGGTGCTCGATCAGCTCAACCTGTCGATCGCCCCGGGCGAGAAGGTCGCGATCGTTGGTGCCAGCGGCGGCGGCAAGAGCACCTTGGTGCAATTGCTGCTGGGCCTGTACAGCGCCCAGGCCGGGACCATCCGCTTTGGTGGCTCGACCCTGCAGGAAATCGGCCTGGAAACCCTGCGTGAGCATGTGGCGGTGGTGCTGCAGCACCCGTCACTGTTCAACGACACGGTGCGCGCCAACCTGACCATGGGGCGCGACTGCAGCGATGATGCCTGCTGGCAGGCGCTGAACATCGCCCAGCTCGACACCACCATTGCCGCCTTGCCGCAAGGCCTGGACAGCGTGGTTGGCCGCTCTGGCGTGCGCTTGTCCGGCGGCCAGCGCCAGCGCCTGGCGATTGCGCGGATGGTGCTGGCCGAGCCCAAGGTGGTGATCCTCGACGAGGCCACCTCGGCCCTGGATGCGGCCACCGAATACAACCTGCACCAGGCCCTGACTCGTTTTCTCAGTGCCCGCACCACCCTGATCATTGCCCACCGCCTCTCGGCGGTGAAGCAGGCCGACCGGGTGCTGGTGTTCGACGGCGGCCATGTCGCCGAGGACGGCGATCACCAGCAATTGATCGCCGAAGGTGGCTTGTACGCCAAGCTGTACGGCCATTTGCAACAGAGTTAGGGCAAATTGCTGTGCATGTGAGAAAAGCTCTCCAGTATTAATAGCAAATAGCCTAGGCTGTGCTTTTGTAGGTGAGATTCATCCGGCTCTGTTGCAAGGGACCTCATGAAGCGAAAACGGACTCTCGAAGCGCCAAAGTTGTTGGGCATTATCTGGCCATTTGTTGCTGTTGTACTGTTTCAGGCCTTGCTCGGGAGCATCAGCCTGTACGCGCTGTCGGCAGTGCGTGGTTATGTGGCGGGCGAGAGCTTGTGGTCCAAGGGCCAGAAAGACGCTATCTATTACCTCAACCTGTACGCTGACAGCCGCGACGAGGCGGTTTTCAAAAAGTATCGCAAGGCGATTGCCGTGCCTCAGGGTGGCCATGACCTGCGCGTAGCCCTCGACCTGCCGAGCCCGGATATCGACGCCGCGCGCCGTGGCATTCTCCAGGGCGGCAACCACCCCGACGACGTGTCCAGTGTGATCTGGCTGTACCTGAACTTTCACCAGGTCAGCTATATGCAGGAGGCCATCGAGCTGTGGGCGGTCGGTGACGGATTCCTGCGCCAGCTGGATGAAGTCGCCGAGCAGATGCACAACGGTTTTCGTTCAGGCCAGGCCGATGCCCGTAGGGTCGCGGGCTGGAAGGCGCAGATTGCTGCGATCAACGATGCCGTGACCCCGGCCGCGCGGGCTTTCAGCGACGCCCTGGGCGAAGGCTCGCGAATGTTGCTGCGGGTATTGCTGGTCACCAACCTTGCGACTGCACTGTTCCTGATTGCCCTGGCCTGGATGCGCTCGAGCAAGCTGCTGGCCCAGCGCCAGGCCTTTGCCAATGCCCTGGAAGTGGAGAAGGAGCGGGCGCAGATCACCCTCGAATCCATCGGCGATGGCGTCATCACCACCGATGTCGAAGGCTGTATCGCCTACATGAATCCCGCGGCCGAACAGTTGACCCACTGGCATGCGGCCCAGGCCCAGGGTTTGCCCCTGGCGGCGCTGTTCAGCCTGCTGGACGAGAATGCCGAAAAAGACAGCCTGACCCTGGTCGAGCGCGTACTTGAGGGCGGGCTCAAGGGCGGCAGCGAACACACCAAACTGATCCAGCGTCTGGACGGCAGCACTGTGTCGGTCACCCTGGTGGGCGCGCCGATCATGGCTGAGGGCAAGGTCAGTGGCATCGTCCTGGTGCTTCACGACATGACCCAGGAGCGTCAGTACATCGCCAACCTGTCCTGGCAGGCGACCCATGATGCCCTGACGGGCCTGGCCAATCGCCGCGAGTTCGAATACCGCCTGGAACTGGCGCTCAATGCGCTGGCACGCAAACCGGCGCGCCACTCCTTGATGTTTCTTGACCTGGACCAGTTCAAGCTGGTCAACGATACCTGTGGCCATGCTGCCGGGGACGAGCTGCTGCGCCATATCTGCGCCGTGTTGCAGGCCGGGCTGCGCGAAGGCGATACCCTGGCGCGGCTGGGCGGCGACGAGTTCGGCATCCTGCTGGAGAACTGCCCCCAGGAGCAGGCTGAACGCATTGCCGAGAGCTTGCGCCAGGCGGTGCAGAGCCTGCACTTCGTGTGGAAGGGGCGGCCATTCATGACCACCGTGAGCCTGGGGCTGGTGCATATCGCCCAAGGGCCGGCCACCCTGGAAGCCTCGCTGCGGGCAGCCGACATGGCGTGCTACATGGCCAAGGAAAAGGGCCGCAACCGCGTGCAGGTGTACCACGCCGACGACAGTGAGCTGTCCATGCGTTTTGGCGAGATGGCCTGGATCCAGCGCCTGCACGTGGCCCTGGAAGAGAACCGCTTCTGCCTCTATGCCCAGGAAATTGCCGCCCTGGGGCCCCATGAAGGCGTCGGGCATATCGAGATCCTCCTGCGCCTGCACGACGAGAGCGGCCGCATCATCCTCCCTGACAGCTTCATTCCCGCCGCCGAGCGCTATGGCCTGATGACCGCGCTGGACCGTTGGGTGGTGCGCAGTGTGTTCAAGGTCATCCGCCAATGCCTGGACGAGCAACGCGACGGCCCATTGGCCATGTGCGCGATCAACCTGTCGGGCAGCAGTATCGGTGACGACAAGTTTCTTGAGTACCTGCAGCGGCTGTTTGCCGAGTTCGCCATTCCGCCGCACATGATTTGTTTCGAAATCACTGAAACCAGCGCAATCGCCAACCTGGGCAGTGCCATCCGCTTTATCAACGAGCTCAAGGGGCTAGGTTGCCGGTTCTCGCTGGATGACTTCTGCGCCGGTATGTCGTCGTTCGCCTATTTGAAGCATTTGCCTGTAGACTTCCTGAAAATCGACGGAAGTTTTGTCAAGGACATGCTCGATGACCCGATCAACCGGGCCATGGTCGAGGTGATCAACCACATCGGTCACGTGATGGGTAAACGCACCATCGCCGAGTTTGTCGAAACCCCGTTGATCGAGCAGGCCCTGCAGGAGATTGGCGTCGACTACGCCCAGGGATACCTGATCGAGCGGCCACAGGTGTTCACCTGTGACAGCTTGCAGCGCAAACGGATTGCTGCAAGGCCCCTGTTGTTCAAGGCGCCGGGGACCTTTCGCTGAGATCCACCGAAAATCACAAGGAACAAGGAGCTGACAGTGATTGACGCGTTTATTCGTACTGGTCCATTGATGGACCCCAGCAGTTACCCGTTTTGGGCCCAGCAGTTGATCAAGGACTGCAGCGAGAGCAAGCGTCGGGTGGTGGAGCACGAGCTTTATCAACGTATGCGTGATGGTCGCCTCAGTGGCCGGACCATGCGCCAGTACCTGATTGGCGGCTGGCCGGTGGTCGAACAGTTCTCCCTGTACATGGCCAAGAACCTCACCAAGACCCAGTACGCCCGCCACCCCGGCGAAGACATGGCGCGGCGCTGGCTGATGCGCAACATCCGCGTCGAACTCAACCATGCCGATTACTGGCTGTTCTGGGCCCAGGCCCATGGCGTCAGCCTCGAAGACCTGCAGGCGCAGCAAGTCCCCAGCGAACTCAATGCCCTCAGCGACTGGTGCTGGCACACGTGTGCGACCGATTCGCTGGTGGTTGCCATTGCCGCTACCAACTACGCCATCGAAGGTGCAACCGGTGAGTGGTCGGCGCTGGTTTGCTCGACTGGCGTCTACGCCCAGGGTTTCCCGGAGGAAGGCCGCAAGCGCGCCATGAAATGGCTGAAGATGCACGCCCAGTACGACGACGCACATCCGTGGGAAGCCCTGGAGATCGTCTGCACCCTGGCCGGCAACAACCCGTCGGTGGCGCTGCAAACCGAACTGCGCCGGGCCGTCTGCAAGAGCTACGACTACATGTTCCTGTTCCTTGAGCGCTGCATGCAGCACGAGCAGGAACAGCGCCAGCAGCCCGCCCGGGCGCGGGCGGAGCTGGCCGAGGGCTGAGCTTACTGGGCGTTGAAGGCCTGGCCGTTGATGCCAGTGCTGTCCGGGCCCATCAGGTACAGGTAGACCGGCATGATCTGCTCTGGCAGCGGATTGTTTTCCGGGGTTTCCGCAGGGTAGGCCTGGGCGCGCATGCTGGTACGGGTGGCGCCTGGGTTGACACTGTTGGCACGCACCGGCGCCACCCCTTCAAGCTCGTCGGCGAGGGTCTGCATCAGGCCCTCGGTGGCGAACTTCGACACCCCATAGGCACCCCAGTAGGCTCGGCCTTTGCGCCCGACGCTGCTGGAGGTGAAGATCACCGAGCCATCCGCCGACAGCTTGAGCAGCGGCAGCAGGGTGCTGGTGAGCATGAACATGGCATTGACGTTGACCTGCATCACGCGCATGAAGTTGTCGCCCGAGAGCTGCTCCAGCGGCGTGCGCGGGCCGATGATCGAGGCATTGTGCAGCAGGCCGTCGATATGGCCGAACTCGGCTTCGATCATCGCTGCCAGCTCGTCGTACTGGTGCGGCAGGGCGGTTTCCAGGTTGAACGGAATGACCGCGGGTTTCGGGTGGCCAGCCGCTTCGATCTCATCGTAGACCTGGCTCAGGTTGGCTTCGGTCTTGCCCAGCAGCAAGACGGTGGCGCCATGGGCGGCGTAGCTCTTGGCCGCGGCCGCACCGATACCGCGACCGGCGCCGGTGACCAGAATGGTCCGGCCTTTGAGCAGGTCGGGGCGGGCAGAGTAATCGAACATGGGGTTACCTCTAGATAGGTGATGGCTTCATCGCTGGCAAGCCAGCTCCCACAAGGTTGGTGGTGACCTGTGGGAGCCGGCCTTGCCGGTACGAAGGTTCAGCAGCCGCAAAGCGCGTTATCGAGCACCTTGCGCAGCTCCAGCGGATGATCGACCACCACATCCGCGCCCCAGTTGTTGGGGTTGTCATCTGGATGAATGTAGCCGTAGCGCACCGCCGCAGTGCGGGTGCCGGCATCGCGGCCCGACTCGATGTCACGCAGGTCGTCGCCGACGAACAGCACGCTGGCCGGGTCCAGGTTGAGGGTCTTGCAAGCGAGGATCAGCGGCTCGGGGTCCGGCTTGCTGTTCTTCACGTGGTCCGGGCAGATCAGCAGCGCCGACCGTTCGCTCAGGCCCAGTTGCTGCATGATCGGCTCGGCGAAGCGCACCGGCTTGTTGGTGACCACGCCCCAGATCAGGTTGCCTTTCTCGATGTCGGCCAGCAGTTCGGCCATGCCGTCGTAAAGCTTGCTGTGCACCGCGCAACCCTGCTGGTAACGCTCGAGGAACTCCAGGCGCAGGGCCTCGAAACCTTCGGCTTCAGGGTCGAGGTCGAAGGTCGCCGACACCATGGCCTTGGCGCCGCCCGAGACCACGTCGCGGATTTTCTTGTCGTCGATGGCCGGCAGGCCGCGCTCGGCGAGCATGGCCTGGCAGATGGCGATGAAGTCCGGCGCCGTGTCGAGCAGGGTGCCGTCCATGTCGAAAAGTACCGCTCGCAAACGCATGCTTATTCCTCGCGCAGGGTCTGGATCATGTAGTTGACGTCAACGTCGTTGGCCAGCTTGTAGTGCTTGGTCAGCGGGTTGTAGGTCAGGCCGATGATGTCCTTGACGGTCAGGCCGGCATCGCGGCTCCAGGCGCCAAGCTCGGACGGGCGGATGAATTTCTTGAAGTCGTGGGTGCCGCGCGGCAGCAGCTTCATGATGTATTCGGCGCCGATGATGGCGAACAGGTAGGCCTTGGGGTTGCGGTTGATGGTCGAGAAGAACACCTGGCCGCCGGGCTTGACCATGCGCAAGCAGGCGCGAATCACCGAGGACGGGTCCGGCACGTGCTCGAGCATCTCAAGGCAGGTAACCACGTCGAACTGCTCGGGCATTTCTTCGGCCAGGGCTTCGGCGGTGATCTGCCGGTACTCGACGTTGACCCCGGACTCGAGCTGGTGCAGCTGGGCCACGGCCAGCGGCGCTTCGCCCATGTCGATACCGGTGACGGTGGCGCCGCGCAGGGCCATGGCCTCGCTGAGGATGCCACCGCCGCAGCCGACGTCGAGGACTTTCTTGCCGGCCAGCTTGACCCGCTCGTCGATCCAGTTGACCCGCAGCGGGTTGATGTCGTGCAGCGGCTTGAACTCGCTCTCGCGGTCCCACCAGCGGTGGGCCAGGGCTTCGAACTTGGCGATTTCGGCGTGGTCGACGTTGCTCATGGAACAGTCCTCTGAATCTTGGATAATTTGCTCTTGCCCGCCAGCACTGGCTGCCGGGCGCTTATTCGTTGCGCTCGCCGATCCGCTGGCCCCAGGCGCAGGCGGTGGCGTGCAGGGCCTGTTCGTCCAGGCGGGTCAGGCGCCGGTCGTCAAGCAGTGGCTTGCCGGCAACCCAGACGTGCTTCACGCAGTCCCGGCCGCTGGCGTAGATCAGTTGCGAAACCGGGTCATACACCGGTTGCTGGGCCAGCCCCGAGAGGTCGAAGGCGACCAGGTCGGCGGCCTTGCCCAGCTCCAGCGAACCGGTAATCGCCTCCAGGCCCAGGGCCCGGGCGCCATTGAGGGTGGCCATGCGCAGCGCCCGGTGGGCGTCCAGGGCGCTGGCCGAACCGGCCACGGCCTTGGCCAGCAGTGCCGCGGTACGGGTTTCGCCGAGCAGGTCGAGGTCGTTGTTGCTGGCCGCGCCATCCGTGCCGACGGCAACGTTGACGCCAGCCTGCCACAAGCGCTCGACCGGGCAGAAGCCGCTGGCCAGCTTGAGGTTGGACTCCGGGCAGTGCACCACACTGGTGTTGCTTTCTACCAGCAGGGCCAGATCCTCGTCGCTGACCTGGGTCATGTGAACCGCCTGCAGGCGCGGGCCGAGCAGGCCGAGACGGGCCAGCCGAGCCAGCGGGCGCTCGCCACGGGTCTGCAGCGATTGCTCGACCTCGAAGGCGGTTTCATGGATGTGCATGTGGATCGGCGCGTCCAGCTCTTCGGCAATGACGCGGATCTTTTCCAGGTTGTCGTCGCTCACCGTGTACGGCGCATGCGGGCCCAGCGCTACACTGATGCGTGGGTGGTGGCGCAGGTCGCCGAACAGCTCGATGCCCAACTGCAGGGCTTCGTCGGTGCTGCGTGCGCCGGGGATCGGGAAGTCCAGCAGGGGCACGGCGATCTGCGCGCGAATGCCGCTGAGGTGCACGCGCTCGCTGGCGACCTTGGGGTAGAAGTACATGTCGCTGAAGCAGGTGATACCGCCTTTGACCTGCTCGGCAATGGCCAGGTCGGTGCCGTCACGCACGAACGCTTCATCGACCCAGCGCCCTTCGGCCGGCCAGATGTGCTCTTCGAGCCAGGTCATCAGTGGCAGATCGTCGGCCAGGCCGCGAAACAGGGTCATCGCCGCGTGGCCGTGGGCGTTGATCAGCCCGGGGCTGAGCAGGCAGCCCGGCAATTCGCGGGTTTCGCTGGCAATAAACGCCTGGGCCTGGCTGCGCGGGCCGATGAACACGATCTGCCCATCGCGGATGCCCAGGCCGTGATCCTTCAATACCACCCCGGCAGGTTCGACCGGCACCAGCCAGGTAGGCAGGAGCAGCAGGTCGAGCGGCGTAGCGGGTTTGGGCATGACAGGTTTCCCTGGGCGACTGGAAGTGAGGGCGAAGTATACCCGAGCGTCCGCGCCTGGGGCTCGCTATAATCGTCCGCTTTTGATGTCCGAATGATGGGGTGAGGCATGCGCGATCGACTAATGGCTGCAGAGAAGGTGAAAGCCATCGATTGGCGGGATGGCACCCTTTATCTGCTCGACCAGCGCGCGCTGCCGGGCGCGCAGGTCTGGCTGGCCTGCGGCGATGCCGCTGCGGTGGCCGAAGCCATTCGCTCGATGGCGGTGCGCGGCGCTCCGGCCATCGGCATCAGTGCCGCCTACGGCCTGGCCATGGCGATTCGCCAGCGCCTGGCCGCTGGTGGTGATTGGGAAATGGCCCTGGAAGAGGACTTCGAGCTGCTGGTGCATGCCCGGCCAACCGCCGCCAACCTGTTCTGGGCCCTGAACCGCATGCGTGAACGCCTGCTGCGGCTCAAGCCGGGCGATGACGTGCTGGCCATCATGGAGGCCGAAGCCATGGCCATCCACGACAGCGACCGCGAAGCCAACCTGACCATGGCCCAGCTGGGCGTGGAACTGATCCGCAAGCACCAGGGCAACGAGCAGACCATCCTTACCCACGGCAATACGGGTGCTCTGGCCACCGGTGGTTTCGGCACGGCCCTTGGGGTGGTGCGCGCCGCGTACCTGGAGGGCATGATCGAGCGTGTCTATGTCGGTGAAACCCGCCCGTGGCTACAGGGTTCGCGCCTGAGCGCCTGGGAGCTGGCAGGCGAGGGCATCCCGGCAACCATCACCGCCGATTCCGCCGCCGCCCACCTGATGAAAACCAAGGGCATTACCTGGGTGATCGTCGGCGCCGACCGCATCACCGCCAATGGCGATGTGGCGAGCAAGATCGGCACCTATCAGCTGGCGGTCAACGCCATGCACCATGGCGTGCGTTTCATGGTCGTGGCGCCCAGTTCGAGCATCGACATGAATCTTGAGAGCGGCGATGACATCCTCCTCGAAGAGCGCAGCGCCAGCGAGTTGCTGGAACTTGGCGGCGAGCCGCTGGGCGCCGCTTTCGAGGCGTTCAACCCGGTGTTCGACGTGACCCCGGCCGACCTGATCGACGTGATCATCACCGAAAAAGGCATTGTCGAGCGCCCGGATACGGTGAAGATGGCGCAACTGATGTGCCGCAAGCGTTTGCATTGAGTCTTTGCCCTCGTCTGCGGCCTGCTGTAGCGGCTAACGGGCGTTATCGACGAGCAGTAGGGTAGTAGTGCCGCAGGCTACTCCCACCCTCTGGGCGATTGTGGTAACATCCGACGGTTTCCAAGGCCGCCCTGCGGGGCTGTCTTTACTGCGCAGATCCATGGCATAACTCGTTGATTTGTCGTAAGTCGTTGCAAGGAGTCACTTTGCAGCGGCGAGCTTCGTTCGTCCCATATGGATGTGACGAGGTTTCACCAGAAAAAGGAATCAGGCTTCTCATGGGCGAACTGGCCAAAGAAATCCTCCCGGTCAATATCGAAGACGAACTGAGACAGTCCTACCTCGACTACGCGATGAGCGTCATTGTCGGGCGTGCACTGCCCGATGCGCGTGATGGCTTGAAGCCCGTGCATCGCCGCGTTCTGTATGCGATGAGCGAACTGGGTAACGACTGGAACAAACCGTACAAGAAATCCGCCCGTGTGGTCGGTGACGTGATCGGTAAGTACCACCCGCATGGTGATACCGCCGTTTACGACACCATCGTACGTATGGCCCAGCCGTTCTCGCTGCGTTACCTGCTGGTCGACGGCCAGGGTAACTTCGGTTCGGTCGACGGCGACAACGCCGCCGCCATGCGATACACCGAAGTGCGCATGACCAAGCTGGCCCACGAACTGCTGGCCGACCTGCACAAGGAAACGGTCGACTGGGTACCCAACTACGATGGTACCGAGCAGATCCCGGCGGTCATGCCGACCAAGATCCCCAACCTGCTGGTCAACGGTTCCAGCGGTATCGCCGTGGGCATGGCGACTAACATTCCGCCGCACAACCTCGGTGAAGTCATCGACGGTTGCCTGGCGCTGATCGACAACGCCGACATCACCGTCGATGAACTGATGCAGTTCATCCCCGGCCCCGACTTCCCGACCGCGGCGATCATCAACGGCCGCCAGGGCATCATCGAGGCCTACCGCACCGGCCGTGGCCGCATCTACATGCGCGCCCGCTCGATGGTCGAAGACATCGACAAGGTCGGTGGCCGCCAGCAGATCGTCGTCACCGAGCTGCCGTACCAGTTGAACAAGGCGCGTCTGATCGAGAAGATCGCCGAGCTGGTAAAAGAGAAAAAACTCGAAGGCATCACCGAGCTGCGCGACGAGTCCGACAAGGACGGTATGCGCATCGTCATCGAGCTGCGTCGTGGTGAAGTGCCGGAGGTGATCCTCAACAACCTCTACGCCCAGACCCAGCTGCAGAGCGTCTTCGGCATCAACGTGGTGGCGCTGATCGACGGCCGTCCGCGGGTGTTGAACCTCAAGGAGCTGCTCGAGGCCTTCGTTCGCCACCGCCGCGAAGTGGTCACCCGCCGTACCGTGTTCGAACTGCGGAAGGCGCGCGAACGCGGGCATATCCTTGAAGGCCAGGCGGTTGCCCTGTCCAACATCGACCCGGTGATCGCCCTGATCAAGGCTTCGCCGACGCCGTCCGAGGCCAAGGAAGCGCTGATCAGCACGCCGTGGGAATCCAGCGCCGTGCAGGTGATGGTCGAGCGCGCTGGCGCCGACTCCTGCCGCCCGGAAAACCTTGACCCGCAGTTCGGTCTGCGTGATGGCAAGTACTTCCTGTCGCCGGAACAGGCCCAGGCCATTCTGGACCTGCGCCTGCACCGCCTGACCGGCCTTGAGCACGAGAAGCTGCTGGCCGAGTACCAGGAGATCCTCAACCAGATCGGCGAGCTGATCCGCATCCTCAACAGCGCCGAGCGCCTGATGGAAGTGATCCGCGAAGAGCTGGAGCTGATCCGTGCCGAATACGGCGACGTGCGCCGCACCGAGATCCTCGATGCGCGCCTGGACCTGACCCTGGGCGACATGATTCCGGAAGAAGACCGGGTCGTGACCATCTCCCATGGTGGCTACGCCAAGACCCAGCCGCTGGCCGCCTACCAGGCCCAGCGTCGCGGTGGTAAAGGCAAGTCGGCTACCGGCGTCAAGGACGAGGACTACATCTCGCACCTGCTGGTCGCCAACAGCCATACCACCCTGCTGCTGTTCTCCAGCAAGGGCAAGGTGTACTGGCTCAAGACCTATGAAATTCCCGAGGCCTCCCGTGCCGCGCGCGGTCGACCGCTGGTCAACCTGCTGCCGCTGGACGAGGGCGAGTACATTTCGACCATGTTGCCGGTCGAGGAGTACACCGAAGGTCACTTCATCTTCATGGCTACCGCCAACGGCACCGTGAAGAAGACCCCGCTGGAGTCCTTCAGCCGTCAGCGCAGCGTTGGCCTGATCGCTCTGGAGCTGGACGAAGGCGATGTGCTGATTTCCGCGGCCATCACCGATGGCGAGCGTGAGGTCATGCTGTTCTCCGACGCCGGCAAGGTCACCCGCTTCAAGGAGTCCGACGTTCGCGCCATGGGCCGTACCGCCCGCGGTGTGCGTGGCATGCGCCTGGCCGAAGGGCAGAAGCTGATCTCCATGATCATCCCGGAAGAAGGCAGCCAGATCCTCACCGCTTCCGAGCGTGGTTACGGCAAGCGGACCGAAATCGGCGAGTTCCCCGAGTACAAGCGTGGCGGTCAGGGCGTTATCGCCATGGTCAGCAACGAGCGTAACGGCCGCCTGGTCGGTGCGGTGCAGGTGCAGGACGGTGAGGAAATCATGCTGATTTCCGACCAGGGCACCCTGGTCCGTACCCGTGTCGGCGAAGTCTCCAGCCTGGGCCGTAACACCCAGGGTGTGACCCTCATCAAGCTGGCCAGCGACGAGACCCTGGTGGGTCTGGAGCGGGTCCAGGAGCCGTCCGAAGAGGAAGGTGACGAGGACTTCGACGCCGAGGTGGAGGGCGCTGACGTGGACGCCGATGCGGCGCCACAGGCCGACGCTGCCGACGAAGAGGCACAGCCGGAATAATCAAGTAGTAGCGTAACCCTGGTGGGGGAGGTCGCGGCAGTCGGGCACAGCTCGCTGCCCGACCGGCTCCTGCGGACATCAAGAGCAGAGCGAGAGTGGATGTGAGCAAACGAGCCTTTAACTTCTGCGCAGGCCCTGCTGCGCTTCCCGACGCTGTTCTGCAGCGCGCCCAGGCTGAAATGCTGGACTGGCGTGGCAAAGGCCTGTCCGTGATGGAAATGAGTCACCGTAGCGATGACTACGTGGCCATTGCCGAGAAGGCCGAGCAGGATCTGCGCGACCTGATGTCCATTCCCACCAATTACAAGGTCCTGTTCCTGCAGGGCGGTGCGAGCCAGCAGTTCGCCGAGATCCCGCTCAACCTGCTGCCCGAAGAGGGGACCGCCGACTATATCGAAACCGGTATCTGGTCGAAAAAAGCCATCGAAGAGGCTCGCCGCTACGGCAACATCAACGTTGCTGCCAGCGCCAAGCCTTATGACTACCTGGCCATCCCTGGCCAGAACGAGTGGAAGCTGAGCAAGAATGCCGCCTACGTGCACTACGCCTCGAACGAGACCATTGGTGGTCTGGAGTTCGATTGGGTGCCGCAGACCGGTGACGTGCCGCTGGTGGTCGACATGTCCTCGGACATCCTCTCGCGTCCGATCGATGTCTCCAACTTCGGCCTGATCTACGCCGGCGCCCAGAAGAACATCGGCCCGAGCGGCCTGGTGGTGGTGATCGTCCGCGAAGACCTGCTCGGCCGCGCCCGCAGCAGCTGCCCGACCATGCTCGACTACAAGGTCGCGGCCGACAACGGCTCGATGTACAACACCCCGGCGACCTATTCCTGGTACCTTTCCGGGCTGGTCTTCGAGTGGCTGAAAGAGCAGGGCGGCGTCGAGGCCATGGAGCAGCGCAACCGGGCCAAGAAGGACCGCCTGTACGGTTTCATCGACAGCAGCGAGTTCTACACCAACCCGATCAGCGTCAATGCCCGTTCGTGGATGAACGTGCCGTTCCGCTTGGCTGACGAGCGCCTGGACAAGGCGTTCCTCGCTGGCGCCGACGCTCGCGGCCTGCTCAACCTCAAGGGGCACCGCTCGGTCGGCGGCATGCGCGCCTCGATCTACAACGCCCTGGGGCTGGATGCCGTTGAAGCGCTGGTTGCCTACATGGAAGAATTCGAGAAGGAGCATGGATGATGTCTGAGCAGGAACTCAAAGCGCTGCGGGTGCGCATTGACAGTCTCGATGAGAAGATCCTCGAGCTGATCAGTGACCGTGCCCGTTGCGCGCAGGAAGTGGCGCGGGTCAAGACTGCGACCTTGGCCGAAGGCGAGACCCCGGTATTCTATCGCCCCGAGCGTGAAGCCCAGGTGCTCAAGCGCGTGATGCAGCGTAACCAGGGGCCGCTGGGCAACGAAGAGATGGCGCGTTTGTTCCGCGAAATCATGTCGTCGTGCCTGGCCCTGGAACAGCCGCTCAAGGTGGCCTACCTGGGCCCTGAGGGGACCTTTACCCAGGCGGCGGCGCTGAAGCATTTCGGCCATGCGGTGATCAGCAAGCCGATGGCGGCCATCGACGAAGTGTTCCGCGAAGTGGCGGCCGGTGCCGTCAACTTTGGCGTGGTGCCGGTGGAAAACTCCACCGAAGGTGCGGTCAACCACACCCTCGACAGCTTCCTTGAGCACGATATGGTGATCTGCGGCGAAGTCGAGCTGCGTATTCACCACCACCTGCTGGTGGGCGAGAACACCAAGACCGACAGCATCAGCCGTATCTACTCCCACGCCCAGTCGCTGGCCCAGTGCCGCAAGTGGCTGGACGCTCACTACCCGAATGTCGAGCGCGTCGCGGTGTCGAGCAACGCCGAAGCGGCCAAGCGGGTCAAGGGCGAGTGGAACTCGGCGGCGATCGCCGGCGACATGGCGGCTGACCTGTACGGCCTGACCCGTCTGGCCGAGAAGATCGAAGACCGTCCGGACAACTCCACGCGCTTCCTGATG
Source organism: Pseudomonas sp. R32 (assembly GCF_009866705.1). Taxonomy (NCBI): domain Bacteria; kingdom Pseudomonadati; phylum Pseudomonadota; class Gammaproteobacteria; order Pseudomonadales; family Pseudomonadaceae; genus Pseudomonas; species Pseudomonas sp. R32. Next base: position 4,092,721 of record NZ_CP019396.1, on the reverse strand, counting down.
ATCGGTAACCAGGAAGTGCCGCCGACCGGCGATGACAAGACCTCGATTATCGTTTCCATGAGCAACAAGCCGGGCGCCTTGCACGAGTTGCTGGTGCCGTTCCATGAGAACGGCATCGACCTGACTCGTATCGAGACTCGTCCTTCGCGCAGCGGTAAATGGACCTACGTATTCTTCATCGATTTCGTCGGCCACCACCGCGACCCGCTGATCAAAGCCGTGCTGGAGCAGATCAGCCAGGAAGCCGTGGCCCTGAAGGTGTTGGGTTCCTACCCCAAAGCGGTACTCTGAAGCGATGAGTGGCGTACATGCAGTCTTGAACAGGGTCCAGCTCCGTGGTTGAAGTCGTGGTAAACAAGCCTGAGCCGATCATCGGTCGGCTGGTGGTGGTCGGGTTGGGCCTGATTGGCGGGTCCTTCGCCAAGGGCTTGCGTGAAAGCGGCCTGTGCCGCGAAGTGGTCGGTGTCGATCTGGATCCGCAGTCGCGCAAGCTGGCGGTGGAGCTGGGCGTGGTCGACCGCTGTGAGGACGACCTTGCCGTCGCCTGCGTCGGCGCTGATGTCATCCAGCTTGCCGTGCCGATCCTGGCCATGGAAAAACTCCTCGCCCGCCTGGCTCGGCTTGATCTGGGGCAGGCGGTGCTGACCGACGTCGGCAGTGCCAAGGGCAATGTCGTGCGCGCAGCTCGCGAGGCCCTTGGCGGGCATTTGCCGCGCTTCGTGCCCGGGCATCCGATTGCCGGCTCCGAGCAGAGCGGGGTGGAGGCTTCCAATGCTGCTCTGTTCCGCCGCCACAAAGTCATTCTCACGCCGCTGGCCGAAACCGATCCTGCTGCCCTGGCGCTGGTCGACCGGCTTTGGCGTGCGCTGGAGGCCGATGTCGAGCATATGCAGGTCGAGCGCCATGATGAAGTCCTGGCGGCGACCAGTCATCTGCCGCACCTGCTGGCCTTCGGCCTGGTCGATTCCCTGGCCAAGCGCAATGAAAACCTCGATATCTTCCGTTACGCTGCCGGAGGTTTCCGCGATTTCACGAGAATCGCTGGAAGCGACCCGGTCATGTGGCACGACATTTTCCTCGCCAACCGCGAGGCTGTCCTGCGCACGCTGGATACATTTCGCAGCGATCTCGACGCCTTGCGCGACGCGGTCGATGCAGGGGATGGGCATCAGTTGCTGGGCGTCTTCACCCGCGCCCGTGTTGCCCGCGAGCATTTCAGTAAAATCCTGGCCCGACGGGCCTATGTGGACGCTATGAACTCCAACGACCTGATTTTCCTGGCAAATCCTGGTGGCCGCGTATCTGGCCGTATTCGTGTACCAGGTGACAAATCGATTTCCCATCGCTCGATCATGCTCGGCTCCCTGGCTGAAGGCACCACTGAAGTGGAAGGCTTCCTCGAGGGTGAAGATGCCCTGGCGACCTTGCAGGCCTTCCGCGACATGGGGGTGGTCATCGAAGGCCCGCACCATGGCCGGGTAACCATCCACGGCGTCGGCCTCAACGGCCTGAAGCCGCCACCGGGCCCGATCTACCTGGGCAACTCCGGCACCTCGATGCGTCTGCTGTCGGGCCTGCTGGCCGCACAGCCGTTCGATACCGTATTGACTGGCGATGCCTCGTTGTCCAAGCGGCCAATGAACCGCGTGGCCAACCCGCTGCGGGAAATGGGCGCAGTAATCGAAACCGCCGCCGAAGGTCGTCCGCCGATGACCATCCGCGGTGGCCACGCGCTCAAGGCCTTGACCTACACCCTGCCGATGGCCAGTGCCCAGGTCAAATCCTGCCTGCTGCTGGCCGGTCTGTATGCCGAAGGCAAGACCACTGTCACCGAGCCTGCGCCGACCCGTGACCACACCGAGCGCATGCTCCGTGGTTTTGGCTACAGCGTTAAGGTCGACGGCCCTACGGCTTCGCTGGAGTCGGGCGGCAAGCTCAGCGCCACGCATATCGAAGTGCCGGCCGACATTTCCTCGGCGGCCTTCTTCCTGGTGGCGGCGTCGATCGCCGAAGGCTCCGAGCTGCTGCTCGAGCACGTTGGCATCAACCCGACCCGTACCGGCGTCATCGACATCCTGCGCCTGATGGGCGGCGACATTACCCTGGAAAACCAGCGTGAAGTCGGCGGTGAACCGGTGGCTGACTTGCGCGTGCGCGGGGCTAAACTCAAGGGTATCGAGATCCCCGAGCACCTGGTGCCACTGGCTATCGACGAGTTCCCGGTGCTGTTCGTCGCCGCGGCCTGTGCCGAAGGCCGTACCGTGCTGCGCGGCGCCGAAGAGCTGCGGGTCAAGGAGTCCGACCGCATCCAGGTCATGGCCGACGGCCTGCTGGCCCTGGGCGTGAAGTGCGAGCCGACGCCGGACGGCATCATCATCGATGGCGGCATTATTGGCGGTGGTGAAGTTCATGGTCATGGCGACCATCGCATCTCCATGGCCTTCAGTGTTGCCTCGTTGCGCGCCACGGCGCCAATCCGCATCCATGACTGCGCCAACGTCGCGACCTCGTTCCCGAACTTCCTCGCCCTGTGCGCCGAAGTCGGCATTCGCGTGGCAGAAGAGGGCAAGTCGTGAATTCCAACGCACCGGTCATCACCATCGACGGGCCGAGTGGTTCGGGCAAGGGTACCGTTGCCGGCCTGCTGGCCCGTGAGCTGGGTTGGCGCCTGCTGGATTCCGGCGCGCTGTACCGGTTGCTGGCCTTTGCCGCCAACAACCACGGCGTCGACCTGACCAATGAAGAGCTGTTGGTCAAGATCGCTGCGCACCTGGATGTGCAGTTCATCGCTGCCGAGCCGGGCAAGCTGCAGCAGATCATTCTCGAGGGCGAGGATGTCAGTCATGTCATTCGCACCGAAACCGTCGGTGCCGGTGCCTCGATGGTCGCCTCGCTGCCGGCGGTGCGCGAGGCCTTGTTGCAACGTCAGCGGGCATTCCAGGAAGCCCCGGGGCTGATTGCCGATGGTCGCGACATGGGCACCGTGGTGTTTCCGGATGCACCGCTCAAGGTGTTTCTGACCGCCAGCGCCGAGGAACGTGCTCGCCGCCGTTACTTGCAGTTGAAGGCAAAAGGCGAAGATGTTAGTCTGTCAAGTCTGCTAGAAGAGATCCGTGCGCGTGATGAGCGTGACACCCAGCGCGCAGTGGCCCCGCTCAAACCGGCGGCCGATGCGATCCAGCTGGATTCCACGGAGTTGTCCATCGAGCAGGTGTTGCAACGCATCAAGAGCGAGATCGCCCTGCGCGATATCGCCTGATGGCCAGGAGAGCAGGCAGGGGCACCAGTCAACGTCCTGCTGGCTTTCCTTTATATGAACGAAACCCACATTGTCTGGAATGTGGCTGATGGGCGTTTGTCCCGCCCGAATCTACAGGAATTAAAATGAGCGAAAGCTTTGCAGAACTCTTTGAAGAAAGCCTGAAAACCCTCAATCTTCAGCCGGGTGCGATCATCACCGGTATCGTTGTCGACATCGACGGCGACTGGGTTACCGTACACGCTGGCCTGAAGTCCGAGGGCGTCATCCCGCTCGAGCAGTTCTACAACGAAGCTGGCGAGCTGACCATCAAGGTCGGTGACGAAGTTCACGTTGCGCTGGACGCGGTCGAAGACGGCTTTGGCGAAACCAAACTGTCCCGTGAAAAAGCCAAGCGCGCCGAGTGCTGGATTGTTCTGGAAGCAGCTTTCGCCGCCGAAGAAGTGGTCAAGGGCGTTATCAACGGTAAGGTTAAAGGCGGCTTCACTGTCGACGTTAACGGTATCCGTGCGTTCCTGCCTGGTTCCCTGGTTGATGTCCGCCCAGTGCGCGACACCACCCACCTGGAAGGCAAAGAGCTGGAATTCAAGGTCATCAAGCTGGACCAGAAGCGCAACAACGTTGTCGTTTCCCGTCGCAGCGTCCTGGAAGCCGAGAACAGCGCCGAGCGCGAAGCTCTGCTGGAATCCCTGCAGGAAGGCCAGCAAGTCAAAGGTATCGTCAAGAACCTCACCGACTACGGCGCATTCGTTGACCTGGGCGGCGTTGATGGCCTGCTGCACATCACCGACATGGCCTGGAAGCGTATCAAGCACCCATCGGAAATCGTCAACGTTGGCGACGAGATCGATGTCAAGGTTCTGAAGTACGATCGCGAGCGTAACCGTGTATCCCTGGGTCTGAAGCAACTGGGTGAAGACCCATGGGTTGCTATCAAGGCTCGTTACCCAGAAAGCACCCGCGTCATGGCGCGTGTTACCAACCTGACCGACTACGGCTGCTTCGCAGAGCTGGAAGAAGGCGTGGAAGGCCTGGTACACGTTTCCGAAATGGACTGGACCAACAAGAACATCCATCCTTCGAAAGTCGTACAAGTCGGCGACGAAGTGGAAGTCATGGTTCTGGACATCGACGAAGAGCGTCGTCGTATCTCCCTGGGCATCAAACAGTGCAAGTCCAACCCATGGGAAGACTTCTCTGGCCAGTTCAACAAGGGCGACAAGATCTCCGGCACCATCAAGTCGATCACCGATTTCGGTATCTTCATTGGTCTGGACGGCGGCATCGACGGCCTGGTTCACCTGTCGGACATCTCCTGGAACGAAGTCGGCGAAGAAGCCGTACGTCGCTTCAAGAAGGGCGACGAGCTGGACACCGTCATCCTGTCTGTTGACCCAGAGCGCGAGCGCATCTCCCTGGGTATCAAGCAGCTGGAAAGCGATCCGTTCTCCGAGTACGTTGCTGCCAACGACAAGGGTGCAATCGTTAAGGGTGTTGTAAAAGAAGTTGACGCCAAAGGCGCCATCATCACCCTGGCCGACGACATCGAAGCCACTCTGAAAGCTTCCGAAATCAGCCGTGACCGCGTTGAAGACGCGCGTAACGTCCTGAAGGAAGGCGAAGAGATCGAAGCGAAGATCATCAGCGTTGACCGCAAATCGCGCGTCATCCAGCTGTCGATCAAGTCGAAAGACGACGCTGAAGAGAAAGAGGCTATCCAAAGCCTGAAAGAAGCTGCTCCTTCGGAAGCTGCTGACACCACCATGGCTGCGCTGCTGCGTCAGGCAATGGCCAAACAGAACTAAGTTCTGCTGGTGTTAAAAAAGGGCGACTTCGGTCGCCCTTTTTTGTGCCTGCGATTCCTCCCGCGCGCTGAAACCCTTGTGCCAGTGAGCTTCGGTGAAATTGGCGGCAAACCGCCATCATCTATTGTGCCAAGGTGTATTTCTTCAAATTCCGATTAAGTCAAGAACCGCCCTGTTCAAATCCCTCAGGTCATGCTAAAAACAACGAAGCAATGATCTAGCTGCTTGATAAAGAAGGGAAAAATATGACGAAGTCGGAGCTGATCGAACGTATTGTCACCCATCAAGGGCTGCTCTCATCCAAGGATGTCGAGCTGGCCATCAAGACTATGCTTGAGCAAATGTCCCAGTGCCTGGCCACTGGCGACCGCATCGAAATTCGCGGCTTCGGCAGCTTCTCCCTGCACTATCGCGCCCCCCGCGTAGGCCGCAACCCGAAAACCGGGCAGTCCGTCAGCCTGGACGGCAAGTTTGTGCCACACTTCAAGCCGGGGAAGGAGCTGCGGGATCGGGTGAATGAGGAGGAGGGGGTTGGCGAGCGTGAAGGAGAGGCTCGTGCGTAAATTAAGCCGTTTGATGATTGCCGTACTGCTGGCGGCGCTTGTTTTGATTACTGTTACGTTCATCCTAGAAAATCAGCAGGAAGTGACGCTATCTTTTGCCAGCTATTCTCTTCCATCGTTGCCTGTGTCGGCATTGCTGGTGGTTGCGCTTGTGGCGGGTCTGTCAGTGGGGCCTTTGTTGGTGATGATGACTGCTTGGCGCACTCGCGGCCCCCGTAAGAAGCCGCTCTCGGGTGCGTGATCCTGTTGCCAGTTCGTGCCTTGCAGCTCTGTGTTCTTGGTGGTTGGGTATTGCCGGTCCTGGCGTTGAAGTAGGGCTTTGAGTGGGTTTCAGCCTTGAGCCCTTGAACTTTGCCGAGTGTCAGTGGTCTCACCATTGAGTGCAGGGTGTGGCAAAACAATACCGGAGTTTTGACCAGTTTAGCCTTTCGGTGTAAGAAAATTCTGATTCTGCTTCTCGGACTAGATCAAGCAGCTATTGTTCTCTATTCTGCAGATGTCTGGCGTCCGTCGTTAATGCGAGCGCAGGCGCAGTCAAGTTACCTTTGTGAGAGTAGCGCCGCCGTCAGGTGCTGTCTGAGTCTTGCGCAAGGGGAGGGGCTTGGTCGGGAGGGCTTTAGCGCTATTCCTCGCACTTGTTTCCAATATTCAGCTAAGCTTGGGTGAGTTAAATTTGGTAGTACCCTGTTGAGTTTGGGAAGACAGTTGAGGTGGGGTAAAAACCATCCCCCTCATGTATTTGATTCGTTGCTGCGTATACTGAGAACTGAATGCCGGCAGTACTTGATGAGACAGATCTAAGGAAAAAAGACAATAAATGACCCGTGATCAAGAGCGTTTGGTACAAAGTAATGAAATCGATTTGGTTGACTTGATTCAGGGGCTGTGGCGGCGCAAGCTTTTGATGTTCGGCACCGCACTAGTGGTTTTTCTCGCTGCGGTCGTTTATGTGCTATTCGCCTCTCCGGTTTATCAAGCAAAGGTTTTTGTCCAGCCCCCTACTCAGAATGACATTGCCTATCTTAATTATGGGCGTGGCAGTGATGCCGGCTTAGAGTTGTTTTCTGTCAAGGATGTCTACGAGGTTTTCCTAAGGCATCTGCAGTCTGAATCCTTGCGTCGAAGCTTCTTCCAGACGGTGTATCTGCCTACGTTGCCAGAAACTCAGCGTAAAGGCTCTCAAGATGAGCTGTACGCCCGTTTTGGCAAGTTGCTGTCTGTGAGTCTTGAGAACAAGGATGCACCAGCGCGCTTTGCGATCACTGCCAATCTGCTTAGCCCGCAACAGGCAGTGGATTGGGTGGCTAGTTACGCGCAACTGGCCGGAGATCGGGCCAAGCAGGAGGTGTTGAAGAATGCAAAAAGCGATGCGTTGGTGAAAGCAAACAACTTGCAGAGACAGATCTCGGCAGCGCGTGAAAGCACTCGTAAGCAGCGCGAAGACGAAATTGTTCAGCTCAAGGAAGCCCTTCTGATTGCGAAGTCCATTGGCTTGGAAAAGCCTCCAATAATTTCTGACAGCCTATCGACAGAGGTTTCTGCGAAAATGGACGGTTCGTTGATCTACATGCGAGGGAGCAAAGCTCTGGAAGCTGAGATCAGAAACCTGCAGGATCGCCAGTCGGATGATCCATTCATTGCGAACCTCAGGGTGCAACAGTCTTCGTTGTCGTTCTACAACGATTTAAGCATTGATCCTGCGTTGGTGGCGGTCTATAGGCAGGATGGCGTCGTCGAATTGCCCGATCAGCCTGTCCGTCCGAAAAAGCTGTTGATTGTCTTGCTTGGGCTGGTGCTTGGCCTGATTTTGGGCGGAATTGTAGCGCTGATCCATTACCTGTACGCACAGGCCACGCATCATAAGCGCCAAAACTGAACCGGTGGCAATGGATATGGGGGCGTGGGTGATTTGAGGCTGGTTCATCGTTTCGGAAAATGTCACAATCCGTTTTTCGTCGTCTGACGACAGGGATTGTTGGGACCGTAGTCGGTAGCGATGGCGGCGTGACTTGGTCTGTCGTGGGCGAGCGCTTAACCCAACCGACAGGCTTTTTGGTGTGACCAACATTTCTCGCGTACCTCATGTTGTTGCCCACGATGAAACTGACCTAATCGCAATGATCCAGTCCATTTGGCGGCAAAAAAAGCTAATTGCCTCAGCCGCTTTGCTTGTCGGCGTCATTGCTGGGGCGTATGCATTTATTACTACGCCAGAATACGAGGTGGGCACAGTCCTGCGGCCTGCCGCGCTCAATGACCTGGATGCTTTGAATCGCTCGGAAGTCTACTCCTTGCCACCAGGGAGCGCTCTGGTGCGGGTAGGGGCGGCGCTGGACTCCTACGACACCCGACTTAATTATTTCCGCGCGAACCCTGAGTTGTTCTCGGCATTTGGTCGTCCAGACCAAACGCCTGAACAAGTTTTCGCAGAGTTTAACCGCAGCTCTCTAAAGCTGGTTCAACCCGATCCTAATAAAGCTGATTTGCTGAGCTCTTTCATTGGGCTGCAACTGCGTTACCCAAAAGGGGTTAAGGGTGAAGAGATTCTTAATGGTTTTGTTCAGTATGCCATTGAGAACGAGCGCAAACAAATTGCCGACGACCTTAAGGTTATCATCGGCAACCGACTGGCCGAAGTAGATGCCAAGTTGGCCGCTGCGCGTGCTGCGTATGAATCAAGTAAAGACAGTAAAATTGCTGTCTTGCTGGAGGGTGATAATCTCAAACGGGCAAAATTGGTTGATGAGCTTAAAGCACTTCGAGTGCAGCTCAAAATTCAGCGTGATGATCGTGTTGCCCAGCTCGATGAGGCGATTAGCATTGCTCATTCTCTAGGGTTGAAGAAACCTTCGTCACCGTCTTCAATGGCCAACGAGAGCCCATCGACCGGCAGTGTCATCCGGACCGAAGTAAATAACCAGCAATTCCCGCTGTATTTTATGGGGGCCGATGCGCTTGAAGCAGAACGGCGCGTGCTTCGCCAGCGTACCTCCGATGATTTCTCTGACCCACGTGTCGCACAAATTCGCAAAGAATTGCTGCTGTTGGCTACCAACCGTGAGGTTGAGGTACTGAAGCAGCGAGAGAATGAAGATGTGTTTCTTAAAGGTATTGAGTCACTGCGGGCTGAGCGTGTCCGCTTGACGAATATTGGTACTGATATGCAACACCTCAGTTTGGTCAATATTGACCAGAGGGCCATTGAGCCTACAAGCCCAATCAGGCCGAACAAGGCTTTGCTCATCGCGTTGGGGCTGTTTATCGGTGGTTTGTTGGGTGTCATGGTTGCCATTTTCCGTCATTTCATGGTGCTACGACGCATGCGAGAGCGCTCTTCTGCCCCTCAAGCGTTGTCTCAGGTGATTGTGAATGAGCCGAGCCAGAGCATTAAGGGGCCTACCAGTAATGTGCTGTGAGAGTTTTTGACCAATTCTCTGGATTAGTTGAATCGGTATTTTCGCTCTTGGCGGGCGTTATGATTGCTCCAGGGCATCGGGCCAGAGCCTGGTGCTCATCGGTGTGGGTAGGGGCAAGAAGCGATGCCGATTCAACCCAAAGCACCTACTCCATCTGTTTGGACAAACGCGATTTACGCCATCTGTTTTCTGTAGAATGGCAGCATCACACTGATTGAAGGAGTGCTTTGAGTGAAAACGCTTTGTATTTTTGGTACGCGTCCAGAAGCCATCAAAATGGCTCCGCTGGCACTCGCGCTGGCGGCGGATGAGCGTTTTGACGCAAAGGTATGTGTTACCGGCCAGCATCGGGAGATGCTCGATCAGGTAATGGGGTTGTTCGCCATTACGCCAGATTATGACTTGAATATCATGAAGCCGGGTCAGGACCTGAGCGATGTGACAACGGCGATACTGCAAGGCCTGAAAAGTGTGCTTTCCGAGTTTCGCCCGGATGTAGTATTGGTGCATGGCGACACCGCGACTACTTTCGCCGCAAGCTTGGCTGCATATTATCAGCAAATTCCGATTGCGCATGTCGAGGCGGGATTACGCACCGGGAATATATATTCTCCTTGGCCAGAAGAAGCCAATCGTAAATTGACCGGTGTACTTGCCAATTTGCATTTTGCTCCGACAGAGACCTCTCGGGATAACTTGCTGAGGGAAGCGGTTCCTGCAGATAAGGTTATTGTAACTGGCAACACAGTTATTGATGCCCTGCTGGATGTGGTAGAGCGCCTTGGCCAAGACGCTGATTTGCGCGCCAAAGCAGCGGCGCCTTCGGAGTTTCTGGACCCGTCTCGAAAACTGATCCTGGTGACAGGGCACCGCCGTGAGAGCTTCGGTGAGGGGTTCGAGCGAATCTGCAAGGCACTTATTGACGTGGCTCAGCAATATCCGGATATTGATATCGTCTATCCTGTGCACCTTAATCCGAATGTACGTGAGCCCGTCAATCGTCTGCTGACCGGAATTGACAACATTCACTTGATTGCCCCACTGGACTATTTGCCTTTCGTCTATTTGATGAGTCGCTCCCATATCATTTTGACTGACTCGGGAGGTATTCAGGAAGAGGCTCCGTCCTTGGGCAAACCTGTTCTGGTCATGCGGGATACAACTGAACGTCCCGAGGCGGTGGCTGCTGGAACTGTCAAGTTGGTAGGGACAAACAATGAAAATATCGTGCGTGAATTAAGCCTTTTGTTGAGCGATCAGTCGTACTACGAAGCGATGAGCCGTGCCCATAACCCGTACGGGGATGGTGCAGCCTGTGCTCGCATATGCGAAGCGCTTTTGACTCTTTAAGTAGTTTGGAGCGTCGTATGCAGGAGTACCGTCGTGGTGCAGTGAACGCCTTGTATCTGATTTTAGTACAGGGCGCTAACTATGTTGTTCCTTTGGCTGTGATGTTTCATTTTATGAAAGAGCTGGGGATCGCGGGGTTTGGGCAGTATGCGTTCTGGTATTCTGTCATGTTATACGTACAGACCTTTGTGGATTACGGTTTTTCATTTTCAGGGACGCGTGACATCGCTGCGTCAGACGGTAGCTCTGCAAAAATTTCAGCTATTTTTTCTCAGGTGACAGTAGCAAAACTATTACTGTCCGCCTGCGTGTTGACGTTGGCGCTAACCTACTACTTTTTCATGGCGGATAGCGCTCAACCTGTTTTAGTGGTTGCTGCAACCGGCATGCTTACTGCGCTCATTCCGAATTGGTATTTTCAGGGTATCCAGCAGCTGCGAGAAATTTCCCTTTTCAACGTACTGGGGCGAGTGGTTTTTCTGGTCCTAGCGTTTTCGTTGATCGACAGTACGTCGCAGGTGAGTGATATTTTTCTGCTGCATTTTGTCGCAGTTTTCCCTCCATTGATTTTCGGTTATTGGTTTATATATAAGCGGATACGCTGGTCTTTGATGATTTCCAAACAGGACCTGGCAAAACAATATTCTGCCGGCTGGCATATATTTTCCACTACCATGCTGTCGATGCTTCTAAGTAATGGTGGGGTGTTTTGGTTAGGGCTCTCAACCAGTCCCGCTATTGTGGGCATTTACGCCGCCGTCGAACGCGTAGTAAAAGCTATTGTCGGATTGTTCATTCCGATTAGCCAGGCGTTCTATCCGTTAAATAGCAGGATGTTTTCCCAGTCCTTTGAAAAAGGCCTAAGAAGCGTAGGGGTTACTGGGGTGGCAATGTTGTCACTGTGCGCTATGGCTATTGCAGTCTTTTATTTTTCCAGTTCTATCTGGTTTGAGATATTCAAGATTCCTGCTGAGGGAACGGCTTACTTGGGGGTACTACTAACGTGGGTATTTTTTAGTGTCTTCAACAATGTCGCGGGTATACAGACGCTCAGCGCGTCAGGTGCCGCTGCACGTTATGCATACAGTTTTAATATTGCCGCAGTCATATTTGTTTTGGTTATTTATCTTCAGATGTCCACCGATGCTGGGAAGGTGGTTGCTCAGGCACTTCTGACATCAGAGATCGCTTTGTCAGTTCTCCTTGTACTGAATATCCTGCATATTATTGTGGTTAAGCGACGTTGTGCCTGAAGGTTCCACTGATCAGGTGTTGGCCTTGCCGTTTGCGCGACCTGTTGCATAAGCAGTGGGGGATTCTAGAGTGGGTTGTGGATTATGAATGTTGATACTGTTGGTGCGAAAAGAAAAGCTTACATTTTTAGAGGCTTGCCTCTGATCGCCGATTCGCGCACTCTGAGAAACGGAGCTTTCTTTTCCAACGTAACCTACTGTACGTGGGAGAAAAAAGAGCGTAGTGCGGCGGGGGATAAAAAAGTCGTCACGTTTCCACTGGCAAAAGATGGTGGCTGGATGGCGCTTAAATACCCTATGTATCTCCTTTACCTCTTCTTTTTTTCGCTCTTCAAGGTTGGCAGAAAAGATACCTGTGTGTGCATGGATCTGGATACATTCGTGCCGGTTTGGATGGGGAGTTTTTTTAAAGGGGCGACATTGATTTTTGATGTCGTAGATCCTGCATCGCAAGCTCGATTCAAAAAAATTCCGTGCCCTAAGCTCATTGATCGTATTGAGTTTTTCTTTATTAATCGGGCCAGTCTGGCGGTATTTCCCCATGAAAGCAGGCTGCGTTACTATCACGACCTATTAGGTGCTGATACCACTGGCGTGAGAGGCTTTGTTATTGAAAATATGCCGTCCTTTGCAAAGGACGAAAAGTGCAGCTCTAATTCGGTGAAAGAAGAAAAGCAGCCGCGTGTACTGACAGTTGGTTATTTTGGTACCTTGGATGCAAGCCGTGGGCTTGATTTGATAGTAGAGTTGGTGAGTGCTAATGCCGACCGGGTAAAACTGTTAGTGGCAGGGGATGGGCCGTTGAAGGGGTATATTGAAGAGCAGGCGCAGCGCTTTTCAAATATTGCCTACGTCGGACGTTACACAGGGGATCAGCTGGAAGGGCTGTATGAGCAAGTTGATTTTTCATGGATGTACTATGATCCCGATATTTTTTTGCATAAATACGCAGCGCCTAATAAGTTCTATGAACATCTGTGCTTTCAGGTGCCGGTTATTACAAATGTGGTGATACCTCAGGCTGGGTTTGTATTTGAAAACAATACCGGCGTGGTTATTGATCAGGATGGGCAAAACTTTATTAGTGGCGGGAAAATAGCAGCTGAGTTCCTGCTAAGCCTTGAGCAGTTTGTACCCGGCCCGGTGCTGCACAACTATTGGCAGACTACCTGCGTTGATTACTACGCTGCTATCGCCAAGCAGTTTCCAGCGATAGCGAATGAGGGTAGTGGTCGATGAATTATTCCCTGTTCTTCGCGCTTCTCTTCATATGCTCGAGGGGCTTAGCGGAATATTTTCTTCCAAAATCGCTTTCTTACCTGGTGTCATTGGGTGGCTTTTTTTTCTTTGTCATATGCTTTTATGCCAGTTGTCGGCCGGTGCTGGTGCTTCGGCCCGCAGTCATTATCATATCGATAGCTTTTATCATTAGCTCGATATCGTCGTTACTGTTTACGTTGGCAGATGGAGCGGACACCGCTTATGGTTTTTATTTGGCTTACCCCGTGGCCATCTCGTTCTTTTTTCTGATGTTCTATTCCATTAAGGTAACCTCTGTCGACCTCAGGGGGGTTGAGCGTGCGGTATCAGCATTAGTTCTTGTTCTTTTTGTGACGGCTACATTACAAGAATTTAAAATTATTGATCTTCCCGGGGCAACCCCAGCCTATGGTTTACCCGTCGACCTGGCTAGGCCCTCATCATTGACAGGGAGCTATCTGCATTACCCTTTGATCATGGTAATGCTGGGGGTTTTTTTACAGGCGGTCAATCAACGGGTGACCTTTGTATCCTTGCTTGCGTTTTCAAGCGTGTTTCTCGCGTTCTCGCGTTCGGGGATGATGCTGGTTTTCGCACATTTCTCGTTTTTTATCGTTTATAACATCCTGACTAATGGCTTTCGGTTCAGTTTGAAAGGTCTGTTAGTATTTTACTTTTCATTATTGACTGGCTTAGTAGCGCTACTGGCGTCAGGGTTCCTCGAGCTGTTCGTTGAAAGGATTTCTTCATCGTTCGATCAGCAGGGCGTGGGTAATGACGATAGAATTGAAGCTTGGCGTCATGGTCTCGAAGTGTTCTCTAGCGGCGATTGGTGGTTTGGGAATAATTTCGGTATCGCGACCAACTTAACAGCCAATCTGGTGGGGGCCGATTCTTATGTCGTTGAGTCTGCAGTTCTGCAGAACCTGATCAATTTTGGTATTGTGGGATCAATTATTTTTTTCTGTTTTTTTGGCTATATGTATTTTTTCTCGAAAGAACGAATTTTCAGATTTTTCCTTCTAGCCTTCCTTTTTCAGTCCCTGGTGTACCAGTCAACCGAAGTTTTGCCTTTCATTTTGGGTGTGCTTTTTCTGAGGTCGCTTGATCTCCTGCACCCAGCCAAACTCAGCCCGTTGAGTGAGTCTAGGAGGTTGAGTTGACCATGATTGAGGAGATTATAAAAATGCCCTTTGATTTCGAGCATCCCTGGGTGGTGGCTACGTGCGTCTAGGTGAATTGCTGGGAAGAAATGCGAATAATCTGGATGTTTTTCGCATGGTTGCAGCTTGTATGGTTATCTACGGGCATGCGTATGCTATCGCTCCTCAGGCGGGGTATTCCGACTGGGTTGAGCGACTATTAGGCTATGACTATTCAGGCTTACTTGCGGTAAAGATTTTCTTCTTTATCAGCGGGCTGGTGGTGACGAATAGCCTTTTATCCCGACGGGACGCCATCGCTTTTGTGTGTTCGCGGTTTTTTCGGATTTGGCCGGCATTTATGTTGGTTGTGGTAGTCAGCGCGTTGGTGATCGGCCCGATTTACTCCAGCTTGTCCCTGGTTGAATATTTTTCAAGTCGTCAGTTCAAAGTGATTGACTATGTGACCTCCAATTTTCTGATGGATATAAGGTACTATTTACCTGGGGTGTTTTTCGAATTGCCTTACGAGGCTGCAGTTAATGGTTCGCTGTGGACGCTCTACTATGAGGTAGGCGCTTATCTTGGGCTGTTATTAATGTTTCTGCTCGGAATCTTCAGGGATAAATTCCTGGCTACGCTTGCGCTAGTGTTTTTGTTGGTAAGTCAGCACTTTGTCAATGCAGACGCCATGCATCCAATTTTCCATCAGCCGATACTCGTCCAATGCTTTGCATTCGGTGCGTTATTGGCTTTGTATAAAGACTCCTTCGAGTTGCATTCAGGTGTTGTCTTCTTTTGCTGGATAGTATTTTACGCGTGTGCAGCGTCGGCATTCTCCAAGTACCTTCTGTACATCGCTATATTTTTGACCATTTTGTACCTGTCTGGCACGAAGCTGTTGTTGGCGATTAAGCCTAAGACTGACGTCTCCTACGGCATTTACTTGTGGGGCTTTCCGGTCCAGCAAATGCTGGCGTATCATTTTCTTGATTGGGGGGTCCGTTTCAATCAGGTCGCGGCGATTGTGGTGTGCATCGGCCTTGGTTATCTCTCTTGGTATCTAGTTGAAGAGCGCTCTATTGCTTTCGGAGGAAGGGTTGCAAAAAATCTGAAGGCTCGTGTCGATCGACTTGTAAGTCGTCTATCACTGAAGTGGAAATCACAGTCCGCCTGAAGGCGGTTTAAAGTGTTGGGTGTAAACGAAATTTTCTTATTTTGGTGCTGAATTGTGATTTCATATTTTGACGAAAAGATCGGGTTGCGAGTGGCATGTATTGTACCGACCTACAATGGTCGTGAAGATTTTGCTCGTTTGCTGAAGTCGATACGTAGCCAACAGGGCAGCTTTGATCTTTTCGTTGTTGACTCCAGTTCCAGTGATGGTACACAGGAGTTGGCCAAGGCTGAACTTGAAAACGTCACGGTCATTCCGGGAATCGAGTTTAATCACGGTGGCACCCGACAGATGATGGTGGCCAACAATCCAGGCTACGATGTTTATGTTTTTCTCACTCAAGATGCCTACCTTGAAGACCCTCAGGCACTTGCAAATCTTGTGGCACCTTTCGTAGATGAGCAGATTGCCGCTGTTTGTGGTAAGCAGCTACCTCACTTGAACGCTGACCTGCTTTCACAGCATGCCCGCCATTTCAACTACCCCAACGACTCAAAAGTTAAATCGCTGGCGGATGCCGCAGTCTTAGGGATCAAAACGCCTTTCATGTCGAACTCCTTTTCGGCTTATCGAGGAAGTGTGTTGTTGAGTGTTGGTGGTTTTCCACAACACGTCATCCTTTCTGAAGATATGTATGTTGCCGCAAAAATGCTACAAGCCGGTTGGAAGGTTGCTTATAGCGGCAGTGCGGTATGTCGACACTCCCATAATTATAGTTTGAAAGAAGAGTTCTGTCGGTACTTCGATCAAGGGGTTTTTCATGCGCGTGAGGCGTGGATTCGCGAAACGTTTGGTGGTGCAGGGGGCGAAGGGTTGCGGTATGTGAAGTCAGAACTAAAGTTCCTGGGTGTTCGACGTGTATATCTGTGGCCTGGCGCAATGCTACGCAATGCGCTCAAACTGGTTGCCTATAAGCTGGGGCAAAAGGAAAAGAGCCTGCCTATTGAGTTGAAGAAAAAGCTCAGCATGCACAAGCGCTATTGGCAGGGGCCTTTTGCATAAATTGTCCCGGCGCTGCTCTGTATCGACGGCCTCTTCAGTGAACGGCCATCGACGGGGCTCGGCCAAGACCTATCGATTCGTTCGGTTCTGAAGGTTGACTGGCGGGTAGAGATAACAGATATCCGCTTCGCCAGTTGGCCTTTCCCTCGCTTGCGCACTCGCAGACTCGTCCTCGTGTGGTGCCACTGTGTACTAGCTGCTCATCTACCCCTGCTCAACCCGCGTTATGTGGGCTACACAATTTTTAGCTGCATGGGTTCCCCTGACTAAATGCATGCCTGCGTTTTGGCAGGGCGTAGGCATGGATGAAGCCTCTGAATTGGGTCATAATGGTTCAGTGTGCAGCGTTTGGCGTAATTCAGTGCGGCGCGCATCCAGTCGTGGAAGCCGGTAGCTTGGGGGAGCGAGTTCGACGGCCCCCAGTTCTTGGTTCGGCGAATGGAGGCATTGACGTTTCGCACTGGACTAGGAGCGGTAAGTCGGTACCTATTATTATTAGGAAATAGTTTTAGGTGCTCGTGTTCAGACGTAATGAGGGTGATCGTCTGATAACGTAGCGCTCCGTTTAAAATTATGATTGCTAAAAGTTGGGGCCTATTCAAAGACATGCAAGTCAACCATCGATATCAACCAACATTTGCTGAGCGTTATCCAGTACCGTTTTTCGTCGCTTTGATGGACATGATTATAGTCCTTATGTCAGGCTTGTGCGCTTATTACTATCGCTTTGAGCACTTTGACATGACCGGTCGTTATAATACGGCGACGATGCTAACCGCTATTATTGTTGTTGTTTGTTTGGCGTCTGGCGGGGTGTACGGTTCTCAGCGCGGGCAATCGCTCTGGCATCAACTGGGAATGTTGATTGTCTGTTGGCTGGCTGCAGCGGGAGTGCTTTTGTCCTTGACCTTTTTTCTAAAGGTTTCGGGTAATTACTCTCGTATATGGTTTACTGTGATGCTGTTCCTGGGTGGAACATTCTGTTTGTTGTTGCGGTTATCGGTATTTTTTATACTGCGCCGTGTGCGTGGCGCTGGACGAAACCTGAAGAGTATATTGCTGGTTGATTCGGGAGGGGAGTCCGCAAGTCAGTTAAACAACGGCCGGGCCTTGGAGGGAGATGGCTTTTGCGTTGCTCAGAGTTTAGCGTTCAGCCAGGAAGAGGACTGGATGGAGCGTCTGGTCGCTAAAGTTGACGAACTGGGGGTGCATGAGGTTTGGCTGTGTCTGCCCTTGAGTGAAGGCGGTGTTATACGTTCGATACTTTACGCATTGCGTCACCATACAGTCGCCGTGCGTTTTATTCCTGAGTGGGGCGATATCCGCCTGCTCAATCATAAGGTCAGCCATATCGCCGGCTTGTACTCGTTGGACTTGAGCTGCAGCCCAATGGACGGTCCGGCGCGTGTAGTGAAGCGTATTGAGGATCTGCTGATCGGAGGAATAATCAGTCTGATGATTCTTCCTGTTTGCATGGTAATTGCCTTGAGTATTCGTTTGTCGTCTCCGGGGCCAATTCTGTTCAAACAGTATCGCACTGGTATTAACGGCAAGAGTTTCAAAGTCTATAAGTTTCGCTCAATGGTCGTTCACAGTGAGGGTGGCGTGACTCAGGCTTCTCGTAATGATGCGCGGGTTACTAAGGTCGGAGCGTTCCTCCGTCGCACCAGCCTTGACGAGCTACCTCAGTTTTTCAACGTACTGCAAGGACGTATGTCAATTGTTGGACCCCGTCCCCATGCATTGGCACATAACGAATATTATAAAGAGCTCGTGGAGTCATATATGCAGCGCCACAAGGTCAAGCCTGGGATTACGGGTTGGGCTCAAGTCAGTGGCTACCGTGGAGAAACTGATACATTGGAGAAAATGCAAAAACGTGTTGAGTACGATTTGTGGTACATCGATAACTGGTCATTGTGGATTGACTTGAAGATTATTTTTCTGACGATCTTCAAAGGGTTCATTAATAAAAACGCATTTTGACTTCAGTTTAACGGTAATGGATAGCTATGAAAGGCATGATGCGCTGGTGGAGTAATAGCACCGAAAGGCTCAAGTGGCCCCGTCTGTTGGTTTGGATGCTGGCGATTGGGCTATTTATCCAGATCAGTGGCAAAGTGTGGATAGAGTCCGGAAGTGCTAGAAATGCTCAGATCTATATCTGGCTTCTCTTACCTGCACTGATCTTCTTGGTGCATGGGTTTTGCGTTCGGGGTATAGAACTTCCAACGTGGCATTACTTACCATGGGCAGCCTTTCTTTTTTGGGTCGGCCTTAGCACAGTATGGGCAGAGGGTGCGGAGACTGGTGCTTTCTCGCTGGCTAAGCGAGGATTGTTAATCGCGCTTTATCTTGTGGCGATCTACTGGTTAATGCTTCGCGACCAGGTTTTTTTGAGGCGCGCGCTGCTGGCCGGGATTTTCGTGGTTGCAATGGGGGCATTAGCCAGTCTGATATATCAGTTTGGCGTTCTCGATCGACCGCTAGCTTATCGAGCCTACCGAATTGACCGATTGGGTATCGGAGATTTTGCCAACTATGGTTGGCCTGTAGCCGCAGGGATATTTCATGGTGCGTTAGCCGTTTGGGCGCTGGGACTGGCGTTGGAGCAAGGGGGCAAGCTTAGGCAGGTTATTATCTGGCTTGGCATTTTTAGTATTCTGGCCCTTTACGTGCTCCTCACATACACACGAGGTGCCTGGTTTGCGCTAGCGGGTGCCAGCATTCTTGTTGTTTTTTTGCAGAAGTCGAAGCTGGGATGGTTTTTATTGCTAGCCGGCTTTGCATTAGTGCTGCTTCTGGTGGTGATATTCTCGTCAGAGTTGGTTGTCGAGATTGAGCAGAGGCAGCTTTCGGGGCGCGGGCCGATTTGGGAGTATTACTTTGAAGTCATGTCCGGTCATTGGATATTCGGACAGGGTCTTGGGACACCGTTTGAGTTTCGGTGGGAAAACGGTGTAACTGTTTCACCCCATGCACACAGTCTCTATTTACAGCAGGTGTATGACAGCGGCATCATTTCACTTTTGCTACTGGGCACAGGCGTGGTTGCCATTTTTCATAAAGTCTGGCGTATGCGAAATAATGTCTGGGTCCGCCTTGCGCTGCCCGCCCTGGTATTTGCACTCATTGCCTTGCTTACGGATGTTGAGAGAATATTTACGCGCCCCGGTGATTACTGGACATTATTCTGGTTGCCCATTGGCATTTTGCTCGCTATTAACAGTCGTGCTGAAGGCGATAGCGATTCTACTCAGTACACACCGGCACGCTGAAAGTAAACCTCCTCAAGGATGAGGAGGTTTCGTCTGAGCCGGGCTGCCTCGTGTTATTTCAGGATAGATAAAGAGTAGAGCCAGTCTGGGTAGAGTGAAACGATCGCTTTGTACCCCATGTTCGCTTCGTTAGTACAAATAGAATGTTCGTTCGCGAAGTTGTATGCCGGCACGCCCGAGTTGATAAAGTCAGTGTCCAGTATTTGCGATAAACAGAAGAATGGTTTCCCGTTCGATTGCTCAACAAATTGGTTGACGCGTCCTGCGTCTTTACCTAGTACGTATACGGGTACGTCACCGCGAATTTCAGGGGCTGAGTTAGCGGAGAAAGTGAACTCCCCATTCGTCTCGCCAACCGTGTCGAAGTGATCCTTGGGCAGTATTCCTTCCTTGTAGAAAAACGTGTTCAGTGCTGGTTTATGATCACCGACGACCATAATCAAAGCATTATTGTCGTATGCCTTGACTTTTTCTGCGAACGCGGCAACCCGCTGAATTGCTGTGGATAACTTGCTTAAATAGTAACCTTGGCCATAATCATTGATGAACGGGTACGGGCCGTGAGTAGACACGGTGGTCAAAAACATAAAATTTGATTGGTTTTTTTTCAACTCAGAGAGTGCATGGTCAAATAGAATTTCGTCATCCGCCCAATTAATGGTTACCGCTTGGCCCATGTCCTCCAGGCCGACGAATTTATCGAAACCAAACTTAGGCGAAACAATGTCTCTCTTCCAGAATTGTTTACCATGGTTGTGTTCTTCAGTCGTATTGTACCCTGCAGCTTTTAGGTAACGAGGTAACGTATGCGCAGAGTTTGAAATAAGCGACGCGTACTCTTGGTAAATAACACCACTGAGTGATCCGGTTGACGGTAATCCAGTAAGCAGCTCGAATGTGGCGTTTACGGTGGCGCCTCCATACACGGGGGAGACAGAGCGTGTTTCTATGAATCCGGCGTTAACCAACGGTAGGAAGGCTGACTTGAAGTGCTGTTCATCATGCCAGCATGCTTCGCATAAGATAAAAATTATATTTTGCGGACGGTTGTTGTCAGCGACTGCGTGACCTTGCAACGATGCAAATGCACTGGCTTGTGCCTCGGTGGCCTCGGTGGGGATCGTTCTTCGGCTAGTATGTATCAAGTGTAACGGCAGGCCATTTCGCTCAATGTTTACTGGCCAATCCCACGAGATATAGTAAACTCCTAACTTTTTACTTAGCTTGTCTGCCTGTACGGCAAAAGACTGGCTAATGAGATCGCTGTACGAACATAAGGCAATCGGGGCGATGATCACGCACGCCGTTAGGTTTAACGCAATACCTCGCTTTGAAAGCATATTATAGGGATTGATTCGCAACGCTAGAGTACACAGCACAGATGCTGCCAGTAAAATACCTACGTGCTGAAGGGTCAGGTAGTGCCAAATGACTGATGCATTTGCCGTCGAAGAGATATCACTCCATGACAGCGGATCGTTTGTCAGGGCCAACTTCATGTTGTTGACCAGGGACAGTACCACCAAGGTTGTTGAAATTAGCGCCGTCGTCAGCAAAGGAGGGAAGGCGAAGCGTGCGAGCAAATAGAAGAGCGCGACGGGTGTCAAGGAAACCAGCAGGGGAAGTAACCTCAGGCTTCCATCGGCATAGAGTGTGAAGTTTTGCAAGTATATTGAAAGTAGAACTTGTGTCCCCAAAAGTATAAGAATGCAAAGTGTTTCTATTATAATTTTTGCCGCTGCTTTCACGATCGACCTTTCCCCTGTGAGACGAGGTCGCGAATTATACTGAATGTCGTGAGGTGGTAAAGCAGAATTTGTTGATATTTAAGCCATTCGAAAATGGCTTGTCACGGCGTTAGGCTGGAGCGCCTTCAGCAGGGTTGGAAACGTAGGTGCTGGATCATAATGTAGAGCGCTTTTCAGCTGGTATGGTTTCACTGCTTTCTGTTGCAGATTCAGGGGCGTAATTGTTGTTGATGACGATAATTGAGTATGTGTTGATGTCATCGTTGTTTCGTTGGAGTTTCATGGAGACATGCTGGCCGCTCCAGATCAGCACTTCGCTTACGAACGAATAACCCGATTTTGACTCGAGACGGCTTAGTTCCCAGGTCGTCGGATCGCCGTAGGTTGTTGTGAGTGTTTCGCTCAGGTTTCTGATGGTTTCTGCGTTGCCTGAAATAATTAAGCGCTGGATTTTTCCATTGTTTAGCTGGACTGTCGTATTACTTTTTTTTCCCCCAAAGGGAATCTCGCCTTGCAGCAAGTAAGTATTATCGTGCTCAGTCAGTTCCCGGCACAGACTAGCGACAGATTGTTGCGCAGCTTTCGCTGCGCACTCGGGGATGTCCTTGAGAAAATCGCCCTTCAAATTCAAACCAATGAAGCTCTCTGGTTCGAGACGCCAAGAACTCCCGTGTTGCGCGTCTTGCGTTGCCCAAGCTGTCGGTATGGTCAGAAATCCGCTGATAATAACTAGGGCCAAAGCCTTCATGGCTGTCTCTCCGTCTTGAGAATGCGAGCGATTCTATCACTTGGATGTGGGAAAACGCTGTTTTCTCGCAGGAAAACGGCCTGGCAAATGTAGGAGATTTTCATGCTTTTGAGGGGTTTCCGACGAAAGGCGTCACCCATGCCATGAAACCGCCTAGGCGGCGCCGGGGACGTTCGAGAGAGATGGAGTAGATGTCCGACTCGGTACGATTGCTTACAGTTGGAAACGCTGTGGGAGGGGGACGTCGCCCGGAGTGAAGCGCCCGTTTTTATTGGGTACGAGGCTCATGCGCGCCTCATGTTTAATTTGGTAAATATTCCACTGAGCTACTTAGTTTGACTCTGAAGCGAGACGTTCTAGGTTTCAGTGGCAGCCACGGAAAAGCTGCCTTAATCAATTTCCCAAGGAGTTTCATCAATGCGCAATACGGTCCTGCTCTATCTCCTGCTTTCCCTATTTGCCAGTGCCTCTTTACCCGTGAATGCTGCAACACAACCCATGGCAGAATCACCGCCGACTGCTGTCATAGAGCGACAGGCAGGCCTGGTGAATCTGAACCAAGCGGACGTAATGACGTTGCAATCAAAGCTCACCGGAATTGGAAGGAGCAAGGCTGAAGCTATTGTCGCTTACCGCAGCGAACATGGTGCCTTTGAGACAGTAGATGAATTGCTGGAGATCAAAGGTATAGGTAAAGCTTTGCTGGATCGCAACCGCGATAAGCTCACCGTCAAATAGCATCCGCTGATGTGAAAAGCCGGTCAGCGACCGGCTTTTTCGTTGAAAGAGGCGTCGTGGATTGCAGAATGTCGAGCGAAGGTGGCGTTTTAACGATCCTGCGCATCCTTGGCATCCTTGGCATCCATTTCAGCATTTCGCTCATGCACGCGCTTAAGCTGTTCCTCGGTCAAAGGCAGCTTTTTCGCGGTATCGCGCAGCAGCATCAGGCCACCGACGATGGAGCCGATTGCGAGGACCAGAATCAACCAGGCATACCAGGGCATGTAGTTCTCCTTTTAAACAGCGAATGACGCTGCCTCATTAAATTGGAGCAAACACATCATTCATTGGTTCAATTATAGGGGCTGGGGCGGGACGCGGTCATTTCGCGATCATCGGCCCCCCACAGGCCGCCGCTTCGTTTACAATGCGCGCCGTTCAAGACTTGCCAAGAGACCAGCCCATGTCCGCCTGCCAGACGCCCATCATCGTCGCCCTGGATTTCCCTACCCGTGACGCCGCCCTGAAGCTGGCCGATCAGCTTGATCCCGCCCTGTGCCGGGTCAAGGTCGGCAAGGAGCTGTTCACCAGCAGCGCGTCGGGCATCGTCGAATCCCTGGTCGAGAAGGGCTTCGAAGTGTTCCTCGACCTGAAATTCCATGATATCCCCAACACCACCGCCATGGCCGTCAAGGCCGCGGCGGAGATGGGCGTGTGGATGGTCAACGTGCACTGCTCCGGTGGCCTGCGCATGATGGCAGCCTGCCGTGAGGTGCTGGCCCAGCGCAGCGGCCCGCAGCCGCTGCTGATCGGCGTGACCGTGCTGACCAGCATGGAGCGTGAGGATCTGGCCGGTATCGGCCTGGACATCGAGCCGCAAGAACAGGTGCTGCGTCTGGCGGCCCTGGCCGAGAAGGCTGGTATGGACGGGCTGGTGTGCTCGGCCCTGGAAGCTCCGGCGCTGAAGGCTGCGCACCCGTCTCTGCAACTGGTGACCCCGGGTATTCGCCCGGCCGGCAGCGCCCAGGACGACCAGCGTCGCATCCTGACCCCGCGCCAGGCCCTGGATGCCGGCTCCGATTACCTGGTGATCGGTCGCCCGATCAGCCAGGCCGCCGATCCTGCCCAGGCACTGGCGGCCGTGGTCGCTGAAATCAGGGCTTAAGCACCAGCTTGCCGAAGTTTTCCCCGCTAAACAGCTTCAACAGTGTTTCGGGGAAGGTTTCCAGCCCTTCGACCACGTCTTCCTTGCTCTTCACCTTGCCGGTTGCCAGCCAGCCGGCAATTTCCTGCGCTGCCTTGCCATAGTTGGCGGCATGGTCCATCACCACGAAGCCTTCCATGCGCGCACGGTTGACCAGCAGTGACAGGTAGTTGGTCGGGCCTTTGACCGCTTGTTTGTTGTTGTACTGGCTGATGGCGCCGCAAATGACCACGCGTGCCTTGAAGTTCAGGCGGCTGAGCACGGCATCGAGAATGTCGCCACCAACGTTGTCGAAATAGACATCGACGCCTTTCGGGCACTCGCGCTTGAGGCCTTCGAGGACATCTTCGGCCTTGTAGTCGATGACGCCGTCAAAGCCCAGTTCACTCTTGAGGTACTGGCATTTCTCGGCGCCGCCGGCGATCCCCACCACGCGACAACCCTTGAGCTTGGCAATCTGCCCGGCAATGCTGCCGACGGCGCCGGCAGCGCCGGAGATCACCACGGTTTCTCCTGCTTTGGGCGCACCGACTTCGAGCAGGGCGAAGTAGGCGGTCATGCCGGTCATGCCCAGGGCCGACAGATAACGCGGCAGCGGCGCCAGTTTCGGGTCGATCTTGTAGAAGCCCTGGGGCTCGCCGACAAAATAGTCCTGGATGCCCAGCGCGCCGTTGACGTGATCACCGACGGCGAAGCCCGGGTGTTTGGATGCAATCACTTCGCCGACGCCCAGCGCGCGCATCACCTGGCCCAGGGCTACCGGTGGGATGTATGACTTGCCTTCGTTCATCCAGCCGCGCATGGCCGGGTCCAGGGACAGGTAGAGGTTCTTCACCAGCACCTGGCCTTCAGCCGGTTGAGCCACTGGCACTTGTTCGTAAGTGAAGTCGTCGCGGGTGACAGCGCCGATCGGGCGTTTGGCGAGGAGGAAGCGGCGGTTGCTCTGGGCAGTCATGGCAAGGCTCTCGTTTGAAGGGCAATGTTTGTTGATAGACCCAGATCGGCCAACCGGCAAGGTTTACCCGCCTGGCGAATACACTGCAATCCACTGAGCTGATTGAGCAGGGCAAAGACAATCACCCACGCCGATAGTGCTTCAACCGGCGTCCTGATGATGCTGCCCAACGCTGCTGATCGCTGCCTAGACTCCTCAGCACTGACCTCACTTTGTTGCGGGAGCTAGCGATGAGCATGAGTTTTTCCGGCCAGGTTGCCCTGGTCACCGGTGGTGCTGCGGGGATTGGCCGGGCGACGGCACTGGCGTTTGCCGCCGAAGGGTTGAAGGTAGTGGTGGCCGACCTGGATCAGGCTGGCGGCGACGGCACGGTCGAGTTGATCCGCAGTAGCGGCGGCGAGGCTTTGTTCGTCAGTTGCAACGTCACTCGCGAGGCGGATGTGCGGCAACTGATGGCGCGCACCGTGGAGGCGTATGGGCGCCTGGACTACGCCTTCAACAACGCCGGCATCGAGATCGAGCAGGGTCGCCTGGCCGAAGGCAGCGAAGCGGAGTTCGATGCGATCATGGGTGTCAACGTCAAGGGCGTGTGGCTGTGCATGAAGTACCAGTTGCCGTTGATGCTGGCCCAAGGGGGTGGCGCTATCGTCAATACGGCGTCGGTGGCGGGGCTGGGGGCGGCGCCGAAGATGAGCATCTACAGCGCCTCCAAGCATGCGGTGATCGGCTTGAGCAAGTCGGCGGCCATCGAATACGCCAAGAAAAAAATCCGCGTCAACGCCGTGTGCCCGGCGGTGATCGACACCGACATGTTCCGCCGCGCCTATGAGGCTGACCCGCGCAAGGCCGAGTTCGCCGCCGCCATGCACCCGGTTGGGCGCATCGGCAAGGTCGAGGAAATCGCCAGTGCGGTGCTTTACCTGTGCAGCGACGGCGCCGCGTTCACCACCGGCCAGGCCCTGGCGGTCGATGGTGGCGCCACGGCTATTTGACTGCCGTCAGCATTGGCTCGGCGAGCGCCTTGTGGCTGCGTGCCAGGGCCAGGCCGACCAGCAGGCAGCCGGCCAGCAGCACCAGGCCGAACACCAGCAGGGCGGTGCCCGGCCCGAGGCGGTCGACCAGCAACCCGGTGAGGATTACCGGCAGGCTGAAGCCCATGTAGGCCAGAAGGAAGAAACCTGCGCTGGCACGGGTTTTTTCCTCGCCTGCCAGGCTGTTCACTGCTGACAGGCCGCCAAGGTAAACAAAGCCATAACAAGCGCTGCTGGCGGCGATGGTGCCCAGCAGCACAACGGCCAGCGCGCCGCCGTCCGCCCCCCAGGCCAGCAGTGCATAGCTGCAAGGCAGTATCACCAGGCCAATGGCCGTGGCCCGCACTGGCGCCAGACGCTTGGCCAGCGGCTGGAACAGCAGCCCGCAACTGATCACGCAAAAGGTCGAGAACCCTGACCAGTTGGCCAGGCCATGCTGTTTGAGGATCGACGGCAGCAAGGCGATCACCAGGCCGACACAGGCCCAGGCCAGCAGGATTGCCAGGCCGTAGGGCAAGCTGCCGGCAGGGTAGTAGGGCAAGCGCAACAGGGCGGCGGGATTGTCCAGGCGCCGGTCGGGCAACTGCCATACCGCCAGCATCGCCAGGCAAGCCAGCGCCAGGTGCAGGTAGAAGCTGCCAGGCGTCAGGCTTGGGCCGCTGAGCAGGAACAGGCTGGTCAGTGCCGCGCCGAGGCCAAAACCCAGCGAGGTGCTGGCGGTGACCCAGGTGGCAGCATGGCGGTTGTCGCCAGCGTGCATCAGTTCGCTCATGTAGGCGGTGCCGGTGGCCGACGCCAGTGCGGTGCCGATACCGAGCAGCAGGCGTGCCAGGCCCAGGGTTTCCAAGACAGGGGCCAGCAGCATCAGCAGGGTGGCAAGCATCGACAAGGCCAGGGCGACGAGGATCAACGGACGGCGCCCGACCCGGTCGGCCAGGCCGCCGAGCAACAGCAGCACCGGTATCACCCCCAGCACATAGCCGGAGAACGCCATGGCCGTGGCCCCGGCACCATAACCGGAAAGCTCGGCATAGGTGGTGTACAACGGTGCCTGCAGATTGACCGCGAAGGTGATCAGGCACAGGGCAAAAGCCAGTAGGGCGGGGTGGCGCTGGGTGGGCATGGTCGGCTCCTTGTCGAGGGGCTGACTATCCGGCGCCCGGCAGGGCGTCACAAGGCACACTGGCGAGGGTTTTGTGATTAACTGTTCGGACAAAATATACGAACACTTTGCCATGCACCTCAGCCTTGATCGTCACTCCGCCATCCCGCTGGTACAGCAATTGACTGGGCAACTGCAGGCCTGGATCGAAGGCCAGCGCCTACGTCCCGGTAGCCGCTTGCCGTCGATACGTCAGTTGGCCCGGGAGCAGGGCGTCAGCCAGTCCTGCGTGATCGAAGCCTACGACCGGCTGGTGGCGGCGGGCTGGTTGCAGGCGCGTCATGGCGCCGGATTTTTTGTTGCCGAACAGCGGCTCAAGATGCCTCTGGTTGATCAGCCGATCCGCGACGAGGCATTTGACAGCCGATGGCAGCAGTTCACTGACGATCCGGCTGAGCTGCTCAAGCTCTGCTGTGGCTGGGTGCCTTCCAACTGGCGCGCCACCGAGGCGATTGCCCAGGCGGTGCGTCAGGTCAGCCGTGGCGCGCTTGAAGACTTGATCGACTATTGCCCGCCGTTGGGCCTGGCCAGCCTGCGCGCGCAGTTGCACAAGGGCCTGGAGCAGATCGGCATCCAGGCCGCGCCTGAGCAGATCCTCACCACCCAGGGCGCCAGCCACGCCCTCGACCTGCTGGTGCGCACACTGCTCAAGCCCGGCGACAAGGTGCTGGTAGAAAGCCCGGGTTACTACAACCTGTACAGCCTCCTGCGCCAGCATCAGGTGGACATGCTCCACGTGCCGCGAACCCCTCAGGGCCCTGATCTGCATGTGCTGGAAGACCTGCTCAAACGGCACCGCCCGCGTTGCCTGTACATCAACAGCCTGTACCAGAACCCCACCGGCAGCAGCCTGTCGCCCAAGGTCGCTTATCGCTTGCTGGAACTGGCCCGTGAACATGACGTGTTGATCATCGAGGATGACATCTACGCGGATTTTCAGGACGGTGCGGTCACGCGTCTGGCAACCCTGGATGCCGAGCAGCGGGTGATTTACCTGGCCAGTTTCTCCAAGACCCTGAGCAGTTCGCTGCGGGTTGGCTATCTGGTGGCCAGGCCTGATCTGGTCGCTCGCCTGGCTGAATTGAAAATGGTCAGTGGTCTGGGCACTTCACGCTTTACCGAGCAGGTCGTGGCGCAGATGCTGGGCAACGGTAGTTACCGAAAAAGCATCGCCCGCTTGCGCGTGCGCCTGGCCCAGCATATGGCCAAGGCCCTGGGGCAATTGGAAGCCAATGGCTGGGAAGTGTTCACGGAGCCGTACGGCGGCATGTTCGTCTGGGCCCGCTGCCCGGGGCGGGATTTCGCTGAGCTGAACCGTGAGGCGCAGGCCTGTTCGGTGCTGCTGGCGCCGGGCAGTGCTTTCGATCCGCAGGGCGCTGCTTGCGACTGGTTACGGATCAATGTCGCCTATGCGCAGGACCAGCGCGCGCAGGCGTTCTTCCAACGTGCCGGGCGACCTCGGCTGTCCTGAAAACGACGCGACTGTAGCTTTTTGCCATTATTCCGACGCCGGGATCTTGTGCCGCTGGCCGCGCCATTGCCACTCTTCACCCTTGATGCATTTGCGGGTATCGGGGGGAAGTGCGATGAGTTCGGCCAAGCGTGGTTTTTTCGCCAACCTGGGCATGGCCCGCAAGCTTGGGTTGGGGTTTGCCCTGGTGTTGCTGTTGACTGCGGTGGTGGCTGCGGCGGGGGTCGCCGCGCTGCACAGCGTCGGGCAACGTTTCGATGGCTTGAAGCAGATGGCGGCGCTCAATACCGCACTGCTCGACACCCGTTTGCAGGAGCAGGCATTCGCCCTGCGCTCCGATCCCAAGGCGGTAGAGGCTGTGCATCAGCGTGTCGAAGCGCTGCAGGAGCAAGCGCGGGCGCTGGTGCAACTGGCCGGCGTCGAGCAGGCGCTGAGCGACTACCGCCAGGCCTTCGACCAGTTCGTCGAGCTGACCCAGGCCAAGGAGCTGGCACTGGACATGGCCAGCTGGTCGGTCTCCAGCGTTGCCAACAACCTCGATGTGCTGCAGTCCGGGCTGGCCGATGACGGTACTTACACCCTCAAGGACACCCAGGGCCAGCAGGGCGCCGAGTTCGTCGAGCAGGCCGGGCAGGTGGCCCAGGTCGCGCGCCTGATGCTGCAGGCCATGGATGAGGCGCGGGTGCGCCTGGAGCAGAACCGCAAGGGCGCCGAAGACGCGCGCCAGGGTCGCATTGAACAGACCGAACAGGCTGCTGCCCTGGTCGAGCAGTTGAAGGCCGCCGTGACCGATGCCGGTTATCAGACCGTGCTTGGCGAAGTCGGCACGCATATCGTCAGTTTCAGTGAAAAGCTCGCCGAATACACCGACCTGCTCGGCCGCGAGCAGCAGCTCAAGCAGCAATTGCAGGCACGTGCCGAGCAGGTCACCGGCCAGGTCGATCAAGCCTATCTCGCTGAAGACCGGGCCATGCAAAGTGAGTTGAAGAACAACGCCATACTGATCCTTGCGGCCTCGCTGCTGGCACTGCTGGTGGGCGTGCTGGCGGCCTGGTTGATCACCCGTGCGGTGGTCGGGCCGCTGCGCCAGGTAATGGGCCGTGCCCAGCAGATTGCCGCCGGCGACCTGCGCGGTGACATCGGTGTCGACCGCCAGGATGAGGTCGGGCAGTTGATGCTGGCCATGCAGCAGATGGGCACGGGCTTGAGCGCAATCGTCAGCGGCCTGCAAAACGGTATCGAACAACTGGCCAGCAACGCCCAGTCGCTGTCGGCGGTCACTGAACAGACCAATCGCGAGGTCAACAGCCAGAAGGATGAGACCGAGCAGGTGGCCACTGCCATGCAGCAGATGACCGCCACCGTGCATGATGTCGCACGCAACGCCGAAGAGGCTGCCCAGGCGGCGCAAACGGCGGATGACAAGGTGGAAAGCGGTCAACAGGTGGTACGCCAGAGCATGCAGCGTATCGAACAGTTGGCAACTTCCGCCGAGTCAGCCAGCCAGAGCATCGAGACTCTCAGCAGCGAAGTGCAGAACATCGGCCAGGTACTTGAAGTGATCAAGAGCGTCGCCGAACAGACCAACCTGCTGGCGCTCAATGCCGCCATCGAGGCCGCGCGGGCGGGTGAGCAGGGGCGTGGTTTTGCCGTGGTCGCCGACGAGGTGCGGGCGCTGGCCCGGCGCACCCAGCAATCAACCGAGGAAATCGAGCGCCTGGTCAGCAGCTTGCGCAGTGGTGCCCAGGCCTCGGTGGCGCAGATCCAGGGCAGTGCCGAGTTGGTCAAGTTGGCCGTCAGCGATGCCCTGCACACGGAAAGCGCCCTGGGCAGCATTGCCGCGGCGGTGTCGTTGATCCAGCAGATGAACCAGCAGATTGCCGCGGCGGCGCAGCAGCAAAGTTCGGTGGCCGAAGAGATCAACCGCAGCGTCACCCAGATCCGCAGCAGCGCCGATCAGTCGGCGCTGGCCATGCAGGGCAACGCCAGCTCAAGTATCGAGCTGGCGCAGTTGGGCAATGACTTGAAGGGGATGGTCGGGCATTTTCGCCTGTAGGAGCGGCGTCCCTACGACTATTTACGCCAGTTGAGAATCATCAAGGTCAGCACCCCGGCAACAATCCCCCAGAACGCCGAACCGATCGAGAACAGGGTAAAGCCGGACGCTGTGACCATGAAGGTGATCAGTGCAGCTTCGCGCTCCCTGGCCTCGTTCATCGCCACGGTCAGGCCGTTCATGATCGAGCCGAACAGCGCCAGGGCGGCAATCGACAGCACCAGCTCCTTGGGCAGGGCCGCGAACAGCGCCGCCAGGGTGGCGCCGAAAACCCCGGCGATGCCGTAGAAAATCCCGCACCAGACCGCTGCGGTGTAACGCTTGTTCGGGTCTTCGTGGGCATGCGGCCCGGTGCAGATCGCCGCACTGATGGCCGCCAGGTTGACGCCGTGGGAGCCGAACGGGGCCAGCACCAGCGAGGCCAGGCCGGTTACCGTGATCAGCGGCGAGGCCGGTACCTGGTAGCCGTCAGCACGCAGCACGGCGACACCGGGCATGTTCTGCGAGGTCATGGCTACCACGAACAATGGAATGCCGATGCTGATGGTGGCGGCCAGGGAGAAGCTTGGCGTGGTCCACACCGGCGTGGCCACTTCCAGGCTGAAACCGCTGAAGTCGAGCAGGCCCATGGCTGCGGACAACACAGTACCGACCACCAGCGCCGCCAGCACCGAGTAGCGCGGCGACACGCGCTTGATCAGCAGGTAGCTGAAAAACATGCCCAGCACCAATGCGGTCCGATGCTGGGCGGCAATGAAAATCTCGCTACCGATCTTGAACAGGATCCCCGCCAGCAACGCCGAGGCCAGCGACGCCGGAATGCGCTTGACCAGGCGCTCGAAGCTACCGGTCATCCCACAGATCACCACCAGCACTGCGCAGGTGATGTAGGCACCAATCGCTTCGCCATAGCTGACCCCACCCAGGCTGGTGATCAGCAGCGCCGCGCCGGGCGTCGACCAGGCGACGGTGATCGGCGTGCGATAACGTAGCGACAGGCCGATGCTGCACACTGCCATGCCGATCGACAGCGCCCAGATCCACGAAGAAATTTGCCCGGTGGTCAAACCGGCTGCTTGACCGGCCTGGAACATCAGCACCAGGGAGCTGGTGTAACCGGTGAGCATGGCAATGAAACCGGCCACTAGCGCGGACGGCGAGGAGTCGGCCAAAGGGCGCAATTGCGCGGACGTGGCATCGGGCATCGGGGCATTCCTTGTGCTGGATGTAAGCAGGTATTTCAGACTACCGCGCACACTGTTGATCTTTGCCATACAGCAGGCATTGCAATTAGCCGTACAGTCGCCAACTATGGGCGCGGGTACGATTGAGCCTTACGAAGAGGGGGAGTGATGTACAAGGTTTACGGCGACTACCAGTCGGGCAACTGCTACAAGATCAAGCTGATGTTGCACCTGCTCGACTTGCCTTACGAATGGCATTCGGTGGATATCCTCAAGGGCGAGACGGAAACCCCGGCGTTCCTGACCATGAACCCCAACGGCAAGGTGCCGGTGCTGGAGCTCGAAGATGGCACCTACCTGTGGGAGTCCAACGCGATTCTCAACTTCCTGGCCGATGGCAGCGAGTTCCTGCCCACCGAACCGCGTTTACGCACCCAGGTGCTGCAATGGCAGTTCTTCGAACAGTACAGCCATGAGCCGTACATCGCCGTGGCGCGCTTCATCCAGTTCTACCTGGGGCTGCCGCAAGACCGGCTGGAGGAATACAAGACCCTGCACAAGGGCGGCTACAAGGCCCTGCGGGTGATGGAGAAGCAACTGCAGCTGACGCCATACCTGGTGGGCGATAACTATTCTATCGCCGATGTCGCGCTGTACGCCTACACCCATGTCGCCCATCAGGGCGGGTTCGACCTTAATGAGTACCCGGGCATCCAGGCATGGCTGGAACGTGTGGCCAGCCATCCCCGTCACGTGACCATGCTCAGTTGAGCGATCAGGCGGCAAAACGCTTGTTGAGGTAGTCGATGATCACCTTGGATTCATACATCCAGGTGGTCTTGCCGTCTTCCTCGATACGCAGGCACGGTACCTTGATCTTGCCGCCTTCGGCGAGCAGGGTCTGGCGATCCTGTTCGTTGTTCTTGGCGTCGCGCAGCGCAACCGGCACATTCAGGCGGTGCAGGGTGCGGCGGGTTTTCACGCAGAATGGGCAAGCGTGGAACTGGTACAGGCTCAGGCCCTCGGCCTGTTGCTCGACCCGGGCCTGGGCGGCCGGGTCGCGCTTGAGCTTGGCCGGGCGGCTGATCCAGTCACCGAACACAATCAATTGGCCGAGGCCCACACGCAGTGCTTTGACGATCATGGCAACTCCTGAGAATAAAAAAAGCCGACCACGAAAGGTCGGCTTGCAGTCTGGTTCGCTTACTTGATCAGGCTGAGAAACTCGCTGCGGGTCGCGGCGTTTTCACGGAACTCGCCGAGCATCACCGAAGTGATCATGGTCGAGTTCTGTTTTTCCACACCGCGCATCATCATGCACATGTGCTTGGCCTCGATGACCACCGCCACGCCCAGGGCGCCGGTGACCTTCTGGATCGCTTCGGCGATCTGGCGGCTGAGGTTTTCCTGGATCTGCAGGCGACGTGCGTACATGTCGACGATCCGCGCCACCTTCGACAGCCCCAGGACTTTGCCGTCAGGGATGTAGGCAACGTGGGCCTTGCCGATGAACGGCAGCATGTGGTGCTCGCACAGCGAGTACAGCTCGATGTCCTTGACCAGGACCATCTCGCTGTTATCGGAGCTGAACAGGGCGCCGTTGGTCACTTCTTCCAGGGTTTGCTCATAACCGCGGCAAAGGTACTGCATGGCCTTCGCTGCCCGTTTGGGCGTGTCGAGCAGGCCCTCGCGGGAGATATCCTCGCCAAGCTGGCCAAGGATCGCGGTGTAGTTCTGTTCCAGGGACATGGATCTACCTGTGGGATTTTATCGCAAACGCGAAGGGTACGGCGGCGACGGCGGCGCTGCAAGTACGGCGTTACTCGTCGCGGCCTTCGAGCATGGTTCGCTTGAGCATGACATACACCGCGCCAGTACCGCCATGGCGGGCCTGGCACGAGGTAAAACCAAGGACTTGCGGGTGCTGGCGCAGCCAGGTGTTGACGTGGCTCTTGATCATCGGCCGCTTGCCATCCAGGCGTACCGCCTTGCCATGGGTGACGCGCACGCAGCGCACTTCGAAACGGGTCGCTTCGGCGAGGAAGGCCCAGAGGGTTTCCCGCGCCTTTTCGACATTCATGCCATGCAGGTCAAGGCTGCCTTCGAAGCCGATCTGGCCAAGCTTGAGCTTGCGCATCTGGCTTTCCTGGACGCCGTCACGGCTCCAGTGCAGGTCGTCTTCAGGGCCGACATCAATGACGAACTGGTCCGACAGGCCATCGACCACGGTCTGGTCGCTGCGCACTGTCGCGGCCTGGCGCAGGCCCGCCAGTTTCTTGCGGTCGGCCTTGGGTTTACCGACTTCGGCGCGATCATGCGTGATCGGCTTGACACCGCGCATCTCGCTTTTGAACAGGGAAAAATCGTCGTCTTGCATGTAAGCCTCCGCCTGGGCGGCGTAGTTTACGCGACTCCCCCACGGTGTGCAGTCAATCGTGTTTTTTCATCAGGTGCGGTGACAGGTTGAGCTCGCGGCTGCGACGCAGGCGCAAACGGCTGCGGCGCCAGAACCACACGCCCAGGTACAGCAGCAACAGGCCAAGGCCGAGCAAGACGCTGGCACCGGCCGGGTTGGCATTGAGCTCGCCCAGGGCAGCGGGGCGTCCCAGCAGGCTGGCGGCGCCGGCCATGGCCAGGAGCACGCCAGCGGTTGCCAGCAACGCCGAGAACGCCGCCGCAAAGCGCATGCCCCAGTTGCGGGGCGTGCGTGGGCGTAAGCGCTTGGCATCGAAACCATCGGATATTTTCATTCCGATTTCCTCTATGGATATCCGGCGTTGGACCGAAAAGCCCTGAGGTGGTTCCGCCCGGCTGCCGGGCGGTCGCTCAGATCAGGCTGGTGGTCGGCGCTACACAGGCAAAGTTGTCGGCCATGATCGCCATCTCGCTCTGCTGAATCTGCGCCGCCGGGATCACGCCATCCTTGAAGGGCAGGTCGCGGGTGGCGCAAGCATCTTCGATCAGGGTGCAGCGGTAGCCGTAATCCTTGGCCCGGCGCACGGTGGTGCTGACGCTGGAGTGGCTCATGAAGCCGCAGACGATCAGGTCCAGGTGGCCGTATTTCTGCAGGGTTTCATGCAGGGTGGTGTTCTTGAAGGCATTGGGCATGCGTTTTTCGATGATCACCTCATCGCCCTGCGGCTCAAGGCCCGGGATGAACTCACCGCGAGGGCCCTGCGGGTCGAACATGCCGCCGACGGTACCCAGGTGACGCACGTGGATGATCGGGCGCCCGGCCTTGCGGGCCGCCTCGAGCATTTTAGCGATGTTGGCCACGGCAGCATCCATGCCCGAGAGCGCCAGGGGACCGCTGAGGTACTCCTTTTGCGCATCGATAATCACCAGGCTGGCATTGTTCAGCTTGGCCGGCGGATAGCCGCGACCGCTGAGGTGGAACATCGTCGTTGGAACAGACATCAAGGGCTCCTTTGGATAGGGCTTTTACCCTATTGTCCCCTGCCTGAGCACTTATGTGAATCGCTTCGCGTACAACCAGCGTCGTTAGTGGCCTGCAGCCAGCTTGGCGATATCCTTACAGGGTGTTTTTGCCGATCATTTCTGCTGCCGGGCTGTTAGAATCGCAGGTCGTCTTTCAAGGAGTCTGTTGTGATCACTTCTCGCTTGCGCACCCTGCGCGATCATATCCGTTGGGCCGTCAGCCGTTTCCACGAGCAGGGCCTGTTTTTCGGTCATGGCGCCGACAACGCCTGGGATGAAGCGCGGCTGCTGGTGCTGGGGTCGGTGCATCTGCCCTGGGAAGTCGCCGACGCCTATCTGGACTGTCAGCTGGAAGACGACGAACTGGTCAATCTCCAGCGCCTGCTCAAGCGCCGCATCGAAGACCGCGTACCCACCGCCTACCTGCTCGGTGAGGCCTGGTTCTGTGGTTTGTCGTTCATCGTTGACGAGCGCGTGCTGATTCCGCGCTCACCCATTGGCGAGCTGATCGAAAAACGTTTCGAACCGTGGCTGGCCAGCGAGCCTGCGCGCATCCTCGACCTGTGCACCGGCTCTGGCTGCATCGGCATCGTCAGCGCCGAAGTGTTCCCGGACGCTGAAGTGGTGCTGGCCGACCTGTCCTTCGAGGCACTGGAGGTGGCGAACCAGAACATCGAGCGTCATGGCCTGGAAGAGCGCGTCTATACCGTGCAGGGCGATGGCTTCGGCGGTCTGCCGGGGCAGCGCTTCGACCTGATCCTGTCCAATCCGCCGTATGTCGATGCCGAAGACTTTGCCGACATGCCCGAGGAATATCATCACGAACCGGAACTGGGCCTGGCCTGCGGCAATGACGGCCTGGACCTGGTGCGGCGGATGCTGGCCGAAGCGGCCGATCACCTGACCGAGAAGGGGTTGCTGATCGTCGAGGTTGGCAACAGCCAGGTGCATGTCGAGGCGCTGTATCCGCAAGTGGATTTCGCCTGGCTGGAGTTCGAGCGGGGTGGGCACGGGGTGTTCATGCTCACGGCGCAGCAGTGCCGGCAGCATCAGGAGTTGTTTGCCTCGAAGGTGTAAGGCTTCAGGTTTGCAGTGCATCCATCGCTGGCAAGCCAGCTCCCACAATTGCCCTTGTGGGAGCTGGCGTGCCAGCGAGGCTTTTTAGCGGTGAGTCGCAATCCAGATCAACAACCCCGCCTGAAACACCGCAAAGGCCACCAGGCAGGTGATGGTAAAGCGCAGCCCGCTGTCTTCACGGCGGTACTTGCTGACCCGCTCGTCACGCTCGCGCAATTGCGCCTCTTTTTCCTGCAGGCTCTGCTCGGCCTGTTGCAGCATCTGCGCAGCATCGAGTATCTCCACCCGCTGCACCTTGTCACTGTTCCAGCCGCCCTTGAGTTCACCGACCTGCACATCGACAAAGCGTCCCTTCAGGTGCTGGGCATCAGCGTACTCGACCTCCAGGCCATGACTGCGCAGCACATGGTCACGGCGCAGACGGGTGTCTTCGTTGAGGGCGTCCTTGTTCGGCAGGGCCGCGCCTTCGACCCGATAGTGCGGCCACTTGCGTTGCGCCCAGGTCACCGCCTGGTTCATCAGAAAACGCCCCAGGCCGCGGTTCAGCGGCTCGATCTGCAGGCCGGAGTCAGGGCTGAAGGTCACGCGTTTTTCTTCGTGGTCGACCCATACATCCAGGTGGTTCTGTTCCTTGCGCACCTTCTGCGCCGGCAGCTGGATAGCCATGCGTAGCAGGCTGGTCTGTTTGTTGTGGCGTTCGGCATAGCCGTACTGGACGAAGCGCAGCGGCCGCGCACCGCTGTTGCGGTCGGTCGGCAGCGGCGCCAGGCGCAGCATCTGGAAGTGTTCGGGGGCAACATCGGCCCAGGGCAGGGGGGCAACTTCCGCTGCTGCCTGTTCGGCAGTCGTCTCGGCGGTGTCCTGGGGGGCGGCTTCGGTCATCACGGCAATCCTCATGTGCGCAGCAGGCTGGTCGCATTGACGAAGCCAGCACCACTTTATCGGCAGGACTGGCCCGGACTGGAGGCGTAATTTCTGCGATTGGGCCTCAGCTGGCGGGCAACCGCTGAATGAAGTCGACAACGCGCTTGCCCAGTTCGGCCGCTTGCGGCAGTTGCGGATCAAGATAACTGTCGCGTTGCTGGCTGATTTGCTCCGGTGCGATGCGCAGCATGTGGTTCATGCCCTTGATCAAGGCAAGCTCGGCATCCGGCTTGGCGGCCTTGAGGATCTCGGCGTTGTCGACATTGACCTGGAAGTCATGGGTGCCCTGGATGATCAGCGCCGGTACCTTGACTTTGGCAAAGGCCTCGGCCGGGTCCTGGCGGAACAGCGAAATCAGGTAGGGCTGGACGCTGGGGCGCAGTACATCCTGCAG
This sequence comes from Pseudomonas sp. R32, assembly GCF_009866705.1. Taxonomy (NCBI): domain Bacteria; kingdom Pseudomonadati; phylum Pseudomonadota; class Gammaproteobacteria; order Pseudomonadales; family Pseudomonadaceae; genus Pseudomonas; species Pseudomonas sp. R32. The sequence goes on along the minus strand of NZ_CP019396.1, from coordinate 4,055,104 downwards.
GGGCAGGGGCACGCGAGAGGAGGTCTTGCCGTTTTTCAGGCGATCAAGGATATCGCCGGCACTGGCCATGTAGCGCCCGGGCACCCGCTCAAATATCTGTGCGCGCAGCGCCTTGTCGATCGGCCAGCCACTGCCGGCAATGCTGATCACGGCGCTGGCGCCGCTTTGCTCGGCGGCAAGGCTGGCGATCAACGCACCTTCGCTGTGGCCAAGCAGAATCAGGCGGCCGAAACGTGGGTCGGATTTGATCTTCTGGCTCCAGGCCACGGCATCGGCGACATAGCGCTCTACCGTCAGGTCGCGCTCGTCCGGGGTGGCCGCGAGGCTGGCCGCGACGCCGCGCTTGTCGTAGCGCACGCTGGCGATATTGTTTTTCGCCAGGGTCAGGGCCAGTTGCTTGAGGTTGTCCGTGTTGCCGCCGTAGGGGTTGTTGCCATCGCGGTCGGTGGGCCCGGAGCCGGCAATGATCAGCACCACCGGTGGTGGCTGCTCGGTACGCGGCAACAGCAGGCTACCGTGCAGCACGCCGCTGCCGGTATCGAGGCTGACCGGGCGCTGGAACACGGTGGGAGCGGCAGCCTGGACCAGGCCGCTGAACAGCAGGGTGAGTACCGCAACAATACGCAACATCATCAGGCCACTATCGAGAGAGTGCGGTTTGGACCGGGCCGGGCGCAGAAGGTTCGCCGTCAGGGATGAACTGAATGGTTAGCCTGCGTATACTGGCGCTCTTGTTCAAATCTGGCTGATTCGCGGAGCGTCCTGCATGTCCGGCAATACCTACGGCAAGCTGTTCACTGTCACCACCGCTGGCGAAAGCCATGGCCCGGCGTTGGTCGCCATTGTCGATGGCTGCCCGCCAGGCCTGGAGATTTCCCTGGCCGACCTGCAGCACGACCTGGACCGGCGCAAGCCCGGCACCAGCCGCCACACCACCCAGCGCCAGGAAGCCGACGAAGTCGAAATCCTCTCGGGAGTGTTCGAAGGCCGCACCACCGGCTGCTCCATTGGCCTGTTGATCCGCAACACCGACCAGAAGTCCAAGGACTACTCGGCGATCAAGGACCTGTTCCGCCCGGCCCACGCCGACTACACCTACCACCACAAGTACGGTGAGCGTGATTACCGTGGCGGCGGCCGCAGCTCGGCGCGGGAAACCGCCATGCGCGTGGCCGCCGGTGCCATCGCCAAGAAGTACCTGGCCACCCAGGGCATCCGCATCCGCGGCTACATGAGCCAGCTCGGGCCGATTGAAATCCCCTTCAAGACCTGGGATTCGGTAGAGCAGAACGCCTTCTTCAGCCCGGACCCGGACAAAGTCCCGGAGCTCGAGGCCTATATGGACCAGCTGCGCCGCGACCAGGATTCGGTCGGGGCGAAAATCACCGTGGTCGCTGAAGGCGTCATGCCCGGCCTGGGCGAGCCGATCTTCGATCGCCTGGATGCCGAGCTTGCCCACGCGCTCATGAGTATCAACGCGGTCAAGGGCGTGGAAATCGGCGCAGGTTTTGCCAGCGTCGCCCAGCGCGGTACCGAGCACCGTGACGAGCTGACCCCGGAAGGCTTCCTCAGCAACAACGCCGGCGGCATTCTTGGCGGTATTTCCTCCGGTCAGCCGATCGTTGCCCACCTGGCCCTCAAGCCGACCTCGAGCATCACCACCCCTGGCCGCTCCATCGACGTCGATGGCAACCCGGTTGAGGTGATCACCAAGGGCCGTCATGACCCGTGCGTGGGTATCCGCGCCACGCCGATTGCCGAGGCCATGATGGCCATCGTGCTGATGGACCACCTGCTGCGCCACCGCGGGCAGAACGCCGACGTGCGCGTGAAGACGCCGGTGCTGGGCCAGCTGTAATGCTGGCGCCTGCCAATCGCGCCGCGGCTCGCTGAGCCGTGGCGCCGATTCCCTACTGGCGGCTGTCCAGTTTCTACCTCTTTTACTTCGCCTTGCTCGGCTCGACAGCGCCGTTTCTGGCGTTGTATTTCGATCACCTGGGTTTTTCCAGTGCGCGCATCGGCGAGCTGGTGGCCATCCCCATGCTGATGCGCTGCGTGGCCCCCAACCTGTGGGGCTGGCTGGGCGACCGCAGTGGCCAGCGCTTGCTGATCGTGCGCCTGGGCGCCTTGTCGACCCTGGCGACCTTTTCGTTGATCTTCTTCGGCAAAAGCTACGCCTGGCTGGCGCTGGTGATGGCCCTGCATGCGTTCTTCTGGCATGCGGTACTGCCACAGTTCGAGGTCATCACCCTGGCCCACCTGCAAGGGCAGACCGCACGCTACAGCCAGATCCGTCTGTGGGGCTCGATCGGCTTCATCCTCACCGTGGTCGGCCTTGGCCGATTGTTCGACTGGCTTAGCCTGGATATCTACCCGGTTGCCTTGGTGGTCGTCATGGCCGGTATCGTCGTGGCCAGCCTCTGGGTACCCAATGCCCAGCCGCCGGGGCAGAATGAGCGTGCGGCCGGCGGCGGCTTTCTCAGGCAACTGGCAAGCCCGGGTGTTGCCGCGTTTTACCTGTGCGTGGCACTCATGCAGCTTAGCCATGGCCCGTATTACACCTTCCTGACCCTGCACCTTGAGCACCTGGGTTACAGTCGCGGCACCATCGGCATGCTCTGGGCCCTGGGGGTGGTGGCCGAGGTGCTGATGTTCCTGGCCATGAGCTGGATCCTGGCGCGGGTCTCGCTGCGCCGGGTGCTGCTGGCCAGTTTTGCCCTGGCGGCCGTGCGCTGGGTGTTGCTGGGCAACTTTGCCGAGCACCTGGGCGTACTGCTGCTTGCCCAGGTCCTGCACGCAGCCACCTTCGGCAGTTTTCACGCGGCCGCCATCGCCTTCGTGCAACGCAGTTTCGGCGCCCGCCAGCAAGGCCAGGGCCAGGCGCTGTATGCAGCGCTCGCCGGCACGGGCGGCGCCTTGGGCGCCTTGTGTTCGGGGTACAGCTGGAACCTGCTGGGGCCGGCTACCACCTTTAGTATTGCCAGCGTCGCGGCCCTGGCCGCAGCCGTTATCATTGCACTTCGAATGAAAGAGGACAGGGCATGAGCCTTGGCCGTGAACCATTGGCCGGTAGTAAGGAGTTGCCCTGATGAGCAGCCTGACCGTGTATCACCAGTCCACCCCGGATATTCCCAACAAAGTCTTGACTCATCTTGAAGACATTGCCGCGACCCTGGCCGAGCAGGGCGTGCGTTTCGAGCGTTGGCAGGCCGCCGCGCCCATTCAGGCGGGGGCCAGCGATCAGGATGTGATCGGCGCTTATCAAGCCAGTATCGACGCGCTGAAGGCCGAGAAGGGCTATGCCGGTGTCGAGGTAACCCGCGAAGCGGACGCCCGCTTGCTTGCCGAGCATACCTGCGACGAAGATCAACTGCGCTTTTTCGCCGCCGGGCGCGGGCTGTTCAGCCTGCGGATCGAGGATTACATCTATGCGGTGTTGTGCGAGAAGGGCGACCTGATCGGCGTGCCGGCGGGGGTTCGGCATTGGCTCGATCTGGGCGAGGAGCCGCGGTTTGTGGCGATCCGGGTGTTTAACCAGGCACAGGGTTCGGTTGCCAACTTTACTGGCGACAAGATTGCTGCAGACTTTCCTCGGCTTGATGACTGAGTGATCGCATCGCGGGGCAAGCCCGCTCCTACACAGACTTGTAGGAGCGGGCTTGCCCCGCGATGCGATCTCCATGCTTACCGATAAGTCGGCAAGGCAAACCGCTGCTGGCTCTGCAAATTTGAAATCACTGGCAACTCACTGGCCTGACCGGCCAGGTCGCGGCGAATCGCACTGATCGCCCACGACAGCTGTTCGGCGCTGTGCAGTTGGGCATAAGAAATCGAGCGCTGGGTCTGGGTGCCGTCCGCTGCCCGCAGGGTCAGCAGAATTCCACCGTCGGGGCGCGCCTGAGTGGTGACGTCGTAGGCGGAGAATACCGAGGCGAATTTTTCCTGGATGAGGTCCATATCAGCTCCTGACTGTTAGTGGCAGACATGGAGTGACTGGTGCAGTGACTGTGCCAGCTTTTCTTTGAGATAAAATCGTTATAAATCAATAAGTTATAATTTATGTCGAAGAGCGCTATCGTGCACTCTGCACGGTCGTGCATTTTGCACAGTGCATTTTGCAGTGCTGCCCTGGCCAATAGATTTCTTCTGTCATGGCCATGAGTTATCCACCGTTGACCCGGCGTGCTCGCTGACAAAGACTTGGGCCTTTCCGATAGCCAGGAGGTTCCCCATGTCTGACCAACGTAGCCCCACGCCGATGAACGATGACGAGGCGGCAGCGTTCGCCGAAGAAGTGTTCGACCGGGCGCGCAAGGGCGACGCGGTGATGCTCGGGCGCTTGCTGGAAAATGGCCTGCCGGTGAACCTGCGCAATGGCAATGGCGATACCTTGCTGATGCTTGCCAGCTATCACGGGCATCTGCAGGCCGTTACAGTGCTGCTCGAGCACGGTGCCGACCCGCAGATTGCCAATGACAAGGGCCAATTGCCCATCGCCGGCGCCGCTTTCAAGGGCCACCTGGAGATGGTCCAGTTGCTGGTGGATAAAGGCGCCGAGGTCGATGGGACGTCTGCCGATGGGCGTACGGCGCTGATGATGGCGGCGATGTTCAACCGCACGGTCATCGTCGATTACCTGCTGGGCAAGGGCGCTAACCCGCGCCACCGTGACGCCCGTGGCAGCGATGCCCTGGGCGCGGCGCAAACCATGGGTGCCCCTGAGACCAGCGAGCAGTTGCTCAAGCTGCTCGGCTAACCCCCCGGGGCCTTTTGCGGCTATCCTTGGCGACTTTTTTACCGTCGCAGGGCCCCCACATGAAATCCCAACTGGTCGAACTCATCGGCAAAATCAGCGCTGGCTGCATGCGCGAGGAAGACATCGCGCGCATCGCCGACGAAGCCGCCCAGGCCTATGCCGACCCGCAGGCGTTCCTCGCCGCCAACCCGGACATCAACTACGACGACAGCTTCCCGATCCCGCTGGGTGAATGGATTGTGGTCGGCAGCCTGCCCGATACCGTGCTGTTCCAGGCCGATACCTACCAGGACCTGTTTGCCCAGATCGTCGACTCCTTCGACAAGAGCGTGCCGTTCAACCTCAAGCCCAAGCAGTTGGCCAAGGTCGAGCCGCTGACCGCGCTCAACCGCATCCAGGTGCAGATGGGCGCGATGAACAAGGAAGCTGGCGGCTACGTGCTGATGAACTTCAGCCAGTTGCTCGATGACGAGCTGCAGATGGTGCTGGTCGGCAACGACGAGCTGCCACGGGTGCTGGAACTGTGCGCCGAGGTCGGCATTGCCGCAGCGCCGGCTCTGGAAGCGCTACGGGTTGCCGTGCACGTTTAACCGAGGGCGGTATCGAGGAACATCATCACCGCAAAGCCGCCCATCAGGCCCAGGGTTGCCGAGGTCTGGTGGCCGTTGCGGTGGGTTTCCGGGATCACTTCGTGGGACACCACGAAGATCATCGCCCCGGCCGCCAGGCCCATGCTCACCGGGTAGGCGATAGCAAAACCGCTGGAGATGCCCAGACCGATCACGGCACCCAAGGGTTCCATCAGGCCCGAGCCGATCGCCACCAATGCCGCCTTGAAGGTCGAAAGGCCGGTTGCGCGCAGCGCCAGGGCCACGGCCAGGCCTTCGGGAATGTCCTGGATGGCGATGGCGCTGGTCAGCGGCAGGCCGACATTGAGGTCGCCGTTGGCAAAACTGACGCCGATGGCCATGCCCTCGGGCAGGTTGTGCAGGGTGATCGCCAGCACGAACAGCCACACCCGGTTGATCCGCTCGGCCTGTGGGCCGCAGGGGCCGGTGCTCTCGTGTTCGTGCGGGGTAAAACGGTCGAGACCGAGCATCAGCAGCACGCCCAGGCCCATGCCGACGACCACCGTCAATGCCGCGTAAGGGCCATTGCCGGTGATCCCACGGGCCGCGTCGAGGCCGGGCAGAATCAGCGAGAACGAGCTGGCAGCGAGCATCATGCCGGCGGCAAAGCCGAGCATGACATCCTGCGTTCGCGCGCTGATCTCGCGCAGCACCACGGCCATGACCGCACCCAGGGCGGTAGCGGCAAAGCCGGCAAGGCCACCGAGCATGGCCATGTGCAGGTTTTGCTGGTGCTCGCCTTGCACAGCGTTCCAGGCACTGGCGACCAGCAGGCCGAGCACCGCCAGCAGGCTCAAACCCAAGCCTGCGCTGAGCCACGGGCTGCTTTGTGCCTGTTGTATCCAGGCGCTCCATAGTGGCGCGGGGGCAGGGCTGCTGTGGCTGTGGGCGGGTGGCATAGGGACCTCTGGCTGCAATTCAATGAACCGAGTGTAACCAGCGCTGCTGGGCTGCGGCGAACGATTCGCCTCTATCGGGCTGATAGCCAGCTATCCTGAGGGCAGGCGTGATCATGGGAGCAATACCATGGGGTCTACCTTCAATAGCGTGGTTGGGCTGATCATTCTGGCCCTGGACATCTGGGCGATCATCAATGTGATCAAGAGCGGTGTCAGTGGCGGCGTCAAGATTCTCTGGGTGCTGCTGATTCTGCTGTTGCCTGTGCTGGGCCTGATCATCTGGGCGATCGCCGGGCCGCGGGGCAATGTGCGGCTATAGTCCGCTATCGCGGGGCAAGCCGGCTCCTGCCCCGCGATAATTTTCAGATCAACCAGGTCCCCTCCAGTTCCAGCAAGATCTGCTTGCGCTCGATCCCCCCGGCAAACCCGGTGAGGGTGCCATTGCTGCCGATCACCCGATGGCAGGGCACAATGATCGCGATCGGGTTGGCGCCATTGGCGGTGCCCACTGCCCGCACCGATTTCGGCTTGCCAATGGCCTGGGCAAGCTCGCCGTAGCTGCAGGTGGTGCCATAGGGAATGCGCTGCAGGGCCTGCCACACCTGGCGCTGAAATGGCTTGCCGTGGGCCGCCAGGCGCACTTCGAAATGTTCGCGCTTACGGGCAAAGTACTCGTCGAGCTGGCGTGCCACATCGTCCAGCTGGCGAGTGGCCGGCTGCCAGTCTTCGGCCAGTTCCCAGGGCTGGGCGGCATCCATGTGCAGCATGCGCAGGCCCTGTTCATCGCCTGCCAGTAGCAGCGGGCCAAGCGGGCTTGGGAGGTAGCGATAAAACATGGCGTAATGATCTCGATGCGGATAACACTGATTCTATTACGAAATTTTCACAATCGATTGCCGACAATTTGCTCGCGCAATTATCCAATCGCCGAATGGCCGTGCAACGTGCTCGCGTTTAGGGCACATTTGCCGATTCGTTTTACCGCCTTCCTCGAACCTGAACCCTAGGGATCTTCCAATTCATGGCTACCACGGACGCCTTGAGTCAACAGCGGGCTGCGTCGCGCCCGTTGCAACCGACGCTGAAATCGCACCTGGCCTACACCCTGCTGTGCGGTCTGGTGATCATGCTGATGCTCAGTCTGGTCCGCCTGGCCCTGCTGGCCTATAACAATGACATGATCGGCGACACGCCGATGTCGACTGTAGCCGAGGGCTTCTTCAACGGTCTGCGTTTCGACCTGCGGGTCGCGGTGTACCTGAGCATCCCGCTGCTGCTGGCCATCCTCAGTGCCCGGGCCATGGCCGCACGCGGCCTGTTCCGTGCCTGGCTGACCATCGCCTCGAGCATCGTCATGTTCCTCGGCCTGATGGAGATGGATTTCTATCGCGAGTTCCACCAGCGCCTCAACGGCCTGGTGTTCCAGTACGTCAAGGAAGACCCGAAAACCGTGCTGAGCATGCTCTGGTACGGCTTCCCGGTAGTGCGCTACCTGCTGGCCTGGGCCTTTGGCACCTGGCTGCTGAGCCTGCTGTTCAAGGGCATCGACCGCCTTACCCGGCCCGATGGCGTGTATGAAAGCCAGGTCGCTGGCAAGCGTAGCGTAGCACCTTGGTATGTGCGCGGCGTGGTGTTCTTCATGGTCTTGCTGGTGGCGGTCATCGCTGCTCGCGGCACCCTGCGCCAGGGCCCGCCAATGCGTTGGGGCGACGCTTTCACCACCGACTCGAACTTCGTCAACCAGTTGGGCCTGAACGGCACCCTGACCCTGATCGATGCGGCCAAGAGCCGTTTCGGCGAGGACCGCGCCAACATCTGGAAGTCGACCATCGAGCAGGGCCTGGCTACCCAGGCCGTGCGTGACATGCTACTGACCGCCAACGACAAGCTGGTCGATGCCGACAGCGCCGCGGTGCGCCGTGATTTCACCCCGCCAGCGGACAACACCCTGCCGATCAAGAACGTCGTGGTGATCCTCATGGAGAGCTTCGCCGGTCATTCGGTAGGCGCCCTGGGCAGCCCGAACAACATCACCCCGTACTTCGACAAACTGGCGAAAGAGGGCGTGCTGTTCGACCGCTTCTTCTCCAACGGCACCCACACCCACCAGGGCATGTTCGCCACCATGGCCTGCTACCCGAACCTGCCGGGCTTCGAGTACCTGATGCAGACCCCGGAAGGCGGCCACAAGCTGTCGGGCCTGCCGGCGCTGCTCAGTGCCCGTGACTACGACGACGTCTACGTCTACAACGGCGACTTTGCCTGGGACAACCAGTCCGGGTTCTTCGGCAACCAGGGCATGACCACCTTCATCGGCCGTAACGACTTCGTCAATCCGGTGTTCTCCGACCCGACCTGGGGCGTGTCCGACCAGGACATGTTCGACCGCGGTAACGAAGAGCTGGCCAAGCACGATGGCAAGAAGCCGATCTACGCGCTGCTGCAGACCCTGTCCAACCACACGCCGTATGCACTGCCCAAGGATTTGCCGGTCGAGAAGGTCACAGGCCAGGGCCGCCTGGACGAGCACCTGACCGCCATGCGCTACTCCGACTGGGCCTTGGGCCAGTTCTTCGAGAAGGCGCGCAAGGAGCCTTACTTCAAGCAAACCCTGTTTGTCATCGTCGGCGACCATGGCTTCGGCAACCACCAGCAGGTCACCGAGATGGACCTGGGGCGCTTCAACGTGCCGCTGCTGCTGATCGCCCCGGGTATCCAGGACAAGTTCGGTGCGGTCAACCACACCGTGGGTACCCAGATCGACATCGTGCCGACCATCATGGGCCGCCTGGGCGGCGAAACCCGTCACCAGTGCTGGGGCCGTGACCTGCTCAACCTGCCAGCCGGTGACCAGGGCTTCGGCATGATCAAGCCATCGGGCAGCGAGCAGATCGTCGGGCTGGTCAAGGGCGACCGGATCCTGATCGAGTCCAAGGACATGTCGCCACGCATGTACCGCTACGAGCTCGGTGCCAACTTCAAGGCTGAGCTGATCGAAGCCCCGGACCAGAAGGACCTGACCCACAAGCTCGAGTCGTTCATCCAGACGGCGACCAAGAGCTTGCTGGACAACACCGCTGGTGTAGTGCACGGCACCCCGGAATAACGTCGTTGCTAGCGCTGTAAACAGGACCCCGGCTTGCCGGGGTCTTGGCTTTCTGGGCCATGGGTGCTCAAATCGCGCGCTTGAGGAAGCGGGGGCTGCAACGGCGCCCATCAAAAAAGGATTTTTACGTGCGCGTGTTCGTGTTGTTTGCCTGCCTGTGCCATTCACTGTGGGCGCTGGCCGATGTTGCACCGGCGGATTACCAGACGCCCCCCGGCTGGCGTACCGAATGCATGGGCCGGGTGCAGTTCGATGTGCCCAAGGACATTGCCTGGCACACCTCCAGTGGCTACTGGCAGTACTACAATTTCGAGCTCCCCGACCCCACGATCACCCCTGGGGACAAGCAGATTGCCTACGGCGAAGGGTTGACTGGCGAGCTGCCCTTTCTGGTCGACATCGAGGTCAGCCCGTTGACCACCCGTGCACTCTACGAGCAGATCCGCTATGTGCAGAGCCTCACCCGTGGCCCGGCGCAGGAGCGGGTGGTGAAGGCGCAGATGGAGACGCTGGATGCCGCCATCTCTGCGAGCCGTGACGATGAAACGCGCTACAGGGCACTGAGTGATCAGTACTACGACTTGCGTGAAAAGCTCCAGCGCATAGGCTATGTGAATTCGCAACTGGTAGTGCTTGACGACATGATCAAGCAATTTACTGGCGAGGGGCGGTCGGTGGCGAAGCTGCAGGTCGAGCGTGATGCCTTCTTCGAGGAGCAGGCGCAATGGCCGACCGATGTAGAGTACGAGCATGAGCGCTTTATCGAGCTGGGTGTGCCGGACGCCTCTACAAACTGGTATGAAGGCAATCTGACTGCCTACCTGTGGCGCGATCAACGCATCTACCGATTCAAATTCTACAGTGGCGCCAATACCGCGACAGACACCGCGGCGCTGGCCCGGCTGGAGCCCAGGGCGCGCGCTGTGCTGGCCGCGTTCCGCATCCGCAAGCAATACGAAATTCCCCAGGACAACGGCTTCTGTGTGCCCTTCGGCTTCATCGCAGACGATGGCACACCGCGCCATGCCATCACTCTGGGCTTCAACCCCGCAGACAACCCGAACCTGTTGCACCGCCTGAGCATGAGCAGTGACAGCGACAAGGCCGTCGAGATGGTGCCGATGCTGCTGGATCGACTGATCGCCAATCCGTTTCCGCTGCAGATCAGCGTCGATAAGTTCGGGCCCTCAAGCGTGCGGATCGGGGCCGCCAAGGGCCGGTTCGGCGGTGCACGCTTTCGCGTCTATGAGCCCGACAGTTTGAAGCCGGCAGCCACTGAAACGTTCAGGATGGTCGCTGGCGCCTTGAGCTCCGGCTACCAGCCCACCGTGGTACTGGGAGTGACCGATGAACACTCCGAGCCGCCGCTGCAGTTCGAGCCCTCCAGGGACGAGTTTCTGCGCACGCTGCAAAGCATACGTGCGCTGCCGGGCGGCCATCGCTTTGAGCCGCAAGTCGACTGAACAACCACCCCGCGGCGAGGTCAACGGTAGGTAGGCCAGATTCACCCCGAACATCGGTACAGAGGAGCGTCCAATGAAAGACTGGGTCATTACTTTTGTTGATCAGAAGGGCGAACGTACCTCGCTGCCTTTCACCGCAGAGCTTGAGCCGAGCATCGAAGAGGCTGCGCGGCTGATTCGTACCCATCTGTTTCCGGTCCTGGGCGAACTGGACCTCAATGATTTCCAGGACCGCGAACCCTCGCCGACCGCCAAATGGCTCAAAGAGCAGAACGGCGTGGAGATCACTGCCATCACTGAAGCACCCTGAGCCCGTTGGCTGGCACGCCCGGCAATCAGGCGCTACGCTGCAGACAAGGTCGGGCGATTGTTTCTGATTGTCCGGGCTTGCCGATCCACGTCACGCAACAGCTCGAATTGCCCCCGCACGTCTTGTGTGGCGGGCAGGTGCGTTTTGCACTGAAAGTCTATCCATCGGTAATGAGGAGGACGATTCATGAGCAGCCAATACGAGGACATCAGCAGCACGGTCTTGCGTCGGATGAAAGAAGGGGGGTTCAACTTCGCCCAGATTCATCCCATCGAGTTTTATGCGGTATTTCCGGACGAGGCACGGGCGCGGCGAGCGGCAGGAAAGTTTCGCGGCGAATCACTCAGTGCCCAGGTACATGAGCGCGATGATGGCGCCTGGCACCTGGAGCTGAGCAAGGTGATGTTTGCAACCTATGGCGGTATCGGCGAATTCGAACAGGATTTCGAAGCGGTCATCGCGCCATTGGGCGGTGAGATTGAAGGCTGGGGAGTCAAGCAGGAGCGTCAACTGGCTTGAATCCAGGGCCCGGCGAGGGCGGCTGTTGCCGCCCGGTACGGGCTGATCAGCGCTTCGCAATGAAGCGTTGCTGCCAACGCAACCGGAACGCTTGCACAGATCTGGTGCGATCGTCCTTTTGTCAAAGTACAAGCTATTGAAAAACAAGGAATTATGCCGCTGGCACGGGGCTTGCGATGGCTCGGGTGCACGGGTGACAAGGAGTTCGGCATGATCCGCACCTTTTATGACGAAATGTACGCCGCTGACGGTCTGGTCCGTCCGCATTACCGGGCGTTCGCCCGCTGGCTGGCCGAAACCCCGCCGGAGCTGCTGGCCCAGCGTCGACGTGAAGCCGACCTGCTGTTCCACCGCGCCGGCATCACCTTCACCCTCTATGGCGACGAGCAGGGCACCGAGCGGCTGATTCCCTTCGATACGATTCCGCGCAGTATTCCCGCCAGTGAATGGCGGGTGGTGGAGCGGGGCTGCATTCAGCGGGTCAAGGCGTTGAACCTGTTTCTGGCTGACCTGTACCACGACCAGCGCATCATTCGCGCCGGGATCATCCCGGCCGAGCAGGTCCTGGCCAACGACCAGTACCAACTGGCGATGCAAGGCCTGGACCTGCACCGCGACCTCTATTCGCACATTTGCGGGGTCGACCTGGTGCGCGACAGCGACGGCAGCTACTACGTGCTCGAAGACAACCTGCGCACTCCCAGCGGCGTCAGCTACATGCTCGAAGACCGCAAGATGATGATGCGCCTGTTTCCCGAGCTGTTCGCCGCCCAGCGCATCGCCCCCATCGATCATTACCCTAACCTGTTGCTCGATACCCTCAAGAGCTCAAGCCCGCTGGATAACCCCAGCGTGGTGGTGCTGACGCCCGGGCGTTTCAATAGTGCGTTCTTCGAACACGCCTTCCTCGCCCGCGAGATGGGCGTCGAACTGGTCGAGGGCGCCGACCTGTTCGTGCGTGACGAGCGGGTGTTCATGCGTACCACCGACGGCCCCAAGGCGGTGGATGTGATCTACCGGCGCCTGGACGATGCCTTCCTCGACCCCCTGGCGTTCAATCCCGATTCGATGCTCGGCGTGCCCGGGCTGCTGGCCGCCTATCGCTGCGGCAACGTGGTGCTGGCCAATGCGATTGGCACCGGCGTTGCCGACGACAAGTCGATCTACCCCTATGTCACCGACATGATCCGTTTTTACCTCGATGAGGAGCCGATCCTGAAGAACGTGCCGACCTGGCAGTGCCGCAAGCCTGAAGAGCTTTCCCACGTGCTTGCGCATTTGCCGGAGCTGGTGGTCAAGGAAACCCAGGGCTCCGGTGGCTACGGCATGCTGGTCGGGCCGGCAGCGACCCGCGCCGAGATCGAGGCGTTTGCCGCACGGATCAAGGCCTGGCCGGCGGCCTACATCGCCCAGCCAACGCTGTCGCTGTCGACTTGCCCGACCTTTGTCGACAACGGCATTGCCCCGCGGCATATCGACTTGCGGCCTTTCGTGCTGTCCGGGCGCGAGACCCGGGTGGTGCCTGGCGGCCTGACCCGGGTTGCCCTGCGTGAAGGCTCACTGGTGGTCAATTCGTCCCAGGGCGGCGGTACCAAGGACACCTGGGTGGTCGAGGATTAAGCCATGTTGAGTAGAACTGCCTCCGATTTGTACTGGATGTCACGTTACCTGGAGCGCGCGGAAAACCTCGCGCGGATGCTTGATGTCAGTTATTCGCTGTCGCTGATGCCGCAGGATGGCCGCGGTGACGGCCTGGATGAAATGGCCATGCCGCTGTTGATCACCGGTACTCTCGACGATTACCTGGAGCGCCACGGCCAGTTGCATGCCGAGCGCCTGCTGCACTTCTTTGCCCTGGACCCGGAAAACCCGGCAAGCATTTACAGTTGCCTCGGCGCGGCGCGGGCCAGTGCCCATGCGGTTCGTGGGCGGATCACCGCCGACATGTGGGAAAACATCAACGCCACCTGGCTGGAGATTCGTGGCATCGCCGAGCAGGGCCTGGGGCGCTACGGCATGAGCCGTTTCTGCGAGTGGATCAAGGAGCGCTCGCACCTGTTCCGTGGTGCTACCTACGGCACCATCATGCGCAACGACGCCTTTCGCTTCATTCGCCTGGGCACCTTCATCGAGCGCGCCGACAACACCCTGCGCCTGCTCGATGCCCGCTACGAGATGCTCGGCGACGAGGCCGAGGCGGTCAGCGACAGCTCGGCGCGCGGCTATTACCAATGGAGCGCCTTGCTGCGCGCGCTGTCGTCATTCGAGGCCTACACCGAAATCTACCGTGACGCCCCGGCTGCCCGCCATGTCGCCGAGCTGCTGCTGTTGCGCGCCGATGTACCGCGCTCGCTGCGAGCCTGCACCGAAGAGATCGACCAGATCCTCGCCAGCCTGCCCGGTGGCAACGGCCGCCCGGCCCAGCGCCTGGCCGCCGAGGTGGACGCACGCCTGCGCTACACCTCGATCGATGAAATCCTTGCCGAGGGCCTGCACCCCTGGTTGACCCATTACATTCCGCTGGTGCGTGAACTGGGCAATGCCATTCACAGTGCCTACCTGGAGGCTGTATGAGACTGACCATTAGCCACGAAACCGCCTACCACTACGAAGAGCTGGTGCGCTCGAGCATCCAGTACCTGCGCTTGACCCCGCACGACAGCGAACGCCAGCAGGTGCTCAGCTGGCAGCTGGACCTGCCGCGGCCGGTGCGGGCGCAACTGGACCCGTTCGGCAACATCCTGCATGTGCTGAGCCTGGAGGAGCCGCATGCGGACCTGGTCATCGGCGCCCGCGGCCTGGTCGACATCGATGAAAGCCGTGAAACCGAGCACGAGCTGCAATCACCGCTGCCGTTCCTGCGCTTCACCCGCCTCACCGAAGCGGATGATGCGTTGCGCGCCTTCGCCAGCCAGCAATGCCGCAAGCGGCGTGACCGCTCGGCGTTGATCGAGCTGATGAACGCCCTGAACCAGCGCATGGCCTACCGGCCGGGCAGCACCGCCGTCGACACCAGCGCGGCTCAGGCGTTTGCCGGTGGGGCCGGGGTTTGCCAGGACCATACCCATGCCTTCCTGGCGTGCGCGCGCAGCCTGGGCGTGCCGGCGCGCTACGTGTCCGGGTACCTGTTCGACAGCGACAGCCAGCAGATGGCCAGCCACGCCTGGGCCGAAGCCTGGCTTGAGGATGCCTGGTACAGCTTCGATGTCACCAACCAATTGGCCCGGCCCGAACGGCACCTGAAGCTGGCCGTGGGCCTGGACTACCTGGATGCCTGCCCGGTACGCGGCATGCGCCGGGGTGGCGGTTTCGAGCAGATGCACGCCAAGGTGCTGGTGACTCCGGCCCTCAACGCCCAGCAGCAGTGAGCTTCAGGGTTTGCGCGTGACCATGTGGCGCAGGTACGCAAGCAGTGCGTCCAGCTCACTGTCGTTGATGACCGTTTCGGTAAACCCGGGCATTTTCGCCTGGGGCCATTGGCGCAGGCTTTGCGGGTCGCGGATATAGCGCCGCAGATAGTCGGCCTGGAAGTATTCGGTGGGGTTGTGCGGCAGGTTCAGGTCCGGGCCGAACTGGGCGTCACCGGCAGCGTTGAGGCGATGACACGCCAGGCAGTTTTTCTGGAACACGGCAAAGCCTTGGTTGATCGGATCATCGGCGGCCAACCCCGGTGCCGGGCGCATGGCTGGGAACCGCTCGGCCACCGTCGCCAGACGGCGAATGCTGGCGACCTGGAACGGCCACTGCTCCGGGCTGATGCGCCCGGCTTGCGGGTCGGTCCAGACCAGATAGAAAGGCCCGGCGCTGGTTTTGCTTTTGGCCAGGGGTGGCCAGGGCTTGGCCGGGTCTTCAATGGCTAGCCAGGCTCGGGCAGGGCCGTCCTTGAGCAAAGGCGCAGCCGGCATCTCGGCAGCAAAACCATCCAGGGCTACGGCCTGCAGGTGATCATCAGCCCGTACGCCCTGCAGGAGCGCAGCCAGCGGCACCGCGCGGTAGTGCATGGTTTTCTTGTAGGAAACATCGTTGTCGATCTGGATGTCCTGCACCAGCGGGTGTTTGAGCAGCTCGGCGCTCTGCCAAGGGCGACTGCCATTACCCAGGTCCAGGGTCAGTTGTGCCGCCTGCAAGGGCAGGCAGAGCAGGGCAATGAGCAAGGTAAAGCACTGGCGCATGGGCACTCTCCAACCATCAGGGTCGGCAGATTACCTGCACACAAGCGGCTTGTGCCAGGCACAAACCCAGGGAAGAGGGCATGTCGCTCAGCCGAACAGGCGCGAAAGGTTCGGCAGGATCAACAGCAGCGTAGTGGCGAAGAGGATGAGCCCGGCTTGACGTACTTTGTGTTGTTTGAACATGGCTGACCGCCTTTTTGTTGTTATTCCTGAGTGCCCAGAGGCTTCCTTGTCATCGATCTGGCGAACATCATTTAACGCTGTGAAACCATTAAGACGCGAACTGTTGCTAATGGGTATACAGCTAACCTTAGGGTCAACGTCACCCGTGTTTTAGAACGCTTTAATCTGTACTTAAACAGTTACGTGCAGTTTTTGCTATGAGGCCTTTGGCCATCCATCAGCATTCCCCTTGCTAGACACTTGCGTGCCTTTAGTGAGTGGATCCACAGATCGTGACCGTTCGTCCGAGCATCATACTTGCCTGCGCGCCTTATTCGGGGCAGGCTTTACGGGGCAATCCCGCCTTTGTCGTTCAGGACTATTTATATGTCGCTACGCATCTGCATCCTGGAAACCGACGTCCTGCGACCCGAGCTGGTCGAGCAGTATCAGGGCTACGGACGGATGTTCGAGCAGCTGTTCTCCCGCCAGCCAATCGCCGCCGAGTTTCGCGTCTACAACGTGTTGAACGACGAGTATCCCGATGAAGACCAGGTGTTCGATGCCTACCTGGTCACTGGCAGCAAGGCCGACTCGTTCGGTGATGATCCGTGGATTCAGAAGCTCAAGGCGTTCCTGCTGGACCGCTACCAGCGTGGCGACAAATTGCTTGGCGTGTGTTTCGGTCATCAGTTGCTGGCGCTACTGCTGGGTGGCAAGAGCGAGCGCGCGCACCAGGGCTGGGGGGTGGGTACCCACCGCTATGTGATGAACGCCAAGGCGCCGTGGATCAGCCCGCAGGTCGAAGAACTGACCTTGCTGATCAGCCATCAGGACCAGGTCACGCGCCTGCCGGAAAACGCCACGGTGATTGCCTCCAGCGATTTCTGCCCGAACGCGGCCTACCACATCGGCGATCAGGTGCTGTGCTTCCAGGGCCACCCGGAGTTCATCCACGACTATTCGCGGGCGCTGCTTGAGTTGCGCCAGGACAGCCTCGGCCAGGAGGTGTACCACAAGGGTATCGACAGCCTGGTGCATGAGCATCACGGCAGTACGGTGGCCGAATGGATGATGCGTTTTGTCGCGCACAAACCTCAGGGCAGCTCGAACTGAGGCCTGCCGTTACAGCCAGCCGGAGCGCTTGAAGCTGGCATACAACGCCGTGCAGCCCACGGCGATCCCGCCCAGCACGGCAAAGTAGCCGTAGTGCCAGCTCAGTTCCGGCATGTTCTGAAAGTTCATCCCGTAAATCCCCGCCACTGCGGTGGGGAACGCCAGGATCGCCGCCCAGGCGGCAAACTTGCGCTGCACGATGCTCTGGCGCGAGGACTCCAGCAGCATGCCGATTTCGATGGTCTGGCTGGCGATATCGCGAATCCCGGCCAGGTCTTCCATCTGCCGGGTGACGTGGATCTGCACATCGCGAAAATACGGGCGCATGTTCTTGTCGATAAAGGGGAAGGTCAGGCGCTGCAGTTCTTCGCTGACTTCGACCATTGGCGCCACGTAGCGGCGCAGGCGCAGGATGTCGCGGCGCAGGCTGTGGATGCGCTGGATGTCTTCTTCCTTGAGCGAGCCGCTGAGCACGCTGCGCTCCAGTTCCTCGATCTCGCCATGAATGGCTTCGCTGACCGGCTGGTAGTTTTCGGTCACGAAGTCGAGCAGGGCGTAGAGCACGAAGTCCTCGCCGTGCTCCAGCAGCAGCGGGCGGGCCTCACAACGCTGGCGCACCAGGGCATAGGACTTCGAATGACCGTTGCGCGCGGTGATGATGTAGCCATTGCCGGCGAAGATATGCGTCTCGATGAACTCCAGCTTGCCTTCATGGCGCACAGGCGAGTACGTGACGATGAACAGGGCGTCACCGAAGGTTTCCAGCTTGGGCCGGCTGTGTTTTTCCAGTGCGTCTTCGATGGCCAGCTCATGCAGGTTGAACTGGCGCTGCAGATTGGCCAGCTCCTGGGCATCGGGCTCTTCCAGGCCAATCCAGACAAAATGCCCGGGCTTGCTCGCCCATTGGCTGCCTTCGTCCAGGCTGATGTTGGTGACCTTTCTGCCGGCGCTGTACACCGCCGCTGCAACGACTCGACCCATGGTTGTCCGCTTCTTCTGTTAACCGTGCCAGTAGCTTGGTCTGACTGGCACAATTCGGCAACTGTTCACGCCAGGGCCAGCTCGCCTTCCATGCGATCGATACAGTGCTGCATCTGCACGCGGCATTGCTCGGCCAGCGCCGGTACATCCTGCTGGGTCAGGCCACTGGTAGCGATGGGGGGCAGTGAGCGGATGATCACCTTGCTGCGGCGCCAGCCGTTGAGGCTCAGGCGGCAGGCATAGCGGCTGACGCATACGGGCACGATCGGCACGCCGGCTTCTACGGCCATGTGAAAGGCACCTTTCTTGAAGGTGATCAGGTGCTCGCCGGCATTGCGCGTGCCTTCGGGGAACACCCAGATCGAGGTGTCGTCTTCGCTCAGGGTGCGGGTGGTGGTCTGGATTGCCCGGCGCGCCTGGTAGGCATTGCCGCGATCGACCAGCACGTTGCCGCCCAGCCAGAACAACTGGCCGAACAGGGGAATCCACTTCAGGCTCTTCTTGCCGATGCACACGGTGCGCCGCGGCACCACATGACCCAGCACGAACAGGTCGTAGTTGGACTGGTGGTTGGCGATGATCACGCAGCCCGGCGGCTGATCGAACAGCGGGCCGACCTCGGCCTTGATCTCAAGGCGCATCAGCCAGGTGGCAGGCAGCCCATAAAGGCGTGCACAGATTCGGCTGTTGTCCGGGTTGAACGGTCGGCACAGGCCAACCAGCACACCGAGAACACCGGCCAGGAGAAAATGCAGCCCCAACAGGAACATGCGGATAATAAAAAGCATCGTACGACTCACACCAGGCAAACGCGGCGCAGTGTACGGGTGTGCACTTCTATCGGCAAACGCTCATTGGCGCGGGGCAGGCCCGATTGCGCGAATAATCGCAATCAGGCCTTGGTAGGGGGTCAGCCCAGGTGTTCCTGGTCGCGGATGATCGCGTCGTCGAGGATCTCGAACAGTGCTTTGCGCACCTTGAGCTTGGTGTGCTTGTGGGCGTTCATGTTGATCTTCTTCAACTGGCGGGCTGCCGTCAGCGCAGCTTCCTGCAGCTGTTCGACCGGCACTACCTTGTCGAGGAAGCCGGCGTCGACGGCGCTGGCCGGGTCGAACATCTCGGCGTTGATCACCGACCGGTGGAACGCCGAGCGGCGCAGGCGATCCCGGGCCAGTTCGATACCGGCGTGGTGCATGGTCATGCCGATCTGCACTTCATTAAGGCCGATGCTGAACGGGCCTTCGACACCGATGCGGTAGTCGGCCGAGAGCAGCAGGAAGGCGCCTTTGGCCACCGCGTGGCCCGGGCAGGCAACGATGATCGGAAACGGGTGCGAGAGCATGCGCCGGGCCAGGGTGGAGCCGGCGGTCACCAGGCTGACGGCCTCTTTGGGGCCGGCGGTCATGACTTTCAGGTCGTAGCCGCCGGAGAGAATGCCTGGCTGGCCGGTGATGATTACCACCGCGCGGTCCTGCACGGCCTGGTCGAGGGCGGCATTGAACGCCTTGATGACGTCAGGCGAGATGGCGTTGACCTTGCCGTTGTTCAGGGTCAGGGTCGCAATGCCGTCTTCGAGGTGGTAGGTAATCAGCTCACTCATCACAGGGTTCCTTAAGGGGGAGTGGGGCAGACGTTACTCAGGCAAGTGCCCGAGGTAAAGCGCTGTGACTGACTGACCGGTCAGCGTCCCGGCCCACGTGCTTGTCCTGACGGGAGCGCGGTAAACCGGGCTGCCGAAGCACGCCAGAGAATGGCGGCTTTGCCCTGTGTGCCGTGTTTTTTCGATTAAATGGCTTAAGCACATGAATATTCTGAAAAAAACCTTTGCCATTAGAACCTCTTTCGACTACATTAGCGCGCCTCGACAGGCTGAACTGCTTGGCGAGAACCGGTGAAGTGTCCGAGTGGCTGAAGGAGCACGCCTGGAAAGTGTGTATACAGGAAACTGTATCAAGGGTTCGAATCCCTTCTTCACCGCCACATCTAGAAAAGCCCCCGACCTGAACAAGGCCGGGGGCTTTTTGTTTTGCCCATGAAAAAGGATGTTTCAGATGCTCAAAGAATGTTTTACCAAGGCCCAGATCCTTGCCGCTGAACAATTGCTGACCCTGATCAGTCCGTCGGCGGCAATGGCCAGCCAGCATGTCCAGGCCCTGCGCGAGGTCGAGCTGGATGAAGACGACGTCGAGGAATTCGAGGACGATCCGCAGCAACTGATGTATATCGTCAAGGATGTGGCTGACTGGGAGTCGGTGTTCTTCGTCGACTGGAAAGACACCGAGTCGTTTGTACAGAGCGTGCAACAGCTGGCCGAGGCGCGGGATGCCGAAGTCACTTTCGGTGTCGAAGACGCGGAGGATGAAGACTTCCTCGACGACACCACGGTGCCCGAGCTGATGGTCACGGCCCACGACGAACTGCACAAGCAGGGCCTGGTGCTGTGGAACTGGTCCACCGACAGTGACTGCTACAGTGGCTTCATCACCACCAGGGACGTGGCGGCGCAGCTGGTTGCGTTGGGCGAGGTGTTGGAAGTGGAAATTCGCGAGGGTAGCGAGCCGTTCTGACGGCGGTGCTTGGTGGGAGCTGGCTTGCCAGCGATGGGGCCAGTGCAGTCAGCACATCAGGTGCTGCCTGGATTACGACCGCTTCGCGCTCGATCGCTGGCAAGTCCAGCTCCCACAGGTCCGGCGGCGTACACAGATTCATTGTGGGAGCGGGCTTGACCCGCGATGAGGCCCTCAGAAACTCACAGAAGCCGAAACCCGTGCGGTGCGCGGCGCACCCTGAAACAGATAACCATCCCCCAGGTACTCCCCGGCATCGCGCCAGTAGCGTTTGTCGAAGACGTTATCCACCATCAGCCGCAGTACTGTGTCGTAGCCGCCAACCTTGGTGCTGTAGCGGCTCCCCAGATCGAACACCGCATAGCTGCCGACTTCCACCGTACCGGCCTGATTGGCGTACTTGCTGGCGCTGTAGCGCGCGCCGCCGAGCACGGCCAGGCCCGGGATTGGCAGGCTGTAGTCAGCCTGCACCGCGGCACGCAAGTTCGGTACGTTCAGCGCCTGATGGTCTTCGTAGTCAGCCGTGCCGCTGTTCTTGACCCGCGCGCGAATCGCCGCGGCACTGGCATTGATCTGCAAGTTGGAAGTCAGCCAGCCGCTGGCGCCCAGCTCCAGGCCGATGTTCTTCTGCTGGCCTTGCTGCACATAGGTGAAATGTCCGGCGCCATCAGGTTGCGAATACTGATAGGCCTGGCGCAGCTGGAACAGCGCTGCGCTCAGGCTCAGGCGTTGCCAGTCGCGCTTGATGCCCAGCTCGATCTGCTGCGAGGTGGTCGGGGCGAGGATGTCCTGGTTGTTCTGGGCAAACCATGGCGCCGCGCTGCCTGCTGAAAGGCCTTTGCTGAAGCTGGTGTACAGCGAGATATCAGCACGTGGTTTGTAGATCAGCGCTGCGTTGGGCAGCAGCTCGTACTGGCGGGTATGGCGGCGATCGTTGCCGGCTTCATCGAAGGCTCTTTCGTCCAGGCGCACCACGCGAGCGCCCAGTTGGGTCTGCCACTGCTCGTTGAAAGTGATCCGGTCACTGACAAAAACACCGTATTGACGGCTGTCCAGACGCCGCTCGGAGTGCCCTGGCGAGCCATCGAACGGCTCCAGTGCAGGGGTTGGCTGGTAGATGTTGCCGCTGGTAATCGGATAGTTGAACGTCGGTCGTTGATCGAGGGTGCGCCGCTGTGCGCTGCTGCCGACCGTCAACTCATGGCCCAGCCCGGCCAGCTCGAAACGCCCGTTCAGCAGCGCTTGGGCTTCGTCGATACGGCGTGTGTCGTCCGGGCTGCGGAAATCATAGATGTCGTAGTCGCCTTGCGGGCTGAAATAGTTCGGTACGCTGGATTCGGCGCAACTGGGCGCGCCATAGCAGCCCCAGGCAAACGAACTGTAGTCATCGATCACCACCTTGCTGCGCGAGGCGCTGAGGCTGCCCGTCCAGTTGTCACTGAAGCGATACTCGAAGCGCCCGCCAAGGTTCAGCGAATCGATTGTCACCGGGTTGGCCCAGTGCTGATAGGCCAGGCGGTCATGCGGGTCGATACCGTGGGGCAGGCTGTTGCCGCCCAGTAGCTGATAACCCGGCACCGAGCGCTGTTCGCGCTGCTGGTATTCGGCGTCCAGTTGCAGCACCGCGTCGGGGTTGATTTGCCAGTCGAAGGCCAGGGAGGCGAAGTCGCGCTTGCCGTCGGCATGGTCGACGTAGGAGCGGATATCTTCATGGGCCAGGTTGGTGCGCAGGCCGAACTGGCGCTCGCTGCCGAACCAGTCGCCCAGGTCGGTGGCGATGTAGCGTTCACCCTGCTCGTTGCTCGACACTGTCACCGAACGCACATCTTGCGCTCGCTTGGTCACGTAATTGATCAGCCCGCCGGGTTCCGACACGCCGCTCTGCAAGCCCGACAGGCCCTTGAGCAACTCGACCTGCTGTTTGTTCTCCAGGGCCACGTTCTGCTCGCCGGCGATGGTCTGGCCGTTGATCCTGTAGCTGCTGGCGGCATTGAGCTCAAAACCGCGCACGTTGAAGTTTTCGTAGTAGCCGATCGGGGCATAGCTTTCACCCACCGAAGCATCGCTTTGCAGGACTTCGCTGAGTGTGCGCACCTGACGATCAGCCAGCAGTTGCTCGCTGAACACCGCAATCGACGCCGGGGTGTCCAGCAATGGTGCCGACTGGAAGCCGCCGACGGCCGCTTCGCGGGCCTGATAGCCCTCGCTGTAGGCCTCGGACACCTGCACCGGGGCCAAGGTAATGCTGTCCTGAGCCAGGCTGTGCGTGGCTGGCAGGGCCAGGCTCAGGCCGAGCAGGCGCAAGGGCAGGCGAGGGCGGGGCAGGGTCATGCAGGAGCTCCTTGACGGCGAACGCGGACGCGCCGTTATTGATCGGCTGCAGTCCGAAAGGGTTTTTTGCCCAGTAGGTAGAGGGGCGTGGGCCCAGGCATTGATAGCCTGCCGGTATTGCGCCGGGCAGGCGGGGACGCAATCTTAGCAGGGGCAACCGGCTGGCGGCGCCCCTGTTTTCAATCGGCTGCTACTGCCATGAACGAGCGGGCGTCGCGCGGCTTCAACCGTTTGCTGCGGTCTGGGAATGGCGCCGCCAATTACCGTCGATTTTCGACCAGGTTTTCTTGTCGGTGATGGCCATCAGCTTGCGACCATCCTTGAAGGTTGCGAGGAAGGTCACCTCCTCTTCCTTGCCGCCTAACCACAGGCCGGCGATCAGGCCAACCGGGCCGGCCACCAGGGCGCCGGCCACACCCCAGCCAAGGGCACTGCTCAGGCTGCGGCTGGACTCCTGATTGGCAACGACCAGGTCGGTAATGCGGGTAAGGGCGATTTTCTCGCCGGGTGAAGGGCTACGGGCGGTCTTGAGTGTGAGCGATCCATTGCGGTACTCGCCTTCACCTTGCAAGAAATCGCCGGATTGAACCGTGAGTCTTGTCATAGTGGCGTCCAGGTTGAAAGGGCTATTGACCAATCCCTACTCAGCGCCAGCGCACGGCACAAGTCAATGGTCAGGCGACGGAGGGTACTCTTCTAGTTGTCACAAAAAAGTAAAGGTTCTGGGCCCACGAGTTATAACGGCATGTCGCATTCTTATAATTAAAGTTCGGATTCGCAACTAAAGCCTCCTGCTCGGTTTTCGTCTGTCGCTCGCTTTTTTAGTGGAGTCGATATATCGCCGTTTGCGCAAATTGATGCCGCTAAGCTAAATCAAGGGTTTTAAAATTGTAGGACAATAAACAACTTGGGTTAATGAAAATTGGCGTCAAAAAAAGCTGGACAGTTCAATTCCTGGTGTGTCAGTTTTTCCCCGCCTCATTCAGGCGAGTGATAGGACGATCTCGCCGCGGGAGCGTCCTGTCGGACAACAACTGCTTTTTTGTAAACAAGGAAGTGTCTGTATGTCGAAAGTCAAAGAAAGCGCTATTGTTTCAGCTGGCTCTGTATTGCAACCGCACGGTGCAAGTTCCGCTTACAGCCTGATCAATAGTTTCGGCCATCAATATGATCGCGGCGGCAGTGCGACAGTGAATGGCAAACCTTCGTTCTCGGTCGACCAGGCCGCTACCCAGTTGCTGCGTGACGGCGCTGCCTGGAAAGACCTGAACAAGGACGGCACCATCAACCTGACCTATACCTTCCTGACCAAGGCGCCTGCTGGCTTCGACAGTCAGGAACTGGGCTCGTTCAGCGCCTTTTCCGCCCAGCAGAAGGCTCAGGCCAAACTGTCCATGCAGTCCTGGGCAGACGTGGCCAAGGTCACCTTCAAGGAGGCCGCGACAGGTGGCGACGGTCACATGACCTTCGGCAACTACAGCGATGGCAGCAGCGGCGGTGCGGCATTTGCCTACCTGCCATTTGACCGGCCAGGCTCGCACAAGGGTGAATCCTGGTACCTGATCAACAGCCAGTACCAGGCCAACGTCAACCCGGAAAACGGCAACTACGGGCGTCAGACCCTGACCCACGAAATCGGCCACGTGCTGGGCTTGTCTCACCCGGGCGACTACAACGCCGGGGAAGGCTACCCGACCTACGCCGATGCTTTCTACGGTCAGGACACCCGTGGCTACAGCGTCATGAGCTATTGGGGCGAGAGCAACACCAACCAGAACTTCACCAAGGGCGGCGTGCAGGTGTACTCCTCGGCACCGCTGATGGATGACATCGCGGCAATCCAGAAGCTGTATGGCGCCAACTACGCGACCCGCTCCGGCGACACCGTGTACGGCTTCAACTCCACCGCTGACCGCGACTTCTACTCGGCCACCTCGGCCTCGTCGAAAGTCGTCTTTTCGGTGTGGGACGGCGGCGGCAACGACACCCTGGACTTCTCCGGTTTTACCCAAAACCAGAAGATCAACCTCAATGACGCGTCGTTCTCTGATGTCGGCGGCATGATTGGCAATATTTCCATTGCCAAGGGTGCCATCGTCGAGAATGCCATCGGCGGCTCGGGCAACGACCTGCTGATCGGCAACGCCGTGGCCAACGAGCTCAAGGGTGGTGCCGGCAACGACATCATCTACGGCGGCGGCGGTGGCGACAAACTCTGGGGTGGTGCCGGTTCCGACACCTTCATCTTCGCTGCCAGCAGCGATTCGACCCCGAGCAATCCTGACCGGATCATGGATTTTGTCAGCGGTCAGGACAAGATCGACCTGTCGGCCATCTCGGCCTTTGCCGTCAACAAGCTGCCACTGCAGTTCGTTGATGCCTTCACCGGTCATGCCGGCGAGGCGGTACTGAGCTTCGATCAGGCCAGCAACCTCGGTAGCCTGTCGATCGACATCACCGGCAACAGCCTGTCTGATTTCCTGGTGACCACCGTAGGTCAGGCGGTCGCCACGGATATCGTGGTCTGACAACAGCCTGGAAGGGCGGCGCGCAAGCGCCGCTTCTTCTGAGAGGATTACAGGCAGATGATGGCTCTCAAGCGAATGATCGCGCTCGGCGCGGTTCCCCTGATGTTGATGACCGAGGTCGGTATGGCAAGCAGCCTGCTACTCCCCACTCCCGCACAACTGGCCGGTGACTGGACGCTTTACCCCGAAGCCGATCGGGCTGCAGGTTGCGAGCTGTACCTGGATGTAACGCAAACCTTGCGCGGTGATCTGCAATGCGTAGAAGTGCTGATAGGCAAGCGCCCCAGCGGCTGGTTGCCAACCCCCGATACCCTGGCCTTGCTGGATGGCAGCGGCAGCGCATTGGTGCACTTCAACCGTTATAAGCCCGGTATGTTCAAGTGGACTTCCGCGTCCGGCGAGACACTGTTGTTGGAACGTAAGAGTAAAGAATAAAACCTTGTAGGCGATTGCCGATTTTTCAGGGATAGAAAGGCGGACAATGAACAGGCCGACTCATAAAGCCGGTGCGCCCTTGTGGGCAGCACTGGCCGATCACACGTCCACGCTTCTGAGTGTGGGTTGTTTTACCGCGTTGATTAACCTACTCATGCTGGTGCCCTCGATTTATATGCTGCAAGTGTATGATCGGGTACTGTCTTCGCAAAACGAAACAACCCTGTGGATGTTGACGTTGATGGTGGTCGGCTTCTTTGTGTTTATTGGTGCACTGGAAGCGATCCGCAGTTTCATTGTTATTCGGGTCGGCAACCAACTGGAACAGGGCTTTAACCTGAATGTCTATCGGGCGGCCTTTGAGCGTAACTTGCGCCGGGGCGACGGACAGGCAGGGCAATCGCTCAATGACCTGACGCAGGTGAGGCAATTTGTCACCGGTCCCGCGTTGTTCGCTTTCTTCGATGCCCCCTGGTTTCCGATTTACCTGGCGGTGATCTTTCTGTTCAACGTCTGGCTGGGTGTCATGGCCTGCGCTGGTGCGTTGTTGCTGATTGCCCTGGCAATCCTCAACGAACGCCTGACCCACAAGCCGCTGGTTGAAGCCAGCGGTTTCCAGCAGCAGTCCACGCACCTGGCCAGCAGTCAGTTGCAAAACGCCGAGAGCATCCAGGCCATGGGCATGCTCGCAGCGTTGCGCCAGCGCTGGTTCGCCTTGCATTCGCGTTTTCTGACCTTGCAGAACCAGGCCAGTGATACCTCGGCGGTGATCACCGCGATCAGCAAGTCGCTGCGCCTGTGCCTGCAGTCGCTGGTGCTGGGGCTGGGCGCCTTGCTGGTGATCGAGGGGCAGATGACCCCGGGCATGATGATCGCCGGGTCCATCCTCATGGGCCGGGTGCTCAGCCCCATCGATCAGTTGATTGCCGTGTGGAAGCAGTGGAGCGGGGCGCATATGGCCTATCAGCGTCTGGACGGCCTGCTGCGCGAGTTTCCCGAGCCGCCGGCACCGATGGCCTTGCCTGCGCCAAGCGGGCGCCTGAGCTTCGAGCAGGTCAGTGCCGGGCCGCCAGGCAAGCGCGTGGCAACCCTGCAGCAGATCAGCTTCAACCTGAGTGCCGGTGAAGTGCTCGGGGTACTGGGTACCTCCGGCTCGGGCAAGTCGACCCTGGCCAAGGTGCTGGTCGGCGTCTGGCCGACGCTGGCCGGTACCGTGCGCCTGGACGGCGCCGACCTGCACCGTTGGGATCGCGAGGCCCTGGGCCCGCACATCGGTTACCTGCCACAGAACATCGAACTGCTGCGCGGCAGCATTGCCGAGAACATTGCCCGCTTTGCCGAACTGGACGGCCACAAGGTGGTCGAGGCGGCGCGTCAAGCCGGTGTGCACGAGCTGATTTTGCGCTTGCCGCAAGGCTACGACACCCGCCTGGGCGAAGACGGCGGCGATCTTTCCGGCGGGCAGAAGCAGCGCATCGCCCTGGCTCGTGCCCTGTACGGTGGGCCGAGCCTGATCGTGCTCGACGAACCCAATTCCAACCTCGACACCAGTGGCGAGGCGGCGCTGGCTACCGCCATTGCGCAAATGAAAGCCCGGGGCCGCACCGTGGTGCTGGTTACCCATCGCTCGGCCGCGCTGGCCCAGGCCGACAAGCTGCTGGTACTCAGCGAGGGCCGGATGCAGGCATTTGGGCCGGCGCATGACGTCATGCAGGCCCTGAGCCGGGCCCAGGAGCAGGCTCAGCGCCAACCGGCCAATGCCGCATTGGCAACCGGAGGTGGCGCATGAGCCAGGTCGATAAAAGCCGCAGTGCACGCTTTTATGTACGCCTCGGCTGGTTGCTGACCCTGGTCGGCTTTGGCGGTTTTATCGCCTGGGCAACCCTGGCGCCGCTTGATCAGGGCATTGCCGTGCAAGGCACGGTGGTGGTCTCGGGCAAGCGCAAGGCGGTGCAGTCCCTGGCCGGCGGCGTGGTAAGCCGCATCCTGGTCAGTGAAGGCCAACGGGTTAAGCAGGGGCAGCCACTGTTTCGCTTGGACCAGACCCAGGTCCAGGCTGACGTGCAGTCGCTGCAGGCCCAGTACCGGGTGGCATGGGCCAGCCTGGCACGCTGGCAGAGCGAGCGCGATAACCTCGGCGAAGTCGTCTTCCCGGCAGAACTCAGCGCCGACCCCGACCCGCAGTTGAGCCTGGTGCTTGAAAGCCAGCGGCAGTTGTTCAGCAGCCGCCGCGACGCCCAGGCCCGCGAGCAGGCCGGGCTGACCGCCAGTATCGACGGTGCGGTCGCCCAGTTGGCAGGCATGCGCCGCGCCCGTGGCGACCTGCAGGCCCAGGCCGATTCACTGCGCGAACAACTGGAGAACCTCAAGCCGTTGGCCAGCCAGGGCTATATCCCGCGCAACCGCTTGCTGGAGTATCAGCGTCAGTTGTCCCAGGTCCAGCGCGACCTGGCGCAGAACAACGGCGACAGTGCGCGGTTGGAGCAGGGCATCGTCGAGTCGCGGCTGAACCTGCAACAGCGTCGTGAGGAGTATCAGAAGGAAGTGCGTAGCCAACTGGCGGAAGCGCAGTTGAAAAGCGTCACCCTGGAGCAGCAACTGACCTCGGCCGGTTTCGACTTGCAGCACAGCGAAATTCTCGCCCCGGCCGATGGCATCGCGGTCAACCTGGGCGTGCATACCGAAGGTGCGGTGGTGCGTGCCGGAGAAACCCTGCTGGAGGTGGTGCCCCAGGGCACTGCCCTCGAGGTCGAAGGGCGCTTGCCGGTCAACCTTGTGGATAAAGTCGCGGTACAGCTGCCTGTGGATATCCTTTTCACGGCCTTTAACCAGAGCAGCACGCCGCGGGTAGCGGGCGAGGTGGCGCTGATTTCCGCCGACCAGTTGCTCGATGACAAGACCGGCCAGCCGTACTACGTGCTACGCAGCACGGTCAGCGAACAGGCACTGGCGCGCCTTGACGGCCTGGTGATCAAACCGGGAATGCCGGCCGAACTGTTCGTGCGCACCGGCGAGCGCTCGATGCTCAATTACCTGTTCAAACCCCTGCTCGATCGGGCAGGCACTGCGTTGACCGAACAATAAGGAAGCCCGTGCATGAAAAGCTTGATGACCGGGCTGCTGGCGGCGTTCGCCCTGACAACAGGGGCGGGCGCGCAGGCCATGGGGCCGTTTCAGGTGTATGAGCAGGCGCTGCGCAAGGACCCGGTGTTCCTTGGCGCGCTCAAGGCCCGCGAAGCCGGGCAGGAAAACCGCGCCATTGGCCGCGCCGGTTTGCTGCCGAACCTGTCGTACAACTACAACAAGGGCCGCAACGATTCCAAGGCCCGCTACCTGGGCGACTCGCGGCGCGAGGATGAAGACCGTCACTACAACAGCTATGGCTCGAGCTTCATCCTCCAGCAGCCCTTGCTCGACTACGAAGCCTACACCAGCTACCGCAAGGGCGTGGCCCAGGCGCTGTTCGCCGACGAGGCGTTTCGCGACAAGAGCCAGGAGTTGCTGGTGCGGGTAATGACCAGCTATACCCAGGCGCTGTTTGCGCAAGACCAGATCAGCATCAGCGTAGCCAGCAAGCAGGCGTATCAACAGCAGTTCCAGCAGAACCAGCAACTGTTCCAGCAGGGCGAGGGTACCCGTACCGATATTCTCGAAGCCCAGGCCCGCTTTGAGCTGGCCGACGCCGAGGAGATCCAGGCGCGCAACGATCAGGACGCCGCCTTGCGTGAGCTGGGGGCATTGATCGGCGAACCCTCGGCACGCATCGACGAACTGGCGCCGCTCAACGACGGCTTTGCCTTGCTGGCGCTGCAACCGGCGACCTATGAGGCCTGGCATGAGCTGGCGCTGGCCAATAACCCGCAACTGGCATCCCAGCGCCAGGCCCTGGAGGTGGCCGAATACGAAGTGGAACGCAACCGTGCCGGGCACCTGCCCAAAGTCACCGCCTACGCTACATCGCGGCAAATGCAGTCTGACAGTGGCAACACCTACAACCAGCGCTACGACACCAACACCATCGGCATCGAAGTCAGCCTGCCGTTGTTTGCCGGTGGCGGGGTGTCGGCGGCCACCCGTCAGGCCAGCCGCAACCTGGAGCAGGCCGAATACGAACTGGACGGCAACACCCGGGCAACCCTGATCGAGTTGCGCCGCCAGTACAACGCCTGCCAGTCGGGCGTCAGCCGCCTGCGCGCCTATCAGCGGGCGCTGACCTCGGCCGAGGCGTTGGTACAGTCGACCCGCCAGAGCGTGCTGGGGGGGGAGCGGGTCAACCTCGATGTGCTCAATGCCGAGCAGCAGTTGGCGACCACCCGCCGCGACCTGGCCCAGGCCCGCTACGACTACCTGCTGGCCTGGGTCAAGCTGCATTACTACGCCGGGACCCTGCGCGAAGAGCACCTGGCCCGGGTCGATGAGGCCTTTGTACGCCGTTAGGCGGTACGCAGGCGCACGGCGCGCTGGCGTTCGGCCAGGCCCCAGACCAGCAAGGCCAGGGCGCCGATGCTCAGACCGGCGATGACAATACCGTCCCAGCCGTAGCGCTGGAACAGTTGCGTACCGAGCAGCGAGCCGAGTGCACCGCCGATGAAGTAGCAGGTGATGTAGCCGGCATTCAGGCGGTTGCGGGCTTCCGGGCGCAGGGCAATCACGGCATTCTGGTTGCTCACGTGCACCAGTTGAACCGCCAGGTCGAGCAACAGCACACCGAGCAACAGTGCCGCCAGCGACGACTGTGCATAGGCCAGCGGCACCCATGAGAGCAGCAAGGCCAGCAAGCCTACCGTGGTGCCCAGCGGGCCTTTGCCACGGTCGGCCAGGCGCCCGGCCCAGTTGGCCGACAGGGCACCGGCGGCACCAGCCAGGCCGAACAGTCCGATCACGGCGTCAGAGAAATGGTAGGGCTCGGCCGACAAGAGAAACGCCAGCGGGGTCCAGAACAGGGCAAACAAACTAAACGACAACAGGCCCAGCAACGAGCGCAAGCGCAGGATCGGCTCGTCAACGAACAGGCGGAACACCGAGCCGAGCAGCGCTGGATAGCTGAGCCCGGCGTGCTGATGACGCTCGGGCAGGGCGCGGAACAAGGCGATCGCCGACAGCCCCATCAACGCCGCAGCCAGCAGGTAGATGCTGCGCCAGCTGCCCAGTTCGGCCATGAAGCCGGCTGCGGTGCGCGCCAGCAGGATGCCCAGCAGCAACCCGCTCATCAGCGTGCCGACGACTCGCCCGCGCTGCGCTGGATCACTGAGGCCGGCGGCCATCGGCACCAGCACCTGAGCGACTACCGAGAACAGGCCGGTGAGGGTGGTGCCGATCAGCAGCCATGCCAGGCTGGGCGAAAAGGCGCTGATCAGCAGGCCCAGGGTGCTGATGGCGATCATGCTGACGATCAGTTTGCGCTGTTCGAACAGGTCGCCCAGAGGGGCCAGCAACAACAGGCCGGCGCCGTAGCTCAGCTGTGCGGCGATGACGATGGCCCCGGCGCTGGCGGTGGTCAGGCCGAAGTGCTCGGCGATGCTGTGCAGCAAGGGTTGGGCGTAATAGTTGCTGGCGACGGCAAGGCCCGTGGCGGTCGCCATCAGCAGAA
Organism: Pseudomonas sp. R32; assembly: GCF_009866705.1. Lineage (NCBI taxonomy): Bacteria > Pseudomonadati > Pseudomonadota > Gammaproteobacteria > Pseudomonadales > Pseudomonadaceae > Pseudomonas > Pseudomonas sp. R32. The sequence goes on along the minus strand of NZ_CP019396.1, from coordinate 4,023,540 downwards.
TCAGGCCGCGGCTCAGGGTGTGGCTGGAAGAGGTCATGGACCGTCTCGATCAGTGGCAGTTGGGAAGTGACAGTATCGGAAATACGCTAGCATGACGCCAATGTATCGTTTTCATTCTATCCATCTTGAAAATAGATCAATCCATGAACCTCAAGCAGATTGAATATGCCCTGGCGGTGGTCGACACCGGTAGCTTTACCCGTGCCGCCGAGCGCTGCCATGTGGTGCAGTCGGCCTTGAGCCACCAGATTGCCAGGCTGGAAGAAACCCTCGGCGTCAGCCTGTTCGAGCGTAGCTCGCGGCGCGTGCGCCTGACGCCGGCGGGCGAAGCCTTCGCGCAGAGTGCCCGGCCAGCGCTGGAAGCCACCCGGCGGATTGCCGAAGATGTCGCCGCGGCCTGTGGCGAAGTACGCGGGCAATTGTCCATCGGCGAGATCACCTCGCTGACCGAACTTGACCTGGTCGATCTGCTGGCCGATTTTCATGCTCAGCACCCGTTGGTGGATATCCGCTGGCTGATGGCCAAGAGCGAGTTGCTCATTGCCGATGTGCGCGAACGGCGCCTGGACGTGGGCTTTATCGGGGTTTGGCCGGGCGAGCGGCTGGACGGCGTCGAGTACCGCCTGCTGGCCGAAGAGGAACTGGTGGCGGTCATGGCCGTCGAGCATCCCTTGGCGGGTGCCGCGCGCTTGTCTCTGGTTGATCTCCAGGCCCAGCCACTGGTGGATTTTCCGGCCGGTAGCGGCGCCCGCCGGCAAACCGACGAGGCCTTTGCCGCCGCCGGCGTGCGTCATCGGGTGCAGTTCGAGGTGACCAATATCCGCCTGGTGGAGAAGTTTGCCAAACGCGGCCTTGCCATCGGCCTGGTGCCGGCGCGAATTGCCAACAGCTTCAACGGCGTGATGTCGGTGGCAATCGAGGATGCGCCGGTGCGTCACGTGTATGCGATCTGGTCGATGCACCCGACCCCGGCCGCCAGGGCCTTTGCCCAGCTGATTGAACAGCGCCTGGCGGTCAGGGATGGCCATTGACCCGCCTCAGGCCGCGAAGCCGCCGTCGATGCTCAGGCTGGCACCGGTAATGTAGGCTGCCTCGGGGCCGGCCAGGTAGGCGACGAAGCTGGCAATCTCGTCGACATGACCGTAGCGACCCACGGCCATCAAGCCCATCAGGCTTTCGGCGAATTCGCCTTGGGCCGGGTTCATGTCGGTGTCCACCGGGCCCGGCTGGACATTGTTGATGGTGATGCCCAGCGGCCCGAGGTCACGGGCCAGGCCGCGAGTCAGGCCGACCAACGCCGATTTGCTCATGGCATAAGGGCCGCCACCGGCGAAGGGCATGCGTTCGGCATTGGTGCTGCCGATGTTGATGATCCGCCCGCCCTGGCCCATGTGCCGGACGGCCGCTTGCGTGGCCACGAAGACGCTGCGCACGTTCACCGCCAGGGTGCGGTCGAAGTCCTCCAGGCTGAAGTCCGCAAGCGGCCCCACCGCCAGAACCCCGGCATTGTTGACCAGAATATCCAGGCGACCGAACGCTTCAACAGTGCTTTGCACCGCCTGCTGCACAGCGCTGGCATCGGCACTGTCGGCCTTGATGGCCAGGGCCTTGCCGCCGGCGGCGATGATGCTCTGTTGCAGGGCGTCGGCCTGGGCCGTGGCGTTGGCATAGGTGAAGGCGACACTGGCGCCTTCGGCGGCCAGGCGTTTGACGATGGCGGCGCCGATACCGCGCGAACCGCCCTGGATCAGGGCTACTTTGCCGTGGAGGCTGGATTGGGTCGACATGCTGTGCTCCCGAAAGAACAAGGCTGGATGCCTTGGATGGGGCTCAGTATCGGCCGCTGATTACCCTGTCGGTAGCCAGTAATCGCTATAGTCTGTGTAAACCAGAAGTATGGAATCATCGGTATGGAATCCTTCAGCAGCATCGAGTGTTTTGTCCGCAGCGCCGAAGTCGGCAGCTTTGCCGAAGCGGCGCGGCGCCTGAGCCTGACCCCGGCGGCGGTGGGCAAGAACGTCGCCCGGCTGGAGGCGCGCCTGGGCGTGCGCTTGTTTCAGCGCAGTACCCGGCGCTTGACCCTGACCGAGGCCGGGCAGCGCTTTCTCGGCGAGGTGGCGGCGAGTTTTCAGACCATCCAGTACGCCGTGGCTAACCTGGCCAGTGCCGAAGGGCAACCGGCCGGCACCCTGAGGGTGAGCATGGGCACGGTGTTCGGCCGCTTGTACATCGTGCCGCTGCTGGCCGAGTTCCTGCGGCGCTATCCGGCAATCAGCCCTGACTGGCATTTCGATAACCGTCAGGTCGACCTGATTGGCCAGGGCTTTGATGCGGCCATTGGCGGTGGCTTCGACCTGCCCCAGGGCGTGGTGGCGCGCAAGCTGACCCCGGCGCACCGGATTCTGGTGGCGGCGCCGACGTACTTGCAGCAGCATCCGCCCATTACCCAGCCCGCCGATTTGCACGCGCTGGACGGCATCCTCATTCGTTCTCCGCAGACCGGGCGGGTACGTTCCTGGCCGTTGACCAGCCGCGAGCGGGAGCAGAGCCCTTTGAGCTTGCGTTTGCGCATGACCATGAGTGACTCGGAGGCAGCCTGTGCGGCGGCGGAGCAGGGCCTGGGCGTGGCGCTGGTGAGCATGCCGTTCGCCGTGCCGTACCTGCAGGCTGGCCGGCTGCTGCGGGTGTTGCCGGACTGGTATGTGGACGACGGCAATATCTCGCTGTACTACACCGAGCACAAATTGCTACCGGGCAAGACCCGGGCGTTTGTCGATTTTGTCATCGAGCAGTTTGCCCGGCAGGGGTTGGCGCAGCGGTTTGATGCGTTGGGTTCCTTGTGAAGGGGGCTGCGCAGCCTTGCCGATCACAGCACTTTAAGGATGTAATAACTCTGGCATACCCCGCCGAGCACCAGGCTCACCTCATCCTCTTCAACCTTGCCGATCAAACGTTGCCCCAGTGGCGAGCGCGGGGTGATCACCGTGACCAGTTGCGCCCCCTGGCCAATCTTCAGCCCGGCGCCTTCGGGCCCTAGAAACAGCTGCTGGCAAGTGCCGTTTTCGGCCTCGAGGGTCACCAGGTTGCTGACCTGGATCCCGCGTTGCGGGTCATAGTCGCGCAGCAACAAGTGCTGGTACGCCGCCCGCGCCTGGCGGATTTCCTCCATGCGCCGGGCTTGCCCGGTGGCCAGGTACGACGCTTCAAGGCCCAGGGTGTCGTACTTGTTCTCGGCGATGTTCTCTTCGGCGGTGGCCGCTTCATAGGCGGTTTGCGCGGCGCGCTGGGCGACATCCAGATCAAAGCTCAGGGTATCGATGATGCGTTGCAGCAGGTCGGCTTTGGTCATGGGCTCAGCTGCAGAATTCAAGAACGAGGGCACGGCTTTTTTCGGTCGGCGCGGTGCGGTTCTGTTGCAGCCAGAACTGGCATTTGGGGTTGGACAGATTGCGCAGGCTGCCTTGCGCCTGCTCTTCGGCCTGCTGTACTTGCTGGTTGCGCAGGATCTGTTTGTATTGCTCGAACATCTGCTTTTGCGAGTCGGCTGTCTCCGGCGACGCCGGCGCCGTGGCTGGCGGCGCCAGCACCTGGCCGATCGGCTGCACCGTCGCTGGCAGCAGGCGCCCGGCCAGCCACAGGCTCAGGGCAATAGCCACAGCGCCAAGCCACAGGCCTAGCGCAATGCACAGGATCAGTTGCAGGGGTTTTAGGGTGATCTTCAATTCGCGAGGGCGGGGCATGATGGCCTCCTGGCCAGGACACGGGTTGCCATTGTCGCACGGTGCAACGGATTTTTTTCGTGCCACGCTTTTGTCAGTGATGATTTACCCGGACAATCGGCGCTTTTTCCAAGGGGCCAGCGATGAAAGCGCGGTGGGACATCTTCTGTTGTGTCGTCGATAACTACGGCGACATCGGCGTGACCTGGCGCCTGGCCCGGCAACTGGTGGCCGAGCAGGGCCTGGCGGTGCGCCTGTGGGTGGATGACCTGAAGGCGTTCGTGCGTATCTGCCCCGAAGCCCAGGCCGACGTCGCCCAGCAATGGCAGCAGGGCGTGGATGTGCGCCAATGGCCTTCCGATTGGCAGAACACTTCGGTAGCTGATGTGGTGATTGGCGCTTTCGCCTGTCAGCTACCGCCTGCCTATGTGCAGGCCATGCTCGAACAACCCCGTGCGCCATTGTGGTTGAACCTGGACTACCTCAGCGCTGAAGACTGGGTCGAAGGTTGCCATGGCTTGCCGTCGCCCCAGGCCAATGGCTTGCGCAAGGTGTTTTTCTTCCCAGGCTTTACCGCCAAGACCGGCGGCTTGCTGCGTGAGGCGAGCTTGCTGCCACGTCGCCAGGCGTTTGAGCAGGACCCGGCCGCACGCAAGGCGTTTCTGCAGGGGCTAGGTGTAACGCCAGAACGCAATGCCCGGCTGATTTCGCTGTTCGCCTACGAAAACCCCGGCGTCGCCAGCTGGCTGGATGCCCTGGCTGCCGACTGCCGCGCCAATCACCTGCTGGTGCCCGAAGGCCGGGTGCTGGGCGACGTTCAGGCCTGGCTCGGCGAGCAGGCGCTGAGCGTAGGCAGCATTGCCCGGCGCGGTGCCTTGACCGTGCAGATCCTGCCTTTCGTCAGCCAGGACGATTACGACCGGCTGCTCTGGTGCTGCGATTTCAACGCGGTGCGTGGCGAAGATTCGTTCGTCCGCGCGCAATGGGCCGCACGGCCGCTGCTCTGGCATATCTATGTGCAGGAAGAGTATGCCCACTGGGAAAAACTCGAAGCGTTTCTCGATCTGTACATCCAGGGATTGTCCGCGCCCGCCGGGGCCGCGCTGGTACAATTGTGGCGTGCCTGGAACATGGACAACGACATGGGCCAGGCCTGGCAACAGGTGCTGGCGCACTGGGACGAGCTGGACCAGCACGCCCGCCGCTGGAGCGCGGTGCAAGCCGCTCAGCCGGACCTTGCCACGGCGCTGGTACAGTTTTACCGAAATTGGCTATGATATGCGGCCTCGATTTTTGTAAATCCATCCAAATTCGGATATCTCGCAATGAAAACTGGTAAAGAGCTGAAACCCGGTACCGTACTGCGGATCGACAACGACCCGTGGCTGGTTCAGAAAACTGAATTCACCAAGTCGGGCCGTAACAGCGCGATCATGAAGACCAAGCTGAAGAACCTGCTGACCGGCTACAAGACCGAGACCGTTTACGGTGCGGACGACAAGCTGGACGACGTGATCCTGGATCGCAAAGAAGCGACCCTGTCGTTTATCAGCGGTGACTCGTTCACCTTCATGGACACCACCGACTACACCATGTACGAACTGAACGCCGAAGACATCGAGGCCGTTCTGCCGTACATCGAAGAAGGCATGGAAGACGTCTGCGAAGCCGTATTCTTCGAAGGCCGCCTGGTATCGGTAGAACTGCCGACCACCATCAGCCGTCAGGTTGTCTACACCGAGAACGCTGCTCGCGGCGACACCTCGGGCAAGGTCATGAAACCTGCCAAGCTGAAAAACGGCACTGAAATCAGCGTTGCTGACTTCATCCAGATCGACGAGTGGATCGATATCGACACCCGCGACAACAGCTTCAAGGGCCGTTCCAAGAAGTAATTCTTGCGCCCATGAAAAACCCGGCCTTGGCCGGGTTTTTTTATGCCTGGTGTTTTATCGCTCAGACAGTGACATGCAAGCGTACATCGACGTTGCCACGGGTGGCATTGGAGTACGGGCAAACCTGGTGGGCAGCTTCAACCAGTTGCTCTGCCTCAGCCTGTTCCAGCCCCGGCAGGTCGATGTTCAGGTCGATATCCAGACCGAAGCCACCCGGAATCTGGCCAATACCAACCTTGGCAGTGATCGAGCTCTCGGCTGGCAGGGCCTTTTTCTGCTGGCCGGCAACGAACTTCAGGGCGCCGATAAAGCAGGCCGAGTAGCCGGCGGCAAACAGTTGCTCGGGGTTGGTGCCGTCGCCACCTGCGCCGCCCAGTTCTTTGGGGGTGCTCAGCTTGACTTCCAGCTTGCCGTCGCTGGAGCGCGAACTGCCGTCGCGGCCACCGGTGGATTTGGCTTGGGCAATGTACAGCGGAGTGACCTTTTGCATGATGAGCCTCGCTTGTGGGTTGCGCCGCGGCGCTGAGTGGGTACGGGAATTAAATTAGCGCGCAATTATTTAGTGCGCAAGATAATTTTCGGCTGACCTACCAACGGTCATTTCTCAGCATAGCGCTCAGAGGTTTTTTTGCAGGTTGGCGCGCAGTTCCAGCAAATCGGCCTGCAGCTGTTGCAGGCGTTCGAGGTTCTCGCCGCTGGCGGCCAGAATGCAGTGGGGCACGTCTTTGGCCCGGGCTTGCAGGGCTCGGCCCTGATCGCTCAGTTGCACCAGCACCACCCGTTCATCTTCGCGGCTGCGGCTGCGCTTGAGCAGGCCTTCGGCTTCCAGGCGTTTGAGCAACGGTGTCAGAGAACCCGGATCGGTCAGCAGGCGCTGGCTGATCTCTCCGACGGTCAAACCGTCCTGTTCCCACAGCACCAGCATTGCCAGGTACTGTGGATAAGTCAGCCCGAGTTTGTGCAGCAGCGGTTTGTAGACCTTGGTCATCAGCAACGAAGTCGAGTGCAGGGCAAAGCACACCTGGTTGTCCAGGAGCAGTTCGTCGCAAGGAACAGGCGCTTTAGGGTCGGCGTTCATGCACATCCTTCAATGGGTTGGGTCCTTTAAATTTAGCACGCAGGTCATTAGCGCACTTACTGCCAGCGCAGCTCGCTTTGCAGCGCCAGGTCCCACGGCGGGATCGGGCTGAAGCGGTGCTTGAGGAATTCGAGCAGCAAACGGCTGCGAGAGTTCGTTTCATGTTCCAGGCGCAGGGCATAGATGCCGCTGCTTTCGGCGCTGGGCAGGCCGTTGTCACAGAATAGCGGCAGCAATTCGCCACGCAGCAGGTATTCGCTGATCAGCCAGGTGGGCAGGTGGGCAATGCCCAGGCCTGCCAGGGCGCCGAACAACAGGGTTTCGGCGTTGTTGGCACTCATGCGCATGCGGGTGGGGCGATACAGGCGCATCTGCCCCTCGACCGCGAAGCGCCAGGCGAAGGGCGGGGCCAGGCCGTCCCAGTCCAGGCCGTGGTGTTCGGGTAATTCAGCGGGGCTGGCGGGAATGCCGCGCTGGGCCAGGTAAGCGGGGCTGGCGCAGGCAATGCGGACCATGTAGGCCAGCGGTGTGGCCACCAGGCGGGTATCGGCCAGGGGCCCTGCGCGCAACACCAGGTCGACTTCGCCCAGGTGCGAGCCGTGCAGGTCGACGAAGCTGTCGATCAGGCGCAGTTGCACATCCAGCCCCGGATAGGCCACCAGAAAGTCGGCGATGGCCGGGGCCAGGTGGCGGCGGCCAAAGGCGGCCGGGGCGTCGATGCGGATCAGGCCTTCCGGGGCGTTGCTCAGCGATACCGCTTCAGCGCGGGCCAGGCGCAGCTCTTCGACAATCCTGCGGGCGCGTTCGGCAAAGGCATTACCCGCCGGGGTCGGCCGTACCGCATGGGTGCTGCGCACGAACAGGCGGCTGCCGACCGCGTTTTCCAGGGTGTCGATACGCCGCGCCACCGCCGAAGGCGTCAACGGATGGCGTCGGGCGGTGGCGGAGAAGCTGCCGGTTTCCAGTACATCAAGAAACAGGCTGAGTTGTTCGGTCAGGGCATCGGGGTTCATGCTGCAGTCTGCTTTTGCGTAAATAGCATAGCCATTGTGCGTTGCTGTGCGTTTCCCCGCTAGCACCAGCTCGGTAGCATGCACCGATTGGTATTTCAGAGAGACGGCAATGATCGAGTGGGCGATGTACATAGCGCTGGGCGCGGCACTGGGCACGGTGGGCGGGTTGTTCGGCATCGGTGGCGGGCTGATCGCGATTCCGGCGCTGGGGGTGTTGTTCGGCCTCGACCAGCAACTGGCCCAAGGCACCGCGCTGGTGATGGTGGTACCGAATGTGCTGCTGGCGCTGTGGCGGTATCACCAGCGAAATCGCATCGAACTCAAACATGCCTTGCCGCTGGCCGCGACCAGCTTTGTTTTCGCCTGGCTCGGTTCGATCTGGGCGGTGGGTGTGGATGCCCAGGCCATGCGCTTTGGCTTTGTGCTGTTCTTGGTGGCGCTGGCCGCCTGGAACCTGGCGCGGATGTTCATGCGTACGGCGCAGCCGTCCAGCGAGCTGCGCCAGCCCTGGCCGTGGCTGGGCGTGCTGGGCAGCGGCGCCGGGGTGCTGGGCGGCTTGTTCGGGGTCGGTGGGGCAGTGGTGGCGACCCCGGTGCTGACCAGCGTGTTCGGCACCACCCAGGTGGTTGCCCAGGGGTTGTCACTGGCCCTGGCAGCCCCCAGTACTGCCGTCACCTTGCTGACTTACGGCGTGCATCAGCATGTGCAGTGGAGCATGGGCATCCCGCTGGCTATCGGTGGCCTGCTGAGCATCAGCTGGGGTGTGAAACTGGCTCACGCCCTGCCGGAAAGAGTCCTGCGTTCACTGTTCTGTGGGTTTCTGGTGCTCTGTGCGGTGATGCTGGCCTTCAAGATCTGAAGCCTTCGATGATGTAGTCGGCCAGGCAGTCGGTCATTTCCGACTGCGTGGTGCGATTGCGCAGCAGCATGATGCTGGCGGTGGGCAAGGGTGGCAGGCCTTCGGCTTCGCCAATGATCTGCAGGTCGCTGGTGATCAGGCTCTGCAACTGCGCGGTGACCGCCAGGCCGGCACTGACCACGGCCATGATCGCCGCGGTGCTAGCGCTGGTGTAGGCGATCCGGTACTCCTTCTCGATGGCATCCAGGGCATTGCAGGCCCAGGTCCGGCAATAGCAATCGCAGTTGAACATCGCCAGCGGCAGAGGGTTGTGCTCATGCGGGCAGAAGCCCCGGGCTTGCACCCACACTGCGCGCTCGCGGCGCAGCAACTGGCCGATTTCGTTGCCCGGTTCGCGGGTGATGATGGTCAGGTCCAGATCCTGGCGTTGCATCAACTGCCGCGAGCTTTCGCAGTGCACTTCGACCTGAACCAACGGGTAGGCCTGGGCGAAACTGGACAGGATGCCCGGCAAAAAGCGCATGGCGTAGTCGTCCGGCGTACCGATGCGCACCACCCCGACCATGTGCGGCATGCGCAGGGTATTGAACACCTCGCCGTGCAGCTTGAGGATGCGCCGGGCGTAGCCGAGCAGCACCTGGCCCTCGGCAGTCAGGCGCACCTGGCGGCCATCGCGCTCGAACAGCTGGCGCTGGATGATGTCCTCCTCCAGGCGCTTCATCTGCATGCTCACCGCCGACTGGGTACGATTGACCACTTCGCCAGCACGGGTGAAGCCGCCGTGTTCGGCAATGGCGACGAAGGTGCGCAGCACGTCGGAATCGATACTCTGGTACTGGGACAAGGCATCAATCTCCTAGATGTATTACATAAGAAACATTCGTTAGATTGATCTTATGCCGGACCTGACACTGTCGTCATCCCAACAGGAGGGTAAGACGATGAAAGGTCAGAAATCGCTTGTTCTGCAGTACTCAACGTCCCAGCACAGCTGGTTTTACCAGCTCACCCACGTCGCGGCCCAACGGCTGATGCGTTGGCGCCAACTGCACCGCGAGCGCCGCGAACTGGCGCGCCTGAGCGATGCGGCACTGGACGATATCGGTCTTAGTCGGGCGGATATCCTGCGCGAGGTGGAGCGGCCATTCTGGGAGGATCCACTGAAAAAATGAGTCGCATCATCGAGGTGCCACGACTAGTGTAAGTGGGCTTGTTCACAAGGAGCCGGGCATGCCCACCACACAGTCCCTTTCCCTGGCCCAGGCGCGCCGCCTGGCACTGTCGGCACAAGGCTTCAACACTCGCCAGACAAGCGCGTCGATGGGGGCCGCGCAGCTGCAGCGGATGATCGAACGCCTGGGGGTGGTGCAGATCGACTCGGTCAATGCCCTGGTACGCTCCCACTACCTTCCGCTGTTTTCCCGTCTTGGCAGTTATCCACAGGCGCTGCTTGATCAACTGGCCTGGGGCCGCAACCGTCAACGCAAACTCTTCGAGTATTGGGGTCATGAGGCCTCGCTGCTGCCGCTTTCGCTGTACCCGTTGCTGCGCTGGCGCATGGACCGTGCGCGTCAGGGCCAGGGCATCTATCAACAGCTGGCGCGCTTTGGCCGCGAGCAGCAAGCGACCATCGCCCGGGTGCTGGCGGCGGTGACCGAACAGGGCGCTCTGGGCGCGGGCAGCCTGTCGACCCGCCAGGAGCGTGCCGGCCCGTGGTGGGACTGGAGCGCTGAAAAGCACGCGCTGGAGTGGCTGTTTGCCGCGGGATTGGTCAATGTCGCCGGTAGGCGCGGTTTCGAGCGCCTGTACGATTTACCCGAGCGGGTGCTGCCGGCGGCATTGCTTGAGCAACCGCCAATGAATGAGGCCGACGCGCAACGCGGACTGTTACTGCATGCCGCGGGTGCGTTGGGGGTGGCTGCCGAGAAGGACCTGCGAGACTACTTTCGCCTGGCCCCCGGCGATAGCCGCGCACGGCTGGCCGAGTTGGTCGAGGAGGGCGCATTGCAGGCCTGTGCGGTGCAGGGCTGGACGCAAGCGGCATACTGCCTGGGTTCGCCACGGGTGCCACGCAAGGTGAGCAGCAGCGCCTTGCTTTCGCCCTTTGACTCGCTGGTCTGGGAGCGGGAGCGCACCGAGCGTCTGTTTGATTTCCGCTACCGGTTGGAGATCTACACGCCTGCGCACAAGCGGGTGTATGGCTATTACGTGCTGCCGTTCCTGCACAACGAACGCATTGCCGCACGGGTCGACCTGCGTGCCGAGCGCGCTAACGATTGCCTGGCGGTACACGCGGTGCATGAAGAACAGGCGGGGCTGGATGAGGCGGGCATGCAGGCCCTGGCTGAAAGCCTGCAGCGCATGGCCGCCTGGCTGGGCCTGGCCGAGGTGCAGTTGAACTGCCCGCGTGCCAGCGCCGCACGCTTGCGCGAGGCGCTGGCACGCAGTGACCTCAGCGACGTACCTGCTTGAGGGTTTCGGCAATCAGGAAGGCCAGCTCCAGTGACTGATCGGCGTTCATCCGCGGGTCGCAATGGGTGTGGTAGCGGTCGGAGAGGGCGTCTTCGGTGATTGGCCGGGCGCCGCCGATGCACTCGGTGACGTTCTGCCCGGTCATTTCGATATGAATCCCCCCGGCATGGCTGCCTTCGGCCTGATGGACCTGGAAGAACTGCTTGACCTCGCTGAGGATCTGGGCGAAATCGCGGGTCTTGTAACCGCTGCTGGCCTTGATGGTGTTGGCGTGCATCGGGTCGCAGCTCCACAGCACCTGGCGCCCTTCGCGCTCGACGTTGCGGATCAGGGCCGGCAGATGTTCGCCGACCTTGTTCGCCCCCATGCGCACGATCAGGTTGAGGCGGCCGGGGTCGTTGTCCGGGTTGAGCACGTCGATCAGGCGAATCAGCTCTTCGCTGTTCATGCTCGGGCCGACCTTGACCCCGATCGGGTTGTTCACCCCGCGCAGGAACTCGACATGGGCGCCATCGAGCTGGCGGGTGCGGTCGCCGATCCAGAGCATGTGCGCCGAGCAGTCGTAATAGTCGTTGGTCAGGCTGTCGCGACGGACGAAGGCTTCTTCATAGTTCAGCAGCAGCGCTTCGTGGGCGGTGAAGAAGCTGGTTTCGCGCAACTGCGGCGAGCTGTCCAGGCCGCAGGCGCGCATGAAGGCCAGGGTTTCGTCGATGCGGTCAGCCAGCTGGCTGTACTTTTCTGCCAGCGCCGAGTTGGCGATGAAGTCCAGGTTCCACTTGTGTACCTGATGCAGGTCGGCGAAACCGCCCTGGGCAAAGGCGCGCAGCAGATTGAGGCTGGCAGTGGACTGGTGGTAGGCCTGCAGCAGGCGCTCCGGGTCCGGGATCCGGCTCTTTTCATCGAAGCCGATGCCGTTGACGATGTCGCCGCGGTAGGCCGGCAGGGTGACGCCGTCAATGGTTTCATCGCCTGCCGAGCGCGGCTTGGCGAACTGCCCGGCCATGCGCCCTACCTTGACCACCGGGCAACCGGCGGCAAAGGTCATGACAATGGCCATTTGCAGCAGCACCTTGAAGGTGTCACGAATCTTGGCTGCCGAGAACTCGGCGAAACTCTCGGCGCAATCGCCGCCTTGCAGCAGGAACGCGCGGCCCTGGGTGACCTCGGCGAACTGACGGCGCAGTTCCCGGGCCTCGCCGGCAAAGACCAGCGGCGGGTAGCTGGCCAGGGTCTGCTCGACCTTGAGCAGGTGCGCGGCATCGGGGTAGCTCGGTTGTTGCTGGATCGGCAGGGCGCGCCAGCTGTCAGGACTCCAGGGGTGGTTCATCACGGGCTCGATCTGGTCGGAAAAGGGCTGTCTGCCATGTTAACAGGTGCCACGTACCTTGTTGCACTGGCGCCATTGACGGACAATGGCGGTTTTTGCTTGGTACAGCGGCGCCTGCCGGGAGACAGCATGACAGAGGAACGGGTAGAGCGGCTGCTGGCCCAGGTCCACGATCAGTACGGCACCATCAGCGTGCTGGAAGTCGATGACTATCGCTTTCTCGAATTTGGCGAGGCGATCGAGCAGAGCTGTGTGTTCACCGCCGACCCGAGCTGGCTGGAGTACGACTACACCCGGGCCATGCTGATTGGCGCGCTGGCCCACCCCGAACCCGAGAGCGCGCTGTTTCTGGGCCTGGGGGCCGGTACCCTGACCCAGGCGTGCCTCAAGTTCCTGCCGCTGGAAGACGTCGAAGCCATCGAACTGCGCCCGGATGTGCCGCGCCTGGCCATCGAATACATGGGCCTGGATGATGATCCGCGCCTTTATATCCGCATTGGCGATGCGATGGAGCTGCTGGAAACCGCCGAGTCCGCTGACCTGATTTTCGTCGACCTGTACACCGATCATGGCCCGGGTGTTGCGCACCTGGCCTGGCGTTTTCTGGAGGATTGCCAGAAGCGTCTGAATCCCGGTGGCTGGCTGGTGATCAACCAATGGGCCAGCGATGACGGCAAGCCGTTGGGCGCTGCGTTGTTGCGCGGGCTCTACCATCGTCATTACTGGGAACTGCCGGTCAAGGAGGGTAACGTCATCCTCATGGTGCCGGCGGACCTTGAGCAGCAGCTCGATCTGCCCGGCCTCACCGCCAGGGCCGAGGCGCTGGCGCCACAACTGGGCTACTCGTTGCAACCGCTGATCGGCGCGATCCGCCCGGCGTCCTGAGGCGCGTCACTGGGTCACTGGCAGAAAATCGATTCAGCCGCCGGTGCGGTTATCTTCCCGGGCCCGCCTTGGCGTGGCCTGGCGCTGGCGTGTTTGATTAAAAAAAACTCCCGTGAATTGCGAATTCAGGTATAGTACGCGCCGGTCTTTCACCGGACCTCGTTTAAGGTAGTGCAATTCCCCGAAGCCAGCTTCGGCTGCGCGTCCGCCCCGCGGACTCTCCTTGACGTTCCTTTTTTTCTTCAATCGTTTTCGCAAATCCCCGCCGACAAAGCTGCCAGGGTGACCTTCGGGTCTTACAAGGCATGTGCAGCTTTGGAGCATGGGTCTTTGCGGATGCACTTAGAGGCAGACCCATGACCCAGGAAACCGGCGGCTTCGCCGCTCTCGAACTTCATCCGAGCATTGTTGCTGCAGTGCTGGCTACCGGCTACGAAGAGCCGTCCGCCATTCAGCAGCAATCGATCCCGATTATTCTCGCTGGTCACGACATGATCGGTCAGGCGCAGACCGGTACCGGTAAAACCGCTGCCTTCGCTCTGCCAATCCTGCACCGCATCGACCCGAGCAAGCGCGAGCCGCAAGCCCTGATCCTGGCGCCAACCCGTGAGTTGGCGCTGCAAGTAGCCACCGCTTTCGAAACCTACGCCAAGCAGATGCCGGGCGTAACCGTGGTGGCCGTGTACGGTGGTGCCCCGATGGGCCCACAACTGAAAGCTATCCGTAACGGCGCGCAAATCGTCGTTGCTACCCCGGGCCGTCTGTGCGACCACCTGCGTCGCGACGAGAAGGTCCTGGCGACCGTCAACCACCTGGTGCTCGACGAAGCCGACGAAATGCTCAAACTGGGCTTCATGGATGACCTCGAAGTGATCTTCAAGGCCATGCCGGAAAGCCGTCAGACCGTGCTGTTCTCGGCCACCCTGCCTGCTTCGATCCGTGCCATCGCCGAGCGCCACCTGCGCGAGCCGAAGCACGTCAAGATCCAGAGCAAGACCCAGACCGTCACCGCCATCGAACAAGCCCACCTGATGGTCCACGCCGACCAGAAGGTTTCCGCTGTCCTGCGCCTGCTGGAAGTGGAAGAGTTCGACGCGCTGATCGCCTTCGTGCGGACCAAGCAAGCCACCCTGGACCTGGCCAGCGCCCTGGAAGCCAAAGGCTACAAAGCCGCTGCGCTGAACGGTGACATTGCCCAGAACCAGCGTGAGCGCGTGATCGACTCGCTCAAGGATGGCCGTCTGGACATCGTCGTCGCCACCGACGTCGCTGCCCGTGGCCTGGACGTACCGCGCATCACTCACGTGTTCAACGTCGACATGCCGTATGACCCTGAGTCCTACGTTCACCGTATCGGCCGTACCGGCCGTGCGGGTCGTGAAGGCCGTGCGCTGCTGCTGGTTACCCCGCGCGAGCGTCGCATGCTGCAGGTGATCGAGCGTGTGACCGGTCAGAAAGTTGCCGAAGTTCGCCTGCCGAACGCTCAGGCCGTTCTCGATGCCCGCATCAAGAAGCTGACCAACAGCCTGGCGCCGTTGGTTGCCGATGCTGAGTCGACCCACGGTGATCTGCTTGATCGCCTGACTGCCGACATCGGTTGCAGCCCGCGTGCCCTGGCCGCTGCCCTGCTGCGCAAGGCTACCAACGGTCAGGCCCTGACCCTGGAAGCCGTCGAGAAAGAGCAGCCGCTGGTTCCGACCTACACCCCGCGTGAGCGCACTGGCGATCGTCCAGAGCGTGGCGAGCGTGAGCGTCGTGCACCGATGCCGCTGGGCGAAGGTCGTGCTCGCTGCCGTACCGCGCTGGGCGCGCGTGACGGTATCGCCGCCAAGAACCTGCTGGGCGCCATCCTCAACGAAGGCGGCCTGGCCCGCGAAGCCATCGGCCGCATCCAGGTGCGCGACAGCTTCAGCCTGGTCGAGCTGCCGGAAGAAGGCCTGGAGCGTCTGCTGACCAAGCTCAAGGACACTCGTGTTGCCGGCAAGCAGCTGAAGCTGCGCCGTTACCGCGAAGACTGATCCGCGAGCGATAAAAAAATCCCCGACTGGTTCGGGGATTTTTTTTGCCTGTGCCAAGCTGTGGCGCTGTCCGTGGGAGCAATTGTCTGTAGTGGGAGCGTGCATCTACCCTGTGGGAGCCGGTCTTGCCAGCGATCGAGCGCGCAGGATCAGTCGAACCGGTAGATATCCATCCCCAGCGCCCCGAGCGTAAACCCCTGGTGGGCAATCCCGAAGCGCCCACCTGCACCCCGGGCGAAGTTCAGCGGCAACAAGTGCTCATCGCTCGGATGGTTGCGCACTGCAAACGGCGCCCGCTGGCGGTAGTCATGCAGGGCAGGGGTGTCGTCGGCTGCCAGCTTGTCGATCATCCAGTCACGAAATGCCAGGGCCCAGGGCTCGACGCTGTCCGGGCCGGCCTGCCAATCCAGTTCGCGCAGGTTGTGGGTAATGCTGCCTGAGCCGATCAGCAGGATGCCTTCTTCGCGCAGCCCGGACAGCGCTTTGCCCATCCGTTCCTGCAGTTGTGGGCCCAGCTGGCTGGGTAGTGAAACCTGTACCACGGGAATGTCGGCGGCCGGGTACATCAGCGACAAGGGTACCCAGGTGCCATGATCGAACGGTCGCTTGGGGTCCAGGCGGGCCGGCAGGCCGGCATCGCACAGCAGGTGCTTGAGGCGTTCGGCCAGCGCCGGCTCGCCGGGCGCGGGGTATTGCACGGCAAACAGGGCGGCGGGAAAACCGCCGAAGTCATGCCAGGTCTCGGGGTGGGGATGGCTGGATACCCACAGCTCGCGGCTCTCCCAGTGCGCGGAGACCACCACGATGGCCTTGGGTCGCGCTAGTTGCCTTGCCAGGCGCTGCAGGGCCGGGCCGCTGGCGCCTGGCTCGAGGGCGAGCATCGGCGAGCCATGAGAAATAAACAGGCTGGGCAGCATGGGGAGCGTCCTGAAGGTTAAGATGGGGCTATCTTCAGGCAGATCATTGATCTAATTCCAATATAAGTTTTTGCATAATCTGATCGAATAATTCGAGGTATGCCATGCAGGCAGAGTTCTGGCACAAGCGCTGGGCAGACAACCAGATCGGCTTTCATCAGGGGCAGGTCAACAGCTACCTGCAACAATATTGGCCGGCCCTGGGCCTGGCGTCCGGCAGCAAGGTGCTGGTGCCCCTGTGTGGCAAAAGCCTGGACCTGGCCTGGCTGGCCGGGCAGGGCCATCGGGTGCTCGGCATCGAGCTTTCCCAGCGTGCCGTGGAGGACTTTTTCAGCGAGCAGCAGTTACAGCCTGAGGTCGCTCAGCAAGGTGTGTTCACGACCTATCGCAGCGGTAATCTGGAGCTTTGGTGCGGAGATTTCTTTGCCCTGAATGCTGAAGATATCGCTGACTGCAGTGCGCTGTATGACCGAGCGGCGGTGATCGCCTTGCCGCCGGCGTTGCGCGAGCGCTATGCGGCGCTGCTCAGCGGGTGCCTGGCGCAAGGTTGCCAGGGGCTGTTGATCACCATGGATTACGACCAGGCCCTGCTGCCGGGGCCGCCCTTTGCCGTGGTCGATGCTGAGGTGCAGCAGTTGTTTGCTGACTGGCAGCCTCTTGAGCTGGAGGCGCGGGACATTCTCGCCGAAAGCCCCAAGTTCGTTCAGGCCGCAGTGCCGCAGCTGTCCGAGCGGGTGTACCGCCTGCAGCGCTGAAATGCAAAAGGGCGACCGAAGTCGCCCTTTTTTGTTACCGGTGTCCGATCAGCCGCGACGGCGCAGGGCTTCGATACGGTCTTCCAGCGGCGGGTGGCTCATCAGCAGGCCAGCCAGGCCCTGCTTGAGGCCGCCATTGATGCCGAAGGCATTGAGGGTGTCGGGCATGTGCACCGGCACGCCTTGTTCCGAGCGCAGGCGCTGCAGGGCGCCGATCATTGCGTTGGTGCCGGCCAGGCGGGCACCGGCTTCGTCGGCGCGGAACTCGCGTTTGCGCGAGAACCACATGACGATGATGCTGGCCAGAATGCCCAGTACCAGTTCGGCGACGATGGTTGCAATGTAGTAGGCAATGCCCTGGCCTTCTTCGTTCTTGAAAATCACCTTGTCGACGAAGTTGCCGATGATGCGGGCAAAGAACATCACGAAGGTGTTGACCACGCCTTGCACCAGGGCCAGGGTGACCATGTCGCCGTTGGCCACGTGGCCGATTTCGTGGGCCAGTACGGCGCGCACTTCATCGGGCGAAAAACGCTCGAGCAGGCCCTGGCTGACCGCTACCAGGGCATCGTTGCGGTTCCAGCCGGTGGCGAAGGCGTTGGCCTCGTAAGCCGGGAAGATACCGACTTCCGGCATCTTGATGCCGGCTTCGCGGGACAGCTCCTCGACGGTCTGCAGCAGCCATTGTTCGTGGCGGGTGCGCGGTTGGCTGATGATCTGGGTGCCGGTGCTCATCTTCGCCATCCACTTGGAGATGAACAGCGAGATCAGCGAGCCGGCAAAGCCGAATACCGCGCAGAAAATCAGCAGCTGGTCGAGTTTGAGGTCAACCCCGTTGGCCGCCATGAACCCGTTGAAGCCAAACAGGCTCAGGGTAATGCTGGCAATCAGCACAACCGCGAGGTTGGTGGCCACAAACAGTAAGATGCGCATCATGGTTGTTACGTTCTCCTGACGGATAAAAGTGTCACGTATGCGGGGTATATAAGGTGCGCGCTGCGGTGATTCAACCGGGCGACTATTTCAAACTGTGTACTTGCCTGTATTACAGACGAATTCCAGCAACCCGCACGCCAGAGCGGCGGGTGATATCAGTGCTGAAAACTCGGTGTGTAAGGTCTGCGCCGCTAATGGCGCAGACGATTCCATATCAACGGTAGGTTACTGCTGATATGTCTTCAGGAAGTTTCCGATACGGCCAATGGCCTGCTCCAGGTCGTCGACCCGGGGCAGGGTCACCACGCGGAAGTGGTCCGGCCACGGCCAGTTGAAGGCTGTCCCCTGAACGATCAGCAGTTTCTCCGAGAGCAGCAGGTCGAGGACGAATTTCTCGTCGTTGTGGATCGGGCAGACCTTCGGATCAATGCGCGGGAACGCATACAGCGCACCCATCGGCTTGACGCAACTGACCCCGGGAATGCTGTTGAGCAGCTCCCAGGTACGGTTGCGCTGCTCGAGCAGGCGGCCTTGCGGCAGTACCAGGTCGTTGATGCTCTGGTAGCCACCGAGGGCGGTCTGGATCGCGTGCTGGCTCGGCACGTTGGCGCACAGGCGCATGTTGGCCAGCATGTCGATGCCTTCGATGTAGCTCTGGGCGTGATGCTTGGGCCCGGAGATGGCCAGCCAGCCGGAACGGAAACCCGCCACCCGGTAGGACTTGGACAGGCCGTTGAAGGTCAGGCAAAGCAGGTCCGGCGCCAGCGAAGCGGTGCTGATGTGCACGGCTTCGTCGTAGAGGATCTTGTCGTAGATCTCGTCGGAGAACACCACCAGGTTGTGCTGGCGGGCCAGTTCGAGCATACCCAGCAGCAGCTCGCGCGAGTACACCGCGCCGGTCGGGTTGTTCGGGTTGATGATCACCAGGGCCTTGGTGTTGGAGGTGATCTTGGCCTTGATGTCGTCCAGGTCCGGGAACCAGTCGGCCTGCTCGTCGCACAGGTAGTGCACCGGGTTGCCGCCGGCCAGGCTTACCGCGGCGGTCCACAGCGGATAGTCC
The DNA here is from genome assembly GCF_009866705.1 of Pseudomonas sp. R32. Lineage (NCBI taxonomy): Bacteria > Pseudomonadati > Pseudomonadota > Gammaproteobacteria > Pseudomonadales > Pseudomonadaceae > Pseudomonas > Pseudomonas sp. R32. The sequence goes on along the minus strand of NZ_CP019396.1, from coordinate 4,004,606 downwards.
GGAGCCGGGATCAGCACTTCGTCGCCATTGTTGAGCAGCGCCTGCATCGACATCACGATCAGTTCGGAGACGCCGTTGCCCAGATAGATGTCTTCAATGCCGACACCTTCTACCTGCTTTTGCTGGTAGTACTGCATGACCGCCTTGCGCGCGCTGAACAGGCCTTTGGAGTCGCTGTAGCCCTGGGCGGTCGGCAGGTTGCGGATCACGTCCTGGAGGATCTCGTCCGGCGCCTCGAAACCAAAGGGTGCCGGGTTGCCGATGTTCAGCTTGAGGATGCGATGGCCTTCCTCTTCCAGGCGTTTGGCGTGCTTGAGCACCGGGCCGCGAATGTCGTAGCAGACATTGGCGAGCTTGTTCGATTTGCTGACCTGCATGATGTGATCCCGATTAGAAAAGATCGCCGCGCAATGCGCTGTGAAAACGTTTGATATGCGTGTGACGCGGGTGCCAGACTGATGTCTGATGAGGCGCAATAATATACGTGCCGCCCGCCCTGTGGAAAAGCCATGGCGCGGGGTTTTTGGACAGATGAGGCCTGATGATGGAAAAACTCGAGAAAACCCTCGAAGAATGGCGCGCCATGCTCGACCCCGAGCAGTACAACGTGTGCCGCCTGAAGGGCACCGAGCGGCCGTTCAGCGGCAAGTACAATGGCACCAAGACCGACGGCGTCTACCATTGCATCTGCTGCAGCGAAGCGCTGTTCGATTCGAAAGCCAAATTTGACTCCGGATGCGGCTGGCCCAGTTTTTACGAGCCGATTGCCGACAGCGCGATGATCGAGATTCGCGACACCTCCCACGGTATGATCCGCACCGAGGTGACCTGCGCCAAGTGTGACGCCCACCTGGGGCACGTGTTCCCTGACGGCCCGCCGCCGACCGGGCTACGCTATTGCATCAACTCGGTCTGCCTGGACCTGGTGCCCCGCTGATAAAAGGAGAAAGGTCATGGCCGACGCAATGCTGAAGATCCCCTGCATTACCCTCACCGGTGAGCAAAAAGCCCTGGCCGATTACCCCGCCAAGGCGCTACTGGTGGTCAACACCGCCAGCCAGTGCGGTTTTACTCCGCAGTACAAAGGCCTGGAGCAGCTCTGGCAGCGTTATCGCGAACAGGGGCTGGTGGTGCTGGGCTTTCCCTGCAATCAGTTCGGCAAGCAGGAACCCGGTGATGCGCAGGAGATCGCGCAGTTCTGCGAGCTCAACTTCGGTGTCAGCTTCCCGTTGTTTCGCAAGATCGAGGTCAACGGCAGCGGTGCCCATCCGTTGTTCGTCGAGTTGAAAAAGCGCGCGCCCGGTTTGTTCGGCTTGCAAGGGATCAAGTGGAACTTCACCAAGTTCCTGATTGATCCGGCCACCGGCAAGGTCAGCCGCTATGCGCCAAGCACCAAGCCGGACGCCTTGACCGGCTCGATCGAAAAGCTGCTCAGGTAGCCTTCAGCGGCACCCAGTGATCGATCAGCGCCAGCAGTTCTTCGCGGCGAAACGGTTTGGCCAGGTAATCACTCATCCCCGCTGCCCGGCAACGTTCGCGTTCCTCGGGCATGGCGTTGGCGGTCAGGGCGACGATCGGCAGGTCTGGCCAGCGTCCGCTCTGGCGGATGCGCCGGCTGGCTTCGTAGCCGTCCATCACTGGCATGTTGCAGTCCATCAGCACCAGGTCGAATGGTGCCTGTTCCAGCTGTTCCAGGGCTTCGGCGCCATGGGCGGCAACGCTGACCTCGCAGCCGAGCTTGGCCAGCATGCCCTTGGCCACCAATTGATTCACCGGGTTGTCCTCGACCAGCAGGATGCGCGCGCGCCGTTCACTGTGCTGGGCGCCGTCCAATGGGGACTGGTTGATGTTGTCGGTGCCATGCAGGGTGCGCCGCAGCGTCTGATACAGGGCATTGCGCGCCAGCGGTCGCGCCTGCTGCTGCAACGGCGCCAGGTGTGCGGCCTGTTCACCGGGCAGGAAGTTGCCATAGGCGGTCACCAGCAGAATCGGCGCGCTGATCTGCGGGCGCAGGCTGAACAGGCAGTCCAGGTCGTCGGTGATCAGCAGATCTGGCTGTGCCTGCCCAAGTTGCGTCGGATGATCGTAGCGCTGGTAGTCCAGGCCCCAGCCGGGCAGCAGGGTGAGCAACAGTTCGGCCAGGCCGCTGCTGGCATTACTGATTGCGGCAACGCTACCCTGCAACGGTTGTGCAGGGACTGCCGGGGTGTGGCTGGGCAAGGGCAATTCGGCGCTGAACTGGCTACCGAAACCGGCTTCGGAGCTGATGCTCAGGCGCCCCTGCATGGCTTCGCAGAGGTTGTTGGTGAGCGCCAGCCCCAGGCCGGTACCGCCGTACTGGCGTGTGATTCCGGCACCGGCCTGGGTGAAGGGCTGGAAGATCCGCACCTGGGCTTCACTGGGGATGCCGATGCCGGTATCGCAGACGTCCAGGCGAATACCGCCGGGGTAGCTGGTCAGGCGCACATCGACACGGCCGAAGCGGGTGAATTTCAAGGCATTGGACAGCAGGTTGCTGACGATCTGCCGCACCCGGGTTGGGTCGCCGAGTACCATCGAGGGAAACAGCGGATCGATCAGGCAGGTCAGCTCGACACTCGGTGCGGCGTTCTGCGACAGCAGATTGGCGGTGTCTTCGACCAGGGCGCCGAGGTCGAAGGGGATGCGCTCGAGTTCAAGCTGCCCGGCGTCGAACTTGGACAGGTCGAGAATATCGTTGAGCAGCTCGACCAGCACTTTTCCCGAGTCGTGGGCGATCGACAGCTGTTGACGTTGCTCGGCATTGAGCGGGCTGTCCAGGGACAGGGCGATCATGCCCAGCAGGCCATTGAGCGGCGTGCGAATTTCGTGGCTCATGTTGGCCAGGAAGGCCGCGCGGGCCTGAGCCATGTCCAGGGCGCGGCGCCGGGCGACTTCGAGCTCTTCATTGGACTGGCTCAGACGGGTGTTGCTGGCCTTGAGCTCATTGGTGCGCGCCGAGACGATGTTCTCCAGTTCGTTGAGGTAATCGGTCAGGCGGTTTTCGGCGTTGCGCCGTTGCTGGATCTCGGTGGCCATGCTGACGAACTGCTGGTTGGCGACCTTGACCAGCACGCCGATCTCGTCGAGTTCATGGCCCGGTGGGAACGACAGCTTGGACTGCGACGGATTGCGTGAATCGCTGTTGCTTAAGGCCCTGATCACCCGTACCAGCGGTTGGGTCAGCATGATGTAGAACAGGCCGAGAAGAATGCCGGTCAGAATCAGGCTGCGGATGAAACCGTTGAGCAAGGTGACTTCGGCACGCTTGAGAAAGCGGCTGCCGAAGGCAAAAGTGTCGACGTCCAGGAACAGCGTGCCCAGGGACTCGTCGGGCATATGGCTGAGAAACAGCCGGTCCTGGAACTGGCGTGACTCACTGAAGAGGAAATCGCTGATCAGCCGGTAGCTGCTTTCCTGGCGTGGGCGCTGAACATCGGCGAGTACGGTGTCGTTGTTGTCGATCAGCCAGGCGCGGGTGATCGCCGGCGATTGCAGCAAGCCGCGGGTCAGCTCCTGGGCCAGCTCGGCATCGATGTTGTACGCGATGCGCGAGGCCGGGTTATGGCTGATTTCCAGCAGCGACAGCATCTCGCGGTTGATAGAGGCGTCTTCACTGGCATAATCGATACCGATCTGGATGAGACTGAGCAATGTACCCAGGATGAAGCCGACCAGGACCGTCAGCCGGGCTTGCTTGTAGGACAGGCGATTGGTGAACTTGATATCCATGAGTCCCGAGCCAGTTTCACATTCCGTGCGCTGCGCAAGCATAGCCGATCAGTCCCGGCTGCTGGCACGCCCTGTCACACATTCAGCTATGCCTTTGTCCTTGCAACTGTCTTGAGGAAATCTTGTGGACTCTCGTTTGAATGCTTTTCTGGAACGTGCAGAAACCGTGCTTGCCCGCCTTGAGCCCTTGTTGCCGGCGGTGCGTGCGAACATCGACTGGTCGCAATGCCTGGCTGCGCGCTGGCAGCGTGATGGCCGTAGCGGCTACCTGTTGCCGCTGGAGGTCAGCCTCGACATGCGCCTGTCCGACCTGATCGGTGTCGATCAGCAGCGCGAGCAACTGGGGCGCAACACCCGCCAGTTTCTTGATGGCATGCCTGCCAACCATGCACTGCTCTGGGGTTCGCGCGGTACCGGCAAGTCATCGCTGGTGCGAGCGTTGCTGGCCGAGCATGCCGAGGCCGGCCTGCGCCTGATCGAAATCGAGCGTGATCACCTGGCCGACTTGCCGCGGGTGGTTGAGCAACTGCAGAAACTGCCGCAACGCTTCGTGCTGTTCTGCGATGACCTGTCGTTCGAAGCCGGGGAGGGCGATTACCGGGTGCTCAAGAGCGTGCTCGATGGCTCGCTGGAGCAGGCCCCGGATAACGTGCTGCTGTACGCTACCTCGAACCGCCGCCACCTGGTGCCGGAGAAACAGAGCGACAACGAAAACTGGAAGATGGTCGACGGCGAGCTGCACCCCAACGAGGCGGTGGAAGACAAGATTGCCCTGTCTGACCGCTTCGGCCTGTGGCTGTCGTTTTACCCCTTCACCCAGGAGCACTTCCTCAACGTGGTCGAACACTGGATCGGCCAGCTGGCCCGGCGCGCGGAGCTGGTCTGGAGCCGCGACGAGGAGCTGGACATTCTCGCTGTACGCTGGGCGACCGGCCGCGGCAACCGTAACGGCAGATGCGCCTACCAGTTCGCCCGCTATTGGGTCGGGCTGAAACTGTTGGAGCAAAAACCATGATCGACCTCAACGCTACCGGCGCTGGCCTCGAAGGCTACGGCCTGCTGGCGGCTCAGCTGGAAGCCCTGTTTGCCGATGAGCGTGACTTCATTGCCAACGCCGCGCAGTTTTCGGCGTTCCTCTATAGCCAGGTCGATGACTTGAACTGGGCTGGCTTCTACCTCAATCGCAACGAGCAACTGGTGCTCGGGCCGTTTCAGGGGCAGGTGGCCTGTGTGCGTATTCCCTTCGGTCGCGGTGTATGCGGTGCGGCCGCGGCCAGCCGGGAAACCCAGCGGGTCGAAGACGTGCACGCATTTCCCGGGCACATTGCCTGTGACAGTGCATCGAACAGTGAGCTGGTGATTCCGCTGGTCAAGGACGGGCGCTTGATTGGCGTGCTGGACCTGGACAGCCCTAAGCTGGCGCGCTTCAGTGAGGTGGATCAGGCGGGGCTGGAGCGCTTGGCGGGGATCTTTCTGCGTTTGACTGATTGCTGACGAGCGCTTTGCACTCGATCGCCGGCAAGGCCGGCTCCCACAAGGTTCGGTGTATACAGGACCTGTGGGAGCCGGCCTTGCCGGCGATCGGGTCAACCAGAACTCAGTCGTAGATGACTTTCTTCTTCCAGTCTTCGGTGGTGTCGGTTTTCAGGCCTTCGGTCAAGGCGTTGGTTTCGTCCGCGGCCGGTTCCAGCTGGCTCAGCACCTGAGCGTTGGCGCGGGCCAACAGCTTCTCCATGTACTCGAGCTGCTCGCGGTAAACCGCCGGGTCCGGCTGCTTGCGCAAGTACTGCACGCCGCGCTCGAACGCCAGGCGTGCATGCCCTGGCTGGTTTTGCTGCAGCGCCTGCTGGCCGAGGTTGTTGAAGAACTCGATGTGCAGCAGTACCAGGATATGGCGGATTTCCTTGACCCAGTACTTGGCCTCGTTGGTCGGCAGGAAGCCTTCCTGAGCAGCACGGGTAATCTGGTTATGCATGCCTTCGAGCAGGAAGCGGACATCCTTGGCCCGGGCTTCGGTTTGAATCGGCATCGGCGGATTGTTCACCGGCAGCGCCTCACCCTTGGCGATCAGCCCTTCAAGCTCGGCAATCCGCGCCCGGATGTCGCGGCTGTGTTTGTCCAGGGCCAGTCGGCGCTGGTTGAGGTTGAGTTCCAGGCGGGTCAGTAGCAACTTGAGTGCCGGGGTCATCAACTGGCCAGGAAAGGTTTCGGTGATTTCGCCACAACGGCGCAAACGTTCGGCCAGCTCGATCTTCAGCCGGGCACGCTCGAGCTTGTTGTTCTCGACCACGTTGTTCAGGTAGCCGATCACGATCAATAACGCGATCCCCGCTACTATAAGCAGGGTGATCAGAAGTGGTGTCACCGTTAACGCCTCATACAGGATGATTTACTGTTTGAGTGTAGTGGCTTAGCTTTTAGCCGGATAGAGCTGTTTGGCAGTTGCCTGGGGGGTAGTTGATGGCCTTTTGCTTTCAACCTGCCGTGGCTGCTGGGCCGAAGGCGGGTAGAGCGTCAGAAAAAAAACGTCAAGCGTAAGGCGCGCGATGGCCTGGCAGAAGGCTGCAAAGCTTCGCGAAGTCATTGATTTAAATAAATTTATACAGAGGGGTTGACGGCTTATCAAAGCATCCCTAGAATGCGCGCCACTTGCAGCGTAAAGCACACAGCGAAACGCGGCAGGGAGTGAATGTTGTAGTGTGTCCCCTTCGTCTAGTGGCCTAGGACACCGCCCTTTCACGGCGGTAACAGGGGTTCGAGTCCCCTAGGGGACGCCAATGCGGGAATAGCTCAGTTGGTAGAGCACGACCTTGCCAAGGTCGGGGTCGCGAGTTCGAGTCTCGTTTCCCGCTCCAGTTTACAAAGGCTTTGCTTAACGGCAGGGCTTGTAAAAACCCAGCGTCAGATCTTAACGGTTTGAGTTGGTAACTGAAGCATGCATTGCATGTTTCGGGCGTCGTCCCCTTCGTCTAGTGGCCTAGGACACCGCCCTTTCACGGCGGTAACAGGGGTTCGAGTCCCCTAGGGGACGCCATTTTTGCGGGAATAGCTCAGTTGGTAGAGCACGACCTTGCCAAGGTCGGGGTCGCGAGTTCGAGTCTCGTTTCCCGCTCCAAATATGGTGCTCCAGCGTTTGATAACGCTGTAGTGATGGAACAAGGGCATCAGCGCTTGTTCTTGCCGGTTTGCCGGTCGCTACAAAATTTGCGGGAATAGCTCAGTTGGTAGAGCACGACCTTGCCAAGGTCGGGGTCGCGAGTTCGAGTCTCGTTTCCCGCTCCAAATAAAGAAACGCCGTTCATTTGAACGGCGTTTTTTTTCGTCTCGGTTTTAACCGCCACCTGCAGACGGCAGGACTGTTGTCAGCCCTGCGCGCCTGTAGCGCTTAATGCTTGCTGTCGTCGTCCGACATGCTCAGCAGCTGTTTTTCCTGATTCCAGTCGAAGGGCTCGTCATTCTGCTCGGCTTCGAAGCGGCGCTCTTCCAGTTCCTGGTACATGTCCAGCTCGTTCTCCGGCATGAAGTGCAGGCAGTCGCCGCCAAAGAACCACAGCAGGTCGCGCGGGACCAGGTGAGCGATTTGCGGGTAGCGCTGGATGACCTGGCAGATGATGTCCTGGCCAAGATAGGTGCTTTCCGGGTCGACCGGCAGTTGCAGCATCAGCTCGTCGAAGCGCTCCAGAAACAGCGCGTGGCTTTCTTCCGGTACCTGCTCGGCTTCGCCCAAGGCAACCAGGATGGTGCGCAGGTGGGTGAGCAGGGCGAGATGATATTCCAGGCGATCGGTAGCCATGCTGGCAATCCTCTTGAGCAAAAACGGGCGCGGGAGTATACGGCGCCCGGCGCCCGATGTCCCGGCTCTTAGCGAATCTTGCCGTCGGCCGGTAGCAGTTCCTCCTTGTTGAAGGCGTCCACATCGATCACCCGGCGGCGTGCCGTTTCAGCGGCATGCAGGCTTTGCGCCTCAACGGCTTGCAGCACGCCGGCATGCAGGGCAGCATCGATTACCGATTCGCCCGGGGCGGCGGCGACCTGGCCGCTCTTGAGTGCCTGCTGCAGCTTTTTGCGCAGCGGCTCGCTTGCGCTGAGTTGCTCGTAGGCCTGTTGCAGGGCCGCAACCGGGTCACCCTCCGCTTGCGGTCGGTAGCAACCGGCAAGCAGTTCTTCCAGGGCCGGGTCGCCCTTGGCGCGGCCAATCAGTTCGGCGATCTCGGCGTCCAGTTCATCGCTTGGCCCGCTGTGGCGGCGCCCGAACGGGAACACCACCAGGCGCAGGGCGTAACCGAGCAAGCGATTGGGGAAGTTGTCGAGCAGCCGGTCCAGGGCTTTTTCGGCTTGGCCGAGGCTTTCTTCCATGGCCCAGCGCAATAGCGGTTGCAGGTGCTCGGGCGAGTTCAGGTCGTGGTAACGCTTGAGTGCAGCCGAGCCCAGGTACAGGTGGCTGAGCACATCGCCCAGGCGCGCCGACAGGCGTTCGCGGCGTTTGAGTTCGCCGCCGAGCAGCATCATGCACAGGTCCGCGAGCAGGGCGAAGGCCGCCGCCTGACGGTTGAGGGCACGAAAGTAACCCTGGCTCAAGGCATCGCCCGGGACTTTCTCGAAGTGACCCAGGCCCAGGCCGAGGACCAGGGTGCTGGCGGCGTTGCCCACGGCAAAGCCGATGTGCTGCATGAGCAGTTGGTCGAACTCCTTGAGTGCCTGGTCGTGGTCTTCGCGGCCGGCCAAAGCCATTTCCTTGAGCACGAACGGATGGCAGCGAATCGCGCCCTGGCCGAAGATCATCAGGTTGCGCGAGAGGATGTTGGCACCCTCGACGGTAATAAAGATCGGCACGCCTTGCCAGTTGCGCCCCAGGTAGTTGTTCGGGCCCATGATGATGCCCTTGCCGCCATGCACATCCATGGCGTGCTGGATGCACTCACGGCCGCGCTCGGTGAGGTGGTACTTGAGGATCGCCGAGAGCACCGAGGGTTTCTCGCCCAGGTCCACGGCCTTGGCGGTGAGCAGGCGCGCGCTGTCCATCAGGAAGGCGTTGCCGCCGATGCGCGCGAGGGATTCCTGGATACCTTCGAAGGCCGCCAGTGGCACATTGAACTGCTCACGGATACGCGCATATTGGCCGGTGACCAGGCTGGTGTATTTGGCCGCGCCCGTGCCCACTGCCGGCAGGGAGATCGAGCGGCCCACCGACAGGCAGTTCATCAGCATCATCCAGCCCTTGCCGAGCATGTCCTGGCCGCCGATGAGGAAGTCCAGCGGCACGAACACATCCTTGCCGCTGTTGGGGCCGTTCATGAACGCCGCGCCCAACGGCAGGTGGCGCTTGCCGATCTCGACGCCAGGGATGTCGGTGGGGATCAGTGCCAGGCTGATGCCCAGTTCTTCCTTGTCGCCCAGCAGGTGTTCGGGGTCGTAGGCCTTGAAGGCAAGACCCAGCAGGGTGGCGACAGGGCCGAGGGTGATGTAGCGCTTTTCCCAGTTGAGGCGCAGGCCGATGACTTCCTCGCCTTGCCACTGGCCTTTGCAGATGACGCCGGTATCGGGCATGGCGCCAGCATCGGAGCCGGCCAGCGGGCCGGTGAGGGCGAAGCAGGGGATCTCGTCACCACGGGCCAGGCGCGGCAGATAGTGATTGCGCTGCTGGTCGGTACCATAGTGCAGTAGCAGTTCGGCCGGGCCGAGGGAGTTGGGCACCATGACTGTCGAGGCGAGGTCGCCGCTGCGGGTCGCCAGCTTCATCGCCACCTGCGAGTGGGCATAGGCCGAGAAACCCTTGCCGCCGTACTCCTTGGGGATGATCAAGGCGAAGAAACCATGGTGCTTGATGTGCTCCCAGGCGGCGGGTGGCAGGTCCAGGTCCTGGCCGATCTGCCAGTCGCTGACCATGGCGCAGAGTGCTTCGGTGGGGCCATCGATAAAGGCCTGTTCTTCTTCGGTGAGTTCGGCCTTGGAATAGCCGAGCAGGGTGTTCCAGTCCGGGCGGCCGCTGAACAATTCGCCGTCCCACCACACGGTGCCGGCGTCGATGGCTTCGCGTTCGGTCTGCGACATCGGCGGCAGGGTACGCTGGAACCAGCCGAACAACGGTGCGCTGAGCACGTTGCGGCGCAGGTCGGGGAGCAGCAGCGGGGCGGCCACGGCGGCCAGCAACAGCCAGAAGATCGTCAGCAACCAGACCGGTGAATGGCTGAAAATGCCCATCGCCAGCAGGTACAGGGCGACGATGCCCAATGCTGGCAAGGCGGCAATGCGACGGTGGGCCAGGTAAGCCACGCCGATCACCAGGACCACTAACCACAACAGCAACATAGGAAGTTCCTCCGTGAAACATCAGGGCATTTCGCCATCCATCGAAGCTTAGACCGCATCGGCTAAACGGCTTGCCTGAACAGTGACAGGACATGACCTCAGGAGTTCGCCTGAATGCCAGACGATTGCCAGCGTGATCGCCTGGAGTAGACTGGGCGACCCGTCAAACCAATAGGGATATGTCATGCTCAAGATCTGGGGTAGGAAGAACTCGACCAATGTCAGGAAAGCACTGTGGTGTGCCGAAGAGCTTGGCCTTGAGTATGAGTCGATAAATGCCGGGGGCGCCTTCGGCCTGGTCAATGACCCGCAATACCGGGTATTGAACCCCAACGGCCTGGTGCCGATGATCGAAGACGACGGTCTGGTGCTTTGGGAGTCCAATGCCATCGTACGCTACCTGTGCGCGCAATACGGTAGCGCGTCGGGTTGGTATGAGACGGACGCGCGCAAGCGCGCCGAGGCGGACAAGTGGATGGACTGGGTCACCTCGTCGCTCGCCACGCCGTTTCGCCCCTTGTTCTGGGGCATGGTGCGCACGCCTGAAGAGCAGCGGGATTGGCTGGCAATCAACGCCGCGCACAAGACCTGCGCGCAGCTGCTTTCGATTGCAGATCAGGCCTTGGCCAATTCGCCGTATCTGTCCGGCGATACCCTGGGCATGGGCGACATTCCGCTGGGCTGTTTTGCGTATGCCTGGTTCGAGATGCCTATCGAGCGTCCCGAAATGCGTCACCTGCGCGCCTGGTATGAACGCTTGCGGGAGCGCCCGGCGTACCAGGCGGCAGTGATGACCGCACTGACCTGATCGCTGTTGATCGGGTAACTACGGTCAATCTGATAGTTATTATCGATACACATGACTGTACTTGTCCGGTCTGCACAAGCACCATGGTCATATTCACTGCGGCCGGCCTTGCCCGGCCGCGTCTAGAACCTTCCACACTGGTACGCGACCCGCTATGAGTTCTGCTCTGTCCATAAGGCAGCTAACCAAAACCTACGGCAACGGTTTCCAGGCCCTCAAGGGTATTGACCTGGATGTCGCCGAAGGTGACTTCTTCGCCTTGCTCGGCCCCAATGGCGCCGGTAAATCCACCACCATCGGCATCCTTTCGACCCTGGTCAACAAGACCAGCGGCAGCGTGAATATTTTCGGTCACGACCTTGATCGTCAACCCGCCGCGCTCAAGCGTTGCATTGGCGTGGTGCCGCAGGAATTCAACTTCAACCAGTTCGAAAAGACCTTTGACATCGTCGTGACCCAGGCCGGTTACTACGGCATTCCGGCCAAGGTGGCCAAGGAGCGTGCCGAGCAGTACCTGACCCAGCTCGGCCTGTGGGACAAGCGCAATGCACCGTCGCGTGCGCTGTCCGGCGGCATGAAACGCCGGTTGATGATCGCCCGCGCCCTGATTCACGAGCCGCGCCTGTTGATCCTCGACGAGCCCACCGCGGGCGTCGACATCGAGCTGCGCCGTTCGATGTGGAGCTTCCTTACCGAGCTCAACCAGAAAGGCATCACCATCATCCTCACCACCCATTACCTGGAAGAGGCTGAACAGTTGTGCCGCCACATCGGCATCATCGACCACGGCACCATCGTCGAGAACACCAGCATGCGTGCCTTGCTGAGCAAACTGCATGTCGAGACCTTCCTGCTCGACCTCAAGCAGGACTTGCCCCAGGCGCCACACCTGGTCGGTTATCCGTGCCGTCTGATCACCCCGCACACCCTGGAAGTGCAAGTGGACAAGGAAGTGGGCATCACCGCGCTGTTCGGCCAGCTGGCGCTGCAGAACATCGAGGTGCAGAGCCTGCGCAACAAGACCAATCGTCTCGAGGAGCTGTTCGTGTCCCTGGTTGAGAAAAACCTGGCAAAGGTGGCGGTATGAGTTCGGAACTGAGCGCCAACCTGGTCGCCCTCAATACCATCGTCTACCGCGAAGTACGCCGCTTCACCCGGATCTGGCCGCAGACCTTGCTGCCTCCGGCAATCACCATGGTTCTGTATTTCGTGATCTTCGGTAACCTGATTGGCCGGCAAATTGGCGACATGGGCGGTTTCACCTACATGGAGTACATCGTCCCGGGGCTGATCATGATGTCGGTGATCACCAACTCCTACGGCAACGTGGTGTCGAGCTTTTTCGGCAGTAAATTCCAGCGCTCGATCGAGGAGCTGATGGTGTCGCCGGTGTCGCCGCACACCATCCTCGTCGGCTACACCCTGGGCGGTGTATTGCGCGGCCTGGCGGTGGGGGTGATCGTCACGTTGCTGTCGTTGTTCTTCACCGACCTGCAGGTGCACCACCTGGGCGTGACCATTGTCGTGGTGCTGCTGACGGCGACGATCTTCTCGTTGCTGGGCTTCATCAATGCGGTGTTCGCACGCAACTTCGATGATATCTCGATCATCCCGACCTTCGTGCTGACGCCGCTGACCTACCTGGGCGGGGTGTTCTACTCGATTACCCTGCTGCCGCCGTTCTGGCAGACCGTGTCGATGGCCAACCCGGTGCTGCACATGGTCAACTCGTTCCGCTATGGCATTCTCGGCGTGTCGGATATCCGTATCGGCGTGGCCATCAGCTTCATGCTGGTCGCCACTGCGGTGCTGTATGTCGGTTGTACGCGCCTATTGGTCAGCGGGCGAGGAATGCGTACCTGATTGCTTGACCTTGCGCCGGCGCCACTGCCGGCCTACCCACCAGCGCCAGTAGAGCATAGTCAGGCAGTAGGCGAGGGCGCCGAGCAACACGCCACACACCACTGAACCGAGCAGGAACGGCTGCCACAAGGTCGACAGCTGGTCGGTGATCCATTCGAAGGTCAGTTCTTCGGGCAGGCTGCGTGGCGGAATCTGCATCAGCCAGGCGCCCATCTGGTAGGTGCAGAAGAACACCGGCGGCATGGTGATCGGGTTGGTCAGCCACACCAGGCTGACCGCGATCGGCAGGTTGCCGCGCACCATGATCGCCAGGCTGGCGGCCAGTAGCATCTGCATCGGAACCGGGATAAAGGCGGCGAACAGACCGACGGCCATGGCCCGCGCAACCGAATGCCGGTTGAGGTGCCAGAGGTTGGGGTCGTGCAACAGCCGGCCGAGAAAGCGTAAGGATTTGTGTTCCCTGATGCTGGTCGGATCGGGCATGTAGCGTTTGAAGAGACGACGCGGCATGTGGGGTCTCGGCAATCTGAAGGGTGCCAGTATGCACGGATTCTAAAAGTGCCTTATTCAGACTTTGTGACAATTATTTAGCGAGCGCTTGCCGTCACTGATCTAAGCCTCAGGAGGTGGTTCACTTCTGGAGCTTCAACCTTATGCGCACAGGGATGTTGGCGCTTGCGCTCGGGCTGATCAGCCTCGGGTTTCTACCGGCTTTGCCGTCTGTCTGGGGACTTGTCCTGCTGACAGTTGTCGGACTTTCCTGCTTGCCTTCGCGGCTCTGGCCAATCGGGTTGTTTCTGCTGGGGTTGAGCTGGGCCTGTGTCTCGGCGCAATCGGCGCTGGACCAGCGTCTGGCGGCAGAACTCGATGGCCGTACCTTGTGGATTGAAGGCCGGGTCACAGGCTTGCCGGAGCAGGGCGCGCGCTCGGTGCGCTTCGAGCTGAGCGCTGCCCACTCTCGCCGTGCGCAATTGCCCCGGCGAATACAGCTCAGCTGGTTTGGCGGGCCAGCGGTCAACAGCGGTGAGCGTTGGCGATTGGCCGTCAGCCTCAAACGCCCCTCCGGTTTGCTCAATCCTCATGGTCCCGATCAGGAAGCGAGCCTGTTGGCCCGGCGTATCGGTGCCACCGGCAGCGTCAAGGCCGGCGAGCGCCTGGCACCGGCGACAGCGGCCTGGCGCGATCACCTGCGCCAGCGCTTGTTGGCTGTGGATGCCCAAGGCCGGGAGGCGGCGCTGGCCGCGCTGGTACTGGGTGATGGCGGCGGGTTGGCGCGCGAAGACTGGCAGGCGTTGCAGGCAACCGGTACGGTGCACTTGCTGGTGATCTCTGGCCAGCATGTGGGGCTGCTGGCCGGGTTGGTGTATGCCTTGATTGCCGGGCTGGCGCGCCTTGGCTGGTGGCCGCCAAGGTTGCCCTGGTTGCCTTGTGCCTGTGCGCTGGCACTTGCCGCCGCACTGGTCTACGGCGTGCTGGCCGGTTTTCAGGTGCCGGTGCAGCGTGCCTGTGTGATGCTGGCCATGGTGCTGCTCTGGCGCCTGCGTTTTCGCCATCTGGGCGTTGGCTTGCCGCTGTTGCTGGCGATGAACGCGGTGTTGCTGTGGGAGCCGCTGGCCAGTTTGCAGCCGGGCTTCTGGTTATCGTTCGTGGCCGTGGCGATTCTGATCTTTACCTTCAGCGGCCGCCTTGGCGCCTGGAACCCGTGGCTGGCCTGGGGTCGCGCCCAGTGGTTGATCGCCATCGGCTTGTTGCCGGTGTTGCTCGCGCAAGGTTTGCCGGTGAGCTTGACGGCACCGCTGATCAACCTGCTGGCGGTGCCGTGGATCAGCCTTGCGGTGTTGCCGGCGGCGTTGCTCGGCACCCTGTTGCTGCCGGTGCCGTATCTGGGGGAGGGGCTGTTGTGGCTGGCCGGTGGCTTGCTCGACGGTTTGTTCCGGATGTTGGCAGAAGCCGCTGTCTGGCGCCCGGCCTGGCTGCCTGCGGCACTGCCTTTCTGGAGCTGGTTGCTGGTGTGCCTGGGGGCGTTCCTGCTGCTGTTGCCGCGCGGCTTGCCGATGCGCGCCCTCGGCTGGCCTTTGTTGCTGCTGGCGGCATTTGCGCCACGGGAGCGCGTACCCGAGGGCCAGGTGGAGGTCTGGCAACTGGATGTCGGCCAGGGGCTGGCGTTCATCTTGCGCACCCGTCACCACGCCATGCTCTATGACGCGGGCCCGGCCATGGGCGATTTCGATTTGGGCGAGCGGGTGGTGCTACCCAGCTTGCACAAGCTGGGCGTGCGCCAGCTCGACCTGATGCTGCTCAGCCACGCCGATGCCGACCACGCCGGCGGCGCTCGCGCCGTTCAGCGCGGTTTGCCGGTACTACGGGTGCTCAGTGGCGAAGCGTCGGCCTTGCCTGCTGTGCTACAAGCGCAATCTTGCGGTAGCGGCGAGGGTTGGCAGTGGGACGGGGTCAATTTTTCCCTCTGGCAATGGCATGACGCCGGTGATAGCAACCAGGATTCCTGTGTGTTGCTGGTCGAGGCGCAAGGCGAGAAGCTGCTGCTCACCGGTGATCTCGATGCCCGTGGCGAGCGGGCCTGGGTGCGGGATTGGCAGGCGGGCCAGGTCGATTGGCTGCAGTCGCCCCATCACGGCAGCCGCAGTTCCTCCAGTGAGGCGCTGTTGAGCGCAACCGCCCCGCGTGGCGTGCTGATCTCCCGGGGGCGCTACAACGCCTTCGGTCATCCTCACCCCGAGGTCATGGCGCGCTATCGGACGCACGGTATCCAGGCTTACGACAATGTCGAACACGGTGCGCTGCGCCTGCGCCTGGGGGCGTTCGGCGAGCCTGAAGGGCTGCGCGCCCAGCGGCGTTTCTGGCGTGAGCCGAGATGACGACCTTCGGCAGATGAGCCCCCTGGGGTCCTATGGTAAAGTGGCGGACTTTTTCGAGGGGATGCTTACTGTGTGGGAATTGGTCAAGTCCGGTGGCTGGATGATGCTGCCGATCATTCTGAGCTCCATCGCTGCCATGGCGATCGTCGCCGAGCGTCTCTGGACCCTGCGCGCCAGCCGGGTCACGCCACCGCATCTGCTGGGCCAGGTGTGGATGTGGATCAAGGACAAGCAGCTCACCAGTGACAAACTCAAGGCCCTGCGTGCCGATTCGCCACTGGGCGAGATCCTCGCTGCGGGCCTGGCCAACTCGCGCCATGGCCGCGAGATCATGAAGGAATGCATCGAAGAGGCCGCCGGCAGGGTCATTCATGAGCTGGAGCGCTACATCAATGCCCTGGGCACCATCGCCGCCATGGCGCCGCTGCTCGGCCTGCTCGGCACCGTGCTGGGCATGATCGATATCTTCAGCGCCTTCATGGGCACCGGCATGACCACCAACGCGGCGGTGTTGGCCGGTGGTATCTCCAAGGCGCTGATCACCACGGCGGCCGGCCTGATGGTTGGTATCCCTGCGGTGTTCTTCCACCGTTTCCTGCAGCGCCGTATCGATGAGCTGGTGGTCGGCATGGAGCAGGAGGCGATCAAGCTGGTCGAAGTGGTGCAGGGCGACCGTGATGTCGACCTGGCCGAGGGCAAGGCGTGAAATTCCGGCGCAAGCCACGGGAGACCGTGGACATCAACCTGGCCTCGCTGATCGATGTGGTGTTCATCCTGCTGCTGTTCTTCGTGGTCACCACCACCTTCACCCGCGAAACCCAGTTGCGCGTCGAGCTGCCGGAATCGGTCAGCGGCGCGCCGGCACCGGATTCCGAGCTCAAGCAGCTGGACATCACCATCAGCGCCGATGGCGTCTACTCGGTGAACAACCATCTGTTGCCCAAGAGCGACCTGGCGACCCTGACCGAAGCCCTGCAGCAGGAATCCGCAGGTGACACCAAACTGCCGTTGTCGATCAGCGCCGACGGCAAGACCCCGCATCAGGCGGTGGTGACTGCCATGGATGCGGCCGGCAAGCTCGGTTTCAGCCAGTTGCGCATGACCACGGTCGAGGCGGCTCAGGGGACGCCCTGATGGCAATTGCCGATCGCCTGCTCGATGCCTGGTACGCCGGGCATCCTGCCCTGGCCCTGCTGCGTCCGCTTGAAGCCCTGTATCGCCGCGTGGTGCTGGGCAAGCGCGCGCGCTTTCTCAGTGGTGAAAGCCAGCGTTACCGCGCGCCGGTACCGGTGATTGTGGTGGGCAACATCACCGTCGGCGGAACCGGCAAGACCCCGATGATTCTCTGGTTGATCGAGCATTGCCGTCAGCGCGGCCTGCGCGTCGGCGTGGTCAGCCGCGGTTATGGTGCCAAGCCACCGCAGTTGCCTTGGCGCGTGCGTGCCGAGCAGGGCGCGGCCGAGGCGGGCGATGAGCCTTTGCTGATCGTCCAGCGCAGCGGCGTGCCGCTGATGATCGACCCGGACCGCTCGCGCGCCGTACAGGCGTTGCTGGCCAGCGAGACGCTGGACCTGATCCTTTGTGACGACGGCATGCAGCACTACCGCCTGGCGCGCGATCTGGAGCTGGTGCTGATCGATGCCGCCCGCGGCCTGGGTAATCGCCGCTGCCTGCCAGCCGGCCCCTTGCGCGAGCCGGTGGAGCGCCTGCAGGAAGTAGACGCGGTGCTTTACAATGGCGCCACGGCCGACCGGGAAGACGGTTTTGCCTTTGCCCTGCAGCCTACCGCGCTGGTCAACCTGCGCAGCGGCGAGCGTCACCGTCT
Source organism: Pseudomonas sp. R32 (assembly GCF_009866705.1). NCBI lineage: Bacteria > Pseudomonadati > Pseudomonadota > Gammaproteobacteria > Pseudomonadales > Pseudomonadaceae > Pseudomonas > Pseudomonas sp. R32. The sequence continues at coordinate 3,987,175 of NZ_CP019396.1, read as the reverse complement.
CGACTATTTCCCTCCTGGCCAGGCCCTGCATGCGGTGGCCGGCATTGGCAACCCGCAACGTTTCTTCAACACCCTGCAGGGGCTAAACTGGCAGCCTGTGCCACACCCTTTTGCCGATCATGCCGAGTACAGCGGCCAGGCCCTGAGCTTCACGCCTGCGTTGCCTGTGGTCATGACCGAGAAGGACGCGGTCAAATGCCGCGCCTTTGCTGCTGACGACTGGTGGTACCTTGCGGTCGATGCTGTGCCTTCGCCGGGCTTCCAGGCCTGGATCGATGCCCAGCTCGCTCGCTTGCTGCCCGGATCGCAGCCCTCCTGATTCGTTTCTTTTCCGGCCATTGGCCCGAGGAATTTCCATGGACACCAAACTGCTCGATATTCTTGCCTGCCCGATCACCAAAGGCCCACTCAAGCTCAGCGCCGACAAGACCGAGCTGATCAGCAAGGGCGCCGGTCTTGCCTACCCGATCCGCGATGGCATCCCGGTAATGCTTGAAAGCGAAGCGCGCACTCTGACTGATGACGAGCGTCTGGACAAATGAGCCTGGCCTTTACCGTTGTGATTCCGGCGCGGCTCCGGTCGACCCGCTTGCCGGGCAAGCCGTTGCTGACGATTGCCGGCAAGCCGATGATCCAGCATGTCTGGGAACAGGCGTGCAAAAGCAGCGCCAGCCGCGTGGTGATCGCTACCGATGACGCGGGTATTTTCAAAGCCTGTGAGGCCTTCGGCGCCGAAGTGCTGATGACCCGCGAAGACCATGACTCCGGTACCGACCGCCTGGCCGAAGTGGCTGCCAAGCTGGGCCTGGCCGCCGATGCCATCGTGGTCAATGTTCAGGGCGACGAGCCGCTGATCCCGCCGGTGATCATTGATCAGGTGGCGGCCAACCTGGCGGCCCATCCTGAAGCGGGCATCGCCACCCTGGCCGAACCGATCAGCGACATCGAAGCGCTGTTCAACCCCAATGCGGTCAAGGTGGTCAGCGATTGCAACGGTCTGGCCCTGACCTTCAGCCGTGCCCCGTTGCCGTGGGCGCGTGATGCCTTTGCCCACAGTCGTGAGCAAATGCCGCAAGACGTGCCGTACCGCCGTCACATCGGCATGTACGCCTACCGCGCTGGCTTCCTGCAGGATTTCGTCGCCTGGGGCCCGTGCTGGCTGGAGAGGACCGAAGCGCTGGAGCAGTTGCGCGCGCTCTGGCATGGCGTGCGTATTCACGTCGCCGATGCCATCGATGCGCCGCCCGTGGGCGTCGACACCCCTGAAGACCTGGAGCGCGTGCGGCGCTTGCTGGAGGCCTGATGCGGGTACTGTTCGTGTGCCTGGGCAATATCTGCCGTTCACCCACCGCCGAAGGCGTGTTGCGTCACCAGTTACAGGCTGAGGGCCTGGGCGAATTGATCGAGGTGGCTTCGGCCGGTACCGGTGACTGGCATGTCGGCAAGCAACCCGATACCCGTACCTGTCGTACCGCCCGCATACGTGGCTATGACTTGTCGCAGCAGCGTGCGCAACAGGTCAAGGCCGCGCACTTCAATGAATGCGACCTGATCCTGGCCATGGACAAGAGCAATCTTGGCCATCTGCGGGCAATGCAGCCTGCCGGGTCAAAAGCCGAGCTGGACTTGTTCCTGCGTCGCTATGACGGTGCGCTGGATGAGGTGCCGGATCCTTACTACGGCGCCGAAGAGGATTTCGAGCAGGTCCTGGACCTGATCGAAGTCGCCTGTCGCCGATTGGTCATCGAACTCAAGGGCCGTCTATGAGCGGGCAGTGGCAGCAACACGTATCGCTCAAGCCGTACAACACCTTCGGCATTGACGTGAAGGCCCGCTATTTCACTGAAGTCCATAGCGACGATGAGGTGCGCCAGGCCTTGGCCCGGGCGAGTGAGCAGGGCGTACCGGTGCTGGTGGTCGGCGGTGGCAGCAACCTGCTGCTGACTGGCGATATCCAGGCGTTGGTTATGCGCATGGCCAGTCGTGGCCTGCGCATCCTGTCTGACGACGGTGAGCGGGTAGTGGTCGAGGCCGAAGCCGGTGAGCCCTGGCATCCGTTCGTGCAGTGGAGCCTGGCCCAGGGCCTGGCCGGGCTGGAAAACCTCAGCCTGATCCCGGGCACGGTCGGCGCCGCGCCGATGCAGAACATTGGTGCCTATGGCGTCGAGATCAAGGATGTGTTCGCCGGGCTCACCGCGCTGGATCGCGAGACTGGCGAGTTGCGCGATTTCAGCCTGGAAGAATGCGCCTTTGCCTACCGTGACAGCCTGTTCAAGCGTCATCCGGGCCGCTGGTTGATTCTGCGGGTGCGCTTTGCCTTGAGTCGGGTTATGCACGCGCACCTGGAGTACGGTCCGGTGCGGCAGCGCCTGAGCGAGCAGGGCGTCAGTCAGCCGACTGCGCAGAATGTCAGCGATGCGATCTGCAGCATTCGCCGCGAGAAGCTGCCCGACCCGCTCGAACTGGGCAATGCCGGGAGCTTCTTCAAGAACCCGGTGGTGGCTGCGGTGCTGGCCGAAAAGATCCGCTTGCAGTACCCGGGGCTGGTGGCTTATCCACAGGCTGATGGTCAGTTCAAACTGGCTGCGGGCTGGTTGATCGAGCAGGCTGGCTGGAAGGGGCATCGCGAAGGCGATGCCGGGGTGCACCGCTTGCAGTCGCTGGTGTTGGTCAACTATGGCCAGGCTAGCGGTGTGCAGTTGCATCAACTGGCGCAGAAAATCCAGGCCGACATCCTTGAGCGTTTCGGGGTCGAGCTGGAAATGGAGCCGAATCTGTACTGATTTGTGCTGTCCTTGTGGAAGCTGGCGTTGCCAGCGATCGAGCCCGAAGGGGTCGTAGGCTGTGCTGGCCCTATTGCCGGCAAAGCCGGCTGCCACAGGTGATCCGCTTTCCTACAGGCAATAAAAAAGCCCCGCCAGTTACCTGGCGGGGCTTTTTTTCAGCCTGGATAATCAGACGAGCGGTTTGTGCTCTTCTGTGGTTTCCAGTTTCTCCTCGACCACTTCTTCAGCCGGTGCAGCAGGCGCCTCTTCAGCGACCACGGCAGCGCTGGCTTCGGCGGCGGCCGCTGCAGCGGCGGCTGCGGCAGCTTCGGCTTCACGCTTGCGACGGCGTACTTCACGTGGATCGTTCGGGGCGCGACCACTGCTGGTCAGGGCGCTGGCCGGTGCTTCAACAGCAGGTGCCGGCGCTTCGACCGGTGCTGGCTCGACAACGGGCGCAGGCGCTTCGACTGCTTCGGCAACGACTACCGGTTCAGCCACAACCGGTGCCTGCACTGCAGGCTCTGGCTCGACTGCAGCAACCGGCTCGACCGCTTCAACTGGTGCAGGCACGGATGCTTCGACCACTGGAGCGATGCTGGCTTCGATGGCCTGCGGCGCTTCGACCGGGGCAGTGAACGGTTGTTCGACAACCGGTGCGGCAGCGACTTCAGCAGCCTGGACGGTTTCAACCACTTCGGCGACTTCAGTGACTTCAACCACTGGCTGGGCAGCTTCGACAGCGACGGTTTCGCTGGCAGCGACTTCAACAACGGCCTGCTCTTCGACAGCAGCAGTGGCGCGTTCGGCCTGCTGGTTGGCTTCGGCTTCGGCAGCGGCGCTGATGTTGCTGGTGGCAACAGCGGCGGTCACGGCCAGGCCGGCGGCCAGTTCAGCGCCCAGCTCGGTGGCTTGAGGCTGCTCTTCGCTGCCTTCTTCCGAGCCTTCTACCAGGTTGCCGTTGGCATCGCGTTGACGCTCGCGACGGTTGCTGCGACGACGCTGGCCACGGGAGCGGCGGCGAGGGCGTTCGCCTTCGGTGCCTTCCTGGTTGTCATCTTGCAGCAGCTCTTCGTTCGGCAGTTGTTCATCAGCCGCTTCTGCAGCCTGTTCGGCTGGGCGAGGCTGACGCTCTTCACGCGGCGGACGCGGTTGACGCTCTTCACGTGGTGCGCGCTCTTCACGCGGAGCACGTTCTTCGCGCGGGGCGCGCTCTTCACGTGGGGCGCGTTCTTCGCGTGGTGCACGTTCTTCACGAGGCTGACGCTCTTCACGCGGGGCACGCTCAGGGCGCTCTTCGCGTACGGCCGGGGCGACGGCGTCCAGTGGCTCGCGCAGTTCGCGGACCGGACGCTCCTCGCGGGAGCGGCGTTCTTCACGTGGTGCGCGTGGTTGGCGCTCTTCACGCGGCTGGCGTGGTGCGCGCTCTTCACGGGCAGGGGCTTCTTCGCGAGCTTCGCGTGGCTGACGCTCCTCACGCGGGGCGCGCTCGGCACGCTCTTCACGCGGCTTGCGCTCTTCGTCGCGGCGGCCGTTGCGGTTGCGGCTCTGCTGACGACCGTTGCGACGCTCTTCGTTGCGCTGCGGGCGTTCGCTGGCAGGTTTCTCGGCAACTGCAGGGGCGGCGGCGGCAGGTTCGTCCTTGCCGGCGAACAGACTGACCAGCGACTTCACCAGGCCTTTGAACAGGCTTGGTTCAGGTGCGTGCACCGGGGCAGCCACTGGCGCGGCAGCTTCGGTCGGCACCGGGGCGTTGGCGCGGGCCGGGGCAGTCTTGACCGCGGCTTCCTGGCGTACCAGGGTGCGGGTGGCGGCAGCCGGTTGGACTTCTTCGGTCTCGGCGGCAGCGATTTCGTAGCTGGACTGGCCGCTCAGGGCTTCCGGGCTGTCGTCGCGCAGGCGCTGGACTTCGAAATGCGGGGTTTCCAGGTGATCGTTCGGCAGGATGACGATACGGGCCCGGGTGCGTAGCTCGATCTTGGTGATCGAATTGCGTTTTTCGTTGAGCAGGAAGGCGGCAACCGGAATCGGCACTTGGGCGCGGACTTCGGCGGTGCGGTCTTTCAGGGCTTCTTCTTCGATCAGGCGCAGGATTGCCAGCGACAGCGATTCGACGTCACGGATGATGCCGGTACCGCTGCAGCGTGGGCAGACGATGCCGCTGCTTTCGCCGAGCGAAGGGCGCAGGCGCTGACGGGACATTTCCAGCAGGCCGAAGCGCGAGATGCGGCCAACCTGTACGCGGGCACGGTCGGCTTCCAGGCATTCGCGGACTTTTTCTTCCACGGCGCGCTGGTTCTTGGCTGGGGTCATGTCGATGAAGTCGATCACGATCAGGCCGCCGATGTCGCGCAGGCGCAGCTGGCGGGCGATTTCCTCAGCCGCTTCCAGGTTGGTCTGCAGGGCGGTTTCCTCGATGTCGCTGCCTTTGGTGGCGCGCGCCGAGTTGATGTCGATGGAGACCAGGGCTTCAGTCGGGTCGATGACGATCGAGCCGCCGGACGGCAGGTCGACGACGCGCTGGAAGGCGGTCTCGATCTGGCTTTCGATCTGGAAGCGGTTGAACAGCGGCACGCTGTCTTCGTACAGCTTGATCTTGCTGGCGTACTGCGGCATCACCTGGCGAATGAAGGTCAGGGCTTCTTCCTGGGCGTCGATGCTGTCGATCAGTACTTCGCCGATGTCCTGGCGCAGGTAGTCGCGGATCGCGCGGATGATGACGTTGCTTTCCTGGTAGATCAGGAATGGCGCGGCGCGGTCCTGGGACGCTTCCTTGATCGCGGTCCACAGCTGCAGCAGGTAGTCGAGGTCCCATTGCATTTCTTCGCTGCTGCGGCCAAGGCCGGCAGTGCGCACGATCAGGCCCATGTCGGCAGGGGCGACCAGGCCGTTGAGGGCTTCGCGCAGTTCGTTGCGCTCTTCGCCTTCGATGCGGCGGGAGATGCCACCGGCACGCGGGTTGTTCGGCATCAGTACCAGGTAGCGACCGGCCAGGCTGATGAAGGTGGTCAGGGCCGCGCCCTTGTTGCCGCGCTCTTCTTTCTCGACCTGGACGATGACTTCCTGGCCTTCGCTGAGCACTTCCTTGATGTTCACCCGGCCTTCGGGCGACTTCTTGAAGTATTCGCGGGAGATTTCCTTCAGCGGCAGAAAGCCGTGACGCTCGGAGCCGAAGTCGACGAAAGCGGCTTCCAGGCTGGGTTCGATCCGGGTGATCCGGCCTTTGTAGATGTTGGCCTTCTTCTGCTCACGCGCGCCGGACTCGATGTCCAGGTCGTAGAGACGTTGGCCGTCCACCAGAGCTACACGCAACTCTTCGGGTTGAGTCGCGTTAATCAGCATTCTTTTCATGTAATACCGTCGGTTTCCGGGCTGCCGGAAACGGCGTTCGGCACACACGACTTCTCACGGTCTGTGTCAGGTGCGCAAGGGGTGGCGGGCCACCCCCGTGTCCAGCAACTTTCGAGTCCGACTGGTCACCCAGTACTGCCGAAGTCGCGACGACGCGTCCTGCTTGCTGTGGTGTCAAATGCACTCAGTCAGGAGGAGGAATCAGCCTTCGGCCGTGGACGCCCGTGGGGCATCTTGATCAAGACCGGGTCCGGTCGCCTGGCCAATAGGCCGGTGGACTGGACGCAGTACTACACGGTCCGACGGTTGTGCATCTCCACCCTACACGTATCCCTGATAATTCGGGTGCTGCCGCGCGCTGAATCCGCAACGGGTTGCATTTTCGCCAGCTCCATACGGGAGCCCGCGCCTTTTATGTCCAAGGCTGGTATTTCCGAAGCCGTCGCCATGACTGCGTGAAATTGACGGCACTGACAGAGTGGCAGCGAAAAAAACGTGGGGGAGGGTGAAATACCGCTCTTGTAGTTTTTTATCGGTCTTCTCTGCACGGCGCTGGTGGCGATTCCAGGCATTTCTGTAAACTGGCGAAAGCCCCGTCGGACGGCCTCGCGTCCTCGAGAATTGCGTCGGTCAGGGCCGGCTGTAAGCCGTGAGTCCGCTGGCCAGCCGCTTTTGGCGGCGTTCGCGACTATAGCAGCAATCATTAAGTGCTTCAAATCCATAAAAAATTGTTATGATTGGCAAATGACGACTAATGCCCCTCCGACCTCCGGCGTCCAGCTGATCGAGGTCGCGCCGGAACTTGCCGGCCAACGAATCGATAATTTCCTCATCACTGCACTCAAGGGTGTTCCCAAGACCTTGATTTACCGCATTTTGCGCAAAGGCGAAGTGCGTGTGAACAAGGGCCGGATCAAGCCCGAGTACAAGTTGCAGGCCGGTGACATCGTGCGCGTGCCGCCCGTTCGTCTGCCCGAACGTGACGAACCGGTGCCGGTGGCTCAGGGTTTGCTTCAGCGCCTTGAAGCGGCGATTGTCTACGAAGACAAGGCTCTGATTGTGCTCAACAAACCGGCCGGTATTGCCGTGCACGGTGGTAGTGGCCTGAATTTCGGTGTGATCGAAGCCTTTCGTCAGATGCGTCCCGACGCCAAGGAGCTGGAGCTGGTCCACCGCCTCGATCGCGATACCTCTGGCCTGTTGATGATTGCCAAGAAGCGCAGCATGTTGCGTCACCTGCACGCCGCCCTGCGTGGTGATGGCGTCGACAAGCGCTACATGGCGCTGGTTCGCGGTCACTGGGCCACCGCCAAGAAGCAGGTCAATGCGCCCTTGCTCAAGAGCAACCTGCGCTCCGGCGAGCGCATGGTCGAGGTCAATGACGAGGGCAAGGAGGCGCTGACGATCTTCCGTGTGCTGCGCCGTTTCGGCGAGTTCGCCACGATCGTCGAGGCGCGGCCGATCACCGGGCGTACCCATCAGATTCGCGTGCATGCCCTGCATGCCGGGCATTGCATTGCCGGCGACAGCAAGTATGGCGATGAAGATTTCACCCGCGAGATTCGCGACCTTGGTGGCAAGCGCCTGTTCCTGCATGCCTACGCCCTGACCGTGCCGTTGCCCGATGGCGGCGAGCTCAAGCTTGAGGCGCCGGTGGATGAAATGTGGGCCAAGACCGTGGAGCGCCTGAGTGCAGCGTGATTACGATCTGCTGATCTTCGACTGGGACGGCACCCTGGCCGACTCCATCGGTCGCATCGTCGAGGCCATGCACCTGGCCGCCGGTCGCGCGGGCTATGCCGCCTGCGATGACGAGGCGGTCAAGGGTATAATTGGCCTGGCGTTGCCAGAAGCCATCAGTGTGTTGTATCCGCAGCTCGATGCGGGGCAGGTGGCGCAGTTCCGCCAGCACTATGCTGACGTGTACATGGTCCTGGATGACCAGCCTTCGCCGCTGTTCGAAGGTGTGGTGGAGTCGCTGGAGGCGTTCCGTGCCGAGGGCTATCGCCTGGCGGTGGCCACCGGCAAGGCGCGTCGCGGTCTCGATCGTGTGCTGCGCGCCAATGGCTGGGAGGGCTACTTCGACATCACCCGGGCGGCCGACGAGAGTCGCGGCAAACCGCACCCGCAGATGCTCGAGGAGATCCTTGCTCATTGCCAGGTCGAACCGCAGCGAGCGTTGATGGTTGGAGATTCATCATTCGACCTGTTGATGGCCAGCAATGCTGGCATGCATTCGGTAGCGGTTGGTTACGGCGCCATGTCGCTGGAGGCCTTGAGTGCCTTTGGGCCGCAGCTGTGTATTGATCATTTTTCTCAGTTGCAGGCCTGGCTTAGCCAATCGCCTGTGGCAGCAGATTCCAGGGTAGGTGAGCATGACTGACGAGTGGAAGGCGCCCAGCGCCGAAGACAACGAAGAGCGCAAGAGCTGGAAGCTGCTGGAGAAAACCCTCCTGGCTGGTGTTCAGGAGCAGCGTCGGGCGCGGCGCTGGGGGATTTTCTTCAAGCTGATGGGCTTTGTGTACCTGTTCGGCATCCTTGCCTTGTTCACGCCTTTGATGGACATGGACAAAGCGGCCTCGCGCAGCGTCAGCCACACCGCGCTGGTCGAAGTGCGCGGCTTGATTGCCGATCAGGAGCCCGCCAGCGCTGACAACGTCGTCGGTGGCTTGCGCGAGGCGTTCAAGGATCCGAAAACCAAGGCGGTGGTCCTGCGCATCAATAGTCCGGGTGGCAGCCCGGTGCAGTCAGGGTACATCTACGACGAAATTCGCCGCCTGCGCGCAGAGTACCCAGCCATCAAGCTGTATGCGGTAATCAGTGACCTGGGCGCTTCCGGTGCCTACTACATTGCCAGTGCCGCTGATCAGATCTATGCCGACAAGGCCAGCCTGGTTGGCTCCATCGGTGTGACGGCGGCCGGCTACGGCTTTGTCGGCACCATGGAGAAGCTCGGTGTCGAGCGTCGTACCTACACCGCTGGCGAGCACAAGGCCTTCCTTGATCCGTTCCAGCCGCAAAAGCCTGAAGAGACAGCGTTCTGGCAGGGCGTGCTGGAAACCACGCACAAGCAGTTCATCGCCAGTGTCAAACAGGGTCGTGGCGAGCGCCTCAAGGACAAGGAGCATCCTGAGCTGTTCAGTGGCCTGATCTGGTCGGGTGAGCAGGCGCTGGCCCTGGGGCTGGTGGATGGTCTGGGCAGTGCCGGTTACGTGGCGCGTGAAGTGGTAGGGGAGAAGGAGCTGGTCGACTTCACTGTCGAAGAGTCGCCGTTCGATCGCTTCTCCAAGCGCCTGGGTGCCAGTGTTGCCGAGCGCCTGGCCATGTGGATGGGCTTTCAGGGGCCATCGCTGCGCTGATTGTATTGCCTGATGAAAAGCCGGCCCTTGGAGGCCGGCTTTTTTGTGCTCGCGGTATCAGGGCAAGCTCACGCCTTCAGCCAGCAGCATATCCACCAGGCGAATCAGCGGCAGGCCGATCAGGCTGGTGGCATCCACCCCGTGGGTGCTCTGGAACAGGCTCACGCCCAGGCCTTCGGCCTTGAAGCTGCCGGCGCAGTCGTAGGGCTGTTCGGCGCGCAGGTAGCGTTCGATGCGCTTCAGGTCCAGCTCGCGCATGTTTACCGTGAAGGGCACGCAGTCGACCTGGCAGTGGCCGGTAGTGCTGTTGAGCAGCGCCAGGCCGGTGAGAAAGCTCACATGATTGCCGCTGGCGGCCAGCAGCTGCTCGCAGGCGCGCTCGAAGGTGTGTGGTTTGCCGAGGATCTGCTCGCCCAGCACTGCCACCTGGTCGGAGCCGATGATCAGGTGCCCGGGATGGCTGTCGGCCAGGGCCAGGGCTTTTTCCCGGGCCAGGCGCTTGACCAGGTCAAGGGCGGGTTCCTCGGGCAGACGCTGTTCGTCGATATCCGGGGCGGCGCAGCTGAAAGGCAGGCGCAGGCGCTCGAGCAGTTCGCGCCGGTAAGGTGAGCTGGAAGCCAGTAATAAAGGCAGCATGATAGACTCCTGGGCAGGTGAAACGATTCTAACATGCTGAACGGAGCCGAATTTCCTTTGACAGGGGCGGGGGTCATCCCTAGAATGCTGCGCCTATGTTGAATGACCCGATTCCACCTCACGTTGACCCGCGCAAATTGGCCGATCGTGGTGTTTCCCTCGAAGGAACACTGCAGCTCGCCGATTTGGAGAGACTCTGCGACCCGCTTTCCGACACTGTCGGTACGGTGCAGGCTAAATTCGATTTTGAGCGCGACGAGCAGAAGGCTGTGGTTATCCACACCGACCTGAGCGTCGAGGTCAAGATGGTTTGCCAGCGTTGTCTTGAGCTGGTCACCCTGCCGATCCACAGCGAATGTACTTACGCCGTGGTGAAGGAGGGTGCGAATACCCAGTCGTTGCCGAAAGGTTATGACGTGCTGGAACTGGGCGAAGATCCTTTGGATCTGCAGGCCTTGGTCGAGGAAGAGCTTCTGCTCGCCTTGCCTATCGTGCCTGCTCATCATCCGGAAGAATGCCAGCAGCCGGCGGGCGCCGATGAGCCCGAACCGAGCAAGGACGAGGTAACACGGTCCAACCCGTTCAGTGTATTGGCGCAGTTAAAGCGTGACCCAAACGTTTAGGAGTTAATCAATTATGGCTGTTCAGCAGAACAAAAAATCCCGCTCTGCCCGTGACATGCGCCGTTCGCACGACGCCCTCTCGGAAAACGCTCTGTCCGTAGAGAAAACCACTGGTGAAGTGCACCTGCGTCACCACGTATCGCCAGAAGGCGTATACCGTGGTCGTAAAGTGATCGACAAGGGCGCTGACGAGTAATCCTTGTCCGCTCAGATCATCGCGATTGACGCAATGGGCGGGGACTTCGGTCCCCGCAGCATTGTTCAGGCGAGTATTGCTTGCCTGTCGGCTACCCCCTCGCTGCACCTGACCCTCGTCGGTCAACCCTCCCTCCTTGAAGATCTAGTCGCTGGCCAGTCGGCAGCGGATCGCGCGCGCCTGCAGATCGTGGCCGCCAGCGAGGTGATCGGCATGGATGAGCGGCCGTCCCAGGCGTTGCGCGGCAAGCCCGATTCGTCCATGCGCGTGGCCCTGGAACTATTGCGTGATGGCAAGGTTCAAGCCTGCGTGAGTGCCGGCAACACCGGTGCGCTGATGGCGCTGTCGCGCTATGTATTGAAAACCCTGCCCGGCATCGACCGCCCGGCCATGGTTGCCGCCATTCCCACCCAGACCGGTTATTGCCAGTTGCTCGACCTGGGCGCCAATGTCGACTGCAGCGCGGAAAACCTCTACCAGTTCGCCGTGATGGGCTCGGTGGCCGCCCAGGCCCTGGGGATTTCCCGGCCGCGTGTGGCCTTGCTCAACGTCGGTACCGAAGACATCAAGGGCAACCAGCAGGTCAAGCTTGCCGCGAACTTGCTGCAGAACGCCCGTGGGCTGAACTACATCGGCTTTGTCGAAGGTGACGGGTTGTACCGTGGCGAAGCGGATGTGGTGGTGTGCGACGGCTTTGTCGGCAATATCCTGCTCAAGTCCAGCGAAGGCCTGGCGACCATGATCGGTTCGCGCATCGAGGCCCTGTTCAAGGGCGGGTTCGGTGCGCGCCTGGCCGGTGCTGTGGCCATGCCGCTGCTGCGCCGCCTGCAGGCTGACCTGGCGCCGGCGCGACATAATGGCGCAAGCTTCCTTGGCCTGCAGGGCATCGTCATCAAAAGTCATGGCTCTGCCGGTGTACAGGGCTTTCAGAGCGCCATCCAGCGCGCGCTGATCGAGATCCAGGAGAACCTGCCGCAACGCTTGCACGGCCGTCTGGAAGACCTGTTGCTTTAGGTATATGCCTCAGGAAGTGGTTAAATGTGACCGCTTGGTCCTCGTTACCATCCAACTCTTCAGTTTCTTGTGCTCAGCCTGGTGCTGGGCGCTTTATTTCCGACGACAAGATCACTAGGGGCTTGTTCAATGTCTGCATCCCTCGCATTCGTCTTTCCCGGTCAAGGTTCGCAGTCCCTCGGCATGCTTGCCGAGTTGGGTGCCCAGTATCCGCTGGTCATTGATACCTTCCGTGAGGCCTCCGAGGCTCTGGGCTATGACCTCTGGGCGTTGACCCAGGCCGGTCCGGAAGAGCAACTCAACCAAACCGACAAAACCCAACCGGCCATTCTCACTGCCTCGATCGCCTTGTGGCGCCTGTGGCTGGCAGAGGGCGGTGCGCGTCCGGCGTTCGTTTCCGGTCACAGCCTGGGCGAATACAGCGCCCTGGTCGCCGCTGGCAGCCTGAGCCTGGGTGACGCTGTGAGGCTGGTCAAGCGTCGCGGCGAACTCATGCAGGAGGCCGTGCCGGCCGGGCAGGGCGCCATGGCGGCGATTCTCGGCCTGGACGATGCTGTCGTCGTGGGTATCTGCGCAGAAGCTGCCCAGGGCGAAGTGGTCAGTGCGGTGAACTTCAACTCGCCAGGTCAGGTAGTCATCGCCGGTGCCAAGGCCGCCGTTGAGCGTGCCATGGAAGCCTGTAAAGCCGCTGGCGCCAAGCGCGCACTGCCACTGCCGGTCAGCGTGCCGTCGCACTGCGAGCTGATGCGCCCGGCTGCCGAGCGCTTTGCCGAATCGGTCAATGCCATCGACTGGCAGGCCCCGCAGATCCCGGTGGTGCAGAACGTCAGCGCTGCCGTTGCAGCTGATCTCGATACCCTCAAGCGCGACCTGCTGGAGCAGCTGTACAAGCCGGTCCGCTGGGTCGAGTGCGTGCAGACCCTGGCTGCCAAAGACGCGGTAAACCTGGTCGAGTGCGGCCCGGGCAAGGTTCTGGCCGGCCTGAACAAGCGCTGCGCCGACGGCGTCAACACCTCTAACCTCAATACCCCGGATGCTTTCGCCGCGACGCTCGCGGCGCAGGCCTGATTTAGGAGAAGCTTGCATGAGCCTGCAAGGTAAAGTTGCCCTAGTTACCGGCGCCAGCCGTGGTATCGGCCAGGCTATCGCCCTGGAACTGGGCCGTCTGGGCGCTACCGTGATCGGTACCGCCACCTCCGCTTCGGGCGCCGAGCGTATCGCCGCGACCCTCAAGGAGCACGGCATCACCGGTACCGGCCTTGAGCTGAACGTGACCAGCGACGAGTCGGTCACCGCTACCCTGGCCAAGATCCAGGAGCAGTTCGGTGCGCCGACCATCCTGGTCAACAACGCCGGTATCACCCGTGACAACCTCATGCTGCGCATGAAGGACGACGAGTGGTTCGACGTCATCGACACCAACCTGAACAGCCTCTACCGTCTGTCCAAGGGCGTGCTGCGCGGCATGACCAAGGCACGCTGGGGTCGTATCATCAGCATCGGCTCGGTGGTCGGTGCCATGGGTAACGTCGGCCAGGTCAACTACGCTGCCGCCAAGGCCGGTCTGGAAGGTTTCAGCCGCGCCCTGGCGCGTGAAGTCGGCTCCCGTGCGATCACCGTCAACTCGGTGACCCCGGGCTTCATCGACACCGACATGACCCGCGAGCTGCCTGAAGCTCAGCGTGAAGCGCTGCAGATCCAGATCCCCCTGGGGCGTCTGGGCCAGGCTCAGGAAATTGCCAATGTGGTAGCTTTCCTGGCCTCTGAAGGTGCAGGCTATGTGACCGGCGCGACCATCCCGGTCAACGGTGGCATGTACATGTAAAATCGGATGTGACGGATTGCTTCAAAAAAATGTCATACGAGCTGTCTAAAATCCGTTATAAAGCTGCAACCAGATTCTAGTCGGTTGGCAGGTGTGGTCTTGCAAGGCGTGTTGCGCTTGAAAAGCAGACGTCTTTCTATACACTTACACACCGGCCAGCTGCCTGACATATGTCCATTAGGAGTGAAAACAAGGTATGAGCACCATCGAAGAACGCGTCAAGAAAATCGTCGCCGAGCAACTGGGCGTTAAAGAAGAAGAAGTGAAGAACGAATCTTCCTTCGTCGAAGATCTGGGTGCCGATTCCCTTGACACTGTTGAGCTGGTGATGGCTCTGGAAGAGGAATTCGAGACCGAAATCCCTGACGAAGAAGCCGAGAAGATCACTACTGTTCAAGCTGCTATCGACTACGTCAACAGCCACCAGGCTTAAGACGTTGTAGTCGTCGCTTCTTGTCATGGAAAAACCGCACTGCCTTTGCCGGCGTGCGGTTTTTTCTTTACAAGAGATGTAGTCAATTGAATAAGGAGAGTGCTGTGTCGCGTAGACGCGTCGTGGTCACCGGTATGGGTATGCTGTCGCCACTGGGTACGGATGTGCCGAGCAGTTGGCAGGGCATTCTGGCTGGCCGCAGTGGCATAGGTCTGATCGAGCATACTGACCTGTCTGCCTACTCCACCCGTTTTGGCGGCTCGGTAAAGGGCTTTGAAGTCGAGCAGTACCTGTCGGTCAAGGAAGCCCGCAAGCTCGATCTGTTCATTCAGTACGGCCTGGCTGCCGGTTTTCAGGCGGTGCGTAATGCCGGCCTGGAAGTAACCGATGCCAACCGCGAGCGCATTGGCGTGGCCATGGGCTCGGGTATCGGTGGCCTGACCAATATCGAAGAAACCAGCCGGACCTTGCATGACCAGGGCCCGCGGCGTATTTCGCCATTCTTCGTACCGGGTTCGATCATCAACATGATTTCCGGTTTCCTGTCGATCCACTTGGGGGTACAGGGGCCTAACTACGCTATTTCCACTGCGTGCACCACGGGTACCCATTGTATCGGCATGGCCGCGCGCAACATCGCCTTCGGTGAAGCCGACGTGATGATTGCCGGCGGTGCGGAGATGGCCGCCTGTGGTCTGGGCATGGGCGGTTTCGGTGCGTCGCGGGCGCTGTCGACCCGCAATGACGACCCGACCCGTGCCAGCCGTCCGTGGGACAAGGGGCGTGACGGTTTCGTGCTCGCCGACGGTGCCGGTGCGCTGGTGCTCGAAGAGCTCGAGCACGCCAAGGCGCGCGGCGCAACCATCTATGCCGAGCTGGTTGGTTTCGGCATGAGCGGTGACGCCTACCACATGACCTCGCCGCCAGAAGACGGCAGCGGGGCTGCGCGCTGCATGGCCAACGCCCTGCGCGATGCCGGCCTGAATGCCAGCGACGTTGATTACATCAACGCCCACGGTACCTCGACGCCAGCCGGCGACCTGGCTGAAGCGTCGGCGATCAAGTCGGTGTTCGGCGAGCACGCCTACACGCTGGCGGTCAGCTCGACCAAGTCGATGACCGGTCACCTGCTCGGCGCTGCCGGTGCAGTCGAGGCGATCTTCAGCGTGCTGTCGATCAACAGCCAGGTGGCGCCGCCGACCATCAACCTGGATGAGCCGAGCGAAGGCTGCGACCTCGATTTCGTGCCGCACCAGGCACGCAACATGCCGATCGAGGTGGTGCTGTCCAACTCCTTCGGGTTTGGCGGTACCAACGGCTCGCTGGTGTTCCGCCGGTTCGCCGGCTGATGCACAGCTGGGTCGACGGCCAGCCGGCAGATGCACTGACGGTGCAGAGCCGGGGGCTGGCCTACGGCGATGGTCTGTTCGAGACCATTGCCGTGCGGGCCGGTCGGCCGTCACTGCTCGAGTATCACCTCGATCGCCTGGCGCTGGGTTGCCAGCGGCTGGCGATTTGCGCTGATCACGGCCTGATTCGCGACGAGATATGCCGTTATGCCAGCCTGCTGGGTGACGGCGTGCTCAAGCTTATTGTTACCCGTGGCGACAGTCAGCGCGGCTATGCGCCGGCCGCTGGCGTGGCGCCACGGCGTATTCTCCAGGGCAGCCCCTTGCCCGGTTATCCCACGCAGCATGCCGAGCAGGGTGTTCGCTTGTTCGACTGCCAGACGCGCCTGGCCGAGCAACCGCTGCTGGCGGGTTTGAAGCACCTCAATCGCCTCGAGCAAGTATTGGCTCGCGCCGAATGGCAGGACGCCACGTACGCTGAAGGTTTGATGCGCGATGTTTCCGGGCGCATTATCGAAGGGGTGTATAGCAACCTGTTCCTGGTGCGTGACGGCCAGCTGCTGACCGCCGACCTGAGCCGCTGCGGTGTGGCCGGGGTGATGCGCGCAGCCTTGCTCGATCACGCCAGGGCAGTTGGAATCCCCCTGCGAATAACCGACCTGAGCCTGCGGGACCTGCAGCAGGCCGACGAAGTCTTCGTCTGCAACAGCGTCTACGGCATCTGGCCGGTACAGGCTTTTACATCGCTGAACTGGCCGCCGGGGCCGCTCACCCGTAAACTGCAGGCCATTGCCCGTACGCTACTGGATGCCTGATTTGTGAGACGTAAATTCTTGGTGCTGCTGGAGACCGGGTTGATCCTGGCCGGCCTGATGTTGGGGTATTCGGCCTGGAAGGTGAATTCGGCGCTGGAGCAGCCCCTGCACGTGTCTCAGGAGCGGTTGCTCGACGTGCCCACCGGTACCACCCCCAATCGTATGTTCTACCGCATGGAGAGCGACGGTGTGCTGGAAGATGCCTTCTGGCTGCGCCTGTACTGGCGCTTCAACATGGCTGGCGTGCCGCTGCACACCGGCGAATACCGCATGACCCCGGGCATGAGCGTGCGCGATCTGTTCGAAGTCTGGCGCCGCGGTGATGTGGTGCAGTACACCCTGACCCTGGTAGAAGGCTGGAATTTCCGCCAGGTGCGCGCGGCGCTGGCCAAGCACGAGAAGATCAAGAAGACCCTCGACGGCCTGAGCGACGCCGAGGTCATGGACAAGCTCGGCCACCCGGGCGTGTTCCCGGAAGGCCGCTTCTTTCCTGATACCTACCGCTTCGTGCGGGGCATGACCGACGTCGAGTTCCTTCAGCAAGCCTATGCGCGCCTGGAAGAGGTGCTGGCCAAGGAATGGGCGGAACGCTCCAGCGACGTGCCGTATCGCGACCCGTACCAGGCGCTGATCATGGCCTCGCTGGTCGAGAAAGAGACCGGCGTGCCTCAGGAACGCGGGCAGATTGCCGGGGTGTTCGTGCGGCGCATGCGCATCGGCATGCTGCTGCAGACCGACCCAACAGTGATCTACGGCATGGGCGAGCGCTACAACGGCAAGATTACCCGTGCCGACCTGCGCGAGCCGACGCCGTATAACACCTACACCAACGCCGGTTTGCCGCCGACGCCGATTGCCATGGTCGGCCGTGAAGCCATTCATGCCGCATTGAACCCGACCCCGGGCAGCAGCTTGTATTTCGTCGCTCGTGGCGATGGCAGTCATGTGTTCTCCGATGACCTGGATGCGCACAATTCGGCGGTGCGCGAATACCAGATCAAGCGCCGCGCCGACTACCGTTCGAGCCCGGCCCCTGTTACCGAACCCGAGGCCCAGCCGCAGGCGCCGCAAACCCCGGACGTCAGCCCTGCGCCGGCGCCCGAGCAAGCGGCGCCGGCCAGCGAAGCGGCCTCTTCGCAATGAACAACTGTAAGGACTGCCTGTGAGCGGCTTGTTTATCACCCTGGAAGGTCCCGAAGGCGCGGGCAAGAGCACCAATCGCGAGTACCTCGCCGAACACCTGCGGGCCCAGGGCCTGGATGTCGTGCTGACCCGCGAACCGGGCGGCACGCCGCTCGCCGAGCGGATCCGCGAGCTGCTGCTGGCGCCCAGCGACGAAAAAATGGACGCCGACACCGAGTTGTTGCTGGTGTTTGCCGCCCGTGCCCAGCACCTGGCCGAAGTGATTCGCCCGGCCCTGGCCCGCGGCGCGGTGGTGCTGTGTGACCGTTTTACTGATGCCACTTACGCCTACCAGGGCGGTGGCCGCGGCCTGTCGTTGGCGCGCATCGCCACCCTGGAGAATTTCGTCCAGGGCGATTTGCGTCCGGACCTGACCCTGGTGTTCGACCTGCCGGTGGAAATCGGCCTGTCCCGCGCAGCCGCCCGCGGCCGCCTGGACCGTTTCGAGCAGGAAGGCCAGGCCTTCTTCGAAGCGGTACGTCAGGCCTACCTGGCCCGCGCCCAGGCTGCGCCGCAGCAATACCGGCTGATCGATGCCGCGCTGCCGCTGGCACAGGTACAGCAGTCTCTGGACGCCTTGCTGCCGCAGATCCTGGAGCGTTGCCGTGGCTGAGGCCTTCCCTTGGCAGCAGGCCTTGTGGCAGCAACTGGCCGGGCGTACCCAGCATGCCCATGCCTACCTGCTGCACGGCCCGCAGGGCATCGGCAAGCGCGCCCTGGCCGAACGCCTGATGGCCCTGTTGCTGTGCCAGCGTCCAGAAGGGCTGCAGGCTTGCGGGCAATGCAAGTCGTGCCTGTTGCTCGCAGCAGGTAGCCATCCGGACAACTACGTGCTGGAGCCGGAAGAGGCCGACAAGCCGATCAAGGTCGATCAGGTTCGCGACCTGGTGTCCTTCGTGGTGCAGACCGCGCAGTTGGGTGGGCGCAAGGTGGTGTTGATCGAGCCGGTCGAGGCGATGAACGTCAACGCCGCCAACGCCTTGCTCAAAAGCCTCGAAGAGCCCTCGGGCAATACCGTGTTGCTCTTGGTCAGCCATCAGCCCAGCCGCTTGCTGGCGACCATCAAGAGCCGCTGCCAGCAGCAGGCCTGCCCGCTGCCGAGTCGGCAGCAAAGCCTGGCCTGGCTCGAGCAGGCCTTGCCCGACTGCGACGAGCAGGAGCGCCTGGAACTGCTCAGCCTGGCGGCCGGTTCGCCGTTGGCGGCGGTCAGCCTGCAGGCCCAGGGTGTGCGCGAGCAGCGCGCGCTGGTGGTCGATGGGGTGAAGAAGCTGCTCAAGCAGCAGCAATCGCCCAGCCAGCTGGCCGAAGCCTGGAATGCCATTCCTTTGTTGCAACTGTTTGACTGGTTCTGTGACTGGTCCAACCTGGTCCTGCGTTATCAGTTGACCCAGGACGAGGAGGGGTTAGGCTTGAGCGATATGCGCAAGGTGGTTCAGTACCTGGCGCAGAAGAGCAGCCAGGGCAAGGTCCTGGAGATCCAGGACTGGATTCTGGCCCAGCGCCAGAAGGTCCTGGGCAAGGCCAACCTCAATCGGGTGCTGTTGCTCGAGGCGCTGCTGGCGTCCTGGGCGATGTTGCCGGGCCAGCGTTGAGCTGCGCCGTCCCTTCATTACTTTTCAGCGTTGTCATGTGCCCATGCTTGTAGATTCCCATTGCCACCTCGACCGTCTAGACCTTACCGCCCACCAGGGCTCCCTGGATGCGGCGCTTGATGCTGCCCGCGCGCGTGGCGTCGGGCACTTTCTGTGCATCGGCGTCAGCGCCGACAACGCCCAGGCGGTCAAGGACCTCAGCGAGCGCTACAGCGATGTCGACTGTTCAGTGGGTATCCACCCGCTGGACCTCACCCCTGACGGTGCGCCGGCGCTGGACTGGTTGCTCAAGGAGCTTGAGCACCCGCACGTGGTGGCCATCGGTGAAACCGGCCTGGACTATCACTACGAACCGGAAGCGGCCCAGGTGCAGCAGGACTCGTTCCGCCTGCACCTGGAGGCGGCGAAGGTCACGGGCAAGCCGGTGGTCATCCATACCCGCGCGGCGCGTGCCGATACCCTGGCACTGCTGCGCGAAGCAGATTTGCCGCAGGCCGGCGTGCTGCACTGCTTCACCGAAGACTGGGACATGGCCAGGGCGGCGCTGGACCTGGGCTATTACATCTCGTTGTCGGGCATTGTCACCTTCCGCAATGCCGATGCACTGCGCGACGTGGCGCGGCAAGTACCGGCCGATCGCCTGCTGGTCGAGACCGATTCGCCGTACCTGGCACCCATTCCCTATCGCGGTAAAGCCAACCTGCCGCAATACGTACGGGAAGTGGCGGAGTTCGTGGCGATGGTACGCGGCGAGGGCTATGAGCAATTGGCCGAGCAGACCACCGCGAACTTCAAGCGGCTGTTTCCGTTGGCGCGGGTAAGCTGAGTTCGCCTGCTGAAAAACAGGCAAAAAAAACCCGGGTTCTGGGGGGTGAATCCGGGTTAAGACCATTAGGAGTAAAACAAAGGTACGCGGTCCCTGAGCACCTTTATCGACGCGCCACTTGGGGGGATGCGCCGCGTCAACACCTGAAGTATTGGTCAGGATTGGCGCGCCGCCAGCATCAGCTGCTCGTTTTTTAAACAGATTTGGAATACGGCTGCGGCTGCTGAGCACTCATCGCTCTGCAATCTGCCGCACAATCGCCAGAGTTTCTTCGATTATCTGCTTAGGTGTGTAGAAGTGCGGGGAAAATCGAACGCCCGGGCCTCGTGGGATGCATATCACCTGTTGCTGCTTGAGCTGCTGATAGACCTGCAGGTTTTCAACCCCTTCAATGCTGAAGGACACAATCCCTGAGCGGCGCGCCGGGTCTTGCGGGTTGTGCAGCGTTACCCCGGGTATTGCGGCCAGGCCCTCATTGAGCCACTGCACCCGTTCCTGCAGCTCGGCTGCCACGCGATCCATTCCCACGTCTTCGAGCAACGACAGGCTGGCTTCCAGTGCCGCGGCCCCGAGCATGTTCGGGCTGCCACATTCAAAGCGCCGGGCGCTGTGGGCCGGTTGCCATTCACTGCGGGTGTAGTCGCCCATGTGCTCGAGCATGTGCCAGCCGTACTCGCTGAGCTTGAGCAGCGGGCGCACCTCGGCGCGGCAATAGAACACCCCCAGGCCTTCCGGACCGAGCAGCCATTTATGGCCATCCGCCATGGCGAAGTCGCATTGATAGGCCTGGACGTCGAAGGGCAGGGCGCCCAATTGCTGGATGGCGTCGATGCAGAACAGCACTTCGCGATCACGGCAGCCTTGGCCCAGGCGCGGCAGGTCCAGGCGCAGGCCGCTGGCGAACTGCACGGCGCTGATCGCCAGCAGGCGTACCTTGGGGCCGCAGGCAGCCAGTAAGGCGCCTTCCGGGTCGCTGCCCTTGAGGCTGACCTGAATGACGCTGACGCCTTTGTCGGCCAGGGCCTCCCAAACGATCCGGTTGGAAGGGAACTCTTCGTCGCTGATGACGATCTGGTCGCCGGCCTGCCAGTCGATGCCGAAGGCGACGAAAGACAATGCCTCGGAGGTGTTCTTGACCAAGGCAATGTCATCCGTCGACGGTGCGTTCGTCAGGCGCATCAGGCGTTCACGTAGACGCTGCTCCATGGCTAGCCAGTCCGGATAGTCCCTTGCGCCGAGCAAAACGTTCTCGTTGGCGAAGCGCGAAACCGCCTGGCTGGCGCGTTTCGGCCAGGGTGCCACGGCAGCATGGTTCAGATAGCGAAGGCCCGGGGCCTGTTCAAACTCATCAAGAAACATAGACATGGTTGGATGATCCGTGCATTTTGGCGCAAGTTAGGCATAATAACCGGCTTCGATTTTGATCCAGTCCTTCTTATGCAGAAAGAACCTCGTAAGGTCCGTGAGTTTCGTCGCCGTGAGCAAGAAATTCTCGATACCGCGCTCAAGCTGTTTCTCGAACAGGGTGAAGACAGTGTCACCGTCGAGATGATCGCTGATGCCGTCGGTATCGGCAAAGGCACGATCTACAAGCACTTCAAATCCAAGGCGGAGATCTACCTGCGCCTGATGCTCGACTACGAGCGCGATTTGAACGAACTGCTGCACTCTGCCGACGTCGACCGCGACAAGGAAGCCCTGTCGCGCGCCTACTTCGAATTCCGCATGCGTGATCCGCAGCGCTACCGCCTGTTCGACCGCCTCGAAGAGAAGGTGGTCAAGGGCAACCAGGTGCCGGAGATGGTCGGGGAGCTGCACAAGATCCGCGCCTCCAACTTCGACCGCCTGACCCTGCTGATCAAGGGCCGCATCAGCGAAGGCAAGCTCGAAGACGTGCCGCCGTACTTCCATTACTGCGCTGCCTGGGCACTGGTGCATGGGGCGGTGGCGCTCTATCACTCGCCGTTCTGGAGCAATGTGCTGGAAGATCAGGAAGGCTTCTTCCAGTTCCTCATGGACATCGGCGTGCGCATGGGCAACAAGCGCAAGCGCGACCCGGATAGCACCGGTAGCTGAGACATTCAGCCAAACCATGGCGCTACTGGGATTGGGTGGCGAGGAATATACTCAGGTATGAGGCTTGCAAAAACCTGATTTTTGAGTCAGGTTTTGCAGGCCCGATTCACCCATGCCGGAGTCACCCATGATCGTCGACCGCCAAGGCAGGCGTTTTCGCAATTTGCGTGTCAGCCTGACGGCTGCCTGCAACTACGCCTGTACCTATTGTGTGCCGGACGGCAAGCGTCTGGTCGCGGCCCAGGACGAGCTCTCGGCCGAGGCCATGGCCCGTGGCGTAGCTTACCTGGTGGAGGCTGCCGGCATCGAGCGGGTGCGCGTCACTGGTGGCGAGCCGCTGGTCAGCCCCAAGCTTGAAACCTTCCTCGCTTCAATCGCCACCCTCGGCCTGGATGAAATCAGCCTGACCACCAATGGTCAGTTGCTGGCGCGCAAGCTGCCCTTGCTGCGCGCGGCGGGTATCCGTCGTCTTAACGTTTCCCTCGATACTCTTGACCCGGACGCCTTCCGGCGCATTGCCCGTGGCGGCGACCTGGCCACCGTGCTGGACGGCATGAGCCAGGCCAGCGCCGCGGGCATGAAGATCAAGGTCAACATGGTGCCGCTGCGCGGGCAGAACTTCGACCAGGTCCTGCCGCTGCTGGAGTATTGCCTGGCCCACGGCTACGAGCTGCGCTTCATCGAGCTGATGCGCATGGGGCACCTGGCTCGCGACAGCAATGCCTTTTTGCAGCAGTTCGTCAGCCTCGAGCACTTGTTGCAATTGATTGGCGGGCAGTACGAGTACCTGCAGGCCAATGCACCGGTGGATGCCACCGCCTTGCGCTATCAGATCCCGGGGCAGGGCTACTTCGGCATTATCGCCAACGAGAGCGTACCGTTCTGCCGCACCTGCTCGCGCTTGCGCCTGTCGTCCACCGGGTGGCTGCACGGTTGCCTGTCGTCGAGCAACCGTCACTATATCGGCGATCTGCTCGACAAGCCGCGCCATCAGGCCTTGCCGGCGCTGCAGGGCTTGCTGGTCAAAGCCCTTGGCGACAAGCAGTCGGTGGCGTTTTCCGGCGGCGCGACGGTGATGAAGATCATTGGCGGCTAAGACTGGCGCAAAAGCTGCATCTGCCAGCCGTTCGCCGGTTTTCCGTCACCGGCCACTGGAGGATAGATGCGTAGCCTGGTTTTGCTGCTGGCGCTGACGGCGCTGGGCGGCTGCATGAATGTCAGCGATATGGGCGAGGGCGCCCGATATCACATGAGCGATGCCGGTCTGCTCGATCACAGCGACACCCGTCGTTCGCTGTCGGTGCGCCTGCAGCCTGATTCATTCATTTACATTGGCCAGGGTGCCTTCGTGCCGCCGGGCAAGGGCCCGTATCCGCGCCCTAACGTGGTGGCCGAAGAGGCCTTCAAGGGTTTTATCGAGTACTTCCCCCTGGTTCGCCGCGCCCCGGCGCCGTTGGGCCTGGAGCAGGCGCTGATCGAGGCGCGTGAAGTCGGCGCCCATTACCTGCTGTACACCCGCTTTGCCCGCACCGATGATCGCATCGGCAATGGCGATGAGTGGTACGACGAACAGGCGGTTGACCGCCTGGGCATCGATACCGGGGTGGTGCAACTGATGCTGATCGAAACCAGCACCCGTTACCTGATCGACACCGCGCAGATCAAAAGCCGCGGCGGTTTGCTGACGTTCCATGACAACAAGCCGGAAGATTTGCTCAGGTCCCCGCTTGAGGATTACGCTCGCAGCCTGTTAGGCATGAGTCGTTGAGGAGAGGGTGATGCAAGATACCGGCAAGGCCAGTGATCTGCTGGCGCAGATTCCCAAGGCAGAAAAAGGCCTGCCGCCCGTGCATCTGTGGAACCCGGATTTTTGCGGCGACATCGACATGCGCATCGCCCGCGATGGCACCTGGTACTACCTGGGTACGCCAATCGGGCGAAAACCGATGGTGCGGCTGTTCTCGACCATCATTCGCCGCGACGGTGACGACTACTTCCTGGTGACGCCGGTGGAGAAGGTCGGTATCAAGGTCGATGACGCGCCCTTTGTCGCTGTCAGCCTTGAAGTGCAGGGCGAAGGCGAGCAGCAGCTGCTGCGTTTTACCAGCAATGTCGACGACCAGGTCGAGGCTGGCCCCGAGCATCCGCTACGCTTTGAGATCGATGCGCAAACCCAGGAGCCTTCGCCGTATGTGCACATGCGCAGCAACCTCGAAGCGCTGATCCACCGCAACGTCTTCTACCAGTTGGTCGAGCTGGCGGTGCCGCGGCAGATTGATGGCCAGCAGTGGCTGGGTGTCTGGAGTGGTGGCCGCTTCTACCCCATTGGCCAGGTTGCCGGTATGGAGCCTGGTGGATGAGCCGCTGCCGGTGACCGAATCCTATAGCCAGTAGCGAAACTTCTGTTCGGGCAGAAACGAAAAAACCTCCAGTGCTCAGGGCAACTGGAGGTTTTTCAGGTGTTTGGCTCCGCGACCAGGACTCGAACCTGGGACCCAATGATTAACAGTCATTTGCTCTACCGACTGAGCTATCGCGGAATCTGTGGCGTATCTTACTGATTGCTAAGGGGAAGTCAAGCCTCCCCCGTGCATTTCAGTAATTACAGAACCTCAACGATCGCCTTGGTCACCACATGGATGTTGCTTTGGTTGAGCGAGGCGACACAGATGCGGCCGGTATCCAGCGCATAGATACCGAATTCGTTCTTCAGGCGGGCGACCTGCTCAACGGTGAGGCCCGAGTAGGAGAACATGCCGCACTGGCGACCGACGAAGCTGAAGTCCTGCTTGGCGCCGTACTGGGCCAGCAGCTCGACCATCTGCTTGCGCATGCCGTGGATGCGCAGGCGCATCTCGGCCAGCTCGTCTTCCCACATCGTGCGCAGCTCTGGGCTGTTGAGCACGGTGGCGACGATGGTGGCGCCATGGGTTGGCGGGTTGGAATAGTTGGTGCGGATCACGCGCTTGACCTGCGACAGCACGCGAGTGGCCTCTTCCTTGGACTCGGTGACGATCGACAGTGCGCCAACGCGTTCGCCGTACAGCGAGAAGGACTTGGAGAACGAGCTGGAAACGAAGAAGTTCAGGCCCGACTCGGCGAACAGGCGTACGGCGGCGGCGTCTTCGCTGATGCCGTCGCCAAAGCCCTGGTAGGCCATGTCGAGGAACGGCACGTGGCCTTTGGCCTTGATTACTTCGAGGACGTTTTTCCAGTCTTGCGGGGTCAGGTCGACACCAGTCGGGTTGTGGCAGCAGGCGTGCAGCACAATGATCGAGCCGGACGGCAGGGCGTTGAGGTCTTCGAGCATGCCGCTGCGGTTGACGTCGTGGGTGGCGGCGTCGTAGTAGCGGTAGTTCTGCACCGGGAAACCGGCGGTTTCAAACAGCGCGCGGTGGTTTTCCCAGCTCGGGTCGCTGATGGCGACGACGGCGTTCGGCGACAGTTGCTTGAGGAAGTCGGCGCCGATCTTCAGGGCGCCGGTACCGCCGACGGCCTGGGTGGTGATCACGCGACCGGCGCTCAACAGCGGCGACTCGGCACCGAACAGCAGCTTCTGCACGGCCTGGTCATAAGCGACGATACCGTCGATCGGCAGGTAACCGCGGGAAGCGTGCTGGGCAGCGCGCTGGGTTTCGGCTTCGATCACTGCGCGCAGCAGTGGGATACGCCCTTCTTCGTTGCAGTAAACACCCACACCCAGGTTGACCTTGTTGCTACGGGTATCGGCGTTGAAAGCTTCGTTGAGGCCCAGAATGGGGTCGCGTGGTGCCAGCTCGACAGCGGAAAACAGGCTCATTATTACCTTGGCTCTGAATGGAGAGTGGAAGAGGTCGCACGCTCCAGTCGCTTGCACTAGAGCGGTGCACAAACGGGGAGTCAGTATAGTGATACTGGCTGGTCACGGCGACAGTCTGTCGCAGCTTTTCCTGCTGTTTGGCCGAATATTTTTCGACCGTTAGTCGATTTCACCGGTCCATCGTCAGAAATGCCCGCAACACTGAGTTGAAACTGGCGCTCGGGGCCCTAAATTCGGTATAACTACTGTCTATAAATACAGTTGCCCGCGCCAGCGATGAAACCATCGCGATCACACAGAGGTTTGTCATGTCCGAGTTCCAGCTCGTCACCCGTTTCCAGCCGGCCGGCGACCAGCCCGAGGCCATTCGCCTGATGGTCGAAGGAATCGAGGCGGGCCTTGCGCACCAGACCCTGCTCGGGGTGACCGGCTCGGGCAAGACCTTCAGCATCGCCAACGTGATCGCCCAGGTGCAGCGCCCGACCCTGGTGCTGGCGCCGAACAAGACCCTGGCAGCGCAGCTGTACGGCGAGTTCAAGGCGTTCTTCCCGAACAACGCCGTGGAGTATTTCGTGTCCTATTACGACTACTACCAGCCTGAAGCCTACGTGCCGTCCTCCGACACCTTTATCGAGAAGGACGCCTCGATCAACGACCATATCGAGCAGATGCGCCTGTCGGCGACCAAGGCGCTGCTGGAGCGGCGCGATGCGATCATCGTCACCACCGTTTCCTGCATCTATGGCCTGGGCAGCCCGGAAACCTACCTGAAGATGGTCCTGCACGTGGATCGCGGCGACAAGCTCGACCAGCGCGCGCTGCTGCGCCGCCTGGCCGACCTGCAGTACACCCGCAACGAGATGGACTTTGCCCGCGCCACTTTCCGCGTGCGCGGTGATGTGATCGACATCTTCCCGGCCGAATCGGACCTGGAAGCCATCCGCATCGAGCTGTTCGATGACGAAGTGGAAAACATCGCCGCCTTCGATCCGCTGACCGGCGAGGTGATCCGCAAGCTGCCGCGCTTCACCTTCTACCCCAAGAGCCACTACGTGACCCCGCGCGAGACGCTGCTGGAGGCGGTGGACGGTATCAAGGTGGAACTGGCCCAGCGCCTTGAGTACCTGCACAAGGCCAACAAGCTGGTCGAAGCCCAGCGCCTGGAGCAGCGCACCCGTTTCGACCTGGAGATGATCCTCGAACTGGGGTACTGCAACGGCATCGAAAACTACTCGCGTTACCTGTCCGGGCGTCCGGCCGGGGCGCCGCCACCGACCCTTTACGACTACCTGCCGGACGACGCCCTGCTGGTGATCGACGAATCCCACGTCAGCGTTCCGCAAGTCGGGGCCATGTACAAGGGCGACCGCTCGCGCAAGGAAACCCTGGTCGAGTACGGTTTTCGCCTGCCTTCGGCGCTGGACAACCGGCCGATGCGTTTCGATGAATGGGAGGCGGTCAGCCCGCAGACCATCTTTGTCTCGGCGACCCCGGGCAACTACGAAGCCGAACATGCCGGCCGCGTGGTTGAGCAGGTAGTGCGCCCGACCGGCCTGGTCGACCCGCAGGTCGAGGTGCGCCCGGCCACCACCCAGGTCGACGATCTGCTCTCGGAGATTCGCAAGCGCGTGGCGGTGGAAGAGCGGGTGCTGGTGACCACCCTGACCAAGCGCATGGCCGAAGACCTCACCGACTACCTGGCCGACCACGACGTGCGCGTGCGCTACCTGCACTCGGACATCGACACCGTCGAGCGGGTCGAGATCATCCGCGACCTGCGCCTGGGCACCTTCGATGTGCTGGTGGGCATCAACCTGCTGCGTGAAGGCCTGGACATGCCCGAGGTGTCGCTGGTGGCGATCCTCGATGCCGACAAGGAAGGCTTCCTGCGTTCCGAGCGTTCACTGATCCAGACCATCGGCCGCGCCGCGCGTAACCTCAATGGTCGCGCGATCCTCTATGCCGACAACATGACCGGCTCCATGCAGCGGGCGATTGGCGAGACCGAGCGGCGCCGCGACAAACAGATTGCCTTCAACGCCGCCAATGGCATCGTGCCCAAGGGTGTGGTCAAGGACATCACCGACATCATGGAAGGCGCCAACGTGCCCGGCTCGCGCAGCAAGAAGCGCAAGGGCATGGCCAAGGCGGCAGAGGAGAGCGCCCGTTACGAAGCCGAGCTGCGCTCACCGGGCGAGATCGCCAAGCGCATCAAGCAGCTGGAAGAGAAGATGTACCAGCTGGCGCGCGACCTGGAGTTCGAGGCGGCGGCGCAACTGCGCGACGAAATTACCGCGTTGCGCGAGCGCATGATCACGGCGTGAGGGCGACGATCGCGCCCATTGCTGGAGCCCGATGCCCGCTCCCTGTTAACATCCCGCCTTTGTTTCATCTCTAGTTCGAGACTGTCCATGACCACCGTTCGCACGCGTATCGCGCCATCGCCTACTGGCGATCCCCACGTCGGCACCGCTTACATTGCCCTGTTCAACTACTGCTTTGCCAAGCAGCACGGCGGCGAGTTCATCCTGCGTATCGAAGATACCGACCAGTTGCGTTCGACCCGCGAGTCGGAACAGCAGATCTTCGACGCCCTGCGCTGGCTCGGCATCGAGTGGAGCGAAGGTCCGGACGTCGGCGGCCCGCACGGCCCTTATCGGCAGAGCGAGCGCGGCGATATCTACAAGCAGTATGCCCAGCAGCTGGTTGACCTTGGTCACGCCTTCCCGTGCTTCTGCACCGCCGAAGAGCTCGACCAGATGCGCGCCGAGCAGATGGCCCGCGGCGAAACCCCGCGCTACGACGGCCGCGCCTTGCTGCTGTCGGCAGAAGAAGTGCAGCGCCGCCTGGCCGCTGGCGAGCCGCACGTGATCCGCATGAAAGTGCCGAGCGAAGGCGTCTGCGTGGTCCCGGACATGCTCCGTGGCGACGTCGAGATTCCGTGGGATCGCATGGACATGCAGGTACTGATGAAAACCGACGGCCTGCCTACCTACTTCCTGGCCAACGTCGTCGATGACCACCTGATGGGCATCACCCACGTGCTGCGCGGCGAAGAGTGGCTGCCGTCGGCGCCCAAGCTGATCAAGCTGTACGAGTACTTCGGCTGGGAACAACCGGCCCTGTGCTACATGCCGCTGCTGCGTAACCCGGACAAGAGCAAGCTGTCCAAGCGCAAGAACCCGACCTCGGTGACCTTCTACGAGCGCATGGGCTTCATGCCTGAAGCCATGCTCAACTACCTGGGCCGCATGGGCTGGTCGATGCCGGACGAGCGCGAGAAGTTCTCCCTGGCCGAGATGGTCGAGCACTTCGACTTGTCGCGCGTCTCCCTCGGCGGGCCGATTTTCGACATCGAGAAGCTGTCGTGGCTCAACGGCCAGTGGCTGCGTGACCTGCCGGTGGAAGAGTTCGCCGCGCGCCTGCAGAAGTGGGCGTTCAATCGCGACTACATGATGCAGATCGCACCGCACGTGCAGGGCAGGGTAGAGACCTTCAGCCAGGTTGTGCCATTGGGCGGCTTCTTCTTCGAAGGTGGCCTCAAGCTCGATGCCAAGCTGTTCGAGAGCAAGAAACTCTCGGCCGACCAGGTACGCCAGGTCATCCAGCTGATCCTGTGGAAGCTCGAAAGCCTGCGCCAGTGGGAAAAAGACCGTATCACCGGCTGCATCCAGGCGGTTGTCGACGCCCTGGAACTGAAGCTGCGTGACGCCATGCCGCTGATGTTTGCCGCGATCACCGGCCAGGCCAGTTCTGTCTCGGTGCTCGATGCCATGGAAATCCTTGGCCCGGACCTGACCCGCTACCGCCTGCGCCAGGCCCTGGACCTGCTTGGTGGTGTGTCGAAGAAAGAAAACAAAGAGTGGGAAAAGCTCTTGGGCACCATCGCCTGATTGCTTTTCAGGGCTGCTTTGCAGCCCATCGCTGGCAAGCCAGCTCCCACGGGGGAGCTTTGTGGGAGCTGGCTTGCCAGCGATGAGGCCAGGATGGCGGGTAGGGAATTAGCTGTAGTAGAGCGGTTGCACCCCAGTAAATACGGGGTGTTTCCCGGTTTCGGGCGGTAAGTGTTTGTTATCTCGGAAATTTTTTTTGAATTTTGTTGAAAATATATTTGACAGGTTCGCCATCCGATCTTAATATGCGCCCCGTCCACAGCGATGAACGAAACGAAACGCGAAGCACCCAGCCAAGCGGTTCAGTTCAAAGCGACATTGTGGGGCTATAGCTCAGCTGGGAGAGCGCCTGCATGGCATGCAGGAGGTCAGCGGTTCGATCCCGCTTAGCTCCACCAAATTCCGATTCGTAGTCAGCTAGGCTGACTGCGAAATCAACCGGGTTCCAGCGACCAGGTTGGTAAGGTAAGAAGGTTCGTCCCCTTCGTCTAGTGGCCTAGGACACCGCCCTTTCACGGCGGTAACAGGGGTTCGAGTCCCCTAGGGGACGCCAGTTTCACACAAGCAACGTCGAAAGAAGTTGCTGGGCCGCGAGGCTAAAAATCTGGGGCTATAGCTCAGCTGGGAGAGCGCCTGCATGGCATGCAGGAGGTCAGCGGTTCGATCCCGCTTAGCTCCACCAATTTTGCCAGGATTCGTGAAAACGGATCTGCACGAAGGTTACAAGTCCCCTTCGTCTAGTGGCCTAGGACACCGCCCTTTCACGGCGGTAACAGGGGTTCGAGTCCCCTAGGGGACGCCATTTTACCCACTTTGTGGGATTTCAAGGCTCATTCGATTATTGAATGAGCCTTTTGTTTTTGCCTCGAAAAAACTTTCCCCCCAACCCTCTCTTGCCTGACGCGACAAGCGGCAGCACTTTCTGCTTGCGGAAAAATATTATGAGAATAATATTCTAACCATAATATTTTGGAGGCGAGCATGAACGACAAAAAGGCGAAAACCCGCGAACGGATTCTCGATGCAGCCTGCAGTGCGCTGATTCAGCACGGCCCGGCCGAGCCCAGCGTCAATCAGGTAATGGGGGCTGCCGGCTTGACTGTCGGAGGCTTTTACGCCCATTTCGACAGCAAGGACGCGCTGATGCTCGAAGCCTTTCGCCAGTTGCTGGACGAGCGTCGGGCGCTACTCGCCGAAGTCGACCCGAACATGAGTGGCGAGGAGCGCCGTGCCCTGGTCGCCGCCTTTTATCTTTCTCGCAAGCACCGCGACGCCACCGAGCGCGCCTGCCCGCTGCCCACCTCGCTGGGCGAAATGGCGCGCCTGCCGGAGGCCTTCCGGGCGGTGCTGTCCGAGCACATCGAATTGATGATGGCCAATCTTGCCGACAGCCCTGAGGAGGCCGACAAGGTCCTGGCCGACATGGCCCTGATGATCGGTGGCCTGGCCCTGGCCCGCGCTTTGGGCACTGGCGAGCTGTCTGACCGCATCCTGCGTGCCGCCAAGTCGGCGGTTGTCTGAACCACGCGCTATCCACCGGAGCAAAGCGATGAATACCTTGAGCTGGATTCGTAGCGTCAACGGCACCCTTGGGCACATTGCGCCGGAGCATGTCGCGCGCAAGATGCGCCGGGCCTTCATGACCCCGCGCAACCTGCCGCCACGGGAATGGGAGCTGCCACTGCTGGCCCGTGCCGAGCGCATCACCTTGCGCTTCGGGCTTTCTGCGCTGCGCTGGGGCCAGGGCCCGACAGTGCTGTTGATGCACGGTTGGGAAGGGCGCCCAACCCAGTTCGCACGCTTGATCGACACCCTGGTCGAGGCTGGCTACACCGCCGTGGCGCTGGAAGGCCCGGCGCATGGCCGTTCGCCGGGTAGCGAAGCCAATGTGGTGCTGTTTGCCCGGGCCTTGCTTGAGGCCGCCGCCGAACTGCCGGCGCTGCAGGCGGTGATCGGCCACTCCATGGGCGGTGCCAGCATGCTCCTGGCCCTGCAGTGGGGCCTGCGCGCCGAAGTGGCGGTGAGCATCGCCGCGCCAGCCCAGTTGCTTGGCGTGGTCCGTGGCTTTGCGCGGCACCTGGGCATGCCGGCACGGGCGCGGGCGGCGTTTATCCGCCAGATCGAGCGTGATGTCGGTGTGCAAATTGCCCGCCTTGATGTCAGTGGCTACCAATTGGAGCTGCCTGGCTTGATCGTGCATGCCGAGGATGACCCGCTGGTACCGGTCAAGGAGTCCGACGCCATTCACCGGGCCTGGTTCGACAGCCGCCTGCTGCGCCTGCCTGACGGCGGCCATCAGCGCGTGCTGGCTGACCCGCAACTGGTCGAGGGGGTGCTGGCGTTGCTGCAGCGCAGCAGTTCACCGGCGCGGCAATCGGCCTGAGCATCCGGTACACTCTGCCCGTTCACCACGGACCTGGAGCGGGCATGAGTTGGGATCTGGCAACACCGTTCATCATCGACCTGCGGGTCGCTGCCGACGACATCGACGGCCTCGGCCACGCCAACAACGCAGTCTACGTCACTTGGCTTGAGCGTTGCGCCTGGCGCCACTCCCAGCGCCTGGGGCTGGACCTGGCCGAGTACCGGCGCCTGGACCGGGCCATGGCCGTGGTCCGCCACGAAATCGACTACCTTGCCGCCGCCTATGAAGACGACGAGTTGCAACTGGCAACCTGGATCGTCGACTGGGACCAACGGCTGAAAATGACCCGGCGCTTCCAGCTGGTTCGTCCCAGCGACGGCACCACCTTGCTGCGCGCGCAGACCACCTTCGTCTGCATTGAGTTATCCACGGGGCGGCCCAAGCGCATGCCGGGCGAGTTTATTGACGGCTATGGCCCGGCGCTGATGGCCGGAGCGCTGTAGGTCGCGGATTTTGCTAGACTGCCGGCCTTTTCCAGCCGAGATGCAACCCATGCAAATTGCCCTGGCCCCGATGGAGGGGCTGGTCGACGACATTCTTCGCGACGTACTGACCCAGGTGGGCGGCATCGACTGGTGTGTCACCGAGTTCATTCGGGTCTGCGACCGCTTGTTGCCGGCGGCCACCTTCGAAAAGCTCGCGCCGGAGCTGAGCCAGGGCGCGCAGACCGCTGCCGGGGTGCCGTTGCGCGTGCAATTGCTGGGCTCCGACCCGGTGTGCCTGGCCGAAAACGCGGTGCTGGCCTGTGAGCTGGGCGCGCCGGTGATCGACCTCAACTTCGGCTGTCCGGCCAAGACCGTGAACAAGTCGCGTGGCGGTGCGGTGTTGCTCAAGGAACCAGAGCTGCTGCATGCCATCTTGCGAGAAGTGCGTCGCGCGGTTCCTGCGCATATTCCGGTCACGGCCAAGATGCGCCTGGGCTTCGACAGCCCCGACGGCGCCCTGGACTGTGCCCGGGCCCTGGCCGAAGGCGGCGCCGAGCAATTGGTGGTGCATGCGCGAACCAAGGTCGACGGCTACAAGCCGCCTGCCCATTGGGAGTGGGTGGCGCGGGTGCAGGACGTGGTCAAGGTGCCGGTGTATGCCAACGGCGAGGTCTGGACCCTGGAAGACTGGCGGCGTTGCCGAGAAGTCAGCGGTGTTGAAGACATCATGCTGGGCCGTGGCCTGGTTTCGCGCCCGGACCTTGCCCGGCAGATCGCCGCCGAACGTGATGGTGTCGAGTTCGTGCCCATGGACTGGCACAGCTTGCTGCCGCTGATCCGGGACTTCTGGGGCCAGGCCCGGGCGCAGATGACGCCGCGCCAGGCACCGGGGCGCTTGAAACAGTGGGTGGCGATGTTGACCCGCACCTACCCCGAGGCGGTGGCGCTGTTCACTGAATTGCGCCGGGAAACCGACTGTGACCGGGTCGGGCAGTTGATCGGTGTGCCGGCCTGCGAGGCGGCCTGAAAAAAAATTTGCAGGGTTGCTTGAAAAGCAGGCGAGGGTCCTTATCTAGGGAGTACGCGATGCCGAAGTCGGGTCGCGCTACTACACAACCTCGCTGATTTTCAGGAGATGCATCATGACTACTGCTTTTTCTCTGGCTCCACTGTTCCGTCATTCCGTGGGTTTCGACCGTTTCAACGACCTGTTCGAATCTGCGGCGCGTAATGAGGCGGGTAGCAGCTACCCTCCCTACAACGTTGAAAAACATGGCGATGACCACTATCGAATCGTCGTTGCTGCGGCA
Source organism: Pseudomonas sp. R32 (assembly GCF_009866705.1). Classification (NCBI taxonomy): domain Bacteria; kingdom Pseudomonadati; phylum Pseudomonadota; class Gammaproteobacteria; order Pseudomonadales; family Pseudomonadaceae; genus Pseudomonas; species Pseudomonas sp. R32. The sequence goes on along the minus strand of NZ_CP019396.1, from coordinate 3,953,281 downwards.
GGTTTCCAGGAGCAGGATCTGGATCTGCAAGTGGAAAAAGGCGTCTTGACCGTGACTGGCGGCAAGCGTGACAGCAACGCTGAAAGCGTTACCTATCTGCATCAGGGCATTGCCCAACGGGCGTTCAAGTTGTCGTTCCGGTTGGCTGACCATATCGAGGTCAAGGCGGCTGGTCTGGCTAACGGGCTGCTGAGCATTGATCTGCTGAGGATCGTGCCGGAAGAGGCCAAGGCCAAGCGGATCCCGATCAATGGGGATGGCAAGCCTGCTCTGAATTGATTGGTTGATGTTGATGTTGATGAGGGCACCTTCGGGTGCCCTTTTTTATGGTCTTTGGTTTTTGGTGATTATCCGTTGGCGAGGGTGGTGCTGAGTCACCTTTCCGCCCTTACGGCGGGTTACTTTGGCAGTCGCCCCAAAGTAACCAAAGGGCTTGCCCCACCAGGGGCCCTACGCTGCGCTTCGGGTTCCCTCGCTACGGTGTCGCTACGGGGCATTGCGAACTACGAGTTGCAAGCAACTCTACGTTTCGCAACTTCGGCTAACGCCGAAGGTGCTGCGCACTAGCCCCTTCGCAACACCTGCACTCGGCCCTTCTGGTTAACGGGGCCGGTAGATCAAGATCACAAGCAGATCAAGATCAAGAGCACAATTCGCTTCGCTCTTGCTTTGTGGAAGCGGGCTTGATCCGCGATGCGATTTGGCAGGCAGGGCGCTATCGCGGGGCAAGCCCGCTCCTACATTTTCGGTCGCTTTAGTAGCCTGCCGGCGCTTCAAGCAACATCGCCCGAAACTCCCCCAGCGGCAACGGCCGGCTATGCAGGTACCCCTGGTACAAATGACACCCCAGCCGCTCGAGAAACTCCAGCTGCTCCGACAGCTCCACCCCTTCGGCGATCACCGCCAGGTCCAGGCTGCGGGCCATGGCGACGATGGCGCGGACGATCTCGGCGTCGTTGGGGTCCAGCGGTGCGTCGCGGACGAACGATTGGTCGATCTTCAGGGCGTCCACCGGCAGGCGTTTGAGGTAGGTCAGCGAAGAGTAGCCAGTACCAAAGTCATCCATGGCAAAGCTCACGCCCAAGGCCTTGAGCTCGCGCATTTTGCTGATGGTGTCTTCCAGGTTCTGAATGACGATGCCTTCGGTAATCTCCAGCGTGAGGATTCTGTGCGGCAGGCGGAAGTCGTCGAGGCTGCGCATCACCCGCTCGACGAAGTCGTTCTGGCGGAACTGTCGCGGGCTGATGTTCACGCACAGGCTGAAGTCGTCCGGAGCGATCAGGCCGTCGCGTAGCATGCCGGCACAGGCATCGCAGGCTTCGTCGAGGATCCAGCTGCCAACTTCCAGTATCAGCCCGCTTTCTTCCAGCACCTGGATGAACTGCGCCGGCGGCTGCTGGCCCAGTTGCGGGTGGTGCCAGCGCAACAGCACTTCGGCACCGACGATGCGGTTGTCGCGGGCATCGACCTGGGGCTGGAAGTGCAGGGCCAGTTCGCCGCGGGCCAAGGCCAGGCGCAGGTCGTTTTCCATGCGCAGGCGCTCGCTGGCGGCCTTTTGCATGGTGGTGTGGAACATTTGCGTGGTGTTGCGCCCGGAATCCTTGGCCCGGTACAGGGCGATGTCGGCGCGTTTGAGCAGGTCGGCCGGGGTCGAGCCGTGGTCGGGGATCAGCGCCACGCCGATACTCGGCGTCACCTGCAGGCGCTGGCCGTCCAGCGACATCGGCTCGGCCAGCAGTTCGCGCAGGGTGTCGGCCAGTTCGCGGACTTTCTCCGTGACTTCCTCGCGGCTGCCTTCCAGGCCGCTGAGCAGGACCACGAATTCGTCACCGCCCAGGCGCGCGACGGTGTCCTCCAGGCGCACGCTGGCTTCCAGGCGCGCAGTGATGATCTTGAGCACCGTATCGCCGACCGGATGGCCGAGGGAATCGTTGATGTGCTTGAAGTGATCGAGGTCGAGAAACAGCAGGGCGCCACGCAGGTTGTGGCGCTTGAGCAGGGCGATCTGCTGGCTCAGGCGGTCCATCAGCAGGGCGCGGTTGGGCAGGTTGGTCAGCGGGTCGTGGTAGGCCAGGTGACGGATTTGCGCCTGGGCGTTCTTCAACTGGCTGACGTCGCGGGCGGTGAGCAGCAGGCACTCGGTTTCGTTGAGGTTGATCGGCTCGATCGACACCTCGACGGTAAGAATGTCGCCGCGCTTGTTGCGCCCGAGCATTTCCCGGTGATGCACACGGCCTTTTTCCTGAAATTCGCTGAGCAGCGCCGCGCGCTGCTTGTCGTCGGCCCAGATGCCGATGTCGTGCACGGTCTGGCCGATCACTTCGGCGGCGCTGTAGCCGGTCAGGCGGCAGAAGCCATCGTTGACCTCCAGGTAGCGGCCGCTGTCGCGCTCGGTGATGGTGATGGCATCGGGGCTGGAGTGAAACGCCTTGGCGAATTTCTCTTCGCTGGCCTTGAGCGCCGCCTCGGCGCGCTGCTGCTGGGTGATATCGCGCAGGGTGGTGACGCTGCAGGGCTGGTTGTCGACCTTGATCAGGCGGCTGGAGATCACGCAGGTCAGCGGCTGGCCGTCCTTGTGGTTGACCACCACGGCGACGTTGTTCAGGGCCTGGTCACGGATCACCCGTTCGATGCGTCGGGCGCGTTCGGCGGACTCGGCCCATAGGCCGATCTGTTCGGCGGTGTTGCCCAGTACCTGCTCGGCGTTCCAGCCAAACACCTGGGTAAAGGCCGGGTTGATCTCGATGAACTGGCCGCTGTCCTGGCGAGTGACGCAGATCGGGTCGGGGCTGGCCTGGAACAGGCTGGCGAACTTTTCTTCGGAGCTGGTCAGGCGCTGTTCGCGTTCGACCTGGTCGCTGATGTCCAGCAAGGTGCCGGCCATGCGCAGCGGGTTGCCTTGTTCGTCGCGGTACAGCCGTGCACGGCTTTCGATGTAGCGCGAGGTGCCATCTTCCAGCTGGATGCGGTAGGTGATCTGGTAGTTGCCGGCCGGGCCTTCACGCAGGCTGCGATAGGCCTGGCGCATGGTGCTGCGCTCCAGTTCCGGCACGCCTTCGAAAAACGCCTCGAAGGATTCGTGAAAGGGGGCCGGTTCAAGGCCGTGTAACTGGGCCGCGCGCGCCGAGCCGTAAAGCATGCCGCTGGGGATGTGCCAGTCCCAGGTGCCCAGTTGCGCCGAGTCCAGGGCCAGGTCCAGGCGTTCCTGGCTGTCCTTGAGTGCTTGTTCGGCGCGCTTGCGTTCGCTGGTGTCGACAAAGGTACTGAGCAGGTAGGCGGTGCCTTCCAGCTCGATATTCTGGGTGCAGAGAATGCCGTCGTGAATTTCGCCGTTGCTGCCGCGAAACTGCACTTCGAGGGTCACCGGGCCGCTGGTGCCGCTGGTCGCCGCCAGTACCTGGTGGCGCTGCTGTGGATGGACCCACAGGCCCAGCTCCAGGGTGCTCTTGTGGATGATCTGGTGGCCCGGCCAGCCGAGGATGTTCTCAAAATGCTGGTTGACCTCGTAGATCATGCCGTCGGCACGGCGGGTCAGCAGGATGACATTGGGGCTCAGGTGGAAGAGGGTGGCGAAGCGCTTTTCCGAGTTGATCAGCGCCGCTTCCCGTTCGCGTTGACGGGTGATCTCGCGGATTACCCCGACCATTTGCCGCCGTCCGCTGCGGTCCTTGGTCATGCTGCCATTGATTTCCAGCCAGTGCAGGCTGCCATCGGGCCAACGGATGCGATGGCGCAGGGCCTGCTCCACCGGCTCGCCATTGACCACTGCATGAAATGCCTGCAGGGCACGGGGGCGGTCTTCCATGGGCACTAGTTCGAGGTAGTCCAGGTCGTTGGGCAGTGGGTGGTGCGGATCGAAGCCGAACAGTGCCTGGGTGCCGCGCGACCAGCTGATCTGCCCGGTCTCGACATCCCAGAACCAGGCACCCAGGCGCGCACCGTTGAGTGCCGCCAGCAGTTGCGGGGCGTTTTCCCAGGTTTGCTCCGATTCCTGAGGGTCCGCCGCATGAATTCGGGGCATGCGCGGAAAACGGTTTGCTGATTTGGGCATCGATACCAGACCTTTGGCAGATAACGCGTCCTTGAGCGGGCAGGCTTGCCCGGATGCTACCTCAGTGGTTCAAGGGGCTTGCTTGGCTGTCGAGCAGTGCCATAAAGGCCCTGGCGGCATTCGATAACGTTCGCTCGGTGTGCAGAATGTAGCCTAGCTGGCGCGACAGCTGTATGCCCGGCAAGGCGATGGGCGCAACCTGCTCATCGAGCATAGTACGTGGCAACACACTCCATGCCAGGCCGATGGAAACCATCATCTTGATAGTTTCCAGGTAGTTGGTGCTCATGGCGATGTTCGGTGCCAGGCCCTGGGCTTCGAACAGGCGCTGGACAATATGGTGTGTGAAGGTGTTGCCGCCGGGAAAAACCGCCGGATGGTGGGCAATGTCGGCCAGGCTCACCGCGCCCTTGCGCGCCAGTGGATGCTCGGGGGCGGCGACGAAGTCCAGCGGGTCGTCCCATACCGGCACGGCGCGTACCAGGTGGTGGGGCTCCGGGGCCAGGGTGATTACGGCAATTTCCGCTCGGCCATGGAGGATTTCTTCGTAAGCTACTTCTGAATCGAGAAACTGGATGTCCAGCGCCACCGCCGGGTACTGGCGGGTAAAGGCTCTTAATAGCGGTGGCAGGCGGTGCAGGCCGATGTGATGGCTGGTGGCCAGGGTCAGGCGCCCGCTGACTTCACCGGTGAGGTTGCTCAGGGCCCGGCGGGTGTCGTCCAGCACATTGAGTATCTGGTAGGCGCGCGGCAGCAAGGCGCGGCCGGCCTCGGTCAGGTTGACCTCGCGGCCCAGGCGGTCGAACAGGCGCACATCCAGCTGCTGCTCAAGGCCGGCGATGCGTTTGCTGATCGCCGGCTGGGTCAGGTGCAGGCGTTCGCCGGCCCCGGAAAAGCTGCCGGTCTCGGCGATCGCGATAAAGGCATTGAGGTTGGCCAGGTCCACTACTCGAATTCCTTTTGGTTATCCAAAGCATAAAAATTATGAATTTGAGTTATTCAATCTACCGGCATAGCATCGTCCGTACAAGCCAAGGGGTTATTGGCATAGAAAGACGCTGATGAGGAACAGTCTGATGGCCGGCAAAACGCTTTACGACAAGCTCTGGGATTCGCATTTGGTCAAGCAGCGCGACGATGGTTCGGCGCTGATCTACATCGACCGTCACATCATTCACGAAGTGACGTCGCCGCAAGCCTTCGAAGGCCTGCGCCTGGCCAATCGCAAACCCTGGCGCATCGATGCCAACATCGCCACGCCTGATCACAACGTGCCCACCACTCCTGAGCGCAAGGGCGGTATCGACGCCATTGTCGACCAGGTTTCGCGTTTGCAGGTTCAGACCCTCGATGAAAACTGCGACGAGTATGGCATCGTCGAATTCAAGATGAATGACGTGCGTCAGGGCATCGTCCACGTCATCGGCCCGGAGCAGGGCGCGACCTTGCCGGGCATGACCGTGGTCTGCGGCGACTCGCACACCTCGACCCACGGTGCCTTCGGCGCCCTGGCCCACGGTATCGGCACCTCCGAGGTCGAGCACGTGCTCGCGACCCAGTGCCTGGTGGCCAAGAAAATGAAGAACATGCTGGTGCGCGTCGAAGGCAAATTGCCGTTCGGCGTCACTGCCAAGGACATCGTCCTCGCCGTGATCGGCAAGATCGGTACCGCAGGCGGCAACGGCCATGCCATGGAATTTGCCGGCAGCGCCATTCGCGAGTTGTCGGTCGAAGGCCGCATGACCATCTGCAACATGTCCATCGAAGCCGGTGCCCGGGTTGGCCTGGTGGCTACCGATGAAAAAACCATCGAGTACGTCAAGGGCCGCCCGTATGCGCCCAAAGGCGAGCAGTGGGCACAAGCGGTCGAAGCCTGGAAAGACCTGGTGTCCGACGCCGATGCGGTGTTCGACACAGTGATCGAGCTGGACGCTGCGCAGATCAAGCCGCAGGTCAGCTGGGGCACCTCGCCGGAGATGGTCCTGGCCGTCGACCAGCACGTGCCGGACCCGGCTGCCGAAGCCGACCTGGTCAAGCGTGGCTCGATCGAACGGGCCTTGAAGTACATGGGCTTGAGCGCCAACCAGGCGATCACCGACATCCAGCTTGACCGGGTGTTCATCGGCTCCTGCACCAACTCGCGCATCGAAGACCTGCGCGCCGCCGCCGAAATCGCCAAGGGCCGCAAGGTGGCCGCGACCATCAAGCAGGCGATCGTGGTGCCGGGCTCGGGCCTGGTCAAAGCCCAGGCGGAAAAAGAAGGCCTGGACAAGATTTTCCTCGAAGCGGGCTTTGAGTGGCGTGAACCGGGTTGCTCGATGTGCCTGGCGATGAACCCCGACCGCCTGGAGAGTGGCGAGCATTGCGCCTCCACCTCCAATCGCAACTTTGAAGGGCGCCAGGGTGCCGGTGGTCGTACCCACCTGGTGAGCCCGGCAATGGCCGCCGCCGCCGCCGTTACCGGCCGTTTTATCGATGTACGTGAGTTGATCCAAGGGAGCGCAGCATGAAAGCCTTTACCCAGCACACTGGCCTTGTCGCGCCATTGGACCGTGCCAACGTCGACACCGACCAGATCATTCCCAAGCAATTCTTGAAGTCGATCAAGCGCACCGGCTTTGGCCCCAACCTGTTCGATGAATGGCGCTACCTGGATGTCGGCCAGCCGTACCAGGACAACAGCAAGCGCCCGCAGAACCCGGATTTCGTACTCAACCACGCGCGTTACCAGGGGGCCAGCGTATTGCTCGCCCGCGAGAACTTCGGTTGCGGTTCGAGCCGCGAGCATGCGCCCTGGGCCCTGGAAGAATACGGCTTTCGCAGCATCATCGCGCCGAGCTACGCCGACATCTTCTTCAACAACAGCTTCAAGAACGGCTTGCTGCCGATCATCCTCAGCGAGCAAGAGGTCGATGAGCTGTTCAAGCAGGTCGAAGCCGAGCCTGGCTACCAGTTGAACGTGGACTTGCAGGCGCAGACCGTGACCCGCCCGGACGGCAAGGTGCTGAGCTTCGAGATCGACGCGTTTCGCAAGCACTGCCTGCTCAACGGCCTGGATGACATCGGCCTGACCTTGCAGGACGGCGATGCGATCGCCGCCTTTGAAGCCAAGCATCGGGCTAGCCAGCCCTGGTTGTTTCGTGACGTCTGACTAATACGGTGAACCGGCTGACGCCATCGCCGGCAAGACCGGCTCCCACAGGTGCTGTGAGCACCACAGCCTGTGTGGGAGCTGGCGTTGCCAGCGATGAGGCCAAGGAGATCGCAATGACCAGCACCACCCATAAGGACGTCGTCCAGCGCCAGTTCGGCGAACAGGCCAGTGCCTACCTGAGCAGCGCCGTGCATGCCCAGGGCAGTGAGTTTGCCTTGTTGCAGGCCGAACTTGCCGGCCAAGGCCGCGCACGCCTGCTGGACCTTGGCTGTGGCGCCGGCCATGTGAGTTTCCACGTTGCCCCGCTGGTGCGTGAAGTGGTGGCCTATGACCTGTCGCAGCAGATGCTCGACGTGGTTGCCGCCGCAGCTGCCGAACGCGGCTTCGAGAACATCGTTACCGAGCGTGGCGCCGCCGAGCGTCTGCCGTTCGCCGATGCTTCCTTCGATTTCGTCTTCAGCCGCTACTCGGCGCACCACTGGAGCGACCTCGGCCTGGCCTTGCGTGAAGTGCGCCGGGTGCTCAAGCCGGGTGGCGTGGCGGCCTTCATCGACGTGATGTCGCCGGGCAGCCCGCTGCTCGATACCTACCTGCAGAGCGTCGAAGTGCTGCGCGATACCAGCCATGTGCGCGATTATTCGGCCAGCGAATGGCTGCAACAGGTCAGCGAAGCCGGCCTCTTCACCCGCAGCCACAGCCGCCAGCGCCTGCGCCTGGAGTACAGCTCCTGGGTCGAGCGCATGCGCACCCCTGAAGTGATGCGTGGCGCCATTCGCCAATTGCAGCAGGCGATGGGCGAAGAAGTACGGCAGTATTACCAGATTGAAGCCGACGGCTCGTTCAGCACCGATGTCGTGGTGCTCTGGGCCGAACGCTAGGTTTTTTCCGGCAGGCCAACAGGGCGTGCCGCTTGAATTGAATAGAGGAAAGCATGAGCAAGCAGATTCTGATTCTTCCAGGTGATGGCATTGGTCCGGAAATCATGGCCGAGGCGGTCAAGGTTCTGGAGCTGGCCAACGACAAGTTCCAGCTCGGCTTCAGCCTGGAGCACGACGTGATCGGTGGCGCCGCCATCGACAAGCACGGCGTACCCCTGGCCGACGAGACCCTGGCTCGTGCACGCAAGGCCGATGCAGTGCTGCTCGGCGCCGTTGGCGGGCCGAAGTGGGACAAGATCGAGCGCGACATTCGCCCCGAGCGCGGCCTGCTGAAGATCCGTTCACAACTGGGCCTGTTCGCCAACCTGCGCCCGGCGATCCTCTACCCGCAACTGGCCGACGCCTCGTCGCTCAAGCCGGAAATCGTCGCGGGCCTGGACATCCTCATCGTTCGTGAGCTGACCGGCGGCATCTACTTCGGCGCGCCACGCGGCACCCGCGAGCTGCAAGGCGGCGAGCGCCAGGCCTACGACACCCTGCCGTACAGCGAAAGCGAAATCCGCCGTATCGCCCGGGTCGGTTTCGACATGGCCCGCGTGCGCGGCAAGAAGCTCTGCTCGGTGGACAAGGCCAACGTCCTGGCTTCCAGCCAGCTGTGGCGCGAGATCGTCGAGGAAGTGGCCAAGGACTACCCGGATGTCGAGCTCAGCCACATGTACGTCGACAACGCCGCCATGCAACTGGTGCGTGCACCCAAGCAGTTCGATGTGATGGTCACCGACAACATGTTCGGCGACATCCTGTCGGATGAAGCTTCCATGCTCACCGGCTCCATTGGCATGCTGCCATCAGCGTCGCTGGATGCCGACAACAAAGGCATGTACGAGCCTTGCCACGGCTCGGCACCGGACATCGCCGGCCAGGGCATTGCCAACCCGTTGGCGACCATTCTTTCGGTGTCGATGATGCTGCGCTACAGCTTCAACCAGCAGGCGGCAGCCGAAGCCATTGAAAAGGCCGTCAGCCTGGTGTTGGATCAGGGGCTGCGCACCGGCGACATCTGGTCGGCCGGTTGCAGCAAGGTAGGTACGCAGGAAATGGGCGACGCAGTAGTCGCAGCGCTGCGGAATCTGTAATCTCTCGGGCCCGCTGCTGTTTTTCCTTGTGAAGCAGCGGCCCACTTTTTAGCAAAGGTGTAGTTGCGATGAAACGTGTAGGTCTGATCGGTTGGCGCGGTATGGTCGGTTCCGTGCTCATGCAGCGGATGCTGGAAGAGCAGGATTTTGATCTGATCGAGCCGGTGTTCTTCACCACCTCCAACGTCGGTGGCCAGGGTCCGGCAGTGGGCAAGGATATTGCTCCGCTCAAGGACGCTTACAGCATTGAAGAGCTCAAGACCCTCGATGTGATCCTGACCTGTCAGGGCGGCGACTACACCAACGAAGTCTTCCCCAAGCTGCGCGAAGCCGGCTGGCAGGGCTACTGGATCGACGCCGCCTCCAGCCTGCGCATGCAGGATGACGCGGTCATCGTCCTCGACCCGGTCAACCGCAAGGTCATCGACCAGCAGCTCGACGCGGGCACCAAGAACTACATCGGCGGCAACTGCACCGTCAGCCTGATGCTGATGGGCCTGGGCGGCCTGTTCGAAGCGGGCCTGGTCGAGTGGATGAGCGCCATGACCTATCAGGCAGCCTCCGGCGCCGGCGCGCAGAACATGCGTGAGCTGATCCGCCAGATGGGTGCCACCCACGCCGCCGTGGCCGATGACCTGGCCAACCCGGCCAGCGCCATCCTCGACATCGACCGCAAGGTCGCCGAGGCCATGCGCAGTGAAGCCTACCCGACCGAGAACTTCGGTGTGCCGCTGGCTGGCAGCCTGATCCCGTGGATCGACAAGGAACTGCCTAACGGCCAGAGCCGTGAAGAGTGGAAGGCCCAGGCCGAGACCAACAAGATCCTCGGCCGCTTCAAGAGCCCGATCCCGGTCGACGGTATTTGCGTGCGCATCGGCGCCATGCGTTGCCACAGCCAGGCGCTGACCATCAAGCTGAACAAGGACGTGCCGATCGCCGACATCGAAGGCATGATCAGCCAGCACAACCCTTGGGTGAAACTGGTGCCGAACCAGCGTGAAATCAGCATGCAGGAGCTCAGCCCGACCAACGTCACCGGGACGCTGAACATCCCGGTGGGTCGCCTGCGCAAGCTGAACATGGGCTCCCAGTACCTGGGCGCCTTCACCGTCGGTGACCAGCTGCTGTGGGGTGCGGCCGAGCCGCTGCGGCGCATGCTGCGGATCCTGCTGGAGCGTTGATCGCCAGTCAGTGTTGAACCCAAGCCCGTGCTGGAAACAGCGCGGGCTTTTTTGCTTTTCATGGGGCCGCTATGAGGCCTCTCGTGGGAGCTGGCGTTGCCAGCGATGGGCTGCGCAGCAGCCCCAATACAGCCTTGCACAAGACTGCAAGGGCAAATCCAAGTAAAGTGCCGCTCCCGCCGTTCCAGCAGAGGATTTTTCCATGAGCCAGCCTATTGATATCGCCGTCATCGGTGCCACCGGTACAGTCGGTGAGACCCTTGTACAAATTCTGGATGAATGCGATTTCCCGGTCGGCACCCTGCACCTGCTGGCCAGCAACGAATCGGCGGGCAGCGGCGTGATGTTTCGCAGCAAGAGCCTGCGCGTGCGCGAGGTCGACAGCTTCGACTTCAGCAAGGTCAAGCTGGCTTTCTTTGCCGCCGGCCCGGCGGTGACCCGCAGCTTCGCGCCACGGGCGCAGGCGGCCGGTTGTGCGGTGATCGACCTGTCCGGCGGCCTGCCGGCCGAACAGGCGCCGGCGGTGGTGCCAGAAGCCAACCCGGCGGTGCTCGACAACCTCAAGGCGCCGCTGCAACTGAGTAGCCCAAGCGCCGCCGCGATCGCCCTGGCGGTCACCTTGGCGCCACTCAAGGGCTTGCTGGAGCTTGAGCGCATCAACGTTACCGCGTGCCTGGCAGTCTCGGCCCAAGGGCGCGAGGCGGTCAACGAGCTGGCCCGGCAGACTGCCGAGCTGCTCAATGCCCGGCCGCTGGAGCCACGCTTCTTCGACCGGCAGATGGCCTTCAACCTGCTGGCCCAGGTCGGCGCCAGCGATGCCGAAGGCCATGGCGCCCTGGAGCGCCGCCTGGTCAGCGAGTTGCGCGAGGTGCTCGGCTTGCCTTCACTGAAGATTTCCGTGAGCTGCGTTCAAGTCCCGGTGTTTTTCGGCGATAGCTACAGTGTGTCCGTGCAAAGCCGTACGCCGGTCGACCTGGCGGCGGTCAACGCCGCGCTGGAAGCCGCTGACAGCATCGAGCTGGTGGAGGAGGGCGATTATCCGACGCCAGTGGGTGACGCAGTGGGCCAGGACGTGGTCTATGTTGGACGGGTACGCGGTGGAATCGACGAGGCTGAGCAGCTCAACCTCTGGCTGACCACCGACAATGTGCGCAAAGGCGCGGCCCTGAACGCGGTCCAGCTGGCGCAATTGTTGATAAAAGGCCTTGTGTAAAAGATACTTGCCGACAATTTGCCCCACTTGTTCTCGGTTGCCGGGGAAGGTTCATTCAAAGGAAGAGGTCATGCTTCGAATTCGCAAACTGGTCTTAGCAATTGCCGCGGCGTCGGCGCTGTCGTCCGGTATGGCGCATGCCCTCGGGTTGGGCGAGCTGACGTTGAAGTCAGCGCAGAACCAACCCCTGGATGCCGAGATCGAACTGCTCGATGTCCGCGACCTGACGGCGGCCGAAGTGGCGCCGAGCCTGGCGCCGCCCGAGGAGTTCGCCAAGGCCGGTGTCGAGCGCCAGGCGTTTCTCAATGACCTGACCTTCACCACGGTGATCAACCCCAACGGCAAGAGCGTGTTGCGGGTGACCTCGAGCCAACCGCTGCCGGCCCCGATGGTCAAGTTCCTGGTTCAAGTCATGTGGCCGAGCGGTCGACTGCTGCGCGACTATAGCGTGCTGGTCGACCCGGCCAAGTTCAACACGCCGGCCGGGCAACCGGCGCCGGCGGGCGTTGCACCTGCGGTGACGGCAGCCAACTACACCACCGTGCGTCGCGATACCCTGTGGGAAATCGCCTCGAAAGCCCGTCAGGGTGGTTCGGTGCAGCAGACGATGCTGGCCATCCAGGCGTTGAACCCGGATGCCTTCATCAACGGCAACATCAACCTGCTGAAAACCGGCCAGGTCCTGCGCCTGCCCGATCAGCAGCAGATCACCAGTATTCCTCAGGCCCAGGCCGTCACCGAAGTCGCCGAGCAGTACGCTGCCTGGCGCGAAGGCCGGCGCCTGGGCCCGCGTGCGCGCCAGCTCGACGCCACCCGGCGCAGCGGCACCGAGGCGGCGCCGGCGCGCATCGCCAATCAGGACAACCTCAAGCTGGTCGCGCCCGGCAGCAAGGCCGCCGCGGGCAGCAAAGGCCTCAGCGACAAATTGGCCGTGGCCCAGGAAAGCCTGGACACCAGCCGTCGCGACAATGAAGAACTCAAAGGCCGCATGGCCGACCTGCAGAGCCAACTGGACAAACTGCAGCGCCTGATTGCGCTGAAGAACGACCAGTTGGCCAAGCTCGAGGCCCAGGGCGCCGCAGATGCCGCTGCGCCTGAAGCCGCCGCGACCCAGCCACCGGCGATCTCTGCCGAGCTGCAACCGGCCCCGGCACCTGCGCAGCCAGCAGTCACGCCAGCGCCGGCAGCGGTCGATACCGCACCGGTTGACCCGGCGCAGCCTGCGGTCGCCGAACAGGCGCCGGCCGATTCGAACAAAATGCTCGACGATCTGCTCGGCAACCCATTGCTGCTGGCGCTGATTGCCGGCTCCGCGGTGTTGGTGCTGTTGCTTTTGCTGCTGTTGCTGGCCCGCAAGCGCAAGGCCGACCAGGAAGCGGAAAAACACCTGCGCATGGCCCGGGCCCTGGCTGAGGAGGGCGAGCGCGCTGCAGACCTGGACCTGCCGCCAAGCAGCTTTGAAGGCCTGGACGTGGTGCCGCCGAGCGTTACCCTGGCGCCGGCCGTGGTGGCCGCGTCCGCTGCTGCCGCGACAGCCGCCGCATTGCCTGCCGAAGAGCCTGCGCCTGAACCTGCGCAAGCTGCGCCGAGCACACCGGTGCAAGGCCCGATTGCCGCGCCGCTGGTTGCCCCGGCGGCCAGCGCTGCGGCACCGACCGGCGATGCCTTGCTCGACGAAGTGGAGCTGAACATCGCCCGTGGCCGCCTCAATCACGCCGCCGAGCTACTGGAGCCCGCGGTTGCCGCCGCGCCGGAGCGCAGCGACCTGCGCTTGAAGCTGATGGAAGTCTACGCCCGTCAGGGCGACCGGGATGGCTTTGTCGGCCACGAGCGCCAGTTGATCGCCACCGGCCAGAACCATGCCGATGTCGAAGCCTTGAAAAACCGCTTCCCGGCCATGCTGGCAGTCGCTGGCGCAGGTGTCAGTGCTGCGGCGCTGGCGGCCGAACTGGACGCCCAGTACGTCCAGGAGCTGCTGCAGGACGAAGCGCTTGCCGAGCCGGTCGCTGAAGTCGAGCCTGTGCTTGAGGCCGAGCCGGTCGTTGAGCCTGAGCCTGCCGTTGAGGAGCCGCTGGCGGATCTTGAGCCGTTGCCTGAAGACGACCTGGACAGCGCTTTCGACCTGAGCCTGGAGGAAGATCTGCAAGGCCTGGAACTGGACGAACCGCCACTGCTCGATGAGCCTTCGCTGGCCGTTGAAGAACCGCAGGTGGCAGAAGTCGCGGGCGAAACCAGCCCCGCTCAACCCGACTTCGACGCCTTGCTGGAAGAGCATCTTGCCCAGCCTGAGCAGGCCCTGGACGACCTGGCCGATTTTGACCTCGATGTCGCCAGCGACGAGCCTGCGCCACAGCCGAGCAGCGAGAACGTCGATGTCGCCGCCGAGCTGGCGGCGTTCGATGAAACCATGCCGGAGTTCGACCCGCTGAGCGAGCTGGACCTGCCGGAAGACTTCGACCTGTCGCTGTCGCTGGACGACTCGGAGGCGGACAAGCACTTTGCCTCGGAGCTCGATGACGTCAACGCCGAACTCGACAAGTTGTCGCAAAGCCTTGAGCAGCCATCGATCGAAGCGCACTTCACTGAAGCGGACGCCGCCTTGAGCGACGACCTGGACGATGATTTCGACTACCTCGGCGGTGCCGACGAAGTGGCCACCAAGCTTGACCTGGCCCGGGCCTATATCGACATGGGCGACCATGACGGCGCCCGCGACATCCTCGATGAAGTGCGCAAGGACGGCAGCGATGCCCAGCGCCAGGAAGCCGACGAGCTGCTCTCGCGCCTGGTCTGAGTTCAGCCTGTGTACCGCCGACGGCAGCCCAAGTGGCTGCCGTTGTCGTTATAATTACCGCCATCTGCTAAACCAACAGGCTGTATCCCTTGGAAATCATTGATAACGCGGCTGCCGAAGTGGCGGCCGAAGGCTTCTTTCGTATTGCTTTGGGCGTTGAGTACAAAGGCTCGCGCTACCGCGGCTGGCAGCGCCAGGCCAGTGGCGTGGCGAGCGTGCAGCAAACCCTGGAAGAAGCCTTGTCGCGGGTGGCTGATTCGCCGGTCACCCTGCACTGCGCCGGGCGCACCGATGCGGGCGTGCATGCCTGTGGCCAGGTGGTGCATTTCGACACCCAGGCGGTGCGCAGCATGAAGGGCTGGACCATGGGCGCCAATATCAACCTGCCCCATGACATCAGCGTGTCCTGGGCCAAGGAAATGCCCGCGCACTTCCATGCGCGCTTCAAGGCCATCGCCCGGCGTTACCGCTATGTGATCTACAACGACCAGATCCGCCCGGCGCACCTGGGCGAAGAGGTGACCTGGAACCACCGGCCGCTGGACGTCGAGCGCATGGCCCTGGCCGCCGAGTACCTGGTCGGCACCCACGACTTCAGCGCCTTCCGCGCTGGCCAGTGCCAGGCCAAGTCGCCGATCAAGAATCTTCATCACCTGCGCGTTACCCGCCACGGCCAGATGATTGTCCTCGACATCCGCGCCAGTGCCTTCCTCCACCATATGGTGCGCAACATTGCCGGCGTGCTGATGACCATCGGCGCCGGCGAGCGTCCGCCGGAGTGGGCCAGGGAAGTGCTGGAAAGCCGCGAGCGGCGCGCCGGCGGGGTGACCGCGCATCCGTACGGGCTGTACCTGGTGCAGGTCGAGTACCACGACGAGTTCGAGCTGCCCGAGCGTTACATTGGCCCACACTTCCTGACCGGCTATGAGACATTGACAGGCTGACGGCCCGCAAGCCATTTGCTAACATCCGGGACTTTCCGCTTTCTGCTGAGGTTCACAGGTCATGAGCGCCGTTCGCAGCAAAATCTGCGGCATTACCCGCATCGAGGATGCGCTGGCCGCAGCCGAGGCGGGTGCCGATGCCATCGGCCTGGTGTTCTATGCCAAAAGCCCGCGGGCGGTCAGTGTGCAGCAGGCGCGGGCGATCATCGCCGCACTGCCGCCGTTCGTCACCACCGTGGGTCTGTTCGTCAACGCCAGCCGCTGTGAGCTGACGGAAATCCTCGAAGCGGTGCCGCTGGACCTGCTGCAGTTTCATGGCGATGAAACCCCGGCCGAGTGCGCAGGTCTCAACCGCCCATGGATCAAGGCATTGCGGGTGCGCCCGGGCGACGACCTGGAGGCCAGCTGCAAGCTCTACAGCGGTGCCAGCGGTATTCTTCTCGATACCTACGTGGCCGGCGTGCCTGGCGGTACCGGCGAGGCCTTCGACTGGTCGCTGGTGCCTGCGCAACTGAGCAAGCCGATCATCCTCGCCGGTGGCTTGTCGCCTGAGAACGTGGCGCACGCCATCCAGCAGGTGCGGCCTTACGCGGTGGATGTCAGCGGGGGCGTGGAGCAGGCCAAGGGCATCAAGGACCCGGCACGGATCGAGGCATTTATCCGCGCGGTCAAGCAGGCGTGAAATCGCTGCATGCTGCGGATGTGACGGCTGGCCGCGCGCCATCGTCCATAGCTTTCGCAGCCAGGTGCTGCCGGATCGCGCCCATGGGCCGGTCGAAATTACCGGGTGACGCCACTGGCGTCGCCCTTACAGGTTGACGATGGTGCGGTATCGGGGTGGCTCGCTGCAGGCGGGCGCCGGAGCCGGACCATCATCGCGTCATACACGAATTGAGCTCAAGGGCATACGCGCGAGCTGGCAGCCATAGCCTGCCGGTCGCCGCTACTGGAGAAAGAAAGCATGAGCAACTGGTTAGTAGACAAACTGATCCCTTCGATCATGCGTTCCGAGGTGAAGAAGAGTTCGGTCCCTGAAGGTCTGTGGCACAAGTGCCCGTCCTGCGAGGCCGTGCTGTATCGTCCGGAGCTGGAAAAGACCCTGGATGTCTGCCCTAAGTGCAACCATCACATGCGTATTGGCGCCCGCGCCCGTATCGACATTTTCCTCGACGCCGAAGGCCGTGTTGAGCTGGGTGCCGACCTGGAACCGGTCGATCGCCTGAAGTTCCGCGATGGCAAGAAGTACAAGGACCGCCTGACTGCCGCGCAGAAGCAGACCGGCGAGAAAGACGCGCTGATCTCCATGAGCGGTACCCTGCTGGGCATGCCGGTCGTGGTCAGTGCCTTCGAATTCTCCTTCATGGGGGGCTCCATGGGCGCCATCGTCGGCGAGCGTTTCGTGCGTGCCGCCAACTATGCCCTGGAACACCGCTGCCCGATGGTCTGCTTCTCGGCCTCCGGTGGTGCGCGCATGCAGGAAGCGCTGATCTCGCTGATGCAGATGGCCAAGACCTCGGCGGTACTGGCGCGCTTGCGCGAAGAAGGCATCCCGTTCATCTCGGTGCTGACCGACCCGGTCTACGGCGGCGTTTCCGCCAGCCTGGCGATGCTCGGCGACGTTATCGTCGGTGAGCCCAAGGCGCTGATCGGCTTCGCCGGCCCGCGCGTGATCGAGCAGACCGTACGCGAGAAGCTGCCAGAAGGCTTCCAGCGCAGCGAGTTCCTCCTCGAGCACGGTGCCATCGACATGATCATCCCGCGTCAGGAACTGCGTCAGCGCCTGGGCAGCTTGCTGGCGCAAATGATGGGCCTGCCGACGCCGAAGTTCGTCGCTCCAGTGAGCGAGCCGCTCGTCGTTCCGCCGGCGCCTGCCACCGTATGACCCAACGTACCCTTGGCGACTGGCTCGCCTATCTCGAGCAGTTGCATCCGTCGGCCATCGACATGGGCCTGGAGCGTTCGCAACAGGTCGCTGCGCGGCTCGGGCTGGGCCAGCCGGCGCCACGGGTAATCACCGTGACCGGCACCAACGGCAAGGGCTCGACCTGCGCCTTCATGGCCGCGTTACTGCGCGCCCAGGGTCTCAAGGTCGGGGTCTACAGCTCGCCGCACCTGCTGCGTTACAACGAGCGGGTGCAGATCGACGGCGCTGAAGCCGGCGATGAGCAGCTGTGCGAAGCCTTTGCCGCCGTCGAGGCGGCCCGTGGCGAAATTACCCTGACCTACTTCGAAGCCGGCACCCTGGCGGCGTTCTGGCTGTTCAAGCAGGCGGCGCTGGACGCCGTGGTGCTCGAAGTCGGCCTGGGCGGGCGCCTGGATACCGTCAATATCGTCGATGCCGACCTGGCGCTGGTGACCAGCATCGGTGTCGATCATAGCGATTACCTGGGGGATACCCGCGAGTCGGTAGCCTTCGAGAAGGCCGGGATTTTCCGCGCAGGCAAGCCGGCCCTGTGCGGCGACCTCAATCCGCCACAGCCCTTGCTGGACAAGGCTCGCGCCTTGCACAGCCCGCTGTTCCTGCGTGGCCGCGACTTCGACCTGGCCAGCACCGACCAGTTCTGGCAGTGGCGCGGGGTCGATGCCCGCGGCGAGGTGGTCGAGTTGCAGGACCTGCCGTTACTCGACCTGCCGATGGAAAACGCCGCGTTGGCGCTGCAGGCCTACCTGTTGCTCGACCTGCCGTGGGATGCCGGGCAAATCGCCGCGGCCCTGCGCAGTACACGCATGGTCGGCCGCCTTGATCGCCGGGCCTTTACCTGGCAAGGCAAAGCGTTGACTATCCTCATGGATGTCGGGCACAACCCGCATGCTGCCGAGTACCTGGCTCAGCGCCTGGCCGCCCGGCCGCTGCCGGGCAAGCGCCTGGCGGTGTTCGGTCTGCTCGCCGACAAGGACCTCGAGGGTGTGCTCAAGCCGCTGCAGCAACAGGTTCAGGCCTGGGCCGTGGCGCCGCTGGATACCGCCCGCAGCCGGCCGGTCGCCGAGCTGCACGCGGCGCTGACGAACCTTGGCGCTGCGGTGCAGTCTTACGCCAGTGTCGCTGCCGCTCTGGAAGGGCAGTGCGCGCAGGCAACGGCGGATGATGAAATCCTGCTGTTCGGATCATTTTTCTGTGTCGGCGAAGCCTTGCAGTGGCTCGACCGGCAGGCCACGGAGGACGGGGCAAATGGCATTGCTGGATAAAGTGGTCAAGCAACGCATGGTCGGGGCGCTGGTGCTGGTGGCACTGGCGGTGATCTTCCTGCCGATGCTGTTCTCCCGCGAAGATGAAATGCGCCAGGTGCGCGTCGAAGCCCCTGAGGCGCCGGCTGCACCGACCCTGCCGCAAGTGCAGGTGGAGCCGGTGCAGGTGCCGGAGCCGCAGGTATTGCCTGAGGAGCCCGTCATCGTCGAGCAGTCCGCTGCCCCGGTGCAGGCGCCCAACGCGCCAATTGCCCCTGTGCCAAGTGCCACGCCGGCGCCAACCCCGGCCCCGGCTGTACCGGCTGTCGCCGCAAAACCGGCCGAGCCTGCGCCAGCCAAGGCGCCGGCCAAGCCCGCGGCCACGGTCGCCACGGCGCCCAAGCCGGCAGCGGGCAAGATCGACGCCAACGGCCTGCCGGTCAGCTGGTCGATCCAGATGGCCAGCTTGTCCAACCGCGCCAGTGCCGACAACCTGCAGAAAACCCTGCGCAGCCAGGGCTACAACGCCTATATCCGTTCGGCCGAAGGCATGAACCGGGTGTATGTCGGGCCGTTGATCGAGCGCGCTGAGGCCGAGCGCCTGCGTGATGTGATCAACCGCCAGCAGAAGCTCAAGGGCTTTGTCGTACGCTTCCAACCCGAGCGCAGTTGAACCCTTGCCGCCCGGCCCGCACCGGGCGGTAAATCACTGCTTACCGACAGCCCGTTGCTCTGGTAAAATGCGCCGCCTTATCCGTTTGCAGGCACCACTGTGGCATTTACCTGGGTCGACTGGGCGATTCTCGCGATCATCGCCATTTCTTCGCTGATCAGTCTCAAGCGCGGCTTTGTCAAAGAGGCCTTGTCGCTGCTTACCTGGATCATCGCCGGTGCCGTGGCCTGGATGTTCGGTGGCTCGCTGTCGCAGTACCTGGAAGCCTATATCCAGACGCCTTCGGCCCGGGTCATCGGCGGATGCGCCATTCTTTTCGTCGCCACCCTGCTGGTGGGGGCCATGATCAACTTTCTCATCGGCGAGCTGATTCGCGTCACCGGGCTGTCCGGGACCGATCGCTTCCTGGGCATGGCCTTTGGCGCTGCCCGCGGGGCCTTGCTGGTGGTAGTGGCCGTCGGGTTGTTGAGCCTGGGGCCGGTACAACAGGATCAGTGGTGGCAGGAGTCTCGCCTCCTGCCACAATTTCTATTGGTAGCTGACTGGTCGAAAAACCTCATTCTGGGGTTCACCAGTCAGTGGCTAGCCAGCGGGATCAGCGCACCGGCTGATCTCCCGTTCCAGGAACAGCTGCTTGGGCCCAAAACGCCTTGACCGCTGTTCAGTCCAGTTTCATTAAGTAGGGGTTGCGTCGCATGTGTGGCATCGTCGGTATCGTCGGTAAGTCGAACGTCAATCAGGCGCTGTATGACGCGCTAACCGTCCTCCAGCACCGCGGCCAGGACGCTGCCGGTATTGTGACCAGCCATGATGGCCGGTTATTCCTGCGCAAGGACAATGGCCTGGTCCGTGACGTGTTCCAGCAGCGTCATATGCAGCGCCTGGTCGGTCACATGGGTATTGGCCACGTGCGCTACCCGACCGCGGGCAGCTCGACCTCGGCCGAGGCTCAGCCGTTCTACGTCAACTCGCCCTACGGCATCACCCTGGCGCACAACGGCAACCTGACCAACGTCGAACAGTTGGCCAAGGAGATCTACGAGTCCGACCTGCGCCACGTCAACACCAGTTCCGACTCGGAAGTGCTGCTCAACGTCTTCGCCCATGAGCTGGCGGTGCGTGGCAAGCTGCAACCGACCGAAGAAGACGTATTCGCCGCGGTCACCGACGTGCACAACCGTTGCGTCGGCGGTTACGCGGTGGTGGCGATGATCACCGGCTACGGCATCGTTGGCTTCCGTGACCCCAATGGCATCCGCCCGATCGTTTTCGGCCAGCGTCACACCGACGAAGGCGTCGAGTACATGATCGCCTCCGAAAGCGTTTCGCTGGACGTGCTGGGCTTCACCCTGATCCGTGACCTGGCGCCGGGCGAAGCGGTGTACATCACTGAAGAGGGCAAGCTGCACACCCGTCAGTGCGCGACCAACCCGCAGCTGTCGCCGTGCATCTTCGAGCACGTCTACCTGGCTCGCCCTGACTCGATCATCGACGGCGTTTCGGTCTACAAGGCGCGCCTGCGCATGGGCGAGAAGCTGGCCGAGAAGATCCAGCGCGAGCGTCCGGACCACGACATCGACGTGGTCATCCCGATTCCCGACACCAGCCGCACCGCGGCGCTGGAGCTGGCCAACCACCTGGGCGTCAAGTTCCGCGAAGGTTTCGTCAAGAACCGCTATATCGGCCGTACCTTCATCATGCCCGGCCAGGCCGCACGCAAGAAGTCGGTGCGCCAGAAACTCAACGCCATCGAACTGGAATTTCGCGGCAAGAACGTGATGCTGGTGGACGACTCGATCGTGCGCGGCACCACCTGCAAGCAGATCATCCAGATGGCCCGCGAAGCCGGCGCGAAAAACGTCTACTTCTGCTCGGCCGCCCCGGCGGTACGCTTCCCTAACGTCTACGGCATCGACATGCCGAGTGCCCACGAGCTGATTGCTCATAACCGCAGCACCCAGGATGTCGCCGAACTGATCGGCGCCGACTGGCTGGTCTACCAGGACCTGCCGGACCTGATCGAAGCGGTCGGCGGTGGCAAGATCAAGATCGAGCATTTCGATTGCGCGGTGTTCGACGGCAAGTACGTCACCGGCGACATCGACGAAGCCTACCTGGACAAGATCGAGCAGGCGCGCAACGACGCCTCCAAGGTCAAGAACCAGGCGGTCAGCGCGATCATCGACCTCTACAACAACTAAGTTAGGAGCAGCGGCATGACACAGGAATGGGATGCCGGGCGCCTGGACAGCGACCTCGAAGGGGTCGCTTTCGACACGCTGGCGGTACGCGCCGGCCAGCATCGCACGCCGGAAGGTGAGCACAGCGATCCGCTGTTCTTCACCTCCAGCTATGTGTTCCGTACGGCGGCCGATGCCGCCGCGCGGTTCGCCGGCGAGGTTCCAGGCAACGTCTATTCACGCTACACCAACCCGACCGTGCGCGCCTTCGAAGAGCGCATCGCCGCCCTTGAAGGCGCCGAGCAGGCGGTGGCCACCTCCACCGGCATGTCGGCGATCCTTTCGACCGTCATGGCCCTGTGCAGCGCCGGCGATCATGTGCTGGTCTCGCAGAGCGTCTTCGGTTCGACCATCAGCCTGTTCGAGAAGTACTTCAAGCGCTTCGGCGTGCAGGTCGATTACGTGCCGCTGACCGATCTGGCCGCCTGGAACCAGGCGATCAAGGCCAACACCAGGCTGCTGTTCGTCGAGTCGCCCTCAAACCCCTTGGCTGAGCTGGTGGATATCGCCGCCCTGGCCGAGATTGCCCATGCCAAGGGCGCGCAACTGGTGGTCGACAACTGCTTCAGCACTCCGGCCTTGCAGCAGCCGCTGAAGCTGGGCGCCGACATTGTCGTGCACTCGGCGACCAAGTTCATCGACGGCCAGGGCCGTTGCATGGGCGGCGTGGTTGCCGGGCGCAGCGAGCAGATGAAGGAAGTGGTGGGCTTTTTGCGCACCGCCGGGCCGTCGCTGAGCCCATTCAACGCCTGGATCTTCCTCAAGGGCCTGGAGACCCTCAACCTGCGCATGCGCGCCCACTGCGCCAACGCCCAGGCCCTGGCCGAATGGCTGGAGCAGCAGGAGGGCATCGACAAGGTCCACTACGCGGGCCTGCAGAGCCATCCGCAGCATGAGCTGGCCAAGCAGCAGATGAGCGGTTTCGGCGCCGTGGTGAGCTTTGAGGTCAAGGGCGGCAAAGAGGGCGCCTGGCGCTTCATCGATGCCACCCGGCTGATTTCGATCACCGCCAACCTGGGTGACAGCAAGACCACCATCACCCACCCGGGCACCACCTCCCACGGCCGTCTGTCGCCGCAGGAGCGTGAGGCCGCCGGCATTCGCGACAGCCTGATCCGGGTCGCGGTGGGGCTGGAAGACGTGGCTGACCTCAAGGCCGACCTGGCCCGCGGGTTGGCGGCGCTGTGATCGACTGGTCGGTGGGCGACAGCAGCCATAACGGTCGCGTCGCCCTGGTCACTGGCGCGGCGCGCGGTATTGGCCTGGGCATTGCTGCCTGGCTGATCAGCGAAGGCTGGCAGGTGGTGCTCACCGACCTCGACCGTGCCCGTGGCGCGAAAGTGGCCAAGGTGCTCGGCGACAACGCCTGGTTCGTCGGCATGGATGTCGCCGACGAAGCCCAGGTGATGACTGGTGTGGCTGAAGTGCTGGGCCAGTTTGGCCGGCTCGACGCCCTGGTGTGCAATGCGGCGATTGCCGACCCGCACAACACCACCCTCGAAAGCCTGAGCCTGGCGCACTGGAACCGGGTGCTGGCGGTCAACCTTGGCGGCCCGATGCTGCTGGCCAAGCACTGTGCGCCGTACCTGCGCGCCCATTGCGGGGCGATCGTCAACCTGGCGTCGACCCGCGCCGGGCAATCGGAACCCGACACCGAGGCCTATGCCGCGAGCAAGGGCGGGCTGCTGGCCCTGACCCATGCCCTGGCCATGAGCCTGGGCCCGGAGATTCGCGTCAACGCGGTGAGCCCCGGCTGGATCGATGCACGTGATCCTGCCCAGCGCCGTGCCGAGCCGCTGACCGAAGCCGACCATGCCCAGCATCCGGCGGGCAGGGTAGGGACGGTGGAAGACGTCGCGGCGATGGTGGCCTGGTTGCTGTCGCGCAATGCCGGCTTCGTTACCGGCCAGGAATTCGTGGTCGACGGTGGCATGACCAAGAAGATGATCTATCGGTAGCTGCAAGATGTCCGCAATGTGCTTTTGATTTTGCTTTTTCTTGTGGCTTGCAGCTTGAAGCTTGAAGCTGTTTTTTTCACCTCAGTGAAAAAAACTTCAATCAGGCTATTGACTTAGGTTCGATACCTGCGTAAATTTCGCCACCTCAGCGAAGCACACGGGTGATTAGCTCAGCCGGGAGAGCATCTGCCTTACAAGCAGAGGGTCGGCGGTTCGATCCCGTCATCACCCACCACTTCCTGAGATGTTCCTGACCCGACACTTTCGCAAGAAGGTGTTACCAGAGAGGAACCGGACGCAAGTCCATATGCGCAGCGGTAGTTCAGTCGGTTAGAATACCGGCCTGTCACGCCGGGGGTCGCGGGTTCGAGTCCCGTCCGCTGCGCCACTATTCTCCAGATCGGTTTAACGACCGGTTTGAGGTTCCAGGGCTTAACAGCCTTGTAGCCAGATCCCAGTTTCAAGCGGGCGCAAGCCTGTACGATACGCAGCGGTAGTTCAGTCGGTTAGAATACCGGCCTGTCACGCCGGGGGTCGCGGGTTCGAGTCCCGTCCGCTGCGCCATCTTCGCTTCGAGGCCCTTGAACTCCTCGAAGCAACAAAGAGAGCGACCTGAGGTTGCTTTTTTTGTGCCTGAGTTTTGCAGCCTTCGCGCAACTCGGGTGAGCACGACACGCAGCGGTAGTTCAGTCGGTTAGAATACCGGCCTGTCACGCCGGGGGTCGCGGGTTCGAGTCCCGTCCGCTGCGCCATATCGAAGTAACAAAGAAAGCGACCTTCGGGTCGCTTTTTTTGTGCCTGAATTTCGGCACCGTGGTGCGGCCATCGCCGGCAAGGCCGGCTCCCACAGGAGTGCGGTGTACACAAAACTTGTGGGAGCTGGCCTTGCCAGCGATGAGGCCTACTTGGTCTACATCCAGTCCTCACAACCGTTATGCTGGCGCCTTCAGTCTTCCACTGAGGTTCAGGATGAACAATCTTCAAGACTCGATCGCGGTGATCACCGGCGCCGGACGCGGCCTGGGTGCCGCCCTGGCCATCTCGCTGGCCGACGCCGGTTGCAAGGTGGTGCTGTGCGGGCGCAATGAAGCGGCGCTGGCACACGTCGCCGCCACTATCGAAACCCGCACAGGCCAGCTGCCGACCACGGTCCAGGTCGACCTGGCCGACAGCGCCAGCGTTACCCGCGCCACGCAAACCATCAGTCAGCGCTTTCCCACCCTCGACGTGCTGATCAACAACGGCGCCATGTGGCTGGAAGCGAACGAGCAGGGCTACTCGCCCGAAGACGTGCAGGGCGTGATCAACGCCGCGGTCACCGGCACCTTCCTCTTCACCCAGGGCCTGCTGGCGTCGCTACGCCGCTCCCGGCGCCCGGACATCGTCACCATAGGTTCGATCAGCGCATTGCCCAATGCCGCCTTGCACAGCGTCTCAGTGCCGTTCTACGCCGCCAAGCACGCCCAGCGGGCGCTGGCCGAAGGGTTGCGTCAACAGCTGGCGGGTACGCCGATCCGTTCGTTGTGCGTGCACCCGCCGTACCTGGACGATATCTCCCCGACCGAACCTGCCTGGGAGGCCGTCAGCGAGCGCCAGAAGGGTGAGCGCGGCACCAATCGGGATGTGGTCGAGGCGGTGCTGTTTGCCGTGACCCGGCCGCGGCATGTGAGCCTGTCGTCGATCGTCATCGACAGCGACGACGGCGGCCTGTTCGGCTGAGTCAACGGCTAAACCCTGAAGCGCGCCACCAGCTGTTGCAGTTCGCAGCCCAAGCGCGCCAGTTCCACTGACGAGGCCGCAGTCTGCTGTGAAGCGGTGGACGACTGTTCGGCGACATCACGAACGCTGAGCACGCTGCGGTTGATCGATTCGGCCACGGCGCTCTGCTGTTCGGCGGCGGTGGCGATCTGCAGGTTCATGGTCTGGATGCTGGTCACGGTCTGGGTGATGGCCTGCAGTTCGATACCGGCCTGATTGGCCATCTCTACCGTGCCGCCGACCTGCTGCTGGTTGGCGTGCATCATTTCGGCGGCCTTCTGTGCGCCCTGTTGCAAGGAGACGATCAGCGCTTCGATCTGTGCTGTCGACTGCTGGGTGCGCAGTGCCAGCCCGCGAACCTCGTCGGCCACCACGGCAAAACCGCGGCCGGCCTCGCCAGCGCGCGCCGCTTCGATGGCGGCATTGAGCGCCAGCAGGTTGGTCTGCTCGGCGATGGCGTTGATCACCGTCATCACCGTACCGATGCGTTCGCTTTCTTCCGACAGCTGGCTGATCGCGCTGGCCGAACTGCCGATATCGTCCGCCAGCTGGCCGATCTGGTTCAGGGCCTGCTGTACCACGCGGTTGCCCTGTTTGGCCTGGCTGTCGGCCTGGCGCGTGGCTTCGCTGGCTTCTTCGGCATTGCGCGCGACTTCCTGGACGGTGGCGACCATTTCGCTCATCGCCGTGGCCACCTGGTCAGTCTCGACCTTCTGGCTGGTGATGCCGGCGCTGGTCTGCTCGGTGATGGTCGACAGCGCTTCGGCGGCGCTCGACAGCTGGCGGGTGACATGCCCGGCCTGGCCGAGCATCTCCCGCAGGTTATCGCCGCTTTGCGCCAGCGCCTGCAACAGCTGGCCGAATTCGTCGCGGCGCGGTTCGCTGGCGGTGTTGGTCAGGTCGCCTTCGCCAATGCGCCGGGCAATCTCCAGCGCCTGGCGCAGTGGCTGGGTGACCTGGCGGATGATCAGCGCACTGATCAGCACACCCAGCACCAGGGCGGCGAACAGCAAGGCGAGCATCAGGCTGCGGCTGTTGCTGGATTCTTCGGTGCTCTTCTGGTTTTGCAGGGTGATCAACTGGTTGATCGCCTCCAGGCCCTGGTGGACGTTTTCCAGCAGTTGTTCGTGAAGCTTGGTCTGCAGCAGGGTGCCGCCGGTCGCCGCCTTGAGTTGCTCGAATTGTTCCAGGTACAGCTTGAGATCGTCCCCAGTGCCCTTGAGCAGGCGCTGCGAGTCGGCATCGGGCAGGGCGGCGAGGTTTTCCTCCACCAACGCTGTGGCCCGCTGATGGGCCTTGGTTAGCTGGCTGGTGAAGGTGCCTTCGCGGCGTTGCTCGAAGCTCAGCTGGGCGGCACGCATTTCATTGAGGTTGTCGAGGATGTAATTGACCGACACCAGGCGGTCGGCCCGTTGGGTCAGGGTATTCAGGCTACTGATGGCGGTAATGGCCAGCAGCGCCATCAATACCAGGATGGGCGTAAAGCCGAGCAGCAGCTTGATTTTCACGGATAGGTTTTTCACCGAGGTAACTCCTGTCGACCGGTATGGCGTCAATAATGGCTAGTTGCCAGCGTAGTCGCAGAATGTGCAGGGCAAAAGTCAGATGGATCCGATCAGACAGTAGGGTTTGAGTGAAGTAATTGTGGGCTTATCGACCAATGGTCAACCCTAGGCACCGGGGGTGATCGCTGGCGCTTTGGATGAATTTTCTGCGGTGATTGGCAGCCTACGGTTTCAGCATGCCGCCGATGTGATGCACAATAGGCACCGACCGTTTTCCTCAGGATTTGCAATGTCAAAGTCAACCGTCTGCGGTGCGCTCGGGCTGGCCCTTGTGCTGGCGGGTGTTTCCGGCTGTTCTTCGAAGAAAGCTGCCATTTACGAACACGAGAATTTCGACGACTCGGGTACCTTTTCGCGCAGCTTTCCGGTCAGTGAGGCCGGTACCTGCGAGGCTGCCCGCCGTGCCTTGCTCAGCCAGGGCTACATCATCACCAGCAGCGATGCAGGCCAGGTCAATGGCAACAAGAGTTTCCAGCAGACCGGCGATTCGCACCTGCAGATCAGCTTCAACGTGGTCTGCGCCCGTGACAGCGGCGACGAGCAGCGCTCGACCATGTTCGCCAACGCCCTGCAGGACCGCTATGCGCTGAAAAAATCCAACACGTCGGCCAGCCTTGGCGTGGGTGTGCTGGGGTCGGTGTCGATGCCGATCGGCTCCAGTGACGACTCGATGGTCAAGGTCGCCAGCGAAACCGTGACTTCGGCCAAGTTCTACGAGCGTTACTTCGCCCTGGTCGAAAGCTTCCTGCCCAAGGAAAACAAGAAAAAGGCCGGCCCCAAGCCTGCGGATAAGCCGGCAGTGGAACTGGGCGTGCCCGAGCCTGCGCCGCTAGCGCCAGCGGCCGCCCTGGCCCCGACGCCTGCGCCAGCACCTGCGACGCCAGCGCCGGCTGCAGCAGTACCGGTCACCGAGCCGGCTGCGGCGCCAGCTGCCGAGGTGCCTGCCGCACCCGTGGTCGATGACAGCAATGGCTCGCAGCCGGTACCGCCGCCGGCAGAAGCTGCGCCGATCAGTGTCCAGGACAGCAGCACGCCGGCTGCCGAACCGGCCCCGACCGTCGCCCCGGCAGCGCCGGCCAGCAGCGCCGAGCAGGCGCCGCTGTAACTTCGCCAGTGTCTGCTACGTTGTTTTGACAAGCGTCATTGTCATTTTTCTTTCATCACGGCACTTTAGGCTCGTTGACGAATCAATGACGTGAATGAGAAACGACGGAGCAGATGATGGACGACTATCAAGAAGAACTACTCGAATACCGCGCCATTGAGCTCGACCCGGTCGAGCCCGCTGAAGACGCCACCGAGCTGTAATCAGCCGGTACGCCGCTGGCTGCGGCGAAACTCGCCCGGGGTGATGCCGTTCCAGCGCTTGAACGCGCGTTGAAAGGCCTCTGCCGAGGCAAACCCGAGTAGATAGGCAATCTCGCCGAAGGCCAGCTCCGTGTCGCGAATGTAGGTCATGGCCAGGTCGCGCCGGGTATCGTTGAGGATCGCGCGAAACTGCGTGCCTTCCTCGGCCAGCTTGCGCCGCAGGGTCCAGGTCGGCAGTTGCAGGTGCCTGGCCACTTCCTCCAGATCCGGTTCTCGTCCACCGTTCAGCAACGGCCCCAGCAGATGGGCGATGCGCTCGCCCAGGCTGCGTATCCGCGTGCGCTGTTCAAGCTCGGCCTCACACAGTTGCAGCAGGTGCTGCCAGGTGCTCGGGCAGTGCGCGGGGTTGCGCAGGGCCAGGTTGGCGCGGCTCAGGCGCAGCTGATTGGTGCCTGCGCCGAACTGCACCGGGTTGCTGCTCAAGGCCTGGTAGTGGGCGGCGTAGGCAGGCGCGTCGAATTCGATCTCGACCCGTTCTGCCAGCAGGGTCACCCCCGCCAGGCTCGACAACTGCGCCAGCCAGCCGGCCAGCAGTGAGTCCACCACGAAGCGGTTGTAGGCGTTGTACGGGCTGATCGAGTAGAAACGCAGCCAGGCGCCGCCACTGTCTTCATGAAAGCTTGAATGCCCGCGGTAATTGGCCGCATACAGTGGTTCGAAGCGCAGCAAGGTGCGCGCGGCTTCGCCCACGGTCGGCGCTTGTGCCGCCGTGACGCCGGCCAGGCCTGCCTGGCCGAGGCGGCTGATATGGCCCATGTGCAGGCCCAGGGCCGGATCGCCGGTCAGCTCGATGGCGGCATGGCCCAGGTGCATGTAGCGCGGGATCGACAGGCGCGCCCCCGGTTCGGCCAGGCGCGCCGGGTCCAGGCCGTAGCGGGCGAGCAGGGGAGAGGGATCGATCCCGCGTTGCTGCAGGGTTTCACTCAGCGGCTGAATGAAACCGACCGACAGGTCGCCCAAGCGCACACGTGGGCGATTCATGCGTTTACAACCAGACGTTCAGCAGGCGCGCACCGGGGCTGGCAGTGCCGCCCAGGTTCACCCCGTTGAGCTGGGCAAAGCCCTGGCCATCGGCGGCCTGGTCCCAGAAGCGCCCGCGCAGGAACACACTCATGCTGCTGACCTTGGCGGTGTTGGCCTCCAGGGTCAGGCGCTGCCAGGCGTCGCGTTCGCTCACTTCGCCCGGCTTGAGCGTCAGCGACGAGGCCAGGGGTTGGTGGCGGTTGCCGCGCCATGGCGCGCTCCAGCTGTTGTGGCCGCTGAGGAACACCGGGTTGGCGACGATCTGGGCAAACTGGTTGACCAGTTGCTGCTGGTTGCTCGGGTACCAGCTGTCGCTGCCGATCAGCACGCCAAGGCGCCCGGCAGGGGTTTGCAGTACCTGTGGCGGTTGATCGGTGCCGCTGCTGATAAAGCGCCGCACTTCGCTGTCGGGGTACTGTTGGCGCTGCGGCTGGCCAAGCACCGAGCCGTCGCTGGCGAAGACCAGGCTGGCGTTGTACAGGGCACCGGAGCCGATCCGCAGGGTGCCGCGCTCGACATAGGGTTCAGGCAAGACGATAGAGCCCGCCACCAGGGTCACGCCGAACTCCTTGGCCAGGCCCCCAAACAACTGCTGGTAATCCTCGGCCATCTGCCCGGCTTTCATTCGCAGGTGCGCATCGGCACGGCGGTCGTCGCCTTCGGCGCCGAGCATGGCCAGGCCGTAGCGCAGCGGGTTGCTCAGCTCCAGCCACTGCAGGGCTTCGCGGCGCTCAGTGACCTGGTACAGCTCGTTTTTCTCGCCACGGGCCCACAGCCAGGTGCCGATGTGCTCGGGCAGGATGACGATGGTCTTGGCATTGACCAGGCCTTGGGCGCGGGCGTGTTCAAGGTAGGCGGCCAGCTTGCGGTGCAGGCGTTGCAAGCTTTGGTAGTCGCCAGGGAACAGTTGCGGCTCGACCCCCAGCAAATTGCCGTGATCGGCCGGCACGCCTTCGCTCAGGGCCAGCTCGATGCGCAGGTCCGACAGGTAGTGCCCGGCCGGGCGCTGCTCGGTCCAGAACCCGTAGCCACTCAGGGCGGCTATGACAACCAGCGCCAGGGCGCTCAACAGAAGTTTTCGCATGGCTCGGAATTTTACTGAGATTTGCCATAGCAATACAGCAAATCAACGGTTTAGTGCAGCTTTTCTCCCTTGTCGTTGGCTCGCCGCCCTTGGGTTTATGGAAAGGGGCTTAATAGCGATTCAGTCGCAAACAGCGGTTTTTACTACCGTCTGGAGAGGCTGAATGCCTCGAATTCTTGTCTGAACAGATGGGTGATGTTAATTTGCCACTAATTTTTCGATGGATCGAACATGTACCCCGTATTTCCAGGGACGCGGTTTTTGCCTGGCCTATTGGTTTTCAGCGCACTTCTTACGAGCACCGTCCACGCCGCTACATTGACTTCCCCGGGTGACCAGGACCTGATCCGTGACCGTCAGGACCGCCTGCTCGAAGAGCAGCGCCGACGCCTTGAGGAACTCAAGGATCTACCCGGCAAGCCTGCCACCCCTGCAGCGCCCGCGGCCCCTGCCGACAGCCGTTGTTTTCTCATCAAGCAGATCGAACTCAAGGGCGCCGATTCCCTTTCGGCCGTCGCGCGTGAGCGCCTCCTGCAGCCGTACATCGGCCAGTGCCTGGGCGTGGCCCAGCTCAACGAACTGCTCAAGGTCATCACCGATCACTACATCGAAAAAGGCCTGGTCACCAGTCGCGCCTATCTGCCGCAACAGGACCTTTCCAGCGGGCATCTGCAAGTGCTGGTGGTTGAAGGTCGCCTTGAGGGCTTGAAAGGAGCCGAGGGCAGCGAACTGTCCAGCCGTGAGTTGGCCATGGCCTTTCCGGGTAAGACAGGCGAGCTGCTCAATCTGCGCGAGATCGAGCAACTGGTGGATCAACTCAACCGCTTGCCATCGAACCAGGCGCAGATGGAGTTGGCGCCTGGCAAGGCCGTGGGCGGCAGCGAAGTACTGGTCAAGAACAACCCGAAAAAGCCTTGGCGTGCTGGCCTGTGGCGCAGCAACGAGGGTCAGAAAAGCACCGGTGAGCAGCAATGGGGCAGCAGCTTTGAATGGGACAGCCCCCTGGGGCTGGCGGACCAGTTGATGCTGCGCGGCGGGCGTGACGCGGTCAGTGATCACCAGCGCATCTCCCACAACGAAACGCTCAATTACAACCTGCCAATGGGCTGGTGGAACTTCAACTACAACTTCAATCAGAGTCGCTATCGCTCCCAGGGCGAGGTCAACGGCTTTGGGTTCAAGCAGAGCGGTGATAGCGAGAGCCATCAACTGCGCGCTGAGCGGGTGGTTCACCGAGACGCCCTGAGCAAGACGTCGCTCAACGCCGGTCTGTCGCACCTGCGCACCAACAACTACATCGAGAAGAGCCGCCTGGGGGTCAGCAGCAACCGGCTGACCGAGGCCCAGTTCGGCATCAACCACGGGCGCCGGGTCGGTAATGCGTTCGTCAACCTCGACCTGGGGCTGCAGCAGGGCATCAGTGCCCTGGGCGCTCAGGATCAGGCAGAACGCGGTGAGCTCGGTAGCCGGCAGGCAAACGCCAGGTACCGAAAGTACACCGCCACGATCAGCTACTTGCAGCCCTTCAAGTTGTGGGGTGAGTCGCTGGTGTTCAGCAGCTTGATGACCGGTCAACGCAGCGAAGACATCCTCTTCAGCCCCCAGCGTATGAGCGTGGGCGGGTTGTCGTCGGTGCGTGGCTACAAGGACCAGACTTTGTCCGGCGACAGCGGCGGTTACTGGCGCAACGACGTGCGCTGGAGCCGGGCGGTGACCTGGGACTGGTTACACCCGCTGCTGAGCGAGTATGGCGCTGGCCTTGGCTACGACCAGGGTGTGATCCGTAATGATCGTTACAACGGTGAGGTCCACGGAAGGGCTTCCAGCAATTCCCTGGAGTTGTTCACCCGTGGCCAGCACATGGCCGCCAGCGTGACCTTCGCCCACTCCCTGGAACGCCCGGCCGCCTTGAGTGAGCACGAAGCGCCGATCTACTTCCGCCTGGATTTCTACCTTTAATTTTCGCTTTTCCGAGACAGCCGACATGGACGTTAGCCAATTTGCCTTCCTGGCCCGCCAACCCTCCGCCAGGTTGAAAGCCCGCGATCATTTCTGGGGCATGCCCCGGCGTGGTCTGGCGTTCTTGCTGGCCAACGTCATGTTCTGGCAACCGCTGTGGGCCCAGGCTGAGGGTATTGTGGTCAGTGCCCCTGGCACCACCCTGGGCCAGGCGGGCAATGGTGTGCCGATCGTCAACATTGCCGCGCCCAACGGCAATGGCCTGTCCCATAACCAGTTCCAGGACTACAACGTCGGCCAGCAGGGGGTCATCCTCAACAATGCCACCAACCGCACCCAGGACACTCAACTGGGCGGCATCATTGTCGGTAACCCCAACCTGGATGGCCGTGCGGCCAACATAATTCTCAACGAGGTCAACGGTGGCAGCCCCAGCCAGCTCAAGGGCTACACCGAAGTGGCCGGGCAATCAGCCCATGTCATCGTAGCCAACCCTTACGGCATCAGCTGTGATGGTTGCGGCTTTATCAATACCCCACGGGCGACGCTCAGCACCGGCAAGGCGGTGATCGAGAACGGCCAGATCAAGCACTACCAGGTGGATCAGGGCAGTGTTGCCATCGAAGGCACGGGCCTCAATGCGGGCAATATCGACCGCTTCGAAATCATCACCCGCAGTGCCCGGATCAATGCCCGGATCAACGCCAACAAACTGGAGGTGATCGCCGGCGCCAATGATGTCGACGCCAGCACCCTCAAAGCTACCGCCCGCGCTGCCAACCCGGCGGACGCGCCACAATTGGCCATCGACTCCAGCGCCCTGGGCGGCATGTACGCAGGGGCGATCAAGTTGGTCGGCACCGAGGCCGGGGTCGGCGTGAAGCTCGACGGTACCCTGGCTGCCAGCGCAGGAGACATTCAGCTGGATGCCAACGGCCACCTGAGCCTGGCTCAGACGGTGGCCTCCGGCGCAATCGAGATCAAGGCCGCAAGTGCGCAACTGCAAGGGCCGGTATACGCTGCCTCGACCCTGGACGTTGAAACCCGGGGCGACCTCGAAAACCGAAAGTCGATGGCAGCCGGTGATCGTATCAGGCTCTCCAGTGGGGGGCAGGTACGCAACCAGGATGTGATCGAAGCCGGGGTAAATGCCGATAACAGTCGCAATACCCAGGGCGATCTCAGTGTTTCCGCCCAGGATCTCGACAATCGGGGTGCCAGCCTTATTGCCAGTCGCAACCTGGCTGTCAATACCACCCAGGCTACGAATAACCAGGGCGGCACATTAAGCGCCAGGCAAGCGCTGACCCTCAGCGCAGGCAGCCTGGACAACCAGAATCGAGGCCGAGTGCTGAGCACCGGCAGCCTGCAGCTCAATGCCGAGCAATTGCTCAATGCTCAAGGCGGCCTGGTAACGAGCAGCGGCCCGTTTACCGCGAGCCTTGGCCAGCTGAACAACCGTTCTGGCGAATTATCCAGCCTTGATGCCATGGCCTTGAACGTCACCCGCCTGGATAACCTGGCAGGCTTGGTGTCGGCGGGCACGGGGCTGAGTATCAACGCCCGAGAGGCGATCAATAATCAGGCAGGGCGTACTGCGGCCGGCCAGGACCTGAAGATTGTTGCGGGTTCACTGGACAACAGCCAGAAAGGGCTGCTGAGCAGTCAGGGAACGCTGGGGCTGGAGGTGGCGGGTGCTTTGACCAACCACCACCAGGGACGCATCGAGTCCACCGCTGCACTGGCTGTGAAGGTAGGCGAGCTGGATAACCAGCAGGGCGGTTCGCTCGCCAGCGAGCAAGCACTTGATCTGACGGCCCGGACGGTTAAAAACAGTCAGGGCGGCTCGATTGCCAGTGCTCAAGCGCTGAACGCATCGATCGGCAGCCTGGACCAGCAAGGCAAGGGGCACCTTTACAGCAACACCAGCCTGAGTCTGGACCTCAACCAGGGGCACCTGAATAACCAGGACGGACTGATCAACTCGGCCGGTCAGCTGACGCTGAAGAACCTCGGCAGTGTGGATAACCGCAGTGGCGAGATATCCAGCCCCGAGTCTTTCGCTGTGGTCGCCAGCACGATCAACAACGATGCGGGAAAATTGCTCAGTGATCGGGCCTTGACCCTGCAAGTGGCCCAGCAGTTGAGCAACGGGGCTGGCCTGATTACTGCCAACGGCCTGCACCTGGATGTTGCCAGCCTGATCAATGGCCAGCAGGGCAAAATCCACAGCCGCAGCACCCTGAATGCAAAGGTGACGCGAGAGCTGGACAACCGGGGCGGCAGCATCACGGCGGATGGCGCTGCCCAGCTCAATGCCGGCAACCTGATCAACAGCGCCGGCAAGCTCGCCAGTCAGGGCGCGCTGCAGATTCAGGCAGGCCAACTGAACAATCAGCGCAACGGGCAGGTCAGTAGCGAAGACACCCTGCAGTTGACTTCAGGGATGCTGGACAACAGCAGCGGTGGACGCATTTTCAGTCGTAAAGACCTGACGGCGAATGTCACCGGCCTTGACCAGCAAGGCGATGGTCATCTGTACAGCGCAGCGAATCTGAGCCTGGATCTCAATCGTGGCCACCTGAACAACCAAAGCGGTCTGATCAATGCGCCGGGCACGCTGCTGCTGAAAAACCTCAACAGCGTCGAAAACCAGGGCGGTGAAATCTCCAGCGTCCAGGCGTTCGACTTCAGTGCCGATACCCTGGGCAATCGCGATGGCAAGGTGTTGAGTGACCAGGCTCTGAACCTGACCATCCTCCGTGCGCTGGACAATACCAAGGGGTTGATCAAAGCATCGTCACTCCAGATGCACGCTGGCCGTGTCGATAATGGCGGCGGCGAACTGCAGGCCCGGGAAGGTCTGAAGCTTTCTGCCGACGGTGTGCTGGACAACCGCAGTGGCAAAATCCTTGGGCGGGATTTGCTGCTCAACGTGGCATCGCTGGATAACGCCCAAGGCCTGATCCAAAGTGACAACGGTCTCAAGCTCAACAGCAGCGGCGCGGTCAACAATCGCAACGGCACTGTGCACAGTGGCCAAGCGCTGGAGCTTACTGGCGCCAGCCTGGATAACACCCTGGGCAAGTTGACCAGCGGCGGCGTACTGACTGCCACTATCGCCGGCAACCTGCTCAATCAGACAGGTCTGTTCGCTGCAGGGCAAGGCCTGCAGCTCAGCAGCGCCGACCTTAACAATCAGGCCGGTCAACTGAGCGCTGGCGGCACGTTGCAACTGCGTGCCGGTTTGCTGGACAACCGCAACAGCGGGCGCGTCGACGGCACGGGCCTGACGGTCAGTATCAACGGGCTCGATCAGCGTAATGATGGTCATCTGAGCAGTCAGGCCGACCTGAACTTGGACCTCAATCACGGCTACCTGAACAACCAGGGCGGCCTGATCAATGCGCCTGGGCAATTGCTGTTGAGCAACCTCGTCACGGTTGACAATCAGGGCGGGGAAATCTCCAGCGTGCGCGGGTTTGGACTGACCGCGCAGCAGCTGGACAACCGCAGCGGCAAGGTACTGAGTGAACAGACGCTGACCCTGCGCATTGCCAGGGCACTGGAAAACGCCAAAGGGCTGGTATCGGCCAGGGGACTGGATCTCGAACTCGGCAGCCTGGCCAACAACGAAGGCAGCCTGAACGCTGGGCAGAGCTTGACCCTCAAGGTGGCAAGGGGGCTGGATAACCGCGAAGGCGAGATTCTGGCCAATGACACCTCGCTGGTTGTCGGTTCACTGGACAACAGCCAAGGTGTAGTTCAGGGGGATCATGGGCTGACGCTCAGCGCCGACGGCGCCATCAGCAACGCTGGCGGTACACTTTCGGCTGGCAACACGCTCACGCTCAGCGCGGCCAGCGTCAATAACACCGACGGCAAACTCACCAGCGATGGCGCGCTGACGGCCCGCATTGCCGGGCATCTGCTCAATCAGGCCGGCCTGATCGCCGCAGCCGACGACCTGCAACTGGGCACCGGCAGCCTCGATAACCTGTCCCAGGGTCGGCTTACCAGCAAGGCGAACCTGGTGCTCGACGGCACCCGCATTGATAACCGCACAGGCCGCATCGCTGCGGTCGGCGTGCTGAAGATCAACGCTGATGCCCTGGATAACAGGCAGGGCGGCCTGCTCAATTCGGGCAAGGCCATGCACCTTGCCGTCGATACCCTGGACAACCGTGCCGGGGAAATCTCCAGTGTTACGCAACTGGACCTCACGGGCCGTCAACTCGACAACAGTGGCGGCCGCCTGCTGGCCAACGCCGACCTGCAGCTGACCCTCGATCGGCTGAACAACCAGATCAAAGGCATCATCAGTGGCCAGCAGTCGGTCACGTTGAATGCCGCGCACCTGGACAACAGTGATCAGGGCAGCGTGTTCGCCAAGCGAAACCTGAACATGACCCTGCGCGAGGCAACCGCGCGCGACGCCACGCTTGATGGGCAGTTGAACAATCAACAGGGGTCACTTCGCAGTGATGGCGCGCTGACCCTGCACACCGTCAGCCTGAACAACAACCAGGGCCGGGCGTCCAGCGCTCAGGCGCTGGTGTTGACGGCACAAGGTCTAGTCACTAACCAGGGCGGCGAGTTGCTCAGCGCCGATACCCTGAACCTCACCAGCGCCAGCCTTGATAACCGTCAGGGGCACATTGTCGCCGACGGCGCGGTGCGCGTGGCTACAGGCGCCTTGAACAATCAGCAGAGTGGACGCCTGACCAGTGCCGACGACCTGACTCTGATGGCGGGTGAAGTGGATAACCGCGAACACGGTCGTATTGCCAGCGGCAAAACACTCGATGCCAGCATTGCCGGCCTGGATCAACGGGGCGGTGGCGAGTTCTACAGCAACAATGCCCTGACCCTGAATTTGAATCACGGGTACCTGAACAACACCACTGGCTTGATCAACGCGCCGGGCCCACTGGTATTGCAGAACCTGGCCGGGGTGGTCAACCAGGGGGGCGAAATTTCCAGTAAACAGGCTTTTGCTGTCGCCGCGCAGAGCTTCGATAACAGCACGGGCAAGCTGCTCAGTGACCAGGCTCTGACGCTGAAGGTCGACCAAGCCTTGAAAAACGTCAAAGGACGGATCGCGGCGGCCGGGCTTCAGGCGCAAGGCGGGAGCCTGGATAACAACACGGGCGTCTTCACCAGTTCGACCGACCTGGCGCTGAGCCTGAGCGGTGATCTGCTCAACCAGCAAGGCGAGGTTTCCGCAGCCGGCGTCAGTGTGGTCAACGCTGCGACCCTGAACAACCATCAGGGCCAGGTCACGAGTGACGGTAGCCTCGAACTGAGGATCAAGGGCGCACTGACAAACCATGACGGGAAGCTTGGGGCCGGTCAGCAACTGCGGGTTATGGCGTTGAGCCTGGACAACAGCCTGGGCGGAAGCCTGGCCACCGACGGCAGTTTGACGGTGAAGGTCGATGGTTTGCTGGATAACCAGGCCAAGGGCAGTCTGTTGGCCAAGGGGGTCATGGACGTGCAAGCGGGGAGCCTGGACAACCGCGGTGGCAGCTTTGTCGGGCAAAACCTGTTGACCGTGCGCAGCAATGCACTGGATAACCGTGGCGGCAAAGTACGCGCCAGTCGCGATCTGCTGTTGCAGGTTGGCCAGTTGGATAACCGCCACGGCGAGCTGAAAAGCAAGCAGGCGCTGACCTTCAGCGGGCAGCAACTGAATAACCAGGACGGTTTGCTCCGCGCAGCCGGGCCGCTGCGTCTGAACGCTGAAACCGTGGCCAACAGACACGGCCGTATTGCCAGCCAAGCCGATCTTCAGGCGACCGTTGGCGTGCTGAATCAGCAGGGCGGCGAACTCGTGGCTGAAGGCGACCTGACGCTGGTTGCGACCACGCTCGACAACCGCGATGGCGGCTTGGTGGCTGCTACAAAAGCGCTGAAACTCAAAGCCGGCACTGTCGACAACCGCGCCGGTGAAATCTCCAGCCAGGGCGACACCGATTTCAGCGGCCAGCGCCTGGACAACAGCGCAGGCAAGCTCATGGTCGCAAGCGCGCTGGAGCTTGCCGTGGCTCAGGTTATCAACAACGCCAAGGGCCTGGTGTTTGCCCAGAACGCACGGGTTACCGGTGCACGTCTGGATAACAACCAGGGTACTTTTGCCGGCAAGCACTCGCTGATGATTCAGCTGTCGGCATCCCCAGAGCTCGACGGTCGTCTGACCAACTCCGGCGGCAAGATCAACAGCGAAGGCCGGTTGCAGTTGCAGGGGCAGGTTATCGACAACAGCAATGGCAACCTGTCCAGTGCAGGAACACTGGACATCGCCAGTGTTGCCGATCTGCTTAACCGGAGTGGCACTGTCGAGACAGCGGGTAGTCTCATTCTGACCAGCGCAATGCTCGACAACAGTCAGCAAGGGCTGATCAAGAGTGATGGTGCGGCGAAGCTGACCACAGGTCTGCTCAGCAACACCCCTGGCGGACGCCTGATCAGTGCCGATAGCCTCGAATTGACTGCCGCGCAGGTCAACAATGGCGGGCGTATTGCCAGTGCCGGCGCCTTGCGCGCCAATGTAAAAGGGTTGACTCAACAGGGCGGTGAGCTGATTAGCAAAACTGCCCTGGCCCTGGACCTGAATAATGGCCAACTGAACAACCAAGGCGTGATCAACGCGCCATCGTTGCTGTTGAAGAACCTCAATGGCGTCAATAACCAGAACGGCGAGATATCCAGTACTCAAGCGTTCACCCTGACCGCCAGCAACCTGGATAACAGCAACGGCAAACTCATCAGCAACCAGGCGCTGACCCTGCGCGTCAATCACGCCTTGGCCAACGTCAAAGGATTGATTTCTGCGGCATCGCTGCAGGTGCATAGCGCCAGTCTGGACAACCAGGGCGGCCTGCTCAGCAGTCGCGGTGACCTGGGCCTGGCCATTGACGGTACGTTGAAGAACCAGGCCGGCACGGTGATTGCCGATGGCAGTAGCCGATTCAGCGCGGCCAGTCTGGAAAACAGCGACGGGCAGATTTCCAGCAAAGGTGACCTCACGGCGAGCGTGACAACGGTCAGCAACCAGAACGGTCTGTTGATTGCCGAGGGTGCGCTGGTGCTTGACGGTACGACGCTGGACAACCGCAACAACGGTCTGGTCGGTGCGATCGGAGACGTGCAACTCAAGGTCGTAGATGTCGACAACCGTGGCGGTGAGATATTCAGCACGAGCGGTGTCAGTCTCCAGGGGCTGCAACTGAACAACAGTGACGGTGGTCGGGTTGTTGGCGTAAAAGCGTTGAGCCTTACTGTCGACAAGCTCCTCAATCACAGCAACGGGTTGCTCAGTACATTGGCTGGCATGAGCCTTACAGGTGTCAGCCTGGATAACAGTGGCGGTCGCCTGCTCAGCCAGCAGGGGCTTGACCTCGTACTCAGTGGCGAGGCGCTGAACCGCCAGGGCCTGATCAGCAGCGAAGGCCAGTTGCGCCTGCAAGCGGCCAACCTCGATAACCGCCAGGGCAGTCTGTCCAGCGCGGGTGCCTTGAGTGTGACTACGCTGCAGGCCGTGGATAACCAGGGCGGTGAACTGGTCACCGACAGCACTCTGGATGTTCACAGCGCCAGCCTC
This sequence comes from Pseudomonas sp. R32, assembly GCF_009866705.1. Classification (NCBI taxonomy): domain Bacteria; kingdom Pseudomonadati; phylum Pseudomonadota; class Gammaproteobacteria; order Pseudomonadales; family Pseudomonadaceae; genus Pseudomonas; species Pseudomonas sp. R32. The sequence goes on along the minus strand of NZ_CP019396.1, from coordinate 3,913,534 downwards.
GACAACAGCCAAAAGGGCACTCTGAGCAGCAAGGCAGCCCTGAACATCACTACAGGGGCCATGGATAACAGCCACGGCGGCGTGGTCAGCAGCACCGAGACCCTCGATATCACCGCTGGGCCATTGACCAACCAGGATGGCGGTCAGCTCGCCAGCAGCAAGGCACTGACCGCCAGGGTCAGCAGCCTGGATCAACAAGGTGGCAAGCTTTTCAGCAGCACTTCGGTGTCCCTGGACCTCAGCCAGGGTCAGCTGAACAACCAGGGCGGTTTGATCAATGGTCCGTTGCTGGTACTGAAAAACCTCAAGGGGGTGAACAACCAGGGCGGCGAAATCTCCAGTGCCCAAGCCTTCACCCTGGCCGCCGACAACCTGCAAAACAATGACGGCAAACTGCTGAGCAACCAGGCCCTGACCTTGCGCGTCAACCAGGCCCTGAACAACGTCAAGGGCCTGATTGCCGCGCAATCCATCGATGGCCAGGCTGCGACGCTGGATAACAGCGGCGGCATGCTGACCAGCCGCAGCGACCTGCTGCTGAACATCAATGGCCTGTTGCGCAACCAGAATGACGGCCTGATCAACGCCACTGATACGCTGACGCTCAACAGCACCGCGATGGACAACCGCAAAGGTGCGTTGCTGGGCAAAGCCGTTGCCATCGACTTCGGGGTGGCCACCGGCGACCTGGATAACCGTGGCGGCCTGATCACCACCGCTGGCCCCCTGACCCTCCAGCACTTGCGCGACCTGAACAACCAGGGTGGCGAAATATCCAGCGCCCAGCGTCTGGAGCTGAGCGGGCGGACGCTGGACAACAGCAACGGCAAGCTGATCAGCAACAACTTGCTGAGCCTCAAGGGTGTGGATTTGCTCAATCAGGGCGGCCTGATGTCCGGTTGGCAAGGCCTGAACATCTCGGCTGGCAGCCTGGACAACCGCAATGGCGGCACTGTCTCCAGCCGTTTCGGCAACCTTGACGCCCATCTCACCAACAGCCTGCTCAACAGTGGTGGCGGTGCGCTGGTAAGTCAGAAGGCCTTGAGCGTCAATGCTGCCAGCCTCGACAACAGCGCCAAAGGCATCCTCTCCAGTGGTACCAGCCAACGTTTGATCGTTTCCGGCCAGCTGGATAATGGCCAAGGCGGTTTGATCGACAGTGGCACAACGCTTGAGATTCAAGGGCAGGCCCTTGTCAATGCCGTTGGTTCGATCCAGGCCCAACAGGCTATCGATATCAATGGCACTGACCTGGATAACAGTTCCGGTACCTTGGCCAGTAATGGCACCGTGACCCTCGACCTGCTCGGCAAACTGATCAATACCAACGGCAAGCTGGCCAGTGGTAGTGCGCTGATGATCAAGCGTTCCGCCCAGATCGATAACCAGGGCGGCCAACTGGCCAGCCAGGGTCTGCTGAGTCTGTTCACGGGCAACCTCGACAACCGCAATCGCGGTACTGTCGCTGCCAGCGGCCAACTGTCCCTCAATGCCAGCAGCGCTGTGCTCAACAGCGGTGATGGCTTGATCTACAGCCAGAATGCCGGCGTGTCGCTCAAGGCCGGGCGCCTCGGCAACGCCGCAGGTATCGTGCAGAGCCAGGCAGACCTGGACATCGAGGTCGCGGCAGATCTAGACAACCAAGGTGGCAAAATCCTTGCCCAGACCGGTGATGCCACGCTCAAGGCCGGCAGCATCGACAACCGTGCTGGCACCCTGGCCAGCCTCAATGGCGCCCTGCAGGCGCGTACCCTGGGCGTATTGCGCAACGGCTTCGACCTGGACAACCGTCAAGGCGGCATTCTCCAGGCCCAGCGCTTGCAGTTGATCAGTACCAGCGTCGGCAACAATGGCGGGCGAATCGCTGCACAAACCGGCGATGTGAACGTTACTGCCGCTACCTTCGACAACCGCAATGGCGGCCTTTACAGCCAGGGTGCAGTGAAGGTGAGTGGTCATGACTTCATCAACGGCGGCGACGCTCGTGGTCAGATCGCCGGCAACCTGGTCGAGTTCAACCTCAGCGGTGCGCTGAACAACCAGCAAGGCATTATCGAAAGCGACAGCACCTTGAGCGTGCGCGCGGCCAGCCTGGCCAACCAACAGGGGCAACTGCGCGCTCTGGGGCGCAGCGGCAAGACCGAATTCGAGATTGGCGGCTTGCTGGATAACCGTGGCGGTGTGCTTGAAACAGCCAACAGCGACCTGACCCTCAACGCCAGCGACTTCCAGAACAGCGGCGGCAGTGTGTTGCATGCTGGCCGCGGCACCTTCGATATCAGTACCGCCAACCTGACCCGAGCCGGCGGTAACCTGGTCACCCGTGGCGGGCTTACCCTGAGCGCGGACCACTGGACCAACAGCAGCGTGATCCAGGCCGGACGGCTGACGGTCAACGTCAACACCCTCAACCAGGTCGCAGGTGGTCAATTGTTGGCCTCCGACAGCCTGGAGGGCAACGGCGGCAATTGGAACAACGACGGCCTGATCGCCAGTGATGGCAGCCTCAAGCTGAACCTGGGTGGCAGCTATAGCGGTAGCGGTCGTGCCAGCAGTGTCGGCAGCTTCGAGCTGAGCGCGGCGCAGCTGAATCTGGCAGCCGCCGGTAGCCTGGCCGGGGGCGGCGATACGTCGATCGATGTCGCCGGGCTGCTTGCTAACCAGGGCCGTCTGACCTCCGCCGCTGATCTGCGCATTGCCGCCGGTAGCGTGCAGAACACCGGCACGTTAGGCGCCGCGCAGAATGTTGACCTGACCACACAAAGCCTGTTCAACGGCCGCGATGCGGCGGACTCGAACATCCGCGGCTTCATGTTCAGTGGTGAGGACTCGACCTTCAATCTGAACAACCTCACCAACGACTACGGTGAGGTCTACAGCCTCGGCAATCTGACGGTGGCAGGTTTTACCAAGGCAACCTTCGCGCAGAGCGTCAGAAACGTTTCCGGCAGTATGCAGAGCAGGGGCGATCTCAGGCTTTCGGCAAATGAGGTGGTCAACGAGCGGGAGAAATTCAAGCTCAACCAGAGGTTGACGTCCGTGGCGGTCGATCTCAGTTGCTCGCAGCACTGCGGCGGCGGTTGGAGTGACAAAAGACCGGTCATCACCATGAGTCGCACCGTCGAGAGTGTGATCGAGGCGAACTCGCCATCTGCCACGCTCGGGGCTGGCGGCAACCTGGAGATTGCCAGCCAGAACTTCACCAACCGCTATAGCGTGGTGTCCGCTGCCAATGACCTGACGATTCGTGGCGAGAACATCGTGAACCTGGGCGCCACTGGCGGCTCCGGCACCGAGAGTCGGCGCTACGATGGCACCAGTAAAATTTACCGCAATCAATACAACCAACTGTCCCAGGCCGTACAGGACTTCAACCGGTCGAGCCCCGCGGGGGCGCCGGTGGATGAGGCGGCTTTTGCGACATTGATGAGCAAGCTGAGCCCGTCGCTGTTCCCCGGTATCAACCAGCCGTTGGTGGTCCAGGGCAATGGCGAGTCAATGGCGCCGGCCGTTATCCAGGCGGGTGGCAACGCGCAACTCACGGCCAGTAACGACATCAGCAACATCAGCGTGCTCAAGACCGCATTGGCGGTGAATGATCGCTCACTGGATACCCAGGTTGGCGCCAACAAGGCGCCGGTTATCCTGCTCAATGCACAGCTGCCACCCAATCTGGCCCAGCAGCAGATCAACCCGCTGAGCCTGCCGGGTTTCAGCCTGCCCGTGGGCCAGAACGGCCTGTTCCGTCTGAGCGGTGAAACCAGTAGCACCAGCGCCAGCTCTGCACCGCAGAGTTGGACCATGGGCGCTGCTGCCATCAGCAGTACCCAGCGGCAACAAACCCTTCCTGAAACCCACAGCCGCGCTATCGAAACGGCGAACGCTGCGCAGGTGTCCGCCAGCACCCATCAGGTCTCAGTGGCAGCCCGGGAGGCCAGCGGCATCGACGCCAGTAGCCGAGTAATCAATACCGCTGATGTGGCTGAAGCCGACACGGGCGTTTGGCAATCCGGTCGTACCGTCACTGGCGAAATCACTCAAGGCAACAAGGTCAATGGTCTGGATCTGAGCAACGGCTCGTCGCAGTCGGCGGACAAGGCTGTCCAGCTTGATCTTGACTTGCCTGGTTTGGCGCCCGCCGAACGTGATGCCCTTGTGTCGGTGAATGCGCCACAGCCCTCGGTGGTTTCTCCGTTCGCCCCCGTGCCGCGTGATGGACAAACGTCAATCAATCTTCCTGGAGCGATTCCAGTCGAGGTTGATGTACCGAACATGGGTGAGCGGCTTGGGCCTGTCGTCGCTAATCCGCTGGCTGTCGCTAAGCAGATAACCTCAGCGGCCGATCAGGTGGTCAACCGCGTGCAAGGTCTGCCGGACAACACTGCCCGGTCTCAGCCGCACAAGTACCTGATCGAAACCAATCCGGCCCTCACCGACCTCAAGCAGTTCATGAGCTCGGACTACCTGCTGGCCAACCTCGGTTACAACCCCGACGACAGTTGGAAGCGCCTGGGCGATGGCTACTACGAGCAGCGGCTGATCCAGCAAGCGGTAGTAGCGCGTACCGGTGAGCGCCTGCTGGCAGGACAAACCAGTGACGAGCAGCTGTTCAAGTACCTGATGGACAACGCCATCCAGAGCAAGCAAAAGCTTGATCTGGCCATTGGCGTCAGTCTGACCGCAGAACAGGTCGCGGCCTTGACCCACGACATCGTCTGGATGGAACGCGCCGAGGTCAAGGGCGAACAGGTGTTGGTGCCAGTGCTGTACCTGGCCCACTCGAACAATCGGCTGGCGCCCAACGGTGCCTTGATCGCCGGTAACAATCTCAACCTGATCGCCGGGCACAACCTGGACAACGTCGGCACGTTGCGCGCCAGCAATAACCTGTCGGCCCAGGCCGGCAACAACCTGGTCAACAGCGGGCTGGTGGAAGCCGGCAACCGTCTCGATCTGTTGGCGGGCAATAACCTGGTGAACAAGGCCGGTGGCATTATCGCCGGTCGCGACGTCAGCCTCAGAGCCATCGATGGGGATGTCATCAACGAGCGCAGCGTCAGTAGTTTCCAGACTGCCAGTGGTGGCTATAGCGAGCGCCGCGACTTCCTCGACAGCGCCGCCCGCATCGAGGCCGCCAATAACCTGAGCCTGCAGAGTGGGCGCGATGTCAGCAACCTCGGAGGGGTCATCAAGAGCGGCGCCGACACCAGTATCAAGGCCGGGCGCGACATCAATCTGGCCTCGGTGGAGCAGGTGTCGGGCACCAGCCGTGGCACACACTTCAAGGACCAGCGCATCACTCAACATGGCTCAAGCCTTGAAGCCGGCCGCGACCTGAGCCTCAGTGGCGGCCGCGATATCAGCGCCATTGCCAGCCAGATCGACGCCAAGCGCGATATCGCCATAGCCGCCACCGGTGACCTGAGCCTGAGCTCGGCAGCGAATGAGCAGCACTTCTACAGCAAAAGCAAAAAAGTCACCGCGCAAGAGGACCGCATCAACCAGGTTTCGACCACGCTCAATGCCGGAGGCAATATTGCCCTGAGTGCCGGCAACGATATGGATATCATCGCCAGCCGGGTCAAGGGCGGGGCTGATGTCGATCTGGATGCCGGGCGTGATCTGAACATCGCGTCGGCCAAGGATGAGAGCGCTTCTTTCTACTTGAAAAAGAGCAAAGGCTCCTTCGGTCGCAGCAGTAGCAAGCAGCAGGAAAGCTACCACAGCACCAACGTCGCCTCGGTGATCGAAGCGGGGCATGACCTGACCGTCAATGCCAGCAAGACTGCGAGCGGAGGCATCGCTCTGGACGGTGGTCGGGACGTCAGCGTCGTCGGTAGCCAGCTCAAGGCTGGCAACGACCTGCTGGTCGGTGCCACGGGTGACATCGCGGTGCTTTCGGGGATCGAAGAACACGGCGAGTACAGCAAGAAAACCAAGTCAGGCTTCCTCGGCCTGTCCAAGAGCGGCAAGAGCCAGCTGCAAACCAGTGCCACCCAGGTCGCCAGCGTGCTTGAAGCCAGCCACGACGTGGTCGTTGCCGCTGGCAGCGATGTGCGCGTACGCGCCAGTGAAACCAAGGCCGGCAACGATGTCGAGCTGCGTGCCGGGCTGATCGATGCCGGCGGCGACATCAACCTGGTCTCGGCCAACGATACGGCCTACAGCCGGAGCGAGGAGTACCGGAAGAAAACTGGCCTGTCGACCTCCGGCGGCTTTGTCTCGGTGGCTTCGGCCAAGGAATCGGGGCGTCAGGCGCAAAGCAGCACCAGCGTCGGCAGCCAGGTGACGGCCGAGCGTGATGCGATGCTGCAGGCCGAGCGTGACATCAACGTGGAAGGTAGCGGCATCAGTGCCGGGCGCAATGTCAGTTTGAATGCCGGGCGTGACGTCAACGTGGTTGCGGCGCAGAGCGAGCAGAGCGAAACCAACTGGTCCAAGGAAAAGCGCGCTGGCTTCGGGGTTTCCAGTGACGACAACGGCGTGAGCATGTTCGTCGGCGCCGAGCGGCTCAAGACCAAGGATCGCCTTGAGCAGCAGCTCGCTTCCGCCAGCCAGATCAAGGCTGGCAACGACCTGGACATCAACGCCAAGCGCGATATCAACCAGAGCGGCTCCGACCTGCTGGCTGACAACGACATCAACTTCAATGCCGGGCGCGATATCAACGTCGATGCAGCCCGCGAAACCCGCACCCTCGAGCAGATGCGCGAGCACTCCACCCATGGCGCCACCGCCACTCTCAACCACAACTTCGGCAAAACCAAGGACGCCATAAATGGCGCGGGTAAGGGTGAGAACGGCGTCAGCAAAGGGTCAAGCACCTTGCGCGCGGTCGATTCGATCGGAGAGTTTCTGTCCGGACCGACGGGCGACGGCAAGATGGGCGACAGCATCCAGCGCAGCCACCAGGAGCAGGTCGAAGAGTCGAATCGCGCTTCGACGCTCAATGCCGGCAATGACCTCAACTTCAAGGCTGGCAATGATGTCACGGTCAAAGGTGGGCAACTGCAGGCCGGTCGCGACATTGTCGTCCAGGGCCGCGATATCAACCTGGATGTGGCCAAGGGCAGCGTCAGCCAGGAAAGCAGCCAGCGCGTGATCTGGGCGGGGCTGCACGGCGGTACCAGCGGCGGCTTCAAGGCCGGCGTCGGTGGCAGCTATGGTGAAGCCCTCGAGGATGGCACCCAGGGCACGTCGACGCCGACCCAACTGCAGGCAGGGCGCGACGTCAAGCTCGATGCCGGTAATGACCTGAGCATGACCGCGACCCAGGTCCAGGCCGGTCGCGACATCGACCTTGCTGCCGCCAACGACCTGAACATTCGTTCGGCGCAGAACGACAGCAGCAGCGATAGCAATCGCCATAACGGTGGAGGCGAAGTCGGTCTCACCGTCGGTTCTGAAGGCGTGGGCATCTACGTCAGCGTCAGCATGGGTAAGGGCAGTCTGGACCGTGACGCCCAGCGTCAGCAGGACGCCTACCTGTATGCCGGCGACCGTCTGAACTTCACCAGCGGTAAAGACACCACTATCGCCGGTGCCAACTTGCGTGGCGATGAGGTGACCGGCCGAGTCGGCGGCGACCTGAACGTGTCGTCGGTGGCCAATAGCGGTGAGGTCAAGGGCAAGGAGTTCGACATCAGCGTCACCGCAACCTTCGGCCCGGGGGCCGGTGTCAGTGGTTCGGTCGGTTATGGCCAGACCACCGGCAAGACCGACTGGGTCGAGGATCAGACGCGCATCACCGGCAAGAACAAGGTCGATATCCGTACCGAGAATCACACCCAGCTTGATGGAGCCTTGATCGCCGCTGACAACGGCAACCTCAAGCTCGATACCGACACCCTGGGTTTCAGCGATATCGCTGGCAAGGACAAGGAGCACGGCTACTACCTGAACGTTGGCGGCAGCTACAGCGCCGGCAAGGGCAACACCACCCAGGACAGCACGCAGGTGGGCAAGGGCGGCAGGGGTGAAGACGCCAAGACCAGTTGGAGCGTCAACGGCTGGGAGTACGACAAGGACCGCGAGCAGATCGTCCGCGCCACCGTCGGTGATGGCCAGATCGTGGTGCGCAAGGATGCCGAGTCCGGTGACGACTCCACTGCGGGGCTGAACCGCGATGTCGACAGGGCCTACGAGATCACCCGCGATGAAGAGTCGCGTACGGATCTGTATGTCACTGGGTCGTCTGTCGACGCGGTACTCAAGACCGATGAGACCCTCAAGCAATGGTCCAACTCGCTGCTCGACTACGACGAGACCGCCCTGGCCAACTATGAGGAGGCAAGCAAAGGGGTCAACGCGGTTATCAATCGCATGGAACGTGTGCTGGGCCGGGAGATGGCGGCTGGCGCGGCGCAAATCGGCGGCAGGGATTTGGCTGAGAATACCCTGGAGGCTCTGGTTCTTTCGGGTATGAGTCGTCGTGCGGCCATGGCGCAGATGGGGGACGAAAGTTTCCAGAGGGACGTCCTGGCCCAGTTGGCTAGCCTCGAACGCATCCCTCAAGAGGATGTGAAGAGGGTAAAAAACGAGCTGCTGACAAAACTGGGAATTAACAGTGACACGGGCGCCAGACCGCTTGAGATTGACCCAACAGCGGTAAGCCCCACCACCTCGCAGGACGTGCTGGATTACTTTTCGAACATCAACGCCTATATCATCGCCAACCCCGAGAAAGAACAAGCAGTTAAGCTCGTTCTGGCACTTGCTCAGGGACCCAAAGGCGTTGCTCAGTTGGCGGTGGCGAATGCGGTTGGGTCAACACCATTGGGGAAGAAGCTGGAGCAGGCACAAGGTGAACTGTTAACAGCGTTGGGCAAGCCGCTCGCGGAGAAAATGGAGGATCAGGAGCTTGATTCCAACCGCGACAGTCACCTAATTGGTGGCGGAGTGTTGATAGCAAGTATATTGTTTGGCGGCATCCCTGGACGCAAAGGGCATGGCGTTGTTGAAGGTGGCAAGAAGCCGGCGGTCAGCAAGGTTGAATCTGGTCCGGGGCAAGGTGCAAAAGCAACATCGATTGAGTTTTTGCCGAAAGCTACGCGGAATAGTGCAGGACAGATAGAGGCGAACATTACTCGGAGCAGCGCCATAAAGACCCTTGAGTCTAATGGTTATAAAAAGACAATTTCTCAGGATGGCTCAGTTACTGTGTTAACTAATGGAGAGAAGACCTATCGATTTTATCCATCTTCAACGTCCACAGGGCAACCTTCCGCGTCGTTGACTATAGAAGGGGTGAAAAAACCAACTGCGAAAATCAGGTTTTCAGGAGAGTAGTCATGGCTGTTTTGAAAGTTGAAGGTAAAGATTTGAATTCTTTTCTTGACAGGCTGTCAGGTGTCATAAATTTTAATAAAAACTTGCCGATGAATGTTTTTGTTGGTGGTGGATTTCTGTTTTGGTTTTTTGAGAGACCATTGCTCTGCTTTTTTGAAATTTTCTCGGGATTGGTATCGAATAGCGTTTCCAGCTTTAAGTCAGATGTATTTATAAAGTTTTCAGGAAGTGAGCGATTAGGTAACTCTTGTTTTTCCTTCGATGGAAGCGATTTAGAGAAAGATGTTCGTTGGTTGAGTAAAAAGTTTGAAAGTTTTTTTGATGGAGCGGTTGGTTATCCAATAGTTCTATGCGATAGCGCGTGCAAATGGGTTGCCTTTGAAAGCGCATATGAGGAATTTGGCGTTGTTGCTGTGAAAAAATCAGAGCTTCAAGAGGGTTTTTACGAGTATTTAAACTCAAATTTGATCTCGATGGATGAGTTGGCTGAGCTGGCATCCGGTTGCACCGCGGAAGGTATAATCGCAAAGGCTCTGATTTCTTCCTATTCTAGCTAGTCGGTGCAAAAGGCTCAACTAGCATCAATTCTGTTCCTCGTAACGCAAATGATCTTGTTGGAGGTCCGCTTGAAAACGCTACTCAGGTTAGCGGCCGCTTTAAGCATGATGGTGGACCAGCGAATGGAACTGTGTATCGGGCCGATAATCAAGGAAATATCACCAGCTATGCCGTCTATGATTCAGCCGGGATGATTGTTAAGCGAGTTGACGTTACCGGCAAAGCTCATGCTAATGTGTCGACACCACATGTAATAGAATATGGTCGAAATACGTTGCCGGACGGGACGGTCAGGGTTCAGTCGCCGTCTACGAAACTGGCTCCGCGGCCTACCACCCCGGATGAGATTCCATAATGAAGATTAATACAATTAGACCATTTAGTGGTTTGAGCAGATACGAGTTGTGGGCATCAAGCTGGGCTGAAAAAGATAACATTGATATATTTTCTTATGTCAGCGCCGTGTGCAGTCCTGAAGATTGTCTGCTGTTTTGCAGGCTGTTGTTTCCTGATTTTTTTGTTAGTCAGGGCGCTGTTATTTTAAATGCTAAATACGATCATGATGTTTTTTTTGTATGGCTAAAAAAATTTGATGGCGATGTTCGTGCAGTTGAAGAAATAATGAACCATACTCACTTGTACGATGTTTTTTCAGGCTGCAATGATGAGGTCGATGACGTTGTTTTTGAACAGCTAGCTGAAATTGTTTCTTTGTCATGGCGGTTGGTCTTGAAAGACAAATTTCCAGAGAGGAAATTTTCTGTTGAAGTTTCGAATTCGGATCAGGATTACGGGCCTACTGTTACTTTTTATCAAATAACTGAATAGGTGCAAAAGGCGCAGGTTCTGCTGGAAAGGTCGACGAGTTTATCCCGCCAGGAATGGATCGTCCATTCCGCCCTGTCAGCCCGGAGTTTTCGCCAAGCAAGTCTGTTGATGATGTGATGCGGAGCTCGCAAATTAAAAATATGGTGAGCTGCTCAGGATCAGACTGTTCAGGCATTGCAAGAAAGTTATTTTATGCTTCAGGTGGTAAAGGGGAAATTATTGAGGTTCGCCCTTCAAAAGCTGGGGGGTTAAATCTCTATGGAATGCCTAGTGTGGATAGACATTGGGCGGAGAAGCTCCCCCGCAGATCTATTTCCGATCCTGAGATTCCGAGGTGATGATAATGCAGAAGGCTTTTCGTACCTATTCAACTGCGCAGTTACCCGCTGGCTTTAAGTATCCAGAAAAATATCTGGAGCTGGCCAAGTCGGTAGATTTACCTAATGACTTTGTCTGGTGGTTTGATGATGCAAGCACGGAAGGTGGTGAGTTGTCGTGGCGTTTGCGGCACAGTTATGGGGGTAGGTTTAGAGGGTCGAAATTTAATTCCATTTGCTCAGTTAAATGATGACGCCGCTTTTTTTTGATGGTGACGACTTAGGTGGCGATCCTCGAGTTGTTGTTATTGATCTAGGTGGCAAGGGGCGGGCTTATGAGTTGCCGAGCTTTGATGTCTGGCTGAGTGACGTTGCTAAAGTCTGATTTTCAGAGTGGCGTTCTTTGTTGTGTCTTGTTTTGGAATAATTTCTGTTAGACCGTCAAAGGGCAAGCTATTCTTCGCACAAGAATTTTTCTGGCACATGGCTAGTTAGCCAAACTCCATTCTCCGCCTGAAATAACTTGAAGCCCTGTTGGTACATACGCAGGGCTTCAATTTTTAGTACCACAGGTTTTCCATAGCGCTGTCCGACAGCAATCGCTGTTGATCTGTCCTGCGATAGGTGCACGTGGTGGCGTGAGCCAGCAATCAGCCCTTGTTGGCGGATCGACTCCCGGAAGCGTGTTGCTGTGCCATGGTAGAGAAATTCCGGTGGTTCTTTCTCTATGTGCTGAAGGCTGACGTTGGATGTCGAGTGGCCCTGTACGGCGCGGATGCGTTGTCCATCATCCGAGATGCTGAAGCGTTTTTTATCGCTGCTGCTGACGACCGCTTGAATAAGTGCGGTATCTAGCGTTCGCCCGTCTTTAGCCGCGCCGGCAATCAAAAAATCGATATCTGCCCAGCCTTCGCTGTCTAGCTGCAAGCCGATAGCTTGTGGCTCATGCCTGAGAACATAGCTGAGAAACTTGCTGGTTTCGTTGAGTTGTTTGCTGCTCATGTTATTTCCGTGGTTCCTGGCTTATGCCTTGTGAGGCAGCTGCTGCCCATCGACAATCTTGCCCCTGAAATTTCTCCAGCACCACCTCGATTTCCCGCCGCCCCTCGGCGTAGTTTTGCAGTTGTGCGATCACCTCGGGGGCCGGCTCCTGGCCTTTCAGGTCATGGGTGAAATCCCGGCTAGAAATCGTGCCGAAAGTATCAACCATGTCCCCGTACACCTGTCCACCATGTGTCCGGTCCATACAAAGGTGCAAAAGGAGCTATTGGTGCAATCATAAGATTCTTCGGAAAAGAGACAGGTGATTACACACTTTGGGTATTGTGTCCCAAAGGTGCCCGCGCGCAGTAGGATCAATAACTTGTCACTTTCGGTCATTGAGCCGCGCCCGCTGGCTCTTTAATGTCGGCCTCAGATAACTGACGGGCCCCGCCAGCCTTGGCGAGGCGCCTGCATTCCGTGATTACGCCTGTTGTGGAGTTGACTATGGCCACCGCTCAATACCCGCATTTGCTCGCCCCGCTGGACCTGGGTTTCACCACCTTGCGCAACCGCACGCTGATGGGCTCGATGCACACCGGCCTTGAAGAGAAGCCCGGCGGTTTCGAGCGCATGGCGGCCTATTTTGCCGAGCGCGCCCGTGGCGGCGTCGGCCTGATGGTGACCGGCGGCATTGGCCCGAACGTGGAGGGTGGGGTGTATTCCGGCGCTGCCAAGCTGAGCACGCCGGAAGAAGCCGATAAACACCGCATCGTCACCAAAGCGGTGCATGAGGCCGGTGGCAAGATCTGCATGCAGATCCTCCACGCCGGTCGCTATGCCTACAGCCCGAAATCGGTAGCGCCAAGCGCCATCCAGGCGCCGATCAACCCGTTCAAGCCGCGCGAGCTGGATGAAGAGGGCATCGAGAAGCAGATCCAGGACTTCGTCACCTGCTCGCTACTGGCGCAAAGCGCCGAGTACGACGGCGTCGAGATCATGGGGTCGGAAGGCTACTTCATCAACCAGTTCCTCGCCGCCCACACCAACCAGCGCACCGATCGCTGGGGTGGCAGCTACGAGAACCGCATGCGCCTGGCGGTGGAAATCGTCCGCCGGGTGCGGGAAGCGGTAGGGCCGAACTTCATCATCATCTTCCGCCTGTCGATGCTTGACCTGGTCGAGGGCGGCAGCAGCTGGGAAGAGATCGTGCAGCTGGCCAAGGCCGTGGAACAGGCCGGCGCGACCCTCATCAACACCGGTATCGGCTGGCACGAGGCGCGGATCCCGACCATCGCCACCAAGGTGCCGCGCGCGGCGTTCAGCAAGGTCACCGCCAAGCTGCGCGGTGCAGTGCAGATCCCGCTGATCACCACCAACCGCATCAACACCCCAGAAGTCGCCGAGCAGATCCTTGCCGAAGGCGATGCCGACATGGTCTCGATGGCGCGGCCGTTCCTGGCCGACCCGGAGTTCGTCAACAAGGCCGCCGCCGGGCGTGGCGACGAGATCAACACCTGCATCGGCTGTAACCAGGCCTGCCTGGACCACACCTTCGGCGGCAAGCTGACCAGTTGCCTGGTCAACCCGCGCGCTTGCCACGAAACCGAGCTCAATTACCTGCCGGTAACCCAGGTCAAGCGTATCGCCGTAGTGGGCGCCGGCCCCGCCGGCCTGGCTGCTGCCACCGTGGCAGCCGAGCGCGGCCATGAGGTGACCCTGTTCGATTCGGCCAGCGAGATCGGCGGCCAGTTCAACGTGGCCAAGCGCGTGCCGGGCAAAGAGGAGTTCTACGAGACCCTGCGCTACTTCAAGCGCAAGCTGCAGACCACCGGTGTCGAGCTGTGCCTGAACACCCGCGTCGATGCCGAGCAGCTGGCGGCGGGCGGCTTTGACGAGATCATCCTCGCCACCGGTATCGCTCCGCGCCTGCCGGCTATCCCTGGCATTGAACACGCCAAGGTGTTGAGCTACCTGGACGTGCTGCTGCAACGCAAGCCGGTAGGGCAGAAGGTTGCGGTGATCGGCGCTGGCGGTATCGGCTTTGACGTCTCCGAGTACCTGGTGCACCAGGGCGTGGCCACCAGCCAGGACCGCGAGGCGTTCTGGAAGGAGTGGGGCATCGATACCCAGCTTGAAGCCCGCGGTGGTGTGGCCGGCATCAAGGCCGAACCCCATGCGCCGGCGCGTCAGGTGTTCCTCCTGCAGCGCAAAAAGACCAAGGTCGGCGATGGCCTGGGCAAGACCACCGGCTGGATTCACCGCACCGGCCTGAAGAACAAGCAGGTGCAGATGCTCAACAGCGTCGAGTACCTGAACATCGACGATGCCGGCCTGCACATCCGCATCGCCGAGGGCGAGCCGCAGGTGCTGCCGGTGGATAACATCGTCATCTGCGCCGGCCAGGACCCGCTGCGCGAACTGCAGGACGGCCTGGTCGCCGCTGGCCAGTCGGTGCACCTGATCGGCGGTGCCGATGTCGCCGCCGAGCTGGATGCCAAGCGCGCCATCAACCAGGGGTCGCGCCTGGCCGCCGGACTCTGACTGGCGCAGCGCGGCGGGCTGCCGGGCCCGTCGCGCTGTTACACTGCGCTGCCCTGGCAGCCCTGTTGTGCCCCTCCCATGATCGGCAGATTCGACGACCTTCCTCTCGCGCCCCTGCAACCCTTGCCCCTGAGCTGGCTGCGCGCCCATGGCGTGGAGCTGGCGGTGTTGCGCCTGGACCTGATCGACCCGCTGATCAGCGGCAACAAGTGGTTCAAGCTGCTCGAACACCTGCGAATCGCCCAGGCCCAGGGGGCGCCTGGGGTGATCAGCCTTGGCGGCGCCCATTCCAATCACTTGCATGCCCTGGCAGCCGCCGGCAAGCGTTTCGGCTTTGCCACCGCAGGCCTGCTGCGCGGGCACGCGCAAGACACACCGACGGTGCGCGACCTGCAGGCCTTTGGCATGCAGCTGCATTGGCTGGGGTATGGCGGCTATCGCGAGCGTCATCAGCCGGGTTTCTGGCAACCCTGGCAGGCGCTTTACCCCGGCTGGCATTGTGTCGCCGAAGGCGGCGGCGGGGCCCTGGGCGCCAAGGGCTGCGCCTTGATCGTCGAGCAGGCGCACGCGCAATTGGCGGCGCTGGGCTGGGCGGATTATCACGGCTGGTGGCTGGCGGCAGGTACTGGTACCACCCTGGCCGGGTTGGTGCTGGCGGAAGCGGGCAGGCACGAGGTTCATGGCGCCTTGGCCGTGCCGCTGGACCATGGCGTGCCCGAGGCGGTGCAAACGTTGGTGGGCAAGGCCGGTTACCGCTTGCATGAGGCCTGCCGTGGCGGCTTTGCCAAGGTCGATGACGAACTGTTGGCGTTCATGGCCGAGTGCGAGGCGCAGTCGGCGATGCCGCTGGAGCCGCTGTACACCGCCAAAGCCTTGCTGGCGCTACGTCGGGAGGTCGAAGCCGGGGCCTTTGCCCCTGGTACCCGCCTTATCTTCCTGCACAGCGGCGGCCTGCAGGGCCGCCGCAGTTTTGCCTAGTTGTTGCGTGGCAACATGCGCAGCAGGGTGTTATCGCGCTGCACGTAATGATGGTACAGGCCTGCGACCGCATGCAGGCCGATCAGCCAGTAGCCCCAAGTGCCGATACGCTCGTGCCAGCCCTTGATGAATTTGGCCTGGTCCGGGTCCGGGGCGATCAGCGCCGGCAGCTCGAAACCGTAGAACGGGATCGGTTTGTTGGCGGCGCTGAGCAGCAGCCAGCCGGCCAGCGGCAGGCCGATCATCAGCAGGTACAGGGCCAGGTGCATCAGGTGCGCCAGGCCTGTCTGCCAGGCCGGTGGCGCCGGAATGATCGCTGGGGTCGGGCGACCCAGGCGCAGGGCCAGGCGTAACCAGACCAGCACGAACACGCTCAGGCCCAGCATGAAGTGCAGGTCTTTCATCAACGCGCGTTCGGCGCTGTCCTTGGGAAACATGCCGCGCAGTTCGATAAAGGCGTAGACCGCCGCCAGCAGCACCAGCATCAGCCAGTGCAGGGCAATCGACAGGCCACTGTAGCGGGCCTGGTTTTGGCTCAGAGTCATGGGTGTTCCTCATCATCAGGTCGAAGTCCGCGCTCTTCTGGCGCAGTCAGCTAACTGTAACCGCTTGCCAGCTGGTTACCCGGGCATTGCAGCAGAAATTCATCACCGCCGTCTTGATCTGTCGCTAGAATCCGGCGCTTGTGCCCCACTATTTTGCAAGGTTTGTACTTCATGCTGATGGCATCTTTGATTTTCCTGCTGACCATTACCCTGGTGATCTGGCAGCCCCGTGGCCTGGGCGTGGGCTGGAGCGCCACGGGCGGGGCGCTGCTGGCGTTGCTTTGCGGGGTGGTGCAGTGGAGCGATATCCCGGTGGTCTGGCACATCATCTGGAACGCCACTGGCACCTTCATCGCCCTGATCATCATCAGCCTGCTGCTCGATGCCGCCGGCTTCTTCGCCTGGGCGGCGTTGCATGTGGCGCGTTGGGGACGTGGCAGTGGCCGGCGCTTGTTCTGCTACATCGTGCTGCTGGGGGCACTGGTGTCGGCGCTGTTCGCCAATGATGGTGCGGCGCTGATCCTTACCCCGATCGTGGTGGCCATGCTCCTGGCCCTGCGCTTCAGCCCGGCGGCGACCCTGGCGTTCGTCATGGCCGCAGGCTTTATCGCTGATACCGCCAGCTTGCCGCTGGTGGTGTCGAACCTGGTCAACATCGTCTCTGCCGACTTCTTCGGTATTGGCTTCAACCGCTACGCGGCGGTGATGGTGCCGGTCAACCTGGTCGCCGTGGCGGCCACCCTGGCAGTGCTGCTGTGGTACTTTCGCCGCGACATTCCGCGCAACTACGACCCGCTGCAACTGGATGCCCCGCGCAGCGTGGTGCAGGACCCGGCGACCTTCGTCGCCGGCTGGCTGGTGCTGATGATCCTGCTGCTGGGTTGCTTTGCCCTGGAGCCGCTGGGCATTCCGATCAGCGCGATTTCTGCAGTGTGCGCCCTGGTGTTGCTGCTGGTGGCGGCGCGCGGGCACAAAATCTCCACGCGCAAGGTGCTCAAGGAAGCGCCCTGGCACATCGTGGTGTTCTCCTTAGGCATGTACCTGGTGGTCTACGGCCTGCGCAATGCCGGGCTGACCGATTACCTGGCCGGCTGGCTCGACGGTTTTGCCATGGGCGGGGTGTGGGGAGCGGCGCTGGGCACCGGGCTGCTGACCGCGGTGCTGTCGTCGATCATGAACAACCTGCCGACGGTGCTGATCGGCGCCTTGTCGATCGATGCCAGTACCGCCACGGGTGTGGTCAAGGAGGCGATGATCTACGCCAACGTGATCGGCAGCGACCTGGGGCCGAAGATCACCCCGATCGGCAGCCTGGCGACCCTGCTGTGGCTGCATGTGCTGGAGCGCAAGGGGGTGAAGATTGGCTGGGGGTATTACTTCAAGGTCGGGATCGTGCTGACGGTGCCGGTGTTGTTGCTGACCTTGGTGGCGCTGGCGCTGCGGTTGACTGTGGTCTAGAGGTGGCCTGATCGCGGGTCAAGCCCGCTCCCACAGTGGATCTGTGTGCATGTGGGAGCTGGCTTGCAAAACCCGTCACCCTGGCAGGTTCGGCCATAAGTCCGAGACCAGAAACAACCGCTCGGCTTCCTCCCACTCGCCACGCTCACCCTCGACCAGCCGCACCAGCAACTGCGCTGGCGCCAGCGGGTCCAGCGCCTGCAACCAGGTCTCGAAGCGCTGTGCCGACCAGCAGTCCTGCGCCGGGTAACAGGCCGGCGCCAGCCAGGCATGGCGCGGCAATGGCTGCCAGCGACCAGGTGCACTCTGGGCACGGAACGCTGCCCAGTCACGCTGGTGCAACCATCGCCCACGCAAGTGCTGTGGGTTGGCCCCGCGCGGCGCTTGCGCCTGTCCCGGCCAGGGGTACAGCAGGTAGCCGCCCAGCCACAGCTGCGCACTGAACTGCTCGATCTCCAGCGCCGCCAGCGCTTCGCGGCTTTCGCTACGGGCCGATATCGGCAGTTGATGCTCGGCCAGGTGCGCAAGCTTGCGGTCCAGGCGATCGTGACAACCCGGCCCCAGCCACTGCGCCGGGTTGTCGTCGGTGCCGTGCTGCGGGCCCAGGTATAGCTTGATTGCCAGTTCCAGGTGGTGCACGCCGTCACTGTCGCGCAGCAGCAGGTCCAGCTCGCCGAGGGTATGCCCGCCGTTGCGGATCGGCAGGTTGGCGGCCAGCAGGGTCACGCCCGGGGCATGCTGGAGGACAAACTGCCATAGACGTTCGTAGTACAGCCCCAGGCGCCGGGTGCTGGCCTGGGTCAGCCAGTACAGCAGGGCGTGGCTGTCACGGTCCTGCTCGAGCAGCCACTGCTGCAGCCGTTCTGGCTCGGCCACCCAACGGCTGGCGGCCAGTGGATGACGCTGCGGCCACGGCGTGTCGCGCAGCATCGGCGGCGCGAGAATGACCCAGGCCAGGTCGCGCACCTGAGGCTGGCGCAACTGGCGGGGCAGGTCGATCAGGCTGGGAAACGGG
Organism: Pseudomonas sp. R32; assembly: GCF_009866705.1. Taxonomy (NCBI): domain Bacteria; kingdom Pseudomonadati; phylum Pseudomonadota; class Gammaproteobacteria; order Pseudomonadales; family Pseudomonadaceae; genus Pseudomonas; species Pseudomonas sp. R32. The sequence goes on along the minus strand of NZ_CP019396.1, from coordinate 3,895,022 downwards.
TTCATTCAGCGAGCATAGCCGCTAAGCCTGCGCGCCTGGCGAATTTCTCCGGCGTTTGCCGCTGCACGGCGCTTTCGCCCATAATCGAACTCTTTGGCGAGCATCGCCTTTTTACCCGCCGTAGAGCCCTGGAGCCCCATGGAGCAATTTCGCAATATCGGTATCATCGGCCGCCTCGGCAGCTCCCAGGTGCTCGATACCATTCGCCGACTGAAAAAATTCCTGCTGGAGCGGCATCTGCACGTCATCCTTGAGGACACCATCGCCGAAGTCCTGCCCGGCCACGGCCTGCAGACCTCAACGCGCAAGCTGTTGGGCGAAGTCTGCGACCTGGTGATCGTCGTCGGGGGCGACGGCAGCCTGCTTGGCGCCGCCCGCGCCCTGGCCCGGCACAACATTCCGGTGCTGGGTATCAACCGTGGCAGCCTGGGCTTCTTGACCGACATCCGTCCCGATGAGCTGGAAGTGAAAGTCGCCGAGGTACTCGACGGCCATTACCTGGTGGAAAACCGTTTCCTGCTGCAGGCCGAAGTCCGCCGCCACGCCGAAGCCATCGGCCAGGGCGATGCCCTCAACGATGTGGTGCTGCACCCGGGCAAGTCGACGCGGATGATCGAGTTCGAGATCTACATCGACGGCCAGTTCGTCTGCAGCCAGAAGGCCGATGGCCTGATCGTCGCCACCCCGACCGGTTCCACCGCCTACGCGTTGTCGGCGGGCGGGCCGATCATGCACCCCAAACTCGACGCCATCGTCATCGTGCCGATGTACCCGCACACCCTGTCCGGGCGGCCGATCGTGGTCGACGGCAACAGCGAGCTGAAGATCGTGGTGTCCAAGGACCTGCAGATCTACCCGCAGATTTCCTGTGACGGCCAGAACCATTTCACCTGCGCACCGGGCGACACCATCACGGTGAACAAGAAGCCGCAGAAGCTGCGCCTGATCCATCCGCTGGATCACAATTACTATGAGGTATGCCGGACCAAGCTCGGCTGGGGCAGCCGCCTGGGTGGTGGAGGCGAGTGATGCTCGATCCCGCTCGCAGTTTCGACCTGATCGGTGACGTGCACGGTTGTGCGCACACCCTCGAACGCCTGCTCGATGCCCTCGGCTACAAGCGCCAGGGCGGCGTCTGGCGTCACCCGTCGCGCCAGGCGCTGTTCCTCGGCGACATCATCGACCGTGGCCCGCGGATTCGCGAAGCGCTGCACATCGTCCATGACATGGTCGAAGCCGGCCAGGCCTATTGCATCATGGGCAACCACGAGTACAACGCCCTGGGCTGGAACACCCCGGTGTTGCCCGAGAGCGGCAAGCATTACGTGCGCGAGCACACCCCGCGCCATGGGCGGCTGATCTACGAGACCCTGACCCAGTTCGAACAGCACCCGGGCGACTGGCAGGACTTCCTCGAGTGGTTCTACGAGCTGCCGCTGTTCATCGACGCCGGGCGTTTTCGCCTGGTGCATGCCTGCTGGGACGCGCGCCTGATCGAGCCGCTGCGCCAGCAGTACCCGGACGGGCGCATCGACGAGCATTTCATCCAGGCTTCGGCGGTGCCGGAGAGCTTTGCCGCCACGGTCTGCAACCGCCTGTTGCGCGGCACCGACATGCGCCTGCCGGACGGTTTGACCCTGACCGGGGGCGACGGCCTGACCCGCGCGTTTTTCCGCACCAAGTTCTGGGAAGAAGACCCGCAAACCTACGGCGATATCGTCTTCCAGCCCGATGCGCTGCCCGAGCAGGTAGCCAACGCGCCGCTCAGCCACAGCCAGAAGAACGCCTTGCTGCGCTACAGCGAGGACGAACCGATGCTGTTTGTCGGCCATTACTGGCGCAGCGGCAAACCAGCGCCGATCCGCGCCAACCTGGCCTGCCTGGACTACAGTGCGGTGCTGTACGGCAAACTGGTTGCTTACCGTCTGGATGCTGAAACCCGCATCGACCCACGCAAGTTCGTCTGGGTCGATGTCGACCGGCCGGAGGCCAGCCAATGACTGTAGTGGAGGTATTACGCATGCCGCTGAGTACCGATCTCAGCGGTTTTGTCGGCCTGTTACGGCGCCTGCAGGTGCCGCACCGGGTCAGCGAGGAGGGCGGCGACCTGGTGTTGTGGGTGGCCGAGGACTTCGCCGAAGACGTGCGCGAGCTGTATCAGCGCTTCCCAGAGGGCAATGCGGAGTTTGAATTGCCGGCCGACACCGCCCTGGCGCCACCGGCACAGCCAAGCGTCGGCGAGCAGTTGCGCGCCAGCAAGGCCACGGCGGCGATCCTGCTGCTGTGCCTGATCGTCGCCGGCCTCACCGGGCTTGGCGACAACTTCGCCACCTTGAGCTGGCTGACCTTCCTCGATTTTCGCGTGCAGGGCGATTACCTGTACTTCACCCCGCTGGCCGCAAGCCTTGCCGATGGCCAGTGGTGGCGCCTGTTCACACCGATGCTGGTGCATTTCGGCATCCTCCACCTGGCCATGAACGGCCTTTGGTACTGGGAGCTGGGCCGGCGCATCGAGCTGCGCCAGGGCCCGTGGAACCTGCTCGGCATGACCCTGCTGTTCAGCCTGGTGTCCAACGCCGCCCAGTACCTGTTTGGCGGCCCGAGCCTGTTCGGCGGCCTGTCGGGGGTGCTCTACGGTTTGCTCGGGCATGTCTGGCTGTACCAATGGCTGGCGCCCAACCCTGTGTATCGCATGCCGCGCGGCGTGCTGGTAATGATGCTGGTCTGGCTGTTGCTGTGCCTGTCCGGTTTGATCAGCCTGCTCGGCTTCGGCCAGATCGCCAACGCCGCTCATGTCGGCGGGCTGTTGGTCGGTTGCCTCAGCGGGCTCTTGGGCGGGGCGCTGGCCCGGCGTAAACTGACCGCTTGATTTTGGGAGACGTTATGTCCACTTTTGCGCAAATGATTGAAAACATCACCCCGGAAATCTACCAGAGCCTGAAACTGGCCGTGGAACTGGGCAAATGGGCAGACGGGCGCAAGCTCACCACCGAGCAGAAAGAGCTGTCGCTGCAGGCGGTGATCGCCTGGGAACTGCAGAACCTGCCCGAGGAAGAGCGCACCGGTTACATGGGGGCGCAGGAATGCAGCTCCAAATCGGCACCGGTGGCGAACATCCTGTTCAAGTCGGATGCGATCCATTGATCGAACTCGGCCGCGGCTCCATCAGCAAAATGTCGGCGCGCCTCGACGCGTCGATGGTGCAGTACGCTTTTCGCCTGGGCGAGCAGGAAGTGCCGGTCAACCCCTTGATCGGCAAGACCGTGCGCCTGGAATACCTCGGTGCCATCCATTGCAGCCACTGCGGGCGCAAGACCAAGACCAGCTTCAGCCAGGGTTACTGCTACCCGTGCATGACCAAGCTTGCGCAGTGCGATGTGTGCATCATGGCCCCGGAAAAATGCCATTACGATCAGGGCACCTGCCGCGAACCCGCGTGGGGCGAGCAGTTCTGCATGACCGATCATGTGGTGTACCTGGCCAACTCCTCGGGCATCAAGGTCGGCATCACCCGCGCCAGCCAGCTACCGACGCGCTGGCTTGACCAGGGCGCCAGCCAGGCGCTGCCGATCGTGCGGGTTGCCACCCGCCAGCAATCGGGGCTGGTCGAGGACCTGTTCCGCAGCCAGGTCGCCGACCGCACCAACTGGCGCGCCTTGCTCAAGGGCGATGCCGAGGCGGTCGACCTGCTGGCCGTGCGTCAGCAGTTGTTCGACAGCTGCGCCGAGGGCTTCAGCGCCCTGCAGACGCGATTCGGCCTGCAGGCGATCCAGCCGCTGACTGACGCCGAGGTGCTGGAAATCCGCTACCCGGTCGAGGCCTACCCAAGCAAGATCGTCAGCTTCAACCTGGACAAGAATCCCGTGGCTGAAGGCACGCTGCTGGGCATCAAGGGCCAGTACCTGATCTTCGACACCGGCGTGATCAATATTCGTAAATACACGGCGTACCAGCTCGCCGTGCATCAGTAAAAAAGGACCGCCACATGCGTACCGAACAGCCGCAAGTGATCTACCTCAAGGACTATCAGGCCCCCGAGTACCTGATTGACGAGACGCACCTGACCTTCGAACTGTTCGAGGACCACAGCCTGGTCCACGCGCAACTGGTCATGCGCCGCAACCCGGCCCGTGGTGCTGGCCTGCCGCCGCTGGTGCTCGACGGCCAGCAGCTGGAGCTGCTCAGTGTGGCCCTGGACGACCAGGCCCTGGCTGCCGGTGACTACCAGCTTGACGATAGCCACCTGACCGTACAGCCCAAGGCTGCGACCTTCACCCTCGACACCAGCGTGAAGATCCACCCCGAGAGCAACACGGCCCTCGAAGGCCTGTACAAGTCCGGCAGCATGTTCTGCACCCAGTGCGAGGCCGAAGGGTTTCGCAAGATCACCTACTACCTCGACCGCCCGGACGTGATGAGCGCGTTCACCACCACGGTGATCGCCGAGCAGCATCGCTACCCGGTGCTGCTGTCCAACGGCAACCCGGTCGGCAGCGGCCCACAGGACGACGGCCGGCACTGGGCGACCTGGGAAGACCCGTTCATGAAACCGGCCTACCTGTTCGCCCTGGTCGCCGGTGACCTGTGGTGCGTTGAAGACAAGTTCACCCGCCAGTCGGGCCGTGACGTGACCCTGCGCATCTATGTCGAGCCGGAAAACATCGACAAGTGCCAGCACGCCATGACCAGCCTGAAGAAGTCCATGCGCTGGGACGAAGAAGTCTACGGCCGTGAGTACGACCTGGACATCTTCATGATCGTTGCGGTCAACGACTTCAACATGGGCGCCATGGAAAACAAGGGCCTGAACATCTTCAACTCCAGCTGCGTGCTGGCCCGTGCCGAAACCGCCACCGACGCCGCCCACCAGCGGGTCGAGGCGGTGGTCGCCCACGAATACTTCCACAACTGGTCGGGCAACCGCGTGACCTGCCGCGACTGGTTCCAGCTGTCGCTCAAGGAAGGCTTCACGGTGTTCCGTGACTCCGAATTCAGCGCCGACATGAACTCGCGCACGGTCAAGCGCATCGAGGATGTCGCCTACCTGCGTACCCACCAGTTCGCCGAAGATGCTGGGCCCATGGCCCACGCCGTGCGCCCTGACAGCTTTATCGAGATCTCCAACTTCTACACCCTGACCGTGTACGAGAAGGGTTCGGAAGTGGTGCGCATGGTCCGCACCCTGCTTGGTGCCGAGGGTTTCCGCAAAGGCAGCGACCTGTACTTCGAGCGTCATGATGGCCAGGCGGTGACCTGCGATGACTTCATCAAGGCCATGGAAGACGCCAACGGCGTCGACCTGAGCCAGTTCAAGCGCTGGTACAGCCAGGCCGGCACGCCGCGCCTGGCGGTCAGCGAGGCCTACGACAGTGCTGCGCAAACCTACAGCCTGACCTTCCGTCAAAGCTGCCCGGCAACCCCGGACAAGGTCGAGAAAAAACCGTTCGTGATCCCGGTGGAACTGGGCCTGCTCGATGCCCAGGGCAACGATATCGCCCTGCGCCTGCAAGGCGAGGCGGCTGCGGTCGGCACTTCGCGGGTGCTGTCGGTGACCGAAGCCGAGCAGACCTTCACCTTCGAAGGCGTTGCCGCCAAGCCGCTGCCATCGTTACTGCGTGGTTTCAGCGCACCGGTCAAGCTGAGCTTCCCCTATGACCGCGACCAGCTGATGTTCCTCATGCAGCATGACAGCGATGGCTTCAACCGCTGGGAAGCCGGCCAGCAACTGTCGGTGCAGGTGCTGCAGGAGCTGATCGCCCAGCACCAGCAGGGTGCCAAGCTGGTGCTTGACCAGCGCCTGGTGACCGCGTTGGGCACGGTGCTGGCTAACGAGCAACTGGATCAGGCCATGGTCGCCGAAATGCTTTCGCTGCCCAGTGAGGCCTACCTCACCGAAATCAGCGAAGTGGCCGATGTCGATGCCATCCACGCCGCCCGCGAGTTCGCCCGCCAACAGATCGCCGAGCAGCTGTTCGAGGCCCTGAATGCACGCTACCAGGCCAACCGCGGGGTATCGCGTGGCACCGAGTACCTCGCCGAGGCCGAGCACTTTGCCCGGCGCAGCCTGCAGAACATCGTGCTGTCGTACCTGATGCTCAGCGCCAAGCCTGAAGTCCTGGCCGCGACCCTGGAGCAATTCGACGCCTGTGACAACATGACCGAGCGTCTCACCGCGCTGGCCGTGCTGGTCAATTCGCCGTTCGAAGCCGAGCGGGCCAAGGCCCTGGAGAGCTTTGCCGAGCACTTCAAGGACAACCCGCTGGTCATGGACCAGTGGTTCAGCGTACAGGCGGCCAGCACCCTGCCGGGCGGCCTGGCACGGGTCAAGGCACTGATGCAGCACCCGGCGTTCACGATGAAGAACCCGAACAAGGTCCGCGCCCTGGTCGGTGCCTTCGCCGGGCAGAACCTGGTCAACTTCCACGCTGGCGATGGCTCGGGTTACCGCTTCCTGGCGGACCTGGTGATCGAGCTCAACGCACTCAACCCGCAGATCGCGTCGCGCCAACTGGCGCCGCTGACCCGCTGGCGCAAATACGACAGCGCGCGTCAGGCGCTGATGAAAGGTGAGCTGGAGCGCATTCTGGCTAGCGGTTCGCTGTCCAGTGATGTGTATGAGGTCGTGAGCAAAAGTCTGGCTTGATGGCCTCATCGCGGGTCAAGCCCGCTCCCACATTTAGTGTGGGAGCGGGCTTGACCCGCAATTGCTTCCCCGCAAATCCCCCCCGCTTAACAAAAGATAACGTCCCGTTCGTTGTCAGTCCTTTGCAAACCCCGATAGGATGGCTCTCAGCTATTGCGGGGCTCTGGAACACGGTTTTTGGCAGTACCTGCATATAGATTGACCCAAATAACAATAAAGGGGGATAGATCTATGACTGAGCCTGTCATGGCGGGTCTCGGCGGTGCTGCGCGTAAAGCCGGCAGTCGCCCTTGGGCATTGGCCGCCAGCGGCTTGCTGGTAGTGGCAATCGGGCTTTGGGCCAACACGGTCGAGGCTGCAGCCGCTGCAACCGATGTCTACTCCACCGAATCGTCCAAGGCGGTAAACAGCCTGCTGCTGGACGTCACCAAGGCCGGCGCGCGCCTGGTCGCTGTCGGTGATCGCGGCCATATCCTGTTTTCCGATGACCAGGGCAAGACCTGGACCCAAGCCAAGGTACCGACCCGGCAACTGCTCACGGCGGTCTATTTTGTCGACGACCAGCACGGCTGGGCGGTCGGCCACGATGCGCAGATCCTCGCCAGCACTGACGGTGGCGCCACCTGGAGCAAACAATTTGAAGACCTGGCGCGCGAAGCGCCGTTGCTCGACGTCTGGTTCAAGGACACCCAGCACGGCTTCGCCGTGGGTGCCTACGGCGCATTGCTGGAAACCACCGACGGCGGCAAGACCTGGAACGAGGTCGGCGATCGGCTGAACAACGAAGACCAGTTCCACCTCAACGGTATCGCCGCGGTGAAAGACGCCGGCCTGTTCATCGTTGGCGAGCAGGGCAGCATGTTCCGCTCCAGCGACGACGGTCAGACCTGGGAAAAGCTCGAAGGCCCCTATGAAGGCTCGCTGTTCGGTGTCACCGGCACCGCCCAGCCGCGTACCTTGCTGGCCTACGGATTGCGCGGCAACCTCTACCGCTCCACGGATTTTGGCGATAGCTGGCAACAGATCGAATTGAAAGCCGCGCGCGGCAACCTCGAATTTGGCCTGGCAAGCGCTACGCTTCTCGATGATGGCAGCCTGGTACTCGTGGGCAATGGCGGCAGTGTGTTGCGCAGCAGCGACGACGGCCAGAGCTTCAGCGTGTTCAACCGGGCCGATCGCATCGCCCTGGCCGGCGTCAGCGGGCTGAGTGGAGGGCGCCTGGTGCTGGTAGGCCAGGGTGGCGTGCACCTGGCTTCGGCCCAGGGCGCCGAAGGAGTGCAGCCATGACCGGTCAGGAGCAGTTCAACATGAACCAGCAACACCATCAGGACAAGACAACTTTGCTCGAACGCCTGATCTTCAACAATCGCCCGGTGGTGATCCTCATCTGCTTGCTGGTCAGCGTGTTCCTGTTCTGGCAGGCCACGCAGATTCGTCCTTCCACCAGTTTCGAAAAAATGATCCCGCTCGAGCACCCCTTCATCGAGAAGATGCTCGAGCACCGCAATGACCTGGCCAACCTCGGCAACACCGTGCGCATCTCGGTGGAGGCCACCGACGGCGATATCTTCAGCAAGGAGTACATGGAAACCCTGCGTCAGGTGCATGACGAGGTGTTCTACATTCCCGGCGTCGACCGTTCCGGGCTGAAGTCGTTGTGGAGCCCCAGCGTGCGCTGGACCGAAGTGACCGAAGAGGGCTTTGCCGGTGGCGAAGTCATCCCGCAGACCTACAACGGCTCGCCGGAAAGCCTCGACAAGCTGCGTAACAACGTGCTCAAGTCCGGGCAGGTCGGGCGCCTGGTGGCCAACAACTTCAAGTCGAGCATCATCGATATTCCGCTGCTGGAGTCCTATCCCGACCCGCAGGACCAGGGCAAGCTGATCAAGCTCGACTATCAGCAGTTCTCCCATCAGCTGGAAGAGAAGATCCGCGACAAGTTCCAGGCCCAGAACCCCAATGTGAAGGTACACATCGTCGGCTTCGCCAAGAAGGTCGGCGACCTGATCGACGGCCTGATGATGGTGGCGATGTTCTTCGGGATCGCGCTGGTGATCACCTGGGTGCTGCTGTACTGGTTCACCTGGTGCATCCGCAGCACCATCGCCGTGTTGATCACCACCCTGGTGGCGGTGGTCTGGCAACTGGGGCTGATGCACGCGGTGGGCTTCGGCCTTGACCCGTACTCGATGCTGGTGCCGTTTTTGATCTTCGCCATCGGCATCTCCCACGGGGTGCAGAAGATCAACGGCATCGCCTTGCAGTCCAGCGATGCCGACAACGCCCTGACCGCCGCGCGGCGTACCTTCCGCCAACTGTTCCTGCCGGGGATGATCGCCATTCTCGCCGACGCCGTGGGCTTCATCACCCTGTTGATCATCGACATCGGCGTGATCCGCGAGCTGGCCATCGGTGCGTCGATCGGTGTAGCCGTGATTGTCTTCACCAACCTGATCCTCCTGCCGGTGGCGATCTCCTATGTCGGCATCAGCAAGAAGGCCATCGAGCGCAGCAAGAAGGACGCCACCCGCGAGCATCCGTTCTGGCGCCTGCTGTCCAATTTTGCCAGCGCCAAGGTGGCGCCGGTGTCCATTGTCCTGGCCTTGCTGGCCTTCGGTGGCGGTCTCTGGTACAGCCAGAACCTGAAGATCGGCGACCTCGACCAAGGCGCGCCGGAGCTGCGTCCGGACTCGCGCTACAACCAGGACAACGCCTTCATCATCGACAATTACTCGACCAGTTCCGACGTGCTGGTGGTGATGGTCAAGACCCCGACCGAAGGCTGTTCGGTACACGCGACCATGGCGCCGATCGACGAGCTGATGTGGAAGATGGAGAACACCCCTGGGGTGCAGTCGGCGATCTCGCTGGTGACCGTGTCCAAGCAGATGATCAAGGGCATGAACGAGGGCAACCTGAAATGGGAAAGCCTGTCGCGCAACCCGGACGTGCTCAACAGCTCGATCTCCCGTGCCGACGGCCTGTACAACGCCGACTGCTCGCTGGCGCCGGTGCTGATCTTCCTCAACGACCACAAGGCCGAGACCCTCGACCGTGCGGTCAAGGCGGTGCAGGAGTTTGCCGACAGCCATAACAAGGAAGGCCTGGAATTCCTCCTGGCTGCCGGTAACGCCGGTATCGAGGCGGCCACCAACGAAGTGATCAAGTCGGCCGAGCTGACCATTTTGATCCTGGTGTACATCTGCGTGGCGGTGATGTGCATGATCACCTTCCGCTCCTTCGCCGCGACCCTGTGCATCGTCCTGCCGCTGGTGCTGACCTCGGTGCTGGGCAACGCGCTGATGGCCTACATGGGCATCGGCGTCAAGGTCGCGACCCTGCCGGTGGTGGCACTGGGCGTAGGCATTGGCGTGGACTACGGCATCTACATCTACAGCCGCCTGGAGAGCTTCCTGCGCGCCGGGTTGCCGCTGCAGGAAGCCTACTACCAGACCCTCAAGTCCACCGGCAAGGCGGTATTGTTCACCGGCCTGTGCCTGGCCATCGGCGTGTGCACCTGGATCTTCTCGGCGATCAAGTTCCAGGCCGACATGGGCCTGATGCTGACCTTCATGCTGCTGTGGAACATGTTTGGTGCGCTGTGGCTGCTGCCGGCTCTGGCGCGGTTCCTGATCAAACCGGAGAAAATGGTGGGCAAGGAGGGCGGTTCGATTTTTGCCCATTGACCGCTGCTGTCATCGGGGCTACTTCGTAGCCCATCGCCGGCAAGGCCGGCTCCCACAGGTGCGCATTACCTGTGGGAGCCGGTCTTGCCGGCGATGCTTTTGACGATCAGGTATCATGGGGGTTTTCCCGCCAGTGATCTTCCTGCAATGACAACCCTCTCCCAAGCCCTCGAATCCAGCAACATGCTCCTGATCGACGGCCTGCACGCCTTTGACTTCACCTTCGACGAAACCGGCCTGAGCATCGAGCTGATGGACGGCCGTGCCTTGAAAAAATACAAGTTCTCCCCCGAGCAGATCGGCGCCGCCCGGCTTGAAGGTACCGACTGGCTGGTCGCGGCCGAGACTGGCGAGCATCGGCTAGTCTGTATGAGTGCCTTTAGTGCCTGCGATGAGGAAGACGATGACGCGCCTGCTGAAGAACCTGCTGATCGCCAGTAGCATGAGCCTGACGCTCACCGCCCAGGCCCACGACCTGCTGGTCGGCAGCTATACCGCAGGCAGCAGCGAAGGTATCTACCGCTACCGCTTCAACAGTGACAGCGGCCAGATCGACCCTGCGCCGCTGCAGATCCTCATGAGCGAAAACCCGTCCTGGCTGACCCTCTCGGTAGACAAGCGCCTGCTGTTTGCCGTCAACGAGAACGGCGCCGGCAACGGCCAGGTCAGCAGTTTTGCGATTGGCAAGGACGGCAACCTCAAGGCGCTGAACCAGGTGCCAAGCCAGGGCGATGAACCAACCCATTCCAGCCTCAGCCAGGACCAACGCTACCTGTTCGTCGCCAATTACGGCGTGTTGCCCGCCCCGGGCGGCAGCCTGAGTGTGTTGCCGGTGGGGCGTAACGGCTACCTGCAAGCCTCGGTGCAACAAGACCGGCACAAGCCCAGCGGCGTCAACCCGGAGCGCCAGACCGGGCCCCATGTGCACTCTGTGGTGTCATCGGACGACGGCAAGTACGTGTTCGCCAGCGACCTGGGGGCCGACAAGGTGTTTGTCTACCGCTACGACGGCGCCAGCCCCACGCAACCACTGAGCGCGGTCGAGCCGGTTAGCCTGCCACCGGGCAGCGGGCCGCGGCACCTGCTGTTTGACCGCGATGGCAAGCATGCCTACCTGACCCTGGAGATGAGCGCCCAAGTGGTGGCCTTCGATTATCAGGACGGCAAGCTGGTGGAGCTGCAGCGCCTGCCATTGACCGAGCAGAACGATGCCTCGGCCAAGGCGGCGGGGGCATTGCACCTGTCGGCCGACGGGCGCTTTCTGTATGTCAGCAACCGTGGCACGGCCAACGAGCTGCTGGTGTTTGCCGTGGATGACAAGAGCGGCAAGCTGATGCAGGTGCAGCGGCGCAGTGTCGAGGGCGATCACCCGCGGGAATTTACCCTCGACCCTACCGGCAAGTACCTGTTGGTGGCCAATCAGAAGAGCAACCAGATCGTGGTGATCCGCCGTGATCCACGCAGTGGCCTGCTGGGCGAAACCGTACAGAAGCTGGCCCAGGATGCGCCGTCGGACCTGAAGTTCGTCAACTGACTATCAATTGCCTTGATGTTGGCTACTGCTGCAATGAATTTCTGTGCGCCGCGCCAGCGGCGTAAGTTTGAACCACGGCCCCAAGCGGCCACTTCAAACCACAGACTTCGAGGTCAGCGCCATGAACTTCAACCTTTTCCCGGTCATCGCCGCTTCCGCCATTTCTGCTTCGGTGGTCCTGCCGGCCAACGCCCATGTCGAGCTCAGCGAGCGTAAATCGTCGACCCAGAGCTATACCCAGAAATACCTGCAACAAAGTGCCAACTTCTACGCTGCGCTGGACCACAAGTCGCAGCATTGAGCGTGTAGATTTTTCTGGTAATAGCATATCGCCATGTGATTGAATTTGACGCTAATTTATTGACGTCAGGGGATAACACATGAAATGGCGAATTCTGGCGGTGTTGCTGTTCCTCTATTCTTCGCCGATTCTGGCGCTGTAGCTTCTGGCCTCATCGCTGGCAAGCCAGCTCCCACAAGGGCCCTGTGGGAGCTGGCTTGCCAGCGATGGGTTCAACGCGCCATGATCGCCTTGAACAATGCCGACTCCAGCCACCTCTGCAACCATGCCCGCAAGTGCGGGTAGGGCGCGTGGGCGAACCACTCAGGCTCCACCCCGGCAAACTGGCGCATCAACGGCAACAATGCCGCGTCAGCCAGGCTGGGATGGTCCGCGAACAGGTACGCCTGCTGCGCCAGTCGCGCATCCAGTTCCACCAACCAGCTTTCGGCCTGGGCCCGGTAATGTTCCCGTGAATGCTGCGGATAGCGTTCGGCGTACTTGTACAGGTTGACCTGGGCCTTGAACTCGCGATCATTGCGTGCGATCAGCGCATCAGCGGCTTGCGCCGCCTGCGGGTCGGCCGTCAGCCGCCAATCGTGCGGGTCGTGCCGGGCCAGGGCCCAGCGCATGATGTCCAGGCTTTCCTCCAGTACCAGGTCATCGGCACTCAACACCGGCACCGTGCCCTTGGGCGACAGGGCCAGCAGTTCGGCTGGCTTGGCCTTGAGGCTGACTTCGCGGATCTCTACCGGGCACTGGGCGTAGCGCAGGGCCAGGCGCGCGCGCATGGCCCAGGGGCAGCGGCGGAACGAGTAGAGGATCATCCGCTGACCTCCACGGTACTCAGGCCATTACCCTGGCGGCGGACCTGGATCTGCACCGGGATGCGCTCGTGCATCTCCTGCACGTGGGAGATCACCGCGACCTTGCGGCCCTGGGCCTGCAGGCCGTCGAGCGCGTCCATAGCCAGTTGCAGCGATTCCGGATCGAGGCTGCCGAAGCCTTCGTCGATAAACAGCGATTCGATGCGCAGGGTGCTCGAAGCCATCGAGGCCAGGCCCAGGGCCAGGGCCAGCGAGACCAGGAAGGTCTCGCCGCCCGACAGCGAATGCACCGAGCGCAGTTCGTCACCCATTTCCGTGTCCAGCACCAGCAGCCCGAGCAGGCTGCCACCGCGCTTGAGCCGGTAGCGCCGGGCCAGTTGGCGCAACTGGGCGTTGGCGTGGTGCACCAGCAGGTCGAGGTTGTAGCCCTGGGCGATCTTGCGGAAGGTATCGCCGGTGGCCGAGCCGATCAGGGCATTGAGCCGTCCCCAGCGCTGCCACTCGCTGTAGGCCGTGGCGATCTGCTCGGCCAGGGTCTGGTGAGCCAGTTGCCGGCGCTGGTCTTCGGCCTGGGCGGCACGCAGTTCAGCGCAGGTCTGTTCGCTGGCGGTCAGTTGCACCTGCAGGCTGTCGAAGGCCTGTTCCAGCGTTTCGCGGGTGAGCTCGGCATTGCCCTGGGTCTGATGCTGGTCCAGGCGTTGCTGGCGCTCCTGCAGCAGGGTACGCGCCTGTTCGATGGCCTTCTCGCTGTCCTGCAGCCCCTGGCGCAGTTGCGCCACGGCGTTGTCGTCGAGCGCCAGCAACTGCTCCAGGCCGCTGTCGTCCAACTCCGGGTGGCCCTGGCGCCATTGTTCGATCTGGCCGCGCACCTCATGGTGTTCCTGCTCCAGCGCGCTCAGGCGTTCGCCCTTGGCTTTGAGCTCGGCGGCCAGTTCGATCAAGCGTGCCTGGGTCTCCTGCAACTGTTGGCCGGCCTGGGTTTCGGCCTGGCGCGCTTGCTCCACCGCCTGGTCCAGATGCTGCTGCCAATGCTCGGCGCTGGCCTGTTCGCCGAGCAGGCTGGCAAGGCTGTCGCGGCTGGCTTGATGCTGGCGCTCCAGCTCGCTGAACTGCTGTTGCAGTTCTTCCTGCTTCTGAATCCGTGCCTGTTGCTGCAACTGGGCTTTGTCCAGGGTCTGCTGGCGCTCGCCGTGCTCCTGCTGTTCGTCCTTTTGCCGTTGCAGCAGGTCCAGGCGCAGGGCCAGTTGCTGGTCCAGGCGCATGAAGGCGGCAGCCGGCTCCTGGCGCAGGTCGTTGAGGATCTCGCCAGGCAACAGGCTGGCGAAACTGGCCAGTTCCTGCTCCAGGCGCTCTTGGTCACTGGCCAGCGCCGTTTGCTGCTGGCTCAGGTGCTGGTTGGCCTGCTGACTGGTGTCTTGGGCTGCCTGCAATTGCTGTTGCAGGCGGCTGGCGTCTTTCTGCAGGGCCAGTAGGGCGTTCTGGCGCTGTTCGTCACGACTGATGTCGTGGTTCAGGTTGCGCACCTGCAAGTCCAGCCAGGCGCTGCGCTGGCTGGCGTCCTGGTCGGCCAGCGACGGGTACAGCGGGTGCGCTTCAAGGCTTGGCTGCAACGCGTGTTGCTGGTTGCCCAGTTGTTCCTGCTGGTGCAGGTATTCCTTGATCTGGCCGTTGACGCCACCCAGTTGAGTGCGCAGTTCATCGAGCTGTTTCTTCAGCCCGTCGACCATTTGCTGTGCGTTGGCCTCTTCGTTCTGGTCGTGGCGGCCGAGGCTTTGCAGCAGGGCTTCGGGCTGGTGATAAGGGTGCTCCTGGCTACCGCACACCGGGCAGGGCTGGTCGTCTTGCAGTTGCGCGCGCAGCTCTTCGACGCTCTGGCTGCGGGCCAGGCGTTGGCGTTCGAGCAACTGGCGGGTAACGCTTAGCGCTTGCTCGGCGGCGGTCAGCTGGTTCTTGCCATTGAGGCCTTCGCTGATCAGCTGCTCGCGTTGCTTCAACGCCGCTTGCTGGCGCTCGCGCAAGGCTTGCAGGCGCTGTTCGAGGTCCTGCTGGTTGCTCCACAGCCGGCTCAGTTCTTCGACCTGACGCTGCTGCTGGCGGTTTTTCTGCAGCAGCTCGCCGAGCAGGCCGATCTGTTCGGCCAGGGCCTGGGGTTCAGCCTCGGCTTCGCGGTAGAGCAGGGCCAGGGCGGCGCGCTGCTCCTCAAGCTGGGCACTGGCCTGGCTGGCACGCTCCTGCAGGCCAGGCAGCTCGGCGTGGCCCTGGTTGAGGCGGTTGCCCAGCTGCATCAGTTGCTGCAGGCGGTCGCGATAGGCGCTCCAGGCTTCGCTCAGCCCGGCCAGCGGCGCGCTTTGCTCCAGCTGTTGGCCGATCTGCTGCAGGCGCTGTTCGCTCAGGCGTTGCTGTTCATCGAGGGTCAACAGCTGTTGCTGGCCCTCGGCACTGGCCTGCTCGGCCTGGTGCTTGAGCGTCGCGCTGTTGGCCAGTTCCTGGTGCAGGCGGGCGAGGGTGTTCTGCTCGGCAAAGGCCTGGCGCACCGATGGCGCGCTGTCGGTTTGTTGTGCCAGGGCCTGGGCGAGGGCCGCGTGGGCCTTGCCCAGGTCGTCCTGCAGTTGCTGCTGGTGGCCATGCAACAGGTCATGCTGCTGGCGCTGCGCGGCGATGCTCATCACCAGCGGGCTGAGCTGGGCATTGAGCGCCTGCTGGCGGGCAAACTGGTGACGCTGCGGCGCCAGCTGTTCCAGGCGCGCGAGTTTCAGCCGCTCGCTGTGCAGGCTGTCGTTGTGCTGCTGGGCACTGTGCAGTTGCGCCGTGCTGGTCTGCACCTGTTCCTGCAGTTGCAGCAACTCGGTGAGCCAGCTGCGCTGCTGTTCAAGCTGGCGCAGTTGCGCCTGTTCGGTCTTGAACCGATCGAGGGCCCCGCTGTAGCGCTGGTCGAGTTCGGCGCGGGCCTCGGCGGCCATAGGCATCACGCCGCTGGCCTGGTCCAGCAGGGCCTTGTGCGCCTCTTCGGCTTCCTTGCTCTTGCTGTAGGCGCGGCGGCCCAGCTGGCTGTAGATCGCCGTGTTGGTAAGCTTTTCCAGCAGCTCGCTGCGCTCTTTGTCATCGGCCTTGAGAAAGGCGCTGAACTCGCTCTGGGCCAGCATCACCGCGCGGGTGAACTGTTCGAAGTTCAGGCCCAGGCGCGACTCGATCAGTTGCTTGTATTCGGCCTTGCTCTGGTTGCTCAGCAGCTGGTCGCTGTCCAGGTCATGCAGGCTCTGACGGCTGCCTTGCAGCTTGCCGTTGGCCTTGTCGCGGGCGCGGTTGGTTTCCCAGCGGGCGCGGTAGCGCCGGCCGTCGATGCCGACGAAATCCACCTCGGCAAAACCGCTGCCCGAGCCCCGGCGTAGCAGGGTGCGCGGGTCGCTGGTGAGGATGTCGCTGTCGACCTCCGGCAGCTTGGTCTCGCGGCCGATGTTGTTCAGCCGTGGCACGGCGCCGAACAGCGCCAGGCACAGGGCGTCGAGCAGGGTACTCTTGCCGGCGCCGGTGGGCCCGGTAATGGCAAACAGGCCGGCGCTGGCCAGCGGCTCGGCGGTGAAGTCGATCTCGATCGGGCCTTCCAGCGAGGCCAGGTTCTTCAGACGGATGGCGAGAATCTTCATGGCTGTTCTTCCTCCTGCTGGACGTCCTGCAGCAACAGGGCAAAGTCGGCCAGGGTCTGTTCGTCGACGGCATTGCCATAGGCCTGCTCCCAGGCGCGGCTGAACAGCTCGTGCGGGGTCAGTTGGCCCAGTTCCAGCAAGTCGGCGCCGCTCTCATCCTCGCTGCGCCCGTTGCCGGCATACTCGGCCGCGATGCGCACCAGGCGCACGGCCTTGCCGTGCAGGGCGCCTTCGAGCTGGGCGCGCAGGTCGGGCAGGGGCTCGTCCAGGCGTACGCGGATCTCCAGCCAGGGTTGGCGCTGCGGATCGTCGAGCAGGTCAATCACCGGCAGCTCGGCCAATTGCTCGAGCACTTCGGCCAGTGGCGCCGGGCCCAGCCGTTGCAGGTGCACGGCCCGCGGCACCAGGCGCGATTCGACGCTGGCCAGGTTGGCGCCATCCAGTTCGATTTCAAGGATCTGGTGTTGATAGCCGATTTCCGAGAACGACAGCGGGATTGGCGAGCCGCTGTAGCGGATGCGCTCTTCGCGGTTGACCTTCTGCGGCTTGTGCAGATGGCCGAGGGCGACATAGCTGATTTGCGGGGCGAACAGGCGCGCTGGCAAGGCTTCGGCGTTGCCGATGATCAGGCTGCGTTCGGAGTCTTCCGAGACCGAGCCACCGGCCATGTGCGCGTGGCTCACGGCAATCAGTGCCTGGCCGGCCTTGCGCCGTTGCAGGGCGGCGGCGATGAGTTTCTCGTGGACCTGGGCAATGCCACGCAGGTAGTCATCGCCCAGGTGCGCACCGGTGACTTCCGCCGGGCGCAGGAACGGCAGCGCCAGGCACCAGGCGGCGACCTTGCCCTTGGCGTTGGTCAGCGGAATCAACAGGCGCTCGCTGTCCAGTTCACCTTCGTCCAGCCACTGCACCCGGCCCAGGGCGTGGGTGCGCAGGCGGCGCATCAGCGGCGCCGGTAGTTCAATGCGCGAGCCGGAGTCGTGGTTGCCGGCGATCATCACGATGTTCAGCTTGGGCTGCTGTTCGTGGGCCTGGACGATGAAGTCGTAGAGCCGCTCCTGGGCTTTGACCGGCGGGTTGACGGTGTCGAAGATGTCGCCGGCAATCAGCAGCGCATCGGGCTGGCGCAGCTTGAGCTGGCCGAGCAGCCATTCGAGAAAACAGGCGTGTTCGAAATCGCGTTCCTGGCCGTGCAGGGTTTGTCCCAGGTGCCAGTCGGAGGTGTGAAACAGACGCATGAAGGGTTCCGCAGTGTGCCGGCATAGCGCCCGGGGCGCCACGCCTTGAGTTTATTTGGGGTACAGCGGCGGCAGGCTGCCGCTCTCGCTTTGTGCAGGCTGGACCTGCTCGGCGGCCGGGATGGTGCCAATGGCCCGCCATAATTCTTCACCTTGCCAATACTGCCCGCTTTCGCTGTACAGCGCGCCGTTGAGGCCATCGAGGGCATCGGACAGCGGTACGAAACGTGCGGCCATCTCGGCCAGGGTTTCCGGTTGCTGACGCGCCCAGGCATCCAGGGCCTGGCGCGTGGCTTGGGGGTCGTTGGCCTGGCACGCGCGCTTGAGGTCATCAAGCAGGGTGCGCGGGCTCGGCCCGGTTTGCGCCGCACGCAGCACCGCCGGTTGCGAGCGCGCCCGCCACCAGAGGGCAAAGCCCAGCAGGGTGGTCAGGGCCAGTACCAGGGTACTCAGTTGCCAGGGCCAGAGCAGGTGGGTTTGCACTGTGACCGGATCGACGCTGGCCGGTTTGTCGGCGCTCAACGCCGGGTTGTCCTCGATCTGCAGGCTACGAGCGGGCAGGCTGCTGCGTTCCAGGTGATCTTCGCGGGTGTTCCACCAGACCACTTCCTGGCTCGGCAGTTCCAGCCGGCCGCTGTGGGTCGGCACCAGCGCTTCGCGCTCTTCACGCACACCGAGCAGGCCACGGTCGTTGACCTGGTTGCGCAATTGCGGCTGGTCCGGGTAGCGGCGCAGGCCGGTGACTTCGGTGCCCGGCAGCGGCGGCAGCTGGGCGCTGGACAAGCCCTCGGCCTGGAGGATCACGGTGCGGGTCAGCGAGTCGCCGATCTGGGTCTGCTGCTGGGCCGGGTCCGGGCTCCAGTGTTCTTCCAGGGTCAGGCTGTTGGCCGGCAGCCAGGGCGCATTGGCCGGGTAGTCGGCCGGGATCGGGTCGACTGTCAGCACCAGCGGCGTCGAGCTGACCTGCACCTGCTTGCCGGCGCGCGGGGTGTTGAGCTCCTGCTCGGCATCGTTCTGGGCAGCGGTGGCACTGAAGTTCAGGGCCGGGATTTTCAGGTCGCCACTCTGCTGGGGGTAGATCGCATAGCGCATTTCGATCACGCCGTGGCGCACGCCGTCGATGAGTTTCTCGAAGGTGCGCGACTCGCCCAGCGGCTCGACCCTGGCGTTGTCCAGTTGCAGCGGGCTGAGGCTGCTGTCGTCGTACAGCGGTACCGAGTGGTAGATGCTCAGGGTCAGCACCGCCTGGGCCTGGACGTAGACTTGCGGCTGGTCGAGGCTGGCGTCGATGAACACCGGGCCCTGGTTTTCGCGACTGACCTCGTTGGCCTGGATCTGCAGGCTGATCGGCTGGCTGCGCACTTCGCCCAGCTGCAGGGCGGGAATTTCCACACTGCCGCTCTGGCGCGGCAACAGGGTAATGATCCAGCGCGTATTGGCGCTGCTCTCGTCAAGGCTGTTGAGGCTGTTGACCTGGCGCGTGCCACGTACTTCGAAGTTGGCCTGCAGCGGCGTCAGGTCGGGTTTGCCGAACTGGGTGACGTCCTGGGTCTCGAGGGTCAGCTCAAGGGTTTCGCCGGCATTCAGGCGTGTGCGGTCGACACTGGCGAGCAGCGCCGCTGCCTGCACCTGCAGGGCGAGAAAGAGGCTGAAGACCAGGACGCAAACGCGACTCATCGATGGGTTTCCTGATGTTGTTGCTGTTCATACCAGAATTTACGCCGCAACAGTTCGGCCGGGTTGTCCGGGATCTGTCGCAGCCATTGTTCCAGGGCCTGGCGCTGTTCGGCATCGAGGCTGCTGTCAGCCGGGCGCTGGGGCGGCCGGGTGGTGTCATCGTCGTCAGCGCCGCTGGCGCTGTTCTGCGCCTGCTCGCTGCTGCTGTCCTGGGCCTTGGCCGCTTCATCCGGATCCTGCGCAGGTTTTGCCGCGGCCTGGTCCTGGGCGTTCTGCGAGCTGCTGGCAGTATCGCTGCTGCTGTTGGGGTTGCTCTGCGGGTTGTCTTCCGGCGGCTGTTCGGGTGCGTGTTCGGCCTGGCGTTGTTGCAGCAACTGTTCGACCAGTGCCTTGTTGACGAGTGCCGGTTGCAGTTCCGGTTGGCGTTCCAGGGCCTGCTCGTAGGCATCCAGCGCCGCTTCCAGTTCACCGCTGCGGGCCAGGGCGTTGCCGCGATTGTAATGGTCGGCGGCGCTGTTGCCCTGGGCGAACTGGCGGGCGGCGCCGTTGAAGTCGCCGGCCTGGTACAGCGCCAGGCCTTTCCACTGCGGGTCTGCGAAGTGCCGGGCGGCATCGGCCGGACGTTGCCGTTCAAGCAGGCGCTGGCCTTGCTGGTCAGGGCGCAGCCACAGGTCGTTGAACTCGAAGGCGTGGCTGGGCTGCGGCACGGCCAGCAGCAACGGCAGGCAGAACAACCAACCGCGACGGCCGGCGCACGCGGCCAGCAGCAACAGTGGCAGCAACAGCCAGTAGCCTTGGTCGGCCCAGCTGTCGAGTTGTACGGTCTGGCCATCGTCACGCAGACTGCGCGGGTTGTCGAACAGGCGCAGGCCGCGTAGGTCGAGGTCGTCGATACGGGCACTGCGGTAGCGCCCGCCGGTGCTGTTGATAAAAGCCTTGAGGCTGGCGCTGTCCAGGCGCGGCAGGAGGATCCCGCCCTGGTCGTCCTTGAGGAACTCGCCGTTGGCCTGCTTGACCGGCGCCCCCTCGGCGCTGCCGACGCCGAGCATCAGCAGGCTCGGGCCCTGGCGGCCGAGGGCCTGGACAATGCCCTGGCGTTCCTGGGCATCGAGCGAGGAGCCGATCAACAGCAGGCGGCCCTGGCCCAGGCCGGCCTGAGCGAGCAGGGCCAGGCCCTTGCGCACGGCCAGGTCGGCGTGCTGCCCGGCTTGCGGCATGATCGCAGGATCCAGGGCTTCGAGCAGATTGCGACTGGTGGCCAGGTCGTCGGACAGCGGCACCAGGGTGTGGGCGCTGCCGGCATAGACGATGATCGCAGTCTGGCTGTCGCGGCGGTGCTCGAGCAGGTCGAGGATCTTGCGTCGGGCCTGTTCCAGGCGGGTTGGCGCCGCGTCGTCGGCGAGCATCTGCGGGGTCAGCTCAAGCAGGATCACCAGCGGGTCGGCCGGGCGCTGGCGGGTATCTTCCAGGCGTTGCCAGCTGGGCCCGACCAGGGCCAGCACGGTGATCAACCAGGCCAGGCCCAGGGCGATCCACGGCAGTTTGCTGTCGCGGCCGCTGCCGCCACCCAGCAGCACGGCATGAAAGGCCGGTGGCAGGATCATCTGCCAGCGCCCGGCGCGTTTTTGCCGGTGCCACAGCTTCCATAGCAGCCAGGCCAGCAGCGGCAGGACGAGCAGCCACAGCGGGCGCAGCCATTGCGGCCACAATTCGCTCATCGGCGCCTCCTCAAGCGCAGCCGTTGCAGGCGCTGACGCCATTCCGGGTGCGGCTGCAAGAAGCGCGGGCGGCGCAGCAAGCGCTGCAGCAGGTTGTCCGGCCATTGCTGCTCGATCACCAGCAGCAGGCTCAGCACCAAGGCCAAGGCCAGCGGCCAGCTGTACAGCGGCTGGGCGGTGCGCGCCTGGGTCGGCTGCTGGGCCACAGGTTCCAGGCGGTCGAGCGCTTCGCCGATGGCATGCAGTTCTTCGCCGTCGTGGGCGCGGAAGTAGCTGCCACCGGTGAGCTCGGCGATTTCCTTGAGCGAGGCTTCGTCCAGGTCCAGGCTTGGGTTGATGCCCAGCAAGCCGGCGGTACCGGTTTGTTCCGGGTCGGCACCGATGCCGATGGTGTAGATGCGCACGTTTTCCTGGGCGGCCAGGCGCGCGGCGGTCAGCGGGTGAATCTGCCCGCCGTTGTTGGCGCCGTCGGTGACCAGCACCAGCACCCGGCTCTGTGCCGGACGTTGGCGCAGGCGCTTGAGGGCCAGGCCAATGGCGTCGCCGATGGCGGTGTTCTTGCCGGCGATGCCGATCTGCGCTTCGTCGAGGAAGGTACGTACGGTGCGCCGGTCGAAGGTCAACGGGGCCTGCAGGTAGGCCTGGCTGCCGAACAGGATCAGGCCGACGCGATCGCCCTGGCGGTCTTCAAGAAAATCACCGAGCAGGGCCTTGACCAGGGTCAGGCGGCTGACGTCGTCGCCTTGCCACTGCATGTCGGGAAAGTCCATGGAGCCGGAGACGTCCACCGCCACCAGCAGGTCGCGGCCACTGGCGGCCACCGGTAACGGCTCGCCCAGCCATTGCGGGCGGGCGGCGGCAAACAGCAGCAACAGCCACACCAGCACGAACGGCGCCTGCTGGCGCCAGGTCGGCAGGTTCAGGCGCGCGCGGCGCCCAGCCAGGCCTTCGAGTTCATCGAGAAAGCTGACCTTGAGCACCGGCTCACCACTGTCGGCGGCCGGCAGCAGCAGGCGCGCCAGCCAGGGCAGCGGCAACAGTATGAAGACCCACGGCCAGGCCAGCTCAAACATGTTTGCGGATCCAGGTTTCGACCGACTGGTTGAGGCCGTTGATGGCTTTGTCGTCGAGTTTGCATTCGGGTTTGTAGGCGCCTTCGACCAGCACCATCCAGCGGGTCAGGCCGGCGGCCGGGCAGCGGTTATCGAGAAACGCCAGCCATTGGCGACCGTTGAGGGTATGGCTGTGACTGCCCGGATAATGGTTGCGGCACAGGCGTTTGAGCAGGGCGTTGATCTGCTGCAGCCAGGCACCGGCCGGGGCGCCGTCGTAGGGTTTGGGCAGGCGCGCGAGTTCGGCCAGGGCTTCGATGCGTACCGGGTCCAGGGGCAGCTCGGCGCGCACGATGGCCTTTTTGCCTGGGCGCCAGTGGCGCAGCCGCCACAGGCTCCAACCCAGCAGGGGCAGCAGCAACAGCAGTGCCCACCAGCCCGGGGCCAGCGGCCACCAGCCGATCGGCGTCGGGGTGATCAAGGGTTGCAACTGATCGAGCGGGTTCACGAGGTTTTCCCCGGTCGTTGCGCGTTGAGGTACTCGCGCAGTTGCTCGATCATTTCGCTCTGGGTGCTCAACGGCATCAACACCACCCGCAGCTTTTGCGCCAGCAGTTCCCAGCGCTCGATGCGCGCTTCGCTTTGCTGGCGGTAGCTCTTGCGCAGGGTCGGGTCGAGGGTGTCGAGCTCCAGTTGCGCACCGTGCTGGGCAAAGCGCAGCAGGCCGGCGGCGGGCAGGGCGTGGTCGAGCGGGTCGGACAGCGGCAACAGCAGCAGGTCGCAATGGCGCGAAAGCAGGCTCAGCTGTTGTTCGACCGCAGGCGTCAGCGCCCGCTCGTCGCAGATGATGATCGCCAGGCTGCCGGGGCGCAGCACTTCACGGGCGCGGCGCAGGGCAATGCCGAGGCTGTCGGCCTGGGGCACGGCTTCGGTATGCAGCGACTGGTTGACCCGCGCCAGGCGGTTGAGCAGTTGCAACAGGCTCTGCTTGCTGCGCCGTGGCTTGATCTCGTAGTGCTCGTTGTCACCGAACACCAGGCCGCCAATGCGGTCGTTGTGGCCCAGGGCGGCCCAGCCGATCAGCGCCGCGGCCTGGGCGGCGAGCACCGACTTGAACATCAGTCCCGAGCCGAAGAACAGGCGCTGGCTTTGTTCGACGAGAATGAAGATCGGTCGCTCGCGTTCCTCATGAAACAGCTTGGTGTGCGGCTCCTGGGTGCGCGCGGTGACCCGCCAGTCGATGTTGCGCACATCGTCGCCGGCCTGGTAGACCCGCACCTGGTCGAAGTCGACCCCGCGTCCGCGCAGTTTCGAGTGGTGCAGGCCCACCAGCGGGCTGCGCTGGCCCGGCCGGGAGAACAGTTGCACTTCGCGCACGCGGTGACGCATCTCGATCAGCTCGGTGAGGCTGATGCGGATTCCGGGCGCGGCCAGCAGGCGATTGGGCATGGGCTCAGGCGACGGCGACGACGTCGAGGATGCGCTGGATCACCCGGTCCTGGTCAATCCCGGCGGCCTCGGCCTCGAAGGAAAGAATGATGCGGTGGCGCAGTACGTCGAACAGCACCGCCTGGATGTCTTCGGGGCTGACGAAGTCGCGCCCGGCAAGCCAGGCATGGGCCCGCGCGCAGCGGTCCAGGGCAATCGAGCCCCGCGGGCTGGCGCCGTAGGCGATCCAGTCGGCCAGTTCCAGGTCGTACTTGGCCGCAGTGCGGGTGGCCATGACCAGCTGCACCAGGTATTCCTCCACCGCATCGGCCATGTACAGGCCGAGGATTTCCTTGCGCGCGGCAAAGATCGCTTGCTGGCTGACCCGGCGCTCCGGCTTGGTCTCGCCATTGAGCGCTTCGCCACGGGCCTGCTGGAGGATGCGCCGCTCGACGGCGGCATCCGGGAAGCCGATCTTGACGTGCATGAGGAAGCGGTCGAGCTGGGCTTCAGGCAGCGGGTAGGTGCCTTCCTGTTCGATCGGGTTCTGCGTGGCCATCACCAGGAACAGCGGCGACAGCTCGTAGGTACTGCGCCCGACACTGACCTGGCGCTCGGCCATGGCTTCGAGCAGCGCCGATTGGACCTTGGCCGGGGCGCGGTTGATTTCGTCGGCCAGTACCAGGTTGTGAAAGATCGGCCCTTGCTGGAACACGAAGCTGCCGGTTTCCGGGCGATAGATCTCGGTGCCGGTGATGTCGGCAGGGAGCAGGTCGGGGGTGAACTGGATACGATGGAACTCGGCTTCGACACCTTCGGCCAGTTCCTTGATGGCCTTGGTCTTGGCCAGGCCCGGGGCGCCCTCTACCAGCATGTGGCCGTCGGCGAGGAGGACGATGAGCAAGCGCTCGACGAGTTTTTCCTGGCCCAGGATCTGGGTTGAAAGAAAGGTGCGCAGCGCGATCAGCGCCTCACGGTGTTCCATCGTTGAAGGTTCCTGGAAATAAGCCAGGGCGTGCGGCGTAAAAGCGCCCGGGCGGGGGCTGATACTTTAATCCATCCGGAGGGCTGGCGACTAACGGCAGCAGGGAAATTTGTTCAAATCGCAAAGTCAGGGGCTGCTGCGCAGCCCATCGTCGGCAACGCCAACTCCCACAGGGATCGCGCTGACCCAGTGGGAGCTGGCCTTGCCGGACACTCAGTTCTTGAAGCTGGAATGCTTGCGCCCCTGGTCACACAGGGCAAACACCACCACCAATACCGCCGCTACCACCAGGATCAGCGCCACGCCATCGGTGGAGTGAGTGGCCGAATTGGCCACCAGCGCCAGGCCACCCAGCGGTGCCAGGCCGCCCGCCACCGCCGTGCCGATCTCGCGCCCGGTGCCAAAGCCCGAAGAGCGGGTCTGGGTCGGGAACTGGCGGCTGAGGAACGAACCCTGCGGGGCAAACATCATCGGCGCGAGGATGCCGGTGCCGATGGCAATCGCCAGGTAGATCATCATCGGCTCGCCGGTGTTGAGCAGGCTCAGGAACGGGTAGGCGAACAGCACCGAGAACATCCCGCCGAGCATCAGCACGGTCTTGCTGCTCCATTTGTCGCACAGCCAGCCGAAGAACGGCACGGCAATGATGGCCACCAGGCTGGCGATGGTCACCGACAGCGAGGTGACATGGGCTTCGACGCCCTTGTACTGGGTCAGGTAGGCCAGCGAGAAGGTCTTGAAGATGTAGCTCAGGGCGTTGTAGCCGATGGCCACGAAGAACACCACGGCCAGGCCTTTGAGGTCATTCCTGAACAGCAGCTTGAGCGGCGATTCCTGGTTTTTGGCCGGGGTTTTGTCGAGCTCTTTGAAGTCCGGGGTTTCCGGGATGCTTTTACGCACCCAGAGGCCGACACCGACCAGCACGATGCTGCAGATGAACGGGATGCGCCAGCCACCGGAAAGCAGGAACTCGTTGCCGTTCATGGTCAGCAGGTAGACGGTCAGCGACGACAGCAGCAGGCCCAGGTTCAGCCCCAGTGCCGGCCAGGCGCCCTGGCTGCCACGCTTGCCTTCGCTGGCGTGCTCGTAGGAGGTCACTGCCGCGCCAGACAGCTCGGCGCCGGCGCCCAGGCCCTGGATGATGCGCACCAGCACGAGGATGATCGGTGCCCAGATGCCGATCGAGGCGTAGCTTGGGATCAAGCCGATCAGGGTGGTGCACACGCCCATCATGCAGAAGGTGATGACCAGCACCTGCTTGCGCCCGAAGCGGTCGCCCAGGTAGCCGAACAGCACACCGCCGAAGGGGCGGGCGATAAAGCCGATGGCAAAGGTTGAAAACGCCAGCAGCGACGCCACCGCCGGGTTGCTCGGGTCGAAGAAGATCTTCGAGAAGACGATCGCCGCCATGGTCGCGTACAGGTAGAAATCGTACCACTCCAGCATCGAGCCGAAGATGGTCGCGGCGGCGACCTTGCGCAGGCGCTTGCGTTTTTGTTCCGGGGTTTCGGTCGCGGCCGCAGCCGCCTCATGTACCGACATCTGAGGTTTCCTTTTTTGTCTTTGTAGTTAGGTGTGCAGCAGGGTTCAGCGGGCGTTGAAGATCCTTTCGGCGATCATCTGGCCGATCGGGATGGCCGAGGTGGCCGCCGGTGACGGGGCATTGCAGACGTGCACCATGCGCGGGGTCTCGGCGAACAGGAAGTCGTGCACCAGGGTGCCGTCGCGCATCACCGCCTGGGCGCGGATGCCGGCTTCATAGGGCAGCAGGTCTTCGACATTCAGCGATGGGCAGTACTTGCGGCACTGCTCCAGGTAGCCGCTTTTGAACAACGAGTTTTTCATCTCGGCGGTGCCGGAACCGAGGTTGTTCCAGAGGGTTTTCCAGAACCCCGGAAAGCGTGCGTACTCGGCCACGTCGCGCCAGTTCACCGAGAACTTGCGGTAGTTCTCCCGGCCAAGGCCGAGCACGGCGTTGGGCCCGACGGTAACGCTGCCGTCGATCATCCGCGTCAGGTGCACGCCGAGAAACGGCAGCTCCGGGTCGGGGATCGGGTAGATCAGGTGGTTGACGATGTCGTTCTTGGCCGCTGGCAGGCGGAAGTATTCGCCGCGGAAGGGGATGATCTGGTGGTCGATTTTGACCCCGGCCAGGGTGGCCAGGCGGTCGGATTGCAGGCCGGCGCAGGCGACCAGCTGGCGCGCGCTCCAGACCTTGTCGTCGCTGCTGATGGTGACCTTGTCGGCGGTTTCGACGATGGCCCGCACGGTGGTCTGCAGCTGCACTTCGCCGCCGAATCTCTGGATCACCCGGGCCATGGCTTCGCAGACCTGCGTGTAGTCGACGATGCCGGTGGCATCGAGGAACAGGCCGCCGAGGCCGATAATGTTCGGCTCGCGCCGTTGCAGCTCTTTGGCATCCAGCTGCTCGACCTTCAGGCCGTTCTGTTGCGAGCGCTGGTACAGGGCGTGCATGCGCTCGACTTCCAGCGGCGTGGAGGCCACCAGCAACTTGCCGCAGACCTCGAACTTGATCTGGTGCTCGGTGCAAAAGTCCTTGGTGGCCTGGGCGCCGCGCTTGCACAGGTCGGCCTTGAGGCTGCCCGGGGCGTAGTAGATGCCCGCGTGGATCACGCCGCTGTTATGCCCGGTCTGGTGCTTGGCCAGGCTGCTTTCCTTTTCCAGGATCAGCAACGAAGCGCCCGGTTGGCGTTCCAGCAGCGCCATGGCGGTGGCAAGGCCGACGATGCCGCCGCCGATGATGCAGTAGTCGTAGATCATGCAGGTGTCACCTTGGTTTGTTCTTATCAGAGAGTCTGCTTATCAGGTTGTCAGACTAAGTAGGTCAAACAAAAGGGCGCTATCTATCGGCGCCCGTTAAATACGCGGGTTCAGTCGATGCTCGGCAGGTCCAGTTTCAGGCGCTTGGCCGACGCCCGCAGGTGCGCTTCGGCGCAAGCTGCAGCACCAGCCCGGTCGCCATCGGCGATGGCCTGGTACAGCGCCTGGTGCTCACGATGGGCATCGGCCGAGCCGCCCACCGAATGCGCCGCGGAGTTTTCCCAGGCAGTACGGCGGGCAGCGGCCAGCTGGCCACGGAGAAAATCATGGAAGGCGACGAAGTAATCGTTCTTGCTGGCTTCGGCGATGGCGCGGTGGAACTCGACATCAGCCGCGGCGGCCACGGCAAAGTCGCTGCGCTTGTCGAGCATTTCCTGCAGGGCCTTGCTCATGCGCGCAAGGTCGGCGGCATCGCGGCGCTGGGCAGCCACCGAGGCGGCCTGGGTCTCGATCCACAGGCGCACTTCGAACATTTGCACCAGGTCCGGGCTGCGGCCTTGCGCAGAAGGAAAGCGGAATACCGTGCCGGTCGGGGTTTGCGAGATGTACGAACCCAGGCCACGGCGGGCGATCAGCACCCCGTCAGCCTTGAGCTGAGCCACGGCCTCACGCACCACCGAGCGGCTGACGTTCAATTGCTCGGCCAGTTGCTGTTCGGTGGGCAGGCGCGATTCGGCCGCCAGGCGACCGGAATCGATTTCGGCACGGATGGCGCCGACAACCCGTTCGACCAGGGTATCGGGGCGCTGAAGCTCAAGCATGAAGGGTGGCTCATTAATCAGGTTGTCAGACAATGCCTCTTGCGGCGGTTCCTTGTCAAGAAACCGCGTGGGCGATTACAGCTCGCTGACGTAGGTGCCGGTGCCCTTGAGGATGTTCTGCAGGGTTTCTTCGACCTCGGCAAGGTCGGTGCCGTCGGAGGTCAGGGTAATCTCCAGGTGATCGTCGCCTTTGAACACATCGGCATCGCCTGGCGCCACCTCGATCAGCAAACGCTTGGCGCTGAGGCTGACCTTGAGGCCGTCGAGGGTGCTTGGCTCGTCATCCAGGGTGATGTCCACCGTGTCTTCGTCTGGATAGCGGGTCATGAGAAACATCTGGCCCTTGTCGCTGTGGCAGCACAGGGTGGCCATGTTGTCTTCTTCATCATCGCAGGGGGTGGCGAAGAGCAGGGCGGTTTTCAGTTGCATGAGCGGCTCGATCAGTAAGTTGAAAGAGGATTCTGCCAGTCTTCGGCCGGTGGATAAACGTGCGGTTGCACCTCAATGACCGAATATGTCGCAGCATCGCAAGCAGGGGCGGGCGGGCACTCGTTAAGCTGCGCTGTCGATGGACACCCGTAAAGACACAGCCCGTCTGGCAGTCGTTTTTGCAGATGCCCATCCGTGGAGCGGGAAGATGTGACTTGCAGGTCACATCGAGCGCCTGTTTCTATGGTTTTACCGTCCTCCTGCTACGGGTTGGCTATCGTTGATCCGTAAACGGCGGACGCGCGCGACGCTTCACTCAATAATAAAGCCCAAGCGGAGTACCACAGATGGCGTTTTTCACCGCAGCCAGCAAAGCCGACTTCCAGCATCAACTGCAAGCGGCCCTGGCGCAGCACATCAGCGAACAGGCACTGCCACAAGTGGCGCTGTTCGCCGAACAGTTCTTCGGCATCATCTCTCTGGACGAACTTACCCAGCGCCGTATGTCGGACCTGGCCGGTTGCACCCTCTCTGCCTGGCGCATCATCGAGCGTTTCGATCACACCCAGCCTCAGGTTCGCGTCTACAACCCCGATTACGAGCGCCATGGCTGGCAGTCGACCCACACGGCGGTCGAAGTCCTGCACCATGACCTGCCATTTCTGGTCGACTCGGTCCGCACCGAGCTCAACCGCCGCGGCTACAGCATCCACACCCTGCAGACCACTGTCCTGAGCGTGCGTCGCGGGCCGAAGGGCGAGCTGCTGGAAATCCTGCCCAAGGGCACCCAGGGCGAAGGCGTACTGCAAGAGTCGCTGATGTACCTGGAGATCGACCGCTGCGCCAACTCCGCCGAACTCAACCTGCTGACCCACGAGCTTGAGCAGGTGCTGGCTGAAGTGCGCGTCGCCGTCGCCGATTTCGAGCCGATGAAAGCCAAGCTGCGCGAGGTCGTGGCGCTGGTTGAACAAACCGCCTACGCCCCGGCACAAAATGAAAAGGCCGAGGTCAAGGCGTTCCTCGAGTGGCTGCTGGGCAACCACTTCACCTTCCTCGGCTACGAAGAATTCGTCGTGCATGGTGACGCCCAGGGCGGCCAGCTGCAGTACGACGAGCAGTCGTTCCTCGGCCTGACCCGCATGCTGCGCGCCGGCCTCACCGCTGAAGACCTGCGCATCGAAGACTACGCCGTCAACTACCTGCAAGAGCCGCTGCTGCTGTCTTTCGCCAAGGCCGCGCACCCAAGCCGCGTACACCGTCCGGCTTACCCGGACTACGTGTCGATCCGCCAGCTGGACGCCGACGGCAAGGTCATCAAGGAATGCCGCTTCATGGGCCTGTACACCTCCTCGGTGTACGGCGAAAGCGTACGCGCGATCCCGTACATCCGCGGCAAGGTCGCCGAAGTCGAGCGCCGCTCGCACTTCGACCCCAAGGCGCACCTGGGCAAGGAACTGGCCCAGGTTCTCGAAGTGCTGCCCCGTGACGACCTGTTCCAGACCCCGGTCGACGAGCTGTTCAGCACCGTCATGTCGATCGTGCAGATCCAGGAGCGCAACAAGATTCGCGTGTTCCTGCGCAAGGACCCGTACGGGCGCTTCTGCTACTGCCTGGCCTACGTGCCGCGCGACATCTACTCCACCGAAGTGCGGCAGAAGATCCAGCATGTGCTGATGGAGCGCCTCAAGGCCAGCGACTGCGAGTTCTGGACCTTCTTCTCCGAGTCGGTCCTGGCCCGCGTCCAGCTGATCCTGCGTGTCGACCCGAAAAACCGCATCGACATCGACCCGCAGCAACTGGAAAACGAAGTGATCCAGGCCTGCCGTTCGTGGCAGGACGACTACGCCAGCCTGACCGTCGAAAGCTTCGGCGAAGCCCAGGGCACCAACGTCCTGGCCGACTTCCCGAAAGGCTTCCCGGCCGGTTACCGCGAGCGTTTCGCCGCCCATTCGGCAGTGGTCGACATGCAGCACCTGCTGACCCTGTCCGAGCGCAAGCCGCTGGTGATGAGCTTCTACCAGCCGCTGACCCAGGCCGGCAAACAGCAACTGCACTGCAAGCTGTACCACGCCGATACGCCGCTGGCGCTGTCGGACGTGCTGCCCATCCTGGAAAACCTCGGCCTGCGCGTGCTCGGCGAGTTCCCGTACCGTCTGCGCCATGCCAATGGCCGCGAGTACTGGATTCATGACTTTGCCTTCACCGCCGCCGAAGGACTGAACCTCGACATCCAGCAGCTCAACGACACCCTGCAGGATGCGTTCGTGCACATCGTCAATGGCGATGCCGAGAACGACGCCTTCAACCGCCTGGTACTGACCGCCGGCCTGCCGTGGCGCGACGTGGCGCTGCTGCGTGCCTACGCCCGTTACCTCAAGCAGATCCGCCTGGGCTTCGACCTGGGTTACATCGCCAGCACCCTGAACAACCACACCGACATCGCCCGCGAGCTGACCCGGCTGTTCAAGACCCGCTTCTACCTGGCGCGCAAGCTCACCAGCGACGACCTCGACGACAAGCAGCAGCGTCTGGAACAGGCCATCCTGACTGCCCTGGACGACGTTCAGGTGCTCAACGAAGACCGCATCCTGCGTCGCTACCTGGACCTGATCAAGGCCACCCTGCGCACCAACTTCTACCAGACCGATGACCAGGGTCATAACAAGTCGTACTTCAGCTTCAAGTTCAACCCCAAGCTGATCCCCGAGCTGCCCAAGCCGGTGCCGAAGTTCGAAATCTTCGTCTACTCGCCACGGGTCGAGGGTGTGCACCTGCGCTTTGGCAACGTCGCCCGCGGCGGCCTGCGCTGGTCGGACCGCGAGGAAGACTTCCGTACCGAAGTGCTGGGCCTGGTAAAAGCCCAGCAGGTGAAGAACTCGGTGATCGTGCCGGTCGGCGCCAAGGGCGGTTTCCTGCCTCGCCGCCTGCCGCTGGGCGGCAGCCGCGATGATATCCAGGCCGAAGGCATCGCCTGCTACCGGATCTTCATCTCCGGCCTGCTGGACATCACCGACAACCTCAAGGACGGCGCCCTGGTGCCGCCGGCCAACGTCGTGCGTCATGACGACGATGACCCGTACCTGGTGGTGGCCGCCGACAAAGGCACCGCGACTTTCTCCGACATCGCCAACGGCATTGCCATCGACTACGGCTTCTGGCTGGGCGATGCGTTCGCTTCCGGTGGTTCGGCCGGTTACGACCACAAGAAGATGGGCATTACCGCCCGTGGCGCCTGGGTCGGCGTGCAGCGGCACTTCCGCGAGCGCGGCATCAATGTCCAGGAAGACCCGATCACCGTGGTCGGTGTTGGCGACATGGCCGGTGACGTGTTCGGCAACGGCCTGCTGATGTCCGACAAGCTGCAACTGGTGGCGGCGTTCAACCACCTGCACATCTTCATCGACCCGAACCCGGAGCCTGCCAGCAGCTTTGCCGAGCGCCAGCGCCTGTTCGATCTGCCGCGTTCGGCCTGGAGCGACTACGACACCAGCATCATGTCCGAAGGCGGCGGGATCTTCCCGCGCAGCGCGAAAAGCATCGCGATCACCCCGCAGATGAAAGAGCGCTTCGCCATCGAAGCCGACAAGCTGACCCCGACCGAGCTGCTCAACGCGCTGCTCAAGGCGCCGGTCGACCTGCTGTGGAACGGCGGTATCGGTACCTACGTCAAGTCCAGTGAAGAAACCCACGCCGACGTCGGCGACAAGGCCAACGACGCCCTGCGCGTGGACGGCAACGAGCTGCGTTGCAAGGTGGTGGGCGAGGGCGGCAACCTCGGCATGACCCAGTTGGGCCGGGTCGAGTTCGGCTTGAACGGCGGTGCGACCAACACCGACTTCATCGACAACGCCGGTGGTGTGGACTGCTCCGACCACGAGGTCAATATCAAGATCCTGCTCAACGAAGTGGTGCAGGCCGGCGACATGACCGAGAAGCAGCGCAACCAGCTGCTGGGCAGCATGACCGACGAAGTGGCCGGCCTGGTGCTGGGCAACAACTACAAGCAGACCCAGGCATTGTCGCTGGCTGCACGTCGGGCCAAGGAGCGCATCGCCGAATACAAGCGCCTGATGGCCGATCTTGAGGGCCGCGGCAAGCTGGACCGTGCCATCGAGTTCCTGCCGACCGAAGAGCAACTGACCGAGCGCCTGGCGGCCGGCCAGGGCCTGACCCGTGCCGAACTGTCGGTGTTGATCTCCTACAGCAAGATCGACCTCAAGGAGCAACTGCTCAAGTCGCTGGTGCCGGATGACGACTACCTGACCCGCGACATGGAAACCGCGTTCCCGCCGTCGCTGGTGAGCAAGTTTGCCGAGGCCATGCGCCGCCATCGCCTGAAGCGCGAGATCGTCAGCACCCAGATCGCCAACGATCTGGTCAACAACATGGGCATCACCTTCGTTCAGCGTCTGAAAGAGTCCACCGGCATGAGCCCGGCGAATGTCGCCGGTGCCTATGTGATCGTGCGTGACATCTTCCACCTGCCGCACTGGTTCCGTCAGATCGAGGCCCTGGATTATCAGGTCCCGGCGGAAATCCAGCTGACCCTGATGGACGAGCTGATGCGCCTGGGCCGCCGCGCGACCCGCTGGTTCCTGCGTAGCCGTCGCAACGAGCAGGATGCTGGTCGTGACGTGGCGCACTTCGGGCCGAAGATCGCCGCACTGGGCCTGAAGCTCGACGAACTGCTCGAAGGGCCGACCCGCGAGCGCTGGATGACCCGTTACCAGGGCTTCGTCGACGCCGGCGTGCCGGAGCTGCTGGCGCGCATGGTGGCCGGTACCACGCACCTGTACACCCTGTTGCCGATCATCGAAGCGTCCGACGTCACCGGCCAGGACCCGGCCGAAGTGGCCAAGGCCTTCTTCGCCGTTGGCAGTGCCCTGGACCTGACCTGGTACCTGCAGGAAATCAGCAACCTGCCGGTGGAAAACAACTGGCAGGCCCTGGCCCGCGAAGCCTTCCGCGATGATATCGACCTGCAGCAGCGGGCGATCACCATCTCGGTGCTGCAGATGGACGATGCGCCGGAGGACATGGACGCCCGCGTGGCCCTGTGGCTGAACCAGCACCGGGTCATGGTCGAGCGCTGGCGTGCCATGCTCGACGAGCTGCGCGCGGCGACCGGTACCGACTACGCCATGTACGCGGTGGCCAACCGCGAGCTGGTGGACCTGGCCTTGAGTGGCCAGGCAACGGTGATGCCGTCCTGAGCGTGAGCTGAAATGAAAAAGCCCCGGCATTTGCCGGGGCTTTTTTTGTGCCTGTCCCGGCCTCATCGCGGGTCAAGCCCGCTCCCACAGGGTGGATCGTGCTGTACCTGTGGGAGCGGGCTTGACCCGCGATGAGGCCGGAGAATTTTATTTGAACCTTCGCTCTACACCTTTCTCGACCAGAATCTTCGCCGCAATCTCTTCCACGGAGAAATGCGTGGAGTTGATGTGCGCAATGTTCTCGCGGCGGAACAGGTTCTCCACTTCACGTACCTCGAACTCGCACTGGGCAAAGCTTGCGTAGCGGCTGTTGGGCTTGCGCTCGTGGCGGATGGCGGTCAGGCGGTCGGGGTCGATGGTCAGGCCGAACAGCTTGTGCTGGTGGTTCTTCAGGGCCTGGGGCAGTTGCAGGCGCTCCATGTCGTCTTCGGTCAACGGGTAGTTGGCCGCACGGATACCGAATTGCATGGCCATGTACAGGCAGGTCGGGGTCTTGCCGCAACGCGACACGCCGACCAGGATCAGGTCGGCCTTGTCGTAGTAGTGGGTGCGCGCGCCGTCGTCGTTGTCGAGGGCGAAGTTGACCGCCTCGATGCGTTCCATATAGTTGGAGTTGCCGCCGATCGAGTGGGATTTGCCCACCGAATACGAGGAATGGGCAGTCAGCTCCTGCTCCAGCGGGGCCAGGAAGGTCGAGAAAATGTCGATCATGAAACCGTTGGAGGTGGCCAGCACCTCGCGGATATCCTGGTTGACGATGGTGTCGAAGATGATCGGACGGACGCCGTCCTTTTCAGCGGCGCTATTGATTTGTTGTACCATCGCACGCGCTTTTTCTACGCTGTCGATGTACGGACGCGTGAATTTATTGAACGGAATGGTATCGAACTGCGCTAGAAGACTTTGTCCCAGCGTCTCGGCGGTAATGCCGGTGCCATCGGAGATAAAGAAAGCAGATCGTTTCATTTGCGCCTTGGGCCTTAAGCTGGTGACGAATCTTGGATATGATAGGTTCGGTTTACCGAACACTGCGTTCGGCATTCTCACTTATTTTCCAGGTCCAGGCCACAAGCGCCCGGCCAAGCCAGAGCTGGCAGGCGGGCGACCTGAGCTTTTCCAACACAGTTAGTGGAGAGATCACCTTGGTAGAGTACGTAGTTTCCCTCGATAAGCTCGGCGTCCATGATGTAGAGCATGTGGGGGGCAAGAACGCATCCCTCGGCGAGATGATCAGTAACCTCGCGGGCGCCGGTGTCTCGGTCCCCGGCGGCTTTGCCACTACGGCTCAGGCGTATCGTGACTTTCTCGAGCAGAGCGGCCTGAACGCACAGATCCACGCCGCCCTCGATGCGCTGGACGTTGACGACGTCAACGCTCTGGCCAAGACCGGTGCGCAGATTCGTCAGTGGATCATGGAAGCCGAGTTCCCCGAGCGCCTGAACGCCGAAATCCGCAGCGCCTTCGCCGAAATGTCCCAGGGCAACCCGAACATGGCCGTGGCCGTGCGCTCTTCGGCCACCGCCGAAGACCTGCCGGACGCCTCGTTCGCCGGCCAGCAGGAAACCTTCCTGAACATCCGCGGCGTCGACAACGTCATCCGCGCCGCCAAGGAAGTATTCGCCTCGCTGTTCAACGACCGTGCCATTTCCTACCGCGTACACCAGGGCTTCGACCACAAGCTGGTGGCCCTGTCGGCCGGCGTGCAGCGCATGGTCCGCTCCGAAACCGGCACCGCTGGCGTGATGTTCACCCTCGACACCGAGTCGGGCTTTCGTGACGTGGTGTTCATCACCGGCGCCTACGGCCTGGGTGAAACCGTCGTGCAGGGTGCGGTCAACCCCGACGAATTCTACGTGCACAAGGGCACCCTGGAAGCCGGCCGCCCGGCGATCCTGCGCCGCAACCTGGGCAGCAAGGCGATCAAGATGGTCTACGGCGAAGAGGCCAAGGCCGGTCGCTCGGTCAAGACCGTCGATGTCGACAAGGCTGACCGCACCCGTTTCTGCCTGACCGACGCCGAAGTCAGCGAGCTGGCCAAGCAGGCGATGATCATCGAGAAGCACTACAAGTGCCCGATGGACATCGAATGGGCCAAAGATGGTGACGATGGCAAGCTGTACATCGTTCAGGCCCGTCCTGAAACCGTGAAGAGCCGCGCCCAGGCCAACGTCATGGAACGTTACCTGCTGAAAGAAACCGGCACTGTGCTGGTCGAAGGCCGGGCCATTGGCCAGCGCATCGGCGCCGGCAAGGTGCGGATCATCAAGGACGTCTCGGAGATGGACAAGGTCCAGCCCGGCGACGTACTGGTTTCGGACATGACCGACCCGGACTGGGAACCGGTGATGAAGCGCGCCAGCGCCATCGTTACCAACCGTGGCGGGCGTACCTGCCACGCAGCGATCATCGCCCGTGAACTGGGTATTCCGGCGGTTGTCGGTTGCGGCAACGCCACCCAGCTGCTCAAGGATGGCCAGGGCGTGACCGTGTCCTGCGCCGAAGGCGACACCGGCTTGATCTTCGAAGGCGAGCTGGGCTTCGACGTGCGCAAGAACTCCGTCGACGCCATGCCGGAGCTGCCGTTCAAGATCATGATGAACGTCGGTAACCCGGACCGCGCCTTTGACTTTGCCCAGCTGCCCAACGCCGGTGTCGGCCTGGCGCGCCTGGAATTCATCATCAACCGCATGATCGGCGTGCACCCCAAGGCGCTGCTCAACTACGCCGGCCTGCCCGCCGAGCTGAAAGAGAGCGTCGACAAGCGCATTGCCGGTTACAACGATCCGGTCGGCTTCTACGTCGAGAAACTGGTCGAAGGCATCAGCACCCTGGCTGCGGCGTTCTGGCCGAAGAAGGTCATCGTGCGTCTGTCGGACTTCAAGTCCAACGAATACGCCAACCTGATCGGCGGCAAGCTCTACGAGCCGGAAGAAGAAAACCCGATGCTGGGCTTCCGCGGTGCTTCGCGCTACATCAGCGAAACCTTCCGTGACTGCTTCGAGCTCGAGTGCCGCGCCCTCAAGCGCGTACGCAACGAGATGGGCCTGACCAACGTCGAGATCATGGTGCCGTTCGTGCGGACCCTGGGCGAGGCCAGCCAGGTCGTCGACCTGCTCGCCGAAAACGGCCTGGCCCGTGGCGACAACGGCCTGCGCGTGATCATGATGTGCGAACTGCCGTCCAACGCCATCCTCGCCGAAGAGTTCCTCGAGTTCTTCGACGGTTTCTCGATCGGTTCCAACGACCTGACCCAGCTGACCCTGGGCCTGGACCGCGACTCGGGGATCATCGCGCACCTGTTCGATGAGCGAAATCCTGCGGTGAAGAAGCTGCTGGCCAACGCCATCCAGGCCTGTAACAAGGCGGGCAAGTACATCGGCATCTGCGGCCAGGGCCCATCCGATCACCCGGACCTGGCCAAGTGGCTGATGGAACAGGGCATCGAAAGCGTCTCGCTGAACCCGGACTCGGTCCTTGAGACCTGG
The DNA here is from genome assembly GCF_009866705.1 of Pseudomonas sp. R32. Taxonomy (NCBI): domain Bacteria; kingdom Pseudomonadati; phylum Pseudomonadota; class Gammaproteobacteria; order Pseudomonadales; family Pseudomonadaceae; genus Pseudomonas; species Pseudomonas sp. R32. Next base: position 3,857,581 of record NZ_CP019396.1, on the reverse strand, counting down.
TTCTTCCTGGCTGAAGGCCAGGCCGCGAACTGATGCGCTGAACCGGAACCTTCACCTGGCCGTTACGCCGGTGAAGGTTCCGATCGTATTCCAGGGCGTGTTCCAGTGATGGACCTCGCCCTTTTTTGTGCAAGAACCCTATGCAAAGCAGCAGTACCCTTTTTCCCGTGGCCTTGCTCAGTGCCGAGCGCCGTGGCGACCTGAGCGAGGACGTGTACCGGATCAAAGCCGGTAACAGCCCGGATCGCACCGTGGAGCTGGCGCTCACCCGTCTGGGCATGGCCGATCAAGCCGAGGTGCGTGGCACCCCGGTGGTTTTGCTGCATGGCAGCTTTTCCAACCGGCGCTTCTGGTTTTCGCCCCGGGGCATTGGCCTGGGCGCATACCTGGCGCGCGCCGGTTTCGATGTGTGGATCCCGGAGATGCGCGGCCACGGGCTGTCGCCGCGCAACCATGACTACCGGCACAACCGCGTGGCCGACTACGCCCGTTACGACCTGCCGGTGATTGCTGCCTTTGTCTGTGAGCAGGCCGGCCAGCCGGCGCACTGGATCGGTCATTCCCTCGGTGGCACGACCCTGGCGGCAGCGCTGGGCGGCGAGTACCTGGGGCCTGAGCAGGTGGCCAGCGTGGCGTTTTTCGGCACCCAGGTCAGCCGCACCTACTGGCCGTTGAAATTGCCGCCGGTGGAGTGGGGCGGGCGGCTGCTGCTCAAGCGCTTTGCGCAGATTTCCGGCTCGCGGCTCAAGCGTGGGCCGGAAGACGAGCCCATTGGCCTGGCCCTGGAGAGCCTGCGCTGGTTCGGTCTGTTTGGTCGCTTTGGCGACAAGGACCGTGACTGGTGGGCGGGGCTTGCCGGGGTCGAGGTGCCGGTGCTGGCGGTGGCCGGCGCGGGGGATCACCAGGACCCGGTGTGGGCCTGCCGCAAGCTGTTCGAGCAGCTGGGCAGTGAGCACAAGCAGTTTGTTCGCCTGGGGCGCGAAGAGGGCTTCGACAATTTCGGGCATGTCGACATGCTGGTCAGCAAGCCGGCGCAGGCGCAGGTCTGGCCTTTGGTCGAGCGCTGGTTGCAGGATCCGCGGGCAGCTTTGCTGCCGGAGACGGCACAGGGCATTTCGCCGACAGGCTGATCCCGTTAAGATATGACGATTGTGAAGGTTCTGGTCATTTTTTGGGTTTTTCAGCGAACATCTGTTCTCTGATTGCTCTACCAAGGTGACCGCGCCGCCAGTGACGTGTAGCCTTGGGGCTAAAGCTGCCTCGCTGGGCCTCGTTCACTGAGTGAAACTGCGACATTCATCGTCTCGATAATCGACAGGAGTTTCCCATGCATTACATCACCCCCGATCTGTGCGACGCCTACCCGGAACTGGTGCAGGTGCTGGAGCCGATGTTCAGCAACTTCGGTGGCCGCGACTCCTTCGGGGGTGAGATCGTCACCATCAAGTGCTTCGAGGACAACTCGCGGGTCAAAGAGCAGGTCGAGCTCGATGGCACGGGCAAGGTGCTGGTGGTCGATGGCGGCGGTTCGCTGCGCCATGCCTTGCTGGGCGACATGCTGGCCGAAAAGGCGGCGAAGAATCACTGGCAAGGCCTGGTGATCTATGGCTGCGTGCGTGATGTCGATGTCCTGGCGCAAACCGATGTCGGCGTGCAGGCCTTGGCCAGCCACCCCCTGAAGTCCGTGCGCCGCGGCATTGGCGAACTCAACGTGCCAGTGACCTTTGCTGGCGTGACTTTCCGTCCGGGCGAATACATCTACGCCGACAACAACGGCGTGATCGTCTCGCCAAGCCCGTTGAAAATGCCTGAGTAAAGCTCTGAAACCGGTCAGTGGGGTAGGGATGTTCGAGGAAGAAAACGCGCAATGGGGGCTAGTGCATGCCCTGGTGCTGGATGGCAAAGGCGGTGCCCGTGCGATCGCCCGAACTGAACTGGACGCCCTTGCCCTGCAGCCCCAGGAAAGCCTGTGGCTGCACTGGGACCGCAGCCACCCGCAGACCCGCACCTGGTTGCGCCACGACAGCGGCCTGAACGAGTTTGCCTGCGATCTGCTGCTGGAGGAAAACACCCGTCCGCGCCTGCTGCCATTGCCGGATGCGCAAATGCTGCTGTTTTTGCGCGGGGTCAACCTCAACCCCGGCGCCGAGCCTGAAGACATGGTCTCGGTGCGCATCTTCGCCGAGGCCCAGCGGGTGATCTCGTTGCGTCTGCGGCCATTGCGCGCCAGTGATGAACTGCTGCAGCAACTGGCCGAGGGTCATGGGCCGAAAACCGCCTCGGAGCTACTGCTGAGCATGGCGCAACTGTTGACCGAAAAGGTCCAGGCGCTGATCAGCGACCTGTCGGAAGTGGTCGATGGCGAAGAAGAGAAGCTTGAAGTCGACAAACGCTATGCCCCGGACCAGGGCAGCCTGCAGCAGATCCGCCGACGCGCGGCCGGATTGCGGCGTTTTCTCAACCCGCAGCGGGAAATCTACGCGCAATTGGCGCGCAACAAGTGGACCTGGTTCGCCGCCGACGACGCCGATTACTGGAACGAGCTCAACAACAGCCTGACCCGCTACCTGGAAGAGCTGGAACTGACCCGCGAACGCGCCGCCCTGGTGCTCGAAAGCGAGGACCGGCGCCGCAGCGAGCGGATGAACCGGACCATGTACCGCTTTGGCATCATCACCTGCATTTTCCTGCCCATGAGCTTCGTGACCGGGCTGTTGGGCATCAACGTCGGCGGTATTCCCGGTTCCGACAGCCCCTACGGCTTCCTCTTCGCCAGCCTGCTGGTGCTGGCCCTGGCGCTGGGGCAATGGTGGCTGTTTCGCCGCCTGCGCTGGGTGTGAAGATGAAATTTGTGAACATGCAGTCACAAACTGCCTGGCCGGTTCATGTGACCCGTTGTGTGGCGACCTCGTCTTTGACAGATATTGCGCGAGGTGCCTATGCACGATCCGTTTGAAGAATCCCTGCGAGACCTGCTCAAGGCATCGCCGTCCGGCCAGGACCGCGACGACGATGCCTGCCTGGGCCGGGTCCTGAAAACCGCCAACCGCCAGGTTGGCGCGGGCGATCTGTTCAGCCTGCTGGGCCGTTGGAGCCAGGCGCTGATGATTGCCGTGAACAATGGCTCGGCGCATGTTGCGCCGGTGCGCCGTAACGCTACCGCTCGTAAAGCTGATAAGGCCGATTGAATATGGAACTTGATCTCTGGACCCAGAGCCTGGTCACTGCCATGACAGCATTGTGGACCAAAGTGGCGAACTTCATCCCCAACCTGTTCGGCGCCCTGGTTGTGGTGTTGCTCGGTTTCGTCGTGGCCAAGCTGCTCGACACCTTGCTGTCGAAACTGCTGGCCAAGCTCGGCCTGGACCGCCTGATGGGCGGCACCGGCCTGACCAAGATGCTCAGCCGGGTTGGCATTCAAGTGCCGATCTCGACCTTGATCGGCAAGATCGTCTACTGGTTCGTCCTGCTGATTTTCCTTGTCTCGGCCGCTGAATCCCTTGGCCTTGAGCGCGTCTCGGCGACTCTCGACATGCTTGCCCTGTACCTGCCGAAAGTGTTCGGCGCGGCGTTGGTGCTGCTGGCGGGCGTATTGCTGGCGCAATTGGTCAACGGCCTGGTGCGCGGTGCCGCCGAAGGCATCGGTCTGGAGTATGCCGCAGGTGTTGGGCGTATCGCCCAGGGCCTGGTGATTATCATCAGTATCTCGGTGGCAATCAGCCAGCTCGAGGTCAAGACCGACCTGCTCAACCACGTGATCGTCATCGGTTTGATTACCGTTGGTCTGGCCGTGGCGCTGGCCATGGGCCTGGGCAGCCGGGAAATTGCCGGGCAGATTCTGGCTGGAATTTACGTGCGTGAACTGTATCAAGTGGGCCAACACGTGCGGATTGGCGAGGTCGAAGGGCACATCGAGGAGATCGGCACGGTCAAGACGACCCTGCTGACCGACGACGGCGAGCTGGTCTCGTTGTCCAACCGGATTCTGCTCGAACAGCGAGTCAATAGCCGCTAACCGGGCAAATCCTGCTAATGTATGCCGCCGCAAAAATGCCCCAGGCAGGGGTATGCGGCGACATTGACCTGACTGTCGGCCAGATCCGTTTTGAATAAAGTTCACTCGCTGCCCATGCGTTACGACCCCCGCGAGCTCACTGATGAGGAGTTGGTGGCGCGTTCGCATGAGGAGCTGTTTCATGTTACTCGCGCGTATGAGGAGCTCATGCGCCGCTACCAACGGACCCTTTTTAACGTCTGTGCACGTTATTTAGGGAACGATCGGGACGCTGACGATGTCTGTCAGGAGGTGATGCTCAAGGTGCTCTATGGGCTGAAGAACTTCGAGGGCAAATCGAAGTTCAAGACATGGCTCTACAGCATCACCTACAACGAATGCATCACCCAGTACCGCAAGGAGCGGCGCAAACGTCGACTGATGGATGCCTTGAGTCTTGATCCGCTCGAGGAGGCCTCGGAAGAGAAGGCGCCTAAACCGGAAGAGAAAGGCGGGCTGGACAAATGGCTAGTGCATGTCAATCCGATTGACCGCGAGATTCTGGTGCTACGATTTGTCGCAGAGCTGGAATTCCAGGAGATCGCCGATATCATGCACATGGGCCTGAGCGCAACGAAAATGCGGTACAAGCGTGCGCTTGACAAGCTACGTGAGAAATTTGCGGGCCTCACTGAAACTTAGTGGCGCGCAAATATCTCTAACGTACCGGCAAGTTCTGCTAAACTTGCCGTCGAGTTGTCCCCCGGATGTTGGTGGGACTGCTTAACTATCACCAGATGGGGATTTAACGGATGAAATTGAAAAACACCTTGGGCTTGGCCATTGGTTCTCTTGTAGCCGCAACTTCCTTCGGCGCTCTGGCACAAGGCCAAGGCGCGGTCGAAATTGAAGGCAACGTCACCAAGCAGTACTACGATAGCGAGCGCAATTTCAAGAACACTGGCACCAATCCAGGTGTTCGCCTTGGTTACTTCCTGACCGACGACCTGTCCCTGGACCTGGGCTACAACGAGACTCACAACGCTCGTGGTGAAGTCTTCAACAAAGACATCAAAGGCTCCAAGACCAAGCTGGACGCGACCTACCACTTCGGTACCGTCGGCGACGCTCTGCGTCCGTACGTTTCGGCTGGTTTCGCTCACGAGAGCCTGGGCCAGGCTGAGCGCAGCGGCCGTGACCACTCCACCTTCGCCAACGTTGGCGCTGGCGCCAAGTGGTACATCACCGACATGTTCTTCGCCCGTGCCGGCGTTGAAGCCATGTACAACATCGACAACGGCAACACCGAGTGGGGTCCGACCGTTGGTCTGGGTCTGAACTTCGGTGGTAGCGGTGGCAAGGTTGAAGCCGCTCCTGCTCCAGTTGCTGAAGTCTGCTCCGACAGCGACAACGATGGCGTCTGCGACAACGTCGACAAGTGCCCTGACACCCCAGCCAACGTTACCGTTGACGCTGACGGCTGCCCGGCTGTTGCCGAAGTCGTACGTGTTGAGCTGGACGTCAAGTTCGACTTCGACAAGTCGGTCGTCAAGCCAAACAGCTACGGCGACATCAAGAACCTGGCTGACTTCATGAAGCAGTACCCACAGACCACCACCACTGTTGAAGGTCACACTGACTCCGTCGGTCCTGACGCTTACAACCAGAAGCTGTCCGAGCGTCGTGCAAACGCCGTTAAGCAGGTTCTGACCAACCAGTACGGTGTTGAGTCGAGCCGCGTTGAGTCGGTTGGCTACGGTGAAACCCGTCCGGTTGCTGACAACGCCACCGACGCTGGTCGCGCTGTTAACCGTCGCGTAGAAGCACAAGTAGAAGCCCAAGCCAAGTAATTGGTCCAAGCCCTACTGAAAAGCCCGGCCTAGGCCGGGCTTTTCTTTGCCTGCGATTTGCCCCTCAGGCAACCGCTGCCAAGGTGGTGAACAGCTTGCGCGCCTCGACATTGAGGCTGTTGAGCGAACCGTCGTTGGCGGCGACCACAACCCCCGCCACTGCATTGATCGCACTCATGAATGCCCCTTCAATCCAGCCTCCCAGGTGACTGTAGCTGTCACAGGCGAGGAAAAAACGGTTATCCAGGGTGCTGTTTTGCGCATGGGTGTGATAGCGGAAACACAGATTGCTCTGGTAGTGATCGCCGCACATGTCCAGCTTGAAGCCGCCGGCACTGGTGTTGGTGGTCCAGTCGAACACCAGGCGGCCATCACCTTCGACCTTGTTCAGCAGCGCACCGAACCACCAGCGCTTGTAGCCCTCGGTGTCGGGGTCGTAGAGCTCATGGTCGACCCGATTGACCATGCGCTGGAACATGTAATGGGGGCTTTGCTGTTCACTGCCGTTGTCAGGGTTTTGCGGGTACTGGTCATAGTCATGTTGCAGGCGGGTCGAGTCGTCGTCCCAGCTGTAGCTGGCGAGGAAGCTTGAGTATGGCTGGCCGCTCAGGGTGCTGGGAACGATGTAGCTGGCGGCAAGCCCTGTGTCGCTGACCACGGCCTGGATGGGACTGCCGTTGAATGTCGGCACCTCGGGCCCGCTGCTTTCATCGTTATGAATCAGGCCGAATACTTTCGAGGTGCGGGTCATGTGCAACTGGCTGATGGCGCTGGCCATGCGTGCGTTGGGAGCGCTATAGGCCCGGCTCAATTGCAGAGAAGGCTGAGTGTTGATGACCGTGCGAGGCTGCAAGCCGAGATACCGATCACCGACCTGGAGCCTGGGCGTAACCTCTGGGTTGTGACCGGCGCGTTTGACCAGCGGGCTGAGCTGATCCTGGGGCATGGCCAGCACGACATAGTCGTAGCTGGCTTCGATCAGGGCCGGCTGCGGGGTATCGGCTGGGTAGTAGCAGACATTGGCGCAGCGATTGCCCGTCTGGGTGCTGTGATAAACGTCACTGACGCGGGCGCTGCGGAAGTTGACCGTCAATTGGCTACCGCCTATGGACTGTGCAGCCTGGAACAGCCGTTCGATGAACTGCACATTCTCTTTCACCGGCAAGGTGTACTCGTTGCTGTAGTCCCACAGCACCAGGCGCATCATTTCCACCAGGGAAATGTTGTACAGCGGTTTGAAACCACCAGTGCCGAAACCGAAGCGACCGAACAGTTCCACGCAGTAGTTCACCGTTTCGGTTGTGTTCAAGCCAGCGATAACCGGCAGCTCTGCCTGAGCGCTGGCATGCTCCATGATTGTTCTGATTGCCCCGGCCAAGGTCGTGGCGTCATAGTCCTGGATGAAGGTGGCCCAGTCCCTTTCGATCCTGTCCAGCTCGCCGGCGGCCGGTGCTGCTTGCGCCAGAATTCCGGCAACCACAGCGGGGTCGCGGCTGCCGATCTTGAACAGCGAGGCGCCGGTGAGTTCACCGTTTTCGATGTTCACGCCCGGGAAATACTTGAGCACCAGGGCAAACACCTGCCGAGTGGGGGATTGCGGATCCTGCCATTGACCATTGCCATAACGATCAACGCGATCGGCAAAGACGAATTCGGTCGCGACCTTGCCTGGATTGGGGAAGACATTGACCTGAGTCGTCGGGTTGAATACCCGGCTGGCGTAGAGCCAGGTCAGCCCGGCAATTTCCGGGAAGCGCATGGCGCCGATTTCGTACACCGATCTTTCAGTTTCACTGCCACCCAGGCCGGTCGTCGCCCTGGCTGCACTGACTCGGCCGGCTCTTTTACCCGCAGTGCGCACACCTCGCTTGTGGCCGTTGGTTGGCTGCTCGTGCAGGAAGTGATCCGGATCGTTGTCGTACAGGTCGACTTCGATCTGCGCACCCCCTGTGAGCGTGCGTGACAGCTCGTACAAGGCAGTAATACCCGCCACACCGGCGCCGACGATGGCGATGCGATGGCGGCCGACGGGAAGCTCGCCCAGGGGGGCGTCAACCGTGGTGGGGTAGGCGATGTGCACCGAGTCGGGATGGCGGTAGTAGCGTGATCGCTCTACCAGATTGGCAATGGTTTCGCTGTTGGGCATTTGGGCCGAACGGGCCCAGTTCCAGATGACAGTAACGCTCATGGCGGTTTCTCCGAAGAAAGTAAGCTCCGAGTACTTACTGTCTGTCTTACTTCCCTGCGGAGTTGGTTCAGTGTAGTCCAGCCTTTGCGAGGCGAGTCTGTAACGCTTGGACAAACTTCCTTTGGCGGGAAGGCTAGCCTTAAGTGATACGGTTATTTCCGTGAAGGCAAATAATTTGTATCTTATCTGGGGATTGAATGTGTCATCTACTGCGTCTTGGGGGATTGCTGGGTGTGCTCATGGCAATGGCGGGCTGCCAGATTGCCGGGCAACAGCCTGAAGGTGACATCCTGATCAAGCGTGATGAATGGGGTACGCCGCATGTCTACGCCGACAGTCCTTACCGGCTGTTCTACGGCTACGGTTACGCCATCGCCCAAGACCGCCTGTTTCAACTGGAGATGTCTCGGCGCACCACCCAGGGGCGGGTGGCCGAGGTGCTAGGGCGCGACTACCTGGCCTTCGATGAGGGTATTCGCCGGCAATATTCGCCACAGGCCATTGCCCGACAGCTGGCTGCGCTGGCCCCTCAGGAGCTGCAGATACTCCAGGGCTACGCAGAGGGTATCAACCGCCATCTTGGCGAGATTGAACAGCGCCCCGACAGCGTGTTGCCCAAGCAGTTTTCGTATTACCAATTCCAACCCAGGCCCTGGACGGCGTTTGATGTGGCGATGGTTTACGTCGGCTCGATGATCAACCGTTTTGGTGATTACAACACTGAACTGGACAACCAGAACCTGCTGGCCGGGCTGATCGAAAAGCATGGGCTCAAGGGCGGACAGTCATTGTTCGAATTGCTGCTGGCCAATGACGACCCACAGGCGCCGACCACTATCGCCCGCGGCGAGTGGGACCCGGCACGGCGAAGTGCGGCGGTGGTGCCACGGACAGCAGGCACGGCAGTGGAGCCACCGTTGCCGATGCGTGCCGTTCACCCGATAGACCCCAGTAGCGGGCGCGGTTTCAGCAATATCATCGTCCTGGGGGCAAAAAAGAGCGCCGATGCCCGGGCAATCCTGGTCAACGGTCCGCAATTCGGCTTTTTTCAACCCGCTTACACTTATTCAATCGGTCTGCATGGGGCAGGCTACGATGCGGTTGGCAACAGCCCGTTTGGCTATCCGCTGATCCAGTTCGGTCACAACCGCGAGATATCCTGGGGTAGCACCTGGGGCGCGGGTGATAACGTCGATGTCTATCGGCTCCAGCTCAACCCGCAGAACCCGAACCAGTATTGGTTCCAGGGCCGCTATCGGGATTTTGAGCGGCGGGTCGAAACGATTGCGGTCAAAGGTGAAGCGCCCCGACAGCTCACGGTGTATCGCAGTGCCCAGGGTGCGGTGTTCGAGCATCTGCCCGAACAGGGCGTGGCCTATGCTCGCCGCCGCGGCTGGGAAGGCCAGGAGCTGGCGACCCTGATGGCCTGGAACCAGGTGGCCAAGGCCGGCAATCACGCGCAGTGGCTGGCCCAGGTGGAGCGCTCGGCGATCAACGTCAATTGGTACTACGCCGACCAGCAAGGCAACATTGGCTATGCCCTCGGCGGTCGTTATCCGGTGCGTCTGCAAGGGCATGACAGTCGCTTGCCGATGCCCGGCAATGGTGACTATGAATGGCAGGGTTTCCTGCCGTTCGCTTCCAATCCGCAGGTGTTCAATCCGGCCAGTGGCTACATTGCCAATTGGAACAACCAGCCGGCAGAGGGCTTCCCCGGGCCGGACCAATGGTGGTATGCCTGGGGTGCTGCCGATCGATACGCAGTGCTCGACGAGCGGTTGCGCCAGCAAGCCCGTTTCACCCCGGAGCAAGCCTGGAGCCTGATGATGGAGGCCGCGTTCGAGGACCCCAATGCGCGCTATTTCATGCCGCGCCTGCTGGCGCTGAGCGAACGCTTGCCAGCAGAGTTCGCTGCCGTCCACCAGGCGTTGGCGGCCTGGGACTATCAGGACCTGGACCGCAATCGCGACGGTTTCTACGACCAGCCCGCCACGGCGATTTTTCGGCGTTGGCTCGGGCAGATGCTTGACTTGACCCTGGCCGATCAGTTGCCGCCCGCGCAGGCCGGCTGGTTTACCGACACCGGTTACAGCGCCCCCGGCGCCAGCTCGCCGGGCAGTCACAATATTTCGGTGGGCACCAAGGTGCTGTACCGGGCATTGACGGCAAAAGAGCAAGGCGAGTCCTTGCCCTTCGATCTGTTCAAAGGCCACAACGTCGATGAGCTGATGCTCCAGGCATTGCGCCTGAGCGTTGCCCAGCTCAAGCGCGAACAAGGCCCGCAGGTGTCGGCCTGGCGCCAGGGGGTCTCGACCTTGCGCTTTGCCCACAAGAACTTCCTGGGCGTCCCGCAAGCGTTGCAACGCGAAGAGCAGGCCCTGGCGCCAAGCATGAACCTGGGTACTGAAAACAACATGGTCGTGCTCAGCGAGGGCAAGGTCAGCGGCTTCGAACTGGCGGCACCCGGGCAATCCGGATTTATCGCCGCCGATGGCAGCCCTGGCAAGCACTATGACGACCAGGTGCCGCTACTGCGCGAGCAGCGCAAGCGGCGTACCTGGTTGAGCGAAGACGAGATCGAGCGCCACACCGTCGAGCGCTTGCGGCTGCAGCTCTAGTGCGCCAGCGGCATTGACCACCTCGCCGATCACCAGCACCGCCGGGCTCTTGAGCTCGAATTCGGCGGCGCGTTGCAGGAGCTGGTACAGCGGACTGCGACAGGCGCGCTGCCCAGGTAGCGAGGCGTTTTCGATCATCGCCACCGGCGTGCTGCCCGGCATGCCGGCGGCGAGCAGTTGCTGCTGGATATCGGCCAGGCGCGCTACGCCCATGTAGATCACCAGGGTTGTCGCTGACGCCGCCAGCGCCTGCCAGTTCAATGGGCTGTCATCCTGGGTATGAGCGGTGACCAGGGTGACGCCACGGCTGATCCCGCGCAGGGTCAGGGGAATGCCGCACTGGGTGGCACCGGCGAGGCCGGCGGTAATGCCATTGACCACTTCGACTTCTATGCCGCGTGCTTGTAGCCAGCAGGCTTCTTCGCCGCCACGGCCGAAAATGCAAGGATCGCCGCCCTTGAGGCGCACTACGCAACGCCCCTGACGGGCATGGCGCAGCATCAGGCGCTGGATGAAGGCTTGTGGCGTGGAACGGCAGCCGCCGCGTTTGCCCACGGCAATGACCCGGGCGTCGGGGCAGTGTTGCAGAATGGCCGGATTGACCAGGTCATCGATCATCACGACAGCGGCTTGCCCCAGCGCGCGCACAGCTTTCAGGGTCAACAGCTCCGGGTCGCCCGGGCCCGCGCCTACCAGCCAGACTTTTGCATTCATGGTGATTTCCTCATCGGCAGTATTGGCCATCAGCCTTTGAACAGGCAGATCAGCAGGATCAGATTAAGGAGCAAAGACAGCAGTGCCAGGCTGCGCCAGACCTTCAGGGGCTCGCGTTCAAGCAATGGCCGCGGGCGCACACTCAGTTGCTGGCGCTCGCCCTGTTCGAGCAGCAACAGCCATTGCTCGGCGGTTTCAAAGCGTTGTTGTGGATCGCTGAGCAGTGCCTGGGCGAGGTTGTGCTCAAGCCACTCGGGCAGGTCCGGGCGATAGCGTGCGGCGCTGACCGCCTGGGTGAAACGGGGGTGCTGGAAGGCTTCGATTTCGCCATAGGGGTAGTGCCCGGTGAGCAGGTAGAACAGCGTTACGCCCACGCTGTACAGGTCTTGCCGGGGGCTGGGCGGCTCGCCTTCAAAGGCTTCCGGGGCAATGAACGATGGCGTGCCCGGCAGCTCATGGGCGCGGTCTTCGGAGAGCCCCGGGCAGAAGGCCAGGCCGAAATCCAGCACGCGCAGTTGGCCGTCATCACCCAGGTGCAGGTTTTCGGGCTTGATGTCGCGGTGGAGGATATTGCGCCGATGCAGCGTGCCTACGGCCTGCAGCAGTTGCTGGGCCAGTGACTGCCACTGCGCCAGCGGTAGCGGGCCGCTGGCGGCGTACAGTTGCGCCAGGGTCTGGCCGGGGTATTCGCGCATCAGGTAGTACAGGTGCTGGCGCTGGCTGGCCAGGTGCACTTCGGGGAAGTAACGCCCGGCCACCCGGCGCAGGAACCATTCTTCCAGCAGCAGGCTTTGCAATGCGCCGGGTTCATCCTTGCGCTCTGCAGGCAGGGTTTTCAGCAGCCACGCCTGTTGCTGGTGGTCGCGCACGCGGTACAGCAAGGACTGGCGGCTGTGGCCCAGCGGTTGCTCGACGCTCCAGCCGTCGATCGTCTGCCCGCAGCGCAGGGCAAGCGGCAGCGGCCATTGCTGCAGTTGCGCCAGGGAGTCGCCAAGGTTGCTGGCGCCCAGTCGCTCGACCCGCACCAGCAGCGCGCTGGCGTTGTCCTGGCTGCCACTGTGATGGGCCGAGCTGACCAGGGTCTGGGCGGCATCCTGCAGGTCGATCTGTTCGCGCAGCACGGCCCTGATCTGCGCTTCGCTGAGGCTGGCCCAGACACCGTCGCTGAGCAGCACGAAGCATTCGCCAGCCTGCAGCTCGCCTTCCAGGTAATCGACCTGCAGGTGCTGGTCCAGGCCCAGGGCGCGCTTGAGCACGTGCTGCATGCCCGGTTGGTCCCAGACGTGATCTTCGCTGATGCGTTGCAGCTGCCCGGCAGCCCAGCGGTAGATCCGGCAGTCGCCGACATGCGCCAGGGTAAAACGCCGCCCGCGCAGCACCAGGGCGCTGAGGGTGGTCAGCAACGGCTGGCCGCCGCCGTTGGCGCGCAGCCAGCGGTTTTGCGCCAGCAGCAGGCGGTCCAGGGCCTGGGCCACGTCCCAGGTGGCGGGGGTGGCGTAGTAGTCCAGGGCCAGCGCCTGCAGGCTGGCCCGCGCCGCCAGGCCGCCATCGGCGCACTGGCTGACACCGTCGGCGAGGGCGAACAGGTAGCCTTTGCTGGCGGCCAGTTCCGGGTTGGGGGTCACCAGGCGCAGGGCGTCCTGGTTTTCCTCCCGGGGGCCGCTGGCGCTAGCCTGGGCGAAGCTCAGTTGCAGGCTCATGGCGTAACCCTCAGACCCGCGCCGCGGTCACCGCCGCCGAGCCCCAGGTGGTGCGCCAGCGCTGCTTGACGCCGTGCAGACCGAACCAGGCAAGGATGCCGAGGCTGGCGAACAGCCACAGGCCCGACTGATAGTCGCCAGTGTGCTGCTTGATCGTCCCCAGGCCCGCGGCGAGCAGGAAGCCGCCGATGCCGCCGGCCATGCCGATCAGCCCGGTCATCACGCCGATTTCCTGGCGAAAACGTTGCGGCACCAGCTGGAACACCGCGCCGTTGCCGGCACCCAGGCCGAGCATGGCGCTGACGAACAGGGCCAGGGCGGCCACCGCGCTGGGCAGGTTGAAGCCGACGGCGGCAATGCAGATGGCGGCGACGCTGTACATCGCCAGCAAGGTGCGGATACCGCCGAAGCGATCAGCCAGGGCGCCACCCAACGGGCGCATCAGGCTGCCGGCGAATACGCAGGCGGCAGTGTAGTAGCCGGCGGTCACCGGGCTCAGGCCGTACTGGTCGTTGAAGTAGCCGGGCAGGGCGCTGGCCAGGCCAATGAAGCCGCCGAAGGTAACGCTGTAAAAGAACATGAACCACCAGCTGTCACGGTCACCCAGGGCCTTGAGGTAGTCGGCCAGGGCTTTGGGTTTGGGCCGCTCGGGGGCGTTGCGCGCCAGCAGGCTGAACAGCACCAGGGTCAGCAGCAGCGGGATCACGGCAAAACCGAAGACGTTGTTCCAGCCAAAGCCTGCGGCCAGGGCCGGGGCCAGCAGCGCGGCGAACACGGTGCCGGAGTTGCCGGCGCCAGCGATGCCCATGGCCTTGCCCTGGTGCTGGGCCGGGTACCACTGCGAGGCCAGCGGCAGCGATACGGCAAACGAGGCCCCGGCAACGCCGAGGAACACCCCGAGCAACAGGGCTTGTTCATAACTATGGATGCCCAGGCGCCAGGCGCAGAACAGTGCGACGATGACAATCACCTGGCCGATCAGCCCGGCGGTCTTGGGCGACAGCCGGTCCACCAGCAGGCCCATGACAAAGCGCAGGATCGCCCCGGCAAGGATTGGCGTGGCGACCATCAGGCCGCGTTGCTGGGTGGTCAGTTGCAAATCAGCGGCGATCTGCACCGCCAGCGGGCCGAGCAGGTACCAGACCATGAAGCTCAGGTCGAAGTACAAAAAGGCGGCGAACAGGGTAGGGACATGCCCGGACTTCCAGAAACTCGTATTCATCGAACACCTCGTTGAACAGGGACGGAAACGAAAAAGACGTCGCCACCCGACCCGCTTGCGCGAGTGGGGGTGCGACGTCTTTGTCGTGAAGGGGGCAACCGCCGTTGGCTACCTGTCCTTTGCTGATAGCAAGAGCCGGGCCAGAATGCCTCAGCCGAGCAGGTCGCTCATGGCAATGATCTGCTCGGCCACCTGGATCAGCTTTTGTTGCTTGCTCATGGCCTGGCGGCGCATCAGGGTGTAGGCCTGTTCTTCGTTGCAGTCCTTCATTTTCATCAACAGACCCTTGGCCAGCTCGATCCGCTTGCGCTCCGCCAGTTGCTGGTCGCGGGCCTGCAGCTGGGCCTTGAGCGCCTGGTCGCTTTCAAAGCGGGCCATGGCCACGTCAAGGATCGGCTGCAGCCGCGTGGCCTGGATGCCTTCGACGATGTAGGCGCTGACCCCGGCCTGGATGGCCTGGCGCATCACGCCGGGGTCGTGCTCGTCAGTGAACATGACGATCGGCCGCGGCCGGTCGCGGCTGACCAGCACCACTTGCTCCATGACATCCCGGCCCGGTGACTCGGTATCGATCAGCACCACGTCCGGATGCACCGTTTCGACGCGCGCCGGCAGGTCGATGGTCAGGCCCGACTCTTCGATCACCTCGAACCCGGCCTGGACCAGGGCGGCCTTGAGGCGACCGACTTTTTTCGCAGTGTCGTCGATCAACAGGATTCGCAGCATGGTGGCGTCTCCTTTCAGCGGCGGGCGAGGGTGGCTGGCGGTTCCGCCAGTGCATGCAGGCGAAAGCTGCGGGCGTAGCCATACGGGTCGCTGCCATCCCAATGGCTGCCATCGATCAGTGGGCTGCTGCGCATGTCGGGGCCTGCGCAGGGCACGCCGATCGCTGTGGCGGCATCGCGGTACAGCGCCAGTTGCTGGACCTGGCGGGCCACGGCGAGGTAGTCGGGATCTTCGCGCAGCAAGCCCCAGCGGCGGAACTGGGTCATGAACCACATGCCATCGGACAGGTATGGCACGTTGGCCCGGCCTTCATCGTGCAGGCGCAAGGCGTGGGGGTCATGCCACTGGTTGCCCAGGCCGTCCTGGTACTGGCCGAGCAGGCGTGGCTCGATACTCGACAGCGGTGCATCCAGGTACGCCTTGCCGCTGAGCAGCTGCGCGGTACTGCGCCGATTTTCGTTGTTCTGCTCGATGAAACGACTGGCGGCCAGCACCGCCATCACCAGGGCCCGGGCGGTGTTCGGGTACTGTTCGACAAAGGCCCGGGTGCAACCCAGGACCTTTTCCGGATGGTCCGGCCAGATCGACTGGCTGGTAGCCAGGGTAAAACCCTGGCCCTGCTCGATGGCGCCCGCCGACCAGGGTTCACCGACGCAAAAGCCATCGATGCGTCCGGCTTGCAGGTGCGCGAGCATCTGTGCAGGCGGCACCACTACGCTGTTGACGTCAAGCAACGGGTGGATGCCCTGGCTGGCCAGCCAGTAATACAGCCACATGGCATGGGTGCCGGTGGGAAAGGTCTGGGCAAAGGTCAGTTTTGTCCTGCTTTGGTGCACGAAATGCTCCAGTGCCTCGGGACTGGTCACGCCTTGGCGTTGCAATGCCGCGCACAGGTTGATGCCCTGGCCGTTCTGGTTCAGCCCCATCAGCACCGCCATGTCGGTGGCCGCGCTACCGCCGATGCCCAGTTGCAGCGCATAGATCAGGCCATAGAGGCTGTGAGCGGCATCCAGCTTGCCACTGGCCAGCTTGTCACGCAGGCCGGCCCAGGAGCTTTGGCGCTGCAGGTTCAGGCTCAGGCCGTAGGCCTGGGCGAAGCCCTGGGTGGCAGCCACCACCACCGAGGCGCAATCGCTCAGGGCCATGAAACCGAGATTCAGGCTGGGCTTTTCCGGGGCATCGCTGCCGTTGACCCAGGCCAGGGAAGTTGCGGGAATAGGGTTGGTCACGTCATTGCGCCTGTGTCGAAGGTCAGGCCGTACCGCTCGCGTGGCAGGCGTTGTAAGAGGGATCTAGCAACGCATATGCCAAGGCGGCCCTGTCCCCCGGACGACGCCACCGCTATAATCGCCCCCTCACTCACGTCGAGCTAAGCCCGCCCATGTATACCCTGGCCCGCCAGTTGCTGTTCAAGCTCTCCCCGGAGACTTCCCATGACCTGTCCCTGGACCTGATCGGCGCCGGTGGCCGCCTGGGCCTCAACGGGCTGCTGACCAAGGCGCCGGCCTCTTTGCCGGTCACCGTCATGGGCCTGAACTTTGCCAACCCGGTCGGCCTGGCAGCAGGCCTGGACAAGAACGGCGCGGCCATCGACGGCTTTGCCCAACTGGGTTTCGGTTTTGTCGAGATCGGCACCGTTACCCCGCGTCCGCAACCGGGCAACCCCAAGCCGCGCCTGTTCCGCCTGCCGGAAGCGCAAGCGATCATCAACCGCATGGGTTTCAACAACCTGGGTGTCGACAACCTGCTCAACCGGGTACGTGCGGCCAAATACCGTGGCATTCTCGGTATCAACATCGGCAAGAACTTCGACACTCCGGTCGAGCGCGCGGTCGACGACTACCTGATTTGCCTCGACAAGGTCTATGACCAGGCCAGCTACATCACCGTCAACGTCAGCTCGCCCAACACCCCGGGCCTGCGCAGCCTGCAGTTCGGCGATTCGCTCAAGCAACTGCTCGACGCCCTGGCCGAGCGCCGTTCGCAACTGGTGAGCGAGCGCGGCAAGCATGTGCCGCTGGCAATCAAGATCGCCCCGGACATGAGCGATGAAGAAACCGCGCTGGTGGCTTCGGCCCTGCTCGAGGCAGGCATGGACGCGGTAATCGCCACCAACACCACCCTTGGCCGCGAAGGCGTCGAAGGGTTGTTGCATGGTGATGAGGCGGGTGGCCTGTCGGGCGCGCCGGTGCTGGAAAAAAGCACCCATATTGTCAAGGTGCTGGCCGGCGAGCTGGGCGGCAAGCTGCCGATCATTGCCGCAGGCGGGATTACCGAAGGCAAGCATGCGGCGCAGAAGATTGCCGCCGGTGCCAGCCTGGTACAGATCTACTCGGGGTTCATCTACAAGGGGCCGGCCCTGATCCGTGAGGCAGTGGATGCCATCGCAGCCTTGCCACGCTGAAACGGCAGGCATAAAAAAGGGCCCCCTCAAGGGGCCCCTGGGCCTTAGCCCGCCGCCCGGATGGGGCGTGCATGGTAATCGGATTCAGTTCCTCGTTCAGCCAACGGCGTGAAGTTCGTTGAGTCTATGGATACCCGCAGTGCCGGTCATACCGTCCCAGTTGTCGCCGCGTCCTTCGCGCCAGCCATTGATCCATGCCTGACGTACAGACGGTAGAGTAAAGGGGCAAAGCTCGCGGGATTTGCCGGTGACCCCATATTGGTAGCCACGTGAAAAAGCTCGTTCCAACGGATCACGCTTAAGTCTTCTCATAGGGTGTTGCCCTCACTTGTTGACTGTAATGTCCCGTCGACCTCTAGAAGGTCGGGCAGAATCGTTCTGCCGGTTTGCGCTCGCTGCCGGCGTCGCGAGCGGAAGTGTTGTACCGTTGCGGTGACAACCTGAGATCAGTTCTAACCAATGCACGACACAGTGTGAATGATCGTTTTGTCATAAGGACGTAACCTTTCATAGGGTCACAGGATAAGTAAATAAATGCGTCTGATTAGGATCTGGCGCAAAGCCCGCTATGATCAGGGTTTGGTCTGAAACGAAATCATCTGGCCATTGCCATGTGATAATTTGTAACAACGAAGGTAAAACGACGAAGGGTCATTTTTCCCGGTTTTTTACCTGAATTTTTCATTCTGCTCGGCAATCAAAGACTTTTCTGCCATGGCAAAAGTCAGGTTGGCGGGTGGCCCGGCGTAAAAAAGCGCCACTCGAACGCTGTGGAAAGGCGTTCGATTAAACATCGGAAGGGCGATGCGCTTGCTCTTCCACTTTATTGCTCAAGGCTCTGGATACCCCATGTCGGACCGTTTCGAACTTTACCTCACCTGCCCCAAAGGCCTTGAAGGCCTGCTTGCTGAAGAAGCGCGTGGCCTTGGCCTTGAAGAAGTGCGTGAGCACACCTCGGCGATTCGCGGCACCGCCGACATGGAAACCGCCTACCGGCTGTGCCTGTGGTCGCGTCTGGGCAACCGCGTGCTGCTGGTGCTCAAGCGCTTCAACATGAAAAACGCCGACGACCTCTACGACGGCGTCAATGAAGTCGAGTGGCAGGATCACCTGCAAGCCAGCGGCTCGCTGGCGGTGGAGTTCAGCGGTCATGGTTCGGGCATCGACAACACCCACTTCGGCGCCTTGAAGGTCAAGGATGCGATCGTCGACAAACTGCGCACCAGCAGTGGTGAGCGCCCGTCGGTGGACAAGCTCAACCCTGACCTGCGCGTGCACCTGCGCCTGGAGCGCGGCGAGGCGATCCTGTCCCTGGACCTGTCTGGCCACAGCCTGCACCAGCGCGGCTACCGCCTGCAGCAAGGCGCTGCACCGTTGAAGGAAAACCTCGCTGCCGCGGTGTTGATCCGTGCCGGCTGGCCGCGCATCGCCGCCGAAGGCGGCGCCCTGGCTGACCCGATGTGCGGCGTGGGCACCTTCCTGGTCGAAGCGGCAATGATCGCCGCCGATATCGCACCGAACCTGCGTCGCGAGCGTTGGGGTTTCAGCGCCTGGCTCGGCCACGTGCCAGCACTGTGGCGCAAACTCCATGACGAGGCGCTGGCCCGTGCCGAAGCCGGCCTGGCTCGTCCACCGCTGTGGATCCGTGGTTACGAAGCCGATCCACGGCTGATCCAGCCAGGCCGCAACAACGTCGAACGCGCAGGCCTGAGCGATTGGGTGAAGATCTACCAGGGCGAAGTCGGCACCTTCGAGCCGCGCCCGGACCAGAACCAGAAAGGCCTGGTGATCTGCAACCCGCCGTATGGCGAGCGTCTGGGCGACGAGGCCAGCCTTTTGTACCTCTATCAGAACCTCGGCGAGCGTCTGCGCCAGGCCTGCCTGAACTGGGAAGCGGCGGTGTTCACCGGTGCCCCGGACCTGGGCAAACGCATGGGCATCCGTAGCCACAAGCAATACGCCTTCTGGAACGGCGCCTTGCCGTGCAAGCTGCTGTTGATCAAGGTCCAGCCCGATCAGTTCGTCACCGGCGAGCGCCGTCAGCCGGAGCGCAACGGCGAAGTTGCCGAGCAGCGTTCGCCCGCTGCCGTGGCCAGCGAGCCGGCCCGCCTGAGCGAAGGCGGGCAGATGTTCGCCAACCGCCTGCAGAAGAACCTCAAGCAACTGGGCAAGTGGGCCAAGCGCGAGAACGTCAGTTGCTATCGCCTGTACGATGCCGACATGCCCGAGTACGCCCTGGCCATCGACCTGTACCAGGATTGGGTGCATGTGCAGGAGTATGCCGCACCGCGCTCGATCGATCCGGAAAAAGCCCAGGCGCGCCTGTTCGACGCCCTGGCAGCGATTCCCCAGGCGTTGGGTATCGACCAGAGCCGGGTGGTGGTCAAGCGCCGTGAGCGCCAGACCGGCACCCGTCAGTACGAGCGCCAGAGCACCCAGGGTCAGTTCCTGGAAGTGCGGGAGGGCGGCGTCAAGCTGCTGGTCAACCTCACCGATTACCTGGACACCGGGCTGTTTCTCGACCACCGTCCGATGCGCCTGCGCATTCAGCGCGAGGCTGCGGGCAAGCGCTTCCTCAACCTGTTCTGCTACACCGCCACGGCCAGTGTGCATGCGGCCAAGGGCGGTGCGCGCAGCACCACCAGCGTCGATTTGTCCAAGACCTACCTGGACTGGGCGCGGCGCAACCTGTCGCTCAATGGCTTTTCGGACAAGAACCGCCTGGAGCAGGGCGACGTCATGGCCTGGCTGCAAGCCTGCCGCGACGAGTACGAGCTGATCTTCATCGACCCGCCGACCTTCTCCAACTCCAAGCGCATGGAAGGCGTATTCGACGTGCAGCGCGATCATGTCGAGTTGCTCGACCTGGCCGTGGCACGCCTGGCGCCGGGGGGCGTGCTGTACTTCTCGAACAACTTCCGCAAGTTCCAGCTCGATGAAAACCTGGCTGAGCGCTACGCGGTGGAAGAGATCAGTGCCCAGACCCTGGACCCGGACTTTGCCCGCAATAGCAAGATTCACCGGGCATGGAAGATCCAGGCGCGCTGATCGGCTGATTGTCGCGGGCGATGATTGCTTCGTTAATGGCTAATGGCTATAACTCAATCAGAGCCCGCGATCCGCAGGACGCTGGCGTTTTGAGTGCTTTCTATGTCGATGCACGTCGCTCGTCCGAAGATGCTCGGCTTTGTCAGCGAAGAAGTTTCCGCCTGGCTGGTGGCCGGTGTGGCGTTTGTGGCCGGCAGCCTGTTGACAGCGCTGCTGGCGCTGGCGACTCATGACCTGTACCACCAGCAGCTGCGGCAGCGCTTCGAACTGCTGGCCAGCGAACGCTACAGCCGTATCGAAGAACGCTTCGAGGACCAGGTGCAGCGTCTTGACGGCCTGCGCCGTTTCTTTGTGTTCTCCTCAAACGTTACCCTGGATGCGTTCAACGGCTATGCCCAACCTTTGCTCTACCGGACCCAGGCCTATGCCTGGGCGCCACGGGTAGCCGGCGAGGCGCGCGAGGCGTTCGAGCGCGGCGCCGCACAGACACTCGGCAAACCCTTTGCCATCCATGAACTCACTGACGCGGGCAGCCTGCAGGTCGCGGCGCCGCGGCCGTTTTATTATCCGCTGTACTACACCCAGGCGCTGAGTCACCAGGCGCAGCCCCTGGGCCTGGATATGCTATCCCAACCGCTGCGCCAGGCTGCTCTGGATCGCGCCCGGCAGCCTGGCAGCATGGCCGTTTCGGCGCCGCTGAACCTGAGCAATGTCGATCCGGCTTTTACCCGGGGCGTGCTGATGGTGGCCCCGGTGTTCGCGCCCGGCAATACTGCCAGCGCCCCTGACGGCTACGTGCTGGCGGTGATCAGCCTGCAGCAACTGATGGCCGAAGGGCTGCCCAGCCCGAGCCAGGACAATCTGGTAGTGCGCATTCTCGACCTGTCCGGGCAAGGCCGGCGTGAGGTGTTGTTTCAGTCGGGCAACGAGGGCGCCAGCACTGAGCTGACCGCCAGCCATCTGTTGCGCCTGGCCGATCATGACTACCAGCTGGATATTCAGCCGAGTCTGGCGTTCATGGAGGCCAATCGCTCCTCGGCGGTGAACGCCGTGGTACTGCTTGGCGGCCTGCTCAGCCTGTTGCTCAGCGCGTTGCTGTTCAGCCTGTTCGGCCAGCGCCAGCGGGCCCTGACCCTGGTCGAGCAGCGCACTGGCGAGTTGCGCGTCAGCGAGCAGTCGTTGCGCGACACCCATAATCAGCTGCGCAGCGTGCTTGATGCCGCGACCCAGGTGGCAATCATTGCCACCAGCTTGCGCGGGGTGATCAGTACCTTCAACGCCGGTGCCGAACGCATGCTCGGCTATCACAGCGCTGAAGTCATCGGCCAACTGACCCTTGAAGATCTGGTATTGCCGCAGGAACTGCAGGCCCGCGCACGAGCCTTGAGCCAACGTTATGGCCGCGAGGTCAGCGCGGCCCAGGCGATGTTTGCCGAGACGGTCCAGGAGGGTGAAAGCGAACCGGGCGAGTGGACGCTGTTGCGCAAGGATGGCAGCCACCTGCTGGCCAATATGCTGGTCACCGCGGTGCTCGACGAGCACGGGCTGTGGGTCGGGCACCTGGCCATTTGCATCGATGTCACGGAGCGCAAGCGTGTGCACGAGGCCCTGGCAGCCCGTGACCGCCTGCTGGAGAAACTCAGCGCCGAGGTGCCCGGTGGCATCTATCAGTTCCACCTCGACCGCGATGGCCACTCCTGTTTCAGCTATGCAAGCGAAGGTTTGCGCGATATCTACGAGATCGACCCGCAGCGTCTGCGCGAGGATGCGACGGCGGTGTTCGAGCGCATTCACCCGGACGATCTGGCGCGGGTGCGCGCGTCAATCCGCTACTCCGCCGATCACCTGACGCCCTGGCGCGAGGAGTATCGGGTGGTCCTGCCGGCGGCCGGGATGCGCTGGATACGTGGCGAGGCCACGCCGGAGCCGGCCGAGCAGGGCGCTACCTTGTGGCATGGCTACCTGACGGATATTTCCGATCTCAAACGCGTCGAGGAGGAGCTGCGGGCGTTGTCAGTGACGGACTCGCTGACCGGCATCCACAACCGGCGTTACTTCCAGGAGCGGCTCAAAACCGAACTTGAGCGGGCCCAGCGCGATAGTCAGGATCTGGCAGTGATCATGCTGGATATCGACCACTTCAAGCGGATCAACGACCTGTATGGTCATGCCGTGGGTGACCATGTACTACGCAGCCTGTGCCAGCGCATCAACCATCGCTTGCGCCGCACCGACGTGTTCTGCCGCCTGGGTGGCGAGGAGTTCATGGTCCTGTGCCCGGGCAGCAATGCCGAACGGGCCTACACCCTGGCCTTGGAACTCTGGCAGGGCTTGCGCAGTATGCCGGTGGACGGTGTCGGCATGGTCACGGCGAGTTTCGGCGTAGCCGGCTGGCGCCCCGGGGAGGGCGCCGATGCCTTGCTGCTGCGCGCCGACTCGGGGGTGTATGCGGCCAAGCAGGCTGGCCGCGACCGGGTCGAGGGCGAACAGCCCTGAGCCAGGCTCAGGGCTGAATGGCGGCGGTGCTGTTGACCAGCTTTGGCTGGCGGTACAGGTCCAGCAGGACCTGATCGAGCACTGCCGAAGCACCCCAGGGTTTCGGATCGTTGAGGATCGCCGCCACCGCCCAGGTGTTGCCGTTGCTGTCGCGGCTGAAGCCGGCGATGGCCCGTACGGTATTCAGGGTGCCGGTCTTGATGTGCGCTTCACCGGTCATGGCGGTGCGCTTGAGGCGCTTGCGCATGGTGCCGTCCATCCCCACCAGCGGCATCGAGCTGATGAACTCGGCGGCGTACGGGCTGTTCCAGGCAGCTTGCAGCAGGGCCGCCATTTCCCGGGTGCTGACCCGTTCGGCGCGCGACAGGCCCGAGCCGTTTTCCATGATCAGGTGCGGCGCGGTGATGCCTTTTTTCGCCAACCACTGACGCACCACGCGCTGGGCGGCACGGGCGTCGTCACCATCGGCGTCGGTACGGAACTGCGCACCCAGGCTCAGGAACAACTGCTGGGCCATGGTGTTGTTACTGTACTTGTTGATGTCGCGGATGATCTCGACCAGGTCCGGAGAGAAGGCGCGCGCCAGCAAACGGGCGCTTTTCGGCACGTTGTCGACCCGGTCGCGGCCCTGGATGCTACCACCCAGTTCGTTCCAGATCGCCCGTACCGCACCGGCGGCGTAGGTCGGGTGATCAAGCAGCGACAGGTAGGTTTGCGAGTTGCAGCCATCGCCCAACTGGCCACTGACCACGACGCTGACGCCGTCGGCCTGAACCACCGGGTTGTAGCGCACGTCGCCGCTGCACTGCTTGGCGTTGACCGCCTTGACCTGGTTGTCGATGCGAATGTTGGCAATCGGCGGCTCGACCGACACCAGGACCTTGCCACCGTCGTTACGGGCGACGAAGCGCAAGGCCTTGAGGTTGATCAGCAGCGAGTCGGGCTTGACCAGGAAGGGCTTGTTCTCATCGCCGCCGTCATCGTTGAACTGCGGCAGTTGCGGCTGGATGAAGTGGCTGCGGTCAAGCACCAGGTCACCGCTGATGGTCTGCACGCCATTGGCGCGCAGGTCGCGCATCAGCAGCCAGAGCTTTTCCATGTTCAGTTTCGGGTCGCCACCGCCCTTGAGGTACAGGTTGCCCTGCAGCACGCCATTGCGCAGCGGGCCATCACTGTAGAACTCGGTCTTCCACTGGTGGGTGGGGCCGAGCATTTCCAGGGCGGCATAGGTGGTCACCAGCTTCATGGTCGAGGCCGGGTTGACCGAGACATCGGCATTGAACACGGTCGGAGTGCCCGGGCCGTTGAGCGGCAGCATCACCAGCGACAGGGCCGAATCCTGCAGTTTGTTGGTTTTCAGCGCTTGCTGCACTTTCGGTGAGAGCGTGGTGTTGACCGCGGCCGCGTGGCTGGAAAGCGCCAGGGGCATCAGCAGGCCGGCAAGCAGAAGAGGGCGAAGAGATCTGATCATGTGCGATAAAACCCTGCGAGCGAGGGGTGAAAAAAACGGAGCGAAAAAAGGTGAAGGCCCCGATACGGAAAAATATAGCGCGCATTATGCCCCAAGCCGAAGGCCCATGGGCCTGTGAATACCGGATCGAGCAGCAGCTTATCGGCTTTTAGTCCGGCAAGGGCGCGGCGAAACTGGTAAAGTGCCGCGCGTTAATACTCAAGAGGATTGTTTCATGGCCACTAACCGTTCCCGCCGTCTGCGCAAAAAACTCTGCGTGGATGAATTCCAGGAGCTGGGTTTTGAGCTGAACCTGGAATTCAAGGAAGATCTGTCCGACGAAGCCATTGACGCCTTCCTCGATGCTTTCCTGGATGACGCCATGGATGCCAATGGTCTGGACTACGTTGGCGGCGACGACTTCGGTCTGGTCTGCAAGGCCGAGCGTGGCTCGGTCACTGAAGAGCAGCGTGCAACTGTTGAAAGCTGGCTCAAAGGCCGCAGCGAACTGACCAAAATCGAAGTCAGCCCGTTGCTGGACGCCTGGTATCCGGAAAACCCGGTTAACCCGGCTTCCTGATCCTGCTGAAACGGCGGCCCCAGTGGCCGCCGTTTTCGTTTCTGCCCCGCCGCCTGTTCAGGTGTTGCCCCGCGATCGTTGGGCTGGCTGTGCGTGCAAGTACCCCTGCAACGCGTCTTCAAGCGCGCTCAAGACGCTCAGTAGCTGCTGCTGGCGATCCTCCAATACCGATGCTGCCTGGTTGCTCTGGCAATCGGCCTCCAGCTGCTCGCAGGCCTGAATCAGACTGTCGGCCTGAATGATGCGGGCGGGTCCGAGAATCTTGTGTGCCTGATTCATCAGTTGCACTGCATCGCCGAGCGGATCGATGGCCTTGAGCGAGGCGCGGTCATGTTTGAAACTGCGCAGCAGTTCTTCGAGCAGTTGGCGTAAATCACTCATGCTCTTGCCCACCACCGGCTCCAGCCCCTGCAGGTCGAATGGCAGCGGTGCAGGCGCTGGCGGCTGTGCGGCCAGCAAGGGCGCTTCGGCCAGGCGCCGGCTCAGTGCATTGAGGCTGATGGGCTTGAGCAGGCAGTCGTCCATGCCAACCTGGCGGCAGCGCTCGCGTACCTCCGGCTGGGCGTTGGCGGTGTAGCCGAGGATGGTGCAGGGGACCCATTGATACTGCCGTTCGTGGTCTCGCGCTGCCTGGGTGAACTGGTAGCCATTCAACTGTGGCATGTTGCAATCGACGATCACCACATCGAACTGCCCCTGGCGCCAGGTGCTCAGGCCACTCAGTCCATTGTCGGCGCTTGCATGTTCAAGCCCCAGAAAGGTCAACTGCTGGGCAATCAGCAGCAGGTTGGCGGGATGGTCATCGATGACCAGTACGCGCAGCGGGGGCAGCACGGCACAGGGCTCTGGCGGTGCCGGAGCAGGCTTGGGGGTTTCCGCCAACAGGGTCATGGGCATGCCGATGTGCACATGGGTGCCCTGGCCGAGCACGCTGTGCAGGGTCAGGTTGCCTCCCATCGACTGGCACAGGTCGCGGCTGATCGCCAGGCCGAGGCCGGTGCCGCTGCGGGCCAGGTTGCTGTCCGGGTTGGCCTGGGCGAACGGCAGGAACAAGCGCTGCTGGTCCTGTGGGCTAATACCGATGCCACTGTCCTGTACCGTTACCCGCAAGGTCGGCCGGTTGGCAGCGGGGCCGGGCTCCAGGGCCAGGTGTACGGTGACTTGCCCTTTTTCGGTGAACTTGATCGCGTTGCTGACCAGGTTCGACAGGATTTGCTTGAAACGCAGGGGGTCGAGCAGGACCTCGCAGTGGGCCTGCGGGGCAATCTCCAGGCGCAGGAGCAGGTCCTTTTGCCGGGCCACGCCATCGAACACGCGACCGACCGATTCGACCAGCTCCGCCAGGTTGACAGGCTCCGGTGCGAGGGTCAGGTGCCCGGATTCGATGCGCGCCATGTCGAGGATGTCGCCAATCAAGGCCAGCAGTTCTTTGGCCGAATTGTAGGCTACCTCGATGGCCGGGCGATCGATATGCCCTTGATCCGCGCGTTTGAGCGTAAGTTCGAGCATGCCGATGATGGCATTCATCGGCGTGCGTATTTCATGGCTGATGGTCGCCAGGAAGACGCTTTTGGCGCGATTGGCGTCATCGGCCCGCTGCTTGGCCAGGCGCAGGTCCTGAATCAGCTGGCGTCGCTCGCTGATATCGATCCAGCCGCCAATGATCCCCTGGACTTCGCCCAGGGAATCCCGATAAGGCAGGATCCAGTGGTAGATGGTCAGTTCGCGCTCCTTGAGCAACAGCGGCCGGTCAACGATCAACGGGATCCCTTCGTGCATGACCTTCTGGTAATCGGCCTGGATCTGACTGGCATAGCAACTGTCGCCCAGGGTGCTGTCCTGGATCCTTTTGCCCAGCACGTCGCTCAGTTGCGCCTCGACAGCTTCCAGGTAACTGTCGTTGCAACTTTGCAGCAGTCCGTCGCGATCGCGAACGTACATGGGATGGGGAGTGCCGTTGAGCAGGGCGCGCATGAACTCGAGCTGGTCGTTCAGGGCCCGTTCGGCGGCCTCACGTTGCTTGATCTGGCGGCGCATCCAGGCGTTCCAGGCCAGTGACAGCAGGAGCAACAGGCTGGTACCCAGGACCACCTGGAGAATCAGGCGCTGGTATTTTTGCCAATAGGCGTCGGTTTCGGTGCTGTAGCCGCGCCAGCGGCTATTGATGATGCCCAGTTCCTCCGGGTCGATGCTCAACAGCGCCTTGTCGAGGATCGACGCCAGTTCCTGGGCGCTGCGCGCAGTGGCCATGGCGAAGGTGGCCGGTTCCGCGCCGACCGAGGAGCGGATCATCAAGTCGCGCTGGGACACGAGGCTGAAGTTGGCATTGATCAGCGCCGTGATGGCCGCATCGACTTGGCCACTGGCCAGCAATGAAGTGGAGTAGAACGTGCTCTCGGTCTCCACCAGTTGAATATCGGGAAAGCGTTGGCGCAAATCATCGTACAAGGGGCTGTCGCGGGTCAGGGCCAGACGCCGGCCGGCCATCTGCTCGAGCGAATCGGGGCTGTCAGCACCCTTGCGGGTCATTAGTACGTAGGAGTTTTCCAGGTAAGGGCGACTGATCGCCAGGGTCCCGGCGCGACGAGGGCTGGGTGAAATCGCTGCGATGACGTCCGCCTGGTCATGGTTGAGGCGGTCGATCATATCGCTGATACCGCTGGCCCGTTGCACTTCGAAGCGCAACCCGGTACGCAGGCGGATAAGTTCCAGCAAATCGGCGGCAATCCCGCGAAAGTTGCCGGCGCTATCGAAGAAGGTCAACGGCGCAGCGGTTTCGTTAACCACCACCCGCACCACCGGATGCCCGCTCAGCCAGCGCTCCTCACGTTGTGACAACTGCAGTTTGCGGTCGGTCAGCAAGACGTCGCTGCCGGCACTCCAGCGTTTGAAGATGCTTTCTCGGGTGCTGCTGGACACCAGGTCGAGGGTGGTGTTGACCAGTTCCAGCAGGGTCTGGTTGTCGTGTCGCACGGCGAAGCTGAAGCCTACGGGCTCGTGCTTGCCGAAGTTGGCCATCTTGACGTTTTGCAGATGGCCCTGGTTGATAAGGTAGTGGGTCGAGATGGTATCGCCCAGAAACACATCGGCCTGGTCGAAGGCGACCGCATTGAGTGCATTCTGATAGGACGGGTATGACTGGATGGTGGCATCAGGATAACTGGCCAGCACTTCATCCAACGGCAGGTAGTGATAGACCATGCTCAGGCGCAGGCCCGCCAGGCCCATATCGAGCGGGCGTGACTCGTTCTCGCGGGTCACCAGCACCGGCTGATCGACGGCATAAGGCTTGGACAGGGCAATGCCGGGAGTCGCTGCCTCGAAGCCGTTGGTACTGCCCAGCAGGTCGATCTGTCCTTGTACCAGGGCCTTAACCGCCTCCTGGCGAGTAGCGAAACGTTGAACCTGGATCGGCAGGTTCAGTGCCGAACCGATCAACCCGGCGAAGTCGGCGGTCAGGCCTTCGTAATCACGGCCGCTGGCGGTCATGTCAAAGGGCGGGTAATCCGGCGCTGAAGTCCCCAGAACCAGTTGGCCCTTGCCTTGGACCCACATCCGCTGGGTCGACGTCAGTGGCAGTTTTGTGGGCAGCGCACCGGCACGGCTGAACAGCGTGAACAGGCTGGCGGCGACTTCATCTGCCTGGGCGGCAAGGCTCAGGCAGGCCAGGGCAGCGCACAGTAACAGGATCAGGCGTTGCCTATGCATGAGTGGCCTCAAACCAGTGCATTGCGTTTCGCCATCTCAATCAATTCGACCAGTGAGTTGGCTTTGAGCTTTTGCATCAGTCTTTTCTTGTAAGTACTGACGGTCTTGTTGCTGAGGAACATGCCCTGGGCGATTTCCTTGTTACTTCTACCTTGGGCAAATAGTTGCAGAACCATCAGTTCGCGATCGTTGACCTGTTTGAACAGGTCCAGTTCCGATACCGAATCATCCTGGCGACGTACAGGGTTGATGGCCTGACTTGGGAAATAGTTGTAGCCGGAAAGTACAGCTTTTATTGCGCTGAGCAGTTCGCAGAGGTCTTCTGCTTTGCACACATAGCCAGCGGCGCCCGAATGCATGCAGCGGCTGCCGAAGAGCGCCGGCGATTGCGCGGTCAGTACCAGGATTTTCATTTTTGCGGGGACGCCCATGGCATGGAAGCGCGAGAGCACCTCCAGGCCGTCCAGCCGCGGGATGCTGATGTCGAGGATGATCAGGTCAGGCAGGCATTCACGAACCATTTGCATGGCGTCCACGCCATTGTCCGATTCCCCGACCACTCGATAGCCTTCGTTCTCCAGAAGCATGCGCACCGCCAGGCGGATGACCGGGTGATCGTCGACGATGAATACAGAGTACATGTTGAACTTCCATAAAGGTGCCAGAGAGGAATAGCACCTTAACGCAGATAGAACTGGTCGCACATGAACTCAAGGCGTGTTAATCGATATATAGGAAAAGTCCTACTAACTTTGCAAGCGGAGATTACAGAGGGTTCTTTGTAGGGCGGGTGTTGGGCGGGTTGAAAGTAAGGTGAAGTTACGAAAGTGCCGGTCTGTTGATGATCGTTATCTGCGTGTAAGTTATTTCCTACTTGCTACGGATACGCACGCACCGTCCGGTACCCGGACAGTGCGTCGCAGCCGTTCAGGTCGGGCTGGAACGGCCAGTCATTTCACGGGCCATTTCACTGGCATAGCTGTCCGTCATCCCGGCAATGAAGTCGATCATGCGCAGGAAGGAAGTGTGCAGTGAGGCGTTGGGGCTTGGCGCGTTGTTACCCAGCAGGTCGAGGATACGCCGGCTCTTGAACGAGGGCGTGCGGCCGCCGTGCTGCTCCAGGGCGGCGCCACAGAACGAGTTGAGGAGAATTTCCAGGGTGGTGTAGGCACCAATTTCATGCAGGGTCTTGCGTTTGTCCTGGAAGATCTTCTTGCGCGCGATGTCCTTGGCCTGCAATACACAGCGTTTGGCCGGGCCATGCATATGCTCGACCAGATCACCGTGGAGTGTGCCTGCCAGCAGGGCGTGCTGTTGCTCGACGAAGGCACGCGCGGCGGCGTTGGTCAGGTGTTCGATGGCTTTCCCGCGCAGGATCGCCAGTTTGCGCCGTCGAGAGTCGTCCGGGCCCAGCTGACGGTAGGTTTCCGGCAGGTCGTCACCCACCAGGCTCAGCAGGAGCGACTCCACTTCGGCATAGTCAAGCAAGTCCATTTCCAGGCCGTCTTCCAGGTCGATCAGGGCATAGCAGATGTCATCGGCCGCCTCCATCAGGTACACCAGTGGATGGCGTGCCCAGCGTTGTTCTTCGAGCTGTGGCAGGCCGAGCTTGCGGGCAATCTGTTCGAGCAATGGCAGTTCGCTCTGGTAGCAGCCGAACTTGTGTTTCTTGTAACCCAGTGCGTCGGCATGGCGCGCAGTCCAGGGGTACTTCAGGTAGGTGCCCAAGGTGGCATAGGTCAGTCGGGTGCCGCCATCGAACTGGTGGTACTCAAGTTGGGTGAGCACCCGGAAACCCTGGGCATTGCCTTCGAAGTTAAGAAAGTCGGCGCGCTCGGGCTCGCTCATCGCATCCAGCCAGCCGCGCCCGGCGGCCTGCTGGAACCAGTGACGGATAGCGTCTTCGCCGGAATGGCCGAAGGGTGGGTTGCCGATGTCATGGGCCAGACAGGCTGACTGCACGACCATGCCCAGGTCGCTGGGTTCGCACCATTGCGGCAGGCTGGCGCGCAGGGTTTCGCCAACGCGCATGCCCAGCGAGCGGCCGACGCAGCTGACTTCCAGGGAATGGGTCAGGCGGGTGTGGATGTGGTCGTTGCTTGACACCGGGTGTACCTGGGTCTTGCGCCCCAGGCGGCGAAAGGCGCCGGAGAAGATGATCCGGTCGTGGTCTTTGTGGAACGGGCTGCGGCCGAGTTCTTCGGGGCTGTGCAGGGGTTTGCCGAGGCGTTCGCGGGTGAGCAGGGTGTGCCAATCCAAGGCCATTTCTCCGGTGCGGGGGCTGGGGGGTAGCTTCGCGGTTAGGGGGCGGCGCTGCAAGTGGCTTTGTGAGCTTAGGTCGGGGCAGGTAGATCAAGAGTGAGCGCGCCGATCTGTGGGAGCGGGCTTGACCCGCGATCACGCGCGCAGCGGTCGTAACCCAGGCGCTGCCTGTCGTGCTGGCGGCACTTACCGCTTGCTACCAGCGCCTTGCATGGCCAGCTTCAACAACGGGATCAAGCTGGTGGCCAATTTCACCAAGCGGCTGACGCTACCGCTGCGGGCGCCTTTGCCGGTCAGGAAACCCAGCAGCACCACGGCACCAATGCCCCACAACGGCGCGTGCTTGATGCCCAGGCCGCCTTGCAGCGAGTCGCCCATGGCGCGCAGGCGGGTCAGGGGGTTGAGCAGTTGCCCGGACTCATGGCGAATCTCCTGGCGGTGCATCTCCAGGCGCAGACGCACCAGGGCCTTGCGCAGCTCTCGGCGGTTGGCGGATTGCGGTAGTTCAGGCAGGCTCATGGCAACAGGCGCTCCCGGTCCTTGGCAAGTTCTTCGAGGGTCGAGCTGAACGGCGACGATTCATCGAACATCGCAGCCTTCAGGCGCAGGCCGCAAAACAGCGCCGCCAGCCCATAGAACACGCACAGGCCAACGATGCCCGCCAGACGATAACTGTCCCAGAGCATCACCAGCACCAGGCCGGAGAGGGCGGTCAGCAACAGCAGGGCAAATACCAGGGCCAGCCCGGCCAACAGCAGCAGGCTCAGGGTCCGGGCCTTCTGCTCCTGCAATTCGATGCCAAACAGTTCGACATGGCCGTGCAACAGGCCCAGTACCGCCGCACCGAGGCGCTTGCTGGAGGGGCCGGCGCCGGCCAGTGGTTCGCTTTCCATGCTCGGTCCTCAGCGGCGGGTGGCCAGCAAGCCAATCAGGAAGCCGACACCGGCGGCGATGCCGATCGACTGCCAGGGATTGCTCTGCACGTAATCTTCAGTGGCGCTCAGGGCCGCCTGGCCTTGTTCGCGTACCGAGTCCTGGGTCAGTTGCAGGGTTTCCCGGGCGCGCAGCAGGCTGTCGTGGATCTGTTCGCGCAGTTCATCGGCCTGATCGCCAGCCAGGGTTGCGGTGTGTTCCAGCAGCTTCTCGGTATCGCGTACCAGGGCCTGGAAGTCAGCCATCAGTATTTCTTGAGCAGTCTTTGCCGATTTGCTGGCCATGGGGCTCTCCCTAACAGTGTGTATGGCTATTTCGAGTCGTGGGCGCGGGCGAAGGTTCAAGTGCAATTCACTGGTACAGCTTTTGCTTTGCCGTGGTGCGCCGGGGCCGGTGCCTGCGCCGCTTGTGGGCGTGGACAAACACCGGACCTGTAAACCTTAACCCAATCCACGACAAACCCAAGGAAAAACTCCCGTATCACCCGGATTGGCCAGGGAGGTGGCCGTGACAACGATCCAGGTTGGTGCACGAAGGGGTGTATCTGAGCTGTCTTGGTGCTTTTTTGCAGGCCTGCCTACTCCATGGAAAATTTGCAAAGCGCAGTGGACACCCTGGTCCACGGCTCCAACACGCTGTTCATTTTGCTCGGTGCGGTGATGGTCCTGGCCATGCACGCAGGTTTCGCCTTCCTTGAGGTGGGCACTGTGCGGCACAAGAACCAGGTCAACGCCCTGTCGAAGATTCTCAGCGATTTTGCCGTCTCGACCCTGGCGTACTTTTTCATCGGCTACTGGATTTCCTACGGCGTCAGCTTTCTGCAGCCGGCGCAGGTGTTGAGCCAGGCGCATGGGTACAGCCTGGTGAAGTTCTTTTTCCTGCTGACCTTTGCCGCGGCGATTCCGGCGATCATTTCCGGCGGTATCGCCGAACGGGCACGCTTTGCCCCGCAACTGTGCGCCACGGTGTTGATCGTGGCCTTTGTCTACCCATTCTTCGAAGGCATCGTCTGGAATGGCAACTTTGGCCTGCAGGCCTGGCTGGCGGCACGTTTTGGTGCAGGCTTCCATGATTTTGCCGGCTCTGTCGTGGTGCATGCCATGGGGGGCTGGCTGGCACTGGCAGCGGTATTGCTGCTGGGGCCGCGCAACGGCCGTTATCGCGACGGCAAGCTGGTGGCGTTTGCGCCGTCGAACATTCCTTTCCTGGCGCTGGGTTCGTGGATCCTGATCGTCGGCTGGTTCGGTTTTAACGTCATGAGCGCACAAACCCTGCAAGGGGTCAGCGGCCTGGTGGCGGTCAACTCGTTGATGGCCATGGTTGGCGGAACGGTGGCGGCCTTGGTGGTAGGGCGCAATGACCCGGGCTTCCTGCACAACGGCCCGTTGGCCGGGTTGGTGGCGGTGTGCGCAGGTTCCGACCTGATGCACCCGGTGGGCGCGCTGGCTACCGGGGCGATTGCCGGCGCCTTGTTTGTCGGCTGCTTTATCGCCGCGCAGAACACCTGGAAGATCGATGACGTGCTGGGCGTGTGGCCGTTGCATGGCTTGTGCGGGGTATGGGGCGCAATTGCCTGCGGGATCTTCGGTCAGAGTGCCTTGGGCGGGCTGGGCGGGGTCAGCCTGGTCAGCCAGTTGCTCGGCAGTTTGGCCGGGGTTCTGGTGGCCCT
Organism: Pseudomonas sp. R32; assembly: GCF_009866705.1. Taxonomy (NCBI): domain Bacteria; kingdom Pseudomonadati; phylum Pseudomonadota; class Gammaproteobacteria; order Pseudomonadales; family Pseudomonadaceae; genus Pseudomonas; species Pseudomonas sp. R32. Next base: position 3,824,019 of record NZ_CP019396.1, on the reverse strand, counting down.
GATCGGCGGCTTTGCCGTGTACGGGGGGATCAAACTGTTGCTCGGTCTGCGCCTGAGTCAGGAGCAAGAGTATTACGGCGCCGACCTGTCGATTCACAAGATCGGCGCCACCAGTCAGGACTGAATCGTTCAGCGCCCGGCGAGCAAGCGTGCTTGGCAGGCTTCCACGGCGCTCAACGGGCCGCTGACCAGTACCGCATCACCGGCGTGCAGGCAGGTGCCGGTATCCACTTGCAGCTCCTCGCCCTGGCGCTGGACCGCCTGCAGCTCGACGCCCAGTTGTTCAAGGCCCAGCTCGCTCAAGGTACGGCCACAAGCGAAGGCTTCGGCGCCGAGGTTGACCGCGTGCATCATGGCCTTGGGCAGGCCTTCACTGTCGACCGGGCTGGTCTGGGCGCCATGGTAGAAGGCATGCAGCAGGCGGTAGCGGGTCTTGCGCACCTCATCCACCCGGTGCTGTACCTGATCTTGCGGCAGGCCGAGCATCACCAGGGCATGGGAGGCCAGCATCAGGCTCGATTCCAGCAGTTCCGGGACCACCGCCGTGGCGCCGGCCGCGCGCAACTCGTCGCGCTGGCTGTCGTCGCGGGTGCGTACCAGGATCTGCACCTGGGCGTGACGTGCGCGGGCGGCCTTGAGCACGCTCAGGGCGATGTCGGTCTTGTCCACGGCTATCACCAGTAGCCGCGCCCGCTCAAGGCCGATGGCCGTGAGCAGTTCGCCACGGCGCGAGTCGCCGTAGTGCACGCAACTTTCCCCGGCGGCGGCTTCCTGAACCCGCACCGGGTCGTCATCCAGCGCGATGAAGGGGATGTCCTCGCGGCGCAGGAAGCGCCCGATCGACTGGCCAACCCGGCCGTAGCCGCAAATCAGCACATGGCCGTTCATCGAGGCGCTCTGGGCTTCGATTTCTTCCAGTTGAACTTCCTGGTTGGGCTTGCGATGCAGGCGCGCGGCAATGCCGGGGGCGGCCCGGAGCAGCAGGGGGGTGACCAGCATCGAGCAGAAGGTCGCGGCCAGCAGCAGGTGCCCCAGCTCCTCGGGCAGCAGCTGGGTCTGTTGCATCTGCGCCATCAGGGCGAAACAGAACTCGCCCCCCTGGGCCAGGGCCAGGCCGCTGCGCCAGGCGGTTTCAGCGTCGCTGCCGCGCACCCGCACCAGGGCGGCGACGATGCAGCCCTTGACCAGCAGCAGTGCCAGGGTCAGGCCGAGGATCTGCAGGCCATGGCTGGCAAACAGTTGCAGGTCGATAAGCATGCCGATACTGACGAAAAACAGCCCCAGCAGGATGTCGCGGAACGGGCGGATGTCCGCTTCGATCTGATGACGGTAATTGCTTTCGCCCAGCAGCATGCCGGCGAGGAAGGCCCCCAGGGCCGGGGACAGCCCCAGCAAATGAGTCAGCCATGCCGTCAGCAGCACGATCACCAAGGCCAGAAGCACGAACAATTCCGCCGAATGCGAGCTGGCCACTTCATGGAACAGGCGCGGCAGCAGCCAGCGGCTGGCCAGCAGCAGGCCGACGAAGAGGATGACGGTCTTGCCCAGGGTCAAGGGCAAGGCCCAATACCAAGCCTGGCCGCTCTGGCCGGCAAACACCGGGACCAGGGTCAGCAGCAACACCGCCACCACATCCTGGAACAGCAGCACGCCGATGGCGTTCTGGCCGTGGCTGCTGAAAATCTCGCCGAGGCTGGTCAGCTCCTTGCTGACGATTGCCGTGGACGAGAGCGCAAGACCTGCGCCTAACAGCAATGCCGCGTTGCTCGGCATGCCCAGCAGGGCCAGCAGCCCGGCAAGCAGGATGCTGGTGCAGATCACCTGCAGGCTACCCAGGCCAAACACCACCTGGCGCAAGGCAAGCATCTTCGACAGGGAAAACTCAAGCCCTAAGGAAAACAGCAGAAACACCACACCCATTTCAGCCAGGTCCGGCAGCTCCTCACTTTCATTGACCCAGTCCAGGGCGGTAGGGCCAACGAACAGGCCGACGCACAAATAGCCGAGTACCGGCGGCAACTTCAGGCGCCGGAAGATAGCGATGACGACCAGCGATGAGGCCAGGATGATCAACAGGTTGGCAAACACAAAACACTCCCTTGCGAAAACAGCGAAAAAACCATTAAGTCTGAACGACTTGCGCCATTTGGCCATTGATGTGCATCAGCACTTCAATGCCGTTCGCCGACTTCAAGGGCGGCGCTCGACTGGCCCCGAATGCAGACCTAGAATAATGATCCGTTCCTACAGATGCTGGTACCCATAAATGCCTCCTGAATGCCAATTGTTCGGCACCCTGGGGTGTCACCTGTGTGAAGTGGCCGAGGCGCTGCTGATGCCGTTTGTCGAGCATGGGCTGCTGGTCGAGTTGGTTGATATTGCCGACCATGAGGGCATGTTCGAAGCCTATGGCCTGCGTATCCCTGTGCTGCGCCGATGTGATTCCGGGGCGGAGCTGAACTGGCCGTTTGACGCCGAACAAGTCGTGACCTTTCTGAAGTAAAGCAGTCGTGGGCGGGGAGCCGCTTCCTGTCGTGCGTTGATTGAGCGGTGCGGGGACAATCCTTGGCGAATTCAAAACGCCAAGGAATGGTCCCATGCTGCTTTCCCCGCATTTCACGCTCGCCGAGATGACCGTCTCGGAAACCGCCGCACGTCGCGGTATCGACAATACCCCCAATGAGCAGATCATCAGCAACCTGCAACGGCTCAGCGCCGGGCTCGAAGAGATTCGCAGCCTGATCGGGCGGCCGATCCTGGTCAGCAGCGGCTTTCGCTCGCAAGCGCTGAACCAGGCGATCGGTGGCTCAGCCGGCAGTGTTCATACTCAAGGCCTGGCGGCGGATATCAACGCTGCCGGGTTGTCGCCCCGCGAGCTGGCCATGCGGGTAATGGACAGTGACCTGGTGTTCGATCAGTTGATCCTGGAGTTCGGCCAGTGGGTGCACTTTGGCCTAAGCGCCAATGTGCCGCGCCGTCAGGTGCTGACCATTCGCTACGACAGTGGTTATCTGCCAGGCCTGGTCTGACAGCGGCTGTCTGATTGACGCCGGCGACATCTCTGAATATGCTGTATATAAATACAGTGTAGGGGTGGCGCTTGCGTCGAGGGTCCGGATCAATGGTCAATGTCGAACAACTGAAATATTCCGTCAATCGCATGGCTGTCGAGGTCGTGAGTGAAGCGGTGCTCGAGTTGCGCCTTGACGGCCTGGTGCTGGAAGGCAAAACGCCGTTCAACAAAGTGCACTTCAATACGTGCTTCGCCGAGATCGAAGCCTTGTTCCAGCGTGCTGGCTATCATCGGCCACTGGATGTGGTCGGTTATCAGGGCCTGCTGTACGCCCTCTACGATCCCAGCCGTTGGGAGGCGGTCGAGGTGCTGCGCTGGCTCAAGGAGTACACCGAGGCTGCAGCCGCCGAAGCTGGCTGAGCGGGCGGGCATGGGGGATAATGGCCGGTCCACCTGTCTCGAGTGTTCCCATGGCCACGCCCCCCTTCGATCCGGCTCAGCATCAAGCCAGCACCGTGTGCCTGCCGCCTGGCAACTGGGCGACGGTACTCGATTGCTTGAGCGAGCACTTCAAGGCCATTGGCCGCGAGCAGTGGCTCGATCGCATCGCCCGCGGCCGGGTGCTGGATGCTCAGGGGGCGCCGATCAGCGCCTCGCTTGTCTACCGTCCGGGCCTGCGCATCCATTATTTTCGCGAAGTGCCGAACGAGAAGCCGATTCCGGTCGAAGAGGCCATCCTGCACATCGATGAGCACCTGGTGGTGGCGGACAAACCGCATTTTTTGCCGGTCACCCCGACTGGCGAGTATGTCGAGCAGACCTTGTTGCGCCGGCTGATCCGTCGTCTCGACAACCCCAATCTGGTGCCCTTGCACCGCATCGACCGGCATACCGCCGGGCTGGTGCTGTTTTCGGCCAACCCGCAGAGCCGTTCGGCCTATCAGTCGCTGTTCCCCAACCGGCAGATCGACAAGCGCTACCAGGCCATCGCCCGCGCCTTGCCCGAGCGTGCTTTCCCGTTGGTGCACAAGAGCCGCCTGGTCAATGGCGAGCCGTTCTTTCGCATGCAGGAGGTGGACGGGCTGAGCAACAGCGAAACCCTGGCCGACGTGCTGGAGAAAAACGGCGAACTGTGGCGCTACGGGCTGTCGCCGGTGACCGGCAAGACCCACCAGTTGCGCGTGCACATGACCGCGCTGGGCGCGAGTATCTGCAATGATCCGTTCTATCCGGACATCGTTCAGGGGCCGGACGACTACAGCAAACCATTGAAGCTGTTGGCCCACAGCCTGCGCTTCAAGGACCCGCTGAACGGTGCAGAGCGTTACTTCGAAAGCCGGCTGACGCTCGACTGGTAAGGCGCGAAGCCGCGCACCGCCAAAGGCGATGCGCGGAAGGGCTTAGCGGTTGAAACGCTCCACCAGCGAGTACTGGGTGGTCGCGGTACGGGTCAGCTCTTCGCTGAGCAGTGCCGAATGCTGGGCCTGTTCCGAGGTCTGGTCGGCCAGTTGGGCGATGGTGCTGATGTTGCGGCTGATTTCGTCGGCAACCGCAGTCTGCTCTTCGGTGGCGGCAGCAATCTGCGTGGCCATGTCGGTAATGTTGGCCACCGCTTCACTGATACCCACCAATGCCTGGTCGGCTTCCATCACCCGTGCAACGCCTTCTTCAGCCTGGCGATGACCGCTTTCCATGGTCTGCACGGCGCTGTTGGCGGTCTGTTGCAGCTTGGCGATCAGGCCGTGGATCTGCCCGGTGGACTCAGCGGTGCGTTGTGCCAGTTGACGCACCTCGTCAGCGACCACGGCAAAACCGCGCCCCATCTCGCCGGCACGGGCCGCTTCGATGGCGGCGTTCAGGGCCAGCAGGTTGGTCTGGTCGGCAATGCCCTTGATCACATCGACCACGCCACCGATCTCGTCGCTGTCGCGGGCCAGCTGCGTGACGGTCAGGCCGGTTTCGCCAACGGCAGCCGACAGGCGCTGGATGGCTTCGCGGGTTTCCCCGGCGATGTCGCGGCCACGGCCGGTCAGGCGATTGGCTTCCTGGGTGGCATCGGCCGTGCGCTGGACATGGTTGGCCACTTCCTGGGTGGTGGCGGCCATCTGGTTGACGGCGGCGGCGACCTGCTCGGTCTCGACCCGCTGGCGTTCCAGGCCCGAGGAGCTGTTGTGGGCCAGGGTGTCGGACTGGCGCGCTTGCTCGTTAAGGTGTTCGGCGGTGTCCTGCAGGCGGGTCAGGCAGGTTTTCATCCGTGCGTCCTGGCTGAGCATGGCCATTTCCAGACGCGCCTGCACGCCGCGGCTGTCGGTGTACATCTGCGCGATCAGCGGGTCGGAGGTGGTCTGTTCGGCCAGGCGCAGCAGGCGCTTGAGGCCGCGTTGCTGCCAGCTCAGGCCGAGCAGGCCGAGCGGTACCGAGAGGCCGGCGGCCAGGGCGAAGCCCCAGGAGTGGCCCAGCCAGTTGCCGATCAAAAAGCCGACCTGGCTGACCAGAATGAACGGCAGCCAGTCCTGTACCACCGGCAGCCACTTGTCGCGACGCGGAATCGCCGGTTTGCCCTGGTTGATGCGCTGGTACAAGGCCTCGGCGCGGCGTACCTGCTCGGCGGTGGGCTTGACCCGCACCGACTCGAAACCTACCACCTGATTGTTCTCGAACACCGGCGTGACATAGGCGTTGACCCAGTAATGGTCACCCGACTTGCAGCGGTTCTTGACGATGCCCATCCAGGGCAGGCCTTGCTTGAGCGTGGTCCACATATGCGCAAACACTGCGGGTGGCACATCCGGGTGGCGCACCAGGTTGTGCGGCGCGCGCATCAGCTCCTCGCGGGAGAAACCGCTGATCTCGACGAAAGCGTCGTTGCAGTAGGTGATCACGCCCTTGGCATCAGTGGTCGAAATCAACCGTTGCTGAGCTGGGAAAGTCCGTTCGCGCTGGGTAATCGGCTGGTTGTTACGCATTAGCTGTTCAATCCGCAAGGCTTTCGAAAGGTATCGGCACGCCGGGGGTTTTGTTGAATGAATATTTGCAGGGTTTGATTTTGATCAAGGAGTCCTGATCTGACCTGCGCTAAGACATTCGTGCAAAGTTCAACAAATTAGCTGCATTCTTTCATGGTTTTGACACAAAAGTCAGCTAATGACCGCCTGTTCACGACGGCATCAGCATCGGGTAGCTGAAACCGGCAAAATGCGCCAGGTTCAGGCCGAAATGGCACAGAACCGCAGCGAAAAGGCCGCCATAACGGTAAGCCAGGCCGTAGCCGATACCCGCCAGGCCAGCCAGCAACACCCATTGCCAGCCGCCACCCAGGTGGGCCAGGCCGAACAGTGTGGCGGCCAATAGCAGGGCCAGGTTCTGGTTCTTTAGCAGCCGTTGCAGACCGCCCTGGATATAGCCCCGGAACAGCAGCTCTTCAGTCAGGCACACCAGCAGCAGGTTGTTCATTGCCCAGACCCAGCCTTGCTCTGGCCACTTTGGCGCCCAGGCGACCATCCCCAACAGCCAGGCACCGCCCAGGCACACCGCGACAACCACGGGTAAGGTCAGGGCGAGGCTGGCCAATGGGCGCTTGTTCTTCAGTGCCAGCACCCAAGGGCAGGCCAGGAGCAGCCAGAAGCCAATCAGCGGCTTGTCGAGGTTCAGGTACATGGAAAAGGGCAGGGCGTCGCTGCTAAAGCGCACCTTGTCGATGACCTTGGCGCCGCTGAAGCCCGGCAGCATATGCAGGGCCAGGGCGATGGCCAGCATCACGAACAGGGCATGGCCGACCAGTTTCTGCCAGAGGCTGGCACGACGCACCAGCAGGCCGGCGCACAGCAGGGCAATCAGGGTGGGCAGGGCCAGCAGGCCGAGGTTGCCCTTGAACAGGGCGAAGATATAACCGAGGCCGAGCAGCGCCAGGCCGATCCATTGCGGAGCAAGCATGAGACATCCTTTGAAAAGCAAAACGTGAATCCTTCGACTGCGTTACTGCGGTCGAGGACACGCCTTTCGGCCATCCTTTGGCCATTACTGCTTATCCTACGTGTTCTGCCGCACAGGGCAAAGGCCCGGTCACCAAGGACCGGGCCCTGACTTCAGGCTGCGATCAATTGCCGCAGCACATAGTGAAGGATGCCGCCGGCCTTGAAGTACTCCACTTCGTTGAGGGTGTCGATCCGGCACAGCACTTCGATCTGTTCCTGGCGACCATCCTCGCGGCTGATCTTCAGGTTCAGGGTCATGTGCGGTTGCACCTGGGCATGGCTCAGGCCGAGTATGTCGATACGCTCGCGGCCATCCAGCGCCAGGCTCTTGCGGTTCTGCCCGGGCTTGAACTGCAGTGGCAGCACGCCCATGCCCACCAGGTTGGAGCGGTGGATGCGTTCGAAGCTCTCGGCCAGCACCGCCTTGACCCCCAGCAGGTTGGTGCCCTTGGCGGCCCAGTCGCGGCTGGAGCCGGTGCCGTACTCCTGCCCGGCAATCACCACCAGGGGCGTGCCATCGGCTTGGTAGCGCATGGCCGCGTCATAGATCGCCAGCTTCTCGCCAGTGGGCACGTACAGGGTGTTGCCACCTTCTTCTCCGCCGAGCATTTCGTTGCGGATGCGGATATTGGCGAAGGTGCCGCGCATCATCACTTCATGGTTGCCACGCCGTGAGCCGTAGGAGTTGAAGTCGCGGGGCTCTACGCCCTTGTCGCGCAGGTAGTGTCCGGCCGGGCTGTCGGCCTTGATGTTGCCGGCCGGGGAGATGTGGTCGGTGGTCACCGAGTCGCCGAGCAGGGCCAGCACCCGGGCGCCGTGGATATCCTCGATCACCGGCAGCGGCCCGGTAATGGCATCGAAAAACGGTGGATGCTGGATGTAGGTGGAATCGTCCTGCCATACATAGGTGGCCGCCTGCGGCACCTCAATGGCTTGCCACTGGGCGTCGCCGGCGAACACCTCGGCATACTCCTTGTGGAACATCGCGGTATCGACGCTGGCCACGGCATCGGCGATTTCCCGCTGGCTTGGCCAGATGTCGCGCAGGTACACCGGTTGGCCATCCTTGCCGATGCCCAGTGGGTCACGGCTGATATCGATGCGCACGGTGCCGGCCAGGGCGTAGGCGACCACCAGCGGCGGCGAGGCCAGCCAGTTGGTTTTCACCAGCGGGTGCACGCGGCCCTCGAAGTTGCGGTTGCCCGAGAGCACCGAGGCGACGGTGAGGTCGGCGCTGGTGATGGCTCTCTCGATGGCTTCGTCCAGCGGGCCGGAGTTGCCGATGCAGGTGGTGCAGCCATAGCCGACCAGGTCGAAGCCCAGGGCATCGAGGTACTGGGTCAGGCCGGCGGCCTTGTAGTAGTCGGTCACCACTTTGGAGCCGGGGGCCAGCGAGCTCTTGACCCAGGGTTTGCGCTGCAGGCCTTTCTCAATCGCTTTTTTCGCCACCAGGCCTGCGGCCATCATCACGCTGGGGTTGGAGGTGTTGGTGCAGGAGGTGATCGCAGCGATCACTACCGCGCCGTTTCTGAGCAGGTGTTGCTGGCCTTGATGCTCATAGCTGACTTCGCCGGCCTGGTCGGCATTGCCCACCGCCACGCCGCCACCGCCCTCGCTTTCCAGGCGGCCTTCTTCCTTGCTCGACGGCTTGAGTTGCAGGCCGATGAAGTCATCGAAGGCCTGACTGACATTGCTCAGGGCCACGCGGTCTTGCGGGCGCTTGGGTCCGGCCAGGCTCGCTTCGACTTCATTCATGTCCAGGGCCAGGGCGTCGGTGAATACCGGCTCCTGGCCGGGCAGGCGCCACAGGCCCTGGGCCTTGCAGTAGGCCTCGACCAGTTTCACCGTGGCTTCAGGGCGGCCCGACAGGCGCAGGTAGTCGAGGGTAATCTGGTCGACCGGGAAGAAGCCGCAGGTAGCGCCGTACTCCGGCGCCATGTTGGCGATGGTGGCGCGGTCCGCCAGGGGCAGGTCGGCCAGGCCATCGCCGTAGAACTCGACGAATTTGCCGACCACGCCTTTCTTGCGCAGCATCTGCGTGACGGTCAGCACCAGGTCGGTGGCGGTGATGCCTTCACGCAGCTTGCCGGTCAGCTTGAAGCCGATCACTTCCGGGATCAGCATCGACACTGGCTGGCCGAGCATCGCCGCCTCGGCCTCGATACCGCCCACGCCCCAGCCCAGCACGCCCAGGCCGTTGATCATGGTGGTGTGCGAATCGGTGCCGACCAGGGTGTCGGGGAAGGCGTAGGTGCGCCCGTCCTCTTCACGGGTCCAGACGGTGCGGCCCAGGTACTCAAGGTTGACCTGGTGGCAGATGCCGGTGCCCGGCGGCACCACGCTGAAGTTGTCGAAGGCGTTCTGGCCCCAGCGCAGGAAGGCATAGCGTTCACCGTTGCGCTGCATTTCGATGTCGACGTTCTGGGCAAAAGCCTGCGGGCTGGCGTAGCGGTCGACCATCACCGAGTGGTCGATGACCAGGTCGACCGGCGACAACGGGTTGATCCGCTGTGGGTCGCCGCCGGCCTTGGCCATGGCCGCGCGCATGGCCGCCAAGTCGACCACCGCCGGAACGCCAGTGAAGTCCTGCATCAGCACCCGTGCCGGGCGGTACTGGATTTCGCGGTCGGAGCGCCGCTCCTTGAGCCAGTTGGCCAGCGCCGAAAGGTCGCCGCTGGTGACGGTCTTGCCGTCTTCCCAGCGCAGCAGGTTTTCCAGCAGCACTTTCAGCGACATCGGCAGGCGCTGCAGATCGCCGAGGGTGCGAGCGGCGTCGGGCAGGCTGTAATAGTGGTAGAGACGATCATCGACCGTCAGGGTCTTGAGGGTTTTCAGGCTATCGAGCGAGGGCATTACCAACTCCTTCTGCGCCGGTGAACGGCAATCTTCCCTGCTGTCGCCGGTTCACCGCCTCTGTGACGGTCCGCACGGCACGGACCTGGCTGAACGGTCAGGTTAGCCCTGTTTGGCGGACCTGACCATGTACTGGACCGGCAGGAAGTGTCGCAGGTTCCGAACTTCCTTTATCATTCGCCGATTTACCGGCGCTGCGTATTGCGCCCGGTCAGGGTTGGCGTGATTGGGCGCCATCCGTCCTGGAGTGAAGATGAATACCCTGTTTATGCATTGCCGGCCCGGTTTCGAAAGTGAAGTCTGTGCCGAAATCGCCGAGCACGCCGCGCGCCTGAACGTCGCCGGCTACGCCAAGGCCAAGCCGCAGAGCGCCTGCGCCGAGTTCATCTGCAACGACGCCGAAGGTGCCGAGCAAATGATGCGCGAGCTGCGTTTTGCCCAGCTGATCTTCCCCCGGCAATGGGCCCGCGGCGCGTTCATCGAGCTGCCGGAAACCGATCGCATCAGCGTACTGCTCGACGCCCTGGCTGATTATCCGCAGTGCGGCAGCCTGTGGCTGGAGGTGATGGACACCAACGACGGCAAAGAGCTTTCGACCTTTTGCCGCAAGTTCGAAGTGCCGCTGCGCAAAGCCCTGAGCAAGGCGGGGCGCCTGGTTGAGGATGCACACAAGCCACGTTTGCTACTGACCTTCGTCAGCGGCCGGCGGGTGTTTGTCGGCCTGGCGGCGGCGGACAACTCGGCGATGTGGCCGATGGGCATTCCGCGCCTGAAATTCCCCCGCGAAGCACCGAGCCGTTCGACCCTGAAGCTGGAAGAGGCCTGGCACCACTTCATCCCGCGCGACCAGTGGGATGCACGGCTGTCCGATGACATGACCGGGGTCGACCTCGGCGCGGCGCCGGGTGGCTGGACCTATCAACTGGTCAAGCGCGGCATGCTGGTGACCGCCATCGACAACGGTCCCATGGCCGAAAGCCTGATGGACACCGGCCTGGTCCAGCACCTGATGGCCGACGGTTTTACCTACAAGCCCAAGCAGACCGTGGACTGGATGGTCTGCGATATCGTCGAGAAGCCGGCGCGCAGTGCTGCCTTGCTGGAAACCTGGCTGGGCGAAGGCCTGTGCCGGGAGGCGGTGGTCAACCTCAAGTTGCCGATGAAGCAGCGCTATGCCGAAGTGCGGCGCTTGCTCGAACGCATCGAGGAAGGCTTCAAGGCGCGCAAGGTCAAGGTGTCGATTGGCTGCAAGCAGCTGTATCACGACCGCGAAGAAGTGACCTGCCACTTGCGCCGCCTGGATCTGAAACCGCGGTGAGGCCATCGCTGGCAAGGGTGGCTGCAAAACCTGTGGGAGCCGGCGTTGCCGGCGATCAGCCCAGCGAAGATGACCCTGCCGCGTGCATGAGCGATAATAGCTGATTGTTTCCGGAGTTCTACATGACTGACCTGACCCCAGATGCCATCCTCGACGCCACCGGCCTCAACTGCCCGGAGCCGGTGATGATGCTGCACCAGCACATCCGCGACCTGGCCGCCGGTGGCCTGCTCAAGGTGATCGCCACCGATCCCTCGACCCGTCGCGATATCCCCAAGTTCTGTGTGTTCCTGGATCACGAACTGGTCCAGCAGCAGGAAGACGCGGGCACCTACCTGTACTGGATCCGCAAGAAGCTCGACTAACGCTTTTCAGCCCGGCGAATGTGCTTGGCGCTGCTGCGCGCCAATCGAATCGCCAGCATCAGCGCCGCGCAGGTGAGCCCGGCAATCAGGCCTTCCCACAGGCCGTTGGGGCCGCTGGCCGGGCCGAACAGGTCGGTCAGGCCCAATACATAACCCACCGGCAAGCCAATGCCCCAGTAGGCGAACAGGGTCAGGATCATGGTCACCCGGGTGTCCTGGTAGCCGCGCAGGGCACCGGCGGCGATCACCTGGATGGCATCGGAGAACTGATACAGCGCGGCATACACGATGAGCATCGCGGCAATCTGGATCACTGCCGTATCCGGGGTGTAGATCGAGGCGATCGGCTCGCGCATCAGCAGGATCAAGCTGGCCGAGAAGCAGGCGAACACCAGCGCCGCGCCCAGGCCGACCATGGCGGCGAAGCGCGCCTGGCGTGGCAACCCGGCGCCAACCGCCTGGCCAACCCGCACGGTCACCGCCATCCCCAGCGAATACGGAATCATGAACAGCAGCGAGCTGATGTTCAGAGCAATCTGGTGCCCGGCGACCACGGTCGGGCCGAGGCTGCCGATCAGCAAGGCAATCACCGCGAAGATGCTCGACTCGGCGAATACTGCGATACCGATCGGCAGACCGACGCCGATCAGGCGCTTGATCACCGGCCACTGCGGCTTGTCGCAGCGCACCAGCACCCGGCTTTGGGCATAGGCCGGGGCCCAGCGGGTCCAGGCGGCCATGCTCAGGGCCATGAACCACATGACAATGCCACTGGCCCAGCCGCAACCGACGCCGCCCAGGGCCGGCAGGCCCAGATGGCCGTAGATCAGCACATAGTTCAGTGGAATGTTCAGCAGCAGGCCGGACAGGCCGATGACCATGCTTGGCCGGGTCCGGCCCAGGGCATCGCTATAGCAGCGCAGCACGTAATAAAGGGCGACGCCGGGGAAGCCGAAGGCAATGCCTTGCAAATAGCCCATGCTCGGCGCCACCAGTTGCGGGTCGACTTTCATCACCTGCAGGATCGGTTCGGCGCTGAGCAACAGGCCGCTGGCAATCAGGCCAACGCTCAGCGCCAGCCACAACGCCTGACGCACCAGCGGGCCGATCTCGGCATGCTGGCCGGCACCATAGCGCTGGGCAACCTTGGGCGTGGTCGCCAGCAGGGTGCCGGTCATCAGCAGGTACACCGGGATCCAGATCGAGTTGCCCAGGGCCACGGCTGCCAGGTCGCGCGGGCTGACCCGGCCAGCCATCACCGCATCGACAAAGCCCATGGCGGTGGTCGCCAACTGGGCAATGATGATTGGCGTGGCCAGCATTAGCAGGCCGCGCAGCTCGGTGCGGACCTGCGCCGGACGCGACAGGGCAGGGGTTGGGGTATCGGCAGTCATCGGTGTCACAAGGCAGGCGTCCACATAAAAGATGGGCAAAGCCGGCTAGTCTACGCCTTGACGCGGCAGTCAGGAAACCTTGCCTGCCTGTGGATCAGTCCACCCGTATCGGCCTACACTGCGCACCCCGATAGGAGAGCGCCATGCTGATTGTTGCTGACGAGAATATCCCGCTGCTCGATGCCTTCTTTGCCGGCTTCGGCGAGATCCGCCGTTATCCCGGGCGCGCTATCGATGCCGCCTGCGTGAAGGACGCCGACGTGCTGCTGGTGCGTTCGGTGACCCAGGTCGACCGGGCCTTGCTCGAAGGCAGCCAGGTGAAGTTTGTCGGCACCTGCACCATCGGCACCGATCACCTGGCCCTGGACTACTTCGCCGAGGCCGGTATTCACTGGTCCAGCGCGCCGGGCTGCAACGCCCGTGGGGTGGTCGATTATGTGCTCGGCAGCCTGCTGACCCTGGCCGAACTCGACGGCGCCAGCTTGCCTGCGCGTACCTATGGGGTGGTGGGGGCCGGTGAAGTCGGTGGGCGCCTGGTCGAGGTGCTGCGTGGCCTGGGCTGGCAGGTGCTGGTCTGTGATCCGCCGCGTCAGGCGCGCGAAGGCGGCGATTATGTGAGCCTGGAGCAGATCCTTGAGCAGTGCGATGTGATCAGCCTGCACACCCCGCTGACCCGCAGCGGCGAGCTGCCGACCTGGCACCTGCTTGGCCAGGAGCAATTGGCCTGCCTGCGCCCCGGCGCCTGGTTGATCAATGCCAGTCGTGGCCCGGTGGTCGACAACCAGGCCCTGCGCCAGCTACTGCGCGAGCGCGATGATATCCAGGCGGTGCTTGATGTCTGGGAAGGTGAGCCCCAGGTCGACCTGGCCCTGGCCGACCTCTGCGTGATTGCCACCCCGCATATTGCCGGCTACAGCCTGGACGGCAAGCAACGCGGCACGGCGCAGATCTATCAGGCGTTCTGCGCTTGGCGCGGCGAACCTGAGCGGGTGCAACTGGCCGACCTGCTACCGCAGCCGTGGTTGACCGAAATCGCCTTGCAGGCCGAGACCGATCCGGCCTGGGCCCTGGCCACCCTGTGCCGCGCAGTGTATGACCCGCGCCGCGACGATGCTGATTTCCGCCGTAGTTTGAGCCGCGACCCGGCTCAGCAGAAGGCCGCCTTCGACCGCCTGCGCAAACACTACCCGCCGCGTCGCGAGATCGAAGGCCTGGCCGTGCGCTTGCACGGCCAGGCGCCGCAGTTGGCGCAGATGGCCCGCGCCCTGGGCGCAGTGCTGGTCTGAATCGCGGGCAATAAAAACCCGGCGCGTGCGCCGGGTTGAAGAATTCGGGTGGGTCAGTCTTTCTTGGCGAGTTCTACCCGGCTTTTTTCCAGCTCCTCGCAGGCATGCTGGATCATCTCTTCGGTGATGATAATTTCTTTACCATCCTTGTCGATGATCGTGCCGCCTACCGATGCCTGCGGGTTAGGCACGGGTTTTTCCTGGGTATTGCCTTGTTGCAAGCTCATTTCCTGTCTCCTCATCAGGTTGCAAGCTCAGACTAGAATCGCCTCGTGACCGGCCTGTGACAGCTCTTTCGTTTATCACTGTGCGACCTGTCCACTCCACCAGAAAGGTGAGTAAACCTCCAGTGGTACTTTAGACCGAAACGGTCTAGCCCGCTGCGCCCTGGGTCTTATATGCCCAGGTTCTGGTTCCGACGCCTGCCATTACCGGGAGTTCCTTGGCGCTGGACGAGCGGTCCGGTGTAGGCTGGCGCAAACAGCAGACAAACGGCGTACTCCATGCTCAACCGGTTTTCTCCCCGCCAGCGCCAGGCCATGCGCCTGGGGTGGCGTTTCATCCGTCCTTACCGCAAGCAGGTGCTGCTGGCCTTGCTGGCGCTGATAGTCACCGCGGCGATTACCCTGTCCATGGGCCAGGGCATCCGCCTGTTGGTCGACCAGGGCTTCATGACCCGCTCGCCGCACCTGCTCAATCAGTCCATCGGCCTGTTCCTGCTATTGGTGCTGGCCCTGGCGATCGGCACCTTCAGCCGCTTTTACCTGGTGTCCTGGATTGGCGAGCGTTGCGTGGCCGATATCCGCCAGCAGGTGTTCGACCACCTGATCGACCTGCACCCGGGCTTTTTCGAAAACAACCGCAGCTCGGAAATCCAGTCGCGGCTGACCGCCGATACCACCTTGCTGCAGTCGGTGATCGGCTCGTCGCTGTCGTTGTTCCTGCGCAATGCCTTGATGGTGCTGGGTGGGATCGTCCTGCTGTTTGTCACCAACCCCAAGCTCACCAGTATCGTGGTGCTGGCCTTGCCGCTGGTGCTGGCGCCGATCCTGATCTTCGGCCGGCGGGTGCGCAGCCTGTCGCGGCAAAGCCAGGACCGGGTGGCCGATGTTGGCAGTTACGTGGCCGAAACCCTCGGCCAGATCAAGACCGTGCAGGCCTACAACCATCAGGCCAGTGACCAGCAGCGATTCGCCACGACGGTCGAGGCGGCCTTCGCTGTGGCACGCCAGCGCATCCTCCAGCGCGCCTGGCTGATCACCTTGGTGATCGTGTTGGTGCTTGGCGCGGTCGGGGTGATGCTCTGGGTCGGTGGCATGGATGTGATCGCCGGGCGCATTTCCGGGGGTGAACTGGCCGCTTTCGTGTTCTACAGCCTGATCGTCGGCAGTGCTTTTGGTACCTTGAGCGAAGTGATCGGTGAGCTGCAGCGTGCCGCAGGGGCGGCCGAGCGGATTGCCGAGCTGCTGGCGGCGCGCAGCGAGATTGTTGCGCCGGCGCAAGGCCTGCAGCGTACGGCGGCGCGGGCCAGCGGGCGGGTCGAGTTGCAGGCTGTGGGTTTTGCCTATCCGTCACGGCCGACGCCGCCCGCCATCGATGGCTTGAGCCTGACGGTCGAGCCCGGCGAAACCCTGGCCCTGGTCGGCCCGTCGGGGGCGGGCAAGTCGACGCTGTTCGACCTGCTGCTGCGTTTTTATGACCCGCAGCAAGGGTGCATCCGGCTCGATGGCCAGGATATCAGTCGCCTGGATCCCCAGGACCTGCGCCGCCACTTCGCCCTGGTGGCGCAAAACCCGGCGCTGTTTTTTGGTACGGTGGAAGACAACATCCGCTACGGGCGGGCCGATGCCACAGTCGAGCAGGTCCAGGCCGCGGCCCGCAGTGCCCATGCCCATGAATTCATCCTGCAGTTGCCCAAGGGTTATCAGACCCATCTGGGGGATGCTGGCCTCGGATTGTCGGGTGGTCAGCGCCAGCGCCTGGCGATTGCCCGGGCGTTGCTGATGGATGCACCGATCCTGTTGCTCGATGAAGCCACCAGCGCCCTCGATGCCCAGAGCGAGCACCTGATCCAGCAAGCGCTGCCGACCTTGATGAGCGGGCGCACCACCTTGGTGATCGCCCATCGCCTGGCCACGGTGCAGCATGCTGATCGCATTGCGGTGATCGACCAGGGCCGGTTGGTGGCGATCGGCAGTCATCGCCAGTTGATTGCCGAGAGCCCCTTGTATGCGCGGCTGGCGGCGTTGCAGTTCAACACCATGACGGATTTGTGACGGCCTCCTACAGACTGTCACAATTCTGTAGCAATGCCTTGAGACTATCTGCTCCAGCTGTTGCGTAATGCTTGAACCTGGCTGCTATCGATCGATGGCAGCTTTTTTTTGGCCTGCCGTCAGCGGCCAAAGAACAAGGACAGGGAGGTCTTTGCCGGGTCGACGCCACGTGCGTCGCGTCCTCATTCCTTGTTTCGGGACTTCTTCCGATGTTGCGTACATCCCTCAGAGTACAAATCCTCGCCTTGCTCGGCGGCAGCCTGCTGGCGATTCTGCTGATCGCCCTGGTGTGTTTTCAATTGTTGTCCTCCAGCGTCCGTGGCTACGGGCAATTGATCGACGGGCCGTTGCAGGCGTCGCAGTTGATCGATGAGGCCAACCTGCAGTTCAAGGTTCAGGTCCAGGAATGGAAGAACGTGCTGCTGCGCGGCAAGCAGCCCACCGAGCTGGACAAGTACTGGCAGCAGTTCTTGGCGCGCGAGCAGCAGGTGCAAGGCATCCTTGACCAGTTGATCGAGCACAGCGAGCAGCCGCTCAAGGCCCGCGCCGAGCAGCTCAAGGACAGTCACCGGCAGTTGGGCCAGGCATACGCGCAAGGGCGTCAGGCGTTTCTGGCCGCGGGTGCTGATCCTGCGGTCGGCGACCAGGCGGTAAAAGGCGTCGACCGCGCCGCCAGCGAACAGATGAGCGCGCTGGTCACGCAACTGCGCACTGATGCCCAGGCACGCGCCCAGGCCATTAGCCAGTCGGCTGAGCGCACCGTCTGGCTGGGGCTGCTGGTGATGTTCGGTTCGGCCGTGCTGGTCGGCCTGTTCAGCCTGTGGCTGGTCAACCGCAGCCTGATCGAGCCGATCCGCGGCTTGATCGACTATGTCGCGCAACTGAGCCAGGGGCGCTTCGAGGCCCGGGTCGCCAGTGACCGTCGGGATGAGCTGGGGCGGCTGGCAGTGGCGGCCAATACCCTGCGCGACTTTCTTGCCGACACCTTCAGCCGCCTGCAGCGCAACGCCGGTGAGCTGGAAAGCGCCAGCGGTGAATTGCGCGGTATTGCCGGCAACATGGCGCGCGGCACCGACGATCAGTTCCAGCGTACCGACCAGGTCGCCACGGCGATGCATGAAATGTCCGCGACCGCCCAGGAAGTTGCCCGCCATGCCGCCGACGCCGCGCGTGCCGCCGATGAAGCCGATCACAGCGCCCAGGCCGGCGAGCAGGTGATGCAGCAGACCATCGACACCATTGCCGTGGTCAACCAGGAAATCGCCGGCACCGCCGAGGTGATTCGTCATCTGGAAGCCGATAGCGGGCGCATTGGCAAGGTCCTGGAAGTGATTCGCGGTATTGCCGAGCAGACCAACCTGTTGGCGCTCAATGCTGCCATTGAGGCGGCGCGGGCCGGGGAGGCCGGGCGCGGCTTTGCCGTGGTCGCCGATGAAGTGCGCAGCCTGGCCCAGCGTACAGCGTCCTCCATTGCCGAAATCAACCAGATCATCAGTGCCGTGCAGTCCGGCGCGGTGGACGCGGTCAAGGCCATCGAAAGCGGCCAGCGGCGCAGTGAGGAGGGGGCCGAACAGGTGCAGCAGGCCGGGCAGATGCTGCAGCGCATCACCGTGGCGGTGGAGGCCATTCGCGATATGAACCGGCAGATTGCCACGGCCGCCGAAGAGCAAACCAGCGTTGCCGAGGATATCTCCCGCAACCTGGTGGAAATCACCCGCATCGCCACCACCAACCAGCAGGCCGTGCAGCAGACCGAGCAGGCCGGCCAGCATTTGCACGGGCTGTCCGGGCAGCTTGGCGAAGTCACCGCACGCCTGAGTGCTTGAGCAGCGAAGGGGGAAATCCGCCACATCCAGCGTCCGTAGCCTGGCAATGTGGCGGATTGTCGCCAGCTAAACCGTTAAAGTTGGGGTGCGACGACTCGTCCTAGCTATTAGCCGTTGGTCTTGTGAAAGTTGGCCCGTTTCCTGCTTTAAGGCGACCCACCCTGACAGCGGCGGCCTTGCCCCGTGTCTGGCGTGACGACCGTTCCCGATCCATCGAACAACCCCAGCCGCCATCCATTGCCTGTGCATCCGGCCGACTGCCTGAGCACCAGCTACGCTGAGCCTTGGACTGCGCGAGCAACAACAAGAATCCGGGCGTGCACTACGGGACCTGCGGTCATTGCCAATTACTTCACTTCAATTGGATTGAACTATGAAAAAAATCCTGCTGACGCTCCTGTGCCTGAGTGTCATCGGTTGCTCCAAGCCCAGTGAGCCCGAGAAAACCGTAGACGTGCTGCTGATCGGCGGCGGCATCATGAGTGCAAGCCTGGGTACCTACCTCAATGAGCTGGAACCCGGTTGGTCGATCGACATCTACGAGCGCCTGGACAAGGTCGCCGAAGAAAGCTCCAACGCCTGGAACAACGCCGGTACCGGTCACTCTGCCTTTTGCGAGCTGAACTACACCAGCGAAGGCGCCGACGGCAAGATCGATATCAGCAAGGCCGTTGGGGTCAACGAGCAGTTCGAGATCTCCAAGCAGTTCTGGGCCTACCAGATCGAGCAGAACGTGCTGAGCAACCCGAAGTCGTTCATCAACAACGTGCCGCACATGAGCTTCGTCTGGGGCGACAAGAACGTCGAGTTCCTCAAGAAGCGTCATGAAGCCCTGCAGCACAGCTCGCTGTTCCGTGGCATGGAGTACTCCGAAGACCACGAGCAGATCAAGAAGTGGGTACCGATCGTGATGGAAGGCCGTGCCGCCGACCAGAAGATCGCCGCCACCCGCATGCCGATCGGTACCGACGTCAACTTCGGCGAGATCACCCGCCAGCTGTTCGCCTCGCTGACCAAGCACGACAACGTCAAGCTGCACGTCCAGCACGAAGTGCGCGACATCGTGCGCAATGCCGACAACACCTGGACCGTGGTCGTCGCTGACCTGGCCAACAAGGGTGCCGAGAGCAGCATCAAGGCCAAGTTCGTCTTCATCGGTGCCGGTGGTGGCGCCCTGAAGCTGCTGCAGAAGTCGGGCATCCCTGAAGCAGACGGCTATGCCGGCTTCCCGGTCGGTGGCCAGTTCCTGATGACCGACAACCAGGACATCGTTGCCCGTCACAAGGCCAAGCTGTACGGCAAGGCGTCGGTCGGTGCACCGCCGATGTCGGTTCCGCACCTGGACACCCGCGTGATCGACGGCAAGGAAGTGCTGCTGTTCGGCCCGTTTGCCACCTTCTCGACCAAGTTCCTGAAGAACGGCTCGCTGCTGGACATGTTCGCGGCGCTGACTACCCACAACATCATGCCGATGACCCACGCCGGTATCGACAATATCGACCTGAGCACCTACCTGATGGGTCAGTTGATGCTGAGCTTCGATGACCGCATGACGGCCCTGCGCGAGTACTTCCCGAACGCCAAGAACGAAGACTGGAAGCTGCTGCAGGCCGGTCAACGCGTCCAGGTGATCAAGAAGGACCCTGAGCACGGCGGCATCCTGCAGTTCGGTACCGAAGTCGTTGCTGCCCAGGACGGCACCATTGCCGCGCTGCTGGGCGCCTCGCCAGGTGCCTCGACCGCTGCGCCGATCATGCTGACCGTGCTGGAAAAGACTTTCAAGGATCGCATCAAGACCCCTGAGTGGCAGGCCAAGCTGAAGGAAATCGTTCCGACCTATGGCCAGAAGCTCAACAACAACCTTGAGCTGACCAACAAGACCCGTGAATGGAGCAGCTCGCGTCTGGGCCTGCTGTATGTTCCGGTGCTGCCGGAAGCGGCCGCTGCGGTACAGGCTGAGCCTGCGCTGTAAGCATTTGCTACGGTAGAAACAAACAACCCCCTGTTCAGGGGGTTGTTTGTTTCAGGCCTTCAAAAAGCATCGCCGGTTCTGGATCAGTGCCGCTTCTTGCGGTGACTGTCCGCCAGGTTATTACCCAGCGCACCACCGGCTGCACCACCCAAGCCTGCGCCAATCGCCGAGCCGGTGCTGCCACCCAGTTTGCCGCCTACCAGCGAGCCACCGGCCGAACCCAGGCCGCCACCAATGGCTGCCTTGGTCTTGTTGCCTTTCTTCGCGGCCATGGCGCTGCCCGCTGCACCACCGACACCGGCACCAATGGCCGCGCCGGTGCTGCCACCCAGCTTTTGCCCGACCACGTTACCCAATACACCACCCAGGCCACCGCCTACAGCGGTCTGGCCATCGCCGGCCATGGCGCCTTGTGCACACAACAGCAGGCCCAGGGTCAGGGCGGCAAGAGTCTTACGCATGTGAATCAACCTCAATGTTCGAAAGGCGCGCATTCTGCTGGTAGCGCCGTCGCCGTGCAATGCTGGCCAGTGCTGCTCGTCTGCCGGGCACGAAAAAGCCCGCACGAGGGCGGGCTTTTTGTTGAGTAATCTGGTCGGAGAGACAGGATTCGAACCTGCGGCCTTCTCGTCCCGAACGAGACGCGCTACCTGGCTGCGCTACACTCCGATGGAGAAAATATTACTCAAAATTCTCTCCTCGGCAAGCCCCCGAAAGCGGCTTGTCGATCAGCTCACAGGTCCTTGACGGTACGGACCTGGTCCTTGTTGATGCGGGTGCGCTTGCCGTCCAGCTGTTCGAATTCGTAGAAGCCCGAGTCTTCATCGTATTGCGGAGTATCGACCGCCTGGATTTCGCGACCGTCGTTCAGGGTAATGACGGTTGGCGAAGCGCAGCCGGCCAGGGTGCCAAGACCCAGGGCGAGCAGGAAAGCGGGAAGAGTCCGTTGAATCATTGTGTTTCTCCAGTAAAGGATGGTGCGTAATGGTTCTTGAGACGCATGGCGCCTGCGCAAGTTCCGTGCAGATTGCAGCATAGCGGCAATCCAGCATTATTGACTGGGCACAATGCCTGGCCCGGTGGCGGGCGCGAGGCGGGCAGGGCTGTGATATAACACCGCTCATTCGTTCCTATCAATGGATTCAAGGTCCCATGAAAGCCAAGGCAGATGTACCTTTCGTGCCGCTGAACATTGCCGTACTGACCGTCAGCGATACCCGCACCCTGGAAACCGACACCTCCGGCCAGGTGTTCGTCGACCGCCTGACCGAGGCCGGCCACGCCCTCGCTGCGCGGGTGCTGCTCAAGGACGATCTGTACAAGATCCGCGCTCAGGTCGCGACCTGGATCGCCGATGAGCAGGTGCAGGTGGTGCTGATCACTGGCGGTACCGGCTTCACCGGGCGTGACAGCACGCCGGAAGCCGTGGCTTGCCTGCTGGACAAGCAGGTCGATGGTTTCGGCGAGCTGTTTCGCCATATCTCCCTGGCCGATATCGGCACCTCCACCGTGC
Source organism: Pseudomonas sp. R32 (assembly GCF_009866705.1). NCBI lineage: Bacteria > Pseudomonadati > Pseudomonadota > Gammaproteobacteria > Pseudomonadales > Pseudomonadaceae > Pseudomonas > Pseudomonas sp. R32. The sequence continues at coordinate 3,802,229 of NZ_CP019396.1, read as the reverse complement.
AGTCCCGCGCCTTGGCCGGCCTGGCCAATGGCACCCTGGTGTGCTGCCTGCCGGGCTCGACCAATGCCGTGCGCACTGGTTGGGACGGTATCCTTGCCGAGCAACTCGACGCCCGTCATCGCCCGTGCAACTTCGTCACCCACCTCAAGCAGGCTGCGCCCTGCGAAAGCCGTGGTTGAGACGCCCATGCACACGCCATTGATGCCCGTCGAAGACGCCCTGGCCAAATTGCTCGCGCTGGCCGAAGCCGCGCCAATCAACGACACCGAGCAGGTCGCGCTGGCCGCCGCCGAAGGCCGCGTGCTGGCCCACGAGCTGGTATCGAGCCTCGACCTGCCGCCCTGGCCCAACAGCGCCATGGACGGCTACGCCCTGCGCCTGGCCGACTGGACTGGCGCGCCGTTGCCGGTCAGCCAGCGGATATTCGCCGGGCATACTCCCGAGCCGTTGCAGCCGGGCACCTGTGCACGAATCTTTACCGGGGCGCCGCTGCCTGTGGGGGCCGATTGCGTCGAAATGCAGGAAAACGCCGAGCTGCTGGACGATCAGCGTGTGCGTTTCACCGAGCCGCTGCGCGTCGGCCAGAACATTCGCCCGCAAGGCCAGGAGACCCGGGTTGGCGAGGCGGTATTGGCCGCCGGTACGCGCCTTGGGCCCATCGAGTTGGGCCTGGCCGCGTCACTGGGCTGTGCCGAACTGACGGTGGTGCGGCGGGTGAAGGTCGCGGTGCTGTCGACCGGGGATGAGTTGGTCGAGCCCGGCTTGCCCCTCGGTCCCGGACAGATCTACAACAGCAACCGGCGGTTGCTTGGCAGCTGGCTGCAACGCCTGGGCTGCGAAGTGATCGATGCAGGCATTCTTGCTGACGACCTGGAGAAAACCCGTGAATGCCTGGCCGGGTTGCAGGACGTCGATCTGATTCTGTCTACCGGTGGCGTTTCGGTGGGCGAGGCGGATTACCTGGGCATCGCACTGCGTGAAGAAGGCGAGCTGTCGTTGTGGAAGTTGGCGATCAAGCCGGGCAAGCCGCTGACCTTTGGTCATTACAAAGGCGTGCCGGTCATCGGTTTGCCTGGCAATCCGGCCTCGACCCTGGTGACCTTCGGCTTGTTGACCCGGCCTTACCTGCTGCGCCGCCAGGGCGTCAGCGAGGTCACGCCACTGCAGTTCCCGGTACCGGCCGGATTCGACTGGCCCAAGGCCGGAAGCCGCCGCGAGTACCTGCGCGGGCGTCTGGAGCAGGGCAGTGCGTTGATCTACAAAAACCAGAGTTCGGGTGTATTGCGCAGTGCTGCCTGGGCCGAGGGGCTGGTCGAAGTCCGTGAGGGCCAGACCCCGGGCAAAGGCGATATCGTCCAGTTCATTCCCTTGAGCGAACTACTTGGCTGATCGGCTGAGCAGCGTGCCGTCCACCAGGGTGGCACTGCTTGGCGCACGCAGGCTGGGACGTGCATGCACGCTTTCCAGCTGGGCGGCGGCGATACTCCAGTCATGCCGGCAGCAGACAAACTCCCGGGCCGCTTGCGACAACTGGCGCAGGCGCCAGGGCTGGTTCAGCAGTTGGGTAATCATCAGGGCCAGCTGGTCGCCATCGTCACTGGCCAGATAGTGCTCGCCATGGGTCACTTGCAGGCCGGACACACCTTTGCCCGTCGTCACCACCGGCAGCCCGGCGGCCATGGCTTCCAGTACCTTGATCTTCGAGCCGCCGCCGTAGCGTAGCGGGGCGAAGAAGATTGCCGAGTTGCGTTGCAGTTCGCGCAGGTCAGGCAGGTAACCGATCCATTCGATCCGCGGGTCAGTCCAGCGCAGTTTCCAGCTGGGCGGCAAGGCGTGGCCGACCACCGCCAGGCGCACCGCCGGGTTGCTCAGCCAGACTTGCGGCAGAATGTCCTCCAGCGCCCATTCGATGGCCTCAAGGTTGGCGCCATACTCGAAGTTGCCGACAAACAGCAGGCGCTGGCTGTGCAGCGAGGGCTGGATGTCCTGGTAGTGCGCGCAGTCCACGCCGTTGATCACCACCGACACCGCAGAACCGGTCACCTGGCTGATGTGCTCGGCGTCAGTGGGGCTGACCGCCACCACTTCATGGGCCTGGCTGAGCACACGGTTCTCCCAGCGCCGATAACGCCAGCGATCGAAGGCATTGAAGGGGCGCAGCCACAGTGGCAAGCGGTCGTGACAGGCGGCGCCGTTGACGGATTCGATGTTGTGTTCACTGAGCACGAACGGCAGCCGCCGACTCTGCAGGGCTTTTTCGAATGGCTGAAAGCTATAGCTGTGTTCGATCTGGATCACATCCCAGGGCTCGTCCAGCAATTGCTCGAAGCAGTGGCGCAGGTGCGGCGCCAGGCCATTGATACTGGCGCGCATCGGGTAGCTGGGGTAAATCGCCGCCAGCAGGTTCAGCGGGCTGTGCAAGGGGCGCCTGGGGAGCACGATCAGGCGTTCGAGCAAAGGCTCCAACGCCTGTCGGGCCGCGTCGCTGGGGGGGATCTTCGACTGCACCAGCAAGGTGATGCGATGACCGCGCTGCGCCAGGTTGCGCAGCAGGTGGTATTGCCGGGTTTTACCGCCGCTGGTGGTCGGCCAGGGCAGGTAGGGTAGTGTCCAGAGTATGCGCATGACCCCTTTCCTCAGTGTTCAGGCGGGTAACGGCATGCAGATAAAAATGGACGCGCCAAGGGGATCAGCTTGCGGCTGGCTCCGGGGCGCGTCCATAGATATCAGTAAAGCGCACGATGTCGTCCTCGCCCAGGTATTCGCCACTTTGTACTTCAATCATCACCAGATCGATCACCCCGGGGTTGGTCAGGCGGTGCACCCGTCCGGGCTTGATGAAGGTCGATTCGTTGGTGTCGAGCAGAAACTCCTCTTCGCCGTTGGTCACGCAGGCCATGCCGCTGACCACGATCCAGTGCTCGCTGCGGTGGTGATGCATCTGCAGCGACAGCGAGGCATCGGGGCGGACCATGATGCGCTTGATCTTGAACCGTGGGCCTTCCTCGAGCACGGTGTAGGTGCCCCAGGGGCGGTTGACCGTACGGTGCAGGCGGAAGGCATCGTGGCCCTGGCGCTTGAGCTGCTGGGCGATCACCTTGACCTCCTGGCTGCGGGCTGCGTCAGCGATCAGCAGGGCGTCGGGGGTATCGATGATGATCAGGTTATCCAGGCCCACCGCACCGACCAGGCGCCGTGGTGAGTCGATGTAGCAGTTACGCACATCGTGCAGCACGGTTTCGCCGGTGCAGCGGTTGCCCTGGTGATCGCCGGTCGTGAGCTCGCGCACCGCCTCCCAGCTGCCGATATCGCTCCAGCCCAGTTGGCTGGGCAGTACCGCGACCTGTTGTGAGACCTCCATCACCGCATAGTCGATGGAAATATCCGGCACCTGGGCAAAGCTGTCCGGGTCCAGTTCCACCTGGCACTCGCGCGCGCCTTCCTTGCAGGGGCTCTGGGCCAGGCAACGATTGACCGCTGCCAGCAGTTGCGGGGTGTGCAGTTCCAGTTCATGCAGGATGGCATCGACGCGCATGCAGAACATCCCGGCATTCCACAGGTGCTGGCCGCCCTCGAGGTACTGCTGTGCGGTATCGGCATCGGGTTTTTCCACGAAGCGTGCGACCTTGAAGCCATGGGCGTCGAGTGGCTGGCCCTTTTCGATGTAGCCAAATCCGGTTTCGGCGCGGGTCGGCAGCAGGCCGAATGTGGTCAGCCAGCCGTGGCTGGCCAGCGCACGGGCCTGGCTGACAGCCTGGTCGAAGGCGCTGAGGTCGTTGATCAGGTGGTCGGCCGGCAGCACCAGCAATTGTGCGTCCTCACCATACAGCCGGGCGCAGTGCAGGGCGGCTGCGGCGATGGCGGCAGCGGTGTTGCGGCCAAAGGGTTCAAGGATATAGTCCAGGGCCAGGTTAGCCTTGTTCAACTGGCGGAACTCGTCTTGGGTGCGGAAGAACACCTCGCGGTTGGTCACTGTCAGTACCCGCTCGACATCGGCCAGCCGACTGGCGCGGGCGAAGGTCTTCTGCAGCAGGCTCTGGCCATCGGGCAGGCGCATGAACGGCTTGGGCATGGTTTCGCGCGATACCGGCCACAGGCGGGTGCCGGCGCCGCCAGCGATGATGCAAGGGATCAGAACACTCATCTCACAGCCTCGAGTCAGGGGCACTGCCTGGGCAGTGCGGCAAAAGTAAACAGGGCAACCTGGCAGGCTTTTGCGCAATGAGTCAAGAAAATGACTTTTACCACTGGAGCAATCCATAAAGGCCAAATATTTGTCGAATGATGCGCCTGGGCGGCGAAGCTTTCAATGATATTTGTATGAATGGTGTGCAAATGACTGCTGAAACGTTAAGTGCGATGCAGTAAAAGCGCGCCAGAAAAGGCGTCGATACTCGATGCTCAATGGGGTCTGGGCATTGGTCATGGCCGCCAGGCTGGAGGCGGGCACGTGCTGTGCCCCGGCCTTGCGTGTGCGCCTGGCGCCAGGTGTACTGCTGCTCAGTCGTCCAGGCTGATGATCTGCTCGCGCACGGCAAACAGCACCAGGCCGGCAACATCGTAGATTTGCAGGCGTTTCATGATCTGCGAGCGGTGGGTTTCCACGGTCTTGATGCTCAGGCCCAGGCCCTGGGCGATTTCTCGCGTCGATTTGCCGCGCACGATCAGGCGCAGGATCTCCAGTTGGCGGGCGGTGAGGTTGTGCTTTTCGGCTGCTTCCGGCTTGCCTGATTGGGCGCGCAGCAGCGCCTGGTTGATCACGGTGTGGGCGATCGCCGGGCTCAGGTAGCGCTCGTTGCCACGCAGCGCGGCCAGCGCCTGCTCAAGTTCGGTAGCGGTGGTGTCTTTAAGCAGGTAGCCGTGGGCACCGCTTTCCAGGGCCTGCATGATCAGCTCCGGATCGGTGTGCATGGAGAGAATCAACACCTTGCTGCGACAGCCGAGGGCGCGCAAGCGGCTCAAGGCGTCCAGGCCGCTGGTGCAGCGCATGGAGATATCCAGCAAGACGATGTCCGGGTCCAGTTGCATGACCAGTTCGGGCACCTGGCCGCCGTCGTTGGCTTCGCCGATCACGGCATAGCCGGGTATATCTGACACCAGTGCGCGAACACCTGCGCGGATCAATGAGTGGTCATCCACCAACAACAATGTACAGGTCATGGGGCGTTACTTGTCTTGGCGCGTTCGAGGGTACGGGGAGGCCAGGGGAACAGGGCGTCGATCTGGGTGCCCAGGCCGGGCTGGCTGGTGACTGACAGTGTGCCATTGAGCAAGCCGGCACGCTCGAGCATTCCGGCCATGCCGCGTTGGCCTTCGTCGGCCGGATTGCTGGCAGGCAGAAAGCCCAGGCCGTCATCGCTGATCGACAGTGCCAGGCCTTCGGGCTGGCGCTGGATACGAACCACCAGGTTGTTGGCCCTGGCATGGCGCAATATGTTGGTCACCGCCTCCTGGGTGATGCGAAAGGCGGCAATTGCCATGTCTTCCGGGATGCCGCCCAGGCGCTGACGGCACTCCAGGCTCCAGTGCACATTGGTGTTCTCCAGGGTGCGCAGCAGGTGGGCGCGCAGGCTGGCTTCCAGCCCCAGGCTAGCCAACTGCCGGGGGTTGAGGATGGCCGAGACATCGCGAACATTGGCCAGGGTGTCATCCAGGGTGCTGCGCAAAGTACTGCAGTGCTCCTGCAGCTCAGCCGGGGCACGACGTTGCAGCCAGTCGGCCTGAAGCTTGGCGGCGGTCAGCAGTTGGCCGATATCGTCGTGCAGTTCGCGGCTCAGGCGCTGGCGTTCGCTTTCCTGCACCTTGAGCAACCGGTCGGCAAGTTCCGCCGGGCGCAGGGCAATCGAACGCGCCCACTGACGCAGTTGCCAGGCAATGCTCAGCAGGGCGATCAGTTGCAGGGCCAGGGCTGCGCCCGGCAACGGTTGCTCAAGCAGGTACAGGGCCAGGTTAACGGCAATCGAGGCCAGGCACAGCAGGGCGGTCGCCCAGCGCAACAGAGAGGCGCCGGGGCGCCAGCGCTTGAGTGTCTTGAGGCTTGAGAGCATAGGAAATGAAGCCACTGAAATATCGCTGTTGAAAGCCTTGCAAAGGTCAAACTAGAGGCTTTTGTCGAATTGCCTTCAATAACGTTTAAATGTCGGCGCTGGGGTGCGGCGATGAAAGTCGGCGTGCTCTGTCTTGGGGGCGCCAGGTGAGGTGCATGACTTCATCAGCGCGCATGGTATCACTTCAAATACAATTGGTCGCGAACTCTGATAACTGACTGAATAGCCAGATTTTACGGGCTGGCACGGCGGTTCCGATTGCCTTCGAATCTAGCACTATGCCATCAGTTTGTGGGGATGGAATTTTGCCCGATATCAATTAAACGGAATATTTTTTGCGAATAATTAGAGGTGCCGGAAAATACACTAAGTTTGACCTTAGTGTGCACTCGTCAGGGAGCCGGTTATCTTCGCCAGGGCATTGTTGTTATGCCGCTTAGTTGACCCTGGTTGGCGAGGAAAGTGCGCAGGCATGCGCGGTGGCGGGCGCAGTCATGGACGGTTCGGAGTGTTCGCAGAGGTGCTGGGTCTCGATGCAAGAGGTGCAGGCCAGAGCGGTTTGCGGGCTCAGGGCAGTGGCCAGGGTGTCGAGCAGTTGCACCTGTTCCTCGGTGTCCAGGCTCAGGCGGCCGGTGTGCGGGTCGATCAATTCCAGTTGCCAGGCCAGCAAGGTCAGGCAGCTTTCCAGGGCCTGCAGGGCTTCACCCTGCAGCGCCGGTTGCGCCTGTGCCGGCTCCAGCAGCGCTTGCAACTGCTGGCTGTAGGCGGCGACCTCGACCAGGCCAAGGGTCTGTGCGCGTTCCACCAGGGTTGCCAGGGTGTCGTTCAGGCAGTGGCAGGCATCCGGATCGTTATCGATCAGTTGCAGGTGCAGCAGGCATTCCTCTGCCTTGGTCAGCAGCACCTGGGCGTCGATCAGGAATTCCTGCAGGGCGCTGTTGTGCAGTGCGTCGTTAGCCATCATTTGGCTCCAGCGCGAAAGGCTGGAGCAGGGACTGGCCACCATGAGGCGATCGCTGACAAAAGCCTGACTCCGTTCATGCAATGAGAATGGCGTCACATTAATGGCTAATGGATATTGCGAACATCAGGTCTCACCCGATTGTCACTAGGGGATTCCCTGATACGGTGTTTTCGATACGACCCTTTGCGGGCGTTTGCGACAGCGGAGAGGTGAGCGCAGTAAAGCATGATGGTAAAATGACATCAATGGGCTGCAGAGCATTTTCTTCAAGGGGTCAAGCTCTGCGGCAAACGGCCGATACAGGGCCATTGGGATCATTTTCGACACACCTGGGGGCTCTTCGATGGCTGGCATTCTCGACACGGTAGACCAAAGAACGCAGCTGGTGGGCGAGAACCGCCTGGAAATCCTGATGTTCCGCCTGGCGGGCCGGCAACTGTTCGCGATAAACGTGTTCAAGGTCCAGGAAGTGCTGCAGATGCCCAAGCTGACCCTGATGCCACAGCGTCACGCGTACGTCTGTGGCGTGGTCAACTTGCGCGGGCAGACCCTGCCGGTGATCGACCTGTCCCAGGCCATCGGCATGCGCCCGCTGGAGCCGGGCCCGGGCAGCACCATCATCGTCACCGAGTACAACCGCTCGGTGCAGGCCTTTCTGGTCGGTGGCGTCGACCGCATCGTCAACATGAACTGGGAAGCCATCATGCCGCCGCCGACCAGTGCCGGTCGTCAGCACTACCTGACAGCGATCAGCAAGGTCGACGAGCAACTGGTGGAAATCATCGACGTCGAGAAGGTGCTGGCGGAAATCGTCCCGTACAGCGCCAAAGTGTCGCGCGACAAGCTCGAAGATCCGCTGCTGGGCCGTGCCCGTGGTCGCGAAGTGCTGCTGGTGGACGACTCCACCGTGGCCCTGGCGCAGTTGCGTGACACCTTGTCGCAACTGGGGGTGAAGATGCACGTGGCCAGCGATGGCCTCAAGGCCCTGCGCATGCTCAAGGGCTGGGCCGACGCTGGCGAGGATGTCTGCGAGAAGCTGCTGATGGTCTTCACCGACGCCGAAATGCCGGAAATGGACGGCTACCGCCTGACCACCGAGATCCGCAACGACCCGCGCCTGCGCTCACTGTACGTGGTGCTGCATACGTCGTTGTCCGGCAGCTTCAACGAATCGATGGTGAAGAAGGTCGGCTGCGACAACTTCCTCTCCAAGTTCCAGCCCGACAAGCTGGTCGATGTCGTGCGCCAACGGCTGATGCTGGATGAAGCCACGGCCTGAGTCGGTATAAGCTAGGGTTTTAACCGACACAAGGCAGGTCATGATGCGCCTGAGTGCGTTGTACCGATACCCGCTCAAATCAGCGCGCGGTGAGGCGCTGCAAACCTCCTCGCTGGACCTTCTGGGGTTGAGCGGGGACCGCCGCTGGATGCTGGTGGAACGTGACAATGGGCGTTTTCTGACCCAGCGCATGTACCCGCAGATGAGCCAGCTGGCGGCCTTGCACAACGCCGACGGCAGCCTCACCCTTCAGGCACCAGGCTACCCGGCGCTGCACGTTGGCGTGCCGGAGCCCGATAGCGACCTGCGCGGCGTCACTATCTGGCGCGATACCTTTCGCGTGCCGGATGCCGGCGATGCTGCCGCGCAGTGGCTCAGTCGGTTCATCGGCAAGGACGTGCGCCTGGTTCATGTGCCAGAGCAACGCACGCGTTATCTACCCAATGGTTATGGTCTGAACAGCGACCGCGTGGCGTTCGCCGACGGTTTTCCCTTGCTGCTGATTGGCCAGGCGTCGCTGGATGACCTGGTCGACAAGGTCGGGCGGCCACTGGAGATGCTGCGCTTTCGTCCCAACCTGGTGGTGGAGGGCAGTGCGGCGTTTGCCGAGGATGGCTGGAAGCGGATCCGCATCGGCGCGGTCGAGTTCCGGGTGCTCAAGCCGTGCGAGCGTTGCATCATGACCACCATTGACCCGCAGACCGGCGAGCGCAGCCCGGACCGCGAACCGCTGGCGACCTTGCGCACCTATCGGCAGAAGGAGGGGGATGTGCTGTTTGGCCAGAACCTGGTGGCGGATGGCGCGGGGGTGCTTGAGGTGGGGATGGCGGTGACGGTGCTGGAGTAACCAGGCAAGGCTTTGCCTTGCATCGCTGGCAACGCCAGCTCCCACAGGTCTTGCACCGCCCCTGGGCGCACTGCCAATCCTGTGGGAGCCGGACTTGCCGGCGATCGAGCGCGTAGCGGTCGCAATCCAGACGACGCGTTATGTGCAAGCAGGGCTGGCCTCATCGCTGGCAAGCCAGCTCCCACAGGTCTTGCACCGCCCCTGAGCGCACTGCCAATCCTGTGGGAGCCGGACTTGCCGGCGATCGAGCGCGAAGCGGTCGCAATACAGACGACGCGTTATGTGCAAGCAGGGCTGGCCTCATCGCTGGCAAGCCAGCTCCCACAGGTCTTGCACCGCCCCTGGGCGCACTGCCAATCCTGTGGGAGCCGGACTTGCCGGCGATCGAGCGCGTAGCGGTCGCAATCCAGACGACGCGTTATGTGCAAGCAGGGCTGGCCTCATCGCTGGCAAGCCAGCTCCCACAGGTCTTGCACCGCCCCTGGGGCCACTGCCAATCCTGTGGGAGCCGGACTTGCCGGCGATCGAGCGCGAAGCGGTCGTAATCCAGACGCCGCGTTATGTGCAAGCTGGACCGGCCTCATCGCTGGCAAGCCAGCTCCCACAGGTCTTGCACCGCCCCTGAGCGCACTGCCAATCCTGTGGGAGCCGGACTTGCCGGCGATCGAGCGCGAAGCGGTCGTAATCCAGACGCCGCGTTATGTGCAAGCTGGACCGGCCTCATCGCTGGCAAGCCAGCTCCCACAGGTCTTGCACCGCCCCTGGGGCCACTGCCAATCCTGTGGGAGCCGGACTTGCCGGCGATCGAGCGCGAAGCGGTCGCAATACAGACGACGCGTTATGTGCAAGCAGGGCTGGCCTCATCGCTGGCAAGCCAGCTCCCACAGGTCTTGCACCGCCCCTGGGCGCACTGCCAATCCTGTGGGAGCCGGACTTGCCGGCGATCGAGCGCGCAGCGGTCGCAATCCAGACGACGCGTTATGTGCAAGCAGGGCTGGCCTCATCGCTGGCAAGCCAGCTCCCACAGGTCTTGCACCGCCCCTGGGCGCACTGCCAATCCTGTGGGAGCCGGACTTGCCGGCGATCGAGCGCGCAGCGGTCGCAATCCAGGCGCCGCGTTATGTGCAAGCTGGACCGGCCTCATCGCTGGCAAGCCAGCTCCCACAGGTCTTGCACCATCCCTGAGGGCACTGCCAATCCTGTGGGAGCCGGCCTTGCCGGCGATGGGCTGGACGATCACTGATCGTCAAAATACCGCTCATGCCAATCCACCAGCGGCTGTGGCGAATTGAGCTTCTGCCCGTAGATCACCGAGTACGACAGCACGTTCTGCACGTACTGGCGCGTCTCGTCGAACGGAATCGACTCGACCCAGACATCGAAACTCAGGTGGTCGGCGCCGCGCAGCCACTGGCGTACGCGGCCGGGGCCGGCGTTGTAGGCGGCGGAGGCGAGTACCCGGTTGCCGTTGAACTGGCTGTGCACCTGGCTCAGGTAGGCGGCGCCCAGCTGGATGTTCTTGTCCGGGTTGAACACCTGCGCAGGCGAAGCCAGCGGGATGCTGAACTTGCGCGCGGTCTCCTTGGCGGTGGCCGGCATCAGTTGCATCAGGCCACTGGCGCCGACGCTTGAGCGGGCGTCGTCCATGAACGCGCTTTCCTGGCGGGTAATGGCGAACACCCAGCTCGAATGCAGCCCACGTACCTTGGCTTCACGCACCAGGGTGTCGCGGTGGGCCATCGGGAAGCGGATGTCCAGGTCGTCCCAGTACTTGGCCTGGCTGATGGTGCGAATGGCCGGGAAGTACCAGCGCATGTCGTAGGCCAGCTTGGCCTGGGCGACCATCTCGTCACGGTTGAAGTGGCGGCTGACGTGGTACCACTCGCGACGCCCGTCGACAATCTGGCCGCGGGCGTGGAATTCCAGTGCGCGCTTGACCCCCGGGGTGTTGCGGACCTTGTTGACCACCTGCTGGCTCAGCACCAGCGGCTTGTTGTTCAACTGGTAAGGCGTTTGCGAGCGGTCGGCGGCCAGGAAGCCGTAGAAGTCACGCTCGCGAGCCACGGTTTTGTACAGCAGCGGGATTTGCGGGTCCTTCGGCTGTGCCAGCTCCAGGCTGCGCGCCTGCCAGTAGCGCCAGCGGTTGTTGCTGGCCAGGTCTTGCGGCAGGCGCTTGGTCAGCGCGTAGGCATCTTCCCAGCGGCCCAGGCGCAGCAGCAGGCGCAGGCGCCACTCGGTGACGGTGTTGTCGCGCAGCTCCGGATCGTAGCGGGTCATCAGGTCCAGGGCGCGCGGGTCGTAGCGGCGGGCAAGGGTCAGGCCGATCTCGCGGGCGATGGCAACTTTCTCGTCGCGGGAGAAATGCATGCGGCTGGCGTAGTCATCGAGCAGGATCATGGCCCGCTCCGGGTCCTGGCGGGCCAGGCGGCGCAGGCCCAGGCTGACCACGTCGGACATCGCCTCGTTGACCGGGGTGAAGCGCCCGGGCTGGTTGAGCAGTTCGGGCTTTTGCGCCACGTCGATCAGCAGGCGGCCTTGCGGCGCCAGGGTGTTGAGGCTTTTGACCAGGGTATTGGCCAGCGCATAATTGCGGGTTTGTGCCGCCAGCTTGGCGCGCTCCCAGCGTTTTTGCTCGGTCAACTGGCCTTCGGCGGCCCAGCGCTCGAACAGGGCGTCGCAGGCCGCGGGTTGCGACTTGCCGACCAGCCAGAGTTTTTCTGCGCTGGCAAAGCCTTCGGCGCGCTGGCCATGGCTGAGCTGGTACTGGCCATTGAGGCAGTCCAGTTCAGTGAAATTGAGTTTCGGATCGTAGTACTTGGTAAACGTCGCCCAGTCACCACGCTCGGCCAGCCAGCGCAACCAGCGCAGCTTCATCCAGTTGGCCTGGGGCAGGTCGCCGTGGGCGCCGAGGAATTTCTCGATTTCGGCGTTGCTGGCGGTTTTCAGCCGGGCGGTCAGCTCGTCGTAGGCCAGGTAAGGCGTCAACGGGTAGTCGCGCAGGGCATCGGCATAGCGCAGGTAGGGCCCCTTGTCACCCTTGGCCAGGGCGCGTTTGGCTTCATCGTAATATTGACGTTGCTGGGTGATGTCGGTGGCCTGGGCGACACCCACCGCCGAGGCAGTGAGAAGCAGGCTGGATACGAGGTGGAGCAGGCGGCTGCGCATGAGACTTCCGGGCAGTTTGACCATGAAAAGTGACGGCGAAGCCAGCACTGTTGGAGTTGCATTGCCTTAGCTTAGCCGGTTGCCGCAGGCGGATGAAAGCATTGTGCTTGTATCTGCTTGTAAAGAAGCGGCCTGTCGTCGGAAGGTACTGAAGGACGCGCTGCTTAATGTGAAGCCGGCCCAAGTCGGGTAGAATGCGCGCCCGGTTTTTGGAGAAGATCATGACCCTGCTCAAATTAAGCGATGTGTCCCTTGCGTTCGGCGCCACGCCGTTGTTGGACAAGGTGTCCTGGCAGATCGCCCGTGGTGAGCGGGTGTGCATCATCGGCCGCAACGGCACAGGCAAGTCGAGCATGCTGCGTCTGGTCAAGGGCGATCAGAAGCCTGATGAAGGCGATGTCTGGCGTGCCCCGGGCCTGAAGATCGGCGAGCTGCCGCAAGAGTTGCCGGTGGCCGACGGCCGTACCGTGTTCGACGTGGTCGCCGAAGGCCTCGATGGCGTCGGCGCCTTGCTGGCTGAGTACCACCACCTGAGCCAGAACATCCACAGCGATGCCGACCTGGAAAAGCTCATGCACGTCCAGCACGACCTCGAGTCGCGCGATGGCTGGCGCCTGCAGCAACTGGTCGACAGCACCCTGAGCCGCCTGCAACTGCCGGCCGACAAGACCCTGGCCGAGCTCTCCGGTGGCTGGCGCCGCCGTGTGCTGCTGGCCCAGGCGCTGGTGTCCGAGCCCGACCTGCTGTTGCTCGACGAGCCGACCAACCACCTGGACATCGGTGCCATTGCCTGGCTTGAAGATGCCCTCAGCGGGTTCGGTGGTGCCGTGCTGTTCATCACCCACGACCGTTCCTTCCTGCAGAACCTGGCCACACGCATCCTCGAACTGGATCGTGGCGGCCTGATCGACTGGAACGGCGACTACGCCAGCTTCCTGGTACACAAGGAAGCGGCACTGGCGGCCGAAGAAACCGCCAACGCGCTGTTCGACAAGAAGCTGGCCCAGGAAGAAGTGTGGATCCGCCAGGGTATCAAGGCCCGGCGTACCCGCAACGAAGGCCGTGTGCGCGCCCTCAAGGCCCTGCGCGTCGAGCGCAGCGAGCGTCGTGAGCGTCAGGGCAAGGCCAACATCCAGCTGGATGTCGCGGAGAAGTCCGGCAAGCAGGTGATGGTCCTGGAGAACGTCAGCTTCAACCATCCGGGTGGCCCGCAGCTGGTCAAGGACTTCTCCATGGTCCTGCAGCGCGAAGACCGTATCGGCCTGCTTGGCGCCAACGGTACCGGCAAGACCACCTTGCTCAAGCTGATGCTCGGTGATCTTGAGCCCACCAGCGGCAAGGTCGAGTCCGGCACCCGCCTGGAAGTGGCCTATTTCGACCAGCTGCGCCATCAGCTGGACCTGGAAAAGACCGTGATCGACAACCTCGCCGAAGGTCGCGACTTCATCGATATCGATGGCCAGAGCCGTCACGTGTTGAGCTACCTGGGCGACTTCCTGTTCAGCCCGCAGCGCGCCCGGACCCCGGTCAAGGCCCTGTCCGGTGGCGAGCGTGCGCGCCTGCTGCTGGCCAAGCTGTTCAGCAAGCCGGCCAACCTGCTGGTGCTCGACGAACCGACCAACGACCTCGACGTCGAGACCCTCGAGCTGCTCGAAGAAGTGCTGTCGGCGTTCAAGGGCACCGTGCTGATGGTCAGCCACGACCGGGCCTTCCTCGACAACGTGGTGACCAGCACCCTGGTGTTCGAAGGCGAGGGCAAGGTGCGCGAGTACGTCGGTGGTTACCAGGACTGGATCCGCCAGGGCGGTTCGCCGAAGTTGCTCGGGGTTACCGAGAGCAAGTCGGGCAAGTCCGAACTCAACACCGCTGTGGTCGAGAGCGTGGCGCCTGCGCCGGTAGCGGCGCCAGTGGCTGAAACGGCAAAGAAAAAGCTCAGCTACAAGCTGCAACGCGAGCTGGAAGCCTTGCCGGGCCAGATCGATGTGCTGGAGCAGAAGATGGCGGCGGTGCAGGAAGAGATTTCTGCCCCGGCCTTCTACCAGCGCCCGATCGAGCAGACCAGTGCGGTACTGGCGAGCCTGGAGAAGATGCAGGCCGAGCTGGATGTGCTGGTCGAGCGCTGGGCCGAACTCGACAGCTGAAGGGCAGGGCCCGGCGCATGAGCCTGCGCGGGCCCACCCGGGTGTTACTCGGCTTTTTTCTGCAGGCGTACCGCGAGCACATCGCAGGGTGCGCCGTGCAGCACGTCGTTGGCGGTAGAACCCAGCAGCAGGGCCAGGCCGTGGCGGCCATGGCTGCCGACCACGATCAGGTCGCACTTCTGGTCCTTGGCCAGTTGGTGGATCTCCTGGCGCGGCTGGCCGTAGGTCAGGTGCGAATCACCGCGGTTGATGCCCGGGTACTTGTTGAACAGACGATCCATGCGCTCCTTGGCCTGGTCGAACTGTTGCTGTTGCAGCTGGGACAGGTCCATCGGCACGTCGCCGCCAAAGGCCATGGCCATGGGCTCGACGATATGTACCAGGGAAACCTTGGTCTGTGTCGGCTCGGCCAGTGTCATGGCGCGCTTGATGACCGGATCGCATTCTTCGGTCAGGTCGACGGCAACCAGTATGTGTTCGTAGGGCATGAGAAGCTCTCCTGACAGTCGCGATAGGTAAAGTATGGTCGGTTTCAGGCTGATCGCTTCGAATCACGGCTAACCAGCTCATTTGCAACGCTTTGTGGGAACAACTGATATGACGGTCTGGGTAGTGGTGTCAATCCTTGCGCTGATTCTCAGCCCTTTGGCCTGGCTGCGTCCTTCGCGCAAGCAAAGCGGCCAGATGGCCCTGCGCATGGAAGCCCGGCGCATGGGCCTGGCCATGCAACTGGCGCCCCAGGAGTGGCCGCACTGGCTGCCCAAGGAGCCGCCCAGCCCATGCGCACAGTACCTGCGGCCACGACGCCAGGGCCGTAGCGACAGCTGGTGCTACTGGCAGACCACCCCCGGCGTGTGGCTCAACCAGTGGCGCGAGCCTTGCGCCGATGCCGCGCATGCCGAGCAGTTGGCGCGCTTGCCGGAGAGTGTCTACAAAGTCGAGGCGGGCCCGCAGATGGTTGCCTTGTACTGGGGTGAGCGCGGTGAAACGGCTGTATTGCAGGATATTGCCGCAGTGCTCAACGCCCTGGCCTGATCGCTATCAATAAAAAGCCCGATGCACAGATCGGGCGGACAGGCCAGGCAGGCCGGTGTAATGTTTCAGTCCCTTGCAGTGTAGCCATCCAGCGGCAATTTGCTGCCTACTCCCTCTCTTGTTTCGCGTTGATCGATGATCAGCGCGTGTAAGCCATTGACCACTATCGCAGCGCTGAATGGCGTGCCATCAGCAGAGCGGCCGTTTGCCCCCTGTCAGCAGAAAATGACCGGAAAGTCGCGTTTTCACGGTGCTTTTGGGTATTTGACAACGGCGATCTTTTCGTTGAATGTGTGCATACCCAAATCAAACGGGCGTATGAATTGAGCGTTTGTATTGTCAGACGGCTCTTACAGAATCCCGACTATCGCGCTGGCGGGTGTGCCTGGAGCAAGGGTTCGGCAACAACGGCCAATGGCCGGCCGGATCTTTCACCAGCGATCGGCGTGTACAGTTCAGCTTCCATATCGTGGAGATCAGTTGATGATTTACGAAGGTAAAGCCATCACGGTTAAGGCTCTTGAAAGCGGCATCGTCGAACTGAAGTTCGACCTCAAGGGTGAGTCCGTCAACAAGTTCAACCGTCTTACCCTGAACGAATTGCGTCAGGCCGTAGACACCATCAAAGCCGACGCATCGATCAAAGGCGTGATTGTCAGCAGTGGCAAGGACGTATTCATCGTCGGCGCGGACATCACCGAGTTTGTCGATAACTTCAAGTTGCCCGAGGCCGAACTGGTCGCCGGCAACCTGGAAGCCAACCGGATTTTCAGCGATTTCGAAGACCTGGCCGTGCCGACCGTTGCCGCAATCAATGGCATCGCCCTGGGCGGCGGTCTGGAAATGTGCCTGGCTGCCGACTACCGCGTCATGGCCACCAGCGCCAAGATCGGCCTGCCGGAAGTCAAGCTGGGCATCTACCCGGGCTTCGGCGGTACCGTGCGCCTGCCGCGTATCATCGGTGCCGACAACGCCATCGAGTGGATTGCCGCCGGCAAGGAAAACCGTGCTGAAGACGCGCTGAAAGTCGGCGCCGTCGATGCCGTGGTAACCCCTGAGCTGCTGCAGGCTGCGGCCCTTGACCTGATCAAGCGCGCCATCAGCGGCGAGCTCGACCACAAGGCCAAGCGCCAGCCAAAACTGGAAAAACTCAAGCTCAACGCCATCGAGCAGATGATGTCGTTCGAAACCGCCAAGGGTTTCGTCGCCGGTCAAGCTGGCCCGAACTACCCGGCGCCGGTCGAAGCGATCAAGAGCATCCAGAAGGCCGCCAACTTCGGTCGTGACAAGGCCCTGGAAGTCGAAGCCGCAGGCTTCGTCAAACTGGCCAAGACCTCGGTTGCCGAGAGCCTGATCGGCCTGTTCCTCAACGACCAGGAACTCAAGCGCAAAGCCAAGGCCCACGACGAAATCGCGCGCGACGTGAAGCAGGCTGCCGTGCTCGGCGCCGGCATCATGGGGGGCGGCATCGCCTACCAGTCGGCGGTCAAGGGCACCCCGATCCTGATGAAGGACATCAACGAAAGCGCCATCCAGCTGGGCCTGAACGAAGCCTCCAAGCTGCTCGGCAAGCGCGTTGAAAAAGGCCGCCTGACCCCGGCGAAAATGGCCGAAGCGCTGAACGCGATTCGCCCGACCCTGTCCTACGGCGATTTTGGCAACGTCGACATCGTCGTCGAAGCCGTGGTCGAGAACCCGAAGGTCAAGCAAGCAGTGCTGGCTGAAGTGGAAGGCCAGGTCAAGGAAGACGCGATCCTGGCGTCCAACACCTCGACCATTTCCATCAACCTGCTGGCCAAGGCCCTCAAGCGTCCGGAAAACTTCGTCGGCATGCACTTCTTCAACCCGGTGCACATGATGCCGCTGGTTGAAGTCATCCGTGGCGAGAAGTCCAGCGAAGTGGCGGTTGCCACCACCGTGGCCTATGCCAAGAAGATGGGCAAGAACCCGATCGTGGTCAACGACTGCCCGGGCTTCCTGGTCAACCGCGTACTGTTCCCGTACTTCGGCGGTTTCGCCAAGCTGGTCAGCGCCGGTGTCGACTTCGTGCGCATCGACAAGATCATGGAAAAATTCGGCTGGCCAATGGGCCCGGCCTACCTGATGGACGTGGTCGGTATCGACACCGGCCATCACGGCCGTGACGTCATGGCCGAAGGCTTCCCGGACCGCATGAAGGACGACCGTCGTTCGGCCATCGACGTGCTCTACGAAGCCAAGCGCCTGGGCCAGAAGAACGGCAAGGGCTTCTACGCCTACGAGACCGACAAGCGCGGCAAGCCGAAGAAAGTCGCTGACGCGGCAGTCCTCGACGTGCTCAAGCCGATCGTTTACGAGCAACGTGAAGTCAGCGACGAAGACATCATCAACTGGATGATGATCCCGCTGTGCCTGGAAACCGTTCGCTGCCTGGAAGACGGTATCGTCGACACCGCCGCCGAAGCCGACATGGGCCTGGTCTACGGTATTGGTTTCCCTCCTTTCCGTGGCGGCGCGCTGCGTTACATCGACTCGATCGGTGTAGCCGAATTCGTTGCCCTGGCCGACAAATACGCCGATCTGGGTCCGCTGTATCACCCCACCGCGAAGCTGCGTGAAATGGCCAAGAACGGCCAGAGCTTCTTCGGTTAAGCGCCCAACGATATAGAGCGAGAGTGAATATATGAGCCTGAATCCAAGAGACGTGGTGATTGTCGACTTCGGTCGCACCCCGATGGGCCGCTCCAAGGGTGGCATGCATCGCAATACCCGCGCCGAAGACATGTCCGCGCACCTGATCAGCAAGCTGCTGGAGCGCAACGCCAAGGTCGATCCGAGCGAAGTCGAGGACGTCATCTGGGGCTGCGTCAACCAGACCCTGGAGCAGGGCTGGAACATCGCCCGCATGGCCTCCTTGATGACCCAGATCCCGCACACCGCTGCCGGCCAGACCGTCAGCCGCCTGTGCGGCTCGTCGATGAGCGCGCTGCACACCGCGGCGCAGGCGATCATGACCGGCAACGGTGATGTCTTCGTCGTCGGTGGTGTCGAGCACATGGGCCACGTCAGCATGATGCACGGTGTCGACCCCAACCCGCACATGTCGCTGTACGCCGCCAAGGCCTCGGGCATGATGGGCCTGACCGCCGAAATGCTTGGCAAGATGCACGGCATCAGCCGTGAGCAGCAGGACCTGTTCGGCCTGCGTTCGCACCAGCTCGCCCACAAGGCGACGGTCGAAGGCAAGTTCAAGGATGAAATCATCCCGATGCAGGGCTACGACGAGAACGGTTTCCTCAAGGTCTTCGACTACGACGAAACCATTCGCCCGGACACCACCCTGGAAAGCCTGGCGGCCCTCAAGCCTGCTTTCAACCCCAAAGGTGGTACCGTGACCGCCGGCACCTCGTCGCAGATCACCGACGGCGCCTCGTGCATGATCGTCATGTCGGCCCAGCGTGCCCAGGACCTCGGTATCCAGCCTCTGGCGGTGATCCGTTCCATGGCCGTGGCCGGTGTCGACCCGGCAATCATGGGCTACGGTCCGGTTCCGGCGACCCAGAAAGCCCTCAAGCGTGCGGGCTTGTCCATCGCCGATATCGACTTCTTCGAGCTCAACGAAGCCTTCGCCGCACAGGCCCTGCCAGTGCTGAAGGATCTGAAAGTGCTCGACAAGATGGATGAGAAGGTTAACCTGCACGGCGGCGCCATCGCCCTGGGCCATCCTTTCGGTTGCTCCGGTGCGCGGATTTCCGGCACTCTGCTCAACGTCATGAAGCAGAATGGCGGGACCCTCGGCGTTTCGACCATGTGCGTCGGCCTGGGCCAAGGCATCACCACCATCTTCGAACGCGTTTAAGCGTTCGGCGGGTGGAAACCGGGGCCTGGTGCCCCGGTTTTTGTTTTTGCAGGAATTTTTTTTCAAGAGGGTGAGCAACATGCAGATACAACCAGGCGTATACCGGCATTACAAGGGGCCTGAGTATCGTGTGTTCGGCACCGCACGCCATTCCGAAACCGAGGAGTGGGTGGTGTTCTACCAGGCGCTGTACGGTGAATTCGGCCTGTGGGTGCGACCGCTTTCGATGTTCCTCGAGTCGGTCGAGGTTGACGGCGAGCAAGTGCCGCGCTTTGCTTTGGTCAAGGCTGAAACCGAGCTGTTTTCCCGGCCCGATGCCGAGGGTGGCTAGAGCCCCGCGCTTGACCTCACTCTGTTGCCACTATATATAGCGGTGCCGCGTCAGGTACCTGCCGTGTTTTTATTTTCAGTATTCAGGAATTTTCCGATCCATGGGCAAATCGCTGGTCATTGTGGAATCCCCGGCTAAGGCCAAGACCATCAACAAGTACCTGGGCAGCCAGTACGTGGTGAAGTCGAGTATCGGCCATATCCGAGACCTGCCCACCAGCGGTTCGGCCAGCGCCAGCAAGGAGCCTGCCGCCAAGCGCGGCAAGGCCGCCGCAGGCGAAGCGCCGGCCCTGTCGCCAAAAGAGAAGGCGCGCAAGCAGTTGGTCGCACGCATGGGCGTCGACCCTGACCACGGCTGGAAAGCCAAATACGAGATTCTCCCGGGCAAGGAGAAGGTCATCGACGAACTGCGTCGCCTGGCCAAAGATGCCGACACCATCTATCTCGCAACCGACTTGGATCGCGAGGGGGAAGCCATTGCCTGGCACCTGCGCGAAGCCATCGGTGGTGATGACAGCCGCTACAAGCGCGTGGTGTTCAACGAAATCACCAAGAAAGCCATCCAGGAAGCGTTCTCGCAGCCTGGCGAGCTGGATATCGACCGGGTCAACGCCCAGCAGGCGCGACGCTTCCTCGATCGCGTGGTGGGCTACATGGTTTCGCCACTGCTGTGGGCCAAGATCGCCCGCGGCCTGTCCGCCGGCCGCGTGCAGTCGGTGGCGGTGAAGCTGGTGGTCGAGCGTGAGCGCGAGATCCGTGCCTTCATCCCTGAAGAGTACTGGGAAGTGCACGCCGACCTGGGTACCGCCAAGGACGCCAAGGTGCGTTTCGAAGTGGCCCGCGAGAACGGCGAAGCCTTCAAGCCGCTCAACGAAGCCCAGGCCATGGCAGCGCTGGCGCAGCTCAAGTCCTCCAGCTACACCGTGGCCAAGCGTGAAGACCGCCCGACCAGCAGCAAGCCGTCGGCGCCGTTCATCACCTCGACCCTGCAGCAGGCCGCGAGCAACCGCCTGGGCTTCGGCGTGAAGAAAACCATGATGATGGCCCAGCGTCTGTACGAAGCCGGCTACATCACCTATATGCGTACCGACTCGACCAACCTCTCGGTCGATGCGGTGGAAATGGCTCGCAGCTACATCGAAAGCGAGTTCGGCAAGAAGTACCTGCCCGAAGCGCCGATCGTCTACGGCAGCAAAGAGGGTGCCCAGGAAGCGCACGAAGCGATTCGTCCATCCGACGTCAACACCCATCCGACCAAGCTCAGTGGCATGGAGCGCGATGCCGAGCGTCTGTACGAGCTGATCTGGCGCCAGTTCCTGGCCTGCCAGATGCCACCGGCGCAGTACCTGTCGACCACCGTCAGCGTCACCGCAGGCAACTTCGAGCTGCGCGCCAAGGGCCGCATCCTCAAGTTCGACGGTTACACCCGGGTATTGCCGCAACAGAGCAAGCCGGGCGATGACGATGTGCTGCCGGAAATGAACCAGGGCGAAGTACTCAAGCTGATCCAGCTCGACCCGAGCCAGCACTTCACCAAGCCGCCGGCGCGTTACTCCGAAGCCAGCCTGGTCAAGGAGATGGAAAAGCGCGGTATCGGTCGTCCTTCGACTTATGCTGCGATCATCTCGACCATCCAGGATCGCGGTTACGTGACCCTGCACAACCGCCGCTTCTACTCCGAGAAGATGGGCGACATCGTCACCGAGCGCCTGTCCGAGAGCTTCTCCAACCTGATGGACTACGGCTTCACCGCCGGCATGGAAGAGAACCTCGATGACGTGGCCCAGGGCGAGCGCGACTGGAAGAACGTGCTGGACGAGTTCTACGGCGACTTCAGCAACAAGCTGAAGCTGGCCGAAGACGGCGAGAAGGGCATGCGTGCCAACCAGCCGACCCTGACCAACATTGCCTGCAAGGAATGTGGCCGGCCGATGATGATCCGCACCGCCTCCACCGGCGTGTTCCTCGGCTGCTCGGGCTACAGCCTGCCGCCCAAAGAGCGTTGCAAGGCCACCGTCAACCTGGTCCCGGGCGATGAAATCGCCGCCGACGACGAGGGTGAATCGGAATCGCGCGTGCTGCTCAACAAGCACCGCTGCCCGATCTGCTCGACGGCCATGGATGCTTACCTGCTCGATGAGAAGCGCAAGCTGCACATCTGCGGTAACAACCCCGATTGCACCGGCTACGAGATCGAAGAAGGCAACTACCGCATCAAGGGCTACGAAGGGCCGAGCCTTGAGTGCGACAAGTGCGGTAGCGAGATGCAGCTCAAGACTGGCCGTTTCGGCAAGTTCTTCGGTTGCACCAACGCCGAATGCAAGAACACCCGCAAGCTGCTCAAGAGTGGCGAGGCGGCGCCGCCGAAGATGGATGCGGTGAAGATGCCGGAGCTCAAGTGCGAGAAGGTCAACGATACCTACGTGCTGCGTGACGGTGCTTCGGGGCTGTTCCTGGCTGCCAGCCAGTTCCCGAAAAACCGCGAGACCCGTGCACCCCTGGTGATCGAGATCATCCCGCACAAGGATGAGATCGATCCGAAGTATCACTTCCTCTGCGAGGCGCCGAAGAAGGACCCGGACGGTCGCCCGGCGGTCATCCGCTACAGCCGCAAGACCAAGGAGCAGTACGTGCAGACCGAGGTCGACGGCAAGCCGACCGGCTGGCGTGCGTTCTATGACGGCAATGCCTGGAAGGTCGAAGACAAGCGCTGATTGAGCTTGGGGCCGCTGTTCGCGGCCCATCGCCGGCAAGGCCGGCTCCCACAGGGAGTGCAATCGCCGCCGACTCTGTGGGAGCCGGCCTTGCCGGCGATCGACCGCAAAGCGGTCGCCATCTAGACTTGCAGTAGGGCAGGGCAATCCGTGACACTCACAGACCGCCTTGCAGCCTTTCGGAGGGCACCCAGATGGCCCAGGAACTCTACACCCGTACCAACCAGAAGATTTACTTCGCAGGCCTGGCCCTCGAAGCTCTTGGCAAGGCGCAGGAAAGCCGGGCCATGAATACCCAGGCGCTGATCCAGGCCGAGCGTGAGTCGGCGCTGTTTCACCTGTACGGCGCGCTGCTGGGCTTGTGTCACGAGATTGCCGGGTTTTATCGTTTGCCCCAGGCCGGCGCACCCCGTGCCGAGCTGTTGCTGACCCGCGAAGTGCTCGAGGCTGTGGCCATCCCAGAGATGGCCGAACTGGTTGAGCTGGCCGAACAGCGCGAAACCTGGCTGGCGCAATTGCTAAGTGCTTATGCCGATTTGTTCCGACCGCCGGTCGCGAAAAAAGCGCCAAAAACCGACGTTACCCAGCCGCTGATCCAGGCACTAAGCCTCGATGAACCCGAGGCGCCAGCGCTGTCGCGCGAAGAGCTGGAAAGCTGGCGGCAGAACCTCAAGGGGCTTACGGTTCGTTTTCGTGAAGGTTTGAGTGAGTGCTGATTGGGGCGGTGGCTGGTACAATGCCGGCCTTTCGCGGAGAACAGCCCCTTATGCCAACGTCCTTTCTAGAAATTGTCGAGTTGCCTGATGGCCGGATCGAGCTGCGCCGTGCCGAGGACGAGGGTTCGTTGGTAACCCTGGATTTCTCCGAGGACGCCAAAGCCTTTTTGCAAGGTCAGCACGTGGAAGTGGCCAAGGCCATGCTCAGTGTTGGCGTGCAGATGGCCGGCAAGCTGGTAGAAGGCGAGATCGAACGCGACGAAGGGCCACGGGTCCTGCACTGATCGCCTGCATGGCTTCCTCGTCCTGAGGAAGCCTGGCGAAATCAATGGTTGAAACAGACCTGAATATCAGCCGAGGCGGATGTTCAGGCTTTGTGCGTCTCCAGCGCGAGCCGCATTGCTCAGTTGCTGGCGGGCGCTGCTGCTGACGGTGTTGAGCCAGCTGACCACGGTGTGGCTGCGGCCCAGGCGCAGGGCATCGCAGGCCAGTTGCAAGGCACTCTGGTTGCCGCGCGGTTGCAACAGCAGGATGCGCTCGCGGTTCAGCCCGGCCTCGCGCAGCCAGGCCTGGGTCAGGCTGGCAGGTGGGGCGATCAGGGTCAGCCAGCGGGCGTCATGTTCTTCGCTCAACTCGCTCAGTTCACGCAGCATCGGGGCCAACAGGCTCTGGCAGCTACCCAGTGCGCCACGCAAAGACAGCTCGCTGAAAACCTGGGCCGCGCCGGGGTGGGGCGCTGGCTTGGCGCTTTTCAGTCCGGGCAGCACCGGCTGGGCCAGGAATGCTTCGAACAGTGGCAATTGTGCTTGCAGCGGTACGTTCTGTGACGCAGGGGGGAACTGCATGATGCCTCCTTTACCGGCGTATGACGCCGACGCTCAAGCCCTCGATCACCAGCTCCTGGTCTTTCAGGTTGACTTCGATTGGGGCGAATTCGGGGTTCTCGGCAATCAGCCAGACTTTGCTGCCTTCGCGCTTGAAGCGTTTGACCGTGACTTCGTCACCCAGGCGAGCAACGACGATCTGGCCGTTGCGAGCTTCGCGGCAGGTGTGCACGGCCAGCAGGTCGCCGTCGACGATGCCGACATCCTTCATGCTCATGCCGTGAACGCGCAACAGATAGTCGGCGCGGGGATGGAAGAACGCCGGGTTGATGTTGCAGGATTCTTCGATGTGTTGCTGGGCGAGGATCGGCGCACCGGCCGCCACCCGGCCAATGATCGGCAGGCCGCTGTCGTCGGGCTTGGCTTCAAAGCCGGGGATGCGGATGCCCCGTGACGCCCCCGGGGTCATTTCGATCGCACCCTTGCGGGCCAGGGCCTTGAGGTGCTCCTCGGCGGCGTTGGGCGATTTGAAACCCAGCTCCTGGGCGATCTCCGCGCGGGTGGGCGGAAAGCCGTTGTCTTCCAGGCAGCGTTTGATAAAAGCCAGAATCTCAGCTTGGCGTGGCGTCAGTTTTAGCATGTCGATCGCTCTGTCTTTTTATACAGTGACTGGAATTATATACAGTAGGTGGCAAGCTGCAAGCGCCACGCGCCAAGAAAAGGGGGATGGGCGCTCTCGCAGCTATGGTTTAATACGTGACCGCATGGCCGCAAAGCGGCTGCGCGGACTTGACAAATCACCGCTTTGAAACGTATGTTTCAAACAAGTGTTTGTCAGGCGGAGTAGTCATGGCCCAGTCGGAAACCGTAGAACGCATTCTCGATGCTGCCGAGCAGTTGTTCGCGGAAAAAGGTTTTGCCGAAACCTCATTGCGGCTGATCACCAGCAAGGCCGGCGTCAACCTGGCGGCGGTGAACTACCACTTCGGTTCGAAGAAGGCCCTGATCCAGGCGGTGTTCTCGCGCTTCCTGGGGCCGTTCTGCGCAAGCCTTGAGCGCGAGCTGGAGCGCCGCCAGGCCCGCCCCGAGCAAAAGCCGAGCCTTGAAGAGCTGCTGGAGATGCTGGTCGAGCAGGCGCTGGTGGTGCAGCCACGCAGCGGCAATGACCTGTCGATCTTCATGCGCCTGCTGGGCCTGGCCTTCAGCCAGAGCCAGGGCCACCTGCGCCGTTACCTTGAAGACATGTACGGCAAGGTGTTTCGCCGCTACATGCTGCTGGTCAACGAAGCCGCGCCGCGCATTCCGCCAATCGAGCTGTTCTGGCGCGTGCACTTCATGCTCGGCGCCGCGGCGTTCAGCATGTCCGGGATCAAGGCCCTGCGCGCCATCGCCGAAACCGATTTCGGCATCAATACCTCGATCGAGCAGGTCATGCGCCTGATGGTGCCGTTCCTGGCCGCCGGCATGCGCGCCGACAGCGGTGTCACTGACGAAGCCATGGCTGCCGCGCAGTTGCGCCCACGCAGCAAGTCCGGCAGCACCCCGGTCGCCGCCAAGGCCTGATGCCACGGCTGGGCGCGGCGAGCCGCATCGGCTAAGCTAGCGCCCCATGGCCAGTCTCGATTTTCTGCATATCTCCCTTGCTGATCAATGCCTCTATGGGTTCGCCCAGGGGCAGTTGCGCCTGCGCCTTGACGTCTCCACCGCGCGCAACGGCGCCGGTGAGCTCAAGGGCTCGGGTTGCACGCCGCGGGGTCGCCACCAGGTGCGCGCCAAGATCGGTGCCGGCTTGCCGCAAGGCGCGGTGCTGAGGGGACGGCGCTGGACCGGCGAAATCTGGTCGCCGGCACTGCACGAACACTTTCCCGGTCGTGACTGGATCCTCACGCGCATACTCTGGCTCAGCGGTTGCGAGCCGGGCGTCAATCGCTTGGGGCCGGTCGACACCTTCCACCGTTATATCTACCTGCATGGCACCCCCGATAGCGAACCTATGGGCGTGCCGTTGTCCCATGGTTGCGTGCGCTTGCGCAACGCCGACCTGCTGAACCTGTTCGACCAGGTGCCGGTGCATTGCCCGGTGCAGATCGACGAAGCCGCGTGCCCCCAATGGGCCCACATCCGCGTCAACTGAAGGATCAATTATGAGTGCCAGCCTGCAAGGCTCCCTGATGGTCGACATCGCCGGTACCTGGCTGACCGCCGAGGACCGCCAGCTTTTGCGCCAGCCCGAAGTGGCCGGCCTGATCATCTTTGCCCGCAACATCGAAAGCCCGCGCCAGGTGCGTGAGCTGTGCGCCTCGATTCGCGCCATTCGCCCCGAGTTGATCCTGGCGGTGGATCAGGAAGGCGGTCGGGTCCAGCGGTTGCGCCAGGGCTTTGTGCGCCTGCCGGCGATGCGCGCGATTGCCGATAACGACAACGCCGAATACCTGGCCGAGCAATGCGGTTGGCTGATGGCCACTGAAGTGCTGGCGGTCGGTCTGGACCTGAGCTTTGCGCCGGTGCTGGACCTCGATCACCAGCGCAGCGCTGTGGTCGGCAGCCGCGCCTTCGAAGGTGATCCGCAACGCGCCACGCTGCTGGCCGGTGCTTTTATTCGTGGCATGAACGCCGCGGGCATGGCCGCTTGTGGCAAGCACTTCCCGGGTCATGGCTGGGCCGAGGCCGATTCCCATGTGGCGATTCCCACCGACGAGCGCAGCCTGGCGCAGATCCGCGCGGCCGACCTGGTGCCGTTCACTCGTTTGAGCGGGCAGTTGGCGGCAGTGATGCCGGCCCACGTGATCTATCCGCAGGTGGACAACCAGCCGGCCGGTTTCTCCCGGCGCTGGTTGCAGGAGATTCTGCGCGGCGAGCTGGGCTTCAATGGGGTGATCTTCAGTGATGACCTGTCCATGGCCGGTGCCCATGTGGTCGGTGATGCCGCCAGCCGTATCGAGGCGGCCCTGAGCGCCGGTTGTGACATGGGCCTGGTGTGCAATGATCGCGCAGCCGCCGAGCTGGCCCTGACTGCCGCCCAGCGCCTGAAAGTCAAGCCGTCGCCGCGGATTGCGCAGATGCGCGGGCGGGGCTTTGCCCGTACCGACTATCGTCAACAGCCGCGCTGGCTGGAGGCGCTTGGAGCGCTCAAGGAAGCGCAGCTGGTTGATTGATTGCAGGGCTGCGTTGCAGCCCATCGCTGGCAAGCCAGCTCCCACAGGCTCCGTGTGGGAGCTGGCTTGCCAGCGATGAGTTCACCGCGCACTAGAGCCTTGCCGCTTCCCAGGCAACGGCGCAAACAACGCATCGATATCCTCCGCCGCCAAACGCCAGTCCCCCGCCTGCCGCCCATCCAGCACGCCCGCTGCCAGCGCCGATTTCTCCTGCTGCAACTGCTGGATCTTCTCTTCCACCGTGCCCCGGGTAATCAGCTTGTAGACGAACACCGGTTTTTCCTGGCCGATTCGATAAGCGCGGTCGGTGGCCTGGTTTTCTGCCGCCGGGTTCCACCACGGGTCGTAGTGGATCACGGTGTCCGCCGCGGTCAGGTTCAGGCCGACACCGCCGGCCTTGAGGCTGATCAGGAAGATCTGCAATTGCCCGTTCTGGAAGTCGTGCACCGGTGCCCGGCGGTCACGGGTTTCGCCAGTCAGCAGGGCATAGGCGATACCGCGGTGCTGCAGTTCGGCCTCGATCAGCCGCAGCATGCTGGTGAACTGCGAGAACAACAGGACACGTCGACCTTCGGCCAGCAGTTCTTCGAGCATTTCCATCAGGCTGGTGAGTTTGCCGGAGTGGGCGCCGCGCGCGGTCGAGGCTTGGCTGTTGATCAGGCGCAAATCGCAGCAGACCTGGCGCAGCTTCAACAGCGCTTCGAGGATAATGATCTGGCTGCGCGCCACGCCCTTGCGGGTGATCTCCGCGCGTACTTTCTGGTCCATGGCCAGGCGCATGGTTTCGTACACGTCACGCTGCGCATCGCTGAGCTCGACCCAGTGAATCATCTCGGTTTTGGCCGGTAGCTCGGTGGCCACTTGCTCCTTGGTGCGGCGCAGCAAAAAAGGTTTGATCCGTGCATTGAGGTGTTGCAGGCGTTCATCGTTGCCCTGGCGCTCGATCGGCACCCGATAGTCGCGGTTGAACGCTTTGGCGTCGCCCAGCCAGCCCGGCAGCAGGAAGTGAAACAGCGACCACAGCTCACCCAGGTGGTTTTCCAGCGGGGTGCCGCTCAGGCACAGGCGCTGGCGGGCTTCGAGCTGGCGCGCCGCCTGGGCCGCCTTGCTGCCCGGGGTCTTGATGTACTGCGCCTCATCGAGGATCAGTACATGCAGCTTCAGGCCCTTGAAGTGCGACAGGTCCTTGGGCAGCAGGGCATAGGTGGTCAACAGCAGGTCGTAGTCCTGCAGGCTGCCGAAATGCTTGCGCCGGCCGATGCCTTGCAGGGCCAGCACACGCAAGCCCGGGGCGAAGCGTTCGGCTTCGTCCTGCCAGTTGGGGATCAGGCTGGTGGGCATCACCACCATGGCCGGGAGGGTCAGGCGTCCGGCATTTTTTTCGCTGAGCAGGTGAGCGAGGGTTTGCAGGGTTTTGCCCAGGCCCATATCGTCAGCGAGGATGCCGCCGACCTCCAGCTCACGCAGGGCCTGCATCCAGCTCAGGCCTTCGAGCTGATAGGTGCGCAGGGTAGCGTTAAGGCCTTCAGGCGTTTGCGCCGGTTGCAGGCGGATATCGCGCAGGCGCTCGGCCAGGCTGCGCACCTGCTCACCGCCTTGCCAGCTCAACGGCAGCTCTTCCAGGGCACTGAGGCGCGTGGCGTCCAGCGTCGGCAGGCGCACGCTGGTTTCGCCGGGTTCACGCAGGTAAAAGTCGCCCAGGGTTGCCAATACCGGCTTGAGGCGACCGTAGGGCAGGGCCACTTGCAGGTTGCGCCGCACTTCACCCACGGGCGCGGGAATCTGTACCAGCAATTGTTCGTCGTCCCGGCGCTTGTGCAACTGCGCAGGGTTGAGCAGTTCCGGGTGGCTGCGCAGCACGTTGAGCAGAATCGGCAGCAGGCTCAGGCGCTGGCCATTGACCTCGATACCCAGTTCCAGGTCGAACCAGTCCCGGCCGCTGGCTTCGTCGATCTGTGCGTACCAGTTGTCGACCTCGGCAAGATTGAAGGCGAAGTCGTCGGTGTACTCGATCTCCCAGCCTTGTTCGCGCAGGGTCGGCAGGTCATTGAGCATGAAGCGTAGCCAGGCTGCTTCGGAGGCCAGCTCAAGCAGGTCGCCGGCGCTCTCCGGCAGGGCTTTGCTCTGCCGGGTGGCGATCTTGAAGCCCAGGCGCTGGAGCGTCTGGCGGATTTGGCTTTCGGCCTCGGCGTGGCGCTGCAGGCGTTGGCTGCCAGTACTCTCCAGGCGGCTGACGTCCTTGACTTGCCTGCCGCTGGCGCGAATGCCGTCATAGTTGAACGACAGCGCCGCCCGGTGCTGGTGCTGGCGCTGCATCCTGCCGGTTTGCGGCACGTAGGCGCTGAACTCGTGGCTGCCCAGAATCAGGTGAGGCGTGGGGGCAATACCATCGTTAGGCATCGGGTTACTGCTCCATCATCTCCGCAGGCGCAGTGGGAGCGCTGGCTGGCCGATTGGCCGTGACCTTGAGCAGCAGGGCCAGGTGGCCGCCGTCGAGGAAGGTCAGTTCTCCATTCTTGATGGTGCTGTTGCTCTGCTTGAGCGGTTCGCTCAAGGTCACGCTGCCGTTGCCGTCGAACTGGTTGACCCAGAAACTGGCATCAACGGCGATGAAGCGTTCTTCCTTGACGGTCAGGTTGCCCTCGATGGGGAACTGGCCGAAGTGTTCTTCGCCGTCGCTGATCGCCACTGTGCCGGCATCTTGTTTCCAGGCTTTGTGCAGCAGCACGGTGTACTGGTTCGGGTCGGCGGCAAGCTTGGCCGCCTCGTCGGTGAGCGCTGGTTGGCGCAGGTCACCCTCGGCGACGATCTGGGCGCCATTGCGCCAGTCTTCCGGGGCCGACTTGCTGGTAATCGCCGGCACGGCGTTCTGCCGTACCAGGATCATTTCGACCTGATAGGCGCCATTGGCAAATGCCGTCGGGGCAATCAGTGCCAGCAGCAGGGTCAGGCTACGCGTTGCACGCATGGATCTTCCTTCACGCAGATTGTGGGGTCAGGCGCTCGAACAGCGCCTCAAGGTTGTTGAAGCGTTCTTCCGGGCGCTCCATCGGCACCAGGAACTTGAACTGGGTGGCGCCTTCGAACTTGTAGCGTTTGGGCTGGCCCTGGATCAGCTTGATCAGCACCAGCGGATCGACCGGGGTCTGGGCTTCGAATTCGATCTTGCCGCCGTTGGGGCCGGCGTCGACCTTCTTGATGCCGAGTTTTTCTGCCTGCAGCTTGAGCAGGGTCAGGCGCACCAGGTTCTTGGTCGGTTCCGGCAGCAGGCCGAAGCGGTCGATCATCTCTACCTGCAGGTCCTTCAGGCCGTCTTCGTCCACCGCCGAGGCGATGCGCTTGTAGAGGATCAGCCGCGCATGCACATCCGGCAGGTAGTCCTCGGGAATCAGTGCCGGCAAGCGCAGGTTGATTTCCGGGCCGCCGCCCAACGGCTGGTCGAGGTTTGGCTGGGTGCCCTTGCGGATGGCCTTGACCGCGCGTTCGAGCATTTCCATGTACAGGGTAAAACCGACCGCCTGGATCTGCCCGCTCTGGCCTTCGCCGAGCAGCTCGCCGGCGCCGCGGATCTCCAGGTCATTGGTGGCCAGGACAAAGCCAGCCCCCAGGTCCTGGGTGTTGGCGATGGCTTCCAGGCGCTTTTCGGCGTCCGGGGTGATTTGCTGGCGCGGCGGGGTGAGCAGGTAGGCATAGGCCTGGTGGTGACTGCGCCCGACCCGGCCGCGCAACTGGTGCAACTGCGCCAGGCCGAACTTGTCGGCACGCTCGATGATGATGGTGTTGGCGCTCGGCACGTCGATGCCGGTCTCGATGATGGTCGAGGCGATCAGCACGTTGAAGCGCTTGTGATAGAAGTCGCTCATCACCTGTTCGAGTTCGCGCTCGCGCATCTGCCCGTGGCCGATGCCGATGCGTGCTTCCGGTACCAGTTCGGCAAGGTCGGCGGCGCATTTTTCGATGCTCTTCACATCGTTGTGCAAGTAGTAAACCTGGCCGCCGCGCAGCAGTTCACGCAGCAGCGCCTCCTTGACCGTGCTCTTGTTCTGCTCCATGACGAAGGTACGCACCGACAGCCGGCGCGCCGGCGGCGTGGCGATGATCGACAGGTCGCGCATGCCGGCCACGGCCATGTTCAGGGTGCGCGGGATCGGCGTGGCGGTCAGGGTGAGGATGTCCACCTCGCTGCGCAGGGCCTTGAGCTGCTCCTTCTGGCGCACGCCGAAACGGTGCTCTTCGTCGATGATCACCAGGCCCAGGTCCTTGATCTTGACGTCGTCCTGCAGCAGCTTGTGGGTGCCGATGACAATGTCGATCTTGCCTTCGGCCAGGTCCGCCACCGCTGCGGCGACTTCCTTGGGCGACTTGAAGCGGCTCATCACCTCGACCGTTACCGGCCAGTCGGCGAAGCGGTCGCGAAAACTGTTGTAGTGCTGCTGGGCGAGCAGGGTGGTCGGCACCAGGATTGCCACCTGGCGGCCGCCGTGCACGGCAATGAAGGCTGCGCGCATGGCCACTTCGGTCTTGCCGAAGCCGACATCGCCGCACACCAGGCGGTCCATCGGCTTGGCCGCGAGCATGTCCTCGCGCACCGCTTCGATGGCGCTTTGCTGGTCCGGGGTCTCCTCGAAGGGGAAGCCGGCGCTGAAGGTGGCGTAATCCACCGACGGGTCGGCGAAGGCATAGCCTTTGCGCGCGGCGCGGCGGGCATAGATGTCGAGCAGTTCGGCAGCGACATCACGTACCTGTTCGGCGGCCTTGCGCTTGGCTTTTTGCCAGGCTTCGGAGCCGAGCCGGTGCAGCGGCGCCAGGGCGTCGTCGCTGCCGGTATAGCGGGCGATCAGGTGCAGGTTGGCCACCGGCACGTAGAGCTTGGCGCCCTCGGCGTATTCGAGGGTGAGGAACTCGGCGGCCTGGTTGTCGATTTCCAGGGTCGCCAGGCCCAGGTAGCGGCCGACCCCGTGATCGATATGCACCACCGGCGCGCCTTCACGCAGCTCGGTGAGGTTCTTGATGACGGCATCGTTATTGGCGTCGCTGCGCTTGTCGCGGCGACGGCGCTGCATCACCCGTTGACCGAACAGCGGGCTCTCGGCGACCAGGGCGATGGCCGGGTCATCCAGCAGCAGGCCTTCGTCCAGCGGTGCGATAGTGATCGCCAGGCGCTCCTTGCCGGCAACGAAGGCACTCCAGCTGTCGACGGTTTGCGGGCGCAGCTTCAGGCGCTCAAGCAGCTCCAGCAGCACTTCGCGACGGCCCGCCGACTCGGCGGTGAACAGCACGCGGCCAGAGAACTGCTCAAGAAAGCCCGACAGCGCTGCCAACGGCTGGTTGGCCTTGGCTTCGATGGCAAGGTTGGGCAGGACCTGGGCCGGGAAGCGCTCGCGGCCGACGCCGCTGTCGACGTCGTCCTGGCTGACCACCACGCGCGGCCAGCTCTTGAGCCGGGCGAAACAGTCCTCAACCGGCAGGAACAGTTCGGCGGGCGGCAGCAACGGTCGCGCCGGGTCGATGCGGCGTTCCTCGTAGCGGTTGCGCACATCGCTCCAGAAGTGCTCGGCGGCCTGTTCGACGCCCGGCAGGGAGAACACCTGGGTGTCCTGGGGCAGGTAGTCGAACAGGGTCGAGGTGTCTTCGAAGAACAGCGGCAGGTAGTACTCGATACCGGCCGGGGTGATGCCGCTGGAGAGGTCCTGGAAGATCGGGCTGCGGCGGAAGTCGACGTCGAAGCGCTCGCGAAAGCGTGCCTTGAAGCGCGTCACCGCCTCTTTTTGCAGCGGGAACTCGCGGGCCGGCAGCAGCCGCACCGAGTCGACCTTGTCGATCGAGCGCTGGGTTTCCGGGTCGAAGGTACGCAGGGTCTCGATTTCGTCATCGAACAGGTCGATGCGGTACGGCAGCTTGCTGCCCATCGGGAACAGGTCGATCAGCGCGCCGCGTACGGCGAACTCGCCGTGCTCGTACACGGTATCGACGCAGCGGTAACCGCTGGCTTCAAGGCGCGTGCGCATCTGCTCGACATCAAGCTTCTGGCCGATGTCCAGCACCAGGCTGCTGCCGAGTAGAAAGCGCGTCGGTGCCAGGCGGTGCAGGGCCGTGGTGATCGGCACCACGAGAATGCCGTGATCGAGCTCCGGCAGCCGGTACAGGCTGGAAATGCGCTGGGAGATGATGTCCTGGTGCGGCGAGAACAGGTCGTAGGGCAGGGTTTCCCAGTCGGGGAAGGGCAGTACCGGCAGCTCGGGCGCAAAAAAACGCAGCTCCTGCTCGAGGCGGTCAGCGCTCTGGCTGTCGGCGGTCAGCAGCAGGGTGAAGCGTTTGGCGACGCTGGCCGCTTCGGCAATCGCCAGGCTCAGGGCGGCGCCCGGCAGGTTGCCCCAGGTTTGTTTGCCGGCAGTGGCCGGCAGGTGCGGTAGACGCAGAACAGGCACGGGAGGTCGAGCTCCAAGCGTTGCGACAAAGACGCCAATTGTACCGGGCGCAGGCCCGCGCTGTCAGGTTTGTGCAGGCTAAAAGCATGTAGTGGATTGTCGGCGACAGGCGCTCATTGCCCGATGGGCTGCGGGGCGTCATAATGTAGCCCCTTTTTTCTGTCCCTACATGTGGAAGGTTCCCGTGACTCAGAAGCCCGACCAGTGTCTTGGTGAGTGGATTGATCGTGAAGCGCTTGCAGAAGCGATGATCCCGCTTATCGGTCAGCTCTACCGCAATAACAATGTGGTGAGCTCGATCTATGGCCGTAGCCTGATCAACCGCTCGGTGATCTCGATCCTCAAAGCGCACCGCTTTGCCCGTCATCGCCAGACCGACGAAACCGAACTGTCTGTACACGAGACATTCCCGCTGCTCAAAGCCATGAGCGAGCTGAAACTGGGCGCCGCTTCGGTCGACCTGGGCAAGCTGGCCAACAAGTTCAAGCAAGAAGGCAACGGCCGCAGCGCCGAGCAGTTCGTGCGTGAAGAAATGGCTGACGTGGTTGGCCAGCAAAACGCTTCGGCGCGCAAAGGCACCGACGTTGTCCTCTACGGCTTCGGTCGTATCGGCCGTCTGCTGGCGCGTATCCTGATCGAGAAAACCGGTGGTGGCGACGGCCTGCGTCTGCGCGCCATCGTCGTGCGCAAAGGCGCCGAGAACGATCTGGTCAAGCGTGCCAGCCTGCTGCGTCGTGACTCGGTACATGGCCCGTTCGATGGCACCATCACCATCGACGAAGCCAACAACACCATCACTGCCAACGGCAACCTGATCCAGGTTATCTACGCCAAGAACCCGAGCGAAGTCGACTACACCCAGTACGGCATCGAGAATGCCCTGATTGTCGACAACACCGGTGTATGGCGCGACGCCGACGGCCTGGGCCAGCACCTGGCCTGCCCGGGCGCTGCCCGCGTGATCCTCACCGCACCTGGCAAGGGCGCGCTGAAGAACATCGTGCATGGCATCAACCATGGCGAAATCAGCGCTGATGACAAGATCATCTCCGCGGCTTCCTGCACCACCAACGCCATCGTTCCGGTACTGAAGGCGGTCAACGACAAGTTCGGTATCATCAACGGTCACGTTGAAACCGTTCACTCGTTCACCAACGACCAGAACCTGATCGACAACTTCCACAAGGGCAGCCGTCGTGGCCGTGCCGCGCCGCTGAACATGGTTATCACCGAGACCGGTGCCGCCACTGCAGCTGCCAAGGCACTGCCAGTGCTCAAGGGCAAGCTGACCGGCAACGCGATCCGCGTACCAACGCCGAACGTGTCGATGGCTATCCTCAACCTGAACCTGGAAAAAGCCACCAGCCGCGAAGAGATCAACGAGTACCTGCGCCAGATGGCCATGCACTCGGACCTGCACAAGCAGATCGACTACGTGAGCTCCCAGGAAGTGGTCTCCACCGACTTCGTCGGTTCCCGCCACGCCGGTGTGGTCGATGCCGAAGCCACCATCTGCAACGAAAACCGTGTTGTCCTGTACGTCTGGTACGACAACGAATTCGGTTACAGCTGCCAGGTAGTGCGCGTGATGGAAGACATGGCTGGCGTCAATCCGCCTGCTTTCCCACGCTAAGCTTGGCTTGGTTGTGAAAGACGGGAACCTCAGGGTTCCCGTTTTTTTTGCCTGAAATTTCCAGGAGGCTGGATGCGTAGAACAGTGTTGATAGGCGCGTTGCTGAGTCTGGCCGGGTGCGGGCAGGGCAACACCCTTGAACGCATCAGTGGCCCGACCATGGGTAGCAGCTACACCGTGCAGTATGTGCGCACGCCCCAGGGGCCGGCGCCGGAGCAGGTCAAGCGCGAGGTGGAGCGGATTCTCGAAGGCATCGACAAGCGATTTTCCACCTACCGCAGCGACTCGCTGATCGAGGCCTTCAACAGGCTGCCGGCCAACAGCTGCCAGTCGATGCCGGCCGATGTGCTGGCGCTGGTGCGGGTTGGCGAGCAGCTGGCGCAGCAGAGTGACGGGGCGTTTGACCTGACCGTGGAACCCTTGCTCGACCTGTGGGGCTTCGGCCCGCAGTCACGCAGGGAAAAAGTGCCGGATGCCCAGGCCCTGGCCGCCACGCGCCAACGGGTCGGGTATGGGCATTTGCGCATAAACGGTGAGCAGCTGTGCAAGGATGCACCGGTGGAAGTCGACTTCAACAGCATCGCTGCCGGGCATGCGGTGGACCTGCTGGTGACGCGGCTAAAAGCCCTGGGCATCGCGGATTTGCTGGTCGAAGCGACCGGTGAACTCAAGGCGATCGGGCGCAAACCTGATGGCAGCAAATGGAAAGTGGCCCTGGAGCTGCCGGGTACTGACCGCCAGATTGCCCAGCAAGTGCTGGCCGTGGACGGTTTTGGTGTGTCCACCTCCGGTGACTATCGCAATTATTTCGAGGAGAATGGCCTGCGCTATTCACACACCTTCGATGCGCGCCTTGGGAGGCCGGTGAAACACGACCTGGCGGCGGTGACGGTATTTGACCGTTCGACGCTGATGGCCGATGGGTACTCGACCTTGCTGTTGATCCTCGGGCCCGAGCAAGGCTGGGAGTTTGCCCTCAAACACGGGATTGCCGCGGTGTTCGTGACCCGGGTTGCGGAAGGTTTCGTCTCCCGAAGCACGCCGGCGTTTGTCCAGGTGAACAAGCAGTAACCAGTTTTTGTGGGAGCTGGCCTTGCCAGCGATGCAGGCGACGCGCAATCGCTGACACTGCGCTGATGCCATCGCCGGCAAGGCCGGCTCCCACAGGGTTTGTGTAAATGACATGTAGTGCAGAGAAAAATAGCCTACGACGCGACCAAGGGTTAATGTGCGCGGCGTTCAAGCTTGATTAGACTGCACCCGAATTTTTTCATGGCGCCGCTGGCGGCATGAGGTAGCCCCGCCCGCCGATGTGGCGCGCAGGCCTGTTCTGAAGGA
This sequence comes from Pseudomonas sp. R32, assembly GCF_009866705.1. Classification (NCBI taxonomy): domain Bacteria; kingdom Pseudomonadati; phylum Pseudomonadota; class Gammaproteobacteria; order Pseudomonadales; family Pseudomonadaceae; genus Pseudomonas; species Pseudomonas sp. R32. The sequence goes on along the minus strand of NZ_CP019396.1, from coordinate 3,765,775 downwards.
GTACGCATGGCTGTCTACAACTACGACGTAGTGGTGCTGGGTTCCGGCCCCGCAGGAGAAGGGGCGGCAATGAATGCTGCCAAAGCAGGACGCAAGGTGGCGATGGTCGATAGCCGTCGCCAGGTCGGCGGCAACTGCACCCACCTGGGCACCATCCCGTCCAAGGCCCTGCGTCACTCAGTGCGCCAGATCATGCAGTTCAACACCAACCCGATGTTCCGGGCCATTGGTGAACCGCGCTGGTTCTCGTTCCCTGACGTACTGAAAAGCGCCGAGAAGGTGATCTCCAAGCAGGTTGCCTCGCGCACCGGCTACTATGCGCGCAACCGCGTCGACGTGTTCTTCGGCACCGGCAGCTTCGCCGACGAGCAGACCATCGAAGTGGTCTGCGCCAACGGCGTGGTCGAGAAACTGGTGGCCAAGCACATCATCATCGCCACCGGTTCGCGCCCGTATCGCCCGGCCGATATCGATTTCCACCACCCGCGTATCTACGATAGCGACACCATCCTCAGCCTCGGCCACACCCCGCGCAAACTGATCGTCTACGGCGCCGGCGTGATTGGCTGTGAGTACGCCTCGATCTTCAGTGGTCTGGGTGTGCTGGTGGAGCTGGTGGACAACCGCGCTCAGTTGCTGAGCTTCCTCGACTCGGAAATTTCCCAGGCGCTGAGCTACCACTTCAGCAACAACAACATCACCGTTCGCCACAACGAAGAGTACGACCGTGTCGAAGGCCTGGACAACGGTGTGATCCTGCACCTCAAATCCGGCAAGAAGATCAAGGCCGATGCCTTGCTCTGGTGCAACGGCCGTACCGGCAATACCGACAAGCTGGGCCTGGAAAACATTGGCATCAAGGTCAACAGCCGTGGTCAGATCGAAGTCGACGAGAACTACCGCACCCACGTGCCGAACATCTACGGTGCCGGTGATGTGATCGGCTGGCCGAGCCTGGCCAGTGCCGCCCACGACCAGGGTCGCTCGGCTGCCGGCAGCATCGTCGACAACGGCAGCTGGCGGTTCGTCAATGATGTGCCGACTGGCATCTACACCATTCCGGAGATCAGCTCGATCGGCAAGAACGAGCAGGAGCTGACCCAGGCCAAGGTACCTTATGAAGTGGGCAAGGCCTTCTTCAAGAGCATGGCCCGGGCGCAAATCGCCGGTGAGCCGCAAGGCATGCTGAAGATCCTGTTCCACCGCGAAACCCTGGAAATCCTTGGCGTGCACTGCTTCGGCTACCAGGCGTCGGAGATCGTCCACATCGGCCAGGCGATCATGGATCAGCCGGGTGAGCGCAATACCCTGAAGTACTTCGTCAACACCACCTTCAACTACCCGACCATGGCCGAAGCCTATCGGGTAGCGGCTTACGACGGCCTCAACCGGCTTTTTTGAGCGGCTCCGGCCGGTGGCCTGAGCCGGCCGGGGAGACCGATTTCAGCGATTCTCGAGGGTGGCGCTGGCCAAACCGGGAAAGTCTGTAATCAGGCTGTCTACGCCGAAGTCGGCGAGCCTGCGCATCAGCGCCGGCTCGTTGACTGTCCACACCGACACGTGCAACCCCTGGCGCTGAGCCTTGATCAGGCGCTCGGGGGTGCACAGTGTCCAGTTCAACGCCAGCAAGTTGCAGTCATAGTTCTGGGCGACCTTCAGTGGGTCGAGCCAGGCGTATTCGGCGACCAGCCCCCTGGCAATATCCGGTGTCAGCTCAAGCGCTGCGCCCAGCACTTCCCGTGAGCTTGAGGTAATGGTGATCTTGTCGAGCAGGCCGAATTGCTGGGCCATTTCGCGGATTGCCAGCACGGTGGTGGCGGCGCGGGTGCGCGAGGCACTCTTGACCTCCAGTTGCCAGTGCTCGAAGTCGCACTTTTCAAACAGTTCTTCAAGGCGCGGGATAGGGCAGGGCGAGACCCAGCCCGGGCCGCCCTTGCGTGCATCATAGGTCGCAAGATCGGCCGCGAAATGCTCGACCACTTTGCCGCGCCGGCCCGTGGTGCGCTTGAGGCTCGGGTCATGGATCACCATCAGCTGGTTGTCGGCTGACAGGTGCAGGTCGAGTTCGCAGCGACGCACGCCGTGCCCGAGGCACTGCTGGAAGCTGGCGAGGGTGTTTTCGGGGGCTTCGCCCTTGGCGCCGCGGTGGCCGTAAATCGTGGTCACGTCTGTTCCTTCAACAAATAAGTGAAACTCAGGAGGCGCTTGGGTCGTTCTGTTCCAGGGCCTGGCGTCGTTGTTGCGCTTGGCGTTGCAGGATGTAGCGGGCCAGCAGCTGGCGCTGGGCATCGGTGGTGTCGATGAACTCGGTGCCGACCTCGTACTGGCCGTCGGCGTTGCGATCGCAATGGGTGACTTTGGCGCGCAGCAACAGGCCCAGGGCCTGGGGCATCAGCACCATCTTCACCGCGACGCAGGTGTCAGCAGCCAGCGGCTCGGCCTGGCTGAACTCGATGCCGCCTTCGGACAGCACCACCGCTTGCGGCGCGCTCAACTGCCCGAGCAAGGTCTGCGCGACCACGGCGCTGAGCAGGTCGATGCGTTTGTTCTGGGCCTTGAGAAAGGCGGCCAGGGTGCGGTCCTTGTCACTGAGCTGGCGCAGCAGGTGTTGGGATTCGAACTCGCTCAGGTGCAATTCACTGAGCAGGTTGAACAGCGGCGAAGTATCTTGCAACAAGTCCGTGCCAAGCGCTTCGGCGGCGCTCAACGGGCTAATTTCCAGTGCGATCCGATCCTCGATACGGTAGTATTCGCGGCGATCTTCTTCATCTAATGTCGACATGGCGAACCCATGGTAGCGGCGGTGGTCTGAGTGTAAAGCTGCTATTCAAGCCCCGCCACAAGGACGTTCCTCTTTCATCCGAACAAGCCCCGACATGTTCAGACCTCTCTTCGTATTCATCGGCACGCGTTATACCCGTGCCAAGCGTCGCAACCACTTCGTCTCGTTCATTTCCCTGACCTCGATGATCGGCCTCGCCCTGGGCGTTGTCGTGATGATCGTGGTGTTGTCGGTCATGAACGGCTTCGATCACGAGATGCGCACCCGGGTGTTGGGCATGGTGCCCCACGCCACACTGGAAACCGGCCAGCCGATCAACGACTGGCCGGCCCTTGCCAGTCAAGTAAAGCAGAACCCGCAGGTTCTGGCGGTGGCGCCCTTCACCCAGATGCAGGGCCTGCTGACCCATGACGGCAAGGTGCAAAAGGTGCTGCTCAACGGCATCGACCCGGCCCAGGAACGCCAGGTCTCGATCATCGACGACTTTATCCGCGAGGGTAAGCTCGATGACCTGGCCCCCGGCGAGTTCGGCATCATGATCGGCGACAAGGCGGCCACCAAGCTGGGTGTTGGCGTCGGCGACAAGCTGACCTTCGTCGCCCCCGAGGTCACCGTGACCCCGGCCGGCATGTTCCCGCGCATGAAGCGCTTTACCGTGGTCGGCATCTTTCATGTCGGCGCCGGTGAGATCGACGGCTACCTGGGCCTGACCAACCTCTCGGACCTGTCCCGCCTGCACCGCTGGAAGGCCGACCAGGTCCAGGGCCTGCGCCTGAAGTTCGACGACCTGTTCCAGGCGCCGCGGGTGGCCTGGGACATCGCCCAGAAGCTCGGCGAGCAGGAGTTCTATGCCCGCGACTGGACCCGCAGCCACGGCAACCTGTACCAGGCGATCCGCATGGAAAAAGCCATGATCGGCCTGCTGTTGCTGCTGATCGTCGCGGTGGCGGCGTTCAACATCATTTCCACCCTGGTGATGGTGGTCAACGACAAGAAGGGCGATATCGCCATCTTGCGCACCCTGGGTTCGACGCCCGGGCAGATCATGGCCATTTTCATGGTTCAGGGTACGGTGATCGGTGTGGTCGGCACCCTGATCGGCGCGCTGGTGGGCATCTTCGCCGCGCTCAATGTCAGCGCCGCGATCGCCGGCATCGAAACCCTGATCGGGCACAAGTTCCTCAATGCCGACGTCTATTTCATCGACTACCTGCCCTCGCAGATCATGGCCGAGGACGTGTGGATGGTCTGCGGTGCGGCATTGGTCCTGAGTTTCCTCGCCACCCTGTATCCGGCCTGGCGTGCGGCACGCACCCAGCCTGCGGAGGCGCTACGTTATGAGTGAGTTGGGCATGAGTGATAAAGCAGTGCTGAGTTGCCGCAACCTGGGCAAGTCCTACGAGGAAGGCCCGGAGAAGGTCCAGGTGTTGTCCGGCTTGCAGCTGGAGCTGCACCCGGGCGAGCGGGTGGCGATCGTCGGTAGTTCAGGTTCGGGCAAGAGTACCTTGCTCAACCTGCTCGGCGGCCTCGACACCCCGTCCGAAGGCAGCGTCTGGCTGGCCGGCGAAGAGCTCTCGGCGCTGGGCGAACGCGCCCGTGGCCTGCTGCGCAATCGCGCCCTGGGCTTCGTCTACCAGTTCCACCACCTGCTGCCGGAGTTCACTGCGCTGGAGAACGTGTGCATGCCGTTGCTGATCGGCCGCACCGCCATTCCCGAAGCACGTGAACGTGCCCAGGCGCTGCTCAAGCGCGTGGGCCTGGGGCATCGCCTGAGCCACAAGCCGGCCGAGCTGTCCGGTGGCGAGCGCCAGCGCGTGGCCATCGCCCGGGCCCTGGTCAACCGGCCGGGGCTGGTCATGCTCGACGAGCCGACCGGCAACCTCGACCATCACACCGCCCAGGGCATCCAGGACCTCATGCAGGAGCTGAGCAGCGCCTCGCAGACAGCCTTCCTGGTGGTGACCCACGATCTCAACCTGGCGCGCCAGATGGACCGAGTGCTGCGCCTGGATGACGGGCACCTGGTACCGATCTGATTGCCCGCGCAACGTGCCCGCCACCGTTAGGCGGGCACCTGGTTCCTTTTCTTTACCCGGGTGCTTTCGTTCATGTTCAGACCCTTGTCTATTTTCATCGGCGCGCGCTACACCCGCGCCAAGCGCCGCAACCATTTCATCTCGTTCATCTCCATGACCTCGATGATCGGCCTGTCCCTGGGCGTGCTGGCGATGATCGTGGTGCTGTCGGTGATGAATGGCTTTCAGCGCGAAATGAGTTCGCGCATCCTCGGCATGGTGCCGCACGCCAGCGTGCTCGGTGCCCAGCCGCTGGATGACTGGCGGCCAGTGGCGGCCGAAGCCTTGAAGAACCCTGAAGTGGTCGCTGCCGCACCGCTGACCGAGATGGAAGGCATGTTGTCCTACAAGGGCGCGATGCAGCCGATCCAGGTCAGCGGCATCGACCCGGCCGAGGAGGGCAAGGTCTCGATCGTGGCCCAGCATATCGTTCAGGGTCGCCTCGAAGACCTCAAGCCGGGCGAGTTCGGCGTGGTCATCGGCGAAATCACGGCACGGCGTTTTCGCCTCAACGTCGGCGACAAGCTGACCCTGATCGTGCCGGAAGTCAGCAGCGCGCCAGGTGGCATCACCCCGCGCATGCAGCGCCTGAACGTGGTCGGGGTGTTCAAGGTGGGCGCCGAACTGGACGGCTCGCTGGGCCTGATGCACATGGCCGACGCCGCGCAGATGCAGCGCTGGGCGCCGAACCAGGTGCAGGGCGTGCGCCTCAAGGTCAAGGACCTGTACGCCGCGCCGCAGGTGTCCAAGGCGATTACCGCGAGCCTTGGCGAGCAGTACCGCGCCGATGACTGGACCCATACCCAGGGCAGTCTGTTCAGCGCCATGAAGATGGAAAAGACCATGATTGGCCTGTTGTTGCTGCTGATCATCGCCGTGGCGGCGTTCAACATCATTGCCACGCTGATCATGGTGGTCAATGACAAGGGCGCCGACATCGCCATCTTGCGCACCATCGGCGCGACGCCGGCGCAGATCATGGGCACCTTCATGGTCCAGGGCAGCCTGATCGGTATCGTCGGTACCTTGATTGGCGGCGTGCTCGGGGTGATCGCGGCGCTGAACGTCAGCCAGATCGTCGGCTGGCTGGAGCGCGTCAGCGGCCAGCATATCTTCACCTCGGACGTGTACTTCATCAGCACCTTGCCGTCCGAGCTGCAGTGGGGCGACGTGGCGCTGATCTGCAGCGCCGGCTTGATCATGAGCTTCCTGGCGACGCTGTACCCGGCGTGGCGGGCATCGCAGGTGGAGCCGGCGTACGCCTTGCGTTACGAGTGATGACAGGTGCGGCCGCACTGCGGCCGATCGCCGGCAAGGCCGGCTCCCACAAGCGCCATTGTGGGAGCCGGCCTTGCCGGCGATGAGGGCTACACTGTCGGCAAGTCGACCACGAATCTGGTCCAGCCCCCAGCCGATTCGCCATGAATACTCCCCCCGTGCGCCTGCACGATCGAGCGGGTAATCGCCAGTCCCAATCCCGCATGCTCACTGCTGCCTTCGCGCCGCGCCGGATCCGCCCGGTAGAAGCGGTCAAACAACTTCGGCAGCAGCGCCGGGTCAATCGGCTCGCCACGGTTGGCCACCTGTAGCCGCACCAGGCCTTCCCGTTGTTCAAGCGTGACGCGAATCTCGCCACCGGCCGGAGTAAAGCGCAAGGCATTGTCGAGCAGGTTGGACAGCGCCCGGCGCAACATATGCCGGTCGCCTGCCAGGGGCGCCTGTCCCTCGCGGCTCAACCTCACGTCGGCGTCCTCGGCCAACGGGGCGTAGTACTCGAGCAAGGCATCGGCCTCGTCTTCAAGCGCCAACTGTTGGCGGCTGGGCATCAGCAGGCCGTGGTCGGCCTTGGCCAGGTAAAGCATGTCGTTGACCAATTGCGCCATCCACTGCAGCTCTTCAAGGTTGCTGTGCAGCGCTTCGCGGTATTCGTCCAGGCTGCGCGGCCGAGTCAGGGTCACCTGGGTGTGGGTCAGCAGGTTGGACAGCGGCGTGCGCAGTTCGTGGGCAATATCGGCGGAGAACGCCGAGAGGCGCTGGAAGGCATCGTCCAGGCGTTCGAGCATGGCGTTGACGGTCTGCGCCAGTTCCGCCAGCTCCACCGGCATCTGCCCCTCCGGCAGGCGGGTGGTCAGCGACCGCGCCGACACCCCGGAGGCCACTTCCCCCATCTGCCGCAACGGCCGCAACCCGCTGCGCGCAGCCCAGGCGCCGAGCAGGGCGGTAGCCAGCGCCGAGAGGCCGACGGTAAGCCAGATCAGCTGCTGCATGCGCTGAAGAAAGTGCTGGTGGTGGGTGATGTCGAGAAACAGCGTCAGCTGAGCTTTGCCGTTGTTCAGGTTGACGCACAGGCTGCGGTAGTCACTGGCGCTGGTGTGCAAGGTGCTGAGCCCGACTTGCTGCGGTGAATCGGGCAGGCCTGGCTGGCTGTCGAACCAGATGCGCCCGTCACTGCCACGGATGCGCACGGCAAGGTCCGCCTGGTGGCTGAGTTCGGTCTGCAGGGCAGGCAGGCGCGGTGCGAGGCTGGCCGGGTCATCCGCGCCCTCGAGCATCTGGCGCAGCAGCGACAGGCGGCTGTTGAGCAATTGCTGGTCGAGTTCGATGAAATGGGTTTCGCTGGCACGGCTGAAAAGGATGCCGGCGGTCAGCGAGACCACCGCAGTGCAGGCGGCAAACAACAGCGCCAGGCGGCTGCCAAGGGACAGGCGGCGCATCAGGCGCTGCGCTCTTCAAGCACATAACCCATGCCGCGCACGGTATGGATCAGCTTGTTGTCATGGGCGTCGTCGATCTTCAGGCGCAGGCGGCGGATTGCCACTTCGATGACGTTGGTGTCGCTGTCAAAGTTCATGTCCCACACCTGCGAGGCAATCAGCGACTTGGGCAGGACTTCACCCTGGCGGCGCAACAGCAATTCGAGCAGGGCGAATTCCTTGGCGGTCAGGTCGATGCGCTGGCCGGCGCGTTCGACCCGGCGCCGGATCAGGTCCAGGCGCAGGTCGGCCAGGCCCAGGGTGGTTTCCTGCGCCGGGCTGCTGCCGCGGCGCAGCAGGCTGCGCACCCGTGCCAGCAGTTCGGAGAAGGCGAAAGGCTTGACCAGGTAATCGTCGGCGCCCAGTTCCAGGCCATGCACGCGGTCTTCCACCGCGTCACGGGCGGTGAGGAACAGCACCGGGATATCCAGGCCGGCGGCGCGCACGGCTTGAAGGATCTGCCAGCCATCGCGGCCGGGCAGCATGACATCGAGGATCAGCAGGTCGTAGTCGCCAGTCAGGGCCAGGTGCTGGCCGGTATTGCCGTCGCTGGCAAGCTCGGTGGCGAAGCCCGCTTCACTGAGGCCCTGGCACAGGTACTGGCCGGTCTTGGTCTGGTCTTCGACGATCAACAGTTTCATCGGCAGGCTCTTTAGCGTGGATTGCCGGAGGGTTATACCGCGCCGGGTGTGTCGGGTGGCCAAGCTGACAAAGTTGTAATCTTTTTGTCAGGTGACTGCCAGCGGCGGTTTTCTACAGTGAAGCCTGAATCGTCGCAACCCTGGAGTGGGCTTGAATGAAACACCTTTTTATCGTCGGCGCCCTGGCGCTGTTTAGCTTGCCAGCGCTGGCTTCACCGGCACATTCCTATGCTTTTGGTCAGCCGGCGGCAGCAGCAAAGGCTACCCGCACCGTCGAAGTGGTGATGGGCGACATGTACTACGCGCCGCGCAGCCTTGCGGTCAAGGCCGGGGAAACGGTGCGCTTCGTGCTGATCAACAAGGGCGCAGTGGCGCACGAGTTCAGCTTGGGCGATGCCGTGATGCACGCCAAGCACCAGAAAGAAATGCTCGCCATGCAGGGCCAGATGGACCATTCGGCCATGGGCCACGGTGGCATGGAGCATGGCGCAGCCATGCAGCATGACGACCCGAATACGGTGATGGTCGAACCTGGCAAGAGCGCAGAGCTGACCTGGACATTCAGTCAATCGACGCCGATCGAGTTCGCCTGCAACGTACCCGGTCACTACCAGGCGGGTATGGTCGGCAGGCTGACCATCGGCCAATAACAGCCGATTACCCAATGCATGGCCTAAAACCGATAAACTAGGCGCATTTGCTCCTACAGGTTTTAGCCATGCATCCTGCCGCCGAACATTCTCCGCTGGGTAAATCCAGCGAATACGTCGCCACCTACACACCTTCGCTGCTGTTCCCGATTCCGCGGGCGGCGAAATGGGCCGAGCTGGGTGTCAGCGCCGAGACCCTGCCATGGCTGGGTGTCGACTTCTGGAACTGCTTCGAGCTGTCCTGGTTGTTGCCGTCGGGCAAGCCGGTGGTGGCCATTGGCGAGTTCGCCATCCCGGCCGATTCGCCGAACATCATCGAGTCGAAGTCCTTCAAGCTGTACCTCAATTCGCTGAACCAGACCGTGTTCGAGTCGCCAGCGGCGTTGCAGGCGTGCCTGGTCAAGGACCTCTCCGCTGCTGCCGGCAAGCCGGTGGGCGTGCAGATTCGCAGCCTGGCCGAGGTCGAAGGGCAGGGTGTGGTCGGCTTGCCGGGGGTGTGCATCGATGAGCTGGATGTCAGCATCAGCAACTATGAGCAGCCGCAACCGGAGCTGCTGCGTTGCGACAGCAGCCACGTTGTCGAAGAAACCCTGCACAGCCATTTGCTCAAGTCCAACTGCCCGGTTACCGGCCAGCCTGATTGGGGCAGTGTGACGGTGCATTACCGTGGCGCGGCGCTGGATCACGCCAGCCTGCTGACCTACCTGATCAGCTTCCGCCAGCATGCCGACTTTCATGAACAGTGCGTCGAGCGTATCTACCTTGACCTCAAGCGCCTGCTCAACCCTGAGCACCTGACGGTCTATGCCCGTTACGTGCGCCGCGGTGGGCTGGATATCAACCCGTACCGCAGTACTTCACAGGTGACCCTGGAGAACCTGCGACTGGTTCGCCAGTAACGAAAAGCCCCGTTCGATGACGGGGCTTTTTTATTTGGATGGGCTTAGATGCCCATGCTGTGCAAGCTTACGGCAAGCCTGCGCAGGATGCCGGTCAAACTGGGGTGGTTGGCTTCGAAGGTTTCCACAGCCAGGTTGACGCTATCGATCAGATCGTTGTCAGGGCTTGCGGCTTCCAGTTCGAGCTTGGCCTCGATTTGCTGCATCAGCTCACGCAGGTGTACGCGCTCTTCTTCTGAAAGCGGCGGGTTTTGCTCCAGTTGCTCGCGCAGCTCGTTGAGTTGCTGTTGCAGTTCGCGGGCAGGCATGGGTGTTCTCCCTCTATGAATAGGCACAGTCATGGACCCCGGCAGCGGGTGAAAGGTCCATGCCCTGTCTACTAGAGTAATCCACCGGCCAGTGCTTTGCATGACCCTGATCAATGGCGCTGTTTCAGGGCTTTTCGCCTTTGCGCCGGCGTTGGCCGATATCCGCCAGGCAATCGGCCAGGGCTTCAAGGTGGTCGACCACTGAGTGCACGCCCAGGGCAAACAACTGCAACGTGGCCTGGCCGCGCTTGCGTTCCTGCTCCTTGGGGCTCAGGGCTTGCCACTGGCTGCTGGGCCCGCAGGACGCCAGGCCGATGGTCCACAGCCCGGCATTGAGGCCCGATTGCAGCAGGCGCGGTTCGTCACTGACCAGCACACAACCCTCGAGTTTACCCGCCTGCAGGTGCATCAGCGCCTGCCAGCAGGCATCTGGCGCAGGCCAGGGGGTGTTGCCGCCGGGGTAGCCATTGAGCCAGGCAGGCAGGGGGCGCGCCAGATGGTTGCCCTCGGCGGCCGGGAGCTCATCGAGCCAGGCGCAAGGAACCTTTTGTTGATGCAGCCAGTCAAGGGTGGGCAGCGCACCGGGAGTCGGGCAGGGAGTGCGGGCATCAGCGCCCGGGTTCACTTCGACAAGGCAGCCGCGCAAGCCGAACAGCAGGGCTGTGATGGCGGGGGAGTCTGGCATGGCAAGGTCCCTGAAATACCTTGCAGGCTACGCTTGGGTTGTTACCTTTTGGTGACGCTGCCGATACACAGTTATTCACTTTTTTGCGGCGCTGTTTATGCCAAGCTGCTTAACGGCAGCAGAGGCCTTATACTTGCTTCATTTTTCGGCGTAGGACGCGCAGCGTCTGCCCCAGTTCGAGGAGTAACTCTATGCGTAGGATCGGCCTGATCGATCGGATGACCCGGGCCTGTGTCTGTGCCGGCGTGCTGTTGGCACCTGTAGTCGCGGCCCAGGCGGCGACCGAAGAAGATCCATGGGAAAGCATCAACCGGCCGATTTTCCGCTTCAACGACACGGTCGACACCTATGCCCTCAAGCCGCTGGCGCAGGGTTACCAGGCGGTCACCCCGCAGTTCCTCGAAGACGGCATCCACAACATGTTCCGTAACCTGGGCGATGTCACCAACCTGGCCAACAACGTCCTGCAGCTCAAGCCGCACGCGGCCGGTGTCGATACCGCACGGCTGATCGTCAACACCACCTTCGGCATCGGCGGCTTCTTCGACGTCGGCACCAAGATGGGCCTGCAGCGCAACGACGAAGACTTCGGCCAGACCCTCGGCTACTGGGGTGTGGGCAGTGGCCCGTACGTGATGCTGCCGTTGCTCGGCCCAAGCACCGTGCGTGATGCCATCGCCAAGTACCCGGACACCTACACCGAACCCTACCGCTACATCGAGCATGTGCCGACCCGCAACACCGCCATGGCCGTCGATGTGGTCGATACCCGCGCAAGCCTGTTGTCGGCAGAAAAGCTGATCAAGGGCGACAAATACATCTTCATTCGCAATGCTTATCTGCAGAATCGCGAATTCAAGGTCAAGGATGGCGAAGTCGTCGACGACTTCTGATCCGCATAGGCAAACAAAAGGCGACCTTCGGGTCGCCTTTTTTGTGTCTGCATTTATTTCATGCTGAGGATACGCAGGCCAAGCTTCTGTTCGCCGCCAGGCTGGTCGGCGATCCACACCACCTCGGTGCTTGCTTCCAGGCCCTCCAGCGCCGGGTACTCGGAATCGATACGCACCTCGAGCCTATCGCCGACCTTGAACTGGCGTGGCGCCTGGACCTGCATGCCGCTGCTGGAGAGGTCCAGGCAGATGGCAGCGATGACTTGACCTGCGTGGATCAGGCTGACATCTGCATCCACCCGCATGCGAATGAAATCGCGCTTCTCGCTGTAGTCCGTGTGCACTGAACTCATGTCTGCATCCTTCCATTGCGTTGCGGTTGGAGGGGTTTTTATAACTCCCGGTGCTTTCAGCTGTAAAGAGCATCGGCGACCATCGGTGTGCCCTTGAAACGCCCGGCGGATGGGAGTACCGTCTGCGCCTTACAAGGCACCTCTGCTATTTGCCGGACAGGTTTTGATGTCCTACAACTCATAGAAGAGTAGCTCGAAGTGAATCCAGTACGTGGGCTCCGCTCACCTACGCCCAACCTATTCCTGGCGCCGTTTGCCCACATGCAGAAAACCAGTGCAACGCTGCTGATAATCGATGACGACGACGTCGTACGTGCGAGTCTTGCCGCCTACCTGGAAGACAGCGGTTTCAGCGTCCTGCAGGCAAGCAATGGCCAGCAGGGCCTACAGGTCTTCGAACAGGAACACCCTGATCTTGTGATCTGCGATCTGCGCATGCCGCAAATGGGCGGCCTGGAGCTGATTCGCCAGGTGACCGAGCGCGCGCCGGAGTTACCGGTGATCGTGGTATCGGGTGCCGGGGTGATGAACGACGCCGTCGAGGCCCTGCGCCTGGGCGCGGCCGATTACCTGATCAAGCCGCTGGAAGACCTCGCCGTACTCGAGCATTCGGTGCGCCGGGCACTGGATCGCGCACGGCTGGTGCTGGAAAACCAGCGCTACCGGGAAAAGCTCGAAACCGCCAACCGCGAACTGGAGGCCAGCCTGCACCTGCTGCAGGAGGACCAGACCGCAGGGCGTCAGGTGCAGATGAACATGCTGCCGGAAAGCCCCTGGGTGGCCGACGACCTGTCGTTCGAGCACCAGATCATTCCGTCGCTGTACCTGTCGGGCGACTTTGCCGACTATTTTCGCGTCGATGACAGGCGAATCGCGTTCTACCTGGCAGACGTTTCCGGGCATGGCGCCTCGTCAGCCTTCGTCACCGTGCTGCTGAAGTTCATGACTACCCGTTTGCTGTTCGAATTCAAGCGCGGCGGCACGTTGCGCGACTTCAAGCCCTCGGAGGTGCTCGGGCACATCAACCGGGGCCTGATCAACTGCAAGCTGGGCAAGCATGTGACCATGGTCGGCGGCGTAATCGACGAAGATACGGGTATCATGACCTACAGCATCGGCGGTCACCTGCCGTTGCCAGTGCTTTACACCCCGGGCCAGAGCCGTTACCTGGAAGGCCGTGGATTGCCGGTGGGGTTGTTCGAGGAGGCTGTCTACCAGGACCATATCCTGGAGTTGCCGCCGCAGTTCAGCCTGACCCTGCTATCTGATGGCATTCTGGACCTTTTGCCGGGTGAGACACTCAAAGATAAAGAGGCGGCCCTGCCTGAAATCATCAAGGCCGCAGGCGGTAGTCTGGATGGGCTGCGCCAACGATTCGGATTAGCTACGCTTGGGGAGATGCCGGATGATATCGCCCTATTGGTGTTGAGCAGGAACCTTCAATGAGTACGGGTAGAATCCAGTTCGCCGAGCAGAATGGCACCTTCGTGCTGAAGTTTGTCGGTGAAGTGCGCCTGACCTTATGTTCGGCGCTGGATGCGACGATTGAAAAAATCTTCACGGCGCTGAATTTTTCGGCGATCGTCATCGATCTGACGGAAACCAACAGCATCGACAGCACCACCCTGGGCTTGCTGGCCAAGCTCTCGATCCTGTCGCGGCAAAAAGTCGGGTTGCTGCCAACGGTGGTCACCACCCATGCCGATATCACCCGTTTGCTGCAGTCGATGGGTTTTGACCAGGTGTTCAACATCGTTGACCGGCCGATCCCGTGCCCGGAGTGCCTGACCGACCTGCCGTCCCAGGACCAGAACGAAGACGTGGTGCGCTCCAAGGTGCTCGAAGCGCACAAGATCCTCATGGGCCTGAACGACTCCAACCGCGAAGCCTTCCACGACCTGGTCAACGCCCTCGAACGTACCTGACCGTCGACCCGGGCGCCGTTCTGGCGCCGGTCAAACCTCTTTCAAGTCAGCTTCCCGTGGTGGAAACTCAGTCGCCTCGCTGCCATCGGCATTGAGCTGAAAAATCCGCGCCGGTTGCCCCTGTTCGTTGAAAAACACCTGGCCCAGGCCTGCGCTGTTCCACAGCCGCTCGCCGGCCTTGCTGTGGGCGGGTGTACGCGGGATCACTTGCATTTGCCGACGCTTGGTAAACCAGTTGAGCGGCGAGCGTGGCGAGTACAGCCAGCGGTTGAGGCGGTCGAAGGTATCCAGCAGGCGCTTGGGAAACTGGTTCTTGATGCCGCTGCTGGTGATCTGCCACAGGTGCGGGGTGCGCTGGCGGTGGCGGATCTGCACCTCGTAGACGAACGAATAGTGCACGTCACCGGAGAGGATCACGTAATGCCCCGGCGTGCGCGAGTGGCGGAAGATATTGAGGATGACCTGCGCGGCACCACGATGGGCCATCCAGTTCTCGGCATCCACCAGCAGCGGATAACCCAGCCAGCTGAACACCCGCTGCACGGTTTCGATCAGCTTGACGCCGAAGATCGGCGCCGGCGAGACGATGATCGCCGAAGGATGGTCGAGCAGCGCTTGTTGCAGCTCGCTGAGGGCTTCCCAGTCGAGCAGGCCGGAGGGACGCTTGAAGTTGCTTTCACTGCGCCAGCGCCGGGTGCGGGTGTCCAGCACCAGCAGCGCCGGGCTGCTCGGCAGGACGAACTGCCAACCCTGAAAGCGCAGCAATTCGTTGATCAGCGAGTCCTGCAGCGGCGTGTCGAGGTAGTCATCGGCATCGGCGCTGTGGCTGCAAGCCTGGCAGTGCTCCAGCAGCCCGCTGAACGCCTCAGGGTTGTTGCCCCAGCCCTGGCAGAGCAGGTAACCGAGCAGGGCGTTGCCGATGATGCGCTTGGAGAACGGATGGCCATAGGCGGTTTCTTCCCATTGCGCCGACAGGTTCCAGTCATCGGTGATGTCGTGGTCGTCGAAGATCATCAGGCTCGGCAAGTGTGCCAATACCCGCGCAACCCCGCCCAGGCCGCTGGCAAAGCCGTTGATCAGCTGTTGTTCCTGGCGGTAGCGCACCTGGCGCTCGGTGGTGAGGCCCGCCGGCATCTGTGGCTCGATCAGGCTCCAGGGCACCGGCGACCAGACCAACAGGTACATGGCCATGACTTCGGCGAAGGTCACCAGGTGGTTGTCGGCGTTGCTGCTGGTGAAGATCGGCTTGCGCGTGCCACCAAAAAATCGCTCGCGCAGGGTTTCGCTGCTCTCCAGTGCTGGCAGCAAGTCTGCGCGGTGGTAATAGCTGGCCGGGTGGCGGTAGAGCGCGGCGCTGTCATTGACCACCGCACCTTGCAGGTGCTCGCCAAACAGCCCCAGGCGCTCGATCAGCGCATGAATGGCGCGCAGCATCGGGCCAGCGACATCGTCGGCATAAACCTGGTCGCCGCTCATCATCAGCAGGGCAGGGCGCTGCAACGGCGCGGGGTGTTCCAGCAACAGGCGGTCGGCGCACAGCAGGCCGTCTGCTGCCGGGTGATGGGGTTTGCGGCATGAGCCGTGGAGCAGTTGCTCAAGGTGCGAGCGCAGGACGAAGTTCGGCCGGTGCGCGCCAGGGTAGAGCAGGTGCGGGGCGTACTGGGCGATGCTTTGGGTGTTGAGGATCAGGTCGTAGTCGATCTGCGCGTCGCACGGCAGCGGGCTGTCGAGGTTGATGTCGAGCAGGTGGACAAAGGCGTGGCGACCGATTGGGACAACCGTGCCGTTGATGTCGGCGCTAACGCCTGCGCAGCTCAGTTGCAGCTCGGCTTGCAGCGGCTCGGAGGCTACCAGCCAGAACACGATCCGCGTGGGTTCGAGGCGGCGCAGCAACGGGCCGGCCAGTACTGCGGGTAATTCGGAAGATTCAGACATCAACATCTCTGAAAGCAAAGTCGAAAGCATCGCGGGTCAAGTCGAGTCGTCGCACCGCCGCTCCCACTTGATGGGTGGGAGCGGCGGTGCGACGACTCGACTTGACCCGCGATGAGGCCCTGAAGGCCGATAAGATGCTCTACGCTGCACCCCTCACTGGCAAACCCAGATTTGTATCAGGCCTTTGCCGCCAACAACGCCTCGAGCTTCTCCTGGTCCCGGGCAAACTGGCGAATCCCCTCGGCCAGCTTCTCGGTGGCCATGGCATCTTCGTTCGATGCCCAGCGGAACTGGCTCTCACTCAGGTGCTGACGCGCCTCGCCGTTTTTGCCAGGCTTGAGGATACGCGGCAACTCGCCCTGATCCTCGCTCAACTGCTGCAACAGCTCCGGGCTGATGGTCAGCCGGTCACAGCCGGCCAGTTGTTCGATCTGGCCGATATTGCGAAAGCTCGCGCCCATGACCACGGTCTTGTAGTCATTGGTTTTGTAGTAGTCGTAAATGCGCGTTACCGACTGCACGCCCGGGTCTTCGGCGCCGACGTAGTCCTTGCCGGTGGACTTCTTGTACCAGTCGTAAATGCGCCCCACGAACGGCGAAATCAAAAACACTCCGGCGTCGGCACAGGCCTGGGCCTGGGCGAAGGAGAACAGCAGGGTCAGGTTGGTCTGGATGCCTTCCTTCTCCAGTACCTCGGCGGCGCGGATGCCTTCCCAGGTCGAGGCCAGCTTGATCAGCACCCGGTCGCGGCCGATACCGGCCTTGTCGTACAGCGCGATCAGTTGCCGGGCCTTGGCCAGCAGCGCCGGTTGGTCGAAGGACAGGCGGGCGTCGACCTCGGTAGAGATACGCCCCGGAATCACCTTCAGAATGCCGGCGCCAACCGCCACGGCAAAGGCGTCACAGGCAAGGCCGACATCGCCCTTGCTGTGCTCGACCGATTGCTTGAGCAGCTCGGCATAGCCGGGCATGGCGGCGGCCTTGAGCAGCAGGGAAGGATTGGTGGTGGCATCGACCGGTTTCAGGCGGCTGATGGCATCGATGTCACCAGTGTCGGCAACCACGGTGGTGAACTGCTTGAGTTGTTCCAGCTTGGAAGTCATGGGCGTGCTCTGTCCTGTGCAATGGCTCGACATTACCCGAGCGCCGCCAGCCGCTCAAGGGCTGGCTGGCAGGCGGGGCGAAGGGGATAAGCCTTCGAGTGCCGAACCGGCCACAGGTTCCGGAACTAACGCCCCTGCAGCAGCTCGCCGGCCTGGTCGAGCAGGGCCAGCGGGTCCTTGCTCTTGTGGATATCCACCGACAGCAACTGGCGGAACTTGCGCGCCCCCGGGAAGCCCTGGCCAAGGCCGAGAATGTGCCGGGTGATGTGGTGCATGGCGCCACCGGATGCCAGGTGCGCGGCAATATAGGGGCGCAATCTGGCCAGCGCCGCACTGCGGCTGATCACCGGCGCGGTGCTGCCGAACAGCTGCTGATCGACCTCGGCCAGCAGGTACGGGTTGTGATAGGCCTCGCGGCCGAGCATCACCCCGTCGAAAATCTTCAAGTGTTCCTGGCATTCGGCCAGGGTCTTGATACCGCCGTTGAGCACCAGCTCCAGGTCGGGAAAGTCCGCCTTCAACTGCGCAGCGACGTCGTAACGCAGCGGTGGAATCTCGCGGTTCTCCTTCGGCGACAGACCTTCGAGAATCGCGATCCGTGCATGCACGGTAAAACTGCGGCAACCGGCGTCGCGTACCTGGCCGACGAAATCGCACAGCTCGGCATAGCTGTCGCGGCCATTGATGCCAATGCGGTGCTTGACCGTCACTGGGATCTGCACCGCATCCTGCATCGCCTTCACGCAATCGCCGACCAGCGCCGGATGGCCCATCAGGCAGGCGCCGATCATGTTGTTCTGCACCCGATCGCTCGGGCAGCCGACATTGAGGTTGACCTCGTCATAGCCTGCGGCCTCGGCCAGCTTGGCGCACGCGGCCAAATCAGCCGGCACGCTGCCGCCCAATTGCAGGGCCAACGGATGCTCGGCCTCGTCATGGCGCAGAAAACGCTCGGCATCACCGTGCAGCAGCGCGCCGGTGGTGACCATTTCGGTGTAGAGCAGGGCGTTGCTGGAGAGCAGGCGCAGGAAGAACCGGCAATGGCGGTCGGTCCAGTCCATCATAGGTGCAACGCTGAACCGACGAGACGGCTCAGGGCGCGGGTTTACTGCGGTTGAGGCGGATTCTAGGGGCATTTTCGGTTACGTGTTTTGTACCATTAGCTGGGCGTTTTTTGATGGATCGTGGGTACGATGTACCACCTCGCCAGGATCCGTATCAAAAACAAAGGTGCCATAGTCTACCAAGAGTGCCAGGCATTCGCCCGCAAGCAGGCTGCCTAGGCCTGGGCAAAGCGACGAGAGACAAAGATGGCTGAACCTGGAATGCCAAGCTCAGCTATTCGACAGGTTACGCGCAAGTAGCTAGGCACAAGAACGCTTGGTAGGTTTTATAGGTGCCATATGCAAAGGCGGATATTGAAACCAAACCCAATGCGCCGCAGGTGGCGTGTAAGGTAGTGGCGACGTTGTTGTGCCACTTTACAGCGCTGTCAAAGGCCATCTGCGAAAGATACGTCAAGCAAGAGGTGATGCCGATAGCCAATGCCCCGATTACAAAGGCTGTTAGCGAATATGCGAAGTCCGGGATGGCGCTGCTGTTGTTGTCTGAGAGTTTGCCAATGAAGGCGAGCAGGGCAATCGCGGCTCCTCCATTCAGTAGCAGCATCGTCTTGAGTGCGTTTTGCCCTGATTGGATAATGCTTTTGAACATTTCCAAATTGGCTGACAGGTTGTGTTTGTGTGCGTCCAGGGAAAGCTGGAGTCTCGCCTTGAGTACTTCGCTGTTCTCCTCGGGGTTGTTTTCTGTTGAGGTGGCTTCGACAACCCTATCGATATACGTTATTAACTTGTCGCAATTGACTGTTTCATGACCCTGCGATTTAACCTCGTTAATAGAGGTCTTCAGTGCTTTCGCGAATGCGTTTGCGTCCATTACTCAATGCTCGCTAGTTTGACCAGTTGACTCAGTTTCCAAAAGGAGCACGCTGAGCGGATGCGTCAACATCCCATCCGCCCACCGAACCCGCAACCCCTCCCACGACGTGGACCCACCGTACTGGAGACAGTCGAGGTTTTTCAGGTGGTTTGTCCAGTGCGCTCTTATCTTTGGCTTGCATCCCCCATTTGGATGGATATTCTAGCGAGCCACCACGCAACGACAGGGACGGTCATTCATGCAATCCAGTTTTGGTAAAGGCGTTGTTTTTGCGCTTTCCGCCGCCGCGTTGAACGCGACAATCGGTGTGCTGAGCAAAGTGCTCATGGAAAACGGCTTCACCGCCAGCAGTGTCGCTGTGATCAAAACCATTCTAGGTTGCCTGCTGCTGTCGGCCTTGGTGCTGTTCATCAGGCGCCCGCAAACGACGGCGAAGTGGACCCAGGCTGCGATTTGCGCGTTTCTCGGAATCTTCGTGCTGTTCCACTTCGAAACATCGGCCTACCGCCATTACGCCGCCGCGGGCGTGGTGGTGATGCTGATGGCCAGTGCGTCTATTTCCTCGATCCTGTTGGGGCGGATTTTCCTGAAAGATCCCATTACCGCAAACGCTACCGTTGGCGCCGCCTTGGCCATCGCCGGCATTGCAGTGATCTTTGGTGCTGACCTGCAACAGGGGTTCACCCTGCAAGGCGCTACCCTGGCTGCCATGGCCGGCTGCGGATACGGGGCGTTTTCAGTGGCCATGAAGCATATGGGCGTCTCCGGGGGGCTGCACTTCACTCGGCAATTGTTGTTCTTCGGCAGCCTATACCTGCTGATGCCGGCTGCGGCCGATGGCTTTGTGATTGGCGAGCTGTCGCCCCTGGCGATTGCCGCATTGCTGGCGCTGGCCACGTTACCGACCATCCTGGGCTTCTTTTGCACCACCAAGGCCATCGAGTACCTGAAACCATCCCAGGTGCAGGCGCTGGAGCTGACCGAGCCCCTGTTCGCTGCGCTGCTGGCGTTCCTGGTCCTCAATGAGGTGCCGCGAGAAAGCCTGTACGTGGGTGCGGGGCTGATCATCACCGGCCTGTGTTTCTCCAACGAGTTGATTTCCCTGGGGCGCAAAGCACCGGCTCAATCCCATACATGATCCCCGGCGGGGCGGGGGTATGCCCGCCGGTTCAACCGCTAACTCGTGTGGCGTCGCAGTCGATCATCAATGCAGGCCCGCAACTGGGAAGCGCAGCGCGCCGCTCAGATCGAACGCTGGCCAACTCGCTGTGACAACGCCTCTGCCGATTCCTTGCGCTCGGAGTAGCGGTCCACCAGGTAATCGCTGCGCCCGCGCAGCAGCAGGGTGAACTTCACCAGCTCTTCCATCACGTCGACTACGCGGTCGTAGTAGGCCGACGGCTTCATCCGGTCGTTGCCGTCGAATTCCAGCCAGGCCTTGGGTACCGAGGACTGGTTGGGGATGGTGAACATGCGCATCCAGCGCCCCAGTACGCGCAGCTGGTTGACCACGTTGAACGACTGCGAGCCGCCGCACACCTGCATCACCGCCAGGGTCTTGCCCTGGGTCGGGCGCACTGCGCCCATGGCCAATGGCACCCAGTCGATCTGCGCCTTGAACACCGCCGACATCGCGCCATGACGCTCCGGCGAGCACCACACCTGGCCTTCGGACCATTGCATGAGTTCGCGCAGCTCCACGACCTTGGGATGGTTGTCGGGCGCGTCGTCAGGCAGGGGCAGGCCGCTGGGGTTGAAGATCCGCGTTTCGGCGCCGAAGTGTTCGAGCAGGCGCGCGGCTTCCTCGGTCAGCAGGCGGCTGAACGAGCGTTCGCGGGTTGAGCCATAGAGCAGCAAGATGCGTGGTTTGTGTCCGTCATGTGCGGCGTTGGCCGGGATCAGGCCGAGGTCGAGATTGGGTAGGTGGTCGCTCATGGGGGCTCCGTTTACAAAGTGCCGATGCGGTCGATTTCAGCCTGCAACTGGTCGCGGCTCAAGCGCTCGAAGGGCAGGGCAAGGAAGGTTTTGCAGCGCAGTGCTATGCGCGCCAGGGTGGCGTCAAAGGCGGCATCGATCTGTGTATCGCTGCCGTGGACCTCGGAAGGGTCTGCCAGGCCCCAGTGGGTTTTCAGCGCTGGGCCGAAGTACAGCGGGCAGGCTTCGCCAGCGGCGTTGTCGCAGACGGTGATGACGATGTCTGGCGGGTTGTCGGCGAAGGCGTCGTTGCCTTTGCTGGTCAGGCCGTGGATGGCGATGCCGGCGCGTTGCAGGGTCGACAGGCTGCGAGGATGCACCTGGCCCTTGGGAAAACTACCGGCACTGACCGCGTGGAAACCGGCCGGGGCCAGGTGATTGAACTGCGCTTCGCAGAGGATGCTGCGACAGCTGTTGGCAGTACACATGAACAAGACTCGCATGGGCTGATTCCTCAACAGCAGGTCGCACGGACAGGACGATCACCCATTGCCTCGAGGCGCTCGCTGACGTCGCTGAGCCACTGGCCATTGGCCTCAAGGGTCAGCTGCAGCACCTCGTTCACCCAGGCTGGCAGCTGCGGGTTGAGGCGGTAGTACACCCACTGACCCTGGCGGCGGTCGAGCAACAGGCCGCAGGTGCGCAGTTGGGCCAGATGGCGGGAGATCTTCGGCTGGCTGTCGTCGAGTGCGCACATCAGCTCGCACACGCACAGTTCGCCTTCGCGGACGATCAACAGCGTGGCGCGAACGCGGGTTTCGTCGGCCAGGCATTTGAACAGGGCGGCAGGGGTAAGCATCGAATCGGTCCGGGCTTGATATATGGAAATTCGAATATACGGATTTCCATATGTAAATGACAAGCCCGCTGTGCCAACCGGACTTCGAGAAGTTCCAGGGGTAGAATGTGCGCTCACCTGAAACGGACTTCATCATGAGCGCACCGCTGCACGCAGCCTTTCTCTCCCTGCTGGCCTTGCCCGGCGCTACCCAGGCCACGACGGCAGAGCCGGTACCCTTGTACCGGCACCTCAAGGACTGGGTGGTGGGGTGTGACAACACCCGCCAATGTACGGCGCTGGCGGCCGATGAAAGCGTCGACGGCATGCCGTTGGGTATTCAGATCGTGCGTGGCGCGGGTCTGGAGGGGCCGTTGCAGGTAACGATTTACAGCCAGAGTTCGCTGGAGGGGCCATTGCAGCTCGATGGCAAGCCTCTGGCGCTGGCACTGCATGAAGAACAGCACAACGGCGTGGTGTCCTGGCGGGCGAGTGGCGAGCAGGCCGTGGCCCTGGTCAAGGCCTTGCGCAATGGCTCGCGGCTGACCTCGGCGAGCAATGATGGTGAGCTGGGGAGTTCGCTCAATGGCCTGAGCGCCTCATTGTTGCTGATCGATTCGGTGCAGGGGCGGCTGGGCCACCGCAGTGCCTTCATGCGTGCAGGTGATGCGCCAGACAGTGCCGTGCCGCCTGCGCCGGCGCTGCCGAAGCTGGCGCCCTTCGCACGGCCCGAGCCGCTGGGGGAGGCAGAGGCCAGGCACATTGTCGCCGCCGTGCATGCAGCCAGCGCTGATGCCTGGCAGGACGTGGGTGATGACTGGCAGCCCGATACTGCCCAAGCCTATGCGTTGAGTGGCAAGCGTGCGCTGGTCAGCTTTCGCTATGGCTGTGGCGCCTACAACTGCGAGTACGCCTTGTTCACCACTTCACGGGCGCATCCGCAGCAGGCGCAGGCCCTGCAGTTCGCGGAGTTTCCCGGGCTGGAGCAGTGGGGCGACTTTGGTGGCTCGGTCGAGTACAACGCAGACACCGGAGTGCTCAGTAGCTTTACCAAGGGGCGCGGCATAGGTGATTGCGGTGTCGATCAGAGCTGGCGTTTTGATGGGCAGCGCATGCAACTGCGCTCGCTGGCGCGGATGGGCAGTTGCAGTGGGAGCTGGTCGCAGATGTGGCCGGTGCTGTGGCGCACGCAGGATTGAACCTTGGGGCTACGGCGTAGCCCATCGCCGGCAAGGCCGGCTCCCACAGGGCTTGATGTCGCCTGCTACCCCTGTGGGAGCTGGCCTTGCCAGCGATCGAGTGCGTAGCACTCGTAGATCAAGCGACACACTCAGAACGCCAGTTTGTAGCCGATCATCAGCAGCATGCCTGCCAGGCACGGGCGCAGGATGCTGTCAGAAATCCGTCCGGTCAGGTGGCTGCCCATGTAGATGCCCGGCAGCGAGCCCAGCAGCAGGTAGCCAAGCAGCGACCAGTCCATGTTGCCCATGCTTGCATGGCCCAGGCCGGCGACCAGGGTCAGCGGCACGGCGTGGGCGATTTCGGTGCCGACCAGGCGGCGGGTGACCAGGTAGGGGTAGAGCAGGAACAGCGCCACGGTACCCAGGGCGCCAGCGCCGATGGACGTCAGCGAAACCATGACGCCGAGCATCACACCGGTGACTACGGTCAGCAGGTTGAGGCTGGTACCGCTCAGGTGATAGCGGTCGCCGGCGTGTTTGCTGGCGAATGCCTGGAGTTTGCTTTTGAACAGGATGGCCAGGGCGGTCAGCACCAGCACCACGGCCAGGCCTTGCTTGATGATGGTGTTGGCGGCCTGGGTGTCGGCATCGAGGCTGGCGAGGAACCACAGGGTCAGGGCCGCGGCCGGGACGCTGCCGAGGGTCAGCCAGCCGGTGATTTTCCAGTCGATATTGTTGTTTTTGCCGTGGACCCAGACGCCGCTGGCTTTGGTGATGGCGGCGTAAAGCAGGTCGGTGCCTACGGCGGTGGCGGGGTTGATACCGAACCACAGCAGGATCGGGGTCATCAGGGAGCCGCCGCCGACGCCGGTCATGCCGACGATGAAACCTACTACCAGGCCTGCAATGGTAAAACCGAAAGAACCTACATCCATAAGTAACCTAAACGCCCAACGTGCCCGTGATCGGATGGCAGCCAGCATAAAGGTTTTTTTATAGCCAAATAGACTAGTTCGTTATTAGGTTATAACCGGTGGTGGCTGTGAGAGGAGGGGCTTATCCGGTTGTGATGGTGGCGCGGAGTCACCTTTCCGCCCTTACGGCGGGTTACTTTGGCAGTCGCCCCAAAGTAACCAAAGGGCTTGCCCCACCAGGGGCCCTACGCTGCGCTTCGGGTTCCCTCGCTACGGTGTCGCTACGGGGCATTGCGAACTACGAGTTGCAAGCAACTCTACGTTTCGCAACTTCGGCTAACGCCGAAGGTGCTGCGCACTAGCCCCTTCGCAACACCTGCACTCGGCCCTTCTGGTTAACGGGGCCGGTAGATCAAGATCAAGAGCACAATTCGCTTCGCTCTTGCTGAGCGCGTGGCGCTGTGGGAGCGGGCTTGACCCGCGATGCGGTGTTACAGACAACGCTGTTACCGATCCGTCATCACCACCATCACATGCGCATCCCCGCCATCTTCCGTCTCGGAAAGATAAATATGCCCGACATTGCTGTTGAAGTACGCCGTCTCCTGCGGGCCGATACTCACGGCTTCACCCGTCTCAAACACAATCCGCACGCGTCCGCTGAGCACCAGGGCAAATTCCTGCCCCGGGTGGCGGATGAATTCATCGAACTGTTGCCGCTCGCGGGCGATGATCCGCGCATACATTGGCGTCATCAGCCGCTCGGGAAATTCCCCGGCGATCGGGTGGTAGTCGTAGGTCCCAGTGCTGTAGCCGGGCGCTGTGGGCAGGGAGTTGACCACCACCGTGGTCGGCACCGGCATATCGCTCACGCCTGAAGCGCGAAACAGCTGGGCGATATCAACCTTCAGTGCCCGCGCCGCCGCCGCCAGTTTCTCGTAGCTCACCGAGACCTGGGCCAGTTCCATTTTCGACAGGGTCGACACCGGTACCCCGGACAGCGCCGACAGTTGCTTGAGCGTCAGTTGCTGGGCCTTGCGCACGCTACGCAGGCGCGCTCCGACTTCGGCGCGGTCAATCAGTGGCAGCGCACCAGGGCGGTCGTCGGCAGGGGAGCGGTCGGCACTCATCAAGCATCTCGGTCAGACAAAACGGACCCGCATCTTACCGTGGCCGCTTGCATAATCCGAAATTCTCATATATTAGAATTCTCACAAATGATAATTACACCTCGCAAGCGAGTGCATGGCTATGACAGAGACCTTCGACATCGTAATCATCGGCGCCGGTATTGCTGGCGCATCGCTGGGTTATCGCCTGGCGCAAGGGCGGCAGGTGCTGATGCTTGAACGCGAAGCCCAGGCTGGTTATCACGCCACCGGTCGCTCGGCAGCGATGTTCATGGAGGCCTACGGCACGCCGCAGATCCAGGCGCTGACCCGCGCCAGCCGTGCATTCTATGCGTCGCCGCCACCGGGCTTCTGTGAGCATGCGTTGCTCGAGCCGCGTGGTTGCCTGTATGTGGCAACGCTGGAGCAGCAGGCACTGCTCGACAGCACCTATGCGCAAAGCCTGGCCAACGGCACCGACGTCACCTTGCTCGACCGTGACGCGGCGTTGGCGCTGGTGCCGAGCCTGCGTGCCGAGGTATTGGCCGGAGCAGTGCTGGAGCCCGGTGCCATGGACCTGGATGTGCATGCGCTGCACCAGGGGTTCCTGCGCGGTTACCGCCAGGCCGGTGGCCAGTTGCGTTGCAATGCCGAGGTGGTTGAAGGCGGCTACCACGAGGGTCACTGGCAGTTGAGCCTGGCCGATGGCAGTCGTATTCAGGCGCGCCAACTGGTCAACGCCGCGGGCGCCTGGGCCGATCACGTCGCGGCGGTCTGTGGTATCCAACCCGTCGGCCTGCAGCCATGCCGACGCTCGGCCTTTACCTTCGAAGGCCCGCAAGACCAGGACTTCAGTCGCTGGCCCGCAGTGATCGGCGTCGATGAGAGTTTCTATTTCAAACCCGACGCCGGGCAGTTGCTCGGCTCGCCGGCCAACGCCGACCCGGTCGAGCCCCAGGACGTGATGCCCGAAGAGCTCGACGTGGCCATCGGCATCTACAACATTGAAGCCATCACCACCCTGGCGATTCGCCGCCCCAGCCATACCTGGGCGGGCTTGCGTTCGTTCGTCGCCGACGGCGACCTGGTGATCGGCCACGACCCGCAAAATCCGGCGTTTTTCTGGCTGGCGGCGCAGGGTGGTTACGGTATCCAGTCCGCCGCTGGCGCTTCGCAACTGGCGTGCGCGCTGCTGCTTGAGCAGCCGCTTGCAGCAACCTTGAGCGCCGAAGGGGTCGAGCCGCAACGCTTGTCCCCGGCGCGTTTTCGTTAACTCCCCAAGGAGATTTCCCATGAGCTCGACTATCCAGCGTATCCCCAGCCACCTGCCGTATCCGTTCTCCAAGGCGGTGAAGGTCGGCGGCTTTCTGTTCCTTTCCGGACAGATCCCCATGCGCGCCGACGGCGAAGTGGTGCGTGGCGACATTCAGGTTCAGACCCGGGCCGCTCTGGAACGCATCGGCGAAACCCTGGCCGAATGCGGCGTGGGTTTCGATCAGGTGATCAAGGCCACTGTGTGGCTGTCCGACATGGCCCATTTCGCCGGTTTCAACGAGGTGTACAAAAGCGTCTTCGCCAACGGCTACCCGGTGCGTTCCACCGTCAGTGCCGGCCTGGCCCTGGGCGTGGATGTCGAGATCGAAGTACAGGCCTGGATCGGCAACGACTGAGGCACCACAGCAACACTGGGTAAAAACAACAACAAGGCCCGGGCAGGGCCATCGATACCAGAGGGTTGAAAATGAAAGAGCAGCTGAAAATTGCAGGCGCCTTTATCGGCGTGATCGTCGGCGCGGGTTTCGCCTCGGGGCGGGAGCTGTTGCTGTTCTTTGTCGACTTCGGCCTCTGGGGCCTGCTCGGGGCGCTGGTCAGCGCGGCCTTGTTCACTTTTCTCGGCATGGCCCTGGCCGGGCTGGGCAACCGCTTGCAGGCCGCCTCGCACAAGGATGTGGTGTATGCCATTTGTGGGCGCTACCTGGGCTTGTTCGTTGACCTGCTGATCACCTTCTTCATGTTTGCGGTCACCGTGGTGATGCTTGCCGGCGGTGGGGCATTGCTTGAACAGCAGTTCGCCATTCCGGCGCTGACCGGTAGCGTACTGGTGACCCTGCTGGTGGTGGCGGTGGTGTGTCTGGATGTGCAAAAGGTGATCCTGCTGATCGGGGCGGTCACGCCGTTCCTGATCCTCATCGCCACGGCCATCGCCTTGTACGCGGTGTTCACCCGCGAGCTGAGCTTTGCCGCGCTGAATCAGGTGGCCAGCCAGCAGCAGGCGGGTACCAGCCACTGGCTGCTCGGCGCGTTCCTGTATGTGTCGTACAACATTGTCGCCGGTGCGCCGATCCTGGCGATTCTCGGTGGCTCGGCACGCCTGGAGAAGACTGCGATCTGGGGCGGGGTTCTCGGCGGTGCGGCCCTGGGCGGCCTGATGCTGGTGATGAGCGCAGGCTTGTTGTCGCGCCTGGATACCGTCGCAGATCTGCCGATGCCGATGCTGTCGATTGCCAGCGAAATCTCTCCGGCCTTGGGCGTGATCATGTGCGTGATCATCTTCGGCATGATCGTCAACACTGCGGTGGGCACGCTGTATTCGTTCCTGGCGCGGCTGTTGCCGGCAGGTACCCGCAGTTTTCGCCTGGGCTCGGTGGCGGCGGGGGTGGCGGCATTTATCTGCAGCCTGATCGGCTTTATCAGCCTGGTCGGCCAGGTCTATCCGTTCTTCGGCTACCTGGGCTTCGTGCTGATGCTGGCGGTTTTGATCGGCTGGTTGCGCCTGGGGCGGGCCAAGCGGGTGCTGGCGGTGTAGCGGGAGGTGTAAAAGCAAGGGGCCTGAGCGGCCCCTTGCTTGTTTACGCGTCAGATCTTGAAGCTGTCGACCAGTTGCTTGAGGCGCCCGGCCTGCTGGGCCAGGGCATCGCAATGACGCAGGGTGTCGTTGAGGTTGGCCACGCCTTGCTGGTTCAGCACGTTGATCTGGGTGATGTCCAGGTTCAGGCTTTCGACCACGGCGGTCTGCTCTTCGGTGGCGGCGGCCACCGACTGGTTCATGCCGTCGATCTCGCCGATGCGCTGGGTCACGCTGCTCAGGCGCTCGCCGGCCTGGTTGGCGACCAGCACGCTTTCTTCGCTGGAAACCTGGCTGGCGTTCATGTTGTGTACCGCCTCGCGCGAACCGACCTGCAGGGTGGTGATCATCTTGTGGATCTCTTCGGCCGACTCCTGGGTGCGGTGCGCCAGGTTGCGTACCTCGTCGGCAACCACGGCAAAACCACGCCCGGCTTCACCGGCACGGGCCGCTTCGATGGCGGCGTTGAGCGCCAGCAGGTTGGTCTGCTGGGAGATGCCCTTGATCACGTCGAGGATCTGGCCGATGTCATCGGTGCTGGCATTGAGGGTTTCGATCTGCTCGCAGGATTCGCTGATCTTCTGCGACAGCGCGGTCATCGCCGAAATGGTTTCCTGCACCACCTGACGACCGTCATTGGCCTGCTCGCTGGCACCGCTGGCGTGTTGCGAGGCGTCGGCGGCGTTGCGGGCGATTTCCTGGGTGGCGGCGCCCAGCTCGTTGATTGCCGCGGCGACGCTGTTGGTGCGCATGCTCTGCTCTTCAGAGCCGATGATCGAGGCATTGGAGGCGCTCATCACCCGCTCGGACAGGTCATGGACCTGGCGAGTGGCCGAGGACACTTCGGCAATCGAGGCATGGATACGCTCGACGAACTGGTTGAAGGCACCGGCCAGTTCACCGAACTCGTCCTTGTTCTCCACCACCAGGCGGCGGGTCAGGTCGCCTTCGCCCTGGGCAATGTCCTGCATGGCGCGGCCCATGGTGGTCAGCGGACGCATCAGCACCGGAATCAGCAGGCTCAGCAGGCCAGCAATGGCGGCCACGGCAATGAGCATGGCGATGATCGCCGAGGTACGGAACTGGCTGAGGCCGGCGTAGGCTTTGTCGCGGTCGATCGACAGGCCGATGTACCAGTCAGCCGTCGGCAGGCCGCTGACCGGGGCGAAGGAGATGATCCGCTCCTGCTTGTTCAGGGTCACCTCGTGGGTGCCTGGCGCGATATGCAGGTTGCTGCCCGGGTAGATGTCCTTGAGGTTCTTCATCACCTGGTCTTTGTCCGGGCTGACGATCACCTGGCCGTTACGGTCGACCAAAAACGCGTGGCCAATACCGCCGAAGTCCACGGCGTTGATGATATCGACCAGGGTGGCCAGGCTCAGGTCGCCGCCGACCACGCCGAGCAGCTCGCCGTTGGCCTTGCTTTTCACCGGCATGCCAATGGTAACCACCAGGCCGCCGACCGCGGCCATGTAGGGCGGGGTCAGCATGGTCTGGTTGGCGGCGACGGCGGCGGTGTACCACGGACGCTGGCGCGGGTCGTAGCCGTCAGGCATCTTCGCGTCCGGGCGCTGGGTGAACACGCCGTTGGACTGGCCGACGTAGGTGAACTGGAAGTTGTTGGTGAACGATGGCTGGTCGACCAACCCCGGGAAGTCGGCATTGGCGCCTTGGTGGGCGACGTCCTGGGCGAGGTTTTCCAGGACCAGAATGCGTCCGCTCATCCAGTTCTGCACACTGCTGGCGGCCAGTGCGCCGGCCTGTTTGACCGACGAGTCGATGTTCTGTCGGATGGTGTTGCGTTGCAGGTAATCGTTGTAGAGGGTGAACAGTGCAAATGCCAGAACCACGACGCCGCAGGCGCACAGCAGGATCTTGTGGCGAAATTTCAGGTTCATGTTCCGAGACCTTGTGCCAGTAAAGAGGAGTGCCGAGCGGCGCTTTTGGCGTGTGCTCGTACCTATCCAGACGGGTATCGGCCGCGAAACGGAAAAATTGATAGGTAGTTTTGCCGCAGGGGCTGACAGGATTTTCCTACAGCCTGCTCTGGCGTGCGTGTTTCAGCCAGGCGCTTTACTGCACCCCGAGCAAACGCACCAGCGCCTGGGCAGCTTTTTGCAGCGGCTGATGCTGGCGCCAGAAGGCATGCACCGGCAGCTGCAATTCGTTGCGGGTGTTGCTGAAATCCAGGCGCACCAGGCGTCCGGCGTCCAGTAGAGGCGCCACCCGCGACAACGGGAAGTCGCCCCAGCCAAGGCCGGCTTCGACCATCTCGATGGCCATGGCCAGGCTGTCGGTGCGCCAGTGCGCCTTGCCGATCAGGGCGCGGGTGTCGCTCAGCGGCAGGTCACGGCTGGCCACCAGGATCTGCCGCACGTTGGCCAGGTCTTCGAGGTAGACGATCTGCCGCGGGCGCTGCTGCAGGGCCGGGTGCTGCGGGCCGATGCAGGCCACCAGCGATTCCATGCCGATGTTCTGAAAGCGCTGGCGGGCGTCCACTGCCAGCCCGGCAAAGGCCAGGCACAGGCTGACGCGACCGTCGTGCAGCAGTTGCAGGGCGTCTTCCTGCGGGGCCGTCAGCACCTCGACATTCAGTAACGGGTGACGCTCGCTGAGGGTTCTGATCGCTGCCAGCAGGTGCCTGTGCTCGATGTCCGGCACCACGCTGATGCTCAGGGTGCTTTCCAGCCCTTGGGACAACTCCAGGGCGTGCACCTGCAACTGCCCCAGTTGATGGGCGATCATCCGCGCATGCGGCTCCAGCGCCTGGGCCATGGCGGTGGGGCGGGTTTCCCGGTGAGTGCGATCGAACAGGCTGAAGCCGAGCTCCGCTTCAAGGTTGCCGATGGCCATGCTCACCGCTGAAGGCACTCGGCCCAGAGCGCGTGCGGCGGCCGAAAACGAGCCGCGGTCGAGCACGGCGAGAAACAGTTCGATGTTGTCGCTGGAAAAATTCATGGCACTCTCCTATCAGTAAATCTGATAGCTGTTGACTTTGGTTGTCAACAGGATTGACGCATGCTTGCCCGCCTCAGCCGTGCCAAAAGGCGGCGTTTCAGTGCAAAACCGAGGTTAGCAACGTGCAAGGTGTCAAACGCAAACTGGTCTACGTGACCGCCTATGAACTGATCGGCCTGTGCATGTCGACCCTGGGCCTGGCCTACCTGGCCGACAGCGCGCCGAGCAATACCGGGCCGCTGGCGGTGATGATCACCACCATCGCCATGGCCTGGAACTTCATCTACAACACCCTGTTCGAGTATTGGGAAAGCCGCCAGGCCAAGCGCGGGCGCAGTGTTGCCCGGCGGGTGGCGCATGCCATCGGTTTCCAGCTGACGTTGGTGGTGTACCTGATCCCGCTGATTGCCTGGTGGCTGAACATGAGCCTGGTCGAAGCCGTGCTGGTGGACCTGGCCTTTATCATTCTCATCCCTTGCTACACCTTCATCTACAACGGGTTGTTCGACCGCATCTTTGGCCTGCCGATTTCGGCCCAGGCGCAGCCGGCATGAACAAGACCCTTACTGGGCGGGCAGGGTAATCACTTGGGCGGCGGGCTGCGGCTCGTGCTCGGGGCCTTCGGCGGCTAGCAGGCTGTCTTCGATTTCCCCCGACAGGTAATAGACGCCGGCCATGGCGCCGGTCTTGCGATTCTCCATCAGATCGCGCCACTCCTCGTTCAGCGCCACGTTGAGGATCACCCGCAGTTGTTCGATCATCGCCGGTTGCTCGCGGTTGTGGCTCACGACCCCAATACCGGTCGCCGCCAGGGAAATCACCGTGCCCGCGGCGCGCCCGACCGCCGCCGCCACGGCGCTGGCAATACCCCGTGGCGCCAGGGTGGCGCCGAGTTTTTCGCTGGCTTGCTGGGCGACCGATGACAAGCCGATGTCCGAGCGCTGGGTGCCGGCGCGCACGGCGCTGTGCAGGCGTTTGACCAGGGCTGCATAGGCGGGCTGCTGTTCCAGCGGTTTGCTGAACAGCAGTTGATGCAGCGATGCGTTGTTGTTGGCTGGCGGCCCGAGGCCAATGGCCTGGATGCGTGTCAGGTGCAGGTTGAACTGCTCCGTTGGTGCGCGGTAGCGCTGGGCGATCTGCTGCAGTTGCTGGCCGAGCAGCTGGATATACAACTCCATGGCCCGGTCGCGAATGGCTTCGGGGTCGATTTCCTTGGCCACCGGGTCGAGCACCCGCTCGTGGTACTGCTCTTGCAGGTACAGGGCCAGGCGTTTTTCCGGTGTTTCACGGCCTTCGCCACTGTTCATCTTGTACCAGGCCACTTTCATGGTCAGCCATTGCTGGGTCCAGTAGCCGGTGAACCAGGGGATGAAGTCGCTTTCGGTGTACTGCTGCACGCGCTCCTTCCACACCCGCATGGAGCGCCGGGCATAGTCGTTGACCGAACTGGTGGTGGCCAGCGAGGCGTCGATGATGTCGCGGTCGATCTGCTGCCAGGTCGCCGCGCTGACCGGGATGGGCGGCGGCTCGCTGACCTTTTGCCGCGAGCCGCAGCCAGCCAGCACCAGGAACAAGGCGAGCAGCAGCACGGTAAGCGGGGAACGCGGCATAAAATCGCAGCCCCCTGTGGTTAGGGAAGGTCGAGCACGGTGGTTATTTGAGTATAGGTGCCGTCACTCGGGCTGCTGTTCGGCCTCGGCCTGATCCAGCGCCTCGACGATCTCTGCCCAGATTTCCTTGCAGAAAAACCACACCCAGGTGGCATTCAGAAAGCGGTCAATCTGGCGCCGCCACCAGCTGTCGCGGCGTGCCTGGAGACTTTCTTCGATCTCTTCCTGCAGCCAGGTTTCGTCGAAACCGGTCCAGATCGGCGGTACCGGCGTCATGATGTTGCCGTAGCAGGCGGGGGCGACTTCGCTGTAGAAGATTTCTTTCAGCAGCTCGCGGTCAAACCCTACCAGGTGGCGGGCGATCCAGAGGAACTCGATGTGGGTGTCGACGAAGGCATCGGACATCGCCACGCGCACCTGGTGGCGCTGTTCAGGCGTCATTTGCGGCGCAGGTGCAGCAGCGGGCTCGGGTTTAACCGAGGTGATCCTTTCGTTCATCAGCGTGCCCTCCAAGGCGATCGAGGCCCATGGTAAAGCGGGCGGACAACAGCTGTCGCCAGGATTGCGAGCGCTGGCAAGGCCAGCCCCACATGTCCGGCATACCCAGATCCACTGTGGGGGCGGCAGTGCGACGAGGCGACTTGACCCGCGATGAGGCCAGTACAACCAGCATATCAGGCGGTGTCTGGATTACGACCGCTTCGCGGTCGATCGCAGGCAAGCCAGCTCCCACAGGTTCGGCGTAGACAAACCCACTGTGGAGGCATTGCCGGCGATGAGGCCCTTCGGTCAATCCTCCAGGTCGAGCTTGGCTTCGATATGGTCCAGATGCTCATGCATCAACGCCAACGCCGCCTCGCCATCACCGTCCTCCAGCGCATCGATGATCGCCGCATGCTCCTGCCAGGCGCAATGACTGCATGGCCGCGCTTCGTACTGGGCAATGATCAGCGAGGTTTGCGGCACCAGGCCATTGAGAAAACGCGCCAAGGGTACGTTGTCGGCCATTTCCGCAAGTTTGAGGTGAAACTCGCCACCCAGGCGGATCGCCGTGCAGCGCTGGCCCTGTTCATGGTGCTGGCGCTCGCGGGCCACCAGCTCGCGCAACTGGCGGATCTTGGCCGGCCGTGAGCGCTTGGCCGCCAGGCTGATCAAGGTGGTTTCGGCCAGGCGCCGGGCGCTGAGGATCTGCCGTGCATGTTGTGGGTCGGGCGCGGCCAGGCGTGCGGTGTGGCTGGGGCGCTGGACGATGACCTGTTGGTCGGACAGGCGCCCGAGTACCCGGCGGATCACCGTGCGGCTGACCCCGAAGGCATCGCCCAGGGCTTGCTCGGTCAGGGCGCTGCCAGGGGCCAGGCGCTGTTCGAGGATGGCATCGAACAGCCGCGGGTAGATCTGCTCGGCCGACAACCGGCGTTCACCCTGGGCGAGCAGTGGCGGCAGGGCGGTGGCATGGGCGTGGGCGCTGGCGTTCATGGTCGCACTCCTGGGGTCAGTTGCCCGGATGATCGTCCGGGATGTTCAGTTCGATACCCATGCGCAGGCCTTCCTGGAGGATGTGGTGGCGCATCTGCGCGCTGGCCTGGGCGCTGTTCTTGTTGCGGATGGCACGTACCACCGCTTCGTTTTCTTCAAGCCTTGCCGCCAAATGCTCGGGCGAGTTGCGCAGCACTGCGGCGCTTTGCTTGAGGGCATTGCTGGTCTGCTGCACCACGCTCTGGAAGATCGGGTTGGCGGTCAGGGTGAACAGCTCTTCGTGAAAGGCGATGTAGGCATTGACGCCGGCTTCGCTGTCTTGGGCCTCGAGGGCTTCGCGCATGTCCATCAGGGTCAGGCGCAGTTGGCCGATTTCCTTGCTGCTGATCGACTGCGCCACCAGGCCGACAATGAACGGTTCGAGGGTATAGCGCAGCTGCAGCACGTCTTCCAGGCTGGCCTCGGCGACGCCGCTCTGGGGCAGGGTGGTTGGTACTGTATCGGCATCAAGCACCAGCACGCCCTTGCCCGGCATCGAACGCACCAGGCCGAGGGTTTCCAGTACCGTCACCGCTTCACGCAGGCTCGGGCGGCTGATGCCCAGTTGCTCGGCCAGTTCGCGCTGGCCCGGGAGCATGTCGCCGGAGCGCCACTGGCCACGGGCCAGAGCCTGGCGGAGTTTTTCTACCACCGAGTTCACGACGGTCGATGAAGTAATCATTGTTCACTCCATGAGAACACTTGCATGGTTTGCTCCTGTGGCCGGCAGTGGGGCTGCCGGCCATGTTACTCAGAACTCTTGTTGATGGGCGTTCGGGGTCTTGCGCTGGGCAAAGCCGAAGCCCTGTTTACCCGACAGCACATTGTTGGCCCGCTCCATGTCGATATCGCCTTCCCAGCGGCCAATGGCGACGGTAGCCACGCAGTTGCCGATCAGGTTGGTCAGCGCCCGGCCGATGCCCATGAACCAGTCCACCGCCAGCACCAGCACCAGTCCGACCACCGGTATCGCCGGGATGGCGGTCAGGGTTGCGGCCAGGATGACCAGGGCGGAGCCGGGGATGCCGTGGGCGCCTTTGGAGGTAATCAGCGACACCAGCAGGATGGTCAGCAGGTCGGTCATGGCCAGCGGTGTGCCGGTGGCATTGGCGATGAACACGATAGCCAGGGTCAGGTAGATCGAGAAACCGTCGAGGTTGAACGAGTAACCCGTGGGGATGACCAGGCCGACCGTGGAGCTGCCCACGCCCAGGTGCTCAAGCTTGCGCATGATCTGCGGCAGCACGGCGTCGGAGGAGGCGGTGCCGAGGACGATGGTCAGCTCTTCGCGCAGGTACTTGATGAAGGGCAGGATCTTCAGCCCCGACAGGCGCATCACGGTGCCCAGAATCAGCAGCACGAAGCCGGTGCAGGTCAGGTAGAACAAGGCCACCAGGCCGCCCAGGTGCTGCAGCGATTCCAGGCCGTATTTGCTGGTGGTGAAGGCGATGGCACCGAACACGCCAATCGGCGCCAGGCGCACGATCATGCCCATGATGCGGAAGATCACATGGCTCAGTTCGTTGATCAGCCGCGAGATGCCCGAGGCCGCTTCACCCACCAGGTTCAGGGCGCTGCCGAACAGCACCGAAAACAGCAGGACCTGGAGGATATTGTTGTCGGCAAACGCTCCAATCACCGAGGTCGGGATCAGGTCCATGAGGAAGGCGGCGGTGCCGTGGATGTGTTGGCCGCGTTCGGCCAGGTTGCTGGCTTCGCTGCTGGCCAATTGGTCCAGGTGAATGTTGGCGCCGCTGCCGATGCCGGAGGTAAAGGCGAACACCAGGCCGATCACCAGGGCGATGGTGGTCAGGATTTCGAAGTAGATCACCGATTTCAGGCCGATGCGCCCGACTTTCTTCAGGTCGCCGGCGCCGGAGATGCCGCTGACCACCACGCAAAACACGATCAGCCCGATCAACATCTTGATCAGCTTGATGAAGCCGTCACCGAGGGGTTTGAGTTGCAGGGAAACTTCAGGAAAGCTCAGGCCGCAGGCTATGCCTAGCACAAGGCCCAACACCACTTGGAGGAAGATCGAACGCGAGCACCATTTGAGCATGGGAGGGATCTCTGGTCGGTGTCCCTGCTTCGATGCCACGGGGGCGAAAGAGCGGAGGACTTAATTATTGTGGTCTTACCGGTATGTCCAGTGCGTGGGCAGTGTAAGCGCGGTTTTTCCGGCTTTGCAAGGGGTTTTCGGTTGAGTGGGTGAGAATTGGCTTTACCGGTCTGACCAGTTAGTGCAATACCCGGGCAAAAAAAAGCGGCAGGTTCGACCTGCCGCTTTTTCCGTGTTGCCGGGACTAAGGCTTGGACAAGGCCAGGTCTACCGCCGCGATCAGCTTTCCCAGGTCCTGGGAAGGGGCCTTATGGATGACGCCGAAGAGGTAGGCACGTTGCTCATCTTCGTCGTCCTCGTCTGCGAAGAAGGCTTTGAGTTTGATCCCCAGCGCCTCGGAGAAGGTCGACAGGGCTTCCACGCTGGGGGTGTAGGTGCCGGTTTCGAAGCGACTGATGGTCTTGGGGTCAAAACCGGTTTTCTCGCCAAGTTCAGCCTGAGTGAGCCCGGCTACCTTGCGGTAACGTCTGATGGCCGAACCCAAACTTGAATTTGTCATCGCTTAATTCCCATTTAGAATCAAGAACTTAACGATATCTATGCGCATTAGGCAACGCCACGATTCATCACCTTTATTTGCATAATGTGATGTAATTCGTAGAATTACCGGTTTGGACAGGCCAAAAGCCATCGAGTTTCAACCGGGGGCAGCAGGCTGAGAGTATTCAGCAAAGCACCTCGGCAGAAGGCTGATCTCGATGTCGGACGAATGGTTCGTGCGCTGCACAGGACAACCTGGCAGATCACTACAAATGGAGTTTTATCGTGCGTCTCAACATGCCGGTCACCTCGGTCGAGCAGACTTTCGGCGAGGATCAGCGGCTGATTTCCGCTACCGACACTGCCAGTAATATCACCTACTGCAACGCCGAATTCGCCGCCATGAGCGGTTTCAGCCAGGCCGAGCTGATCGGCAGCCCGCACAATCTGGTCCGCCACCCGGACATGCCGCCAGCGGTGTTCGCACTGATGTGGCAGTACCTCAAGGCTGGCCAGAGCTGGATGGGGATCGTCAAGAACCGCTGCAAGAACGGTAACTTCTACTGGGTCAGCGCCTATGTCACGCCGATCCTCGAAGACGGCCGCCTGGTCGGCTACGAGTCGGTGCGGGTCAAGCCGACCCGCGAGCAGGTGCGCCGGGCCGAGGAACTGTATGCGCGGTTGCGTGAAGGCAAGCCTGCGGTGTCGGCCGGCCGCCGCCTGGCCCAACTGAGCCAGGTGATGAGCCTGCCATTGGCGGCCGGTGCAGTGGCGGTGGCCGCCAACCAGGCGCTGCCGGGCTGGCCGGGCCAGGGCATTACCCTTGGCCTGTTCGGGCTGATCGGCCTTTGGGCCCACAGCCGCTTGGGCCGCCAGCTTGGGCAGATCGTGGCGTGCTCGAATCACACCTTTGCCGACCCGATCAGCGCCCTGACCTACAGCGATCAACTGGGCTCGGCAGCACAATTGCAGATGATCCTGATCAGCGAAGAAGCGCGGCTCAAGACCGCGCTCACCCGCCTGAGCGACCTGGCCACGCAGATGGCCGAAGCCGCCAGCGACTCCAGTCGTCTGTCCAGGAACACCGAAACCGCGTTGCTGGAACAGCGCGCGGAAACCGACATGACCGCCACCGCCATGACCGAAATGGCTGCGTCCATCGGCGAGGTGGCCGAGCATGTGCAGCAAACCGCAGTCCAGGCGCAGACCGCCAACCAACTGGCCGAGCAGGGCAGCCAGGTCGCTGGCACCAGCCGCGAGGCCATCCAGTTGCTGGCCAATACCGTCAGCCAGATCAACCAGGCGGTCACCCACCTGGCCGGGCAGACCCAGGACATCATGCTCGCCGCTGAAGTGATCCGCGCGATTGCCGAACAGACCAACCTGCTGGCGCTCAACGCCGCCATTGAAGCGGCCCGCGCGGGCGAGCAGGGCCGTGGTTTTGCCGTGGTCGCCGACGAGGTTCGCGCCTTGGCGGCCAAGACCCGGCAGTCGACCGTGCAGATCCAGGGCATCATCGAGAACCTGTGCAGCGGTGCCGACGAGGCGGTGAGTATCGCCAGCCTCGGTATCAACGAGGCCGAGCAGGGCGTGGCCCAGGTGCTGGAGGCGCAACGCGCCTTGCAGGGCATTCGTGCCGCCGTCGAGCGCATCAGCGACATGAGCCAGCAGATGGCCGCTGCCTCGCAAGAACAATCCTCGGTGGCCGAAGAAGTCAGCGAGCAGATCAACAACGTTGCCAGCACGGTGCAGGCCACCGCGCGCAACGCCAATGCCGCGGCCAGCCGCGGCGCCGAGCTGCAAAGCATTTCTTCGGGCCTGCGGGCCCTGGTCGAGCGCTTCAACCGCTAGCCACCAGGGCGCAGAGGAATTCATGGACGATAACTACCGCACGGCCGTCGATGCCGCCGCGATCTTTTCCGAAACCGACCTCAGTGGCCGGATCACTTACGTCAACGAGCAGTTCTGCAGCATCTCCGGCTACAGCCGCGAGGAACTGCTCGGGGCCAATCACCGGATCCTCAACTCCGGCCTGCACGGGCCGGAATTTTTCGTCGACATGTGGCGCGCGCTGGTCGCCGGCAGGGTCTGGAAGGGCGAGATCTGCAACCGTGCCAAGGACGGCTCGTTGTACTGGGTCGACAGCACCATGGTGCCGCTGATCGACCCGGCCAGCGGCCAGGTGCGCAAGTACGTTTCGATCCGCTTCGATGTCACCGAGAAGCGCCAGTTGTTGCATACCCTGCAATGGCGCGTGGGCCACGATGTGCTCACCGGCCTGCCCAATCGCGCTTATCTGTCCGACCTGCTCAACCAGGCCCTGGAGTACTCGCGCAACGAGGACATTCCGCTGGCGGTGTGCATGCTCGATCTGGATGGCTTCAAGGCGGTCAACGACGGCTACGGGCATGCCAGCGGCGATCTTCTGCTGGTCGAAGTGGCCACGCGCCTGAAGGGCATCTTGCGCGGCGGCGATGCCGTGGCGCGGTTGTCGGGCGACGAGTTCGTGCTGATCCTGCGCCATGTGCAGAACCCTGCGCATTTGCAGGCGGCGCTCGACCGGGTGCTGATCGCGATAGCCGCGCCGTACCAGATCCGCGACCAGGAGATCCGCGTCAGCGCCAGTATCGGCGTGACCTTGTTCCCTCAGGACAACGAGGACACCGACACCCTGGTGCGCCACGCCGACCAGGCCCTGTACGTGGCCAAGCAGAGTGGGCGCAATCGCTTCCACCTGTTCGACGTGTCGCTCGACCGGGAGGTCAAGGCCACCCACCAGACCGTGGCGCGCCTGCGCCAGGCCTTGTACATGGGCGAGCTGTGCCTGCATTACCAACCCAAGGTCAACATGCACAACGGCGCGGTGATCGGCTTTGAAGCGCTGCTGCGTTGGCAGCACCCGGGCAAGGGGCTGGTGATGCCCGCTGACTTCCTGCCGCAGGTCGAACAGACCGACCTGATCGTCGAGATCGGCGAATGGGTCATCGACCAGGCCATGAACCAGATGCAGCGATGGCAAGCGCTGGGGTATCAATGGCCGGTCAGCGTCAATATTGCTGCCCGCCATGTGCAGCGTGACGACTTTGTCGAGCGCCTGCAGTTGTCGCTGAACCGTCATCCGGCCGTCGCACCGGCGATGCTCGACCTGGAGATCGTCGAGTCGGTGGCGATTGAAAATATCCAGCGCGTCAGCCAGTGCCTGGAGGCTTGCCAGCGCCTGGGCGTGCAATTCTCGCTGGATGATTTTGGCACCGGCTATTCGTCGCTCAGTTACCTCAAGCGCCTGCCGACGCGCACCATCAAGATCGACAAGTCGTTCGTCCGCGACATCCTCCACGACCAGGACGACCTGGCCCTGACCCGCGCCGTGATCGGTCTGGCCCGGGCTTTTGGCCGCCAGGTGATCGCCGAGGGCCTGGAGACGGTCGAGCATGGTCAGTTGCTGATGGGCCTGGGTTGCGACATCGCCCAGGGCTACTGCATCGCCCGGCCAATGCCGGCCGAGCAGGTGGTCGACTGGGTTGCCAATTACCAGCAGCCTCTTGAGTGGAGACCCCTGTAGGCGCAGGCCTTCTGTGGGAGCGGGCCTTGCCCCGCGATCGAGCGCGCAGCGGTCGCAACCCAGGCGACGCCGGATCTACTGACAATACTGGCCTCATCGCGGTGCAAGCCCGCTCCTACAGGTGGGCGGCGTTATTTACGCATTCTTTATGCCCGCCCCGGGCTCTTGGTCTCGTCCCTTTACAGCCACTCTGCCGACAATGACCGTCAGCGGCGCGTGCCGTAAGGACGGAGAGTTTTCATGAGCATTCTGGACGGGGTGTCACTGCTGTTGGCAGTGGCCTTGATGATCTACCTGCTGGTCGCGCTGCTGCGCGCCGATCGGGGCTAGGAGCGACCATGCACAGTTACGATTACGTGTTGCTGCTGGCGTTCTTTGCGCTGGTACTGCTCCCGGCACCCTTGCTCGGGCGTTTCTATTTCAAGGTGATGGAGGGCCAGCGTACCTGGCTGTCGACACTGCTCGGGCCGCTCGAGCGTGGCTGCTACCGGCTGGCCGGGGTCGACGCGAACAAGGAGCAGAGCTGGCAGCAATACACCCTGGCCCTGCTGGCCTTCAACCTCGCCGGCTTCGTGCTGGTGTTCACGGTGCTGCAGTTGCAAGGCTACCTGCCGCTCAACCCGCAGCACCTGGCGGGGCAGGAGTGGTCGCTGGCATTCAACACCGCGGTGAGCTTTGTCACCAACACCAACTGGCAGTCCTACAGCGGTGAGGCTTCGGTCAGTTACCTGAGCCAGATGCTCGGCCTGACCGTGCAGAACTTTGTCAGCGCCGCCACCGGCCTGGCGGTGCTGGTCGCGCTGTGCCGCGGCATCGCCCGTCGCTCGGCCAAGACCCTGGGCAACTTCTGGGTCGACATGACCCGCGCCACGCTTTACGGCCTGTTGCCGCTGTGCCTGGTGCTGGCCTTGCTGCTGGTATGGCAGGGCGTGCCGCAGACCTTCGCCGATTACGTGCATGCACTGACCTTGCAGGGCGCCGACCAGACCATCCCGCTGGGCCCGGCCGCCAGCCAGATCGCGATCAAGCAACTGGGCACCAACGGCGGCGGCTTCTTCGGCGTCAACTCGGCGCACCCGTTCGAGAACCCGACGGCCTGGAGCAACCTGTTCGAGGTGGCTTCGATCATCCTCATCCCGGTGGCCCTGGTGTTCACCTTTGGCCATTACGTCAAGGACATGCGCCAGAGCCGGGCGATCATCGCCGGCATGCTCGCGTTGTTCTTGATCGGTGGCGGCACCGCGCTGTGGAGCGAGCACCAGGCCAACCCGGCGCTGAGCAGCCCGCTGGTTGAACAGAGCGCGCCGCTGGAAGGCAAGGAAAGCCGTTTCGGCACCACTGCCAGCGTGCTCTGGACGGTGACCACCACCGCCGCCTCCAACGGCTCGGTGAACAACATGCACGACAGCCTCAATCCGCTCAGTGGCATGGTTGCGCTGGTCAACATGATGGTCGGCGAGGTGATCTTCGGCGGCGTTGGTGCCGGGCTCTACGGCATGCTGCTCAACGTGTTGGTCGCCGTGTTCCTCGCCGGCCTGATGATTGGCCGCACCCCGGAATACCTGGGCAAGAAACTGCAGGCGCGGGAAGTGCAATTGCTGGTGGCGACCTTGCTGGTGATGCCGGTCGGCGTGCTGGTGCTCGGCGCCCTGGCAGCCAGCCTGCCGGGACCTGCGGCAGCGATCAGCAACCCCGGTGCCCATGGCTTCAGCCAACTGCTGTATGCCTACACCTCGGCCAGCGCCAACAACGGTTCGGCATTCGCCGGCCTGGGTGCCAACACCACCTTCCACAACGTGATGATCGGCCTGGGCATGCTGATCGGCCGCTTCGGCTACATCCTGCCGGTGCTGGCCCTGGCTGGCAGCCTGGCGCTGAAAAAGTCCGCACCGGTGGGGCAGAACAGCTTCCCGACCCACGGCCCGCTGTTCGTCACCTTGCTGGTGGTGACCATCCTGCTGGTCGGTGGCCTGACCTTCCTGCCGGCCCTGGCCCTGGGGCCGGTGACCGAATACCTGAGCCTGGGCTTGTGAGGAACAACTGATGAATATGCCGATTCCCGAAGTAAAGGTGCAGGCCGCCGAAGCTGCGCGCACCACCGTTGCCGCCCTGTGGCGCCCGGCGCTGGTACAGGCCTTCGTCAAGCTCGACCCGCGCCAACTCAAGCGCTCGCCGGTGATGCTGGTGGTGGAACTGACCGCGATCTTCACCACCTTGCTGTGTTTGCTGCCTGACAGCCGCGTGCCCACTGGCGTGGCGTTGCAGATCGCCCTGTGGCTGTGGTTCACGGTGCTGTTTGCCAACTTCGCCGAAGCCCTCGCCGAGGGCCGTGGCAAGGCCCGCGCCGACAGCCTCAAGGCCGGCAGCCAGGGCCTCAGTGCCCGTCGCCGTACGGCCTCGGGCAGCTTCGAGATTGTCCCGGCCACCAGCCTGCGCAAGGGTGATGTGGTCAAGGTCTCGGCCGGGGAGATGATCCCTGGCGACGGCGAGGTGCTTGAAGGTATCGCCGCGGTCAACGAGGCGGCGATTACCGGTGAATCCGCGCCGGTAATCCGCGAGTCCGGCGGTGATCGTTCGGCGGTCACCGGCAACACCCGGCTGGTCTCCGACTGGTTGCTGATCAGCATCACCAGCAACCCCGGCGAGTCGACCCTGGACCGCATGATCGCCCTGGTCGAAGGCGCCAAACGGCAGAAGACTCCCAACGAGATCGCCCTGGACATCCTGCTGATCGGCCTGACCCTGATCTTTCTGGTGGTCGTGGTGACCCTGCAGCCGTTCGCCCATTTTGCCGGTGGCAGCATCCCGCTGGTGTTCCTGGTGGCGCTGCTGGTGACCTTGATCCCGACCACCATCGGCGGCCTGTTGTCGGCCATCGGTATCGCGGGCATGGACCGCCTGGTGCGCCTGAATGTGATCGCCCGCTCCGGTCGTGCGGTAGAGGCTGCCGGTGATGTGCATGTGCTGATGCTCGACAAGACCGGCACCATCACCTTCGGCAACCGCCGCTGCAGCGCCCTGCATGCGGCGCCCGGCGTTACCGCGCGGGAGTTGGGCGAGGGCGCCTTGCTGGCGTCGCTGGCCGACGACACTGCCGAAGGCAAGTCGATTGTCGAGTACCTGCGCCAGTTGCATGATTTCACCGAACCGACTGCCGATCAGCTCACGCCCGTGGCCTTCAGCGCCGAAACCCGGCTGTCCGGCATCGACTATCAGCAACGTCGCTATCGCAAGGGCGCGGTGGACTCGGTGCTGGCCTTCGTCGGCATGCAACGCCTGGAAATGCCGGCGTCATTGGCCCGGGAAGTGGACAAGATTGCCCAGAGCGGTGGCACGCCGCTGCTGGTGTGCCTCGACAAGCGCCTGCTCGGCGTGATCCACCTCAAGGACGTGGTCAAGCCGGGCATCCGCGAGCGCTTTGCCGAGCTGCGCAAGCTGGGCATCCGCACGGTGATGGTCACCGGCGACAACCCGCTGACCGCTGCGGCGATTGCCGCCGAAGCCGGGGTCGATGACGTGCTCGCCGAAGCCACCCCGGAGAAGAAGCTGGCGCGCATCCGCCAGGAACAGAACGACGGCCGTCTGGTGGCCATGTGCGGTGACGGCGCCAACGATGCCCCGGCGCTGGCCCAGGCCGATGTCGGCATGGCCATGAACGACGGCACCCAGGCAGCCCGCGAGGCAGCCAACATGGTCGACCTGGACAGCGACCCGACCAAGCTGCTGGATGTGGTCCAGGTCGGC
This sequence comes from Pseudomonas sp. R32, assembly GCF_009866705.1. NCBI lineage: Bacteria > Pseudomonadati > Pseudomonadota > Gammaproteobacteria > Pseudomonadales > Pseudomonadaceae > Pseudomonas > Pseudomonas sp. R32. Next base: position 3,722,043 of record NZ_CP019396.1, on the reverse strand, counting down.
AAGGAGTTGCTGGTGACCCGTGGTGCGTTGACCACCTTCTCGATTGCCAACGACGTAGCCAAGTACTTCGCCATCCTCCCGGCCTTGTTCGCGGCGATCTACCCGCAACTGGGCGTGCTCAACCTGATGCACCTGAGCAGCCCGCAGAGCGCGATCCTCTCGGCAATCGTCTTCAACGCCCTGATCATCGTCGTGCTGATCCCGCTGGCCCTGCGCGGGGTGCGGGTGCAGGCCGCCAGCGCCGCCCACCTGCTGCGTCGCAACCTGCTGATCTATGGCCTGGGCGGGCTGATCGTGCCGTTCGCCGGGATCAAGCTGATCGACCTGTTGCTCACCGCCCTGAAGCTGGTCTGAACCAAGGAGATGACCATGACTACCCATATTCGTCCGGCCCTGAGCCTGATCCTGTTGATGACCCTGATCACCGGCGCGGTGTACCCGCTGGTGGTCACCGGCATCGCCCAAGTGGCCTTCCCCGACCAGGCCAATGGCAGCCTGCTGCGCGACGGGCAGGGCCAGGTGCGCGGCTCGCAGTTGATCGCGCAACGCTTCGAGGGCGACGCCTGGTTCCAGTCGCGGCCTTCGGCGGGCGACTACGCCACGGTAGCCAGTAGCGCCAGCAACCTGGCACCGAGCAATCCGGCGTTGGCCGAGCGGGTCAAGAGCAGCGCCGCGCAGCTGTACATCGAAGCGCAGGGGCCCGTGCCGCTGGCCTTGCTGACCACCTCCGGCAGCGGCCTGGACCCGCACCTGTCGCCTGCGGCGGTGGCCTACCAGCTGCCGCGGGTGGCGGCGGCGCGCAAGGTTGCGCCCGAGGCCTTGCAACTGCTGGTCGAGCAGTCCACCCTGCATCCCTTGATCGGCCCGCCGGTGGTCAATGTGCTGGCCCTGAACAGCGCCCTTGAGCGGCTGGCACCGGCGTCGAAATAAGGACAGGCAGTGAGCATGAGCAATTCCGAACGCGCAGATGCGTTGTTGGCTGGGCTGCCGCGCGAAGGGCGCGGCCGGCTCAAGGTGTTTCTGGGCGCGGCGCCCGGGGTAGGCAAGACCTACGCCATGCTCCAGGCCGCCCATGCCCAGTTGCGCCAGGGGGTGGCGCTGCTGGCCGCAGTGGTCGAGACCCATGGCCGCGCCGAGACCGAAGCGCTGCTCGGCGGCTTGCCCCAGCAGCCACTGCTGCGCAGCGAATACCGCGGCATGCTGCTGGAAGAAATGGACCTCGACAGCCTGCTCAAGGCCCGCCCGCAACTGGTGCTGGTCGACGAGCTGGCCCACAGTAACGCTCCTGGCAGCCGCCACGCCAAGCGCTGGCAGGATGTCCAGGAGTTGCTCGCCGCCGGCATCGACGTCTACACCACGGTCAACGTCCAGCACCTGGAAAGCCTCAACGACCAGGTGCGCGGCATCACGGGCGTGCAGGTGCGTGAAACCCTGCCGGACTGGGTGCTGCAGGAAGCCTTCGAACTGGTGCTGATCGACCTGCCGCCGCGCGAGCTGCTTGAGCGCCTGCGCGAAGGCAAGGTGTATGTGCCGGAGCAGGCGCGGGCGGCGATCGATGCGTTTTTTTCCCAAACCAACCTGACCGCCTTGCGCGAGTTGGCCATGCAGACAGCGGCGGCCCAGGTCGATGCGGACCTGGCCCACGGTTACCGCCAGCTTGGCCAGGACGCCCCGGCCTTGCGCGGTCGCTTGCTGGTCGGCGTCGATGGCGATGCCCAGGCCGAGCGCCTGGTGCGGCATGCCAGCCGTGTCGCCCAGCGCCGCCATCTGCCCTGGACCCTGGTGCACGTCGACAACGGCCGGCTGCGCGACGAAACCGCACGTCAGCGCTTGCAGGCGGCCCAGCAACTGGCCGAACGCCTGGGTGGCGAAGTGGTGCTGTTGCGCGCCGGCGAGGTGGCCAGGACCCTGATCCAGCATGCCCTGGAACGGCGCGCGAGCCTGGTGCTGGTCGGCCAGTCACGCGATCGCCTGCGCCGGCGGCTGTTCGGCGCCGGGGTGGCGACGCGCTTGCTGCGTGATGCCCATGGCCTGGAAATCAACGTGCTCGACCGCGACACCCAGCCCGAACCGCCCAGTGCAGCGGTGAAAAAGGTCTGGGTCTGGCGCCATTACCTGTTGGCCCTGGCCGCCACCCTGTTGGCGTCCGGCCTGGCCTGGGCGGTGGCCAGCGTGCTGGCCTTGCCGAACATCTCCCTGGTGTTTCTCGCCGCGGTGTTGCTGGTGGCGGTACGCAGTAGCCTGGGCCCGGCGCTGGCCTGTGCGGTGATGTCGTTCCTGGCCTACGACTTTTTGTTCATTCCGCCGACGTTCTCTTTCAGCATCCAACGTGAAGAAGACGTACTGACCTCGCTGTTCTTCCTGTTGATGGCAGCGCTCACCGGTAACCTCGCCGCACGCCAGCGCCGGCAGTTGCAGGCCCTGCGCGAAACCCAGGAGCAGACCAGCCAGTTGCTTGAGCTGTCGCGCAAGCTCACCGCCGCCACCGACCGCCAGGCGGTGTTCACCGCCGCCGGCCAACACCTGGATGGCTGGCAGGACCTGCAGGTGTGCCTGCTCGAACGCGATGCCGAGGGTCGACTGCAGGTGGCCAGTGGCGGCGACCTGCAGTTCAGCGACAATGAGCGTGCCGCCGCCGACTGGGCCTGGCAGCACGACCAGGCGGCGGGCCAGGGCAGCGATACCTTGCCCAATGGCCGCTGGTGGTGGTGGCCGCTGTCGGTGGACGAGGCACGCCTGGCGCTGCTCGGCGTGCGACCGCGCAAGGGCCAGCAACTGACGGCCCAGCATTGCCGCCTGCTCAAGGCCCTGAGCCAGCCGCTGGCCCAGGCCCTGGCCCGGGCGCGATTGGCCGAGCAGCTTGAGTCGGCCCGTTTGCATGGCGAAACCGAACAGCTGCGCAGCGCCTTGCTGGCCTCGGTGTCCCACGACCTGCGCACGCCGCTGACCGCCATGCGCGGCAGCATCGACAGCCTGCTGGCCCTCGGTGAGGCGATCCCCAAGGCCGATCGCCAGGAGTTGCTCGAAGGCACCCGCAACGAAGCCGAACGCCTGGATCGCTACATCCAGAACCTGCTCGACATGACCCGCCTGGGCCATGGCGGCTTGAAGCTGGCGCGCGACTGGGTGGCGCCCACCGACATTGTCGGCAGTGCCCTGAACCGCCTGCGGGTGGTGCTGGCGCCGTTGCAACTGCGCACCGAGGTGCCGGCCGACTTGCCGTTGTTGTTCGTTCACGCCGCGTTGATCGAGCAGGCGCTGATCAATGTGCTGGAGAACGCTGCACGTTTTTCTCCGGCGGCTGGGCGGCTGGCGCTTCAGGTCAGCACTGAGGGCGAGTTGTTGTGCTTTGCCGTCAGCGATGAAGGGCCGGGTATTCCCGAGGCCGATCGCGAGCGGATTTTCGACATGTTCTACACCGCTGCCCGCGGTGACCGGGGCGGGCAGGGCACGGGGCTGGGCCTGGCGATTTGCCAGGGCATGATCGGCGCCCATGGCGGGCATATCCGCGTGGGCGATGGTATCGATGGCAAGGGCACCTGCATCACTCTATGCTTGCCGCTGCCGACCCAACCCGAGCCTGAAAGCGAAGCCCCATGAGCCAAAGCGCGACCCTGCTGGTCATCGATGACGAGCCGCAAATCCGCAAGTTCCTGCGTATCAGCCTGAGTTCCCAGGGCTACAAGGTGGTGGAGGCCGCTACCGGTGCCGAAGGTTTGACCCAGGCGGCATTGGCGCGCCCCGACCTGGTGGTGCTCGATCTGGGCCTGCCGGACATGGACGGCCAGCAGGTGCTGCGTGAACTGCGCGAGTGGAGTGCGGTGCCGGTGCTGGTGCTGTCGGTGCGGGCCAGTGAAATCCAGAAGGTCGAGGCGCTGGACAGCGGTGCCAACGACTACGTGACCAAGCCCTTCGGCATCCAGGAGTTTCTTGCCCGGGTGCGGGCCTTGCTGCGCCAGGCGCCGCAGGCGACAGCCACCGTATCGGCGCTGAGCTTCGGGCCCTTGACCGTCGACCTGGCGTTTCGCCGGGTGACCCTGGACGGCATCGAGGTGGCGCTGACCCGCAAGGAATATGCGCTATTGGCGCAGCTGGCCAGCCATCCGGGGCGGGTGATCACCCAGCAGCAACTGCTCAAGGATATCTGGGGGCCGACCCACGTCGATGACAGCCACTACCTGCGCATCGTCGTCGCCCATGTGCGCCAGAAGCTCGGCGATGACCCCACGGCGCCGCGGTTTATCGTGACTGAGCCTGGGGTGGGGTACAGGCTGATCGGTCCGGAGCAGAATTAAGGGCCCTATCGCGGGGCAAGCCCGCTCCCACAGCAAATGTAGGAGCGGGCTTGCCCCGCGATGCTGTTAGCCGTCAACGCCGCTCCGCCTCATAGTTATCCAGCGTATCGCGGGCAATTTCCCGGCCCAGGGCAATCAGCTCCGGCGCCTTGTAGAACTCGAAGAACCGGCACACTCGCTTGGGCACGTTGATCAGCACGTCCGGCGGATACCCGGCAATCTTGTACTGGGCAAGTGACGTCTGCATCACCTCGAAGCTCTGGTTGATCAAGTCCAGCAGGGAGGCAGGCCCGACGTTGTCGATGATGAACGAGCCGGTCGCCGATTTCGGCGCGCCGTCAGCCTCCGGCGCCGCGGCCGGTTGCTGGGCCTCGGGGGCGGCCGCGTCGCTGAGCCAGGGGTTGGGAATCTGCGCCGCCTCAGGTTGCAGCTCCTGCTCGATGCGCATCAATTGCTCGGCCGGTTTGCGCCGGAACGGCAGGTGCGAGCCCAGCGAGTTGATCAGGCTGTCAAAGCGCAACTTGAACGCTGCCGGGCGTTCGATCACCGGTAACTGGTAATGCCTCTGGTTGGTCGAGTTGAGGTTCACGGCGATGATCAGGTCGCAGTGGCTGGAGACCACCGGGATGATCGGCAAAGGGTTGAGGATGCCGCCATCGACCAGCATGCGGTTGCCTTGCACCACCGGCGTGAACAGGCTGGGAATCGCCGCCGAGGCACGCATGGCCTGGTGCAGGCAGCCCTCCTGGAACCAGATTTCCTGCTGGTTGGTCAGGTCGGTGGCGACTGCCGTGTAGGGGATGCGCAGGTCTTCGATATTGACCTCGCCGACGATCTTGCGAATCTGTCCGAAGACTTTCTCACCGCGTATCGCCCCCAGGCGAAAGCTCACGTCCACCAGGCGCAGCACGTCCAGGTAGTCCAGGCTCTCGATCCAGTTGCGGTATTGATCGAGTTTGCCGGCGGCGTAAATACCGCCGATTACCGCACCCATGGAGCACCCGGCGATGCAGGCGATGTCGTAGCCGCGGCGCTCGATTTCCTCGATCACGCCGATGTGTGCATAGCCCCGAGCCCCGCCTGAACCCAGAACCAGTGCGACGCGCTTTTTCATGATGCTTCCCCGGTGTTCTGCTTCCATGGTCTAACAATGCGCCCAATTGTGTCTGTGCTTCAATCGTCAGCGGCGCTGCGCTACGCTGAATAGGGCACTTTTCTCACTGTTTGCCGTCGAAGTCGCCACCCTGAACTTTTTCTTTTGAGGAATTGCCGATGAAAGCCTGGATTTGCCTGCCCTTGATTGCCCTGGTCCTGACCGGTTGCGCTGGCAAGACGGCCTACCGCGACAGCTGCGCCAATCAGCTGGACGCGGCCTGGAAGGAGCTCGACCTGGCCAAGGCCGAAGGCTTCGCCGGTACCGTCAGCTACTCCAAGGCGTTGTCTCTGTTGACCGGGGCCAAGACCCAGCAGCAGTTCGAAGCGTTCGAAGGCTGCAGCAGGAAGGCTCAGAAAGCCCGCTTCTACATTCGCGAATCCCGCGCCGGGCGCTGATACAGGAGTAGACCATGTCGTCGGCCATGCTTGACCATGTCATTGCCCAGGTACTGAGCCTGCAGGTGCGTCTGCTGGCGTGCCAGGCACGTCTGGCTGCCGATACCGACAGCGAGGCGCTGCACGACCTGCGCATCGGCGTGCGGCGCTTGCGCAGCCTGCTGCGGCCGCTGCGCGAATTGCCTGGCGTCGACCAGCTGGAAGCGGCTGCCCAGGCGCTGGGTACCCTGACCACACCACTGCGTGACCGTGAGGTGCTGGCCGCGCAGTTGTTCGAGCGACAGCAGACGGCCGCTGCGCAATCGCGCCTGGCGCACCGCAGGCAAACCTTCGCCAATGTCGCCGCCAGCCCCGAGCTGGCGCGCCTGCTGGCAATCGTCGACGCTTTCCCGGTGTTCTTGCGCGCAGCGCAGCGCCAGGGCCTGATCCGGCGCCTGCAACAGCGCATCGACAGACGCCTGGGAAAACAGTGGAAGCAACTGCGTGAGGCCCTTGACGATCCCGCCCACGACCGCCATCGCCTGCGCCTGCTGATCAAGCGGGTGCGCTACGCGGCTGAAGCCTATCCGCAGTTGCAGCACTCCAACCCCCGCCTGCAAAAGGCCCTCAAGCGTGCCCAGGGTGACCTGGGCACCTGGCACGACCTGCTGCAGTGGCTGCTGCAAGCCGAGCAGCAACCCGACCTGGCCCCGTGTGTCAGCCACTGGCAAACGCAGCAGACCATGGCCGAGCAACGCGCCGATGCCACCCTGGAACGCCTGCAGGTGCGGCTTGCGCAGCGATAGCCCGCTGAAATGGCCGAAATGCGTGCTGTAGACCGGCTGCTGTCTGGTTAAGATCAATTTTTTTCTGATCGCTGAGGTCGTCATGAACTTTTCGCAATTGCTCACGGCGGTCCGCCAGCATCCCCAGGCGGTGACCATCGATTCAAGCTGGGCCCAGGGCCGTGCCTGTTTTGGCGGGCTGATGGCTGCCCTGGTGTACGAGGCCATGCTGGCCAAGACTTCGCCGGGGCGTCCAGTGCGTTCCCTGGCCATTACCTTTGTCGGCCCGGCCGAGCCCGAAGTGCCGATCAGCTTCGACGTCGAGCTGCTGCGCGAGGGCAAGGCCGTCAGTTCGCTGTTAGGCCGGGCCACTCAGAACGGTCAAGTGGTGACGCTGATCCAGGGCAGCTTTGGTGCCGGGCGTGACTCGGTCATCGATGTTCCGGCCTTGCCGGCGGTCGAAATGAAAAGCCTGCAGGAGGCCGCGCCCGAGCTGCCTTACATCAAGGGGATCACGCCGGAGTTCATGCGCCACCTGGCCCTGCGCTGGGCGGTGGGCGGCTTGCCGTTCAGCAACACGCCATCGCGCAGCATGGGCGGTTGGGTACGCCTGCGCGGTGACGTCAAGGATGAGCCGGTCAGTGAGGCGCACCTGCTGGCGCTGGTCGATGCCTGGCCGCCGACCTTGTTGCCTTACCTGAGCAAACCGGCGGCGGGCAGCACCCTGACCTGGACCATCGAGTTCGTGCAGCCGGTGCCGAGCCTGAGCACCCTGGACTGGTGCCGGTACTGTGCGCAGATCGACCACGCCCGCGATGGTTACGGGCATGCCTCGGCCGCGCTATGGAGCGCTTCTGGCGAGTTGCTGGCAATCAGTCGCCAGACGGTGTCGGTGTTCGCTTAACGGCGATGACGCTGGCGCCAGGCACGCCACCAGGCACCGCTGAGCACGAAGCGCGGAAAGGTGATGAACTGCTCGACCAGCAGGCGGCCAATGGCATCCTTGCGGTCGGCGAACGGCTCGGGTTGTTCGGCTTCCAGGCGGTGCCCCTGGCGCTGTAGACCGAGCCCGGCGATCAGGGCGATGATGCCCACGGCCAGTTGCCCAAGGTCCAGCGAGAACAGCCCCGAGAGCACCAGCAACACGCCGAGGATGAACAGCGGCACGGCAATCAGGTGCAGCACCAGGTTGGTCGGGTTGCGGTGGTTGTGGTGGTAGCCACGCCATTGCCAGGCGGGCAGGTTGGGCAGGCGTTTACTCATGGAAATGTTCCTCAGGGGCTTGCCTGAAGAATAGTGCGGCCCCGGCAAAGGGGCCAATCGATGGCGGCTATGACGCCTATAGCTTGAGCTGGCCGATGGCCTTGTTCAACTCGCCGGCCAGGGTCGCCAGTTCGCTGCTGGTGGTGGCCGAGTCAACGGTCTGCTGCACGGTCTCTTCGGTGACGTCGCGGATGCTCACCACCGCCCGGTTCATTTCCTCGGCCACCTGGCTCTGCTGCTCGGCGGCCACGGCAATCTGCGTATTGCTCTCACGCATCTGCGCCACCGCGCTGGTGATCTCCGCCAGGGCGGCGCCGGCTTCCTGGGCCTGTTGCACACAGTCGTCGGCCTTGAACGAGCTTTCCTGCATGAAATCCACGGCGTCGCGGGTACCGGCCTGCAGGGCCGAGACCATGGTGGTGATTTCGTCGGTAGAGGCCTGTACCCGTTTGGCCAGGTTGCGCACCTCGTCGGCGACCACCGCAAAGCCACGGCCCAGATCGCCGGCCCGGGCCGCCTCGATGGCGGCGTTGAGTGCCAGCAGGTTGGTCTGCTCGGCGATGCTGTGAATCACCCCGACCACGCCGTTGATCTTCTGGCTGTCGTCGGCCAGCTGGCGGATCATTTCGGCGGTCTGTTGTACGCCGCTGGACAGCCCGGCAATCGAGGTCTGTACCCGGCTGACCACTTCCTGGCCGCTGCCGGCCAGGGTGTCGGCGCTCTGCGACAGGTCGCGGGTGGCGCCGGCGTGCTGGGCGATGTGATAGACCGTGGCGGTCATTTCGTTGATGGCGGTGGCGGCCTGGTCGGTTTCGCTCTGCTGGCCGAGCATGCCGTGACGCACGTCGTTCATGCTCGCGGCCAGGCGCGCGGCGCCGGAATCCAGTTGCGCGGCGGTGCGCGCCACGGTGTTGACCACCCGGTGGTAGGTGGTCTGCATGGCATTGAAGGCGCTGGCCATCTGTCCGACTTCATCACCACAGGCCAGGGGCACGCGGGCTGACAGGTCGCCGGTTTTTTCCACGTGCAGCATCACGTCCTTGAGGGTGTTGAGCTGGCTGAGCAGGAAGCGGATCAGCAGTTGCGAGGCGCAGAGCATCGCCAACATCAGAATCAGTACGCACACGGCGTAATTGGTGAAGCGGTCGGTGAATACCTGGATCAGGCTGGGGGAGGGCGCGAGCACGGCGATCTGCTGATCGCCGTGGCTGATGACCTGGGCACCGGCCAGCGGATTGTCACCCAGCAACGGCATGCCTTCGAGCTCGACCCAGCCTTGGGCCGAGGCCAGCGCATCGAGGCTGTGCCCTTCGAACTGCGGCGCCTGGCCGGTGGTGTACGTCAGCCACAGCGCGTTGCTCGGCAGGGGTTGCCCGGCTGGCCAGGCCGCCAGTAGCTGCGCCTGGGCCTGGGCTTTGCTTTGTGCACTCTGGGCCCGGGCCTGCTGTTCAAGGTGCACGGCATACAGCACCAGAAACAGCGTGGTGACAAAGGCAACCGCATTCACGGCCCAGAACTTGTACTTCAGGGAGATATTGCTAAGCCAGGCACCCATGGTAGGTCTTCTCTGATTGAGCGGAAACATTGTTGGCAAGGTGCCATCATTGTGCCCAGTCGATCATCAAGACGTTTTGATATGCGTCAAATAATCGCGGGCAGGTTAAAGAAGGCGCGGGCAGTGGCGGTGCTGTGGGCTGCCAGCTGCTCGGCGCTTTCGCCACGGTGCAGGGCCACTTCCCGCAGCACTTCGGTCAGGAACGCCGGTTCGTTGCGCCCGCTTTTCGGCTTGGGCCGCAGGCTGCGTGGCAGCAGGTAGGGCGCGTCGCTTTCGAGCATCAGCCGGCCCTGGGGGATGCTGCTGACCAGCGGGTGCAGGTGGGTGCCGCGCCGCTCGTCGCAGATCCAGCCGGTGATGCCGATGTGCAGGTCCAGGTCGAGGTAGCCGAACAGTGCCGCACGCTCGCCGGTAAAGCAGTGCACCACCGCCGCTGGCAGGCGGTCACGAAAATCCTTGAGGATCGCCAGCAGGCGTTCGCTGGCGTCACGTTCGTGAAGAAACACCGGCATCTGCAGTTCCACCGCCAGGGCCAGCTGTTCTTCCAGGGCTTTTTCCTGTTGCGGGCGCGGCGAGAAATCGCGGTTGAAATCCAGCCCGCATTCACCCACGGCCTGCACCCGCGGCTGCTCAAGCAAGGCGCGCAGCTGGCGGTTGCTGTCGGTGCTCCAACTGCTGGCGTCATGGGGGTGAACCCCGGCGGTGCTGAACAGGCGCTGGGCGCCTTCATCCAACTGCTGGCACAGCTCAAGGGCCTGTTCGCTGCCCGCAAGGCTGGTGCCGGTGACCATCATCTGCACCACCCCGGCGGCCTCGGCGCGTTCGAGAATTGCCGGGTGTTTGTCGGCAAAACTTGGGTTGGTCAGATTGACGCCGATGTCGATGAGTTGCATGGTGCTACCTCAGGCCGGGGGCCGGCCAGCATAACAAAGCTCGACGAAAATCGATAAAGCCAAGAACTTCAACGAGTTGTCGTGGTCTTTTGCGGTCAACTGTCATGGAACGACTGCAAACTATGGCGCCAACCCCACACGCGCGGACCTCGCAACGGATGACCCGAGCGCTGTTTTTGTTGATCGTGCTGAGCTTCTCGCTGCTGACGGCAGGGCCGGCCAGCGCGCGTCTGGCCGGCCCGCAACAGGCGGTGCCCAAGACCCCGGTGCGCGACCTGGCGCAGATTCGCAGCAGCCGGGTGCTGAAAGTGCTGGTCAACCAGAGCCGCAACAGCTCCGGCGAAGTCAAGGGCGAACCGGTGGGCGTCGAGCACCACCGCCTGCGTGCTTTTGAGCACTACCTCAACGCCCGCGCCCGCGATGGCGAGGAAATCCGCCTGAAGATCATCCCCCGCGCCAAGGAACAGCTGCTGGCCGCCTTGCAGCGCGGCGAAGCCGACCTGGTGGCACCGGGCGAACTGGTCGATCCAACCTCCACCCGCGGCCTCAGTGCCAGTGATCCGGTGGTCGACAAGGTGCCCCTGGTGCTGGTCGGGCGCAAGGGCGAGCGCAGTTTCCAGCGCGTCGAGCAACTGTCCGGGCGCACCTTGGCACTGACCAGCTCAAGTGCCGCCGGCGACACCCTGCATGAGATCAACCAGAAGCTGGCCCTGCGTAAGCTGGCGCCGATCAAGGTCGAGTGGGTCGACCCGACGCTGGCGGTCGAAGATGTGCTGGAGATGGTCCAGGCCGGGATTTTTCACCTGACCGTGGTCGAGCAGCCGATTGCCGAACGCTGGGCCAAGGTCATGCCCAAGCTGCGGGTCGAGCGCAAACTGCATGTGGCCAGCCCCGAGGCCATGCGCTGGTACGTGCGCCGTGACGCGGTAATGCTGCACGCCAGCGTCGATCGCTTTCTTCAGGGCTACAAGGCGCCGGCCAATCAGGATGCAGCGTTTGAGCGGATCTACCGGCGTCTGTACCGGGTCCACAATCCCCTGGCACGCACTGATCGCAAGCGCCTGGAGGCATTGCGTCCGGTGCTGCAGCGCCACGCCCGCGAACAGAAGATCGACTGGTTGAACCTGGCTGCGGTGGCCTTCAAGGAGTCCTCCCTTGACCCGACTGCCCGCGGGGCAGGGGGCGCCCACGGGCTGATGCAGATCACTCCCAGCGCCGCTCAGCGGGTGGGGGTGAGCAATATTGCCAATGTCGATGGCAATGTTCAGGCCAGCGCCCGCTACATGGCGCTGATCCGGCGCAAGTTCTTTTCCAGCAACCAGCTTAACGAGCGTGAACGCATGGCGTTCACCCTGGCGGCCTATAACCTGGGCCCGGAGCGGGTTCAGGCGATGCGTGCCGAAGCGCGGCGGCGTGGGCTCAATGGCAACCAGTGGTTCTTCCAGACCGAGCGCATCGCCATGGAACAGGTGGGCATGGGGCCGGTGAGCTATGTGAACAGCGTCAACAAGTACTTCCTGGCCTTCGACCGTGAGCGCGCATCCCTGGAGCCGAAAGGGGGTAAAGGTGTGGGGCAAAAATAATCGAATAATTCGATTTTAATGTCGTAAATTTTGCGATTTTACTATTGGTTTATTCGATTAATATGGCGCCCAACACCACACATCACACCCCTTAAGGAACACTCATGAACAACAACATCCTCAACGCCGTAGTTGCCAGCCGTGCCAGCTGGGGCCTGAGCATCATCCGTATTCTGGTCGGTATCATCTTCATGGCCCATGGCGCGCAGAAGCTCTTCGGCCTGTTTGGCGGCGGCGGCCTGGCGGGGACCGCGCAGTTCATGGAAAGCCTCGGCCTGGCGCCTGGCCTGCTGATGGCGCTGCTGTCCGGCGGTGCCGAGTTCTTCGGCGGCCTGGCCCTGGTGATCGGCTTGCTGGTACGGCCAGCTGCACTGGCGCTGACCGTGACGCTGATCGTGGCGATCTTCTCGGTGCATATCGGCAATGGGTTGTTCATGGCCAACAATGGCTATGAGTTTGCCCTGGCGTTGATGGCGGGGACGCTGGCGGTGCTGGTTGAGGGGGCGGGGAAACTGTCGTTGGATCGATTGATTGTGCGCTGATCCGGATGGGGCGGTGATGCCGCCTGACTCGACTTGCCCCGCGATGCGATCTGGCAGACAGAACGCTATCGCGGGGCAACCCCGCTCCTATCGTTTGATGTCGGATTTCCGGGGCTTTTTAGTCGCCAGGCCGTTGACATTCCACCCGCGGCTTCTCTAGGATGCTGACTTGCGCCGATTTAAACAGCTACTTGCGGGGCGCAGGGTTACCTCTTCGGAGGTTTCACCAAATACCGCTAAAACGCTGGTTCGGTGACGCCTCCCACCGCAGCCCAGCGGGTTTTGCGAGGCGGAGATCTAACCCCATGAGTTGTCCACGTTCCAGCGTTTGCCTGACCCCGTTGCCCGCCAGCCAGGGCACGCGCACGCCGCGTATTCTTCTGGGCGGCAGCCATCAGCCAACCCTTCTGCGTTACCTCGACGGCTGGCCGCGTCGCAACAGCCGCAACTCCGCCTTCCTGATCCAGTTCGCCGATAGCCGCGACTCCCTTGGCCAGTTCGCCAACGACCGTTTCGACCTCGCCGTGATCCAGTCGCCCAGCGCCGACGACGCTGCCGAAGTCATCGGCCACCTGACCCGCGTCGCCCGCCAGGGGTTGATCACCCGGGCTTGAAGCGCCCGGGCCGGTACGTCAATGCGCCTTGGCTTTCCTGATCCGTAGCAGGATCACCAGCATGATCAGCATCACCACCGGCGCCATGCCCAACAACGCCTCGCGTGCGCTGATCTGCGCGCCCAGGGTATGCAGGCCGGCATAGAAGAGCTTGAACAGGCTCAGCAGGTAGTAGCTGATGGCGATGATCGAAAGCCCTTCGACCGCCCGCTGGATCTTGATCTGAGTGTCGGCGCGGGCGTTGAGGCTGCGCAAGATCTCGGCGTTCTGTTCCTCCATCTCGACCTGCACCCGTGCCTGCAGCAGGTCGCCAAGGTTGGCCACGCTCTCGGCCAGGTGCTCAAGGCGTTGTTCGGTGACCGCGCAGTAACGCACGGTGGGCTTGAACCGCCGCTCGATGAACACCCCCAGGCGCTGGCAATCACCGACATGGCTTTCACGCAGTTCGCCCAGGCGCTCGAATACCAGTTGCGCATAGGCCTGGGTGGCGCTGAAGCGATGGCGGTGCTTGACCGTGCTGCCGACCACCTGGCGCGACAGTTGGGCGATATCGGCCAGCAGCGCCTTGGCATTGCCGCCGTCACTGCTGACGTTGCGTTCCGACAGGCTGACCAGCTTGCGGTCATAGGCGTCAAGTTGCGGGCTCAGGGCCTTGGCAACGGTCAACGACAATGAGGCCATCATCCGGTAGGTCTCGATCTCCAGCAGGCGGCGGATCATTCGCCCCTGACGGTAGGCATTGAGCCGGCGGTTGATGAACAGGAAGCGGTTGGTGCCATCTGCAGTCAGGCGAAAATCGCTCCACACCACGGCATCGCCGCCGCCCACGCAGGAGCCGCAAGGGTCCTTGAACGCGTAGCGGCTCAGGTCCAGATCCTGTTCGTCGCGCACCAGTACCTGCACCGCGTTGATCATCTGCTCGCGGTAAGGCTCGACACCTGCGGCCAGGGCCGGCGGCAGGGTGGTCCAGTTCAGCTCGCGGCTGGCGGCGGGTACCACCATCGTCAGGGTGAAGAACTCGGCATGGCGTTCCCATTTGAACGGATGGCCGTCCAGCTGGGTGATGCCCTGCGCGGCGTCCGGCTCGAACGCATCCGCGCAGCAGCGCTGCAGCAGAGCGTTGCAATCGGCATCGGTGCCGAGAAACGCCAGGTGGAAAACATGCGCCGGCTCATCGAAGTACAGCGACGGGCGGGCGTGCAACTCGTTGTGCAAGGTGGTGCGTTGGGCGTGCATGCGGGTCAGACCGTATTGTTGTGGTTGTCTGCGGATTCCCTTTGGGACTGGAGCCGCCAGGCACAAGTCACGTGCAGTTGCGCCGCGCGTCGGCAGGGTTGATGATCAGGCCCTGCAAGCCACTCAGTCAGCCTGTAAGCGAGAATTTTTGTTGAGTACGCAAATCATCACGAAGGAAGGTCACGAAGCGCTCAAGCAGGAGCTGGACCATCTGTGGCGGGTAAAGCGTCCCGATATCACCCAGAAAGTCACCTGGGCGGCGTCTTTGGGCGATCGTAGCGAAAACGCCGATTACCAGTACAACAAGAAACTGCTGCGTGAGATCGACCGCCGCGTGCGCTACCTGCGCAAGCGTCTGGAAGACATGCGCGTGGTCGAGTACTCGCCGGAGCAGGAAGGCCGGGTGTTCTTCGGCGCCTGGGTCGAGATCGAGAACGAGGAGGGCGAGACCAAGCGTTTTCGCATCGTCGGTTACGACGAGATCTACGGGCGCATGGACTACATCTCGATCGACTCGCCCATGGCCCGCGCCTTGCTGAAAAAAGAGGTCGGCGATGAAGTCATCGTCCAGACCCCTTCCGGCGAGATGTGCTGGTGGGTCAACGCCATCGACTACGTCAAACCCTGATCAGCCCTCGCGCAGCACCGCCAGCGGGCTGGCATTGAGCGCCCGGCGCGTACCGTAGACCCCGGCGCCGCCGACCAGCAGGGCGCCGATGACCGGCAGCAACAGCAGCCACGGGTGCGGGCTCCAGTGCAGGTCGAAGGCATAGCGGTACAGCACCAGGGTGATCAGCTCGCAGCCGATTGCCGCCAGCAGGCCGCTGGCCGCCCCGAGCAAGCCGAACTCGATGCGCCGGGCCTTGACCAGCAAGCCGCGCCCGGCGCCCAGGGCACGCAGCAGGGCGCCCTGGCGGATGCGTTCATCAAGGGTCGCCTGCAAGCCGGCGAACAGCACTGCCAGGCCCGCCGCCAGCACGAACAACAGCACGTACTCCACCGCCAGGGTGACCTGGGCGAGGATGCTGCGCAGCTGTTCGAGCAGGGCGTCGACCTGGAGGATGGTCACCGCCGGAAACGCCCGCGACAGCGCCACCACCTGCGGGTCATGGCCGGGTGCCAGGTAGAAGCTGGTCAGGTAGGTGGTCGGCAGGTCCTGCAGGGTTTCAGGCTGGAAGATCATGTAGAAGTTGGGCTGGAAGCTGTCCCAGTTGACTGTGCGCAGGCTGCTGACCTGTACCTGGCGTTGCAGGCCGCCAATGGTGAAGGTCAGTTGGTCGCCCAGCTTGAGCTTGAGGCTCAGGGCCAGTTCGGCTTCCACCGAAACACCGGGCAAGGCCTCGGCGGCAGGTTTGGCTTGCCACCACTGGCCGGCGATCAGGCTGTTGCCCTGGGGCAGGTCGGCGGCCCAGGTCAGGCTCAGGTCGCGCTGCACGGCGCGGTCGCCGGTGGTTTCCTTGCTGACGATCTGTTGCACCGGCTCGCCGTTGATTGCCGTCAGGCGTCCGGGGATCACCGGGTACAACGGCGCGGCTTGGGCAGAGAACTCGGTCAGGCGCTGGGCAAAGCTGTTCTTGTCGTCGGGCAGGATGTTCAGGGCGAAATAGTTCGGCGCGTCCTTGGGCAACTGGTTCTGCCAGGTGTCGAGCAGCTCGGCGCGCAACAGGGCAATCAGGGCCATGGCCAGCAGGATCAGACCGAAGGCCAGGGATTGCCCGGCAGCCGCCAGCGGGTGGCGCAGCAATTGGCCAAGGCCCAGGCGCCAGGCCAGCGGGCTATCGGCGAGCAGGCGCCGCAGGCTGCGCAGGCCGAGCAACAGCAGCCCGCCGAGCAGCAAGGCGGCGACCAGGCCGCCGCCGAGCAGGGCAAAGGTCAGCAGCAGGTCGAGGCTCAGCCGCCACATGATCAGCCCCAGGGCAAACAGCGCGGCGCCATACACCAGCCAGCTACTGGCCGGCACCGGCAACAGGTCGCGGCGCAGGACCCGCAACGGCGGCACCCGGCCAAGGGCCGCCAGCGGCGGCAGGGCGAAACCGGCCAGGGCCACCAGGCCAGTGGCAATCCCGGCCAGGGCCGGGGCAATGCCACCGGGCGGAACCTGTGCCGGCATCAACCCTTGCAGCAACTCGAACAAGCCCAACTGGGCCAGCCAGCCGAGCGCTGCGCCACACAGTGCGGCGATGCTGCCCAGAATCGCCAGTTGCAGGCAGAACAGGCTCAACGCCTGGCGACGCGACAGGCCCAGGCAACGCAGCAGGGCGCTGGCATCGAACCGACGGGTAGCGAAGCGGCTGGCCGACAGCGCCACGGCAACACCGGCGAGCAGCACCGCCACCAGGCTGGCCATGTTCAGGTAGCGCTCGGCCTTGCCCAGGGCGCCGCCGATCTGCTGGTTGCCGTCGCGCGAGTCCTGCAGGCGTTGGTTGGCGGCGAGGCTTTTGCTCACCGCGTCACGATAACTGGCCAGCGCGTCGGGCTCGCCACGCCAGAGTTCGCGATAACTGACCCGGCTACCCGGTTGCACCACCCCGGTGGCCTCAAGGTCGGCGAGGTTGATCAGCACTCGCGGGGTCAGGCTGTAGAAGTTGCCGGCGCGGTCGGGCTCGTAGGTCAGCACCCGGCTCATGCGCAGGGTTTTCATGCCCACATCGATACTGTCGCCGATCTTCAGGTCCAGCGCCGCCAGCAGTCGCGGTTCGACCCAGGCCTCGCCTGGCGCCGGGCCGCCGCCAGCGGTTTCGGCGCCATAGGGCTCGGCGGCGCTGCGCAGCGCACCGCGCAGCGGGTAGGTAGCGTTGGCCGCCTTGATGCTCGACAACTGAATACCGTTGTCGGTGGCGATCACGCTGGAAAACTCGACCACCCGGGCGTGTTGCAAGCCCAGCGCGGTGCCGCGGTTGACCTGCTCGGGCGCGGCTGGCGAGCTGCCTTGCAGCACCAGGTCGGCGCCGAGGAATTCGGTGGCGCGCAGCAACATGGCGCCGTTGAGGCGGGCGCCGAAATAACCGATGGCGGTACTGGCCGCCACCGCCACCAACAGGGCGAAGAACAGCACGCGCAACTCACCGGCGCGGGCGTCGCGCAGCAACTGGCGCAGGGCCAGGGGGAACAACGGCAAGCGCTTCATCAAGGCTCCAGCGGCGCGACCAGGTGGCCGGCGTCCAGGCGGATCAGACGACGGCAGCGCTGGGCCAGGCGTTCGTCATGGGTGACCAGCACCAGGGTGGTGCCGCGTTCCTTGTTCAGGTCGAACAGCAGGTCGCTGATACGCTCGCCGGTATGGCTGTCGAGGTTGCCGGTGGGCTCGTCGGCAAACAGCACCGCGGGCTCGGCGGCAAAGGCGCGGGCGATGGCCACCCGTTGCTGTTCGCCACCGGAAAGCTGGCGTGGCGAGTGGCTCAGGCGCTGGCCCAGGCCGACCCGCTCAAGCAGGCTGCGGGCGTGCTCGCGGGCATCGCGGCGACCGTCCAGCTCCAGTGGCAGCATGACGTTTTCCAGCGCGTTGAGGCTGTCGAGCAATTGGAACGACTGGAACACAAAGCCGACGTGCTCGGCCCGCACCCGCGCGCGCTGGTCTTCATCCAGCGGGCCGAGGTCATGGCCCGCTAGCGTCACGGAGCCGGCACTGGGCAGGTCGAGGCCGGCGAGCAGGCCGAGCAGGGTCGATTTGCCCGAGCCCGAGGCGCCGACAATCGCCAGGCTGTCGCCCTGTTTCAATTCCAGCGAGAGTTCGTGCAGGATGGTCAGGTCGCCTTCCGCGCTGGGGACCACTTTGCTAAGGTTGCGCGCACTGAGAATGCTGGGGCCCATGGAGAATCCGATGCGAGTATGGTTATTGAGTGCTGGCCTGGCCTTGATGTGCATGGCCCAGGGCGCAGCAGCGGGGACCGTGCTGATTGTCGGCGATAGTATCAGTGCCGCTTTCGGCCTGGATACCCGCGAGGGCTGGGTTGCCTTGCTGGAGCAACGCCTTAAGCGCGAGGGTTTCGACGCCAAGGTGGTCAATGCCTCGATCAGCGGCGACACCAGTGCCGGAGGCCAGGCGCGGCTGCCGGCGCTGCTTGCAGAGCACAAGCCGGAGCTGGTGGTGCTTGAATTGGGCGGCAACGATGGCCTGCGCGGGCAGCTGCCAACGCAATTGCAACAAAATCTTGCCTCGATGATCGACAAATCGCGGGCTGCCGGCGCCAAGGTGCTCTTACTGGGCATGCGCCTGCCGCCCAACTATGGCAAGCGTTACAACGAGGCCTTCGCCAAGGTGTATGAAAACCTGGCGACGGAAAAACAGGTGCCGCTGGTGCCGTTTTTTCTCGAAGGGGTGGGCGGTGTGCCCGAGCTGATGCAGGCCGATGGCATTCATCCGGGGCAGGGCGCCCAGGCCAGGTTGCTGGAAAATGCCTGGCCGCAACTAAAACCGCTGCTTTGACGCTTTTATAGTGACCGGCTTTCGGCTAATGTTGCGCCCCCGATTTGGAGCCCCCGATGCCGCGTCCCGCCTGGTCCCTGTATGCCTATCAATTGATCGAGCCTGACGAACAGCTTGACCTGTTCGCCTGCCAGGAGATCCGCGTCCACCTGGTAGCCCGCCAGCTTGAGCTCGGTGGCTCGGCCGACCGTACCCTGTGCGGCACTCTGTTGCCGGCGCAACCGCGCTGGTCGCAGGCCGAGCGCAGCATTTACCGTGACCGCCGCCTGTGCTCGCTGTGCCGGGCGATTCTCGATGCCCAGCGCCGTGGCACACGGCCGGTATGGCCCGAGCTGTAACCTGCTGATATAACCTTTCATCCCCTGTACGGCCAACCGCTGCCGGGACATCTCCCGATTATGCAGGGGGCGGTGTACAATCGATTGCTTGACTCAATTGAATTAGCGAAGGATTTCCCGGATGTTGCCGCGCTTTCCCGCCGTCACCCGTTGCCTGTCCCTGGCCGCCCTGCTGGCGGCAGGTCCCGCTGCTGCGCTGGAGTTCCCCCTGCCGTCTCCCGGTGAAGACGTCATCGGCCAGGTCCAGGTGATCAAGGCCAAGTACGAAGACACCTTTGCCGACATCGGTACAGCCAACGACCTTGGCTATCTGGAAATGATCGCCGCCAACCCCGGCGTCGACCCATGGCTGCCGGGCGCCGGCACCGAGATCATCCTGCCGACCCGCTTCATCCTGCCGCCGGGCCCGCGTGAAGGCATCGTCATCAACCTGGCCGAGTACCGCATGTACTACTACCCGAAAGGGCAGAACGTGGTGCACACCTACCCGCTGGGTATCGGTCGTGAAGGCTGGGGCTCGCCGATCGCCAACACCAGGGTCACGGCCAAGACCCCGAACCCGACCTGGACGCCACCGGCCTCGATCCGCAAGGAACACGCCGAAGACGGTGACATCCTCCCGGCCGTGGTGCCGGCAGGCCCGGACAACCCGCTGGGGCCGTTCAAGTTCACCCTTGGCGTGCCGGGCTACCTGATCCACGGTTCGAACAAGAAGTTCGGCATCGGCATGCGCACCAGCCACGGTTGCTTCCGCATGTTCAACAACAACGTGCTTGAGCTGGCCAAGATGGCCCCGGTCGGTGTGCCGGTACGCATCATCAACGAGCCCTACAAGTTCGGCCTCAGTGCCGGCAAGGTCTACCTCGAGGCGCACACGCCGCTGGACGACAAGGGCGACCCGTCGGTGGTCGACAAGCACACGTCAGTCATCAATGCCCTGCTCAAGCGTGAAGACCTGGCCAACAACCTGCGCATGAACTGGGACATGGTGCGTGATGTGATCGCAGCCGAAGACGGCATGCCGGTGGAAATTGCCGTACCCAATGGTGCCGGCGGCCAGGCGCCGATGGTTTCCAGCGTGCCTTACGACATGCAGTAAGCCCTGCCTGCTTTATCCGAGGCCTGCCATCGTGCAGGCCTCGTCGTTTCTGGCGTCGCACTTTTCTGGCAGCAATAAAAAAGCCGACCCACAAGTGGGTCGGCTTCCAATAACAATCCCGAAGGACTATTACTTGCGGCTGGCTTTGTCCAGCATACGCAGAGCGCGCTCGTTAGCTTCGTCAGCGGTCTGTTGTGCTTTTTGAGCAGCAGCCAGAGCGTCGTCAGCTTTGCGATAGGCTTCATCGGCACGAGCTTGTGCACGAGCAGCTGCGTCTTCGGTAGCGGTCAGACGAGCTTCGGTTTCTTTGGATACGCTGCTGCAACCGGTAGCCAGAACTGCGGCCAGAGCCAGAGCAGAAAATTTCAGAACGTTGTTCATCGTGTTCCCCTTCAAGGACTTTCTATTAAATAGCCATCTCTCAAGAAAGAGAAACTGGCCGGCGTACATAGTACCCATTACTTGTAGTAAGTAAACTGACAGAGCGCAAGAACTGCAAAAAAATGCGCCTGTCCCGGGTCCGCCACAGCCTAATGTAGAAAAACTGTGAAGGCGCCGCCCGCGCGGGTGCTTGCAAGTGTAGCAAGTGCGTATTTTGTTGAACTAAAAGTGACTTAAAGTGTCATCCTTCGTCATAGCACTACAACATCCGGCAACTGTTCAGGCCGATGCTCGCCGCCGTGTCCGCTTGCCACAAGTGGGTGAAATTTGCGACCAGCCACCTTGAGCATCTGGGCGTGGGGCGCCTACTATTTGTACGTGCTCATTTGCCAGAGAACAGCCATGCTCTTCTCGCTGTCCAATGGGGCACGGGGTGGCGTAGAGGTTCCTTCGCCGGAAAAACATCGGTAAGGTAGGGGTCAGAGCACAAGACCCGCGAGGAGTAGTGATGAGCGAGGCGTTGTCCATCCACCATGACCAGGCTGGTCATCAATTCGAGACCAATGTGGACGGTCATCGTGCTTACCTGACCTACATGGACCTGGGTAAGCAAACCCTGGATATCTATCGCACGTTCGTACCGAACGCGTTGCGTGGCCGGGGTATCGCTGCGGCACTCACCGAACAGGCGCTCAAGTACGCCGAAGACATGGGTTATACCGTGATCCCGTCGTGCTCCTATGTCGAGCGTTACATGGAGCGTCAGCAAAAACACGCCACCAACAAGGCCTGAGGATCGCGAAGGGCAGCCATCAGCGCTGCTGTTCAACGCACCAATAAAAACGCCGGGCAATTGCCCGGCGTTTTTGTATCTGCCTGTCAGCCGCGCTGGCGTTTGGGCAGCACGTCCTTGAGC
Source organism: Pseudomonas sp. R32 (assembly GCF_009866705.1). Classification (NCBI taxonomy): domain Bacteria; kingdom Pseudomonadati; phylum Pseudomonadota; class Gammaproteobacteria; order Pseudomonadales; family Pseudomonadaceae; genus Pseudomonas; species Pseudomonas sp. R32. Next base: position 3,700,587 of record NZ_CP019396.1, on the reverse strand, counting down.
TTGGCGTGCATGCTGCGCAAGGTCTTCTCGGTCGACTCCCAGTCGATGCAGGCGTCGGTGATGGATACACCGTACTGCAGGTCGTTGAGGTCTTTCGGGATCGCCTGGCAGCCCCAGTTCAGGTGGCTCTCGACCATCAGGCCGATGATCGACTGGTTGCCTTCGAGGATCTGGTTGGCGACGTTCTCCATCACCAGCGGCTGCAGGGCCGGGTCCTTGTTGGAGTTGGCGTGGCTGCAGTCGACCATGATGTTCGGCTTGATCTTGGCCTTGGCCAGGGCCTGTTCGCACAGGGCGACGCTGACCGAGTCATAGTTGGGCTTGCCGTTGCCACCACGCAGTACCACGTGACCGTAGGCGTTGCCCTTGGTGGTGACGATGGACACGCCGCCTTCCTGGTTGATGCCGAGGAAGCGATGCGGGCTGGAAACCGACTGCAGGGCATTGATGGCAACGGTCAGGCCGCCGTCGGTACCGTTTTTGAAACCGACCGCCGAGGACAGGCCCGAGGCCATTTCGCGGTGGGTCTGGGATTCGGTGGTGCGCGCGCCGATGGCCGACCAGCTGATCAGGTCCTGCAGGTACTGCGGGGAGATCGGGTCAAGGGCTTCGGTGGCGGTCGGCAGGCCCATTTCCGCCAGGTCCAGCAGCAGTTGGCGACCGATGTGCAGGCCATCCTGGATCTTGAACGAGTCGTCCAGGTACGGGTCGTTGATCAGGCCTTTCCAGCCGACCGTGGTCCGCGGCTTTTCGAAATACACGCGCATGACCAGGTACAGGGTGTCGGACACCTCTGCCGCCAGCACCTTGAGGCGCTCGGCGTATTCGTGGGCAGCCTTGATGTCGTGGATCGAGCAGGGGCCGATCACCACGAACAGGCGGTGGTCCTTGCCGTCGAGGATATTGCGTACCACTTCGCGACCGGCAGTCACGGTCTGCAGGGCGGTAGCGCTGAGGGGGATTTCCTTCTTGAGCTGATCGGGGGTGATCAAGGTCTCGTTGGAGGCAACGTTAAGGTCATCGATCGGTAAATCAGCCATCGTGTTACTCGTCAGGTCACGGGTGCCGGCCGCCAGCGATCCCCGTGCGGCGGAGCAGCGAAAATTGTACGCAGCGGGGAGCCGAACCTTAGCGCGTTACACCGTGGCTCGACAATGGGCAAGGGCGGCTTTCCTGCAAGGAAAAGCCCACAGACACGGGGTTTTTAGCCCGGAAGGAGGATTTCCCGGGTATGGCTTGCCTCAAGGCTGGCTTCGGAGAACTCGCCGGCGTGCAGGCTGACCCATTGCTGGGCGAGGGTTTCAAGGTCCGCGTCCGGGCTTTCGGCTTGGGTTTGTGCCTGGCAGAAGTGCTGGATCTGGCACACCTGTTCGCCCATGCGCGCGCCAAACAATGCTTGTTCATCGACGAAGGCAATGCCCACCCGATAGCCGTCCTGTTGCTTCTGGCACCAGGCGACATAACCGGGATAGCGTGCCTCGGCGCCGAGCGAGGGGATCAGCATTTCCACCGCCATGCCGCGTCGATAGGCCCGTGGATGGTTGCAGGCGATTCCGCCCAGGCTGATAGTGTGCAGACGTTGGCGAAACAGTTTGGGCGACTGACGCAGGGTCAGTACGACCGGAACGTCGTCCGGGTGCAGCAGAAACCCACGCATGCTCGACTCCGTGTCGATTTTTTGACCTTGTTCGCTTGAGTATAGTGAAGGTTCGCAAGACGTATGATTTGCGTGTAAAAAATGTGAACAGAAAATGAACGGTTGAGGAGAGCAGGATGAGCACGAGCAACCCGCGTATCGGCGTGATCGGAACCGGCGCCATTGGCGGCTTCTATGGCCTGATGCTGGCGCGTGCCGGGTTCGAGGTGCATTTTCTCCTGCGTAGCGAGTTCGAAGCCGTTCAGCAGCACGGGTTGCAGCTCGACAGCGCGGTTCACGGCGTTATAAAGATGCCGGTCTTGGCCTATGCCGAAGCCGCTGACATGCCGCCCTGCGACTGGTTGCTGGTGGGCGCCAAGACCACCAGCAACGCCGAGCTTGCGCCGTTGATCGCTCAGGTCGCGGCGCCTGATGCCAAGGTGGTGCTGCTGCAAAACGGCCTGGGTGTCGAAGAGCAGTTGCGCCCGTTGCTGCCCGCCGACCTGCACCTGCTCGGTGGCTTGTGCTTTATCTGCGTCAACCGCGAAGCCCCGGGGGTGATCCGGCACCAGTCGTTGGGTGCGGTGAACCTTGGCTATCACAGTGGTCCGGCGGCGGATGAAGACAGCCGGCAGTCCATTGTCGAGGCCGGAGCGACGTTGTTCCATGCAGCCGGCATCGACTCCCAGGCGATGACCAACCTGGCCCAGGCCCGCTGGCAGAAGCTGGTGTGGAATGTGCCCTACAATGGTTTGTCAGTGCTGCTCAAGGCCAGCACCACGCCGCTGATGGCCGACGCCGACAGCCGCGCCTTGATCCAGGCGTTGATGGCCGAAGTGGTGCAGGGCGCGCGTGCGTGTGGCCATGAGCTGCCGCAAGGCTATGCCGAGCACCTGTTCGCGGTAACCGAGAAGATGCCTGATTACTGGCCGAGCATGTACCACGACTTTACCCAGCAGCGGCCGTTGGAACTGGCGGCCATTTATGCCGAGCCGTTGGCCCAGGCCAGGGCGGCGGGGTGTGAATTGCCGAAGATGCAGGTGCTGTATCAGGCCCTGGCCTTTATTGATCGGCATAACTTGCAGGATTGATGAGCGTCGGGGCTGCTGCGCAGCCAATCGCTGGCAAGCCAGCTCCCACAGGGTATGTAGGAGATACAGCACATGAGCAAGAATCTCGGCGACAAACTGGTCGTCGCCATCTCCTCCCGAGCGCTGTTCGACCTCAGCGAGAGCCACCGCCTGTACCTGGCCCAGGGCGTTGAAGCCTACCGCCAGTACCAGATCGAACACGAAGACCAGGTGCTCGAACCCGGCGACGCCTTCCCGCTGGTGGAAAAACTCCTGGGCCTGAATGCCAGCCTCGGCCAGCCCCGGGTCGAGGTGGTGCTGGTGTCGCGCAACAGCGCCGACACAGGCTTGCGGGTCTTCAATTCGATTGAGCACCATGGCCTGGGCATTTACCGTGCTGCCTTTGTTGGCGGCCGTAGTCCTTATCCTTATCTGGCGGCGTTTGGCTGCCATCTGTTCCTGTCCACCGATGCCGATGATGTACGCAGCGCCCTGGAGGCCGGCTTCGCCGCTGCCACCATTCTCTCCGGTGGTGCCCGCCGCGCCGCCAGTGACGAACTGCGCATCGCTTTTGACGGCGACGCGGTGCTGTTTTCCGATGAGTCCGAGCGTGTCTATCAGCTGGGTGGCCTTGAAGCCTTTCAGGCCAGCGAGCGCCAGTCGGCCCGCGAGCCGTTGCGCGGTGGGCCGTTCAAGCCATTTTTGGCGGCACTCAACGTGCTGCAGAAGGAGTTCCCCGAAGGCGCCTGCCCGATTCGCACGGCGCTGGTCACGGCCCGTTCGGCACCGGCCCATGAGCGCGTGATCCGTACGCTGCGCGAGTGGGATATTCGTCTGGACGAGTCGTTGTTCCTCGGTGGCCTGGACAAATCGGCGTTCCTCGAAGCCTTTGCCGCCGATGTGTTTTTCGACGACCAGGCAGGCCATTGCGAGCGTGCGCGCAGTGTCGTCGCCACTGGCCATGTGCCTCATGGGATCAGCAACGAACCCACCCTGGGCTAGTGGACAAACCTCGGCGCCGGACGGCCCTGCGACGGTTCTTGGCGCTGCTAAGCTGAAGCTTGCTCTGCCGTCATGGCAGTCGAGGAGGTCGAATGATCCATTCCATGCTGTATGCCACTGACCTCGGTGTGTACGCGCCTTTTGTCATGCAACACGCGCTGGCGCTGGCGCGGACCTTCAACGCAGAGCTCTACGTCATTCATGCGGTCGAGCCCATGGGCCAGTTCGCCGAATCGCTGCTGCAAAGCTACCTGGACGAGCAGACCCTCGATGAACTGCACAGCGAAGGCGTCACCACGGTGATGGCCAATATCGAGCAGCGGGTTCTGGAAAACTTTCGTGACGAATTGGGCGAGGAGGCCGACCTGGCCCTGATCAAGGCTGTGCGCGTGCGCCAGGGCGATCCGGCGCAGGTGATTCTCGAGCAGGCCCAGCGCCTGAGTGTCGACTTGCTGATCTTCGGTAGCCATAGCCAGGGCGCTGGCGTTGATATCCCGATCGGACGCACCGCCGTGCGCTTGCTGCAGCTGTCGCCAGTGCCGGTGTATATGGTGCCGCTCGCGCAACACCTTGGGCGTAGGAAGTCGTAACTGCGTGGCGCAGGTAGGTTCCTGGAAGACTGCTAAAATAGTTCTAGATTTATTCTTCAAACCACTAATATAGTTATAAATCGTCGCTGCTGCCGGTGACGCCCAGCTGATTTGAGGGATACCTATGAAGCTTCAACAATTGCGCTACATCTGGGAAGTGGCGCACCACGACCTCAACGTCTCCGCGACAGCGCAGAGCCTGTATACGTCCCAGCCGGGCATCAGTAAGCAGATCCGCCTGCTTGAAGACGAACTGGGCGTCGAAGTGTTCGCCCGCAGCGGCAAGCACCTGACCCGCGTGACCCCGGCCGGTGAGCGCATCATTACCACTGCCGGCGAGATCCTGCGCAAGGTTGAAAGCATCAAGCAGATCGCCCAGGAATTCTCCAACGAGAAGAAGGGCACCCTGTCGATCGCCACCACCCATACCCAGGCGCGTTATGCCTTGCCGCCGGTGATCAGCAGCTTCATCAAGCAATATCCGGAAGTGGCCCTGCACATGCATCAGGGCTCGCCCATGCAGATCGCCGAAATGGCTGCTGACGGCACCGTCGATTTCGCCATTGCCACCGAAGCCCTGGAGCTGTTCGGCGACCTGGTGATGATGCCGTGCTACCGCTGGAACCGTTGCGTGGTGGTACCGCAAGGCCACCCGCTGACCAAGCTGCCCAAGCTTACCCTCGAAGCCCTGGCCGAATACCCGATCGTCACCTACGTGTTCGGTTTTACCGGCCGCTCCAAGCTCGACGAAGCCTTCAGTCATCGCGGCCTGACCCCGAAAGTGGTGTTCACCGCCGCCGACGCCGACGTGATCAAAACCTACGTGCGCCTGGGCCTGGGCGTCGGTATCGTGGCCAAGATGGCCGTCGACACCAAGCTCGATAATGACCTGGTGGTGCTCGATGCCAGCGAGCTGTTTGAGTCCAGCGTGACCAAGATCGGTTTCCGCCGTGGCACCTTCCTGCGCGGCTTCATGTGCGACTTCATCGAGAAGTTCGCCCCGCACCTGACCCGCGAAGTGATGGCCAAGGCTATCGCCTGCCACAACAAGCAGGAGCTTGAAGAGCTGTTCGAAGGTGTCGAGTTGCCGGTGCATTGATGCCGGTTTGATCGCTGCAAAGCGCCCCGCGAGGGGCGTTTTTTTTGCGTACGTTTTAACGTTTGTATTGCTTGGGAAATTTCCCAATGCCCCTGGGAGTGGTCCGACTTTTTGCGTCAGAAAACTGCCGAATAATCCTCCTCGCCAACCGCACTGTGCGGTGCGGCATCAGCCGGCGGGCACTTCGCCGTTGGCACGTCACCTGTGACGGTTTCACAGGTCAATTCGAGGAGCACTTCATGAAACGCACTTTTCTGGCCCTGCCATTGGCCATGCTGGCCGCAGCTAACGTTTTTGCGGTGGAGCCGTTGGAGAAACAGGTCACCGTTATAGCGACTATTCCTACCGAGAACTTCTACGTCGAGCCGGTGGGCGGCAACTGGATGAACGAACCCCAGAGCATGGCCTGGAACCCGATGCGCGAGTCGCTTGAGCCGATTCGTAAACAGCTGCAGGTCAAGAGCACCACTGGAGCCATTTCCGCGCGCCTGCTCAGCCCGGCCGTGATCAGCAGTGGTGCCAACAGCATCGGCCTGGACGTAGCGGTCAATGGCACCGGTTTGACCACCACTTCCGCTCCGGTGGTCCCGGCAGCCGATGCCGCAGCGGGTGCCCGGGTCGGTTTTGACGTCGCCGCGCAGTCCGCAGGCCCAAGCGGCTACGTGCCCGGCAACTACCAGGGCATCATCAACATGATGTTCGAGACCGTCACGCCGTAAGTCGCCAGCCTGGCGTTTTTCCCTTCCCCTTCTGTTCGCCCCGCTCCTCATGCACTTGCCTGGGGTGGGGTGAATATTGCCTGTGAAAACATGGACATGGTCAATTACGTGCCATTAGTTGCTGTAATCCGAATGACACTGGGGTGTCTGGCCTTTTCGGGTATGGCGTCAGCCTGGGCCGATGCGCAGGGGCCGTCCACTCACCTTGGTGTACTGACCCAGGCCCAGGGCCTGCCGCAAGAGTTCACTGAGCATTTCTTCGATGTGCCATTGGCGGTCAGGGTCGACCTTGATGGTCGCTACCTGGGGGATGCCCTGGTCGTGCTGTCGCGTGATGAGCAGGTGCAGTTGCTCGACTTCACCGACACCTTCGAGAGCCAGGTCGCCGACACCGAGCGCTCCCGCTGGCGCGAACAGCTCAGCGAGCCAAGGTCACTGGGCAACTGCCTGTCCAGTTGTCCGCAGGGGTTGGTGGCCTTGCACTACAGCCTGGTGAATTCGCAGTTGTCGATTCTTACCGCAGCGGCCGAGCGCAGTGATCAGCCGAGGCTTTATCATCAATTGCCCGAGCGTGGCAGCCATGGCTTGCTGCTGCGCAATCAGTTGAACCTGGTCGATGCAGATAACGACACCACCGGACGTTATGCCGTCCAGGGGCAAAGCAGCTTCGGCAACTGGACGGCCCTGGGCGAGGCCCAGTTCGACCGCAACAGCGACAACCTCGAGCAAACCCGGCACCGGGTCGACCAGCTCTATGGCGAACGTCTGCACGACAATCATTTTTTTCGCCTGGGGTATTTCACGCCAGGCGCCCAGGGGCTCACCCGCCAACCGCGCCTGTTGGGTAATCATCCCGATACCACACGCGGGTTTATGCTCGGTAGCAGCGACAGCCTGGCGCTCAACAATGGCCAGGCCAGTGCAACGCCCATCTACGTCACGCCCAACCGCTCCGGTATCGCGGAAATCTACCGTAACGGTGTACTGATCAACAGTCAGGCCGTGCAGGCTGGTTTGCAGGCCCTGGATACCCGGGTGTTGCCGGGCGGCATCTATGAAGTGGAGGTACGCCTGATCGAAGACAATCAGGAAACCTCGCGCACCGAAGCGTTTATCTATAAACCCAGTAACTGGAGCAACGCCGAGTCTCCCTGGCGCTACAACATCTACCTTGGGCAGCAGAGCAGCCTGTGGAGCAACTGGGACCAGACCTACGACGACAGCTTCACCGCCGGTGCATTCACTAACTATCTGGCCCATCCCAGGGTGGTGCTCGGGCTCTCTACCCAGCGTATCGACGAGCTGATGCAATACGGTGGCTCGCTGGACTGGGATGTGCTCGATCCGCTGAAGCTGTATGCCAGCGTGTTTCATACCGAAGACAACGGCAACGGCTATGACTTGCAGGGTATCTACAACTACGCGTTGGGCTCGCTGGTGTTCAGCCACAGCCGGTCCTGGCTCGATAGTCGCCGGGTCGACGAGGTTATGGATACGGTCTATGCCGGTACGCGTGTCCAGGAGGTCCGCCAGAGTGCGCTATCGCTGAGCCACAGGGTCGATCGGCAAAGTACTGCCACCCTGCGCCTGTCCCATAGCAGCGGTACCGGCGCAGATGGCACCGGCGTGGATCTGGGTTGGGGCTACTTCGGTAAGCTGCTGAACTCCGATACCAGCTGGCGCCTGTCGCTGTTCGACCGGCCCGGCACCAGCAGTTCCGGCAATGCGCGTAACCGCGGCGTCAGCTTGAGCATGAGCATGAGCCTGGGGGGGCCTGGGCAGCGAATCTCGGCAACCCTGGGTAGCAGGACGTCACGTGACGGCGAGCGCGACCAGAATGCCTCGTTGACCTATCAGCAGGATGTTGACTACGGCGCCTTGCGCAGCCTGGCTGGCACTGTCTCGCTGGATAGCTATGGGACCGGTTTTGGCGGCAATGCCCTGTTCGAAAGCCCGCTGGTGCACGGTGATGCCTATGCCCAAAGCTCTTCCTACAACGGTGAGCTGACCGCTGGCCTGAACCTGGACAGCGTGGTGGCGGTTGGCGCCGGCAAAGTGGCGATGTCCGGGCAGCACCTGCCCCATGAGGCGGGGTTGATCGTCGATGTGGAGTCCGACCTGCAGGGTGTGCGTATGCGTGCCGATGACCATCAGGGCTATGGTGCGGTACTGCGCCCCGGGCGCAATGTCATCCCGGTGGCGGCCTACAAGGCTGGCCAGGTGCACTTCGATTTTGATGGACATGATGCACATGCCGCCGTGATTCAGCCATCAAGCCTTGAGTATCACCTCAACCGCGGAGGCGTGGAGTACCACCGGATTCGCGTGATGCAGACCCTCACAGTGATCGGTCGACTGGTCGACGCCAAAGGCCAGCCGCTCAGGGGCGCATTGGTGATCAACCACGCCAGCCGCAGTGTCAGTGAGGCAGATGGGTTCTTTGCTATCGAGATGAGCGAATCGACGCCGACCCTGGAGATTCGCCGAGCCGGGGATGCCTTGTGCCTGCTCAGTTTTGACCAAGGCAGGTTTGCGCGGGAGAACGATGTACTGCTGGTCGGTGATTTGACTTGCGCTGGTGCCAATGTGGCCCGGGCCGAGTTGAAACAGATGAAGGAGGAAGCGTGATGCGGCGACTGCGAAAATCCCTGGGCGCGGCGTTTGCCGTGTTCATGGGGGTATCAGGGGGCGGTTTGCCAGGGCTGCTCAGCGCTAAGGCCGAGGCCAATGTGGCGAACATTACCTTTGAATACACCGGCCCTCGGCCAGGCTATAGGCCGGACGAGTTCGTCAATACCACGCCGCCGGCGGAGTTCTGTTCGGGGCTGGTTCACTGTACTCGGTACAACGAACACAAGTACACGTTCAATTTCCCGGCCAGTTACAGCAAGACCACCTTCCAACTAGACCCAGATTTACGAAACAGGTACTTCTTCAAACTGCCGGACGTAACCACCTTGCATCTGGTCAATGAGCACGGGGATTCGTTCCGTGCTCAGTTCAAGCCGACCCATGTCGGCCTGAGAGTCAGATCTTCTAGCGGGAGTCTGGGAGTGGGTTACCCAAATAACGGAGGGTGTTGGGGCGTGGCGTCGCGTTACGTCACAAATAACATCGCTGAATACGTCGGGGCGATCATCGACCCGAGTGTTGGTTGCTGGATAGCTGAGCGAGATCAGAGTCCAGGAGCCAGAAACGAGCACTCGACCAACGTAATGGGAATATCCTACGACCTGCAGTTGCCGTCTGCCACATCACTGAAAAACGGTGTCTATAGGGCTCAGTTGCCATGGAGGGTTGCTTTTCCGGGAGGGGGGGAGTTTGACACTGGTAACAGTGCCCGCCCGATAAGCCGTTGGACCCTGGATTTTGAAGTAACCGTCAGACACCCCTTGAAGATCGAGTTTCCGGCCGGTTCCGAGCGGGCGGTACTTGAACCCGCGGGTGGCTGGGCCGGCTGGAGCAACCGAGGGGCCGCGCCACAGCGCCTGTACCGCTATCTTCCATTTCGCATCTGGACCACCAGTGCCATCAGTGTCCATGCCCGCTGCGAATACACCATGGGCGGGCGGTGCGGGATCCGCAATCGTCGCGATCATCAGGTGCCGTTGACCTTCGCCCTGACCCTGCCGCCGAGCATGCGCCATGCCGGCGCGCTGGTGGAGGACCTGCCGTTGCCGGTAGGCGGCGGCGCAGCACTTACCATCGACACTGTCGAGGAAACGCGCGACCGCCAGGGGCGCCTGCTGTTTGAAGTGTCCCAGGCTGATGTCGCACAAATGCTTTTACATCCGGGGGAAACCTATCAGGGCGATGTCACGCTGGTAGTGGATGCTGCGCTGTAGACAGCGAGTGGCTCACGAAGCCCGAAAAGGATGTAAGACGTTTCTCCTTGATTTTGGGAAGTTTCCTATAGGTCGTGCAGGTTGCCCGGCTAATCCCGCTCGATGAGAATGATATTAATTGGCCATTTGCCTAAGGGAGGCGTACGCATGAAGGGAATTCTGGCAATGCCAGTGCTGTTGATGCTGCTTTGTGGGTCCGCATTCGCGGGCCCTGAGCTCAATATCGGCACGTTTTATGACTATCTCGATGGCGACAAAAGCACGCTGCTCAAGCGGGTTCGCAATGCGGGAGACGCCACGGCGTTCGTCAAGGTCAGCGTTGTCGAGTTGGTCTACGACAACCAGGGCCAGGCCCGCGAGGTCGAGATGGACGGGCGCGAGGCGTTGCAGCGCGGCCTGGTGGTGAGCCCGGCGCGGCTGATCATCCCCGCCAATGGCATGCAGGCGGTGCGTCTGCTTTACCGCGGCGAGCGCGATCAGGAGCGCTATTTCCGCTTGCGTTTCATTCCGGTGCTGCCGGAGGTCGACGACGGTTTTGCCATTACCGAAGACGAAGCCGAACGCTATGAAGACGCCCTCAAGGTCGGGGTCAATATCCTCGCCGGTTATGGTTCGATCCTGTTCGTACGGCCCCAGGCAAGCCGCTACCAGACCGAGGTTGAACATCAGGCTGGGCGCTTCCTGATTCCCAACAAGGGCAATACCACTATCGTGCTCGATCATTTCAATGACTGCGCCGCCGGTAACCAGGACTGTGTGCCGGCGACCAAGCACCATGTGTTGCCGGGCAATGTCCGCGTGTTCGAGAAAAAGCCCGGGCGTCATTATCGCTTTGAGCTGATCGAGGGCGAACAGCGCCGCGAGATTGCCTTCCAGGGGTGAACCGAGCCCAGTCACCGTCGTGGTATGAGGGAAAGCATGAGTAGTGTCTTGATCGTCGATGACCACCCGTTTATTCGTTCCAGCGTCAACTTGCTGCTCGTCAGCGAACGCTTCGATGTGGTTGGCCAGACCGATAACGGCATCGATGCCGTTCGGCTGGCACGAGAGTTGAGCCCGGACCTGATGATTCTCGATATCAGCATCCCGGGGCTCGACGGCCTGGAAGTCATCGCCCGGGTCAAGGCGATGAAGCTTGCGCTGAAGATTCTGATCCTGACTTCGCAACAGGCTGAATACTTTTCCTTGCGCTGCATGAAGGCGGGGGCGGTCGGCTACGTGTCGAAAACCGATGACCTGTGCGAACTGAGCAAGGCGGTGCATGCGGTCATGTCCGGCTACACCTACTTTCCCGAGGTTGCCCTGAGCTCCGTGAGCAGGGTCGATGTGCGGGCCACGGAGGCCGAATGCATCGCCAGCCTGACCAACCGTGAGCTGCTGGTGCTGCAACAGTTGGCCCGGGGCTTGAGCAACAAGGCCATTGGCGATGCGATGCTGTTGAGCAACAAGACCATCAGCACCTATAAAACCCGCCTGATCGAAAAACTGAGGGTCAAATCATTGGTGGACCTGGCGGATGTCGCCAAGCGCAATCTGCTCGTCTAGGTTGCGCAATTGTGTGCAGGCTCGATTGCTGCAAGCGCTGGGGTTGCTGGCCCTGTTATGCCTGACCGAAGTGGCTGGCGCCGATGACGTAACGCCAGGTATCTGGCCGGATGCGATCCGCGGCTTGCGCGCCTTTGAGGCTCATGCGCATGCGGTGGTGGTGCAAAACCCCACGCTGGCGATAGTCGACAGTTTCTGGCACGACAATGGGCGCCTGATCGCCCAGGCGTGTGCCTTGGTCGGCAGCTTGCTGGCACTGGCGCTGGTATGGATTCACTACCTGCGCCAGTCGATCCGCAAGTGTGAACGCACCGAACGGGCCTTGAGCCAGCTGTACGCTGAGCTGCAAGCCGCCAAAGAGCAGGCAGAGGCGGCCAACCAGGCCAAGACGACATTTCTGGCGACCATGAGCCATGAGATCCGCACGCCCATGAATGCCCTGTTGGGCATGCTCGAGCTGGCCCAGGAAAAGGCCGAACAGGGTGTGCTCGATCGGCTGGCCATCGAGGTGGCCTCAAGCTCGGCGCGTGGCCTGCTGGAGTTGCTCGGCGATGTGCTGGATGTCACCCGCATCGAATCCGGCCAACTGCTGCTCGAACCACGGCGTACCCCGTTGCGCCAGCAGGTCGAAGGCGTGGTGCGCATGTTTGAACAGCAGGCCCAGAGCAAGGGCCTGCGCTTGTATCTGGAGGTCGCTGGTGCGCTGGATAGCGACGTGCTGCTCGATGCTCTGCGCTTCAAGCAGATTCTGTCCAACCTGGTCAGCAATGCGATCAAGTTCACCCGTGAAGGCTCAGTGCGTGTGCGCCTTGAAACGCAACGCCAGCGCCACCGGGTAGCCGTCACCCTGGTGGTGGAAGATACCGGCGTCGGCATTCCCATGGCTGACCTGTCACGCCTGGGGACGCCCTATTGCCAGGCCAGCAACAACCGGCAAACGGGGCGCAACGGTGCGGGCCTGGGGCTGAGCATTTGTCGGATGCTGTGCGAACTGATGGGCGGGCGCCTGCAGCTCGATAGCAGCATTGGCGTCGGTACGCGCGTCGAGTTGCAGTTGAGCCTGACCTGCCTGCCGCCCTCGGCTTCCAGCACTGTGCCAGGCAGGTGCCGGGAGGGTGCTGGCGGGGCAAAACCGCTAAAGGTGCTGGTGGTGGATGATTATCCGGCCAATCGCATTCTGCTCATGCACCAGCTCGGCTACCTGGGCCATCGCGTGCGGGTGTGCGAACACGGCGGTGAGGGGTTGCGCTGCTGGCTGCGAGAACCGTTCGATGTGGTCATTGCCGACTGCAATATGCCGATTTTCGATGGTTACCGGCTGGCCCGGGCGATCCGCGAGCATGAGCGGCGGGCCGGCAGGCGCGCCTGCCGGGTGCTGGCGGTGACCGCCAACGCACAGGTGTCCGAACGCGCCCGCTGCCGGGCGGCGGGAATGAATGCGTGCCTGTTCAAGCCCTTGAGTATCGATGATTTGGCGCAGGCGTTGGGCGGGGTGGCGTGTTCTGCGCCAGCGCCGGTCGAGGCCCCGCCGCTAGCTGTGCTGCCAGGCGTGGACATCTCCAGCCTGCTGGTGTTGGCCGTGGGCGACCAGGGCAAGGTCAAAGCCCTGCTCGGCGATTTGCTCAGCAGTAACCGCCAGGATCTGCGGCGGCTGGACCGGCTGCACGACGGTAAGGACCTGGCGGCGCTTGCCGACCTGGTGCACCGCCTCAAGGGCGGGGCGCGGATGATCCGCGCCCACGATCTGCTGGACATCTGCGCCCAACTGGAGAAGGCCTGCGCCGCGCATGCCCCGGCCCACCGCATCAGCCAACTGGTGGAACTGCTGCGCCAGGCGATCGTGGAGCTTGAGCGGCACCTTGAGCGCTATTGCCAGCCCGAGGAGGTCAGCCCTTGGTGATCAGGTTGCCGGCGTGCAGCCCGCATTCTTTCTGGGTCGACTCTTCCCACCACCAGCGGCCTTCGCGCTCGTGCTGGTTCGGCAGCACCGGGCGGGTGCAGGGTTCGCAGCCGATGCTGATGAAGCCGCGCTCGTGCAGGCTGTTGTACGGCAGCTCAAGCATGCGGATGTAGCCCCAGACTTCCTCGCTGCTCATTTGTGCCAGCGGGTTGAACTTGTACAGGGTGTGCTCGGGGGTGGAGAACGCACTGTCGATTTCCAGCACTGCCACCTGGCTGCGGGTGCCCGGGCTCTGGTCACGGCGCTGGCCGGTGGCCCAGGCGCTGACGGTGCTCAGCTTGCGCCGCAGCGGTTCGATCTTGCGGATGCCGCAGCACTCGCCATGGCCGTCCTTGTAGAAGCTGAACAGGCCTTTTTCTTTGACCAGGGGCTCAAGCTTGCTGGGGTCGGGGGAGAGGACCTCGATCGGCAGCTTGTACTGTTCGCGCACCTGCTCGATGAACCGGTAGGTTTCCGGGTGCAGGCGGCCGGTGTCGAGGCTGAACACCTTGACGTTCTTGTTGAGCTTCCAGGCCATGTCCACCAGCACCACGTCTTCGGCACCGCTGAAGGAAATCCATAGGTCATCGCCGAAGTGCTCGAAGGCCAGTTTGAGAATATCTTGCGGCGACTTGTTGGCGTAGGTCGCGGCCAGGGCGGCGACGTCGAAGGGTTGGCTCATCAGGCGGCTTCCGGTCGTTGAGTGGCGCTTGGCGCTCGTAATACCCTGATCTTAACAAAAATTGCCGGGGTCGACGCCGCGCATGTAGAGTGCGGCTTCCCATTTTTGGCGTTGTTCGAGGAGTGTGCTGTGGAAATTGCCTGTCTCGACCTGGAAGGTGTGCTGGTCCCGGAAATCTGGATCGCCTTCGCGGAAAAAACCGGAATCGAATCGCTGCGAGCCACCACCCGCGATGTTCCCGATTACGACGTGCTGATGAAACAGCGCCTGCGTATTCTCGATGAGCATGGCCTGAAGCTTGCCGATATCCAGGCGGTGATTGCCACGCTCAAGCCGCTGGACGGCGCCGTTGAATTCGTCGCCTGGCTGCGGGAGCGCTTCCAGGTGGTGATTCTCTCCGACACCTTCTACGAATTCTCCCAGCCGCTGATGCGCCAGCTGGGCTTCCCGACCTTGCTGTGCCATCGCCTGATCACCGACGAATCCGATCGGGTCACCGGTTACCAGTTGCGCCAGAAGGACCCCAAGCGTCAGTCGGTGCTGGCCTTCAAGAGCCTGTACTACCGGGTGATTGCCGCGGGCGATTCGTACAACGACACCAGCATGCTTGGCGAAGCGGATGCGGGGATTCTGTTCCATGCGCCGGAGAACGTCATTCGGGAGTTCCCGCAGTTCCCGGCGGTGCATGATTTTACGGCGCTGAAGAAAGAGTTCATCAAGGCTTCGAACCGGTCGTTGAGCCTGTAGGGGCCTTATCGCTGGCAAGCCAGCTCCCACAGGTTCACCACCCAACCTGTGGGAGCTGGCTTGCCAGCGATGCTTTTAGAGACTTTGCAAGGTCTCGAGCAACACCTTGACCTTGGTGATCGACTCTTCGTACTCCGCCTGCCAGTCCGAATCCGCCACCACTGCGCCACCCCCCCAGCAGCACACCTGACTGTCCTTGACCAGCAGGCTGCGGATGGCAATCGAGCTGTCCATTTCTCCGCGCACGTCCACATACAACAGTGACCCGCAATACAGCGCCCGGCGGCTGGGCTCCAGCTCGTCGATGATCTGCATGGCGCGGATTTTCGGCGCGCCGGTGATCGAGCCACCGGGGAAGCTGTCGGCGATCAGGTCCAGGGCGTCCTTGCCGGCCGCCAGGTGCCCGGTGACGCTGCTGACCAGGTGATGCACGTTGGGGTAGCTCTCGAGGCTGAACAGCTCCGGCACTTTTACCGAGCCGATCTCGCAGGTGCGCCCC
Organism: Pseudomonas sp. R32; assembly: GCF_009866705.1. Taxonomy (NCBI): domain Bacteria; kingdom Pseudomonadati; phylum Pseudomonadota; class Gammaproteobacteria; order Pseudomonadales; family Pseudomonadaceae; genus Pseudomonas; species Pseudomonas sp. R32. The sequence continues at coordinate 3,685,214 of NZ_CP019396.1, read as the reverse complement.
AGGTCGTTGCGCAGCAGATCGACGATCATCAGGTTTTCTGCGCGATCCTTGCTGCTACCCAGCAGTTCGGCGGCGTTGCGTGCATCTTCGCCGGCATCGCTGCTGCGTGGGCGGGTGCCCTTGATCGGCCGGGTTTCGACCTGGCCGTTACTGACGCGGATGAAGCGCTCTGGCGAGAAGCTCAGCAGCGCGCTGCCATCGGCCAGCAGCTGGAACCCCGAATACGGCGTCGGGCAAGCCCGGCGCAGGGCCTGGTAGGCATGCCAGGGGTCGCCCTGGCAGGGGGCGCGAAAGCGCTGGGTGAGGTTGATCTGGTAGCAGTCGCCGGCATGGATGTACTGCTGCACCCGGTCAAAGGCCTGGCGGTAGTGTTCTGCGCTGATATCGCCGCGCATTGGCGCCTGCAGCGCAAAGCTGGCGGTGTCGACAGTGGCTGGTGCCTCGAACAGTTCGATCAGGCGTTGACGCTCGGCCTCGGCCAGGCTTGGGTGGAACAGCAGCTGGCTGTGCTGTTGCTGGTGATCGCTGATCAGCGCCCAGGCATACAGGCCAAGGCTGGCATCGGCCAGGCCCAGATCGTCGACGGCAACGCTGGGCAGGTGCTCCAGGCGTCGGCCGAAATCGTAGCTCAAATAACCGATCAGACCACCGGCAAACGGTAATTCGACGCCATCGGGTACCTGCGCCCGGCCCAGTTGCGTCAGGCTGTCACGCAGGCGCTGCAGGTAAGCGCTGCCGCTTTCATCCACCGTGGGTGCCAGGGTCTGCAGCGGCCAGGCGCTGAGCAGGTCAAAGCGACCGCGTTCGGCCGTCGGTCGGGCGCTATCGAGCAGCACGGCTCCGGGCGCCTTGCGGATGCGCGCAAAGTAGGCCGCGGGATCGGCCTGGTAGGGCAGGGGGTGGAGCGTACAGGTCGGCATGCAAGTAACAGCTATGAATGCGGGGAGGCGATTGTAGTCCTCTGTAGGAAATGCTCCTAGCGCTGACTACGACATTGAGTCTCCAGCCTGCGCCAGCCGGACCGGCTGACGCAGACAGGATGTGCACTCAGCTCGGCACGTGGCCGAACAGCTCCTGGGCGAAGCGTACGCGTTCTTCGACGCTCTCCTGGCGGCCGTCTTTGGCCAGTTGCTCCAGGTGCGCCTCCACCGCGTGGGTGCGCAGGGTCAGGCCGCAGTCGTTGGCGATCTGGATGTTCAGGCCGGGGCGGGCGTTGAGCTCGAGGATCAACGGGCCCTTGTCCTGGTCCAGGACCATGTCGACCCCGATGTAACCCAGGCCGCACAGCTCGTAGCAGCCGGCGGCAAGCTTCATGAAGCCGTCCCAGTTCGGCAGTTGCACGCCGTCCACCGCGTTGGTGGTGTCCGGGTGCTTGCTGATGATGTTGTTCAGCCAGGTGCCGCGCAGGGTCACGCCAGTGGCCAGGTCGACGCCGACACCGATGGCGCCCTGGTGCAGGTTGGCCTTGCCGCCGGACTGGCGGGTCGGCAGGCGCAGCATGGCCATTACCGGGTAGCCCATCAGCACGATGATGCGGATGTCCGGCACGCCTTCGTAGCTGATGCTCTTGAAGATCTGGTCCGGGGTGACCCGGTACTCGATCAGCGCGCGGTCGCGGTGGCCGCCCAGGGAGTACAGGCCGGTGAGGATGCTGGAGATCTGGTGCTCGATTTCCTCGTGGCTGATGATCTTGCCCGAGACCGTGCGATAACGGTCTTCGAAGCGATCGGCAACCACCAGGATGCCGTCACCACCGGCACCCTGGGCAGGCTTGACGACGAAGTCGCTGCGCCCGCCGATGATTTCCCCGAGCTTGTCGATCTCTTTCTCGGTGGAGATGATCCCGTACATTTCCGGCACATGGATGCCGGCCCGGATCGCACGCTCCTTGGTGATGATCTTGTCGTCGACGATCGGGTACAAATGGCGCTTGTTGTACTTGAGGACGTAGTCCGCATTGCGCCGGTTGATACCCATGATGCCCCGGGCCTCCAGGGCTTTCCAGGTTTTCCAGAGACCGAACATCAGGCGTCAGCCTTCACGAAAGCCTTGAAGCGCACCAGCTCCGTCAGGCGGTAGCCGCGGTAGCGACCCATTGCCAGCATGAAGCCCACCAGAATCAACAGTACCGCCGGGAAGGTGAAGACGAAGTACACCAGCTCCGGCACGCTCATCAGCAGGTGTGCCAGGGAGGCGGCGAACAGGGTGCCGATCGCCACTTTCATGGCATGGCCACCGCCGCGTTCTTCCCAGGTGATCGACAGGCGTTCGATGGTCATGGTCAGGATCACCATCGGGAACAGCGCCACCGACAGGCCGCGTTCCAGGCCCAGCTTGTGGCTGAACAGGCTGATGGCGGCAATCAGCACCACGACGAAGGTCAGGACCACCGACAGGCGCGGCAGCATCTGCAATTTAAGGTGCTCGAGGTAGGAGCGTAGCGACAGGCCGAGCGCGGTGATCACCGTGAACAGGATGATGCCGAAGCCCAGCTGGGTTTCGCGGAAGGCCAGGGCGATCAGCACCGGGGTGAAGGTACCCAGGGTCTGGATGCCGATCAGGTTGCGCAGCACCAGGATCACCAGTACGCCGATCGGGATCATCACCATGATCATGAAGGTCTGCTGGGTCTGCAGCGGCAGGCCGTACAGCGAGTATTCGAGGAAGTCGGCGTCGGTGTTCTCGTCGGTCAGCTTGGCCAGGCGAATGGCGTTCATTTCGCTGTTGTTGAGGCTGAAGCTGACGTTGGCTTTCTTGCCGCCATCGACGGTGATCAGGTTGTCATCACCGGTCCACCACAGCAGGCGGTCGGCCGGCAGGCCTTGCTCGCCGGTGTCCGGGTTGAAGTACAGCCAGTCGGTGCCGTTGAAGCTGCGCAGCCACAGTTCAGGGGTTTGCGGCTGGTCGGCGACCAGGCGGATGGTGTGCACCTTCTCGACCGGTACGTGGGCGATCGACAGCAGCAGGTCGATGACCTTGGCCTTGTTCAGCGACGAGGTGTCGCCGGCCAGCAGCAGCTTGACGTTGTCGTCGTTGAGGTTGTTGACCCGCTTGATGGTTTCGCCGACGAAGGTCTCGACGTCAGCCGAATGCTGGCGGATTGGCGCCATCAGGGCTTCGGCGGCGACTTTTTCCGGGCCTTCGACCGCCAGGCTGTCGCGGAAGGTCGGGCCCTTGATCTTGGCCTTTTCGGTGCTATAGCGCTTGGTCAGCACCAGGCGGTAGTAGAGGGTCTGGTTGCCGTTGGCGCGGCGTGCCGACCAGGTCACCTTGCGGTTGCCGTCGACGCGGTTGACGCTGACGCCGTAGTTATTGGAGATGAAACTCTCGTTGAGGCTCACGTAGTCGCGGCTCAGCGGGGGGACGAACATCTGGACCTTGACCGGGTCCTTGGGGCTGGCGACGAACTCGACCTTGGCGTCGATGTTCCACAGGTCATCGGTTTCATCCTCGGTCACCGGAATGCCGAGAAAGAAGATCTGATAGGCCGTGACCAGGATGCCCAGTAGCACCAGGACGGTAATCAGGACTTTCAGATGGAGGGTAAGAGAGCGCATCAGGATTACTCTGCGGTATGAGCGTCAGTGGCGCAGGCGGGTTTGCCGGCAGCGTATTTAAGGCTTGGGTCGACCAGCGCGTCGAAGTGCTTGAGGGCCTCGGAGCCGATCAGCAGCGGATACTGGAACGCGCTGCGGTCGGTCAGGTTCACTTCGATGCTGCGCAGGGCCGTACCCATGCAGATGTTCATGGCAATCACCGGGCGGGCGGTATAGGCCTTGCCTTCGTCCGGGTCGTAGTCACCGGCGCGTCGCTTGATCTTGCTGACGCGGGCCAGTGGTCGTTCTATCGGATGCGAGTGGGCAGCGTCAATTGCCAGGTAGAAGCGCACCCAGGACTCACCGTTGCGCTTGAAGCGCTTGATGTCGCGGGCACTGAGCGAGGCGGTCTTGGCCCCGGTGTCGAGTTTGGCCGCCACTTCCAGGTCGATATCGGCCAGGCGGGCGTATTCATTAAGGCCGTACACGGTCTTTTCCGCAGCCTGGCCCAGGGCCGGCAACAGACAGAGGCTGAACAACAGGGGGAGGGGCGTAAGTCTCATAAATCCTGGCGCGGTGCTGTGCGATGTTCGGGTCAAGGCCACTGGCAGTACTGCGCAAGCTTCCTCGTTTACCTGCCACCTGCATAAACAGATGACAGACACACTATTCGTGCCCCGTCGGGAGGCGCGGCATTCTATCACGCTGGTGTGCTGGCGCCAGCGGCTGCACTCAGACAACAACCGGGACCTTGAAGTTCGTTCTTAGACGATTGTCGACAATATTCATTTTGTCTTTGACTATGGGTGTCGATTTGGCTAGTTTTGCCCTCATTGATTTATGAGGTGTCAACAATATGCTGGACACAGCCCAAGCCCCCGGCACAGTGGCAGACGACAGCGAAACCCTCTCGGAAAACGTCTTCCGGCGTATCCAGGCGGCCATCGTCAAAGGCGAGATCGCCCCCGGCAGCAAGATCTCCGAGCCTGAGCTGGCGCGCACCTACGGCATCAGCCGCGGGCCGCTGCGCGAGGCGATCCATCGCCTGGAAGGCCAGCGCCTGCTGGTGCGCGTGCCGCATGTCGGGGCGCGGGTGGTGTCGCTCAGCCATGCCGAACTGATCGAACTGTACGAAATCCGCGAGTCCCTCGAAGGCATGGCCTGCCGCCTGGCCGCCGAGCGTATGAGCGTAGCTGAGATCGACGAGCTGCGCCGGGTGCTCGACACCCACGAGCGCGACGCCACCTTCCAGGCCGGCCTTGGCTATTACCAGCAGGAAGGCGATTTCGACTTCCATTACCGGATCATCCAGGGCAGCGGCAACCGCACCCTGGTGCAGATGCTCTGCGGCGAGCTGTATCAACTGGTGCGCATGTACCGCATCCAGTTCTCCGCCACGCCCAACCGGCCACGCCAGGCGTTCGCCGAACACCACCGGATTCTCGATGCCATCGCCGACCGTGACGGTGAACTGGCCGAGCTCTTGATGCGCCGCCACATCGGCGCCTCCAAACGCAACATTGAGCGTCACTATCTGGACGCTTCCAGCCCACGAGGTGAGTCATGAGTCAGAAAAGCAGTCCCGGCCAGCGCTTTCGCGATGCAGTTGCCGCCGAACACCCGCTGCAGGTGGTCGGTGCCATCAACGCCAACCACGCGCTGCTGGCCCAGCGTGCCGGTTTCAAGGCCATCTACCTGTCCGGTGGCGGCGTGGCCGCAGGCTCCCTGGGCCTGCCTGACCTGGGCATCAGTGGCCTGGATGACGTACTGACCGACGTACGGCGCATCACCGACGTCTGCGACCTGCCGCTGCTGGTGGACGTGGATACCGGTTTTGGCTCCTCGGCGTTCAACGTCGCGCGTACCGTCAAGTCAATGATCAAGTTCGGCGCCGCGGCCATTCATATCGAAGACCAGGTCGGCGCCAAGCGTTGCGGCCACCGCCCGAACAAGGAGATCGTCTCCCAGCAGGAGATGGTCGACCGCATCAAGGCCGCGGTTGACGCCCGTACCGACGACAGTTTCGTGATCATGGCGCGTACCGACGCCCTGGCCGTCGAAGGCCTGGAAGCGGCCCTGGACCGCGCCGCTGCCTGCATCGAAGCCGGTGCCGACATGGTCTTCCCGGAAGCCATCACCGAGCTTTCGATGTACAAGACCTTCGCCGACCGGGTCAAAGCCCCGATCCTGGCCAACATCACCGAGTTCGGTGCCACGCCGCTGTACACCACCGAAGAACTGGCGTCGGTCGATGTCTCGCTGGTGCTCTACCCGCTGTCGGCCTTCCGCGCCATGAACAAGGCTGCCGAAAACGTCTACACCGCGCTGCGTCGCGACGGCACGCAGAAGAACGTCATCGATACCATGCAGACGCGCATGGAGCTGTACGACGCCATCAACTACCACGTGTTCGAGCAGAAGCTCGATGCACTGTTCGCCCAGAAAAAGGGCTGAGGTCCTCTGTAGGCGCGGGCTTGCCCCGCGATCAGCCTGAGATTCCATAACAAATTCAAGAAAGGAGAAAGACAATGGCCGAAGCAAAAGTACTCAGTGGTGCCGGCCTGCGTGGTCAAGTGGCCGGGCAAACCGCACTGTCGACCGTGGGCCAGGCCGGTGCCGGCCTGACCTATCGTGGTTACGACGTGCGCGACCTGGCCGAGCACGCGCTGTTTGAAGAAGTCGCCTACCTGCTGCTGTACGGCGAGCTGCCGAGCAAGGCGCAGCTGGCCCAGTACCAGCAAAAGCTGAAATCCCTGCGTGACCTGCCGCAGGCGCTCAAAGAAGTGCTTGAGCGCATCCCGGCAAGCGCCCACCCGATGGACGTGATGCGTACCGGTTGTTCGGTGCTCGGCACCCTGGAGCCGGAGCTGACCTTCGAGCAGCAGCACGACAAGACCGATCGCCTGCTGGCGCTGTTCCCGGCGGTAATGTGCTACTGGTACCGCTTCACCCACGATGGCGTGCGCATCGACTGCAGCAGCGATGAAGACACCATTGGCGGCCACTTCCTGCACCTGCTGCATGACAAGAAGCCGAGCGCGCTGCACGTCAAGGTGATGAACGTCTCGCTGATCCTCTACGCCGAGCACGAGTTCAATGCCTCGACCTTCACCGCCCGGGTTTGCGCCTCGACCCTGTCTGACCTGTACTCCTGCGTCACGGCCGCCATCGGCTCGCTGCGCGGCCCGCTGCACGGCGGCGCCAACGAAGCGGCGATGGAGCTGATCGAGCGCTTCCAGAGCCCGCAGGAAGCGGTGACCGAGCTGCTGCAGATGCTGGCGCGCAAGGACAAGATCATGGGCTTCGGCCATGCCATCTACAAAGAGTCCGACCCGCGTAACGAAGTGATCAAGGCCTGGTCGAAGAAGCTTGCCGATGAGGTGGGCGACACTGTGCTGTACCCGGTGTCCGAAGCCATCGACAAGACCATGTGGGAGCAGAAGAAGCTGTTCCCCAACGCCGACTTCTACCATGCCTCGGCGTACCACTTCATGGGCATCCCGACCAAGCTGTTCACCCCGATCTTCGTCTGCTCGCGCCTGACCGGCTGGGCGGCGCATGTATTCGAGCAGCGTGCCAACAACCGCATCATCCGCCCGAGCGCCGAGTACACCGGCGTCGAACAGCGCAAGTTCGTGCCAATCGAACAACGCTGAGACTAGGCCGAGCTGCAAGCTTGAAGCGCCAAGCTGCAAGTAACAGCAGGGATGTGCCCCGGCAGTAAATGCTGACGCACCACTCATCTGCTTTGCTTGCCGCTAGTGGCTTGGGGCTTGTAGCTGGCTTTCGACCTTACCGTGATTGAGTCCCTGTGCCATGAATAGTGAATTTCGCAAGAACCTGCCGGGCACTGGCCTGGATTATTTCGACGCCCGCGCGGCCGTCGATGCGATCAAGCCCGGCGCCTATGACCGTCTTCCTTATACCTCGCGCGTCCTGGCGGAAAACCTCGTGCGCCGCTGCGACCCGGCCAGCCTCAATGCCTCGCTGGGCCAGTTGATCGAGCGCAAGCGCGACCTCGACTTCCCCTGGTTCCCGGCCCGCGTGGTGTGCCACGACATTCTCGGCCAGACCGCGCTGGTGGACCTGGCCGGCCTGCGCGACGCCATCGCCGACGGTGGCGGTGACCCGGCCCAGGTCAACCCGGTGGTACCGGTGCAACTGATCGTCGACCACTCCCTGGCAGTGGAATGCGGTGGTTTCGACCCGCAGGCGTTCGAGAAGAACCGCGCCATCGAAGACCGCCGCAACGAAGACCGCTTCCACTTCATCAACTGGACCAAGAAGGCGTTCAAGAACGTCGACGTGATCCAGCCGGGCAACGGCATCATGCACCAGATCAACCTGGAGAAGATGTCGCCGGTGATTCACGCCGAGCGCGGCGTGGCCTACCCGGACACCTGCGTCGGCACCGACAGCCACACCCCGCACGTCGATGCCCTGGGCGTGATCGCCATCGGCGTCGGCGGCCTCGAAGCCGAGAACGTCATGCTCGGCCGCGCGTCGTGGATGCGCCTGCCGGAAATCGTCGGCGTCGAGCTCTCGGGCAAGCCGCAGCCGGGCATCACCGCCACCGACGTGGTACTGGCCCTGACCGAATTCCTGCGCAAGGAAAAAGTCGTTGGCGCCTACCTGGAATTCTACGGCGAAGGCGCCCGCGCCCTGACCCTGGGCGACCGCGCGACGATCTCCAACATGGCCCCGGAATACGGCGCCACCGCGGCGATGTTCTCCATCGACCAGCAGACCATCGACTACCTCAAGCTCACCGGCCGTGAAGACACGCAGGTCAAGCTGGTGGAAACCTACGCCAAGGTCGCAGGCCTGTGGTCCGACAGCCTGGCCAATGCCGAGTACGAGCGGGTGCTGCGCTTCGACCTGTCCAGCGTGGTGCGCAACATGGCCGGGCCGTCCAACCCGCACGCCCGGGTCGCCACCAGCGACCTGGCGAGCAAGGGCATCGCCGGCCAGTGGGAGGAAGTGCCGGGGCAAATGCCCGATGGCGCGGTGATCATCGCCGCCATCACCAGCTGCACCAACACCAGCAACCCGCGCAACGTGATTGCCGCAGGGTTGCTCGCGCGCAACGCCAACAAGCTTGGCCTGGTGCGCAAGCCGTGGGTGAAGTCGTCGCTGGCACCGGGCTCGAAAACCGTGGCCCTGTACCTGAAAGAGGCGGGCCTGGATGACGAGCTGGAGCAGCTCGGTTTTGGCATCGTCGCCTTTGCCTGCACCACCTGCAACGGCATGTCCGGCGCCCTTGATCCGGCCATCCAGCAAGAGATCATCGACCGCGACCTGTACGCCACCGCCGTGCTCTCGGGCAACCGCAACTTCGACGGCCGCATCCACCCGTACGCCAAGCAGGCGTTCCTGGCATCGCCGCCGCTGGTGGTGGCCTATGCGATTGCCGGCACCATCCGTTTCGACATCGAGAAAGACGTGCTGGGCGTGGTCGACGGCAAGGAAATCCGCCTGAAAGACATCTGGCCAAGCGACGAAGAGATCGACGCGGTGGTCAAGGCGGCGGTCAAGCCCGAGCAGTTCCGCCAGGTCTACATCCCGATGTTCGCCGTGCAGGAAGACACCGGGCCCAAGGTCACCCCGCTGTACGACTGGCGCCCGATGAGCACCTACATCCGTCGCCCGCCGTACTGGGAAGGCGCGCTGGCCGGCGAGCGCACGCTCAAGGGCATGCGTCCGTTGGCGGTGCTGCCGGATAACATCACCACCGACCACCTGTCGCCGTCCAACGCCATCATGCTCGACAGCGCCGCCGGTGAGTACCTGGCGAAAATGGGCTTGCCGGAGGAAGACTTCAACTCCTACGCAACGCACCGCGGCGACCACCTGACCGCGCAGCGCGCAACGTTCGCCAACCCGAAACTGTTCAACGAAATGGTCCAGGAAGGCGGTAAGGTCAAGCAGGGTTCGCTGGCGCGTATCGAGCCGGAAGGCAAGGTCACGCGCATGTGGGAGGCGATCGAAACCTACATGCAGCGCAAGCAGCCGCTGATCATCGTCGCCGGCGCCGACTACGGCCAGGGCTCGTCCCGTGACTGGGCGGCCAAGGGCGTGCGCCTGGCCGGTGTCGAGGCCATCGTGGCCGAGGGTTTCGAGCGTATCCACCGCACCAACCTGGTGGGCATGGGCGTGTTGCCGCTGGAGTTCAAGCCGGGCGCCAACCGCAAGACCCTGGGCATCGACGGCACCGAGACCTTCGACGTGCTCGGCGAGCGGACCCCGCGGGCGACCCTGACCCTGGTCATCACCCGGGCCAACGGTGAGCGCGTCGAGGTGCCGGTGACCTGCCGCCTGGATACCGCCGAAGAAGTGTCGATCTACGAAGCGGGCGGGGTGCTGCAGCGCTTTGCCCAGGACTTCCTTGAATCGGCGGCCGTTTGAGGTAGGGCCTCATCGCGGGTCAAGCCCGCTCCCACAGTTCAGTGGGAGCGGGCTTGACCCGCGATAGCTCCCCCAAAGCACTCACAGGACAACTCAACCATGGCTCACGTACCCCAGATCAAAATCCCCGCCACCTACATCCGTGGCGGCACCAGCAAGGGCGTGTTCTTCTGCCTCGACGACCTGCCCGAAAGCGCGCAGATCCCGGGCCCCGCCCGTGACGCGCTGCTGCTGCGGGTGATCGGCAGCCCCGACCCCTACGGCAAGCAGATCGACGGCATGGGCGGTGCGACGTCCAGCACCAGCAAAACCGTGATCCTTTCGCGCAGCATCAAACCCGAGCACGATGTCGACTACCTGTTCGGCCAGGTCTCGATCGACACCGCGTTCGTCGACTGGAGCGGCAACTGCGGCAACCTCTCGGCGGCAGTCGGCTCGTTCGCCATCAGCGCCGGCCTGGTCGACAGCAGCCGCATCCCGCACGACGGCGTGGCCGTGGTGCGCATCTGGCAGGCCAATATCGGCAAGACCATCATTGCTCACGTACCGATCACTCACGGCGAAGTCCAGGAAACCGGCGACTTCGAACTGGACGGCGTGACCTTCCCGGCCGCCGAGGTGCAGCTCGAATTCATGGACCCGGCCGCCGATGAAGACGGCGAGGGCGGCTCGATGTTCCCCACCGGCAACCTGGTCGACGACCTGGTGGTACCCGGTGTCGGTACGCTGAAGGCCACGCTGATCAATGCCGGCATCCCGACCATCTTCATCCAGGCCGAGGCCCTCGGTTACACCGGCACCGAGTTGCAGGACGCGATCAACAGCGACCCGCAAGCCCTGGCCCGGTTCGAGACCATCCGTGCCTATGGCGCGGTGCGCATGGGCCTGATCGAGCATGTCGACGAAGCCGCCAAGCGCCAGCACACCCCGAAAGTCGCCTTCGTCGCGCCGCCGGCGGCTTATCAGTCATCCAGCGGTAAAGCCGTGGCCGCCGGCGACGTTGATCTATTGGTACGGGCACTGTCCATGGGCAAGTTGCACCACGCCATGATGGGCACCGCCGCGGTCGCCATCGGTACTGCCGCGGCAGTGCCCGGCACCCTGGTCAACCTCGCCGCCGGTGGTGGTGAGCGCAGCGCCGTACGTTTCGGTCACCCCTCGGGCACCCTGCGCGTTGGCGCCGAAGCCCGCCAGGTGAACGGCGAGTGGACTGTCACCAAAGCAATCATGAGCCGTAGCGCTCGCGTACTGATGGAGGGCTGGGTACGGGTACCCGGTGATGCCTTCTAACCAGTAGCGGCGCTTGGCTCCCTGTTACCGACGTCAACAGAGAGAAATGAAATGAGTGCCAACGTTGATCTGAACAACCGACCCGACTACGACCGGGTGCTGCAGGATATCGCGGACTATGTCCTGGAGTTCAAGGTCGAATCGCCGGAGGCGCTGGACACGGCGCGCAACTGCCTGATGGACACCCTGGGCTGTGGCCTGCTGGCGTTGCGCTTCCCGGAGTGCACCAAGCACCTGGGGCCGCTGGTGGAGGGGACCGTGGTGCCGTTCGGCGCGCGGGTGCCGGGTACCAGCTACCGCCTGGACCCGGTGAAAGCGGCCTGGGACATCGGTTGCATCGTCCGTTGGCTCGACTACAACGACACCTGGCTGGCCGCCGAGTGGGGGCATCCCTCGGACAACCTCGGCGGTATCCTGGCCGTGGCCGATCACCTGTCGCAAAAACGTGTGGCCAATGGCGAAGCGCCCTTGAGCATGCGCGTGGTGCTTGAGGCGATGATCATGGCCCATGAGATCCAGGGCGTGATTGCCTTGGAAAACTCCTTCAACCGCGTCGGCCTCGACCATGTGCTGCTGGTAAAGGTCGCCTCGACAGCGGTGTGCGCCAAACTCATGGGCGCCAATCGCGAACAGCTTCTTGCGGCGCTTTCCCATGCCTTTGTCGACGGCCAGGCCCTGCGAACCTACCGTCATGCGCCGAATGCCGGCTCGCGCAAGTCCTGGGCGGCGGGCGATGCTTCCAGTCGTGGCGTGCGCCTGGCCGATATCGCCCTGCGTGGCGAGATGGGTATTCCCGGGGTGCTGAGTGCGCCGCAGTGGGGCTTTTATGATGTGTTGTTCAGTCATACCAACAAGGATCTGGCGCTCAAGCCTGAAGACAAGCGCGCCTTCAGCCTGACGCAAAAATACGCCAGTTACGTGATGGAGAACGTGCTGTTCAAGATCAGCTTCCCTGCCGAATTCCATGCCCAGACCGCTTGTGAAGCGGCGGTGATCCTGCACCCGCAGGTGCGCAACCGTCTGCATGACATCGAGCGCATCGTCATTACCACCCATGAGTCGGCAATCCGCATCATCTCCAAGGTCGGCACCCTGGCCAATGCCGCCGACCGCGATCACTGCATCCAGTACATGACCGCCGTGCCGCTGATTTTCGGCAACCTGGTGGCCGAGCAGTACGAAGATGATTTCCATGCCGCGCACCCGATCATCGACCGCCTGCGCGAGAAGATGGAGATCGTCGAAGAGCCGCGCTTTACCCGTGAATACCTGGAGGCCGACAAGCGTTCGATCGCCAATGCCGTGCAGGTGTTTTTCAATGACGGTTCGAGCACCGAGCAGGTGGTGGTGGAGTACCCGATTGGCCATCGTCGCCGTCGGGCCGAGGGGATTCCATTGCTGGAAGAGAAGTTCAAGGCCAACCTGGCGACGCGTTTTACCGGGCAGCGCAGTGCCGAGATCTTTGCCTTGTGCAAAGACCAGGCGGTGCTTGAGGCGACGGCGGTGCAGCGGTTTGTGGATTTGTTCGTGATCTGAGGGCCTCATCGCTGGCAAGCCAGCTCCCACAGTGGTCCTGTGCATACAGTACCTGTGGGAGCTGGCTTGCCAGCGATGCTTTTCAAAGGGCAATAAAAAGCCCCGCCAATTGGCGGGGCTTTTTTTCACGCTAAGTCAGCTTACGCTTGAACAACCGGGATCTTGGCGTTCGCAGCCGCTTCACGGAACTCGGCGATCTGGTCGAAGCTCAGGTAGCGGTAAACGTCGGCAGCCATGCTGTCGATGTTCTTCGCGTACTCCATGTACTCTTCGACGGTTGGCAGCTTGCCCAGGATCGAGGCAACAGCGGCCAGCTCGGCAGAGGCCAGGTAGACGTTGGCGCCATCGCCCAGACGGTTCGGGAAGTTACGGGTCGAAGTCGACACAACGGTCGAGTTCGCTGCAACACGTGCCTGGTTACCCATGCACAGCGAGCAGCCCGGCATTTCCATGCGCGCGCCAGCCTTGCCGTAGATGCCGTAGTAGCCTTCTTCGGTCAGCTGGTGAGCGTCCATCTTGGTTGGCGGCGACAGCCACAGACGGGTCGGGATCGAGCCTTTGACCTTGTCCAGCAGCTTGCCGGCAGCGCGGAAGTGACCGATGTTGGTCATGCACGAACCGATGAACACTTCGTCGATCTTCTCGCCTTGTACGGAGGAGAGCAGACGGGCGTCGTCCGGGTCGTTCGGGGCGCAGAGCACAGGCTCTTTGACGTCGGCCAGGTCGATCTCGATGATCTCGGCGTATTCGGCGTCCTTGTCGGCAGCCAGCAGCTGCGGGTTGGCCAGCCAGGCTTCCATCGCTTGGGCGCGGCGTTCCATGGTGCGGGCATCGCCGTAGCCTTCGCTGATCATCCAGCGCAGCAGGGTGATGTTCGACTTCAGGTACTCGGCAACGGCTTTTTCTGGCAGCTTGATGGTGCAACCGGCGGCCGAACGTTCAGCCGAGGCGTCGGACAGTTCGAACGCTTGCTCGACGGTCAGCTCGTCCAGGCCTTCGATTTCCAGGATGCGGCCGGAGAAGGCGTTGATCTTGCCTTTCTTCTCGACGGTCAGCAGGCCTTTCTGGATGCCGTAGTAAGGGATGGCGTGGACCAGGTCACGCAGGGTGATGCCGGGTTGCAGTTTGCCCTTGAAGCGCACCAGTACCGACTCCGGCATGTCCAGCGGCATGACGCCGGTGGCAGCGGCGAAGGCGACCAGGCCGGAACCGGCCGGGAACGAGATGCCGATCGGGAAGCGGGTGTGCGAGTCACCACCGGTACCGACGGTGTCCGGCAGCAGCATGCGGTTCAGCCAGCTGTGGATGATGCCGTCGCCTGGACGCAGGGACACGCCGCCACGGGTGCGGATGAAATCCGGCAGGGTGTGGTGGGTGGTGACGTCGATCGGCTTCGGATAGGCCGCGGTGTGGCAGAACGACTGCATGACCAGGTCGGCGGAGAAGCCCAGGCACGCCAGGTCTTTCAGCTCGTCACGGGTCATCGGGCCAGTGGTGTCCTGGGAGCCGACGGTGGTCATCTTCGGTTCGCAGTAGGTGCCTGGACGCACGCCTTTGCCTTCAGGCAGGCCGCAGGCCTTGCCGACCATCTTCTGGGCCAGGGTGTAGCCCTTGCCGGTGTCGACAGGTGCTTCAGGCAGCTTGAACAGGTTGGTTGGGCCCAGGCCCAGCTCGGCGCGGGCTTTCTCGGTCAGGCCACGGCCGACGATCAGCGGGATACGGCCGCCAGCGCGGACTTCGTCGAGCAGCACCGGGGTCTTCAGTTCGAAGGTGGTGATGACGTCTTCGCTGCCGTGCTTGCAGACTTTGCCCGCGTGCGGGTAGACGTCGATGACGTCACCCATGTTCAGGTTCGACACGTCGAACTCGATCGGCAGGGCGCCGGCGTCTTCCATGGTGTTGTAGAAGATCGGGGCGATTTTCGAGCCGAAGCAGAAGCCGCCAGCGCGCTTGTTCGGTACGTACGGGATGTCGTCGCCGAAGAACCACAGCACCGAGTTGGTCGCGGATTTACGCGAGGAACCGGTACCGACCACGTCACCGACGTAGGCCACCGGGAAGCCCTTGGCTTTGACTTCTTCGATCTGCTTGAGCGGGCCGATGGCGCCTTGTTGCTCAGGCACGATGCCGTCACGGGCCATTTTCAGCATGGCCAGGGCGTGCAGCGGGATGTCAGGGCGCGACCAGGCGTCCGGGGCAGGGGACAGATCGTCGGTGTTGGTTTCGCCAGGGACCTTGAACACGGTCAGGCTGTACTTGTCAGCGATGGCTGGCTTGCTGGTGAACCACTCACCGGCGGCCCAGGATTCCAGCACGGCCTTGGCGTGGGCATTGCCCGCCTTGGCTTTTTCGGCGACGTCGTGGAAGGCATCGAACATCAGCAGAGTGTGCTTGAGCTGTTCGGCGGCGACGGCGGCCAGTTCGGCGTTGTCCAGCAGCTCGACCATGGTGGCGATGTTGTAGCCGCCCTGCATGGTGCCCAGCAGCTCAACGGCGCGCTTCTTGTCGATCAGCGGCGAGTTGGCTTCGCCCTTGGCGATGGCGGAAAGGAAACCGGCCTTGACGTAGGCGGCTTCGTCCACTCCTGGTGGAACGCGGTTGGTGATCAGGTCGACGAGGACTGCTTCTTCGCCAGCAGGGGGATTCTTCAGCAGCTCGACCAGGCCTGCGGTTTGTTCGGCGTTAAGCGGCTGGGGCACGATACCCTGGGCGGCACGCTCTTCGATGTGTTTGCGGTAGGCTTCAAGCACAGTTATTACCCTCATCAGTGGTCCCAAATGGGTGTCCGGGACGCTCATCCAGAAATTCCGGCACCCATGCGCAATACGGCTTCTTGGGCCGCGTAGCCAGGGTTGCAGGAAATCCTTACAGAAGCTGCTTTCAAAGTTTTACGCCTGTAGAACGGAGGCTGATGAGGGCTGGCGCGGGACATGCGCGAAGCGAATATCCCGGGCCAACGCCGTTCTACCGGATGAACTGTGCTCGTGACGCTTTGAAAACAGCTTCTAACGGACATTGCTGCCTTAAAAAGGCCGGGTGATTCTACGGTAAAAAGTCGATAAAGGTAAGGCGCGCTGGATGACTTTAGCGGGTGACCCTCGTTAGACAAAGGGCTAACATGGCAGCCTGTTCCATCGCCAAGCTGTCGATTTTTTCATGTCCAATCAGTCAATTAAAACGCCTTGCGTCGGCCTCTGTTCCACGGTTTACGGGGACTTGGTGTGCCGTGGCTGCAAGCGTTTTCACCATGAAGTGATCAACTGGAACGGCTACAACGAAGATGAAAAGCGAGCGGTGTGGCTGCGCCTGGAGCAATTGCTGGTGCAGGTCATGGTGGCCAAACTTGAAGTCTTTGATGCCACGCGCCTGCGCCAGCAACTGGAGCAGCGCAAGATCCGCTTCGTGCCGCACCAGTCCGAATATTGCTGGGCGTATCAATTGATTGCCCGCGGGGCGCGGGTGATCCGTGAGCTGGACGCTTACGGCATGGTGTTGTTGCCGGAGTTTCGTGACTGGGAGCTGCCCGAGTTGCGCGATGCCATTGATCGGGAATTCTTCTTGCTGTCCGAAGCCCATTACCAGCGCTATATCGCACCGGGGTTTCTCAAGGATGCCTTGGGCTAAAAGCCGGGGCTGCTTTGCAGCCCATCACTGGCAAGCCAACTCCCACAAGATCAGTGCATGCGGTCCCTGTGGGGGCTGGCTTGCCAGCGATGAGGCCCTCAGCTTCTGGCCAGTTCCGTCAGGTGCACCTTCACTTCCTCGGTCTTGAGCACCAGCACATCACACTCCAGCGCATCGAGCACCACTTCGGCGGTGTTGCCGATCAGCGCCCCGGAAATCCCGGTACGGGCCACTGTGCCAATCACCGTCACCACTGCACCGTACTTGCTCGCCGTAAAGGGAATCAGCACATCCGCGGGCCCTTCGGCCACATGCAGGCGCTCGTCCTTGATGTCGAACTCGGCCTGGAACGCTGCGCATTCCTCGCGGTACTTGCGCTCGATGGTGTCCTTGAGCTGGTACACCGGGTCTGCCGCTGACAGCATCGGCGACGGATGGGCGCTGATCACATGCAGCTCGCCCTTGGCCAGGCTTGCGATCGCGTAGCCATGATCGATGATGCTGGTGTGCAGCAGGCGATGGGCCTCGTCGTGGTTACCGACGTCCACGGCGGCAAGAATCACCCCGCCGGTCCAGGGCCGCTCGCTCTTGACCATCAGCACCGCGCACGGGCACTGGCGCAGCAGCTTCCAGTCGCTGGGGGTGAGCAGGGCGCGCTTGAGCGGGTTGTCCGGGCGATGCTCCTTGATCACCAGGTCGCAGCCTTCGGCCTGCTGCACATCGATGATCGACTCGTGCAGGGTGTCATGCCAGGCCTGCTCGTGGGTCACATTGTCATAGCCGTCATCATGCAGTTGGCTGGCCAGCAGACTGAGCAGGGCGCCATGGTCCTGTTTCTTGTCGCACATCAGCAGGTGCAGGCGCGCACCGGTGACGCCGGCGATCAGTTTGGCCCGGGTCAGCGCCTGGCTGTGGGCGTGCTCGGGATCCAGTACCACCAGGATGCTGCGTACTTCTTGCATGAGCGTGAACTCCCTTCATAAATGGCGGCCAATGCCTGACTATAGTCGGCGCCAACGGCAACGGGCGTTGATATGTATCAAGCATAGTTCACTGGTGATCGGCGCTACTGCCGGTATAATCGCCGGTCTTGCCGTTTGCCCTGCCTGTTTGTGAGCCTATGTCCCTTATTCCCGAAATCGAAGCCTTCCTTGGTTGCCCTACTCCTGACGCCTGGGTCCAGGCGGCGCTTGCCGACCAGGAAACCCTGCTGATCGATCACAAGAACTGCGAGTTCAAGGCCGCCAGCACTGCGCTGAGCCTGATGGCCAAGTACAACACGCACCTGGACCTGATCAACATGATGTCGCGCCTGGCCCGTGAAGAGCTGGTGCACCACGAGCAGGTGTTGCGCCTGATGAAGCGGCGCAAGATTGCCCTGCGGCCGTTGTCGGCCGGGCGCTATGCCTCGGGCCTGCGCCGGGTGGTGCGCACCCATGAGCCGGTGAAGCTGGTGGACACCCTGGTAGTCGGTGCCTTTATCGAGGCGCGCAGTTGCGAGCGTTTTGCCGCGCTGGTGCCGCACCTGGACGAAGAACTGGGCAAGTTCTACCACGGCCTGCTCAACAGTGAGGCGCGGCATTACCAGGGTTACCTGAAGCTTGCGCATCAGTACGGGGATGCGGCGGATATCGAGCGGGTGGTGGAGAAGGTCAGGGCGGTCGAGGCCGAACTGATCAGCAGCGCGGATGAAGAGTTTCGCTTTCATAGTGGCGTGCCTGCCTGACTGACCTGCTTTGAATGGGGGGCTGCAACGCAGCCCCTTTTGTCGTGCAAATAATAAGCAAGCTAATTAATGCCTTGACGTTAGCTGCCTAGGCAGTAACATTGTGTAACTTACTGCCTAAGCAGGTATCTGTGTCCATGCAGCACTACACCCCGGAAAACTTCCAGAACTGCACCCTCGGCATGCTTCTGGGCCGCACCGCGCTGGTCAAAGACCGCATCCTCGACAGCCATATGCAGCCCTATGGCGTGACCGCCGCGCAGTTCAAGGTGCTGATCATCGTCGCCCAGTACGGCGTCGACACCCCGGCCGAGCTGTGCCGCTACCTGTCGGTGGACAGCGGTTCGATGACGCGCATGCTCGACCGCCTCGAACAGAAAGACCTCATCGTGCGCCGCCGTTGCCCTGACGACCGTCGGCAGATTCGCCTGGGCCTGAGCGAGGAGGGCCAGAAACTGGCCGACCGCTTGCCAGAGATTGGCGCTGCAGCGATGAACGAACTGCTGGGCGTGCTCGATCCCGGCGAGCTGACCACCCTCGAAGCGATTCTGAGCAAGGTGCTGCTGGCCTCCGGCGACACTCTGGCGGCCATGCGCCTAGGCGCCAAGTAAGCGCCCATTTCACCCATTCACTCAGCCAAGGTATTAGCAATGGCCACTACTTCTTCTGCGCACGACACCACGCAGGACCTCAACAACCAGCGCAAGCGCAAGACCTGGCTGTTGGCCCTGGCGTTGCTGATCGTCGTCGCCGGCGCTGGCGTCTGGGCCTGGCACGAGCTCTACGGGCGCTGGAGCGAAGAGACCGACGATGCCTATGTCAACGGCAACGTGGTGGAGATCACCCCGCTGGTCACCGGCACCGTGGTCAGCATCGGCGCTGACGATGGCGACCTGGTCCACGAAGGCCAGATGCTGCTCGAATTCGACCCGAGCGATGCCGAGGTCGGCCTGCAGGCCGCCGAGGCCAAGCTTGCGCGTGCGGTGCGCCAGGTGCGTGGCCTGTACAGCAACGTCGATGGCAAGAAGGCCCAGGTGGCCGCGCGCCAGGCCGAGCTGAAAAAAGCTCAGGAGAACTTCAATCGGCGCCAAACCCTGGCCGCCGGTGGGGCGATCTCCAAGGAAGAACTGTCCCACGCCCGCGACGACCTGTCTTCGGCGCAAAGCGCCTTGAATGATGCTAAACAGCAACTCAACACCACCACCGCGCTGGTCGATGACACCGTGGTGTCGTCGCACCCCGAGGTGATGGCCGCCGCCGCTGAATTGCGCCAGGCCTATCTGAACCACGCCCGCACCACGCTGGTGGCGCCAGTCACAGGCTACGTGGCCAAGCGCACCGTGCAATTGGGCCAGCGCCTGCAGCCGGGTATCGCGACCATGGCGGTAATCCCCCTGGATCAACTGTGGATCGACGCCAACTTCAAGGAAACCCAGCTGCGCAACATGCGTATCGGCCAGCCGGTAGACATCGTTGCCGACCTGTATGGCAGTGAGGTGAAGTACAACGGCAGCATCGACAGCCTCGGCGCCGGGACCGGCAGCGCCTTTGCCTTGCTGCCGGCGCAGAACGCCACCGGCAACTGGATCAAGATCGTCCAGCGGGTACCGGTGCGTATTCATATCAATGCCGAGCAACTGGCCAAGCACCCGCTGCGCATCGGCCTGTCGACCCAGGTCGAGGTCGACCTGCACGACCAGAGCGGCCCGGTCCTGGCCCAGCAGCCGCCGCAGAAGGCTTCGTTCGCCACCCAGGTGTACGACCGTCAGTTGGTCGAGGCCGATACCCTGATCACCAAGCTGATCCATGACAACAGTGCAGGCTCCAGCAAGACGGCGCAGCGATGAGCGGCAATCAGGCTTCCTTTACGCCGCCGAGCCTGTTGTTGACCACCATCGGCCTGTCGCTGGCGACCTTCATGCAGGTGCTCGACACCACCATCGCCAACGTGGCGTTGCCGACCATTTCCGGCAACCTCGGCGTGAGCTCGGAGCAGGGCACCTGGGTCATCACCTCGTTTGCGGTGAGCAACGCCATTGCCTTGCCGCTGACCGGCTGGTTGAGCCGGCGCTTTGGCGAGGTCAAGCTGTTCATCTGGGCCACGCTGCTGTTCGTGCTGGCCTCGTTCCTGTGTGGCATCGCCCAGTCGATGCCCGAGCTGGTCGGCTTTCGCGTGCTTCAGGGCATCGTTGCCGGGCCGCTGTACCCGATGACCCAGACCCTGCTGATTGCGGTCTATCCGCCGGCCAAACGCGGCATGGCCCTGGCGCTATTGGCGATGGTCACGGTGGTGGCGCCGATTGCCGGGCCGATTCTGGGTGGCTGGATCACCGACAGCTACAGCTGGCCGTGGATCTTCTTCATCAATGTGCCGATCGGCCTGTTCGCCGCTGCCGTGGTGCGCCAGCAGATGCGCAGCCGCCCGGTCAGCACCAGCCGCCAGCCAATGGACTACATCGGCCTGCTGAGCCTGATCATCGGCGTCGGTGCCTTGCAGATCGTGCTCGACAAGGGCAATGACCTGGACTGGTTCGAGTCGAATTTCATCATCATCGGCAGCCTGATCTCGCTGGTGTTCCTGGCGGTGTTCATTATCTGGGAGCTGACCGACAAGCACCCGGTGGTCAACCTGCGCCTGTTTGTGCACCGCAACTTTCGCATCGGCACCATCGTGCTGGTCGGCGGCTATGCCGGGTTCTTCGGCATCAACCTGATCCTGCCGCAGTGGCTGCAGACGCAGATGGGCTACACCGCCACCTGGGCGGGCCTGGCGGTGGCACCCATCGGCTTGTTGCCGGTATTGATGTCGCCGTTTGTCGGCAAGTACGCACACAGGTTCGACCTGCGTTTGCTCGCCGGGCTGGCGTTCCTGGCGATTGGTACCAGTTGCTTCATGCGCGCCGGCTTTACCAACGAAGTGGACTTCCAGCACATCGCCCTGGTGCAACTGTTCATGGGCATCGGCGTGGCGCTGTTCTTCATGCCGACCTTGAGCATCCTGCTCTCCGACCTGCCGCCGCAGCAGATTGCCGACGGCTCGGGGCTGGCGACTTTCCTGCGGACCCTGGGCGGCAGTTTTGCCGCGTCGTTGACCACCTGGATCTGGATTCGCCGGGCGGACCAGCACCATGCCTACCTGAGCGAGAACATCAGCACCTTTGACCCGGCCACCCGTGAGGCGTTGAACCAGCTGGGCGGGGCGAGCGGGCAGTCGTATGCGCAGCTGGAGCGGATGCTCAGCAGCCAGGCGTACATGATGTCGACGGTGGATTACTTCACCCTGATGGGGTGGATTTTCGCTGGCCTGGTTCTGCTGGTATGGCTGGCCAAGCCGCCGTTCGCGGCCAAGGCCGGGCCGGCGTCGGCGGGGCACTGAAGAAAAGCATCGCTGGCAAGCCAGTTCCCACAGGTCAGGTGTTGTGCCTGTGGGAGCTGGCTTGCCAGCGATCGGGCCTATCAGGGAAAAGCAAAAGGCTGCAGTTGAAACCCTTGCTCATCCACCTGCAACGCCCAGCCTTGCCGGTCCCAATCGCCCAGCACGATACGCCGCGCCGGTTGATCGCCGACCACCAGCTTGTGAATCGCCGGTCGATGAGTATGGCCATGCACCAGGGTGCGCACGCCAAACTGCTGCATGATCCGTGGCACTTCCTCCGCGGTCACATCGACAATGTCGTTGGCCTTCATCCGCGTCTGCGCCCGGCTTTCGCTACGCAACTTGCGCGCAAGCTTCTGGCGGGTGCTCAGCGGCAGGTGCCGGAGAATCCACAGGCTTAGCGGGTTGCGCAGGTAACGGCGCATTTTCATGTAGGCCAGGTCGCGGGTGCACAGGCTGTCGCCGTGCATCAGCAACACCGGCTCACCACCCATCTCGACCACACTGGGGTCCGCCAGCAGGGTGCAGCCCGCGGCCTTGCAAAAAGCCTGGCCGAGCAGGAAGTCGCGGTTGCCGTGCATCAGGAAGACCTGCGTGCCGCTGTCGCTCAGGGCGCGCAGGGCCTGGCAGATCGAGGTCTGGAAGGGCGTCATGGCGTCGTCGCCGATCCATGCCTCGAAGAAGTCGCCGAGGATGTACAGCGCCTCGGCGTGTCGCGCACGACCGTCGAGCAGATCAACAAACGCCCGGGTAATGTCCGGGCGTTCTTCTTGCAGGTGCAGATCAGAGATCAGCAGTATCACTCAATGATCTCGGCTTTCTCGATGATCACGTCGTCCTTCGGCACGTCCTGGTGACCGGACTTGGAACCGGTGGCAACGGCTTCGATCTTGTCGACGATGTCCTGGCCTTCGGTCACTTTACCGAACACCGCGTAGCCCCAGCCCTGCACGTTCTTGCCGCTGTGGTTGAGGAAATCGTTGTTCGAGGCGTTGATGAAGAACTGCGCCGAGGCCGAATGCGGCTCCATGGTACGGGCCATGGCGATGCTGTACTTGTCGTTCTTCAGGCCGTTGTCAGCTTCGTTCTGGATGCTGGCGCGGGTTTTCTTCTGGCTCATGCCTGGCTCGAAACCGCCGCCCTGAATCATGAAGCCCTTGATCACACGGTGGAACACGGTGTTGTCGTAGTGGCCTTCTTTCACGTATTGAACGAAGTTCTCGACGGTTTTCGGGGCTTTTTCGGCATCCAGTTGCAGGACGATGTCGCCGTGGTTGGTGCTCAGTTTGACTTTGGACATGCTGAAATTCGCTCTTTTCAAGGCATTGGAAATTGTTCGCGCAGTATCGCGATACACACCTGACGTACAGTCTACAGCCCGCGATACGTGATTCGCGGCAGTTTTTTTGCATTCGCCGGCGAATATCGCGCCAGTTTGTCGGCGCGATGCTGTCGGCAGCTCGACCGCTTCGGCTATGATAAGCGCTTTGATTCAGTCGGCCTACCCAGGCCGTGCACCCCGTATTCAAGGATCCTATGAGCAAGCCCACTGCCGACACCGCTCCCAACGCCGCTGCCAAAGGCGCTCCCGCCATCCCTGCGAACTTCCTGCGTCCGATCGTGCAGGCAGACCTGGACTCGGGCAAGCACAGCAGCATCGTCACCCGTTTCCCGCCAGAGCCCAACGGTTACCTGCACATCGGTCATGCCAAGTCGATCTGTGTGAACTTCGGCCTGGCCCAGGAGTTCGGTGGGGCCTGTCACCTGCGTTTCGATGACACCAACCCGGCCAAAGAGGACCAGGAGTACATCGATGCGATCCAGAGCGACGTCAAGTGGCTGGGCTTCGAGTGGACCGGCCCGGTGCGCTACGCCTCGCAATACTTCGACCAGCTGCACGCCTGGGCGGTCGAGCTGATCAAGGCCGGCAAGGCCTACGTCTGCGACCTGACCCCGGAGCAGGCCAAGGAATACCGTGGCAACCTGACCACCCCAGGCAAGAACAGCCCGTTCCGCGAGCGTTCGGTCGAAGAGAACCTCGACCTGTTCGCGCGCATGAAGGCCGGCGAGTTCAAGGACGGCGAGCGCGTCCTGCGGGCCAAGATCGACATGGCCTCGCCGAACATGAACCTGCGCGACCCGATCCTCTATCGCATCCGTCATGCCCACCACCACCAGACCGGTGACACCTGGTGCATCTACCCCAACTATGACTTCACCCACGGTCAGTCGGACGCCATCGAAGGCATCACCCACTCGATCTGCACCCTGGAGTTCGAAGGCCATCGCCCGCTGTACGAATGGTTCCTCGACAACCTGCCGGTGCCGGCCAAGCCGCGCCAGTACGAGTTCAGCCGCCTGAACCTGAACTACACCATCACCAGCAAGCGCAAGCTCAAGCAACTGGTCGACGAGCAGCATGTCAACGGTTGGGACGACCCGCGCATGTCGACCCTGTCGGGCTTCCGTCGCCGCGGTTACACCCCGGCCTCGATCCGCAATTTCTGCGAAATGATCGGTACCAACCGCTCTGACGGCGTGGTCGACATGTCGATGCTCGAATTCAGCATCCGCGACGACCTCGATCGCACCGCGCCCCGCGCCATGTGCGTGCTGCGCCCGCTGAAAGTGGTCATCACCAACTACCCCGAAGGCCAGGTCGAGAACCTCGAGCTGCCGCGCCACCCGAAAGAAGACATGGGCGTGCGCGCGCTGCCATTTGCCCGCGAGATCTACATCGATCGCGACGACTTCATGGAAGAGCCGCCAAAGGGCTACAAGCGCCTGGAGCCGGCCGGTGAAGTGCGCCTGCGCGGCAGCTACGTGATCCGCGCCGACGAGGCCATCAAGGATGCCGACGGCAACATCGTCGAGCTGCGCTGCTCGTATGACCCGGACACCCTGGGCAAGAACCCCGAAGGCCGCAAGGTCAAGGGCGTGATCCACTGGGTGCCGGCCGCTGCCAGCGTCGAATGCGAAGTGCGCCTGTACGATCGTCTGTTCCGCTCGGCCAACCCCGAGAAGACCGAAGATGGCGGCAACTTCCTTGACAACATCAATCCTGATTCGCTGCAGGTGCTGACCGGTTGTCGTGCGGAACCTTCCCTGGGCCAGGCCCAGCCAGAAGACCGCTTCCAGTTCGAGCGCGAAGGCTATTTCTGCGCCGACCTGAAAGACTCCCAGCCGGGTCGCCCGGTGTTCAACCGCACCGTGACCCTGCGCGATTCGTGGGGCAGCTAAGGAACTCTCGTGCTTACCATCTACAACACGCTCAGCAAGACCAAGGAAGTCTTCAAACCGCTTGAAGGCAACAAGGTTCGGATGTACGTCTGCGGCATGACCGTCTACGACTTCTGCCACCTGGGCCACGGGCGCAGCATGGTCGCCTTTGACCTGGTGACCCGCTGGCTGCGTTACAGCGGCTACGACCTGACCTACGTGCGCAACATCACCGACATCGATGACAAGATCATCAACCGGGCCAACGACAACGGCGAATCCTTCGACGCCCTGACCGCCCGCATGATCGACGCGATGCACGAAGACGAGCGCCGCCTGAACATCCTGCCGCCGGACCAGGAGCCGCGTGCCACCGACCATATCGCCGGCATGCACGCGATGATCCAGACCCTGATCGACAAGGGTTATGCCTACGCGCCGGGCAACGGCGACGTGTACTACCGGGTCGGCAAGTTCGTCGGCTACGGCAAGCTGTCGCGCAAGAAGATCGAAGACCTGCGCATCGGTGCCCGCATCGAGGTCGACGAAGCCAAGCAGGACCCGCTCGACTTCGTCCTCTGGAAGGGCGTCAAGCCGGGCGAGCCGAGCTGGGAGTCGCCGTGGGGCCCGGGCCGTCCGGGCTGGCACATCGAGTGCTCGGTGATGTCCACCTGCTGCCTGGGCGAGAGCTTCGACATCCACGGCGGTGGCAACGACCTGGAGTTCCCGCACCACGAGAACGAAATCGCCCAGAGCGAGGCCGCGACCGGCAAGCAGTACGCCAACTCATGGATGCATTGCGGCATGATTCGCATCAATGGCGAGAAGATGTCCAAGTCCTTGAACAACTTCTTCACCATTCGCGACGTGCTCGACAAGTATCACCCGGAGGTGGTGCGCTACCTGCTGGTGTCGAGCCACTACCGCAGCTCGATCAACTACTCCGAAGACAGCCTGCGCGAGTCCAAGGGTGCCCTGGAGCGCTTCTACCACGCCCTGCGCGGCCTGCCGCGGGTGGCGGCTGAAGGTGGCGAGGAGTACGTCGAGCGTTTCACCGTGGCGATGAACGACGACTTCGGCACCCCCGAAGCCTGCGCCGTGCTGTTCGACCTGGTGCGCGAGATCAACCGCCTGCGCGAGAGCGACCCACAGGCCGCTGCTGGCCTGGCCGGTCGTCTGCGCGAGCTGGGTGACTTGCTCGGTGTGCTGCAACTGGACGCCGATGACTTCCTGCGTGCCGGTGCCGAAGGCAAGGTTGATGCCGCCGAGGTTGAAGCCCTGATCCAGGCGCGCCTGCAAGCGCGCGCCGACAAGAACTGGGCCGAATCCGACCGCATCCGCGACCAGCTGACCGCCATGGGCGTGGTGCTGGAAGACGGCAAGGGCGGCACGACCTGGCGTCTGGCTGACTAAGCAATCGCGGGGCAAGCCCGCTCCCACAGAAGACTGCAATCCTCTGTGGGAGCGGGCTTGCCCCGCGATGAGCCCCTAACTGACGACACCCGTCCTGCAGTGCAACACCAGTTTCGCCCCACCCAGCTCACTCCCTCCCACCTCCAGCTCAAAGCCGTGCAGGTCAACGATCGCCGCAACGATCGACAAGCCCAGCCCGAACCCCGGGTGACGCTGGCCTTCTTCACTGCGATAAAAGCGCTTCAACACCGCCCCGCGTTCATCCTCGGGAATCCCCGGGCCGCTGTCGTGCACCTCGATATGCACACCCTTGGCATCGCTCAGTGCACGCATCAGCACCTGACCCTGCACCGGGGTGAACTTGATGGCATTGCCCACCAGGTTGGCCAGCGCCTCGAACAGCAACTCGCGGTCACCGTGCAGTGCCGGTAGTTGTTCAGGCATGTCCAGCGTCAGGTCAATCTCGCCGTCTTCGGCCAGCGGCAGGTAGAAGTCATGCAGCTCCTGCAGCAGCCCATGGGGATCAAGCTCGACGAAGCCGGCGCGGCGCTGGCGGTCTTCCAGCTCACTGATGCGCAGCAAGCCGCGAAAACGCGCCATCAAGGTATCGGTTTCGCCAATGGCCTGTTCCAGCGCCTCGGCCTGCGGTGAATCATCGCCGGCCTGCTGGCGAATCCGGTAGAGCTGGGCGCGCAGACGGGTCAGTGGGGTGCGCAGGTCGTGGGCGATGTTGTCACACACGCCTTTGACTTCATGCATCAGGCGCTCGATGCGGTCGAGCATGGCGTTGACGATGGCCGCCAGCATGTCCAGTTCGTCGCGCCGCGCCGACAGCGGCAGGCGCCGGGTCAGGTCGCCGGCGACGATCTGCTCGGCGCTGGCCTGGATCGCGCGGATCCGCTTGAGTGGCCGGCGGCGCAGCAGGTACCAGCCGGCGATGCCGGGGATGATGGTCAGCGACAGGCCCCAGAGCAGCGCGTGGAGGATGATCCGGGTGACCACGAACAGCGAGCCATTGTCGCGCACCAGCAGCAGCCAGCGGCCATCGCGGACCTTGATCGCCACCGCATCGCAGCTGTCGCGGGGCAGGTGCGGGTCGTCGGCGTCCAGGCAGCGGCTCAGTTCATGAATCTTGCCATCCAGGCCCAGCTCGGGCGGCACTTGGCGGATCTGCCCGCCGAGCGGATTGAACTGCCCATCGAACAGCCCATAGGCATCGAAGCTGCGCTCCTCGAACGCCTGGCTGGCAATCAGCGCGTCATCGAGTTGCTTGCCGCTCATGTGCGCGAACAGGTGCTGGCGCTGCAGCAAGGAATGGCGGGTGAGCTTGTTCAGGTAGCCCGAGACCTCGAAGTACAGCACCCCCATGAGGATGCTGCTCCAGGCCACGAACAGGAAGCTGTACAGCGCCAGCAGGCGGCTGGTGGACGAGCTCCAGCCCTTAGACGGGTTCGGCAATGGCATAGCCCGATCCCCGCACGGTGCGAATCAGCGGTGTCTGGCCAGCGGCGTCGATCTTCTTGCGCAAGCGTCCGATGTGCACGTCGATCAGGTTGGTGCCCGGGTCGAAGTGGTAGCCCCAGACTTCCTCGAAAATCATCATCCGGGTAATTACCTGGCCGGCGTGGCGCATGAGGAATTCCAGCAACTTGTACTCGGTGGGCAGCAGGTTGAGGGTCTGATCGCCGCGCTTGGCCTCGTGGCTGATCAGGTCCAGCTCAAGGTCGGCGACCTGCAGGCGGGTCTGTGCCAGGGGCACGCTGTTGCGCCGCAACAACACCTCGACGCGGGCGGCCATTTCATCGGACGCGAACGGCTTGGTCAGGTAGTCGTCACCGCCGGCACGCAGGCCGCGGACCCGTTCGTCGACATCCGAGAGGGCGCTGATCATCAGGATCGGCGTGGCAATCTTCAGGGTGCGCAGGGTGGTGACGATAGTCAGGCCATCGACCTCCGGGAGCATCCGGTCCAGGGTGATCAGGTCGTAACCGCCAGCAATGGCCTTGGCCAGGCCTTCACGGCCGTTGTTGGCCCATTCCACTTCCAGGCCATGGCTGGAAAGCTCGGCGACGATCTCCTGGGCGGTGACAGCGTCGTCTTCGATAGTCAGTACGCGGGGCATGCTTTTACCTGGGCGGCGGGTAGAAACCTGATTGTGCCAAAGAATAGGCGGTGCCCGGGTTAAAGAAAAATTCATCTAGGGGGGAGGCACAATGGGCCGGCATGCACCGACCCCTGTGGGCGCCGGCCTTGCCGGCGATGGGCCGCAGCGCGGCCCCTATTGCAGGTCAGGCGACTTTCACAACCCAGCCCGCCGGGCCTTCGATGTCGCCGCTCTGGATGCCGGTCAGCTCGTTGTAGAGCTTCTGGGTGACCGGGCCGACTTCGCTTTCGCTGTAGAACACATGCAACTTGTCGCCGTACTGGATGCCGCCGATCGGGGTGATCACCGCAGCGGTACCGCAAGCGCCAGCCTCGACGAAGCGGGCGAGGTTGTTGATTTCCACGTCGCCCTCGATGACCTTCAGGCCCAGGCGCGATTGCGCCAGTTCCATCAGCGACAGGCGGGTGATGCCTGGCAGTACCGAAGCCGATTTCGGCGTCACGAACTCGTTGTTGGCGGTGATGCCGAAGAAGTTGGCCGAGCCGACTTCCTCGATCTTGGTGTGGGTCAGCGGGTCAAGGTAGATGCAGTCGGCAAAGCCGGCTTGCTTGGCCTTGTAGCCCGGTTGCAGGCTGGCCGCGTAGTTGCCGCCCACCTTGGCAGCGCCGGTGCCTTGTGGCGCGGCGCGGTCGTAGTCGGAGATCAGGAACTTGTGCGGGGTCATGCCGCCCTTGAAGTACGAGCCGACCGGGATGGCGAAGATCGAGAAGATGAACTCCGGCGCGGTACGCACGCCGATGTTGTCGCCCACGCCGATGACGAACGGTCGCAGGTACAGGGCGCCCTTGCCGTACGGCGGAATGAAACGCTCGTTGGCCTTGACCACCTGCTTGCAGGCGTCGATGAACTGTTCGGTCGGCACCTGCGGCATCAGCAGGCGGTCGCAGCTGCGCTGCATGCGCAGGGCGTTCTGGTCCGGGCGGAACAGGTTGATCGAGCCGTCCTTGCAGCGGTAGGCCTTCATCCCCTCGAAGCATTGCTGGCCATAATGCAGCGCGGTCGAGCCTTCGCTGATGTGCAGCTGGTTGTCTTCGGTCAGGGTGCCCTTGTCCCATTCGCCGTTACGGAAATAGGACAGGTAGCGCTTGTCGGTCTTGATGTAGTCGAAGCCCAGCTTGTCCCAGTTAATGCTTTCGTTACTCATGGCACCCTCGATTCGGTTGCAGATGCCTGCTTTGGCAGGCGGTTCTTATTGCGCACTCGGCCACGATAATACATCCCGTGCAGATCGGGAACGCCCAGTCATAGATTGGACCTTGGTCGCAGGGAAAATCTTTGCCGCTGCCTGGCGCGACAGACATTGACCGTTCCACAGTCCGGGCGCATTATCGAAGCATGAAGCTTTGCCTGCTGACCTCGTCGCGTACCACTACCACCGCCATACGCGGGGCGGGTACGGCTGCTTAACCTTAGGCAGCAGGTAAACCAAGGCCCCGCCAGCAATGGACGGGGCCTTGTCTTTTCTCCGTCCGGGCTGGCCAATCACGGAGAGATGAAGATGCACGCAAAACGCGCACTGCTGGTCCTGGATATGCAGGTGGGTTTGTTCCATGGCCCCGAACAACCCTGGCAGGGTGATCGGGTACTGAACAAGGTCAACACCCTGATTGGCGCTGCCCACGCTGCCCAGGCGCCGGTTTTTGCGGTTCGCCACACCGGCCCGCAAGGGTCGCCGATCGCCGCAGGCAGCCCCGCGTGGCAGTTGCTGCCCGCGCTGGCGGTCAATCCTGCCCGCGACATCGTGTTCGATAAAACCCGCCCCAGTGCCTTCTTTGCCACCTCGCTGGCCGATCAGCTACGCGAGGCCGCCATTGATGAGCTGGTCATCGTCGGCCTCAAAACCCAGTACTGCGTCGACACCAACTGCCGGGTTGCCCGCGAGCTGGGCTTCAACGTGGTGCTGGTCAGCGATGCCCACACCTGCATGGACACCCCCGGCTTGTCGGCCGAGGCGATCATCGCCCACCACAACCTGACCCTGGGCGGCGCCTTTGCCCGCCTGCAATCAACCGCAGACGTGCAGTTCTGAGCCTTCGCCCAACTGCAGATAGCCGTCCAGTGCCAGTTGCCGCAGGAACACCTGGTCGTGGGACGCTACCAGCAAGGTCCCGCGATACTGGCGCAGCATGGCTTCCAGGGCGGCGAGGGAGGGCAGGTCGAGGTGGTTGCTCGGCTTGTCGAGCAGCAATTGCGCAGGTACAGAGCCATTCAGTCCAGGTGGTCAAACCTGCGACGCCTGAAGAATAAGCTGGAGCCAGCACCTGAGATGAGCAATGACACTAGCCAAATGTCCAGTTCGTACCAGTACTTGTCAGGAAATGCGAAGAGACCATATGTACCTGCCCCCCAAAGCGAAATCCCTAACCACTTTCTTATCGGGTAGGGTTTCAGGCAGTGGTCTATCGCTGACATCAGGATCATTGCGTAGCACATTTGTGTAATTACAGACATGGCGTATGTTCTGCTCAGGCCCAGAGGTCGGGATTGAATCGATGACGTCTGAAGAACAGCTCCAGCCCACCGACAACTGCAAAGAGTGAAACGAGTTGCAAGTCAAAGCCAAGCCAATGGCTTTCGGTCAGTGTCAATCTGCCAAGCAAGCCGCCACCCAAGAAAGCCAGGCCGAGCCATTTTCGTGGCCTGGACGGCTTGACCAGACGGTCTATCAGGATGAAAAGCGCCAGGACGAGGAGGAATTGATTGAACTCTGACATGTTCTTTTCAGCCTTGATTCTCGATGATCATTGAGGAAGCTGAACGTTGGGGGCCGATGCCGCCACTGACCGACGCTTGAAGGCTGACGATTACATCTCCGGCATGGTGGGTGGGTATGCGGTTTTTAATGAAGTCGCCTGCTTCGGTGTTTGTGGCTTTTCCAATCAATGGATTGATCAGCCAGCTGGCGAAGCCGGCAAAGGCCCCGGCTACAGTAGTGCTCACAGTTTGTCGCTGGCTGTTCAACCTATCAGCCTGCTGACGGCTCAGCGCTCGAGAAATAGCGACTTTCATCTCGCAGGCACGATTGCCGGCCTGCATTCTGTCGTAGAGCGCCACGAGCATTGTGTTGACCTCGTAGTGCGCCCCCTTCGCTTCACTGATATGCAACTCGCGCAGCCGGGCGCGATGATCCGGCAGGACGATGAGCTGCGAGACGTGGAAAACGATGCCGAAGTTTCCGGCGTACTCATAGGTCTTTTCGATCTGCACAACAACCTTCCCTGTGTAATACGCGCCAGGCGCACCTTATCGACGTGCAGGGAAAGGTGCCCAAATCAACTTCGGGCGTATGTCATATTACTCCGGCATGAAGGTAGGACCGATCCTAAATTAGCGATCAGCCCCTGGAAAATCTCAGCCGGCCTGCTCAAGCCGACGGCGTTTGAGGAGCAGTCCCACACCCAGGATGACGGTGTATCGAAGATATTCGCTCATTCGTCCGGTTGAAACTTACGGCGTCCGATGATCAGGGTCATACCTGCCGAGAATACGAGCAAAGGCGCTAGGGGCAGATCCATTGCCTCCCAATAAGTGCCACCCGGTGTAAACAGTAAAGTAATGCCGGCAGCGCATAGGAAAAGTCCTAGCCATTTACGAATTAAATAGGGTTTTAGGCAATGATCCAGAAATGCAATGAGGATCAACGCGTAACATAGCTGCGTAACTTCAGACATGGTGTGTGCTCTGCTCAGGCATCTTCTTCGTGGCGGTTGCGCCTGAAAAACAACTCAAGGCCTCCGACAATTGCAAAAAGCGAAATCAGATGCAGGTCAAAATCGCCCCAGTAACTTTTTTCGCTCAGCGTGACTCTACCCAGCAGGCCGCCCAGCAATAACATCAGGCTTAACCATTTTCGCTCCACCGGCCCCTGTGATGCAGATGGCAATGAATTCGATATCCAGTGAACCTGCCCGGGCTGGAAGCAGGTAGCTGGTGATCATGCCGACGCCAAACAATACGACGCCACAGCGTTTTCTTAGCCGATAAGGCCTGAAGAAGAAATACAGGAGGTAAAATACAGCCAGAAGGATGGTGTATTGAAGATATTCACTCATTCGTCTGGTTGAAACTTGCGGCGTCCCTTGACTAGAGTCAAACCCGCGAAGAGTACGAACAAAGGGCCTTGTGGCAGATTCAACTCATGCCAATAGAGGCCGCCCGGCACAAACAGCAACGTAATGGCGGCCGTCACCAGCGCCAGCCCCAGCCATTTGCGGAGTAAATAGGGTTTCAGGCAATGATCCATAAATGCAATCAGGATCAGCGCGTAGCACAGTTGGGTAACGTCTGACATGGGCTGTACTCAAGCGTCCTCATCGAATCGGTTACGCCTGAAGAACAACTCCAAGCCACCAAGAATTGCAAAAAGTGCAATCAGGTGCAGGTCAATTCCGAGCCAGTAGATACCTTCCAACGTGAATCTACCAAGTAGGCCTCCCAGCAATAACGTCAGGCTTAGCCATTTTCGGAGTGTGCTGGATTTGAGCAGGCGCTCGATCACAACAAAGAGGAAGAAGGCGAGGAATAGTTGGCTGAATTCTGCCATGGCGTCTTCAGCCTTGATTCTTGATGATCATTGAGGAAGCCGATCGTTGGGGGCCGATACCCCCACTGACGGATGCCTGGATGCTGACAATTATGTCGCCGGAATGATAAATCGGCAGGTGTGGTTCGGTGAGAGAGGCAGCGGCGGATCCAACGAGGGATCCGAAAACAGGCGTTAGGAGCAGAGTGGCGGCGCCCCCAAAGTAACCTCCGATGACAGCGATAACGTCAATGCGCTGGCTGTTCAACCTATCAGCCTGCTGACGGCTCAGCGCTCGAGAAATAGCGACTTTCATCTCGCAGGCACGATTGCCGGCCTGCATTCTGTCGTAGAGCGCTACGAGCATTGTGTTGACCTCGTAGTGCGCCCCCTTTGCTTCGCTGATATGCAACTCGCGCAGCCGTGCGCGATCATCCGGCAGGACGATGAGCTGTGAGACGTGGAAAACGATGCCGAAGTGACCGGCGTACTCATAGGTTCTTTGTATCTGCACAACAACCTTCCCTGTGTAATACAGACGCGCCACGCGCACCTCATCGACAAGCAGGGAAAGATGCCCAAAACAACTTTGGGTGTATGTCGTACCACTCCTACAAGACAGTAGGGCTGATCCCAAATTAGCGATCAGCCCCCTACAAAACCTCAGCCAACCTGCTCAAACCGACGGCGTTTGCGGAGCAGTCTCACTCAGGTCTTGATGATCATGGTCGAAATGGTTCGTTGCGGGCCGATCCCGCCATTGACTTGGGCGTCAATGCTGACCAGCACATCGCCGGCATGGTAGGTCGGCAGGATTTCATTGGCGTAGGTACGCACGGCGGCACCCACGGGCACACCTACAAAGGAGGAGGCCACGCTGGTAGTGGCGGCGGTGAAGGCCGAGGCGCAGGCGTTGACGACCGTGGTGCGCTGAGCGTTGAGGGTGTCGCCCTGTTGCCGGGTCAGCGGCTTGGAGATTGCGATCTTCATCACGCACGGCAGGTTCTTGGCCAGCATCTTGTCGTAGACCTCGACAACCTTGCTGTTAACCTCGTAGTGGGCGCTTTTCGCTTCGCCAAAATGCAGCTCGCGCAGGCGTCCGCGTTCGCTGTCGGTGAGGGTGATCTGCGAGACGTTGAAGACGATCCCGTGTTGGCCCATGTATTGGAAAGTCCCTTCGAACTTCATTGCACGCATCCTTTCGAGGCAAAGGCGGCGATTTTGTACAAGGATCGCCGTGGGTGCAAATCATTCCGTAAAGGTTGTGATCAACTCGTGGCTTCGAAGGCCGGGTGATAGCTGACCTGGGCCTGCGGCCACTGGCCGCTGTGGCTCAGGGCCTGGAAATACTCGGGTGGTACGCCCGGCAGCTGCAACTGCGGGTGCGCCTCGAAACCGAAGCGTGCGTAGTAGCCTGGATCGCCCAGCACCACGCAACCGTTGGCGCCCAATCCTTGCAGGGCCTGCAGCGCCGCGCGCATCAACTGGCTGCCGATGCCCTGGCCGTGGCGCTCGGGCGCCACCGAGATCGGGCCCAGGCCATACCAGCCGGTGCTGCCGTCAGACAGGGTCACCGGCGACAAGGCCACATGGCCGATGATGTGCCCGGCGACTTCAGCCACCAGCGACACCGACAATTGCTCGGCGCGGCGCAGGGCGTTGACGATGAAATGTTCGGTGTGGCTTGAGTGGGGTGCCTGCTCGAAGGCTGCAGCGGTCAGTTGTTCGATGGCCAGGGCGTCGGCCGGGGTTTCGGGGCGCAGGATCATGGCGTTCTCGGGGTGTGGGTCAGTATTGGCAGCCAGGCGACGGGTGTCTTCGTCGATCAGTGCGCGCAGGTTCTGGGACAGTGGGCTGCTGCTGGTGTACTTGCGCCCGTAAGATTGCGCCACGCCGAACAGCTGCGCGGCATGCGCTTGCTTGATGCAGCAGACGCCAGCGACGCCGAGCTGAGCGGGTTGTAGCGGGGTATCGTGCATGGGCGAAGTTTGCCAGCCAAAGCGTGGGGGCTGCAAATCGGGGGGGCAGCCTGCCTGACTGAGTCGCCTGGTTTGCGACCGCTTCGCGGTCCATCGCCGGCAAGCCAGCTCCCACAGGGAATGGTGCATGCCGATCCAATGTGGGAGCCGGCTTGCCGGCGATGGGCCGCGTCAGCGGCCCCAGGGTTCACTTCACCGTCTGCAGGCGCAGATCATTGTAGTAGAAGGTGTTCTTGTCGATGCTGGCGCTGAAGAAGTAGCCGTAGTCTTCCAGGTAGAACAGGTGATTGACGCGTTTGTCCTCGTCACCCTGCACGCTGCAGTCCAGCGCCTTGGCGCTGCCGCTCAAGCTGGCGTTGAGGGTGCTGGCCGACAGTTGCTGTTGCACCGTGCACTCGGTGATCTTCAGGTCCTTGCCGTACTGGCCGATCACGTTGTTGTTGGTCGCACCTTGCTGTGAATAGCTGAGCTTGCTGCCCACCGCCATGGTCTTCCAGTCGCCCTTGAAACTCAGGCTGGTCAGCGCACTGCTTTCGCTCATGCCGGTGAAGTCGGTCTTGCTCACCAGCGGGATCAATCCGCGCCAGGTGATCTTTTGCGCCTCATAGCCCTTGCCGCGCAGGATCACCATCAGTTGCTGGCTATTGCCATCAACCGACAGGAACTGCTCCTCGCGCATGGGCGAGGTCTTGCCTTTTATGGTCGAGGTGCCGACGGCGTCCAGGTACGTGAGCGGCTGTGCCGGCTTGGGCAGTTGCAGGCGCTCGAGGGCGACCATCACCGATGGGCTGACCGGCGGCAACACGGCCGTGACGATCGGTGCCTTGAAGCGCGGGCTGAATGGCGCCAGTTGCGCGACTTTATCCTGCGTGGCGCAGGCCAGGGCGAACAGCGCCTGGTAGTCGGCGTTGCTGTCGGCCACAGGCTCGGGCTTGGGCAGTGACGGGACCATGCCGTCGGTGACCCGGTTGTTGGCATCGACATCGTAGCCGGCCAGCAGGGTGTAGGTACCGGTGCTGCAGTTGAAGCGGTGATGCTCACGCTTTTGCGCGTAGGGCGCGTTGTACGGCAGGTCGAGGAGGATGCTCGGCTGGTCGAAGGCGGCCCACAGGCTGACGTCGTTGCCCATCTTGTTGATGCTGTTGCGATCGACCAGCACCCATGGCTCGCCATCTTCACCTTTAAGCTTGCGCCAGTCGGCCTTTGCTTGAGTCTTGCAGGCCCCGGCGAAGCTTGGGTTGTTCATCAGGATGGCATGGAAGCGATCAGGCATCGGCTGCGGCGGGGCGTAGCCGCTGGGGTTCTTGAAGTAGGCGCGCTGATCGGCATCCAGGTACATGATCGCCACGTTCGGCTCAGCGCAGGAGGCTTCGAGCTGGAAGCTGCGATCAGTCAAGCCGTTGTTGGCCGGTACGTTAACCTGGAAACTCAGCACATCGCCTTCACGAAACAGGCTGTAGGTCGACAGCGGCTGGGCGAGCATGGTGCCGATGTACTGGTCGAGGCTTTCCTTGGAGGGCGTCGCGCAGCCGGCGAGGACGGCTGCGGACAGGGCGGTGAGGATCAGGCGTTGCACAACAGTCTCCGGTGAGTCCATTCAGGATGGCAGCATTGTATCGAATCGTGCCGCCGGTGCCTTGGGCAATTCGCGTTTGTGCCGGGTCTTGTCGTAGGCATTGATGATGATGGCTGCGACCGCGTCATCGACGTTTTCACCCTGCAGGAAGGCATCGATCTGCCCGTAGCTGACGCCATGCACCTGCTCGTCGGCCAGGCCCGGGCGCAGTTCTTCAAGGTCGGCGGTCGGCACCTTGTGCACCAGGTGTTCCGGCGCACCCAGCGCGGCGGTAATGGCCCGCACCTGGCCCTTGCACAGTCCGCTCAGGGGGGCCAGGTCGCAGGCGCCGTCGCCGAATTTGGTGAAAAACCCCATCACCGCTTCGGCGCCATGGTCGGTGCCGATCACCAGGCCATTGCGGGCGTTGGCCAGGGTGTACTGGGCCAGCATGCGCAGGCGCGCCTTGACGTTGCCGAGGACGAAATCCCGTTGCCCGTCAGCGAGCTCGGCCAGTTGCGGCAGTTGCCCGGCAAGGCCGTTGACGCCGTCTGCAATGTTCACCGTGATGCACTCATCGGCGCCGACAAAGGCCAGCGCCGCCTGGGCATCGGGCTCGTCATGCTGGGTGTTGTGCGGCAGGCGCATGGCGATGAAGCGATAGCCGCCGTCGGCTTGTTCGGCGCGCAATTGCTCGACCGCCAACTGCGCCAGGCGCCCGGCGGTTGACGAGTCGACGCCGCCGCTGATGCCCAGCACCAACACCTTCAAGCGCGCATCGAGCAGGGTCTGCTTGATGAAATCGATGCGCTGGCGGATCTCGTTCTGTACTGCCGCGTTATCTGCGAAGGGCGCCACCACGCCCAGGGCCTTGGCAATCTCGATCTGACGACTGTTCATGTGCTTCTCCTTTACTGGCCTTCAACCTTGAACACGTGCTTGAGGTAGCTGACGAAGTTCTCGTCACGGCATTGGGTCTTGCCTGGGCTGTCGGAGATCTTCGCCACCGGCGCGCCGTTGCAGGCGGTCATCTTGATCACGATGTTCATCGGCTCAACGCCGGGAATGTCGCAGGTCAGGTTGGTGCCGATGCCGAAGCTGACGTTGATTCGTGGGCTGAGCTCGCGGTACAGGTGCAGGGTCTTGGCGAAGTTCAGGCCATCGGAGAACACCAGGGTCTTGCTCTTCGGGTCGATGCCGAGTTTCTCGTAGTGGGCGATGGCCTTGTTGGCCCACAGCAGCGGATCACCAGAGTCGTGGCGCAGGCCGTCGAACAGCTTGGCAAAGTACAGGTCGCAGTCCTTGAGGAAGGCATCCATGCCGATGCAGTCGGTCAGGGCGATACCCAGCAGGCCGCGGTATTCCTTGACCCAGCACTCCAGTGCCGCGACCTGGCTGTCGATCAGCCGCGGGCCCAGTTGCTGGTGGGCCATGAACCACTCGTGGGCCATGGTGCCGATCGGCTTGATGTCCAGTTCGCGCGCCAGGTGCACGTTGCTGGTGCCGACAAAACGCCCCGGGAAGTCCTGCTTGAGGGTGTGCACCACGTGCTCCTGGACCCGGTAGGAGAAGCGCCGACGGGTACCGAAATCAGCCAGTTGCAGGCCGGCCAGTTCCGCAGGCGACGCTTCGGCCTTGAGCCAGTCGAGTTTTTCGTACAGGCGCTCACCCACTTGTTCCATCACCACTTCACGGTAGCGGTAGCGGTTACGCACTTCGGAGACGATCGCCAGCAGCGGGATCTCGTAGAGGATCACGTGCAGCCAGGGCCCGCGCAGGCGGATCGCCAGTTGCCCGGCATCATCGACGCCAACGTGCACGTAGCGCAGGTTGAAGCGGAACAGGCTGAGGAAGCGGATGAAGTCCGGCTTGATGAAAGGGATGCGCCCCAGGTACGCCAGTTGATCCTGAGTGATCGAGACCTCGGCCAGTTGCTCGATCTGGTAGCGGATCTCGGCCAGGTACGGGGTCAGGTCTTCACTGTTGCGGCAGCGGAACTCCCATTCCACCTCGGCGTTGGGGTAGTTGTGCAGCACCGCCTGCATCATGGTGATCTTGTAGAAGTCGGTGTCCAGCAGGTTCTGGATGATGCTTGGGCCGAAGACGCTCTCGCTCATGTTCATGCTCCCTTGAATGCGTTCAGTTGCTGGTCGAGGCTGGCGAGGTCGGTGCAGGCGATCACGCCCTGGCCGGTCATCTCGGCCATGGCCGCTGCGCCGCCCTGGGCGGAAATCGCCCGGCATGCCGGTTGGTAGAGAAACACCTGAAACCCTGCGGCCTGCAGTTGCAGGGCGGTGTTCTTGACGCAGAAATCCAGGGCCAGGCCGCCGACAATCACGGCTTTGACCTCTTGCACCTTGAGGTACTCGATGACCCCGGTGGAGCGGCGGTTGGCCAGGTCGTGGTAGCAGGCGCCGTAGGGGTGCAGGTCGGGTTCGATGCCTTTCCAGACGAAGAAGTCGTAGTCGATCGGCGCGGGCAGGCCGGCCAGCAGTTCAAACCCCGGGGTGCCCGGCACGCAGTGGCTGACCCAGGTCAGGTCGGCGTTGGCCATGTCCAGTGGCTGCAGCATCTCGGCGTGACTACCCACCACCCAGGCGGCTTTCGGCGTGTGGGCATCCTTGCTGCCGATGCGCAGGCTGGCGCGCTTGGCCATGGCGTTGAGTGCCGGGGCGATCTCGGCGCCGCCGGGGACTGGCAACTCGGAGGGGGCGTTGTCGGTGAAGCCGTTTTGGGCGTCGACATCGAAGCTGGCGATTTTCATGGGGTGGCTCCTGCACTGGGTGTGGACACATAATTCACTAGGTGTAATATGTATGTCAACCGCTTTTTCTTTTTCAGAAGCAACCACGGTGGATATAGTATGCATAGTGAAATATATGAGTCGGGCCCGGTGCGGTTTCGTCTGGCCGTGTACGGTGGTGCTTTCGACCCACCGCACCCCGGCCACCTGAGCGTGATCACCCGGGCGCTGGAGTGGGCCGATCAGGTGGTCGTGGTGCCCAGTTACCGGCATGCCTATGGCAAGCGCATGGTTGACTTCGACCTGCGTTGTCGTTGGTTGCAGCGGCTGATCGAGCGGCTCGGGAGCGAGCGGGTCAGTTGCTCGGCCGTGGAGCGTGAGCTGGGCGGCGAGGGCGGGGCGGTGTACAGCTATGACCTGCTGTGCGCGTTGAGCAAGCGCAGCGGTATTGCCCGCGCTGATATCGCCCTGGTCATCGGCGAGGATAACCAGGCCAATGTTGCTGGCTTTTATCGAGGCCAGGAACTGCTGGACGACTTCGGCCTGCTGGTGGCCGAGGAGCAACTGGGCGTGCACAGCTCGGCCATCCGCGCCGGCCTGCGCAATGGCCAGGCGTTGCCGGCAGCCTGGTGCCTGCCCGACATCGTTGAAGAGTTTGAGGTGTATAGGAGTCCACAGTGAGTGCTGCAGAAGTACTGGCCAGCGTCGACATCGTCGCGTTGCGCCTGAACCCCGAGAGCAAGCAGCTGGAAGTGCTGTTGTACCGGCGTGAGCGTGCGCCCCACGAAGGTGAATGGGCGCTGCCGGGGGTGATCGTCAACGGCCGCACCCCGGACAACACCCTGGCGGCGGCGGCTGACCGGGCGATGAGCGAAAAAGCCCGGATCCTGCCGCGTCACCTGGAGCAGGTGGGCACCGAAGGCAATGCCTTTCGCGACCCGCGTGGCTGGTCGATGAGCACCTACTACCTGGCCTTGCTTGGCCCGGACGTCGAGGCCGGCACTGAGCAGCTGTGCTTTGTCGAGGTCGCCAGCGTCATCGGGCGCAAGCGGGTGCTGCCGTTCGACCATAACCTGCTGGTGCAACTGGCGTGCGAGCGCCTGGCGTCCAAGGCGGTTTATACCAACCTGCCGTTGTACCTGGCGCCCGAGCGCTTCACCGTGCTCGATGCACTCAACGCCGTGCAGGCCTGCCTCGGTCACCCGGTCAACAACACCTCCCTGCGCAAGCGCCTGGAGCGCATGAAGGAGGAGGGCTGGATTCGCGACACCGGCGACAAGAATTTCCCGAAAATGGGCCGGCCCCAGCAACTGTTCGAACACACGCCGAAAGCCGAGACGCCCTTCGTGTTTGACCGTAGTCTGTTGCCCGAGCGCTCGGGCACCTGAGCAAAACATAAAAAGGACTGCACATGCCGAACCTGGAATGGCTTGAACACCACATGCAGCACTGCGACACCTTCGCCGAGCGGCTGTATCGGCAGTTCAGCTACGAGTACGCCGATATTTCGCTGGAAGCATGGCAGCGAGAGTTCGCCGAGGGCCAGCGCAACGGTGACTGGCAATGCCTGGTTGCGCTCGATCAAGGACGCTTGCTCGGTGGCGCTGCGCTGGCCCGCGATGACCTGCCCGGGCGCCCGGAGCTAGGGCCCTGGCTCGCTTGTGTGCTGGTCGAGCCGCAGGCTCGCGGGCAGGGTCTGGCGGAAAAACTGATTGAAGGGATTTGTCAGCGAGCCCGGGGGCGCGGCGTGGCCACCTTGTACCTGCACACCCATGACCAGAGCGCGTACTACGCCAAACGCGGCTGGAGCGTGCGCGAGCGGTTCGAGGCCTGGGGCAAGGAGCAGTGGTTGATGTCGCGGGAGTTGCTCGGCCAGTAGGCCCTCGGGGTTGCCTTGCAACCCATCGCTGGCAAGGCCAGCTCCCACAGGTTTGCCGCTGTTCTCAGGAAAGGTGCAGGGCCTGTGGGAGCTGGCTTGCCAGCGATGAGGCCTTCAAGTCAGCAGGTAGCGGCCCTGAGAGTCTTTGAGTGGTTGCGCAATCTTCAGCACCTGCTCGACCGCCTTCCGCTCCCGACCTTCCAGCTTGCGCCGGCCAAACGAATAGAAAGCCCCGCCCGGGTCGACATGCGCCGAGAACAGCCCGACAACCTCATCGCCGGTCACCTCGAGTATCAGCTCCATATGCGCTTCGAACGGCGTGCAGGCATTCAGATAGGTCAGCCCATCGACCTCCGCGCTGGCACTCCAGCAGGCTTCCTCCAGGGCAAAGATCTGTCCCACCTCGCCACCGACTTGCTGCAGTGCCCAGGCGCCCTGATCGCGGGGCAGGGACCTGAGCATTGGCAGTAGCCGCTCACTACCAAGGATGTCGAGTTCATAGGTGTCGCCCATGCTGCTGAGCACGAGCGCAGTCAGCAGGTAGCTCAGGGCAATTTCCGAAGGCTGTTCGCTCCAGCCATTGACGGCAGACACCGGAGGGCACCAGAGCAGTTGCACGGTATCGCCAGCCTGCACCGTGTCGCGCTTGTCGAACCGCGCCCAGGCCTTTTCGCCGGCGTTGGGCACAATGGCCTGCAGGTCGATGGTCGCTGCGCTGTAGTCGAGGCCGGGCACATTGCACCAGCCTAGGGGCCAACAGGTTTTCAGTGTTGCAGGCATGGGATGGGTGTTCTGGTGTGCCAGGGGTAGTGCCGATGCTAATGAGTGGTTAGCATAGATGTCCACCTCGCAAGGATCGCAGATGAACCTCCTGAAAAAGCTACTCGACTCATTTAAACGACCAGCGCCCCAGGAAGATTCGCCAATCGCGCAAGCCGAAGATGCCAACCAGGCCGCAAGGCTTGCCGGTGAAGCCTGCCTGGATCGTCACTGGAGCAGCGTCGGTAGCGTGGAACGGGATGTCCTTGCCTACCTCATCAGCCCGAGTTTTTCCGGCGGCCCGCACTGGCCCTCGACCCGTCAGGCCTATCGGGTAGTGCGCCGTGGCGACTCAATTATCCTGGCGACCGAAGGCTTGTCCGACCCCTTCGATGATGCCCAGGGGCAAGGCAATGGTTTCGAGATGGAGTTGTTCGTCGAAACGCCGGACATCCCGGAACATGCCCGTGGACCTTTGGGCGAAGTCGACCCGTTCAAGCGCAGCTGGGCATTCGAGTTGATCGAGAACATCGCCAAAACCGTGGCCGATGCCGGCGGCATCACCCAGCAGTTGGCAAGGTACGGTGCGTTGTCTCTGGAGCTGCCCGGCTTCAGCCAGTCGCACCACATCAGCGGCCAGCTTCCCGAGCATTTCGTGACCGAGGACGACTGCATCGGTGTGCTGCTGGGCGGCCCGGCGCCGGATTTCCCGACCCGTCTGGAGGGCATGCCGCTGTCGCCGGTGACCCTGGTGCCGGTGGTGTTGATCACCGCGGCCGAGCTTGAATACATCCGCGCAGGTGGCGGCGAGGCCCGTGGCGATCTGGTCAGCCGCTTGCAGGCGGCCGGTGTGGGGCATGTCA
The DNA here is from genome assembly GCF_009866705.1 of Pseudomonas sp. R32. Taxonomy (NCBI): domain Bacteria; kingdom Pseudomonadati; phylum Pseudomonadota; class Gammaproteobacteria; order Pseudomonadales; family Pseudomonadaceae; genus Pseudomonas; species Pseudomonas sp. R32. The sequence continues at coordinate 3,642,625 of NZ_CP019396.1, read as the reverse complement.
GCAGCCTGCAGCGCGCCAGCGTGGTGTGATGCAATAGCTGGAGTAATGATTTACGGCGCCACTAGAATATGTCGACGCATGCGCTACTTGGTTTCAGGTTTGGGGGGGCTGTTCTTGAGGAGCAGATCAATGAGAGCCATGGAGAGGCTTAGCATTTCTTCGACAAAAGTCAGCACTTCATTTTGGTGGTCTTCGGGGGCGTCGAACTGCAGGGCCGCGACCAAGGTCGAGTGTGCAGACGAGGTGGAAAGGCTGCGGTACTTGCTGTGATATAAGAATTCTAGGCCTGCTGTTTTCGACATCTCGTGCAAACTGGCGCCTTGATATTTTTCTTCCTTTGTGGCGGTTAAATAATCACTTAAATCACTTGCGTTTTCTTTGGTGAGGGTGCTGGAGGATAAGGCGTCGTTGTGTATTGCATCGGCCTGCTTTCTAAGCTCTTTACTTAAATTATTGATTAGTTTGTCCAGTGTTTCAGGTTTTTTTACCAAGGCCCCGAGGTGGAATAAGTTCTCCAAGGCGAGTCGTGTCGTGGCCATTGCCTCATTTTCAAAGCCTTCACGCATCAGCAGCAGGGCGGTATTACAATTGCTGATAAGTTGTTTCCAGAAGGCAATGATCAATTGCTCGGATCTTCCATTGAGGCGGCTGCTTGTAGTAGTTAAGAGCCTATTTGAGTCGCTAAGTAACTCGTTAATTTTTTTTGTGCGCTGCTCTTTTGTAAGGGGGGCGTGCTCAATGCTCATCTAAAGATCCTTGCAGGTAGCTGTTGAAATTTCTATCGTCCGTGATGGTTATATAGAGTAGTAAGTCGAAGGAATTTAACCAAATACCGCCCTCTGCCAATGCTCCTCGCTAACAATCGCAATCCCTCCCCCAGCCTCCCTGATCTCCACGGCCTTCTTGATCTTCGTACCATAACTACTGTGCAGCCATTGCTCGTTCCCGACACTCCCGACCACCAGGAAGTGCACCTTTTTGCTCACCGAGCCGCCAATCAAGCCTCCGCGATCTAGCACAAGGGCCTCACACTCCTTACGTGGCCCATAGGCCATGGCGCCAGTAAAAAGGTACACCCTATCTGGCCAGTCGAGGGCAGGTGCTGGATCATTAAGGGGGAGTGTGGTGGGCGCAGTAAAAGGGCGAGGACTATTACTGGGGGCACCGGTAAATTGCTGGAGTATCTCCAACAATTCCGTCGACTCGTCGGCATCCAGAATTCCATCGCTGAGCATATTGGCCAGGCGTCGGTAGAGCAGGTTGATCACTGGATCATCCAGGTGTGCCAGATGTTGCTCGATCCAGTTTTTTAGAAACTCAGCCTCTCGCTGGTTGATGGTGTTATCTGCAGTGAGCCCTGCGGCAATGCCGAGTAAGGCGTCCGCCGAGCGTCGGTCGATACGGGCCTGGTGGTAGAAACGACTGTTTTCGAATTCCTGATGCAAGTCGACCATGATGCAAGCTTCCTTACTCTTCGTTTTCAACCTGTGAGTTGTAGTATTTGCTTTGCTCGGGTGTGAAAGTCACGACCATCCCTGTACGGCTGCAGCTAATCGTCAGTTCCGCTGTGGTATCGATTTGCAGGTCGTCACCGCGTAAACCTTGCCAGTGAGCCAGATACTTGAGCGAGCCGAACTTCTCGAGTTTCTTCAAGGTGCGTTCGACACCACCTTTCCAGCCCAGCACGGGGAGCTCACCGGCGATGCAGCGCCGGGCAATGTCGGGATGTTTGAGGGCTCGTTCACGACCAGCCTCCCAGCAGCGGATCAGACCTTGGTCAGGGCCCTGCCAGGTATCGGACCAACCGAGAGTGGGGCGTAGAGCTGCGTGGATGGGGCGATGGACAATCGTGTTCATTTAGCCTCCCTGGCTGGTGATAGTCGTATTGAGTTACGCAGTCCTGCTGATTGGATGCTACTAAGTGGCCAGTATTGATGTCCAGCCCAGAGAGTCGGGGCTTGATAGTTCATCGTTGGGTAGGTCTTTGGAGGTTTGTGGGAGCTGGCCTTGCCAGCGATGGGCCGCACCTGCGGCCCCAAAACCAGGCACTTGCGTCCCCCTGGATTGTTACCTGGCTGCCTTGCGCTCCAAGGCTTGTGCCTCGATCCCATCAAGCAAGGCATCCACCAGTCCCTTGGCCATCTCGACCGAGTGCAGTGTCGCCCAAATCGTTCCACGGGCGTCGGCATCAACCTTGTCGCATGCCTGCATGCCAGTGTCATGGGCGCAACGCAAATACATCGACGCATGCACCAACGCGTCATGCGCCTCGATACCGGCGCGTACAGAAAACAACGGGGGATGACCTGCAGCACAAGCCCCGAAAGGCGTGTCGGCAGTGTGAGGAAGGGCGCCGGCTGGCGGTGGATCAGGAACGATCTTGATCATGCTGCATCTCCTATATCAGCCAGGAAACTGCCAGCATCCGCTTGCACACGAATGGGTGGCAGCTGTGCGCAGGTGTGCAAGACCGAGGATATAGGACCCGGCAGACCCGAAGGCCTCCCACGCACAGCCACCATAAAACTATTCCTCGGACGCAAAGACGCGCCGGGAAGGTCTCAAGGTACTGATTGCTCCACATCGTTCGGGCTTGCACACCCGGTCGCTGAATTGGCAGCGACTGAAGGAGGGTAACGGGGTTGGGGTGGGTATTCAAGCGTGGTGTCGACCAGGGTTGATGCATTGTCCGTGGGAGCGGGCTTGACCCGCGATGTCGCCGTACAGCCAACACACCAGGCATTGCCTGAGATACGAGCGCTACGCGCTCGATCACTGGCAAGTCCAGCTCCCACAGGATTTGCGCTGCTCTCTAGATCAAGCACCCTGGCGGCGCATGGTCAGGATCGCCGCACCAAAGCAGATAAACGTCGAGCCCACCACCCGGCTGACCCACCTGGAAAACTCAGGCCGGGTCAGTACGCCCTTGGCCCGCGAGGCCAGGGCGGCATACAGGCTCAAGGAGGTCAGCGACAAGGCCATGAAAATCGCGGTGAGGATCAGGAACTGCGGCAGCAGCGCAGCGCTCTGGTCGATGAATTGCGGGAACAGGGCGGTAAAGAACATCGTTGCCTTGGGGTTGGTGGCGGCGGTGAGGAAGGCCGACTTGTACAGCTTCAAGCGCGATGGCTTGACCGCTGCCTGGCCCGCCGCAACGTCGCTCGCCAGCATCGGGCTCTTTTTCATCAGCTGCTTGGCACCGAGATAGAACAGGTAGCCGGCGCCAAGAATTTTCACTGCGTTGAACAGCCACTCGGAGCTGGCGAGCAGCGCGCCGAGGCCGAGCATGGCCGCCGCCGACAGGCAGAACAGCCCGCTGGCATTGCCCAACGAGGACCACACCGCATATCGCGGCCCATAGGCCAGGCTGTTGTTGATCGCCATCAAGGTGGCGGGGCCGGGGCTGGCGATGGCAATCGCGGCAACCAGGGTGAAGGCGAGAAGTGCGTGAAGATCCATTTTCAGGCTCTGGAGGGTTGGACAGGCGGTAAATGTAACAGGATCAGCGACCGAGCTGCTCGGCAAACCACTGCATTACCACCGCGCACGCCGGATGCCCAACCCCTGCGGCCTGCAGGCACAACGAATAGACACCGCCGGTTTTCAGCGGCTGGCCGAACGGCATGGAACTGAGCGCCAGCCTTACCCGGCCGATGACTGACGCCGAGTTCAGTGCCATCGCCCGCCTGAGCACGCGGCTGTGGACCAAGCTCAAGTCCAATACCTGAAACCAGGGCGCTACCGCGCGCGGACTAATTTGTCGGGCCTGTCGCTCGTTCTCTAGAACGCCAGCGTACGCCACGCGCGTGACGGGCCCAATCAATCCAGGAGACAGGCAATGACATCCGTATTCGACCGCGACGACATCGTGTTCCAGGTAGTGGTCAACCACGAAGAGCAGTATTCCATCTGGCCCGACTACAAGGCGATCCCGGCGGGCTGGCGTAGCGTCGGCAAGAGCGGCCTGAAGCAGGAGTGCCTGGCATACATCGACGAAGTCTGGACCGACATGCGCCCGTTGAGCCTGCGCCAGAAGATGGCCGAAACCGCTGCGGCGCAGTAAGGGGCACCTGTGTCTGTATTGACCCTGTTGTGCCTGCCGTACTCGGGTGCCAGTGCCATGGTCTACAGCCGCTGGCGGCGCAAGCTGCCGGCCTGGCTGAACCTGCGCCCGGTGGAGCTGCCCGGGCGTGGCGCGCGCCTGGGCGAGGCGCTGTTGACCGACATGCAGGTGCTGGCGCGCCAGCTTGCCCATGAGCAGCGCCTGGCCGCCAGCCAGCCCTATGCCTTGCTCGGGCACAGCCTGGGGGCCTTGCTGGCCTTCGAGCTGGCCCACGAACTGCAGGCCCTGGGCTGCCCGCCACCGGTGGCACTGTTTGCCTGCGGCACGGCTGCGCCAACCCGCCGCGAAGATTACGACGGCGGCAACTGGCGCGAGCCCAAAAGCGATGAGGTACTGATCGACGAGCTGCGCACGCTGCAGGGTACGCCGGAAGAGGTGCTGGCCAACCAGGAGCTGATGAGCCTGACCCTGCCGGTGCTGCGTGCCGATTTCATGCTGTGCGGGCGTTATGTGTATCGCCAGCGTGGGCCCTTGCGTTGCCCAGTGCATGTGTTGGGCGGGGAGGCCGACAAGGCCAGCGAAGCGCAATTGCTGGCCTGGCGCGAGGAAACGCTCGGCGATTTCTCGCTGGACATTTTCCCTGGCGGCCACTTCTTCATCCATGAGCATGAAGAGCGGGTGCTCGGCGTGCTCAGCGCCGCCCTGGAACCTCATCGCCTGTCGGCTTGAACGTTGACGCAGCGACGGCGAATGGGCGAGCCTTGGGGTTTAGCCAGAGCACAGGTGCACGTGATGTTGATCAAGCCGAACCAGGCCAGCCTGCTGGTCATCGATGTTCAGGAAAAACTCATTGGCGCGGTGAGCGACCCGGCCGGCACCCTGGCGCGCACCCGCTGGTTGTTGGCGGCGACCGCTACCCTGGGCCTGCCGACGGTATTTTCCGAGCAGTATCCCAAGGGGCTGGGGCCGACCGTGGCGCAGCTCAAGGAGGCCTCGCCAGCGGCTCAGGTGGTCGAGAAGCTGCACTTCTCCTGCGTCGCTGCCCAGTGCCTGCCGGCATCGCTGCTGGCCCGCGAGCAGGTGATCGTCTGTGGCATGGAAACCCATATCTGCGTGCTGAAAACCGTGCTCGACCTGCTGGAGCTGGGCAAGCAGGTATTCGTGGTCGAGGACGCCTGTGACTGTCGCGGCGCCCACAACCGCGATGCCGGCATTGCCCGCATGCGTGCCGCCGGGGCGCAGATCGTCACCCGCGAGATGGTCGTTTTCGAGTTGCTCGGCAGCTCGGCCCACGAACAGTTCCGCGCTGTCAGCAAGACCTACATGGTTGGCGAGCAGCCGTGAGCGTCGGGCTCGGGCACTGGCCAGTGGTGTTGTGCGCGGCGCTGCATTAAAGTGCGCGCCACTTCATTGCTTACAGGATGTTCAGATGAAACCGCGTGCACTGCTGACTATCGGCTCGACCCTGACCCTGGTCTGCCTGCCGTTGTTCGCCCAGGCCCAGGCCACTGTCGCCCAGGTCTTCAACGGTGAAATGCTCGGCACCAACCTCAAGTACTTCGAGTCGGTCGCAGGCATTGCCCGCACCAGCTTAGGCGACAAGCACACCTACAAGGTGCAGGGGTGCGAGATCACTGCCGACGCTACCGGTGGCAGCATCAACGACCTGCGCCTGGAGCTGTCGCCGACCTGCAAGGCCGACCTCAGCTCGTTCATCGGCACCTTCGCCCCGCCAGCCAACCAGCCGCTGACCTTTGCCGCGCTGCATGAGTCTACCGGTGGCCCGCTGGAGTTCTATGCCGACTGCCTGGAAATGTGTGGCAACGCCGCCGATCCGTCGGTGTATGCCCTGTGGGAAGGGCCGCGTGCGGTCGGCTTCACCCAGGTCCTGGCCGAAGTCATGCTCACCGACGACGCGGCCATCGCTGCCTCGAACACATGGGCGGACGAGATGAAGAAGCACAAGGGCGAAGACTTTGTCATGGAAACCAAATACAACTGCGAACGCAGTTTCGACCCGGTCGCCTTGCAGAGCTTCAAACCGGTGGCGATCACCGCGGTGACCATCGGCACGCAACTGAGCAAACCAGGCTGCTGATTGCAGTCGTGCCCGACCGCCGCTACTGTGCAGCTGTTGCCAGATGTGGCGGGAGAGCCCATGCAAGTACCCGGTTGGCTGGTGGTTATCAGCGTGCTGTTAACGGTTCAGGGCTGCGTCACCCAGCGTGAAGCGCCTGAGCAGGCCCCGGCCAAGGTGCGCGCACAGATCGTGCGCCTGCTGCCGGCCAGCACCAAGGACCGTGAAGGCTGGGCGCGGGATATCCAGAGCGCCTTCGCCGCGCAGAAGATCAGCGCCAGCAAGAGCAACCTGTGCGCGGTGCTGGCGGTCACTGAACAGGAATCGACCTTCCAGGCCGACCCGAAAGTGCCGGGCCTGGGCCGCATCGCCCGGCAAGAGATCGACCGCCGCGCGGCCAGCCTGCACATCCCCAAACTACTGATCGACGCCACCCTGCAAACCCGCTCGCCGACCGGCAAAACCTACGGCCAGCGCCTGGATGCGGTGCGAAGCGAAAAAGAACTCAGCGACCTGTTTGATCAATTGATCGGCGCCTTGCCCATGGGCAAGACCCTGCTCGGTGGTTTGAACCCGGTGCGTACCGGTGGGCCGATGCAGGTGAGCATCGACTTTGCCGAACAGCATGCCCAGGGCTACCCCTACACCTATGGCGGGACCATCCGCCAGGAAGTCTTCAGCCGCCGTGGCGGCCTGTATTTTGGCATCGCTCACCTGCTCGGCTACCCCACCCACTATGATCGCCCGCTCTATCGTTTTGGCGACTTCAATGCCGGCTGGTACGCCAGTCGCAACGCGGCGTTCCAGAGTGCCTTGAGCCGCGCCACGGGCGTGCAGCTGGCCCTGGACGGCGACCTGATCGCGCCGGGGGCGATCATGCCGGGTACCACCGAGCAGGCAGCAAGGCGCCTGGGGGTGAAGCTGGATTTGCGCAACGTCAGCATCCGCGACCAGCTGGAGAAGGGCGACAGCCTGGCGTTCGAAGACACCCGCTTGTACAAGGGTGTCTATGCCCTGGCCGATGGCACGGCGGGCAGGGCCGTGCCGCGGGCGCAGCTACCGGGCATTGAACTGAAGAGCCCGAAGATCACCCGCAAACTGACCACGGCCTGGTTTGCCAAGCGGGTGGATGAACGCTATCAGCGCTGCATGAAACGTTGAGTCGGTGGTGAAGCAATCGCTGGCAAGCCAGCTCCCACAGGTCTTGCATTGACCCTGATAACGCCGCAATACCTGTGGGAGTTGGCTTTGCCGACGATGGGCTGCAAAGCAGCCCCTAAATAGCCAAGGTCAGCTGCTACCCGCCAGCAACGCCCCCACCACCTGCTCGACACTGGCCTTCAGCCCCGCCAGCGAATCCTGCGCATCGGTCTCCACCACCAGCAGTTTGGCCCCGGACGCGGCGATCACCTCGGCCACTGCCTGGCCTGGCTGCTTGTGATGCAGCACCAGCGCCACGTCCTGGCCCTTGAGTTCATCGCCCAGACGCTTGAGCGCCGCCGCATCCCACTGGTCATCGGCCACCTGCGGGTGATCGATCAGGTCCAGGTTCAAGCCGCTGACCAAGTAATCCAGGCGATCCGAGAGGTTGACCACGCTGAGGTTGTCCGCTTCGGCCAGCCGCGCTTCGCTGCCGGCACTGAGCTCCAGCAGTTGGCGCTTGAGGGCCGCCAGGTTGCCCTGGATTTTCGGCTGGTCCGCCGGGCTCAAGCGCCCCAGGTCGTTGGCCAGGACATCGGCCATGCGCCCAAGGTTGCTCGGGTTGAGCCAGGGGTAGCCGGCAAAGGCATTGCTGCCCTGCACGGCGATGCCCGGCAGGGCGCCATCCACCGGGCGCGCGGCGTCGATTTCGACGATGCGGATATTGCTGCGCCGGGCCACCGGGTACAGCGGATCGTCGCTCCAGATCGAGCGCAGGCCGATCACCGCATCGGCGCCGCCGGCCGCTTTTTGCAGGCTGGCGCCACCACGGCCGCTGAAGTACGACGGTTGGCGCGAGGCCGGAATATTCGCTGGCGCTGCCCGTTGCAGTTTCACCGAGGTGCCGTCGAGCAGGGCGCTGGCCAGGCTGTGGGTCACCGGCAGCGACGCCAGGACGGTAACCCCGGCCGCTGCTTGCTTGGCCGCTGCCGGGGCGCTCTGGGCCAGGCTCAGGGTGGGCAGGCCGGCGAGCGCCAGGGCCAGGCACAGGTGCTGGAGTTTGAAGGTCATGCCGGGTTTCCTTGCAGGCGTGGAACAAGGCCGCGGGCGAGGGCGGCGAGGGCGAAGCAGCAGCCGGCGACGAGGATGATCGCCGCACCCGAAGGCACCGGCAGGTCGAAGACGATCGGCAGCAGAATGCCCACCAGGGTGCTCAGGGTGGCGATCAGCACCGAGGCCCAGAAAAAGCCCTTGAGCGACTGGCTGATCAGGCGCGCCGCGGCTGCCGGGATCACCAGCAGGGCGCCGACCAGGATCGCGCCGATGACTTTCACCGCTGCTACGGTGACCAGGGTCACCAGTACCACGAACAGGTAGTCCAGGCGTTTCACCGCGACGCCGCGTACCGCTGCCAGTTGCGGGTTGAAGCTGGCCAGCATGATGCGGTTGTACAACGGCAAGGCCAGGGCCAGCACCAGGCTGGCGACGATGCCGAGCACCAGCAGGTCCTGGCCACTGACGGTCAGCACCGAGCCGAACAGCACGTTCTCGAGGATATGAACGTTGATCTTGCCGGCCAGCATCAGCAGCAGGCTGGCGCCCAGGGCCAGCGACACCGAGAGGAACACGCCGATCAGGGTGTCGGGCGACAGCCCGGTGCGGTTGCGCAAAAAGTTCAGCAGGATGCCGAACAACAGGCAGTAGCCGAACAGGCTGCCATAGGGGCCGGTGTAGGGCTCGCCAAGCAAAATGCCGATGGCCACCCCAGTCAGCGCCGCATGGCCGACGGCTTCGGAGAAGAAGGCAAAGCGCTTGACCACCACCAGGGTGCCGAGGCCGCCGAGTACCGGGCCGATCATCAGGCCGGCGAGCAGGGCATTGACCACAAAGCCATAGGCCAAGGCTTCTGGCAGGTAACCGGCGGTAGCCCAGCCCTGGATCAGCAGGCGAAATTCTTCGTAGTTCATCAGGCGGTGCTCTCGCTGCGCGGGTGAATGGAGAACAGGCTGAGCAGGCGCTCCGGGGTCAGCGCCTGGGTTGGCGGCGCGTCGAACAGCACCCGGCGGCTGAGGCCGGTGACGCGGTCGGCCAGGCGCGCCACGGCTTGCAGGTCATGCTCGATCCACAGCACCGTGGTGCCGGCGGCGCGCCAGTCGTGCAGCAGGCGTTCGAATACCTGGATACCGGCTTCGTCCAGCGCCGACATCGGCTCGTCGAGCACCAGCAATTGCGGCGCCGGGATCAGCCCCTGGGCCAGCAGCACGCGCTGGCGCTCGCCACCGGAGAGGGCGCCCATGCGCCGCTTGCGCTTGTCGAGCATGCCGACCCGCTGCAGCGCGGCATCGATGGCCGGCGCCACCTTGCGTGACAGGCCAAGAAACGCCGGGCGACGCTGGCACATGGCGGCCATGAAGTCATCGACGGTCATCGGCAGGCCACGGTCGAACTCCAGGGCCTGGGGCACGTAGCCGATGATCTGCTCGTCGCCGGGCCAGGTCAGGGTCAACTGGCCCTGGTGCGGCATCTGCCCGAGCAGGGTCTTGATCAGCGAGCTCTTGCCACCGCCGTTGGGGCCGACCAGCGCATGCACGCTGCCGGCGGCGACGTTGAAGCTGACCTTGTCGAGGATCCGCGTGCGGCCCAGGGTCAGGTCGACCTCGGCAAAGGCGATGTCCGGCCCGCAGGCGCGGTTGAGCAGCGGCTGGGCCACGGTCATGCCTGGGACTCCTTGATCGCCCGCACCACGGTGTCGAGGTTGCGCTTCATCTCGACCTCGTACTTCTCCTTGCTGTAGTCGCCGTAGGAGATGTGCGTCAGCGGGTAGATCTTCACCCCCGATTCGCGCTGGATGGTTTCGACATAGGCCGAGGGAAAGTCCATCTCCGAGAAGATCACCTTCACGTCCAGGGCCTTGAGCTGGTCGATGGTCTTTTTCAGCTGGCTGGGGCTGGGTTCGATGCCGTGGGCCGGCTCCACCACTGCGGTGACTTCCAGGCCGAACTCGCGCACCAGGTAGTCGTAGGCGGCGTGGATGGTCGCCACGCGAAATTCAGCGCCCGGCGCTTCGGTGACCTGGGCCAGGGCTTCGGCGCGCAGCTTGCGCAGGCGCTTGGCGTAGGCGCGGGCGTTCTGGCTGTAGTACTTGGCGTTGTCCGGGTCGAGCTTGCCCAGCTCGCGGGCGATGTTGTTGACCTGGGCGATGCTGGCGCTGATCGACAGGAAGGTGTGCGGGTTGACCACCTTGCCGGCGCCGCGTGCGGCCACGCCGGTAGCGGCCAGCAGCGGCACGTTGCTGTTGGATTCGATGGTGGTGATGTTGGGTTTTTCGCTGGCGGCGATCATCCGGTCGGCAAAATCATCATGGCCAACGCCGTTGAGCACGATCACGTCCAGGGTGCCGATGCGCTTGATGTCCTCGGCGCGCGGCTCGTAGGCGTGGGGGTTGAAGCCGGCCGGAATCAGCGGCACCACCTCGGCCTTGTCACCGACGATATTGCTCACGTAGCTGTAGTACGGGTGCAGGGTGATGCCGATGCGCAGCGGCTTGCCGGTATCGGCCAGGGCCAGGGCGGGCAGGGCGCAGGCGAGGAACACACTGAGAAGGCGACGGGCGAGGGTGGCGCGAAACATGGGGCGTCCTTGTGTCAATGACGATGCTGGCGGGTGACGCCGGCGTCGTAGTGGGCGGCGATCTGTTGCCAGCCGGCGGCGATCAGGGCGGCCTGGCTGAAGTCGGCAGGCACGCTGGCGCTGGCGCTGCGCTGCAACCAGACGTCAGCGGCGCCGTCCTCGGCTTCGGGCACCAGCAGGAGGAAACTGCCGGCCACCTCGCGGGCCTGGCTCAGGCCCAGGTAGGCGCGCGGCGCCAGCAGCTGCCACTGGTGCTGGCCGCGGCTGGCGGCGCTGGCGTCGGCCACGAAGGGCGGGAAGCCTTCCTCGGCCAGGACCTCGACGGCCAGCAGTTGCGGCTCGTCTTCGCGGCGCGCCTGGATCTCGTCGAACGCCACCCGCAAGTCGGCGTACACCCCTTGTTCGGCGGCATTGAGGTCGCGGCGGGCATCCAGCTGATGGGCCTCGATGCTGACCTCGTCAAGGCGTTCGCCGCGCAGGGCAACGATGCCGGCGGCCACGGCCAGGATCAGCAGGCTGACCAGCAGCACGTAAAGGGTTTCATGCCCGGCGCCGGCCGGGCGCACTACCTGGACGCGGCTCATTGCTCGATATCTGCGTAGTCGATTTCCACCACGTGGCCGGGGCCGGCGTCGAACAGCACGTAGAACTCGCCGTCCGGGCGCTTGAAGGTCAGCTTCGAGTCATCGCCAAGCTTGCCGGGCACCAGGATCGATTCGTCATAGCCGATCACATCCAGGGTCACCCCCGGCGCGCCGCTGCCATCGGAAAAACCGCCGGTGCACTGGATCTGGCCGCCGTCGATTTCCTTGCATTCGCACATCGGGTTGTGCGCCAACGCCTGGCCGGCAGCGCCGAGCAGCAGCAAGGGCAGGAGCTGCTTACGAAATTTCATCATTTGCCTCCTTGTTTGTTCAGCCAGGCAACGGTAGCCGGCGAGGCCTTGCTCAATGGCACGGCGGCCTGGTGCATGCTGCCGTCCCAGCCTTCGAGGGTGATCCAGAGCTCGGCGTCCGCGCGGGTCTTGAGCGGGATCGGCAGGCCGGTGCTCATGCGGTACGGGGTGCCGAAGAAGATCGTCCCGGCGGCGCGCAGGCTGCGCGGCTTGCCGATGCGCAGGTAAGCCGCCTTGACCTCGGCGATGCAGGCCTGGCACAGGGCGATATTGAACGCCTTGAAGTAACCGGCAGGGCCATCGGCGCGCGGTGCCTCGTCGCGCAATTCGGCCAGTTGCACGCTCCACGGGCCGACCTTGACCTCGCCGAGCTCACGCTCGCCCAGGCCGCTGTCACCGCGAAACATCGCGGCGTCGGCAAAATACTTGGGCATGAAGCCAAGCGGGATCAGCAACAGCAGGATGTTCAGGTGAAAGCGCCATTTGTGCCAGAAGCGGCTCAGCGGGCTTTGCGGCATAACGGCTGCCTTGCTCATAGGCTCGCCTCCGTGACGGTATCGGTAGCGGTGGTGGCCTGCTTGTGCGGCTTGCGCTCGCGCTTGAGGGCAGCGGCGGTGGCCTGGGCGGTGCGCTTGGTCCAGATCAGCAGGCCGCTCAACACCATCATCGACAGCACCAGGCCGAAGAAGGCCCAGATCAGCTTGATGGTCAGGCCGCCGAAGTCACCGGTGTGCAGCGGTCGCATGGATTCGGTAACGAACTCCAGGGTCGAGCGGTCGTCGATCAAGAACTGCGACTCGATCTTGCTGTTGTACGGGTTGACGTTGACCGTCTGGAACATCAGCGGGTACCAGCCGCGCCCGCCCAGGTAGAGGTGGGCATAGGCGTTGCCGGGCAGGGAGATGAAGCTGACGTCCAGGCCGGCGATCTGCTCCTTGGCGATGCGCGTGGCGTCATCCAGGCTGATGCGCGGGGCAGGTGTGCCGGCTTCGGTGCGTGGCACGTCTTCGCGGGCAATTACTGGCACCACCGGCTCGGTGGAGATCGTGACGTGGTTGTCGGCCAGGATCGCCTGGATCAGGAACCAGGTGCCGGTGATGGAGATCACTGCAATGAACCAGATCGACCAGATGCCGCTCAGGCGGTGGAAGTCGCCCCAGAAGATCCGCGCGCCATGGTTAAAGCGCAATGTCGGCTTGAAGAAGCCCTTCCAGAACCGTTTATAGACCACAAGCCCGGTGACCAGCGAGGCCAGCATCGGCAGGCCGAGCAGCGACACCAGGTACCAGCCCCAGCTGTAGCCGTTGGTGAACGGCACCAGCCACCAGCCGTGCAAGGCACGGGTGAAGGCCTCAAAGTTGAACGATGGGCTCTTGCCCTGGATCGCCCCGGTGTAGGGGTTGACGTACAGGGTCGGCGCGCTGCCATCGGGGAAGGTCACCGCCGCGGTCAGTGCAAAGTGCGAACCGTCCGGCTGGCTGATAAAGCGCACCGCCATGTCCGGTTCGGCCTTGTGCAGGGCATCGAGCACTTGCTGGAAGCTCAGCCGCTCGGCGTCGCCATCGGGCTTGCTGGCGCGCACATCGGGGTTGGCCAGCCAGACGATTTCCTGGCTGACCACCGCCAGGGTGCCGGTAACGCAGACGATCAGGACGAAGAACCAGATCGGCAGGGCAAGCCAGCTATGGACCAGGAACCACAGTCTGGATTTGGACTTTTTCGGTTTTTGGGACATTGCAGGTGTCTTTTCAGAGAAATTGAGGTCGAGCCGATGCTCAGCCTTGGGACTGCAATAGATAAGACGAACGAGAATCGTAAAACCCGCAGGGTTAGTTGAAAGCAAATGTTTCAGAGGCACCGGGGGATCTGGCCAGTTGCGCTTAATTTTCCTTCGCAGTCATCCGTTTTTCTTGAATTACCGGGCCTGCGGGCTCGTTGTTCCTCTGGATGGATGAAAGTCGATGAATGCCGAAGATGCTCGCAAGCTTGCCCGCCGATTCATAGAGTTGCCGCTGGAAAAGCGCCGGATCTTCCTCGAAAGCCTTCGCCGCGAGGGTGTCGACTTTGCCCAGTTTCCGATTCCGGCGCAGATTGCAACGGCCGATCAGGGAAGCCTTTCGTATGCGCAACAGCGCATGTGGTTGCTCTGGCAACTGGAGCCCGGCAGTGGCGCCTACAACCTGCCCAGCGCCGTGCGCCTCAACGGTGCCCTCAACATCCAGGCGCTGGAAGCGGCCTTCGCCGGCCTGCTGGCGCGTCACGAAACCCTGCGCACCGCGTTCATCCAGGGGGCAGATGACCTGCCGCAGCGGGTGCCGGTGACGCAGGCGCTGCAGATTGCCCGGCACGATGTCAGCGACCAGCCTGAAGACCAGCGCGAAGCCTGGGTGCGGGCCGAAGCCGAGCGCCAGGCCCTGTTGCCGTTTGACCTGGCCCAGGGGCCACTGCTGCGGGTGAGCCTGGTGCGTATGGGCGAGCAGGCGCATGTGTTGCTGCTGGTCATGCACCACATCGTCGCCGACGGCTGGTCGATGAACGTGCTGATCGACGAATTCATTCGCCGTTACGACGCTGCCGACCGTGGCCAGGCGCTGGAACTGCCGGCCTTGCCGATTCAGTACAGTGACTATGCCCTGTGGCAGCGGCGCTGGCTGGAGGCGGGTGAGCAGGCCCGGCAACTGGACTACTGGCGCGCCCAGCTGGGTGATGAACACCCGGTGCTGGCGCTGGCGCTGGATTATCCGCGTCCGCCACGGCCCAGCCAGGTCGGCGCCCGTCATGAATTCAGTGTGCCGCCAGTGCTGGCCGAGCAACTGCGCGGCGCCGCCCGCCAGCACAACATCACCCTGTTCATGCTGTTGCTGGGCGGCTTCGGGCTCTTGCTGCAGCGCTACAGCGGCCAGGACGACATCCGCATTGGCGTGCCCATCGCCAATCGCAATCGCAGTGAGGTCGAGGGCCTGATCGGCTTCTTCGTCAACACCCAGGTGCTGCGCCTGCAGTTCGACCCCAGTGCCGCCGTCAGTACCTTGCTGCAACAGATCAAGGGCACGGCGCTGGGGGCGCAGGCCCATCAGGAATTGCCGTTCGAGCAATTGGTCGAGGGCCTGCGCGTAGAACGCGACAGTGGCCACAATCCGCTGTTCCAGGTGATGTACAACCATCAGCCGCAAGTCGCCGACCTGAGCGCCGTGCATAGCGCTGGCGGCCTGCAGTTGCAGGCGCTGGAGTGGACCAGCCGGACCACCCGCTTTGACCTCACCCTGGACACCTTCGAGCGCGGCGGGCAACTGCATGCGGCCTTCACCTACCGCAGTGAACTGTTCGCCCCGGCCACCATCGCGCGCATGGCCGAACACTGGCTGAACCTGCTGACGGCGATGGTCCAGGCGCCGCAGCTGGCGCTCGGCGAATTGCCGATGCTCTCGGCGCAGGCCCGCGAGGCGGTGCTCCAGCAGTCGGGCCCGAGCCCGACGGTGAGCGATGCGCCGTTGTGCATCCACCAGTTGATCGAGCGCCAAGCCGTTGCCTGGCCGCAGCGCACCGCGGTGACCTTTGCCGGGCGCAGCCTGAGCTATCAGCAGCTCAACGCCCGGGCCAACCAGCTGGCCCGCCACCTGCAGGCCCAGGGCGTAGGCCCGGATGTGCTGGTGGGGATTGCCGTTGAGCGCTCGCTGGAGATGATCGTCGGCCTGCTGGCCATCCTCAAGGCCGGTGGGGCCTATGTGCCGTTCGATCCGCAGTATCCGCGCGAGCGCCTGGCCTACCTGCTGCAAGACAGCCAGGTGAGCCTGCTGTTGACCCAGCAGGCCCTGCTTGAGCGCTTGCCGGCGCTGGACACGCTGCAGGTGCTGCTGCTCGATGGCGAGCAGGCATCGACCAGCGCATACCGTGACGATGACCTGCAGCTGGCGCTGGACCCCGAGCACCTGGCGTATGTGATTTACACCTCCGGCTCTACCGGACAGGCCAAAGGCGTGACCCTGGCCCATCGCTCGCTGGTCAACTATGTCCAGGGCATCTTGCAGACCCTGCCGCTGGCCGGGGCGCAAAGCATGGCGGTGGTCTCGACCATTGCGGCCGACCTGGGCCACACCACCCTGTTTGGCGCGCTGTGCTCCGGTTGCACCCTGCATGTGCTCGACCTTGACCTGACCCTGGATGCCGAGCGTTTTGCCGCCTACATGGCGCGCGAGCAGATTGATGTGCTGAAAATCGTCCCCTCGCATATCGAGGCGTTGCTCAGCGACAGCCATCGTGGTGCCGGGTTGCCGCGCCAATGCCTGGTGCTGGGCGGTGAAGCGGCCTCGCCGGCCTTGCTTGAACGCATTGCCGCCTGGGCGCCGGCGTGTCAGGTGATCAACCACTATGGCCCGACCGAGTCGACCGTGGGCGCGCTGACGGCGCCGATCGAGCCGAGCCCGGGCAGCGTCCCGGCGTTGGGCCGGCCATTACCGAACCTGTGCGCACGGGTGCTGGACGGCAACCTGCAGGTGCTGCCGGCGGGCGTCAATGGCGAGCTGTTGCTCGGCGGCGCCGGCCTGGCCCGCGGTTATCACCGGCGCCCAGGGCTGACCGCCGAACGTTTTGTTCCCGATCCCCATGGCCAGGCCGGTCAGCGCCTGTATCGCACCGGTGACCTGACCAGCTACCGCGACGACGGGCAGATTCGTTTCCACGGGCGTATAGACCATCAGGTGAAAATTCGCGGCTACCGCATCGAGCTCGATGAAATCAGCGCCTGCCTGCGGCGCCAGGTGGCAGTCAGGGACGCCGTCACCCGCCTGGCCACTGTCGGTGGCCAGGCGCAGATCGTCGCCTATCTGGTGCTGGACGAGTCCCAGGCCAACAGCGGCGAACATGCCTTTACCGCACAGCTGCAGCAGCGCCTGGGCGAGGTGCTGCCGGAGTACATGCTGCCGGCCCATTACGTCGTGCTGGCGGCGCTGCCGCTGACCTTGAACGGCAAGCTCGACTTGCGCGCCCTGGCGGCCATCGAGTTGCAGGCGCGGCAGGTGCCCTACCAGGCACCGCAGAACGCCGTGCAGGAACAGCTGGCACAGATCTGGGCACAGGTGCTGGAGGTCGAGCGGGTGGGGCTGCAGGACAATTTCTTCAACCTTGGCGGTCATTCGTTGCTGGCCACGCAGATTATTTCCCGGGTGCGCCGGCTACTGCAGGTCGATGTGCCGTTGCGCAGCCTGTTCGAGAGCGCAACGCTTGCCGAGTTTGCCCGCCAGGTGCAACAGGCCGGCACCGCCAGCAGCCGCCCGGCGTTGCAGCGGGTGTCGCCAGGGCAGCCGTTGCCGGCGTCGTTCGCACAGCAGCGGCAGTGGTTGTTGTGGACCCTGGAACCGCAAAGCCAGGCATACCACACGCCGATTGTGGTGCAGTTGCGGGGGCAACTGGAGCGTACCGCCCTGGAGCAGACCTTTGCCGCCCTGGTGGCTCGGCACGAGGCCTTCCGCACCCGTTTCAGCCAGCAGCAAGGGACCCTGTACCAGATTGTCGACGCCGATGATCCGCTCATCGTGCGCTGGGAGCGCCTGGAACAGGCGGACAGCGCGCAGATCCAGGCCAGCGTCGGCGCCGAGATCGCCACGCTGTTTGACCTGGAGCGTGGCCCGCTGCTGCGGGTCAAGGTGCTGGAAGTGGCGGCCGAGCACTTCATCCTGGTGGTGACCCTGCACCACATCATCTCTGACGGTTGGTCGATGGGCGTGCTGGGGCGTGAGTTCGCCGCCCTGTATGGCGCCTTCCAGCGCCAGCAGCCGCTGAGCCTGGCACCGCTGGCGGTGCAGTACGGCGACTATGCGCACTGGCAGCGCCGCTGGCTCGAAGGCGGTGAGCTGGCGCGTCAGCTGGACTACTGGCGTGGGCAACTGGGCAGCGAGCACCCGGTGCTGGAGCTGGCCACCGACCATCCGCGCCAGGCCGGCCAGCACTACCGGGAAGGGCGGGTCGAGTTGCACTTGCCGGTGGAGCTCGAACAGCGCATCCGCCAGTTGGCACGGCGCAACAACCTGACCCTGTTCCAGGTGTTCATTGCTTCGTTTGCCCTGCTGCTGCAGCGCTACAGCGGCCAGGACGATATCCGCATCGGCATGCCGATCAGCAACCGCAACGCCGAAGAGCTCGAAGGCCTGGTGGGCTTCTTCGTCAATACCCTGGTGATGCGCCTGCCGCTGGCGGCACAGGCTTCGGTCAATGCCCTGCTGGCGCAGGCGCGCGATACCGCGCTGGCAGCCCAGGCCCATCAGGACCTGCCGTTCGACAAATTGGTCGAGGCGCTCAACCCGCAGCGTAGCCTGCAGCACAACCCGTTGTTTCAGGTGATGTACAACCACCTCAACACCGTCGGTGCCGCAGCTGCGGGCAACAGCCTGCCGCACTTGAGCGCGCAGGAAATGCTGCTGCCTGGCGGCATGGCGCAGTTCGAGCTGACCCTGGAAACCCTGGAAACCGATCATGGCATCCAGGCGGCGTTCATCTATGCCGCCGAGCTGTTCAATGCCGCGACCATCGAAAGCATGGCCCGGCACTGGCAGAACCTGTTGCGGGCCATGGTCGAGCAGCCTGAGCAGGCCATCGGCCAACTGCGCGTGCAGGATGACCGGCAATGGCAGGCGTTGCTCGCCGGTGCCTGCGGCCAGGCGCCGGCAGTGCATGCCGAATCGCTGGTCGAGCTGTTTGCCGCGCGTGTGCAACAGCAGCCCGAGGCGCTGGCACTGATCGAGGGCGAGCAGCGCTTGAGCTATGCCGAGCTGGATCGGCGCAGCAATCAATTGGCCCGTCATCTGCGCGCCGCCGGGGTGGGCCCGGAGGTGCGCGTGGGGCTGCTCGCCGAGCGCGGCATGGCGCTGGTGACCGCGCTGCTGGCGATCTTCAAGGCGGGCGGTGCCTATGTGCCGCTGGACCCACAGTATCCGCCCGAGCGCTTGAACTACATGCTCGAGGACAGTGGCGTGCAGTTGCTGCTCGGCCATCGGCAACTGCTCGATGGCTTGATGCTGGACAGCACCTGCCGGCGCCTGGTGCTGGAAGACCCGCTGGGCAGTGGCTCGAGCGAGGCGCTGGAGCACGCGCAGGTCTCGGCGCAAAGCCTGGCCTATGTCATCTACACCTCCGGCTCGACCGGCCAGCCCAAGGGGGTGGCGGTCGAGCATGGCGCCCTGGCCATGCATTGCCAGGCAGCGGCAGCGCGTTATGGACTGAGCGCCGAAGATCGCCTGCTGCAGTTTGCCTCGGTGAGTTTCGATGCGGCCGCCGAGCAGATCTTCATGCCGCTGATCCAGGGTGCGGCGCTGCTGGTCGGCGACGTGACTCACTGGAGCTATGAAGCGCTGTTGGCCCAGGTTCAAGCGCATGGCTTGAGTGTCCTCGACCTGCCGCCCAGCTACCTTACCGGCATCATCGCGGCCGCCGCCCCGGGCAGCCCGGCGCTGAACGTGCGTGCCTGCATTCTCGGCGGGGAAGCCTGGAGCCAGCAGCAAGTGGCGGCGCTTGAGCACTTGCGCGGCGTGCAGCTGTACAACGCCTACGGCCCCACCGAGGCGCTGATCAGCCCGTTGATCTGGGCCTGCGAGCCCTCGGGTGAAGCGGCGCCGTATGCGCCGATCGGGACCCCGGTGGGGGCACGTTCGGCCTATCTGCTCGATGCCCAGCTCAACCCGGTGCCTGGGGGCGTGGTTGGCGAGCTTTATCTGGGGGGCGAGGGCTTGGCCCGTGGCTACCTGCAGCGCCCGGGGCTGACTGCGCAGCAGTTCGTGCCGGACCCGTTCGGGGCCTCCGGTGCGCGCCTGTACCGCAGCGGCGACCTGGGCCGTCAGCGCGCCGACGGGGTCATCGAGTACCTTGGCCGTATCGACCACCAAGTGAAGATTCGCGGCCTGCGCATCGAGCTGGGCGAGATCGAGGCGCGCCTGCGTGCGCACCGTCAGGTAAGTGCCGTGGCGGTACTTGCCCAGCCTGGCGCCCAGGGGCCGCAACTGGTGGCCTATGTCGTCGCGCCCGGGGCTGACCAGGGGTTGCTGGAGCAGCTCAAGGCGCACCTGCGCACCCGCCTGCCGGAGCACATGCTGCCGGTGCACTGGCTGCTGCTCGAGCAATTGCCGCTGAACGCCAACGGCAAGCTCGATCGCCAGGCCTTGCCGCTGCCGCAGGTAGCGGCACAGGCTGCGTTCCAGGCGCCGCGCAACGCCATGGAAAGGCAGCTGGCCGCCATTTGGGCCGAGGTGCTCAAGCGTGAACAGGTGGGCGTGCAGGACAACTTCTTCGAGCTGGGTGGCGATTCGATCATCTCCATCCAGGTGGTCAGCCGTGCCCGCCAGGCCGGCATCCACTTCAGCGCCAAAGCGCTGTTCCAGTACCAGACGGTCCAGGGTGTGGCCGCTGTCGCCCGGCGCGGCGAGGCACCCGCAGCGCTTGCCCGCGGCGAGGTCAGGGGCGAGCAGATCCTGCTGCCGATTCAGCAGGCGTTTTTCGCCGAGGCCATCGCCGAGCGCCAGCACTGGAACCAGTCGGTGTTGCTCGAGCCCCAGCAGCACCTGGACCCGCAACACCTGGAGCAGGCCTTGCAAGCCTTGGTCAAGCACCATGATGCACTGCGCTTGAGCTTTGTCGAATCAGCCGAGGGCTGGTCGGCGCACTATCGCCAGGCGCCGTTGCCCGGCTTGCTGGTTCAAGCCCGGGTGCAGGACAGCGCCGGGTTGACCCGCGTGTGCGATGAGCTCCAGCGCAGCCTCGACCTGGCCCAGGGGCCGTTGCTACGCGGCCTGTTGGCGACCCTGGCCGATGGCAGTCAGCGACTGTTCCTGGCCATTCACCACCTGGTGGTGGACGGGGTGTCCTGGCGCATCCTGTTTGAAGACCTGCAGAGCGTTTACCGGCAATTGCACGCTGGCCAGGCCGTTGCATTGGCGGCACGCACCAGCGCCTATCAGGGCTGGGCCGAGCACCTGCAACGCCTGGCTGACAGCCCGCAACTGCGCGATGAACTGGCGTTCTGGCAGGCCCAGGGTCAAGGCGCAGGCGGGCCGTTGCCCGGCAGCCGATCGCAGGCGCCTGCGCTCAACCGCCATGCGCACACGCTGTACAGCCGCCTGGATGCGGCAACCACCCGCCAGTTACTGCAACAAGCGCCCCAGGCGTACCGGACCCAGGTCAACGACCTGCTGTTGACGGCGCTGGCGCAGGTGATCTGCCGCTGGACCGGTGAACCCAGCCTGCATATCCAGCTCGAAGGCCATGGCCGTGAAGAGCTGTTCGAAGGCCTGGACCTGAGCCGCACCGTGGGCTGGTTCACCAGCCTGTTCCCGTTGCGCCTGACGCCCCGGACCGAGGTGGGGGCGTCGCTCAAGGCAATCAAGGAACAACTGCGTGCGGTGCCGAACAAGGGCATCGGTTACGGCGTGCTGCGTTACCTCGCCGACCCGGCTACCCGCCAGCAACTGGCGGCATTGCCCGGCGCGCCGATCATCTTCAACTACCTGGGGCAGTTCGACGGCAGCTTTGCCGACGCCCAGGCCTTGTTGCGCCCGGCCGGCGACAGCGGTAGCCGCGACCAGAGCCCGGATGCGCCGCTGGGCGCGCCGTTGACCCTCAATGGCCAGGTCTATGAGGGCCGGTTGAGCCTGGGCTGGACCTTCAGCACCGAGGTATTCGAGCCGGCGTTGATCGCCCGTCTGGCCGAGGACTACAGCGCCGCCCTGCAAGCGCTGATCGAGCACTGCTGCGCCCCGCAACAGGGCGGCCTGACCCCCTCGGATGTGGCGCTGGCGGCCTTGGACCAGGCGCAACTCGACAGCCTGCCATTGGTGCCGGGCGAGATCGACGACCTCTATCCACTGTCGCCGATGCAGCAGGGCATGTTGTTCCATGCGCTGTATGCCCAAGGCAACGGGGACTACGTCAACCAGATGCAGGTCGAGGTGCGCGGGCTGGAGGTTGCCCGCTTCCGCCAGGCCTGGAAGCAGACCCTGCAGGCCCATGACATCCTGCGCAGCGGGTTTATCTGGCAGGGCGAACTGCCCCAGCCGCTGCAGTTTGTGCGCAAGCAGGTCGAGTTGCCTTTCGCCGAGTTCGACTGGCGCGGGCGTGCCGACCTGGACCAGGCGGTACAGGCCCTGGCGCGCAGTGACCGCGAGCAGGGGTTTGACCTGCAGCAGGCGCCGTTGCTGCGCCTGAGCCTGGTGCGCTGCGACAACGATCGTTACCAGTTCATCTACACCAACCACCATATCCTCATGGACGGCTGGAGCTACGCGCAGTTGCTCGGCGAGGTGCTCGAACGCTACCACGGCCATACCCCGTTGGCGGCGGCCGGGCGTTACCGTGACTACATTGCCTGGTTGCAGGCGCAAGACGCCGCGGCCAGCGCAGGGTTCTGGCAGCAGCACCTGGCCGGGCTGGAAGCGCCGACGCACCTGGCACCGGCATTGGCCGCCTATGGTCAGGTAAGCGAGGCGGGCGGGCGTGCCACCTATGCGCAGAGCCTCGACCGCTCAGGCACCGAGGCCCTGGTAAGCTTTGCCCGGGCCAGTAAAGTCACCGTCAACACCCTGGTGCAAGCGGCCTGGCTGTTGCTGCTGCAACGCTACACCGGCCAGGCCAGCGTAGCCTTCGGCGCCACGGTGGCCGGGCGCCCGGCCCAGGTGCCCGGCGCCGACCGGCAGATCGGCCTGTTCATCAACACCTTGCCGGTGATCGCCAACCCGCAGCCGTTCTTGACCGTTGGCCAGTGGCTGCAGCAAGTGCAGGCGTTGAGCCTGGCCATGGGTGAGCATGAAGCGACGCCGCTGTTCGAAATCCAGCGTTGGGCGGGGTTGGGCGGTGAGGCGTTGTTCGACAGCCTGCTGGTGTTCGAGAACTATCCGGTCGCCGAGGCCTTGCAGCGCCAGGCCGACAGCGGCCTGCAGTTCGGCCCGCTGCGCAACCACGAGCAGACGCACTACCCGCTGGCCTTGGCTGTGGAACTGGGAGAGTCGCTGCACCTGGGCTTCGACTATGCCGCCGGCCAGTTCAGCGCGCAGGCGGTGCAGCGCCTGGCGGCGCATGTGCTCAACCTGTTGGAGCAGTTCATGGCTGGCAGCGATGTTCGCCTGGGCGAGATCGCCTTGCCGCTGGCCGCTGAACGTGCCCAGGCACATCAGCGCAACCTGCAGCAAGGGCCGGGCGATTACCCGCTGGTGCATCAGCGCATTGCCCAGTGGGCTGTGCAACAGCCGCAACAACCGGCGGTGCTGCAAGGCGAGCGGGTCCTGAGCTTCGCCGCGTTGGAGCGCCGTGCCAACCAACTGGCGCATGCCCTGGTCGCCCGTGGCGTAGGCCCGGAAGTACGGGTAGCGGTGGGCCTGGGCCGCGACGAAGCGATGCTGGTGGCGCTGCTGGCGGTGCTCAAGGCCGGTGGCGCCTATGTGCCGCTGGATATCAATTACCCGGCCGAGCGCCTGGCCTACCTGCTCGAAGACAGTGCCGCGGCCTTGCTGCTCAGCGACTCCCGCCTGGCCTGGGAGGTGTCACTGCCGGCGCAGCTGGAGGTGCTGCACCTGGACCGCCTGTGCCTGGACGACTGGCCGCAACAGGCGCCGGTGGTCGCGATCGAGCCGGACAACCTGGCCTACATCATCTACACCTCCGGCTCTACCGGTCAGCCCAAGGGCGTTGCCGTGGCCCACGGGCCGCTGGCCATGCACTGCGCGCGGATCGGCGAGCGCTACGGCATGAGCGCCAGCGATTGCGAGCTGCTGTTCATGTCGTTTGCCTTCGACGGCGCTCACGAACGCTGGCTGACCACCCTGACCCACGGCGGGCGCGTGCTGTTGCGTGACGACAGCCTGTGGACCCCGGAACAAACCTTTGAGGCGTTGCACCGCCACGGGGTGACGGTGGCGGCGTTCCCGCCGGTGTACCTGCAGCAATTGGCCGAGCTGGCCGAGCGCCGCGGCAACCCGCCGGCGGTGCGCATCTATTGCTTTGGTGGCGACGCCGTGGCGCAGGCCAGTTTCGAACTGGCGCGGCGGGCGCTCAAACCCGAGTTCATCATCAATGGCTATGGCCCGACTGAAACCGTGGTCACCCCGCTGATCTGGAAAGCGGCGGCGAGCGACACCTGTGGTGCGGCGTATGCGCCGATCGGCAGCCGGGTCGGCGAGCGTAGCGTGCAGGTACTCGATGCTGCATTGAACCTGCTGCCCGATGGCCTGGCGGGTGAGTTGTACCTGGGGGGCTATGGGGTGGCGCGGGGCTACCTGAACCGTCCGGGGCTGACGGCCGAGCGTTTCGTGCCCGACCCGAGCGGCAGCATTGGCGGGCGCCTGTATCGTTCCGGCGATCTGGTGCGCCAGCGCGTCAGTGGCATCGTCGATTGCCTGGGGCGCATCGACCACCAGGTCAAGGTGCGCGGTTTCCGTATCGAACTGGGCGAAATCGAAGCCTGCCTGCAAGCCCAGCCAGGGGTTGCCGAGGCGGTGGTGGTGGCCCGTGACGGCGCCCATGGCAAGACCCTGGTCGGTTACCTGGTCGCCAGCCGCGACGGCCTGGCCGAGGCGCCTGCAACCTGGCTCAGCGCACTCAAGGCGCAGCTGCAAAGCCAGCTGCCGGCGTACATGGTGCCGAGCCAGCTGATGCAGCTCGAACAGTTGCCCGTGACCCCCAACGGCAAGCTTGACCGCAAGGCCTTGCCCGCACCCCAGGCGCTGCACGGCAGTGAAGCCTACCAGGCCCCGGCAAGCGACCTGCAACGCCGCCTGGCGACGATCTGGCAGCAGGTGCTCAAGGTTGAGCGGGTCGGTCTGCTGGATAACTTCTTCGAACTGGGCGGGCACTCGCTGCTGGCCACCCAGGCTACCGCCCAGGCGCAGCTGGAGCTTGGCGCGGACCTGGCCCTGGAGCTGATTTTCAAGGCCCGCAGCCTGGCGGAATACGCCGAGGCCGTGGCCGCGTGCATGACATCGAATCGAGAGGAAGACCTGAGCGACATGTTTGACTTTCTCAACGAACTGGAGGCGAACTGACATGGCTGGAATGGACAATACGCAGCTGGTGCAGCGCTTCATCAAGCTGCCTGCGCAGCAGCGCCGGCTGTTCCTGGAAAAACTCGCCGGCAAGGGCATGAGCCTGGCGCAACTGCCGATCCCGGTCAGCCGCCTTGAACACGGCGACCTGCCGCTGTCCTACGCCCAGCAGCGCCAGTGGTTCCTCTGGCAACTGGACCGGCACAGCAGTGCCTACCATATTCCGGCCGCCTTGCACCTGCACGGCGCGCTCGACAGCCAGGCCCTGCAGCGCAGCCTCACGGCCCTGGTCGCGCGTCACGAAAGCCTGCGCACCACCTTCGAGCAACAGGCCGAGCACGCCGTCCAGCGGGTACAGGCACACGCCGAACTGGCGCTGGAGCTGCACAGTGTTGAGGCGCCGGCCCAGGCCCCGGCGCGCCAGGCGCTGATCGATGCTTTTGTCGACAGCACCCTGCAACAGCCCTTTGACCTGCAGCACGGGCCGCTGCTGCGTGCGCGCTTGCTGCGCCTGGACGAGCAGGAGCATGTGCTGGTGCTGGCGCTGCACCACATCGTCGCCGATGGCTGGTCGATGCAGGTGCTGGTGCAAGAACTGGTGGCGCTGTACCTGGGCTTCAGCCAGGGCCAGCCGGCCTCGCTGCCGGCGCTGCCGATCCAGTACGCCGACTATGCGCTGTGGCAGCGTTGCTGGATGGAGGCCGGCGAGCGCGAGCGGCAACTGGCTTACT
Organism: Pseudomonas sp. R32; assembly: GCF_009866705.1. Taxonomy (NCBI): domain Bacteria; kingdom Pseudomonadati; phylum Pseudomonadota; class Gammaproteobacteria; order Pseudomonadales; family Pseudomonadaceae; genus Pseudomonas; species Pseudomonas sp. R32. Next base: position 3,617,076 of record NZ_CP019396.1, on the reverse strand, counting down.
GGACCGCACACCTGGGTGATGAGCAGGCCTTGCTGGAGCTGCCCCACGACCGCCCGCGCCCGGCACAAAGCAGCTACCGTGGCGGGCGCTGGCAGATTGACCTGCCGCCTGAATTGCTCAGTGGCCTGCGGCGTACCTGCCAGCGTGAAGGGGTGACCCTGTTCATGCTGCTGCTGGCATCGTTCCAACTGCTGCTGCACCGCTACAGCGGCCAGCAGCAGATCCGCGTCGGGGTGCCGGTGGCCAACCGCAACCGCGCCGAAACCAAGGGCTTGATCGGCTTTTTCGTCAACACCCAGGTGCTCAAGGCCGAGGTGCACGGGCGCGAGACGCTGAGCGCGTTCATGCAACAGGTCAAACACACCGCGCTCGCCGCCCAGGCCTACCAGGACCTGCCGTACGAACAACTGGTCGAAGCCCTGCAGCCGGAGCGCAGCTTGAGCTTCAATCCGTTGTTCCAGGTGATGTTCAACCACCAGGTCGACGCCGGGCAGGGTGCCAGTGCTGCCGGGCTTGCCGGCAGTTTGCGCATCGAGGCGCTGAACTGGGACAGCCATGCCTCGCCCTTTGACCTCAACCTCGACACCTTCGAGGAGGGTGAGCGTCTGTGGGCATCGCTGACCTACGCCCTGGACCTGTTCGATGCAGCGACCATCGAACGCATGGCCGGCCACTGGCAAGTGCTGTTGCAGGCGTTCGCCGGTGATACCCGGCAGCGCCTGGAGGCCATTGCCCTGGACGCCGAGCCCGCCTGCGCGCAGGGCCTGGCAGAGCAGGCGCCGGGCGAACTGCTGTTGCCGATGTTGCGTGCCCAACTGCAACGCCAGCCCGACGCGGTGGCGTTGATCGTCGCCGGGCAGTCGTACAGCCACGGCGAACTTGAGGCGCGCAGCAACCGCCTGGCCTGGCAACTGCGCGAGGCCGGCATTGGCGCGCAAAGCCTGGTGGGCCTGGCGCTGGAGCGCAGCCTGGAGATGGTCGTGGCGCAACTGGCGGTGCTCAAGGCCGGTGCGGCCTATGTGCCGCTGGCCCCGGATTACCCGCGCGAGCGCCTGCAGTACATGATCGACGACAGCGGCATGCAGCTGTTGCTCAGCCACGCCGCACTCAGTGCTCGCCTGGGGCCGCTATCGGCGCCACGTACGCTGCTGCTCGACGAGCAGGCCCTGGGCGTACCGGCCAGCGACCCGGGAGCGCCCGCGCTGGTGCTGCACCCGCACAGCCTGGCCTATGTGATCTACACCTCCGGTTCCACCGGTCAGCCCAAAGGTGTTGCCATTCGCCACGGCGGCTTGGCCAACCACATGCAGTGGATGATGCGCGCCTATCCGCTGCAGGCCGATGACCGGGTGCTGCAAAAGACAGCCTGCAGTTTCGATGCCTCGGTCTGGGAGTTCTGGCTGCCGCTGCTGTGCGGCGCGCCGTTGGTGCTGGCACCGGCCGAGCTCAACGAGGACCTGACCCAGCTGTGGCCACTGGTGGCCGAGCAGCGCATCAGCGTGTTGCAACTGGCACCCTCGCTGCTGCAAGGGCTGCTCAGTTCGTTGCAGCCTGGGCAACTGGCGTCGCTGCGGCTGTTGTTCGTCGGCGGCGAGGCGCTCAAGGCCAGTCTGGTAAAACAGTTGGCGCAGCACTGGCAGGGCCGCGTGATCAACCTTTATGGCCCCACCGAATCGACCATCGATGCCAGCAGCCATGAGCTGACCGGGCAGGAGCCCGAGGACATCATCCGCATCGGCGCACCGATCAGCAACGTCAGTGCCCAGGTGCTGGACGCCAACCTGCTGCGCTGCCCACAGGGCGGCCTGGGTGAGCTGTACCTGGGAGGCGCCTCGCTGGCCAGCGGTTACCACCGCCGGCCCGGGCTGACCGCCGAGCGTTTCATCCCCGACCCTTACGGCGCCCCTGGCGCGCGCCTGTACCGCAGTGGCGACCTGGTGCGCCGCCGGGCGCAGGCTGAGCTGCATTATGTCGGGCGTATCGATCATCAGCTCAAGCTGCGCGGCCTGCGTATCGAGCTGGGTGAAATCGAGGCCTGCCTGCAGGCCCAGGCCGGTGTGCGCGAAGCGGTGGTGCTGGCCCAGGAGGGGCCGCGCGGGCCGCAACTGGTCGGCTACGTGGTGGCCGAGGGAGAGGTCCAGGTGCACGCCCTGCGCGAAGTGCTTGCCGCTCGCCTGCCGGCGCACATGGTGCCGAGCCACCTGCTGCGGTTGGCGCAACTGCCCTTGACGGTCAACGGCAAACTGGATCGCAAGGCATTGCCGCTGCCTGAAAACGAGGCGGGCAGCACAACCTTCAGCGCGCCCCAGGGCGATCTTGAGCAAGCTATCGCGCAGATCTGGGCGCAGGTGCTCAAGCGTGAACAGATCGGGCGCCAGGACAATTTCTTCGAACTGGGCGGTGACTCGATCGTCTCCATCCAGGTGGTCAGCCGCGCGCGTCAGGCCGGTATTCATTTCAGCCCCAAAGACCTGTTCCAGTACCAGACCGTGCAAAGCCTGGCCACGGTGGCCAGCTTCACCAGCCACGCGTTGCAGGTCGAGCAGGGCCCGGCCAGCGGCGAGCTGGCGTTGTTGCCGATTCAACGGCAGTTCTTCGACAGCCCCGTGGCCGAGCGTCATCACTGGAACCAGTCGGTGTTGCTGGCGCCGCGTCAGGTGCTGGAGCCACAACGCCTTGAACAGGCATTGCAGGTGCTGGTGGCGCATCACGATGCGCTGCGCCAACGTTTTGTGCACGGCCCACAGGGCTGGCGTGCCGATCACTGCGCGGCAGTCGGCGAGGGCCTGGTGTGGCAGCGTCGCGCCGCCTCGGCAGAGCAATTGCTGAGCCTGTGCGAGCAGGCCCAGCGCAGCCTCGACCTGGGTGCCGGGCCTTTGCTCCGGGCCTTGTTGGTGGATCTGGACGAGGGTGGCCAGCGCCTGCTGCTGGTGGTCCATCACCTGGTGGTCGACGGTGTTTCCTGGCGAATTCTGTTCGAAGACCTGCAAGCCGTTTATGCCCAACTGGCCGCTGGCCAGGCCGCGCAACTGCCGCCGCGCACCAGTGCCGTGCAGGCCTGGGCCGGGCGCTTGCAGCAGTACGCCAGCAGTGCCGACAGTGCTGGCGCCGCGGCGTACTGGACGGGCCTGAGCGCTAGCGCCGGCGAGGACCTGCCCTGCGACAACCGCAACGCCAGCTTGAGCAAGGATCAGGCCTGCAGTGTGCGCAGCCGTCTCGACGCACCGCACACGCGTGCCTTGCTGCAACAGGCACCGGCTGCCTACCGCACGCAGATCAACGACCTGCTGTTGACTGCCCTGGCGCAGGTGATCTGCCAGTGGAGCGGCCAGGCCTCGACCTGGGTCCAGCTTGAGGGGCATGGCCGCGAGGCGCTGTTCGAGGACATCGACCTGACCCGTACGGTCGGTTGGTTCACCACGGCGTTCCCGGCCTGCCTGACCCCAGGCAACAACATCGGCGCCTCGATCAAGGCGATCAAGGAGCAGTTGCGGGCGATCCCCAACAAGGGCCTGGATTTTGGCGTGCTGCACGCCTACGGCAGTGCCGAGCAGCGCCAGGCGCTGGCCCGCCTGCCGACGCCGCGCATTACCTTCAACTACCTGGGCCAGTTTGACGCCAGCTTCGATGACCCGCACGCCTTGTTCGCCCCGGCCAGTGAAGCGTCCGGGGCCGAGCAGGGCGACCAGGCACCGCTGGGTAACTGGTTGAGCATCAACGGCCAGGTGTATGGCGGTGAGCTGACCCTGGACTGGACCTTCAGCCAGGCCATGTTCGCCCCGGCCACGGTGCAGCGCCTGGCGGATGCCCTGAGCCAGCAACTGGTGCAACTGGTCGAGCATTGCCTGGCACCCGGCAACGGCGCGGTAACGCCGTCGGACTTCCCCCTGGCGGCACTCAGCCAGGCGCAGCTCGATCGCCTGCCATTGGCGCCAGGGCAGATGGCCGATATCTACCCGCTGTCGCCGATGCAGCAGGGCATGTTGTTCCACGCCCTGAATGCGCAAACCTGCGGTGACAACATCAATCAGCTGCGGATGCAGGTCCAGGGCCTGGACGTCGAGCGTTTCCGTCACGCCTGGCAGGCCACGCTGGATGCCCATGACAGCCTGCGCAGCCAGTTTCACTGGCAAGGCGATTTCGCTGCGCCGGTGCAGGTGGTGGTGCGCGATGTGCCGCTGGCGTTTGCCAGCATCGACCTGCGCGGGGCACCGCACGGTGCCACGGCGCTGGACGACCTCGCGGCCCAGGAACGCAACGCCGGCTTTGCCCTCGACAGCGCGCCATTGCTGCGCCTGAGCCTGATCCGTCGCGACGAGCAGACGCATGAGATGATCTTCACCAGCCACCACATCCTGATGGACGGCTGGAGCAATGCACAGCTGCTGGCGGAGGTACTGCAGCGCTACGCCGGTGAAACAGTGGACGCGCCGATCGGCCGCTACCGCGACTACATCGGCTGGCTGCAGGGGCGCGACGGCGTTGCCTGCCAGGCGTTCTGGCGCCAGCAGTTGCAACACTTCGACGGCCCGACCCTGCTGAGCCAGGCCATCGCCCGCGAGCCCGCTCAGGCCGCAGTGGGCAGCGCTCAGCACCAGCAGGCCCTGAGCATCGGGCAGACCCAGCGCCTGCACGCATTTGCCAGGGCGCAGAAGGTCACCCTCAATACCCTGGTGCAGGGCGCCTGGTCATTGCTGCTGCAGCATTACAGCGGCCAGGACAATGTCACCTTCGGCGCCACCGTGTCCGGGCGTCCGGCCGAGCTCAAGGGCATCGAGCGGCAGATCGGCCTGTTCATCAACAGCCTGCCGGTCATCGGCGGCGCGCGGGCGCAGCAATCGTTGCAGCACTGGCTGCAGGCCCTGCAGGCGCACAACCTCAACCTGCGCGAGCAGGAGCATACGCCGCTGTACGAGATTCAGCGCTGGGCCGGGCACAGCGGTCAGCCGCTGTTCGATACCTTGCTGGTGTTCGAGAACTACCCGGTGGCCCAGGCCCTGGAGCAGGGTGCGCCGGCCGGCTTGCGCTTTGGCGAGGTGATCGGCCATGAGCAGAACGGCTTCCCGCTGACCCTGCTGGTGGATGCCGGCGAGCAGCTGAGCGTGACGTTCAAATACACCTGCGCCGATTTCGACGCCTCGGCGGTGCAGCGCCTGGGGGCGCAACTGCACCAACTGCTGCTGCAACTGGGCGACTGCCAGGGGCATGAGGCGGTCGCCAGCCTCAGCCTGTTCAGCGCCGAGGCGCGCGCTCAGCAGGTTGCCCAGGGCGCGGGAGAGCTGGCCGACTATCCGCTGCAGTGCAGCATCCAGCAGTTGATCGAGGCCCAGGTACAGCGCACGCCCCAGGCACCGGCCCTGGTGTATGGCGGACAGAGCCTGAGCTACGCCCAGCTCAATGCCCGCGCCAACCGCCTGGCCTGGGCGTTGATCGGCCAAGGGGTTGGGCCGGATGTGCTGGTGGGGATTGCCGCCGAGCGTTCGCTGGAGATGGTCATTGGCCTGCTGGCGATCCTCAAGGCCGGCGGCGCCTATGTGCCACTGGACCCGGACTACCCGCGCGAGCGCCTGGCGCATATGTTCGCGGACAGCGGCATCGAACTGCTGCTGACCCAGTCCTGGTTGCTCGATGGCTTGCCGCCGACCCCGGGGCTGCGCACGCTGCTGCTCGACCAGGCGCACACGGTCGCCAGCCGCGAAGACGATCCGCAGGTGGCGGTGCAGGGCGAGCACCTGGCCTATGTGATCTACACCTCCGGCTCCACCGGCAAACCCAAGGGGGCGGGCAACCGCCACAGTGCCCTGGTCAATCGCCTGTGCTGGATGCAGCAAGCCTATGGCCTGGATGCCAGCGACGCGGTGCTGCAGAAAACCCCGTTCAGTTTCGACGTGTCGGTCTGGGAGTTCTTCTGGCCGCTGATGACCGGCGCGCGCCTGGTGGTTGCCGCGCCGGGCGATCACCGCGACCCGGACCGCCTGATCGAGTTGATCGAGCGTGAGGGCATCAGCACCTTGCACTTCGTCCCGTCGATGCTCCAGGTGTTCCTCCAGGCGCCGCAGGTTGCCCGCTGCACCGGCTTGTCGCGGATCATCTGCAGTGGCGAGGCGCTGCCGGTCGAAGCCCAGCAGCAGGTGTTCGCCAAGCTGCCGGCGGCCGCTCTGTTCAACCTCTACGGGCCGACCGAAGCGGCCATCGACGTGACCCACTGGCAGTGTGTCGATGACGGCCGTACCAGCGTGCCGATCGGCCACGCCATCGCCAACCTGCGCACCTACATCCTCGATGGCAACCTTGAGCCGGTTGCCGAGGGTGTGCTGGGCGAGCTGTACCTGGCCGGTGCCGGCCTGGCGCGCGGTTACCACCGTCGCCCGGGGCTGACCGCCGAGCGCTTCCCGCTCGACCCGTTCGTGCCAGGCCAGCGCATGTACCGCACCGGTGACCTGGCACGCTTTGGCGCCGACGGCGCAATCGAGTATGCCGGGCGTATCGACCATCAGGTCAAGATCCGCGGGCTGCGCATCGAGCTGGGGGAAATCGAGGCGCGGCTGCTGGAACACCCGGCGATACGCGAAGCGGTGGTGGTCGCCCGCGAGGCGGTCGGCGGCACGCAACTGGTGGCCTACCTGGTTGCCGAAGGCCAGGCCAGTGCCGAGGCCATCGCCGGCTTGCGCGAGTTCCTGCGTCAGGTCCTGCCTGAACATATGCTGCCCAGCCACCTGGTGGCCTTGAATGAAATGCCGCTGAGCCCCAACGGCAAGCTCGACCGCCGGCAATTGCCCGCGCCGCCAAGCCTGAGCGCTCAGGCGCTGCATCGGGCACCGCAGTCGGCGCTGCAGCAGCAGGTGGCGGCGACCTGGCAAGCGGTGCTGGGCACGGAGCAGGTAGGCCTGGACGACAACTTCTTCCAGTTGGGCGGCCATTCGTTGATGGCCACCCAGGTGGTGATGCGCCTGCGCGACCAACTGGCCCTGGAGGTGCCGCTCAAGCTGCTGTTCGAAGCCGAGCACCTGGAGGCCTTCTGTGCCCAGGTCCAGGCCTTGCAGGACGCGCTTTCGCCGCTACAGGACGAGTTGACTAAATCCCTGGAGGCTCTCAAACGTCTATCTGCCGAAGATCTTGAGAAACTGCTTTCCTGACAAGGGGTCGTGGCGTGCAAAAGTTAATAGAGTCTGTGGGGGCGCTTTCCTCGAAAGAGCGCAAAGCGCTGGCTGTCCTGCTGAAACAGAAAGGGATCAACCTGTTCGGGATCGCTCCTGTGTTCCAGCGTGCCGAGGACGAGCCGCTCCTGCTTTCCTATGCCCAGCAACGCCAGTGGTTTCTCTGGCAGCTGGAGCCGCACAGCCCGGCGTACAACATCCCGCTGGCGATCCGCTTGCAGGGTCGCCTGGACGTTGGTGCCCTGCAGCGCAGCCTGGATGCGCTGGTTGCCCGCCACGAAAGCCTGCGCACGCTGTTCATCGAAACGCCGGACGGGGTCAGGCAGCAGATACAGGCGCCGTCTGGCCTGGCGCTGGCGCGCCAGACCTTGCCCGGCGCAGTGGAGGCCGAGTCCGGGATTCAGGCGTTTCTGGCCGGGCAGGGCGCTCAGGGTTTCGACCTGGCCCGTGGGCCGTTGCTGCGGGCCGCCTTGTTGCAGGTCGAGCACGAGCAGCACGTCCTCAGCCTGGTCCAGCACCACATCATCTCCGACGCCTGGTCGTTGCAACTGATGGTCCAGGAGCTGATGCAAACCTATGCCGCCTACAGCCAGGGCAGGGAGCCAAGCCTGCCGGCCTTGCCGGTGCAATATGCCGATTACGCGTTGTGGCAACGGCAGTGGATGGACAACGGCGAACGCGAGCGTCAGTTGGCCTACTGGAGCGAGCAATTGCAGGGGCCGCTTGAAGTCCTGCAGTTGCCGCTCGACCGCCCGCGCCAGGCCGAACGCAGCTATGCCGGCGCCAGCCTGGATGCCGCGCTGGACGCCGGCCTGGGCGAGCAGCTCAAGGCCCTTGCCGCGCGCCAAGGGGTGACGGTGTTCGTGCTGATGCTGGCGGCGTTCCAGGCCCTGCTGCAGCGCTTGAGCGGCCAGCAGGAGATCCGTGTCGGGGTGCCGATCGCCAACCGCGGGCGGCCTGAGACCGAGCGCCTGATTGGCTTCTTCGTCAACACCCAGGTGATGAAGGCACAGGTGTGCGGTGAGCAGCGCTTCAGCGAACTGCTTGCCCAGGTGCGCGAGGCGGCCCTGCAGGCCCAGACTTACCAGGACCTGCCCTTCGAGCAGTTGCTCGACGTGCTCAAGGCAGAACGCAGCCTGAGCCATTCGGCGTTGTTCCAGGTGATGTTCAATCATCAGCGCGAGGAGCCTGGCAGTGCCTCGCCAGCCCTGGCCGGCTTGCACATGACGCCACTGGTGCAACCGCTGACCACCAGCAAGTTCGACCTGACCCTCAATACCCTGGAGCATCCGGGCGGGATCGAGGCGACCCTTGTCTACGCCAGCGACCTGTTCGATGCCTGCAGCATCGAGGCCATTGCCGGGCAGTGGCGAGGGCTGTTGCAGGCCATCGTTGACGACGTCCAGGTGCGCATCGAGGACCTGCCGCTGCTGTCGGCCACTGAGCAGCAGCGCCTGGCCACGCTTGGCCAGGGGCCGCAATGCAGGTTTGCCGCCAGCAGCGTGCTGGCGCTGTTCGAGCAGCAGTTGGCGGCCACGCCAGAGCGCCTGGCAACGGTGTGTGCGACGCAGCAATTGAGCTACGCCGAACTCGATCAGCAGGCCGGGCGCCTGGCCGCCCACCTGCGCGCATTGGGCGTGGGCCGCGAATCGCGGGTGGCGATTGCCCTGGAGCGCAGTTCGGCACTGGTCGTGGCGATCCTGGCGGTGTTCAAGGCCGGGGCCAGCTACTTGCCGCTGGACCCGCAAGCTGCTCCTGATCGCCTGCGCACGCTGCTTGAGGACAGTGGCGCCCAGGTGCTGCTCTGCGATTCGGCGGTGCAGGCCGACATGCCGCGGGTAGCGGGTCAGGTGCTGGTCTGTGTCGACCGCCCCGGCGCTGAAGCGCTCGCCAGTGGCGAACGGCTGCACACGCTGCCGCTGGCCGAGAGCTGCGCCTATGTCATCTACACCTCCGGCTCCACCGGGCAGCCCAAAGGGGTGATGGTCAGCCATGGCGCCCTGGCCAACTATGTCCAGGGCCTGTTGCAACGCCTGCCGCTGGAGCAGGCGCAGAGCATGGCGATGGTCTCCACGGTCGCCGCCGACCTCGGCCACACCGTGTTGTTCGGCGCGCTGTGCTCGGGGCGGACTCTGCATCTGTTCGACCCGCACACGGCGATGGACGCCCAGGCCATGGCCGGGGCCATGCAGCGCCAGCAGGTCGATGTGCTGAAGATTGTGCCTTCGCACCTGGCGGCGTTGATGGCCTCGGCCCAGGCCGCCGAGGTGTTGCCGCGCCGCCTGCTGGTGCTCGGTGGCGAAGCCTGTCCGCCGGCGCTGCTCGCGCGCGTGCGGCAACTGGCGCCGCAGTGCCGGGTGTTCAACCACTATGGGCCGACCGAATCCACTGTCGGTGTGCTCGCCGGGCCGCTCGAGGCCGCGCCGGTCAGCCTCGGCCAGCCCTTGGCCAATACCCGCGTGCGGGTGCTCGACCCCAGCCTGCAGGTGGTGGCGGACGGCGGCACGGGCGAGCTGTACATCGGTGGCCAAGGCCTGGCGCGCGGCTACCTCGGGCAACCGGGGCTGACCGCCGAGCGCTTTGTCCCCGACCCCTTCAGCAGCAACGGCGAGCGCTTGTACCGCAGTGGCGATGGCGTGCGCCTGAGCGCCGGACAGTGGCACTATCAGGGACGCATCGACGATCAACTGAAAATTCGCGGTTTTCGCGTCGAGCCCGGCGAGGTCGCTGCGTGCCTGCGCAGCCTGGATGGCGTGGAGCAGGCGGTGGTCGTCGGCCACGCCAGTGAGCGCGGCCAGCAACTGCTCGGTTATGTGGTCAGCCGTATCGGCAGCACGGCCGAGGTGGCGGCCGCCTTGCTGGGCGAACTGCGCGCACGCTTGCCGGACTACATGGTCCCGGCGCAGTTGATCCTGCTGCAGCAGCTGCCCCTGACCGCCAACGGCAAGCTCGACCGCAAGGCGCTACCGGCGCCTGCCCAGCTGGCGGCGAGCGATGCCTACAGTGCACCGCAAGGCGAGCTGGAACAGCAACTGGCGGCGATCTGGGAGGACGTGCTCAAGGTCCCGCGGGTTGGCCGTCAGGACAATTTCTTCGAGCTGGGCGGCGACTCGATCATCTCCATCCAGGTGGTCAGTCGCGCGCGTGAAGCGGGTATCCGCTTTACCCCCAAGGACCTGTTCCAGCACCAGAGCGTGCAACGCCTGGCCAGGGTTGCCAGTGCCGGTGCGGCCCAGGCGCCCAGTGCGAGCGGGCCGGTCGAGGGCCGCCTGACCCTGCTGCCGATCCAGCAGATGTTCTTCGAGAACGAGGTGGTCGACCGTCATCACTGGAACCAGTCGGTGCTGCTTGCCCCGCGCACGCCGTTGTCCGCGCCGGCCCTGGCGGCGGCCTTGCAGGCCTTGCCGAGGCAACACGATGCCTTGCGCCTGCGCTTTAGCCAGACACCTGACGGCTGGCTAGCCGAGCACCACCCCGGCGCGGGCGCTGACGAGCTGTTGTGGCAGCGCAACACCTGCCTTGAGCAGCTGCCGGCGATCTGCGAGCAGGCCCAGCGCAGCCTCGACCTGGCCCATGGGCCGTTGCTGCGGGCGGTGCTGTTGAGCCTCGAAGATGGCCAGCAGCGCTTGCTGCTGGTGGTGCACCACCTGGTGGTCGATGGCGTTTCCTGGCGCATCCTGCTGGAAGACCTGCAGAGCGCCTACGGGCAATTGGCCGCCGGCCAGGCGCTGAGCCTGCCGGGCAAAACCTGTTCGGCCCAACACTGGGCCGAACGCCTGCAGGCGCGCGCGGGCAGCGCCGCGTTGCAGGCCGAACTCGGCTATTGGCAGGCGCAGGCGGCGGTTCACGACCTGCCGGTGCGCGATGCCCGTTGCCCGTTGTTGCAACGTGATGCCCGGACCGTCTACAGCCGTCTGGACAACGCCGTCACCCAGCGTTTGTTGCAACAGGCGCCCGCCGCGTACCGCACGCGCATCAACGAGCTGCTGCTGACTGCCCTGGCCCGGGTGATCTGCCGCTGGAGCGGGCAGCCAAGTACCCAGGTGGTGCTGGAAGGCCATGGCCGCGAAGAGCTGTTTGCCGATCTCGACCTGACCCGCAGTGTCGGCTGGTTCACCAGCAAATACCCACTGGCGCTGACGCCGGCGCCTGGCCTGGCCGAGGCGATCAAGGCGATCAAGGAGCAGGTCCGGGCGGTGCCCGATAACGGCATCGGCTATGGCCTGCTGCGTTACCTGGGCGATAGCACGGCGCGCCAGGCGCTGGGCCAGCGGCCGTTGCCGCGCATCACCTTCAACTACCTGGGGCAGTTCGACAACAGCTTCGACGGCCAGAGCGACGATGCGCTGTTTACCGTGGCCCGTGAAGCCTCGGGCAGCGAGCGCGCCGAGCTGGCCGAGCTGGGCAACTGGCTGACCCTCAATGGCCAGGTGTACCAAGGGCGGCTGAGCATCGGCTGGATCTTCAGCCCGCAGATGTTCGACAGCCAGGTCGTCGAAGGCTTGGCCGCCGACTATGCCAGCGAACTGCAGGCGCTGATCGAGCACTGTTGCCATGAGGCCAGCGGCGGCCTGACCCCGGCGGACTTCCCCCTGGCCGGGCTGACCCAGGCCCAGCTCGACGGCCTGCCGGTGCCGGCGCGCGAGGTGGCCGATATCTACCCGTTGTCGCCGATGCAACAGGGCATGCTGTTCCACTCCCTGGAAGCCGACGAGGCCGGCTTGTACATCAACCAGACCAGCGTCGCGGTGCAGGGGCTTGAGCTTGAGCGCTTCGTTGCGGCCTGGGACCTGGCAGTGGCCAACCACGACGTGTTGCGTAGCGGGTTCTGGAACGCCAGCCACCTGTCCCAACCGCTGCAGGTGGTGAGCAAGCAGGCGCCGTCCGTGGTGCGTGTGCTCGACTGGCGTGGCCAGGCGGTAGCCAGCGACGCCATCGAGATGCTGGTGCACGCCGATTGCCGCGAGGGCTTCGACCTGCTGCGCGCGCCGTTGATGCGGGTCACCCTGGTGCGCCTTGACGATCAGCGTTGCCACCTGATCTGGACCCGTCACCACATTCTCATGGACGGCTGGAGCAGCTCACGCCTGCTCGCAGAGGTGTTCCAGGCCTACCATGGGCGTCCGGTGCAAGTGCAAGGGCGCTACGGCGACTACATTGCCTGGCTGCAGCAACAGGATGACCAACAAGCCCTGGAGCAGTTCTGGCGCCAGCAATTGCGCGACCTGGGCGAGGTCACCGAGCTTGCGGCCTGCACCTGGCCGCGCCCTGCGGCCCAGTTGCACGGCCACGATGCGCTCTACCTGGATTGGGATGCTGCCCGCACCCGCCAGTTGCGCAACGCCGCCCAGCAGTTGCGGGTCACCGCCAACACCCTGGTGCAGGCCGCCTGGTTGCTGCTGTTGCAGCGCTACACCGGCCAGCAGAGCGTCTGTTTCGGCGCGACGGTGGCCGGGCGCCCGGCCAGCCTGCCTCAGGCCGGCGAGATGCTCGGGCTGTTCATCAACACCTTGCCGATCCTGCAAAGCCCGCGGCCAGACCAGCGCGTCGGCGACTGGCTGGAGCAACTGCAGGCCTACAACCTGGACGTGCGCGACCACGAGCATGCATCGCTTGCCGACATCCAGCGCTGGGCCGGGCACAGTGGCCGCAGCCTGTTCGACAGCATCATCGTGTTCGAGAACTACCCGGTCGACGAGCGCCTGCGGGAGGTCGGCCAGGGCTCGTTGCAGTTTGGCGCCACCAGCGGTCGCGATGTCACCAACTACCCGATGGACCTGGCGGTCAATCTGGGCGAAACCCTGAGCATCGAGTTCCTCTACCTGCGCAACCGCTTCAGCGCCGACAGCGTGGTGCAGATCCGCGCCGGTTTCGAGACGCTGTTGCAAGCCTTGCTGGAGCAGCCGCAGGCGACCCTCGGCAGCCTGGCCATGCTCGATGCCGGCGGCCTGCAGGCGTTGGCCGCGGCCAACCCGGTGCTGCCAGCAGAGCCCCAGGCGCCGAGCCTGCTCGAGCGGGTCCAGGCCCATGCCGCAAGCCAGGGCGATGCGCCGGCGGTGGTCTGCGCCGGGCAGCAGTTGAGTTATGCCGAACTCGAAGCGCAGGCCAATGCCCTGGCGCACTGCCTGCGTGCCCAGGGCGTAGGGCCGGAAGTGCGCGTAGGGGTTGCGTTGAACCGTTCGGTGCAGATGATCGTGGCCCTGTACGCCGTGCACAAGACCGGCGCCGCCTACGTACCGCTGGATATCGACTACCCGCAGGAGCGCCTGCAATGGATCGTCGAAGACTCGGCCATGAAGGTACTGCTGACCCATAGCCGGGTGCTGGCGCGCCTGCCGCAGACCACTCAGGCGCAGGTGCTGAGCCTCGACACCCTGGCACTGGATCAGTACCCGCAAACAGCGCCGTCGGTGCACATCGAGGCAGAGCATCTGGCGTACCTGATCTACACCTCCGGGTCCACCGGCAAGCCCAAGGGCGTTGCCGTGGCGCGCGGGCCGCTGGCCATGCATTGCCAGGCGATCGGCGCGCTGTACCAGATGACCTCGGCAACCCGCGAACTGCTGTTCATGTCGTTCGCTTTCGACGGTGCCCAGGAGCGCTGGTGGTCGACGCTGTTGGCCGGCGGTTGCCTGGTGCTGCGTGACGACAGCCTGTGGACCGCCGAAGAAACCTGGGCGGTGCTGCATGAGCAAGGCATCAGCATTGCCTGCTTCCCGCCGGCCTACCTCAAGCAGATCGCCGAGTATGGCCAGGGCCAGGACAACCCGCCGCCGGTGGACATCTACTGCTTTGGCGGCGATGCCGTCGCCGAGGCCAACTTCGACCTGGTCCAGCGCACCCTGCGCCCGCGGATGATCACCAACGGCTATGGCCCGACCGAAACCGTGGTCACCCCGATGCTTTGGCGCGCCGCCGCCGGGGCCCGCTGCGAAGCGGCCTATGCGCCGATCGGCGAGCGTGTCGGCAACCGCAGCCTGTATGTCCTCGATGCCCAGCTCAACCCCTTGCCCGACGGCGTCGCCGGCGAGTTGTACATCGGCGGCGAAGGCTTGGCGCGCGGCTATCACCAGCGCCCGGGGCTGACCGCCGAGCGCTTCATTGCCAGCCCGTTCGAGGCCGGCGGGCGCCTGTACCGCTCCGGTGACCTGGTACGCCGCCGCGCCGACGGGGTGATCGACTACCTGGGACGCCTGGATCATCAGGTGAAGATTCGCGGCTTTCGCATCGAGCTGGGTGAAATCGAAGCCCGTCTGCGCGCTCAGGCCGGGGTGCGCGAGGCCGTGGTGGTGGCCCGCGACAGCGAGGCGGGCAAACGCCTGATCGCTTATGTGGTGGCCACGGCGCAGGGGCTGCAGGTCGAGCAGTTGCGCAGTGCCCTGCAGGGCGAACTGCCCGATTACATGGTGCCCGCGCAGATCCTTGAACTTCAGGCCATGCCGCTCAACCCCAGTGGCAAGCTCGATCGCCTGGCCTTGCCCGACCCGGACTTCAAGGGCAAGGCGTATGTCGCCCCGCGCAACGCCCTGGAACGCCTGCTGGCGGCTATCTGGGAGGAGGTGCTGGAGCTTGAACAGGTCGGTGCCACGGACAACTTCTTCGAGCTCGGCGGCGATTCGCTGCGCACCCTCAAGGTGTTGAGCAAGGTGCGCCAGCAAGCACCGGCCGGCTTTGAACTGAAGCTGCGCGACATGCTGGCCAAGCCAACCATCGCTCAGTTGTCGGGTTATGAGGAGCAGGCAGGCGAGCTTGACCCGGTGCTGGCGCTCAATGGCGCCACGCAGCCAGGCCCGGCGCTGTTCTGCCTGCACGCAGGCTTCGGCACGGTGTTCGACTACGAACCGTTGGCGCGGCGCCTGCAAGGACAGTGCAGGGTGTATGGCCTGCAATGCCGAATGCTCCTGGACCGTGACTGGGAGGATGACTCGCTGGAGTCGATGGCCATCGATTACGCCCAGTACATTCGCCAGAAACAGGCACAAGGTCCGTACCGTCTGTTGGGCTGGTCGCTGGGGGGCACCCTGGCGGTGCTGGTCGCCGCAGAGCTGGAAAAACAAGGCCAGACGGTGAGCTTCCTGGGCCTGGTCGACAGTTTTATCCCGCGGCGCGATCCGTTGGCGCACGCGGATGACTGGCGTGACGACCTGCCGGCGTTCCTGGCCCAGACCGCCAATCTGCGGGTCGAACCTGGCCAACTGCCGAATGACGAGCCTGACCAGGTGCAGCTCAGCGCCTTGTTGGCCGCGCTGCAGCCGGCTACGCCGGCCCAGGCCAGCCGCTTCGAAGCCGATGAACTGGCCCGTGCCTTCCAGGTGGGCTTGCGCCTGAAGGCCCTGTCCCGGCACGTGCAGCCATTGCCGCGCAGCGACTGCGCGGCACAGGTGTGGTGGCGCGCTGAACTGCCGGTTGAGCTGCTCGAGGCCTATGAAGCGAGCCTGCACGTGCAGGCCGCAGGGCAGCGTATCGACGCCGGTCACTACGACATCCTGGCCAACAGCGAGCTGCTTGCCCAGCTGCAGCGGCACGTGTTGCGGGCCGAAACGCTGGTCGATTGAACCCGGGGTGGGGCCGTCCGGCCCCGCCTTTTTTCCTATTATTCTGTCTGGATGCTTCCATGTCCTTGCACCCTGATCTTTCTGCCTTTCTGGAGCTTGCCGAGTTCGGTCGCCTGACCGGCAAAAGCCAGCCCCTGCACGCCTTGCCGCTGGCCAAGGCGCGTGCCGATTTCGAGGCCACTTCGCAGATCCTTGACCCCAACCCGCCGGGCGAGCTGCAGGTCAGCGCCCTGCAGTTGCCGACCCGCGACGGTAGCGAGATTGCCGCGCGGCTCTATCGCCGCAGCGCCAGCGCCGCTAAAGCCTTGCCGGTGATGCTCTATTTTCATGGCGGTGGCTATGTGGTCGGCAGCCTCGATTCCCATGATTCGGTGTGCCGCCGCCTGGCGCTCAGCGGTGAGTTCGCGGTGTTGGCCCCGGCCTACCGGCTGGCACCGGAACACCGCTTCCCAACTGCCGTGGAGGATGCCGCCGACAGCCTGGCAGCGCTCGTCGAGCAGGCCGGCGCCCTGCACCTGGACAGCGCTAAAGTGGTGCTGGCCGGTGACAGCGCCGGGGCGACCCTGGCCACGGTGCTGGCGGCGATGGCCGCGTCCGGGGCGTTGCCAGCGGCACTGCGGCCGGTGGCGCAGTTACTGTTCTATCCGGTGACCGACATCAGCCAGCTGCGGGCGTCCCATCAGCGTTACGCCGAAGGCTACCTGCTGGAGTCGGCCACCCTGGAGTGGTTTTACCAGCACTACGCGCGCACGCCAGCCGACCGTCTCGACTGGCGCGCCTCGCCGCTGCTTGGCAGCGCTATTGCCCAGGCGCCGGCCTACGTGGCGCTGGCCGGCTACGACCCGCTGCATGATGAAGGCCTGGCCTATGCCCAGTGGTTGCAGGCGGCGGGTACCGAGGTGACCTTGAGTGTCGAAACCGGTCTGTCCCATGATTTCTTGCGCATGGGCGGCATCGTCGCCCAGGTGGAGCAGGTCTACGCACAGGCATCGGCCTGGCTTGGCCAGGTGCTCGAACGCTGAGGCCCGAACAGCAAAACGCCGCCCCGGCCAAGGTCGCTCCCAGGAGCCTGGCCTTTGCCGGGGCGGCGTTTGTGTGCAGGACGATCAGAACTCGTACTTGGTGCTCACCAGGAAGCTGCGCGGTTCACCGTAGGAGCCGCTGTAGAAGTTGTCATCCAGGGAGCTGATGTACTTCTTGTCGAACAGGTTGTTGACGGTGGCAGTGGTCGACCACTTGGGCGTCAGCTGATAGCGGGCCATCAGGTTGAAGGTCGCGTAGTCGCCTTGCTTGGCCTTGGCCGGCGCACTCAGTTGCCAGGAGTCGACAGTGAAGTGAATGCCGCTCTGCCAGTTCATGCCACCGCCGACGGTCAGGCGATCCAGCTCGCCGGGCAAGCGGTAGGTGGTCCAGAGTTTGAACAGGTCGGTCGGGACGATGGTCTTGACCCGCTCGCCGTCATGGTCCTTGACCACCGCATGGGTATAGCTGGCGGCGATGTTCCAGTCCGGCATGATCTCGCCGTTGACTTCCAGGTCGATGCCCTTGGTCTTGGTTTTTTCCGCCTTGTAGGCGGTGATCAGGTCGTTGCTGGGCAGGGTGCCGTCTGGGATCGCATCGTTGTCCAGCTTGACCTCGAACAGGGCCAGCGCGGTGTTCAGGCGGCCGCCGAAGTATTCGCTTTTCAGGCCGATCTCGTAGTTGTCGCCTTCACGTGGGTCGAGCAACTTGCCGTCGCGGGAGCGGTAGGGCTGCGGCTTGAAAATGCTGGTGTAGCTGGCATACACCGAGTGGATGTCGTTGAGGTCGTAGACCACGCCGGCATACGGGGTGACTTCGCCGCTGACCTTGACCGAGTCATCGGTATTGTTGCGCACCATTTTCGGGACGTTGTAGTGCAGCATGGCGTCGTACTTGTAGTTGCTGACCCGCGCCCCGAGGATCACCGAGAGGTCGTCGGTGGGCTTGAGGCGGGTGGCCAGGTAGGCGCCGTTCTGCCGCTGCTTGAGGTTGTCGTCTTCGCGGTTCATGGTGTAGGTCGGGTTGGGCGCATAGTTGTCCCAGGTCCAGATGTTCACCGGCTTGCCGCTGACGCCGTTGTCGCTGCCGCCATCGGCGGTCGGGTGGCCGAAACCGTTGCGGCGGTTTTCGTAGTCCTGGTAGTTGAAGCCGACCACCAGCTCGTGGGTGCGCCCGCCCAGCTCGAAGGGGCCGGACAGCATGATGTCGAGGCCGCGCTGTTCCTGGGTGTTGTCGCCCTTGGTGGCGGTGTATTTCAGGTCTTTGCCGTTGTCGGCATTGACGAAGCCGGTGGAGGTGCCGACGATGATCGAGTTGTAGTCGCGGGTGCCGTACAGCGAGTTGGCGGCGACCTTGAGGGTCCAGTCGTGGGCCAGTTTCTGTTCGATCGAGGCAAAGGCGTTGACTGTCTCCTGGCGGTTGGTGCTGTTGCGGCTGGCACCGTTGGCCGAGCGCTGCATGTGCACGCGGTTGCCCTTGTTGTCGACGATCGGCAGGCCGGTGGTGGAGAAGCCGCGCGGGTCGCTGTTGAGGTAATCGACGCCGACGGTGAGCAGGGTGCTGTCGGTCAGGTCGGCCTCGACGATCCCGTAGAGGATGGTCTTTTCCTGCTGCAGGTGGTCGGTAAAGCTGTTGCCTTGCTGGTAGGCGGCCACCGCGCGGCCGCGCAGCTTGCAGTTTTCGGTCAGCGGGCCGGAGACGTCCACTTCACTGCGGTACAGGTCCCAGGAGCCGAGGCCGCCGCTGACATAACCCTTGAAGGTGTCGGTGGGGCGCTTGCGCACCAGGTTGATGGTCCCGGACGGGTCACCGGCACCGGACATCAGGCCGGTGGCGCCGCGAACCACTTCAATCCGGTCATAGATGGCCATGTCCGACAGCGCCTGGGGCAGGGCCTGGCTGAAGGCGAAGGAAGTGGTGGGCAGGCCGTCGTACTGGTAGTTGTCGATGGCCAGGCCGCGCGAGTACACATACAAGCGGTCACTGCCCGGGCTCTGTACGTTGATGCCGGCCGTCTGTTCCAGCACCTGGCCGATGCTGCGCAGGTTCTGGTCGTCGATGCGCTGGCGGGTCATGACGCTGACCGACTGCGGCGTTTCGCGCAGGCTCAGGTTGAGCTTGGTGGCGGTGTTGGTCGAGCCTGTGGTGTAGGAACCTGTGCCTTCAGTGGTGCCCCCCAGCCCGGTGGCACCAATGGTCGTCGCCCCCAGTTCGACCGAGCTCGACGAGCCGCGGCCGGTGACGGTCAGGGTATCGCCCTGCAGGCTGTAGTTGAGGTTCGTGCCGCCGAGCAGGATACCAATCGCCGCTTCCGGCTGCAGGCGCCCTTGCACCGGCGCACCACGCAGGTTCATCACATCGTCAGGGCTGAACAACAGCTGCACGTTGGCCTGCTGGCCGAAGCTCTGCAAGGCGCTGGACAGCGGTTGCGCCGGAATGTCGAAGGCCACTTCCCGTGCCTGCACCTGGGCAGCCAGCGGCAGGGCCAGTGCCAGGCCGAGGGTGGTGGAAACAATGCGCGGTTTGAGCAGCCGGCGCATCATCAGCGCTTTGGCTAGAGGTGAAAGGGCGTGTGCTGGCATGGTGTGCTCTTGGCAGGGTGGCTACTTGATTGATAATGATTTCTATTACTGGGGATGAGACGTTCGTAGGCCCGCAAACCGGAAAATTATTTTCGGCCGCGGGCTTTTTCAGTGCGAAGGGATCAGGCCAGTTGCGGTTCGCTGACGACGCTGCCGGCGTTCATGCGCACCAGCTGGTCGGCGACGTTGAAGTAGCGATCGTCGTGGGAGATGACAATGATGGTCTTGCCCAGGCGTTTGAGGTCCGGGAGCAATTCGGTGTAGAAGATCCGCCGGAAGGTCGGGTCCTGGTCGGCGGCCCACTCGTCGAACACCAGTACCGGGCGTTCTTCGAGCCAGGCATTGAGCAGGGCCAGGCGTTTGCGTTGCCCGGTCGACAGGTCGGTGGTGCTGAACACCCCGTCGCGGACACTGACTTTGTGGTCGATTTCCAGGCGCCGCAGGTAGCGGTCGGCGTCAGCGGGAATCTGCGTGTCACCCTGGACCACATCGTCGAACAGGTAGTAGTCGGCAAAGATGGTGGTGAACAACTGCCGATAATCGTCGCGGGTTTCGGCCACCACCGGCGTGCCGTTGAGCACGATGCTGCCACCTTGTGGCGCGTACAGGCCCAGCAGCAACTTGATCAGGGTGGTCTTGCCGCAGCCGTTTTCACCGACGATGAAAATGATCTCGCCCTGTTCGATGCGCAGGTTCACCGGCCCCAGCCGGAACGGCTCGAAGCCCTCCACGCGGGGGAAGGTGTAGGTCACATCGGTCAGTTCCAGGCTGTTTACCGCAGGCGCTGGCGCGCCGTTGTCGCTGAGCAGCAGGTGAGCCTCGGGTGAGGAGAACTGCTGCGACAGTTCGGCGATGCGCCGAAACGCAATCTGCGCGCGGCTGACGATCGGCAGGGTGCTGACCAGGTGATCGAGCGGGCCTTTCATGTACAGCAGCACCAGCACGAAGCCGCTCATCGCCGCCTTGTTGTCGCTCGGCCATAACGACTGCATGGCCAGGGCCAGGCCGATGACCACGAAGAACAGCATCGAGCCGAAGCTCTTGGCGATCACGAAGGTGTTGATCGAGCGGATCTGCGTGGCGCAGATCCGTTCGGCGGTGCCCTGGATGCCCTGGACGAACATGCGCTGGCGCCGTGGGCGGTGGATGCGCAGTTCCTTGGCCCCTTCGGCGATGGCGTGGTAGTGCTTTTGCAGTTCGTCCTCGGCTTCACGCGCCGCTTCAAAGCCTTTCAGGCCGCGTGCACGGGCGATGAATTGCACGGCGGTGCCCAGGGCAATGGCCAGCAGGATCAGCAGGAACATCGGCCACGACAGCATCGCCAGGTAGCCCAGGCAGCCGAGCACCACGGTCAGGGAAATCGCCAGCGGGGCAAAGGCGAAGGCAAAATCGCTGATGGTGTCGACGTCATGGGTGAGCACCGGAATCAAGCGGTGGCTGCGGTATCGCTCGATCTGGTCGATGGGCGCGGCGAGCACCTTCTCGCCCAGTGTCTTGCGCAGTTTGGCGATGATGTGCTGACCGACGTGGTTGGTGCCGATGTCGGAGCAGATGGTGCTGAGCAGCGCCAGCAGGCACAACCCGGCAAAACCCAGGACAACGCCCTGGGTCAGGCCGCTGTCGCTGTGCAGGGCGCTGTTGATGGTCGCCAGCAGCGTGGTGACGCTGATGCCGCCGACCATGCCCAGGGCGATGGACATCGCCACCAGCGGCCAGAACGGTTTGAGCAGGCCGAACAGGTCGCGAACGGCGCTGCGGGATGGACGGGTCATTGACGTCTCTCGCTTCAGGCGTTGATGAGGTCGGCGGCCAGCGGGCTCTCGCGCAGGGTGCGCGGCGTGTCCAGCGCGTGGTACAGCGCCTGGCTGATCTCGTCGGCGCGCGCCGGCAGCACTGACAGCAGGGTGTCGCTCAGGCCGTGGGAGGCCTCACAGAAACCTTGCAGGTAGATGCCCGCTTTCAGGCGTGGATCGCTCAGGGCGCGGTAATGGCGATCGACCTGGAAGTCCTGCAGGTACTCCTGCAGCGGCGCCAGCAGCTCGCGGTGCGAGCGGCGCTCGTAGCCGGTGGCCAGAATCACCGCGTCATACCGGTGGGTCTGATCCTTGCCGGTGGCGTGATCGCGCAGGGTCAGTTCGATGCCCTGGTCGCTGGCCGAGACCGCTTCCACTTCACGGCGGCAGAGTACCGAGTGGCGGAACTGGTGCGCGACTTTTTGCCGGTAGAGGATGCCGTAGATGCGCTCGATCAGGTCGACGTCAACCACCGAGTAGTTGGTGTTGTGGTATTGCTCGATGAGTTTTTCGCGGTCCTGGGGTTGTTGCTCGAACACCAGGTCCGTGTAGGCCGGGGCGAAGATCTCGTTGACGAACGGGCTGTCATCGGCAGGCTTGAGGGCCGAGGAGCGCAGGATCATGTCGACCTTCACCGACGGGAAGCTGTCGTTGAGGTCGATGAAGGCCTCGGCCGCGCTTTGCCCGGAGCCGATGATGGCGATGCGCATGGCCTGGCCCTGGGCGCACGGCAGCTGCTCGAGCGCCGCCAGGTACTGGGAGTGGTGGAACACCCGCGGGTCTTGCTTGAACGGTGCGAAAAGCGTGGGAATACGTGGCGAGCCACCGCTGCCGACCACCACCGAGCGGGTCAGGCGGCTGTGCTCGCGGCCCTGGCTGTCACGCGAGACCAGCTTGAGCAGGTCGATGGCGTCGCCGTTGAAGTGCGGCTCGATGCGCACCACTTCTTCACCGTAGACGGCCTGGTCGGCAAAGTGCTCGGCAACCCAGCGCAGGTAGTCGTTGAACTCCAGGCGGCAGGGATAGAAGGTGCCCAGGTTGATGAAGTCGACCAGGCGCCCTTGCTTGTGCAGGTAGTTGACGAAGCTGTAGGGGCTGGTGGGGTTGCGCAGCGAGACCAGGTCCTTGAGGAAGGAAATCTGCAGCTCGCTCTGGGTGGCCAGGGTGTTGCCGTGCCAGCGGTAGTCCTGCTGCTTGTCGATAAACAGTGCCTTGAGTGCCTGGCCGCTGCTTTGCGCGCGCTCCTGCAGGGCAATGGCCAGGGCCAGGTTGGAAGGGCCGAAGCCCACGCTGATCAGATCGTGGAGGGTATCGTGCGAAGTCGTCTGGCTCATGTCGTCGATTCCTTGAAGGAGAAATTCGGGGCGGGTGCGATGGCAAGCAGGCCCCGCTGCGGTCGATGGCAGCGGGGGATCTACCGTTTGAAACGAGTGGATAGACGGGGAATTTAGCGCGCGGCCCGGTGGCTTCCGGGCCATGCGCCAGGCATCAGAGTTCGCGGGCTACGCGCAGGCCAAGCCAGTCGCCGCGGATATCGGCCGGGCGATCATTGCGATTGCCGGAGCGGGAAAAGATCGGTGCCTCGCCCCAGTCGTTACCGCGAATGTGGCGGGTGGTGCAGCCAGGTTCCACCCAGGCGCTGCCGTCGCTGGGGGCGCCGACATAGTTTTCGTGCCAGCAGTCGGCAACCCACTCGTAGACATTGCCGTGCATGTCGTAGACGCCAAAGGCGTTGGCCGGGTAGCTGCCCACCGGCGAGCTGAAGCTGAAGCCGTCACGCGGGCCGTAGGTGTTGGCGTTGCGGGTGATCTGATAGTCGGCGCCAGGGTCCATGGCAAAGGGGAACGGCCCGCTGCTGCCGGCGCGGGCGGCGTATTCGCGCTCGGCCTCGCTGACCATGCGGTAGTGCTTGCCGGTCTTTTTCGACAGCCACTCAGTGTAGGCCTGGACATCGTGGTAGCTCATGCACACCGCCGGCTGGCGTGGCTTTTGTTCATAGCGTGGTTTGCTCGCCTTGCATTCGCGGCCGGGGCGGGTGTCGCCGTCGGCAATCACCACGCCGGACTCACGCAGGTAGGCGTCCCACTCGCCAGCGGTCACCTGAAAGCGGCTGATGGCGAAGGGTTTGGCGAACGTCACGGTGTGCAGCGGGCCTTCATCGGGCTGGCGCCCGACTTCGTCATCGGGGGTGCCCATCTGATAACTGCCGGCGGGTAGCACGACCATTTCCGGGCAGGCTGCCTTGCAATCGCGAAACACCATACCCGGTGTCTGGGCGTTGGCGGCCTGGGCACTCGACAAGCCAAGTGCGGTGAGCAGGGCGGCCAGGGAGAGGCGGTACATCAAGGGTGCGGACATGAGCGAGCCTTTTCAGAGTTTCTTGATCAGGAGGGCCATGGCCCGGTCGATTTCCTGCTCGTTGTTGAGCAGCCCCGGGGCCATGCGCAGCACTGGGCCGGCGTCGCGGTCGACGGCGTCGACGACGATGCGGTTGCTGGTGAGGTAATTGGCCAGGGCGTCGGGGTCCTGGCCCTTGACCCGAATGAAGGTGAAGCCGGCCGAGTGTTCGCGGCTGAGCGGGGTCACCAGCTCGATGGCCTTGTGTTCGAGCAGGCGCTGCTTGAGGTAATCGTTGAGCTGGTGGATACGCGCCTGAACCTCGGCCTTGCCCAGTTGCAGGTGCAGTTCGAAGGCCTTGCCCAGTGCCCAGCGGTGCTCGAAGGCGTGGTAGCCGCCCGGGGTCATGATGGTGGCAAAGTCCTCATCCTCGGAGAACGTGGCAAAGGTTGGCACCAGGTTGCTCATCTGCTCGGAGGCGGCGCAGATGATCCCGGTGCCGCGCGGGCCAAACATCCACTTGTGGGTGCCGGAAATGAAATAGTCGCAGTTGAAATCGGCAAAGTTGGCGTCCTCCACGCCGAAGCCGTGCACGCCGTCCACCACGTAGAGAATGCGCCGGTCTTCGTCACGGTCGCGATTGTGCTGGCGCACCAGTTCGCCGATCTGGCCAATGGGCAATTTCACCCCGCTGCCGGAGTGCACCCAGGTCATGCCCAGCACCCGGGTGTTGGCGTTGATGGCCTGGTCGAGGGTGCTCAGCACCTGGTCGGTGGAAATCTCCCGTGGCTGCTGGAACAGCCGCAGCTTGCGCACCTGGGTGCCCTCATGGCGCTGGCGGAACGCCAGGGCTTTGCGGGTCGCATAGTGTTCGTGCTCGGTGGTGAGAATTTCCTGGCCGGGGGCGACTTTGAGGCGGCCATAGATCATTCCCAGGCCTTCGGTGGTGCTGCCGGTGAGGGCGATCTGCCGCGGGCGTACCGCCAGGTAACGGGCTGCCCAGTCGCGCACCTCACCTTCGCGCTGCCATTCGATCTGGGTTTCCCAGTCAACCCAGTGCGCCGGGTTGCGGTCGATCTCGGCGCGGTAGTAGTCGATGGCCTCCTGCACCGGGCGCGGGTGGGCGGTGACCAGAAAGTTGGCGAAGTGCGCATAGGCCGGGTCCAGGGGAAACAGCTGGCGCAGGTTGTGCCATTTGTCCTTGCCGCTCAGTGGCGCCGGCGCGGCTGCCAGGGCCTGGGGCAACAGCGGCAGGCTGGCGGCGAGCAGGCCGGCCTGCTTGAGAAAGGTGCGACGGTCAGTCATGTCTAAAGCTGCCTGGATTCAAGGAGTAGAGGTGCTGGCAATGGGGCGGGCGGCTCGTTGCACCTGGTCCCAGACCCGCAGGAAATTGCCGCTCCAGAGCTTGGCGATGTCGGCTTCGGAGTAACCGCGGCTGAGCAGCTCGGCCGTCACGTTGCGAATCTCGCTGACATCCTTCCAGCCCTCCAGGCCGCCACCGTCGTTGAAGTCGGAACTGATACCGACATGGTCGATGCCCATCTTCTTCACCGCGTAGTCGATGGCGTCGCCGTAGTCCTTGAGGGTGGCCTTGGGTTCCTGCTCGACAATGTCGTACAGGCTGCCGGCGTACTCGCCAAAGCGTGCCTGCGGCCAGATGGCGATAACTGCATCGCCGGGCATCAGAGCATTGGCCAGCCCTTGCAGCGGTTGCAGGCCAAAGCGCGCGCGCAGGGTTTCGAGTTTGTCCAGGCTCGGCTTGCTCAGGGGCTTGAGGTAGGTGCCGAAAGCCACCACCTGCAGCACGCCGCCGCTGTCCTTGATCAGTTGCATTTCCTTGTCGCTGAGGTTGCGCGGGATGTCCACCAGCGCCCGCGGCGCCGAATGCGAGGCAACCATGGGCGTGCGGCTGAGGCGGGCGACGTCTTCCAGGGCCAGGGTCGACATCTGCGAGACATCGATGATTACCCCCAGGTCGTTCAGGCGCTTGACGGCTTGTTCGCCCAGCTCGGACAGGCCGCCCAGGGCATCGGGGGTGTCGTTGAAAAACGGCAGCGGTCGCGAGGAGTCGGCCCAGTCGTTGTTGGCCACATAGCTGAAGCCGAACATGCGCATGCCGCGCTTGGCCCACAGGTCCAGTTGCGACAGGTCGTGGCCCAGCGGGTAGGCGTTGAGCATGCTGATGAAAATGGCGAACTTGCCTTCGCCATTGAGGCGGCGCAGGTCATCCGGGGTATAGGCGATGCCGACCTGATTGGGGAAGTCGCGGACCATGTTGCTGATGATTTTGTAGCGCACTTCCTGCTGGTTGCGCGCTTCGTCGACAAACCCCGGGGTTGGCCGATGCGGGGCATTGGGGCCGTTCCACAGCTCCGGCCAGCCAAAGATGGTCAGCGCCGCGCCCGAGAGCCGGCCCTTGCCGGCCTTGACCAGGTCGAACTGGCCGGGACCGTCCTTGTCGAATTCGTTACCCTCGTTACCGAACTTGAGCGGCACGGTGATGTGGCTGTCGAACGTCAGCATGTGCTCATGCAGGGCATTGGCCTGCTCGACGATCGGGCGCGGGTAGCCGGCCGCCTGCTTGTAGTACAGGTAACCGGCTGCGGCCGCGCCCAGTGCCACCGCCAGGGCGAGCGGCAGGCCGATGTACAGGGCTTTGCGGGAACGGGTCTTGGTCTTGGTCATTGCCATCTCGACACTGGGCTGATCGGAACGGCTTGCCCGGTGCACTGGCGTGCCGGGGGCAAAGCACGGGTATCAGGAGGGACGAATGGCGCTTGGGCAAATTTATCCAGGCGCCGGTCTGGCTCAAGTTTCTGCGTGTACGGTCGATAGCCGGGCTAACCCCAATACCATCAGGATGATAGAAACATGGCAGGTTTTAGCGCCGTCTCAATCAACGGGACCCCTTTGAACAGCGGCATCGGCACAGGCATCACCATCACCGGGCAGGAAAAAACGGCCGGGTTGGAGGCGCAGGGTGCGGTCAACGTTGACATGTCCAAGGTGCGTGATAGCGGCAAGGCCGAAGAAGCCAAGGAAAGCGCCAGCGAGGGTGAAGAGCCGGCACACATCAAGCAAATGCGCGAGATGATCAAGAAGCTGCAAAAGCAATTGGCCGAGCAGCAGAAGCGTTTGCAGGAAGTCATGTCCAGGGACATGGAACCTACCCTCAAGGCTGCGGCCGTTACTGCCGCGCAGTCGGCGGTGGGCGCGACCATGGCGGCGATCGCAAGCGCCACGGCGGCACTGCTCAAGGCGCTGACCGAAGCCGGTGGCAGCAGTTCGGGCTCGCTGGTCAGTACCAACGCCTGAGCCATAAAAAGGGTTCTTCATGCGATCCCGGGGACGATGATTTTGGGGTTGGGTCGAGATGTTGAGGTTGTGGGCTTATCCATTCGTTGTGGTGCTGCGGCTGGCCCCTTCCGCCTTTACGGCGGCCTACTTTTCTCTTGGGAAGAAGTAGGCAAAACCGCTTGCTCCTGCATACGGCCCTACGCTGCGCTTCGGGTCCCCTCGCTACGGCGCCCTCCGGGGCATCGCGGCCTACGACTTGCTACGCAAAGTCTACGTCTCGCGTCTTCGGCTAACGCCGAAGGTGCTGCGCACTGCCCCTACAGGCACCTCCGCTCGGCCTCCTGAAGTCGCTTTTCGCGGCGCCTGGAAGTACGTGCATGAAGATCAAGATCAGCATCAAGATGAAGCAGGTCGGTCCTCGCTTCGGCGTCAGTTTGGCTACGCCATAATCTGCTTTCGCAGATACGTTAGTGCAGGCGCCGCCCGTAACTTCGCGACTTCAGGAGGCTGAGCGTAGGTGTCTGGAGGGGGCTGGTGCGCAGCACCCTTCGGCCCAAGCCGAAGTCGCGAGACGTAGACTTTGCGTAGCAAGTCGTAGGCCGCGATGCCCCTGGAAGGCACCGAAGCGAAGGAACCCGAAGCGCAGCGTAGGGCCGTATGCGGGAGCGAGCGGTTTTGGTTCCTTTTGCCAAGAACAAAAGGGACCCGCCGTAAAGGCGGAAGGGGCCAGCAGCGGCGCCACATAGAATGGATAAGCTCGCAGCCTCAACAACCCAAACCAACCCAAGGATCATAGCCCCCAGGCTCCCGTGAAGAACCACACAAAAGGGCCTGTACATACACAGGCCCTTTTCTGTTCAGTCAGCCAACTGACGGTCCTGGCTGCGCTCGGACTTGTAGCGCATGGCCACCGCCGGAGCCGGCTTGGTGCTGCCGGTCTCCAGCCACTGGCGCATGCGGCTGGCGTCGGCAAAGTGGGTGTACTTGCCGAAGGCATCGAGAATCACCATGGCCACCGGGCGGTTGTCCATCTTGGTCAACAGCACCAGGCAGTGGCCGGCATCATTGGTGAAGCCGGTCTTGGTCAGCTTGATGTCCCAATTGCTCTTGTTGACCAGGTGGTCGGTGTTGCGAAAGCCCAGGGTGTAGTTGGGCTTGCGAAACGCCACGGTCTGCTCGCGGGTAGTGCTCAACTGGCTCAGCAGCGGGTAGTTGCGCGCGGCCATCAGCAGCTTGCTGAGGTCACGGGCGGTGGACACGTTGTTGATCGACAGGCCAGTGGGTTCCACGTAGCGGGTATGGCTCATGCCCAGCACCTTGGCCTTGGCGTTCATCGCCTTGATGAACGCGTTGTAGCCACCCGGGTAGTTGTGCGCCAGGGTCGAGGCGGCGCGGTTTTCCGATGACATCAGGGTGATCAGCAGCATGTCCTTGCGGTTGAGCTGGCTGCCCAGCTTGACCCGCGAGTACACCCCTTTCATTTCCTTGTTCTGGGCGATGGTGACCGTGAGCATCTCGTCCATGTTCTGCTTGGCGTCGAGCACCACCATGCCGGTCATCAGCTTGGTCACCGAGGCGATGGGGACAACCCGGTCGGGGTTGTTGGCGTAGAGCACCTTGTTGGTTTGCAGGTCGATCAGCAGGGCACTGCCAGAGGCCAGGCGCAATTTCGCCGGATCGCGTTGTTGCTGGGCCGGGGGTTGAGCAGCAGCGGTCGACGTGACAGTCGCAGTACCTGTGAGCAACAGGAGCAGGCTAAGAATCGAAAGGGAAGTTTTCACGTTGAGGCTCACTAAAAGTTGTTATGTCGTTGGCTGTGCAAGGGTTTTCCCCCAAAAAACCGCTGCATTCTGGAGTATGGCTCAGATCCTGTCGATTGCCCTGCATCCGTTGGACGGAACATGAAAAAGATTTAATCGTGTACCCATTTTGTACCCATTTAGCTGACTTTCCAGCTGGCTCAATTTCGATCAGTCATTAGCTGAAATCGATCAAGGTCCTGGAGACGGATGCCGGTGATTTCAGACTGACTCGGGTCGCGATATCCGATGATTTTCTTATGCTGATCGTCCATGGTGAATCCTCGGGTTGCGCGCCACGATATGATGCAGTAATGAACCGGACAGCGGGTACTGCTAGGCTCGCCACTCATGTGACTAACGATTTACATCACCAAAGGAATGGAAATGATCTTCGACTGGCACGCTGGCCCCATTACACGCACCACCCCGCTGGATAAAAACTACCGCAATACGCAGAAGGTCCGGCAGTTCCTCACCGGCGAATGCGGGGCGTCGTTCACGTTCGATCGAGCATTCATGGCCTGGATTAAAAGTGGCGAGCCCTTGACGATGGGTGAAGTGGCGGATGAGTGGATTCGCACTCACCGTTGATCTGAGGGGCACATTTCAGGGTCTCGTCAACCTTGTCATCATGCTGCCTGCTGCGTTGGCGGCTATCAGCGCCACTGCACAGGCAGCCAACGAGAACAGCGTAAAAGCGCCCATTACATGCAAGTAAGGAAGTACGTGATTCCATGCTCGAGCTACCCCCAAGAAAGCGGCAAATAGCCAGCCGCTCATAGAGAGAGCACCCAAAAGAGCAAGGCGAGTGCGGGCAGAGTTGTGTAGCAAGACAAAAGGAGTTTTTTGCAGCAGTGGGAAACCCATCCGGTGCAACAAAGCGCCATTGAGACTAAGCAGCGCGACAACGCTCACCTTGGCCCAGAGCTTTTGATTGAGCAGATACGCGCTCCCCTCATAGAGGTAACCCTGGAGCACCAGCAGCATGCCGCTTCCCCACAGTGCCAGTAATGCGAGCGTGACGATTTTTTGAGTCTCTTCAAGATACTCACGTTGCACCTGGCTCAACACATCCTTGCGCCAGCGCCATAGCTTTTGATCAGCCTGTAATACCCTCCCCAGAGCAATACAGGTGGCAATCAGATGACCATACACGAGTAGCATTTTGAGCATTACCTGGACCTTATTTTTATGTGGGCAATGCACTCCCTCGCACCCTTTATGTGAAACTAAATGATACATATTATTGCTTGCATCAACAAGTTGCCGGCCCAGCCGCCCATCTGGAGCCGTTTGCTTTCAGCCAGCGCTTGCCAAGCTGACGGGGCTGGATCTACCCGTCAGCTTCTTTCTCTCGGTGGGCATTTGTTACAGTCGTGACCTTCTTTGGTCAACCGGACGACCTCTTCATGATCGCCAACATCGAGTTCACCAGCAGCCCCACTGAACAGCGCGGGCTGTACCGGTATCTGGCTGGATACTTTCAGCTTCCAGGCGCCGGCGTTTTACCGCACGCTCGGTTTTACGGTTTTTGGTGAGCTCGCCGACTATCCGCCGGGGCATACCCGCTACTTCATGCGAAAGTTGCTCTGAGACCGGTGAAAAACGATCATTGGCGGCCCAGAATCCGATCCATCACCCAGTCGGTCTTCAGCGCTTGTGCTGCGACTGCCGGGTGCCTGGCCGTACCGCGAATATGCGCATTCATGCCCAGTACGTGATGCCACTGGATATGCTCGGGGTTGGCGATCTGCAGGCTGAGCTGTTCGTCGGCGTCCAGGCGCACCGGGTACTCGTCGAACACTGAAAAGCCGATCCGGCCTTTGCTGCCGATGATCTCGACACGGTCCTCGCGGCGGTCGGCGACGAAGTTCCAGCAGCCCGTGCCCAACGCGCCATTGGCGAAACGCCAGCTGGCGGCCACGGCGTCTTCGGCGGCATACAGGCCGGCCTGGCGGGCGCTGCAGCCGGTGACGTCGACGATGTCGCCGAGCAGGTACTGGAACAGGTCCAGGCCATGGCTGGCGAGGTCGGCGAAGTAACCGCCACCGGCAATCTGCGGATCGGTGCGCCAGTTGGCGCTGCCGTTGCGGTCGGCGTCGGTGGCTGGCTTGGTCAGGGTCCAACTCAGGTGCCGGACCTCGCCAATGCGCTGGTCTTGCAGCCATTGGCGAACTTGCTGGAAGCGCGGCAATGAACGTCGGTAATAGGAGACGAACAGATGCCGTCCGGCGTCGACGAAGGCCTGTTGCATCTGCCGGCTGCTGGCGGCATTGAGCGACATCGGTTTCTCCACGCAGCAGTGCTTGCCGGCCGCTGCGACCTGCAGGCTGTAGGCGCAGTGGCTGTCGGGCGGGGTGGCAATGTACACCGCGTCGATCTGCGGGTCGGCAATCAACTGCGCCGCATCGCTGTAAACCTTGGCGATGCCATGGCGCGTGGCATAGTCCTGGGCGGCGGCGGGGCGCCGGCCCATCACCGCCACCAGCGCCGACCCCGGCGCCTTGTAGAAGGCCGGGCCACTCTTGCGTTCGGCAACGCTGCCGCAACCGATCATTCCCCAGTTGATTACCTTCATGACGACGTCCCTATTGCGTGCCTGTTCATTCAGCCTCGGGCGATGATAACAATCCCCGGCAAACGGATCGACCGCGCATAAAAAGCCCCGCCAAAGGGCGGGGCAAAGGGCTGTGCGGAGCAACGCACGATAAACCTTGGCGGCCCTCAGGCCTGCAGGCCAGGGCCTTCCAGCCGGTCGGCGAGGGCCTGGGCCGCGGGCAACGAGGTCAACGGCCCGGAGATCGGTTCGCCATTGCGCACCAGGTACCAGCAGGCCAGCAGGCCCAGCTCCCTGAGCGAGGCGGGGACAGCGCTGCCGATGACGGACATGATGTTGATAGGGGCCATGGGGGAGTCCTCCCGTGAATCATGGGCCTACCTTAACGGTCAGTGCGCAGCGGTTGAAATCAACGCGCTCGATAGTGATCATCAGCGGTATTTCTTCACCAGCGCGGCGGCCCGTAATACACCGGCGGCGGCCCATAGTAACGCTCGCGGTAATAGGGCGGCGGTACCGGCACGTAGCGCTCGACCACCGGGTACGGCTGGTAATAGACCGGTGGCGGTGGCTGCATGTAGACCGGAGGCGGCCCGTAGTACACCGGTTGGCGTTCGACATAGACCGTGCGGTCGCGGCCGCCGTAGAACGCCGAGCCCACCACGGCACCGACCACCGCCGCTCCAATCAGCGGCGCCACCCGGTAATGGCCACCACCACCGCCATGGGCGGCTGCCTGCCCGCTGGCGGCCAGGGCACCAACCAGCAGGGCGATTATCGGAACATGACGGTTCATAGCCATTCCTCACAGAACAACCCCGACGCCGGGGATACTTATAAGACTGCGGGAATTGCGAAAATCACACAGCTTTTGAGTAAAGGTTATGTAAGCGCCGATCAGCGGTCGGCGGCGAACGTGGGCATAATGCCGGCTCGCTCGAAGGGGAAAACTCAATGGCTGTTGTTCCAGGCAAAGACACCGTGCTGTGCATCTCGCTGGCCGGGCGTCCGGGCACTTTTGGTGTGCGTTTTCATAACCATCTGTATCAGCAGCTGGGGCTGGATTATTACTACAAGGCCATGACCACCCAGGACCTGCCGGCGTCGGTCGGCGGCATTCGTGCCCTGGGCATTCGTGGCTGCGGTGTATCGATGCCGTACAAGGAAGCCTGCATGGCCCTGGTCGATGAAATCGACCCGTCGGCGGCGGCGATCGAGTCGATCAATACCATCGTCAACACCGACGGTCACCTCAAGGCCTACAACACCGATTACCTGGCCGTGCGCCGATTGCTCGAGCAGCACCAGGTCGACCCTTCTACCGCCTTCGCCTTGCGCGGCAGCGGCGGCATGGCCAAGGCGGTGGCCAGTGCCTTGCGTGATGCGGGCTTTACCCAGGGCATCATCGTCGCCCGCAATGAGCAGGCCGGGCGGCAGTTGGCCGACAGTTGCGGTTATCGCTGGCAGGCGACGCTGGGCGACTTGTGCCCGCCGATGCTGGTGAATGTCACGCCGATTGGCATGGCCGGTGGTGTCGAGGCTGGCCAGCTGGCATTTACCTCCGAGGCAATTGCGGCGGCGCAGCGGGTGTTCGATGTGGTGGCGATGCCGGCGTTGACGCCATTGATCGTCGAGGCCCAGCGCTTGGGCAAACCGGTGATTACCGGGCTCGAGGTTATTGCCTTGCAGGCGCTGGAGCAGTTTGTGCTGTACACCGGGGTGCGGCCGACCGATGAGCAGGTGGCGCGGGCGGTGGCGTTTGCCCGCGGCTGAAGGGTAAAACCTATCGCGGGGCAAGCCCGCTCCCACAGTGGATCTGATGGTACACAACCCTGTGGGAGCGGGCTTGCCCCGCGATGCTGTTACTCGAACTGCGCCAAGCGCTCTTCCAGCGCCGCAATCCGTGCTTCCAGCGCTTCGATCCGCTCCAGTGACACCGCGCCACCGGCCGAGCGCTCCGGCCCTTGCTGGCGCGCTGCCAGAATCGCCTCGATCTCGGCCGGATCCCCCAGCGCATGGGTGTAACGATCCTCACGCTGCCCGGCCTGGCGCGGCAAGTGCAGGGCGAAACCGCGGGCGATCAAGCGTTCAAGCTGGTGCACGACCTGCTCGGCATCTTCGAACTCATGCATGCGGTTGCTGCGGGTCAGCAGTTCGTTAACGGTCTGCGGACCGCGCAGGAACATCAGCCCGAGCAGGGTCACCTGCGCCGGCACCAGCTCCAGGGCCTTGTCCACGCGCTGCTCCCAGCGGTCGGCGCGGCTGCCCATCTGCAGGCGGGTCAGGCCCTGGCCTTCCAGTGCGCGCAGGGCCTGGCCGACCTGGCCCTGGCTGAGGTTCATCACCGGCTCCCGGCTGGTCTTCTGGTTGCAGGCCAGGACCAGGGCGTTGAGGGTCAGCGGGTAGGTTTCCGGGCTGGTGGCCTGTTTTTCGATCAGCGAACCGAGCACGCGGATTTCGCTGCTGCTGAAACGCGCGTCGGAAGAGGTTTGGTGTTCGGCGGACATGGCCCTGTCTCTATGCGAAGAAAGGCCTCTAGCCTAGGTGCGCAACAGGGTAAAACACAAGCAGCCGGTGCAGGACGCACCGGCTGCTGTTCAGGCTCAGGCGGCCTGGCGTTCCTCGGCCAGGCAGGCCGCGGCGGTAAACAAGACGTCGGTGGAGGAGTTCAGCGCGGTTTCCGCCGAGTCCTGCAGCACACCGATGATGAAGCCGACGGCCACCACCTGCATGGCGATCTCGCTGGGGATACCGAACAGGCTGCAGGCCAGCGGGATCAGCAGCAGCGAACCGCCGGCCACACCCGAAGCGCCACAGGCGCAGACGGCGGCGACGACGCTGAGCAGGATCGCGGTCGGGATGTCGACGGCAATGCCCAGGGTGTGCACGGCGGCCAGGGTCAGCACGGTGATGGTGATTGCCGCACCGGCCATGTTGATGGTCGCGCCCAGCGGGATGGACACCGAGTAGGTGTCTTCGTGCAGGCCGAGTTTTTCGCTCAGGGCCATGTTCACCGGAATGTTGGCTGCCGAGCTGCGGGTAAAGAAGGCCGTGATGCCGCTTTCACGCAGGCACAGCAGCACCAGCGGGAAAGGGTTGCGGCGGATCTTCCAGAACACGATGATCGGGTTGATCACCAGCGCCACGAACAGCATGCAGCCGATCAGCACCGCCAGCAGGTGCAGGTAACCAAGCAGGGCGTCGAGCCCGGATTGTGCCAGGGTCGAGGCGACCAGGCCGAAAATCCCCAGCGGCGCGAAACGAATCACCACGCGCACGATCAAGGTCACCCCGTTGGACAGGTCGGCGACCACCGTCCGCGTGGTTTCCCCGGCATGCCGAATGGCCACGCCGAGGCCGATGGCCCAGGCCAGGATGCCGATGAAGTTGGCGTTCATCAGCGCGCTCACCGGGTTATCGACCACGCTCAGCAGCAGGCTTTGCAGCACTTCGGCGATACCGCCGGGTGCGCTCAGGGCGACGTCCGAGGTGTTCAGCGCGAGGCTTGAGGGGAAGGCCATGCTGGCAATTACCGCGACCACGGCAGCGGCGAAGGTGCCGAACAGGTACAACACCAGGATCGGGCGAATATGGGTTTCAGTGCCGTGACGATGGTTGGCGATCGAGGCCATGACCAGGATGAACACCAGGACCGGCGCCACCGCCTTGAGGGCGGAGACGAAGACCTTGCCGACAAAACCGAGGCTTGCTGCGGTGGCGGGGGCGAACATGGCCAGGGCAATGCCGGCGACGAGGCCGATCATGATCTGGACCACCAGGCTGGTGCGGTTCAACAGGTTTAGAACAGGGGTCATGGCAGGTGTTTCTCTGTTTTGTTCAGGGGCGGCGGGCGAACCACGGCGCTGGAGCATGGGGCACCTGGCAGGGCAGGGCCGAGAAAAAGGGCGCGACTTTAGCACAGCAGGGCACATTTGGTATTTGCGCTGTGTCAGACGGTAGGACGAGCGTGTAGTATGCGCGCCCTTTACAAACGGCCTTGGCCGTTTTTGTTCAGCTGCGGAGTGTAGATGTTATTGCCCATCCTGTTGCTGGCTGCGGCCGGCTTCACTGTGTTGACCACCGAGTTTGTCATCGTCGGCCTGCTGCCGGGCATTGCCCGCGACCTTGAGGTCAGCGTGTCTCAGGCGGGCCTGCTGGTGACCCTGTTCGCCTTCACCGTGGCCTGCTTTGGCCCGTTCCTCACCGCCTGGGCGGCGCGATTCGAGCGCAAGCGGCTGTTTGTTGGCATTTTGCTGGTGTTCGCGGCGTCCAACGCCCTGGCAGCCATCGCTGACAACCTCTATGTGATGGGCGTGGCGCGCCTGATCCCGGCACTGGGTTTGCCGGTGTTCTGGGCCCTGGCCAGTGAGACGGCGGTGGATATCGTCGGCCCGGCCTATGCCGGCCGGGCCATCTCCAAGATCAGCTTTGGCGTGGTCTGCGCCACGGTGTTCGGCATTCCGGTCGGCACCCTGATCGGCGATGCCCTGGGGTGGCGCGCGGCCTTTGCGGTGCTGGCGCTGCTGGCCCTGGCCAAGGCCTTGCTGCTGTACGTCTACCTGCCGCGCACGCCCCGGCACAACCAGGCCACTTCACTGCTTGGTCAGTTCGGCATCCTGCGCAGCCGCCTGCTGCAAGGCCATGTGCTGCTCTCGGTGCTGGTGTTCAGCGGCATGTTCACCGCCTACACCTACCTGGCCGACATGCTCGAGCGCCTGGCCGGCTTTGACGGCGCGCTGGTCGGCTGGTGCCTGATGGGCTTTGGTGCGGTCGGCTTGATCGGCAACAGCCTGGGTGGTCGCGCGGTCGATCGGCATCCGTTGAAGGCCTCGGCTGCTTTCTGTGCCCTGATGATGGTTGGCATGATTGCCGTGGTCCCGGCGATCCATACGGTGTACGGGTTGGGCCTGGCGCTGGGGATCTGGGGCATGACCCAGGCGGCGCTGTTCCTGGTCAGCCATGTGCGGTTGATCAAGGCCGCGCCCCAGGCCCCGGCCTTTGCCGCATCGCTGAACATCGCCGGAGCCAACCTGGGCATCGGCCTGGGCGCGGTGATTGGCGGGCGGGTGATCGACACCCTGGGCCTGGCCAACCTCGGTTATGCCGCCGCCATCCTTATTGGTTTGTCGGTGCTGCTGGCGCTGGGGCTGATGAGCCCGCGCCTGCAGCCGGCTACCAATTGAACAACTGGCGCCGGGCGCCTTCGGTGATGGCGACGATGCCCGGGTGCTTGACCTTGCGCTCCACCGAGATGGCATAGAAGGATTCGTTGACCGCGTCGGTCTGGCCGATCAGTTCGACGCCGTACTGCTTGCACACCTCGTCGGCAATCACGCTGGGGGCGATGAAAATGCCGCTGCCGGATTGGCCGAAAGCCTGCATCAAGGCGCTGTCGTCGAACTCGCCGACGATCCGCGGCTGCAGTTGCTGTTCGGCGAACCAGCGCAGCAGACGGCTGCGCACCACGGTTTCCTGGCCGGGGATCAGCAGCGGCGCATGTTGCAGGCAGGCTGGGAAGGGACCCCCGTACTGTTCGGCCAGTGCGGGCGTGGCAAAAAAACTGATCCCGCATTCACCGAGCTTCTGGCTGTAGCCCTTGATGTCCAGGTGGCTGGGCATCGGGCTGTCGGAAATCACCAGGTCCAGGCGCTGGATCGCCAGGTCCGCCAGCAAGCGCTCGAGTTTGTCTTCACGGCAGCTCAGGCGCAGGGCGTCCTCCATGTCCATGGTCGGCGCCAGCAGGCGATAGACGATGGACTTGGGCACCACATCGGCCACGCCAACCCGGAACAGGATCTGCTGTTCATCCGGCCGGGCCCGCAGCATCGCCTCCAGCTCGCCGCCAATCTGG
Organism: Pseudomonas sp. R32; assembly: GCF_009866705.1. Classification (NCBI taxonomy): domain Bacteria; kingdom Pseudomonadati; phylum Pseudomonadota; class Gammaproteobacteria; order Pseudomonadales; family Pseudomonadaceae; genus Pseudomonas; species Pseudomonas sp. R32. The sequence continues at coordinate 3,580,125 of NZ_CP019396.1, read as the reverse complement.
AACATCTGTTCGGCGTAGGCCAGGGTTTGCCGGCCGCTCTCGGTCAGTTCCAGCTGGCGCCCGACCCGGCGAAACAACTCGATGCCATAGGTTTGTTCAAGCAGGGTGATCTGCCCGCTGATGGTTTGCGGGGTCAGGTTCAGTTGCTCGCAGGCGCGCACGATGCTGCCGGTCTTGGCCACCACCCAGAAGTAATGCAGTTGGCGGTAATTGAGCATGCCGATTCCCGATTCGTAAAAACCGAAGTATAACCGCTGAAAATACGAATTTTCCTGATGTATTCGTCTCTTTAGAATCCCTTGCCATCACGGTGCCCCTGAATGAGCACCGATCAATTGCACGGAGATCCACAGATGCTGCACGTCAAATCCATCGGTACACCCCTGGTGTTGCTGCTGGCCCTGCTGGCCATGAGCGGTTGCGAGCAGGCGGAAAAGTCCGCCCAGCAGATGCTCAACCAGGCGGCGGAGTCGGCCAAGGAGGCCATCGACAAAACCAACGAAGCCGCCCAGCAGGCCCTGAGCGAAGCCACCGGCTCCGAAGGCAGCGACAAGGCCGGCAAACCCGAGCGCGACGCCAGCGCCCAGGACATCTGACCCACCCCTTACCCCGATGCAGGATTTGATTCATGGAATACTTGTTGGAACTCGCTGCAAGCCCGACTGCCTGGGTCGCCCTGGCCACCCTGGTGGCCATGGAGATCGTCCTCGGTATCGACAACCTGATCTTCATCTCGATCCTGACCAACAAGTTGCCTGAGGCCTACCGCTCCAAGGCGCGGCGCATTGGTATCAGCATGGCGCTGGTGATGCGCCTGGGCCTGCTCAGCACCGTGGCCTGGATTGTCCAGCTCACCGAGCCGGTGGTCGATGTGTTCGGCCATACCTTCTCCTGGAAGGACATGATCCTCGTCGCCGGTGGCCTGTTCCTGCTGTGGAAAGCGACCAAGGAAATCCACGAGAGCGTCGACCCGCGTGCCCAGGCTGAAGCCAAGGCGTCTTCGACCATCACCCTGGGCTTTGCCGCGGCGATCGGTCAGATCCTGGTGCTGGACATCGTCTTCTCGATCGACAGCATCATCACCGCCGTGGGCATGACCGAGCACCTGCCGATCATGATCATCGCCGTGATCAGTGCCGTGATCGTGATGCTGGTGGCCGCCGACCCGCTGGCCAAGTTCATCAACGACAACCCGACCGTGGTAATGCTGGCCCTGGGCTTCTTGATCATGATCGGCATGACCCTGATCGCCGAAGGTTTCGGTGCTCACGTACCTAAGGGTTATGTGTATGCGGCGATGGCCTTCTCGACGGCGATCGAAGTGCTGAACATCATGTCGCGCCGGGCGCGCTTGAAGCGCGAGGCTACTGAAGCTTAATAATTGCTGAAGTAGAAACTGTGGGAGCCGGCCTTGCCGGCGATGGGATCAGCGCGGTGCTTGTGACTGCGCGGTGTCCGCATCGCTGGCAAGCCAGCTCCCACAGTGCTTTATGCCAGCTATGAATCTAATGCGCCCCGGCATGCCGGCGACTACGCCGCACCGGCACCGCGTCTTTGCCTTCAGGCTGAATACGATGGTGCGGATGGTGACGCCGGGCGATGCGCAACACTCCCCAGAGCATGGCGGCAGCGACGCTCAACCAGGCGCCGACCAGCATCAGGATTGCCATTGTCAGGCTCATGTCTGCCTCCTCACGTCCGCGCCAAGGCAACAAGGCTCGCCACGCGGACACCTGTTCAGTCTAGCCCTTTGCATGTTGCAGGCTATTGACCGATGGTCTAGCCGCTTGGGCCGCTTTGTTCTAAGCCTGTGTCGGGCTATACCCCGGACGCTGGCCAGCCTATGATCAGCGCTCAGGGCCGGGCAGTGGCTGCCGGCCGTCATCGAGCGAGTGTTCATGCCTCCACTGACTTCCCTAATCGGCTTCACCCCACGGCACCTGCTGGCCGCCTGCGCGGTGAGCCTGGCCCTGGCCGGTTGCGCCAGCCAGCCGCTGTCCCAGCTTAAAAGCCTGCCGCAACGGGTCGAGATCGGCTCGGTACCGTTCTACCGTGGCGAAGCCAACCAGAGTGCGTCGATGGCCTTGGCGGCATTGCTGTCGCAACAGGGCGTGCGTATCACCCCGGGGCTGCTCGACAAACCGTTGGGCCTGCCGCACAACATCGACAAGCTTGAAGACTCGATCCAGCGGGTTGGCCGCGAGTACGGCATGGTCGTCTATCCGCTCGACCCGCGTCTGGACGCCTTGCTGGCGCAAGTGGCGGCGGGCAATCCAGTGTTGCTGCGTTTTCAGGAGGGTTCGGCGTTCTGGAGCGAGCCGCGCTATGCCTTGCTGGTCGGCTACGACCGCTACAAGCAGCGGGTGTTGTTGCGGGCGGGGGCGAACCGGCGCCTGCTGATGGAATTCGACGATTTCGAGTCAGCCTGGCAAAAGCAGGGGAGTTGGGCGGTGCTGCTCCAGCAGCCGGGCCAGTTGCCGGCCCAGGTTGACCGTCAGCGCTGGCTGAAAGCGGCCAATGACCTGGCCCAGGCGGGCCAGGAACAAGCGGCCCGGCAGGCCGTCAGCGCCCTGGGGCAATGATGGCGCAGGCCGGGCCGGGCCAGGGGAGCTTAGAAGCCCAGGCGGTCGCGCAGGCTGTAGTACCAGGCGCCCAGGGCGCTGAACGGTACGCGCAGCAGTTGGCCACCCGGGAACGGGTAGTGCGGCAGCTCGGCGAAGGCGTCGAAACGCTCGGCCTGGCCACGCAGGGCTTCGGCCAGCACCTTGCCCGCCAGGTGGGTGTAGGTGACGCCGTGGCCACTGCAACCCTGGGAGTAATAGATGTTGTCGCCCAGGCGGCCCACTTGCGGCAGGCGCGACAGGGTCAGCAGGAAGTTGCCGGTCCAGGCGTAGTCGATCTTCACGTCCTTGAGCTGCGGGAAAGCCTTGAGCATTTTCGGGCGGATGATCGCTTCGATGTTGGCCGGGTCACGGGCGCCGTACACCACGCCACCGCCGAAGATCAGGCGCTTGTCGCCGGTCAGGCGGTAGTAGTCGAGCAGGTAGTTGCAGTCTTCGACGCAGTAGTCTTGCGGCAGCAGGCTGCGCGCCAGGTCTTCGCCCAGTGGCTCAGTGGTGATCACCTGGGTGCCGCACGGCATCGACTTGGCCGCCAGTTCCGGCACCAGGCCGCCGAGGTAGGCGTTACCGGCAACGATGATGAACTTGGCGCGCACTTTACCTTGTGGGGTGTGCACCACCGGGTTGGCGCCGCGCTCGATGCGGATGGCTGGTGATTGTTCGTAGATCTTGCCGCCCAGCGACTCGACTGCGGCGGCTTCGCCCAGGGCCAGGTTCAGCGGGTGGATGTGGCCGCCGCTCATGTCGAGCATGCCGCCGATGTACTGGTCGCAGTCGACCACTTCACGGATGCGCTTCTGGTCCATCAGCTCCAGCTGGGTGTGGCCGAAGCGTTCCCACAGGCGCTTTTGCGATTCCAGGTGACCCATCTGCTTGGCGGTCAGGGCGGCGAATACGCCACCGTCTTTGAGGTCGCACTGAATGTTGTATTTGGCCACGCGCTCACGGATGATGCGCCCGCCCTCGAACGCCATGTGGCCCAGCAGTTGCGCCTGCTTGGGGCCGACGGTACGTTCGATGACGTCTATGTCGCGGCTATAGCTGTTGACGATCTGGCCGCCGTTGCGGCCCGAGGCGCCGAAACCGACCTTGGCGGCTTCGAGCACGGTAACCTTGAAACCGCTCTCAAGCAGGAACAGGGCGCTGGACAAGCCGGTGTAGCCGGCACCGATCACGCAGACATCGGTCTGTACCTCTTCCTGCAGCGCCGGGCGCGGCGGAACCGGATTGGCCGATGCGGCGTAGTAGGACTGAGGGTAGGGGGTATTGGCCATGCTGCGAAACCTCTGTTTTATATTTTTTACGACTGTACCGATGCTATCAATAATAATAAACACCCGCTAGTCGTGTGTTGAAAATCCTTTACCCCGGGTTTTCGCAAATACTTTTGTTATTCAGTGGCTTAGCGTTAAAAAAAGAGTTGACACTGTTCGTCGATTGCGTAGAATGCGCCCCACAGCAGGCACATAGCTCAGTTGGTTAGAGCACCACCTTGACATGGTGGGGGTCGTTGGTTCGAATCCAATTGTGCCTACCAAATCAAATCCGCCCCTGCTGGCGGTACACAAAAAGGCGATCCGCAAGGGTCGCCTTTTTTGTTTCTGGGCAATTTTGCCTGGCAAAGCAAAGCTGCTGATTTTTTTATGAAATTTCGCTTTACGAAGGTTAAAGACCTGCGTATTATGCGCCCCACAGCAGGCACATAGCTCAGTTGGTTAGAGCACCACCTTGACATGGTGGGGGTCGTTGGTTCGAATCCAATTGTGCCTACCAAACAAATCCACACTGCTGTGTGGTAACAAAAAGGGCGATCCGCAAGGGTCGCCCTTTTTGCATTTCAGCTGTAGGAGCGGGCTTGCCCCGCGATAGGGCCCTAAAGGCCAGCCAAGAATGCTAAAATCCGCCGCTTGCATTCAGGAGATAGACGCGTGCGCAAAGTGGCGGTGGTAATGGCGGTGCTGGCTCTGGCCGGTTGCGAGAACGAAGTCGAAGGCGTGCACAAGCAGGTGGCCGAACACCTGCAGAACCCCAAGACAGCCAAGTTCGCCAACGTGCGAATCGACCAGCAAGGCACCATTTGCGGCCAGGTGCGCGGCAAAGACGACGCCGGCGCCTTTGTGCCGTACCGCAGCTACGTAGCCCTCAAGCAGGCCAGCGGCTATGAAATCATCATCGCCGAGCAGGGCAGCAACCTGCGTATCCGTGAGCAGTGCGGCGGTGCCGACCTGCAGCGCGCCGCCGATGCTGCGGCCGACCAGCCTGCGCCACAAGGCTGGGATGTCGAGATCGTCCAGGGTGCGAACATGGGCGCCCTGAGCGACATGACCGCACGCCTGATCGAAAAACAGATCCCGTCCTCGGTGGTCTACCGCAACGGTAAGCCGGTGGTGCTGCTCGGCCCTTATCCGGACAAGGCTCAAGCCGAGGCTCAGCAAGCCGACGTCATGGCGCGCCTGGGCACCGACTCGATCGTCATCCAGCACGACGCCCCGCGCTAGCCAGCGGCTTCAAGCGCCTCGTACACTGGCGGCTCATACGCAAGGAGAGCCGTCATGAGTGATTCATCCGCCGCCATTACCCTGCAGCGTTGTACCGAACAGCATGTCGAGGGCCTGACTGCGCTGTACAACGACCCGCGGGTGGCGCGTCAGGTGCTGCAGATGCCTTACCAGTCAGCGGAGATCTGGCGCAAGCGACTGAGCCTGGACAACGAACGGATGCTGTTTCTGGTGGCGCTGCACCAGGGCGAAGTCATCGGCAGTTGCTCGCTGGAACAATACGCCCGCATCCGCCGTGCCCACTGTGGCGGGATCGGCATGGGCGTGGCGCCCGCCTGGCAAGGCCAGGGTGTCGGCAGCCGGCTGCTTGAGGCGGTGCTGGAGGTGGCCGACAACTGGATGGGCCTGCAGCGGGTCGAGTTGACCGTGTACACCGACAATCAACCGGCGCTTGCCTTGTACAAGCGCTTCGGCTTTGCGGTGGAAGGTCAATTGATTGACTATGCTATGCGTGACGGTGAGTTGATCGATGTTTACAGCATGGCGCGTCTGCGACGACATCAATGCTGAGCAGGAGGGCCATATGTCTACGCTGGAGCGGGCCATTGCGGTGGCGGCGAGGGCACATGAGGGGCAGCACGACAAAGGCGGGGCAGCTTATATCCTGCATCCGTTGCGGGTGATGCTCAGGGTCTCGACGCCCGAGCAGCGCATTGTCGCGGTGCTCCACGATGTGCTCGAGGATTCGCCGATGACGCTCTCGGACCTGGCCCGCGAAGGCTTTGCCCTGAAGATTCTCGCTGCGGTGCAGGCGCTAAGCCGGCGCGATGACGAAAGCTACGAAGCGTTCGTTGTGCGTGTCGGTGATGATCCGCTGGCGCGTGTGGTCAAGCTGGCCGATCTTGCCGACAACAGCGACCTGTCGCGCATTGCCGTTCCCGGCCCCGACGACATCGCCCGCCTGGCCCGTTACCAGCAGGCCAGCGCCTACCTGCAGGCGCTGGCCTGAGCCTCAACCGCAAGCGCTGAGGTTCACCGGGCCGACGAACTCGTTGCCGTGGCCCATCACACAGGCCACCCGTTGGTTGCGCTGGCGTTCCCAGGGCTGCGGCGGGTAGGTCTTGTTCCAGGCTTCGTACAGCTGGCGGTCCTGTTTGGACAGCTTGAGGCTGTACTGCTTGCTCATATAGAAGTAGGTGCGCGCGATCATCCCGCGAATCGACGGCCGCGGCATGACCTTCTTGGCCTTGAAGTCCACCTGGGTCAGGCACGAACCGTATTGCCCGCGCTGCTCGGGCAGCCAGCCGAAGCTGAAGTTACTGCGATCGCCATTGACCTCGCCAATGCTCGGCACCAGGTTGTGCAGGTCGGCCTCGGCGCGCTGGTAGACCTTGTCGTTGCGCGAGCAGTTCTTGCGCCCGCCGCTTTGCCAGCATTGGCGCTGATGGCCGATCTGCCAGGCGGGGACGATATGCTCCCATTCGATGCGCGAGGCGCGGTTGGCATTTTTGCGCGGCACATAACCGCAGGCCTGCAAATCGACCTTGTTACCGGTGTACTTGCAGCCGCAGTAGAACTCGGTGGACTGCGGAGCATACAGGCGCCAGGCGACCTTCTTGGCTTCGCTGAAGGTACGTGGTGCATCGGCGTGGGCGGTGGTGACACTGAACAACAGGCAAGCTACTGCAAAAAACGGAAATCTCATGCGCTTTCAATCTTCCTTCGGCACAACCCAGAAAATCTGCACGCCACCGTCGTCGCGGTAGGCGAGGGTGACGTTGTCGTTCTCGGCGATTTCCTCGAGCAGGGTCGCCCAGTCTTCAGGCGATTCGTGCTCCAGGCGGAAGATCAGCGCGGCGCGGGCTTTTTGCGCGGTGGGGGCGTTGATGATTTTCTGGATGCGGATGCCCAGTTGCTCGTAACTGCTGGCAGGGGCGGAAGTGGTGGCCACGAAGCGTTCCTTTTTTAGCTGTATGCGCATACAGTATTTTACTGTAAGCAATTTCGCAACAGCTCGTCGGTGAAAGAGCGCATGTGACCGCAAACCGCGCGGTTTGCTGCGGTCTGTTTAAAGTATTTTTGCGAGGGTAGGGGAGGCAGGCTTGCCCGTCCTACAGGGCGGGCAAGCGCTTTGGGTTACTGAATCAGTATTCCCAGAAGATCCGCTGCAGCTCTTTGCTGTCTTGGGTCTTGGTCAGGGCGACCATGGCCAGGATGCGGGCTTTTTGCGGGTTCAGGTCGTGAGCGACGACGTAGTCGTTCTTGTCGTCAGGCTGTTCGGCGTTGCGCAGCACGAAGCCGCCAGCATTGACGTGGGACGAGCGAATGATCTGCACGCCTTGTTTGCGCAGTTCCTGCAGGGTAGGCGCTACACGGGACGATACCGAGCCATTGCCGGTGCCAGCGTGGATGATCGCCTTGGCGCCATTTTGTGCCAGCGACTTGTAGGCGGTATCAGTGACGTTGCCATAGCCGTAGGCGATGTCCACGGCAGGCAGGCTGCTGATTTTCTTGATGTCGAATTCCGAATCGGCGGTGTGACGCTTGGCCGGCAGGCGGAACCAGTAGGATTTACCTTCCACGACCATGCCCAGCGGGCCCCATTGGCTCTTGAAGGCTTCGGTCTTGATGTTCACGGCCTTGCTGACATCACGGCCCGACTGAATCTCGTCGTTCATGGTGACCAGCACGCCTTTGCCGCGCGAATCCTTGTTGCTGGCAACGGCCACGGCGTTGTACAGGTTGAGCATGCCGTCAGCCGACATGGCGGTACCTGGGCGCATGGAGCCGACCACGACGATTGGCTTGTCGGTTTTTTCGACCAGGTTGAGGAAGTAGGCGGTCTCTTCCAGGGTATCGGTACCGTGGGTGATGACGATGCCGTCGACGTCCTTGCTCTCGGCCAGTTCCGCAACGCGCTTGCCCAGTTGCAGCAGGTTTTCGTTGCTGATGCTTTCGGAAGCGATCTGCAGCACTTGTTCGCCGCGCACGTTAGCCAGGGTGGCCAGTTCCGGAACGCCGGCGATCAGCTTGTCGACACCGACTTTGGCGGCCTGGTAGGTCGCGCTGTTGGCGGTGCTGGCGCCGGCGCCGGCAATGGTGCCGCCGGTGGCGAGGATCACCACGTTGGCGAGTTTCTGTTGGTTTTCGACTTCCTTGGCGTTGACGCCTGCGGGCATTAACAGCAGCAGGGCCATAGCGCCCGGAACGAAGGAATTAAGCGCAGCTTTCATCGTTGATTTCTCTTCTGGCTGGAGTTTGCTGTGTAACGCGCTCAAGGGAGCAGGTTTCATACCAGAACTGCCGTCCGTCGGTTTTCATCTTGATTCTATTGATTTTCATGGGCTTAGAAGAGTCGGTGATGCGCGGACGGAGCATTTTCCTATTCGGAATTCCGAATATTGTGTACAAGAGGTGTTCGGTTTTCCGGTTGTTTTTAGGATAATTCCTACGAGCACTGACCAGGTGGTCTCCGGCAGCGAATTTGACAAAACCGGGTGACGTTCTCATAGTGAGTTAACGCAAACGTTTGCGACCCGATAAAAATCATAAGATCCGGAGTAAACCCATGAAGCTGCCCTTTGCTGGACGCCTGCTGGCGCTCGCCGTTCTGTCCTCGCTGACCCTCGCCACCCCCTTTTCCCAAGCCCTGGCCGACGAAGCCAAGCCCAAAGTCGCGCTGGTGATGAAGTCGCTGGCCAACGAATTCTTCCTGACCATGGAAGACGGCGCCAAGGCCTACCAGAAAGACCACGCCAATGAATTCGAACTGGTGTCCAACGGCATCAAGGACGAGACCGATGCCGGCAACCAGATCCGTATCGTCGAGCAGATGATCGTCTCCGGGGTCAATGCCCTGGTCATCGCCCCGGCCGACTCCAAGGCCCTGGTGCCGGTGGTGAAAAAGGCCATGGACGCTGGCATCACCGTGATCAACATCGACAACCGCCTCGACCCCGGGGTGCTCAAGAGCAAGAACCTCAGCGTGCCGTTCGTAGGCCCCGACAACCGCAAGGGCGCACGCCTGGTCGGTGAATACCTGGCCAAGCAGAAGCTCAAGGCCGGTGACCAGGTCGCCATCATCGAGGGCGTCTCGACCACCACCAACGCCCAGCAGCGCACCGCCGGCTTCAAGGATGCGATGCAAGCGGCGCAGGTCAAGGTCATCTCGGTGCAGTCGGGCGACTGGGAAATTGCCAAGGGCAATGCCGTCGCCGCCGCCATGCTCAACGCCAACCCTGACCTCAAAGCCCTGCTGGCCGGCAACGACAGCATGGCCCTCGGTGCGGTTTCCGCGGTGCGCGCAGCGGGCAAGGCCGGCCAGGTGCAGGTAGTCGGTTACGACAACATCAACGCCATCAAGCCGATGCTCAAGGATGGCCGCGTGCTTGCCACCGCCGACCAGTACGCCGCCAAGCAGGCAGTGTTCGGCATCGAGGCGGCGCTGAAGATGCTCAAGGGCGAAAAAGCCGACGTCGACGCCGACAACGTCATCCAGACGCCGGTCGAGCTGGTCACCCACTAAGTAGTCGCATGATGGGCGTCCGCCGTGCGGCGGGTGCCAGGAGAACAGGCAATGTCAGCGACTGCGGATGTCGTACTTTCAGTCAGCGCGATCGGCAAGACCTACGCCCAGCCGGTGCTCGGCGATATCGACCTGAGCCTGCGCCGGGGCGAAGTGCTGGCCCTGACTGGCGAAAATGGCGCGGGCAAGAGCACCCTGTCGAAGATCATCGGCGGCCTTGAAGTGCCCACCACCGGGCAGATGCTCTATCAGGGCCAGCCTTACCAACCGGGCAGCCGCGCCGCCGCCGAGCGGCTGGGCGTGCGCATGGTCATGCAGGAACTCAACCTGCTGCCAACCCTGACCGTGGCCGAGAACCTGTTTCTCGACAATTTGCCCGGACGTGCCGGCTGGATCAACCGCAAGCGCCTGCGCCAGCTGGCGGTGGCGGCCATGGCCCAGGTCGGCCTGGACGCCATCGACCCGGATACCCCGGTCGGCGAGCTGGGCATCGGCCATCAGCAGATGGTCGAGATCGCCCGCAACCTGATCGGCGACTGCCATGTGCTGATCTTCGACGAGCCCACGGCGATGCTTACCGCCCGCGAGGTGGAACTGCTGTTCAGCCAGATCGAGCGCTTGCAGCAGCGCGGCGTCGCCATCATTTATATCTCCCATCGCCTTGAAGAACTCAAGCGTATCGCCCAGCGCATTGCCGTGCTGCGCGATGGCAAGCTGGTGTGTGTCGAGCCGATGCAGCGTTACAACAGTGAGCAACTGGTCAACCTGATGGTCGGCCGCGAGCTGGGCGAACATATCGACCTGGGCGTGCGCAACATCGGCGCGCCGATCCTCAAGGTCAACGGCCTGACCCGCAGCGACAAGGTCAAGGATGTCTCGTTCGAGGTGCGCAGCGGCGAGATTTTCGGTATCTCCGGCCTGATCGGTGCCGGGCGCACTGAGCTGCTGCGGCTGATCTACGGCGCCGACAGCGCCGACAGCGGCAGCCTCGAGCTGGGCAGCCCGTTGCGCCCGGTGCGGGTCGACTCACCTGTGGCTGCGGTGCGCCAGGGCATTGCCCTGATCACCGAAGACCGCAAGGGCGAAGGCCTGCTGTTGAGCCAGTCGATCAGTGCCAATATCGCCCTGGGCAACCTGCCGGCGATTTCCCGCGCGGGCGTGGTCGACAAAGGTGCCGAGCGCGAACTGGCCGAACGGCAGATCGCCGCCATGCGCATCCGCAGTTCCAGCCCCGAGCAGGTGGTCGGCGAGTTGTCGGGCGGCAACCAGCAGAAGGTGGTGATCGGCCGCTGGCTGGAGCGCGACTGTTCAGTGCTGCTGTTCGACGAACCGACCCGCGGCATCGACGTGGGCGCCAAGTTCGACATCTACGGCCTCTTGGCCGAACTGGCGCGCCAGGGCAAGGCGCTGGTGGTGGTGTCCAGCGACCTGCGCGAGCTGATGCTGATCTGCGACCGCATCGGCGTGCTCAGCGCCGGGCGCCTGATCGACACCTTCGAGCGCGACAGCTGGACCCAGGACCAACTACTGGCCGCGGCCTTTGCCGGCTATCAGAAACGTGATGCGTTGCTGCATGAAGCGGCGCCCAGGACAACCCCATGAAAACCACGCAACTGGACACCGCCGCCCCGAGCGCCAAGCGCAGCGGCACCTACTTTGGCCTGGGTACCTACCTGGGCCTGGCCGGCGCCTTGCTGGCGATGATCGTACTGTTCTCGTTTTTGAGTAGTCACTTTCTGTCGTACGCCACCTTCAGCACCCTGGCCAACCAGATTCCCGATCTGATGGTGCTGGCGGTGGGCATGACCTTCGTGCTGATCATCGGCGGCATCGACCTGTCGGTGGGCTCGGTGCTGGCCCTGGCCGGGTCGGCGGTCAGCGTGGCGATGCTCGGCTGGGGCTGGAGCGTGATGCCCGCGGCCCTGCTCGGCATGGCGGTGGCGGCGCTGGCCGGCAGCATCACCGGTTCGATCACCGTGGCCTGGCGCATCCCGTCGTTCATTGTTTCCCTCGGCGTGCTGGAAATGGCCCGGGGCATGGCCTATCAATTGACCGATTCGCGCACCGCCTACATCGGTGATGCCTTTGCCTGGCTGTCCAACCCCCTGGCCTTTGGCGTGTCGCCGTCGTTCCTGATTGCCTTGCTGGTGATCATCCTCGCCCAACTGGTACTCACGCGCACGGTGTTCGGCCGCTACCTGATCGGTATCGGCACCAACGAAGAAGCAGTGCGCCTGGCCGGTATCGATCCGCGCCCCTACAAGATCCTGGTGTTCTCGTTGATGGGCCTGCTCGCGGGCCTCGCCGCGCTGTTCCAGATTTCCCGCCTGGAGGCCGCCGACCCCAATGCCGGCTCCGGCTTGGAGTTGCAGGTGATCGCCGCGGTGGTGATCGGCGGCACCAGCCTGATGGGCGGGCGCGGTTCGGTGATCAGCACCTTTTTCGGCGTGCTGATCATCTCGGTGCTGGCCGCAGGCCTGGCGCAAATCGGCGCCTCGGAACCGACCAAGCGCATCATCACCGGGGCGGTGATCGTCATCGCCGTGGTCCTCGACACTTACCGCAGCCGGCGCGCGCGCAGGCGGAACTGAAACAATGGCTACCATCAAAGATGTCGCGGCACTGGCGGGGATTTCCTATACCACCGTGTCCCATGTACTGAACAAGACCCGCCCGGTCAGTGAGCCGGTGCGCCTCAAGGTCGAGGCGGCCATTGCCGAGCTCGACTATGTGCCCAGCGCCGTGGCCCGCTCGCTCAAGGCGCGCAGCACCGCAACCATCGGCCTGCTGGTGCCCAACAGCGTCAACCCGTACTTCGCCGAACTGGCCCGGGGGATCGAGGACGGCTGCGAGCGCAACGGCTACTGCGTGATCCTCTGCAACTCCGACGACAACCCGCAAAAGCAGCGCAGCTATCTGCGCGTTCTGCTGGAAAAGCGCATTGATGGCCTGATCGTCGCCTCGGTCGGCGAAGACCGCGACCTGCTCGACAGCCTGGCCAGCGTGCGCACGCCGATGGTCATCGTCGACCGCGCCCTGGAGGGCGTGGCCGCCGACCTGGTACGCATCGACCATGAGCAGGGTGCTTACCTGGCCACCCGGCACCTGCTGGACCTGGGCCATCGCGACATCGCCTGCATCGGCGGCCCGGCCAGCACCAGCGTTGCCCAGTTGCGCCTGGCCGGTTTCCATCGGGCGCTGGCCGAGGCCGGCGTTACTCCACGTCAGGACTGGCTGCTGAGCAGCGATTTCACCAGCCTCGGCGGTTATGCCGCGGCGGCGCTGCTGCTCGAAGGCGAGCGGCCGACGGCGATCTTCGCTGGCAACGACATGATCGGCATCGGCGTATTGCGCGCCGCTGCCGAACGCAACATCTGCGTGCCCAGCGAGCTGTCGGTGATCGGCTTCGACGATATCCAGATCAGCCAGTACGTGTTCCCGGCGTTGACCACCGTCGGCCAGTCGATCCGCGAGCTCGGTGAAAACGCCGCCGAACTGCTGCTGCGGCGTATTGCCGAACCGCTGCGCGGCGCGCCGGAGCAGCGCATTGTCGCGCCGAGCATCGTCCTGCGTGAGTCGACTGCGCCGCGCCCCGACCTTTTCAATGATTACCGCTGAGAACGAGCCCGCACATGCACGCCAATGTAGTAGTGGTAGGTAGCCTGAACATGGACCTGGTAACGCGCGCCCAGCGCTTGCCGCGCGGCGGCGAAACGCTGGTGGGTGAAACCTTCGTCACGGTGCCCGGTGGCAAGGGGGCCAACCAGGCGGTGGCGGCGGCGCGCCTGGGGGCGCAGGTGGCAATGGTCGGCTGCGTCGGTGACGATGCCTATGGCCAGCAATTGCGTCAGGCCCTGGCCGATGAACAGATCGACTGCCAGGCGGTGGGCGTTGCTGCCGGTGTGTCCAGTGGCGTGGCGCTGATCGTGGTGGACGCCGCCAGCCAGAACGCCATCGTCATCATTGCCGGTGGTAACGGCCAGTTGCTGCCCGAATCAGTGCAGCGTTTTGATGCCTTGCTGCAACACGCCGATGTGATCATCTGCCAGTTGGAAGTGCCCATGGCGACCGTCGCCTACACCCTTGAACGGGGCAGGGCGCTGGGTAAAACCGTGATCCTCAATCCGGCGCCCGCCAGCGGCCCGCTGCCGGTCGAATGGTTTGCCAGCATTGACTACCTGATCCCCAATGAAAGCGAAGCCGAGGCCCTGAGCGGTGTGCCGGTCACTGACCTGGAAAGCGCCAAGGTTGCCGCCACGCGCTTGTTGGCATTGGGTGTGGGCAAGGTGATCGTCACCCTGGGGGCCCAGGGTGCGTTGTTTGCCGATGGCCAGGCGTTCAGGCATTTCCCCGCGCCGGTGGTGCAACCCGTGGACACCACGGCGGCCGGCGACACCTTTGTTGGCGGTTTCGCCGCGGCCCTGGCGCGCGGCGAAGAGGAGGGCGCAGCCATCGCCTTCGGCCAGCGCGCGGCGGCGCTGTCGGTCACCCGCGCCGGTGCGCAGCCTTCGATTCCACACTTTGCCGAGCTGCAGCCATGAAGAAGACCCCGTTGCTCAACATCGCCTTGTCGCGCCTGGTTGCCTCCCTTGGCCATGGTGACATCCTGCTGATCGGCGACGCCGGCCTGCCGGTGCCGCCGGGGGTGGAACTGATCGACCTGGCGTTGATGCCGGGTGTTCCTGATTTCGCCAGCACCCTGCGGGTGGTGCTGAGTGAAATGCAGGTCGAAAGCCACGTGCTGGCGAACGAAATCCTCCAGCATCAGCCGCCGGGCCTGGCAACGGTCGAACAGTTGGCGGCCCAGGGCGAGTTGGGCGCCCGGCGCTTGCTCAGCCATGACGAGTTCAAGCAGTTGAGCCGCAGCGCCCGCGCTATCGTACGCACCGGTGAGTGCCAGCCCTACAGCAACATCGCGCTGGTTGCCGGGGTGACCTTCTAGCGCTTTTCCCTCTGACCATAAGGACGTGTCTTATGTTGAGCTGTGCCAAACGATTGCTCCAAGGAGTACTGCTAATGTCCATGCTGTCGGCTGGCGCCCAAGCCGCGCCCATTGACCTGATTATTGATACCGACCCTGGCGCCGATGATGTGGTGGCGCTGTTCCTGGCCATGGCTTCGCCTGATGAGTTGAAAATCCGCGCCATCACCACTGTGGCGGGCAACGTGCGCCTGGAAAAGACCTCGCGCAATGCCCGCCTGGCCCGGGAGTGGGCCGGGCGCGAAGAGATTCCGGTGTATGCGGGGGCGCCCAGGCCGCTGCTGCGCACGCCGATCTACGCCGCCGACATCCACGGTGAAGAAGGTTTGCCCGGTGTCACGGTCAGCGAGCCGCAGAAGGGGCTGGCCAACGGCAATGCGGTGCGCTACCTGATCGACACCTTGAGCAGCGCCAAGCCGCACAGCATCACCGTGGCCATGCTCGGGCCGCAGACCAACCTGGCCCTGGCGCTGATCGAGGCGCCAGAAATCGTCAACGGCATCAAGGAAGTGGTGGTCATGGGCGGTGCCCACTTCAACGGCGGCAATATCACCCCGGTGGCCGAGTTCAACCTGTTCGCCGACCCCCATGCTGCCGAAGTGGTGCTCAAGAGTGGGGTCAAGCTGACCTACCTGCCGCTGGACGTCACCCACAAGGTGCTGACCAGTGAGGCCCGGCTGAAACAGATCGCCAGCCTGAACAATGCGGCCAGCAAGCGCGTGGTGGATATTCTCAACGCCTACGTCAAGGCCGACATGAAGCACTATGGCATCCCAGGTGGGCCGGTGCATGACACCACGGTAATCGCTTACCTGCTTAAGCCCGAACTGTTCACGGGTCGCCAGGTATTCATGCAGGTCGACAGCCGTGATGGGCCGACCTTTGGCCAGACCATCACTGACTGGTACGGGGCCTTGAAGCAGCCGGCGAACGTCACCTGGATCGCCGATGGCGATGCCCAGGGCTTTTTCGACCTGCTCAGTAGCCGCCTGGCGCGTCTGCCGTAGCCGTATGGGCGTAACGTTCGAAGACCTGGTCGATGTAGCTGCGTGCGCCGTCGTGGCCCAGGTCTTTGACCAGCAGGTCGACCGCGATCAGCATCAACTCCTCGGCGCTGGCCGGGCTGTAGGCGCTCTGGCCCTCGGGCCATTTGACCTTGATGTCGGCATCGATGGTGTGGCTTGTCATGATCAATCTCGAAAGAAAACTGCGCGCGCTGTCGGTTCAAATGCCGGGCCCTGGCGTTTGAAGGGGAGGCTGGCCTGCGCTCCGCCGATGTTTGCAGTAAATCATGGGCGCCACCTGCCGCGCACTGCGACTTAGGCATAAGCACAGGGTCGTGGCAAACTAACGGTGTTTTAGCTTGCCGGGACAGCGCAGTGCAGATCGATTTGACCAACCCCAACGACTTTACCCTCGACAACGTGCGGGCCCTGCTGGTGGCCGGAAATGGCGCGGTACACAATCAGCTGCGGGTCAGTCGCGCCGGCATTGCCTGGTTGTCCCAGGTCACCGGTGGCCGTGAGCTGGACGGCCTGGCCTTTCGTCTGGAAACCTGGGCTGCGGGCTCCGGTTGCGTCGGCCCGCAAGTGGCCGACGACGAGCGCTGGATACGGCAGGTGTACAACGCCCTGAAGAATAACTGGCCGAAACCTGCCAGTGATTACATCGATCTGTATTGAGATCGTGCAAAATCCGGTCACGATTGCACTTGGCCCTGAGCGCTCTGGCTCGGGCACAATGGCGCGGTTTTGCAACAAAAAACCAGGAGTGCTGTCACATAGGCAGCATTCAAGTATTTAAGGAGGATTCATGTTCCGCACGCGTGCATCATTGGCAAGCCTGTTGGCTGTCGCCGTACTGGCAGGTTGCAGCAGCACGGGTGGCTCTTCGTCGAAGGCCCCGGAAGACGTTGCCGCCAATACCGATGGCCGTTGCCAGGCCAGCGGCGCCGAGTTCGCCATCGGCAAGCCGGCCACCCCCGAGTTGCTCGAGCAGGCGCGTAAAGCCAGCGGCTCGCAACTGGCCCGTGTGCTCAAGCCTCACGACGTCATGACCCTGGAGTACCGCTCCGAGCGCCTGAACCTCAACGCCGACGAAAAAGGCGTGGTTACCCGCGTGAACTGCGGCTAACACAGTCTCTGTGGGAGCAACTGTCTGTGGTGGGAGCGGGCTTGCCCCGCGATGAGGCAGTGCGGCTGACACATCAGGTGGCGCCTGGATTACGGTCGCTTCGCGCCCGATCGCGGGGCAAGCCCGCTCCCACAGAGAAACGCCCTTCAGCCCCAAAATACAGGCACAAAAAAACCCGCCACAAGGACGGGTTTTTTTATTCGGTCAGATCTTACTCTGGACGAACTTGTGCAGCCTGCATGCCCTTCTGGCCTTTTTCGGCAACGAAGGAGACAGTCTGGCCTTCCTTCAGGCTTTTGAAACCGTCGGTTTCGATAGCCTTGAAGTGAACGAACAGGTCGTCGCCGCCACCTTGTGGAGTGATGAAGCCGAAGCCTTTCTCATCGTTGAACCATTTTACGGTGCCGGTTTGGCGATTAGACATGGGTGTATCTCCAGGAAACATGATTTTCAGTAGTGCGGTGTTGCCGAGGCCAACAGGGTGCACGCCGACCATCATAGTCTAATTATGGGCTTGTAGCCCCTTTTACCTTCGCAGAATGCTGATCTGGAGCAAATTAGCGATGGATAACTGGCGAAAGGCCCTATTTTTTCGGGCCGCAGACCGCTGCAATATTTTTTTGCGCGCGTTCCATTACCGCTGCATCTACGCCATCCTGCAGGGTATCCAGGTCCTTGATCTCCTTGTCGCTGAGATTTTTTTCGAGCACGTCTCCGGCGCATTTGCAGTGCTGTTCGGCTTTATCCTGTGCCAGGCCTTGCTTCTGCGCCTGCGTTACGCAGGTCGTCTGGTAGTTGGCGGGTAGCTTGCCGGCATGGGCTCCCAGCGGCAGCAGCAGGGCAGATGCAGCCGCCAGGGCCAGAAGAGACTGAAGTCGCATAACCAACACTCCTTGGGGTCGAGTCTCACAAGAGTAGGACGCTTCTCAAACTCTGAGCGGAAAAAATCCGCGCAAGTTCACCGCCAAGGCATATTTTCCGAATATTTCTGCCCAGCCGGTCAATCTGCCCGCAATCGCCCGAAAGCTTTGTGCTAGCATGCGTGGCTTGAGCTCGCCGCCGGCTTTTTCTTGCAGCTTGCGGCTTGCAGCTCCCAACTGTTTTTTTACTATTCCAGTCACTCTGGTTCGTTCCCTGGCAGGCCTTCGGGCTTCTGCCACTGTGAGGCAGGCTTTGCTTGTGCAAAGACAGGGGCGGATCGCGTACTGGCTCATCCCAACCCACGTGACCTTTGGTAGGGGTCACCACTAGGAGAGGAGGCGCCATGCCCATTATTACTCTTCCCGATGGCAGTCAACGTTCATTCGACAAGGCAGTTTCGGTTGCCGAAGTCGCCGCATCCATTGGTGCGGGCCTCGCTAAAGCCACCGTCGCCGGCAAGGTCGACGGCAAGCTGGTCGACGCCTGCGACCTGATCGAAAACGATGCCAGCCTGCAAATCATCACGCCCAAGGACGAAGAGGGGCTGGAGATCATCCGTCACTCGTGCGCCCACCTGGTCGGCCACGCGGTCAAGCAGCTGTACCCGACTGCGCGCATGGTCATCGGTCCGGTCATCGACGAAGGCTTCTATTACGACATCGCCTACGAGCGTCCTTTCACGCCCGAAGACATGGCGGCGATCGAGCAGCGCATGCAGCAGCTGATCGACACCGAATACGACGTCATCAAAAAGGTCACTCCGCGCGCCGAAGTGATCGACGTGTTCAAGGCCCGCGGCGAAGACTACAAGCTGCGCCTGGTCGAGGACATGCCGGATGAACAGGCCATGGGCCTGTACTACCACGAAGAATACGTCGACATGTGCCGCGGCCCGCACGTGCCGAACACCCGTTTCCTGAAATCCTTCAAGCTGACCAAGCTGTCCGGCGCCTACTGGCGCGGCGACGCTAAAAACGAGCAGCTGCAGCGCGTGTACGGCACCGCCTGGGCCGACAAGAAGCAGCTGGCTGCTTACATTCAGCGCATCGAAGAAGCCGAAAAACGCGACCACCGTAAAATCGGCAAACGCCTGGGCCTGTTCCACCTCCAGGAAGAAGCGCCGGGCATGGTGTTCTGGCACCCGAACGGCTGGACCCTGTACCAGGTACTGGAACAGTACATGCGCAAGGTGCAGCGCGAGAACGGCTACCTGGAGATCAAGACTCCGCAGGTTGTTGACCGTTCGCTGTGGGAAAAGTCTGGCCACTGGGCCAACTACGCCGACAACATGTTCACCACCCAGTCGGAAAACCGCGACTACGCCATCAAGCCGATGAACTGCCCATGCCACGTGCAGGTGTTCAACCAGGGCCTGAAGAGCTACCGCGAGCTGCCGCTGCGTCTGGCCGAGTTCGGTGCCTGCCACCGTAACGAGCCGTCGGGTGCGCTGCACGGCATCATGCGTGTACGTGGCTTCACCCAGGACGACGCGCACATCTTCTGCACCGAAGAGCAGATGCAGTCCGAATCCGCCGCGTTCATCAAGCTGACCATGGATGTCTACGCCGACTTCGGCTTCAAGGACATCGAAATGAAGCTCTCGACCCGCCCTGAAAAGCGCGTCGGTTCCGATGAGCTGTGGGATCGCGCCGAAGCCGCACTGGCCGCCGCCCTCGACAGCGCCGGCCTGCCGTACGACCTGCAGCCGGGCGAAGGTGCCTTCTACGGGCCGAAGATCGAGTTCTCGCTGAAGGATTGCCTGGGTCGCGTCTGGCAGTGTGGTACCCTGCAGCTCGACTTCAACCTGCCGATCCGTCTGGGCGCCGAATTCGTCTCCGAAGACAACGGCCGCAAGCATCCGGTGATGCTGCACCGTGCAATCCTCGGTTCGTTCGAGCGTTTCGTCGGAATTCTCATCGAGCATTACGAAGGTGCATTCCCGGCCTGGCTCGCGCCAACCCAGGCGGTGATCATGAATATCACCGACAAGCAGGCCGAATTCGCCCAGAATGTTGAAAAAACTCTCAATGAAAGCGGGTTCCGTGCCAAGTCCGACTTGAGAAATGAGAAAATCGGCTTTAAAATCCGCGAGCATACTTTGCTCAAGGTCCCTTACCTTTTGGTTATAGGGGATCGCGAAGTCGAAACGCAAACCGTCGCTGTGCGTACTCGTGAAGGCGCTGACCTGGGCTCGATGCCCGTCGCTCAATTCGCTGAATTCCTCGCTCAAGCGGTTTCCCGGCGTGGTCGCCAAGAATCGGAGTAATTACTATTAAGCGTGAAATGAGAAACGATAAACGAGCTGCACCGAAGGCCCCGATCAACGAGAATATCTCGGCACGCGAGGTTCGGTTAATTGGCGCTGACGGCGAGCAGATTGGCATCGTCTCGATTGATGAAGCGCTTCGTATCGCTGAAGAAGCGAAGCTGGACCTGGTAGAGATCTCTGCCGACGCAGTACCGCCTGTCTGCAAAGTCATGGACTACGGCAAGCACCTCTTCGAAAAGAAGAAGCAAGCCAACGAGGCCAAGAAGAATCAGAAGCAGGTCCAGATTAAAGAAATCAAGTTTCGTCCAGGGACGGAGGAGGGGGATTACCAGGTAAAACTACGCAACCTGGTACGTTTCCTGAGTGATGGGGACAGGGCCAAGATTTCCTTGAGATTTCGCGGTCGTGAGATGGCCCACCAGGAGCTGGGTATGGAACTGTTGAAGCGGGTCGAAACTGACCTTTTGGAATACGGTTCCGTCGAACAGCATCCTAAGATGGAAGGACGCCAGCTGATCATGGTCATCGCACCCAAGAAAAAGAAATAACCACCAGGGCACGGCAGGCCTTGCGGTTATGTTTATCAACTGAATGCGGAGTATCCGAACATGCCAAAAATGAAAACCAAAAGCGGTGCAGCGAAGCGTTTCTTGAAAACCGCTTCGGGCTTCAAGCACAAGCACGCTTTCAAGAGCCACATCCTGACCAAAATGTCGACCAAGCGTAAGCGTCAACTGCGTGGTAGCAGCCTGCTGCACCCGTCGGACGTTGCAAAAGTCGAGCGCATGCTGCGCGTACGTTAATTTCGGTCAAAGATTAGAGGAAGTTACTCATGGCTCGTGTAAAGCGTGGCGTCATCGCTCGTAAGCGTCACAAGAAAATTCTGAAACTGGCTAAAGGCTACTACGGCGCTCGCTCGCGCGTATTCCGTGTTGCCAAGCAAGCGGTCATCAAGGCAGGCCAATACGCCTACCGCGACCGTCGTCAGAAAAAACGTCAGTTCCGCGCTCTGTGGATCGCTCGTATCAACGCTGGTGCGCGTATCAACGGTCTGTCCTACAGCCGCCTGATCGCTGGCCTGAAAAAAGCGTCGATCGAAATCGACCGCAAGGTTCTGGCCGATCTGGCAGTGAACGAAAAAGCGGCGTTTGCTGCGATTGTCGAGAAAGCTAAAGCCTCGCTGGCTTAAGTACCCCCGACAATCACCCGGTGTCATTTCCGGCACCTGGTGTTAAACGTCTTAATAGGGGAAGAGCCTGCGCTCTTCCCCTATTTCGTATCTGGAGTCTGTACATGGAAAACCTGGACGCGCTGGTCTCCCAAGCCCTGGAGGCCGTGGAACGCGCTGAAGACATCAATGCCCTGGAACAGATCCGGGTGCACTTCCTTGGCAAGAAAGGCGAACTGACCCAGGTGATGAAGACCCTGGGCAATCTGCCTGCCGAAGAGCGGCCAAAGGTTGGCGCGCTGATCAACGACGCCAAGGAACGCGTCACCGAGGTCCTCAACGCGCGCAAGGCGGCGTTTGAAGAGGCCGAGCTCAGCGCCCGTCTGGCTGCCGAGTGCATTGATGTAACCCTGCCGGGCCGTGGCCAGACCTCCGGTGGTCTGCATCCGATCACCCGTACCCTGGAACGCATCGAGCAGTTCTTCACCCACATCGGCTACGGCATCGCCGAAGGCCCTGAGGTCGAAGACGACTACCACAACTTCGAAGCGCTCAACATTCCCGGCCACCACCCGGCCCGGGCAATGCACGACACCTTCTATTTCAATGCCAACATGCTGCTGCGTACCCACACCTCGCCGGTGCAGGTGCGGACCATGGAGTCCACTCAGCCGCCCATCCGCATTGTCTGCCCGGGCCGCGTTTACCGCTGCGACTCGGACCTGACCCACTCGCCGATGTTCCACCAGGTCGAAGGCCTGTTGATCGATCGCGACATCAATTTTGCCGACCTCAAAGGCACCATCGAAGAATTCCTGCGGGTGTTCTTCGAAAAAGAACTGGCGGTGCGTTTCCGTCCGTCGTTCTTCCCCTTCACCGAGCCATCGGCTGAAGTCGATATCCAGTGCGTGATGTGCAGCGGCAAAGGCTGCCGTGTGTGCAAGCAAACTGGCTGGCTGGAAGTCATGGGCTGCGGCATGGTTCACCCCAACGTGCTGCGCATGTCGGGCATCGACCCCGAAGAGTTCCAGGGCTTTGCCTTCGGCATGGGCGCCGAGCGCCTGGCCATGCTGCGTTACGGCGTCAACGATTTGCGCCTGTTCTTCGACAACGACTTGCGGTTCCTTGCGCAATTTCGCTAGGTCGCGCACCCGTAACGAATCTTTCAGGAGAGCAGGATGAAATTCAGTGAAAAGTGGCTGCGCGGTTGGGTCAACCCGCAGGTATCCCGTGACGATCTGGTCGCCCGTCTGTCGATGGCCGGCCTTGAGGTCGACAGCGTCACCCCGGCCGCCGGCCAGTTCAGCGGCATCATCGTCGGTGAGGTGCTGAGCACCGAACAGCACCCCGATGCCGACAAGCTGCGCGTGTGCCAGGTCAGCAGTGGCAGCGAGACCTTCCAGGTAGTGTGCGGCGCGCCTAACGTGCGCCCTGGCCTGAAGATCCCCTTTGCCATGATCGGCGCCGAACTGCCGGGCGACTTCAAGATCAAGAAGGCCAAGCTGCGTGGCGTTGAATCCAACGGCATGCTCTGCTCGGCCGCCGAGCTGCAGATCAGCGAAGAAAACGACGGCCTGCTGGAGCTGGCTGCCGACGCCCCGGTTGGCGAAGACATTCGCGTGTACCTGGACCTGGACGACGCCAGCATCGAGATCGGCCTGACCCCGAACCGTGGCGACTGCCTGTCTGTAGCTGGCCTGGCGCGTGACGTCGGTGCCTTGTACGACGTAGCGGTGACCCGTCTGCAAGTGCCGGCCGTTGCCGCCGCCCACGACGAAGTGCGTCCGGTTGAAGTGCTGGCGCCAGCGGCCTGCCCACGCTACCTGGGCCGCGTTATCCGTAACGTCGACCTGTCCAGGCCGACCCCGCTGTGGATGGTCGAGCGTCTGCGTCGTTCCGACGTGCGCAGCATCGACGCTGCCGTCGACATCACCAACTACGTGATGCTCGAACTCGGCCAGCCGATGCACGCCTTCGATCTCGCCGAAATCAACGGCGGCATCCGCGTGCGCATGGCTGAAGAGGGCGAGAAGCTGGTATTGCTGGACGGCCAGGAAGTTACCCTGCGTCCCGACACCCTGGTGATCGCCGACCACAGCCGCGCCCTGGCCATTGCCGGCGTGATGGGTGGCGAGCACAGTGGCGTTGCCGCGGGCACCCGCGACCTCTTCCTCGAGAGCGCCTTCTTCGAGCCGATCTCCGTTGCTGGCAAGGCACGCTCCTACGGCCTGCACACCGATGCCTCGCACCGCTACGAGCGTGGCGTCGACTCGCAACTGGCGCGCGAAGCCATCGAGCGCGCAACCGCTCTGCTGCTGGAGATCGTTGGCGGCGAAGCGGGCCCGGTAATCGACGTGACCAGCGAAGCGCACCTGCCCAAGGTCGCACCGATCACCCTGCGCGCCGAGCGCCTGAGCCAGATGCTGGGCATGGAAATGGCCAGCGCCGACGTCGAGCAACTGCTCAACGGCCTGGGCCTGAAAACCACCGCCGGGGAAGGGCAGTGGCAGGTCGAAGTACCTAGCCATCGCTTCGACATCAGCCTGGAAGTCGACCTGATCGAAGAACTGGCGCGCCTGTACGGCTACAACCGCCTGCCGGTACGTTACCCGCAAGCGCGCCTGGCCCCGCAGGCCAAGGCCGAAGCCCGTGGCGACCTGCCAGCGCTGCGCCGCCTGCTGGTGGCCCGTGGTTACCAGGAAGCCATCACCTACAGCTTCATCGACCCGAAACTGTTCGAACTGTTCAGCCCGGGCGTCGAGCCGCTGCTGCTGGCCAACCCGATCTCCAGCGACATGGCGGCCATGCGTGCCTCCCTGTGGCCGGGCCTGGTCAAGTCGCTGCAGCACAACCTCAACCGTCAGCAAGACCGCGTGCGCCTGTTCGAAAGCGGCCTGCGCTTCGTCGGCCAGCTGGGCGACCTCGAGCAGCAGCCAATGCTCGCCGGTGTCGTCTGCGGCAGCCGCCTGCCGGAAGGCTGGGCAAACGGTCGCGACAGCATCGACTTCTTCGACGTCAAGGCTGATGTCGAGGCGCTGCTGGGCTTCTCCGGCTCGCTGGCCGAGTTCAGCTTCGTGCCAGGCAAACATCCGGCGCTGCACCCGGGCCAGACCGCACGCATCGAGCGTGACGGTCGCGAAGTCGGCTACCTGGGTGCCATCCACCCTGAGCTGGCCAAGACCCTGGGCCTGGACCGTCCGGTGTACGTCTTCGAGCTGGTCCTGGGTGAAGTGGCCGAAGGCCGCCTGCCGAAGTTCAGCGAGCTGTCGAAATTCCCGGAAGTGCGTCGTGACCTGGCCTTGGTGGCAGGACGTGATGTTGCTTCGAGCTCGGTGCTTGAAGTAATTCGTGACAATGCAGGCGAATGGCTCACGGACCTCAGGCTGTTTGATGTTTATCAGGGTAAAGGCATTGATCCTGATAGAAAAAGCCTGGCCGTCGGCTTGACCTGGCAGCATCCATCGCGCACTCTTAATGATGAAGAGGTGAATACTGCAACCCAGAACATCCTCACCTCGCTCGAACAAAGGTTGAACACCACGTTAAGGAAATAGCGTATGGGTGCTCTGACGAAAGCTGAGATGGCCGAACGGCTGTACGAGGAGCTGGGCCTGAACAAGCGCGAGGCCAAGGAATTGGTCGAGCTGTTCTTTGAGGAAATCAGGCACGCTCTAGAAGACAACGAGCAGGTCAAATTGTCCGGATTCGGCAATTTCGACCTGCGCGACAAGCGCCAGCGGCCGGGCCGTAACCCCAAAACCGGGGAAGAAATCCCGATCACGGCACGTCGGGTTGTCACCTTTCGTCCAGGGCAGAAGTTGAAAGCCCGAGTTGAGGCCTATGCTGGAACCAAGTCATAACGACGAGCTTCCGCCGATTCCAGGCAAACGCTACTTCACCATTGGTGAAGTGAGCGAGCTTTGCGCGGTAAAACCGCACGTGCTCCGCTACTGGGAGCAGGAATTCCCGCAACTCAACCCGGTAAAGCGCCGCGGTAACCGGCGGTACTATCAGCGCCAAGACGTGCTGATGATCCGCCAGATCCGCGCGCTGCTGTACGACCAAGGCTTCACCATCGGCGGGGCGCGCCTGCGCCTCTCTGGCGACGAAGCCAAGGACGACACCACCCAGTACAAGCAACTGATCCGGCAGATGATTGTCGAGTTGGAAGACGTGTTGGTGGTGCTGAAGAAGTAACCCTTATCGGGCCCGGAATTTTGGAAAAAATGCTTCCATAATTCAAAAGGTTAGGGTACATTCTTCAACGTTCTCAGCAACAAGGGGAACATGCTTCAAGCCCAGTCGGGGCGTAGCGCAGCCCGGTAGCGCACTTGCATGGGGTGCAAGGGGTCGAGTGTTCGAATCACTCCGTCCCGACCATTATTTAGAACGACTAAGCCACCTTCGGGTGGCTTTGTTGTTTTTGGGGTAGGGCACTTTTGGGTGAATTGGCTTTGTTCAATATCCCGATCTTCTGCTCAAAATAGTCAATGCTGGTCCTCGTGAAGCAGTGGCTCACATCGTATTTGTCGCCTCTATCAACTGGTAAGCCCGTCGTCTGAGTTGTGGTTGCGGATGCTCCCGTTCTTGTGATTAACCTTGATGAAAGGCCTGAGGTTCTTGGGCATCAAGGTGCCGGGGTAATCTGAAATCAGTCGGTATCTATTTGTTTTTGCTAGTAAATAATTATTTGGTCAACTTGCTTGGAATACCAGTTGGAACGCCGCGTGGTCTGGATTTCGATGGACGGTGCTGTTCGAGCTACGCGCCATAAATGAATTGGCATCGAATCTATAAAAATGGTCTTATAAAATCTAACTATTGGATGTCGTTTGTCGAATTTATGCATCTAATTTTCGGATGCCGCCGCACTGATAGATTTCAACATTCGCCAGTGCTACCTCAGTCCTTAATTGAACGAACGTAATTACATGCCAGACAACTACGGCGAGCCGCGTTGGCAGTTTGCTACCAGCCAGCAGTCGGGGCGCTGTGCCAGCAGATCGTTGAGCAATTGCGCCACCGCCATCAAGGCCGAGGGCATTGGTGAACCGGAGCTGATCCAGGGTGAATTGGATGCCGTGCAGGCAGACCTGCGGCCTGATTTGGCCTACGCGGAACTGCGCAACAGCTACGAGCAGGTGTTCGCCAGTGCTAGGCTCAACTTGCTGCTGAGCACCTTGCCGTCCAATGAGCTTGGACAGGCGGCAATGCGGGGCTTGGCCGGGGAGGACTCATCGCGCTGGTTGGCGAACAGTTGGTACTCCGCCTTCAGCGCCTGAAGTCGTTTGGTTCAGTCGATCAATCTTCGTCTCCTGTCGCGACACTGTTCCCGCGGTGTGTCTGGCCGCTGCAAGGTCATTTTGCGTGGTAATGATGTCGCACGGCTATGGTTCTACTCTGGTCTGAATTTGCTGGACGATTGAATAGACGGTATCGGCAGTAATTGCCCCGCCCTCCTAGGTTCTGTACGAAAAGAGATGTCGCAAACACCGCATGGAATAAGCCACTGAGACCATGGCGGCATAATTTTTCGCGAGCTTATCGAAGCGTGTCACGATCAGGCGGCTCTCTTTTCGCCAGCCAAACATGCGTTCGACGATGTTGCACTGCCGGTAATTGGGCTGATCAAACAGTCTTGGTAAGCCAAGCTTGGGCTTGCGCTTCACTGAGCTCCGAGGGGTGACGGATTGCATTCGACATTGGTCCCAGTCGTGGCGTAACCCTTGTAGGCAAGCAGCCATTTGCAGCGCTTGCGAGGGCGGCCGCGTTGGCTCGGTGGAGCGCTGACCTCGTCCAGCAGTGGTTGTGCGTAGCTGATGTCACTGGCTTGACCTCCAGATAGGAAGAAGCATAACGGTGTGCCGTTGGTTTCGCAGAACATGTGGATTTTGGTTTGGTGCATGAATCGCTTACGCATTAGCATCTACTGCTGGCCTTTTGCTTCATTTCAGGTCAGCCTTACGCACCTAAAAAATCGGATTGACCTGCTTAAAGAACCGCCTAGCGCCTCTGCGCACATCACTTAGGTGGTGGGGGGAAACGTGCCATTTGGCTGCTCCACGATGATCTGGCTCACTACATAAACGACGAATCTAAAATGAGAGCGAGGCTGCGTCCTAATTGAGACTCTCTTAAGTAGTCAAGGAAAACGCATGAAGCTTGATCTTGATGTAGAACAAAAGGAAGTCGTTGAAGCACCACCCAGCCAGTGGATGCTGGTCAACGCAGGGCCGGGCACCGGGAAGACGCAGGTTTCTGCCCTCAGACTAGTTCACCTGTTGCACCACGGACTGAATCCCGGACAGATCCTCGTGCTGAGCTTCTCTCGTAGCGCAGTACACACCTTATCTCGTCGCCTCGAGCGCATGAGCCTTTTAGATGAAAGCATTGCCGAGGATGTACGGCATCTTACCATTCGCACCTTCGACGCATGGGCATTCCGAGTATTAAGGCAGAGCGGTAGTGAAACAAAGTCTCTTCTAAATCGCTCTTACGATGAAAATATTATAGATGCTACCAGCCTTCTAAAAGATGATGACGCAGAGGAAATGCATAGTCGTCTTAGGTCTATCCGCCATGTCATTGTTGACGAGTTTCAGGACTTGCCAGGTGTGCGCGCCGACTTGGTCCTAGCCCTTTTGAAACGACTGAACGACGGTGCCGCTGATCCAGTTGGCTTTACAGTACTTGGTGATCCTGCACAGGCAATATATAGATTTTCGGAGCGAGCGCTTGGCAATGCTCCACCTGAGGACCCATGGCTGAAATTGAAACGTAGTTTTGCGCGTGGCCTGAAAGAAATCGAGCTGGCTCGCAACTATCGCGCAACTCCTTTACTCGCGACGCAGACAGAACTCTTACGAAGCGTTCTCCGTAATGATGGTCTGGATGGAGGCGAAAAATTGCAAGCACTCAGGGATCATCTAGAATCCTTGCCAATGAAGGAGCCCGGGACAAAAATCGGACCGGAATGGCTGACGCAATTACCTGACGGCTCAGTGGCAATTCTGACGCGAACTAACGGAGAGGCCATCCTATTGGTGCAGATGCTAATGGGAAAAGACCCTGGCGCCCCAACAACGCCTGTCGTTTTGCGACTGGCCGGTCAACCACGTTCCATACCAGCTTGGATCGGGGGATTACTGAGTCAACTAAAGGTCGCGAAATTAACGTTCACTATTTTTAAAGCAGTTTATACCAGTGCACTTTCCCGTCTCGGGTCCGAGGGAGGGATCCATCTACGTTTACCCACCTTAGTCATCTCATGGCAGCGACTTTTGAGGGTTAGCGGTGGCTCTGATACCGATACCTCAATAGACATGCAGAGTTTGAGAGATCGATTGGCTTGGCCGGATACCTGTCAAGAAGATCAGCTGGATGAGCAAGAACCAAGGGTATTTGTTACCACGATTCACCAAGCTAAAGGTATGGAGTTCGATCACGTGGCCTTGCTCGAAGTTCGGCCTTCGCGGAATAATGAAGCCGAAGAAGAGAAGGAGTCAGACCCCCAAGAAGAGGCGAACGTTAGCTTTGTAGGCATAACGCGTGCGGCTCAGAGCATTGGGCGACTAGCTGCAGATTGCATTTGGACGCCACCCTACGAATACAAGCTGCCGAGCAAAAGAAAGCGTTATGTGTCACGGATAGGAATGATCAACATTCAATTAGGCCTATCAGGTGATATTGAACCGAATTCATTTGTGTCAACGCAATTACTTGGTAATGACGAAGCGGTAAGTGAGGTTCAGGCACTCCTCATGAAACGAGGAAAAACGCTTTGTGGCCGAAAAATTGAACTTCGAAAAAAAGACGCAGAAATAGCTGTTGGCTTACGGTATGGAATTTTTCTGCTGGAAGATGATGGTAGTGAGTCGTTGATCGGATTGACGACTAAACAATTCACATTAGATCTGTTGGACTTGCTGAAAAAAGATAATCTCAGACCCCCATTCAAGCTATATAATCTACGGATTTCTGATGTAGTCACCGTCACGGCGCCTATTCGTGCCGATGACGCTATTCCGGAGCCGTGGCAAAGCAGTCGTATTTGGCTTGGTGTTACCCTATCAGGTACTGCAGCATTCAAAAAAATCAAACGCAAAGGCGCCTGACATGAAAGAAAAAAATAACCGGAAGCAGGCGGCACGCAGCGCTTTGTTGGAAATGACCTCTGCGCTCTTGTGCGGTCCACTTCAAGTCGATGAGATACTTACATCCGCGCCTGTGGACACCTATCTGACTGGAATACTCTGGCCAAGGGGAACTCTTGTCGGAGCGGAAGCAGATGACGACGATGTGCCACATGACGCTAGAAGCGGAGAGGCAGGAAGTACCTCGGATAATGAGCAAGGGATACCGGGATACCGCGCTATTCGACCTTGCTCGATTGGGATGACATTGTCAGTAAATCAGCGTGTCTCTTTAAAAGTTTCACTAGGTCAGACAGCTCGCTACGTCCCTGTCGACATGAGTGTTGAATCTGAGCAGAAAGAGAGAACTGAGGGAACGACTTTCGATACTAAAGAATCACGGCGCTGGGCTCGAAAAGTTCTTGGCTACTCAGTTCTAATACCAGCAGACCACGCGCCAGGAGACCATACCCTGAATGATTTTCTGGACGATTCGGGAAATCCTATTAGGGACCTCCGTCTTTCTTTACGAATGCGCCTACGGTGTAGGAACGGTCAGTCGGTTTTTACATTCACCTTGGTCAATGAAGAACAGGACAATACAGATACGCTTCGCGATACCAACTGTCTGTTTCAGTCAGAACTGATAGTGCATGCAGTCGAGGGAGAAAAAGGGGCCATTCAGCCCCGCGCGTTTGCAGAAATTGAGGAAGCGGATGAAGACGCGCTGTGCAATGCCTTGCTGTATCGGAATGTCCATGAATATGCAGTCGGTCATGGTATCGCTACTGTCTGGGATGAGCCAAATGGTCTACTAGTTAAGGAGGTTCGGACCGCTTGGCTGCCAATCACCAGCGTCCGCGGAACAAGTCCCAGTGGGCACGCACTGCTGAAGGGTTTCGTTGCGAACCATCCAGATGGTCTGAAAGCATCCTTTCTTGGCCAGGAAGGCAAACGCAGCATAGTTTTACATTCTCTCGAGTCGTTTGTTAACAGCTACCAGCTATGGATAGAGTCAGTGCTGGTACCAAACATCACCATTATTGAGGGGCAACTGGGTAGAGCTGCTGCGATCAATCTAGAGCGCTGTAAGTCTGTTCATCAACGCATGCAGCAAGGTCTGATAATGCTGCACGAAGATTCTGCTGCTTGGTCTGCATTTGCCTTGGCCAATCAAGCGATGGACAAACAGTCGCGCTACCCATCAAAGGAAGATCAAGCTAGACCTCTGGTCTGGCGACCGTTTCAGCTCGCGTTCATGCTGCTGGTTTTGCCGGGGATTGTGAATCCGGATCGAGAAGACCGTTCATGCATGGATCTTTTGTGGTTTCCAACTGGTGGTGGCAAAACCGAAGCCTATTTAGCCTTGACGGCCTTCCAGATTTTTCATCGCCGCCTCATCAGCCAAGTAGCAAGAAAGCAGGGAGGAGTAGATGTTTTAATGCGCTACACACTCCGGCTTCTGACCGTGCAACAGTTTCAACGTGCAGCAGCATTGATCCTTGCATGTGAAACCATGCGTAGTCTGGACAATCGCCTAGGCGTTGCGCGAATCAGCCTTGGGTTGTATGTGGGGGACGGTAGCACACCAAATAGTATGGAAAAGGCGCGTACGGTGCTTGAAGAAGAGCGCCTTGGACAAAAGCCTGTATCAACCCCTCGACAGCTGCTGCGCTGCCCAGCTTGCGGTAAAGATCTGCTCGCAAGCGCCTTCCGAGCTCATCCGTCGGAACCGCGGATTGATATTGTGTGCGAGAACAAATCATGTGAAACAAAAGGGTGCACGATACCTGTTCTTACAGTCGATGAAGCTATATTCGCATCACCGCCCTCGCTTTTGATCGGTACCATCGATAAATTTGCCCAGATACCTCGCTCTTCAAAGATGAGGCCTTTATTTGGACTGGATGGCGGAGAACCTCCAGGCTTAATTATACAAGACGAACTCCACCTGATATCAGGACCCCTTGGGTCCATGGCAGGGTTGTACGAGACAGCCATCGACATGCTTTGCACTCGAGGTACCGTTGGACCAAAAGTAATTGGGTCTACAGCTACTATTGGCAAAGCGGCATCCCAGGTGCGCGCGCTATTCGATCGCAACGTTTTGCAGTTCCCCCCTCCAGGCTTCGACGCTGATGACTCCTTTTTCGCCGTTCGAGATACCGTCGGTGCAGATCGCCTTTACGTCGGGCTACCCTCTGCGGGGAGAAGTCCCAAGTTTGCGTTACAAGCTATTATGGCCGCATTGCTGCAGTCGGCACACACGCTGGTAGAGCGGGGGAGCACTGACTTTGAGTCAATCGATGCTTATTGGTCCTGTGTAGCTTATTTCAATAGCCTTAGAGAGCTGGGTGGGGCCCACGTCCTCATGCAGGACGACGTACCTCGTCAAATGAACTTTCTTGCCACAAGGCTGGGTGTTTCCCCTCGACCACTTGAGAGCCAGCCAGTCGAGCTCAGCAGTCGCAAATCTTCACGTGAATTACCCGGAGTCTTACAGGCCCTATCTGCGACGCTACATGATTTCCATGAAGCATTGGCCCAAGGTGAATTCATGGACCAGCCAGAAGATACCGTGCTTGCATCCAACATGATTTCTGTGGGTGTAGACGTGCCTCGGCTTGGCTTAATGGTCGTTAATGGGCAGCCAAAATCCACTGCAGAATATATTCAGGCAAGCAGTCGGGTGGGACGAAACGGACCAGGATTGGTCTTCACGCTATACAACTTTAGCCGACCTAGGGATCTGTCTCACTTCGAGCACTTTCGGGCCTATCACAGCGCTCTGTATCGAAGCGTTGAAGCAACCAGTGTGACGCCATGGGCACCTAGAGCTCAAGATAAAGCCTTGCATGCAGTTGTGGCCTCAGTGATTCGACATCTTGTTCCTGGTATGTCGGGCGATGAGGATGCGCTGCGCTTCGATGGCGACGCTCCAGAAGTACATGCGTTGTTAGACCGCATCCTTACTAGAGCATCAGATGCCACAGAGGGAACCGAAGAAAATTCGACTCTGGCTGGGCTGCAGGGGATTATCAATCAGTGGGAATCACAAGTTTCCAATACTAAGGCTGCTAACAGGAAGTTGTTGTACTGGAAAAGACGAGCTCCGTTCGGCCGTTCGTTGCCACACCTAATGTGTTCAGCTGAAGAAAGCACTGGCGCAGCAGGTCAGGCTTGGCCAACACCGGGCTCGATGCGAGAAGTGGAGCCATCGTGTGCCTTTGTGCTGAAGTCCATTGCTCCCAAAGTCAGAGATCAGTAAATGGCCATTTTCAAGCGGACAGAAAAGCAATCTAGCAATTCGACATCGGTCTCTCCGGGCAATCCTGGAGTGGAGCCTGTAGGCCGTATTCGTCGCTCGCAACTGATTTCGACATACGGAGTGGGAGCGATTGTCGACCTTGAAAAAGGCTCCTACATGCCCATGGGGCTTGAAGATTGGGATCGAGCGACCAGTGCGCCAGCATTATCTATCAGTGAGGATCGTTTACAAATTCTACTGGGCGTTGATCATTTCCGTTTGGCTCCCATTGCAGAAGACCTACTGCCGACACGCCAGGTAGATCCTAAACACGCTGTACCTGTCATACGTTTTCCCAAGTGGCATCAATGCCCGAAATGTCTTCGAATTGGCAAAGAGGGGCAGCCATTTGAGTTGGCGGCAAATGGTTCTGAGCTGGAGTGTCGAGGACACCCTAAACCACTACTCACGACACCTGTACGCTTTGTAGTCGCATGCGCCAAGGGGCACATTGACGACTTTCCTTGGGAGTGGTGGTCTCATCGTCGTCGAGAAAGCGCTTGTGATCGCCCTACCCTTGAGCTCAAGTCGGATGGTAAGTCCGCTGCATTGGCTGACATTTATGTCCAATGCAAAAATTGTGGCGCAAGAGAGTCCCTAGGTGATGCTTTCCGACCTGAAGCCATGAAAGGTCAGAGCTGCCGCGGAAGTCGTCCTTGGCTGCACGACCGACAAGATGATTGTGATGCCCCACCTAGGGTCATCCAGCGCGGCGCGTCCAACGTGCACTTCCCTGTTGTAGCCTCCGCTTTGTCTATTCCGCCTGCATCTGAGGCGGCCTTTCAAATTATCGATGATCAGTGGCTTGCTCTGGGCGCATTGCCGGAGGAAGCCGTCATCCCCGCCTTGGCCGGTATTGCCAAGTCTTTAGGGGTGGACTTATCGATTTTATTGATCGCATACAGGGCAAAGCAGAAGCTACTCGAAGGTGCCTCAGAAAGAACTGAAATCAGTTCACGGCGAGAGGAGTACGAAGCGCTATCAAGCGACTGTAATCATGGCGCCTTCGCTGGGATAATGCCGCAGTTTTGTAACCAGGTAAAAGATGCTCCGGATTCCCTTTCGAAATGGTTCGATATCGTCGGTGCCGTATCTCGTCTACGAGAAGTACGTGCGTTAGCAGGATTCACGCGAATAGAACCCTATCCGGTCAGCCCGGAAAATATTCGGGACGCGCTAAACAGGGGGGTGATTTCACCGTTATCTAAGACTCCTAAAAAATGGCTGCCTGCCACAGAAATCCGCGGCGAGGGAATTTTTTTAAGGTTTCGAACAGCTGCAATTGATGAGTGGATCAACGACAATCGGAATGTCCAAGATCGAATTAAAACGCTAGAGCACCGCTCAGCAACTATTGCTTCAGAACGGAACTATGAGCGAGATTACACAATTACAGCTCGACTGCTTCTGATTCATTCTTTCGCACACGCGATGATTCGGACAATTTCAATTGATTGTGGCTACTCATCATCTTCATTGCGCGAGCGTTTGTACGTAAGCGAGGCTGATGGTGCGCTGGGCCCTATGAACGGTGTTTTGATATACACGGGTTCTCCCGACTCTGAAGGGAGTCTTGGGGGGCTAGTACGACTCGCGGATCCCACTCAGCTGACTCGGGTGATAATGAAGTCAATTCGATCCGCACTTTGGTGTGGCAGTGATCCGGTGTGTTCGGAAACCGAGCCGGAGCAGTCAGGTGACAAAGTTAGCGGTGCAGCCTGCCACTGCTGTCTTCTAGTTCCAGAAACCGCCTGCGAAAAGTTCAATAGAGAGCTTGATCGTACAATGTTGGTCGGCTCGGCACATCCCAAAGAAAATGGAGGCTGGCTAGGCTTCTTTTCAGATAAAAATGTGGAGTGAGTAATGGCAATTCTGATTCCGGAAAAACCAAAAGATTGCACTTATAGCGAGCGGGTTTTTTACGAGCGGCTGGGGCGAGAGCTGGACAGTGAGTGGATTATCTTACACTCGCTAGGCTTGCATGGCCATGAATCAAAAATTTGGGGAGAAGCCGACATTGTGATTCTTTCTACGAAAGGATTCTTCTCACTTGAAGTCAAGGGCGGCAGAGTATCTTGCAAGGATGGGGTGTGGCAGTTCGGGGATCCTTCTCGAAAGTCTTACAGCAAAAAAGAAGATCCTTGGACCCAATCTAAAGGGACCATGTTCGCGGTACGCAAGCTTCTTAACCAAATAGATTCTAGGTTCAAAGATCTGCTAATTGGATTCGGTGTAGTAATGCCAGGAGAGCGCTTTACTGCTACAGGAGCAGAAATCGAACCCGCAGTTTTGCTTGATAAGCGTGAATTCAGTAAAGATCTAGGCTTTTACATTGGAAAACTGGAGCGGCATTGGATTAGCGCTTATGAATCAAAGCATGGGCGTAAACCGCGTCTGCCTAGCAAGGAAGATATTCAGATAGCTCGACGGATCCTGCGACCAGATGTCGCATCAACCTTCAGTTTAGGCAGCTACTTAACTGGCATCGATGCAAAACTTGTCGAACTGACAAACGATCAAATACGTGTGTCGCGCCGTATGGCCGCAAACCCAAGAACAGTTGTCCGTGGACAGGCCGGTACTGGTAAAACAGTAATTGCAATGGAGCGAGCACGACAGCTCGCTGCTCAAGGTAAAAGAGTTTTGTTTCTATGCTTCAACCAGCTGCTGGCGAAACATTTACGCCTAACCCTTGAAGGAGAAGCTGTTGCAAATCGGATCGAAATCAGGCATGTGCATGCACTCTACAAGGAAGTCATTGATCGGGCCGGCTTGAGTAAGCTGCTTGAACAAGCTAGTGATGAATACCACCTCTTCGCTGAAGTTTTTCCCTCGGCGTTTCTTGAGGCGGCCATCGAGTGTGAGCTTCCTGCATGGGATGCATTGGTTGTTGATGAAGCTCAAGATCTTTTGACGCCGGAAAATTTGGATGCATTTGACTACATGTTGGGAGCTCCGGGTCTAAACTGCGGCCATTGGCATTTTTTTTTCGATCGCTTGCAGAATATCTACGGGGTTGAGGTACAAGGGATGGTCGAGCGTCGACTGTCCGAAGCACAACCAGCATATGATGACTTGTTCGAAAACTGCAGAAACACCAAGCAGGTGGCCGTTCAGGGCTCGATTATATCGGGTATCGATCTGGCGATAATAGGTGCTCCAGAAGGACTGGCGACTGAAAATACGTACTACCGTGACAAAAATGACTTCGTTGCGCGCTTAAGTGGCCTCATTACGATGCTAGTTGCTCAAGATATTTCTCCTGGAGATATTGCGATACTTTCAACAAGGCGCAGAGAGCACTCGAGCATTTCAGGCCTGGCAAGTATCGGCGGACAAGACTTGGTTGATGTATCCGTATCTAACGCTGGCGACATGGTATTTTCAACTATGCATGCTTTTAAAGGTCTTGAGC
The DNA here is from genome assembly GCF_009866705.1 of Pseudomonas sp. R32. NCBI lineage: Bacteria > Pseudomonadati > Pseudomonadota > Gammaproteobacteria > Pseudomonadales > Pseudomonadaceae > Pseudomonas > Pseudomonas sp. R32. The sequence goes on along the minus strand of NZ_CP019396.1, from coordinate 3,544,155 downwards.
GTCGAGTCGTCATTGCAATTGATATGGATGAAATAGGGCAGGCTACTAGGTCAATGCTGCACTACGCCGGACTCTCCCGTGCAAAAACTTTGCTTTATGTGTTTCTCCCAGAGATCACAAAGGCCACATATTCAACACAAGCAAGTAGCTATGCACAGAGGTTGATCGGTAGTCTTTAGAAATCTTCGGATCTGGCTACTAGATTGGGCGTTACTTTCATTCTTCCATTGAAGTTTTATTGAGCGTACGCCCGACAGGCCTTCAGGGTGATCAATCCTTCCTCGCCGTCGTCTGTGACAATTCCTCGTGTATGCGCCGGGTCAAGTGTAAGCGATCAAGACTACTACGCATACCTAGGCATGAGGAGTTGGTCGAGAAGATCGAGGAGAAGCTCAGCGCAGCAGTTAGCCAGCAGCCGTAGATGTTGAGCAGCCTCATTCAGCGTGCCTACCTAGAGCTGCAACCATCGTTGGAGCTACAAGGATACTATCTGCCGCTACTGGAGGAGGACGAGGGCTACAGCTTTGACCTGGAGGCAGCACGCTCTGCGCTCTAGCACCTCGCCAGCCTGGCGACGCACTCCAGTGCGCAGGGCAAGGCTTGGTGCATGGTGCGTACTGACCGGGAAAATCAGCGCATCGTCAGTGCGGGCTCGCGCGCCCTTTATGCCGATGCGCCGGATAGTACCAAGACCGAAGGCAAAATTCGCAAGAAGTACACCATCGACAGTCCCATGCTGACTCTGATCCGGCAGAAGGCAGGGAAGTAAAGAGTTGGAGGGGCTCGCCAGCATTGGCCGGTGACCTCTGCCCAGCAGAATACTCCGACGGCAATATTTACTCATGGATCTCTGAACAACGATTGAAGGTAACTGTCCATAGCGGCCAGCAAGCATATCTTCAGAATCCCGGCATTAAGAGCGATGGTGTCCCCTAAAAATACGTGAACACTATCGCCCCTATCACAAGGGAGAAAAGACTGCTTTGGAGAATCTTTTAAGAATTTGGACATCGAGTGCTGAAAGCCGACAGGCTCAAATTACTGTGAACTGATCGCTGGGAGCGAGTAGGTCGGAGAAATTGGGCCATGAAACGTATTTTTGGGTACAGTCCGGTATCGTTTCCAGAAGCCAGTTCATCCCCTCTTCCGGTCCGCGTATTCCGCACTCCCAGAGCTCGATCACTCGCCAGCCTGACCTCAGCAGTTCATCTCGGTTCCTGATGTCACGCTTCACATTCTGATCGAATTTTGTCTGCCAAAAATCCTCGCGGGTCTTTGGGGTCGTGGCGTATCTGCAGCCCGGATGCCTGTGCCAGAAGCAACCATGAACGAAGATGCAGACACGGTGACGAGGAAGTACGACATCCGGTTTGCCTGGAAGATTTCGCTGATGCAAGCGATACCTGAAGCCTTGCCGGTGAAGCAGCTTTCTGACCTTCATCTCTGGTAATGTATCGCTGCCGCGGATGCCCGCCATCATTCGAGACCTGACTTCTCTGCTGACTATGTCCATGAACAACCCCCAAGATGAGCTTGCCCCTGTCTCAGGATACCTCCTTGGAAAAACTTTTCCGCTTCGCGAGCCGATTCAAATCGTGGGTTTCTTCGCCGGTCCGAAGGGCTCGGCGAAGGCGTTGCCTCATCAGGCAATGGTAAGCGACCAGATATTGTCGTTTAGGTCGAAATGGACCCCGTTGCCCGTGAAACCTTGGGGCTAAGGGCATTTTTTTCGCCGGTTGAGGCTGGCTACTTATGAAGGTTCACGCAGCCTGCGCAGGCGACACCTCGCGGCATTTTCATTACACTCTGACACGATGTAACATTTGGCGCCCGGTTGACGATTCGTCAAACCGGGCTGCGCCGCGTGGCCTGAACAGGCCTGAGCCGCCGTCCTTCTGCGCTCCGTGCAACTGGTCTTGGCGCATGTTCCCTATGAGAGATACTGGATGTCCATCCAAACCGAGCTGCTCAATTCGCAGCCCAGCAGTACCGATGAAGAGCCCCTTACCTTGGCTGAGGGCTTGTCCCCCTCGACTGGCAAGAATTCCCGCGCCTCTATCCCAGACGACGAGCTTATCCGCAGCAAGCTGCAGCGTATTCAAGAAGGCGGCGAAATCCGCTACATGGACATGTTCGCAGGTTGTGGAGGCATATCTCTTGGCTTCCTGACCGCCGGTTTCACACCGGTCGCATCGATCGAAATGGACCCGTGGGCTGCGAAATCCCACGGAGCCAACTTCGGCTCGCGCTCAGTTGGGGGTGACAAGGAAGCGCACCACGCCCCGCGCGACGCGGTAATCGAGACTGCTGACTCCGTCTTCGGCGATCTCGGGCTGCAGGGCGCCACGGACCGTCAGATCGATGTCCTCGTCGGCGGGCCACCCTGTCAGGCGTTCGCCCGCGTAGGTCGGGCGAAGCTCCGCGAGCAAGCGCGCCTTCGCGAAGAGGTGACCGCAGATCAAGCCTTCCTGGTGGATGGACGGGTCAGCTTGTGGGAGCGGTACGTCGCATTCATCCGGGCGACGAAGCCTGTCGCGCTTCTGATGGAGAACGTGCCAGACATCCTCAACCATGGCGGCACCAATGTTGCCGAGCTCGTTTCCAAAAGCCTTGCCGAAGAGGGCTACGACGTAGCCTACACATTGCTGAATTCCGTCTGGTATGGCGTTCCGCAGATGCGGGAGCGCATGATTCTGGTCGGCTTCCATCGTTCGACCGGCATCAAGCCAAGATTTCCGGTGCCAACGCACCATTTGATTCTGCCATCCGGCTACACCAGTTCCAAAAGTGCTGCGAGGCGGGTTATCAAAGCCGAAGGCTCGGCGCACCACCGCTGGATTCCCGATCCAGCTCCCGACTCTCCCGCGGCCACATCGGCCTTTGATGCGCTGGCAGATCTGCCGCACCTGTACGCTGAAGAAATGCTTCGCTCGGGTGCCATTCGTCGCGGGGCGAAAGACCCGTCAGAACCTGTCGAGTACACAGCAGAAAAGCCGTCGACTGCCTATTCGCGGCTGATGCGGGAGTGGCTAGGATTTGCGACTAGGTCTACGACTGGCCATGTTTTCCGGTATCTGCCGCGCGACTACAAGATCTTCGCTGAGATTCAGCCTGGCTGGGAGTATCCGCAGGTGCATGCCTATGTAGAGCAGAAAATTGCGAACTGGCTTGCCGACCGCAGGAGACTCGGTTTGCCCACAGACCCGAGAAACGCAGACGTCAGCGCATACATCATGTCCTGGCGCATCCCGTATGACCCGGGAAAGTTTCCGAACAAGTGGTGGAAGCTCCGCGCCGATGCGCCGGTACGTACGCTGATGGCGCACCTCGGCAAGGACTCTTATTCCCACATCCACTTCGATTCGAAACAGGCACGCACCATCACCGTCCGTGAGGCTGCGCGGCTCCAGTCATTCCCTGACGGCTTCGTTTTCAAAGGATCGATGAACCCGGCATTCAAGCAGATTGGTAACGCCGTGCCACCACTATTTGCCTATGCCATCGCTCGTGGAATGCGGGAGTGCCTGGGGGCACCGGAGACACAGGACATGCGTGTGGCATTGTTCGATTTGGAGCAATCACAAATCAAAACGACAGAGGGCAGGAAGTGAAGTTCACCATTCTCCGACTGCTTACTCATTCCGAACTCGGCATGTTTCATGAGTACCGCCGCCAGGGGAAGGAACGCGCCAAACAGCGTTCCATCAACTTCGACAGGGACGTCGTAGGCAAGGTTTTTCCTTCCGCAGAGAACCCGGACACCATCGCAATCACTTGCCGGCGTCTCGAAGACGAAGGTACCGTGGTTGAGATCGCTTCATGGCTCAAGCGACAGCATAAGAATTGGAGATTCGAAGGTGATTGCCCGAAAAGCTCCTTCTACAGTTTCGTCGATCCAGGCGTCCTGTTCGCAATGGTAGTTGACGCCTCGAGCACCCCGGCCAATGCATCCTGGGTTGTCATCCCTGCAGACCACCCAGCCCGCTCTTCGATCCTGGGCCATGGAGAGAGTGCCCAGCTCGGAAAATCCGCAATGATTGCGTTGTACGGTGAGGAAGGCCAGCACTGCCAGGCAGTGCTCTCGGATTACTTCCCGCAGCTATTCAAGGAGGCAGAAGCAGTGTCCGTGACGTCACAAAAAGAAAACGACAACATCCGCAACGATGATGACTCCGCACCGGACCCACTCGGTCTCTTCAAGATCCTGGCACGTGCCGGGCACAGCCTGCCCAGCGCCGTGGCCGATCTGGTGGACAACAGCCTGTCGCATGGCGCTCGGGAAATCGACATCACCTTCCCGAATCCCAATACGGGCGGTCGGTGGATGTGCATTCGCGACGACGGCACGGGCATGACTCCATCGGGTCTGCGCGACGCCATGAAGATCGGGCACCAGCGTGAATATGACGACGGCGATCTGGGCAAGTTCGGCTATGGGCTGAAGGGGGCGGCCTGGTCCCAGGCCGATCGACTGACGGTCGTATCGAAAGCTACCGGAAGCGAGAGCACGACACTCACCTGGGACAAGGACCATCTTGCCAAGACACGCCGCTGGGAGCTTCTGAGCGATCCGGTAGCTCCCGAGCACGCCTCGGCAGTGGGCATCGGCGACTCGGGCACGGCCGTGCTGCTTACGCAGATGCGCCCCTCGATGGAGCCTGCGAGAGGCAGAGCAGATTCTCCCTACGCGCAGGAGCTCGCTGCCATCAAGTCGCATCTCGAACTGGTCTTCCACCGGTATCTTGAAGGCAAGGCGCGCGGGCGCGATAAGGTGGTCATCCGGCTGAACGATGACGTTCTGCGTGGCAACAACCCTATGGGGCACCCGCTGACGAAAGAGTACGACCAGCATCGCATCGAGCTTCCCGGCGCGTCTCCGGACAAGACGCCTGTCCTCTATGTTCGTGCGTACGTCACGCCAAACGAGGCAGAGTTTGACGAATACATCAAGGATCTGTCTCCGCTGGTACAGCGCGTGGAACGAGACCGTCACTCCCTGAATGGTCGCGCAAACGATGCTCAGGGCCTGTACTTCTATCGACTTGACCGCCTCATCAAATGGGGCGGCTGGGAAGATCTCTTCGCCAAGGATGAGCACACCAAGCTGATTCGTGTCGCAGTCGACTTCGACAGGCTGGCAGATGAGCAACTGCAGGTAGATATCAGCAAGCAGCTCATTCGCCTGCCCTTTGCGATCACCAAGCCCCTCGGAGACCTGCTGAAGGCCCCTCGTGCAGCAGCCCGCTCCCGGTACAACAAGAAGGAAAAAGCTGCGCCGACTCAGAAAGGAGGCGGCAAGACTGTGTCGCCGGCCGGCACACCAGCGCCAGGCGGCTTCTTGCCTCCAACAACAACAGCAGCGGGAGGCACTCCCGTGGCCGCACCTGCTCCGGCCCCGACTGCAAAGAAGGACAGAACTTCAATCCGCCTTGTCAGCAGCGGCGACAAGCCATGGCAACGCAAGACCGGGTTCAAGGGGGAGGAAGTCGAGGTCACCCCGCTGATGCCGACGCTGGTGACGCTCGTGCAGCTCATCGACAAGGATGCTGAGGCCAAGACGGCTCTATCTGAATTCCTTCGCGCGCTTGAGACAGCCGGTGTCCCGGACCAGCTAACGGACAACGCCTGATGCAGGTCCAGCTTCCGCTTCCCATTACACTGAAGCCCAGGCTGACCCTGTGGACTGATGCAACCGCCTGGACCAACTGGTCCCGGCATGAAGCCTATCTGCGGGCCCAGCCCAAATGGAAGCCGCACCAGATTGCGTCGGTCGCGGAAGAGTCACTGCGGATCATCTCGAAGACCACACCGGTAGGTCGCCCGGAATTCCAGTGCCGCGGTCTGGTCGTCGGCTACGTTCAGTCCGGCAAGACCGCCAACTTTACGGCTGTGGCAGCGCGCGCAGCCGATGTCGGCTACCGCCTGATCATCGTTCTTTCAGGCATTCACGATTCACTGCGGAACCAGACGCAGAAGCGCCTGGATCTAGAGCTGGCCGGGACCGGCGTCGACTGGATCAAGCTGACCGATGAGGATTCAGATTTTCGTGAGCCGGAGGTGGCCGACGGGTTCGCATCGACCGGTACCGTTCTGATCGTCGCGAAGAAGATCACGCCGATCCTGAAACGGCTCAATCAGTGGTTCGGTAAACTCGAAGGCCGGCTCGCTGATGTACCGGTTCTTCTCATCGATGACGAAGCCGATCAGGCCTCCATTAATACACGCGGAAATCGGCGCGACCCGAGTATCGACACTGACACCGACACCGAACCGGATGACGACACGGCCCCGTCACTGACCAACGCCCTGATTCGCGACATTCTCCGAAAGATTCCGCGGGCCACATACATCGCCTACACGGCTACGCCATTCGCCAACATCCTCATTGACCCAGACGCCAGTGACAGCCAGGTCGGAGAAGACCTGTTCCCCAAGGACTTCGTCGTGCAGCTTCCGCGTCCGGACGGCTACACCGGAACGGAAGAGCTTTTCGGTGTCAGCTCGCAGGGCCGCGATGTACTACGCCCTGTAGACGGCGCAGATGTGAAGGCTCTGAAGCCTAAGCAGCGCAAAAGGGGCGAGGCGATTGTTGCCCGTGGACCGCTGGATCTTCCCCAGTCGCTCGCCGATGCCCTTCTGACCTTTGCACTCGCCGGTGCCATCAGACTGCAGCGCGGCCAGATGGGTAAGCCGAACACGATGCTAGTGCACGTATCCCATCTCCAGCAGGATCAGTTGCGCATTGGAAGGGCGATCAAGGAACAGATCCGCAACTGGTTCCATCATGAGAACGCCGAACCCGGGGTGCTCAAACAGATGTTCCGGTCAACGCTCGCAGGGCTGGGACCGGTAAATCTGCCTTGCAGCGAAGAGGTTCTACTGGAAGAGGCTGTGACGAACCTGGCCCGCCTAGTCGTCGTTGTGCTCAATAGCACAACGGGCGACGAACTGGAATACGACGCCAAGCCTGGACGGCAGCTCGTTGCTGTAGGTGGCAATCGGCTGTCGCGCGGATTGACGCTTGAGGGACTGACGATCGCATACTTCCTGCGTACTACAACGCTGGCAGACGCGCTGCTGCAGATGGCCCGCTGGTACGGTTTCAGGACAGGCTATGAAGACCTGATCCGCATCTGGACAACCGAAGGCATCGCTCAGTGGTTTGTGGAGCTGGCGCTGGTCGAAGAGTCCTTGCGTGACTCCATCACGGCGCTGAACAAGGCCGGCCGCAGGCCTGACCAGATGGCCGTCCGGATGCGCGCCCATTCAAAGCTCCTGCTCACCAGCAAGAACAAGAGCAGAATGCAGATGGATGATGCACGGTCATGGTCTGGTGAAAATCCGCAGACGATCCTGTTTCCCATGCAGGACCGGGAACTGCTGGAACGGAACTTGGACTTGGCGTCCGTCATGCTACGACAGCACCCCCCAACACAGGATGCACACGGGGGCGCCATAGCGCACGATGTGCCGGCCGAGGACATCGCACTGTTCCTGAGGCGTTATGAAGGGCACCCGAACAGCATTGCATTTCAGGGCGCAGAGATTGCCGACTGGATCCTGGAGCGAGCTGAGGCGGGAGAGCTGACGAACTGGACCGTGTTCGTAGCCAACCCGCAGCGGGAACGACAGGTACTATTGGGTGGAAGGCCTTTCGGCCTTGTTCGACGCTCTTTGCAGGCCAACGAGTCGATCGGCATCTTGATCGATCCACGCCATGAAGGTGTCGATCTGTATGGCGGACCGGAGAACTACCGCGCTGGCTCAGGCTTCAATGCACGGGCAATGCGCGAGGACCGACCTGCGCATCAGGGCCTGCTCCTGCTCTACCCCTTGGATCCCGAACCGCTCCGCGCGCCAACACAGGCAGTGCTGGGCCTCGCGCTTTCGCTGCCCCGCACTGCGGACGGCGAACAACGGCTTGTCGTGAACCGTGGGGTACGCAATGGTTGAGATCACGCAGGACCGCTGGACAAGTCTGCGCGAGCAGCGACTTGAGCACGAGTATATCTACGAACAGGTGGCCGAAGACCTGGAAGCAGCGCTGATCGGAGTGTCAGACGACGGACGCCTGCACCTGCTGCTGGCCATCGATGTCGCCCCGCAAAACCTGCCGCCGGACCTGCAGAGTCTTCAGGTCCGCATCCTGGAAGGTGGACAGATTTGGCTGGACGTTTCTGCACGTAGCCATCACGAAGAACTGCTTACGCTGGTAGCCAACAAGGTCCTCCACGCTATCCACATTGAAGGCCGCGACCCTGCCATTTCGGTTGAACGCATCATCGACGACATGCGTGCGGCATTGCGCCCGGTCGCACCTGACCTGAGCATGGCAGAGCAGGTCGGTCTTTTCGGCGAACTCTGGGTGCTGTCCAACGTGCTACTCCCGACCATCGGCCCGCGCGTCAGCCACCTTTGGAGCGGCCCTGAAAGCGAACGTCATGATTTCGTCGGCCAGGGCGTCCACGTTGAAGTGAAGACCACCACGCGATTGGAGCCGAAGCACGAAATCTCCCGTTTCGATCAACTGAGGGCACCCGCCAGCAAGCGCCTTCTGTTTGTCAGCGTCATGGTGGAACGCAGTCTTGGCGGCGAAGAAACGCTGGCAGACCGCGTCGATGAAGTTAGGGAGAAGCTAGTATCCGATGGGCGTGCGCTAGATGTTTTCGATTCACGCCTAGCACAACTCGGCTGGCACGAGGGCTTACGGCAGACAGGCGCTCTCCTGCGGTTCACATTCCGCGATGTCCATGTCTTCGAAGTTGCCGGCAACTTTCCCAGGCTCCCAGATGACTACGTCCCGCCACTCGGTGTGACAGGCATTAAGTACAGCGTCAATGTCGGCAGCCTGCCGTCGCTCGACGTATCGCAAGTTCAGGAGGTTCTTCTAACCGCCTAACGCGTCACCGCACAATTTGCGCTGCCGTACGCCACGGCAGTTTGACGTCGCTTGTGCGCAGGGTTAGTTGAAGACCTTCCCTAGCTTTCTCTTAGTCGCGGGTAGGCAATCTCATCGTCGGACGGTTCGCAGTTGGGCCGCTCCAACGGGTTGGTGCTGTGAAGCTGGTTCAATTACACCTCATCTAGGCAAGCGCGCCATAAACTGCGGCTTACTAACTACTTACGGCGTGCCGCCGTCAGCTACATGATGTAGATATTACGTCGTTCTTTGATGAGATCGACAATGAATGGATGCTGCTGTTTCTAGAACACCGGTTTGCAGAGCGGTGTTCTAGAAACAGCAGCAAATGGCTTTAAGCCGGTGTTATGGAGGCTGGCCGTAGGGTCGCAGGTATCAAGGGCACGCCCCAAGGCGGTGCTGCGACTGACCGCCAACAAGCCTATGCGTGCGATGTCGTTGGCAATTCTGGAGAAGTGCACTTACTTACCCACAGGATCGTTTCGCGTCACATCCTCAACTAGGTGCCGTGTACGGTAGTTCCGCACGTACGGATCTGAGCACCAGGGCGGCGGGCAACTGTCGTCCTTGCCGCAATCAAAGCACGTGGTGGGAATGAAGGGAATCAAACCCTCGTTTCAGCTTGGAATGCTGACAGCTCAGCGGAGCTAATATTCTGGCAGCGATCCCAAGCTATTCAAGGTGGCAGATTAGTCGAACAGCTCGCTGCTATAGGTCTTGCGGTGATAGTCCTGAACTCCGTCTACCGAGTTTAGATAATCGATTAGCTCTTTGAGAACGATGACATAGAATTTGGTTGTTGCAGAATTTAAAATGTGAGTGATTCCATGATAGTCGCGCAGATGCAAGTTGTCCAGGTCCAGTAGCGAAACAACATCATAGTTGCGCTGGCACTCTGAGCCTAACTCCCATGCGATGGCAAGATGAATTTCTTTTTCGCTTTTGTATTCGGACTCAAATTCGCGAATTAGCGCATCGATATTGAATTTGTACTCAAGAATTTTTGGAGGGCTCGTGTGCTCCTTGTTGTACTGAAGGTGTTGAACTCCCAAAGGATTACTTTCTTTGTCATATTCATGATTGGAGAGAGGGTCTCTAATGATGAACTTGAAAACTCCATCATACTGCTGGGTTTGACTGGTGGCCAATAATTTTATGCCTCGAATAACTCCGCCGGCAATTAACTGATTGAACAGTACAATCACATCTTGCTCTGACACAGGTTCGGATGTTATTGAGATTTCATTGGTGGGTGCAAAGAAGTTTTTATTGGTGAGGCTTAATGGTCGTTCTATTTCATGGGCTTCTTGTGCTCGTACCCAGTCATGGAGAGACCCCTCCCTAGTTATGTCGTTCTTGGCGCCTGTATCTATTCTTAGAAGGCGTCGCCATTTTTGGAAGCGCTTCACTATCTCCACTGAAATATGTTCTGCAGCCTCTTTCAGTTCAGGTTGAAAACCTTTCCGTCCTAAATCTGGATCTGCATCTACAAAGTGAACAATGACATGGCACTGGTTCTGGTGGCCAATGTTAGAGGTCAGCGGAATTGTGATCAATTCACCCTGTATCATCTGATTATTAGCGAGCTGTAGACCACCTTTCAAGACTCTGTACTGTTTTCTTAGCTTTGCAAGCTCGTCATTGAATTGATCCCAAATAGACGTAGAGTAAGCAAAGTAGCCGTATGCTGAAATCTTATACTGGTTGATTAGGGCGTTAAACTTGTCGGTGGGTGATAACAAAGAAAGTAAATCATCAGGGCTAAAAAATTCATATATTCCGTTTGCCTTCAGGTATTTCATCGGAAGGTTGGATGAATCCCTTCCCTGGGATTGAAGATTTTTCTGAGCTTTCAGCACATCCTTTAGGTTGACGCTTGCGCTTAATTTTAGGTGCGGATATATATAGCTGCAGCTTTGTTCGGATAATACTGAAACTTCGCCTTGCTTGCTTGTGACTTTGAGCTGGAATTTAATCTTTGAGATTTCTGATGTAAATGTTATTGCTCCGAGTGGGGTTTTGATAAGCAGTAGATACAGCCATTGTTCGGCAGTAGTGGCTGAGTACCAGGATAGATCTTTTGGTCGAGTGCTGGATCCGCCAAATTTTATTTTGAATGTCGATCCTCTTGTTATTGCTGCGAACGCTGGGTCGGTAATATCCGAGGATGTAACCATTGGGCGCGTAACAGTGCCGTGAAAGTCCTCCACCCAGTCCCGACCCTTCAAAAGCTCCCCATGGAACGTATGGCCGGAAACTTTTGTGCCAAATTGTAGGTAGTCGAAGCCGTAGCCTATGTAGGTGGCTCCAACTCCTTTATTGCCCCTCGTTTGGCCACCATTTTTAAAGGAGATATTGGGGGCGAGGAATGATTTAAATTCTTTTTCGTTGAATCCAATGCCATTGTCAGTTATGGAGAAAGAATTTTCCTCAAGATTTATAGTAAGCCAAAGCTTGGGGGCGTAGTTTGGCTCCTCAAGCTCAGTTGCGCGGCGATCCACGGCATCCATCGCATTTTGAATCAGCTCAGAAAAAGAGTCATACATACCAACGTAGGACTTTAAAATGTTCTTGATTTCACGCTTCTTCGCAGCGAACAGGATCTCTGCATCTACATCTTGACCGCTGGTGAGCGGATCCCATGATTCTAGCTTCATAGCAGTCCCTTTAGTTCAGCAAACGATCGGATTCTGTCCCAGAGCACCCAGCTCGAGAGCCCTGAAAGTTTCATTATCTGGACGTTACCAGCGAGCTGTATATTTAACTATTTAAAAAATTAATCGAGGGATGCCTCGTCAATAGAGTTAATGGTGAGATCGCCTCTGATCTAAACGACGAGCGAGCAGCCGGACAGTCAGCAAGTAGTAGTATCGCGTACGGACATCGAATTGCGCCTGGTAGGTGGGTGCAATGTCGTCGCTGCGTAAGAGGTGCTTGAGGTCGGTGAGGGTGATATCGACTCGATACCCTTGGTTGCTCCACTCGTTGAACGAGCGAGTTGGAGGGCGTTCGGCTTGGTAGGCATCGCGCTCGGCTTTGGCAATCGTGCGTAGGTAGTTGTCGTGGTAACAGAAGATCAAGTCTCCGGCTTTGACTTTACCGACGTTGTCCCAGTGGCGACGGGTTTGCACCTTGCCGGCTTGTGTACGCGAACTCAGCGGGGCCCAGAGAAAATTGCCGGACCTGGCTTCCTTGTGAGTCGTACCTAGGTTCACCCAGAAAAATTGCATCTCGCGTCCTTACAGGTCTGGCATATCGCCAGCAACCATACCGCGAGATCCTACGAAAATGAAGGATTGGTCCTACTTGCTGTTACCAAATTGAGCGCAGGAAGGAGGTCCTCTGGCCAAGTCCTGACCTTGTCCACCATGTCTGCATCAGGCACGGAAATCGTTGGGGATCTTCGTGCCTGATGGAGCACTTAGCTAAAGGCGCAATTACAGGTGGAAGTCGCCCGCAGCCTCGGGCTGGTAAAGCACTTTCCTGATCCCGATCCGGCGGGTCCGGTCAGAAACTCGCCAGTCGATGGCGTCCCCCTCCTGATAGCCCAGGATGGCGGCGCCGATGTCGGAACACACGGAATACTTCCCGGCGCTGCTGTCTGCGTCTTCAGGGTAGACCAGGGCCACTTCGATCTCTTCGTCGTCCAGCTGCAGCAAGGCCCTGGAGTTCATCGTGACGACATTGCGCGCCACCTGCTGCGGCGTGACGACGATGGCTCGCTCAAGCTCATGTTCGAGTTCAACAACGGCCGGGCCTTGCTCGAGCGCGATCAGGCTCTCGAGCCTGGCCTTGTCGATTTCGGTGATGTAGATCTCAGTGGAGTCGGCAACGGCACCTTCGCGCAAGAACTGCAGATAGCGCGCCGCCGTCATGGAAAATGACTTCAATGTCGGCGTTTCGCTTTCAAGCAGAAAACCGCTGCGCACAAAGGCTTTCAGCGAGCGGGTGTTGTCGGGGTGGATCTTGGCGATGAGCTTCTCGGCGCGCATGTCGAGAAAGGCCAGTTTCATGCCTTCACGGATCGTGCGCGCGCCAAGGTTTCGGCCCCATTTGTCGCTGTCTCCGATGACCAGGACGATCTCGCAATTCGGGCCGGTCTTGATGAGACGGACAAAGCCCACCGGGGCATCATGCCGGTCGTAGGCCATGAAGAATCGGCCGCCCCGGTTGAATAGATGGGTCAGGATCGGCAATTGAGTTCGATCGATAACTTGCTCGATGGAGCGGGAGACATGACGCGAATCGCTCAAGTAGCAGGTAACGCGCTCATCTTCCAACCAATCCATGAGCGTCAGTGCGTGTGCCCGAGTAATTTCCGGGCACAGCGAAATGAAAGGCTTGTTCATCTTCACCACAGTTATTTGGAAAGAATGAAAGCCCTTCATGGCTATGGCCATGACGGTTCTTTCGGCAACCGGCCATTTTATGGCAAAACGCTAGTGAATGGCGAACAGCCTGCGCACTCTGGCAGGCTTTTGCCGTTCTTTTCGATGACCTTGCTGATGAACATCCGCCCCATCAAAATCTTCAGAATTTCCTGATTCCCTGTAGTCCATTTCCCAATCATACTCCCACCGCCTTTAAGCCATTGCAGTGGTTCCTTCAGCGCTCTAGTCTCCCCCAGTCGTTGCCAACTCAACGACCGGTTTTGACAGGCCGAATTCAAAGTGAATCCGCATGTGCACGCGTTATGGCGGCTGTACGTGGGGCACCTTCGTGTGCGCCGGGTTTTCCTTTGCTTTGCCGGTCTGTCAACCCGCGTATAGCTGCCACCTTTTGTTTGACAGCAGGCGTGTGGCGGCTCCCTAAAGCAAAGGAGTTCGCTATGTTAAAAATCGTCCCCGACCCACCCCTCAACCCCAACCAATCCCTCGAAGACCTACTGGTCCAAACCTCCGAATACCTGGTCCGCGCCCTGACCATCGGCCAACAAACCGTCCTACTCCATCCCAAAGCTCCTGGGCAGGTCCTCACCTTGGCGACCATGCATGAAATCGAGCACGCCCGTGTTCTGGTCGAAATGGCCTTGAGCAAAGTGCAGTCACGCCACTGAGTTGCCAATAAGCAGACGCCCGCGTTGCTGACGAAATCGCTTAGCAACGCGGGCTCGCGATTTCAGCAGGGAGACCTATCAATGGATGAGGATTTGAATGCAGCCAGCACCGTTAAGACCGCTGGCATCGCTGCCTTCGGTGAAGGCGAAAGTGGGCATTCCACACAAAGGCTGTTCCGCGTCGAGCCCGGCCACAGTGCGGCGTTCGCTCTGGAGCAATCGGCCGTGCTGATGGGCTGCGTGCATCGGCTGACCTTGCAAGCCGGGATCGAGCATGACGCGGCGTTGGTCTGGGCGGCGCATTACCTCAGCGGCATGGCCAAGGCGTTGGTGGAGGATGTGGCGCACGGAATGGGCGCTGAGCAGTAGTCAGTGGCTCAACGCTGAAGCGCTCCAGCGTGGCACTCCACCACGCTGGCCCCCGCACTCATCAAACAGTCGTATTGCCCGCCGGACTCAGCACCACCTGCTGCTGCGTCGGCAACAGCTGCATCACCTCGCAGAACAACGAGCGGCCTTGCCAGTCGTTGCGATCACCAATCACATATAGGCGCCGCTTGGCGCGGGTAGCGGCGACATTCAACAGGTTCGGCTCGGACACGGCCCAGTCGCGGGCGCCAGGGCTTTCGGTGTTGCCGCCCAGCACCAGGATGATCACCGCGGCTTCCTTGCCTTGCATGGTGTGGATGGTGCCGAAGACGATTTTGCGTGGCAAAAAGCTGCTCAGCCGTTGGCGCACATCCTGGAAGGGGGTGATCACGGCGATGCTGTCTTCAGGTACACCATTGGCCTTGAGGCTGGCCAACAGCTGTTTGAGGGCGATGCCTTCGTTGCGTACCCAGTTGCCGGAGGAGGGGCCGCTGGCCTGAATCCAGCCGGTCAACAGGCTGGCGCGGGTCTCTTTTTCTGCCGAGGGGGCGAGGGTGCCGTAGACCATGGCGTTGTCGTAGGCGATGCGGTTGGCCAGGGTGAACATCGGCCGGTCGCAGCGACGATGCACCACCAGCGGCAAACCCACCCAGCACTTCTGGCCACGCGGGCCGGCCATTTTGCCCCAGTGGGTGGCTTGGTCTGCCAAGGTTTGTGCGGACTGGCGGTTGGGCAGCCAATGGGCATCGACCTGGTAGCGACAGCGCATGTGTTCCAGCACCGCGTCGGAGACGGTGACAATCGGTTTGAGCTGCAGCGGATCGCCCACCAGCACAGCCCGGCGTGCGCGCCACAAGGCGCCGACGGCGGCTTGCGGAGTGGCCTGGCCGGCTTCGTCGACCAGCAACCAGCCGATCTCGCCGCAACCGAGGCTGCCGAACGAGCGGGCAAAGGATGCGAAGGTGCTGCTGAGCACCGGGACGGCCATGAACAACGAAGCCCAGGCTGAACGCACGAGCTCGCGCGACACGCCCTGGTAGCGCCCGCCGGTGAGTACGCTGGTGATGAAGTACAGGTTGGCGGTCAGGCGTTTGGCTTCGATCTGGAAGAAGGTGCGGTGCAGGCTCAGGGCTTCGATGAACACCTTGGCGCGGGCTTGGCGCCAGTTTTCAAGGACCCAGGGCTCAAGCAGCTCGATGGCATCACCGCGGCCGATCTCGCCGGTGTCCAGCCAGGCCAACAGGTGCGCGGCCTGGCCTTCCTCGGCGAGGCGTCGGGCGTTGTCAATCTGCAAGGTGGCGTGCTGGTAGAGGGCAGCAAGCGCTTGCTCGTCGCTTGCCAGTTGCTTGTTCACTTCCATCACCTGTGCAACCAGGCGCTGCACCTGACGCTGGGCAGTGTCAAACGCATCCTTGGCCAGGGCATGGCTGGCGTCGAGCAAGCGCTGCTGTGCCGACCAGGCGCGGTGGGACGCCCAGCAACTGCACAGGTTGGCCCAGAAGCCGGGCTTGGTTTTCAGGTGGGCTTGCAGGGCCTGGAGCTGGGTTTCGAGTGTGCTCCGTGCAGGCGTCAGGGTCTTGGTTTCCTGGGCACTTTGTTCGCTTTCCAGGCCTTGGCGTTTGGCCAAGTGGTCCAGGCGTTGCTGTTCCTTCTCGGCGATTCGGGTTTTGGCGCTGATCACTGCCTTGATCAGGTCGATGATCGCGCAGGCGCGGGCTCGCAGCGCTTGCTCGTTGCGCTTGGCTTCGTTGTACTGCTGCACGGCGGCCTGCCAGGTGCTTGGGCGTTCCTCGGGCGATACTGCGGCGCTCATCAACCAGCCAAGGAAGCCCTTTGGCACTTGCGCCGGCTCTGCAGCATCGGCCACAGGCGCTTCGTTGGCCTGTTCGTGCTCAGTGTTGTCAAGGTCTTCGTCCTGGGCCAGGGCATCGAGCTCCTCAAGGTCAACCTGGGCTGCGGCGTCTGCCATGGGCTTTGTCGGTTTGGCTGGCTGCTCACCATAAAAGAAGCGTTTGACGAATTGGGTGCGTTTGGCTTTGCTGCCCAGCGCGGCAGAAATCATGCCCCATGCCGGCTTGCCACTGGTGAGCTCACCGAGGTGACTGAAGTACTCCGCTTCGGGCAGCCACGAGGGGTCGATCTTGTCGCGTTGCGGCAGCTCCAAGGTGACATTCTCGACTGCACCGTTGTTGGAGGAGGCCACCACCATTTCGAAGCCGAACAACTCAGGCACCAGCCGGTAGGCTGCACGCTCGCGGCCACTGTCATTGGCCGTTTCGCGACCGTCCTTGACGAAGGCATCAGAGGCCCGGTTGAACGACGCCAGTACATCGGCGCGCTGAGTCACCACGGCGGCAATCAGGTCGCGCAGCAGGGTAGTTTTGCCGGTGCCAGGCGGGCCATTGACGCCCAGTACACCGGAGGCGTCAGACAGTGTCTGCAAGATGCTGTTGACCGCCACCTGTTGCGAGTGCACCAGACCCAGGTGCCGTTCCGCGGGCCAGCAGCCGGGGGCGTAGCGGGAAGGGGACAGGCGATCAATCAGCGCCAGGGAGGCTTGTGGAGTATCCAGGTGCAGGCGGTTACCGGCGTCATGTTGCTGAAGGTAGTGCGCCAACGGTTGGCTGATCGTGCCCCGGGCTACTGCCTCGGCCACATCGGCCAGGTCGCCCAGCAGGAAACTGTTGAGCGGATCGTCCTCCTGCTCGGGTTTCTTCGGGTCGATGGGGGCCGAGCGAAACCGGTGGCGTCGTTGGTTCAGGTCACCGAAAAAGCCATCGAGGCCGAGACTTTGGCGTACATAGTCAGTCATTCGCTCAAGGCTGTCGGCCGTTACCACGCCACCCAACAGCATATTGGCCTGTTCACGGGCCCGGTCCTGGGCGTCGTCGAAACCACGGGTCCAGTCTTCACCGGCGATGGCGCACCCCACGAACCAGGCCTCGCTGGAGAGCACCAGGCTGTCGGCAATCATTACCCCGTCGGCACTGAACTTCAGCGCAAACAGTGCCGATTCGCGGCGCTGCGGCTCCTTGTAACCCTGGTCGGCACCGTAGAGCGCTTCCAATTGCTTGGCGACATCGAGGTTGTCGTACAGGTGAGCATAGAGGGTGTGGCTCCAGACGCGTATTTTCGGCAGCGTCTGCGTGCTCAATACACTGGTCGGCATCCAGGGCAGTACCCGGGCCGTGGCGGGGATGTCGTGGTAATAAGGCTGATAGTCGTCGTCGCGCTTTTTCAGCTTCGGGACCGATTGCGGTTGCAGCAGTTCAACCGCATGCCAGTACCGCACAATGCTTTGCTGGTTCATCAACGTCCTTGAGAGCAATAGCTGCTCGATTGTCCTGGCTGCCAATAGCATGGGCAGCGGGGTCACCGGCCATGTGGGGCCGGTCACCGTTGCATATCGTGAGGTCAGTCCTGCGCTTGGTCTTCGAGCAGGCGCAGCAACAGCGGCTCGATATCCAGGGTGCCTTTAACGGTGGCGTCCAGCAACTGCAGGTTCAACACCCAGTGCTTTTTCCCACGGCTCACTAGCTGAATCACCCCGAGGTCTTCAAGGATGGCAGCCAGGCGGCTCGACTCCGGAACCCGCTGTTGCTGGTTGATGGCCTGGTAGTAAGCGGTACCGATGCCTTCTTCGCTGGTGCCGGCCGGAACACCGTCGGCACTGTTGGCCAGGGGAAATTTCCCGCGCCCGAACTGCCGCCACAGGTAGTTGAGAGTATCGTTGACCACCTGCAGCGGGTAGCGGGTGATGCTCTTGCCGTGGGTCTCGAAGCCCTGACCGGTCACGCGGTAGTGAAAAGGCTTGCGATGGCTGGGCGTCCAGCATTCGACCCATCCCGCTGTTGGCGCGGGCATCGCGCTTTGGCTGGCCTCTGTCTCCGTAGCGGTCGCAGCGCCGCCGCCCAGGTCATAGCCAATCATGAACAATGCCGCTTCCAAACGCCGCAACGGGCTGCCACCCGAATCGTCGTGCTTGTTGAAGCCGCTGTCCTTGGCATCGGCGTGGGCGAGTACGGCGGCCAGTATCTGGCTGGCCTGAATGTTCCACTGCGCATGCACCGTACCGGGCTGCAATAATGGGAACCGCAAGTTGCCCTGGGACGGATCGCGCTGCTTGGATATGCCCTTGGTCGGCCTGGCCGCAGCCCAGGGGAAGGCCAGCTCAGGCGGTACCTGGGTAAGTTTGGGGTTCGCCTGCTGGCAGAACTTCACCACTGCCCAACCCAGCGCGGCTGCAACGCGGCTGTCGTAGATCACCAGTTGCTTGCAGATCAGCGAGTAGACCTTGGTCATGCCGGCATTGAAGCGCAGCTCGGGGTCAACCAGTACCGAGTGGTTCAATTCACCGCTGTCGATCGCGTCGCGGGTGCTGATCAGTAGGTTGGCCAGGCCGTCGCAGTTGTTGGTCAGCCAGCTGACGTTACCGTTCTGTACGCCACCCCAGATCATCACATCGATGGCTGCGCGGCTGGCGGCCTGGTCTTCGGGCGCGGGCGCGAGGGCGCGTTGCAGTTGCTGCTGGAGCGCCGCCAGCGCGCGGGTGTTGCTGGTGATGTTGCTGCCCTTGTCGACGTCCAGGTGCTCTATTGCCGGGTGCGGCCAGTGGTATTTTTCATACGCATTGAACAGGCTGCTGCAGTGCCAGGGCTTGTCACTCATGCGGTTCTGGTACTGATGAGTGAAGGTGGCGTTGTCCAGGTTGGCGCTCATCCATGCAATGAAGGCATCGAGCAGGGGCTGGGCCATGGCGGTTTCCTTGTAGGGCGGCTTGGGCGTGCTGGGGGCGGGATTTTGGGCTAATCGTCCAGTAGTGGCAATGTAGTATTATCGGCAAAGGTTCGAACAAGGATGCCGACGATTGAAGTTCACTAGCAATATCGTGCCGCTGATAAAAACGCAGCTGCAAAACGACAAGGTAGATCTGAAGATTTTCTCGCCCTATCTGACCGGTTCGGCAGCGCTGGAGATTGCCCAACTGGGTAAAAGTGCCAAGGTCTATACGCTGGTCAATGTGCAGGTGCTTGCGTCGGGTGCCTCCAGTTACAGTGCCATCAAAGCCCTCCTGAAGAAAAAGATCCCGGTTTACTACCTGCCCAATCTTCACGCGAAGATGGTCGTCGCCAAGGACCGCTTTGTGACCTTGGGCAGCCAGAATTTTACCGAGCGGGGTGCGAGTGCGAATTTTGAAACCAACGTTCGCGTTCGCGGGGTCAGCAAGGGCGTTGAGGCGCTGGTGGCGAAGATGGAGCGTAAGGCAACTTTGTTGACGCCGGGCTTTCTGGAGTCGGTTAACAATGCTGCGCAGGCGCTGGTTGGCAAATACGATGCGCTGCGCAAGCAGGCCGAAGAACTGGATCGCGACTTGATTGCTGCCGAAAAATCGCGCGCAAGTGCGCAACGCGGCGAGCGGGCAATCGATGCCGAGGTTCGCTCGGAGTTGGCCAAGCGGCCGCAGTCCAATCCCAGAAAGTGCACCATCGTTTCTCGCTACGATGAAAAAAACGCCAAGCTTCAACATTCGTTAAAAGGCGAAGAGCTGTTGAGCTGGTCCGTCGGCAAGGCACCCCACGAGCTCAAGCCTCAGCACCGCTATTTGTGCATATCCGGTGCCGGGAAGCTCGGCTGGGTCAGGGTGAACAGAACGGTGTACTCGTTCATCGAAAACCAGATCGATATGGAACGAGGCGAAATCAGAGGCCAGGTGCACTGGGAGGTTGGCGTTGATGCAACCGAGCAGGCGTGCAAGGCGAGGAGGGGCGGGTACAACTTGCGTGTGGCAGTTGCTGACCACCAGGGTAAGGAGCTGTGCCATGTGTTCATGCGCTACAACACCGAAGACCTTGATATCGATCCTGCCGTCTTGCTCAGAAGCACAGGCACGCCCAAAGCGCCGATTGCCGAGCGACGCAAGGCAGCCGAATGGATCAACGCCAATACCGAGAGCTTCAAGGAGGATATCAAGCGGATTATCACGACACCGTTCAAGTTCCAGGAAAAACTGACCGGCGATCGAGCGGACAAGTTCTTCGGCGGTGATGGAACTTCGCACCTGCTCTGCCTGGTCGAACTGAGCTCAAACGTAGCGTTGCGGGTGATTGACCCGGTGGAAACAACGGCGGGGTAATACGTCTATAAGAGCCTCAATGGTTTCCTCCTACAAGGCATTGTTTTTATTCTTGTTTTGAATGTGTAGGACGACATACCCGGCAAAAATACGCTTCTGAAACGTTGATTTTTAGCTGCTAAAACTAGGCCGCTCAAGCGCCTGCAACCTTCGGGTCTGCGGGCGCTTTCACGTTTCAGGAGACCCCATGAACGACTCAAGGATGAGCGGGCTTGGCGCGAGCCCGTCGCTGTACTTTGCGCGCCAGCGGATTGAAAGCCTGGTCAATGTGCCGAGGTTGTTCGCAGCGATTGACGCCGACCCCGGGATTGTCGGGGCAGGGGTGGTGTATATCGATGCGAACTACAACGTGGTGACGTTGCGGGAGTTTCGGCCGATTTGTAGTGTGTTGACTAAGCGGGTGGTGCTGCGGGAGGTGAAAAGGTATTTAGCTCCTGCGCAGTACTTGGAGCAGATCAGCAGCGATCCACGAGAGTCTCAAGTTTTCGAGAGGCTATTGGGTACTGCCGCAACCTGCGTGAGTACATACATCGGTTGGCGGGTGCTGTACAACGGTTCCATTGCTGTTGCTTTCGGAGGGCCAGTTGGCGTGGCGATTTCGGTTGTGAGCACAGCGGCCGCTCTGGCAGGAATTGGACTATGTGTTATTGGGGGGATTAGAACCACCATTGAAGCTGCCAAGCCTGAGCTGAATGATTTCCTTGACGATATGGTCGCCATGCGTTTAATTGAGTCGTCGCTTGAAACCATTTCGGTAATGGGGTTGGCAACTTCTTCTATGAGCATTTTTCGGATTTTGCAGGTTCGTAAGATGGCTACGGGTAGAGGTTGGTTCGATCTGTTCAGAGAACTGAGTCGTCAACAGCGAAAGAGTTTGACGGCAGAATTGCTATCGATAAAACACCCTTCGTTAACTGCTAAGCAGATCAGGTTGCAGCAGCGATTAGGCCATCTACCTAAGCGATATACACCGACACAGATCAAGCATTCCACCACCACTTTGATTAAGGATGCATTGGGTGTGGCATTGGGGATCGGTAGCAGCGCTAACGTCCAGACAATTGTCTTGGGGCTTTATGAGGAAGTAGACGAATGATGCTCGTTCCTGCAGTCGTCGAACGGATGAAGCGATATTTTTCGTGCTTTGCAAACGGATTCTTTCTTGCACTGTTTTCGATGATTTTTGCGTCGGTGCATGTTCTAGGTGTTTATCTGCATGACGTTGAACAGGTAATGCTGGCGGTACTTGGGGCTTCGTTTGTATTGTTCCTAGCGCACATCTTGTTACTGAGAGGTTTTGTCAACGCTGTCTGGACCACAGTTGCGCTTGTCGTGACTAGCCTTCTGGCAACGTTTGCTACATACGGGGCATCGACTAACCGTGTGTTTTTCGCAGTGTCGTTGATCACCGCATTGTCTGCCCTGCTCACGATCAACAGCCGCCGTTACCGGATGATGTGCAAACGTCTGGTGGTGATACGTAAGCAACGTAAAAAGTGGAGAGTCCGAAGATGAAGGTTCTACTCGCTTCATCGGTTTCGGCTCGTATACTCCAAGGGCATGTTAAATGAATCCCTTCTTCCGCGTTCGTACCTTTACACGACGCTATTTCCCGCGACTGATAGCCGTAATCTTGCTGACCACCGCTTCCTTCTCGTTTGCCACTTTGAGTGTAATGTATAGTTTTTTCCATAATCACCCCTATGAAAATGAATACGCTGTCGGCTCGGTAGTGACTGCCGCATTTTTGCTTTCCTTTGGCAGCTACATCCTTATCCGGGGGCGGGTATGGGGAGTCTGGGTGATCGTCGGGCTTCTATTGGCTTGTCTTCTCGCCGTGATTTCAACTGTCGAGAGAACGCCTCATAAGCTGTTTTCCGTCTTTTCTCTATTGGTTCCGCTGTCGGCGCTGCTCGTGATCAACAGCCGAAGATTTCGCCAGATGTGCAAACGTGTGGTGGTCATACGCAAGATGCGGAATCGATGTGTGGCGGGCGGTGGTAACGAATGAATGACGCGGCAAGTTTTGCTGGCCGCATCGCGGGGCAAGCCCGCTCCCACACGGTTCGGCGATGCTGCTGCCGACGCTGATCGGTACGCGGGTGTACATCGGTATCAGCGAGGTGACCTTCCGTCGGGTGGTGTTGACCCTGTCCGGGGTGGCGATGCTGGTGGCGGCGGCAGCCCGGGCTGCTGGCGCGCCACTTGCTCTGATCGTCAGCGCATCTGGAACAGCTCTTGATGGAAGTCGTTCGGCTTCAGCCCATGGGCCACCAGGTCTTCGCGCAGGGACTGCCCCAGGTCCGCTGGCCCGCAGTACCAGATACTCGCTTCCTGCCAATCGGCAATTTCCTTGCGCAGGCGTTCGCCGCTCAGCCGGCCATCCTGGCCTGACACCAATAGGTGCAAGCGCACGCCCGCAGCCGCCACGTCGGCCCGCAAGTTATCGATGACGTCGGGCGAATACACGCTGCAGGGATGAAACAGGTCAATACGGTGTTGCCGGTCAGGCTCCAGCGCCAGCTGCTTTAACCGGGCCACAAAGGGTGTGATGCCAATGCCGGCACCGATCCAGATCTGCCGCGGCTTTTGGTCTTCGAAGGTGAAGCAACCGTAAGGGCCTTCTATCGTCACTCGGTCGCCTTCTTTCAGGCGCGTTGGCAGTCGGCGGGTGTGATCGCCCAGCCCTTTGGTGATAAAGCGCAGCTGCGCGGCCTGCGGTTCCCAGGCAGAGGCGATGGTGTAAGGGTGCGGCCCCTCGGACTCCGATGAGGTCACGAAGGCGAACTGTCCGGCCTGGTGCCCAGGCCAGCCCCCTTGCAGGGCGATATGGGTTTCCAGCAGGTTCGCCTCTGGGTAGTGGATCAGGGTCCGGATTTGGCCCTGGACCTTGCGCTGCTTGCCGATGCGCTTGAACAACGCCTGCAACGCCGCCAGCGTGCCGCCGATCAGCAGCAGGGCGGTAACGATGCCGATAGGTTGCAGCCAGTACTCGAACTTGAGCAGCACCACGGTGTGGAACACCAGCACCAGATAGAGTGCCGCCAGAACAGTGTGGGTCTTGGCAAACCAGTGGTACGGGAAACGCTTGATCAGGGCCAGTATGATCAGCACCCCGATGACGTAGAACGTCCATTCCCCAAGGGTTTCGGCCAGGCCGCGCTGGCTGCGCAGCGCCTGCTCGATTGCGCCCAGTTCTGGCGCCACACCGCCGCCCTTGGCCGGCTTGGTCAGCCAGCCCCAGCCGACTGCCCACTTGGTGCCCTTGGCCCAGACCCAGTGCACGCTACCGAACACCAGTGCGCTGATGCCGAGCCATTTGTGCAGGCGATACATCTTGTCCAGCCCGCCAAGCAGGGGCTCCGGACGGCGCGGGCGCACGGCGAGCATTATTGCCACGCTCATGGCCGCTATCGCGATCACGCCGGTGTATTGCACCAGTACAGTACGCAGCGAGAAATAGCTCAGTGGGGTCGGCAGGAAGGTATCTGCCAGCGCCCATAGCACGGTTAACCCTATGAACAACGACCACAACGCTATCTTGATGCGCTTCAACTTGGCTCTCCACTGTGAATCCTGGAGACATTCTCAGCCTTCAGCGGGCAGGGTAGGGATGAGCGTTCTGGTTAACCGGTTAAATGTTGATGCAGATCAACTGGTTGGGGAGTTAACGACAGGCTTGGTCAAGAACGTTACTCATTACGCCCTCGGCGAAGGTGCAGGGCACCCGTCGCCGGTGCTTTGCTGCGCCAAGGCAAGACTGATAGCATTCGGCCACTTTCTGCGGAGGCGGTGCTGTGGCGCGTTCTATTTCCGGGCGGTTGGGATTGGCCCTGGTACTGGTGTTGGCGGCGTCCACGGCGTTGGCGGCCAATACGCCGTGCTCCGGGCGCAAGGGTGGGATTGCCGGCTGTGATGGCGACCTGTTTTTGTGCAATGACGGGTCGATCAGTGGTTCGAAGAAGAGCTGTACCGCGTACATGGGCGGCAGCGCCGCGCGGCCTTCGCTGCAGCCGCTGCGCGGGGCGAGCGAGGGCTGTGGTTGTGGCTCCGGGTCGTTTTGTACCGGGCCGCGGGGTGGGGTTTACTGCCTGACGCCCAGTGGCAAGAAGAGTTATCGGCGGCGGTGAGGGTGGTTGAATAGGCTGGGATTTTGGCTGGCTGTACCGGCCTCATCGCGGGTCAAGCCCGCTCCCACAGGTCGTATGCCAATCTTGGAAGTTGTGGGAGCGGGATTCAGGCAACGCTGAATGCGCTGGCTGTACTGGCCTCATCGCTGGCAAGCCAGCTCCCACAGGTCATGTGTCAACCGAGAGGGCGCCGTCGTACTTGTGGGAGCTGGACTTGCCAGCGATCGAGCGCGCAGCGGTCGTAACTCAGGCGGCGCCGAATGTGCTGGCTGAACTGGCCCAGCTCCCACAGGTCATGTATCAACCGTGAGGGCGCTGGCGTACTGGTGGGAGCTGGACTTGCCAGCGATCGAGCGCGCAGCGGTCGTAACTCAGGCGGCGCCGAATGTGCTGGCTGAACTGGCCCAGCTCCCACAGGTCATGTATCAACCGTGAGGGCGCTGGCGTACTGGTGGGAGCTGGACTTGCCAGCGATCGAGCGCGCAGCGGTCGTAATTCAGGCAACACCAAATGTGCAGGCTGTACTGGCCCAGCTCCCACAGGTCATTCGTCAACCGTGAGGGCGCCGTCGTACTTGTGGGAGCTGGACTTGCCAGCGATCGAGCGCGCAGCGGTCGTAACTCAGGCGGCGCCGAATGTGCTGGCTGTACTGGCCCAGCTCCCACAGGTCATTCGTCAACCGTGAGGGCGCTGGCGTACTGGTGGGAGCTGGACTTGCCAGCGATCGAGCGCAAAGCGGTCGCAGGCGCTATTGCCCCCGCCGCCCATGCTTGACCAGCAACTTCTCCAGCTTCTCCCACAACGCCGCCTCGGTACTGAACGCGACGTTGAAGCGCATCCACCCGGTCGCCTGTGAGTCGACCATGAACAACTGCCCAGGGCCGAGCATGATGCCTTGCGCCAGGGCGTCATCGACCAGCGCCGCGCTGTCGGCGATGGCCGGGTGGCGGGTCCACAGGTACATGCCTTCGTCGCCTTCGATAAAACGCTCGAAACCCAGCCGGGTGAGGTGTTCGCTGACCTGCTGCTGCGCCTCGGCCAGGCGCTGGCGCAGGCGCTTGAGGTGCTTGCGCCAGCGTCCGTCGGTGATGGCGGCGTACACCACCCGTTCCATCACCTGCGAGGCGGTCGGGCTGTGCAGGTGCGGCTGGGTGAAGAACACCGTCGGGCGGTGGTGTTCGAGCAGGCGCTCCAGGTGGTCGAGGTCGTAGCCATTCGGGGTGCGCGGCACGCCCAGCAAGGTGGCGCCCTGAAAGCGCAGGATGCTCATCAGGTTGGGGTAGCCGGGGTCGTCCACCAGCACCACGTCGCCGGGGCGCACCAGGGTACGCACGGCCAGGTCCAGGGCCTGGCTGGCGCCGTGGGTGAGCATCAGCTGGTTGGGGTTGGCGACGATGCGCAGGTCCTGCTGCAGGTTCTGCGCGGTCAGGGTGCGCAGCTCCAGCAGGCCCATGGGGTCGCCGTAACCGCTCAGTTCCAGCACGCTGCTGGCGACCTGGCGCATGCCCCGGCGAAGGCCGTCTTCGAACATCCAGTCGTTGGGCAGCCAGCCGCAACCGGGCTTGAACTCAAGCTGACGGCTTTCGAAGATCTGCTGCAGGTACCACTCGGAGTTGAATTCCGGCTTGCCCGGCGCCGGTTCCTTGGTCTGGTTTTCGATCAGCTCCACGGCCGCACGGTTGACGAAGAACCCGGCATTGCCACGGCTGACCAGCAAACCCTGGGCGACCAGGCGGTCGTAGGCCTCGACCACGGTGAAGGTGCTGACCGAGTAGGTGGCGGCGAAGGCGCGGATCGACGGTACCTTGGCGCCGGGTTTGAGGGTCTGGTTCTCGATCAACTCACGCAGCCCGTTGATGATCTGGTTGACCAGCGGGGGCGATGCGTCGGCTCGTAATTCAAGCATGGGGAAGCTGTGCCTTCAGGTGTGCGTAACGCCGGGCGCCTGCAGGAAATCGCGGTGTACTGCATCGGCGGCCTGTACAGTGCAGTGGATTTTTCATCGCGCTGTGCATGGCTCTATGTGTCGGACATTTTTACATTAGGGGTCTGTTACCGCTAGCTAAAGCACGTTGAAGCAGTATGAATAATCACAATGACACTGATGCTTTCACCCTTGGGCGCTGCCCAACCGCTCCTTGCGCACAGATGGCACTGATCCGCCATCGCGCCATTGCACCGTTCAATCCGACCAGAGGCACTCCGCTGGCCCCGTGAGCACCGTCGCCGACCCGGTCAACTGGGCCGGGCGATGTCGGCTGCCCGCACTTTCACACGTTTGAATGGGTGAGACCGCTGTAGCAGGCGGTCCCACGAGTTTCCTTGCATAAAAAGAACACGAGGTAGCTACTGATGGACGCAACATCCACTTCCACTTCCACTGCGAAGGTGGAGCACGAGAGCAAGCTCAGCGCTTCGCTCAAGTCTCGCCACCTGACCATGATGTCGATCGCCGGGGTCATCGGCGGCGCATTGTTCGTCGGCTCCGGCAGTGTGATTCACAGCGCCGGCCCCGCTGCCATTCTGGCCTACCTGGCTGGCGGCATCCTGGTGGTGCTGATCATGCGCATGCTCGGTGAAATGGCGACTTCGTCGCCCGACACCGGCTCGTTCTCCACCTATGCCGAGCGCGCCATCGGCCGCTGGGCGGGCTTCACCATCGGCTGGTTGTACTGGTGGTTCTGGGTCATTTTGATGGCCTGGGAAGCCTACGTCGCCGGCAAGATCCTGCACGGCTGGTTCCCCTCGGTCAGCGTCAACGTCTTCGTCCTGGCCACCACTCTGGTGCTGATTAGCGTCAACTTCTTCAACGTCAAGCACTACGGCGAGTTCGAGTTCTGGTTCGCCTTGATAAAGGTCGTGGCGATCATCTGTTTCCTTGTGGTGTGCGGGTTGGCGGTGGTCAACCTCTGGCCCACAGGCGAGGTCCATGGCCTGAGCAACCTCACCGCGCAAGGTTTCATGCCCAATGGCATTGAGACGGTGGTCGTCGCCATGCTCGGGGTGATGTTCGCCTTCCTCGGCGCGGAAATCGTCACCATCGCTGCCGCCGAGTCGAAGAACCCGTCCGAGCAGATCGTCAAGGCGACCAACTCGGTGGTCTGGCGGGTGTGCCTGTTCTACGTCGGCTCGATCTTCCTGATCGTCGCCCTGGTGCCGTGGAATGACCCGCTGATGGGCACCTCGGGCTATGGCTCGTACCGCCGGACCCTGGAGCTGCTGGGCATCCCGGGTGCCGAGTTGGTGATGAACTTCGTGGTCCTGACCTCGGTGAGCAGCTGCCTGATCTCCGCGCACTACACCGCGTCGCGCATGCTGTTCTCGCTGTCGACCCGTGGCGATGCGCCGTCGTTCTTCAAGATCACCCGTGCCGGTACCGGCGTGCCGGTGTTCTCGATCATCGGTTCCTGCTCGGTGGCGGTGTTCGTGGCCCTGATCAACTTCAGCGAAACCCTGCGCCCGAAAGACGTGCTCGATGTGCTGATGAACACCACCGGCATGATTGCCTTGCTGGTGTACCTGGTGATCGCCTTCTCGCAACTGAAGATGCGCCGCAAGCTGGAAGCCGAAGGCAAGCCGATCCGCCTGAAAATGTGGCTGTTCCCGTGGCTGACCTACCTGGTGATCGTGTTCATCATCGGCTGCCTGGTGACCATGGCCTTTGTGCCGGACTACCAGGTGCTGGTGTTCTCCACCGGTGCGGCGGCGATTGTCGTGGCCTTGATGGGCGCGGTGTTGCACGTGCGGGCGGCGAAAAAAGCCCTGTCCTGAAGCATCTGATCGCGGGTCAAGCCCGCTCCCACAAAATCTGTGGGAGCGGGCTTGACCCGCGATGAGGCCCGCAAACAACCCGCAAAATCTCCCCGGTCCTGTCCGCGCAGGGCCTGGTGCGCCCCCTGCAGGCCTGCTCAGGGCGTTGCGCCGCCCTGGCGCTCGGCCACTGCACGCAAGGTGCGCAAGGAGATGGTCGGCGCATCGAGGACGAACTGGTTGGCCAGCCACGAGGGGATGTCCCCGGCCGGATCGGCCTGCAGTTCATAGGTCACTTCGGTGAGGTGTTCGCCTTTGGGCACCAGGGTCCAGAGCCCCTTGAGCTGGCGCACGCGGATCTGCCCCGGCACATGCTTGACCATGCCGGGCACCGCCTTGAGGTGACGCACCAGGCTACCGTCGTCGCGGCGCTCGCTGTGCACCAGGATCACCATGTCGCGGGTGCTGGCCGGCCAGGGCAGGGCGGTGGTCAGGTAGACCCAGGTGCGGTCGCCCTCGACCTTGAGCAGGCGCATGTCAGCGCAGCCATACAGCCATTTGCAGGCGACCCGCAGGTTTTCCTGCAAGTCGCTCAGGGTGCGCACGCTGGCTTTGATCAGGGCAACGCCGCGAAACTGCTGGTATTGCGAACCTGGCACCTCGCTGAGGTAGACCTTGATACCGTCTTCGTCCTGGGCCAGATGCCAGCGTTCAGCGGCACCGGCCCAGGTGCTGAGGGTCAGCAGCAGGCACAGAACAAGGCGACGGCTCATGAACAGGCTCCAGCGGCTGGGCGACTGTTCAGAGCATAGTGCCTGGCATCAAATCTGGACGAGCCGGCCCTTGTGCTCGGGCGCCAAGCGGTCACCGCGGCCAAACAGCTTGTGGCGCAAGGTGCCGTCCTCATACGCGGTGCGGTAGCGGCCACGGCGCTGCAGCTCGGGCACCACCTGCTCGACCACCGCTTGCAGGTCGTCCGGTACCACTGCATAGGTGAGGTTGAAACCGTCGATACCGGTGCTGTCGAGCCAGTCCTCCAACTGGTCGGCAATGTGCGCGGGCGAGCCGAGCAAGACCGGGCCACGGCCGCCGAGGCTGACGAACTCGGCGGCTTCGCGCACGGTCCAGCGCCGCTTCGGGTCTGCCTTGGTGAACACCGCCAGGGCGGTGCGGCCGGCGTCGTTGTCGATGTATTCGATCAACGAATCGGGGTCGACGCCTGCGAAGTCGATGCCGGTCCAGCCCGACAGCAGGGTCAGCGCCGCCTCGACGTCCACGTACTGGCGGTACTCCTGCAGTTTGGCTTCGGCAGCCTGGCGATCTTCGCCAACAATCAACAGGGCCTGGGCGTAGATCAGCACCTCCTGTTCAGGCCGCCCGGCTTCACGGCTGGCCTTGCGAATCGCCTCGACGTAGCCGCGCAGCGCCGTTTGCGTGGGGGCGCTGATGAACACGCATTCGGCATGATCGGCGGCAAAGCGCAGGCCCCGTGGCGAAGCGCCGGCCTGGAACAGTACCGGCGTGCGCTGCGGCGAGGGCTGGCTGAGGTGAATGCCGGGCACCTGGAAGTGTTCGCCCTGGTGGTTGATCGGGTGCACCCGGGCCGGGTCGAGGAACTGGCCGCTGGCGCGATCCTGCACCAGCGCATCGTCGTCCCAGCTTTTTTCCCAGAGCTTGTACAGCACCTGCAAGTATTCTTCGGCCAGCTCATAGCGCTCGTCGTGGCCCAGTTGCCGGGCCAGGCCGAGGTTGCGCGCGGCGCTGTCGAGGTAGCCGGTGACGATGTTCCAGCCCACCCGGCCGGCGCTCAGGTGATCGAGCGTGGACATGCGCCGGGCGAAGGGATAGGGGTGTTCGTAGGTCAGTGAAAAGGTCACGCCAAAACCCAGGTGCTCGGTGACCCCGGCCATGGCCGGGACGATCAGCATCGGGTCGTTGACCGGCACCTGCACGCCGCCGCGCAGGGCACCGTCGGCGCTGCCCTGGTACACGTCATAGATGCCCAGCACATCGGCGATGAACAGCGCATCGAATAGCCCGCGTTCGAGCAGGCGGGCAAGGTCGGTCCAGTAGTCCAGGCGATTGAAATCGACGCTGGTGTTGCGCGGATGGCGCCACAGCCCGGGGGACTGGTGGGTGGCGGCGTTCATGCTGAAGGCATTGAAGCGGATGGTCTTGGACATGGGCTGTACTCAAGGCAGGACCGACACCGGGTAGACCGCGTCGGCCACCTTCAGCGGCTTGGGGATCAGGCCCAGGCCCTGGAAGGTGTCGGCAAGCTTCTGCTGCTCGGCGGTGATCTGCGCGTCGATGGCCACGGCGTTGTAGTTGCGCCGCTCGCTGGCCACCTGCAGTACGTCGGCGCCGATACCCAGTTGCGGCGCCAGCAGGGCGGCGACTTCGTCGGGCTGCTGGTTGGCCCAGCTGCTGACCTTGGCCAGCTCGCTGAAGAAGGTTTTCAGCAGCGCGCGGTTGTTGTCGGCAAAGGCCGCCGACGACAGGTAGAAAGTGCGGTTGTTGGACAGCCCGCTGCCGTCACGCAGGTTCTTCAGGCCCGGTTGTTTTTCCGCGGCGGCGAGGAAGGGGTCCCACAGGGTCACGGCCTGGACGCTACCCGACTGCAGTGCGGCCACGGCGTCGGCGGCGTTGTTGACGTAGGCCGGGGTGATGTCCTTGTAGCTCAGGCCGGCGTCCTGCAGGGCCACGGCCAGCAGGTACTGGGCGTTCCAGCCGCGGCCGGTGGCCACGCGCTGGCCCTTGAGGGCGGCGACGCTGGCGATCTTGTCCTGCTCGCGCACCACCAGGCCGATGCCTTTGGGGTAGGGCTGTTCGGCGGCCAGGTAGACCACCGGTTTGCCGGCGGCCTGGGCGAACACCGAGGGCGCGTCGGCGGCGTGGCCCAGGTCGATGGCGCCAGTGCTCAAGGCTTCGAGCAGTTGTGGGCCGGCGGCAAATTCGTACCAGCTGACGCTCACCCCTTGCGGTGCCAGGGCTTTTTCCAGGGCGCCGCTGCCTTTGAGGATGTTGATGCTGTTGAACTTCTGGTAGCCGATGCGCAGGGTCTTGCTCGCTTCGGCATGGGCCAGCGAGCCGGGCAGTAGCAGCGCGGCAAAGGTGGCAAACAGGCCGCCGGTGAGCAGGCGGCGCAAAGGGGAATGGGGCGTGTGCGACATGGGCGGACTCCTGGGATTCAAGGGCAAGGCATGCCCGAAAATATAAGGAGCCCGCGCAGGCCCTTCAATTTGTTTATTCCAAATTGTTAGATTGTTTTGTTATTTTTATATCCTTTTGTTGTGGGGGCGGGCTTGCCCCGCGGTTGCGATGTGACTGACAGGCCGCTATCGCGGGGCAAGCCCGCTCCTACAGGGTTAAAACTGCCATTGCACGCCCAGCGAGTAGCCGGCCTGATTACCCTCGCTATGGGCAAAGCGGCTGTTCACTTCGGCAAACACGCCCAACTGCTCGGTGAACATCAACTGCGCACCCAATTGCGCACGGCCAAAGTCCTTGTCGACGCCGCCCATGTCGGCCACCCGCACGCGGCCGTCGGCATGGCTGGTCAGGTCAATTTCATCCAGGCGGCCATCGGCCAGCTCGCGCACCCAGCGCACGCTGGCGTAGGGTTGCAGGGCCATGTTCGCGCCCAGGCCGACGCTGCCATGCAGGCGCCAGCCGAGGCTGGCTTCGAGGGCGTCGTAGTTCTGCTGCTCGTAGCCCAGGGCGGTGCGCAGGTTGTCGTCTTCGCTGAAGTCGTCGATGCGGTAATGCATGTAGTCCAGGCCGGCGACCGGGCCGGTTTTCAAGGCGCCGAAGCTGAAGTCGTAGCCGCCGTCCACCCGTGCGCCCCAGAACCACGCCGAGGTGTCGCCGCTCAGGCGCTGGTCGAGCAACACCGGGCCATTGTTGGCCTGGATGTACACCGAACGCTTGCTATCGAAGCGGGTGTGCCCGGCGCTCAGCTCGCCGGCCAGCCATTGCGGGCCGCCGTCGTTGAGCAGGGCGAACAGCCCGGCTTGCCAGGCATCGCCTTCGATGCGTCCGCCATGCTCGAGCGAATCGCGGCTGCGCTGAAAGCTCAGGCTGGCACCGACGGTCAGGGCTTCGTTGAGGCGGTAGTCAGCGACGCCATAGACCCCCACCCGTTTCGACTCCGGGTTGCCCGGCGCATCGAAGCCGCTGTCGGGCGAGACTTCGCCTTCGACACCCACTTCACCGTCAACACTGCCGACCGCCCGTGACGCATCCAGCAGGCTCAGCCATCGGCGGTCATGCAGGCGGGTCAGGGCCTGGTGCTGGCGTTGCAGCTGGTCTTCCATCTGCCGCGCCATGGCCCCGCCGGAAGCCGTGGAGGCGAGCAGGTCGGCGTTGGTCAGTTCCAGCACCAGGCGGGTCAGCAGCCGCGAGAAGTCGCGCAGGCGCTGGTCGATGCGCTCCTGGCCGAAAGCATGGGTCAGCACCTGCTGGTTGTCCTCGGCCGGGTCGTGCCAGGTCGAGCCGCCGGGGATCGCCGGGTTGCCGGTCTGCTCGTAGCCGTCCAGCTCACCCAGCTCCCAGTTGGTCGCCTCGATGAACAGCACCGGTACGTTGAGGCCCTTGAAGCTTTCGCCGTCGCTGCAGCAGCCGGTGCCGGCCGGGTACTCGGGGTTGAGGCCAGGGTTGGTGAACAGCGGGATGTTCATCTCCTGGGCGATGCGCAGCAACTGGTCGCGGTAGGCACCCAGGGCCGGGTTGGCGACGCTGTTGCTGGCGGCGTGGGCGTACATCTTGTCGCCGGTGATCAGGCTGTCGAGGTTGATCATGCCCAGCAGGTTGGCGCGCTGGCTGTCGCTCAATGACGCGACATAGGCACGCGAACCGCGCAGGCCTTCTTCCTCGGCACCAAAACCGACCACTTCCAGGCCGTTCTCCAGGGCCACGCCGCCGAGGTTGCGGGCGATTTCGGTGAGCACCGCGGCGCCCGAGGCATTGTCGTCCAGGCCTTGCAGGGTGGGGCGGCCGAAATAGGTGTCGTAGTGGGCGCCGAGCACCACGTAAGTGCTGTTCTGGCCCGGGGCCGAAGCGATGACGTTCTGCGAGCTGCGGTTGCCGGCCCAGGTGAAGTCCTGGCGGCGGGTCTGGTAGCCGAAGCCCAGTTGCGATTGCATCAGTGCGGTAGCACCTTCGAAACTGGCGGTACCACGGTAACGCCCGGGGTAGTCGTTGATCAGACGGTCCAGGGTCTGCCCGGCAAACTCCCCATACTCATAGGCGCTGGCGCCTGACGACAACATTGCGCAACCCAGGCTTACAGCGACTGCTAACGGTTTGAACACGGCACTTTTCCTTATGTGTCGTTACGAAAGGCGCATCATAGGATGCGTCGCCTCGCAGTAAGCAGGATGTGTACCGTTTTGTGACTGATGTAGGAAATTAGCAGCATGAAGGTTCAGATAAAGCCCGCACTTGAGAGTGAAAAAGCCCACTTTGAGGCGATGCTTCCGGGGTATTTGCGCGAACTCGGAGTTGAAGGGGAATACCCTTATTTACCGCTCTACTGGCAGGAACCAGGGCGTTTTGCCTACCTGCTGCTGGTTGAGGGCGACATCGCAGGGTTCGCCCTGGTTCGCCAGCAGCAAGAGCTCATGGTGTACGAATTGGCCGAGTTCTATGTCGCCAGTGACTATCGCTTGGCGGGGGTTGGCCATGCCGCCGCGCAGGCGTTGTTCGCGTTGCACAGCGGCCGATGGGAGCTATCGGTCTTGGCGGATAACCTCGCCGGCCTGCGCTTCTGGCCAAAGGTTCTGCCGGCGGGGGCACAGGTGCAAACCATTGAAACGCCCGAAGGGGTGCGATACCTCCAGTTCGAGTTTGTCAGTGTCTAGCTGCCCAGCGTTGCCAGTAACACGGCGATCGCCACCTGGCAGGCGTTGCCGAGTGTTCTTGCCACTGCCTGCGACAACAGGCCGCACCCCGTAAATACTGGGATACAGACGTACGGGGCGCTGCGCGCTGGAACCTGCGTCCACCGCCATGACAAAATGCGAAGGTTTCTCGACATGCCCTCTATCCAGGGGCTGGCACCTTCCCAAAAGGATGGTTACATGACTGATTTACTGACCCGGCGCCAGGTTGTTGCCGGGATCAGCCTGCTGGGCCTCGGCGCCCTTGCAGGTTGCGACCCCCGTTCCGGTGGCGCGCTGGACTTCAAATACGGCAAGGACATGAGCAACAAAATCCTCGGCCGTTCGTTCAAGCTCAAGGATACCCAAGGCAACGTCCGTACCCTGTCGAGTTTCTGGGGTTCGATGCCGATGGTGTTCTTCGGGTTCACCCAGTGCCCGGCGGTGTGCCCGACCACCCTGGCGCGCGCAGCGCAGATCAAGAAGCTGATGGGCCGTGACGCAGGCTTCTTGCAGGTGGTGTTCATCAGCCTCGACCCCGAGCGCGATACCCCCGAGGTGCTCGACGCCTACGTCAAGGCCTTCGATCCGTCGTTCGTGGCGCTGTCCGGCACCCTCGAAGAAACCGCGGCGGCAGCCCGGGAGTTCGGTGTGTTCTATGAGAAGGTGCCAGCCGGCGATACCTATACCATCTCGCACACCTCGACCAGCTACGTCTTCGATTCCCGCGGCCAGTTGCGCCTGGGGCTGTCCCATTCGCTCAATGCAAAAGAGTGCGCAGAAGACCTGCTCACTGTCATGGAGGTGTGTTAATGCTTCGCAACCCTGTCAAACGTACCCTGGCCGCGTTGGCCCTGATTGGCTTGGCCTTGCCGGCCGTGGCGCAAACCACCGTCAGCGACGCCTGGGCACGCGCCACCGTGGCGCACCAGCAGTCCAGCGGTGCCTTCATGACCCTCACCGCCAGCACCGACAGCAAGCTGATCAGCGTGGCCTCGCCGGTGGCCAAGATCGTGCAGGTGCACCAGATGACCATGGACAACGACGTGATGAAGATGGGCGAGGTCGACAGCGTCGCGCTGCCGGCCGGCAAGGCGGTGACCCTGGACCCCAACGGCTATCACGTGATGCTCATGCAACTGAACCAGCAGCTCAAGGAAGGCGAGCAGGTACCGCTGACCCTGGTGGTCGAGGATGCCAAGGGCGTCAAGCAGACCATTGAAGTCAAGGCGCCGGTGCGGGCGCTGAATGCTGAAGCCATGTCGGGCCACCAGCACATGCATTGATCGCCGCCACGCGGTCGACAACAAGCCAGGCTGCAGTCAAGGACGGCAGCCTGGCTTTTTTGTGCGTGGCGTCAAAATATTTAAAACGTAATAGTATTTAGTTCTCAATTACAAATCGTTACCATTTGCGCTTCTTTACAATCCTTACAAAAAAAGGAACGCATGGTGGCTCTTTCGCGCATTCACCCGGCCTCTCTCTCCGTGCTCAGCGTGCTGGTCGCTCCAGCGCTGCACGCCGAACCCCTGGCTATTCCGGCAACCTCGGTCAACAGCAACTATGAAGAACAGAGCTACAAGGCCAGCGAAAGCCGGAGTGCTCTGAAAATCGACGCGCCGCTGCGTGACATCCCGCAAACCGTCAACGTCGTGCCAGCGAGCGTGATCAAGGATCAGGGCGCGCAGTCGATGGAGGACGTGCTCAAGAACGTGCCGGGGATTGGCTTGTCCAACGGCGACGGCCAGCGCGACCAGGTGACGATTCGCGGTTTCAGTGCCATTGGCGACATGTATGTCGATGGCATGCGTGACGACGCCCTGTATTACCGCGATCTGTCCAATGTCGAGCGGGTCGAGGTGGTCAAGGGCCCGGCGGCCGTGCTCTATGGCCGCGGCTCCTCTGGCGGCCTGATCAACAGCGTGAGCAAGAAACCCACCTTCAGCCCGGTGCAGGAAGTGGGCGTCAGCTTCGACAGCGAGGGCAAGCGCCGTACCCAGTTCGATACCGGCTGGGCCGACCAGCAGCAGGGTGATAAGGCCTTTCGTCTGACCGGCGCCCTGGAAGACAGCGACACCTTCCGTGACGATGGCTACATCGACCGCAAGGCCCTGGCACCCTCGGCCTATTTCAAGCTGTCCGATGACCTGGAGCTGAACCTGGGCGCTACCTACCTGTACGACAAGCGCCTGATCGACTTCGGCATTCCGGCCTTGGGCAACCGCCCGGTCGATGTCGACCGCGACAAGCGCTTCGGCGCCGCCGACCCGGATGACGATTACGCCCGCAGCGAGGTGTTTTCCTTCAGCGCCGGTGTCGACTACCGGATCAATGACAACTTCACCTTGAGCAATACCAGCCGTTACTACCACTACGACCTGGACCGCAACAACACCTTGGCGGACTCCAGCCCGACCCGCTTCGTCACCGCCGCCAATGGTGAACTGCTGGTCAAGCTCAACCGCGGCAACGTGCAACGCAGCGAAGACGGCTGGTTCAACCAGACCGAGCTCAAGCAGCAGGCGCTGCTGGCCGGCATGAACCACAACCTGTTGTACGGCGTGGAGCTCGGCCGGCAGGTCAAGGACCAGAGCGTGTTCAGCCAGAACAACGTGGCCCAGGTCCCGGTGTTCCGTGACGGTCTGGTCGATGTGCCGTTCCAGGCCAACCGCCAGACCGCCAAGGGCACCACCACCCAGGACATCGCAGGTTTCTACGTACAGGACCTGATTGAGCTGGCGCCGCAGTGGAAGGCCCTGCTCGGGGTGCGTTACGACGTGTTTGACCAGGAGTACGCCGACGACCTGAGCGGCACCGAGCTGTCGCGCACCGACACCACCTGGAGCCCGCGCATCGGCCTGGTCTACCAGCCGGACGCGATCCAGTCCTACTACGTGTCGGTCAGCCGCTCCTACCAGCCGTCGTCGGAGGTCTTCGCCCTCAGTGCCGGCAACCAGGGCCTGGAACCGGAAGAGACCACCAACTACGAAATCGGCGCCAAGTGGGACTTGCTCGACAGCCGCCTGGCGGTGACCGCGGCCTTGTTCCGCCTGGAACGTACCAACATGAAAACCACCAACCCGGCCAACCCGGCGCAGTTGGTGCTGGCCGGTGAGCAGCGTACCGACGGTTTCGAAGCGACCGTGAGCGGGCAACTGACGGACAAGTGGCAAGTCTATGGCGGCTTTGCCTTCCTCGATGCCGAAATCATCAAGTCCACCAACCGCACCAATGGCGTGGCCAACGAAGGCCAGACCCCGACCCTGACCCCGCGCACCAGCGCCAACCTGTGGCTGGTACGCTCGTTGACCGAGCACTGGCGTGTGGGCATGGGCGCCAACTATGTGGATGAGCGTTACACCGCGCTGGACAACGTCGTGGTGATGCCGTCCTACACCACCGTGGACGCTGCACTGCTGTACAACCAGCCGAAGTGGGACATGGCCCTGCGCCTGCGTAACGTCTTTGACCGCGACTACTACGCCTCGGCCCACGGCTCGGTGGACCTGATCACCCCAGGGGCGCCTCGGACCCTGGAGCTGAGCACCAACTACCGCTTCTGATACCCGTGCCGGGGCAACGCAGCAGCGGCTGCGTTGCCCCGTTTCAACGCTGGCGCCGCCGGCCGGTGAGCATCGACAGCGGCAGGTTCTCCTTCAGCCGCCAGCTCTCGAACAGCGCCGCGGCAATGTGCAGGCACACCAGCGCCAGCAGGGTGTCGGCCATCAACTCATGGATATCCCGCAGGCCGTCTTCACCCCAGAAGTAATAGATCTCTTCCATCATGAAGCCGCTGACTCCAAGGCCGGCCATCAGCAGCAACATCAGTACCATCACCAGGGCGCCCAACGGCGAATGCCCGAGGCGGTGGTAGTTTGCGCCGCGGTACAACGCCTGCAGATGCCACTTCAATCGCGTTGGCGTCGGCCAGAAGTCCGCCCAGCGCGCTGCCGGGCTGCCGATAAAGCCCCATACGCTACGTAGCAGCACGATCGCCAGGCCGTAATAGCCCAGCCAGCGGTGCCAGCCATCGCCTTCTTCGGTGAAAAAATAACCGCCGATAAACACCAGCACCAACGACCAGTGGCACACGCGCACCACCGGGTCCCAAAGGCGCAGGTTATCGCCGCTCACCTCAGTCGATCTCTTCTTTCACTTTTTTGCCGGTCACCGGATCGAAGTAGATCTCGACCTTCTTGCCTTCTTTGTTCTTGCCATAGATCTCGTAGCAGTTGCCGTCGGTGACCTTGAATTTCTTGATCTCATAGCCCTGTTTTTTCAGTTCTTCCTGGAAGTTGTTCTGGTCCTGCCATTGCACCTTGTCGGCGGTGCTGCATTCGGTCTTGGCCAGAACGGCGGGGCTTACGACGAGCAATGAGACCAGTAGAAGCTGACGCATGACGAGTCCTCGGGTTGTCGAAAGGGGCTGCCCGATTGAGCTTATGCCAGGGTTGGCGACTTCGCTAGCGCCTCGTCCAGCAGCTCGATCCAGTGCCGCACCGGCGTGCGTCCGGCGCCGTCGAGGTGGGTCTGGCAGCCGATATTGGCGGTGACGATCAGGTCCGGCTGGCCGCTTTCCAGGGCATCGAGCCTGTTGTCGCGCAGTTGCCTGGCCAACGCCGGCTGGGTCAGCGAATAGGTGCCGGCCGAGCCGCAGCACAGGTGGCCGTCGGGCACGTTGCTGAGGGTAAAGCCCAGGCGCGAGAGCAGGGCCTCGACGCTGCCGCCAAGCTTCTGCGCATGCTGCAAGGTGCACGGGCAGTGCACCGCCAGCACCAGACCGCTGTGGCAGGCCAACGGCTCCAGGGGTTCGGCGCCGATGACCTCGACCAGGTCCCTGGCCAGTTCGCTGACCCGCCGGGCTTTGCCGGCGTACTGCGCATCGCCCTGCAACAGCGTGGCGTACTCCTTGACGAAGGCCCCGCAGCCGCTGGCCGTCTGCACGATGGCTTCGGCACCGGCCTCGATCGCCGGCCACCAGGCATCGATGTTGCGGCGGGCGCGCTCAAGGCCGCTGGCTTGTGCATCCAGGTGATAGTCGACAGCACCGCAGCAGCCGGCTAGCGGCGCCGGGGTGACGCTGATGCCCAGGCGATCGAGCACCCGTGCGGTGGCGGCGTTGGTGTTGGGCGACAGGCTCGGCTGCACGCAGCCTTCGAGCAGCAGTACGCGCCGGGCATGGCGGGGCTGTGGACGGGGTTGCGCGGGGGGCACCGAGCGCGGCAGCTTGGCCTTGAGCGGCGCCGGCAGCAGGCGGTCGACGCTGCGCCCCAGCTGCACCAGGCGCTTGAAGGCCTGCGGGTGGCTGGCCAAGCTGCGCAGGCCGCGGCGCAAGGCGCGTTGCAGGGGCGGGCGAGGCACGGCCTGATCGACCACGGCGCGGCCGATATCCAGCAGGTTGTGGTAATCGACCCCGGACGGGCAGGTGGTTTCGCAGTTGCGGCACGACAGGCAACGGTCCAGGTGCAGTTGGGTCTTGGCGCTGGCGGGGTGGCCTTCCAGCACCTGCTTGATCAGGTAGATCCGCCCGCGCGGGCCATCGAGCTCGTCGCCCAGCAATTGATAGGTCGGGCAGGTGGCATTGCAGAAGCCGCAGTGCACGCAGGTGCGCAGGATGCTCTCGGCTTCTTCGGCACGGGCCAGGCGTTTGGCGGCATCGCTGAGGGTGGTTTGCATGGTTCAGACCTGTGCGTACATCCGCCCGGGGTTGAAGATCCCTTGCGGGTCGAGGCGTTGTTTGAGTTGCTGGTGGTAGCGCAGCAAGGCGCCGGGCAGCGGCTGGAACGGGCTGTCGCTGGCGCTGTAGCAGGTGGCATGGCCACCCAGGCGGCTGGCGGCGCTGCGAATGGTCTCGGCTGGCGCCGAGGATTTCAGCCAGCGCTGGGCACCGGCCCAGTCCAGCAGTTGCTCGCCGGACAGTTCCAGCGCCGCGCTGTTGTTGGGCAAGGACAGGCGCCACAGCGGGCGCGGGTCGGCGAAAAAAGCCAGGCGGCGGTTGTTCAGGTCCTGCCACCAGCTGGCCTGGAAGTGCTCGCCGCCAAGCCGCTCGCGGGCGGCCTTGACCGAGCCTTCGCCACCCTCAAGACGCAGGCGCAACACCGTGCCGTCATGGCAGGCGGCGCTGATCGGGATCGGTTGCTGGCCCCACTGCGCCAGTTTCAGCAGGGCCTGTTGCGGGTCGAGGTGCAGGGCGATGTGCGCTTCGCAGCGCGGTTTGGGCAGCACTTTCAGCGACACTTCGGTGATCAGCCCCAGGCAGCCGAAACTGCCGGCCATCAAGCGCGACAGGTCGTAACCGGCGACGTTCTTCATCACCTCGCCGCCAAAGCGCAGGTGCACGCCCAGGCCGCTGATCACCCGGGTACCGAGCACATAATCGCGCACCGAGCCCGCCCACGGCCGGCGTGGCCCGGACAACCCGGCGGCGACCATGCCGCCGAGGGTGGCACCGTCGTCGCTGTGCGGCGGCTCGCATGCCAGCATCTGCCCGGCGGCTTCCAGCGCCGCCGACAGCTCACCCAGGGGCGTACCGGCGCGGGCGGTGATCACCAGCTCGGTCGGGTCGTAGTTGACGATGCCGCGGTGGTCGCGGGTATCGAGCGTAACGCCTGCAACCGGGCGGCCGAGAAAGGCCTTGCTGGC
Source organism: Pseudomonas sp. R32 (assembly GCF_009866705.1). Taxonomy (NCBI): domain Bacteria; kingdom Pseudomonadati; phylum Pseudomonadota; class Gammaproteobacteria; order Pseudomonadales; family Pseudomonadaceae; genus Pseudomonas; species Pseudomonas sp. R32. The sequence continues at coordinate 3,503,276 of NZ_CP019396.1, read as the reverse complement.
GCCGCCACGGATCTGCAACGGCGTGCCTGTGGCGCGGGCCTGGTTGACCTGCTCCAGCAGTGCCTGGCTGGCATCGTTGTTGTGGGCCGGCATCAGAACCGCTCCAGGTCGGGGAAGGGCAACTGGCCGGCGTGCACGTGCAGGGCGCCGAACTCGGCGCAGCGGTGCAGGGTGGGGATGTTCTTGCCGGGGTTGAGCAGGCCATGGGGGTCGAAGGCCGCCTTGACCGCATGGAACAGGGTCAGCTCGTCGCTGCTGAACTGCGCGCACATCTGGTTGATCTTCTCGCGGCCCACGCCATGTTCGCCGGTGATGCTGCCGCCGACGCTCACGCACAGTTCGAGGATTTCCCCGCCAAAGGCTTCGGCCCGCTCCAGCTCGCCCGGCTGGTTGGCGTCGAACAGGATCAGTGGGTGCATGTTGCCGTCGCCGGCATGAAAGACGTTGGCCACCCGCAGGTCGTACTTGTGCGCAAGCGCAGCGATGCACTGCAGTACATGGGGCAGCTCGCGGCGCGGGATGGTGCCGTCCATGCAGTAGTAATCGGCCGAAATCCGCCCCACCGCCGGGAAGGCATTCTTGCGCCCGGCCCAGAATTTCACCCGCTCCACTTCGTCACGGGCCTGGCGCACCTCGGTGGCGCCGGCCTGCTCCAGCAGGGTACGCACGCGGTCGCAGTCGTCGTGCACATCGGCTTCGACGCCATCGAGTTCGCACAGCAAAATCGCTTCGGCCGCCACCGGGTAGCCGGCGTGAATGAAGTCCTCGGCGGCGCGGATGGCCAGGTTGTCCATCATCTCCAGGCCACCGGGAATGATCCCGGCGGCGATGATGTCGCCAACCGCACGGCCGGCCTTGGCCACCGAGTCGAAGGCTGCCAGCAGTACCTTGGCCACCTGCGGCTTGGGCAGCAGCTTGACCGTCACTTCGGTGATGATCCCGAGCATGCCTTCGGAGCCGGTGAACAGCGCCAGCAGGTCAAACCCTGGGGCGTCGAGGCTGTCAGCGCCGAGGGTCAGGCATTCGCCTTCGACGGTGAGGATCTCGACCTTGAGCAGGTTGTGCACGGTCAGGCCGTACTTCAGGCAATGCACGCCGCCGGCATTCTCGGCGACGTTGCCGCCGATCGAGCAGGCGATCTGTGACGACGGGTCGGGCGCGTAGTACAGGCCAAAGGGCGCGGCGGCCTGGGAAATCGCCAGGTTGCGCACCCCGGGCTGCACCCGCGCGGTACGGGCGGCCGGGTCGATGGCGAGGATCTTGTTGAAGCGCGCCATCACCAGCAGCACGCCTTTTGCCAGCGGCAAGGCACCGCCCGACAGGCCGGTGCCGGCACCGCGCGCGACCACCGGCACCTTGCGCTCGAAACACAGTTTGAGGACGCCCTGGACCTGCGCGAGGGTATGCGGCAATACCACCAGCATCGGCGTGCAGCGGTAGGCCGAGAGGCCATCGCATTCGTAGGGCTTGAGGTCTTCCTCGGCGTGGAGGATATCGAGGTCGGGCAGTTGTGCCTGCAAGGCCTGCAGCAGCGCCGGTTTGTCGACTGCGGGCAGGGCGCCATCGACGCGTTCGTCGTAAAGGATATTCATTGACGGCTAATCACCGGTATCTGCCCGAACCTGCGGGAAATCGAAGACAGGAGCCGCGCCGGGCACCGGCGACCCTGGGTCTTGAAAGGATGACGCGCCTGCTGCCCGCCACTAGCCTCTGCGGGCTAGCGGAAACGGGGCAGTGGGCGTTCAACGCTCAGCGAGGTGAGGGTTTTTCTGACCAGCTGATCGTCGGCTTCGACGGCCTTGAGGGTGTCGCGGATCTTGCCGGCCACAGGCACATCACCCTGGCGGTCGATCCAGTCGGCAATCTCCTTGCACGCCGAAGCGAGCCGGGCCTGGCGCTGGTTGATCAGGTTAAGGGCGGTGGTGATCTCTTTATCGGACATGAGGGAATCCTCCATCTGCGCGAATAAAGTGTAGCAGCGCAGAAAAATCCTGCGCTGGGACCTCAGCCGGCCAGGCGCTCGCGCACGCGCATCAACGCATAGCCGAGCAGGTTCAGGCCTTGCCACTGGCGTGGGTCAGCCGCTTGCGGCGCCTTGGCGTCCAGGCCGATGCCCCAGATGCGGTCCACGGGGCTGGCCTCGACCAGCACCTGGCCGTCGGTGGACAGCAGAAACGTGCGCAGCCCCGGGTGCTGTTCGAACTTGAGCAGGTTGGCCTGCTCGACGATCGCCGAACGCTCGGCAACCCAGGCTGCCTCGTCGTACCCGGCAACTTCACGGCCGAGTTTCTTGGCCTCAGCGGGCGTGCGCGCGGCGAGGATTTTCTCCAGGGTGGCCTGGTCGTCGAACAGCCGCGCCTTGCCGGCCATCATGTAGTGCTCGGCGCTGGGGTAGTGCAGGTGCTGTTCCTTGAACCCGGCCTCGAACCACTGGCTGAAGCAGCTTTTGTCCGGCTTGCCCTCGACTTTTTGCCGGTGGCCCCAGAAGTACAGGTACTGCGGCGCAAGCCCCTGGTCGATAGCGGCGATCAGGCTGGCGTTGTCGAGGATGTTGGCCAGCGCGGCGGGCGTTGAAGTCATACGGAGTCTTCCATGAACGAATCGGGCCATGGTACTCCAGGCCTGCGCGGTTGTGACAGCCTCGGTGCTGACGTACTATCCTTGCCAGCAAGCGATACCCCGCATACTTACAAATCTTTCCTCAGCGCACACGCTTCACTCAGGCCCGACCGGCATGAGTGTCTGGCGCTGGGCGCGTTTTCGTTCCCGGCAACCGCAAACGACTCGGAGCAAGGCTTTACTCATGAATACATCCGTGGATGCGCGAACCGGCAGTTGGCTGAGTGTCATCGCCCTGGCCCTGGCGGCCTTCATTTTCAACACCACCGAATTCGTCCCGGTGGCGCTGCTCAGCGACATCGGCCGCAGCTTCGAGATGTCCACCGCCCAGGTCGGGCTGATGCTGACCATCTACGCCTGGGTGGTGGCCCTGGCCTCGCTGCCAATGATGCTGCTGACGCGCAACATCGAGCGGCGCACGTTGCTGATCATCGTCTTTGCCCTGTTCATCCTCAGCCACTTGCTCTCGGGGGTGGCGCAGAGCTTTGCCATGCTGCTGGTCAGCCGTATCGGCATCGCCCTGGCCCATGCGGTGTTCTGGGCCATTACCGCTTCGCTGGCAGTGCGCGTGGCGCCGCCGGGGCAACAGGCCAAGGCCCTGGGCTTGCTGGCCACTGGCACCACCCTGGCGATGGTCATGGGGATTCCACTGGGGCGGGTGGTCGGCGAGGCGCTGGGCTGGCGCACCACCTTCCTGGCGATTGCCGGGGTGGCGCTGGCGACCTTGCTGTGCCTGGTCAAATCCTTGCCGTTGCTGCCCAGCCAGAACTCCGGCTCGCTGCGCAGCGTGCCGGTGCTGTTCAAGCGCCCGGCGCTGGTCACCGTGTATGTGCTGGTGGCGCTGGTGATTGCCGCGCAGTTCACCGCTTACAGCTACATCGAGCCGTTCGCGTTGAATGTGGCGCAGATCGGCGCAGAGCTGACCACCGTGCTGCTGTTGCTGTTCGGCGGCGCCGGGGTGTTTGGGTCGGTGCTGTTCAGCCACTACAGCGAGCGCTTCCCGCAGGGCTTTCTGCTCGGTGCGATCGCCATGCTGGCGACCTGTCTGCTGCTGTTGTTGCCGTTGTCTGGCGATTTCAGCCTGCTGGGCACCTTGAGCGTGTTCTGGGGTGTTGCGATCATGTGCTTCAGCCTGGCGTTGCAGTCCAGGGTGCTGAGCCTGGCCTCGGACGCCACCGACGTGGCCATGGCCATGTTCTCCGGCATCTACAACATCGGCATTGGCGCCGGGGCCTTGATCGGCAGCCTGGTCAGCGTGCACATGGGCCTGGGCAACATCGGTTTTGTCGGGGGCGCGCTGGCCCTGGCAGGGTTGCTGTTGTGCGTGGTGACGACTTACCGTTTTGCCCGGGCTGAGGTGGCGTGACGAGGGGGCTGCTAGCTCCCACACGGACTGCGCGAAACCTGTGGGAGCCGGCTTGCCAGCGATCGAGCGCGCAGCGGTCGCCAAATGGTTTCCCTCAATCGCGAATCTTCAGCAGCCCATCGCACTTCAGGCAACGCACCTTCTTCAGCTTGTGCACTTCGCTAAAGCCGACCCGGCGTGACAGCGCGGTCCCGGCCTCGTCCTTGTACAGGTGCAGCATCGCCGCGTTGCACAGCGGGCAGCGCACCAGCATCGCCAGCGGGAAGCTCAGCAAGCACAGGCCGAGAATCACCAGAATGCAGGTCGCGGTAATGCTCTTCGGCATCCAGTCGAACACCGTCAGCGCCATCAGGGGCGCGCCGATATAGATGCTGAGATCATTGATGTAGATGTTCAGAAACGCCACGTGGCGGTAGTCGAGTTGCGGCATGTCAGTTCATCGCATCATGGGGCAGCAGGACGGTGTCGACCGCCATGTCCACCGGCAAGGTGACAATGGCAACCACCGGGCAGACGACGGTTACCCAGCAGAGCACAGTGGCGTAGGCGTCGTAGCCGGTCTGATTGTGCGAGGTCAGTAGCTCGACGTTGGTCTGGGTGCCTTTGTAGTAATCGTGGTGGTTGTAGCCACTGATGCCACGGGCGAGAAAGGTGCCGCAACTGGCCAGGGTCAGGGTCGAGGCCAGGAGCAAAAACGTGAAGATTCTAATGGTGCCATTCCTTAGCAGGTAGAGACGCGAGACAAGCGCGCATTCTCGCACATCACCACTAGTATCCGCGCAACCCGCGCGCGGCGAAGTAATCTTCCAGCACCTCTGGCCCGGCACCGACCTGGGCCAGTGCCACATAGCTGTCCGGACGTATCAGGTACACGCCTTCTTGCTGCAACCCGGCCACTTCATGAGCCTCGCGCCACTCGAACACCTCCAGCGGCATGCCGCGCTCGCTGCACCAGGCCACCAGGCTGCCGTTGGCGGCGCCATACACCTGTACCTGCCAGCACATCCGCGCCAGCCCGGCAAAGTTGTCGTGCCTGCCGTCGCTGACCCAGGGCATGCGTTCGCCGCCATGCACCTGACCGGCGCTGCCGACGCTCAAGGGCATGTCGCGATAGTTCAGGGTGATCTGCGACACCGTACGGAACAAAAATGCCCGCGCCGCCTTGAACGCCGCCACCCGCGGCAGCAGCAACGGCGCCAGGCGCGTACGCAGCAGGGCGGCCAGGCGGCCGTCGGCGGTGATGAAGTTGAACACCTGGTCGGTGGTCGACACCAGCCGCCGGGCGAAGGCGCTGCGCTCGATTTCATAGGTGCCGAGCAGGGCGTCGTTGGCGGTGCCTTGCAACACGGCCGCCAGCTTCCAGGCCAGGTTGATGGCATCGCCGATACCGGTGTTCATGCCCTGGCCACCGGCCGGACTGTGCACGTGGGCCGCGTCACCGAGCAGGAAGGCGCGCTCGCGGCCAAACTGCTCGGCCACCCGGTGGTGCACGCGGTAGGTGGAGAACCAGTTGACCTGATGAATCTCGACCTTCAGGTGCTCCATGGCCCGCTTGCTGACGTCTTCGAAGCGCAGGTCCCGTGGGTGTTCGGCGCGCTCGTCGCGCACCGTGCCGATCAGCCGCGCGCGGCCATTGCCAGCCAGTGGGAACACGGCGAGAAAATCTGCCTCGTCCAGGTCCACATGCAGCTCGCCATTGAAGGCCGGCCCCGCGCCGTCGACGTCGGCAACATAAAATACTTGCTGGTAGGTGCCGCCGGGAAAGCCGATGCCCAGCACCTTGCGCACCGTCGAGCGGGCACCGTCGCAACCGGCCAGGTAGTCGGCGTGGCAAACGTGCTCCTCACCCTCGGCATTGCGTAGCCGGGCAGTGACGCCGTCGCTGTCCTGGCTGAAACCGAGCAGTTCGGTTTGCCGTTCGACTTCCACCGCAAAGCGCTGCAAGCGTTCGATCAGCAGCCGTTCATGCTGGTCCTGCGGGTAGATGTGCAGGAACGGGTAGGGCGTAAGGTCGGCGCCAATGGCACTGAACGGCAAGCGTGCGGCGGCTTCGCCCTTGACCCACAGGTTGGCCGCCGGCACCTGGTGACCCTGCTCGATGATCGCCTCGGTCAGGTCCAGCTGGCGATACAGCTCCAGGGTCCGGGCCTGTACCGCCAAGGCCCGGGAAGTGGTGCCGGGGGCGGCGGTCTTGTCGATGATCCGTACCTTGATGCCCAGCTTGCTCAGCCACAGCGCCAGCACCAACCCGGTGGGGCCGGCGCCGATAATCAGTACGTCACAGCGGTTCATCGCAGGCGCTCCTCAGCGCTGAGTGAACGCCAGGTTCAGGCCCAGGCCGGCAAAAGAGGCAGCAAAACTGCGGCGCAGCCAGTTCTGCACCCGCGGCGATTCAATCACCGCGCGGCGAAACAGGTTGGCCAGCAGACCGTACAACACAAACACCACGAAGGTCATGAGCATGAACACCGCGCTCAGGCTGAGCATCTGCCCGGTCACCGAGCCCCCCTCGGCACGGATGAACTGTGGCAGGAAGGCGAGGAAGAAAATCGTCAGTTTCGGGTTGAGGATGTTCAACAGGCAGGCCCGCAGGATCAGGCTGCCAGCGCTGCCGACGGCGGTGTTACGGTCGACTGCAAAGGCCGAGCGGTCGCGCCAGGTGGCGTAGGCCAGGTACAACAGGTAGGCGACACCCGCGAACTTCAGGCCCTGGAAGGCCAGGGCGCTGGTGTGCAGGATGGCCGACAGGCCAAGGATCGAGGCCAGCAGGTGCGGGATAATCCCCGCCGTGCAGCCCAGCGCTGTATAGAGGCTGGCGCGCTTGCCGGCCACCAGGGCAGTGGAGAGGGTCAGGATCACGCCGCTGCCGGGAATCAGCACGACGATCAATGAAGTAATGAGAAAATCCAGGCTCGGCATTGCGACAGGCTCCATCTTGTCAGGGTTGGTTGAAGACCTGTTTACAGGCGTCCACTGCTTAGTTCAAGTGTAAAGCCGCCGGCAGGATTTGCTCGCCGGTCGTCGGCGCCTGGCTGGTGAGCCTGGGTTATCTGGATTATCCTTGATTAAAGGTATTCGATCTCATCATCAGGAGGTTCCATGAGCCGTGCTACGGATCAGCGTCCGGCGGTTAGCGCCCTGGCCGGGTCCCCCAAAGCCCTGCGCAAGCGCCTGAGCCACCAGCAAGCCGAGCAGGTGGTGGCCGTGGCCCTGGCCGATGCCAGCCCGGGGGAGGCCGATGCCATTGCCGCCACCTTCGCCAGCGTTGCCGAATTGGTCAAAAGCCTGATGGGCCGGCAACAGCAGCACACCCTCGAATCCATCGTCGAAGCCCTGGTGCCCAAGGCGCCGCCAACGCCCAATGCGCTCAAAGAGGCGGCGATGCTGGCCCAGGCGCGCACCGCAGTGCTGGAGAGCGGCGATTGGCTGACCGCCGCGCAGATCGCCGGGCTGGCCGGCTTCAGCCTGAGCAACCCCAGCGCCCAGCCGAACAAGTGGAAGCGCGAAGGGGCGATCTTCGCCCTGCGCCACCATGGCGTGGATTATTTCCCGGCCTATGGCCTGGACGCCGCTTACCGGCCGCTCAAGGCCATGGCCCCGGTGCTTGCACGTTTTGCCCAGGCCAAGGACAGCTGGGGCCTGGCGTATTGGTTCATGTCGGCCAACAGCTTTCTCGGTGGCAAGCGCCCGCTCGATGTCATCAGCCGTGCCCCGGAGCAGGTGCTGGCCGCCGCCGACGACGAGCTGCAGGGCGTCGCCCATGGGTGATACACCGGCACCTGCCGGTGTATTGCAACTGTCGACCCTGACCTGGGCCCAGGGTACGCCGATCCATCGGCTGCACCTGGAGAGTTACGGCCCCGGCCAGTTCAACCCCGGGCTCAAGGGCAATGCCCGTTTCAGCCCGATCCGGGACGCCCGTGGCCAGCCGATCCCGACCTTGTACGGTGGCACCAGCTTCGACTGTGCGGCAATGGAAACGGTGTTCCACGACGTGCCCTTTGCCGCCGGGCTCAAGACCTTTGACAAGGGCAAGTTGCAGGGGCAGCTGCATTCGGTGCTGCGCAGCGCGCAGGACCTGCTGCTGGTGGACCTGGGCAGCAAGGCCCTGCGCAAGCTCGGGGTGCCGCGCAACCAGTTGATCGATACCGAGAAGGACCAGTACCCGCAGACCCGCTTGTGGGCCGAGGCGATTCACCGGCAGAGCCCTGAGGTGCAGGGCCTGTGCTGGACCTCACGGCAGGATGACAGTGCGCGGGCGATGATGCTGTTTGGCGATCGGCTGGCGGGCAAAATGCTCAAGCCCCAGGGCCAATCGCGCAGCGTGCTGCAGGACAGCGGGGCTTACGCCGAGCTGTTGCACCTGGCCGAGCAGATCGGTGTGCTGCTGGTCGCCGGGCGCATGGGTTGATTACTCGGCTTTGCCGCGCACGATGCGTCCGCCCTTGATCTCGTCGGCGTAGGCCTTGAGCTTGTCGGAGTCTTTGTACAGGCGGTTCATCAGGTGCAGCACGGCAACCACGTCAACGCCGTCGATTCGCTCGGCCAGTTTGCTGATTTCACCGGCGGTGCGTTCCAGGTTGCTGGCGACGGTTTTAAGGTCGCGCTTGAGTTCGGCGGAGGATTTCTTGATGCCCATGGGGAGTCTCTTGGTGGGGTCGTGCTTGTGAGAGGGCTGCTGTGCAGCCCATCGCCGGCAAGCCAGCTCCCACAGGGGCCGGTGTATGCACTCTGTGGGAGCTGGCTTGCCAGCGATGCTGTCAGCCGGGAAACAAGAACGGGCTGACACCACTGCGCCCATACCCCTCACGCTCCACTTCGGCGTCCAGCGCCAGGGAGGCCAGGTCATCGGCCAGCACTTCCTGGTCGCGGTCCTTTTCCGGGTACAACACTTTCAGGTAGCTGTGACAGTCGTTGCAGCTCTCGGCCTTGATCGGCGCATCCTGCCGTTCCAGCGACCAATAGTCCAGGGCGCCGGTGGCTTCGCAGTTGCTGCATTTTACCCGAACCATGTGCCAGCGGCTTTCGCACAGGCTGCAATGCAGGTAGCGCAGCCCGGCCTGGGCGCCGGTCATGATCACGCTGGCCACCGGCGCGCTGGCGCATACCGGGCAATGCTGGCGCTGCTCGCCCAGGGAGGCCTTGGCCGAGGCCGGCAGGGCATTGGCCAACTGGGTGAAGTACAGCGACAGTGCGCTCCAGAGGAACAGCGCCTGGCCGCTGTCGACCTGGTCGTAGTCACCGGCGAGCAAGGCGCTGGCGAGGTCTTCCAGTTGCGCTGCCGAGTAGCCGCGCAAGCGCTCCAGGGTACCGCGAACCGTCGGGTTGGCATCGCTGTAGAGCGCATCGATCAAAGCACTGAGCAACTGCTGCCAGTAGGCGTCGCGTGGGTACTCGCGGCTCGCCAGCGGCGCCCGGCCATTGGCCAGGCGCGCAGCCAGCCCGGATGCCAGCGCTTCAGGCAACGGCAGCGTTTCAAGCAGCTGTTGCTGAGCCTCGGCGATGCCGGCACAAAAGCCCAGGTAATCGCCCATGGCATGGCCGTCGGCCAACTGGCGCAGGCGCGCCGCGCGTTGGCGGTAGCGGTCCTTGAGCGACGGCAGCAGCACCGCGACGATCTCGTTGACGCCACCGCTGGGCGTCTGCACCGGGGTCATCTGGATGCTGTTCATTTCTCGCTCCCAGCCTTGCTCTGCTTGCCGCTCAGTTGACGGTACCAGCGGTCATGGTGGGTCTTGGCCCAACTGCGGCTGACGTAGCCGGTGACCATGCCACGGATCGAGCCCTTGACCCAGAATGCAAGATAAGCGTGACCGATGATCAGCAGAATCAGGCTGATGCCGGCCAGCGCATGCACCAGCAGGCCGATGCGGATGGTCGGGATGCTGAACAGCGGGGCGAAGTACGGCCGCCAGATCACCACGCCGCTGAGCAGCAGCAGGCTGATCAGGCCCATGATTCCCCAGAACAGGATCTTCTGCCCGGCGTTGTACTTGCCGATGTTCAGCACCGGCTCATGCTTGCCGGCCAGTACTTGCTTGAGGTTCTTGAACCACTGCAGGTCTTCGCGCTCCGGCAGGTTGTAGCGCACGAAGCGCACGAACAGGAACATCAGCAGCAAGAACACCAGCACACCGAAAAACGGGTGAAGGATGCGCGCCAGCTGCGGGGTGCCGAATACCGCATTGAGGCCGTTGAGCGATGGGAAGAACCACGACAGCCCCGACAGCGCCACGGCGAAGAAGCAGATCACCATGAACCAGTGGCTGGCGCGCTCGATGAAGCGCGTACGCAGGATCAGTTTGTCCTTGTTCATGCGTGGGTATCCTCTTCGATCTTCTGGTCCTGTTCGTCGACTTCATTGGGGCCGACGCCGATGTAGTGGAACAGGGTGCCGGCCAGGGTGGCGAAGAACGCCGCCGCGGCCACCGGTTTCATCCAGCCTTTCCAGCCCTGGATGGCATTGCTGATGCGCGGGTCGGTGGGCAGCTTGTGGTACAGCTGCGGTTTGTCGGCATGCTGCAGCACGTACACCACGTGGGTGCCGCCGACGCCCTGCGGGTCATAGATACCGGCACCGGCAAAGCCGCGGCCCTGCAGCTCGGTGACCCGTTCGCTGGCCTGGTGCAGCATGTCCTGTTTGCTGCCGAAGTTGATCGCGCCGGTCGGGCAGGTCTTGACGCAGGCAGGCTCCTGGCCGACCGAGACGCGGTCGACGCACAGCGTGCACTTGTAGGCCTTGTTGTCTTTCTGGCTGATGCGCGGCACATCGAACGGGCAGCCGGCGATGCAGTAGCCGCAGCCGATGCAGTGCTCGGACTGGAAATCAACGATGCCGTTGGCGTACTGGATGATCGCCCCCGGTTGCGGGCAGGCTTTCAGGCAGCCGGGGTCGGCGCAGTGCATGCAGCCGTCCTTGCGGATCAGCCATTCGAGCTTGCCGCTTTCGTCTTCGACTTCATCGAAGCGCATCAGCGTCCAGGTTTCGGCGGACAGGTCGGCCGGGTTGTCGTATACGCCAACGTTGTGGCCGACCTCATCACGCAGGTCGTTCCATTCGTTGCACGCCACTTGGCAAGCCTTGCAGCCGATGCAGATGCTCACGTCGATCAGCTTGGCCACTTCGGCCTGGTGATCGCGGGTGTGCGGCGCCGGGGTCAGCACATTGGTGGCCGAGCGGCGGACGATGTCTTGGGATTGCATGGACATGGTATTCGCCCTCAGACCTTTTCAATGTTCACGAGAAACGCCTTGTACTCCGGCGTATGGGTGTTCGACTCGCCGATGCCCGGGGTCAGGGTGTTGGCCAGAAAGCCCTTGCGCGTGCTGCCTTCGTAACCCCAGTGGCAGGGGATGCCGATGGTGTCGACATCCTGGCCGTCGACCGCCAGGCGGCGGATGCGCTTGGTCACCACCGCCTTGGCCTTGATGTAGCCACGCTTGGTGCTGACCTTGACCAGGTCACCCTGGACGATGCCTTTGTCGGCGGCCAGCTTCTCGCCGATCTCGATGAACTGCTCGGGCTGGACGATGGCGTTCAGCCGCGCGTGCTTGGTCCAGTGGCGGAACAACTCGGTGATCGAGTAGGTGGTCGCCACGTAGGGAAACTCTTCGCGCTTGCCCATGCGCTGGCGATCGCTTTCATACAGCCGCGCGGTCGGGCTGTAGGTCACGTTCGGGTGCAGCGGGTTGCTCGCCAGCGGGCTTTCGGTCGGTTCGTAGTGCTCGGGGAACGGCCCGTCGTTCATGGCGCCGACCGAGAACAGCCGGCCCAGGCCTTCAGGCAGCATGATGAACGGGTTGACCTTGCCCCCAGGGGCGGCGGTGACGGCAAAGTCGGGCACGTCGACACCGCTCCAGCGCACGCCGTCCCAGCCGATCAGCTTGCGTTTCGGGTCCCACGGCTTGCCCTGCGGGTCGGCCGAGGCGCGGTTGTAAAGGATGCGCCGGTTCTGCGGCCAGGCCCAGGCCCAGCCCGGGGTGCAACCCAGGCCGCTGTCGGCGTTGTCGCGACGGGCCATCTGGTTGCCTTGTTCGGTCCAGGAGCCGGCGAAGATCCAGTTGAAGCACTGGGTGCTGCCGTCGTCGCGCAGTTGCGAGAAGTCGCTGAGCAACTGGCCCTTGCGCAGGATCAGGTTGCCTTGCTCGTCGTGCAGATCGGCGAGGGCGCGGCCGTTGGATTCCTTGGCCACTTCTTCGGGCTTGGGGTCCAGCGGGTCGGCGTAGTTCCAGGCCATGTTGAGGATCGGTGCCGGGTTGGCGCCGCCTTCCTTTTCGTACAGCTCGCGGATCTTCAGGAACAGGTGGCCGAGGATCTTGCCGTCGTGCCAGGCCTCCCCGGGTGGCGCAGCGCCCGCCCAGTGCCATTGCAGCCAGCGTCCGGAGTTGACGATCGAGCCGTCTTCCTCGGCGAAGCACGAGGAGGGCAGGCGGAACACTTCGGTCTGGATCGCGGCGCTATCGACGTCATGCTGCTCGCCGTGGTTCTGCCAGAAGCTCGAGGTCTCGGTGGCCAGCGGGTCGATGATCACCAGGAACTTGAGCTTGGCCAGCGCCGCCTGGGCCTTGTTCTTGTCGGGGAACGCCGCCACCGGGTTGAAGCCCTGGGCGATGTAGCCGTTGACCTTGCCCTCGTACATGCGGTTGCTGAAGTTGAGCACGTCGTAGCTGTCGTCCCACTTGGGCAGCCAGTCGTAGCCCCAGTCGTTGTCCTTGGTGGCCTTGTCGCCCCAGAGGCTTTTCATCAGGCTGACGAAGAACTTCGGCGTGTGCTTGTAGTAGTTGACCTGGTCCTCCAGCAGCGCTGTCGGCGTCGTCTGCTTGAGGTAGGTGGCAAGCGTAGTCTGCTCGTCGGACGGCAGGTTCATGTAGCCGGGCAGGCGCAGCGACAGCAGGCCCAGGTCGGTGTAGCCCTGGATGTTGGAGTGGCCGCGCAGGGCGTTGACCCCGCCACCGGCCATGCCGATGTTGCCCAGCAGCAGCTGGATCATGCCCGACCCACGGATCATCTGCGCGCCGTTGGTGTGGTGGGTCCAGCCCAGGGCGTAGAGGAAGGTCGCGGTCTTGTCCGGGGCAGAGGTTTCGCCAAGGATCGCGCAGATATTGAGGAAGTCGTCCTTGGGCGTACCGCAGACGTTGGTGACCATCTCCGGGGTGTAGCGGCTGACGTGGGCCTTGAGCAGGTTCCACACGCAGCGTGGGTGCTGCAGGGTCAGGTCGCGCTTGGCGTAGCCTTTTTCGTCGAGCTCGTAGGTCCAGGAACTGCGGTCGTAGCTGCGTTTTTTCGTGTCATAGCCACTGAACAGGCCGTCGTCGAAGTGGTAGTCCGCGCGCACGATCAGGCTGGCGTTGGTGTAGTGGCGCACGTACTCGTGCTGGATCTTGTCGTGGCTGATCAGGTAGTTGACCACGCCCATCAGGAAGGTCACGTCGGAGCCGGCGCGGATCGGCGAGTAGATGTCGGCCACCGCGGCGCTGCGGTTGAAGCGCGGGTCGACGACGATGACCTTGGCGCCGTTGCGGATCTTCGCCTCGATCACCCACTTGAAGCCCACCGGGTGCGCCTCGGCCGGGTTGCCGCCCATGATCAGCACGACGTTGGCGTTCTTGATGTCGACCCAGTTGTTGGTCATGGCGCCACGGCCGAAGGTCGGCGCCAGGGCCGAAACGGTCGGCGCGTGGCAGACCCGGGCCTGGCTGTCGGTGCCGAGGATGCCCAGGGCGCGGGTGAAGCGCTGGTCCAGCGAGCCGGTTTCGCTGCTGGCCGCCGACGAGCAGAGCATGCCGGTGCTGAGCCAGCGGTTGACCGTGGTGCCCTTGGCGTTCTTCTCGATGAAGTTGGCGTCGCGGTCGTCCTTCATCAGCCGGGCGATGCGCTCGATGGCGTGATCCCAGCTGATGCGCTGCCATTTGTCCGAGCCCGGCGCGCGGTATTCGGGGTAGAGCAGGCGCTGTTCGCTGTGCACGTAGTCGACCAGGCCGGCGCCCTTGGGGCACAGCGAGCCACGGCTGACCGGGTGATCAGGGTCGCCTTCGATATGGAAGATGCGCGCCTTGGCGTTCTTGGCACCGTCGCCAAGGCTGTACATGAGAATCCCGCAACCGACCGAGCAATAGGTGCAGTTGTTGCGGGTTTCCTTGGCGCGCAGCAGCTTGTACTGGCGCGACTGGGTCGCCTGGGCCACGCCCGGGGCAAAGCCCAGGCTCGCACAGGTGGCGGTGGCGACGCCGGCGGTACAGAGCTTGAAAAACTGTCGTCTGCCAAGTCCCATGGGTATCTCCTCATTCTTATCGGCTGCACAAAGCTGCGGGCATAGGCATGCCCGGCAACAAGGCGTCGCAAGCGCGGTTGGCTGGGGTAAAAAGCACGGTGTGTCGCAAGTCCCTGTCTGTTGCAGGGTTTTGAGCGGACGTATGCGCGCTAGTGTATTCCCGTACGGAATGTGGGACTAATCGACCTTGTTGATAGGTCTATCGACGGGATCTATCAAGGCTTGGAGCATGATCAACTGTTCGCCAGGCAACAGCAGTTGCACAGATACCCGAAATTCGAACAATTGTTTAAACCGCAGGAGCCGCTCAAGCGCAGGGATTACAAGGGTTTTACCGGTTGGCACGGTCACTGCAACAGCTCCCTTCGAGATTGACTATACCAATAGAAACTCGCCTATTTTTTAATCAGGTGGGGAGCAATACCTTGAATTTCGTGCCTCGGGCAACATCCGTTTTATTTAATTCTTCGACCAAAGTAGTAGGCAGGGACTGGACGCTGGCCAGCGTCGGCGCCGCACTGTTGAGCCTGGCGCCGCTGGCCCAGGCCGAAGATGCCACACAGACCGAAAAACGCCTGGAGACGGTCACCGTCCAGGCGGCCAAAGCCACCCCGGTGCAAGCGGCGCAGGCGCAACTGGACGAGATCCCCGGCGGTACCGGGCTGGTTCAGCAGGCCGAGGTGGAGAAGGGCCGTTCGGCCACCCTGGAAGACACCCTGGCCTATCAACCGGGGGTGTATGCCCAGGCCGCCGGTGGCAACGATGCGATCAAGATTTCCATCCGTGGTTCGGGTGCCAACACCTCGCCGGGCTATTTTCGCGAAGGCACCAAGTTCCTCTTCGACGGCCTGGCCCTGACCGGCGCCGGCGGCACGCCTTATGAGTTGCTCGACACCCAGGGCTTGAGCTACACCGAAGTGCTGCGCGGCGCCAACGCTTTCGAGTACGGCGCCTTGTCGCTGGGCGGGGCGATCAACTTCGTCACCCACTCTGGTCTCACTGCGCCAGGCAACCGCATCAAGGTCGAAGGCGGCAGTTTCGGCTGGCAGAAGCAGACCCTCAGCACCGGTGGCGTGGCCGGCAACGCCGACTACTTCATCAGCGTCGACAATTCCAAGCGCGACGGTTACCAGGACTTCACCTTCACCAAGGCCAAGGGCGTGGTGACCAACTTCGGCTACCGCTTCAACCCCAAGCTGGAAACCCGCCTGTACATCCGCTACCGCGAGGAGTACCACGAGAACGCCGGGGCCCTGACCCTGGCGCAGCTGAAAAAGAATTCCTCGCAGACCAACCCCAGCACCCGCGCCACTCGTGGCGACTCGACCAAGGAAGGCTCGACCTGGGTCGGCAGCAAAACCACCTACACCTTCGACGACGACTCGACCCTGGTGGCTGGGCTGGTCTATCACAACTACCCGCAGATCCTCAGCAAGAAGAGCACGGTCAACCCCAACTACTGGGACTGGCGCGACATCAACTACTCGCTCAAGTACACCCGCAGCGACCAGCTGTTCGGCCTGCCGAGCACCACCAGCGTCGGCTGGAGCAGCACCCAGCACATCCGCTCCGGGGTGCGCACCTACAGCGGTGACAAGGACCTGGGCAGGTTGCAGAAGCAGGTCGAGTACGACGGCTCGTTCGACCATGTGTTGTCGCTGGGCAACGACCTCGGCCTGACCGACAACCTGTACCTGTCCACGGGCCTCTCGGCCATCGAGGTCAAGCGCAACGTCGATGTCAACTTCAGCGACCGGCCCAACACCAGCGGCATCCCCAGCCACTACCGTTATGACGAGTGGAAACTGGCGCCACGGGTCGGTCTGCGTTATTACCTGACCCCGGACGTGCAGGTGTTCGGCAACGTCAGCCGCTCCATCGACCCGCCCAGCTCCTGGTCCAGTTCCGGCTCGGGGGTGACCACCAACTTCGCCAAGACCCTGGTGCCACAAAGCGCCAACACCGTTGAGCTGGGTATTCGCGGGCGCTCGGAGATCTTCGACGCCAGCCTGACCCTGTACAAATCCTGGATCAAGGACGAACTGCTCAACGTCGAAATCCTCCCGGCCACCAACACTGCGGCTGCCGTGGTCTCGACCTCCAACGCCAGCCCGACCATCCACCAGGGCATCGAGGCGGGGCTGACCACCAAGCTCTGGCAGCGCGATAACGGCGATGTGCTGAGCTGGCGCCAGGCCTACACCCTCAACGACTTCCACTACCGCAACGACCCGCTGTTCGCCAAGAACGAGCTGCCGGGCCTGCCCAAGCACATCTACCAGGGCGAGCTGTTCTACCAGTACGCCAATGGCTTTTACGCCGGGGTCAACGTGCGCTCGGCATCGAGCACGGCGGTGGACTACGCCAACAGCTTCTACGCCCCGTCCTACACCCTGTGGGGCGCACGCCTGGGCTACGACGCGCCGAACAAGACCTGGCAGGTGTACCTGGACCTGAAGAACCTCACCGACAAGGACTACGTCACCGCCCTGGTGCCCAGCTACGACGCCAAGGGCCAGGACACCGCTTCGCTGTATCCGGGTGATGGCTTCGGCGCCTACACCGGGATTGCCTACAACTTCTGAGCCAGGGGCGGGTGCCGTTCGTGCGGCACCTGCAGGAGAACCGCATGAGAGTAATCGCAAGGCTGGGTGGCCCCGCCGTGCTCGGCGCGCTGCTGGCCCTGGGCGCCTGCAAGCCGGTGGAGCCGGCGCCGGGGCAGGGCAGCGGCGGCATCGACGGCACGCTGCACAACGGCACCCTGAGCTATGCCGCGCAAGACTATTACGAGGCCGCCCCGGGCAAGCCCGGCGGTACCTTGCGGGTGTCCACGGCCTCGGACACCACGACCCTCGACGTGCATTCGATTTCCCACGGCAATGTGCAGTGGCTGGGGCGCATCCTGTTTGATTGCCTGCTGTACCAGGACGAGCAGGGCAATATCTCGCCGTGGCTGGCCAAGTCCTGGGAGATCTCCGACGACGGCAAGACCTACACCTTTCATCTGCGCGATGACGTGACCTTCAGCGATGGCGAAAAATTCAACGCCCGCGCCCTGCAGGTCAACCTCGAACACATGCGCGACCCGGCGACCAAGTCGCCGCTGGCTGCCGCCTATATCGCCCCCTACGTGGATGGGCGCATCGTCGATGAGTACACCTTCGAAGCGCAGCTGCGCGAGCCTTATTCGCCGTTTCTCGATGTGCTGGCGCAATCCTGGCTGAGCATGATCTCGCCACGGCAGATCCTCGAAGCGCCGAAGACCATCGCCGAACACCCGATCGGCTCCGGGCCCTTCGTGCTGGAAAGCTACACCCGCGACCAGGGCGCCAACTTCGTCAAGCGCAAGGGCTACAACTGGGCTCCCGCAGTGACCCGGCACCAGGGCGAGGCCTACCTCGACCGCCTGGAACTGAGCATCGTCCCCGAACCGATGATCCGCTTCAGTACCCTGGAAGCCGGCCAGTCAGACTTCACCGTCGATGCCCCGACCCAGAACGCCCGGGCCATTCGCGCCAACCCGGACTTGCAGATGCGCAGCCGTATCCGCAAGGCCAACCCGTTTCGCAGCCTGACCTTCAATGTCGAGCGCTTCCCCTTCGATGACGTCCAGGTGCGCCGCGCCGTGGCCAAGGCCATCGACCGCGACGGCCTGGCCTGGATCACCGGTTTTGGCGAGTACCTGGCCAAGGGTGATTTTCTCGCCGCCAACACCCGCTACTACGACCCGGCATTCAAGGACGTGCTGGCCTATGACGTGGCCGAGGCCAACCGCATTCTCGACCAGGCTGGGTGGAGCGAGCGCGACGGCCAGGGCTACCGGGTCAAGTACGGCCAGCGCCTGGCCGCGCATTTGCTGACCTACGAAACCGCCGCCTACCCCAGCAGCATCGCCGTGGCCATCCAGGCCGACCTGAAGAAGATCGGCCTGCAGATCGACATCGACCTGCTGCCCCTGGCCCAGGTCACCCAGCGCCGGTACGCCAGCGACTTCCAGCTGATTGGCGGCGGCTACTGGCACACCAACACCCCCGATGGCCTGTACATCCTCTACCACAGCCAGGCGATCAGCACTGCCAAGCTGATCGGCCAGAACGCCGGGCGTTTTCGCGATGCCGAGCTCGACCGGGTGCTCAGCGCCGCACGCCAGACCACCGACCCGGTCGAGCTGAGCGACCTCTACCGCATCGCCCAGCAGCGCCTGGCGCAGACCATCCCGGCGGTGCCGGTGTTCGAAAGCCATGTGCTGCTGGCCTACCGCAAGCAGGTCAAGGGCCTGATTTTCGACACCTCGCACAACACCCCGTTGTTCACCAGCGTGTGGCTCGACCCGGAGGGCAAATGACTACTTTGCAGCGATTGGCCTGGCGCCTGCTGGCCGGCATCGGCGTGCTCTGGGGCGCGGCGACCCTGACTTTTTTGGCCATCAACCTCAGTGCCGGCGACCCGGCCCTGGCAATTCTCGGCGGCCCCGACGCCATGCCCAGCGCCGAGCTGATCGCCCAGGTGCGCGCCGAGTACGGCCTCGATCAACCGTTGTGGGTGCAGTACGGCCAGTACCTGGCGCGCCTGGCCCAGGGCGACCTCGGTGAGTCGTACCGCCTGCGCATTCCGGTGCTGCAGGTGATCGGCAGCCAGTTGGGCGCCACGCTGCAGCTGTCGCTGGCCGCAGCCTTGCTGTCGATCCTCCTCGCGGTGAGCTGCGCGGTGCTCACCGCCAACCGCCCGCGCTGGGTGCGCGCGCTGGTGTCCGGCAGCGAACTGGTGCTGTCGTCGGCGCCATCGTTCGTGATCGGCATCGTGCTGTTGCTGCTGTTCTCGTTCGGCTGGCACCTGCTGCCACCGTCCGGCTCCAACAGCTGGCAGGCGCTGATCTTGCCGAGCCTGGCCCTGGCCCTGCCGGTTGCCGCGGTGCTGACCCAGGTACTGCGCCAGGAACTCGAGGACATCCTCGAACAGCCCTTTATCGCCATGGCCCGGGCGCGCGGCATGTCCGAGACGGGCGTGCGCCTCAAGCACGCCTTGCGCCATGCCCTGGTGCCGCTGGTGACGCTCTCCGGTTTTGTCTTTGCCAGCCTGCTGGGCGGTGCGGTGATCATCGAAATGCTGTTCGCCCGCCAGGGCATCGGCCGGCTGATGCTCGATGCCGCCATCACCAAGGACATGCCGTTGCTGTTGGGGATCACCCTGCTGGCGGCGGCGATTTATGGGGTCGTCAACGTTCTCGTCGACCTGATCAACCACTGGGTCGACCCGCGCAGCAAAAGCGTATGAACCCGCATTTCAAGGACCAGCCATGAGTGCCCATGAGTTGCCAACACCCCTGGCCGCGAACCCCGCAAGCCAGGACTATGCCCACCTGCAGGCGCGTTTTGCCGCGGTTTTTGCCCGCATCGCCGAAGGCGCGGTAGACCGCGAGCAGCAGCGCACACTGGCCCATGAGCCGGTGGCCTGGCTGCGCGAGGCGGGCTTCGGCGCCCTGCGCGTGCCCCAGGCGTTGAACGGTGCGCAGGTCAGCCTGCCGGTGCTGTTTCGTCTGTTGATCGAGCTCGCCGAGGCCGATTCCAACCTGCCGCAGATCTTCCGCGCCCACTTCGGTTTTGTCGAAGGCCGGTTGGCCAGCGCTGACGTCGCTTCGCAACGCCACTGGCTGACCAAGGTGGCGGCGGGGCAGTTGTGGGGTGCGGCCATGGCCGAACGTACCGACACCACCGGCAATTCGGTGCGGCTCACGGCTGCCGACCCGCAGGCGCCGCACGCTGGCTGGTTGCTAGAAGGCGAGAAGTACTACTGCACCGGCGCCATCTATGCCGACTGGGTGGCGGCGGTGGCCATGCTCGACGAAGATTTTGTCAGCGTAGTGGTTTCGACCACGGCGCCGGGGGTCAGCCTTGAGGATGACTGGGACGGTTTCGGCCAGCGCCTGAGCGGCAGCGGCACCACCCGCTTTGCCGCGGTCGCGGTGCCGCCGGCGCAGGTGTTGCGCCGCTTCAAGCCCGGCGAGCTGCGCGCTGAGTCCTACTTGTCAGCCTTTTACCAGCTGTACCACCTGGCGACCCTGGCCGGTATTGCCCGTGCGGTGCAGCGGGATGCCGTCGACTTCGTCCAGGGCCGCACCCGCGCCTTTGGCGTGCCTGGCCAGTCCAGCCCCAAGGACGACCCGCTGGTGCAGCGGGTGATCGGCCGCCTGTCGAGCCTGGCCTATGCCGCCCAAGCCCTGGTGCTGGATGTTGCCCAGGTGCTGCAGACGGTGCACGAAGCCGAGCTCGACGGCACGGTCGGCGAAGACCACTACGTCGAGGCCGATATCCGCACCTACCAGGCCCAGCAGGTGGTGCTGGAGCAGGTGCTCGAAGCCACCACCTTGCTGTTTGAAGTCGGCGGCGCCTCGGCCACCAGCCAGGCCCGGCGCCTCGACCGGCATTGGCGCAACGCCCGCACCCTGGCCTCGCACAACCCGGCGATCTACCGCGAGCGGGCGCTGGGCAACTACTACCTCAATGGCGTCAGCCCAGGTGCCGCCTGGCGCCAGTTGCACGAACAGGACAACGCCGCCCGCGACGAAGCCAGCGCGGTTTGACCCCCACTCAAGGAATTGCCATGAGCCAGCCCGCACAACACATGAGCATCGGCATGAACATCCTCGGTTTCGGCGCCCACGCCGGCGCCTGGCGCCAGGCCGAGGTGCCGGCCAATGCCTACCTCGACCACCAGTACTACAGCAACATCGCGCGCATCGCCGAACGCGGTAAGCTCGATGCGATTTTCCTCGCCGACGGCCCGGCGCTGCTGGGCGATATTGCCGAGCACCCGGCCGGGCGCCTGGAGCCGACCGTGCTGCTCACCGCCGTGGCCCTGGCCACCCGCCACATCGGCGTGATCGCCACCGCCTCGAGCACTTACAACGACCCCTATAACCTGGCCCGGCGTTTCAGCTCGCTGGACCATATCAGCGGCGGCCGCGCGGCCTGGAACGTGGTCACCAATGCCGGCGACGCGGCGGCGCAGAACTTCGGCCTGGCCGGCGCGCCGCGCCATGTTGACCGTTACGCCCGTGCCGATGAGTTCATCGACGTCACCCTCAAGTTGTGGGACAGCTGGGAAGATGACGCGGTGATTGGCGACGCCCACCGTGGGCGCTTTGCCGACCCGGCCAAGGTGCATGCGATCGACTTTGTCGGCGAGCACTTTTCGGTCAAGGGCCCGCTGAACCTGCCGCGCTCGCCCCAGGGCCGGCCGGTGCTGGTCCAGGCCGGGTCCTCCGAAGGTGGCAAGGCCCTCGGCTCGCGCTATGCCGATGCGATCTTCACCACCCAGACCACCCTGGTCGACGGCCAGGCCTTTTACCAGGAAATGAAGCAGCGCGCCCGCCAGTGGGGGCGCAACCCCGAGCACCTGAAAATCATGCCGGGGTTGTCGACGGTGATTGGCAGCAGCGAGGCCGAGGCCCAGGCGCGCTTCGACGAACTCAATGCCTGGTACGGCGAAGAGGGGCTGATCAATCAGGTGGCGGCGCGGGTGGGTCTTGCGGTCAACGAGCTGGAACTGGATGCGCCCTTGCCCTGGGAGCGGATCGGCCCGGTGGCGGAATTCGAGCGCGGCTCCCACGGTTTTCTCGAAGCCCAGTTGAACCTGGCGCGGCGCGAGCACCTGACCCTCCGTGAGCTGTCGCGGCGCATCCTGGTCGGCCACCGGCTGATCGTCGGCACCCCGGAACAGGTCGCCGACACCCTCGAACACTGGTTTCGCGCCGGTGCCGCCGACGGCTTCAACATCATGCCGGACATGTTCCCCTCGGGTGTCGAGGTGTTCGTCGACGAGGTGGTGCCGCTGCTGCAAAAGCGCGGGGTGTTCCGCCACGAATACCAGGGCAGCACCCTGCGCGACCACCTCGGCCTGCCGTACCCGGCCAGCCAGTACCAGCGCGCCGCCGAAGCGGTGTGAGCCTGGCCACCGGCAGAGCCGCAATCCTGCCCTTTAACGTTCAGCCCAAGGAGGTGCCCGATGGCGCCGATCAATTCAACGGCGGCGGTGCTGCCGGCCAACGGCCTGATCCAGGCCCAGGCGCGCTTCGTCAGGCCTCGACAGTTGGCCCTGCGCCCGGGGCTGGTACTGGCCGCGCTGTTTGTCGCGCTGCTGGTGCTGGCGGCGCTGCAGCCAGGTTGGCTGGTGTCCGCCGACCCGCTCGAGGCCAGCGCCCGCCAGGCATTCCAGCCACCGAGCAGCCTGCACTGGCTGGGCACTGACGAGAACGGCCGCGACATCCTCGCGCGGCTGGTGCATGCCGTGCGCCCGTCGCTGGTGCTGGGCCTGAGCGCCACGGCCCTGGGGTTGTTGCTCGGCACCGTGCTGGGCTTGCTGGCCGGGCTCGGGCCCCGGCTGGTCGACGGCGTGGTGATGCGCCTGGTCGATGTGCTGCTGGCCTTTCCCGACCTGCTGCTGGCACTGGTGATCATCACCTTTTTTGGCCAGGGCGCGCTCAACACCATCATCGCCGTGGGTATCGCCAGCGTGCCGCGTTATGCGCGCCTGGTGCGTGCGCAAACCCTGGTGGTGCGCAATGCCGGCTATGTCGAGGCGGCCACCACCCTCGGCCTGCCTCGGCGTCAGGTGATCTGGCGGCATGTGCTGCCCAATGCGATCAAGCCGATCTTGATACTCGCCACCATCGGCATCGGCAGCACCATCGTCGCCGGTGCCGCCTTGAGTTTTCTCGGCTTTGGCGCGCCACCGCCAGAGCCGGAGTGGGGCGGCATGCTCGCCATCGGCCGCAACTACCTGGCCAACGCCTGGTGGCTGGTGGCCTGGCCGGCACTGGCCATCACCCTCACCGTAGTCTCGATCACCGCCATCGGCCGCGAACTGCTGCGCCGCAACGAAGGTAAACGCCTATGAATGCTGTTATCCAACACCCCGCGCCGCTGATTGAGGTCAGCGACCTGCAGGTGCGCTTCGGCCAGGGCGTGCCGGTGCTCAAGGGCATCAGCTTCAGCCTGCAGCAGGGCGAATGCCTGGCGCTGGTGGGCGAGTCCGGCTCGGGCAAGAGCGTCACTTCGCGCACCCTGGCCGGGCTCACCGGTGCCCATGCGCAGCTGCAGGCCAGCCGCCTGGCCTTCGCCGGGCAGGACCTGCGTCAGTTAGACGAGCGTGCCTGGCGCCGGGTGCGCGGTGCGCAGATCGGTTTTGTCATGCAGGACGCCCTGGGTTCGCTCGACCCCCTGCGCCCGGTCGGCAAGGAGATTGCCGAACCCTTGCAGTTGCACAGCGACCTGAACCGCGCACAGCGCCAGGCGCGCGTGCTTGAACTGCTGCGCGCGGTCGGCGTGCCGGAGCCTGAGCTGCGCGCCCGCCAATACCCCTGGCAGCTTTCCGGCGGCTTGCGTCAGCGTGCCTTGATCGCCTCGGCCATCGCCTGCAACCCGCGCCTGCTGATTGCCGATGAGCCGACCACGGCGCTGGACGCCACGGTCCAGGCCCAGGTCTTGAGCCTGCTCGAATCCCTGCGTGGCGACAGTACCGCGATGCTGATCGTCAGCCATGACCTGGCGGTGGTCTCGCGCTTGGCCAACCGGGTGGCGGTGATGCACAACGGCGTAATCGTCGAGCAGGGCAGTGTCGAGGCGGTGCTGCAAGACCCGCAGCACCCCTATACCCAGTACCTGCTCAAGGCTGGCGCCGCCGTGCATTTTCGCCGGCCGCAGGCGCCGGCATTGGCGGCGGTCGCACCTGCGGTGGTGGAACGCAGCGCGCCGCTGTTGCAGGTGCAGCAGGTGAGCAAGGCCTTCAAGGGCCCGGACGGCACCTGGCGCACCGTGGTCGACCAGGTTTCGCTGCAACTGCACAAGGGCCGCACCTTGGGCATCGTCGGCGAGTCGGGCTCGGGCAAGACCACCCTCACCAGGATGATCCTCGGCCTGGAAACCCCCGACAGCGGCGAGATCCAGATCAAGGGCCGGCCCTGGTTGCGCCTCGATGACCAGGAGAAACGCCAGCTGCGCCGCAGCATCCAGGTGGTGTTCCAGGACCCGCTGAGCTCCTTCGACCCGCGCTACACCGTGCAGCGCGTGCTGTTCGAGGCGCTGCAAGTGGCCGGGCACCTGCGCGCGCAGTGGCGCCAGCAGGCCGTCGAGCTGCTGACCTTGGTGCGCCTCGACCCCAGCCTGCTGGAGCGCCGCCCGATCGAGCTGTCTGGCGGCCAACGGCAACGCATCGCCATCGCCCGCGCCCTGGCCGCGCAGCCGCAGATTTTGGTGTGCGACGAGCCAGTGTCGGCGTTGGATGTGTCGGTGCAGGCGCAGATTCTCGAGCTGCTCGACGACCTCAAGCAGCGCCTGGGCCTGGCCTGCCTGTTCATCTCCCACGACCTGGGGGTGATCAACCATGTCAGCGACCAGGTGCTGGTGATGAAAGATGGCGTGGCGGTGGAAAGCGGCGCCGTGCGCGATGTCTTCGACCGTCCGCAACACCCCTATACCCGTGCCTTGCTCGATGCCATCCCGCACCTGGAAAGCGGCCGTCGAGTCAGTTTCGAATTTCTCCGCCTGGCGATCTGATCGCCTGATCCGCACAAGGAAAGTCCATGCCTGGTTTATCCGCAGTACCCCGTGTTGAGCAGCGCAACCTCGACGACCTCAAGGGCAATACCGAAAACCTCTTGGCGCTGATTGCCGCCGGCGCCGCGCAACGTGAACGCGAGCGCCAGCTGCCCTATGAAGCGGTCCGCCAGATTGCCCAGGCCGGGCTCTACACCTGCCGTATTCCGCAGGCGTACGGCGGCCCGGGTGGCAGTGTCAGCGATGTGATCGGCCTGCTGCTGCGCATCGCTTCGGTGGACTCCAACGTTGCCCAGGCGTTGCGTCCGGGCTTCGGCTTTGTCGAGGGCTTGTTGTCTTCGACCGCCGACGGTGCCGAAGCCGAGCGCCAGCGCTGGTTCGCCCGCTACCTGCAAGGCGCGGTGCTGGGCAATGCCGGTTGGGAAGTGGGTGGCGCCAATGGCGCGATCAGCGCGCGCATCGTGCGCGAGGGTGAGCATTACCGCGCCAGCGGCAGCAAGTACTACAGCACCGGCGCCCTGTACGCCGACTGGGTCAGCGCCGTGGCCCTGGATGAAAACGATCAGCCGGTGTCGTTCGTGCTGCCGCGCGAGCGCCAGGGCCTGGAATTGCTCGACGATTTCGACGCCATGGGCCAGCGCCTGACGGCCAGCGGCACCACGCGCCTGAACGATGTGCTGGTGTACGCCGACGAGATTCGCACGCGCACCGTGGAGGAGGGCAAGCGCACCATCGTCACGCCGTTCTTGCAGTTGTTTCTGGCCACGGTGCAGGCTGGCATCGCCCGCAATGCCCTGGACGATGCCAGCCGCTTTGCCCGTGAGCACGCGCGGCCGATCAAGCACAGCAGCGCCACGCGCTCGATGGATGACCCGTACGTGCAGCTCAGCGTTGGTGAAATCGCTGCCCGCGCCTTTACCGCCGAGGCCGTGGTGCTGCGCGCTGCGGCGTCGATCGACCGCGCCTGGGCCGCCGGCCTTGACCCGCAACAGGTCGACCAGGCCGCCATCGACGTTGCCCAGGCCCAGTACATTGCTGCCGAATCGGCGCTCAAGGCCGCCGAATTGCTGTTTGACGTCGGCGGCGCCTCGACCACCGGCCGCAGCCACAACCTCGACCGCCACTGGCGCAACGCGCGCACGGTCGCCAACCATAACCCTCGGCACTGGAAGGCCGCGGCGGTCGGCGCCTGGCAGCTGACCGGCACACCGCCACCGACCTCGGGGTTGTTCTGAATTGGGCAGCGTGCAGGCGCCTTTGCTGAGCCTCAGCACCTGGCAATCACGGCGAGTACCGATAATCATCGGCTGTGCGCTGCTGATGGAGCTGATCGACTCCACCGTGGTGATGACCGCCTTGCCGCAGATGGCCAGCGAATTCGGCGCGCCGAGCGTGCGCATGAACCTGGTGGTGTCGCTGTACCTGCTCGCCGCCGCCTTGGCCGTGCCGGTCAGCGGCTGGGCGGCGGACCGCTATGGGCCACGGCGGCTGTTCGTCCTGGCCATCGTTCTGTTCACCCTGTCGTCGCTGGCCTGCGCCCTGGCCGGTTCGTTGCTGCAGCTATGCCTGGCACGCCTGTGCCAGGGCGCGGCGGGGGCGATGATGGTGCCGGTGGGGTTGATGATCCTGCTGCGCTGGTCGCCGCGCGAGCAACTGCTGGGCAATATGTCCTACCTGACCATCCCACCGCTGGTGGGGCCGATGCTCGGGCCGCCCCTGGGCGGTTTGCTGGTGACCCTGCTGTCGTGGCAATGGATCTTTCTGGTCAACCTGCCCATCGGCGTGCTCGGGGTTTACCTGGTGCTGCGGCATATTCCCGATTACCCCGGCGACAGCCGGCAACGCCTGGACCTGCGTGGCTTGCTGCTGGCCAGTGTGGCCCTGGCGTCACTGGTGTTCGGCTTCGAAGCCTTGGGCCATGGCTTGCTGGCGCGGCATTGGGTGCTGCTGCTGTTGCTGCTCGGGCTGTTGGCGGCGCTGCTGTATGTGCGCCATGCGCGCCACTGCGCCCAGCCGCTGCTGGACTTTGCGCCGTTGCGCGTGCGCAGCTTTGCCTTGAGTTTCTGGGGCGGCAACCTGTTTCGCCTGGGCACGGCGGCGCAGCCGTTCTTGATGGTGCTGTTGTTCCAGCTGTGTTTTGGCCTGAGCCCCTTGCATGCCGGCTTGCTGACCTTTACCGGTGGCGTCGGCGCCTTTGTGGTCAAGCTGCTGGCGGTGCGCATCGTGCGCCGCTTTGGCTTTCGCCGCACCTTGAGCGTCAATGCGTTGTTTACCGGCGTGAGCCTGGGCGCCTGCGCCAGTTTCAACCTCGACACGCCGTACTGGCTGGTGGTCTTGATCCTGTTCGCCAGCGGCCTGATCCGCTCCTTGCAGTTCAGCGCCATGGGCGGCTTGACCTATGCCGATGTCCCTGCCGAACTGCACAGTCGGGCCAGCAGTTTGTCGGCGGCGACGGTGCAGTTGGCCATGAGCGTGTCGGTGGGCGTGGCGGCTTCGCTGCTGAGCGTGCTGATGAGCGTGAAGGGCGAGCAGCAGGTGGCGGTGGCGGATATTGCCCTGGTGATTGGCGTGTGTGCGCTGGCGTGCATGGCCTCGGCGCTGGTGTTTCGTAAACTGGCGCCGGATGCGGGAAGTGAGATCTACCGCTGACCTTTTTTCGCCTGGACTGCGACCGCTGCGCGCTCGATCGCCGGCAAGTCCGGCTCCCACAGGATTGGCTGTGGTCATGAAATAGGTGCAGTACCTGTGGGAGCTGGCTTGCCAGCGATGGGGCCAGTCCAGCCAGCACATCATGCGGCGTCTGGATTACGACCGCTGCACGCTCGATCGCCGGCAAGCCCGGCTCCCACAGGATTGGCTGTGGTCATGAAATAGGTGCAGTACCTGTGGGAGCTGGCTTGCCAGCGATGGGGCCAGTCCAGCCAGCACATCATGCGGCGTCTGGATTACGACCGCTGCGCGCTCGATCGCCGGCAAGCCCGGCTCCCACAGGACTGGCTGTGGTCATGAAATAGGTGCAGTACCTGTGGGAGCTGGCTTGCCAGCGATGGGGCCAGTCCAGCCAGCACATCATGCGGCGTCTGGATTACGACCGCTGCGCGCTCGATCGCCGGCAAGTCCGGCTCCCACAGGATTGGCTGTGGTCATGAAATAGGTGCAGTACCTGTGGGAGCTGGCTTGCCAGCGATGGGGCCAGTCCAGCCAATACATCAGGTGGTGTCTGGATTGCGAGCGCTTCGCACTCGATCGCGGGTCGAGCCCGCTCCCACAGGATTGGTGCAGGGCCCGCGATGAGGTCATTAGATAGACAAATTCAGTACCCGCTCACCCTGGGTACTCCCCGCAGGCTGCCTGCGGTTCACCGCCAGCTCGCCCATCTTGATCAGGCGCGTGCGGGTGACATTGCGGCTCAAACCCAACAAGTTCGCCGTATGCACCTGGTTGTAATGACTGAACCGATACGCCGCGCGCAACAGCGCATCCTCGACCTTCTCGTGCAAGGCACCCGCGGGCTGCTCGAACAGCTTCTGGAACGCCCGCTGCAGCAGCCCTTCAGCCGAATCATCGGGGCCAGGGCTGTCGTCGGCGCGCTCGATGCGCATGTTCGACAGGCGCAGGTCGTCCTGGCGGATCACCCCGTCGCGGCAGATCAGCAAGGTGTGATGGATGACGTTTTCCAGTTCGCGGATATTGCCCGGCCAACCGTAACTGCACAGCTTGGCTTCGGCCTCGCTGCTAAGGCTGACGTCGCCATAGCCCAGGCGCTGGCTGTAGGCCTGGATGAAGTGGCGGGTCAGCGGCAGGATGTCACCCGGGCGCTCGCGCAGTGGCACCAGTTCCAGGCTGACCACGTCGAGGCGGTAGTACAGGTCTTCGCGAAAGTGCCCGGCATTGATGGCTTTTTCCAACTGCACGTTGGTTGCCGCCAGCACCCGTACATCGATGGGAATGCTCTTGCGCGAGCCCAGGCGCACCACTTCACGTTCCTGCAACACGCGCAGCAGCTTGACCTGGATCGGCATCGGCAAGTCGCCGATCTCATCCAGGAACAAGGTGCCGCCATTGGCCTCTTCGAACCAGCCGGCCTTGGAACCGAGGGCGCCGGTGAACGCGCCTTTTTCGTGGCCGAACAGCTCGGCCTCGACCAGCGATTCGGAAAACGCCCCGCAGTTGACCGCGACGAAAGGCTTGTCGCGCCGCCCGCTCAAGTTGTGGATGTGCCGGGCCACCAGCTCTTTGCCGGTGCCGGTCTCGCCGATGATCAGCACGCTGGCTTCACTTGGCGCGACCCGTTGCAGGTGCGCCAGCAAGGCCCGCGACTTGGGGTCTTCGAACACCTGCGCCGTGGCGCGGATCGAGGTGGCCAGGGCCGGGGAGGGCGGTAGGGTCAACAATTGCATGGCGGTCACACTATGAGTAGAAGGTCGGAGTCGGCAATTGCCCGCGCAGGGCCCATTCACCGAGTTCGTGCAGCTTGTAGTCGAGCGGGTCGTGCAGGCTTTGCGTGCGCAGGTTGCGCCAGTGCCGGTCGAGGCCCACCGAGGCCTGGGTGGCACGGGCGCCGGTAACCTCGAAGACCTTGCTGCAGATCTCCAGGCCATCCCGGCTGGCGGCGACCTTGGCGGTGGCGATGGTCACCGCCAGGCGCCCGCGCTGTTCGGCACTCAGCGCCGCGCCCTTGGCCCAGGCCTGGTCCAGCGCCTGGGCGGCCTGCTCGACCAACAGGCGTGCACCCTGCAGGCGCACCCAGAAGTCACCGAAATGGTTGAGTACATAAGGGTCGGCGCTGCTCTGTTCGGCCGCTGACTTGAACCACGGCCGCGATTCGCGCAGGGCGTAATGCCGGGCCTCCTCGAAGGCGCCTTCGGCGATGCCGAGGAAGATCGTGGCGAAATGCAGTTGGGCAATCAGCGGCCGCAGGCAGGCGAACGGTGTGCTCAAGGGGCCGGGGTTGAGCAGCAGGTCGCTTTCTTCCACCCGTACCCGTTCGAAGGTGGCGCTGCCGCTGTCGGTCTGGCGCTGGCCCATGTTGTGCCAGTCGTTGTGCAAGGTGATGCCGGTGCGGCCACTGGGAATCGCGGCGATCAACAGCTTGCCGCCGGCGTTCTCGTCGATTGCCGAGGCGATGAGCATCTCTGAATCGCTGGCGCCGGAGCAGAAGCTTTTTTTGCCGGAGAATTCACGAAAACTACCGCGGTCCTTGACCACCGTGCGGGTGTCCAGGGGGTTGAGGGCATTGCCCCAGAACCAGCTTTTGCGCGCGGTCAGTTCGAACCAGGGCTGCCACTGCGCCGGGGTGGCGAACAGGCGCACGGTGGCGAGCATCAGGTGATGAAAGCCGAACACATGGGCCAGCGAGCTGTCGACCCGGGCGAACTCACGTACCACCTCGAAGGTTTGCGACCAACTGGCGCCCAGGCCGCCGAAGTCGCGGGGGATACTCAAGGCCAGCAGGCCGCTGCTGCGGATGGCATCGCGTTCGGCCTTGGGCGTACCGCCCAGGCGGTCGCGCTCGACCGCGGTGCGGGCGAACTCATTGGTCAGTTCCCGCGCGATTTGCAGAGGGGTCGATGGCGTGCTGTGCAAAGGTTGCGCTCACTTGCTCTATGAGGGTGGCACTGATGCTAAGGGATCTAAAAAACTGAAAATAAATAACTTATAGGACTTTCGATATGTCGATTTACATATCTCTTTTAGTTCTATATTTGTACGTATTTATTCTTTTTAATTTTATCTGTTCGGGCGCACTCTGCACCTCAAGCACTGCGCGGCAGTGCACCCCAGGACGAGGAAGCAGCGCATGACCATCAAGGCGATCAACGTACGCAATCAGTTCAAAGGCACGGTCAAGGAGATCATCGAAGGCCCGGTGGTATCGGAAATCGATGTGCAGACCTCCGCAGGCATCGTCACCTCGGTGATCACCACCCGCTCGGTGCACGAGCTGGAACTGCGGGTCGGCAGCGAAGTGATTGCCTTCGTCAAATCCACCGAGGTATCGATCGCCAAGCTATGAGGCCTTGCCCGCCAGCTGAAAGCGACACACCTGACCACCACGCAGCATGCATTCCAGGTGCTGCACATCCCCGCCACCCAGGCTGTCGATCAGCGCCAGGTCGAGCTCACAGACTTCAGGGTGAGCCTCGGCCAGCTGATGGAACACGCAGTTGTGGGCGATGATCTGCGCCGGGCCCCCGGAGCGGAAAAATACCTGGGATTCGTAGCCGACTTCCTTCATCTCATCGATGCTCATGTCCGTAGCCCGATAGAGCAGGGCGGTGAGCAACGCCTGTTGGGTGTGGCCAAGGCCTTCGAACATCAGTCGACCTCGCTCAGAACTTGTCCGGGAACTGCTTGACCAGCGCCGCCGTCAAGGCATCGGCAAGGCTGAGGATATGCTCGCGCATGTGCTGCCAGCAGGGTATTGAGTGTCGCTTCTGGCAGGTAGGGGTTGGCACTGGCAAGGAACTTGGCCAGGGCCTTGGCGTTGTTGCTCAGATCGGTTACAGCATACAAATATGTTGTTATTGCCCGGGCTGCCAAATGGTCGCTGCCCGCCGACGGGCGGTGGGCAGCGGTTCCGGCCGGCTCAGCTTTTGGCCGCTTCCGGCAGGATCATGTGGCTAGGCGCTTGCGCCGCCTTGCCGCGTGCCACGCAGTAATACAGCACGCTCGGCACCACCAGGCCGATGATCCACGACAGGTCGACACCGCCCAGGTGGGCAACCATCGGGCCGGTGTAGAGCTTGGTGGAAATGAACGGCATCTGCACCAGCACGCCGACGGTGTAGACGATGATGCCCGGCAGGTTCCAGCGCCCGTAGCGGCCGTTGGGGTCGGCCAGCGCCGGCACGTCGTAGCGTTCCTTGGTGATGAAGTAGTAGTCCACCAGGTTGACCGCGCTCCAGGGGACGAAGAAGGTCAGCAGGAACAGGATGAACGACTTGAACGCCGCCAGGAACGAATGCTGGCCGAGCAGGGCGATCAGGGTCGAGGCACCGACAATGGCCAGGACGAAGAACAGACGCTGGCGGCGCGTCACTTCGATGTGCCCGCGAAAGCCACTGATGATGGTGGCGATGCACATGAAGCTGCCGTAGGAGTTGAGGGTGGAGATGGTCACCTTGCCGAAGGCGATGCTGAAGTACAGCAGCGCGGCGGTCGCGCCGGTACCGCCCAGGCCGACGATGTAGGCCACTTCACGGCCGGAGAACTGGCCGTTGGCAATGGCCGCAGCGAACACCCCGAGCACCATCGATGCCTGGGCGCCGACCACCGAACCCAGGCCTGCGGCGAGGAAGGTCTTGAACGATGAGGTGTTGCTCGGCAGGTAGCGCGAGTAGTCGGCGACATACGGGCCGAAGGAGATCTGCCAGGACGCCGACAGCGACACCGCGAGCAGGAACGAGGCCCAGGTGAAGTGGCGGTTTTCCAGGAGCTGGCCGATGTCGCTGATGACCATGATGCGGCTGAACAGGTAGACGAAGGCGATGATCCCCAACACGCTGGCGACCCGGCCGATCCAGTGGATCATGCGGTAGCCGAACACCGTGGCGAGGACGATGACCCCGGCGAAGATCAGGATGCCGGCACTGTCGCTGACGCTGAGCAACTGGCCGATGGCCTGGCCCGAGAGCACGGTGCCGGTGGCGGTGAAGCCCAGGTACATCAGGCACACCAGGGCAATCGGGATGGCCGCGCCATACACGCCGAACTGCACGCGGCTGGAGATCATCTGCGGCAGGCCGAGTTTCGGCCCCTGGGCGGCGTGCAGGGCCATGACCGCGCCGCCGACCAGTTGGCCGAGCAGCAGGCCGATCAGCGACCAGAACACATCGCCGCCGAGCACCACGGCCAGGGCCCCGGTGACGATTGCGGTGATCTGCAGGTTGGCGCCCAGCCACAGGGTGAACTGGCTGTACAGGCGTCCGTGTCGTTCGTTTTCCGGGATGTAGTCGATCGAGCGGCGCTCGATCAGGGGCTTGCTGCGCGAGGCATTGGCCTGGGTCATTGCTCGGGATCTCCGCCTATTGTTGTGTTGTCGCGGTCGGGTCGCCAGTCGATCGCAAGTGGGCGACTGAAACAGATATGAGCATGTATATACAAATACGGTCAAGTGAAGGTGTCGGCTTTGATGCACCCATCCGTCGCGATAGGTGGGTGCGATGATTTCGGGCATAAGGTTATGCTGTTGCGAAATATTACAAAGCCGGTGAGGGAACAATGCCATTAAAGGACTTGCTGTTGGCGCTGGTGGTGATCGTCGCCTGGGGCGTCAACTTCGTGGTCATCAAGGTTGGCCTCGATGGCCTGCCGCCGATGTTGCTGGGGGCCTTGCGCTTTGCCCTGGTGGCGTTTCCGGCGGTGCTGCTGGTCAAGCGCCCGCAATTGCCCTGGCGCTGGCTGATCGCCTATGGCGCGACCATTTCCCTGGGCCAGTTCGCCTTTCTGTTCGAGGCCATGGGTAACGGCATGCCGCCGGGCCTGGCGTCGCTGGTGCTGCAATCCCAGGCGTTCTTCACCCTGTTTTTTGCCGCGATCTTTCTCGGCGAGCGGCTGCGCGCGGCCAGCGTGCTGGGCTTGCTGGTGGCCGCCGGCGGCCTGACCCTGATCGGCAGCGAGAACGGCGCCAGCGTGCCGTTTTTCGCCTTGCTGCTGACCCTGTGCGCCGCGTCGATGTGGGCCATGGGCAATATCATCACCCGGCGTTTCGGCAACATCGATCTGGTGGCTCTGGTGATTTGGGGTGGGCTGGTGCCGCCGCTGCCGTTCCTGGCCCTGTCCTGGTGGCTGGAAGGTCCCGAGCTGATTGAACGCTCGCTGCGCGGCATTGGCTGGAGCTCGATTTTGTCGCTGGCGTACCTGGCTTTTGTAGCCACCATGCTGGGCTACAGCCTGTGGAGCCACCTGCTGTCGCGTTACCCGGCGGGCAAGGTGGCGCCGTTCTCGCTGCTGGTGCCGGTGGTGGGCCTGAGTTCCTCGGCGCTGCTGCTGGATGAGCGCCTGACACCGCTGCAAGGCTGGGGTGCGTTACTGGTGATGGCCGGGCTGTTGGTCAACGTTTTCGGCCCGCGCTTGCGCCAGCGAATGCTGGCCCGGTTGGCCGATTAGGGCAAAGCATGACCGCCGACAATGTTTGCTCGGCGCAGGGTGGTTAGCGTCTTGTGGGTTGTGCATTGGAAGGCACGGCTCTAATATCCAAGTGTTTTCTTGTGTTATTGCGCTCAACCACCACGGACGTACAAATGGATTTGCATACTTCCCTCTGGCTGTTCCAGGCCGTTCAGGCCATTGGCCTGAGCCTCTGGCTCTGCATCGCGGTACTCAACAACCTGCAGGCGTTTCGCGCCTCTCTCGGTGCGGTCGGCGCGACCATGGCGATGGCGCCGCTGCGCCAGGCACCGACCATCGACTTCCCGCTGTTGTCCCGGGCCCTGCATTCCACGGCTGCACATCGAATCGCCCTGGTGGTCGTGCTGGTGCTGCAGGTCGCGGCGGCAGCCACTGCCCTGATCGGCAGCTACGCCCTGCTGATCGGCGCGGGGCTTGAGGCGGCGCGGCCCTGGCTGAACCTGGCGCTGAGCGCGTTTCTCGGTTTTACCTTCGCCATGCTGCTAGGCGGCCTGTGGTTCGGTTACTGGATTCGCCAGGAGGGGTTGCAACTGACCCATCTGGTACTGGTGCTCTGGGCCTTGCTGGCCTTCGTGGTGTTCAACGTGCAGTGGGCCTGAGGCCAGCCTCACAGGGAGTGGTGGATGAACAGCAAGAATCTCGCGCTTGGTACGCTGCTGGCGGGTGCCGCCCTGGCGGTGCTGGTGGTCTGGCAACAGGCGCACACCGCACAGGCCTCGGCACCGGCGCCGCGGACGCTGGTCAAGGTGGCACTGGGCACCGTGCAGCGCGGTCCGGCCAATGGTTTTTTCGCCGGGGTCGGCGAGCTTGAGGCGGCGCGCCAGGTGCTGGTCTCGGCCGAAATCGGCGGGCGGGTGACACGCATCAACTTCGTCTCCGGGCAGAAGGTGCGCCGTGGCGACGTACTGCTGACCCTCAACGATGCCCCCGAGCAGGCCGAGCGCATTCGCCTGCAGGCGCAACTGCACAACGCCCGGATCAACCACCGCCGGGTGCGCGACCTGGTCGCGGAAAACGCCGCCACCCAGGAGCAGCTCGACAACGCCCTGGCCGCACGCGACATGGCCAGCGGCGAGCTGGCGCACACCGAGGCGGTGATCGCGCAGAAGACCATCCGCGCGCCATTCGACGGCGTGCTGGGCATTCGCAAGGTCAACCAGGGGCAGTACCTGAATGTCGGCGATGCGATCGTCAGCCTGATCGACACCCGCACCCTGTATGTGAACTTCTCCCTCGACGAGCAGTTGAGCATCCACCTCAAGCCCGGGCAGGCGGTCGACGTGTTGCTCGACGCCTATCCCGAGCGAACCTTTGCGGCGCGCATCAGTGCCATCGACCCACTGATCGACCGTTCGCGCACGGTACAGGTGCAGGCGACCCTGGATAACGCCGATGCGCTGCTCAAGGCCGGCATGTATGCCAGCGTCAAGGTTGCCGACCCGCAGGTGGCCGAGGTGCTCAGCCTGCCGGAAACCGCGGTGACCTATACCGCCTACGGCGACACGGTGTTTCTTGCCCGCCATGACGAGCAGCAGCAGGCGCTGGTGGTGCAGCGGGTGCCGGTGAAGATCGGCGAACGCCAGGATGGCCGGGTGATCATCCTTGAAGGGCTGCGGGAGGCCGACCAGGTGGTGACCTCCGGGCAGCTCAAGCTCAGTGACGGGGTCGCGGTCGAAGCCACCGAAGACACCCTGCAAGCCCCGGCGCTGTCCGGCTCCTGACCGATTGCCCAGAGACCCTTAGATGAAATTCACCGATCTGTTCGTGCGTCGGCCGGTGCTGGCGCTGGTGGTCAGCATCCTCATCCTGCTGCTGGGCATCCTCTCCCTGCGCCAGCTACCGATCCGCCAGTACCCGATGCTGGAGAGCTCGACCATCACCGTCACCACCGAATACCCCGGCGCCTCGGCCGAGCTGATGCAGGGCTTCGTCACCCAGCCGATTGCCCAGGCGGTGTCGTCGGTCGAGGGCATCGATTACCTGTCGTCGTCCTCGGTGCAGGGCCGCAGCCTGGTCACTGTGCGCATGGAGCTCAACCGCGACTCCACCCAGGCGCTGACCGAGGTGATGGCCAAGGTCAACCAGGTGCGTTTTCGCCTGCCCGAGCAAGCCTATGACCCGGTGATCGAACGCTCGTCCGGCGAGTCGACGGCGGTGGCCTATATCGGCTTTGCCAGCAACAGCCTGTCGACCCCGGCGATGACTGACTACCTGGCGCGGGTGGTCGAGCCGATCCTGACCACCATCGACGGTGTGGCCAAGGTCCAGGTATTTGGCGGCCAGACCCTGTCGATGCGCCTGTGGATCGACCCGGCGCGCCTGGCCGCGCGCGGCCTGACTGCCGCGGATGTAGCCGAGGCGGTCAGGCGCAACAACTACCAGGCGGCGCCCGGCAAGGTCAAAGGCCAGTTCGTGGTCTCCAATATCCGCGTCAATACCGACTTGACCAGCGTCGGCGAATTTCGCGAGCTGGTGATCCGCAACGACGGCAATGGCCTGGTGCGCATCAAGGATGTCGGCACTGTCGAGCTGGGCGCCGCCTCGGTGGAAACCAGCGCCTCCATGGACGGCGTGCGCGCCGTGCACCTGGGCCTGTTCCCGACCCCCGGCGGCAACCCGCTGGTGATCGTCGACGGCATCCGCAAGGTGCTGCCGGACATCCGCAAGACCCTGCCGCCGGACGTCAAGGCCGAGCTTGCGTTCGAAACCGCGCGCTTCATCCAGGCCTCCATCGACGAAGTGAGCAAGACCTTGCTCGAAGCGCTGCTGATCGTGGTCATCGTCATCTACCTGTGCCTGGGGTCGCTGCGCACTGTGCTGATCCCGGTGGTAACCATTCCGTTGTCGATGCTCGGTGCGGCGGCGCTGATGCTGATGTTCGGCTTCAGCCTCAACCTGTTGACCTTGCTGGCCATGGTCCTCGCCGTCGGCCTGGTGGTGGACGATGCCATCGTCGTGGTCGAGAACGTCCACCGTCATATCGAAGAGGGCAAGACCCCGGTGGCCGCGGCCCTGGTGGGGGCGCGGGAAGTGGCCGGGCCGGTGATCGCCATGACCATCACCCTGGCTGCGGTGTATGCACCGATCGGCATGATGGGCGGCTTGACCGGTGCGTTGTTTCGCGAGTTCGCCCTGACCCTGGCCGGAGCGGTGGTGGTGTCCGGTGTGGTCGCCTTGACCCTGTCGCCGGTGATGAGCTCGTTCCTGTTGCAGGCCAAGCAATCCGAAGGGCGCATGGCCCATGCCGCCAACCGTTTTTTCGACGCCCTGGCCAGACGCTACAGCCGGGCGCTGGAATTCTCCCTGGCGCGGCGCTGGCTGAGCGCCGGGTTTGCCTTGCTGGTGCTGCTCAGTTTGCCCTGGCTGTACGGCCTGCCTCAGCGCGAGCTGGCGCCGACCGAAGACCAGGCCGGGCTGCTGACCGCGATCAAGGCACCGCAGCACGCCAACCTCGAATACGTCGAGCGCTTCGCCGACAAGCTCGACCAGGTCTACAAGCGTCTGCCAGAAACGGTCAGCACCTGGATCATCAACGGCAGCGACGGCCTCGCCTCGGGCATCGGCGGTATCAACCTGTCGCTGTGGGACGAGCGCGAGCGTACCGCCTCGCAGATTCAGGTCGACCTGCAGGCGGCGGTCAACGATGTCGAAGGCACCAGCATCTTCGCCTTCCAGTTGCCGGCCTTGCCGGGTTCCACCGGCGGCTTGCCGGTGCAACTGGTGCTGCGCAGCTCCCAGGACTACCAGGTGCTGTACCAGACCATGCAGGAGATCAAGCAAAAGGCCCGGGACAGCGGCTTGTTCGCCGTGGTCGACAGCGACCTGGACTACAACAACCCGGTGGTTCAGGTGCGCGTCGATCGGGCCAAGGCCAACAGCTTGGGCATTCGCATGCAGGACATCGGCGAGTCGTTGGCGGTGCTGGTGGGCGAGAACTACTTGAACCGCTTCGGCCTTGAAGGGCGTTCCTACGATGTCATCGCCCAGAGCCCGCGTAGCCAGCGCCTGACCGCGCAAACCCTGACCCGCCAGTACGTGCGCAGCGAAGACGGCACGTTGGTGCCATTGTCGACCGTGGTGCAGGTGTCCGAGCAGGTCGAGCCGAACAAGCTGACCCAGTTCAACCAGCAGAACGCCGCCACCTTCCAGGGCATCCCGGCGGCCGGAGTGACCCTGGGTGATGCGGTGGCATTTCTCGATCAGGTGGCAGCGTCGCTGCCGGCCGGCTTCAGCTACGACTGGCAATCGGATGCACGCCAGTACACCCAGGAGGGCAGTGCGCTGATGCTGGCGTTCCTGGCCGCGGTGATCGTCATCTACCTGGTGCTGGCGGCGCAGTATGAGAGCCTGGTCGACCCGCTGATCATTCTGATCACCGTGCCGCTGTCGATCAGTGGTGCGTTGATCCCGCTGGCGCTGGGCTATGCGACGGTGAACATCTACACCCAGATCGGCCTGGTGACCTTGATCGGCCTGATCAGCAAGCACGGTATCCTCATGGTCGAATTCGCCAACACCCTGCAGGAACACGAGCAGCTCGACCGCGCGGCGGCGATCAGCAAGGCGGCGCAGATTCGCCTGCGGCCGATCCTGATGACCACCGCGGCCATGGTGGTCGGCCTGATCCCTTTGCTGTTCGCCTCCGGTGCCGGTGCCAACAGCCGCTTTGGCCTGGGGTTGGTGATTGTCTGCGGGATGTTGATCGGCACCTTGTTCACCCTGTTCGTGCTGCCCACGGTGTACAGCCTGCTGGCGCGCAAACACGCAATCGCCGCGAGTACACCGCGTGCGGTGTCCCTGGCTGATGCGCTGAGGAGCGAAGGATGAACAGAGTGAACCTGGCCCTGGCCTGTGTGATTTCGAGCCTGGCCCTGGCGGGCTGCAAGGTCGGCCCCGACTATGCAAAGGCAACCCCTGCGCCCATCCCCTTGAGCACGCCGCAACAGCAGCAGTTCGCCCAGCAGGCGCAACTGCCGGCGCAGTGGTGGTCGTTCTTTGAGGACCCGCAGCTGAACCGCCTGGTCGACACCGCGCTCCAGCACAACCACGATATCCGCCAGGCCCAGGCCAACCTGCTGGCGGCGCGGGCGCTGTTCGATGACCGGCGCCTGGACCAGTACCCGGGCGTTACCGCACGCAGCGGCTTCAGCCAGAGCCTTGAGCAGCAGCAACCGGCCGATGGCAGCGACCCGCAGCGCATGTTCTCGCGCAGTTATCGCGCAGGGTTTGACGTGCAATGGGAGATCGACCTGTTCGGCCGCTTGCAACGCCTGACCGCCGCTGCCGAGGCGCGCTCGGAGGCGGCGCGCGCCGACCTTGAACAGATGCGCCTGAGCATCGCCGCCGAAGTCGCCCGCGCCTACTACCAGCAGCAGGGTTTGCACCGCAGCCTGGAAGTGGCGCAGGCCCAGGTCGAGGCCTGGCGCGAAACCCTGAAACTCACCAGTGCCCAGGTGCGTGCCGGCAGCGGTCAGTACGAGGACGAGCAGAACGCCCATGCCAATCTGCTGCTCAGCGAAGCGGCGGTGCCGCCATTGCAGGCATCGATCCAGGAGGCCGGGTACCGCCTCGATGTGCTCACCGGGCGCGCGCCGGGCCTTGCCGAGGCGCCAGGGCAAGCACGCTTTCTGCCACCGCTGGCGCGACAACTGCCCTTGGGCGATGTCAACGCGCTGATCAACAACCGCCCGGATGTTGCCAGTGCCGAGCGGCAACTGGCAGCCAGCAGCGAAGACGTTGGCGTGGCCACCGCCGAGCTGTACCCGCGCCTGGACCTGGGCGGGTTTATCGGCTTCTTCGCCTTGCGCAGTGGCGACCTGGGCAGTGCCGCGCGCGCTTATGAGCTGGCGCCGACAGTCACCTGGCCGGCGTTGCGCCTGGGTAACGCCAAGGCTCGCTTGCGTGCTGCGCAGGCGCAAGCGCAAGGGGCGCAGGCGCGCTATGAGCAGTCACTGTTGCTGGCCCGCGAAGAAGTGGAAAACGCCGTCACGCGCCTGGCGCGCAACCAGACCCGCCTTGGTGCGTTGATGCAATCGGCGGCGCATGGCGCCGATGCCATCGACATCGCCTCCAAGCGCTATCGGCGAGGGGCGGGTACCTACATGGCGGTGCTGGAAAACCAGCGCGCGTTCTTCTTGATCAAGCGTGAAGTGGCAGAGGCAGAGACCGCTTCGTACCTGAATGCGATTGCGCTGTACAAGGCGCTGGGCTGGGGGAGTGGCGCGGTGCAGTGATCGGCTCATCGCGGGTCCGGCGTACAGCGATCGATTGTGGGAGCTGGCTTGCCAGCGATGAGGCCGGCCCAGTCAGTACTTCAGTGTTGCCTGACTTGCGACCGCTGCGCGCTCGATCGCCGGCAAGACCGGCTCCCACAGGTTTGGCGTACAGAGGTTCATTGTGGGAGCTGGCTTGCCAGCGATGAGGCCGGTACAGCCAGCACATCAGTGTTGCTTGGATTACGAACGCTTCGCGCTCGATCGCCGGCAAGTCCGGCTCCCACAGGTTTGGCGTACAGCGATCCATTGTGGGAGCTGGCTTGCCAGCGATGAGGCCGGTCCAGCCAGCACATCAGTGTTGCCTGAATTGCGACCGCTGCGCGCTCGATCGCCGGCAAGGCCGGCTCCCACAGGTCCGGGGTAAAGAGGTTCTTTGTGGGAGCGGGCTTGACCCGCGATGGGGTCGTTCAGTCTGCCGCCAACCCATTGGCCAGCAACTGCGCCTTGAGCTGCGGCCGGTAATTGCGCGCATAACAGCGGCCGATAGTGCTCGACCAGTTCTGCCCCTCGACTCGCCCGGCGAGCTGCCAGTGTTCCATCAGGGCCGCATCGTAAGCCTCGATTGCCGCCGGCAATGCCTGGGCGTCATAGCGCTCGTCATGACGAAACGAAGCCAACGGCAAGCGCGGTTTTTGCAGCGCCGGCTGCTGCACGTAACCCAGCGCAACCCCGCACAGGGCAAAGGACTTTTCCGGCAGGCCAAGCAGCTCGATCATGCCGCTGGCATTGGCGCGAATGCCGCCCACCGGCACCACGCCCAAGCCCAGTGAACGCGCAGCCGTCATCAGCGTCGAGAGGATGATGCCGCCATCGGTGCAAGCGGCAACCATGCCTTCCAGGTGCTGGTGAATGCACTGCTGGTCACCGCTCAGGCGCGCCGCCAGTGCGGTCTTGTAGAAGTCCACCACCAGGGTGATGAACACCGGTGCCGCGGCAATCCACGGTTGCCCGCCGGCGAGCTCGGCGATCTGGCGGCGGCGCTCGGCATCGCGCACCACCACGGTGGAAATGTGCTGGGCGTTGAACGAGCTCGGTGCCTGGTGGGCGGCCTGGAGGATGGCGTCGAGCAGGCTGTCGCTGATCGGCCGGTCCTGGAAACTGCGCTCGCTGCGATGGCTGGCGAGCAGCTCGATGGTCGGGTTCATGCTGGCCTCATTCCTTAAGGACTTATGAATTCACTGCGCGGGCGCCGTCCTCGGCAAGACCCGGTACACGCAGCGTCGGTCACCTGATATCAGATGTTCACAGCGCTCGACAAGCGCCTGTTCACCCAGCACCGACTGGAAGATCTGCAGCTCCGAGCGGCAAAACCCTTGGCATCGTGACGCCGCGGCACAGATCGGGCAGTGGTTTTCGATGATCAGCCAGCCGTTGTCGCTTGCGACCATTTCCGCCATGTAGCCAGCCCGTTCGCGCAGCTGCACCAGGGTCCGCACCTTGTCTTCGAGTGTTTCGGCCGGGCTGCAGGCCTGCAGGTATTCGCTGCGGTTGGCGTTTTCCATGCGGGTGATGAGTTGATCGACCCCCTCATGGCCGAACACCTGCTCGACCGTCTCGATCAGCTGCAGGGTCAGCACGCTGTGGGCGTCGGGGAAGCGCCGCTGTGCAGCGTCGGTCAGGGTCCACTTCTGCGAAGGGCGGCCAGCGCCTTTGGCCGGGGCGCTGATGCCGATGATCAGCTCGGCGGCCTGCAGCTTCTGGATCTGCTGGCGCGCGGCTTCGAAGGTGATCTCCAGCAGGCTGGCAAGGTCGGTGGTTTTCAGCGCGCCACGGGTCTTGAGTAAAAACAGGATACGGTCGGCGGTGGAGTTGGCGTCGGCGGCAGGTGCAATCATCGTGTGCAGATAACCATGCGAATAGGCGTTAACGGTCGACCTGTGGCGCCATCCATTGCGCAGGTAACGAGCTCGATCATAGCCCGTTTTAGCACTGCACCGATTATTTGTAAAAGGTATTAGCTACAAAGTTTAAAGCTCAAAAAAATATAAAAGTTCGAATTTGTGTTTTCCCCGGCAGCGACTAGCCTGAGATCTTAGTCTGCGTCCGTGGCAGCAGTGAGCACCGCCAATGGCCAGAACTTGCCGTGCAGGCAGGCCGTGGGCTTGGAGCATTTAGGGAATGAAACTCAACAGGGAAGTGAGTGTATGAATGCGCAAAAACCGGTGACCATCTATGAGCACGCCGAAGAGGCCAATACCCTCGACGGTGTGTTCGACCTAGTGAAACTCTCCGACCAGTATCGCCAGTCGGCCATCCTCCACGCGGCAGTCGCGCACAAGGTCTTCGACCATACCCGCCAGCCGGTCAAGGCCGAGGTGGTCAGCCTGGCGCTGGGCTGGGTGGCCAACAAAGGCAAGATCTTCCTCAATGCCCTGGTTGCCATGGGCCTGCTGCAAAAAACCGACAAAGGCTTTGTCAACCAGCCGTTGAGCGAGCGCTTCCTGGTCAGCAGCAGCGGCGAATTCATCGGCCCGATCATTGCCCACCAGCGCCTGCAATGGCAGAACTGGCCGCGCCTGGGGGAAATTCTCAGCACCACCCAAT
The DNA here is from genome assembly GCF_009866705.1 of Pseudomonas sp. R32. Taxonomy (NCBI): domain Bacteria; kingdom Pseudomonadati; phylum Pseudomonadota; class Gammaproteobacteria; order Pseudomonadales; family Pseudomonadaceae; genus Pseudomonas; species Pseudomonas sp. R32. The sequence continues at coordinate 3,460,516 of NZ_CP019396.1, read as the reverse complement.
CGCTGGATTTCCAGCAGGAAAACCGCTTCAAGCATGACCTCGCTGCCCGTGATGCCTTCAACGATGCCATGGTCCGCTTCAGTCAGCCAATGGTCGATGTGCTGCGTGAGCTGTCAGTCTTTGACCAGGCGAACAAGGTCATCGACCTGGCCGGCGGCCATGGCACCTACATCGCCGAGATCGCCCGTCGCCACCCGCAGGTCAGCGGTGAGATCTGGGACCTGGACGCCACCCGCCAGGCCGCCCAGAGCACCATCGGCAAGTATCCGCTCGAGCAGCGCCTGAGCTTCAAGGAGCGCAACCTGCTCGACCTTGCGCGTTATCAGGACGCGCGCGCCGATGTGGTGATGCTCAACGACTGCCTGCATTACTTCACCCGCGAGCAGACCACTGCGCTGATCAAGGGTGCCAGTCAGTTGCTGGAAAACAACGGCGCCTTGCTGATCCTCAGCATGACCCTGGACGAAGACGAGATCCACCCGGCGCTGTCGGCGGATTTCTCCCTGCACATGATGGTCAACACGGTGAATGGCGAACTGCATCCGACCCGCTGGCTGGCAAAACAGATGCAGGACCAGGGCCTGAGCGTCGACCAGGAGCCGATTGGCCGCTATACCCTGCTGGTCGGACGGAGGGCCAACTGATGCTCAAGTTCATCGTTCTGCACTCGGCCAACCCGGACGGCCGTACCTTGACCCTGATCGGTGAGCTGGGCCAGGTGGCCAGCGCCGCCGGTTTCGAACTGCACGCCACGGCGCAACTGGCTCGCCAAGGCGAGGCCGATGGCCTGATCGTGCTGCTGGCTGGCGAACAGGAGGCGGCATTGGGCGCACAGCTCAAGGCGGCCGAGGCCCTCTACCGCAATACGGCGGTGACCCTGGTACGCCTGGCCGACGGCCAGGGCAGGGTGCCTGGCGCAGACGCCATCAATCACCAGTTGTTGCAGGCTGCGGTGTGCTTCGTCTATCCCTATGGCCTGACCCAACTGGATAAGCCGCTGGCCAGCGAAGCGTTGAAAAGCTGGCTTGCGGGGTATGCCAAGTTCACCGCCGCGGTAAAGATGTGGCGTGCCCTGGAAGGGGTATCGCTCGATGCTGCGGCGCTGGCCCGCCAGCAGCCGCAGCTCAATCACATCAACATCCTGGCTCGCGACCTGCAGGTGTCTCAGGCCTTCTACCGCGACATCTTCGGCGCACGCTACTGCTACAACCTTGGCCCGCGCAAAGTGGTGATGGAACTCAACGGCTTTGACTTCTTCATCGAGCAGAGCGCCGAGTTCAACTACCCGCCGGGTTATCACATCGGCATTCGCGCCTTGCCCGAAGACGTCAAGCGCATCGCCGAGCGGGTCACGGCCAATGGTTCGATCAAGCTGGTCAAAGGCAATGGCCCGGCGCCGGGCTATCACCATGGCCCGGACAACGTACGCAGCGCCGTGTACTTCGAAGACCCCGATGGCCTGGTGGTCGAAGTCTATAGCGCCGAAATCGAGATGATCGAAACCAACCGCCGACTGCTGCTCGACCAGCTCTGAGGCTAGCCCTGGGTACTGCGTTGTGGGCCGAACCAGGTTCGGCCCCGGCGTGGGCGTCGTTACTCAATACAAGGTGCAAGGATGAACAGTCTCAAGGATCGGCATTGGCCGCGGCTTCCCAGCCCGCTGCCCAAAGATGTCACTGACCGGGTGCTGATGGGCTACCCCGAGCATTACCGTGAATACCCGCTGGTGGAACAGGTGGGCATGGCCATCCGGGCGCTGCTCGATACCCCGGTCGAGCAGCTGCTGGCCCAGCTGCAAAGCGCAGATACGCCGCTGTACCAGCGCATTGGCGCGGGTGAAGTGCTGGGGTTGCGCGGTGACCCGCGCATAGATGTATTCAACCCGCAGATGATCGATATTCCGGGCGCTACCGTGCAGATCGGCCTTGCGCCAGAGCGGGTGGGTGAAGTCCTCGATGCGTTCGACGGGCTAGGCCTGGACCGCAGCTGGATCGAGAAGGAAACCCCGCTGCACAGCGTTCAGCTGGACCGCTATCGCATCGCCCGCTTTGCCGTGACCAACAGCGAGTACCGGGCGTTTTTGCTCGACACCGGCCACCCCTCGCTGCCCAGTAGCTGGGCCTTTGGCCGCTACCCGCAGCAGCGCGCCAACCACCCGGTGTACAGCGTCAGCGACAGCGACGCCGATGCCTATGCGCAGTGGTTGAGCCAGCGCACCGGCCGGCGCTTCAGCCTGCCGACCGAAGCCCAGTGGGAGCATGCCGCAGCCGGGCCCCAGCGCCTGCAGTTTCCCTGGGGCGAACAATTTCACGCCGAATATGCCAACACCATCGAACTGGGTTACCTGGACAGCACCCCGGTGGGGGTGTTCCCCGAGGGCGCCTCGGTGTTCGGCGTGCTGGACATGGCCGGCAATGTCGAGGAGTACGTCGCCGATGACTATCGGCCTTACCCCGGCGGCCCGCAGATCAACGACGACCTGGTGCTGGATGTCGGTCGTCACCGAATCGCCCGTGGTGGCAGCTTCACGCGCTTTCGCGACCTGGCGCGCAACCCTCGGCGACATGGGCGCTACCCACGACCGATCTATGTCATGGGCTTTCGCCTGGTAGAAAACAACAACTGAGTTATCTGTCAATCGTGCGAGGTTTGATCATGAACAACGACGTTTCGCTGCACACCAAGGTGCCGATCTCGATCCTCGGTGGTTCGGTCGACGCTCATTTCTTCGGCTTCAAGGGCTTCGACAAGCACAACGAACATTTTGCCGTCGGCATCAACCTGGACAAGGCCCAGGTGCCGCTGGTGCGGGTGCATTCCGAATGCATCACCGGCGATGTGTTCGGCTCCCAGCGCTGCGATTGCGGCCCGCAATTGCAGGAGGCGCTGAACACCTTGAACGTGCAGGGCGGTTACCTGATCTACCTGCGCCAGGAGGGGCGCGGCATCGGCCTGTATTCCAAGTTCGAGACCTACCTGCTGCAGGACCGCGGCCTGGACACCTACGAAGCCAACCTTGAGCTCAACCATCCCGCCGATTCGCGCAGCTTCGCCCCAGCGGCGCAGATGCTCAAGGCGTTGAATGTGCACCGCTGCCGGCTGCTGACCAACAATCCGGACAAGGTCCAGCAGTTGCGCGAAGGTGGCATCGAGGTCATCGACCAGGTGCCGACCGGGGTGTTCCTGACCCGGCACAACCGTAACTACCTGCTGTCGAAAGTGGCCAAGTCCAGCCACTCGATCAAGCTCTGATTGTTCTCTGAAGAAAAAAGGATTTTTCGATGAAACACATTGGCCCCATCAGCGGCATCGCCGCCCATGCAGCAGAGTTCGTCGCCACCGCAGGCTACGACAACCAGGTCATTTTGTGGAATGCCCGCACCGGTTTGCCCATTCACCGTGTGCACCACGATCATCTGGCCAATCAATGCGCTTTCAGTGCCGACGGCAAGCACCTGGTCAGCGCCAGCAGCGATTACACCGCGCGTATCTGGGAAGTCCCGAGCATGCGCCTCAAGGCGGTGCTGTCCGGCCACCAGGACGACGTCGAGATGGCGGTGTTCTCGCCCGACGGCACGTTGGTCGCCACCTGCTCGCGTGACCACGTGCTGCGCATTTTCGATGTGCACGGCAACCTCAAGGGCAGTTTCCACGGCCACCAGGCCGACGTGATTTCGGTGGTCTGGTCGCCGGACGGCAAACGCCTGATTTCCAGCAGCGACGACGGCACCGTGCGCCAATGGGACACCGCCAGCTTCAGCCAGTGCGATGAAGTGGACATCGGTGGCGTCGAGACCGACACCATCGCCATCACCCGTTCCGGTGTGGTGTTCGCCGGCGACGATGAAGGGCGCATCTCGATCATCGGCCAGGGCCAGGTGCGCAGCGTTGCCGCCCACGACGCCGGGATCAAGCGCATTGTCTGGAACGACGACAAGCAACTGCTGGTGACCCTCAGCTACGACCGCTCGGCGATCCTCTGGCGCTTCGATGCCCAGCACAACCTCAGCAAGCTGCGCAGCACTGCATTGCCGAGTATCATCTGGCCGCGCAGCTGCGCCTTTGTCGGTGAAGAAGAACTGGTGTTCGCCACCTTCGGCTCGCGCTATGCCACCTGGAACTACGAGCGCGACCAGTGGAGTGTCGAGGGTATCCAACCCGCGGTCAGCATCAACGCCGTGGTCAGTGCCCAGGGCCAGCAGTACAGCATCGGCGATGCCGGCTTGCTGTTTCGCGACAACAAACCGGTGACCGGGGTCGGCAGCCTGTGCAACTTCCTCCAGCCGTTCGGGCCGTTGCTGCTGACCGGCGGGCAGATGGGCCAGGTGTTCGATGCGCTTACCGGGCACCTGCTGTACCAGCACCGCTCACCATTGAACTGCGGTACCACCTTTACCAAGGATGGCGTGCTTCACGCCCTGATCGGCACCTACACCGGCGAAGGCCTGGTGTTCATCCTCGACGGTCGTGACGGCCTTAAACTAGTGGCTTCGATCGCCATGCACGAAAACGCCATCAAAGGCGTTGCCGCCAACGACCGCTACCTGTTCAGCGTTTGCGCCTCGGCCGATGCCGCGCTGCACCGTATCGACGATTTCAGCTGCGCCCGCCATATCGACAACGCCCATTCGCGCATCTCCAATGGTTGCTGCCAGATCGCGGGCGGCTTTGCCAGTATCGGCCGCGACCTCAAGTTGCGCCTGTGGCTGGAGAGCGGTGACGAGGTGTACGACTCGCCGCACCAGCATTCGATCAAGTGCATCGGCGCTTCGGCCGACGGCGCGATCATCGCCACCGCCGCCTACAACGGCACGGTGGCCCTGTTCGACCTGGCCACACGCAGCTGGCAGCCGCTGCAACGGCCCACCGCCAGCGGCATTTCCTGCATCACCCACAGCGGTCAGCAGCATGATTTTCTGGCCAGCTCCTATGACGGCAACATCTATGGCATCGCCGCCCGGCGTGCTTCCTGAGTGCGAGGAGATCGGTCAATGAGCAAGCAGGCAGTGGATTTCATGGAGCTTTCGGCGTACCGCAAGGCCCTCGATACCTCGTTTGTGCACCGCTATAGCCATGGTGAAGACGAGTGGTCGTGGGACATCGGCATGGCCCGGGCGGCGCGGATATTCCTCGCGGCGCTGGGTGACAGGCCCGACCAGCGCATCCTCGATGTCGGCGTCGGGCGAGGCCGCGATGCGTCGGAGTTGATTCAGGCCGGGCACCGGGTTACCGGCCTGGACATCGTCGAGAACTCCAGCTGGCCGCTGTTGCGCAAGCGTTGGGGCGAACGCCTGGAGTTGCTCAACAGCGCCCTGCAGGACTGGCAGCCGGTGGACGGCCGGCAGTTCGACGCGGTGCTCGACAACGGTTGCTTCCACCATCAGCACCCCGATGAGTGGGATGCGTACCTGGCGCACATGCGCAGCCACGTGCGCCAGGGCGGCCTGATTGCGCTCAATGTGTTTGGCGTGGACAGCAGCAACCCGGTACCGGGCTGGCGCGAGATGGACAACCAGCGCCAGGGTTACTTCTTCACCGAGCAGGGTATTCGCGACACCCTTGAAAGCTACGGCTTGACCTGGCAGGAGCTGGTGGTGATCGAACGCCAGCATGGCGACGCCATGTACCTGCTGGCGCTGGTACGCAACTGAGTGGGAGCACGGCCGGGGCCTGAGGGTTTCAGGTCCCGGCCGTTTTACTTACTTCCTGCAGATCAGACCGATCTGCAGGCTGTTGCTTTCGAACGCGTCCCAGTAGCCCGGCTCCCGGGCCGCCCGGCGTTGCTTGCTGATCAACGGCGCAATCCACAGGCAGTCGCGCAAGCCTGCGGCTTTTGCCGCGTCTTCATACACCTCTTTACGCCAACGGTAGTAAGTGAAGTCGGCCGGCGGCGTGGACATGAACTGGGCTTTGCAGCGATAGCCGCCGTTGACGGCGCTTTCTTCCAGTACGCTGATGCCGTAGCGGGTGAAGTTGCCCTTGGCCAGGTCAAAGGCCGGGTTGGCGGTGTAGGCCACCAACTGGCCGCCGGGCTTGAGGTTCTGCGCCGCGGTGCTGAACATCCGCCCCAGTTCCTCGACGCTGCTGGCGTAGTTGAACAACCAGGCCGCGGTGACCTTGTCGTAGCTGCCGATGCGCCCCATTTGCGCCACGTCCCGTACTTCATAGGCGATACCGTCGTTGGCCTGGCGGGCCTGGTAGATCATGCTCGGCGAAATATCCACGCCGCGCACCTGAGCCGCGCCCCAGTCCTTGAGCTGGCGGCTGAAAAAACCGTGGCCACAGGCCAGGTCGAGAATCTCCAGGCGCTGCACGTTGCCGACCATGTAGCGGAAGGTATCGACTTCGACACCGCGCTGGCTGGCATGGCTGGTGAAGTCCTCGAACTGTTCACTGATGCGCTCGTACACCTGTTTGGCTTCTTTCATCGCTGCTCCTTGCATGGCAGGGGGACTCAACTCTTCAGGCCAGGGCCCGGGCCGGGCTACGGGTAAGGCGCCAGGTCAGCCGCAGGGCCAGCACCGGCGCCAGGGCAAACACGCCGAACAGCCAGGCCGAGGCCTGCTGCGCACCGGCGACGCCACCGGGCTCGACCAGCCCGGCGCTGTTGCTGACCAGCCCGGCCAGTGCGGCGGCCAGGGCAGTGGCGTACAGCTGTACGGTGGTGATCGAGGCCGAGGCGAGGTTCTCTTCGCCCGGGCGGGCGGCGCTGAGTATCCGGGTCAACAGGTGTGGCCAGCCCAGGCCGATCCCCAGGCCAACCCCGGCCAGGGCCAGGCAATACACAACCAGGCCCTGGGTCTGCGCCAGCCACCGCTGTTGCGGGGTCATCAGCGCCAGTGCCAGCAGGGCAACGAGAATAACCGCCGGGCCGAAGCGGATCATGCGTTCGGCGCCAGCGCCTGTTCGGCTGGCGCTGAACAACGCGGCAACGGTCCAGCCACCGGCCATGGCGGCGGTCATGTAGCCAGCTGCCAGCGGGCTCAGGCCGTGAATCTGCTGAAGGAAATAAGGAACGAAAATCTCCGTGGTGATCGCCGCGATGAGCAGGCACATGACCGCGTACAACCCACCCAGCGGTGTGCCCAGGGCGTAGGCGCCGGTGGGCAGCAGGCGTCGGCCGGGCTGGTGGTCCAGGCGTGCGATCAGCACGGCGATGGCCAGCCCCGCGCCGATACCGATCAGGTTCCAGAGCAGTTGCGTCGACAGGCTGGCGGCGGAAATCGCCAGCACCGACGCCACCAGGCAGGCGATCAGGCCATAGGGTGGACGGGATTGCGAACGGGCGGCGACCTGGTTGCGCAACTGGCTGATGACGATCAGCGCCAGCAGCGCCGCTACCGGCAACAGCGACCAGAACGCCCAGCGCCAATGACCGCCCTGGGCGAAGATGCCACCGACCGCCGGGCCGCACAGGGTCGCCACGCCCCACATGCCGGACACCAGAGCCATGGCCCGCGGCCACAGGCGTTCATCGAACACCAGGCGGATCAAGGCATAGCTCAGGGCAAACAGGATACCGCCGCCCAGGCCCTGGACACTGCGGCCGATCAGCAGCACCGGCATGCTTGGCGCTGCGGCGCAGATCACCGAGCCCAGGGCGAACACCGCCAACGCCAGGAGAAAGGCGGCGCGCGCACCCAGGCGTTCGATCAATTGCGCCGACAAGGTCGAGCCGATGATCGAGGTGGCGACGAACAGGGTGGTGCTCCAGGCATAAAACGCCAGGCCGCCGATGTCGGCAATCACGGTCGGCAGGATGGTGGTGACGATGTAGACGTTGATCGCGTGCAAGGCCACACCCCCGGCCAGGGCGATCGAGCGCAGGGCATTGCGCCCGTGCAGCAGTTCGGCCCATGAAGCGGGGGCAGGGGTGTGGGCGGTGTTCATGTGCGGCTCCTTCGCAGGCGGGGCGTTCAGTGGCTGAAAGTCTAGGTGCAGTCGCCCTATTACACAATTTATAACTTGTATAAATAGCCAGCGCGCCAGGCGCCGGTTTTGCTACCATCGCGTTTTTTACCGCCCGCGCACTGAAGCGCCGGGCGGCTGACAGGCAAGGCCGAAGGAGAGCAGCATGATCATCACCACCACAGGTACCATCGAAGGCCGGGAAATCGCCGCCTATCTGGATGTGGTCAGCGCCGAGTCGGTCCAGGGCATCAACGTGGTTCGCGATATTTTCGCCAGCTTTCGCGACTTTTTCGGTGGCCGTTCGCAAACCCTGGAGAGCGCCCTGAAAGAAGCACGCATCCAGGCCACCGACGAAATCCGCAGCCGCGCGCGCAGCCTGCAGGCCGATGCGGTGGTGGGCCTGGATTACGAAATCAGCATGCCGTCGGCACGCGGTGGCATGGTTGTGGTGTTTGTCACCGGCACCGCCGTAAAGCTCAAGTAAGCCTCTAAGTCACCCGAGGGGTGCGACAAAATAGCCCGGCCATTGGTCGGGCTTTTTTGTCTTCGCCTGTGTGGTCCGTAAATGACCGGCTAGTCTCAGAATCACCAGGGTCAGTGCTTTTCTGGGCAATCATCTGCTTGCCGGTACTGATCCGCTGTCGGAGGGAGACTGGGGCATGGTTGACTTATTCAATGAGGACAACGGCGACGCTTTTCCAATCAACAATCTAATCCGTTGCGGGCAGAGCGGCTATCGGCTGGGCTTTACCAACATGACGCAGGAAGACGCACAGGTGCGCCTGAACACGCTGCCGCGTAGCAAGAAGGGCAAATTCACCCCGCGCTTGCCCGCGAAGAAGTGATTGAATCGACCACCACCCCGCCCAACGGCGGGGTTTTTTTTGCATTGTTTGACCTCGCGCAAAGGTTGTGCGGCTCGTACTCGCCTGATTTCGGGTTGTGTGCCTTACTACTGCCGCCATCAATACAGGAGTCACTCGATGCGTATCAGGGAAGAAACTTACTGGAGCTGGGCCGACGCGCAACTGCATAGCCGCAGCCATGACGAACAGCTCAGTGACGGGACCAGTATCGACGTGCAGGTGAGGTTGTCGCGTACCGGTGCCACGCAATTGTTCCTCGGCATCTATACGTGCCAGGGCAATGCCCTGGTCGAGGAGTATTACGACAACCGTCCCGGCGAAACCATGACCCGCGCCATGGTCTGGGGTGTCGACCGGGCCCGGGCACTGGCTACCGGGGCGTTGCCGCTGGAGACGGTGGCGCTGCGCCTTCAGGCCTGAGGATGGCGGGCGCGGCTGGCCTGGACGATGCGCTGGGCCGGCACGCGCAGTTGGCGCAGCAGGTAGTCGGCAAATTCGTCGGGGTAATCCTGCAGTGCAATTGCCTGCTCCATGCAGCTCAACCAGATAGCGCTGTGGTGTTCATCGATCGGCCATTGGGCATGGAAGGCCGGGATGGCGATCGGGCCATAGCGTTCGCTGAACAGCCGCGGGCCACCGAGCCAGCCGCTGAGAAAGCAGGCCAGCTTGTCGCGTGAGGCATCGAGGTTGTCGGGGTGCATCTGGCGCACGGCCAGTGCCTCGGGGTTCTCATCCATCAACCGGTAGAACTCATCGACCAGGCGGCGCAGGCCGTCGATGCCACCGGCGGCTTGGTAGGACGCATCACCGGTTCCGAAAGCAGGGTGGGTCATAAGTGGGCTCTTCAGGTAAAAGCGCCATTCTAGCCAAGTCCCGGGGTGAATAAAAAATGCTGTTCATGGAGTCTTGGGGGCTATGGTCCTTGGGTTGGGTTGGGTTGGGTTGGGTTGGGTTGGGTTGGGTTGGGATGTTCAGGCTGCGAGCTTATCCGTTCGCTGTGGCGCCGCTGCCTGCCCCTTCCGCCTTTACGGCGGCCTACTTTTCTCTTGGGAAAAGGTAGGCAAAACCGCTTGCTCCTGCATACGGCCCTACGCTGCGCTTCGGGTCCCCTCGCTACGGCGCCCTCCGGGGCATCGCGGCCTACGACTTGCTGCGCCAAGTCTACGTCTCGCGTCTTCGGCTAACGCCGAAGGTGCTGCGCACTGCCCCTACAGGCACCTTCGCTCGGCCTCCTGAAGTCGCTTTTGGCGGCGCCTGGAATTACGTGCATGAACATCAAAATCAAGACCAAGCAAGTCGGTGCTCGCTTTGCCAGCGAGCTTGCCCCGCTCTGGCGTCAGCCTGGCTGCGCCAACATCTGCTTTCGCAGATACGCCCGTGCAGGCGCCGCCCGTAACTTCGCGACTTCAGGAGGCTGAGCGTAGGTGTCTGGAGGGGGCTGGTGCGCAGCACCCTTCGGCGTCAGCCGAAGTCGCGAGACGTAGACTTGGCGTAGCAAGTCGTAGGCCGCGGAGCCCCTGGAAGACACCGAAGCGAAGGGACCCGAAGCGCAGCGTAGGGCCGTATGCAGGAGCGAGCGGTTTTGCCTACTTTTCCCAAGAGAAAAGTAGGCCGCCGTAAAGGCGGAAGGGGCAGGCAGCGGCGCCACAGCGAACGGATAAGCTCGCAGCCTCAACATCCCAAGCCAAGGACCATAGCCCCCGGGACTCCATGAATAACCATAAAAAAAGCCCAATCCGCAGGGATTGGGCTCAAGCGTGGCTGGGGCTGTGCCGCACCCCAGCGACCCTTAGCAGAGGCGGTCGATTACCGCGACGCCCGGTTTGTTCTGCAGCGCAGCCCACTCGCTTTGCAGGGTCTGCAGAACCCGTCCGACGTACTGGGTGTCGGCGGCGGCCTTCTTGCCAACGTAGCCCTGGCCGCGACGGTACATCTTCAGGCGAGCCCGCATGTTCGGGTTGCATTGCTCGAACTGCGCTTCGTCGCTCAGGGTATCCAGGCTGTCCAGGCGAACTTCACCCGATTCGCAAACCCAGAGGATGTGGCTGTCGAGGGTGTCCTTGCGCGCGGCGAACAGCCGGGCCAGTTCCTCAACAGTCGGTTGATTGTTCAGATTCATCATAAAGCCCCCTTGACCATTCGTTGTTTGTTCGCACTTGGCGCATAACATGTAGCGTTAAATGAAAGCTGCTACAGCAGCGTCACAACTGGGGGCTTCTACACGCTGCCTTTTGGGCAGTACCCATCCGCACACAGCTCATGGATCTGTCGAGCTGCCTGGAACACCCTTGCCAGTACCCCCGATCGGGGAGACGGCCTCATCATGCAAGGGGCGATGAACGGCGTCAACAGGTTTTGTAGTGATTTTTTACACGCACTACATATTGTCCGACAATGCCTCGAATTCAGGGCATTGATACGCATCAGTCCGCGTTGAGGTGACTTGCAGGATCATGCCTGGACATGTTTTGCAGGGAGTCACCCATGAATTCAGCGGCCAATGCGCCTGTCTCTCCAACTGCCGGAACCCGCGTGCCTATTGGCCTGTTGGTCGGTATCGCGGCCCTTGCCGGGGTGCTGTTGCTGCCGATGCCCGCCGACTTGCCGGTGGCCGGCCACCGGGTGCTGGCAATCCTGGCCTTTGCCGTGGTGGTGTGGATCAGCGAAGCGGTGTCGTACGAAGCCAGTGCGATCATGATCACCTCGCTGATGGCGTTTTTGCTCGGCACTGCGCCGACGGTCGCCGACCCTTCGGTAATCTACGGCTCCTCGGCGGCAATCACCCTGGCCCTGACCGGGTTCTCCAACAGTGCCCTGGCCCTGGTGGTCGGGGCCTTGTTCATCGCCGCGGCCATGACCCACACCGGCCTTGACCGGCGCATCGCCCTGGTGACGCTCTCGAGCATCGGCGTCAGCACCCGGCGCATCCTCATCGGGGCGGTGGCGGTTACCGTGCTGCTCAGCCTGGTGGTGCCCAGCGCCACGGCGCGCAGTGCCTGCGTGGTGCCGATCATGATGGGGGTGATTGCCGCGTTCGGCGTGGATAAACGCTCCAACATCGCGGCCGGGATCATGATCATCGTCGCCCAGGGCACCAGCATCTGGAACATCGGTATCCAGACCGCTGCGGCGCAGAACCTGCTGACCGTCGGCTTCATGGACAAGATGCTCGGGGCGCGGGTGTCGTGGATCGACTGGCTGATTGCCGGTGCGCCGTGGGCGCTGATCATGTCGGTGGTGCTGATTGTCCTGGTACTGAAAATGCTGCCGCCCGAGAGCGAAGCGATACCCGGCGGCAAGGCGGCGGTGAACAAGACCTTGGCCGAGCTCGGGCCGATGACCGCTGCGCAGAAACGCCTGCTTGGCGTGTCACTGCTGTTGCTGCTGGCCTGGGCCACCGAGGGCAAGCTGCATCACTTCGATACCACCTCGACCACCTATGCCGGGTTGGTGATCCTGCTGCTGCCACGGCTCGGGGTCATGACCTGGAAAGACGTGCAGGCGCGCATTCCCTGGGGCACGGTGATTGTCTTTGGTGTCGGCATCAGCCTGGGCACTACCTTGCTCACCACCCAGGCCGGGCAATGGCTGGGCGCGCAGGTGGTGGCCCATACCGGGCTGGATCAACTGGGGACGCTGGGGGTGTTCTCGATTCTGGCGGCCTTCCTGATTCTGATCCACCTGGGCTTTGCCAGCGCCACCGCGCTGACCTCGGCACTGCTGCCGATCCTGATCGCCGTGCTGCAGACCCTGCCGGGTGACTTCAGCCGCCTGGGCATGACCATGGCCCTGGGCTTTGTGGTCAGCTACGGGTTTATCCTGCCGATCAACGCACCGCAGAACATGGTCTGCCTGGGCACCGAAACTTTCACCGCCAAGCAGTTTGCCCGGGTGGGGATCCTGGTGACCTTGATCGGCTATGGGCTGATGCTGGTGTTTGCCGCTACCTGGTGGCAGTGGTTGGGCTGGATGTAAAGGGCCAAGATTGCGACCGCTTCGCGCTCGATCGCTGGCAAGCCAGCTCCCACAGTTCCGGTGTACACAAATCTACTGTGGGAGCCGGCTTGCCGGCGATGGGTTGGCAGCAGCCCCCGAATCTAGAAATTCGCCGGCGTGTTGGCGCTGATGATCTCGGCCTCGTCCTGGCCGATGTTCTTGAAGCTGTGGGGCAGGGTGGTGGGGAAGTAGTAGCCGTCGCCCGAGTTGAGGATGCTGACCTGGCCATCGACCCGCAACTCGATGGTGCCTCGGGTCACCAGGCCGCATTCTTCGCCTTCGGCATGCACGATCGGCTCACCGGAATCGGCGCCTGGCGCGTACAGCTCGCGCAACATGCGCATCTGCCGGCCCTCGACACTGGCACCCACCAGCAACATGCGCAGGCCGCTGTTGCCCAGGTCTGGCTGCTCGGTGGAGCGGAACACAAAGCGCTCCTCGCGGATCGGCTCGTCGAAACTGAAGAACTCCGCCAACGACATCGGAATGCCTTCAAGCAGCTTTTTCAGGGAACTGACCGACGGGCTGACGCGATTCTGCTCGATCTGCGAGATCGTCGAGTTGGTCAGGCCACTGCGTCGAGCCAGCTCCCGCTGGGAGAGTTTGTTGCGTTCACGCACCAGTTTGAGTCGTGTCCCCGTGTCCATAGCCGCCTTATGTGTCAAAAATTTTGGGCGAGGCATTAAAGCACATTCGGCCAGGCTTTAGCGGCCCACCTGTTAGGCGGGCTTTTTCGGCTGCGGCCACAGGCCTACCAACAACAGTAACGCAGCGACAATCAGGTATGGCAGGCGCGGATCAACGGCATAGATCAGGGTCCCGGCCAGCGGCCCGATGACCACGCCCAGCCCCTGCACCGCGCCGATGGAACCGGCCGTGGCGCCTTGCTCGCTGGCGTCCATGGCATTGGCCGCCAGCGCCGAAAACGCCGGGAACACCCAACCCATGCCACAGGCCGAAACAAAGAAACACGCCCACAGCCCCACGGCACTGCTGGCCAGGGCGCTGGCGGCAAAACCCACGGCGGCGATGCTGGCGCCGACGCGGATCATCCGCAGTGGTGGCCACTCGAGCTTGCGCACCAGGATCTGCGAGAGGATCAGCGCCACGCCGACCATGGTCAGGGCAACCCCGGCGGTTTGCGCGGCATCGGCCGGGGCCATGCCCAGGCGGTCTAGGGCGAAGAAACCGACGGTGATCTGCGCCACCGACACGCTGAGCATTGCCACGAAGGCCACCAGCAAGGGCCGGCGCAGGCGCGGGTCGGCCAGGCGTACCGGGCGTGGCGGTTGCTTGATGTGCAACTCCTGACGCTTGAGCTTGAGCAGCAGCACCAGGAACGCCAGCATCGGTAGCACCGCCATCCCATAGAACGGCAGGCCCAGGCTGTAGCGGGCCAGGACCGCTGCCAGCGCCGGGCCGATCACCAGGCCGAAGGCGTTGGCCGCACCCAGCGAAGCCATTGCCCGAGCGCGGTGCTGAGGTTCGATGTTATCGGCAATCAGCGCTGCGCCAGCAACCGGCAGAGCGGCGTAGAAGGCGCCGATCAAGCCGCGGCCAAGCACCAGCCCGGCAAAGGCCAATGCGGCGCTGGGCAGCAGGTGCAAAGCAGTGTCGATGAACAAACACAACGCCCAGTAGGCGGCGGTGAAGCCTGCGGTGCCGAGCAGCAATACCTTGCGCCGCCCCAGGCGATCACTGGCGCGGCCCCAGGGGCGGGCCAGAAGCATCCAGATCACTCCGGCAACCGTGACTGCAATACCTGCCTGCCAAGTGGCCAGGCCCAGGGTGCGGGCAATCGGGCCGATCAAGGAAACGAAGGCCATCAGCGCCATGGTGCAGGCCATGTTGGCCGCCAGTAGCGGGCGCAGGTCGAAAGAGGAGCGCTCGGCTGAAGCGAGCACGGCAGGGTCCGTTGCAGTGGTCATGGGCTATCCAGGGCAGGTGAGGGCAAGGCGGTCGACGACCGGCACAAGATGATAACGATTATCATCGGCTGGCGTCGACCGCAAATCACCGGCGTCAGAAATCGCCTTTGAGGGTCACCATGAAATTGCGCGGCTCACCATAGAAGTTACCCCAGGCCAGGGCGCCGACGCTGGAGTAGTAGTGCTTGTCGAACAGGTTGTTGCCGTTGACGGCAATGCTCCAGTTGTCGTCCAGCTGGTAGCCCAGGCGCGCGTTCCAGATCGCGTAGCCGGGCTGTACGGTTTTCGCCGCGCGGTCCTGGTAGTGGTTGTCGCTTTGCGCGTTGACCCCGCCGCCCAGGCTCCAGCGTTGCAGCGGCCCGTCCAGTTGGTAGTCGGCCCAGACCCGCAGCAGATGGCGCGGCACGTAGCTGGCGGTGAAGGTCGCGTCTTGGCTGGTGCTGTTGGTCTTGAGGTACTCAAGCTCGGTGTAGGTGTAACCGGCCAGTACCTGCAGGCGCTCGGCCAGCTCGCCGCTGAGTTCGGCTTCAAAGCCCTGGGCGCGGACCTTGCCCTTGTCGCTGTAGCAGTAACCGTCGGAGGAACCGGCGCACACCGAATCGTAATCGGCTTCGGCGCGGTGCGCCTCGATGGTGCGGAACAGGTTGAACGCCGCGTTCAGGCCGCCATCGAGCCATTCGCCCTTGATCCCCAGCTCATAGTTGGCGCCGGTCTTGGGTTGCAACGGGCTGCCCTGGGTATCGGTGTAGGTGCCCTGGGGCTGGAAGATGTCGGCGTAGCTGCCGTACACCGACCAGGTGTCGTCCAGGTCGTAGATCAGCGCGGCAAACGGCGTGACCTGGCCGTTTTCCTGGCTGCGGTCATGCTGCCAGTAGTCCCAGGCCTGGGTGTAGGAATCGCGCTGGCTGCGGTACCAGCTGACCCGGCTGCCAAGCACCAGGGTCAGGGGCTCGGCCAGTTTCAGGCGCAAGGTGGCATAGGTGCCCATCTGCCGCGTGTCGCTTTCCACCGGCAGCGGGCCGCCGCGGTAGGAGGCGGTCTGGTACAAGCTGTCCGGCGGCTTGGGAATGTCGCGGTTGGGGGCGAAGGGGTCCATGGTCACGCCGAGCAACTGGGTCATGTTGATCAGCGCGTAGCTGTCGCTGCCCTTGGCCCGGCTGGCGTTGGCGCCGATGATCAGTTCATGCTCCAGGCCCCAGGCGTTGAACTTGCCGTCCAGGTAGGCGTCCATGCCGTAGTCGTGCTGGTCGTAGTCGAACACGCCGGAGTACAGCTGGTTGTTGGCCGAGCTGCTACCGACCGGCACGCTGCCCAGTGTCATCGCGTACTGCATGTCCTGGGTGTTGTGGCTGTGCATGGCGGCGACCTTCAACCGCCACTGGTCGTTGAAGTGATGGGTGAGGTCGGCGAACAGGTTGACCCGCTGGCTTTCCCAACTGTTCCAGGTCGCGCCCAGGCAGGTGGAGCGCGACAGCTTCAGGTCCGCACCATTGCTGTAGCGCGGCAGGCCCTGCCAGCAAGGGGTGGCGTTGAGCTTCTCGTAGGCGGCGCCGATACCGAGGGTGGTGGCGTCGTTGAAGTCGTAGTCCAGGGCGCCGTAGACCACCTGGTCGTCGCGCTTGCCCATGTCGTAGAAATACTGGCGGTCCTGCCCGGCAACCACCAGCCGGCCACGCAGGCTGCCGGATTCGTTCAGCGGGCCACCGGTATCGAGCTGGGCACGGTAGTTGTCCCAGGAGCCGGCCGAAAGGCTGACGCTGGTGGCGGCCTTTTCCTGGCCGCGCTTGCGGATGAAGTTGACCCCGCCGGCAGAGCTGCCAGAGCCCTTGAGCATGCCGGCGGCGCCGCGCAGCACTTCGACACGATCGTAATAGGCCATGTCGCTGGCAAAGCTGTTGGCCTGTACGTAGTTGCCACCCAGGTCCAGCGGCACGCCGTCGTACTGGTACTGGCCGGCGAGCATGAAACCGCGCGAGTAGAAGTATTTGCCGCCCATGGGCGAGTCATGCACGGTGATCCCTGGCGTCTTCTCCATCACCTGTTCGAGGGTAGTGAGGTTTTGGTCATCCATCATTTTGCGGGTGATCACCGTCACCGACTGCGGCGTTTCGCGCAGTGAGTGCTCGCCCTTGGCAAAGCTGACCTGACGCACGGTGAGGCTGTCGGTGGTTTCCATGTGGGTGTTCAGGGTGCTGGCGCCAATGGTGGTGGCGCCCAGTTCCAGCGCGCCATCACTGGCCGGCAGCGGGCGGATCGAGTAGCTGCCGTCGGCCTGGCGGTAAGCCTGCAGGCCACTGCCAGCGAGGATCCGGCTCAGGCCTTCGAGTACCCCGTAACGCCCCTGCAGGCCCGGGCTCTGCTGGCTGCTGGTCAGTTGCGCGTCGTACGACAGGTTGACCCCGGCCGCCGCCGCAAAGCTGCCCAACACCTGGCTCAAGGAACCCGCGTCAATGGCAAATACCTGGCCGTTACTGGCGCTGTCGGTCTCTGCTGCCTGGGCAACGTCGAGGGGCAATAGGGGCATGACCAGAGCGGCGGCAAGCAGGTGTCGGCCAATCAGCTGGGGGAGGAGGGCACGGGGGAAGCGGGGTTGCATGGAAATCCTCTTCGTTCGCAAATGAGATTATTTCCTACAGAGGCGGACGAACGAAAAAAAACAGGCACCCCTTGCTGAAAGAATTTCAACTCAGGCCAACGCTGACCCAGAAGCGGTTGTACCGGCGTACCTGAAGCTTGAACGACGTGGCCAGGGCCGACAGCGCCGCATCGCTGTTGGTGAGGGAGAAGGTCCCTGAGACGCGTAGCCCGTTAAGCTCACTGGCGTAGGACAACAGCCCAGGGCGGTAGCGGCCGAGTTCTTCGAGTACATCGCCCAGGCGCCAGTCCTCGACGATCAGGTGCCCGCTGGTCCAGGCCGCTTCGCTGCTGGCGACGGCCTGCGTGGCGTGGACCGCATGGCTGTCGAACTGGCAACGCTGGCCAGCGTCCAGGCGACGAGCCGGCGCCTGATGCGGGTTGATGCGCACCGCCTGCTCGAACACCTCGACCTGGCTGGCGGCTTCGCGCTGATCGACGCTGAAGCGCGTGCCCAGGGCTTCGACCAGGCCTTGGGCGGTTTCCACGCGCAAGGGGCGTTGCCGGCTGTCCTTGCCGCTAGTCAGAAAAACCCGCCCGTGACGCAGGCGAATCAGTCGTTGCTGAGCATCGAAGCGGATGTCCACGGCGCTGGCGGTGTCGAGCACCAACTGGCTGCCGTCGGCGAGGGTCAGGTGACGAATTTCACCGGTGGCACTGTGCACATCCGCCAGCCAGTGCTGCGCCGGCTGGCTGCGATAGCTGGCCCAGCCGCCAAGACCAAGGCCGCTGGCCAGCAGCAGGCCCTTGAGCACGCTGCGCCGGGGCAGGCCTTCGGCTTCGCTACGCTGCAAGGTATCGAAGGCGAGGCCGCCTGGCACACTGGCCAGGCGCCCCTGCAACTGCTCGACCCGCGCCCAGGCCCAGCGATGCTCGGCAGCGCTGGCCAGCCATACCTGCCAGGCCTGGTGCAGTTCGGCCGGGGCATCGCCGGCGGTCAGTTGCACATGCCAGCGGGCGGCGGACTTCAGGGCTTGGCGCTGGCGCTCGCGGTCAGTCATGGCTGAGCATCGTAAGCGAGCAGCAGGCAGCGCTCGGTGGTCTTGATCAGGTACTTTTTCACCGTGGTCAGTGACACACCCAGGGCCTCGGCAATTTCCACGTAGGTCATGCCCAGCCAGTTGGCCATCAGAAACGCCTTGCGTGCCTTGGCGCCGCAGCCCGCCAACAGTTGGTCGATTTCACGCAGGGTCTCCAGAATCAGCACCTGCTCTTCGCTGGAGATCTGTTCGGCTTGCGGTTGCGCTGCCAAGGCTTCCAGGTAAGCGCGCTCCAGTTGCTGACGACGGAAATGATCGATCATCACCCGCCGCGCCACCGTCGCCAGGTAGTTGCGCGGCTCACGCAGCAGGCGCACCAGCTCCAGCGCCTCGGAGGAGGCGAGGATGCGTACGAAGGTGTCCTGCATCAGGTCCGCCGCCCGTTGCGGACAGCTCAGGCGCCGGCGCAGCCAGTGTTGCAACCACAGGTGATGGTGCTGATAGAGCTGGCCGAGTTCGGCATTGGGCGGTGACGGCGGTGCGCTCATCCTGGCTGCATCCCGGAAAAATAATGCAGATGATAAGCATTCCCAAAAAACTAATAAAGCGTTGTTTTCACACGGCCGCCACCTTTGCTTACCAGAGCGCCAGGGTGTAGCCGACAATCAGCCGGTTCTCGTCGATGTCCGTGGTCAGGCCGCCACTGGAACGGAAGGTGGCGTTGCGCAGCCGCACGCTGACATTTTTCAGCGGCCCGCTTTGCACCACGTAGGCAATGTCGGTATCGCGTTCCCATTCCTTACCGCCGCTGACACTGGCGGTTTCGATATGGCTGCCATTCACGTAGCGGGTCATGAAGCTCAAGCCCGGCAGGCCGAGGGCGGCGAAGTTGTAGTCGTAACGCGCCTGCCAGGCATCGGTTTCAGCCTTGGTGAAGACGTTCACGGTGACCAGGTTGACCGAGTAGGGGTCCAGGCCCGGGTAGGCAAAATCGCCATCGCCTGAGAGGTTCTGGTAACCGAGGCCGAACTTGTGTGCGCCCACGCCCAGGGTCAGCATGCCGTTGAAGAAGCGGTTGTCGATCTTGCCGCCGTCGACCCGCGAGGCCGCGCGCAGGTTGTGGCTGCCCTGTTCGCGGGTGTCGAAGTAACGCAGGTCGCTGCGCAGGTTGATGCCTTCTGCCAGGGGCAGGTCGTGGACCAGCCCGGCGTAGTGCTGGCGGTAGATATCCTGCATCTGCGCGTAGTAATAGCTGACGGCCAGGCGCGGGTTGATCGCGTAGGTGCCGCCGGCCAGGTCCAGGTGATTGCTCTCGACCCCGGCGTAGCTCATCTCGTCGTTGCTTGAGGAGTCGCGCAGGTTTTGTTTTTCCAGGCGGCCGAGGTTTAGGGTCAGGCCGTCGATGTCCTGGGAGGTCAGCAGGCCGCCGCTGTAGGTCGAAGGCAGCAGGCGCACGTCGTTGATCGCCGCCACCGGCAGCATCGGTTGCAGGGTGCCGAGCTTGAGGGTGGTTTTGCTGACCCGCAGCTTGGCGGTCAGGCCCAGTTCGCTGTAGTCGTCCACCGGCTCCTGGCTGGCGCCGAAGGGCAGCAGGCCGGTACCGCGCCGGTCGCGGCTGGCGTCGAGCTTGACCCCCAGCTCGCCCAGGGCATCAAGGCCAAAGCCTACGGTGCCTTCGGTAAAGCCCGACTCCATTTTCAGGATGAAGCCCTGAGCCCATTCCCGCGCCTGGCTCTGCGGCGCGCCGCTTTGGCGAAAGTCACGGCTGAAGTAGAAGTTGCGCGCCTCAAGGCTGGCCTTGCTGTCCTTGATGAACTCGGCCTGGGCGATGTAGGGGGTGAATGCGGCGCACAGGCCGGCACTCACCGTCAGCGAACGGGGCAGAAGCATTGGGGGCTACCTTTCTTGTTGTTGTGTGTGGCGGGTGCCAGGTGTCTCTGCCTATATTGTTAACATATTATCTTTATTTTTGAATAGACCTCTTGCTGGTAGAAATGGCCTGGAACGGAAATTAATTAATATATTAATCCTTTGGCAGTGGCCCCGGCCACATGCTGCGCAGCACGGCGTCACGGCGTACCAGCCCGTGCACCAGCGCCGCACCCAGGTGCACCAGCACGCTGGCAAACAGCACATAGGCCAGCCAGCCGTGGGCCTGGCGCAGCAGGGCATACAGTTGCAGGTCGTGGGGCACCAGCGCCGGCAGTTGCAGCGGCAGCGGATAGCCGCCGGCAGACTGCATGCCCCAGCCCAGCACCGGCATCGCCAGCATCAGCCCGTACAGCAACAGGTGCGAAGCTTTCGCCGCCCAGCGCTGCAGTGGCGGCAAGTCGTCGGGTAGCGGCGGGTGCGGCAGGCTCAGGCGTACGCCAATGCGCACGATCACCAGCAGCAACAGGGCCAGGCCAATGGCCTTGTGCAGGCTGATCAGCCAGGTATGGCGCGGCGACAGGTCGCTGACCATGCTCACGCCAACAAACAGCATGGCCAGGATCAGCAGCGCCATCAGCCAGTGCAGGACGCGGGCCAGGGGGTGGAAGGCAACAGGTTTCATCGGCGAGCTCCCAGCTGCGCGGCTTCACGGCTGCGGCGGTTGAAGGATTCCGAGTAGGCCGCCGAGCGCGCCGCGAGGATCGGGTCGGCCGAAGGCTGGATGCCGCTCGGCAGAATCAGCGGGTCGAAGTTCAGGTCGCGACAGGCGCCTTGTTCCGCGGCATCGACCTGGTCGATCACCAGGGTGCCGGCGTTTACCGTGGGCCGCTGCGCAGGCCAGGGCTGGCTCGGGTCATCGACGGCATCGCCGGCTGCGGCCAGCGTCAATTGCAGGGTCCAGCGCAGCGGGCCCTGGTTCAGGCGCTGGCGTAGGTCGTGTTGCAGGTAGTCGTTGTCGTCGACCTGAGCCGGCAGGGCGGCGAACGGGGTTTGCGGCAACAGGCTCCAGCGCACGTAGCGGGCCTTGCCAGCGGCATCGATCAGGGCAAAAGCGTTGATGCTGTTGTAGCTGGAGCTGGCGAAACTGTCCGAGGCTTTGTAGTCCTTGGCCCATTGGCGAAAGGCGGCGCTCTCCGGGTGGGCGGCAAAAAATGCCTGCAGGCGCGCCGGGTCCGGTTTGCCGGAGGCCGGGTCGGGGGTCATGGCCAGCACTTGCTGGTAGAAGGCCTCGGGCGTGCCCACCGCCAGCACCGGCGGCGTGTTCATGCCGGTGCGCCACTGCTGGCCATCGTCGCTGCGCAGTTGTAGCGCCAGGCTGCGGGCCGGCACGCTGGCATCAGGGCTGTGGGG
Source organism: Pseudomonas sp. R32 (assembly GCF_009866705.1). NCBI lineage: Bacteria > Pseudomonadati > Pseudomonadota > Gammaproteobacteria > Pseudomonadales > Pseudomonadaceae > Pseudomonas > Pseudomonas sp. R32. The sequence goes on along the minus strand of NZ_CP019396.1, from coordinate 3,438,919 downwards.
GTTGGCGCCGCCGATGGCGAAGCGGCCGATTACCGGCACCCTGGCCTGGCTGAACACCCTCGCAGTGGACAGCTTCGCCGCAGTGCCGCTGCTCTGAAAGTAGCCACTGACGCACAGGCCCTTGGCGTGATTCTTACGGTAACCGGGGTAGTGCCCGGCCTGGGCTTCGAAGGTGTCGATAATGCGCTTCGGGGTCAGGCGCTCGGCGCCGATCCAGCCGGCGGCATAGGCAAAACCTGCGGCCAGGGCCGTCAGCCCGAAGCCGATGGCAGCCAGGCGCAAGGCGCGCGGGCGACCGTGTAACGGAGTGCTCATGGCGATGATCCGGGTCAGTGAATGAGCCCGTACGACGCGTGGCGCAGAATTTTATTCCAGCATCAGGGAATAATTCTTCACCGCCAGCGTCTGCTTCGTACACTGATCGCCTACAGGCCAAGACTGCGGCAATGAACGAACTAGACGACGAGCAATTACGCCAGATGCTTGAGCGCCTGCGTCGCTTCGCCCTGTGGCTGACCCGCGAGGCCAGCAGCGCCGACGACCTGGTCCAGGCCACGGTCGAGCGCGCCTTGAGCCGCCGTGGTCAACAACGCGAAGACGCCAGCCTGCGCGCCTGGCTGTTCTCGATCCTGTACCGGCAGTTTATCGACGGCAAACGCCGCGAACGCCGCCAGGCACGTTGGCTGGCCTGGTTCGGCCGCAGCGAGGAGGCGGGCAGCAACACCGAAGATATCGTCGTTGCCCAGTTGGGCCTGGCAGCGTTCGCGCAACTGCCCACCGAGCAGCGTGCCTTGCTGTTGCTGGTCAGCGTTGAAGGCCTGAGCTACAAGGAGGCTGCCCTGGCCCTGGATGTGCCGATTGGCACGGTAATGTCACGCTTGTCGCGCGCCCGCGCGGCCATGCGCGAACTGGCCGAGGGCGACACACCGCCCCCGGCGCTGCGGAGGTTGAAATGAGCTTGATCCCGTCCGAACACGAACTGCACGCTTATGTCGACGAGCGCCTGGACAGCGAGCGGCGGCGGGCGGTGGAGCTGTACCTGGCGGCCAACCCCGAGCAGGCGGCGCGGGTCGAAGCCTGGCGCAACGATGCCCGCCAGCTGCGCGCGGCGCTGTCCGGCTTTGCCGCGCAAGCACCCAACCCGCGCCTGGACCCGGCCAACGTGCGCCGTGAGTTGCGCCGCCGGCGGCAACGGCGCTGGGCCAGTGCTGCGGTACTGCTGCTGACCCTGGGCATCGGCGGCCTGGGCGGCTGGCAGGTGCGCGAGGCGAGCCTGCTGGCCAGCAACCCGCCGATGGCCGATGCCGTGCAGGCCCATCGGCTGTTCGCCGATGCCAAGGCCCTCGACCTCAGCGCCCAGGACCCGGCGCGCCTGCAGGCCTGGCTGGGCCAGCACTTTGCCCATGTCGGCACTTTACCGGACCTCTCGGCCTACGGTTTTACCCCGCTAGGTGCGCGGCTGCTGAGCAACGAGCAGGGGCCGGCGGCGCTGTTGTTGTTTGAAGACGCCCGGGGCCAGCGGGTCAGCCTGTTCCTGCGCTCGCCGGGTGAGCACTATGCGCGCATGCCCAGTGGTGAGCGAACCGACGGCCAGCTGCAGGCCCGCTACTGGTCGCGAGGGGACTACAACTACGCCCTGGTCAGCGCCGCATCCGACCGCCGAGGCGAGCAATTGCGTCAGGCGCTTGGTATCACTTTGTAGCTGAAATGCCATTAGGGGCGTAAGCTCAAAGCCGTTGTTACTGTCGTCATTTAACTTTATTCGAGGTATCCGCCAATGAAGCGCACGCAAGGTTTGGTATTGGCCGCAGTGGTTCTGCTGGCCGGCCAAAGCGCGCGGGCTTCGGCACCAGAGGTAAAGGATGCGCGTCTGGTTGCCCATGAGCAGGCAGTGCAGGCCTATGCAGCAAGAACCGGCAAGACCGTCCCCGCGATCCAGGATTTTGCCTACGGCAAATCTGTGGATGTCGCCCGTCTGATCGAGCAAACACCCATGGCCCGCGGCTGCGAAGCGGCGCCAATGCTGATGACCTTTGAAGACTCCAGCGGCCAGCTGGTTACCCTGCGGTATCGGCTCGAAGGCCAGTGTCCGCGCTTTCAGTCAACGCGATAACGCGCCCCGGCAGCGGCGAGGGATCGTCGCTGCGCCACGCCAGGTGAAGGCCCAACCGCGGACTGGTGTCTTGCAAGCGGCAAAAGCACACACCCACTGCGCGGGGTATCGGCCCCCACAGTGCGGGAGGTGCGCCAGCGCTGGCAGATGATAAAAGCCGTGTAATAGCGCTTGGATTGCGCCAGGGTATTAATTAGAATCAATCTCATTTGAGTCTGATCCATCCAGGTGCGTAGACATGAGCGAAGCGGCGAGCCCAACCGAGCAGACCCTGCATGGCCTCTATCGGGAGCATCGCAGCTGGCTTGAACGCTGGTTGTATCAGCGCTTGGGCAACCGCTGGGATGCCGCCGACCTCAGCCAGGACACCTTCCTGCGGGTGCTGGCCAGCCCCCAGGTGCTTAGCGAACTGCGTGAGCCGCGGGCCTACCTGCTGACCGTCGGCAAGCGCTTGCTGGTCAACTTCCACAAACGCCGCAGCCTGGAACAGGCCTACCTCGAGGCCCTGGCCAACCTGCCCGAAGCGCAGATGCCGTCACCGGAACAACGCTGGTTGCTGCTGGAAACCTTGCAGGCCCTGGACGAACTGCTCGATGGCTTGCCACCAGCAGTGCGTCGGGCGTTTCTCTGGTCGCAGCTCGAAGGCCTGAACTACGCACAGATTGCCGAGCGTCTGGCTGTCAGTGAGCGTACGGTCAAACGCTACATGGCTCAGGCCTATGAGCATTGCCTGTTGGTTGATCTATGAACCGCACCTTCAGCCGCGAATCCCGGCAACTGGCCCGCACGGCGGCGCGCTGGCTGGCCTTGCTCGATTCCGGGCGCGCCAGCGCCGACGACTTGCAGCGCTTGCAGTACTGGCGCGCGGCAAGCCCGCAGCACGAGCAGATCTGGCAGCGTGCCGAAGGCTTGCGCCAACGCTTTCAGGAGGTGCCGCCAAGCTTGGCCATGGCCAGCCTGGATCGCCCCGAACCGAACCGTCGTACCTTGCTCAAGCGCGGCCTGATGGTAGCCGTGTTGCTGCCTGCTGGCTGGCTGCTCAGCCAGCAGACGCCGCTGCAGGCCTTGCGCGCCGACCTGCGTACCGCAGTGGGTGAACGCCGTGGCGTGCGCCTGGCCGATGGCAGCCTGCTGCAATTGAACACCGCCACAGCCGTCGACCTTGACCTTGTTCACCAGCGCTTGACTCTGGTCGAGGGTGAGATCGCCCTGAACGTCAGTCGCGCCCAAGCCCTGCACGTCGAGCTGGGCATGGCCCGGGTGAGCGTTGGCCAGGCCCAGGTGTGCCTGCGCCGCGATGCCGAACAGTGTCGCATCGCCGTGCTGCATGGCTCGGTGCAGGTGCGGCCGCGCCACGGTGCGGCGCTGGCCTTGCAGGCCGGCGATCAACTGACCATCAGCGCCGACGGCAGTGGCGCCATGGACCGTTTCGATCCCCATCAACCGGACTGGCGCGACGGTGTGCTGAGCGTCAACGACCAGCCGCTGGGGCAATTTTTGCGTGAGCTGTCGCGTTATCGGCCGGGTTGGTTGCGCTGGGAGCCGGCGCTGGAGTCGCTCAAGGTTACGGGGACCTTCCGCCTGGATGACACCGACCGGGTGTTGACCTTGCTGGCTGCCAGCCTGCCGCTGGCGGTGCAGGCACGCAGCCGCTACTGGATCACCCTGGTGCCGCGGCAGAAAGCGGCATGAACGGGGCCTGGTATTTTTGCCAGTAGCGCACCCGCTTGCAGAGGGTGATGATGCCGGTTCAAGGGCTGGAGCCATGCGGACATGGACGACGACAACAAAGAGCGTCTTCGCCTGTATCAACCTGGAGACACCGTGGTGCTGTATGGCTGTTTTGCCGCCGAGTACGGGGTCATGGACAGCCAGTCAGGCGAAGTACGCCGCATCGACTGGGGCGCGCACCAATTGCAGCTGTACTTCGCCTGCGATGATGAATGCCGCTGCATTCCATTCGCCAGCATCACTGCGGTGCTGGTACCCGGCCACTGCCGCGCCGCAGTAGCTGATCAAGGCTGAGCGTGGCCGCGCCAGCGGCTTCAGGGCAGTTCGATCTGCGCGCACAGCCCACCGCTGGCCCGGTTGCTCAAGGTCAGGGAGCCGCCGATGGCCTGGGTGAGCTGCGCGGCGATAGCCAGGCCCAGGCCGGTGCCGCCGGTGCTGCGGTTGCGCGAGTTCTCCACGCGATAGAAGGGCTGCAATACCGCGTCGAGCTCTTCGGCGGGAATCCCCGGGCCCTGGTCGAGCACGCGAATCACAGTGCTGTGGTTGGCGCTGCTGTGCACCTCAAGCTGCGCCGCGCCGGCGAACTTCAGGGCGTTGTCGATCAGGTTCACCAGCACCCGGCGCAAGGCTTGCGGGCGGGTCTCGATCAGCGCGCCGTTCTTGCCGTGCAGCTCGACCGGCTGGCCGCTGTCCTGGTAGTCGAACACCAGGCTGTCGAGAAAGGCATCGAGGTTGACCCGGCACGGCACCTCGCTGTTGCCATCGATGCTGCGGGCATAGGCCACGCCTTCGCGCACCAGGTGTTCCATGGCCTCCAGGTCGCTCCAGAATTTGTCTTTGTCGAGGCCATTGTCCATGGCTTCGACCCGCAGCTTCATGCGCGTGATCGGCGTCTGCAGGTCATGGGAGATCGCCGCCAGCAGTTGCATGCGCTCTTTCAGGTAGGCGCCGATGCGCGCCTGCAAGGTATTGAAGGCCACCGCGGCATACACCACTTCCCGTGGGCCACTTTCGTCCAGCTGTGGCCCCGGGGCGTTGGGGTCGAGCTGGTCGACCGCTTCGGCCAGGCGGGTCAGCGGGCGGATCGCGGTTTTCACCGCCAGCCAGGTGCACAGCAACAGCACCGCCAGCTGGATCAGCAGGACCACGGGCAGCCAGCTCGACATCGGCACCGGCGCCGGGGTGACGTCTACAGTCAGCGGCTTGCCATCGGCTAGGCGCAGGCGCACCTGGAAGTGCGGTGTGGGCCCGGGGATGTTCTGGTAGTCCAGCGCGTACTGGCCGCCCAGGGCCTTGCTGATGGACAGCGCGGCCATGGGCGCATCGTCCATGCTCAGGCGCTGGCCGGGCTCGCCGCTATCAAGGCGGTAGCGGTAGGTGCGCCGCTCCAGGCGCGGCAGCCAGGCGGCGCGTTCAGCGGCCGGCAGGCGGTCGAGGATGGCCACGGAGGTGGCGACGTCCTGCTCCAGGTTACCGAGCATCATCGAGCGCGAGCTCTGGTAGCGCTCGTAGAACTGGAAGCTGAACGACAGCCCATAAGCCAGCACCAGGCCGGTGAAGAAGATCAGCGCCAGGCGCGAGGCGAGGGTGCGCGGCCAGCGCAACAGGGTAGTCATGTTCAGGCCTCGACCCGTTGTACCGGCAAGGAGAACACATAGCCCTCGCTGCGTACCGTCTTGATGTAGGCCGGCTCGCGGGCGTCATCCTGCAGGCGCTGGCGCAGGCGGCTGACCAACAGGTCGATGGAGCGGTCGAAGATATCCGCTTCGCGGCCTTGCGTGAGGTTGAGCAGTTGCTCGCGGCTGAGCACCCGTTGCGGATGATCGAGGAACACCCGCAGCAGGCGATACTCGGCGCCGCTCAGGGCCACCAGGGTGCCGTCTGTGTCGAGCAGGTGACGCGCCGTGGTGTCCAGGCGCCAGTGGCCGAAACCGATCAGGCGGCTGCTTTCGCTGACGGTCAGGTTCGGTGGCAGCATGCGCGTGCGGCGCAGTACGGCGTTGATTCGGGCCAGCAGTTCGCGAGCCGAAAAGGGTTTGCTCAGGTAATCGTCGGCGCCCATTTCCAGGCCGATGATGCGGTCGGTTTCGTCGTTGCGGGCGGTCAGCATCAGCACTGGCGTGGCCTTGTGCTTGCCGGCGCGCAGTTCGCGGCACAACTGCAGGCCGTCGTCACCGGGCATCATGATGTCGAGCACGATCAGGTCGACCACATTGGACTCGAGGAAGGCGCGCATCTGCCGGCCATCGGCGGCGATGGTGGTGCGCAGCCCGTTCTTTTTCAGGTAGTTGCCCACCAGCTCCCTGATCTCGCGATCATCGTCGACGATCAGGATGTGATCGACATGCTCCATCGTCCGGCTCCCGTCATGGTGGTGGCGGCAAGTGTACCGAGGCCGGTGTCGCTTGCCTGCCGGGGTTTGTATTGCAGTGTATCTGCTGTGGCCATAGATACCTGAGGAGGCAAAACGGCGCGATCCGGACACATCGGCGATACCTGGCGGGCCTGAAATAGCCAGCAACGCGGTGGAACCCTTCACCGCCTTGCAACCTGCTTCGGGAGTACCGCCATGAACATCAAGCCCCTTGCCACTGCCAGCCTGGTGACCCTGCTGAGCTTCGGCACCATTGCCGCCCAGGCCAACGACAACGTGCCGGTGCAGCCCTATCGCTATGGCCAGCAACTGGATGTGCACAAGGTCCTGGCCTTGCACGAAGACAGCCGCATCGGCTGCGGCGTGGTCAATGCGCAAATGGACTACCTTGATTCCCAGGGCAAGGAGCACCGCCTGCAGTACCAGAAATTTGCCAGCGACTGCCATGAAGGCGGTTAAGCCATCGACCAGGGAGGTTCGTCCATGAACATCAACGTTAACGCTACCCGCCGCCGGGCCTTGGGCCTGGCCGCCTTGCTGGCCGTGCTGCTGGCGGCCGCAGGCCTGGGCAACCGCCTTTTCGCTGGCACGCCTGCAAGCCTTGAAGTACTGGGGCCGATGCCGGAGCTGGCGGGTGCCGTGCAGTGGCTCAACTCGCCGCCACTTGACCGCGAAGCGCTCAAGGGCAAGGTGGTGCTGGTGGACTTCTGGACCTACGAGTGCATCAACTGCCGACGCAGCCTGCCGCACGTCAACACCTGGGCCAAGCGCTACGCTGAGCGGGGCCTGGTGGTGATCGGCGTGCACACCCCGGAGTACGCCGAAGAACGGGTGGTCGACAATGTGCGCGAGCAAGTGGCCAAGCTGGACATCGATTACCCGGTGGCCATCGACAACGACTATGCGATCTGGAACGCCTTCGGCAACCAGTTCTGGCCGGCGCACTACATCGTCGACGGCAACGGCCAGGTGCGCTATGTGCACTTTGGCGAGGGCGCCTACGACACCCAGGAGCAGGTGATCCAGCAACTGCTCGAGGAGCGACCTGTGGGAGCGGCGGTGCGGCGTCCCGACTAGACCCGCGATCGAGCGCAAGCGGTCGTAAACCAGGCGCCGCCTGATGTGCTGGTTGTACTGGCCTCATCGCGGGTCAAGCCCGCTCCCACAGATAGTTGCTACCACTATTTTTCACTGACGCGATGGTTGTTTCAGGGCCTTGGCCAGCTGCCGGATCGCCGTTTCGATTTCACTGGCCGTCAGTGATGAATAGCCCAGCAACCAGCCCTGCTGCTTGTGTTCACTGGCATACAAGCGGCTGAGCCCGGGCAGTTGCACACCGGCACGGGCGGCCAGGCGTTGGGTCTGTGGTTCTGACCAGCCCGGCTCGAGCACACAGGGAATCTGCAGGCCACCCGGCGGGCGCATGGCGGTGACGATGCCCGCCAGGTGCTTGCCAATGGCCTCGAGCAGGCACGCCCGGCGTCCGGCGTAGAGTTTGCGCATGGCTCGCACATGGGCGTTGTAGTGGCCGTCGTCCATGAAGCGCGCCAGGGTCAGTTGCAGCACCTGCGGCGTATGCCCGTCGATGATGCTGCGTGCCGCGCTGAAGGGCGCCACCAGCTCCGCCGGCAGCACCATGTAGCCGATGCGCAGGCCGGGGTAGAGGGTCTTGCTGAAGGTGCCGATGTAGAGGGTGCGCTGGTGGCTGTCCAGGCCCTGCACGCAGGTGGTCGGCAGGCCGTCGTAATGGAATTCGCTGTCGTAGTCGTCCTCGATGATCCACGTGCCGTTTTCCGCTGCCCAGTTGATCAGTTCAAGGCGGCGCTCCAGGCTCAGGGTCGCGCCCGTGGGGTACTGATGCGAAGGGGTGAGGTAGACGCAGCGGGCGCCGCTGCGGTCGGCACGCAGCAGGTCGGTACGGATGCCCTGGGCGTCGACGTCGATGGGTACGATCCGCGCTTGCGCCGCCTCAAAGGCTTTTTTCGCGCCAAAGTAGCCGGGGTTCTCCAGCAGGATCGGCTTGCCGGCGTCCACCAGCATCTGTGCGCAAAGGAACAGCGCCTGGCGGGTACTGCTGAGCACCAGCACCTGCTCGGGTGCCACTTTGGCGCCACGCTCCAGATTCAGGTAGGTGGCGATGGCCTTGCGCAGGGCCTCGCAGCCCTGTGGGTCACCATGTAGCAGGACGTTGTCGCGATGGTCTTTCACGGCTTGGCGTTGCAGGCGCTCCCAGACATCCATCGGGAACGAGCGGGTTTCCGGCAGGCCGGTGGCAAAGGCCTTGATTGCCTGTTGATCGCTGACGCCACCGTTGTCGAAGAGGGTTTGGCCACGCTGGCTCAGGCCCTGGCCAGGCAGCCGGTTACTGGTTTTTTGTGCCTGGGCCTTGATGCGCCGTTGCGTGCCGCCGTGCAGTTGCGCGCCGAGGTTGTGCGACACATAGCTCCCCGAACCCTCGCGGCGCAGGATGTAGCCATCGCGCTGCAATTGCACATAGGCGTTCTCGACGGTGTCGCGGGCCACCCCCAGCGACGTGGCCAGGGTCCGCGTCGCCGGCAGTTTCATGCCGCCGGCCAGTGCGCCTTCAAGGATCAGTGCACGCAAGGCGCGCTGGATACGCTGGTGCAGGTCCAGCGGCGCGAACTGCGCGTCGTTGACACGCATCTTCAGGGTTTCAAGCTCGAACGTGGTTGTCATGTGGTCTGCTGTAAGTGAAAAAACTGGCCTGAATGGGCAGGCCAGTCTATTCGTACACTCGGTCGCTCGTCACTGCCTACCTGCAAGGAACCACCTGCTATGCCTGATTCAGCGATACGCGCCAGCGACCTCATCCATCCGATCATTGCCGGCCTTATCTCGGTGATCGTCAACTATGGCGGGACGTTCATCCTGGTGTTCCAGGCGGCCCAGGTTGCCGGTTTGAGCCCCGCACTCACGGCTTCCTGGGTGTGGTCGGTATCCATCGGCGTTGGCGTTACCGGGCTGTTGCTCAGCTGGGTGATGCGTCAGCCGATCATCACCGCCTGGTCCACCCCGGCGGCGGCCTTTCTGGTCGTAGCCTTGGCCAGTACGCCTTATGCCGAGGCGGTAGGCGCTTACCTGGTCTCGGCGGCCGCGTTCGTGCTGCTGGGCTTATCGGGCTGTTTCGACAAGCTCATCCGCCTGATTCCAGCGGGCATTGCGGCGGGGCTGCTGGCCGGGATCCTGCTGCAATTCGGCATCGGTGCCTTTGCCGGGCTGAGCGTCGACCCGCTGCTGGCCGCGCTGCTGATCGTTGCCTATCTGCTCTTCAAACGCTTCAGTGCGCGCTATGCGGTGGTGGGCATTTTGCTGCTGGGGCTGGGCTTTTTGCTGATGCGCGGGCAACTGGACTTGTCGGGGCTGCGCCTGCAATTGGCGGCGCCGGTCTTCACCGCACCTGTGTTTTCGCTCAATGCCGTGCTCAGCGTAGCCCTGCCGTTGTTCCTGATTACCCTGACCGGCCAGTACATGCCCGGCATGCTGGTGCTGCGCAATGACGGCTTCAAGGCCAGTGCCAACCCCATCGTCACCCTTACCGGACTGGGCTCGCTGTTGATGGCGCCGTTCGGCGCCCACGCCTTCAACATCGCTGCAATCACCGCGGCGATCTGCACGGGCAAGGAGGCCCACGAAGAGCCCGGCAAGCGCTGGATCGCCGGGGTGGCAGCAGGCGTGTTGTACCTTGTTGTCGGTGTCTTCGGGGTAACCCTGGCCGCGCTGTTCATGGCCTTTCCGGCCACTTTCATCAGCACCCTGGCGGGGTTGGCGCTGCTGGGCAGCATTGGTGGCAGCCTGGCCAATGCCATGGCCGATGCGCAAACCCGCGAAGCGTCGCTGATCACTTTTCTGGCGGCGGCCGCCAATATCAATGTGCTCGGGATTGGCGGGGCGTTCTGGGGATTGCTGATTGGGCTTGGGGCTTATGCCGTGCTCAATGGCCGCTTGCCGCGCCGGGATGTTCTCCCGCAAAGGGTACTTTAGCCCTGGTATCCACGCTAGGATCAGCAGTCCTGCACTGACAACGAGGTCACCTGTGAAATATGCCATTGCCCTGCTACTGAGCCTGACGCCGCTATTGGCCAGTGCCGCCGACGTCGGCGAGCGCCTGGCGCCGTTTACCTTGCTTGACCAGCACGACCAGGCCTACAGCCTCAACGCGCAGACCCGCGTGCTGCTGGTGGCGCGCAACATGGACGCGGCCAAGCTGGTCAAGGCCGCGCTGGGCGAGCAGCCCAAGGGCTACCTGGAGGCGCGCGATGCGGTGTTCGTCGCCGATATCCAGCGCATGTCGGCGCTGATCAGCAAGCTGTTCGCGATCCCGGCCATGCGCGATTACAACTACCGGGTGGTGCTGGACCGCGACGGCAAGGTCGTCGCGCAGTATCCGGGGGCTGAGGACAAGGTGTTGTGGCTTCAGTTGGAGCAGGGCAAGGTGGTGGCGCAGAAGGAATATGCCAGTGCCGAGGCGTTGGCGGCGGCACTAAAGGCTTTACCGCCGCAATAATGGCGGGGCTGCTTTGCAACCCATCGCGGTCAAGGCCAGCTCCCACAGTGGATGTGCATGCACCGGAACCCTGTGGGCGCTGGCTTGCCAGCGATGAGGCCGGTGCAGGCAGGCGCACAGCCTAGAGCGGCACCTGCAACGTCGTCTTGACCCGGTCCAGCACCACAACGGTCCGAAACCATTTCACGTTGGGGTTATCGTGAAACAGCCGCTGGGCGATGTCCTGGAACACGGTCATGCTCGCCACCGTCAGTACCAGCAAGAAGTCGGCATCGCCAGTGACGTAATAGCACTGCTGAATCGCCGGCCCTGAGAAGGCGCGCTTCATCGCGTCCAGGTCCGCCGACTGGGTGCGGTCGGCATGCACCTCGACCATCAGGGTAATCACCTGACCGACTTTGTCCGGGTTGATGACCGCAGCGTTGGCCTGTATTACCCCGGACTTTTTCAAACGCTGAATACGCCGCTGCACCGAGGCCGTGGATAAATGCACCTGTTCGGCCAGCTCGCGCAGGGGCTGGCTGTTGTCCCGCTGCAAGGCAGCGAGCAGGGCAAGGTCGAATTCGTCCAGGTCCATGCAAAAATTTCTCATCTTGAGCGGTGAAAACGAGGGCACTTATCAGTGCCTGCGGAATAAATTATCACCCTCTGCTGGCCCTGATTAAGGTATTTGCAATGACCGCGCATAACTCCACATTGGGCGTAGCGCTCAATGTCCTCGCCTCGGTGCTGTTCGCGGTGATGTACGCCTACACCAGCCTGCTCGCGCCCCTGGATGGCGCCGAAATCTATGGCTGGCGGATCCTGCTGACCGTGCCGTGCCTGACCCTGATGGTGGTCGCCAGCGGGCACTGGCCGCAAGTGCGGCGGATTTTTCAGCGGCTGTTCGAGGAGCGCGGGTTCTGGGCGATTCGCCTGGTTTCGGCGGCCTTGCTCGGCGTGCAGCTGTGGCTGTTCATGTGGGCACCGATCAATGGCTATGGCCTGGACGTGTCGCTGGGCTACTTCCTCATGCCGCTGGTCATGGTGATTGTCGGCCGCCTGGCGTTCAAGGATTCGATCAGCCGCCTGCAACTGCTGGCGTGTGCGTTGGCGGCGCTGGGCATCATCAACCAGATCGCCATCGCCAAGGCGATCTCCTGGCCGGTGCTGGTGGTGAGCCTGTGCTACCCGCTGTACTTCTGGCTGCGCCGGGTGACCGACAGCAACAACATGGGCGGGCTGTGGTTCGACATGAGCCTGAGCCTGCCGGTGAGCCTGTACTTCGTGCTCAAGGGTGGCGTGGTGCTCGGCCTTGCCGGGCTGGCCTCGAACCTGCCCTGGCTGGTGCTCGGCCTGGGCGCGATCAGTGCGGCGGCGCTGGGCTTGCAGGCGCTGTCGGCGCCGCGCCTGAACCTGACCCTGTTCGGCCTGCTGATCTATGTCGAGCCGGTGTTGCTGGTGGTCGCCGCGGTGCTGTTGGGCGACAGCATCGCCCCGGCGCAGTGGCCGACCTACCTGGCGATCTGGCTGGCGGTGCTGGTGCTGGTGGTGGAGGGCGGCTTGAGCCTGGGCGGCAACCGCCGCACTTACTCGCCGAGGCGCTGCTCGCGTGAAGGCGGGTAGCCAAAATAGGCGCAGTAGCACTTGCTGAAGTGCGAGACCGAAACAAAGCCGCAGGCAATCGCTACGTCCATCAGCGGCAGGTCGGAATACTGCAGCAGGCGCCGGCTCTTGGTGATGCGCAGCTCCATGTAGTAGCGGCTTGGCGAGGTGCCGAGCTGGGCCTGGAACAGGCGGTCGATTTGCCGGCGCGAACGGCCGCTGTAGGCGGCCAGCTGATCGAGGCTGAGGGTTTCTTCCAGGTTGCTTTCCATCAGCTCGACGATAGTGCGCAGGGGGGCGCTCATGGTTTTTTTCTGGCTGCTGTCGACCCGGCGAAAGCGCGCACTGGAAAACGCCAGGATTTCCTCGACACCCTCGGCCAGCGCTTCACCATGTTGCCACTTGAGCAACGCCAGCATCATCTCCAGTGCGCCGTTGGGGCTGGCGGCGGTCAGGCGCTCGCGGTCGAGCACAAAGCTTGCCGGGGTGATGGTGCACTGCGGGCTGCGCTCGGCCAGGCTCGCCCGTTGTTCGGGGTGGATGGTGCAGTTGTAGCCTTCGAGCACGCCGGCGCGGCCAAGAAACCAGGCACCGTTCCACAACCCGCCGAGGGCCAGGTGGTGAGCGGCGGCATCGGCCAGCAGCCTGTCCAGCTGTGGGTACTTGAGCGGGGTACGCAAGCCGCCGCAGACGATCAGCATATCGAGGTTGTCCAGGGCCGCGCGGTCGAGGTGCGCGGCATAGATCTCCAGGCCCAGGTCACTGGTCACCCGTTCGCTGTCCAGGGAAAACGGCGTGCTCAAATACAGATGGCTCTTGAGCAGGTTGGCCGTCACCAGCACATCCATGGCCACGGTAAAGCTGGCCATGGAGAAGTTCTCCAGCAGCAGGAAGCCCACCTGATAGGCCGGAGTAGAGGCCGCCTCGGGGTGTTTGAGATTAAGCATGTTGCTGGTGCTGGATTTCTTGCTGAACTGGCGTGGGGTGGGCAAGGTCGACTCCGCGAGGCATGGCGTGGCGTGGCCGAGTGTGCGTTCACAGGTTGCGAAACACAATATGGTGCGCACAGGGCTCTACTCGTGCGGTGGTAGCGGTACCTGGGAGAACGGCTCGGGTATGACCGGTGTGTAGTGAGGCATCTGCTTGAGCAACCCCTTGTAGCCTTGCAAGGGGATGGTCCGTGCTGGTTTTTTCGGGTCGCTGGCGAAGAAGTTTTCCCAATGCCCCAGCACCAGGGTACGCGGCTGGGTGATGCGCAGCAGGGCGGCAGGGTAGTTGTGCACCTGGTCCCAACTGGCGGCGCAGAGAATCTCGACATCGATGCGTTTGCCGTCGGCGATCAGCGGCGGGAAGCCCAGAGGCGGGGTGGCGGCGCTGTCCTGGTAATGGATGCGATACACCGGCTTGCCGTTTTCGTCGAGCAGGTCGATCAGCCAGGCCAGGGTTACCTCACCGAGCCGCCAGCCAAACAGGCTTTGGGGGAGCGTGCCGAGAGGGTGATCGTATTGTCCCTGAATGAAGTTGATGCCAAAGGCATGCCCGGCATGTTCGCTGTGGATCGGCATGGCGCGAATCATCCCGGGCGTTGGCCCTTGGGGCCGGGTGCCATCCTTGGCTGACTGGCCGTTGGAGTAGAACCAGGTGCCGCGACGGCTGGGCTGGTAGGGGTTGGCAATCTCGTCTGCTACCAGCACCTTGATTCGGCGGGCATCAACCTTGCCGGCATGAAGGATATGACCGACGGTTTGCGAGCCGTAGACCGTCGCCTTGGGGGTATGGATGTGCATGACCCTGGGGACATCGAGCAAATGGTCGTAGTGGGCATGCCCGACCAGGAGCATTTTCACGTCGCGGGCGCTTGGCATCAACGCGTCGATGCGCTGCGGGTTGGCCTTGACCCGTAACGGCGGCAGGCCACGGATACCCAGGCCGCCGGGGTTGGAAAACGACGGTGCGAGCAACAGGCCTTCGCCTTTCCAGTGGACCAGCCAACCACCGACGCCCAGGTAGTGCAGCGTGGGTTCAGGTAGCGATTGCTGGTTGCTCACGATCAAATGCCGGGAGCCTGGCAGGTAAGTGCAGGCCGAGATCATCAGGGTCAGGGCGAGCAGCAGCCAGCGCATGAGGTCACCTCGCAGGCGTGATGAAGGGCACACCCACAGTTCAGTCGAGCACTTGGCAAATTGCCATTGCCGGGTGATGTGGCGGATGAACGGCAGGGTGGGTACATTTGATGTTTTATCGGCAGCAAGCGCCGGGCGGTTCGCAACCCCGCGCTTGCTTGCCCGCGAACTTTCTCGTCAGGACCTGTCGGCCCTGACTGCCATCCTCAGTGACCCCGAAGTCATGGGTGGAGCAGGCCAGCCTGGGTTATCGTCTGGCCACGCGCTTTTGGCGTCAGGGGCTCGCTAGCGAAGCGGTGCGGGGCGTGCTGGAGTATGTATTCAGCCAGCAACAGCAGCCTGCCGTCATTGCAATCATCGAGTCTGCAAACGTCGCCTCCTTGCGTGTGGCGCAAAAAGCCGGTTTCAATACCTTCGATACCGTGCAGTTCCACGGGCGGCCCGTACGTGTGTACCGGCTGACGCATCAGGACTGGAAGGCGCCATGACCAGCAGACACCTCGACCCGTTGCGCCAGGCCATCCGCCAACGGCCGGTCTCGCCACCTCCAGCACCCTGGAAGCGGACAGGCCAGTTCACCGTCGCCGGCCTGCTGGAAATCGGTTTTGACCGAGACAGCGAGCGGCTGTTGGTGGCTTCAAGCTCCGGCCGCAGTGTGATCGACTGTCGCACCGGCGAGAAGATCGCTCGCGACCGTACTGACAACCTGGGCAGCGACCATTACCTGGAAACCCGCGGTATTGGCCCGCTGCACGACCGGGTGATCCGCATGGCCGGCATTCAGGGCGGTGGCCTGCCGATCAGCACCAGCGATGGCTGGGTGGTGGAGAACATCACCCTGGCCTGGCCCGAGCAGTACCTGCTGCTGGTCGAACCGGGGTCCTGGCTGCATGGCGCGCGTTACAACCGGCCCTGGCAGTTTCATACCCTGGCGATCGAGACCGACGTACGCGCGTTCGGGTTCTCCTATACCGGCATGAGCCTGGTGCTTGCCACCAGTGGCGAGCTGGTGATTTATGGGCGCTCCGCAACCCTTCGCGGATAAATCCGCACACAAGCTTGGCGCAGAACCTGTAGACGCGGGCTTGACCCGCGATACAGGTGTTGCCTGGATTGCGACCGCTACGCGCTCGATCGCGGGCAAGACCCGCTCCCACAGGTTCGGCGTACACAGATCCACTGTGGGAGCTGGCTTGCCAGCGATGAGGCCGGTACAGCCAGCACATCAGGTGGTGCCTGGATTACGACTGCTGCGCGCTCGATCGCTGGCAAGGCCAGCGCCCACAAGTCCGGCGTACACAGATCCACTGTGGGAGCTGGCTTGCCAGCGATGAGGCCAGTACAGCCAGCACATCAGATGGTGTCTGGATTACGACCGCTACGCGCTCGATCGCTGGCAAGGCCAGCTCCCACAAGTCCGGCGTACACAGATCCACTGTGGGAGCTGGCTTGCCAGCGATGGGGCCGGTCCAGCCAGCACATCAGTGTTGCCTGAATTACGACCGCTACGCGCTCGATCGCTGGCAAGGCCAGCTCCCACAAGTCCGGCGTACACAGATCCACTGTGGGAGCTGGCTTGCCCGCGATGGGGCCGGTACAGCCAGCACATCAGGTGGTGCCTGGATTACGACTGCTGCGCGCTCGATCGCTGGCAAGGCCAGCTCCCACAAGTCCGGCGTACACAGATCCACTGTGGGAGCTGGCTTGCCAGCGATGAGGCCGGTACAGCCAGCACATCAGGTGGTGCCTGGATTACGACTGCTGCGCGCTCGATCGCGGGCAAGGCCAGGGCCCACAAGTCCGGCGTACACAGATCCACTGTGGGAGCTGGCTTGCCAGCGATGAGGCCGGTACAGCCAGCACATCAGGTGGTGCCTGGATTACGACTGCTACGCGCTCGATCGCGGGCAAGGCCAGCTCCCACAAGTCCGGCGTACACAGATCCACTGTGGGAGCTGGCTTGCCAGCGATGAGGCCCGGTACAGCCAGCACATCAGGTGGTGTCTGGATTGCGACCGCTGCGCGCTCGATCGCTGGCAAGGCCAGCTCCCACAAGTCCGGCGTACACAGATCCACTGTGGGAGCTGGCTTGCCAGCGATGGGGCCGGTCCAGCCAGCACATCAGTGTTGCCTGAATTACGACCGCTTCGCGCTCGATCGCTGGCAAGGCCAGCTCCCACAGGTTCGGCGTACACAGATCCACTGTGGGAGCTGGCTTGCCAGCGATGAGGCCGGTACAGCCAGCACATCAGGTGGTGCCTGGATTACGACCGCTGCGCGCTCGATCGCGGGCAAGACCCGCTCCCACAAGTCCGGCGTACACAGATCCACTGTGGGAGCTGGCTTGCCAGCGATGGGGCCGGTACAGTCTGCACATCTGGGATGGCCTGGATGACGAGCGCGAAGCGGTCGCAATCCAGGCGATGCTGGCGTATTTTCGATTGCCCAGTCCAAGAATCCGCTCATGATGCCCGCCCAACCGTTCCACCCCTGCCAGGCCCTCGCCGACCTTTTGTTGCCGCACTTGCCTGCGGACAACGGCGATGGCTCCCACGACCTGGCCCACATCCACCGGGTCTGGACCAACGCCCGAACCCTCCAGGCCAAGGAGGGCGGCGACCTGCAGATCCTGTTGGCCGCCGCCTTGCTGCACGATTGCGTTGCGGTCGAAAAAAATTCCCCGCTACGCGCCAAGGCGTCGACGCTGTCCGCAGACAGGGCTACAACGCTGTTGGCCGAACTCGGCTGGCCTGCCGAGCGCATCAGCGCCGTGGCCCACGCCATCGCCACCCACAGTTTTTCTGCCGGCTTGCAGCCTGAAACCCTTGAGGCAAAAATTCTTCAGGACAGCGACCGCCTGGACGCCATCGGCATGGTCGGCGTGGCCCGTTGTTTTTACGTCGGCGGGCGCATGGGCTCTGCGCTATACGACTTCAACAACCCCACCGCGGCAGGGCGTGATTACCAGGATCGCCAGTTCAGCCTCGAACATTTCCATACCAAGCTGCTGAAACTGGCCTCGGGTTTTCAGACCGGGGAGGGCGCACGCCTGGCCGCCGAGCGGCATCGGCGCCTGGAGCTGTTCGTTGAAGGCTTCATGGACGAGATTGCCGGCCCTCAAGAGTGATGCGGGCAGCGGTGGATTCGTGCATTCTCGGCTGCCGAACAATCTGAGCGAGAGCCACCGATGATCACCTGCTACCTGCGCTACGTCCTCGACCCCTACAAACTCGCCGAGTTCGAGCATTACGGCAAACTCTGGATACCGCTGGTGGAGCGCTTCGGCGGCCAGCACCACGGCTACTTCCTGCCCTCCGAAGGCGCCAACAATATCGCCCTGGCGATGTTCAGCTTTCCAAGCCTTGCCGAGTACGAACGCTACCGCCAGGACTCGATGAACGACCCTGAGTGCCTGGCCGCCTTCCAGTACGCCCAGGACACCCGGTGCATCATTAGCTATGAGCGCTCGTTTTTCCGTCCGGTATTCGGTCAGGACTGATGAGCACGCTTTTTGATCTTGAGCTGTTCGTGCGCGTGGCCGACGAGGGCAGTTTGTCTGCTGCCGCGCGCAGCCTGGACATCACCCCGGCGGCCGCCAGCCTTGCGCTCAAGCGTCTGGAAACGCGCCTGCAGGTCCGCCTGTTTGCCCGTTCCACCCGCCAGCAACGGCTGACCGACGAAGGCCGTCGTTACCTCGACAGCGTGCGCCTGGCCCTCGGGGCCCTGGCCGAGGGAGAGCAGGCCCTGCGCGAACAGTCCCTGGCGATGGGCGGCCTGTTGCAACTGGCGGCACCGTCGGATTTTGGTCGCAGTGTGCTGCTGGCCTGGCTGGATGAGTTCAAGCGCGAGTTCCCGCGGGTGCAGCTACAGTTGCTGCTCAATGACCAGGCCAGTGACCTGTACCGCGAACCGGTCGACGTCGCCTTGCGCTTTGGCGTGCCTGCCGACTCCGACATGGTCGCCTTGCCGATTCTGCTCGATCACCACCGTGTTGCCTGTGCCAGCCCCGAGTATCTGGCCCGCCATGGCACACCTTCGACGCCCCAGGACCTGGCCCGCCATCAGTGCGTGATCTATCAGCGCAACGGGCGACCTTACGACCTGTGGCGTTTTGCGCGCGGCAGTGAAGTGAGCGAAGTACGGGTGCAGGGCGAGTATCGCTGCGACGACGGTGAGGTCGCCCGGCGCTGGGCCCTGGCCGGGCATGGCGTGGCGTACAAGGCCTGGCTGGACGTGGCCGCGGACGTCGAAGCCGGGCGCCTGCTGCCGCTGCTGGGCGAGTGGCAGGGCGAGCACGTTCCGGTGTACCTGATGTGCCCGCATCGGGCGCAGGTGACCGAGCGGGTCAAAGCGCTGCAGGCCTTTTTGCAAACACATTCAGCCAGGCTGAAGCGACCAGCAGCAACGCCAACAGTTGACTGAAGCGCCGCAATCGCGCACTACCGACGCCCAACAGGGCGTGGGCATGCACGACCCTAACCCGTTTGCGCGACGGGGGTTTAGAGCAATTGTGCGCTCGGCTCACATCGGCAACGGGCGGTTGTCGATAACCCGCTTCATCACCAGGGTCGAGGTCAGGCGCTGGACATTGGGCAGTGCCGACAGCTGCTCATCGTACAGCTGCTGAAAGGCGGGAAGGTCGCGGCTGACCACCTGCAGCAGGTAGTCCGGATCACCAAACAGCCGCTGCGCCTCGACGATCTGGGGTATCTCCTGCAGCGCCGCTTCAAAGGCGCTCACCGCCTGGCGATCACCTTCGCGCAAGGTCACGAACACCATCGCCGAGAAGTTCAGCCCCAGGGCTCCCGGTGCCAGTTGCGCGCGGTAGCCCTGGATCACCCCGGATTGCTCCAGGGCACGCAGCCGACGGTGGCAGGGCGACAGGCTCAAACCCACCCGGTCGGCCAGTTCGGTCACCGACAGGCGTCCGTCGTTTTGCAGTTCAGCAAGAATCTTGCGGTCAATCCTGTCCATTGAGAAGAACCTTTATCCAGGGGCGGTCAAGGCTGGAATATTCGAAAGATAATCCTACCAGCTTTTCTCTAATCTCCCTCCGAACTCCACATCCGGACTGAGAGAGCACGATGCAGACAACAAACTTCCAGGCGCAGCCCCAGGCGGTGCAGCCATGACCTTGAACATGCTGGCCGCTTTCTGGGCGGTATCCTTGTTGTTCGTGATCACCCCGGGCGTGGACTGGGCTTATGCCATTTCTGCCGGTATGCGCGGCCGGGTGGTGGTGCCTGCCGTGACCGGGCTGTTGCTCGGGCACCTGGCGGCAACCCTGGTGGTCGCCGCCGGGGTTGGCGGGCTGGTGGCGAGCAACCCCATGGCCCTGACGCTGCTGACGGTGGCGGGGTCGGCTTACCTGCTGTGGCTGGGCGTGAACATGCTCATCCATCCTTCGGTACCACAAGCCGGGCAGGCACAGGCGTCGGCCTCCTGGGCACGCTGGACACTCAAAGGCGCTTGCGTCAGCGGTTTGAACCCCAAGGTGTTTCTGCTGTTTCTGGCCTTGTTGCCACAATTTACCGACGCCATGGCCGCTTGGCCTGTGCCGGTACAGGTCATCACCCTGGGCCTGGTCCATGCCTTCAGTTGCGCGGTGGTCTATCTGTTGGTGGGCTTTGGCTCGCAGGCGGTGCTGCAGGCGCGGCCCACGGCGGCGAAAGTGGTCAGCCGGGTGTCGGGGCTGGCGATGATCCTGATTGCCGCGGTTTTGCTCGTCGAACAGTGGCTCGGCCACCTGCGAATGCTCTGAATTTGACCGCTGATCAAGGGAAAAGCGCTTTTGCTCTTTCGACTTGGGACAAGGGAAGGCACAATGCGTGTCCTTTTTTTGGCCGGCCTGGCCGGGGGCCTCGAAATGATCAAAACGCCGTACTACCTCATCGATAAAACCAAGCTGCTGCGCAACATGGAAAAAATCGCCTACGTGCGCGAGCAGTCCGGGGCCAAGGCCCTGCTGGCACTCAAGTGCTTCGCCACCTGGTCGGTGTTCGACCTGATGCAGCAGTACATGGACGGCACTACTTCGTCGTCGCTGTACGAGCTCAAGCTCGGCCGCCAGAAGTTCGCCGGCGAGACCCACGCCTACAGCGTGGCCTGGGCCGACGATGAAATCGAAGAGATGCTCGACAACTGCGACAAGATCATCTTCAACTCCATCGGCCAGCTGCAACGCTTTGCCGATGCCTCTGAAGGCAAGGTCCGCGGCCTGCGCGTCAACCCGCAGGTGAGCAGCTCCGACTACCTGCTGGCCGACCCGGCGCGCCCGTTCAGCCGCCTGGGCGAGTGGGACCCGGTGAAGGTCGAAGAAGTCATCGAGAAGATCTCCGGCTTCATGTTCCACAACAACTGTGAGAACAGCGACTTCGACCTGTTCGACCAGATGCTCGGGACCATCGAAGAGCGCTTCGGCCACCTGCTGTACAAGGTCGAGTGGGTCAGCCTCGGCGGCGGCATCCACTTCACCGGGGAAGGCTATGCACTCGACGCCTTCTGCGCGCGCCTGAAAGCGTTCTCCGAGAAGTACGGCGTGCAGGTTTACCTGGAGCCGGGCGAAGCGGCGATCACCCAGAGCGCCTCGCTGGAAGTGACCGTGCTCGACACCCTCTACAATGGCAAGCACCTGGCCGTGGTCGACAGCTCGATCGAAGCGCACATGCTCGACCTGCTGATCTACCGCCTGAACGCCAAGCTGGCGCCAAGCGAGGGCGAACACACCTACATGGTATGCGGCAAATCCTGCCTTGCCGGGGACATTTTCGGCGAATACCAATTCGATCGTCCGCTGGCCATCGGCGATCGGCTGTCGTTTGTTGACGCAGCGGGTTACACCATGGTCAAGAAAAACTGGTTCAACGGCTTGAAAATGCCGTCCATCGTAGTGAAACAACTCGACGGTAGTGTCGAGCTGGTTCGTGAATTCGGGTTCGAAGACTACTTGTCCAGCCTGTCGTAAGCTGGCAGTAAAGGAGAGAAAGAGAAATTGAAGAAGAACGTTCTTATCATTGGTGCAGGAGGTGTCGCCAAGGTGGTGGCCCACAAGTGCGCGCAGCACAACGACGAACTCGGTCGTATTGCTATCGCGTCGCGCAACATCTCCAAATGCCAGGCCATCATCGACAGCGTCAAGGCCAAGGGTAGCCTTAAGCAACCTGCAGAGATCAAGGCCTTCTCGTTGAATGCGCTGGACGTCGAAGCGACCAAAGCGCTGATCCGCGAAACCGAATCGCAAATCGTCATCAACGTCGGTTCCGCTTTCCTCAACATGTCGGTGCTGCGTGCCTGCATCGATACCGGCGTGGCCTACCTGGACACCGCCATTCACGAAGAACCGGGCAAGATCTGCGAGACGCCGCCCTGGTATGGCAACTACGAGTGGAAACACCTCGAGGAATGCCAACAAAAGAACGTTACCGCCATTCTTGGCGTGGGCTTCGATCCGGGCGTGGTCAACGCCTATGCGGCCCTGGCCAAGCAACAGTATTTCGACAGCATTGATTCGATCGACATTCTCGACGTCAATGCCGGATCCCATGGCAAGTACTTTGCCACCAACTTCGACCCGGAAATCAACTTCCGCGAGTTCACCGGGCAGGTGTGGAGCTGGCAGAACAGCCAGTGGACCAGCAACACCATGTTCGAAGTCAAACGTACCGACGACCTGCCGGTAGTCGGTTCGCAGAACCTGTACCTGACCGGCCATGACGAAGTGCACTCGCTGTCGAAGAACCTCGACGTGCCGAACGTGCGTTTCTGGATGAGCTTCGGCGAGCACTACATCAACGTCTTCACCGTGCTGAAGAACCTTGGCCTGCTTTCCGAGCAACCGGTCAAGACCGCCGAAGGCCTGGAAGTGGTGCCGCTTAAAGTGGTCAAGGCCGTGCTGCCCGATCCTGCCTCGCTGGCGCCGGGTTACACCGGCAAGACCTGCATCGGCGACCTGGTCAAAGGCACCAAGGACGGCCAGCCGCGCGAAGTGTTCATCTACAACGTAGCTGATCACGAGGAGGCCTACGCCGAAACCGATAGCCAGGGCATTTCCTACACCGCAGGCGTGCCGCCAGTCGCCGCAGCGCTGCTGGTTGCCCGTGGCGAGTGGGACGTGCAGCGCATGGTCAACGTCGAGGAGCTGCCTGCCGAGCCGTTCCTCAAGGCGCTGGACGTGATGGGCTTGCCGACTCGGGTTAAAG
Source organism: Pseudomonas sp. R32 (assembly GCF_009866705.1). NCBI lineage: Bacteria > Pseudomonadati > Pseudomonadota > Gammaproteobacteria > Pseudomonadales > Pseudomonadaceae > Pseudomonas > Pseudomonas sp. R32. The sequence goes on along the minus strand of NZ_CP019396.1, from coordinate 3,416,271 downwards.
ACGAGAACGGCGACCGTCCGTGGAACTGAGCTCCACGCGGCGGTAAAACACCGGCTGCGCCAGGTTGTGCGCAGCTGGTGAACGGTCGAGGCGCCGATCTGGCGCCTCGATTCAGAGTAAGTGGCTGTTTTAACAACAATTTGTGTAGTCAGGGGCTTCCCAGGCACAACAAAGTTTGATAAATTGCCGACCATTCTTGCAACGGCCCTCACGGGGCTGGCAGCGTAGGCCCGCAACGTCTCAGGTTGCACCACGTTGCATCATCGCAAGCGAGTGCCAGGCACTCATCGCTACAGCTACAGGGGCGTCGCCAAGCGGTAAGGCAGCAGGTTTTGATCCTGCCATGCGTTGGTTCGAATCCAGCCGCCCCTGCCATTTTCTCGTTGTACCTTTCCTCTTTTTAAGTCCCTGCACATCAGGTGTTGCCTGAGTTGCGAGCGCCTTGCGCTCGATCGCTGGCAAGCCAGCTCCCACAGTGATTGCCACGCCAGTGCACCTCCTGTCATTGTTGCACCTGTTCCCCTTTGGCAAGGACTGCCCACATGGCACTGCACCTCTGGCTCACCTTTTCCCTGGCATACCTGCTGACCTCCCTGATCCCCGGCCCCAACGTACTGCTGACCGTGCGCAATGCCTTGCGCCATGGCCCGGCAGGCATGGGCGTGACCTTGTTCGGCAACCTGCTGGCGCAACTGCTGGTTATCAGTGCAGTGGCCTGGGGCGTGGGGGCGATGTTGCTGGCGTTGCCGACGGCGTTCCTGGCCTTGAAAGTGGTAGGCGCGGGGTACCTGATCTACCTCGGTGCACACCAGCTGTTTGCGCGCAAATCGGTTTCGACTGCTGCCGCCGAAGTCGCCGTGCCAGCAGCACAATCGAAATGGCGGATCGGCATTGAAGCCTTCCTGGTCTCGGCCAGCAACCCGAAAACCCTGATCTTCTTCTGCGCCTTCCTGCCGCAGTTCCTCGACCATGCCCGGCCGATCGCCGAGCAGTTCACGGTCATGTACCTGACCAGCACCGTCATCGTTTGCGGCGTGCATTCGTTCTACAGCTTCAGTGCCATGCACTTTCGCAAACACGTGAACGCCTCGCGCGTGGTTGCCGCACTCAAGCGTGCAACGGGCGCCTTGTTCATCGGCCTGGGGGTGCGCTTGTTGAGTGCCAAGGCGGTATAAGGCAGCGGACTAGAAATGTCGCACGGCACCCATGCTGACCATCGCCGCCAACCCCAGCAGGCAGGTGATTGCCACGGCATAGGCGATCGTGCGCCACGGTTGCCAGCGTGCCAGGAAGGTCAGGGTGTGCACCATGCGTGCGACGGTAAACAGCACCATCAGCCCGGCCGTGAGCATGAACGGCGGGTTGAATACCAGGCACAACGCGCCCAACACAAAAAACAGCGGGATGTTCTCCAGGTCATTGGCCCAGGCCTGGGCCGCGCGGCGGACTTGCGGCAACTCCTCGGGGCTCGCCGGGCGGCCGACAAAACCAGCATCTTCGGGGTGCTTGAAGGTCAGGCGGCTGATGCGATAGAAGCCCTGATAGCAAGAGATCGCCAGCATCTTCACAAACAGCGCGACCACGCAAAGGGCGTAGATGCAGAGGAGCGAGTTCATCTTCATTCCTTGAAAACAGGGGGCGCGATCATCGCCCAGATTACGCTGGTGCGTATATGCAAAAATGCCCGCTCCAGGTAGGAGCGGGCTTGTCCCGCGATTGGGGGCGATTTACGGCAAGGCGTATGCCACCACATAGTCGCCACGATCAGTCGACTGGCGCGCACCACCGGCGGTGATCACCACATACTGCTTGCCGGTTTTCGGCGACACATAGGTCATCGGGCCACCCTGGCTGCCTACTGGCAGGCGGGCTTTCCAGATTTCTTCACCATTGGCGCTGTTGAAGGCGCGCAGGTAGAAGTCCTGGGTGCCGGCAATGAACACCAGGCCGCCCTGGGTCGACAGGGTGCCGCCGAGGGTCGGCAGGCCAACCTTGATCGGCAGGTGCATGCGGATACCCAGCGGGCCGGTGTCTTCAACGGTGCCGACCGGCACTTGCCAGGCCACCTTCTGGGTCTTCATGTCGATGGCGGTGAGGGTGCCGAACGGCGGCGCCTGGCACGGAATGCCAGCCACCGACAGGAAGCGGTTCTTGTTCACCGCATAGGGCGTGCCCTTGAGCGGGACCGCGCCCATGCCGGTGTTCAGCGCTTCCCCACCGGAGGCGGCCTGGGCCTTGTTCTGCGACGGGATCATCTGAATCCACAGGCCCAGGCGCATGTCGTTGACGAAGATAAAACCATGCACCGGGTCGGTGGAGATACTGCCCCAGTTCATGCCGCCCAGCGAGCCCGGGAAGCTCAGCGCCAGGTCGGTGCCGGGCGCTGTGTAAAGGCCGTCATAGCGCATCTTCTTGAAGTCGATGCGGCACAATAGCTGGTCATACGGGGTGGCGCCCCACATGTCCGACTCGGTCAGTTGCTGGGCACCGATCTGCGGCATGCCCACCGATTTTGGCTGGGTTGGCGAGTACGGCTCGTTGGGGATGTTGCCCGGCTTGACCGGGGTTTCCAGTACCTCGGTCAGCGGCTTGCCGGTGGCACGGTCGAGCACGTAGATCTGCCCGGCCTTGGTACCGATGACCACGGCCGGCACCGACTGGCCATCGGCCTTGGTGAAGTCGATCAGGCTCGGCTGCATCGGCAGGTCGAAGTCCCAGAGGTCGTTGTGCACGGTCTGGTACACCCACTTCTCTGCGCCGCTGGTTGCGTCCAGGGCCAGCACCGAAGCGCCGTACTTGTGGTTCAGCTCGGTACGCTCGACGCCGTAGAGGTCGGTGGACGAGCTGCCCATCGGCAGGAACACGGTGTTCATCGCCGGGTCGTAGGACATCGGCGCCCAGCTGTTGGGGGTACTGCGCACGTAGGTGCTGTCGCCAGTCGGCGCATTGCGGTCTTCAGGGTTGCCCGGGTCGAAGGCCCAGCGCATCTGCCCGCTGATCACGTCGAAGCCACGGATCACGCCACCCGGCATGTCGGTCTGGACGTTGTCGGCGACGCGGCCACCGACCACTACGGTTGTGCCCGCCATCAGCGGCGCCGAGGAGAGCTGGTAGAAGGCGTCCGGGACATTGCCCAGGCCGGCCTTGAGGTCAACCTGGCCGTTGCTGCCAAAGCCCTGGCAGAACTCACCGGTATCGGCGTCGACTGCGATCAGGCGGGCGTCGATGGTGTTGGTCAGCAAGCGGCGCTGGCAGTTGGCACCGGCCGGCACGCTGGCGGCGATGATTGGCGAGCTGTTTGCCTGGGTCGGCTGGGCGATCGGTGCGCTGGCATCGAAGTAGGCCATGCCGCGGCAACGCTGCCAGACTGCCGACTTGGCGTTGATCTCGTTCTTCCACAGCGCTTTGCCGGTGTCGGCATCGAGGGCGATCAGGTTGTTGTGCGGGGTGCAGATGAACACCTTGTTGCCGACCTGCAGCGGCGTCAGCTGGTCCTCGGCGCCGTTGCCGTCGCTGATGGCCACGTCACCGGTGTGGTAGGTCCAGGCCACTTTCAGTTTGTCGACGTTACTGCGGTTGATCTGGTCCAGCGCGGCGAAGCGGCTGCCACCTTCGGTGTTGCCATAGTGGGCCCAGTCTTTTTGTGCCTTGGCCGGGTCGACCGCGGTCAGGCCCGGGCCGTCACCGGTAGGGGCAACGCTTGGATGGGCGACGAACATATTGCCCGCTGCCACCGCCAGGGCAATTGCAAGCACCGCCGCCAGGCCATAGGCACCTCGGCCGGGCGTGGCGCCAGCGGCACGCTTGAGCAGCGGATAGACCAGCACCACTGCCAGGCCCATCGCGCCGAACATGAACAGGCGCGAGAACAGCGGCCAGAACACCAGGCCGACATCGGCCACGGCCCAGATCGCGGTGCCGATCAGAAAGGCGGCGAACAGCCAGGCGCCGGCCGGCTTGCGGCGGGCGATCAGCAGGCCAGAAAGCGCCATCAGCAAACCGCCGATCAGGAAGTACCAGGAACCGCCCAGGCTGACCAGCTTCACGCCACCGGCGGCTAGCGCAAGGCCGAGCAGGGCGATGATCACGCCCAGGCCAACCAGGATGAATGTTGAGGCGCCAGTGGCGCGCGGTGAGTGCGTCATGTCGAATAAAACTCGAAGGAAGGAGTGGCCGAATGGTATACCCTTAGCAAGCTAATTAACAAGTTAGTACATAATTGCGGCGACCGTTGCTCTGCGGTTGAAAAAGGGCAGAAGTGCCCTATCTGCCAGGCCTTGGCCTCAATCTGAAAAACCGCTCACTCGAACAGCACATCGGCAGCCAGTTGCGGATACTCAACCTGCATAGCGGCCAGGCACTTTTGCAGCAGCTCGGCATCCCTCGGCAACCGGCTGGAAAAAGCGTCCCACCCACGGATCTGCAATTGCCTAGGCATCTGCACAAGCCCGGTAATCGCATCCCAGAAGGCATCCCAGTTACAGCCATACCAATCGGGAAAGCCGAGGGCGTCCCTCAACAGGCAATGCAGCTCCTTGGCGCTTGTCACCTGGCCCAGATCAATCCCTACAACCTGCAGGCGACTCAATTGAAATGCCCCAGATAGGTGAGTATGGCTGTGCTTTGCGGTTGCCGTGAATGCGATCCACCCGGCGAACGCCGATCCCCATAGATCGCGTTGTCGCCGACGATGATGAAGTGACTGAAACCGTCCAGAGACCGGGAACACAGCAGCGCTTTCTGCGCCTCGTTGGCCACCAGGCTCTGCACATACTCCAGCGATTCATCCAGCTCGACAAAGTCCGAATCCATGAAGAATTCAAGCTCCTGGGCCAGACGCCAGGTGGGATTGCGTGCCTCCCACGCCTGGTACTCGTCTGCGCTTGCCTCGGCCGACGGCTCGGGTTGCCACTGCTCGAAGGCGAACAGCTGAGCATGGGCTTCGCTCTCGAAGGTGGCGGCGAAGAGGTGGAAGGGGTAGTAGGTTGGATCATCCATAATCGGCCTTGCTGAGTGTCCTGAACGGGGCTGCAGGTTACCAGTGATCAAGGGTTAATTTTTGCCGAGTTCGCAGGTGTAGATTGGTCCGGGACCTCCCAGGGATTACGACCGCTATGCGCTCGATCGCAGGCAAGCCTACTCCCACAGGTCCGGCGTACACAGATCCACTGTAGGAGCGGGCTTGACCCGCGATGGGGCCAGTCCAGCCAGCACGTCAGTTCATGCCCAGTTTTATCAGGCCTATACCAACCATCAGCCAGGCGAATCCTACAATTGTCAACCAGGACGAAATGTACATTCGGCGTTTTAGGTAAGGTGGGAAATCTGCTACTTCCGCTGGGTCCAATACTCCTTTGCGGATACCAAGGCGCGGCCTGAGCATTGCGCCGCAGATACTACCCACGACAAGCGTGCGTGAACTCACGCGGGTGGTTCCCCACAAGTTTATTTGCTGATGAAGCCAGGGGCTATTTTCAAGGGCTTTAAGCATGACCTTGAAATGTCGGCTACAAGCGATATAGACGCCAATGCTTAAGCCAGACAAACAAAATACGAAGGGGGCCAACCCAAAAGCAATTTGAGCCTCTAGTGGCCAAGCTTTCAGGTCCATCATAGACGAGCCTCGTAGATCATCTCTCCCATCCGTTCTCCAAACAGACCGCCTCCATAACCGCCTATGAGTGAACCTGTACCAACAATGACTATGACGCAAACGGCGGCTCCCAACGGCCCGAAAGCAACGCAAACGGAAAGCGCTGCTTGTGTTCCGAAGTAAGCACCCGCCGCTCCACCAGCAAGCCCCCCGGCAAAGCTACCCGTCGCGGTAAACCGGATCCTTTTGCATTCATCCGTCTCCCCAACCCGACATGCATCCCGCACCGTCAACCACGACGCCGTCCCACCCAACCCAATCCCGACGTACCCTCCATACTTAAGATACTTCGCCGTCTTCGCCACCTGGTCCAAATGCGTAGCGTACCCGGGAATCTGCCCGGCCCCGCCGGCCCGGTTCCAGTGGTGCACCAGGCTACGCGTCGAAATTCCCAGGCCCTTGCGCAAGCTGTCGTAGCTCCCCAGGTTCAGCTGCTTGTTCAGGAAGGCACTCTTGAGCTGCGCATCAAGCTGCAAGTGCAGCCGTCGGCGGGCGTTGAAGAAGTCTGCGCTGTTCAACTTGCCGCTGCGGCTGAATTCGCGTTGATGCAATTGCTCGATACTGCGCAACGTTGCTTCGACCTGGCGCAGGCCCTTTTCCAGCATGTCCTTGCCGACCCCCATGGCCTGGCTCACACCCGCGGACAGCCCGGCAATCTCGGCCTGATGGCGCATCATGAAATTGGCCTCATCAGCACTGAGTGCAGCCAGGCTTTCGCGCACCTGCGCCGCAGCCGTCATCAGATCGGCCTCTTCACGCGTGCAGGCATTGCCGATGTCCGGGTCAGCAATGACGAAGATTTCCCCCGCCTTGAAGCCACTGGCAAAGGTCGGGTTAAGTCGCTGTAATCGAGCGATCAACTGAGGCCCCTGTTCTGCCGTCAGCAGGGCCAGCACCTGGGCTCCGGTCATGCTGCGCGGCACGATGTAGAAGCCAGGTTGCAACGTGCCGCTGGCGGCGGTCATCGCAGGAGGTCGGGGGAAAACGGGGGATGGCGTCCTTGTCATGCGCAGGTTCCTTGGGCAATGAAGCCCGGAACCTAGCACTGGTGTTCACGACTTAACGCACCGCTGGACGGAATCGGAATCGTCCCACGGCAAAATCGGATTGATCCAATACGCCTAGAATGTCTGGCCAAGAACCCTTTGGGTGCTGGCGTGCCCGCGATGGCCACGTTCACTCGAACACCAATCAGCAGCCAGCTGCGGACACTCAACCTGCAGTTTGCGTTTTTCAGGGGCCCGCTCAACCACCCGTCGGGCATAACGCACTTTTGCCACTACCCCCTGGCCAGTCCGGTTTTCCCTGCTTAACTGATCAGGGCTGCCAGGCAGGCAGCTATGCGCCCAGGGAGGGTTCCATACCCGTTGCACCTCGGCAAACCGTGCCTATTTGGGCATGGCTGTGCCGGACCGCAGCGTCTTCGCCGCAGGCAATCTGCGCGTGACGCCATCGTGGAGGTCGCAACGCCGTTCGCCTGCATCCAACTGCGCGCCAAGGAAGTCGCCCGCCAGAAACAGCCCACGCGCTTGTTTCCACTCATTGATTGCAATGGAGGCACCATGACTGACTCAGTACAAGCACCCGTGATAGGACTGTTCCCACTGTCCTATGTTATCGGCACCGATGCGCCCGGCGCTCAGCGCCTGGTTCTCGACCTGCTGGTGCACCCGGCCGATCGCACCCTGCGCGGCACCGCTCAGATTACCCAGTCCAGCAATCCGCCGCTGGACCTGCACCTGGATGTGTGGGGTACCTACAGCTACCAGCTGTTCCTGCCGCCGAGCCCGAGCAGCATCCTCATCACCCTGCAGGGCAACCATGGCGGCCCTACTGCCAACTCGCCGGTTATCTTCAGCCTGCACCTGGCGGTCGGCACGGACTGGCAAAAAGGCCAGGCCGGCTACCGTTACCTGAACAGCCAGGGGCAATGGATTGTGGTCGAGGCGCCGGCACACCGGGAAGACACCCGCATCAAGGCCTTCGGTGACCTCGATATCCCAACGCTGTTGCACGCCGCCACCCTGGAGGCGGCGATTGCCACTGGCGATCTCGCCCACCTCAAGGCCCTGGCCGCCGGTGATGCGGGCGCTGCCCTGAACACCGCCATTGATTCGACCAAGAGCGCTTCCGGCAAAGCTGGCAAATCCAGCCGCGCCTGAACAGACAAGGAGTCGCACCATGCCTGCAATTGGACTGTTCCATACCCGCCTCAACGTCCGCACCGGTCTGCTCGGTGCGCCGGTCCTGACCCTCGATCTGCTGGTCAACACCGTGCAGAAGAAGATCACCGGCGTGGCCAGCATCTTCGCGGCCACTTACCCTCCGCTGAACTTCCACGCCGACGTGTGGGGGGACTATTCCGACCTCAAGCTTGGCCTCAAAGGTGAGGGCCATATCGTCCTCAACCTGACCGGCAGCCCGAGCGGCCCGTTCAGCACCCTGGAGCAGACCTTCCATCTGCACGGGATTCTCAGTGCCAACTGGGCTCGCGGTACCGCCAGCTATCGCTACCTGCCGCTGGATGGCAGGCCATGGCAGGTGGTGCCGCATGCCAGCGTGCGCCAGGCACCGACTGAAACTCACCAGGCCCAGAAGGACGTCAGCGAACATAGCCGCAATCGCTTGCAGGCGGCGATTGATCAGCTGAAAAGCGCTTAAACACGTGTGGGAGGAGGGCAGCCCGGGGTGACCGGGCTGTCTTGCCTACCCTTGCAAAGGCTGTAGGAATTAGGCTAGATCGAGGCATAGGTGTCTCGTTGCCAGGGTCGATCCATGCCGCTGATTTTTCACAAGATGCACGCCAATGGCGACGACTTCGTTATCGTCGATGCGCGCAACGCCTCCAACCCCATCACCAGCACGCTCGCTCGGCGGCTGGGTGATCGCGTCAGCGGCATCGGCTTCAATCAACTTGCAGTGGTGCTTGATTGCCAAGAAGCTGATGCGCGGCTGATGTTCTGGAATGCCGATGGCTCCACGCTGGACGTTTGCGGCAGCGCAACGCGGGGTGCTGCGCACAGGCTGATGAGCGAAGCGAACACCCGTTCGATAACGCTGCACACCAACCGTGGCTTACTGACGTGCGAACGAACAGCAACCGGCGCCATTTCAGTCAGTATGGGAGTGCCGTTGTTCGGCTCGGCGGATGTTCCGCTGGCTACGCACCTGGATACGGCTGTGTTGCCGCTGGCTGGTGGGCCTATCGCCTGCAGTATGGGCAACCCCCACTGCACCTATTTTGTCGATGATCTGGCGGCTGTTGATGTAGCGGCCATTGGGCCGACCATTGAAACCCACCCGCTGTTCCCCCTCCGGACCAACGTGCATTTCGTTCAGGTCATCGACCGAAGCCACATCCGCTTGCGCATCTGGGAGCGCTGGGGCGGCATTCCATTGGGCTCGGGGTCGTGTTCCTGTGGTGCGGTGGTCAACGGTATCCGTCGCGGCCTGCTCGATCCTTGCGTTGAGGTGGCGTGCGATGGCGGGACGGTGACCGTGCAATGGGATGGCGTGGGCCCGGTGTTTCTCACCGGCCCGGTGGCGTTGAGCTATTCGGGCGAAGTTGTCGATGACCTGTTACAGCCAGGCTCCGGCGGCGAATAACGCGCCAGCGCACGGCGTAACGCCTGGCGGGTTTGCCCGAGTATTTGCGCCCGGCACAAGACTTCCCGGCGAAAACCCGGATAATGGCCGCCAAATCGTTTTGCTCGTATGGTATTCCCGCATGGAAATCAAGGTTAACTTTCTCGACAACCTTCGACTTGAAGCCAAGTTCGATGACTTCACGGTGGTGGCCGATCAACCGATCCGCTACAAGGGCGATGGCTCGGCACCGGGGCCGTTCGATTACTTTCTGGCTTCGTCGGCCCTGTGCGCGGCGTACTTCGTAAAGCTGTACTGCCAGACCCGCGATATTCCCACCGATAATATCCGCCTGTCGCAAAACAACATTGTCGATCCGGAAAACCGCTACAAGCAGATCTTCAAGATCCAGGTCGAGCTGCCGGCCGATATCAGCGAGAAGGACCGCCAGGGCATCCTGCGCTCGATCGACCGTTGCACGGTGAAAAAAGTGGTGCAGACCGGCCCCGAGTTTGTCATCGAAGAGGTAGAAAACCTCGATGCCAACGCCCAGGCCTTGCTGATGCTCGACCCGGCCTCGGACACCAGCACCTATATCGTCGGCAAGGACCTGCCGCTGGAGCAGACCATCGCCAACATGTCGGGGATTCTCGCCGGCCTGGGCATGAAGATCGAGATCGCCTCGTGGCGCAACATCGTGCCCAATGTCTGGTCGCTGCACATTCGCGATGCGCAGTCGCCGATGTGCTTCACCAATGGCAAGGGCGCAACCAAAGAGGGCGCGCTGGCCTCGGCGCTGGGCGAGTTCATTGAGCGGCTCAACTGCAACTTCTTCTACAACGATCAGTTCTGGGGCGAAGACATCGCCAACGCCGACTTCGTCCATTACCCGGACGAGCGCTGGTTCAAGCCCGGGCGTAAAGATGCGCTGCCGGCGGAGATTCTCGACGAGTACTGCCGCGAGATTTACAACCCCGATGGCGAGTTGCTTGGCTCGCACCTGTACGACACCAACTCCGGCAACATCGAGCGTGGTATCTGCTCGCTGCCGTTCGTGCGCCAGTCCGACGGTGAGGTGGTGTATTTCCCCTCCAACCTGATCGAGAACCTGTACCTGAGCAACGGCATGAGCGCCGGTAACACCCTGGCTGAAGCCCAGGTGCAATGCCTGTCGGAGATCTTCGAACGGGCGGTCAAGCGTGAAATCCTCGAAGGCGAGCTGGCATTGCCGGATGTGCCACAGGACGTACTGGCCAAGTACCCGGGAATTCTTGCCGGTATACAGGGCCTGGAAGAACAGGGCTTCCCGGTGCTGGTCAAGGATGCATCGCTGGGCGGTGCCTTCCCGGTGATGTGCGTGACCTTGATGAACCCGCGCACCGGCGGTGTGTTTGCCTCGTTCGGCGCGCACCCAAGCTTTGAAGTGGCGCTGGAACGCAGCCTGACCGAATTGCTCCAGGGCCGCAGTTTCGAAGGCCTGAACGACCTGCCGCAACCGACTTTCGAAAGCCATGCGGTGACCGAGCCAAACAACTTTGTCGAACACTTCATCGACTCCAGCGGTGTGGTGTCGTGGCGCTTCTTCAGTGCCAAGGCAGACTTCGAATTCGTCGAGTGGGACTTCGCGGCCGAGGGTGAAAACGCCAACGTCGAAGAAGCCGCGGCGCTGTTCGGCATTCTCGAAGACATGGGCAAAGAAGTGTACATGGCGGTGTACGAGCACCTGGGCGCCACCGCTTGCCGCATCCTGGTGCCGGACTATTCGGAAATCTATCCGGTCGACGACCTGATCTGGGACAACACCAACAAGGCGCTGTTTTTCCGCGAAGACATCCTCAACCTGCACCGCCTGGATGATGAGCAGCTGCACGCGCTGGTCGAGCGTCTGGAAGAAAGCGAGCTGGATGATTACACCGACATCACCACCTTGATCGGCGTCGAGTTTGACGACAACACCGTCTGGGGGCAGTTGACCATCCTCGAGTTGAAGCTGCTGATCCACCTCGCGCTGCAGCAGTTTGAGCCGGCAAAAGAGCTGGTCGAAACCTTCCTGCAGTACAACGACAACACCGTTGAGCGCGGCCTGTTCTATCAGGCGCTGAATGTGGTGCTTGAGGTGGCGCTGGATGACGAGCTGGAACTGGCCGATTACGAAGTCAACTTCCGCCGCATGTTCGGCAACCCGCGCATGGACGCGGTGCTTGGCTCGGTGGACGGCAGTGTGCGCTTCCATGGCCTGACGCCGACCAGCCTGAAACTCGAAGGGCTCGATCGCCACCTGCGCCTGATCGACAGCTATAAGAAGTTGCACGCGGCCCGGGCCAAGGTAGCGAACCTGTCCCGTTAAATCGCGCTAACAAAAAAAAGCACCTTCTGGTGCTTTTTTTGTGTTTATTCGCCCGGGTTATAGCCATGTAGCCAACGGTTCTTGCCACCGAAACAGCAGCCCTTGCCGGATGAAGGGGTTAGCGTTTAGCTGAACGCTTGTGTGTACAACCTCATCAGGTGCAGACCATGAGCACACCCCTGGATTTGAATGCATTGAAGGCACGCCAGCAGGCGGCGTGGGCCAGTGGCGATTACGCGGTGATCGGTACGACCTTGCAACTGGTTGGCGAATGTTTGGCTGAGGCCTGCGACTTGCGCTGGGATGAAAAGGTCCTGGATGTTGCGGCCGGCAACGGTAATGCCACCCTGGCCGCCGCACGCCGTGGTTGCCAGGTGACCTCCACCGATTACGTACCCGAGTTGCTCAAACGAGGTGAGGAGCGCGCCCGGGCTGAGCGGCTGAACGTAACCTTTCAAGTCGCCGATGTCGAAGCCTTGCCGTTCCAGGACGGCACCTTCGATGCTGTGTTGTCGACCTTCGGCGTGATGTTCGCCCCCGACCAGGCACAAGCGGCGAAGGAGCTGGGCCGCGTGTGCCGTTCGGGTGGGCGCATTGGCCTGGCCAACTGGACCCCGCAAGGGTTTGTCGGGCAGATGTTCAAGACCCTCGGCCGCCACGTGCCGCCGCCTGTCGGCGCGCAACCGCCGTCACGCTGGGGTGATGAAGAGCAATTGCACAACCTGTTCGGCGATAACATAGGTGCGATCAAAGTCAGCCGCCAGCATTTCAATTTTCGCTATCGCTCGCCAGCGCATTTCATCGAGGTGTTCAGGACCTGGTACGGGCCGGTGCACAAGGCATTTGCGTCGTTGGAAGGTGACCAGGCCAGCGCGCTGGAGCGCGATCTGACGCAGTTGCTCAATGATAACAATGTGGCGGGGGACGCGTCGCTGGTGGTGCCCAGCGAGTACCTGGAGATCGTCATCACTCGCCGTTGAAGTACCTGCATCATCAACGTTGTGAGCGCCGGTATGTCGAGTGCCCGCTATGCCGTACGAGGTTTGTAGCCGCAATGGATCTACAGGCTCTCAGTCTCATTTCGGTGGATGTCAAAGCCGCATTGTTTTAATGCGTCTTTGACCCTATCGACAACATCGAGGTACTTCGCTGCGCGCACGAGCTATCCCGCGGCTTTCTCCCTTTGGCAGTACAAGCATGGCGTGCATTCTCACCTGTGGCTATCAGCGGCTAGGGTGCTGTTCAGATCAAGCACATCGACGACATCACCGGTGAAGAAATCCACGACCTCCAGACGATGGGTCAACAGCCGATCGCCAAACCAGTCGGCAGCGAGCCGGCCGGGTGGGCCCTTCTGGCGTACCACCGTGGTCTCGGTCTGGCCGCTGGCCGTTGCGATAATGACGTCTTCGCCCCAATTGGAGCGTTGTGTTGCCGGGATCGGCATGCACAGGTGGCTACCGGATTCATTGAACAGGATGTTACCGGCACCTATCTGGCCGTATTCGCCCATGTCCCTGGCCCAGCGCGTCGCGCCAGTGCGATCGCAGCACAGCAGGCGGTTGTTTTCGCCGGTGGCGAACAGGTACTGACCATCACGGGAAAAACGCAGGCTTTTGACTTTGGCCTCCAGCGCCAGGCTGATCTTGTTGATCTCGCCACTGGCGCAGTCAACCGTCAGCACACTGTTGCGGGCACGCTCATCGGGTGCCCAGAGTTTGCCTTGCTCAGGGTCGATACAGCCGAACCTGGCATCGACATCACGGGCGATAGGCTCGCTGCACTCACCGCTGTCCAGGTCGATGATCACAGGGCGCTTTCTATCGTTGCCGACGCTGACCAGCGCGTACTGGCCACTGGGGTCCAGACGTGACCAGTACGACAGATACCTGTCGGTCTCATGCAACTGCGTGCAACCCTGAAGAAAGCTCAGGCGCGAACGGCTGGCGCCACGCACCACCTGCCAGTCGCAACCTCGCAGGGCCATGCGCCGACCATCGCGGGAGATGTCGCAGACACTATCATCGGCCTGGGGGCCGGCTGGCCGGGTCAATGCGCCGGTGTCCGGATCGTACTGGGTCAGGCAGGTGGGCCGAATGCTGTCGCTTTTGTCGAAGAACACCAGGCGGCGGGGTACATCAATGTACATTGCAACTCCGGAAAACCAGTGGGCAAGGTGGCGCAGGATAAAGGCTGGATAGGGTGGCTGGAAACCAGTTCTGCCTGGATTACGACCGCTGCGCGCTCGATCGCTGGCAAAGCCAGCTCCCACAGGGTGGGGTGTATACAGGTCCATTGTGGGAGCCGGCCTTGTCGGCGATGAGGCCAGTGCAGCCAGCAGATCAAACGTTGCCCGGTCGCATAAAGTTGAAATACCCCGCATTGCCCGCCAGAATCGCGCCCCGGCCAGAGGTGCCGGATGTTGCGGGTGAAAAGGGGCTGCAGTTGAACGAACAGACATTGTCCATGCGCCTGGAGCGCGTCGCGGCGCAGGTGCCAGCGGGTGCGCGGCTGGCCGATATTGGCTCGGATCACGCCTACCTGCCGGTGGCGTTGCTGCGCCGTGGCGCGATTGCGGCGGCGGTGGCTGGCGAGGTGGCCTTGACGCCATTCAGCGCGGCCCAACGCACCGTGCGCGACAACGGCCTGGAGCAGCAGGTCAGCGTGCGCCTGGCCAACGGCCTGGCGGCGATCGAGCCGGCTGATGGCATCAGCGCGATCAGCATCTGCGGTATGGGCGGCGAGACCATTCGCGACATCCTCGACAGTGGCAAGGCGCACTTGAACGGGCAGGAACGGCTGATCCTGCAACCCAACGGCGGCGAGCAGCCTGTGCGCCTGTGGCTGATGGAAAACGGCTACCGGATACTCTGCGAAGAAATACTGCGGGAAAACCGCTTCGACTACGAAATCATCGTTGCCGAGCGCGCAGGCCCTGTGACCTACAGCGCCGAACAGCTGTACTTCGGCCCGCTGCAGATGCAGGCCCGCAGCCCGGCGTTCCTGGCCAAGTGGCAGAGCATCCTGCGGCGCAAGCAGCAGACCCTGGCCAACTTCGCCCGGGCGCGGCACGCCGTGCCCGAGGCGAAGGTTCAGCAAGTCGCCCGGCAGGCCCGGTGGATTACCGAGCTGCTGGCGTAAGCCTTTGTATATCCGTTGGGTCGGCCTGCAATTGCCACTGGCTGCGTAGCGACTGCAACTGCGCCTCCAGGATCGACACGCCGCGCTCGCGCTGGGCGATGCGCTCGCGCTCGAACAGGTCGTTGAGCAGGCCGACCAGGTTGCGCGACTCGGTGGCCGAGGTCGGTGTATTCACGTCGTTTTCCACCTGGCCATTGGCGTAGGTGCGCACCCGTTCATTGCGGCTGGCCTGCTGGGTGACGCTGGCCTCTACCAGGCGACTTTTGTCGTAGACCAGGCGGGTACTGCTGCTCGATTGATCGTTGATCTCGTGGTAGCGGTAGTTCTGCGACGCTGGGTCAAGGCTCAGCCCCACCTGGGGGTTGAAGTCTGCATGATAGGCAGCCGTCAGCCGTGCCTGCTGATCCTGTTGCACCGTGCGACCCAACTGGGCCGTGCCGCGGACCGTGGTCGACTGGGAGACCTGATAGTCGAAGTGGTCGGTTTCTGTCGGCCGCATCGGGTTGATCTGCTGGACTGACTGGCTGATCGAGGCGCTGAAGTCGGCCAGGCCGCTGAGCAGGGCAGTGTCTTTGGCCGCCAGCAGCGGGATACGGCCGCTCGACGGTTTGCCTGCGTCGTCGGCACTGTTGAGCTGGACGAAGGCGTCCTTGAACAGGCTCACCAGGCCCTCGTCGCCGTTGCCCCGGCTTTGCGCCGCGTCGAACTGCTTCAGGTAATGACTGATCGCCGCCTGACGCTGGGTGCTGGTGCCCAGCAACGACGTGTCGCGGGTATCGAGGTTCAGTTTCACGTTACCGTCAGGCCCTTGCAGGCTGAGGGTGCGTGCGCTGTCGTTCAGGCTCAGGTCAAAGCTCAGCGGCTCGCCGCTGGGTGTCTCAAGCCTGGCGTTCATCTGCAGCGAGCGGAACAGCGCCGGGTCGAGCGTGGCCAGTTTGCCCAATTGCAGGCGCGGGGGCTGTGCGCTCAGGCCATTGATGGTCGCCTGGAAACTATCGGACAGCGCCGCCAGGCCCTCGAGCTCATCGCTGCTGAGTTGGCCGCCCTGCACCTCGGCGCTCACCGCCAGGCCTTGCTCATTGCTGGCCAGGGACAGGGTGACAGTGGCTCCGGAGGCGGTAGTCAGGCTCAGGCTCACGCCATTGGCCGGGTGCTGGCGCAGGTTATCGCCTTGAAGCTTGAGGACTTCGGCGCTTGGCTGGGCCCCGTCGGCGAAGGCGAATACCGATTGCGTAAAGGACTGCCCGCCGTTGGCCACCAGTTGATTCAGCACGGCAGCGCCAAGCCCGTGCAAGCGCGAGCCGATAGCGGAAGACTGGACGCCGCCGAGCAGGTTCATGCTGAGCTTGTTCAGGCTGTCGTGTTCCAGCACGTAGCGCATCGGTACGGCAACTGCCCCGCGGGACGAATAGGTGCCTGCGTCGTCGCCACGGGGGCTCTGGCCCAGGCTGACGGTAGTACTCGGGGTGGCCGCGACCTGCTCGGTGCGGGTATTGGCGGTGCTGGCCGGTGTCGGCTGGGGGGCTGTGTATGCAGGGGCAATACGCAATCCTGCGATGATTGGGCTCATGGTCGGTACCCGTAGTTTCCATACTAGTTAAAGGGGTATCGGCGGCGTTTTGCCGAGCTTGAGCATCAGGACTGCGATGCTGGTTGCGCGGCACGGTAGGTGGTGATCAGGCCGGGCGCACCACGCTGAGCTTCGTATGGGGGGCTATCCAGTTGGCGGCGATTCATTCGCCCTGAGTGACGGCGTCGTGACTGGGTTCAGCGGCCAGTTTCAAACGGTCAGCTTTACTGATGTATTTAGGCTTGCTCTTCGGTGCCAGTTTGGCACTGGCCTTTTTGGCATGAGCCTTCAACAGCTGCTTTATCTTCTTTTGACGATTCACGTTGTTACTCGGCTGGTAAATGCTTGAATGATATCAGCTGTGCGCCACGTTGTTTTTTGACCCGGTACATATCGCCATCCGCATGACTGAGCAACGTGTCGGCATCCTCTGCGTCCTTGGGGTAAAAGGCCACGCCGACACTACAGGAGGGCATTTTGATCCCGCCAAATTCAGCGCCGAGCGGCTCGGCCATGGCCGCGAGAATCTGCTCCACCTTCGCGTAAACGGCATCGTGTGACTGGATACCCGGCAGCAGCACGGTGAATTCATCACCCCCCATCCGGGCTACCGTGTCGGTTTCACGTACGCAGCGTTCCAGGCGCCGGGCAATCGTGCAGAGAATCCGATCACCCATTGCATGCCCATGGACATCATTAATACCCTTGAAGTCATTGATATCCAGAAACAGCAGCGCCAGGGTGCTCTGGTGGTGCTGCGCCGCTCGAAGGGCCGACTCCATTCGTTGATTGAACAGCGAGCGGTTGGTCAGTGCTGTCAATGGATCATGATGGGCCAGGAAGCGTAATTCCTCCTCGGCCTGCCTGAGGGCCGTGACGTCCCGCGCCACACCGATTCGTGCACCCACCTCCTCGGACCAGAAGGCCGCCCACAGGATATGCACGACACCGCCATCCTTGCGGATGTAACGGTTGCGAAAGTCAACGTGGGAGTGGCCATTCATGACCCGGACAATGGAGGCCCGGGTGACCGCCAGGTCATCAGGATGGATGTAGTCGGTGATCGGGGTACCGGTCAGCTCGTCGGCACCGTAGCCGAGCAGTGCCTCGCAAGCATCACTGACAAATACAATCTGGTTGTCCCTGTCGACCACGAAGACCGTGTCCAGCATCAGATGGATCAGTTTGGGGTAGAGCGCTTGGAGGTCTATGGGCATAGGCTGGGACGTCCGGTTCAGGTCGCCTGATCATAACGCTATCGCGCGGGGCCAATACAGTGTGGACCGGAGCAACGTAATCTGCCGCGGTCCGGCCAATGGCTGACGGTTATGGGGGACGCGAGCGACCCGTCTTTACACCTTAGCGGCGATAGTAGCGGCGATCGTCCTCATAACGGTAACGCATGGCCCGATCATGGTGGCGTTCCCAGTAACGATGGCGCTCGGCTTCGCGCCGGGCTTGCTCGCGACGCCATTGTTCCCTGCGCCAGTTGTCTCGGCGCCAATCGTCTCGACGATCATGCCAACGGTCGTCATGCCGGTAGTGGTCATCATGGGCAAGCAACGGCCCAGGCTGGTTTTCGGCCATGCTGGCGATAGTCGGCCACGGGTTGCCGGCCGCCAGGGCCGGCGCCTGGACAACCGGCGTTGGAGCGGCGACAGCAGGGGTTGAGGTCTTCATCTGTGTTGCTGATGCCGAGCCCACTGCCGCGAATGCGAACAGGGCAACGAGCACCATCCGTGGGGCTTGGAATTTCATGAGCGATGACAACCTCTGAAGGACGATTGAACGTATCCACATAGACCGATAAAAAGGGAAAAGTTCTAAGCCGTCGCTGCTTAATTCGGCGTGGGCTTGGCCCCGCGAATCTATATGACCGCCATCGCGAGGCAGGCCTGCTCCTGGCGTATGATGCTCAACCGTCTTTGCCGATAAGGAAATCGCCATGCTCCCTGACAAGGCCTGCGCAGTGGTTTTTTCATCCACGCCGCACCCCAGGCTCCTGTTGTTTCGTCATCCGCTGGCCGGAGTGCAACTGGTGAAGGGCAGCATTGAAACCGGCGAAACACCTGCTCAGGCAGCGCTGCGAGAACTGGCGGAAGAGTCTGGCATCAGTGCCGCCACCATCGTGGACGACCTGGGGTGTTGGGATGCCGAGCACCTTGGCCAGACTTGGTCGTTTCAATTGTGCCGGGCGAGCGGACCGCTGCCTGAGCAGTGGTCTCATCAGACGCTCGACGATCATGGCCACGTGTTCACATTCTTCTGGGCTGGGCTTGAGCATTTGCCCCTTGCCGACTGCCACCCTGTGTTTCAACGAGCGCTGCGGTTTGTCTGCGCGACCTTGAAAACGCGTGGTCATTGGCCAGGCAAACAGGGCTAAATAATCCGCCGCAGGGCGATATACTCCGGGCCATTGGTTGATGCCCGAGAGAAGCTTATGCGCCAGGTTTTGCTTATCGTTGATGTCCAGTCCACGTTCAGTCCACCCGAGTGGCTGGTCGATGGGGTGCGGGCGTTGTCAGAGCGGATTGTCACGATTGCCTCGGTCGAGCTGCATGATGAGCAGGTAACCCCGTTTGCACAACAACTCGGTTGGCATCCTGCGGCCGAAGACGAGAGCCTGGTCGAAGCCGACAAAGTGTTTGTAAAGCACGGCTATGGGCAGACCGCAGAAACCATCGAGTACATCAAGCAGCTCGGTGTGGAGCGCGTGCTGGTTTGTGGCCTGCAGACCGAAACCTGCGTGCTCGCCGCCGGGTTTGCACTGTTCGATGCAGGGTTGATGCCGACGCTGGTGACCGACTTGACCGTTGGCTCATCCCTGGACAGGTCAGGTCGGTTGGGCATCGATCTGTGGAAGCATCATTTCCGCCAGGTGACTACCAGGGCAGAGGTGCTTGCTGAACTTGATGCGTGAGTTCTTACAAGGTGGCAGGAGCGCCTGGGTCGATCCATGTGCTCATCACGACACGCCTGCTTCAGGCCAGTACGCAGCGGTTTTGAGCTTTAGCGGGAGAGCGCGCAAGTGTGAGCCCAACGCCCATCGTTGACCGTTCGCTATCGACTTTCAAATCGCTATGCGCTGATGAGTCTGCCTGAATGCGCACATCCCGCTGCGGGTCGCGGCCAGCGGCCAGAAGAAGCTGCCGGTGGTCGTTGCATTTCGCTTGTCGTCGACGTATGGCTAAGCTTAATAAACCGGGGCGAATTGAAACCTGGCTGAAAGCAGCCATCGGTGGACCTGGATTAGCATCAAGGCGGCGCCCCAAAGGAGACGAACATGTATGCGGTTATCAGAACCTATCTAGGTACTGGAGCAAAGCAGCTTTTCGAGCTTTTAGAAGTGCGCAAAGCCGACGTCGAAGCAGCCTTGCGGACAGTGCCTGGGCTGGTCAGCTACACGCTGCTGAATACGGGTGATGGCGGTACGTCGATAACTGTCTGCACGGACAAGGCCGGCAGCGATGCGAGCTTGAAAGTCGCCCGTGACTGGATTCAGAAAAATGCCTCGAGTATCCACGCGCAGCCGCCGATCGTAACGGAAGGTCCGGTCATTGTGCAGATCAAATAGCGCGTTCTTGCGCTTGATCTGGCGACACTTTCGCTGTCGCAGGCTTTGCGTGTCTGCTTCTACAGCGCCAGACAGGACGCGACCGCATCTTCGAGCATGGCCACCAACTCAGGGTCCATGAAGCGAAAATCATCCGGTATATCCAGGGTATACAGCCGCTTGTGCTCAAGCAGCCGCGCGTAGTGCGCCTGCAGGCGATTCTGGTGTTTGCGTTCCATGACAAAAATCACATCGGCCCAGCGAATATCCGCCGGGCCGATGGGTTTACGTGCATTCGGGCTGGTGCCCGCCGACCGGGCATCGAAGCCGGGGCGGCGGCGCCAGAGCGCTTCTGCGGTAGGGCTGCGCCATTGATTACGGCTGCAGACGAACAGGAGGTTAGTCACTCTTGATCCAACAGTTGGCGGGTGGAGCGGATGGGATAGCTCATGCCGAGTTGGCGTGCCCTTATCAGCTTGTCGGCACGGGTGTACAGCAGCTTCCAGTTCTTTTCGGGCTTGAACTCCAGCGGATGCACCGCTTTGGTTTTGCCACTTTTACGGGCCTGTGAGCGTCTCCAGGCGCGGGTTCTTTCCATGATCTTGTCCTCGTGAGTACCGGGTTCAGCAGCCGCGGTAATACGAGTTGGCGCTATAGTAAGCGCGAATCGGGATTGTGGCTAGAGGCCGGTCCAGCCAGCACATCAGGTGGTGCCTGGATTACGACCTTTGTGGGAGCTGGCCTTGCCAGCGATGAGGCCGGTACAGCCAGCACATCAGGTGTTGCCTGGATTACGACCGCTGCGCGCTCGATCGCTGGCAAGGCCAGCTCCCACAAGTCCGGCATACACAGATCCACTGTGGGAGCTGGCTTGCCAGCGATGAGGCCGGTACAGCCAGCACATCAGGTGGTGTCTGGATTGCGACCGCTTCGCGCTCGATCGCTGGCAAGGCCAGCTCCCACAGGTCCGGTGTACACAGATCCACTGTGGGAGCGGGCTCGACCCGCGATGAGGGCGGTACAGCCAGCACATCAGTGTTGCCTGAATTGCGACCGCTGCGCGCTCGATCGCTGGCAAGGCCAGCTCCCACAAGTCCGGCGTACACAGATCCACTGTGGGAGCTGGCTTGCCCGCGATGGGGCCGGTACAGCCAGCACATCAGGTGTTGCCTGGATTACGACCGCTTCACGCCCGATCGCCGGCAAGGCCAGCTCCCACAAGTCCGGCATACACAGATCCACTGTGGGAGCTGGCTTGCCAGCGATGAGGCCGGTACAGCCAGCACATCAGGTGGTGTCTGGATTGCGACCGCTTCGCGCTCGATCGCTGGCAAGGCCAGCTCCCACAGGTCCGGTGTACACAGATCCACTGTGGGAGCCGGACTTGCCGGCGATGGGCTACGCAGTAGCCCCAAGACGCCGACTACCGCAACGGCACATAAATATCCGTCTGCCACTGCTCCTGCGGCGTTTGCGGATAAGCACTCAGGTAATGAAAAAACAGCGGCTGATCGCGCAACTCTTCACCACTGTCCGGCAACCAGTCGCGATAAAGCGGATAGATGGATTCACCAATATGGTCCGGCGAACCTTCATGCCGCACTACCGCATAACGCCCGCCAGCAATCACCCGTTCGTGCACGCCGAGTTCATTTGCCGCCACCGCCTCATCAATCTCACCACAAATGGCGAAACGAAAATCCTCCGCCGGCGTGGTATCGGGGTTGCCATAGGGGATGCCAAAGCTGCGGCTCGACGCCACCGGCGACTGCCCGCTCGCCATGCGCCAGGCAATGAACTGGCGCACGCTCTCGTCGACCTGCGCGGCCGGCCCGCAGTGCTCCAGCGCTGCGACCCGGGTTTGAACAAATTCCACAATACGAACCTGCATGATGACGCTCCTGGAAAAGTGAGGGATAGCGAACACCGCATTCCAGGCCTGCCAGTTCGGCTGGCGGCGAAAGGCGCTAGGCGACATGCCCAGCGCCCGCCGAAACGCCCGGCTGAACGCCTCGGGGCTTTCGAAACCAGCAGCTAACGCAGCCTCCAGCACCGAGTGATCGGCATTGGCCGCCAAACGATGCGCCGCCTGGCGCAAGCGCATCAACTGCACATAGCGCGAGACCGGCACCCCGACGTACGCCGTGAACTGGCGATGAAAGTGAAACACCGAAAAGTTCGCCACCTGGCTCAGGGTTTTTACCGACAGATCACCTTCGAGGTTGGCGTCGATGTAGGCGAGCACAGCGCTGAAGCGCTGGGTGTAGGCGGCGTTGGGCGGCAAGTCGGGCACGGCTGGAGGCTCTTGGAAGTACGGTCGGCATAGAATCGACTATACCCGCGTAGCTGTGCCTAGCCGTGTTTGCTCTAGGTGTGTTTTTCACGGGGATGAGCATTCGCTCGATGGGCCGCGTCGGCGGCCCGGGCGTAGCCCTCGGCGTTTACTTGGCCGAGGCTTGGTCCACCCTGCACGCCTTAGAGTACTCGGGCTACCAAACCCGGCCGCTGGATTTACAGCGACAGGGGGAGGGTCGCGAGGTTGCAGAATGGATTGAAGGGAAGATTGGAGCGCGCTCGTAGTTAAAGGTTTGGCCCCTGCTGATGCTCACGCAAACAGTGCTGGCCAGCTGCTCATCAGGCAACATCTCATCAATCGCAAACAGACAAAACCGATACAAATCAAGCCACTACCCACCTGGCACAACCATTGCGAAGGCCCTCGTCTCTTCCCCCTCGTGGAACATCGACGTTCATGACCGCTCCCTTCGCCCGCGTGCCCCTGTTACTGGCCATCGCCGCCGCCTTACCCACGCTACCGAGCTTCGCCGCCGAGCCAAGCCCCGAAGCGCTGCCCACTGTCACGGTTACTGCGCAAAAGCGCGAAGAGTCGGTGCAGGATGTGCCCTCGGCCATCTCCGTGGTCAGCGCCAAGCAGATCGCCGACAGCGGTGGCGGCTTCAGTGCCGGCAAGGCCCTGCAGAACGTGCCCAACGCTATCGCCCCGGAGTTCGCCGGGCACCAGCGGCCGCGCTGGTACATTCGTGGCATGGGCTCGGGGGACATGGCGTCGACCACGGTTTACCCGGTAGGCATCTACACCGATGACGTGTATATCGACCCCCACGTGGCTACCGGTTTTCCGCTCTATGACATGGAGCGCGTCGAGGTGCTGCGCGGGCCGCAGGGCACGCTGTGGGGCAAGAACACCACTGGCGGGGCGATCAACTTCGTTTCGCGCAAGCCGGATTTCGAGAAAGCCAACGGTTACTTCAAACTCGACCTGGGCAACTACAATTCGCGCCTGTACGAAGGCGCCTATGGCGATACGCTGATCGACAACAAGCTGGCCGCACGGGTGGCGTTTGTCGACCAGAGCGCCGATGGCCAACTGGAGAACCAGGTCGATGGCCATACCGTTGGCGACATCCACGATCAGGCCCTGCGCCTGCAATTGCTGGCGCAGATCAACGACGACCTGCAGGCCACCCTGCAATTGCATGGCCGCGACTACAAGGGGCAGGGCATCGCCACCCGCGCCTGGGGTTCGGGGCCGGGTGGCAGCACGCTGTTTGGCCCGGCGCCGAAGCCGGATACCGACGAGGCCGCGTTCACTGGCAAGGCCGAAGACCGCATCGAGCACAACGGTGTGCAGTTGGCACTGAAGTGGGATCTGGGCGACCTGCAACTGGACTCGATCACCGCCTTCGACGATATCCACGAAAAAGCCGAAAGCCCGAACATGAGCCTTTACGAGTTCGGCCGTGGCTTTAACGATGACCGCTGGAAGCAGGTGTCCCAGGAGCTGCGCTTGTCTTCGGCGAAAAACCAGCCGGTCAGCTGGATCGTCGGCACGCATGTGTTCCATGAACAACTCGACAGCCGCAACGACAACGGCCTGTTGCCCAAGCCCTACAACCAGGCCTTGGGCGTGGCTGACTATGGCCGTACCGATATCGACCAAAGCACCGACAGCTTCGCGATTTTCGGCAGCAGCACCTGGCAGGCCACCGACAACCTGAGCCTCACCGCCGGCCTGCGCTGGACCCGCGAAACCAAGGACATCGACCTGCACCGCGTAGCCGCGCCGGATGCCGATGCGGTCAGCTACAGCAGCGAGCGCGACTGGTGGAAACACTACACCGGCGACCTGGTGACCCGCGTCGAACAGGACGAAAAACGCACCTGGAACAAGCTCACCTACGACTTCACCCCCGAGTACCAGCTCAACGACAACGCGCGGGTGTACTTTCGCTATGCCAAGGGGTTTCGTTCAGGTGGTTTCAGCGGCGGTGCGCAGGTGCAGGCCGAGGCCTCGGTGGTGGCGCCGGAGAACGTCGATGCCTACGAACTGGGGGTCAAGAGCGAGTGGTTCGACGAGCGCCTGATCGCCAATGCCAACGTGTTTTACTACGACTACTCGGACATTCAGGTCAACGCCGTGTCGGTGCGCGACGGCCAGGTGGTGTCGCTGCTGACCAACAGTGGCCAAGGGGTGATTCGCGGCGCCGAGTTCGAGCTGCAGGCGTTGCCGTTCAGCAACCTGGAACTGCATGGCTCGTTGGGCTTGCTGCATACCGAGCTGCAGGATTTCGAGTCCGGCGGGGTGGATTATTCGGGTAACCGCATTGCCCGCTCGCCGTCGCGGACCCTGGCCGTGGGCGGCAGTTACCGGATACCGCTGGAGAATGGCGATGAAGTGCGGTTGGGCACGGATTGGCGCTATCAGAGTCGGATCTTCTTCCTGCCGACGGCGCAGCAGGATCACAGCGTTTCCCAGGGCGGCTATACCTTGGGCAATGCCAGTGCCACCTATCACCTGGGCGGGCGCTATGACCTGGATCTGACGGCGCATGTGAACAACCTGACCGACAAGCAGTACAAGACCGACAGCGTGCCGTTGCCGTTCGATATTGCCTGGGACGCGCGGGGCGATCGGCGCACGTTCGGGGTGAGTGCGACGACCCGCTTTTAGCCGTCAGTGCCGGGCCGGCCGCGGGCCTAAAGCGCTTGGGGGGGGGTGGTGCAGTAGGTTTTTGGGCAGGGCTTTGCCTTGCATCGCTGGCGAGCCAGCTCCCACAGGTATTGCGGACCTTGTGGGCGCTGGCTTGCCAGCGGTGCTTTTGGGGTCAGTAGCGAATCATCACCGACTTGAGCTCGGTGTAATCCTCGATAAACGCCCCGCCAAATTCACGGCCAATTCCCGAAGCCTTCACCCCGCCAAACGGCACCGCCGGGTCGAGCAGGGTATGCATGTTCACCCACACCGTACCGGCCTGCACCTGCGGGACCAGGCGCAAGGCCTTGCTCAGGTCGTTGGTCCATACACTGGCACTCAGGCCATAAGGGCTGTCATTCATCAGGGCGATCAGTTGCTCTTCATCGTCGTAAGGCAAAAAGGTCGCCACCGGCCCGAAGGTCTCTTCAGTGAGCAGGCTGTCGTTCAGCGAATGGGCCAGGATCACCGTCGGTTCCACATAGCATCCCGGCCCTTCGATCAGGCGCCCGCCATGAATGATCTGGCTGTTCTCGCGGCGCGCCTTGGCAAACAGCGCACCGAGTTTGGCCTGGTGCTGCTTGTTGCTCACCGGGCCGAATTCACTGGTTTCATCCAGCGGTGAACCGATCTTCAACGTTGCCAGGCGCTCGCTCAAAGCACCGGTCACCGCCTCGATCTGCGAACGATGCACATAGAAGCGCTCGGCTGCGGCGCAGATCTGCCCGGCATGCAAAAAGCCCGCTTCGATGATGCCGTCCACCGCTTTGTTCAACGGCACATCACGCAGGAACCCGGCCGCATTCTTGCCGCCCAGCTCCAGGGTGGTGCGGGTCAGGTTGGCGGCCATGGCACTCTGGCCAACAGCAAGGCCGGTGGGCACGGAGCCGGTGAACGAGACCTTGTCGGTGCCCGGGTGCTCGATCAGCGCCTTGCCGGCCAGGCCGGCGCCGGTCACCACGTTCAGTGCGCCAGCGGGCAGGCCTGCGTCAATGGCCAGCTCGGCGATGCGCAGGATGGTCAGCGGGGTGAACTCGCTGGGCTTGATGATGATGCTGCAACCGGTAACCAAGGCCGAGCCGAGTTTCCACAGGGCGATCATGGTCGAGAAGTTCCAGGGCACGATGCCGACCACCACCCCCACCGGTTCGCGCAGGGTGAAGGCGCTGTAGCGTTCGCCGTTGAACGAGGGCAGCGATGGGGTGAGGGTCTGGCCGCTGAGCTTGGTGGCCCAGCCGGCGTAGTAACGCAAAAAATGTGCGGCCTGGTCGACCTCGAAGTTGCGCGCAAGCGTGATCAGCTTGCCCGACTGGCAGGTCTCCAGCTGCGCCAACTCCTCACGGTGCTGTTCGATCAGATCGGCGAGTTTCAGCAGCACGCTGGCTCGTACGGCCGGGGCGGTTTGCGACCATTGCGCAAAGCCTCGGCGCGAAGAGGCGACGGCGGCGTCGACCGTGCGCACGCAGGCTTCGGCCACGCGGCTGATGACCTGGTCGTTGGCCGGGTCAATCACCTCAAGGAGCCGGGCATGGTCCGCAGGCTGTTGGCGACCGTCGATAAAACTGCTGTGCTCGCGTTGCAGAAACGTGCGCACCTGGGGCAAAAGGCTGATGTTGCTCATGGGACGAACCTCAAGGGAAAGCAAGGCCCCGACCCTAGCGCAGCATACCGGCGCCGGCTTGACTGAGCCTGCCGCCGGCCATGCACCGGCCTGCCAGGCGCTTTGTAGTCTGCAGGTTTTGCCCGTAGGCTGCGGCATCCGCCTGTGCAGGAGCGCCCCTTGAATCCGATCTTCGCTTCCCTGAGCATCGCCCACCTGCGGGCGCTGCAAAGCATGCTGCAGCTGAAAAACCTCAGCCGTGCCGCCGAACGCCTGGGCAGCAGCCAGTCGGTGCTCAGCCGTCAACTGGCGCATATGCGCGAGGCGTTCGACGACCCGCTGCTGGTGCGTCAGGGCCGCGGCTATGTGTTGAGCGAACGCGGCGAAAGCCTGCTGGTGCCGCTGGGCCAGGTGCTGGCCGAGCTTGAGGCCTTGCGCCAACCGCAGGCCTTCGATCCCAAACGCTGCGAGCGGCGCTTTTGCCTGGCGGCCTCGGACTACATCGCCGAGCACATGCTGCCGCTGCTGGTCAGCACCCTGGAGCGCGAAGCGCCGGGGGTGTCGATCGAGTACCGCACCTGGCAACCGGGGCAGTATGAACTGCTCGCCAGTGGCGAAGTCGACCTGGCCACCACGCTGTTCGACGACGCCCCGGCCAACCTGCACGGGCGCATGCTCGGTGAAGACCGCGCGGTATGCCTGATGCATCGCGAACACCCGTTGGCGAGCAAAGCCGAACTGACCCAGGACGATTACCGCGCCTGGAACCATGTGCGTATTTCCGGTGGTGGCGACAAGGACAGCTTTATCGACCGCCACCTGCGCGAGCAGGGCCTGAGCCGGCGCGTCAGCCTGCAGGTGCCGTTCTACTCGGCGGCGGTGCAGGTGGTCGGCAGCAGCCAGGCGCTGGTCACCGTGCCCGAGCACATCGCCCGTCAGCTCAGCCGCCTGCATCCGCTGACCTGGCGGCCACTGGCCTTTGTCGAGCACAGCCAGCGCTACTGGGTGGTCTGGCACCAGCGCCTGCACGCCTCGGCCGAGCACCGCTGGTTGCGCAACCTGGTGTTCGAGCAGTGGCAGCAGTCGCAGTTCGGCGTGCACGGCGGCCATGCGCATTCGCCATAGCAGCTATGCGCCGGGCGGCGTTTTTTGTCGGTGGGCCAGGGCCTAGACTCAGGCCCACTTACCGACAACAACAGGAGCCGCTGCATGAGCCCGGAAGCATTTCGCAAACATGGCCACCAACTGATCGACCTGATCGCCGACTACCGCCAGGGTGTCGGCGAACTGCCGGTGATGGCCCAGGTCGAGCCCGGCTACCTCAAGGCGGCCTTGCCCAGCTCGGCGCCGGTTCAGGGCGAGCCGTTCGAGAACATTCTCAAGGACGTAGACCAGTTAGTGATGCCCGGCCTGTCGCACTGGCAGCACCCGGACTTTTTCGGCTACTTCCCCTCCAACGGCAGCTTGTCGTCGGTGCTTGGCGATTTTCTCAGCACCGGCCTTGGCGTGCTCGGCCTGTCGTGGCAATCGAGCCCGGCCCTGAGCGAGCTGGAAGAAACCACCGTGGACTGGCTGCGGCAGATGGTCGGTTTGTCGGCGCAGTGGAGCGGGGTGATTCAGGACACTGCGTCCACCAGCACCCTGGTCGCCTTGATCAGCGCCCGCGAGCGCAGCAGCGACTACGCCCTGGCCAAGGGCGGCCTGCAGGGGCAGGGCAAGCCGCTGATGATCTACACCAGCGCCCAAGCCCACAGCTCGGTGGACAAGGCCGCGCTGCTGGCAGGCTTTGGCAAGGACAACATCCGCTACATCGACACCGACGACAACTTCGCCATGCGCCCGCAAGCGCTGGCCGCAGCCATCGAGCAGGACCTGGCCGACGGCCTGCAACCCTGCGCGGTGGT
The DNA here is from genome assembly GCF_009866705.1 of Pseudomonas sp. R32. NCBI lineage: Bacteria > Pseudomonadati > Pseudomonadota > Gammaproteobacteria > Pseudomonadales > Pseudomonadaceae > Pseudomonas > Pseudomonas sp. R32. The sequence continues at coordinate 3,387,925 of NZ_CP019396.1, read as the reverse complement.
GGCCACCACCGGCACCACGGCAACCACCGCCCTCGACCCGTTACAGTCGATCGGGCAGATCGCCCGTGAACATGGCTTGTGGCTGCACGTGGACTCGGCCATGGCCGGCTCGGCGATGATCCTGCCGGAATGCCGCTGGATGTGGGACGGTATCGAGCAGGCCGATTCGATTGTGGTCAATGCGCACAAATGGCTGGGGGTGGCTTTCGATTGCTCGCTGTACTTCGTGCGTGATCCGCAGCACCTGATCCGGGTCATGAGCACCAACCCCAGCTACCTGCAGTCGGCGGTCGACAGCAAGGTCAAGAACCTGCGCGACTGGGGCATTCCGTTGGGGCGGCGGTTCCGTGCCTTGAAGCTGTGGTTCATGTTGCGCAGCGAAGGTATCGAGAGCCTGCAGCAGCGCTTGCGCCGCGACCTGGGCAACGCCCAGTGGCTGGCCGAACAGGTGCGCAATGCGCAGGGCTGGGAATTGCTGGCGCCGGTGCAGTTGCAGACCCTGTGTATTCGCCATCGGGGCGACGGCCTGGAGGGGGAGGCGCTGGATGCGCATACCCGCTGTTGGGCTGATCGGCTCAATGCTTCGGGGGTGGCCTATGTCACCCCGGCAACCCTGAACGGCCGCTGGATGGTGCGGGTGTCGGTGGGGGCGTTGCCGACCGAACGTGAGCATGTGGCTGAGCTTTGGCGCAATTTGCAGAACGTCGTAGCGGGGTGAATCCATCGCGGGTCAAGCCCGCTCCCACAATGGAGCTGTGTACGCCGGACCTGTGGGAGCGGGCTTGACCCGCGATGCCTTTAAACAGCTATGAAAAGTACAATCTTGCCTATGGAAGTTGCATTTTCCCCCTGAGCCAAGCCTCCCATACTGGCCCCTGCATCCGCCGCCACCTGCCACTTCGCAGGCCTCGGTGGACATCCAATAATAAGCAGGGCCCCTCATGAAAAAGCCAAATCCGCTGCTCGAAGACCTTCGTTCGATTTTGCCCACCATCGCCGCCAATGCCGCCCGTGCCGAGCAAGACCGCAAGGTCCCGGACGAAAACATCGCCCTGCTCAAAAGCATCGGCCTGCACCGTGCCTTCCTGCCCAAGCCGTACGGCGGCCTGGAAATCTCCCTGCCGCAGTTCGCCGACTGCATCGCCTTGCTTGCCGGCGCGTGCGCCAGCACCGCCTGGGCCATGAGCCTGTTGTGCACCCACAGTCATCAGTTGGCAATGTTCCCGGCCAAGCTGCAGGAAGAAATCTGGGGCGATAACCCCGACGCCACCGCCAGTAGCAGTATCGCTCCGTTCGGCAAGGTCGAAGAGGTCGAAGGCGGCTTGCTGTTCAGCGGCGAGATGGGCTGGAGCAGTGGCAGTGACCATGCCGAGTGGGCGATTGTCGGTTGCCGCCGGGCCAATGCCGAAGGCACCCAGGATTACTGCTTCGCCGTGCTGCCACGCAGTGACTACGAAATCCGTGACGACTGGTTCGCCGCCGGCATGAAAGGCAGCGGCACCAAGACCCTGGTGATCGACAAGGTGTTCGTCCCCGAGCACCGCATCCAGAAAGCCAAGGACATGATGGAAGGCAAGTCCGCAGGCTTTGGCCTGTACCCGGACAGCAAGGTGTTCTACTCGCCATACCGGCCGTACTTTGCCAGTGGCTTCTCGACCGTCAGCCTCGGTATTGCCGAGCGCATGCTCGACGCCTTCCGCGAAAAGACCAAGAACCGTGTGCGTGCCTATACCGGGGTCAATGTTGGCGCCGCCACACCCGCGCTGATGCGCCTGGCCGAGTCCACCCATCAGGTTGCCGCCGCTCGCGCATTTCTGGAAAAAACCTGGCAGGAACACGCCGAGCACAGCGAACGTCACCAGTACCCGACGCGCGAGACCCTGGCGTTCTGGCGCACCAATCAGGGCTATGCGGTGAAGATGTGCATTCAGGCGGTCGATCGTCTGTTCGAAGCTGCTGGCGGTACCGCGTGGTTCGACAGCAACGAGATGCAGCGGTTGTGGCGCGACGCGCACATGACCGGCGCCCATGCCTACACCGACTACGACGTTTGCGCGCAGATTCTCGGCCGCGAGCTGATGGGCCTGGAGCCTGACCCGAGCATGGTCTGAAGGGCCTCGCCAATAACAACAATGACGGCTGCCGCTCAAGGCAGCCGGGGAGTCTTGCATGTCTAGCGCAACCGCCTTCGACAGCCGTGCCTTTCGCCGCGCCCTGGGCAACTTCGCCACCGGCGTCACCGTGGTCACCGCCGCCGACCCTCGGGGCAACCTGGTCGGCGTCACCGCCAATAGCTTCAACTCGGTGTCCCTCGACCCGCCACTGATCCTCTGGAGCCTGGATAAACGCTCCAGCAGCCTGGCGGTGTTCGAGGCGGCCAGCCATTTTGCGGTGAACATCCTCGCCGCCGACCAGATCGATTTGTCCAATAACTTCGCCAAACCCAAGGATGATCGCTTCGCCGGCATCAGTTACCAAGCAGGCGAGGGCGGCGCGCCGATCCTGGCCGATTGCTCGGCATGCTTTGAGTGTGAAACCCACCAGATCCTCGATGGCGGCGATCACTGGATCATGCTCGGCAAGGTGGTGGCCTTCGATGATTGCGGGCGCTCGCCCTTGCTCTATCACCAGGGCGCCTACTCCATGGTGCTGCCGCACACCCGCATGACCCGCCGTGAAGAAGGCCAGCCACCGAGCAGCCACTTCCAGGGCCGCTTGAGCCACAACCTGTATTACCTGATGACCCAGGCTCTGCGTGCCTACCAGAGCAGCTACCAGCCACGGCAATTGTCCAGCGGCCTGCGCACCAGCGAGGCGCGGATGCTCATGGTGCTGGAGAATGACGCCGGGCTGAACCTGGCCGACCTGCAGCGTGAAGTGGCAATGCCGGCGCGGGAAATCGACGAGGCAGTGGCCAACCTCAAGCGCAAGGGCCTGGTCTGCGACAGTCAGGCGGCCGGGCATGTGCGCCTGACCAGCGCTGGCATCGACCAGACCGAAGGCTTGTGGAGCATTGCCCGCGAGCAGCAGGACAAGGTGTTCGGGACGTTCAGCGAGGAGCAGATTGCGACCTTCAAGACCGTGCTGCAGGCGGTGATTCGCAGCTGTTGAGGTTTGATCGCGGGGCAAGCCCGCTCCTGCAGGAGCGCTTGCGTCGCGATGCTTTTATATTTCTCCTTAAGTTGTTATGTTATTACATGATTTTAAGGAGCCCCCATGAACTACCCCGTAGGAAGGTTGTCCCTAGGCCTGTCCGCCTCGCTGCTCGCCCTGCCAGCCGTTGCCGCCGACGCCGTAGTACTCGATGCCCTCAACGTCAACGAGCGCCATTACGAAGAAACCGCGACCGGCCCGGTGCAAGGCTATCGCGCAAGCCGCTCGAGCACCGCGACCAAAACTGACACTGACATCCGCGACACCCCGCAAAGCATCGCCGTGGTGCCCAGTCAGGTGCTCGAGGACCTCAACAGCACGCGCATCGACCGCGCCCTGGACTTTGCCGGCGGGGTCAGCCGGCAGAACAACTTCGGTGGCTTGACCTTCCTCAACTACAGCGTGCGCGGCTTCACCACCGGCGAGCTGTACAAGAACGGCTTTGCCGTCAACCGCGGCAGCTACAGTGCCCCCGACACCTCGAACATCGAACGCATCGAAGTGCTCAAGGGCCCGGCGGCAAGCCTGTACGGGCGCGGCGACCCAGGTGGTTTGGTGAACATCGTCACCAAGCGTCCGCAGGCCGAGGCCTTCACCCGCTTCAAGGCCAGCGCCGGCAGTTGGGACCGCTACCGCAGCAGCCTGGACGTGAACACGCCATTGAGCGAGGACGGCAGGGTGCTGTCGCGGGTGAACATGGCGGTGGAGGATAACGGCAGCTTTCGCGATTATGTCGGCAGCGAGCGGCGCATCGTCAGCCCGTCGCTGAGCTGGCAATTGAGCCCCGAGACCCTGCTGTCGATCGATACCGAGTTCTCGCGCACCGAGTCGGTGTTCGACCGTGGTATCCCGGCGGTCAACAATGAGCTGGGCTCGGTCAGCCGTTCGACCTTTCTCGGTGAGCCCAATGACGGGCGCATCCGCAATGACAACCAAACCCTCGACCTGACCCTGGAACACAGCCTCAGCGACAGCTGGACACTGCGCCTGGCCAACCATTACACCCAGGGCCGGCTCAAGGGCAACAGCTCGGAGCCGTCGCGGGTGGTCGGCAGCACCATCAGCCGCTTCTACCGCGAGCGCGATTTCGAGTGGAACGACAACATCACCCAGGCCGAACTGCATGGCCAGTTCCAGTTCGCCGGCTGGGAGCACCAGAGCCTGATCGGCCTGGAGTACGAGAACTACCGCAACAGCCAGAAGTACCCGCAGAGCGCCACCTCGCTCGGCTATGGCCTGGACATCTACAATCCGGTGTACGGCCAGGCGAAACCGCCGCTGATCAACCCCAATGACTTCTTCGAGCACACTGAAAGCTACGCGCTCAATTTGCAGGACCAGATTGCCTTTACCGAGCGTTTGCGCGGCCTGCTGGGCGTGCGCCTGGAGCACATCGAGCAGACCGCGCAGAACCGCACTACGCAGGTCAGCAACCGCCAGGAAAAGGACGTTGCCACGCCGCGTGTGGGCTTGCTGTACCAGCTCACACCTGAAGTCGGTGTGTTCGCCAATGCCTCGACTTCGTTCAAGCCCAACAGCATCGGCACCCAGGGCCAGATCTACAAGCCGGAGAAGGGCCTGGGCTATGAAACCGGGCTCAAGCTCGACCTGTTCGACAGCCGTCTGGGGGCAACCATCGCGCTGTTCCAGATCGACAAGGAAAACGTCATCACCACCGATGCCTTCGGTGACAGCATCGCCGCCGGCAAGGCGCGCAGCCAGGGTGTTGACCTACAGTTCAGTGGCCAGCTCAGCGACGCGGTGCGGGTGATCGGTGCCTATGCCTATATCGATGCCGAAGTGACCAAGGGCGATGCCGCCTTGCCCAAGGGCAGCGACCTGCTGGGCATCCCCCGGCACAGCGGTAGCCTGATGGCGGTGTATGAGTTCCAGAGCGGGCCCTTGCTCGGTTCGGACATTGGCGCTGCGGCCAACTATGTCGGCGAGCGCTCCGGCCAGGCCGGCAGCAGCTTTCGCCTGCCGAGCTACAGCACTGTCGACCTGCTGGCCCACTACAAGGTCAGCGAACAGGCCACGGTGGGCCTGAACCTGAACAACCTGTTCGATCGCAAGTACTACGAGCGCGGCTACAACGCGGCGTGGAACCTGCCTGGGGAGCCGCGCAATCTGATGGTCAGCCTGAGCCTGGCGCTGTAAATCGGCAGTGCGTTATTGCACGCACCACCAGCGCGGCAACTGGTCGTTGAATGAATGCGCGGTCGGCGCCAGGGCCTGATGCTGGTTGCTGTCGAAGCTACCCAGCAGCAGGGCCACTGTAGGCTCATCATCGATGGCACCCAGCGAGCTGCCGCAGGTGGGGCAGAAGGCGCGGCGGGAATAGTCCGAGGAGCGAAAGGTGGCCGGAGCGCCTGCCGGGCCGATCCAGCGAACCTGCTCGCGGGCAAATTCTACCCAGGTGGCTGTCAGCGCGCCGGTATGGCGCTGGCACCATTTGCACGAGCAGCAGTGGGGGTTCAGTACCGGTCCTGTGGCTTCAAAGCGGATCGCCCCGCACAGGCAGCCACCGCTGTAGGTTTCAACGTCCATGGTTATCTCCGGGCTAGTTGCCAACCGGCGTGCACAGCTCCACCAGGGTGCCATCGGGGCAGCGCACATACGACAGTGTTTGCCCCCAGGGCTTGGCTTCGGGGGTTTTCAGCTCGATGGCGCCGGCAGCCACGGCGCGGGCATGGGCGCTAGCGACATCGTCGGTGACCAGGGCGATTTCCATGCCCAGCGGTTTTGCCGATTCGCTGGCTGCCAGCACACCGCCCGGAAAGTGGCTGTTGCCCAGGGCCAATGAGGCGAAGGCGAGGGTGGTGGCGCCGGTGTCCAGCTCGCCATAGTCGCCGGACTCATGGAGAAAGCGCCGGCCCAGGCCGAAGGCCTGTTCGAAGAATGCCAGCGAGGCGGCGACATCCGGGACGTAGACGATGGTGTATCCGAGTTTCATCAATGCTTCCTTGATTGAAGAGGACGTGGGCGGTTTATACAGCACTTGCCGGCGGCTTGGGTACGTCGCTAAGGTTGTGGCTGCAAAGGAGAGCCCTGATGACCGACCCGATCGAACTCAACCGCCGCAACTGGGATGAGCGTGCGCCATTGCACGCGGCATCCAAAGACTATGAAGTAGACACATTCGTCGCCGACCCTGCGCACCTGTCTGAAGTGGTACGTTTCGACTTGCCGCGCCTGGGCGATATCCGTGGCCTGCGGGCGGTGCACTTGCAGTGTCATATCGGAACCGACACGTTGTCGCTATCGCGTTTGGGGGCCGAGGTCAGCGGGCTGGATTTTTCTGCGCAGTCCTTGGCTCAGGCGCGGGCCTTGGCTGAACGCTGTGGGGCCAGGATCGACTATGTCGAGTCGGATGTGTACGCCGCCGACCAGGTGCTGGCGCCGGCGTCGTTCGACCTGGTGTACACCGGCATCGGCGCGTTGATCTGGTTGCCGAGCATCGAGCGTTGGGCGCGTACCGTGGCGGCGCTGCTCAAGCCGGGTGGACGGCTGTTCCTGCGTGAAGGTCACCCGATGCTGCTGGCGGTGAACGAAGATCATCAGGACCAGTTGGTGATCGAGTACCCGTACTTCGAGCGCGAGGCGCCGACGGTGTGGGACAGCGGCCAGACGTATGTCGAGACCGACAGGTTGCTTGAGCAAACGGTTACCCATGAGTGGAACCACGGCTTGGGCGAGATCATCAGTGCCTTGCTCAAACATGGGCTGCAGCTCACCGCGCTGGTGGAGCATGACAGCATTCCCTGGGAGGCGCTGCCGGGGCAGATGAGCCAAGACGGGGCAGGTGAGTGGTCGCTGAACAAGGATCGCTGGCGCTTGCCGCTGAGTTACACCTTGCAGGCGGTCAAGCGGGGCTAACGGCTGCGGACCTTGAGGGCCTCATCGCCGGCAAGACTGGCTCCCACAATGGCTTGGTAGACGCCGATCGTGTGGGAGCAAGTGTTTGTTGTGGGAGAGGACTTGTGTACGCCGGACCTGTGGGCGCTGGCCTTGCCAGCGATGAGGCCGGCAGCCTCACTGCGCTGCCGCCTTCGGCTTGCGCGTTCGCTTGCCCGCCGCTGCGCTGCTTTTGCGTTTTTTCTTCCACGGCGCAGCACCACGCCCGGCCGGGGTGGCCGGGCCGCTGATGGTCAGGCGCATGCCGGCGCAGCGCTCGACCTGCTTGCTCATCCACGCCGACTGCTTGGCGACGAAGTCCTCCAGGCTCATCTCGCCGCTTTGCACCATGTCCAGCGCCTGTTCCCAGATCGCCGTGGTGCCCGGGTCGGCAATCGCCCGCGGCACCGCGTCGATCAGGCTGAAGGCCGCCGGGGTGGCACTCAGGGCCTTGCCGTTCTTGACCAGGTAACCGCGATCGAGCAGGCCCTGGATAATCCCGGCACGGGTGGCTTCGGTGCCGATGCCGGTGGTGTCCTTGAGCTTTTGCTTGAGGCGCGGGTCGTCCACCAGCTTGGCGACGTTTTTCATCGCCTTGATCAGGTCACCTTCGGTAAACGGCTTGGGCGGCTGGGTCCACAAGTCTTTGAGGTTGACCCCGGCCACGGCACAATCCTGCCCTTCACGCAGCAGCGGCAGCACCTGAGCCACCGGCGCTTCGCGGCCTTTGCCAGGCGTCAGGGCCTCAGGCAGGGCGCGGCGCCAGCCTGGCTCGACAATCTGCTTGCCCACCGCACGTAATGCCTGGCCTGCGCAATCGAACTCGGCCTGGGTGCGATCGTACTCGTGGTTGGGCAGGAACTGCGCCAGGTAGCGGGCACGGATCAGCGTATAGACTGCCTTGTGCCTGGCCGGCAAACGCGACGGGTCGCTGGCCGCCGCAGTGGGAATGATGCCGTGGTGGGCGCTGACCTTGGCGTCGTTCCAGGCCCGTGAACGGCGTTGCGCTTGCAGGTACGGTTGCAAGGGCGCAAGGCTGGCATCGGCACGCTGCAAGGCGGCGAGAATGGCCGCTGCCTCGCTGTGCTGGCTCAATGGCAGGTAACCGCAGTCGCTGCGCGGGTAGGTGATCAGCTTGTGGGTTTCGTACAGTGCCTGGGCGATGTCCAGGGTCTCCTGGGCGCCGAGGCCGAGTTTTTTCGAGCACAGCTCCTGCAGGGTGCCGAGGTCGAAGGGCAGCGGCGCCGCTTCGCGAACCCGCTCGGTGGCGACGTTCATTACCCGGGCACTGCTGGCCGCACCGATGGCCGCAGCGGCCTGCTGGGCCAGGGCCTGGTTCAGGCAGCGGGCCTGGTCGTCGCAGGCGTCCTCCGGTGCCCGCCACTGTGCAGTGAACTGCTCGCCAGCGCTGCGTAGCTGCACGTCGATGGCCCAGTAGGCCACCGGCACGAAGTCGGCAATACTGCGGTCGCGATCGACCACCAGACGCAATGTCGGCGTTTGTACCCGGCCTACCGGCAATACACCCTGGTAACCGGACTGACGGCCGAGCAGGGTGAACAGCCGGCTCATGTTCATGCCGATCAGCCAGTCGGCTCGCGAGCGCCCCAGGGCCGAATGGTAAAGGCTGAAGGTTTCGCTACCGGGCTTGAGCGTCGCCAGGGCCTTGCGGATGGACGCGTCGTCGAGCGCCGACAGCCATAGCCGGCTGATCGGCCCCCGGTAGCGGCAATGCTCGACCAGCTCACGGGCGATCATCTCGCCTTCGCGGTCGGCGTCGGTGGCGATCACCAGTTCGCGGGCCTCGCCGAGCAGGCGTTTAACCGCCTTGAACTGGCTGGCGGTCTTGGGCTTGACCAGCATTTTCCACTTCTCGGGCACGATCGGCAGGTCGGCCAACACCCAGCGCTTGTAGCGCGCGTCGTAGCTGTCGGGCGGAGCGGTTTCCAGCAGGTGGCCGATGCACCAGGTGACCGTGACATCGGTGCCGACCCAGCAGCCGTCGCCGCGGCGGTTGGCGCCGAGCACCTTGGCGATGTCTTTGGCCTGGGAAGGCTTTTCGCAGAGAAACAGGCGCATGCCGTTCGATCTATGGCTGGTGAAGGCCATAGGATGCGCAGGATTGATAGGCGTGGCAAGCTTTATCTGTATGGATATACAGCTTGGTGTTGCCGCCCTGGTAACGAAAACTCCTCGCATTTGGCCAGCTTGCCCTCGACGTGACCGTGGACGGGAGAATTGCCCTTGTGGCAGCGTTTGACCTGCCCTCGGGTGTGTCAATGGACGATGTCGCCAGGGCTTTCTGCCAACTGCACAAGGATGTACCCCCATGCCTGTTTTCGATTATCGCAACCTCGACAGCGCCGCTTCCAAGGCGCTGTACAGCGACGCCATGGCCTTGACCCTCTATGCCTATCACGGCCTCGACAACGGTTTTGCCGTTGGTTACCAGCAGAACGGTTTTGGTCTGGGCTTGCCCGCCACCTTGGTCAAGGCACTGATTGGCGGCACCGACAGCCAGGGCGCGATCCCGGGCATCCCCTGGAACCCCGACTCCGAAGCCCAGGCCCTGGCCGCTGTAAAGGCCGCGGGCTGGACGCCGATCAGCGCCAAGCAACTGGGCTATCAGGGCAGCACGGATTTTCGCGGAACCTTCCACGGCGAAACCGCCGGCTACACCAGTGCCCAGGTCGAGATCCTCGGCAAGTATGACGCCGCCGGCCAGTTGAGCGGGCTGGGCATTGCCTTTCGCGGTACCAGCGGGCCACGGGAAAGCTTGGTGGGCGATACCATCGCCGATGCCATCAACGACCTGATGGCCGCCATTGGCCCGGACGGCTACGCAAAAAATTACGCCGCCAATGCCTTTGGCCGATTGTTCGACGATGTCGCCGCCTTTGCCAAGGCCAATGGCCTCAAAGGCGCCGATATCACCGTCAGTGGCCACAGCCTTGGCGGCCTGGGCGTCAACAGCCTGGCTGAGCTCAGTCACGACAAGTGGGGGGGCTTTTATGAGGATGCCCGTTACGTAGCCTTTGCCTCACCGACCCAGGCCAGTGACAGCGGCAAGGTGCTGAATATCGGCTACGAGAACGACCCGGTGTTCCGCGCCCTCAATGGCTCGAGTTTCGACTGGGCAACCGTCGGCGTGCACGACGGCGCCAAGCCTTCGAGCACCGACAACATCGTCAACTTCAATGACCATTACGCCTCCGATGCCTGGAACCTGCTGCCGTATTCGATCGGCAATATCGCCACCTGGTTGTCGCATTTGCCTACGGCGTACGGTGACGGCCTGGGCCGGGTGCTGGATTCGAAGTTCTACGCCTGGACGGCCAAGGACTCGACCATCGTCGTCAGCAACCTCTCCGACGTTACCCGTGGCTCGACCTGGGTCGAGGACCTGAACCGCAATGCCGAGACGCACACGGGCAGTACCTTCATCATCGGCTCCGAAGCCGGCGACCTGATTCATGGCGGGCATGGCAATGACTACCTGGAAGGGCGCGGCGGCAATGACACCTTCCGTGACGACGGCGGCTACAACCTGATCGACGGCGGCGCCGGGCACGACACCCTGAAACTCGGCCAGGCCCTTGGCAGTTTCGATATCGCCCGCGATGGCAACGGCACCCTGTACCTGCGCGACGCAGCGGGCGGCATCAGCCTGGTCAACCAGGTCGAGACGCTGGTCAGCAAGGAGTCGAGCCTGGTGCTCTTCAGCAAGGAGGTCAGCCACCAGATCGACCCGCAGGGTGTGCTCAGCAGTGGCAAGCTGCACGCCTATGCTACGAGCCAGAACGGCACGGCGGCTAATGACAGCCTGACCGCGAGCGCCCAGGGTGACTGGTTGTTTGGCCTGGACGGCAATGACCACTTGCAGGGCGGGCGTGGCAACGATGTGTTCGTCGGCGGCGCTGGTAACGATGTGCTGGTTTCAGGCGGCGGTCAGGATACCTTCCTGTTCAGCGGCCACTTTGGCCAGGATCAGGTTCAAGGCTTTAGCAGTGATGACCGTCTGCTGTTCATCGGCGTTGATGGCGGCACCGCGCAACCGGACTTTCGCCAGCACCTGAGCCAGGAGGGTAACGATACCGTACTGCGTTTTGGCGCTGACAGCGTGACCCTGGTGGGGGTGTCGGCAGATAGCCTGAGCGCGGCGCAGATCGTCATCGCCTGAGTGAACCGCTGCTGGCCGGCAAGCCTTAAGCGGTCTTGCGGGCCAGCACCGAGTAGGTGTGCCAGTGTTTGCTGCGGCCCAGCAACGTCTTGCCGGGCTGGTTGTGCTCATAAAGATCGAGCAACTCGAAGCTGTCGAACAGTTGCTCGGTCTGTGCACGGTCATGCACGCTCAGGTCGCGACGCTCAAGCTGTACCCAGGAGTCCATCGGCCCCATGAAGTGCCCGCAGAATATCCCGCCCGGGCGTAACGCCTGAACGATCCGGCGCCAGGCCTCTGCGAAGTGTTCCGGCCGACAGAAAAACAGGCAGGAACTGGCGGTGATCAACGCCGCCTGGGGGTAGTCGAAAGTTTCAAAGCTGCTGCAGGCGGTAAACAGTTGCGGCTTATCGGCCAAGTCGCGCACATACTCCAGGGCCTCGGGGTTGTTGTCGTAGGCGTGCACGACAAACCCGCGCTCCAGCAAGAACCGCGTGTTGCGGCCCGCGCCGCAACCGACATCCACGGCAATGGTGCCTGCATCGATGGCGACCAGCTCAACTGCCTGACGCAGGTGCGGGTACACCGCAGCCTCGCGTGAGGCTGCGTAGTAGTCGGACTGGATCATCCGCGACTGGCCTCCAGGGCCTGGCTCAGGTCGGCAATGATGTCATCGCTGTGCTCAATGCCGATCGACAGGCGCACCATGTCCCGTGGCACGCCGGCGCGCTCCAGTTCTTCGTCGTTGAGCTGGCGGTGGGTGGTGGAGGCGGGGTGGCAGGCCAGCGACTTGGCGTCGCCGATATTCACCAGGCGCACCACCAACTGCAGTGCATCGATAAAGCGCGCGCCGGCCTCCTGGCCGCCCTTGATCCCGAACGACAGGATCGAGGCCGGCTTGCCTTCGGTGTAGCGCCGGGCCAGGTCATGTTCGGGGTGATCAGGCAGGCCGGCGTACTTCACCCAGGCGACTTGCTCATGGTTCTGCAGGTAGTGGGCGACCTTGAGTGCGTTCTCGGTGTGACGCTCCATGCGCAGGGCCAATGTTTCCAGGCCTTGCAGGATCAGGAAGGCGTTGAATGGCGACAGCGCCGCGCCAGTATTGCGCAGCGGCACCACCCGGCAGCGGCCGATAAAGGCGGCCGGGCCAAAGGCTTCGGTGTAGGTCACGCCATGGTACGAAGGGTCGGGGGTATTGAGCAGGGCGAAGCGCTCTTTGTTTTCGGCCCAGGGGAACTTGCCCGAGTCGATGACAATGCCGCCGATGCTGGTGCCGTGGCCGCCGATGTACTTGGTCAGCGAGTGCACGACGATATCGGCGCCGTGTTCGAACGGGCGGCAGAGAATCGGCGTGGCCACGGTATTGTCGACGATCAGCGGTACGCCATGGCGGTGCGCGGCATCGGCCAGGGCTTGCAGGTCGACGATATTGCCCGCCGGGTTGCCGATCGACTCGCAGAACACTGCTTTGGTGCGGCTGTCGATCAGCGCTTCGAGGGCGGCGATGTCGTCATGGGCGGCAAAGCGGGTCTGGATACCAAAGCGTGGCAGGGTATGGGCCAGCAGGTTGTAGGTGCCGCCGTAGAGCTTGGCCACCGAGACGATATTGTCGCCGGCTTCGGCCACGGTCTGGATCGCGTAGGTGATCGCGGCCATGCCCGAGGCCACGGCCAGGGCACCGACGCCGCCTTCCAGCGCCGCCATGCGTTGCTCGAGCACATCATTGGTGGGGTTCATGATCCGGCTATAGATGTTGCCGGCGACTTTCAGGTCGAACAGGTCGGCACCGTGCTGGGTGTCGTCGAAGGCAAAAGAGGTGGTCTGGTAGATCGGTACCGCGACGGCCTTGGTGGTCGGGTCGGGGCTGAAGCCCGCGTGGATGGCCAGGGTTTCCAGCTTCATGCAATCGTTCCTTGAAAGTCGGGGGGGAAGGGGCTAGAGCATGGAGCGCGGAGCGAGTGACGGTCAAGGTCCATGGGAGCAGGCTGGCCCCGCGATAGCGTTCTCTCTAGCCCGCCTTGCGCAAGGTCAGGTTGATGCGCCGGCTGCCCAGCACGGGATGGTTGCCCGGTTTGAGAGGCAGCACCCCATGAAAGCGCAGGCGATCCTCACCGCCCCAGACCATCACATCGCCATGGCGCAGGCCGATGCGTTGGCTGGGCGCGTTGCGGCTGTGGCCACCGAACTGAAACACCGCCGGCAAACCCAGCGAAACCGAGACGATCGGTTGGCTGTAGTCGCGTTCATCGCGGTCTTGATGCAGGCTCAAGCGATTGCCCGGCTGATAACAGTTGACCAGGCAAGCGTCCGGCTGGAAGTCGGCAAAGCCTGCGGCCGAAGCGGCGAGGGCGGCCAGTTCGCTGAATACGGTTGGCAATGCCGGCCAGGGTTGTTGGCTGAGTGGATCGACCGGGCTGTAGCGATAACCGCGCCGATCACTGATCCAGCCCAGTGTCCCGCAGTTGGTCAAACCCACGGCCATGTTCAGGCCACCGGGAGTGACCATATGCCGCAAAGGCGCGCAGGCGATGATCTGGCGCAGCTCAGGTAGCAGGGCGTCGAGCCTGGCCAGGGCAAGCCCGGGCAACACTACCGCCTGCTTGCCGATCCACTGTGGCTCGGCGGGGTTGGCGGGGTTGAACAGGTCCAGTTCGGTTTGCATCATAAGCGGCGATTCAGGCAGCGGGCTGGGTGCAGAGACTGTATAGTAACGCGCTTTGGCACCTGTGCCGTCCCCCTGTTTGTTGCGCGCAAAGCCCGCACTTCAGGGTGCCCAGGGCCCCTCGAAGAAAAAAATAAACTTTTTGAATTCAAGGGGTTGCCAGAGCGGGGGAATGAGTACATAATTGCGTCCATCGAAAACGAGGCACTTAAAAAGCCTAGCGTTTTCAAGGAGATAGCGGTTTTAGTAAGTTGTTTCCTTAAAGAGTTGTATATGTTTGAGATCGCAGTTTCAGGGTCTCGGGCATTTGAGGCCGAGTAGCAAAGTGGTTATGCTCCGGATTGCAAATCCGTCTACGCCGGTTCGATTCCGACCTCGGCCTCCATTATTGAAAGCCCCGCAGATTAACGTCTGCGGGGTTTTTCTTTGTGGGTCGGAAAAGGTTGGAGTTCCGATACTTCAGGCATTGAGTTCCGAAATTTCACCCTTTGCAGGGCTTGGCGATGGCCCCGACGCGACGGTAAGCGCGCTCGGTGATTCCCTCTTTCGAGTGGCCGAGCAGCACGCTCGCATCGCTCAGATCGTTGATCTCAGATGCCGCTTTCGGTCGGATGTCCCTGAACTGGAACTGGGCTATTCGATTGGTAAGGTCAGGCTTCTTCTCCAGCTCTGCTTTCAACCTCGCGGCCTCGCGTGCGTCGGCCCACCGGTTGCGCAACATTGGCCAGCTCATCCGCTTGCCATGCTCATTGACGATGAAAAGCGGGGATGGTTCAGTATTTTCGCGCCACGATGACCAACCCGGCCGATGCTACCTATGCCCCTGATGGGCTCGCAGCGGCTCCGATTTATGGCTTGGGTGGGCAACTGCTGCAGGGTGACGAGATCGTTGCTGGCGGCAATGTCACGCTGGTCTCGCATATTGGCCCTATGCTCAACGGCGGCGCTTTGTGTTGGGTGTTGATCAAGTAGCGACGGCGGTGCACAGCAGGTCGCCAATGCAACACGTAGCCAGCACGCGGTAACCTTGGGTCAGATCTCCATCGCTTCGGGAGCTGCGCGGGTGATGTGAAATTTTCGGCTGCCAATTCCGTTCCTGCGGGTTGGCTCAAAGCAGATGGCGCTGAGGTTTCACGTAGCACGTTTTCTGCGCTCTTTGCGGCAATTGGAGCGACCTATGGTGCTGGGGACGGTTCGACCACATTCGTATTGCCTGACTTGCGAGGCGAGTTCATCCGCGGCTTTGATGACGGCAGGGGGATAGATGCTGGGCGTGCATTTGGATCGTCGCAAAAGGGCACCCTGCACCCCTACGATACCACTGACAATAAAGCCAACGGCATCTGGAGTGCTTCAACCACACAAAACTCTGGTGCAGCATCGCAAGTAGCGATGGGTGTAGACCCGTACTCGACCACTGATTACCCGACTGTTACCGTCGGTGGAGTCGATGCGACAGTCAATTATGCATTACCGGGTCTCGCCGGCGACCGCGGTTACTCAGGCGTCGCTCGGCCACGCAATATTGCGCTACTTGCACTGATCAAGTATTGAGTTTCTCGCTTTTAAAACTCTCATATCTCCGGCGGTGTACTCCCACTATGCCGCCCTTGTGCTCTCCGAACTGCTCGCACGAGAGAACTGGCGAAAGCGTATGACCGAGCCCGAATAGCAGGCCTGGCGTTCGAGGCGTCCTATACTGCTCTGGTCAAATAACCGGAGCAGCAGCGTGAAGAGGACTCTGGCGGGAATTATCGAGGCTGTCACCGAGTACTAGCTCCGATCGCTTGGTGGACCGGCGCGCTCACTCCATTGAATAGTCCGACACCTGCGGCGTGGTTCATGGCGCCACGCGAGGCGAACTTGCCCCTGCGGCTGCTCAACGAAATGCCGCCATCGCCGATGCCGGCGACCAAGGCTTAATTACCTTGCGGGCGTGCCAGGCCCACGTCCGAAACATCGGGCAGTGAGCAGTAAAACAAGCAAACGCAGATGGCTGCTTTCAATGGCTGGGGGTCCACAATTCTTAAACTGCATCACGACTGGTTATCAGGGTGCGATAATCGCAACTCCCCGTCGCAATAAACCACCTCGCGGCCCAGCCATCCATTATCTACCTGCGGCAGCACCGCCGATGGTTTGCGCAACTCGCGCAGCAGGGTTGAACCGTGGGACAACCGCCCACCCATTCGTGCGATCACCGCGCTAGCCTGCTGATATTGGGCATGCCGCCCCGGGTCGAGGCTGTCCTCAAAAAGGATATCCTGGCCGAGAATGCCCCGCACGTAGCCGGGATAGATCATGAAGCCGGCAGCCTGCTCAAGGCCCTCGCGGCCATCTTGCCAGAAGCTGCCCGCGCGGTTGCGCAC
Source organism: Pseudomonas sp. R32 (assembly GCF_009866705.1). Lineage (NCBI taxonomy): Bacteria > Pseudomonadati > Pseudomonadota > Gammaproteobacteria > Pseudomonadales > Pseudomonadaceae > Pseudomonas > Pseudomonas sp. R32. The sequence continues at coordinate 3,371,688 of NZ_CP019396.1, read as the reverse complement.
TTCAGGGTGTGGTGCGAACCAGCGTGCACGCTCGGCTCTTGGCATCGCGTGGTGCACCCGGAAGAAGATACGCATCAGGTTGTCCCGGTACCATTCGCGCACCTGCAGGTAGTACCCCCGAAGCCCCGGAAAGCCAAGGCGGTGGGCCATCGCGATGGGCCTGGGCCAGAGTGGCAGCGGTTGCAGGGGCAGTTCGGCATGGCTGGGGCGTGGGGTGCCTGGGTCGGTTTCCCAAGGCAGGCGATGCGGGCTGAAGCCCAGGTCGTCATAGGCGGTTGGCGGGCGCCCGAACAGGGTGCCGCCACTACTGGCCAGTGCGGTGGCGATGCACAGGTTGCCCTGCACGACGAAGACATAGAAGCGGCTGAACCAATCTGCCAATTGCTGGCCATTGGCGCCGTCGGCCTTGAGCTGCGTCAGTTCATCATCAAAGCGGCGCAGCCCCGACTCCAGGGTATGCAGGTGCCCTCGGGCTATGCGCTGCATGCGCCAGAACAGCGGCAGCGAGCGCAGCAGGCGCAGCGGTCGCCAAGGCAGAACCGGGGTGGCGCCACCTACTTCGCCTGCATAGCTTGCGGCCGATACGCCCCAGTCTGCCAGGCGGGCCAGGAACAAGTCGTTGTTGATGTAGGAGGCGCCAGCGAATACAGCGGTAAAGGGTTCGTTGTCTTCCAGAATGCGGCAGTCCCAACGTGCCATGATCGCCGGGATACTTGCGGCTGCGCGGCGCTGGGCATATTCGACAAAGCAGCTGGGCTGTGGCGGCAGGATCTCGGCAATGTTCGCCGCGGTCAGGTGGCGTCGCCAGCCATGCTCGCTGATCGGTCGATACTGCAGCAGCCAGAGCTGTTGGCCGTCCCAGGCCCATTCGACATCGCCGGGCACATAATGGAACACCTTGAGCACCCCTTGCAGGAAGCCCCATAGCGCGGTTGCGTCGAGCCCGTGCAGGTTCCGAAACTGCCCGCTTTCCCACGCTGAACCCAGGCGCGAAAGGGTTGCCCGCTCTGGCGTGGCCTGGCCATCGGCGAGCGATTCCAGATGCCCCTCGACCCACTCCAGTTCCACCGCAAGATGGCGAACAAAAGCGATACCCGAGAGCTTGGGAGTAATGAAGCGCTGCACCACGACCTCTTCGACACCCGCAACGCGCAGCTGCTTTACCCGGGCTGCAACGTCGCTAGCCGTTACCCGCAGGTACGTGGTGCTCAGGCCGGCATTGGCCGCATCGGCCTGGTCTTCGCCATAGCTGGAGGAGCGTACGGCCCAAGTCATGTGCGCAGTGCCGGCGAGCAACTGCGCCAGGCGGGGGTCGCTCTCATGCTCAATGGTCAACGCCTGGGGGACTGGTTGTCCGGCAAGCTCGGCCAGGCGCAAGCGACCGCCCTTGGTGTGGGCGACGAAGCCTTGCGCCCCTGATTCCAACCAGGTCGCGAATGCGCTGGGTGCGTCGATCCAGGGATAGTGCCCCCAGCCTGGTTGCAGGCTGATGCGCAGGTCGGCGCGGGCCAGGATTGCCGACCAGGCTGCTGCCTGGGCAATGCCGAGCATCTGGTCCTGATCGCCCCAGACCAGCTCGATGGGGTCGGTGATCCACTCCAGCAGCGTCAGGGCTGTGTCGGCGCGCAGTTGGTCCCAATAGGGCATGAAGGCCCTGCATCGGGTATAGCCGGCGCCCATACGGCGGTATTGCGCAGCGCTCCAGCGGTGTTGGGAAAACTTGCGGGCGAACCATTGTGGCTTGTGGCCGAGCAGCCAGTGGATGGTCTTGCGCAGCGGCAGGGGCGACATGAGGGCCGGCAGACGACGCTGCCAGAGAAACGCCCCGACCGGCGCCAGCAGCACGCTGCGGGCAAAGTGCCCCGGGCGGCGCTGCAAAGCATGCAGCACGATAAGCGCATTCACCCCCACGGCCATGATTTCCTGGCCAGGCTCGGTCATCTCCAGCAGTGCCTGAGCATAGCCTGACAGGTCCGTGCAGGGCGGCTGTGGGTTATCACCAAAACCAGGCAGCTCCAGGGCCTGTACCCGGTAATGGCGAAAATGCGCGAGCGCATCGTCCCACCAGTCGGCGGCACTGCCATTGCCAGCCAACAGGTACATCAAGGGCTTGTTCATTGATGCTCCTCAGGCCAGGTCGCGCAGCGCGCTGTCCAGGGTTGGGTACTGGAAGCGGTGGCCGGCTTGTTGCAGCCGGGTCGGCTGCACGCGCTGGCCGTCGAAGAACAGCTCGGCCATCTCGCCGGCGATCAGGCGTACCGGCGCTGCCGGAACATGTAGCCATACCGGACGCTTGAGCAGCGTACCGGCGGCCGCGACGAACTCGGCTTGGCTGACGGGCTCGGGGGCGACCAGGTTGTATGTGCCGTTCATCGAGGTGTCGTCCATGGCCCGTGCCATCACCTGCAGCACATCGTCGCGGTGCACCCAGCTCATGATCTGCCGACCATCGCCCATGCGCCCGCCAAAGCCCAGGCGCAACGGCATCAGCAGCGCAGGTAGTGCTCCACCGGGGCCGAACACCACACCCAGGCGCAGTACAACCTGGCGTACCCCCAGTTCGGTGGCGGGCCTGGCCGCGGCCTCCCAGTGGGCGCAGAGCTTGGCCATGAAGCCTTCACCCTTGCTGGCGTTTTCGTCCAGCTGTTCACTGCCATCGCGCACGCCGTAGTAGCCAATGGCTGAGGCCTGGATCCATAGCGCCGGCTTGTGGGTGGCATGTCTCATCCAGCCCAGCAGCGCCTCGGTGGTGGCGACCCGGCTGGCGAGCAATTGGGCCTGGCGCCGCGGTGACCAGCGCGGCCCGGCGACCGGCGCGCCGGCCAGGTTGATCACTACATCGAATCGTTCGCCATGGCCGAGCTTGCCCAGTTCGCGCACGCACCGGGCCCGGCCATCGAACAGGTAGGCTGCGCGCAGCGGATCTCGGGCCAGCACGGTGACGGTGTGACCGGCATCAAGCAGTTGGTTGACCAGCGCTTCGCCAATGAAACCGGTGCCGCCGGTGACCAGCACCTGCTTGTAGGCTGCCCCTGCAAAGAGGTTGGGCGGTAGGCCCTTGCGTTGCATGCGCAGCGCCGCCAGGCCATCGCGGACACCCGAAGCCGTGACGCCAACGGCAAACAGCGTCAGTACCCAGCCTTGCCAGCCGAGATCGATTGCCACCAAGCCGCTGGGCAGGTGCGACCACTCCAGTAGCTGCATGCCATACAGGGCGAAAAAGGCACCGGCGTTGATTGCCAGTACCGTATGCATGATGCGCTCGATCGCCGGTAGCTTGCGGCTACGGTCCTCGACCACGAAATCCCATAAGGTTAAGCCGATTTCCAGGGTAAACAGCACCGCAACGACAATGGCCCATCCCCCCTGAAAGGCAACGTGCGCAATGCCCAGGAACAGGACCCCGTAGAAGCACGAGCGTACTGCGTGGATCGCCAACTCCAGGCGTGCACTATGGCGCTGGGGCAGGGCCACGGTCAGTTCATGATGGTAGAGAGTGTCGAGCGCCCCAAGAAACCCTTGGAACAGCAGCAAGATAATGGCCCAGTGCAGTGTAGGCAGTTCAGCCACGTTCAAGTCCTTTTACAGTGGAAACAGAGCGGTCATGGCGATACAGCCAGAGCAGTGGTGGAATCAGGACCAGGAGGGCCACACCGTCGACAACCAGATGCGACCAGATACCCACCTGTAGCGAAATCAGGGCATCCTGAGGTGCCCAAAGCACAATGCCGGCAATCAGCCAGGCCCAGGCCTGGTGGCTGCGAAGGCGATCACCCAGGTGGATGAGGCCGAGCATGTACAGCGAGTAGCTTTGCAGGGTGGCGCCGAACAGGGCCAGCCACCAGACCTGTTGGTTGCGTGCGGGTACGGGTGCAGCCTGGCCCCAGAAGGCCTGCTCGATACTCAGTTGATAGTCGTTCAGCAGCAGGCTGTGGCCAGCCCACGTCAGCCCGACACCTACCAGCAAATGCGCCAGGGCGGCAGCCTGGAGCCAGCGCACCCAGAAGCGGCGCCGACTGGTTAGGGATGAAGAGTGTGAAGATGGCATTCCGTGTCCTGTCGATTTCCTTGACGGTGAGCAGTGTACCGGAGGTTGCAGGTCAACCGAGGATGTTCAGCCCATCGCTGATCCTGCAGCGACCAGTTGAATCCACAACCCAAAGCTGCCGGTCAGCATTTGGCTGAAATTGGCCGATTGTGGTCCGCTATGAAGCCGCTATCGGGCCAAGATCAATGAGCAGCCATTGATATGAGACCTTGCCGTACAGGCCGCCTATATCTTCGTTACTGTCAGGGTCCCGTAGCAACAGGGCCAATGTTTCATGGGCGTCGTCCCCACCGTTGGCCAGATTATGGGCCAGTAGTGGAGACAAAATGCCTAACCGGTCTGCTTCAGTTGCATTTTCCGAACGCTGGATCTCTACAGACATGTCGCTCTCCCTGAGCGGTGAGTAGCGAAGCTCGAATCGCCGCTGGCCTATACTGCTTTGACCAAATGACCGGAGCGGCAGAATGTGAAGAAGACCCTGGCGGGAGTTATCGAGGCGGGCGAGCCGCTGATACAATAGGCCATCGATGCGCAGCGACGTTACCACGCTGCTCAGGGTGCCGGTCAGTCAGCAAAGAAAGTCGAGCGCCTGGGGCTGGAGGCTGAGTCGCAGTACCAGGCTGTTACCGAATACCAGCTACGATCGCTTGGAGGTCCTGCAGCATCCTGCACGCCTGGTGACCGAGGGTTCATAGATAGCTCATAACGAATGACACCTCGCTGTTGGCCGTTCCAGGTCTTACCCCTAAATCATTCTTGCCTCCGCTGCTTGCTGGAAGTGTTCGATAATATCGTACGCTCAGTGGTATCCGGAAACTCCCGCCTGTAGAGGTGTAGTCGCTGAATACGTAATCTTTGTTAAGTTCTAGAGGAGTTTGATTGCTGTCCAGTATTTGTAATGCAATACCTTGTGCAGTAGAGCTCTTGTTGAGCTCTATGATTCCCAGGGCGGCATTCCAGGCTGGGGTGGTTGGATTCGGCGCTAAGGTGTACATGACCTTTTTTATCCCGCTTGGACAGTTGTTAAGCAGGATGTTGAAGGACGTTGCTTTTGAGGTATCACCGATTTCGGAGAAAATACCAAGATCGTATTGCCCCATTTCGACGTTAACGTCTGGAGTTTCACAGGATTGAGCTATGAATTTCAACTCGTTGCTGATTTTCAAGCTGATTGGATAAATTGTGCCTGCTTTTAAACTTCCGATTTCTCCTGCAGAAATCGTAGTGTTGTTTTTGACTGTTCCTGTTTTCAGCAGGCGAAGCGCATGTGTCGTATTAGCGAATCCATAGGTTTCGCCGCCATTAAGTACTGACGCTCCTCCGTCGCCGGATACTGGAGTGCCATTATATATCCACTGCCATGAGATGCCCGTGTCACCGATCGGAAAGGTTTTGCTCGTGGGGGAGTCTGTGCCTAGTTTGTTTTTTACACCCCACCTTGTATCCGTAGTGCACGTGAACGACGGCCCTGTAGCGTTGGCACCCCCTGACTCATAAAGGACAGTGTTGTCTGGAGTGTCTCGCGGGAAAGGCAAAGTTGAGGGTACGCTTACCGTTAGGGTGGCTGCGCTGTGCCCTGTGACAAGGCTGCAAGCCGCCATCGCATTAAAGCTAATACTTTGAAATATAAGTGCTTGCAATAAGCGGTTTAGCCTGACGGGATTTCCATTTTTAAAGAGATGGTTTGAATTTTGAGATTCTTGTAAATTAAAATTCTTATTGAGCGTCATTGGTTGTATGACCTCTCAATAAATTCCCAGTGATAATCAGGGTTTTCGGCTTTTAATTTGTTGTAGTAGTGCTCGTTAGAATAGTTTTGTTTTATATCATGCTGCGAAGCAGTAGTGTATCCAGAAAGTGCAGTAAAAACACTTGCGGCAATACTTATTTTTAGCTTATAATTGCTTGCTTGCTTGCTTGCTTGCTTGCTTGCTTGCTTGCTTGCTTGCTTGCTTGCTTGCTTGCTTGCTTGCTTGCTTGCTTGCTTGCTTGCTTGCTTGCTTGCTTGCTTGCTTGCTTGCTTGCTTGCTTGCTTGCTTGCTTGCTTGCTTGCTTGCTTGCTTGCTTGCTTGCTTGCTTGCTTGCTTGCTTGCTTGCTTGCTTGCTTGGCGTTAATTCCGAATTGTGTAAGTTCATTGCTAATTCGTACTAATTCAAAATGGATTGGTGAAACTACCTACGCCACCTCGAATTCGAAATCAGACGATTCTCATTTTTGCCACAAGCGCTAGGCCTTGGGCGGCATTCCTCTCCTGGTTGGCGAGCAACCATCTAGCTACTAGGCTCTGTACGAAATCCCCAGAAACCCAATCGTCACCTCACCCCTCAAACGCTGAAATTTTGCGGCCTAAGCCGAAGTGCCATTTCTTAGTCCATTTTGCAGATGATTACGGTTACCATCACGCTTGCTGTCAGAGCGTACCTGGCATCGTAATATCACCACGCTCCGAGCCATCGAACTCGCGCTTGCGCTGGCGGCTCCTGCGTGGGGCATCGATCTCGAGTAACAGTAGCGGCTCAGCCAGGTGGCATTGAACGCACGTCATTCCGGGCAGCATTCACAGAGACAGTATCCAGGGAGCATAACGGACATGCTGGAAAACCAAACTTTCAACCGGGTCGGAACCAACCATCAGATTTCGGCCAACGCCTACAATCTCATCCTCGGTGCAGTGCTGCTGTGGGGCTTTGCCGTCAACTGGTACCTGGTAACCACTGTGCCGGCCGACGTTATTCAGGCTATCCCCATGCTGCTCTTCATGGCCGGTTACATGATCACTACGCTGACGGGTGTCGCCATCATATTCAAGTCTGAGAAACCGCTGTACAGCTTTCTCGGCTACAACCTGATCGTGGTTCCGATAGGCTTGCTGCTTGTCATTGTCCTCCCGGACTATTCGCATCAAAACATTATTAAAGCCGTGCAAACGACCGCCTTGCTGACCGTGGGCATGATGCTGCTGGGTACCGCGTTTCCCGCCTTCTTCAAACGCATCGAAGCGTCGCTGTTTATCGCCCTGGTGGTTGCGATAGTCGTCGAGTTGGGGCAAGCCTGGTTGTTCGGCACCCGTCTGGCGGCGATGGATTGGATCGTTGCAGCGATCTTCTGTGGGTATATCGGGGTGGACTGGGGACGTGCGAACCAGATCGAGCGTACCGTGGACAATGCGATCGACAGTGCCGCATCGCTGTATCTGGACATCATCAATCTGTTCCTGCGGATCTTGCGGATCATGTCCAAGAAGTGAGTTGCGCAGCTGCTACGGCACAAAATCCCAGCCTTTGAAACCGCTGTCGCCGCACCTGAACACTGATATTCGGTAGAGTTCGCGCCCATCGAAGGCAGGAGGCCCCGATGGTCAGCGGTACGAAATCCCCGATGCAGCCTGGGAGCTGGTTGCTGATCTCTTTGAACAGCCCCGGCGCAAGATTCATATGCTTTGCGACGCCAATGGCGTACCGCTGCGCTTTCTGCTTTCGGGCGGACAGGCCAGTGACATCTCGTACGCTCAGCCCCTGTTCGATGAAGCCTATGTCCCCAGTTTGCGCGGTCGCCCTCGCAAACGCTGTCGCTGGCTTTTGGCTGACAAGGGCTACGGTGACCGTTACCGGATGCAACCGGTAATCCCTCTGCGATCGATGAAACGCAAACCCAAGCCCGGCTTGCCTCGCTTGTTTGATCGGCCGAAATATCGACAACGCAACATCATCGAGCGCATGTTCGGCTGGCTGAAAGAGAACCGACGGATCGTCACACGCTTCGACAAGCTCGCGAAAAGCTACGCAGCGATGGTCTCGTTAGCTTGTGCCATGCGGTGTTTGCGACATTACTTTTCGTACAGTGCCTAGGGACCAAATGGAAGGCCCGTGCGGTCATAGAGATCGCGGGTGCCTCCTGCTATTCATCATCAGCATTACATGGGAAACCACAGCGGCGGTGAGCCACATGAAGACAAAGAGTCGAGCTTTACGGGTTTCCTTGGCAGAGGCCCACTCCTCGCATTCGTTGCCTGAGAGGCACATGGGAGAACAGAGGTCCACGCCTTCCACTTTGCAATGCAGAATGCTGCTACCGACGAACGACAGTTCGATCTCTTTGCCTTGGGCTTTTCTAAACAGGTCCGACGGACGGAGCAGTTTGGAGTCGAGCTGTTTAAGTCTTCCCGAGTCCAGGTCCCGGAGGGTGATCTTGGGATGATTACCAGTCGTTTGATGGACCGCCACTCCTCGCATGACTTCAATGTCGGCCCCACGATATCCATAGGACCTGCTGATGACGACCATGAGCACGACTAGCATGATCCCTCCCAGAACAACGGAGGTTGATCTTAGTTGCTTCCAAGTCTCATTTGACGGCCTCCGCATGTCCTTCCCTCTTCGTGCCCAGAGAGAGTATAGGTATGGATGATCCAGTACTGCGGGGCGACGTCGCTACTCTGCCTCCCTCCCTGCCTTGGACCTGGCACACGCCAACTTAAGCTTTTCATGCACATTGCGCAGCCTGCCTGCAACGTCACTGCCACTGCCCCAATCAAGACTCGCCTATGATCCCTCCTTTAAAATGGGTGACTGTAGCGAGGACCTGGCCGGGCAGCCAAATGCAAAAAGCCCAGCGTGGGGCCGGGCTCGTCACCAGTGGTCGAAACGCTTTTATGCTAGCGAAACTCGTAAATCAAAACGGCTTGAGCTAGCTCGATGTCGCTGACTGTGCCCACTTGATTCTGAGTACGCAACACCTCGAATGCTGCCTCCAGGCTCGCGCCTCGGATATACCCATCACTCGCGACAAAAGCTGCAGCATCATTGCGAGCGGCAAGAATTTTCTGGTCCCCCCCTTGTGACTACCCTGGGTGCTTTCGTCGATCTCTTGAGTAAGCGTAAAGGGGGAAAAAGTCACAACAAAAGTCGCTGAAACAACCGCCCCCATGCCTGACACTCTGACGCCACCATCACCAGCGATTACGGGAAAACTGCACGGAAAACCGAGCATAAATACAACAATCAGCTTGCGCAAAAATCCACTCCATGGGTGAGAAGCATCCTTCAGAGATTGAATCTACTGTCTTCCTGTCCGGGCATCCAGTGTGGAGGGGAAGCCAGTCACTGAGCTGGTCGCTGGTGTAGTGGCTTTGTGCCTCCAGCGAGCTGCCCCAGTTTTGAACATCCGCAGGCATTTGCGCAAGCCATTGCGCGGATAATCGATCCTGCTTTTCTCGGGAATTCAAGCGGCTGCTAGCCTGTTCGATCACACTCCACCGGCCGGGCGGGGATAAAGCACGACTGCCGCGCGCAACTTATTACCGCCGAAAAGACTCATGCGCTGAAACTCTTGGTGGGTTACCGGGAGGTGCTGGCAATCCAGGACGTGGCGATGCCGGCTATGGTCGATATCCGGATCATGCAGGTAAACAAAGTCTTCGTCGCATCCTGTCACCAGCACCCAGTGTGGTGCTTTGCTGCGGGTCATGCGAAAGCAACTGATCAGCACCAGCGGCTGACCGCCCGCCGCCAATAGACCCGCGATGTCGATTTTCTTGCTCTGTACCTGCACCACGTCGCTACTCTGAAGCGCTGTGCAGAGTTCCTCATGCACCAGGCGGATCACTGCTTTTTTGTTCTCACTGCGTACGCCATTGAGGAACAGCGGGCCGTCGACACTCACCTGCAAAGTCACCCGAAAATTCCTGCGCCAGGCCGCCAATGCGAGCCCCTGGGGGCTGCAGCCACCATGCCCCGAGGTCATGAACACCGTGGTTGCTTCGCGCCACAGCTGAACCTCTTCACGTCTGTCCAGCGCCCGCCCGGGTTGCAGTGCGGCCATGGCCATCAATAGGCATGCCGGGCCACAGGTAAAGTCGGTGGTCTGCTGATAGTAAGGCACCCGCCGCGCATTGCCGGAAGGCTGTTCAATGATGCGTTTCTCATAGCGCAGGGCGTCAGCATGATCCTGGTAGTAGTCGTTGATCACCGCGAAGCGTCGATAGCCTACGCCTTCATAAAGGCTGATCGCCGTCTTGTTGTCGTGACGGACCTCAAGACGCACGTAGGCACAGTCGAAACTGCGCGCGTTTTGCTCCGCTTCAGCCAGCAACCGCTTACCCAGCCCTTGACCGCGAGCGGTGGGCGAAATGGCGATGGAGTAGAGGCGCGCCAGGGATGTTCCACGATGAAACAACAGCAAGGCGTAACCCATCAACTGCCCCTCGGCCTGAGCGACGATCAGGCTGGCGTGTGCACGGCTGATCATCCATTGAAAGCTTCGAGGCGATAGCCGGTCATGCTCGAAACACTGGTTCTCCAACGACAGTAACGAGGGCAGGTCTTGGGCGCAGGCGGTGCGAAATATAAATTCCATATAGATCACCGTAAAACTTTCGTAAGGGAGCGAGACTTTTTTAATTTTCCATGCTTAATAGATAAGCACTTGGTCTTCGTTAGGCACTTGAAATGACAATAGCACCGTCAGGTTTGCGCGCAGTATTGGGTAAACGTGTTGAGTCGGCAATAGTCAGTCAACCGCGTGGCGCAATTGAAAGCAAGAGTTCAAGTCAACTTGTTATTATTGTTGAGCGTAAGGAAGATTGGAGTAAGTACTTTCCCAGTGAAGACCTGGTGAGCGCCCAGGAATACCTGGAACGGCCGCGGGATCGCGAGCCAAGCAAGCGCGTGCAGGTCATTAACCTATGTCGCAGTTACAAGTACCTTGGGCATGGTTATTACTGTTCGCTTTTGGCCGAGGCGAGAGGTCACACAGTAATACCGTCGGTCAAGACCATCAGTGAGCTCACCCGCAAGTCGCTCTATGGCTTGGCCCTGGACGACGTGGAAAAGACCCTGGAGAAAAATTTAAATAATAATGTATATGCCAGCGCTGAAGGTTTTACCTTGAGTCTTTACTTTGGCTGGACACACCTGGAACCGTTGCAGTCCATTGCCCGTCAGCTGTTTGAGGCGTTTCCCTGTCCGATATTACTGGTCGAATTCCGCAAGGCGAATGGCTGGCATATCGCTGGAGTAAAAGCCGGGTCAATGCACAAGCTGCGTGAAGATCAGGAAGATCAGTTTGCCAATGCACTGGATGGGTTCAGTCGTAAAATCTGGCGTGTCCCCCGGTCCAGGCGCATGGCGCGCTACGATCTGGCCATCTTGCATGACCCCGACGAAACATTACCGCCCTCGAATGCCAAGGCGCTGGAAAGTTTCGTGCGGGTAGGCCGCGGCATGGGCATCGATGTCGAGATGATCGAGAAGAAAGACTACTCGCGCTTGGCCGAATATGATGCACTGCTGATTCGTGAAACCACCAGCGTCGACAATCATACCTACCGCTTCGCTAAAAAAGCCGAGAGCGAAGGGCTGGTGGTGATGGACGATCCAACCTCGATCCTGCGGTGCACCAACAAGGTCTACCTGACTGACCTGTTGCGCAGCAACAAACTGGCTATGCCGGCCAGCGAGATTCTCTACAAGGACAACCTCCAGGAACTGCAGCACGTGGGAGAGCGCCTGGGTTTCCCGCTGGTCGTGAAAATCCCCGATGGCTGCTTTTCCCGTGGCGTAATCAAAGTGGAGAACCAGGATCAGCTGCTGCGGGCTACGGCTGAACTCTTCGAGCACTCGGTGCTGCTCCTGGCTCAGGAGTACCTCTATACCGAGTACGACTGGCGCATCGGTATTCTCAATCGTAAGCCGATCTTTGCCTGCCAGTACTTCATGTCGAAAGGCCATTGGCAGATCTTCAACCACAAGGCCAGTGGCGCCGACGTTATTGGTGAATGCCGCACGTTGCCCGTCCACGAAGTACCTCGAGCAGTGGTAGAGCTGGCGGTAAAAACCGCCGGCCTGATTGGCGACGGTTTGTATGGTGTCGACCTCAAGCAAGCGGGAGACAAAGTGGTGGTCATCGAAGTGAACGATAACCCCAATCTGGACGCTGGCATCGAGGACGCTTATTTGCAGGACGACCTGTACACCCTGGTGCTGGAAGAGTTCGTGCGCCGGTTGGAACACAAGCGCCGCGGCCAGGTCTGGTAGAGGCGCGGCATCGATCCGGGAGTGCCGCGATGATTAAAAGCTTCCTGCTCGCCCAAGGGGCGCTGCATCCGAGTGAAGGCCTCGACAGCCCGGTACTGTTGTTCGTCGATCCGGACCCTGCCGAGCGCGAACTGCTCAAGCACCGCTTGCGCATTGATGAGCACGCGCTGGCGTCAGCGCTTGACCCTGATGAGGTCTCACGCATCGAGTTCCACCCAGACAGCCTGTTCCTGATCTGGAAACGTCCTGAGAACTACTCAGGCGGCGACAGTTTCTCCTTTGAAGTGTCCTCCTTCGGTCTTTTGTTGCACGCCGAGCGCCTGGTGTTGATCGCGCCGGACGACTCGCAGTTGCAAGGCCTGGGTACCCGCCATGACTTGCAGACACCGCTGGATGTGTTGTTGGACATGCTGTTCAGTAATATCCATCACTACCTTGGGCACTTGAAGGTGATCAAGCGGGTTGCCCGCGAGCTGCAGCAGCGCTTCAACAGCTCGATGCACAACAACCACCTGATACAGATGTTCAACCTCAGTGAAAGCCTGATCTATTACATCAACGCCATCCACAGCAATGGCACGGTGCTTTCGCGTCTTCGCAATCATGCGCAGAAAAACCACTTTGACGCGCCGCTCATCGAGTTGATCGACGACCTGATCATCGAGAATACCCAGTGCTACAAACAGGCAGAGATCTACTCCACGGTGTTTGCCGGGCTGATGGATGCACGTGGCAACCTGGCCAACAACACCATGAACGAAATGCTGCGCAAGCTGACCTTGATCAACGTGGTGTTTCTGCCCTTGAACCTGATCGCCAGCATCGGCGGCATGTCCGAATTCAGCATGATGACCAGTGGTGTCCCGTGGTGGCTTGCTTATCCGGCACTGGTCCTGGCGATGCTGTTGTTGGGCGGGGTGATGGTCTTGTTTCTCAAGCGTCTGGCCCGGGATTTTCGTGGGGGAAGTCGAGCAGGGGTGGTGGCTACTGCCTCGCGTCCGGGCGGCGCAAAGCGATTGTTTACACGTGTGTTCTCGTGATCGGAGCAGCGATCTGCCAAGGAGATGTAGATGAACAATACCGTTGTTGGTTTGCTGGTGGTAAGCGCAATTCTGCTGGTGGGCGCTGTGGGCTTCTATCTGGATTTCATCAGGAACAAAGACAAGCCCAGTTGATGTTCGCAGGTTAAGCAGAACTCTGGAGATTAAGCAAATGGTCTGGCCGCAGATCAAAAACTGGATGGGCTACCTCGGCCATTGGCACGCTATAAATCAGTTACCAAGCGTGTTGATACCACGTGGGGGCGGCGCCGTACCGGATAGAAACGGAGCGGGGCATCTACATTTCTAGTTATCGTTTCTACCGTCATTAAGGATTGAGCATGACAGCAGGACAACAGGTTTTATCGGTTCGCCCAGTAGAGCAAAAGGACTTCGACACGTGGTGCGAATACTGGGCTAAGTATCAAGCGTTCTACCAGGTGGATGTGGGCATGGAGACGACCAAGACCACCTGGGCGCGTTTCTTCGACAGCACCGAACCTGTGCATTGTGCAGTCGCCTCAGATGGCGAGCACCTCTACGGTTTCGTTAACTTCGTTTTTCACCGATCCACCTGGGGCCGCAACGACTTCTGCTACCTGGAGGATCTATACGTATGCCCAAGCGTACGCGGCCAGATGATCGGTAAGACGCTCATCGAATATGTGCAAGGGCAAGCGCGGGAAAAAAACTGTGACCGGCTTTACTGGCACACCCAGGAGACCAATCAAACCGCCCAAAGGCTATACGACTGGATTGCCGAAAAGCCTGGCGTTATCGAATACCGAATGCCGTTGGATGCAACTGCGTAAACGCTGGATTAGCGATCGAGAATGAGGATTTCTGACTGAACGCCAAGAGGGCCGCTGATGACTTTCCGTGTGTCGCGTCATAAACGAAGGCCTCTTGGTTGAATCACCCATCAGTGTTGGCGTGGGTGACGTTGCGGTCGCGGTTGTGCACCGCTTTGAAGTTCACGCCTTGCGTAGGGACGATAATGTTGTGCCCTTGTGCCACTTATGCTTGAACCGCTAGCCACTGTTCATAGGCCGCCGTCATCGTTTTCCAGGTCTGCGTGTCGGCGGGAATCAGGTGCTCAATACGCAACGATGCCACAGTTATGTCCAGCGGCATGCCGAAGGTTGTAAAGGTTGAAAGGAACGCCAGCTCCCCCTGTTTTGAATGCACGCGAGTAAGCACTACAGGGGAGAGCGCCGCATCTGCAGGAAGGCTGGCAGGGGCGGGAATACTGCTTAGCAGATGAGACAGATCAGCGTTGCTTGCAGCCTCCCTCGTCGCTCGCTGCCAGGCGATTGCCCTGATCTCTTCGGCATTGATCAGGTAATCACCCAAGCCCCCCGGGCACAGTAGCGTCGTCAGCAGATTGAGGCCTGAGCGATGTCCTTGCGCAAGACCGACCATGTCAAACAGCAATCCTGTGCTGACATTGGCGGCCGTAATGTCCCAGTTGCTGGCAATGACAATGGCTGGAGCCGGATTGTTGGCCTGCAGAATATGATTGACCGCTGCATACACCATCTCCATTTCCGGTGCGTTTAGCGGCGATGCGGTGTAGCGAGGTGCGTACCCCGCCGCGAGGAATACGTCGTTACTTTGCTCCAGCGGAACGTCAAGCGCAGAGAGCACTGCGTGCAAGGTGCTGGGGCTCGCGTTGGCACGTCCTGTTTCTATGCAGCTAAGGTGGCGTTGGGAAATTCCGGTAATGAGCGATAGGTCTAACTGGCTCAATCCCGCGTGTTGCCGGAACCGGCGCAGATAGGCTCCGGCTTCTGTACCGGCAGCGGCGGCTCTGCGATGGAAGTGATGGTTACTCATGCTTCTACCTTGGCTGTCCATGTGGGAGACGTCCATGACCTGTCAGGTCATTGAGTGGCGAGGAACCCTATCACTACTGTACCGGGGTGACTCACCAAGGAGAAAAACGTGAGAGCTCGCTATCTTGCACTGCCCCCACTGATGGCCTTCACGCTATATACCGGCTGGACGCTGCTGATTACAGAGCAATCGCTCCTCGCTTTTGGTCTTGAGCTGATGTCCCGGCCTGACACCGCGCAAGTGGTTGTCGACCTCTACTTGATGGCCGCGCTGGCCTGCATGTGGATGGTAACGGACACCCGCGCACGAGGAGGCGCTCTGATTGGGGTGCTGCCTTACATGCTGATCACGCTGGTCTTCGTTTCAATCGGTCCTCTGCTGTACCTCGTAATCAGGGGGGCAGAGAGAAAGAAGGGATGACGATGCGCCGCCACCTGGCGAACAGAACCACCACCTGGCCATCAGTGCTTGAAGCCTCAATACTCCAGTCGCCGTACTGGGGTATTTCCATGTTTGAACTGCCGGTAGCCGGTATAGGGAAGCATGACGGTGTCGGCGATACCCGATGCGGCCATATCCAGAAGGATCGGCGCTGGCGCCCAGTGAGCAGTCGATCTGGCCGGTCCGTTAAGGTTGCAAAACTGATAGGCAACGCCACTGTAGGCGCGCGGTATCGAATGGCAGTTGGTTTCCCATTTGGCCAGATCATCTACTGCGCGTGATTCGTCCGTCACGGTTCTGACCGTTGCGCATCCGCACAGTGTCACCAGCAGCAGACCTGCAATCCCTAGCTTCATAACGGCTCACTCCTTTGACAAATCAATCCTGGCGGGCCTGGGATGAATGCCTATCGAAGCCAGGTCCGGGTTTGGTCGTGTTGCAACATCAGCTCCCGTCGTCCGCAGGGTAGCAACATTCCCGGCAGCCCGAGGCGTGGAGCGCAGGTGGCCAACGTTCACCTGATAGATGTGAATACTAAATGAATTCCAGGCCCTGGCAGTTCATTTATATCGTGATGACGGGATCACTTCGCAAGGTTCTGGAGGTCCTTCGATGAAGCAGCTAGAGTTAGGCGCTGTACTGCGGCTGCGAACTCACCGGGCAGGACTGAAATACACCGCGTGCGCCTTGCGGCGCCAGCATTCCTGCGAACTGCCGCTGGCCCTTCGAGAATCGGCCCGGTAACGAGAAACACGGACAAGGAGGTTTGTGATGATGGCCAAGCTGCTGGTAACGATCGGGATCGTCTTCTACGCCGTTGTGGTGCCTATTCTCGAGATCAACCAGACCCATGTGTTCAACCCGGCGTGGGAACCCCATGCACGGCTCCATGAGACCTGGCAATTGTTCACCAATACCGCGCTTGGCGCCTATAGCGTCTGGCTGGTGTGGATCAAGGACAATCTCAGGTTGGCTAGCCTGCTGACCCTTTTCGTCACCGGTGGTTTCCTGATGGCTTACTGGCTGCGGGAGGGCTACGGTGGGTCAATGGTGCTCACGGACGGTTCAGAGAAGATGATCCTGGGGATTAACCTTGGCCTTTTCGCCTTCAGCCTGGCTATCGTGCTGGCGGCGCTGGCGGTGTTCCTCGAGCAGCGCAAACACACGCAAGGCTAGCGGCTGATTATCGCTGTAGCGGTAGCGATGTGGCTGCACAGCGCGAAATGACAGGCGGTATTACGAAACATTCTCAAATCTATCGTTCTCCTGTAATCTCGCCGCCGCTCAGGTGACGACCCGGTCGAACACCTGTTTTCAGTGGACGTGGGGGCGGGGATGGAGACGAAGAAAGGGATGGCGGCGATTCTTGAGTGGCGGGCCCGCTTCCTGGGAGAAGGTGTGCTGCAGGAGGCCGAATACGACCAGGCCTTGATGGCCGCGCAGCAGCTTGAGCAGTCCGGTCTGGTCAGCCCGGCGGAGTGGGTGGCCATGGTCCGCCAGGCGAATGCGGCATTGTTGGACCAGAGGTAGGTCCGCCGCGGTATTGACTCAAGGCAGGAGGCCGAATGAGCGCAACGCACGACGATACAATCATCCGCAGGGCCATGCCCGAAGACGTGGGCGCCATGCTCGCATTCGATGCCTACGCCAGTGTCAACACCGGGCGCGGGCGGTTTCTTGGCGAAGCCGTCGACAAGCAGCAATGCCTGGTTGCCGTGCACGCTGGGGCGGTGATTGGCTACGTCGTGCTCACCTACAGCTTTTTCGATTACGGTTTTATCAACCTGGTCGTCGTTGCCCCTGAATATCAACGTCAGGGCATGGCAGGTCGGCTACTGCTCGCCGCCGAGGCGACCTGCAAGACAGCAAAGCTGTTCATCTCGACCAACCAGTCCAACCTTCCTTCGCGCAAGCTCATCCTCAAGGCCGGTTTCGAGCCGAGCGGCGTCATCGACAACCTCGATGAGCATGACCCGGAGCTTGTCTACTTCAAACGCACCCGCTGATCGATCGGGAACTCGCGTGGGGGTGTTCGGTCTGAGCAGCCTTTGAAGGCTTTTTTATGGACAAAAGTGCAGCGCGGGGTGTGCTTGACCTGCTCCCGAACATTATTCTCGGGCTCTCCCTGGCCCTGGTCGGCTGGTTGTTGTTCAGCGTGGTGATCGTCGAGCTCGCAGAGACCATCAGCGAAGATTCCAGTGCGTATTTCAGCGATGAGCAGGCGTGCACGGCAGAGTCGGTTGAGGTCTTGTTTGGCCAGGAAGTGGGCAAGGACGTACTGCTGCTTGCCAAAGTGTTATCGGGCGTCAGTTCGGTGCGTGTGTTGTCGATGCCGGGTCGCGACCTGAGCTTCGTGCCTGATCGGCTGAATCTGGAAGTGAATGAGCAGAAGCGGATTGTCGGGGCCTTCTGCGGCTAGCGCCTGTACTACCCATCTGCGTTGCCGGATACCATGCCCCTGGTTCATCGCATTGATCAGCCATTGTTGAGCATAGCGCCCGACGTAGCGTGCTTTTTTGCACGCCAGCGCTAGGTGGGTGGGCCTGGGTGGTCTATGTTAAACGCCAAGTGCTATCAGACAGTCGGGAGGTGGTTTATCACTGTGGTTGGAGTTTTATGGAACAGGGACCTGTATGCCCTCCTGCGATGACTTGAACGGGCACGATGCGGAGTCATTCTCGCCACGTGAAGGGCGTTCGGCGCCGCTGTTTCGCTTGATTCTGAGTTTCCTGCTGCTGGTCGTGCTGCTGTTCGTCGGCATCGAAGGCTGGCGGATCTGGCGCGATTACCGGCACGCCTTCGCCAGTGCTCATGACTCGGTGACCAACCTTGCCAGTGCCACTGCCCAGCATGCCGAAGACGCGATTCGTCAGGTCGATGTGGTAACCGCGATGCTTGGGGAGCGGCTGGAGGGCGACGGGTTTGCGCGGATGAACATTGCACGGCTGCACAAGCTGCTCAAGCAGCAGGCAACACTGATGCCGCAGCTTCACGGCTTGTTCGTGTATGGCTCGGACGGCCGCTGGATCGTTACCGACAAGAGCGGCACTCCGACCAACGCCAATAACGCCGACCGCGATTATTTCGAGTATCACCGCACCCATGAAGATCGCGGCGTGTATATCGGCGCGGTGGTGAAAAGCCGCTCCACCGGCGATCTGATCATTCCTGTTTCCAGGCGCTTGAACAACCCCGACGGGTCGTTTTTCGGGGTGTTGCTCGGCACCGTCAAGGTCGACTATTTCGTCGAGTTCTACGGGGCGTTCAAGATCGATGACCGCGGGGCGCTGGTACTGGCCAAACGGGACGGGACCATCCTGGTCCGCCGGCCTTTTGTCGAGCGGGTGATTGGCGGCAGCCTGGCCAGTAGCGAGATTTTCCAGGACTATCTTCCGCAATCCCCCGAAGGTGTCGTCGAAACCACGGCAGTGGTCGACGGCACGCAGCGCCTGTACGCCTACAAGGCGCTGGACGCTTATCCGCTGGTGGTGGAAGCCGGGCTGTCGAGGGCTTCGATCATCGACCCTTGGCGTGAAGACCTGATCAAAACCGCCATGGTGTTGCTGTTGTTGCTGGTGGGTTTGAGCAGCTTCGGCGCCTTGGTGCTCAGGCAATTGCGCGAACGCATGGTGATGGAGACCGCGCTTCGCCGTGCGCACCAGACCGTCCGCGACCTGGCCTTGAGCGATAGCCTGACCGGCCTGGGCAACCGGCGTCGGCTGGACACCGCCTTGGCTGAAGAAATTCGCCGGGCCAAGCGCCAGGGCTATCCATTGGCACTGGTGATGATGGATCTGGATTACTTCAAGCGCTACAACGACAACTATGGGCATCCGGCCGGTGACGACTGTTTGCGGGCAGTAGGCGCCGCCATTCAGAGCAGCCTCAAGCGCCCTGGCGACCTGGCCGTGCGCTACGGCGGGGAGGAGTTCACCCTGCTGCTGCCCAACACCGATGCCGCAGGTGCCAGCCGGATTGTCGAGGGCATCCTCGAAGCCATTCGCTCACTGGCTATCGAGCATGTGAAAAGCCCGTCAGGGCGGGTCACGGCCAGTGCCGGCATTGCCCTGGGTTACCCGGTCAGCGAGCCGCTCACGGCGCACGTGCTGATGGGCGCTGCCGATTCGGCGCTTTACCAGGCCAAGGACAAGGGGCGTAACGGCTGGTGCCTGGTCGACGGTCTGGCCGCAGGGCGGGCGAGTAACCGGACCTAGCCATCCGCCGCCCGAACGGCGCACAGTGAACACCTCGAATGTGATGCCGGCCACCGTCAGGCAATGCATGATAAACGTTGCGCGCATCGGTAAAATGGCCGACCCGCACATGCAAAGGACTGATCATGGACGACCCCTTTTTGCCCCAACGCTTGTTTGCACTGGCTGCCCTTGTTGTCGCGGCGATAGGCGGCTGCGTTTTCGTATTTATCCTGTTAAGCCCTGAAGGGCCTTTCCCGGGCCTTGGTAGCGCCCTCGCGCTATTCACGCTGGGGGTAACCAATGGCTTATGCCTGCCGTTGGTGGGCACTTATTGGTGGCTCGCCGGAAAACCCGCAGGCGCGGCTACATTACTGATTTTGCAGGTAATAGGATTGATTGCCTTCATCGGATGGTTTGCCGCGGCTTGATAGCGACTGCGCTATTACCCGGTCGCTTGCCGCCGCCGTCATCGGGCTCTACGAACGCCCTGTCATCAGCCGCTACCCTGGGAGGCGAGCGATCAATTCGGCGCCCTGATTACGCACATTACCGACGGCGGAGCTGACCGGGTACCACTCGAACAGCGTGGCCGGCTCGCTCAGGTGCAAGGCGATCTGTTCGGCGTGCTCACCGGCAGTGGCCGGGTCCAGCCATTGTCGGGCGAAAGCCGGCGCCAGCACGACCGGCCGGCGGTCATGCACGTCGAGCAGGCCGCCTTCACTGTCCGCCGTGAGCATCACAAACCCCGCGTGCTCGCCGCTGAACTGGGCGATCGCGGCGCACAGGGCAGGGCGCTGATCGGCGCGGCGGATCAGATAAGGCTGTTTTTTCGCGCGGCCTTCATCGACCCATTCGAACCAGCTGTCAATCGGCACGATGGCCCGGTGTGGCCAGATGGCGCGAAAGAACGCGCCATGGGCGACCTTCTCCACTCGCGCGTTGATGGGCGTGGCGTGGTCCTTGGACCAGTGCGGCCGCCAGCCCCAGGGCAGCAGGTCCGCGTGCAGGCTGGCGGCCGCGATATGCAGCAGTGCCACCGGTGTGCTCGGTGCCAGATTGAAGCGCCCAAGCGGTTGATCACCGACGTTGTTGACCAGAGCACCCGGCATGCTCAGGGCGTCGACGAAATCGTGGATGCCACGGTACTGGGACAACCTGCCGCACATGCTGCGATGCTCCGCGAGGTGCCTATCGGTTGAGGATAGACCCGATCGCCGGGCAAGCCTGCGACAGTCATGTCAGCGCCCAGACCGCCAGCGATACAACCAAGGCCAACAAGGTGCCCAGCCAGGCGCTGACTTCGAAGGTCGAGCGTCGTGCGCTGGCGTGCACTTCGCGCAGGAATTGCGCCTGGGTTGGCGCCCGCTCGCGGTAGCGCAGGTGCTCGGCCAGGTCCTGTAGCCGAGCCTCGATGATCGAACCGACCACGAAAAATGTTGCCCCGTAGCTGGCGATGAAGATCAGCAGGTATTTCATTGTCGCTCCTTGGCGGGCACCGCTCCCGGGTGCCGTTACCCTGGCATGGAACCTTGTGCCTGTACAACGTCTAAGCTGCTGTGGGATGTCCCATTATCGAGCGCATCGTTATGTCCAGATCACGCTTGCTGGTTGTCGCCGTCACTTCGCTGAGCCTGATGCTCGGCTCGCTTGGCGCTGTTGCCGATCCGGGCAATGGCAAAGGCAATCCGGCGCATGGCCAAGGCCAGGGCAAACAGGGTGGCCAGGGTACCGGCCAGAAAGGCGGCAAGGGTGCCGAGCAATGGAGCCACGGCCCAACTATCGATCGCACCAGCGTTATCAACGTGCTGCATGGCTATCCTGATTACTGGAGCCGCGGCGCCGACCTGCCCCCGGGTGTGCGCAAGAATCTGGCGCGGGGCAAACCCTTGCCACCGGGCATTGCGAAAAAACTCGATGACCGCCTGCTCGGCAGACTACCGCACTATGATGGTTACGAATGGCGCCAGGCCGGCACCGACCTGATCCTGGTGGCGATTGCCACCGGCATCATTTACGAAGTGCTGACTCACGTGCTCGATTGAAACCGCAGTTGACGGTGTGGGCCAGTGCGCTTATACAGGCGCCCCCACACCGGCAAGACAGGCCCTGCAATGAACGACGACGAACTGGACATTCACGAACCTGAACATGATCACTTGCTGGATCATGAGTTCGCCGAAGACGATTACCCGTTCCAGGATGAGGTCAACCCGTTGTTCGATCCGCAAGATGACGACGAGGACGAGGAGGGGCCTGGTGCTGGCGCGGGGGACGATGATGCCTTCTGGGATGAAGGCGTAGACACCCTCGACGACCTCTAGGCGCCAGCAACAGCGCTGGCACCTGGAGGGGGGCGCGGTTAACGGCCATCCACCGAGAAGCGCCCGGCACCGGTGACCGACAGCAACAGCAGGCCGCCGACGATACTCATGTTCTTGAAAAACTGCACGGTGTTGGCCGCTTTGGCTGGGTCGACCATGTTCCAGAACGGATGGCCGATGACTGCGGTACCGATCACGAACAGGGCGAACAGGAAGGCCAGCGGTCGGGTGTAGAAGCCCAGGATGAGAATGATGGCGACAAAAAACTCCATGACTACCGCCACCGTAGCCGCGACTGCTGGCAGCGGAGCCCCCAGGGATGCCAGGTAGTCGACCGTGCCGTCGAAGCCGGTGAGCTTGCTCCAGCCAGACATCACGAACAGGATCATCAGCAGTATCCGCGCCAGCAGGATGATAACGTCGCGCTGGTTGTCGAACAGGGTATAGCGCATGGCGGCCTTCCTTTGTTGTTGGGCAATTTTACCTTAGCAGTTGCCGCAAGGATTTGCGGCGCGCCGGCGCAAAAAGGGCATAAGGCTGTAATTGGATAAACGCCAGACAGCAAAAGGCGCCGATAAGGCGCCTTTTCAGAAGATGGTGCGAGTGGCGGGACTCGAACCCGCAAGGCTCACGCCGGCAGATTTTAAGTCTGCTGTGTATACCAATTCCACCACACTCGCATTGCCTTGAGGAAAATGCTTTTGCTCCCTCAATCAAGCGAGCTTTATAACCCATCGTTATATTCGAGTCAACCGCGCGCAAGGCTCTGGGCGGCGCCTGTGCTGAGCGCCAGAGCACTTGCCCTGGACCTGGGCCAGGACCACCCGGTGGCGTTTCCAGACTGTTTCGCCGCCAGCTGGCGCAGACGCCACGCAGCCTGTGTGGTCAGTAGCTGATCGTATCGGCGACGCTGCGCAAGTCAGCCACCGACGTCTGCAGGCCAGCGATCCTGCCCAGTACTGCGGCGGCGTCGGCCTGGTGCATGGAGTGCTGCAAGTGCAACACGTGCCCGCGCAAGTCGTGCGACACCCGCTCAAGGTCGGCGGCGGTGTGTTGCAGGTCATCGTGGATGGCTTTCATTCGTAGGTCTGCGGCCACGCGTCGTTCCCTCGAGGTAGGTGGCAGATAGCAAATTCGGGGCGACTATAGAGCAATTGGCTCCTTGCTGTCATTGGGCCACTGTTGCTTTCATGTTTGATCAACTCAAGGCAGGCACACCTGTCCACGCAGGCGCCTCGCACTGCTGAAACGTCCGTCGGCAACCCCTGGGTCAGGTGGTATTGGCCTGTGCCGTTTGCCAAGGTCTGGCAGTGGGCGAAGAATCCGACTAAGTTTTAGACCAGCGAAGGGAATCGCGTGCAGCGTATGCTGTCATATCCAGACAAGCCATCTGCGGTTTCGTGGGGCAGCCATGGTCTCATCCGACTCCGATCTGCATGCCAATCGCTTCGAGCAACTGGTGCAAACCGTCGCTGATTACGCCATCTACATGCTCGACCTCGAAGGTCATGTGATGTCATGGAACGCCGGTGCCCAACGGATCAAGGGCTACTGTGCCGATGAAGTGATCGGTAAGCATTTCTCGATATTCTTCACCCCGCAGGATTGTGCCGACGGCAAGCCGGCCTGGCTGCTCGATCGCGCCTTGAGTACCGGTGGCGCCCAGGATGAAGGTTGGCGCCTGCGCAAGGACGGCTCGCTGTTCTGGGCGCTGGTGGTGCTGGACGTGATCAGGGCGCCCGATGGCAAAGTGGTGGGGCTGGCGAAAATTACCCGCGACATCACCGAGCGGCGCGAGGCCGCGCTGCAACTCGATGAGGTGCGCGCGCAGCTGTGTCAGTCGCAGAAGCTCGAAGCCCTCGGCCAACTGACCGGGGGCATGGCGCATGATTTCAACAACCTGCTGACCATCATCATCGGTTCGGCCCGGCTGGCGCTCGTTAGCCGGGATCCACAACGTACCCAGCGCCTGCTCGGGCATATCCTCGATGCCGGCGAACGCGGCAGCCAGATGACCCAGCAACTGCTCAGTTTTGCCCGCTACAAGGCGCTGAAGTCTGGCCGGGTCAAGGTGTCGGCGCTGATTGAGTCGACACGCTCGCTGCTCGGGCAGGCCTTGCCCAATGCCGTGGCGCTTCAGGTAAAGCTTGCCGAGGACCTGTGGGATGTCGAAGTCGATGCCGGGCAGTTGCAGATGGTTTTGCTCAATCTGATCTTCAATGCCCGCGATGCCATCGACGGCGAGGGCGTGATCAGCGTGCACGCACGAAACTGTGAGCTGGATGGCCAACAGGACGGTCTGGCCGGGTGCTTTGTCTGCATCAGCGTGCGCGATACCGGCCGAGGAATCGACAGCCAGGTGCTGCCGCGCATCTTCGAGCCGTTCTTCACCACCAAGAGTCTTGGTAAGGGCACAGGCCTGGGCCTGAGCCAGGTCTATGGTTTCGCCAAACAGAGCAATGGCACGGTCAGCGTCAGTACTGAAGCGGGCAAGGGCACTTGCATGAGTGTCTATCTGCCGGTGTACTGCGCCGCCATTGGCCTCGCCCCTACACCAGAGTACGGAGGTGCATAGCATCGTGGAGCAACTCAACCGCCTTGCCACCGGCATCCCCGGGCTCGATGAACTGCTCAAGGGCGGGCTGGTGGTGGGTGCCTCCTATATCGTTCAAGGGCGGCCCGGTTCGGGCAAGACCATCCTGGCCAACCAGCTGGCCTTCAACCATGTCGCGCAAGGCGGCCGCGTACTGGTGGCGACGCTGTTGAGTGAATCCCATGAGCGTCTGTTCCAGTACCTGGCGACGTTGAGCTTTTTCGATCCGGCGAAAATCGGTGCGCAATTGCAGTTCGTCAGTGCCTTCGACACCCTGGAGCAAGAGGGGCTGGACGAAGTGGTGAAACTGCTGCGCGGTGAAATCAGCCGCCACCAGGCCAGCTTGCTGATCGTCGATGGCTTGCTCAATGCCCGCTCACGGGCGGAAACCCCGCTGGACAGCAAAAAATTCATTGCCGAGTTGCATGGCCATGCCGCGTTCGCCGGCTGCACCGTGCTGTTTCTGACCAGCTCGCAGCTGGATGACGGAAGCCCGGAACACACCATGGTCGATGGTGTTATCGAGCTGGGAGACACGTTGCTCGGCAGCCGTTCGCTGCGCCGCATCCAGTTGCGCAAGACCCGTGGCAGCGGTGCGTTGTCGGGCATTCACGAGTGTGAGATCACCGAGGATGGCCTGCAGGTGTACCCGCGCCTGGAGTCGCTGTACAGCCACCCGAGTGGCCAGGGCAGTGGCGAGCTGACCCGCGTCGCCAGCGGCATACCGATGTTCGATCGCTTGCTCGGCGGGGGGCTGCCCGCGGCATCGGTCACCCTGGTCATGGGGCCCTCGGGTATCGGCAAGACCTCGATGGGGGCGAGTTTTCTGGCTGCAGCCACCACCGAAGCGCCCGGGCTGCATTTCGGTTTTTATGAAACGCCTCAGCGCCTGCGCCTGAAAGCCAGCGCCCTGGGGCATGATTTCAGCGCCATGGAACTTAGCGGCGCACTGCACATTGCCTGGCAACCGACCACCGAAGGCTTGCTCGATGAGGTTGGCATGCGCCTGTTGCGCCTGGTCGAGCAGCACAACATCAAGCGTGTACTGATCGATAGCCTGGGCGCTTTTACCCGGCTGGCAAGCAACCCGAGCCGCCTCAACGAGTTCTTCCGCGCCCTGACCGGTGAGTTGCGCGCCCGTGACGTCAGCGTCCTGGCTACCTGGGAAATGCGTGACATCTTTGGCTCGGAAATCAACGCGCCGGCGCCCGACCTGTCGAGCATCGTTGACAACCTGCTGCTGATGCGCTTTGTCGAAGTGGACGCCGAGCTCAAGCGTTTGCTGTCGGTCCTCAAGGTGCGCGACAGCTATTACGACCCGGCGCTGCTGGAGCTGGTCATCAGCGACCAGGGTATCGATCTGAAGAAGGCATTTGCCCAGGTCTCGGGGGCGATGTCCGGCACGCCTTCACCGGTGTCGGGATCATGAAGAGGCGGGTGGTAACACCATGAGTACCATTCTGGTCGTCGATGACGAGTACCTGATCGCCGATATCCTCAGGTACGCCCTTGAGGACAGAGGTTTCGACGTGGAACTGGCCAGCAATGGGCAGAAGGCCCTGGACGTATTGAAAGGCAAGCGGGTGGAGTTGGTGATCACCGATTACATGATGCCGGTGATGGATGGCGGGGCATTGGCCGTCAGCATTCGTGCAGAGCCGCTGCTACAGGGCTTGCCGATCATACTGATGAGCGGGGCACAAGCTCACATGGGGCGGGATAATTCCGGGCTGTTTGCTGCCGTGTTCGACAAACCCTTCGACATCGTTCAACTGATGGCCAAAGTGAAGGAACTGGTCGACGCGCCCGAGGCATCTTGAGACCTGGTGAGGCAGCCGCAGGGCCGTCAGTACAGGATCAAGCGCATCCGTGCGGCTTGAGTCAGCTGGGGGCTACTTAGTGCTCGTCGCCTCCTTTCTCCGGTGCCGGGCTACCGGCCTGAATGCGTTTGAAAATCTCCTCGCGGTGCACCTGTACATCTTTTGGTGCATCGATACCGATCCTCACTTGCATCCCTTTGACGCCCAGAATGGTGACTTTGATGTCATCGTTGATGACGATGCTTTCGCCAACCTTGCGGGTGAGTATCAGCATGTATATCTCCTTGGTAACGTAAGTTGCCTTGCAGGCGGGGCCCGCAGAAGCCGGGATCACACAGGGGGTGAGTCCCTCTTTCCCTTCATTAAAGACGCTTTCGGCGGATATTAATTCCCCCGAACACAGATTCTGTAGTGAGTCTTTAGTCGCAGGTGCCGATTGGCTGGATGAGCGCTCCCGAACAGCGAGTGCTGCCCGTACCCGCAAGCATAGGGGGGTTGAACGAATATGGGAAATTTCTCTGCATGATACCCAAGGTGGGTTTCGCTGAATGGCTTTTCAAGGGGCGGCCAGGTTTTGCATGAACAGCGCCGACGCCACTTCCTCGCAGCCGCTGATGGGGCTTGCCCAATTGTCTGCAGGGTTAGCCCAGCAGTGCCACCGACTTGATCTGTGCCCACAGCGCTTGCCCGGCGTGCAGCTTGAGCTGGTCGGCGGAGTAACGGGTGATGCGCGCCAGCAGGGTGGTGCCGACCGCGTCCAGGCTGACCAGCACATGGGCGCTGTTGTCGGCCGGGCGATGGCCGCTGACGGTCACCGGCAGGCGATTGAGAATGCTCGAGTGCTGGTCGGCGCCCAGGCTCAGGCTGACATCGCGCGCCTGCACTTTCAGGCGCAAGGGCATGCCGACGGCCAGCGGCTCGTGGGCCACGCGCAGCTGCAGGTCGCTGTGTGGCAGTTGCAGGCTGAGCAACTGATAGTCGCTGTTGTAGGCACTGACCTGGCCTTCGATGATCACCCCGGCGTCATCGCCCTGGGCCAGCGGCAGGTCAAGGCGGGCGAGGGTGGCGGCAATCGGCCCGCTGGCCTGGACCTGGCCCTGTTCCAGCAGGACCAGGTAATCGGCCAGGCGTGCGACTTCATCCTGGGCATGGCTGACGTAGATCAGCGGGATGTCCAGCTCGCTGTGCAGGCGCTCAAGGTAAGGCAGGATCTCGCGCTTGCGTGGGCCGTCCAGGGCTGCCAGCGGCTCGTCCATCAGCAGCAGTTGCGGGCTGCTCAGCAGCGCCCGGGCAATGCCCACGCGCTGGGCTTCGCCGCCGGACAGCGTCGCCGGCTTACGTTCAAGCAGGTGTTCGATGCCCAGCAGCGCGCAGGCCTGCTCGAGGCTGACCTTGCGCTGCTGGGCGGGGATGCGCTTGTAGCCGAAGGTCAGGTTGGCGCGTACCGACAGGTGGGCGAACAGACTGGCCTCCTGGAAGACATAACCGATCGGGCGTTGATGCGGGGCGACGAAATGCTCGCGGCGCGAGTCCTGCCAGATCTCGCCGTTGACCTCGATGTAGGCTTCGGGGGCTCGCTCCAGCCCGGCCAGGCAGCGCAGGCAGGTGGTCTTGCCCGAGCCTGAATGGCCGAACAGCGCACTGATGCCGCGCCCGGGCAGTTGCAGGTCGACATCCAGGCTGAAGTCGTCGCGGGCAAGCTTCAATCGGGCATGAATCATAGCCGCCATGCTCAGCTCCAGGCCGATTTGCCCCGGCGGCTGGAGTACAGCGCCAGCAGCACGAGGAAAGAGAACACCAGCATGGCCCCGGCCAGCCAGTGGGCTTGCAGGTACTCCATGGCTTCGACGTGGTCGAAGATCTGTACCGAGACCACCCGGGTCTTGTCGGGGATGTTGCCGCCAATCATCAGTACCACACCGAACTCGCCGACGGTATGGGCAAAGCCGAGGATACTGGCAGTGATGAAGCCTGGGCGCGCCAGTGGCAGCACCACGTGGACGAAACAGTCCCAGGGGCTGGCGCGCAGGGTGGCGGCCACCTCCAGCGGCCGTTCACCGATAGCGCTGAAAGCGTTCTGCAGCGGCTGCACCACGAACGGCATGGAATAGACTACCGAGCCGATCACCAGACCGCTGAAGCTGAACACCACGGTGCCCAGGCCCAGCGCCTCGGTGGTCTGGCCGATCCAGCCGTTGGGCCCCAGGGCCAGCAACAGATAGAAGCCGATCACCGTCGGCGGCAGCACCAGCGGCAGGGCTACCACCGCGCCCACCGGCCCGCGCAGCCACGAACGGGTGCGTGCCAGCCACCAGGCGACGGGGGTGCCGACCAGCAACAAGATCAACGTGGTCAGGCTGGCCAGCTTGAAGGTCAGCCAGATAGCGCCGAGGTCGCTGGCATCCAGGGGCATCAGATTTGGTAACCGTAGGCTTTGATCACGGCAGCCGCTTTTGGTCCCTTGAGGTATTCAACCAGGGCTTTGGCAGCGGCGCTGTCCTTGCCTTTGTTGAGAATTACCGCGTCCTGCTTGATCGGCTCATGCAGGTTGGACGGCACGATCCAGGCCGAGCCGCTGCTGACCTTGCCGTCCTTGTAGATCTGCGACAGGGCGACGAAGCCCAGTTCGGCGTTGCCGGTGGAGACGAACTGGAAGGCCTGGGTGATGTTCTGGCCTTCGACGATCTTGGCCCTGGTGGCCTCGCTCAGCTGCAGTTTGTCCAGCACCTGGGTCGCTGCCAGGCCGTACGGCGCGGCTTTCGGGTTGGCGATCGACAGGTGCTTGAACTGGTTTTTCTTCAGCACGTCGCCCTTGCCATCGACATAGTCGTCCTTGGCCGACCACAGCGCCAGGGTGCCGATGGCGTAGGTGAAGCGCGAGCCCTTGACGGTATTGCCTTCTTTCTCGAGTTTTTCCGGGGTGCTGTCGTCGGCGGCGAGGAACACGTCGAACGGCGCGCCGTTCTTGATCTGTGCATAGAACTGGCCGGTGGCGCCATAGGCGGCAACCAGCTTGTGGCCGGTGTCTTTCTCGAAATCCTTGGCGATCGCCTGGATGGGTGCGGTGAAGTTGGCGGCGACGGCCACCTGTACCTCATCGGCCCAGGCGCTGTTGAAGGTCATGAAGGTGGCCAGGGCGGCCAGGGCAAAACGTGGTGCGCACTTACTCATGAAAAACAGCTCCACAGGCTGAGGGGTATTCGTTATATAGGTGAATATATAGCGAATACCCGACCAACGGGAAGTACTGCTTCAGCGTTTGAGCTGGGCGAGGGCTTTTTCAGCCAGGGTGCGCGTCAGTTCGTCAGCCGACAGCGCCTGGCCCAGACGCAGCGCCTGGCCCGACCAGAGGTTGCTGAAATCGCTGTTACCCTTTGGCTCGCTGATTGCCCGCAGTGGCATCAGCGCACCTCCAGCCAGCGGGAAGTGTGGCGCAAGCGCACTCATCGGCCCCAGCTCGCGCATGATTCGGGTGTTGATCCCGCGCGCCGGGCGCCCGGTGAACAGATTGGTCAGGGCCGTGTCGCTTTCCTTGGCGCTGTGCAGGGCCTGGCGATGGGCCGCCGAAACCTTGGCTTGCGGGCAGAACAGGTAGGCGGTGCCCAGTTGCACCGCCGAGGCGCCCAGGGCCAGGGCAGCAACGATGCCGCGATGATCGCCAATGCCGCCGGCGGCAATCACCGGCACCTTCACCGCATCGACAACCTGCGGCACCAGCGCCAGGGTACCGACCTGGGTATTGAGGTCGCGGCTGAGGAACATCCCGCGATGGCCGCCGGCCTCATAGCCCATGGCAATGATTGCGTCGCAGCCGTGATCTTCCAGCCACAGGGCCTCATCCACGGTGGTGGCGCTGGATAGCACCTTGGCGCCAGTGGCCTTGACCCGCTTGAGCAGGCAGGCTTCGGGCAGGCCGAAGTGAAAGCTGACCACCGCCGGCTTGAATTGCTCGACCAGTTGGCAGGTGGCGTCATCGAATGGCGCGCGATTGGACACTGGCGTTGGCGCATCGAAATCGGCGCCCAATTCCTCGTAATAAGGCTTGAGTGCCAGTTTCCAGGCCGCGTCGCGGGCAGGGTCCGGCTGCGCTGGCTGATGGCAGAAGAAGTTGACGTTGAGCGGGCCGTTGCTGCCCTCGCGGAAGGCTTCAAGCTCGGCGCGGATCTGTTCCAGGCTCAAGGTTGCACAAGGCAGCGAGCCCAGGCCGCCGGCATTGCTCACGGCGATGGCCATAGCCGAGCCGGTGGAGCCGGCCATTGGCGCCTGAAGGATCGGCAGTTCGATACCGAGCAGATCGAGGAGACGGGTGTCCGGCCATTGGCGCATGCCTGGGGTTCCTTGTGCTGAGGTGGTTTTACAGCGCTTTGCTCACCTTGATATCAGTGATCTTTTTGGCGTCTTCGCCGTGGAGCTGCTGCAGCGCTGCCTGCACATGTTCAGGTGCATCGCTGATCATCTGGGCGAAGTCGAAACGTTGCTCACCGTCGAGCTTGTACTTGATGACGTACTTGGTGGTCTGGGTCATGGGCTTATCTCAGCTTCGACGACGAACGGCGAATGATCTTGATGGTGTGGGTAAAGGTCGGCTTGGTCACGGCCGACAGGGCCCGTGGGCCGACGGTATCGATCGTGATGTTCCAGAAGCCGGTGCTGGGCACGGTGATCTTGGCCGGGAAGTCAACGAAGGCACCGCCGTGGTAGGTGTGGCGGCCGCCGTTCTTGAAGCTGCGGAAGTTGGCGTCGTTCATCAGGCGGATATTACAGCGCTGGGAGCAATGGATGACCACGATGTCATCCTCGTTGAGGTGCTCGCGCTGGTGTACGAATTTCATGTTGCACTCCGCATTGGATCTGTCAGCAAATCAAAACGATACCATGATGTCGGTTACACTGTTGGTCTTCATGCCAGACCCAGGATAAAACTGCCATTCAAGGGAGCAAAATGGTCTGCGCGTGGTCATAGTCTTTTTTCCGTGGTGGAGGTGTGTTTGATGAAGTGGGTCGTAGCAGCGTTGGCAGTGACGCTGGGTGGCTGTGTGAGTGTGTCCGAGCTTGAGCGCAGCCCGGAAACCCTCAATGTGATTTCTGGCAAGAAACCCCAGGAATATGCCGATTGCGTGCAACAGCAATTGAGCGAAACCCGCGGGCAACTGGTGGTGGAAGAGCG
This sequence comes from Pseudomonas sp. R32, assembly GCF_009866705.1. Classification (NCBI taxonomy): domain Bacteria; kingdom Pseudomonadati; phylum Pseudomonadota; class Gammaproteobacteria; order Pseudomonadales; family Pseudomonadaceae; genus Pseudomonas; species Pseudomonas sp. R32. Next base: position 3,340,192 of record NZ_CP019396.1, on the reverse strand, counting down.
CCACGATGGTCTGCGCCTGGTCGTGCCGCAAAAAGTCGGCTCCGGCCCGGCTGCGCTGGTGGATATCGACAAGCGTGGCAGTGGCAGCAGCATCAAGTTGTATGAGCGGTTGAACAATTTCCCGCTGCGCCTGGGTGATGTGAAGACGGCAGCGACACGCTGCATCTCCGGGTAAGACCTCGATCGAACTAACCGATTCAGCTGGCATCTAGCCATCTTTCTGCGTTGTAGCTCACGGCGTATAGGCCTACTATCCAAAGGCTTATACTTATTAAGCCTAAGCTTATAACAAGAAAATGGAGTCCGTGATGATCCCACTGGATCGCATCCTGATCAGCAGCCTGCTGCTGTTTTCTCTGCCTGCTGTACAAGCCGCCGACGGCCAAAAGATCTTTACCCAGGGCGGCCAGAACCCGGCCGCCATGGCCTGTCTGGGCTGCCATGGCCCGGACGCCAAGGGTATCGCGCCGGCGGGGTTCCCGCGCTTGGCCGGCCTGCCTGCGGCATACCTGAGCAAGCAGCTGCATGATTTTCAGAATGGCAGCCGCAAGCACCCGATCATGGAGCCGTTGGCCAAGGCCCTGAGCGCTGAGGAGATCCAGGCGGTCAGCGCAACCCTGGCGGCCATGCCCAGCGCACCGGCCGGCGACAGCCATCGCCAGCAAATGGCCGCCGATCCAGTCCAGAAGTTGGCGTTGTATGGCGACTGGAAACGCAAAATCCCCGGTTGTGTGCAGTGCCATGGGCCTGGAGGCGCGGGTGTTGGCGAGCATTTCCCACCCTTGGCCCATCAGCCGGCAAATTACCTGATTGCCCAGCTCAACGCCTGGCGCGACGGCAGCCGCAGCAACGACCCCAATCAGTTGATGGTCGGCGTGGCCAAGGCCATGACCGATGACGAAATCAAGGCTGTGGCCAACTATTTCGCCAACCCTGTCAGCCCGGAGGTCAAGCCATGAAACCGATGATTTTCGCCGCCTTGGCCCTGAGCCTTGGCACTGTTCACGCCGCCCCGATTGCCATGGAAGACCAGTCGCAGCTCAAGCCTGCGCCTGGCGCGCCAAGCTTCACCCCGCCTGCCGAGAGTGAGTTGCCTGACAATGCCTTCGGCAAGCTGGTCCGCGATGGCCATGCCTTGTTCGTCGATACCCGGCGGTTGATGCCGGACAATGTCGGCAACGGCCTTAACTGCAGCAACTGCCACCTCGACCAGGGCCGCCTGGGCAACTCGGCACCGCTGTGGGGCGCGTACCCGATGTACCCGGCCTATCGCAAGAAAAACGACAAGGTCAACACCTTCGCCGAGCGTATCCAGGGCTGTTTTCAATTCAGTATGAACGGCAAGCCACCAGCGGCTGACAGCCCACAGATGACGGCCTTGTCGGTGTATGCCTACTGGCTGGCGAGCAAAGCACCAATCGGCGTCGAAAGTGCTGGCCGTGGTTACCCGGACGTACCGCAATCGGCTGAAGGCTATGACTTCAAGCGTGGTGAGCAGGTGTACCAGGCCCAGTGTTCCATTTGCCACGGGGCCAACGGCGAAGGGCAGAAAGTGGCCAAGGACTACGTGATGCCGCCGTTATGGGGTAAAGACTCCTACAACTGGGGCGCCGGCATGCACCGGATCAATACCGCAGCCTCCTTCATCAAGCACAATATGCCGCTGGGTAAGCCCGGCAGCTTGAGCGACCAGCAGGCCTGGGATGTGGCGGCGTACATCAACCGCCACGAACGGCCGCAGGACCCGCGCCTGGTAGACGGCTCGATCGAGAAAACCCGGCTGAAGTTCCATGCCAATGATGGCGTGAACCTCTATGGGCAGAAGATCGACGGCGTGTTGGTCGGGCAGGGCATGTAGGTAGCACAAAGCCCCTGGTGATGTGCCGGTGGTCTTTCACCGGCGCAATATTTATGATCCTGGGGAACTATCTACCCCAGGATTTCTCTATCATGGCATCGGCCGCCAGGTGGTGGGGCATTGTAAGCTGACCGCCGCCTGATTAGACTGCGCCGAATTTCGTACGCAAAGCCCTTGTTAAGGACGTATATGATCAAGAAATGCTTGTTCCCGGCAGCCGGTTACGGCACTCGCTTCCTGCCTGCTACCAAAGCCATGCCCAAGGAAATGCTGCCGGTGGTGAACAAGCCACTGATCCAGTACGGCGTTGAAGAAGCGCTGGACGCTGGATTGAACGAGATTTCCATTGTTACCGGTCGCGGCAAACGCGCCCTGGAAGACCACTTCGACATCAGCTACGAGCTGGAAAACCAGATCAAGGGCACCGACAAGGAAAAATACCTGGTCGGCATCCGTCGTCTGCTCGACGAGTGCTCGTTCTCCTACACCCGCCAGACCGAAATGAAAGGCCTGGGCCACGCGATCCTCACCGGTCGCCCGCTGATCGGCGACGAGCCGTTCGCCGTGGTGCTGGCTGACGACCTGTGCGTCAACCTCGAAGGCGACGGCGTGCTCAAGCAGATGGTCAAGCTGTACAAACAGTACCGCTGCACCATTGTTGCCATCATGGAAGTCGACCCGCAGGAAACCAGCAAATACGGTGTGATCGCCGGTGACCTGATCGGCGACGACCTGTACCGTGTACGCAACATGGTCGAGAAGCCAAAGCCTGAAGATGCCCCGTCGAACCTGGCGATCATCGGCCGCTACATCATGACCCCGGACATTTTCAAACTGATCGAAGAAACCGAGCCGGGCAAGGGTGGTGAGATCCAGATCACCGACGCCCTGATGAAACAGGCCCAGGATGGTTGCGTTATTGCCTACAAGTTCAAGGGCAAGCGTTTCGACTGCGGTGGCGCCGAAGGTTACATCGAAGCGACCAATTTCTGCTTTGAGAACTTCTACAAGACCGGCAAAGCGTACTGAGTCTGGTCGCTAGCGGTTTGATAAAGCCACCTTCGGGTGGCTTTTTCTTGTAGCTTGTAGCTTGAGACTTGCAGCTTGAGAGCATCGAGATGACCTACGATTTTGATCTGTTCGTGATTGGTGCCGGGTCTGGCGGTGTGCGTGCTGCGCGCTTTGCCGCAGGCTTCGGTGCGAAAGTGGCGGTTGCCGAAAGCCGCTACCTGGGTGGCACCTGTGTCAACGTTGGCTGCGTGCCGAAAAAACTGCTGGTCTACGGCGCACACTTTGCCGACGATTTCGAGCAGGCCGCAGGCTTTGGCTGGTCGCTGGAAGATGCCCAGTTCGATTGGGGCCAGCTGATCGCCAACAAGAACCGCGAGATCGAGCGGCTCAACGGTATCTACCGCAACCTGCTGGTCAACAGCGGCGTGACCCTGCTCGAAGGCCACGCCAAGCTGACCGGCGCCCATGAGGTGGAAATCGATGGCCAGCGCTACAGCGCCGAGCACATCCTCATTGCCACCGGTGGCTGGCCGCAGATCCCGGACATCCCGGGCAAGGAACTGGCGATCAGCTCCAACGAGGCGTTCTACCTCAAGGACCTGCCCAAGCGCGTGCTGGTGGTCGGCGGCGGCTATATCGCCGTGGAATTTGCTGGAATCTTCCAGGGCCTGGGGGCCAAGACCTCGCTGTTGTACCGCGGCGACCTGTTCCTGCGCGGCTTCGACGGCGGGGTGCGCGAGCACCTGAAGGACGAGCTGCAAAAGCGCGGCATGGACCTGCAGTTCAACAGCGACATCCAGCGTATCGAGCGCCAGGACGACGGCAGCCTCAAGGCCACCCTCAAGGATGGCCGCGAACTGGTGGCCGACTGTGTGTTCTACGCCACCGGCCGGCGGCCGATGCTCGACAACCTGGGCCTGGAAAACACCGGCGTCGAACTCGACCCGCGTGGGTTTATCCGTGTCGATGACCTGTACCAGACCACCGCGTCGTCGATCCTGGCCATTGGCGATGTGATCGGCCGGGTGCAACTGACCCCGGTGGCCCTGGCCGAAGGCATGGCCGTGGCCCGGCGCCTGTTCAAGCCAGAGCAGTACCGCCCGGTGGATTACCAGAACATCCCCACCGCAGTGTTCAGCCAGCCGCCGATCGGCACCGTTGGCCTGACCGAAGAGCAGGCGCTGGAACAGGGCTACCAGGTGCAGATCTTCGAGAGCCGCTTCCGGCCGATGAAGCTGACCCTGACCGAGGTGCAGGAAAAGACCCTGATGAAGCTGGTGGTCGATGCCGACACCGACCGTGTGCTGGGTTGCCACATGGTTGGCCCGGACGCCGGCGAGATCATCCAGGGCCTGGGCATCGCCCTCAAGGCCGGGGCGACCAAGCAGCAGTTCGACGAGACCATTGGCGTGCACCCCACGGCGGCGGAAGAGTTCGTCACCTTGCGTACGCCTTCGCGTTAAGCGGCGTACGCTATCGCCGGCAAGGCCGGCTCCCACAGGTACAGGTACAACTGGCTTTGTGGGAGCTGGCTTGCCAGCGATAGGCTGCACAGCAGCCTCAGTATCATTCCCTTCTATTAATATCCCCGCCTTATAGCCAAAACCAATCACCAACATGAGCTTTGCCAATGAGCATTAATCCAATGCATTGGCTACGATTCTCCCATCAGTTTTTTCAACCCCCTGAAGGAGCGTCACTCATGCCTATCATCAACAGCCAGGTCAAACCGTTCAAAGCTACCGCTTACCACCAGGGCAAGTTCGTCGAAGTCTCGGATGCCGACCTGAAAGGCAAATGGTCCGTGGTGTTCTTCTACCCGGCCGACTTCACCTTCGTCTGCCCGACCGAGCTGGGCGACCTGGCCGACAACTACGCGCAGTTCAAAGACCTGGGCGTGGAAATCTACGGCGTGTCCACCGACACCCACTTCACCCACAAAGCCTGGCACGACACCTCGGACACCATCGGCAAGATCCAGTACCCGCTGATCGGTGACCCGACCCACGTCATCTCGCGCAACTTCGACGTGCTGATCGAAGAAGCCGGTATCGCTGACCGTGGCACCTTCGTGATCAACCCGCAAGGCCAGATCAAGATCGTCGAGCTCAACGACGGTGGTGTAGGCCGTGACGCCAGCGAGCTGCTGCGCAAGGTCAAAGCTGCCCAGTACGTTGCCGCCCACCCGGGCGAAGTCTGCCCGGCCAAGTGGAAAGAAGGCGAAGCGACCCTGGCGCCATCGCTGGACCTGGTCGGCAAGATCTAAGACCGTGAGCCAGCCGAGGGCGGTGGTCTACCGCACCTGACGTTGTCACCGCCCCGCAAAACGCCCGGGCGCTTTCGCCCGGGCGTTGTTATTTCTACCGTTTGAAAAAGGAATCGCCCGTATGTTGGACGCCACGCTTAAAACTCAGTTGAAAGCCTACCTGGAGCGGGTCACTCAGCCGATCGAGATCGTCGCTTCCCTCGATGACGGCGCGAAGTCCCGCGAATTGCGCGACCTGCTGGTAGAAATCGCCGGCCTGTCGAACCTGATTACCCTGCGTGAAGATGGCAGCGACGCCCATCGTCCGTCGTTCTCGCTGAACCGCCCGGGCGCTGACATTAGCCTGCGCTTTGCCGGCATCCCCATGGGCCACGAGTTCACCTCGCTGGTGCTCGCCCTGCTGCAGGTCGGCGGTCATCCGTCCAAGGCCAGCGCCGAGGTGATCGAGCAGATCAGCGCGCTCAAGGGTGAGTTCAACTTTGAAACCTACTTCTCGCTGTCGTGCCAGAACTGCCCGGACGTGGTCCAGGCGCTGAACCTGATGGCGGTGCTCAACCCCAATATTCGCCACGTCGCCATCGACGGTGCGCTGTTCCAGGCCGAAGTCGAGAGCCGTAAGGTCATGGCCGTGCCCAGCGTCTACCTCAACGGCGAAGTGTTCGGCCAGGGCCGCATGGGCCTGGAAGAGATCCTCGCCAAGCTCGACACCAGCGCCGGTGAGCGCCAGGCCGAGAAGATCAACGCCAAGGATGCCTTTGACGTGCTGGTCGTTGGGGGTGGCCCGGCCGGCGCCGCAGCGGCGATCTATGCCGCGCGCAAAGGCATCCGCACTGGCGTTGCCGCCGAGCGTTTCGGCGGCCAGGTGCTCGACACCATGGCCATCGAGAACTTCATCTCGGTGCAGGAAACCGAAGGGCCGAAGCTGGCCATGGCCCTTGAGGAACATGTCAAGCAGTACGACGTCGACATCATCAACCTGCAGCGCGGTGAAGCGCTGATCCCGGCCACCGACGGCGGCCTGCACGAAGTGCGCCTGGCCAGCGGTGCCTCGCTCAAGGCCAAGACCGTGATCCTCGCCACCGGTGCGCGCTGGCGCGAAATGAACGTGCCGGGCGAGCAGCAATACCGCAGCCGCGGCGTTGCCTATTGCCCGCACTGCGATGGCCCGCTGTTCAAGGGCAAGCGGGTGGCGGTGATCGGTGGCGGTAACTCGGGTGTGGAAGCGGCCATTGACCTGGCCGGTATCGTCGCCCAGGTGACCCTGATCGAGTTCGACAGCCAGTTGCGTGCCGACGCGGTGCTGCAGCGCAAGCTGCACAGCCTGCCGAACGTGAAAGTGATCACCAGTGCGCTGACCACCGAAGTGCTCGGTGATGGCGAGAAGGTCAACGGCCTGCGCTACAAGGACCGCAACAGCGATGAGCTGCATGACCTCGCGCTGGAAGGGATCTTCGTGCAGATCGGCCTGCTGCCCAATACCGACTGGCTCAAAGGCACGGTCGAGCTGACCCCGCGCGGCGAGATCATCGTCGATGCCCGCGGCCAGACCAACCTGCCGGGCGTGTTCGCGGCCGGTGACGTGACCACCGTGCCGTACAAGCAGATCGTGATTGCCGTGGGCGAGGGCGCCAAGGCTTCGTTGGCGGCCTTTGATCACCTGATCCGCACCTCGGCGCCAGCCTGATCGATTGTGGGGCCGCTTTGCGGCCCATCGCTGGCAAGGCCAGCTCCCACATGTCATGCGTGTACACATCCACTGTGGGAGCCGGCCTTGCCGGCGATGGCTTCAATGTGCTCCGGCAGCCTTGTTCAGGTCACTTTCCGCCCACTGGGTATACACGCAAGCATCCGCCACCGCCCAGCGCACCTTCACGCTATCGCCCGGCTGCATCGGCATCCCCGCCGCTGACAAGGCCTTGACCGTCATCGCCGTACCGCCCGCGGTCACCACGCTGCAGGTCTGGCTCTCGCCTAGAAACAAGACTTCCCCGACCTTGGCCGTCACCTCGTTCCAGCCCGCCGGCAACGCCTCACGCGCCGCTTGCTCGACACTCAGGGCCAGGGCTTTTTCCGGGCGCACCATCAGCAGCACTTCCTGGCCCTCAGCCAGCCCCGGGGTAAGGCGCATCGCCACCGGCTGCCCCTCGAAACTCGCCGCGCCGTTGCCATGGGCCTTGATCCGCAAGAAGTTGGAGTTGCCCAGAAACGAGGCGACAAAGGCATTCGGCGGATTCTGGTAGAGGTCGTAACCGCTGCCCAGGCCGACGATCTTGCCGTGGCTGAAAATGGCGATGCGCTGGGACAGGCGCATGGCTTCTTCCTGGTCGTGGGTGACGTAGACGATGGTGATGCCCAGGCGCCGGTGCAGTTGGCGCAGTTCATCTTGCAGGTCTTCACGCAGTTTTTTATCCAGCGCCCCCAGCGGTTCGTCCATCAGCAGGATGCGGGGTTCATAGACCAGCGCCCGGGCAATCGCCACCCGCTGTTGCTGGCCGCCGGACAACTGCGCCGGGCGACGGTGGGCGAAGCTGTCCAGTTGCACCAGCTTGAGCATGGCATCGACCTGCTTGTCGCGTTCGGCGGCGCTGCGTTTGCGGATGGCCAGGGGGAAGGCGATGTTGTCGCGCACCGACAGGTGCGGGAACAGCGAGTAACGCTGGAACACCATGCCGATATCGCGCTTGTGCGGCGGCACGTTGACCAGGGAGGCGCCATTGACCAGGATCTCGCCGCTGCTCGGCGTCTCGAAGCCGGCGAGCATCGACAGGGTGGTGCTCTTGCCTGAGCCGCTGGAGCCGAGGAAGGTGAGGAATTCACCGTCCTGGATGTCCAGGCTGATGTCGTCCACGGCGGCAAAATCGCCGTAGTGCTTGTTCAGGTTGCGCAGGCTGACCAGGGTCCTGGCCGGTTGCTTGTCGTTGAGGACTGCACTCATCTTGTTGTTCTCCAGGCGCTCAGGCGCTGACCGGGTTGCGCCGGCGCAGAGCGGCGGCAATCATCATCACCAGCACCGACAGGCCGATCAGCAGCGTCGAAGCGACGGCGATCACCGGGGTCAGGTCCTGGCGCAGGGTGGTCCACATTTTTACCGGCAGGGTCTGCAGGTTGGGGCTGGCCATCATCACGCTGAGCACCACCTCGTCCCACGACACCAGGAAGGCGAACAGCGCGCCGGCGATCATCCCCGGGCGAATCGCCGGGAAGGTCACCTTGACGATCGCCTGCAGGCGCGAGGCGCCGCAGATCACCGCGGCGTCTTCGATCGACTGGTCGAACAGCTTCAGCGAGTTGATGATCGAGATGATGGTAAAGGGCAGGGCGACGATCACGTGGCTGACCACGAAGGCAAACAGCGTGCCGGTGTAGCCGAGCTTGAGGAACAGCGCGTACACCGCCACGGCGATGATCACCAGCGGTACGATCATCGGCAGGGTGAACAGGCCATAGAGCATCTCCCGGCCAGGGAAGCGCCCGCGCACCAGGGCAAAGGCGCTGGGCAGGCCCAGGGCCACGGCAAACGCCGTGGTCAGCAGCGCGACCTTGAGGCTGGCCAGGGCCGCTTCCATCCACTCGGCGTTGGAGAAGAACTGCTCGTACCACTTCAGCGTCCAGCCCGGTGGCGGGAACACCAGCCACTGCGACGAGCCGAACGACAGCAGGACGATGAACACGATCGGCAGCAGCAACAACAGCGCGATCACCCCGGTGGTGGTGTACAGGCCGAAGCGCAGGCGCCGGCTCATGGCATTGGGCGTCAGGAGCATCTTGGCTTACCTCGCGTTACTGTTGCCGACCGGGGATTCCGGTTGCAGCTTCAGGTAGAAGTAGAACAGCACCAGGGTGATGGCGATCAGCAACGCGGCAGCGGCACTGGCCAGGCCCCAGTTGAGGAACGACTGCACCTGCTGGACGATGAACTCGGGCAGCATCATGTTCTGCGCGCCACCGAGCAGCGCCGGGGTCACGTAGTAACCCAGGGACATGACGAACACCATCAAGGCCCCGGAAAACAGCCCGGAACGGCACAGCGGCAGGAACACCTTGAAGAAGTTGCTCCAGGGGCTGGAGCCACAGATGGAACCGGCCTGCAGCACCATCGGATCGATGGCCTGCATGGTCGCCTGCAGCGGCAGGACGATGAACGGGATCATGATGTAGCTCATGCCGATCACCACGCCGGTGAGGTTGTGCACCATCTCCAGCGGCGCATCGATGATGCCGAGGGCCATCAGTGCCTTGTTGATCACCCCCGAGGCCTGCAGCAGCACCAGCCAGGAGTAGGTGCGGGCGAGCAGGCTGGTCCACATCGACAGCAGCACGATGTTCAGCAGCCAGCGGCCCCAGCCGCGCGGCACCAGGGTGATCGCCCAGGCCAGGGGGAAGCCCAGCAGCACGCTGATCAGGGTCACCAGGCCGGCCACCGAGAAAGTGTTGAACAGCACCCGGGCATAGGCCGAGTTGGCGAACAATTGCTCGTAGTTGCCCAGGCCCGGGACGGGTTCGAGCACGCCACGCAGCAGCAGGCTGATCAGCGGTGCGAAAAAAAACAGGCCAAGGAACAGCAGGGCCGGCAGCAGGTTACGGCTGCCGCGCCAGCGTTCACGCAGGGGTGGCGTGTGCTTCATCGCTGCTCCCTTGGCGCCGGTCGCAGCGCCGGACGGGGCTTGCAGGGCATTGATGGCGACTTTCATTTGACCAGCCACTCATTCCAGCGGGTGGCGATGGCCGGGCCGTTCTTGGCCCAGTAAGCGAAATCGAGGGTCACCTGATCCTGAGCGTAGGCGGTCGGCAGGTTGGGTGCGAGCTCGGGCTTGAGCAGGCTGATGCTGTTGAGGTTGACCGGGGCATAGGCGGTGAGGTTGGCAAAGTCGGCCTGGCCCTGGGCGCCGCTGGCATTGGCCAGGAATTTCATCGCCGCATCCTTGTTTTTCGCGCCCTTGGGGATGACCAGAAAATCGGCCATGACCAGGTTCTGCTTCCAGCTCACCCCGACCGGTGCGCCATCTTGCTGCAGGGCATAGACCCGGCCGTTCCAGAACTGGCCCAGGCTTGCCTCACCGGAAGCCAGCAGTTGCTGCGATTGCGCACCACCGCCCCACCAGACGATGTCTTTCTTGATGGTGTCGAGCTTCTTGAAGGCGCGGTCCAGGTCCAGCGGGTAGAGCTTGTCGGCAGTGACGCCGTCGGCCAGCAGGGCCAGTTCGAGCACGCCGGGGCTTGGCCACTTGTACAGGGCGCGTTTGCCGGGGTAGGTCTTGGTGTCGAACAGCGCAGTCCAATCTTGTGGCTTGTTGGCGCCGAGCTTGCCTTCGTTGTAGCCGAGGACGAAGGAGAAGAAGAACGATCCTACACCGTGATCGGAGACGAAACGCGGGTCGAGGCGATCACGCTTGATGGTGGTGAAGTCCAGCGGTTCGAGCAGACCTTCGCTTGCCGCACGCAGGGCGAAATCCGCTTCGACATCGACCACATCCCACTGCACGTTGCCGCTTTCGACCATGGCCTTGAGCTTGCCATAGTCGGTGGGGCCGTCCTGGACCACGCGGATTTTGCTGCTGGCACTGAAGGGCTCGGCCCACGCCTGCTTCTGCGCATCCTGGGTGGTACCGCCCCAGCTGACGAAGTTCAGGCTGTTGGCGGCCAGGGCCCCCTGGCAGGTCAATGTCAGCAGGCTGGCAGCCAGCACTGCGCTTGCGCGTTTGGAGAACAGCATAGGTACGCCCTCGTTTCTTGTGTTTTGAGCGGGCTTTGTGTTGCCCGCCTTGTAGTGGGGAGCATCAACAGGTATTTCGGTCTACGGGATGTCATATTATGGTATTCCAAACTTTTGACAAGAGGCTGCAGGCTACCGGCTATCACCCGGCGCCGGTTCGCGGGCGCAGATGCCCGAGACAGGGCCTTCGCGGTCTACCGTCTATAGTGAAGTAATGTGTTTCAGCGAGAGCCATTGCCATGGAATTGATCAGTCGCGAACCCTGGTGGCGCAATCCGCCCAAGCCCGGTCAGCATGAACAGGACCTGGAATGGGGCTATCTGGAGATCTACAAGGATGGCCGGACGGTGTTCGTCGAGCAGCGCCCTACTGACAAGGAGCTGGCCGAGCGCAAGAGTTGCCGCAATTTCCCCGAGGCGCAGGACTAGCCCGTGGGAGCTGGCTTGCCAGCGATGAGGCCAGCCCAGTCAATGCAGCAAGTGTTGGCTGGACTACGACCGCTTCGCGCTCGATCGCGGGCAAGCCCGCTCCCACAGGTTCGGTGGTGTTATCGGCATTGGTGCGGCTATGCGCTGAACGGGATGCTCTGCACCACTTCCAGGTCATAGCCGGTGAGGCCGGCGTATTTCAGTGGCGGGCCCAGGTGACGCAGCTTGCCCACGCCCAGGTCCTGGAGAATCTGCGCGCCGGTACCCACTTCTGAGTAGCTGCGCGATTGCCCGCGCGGGTAAGGGCGCGGTGGCTGGGTCAGGTGCGGTACCCGTTCAAGCAGGGCTTGCGAGGACTCATGGTTGGCGAGGATCACCAGTGGATCAGCTCGGCGATGGTGCCGATCTTGATGCCATGGCGGGCGGCGAAGACTTCCAGGTCCGGGCGCCGGGCCATGCTGCCGTCGTCATTGAGCACTTCGACGATGACCGAGGCGGGGCTGAAGCCGGCCAGGCGCGCCAGGTCGCAACCGGCTTCTGTGTGCCCGGCGCGGGTCAGCACGCCACCTTCGCGGGCGCGTAAAGGGAAGATATGCCCCGGCTGCACCAGGTCCTCGGCGCGGGCACCGGGCGCCACGGCAGCCGCGACCGTACAGGCGCGGTCGGCGGCAGAGATGCCAGTGGTGACCCCACGCGCCGCCTCGATCGACACGGTAAAGGCGGTGCTGAAGGCGCTGCCATTGGCCGGCACCATCTGCTCAAGGCCCAGGCGCTGGCAGTGCTCGTCGGTCAGGGTCAGACAGATCAGGCCACGGGCTTCGCGAGCCATGAAGCTGATGGTCTGGGCGTCGCAGCGTTCAGCGGCGATCAGCAGGTCGCCTTCGTTCTCGCGGTCTTCGTCGTCCACCAGCAAGACCATCTTGCCCTGGCGGTAGTCCTCGAGGATGTCTTCGATGCTGTTGAAGGGCATTGCGGCGTACTCGCTATCTGAGGTAGATTTCATGGTATACCATAATACATATAAACCTTGAGCGGGAGTGTGCGATGAAGGCTTACTGGATTGCCCATGTGGATGTGACCGACCCCGCGCAATATCAGCAATACACCCAGCGGGCGCCGGCGGCCTTTGCCGCGTTTGGCGGCACGTTGCTGGCCCGCGGTGGGCGCAGCGAGGCGCTGGAGGGCAGGACGACGCCGCAGCGCAGCGTGGTGATCGAGTTCGCATCCTATGAGCGGGCGCTGGCGTGTTATCGGTCGGATGAATATCAGCAGGCGTGCGCGTTCAGGCAGGGGGTGGCGAGGGCCGAGGTGATTATTGTCGAGGGGGTGTGAGGGCAGGGCAAAGCATCGCGGGGCAAGTCGAGTCGTCGCACCGCCGCGCCCACTGTGCCGAGTTCGTCATCGCATGGGGCTAAAGCGATCAAGTCGGCGCGCCTGGGCTTAGGGCAGGCTGATCAGTCAGCCCAAGGAGATGACCATGACCCGACTGACCCTGTCCGAAGCCCATTCACTTGCCTATTCAATCCTCTTGCACAATGGCTTTGGAGCCGACCACGCCCAGGCGGTGAGCGACACCATCGTCGCCGGCGAACGCGATGGCTGCGCATCCCATGGCCTGTACCGGGTACTGGGCTGCGTCAGTTCGCTCAAGGCCGGTAAGGTGGTCGCCGATGCACGCCCCGACGTCATTGACCAGGCGCCCTCGATCGTGCGCGTGGACGCCGGCGGCGGGTTTTCCCAACTGGCGTTCCAGGCCGGCTTGCCGGTGTTGCAAGCCAAGGCCCGCAGCAACGGCATCGCGGCCCTGGCGATTAACCGCTGTGTGCACTTTTCCGCGTTGTGGGTCGAGATCGAGCAACTGGCCGAGGCCGGCCTGGTCGCCCTGGCGTTCACCCCCAGCCATGCCTGGGTCGCACCTGCCGGTGGGCATCGGCCGGTGTTCGGCACCAATCCCATCGCCTTCGGCTGGCCGCGGGCGGGCAAGCCTCCTTACGTATTCGACTTCGCCACCAGCGCCATCGCCCGCGGTGACATCGAACTGCATCGGCGTGCGGGCCAGGCCATTCCCGTAGGCTGGGGTGTCGACGAGCACGGCCAGCCCAGCACCGACCCCAGTGTGGTCCTGGACCGTGGCGCGATGCTGACCTTCGGCGGGCACAAGGGCTCGGCGCTGGCGGCGATGGTCGAGCTGATTGCCGGTCCCTTGATCGGTGACTTGACCAGTGCCGAATCCTTGGCCCATGCCGACGGCAGCAAAGCCTCGCCCTACCACGGCGAATTGCTGATCGCCCTGGACCCGCGCAGGTTCCTGGGCGATGCCGCCGATCAGCACCTGGCCCGCGCCGAAGCGGTATTCGAGAGCATTGAAGGGCAGGGCGCGCGGCTGCCGTCTGCGCGTCGTTATGCAGCACGCGCGCGCAGCCTGGTGGAGGGCGTGGAGATTCCGCAGGCCCTGTACAACGATCTCAGGGCGCTGCTGGCCTGAGCCCCTGTAGGAGCGGCGGTGCGGCGACCCTACAAGGCGGCGCTGCTGCTCCGGCCGTCAACCAGGCGAGCGATGCCCAGCGGGTTGGCGTCCTGCAGTGCCGGTGGTAACAGCGCATCCGGGCAGTTCTGGTAACACACCGGGCGCAGGAAGCGCTCGATGGCCAGGCTGCCGACCGAGGTCCCGCGGGCATCCGAGGTGGCCGGGTACGGCCCGCCATGCACCATCGCATCACAGACTTCGACGCCGGTCGGGTAACCGTTGAACAGCACCCGGCCGACCTTCTGTTCCAGCAGCGGCAGCAGCTCGGCGTGGGCCTGCAGGTCCGCGGCTTCGGCGATCAGGGTGGCGGTGAGCTGACCGTGCAGGCCGTTCAAGGCCTGCTGCAGTTGGCCGCTGTCGGCCACCTCGACCAGCACGGTAGCCGGCCCGAAAACCTCTTCCTGCAACAGCGCATCGCCCTCGAGCAACAGGCTCACATCCGCCTTGAACAGCTGCGGCTGCGCCTGGTTGCCCTGTTGCGCATGCCCCGCCAGGTGGCGGATACCCGGATGAGCGAGCAGCGCCTCGACGCCCTTGCGGTAACTGGCGAGGGTGCCGGCATTGAGCATGGTTTGTGCCGGTTGCTCGGCCAGTTGCGCCGTCAGTTGTTCGGTAAAGGCACTGAATGCCTGTGAGCGCAGGCCGATGACCAGCCCCGGATTGGTACAGAACTGTCCGCAGCCGAGCACCACCGAGGCGGCCAGCTCGCGGGCAATCTGCTCGCTACGCTGGGCCAGTGCCTGGGGCAGTACCAGCACCGGGTTGATGCTGCTCATTTCGGCGAATACCGGGATCGGTTGCGCCCGCGCGGCCGCCATGTCGCATAGCGCACGGCCGCCCTTGAGCGAGCCGGTAAAGCCCACGGCCTGGATGGCCGGGTGCTTGACCAGTGCTTCGCCGACGCCGGCGCCGTAGATCATGTTGAACACGCCCTTGGGCATGCCGGTGAGTTCGGCCGCGCGGATGATCGCGTCGGCGACCCGTTCGGCCGTGGCCATGTGGCCGCTGTGGGCCTTGAACACCACCGGGCAGCCGGCGGCCAGCGCGGCGGCCGTGTCGCCACCGGCTGTGGAAAAGGCCAGCGGAAAGTTGCTGGCGCCGAACACGGCGACCGGGCCGACGCCCAGGCGATACTGGCGCAGGTCGGCGCGTGGCAGCGGTTGGCGATCCGGTTGCGCGCGGTCGATCCGCGCGCCGAGAAAATCGCCCCGGCGCAGCACCTGGGCGAACAGGCGCATCTGCGCACTGGTGCGCCCGCGCTCACCGAGGATCCGGGCAGCGGGCAGCGCCGTTTCGCGGGTCACCAGCGCGATGAAATCATCCCCCAGGGCTTCCAGTTGCGCGGCGATGGCCTCAAGAAACTGCGCTCGCCGCTCTGGTGACAGGCTGCGCAACACCGGGTAAGCGTGCGCCGCCGCCTTGGCGGCGGCATCCACTTCTTCGGCGGTTGCCTGGTGGAATTGATACGGCAAGGCCTCGCCGCTGACCGCGTCGTGGCTCTGCAGGGTGAGGGTGCCAGCGGCGCTGCGTGCACCGCCGATGTAATTGTGGCCAGTGATATCCGGCATGGAACACTCCTGAAAAAGGGTGGGATCAGGCCAGCGAACTGCCCTGGCGAACAGGCGCAGCTTGCCCGGCAGCGATACGCGCGGCGGCTTCGGCGTCTACCTGGTGCAGCGACGTGCCGCGGGTCTCGCGGGTCAGGCCGACGGCGACGATCGAGATCAGCGCGGCGCCGACCAGGTACCAGGCGATCGGCGTCGAGCTGTGGAACTCATTGAGCAGGCTGATGGCGATCAGCGGCGCCAGAGAACCGGCAAAAATCGGTGCCACCTGGTAGCACAGCGACAGGGCGGTATAGCGCACATGGGTCGGGAACAGCTCGGCCATCAGGGCGGAGTAGGGCGCATAGGTCATCGACTCGATGGCCAGGCCCAGGGTGATCGCGGCCATGATCAGCCAGTTGTTGCCGGTGTCCATCATCGGAAAGCCGACGAAGCCCCAGAACGCCGTGAGCACCGCGCCCGTCAGGTACACCGGCTTGCGCCCGACCAGGTCGGACAGGTAACCCATCAGCGGGATCATGAAGAAGTGCAGCAGGTGCGCGCCGAACATCAGCAGGAGGATCTGCGAGGTGTCCTTGTGCACCACCAGCTTGAGGTAGGTGATGGAGAAGGTCACCACGGTGTAGTAGAGAATGTTCTCGGCAAAGCGCGCGCCGATCCCCACCAGCACCGCGCGCCAGTGATGGCGCAACACTTCGACCACGCCCAGTTGTTGCTCGGCTTTTTGCGCCTGGCGCGCCTGAGCCTCCTTGAAGATTGGCGCGTCGTCGACGCTGGTACGGATCCAGTAGCCGATCAGCACCACCACTGCCGAGAACCAGAAGGCCACACGCCAGCCCCAGGCCAGGAACTGCTCTTCCGAGAGGTTGCTCGACAACAGCAGCAAGGCGACGGTCGCCACCAGGTTGCCGGCCGGCACCCCGGCCTGCGGCCAGCTGGCCCAGAAGCCACGGCGGTTGTCCGGGCAGTGCTCGGACACCAGCAGGATGGCGCCCCCCCATTCGCCGCCGAAGGCGAAACCCTGGATCAGCCGCAGCAGCACCAGCAACACCGGCGCGGCATAACCGATACTGTCGAAGCCCGGCAGGCAGCCCATCAGGAAGGTGGTGATGCCGACCACCACCAGGCTCAGTTGCAGCAAGCGCTTGCGGCCGAACTTGTCACCGTAGTGACCAAACACCAGACCGCCCAGCGGGCGGGCGAGAAAGCCCACGGCATAGAGGGCGAAGGCAGCGATGATGCCGTCGACGGGGCTGTCGGTCTGGCGGAAGAACAGCTGGCCGAAGACCAGTGCCGAGGCGGTACCGTAGAGGAAAAATTCATACCATTCGGCGACGGTACCGGCCATGGCCGCGGCCACGACACGTTTCAATCCCGAAGGGGTGGTTGCGCTGGAAGGGTGACTGGACATGCTGGCGTTTCCTGTATGGGCGCAAAACAGGCAGGCCGGTCTCCACGACGGAGCCGGCCCGGCAATCACTCAGAGGCCGACGTCCGGCAGCTGCGGACGGTTGGCCAGGGCCTTGGCCATGATCTGCTCGACGTAGACGCGATCCGCTTCCGGCAGGGCCAGACGTGGCGGACGGGTCAGCGCACTGCCGCGACCGGCGATGGCTTCGCACAACTTGATGCACTGCACCAGGTCGGCGCGGGCGTCCAGGTGCAGGATCGGCATCAGCCACTCATAGATCGGCATGGCCTCGGCGAAGCGACCGGCCTTGGCCAGGCGGAAGATCGTCTCGCCCTCTTTGGGGAACACGTTGGACATGCCCGAGACCCAGCCCTGGGCACCGACGGCGATGCTTTCCAGGACCACGTCGTCCAGGCCCGCGAACAGCACGAAGCGATCGCCCACTTCATTGCGCACGTCGATGAAGCGGCGGGTGTCGCCGGAGGAGTCCTTGAAGCACACCACGTTGTCGCAGTCGGCCAGGGAAATCAGGATGTCCGGGGTGACGTCGTTTTTGTAGATCGGCGGGTTGTTGTAGACCATCAGCGGCACGTCGGTGTGCTTGGCCACGTAACGGTAGTGCTCGGCGGTTTCGAAAGGCTTGGAGCCATAGACCAGCGCCGGCATCAGCATCACGCCGTCGACGCCGACCTGGCGCACCGCGTTGGCCACCTTGGCGGCCTGCACGCTGGTGAACTCGGCCACGCCGCAGATCACCGGAACCCGGCCGCGGGAGGCATCGACGGCGACCTCGGTGACGGCGATTTTCTCTTCGGCGCTCAGCGAGGTGTTCTCACCCACCGAACCACAGACCACCAGGCCCGAGACGCCGTCGCGGATCACGTTGGAAATCACCTCGTGGGTCTTTTCCAGGTTGATCGAGAAGTCGTCGTTGAATTGAGTGGTGACCGCAGGGAAGACGCCGCTCCAGTTTACGTACTTGCTCATGGTGTTCTCCGGTTGTTTATTGTATTTCGTATACGATATTTCAAGTGATTCGAGTGGACCAGCGTTTTTTCACGGCTGTGGCTGATCGGTTTTCAAGGGTGTTTCGAAATCAAGGGGTTAGGCTTCAGGCACCGGGCCAGGTGTCCGACAACCGGTAGCCTTGTGGCCAGGGATCGCTCGGATCGAGCAGCAACTGATGGGTGCCGGTGATCCAGGCACGGCCGGAAATGCACGGGTAGATGGCCGGGCGACCGGCGATTTCGGTCAGTGATTCGATACGGCAGTCGAACTGCGAACCGATGATCGAGCGGCCGATGAAACGCTCGCCGACCTTCATCAGGCCTTTGGCCTGCAGCACCGCCATGCGCGCCGAGCAGCCGGTGCCGCAGGGCGAGCGGTCGATCTTGCCGGGGCGGATGACCACGGCGTTGGCGCCGCTGGCGACGCCGTCCTGGTACTCGACGGGCGCGGCGATCTGGCAGAAGGAAATGTGCGCCCAGTCCGGGTTCAGCGGGTGGCTGAAACCCAGTTGTTCGTTGGCGGCGCGGGTGATCTTGAGGCCGATCTCGACGATGTCCTTGGCTTCGTCGGGGCGTATCGCAAAGCCCAGTTGCCGGGCATCGGCAATGACGAAGCTGTCGCCGCCATAGGCGGTGTCGACCTGCAGCGAACCGTGGCCTTCGACCTCGATCCAGGCGTCGAGACGGTCGGCGAAGGAGGGCACGTTCTTCACTTCCACCCGCTCTACCTTGCCGTCGCGGCATTGGGCGACGGCCTCGATCAGGCCGCCGGGGGCCTCGAGCACCAGGCGCGTTTCGGGCTCGGTCATTGGCAGGATGCCGCTGTCGAGCAGCACGGTGGACACGCACAGCGAGTTGGAACCGGACATCGGCGGGGTGTCGGCCGGCTCCATGATGATCCAGGCCATTTGCGCGCGCGGGTCCTTGGGCGGGACCAGCAGGTTGACGTGGCGGAACACGCCGCCGCGCGGCTCGTTGAGGACGAAGTTGCGCAGGGTCTGGTCTGCGGCGATCCAGCGCGATTGCTCCCAGACGGTGGCGCCGGGGGGCGGGGCGACGCCGCCAACGATGACGTCGCCGACTTCGCCTTCGGCGTGGCAGTTGACGATGTGGATGATCTTGGATGAACGCATTCACAGGACTCCTTGTGTTGTTAGGGCAGGCCTCATCGCGGGGCAAGCCCGCTCCTACAAAGATCCCTGTAGGAGCGGGCTTGCCCCGCGATGCTTCTATTTCACCGACTTCAAGAACGCCGCCGTCTCCGGCTGCAACGGGTTGCCGATCACCTGGTCCGGCGAGCCGATTTCGTGCACCAGGCCGTTGCGGAAGAACGCCACCCGGTCCGACACATCCCGGGCAAAACGTATCTCGTGGGTCACCAGGACCATGGTCATGCCGTCCTCGGCCAGCATGCGCATGGTGTCGAGCACCTCACCCACCAGCTGCGGGTCGAGCGCCGAGGTGGCCTCGTCGAACAGCATGTAGTCCGGCGACATCGCCAGCGCCCGGGCAATCGCCATGCGCTGCTGCTGGCCGCCGGACAGTTTGCCGGGGAAGGTCTTGAGCTTGTCGCCCAGGCCCACATGGGTCAGTTGTTTCACTGCCAGCGCCTCGGCGTCTTTCTTGTTCTTGCCGAGCACCTTGCGCGGCGCGAGCATGACGTTTTCCAGCACCGTCAGGTGTGGGAAGGCGTTCCACTGCTGGAACACGATGCCGATCTTCTGGCGCAGGCGGTTGAGGTCCGTGGCCCGGTGGTGGACCTCGACGCCGTCGACGCGGATGTTGCCTTTCTGGATCGGCTCCAGGCCGTTGATGCACATCAGCAAGGTCGACTTGCCCGAGCCCGAGCCGCCGATGATCGACACCACTTCGCCCTTGTCCACGGTCAGGCTCACGCCCTTGACCACTTCGAGGTCGCCGAAGGATTTATGTACGTTCTCGATCTCAATCATTTTCCTGCCACCTTCTTTCCAGACGGGCGCCCAGGCGGGCAACCACCAGGCTCATGACGTAGTAGATGAGGCCCGCGATGCACAGCACCAGCAGGGGTTCCTGAATCCGCGTAACGATGGTCTGCGAGGCGCGCAGCAGTTCGACGATGCCGATCCACATCACCAGCGCCGTGTCTTTCATCACCCCCAGGACCAGGTTCAGCCAGCCGGGAAACGCCACCCGAGTGGCCATCGGCAGGACGATCCAGCGCAGGTCCTGCAGGTAGCTCATGCCCAGCGAACGGCTGGCCCGGCGCACGCTCAGCGACACCGCCAGCACACCGCCACGGACGATCTCGGTGAAGTACGCAGCGGTGTAGACGCCGAGCACGATGCAGCCGACGCTGAAGGCGCTGATGTCGAGCCCGACGATGCTCTTGAACGAGTTGAACAACACGAACTGGATCAGCAGCGGCACGCTGCGAAACACATCCAGTACCCACGCCAGTGGCAGGCTGAGCCGTGGCCACAGGGCCCGGGCCAGGCCGAACAGCAGCCCGGCAAAGGTGCCCAGGAGGACGGCCCAGAAGGTCAACTGCAAGGTGATGCGCGCCCCGTCGAGCAGGAACACCAAGTCGTTCCAGGTAAAACCGGTGGAAAACATGCCGAGCTCCTCAGTAACGGAACAGCCGCCAGGCCATCAGCCGGGCCAGCGCGACGATCGCCTTGGCAATCACGTAGTACAGCGCCGCCGCCAGGGCGAAGTATTCGAAGGTGCGGAAGGTCTTGACGTTGTAGTCCTGGGTCACGCCGGTCAGGTCGTTGTTCAGGCCGACGATCACCCCCAGCGACGTCATCAACACTGCCCAGACCATCTGGTTGGTCAAGGGGTAGAACACCACCCGCAGCAGTTGCGGGATGACGATCATCCGGTAGGTCTGGAAGGCACTCATGCCCAGCGAGCGCGCCGCGCGCACCTGCGTGGTTGGCACGGCCTTGAGGCCGCCGCGAAAGTTCTCAGCCAGGTACCCCGCGTTGTTGAAGGTGATGCCCGCCAGCAGGGCGATCCAGGAACTGACGTGCAGGCCCAGGGAGCCGAGGCCGAAGTACAGGATGTAGATCTGGAACAGCGAGGGCGTGTTGCGCGCGATCGACACCCAGCCGTTGGCAAAGCCGCGCAGCAGCGGCTGCTTGCCTTCGCGCATCACGGTCAGGGCCAGGGCGATCAGCACCCCGAAGATCATCGACAGTGCGGCGGTCTCGAAGGTGACCCAGGCGCCGGCCAGCATGTCTGGCAATGCGCGCAGTGCCGAGCGCCACTGGAAGGTGTAGTCAAACATGCGCGGGGTCCTCCTTGCAGGCAGCCGGTTGCAGCCAGGCCGGCAAGCGGCCGCTGGCCTGGCCGCTGCAGGCCGACTCGACGCATTCGGCGAGGCTGGCGAAATGCACTGGGCGACCGGCCAGGCCCGGCCCGTAGTGGGCATATTTGCCGGAGTTGGTCATCAGCGTGCGCGCCGCTGGCGGGATCACCGGTTCACCGAGCATGCACCAGCAGGTGTCGGTCACCAGCGTTACACCGAAGCGTTCAAGCCCGGCGATCAGCCCGGCGGCGCGGGCCTGTTCGAGCACCGCGCGGCCGCAGGTGATGGCCACGACCACCTCCGGGTGCTTGTGCCGGCCCCGGCACAGCTGCGCGAGCGCGGCGAATTCGCTGAAGGAGAAATGCGGGTTGCCCAGCGACACCACATCCACCCGCGCCTCGCGGGCGCTGTTGAGCGCGCGCCAGCTGTGCAGCAGGCCCTTCAGTTCAATACGCTCGCTGGGCAGGCTGGCGTCAGGTTCGAGTACCTGCGCCGGGTCCAGCGCTTCGGGGGTGACCCCGGCGATATGAAACAGCGGCGCCGCCGAGGTGGTGGCAAAGGCGGCGCCGAACGCCTTGAGGTCGTCCAGGCTCGGCTGCGCCTGCTCCAGCCCGCGCACCAGGGGAATCCGCGAGCCGGCCAGGGCGCCGATGTGATAGCCGAGCAGGGGGTAGAAGCTGTCGTCCAGCGCCTCCAGCGCCGGCACCTGCACAATCAGTCGGGCCTTGCGCTGGCTGTCCAGGTGGCAACCGATGCGCGGCGCGCGGCCGGTCAGGGCGATGCAGATATCGAGGTAGTCGGGGTACTTGAGGGTGCGCGCGCCGAGGACGCTGTTGGCGTAGACCACTGCATTGGATTCGGCCCAGACGATCTGTTCGCCCTGGGTCGGCGCGCTGTCCAGCAGGTAAGGCGCGCAGGTGAAACTCATCTGCGCGCCCATGGCCATGTAGGCATCGCCCAGGGCGCTGGCCGGCTCGCCCAGCGCCGGGTCGATGCCCAGCTCGCGCCAGCGGCGCTGGTCGACCGAGATGGCGTTGAGCGTGGTCGGCACCCGCACCTTCGCGCCCCAGCGCAGCAGTTGCTCGGCAAAACCGAGGCTGGCGGGGCCGGTGTAGATGCAGCCGTCGATATGGGCTTGGGTCACGTCCAGCAACTGCTCGGCGCCTTGCAGCTCGGCCATGCGCAGCACGATCTGCATCGCCATCTGCGCAGCCTTGCCGTGGCTGCCGTCGAGCAGCGCCTGGTCCTGTGCTTCCAGGCTAAGGCGGGTGGTGAAAGGCTGGCCGTCCTGGGCAGGCGGCACGGCCTGCCAGTGATCGCCTGGCGCCTGGGAATACAGGCTCAGGCGATCCCCTTCGACCCGCGCCCAGCCTTCACCGCGCAAGCCGGCGAAGGCCTCCTTGCCGATGCACAGCACCGGCAGGGAGCGCTGGAACAGGGTCTGCGCGACCAGCACGCCGAGGGTCAGGATCTCGTCGGCTTCGGCCAGCACCAGTGCCGCCGGTGCGTGGCCGTTGCTGATCAGCTCCATCATCACGCTGCTGCCGGTGCATGAGCCGCGCCCGCTGGGAATCGCCAGCACGCGCCCGGCGATGCGCTGGCCGCTGAGTGGATGATGACGGTCGATGACTTCGCCGCTGCAGGCGTCAACCCCGCCCCAGAAGCTCAACCCGGTATCGGCGAACAACAATGGGCCCTGGGCTGCGCCCTCGACCAGGCTGCGCCCGGTCAGGGCAATGGGTGTGCTGGTCATGCTGCCCACCTCAGTAGTAGACCTGTGGCACGGTCAGGTCGGTCGGGGCGATTTCAGTGCCCACCCACTTGGTGAACAGTTCCTTGTAGCGCCCGGTGCGCACCTGCTGGTTGACGAACAGGTCCAGGTAGCGCAGCAGGCCATACTCGTTGCGCTTGGCGCCCAGCGACACGTAATCGATCACGTAGGGGGCATTGCCGGCGACCTTGAGGTTCTTGTACTTGCCGGACTTGAGGGTGGCCGCGGCAACGGTGTTGGTGACCACGGTGGCATCGATGTGCCCCTGGGCGACGGCCAGCAGGGTGTCGTTCTGCGACTGGTAGGCGCGGAAGGTGCCGCTGCCCCAGCTTTTCACGTCTTTTTCAAGGGCGATGGCTTCGTAGGTGCCGCTGGTGTTGCCCAGCGCCTTGCCCTTGAGGTCATCGAAGCTGTTGATGCCGGTGTTGTCGCGGGTCAGCACCACCATCTGGAAGGCGAAGTAGGGCACGGTCAGGCCGACGGTCTTGGCCCGCTCGAGGGTGTCGGAAGTGGACGCCACGATCACGTCGGCGCGGCCGGAGACCAGCGCCGGGATACGGTCGGGGAAGGGCGTTTCGACCACTTCCGGTTCGACCCCCAGCACCTTGGCCAGGTCGCTGCAGTAGTCGACGTCGAAGCCGGCAGGTTTGTTGGCTTCGTCGCGAAAGCCCATCGGCGGGAAGTCCAGGGTCACGGCGCAACGTAGCTTGCCGGAGCCGATGATGTCGTCGAGCTTGTCGGCCTGGGCGTTGGCAATGCAGGCGGTACTGAGAACAGCGCTGAGGGCTACGGCAAATGTGCGGTTTTTCATAGGTGCCTCGTGGTCGGGTAAGTGCTGTTAGATATCGTATTGGTAATTTCGTATACGATATTTTCTAGTGCAATGGCCGTGCCTGTTTTGTTGTGGCTGTAGGAATAATCCTGCGGCCCGTGAGCTAGGGCGCCTGAAGCAAACGAGGGCGGGTGCGGGCGGTTTTAGCGCAGCCGGATAGGTGCAGCGCAGGTGTTACATATCGGAGCACTGCCTGTGCGCAGCGCCCGATAAAGGAACACTCAGCGCTGGTTGTCGCGGTACTGGCTGGGCGAAAGCCCGGTGAGGGCACGAAACTGTCGGCTGAAGGCGCTGTGGTCGGTATAACCGCAGCGCAGGGCGATGTCGGTGATCGGCAGGTCGAGGTCTTGCAGCAGGCGCGAGGCTTCCTCCAGCCGCGCCTTGTGGATCATCTGCCGCGGCGTGAGCTGGAAGATGCGCTTGCAGTGGCGCTCCAGTTGCGCCACCGACAGCCCGGCGATAGCGGTCAGTTCGGCGAGGCTGATCGGGCGGGTGAAGTGGGCGCGGATATGCGCGTCGACGGCGGCAAGCTTGTGGAACGCCGGGTGGTTCGACTGGGGCAATTGCAGGTCGCGGGAAATGCCGGCGAGCCCGACAATAGTGCCCTCGGCATCCTTGAGCGCCCGTTTGTGGGTCAGGCACCAGATCGGCTGGTTGCCGAAGTAAAGGTGCAGTTCGAGCTGGTCGGCCAGTTCCCGGCCACTGCTGAGCACGCGGCGGTCCTGCTCGGTGTAGAGCGGCCCGAAGCGGGCGGGGAATACGTGCTCGGCGGTGAGCCCGAGCAACTCTTCGCGGTGCTTGCGCCCGCAGCGCCGGGCCAGGGTCTGGTTGACGAAGGCGTAGCGCGCCTCGCGGTCCTTGATGAAGAACACCACATCGTTGAGCGTGTCGAGCAGCGGCGCGATGGGCTGCAGGCTGCTGAGCAGGGTCGGCAGGTCGCAGGGCGCGAAGTGGTTGAGCGTGGCGTGCATGGCGCTGACGTTCCGGGGGCGACCGTCGGGATCATAGAGCGCCCCCGGCGTTTATCTCAAGCGTCGCCGGTTTCCTCCAGGCACAGCAGGGTGTCGATGCGCGCCGGGCTGAACGGCGGGCGTGGCGCCGAGGGTTGCCAGCCGAACAGCTGCGCGGTGGCCGCACCGCACACCCGGCCCTGGCAGGCGCCCATGCCGCAACGGCTGGCAAGCTTGGCCTGGCGCCAGTCGCGATGCCCGACGAGGGCGGCATAGGGGACGTCTTCGCAGCGGCACACCAGGGTGTCGGCAGTGGCCAGCGACTTGAGTGCAGGGTCCAGGTCGAAGGCGTTGTTCAGCGCGCTGGCAAAACCGTGCCAGCGGGCGCGGCGGCGCCACAGCTGCTGCGCCGCCTGGCGATTGCCGGTGGCTGCACAGCCGGCAATCGCGCCTTCAACCAGAGCGCGCTCGCTGCCGCCGAAACCGGTGCATTCGCCCGCGGCATAGATGCCGGGTTGCGAGGTCGCCTGCCAGGCGTCGACGGCAATGGCCTGCTGTTCCACGGCGCAGCCCAGAGCCTCGGCGAGCTGGATGTTGGGGATCAGGCCGAAGCCGCAGGCCAGTCGGTCGCACGCCATTTCCACCACCTTGCCTTTTTGCTTCAGGCGCACGCCTTCGAGCCGGTCGGTGCCCAGTGCGGCCAGTACATGGCTGGCGGTGCGGTACTGGCGGTCGAACAGGCTGATCGATTGCAACAGCTTGCGCGGCCAGCGTGGCAACCGTGCGGCGAAGCCTGCGACGGCAGCGCCCGAGGCCTGTTCGGCGATGCGCAGCACCCGGGCACCATTAGCCTTGGCGGTGGCGGCGCTGGCCAGCAGCAAGGGGCCGCTGCCGGCGATGACGATACGCTGGTTGTGCACCGGCGTCCCGCCCTTGATCAGTGCCTGCAAGCCACCGGCACCGGTCACGCCAGGGAGCGTCCAGCCGGGGAAGGGCAGTAGCAGCTCGCGGGCGCCGGTACAGAGGATCAGCCGGTCGTAGCGGATCTGCCAGCCGCGCTCGGCGTCTTCCACCAGCAGGGTGTCCGGGCCGGGCTGGGCGATCACCCGGGTGCCGCTGTAGTACTGCACATTGGTACAGGCGAGTACCTGTTCGCGCAGTTGTCGGGCCTGGGCAGGCACCTTGGCCTGCGGCCCGTCGCGCCAGATCTGCCCGCCCGGCAGCGGGTTGTCGTCGAGCAGCACGATGCGCGTGGCCCGCGGCGCGGCGGCCAGTGCCGCGGCCAGTCCGGCGGGGCCGGCGCCGATGATCAGCAGGTTGGTGTATTCGTTCATGCGCGGGTCTCCACCTGCATGCCGTCGCGGCACAGGGTCTGGCAGGCCAGGCGCTGGCGGCCGTCGATGCGCACCCGGCATTCCTGGCAAATGCCCATGCCGCACAGCGGTGCGCGGCGCTGGCCGCTGACCGAGGTGCGCGAGCAGCCATCGCCGCCCAGGGCCAGGGCGGCGGCCACGCTGGTGCCGTCGGCCACGCGCAGAGGGCGGCCATCGAGAGTCAGGTCAGGCATGGGTGAGTGCTCCCAGGAAGCGATCTGGCAGGTAGGGCCTGGCCGCCAGTGGCGGCGTTTCGTCGAACAGTTGCGCGCTCAGCAGGTCGGCGGTCGCCGGGGCAGTGGTGACCCCCAGCCCTTCGTGGCCGACCGCCAGCCACAGGCCGTCCTGGTGCGGATGGCGGCCCACCAGCGGCAGGCCGTCGGGGCTGGCGGCGCGAAAGCCGGTCCAGGCGCGGATGCCGTTCAAGTGTGCCAGGCCTGGCATGTATTCAGTGGCGCGCTTGAGCATGCGCGCGAGCATCCAGCCTTCCACGGCCGGGTCGGTGGTGCCGAACTGGCGCGAAGCGCCGATGAATAGCTGGCCGGTCGGGCGCGGCTGGATATTGCACGCGGTGGACGGGCCGCTGGCAGTGTGGGCGCTGGTTACGTAGCCCAGTTCCACCAGGGTGTGGGTGACGGTGCCGGGGTAGCGGTCGGTGATCAGCAGGTGGCCTTTCTTCGGTTCGATCGGCAGTTCCGGGCATAGGTCAACGGCCTGGATGCCGTTGGCCAGCACCACGGCCTCGGCGCTCAGCCACTGGCCGTTATCCAGGCGCACGCGGTTGCCTTGCAGCGCAGTGACCCGCGCCCGGCGCTGTTCGATACGTGGCGATTGCAGCATCCAGCGGGCGGTGGCCGGCGCGTAGAGGATGCCGTCGCCGTTGATCAGCAGACCCCCTTCGAGCCCCTCGCGCAGCGCTGGTTCGCGCTGGCGCAGGGCGTGCCCGGCGACCAGCTCGCAGGTCACCCCCTGTGCTTGCAGGACGTTGAATTTATGCTCGGCCACGGCCATCTCTTCGGCGTTAGCCGCCAGCCACAGGGTGCCGTTGCTGCGGTAGGCGCAGTCCGCGGGTAGCTGCGGGGCCAGTTCGCGCCAGCGTTGCAGCGAATGTTGGCTGAGTGCCAGCTCTGCGGGGTTGTCGTCGAGCACCAGCAGGTGGCCCATGCCGGCTGCCGTGGCGCCATGCAGCCCGGCGTCCAGCACCAGCACGCGCAAGCCACGCGCGGCCAGCGACTGCGCGCAGGCCGCGCCGATGATCCCGGCGCCGATCACGATCACATCGGCCACGGCAGCGCCGCTCACGGGCGAATGCCCCAGGCGAACGGGTCGTCTTCCTCGAGGATGAGCGTGGCTTCGGCGCTGATGTACGCGCGGCCGCGAATGGTCGGGATGATGCGCTCGCCGTCGGCCTCGAACGAGCCCTCGAAGGTGCTGCCGATCACGCTGGCCTGGTGCCAGGTCTGACCTGGCTGCAGCTTGCCGTCGGCGGCAAGGCAGGCGAGCTTGGCGCTGGTGCCGGTGCCGCAGGGCGAGCGGTCGTAGGCCTTGCCGGGGCAGAGCACGAAGTTGCGGCTGTCGGCGTCGGGGTCGTCGGCGAACAGTTCGATATGGTCGATCAGGCCACCGTCCTCGCCGCGGATGCCCTGATGCTCCAGCGCCTGTTGCACGGCGTAGGTGTAGGCCGTCAGTGCTTCGATGTTGTCGCCAGCGACCTTCTGGCCGTGGTCGGCGATCAGGAAGAACCAGTTGCCGCCCCAGGCCACATCGCCAACCACCCGGCCGAGGCCCGGCACCTCCAGCACCAGGTCCTTGCGGTAACGGTAGGCCGGCACGTTGCGCACGCTGACCGAGAGGTCCTCGTGCAGCGTCGCCTGAACGGTGCCGACCGGGGTTTCGATGCGGTGCACGCCCGGCCCGATCCGGCCAAGGTGCGCCAGCGATACCACCAGGCCGATGGTGCCGTGGCCGCACATGCCCAGGTAACCGCTGTTATTGAAGAAGATCACCCCGGCGCAGGCGCTCGGGTCCACCGGTTCGCACAGCAGCGCGCCGACCAGTACATCACTGCCGCGCGGCTCCAGCATGCAGGCAGTGCGCCATTGATCGTGTTCCTGGGCAAGGCGCTGGCGGCGCTGGGCCATGCTGGCGTTGCCAAGGTCGGGGAATCCGTCGGTGACCAGGCGGGTCGGTTCGCCGCCGGTATGGGAGTCGATCACGTTAATGCGTTTCATCGAAGGCCGCGTCCGTTCAGGGAAGTGAACGACAGAGTGGCCTGTCCCCCAGTGCGCAGGCTTGATGCCTTTACGCCACGCCGATGACGAAATCGGCATAGCGCCGGAACCCTGGTGGGACCTGTAGGAGCGGGCTTGCCCCGCGATGAGGCCAGTACAGCCAGCACATCAGGTGGCGCCTGGATTGCGACCGCTTCGCGCTCGATCGCGGGGCAAGCCCGCTCCCACAGGTCCACCAGGTTGCCATTATTTGGTGGGCGGCAGGTGCTCGAAGAGGGTCTTGCAGACGCCGGCGATGTGTTCGTCGAGCAACCTGACGGCGAGTTCGACATCCTTGGCCCGGCAGGCGTCGAGGATGTCGCGGTGTTCGTGATCGGCGCGTTCCTTGCCGGCCGAGAGGCTCATCTGCATGCGCAGGTAGCGCTCCAGCTTGTCGTTCACCGAGCGGATCATGTTGACCAGAAACGGCCGTTGCGCCGGTTCGTACAGGCAGGCATGCAGCTCCCAGTTGAGCTCGGCCCAGCGACCGACGTCGTTCTCGCCGACGAACTCCTGGCAGATGCGTTCGGCGCGGGCGAAGGTTTCTTCGGTCATGTTCGGGATGGCCAGGCGCAGGGCTTTGTCTTCGAGCAGCATGCGCACTTCGAACATCTGCGCCAGCTCCGACTCGGACATGCGCGTGACCATCGCTCCGCGATTGCGCTGGAACATCACCAGGCCTTCGGCCTCCAGGCGCTTGAGCGCTTCGCGCACCGGGATCTTGCTGACGTTGAACTGGCGGGCGATATCGTCCTGGCGGATCGGTTCGTCTTCGGCGAAGTGCCCGGCAATGATTGCATCGCGCAGGTGACGGGTGATGATTTCCGAGGTCGAAGGCGTGTTGCCCAGGTCCGGGGCGTTGAGGCGGGGTACGGTCACGGTGGCGTCGTCCGAAGTTATTTCTGGATATGGTATACGAAACTGGCCGGGTACGGCGCCACACATGCCCGACGGACAGCGCTGGCGGCGGGCTTAACGAATGAAATGCACCTTGCCGGTGTCGTCATTGCCCATGTAGATCCCGTATACCCCGGCCTGGCGCTCCTCGATGTAGCGTTCGAGAATCTGCCGGATCGCCGGGTAGTAGATCTCGTCCCAGGGGATGTCTTCAGGGGCGAAGAAACGGTAGTCGAGGGTCTCCGGGCCGTACTGGCCGGTGATCTCCAGGGCGATGGCGCGAAAGATGATGTACACCTCGCTGATGGTCGGCACGCTGAAGATCGAGTAGGGCGAGATGATCTCGCCGCGTACGCCGCTTTCTTCCCAGAGCTCGCGCAGTGCCGCCTGCTCGGTGGTCTCACAGCTTTCCATGAAGCCTGCCGGCAACGTCCAGGTGCCCGGGCGCGGCGGGATCGCCCGTTGGCACAGCAGGTACTTGCCGTCCTGCTCGATGATGCAGCCGGCGATGATCTTCGGGTTCACATAGTGAACATAGCCACAGGCGCTGCACAGCAAGCGCTCGTGGGTATCGCCGCTGGGCCGTCCCTGGTGCAGCTCGGCAGTGCAATGCGGGCAGTAACGCGGGACGGCGGGCATGGTCAGCGGCCTATACGGGGTTCTTTGAGGGCAATGGGCGCGGCGATGTCGCGCACCTTGCTGTTGTCGTTCTGTTTCAAGCGCAGGTAGTCCAGCGCCACCTTGGCGGCGG
The DNA here is from genome assembly GCF_009866705.1 of Pseudomonas sp. R32. Taxonomy (NCBI): domain Bacteria; kingdom Pseudomonadati; phylum Pseudomonadota; class Gammaproteobacteria; order Pseudomonadales; family Pseudomonadaceae; genus Pseudomonas; species Pseudomonas sp. R32. The sequence continues at coordinate 3,310,270 of NZ_CP019396.1, read as the reverse complement.
CGCGCACGTGATCGACCGAGGCCTGGTGGGCGGCCAGCGGGTCGCCGCTCTTGATCGCCTCGACGATCTTTTCCATTTCCTGGTTGCTGGCGCCGCGGCGGTTTTCCTGGGACACCGAGGTCGCTCGCAGGTAGCTGATGCGTGCCTGCAACTGGCGCAGCTGGGTGGCGGCAACGTGGTTGCCCGAGCCTTCGAGCAGCACGTCGTAGAAGCCCTGCACCGAATCGATCACCTGTTGCAGCTCACCTTCCTGCAGGGACTTGCGGTTGACTTCCAGGGCCTTTTCCAGGGCGCGGATGTCCTTGGCCTTGGCGTTCAGGGTGAACAACTGAACGATCAGGCCTTCGAGCACGCAGCGCAGCTCATAGATGTCGCGAGCGTCTTCGAGGGTGATGATGGCTACCCGTGGGCCCTTGGCGTCGGCGAACTCCACCAGGCCTTCGGACTCCAGGTGGCGCAGCGCTTCACGCACCGATGTACGGCTGACGCCGAGGCGGTCACAGAGGTCGCGCTCGACCAGGCGGTCGCCCGGCAGCAACTGGAAGCTCATGATCGCCCCGCGCAGTTTGTCGAGGACGATTTCACGCAGGGTGACGGGGTTGCGGTTGACCTTGAAGCTGTCGTCGAGGGGCTGGCGTTTCATCATCGGTGCTCTGCAGAGGGCTGTCGCAGTTGAACAGCCCGTCGTTATCGGGTGGGCTCCGAGTCGGCCTCGGCGAAGGCTTCGCGGGCCAGCCGGAAACTGTCCACGGCTGCGGGCACACCGCAATAGATACCGACTTGAAGCAGGATTTCGCGTATTTGCTCACGACTCAGACCGTTACGCAAGGCACCGCGTATATGCAGCTTGAGTTCGTGTGGGCGGTTGAGCGCGGAAATCATCGCCAGGTTGATCATGCTGCGCTCCTTGAGCGACAAACCGTCGCGACCCCAGACATGCCCCCAACAGTATTCGGTGACCAGCTCTTGCAAGGGCCGGTTGAAGTCGTCGGCGTTCTCGATCGACTTGTTGACGTAGTCCTGGCCCAGCACCTGGGTGCGGATCTGCAGGCCTTTTTCGTACTTCTCGTTGTTCATCGCTGCGCTCCCAATCAATCAGGCCAGTGGCGGCAGGGCGCCGAGCTTGCCTTTGTGGTAGATCATCGGCGTTGCCGGTTGCTCGGGCAGGATCAGGTGCTGGACCGCGCCGACGATGATGGCGTGGTCGCCGCCGTCGTACTCGCGCCACAGTTCGCACTCGATGATCGCCGTGGCATTGGTCAGCAACGGGTTGCCCAGCGCGCTCAGGTGCCAGTCGATGCCCTTGGCCTTGTCTTTGCCTTTGCCGGCGAAAGCGTAGGCTTCGGCGGTTTGCCCGGCGGCCAGCAGGTGAATGGCGAACTGCTTGCTGTCACGCAGGATCGGGTAGGTGTCGGAGGCGTAATTTGGGCAGAACAGCACCAGCGCCGGGTCGATCGACAGCGCGCTGAAGGCGCTGGCGGTGATGCCGACGATGCCGCCGTCGGCGTCCAGGGTGGTGACCACGGTGACGCCGGAGGGAAAGGAGCCCATCACGTCTTTGTAAATGCCGGGTTCGATCATGGACTGGCGCTCCTAACGCATGACAAAGGGGTCGGGCATGGGCGCGGTGGAGAGGTTGATCCACACCGTTTTCAGCTCGGTATACGCCAGCACCGAATCGATGCCGCTTTCACGGCCGTAGCCGCTGTTCTTGAAGCCGCCGATCGGCGCCATGGCCGACACTGCGCGGTAGGTATTGACCCAGATGATCCCCGACCGCACGTCTCGGGCCAGGCGATGGGCGCGGCCCAGGTCGCGGGTCCAGATACCGGCAGCGAGGCCGAACTGCGAGTCGTTGGCCATGGCCAGGGCCTGGGCTTCGGTCTTGAAGCGGATCACCGCCGCCACCGGGCCAAAGACTTCTTCCTGCATGATCTTCAACGAATGGCTGTCGCATTCGAACAGGGTCGGCTGGTAGTACCAGCCGTTGCCTTCGACCTCGGCACGCTGGCCGCCCAGGCGCAGGGTGGCGCCTTCGGCCTTGGCCGCGGCGACCAGGTTTTCGACCACGGCCAGTTGCTGGGCGGTGGCCATCGGGCCCATTTCGCTGTTTTCATCCTGCGGGTTGCCGATCTTGATGCGTTTGGCCCGTTCGATCAGGCGCTCGACGAATTCATCGAAGATCTCCTCCTGCACCAGCAGGCGCGAGCCGGCTACGCAGCTCTGCCCGGAGGCGGCGTAGATACCGGCTACCGCACCATTGACCGCGCTGTCCAGGTCGGCGTCGGCGAAGATGATGTTCGGCGACTTGCCGCCCAGCTCCAGCGACAGCTTGGCGAAGTTCTCGGCGCTGCTGCGCACCACATGGCGGGCGGTGGCGGCGCCGCCGGTGAAGGCGATCTTGCGCACCAGCGGGTGGCGGGTGAGGGCCGCGCCGGTGCTCGGGCCGTAGCCGGTGACAACGTTGACCACCCCCGGCGGGAAGCCGGCCTCAAGGGCCAGGCGCGCCAGTTCGAGGATGGTCGCCGAGGCGTGTTCGGACGGCTTGATGACAATGGTATTGCCAGCCGCCAGGGCCGGTGCGAGCTTGATCGCGGTCAGGTACAGCGGGCTGTTCCAGGGGATGATCGCTGCCACCACACCGATCGGTTCGTGCACGGTGTAGGCAAACAGGTCGGGCTTGTCCAGCGGCAGGGTGCCGCCTTCGAGCTTGTCGGCAAGGCCTGCGGTGTAGTGGAAGAACTCCGGCAGGTAGCCGACCTGGCCGCGGGTCTCGCGGATCAGCTTGCCGTTGTCACGGCTTTCCAGCTGGGCCAGGCGTTCCTTGTTGTCGCTGATCAGGTCGCCCAGGCGGCGCAACAGCTTGCCCCGGGCAGTGGCGGTGATGCCGCGCCAGGCGGGGCTTTCGAAGGCTTTTTGCGCGGCCTGTACCGCCAGCTCGACATCGGCTTCAGCGGCATCGGGCAGTTGCGCCCAGGCCTGGGCGGTGGACGGGTCGAGGCTGGTGAAGGTCTTGCCGCTGAGCGCATCGCGCCACTGGCCGTCGATGCACATCTGGAAAGGTACAAGTGTCATGCAACGATCCCCTTGGCTGAATCGGAGAGGGTTCGGGCGTGCCCGAGAAAGTCCAGGAGCATCTGGTTGACCAGGCGCGGCGACTCTACCGGCATCATATGCCGTTGCTCGGCCAGCACCATGCTCCGGGCACCGGGAATGCGCCGGGCCAGTTGCTCGGTCATGTCCGGGGTCGAGCCCAGGTCCCATTCGCCGGTGGCGATCAGGGTCGGCACCTGGATGCTGGCCAGGTCATCGGCGCGGTACATGTCCTGGGTGGCAAACAGTTCGTAGGTCGTCAGGTAACCCTGCGGGTCGTTGCTGGCCAGGGTCTGGCGAATAGCGGCGATCTGCGCTGGGTTGGCCGCCTGGTATTCGCGGCTGAACCAGCGTGCCAGGGCTGCTTCGGCATTGGCGTCGGGGCCGTGTTCGGCCGCCTGGGCAGTGCGTGCGATCACCCCGGCGCGCTGTTCGGCGCTGCGGTTGAACACGCTGTTGAGCACCACCAGCGCGGCCAGGCGCTGTGGGTAATGCAGGGCGAAGGCGCGGGCCACCAGGCCGCCCATGGAGAAGCCGATGATGGTCGCCTGAGGTACTTGCAGGTGCTCGAGCAGCTCGGCCAGTTGCGCGGCATAGCCGGGCAGGCCGGTGCCTGCGGCCGGGCGCGGGCTGTGGCCATGGCCGAGCATGTCGTAGGCGATTACCCGGTAGTCGCTGGCCAGGCCAACGATCTGCCCGCCCCACATTTCTTTGTTCAGGCCCACGCCGTGGATCAGGACCACGGGTTGGCCTTGGCCGGTCGCCAGGTAACTGGTGCCGGCCGGGGTGCGTTCAGCAGCAGGCTGAATCATCGGTCGCTCCTAGGGCGTCATTATTGTTATTGCGCTTTTTCAGCGGCCAGCTCTTCCAGGTCGATGTAGCGGTTGCCGATGCGCGGGTGCAGGCGGCCACCGTCGGCGCAACCGAGCACCACGACGATCTCGTCGGCGCGCGGGGCGTCTTCGATCTGCATTTCCAGGGTGATGTAGTGCGAACGCAGGCCTTCGTCGTCCTTGTGCATCATCGGGATCTGGATCGAAGTGCCCGGGCCGCCGCGCTTGTTGGTGAAGCTCAGGTAACTCTTGGCCTTGACCGCTTCGCGGTAGTGGTTGCCAAAACGCAGGGTGTGGATCACCGCCGAGGCGTGTTCGATCTCGCCATCGGCGCCGACCACGGCCGCTTTGCCGTACGCCTCGATCTTGTCGGCACCGCCGATGGCCGCGCACAAGCGCTCGACCATCTGGGCGCCGAGGTCCGAGCAGTTGGCGCGGATTTCGGGTTTCAAGTCTTCGACAAAACCGCGACCCAGCCAGGGGTTCTTGATCACCACAGCCAGGCCGACCATGGTCACCGGTTTGTCGCTGGCCTTGCCGCCTTCAATCAGGGTCTGTTCGCTGTAGGTGACGATCTTGCGGATTTCGAAACTCATGGGCTGCTCCCGTGCAGGGTGGGTTGGTCTTGTTGTCTGATGGTATACCATAATATTTGCCATGCAAGTGCTTCCGGCAAATTTCTCTGCTAGGGGGACGGGTGGGGATGTACAGCATCGCGGGTCACACCGCCGCTCCCACAGAGGTTCAGATAACCTTGTAGGGGCGCCGGTGCGACGACTCGACTTGACCCGCGATAGGGGGACTACTTGCGGGCTTCGAGGATCAGGTTGAACGGTGTTTCGGTGGCCCGGCGAAAGCGCTTGAACCCGGCCTCTTCAAACACTGCCCGCAACCTCGCTTCCCCCGCCTGGGCGCCAAGCCCGAGGCCGACTTCCTGGGACAGCGAGTTCGGCGTACAGATAAAGGTCGAGGCGGCATAGAACAGCCGCCCGACCGGCGTGCTGTTTTCATCCAGGGTGTCGTTGGCATACGGCTCGACCAAAAGTACCGTGCCATCGGCTTTGAGCGACTCATAGGCATGGCGGGCAGCGCCGACCGGGTCGCCCATGTCGTGCAGGCAGTCGAAGTAGCAGATCAGGTCGTAGTCGTTGCCGGGGAAGTTCTTGGCGCTGGCCTGGACGAACTCGGCGCGCTCGGCCACCCCCCCTTCGGCAGCACGTTGGTTGGCGATAGTGATGGACGGGCCGTGGTAGTCAAAGCCGCTGAAACGCGAGGCCGGGAACGCCTGGGCCATGATTACTGTCGAGGCGCCATGGCCGCAGCCGACATCGGCGACCTTGGCCCCGGCCTGCAGCTTGTCGATTACCCCGGTCAGGCTCGGCAGCCATTCGGCCACCAGATGGGCGCGGTAACCAGGGCGGAAGAAGCGCTCGGTACCGCTGAACATGCACGGGTGATGATCGCCCCAGGCCAGGGCGCCATCGCCGCGCATCGCGGCGACCAGTTTGTCTTTGTCATGAAACAGTGCGGCGATCACCGAGGCGCCGCCAGCCGCGTACACCGGTGAATCTTCAATGGCCAGGGCCATGGCCTGTTCTTCCGGCAGGCGAAAGCGCCCATCGCTGTGTTCCATGTATCCGGAGGCCGCCTGGGCGCTCAGCCATTCGCGTAGCAGGCGGGCATTGCAACCGGTCTTGTCGGCTAGTTGTTCGGGTGTGATGAATTGGCTGTCGGCCATGGCCCGGTACAAACCGAGCTCATCACCGAGGATCAGGTTGGCAAGCATGGCGGCGGCACCCATGTCGGTCACCAGCTTGCCCATGAAGTCATTGAGTCTGGCTTCGTCCATTGCGTGTTCTCCTGCAGAAGTCCAACGTCAACGGGGTTGCCAGCGGGGCCGGCAACCTCGGGCCAATATGTTGCGGGGGCAACTTTTAAGTCTAGTTCGCTTCGAAGAACGCCAGCACTTGTGTGCTGAACGCTTCGTCCGCTTCTTCCATGACGAAGTGCCCGCAGTCGGCGATGACGCTGCCACGCAGGTTGTCGGCATGGGCCTGCAGGGTCTGCAACGGCACCTCGCCAGTAGCATGCTCGGCGCCGATGGCCAGCACCGGCATGCCCAGGCGTTTGCCCGCGCGCTGCTGGTTCTGGGCGATGGTCTGGCTGATCGAGCGGTAGTAGGCCAGCCCGCCACTGAGACCGCCGGGCTTGCTGTAGGCCTTGATGTAGGTATCAACCGCAACGCGGTCGACATGGTGCGCCCAGCGCTCGAACATGAACGTCAGGTAGCGGTCCTCGCGGCCACTGATCAAGGCTTCGGGCAAGTCCTGCAGCTGGTTGAACAGGAAGTGCCAGATGAAGATGTTCTGCTCGGCACTGACAAAGATTGGCGGCGCCTCGGCCAGGCCTGGAATCACCGCTTCGCTGAGCACCAACTGGCTGACGGCGTCGGGGTAGTCGCTGGCCAGCGCGTAGCCAACCCACATGCCGACATCATGGCCCGCCAGCCGGTAACGCTGATGCCCCAGTTGGCCCATGGCCCGGTGCAACAGCGCGGCAATGTTGCCGGTGTCGTGGCCTTCGGCGGCCGGGTCGGACAGGCCGGTGCCCGGCAGGTCGACGGCGATGGCCTGGTAACCCTGGCGGGCCAGGGCTTTCATCACATGCCGCCAGGTGTACCAGGTCTGCGGCCAACCCGGGATCAGCAGCACGGGCTGGCCGCGGCCCAATTGCACGCAATGCAGGCGGCGGCCGGGTTCCAGGATCAAATAGCGATGTTCGAAGTCGGCTTCGGGGGTTGCTGACATCTGTTGCACTCCATGTGAAAGAGAGGGATTCAAGCCAGGCCCAGCAGGGTCTGGATCTGTTGCGGGTCGACCGGCGCGCCGGCAAAGTCGTCGAAGGTGCGAGTGGTGACCTGGATGATGTGCTCACGGATGAATGCTGCGCCTTCGCGGGCGCCGTCTTCCTGATCCTTGAGGCAGCACTCCCATTCCAGGGTGGCCCAGCCGGGGAAGTCGTATTGCGCCAGCTTGGAGAAGATCGCCTTGAAATCGACCTGGCCGTCGCCCAGGGAACGGAAACGCCCGGCCCGCTCGGTCCAGTCGCAGTAACCGCCGTAGGTGCCCTGGCGGCCCGTTGGGTTGAACTCGGCATCCTTGACGTGAAACATGCGGATGCGCGCGTGGTAAATGTCCAGGTAGTCCAGGTAGTTCAATTGCTGCAGGACGAAATGGCTGGGGTCGAACAGCAGGTTGCAGCGCGGGTGTTGGTCCACCAGGTCGAGGAAGCGTTCGAAGCTGCTGCCGTCGTGCAGGTCTTCGCTGGGGTGGATTTCGTAGCAGAGGTTGATGCCGTGGTCTTCGCAGGCATCGAGGATTGGCCGCCAGCGCCGCGCCAGCTCTGCAAACGCCGCCTCGATCAGGCCCGCCGGGCGCTGCGGGAAGGGGAACAGGTAAGGCCAGGCCAGCGAGCCGGAGAACGTGCCCATGTCGGTCAGGCCCAGGCGTTGCGAGGCCTTGATTGCCAGGTGCAATTGTTCCAGCGCCCAGGCCGTGCGCGCCTGGGGTTTGCCGTGCAGGGCCGGCGGGGCGAAGTTGTCGCACAGGGCGTCGTACGCCGGGTGTACCGCGACCAACTGGCCGAGCAGGTGGGTGCTCAGTTCGCTGATCTGCAGGCCGTGGTCGGCAAGCATGCCGCGCAGCTCATCGCAGTAGGTCTGGCTTTCGGCGGCACGTTCCAGGTCAAACAGGCGCCGGTCCCAGGCCGGCACCTGCAAGGCCTTGAAACCATGGCCGGCAGCCCAGCGGGCGATCTCGGGGAGGCTGTTGAAGGGGGCTTGCTCAGCGCTGAACTGGGCCAGGTGCAGGCTGGGTCCTTTGAGGGTACGCATGGTGACTTCCTATTGTTTGTCGATCGACAAACAATAGGTCGGCAACAGGCTTGCGTCAACTGTTTTGCAGGGTAGAATCCGCCACACCTGATTTGATGGACACACAACCCATGGCCGGACGTCCCCGGGAATTCGATCGCGACCAGGCCTTGCACAAGGCCCTGGCGACCTTCTGGCAATACGGCTATGAAGGCACTTCGATGGCCTTGCTGGTCAGTGCCCTGGGCATTGCCTCGGCGCGCATCTACGCCGCCTTTGGCAGCAAGGAGCAGCTGTTTCGCGAAGTGGTGGCGCTGTACCTGGCCGAGCAGGGCGGCTTTGCCGAGCGGGTCATCAACCGTGGCCTGCCGGTGTGCCAGGCGCTGGAGCAGATCCTCCTCGATGCCATCGCGACCTACACGGCGGCGGATGGCCCGCGCGGTTGCCTGGCGGTGTCATCGACCGCCAGCGGCGGGCCGGATATCAGCGGCGTGCTCGACTGGATGAGCGAGATGCGCCGCCAGCGCACCCAGTCGATCATCGACTTGCTGCAGCAGGCCCATGGCCGTGGCGAGCTCAAGGCCGATGCCGATCCGCAGGCACTGGGCGATCTGTTCGCTACCTTGCTGCACGGCATTGCCATCCAGGCCCGCGACGGCATTGCCACGGCGCGCCTGCAGGCGATGATCAAACCGGCACTAAGCGCACTGCGCGCGGCCCAGGCCTGATTCAGCGCGCCTGGCCCGAGGCCCGCTCACGCAGGGCCTTGCTGACCTTTGCCTGGATTTCGTAGGCCGGCGTTTCGACGGCGTCGAAGTCGCGCGAGTAGCGCCGGGCGAATTCCGCCACTCCCCATTGCTGGTACTGCTGCACATGGTGCAGTTCGTGGGCCCAGAGCGCGACGTTGTCCTGGGCGTCGGCTTCGTTGCGAAAGACGATGATGTCGATCAGGGTCACGGCGTTGACATCGGGGTTCTGCAGCAGGGCATTGGCGCTGTCCAGCGCCTCTTGGTCGCCAACCTTGTAGCGCGCGGCATCGAGCACCTGGAAGTCATAGAACGGCTCGAGCTGGGCACGGATGTGCAACGGGATCGGCAGCACCGTGCCGGCCGCGGCGGTGTCGCGTGCCTGTTGCAAGGCCATGGCCAGGGAGCTGCTGGCCATGCGCCCGAGGTCGTCGAGCACGGTGCCGGCCTGGCCGAGGTCGATGGGCGAGCAGATGCAACTGCCCAGACAGATTTCATACTGGCCGGCCGGGCAGGCGGCGAGGGCGGTCAGGGGGGCGCTCAGGGCAAGGCTCAGCAGTAGCGACTCAAGAGGCTTCATGCAAAGCCCCGGCAATAAAGTCGCGGGAGGCCTTGAGCACGTCTTGCTGAATCGGCTCGCTGGCCAGCATGCGCGCAATCACCAGCGCGCCCACGCACTGGCTGAGCAGCGCCCAGGCCAGGGCCGGGTCTTTCAGGGTCTGCGCCCAGGCGTGCTGCAGATGGCACAGCCAGTGTTCGGCTTCGGCGCGCACCGGTAACTCGGCGCGGGCGATCTCCGCGCCCAGGGCCGGAATCGCGCATCCGCCTTCGACATTGTGCAAATGGGCCATGCTCAGGTACTGCTCCAGGCAACGCTCCAGCCGGGCGCGGTTTATCGGTTGCTGGGCGATGGGGCTCTGCGACAGTTCGCGACGCACCACTTCGCTGAACAGGTCGTCCTTGGACGGGAAGTGGTTGTAGAAGGCGCCGCCGGTCAGGCCGATGGCCTTCATCAGCCCGGCCACGCCGGTGCTGCCGAAGCCCCCGCGCTTGGCCAGGGCGCCGCTGCTTTCCAGCAATTTTTGCCGGGTTTGTTCCTTGTGGGTGGTGGAGTAGCGCACGCCGACAATCTCCGCTGGGCTGGCTTGACGAAGCCTGGATCATAGCATAGCGTTCGTTTACTAAATGATCGTTTACTAATGGAGGCGACAGATGACCCAAGGCAAGAAGGTGGTACTGGTGGTAGGGGCCGGCGATGCAACCGGCGGCGCGATTGCCAGGCGTTTTGCCCGCGAGGGTTATGTCGCCTGCGTGACCCGGCGCAGCGCCGACAAGCTGCAGCCGCTGGTGGACGAGATCCGCGCCGCCGGTGGCGAAGCCCACGGTTTTGCCTCGGATGCGCGCAAGGAAGAGGAGGTCGCGGCGCTGGTCGAGGAGATCGAAAGCAGCCTTGGCCCGATCGAAGCCTTTGTCTTCAATATCGGCGCCAACGTGCCCTGCAGCATTCTCGAGGAGACCGCGCGCAAGTACTTCAAGATCTGGGAAATGGCGTGTTTCGCCGGCTTTTTGACCGCTCAGGCGGTCGCGCGGCGCATGGTCACCCGCGAGCGCGGGACTATCCTGTTTACCGGCGCCACCGCTGGTTTGCGCGGCGCTGCGGGTTTTGCCGCCTTTGCCGGTGCCAAGCACGGTATTCGCGCTCTGGCCCAGAGCATGGCCCGCGAGCTTGGGCCGCGCAATATCCATGTCGCCCATGTGGTGGTGGACGGCGCCATCGACACCGCGTTCATCCGCGACAGCTTCCCCGAACGTTATGCGCTCAAGGACCAGGACGGCATTCTCGACCCGCAACACATCGCCGACAGCTACTGGTTCCTGCACAGCCAGCCTCGCGATGCCTGGACCTTCGAGCTCGACCTGCGGCCGTGGATGGAACGTTGGTAAGCCCCTCACCACAACAAGAAAGGAACCGCTGCAGATGAGCAAGACCGTCGAATTCTTCTTTGACCTGGGCAGCCCGGCCAGCTACCTGGCCTGGACCCAGTTACCGAAACTGTGCGCCGAACACGATGCGCAACTGCTGTACCGGCCGATGCTGCTGGGCGGGGTGTTCCAGGCCACCGGCAATGCCTCGCCGGTGATGGTGCCGGCCAAGGCCCGGCATGTGTTCGTCGACTTTCAGCGCTATGCCAAACGCTATGGCGTGACGCTGGCGTTCCCACCGGGCTTTCCGATCAATACCCTGGGCCTGATGCGCGCTACCGTTGCCGTGCAGCGCTACCAGCCAGAGCGTTTCCAGGCCTACCTGAGCGCGATGTTCGAGGCCCTGTGGGTTCGCCAGCGTAATCTTGGCGACCTGCAGGTCCTGACGGGTGTGTTGCAAGAAGCCGGTTTCGACCCCGAGCAGTACCAGGCCTGGACAGCCGCGCCCCAGGTCAAGGCTGCGCTCAAGGATGCGACCGAGGAAGCCGTGCGCCGTGGCGTGTTTGGCGCGCCCACCTGTTTTGTCGGCGAGCAGATGTTCTTTGGCCAGGACCGCCTGGAGTTCGTCGTCGAGGCGCTGGCGGAGCAGGACAGTCAAGTGTAGCGGCGTTATTTTCAGCAACTGTATGGTCGGTCCGGATCGGGACTCCGTTAGTGTCAGTGCAGCCCAATAAAAAAACTGGATGCCTGCCATGCTCGGTTCACTGGACCTGATCACTGCCTTCGTGTTGTTCGCCTTCGTCTCCTCGATCACCCCGGGGCCCAACAACACCATGTTGCTGGCCTCCGGGGTGAACTTCGGCGTGCGCCGTTCGATTCCCCATGCGCTGGGCATCAGCGTGGGCTTCATGGTCATGGTGCTGGCGGTGGGCTTTGGCCTGGGCGAAGTGTTCAAGGCCTATCCGCCGATCTATACCGTGCTGCGTTATGTCGGCGCCGCCTACCTGCTGTACCTGGCGTACAAGATCGCCACCTCCGGGCCGCTGTCGGTCAGCAATCCGGAGAGCCGCAAGCCCTTGGGTTTCTGGGGCGCGGCGGCATTTCAGTGGGTCAACCCGAAAGCCTGGGTCATGGCGGTGGGTGCGATTACCACCTACACCCCGGCTCAGGGTTACGTCACCAATGTCATCGTCATTGCCTGCGTGTTCGCTCTGGTCAACCTGCCCAGCGTGTGCGTCTGGGTGATGTTCGGCAGCGCCTTGCGCACGGTGCTGCAGAACCCGCGCTGGCTGATGCTGTTCAATCTATTGATGGCGGCGCTGCTGGTGATATCCCTGTACCCCTTGCTGTTTGTAGAATCGAGCTTTTCCTGACATGAGTGCGCTGGCACATGCAGTTGATTCCCTGGTCCCATGACACAAGTGCTGGCTTCACCCTGCGCGGCTGGCGCTCCCCAGCCAGTGGCAAACCGTTGCTGCATTTTCTCCACGGCAACGGTTTTTGCTGCCTGGCCTACCAGCCATTGCTGGCGCGCCTGGCCGAGCGGTTCGACCTGTGGCTGTGCGATGTCCAGGGCCATGGCGACAGTGATCATGGTGGCCCGTTCGCCGGCTGGAACCGCAGCGCGCAGCTGGCCATCGAAGCCTTCGAGGCCGGGCGCGGCGAATACGGCGAGGTGCCGCGGTTTGCCGTCGGCCACAGCTTTGGCGGGGTACTGACCGGCTTGATGCTGGCGCAGCAACCGCAGTTGTTCCAGCGCGCAGTGCTGCTCGATCCGGTGCTGTTCACCCGTGCGATGATGGGCATCATGGGCGCCGCCGCCCTGGTTGGCCTGCACCGTCGACATGCCCTGGCGCGCAAGGCCGCTACCCGCCGCAGCCACTGGCCGGACCGCAGCGCGGCGCGGGCGTCGCTGGAGGGGCGGGGGATCTTCAAGGGCTGGAGCGAATCGGCGTTGCAGGCCTATATCGAACACGCCATCGGCGATTGCGGCGAAGGCGTGGTGCTCAAGTGCCGGCCCAGCCGTGAGGTGGAAATCTTCAGCTCCTTCCCGCGGCGCATGTGGGCTTTGCTGACCCAGGTGACCACCCCGAGCCTGGTGCTTTATGGCCAGTCCACCTATCCCTTCGTGCCGCAGTCGGTGCAGCGCTGGGCCCAGACCAACAAGCATGTCACCGCCAGCCAGGTGCCGGGCGGACACTGCTTCATGCAGGAAGACCCGGCGGCGTGCTGCGAGCAGGTCGAGACCTTCCTGTTGAGGTGATCGGGTCGTTGTCCATTTTGCGACGATAGGTGGCCTGATCACGAGCGAACGACAACGCGCCATTCCCTAAGCTGCACCTCCACAGACAACAACAGGAGAGGCAGCATGGGACAGGCGCGTTGGCCGTTGCTGTGCGCAGGCGTGTTACTGAGCGGGGCGTGTAGCCAATTTGACGAGGGCCGGGCGCTGGCACCGGCACCGCGGCCCGACGTCGAACTGAGCCGTACCGCCGGCACGCATGCGCAGGCGTTGCCGCAGGATTGGTGGTCGCTGTACCACGACCCGCAGCTGGATCGGCTGGTGCAAGCCGCCCTTGCGCATAACCGCGAGCTGGCCGCTGCCCAGGCTAATGTGCAGGTATTGCTCGGTGGCTTGCGCAGCGCCGCTGCCGGCCGCTGGCCAACGACGCGGCTGGGGTATGGCTATCGCTATGGCCGCGATGGCGATGACCAGACCCTGGCACAAGCCAGCGACAGCCATGCTGACAGCCAGTGGCAGCATGAAGCGCAATTTGCCCTGGACTACGAACTTGACCTGTGGGGCCGGGTTGCCGCCAGCATCGTGGCCGCGCGCGCCGATGCCGAGGCGGCGCAGGCTGCCCGTGATGGGCTGCGGGTCAATGTGGCGGCACAAACCACACGCGCCTACTTGCGCGTGTGCGCCCTCGGCGCTCGCCGCGAGGTGCAGCTTCAATCAGTGGCGGTATTGCAAGGCAGCCTGGCCCTGACGCGTCAGCAACAGGCCGCCGGGGTCCTCACGGCGCTGGACATCAGCCGCCAGCAAAGCCTGCTGGAGCAGACCCGGGCGCTGTTGCCTCGGTTGCAGGGCCAGCGCCAGGCTGCCTTGTTCGAGCTGGCGGTACTCAGTGGCCAGCCGCCGCAGCACCTGGATCAACAGGCCAGCCATTGCCAGCGCCTGCCCAGCATTGCCCGGCCATTGCCAGTGGGCGATGCCTGGAGCCTGTTGCAGCGCCGCCCGGACATCCGCCAGGCCGAACGCCAGTTGTTCGCCGCGCGGGCACGGATCGACACGGCCAAAGCGCAACTGTATCCGCAGGTGCAGTTTGGCGCGGCGCTGGAGTCTTCAGCGGCCACTTTCGGCGCCATGGGCGACAGCAAGGCGCTGACCTTTGCCATCGGCCCCATGATCAGTTGGCGCTTTCCCAACCGCGCGCAGGCCCATGCCCGGGTCGAGCAAGCACACGCGAGCAGCGACGGCGCACTGGCGTGCTTCGACAGCGTGGTGCTGGGGGCTTTGCGCGACGTCGAGCAGGCCTTGGCGCTGTATGCCGGCGAACGCCAGCAGCGCGCGGCCCTGGCCCGCGCCACCGCCCAGAGCCAGCGCGCCTTCGAGCTTGTCCGGCTGAACCTGGACGCTGGCGCCGTGGACGGCCTGGAGCTGCTCGACAGTCAACGCACCCTGGTCCGCCAGCAGGCCGAGCTGGCCGAAGCCGACTTGCGCCTGTTGGAGCGCCAGGTCGAGCTGTTCCGTGCCCTCGGCGGCGGCTGGCAGCGTACCGACACTCCTCAATCCCTTGCCTTGCACACCGGAGCCCGCCCATGAACCAGGTCGTTACCCCCGATCCGCAGCGTGTCGGCGCGCAATTGACCCGCCGCCGGCACGCCCGCTATGCGCTGGGCACCGCCGGGCTGTTGGCCGTGCTGGCCTATGGCGGTTACTGGTGGAGCAGCGCGCGCTTTTTCGAACAGACCGATGATGCCTACGTGCGCGCCGACTGGGCGCCGGTCAGCGCGCGGCTGGCAGGTTATGTGGCCGAGGTGCGGGTGGCCGACAATGCCAGGGTCAAGGCCGGTGACGTGCTGGTGCGCCTGGATGCCCGCGACTACCAGCAGCGCCTGCGCCAGGCCCGCGCGCAACAGGCCGCCAGCGCCGCCGCCGTGCAGGCACAACAGGCGCACCTGAGGACCTTCGCTGCGCAACTGGACGAGCAACGCCAGGCCATCGCCCGCGCCCAGGCCGAGCATGCCGCCTGTGCAGGCGAGGCGCGGCGTGCACAGCTCGACTGGCAGCGCTACCGGCAACTGGCCGGGCAACAGGCCGCCAGTGCCCAGCGCCTGGAAAGCGCCAGCGCCAGCCGGGTCAAGGCTCAAGCGCTGTTGCGCGCGGCCGCCGCCGAGCTTGAGCGCCAGCAGGCGCGGCAACAGGTGCTGAGCAGCCAGCGGCAACAGGCGCAGGCCGATCTGGGCGCACGCCAGGCCGCGCTGGAACAGGCCGAGGCCGAGCTGGGCCTGGCCGAGAACGCCCTGGCCGACACCGAAATCCGCGCACCTTTCGATGGCGTGATCGGCCAGCGCAAGGTGCGCCAGCAGCAGTACGTCACCCCCGGTTTGCCATTGCTGGCGGTGGTGCCGGTGGCCCAGGCCTATGTGGTCGCCAACTACAAGGAAACCCAGCTTGAGCACCTGCGCCCCGGTCAGCGGGTCAGGCTTGAAGTCGACACCTTCGGCCGCCACTGGCAGGGCACGGTCGACAGCGTGTCGCCCGGCTCCGGTGCGGTGTTCGCGCTGTTGCCGCCAGACAACGCCACCGGCAACTTCACCAAAATCGTCCAGCGCTTCCCGGTGCGCATCCAGCTCGACCCGCCGGCCGCCGGTGAAGCGCAACTGCTGCCGGGCATGTCGGTGATCGCCACGGTCGATACCCGGGAGGCCGATCATGGCCGCTGAAGACAAGGTCTCGCTGCGCGCCTGGGTGGCGGTGATCGGCGGCCTGTTCGGCTGCTTCATGGCCGGGATGAACGTGCACGTCACCAGTGCCGCCTTGCCGGAGATCGAAGGCGCGCTGGGGGCCAGCTTCGAGGAAGGCTCGTGGATCTCCACGGCCTACCTGGTCGCGGAAATCAGCATGATCCCGCTCACCGCCTGGCTGGTGCAGGTGTTCTCCCTGCGCCGGGTGATGCTGGTGGGCTCGGTGGTGTTTCTGCTCAGTTCGGTCAGTTGCGCCCTGGCGCCGAGCCTGCAGGCGATGATCGCCCTCCGGGTGATTCAGGGCGCCTCTGGGGCGGTGCTGATCCCCCTGTCTATGCAGCTGATCATCACTGAACTGCCGGCCAGCAAGATCCCGCTGGGCATGGCCTTGTTCAGCCTGTCCAACAGCGTTGCCCAGGCGGCCGGGCCATCGATTGGCGGCTGGCTCACCGACGCGTACTCATGGCGCTGGATCTTCCTGTTGCAGTTGCTCCCGGGGGTGGCGCTGATTGCGGCGGTGGCCTGGTCGATCGGCGCCCAGGCCGGGGACCGGCGCAAGCTGCGCCAGGCCGACTGGCTGGGCATCGCCGCCATGGCCCTGGGCCTGGGGGCGTTGCAGATCGTGCTGGAGGAGGGCGGACGCAAGGACTGGTTCGACTCCTCATTCATCATCGGTTTCAGCCTGTTTGCAGGTATCGCCCTGGTGCTGTTCATCTACCGGCAGTTGTGGGGCGAGCGGCCCTTTATCAACCTGCGCCTGCTGGCCAGTTACAACTTTGGCGTCGCCAGCCTGGCCATGGCGGTGTTCGGCGCGGCGACGTTCGGCCTGGTGTTTCTGGTGCCCAACTACCTGTCGCTGGTGCAGGGTTACAACGCCCGCGAGATCGGCATCAGCCTGATCGCCTATGGCATGGTCCAGTTGCTGCTGGCGCCATTGTTGCCGCAGCTGATGCGCTGGCTCAATGCCAAGTTGCTGGTGGCCAGTGGCTTCGCGATCATGGCCTTGGGGTGTTGGCTGGGGGCGCATTTGTCGAACGATGCCGCCGCCAATGTGATCATCCCCTCTACCGTGGTGCGCGGCATCGGCCAGCCGCTGATCATGGTGGCGCTCTCGGTGCTGGCGGTCAAAGGCCTGGACAAGGCCCAGGCGGGCTCGGCCTCGGCGTTGATCTCGATGCTGCGCAACCTCGGCGGCGCGGTGGGCACGGCGTTGCTCACGCAGTTGGTGTCCCAGCGTGAGCGCTTTCATTTCGAGCGTATCGGCGAGGCGGTGACGATGTTCGACGGCGCCTTGCAGCAGCGTCTGCCGCGCGGGCTGGTCGATGTGCAGGCGCCGCAGGTGATGCAGACGCTGAGCCTGATCGATCATAGCGTGCGCCAGCAGGCTTACCTGATGGCTTATTCGGACGCCTTCTACCTGTCGTGCCTGGCCCTGGCCGCCTGCGCCCTGGCCTCGTTGCTGCTGCGTCAGAAAGACGGCTGATCAGTCCGGCTGCGCCGTGCCATAGGCCTGGGCTTTGCCAAAATAGGCTGAGGGCGACACCCCCAGGGTGCGGCGGAACATGGCGCTGAAGGCGCTGGGGCTGTCGTAGCCCAGGTCCAGCGCCACATCGAGGATGGGATGCCCGGCGGCCAGCGAGTCGAGGCTGGCCAACAGGCGCATGCGTCGCAGCCACTGGATGAAGCTCAAGCCGGTTTCACGCTGGAAGGCGCGGGTCAGGGTGCGGGCGCTGGTGCCGATCAGGCGGGCGGCGCGCGCAAGGTTCCAGTCTTCACTGGGCGCATCCCGCAGGGCCTGGCACAGCTCGGCCAGTTGCGGATCGCGGGGGGAGGGCACGTGCAGGGCCATGATCGGCAGCACGCGGATCTCATCGAGGATCAATTGCATGACCCGCTCGTCGCGCCCTGTGCGCGGGTAGTCGGCGGGAATGTCCATGGCGCTGATGATCAGCTGGCGCAGCAGCGGCGAGATGTCGATCACCTGGCAGCCCTGGGGCAGATCCGTGCGCGCTTGTGGGTCGATGAACAGGGTACGCATGCGTACCGCGCCGGCCATCTTCAGGTCGTGTTCGATCGCCGCCGGCACCCACACACCACGCCCTGGCGGCACCACCCAACTGCCCTGCAGCGAGTTGACCGTGATGACCCCGCTCAAGGCGTGGATCAACTGTGCGCGGTTGTGGCAATGGGCAGCGATGCGTTCGCCGTGGCGGTAGTTTTCGGCCAGGGTGAGGATGGGCGGGTTAGTCACGGTGGTAGGCATTCATCCGCTGACCCGAAGGCGGCATAGTTGTTGGATCCAAGGTTCTAAAATGCCATTATTGATGGGTCCTTCTATCTGAATCAAGAGTTACGCATGGCCCAGGCGCTCAACACCCTCGTCAGTTTCGCCACCAGCTGGGGAACCCGTTTCGGCGGTATAAACAGCTTCAACTATGACCTGTTGGGGGCGTTTGCCATCTTGTGCTGCCGGCAAGTCGAAACGGTCTGCGTCGTGCTCTGGGCAAACGACGAGGACTTTGTCGATGCGGCAAGCAAGCAGGTTCGCCTGATTTCGCTCGGGCTGGAAGGGCAGAAGCATTTCTCTCCCGAGCTGAAATCGAGCGTACGCAACGCGCTTGATGCTGAAAAAGTGAGCTTGGGGACGGATACGGTCTGGCTGGGCCATGATCGTATTACCGGAGATATCGCCGTGGCTGCGGCGCACGCATGGAAGGGGCGGTCGGCGCTGATCCACCACATGAGTTACAGCCATTATGAAGCGTTCGCGGAAAACAGCGTGGATGCTCGCGGCAAGGAGGATCAGCAGCGGGCGTTGTTTCAATCTGCCGATGTGGTCATGGCCGTGGGCCCACTGTTAAGAGATGCGCTTCTCGATCTGCGCGAAGACGGCGCCGTTGCGATGCTGGTGCCAGGGTTGCCGGAAATTGACGCGAAAGGAGCGGCGCCGCGTAATTTCAAGGCGATCCTGAGTGGGCGCTTGAGTGAGGACGCGCGCAAGATCAAACAGGCTCATCTGGGGGTCGCAGCGTTCTCCCAGGCCATACGAGTCGCGGACACCACGCCTCATCTGGACAACGTGTTCCTTGCCAAAAGGCAGCCGAGCTTGTTGCTGCGTGGCGTCGACTTCGAGAAAAGCGAAAGTGAACAGATCGGCGAAGCAGAACTTGAACTGCGCTGCTTCGCCGAGCAGCACGCGGACCGTGCGTACAACCTTAAGGCGCTGCCATTTACCACAGACCGCAAGGCGTTGTTCACGGATATCCGAAACGCCAGTGTGGCGATGATGCCGTCCTGGCATGAAGGCTTTGGCTTGGTTGCCTGGGAAGCTATCGCGGCGGGTGTGCCAGTTGTCATCAGCGACAAAAGT
The DNA here is from genome assembly GCF_009866705.1 of Pseudomonas sp. R32. Classification (NCBI taxonomy): domain Bacteria; kingdom Pseudomonadati; phylum Pseudomonadota; class Gammaproteobacteria; order Pseudomonadales; family Pseudomonadaceae; genus Pseudomonas; species Pseudomonas sp. R32. The sequence continues at coordinate 3,291,463 of NZ_CP019396.1, read as the reverse complement.
GGTGCTTACCAGATGCTGGAGGAATGGCAGGAAGGTTTGTACAAGGGACATGTAACGTCTATCGATGTGCGTGGTAGCAATATCGATCCTTTTTACAAGGAGCAGGACATACAACAGTTGGTCGGCGCGTTGAATGTGGTCGGCAATGATTCGTCCAAGCGCAGGCAGGCCGCTAGTTTGCGTGAGGCGCTGGCAGCTGAGTTTACCTGGACCGCGTGTGCCAGAGCCTGCGCGAACGCCTTGGGTTGGGACATTTCTGAATCGGCAACTACATCAGTTCCCAGCGTGTCCACAGCGGCGCAAACGCCACTTGAATTTGACTGGCTCAGTTGCCCTGGCCGATCGAGCGCCGCAATGGGCCACAGCGATAGCCAACTGCTGCGCGCGGAAGCGGCTGTGGTGCCTTTTGACAAGGATCGCGAGCCGTTCTTGAACCTGCAGTTGGACTGGGTCAAGGCCCCCACCCATTCATTGGCAATCAGGCTACTCACCGGTGCTGGAGGGGTGGGGAAAACCCGCCTGGGATTGGAGCTGTGTCAGCGCTTGCGGGAGAGTGGCTGGCTCAGCGGCATACTGTCCAGCGAGTTTACCGCCAGCAGCATGGCTCGGGTGGCTGAGCAGCTGAAGGCTGCCAAGCAACCTTCGCTGATTGTGATCGACTATGCCGAAACCCGACAGGACGCATTGCTGGCACTGATTAAAGTCTTGCACAACGGTCGGTTCGAACAGCCGATACGTATACTGCTTCTTGCCCGAGATGGTGGCGAATGGTGGCGGCGGCTGCCAGAACACGACAGCGAGTGTGAAGGCGTGCTTAGCGGGTCGCAAACGAGTGGCCCTTATCAACTGCCTATGCTTCATGAGTCTGTGGCCAGTCGTCAGCGCGCGTATCAGGAAGCCTCGCTGGCATTTGCTCAGCATTTGAACATCGGCGCAGTTGATCTTCAGCCCAACCTTGAAGCCGAGCATTTTGATCGGCCGCTGTTCATCCAGATGGCGGCACTGATGACGTTGCGAGGGGAGTCTGCAAAGTCCGCCGAGGGATTGCCCAGGGCGGTGCTCAACCGTGAGTCGGAGTATTGGCAGAAGACCTTGGCAGCACAGGGGTTGGCGGACGTCCAGTCGCTCCGTCAAGCGACAATGCTGATGACCTTGTCGACGTTAATCAGTGGCATACCGACCGCTCGGGTACTCGATGATATTCTCGATTTGAAAGCAGAGGAACGCGCCAACCTTAAGCGTCTCTACGATGTCTTGACCCCGCTCTATCCTGATCGACAAGGGCTGCAAGCACTGCGCCCTGACTTGTTGGGAGAAGCGCTGGTGGCGAAAGTATTGCTGGAGCACGGCGGTTCTGTGTTCGAGCGCGTGCTGGCCGAGGGCAGCGGCAGCCAGGTCCGTTCGGCATTAACGGTTGTTGCACGGATGCTGCGCTATCGGGAGGATCTTGCGCCCACGGTGTTTGAAGTGATGGATCGGCAGTTTTCAGCAACCATGGATGGCTGGATTGCTGTTTGTCTGGAAACCCGCAGCCCGCTGCCTGGCATCCTGGAGGATGTATTTTCACAGATGAGCCCTAAGCGCAAAGTACAAGTGGCCGGTGTGTTGAAGGGTAAATTACAGGTTGAAATGATCGCGCTACTCGGATTGCGCCAACAGGTTGGGGAAGTACTGGTCGAACACTTCAGTGATAAAAATGACAAGGTTGGACGTAAGGGCGATATTGCGCAGTCGTCCGCGTTGACATGGCACTCGAAAACGCTTCGTTACATTGGTCAGTCGGTGCTGGCGAAGGACACAATGGAGCAGGCATTGAGTGTCTCGCGAGCCATTGCCAAGCGAGATCCAAGGCATACCCCGACACTGATAGACCTCCTGTGTGACATCTCTCAGCATCGCTCCGAATTTGGAATGTCGGACAGTGCGATGTCGGCAATTGAGGGGGCGCTTGCATTGGTTCACAAGCATCGCAATATCCTGGTGCAGCAAAGGGCGAAGGTACTCGGCCTGTATGCGCTGCGACTGAATGAGTGTGGTCAGGGCGACAAGGCCATTGACTATGCCAAGCAGTCCTTGGAACTGCATCGAAGTGCCAGTCAGGCGAATACCTCTAGGTACCATGAAAATATGGGGATCGCCTACAACCGTTACAGTGTCTTGTTGGGGAGCAACGGCTTTGATGAGGATGCCCTTCAGGCAGCCAAAAACTCCTTGGAGGCCCACCGTCAGCTTATCGAGTGTCGTGGATACCCAGAGGATCCGGATTGGGTTGTCTCACTGAGTAACTACGCCAATCGTTTGTCGCATCAAGGCGAAATGGAGGAAGCCGTTTCATACATTGAGGAAGGCTATGCGATTGCGGGTAGGCTTGTAGAGGCCAAGCCTGAGCGGTTCACAATTGACTTGGCTGACGTGGGGTACAGCTACTCGTTGATCCTCGCCGAGGATGGCGACATTGCCAAGGCTTTTGAGGTGGGCGAAGCTGCGTTGAAAGGTTACCTGGGGTTGAATGAACCTCATCTGCTTTATCGGCACGGCATCGATCGAGAGAAGTGTCGACTGTTAGTGGCATTGCTGCGCTGGCTGGACTCAGGCGAAGATCTGCATGCTGAAGCGAAAAAACCTTTGGGAATGGAAAGTCATCCCGAAATTCAAGGTATTGCTTTTCTGCGCCTGTGGTTGTGTGCCATTGCGGATCCAAGTCGAGCTCATCTGCAAAGCGCCTTCGAACATTGGAGAAGCTTCAATCGCGTAGATCAACATGCGTGGAAAACAGGTTATTTCTTGATATCGGCATTGGCTGAACATTTTCTGGGTGCTGACGACGCACCCTCCGAATGGCGTACGGAATTCCTGACGTATCTACAAAAGCGCAACGGCCATTTGCCGTGCTGGATGAGCGAAACGCTCAACCGTCTAGGTTGCTCGTTTCCAACGCCATAAGGAAAAAGCGGACATCCCCTTACGCTATATCACTGGCCTCGAACTCCGCCGCGAGAAAATCCAGCAAGCTGCGCACCGACGGCAGCAATCCGCGGCGCGAGGCAAACACCGCATGCACCACGCCGCACTCCGGTGCCCAGTTCGGCGTGGCTTGCACCAGCCGGCCGGCTTCGAGTTCTTCGCGGATCACCACCAGCGGCAGGTGCACCACGCCCACGCCGGCCACGGCGGCCTGACGCAATACCACCAGGTCATCGGTCACCAGCCGCGGGTTGTGCCGCAGGCTGGCGCGGGCGCCGTCGGGGCCGAGCAGGTGCCAGTGATAGTCGCGCTGCGGATAGCCCCAGTGCAGGCTGGGCAGGCTGCTGAGGTCGGCAGGCACCGGCCGCTGCGGCAGGCGCTCAAGCACTGACGGCGCCGCCACCAGGTACTGGGTGCTGCGCGCCAAGACCTTCATCACCAGGTCGCTGCTTTCCAGCGGCGGTACGCGCACACGCAGGGCGATGTCGATGCCTTCCTGGATCAGGTCGACCTGACGGTTGGTGCTTTCGATATGCAACTGCACCAGCGGGCACTGGACCATGAAGCGGGTGAGCATGGCCCCCACCCAGAAATCCAGCAGCGCCGTCGGGCAACTCAAGCGCACGATGCCCTGGGGTTCGGCACGGTTGCGCTCGATCAGTTCGGCGGCGCCCTCGGCTTCGACCAGCATGGCCAGGCAATGGCGATAGTAGGCCTGGCCGATTTCGGTCACTGAAAAATGCCGGGTCGAGCGCTGGATCAGGCGCACGCCCAGGCGTTCTTCCAGCCCGGCAATGCGCCGGCTGAGCTTGGACTTGGGCATGTCCAGGGCGCGGCCGGCGGGGGCAAAGCCGCCGTGATCGACTACCTGGGCAAAGTAGTAAAGGTCGTTGAGGTCTTCCACCAGTGTTCTCCAAATGGAACGCTGAGGGCAGTTTAACCGATCTACCGCCGATGTCGTTGCGCTCGTATGGTTATAGCCATGCACGAGAGGAGGCATCTGATGAAAAAGATCCAAGGCGTCTACAGCAGCCCGCACCCGCATTGGGTGGGTGATGGCTTCCCGGTCCGTAGCCTGTTTACCTACGACAACCTGGCCCAGCACATCAGCCCGTTCCTGCTGCTGGACTATGCCGGCCCCCACGACTTCACCCCGACCACCGCACGTCGCGGGGTCGGCCAGCATCCTCATCGCGGTTTTGAAACCGTGACTATCGTCTACCAGGGCGAACTGGAGCACCGCGACTCCACGGGTGCCGGCGGCCTGATCGGCCCGGGCGATGTGCAGTGGATGACCGCTGCCGGCGGGATTCTCCACGAGGAGTTCCACTCGCCAGCCTTCGCCGCCAAGGGTGGCACCCTGGAGATGGTCCAGCTGTGGGTCAACCTGCCGGCCAAGGACAAATCGGCGCCGGCCGGTTACCAGACCCTGCTCAGCACTGACATCCCGCGGGTGCCGCTGGGCAACGGCGCTGGCACCTTGCGGGTAATTGCCGGTGCATTCCGTGGCCATCAGGGGCCGGCGCAGACCTTTACGCCCATGGATGTCTGGGACCTGCAACTGAAGGCCGGCGCGCCGCTACGCCTGCCTAGCGCCGCTGGGCGCAGCACGGCGCTGGTGGTGTTGCGTGGCCAGTTGCTGGTCAACGGCGAGCGCCAGGTCGGTGCCGCGCAACTGGTGCTGTTCGACCGCGCCGGTGACGAGCTGCTGCTTGAAGCGCAAAGCGATGTATCGGTGCTGCTACTGAGTGGCGAACCGCTGGACGAGCCGATTGTCGGTTACGGCCCATTCGTGATGAACAGCGATGCCGAAATCGCCGAGGCCTTCGACGATTTTCGCGCCGGACGCTTCGGCCAGATGAGCGGGCAGGCCGGGCCGCGTCACCACAACTAGTCTCATAAACCCGAAGGAGAATATGCCATGAGTACATTTGCCAACGTTGCCAACTTCAACGGTCAGGTCCCGCGCATCGACCCCGATGACGCTGCGATGCTGCTGATCGACCATCAGAGCGGCCTGTTCCAGACGGTCAAGGACATGCCCATGACCGAGTTGCGGGCCAATGCCATCACCCTGGCCAAGATCGCATCGCTCGCCAGGATCCCGGTCATCACCACTGCCTCCGTGCCGCAGGGGCCCAATGGTCCGTTGATCCCGGAAATTCACGAAGCCGCGCCGCACGCCCAGTACGTGGCACGCAAAGGTGAAATAAACGCCTGGGACAATCCCGAATTCGTTGCCGCCGTAGAGAAGACCGGACGCAAGACCCTGATCATCGCCGGCACCATCACCAGCGTGTGCATGGCCTTTCCGAGCATCAGTGCGGTCAATGCCGGCTATAAAGTATTTGCGGTGATCGATGCCAGCGGTACTTATTCGAAGATGGCCCAGGAAATCACCCTGGCGCGCATCATGCAGGCCGGTGTGGTGCCGATGGACACCGCCGCGGTGTGCTCGGAAGTCCAGCGCACCTGGAACCGCGAAGACGCCCAGCAGTGGGCCGAAGCCTACAGTTCTGTGTTCCCGCATTACCAATTGCTGATCGAAAGCTACCTCAAGGCGCAACAGGTGGCCCGCGACAACGAACTGCTCGATTCCCAACGCTGATCCCTCATGTCCGGTGCCCGGCACCGGCGTCTCAACGCAAGGAGTAAGACCATGACCAAGCCCTACGTCCGTCTGGACAAGAACAACGCTGCCGTCCTGCTGGTCGACCACCAGACCGGCCTGCTGTCGCTGGTTCGAGACATCGACCCGGATCGCTTCAAGAACAACGTGCTGGCCGTTGGCGACCTGGCCAAGTACTTCAAGCTGCCGACCATCCTCACCACCAGCTTTGAAACCGGCCCCAATGGCCCGCTGGTGCCCGAGCTCAAGGCGCAGTTCCCCGAGGCGCCGTACATCGCCCGCCCCGGGCAGATCAACGCCTGGGACAACGAAGACTTCGTCAAGGCGGTCAAGGCCACCGGCAAGAAGCAACTGATCATTGCCGGGGTGGTGACTGAAGTGTGTGTGGCCTTCCCGGCGCTGTCGGCCCTGGAAGAAGGTTTTGACGTGTTCGTGGTCACCGATGCTTCCGGTACGTTCAACGAGCTGACCCGCGACTCGGCCTGGAACCGCATGTCGCAAGCCGGCGCGCAGTTGATGACCTGGTTCGGCCTGGCCTGTGAGCTGCACCGCGACTGGCGCAACGACATCGAAGGCCTGGGTACCTTGTTCTCCAACCACATCCCCGACTACCGTAACCTGATGACCAGCTACAACACCCTCACCAACGGCAAATAACGCCGTGCACTGATCAACGGCCGGGCGCTAGCGTAGCCCGGCCGTCGTCGTATCGACATCCCCCTGAAGGGCAGACCTTTGGGGCGCCGAAATTCTGCGAAACCTCTGGCGTCGTGAGGTTTGCGCAGGTGATGATCGGCGCATGAAATCTTCCACCTTGGCTGGCCATCGTCGCACCGTGCGGCCGGGCAGCGTCATCAGCTTCTGGCTGCCCTATCAGCCACCGTTGCACTGGCCGTCGCTGCTGGGGTTCTTTGCCGCGCGGGCGATCACCGGGGTCGAGACGGTCGTGGCGGGGGTGTATGCGCGCAGCTTCGATCTTGCCCAGGGCCAGGGCATCGTCCAGGTGTCTCAGGCGCGTGGGCACCGGCTGAAAGTCACCGTATTCGGCGCCTCTGCGCGAGCGCTGCCAGGTATGCTGGCCAGGGTCCGACGGGTGTTTGACCTGGATGCCGAACCGCACAAGATCCAGGCGCAGCTCAGTCGCGACCCGTTGATGGCGCAACTGATCAGCCTGCGTCCGGGGCTGCGTGTGCCGCGCGGCTGGGACGCGTTCGAGCAAGCCATGCGTACCGTGCTGGGCCAGCAGATCAGCGTGGCCGGGGCCATCACCCTGGCCGGGCGGATGGTGGCGGGCTACGGCCAGCGACTCCCCGCGCATGTGCAGCAGTTGCCCGGCTTGACCCATGTGTTCCCCAGGGCCGAGGCCATTATTGACGTCGACCTCAGTGGCCTGGGCATGCCGCGCTCCCGGGCCGCGACCTTGTCGACCCTGGCCCGGGCTCTGCGCGAGGACCCGCAGCTGTTTGGCCCGGACCGTGACCTGGAGGCCTGGGTCCAGCGCCTGTGCCGTTTGCGCGGTATCGGCCCGTGGAGCGCCCACTACCTGGCCCTGCGCCAGATGGGCGCGGCCGATGCCTTGCCGCTAGGGGATGTAGCCCTGATCAAGGCCTTGCGCCTGCTGGAGGGCCCCGAGGCGCAACTGGCACAGCGCGCTCAGGCCTGGCGCCCATGGCGCGCCTATGCCGCCCAGCACTTGTGGGCGTCGCTGAGCTGACTCAACCGGACTGGCGCCACTTCACATCGCTAATACCGTAGCGCTCGGCCAGGGGCCTGCTGACTTTTTTCACTTTTTCGTGCCCGTAACGGCCTATTCGACCAATACCGGCGTCGCAACTAGCCCAGTGCCAGGCATCGGCGTTGTCCATCGTTTCGGCGCGGACGATAAAGGACTTGTGATCGCCGTGCAGTTGGTAGTCGATGACGAACAGTTTTGCGTTTTCCATGGGGCTGGAAAGATCCTTACAGAGCAGTGACCAGGAAAATCTCTTCAATGCTTTTAGTGAGTGCTGCGCCTGCAGAAAAATTCCATTGGATTTCAGCCCGTCAGTGGGTGCCGCTGACGCTCAGGTGCCGGGCATCCTTGGCAAACACCACCTGCTCTAGGCGGTGAGCGATACCACAGGCCAACGAGTCATAGGCGGGAATGACCTTTTCTTCGGTCGACAGACAATGAAAAATGTCCAGCTTGCGCTCGGCCTGGGCGGTCTCCTGCTCGAAGATGCGCACGTAGCGCTCCAGGTCGTTGTTCAGGCTCGAGAGGTATTCACGCAGGCGCGAATGGTCCACTGCGCTTTGGCTGAAGTGCCAGGTCATGGGGTGGATGAGAAAGCGTGAATGCGGTGCGGCGACGCGCTCGGCGGCTGCCAGGTACATGATGATGCCCATTGACTCGATGTTGCCGGCATTGACAGCGCACAGCGGTACCGGCAAGGACTTGAGAAAGCTGTAGAGCGAGAACCCGAAGTTGGTGCTGCCGCCAGTGGTCGACAGAAACAGCAGCAACGAGGTGGCGCCATCAGCGATGGCCTGCAGGCACCGATCGCGAAAGCGCTCGGTGGTGTCCTGATCGATCTGGCAATGGAAGTGGATCACCTGTTGGCTCATTGCGCTCTCTCGGGACCGACGCACATGACGTGCGCCGGTCTTTCGTCCGTCAGCTACGGCCGCCACCACTGGGTTTGCGGGGCTGGTCCTTGTCCATGTCAGGCTTGCGGGGCTGGCCAGCTGCGCCGGAGGCCTGGCCACCTTTTTTCCCGGCATCAGATGCTTTTTGCTTGTCGTTAGCGAAATTCCCGGGATTCGAAGTGCCTTTATTAGCCATGATTCTCTTCCTCTTGTGAATGTTCGCAAGGCGTTTGCCTTACATAAGTTGGGAGACGGCCGCGCTGGGCAAAGTTTGAAATATTTCGCCGCTTCATGACGAACGGTCAGGGCACCGACCATTGCTGCCTTGTATGGGGTAGCGGTGCGGTATCAGCAATTACAATTGGCATCTGGGGCTGGTCGGGTACTAACTCAATATTCGGGCCTTACGACACGAGGATCGAATCATGTCACTGATTGGTGTTTCTACGCTTGAGCTGTGCCATCTGATCGAACAGGCCTTTCTGCCTGAACGGTGCATCGTGTCCTGCCTCGATGGTGAGCATCTGACCCTTCAACTGGGGCAGGGCGATACCCTCGGCGAGTGCCTGACCGTCACCGGAATCCATGTGCACAGCCTTACCACCTGCCATGAACTGGCCGCCCTGGTCGCCCAGGTGCGTGAAGAACAGCGCCTGGGGCGTAGCCATATTCCCCTTACGCCCCAAGCGATGGTCTGAAGACTCAGCCCGGATGCCCGGTCAGCCAAGGCTGGCCGGGCGCAGGTATTCAGGGTTGAGCACGTTGAACCAGAACAGGATCATCGACACCAGGATGGTCACCAGTACCAACAACCCCACCGCCCAGACACTGGTCGAATACAGCAGGCCGTCTTCCTTGCGCAGGCGCAGAAAAGTCGGCAGGCCAATGTAGAGCAGAAAGGTCGCATAGGCCGACGCCACAGCCAGCACGATCAGCGCCAGCCAGCGTCCGGGGTAGAGCCCGGCGACACCGGCGACGAAGTATGGCGTGGCCGTGTAGGCGGCAAAACCGATGCATTGATTGAGCGTGGGACGTGCGTCGAAGGTGCGTGACATCCAGCGAATGAACCCGCCCATGATTATCAGCCCGAGCACGCTGGTGGCGTACAGCAGCACGCCCAGTTCGGCGGCGCTGGTCACACTCAGGCGTACCCGCTCGGTGCCGGCCAGGCTCCAGCCAATACTGGTGGTGCCAATGAACAGGCACAGGGCGGGAATCAGCGCCATCAGCAGCAGGTGCGGCAGGTAGTGACGCGGGTGCAGTTCTTCTTCCTGGCGAATTTCCATCCAGGCGTCGTCGGGGTGGGTGAAGAGTTGAACCAGATGGGTACTCATGGTGACCTCCGAGGGTGAGCAGAGTAGAAAACACCTCTCCCTGTTCTATGGAGACTTGGCCTGCGCTGGGGTTTCATTTTTTTTGAACCACTCCCGGTATTGTCTGGTCACTGACATGTGACCAGCACCACCCAAGGAGTCAACGCCATGAACGCACAAACCTGTGCCTGCCCAGGTTGCAACTGCAAGCTGGGTGAACATCCGGTGATGAGCGAGGGCAGGGCCTATTGTTGCCAGGCCTGCGCCGAGCACCATCCGTCCGGCAAACCGTGCAATAGCAGTGGCTGTGGATGCGCCGCCAGCCCCAAACGCTGACCGAACGGTGGGCGCGTCGCACCGCCGCTCCCACGCGTGTTCACTGTAACTCCAGCTGCAACTGCAAGCCGCCGTCATCGCAGCGCCGGTGATACTGGACAATCCCGCGATAGGTGCGGCCTTCCCAGACAAACGCCACGCTGTGCGAACGCTCAAGCTTGTCGGGTACGGGCGCCTGTACCTGCATGCGCAAGCCAGGCAGGCCGTTGATGTTCAGCGGTGCCAGTTGCACTTCACATTCGGCGCTGTGGGCGATGGGACCGAACAGCGTGTCCTGGACGAAGTCGATCTGCAGGCAGGTCGGGCAGGCCGGGCTGACCTTTCTCATACCAAGGGCCTCCTTCAGTTCTTGCGGTGCGCGTTCTGCAGTTGCTTGGCCATTTCCAGGTGGTGCTTGAGGGTCGCCAGCGTGGACTTGGCAAAGGTGCGCAGATCGTCAGGGTCCGAGGTAGACCGGCTCTCTTCGTCGAACAGGCGCACCGCCTGCTCATGGGCGTCGACCTGATGGGTGGCATAGGCCGCATCGAACGACGCGCCGTCCTGCACCTGCAACATCATCTTGCGCGCCTTGCTGGTGAGGGCTGCGTCATCCGGGACGCTGAAGCCATGTTGCTTGGCAAGATCGAGCAGGTGCTGATTAGCTTTAGTGTGATCCTTGATCATCTGCTGGGCAAATGCCTTTACCTGGGGCGATTGGGTTTTTTCCAGGGCCAACTGGCTGGTCTGGATTTCAGCCATGCCGGCACCGATCGCTTCGCTGACGAAGGCATTGTTGCTGTCAGCCTGGGTACTGGCACTAAGCACGACGCACAGGCTCAGGACAAGGCGGATGGGACGGAAAAAAGGGTTCATAAGCGGTATCTCCCGGGGCGTAAACAGCATGCAGCTGTTAGTTTTACGAAAGGCCCAAGGCGTCAGAGTTCAGCCCGATTGCTGTCTACGGACCACTGGCGCCACGGTGTATGCTGCTGGCCAGCCAGTAATCGAGTTGCATCAACGGCAACGTGTTCGTCGTCACCGGTGGCAATCCGCTGTCCTGACGGCAATCGCAGCAAACCTTCGGCGCCTGGCGCAGTCACAACAGGTAAGGGGTGGTCCAAACGCCCCATGGGAGGGCCCCATGACCATTATCTGTCTGTTCAAGGGCTGCCACTGGTGCGATGAGCCCGAGGGCGAAGGTGCGCTGCTATGCCAGCGTTGTGAGCGCTGCGGCGCCGTGCGCTGGCACGCTACGTGTTAAGAGGAAAGAGGTCATGGCCAGAGCCATCTGGAAAGGTGCAATCAGCTTCGGCCTGGTGCATATCCCGGTGTCGTTGAGTACTGCTATCAGCAGCGACCGGGTCGACTTCGACTGGCTCGACGAGCGCAGCATGGAGCCGGTGGGCTACAAGCGGGTGAACAAGGTCACCGGCAAGGAGATCGCCCGCGAGCATATCGTCAAGGGCGTGCAGTATCAGAAGGGCCAGTATGTGGTGATCAGCGAAGAGGAGATCCGCCAGGCGCGCCCGCAAGCGACCCAGACCATCGACATCTTCTCGTTCGTCGACAGCGGCGAAATCCCTCTTCAGCAGTTCGACACCCCGTACTACCTGAGCCCCGACCGGCGTGGCGGCAAGGTCTATGCCTTGCTGCGCGAAACCCTGGAGAGCACCGGCAAGGTGGCCCTGGCCAAGGTGGTGCTGCACACCCAGCAGCACCTGGCGCTGCTGCGCCCGCTCGAGGACGCGCTGGTGATGATCACCCTGCGCTGGCCCGAGGAAGTGCGCGGCCTGGACAGCCTGGACCTGGACGCCAGCGTGCGCGATTCAAGCCTCGACAAGCGCGAGCTGCAAATGGCCACGCGCCTGGTCGAGGACATGAGCGGGCATTGGACGCCCGAGGACTATCGTAACGACTTCAAGGACACCATCATGAGCCTGGTCGAAGAGAAGGCCCGCCAGGGCAAGATCGCCACGGTCGAGCCGCTGGAGGGCGAAGGCGAACAGAAAAGCGCCGACATCATCGACCTTACCGAACTGCTCAAACGCAGCCTGGGCGGGCGCAAACCGGCCGCGAAGAAGGCGGCGCCGGCCGCGAAAAAACCGGCAGGCACCAGCAAGCTGCGCAAGAAAGCCTGATCAGTCCGTCACTGGCGTTTCATGCAGATGGCGCCAGCGCAGGGCGCCATTGGTGTTGTGTTCGAAGACCACGGTCGAGCGCCGTACTGAGCGGTTGCCTGCCGCGTCGGCCTGCCACTCGCGATAGCTGACCACCGACAGGTTCGGGCCTGTGGCGATCAATTGCAGCTCATCGATGCCGATTTCCAGGCCCGCACGCTTGCCGTAGGCGTGCTGAAACACACTGTGCAGGCCTTGGTAATCGATCACCTGGCCGGGCAGGGTGATCATTGAGAATTGCCGGCTGAAACGCGCCACCAGCGCGTCGAACTGGTCAGCCGGGGCGTTGCCCGACAGCCATTGCTCAATGGCGACGTGGGCATCGATGACTTCCTTGAATGCGGGGGTGTTTTGGTTCATGGGCAGGGCTCAGGTAGGGGTGGTGCAAAGCCCCAGGGTGCGAGCCCCGGGCAGTTTGAAAACCATCGGCAGCGGTAGCAGGGTCAGCAGCGCAGCGAGGATGAAGCTGTGGGCAAATGCTTGCGGCGCCGGCAGCAGATGATTGAGCGTGGCGCCGAGCACGGCGACGCCGAGGCAAAAGCTCAGTTGCCGGTTGAGGTTCCACAAGGCGCTGGCCTGGCCCATCTGCTCCGGCGCGATGGCCAGGAATGCCAGGCTTTGCGCACTGCTGCTGCACAGGCTGCTGCCAAGGCCCAGCAGGGTGAAAATCAGCGCCAGCCAGGCCGGATGCGCAGCGACCCACGGCGAGGCCAGCCACAACAGTGCCGTGAATTGGATCAATATCCCGGCGCTCAGCAGGCGTTTGGGCCCGGTCAGGTTGAAGCGCCAGCGGACAACGGCAATGGCACCCAAGGCGCCCAGCGCCCAGGGCAGCATCAGCGCGCCGGTGGCTGTGGCGTTCAACCCAAGGCGCTGTTGCAGGTACAACGCCGCCACCAGGTTGGCGCCGATGAATACGCCCGGCACGCACAGGTAAATCAGCATTGCCGTGCGCAGCAGCGGCTGGCCGAGCAGGCGCAGGTCAAGCATTGGCTGTGGGGCAGGCAAGGGCAGGTTCGCAGGCAGCCAGGCCAGCACCAGTACGCCTGCAATCAAGGTCAGCGGCAGCATGGCCAAGAAGATCCAGCGCCACGAACCCTGATCGACCACCACGCCACCCAGTGCCGGCGACACGGCCGGGACCAGCAGGGCCACCATCATCACCAGCGAGGTCAGGTGGTGGCGCTGCTCGGGTGCATATAAGCGATAGGCCATGGCCTGGCCCACCGGAATCAGCAGGCCGCCACCGAGGCCTTGCAGCAGGCGCCAGGCGAGCAGGCCCTCGATCGAACCGGCGCTGCCCGCAAGGGCCGATCCCAGGCCGAACAGCGCCAGCGAAAGCAGCAGTGTCTGGCGTTCGCCCAGACGCGCGGCCAGCCAGGTGCCCAGCGGGATCACCAGGGTCAGGCCGAGCATGTACAGGTTGCTGGTCCAGCTCAGTTGCGCCACCGAGGCGTGCAGTTCCTGGCCCAGCGCCGGGTAGGCGGCGTTGAGGGCGAACATGTTGAGCAGGTCGAGGGTGAAACCCAGCAGGTAGACCAGGGTGACTTTCGCACGATAAGGCATGAGCAGTTCGATGGGCCGGAGAAAAGCGCAGTCTAGAGACTTGCAGGTGCTTGAATAAGACGCGAAAACCCGGCAGATTGGTTGAATTATTTTGACAATGGCGAAGGCATTGCATGGTCAGCCTCGACCGATTCGAACTGTTTTGCGCGGTAGTCCAGGCCGGCTCCTTCACGGGGGCCGCCGAGCGCTTGCAGCAAACCCGCGCTGCGGTCAGCTTCAGCATCAAGCAGCTGGAAGCTGAACTGGGGGTCACCCTGCTGACCCGCACCACCCGCCGGATCGCCCTGACTGACGCCGGTGAGCGCTTTTACCAGCGCTGCCTGCAGGTGGTCGAAGACGCGCGCATCGCCATCGACGAGGCGCGCGCCGAACACAGTGGCTTGCAGGGCAGCTTGCGGATTACCTCCACGGTCGAGTACGGGCTGAAAGTCCTCGCCCCGGCACTGCAGGCGTTCTGCCGGCTGCACCCGGGGCTGAGCGTGCGCCTGGAGACCCATACGGCGCAGGTTGACCTGGTGCGCGAGCGCTTCGATGTCGCCATTCGCCTGGGCCAGGCGCAGGACTCCAATTATCGCGGCGTGTGCCTGGCGACCTACAACGTGCGCCTGGTGCTGGCGCCGAGCCTGTTGGCCGTTCATGGGGCTCAGCTGATCAACGCCCCCGAGCACCTGGCTAACGTCGCGCAACTGGTGCACAGCCGTTTCGAGCAGAACAATCGCTGGGAGCTGCTGGGCGACAAGGGGCGCCGCGCAGTGTTCGCGCCGCAGGGTACGCCGTTGCTGGTGGCCGACAATGCCTCGATCCTGCGTGCCTTTGCCCTGCAGGGCGCGGGCGTTACCTTGTTGCCGGACTGGCTGGTGGCCGATGACCTGGCCAGCGGGCAGTTGCTCGACGGCCTGCCCGGGTACCGCTTCGCGGCGCAGAGCGTGTATGCCCTGTATCCGTCCAGCCGCCATGTACCGCGCAAGGTTCGCGCCTGGATCGATTTCATCAAGGCCTGGCTGGCGATGCCCGAGCCGGGTCGCCGAGGTTGTTGAGAAAGTGCCCCAGTCGCCGGGCAGGCCGCGTTGTTTGATGCGTTACTCGAAACAGCGTGCCGATACGCTCATGTGAACACCAGTTCGAACGGTTGCAGCAGGCGTGCCAGGGCCTCGCGGTCGAGGACCGGCGGGGTCTGCTCGTCGGCCTGCAGCTGGCTGGTGTGGGCGGCGACGGCCTGCTGCTTGAGGGCCAGCACCGCGCGGTCGAGGAACAGCTTGTGGGCGCGCTGCCAGGGCAGGCGCGGGTCGCTGGGGCGGGCCCAGTGCCAGGCCCAGATCGGCACTTCGATCAAGCGCGCACCGACGGTTTCGCAAGCGCGGGCACAGGCGCGGCCGACCGCTTCATGGTCGCAGTGGCCGTCCAGGCGCCAAGTGGTCAGGACCCGGTCGCTGGCGCGCAGCAGTTGCACCAGGCGTTCGGCCAGCCAGCGTTCATGATTGGCCACGGCGCCGTCCGCCAGGCCCAGGCGCAGCCAGCTCAGCCGGGTCAGGTCCAGGCCCAGGCGGCGCAAGGCGTCGGCGCTTTCCCGCGGGCGTTGCTGGCGCAGGCGTTCGCTGGTCCAGTGGCGCGAATCAGGATGGCTGGCTTCGCCGTCGCTGACCGAGATCAGCAGCAGATCCTGCTCGCGGCCACGCATGCCGGCCAGCACGCCGCCGCAGCCGAGCACTTCGTCATCCGGGTGCGGGGCGACCACCACCAGGCGGCCGCCACGCGGCACCAATTGATCGTGGCTGATGGCCGGCACCGCTTGCAGGGTCGTGGAGGATTGCCAGTGCGCCAAGGGCGTGCCCGGTGCCTGGATCGGGTTTTGCGGTCGCTGCAGGGTCATAGCCGCCAGCCTCCCTCGAGGGGTGTACTCAATTGTCGGCCTAGTTCGGCCAGGTCGCTCATGATTCAACGCCCATGCGTCGGCGCAGGTCCTTGCTGATCGACTGCCGTACCCGGCCATAATCGGCCCAGGGGTCATCGCCTTCGACCAGGCGTTTGCCGAGGTTGAGCAGGTTCCACTGGTTGGCGCCTTCAAGCTCAGTCAGCTCTTCGCGGCGAATCGGCACCGACACCGGCAGGCCCTCGCGGGCGCGGAGCGAATAGGCGCAGACGGTGGTCGCGCCTTTGCCGTTGCGCAGGTAGTCGATGAAGATCCGCCCGACCCGGTTCTTCGGCCCGGACACCGCCGACAGGCGCTCGGGGAACAGCCCGGCCAGGTGCTGGACCATGGCTTGGCTGAAGGCCTTGACCTCGTCCCAACCGGCACGCCGGGTCAGCGGCACGACGATGTGCATGCCCTTGCCGCCGCTGGTCTTGAGGAACGACTGCAAGCCCAGTTCATCGAGCAGGGCCAGGGTCAATTGAGTGGCTTCGAGCATGGCCTTCCACGGCAGCGCCGGGTCCGGGTCGAGGTCGAGAATCAGCCGGTCGGGCGTGTCAAAGTCCTTGGCGGTGGCGTTCCAGGTGTGCAGTTCGAGGGTGTTCATCTGCACCGTGCCGAGCAGTGTTTCGACCCGGTCGATGATCATCAGCGCCTGACCGGCTTCGGCCTTGTCGTGGCGCTCAAGGCCGGGGATGTTCAACGGTGTGGCGTTCTTCTGGAAGAACAGCTCGCCGGCCAGCCCGTCGGGTGCCCGCACCAAGGCCACCGGGCGGCGCTTGAGGTGCGGCAGGATCCACTCGGCGACCTGGGCGTAGTATTCGCCGACCTGGCGCTTGGTGATACCGGTGCTGGCGTCGACCACCCGTTGCGGGTGGGTCAGCTGCAGTGTGGGCGTGTTGCTTGCCGGGCTTTTCACGGGCTGCTCCAGGCCAATGGCCTTGGCCGGTTTGTCGTCACGCAGGCCATGGAACACCGAATGGCGCACCACGCCGTCGCGGGTCATCTGCGCATAGGCGACCTCGGCCAGCAGCTGCGGCTTGAGCCAGTGCACGCCTTTGGCCTCGGCGCCGGTTGGCGGCGTGGGCAATGGCGGCTTGCCGACTTCAAGCGGCGCCAGGCGTTGATGCAGGTGGGCAAGGGTGGCGCTGTTGAAGCCGGTACCGACCTTGCCGGCATAGCGCAGCTCGCCGCGCTCATCGTGCAGGGCCAGCAGCAGCGCGCCAAACGCTGCGCGCGAGCCTTTGGGGTCGGTGAAGCCGACGATCACGAATTCCTGGCGCTGCTTGCACTTGAGCTTGATCCAGTCGCTGCTGCGGCGGTTGACGTAGTGGCTGCCCAGGCGCTTGCCGATCAGGCCTTCCATCTTCATCTTGCAGGCGCTGTCGAGCAGCGATTCGACACGCTGGTCAAAGCCGGCAGAGAAACGCAGGCACTTGTCGTCGGCCTTCTCCAGCAGCGCGGCCAGGGCCGAGCGGCGCTGTTCCAGCGGGCACTGGCGCAAGTCCATGCCGTTGAGGTACGGCAGGTCGAACAGGTAGTAAACGATCTGCTCGTCGCAGGCCTGATCGAAGGCATTCTGCAGCGCCTGAAAATCCGCAACGCCGTGCTCGTTGGCCACCACCATCTCGCCATCGAGCCATGCCGATTGCACGCCGAGCCCGGCCAGGGCCTTGGCCTGTCTGGGCAACTTGGCGGTCCAGTCATGGCCGTTGCGGGTGAACAGGCGTATTTGCTCACCGTTGATGCGGGCGAGGATGCGGTAGCCGTCGAATTTCACTTCGTAGCCCCAGTCGCCCTCGGGGGGCGTCTCTACCAGGGTCGCCAATTGCGGTTTGAACGAAGCGGGCAAAGCGGCTTTGCTGGCGCCGTCGAGCTTGGACTTGCTCGCGGGCCTGGCCTTGCGGGTGGTTTTGTTCGCCGCTGCCCTGGGGCGGCGGGCAGTCAGGCTGCGTTCGCTGAGCACGCTGTCGGGCTCTGCTTCGAGGATGTCGTAGTCTGCTTGCGGGCGCGCCTGGGCATCGTCGGACTTGACCAGCAGCCACTGCTCCTTGGTGCCGGCCAGGTGGGTGCGAAACAGGTTCCAGGTGCCGGACAGCTTCTCGCCCTGCAGGCGAAAGCGCAGCTTGCCTTTGGCATAGGCCTTGCGCGGGTCTTCTTCGGGAATCCACACACCGCGGTCCCAGACGATTACCTCACCGGCGCCGTAATGGCCTTCGGGGATACGGCCTTCGAAGTTGGCGTAGTCCAGTGGGTGGTCTTCAACGTGCACCGCCAGGCGCCGGATTTTCGGGTCCAGCGACGGGCCCTTGGGGATGGCCCAGCTTTTCAGGGTGCCGTCCAGTTCCAGGCGAAAGTCGTAGTGCAGGTGGCTGGCGTGGTGTTTCTGGATGCAGTACTGCAGGGCGTGGGCGGCTTTTTTGCCCTGGGCATGGCTACCCACAGGCTCCGGGGTGGCGTCGAAATTGCGCTTGCGTGCGTACTCCTGCAACGGCTTGGCCATGGCGGTGTCCTGCTGCTTATGGGCGGCTCCTAAGGATTGGGATCGGACGGCTGGGGTGAGAGTTCAATCGGCTTTGTTCGAGGTGGGGCTGCTGCGCACCCCATCGCCGGCAAGGCCCCACAGGTGTCGAGCGCACCGCTATCCTGTGGGAACCGGCCTTGCCGGCGATCGACCGCGAAGCGGTCGCCGTATCAGCCTTGCTTCTTGATAATCGCCTCACTGATGCTCGCCGGCGCTTCAGCGTACTTGGTGAACTCCATGGTGTAGCTGGCCCGGCCCTGGGTCATGGAGCGCATCTGCGTGGAATAGCCGAACATCTCGCCCAATGGCACTTCGGCGCGTACCACCTTGCCCGCCGGCGTCTCGTCGCCTTCCTGGATCATCCCGCGACGGCGGCTCAGGTCGCCCATGATGTCGCCCTGGTACTCCTCGGGGGTCACCACCTCGACTTTCATCACCGGCTCCAGCAGCACCGCGCCGCCTTTTTGCGCCAGTTGCTTGGTGGCCATTGACGCTGCGACCTTGAAAGCCATTTCGTTGGAGTCGACATCGTGGTACGAGCCGTCGAACACCGTGGCCTTCAGGCCAATCAGCGGATAACCGGCCAGCACGCCGTTCTGCATCTGCTCTTCGATGCCTTTCTGGATCGCCGGGATGTACTCGCGCGGCACCACGCCGCCGACCACTTCGTTGACGAATTCCAGGCCCTCTTTACCTTCCTCGCCCGGGGCGAAGCGGATCCAGCAGTGGCCGTACTGGCCGCGCCCGCCAGACTGACGGACGAACTTGCCTTCGATCTCGCAGGTGTTGCGGATCTTCTCGCGGTAGGCGACTTGCGGCTTGCCGATATTGGCCTCGACGCCGAACTCGCGCTTCATGCGGTCGACGATGATGTCCAGGTGCAACTCGCCCATGCCGGAGATGATGGTTTGCGCCGTCTCTTCATCGGTGCGCACCCGGAACGACGGGTCTTCCTGGGCCAGCTTGCTCAGGGCGATGCCCATTTTCTCCTGGTCGGCCTTGGTTTTCGGCTCGACCGCCACCGAGATCACCGGGTCCGGGAAGTCCATGCGTTCGAGGATGATCGGCTTGTTGATGTCGCACAGGGTGTCGCCGGTGGTGACGTCCTTCATGCCGATCAGCGCGGCGATGTCGCCAGCGCACACGTCCTTGATCTCGGCGCGCTGGTTGGCGTGCATCTGCACCATACGGCCGATCCGTTCCTTCTTGCCCTTGACCGAGTTGAGCACGGCATTGCCTGAGCTGAGCACGCCGGAGTAGACCCGGGCAAACGTCAGGGTACCGACGAACGGGTCGGTGGCGATCTTGAAGGCCAGCGCCGAGAACGGTTCGTTGTCGTCGGCGTGGCGCTCCAGGTGCTTGTCTTCGTCGTCCGGGTCGGTGCCGTTGATCGCCGGGATTTCCGAGGGCGCCGGCAGGTAGTCAATCACCGCGTCGAGCATCAGCGGCACGCCTTTGTTCTTGAACGACGAGCCGCAGATCGCCGGCACGATCTGGTTGGCCAGGGTACGCTGGCGCAGGCCGGCCTTGATCTGTTCGTTGCTCAGCTCCTGGCCGTTGAGGTACAGCTCCATGAACTCGTCATTGGCCTCGGCGGCGGCCTCGATCATGTGTGCCCGCCACTCGCGGGCAAGCGCCAGCATGTCGGCGGGAATCTCTTCTTCGCGGTAGCTGGTGCCCTGGTCGTCCTCGTTCCAGTAGATGGCCTTCATCTTCACCAGGTCGATCTGCCCGGCGAAGTGCTCCTCGGCGCCGATCGACAGCTGGATCGGCACCGGGTTATGGCCCAGGCGCTGATCGATCTGCTTGACCACGCGCAGGAAGTCGGCGCCCTGGCGGTCCATTTTGTTGACGTAGGCCAGGCGCGGCACATGGTACTTGTTGGCCTGGCGCCAGACCGTTTCCGATTGCGGCTCGACGCCATCGGCGCCGCTGAACACCACCACCGCGCCGTCGAGCACGCGCAGCGAACGCTCCACCTCGATGGTGAAGTCGACGTGGCCGGGGGTGTCGATGATGTTGAAGCGGTACTTGTCGGGAAATTGCTTGGTCGAACCCTGCCAGAACGCCGTGGTCGCCGCCGAGGTGATGGTGATGCCGCGCTCCTGCTCCTGGGCCATCCAGTCCATGGTCGCGGCGCCGTCGTGCACCTCGCCCATCTTGTGGTTGACCCCGGTGTAGAACAGGATGCGTTCGGTGGTGGTGGTCTTGCCGGCGTCAACATGGGCGACGATGCCGATGTTGCGGTACAGCTCGATGGGAGTGGTGCGCGCCATGAGGGGTCACCTGTGTGTGATGCGGATGAAGAGGGTATTCCCAAGGTAGCAGAAGTGCGGCGGCTTGCACGGCGGTCCATGGCTGAAGCAGGTTCATCCATGGCCTGAGTAACCATCGGTTGTAAAGCCTGCGGCGCTGACGCTTAATCCTTCTATCCGCTTGCCGATGGAGTCGCCCAATGCCGCTGGAACAATCCGTTAATGCCTGGTGCCAGAGTCATCCGTTGATCGCCGAACTGGTGGCGTTGCGCCCTACCTGCTGGTTCAACCCGGCCCTGGCACCGAGCGCCGAGGCCCTGGGGGACGTGGCGCTGACGGCTGCGGATATCCGTGAAGCCAGCGCCAGGCTCGAGCGCTTTGCCCCGTACATTGCCTCGGCGTTCCCCGAGACCGTGCCCAGCGCCGGTATCATCGAATCGCCCGTGTTGCCGCTGCGCGCCCTGCAGGCGGTGCTCTGTGCTGAACAGCACCTTGCGCCAGCCGGTGAGCTGTGGCTCAAGGCCGACAACCTGTTGCCGATTTCCGGTTCGATCAAGGCCCGCGGCGGCATCTATGAAGTGCTCAAGCATGCCGAAGACCTGGCCCTGGCAGGCGGTTTGCTGCGCCCGGGCGACAGTTACGCCACGCTTGACAGCGATGAGGCCCGGGCATTCTTCGGCCAGTACAGTGTGGCGGTCGGCTCCACCGGCAACCTCGGCCTGTCGATCGGCATCATCAGTGCGCGCCTGGGCTTCAAGGCGACGGTGCACATGTCCGCCGACGCCCGTCAGTGGAAAAAGGATCGCCTGCGCGCCTGCGGCGTCGCGGTGCGTGAGTACAGCGCCGACTACAGCGTGGCGGTGGAGCAGGGACGCCAGGAGGCCGAGGCCGATCCGCGTTGCCATTTCGTCGATGATGAAAACTCGCTGAACCTGTTCCTTGGTTACGCCGTGGCCGCCGAGCGCCTGCAGCGCCAGTTGGCGGAGCAGGGCATCCAGGTCGACGCCGAGCATCCGCTGTTCGTCTACCTGCCCTGTGGCGTCGGCGGTGGCCCGGGTGGCGTGGCCTTCGGCCTCAAGCATATCTTTGGCGATGCGGTGCATTGCCTGTTCGCCGAGCCGAGCCATTCACCGTGCATGTTCCTCGGTGTGTACACCGGCTTGCACGACAGTGTCTCGGTGTATGACTTTGGCATCGACAACCAGACGGCCGCCGACGGCCTGGCGGTTGGCCGCCCCTCGGGCTTTGTCGGCCGCTCGCTGCAGCGCCTGATCGACGGCTACTACACCGTCAGCGACGACACCCTGTACCGCCAGCTTGCGCAAATGCACGCCTGTGAGGGCATCGAACTTGAGCCCTCGGCGCTGGCCGGGGTGTCGGGGATGTTCAGCGTGATGCAAGAGCAACAAGGCTACCGTCAGCGCCTGGGCTTGAGTGATGAGCGCATGGCCCGTGCCACCCACCTGGTCTGGGGCACCGGCGGCAGTATGGTGCCGCGCGACGAAATGGACCGCTACCTGGCCAAGGGCCGTGCCGTGCTGGCCGGGCGCTGAGCATGCTCAACCTGCCCGATCGCCTAGGCATGCGCTTGAACGGCGCCCAGTTCGCCAACCTGCATACCTTCCTTGCGGTCGCCCGGCACCTGAGCTTCAGCCAGGCGGCGCAGGAGCTGTGCCTGACCGCCAGCGCCGTCAGCCACCGTATCGCCCGCCTGGAACAGGCGCTGGCACTGCGCCTGTTCGAACGGCTGACCCGGCGCATTCGCCTGACCGCTGAAGGTGAGCGGCTCTATCAGGTGCTGCAAGGCTTCGAGGCGCAACTGCAGGAAGCCCTGCAGCCGTTGACGACGCAGGTCAGCGGGGCCCTGAGCCTGTATGTACGGCCTTCGGTGGCCCAACACTGGCTGGTGCCGCGCTTGGCAGATTTTCAGCAGCGTTATCCGCAACTGAGCCTGGATATTCGCACTGGCAACGACCCGGTGGATTTTCGCACCCGGCCAGTGGACCTGGCCTTGCTGTACGGCCACGGCGAATTTCCGGGGCTGGTCAGCCGATTGCTGATGGACGAGCGGATAGCCCCGGTGTGCAGCCCGCAGTACGCCGAACGCCATGGCTTGATCGGCCACCCCGAGCGCCTGGCCCAGTGCACCTTGCTGCACGACGCGCTGGCCTGGGAACACGCGGCCTTTGACGCCGAGTGGCAACGCTGGGCCCGCGAACAGAACCTGCAACAGCTCCTGCCCGCCAGCCACCTGACCTTCGATCGCTCCGACCTGTGCAGCGCCGCTGCCCGCCACCATGCCGGCGTGGCCATGGGGCGCCAGCGCCTGGTGCAACCGTTGCTGGACCAGGGCGCGTTGATCCTGCCCCTGGGCGGCTTCAGTCAGGCGGCGGGGCAGGGTTATTACCTGGTGCATCCGCCGCGCGAGCCGCTGGCGCAGCGCGTGCGGGTGATGGTTGAGTGGTTGCGTGAGTGTGCGCTCAGCTGACCTCGGCCGTCGTGCACAGGCGTGCCAGTGGCGTGAGCTCGCGGGCAAAATGTTCGATGGCCAGCACGTAGCCGTGGGTGCCGAAGCCGGCCAGCACCGCCTTGGCCACCAGCGACACATAGGAGTGGTGGCGGAAGGCTTCACGGCGATGGACGTTGGAGATATGCACTTCGATCACTGGCACCTCGGCGGCAATCAAGGCGTCATGAATCGCCACCGAAGTATGGGTCCAGGCACCGGGGTTGATGACGATCCCGGCGACCCGGCCACGGGCCTGGTGAATCCAGTCGATCATCTGCCCTTCGTGGTTGGTCTGCTGGAACTCAAGCTTCAGTTCCAGCCGGCTGGCGGCCTGCTGGCAGAGGTTTTCGACATCGGCCAGGGTCTCCCGGCCGTAAACCTGCGGTTGGCGCAGGCCGAGCATGTTCAGGTTGGGGCCATTGAGCACGAGCAGGGTTTTCATGGTGCAGGTTTCCAGTCTGGGGGTTGGCGCGCAGGGCGTCGTAGGCGGGTAAAAAGGGCTCAGAGGCTGTCGGTGGCGACGATCTGGCCGCTACGCGCGGCGCTGCTGATGGCCTCGACAATCTGCACATTGCGCAGACCGTCGCGCACGCTTACCAGCGGCGGCTCGTGGCCGCGAATCACCTGGCAGAAGTGTGCCAGCTGGCGGGCCAGCGGGTCGGCGCTGTGCAAGGGCACCACGGTGCTGGTGAAGGGCTTCCACCACGAGCGGTCGGCGCGCTGCTCGTAGTACTTCAGGCGCATGCTCGGGATCGACAGTGAGCCCCGGGTGCCGCTGATCACATAGCAGTCTTCGTCGGCGTAGCTGGGGTAGTCGAGGTTCTCGCCCGTGGTCTGCTCCCAGCTGCGGGCGCAGGCGGCGGTGTCGGACAGCATGAAGGTGCCCAGGGCGCCGCTGGCAAAGCGCAGGCTGATGGCCACGCTGTCTTCCACGGCAAAGCCGCGGGTGGCGCTGGAGGCCTGGGCCTGCACGGCGACAATCTCGCCGCACAGCGAACGCAGGTTGCCGATCTCGTGGATCATGTTGATCAGCACCGGCCCGCCGCCGATCTGGCGGCGCCAGGGCGCAGCGTCGAAATAGTCGTCGGGTTTGTAGAACAGCGCGCTGCCCATCACCGCCACCAGATTGCCCAGCAGGCCTTCGGCGATCACCTCGCGGGCCTTGGCCAGGATCGTGCTGTGGGCACGATGATGGCCGACCAGCAGCCGCGCACCGGTTCGCTCGGCGATGGCCAGCAGGCGCTTGCCTGCTTCCAGCGTGTGCGCCAGCGGTTTTTCGATCAGCACGCCAATGCCGTGTTCAACGCAGGCCAGGGCGCCTTCGACATGCAGGTGATTGGGCGTGGCCAGGATCACCGCGTCCGGGCGCTGCTCGGCGAACAACTGCTCAAGGCTGGGGTAGAGGGCAACGCCGTGGCTGGCCGCGAGTTCGGCGGCGGCCGGGGCCGGGTCGACCAGGGCGGCCAGTTCGCACTCGGCGCTGGCCTGGATCAGTTCGATATGCCGGCGGCCAATCAGGCCGGCACCGGCGACGGCAATACGGATCGTGTGCATGGCGCTCTCGTTATTGTTATGCGGACCGCGGCAACGGTTTTGTGAGAGGCTAATAAAAAACTCCCAGGAGATAATCGGGCCAGATGAAGAATCAGAATGCGCTATTAGCGAATAATGACCCGCTGCTGCGCGACCTGCAGTTGTTCTGCGAAGTGGCGCGGCGCTCCAGCTTCATCGCCGCCGCCACCGAGATCGGCCTGTCGCCGGCCCATGTCAGCAAGCGCATCGCCACCCTGGAGACGCTGCTGGGGGTCAAGCTGTTCAACCGCACCACACGGCGGGTGAATATCACCAGCGATGGCGAAGCGGCGTTCATCTGGGCGCAGAAGATCCTCGAGAATGTCGAGTCGATGCTCGAGGCGTTGTCCGGGGCCCACAGCGAACCGCGCGGCACCTTGCGCATCAGCACCAGCCTGCGCCTGGGCCGCGAGCACATCGCGCCGATCCTGTCGCTGCTGCGCAAGCGTTATCCGACCCTGGATATCTGGCTGGAGCTGCTCGACCGGCGGGTGGACCTGATTGGCGAGAATTTCGATATCGACATCCGCGTCGGTGAGGTGCAGGAAAAACACCTGATCGCCCATCGCATCGCCGAGAACAAGCGGGTGCTCGCGGCCTCGCCGGCGTACCTGGCGCGCCGCGGCCAGGTGCGGGTACCGGCGGAACTGGCCCAGCATGATTGCCTGCTGTTTCGCAGCCGCGACGATCGCTTCGGGGTGTGGCGGTTGATTGGGCCGGGCGGGTCGGAAACGGTCAAGGTCACCGGGCCCATGGCGGCCAACCACAGCGATGTCGTCCGCCAGTGGGCCATGGACGGGCACGGCATCATCATGGCCTCGTACTGGGACGTGGCTGGCAGCTTGCAGGAGGGGTCATTGGTTCGGGTGTTGCCGGCCTATCACCAGCCGGCGGATGTCTGGGCGGTGACGGCGGCGCGTTCGGACAGTTCGGCGAAGGTGCGCAGTTGCGTGGCGTTCTTGCGCGAGCAACTGGCGCAGGGGCCGTTTGCGTTGGCGGTGGGTGGCTGAGGGGGGGGCATCGCGGGGCCGGCCAACTCCCACAGGTGCTGTGCAGGCTCGAAACTGTGGGAGCCGGCCTTGCCGGCGATGGGCTGCGCAAGCAGCCCCAGGCACTCAATCGCCGGCTTGAACCTGCAGCATCCACTGCCCGTCGATTTCACGCACCAGGCCACTGGCCAGGAACAGCGGCAGCAGGCGCTTGTGCAGCTGCGGTTCAACAAAACCTTTCACTGCGCTCAGGTCCAGCGCACCCAGCGTCGGCAGGTCGACCTTGGTGTACGAAAGCCAGGCCTTCTTCAGTGCATTGAGCACATCGCTGCCCGTAGTGTTGGCAAAGCGCCGGTTGAGCGTCTGGCCATCGAGCACGAAGGTGTGCTGGTACTCGTAGCCCGTTTCGTCACCGCCGCTGGTGCGGCAGCGGATACAGGTGCAAGGCCCGTCGCCGAAGGCTTTTTGCAGGTAGTTGTTGAAATCCACCACGGGCTTGAGCCCCAGGCGCTTGTCGACCTCGAACATGTCCGAGGTCAGGTTCTGTTCAGCACTCAATGTCATTCCTCTGACAGGTTTTTACCGGGGGGCACAATACCAGCCGGGGCGGGCCGAGGGTACCTTCGTGCGTCGCCTCGTCGAAGGGCGCGGGCTTTTTCCGTGCCGCTCCTTTACCCTATGCGCCCGCACGCGTCAGCTGACGCGGTTTTCCCTGTCGTTGGAGTTCGACCATGTTGTACAAATACACCGCCACCGTGACCGTCAGCGACGACCTGCATGAAGATGTCGAGGCCGTGGAAAACCCCGGGATCAAGATCGGCCTGGAGGCCGTCAGCGAGACGCTGAAAAAGGTTCACTTCATCAATACCCTGGCCGCTCCCGACAAGCCGACGCATATCTGCGTGACCCTGGAAAACGGCCTGAGCTACTACGGCCCGATCGTTAACGGCCATGCCGAGCTGGAAGGCGGCTGGATCGCCTTCGAAAGCGACATGCTCACCCCGGAAGAACTGGGCCTGTAATCCGTTGGGCTACAGCACCGTGGCCCAGAGCAACCCGGCCAGGTACAAGGCCACGCCGAACACCCCATGAGCCAGCAGGCTGCGCGCCCGCGCCGCATTTGGCTTGGGGGTTTTCGAGGCGAAGACGCCCGCGCCCATGCCGGGCTGCATGATCAGATAAGGCGCCGCCACGGTCACCAGGCCGAGCACGAACGCAGGCACAAACTGCGGCTGGTGTGCCCACGCCACACCGCAGATTGCCAGCAGCAACCCGGCGAAAATCACCCCGATGGTGTAATGCGCACTCCAGCCGATCAGCCGTTCAGTGGCCAGCGCAGGCGCCTTGGCGATGCTTTGATGGACGAACTGCCCGCGCGGCATATGCCCGATCCAACGTCCCACCAAACCCCAGTTCGGTCCGGCCATGCCCAGCACGCGCTGCTGGAACAGTGACCAGAGGTCGGCCAGGGCCGTGGCGGTTACGCCGATCAAAACAGCAAGAACGATTCCTTCAGGCATGGCGTACTCCATTTAAAAACATTCAATAGATTGATTGAATGATTGGCCAATGCTACCTTCCTGTCAATGACCGATATGAAAACCCAGCAGCACCAGCACATCGCCGAACTGGCGCGGACCCTTGGCCACGCCCATCGCCTCAATCTGCTCGAACAGATCGCCAGCGGCGAGCTTGCCGTCGAGCAACTGGCCCAGCAGTGCGAGCTGTCGGTGGCCAACGCTTCCCAGCATTTGCAGCACTTGCGCCGCGCAGGCTTCGTGCAGACCCGCCGCGACGGCAAGCGCGTGCTCTACCGGCTTGGCGTCGGGCCAATTGCTGATGTGTTGGTGGCACTCGCTCAACTGGCCGCGTTCAATCGCGCGGCGATTCGCGAGCTGATGAGCGATAGCGTGAGTGCGCCCGAGCACCTGGAAGCGATCAGCAGGGAAGAGCTGCTGGAGCGTTTGCAGGATCACAGCGTGACCCTGCTCGATGTGCGCCCGGCCGAGGAGTTTGCCCAGGGGCATTTGCCGGGGGCGATCAATATTCCGTTCGCTGAACTGCAGCAGCGCCTGGGCGAGCTGCCGGTCAGCCAGGAAGTGGTGGCCTATTGCCGCGGGCCCTGGTGCGTGTTCTCCCGCGATGCGGTGACGGCCCTGAAAGCCAGGGGCTTGAGGGCGCGTCACTTTCTTCAGGGCATCGAGCTGTGGCCTGGGCCGCTGCAGGATTAACCCAGTTCGGCCAGGCAGCGCTCAAGGATGTCCAGGCCTTCTTCGAACACTTCAGCCTCGATGGTCAGCGGCGCCAGCAAGCGGATGATGTGCCGTGCCTTGCCGCTGGGCATCAACAGCAGCCCGGCGCTCCTGGCCGCTGCCAGCAGTTGCGCCAGCTGCGCGGTGGCCGGTGTGCCGTCGGCGTTGACCAGTTCGATGCCGCGCATCGCCCCGGTGCCGGTCAGGCGGCCCAGATAAGGCGAGAGTTTGCTGGCCTGCCAGCGCTCGAAGCGGCTTAGCAGCGCGGCCTCCTGGCGTTCGCCCCAGGTCGAAAGGTTGGCGTCGCTCATTTCATCCAGGGTCGCCAGGGCGGCGGCGCAGGCCATCGGGTTGCCGGAGTAGGTGCCGCCAAGGCCGCCTTTGGGCAGGTTGTCGAGCAGCGCCTTGTGGCCGACCACGGCGCCCAGCGGCATGCCGCCGGCGATGCTCTTGGCCAGCAACAATAAATCCGGCTCGATGCCCAGGCGCGGGAAGGCGAAGCGCTGGCCGGTGCGGCCAAAACCCGACTGGATTTCATCGATGATGATCAGGATGCCGTGCTGGTCGCAGAAGCTGCGCAAGGCGCGGGCAAACGCGGGCTCCATGGCCAGAAAGCCGGCTTCACCCTGGACCGGTTCGAAGATGAAGGCGGCCACGTCATTGACGTCGATCTCGACGCTGAACAAGCGCTCCATGGCCTTGAGCGCCTGCTCGCTGCTGACGCCGGTGTCCTGGCTGGGGTAGGGCAGGTGATACACCGGCCCCGGCAGTACGCCGACGCGTTGCTTGTAGGGCGCAACTTTGCCGTTGAGGTTGAGGGTCGCCAGGGTGCGGCCATGAAAGCCGCCATCGAAGGCGATGATTGCCGTCTTGCCGGTGGCACCGCGGGCGATCTTCAGGGCGTTTTCCGCCGCTTCCGCGCCGCTGTTGGTGAGCATGCCGCTGAGCGGGTAGGACACCGGCACAAACGTCGCCAGGCGATTCATCAATTCGAGGTAGGGTTCATGTGCAGCCGCGTTGAAGGCGTAGTGCGTCAGGCGTGTGGCCTGCTGCTGGATGGCCGCGACAATCCGCGGGTGACAATGGCCCAGGTTCAATACGCCGATGCCGCCAACGAAATCGATATAGCGTTTCCCGTCGGTGTCCCAGACTTCCGCGTTTTTACCGTGTGACAGTGTAATAGGGTGAACGACGGAAATAGACTGGCTGATCGTTTCGTGACTCATTTGCCCGCGGCCTCACTGGAGTTTCTTATTATCTAAGCGAGGCCCGCTACTGCTGTGCAAGCGAAATAATGGATTGCAATCATTCCTGCAGGTCGTGAACTTTATCGCCCTGGCTTATCCATTCGGCAATCCACCCGACCAAGGCGTGCACCTTGGACGCCTTGACAGCTATCCAGGTAAAAGCACGGAGCAGAGTGGTGGTGGGGGGCACCAGGGGTTTGTACATGGGCGGAGTCAACCGGGCGAAAAAGAGATAGGGTCATTCCATTACGGAATCATGTGCTTCTAAAAGGTCGTTTGTGAGCAGCGGCCCTATAGATTAATACTGACTTGCATCAATGATTTCGACCCGTATCCGCTGTAGGAGAATAATAAGATGGTTGCTGAACTACTTACCCGTTTGGGCGTGCCTGAAGGTTTATATAACGGCGGCACACACGCTGTTTGTACCCCCATCGACGGCAGCCAGATTGCAGCGCTTACCCTGCAAAGCAAAGTCCAGGTGACCGCCAAGATCGATCAGGCCGAAAAAGCCTTCCAGGCCTGGCGCAACGTCCCGGCCCCGCGCCGCGGTGAGTTGATCCGCCTGTTTGGCGAAGTGCTGCGTAAGTACAAGGCCGAGCTCGGTGAACTGGTGTCGATCGAAGCCGGCAAGATCACCCAGGAAGGCCTGGGCGAAGTGCAGGAAATGATCGATATCTGCGACTTCGCCGTCGGCCTGTCGCGACAGCTTTACGGCCTGACCATCGCCTCCGAGCGCCCGGGCCACCACATGCGTGAGACCTGGCACCCGCTGGGTGTGGTCGGGGTGATCAGCGCTTTCAACTTCCCGGTCGCGGTCTGGGCCTGGAACACCACCCTGGCGCTGGTGTGCGGCAACGCCGTGGTGTGGAAACCGTCGGAGAAAACCCCACTGACCGCGCTGGCCTGTCAGGCGCTGTTCGAAAAAGCCCTGAAGGCGTTCGGCGAGGCGCCAGAAGGCCTGAGCCAACTGGTCATCGGTGATCGCGACGCCGGCGAAGCGCTGGTCGACGACCCGCGCGTGCCGCTGGTCAGCGCCACTGGCAGCACCCGCATGGGCCGCGAGGTCGGCCCGCGGGTGGCCGCGCGTTTCGGCCGCAGCATCCTTGAGCTGGGCGGCAACAACGCGATGATTCTTGCGCCGAGTGCCGACCTCGACCTGGCCGTGCGCGGCATCCTCTTCAGCGCCGTCGGTACCGCCGGCCAACGCTGCACCACCTTGCGCCGGCTGATCGTCCATCGCTCGATCAAGGACGAAGTGGTTGCCCGGGTCAAAGCCGCCTATGCCAAGGTTCGTATCGGCGACCCGCGTAAAGACAACCTGGTCGGTCCGCTGATCGACAAGGCTTCGTTTGAAGGCATGCAGGACGCCCTGGCCCGTGCCCGTGATGAAGGCGGCCAGGTGTTCGGCGGTGAGCGTCAGCTTCAGGAGCAATACCCGAATGCCTATTACGTGGCGCCGGCGATCGTCGAGATGCCAGGCCAGAGCGCGGTGGTGCGTCATGAAACCTTCGCACCGATCCTCTACGTGTTGGCCTACGACGAATTCGACGAAGCCCTGCGCCTGAACAACGAAGTGCCGCAAGGTCTGTCGTCATGCATCTTCACCACCGACCTGCGCGAAGCCGAGCGCTTCCAGAGCGCGGCGGGCAGTGACTGCGGGATTGCCAACGTCAACATCGGCACCAGCGGTGCGGAGATTGGCGGGGCGTTTGGCGGCGAGAAGGAAACCGGCGGTGGCCGAGAGTCGGGTTCGGATTCGTGGAAGGCCTACATGCGTCGGCAGACCAATACCGTGAACTATTCCCGCGAGCTGCCGTTGGCGCAGGGGATTGTCTTCGACTGATTACCGAGTCGGCCCCATCGCTGGCAAGCCAGCTCCCACAAGGACTCTGTGGGAGCTGGCTTGCCAGCGATGGCCGCGCCACCGATCCCGCCAGTGGAACAATAAAAACGCTTTCACCCTACCAGTTGAGGGTTACCCATGGCATCGCTACAACAAAAGAAACAGCGTTCGCTGCAACACGGTCTGACCTCGCGCCAGGTGTCGATGATCTCCATTGCCGGGATCATTGGCGCCGGCCTGTTCATCGGCTCGTCCACCGCCATCGCCACGGCCGGGCCGGCCATTCTGATCTCCTACACCATGACCGGCCTGCTGGTGCTGCTGGTCATGCGCATGCTCGGGGAAATGGCCATCGCCAACCCCAACAGCGGCTCGTTCTCCACCTACGCAAGCCAGGCCATTGGGCCCTGGGCCGGGTTTACCATCGGCTGGCTGTACTGGTGGTTCTGGGTGCTGATCATTCCGGTCGAGGCGATTGCCGGCGCCGATATCCTGCACGCCTACTTCCCCGGCGTGCCGTCGTGGCTGTTCGCCTTCCTGATCATGATCGTGCTGTCGGGCACCAACCTGATCAGCGTGAAGAACTTCGGTGAATTCGAGTACTGGTTCGCGCTGATCAAGGTCATTGCCATTCTTGCCTTCATTGGCGTCTGCACCCTGGCGGTGTTCGGCGTCTGGCCGTTGGCCGAAGTCTCGGGTGTGCAGCAACTCTGGGCCAGCGGCGGCTTTATGCCCAACGGTTTCGGTGCGGTGCTCGGTGGCGTGCTGGTGACCATCTTCTCGTTCTTCGGCGCCGAGATCGTCACCATCGCCGCCGATGAAACGGCCAACCCCAAGGACAAGATCCGCAAGGCCACCAACCTTGTGGTGTACCGCATCGCGATCTTCTACATCGTCTCGATCTTCTTCATCGTTTCACTGGTGGCCTGGAACGACCCGGGTCTGAAGGCGGTGGGCTCGTTCCAGCGGGTGCTGGAGGTGCTCAACGTGCCCGGCGCCAAGCTGATGGTCGACCTGGTGGTGCTGGTGGCAGTGACCAGTTGCATGAACTCGGGCCTGTACACCGCTTCGCGCATGCTTTATTCGCTGGGCTCGCGCGGCGAAGCGCTGAAGATGACCAAGCGCATCTCCGGCAATGGCGTGCCGACCGTGGCGGTAATCCTCTCGACCTTCGCCGGCTTTGCCGGTTGCCTGGTCAACTATGTGTTCCCGGGCAAGGTCTTTGGCTTCCTGCTGTCGACCACCGGCGCCATCGCCTTGCTGGTGTACCTGGTGATTGCCGTGTCGCAGCTGCGCATGCGCGCCATCACTGACCGCCAGGGCACCGAGCTTGCGTTCAAGATGTGGCTGTTCCCCTGGCTGACCTGGCTGGTGATCGGCTTGATCACCCTGGTGCTCGGCTACATGCTGATCAGCCCGGCCTACCGCTATGAAACCCTGATGACCGCAGGGGTGACCCTGGCCATCCTGCTGATCTCGCTGACCCGGCGCAAAACGCCGGCCGATGCGCCGGTCGGCAGCCCGGCGGTGTCAGGCAAAGGCCTCTAGCGCGGCGCTTGGCAAGGCAAAAGCCCATGACCGGTTCATGGGCTTTTTCGTTGTGCGGCGTTACTATCGGGGTCGCTTTCCCACCAATAACAGACAATCAGGAAGCCTATGAGTACCCAAGCCTTATCCCTGCAGGAACTGGCCGCCCCCGAAGGCGTCTGCTACGGCTGCGGCTGTTCCCACCCCAGCGGCCTGCACCTGAAAAGCCACTGGGACGCCGATGGTATCCACCTGCTGTGCCGCCACTCACCCGACGGCACCTTCCTCGGCTGGCCGGGGCTGGTGTATGGCGGCTTGCTGGCAATGCTGGTCGACTGCCATTCCAATTGGACCGCCATGGCCTACCACTACCGTGCCGAAGGCCGGGAGCCCGGCAGCCTGCCGCGCATCGACTGCGTCACCGGCCAGCTCAGCCTGACCTACCTGAAACCAACGCCGATGGGCGTCGAGCTGTTGCTCAAGGCCCGGGTCGAAGGTGAGGTCGGGCGCAAGAGCCGGGTGATCTGCGAGGTCTGGGCCGACGACGTGCTGACCGTGACCGCCGATTCGGTGTTCGTGCGCGTCGATACCGAGAAACTCAAGCACAAGGCCCACGGCACGGCTTGAGTGCTCAGAAGGGCACGGCGATGGTCAACTGGCTGTAGACGTTGGTGCCGTTGCCGCCCACCTGGTTGCCGCCGTTATCGCTGCTCTTGCGCGGTTGGTACAGGCCCAGCAGCGGGCTGATGATCAGGTGCTCGCTCACCGCCCATTCGGCGTACAGATCCAGCTCGCGGCCGTCGAGGTTCAGCGTGCTGCGCTCGTGCAGGGTCTTGTAATTGAACAGCAGCACGCCCAGGGTCAGCGCCTCGACCGGGGTGGCCTTGAGGCCGACAAAGTGCACGTCGTTGTTGCTGTTGAACGGGCCTGAATAGTTGCCCGTGACCTCGCCCTGGAACCAGGTGCCGTAGCCGCGGTTCATGCCGTTGAACATCGAGTCCCAGCCTTCGGAATAGCGGCTGTAGCGATAGGTCAGGTCCGGGCGCCAGGGCACATCGGCAAAGGTGTAGCCGGCCTCGGCGTACCAGGCTTTCTCCGGCCCTGCGTGCTTGTTCTGCCTGGCGTACTCAAAGGCAAAATGCGCGTTCTCGACCCCGGCGTCACCGGCACCGCGCAGGCTGTAGATGTCCATGCCTTCACGTTGCTTCTGGAATTCGCTGGCGTAACGATCATCGACATTCAGGCCACGGATGTAGGTCAGCTCCAGGGTGCCGGGGGCGGCGCTGTAGGCCAGGGTGCTGGCGGCCAGTTCGCTGTTGGCCTGGGCGCGGTTATCCGACTTCATCCACAGCAGGCTGGCGTGCAGGCCATCCTTGCCGCCCAGGCGCAGTACTGCGGTCTTGTCGAAGGCATGGCGGGCGGCCAGGTAATAGGCGCCACCGCGATTGAGCTCGCCATCGGCCGGGCCTTTGCCGAAGTTCAAGCCGTCGTCGTTGATGATGAAGCCATCGCCGAGGGTGATGACCTGGCGCCCGAACGACAGGTCCAGGCCATCGTCGCCCAGTGCCGGGATCAAATTGCCCGAGCGCCAGCCGGCGAAGGCTTCGTCGAATTTAGTGGTGCGCTCGCTGCCATCGCTGATGCCGGCGGCATCGCCGTCGCCCCAGGTCGCCGAACTGACCAGGTTGGCGGTGCCGTAGACTGTGCCCAGCTCGCCCAGGCGCTGGTCGGCACTCAGGCCATATTTGATGAAGCCCTCGCGCCAGGTCGAGCCGCCGGTGGTGCCGTCGTAGTTCTTGCGGCTGTTGAACAGGCCATACACGGCGAGGAAGTTGGCGTTCAGGTGCGTGTCGTCATCGGCATACAGCTCAAGTGCCTGAACCGGGGGCAGGGCCAGCAGCAGGCTCAGGCTGGAGCCCTTGAGAAAATGGGGGAGGCGGGTGGTCATGGCGCAGGTTCCCTAAAGGAGGCGTTGGTGGCCGCCATTTAGGGTGGCAAGGCCCCGGCAGGTCTTTGCTTTGCCTGCCAGGGCGGTTGATCCTGCTCGCCAGCAGGGTTAGCGCAGGGTGCCGGCCATCTGCCCGAACACGTCCAGCACGGCGCTGGCCAGGTCCTTGCTGCGCAGGCCGTTCCAGCCGGTCTGGGGGTTGGGGGCGTCGTCGTGGTCCTTGAACGGCATTTCCAGGGTCAGCGACAGGCAGTCAAAGGCCTGGCCGACGCTGTTGCAGGCCAGGGTCATGTTGGCTTGGCCAGGAGCGGAAAGCGGATAGCCATGCACCTGCTGGAAGTCCACGGTGCGCTTGCACAGGCTGTCGCGGAAGGTGGCTTCCAATGCAGCAATACGCGCGGTATAGCCGGGGTTGCCTTCGCAGCCGGCGGTGAACACGTGGGGGATTTCTTCGTCGCCATGCACGTCGAGGAACACGTCGACGCCATGCAGTTTCATCTGCTGCTGGGCGAACAACACTTCCGGGCTTCTGTCGATGCTTGCATCCTGCCAGGCGCGGTTCAGGTCCTGGCCCTTGGCGTTGGTGCGCAGGTGGCCGTGGAGGGCGCCGTCGGGGTTCATGTTCGGGATCAGGTACAGGTCGGCCTCCTGCAGCAAGGCCTGGATAGTCGGGTCATTGTGTTGCAGGCGGTCGATCACCCCTTCCATGAACCATTCGGCCATGTGCTCGCCTGGGTGCTGCTGGGCGATGATCCACAGTTTGCGCTTGCCCGGCGCCCCGCTGCCGGCACGCAGCAACTGGATGTCGCGGCCCTCGACGCTGCGGCCGGTGGCCAGCAGTTCGACGCCGGGAAGGCTTGTGGCACGTTCAATCAATTGATTGTGGCGCGCGCGCGGGTAAGGCTCGAAGTAGGCAAACCAGGCTTGGGGCTGCTCGGCCTTGAGGCTGAACTCAAGGGCCTTGCCATCGAAGCGGGTGGGCACCCGGAACCATTGTTGCTGATCGTAGGAGGCGACAGCCTGGTAGCCGCTCCAGGCCTCGTGGTAGGACGAGGCGCCGGCGTTTTCCAGGATAAAGCCATGGGTCTGGCCCGGGGTTAGACCGGCGGCCTTGAAGTGAAACCACTGGAAGTGCTCGCTGCGGGTGTCGGGGCGAATCGCCAGGCACACCCGTGCGGGGTCACTGGCATCCTTGACGAGGATGTTGCCGGAATCGAAATCGCAGTCGATGTGCAGGGGGGACAGCGTCACGGTCATCACCAGGCTCCATGTAGAGTTGTTGTGACACCTACTCTACACGCCTGGCTCAGGACCAGAAACCGATCGCTGCCAGGGCGGCCAGGCCCAGGCCGATGGCCACCGAGCAACCGCCCAGCGACAAGCTTGCCCGTGGTTGCCGGTACCAGCCGTCCTCGCCCAACTGGCGGGCCGGGGCCAGCAGGGTGCGCCAGCGCAGCTCGGTGGCATGGAAGGCCTCACGGTGCTCGGGGGCGCTGTCCAGCCAACGGCGAAAGTCGATGCGTTCGCTGGCGGTCACCTGCGGGCTTTGCAGGCGTACGTACCATTGGCCGGCGATGTTGGCCAGGGCGTCGCGCTCTTCGCGGGCGGTGTGCAGGGCCTGGTTCATGTGGCGCTCGACGGTGACCGCGGGCAGGTTCAGGCGCTCGGCGATGCTGGCGAACGACAATTGGTCGAGGCGGCTGAGCAGGAACACCTGTTGAACGCGGCGTGGCAGCTTTCTAAGGCGCTGCAACAGGGCATCGTCCGTCAGGTCGTGGGAAAGGGAATTGTGTTCAAGGGGCAGCAACAGACGGGTCATGTACAAGCTCCTTGCTGGTCGGTGGAGTGGGGGCGTCTTCCGTGACGCTGTAACAGCTTATTCGTAACGAGATTGATTCTCAAGTGCTAATTCTGCAAAGCGCTGTTACAACCATTCACTGGGCGACATTCATTTGCTATCATCGCGGCCATTCGAGCAACACCCCTCTTCATTAGCCTGAAGACCAAAAAAAAGACCCGGCAAAAAGCCGGGTCAAAAACCGTGATTAGCCTGATGAGGAGATAATCTGAGAGTCCGACCTAAGGGCTTTCAGTTTATCCAACCAGTCTCGCGACCAGTTGTGAGCAATAATAATCGTTATCATTTGCAAGTCAAATGAATTTTCTGTCATTCCGTAAAAATCTTTTACCGAATGCGCTCCCTCCAGACCGGCGGACACCAACACCCGCCTTCGGTCGACTCCCCACGAAATCCGTAGATCGCTGCTCAGGCAGGGTCCTGGTTGGCCGCCTTGCGTTCGAGCATGGCCCTGGCCATGTTGATCATGTGCATTGACGCCAGCGCCAGGTCCCGGGGGACGCCTTGCAGGCCGTCAGCCGATTCGTAGGCGGTGGCGGCGGCGCAGCGCAACAGGTTGGTGGCGTGAGCCGTGGCCTGGGCGCCGCTGAGGCCTTCGCGGGCCACCATCAGCGGTTCGTCCGGGCCGAACTGCACGGGTGCGGGGTTGAGGTAGTAGTCCAGCGCACGCCGGGCGGCATCACTGTTACTTAATGCTTCGCTATCAAGGCTGAGGTCCGTGTCAGGAAATGTCGGTTTCATTCGGCTGCCTGCTGTTTGGGTAAGCGATTAAAGGTGCTGGGGAATATTAATACGGCATGTAGTTTTTGCGATTGTTTGAATACTACAATATGTGTATTGAGTGCCAGAAGGCAGTCCGTATCGTGCCAGCGATGGATAAATGGACTGACCTGGTAAAAGCCAGGATGCGTGAACTGAAGGTCACGCAGGAAAATCTTGCCGAACGCATCGGGGTCACCCAGGGCGCCGTGGGCCATTGGCTGCGCGAGGAGCGCGAGCCGAAACTCAAGGTGCTCAACCAGATTCTGGTGGAGGTGGGTCTGCCGCCGTTGCAGATGGTTTCCCCTCACCAGGTGGCGGAAAACCACGGTTCCTACACAGTCTCGGGTAACCCGACTACTGTTACTGGCGCCGATGGCCTACAGCACGATCTGTATTTTCGCTATCCGATTCTGAGCTGGGGCAATCTCGACCCGATCGAGGTAGGTGAAGACTGTGCGCTGCAGTCAACCGACTATAAAGCGCAGGGGCGGGCGTTCTGGCTCAAGGTCGAAGGCGATGCGATGACAGCGCCACTGGGTGTGAGTGTGCCGGAAGGGAT
The DNA here is from genome assembly GCF_009866705.1 of Pseudomonas sp. R32. NCBI lineage: Bacteria > Pseudomonadati > Pseudomonadota > Gammaproteobacteria > Pseudomonadales > Pseudomonadaceae > Pseudomonas > Pseudomonas sp. R32. The sequence continues at coordinate 3,254,117 of NZ_CP019396.1, read as the reverse complement.
GTTGATCCTGGTGGACACTGCGTTGCCTGGCGAGCCCGGCAAGCTGGTGATCGCGCGTTCGCCCGACAGCAAAGCGCCGCGTTTTCGCCAGCTGATCGAGGAGGGCGGGCAGCGCTATTTAAGGCCGCTGAACCCGACCTATCCCAAGGTCCTGTGTACCGAGCAGTGTGAAATGCTGGGGGTGGTGGTGCAGGCGTTGGTGAAATTCTGAGACACCGTGTCGCCTGCATCGCCGGCACGACTGGCTCCCACAATGAGCCCGCATGCACCGATATCCTGTGGGAGCCGGCCTTGCCGGCGATGGGCTGCGTTAGCAGCCCCAATGACTCAAGCCTCTTCCAGTTCCACCAGCACAGCCCCTTCACTGACCATCTCGCCTTCCTGGCAGAACAACGCCTTGACGGTGCCGGCATGGGTCGCGCGGATACTGTGTTCCATCTTCATGGCCTCCAGCACCACCAGTTGCGTTCCGGCTTCCACCGCCTGACCGACCTCCACCAGGACCCGCACGATGCTGCCGTTCATGGGCGCGCCCAGACCGCCCTGATGGCTGTGGCTGGCGTCGGCTTCGGCGATCGGGTCGTAGCGGTTGACGCTGTGCAGCTCACCGTCCCATTGCAGGTACAGGGTGTCGCCACGGCGGATCGCCAGGTGCCGACGGCGCAGGCCGTCCTGATCGATCAGCAGGTGCTCACCGTCGAGCTTCAGGTTCGACGCCGCCGCCTGGCTCAGGTTGATGGCCCGGGCTTCACCGTTGCAGGTCAGGTGCAGGCTGATCTGCGCCGCAACACCTGCGCGAAAGCCGTTGTTGGCGGCCCAGGGTGAATGACGGTCGTCCGCGCGCGGTTGCAGCGGCTGGCTCTGGATGCAGGCTTCAGCTGCCGCCTGCCAGAACGCCTCGGGCAACGCTTGCGGCGCTGGCAGCAGTTGCTCCTGGTAGCGCGGGATAAACCCGGTATCCAGCTCGGCCTCGGCAAACGCCGGGTGGGCGAGGATGCGCCGCAGGAAGGCAATGTTGGTCTTCGGCCCGCCAATGGCGAACTCGTCGAGCATTGCCAGCAAGCGCAGGCGCGCCTGTTCACGGGTTTCGCCCCAGGCGATCAGCTTGCCGAGCATCGGGTCATAGAACGGCGAGACGTCGTCGCCTTCGCTGACGCCGCTGTCCACCCGCCGACCGTCGCCCGGCGCCGACTCGCGGTACAGCGCCAGATGGCCGGTGGCCGGGAGAAAATCATTGGCCGGGTCTTCGGCGTACAGCCGCACTTCGATGGCGTGGCCGTTGAGCGGCACCTGCGCCTGGGTGAGCGGCAGCGGTTCGCCACAGGCGACGCGGATCTGCCAGGCCACCAGGTCCAGGCCGGTGATCGCTTCGGTGACCGGGTGCTCGACCTGCAGGCGCGTGTTCATCTCCATGAAGAAGAACTCGCCACGGGCATCGAGCAGGAACTCCACGGTGCCGGCGCCGACATAACCGATGGCCTGGGCGGCCTTGACCGCCGCTTCGCCCATGGCTTGGCGCTGGGCGCTGCTCAGGCCCGGGGCCGGGGCTTCTTCGACCACCTTCTGGTGACGGCGCTGGATCGAGCAGTCGCGCTCGTTGAGGTACAGGCAGTTGCCGTGCTGGTCGGCGAATACCTGGATCTCCACGTGGCGGGGCTTGAGCACGTACTTTTCCACCAGCATGCGCGCATCGCCAAACGATGACTGGGCTTCACGCTGGGCCGAGGCCAGGGCTTCGCCGAGCTGGCTTTCGTGCTCGACCACCTTCATGCCCTTGCCACCGCCGCCGGCGGTGGCCTTGAGCAGCACCGGATAGCCGATCTTCTCGGCGGCGGTGCGGAAGGTTTCCAGGTCCTGGGCCTCGCCGTGATAGCCCGGCACCAGTGGCACGCCGGCCTGTTCCATCAGGGCCTTGGCCGCCGACTTGCTGCCCATGGCATCGATGGCGCTGGCCGGTGGGCCGAGGAAGATCAGCCCGGCCTGCTCGATGGCACGGGCAAAGCCTGCGTTCTCGGACAAAAAACCGTAGCCGGGGTGGATTGCCTGGGCGCCGCTGGCTTTTGCCGCGGCCAGTAGCTTGTCGATGTCCAGGTAGCTGTCAGCGGCCTTGGCACCGCCGAGGTCGACGCGAATATCAGCTTCGCGGCTGTGCCGCGCTTCACGGTCGATGGCGCTGTGCACGGCCACAGTGGTCAGGCCCAGGGCCTTGGCGGTGCGCATCACCCGGCAGGCGATCTCGCCGCGGTTGGCGACCAGCAGGGTGGTCAACGGGGTGCGGCTCATGGGCGCGGCTCCTTGTTCGACGGTTGGCCCTGCCAGGCCGGGCTGCGTTTTTCCAGGAAGGCGCGCAGGCCTTCCTGCCCCTCGGGGCTGACGCGGATGCGGGCGATGGCGTTTTCGCAGTAGCGACGGATGGCCGGGGTCAGTTCGCCGTGGCCGACTTCGCGCAGCAGCTCCTTGCTGGCGCGCATGGCTTGCGGGCTGTTGAGCAGCAGGTTGTCGATCCATTGGCCGACCTGCTGTTCCAGCTCGGCGGCCGGGTAGGCTTCGGCCAGCAGGCCCAGCTCGCGGGCGCGTTCGCCGCTGAAGCGTTCGGCGGTCAGGGCGTAGCGGCGCGCGGCACGCTCGCCCATGGCCTGGACCACGAACGGGCTGATCACCGCCGGGGCGAGGCCGATGCGCACCTCGGACAGGCACAGTTGCGCGTCACTGGCGCCAATGGCCATGTCACAGCAGCTGATCAGGCCCAGGGCGCCGCCAAAGGCTGCGCCTTGCACCACGGCCAGGGTCGGCACCTTGAGCCGCGCCAGGTTGTACATCAGCTCGGCCAGCTCGCGGGCGTCGTCAAGGTTGGTGTTGTAGTCCAGTTGTGCCGACTGCTGCATCCAGGCCAGGTCGGCACCGGCGCTGAAGTGCCGGCCACGGCCACGCAGCAGCACGAAACGCAGGCTGCTGTCGGCGCCGATGTGGTCGATGGCGATGATCAGCTCGCGGATCATCTGCGCGTTGAAGGCGTTGTTCTTGTCTTCCCGGCTCAGCCACAGGGTGGCGAAACCACGGGGATCCTTGATCAGTTCAAGGGTAGTGAAGTCGCTCATGGTCACATCCGGAAAATGCCGAAACGGCTTTGTTCGATCGGTGCGTTGAGGGCCGCAGACAACGCCAGGCCCAGGATCTCGCGGGTTTGCGCCGGGTCGATGACACCGTCGTCCCACAGCCGCGCACTGGAGTAGTAGGGGTGGCCCTGATGCTCGTACTGATCGAGGATCGGTTGCTTGAGGCGTGCTTCATCCTCGGCGCTGAAGGCGTGGCCGCTGCGTTCGCTCTGCTCGCGCTTGACCTGGGCGAGCACGCCGGCGGCCTGTTCGGCGCCCATCACGCCGATCCGCGCGTTGGGCCACATCCACAGGAAGCGCGGGTCGTAGGCGCGGCCGCACATGCCATAGTTACCGGCACCGAAGCTGCCGCCGATGATCACCGTGAACTTCGGCACCTGGGCGCAGGCCACGGCGGTGACCAGCTTGGCGCCGTGCTTGGCGATGCCGCCAGCCTCGTACTTCTGGCCAACCATGAAGCCGGTGATGTTCTGCAAGAACAGCAGGGGGATGCCACGCTGGCAGGCCAGTTCGATGAAGTGCGCGCCTTTTTGCGCCGCTTCCGCGAAGAGGATGCCGTTGTTGGCCAGGATCGCCACCGGGTATCCGTGCAAGTGGGCGAAGCCGCACACCAGGGTGGTGCCGAACAGCGCCTTGAATTCATCGAACACCGAGCCGTCGACCAGCCGCGCAATCACCTCGCGCACATCGAACGGCTGCTTGGCATCGGCCGGAACCACACCGTACAGCTCTTCGCTGCTATACAGCGGCGCCACCGGGGCACGTTGCTGCAACTCGCCAAGCTTGTGCCAGTTGAGGTTGGCCACGCAGCGCCGGGCGATGGCCAGGGCGTGTTCGTCGTTGTCGGCATAGTGGTCGGCCACGCCGCTGGTCTTGCAGTGCACGTCGGCGCCGCCGAGGTCTTCGGCGCTGACCACTTCACCGGTGGCAGCCTTGACCAGCGGCGGGCCTGCGAGAAAGATCGTCGCCTGCTGGCGGACCATGATCGCTTCGTCGGCCATGGCGGGCACATAGGCGCCACCGGCGGTGCACGAGCCCATGACCACGGCGATCTGTGGAATGCCGAGGGCGCTCATGTTGGCCTGGTTGAAGAAGATCCGCCCGAAGTGCTCGCGGTCGGGGAACACTTCATCCTGGCGCGGCAGGTTGGCGCCGCCGGAGTCCACCAGGTACAGGCACGGCAGGCGGTTCTGCAGGGCGATGGCCTGGGCACGCAGGTGTTTTTTCACCGTCAGGGGGTAGTAGGAGCCGCCTTTGACCGTGGCGTCGTTGGCGACGATCATGCATTCGACGCCTTCGACCCGGCCGATGCCGGCGATCACGCCAGCGGCCGGGACGTCTTCGCCGTACACCGCATGGGCGGCCAGTTGGCCTATTTCGAGGAACGGCGAGCCGGCGTCGAGCAGGCGGTCGATCCGATCGCGCGGCAGCAGTTTGCCCCGCGAGGTGTGCCGCTCCTGGGCTTTGGGGCCGCCGCCCTGGTGAACCTGGGCGATCAGGCTGCGTAGGCCATTGACCTGTTCAAGCATGGCCGCGCTGTTGGTGGCGAACTCCGCCGAGCGTGGGTTGATCTGGGTGTGCAAGGTAGCCATGGCGCGATTCCTTGTGCTCAGCGGGTTTCGTTGAACAGTTCGCGGCCGATCAGCATCCGGCGGATCTCACTGGTACCGGCGCCGATCTCGTAGAGCTTGGCGTCACGCAGCAGGCGGCCGGCCGGGAACTCGTTGATGTAGCCGTTGCCCCCCAGGATCTGGATCGCCTCAAGGGCCATCTGGGTGGCGCGCTCGGCGGTATAGAGGATGACCCCGGCGGCGTCCTTGCGCGTGGTTTCGGCGCGATCGCAGGCCTGGGCCACGGCGTACAGGTAGGCGCGGCCGGCGTTGAGCTGGGTGTACATGTCGGCGATCTTGCCCTGGATCAGCTGGAACTCGCCGATGCTCTGGCCGAACTGCTTGCGGTCGTGGATGTAGGGTACGACCAGGTCCATGCAGGCTTGCATGATCCCGGTCGGGCCGCCGGAAAGCACTACGCGTTCGTAGTCCAGGCCGCTCATCAGCACTTTTACGCCGCCGTTGAGCACACCGAGGATGTTCTCTTTGGGCACTTCGACGTTGTCGAAGAACAGCTCGCAGGTGTTGGAGCCGCGCATGCCGAGCTTGTCGAACTTGTTGCTGCGGCTGAAGCCCTTCCAATCGCGCTCGACAATAAAGGCGGTGATGCCGTGGGCGCCTTTTTCCAGGTCGGTCTTGGCGTAGATCACATAGGTGTTGGCGTCGGGGCCGTTGGTGATCCAGGTCTTGCTGCCGTTGAGGACGAAATGGTCGCCGCGCTGTTCGGCGCGCAGTTTCATCGACACCACGTCGGAGCCGGCGTTGGGTTCGCTCATGGCCAGGGCGCCAATGTGCTCGCCGCTGATCAGCTTGGGCAGGTACTTGGCTTTCTGCTCGGCGTTGCCGTTGCGGTTGATCTGGTTGACGCAGAGGTTGGAGTGGGCGCCGTAGGAGAGGGCGACCGAGGCCGAGCCGCGGCTGATTTCTTCCATGGCCACCACGTGGGCCAGGTAGCCAAGACCGGCGCCGCCGTATTCTTCCGGGACGGTGATGCCGAGCAGGCCCATGTCGCCGAACTTGCGCCACATGTCGGCGGGGAACAGGTTGTCCTGGTCGATCTGCGCGGCGCGCGGCGCCAGTTCAGCGGCGACGAAGGACTGGACCTGGTCGCGGAGCATGTCGATGGTTTCGCCCAGGGCGAAGTTCAGGGTCGGATAACGCATGCTGGCACCTTCTATTTGTTCTTGGATCAGGGTGTGGTGTCTGCCCTCATCGCTGGCAAGCCAGCTCCCACAAGTAGCGAGTGCACCGAACACTGTGGGAGCTGGCTTGCCAGCGATGGGCTTGTAACCTTTACGTTAACGTAAACCTGCCGCCCGATGCTGTCAATCTCGTCATGACCTTTACGTTAACGTAAATTTGGGCCAGAGTAAGACCCGCTTGAGTCAGCTCCCAGAACAACCACAAAAAGGGACCGCCATGAATCAACCGAGCTATACCCAGGGCCGCCAGGACAAGCCGTTGCTGGCCATGACCATCGGCCAGGCGTTTGACCGGACCGTGTCGCGTTTTGCCACGCGGGAGGCACTGGTGGTGCGCCACCAGCACCAGCGTTATACCTGGCAGTCGCTGGCCGCCAGCGTCGACCTGCATGCCCGGGCGCTAATGGCGCTAGGGCTGAAAACCGGCGATCGCTTAGGAATCTGGGCCCCCAACTGTGCGCAGTGGTGCATTGCCCAGTTCGCCAGTGCCAAGATCGGCGTGATCCTCGTCAACATCAACCCGGCCTACCGCACCAGCGAGCTTGAGTATGTACTCAAACAGTCCGGCTGCCAGTGGTTGATCAGCGCCGGTGCCTTCAAAACCTCCGATTACCACGCCATGCTCGGTGAATTGCTGCCGGACCTGGCCCGGCAAACACCAGGGCAACTGCGCAGTGAGCGCTTGCCGGAGCTGCGCGGGCTGATCAGCCTCGACCTGCAGCCGCCGGCGGGCTTTCTGCCCTGGGATCGTCTGGCCGAGCTTGCCAGTGAAACCGAACCGGCCGAGTTCCAGGCCCGTCAGCAAAGCCTGCAGTTCGACCAGCCGGTGAACATCCAGTACACCTCCGGCACCACCGGCTTCCCCAAGGGCGCCACGCTCAGCCACTACAACATCCTCAACAATGGCTACATGGTCGGCGAGAGCCTGGGCCTTGACGAGCACGACCGCATGGTGATCCCGGTGCCGCTGTACCATTGCTTCGGCATGGTCATGGGCAACCTCGGTTGCATCACCCATGGCAGTACCATGATCTACCCCAACGACGCTTTCGATCCGCTGCTGACCCTCAGTTGCGTGGCTGAAGAGCAGGCCACCACCCTGTACGGTGTGCCGACCATGTTCATCGCCATGCTCGACCACCCGCAGCGGCCGGAGATGGACCTGTCGAGCCTGCGCACCGGGATCATGGCCGGCGCCACGTGCCCGATCGAGGTGATGCGCCGGGTGATCGGCGAGATGCACATGAGCGAGGTGCAGATCGCCTACGGCATGACCGAAACCAGCCCGGTGTCGATGCAGACCGGTCCCGATGACGACCTGGAACTGCGCGTGACCACGGTCGGGCGGACCCAGCCGCAACTGGAGAGCAAGATCATCGATGAACAGGGCTGCATTGTGCCGCGCGGGCAGATTGGCGAGCTGTGCACCCGCGGTTACAGCGTCATGCTCGGTTACTGGGGCAATCCGGCGGCCACCAGCGAAGCTATCGACCCGGCGGGCTGGATGCACACCGGCGACCTGGCGACCATGAACGAGGCAGGCTATGTGTGCATTGCCGGGCGCAACAAGGACATGATCATTCGCGGTGGCGAGAACATCTATCCGCGAGAGCTCGAGGAGTTCTTCTTCACTCACCCGGCGGTGGCGGATGTGCAGGTGATCGGTATTCCCGATGAGCGCTATGGCGAGGAGATCGTCGCCTGGATCAAGTTTCACCCCGGCCACAGCGCCAGCGAGATCGAACTGCAACAGTGGTGCAAGAGCCGCATTGCCCACTTCAAGACTCCGCGTTACTACCGCTTTGTCGAGGAGTTCCCGATGACGGTGACGGGCAAAGTGCAGAAGTTTCGCATGCGTGAGATCAGCATTGCAGAGCTGATCAAGCGCTGAATTTTTCGCGGGGCAAGCCCGCTCCTACAGATTGTAGGAGCGGGCTTGCCCCGCGATGTCTACGCTTTCACCGGCGGCTCGTTACTCGGCGAGTCGCCCACGGTGGGCGGCACCGTCGGTTTGACCGGCACCGATGGGAATGTGCATGACCTGCTCAGGATTCCTACCCTGGCCTTGGCCAATTGCTGATTTTTTTTGAACCCCAAGCCGCGCCCCCGCTCGAACCTTTACCGTCACTTCATAACGGAGCAATGTTCGATGACCCGCGATGAGCCCTTCGAAACCGACCGCATGCCCTCGGCGAGCGACCACCCGGACCAGGCCCTGAGCCTGTCCCAGGCCTTGCTCGAACCGCGGATCGTGATCGAGAACACCGTGCCGGTACTCGATGGCGGACTGTTTGCGGTCAAGGCGGTGGTGGGCGAGCCGGTGCAGGTCAGCAGCAAGGTCTATGCCGATGGCCATGATGCCCTGGCGGTGATGCTCAACTGGCGCCAGGCCCATAGCCGGCGCTGGCATTGCGTGCCGATGCAGTTTGCCGGCAATGACCTGTGGCAGGCCGAATTCACCGTCAGCGAGCAGGGCCGCCACCTGTTCAGCATCGAGGCCTGGATCGACCCGTTCGCCACCTATTGCCATGACCTGGAGAAGAAATTCAACGCCGGTGTCGCGGTGCCACTGGAGCTGCAGGAAGGGCAGCTGCTGGTCAAGCACAATATCGGTCGCAGCAGAGGCCCCTTGCGCGACCAGCTGCAGGCCTTGCACCAGCAGCTGCCGGGCCTGCCCGCCGATGAGCAGGTGGCCTTGCTGCTGCACCCGGACACCGCGCTGTTGATGGCCGAGGCCGAGCATCGTACCTACCTCAGTCGCAGCCCCGAATACCCGCTGGAAGTCGAACGCCTCCAGGCGCAGTTCGCCAGTTGGTACGAGCTGTTTCCCCGTTCGATCACCGATGACCCTGAGCGACATGGCACCTTCAATGATGTGCACGAACGCCTGCCAATGATCCGCGACATGGGCTTTGACGTATTGTACTTCCCGCCCATTCACCCCATTGGCGTGCGCTACCGCAAGGGCCGCAACAACGCCTTGCAGGCCGAGCCGGATGACCCGGGCAGCCCTTATGCGATTGGCGGCGCCGAAGGCGGGCACGAGGCGATTCACCCGCAACTGGGCAGCCGCGAGGATTTTCGCCGGCTGGTGGCTGCCGCTGCCGAGCATGGCCTGGAAATCGCCCTGGACTTTGCCATCCAGTGCTCCCAGGACCACCCCTGGCTCAAGGAGCACCCGGGCTGGTTCTCCTGGCGCCCGGACGGCAGCATCCGCTACGCCGAGAACCCGCCGAAAAAATACCAGGACATCGTCAGCGTCGACTTCTACGCCGCCGATTCGGTACCGGCCTTGTGGCTGGCCCTGCGCGACGTGGTCGTGGGCTGGGTGAAGGAGGGGGTCAAGACCTTCCGGGTCGACAACCCGCACACCAAGCCCTTGCCGTTCTGGCACTGGCTGATTGCCAATGTGCGCAGCCAGTACCCAGAGGTCATCTTCCTCGCCGAAGCCTTCACCAAGCCTGCGATGATGGCGCGCCTGGGCAAGGTCGGCTATTCCCAGAGCTATAGCTACTTCACCTGGCGCAACACCAAGGCCGAGCTGCAAAGCTATTTTGAAGAGCTCAACCAGCCGCCGTGGTGCTACTGCTACCGGCCGAACTTCTTCGTCAACACGCCGGACATCAACCCGTACTTTCTGCATGAGTCCGGGCGCGCCGGGTTTCTCATCCGCGCCGCCCTGGCGACCATGGGGTCGGGCCTCTGGGGCATGTACTCGGGCTTCGAGCTGTGCGAGGCGACGCCGGTGCCGGGCAAGGAGGAGTACCTGGATTCGGAGAAGTACCAGATCCGCCCGCGGGACTTCACCCAGCCCGGCAACATCATTGCCGAAATCGCCCAGCTCAACCGCATTCGCCGGCAGAACCCGGCCTTGCACACCCACCTGGGCGTGGCCTTCTATCACGCCTGGAACGACAACATCCTGTACTTCGGCAAACGCACCGCCCAGCGCGACAACTTCGTCCTCATCGCTGTCAGCCTCGACCCGCACAACGCCCAGGAAGCGCATTTCGAACTGCCGCTGTGGGAGCTGGGGCTGGACGACAATGCCGATACCTTCGGTGAAGACCTGATGAGCGGCCATCGCTGGACCTGGCACGGCAAGACCCAATGGATGCGCATCGAGCCCTGGCATCTGCCGTTTGGAATCTGGCGTATCGAAAAAGCCCACTAGAAAGGAGTCGAGCATGGCCAAGCGCATCCGCCCAGCCGCCTTTATCGATGATCCGCTGTGGTACAAGGACGCGATCATCTACCAGGTACACGTCAAGTCCTTCTTCGACTCCAACAACGACGGCATCGGTGACTTCCCCGGCCTGATCGCCAAACTCGACTACATCGCCGAGCTTGGAGTCAACACCCTGTGGCTGCTGCCGTTCTACCCCTCGCCACGCCGTGACGATGGCTACGACATCGCCGAGTACAAGGCGGTGCACCCCGACTACGGCACCCTGGCCGACGTCAAGCGCTTCATCGCCCAGGCGCACACGCGCGGCTTGCGGGTGATCACCGAGCTTGTCATCAACCATACCTCCGACCAGCACCCGTGGTTCCAGAAGGCCCGCCACGCCAAGCCCGGGAGCAAGGCCCGGGACTTTTATGTGTGGTCCGACAGCGACCAGAAGTACGACGGCACGCGGATCATCTTCCTCGACAGCGAGAAATCCAACTGGACCTGGGACCCGGTGGCCGGCCAGTACTTCTGGCACCGCTTCTACTCGCACCAGCCGGACCTCAACTTCGACAACCCGCAGGTGCTCAAGGCGGTGCTTGGGGTGATGCGCTACTGGCTCGACCTGGGCGTCGACGGCCTGCGCCTGGACGCCATCCCTTACCTGATCGAGCGTGACGGCAGCAACAACGAGAACCTGCCCGAAACCCACCAGGTGCTGAAAAAGATCCGCGCCGAAATCGACGCCAACTACCCCGACCGCATGCTCCTGGCCGAGGCCAATCAATGGCCGGAAGACACCCAGCTGTACTTTGGCGAAGGGCAGGGCGATGAGTGCCATATGGCCTTTCACTTCCCGTTGATGCCGCGCATGTACATGGCCGTGGCCCAGGAAGACCGCTTTCCAATTACCGATATCCTGCGCCAGACCCCGGAGATTCCGAGCAACTGCCAGTGGGCGATCTTCTTGCGCAACCACGATGAGCTGACCCTGGAAATGGTCACCGACCGTGAGCGCGACTACCTGTGGAACTACTACGCCGAGGACCGCCGGGCGCGGATCAACCTCGGTATTCGCCGCCGCCTGGCGCCGCTGCTGCAACGCGACCGGCGCCGGGTCGAGCTGTTGTGCAGCCTGCTGCTGTCGATGCCCGGCACCCCGACCCTGTATTACGGCGACGAGATCGGCATGGGTGACAACATCTACCTGGGGGACCGCGACGGTGTGCGCACACCCATGCAGTGGTCGATCGACCGCAATGGCGGTTTCTCCCGCGCGGACCCGGCGCGCCTGGTGCTGCCGCCGATCATGGACCCGCTGTACGGCTTCCAGTCGGTCAACGTCGAAGCCCAGGCCCATGATCCGCACTCGCTGCTGAACTGGAACCGGCGCTTGCTGGCGGTGCGCAAGCAGCAGAAGGCCTTTGGCCGCGGCACGCTGAAAATGCTGTCGCCGAGCAACCGGCGGATCCTGGCCTATCTGCGCGAGTACACCGGCACCGATGGCAAGACCGAGATCATCCTCTGCGTGGCCAACGTCTCGCGCGCCGCACAAGCGGCAGAGCTCGAACTTCAGCAGTATGCCGACAAGGTGCCGGTGGAGATGCTCGGCGGCAGTGCCTTTCCGCCGATCGGCCAGTTGCCGTTCCTGCTGACCTTGCCGCCCTATGGCTTTTACTGGTTCCTGCTGGCTGACAAGGATCAGATGCCCAGTTGGCACGTCGAGCCGGCCCAGAGCCTGCCGGAGTTCACTACGCTGGTGTTGAAAAAGCGTATGGAGGAACTGCTGGAGGCGCCGTCGCGGGCCATCCTGCAAGACAGTGTGTTGCCGCAGTACCTGCCCAAGCGCCGTTGGTTTGCCGGCAAGGAAACCGTGATCGAACACGTGCAGATCGCCTATGGCGTGCGCTTCGGCGCGCCCACCAGCCCGGTGTTGCTCAGCGAGATCGTGGTGCAGGGCGGCGGTCGGAGCAGTCGCTATCAACTGCCGTTCGGCCTGATCGCCGAAGAGCACCTCAACAGCCCGGCGCCGCAGCAGCTGGCCTTGGCGCGGGTTCGCCGCGGTCGCCAGGTGGGCTTGATTACCGACGGTTTTGTCCTGGAAAGTTTCGTGCGCGCGGTGCTTGCCGGCTGCAAGGATGGCCTGCGCTTGCCGTGCGGCGAAGGTGAGCTGCGTTTCGAGGCCAGCGGGCAACTGGCGGCCTTGAACCTGGGTGAGGACGCTCAAGTGCGCTACCTGAGCGCCGAGCAGTCCAACAGCTCGGTGGTGGTCGGTGGCAGCCTGGTGCTCAAGCTGATCCGCCGGGTCAACCCCGGGGTGCACCCGGAGCTGGAAATGAGCGCCTACCTGAGCGCCGCCGGCTTTGCCAACATTTCGCCGCTGCTGGCGTGGGTGAGCCGCGTGGATGATCAGGCGCAGCCGCACCTGCTGATGATCGCCCAGGGCTACCTGAGCAACCAGGGCGACGCCTGGGACTGGACCCAGAACAACCTGGAACGGGCCATTCGTGACGAGATGGAGCCTTCGAGCAAGGACCAGGACGTGCACACCGATGCCCTGCAGGACCTGGCCGATTTCGCCGCCTTGCTGGGGCAGCGCCTGGGTGAGATGCACCTGCTGCTGGCCGCGCCCAGCGCAGATCCTGCGTTCCAGCCGCGGGCCAGCAACCGGCGCGACAGCCAGGCCTGGAACAAGCACATCAGCGCCCAGCTGAGCCGCGCCCTGGACTTGCTGCAGGAACACCGCGCCAGCCTCGACAGCGACAGCCAGGCCCTGGTCGACGACCTGCAACAGCAGCGCAAGCGCCTGCTCGAGCACATTGGCGAACTGAGCAAGCAGGCGCTGGGCGGGCTGCTGATGCGTGTGCACGGCGACCTGCACCTGGGCCAGGTGTTGGTGGTCCAGGGCGACGCCTACCTGATCGATTTCGAGGGTGAGCCGGCGCGGCCGCTGCAACAGCGGCGGGCCAAACACAGCCCGTACAAGGATGTCAGCGGCGTGCTGCGCTCCTTCGACTATGCTGCAGCGATGGTGCTGCGCAGTGCTTCTGCTGTCGACCTTTCCGAGGCTGCCCGTCAGGCCCGTCAACGTGTTGCCCGCCGTTACCTGCACCAGGCCCGGCATGCCTTCATCGAAGCCTATGGCCTGGCCAGCGCGGCCATGCCCCATGCCTGGGAGCACGGCGACGGCGAGCAGGCGGCGCTGGCGTTGTTCACGCTCGAGAAGGCCGCCTATGAAATCCTCTACGAAGCCGAGAACCGTCCGCATTGGCTGGCTGTGCCTTTGCATGGCCTGCATGGTCTGATCAGTACCTGGGGAGAGCAGTAAATGACTCAACGCAAGCGCGAGGAAGGCGGGCTGGGGCAGCGTGATATCGACGCCCTGGTAAACGCCGAACACGCCGACCCGTTCGCGGTGCTCGGTCCGCACCCGGATGGTGCCGGAGGCCAGTTTGTCCGCGCCTATTTGCCCAATGCCCTGAACGTGCGGGTGTTGGCGCGCGACGACAGTCGTGTCCTGGCCGTGCTGGAGCAGGGCCCGGTACCGGGGTTGTTCATCACCCGTCTGGCGGAGCAACAGCCGTACCTGTTGCAGATCAACTGGGCCGGCGGTGAGCAGGTCACCGAAGACCCTTACAGCTTCGGGCCGGTGCTCGGCGACATGGACCTTTATCTGTTCGCCGAGGGCAATCATCGCGACCTGTCCGGGGCCATGGGCGCGCAACCGGTGAAGGTCGAAGGCGTCGACGGCGTGCGCTTTTCAGTGTGGGCACCGAATGCCCGGCGGGTGTCGGTGGTGGGTGATTTCAACAATTGGGACGGGCGCCGACACCCCATGCGCCTGCGCCACCCGTCCGGGGTCTGGGAGCTGTTCGTGCCGCGCCTGCAGGCCGGCGAAGCTTACAAGTATGAAGTGCTCGGGCGCGAAGGCATCCTGCCGCTCAAGGCCGACCCGCTGGCTCGCGCTACGGAACTGCCGCCAAGCACCGCCTCGAGGGTCGCAGGTCCCCTGGCCCACGACTGGCAGGACCAGGACTGGATGCAGCAGCGTGGCGAGCGCCAGGCCACCCATGCGCCGCTGTCGATCTACGAGCTGCACGCTGGCTCCTGGCAATGCGAGCTGGACGACAACGGCGAAGTGGCGCGTTTTTACAACTGGCGCGAACTGGCCGAGCGCCTGGTGCCTTATATCCTGCAGCTGGGCTTTACCCATATCGAGCTGATGCCGATCATGGAGCACCCCTTTGGCGGCTCCTGGGGCTATCAACCGCTGTCGATGTTCGCGCCCACCGCGCGCTATGGCACGGCCGAGGATTTTGCCGCCTTTATCGACGCCTGCCACCAGGCGCGCATCGGCGTGATCCTTGATTGGGTGCCGGCGCATTTCCCCACCGACAGCCACGGCCTGGTGCGTTTCGACGGCACCGCGCTGTACGAGTACGACAACCCGCTGGAGGGCTTCCATCAGGACTGGGATACGCTGATCTACAACCTCGGCCGTACCGAAGTGCACGGCTTCATGCTGGCTTCGGCGCTGCACTGGCTCAAGCACTTTCATATCGATGGCCTGCGGGTGGATGCTGTCGCCTCGATGCTCTACCGCGATTATTCACGCAAGGCCGGGGAGTGGGTGCCCAACCGCCATGGCGGGCGCGAGAACCTCGAAGCCATCGACTTTTTGCGTCACCTCAACGACGTGGTGGCGCTGGAAGCCCCCGGTGCCCTGGTGATCGCCGAAGAGTCCACGGCCTGGCCGGGCGTCAGCCAGCCGACCCAGCAGGGCGGCCTGGGCTTTGCCTACAAGTGGAACATGGGCTGGATGCACGACACCTTGCACTACATCCAGAACGACCCGATCCATCGCACCTATCACCACAACGAGATGAGCTTCGGCCTGATCTATGCCTATTCCGAGCATTTCATCCTGCCGATCTCCCATGACGAAGTGGTGCACGGCAAGCACTCGCTGATCGACAAGATGCCCGGCGATCGCTGGCAGAAGTTCGCCAACCTGCGCGCCTACCTGACCTTCATGTGGACCCATCCGGGCAAGAAGCTGCTGTTCATGGGCTGCGAGTTCGGCCAGTGGCGCGAGTGGAACCACGACAGCGAGCTGGACTGGTATCTGCTCAAGTACCCCGAGCACCTGGGCGTGCAGCGCCTGGTCAGCGACCTCAACCGCCTGTACCGCGAAGAGCGTGCCTTGCACGAGCAGGACTGCCTGCCCCAGGGCTTTCAATGGTTGATTGGCGATGATGCACACAACAGCGTCTATGCCTGGCTGCGCTGGAGCGCTGACGGCGAGCCGCTGCTGGTGGTGGCCAACTTCACCCCGGTGCCGCGCGAGGGTTATCGCATCGGTGTGCCGTTTGGTGAGCGCTGGGCCGAGGTGTTCAATAGCGATGCCGAGGGCTATGCCGGGTCCAACTACGGCAACCTCGGCGAGGTGGCCAGCCAGGCGTTGCCCAGCCATGGCCAGCCGTTGTCGCTGGGGTTGAACCTGCCGCCGTTGGGGGTGTTGATCCTGCGACCGCAGTGATTGCCATCGCCGGCAAGGCCGGCTCCCACAAAGGGCCTGCATGCAGCGAACCTGTGGGAGCTGGCCTTGCCAGCGATCGAGCGCGAAGCGCTCGCATCACCACCGTACCCTGATCCCCAGGTTGCCGATCAGCCCGTTCAGGTCATTGTCATCGACATTGCTGCTGTAATCGGCACTGACAAACAGCGCCACCTTTGGCGTTACCCGTGCCACCAGGCCCAAGCCCAGTTCGACCGTGGCGGAATTGCGCCCGCTGCTGATCTTGTCGACCTTGTCCAGGCTCAGGGTGTCGGCGTTGGAGAAGTCATACCAGACGTTGGTGCGCACGAACGGTTCGATCGGCATGCCGCGTACGTTGTAATGCGCAGACAACTTGGCACCGACCCGGCCGGTCCAGTTCGGTTGCTGGTCGAACGCCTCCTGGGTGTCGGTCTGGGTCTGGCTGCCCGGAAAGTACTGCTGGTTGATCAACTGTGCTTGCGGCTCGAGGGTCCAGTTGTTACCCAGGCTGATGGGGTAGCCACCTTCGACCGACAGGGTCAGGGCATGGCCGTTGCCATCCAGGCGCTGGCCGGTTTCGCTGCGGCCATTGATATCGAAGCGAGTGCCCATGGCCACGGCATCCAGGTGCCAGCCCTGATCGTGGGTCATGCTCCAGTACACACCCAGGCTTTGTCCGTCGAGGTTGAGGACGCTTTCCTTGTTGCCGACCTGGGGTTTGCGCAGGCCGTCAAAACCGCTTTGCAGGTTGCTGTGGCCGACAAAGAAACCGGCACGGTGAGTATTGCCGCCACTGGTTTCACGAATGAACAGGTCCGGGCTGATCTGCAGACTCTGGTTCGATATGCCGAGGTTGTCGACTTCCGGGCTCGGGGTGCGGACCGGGGTCGGGAAAAACTGCGCCCACTGGCTGGCGATAGGGTCGGTCGCGGCCGGGGCGTGGCGCTCGGCCAGGCGCTCGGAAAACGCCCCGAGGGTGCTCAGGCCCAGGCCGCTGGTGCTGACCGGGTTGAGCGAGAGTACAGGCTGAGCCTGCACCAGGTTGCTGAACGGTTCGTTATCCTCCAGGCCCAATGCATGGGTTTCCAACGGGGTTGCCAGTAGCAGCGACGTGGAAACCGCATAGAAAACATACTCAAAGCCCGTAGGATTCGGAGTTTTTTTCATAGCGGATATCCTCTGTTTTTATAGCCAGGGTTCTGGCCTGATGTCACGGGCTGTAAGGCAAAACCAGAGGGCGACCCAAACCAGCAAACCGGTCCCTGCCGCGCGCTGAAAAGCGCGCGCTAGAGGCTCGGAATGGAATCTGCAATTGCTGCATTACTTCTAGCTAAGGAGAGGAGCGGGCGGGCGTCAAGAAAGCGTGAAATAACTGTTATCAAACTATTAGTGGTGGCAATACATTGAAATAAAACAAAAATTCACATTCGATAGCCGCAACTGCTCTTTCCAGCGTCACGGCTATGCCGAATGATTGCTAAAGCTGCACTTCCACCGCCAATGGCAGATGATCGGAGAGGTGGCTCCAGGGCTTGTTGCCGAGGATTTGCGGGGCATGGCTATTGGCGTTGCGCAGGTAGATGCGGTCCAGGCGCAACAGCGGCAGGCGCGCGGGGTACGTGCGGGCGAGCAGGCCATGATGGCGCTCGAAGGCTTCGTGCAGGTCGCGGTGCAGGTTGAGGGTGCGATTGCCACGCAGTTGCCAGTCGTTAAAGTCGCCGGCGATGATCACCGGGGCATCGGCCGGCAGCGAATCGAGCAGCCGGCGCAGCAACTGCAGCTGTTGTTGCCGATGGCTTTCGAGCAACGACAGGTGCACGCAAATGGCATGCACCTCGCGCTGTCCGGGTACATCCAGCACGCAATGGAGCAAACCGCGGCGCTCGGGGCCGGTAATCGACACGTCGAGATTACGGTGCTCGATGATCGGGTACTTGGACAACAGCGCATTGCCGTGATGGCCGTCCGGGTACACGGCGTTGCGACCGTAGGCGAAATCGCTCCACATACTGTCGGCCAGAAATTCGTACTGCGAAGTCGGCGGCCAACTGGCGTAGCGTGCGGCATGCCGGTCGTGGGAACCGAGCACTTCCTGAAGAAACACAATGTCGGCGCGGGTACTGCGCACCGCTTCGCGCAGTTCGGGGAGGATGAAGCGGCGGTTAAAGGCGGTAAAACCCTTGTGGGTGTTGACGGTCAGCACCTGCAGGCGCTTGACCGCTGCAGCCTGGCGGGCGGTAGCTGTATGGCGGGTGTCCGATTCAGCGCTCACGGTGACTCCTGTTCGACCCATCTATAGCATCGGACTTGCCGGGGTACGTGCAGTTCCCCGGCAGTCACGCATCGTCGTCACGGTACAGCTCGAGCAACACCAGCGAGCGACCGCTGACCTGAAACTCGCTGGCAAAGGCATGCTGCTCGTCTTTGCGCAGGTGCGGCCGGTCGGTGTCGACCAGGCAGTTCCAGTATTCGCCCTCCGGCACGCCGGGCAGGGTGAAGGCCACCGTGTCGTGATGAGCGTTGACGATCAGCAGCAAGGTGGCGTCGGCCCCCGGGCGCAGGATGCCACTGACCTGGGCGCGGCCATCCATGAGCATGCCCAGGCAGCGCCCGTGGGCGTCCTGCCATTGCTCGACGCTCATTTCGCTGGCGTCCGGCGCCAGCCACGTGACATCCTTGACCCCGATCGCCTCATTGTAGTCGCCGACCAGAAAACGCGAACGGCGCAGCACCGGGTAAGTCAGGCGCAACGTGGTCAGGCGCTTGACGAACTTGAGCAGCGCGGCGCCGTCGTCGTCCAGCTCCCAGTTGACCCAGCCGATCTCACTGTCCTGGCAATAGGCGTTGTTGTTGCCGTGCTGGGTGCGGCTGAATTCGTCACCGGCAACGATCATCGGCGTACCCTGGGCCAACAGCAGGGTGGCGAACAAGTTGCGCATCTGGCGCAGGCGCAGGGCCTTGATTTCGGGGTCGTCGGTGGGGCCCTCGACGCCGTGGTTCCAGGACAGGTTGTTGTTGCTGCCATCCTGGTTGTCTTCGTCGTTGTCCTCATTGTGCTTGTCGTTGTACGACACCAGGTCGCGCAGGGTGAAACCGTCGTGGGCGGTGATGAAGTTGATCGAAGCATAGGGCCTGCGCCCGCGGCGGTTGAACAGCTCGCCGGAGGCGGTCATGCGCGCGGCAAAGTCGGCCAGCTGGCCTTCGTCGCCTTTCCAGAAGGCGCGCACGGTATCGCGAAAGCGGTCATTCCATTCCGCCCAGCCGGGAGCGAAGTTGCCCACCTGGTAACCGCCGGGGCCGCAATCCCAGGGCTCGGCAATCAGTTTCACCTGGCTGAGCAACGGGTCCTGACGGCAGGCGACAAGAAAACTGTGGCGCTCGTCAAAGCCCTGGTGATAACGGCCGAGGATGGTCGCCAGGTCAAAGCGAAAACCGTCCACGTGCATTTCCCCGGCCCAGTAGCGCAGCGAATCGGTCACCAGCTGCAGCACGCAGGGGTGGCTGAGGTCGAGGGTGTTGCCGGTGCCGGAATCATTGACGTAGAAGCGCTTGTCGTCGGGCATCAGGCGGTAGTAGGAGGCATTGTCGATGCCGCGCATCGACAGGGTCGGGCCCAGCTCATTGCCCTCGGCCGTGTGGTTGTAGACCACGTCGAGGATCACCTCCAGGCCGGCGTCATGCAGGTGTGCGACCATCTCCTTGAATTCGGCGATCTTGCCGTTGGCCAGGTAACGCGGGTGCGGGGCAAAGAAGGCAATGCTGTTGTAGCCCCAATAATTGTTCAGGCCCTTTTGCAGCAGGTGCTGGTCGTTGACGAAGGCGTGAATCGGCAGCAATTCGATCGACGACACTCCCAGCTGTTTGATATGGCCGAGCAGTTCGTCGCACATCAGCCCGGCGAAGGTGCCACGGTTGGCCTCGGGGACTGCCGGGTGGCGCATGCTGATGCCACGTACGTGGGCTTCGTAGAGGATCGTCCGCTCCCAGGGAACGCCTACGCGCTGGTCGCGGCCCCAGGTGTAGGCCGGGTCGATGACCTTGCACTTGGGCACGAACGGCGCGCTGTCGCGTTGATCGAAACTGAGGTCGCCATCAGGGTGGCCGATGGTGTAGCCGAACAGTGCCTCGGACCATTTCAGGCGGCCGACCAACTGCTTGGCATAGGGGTCGATCAGCAGTTTGTTGGGGTTGAAACGGTGGCCGTTTTCCGGGGCGTAGGGGCCGTGCACCCGGTAGCCATAGATTTGCCCGGGGTGGGCGTCGGGCAGGTAGCCGTGGAAGATCTCGTCGGTGTATTGCGGCAGCTCGATGCGCTCGAGCTCGACCTCGCCGCTGGCATCGAACAGGCACAGCTCGACCTTGGTGGCATTGGCCGAGAACAGCGCGAAGTTGACCCCCAGCCCATCCCAGGTGGCGCCCAGGGGGAAGGGCAGGCCTTCACGGATGCGCGAGGGTTCGGGGTGGACTTCGGCGGCGGGCTTGGCTTTGCGGATGGTCATTTGTGCTCCTTGATGAGGCTGGGACTGCTCTGCAGCCCATCGCCGGCAAGCCGGCTCCCACAGGATTCGGTGCAAGCAGCCCCTGTGGGAGCTGGCTTGCCAGCGATGCTTTCAACGGCTTAAGCCAGCGGCGGCTTCTTGGCAGCCCTGGGCTTCTTCGGCGCCGCCGTAGCGCCGGCCGGCTTGGCCTTGCCGGTGCTGGCCGGCGGCGCCTTGGCGGGTTTGCGCGGTGTCACCTTGGGCGCCAGCGCTTCGGCTTCGGCGAGCTTGCGCGCCATGTCCCAATGGCGCTGCTCCTGGCCTTCGGGCCGGCCTTCCGATTCCCAGATCTGATAGGCGAATTCACGGATACGTTTTTCTTCGACACTCATCTCGACGCTCCTGAGGACTTAATGATGTTCAATGAACAGATTGACCGGAAACTCCTTGAGTGCAGTACTCAGCCACAGCTCCTGTGAGGCTGAGACTGCGCCTGTGGCAAACAGTCCCGAGCAATTGGCAGGCGACAAGGCAAACGGCAGGATCAGCCGGGTATCGTCCCAGTTCTGTGCCGGGATCAGGGGTATTGGCGACTGTGCAAGCAAGCCCCAGGCCAGGCGTGGCACGACAACAATGGCGTGCTCGTCGGCACTCACCCGGGCAAACGCCAGGACCCGCTCGGCGTGCCTGCCGCGCACTTCAACGGGCAGGTAGCGACCGCGCAGGAACAACAGGGGGTACTGTTGACGCCACTCCAGCACCTGGTTGATCAGCGCCTGTTTGACCCGACCGCTGCGCCAGTCCTGCAGCAGTTGCGACGTTGTGGTGCCGTCCCCCAGCGCCTGGCGGCGGCGGGCAAAATCCACCGGCCGGCGGTTGTCCGGGTCGACCAGGCTCAAGTCCCAGAATTCGTTGCCCTGGTACAGGTCGGGCACCCCTGGCGCAGTCATGCGCAGCAGGCATTGGGCCAAACTGTTGAGGGCCCCCGGGCAGGCGATCGCTTGCGCCGCCTCGGCCAGGGAATGGCGCAACTGCTGACTGGCGCGCTCCAGCAGCAGGGTATCGATAAAGTCCAGGCAGGCCTGCTCGTAGGCCTCGTTCGGTGCGCTCCAGCTGCTGCGCAGCTTGGCTTCGCGCAGGGCTTTGCGCTGCCATTGGCGCAGGCGCTCGGCAAAGGCTTCCAGGGCCAACGGATCGTTCTCGTCGAGCTCCAGCGGCCAGCTGCCGAGCAGGGTCTGATACAACAGCAGTTCATCACCGGCGCCAGGCGCCTCACCGTCGGCCAGGGTGCAGCGCAAGGGGCTGGCAAGTTCGCGCCAGTGTTCGACCCGGCTGGCAAACCAGCTGCTGCGCTCGCTCAGCACCGCCAGGCGCGCGCGGGTGTCTTCGCCGCGTTTATGGTCATGGGTGGCGGTGGTGAGCAGGTTGTCCGGGAACTGCTCCAGGCGCTCGCTGCAGTGCTGATGGAAGTCCTCGACCGGGGCGCTGAAGCGCTCGGCATCAAAGCCGACATCGTTGCGCGACAGCAGCAGAGCCGAACGGTATAACGCGGTGTCTTCCACGGCCTTGGCGGCGGTGGGTGACGTCAGTTGCTGGAAGCGCACGCAGGCATGACGGCGGTGTTTGCGTGGCCGGCCTGGCGGCAACTGGCGCCAGGGTTCGCCGCCGAGCCAGCGCTGCAGGTAATCGAGCACCGGCCAGTCGGCTTCGCTCAGGCACTGGCGAGCGCCACGCAGGGCCTGCTGGAAAAACGCTTCGTCTTCGCTGGGGCGCCCGCAGGCATTGATGTAGGTGCGGTACACCGGGTAGTGCTCGATCAGGGCCTGCACGGTGCGGCGGATGGCGCCGAAGGTCAGGTCGCGGCTCATCAGGTCGTCGCGGGCTACCTGCAACAATGCCTGGGCCACCGACTCGAAATCGCCGGCCAGGCTGCCATTGAGGATCTGCTGGCGGGCCAGGCGCACTTCCTCGGTAAAATCCGGGCGATCGCTGAGTGCGCTCCACAGCGCGGCCAGTTCACCTTCGCCGTCCGGGTCATGCTGCAGCAGCGAGACCTGGTTCATGAACTCATAACCGGTGGTGCCGTCGACGTGCCAATCGCGGTGCAATTGCTCGCCGGCGCCGAGGATTTTCTCGACATAGATCGGAAAGTGCTCCAGTGCCGCCTCCAGTGGGCGCTGGGCCAGCAGCCCGTCGACCCGGCGGCGCAGCTTGCGGCAGTAGCCTCGCGGGTCGGCCAGGCCGTCGATGTGGTCGATGCGCAACCCATCGACCAGCCCGCGGCCGATCAGCTCGAACACCTTGCCGTGGGTCGCTTCGAACACCGCTGCGCGCTCCACGCGCAAACCGCCCAGTTCGTTGACGTCGAAGAAACGCCGCCAGTTGATGTCGTCGCCGGCGGTGCGCCAGCTGGCCAGGCGATAGGGCTGGCGCTCGAGCAGCGCGTGCAGGCGCTGGAAGCCTTCTGGCGTGCGGCTGTCGAATGCACTGAGCAGATTGTCCAGGGGCTGCTGCCTGGACAGCGCGGCCAGCTCGGCCAGCAGCGGCCGGGCGCGCACCGGCGCATCGGCAGCCGTGCGCAGGCTCTCCAAGCGTGCGCCCAGCGCCTGCAGGGCGGCGCCACCATTGGCGAGAATCACCCCGTAGTCGGCCGGGCAGATCGGAAAGCGGTGGTGGTGATGCTGGATATGAAACTGCCCAGTAGCGGCATCGAACTGCAGAGGGATTTCACCGCCTTGCAGCATCGCACCGTAGTCACTGGCCAGAAACGGCAGCAACAACTGGCCTTCGAGCAGCGGGTCGGGCGAGTGCCACTGGATGTCGAAGAATTCGGCATAGCGGCTGCGCCGGCCCCAGGCCAGCAGGTCCTGCCACCAGGGATTGTCGCTGCCGACCGCCATGTGGTTGGACACCATGTCGAGGATCAGGCCCATGCCGTGCAAGCGCAGCGCCGCCACCAGCCGCACCAGCGCCGCTTCGCCGCCGAGCTGCGGGCTGACCTGGCCGGGGTCGACCACATCGTAACCATGGCGCGAGCCGGGGCGGGCGCGCAGCAACGGCGAGGCATACAGGTGGCTGACCCCTAAGCGGGCGAAGTAGGGCACCAGCGCGGCGGCGTCGTCGAGGCTGAAGTCAGCATGAAACTGCAGGCGCAGGGTGGCGCTCAGGGCTTTCATCGGTCACGCTCCCAGGCTTGTTCGCGAGCCTGCGCCAGCAGCTCCAGGCGCCGCGCCGCGTCCTCGTCGTCGAGCAGGGCAGTGGCCGGCAGGGCAAAGCGCCGGCGCCAGTTCGGGTGGCTGTTGGTGGTGCCCGGCAGGTTGGGTTGCTCATCGATGCCCAGCAGGTCTTCCAGCGGGACCAGCACCAGCGGCGCGCGGGTATGGCCGAGGTAGCGGATGCTGGCATCGATCAGGGCGTCGCTGTCTGCCAGGGGTTGGCCGTAGTTGTGTTCGAGGATCCGCCGCAGGCCCTGACGCTCGTGCTGGCGGGTTTCGCGCCAGTGGCGTTCGGTGATGCCGTCGATCAGGGCCAGGCGCTGGTTCCAGTCAATATCGCGGGCCTCCAGCCAGCCGGCCAGCGTCGGCA
Source organism: Pseudomonas sp. R32 (assembly GCF_009866705.1). NCBI lineage: Bacteria > Pseudomonadati > Pseudomonadota > Gammaproteobacteria > Pseudomonadales > Pseudomonadaceae > Pseudomonas > Pseudomonas sp. R32. Next base: position 3,230,416 of record NZ_CP019396.1, on the reverse strand, counting down.
GGTCATGGGTGCTGGTGGTCGCCAGGGCGCTGTCGGGCCAGTCGAGGATGGGCTTGAAGTGGCCGGGCGGGTCCTGTTCGAACAGCAGCACGCGCATGCCGAGGATCGCCCGTGCGGCGAGTTTCTCGCGCAGCCCTTCAGGGACGGTGCCGAGGTCTTCGCCCAGCACGATTGCCTGGTGTCGCACTGACTCAAGGCTGAGCAGGCGCAGCAGGTCATCGAGTGGGTAGTGCAGGTAGGCACCCTCGGCCGGGCTTGCGCCTTGCGGGATCAGCCACAGGCGTTGCAGGCCCATGACATGATCGATGCGCAGGCCCCCGGCATGGGCGAAGTTGGCTCGCAGCATTTCGATAAAGGCGCGGTAGCCGTTGCGCCGCAGGCCTTCGGGCGAGAAGGCGCAGATGCCCCAGTTTTGCCCGGTACGGTTGAGGATGTCGGGCGGGGCGCCGACATTCAGACCCGCCAGCAGCTCGTCCTGGCGGCTCCAGGCCTGGCTGCCGGCGCCGTCGGCTCCCACCGCCAGGTCAGCGATCAGGCCGATGCTCATGCCGTTGCTGCGCGCCGCATCCTGGGCGCGCTGCAGGCTGCGTTCGATCAGCCATTGGCAGAAGGCGTGAAACTCCACCTCCTCACTGTGCTGGCGGGCGAAGGCGCTCACCTGCGGGCTATGCGGGTCGTGCCAGGCGGCGGGCCAGCCGCGCCAGTCCTGGCCGATATCGCGTTTGAGCGCATGCTCGAGCAGCACCTCGAAGCGGCAGTGGCGCTCCAGTGCGGGCCCAGCGTGCTGGCGATAGCTGCTGAAATCGGCGAACAACGGGTGCTCAGCGGCGATGAAGTCGCGATACAGCGCGCGCAGCAGGCGCTGGCGAAACGACGCCGCCTGCGGCCAGTCGATCAGTGGCAATAGTTCAAGCTGCTCAAGCGGGTCGTGCAACTGACAAGCCTCAATGGCCATGCGCACCGCGCGGTCCCCCAGCAGCGCCGCGGGGCTGGCATACAGGCTGTTGAGAAACAGCCGGCTGGACGGCGAGTAAGGGCTGTAGCGCTGGGTGTCGCTGGCGAACATGGCGTGCAGCGGGCTGATCGCCAGGGCATCGGCGCCACGTTCGGCGGCGCTGCGCACCAGGGCTTCGAGGGCCAGGCAGTCGCCATAGCCGCCGTCGTTGGGGCGACGCAGGCTGTACAACTGGGCGCTCAGCCCCCAGCAGCGCGGTGTTGGTGTGCCGAGGGCATCGGCAATGCTGTAGCAGCGTGCGGGCGCTACGGCCAGGGTGAAGTGCTGCTGGTCGATCTGCACCTGGTGATAGCCGATAGGCAAGCTACCGGCAAGCCTGGCCTGGTCATCCAACTGCAGCTGTTGTTCGCTGCCATCCTCAAGCAGCACCCGGCACGGCATCGACGCCGGGAAATAGCCTGCCAGCTCCAGTGGCTGGTGTTGGTCAACGGTCAACAGCGGCGGCAGGTGGCGGGCATCGTGGGCACTGAGCAGGGCCTGGATGCTGGCTTCGATCGCCTCGACGCTATCGGCCGGATGGCCAAGCCCGGCCAGCACCCGCTGCAGCGCCGGGTCGCTGACCCGCTGGGCGCGGCCGTTGGCGTCGATCCAGTCCACGGCCAGGCCCGCCAGTTCGGCCAGTTGCTGCAAGCGAGGGTCAGTCATGGGCAGGCTCCGCTGGGGTGGTCGGCATCAGGCTGACCAGGGTGGTGTAGGGCGGCAGGTGCGTAGTGCCGACGCAAGCCTCGCTGCAGGTGAACAGTCGCGCAGCGTTATCGGGCAGGTCGGCACGTTGCGAGGTCGGGCCAAGGTTCAGGTCGATACGCAGCACGCCGCCGCTTTTCAGCTGCCAGCGCACACTCAGGGCCTGCGGCCCCAGCACCCGGGCACCGAGGGCGCGGATACCAGGCAGGTGCGGGGCGATGTGCCGGGCGCGCAGGGCCAGCAGTTCACGGTATAACTGTAGCCAGGGTTGCTGGCGCGATTGGGGCGGGCGCGGCCTTGAGGCGTTGAAGGTGGTGACGGCGTTGGGGTCGGGAATCCGCGCCCGGGTCGCGGCGTCGGCAAAGGCGGCAAAACTGGCGAACTCGGCCCGCCGGCCTGCGCGCACGGCATCGGCGAGTTCGTCGTGATGATCGGTAAAAAAGACGAAAGGTTGCTCGCAGCCCCATTCATCGCCCATGAACAGCAGCGGGATCATCGGTGCCAGCAGCAACAGGGTGGTGGCGGCCCGCAAGGCGGGTAGCGGGCACAGCTGGTTGAGGCGCTCGCCGAATGCGCGATTGCCGATCTGGTCGTGGTTCTGCAGGAACAGTACAAAGGCGGTAGGCGGCAAATGGCCGCTGGGCTCGCCGCGGGGGCGGCCGTTGCGGTCGGGCTGGCCCTGGAAGACGAAGCCCTGGCTCAGGCAGCGTGCCAGTTTGTCGATGGTCGATTCGCTGTAATCGGCGTAGTACGCCTCCTGCTCACCGGTCAGTAGCACGTGCAGGGCGTTATGGCCATCGTCGTTCCACTGCGCATCGAAGCCCTGTTCGAGCAGGTGTGACTGGTTATGTTCGTTCTCAAGGCTCAGCCACACCTGACGCCCGGGAGCGATGTCATTGCGCACCCGGCGTGCCAGCTCGGCGAGAAAATCCGGCTCATCGATGGCGTGCACGGCGTCCAGGCGCAGGCCGTCGATGCGGTAATCCTGCAGCCACATCAGGGCGTTTTCGATAAAGAAGTCGCGCACCTGGCGGCGGCGAAAATCGATCGCCGCGCCCCAGGGGGTCTTGCGATCTTCGCGGAAAAATCCGCTGGCATACTGGCCGAGATAATTGCCGTCCGGGCCGAAATGGTTGTAGACCACATCGAGCACGACCATCAGGCCATGGCCGTGGGCCTGGTCAATCAATTCGCGCAGTTGCATCGGGGTGCCATAACTGTGTTGCGGGGCAAACGGCAGCACGCCGTCATAGCCCCAGTTGCGTTCGCCCGGAAACTGTCCGACCGGCATCAGCTCGATCGCGGTGATACCCAGTTCGGCCAGGGCTGGCAAGCGTTCGATCACTCCGGCATAACCGCCGCACAGGCCGACGTGCAGCTCGTAGATGACCGCTTCGTGCCAGGGGCGTCCGTGCCAGTCCGGGTGCTGCCAGCGGTAGGCGGCAGGGGCCAGCAGCGCGCTGGGGCCGTGCACGCCTTCGGGCTGGTGGCGCGACGCCGGGTCGGCGACGCTTAGCTTGCCGTCGATGCGATAGCGATAACGGCTACCGGCGCGGCACGCGAGCCGGCCGATGAACCAACCGTCAGCCTGTGCCGGCAAAACTTCACGCCGCCCCGACGCGAACTCGACATCTACCCGCTGCGCGTCCGGAGCCCAGAGGGCAAACCGGGCGCTGTTGCTGTCCAGCATCGCGGCCCCGTGAGTCGCGCGCTCCTGTGACCTAAAGGGCATACCTGCCACCTCGCGTTCAGCGTGGGGTTGCACGGGCGTTTTCGACCAGTTCCTCGTAGAGACGGGCATAAGGCTCGACAGCCTGGCACCAGTTGAAGGGTTGGGTCATGGCCAGGCAACGCATGGCGTTGAGCAGGTTTTTTTTGCTGTACACGTAGAACGCCCGGCCCAGGGCTTCGCGGTAGCTGTCGACGGTGGGCTCATCGAACAGAAAGCCGGTCACGCCATTTTCGATGGTGTCGGCCAGGCCGCCGGTGTTACGCGCCACCGGCAGTGAACCGAAGCGCTGGGCGTACATCTGGCTCAGCCCGCAGGGTTCGTAGCGTGATGGCATCAAGAGGAAGTCGCTGCCGGCGAACATGCGTCGGGCATCGGTTTCATTGAAGCCAATACGCACGCCAATCTGCCCGGGATGGCGCAGGGCAAGTTCGCGCATGGCCTGTTCTTCTTCCGGTTCGCCACGGCCGATGATCGCAATCTGGCCCCCTTGGCGCACGATGTATTCGGCCACCCCCAGGGTCAGGTCCAGGCCCTTTTGATACACCAGGCGCGAAACCACGGCGAACAGCGGCCCGCTCGAAGGTTCGAGGTCGAACAGTTCGCGGACCTGCCGGGAGTTGGCGGCCTTGCCTTGCCAGTCGTTGAGGCTGAAGGGGTGGGCCAGGTGCGGGTCGCTGGCCGAGTCCCAGCTTTCGTCAATGCCGTTGGGGATGCCGCTGAGCAGGCCTTGCTGGGCCTTGCTGGCAAGAAAGCCATCCAGCCCGCAGCCAAATGACGGCGTGGTGATTTCCCGGGCGTAGGTGGCACTGACCGTGGTGATGTGGCTGGAGTAGGCGAGGCCGGCCTTGAGGAACGACAGCTTGCCATAGAACTCCATGCCTTCCTGCTGCAGGGCATGATCGGGGATCGCCAGCTCCGGGCAGCAGGCGCGGCTGACCACGCCCTGGTAGGCCAGGTTGTGAATGGTGAACAGGGTCGGGGTCTGCAGGCCGCGCCAGTGCATATAGGCCGGGGCCAGGCCCGCCGGCCAGTCGTGGGCGTGGACCAGGTCGGGCTTCCAGTGGACCATGCCTTCACCGGCGGCGATTTCCGCGGCGGCCAGGCCCAGGCGGGCGAAGCGGATGTGGTTGTCGGGCCAGTCGCGACCGTTGTTGGCACCATAGGGGGTGCCTTCGCGCTGGTACAGCTCGGGGCAGATCAACACATAGATGACCAGGCCATCGGCCAGGTCCATGCGTCCGATCTTGCACGGCGGCAAGGCCGCGTGGCCGCCCAGCTCGCCCACCAGGTGGATCGGGTTGTCGCTCTCCAGCACCTGCGGGTAACCGGGAATCAGCACCCGCACATCGTGCAAATGGCGCATGGCCCGCGGCAGCGCCGCCGAGACATCGCCCAGGCCGCCAGTCTTGACCAGGTCGGCGATTTCCGAGGTAACGAACAACACCTTGCGTTTGTGCGATGAATGTCTGGGGTCAGCACCCAGTGCCTTGGCTGTCGGCGTGAACTCCGCTCCAAGCGGCTCACGCGTATCCGGGGTGAAATGCTCTACATGAGGTTCGACAGCGGCACTGATCATACGTCTCTCCGTCCCTAAGTGGTGCGGGCGTGGGCGCCCGTTGTTGTTTCTTTACCGATACTGTTCTCTGTAAGTGATGTTGCCTTGCGTTCCATGCCCCGAAGCCAAGCGCACAAGCGCTACGCAAGCCGGCATCCTGCCGACGGCGTGGTGACAATATGGGGTGGGTGGGCCGCGTCCGTTGAAGCGGAATCGATGGCCTACTTAGTTCCTGACCTACCGCAATTCCAGAAGTTTCGACTAATTTCAGTCGAGTTTTCCGGGCGATGTCTGGCCGAGTACCGAGTGTAGGAGAGATATCGTGAAAAATGTGACCCGCTGGTCATTTTTGCAGAGGGGAAAACCTGCTGCCCCTGGACCGCAGGTCATGGCGCAGGTTCAGCGTGCGGCGGCAGCGAGGAGTGATGGCGGCTGATCGGCCACTGCTGGCCATTTTCTGTACGCCACGCTAATCGTCAGGCGCGGGTTGGCACCTGGCCGTCCTGGGCTTGCTGCAGGAGCAGATTCAGTTGGGCGACTTGTTGTTGCAACTGGTCGCGCTCCTCCTTGAGGCGACGCAGCTCGTCGCGGCGAACCGTCACGTAGAGGGTCTGGGCAGGCATTTTTGGCAGAAGGGTTCCCATTGCACACCTCGCATAGGGTGGGTCGTTTTTCTAACAGCGTAGCTGCTGGATCGGCGGCGATTCTGAATTCTTTTCGCGGTCATTGGAACTTTTTTGTTTCTGGTTGTCTTGCCGTTCGTCGCTGAACCAAGTGGGCGACGGCTGGACTAACCTTGAAGGCCTGAACCGGCATTTTTCATTCCAGGGGAGCATCGCACATGCAATTGGGAATCGTGGGGCTGGGCCGCATGGGCGGCAATATTGCGCGGCGCTTGATGCGTGGCGGGCATCGCATGGTGGTGCATGACCGTGATCGCCAGGTGGTGGAAGCCCTGGTCAAGGACGGCGCCAACGGCGCCCATGACCTTGGCGCGCTGGTGGGCAAGCTGGACAAGCCGCGGGCGGTGTGGGTGATGCTGCCGGCCGGTGCGGCGACCGAGCAGACCATTGCGCAACTGGCCGACCTGCTCGACGCCGACGACGTGATCATCGACGGCGGCAATACCTTCTACAAGGACGACATGCGTCGCGCCGCCGAGCTTGGCAGGCGCAACCTGCACTATATCGACGTCGGTACCTCGGGCGGCGTCTGGGGCCTGGAGCGCGGCTACTGCATGATGATCGGCGGCGAGCAGGCGGTGGTCGATCGCCTCGATCCGCTGTTCGCCACCCTCGCCCCGGGCGTTGGCGACATCCCCCGCACCCGTGGCCGCCAGGGCCCGGCCGGGCGTGCCGAACAGGGTTATATCCATGCCGGGCCCGCAGGTGCCGGGCACTATGTGAAGATGATCCACAACGGCATCGAGTACGGCCTGATGCAGGCTTATGCCGAGGGCTTCGACCTGCTCAAGAGCAAAGGCAGCGATGCCTTGCCGGCCGAGCAGCGCTTTGACCTGAACCTGGCCGAGATCGCCGAAGTGTGGCGCCGTGGCAGCGTGGTCACCTCCTGGCTGCTCGATCTCACCGCCGATGCCCTGGTGGCCGATCCGCAACTGGGCGGCTACAGCGGCTCGGTCGCCGACAGCGGCGAAGGACGCTGGACCATTGATGCGGCCGTCGAGCAGGCAGTGCCGGTGCCGGTGTTGTCCAGCGCACTGTTCGCCCGCTTCCGCTCGCGCCAGCAGCAGGGCACCTACGCTGACCGCATGCTGTCGGCGATGCGCTTCGGCTTTGGTGGTCACGTCGAGAAGAACGCCGAATGAGCAAAACACAGATCGAAGCGGCCCCGCCTTGCAACCTGTTTCTGTTTGGCGCCAATGGCGACCTGGTCAAACGCCTGCTGATGCCGGCGCTGTACAACCTGAGCCGCGATGGCTTGCTCGACAAAGGCCTGCGGATCATCGGCGTCGACCACAACGCCGCCACCGACGGCGAGTTTGCCGCACGCCTGGAAGCCTTCATGCGCGAGCGTGACAAGGCCAGCCAAGGCGCCAGCAAGTGCCTGGATGACAAGCTCTGGGCGCGCCTGGCCAAGCGCATTGGCTACCTGACCGGCGACTTTCTCGACCAGGCGACCTACCAGGCCATCGCCGAGCGCATCCGCAGCAACCCTAGCGCCAACGCGGTGTTCTACCTGGCCACCTCGCCGCGTTTTTTCAGCGAAGTGGTGCAGCGCCTGGGCGCCGCCGGCCTGCTCGACGAAACCGACGGCTTTCGCCGGGTGGTGGTGGAAAAACCCTTCGGCTCGGACCTGGCCAGCGCTGAGGCGCTCAATACCTGCCTGCTCAAGGTCATGAGCGAAAAGCAGATCTACCGTATCGACCATTACCTGGGCAAAGAAACGGTCCAGAACATTCTCGTCAGCCGCTTTTCCAACGGCCTGTTCGAAGCCTTCTGGAACAACCACTACATCGATCATGTGCAGATCACCGCCGCCGAAACCGTCGGCGTTGAAAGCCGCGGCGGGTTCTACGACAACACCGGCGCCTTGCGTGACATGGTGCCCAATCACCTGTTCCAGCTGCTGGCCATGGTCGCCATGGAGCCGCCAGCGGCCTTTGGCGCCGATGCGGTGCGCAGTGAGAAAGCCAAGGTCATCGGGGCGATCCGGCCCTGGTCGAAGCACATGGCCCTGAAGAATTCGGTGCGCGGCCAGTACAGCGCCGGCAAGCAAGGGCGCAAGAAAGTCCCTGGCTACCGCGAAGAACCGCGGGTCGAGCCCGACAGCAACACCGAAACCTTCGTCGCCCTCAAGGTGATGATCGACAACTGGCGCTGGGTCGGCGTGCCATTCTACCTGCGCACCGGCAAGCGCATGAGCGTGCGCGACACCGAGATTGCCATCTGCTTCAAGCCGGCGCCCTACGCGCAGTTTCGCGACACCGAGGTCGAGCGGCTCAAGCCCAACTACCTGAAAATCCAGATCCAGCCCAACGAAGGCATGTGGTTCGACCTGCAGGCCAAGCGCCCGGGCCCGGCCCTGGCCATGGAGAACGTCGAGCTGGGCTTTGCCTACAAGGACTTTTTCAAGATGCAGCCGTCGACCGGCTACGAGACGCTGATCTACGACTGCCTGACCGGCGACCAGACGTTGTTTCAGCGTGCCGACAACATCGAGAACGGCTGGCGCGCGGTGCAGCCGTTTCTCGATGCCTGGAAGGAGGGCGGCGAGGTGCAGCCCTATGCCGCCGGCGAAAATGGCCCGACGGCGGCGGATGAGTTGCTGGCCCGGGACCGGAGGGTCTGGCACCGCATCGGGTGAAACCCATCGCGGGACAAGCCCGCTCCTACAACCAGTACGTCACCGCCCACCAGCCCAGCCCACCCATGACCACGGTGTAGGGCAGCGCCATCCACACCATGCGCCCGTACGACAGGCGAATCAGCGGCGCAATCGCCGAGGTCAGCAGGAACAGGAACGCCGCCTGGCCATTGGGCGTGGCCACGCTCGGCAGGTTGGTGCCGGTATTGATTGCCACCGCCAGGGTCTCGAAGTGCTCACGGCTCATGCCGCCGTTGACAAACGCCTGCTTGACCTCGGTGATATAGATAGTGGCGACGAACACGTTGTCGCTGATCGCCGACAACAGGCCGTTGGCGATAAACAGCATGCCTGGCTGCTGATCGGCCGGTAGCGCCAGCACCCACTGGATCAGCGGGGTAAACAGCTGCTGCTGGTGAATCACCGCCACCACGGCAAAGAACACCACCAACAGCGCGGTAAACGGCATGGCGTCCTGGAACGCGCGGCCCAGGCGGTGTTCGTCGGTGATGCCGGTAAAGGCGGTGATCAGCACGATCACCAGCAGGCCGATCAGGCCCACTTCGGCCACATGCAGGCCCAGGCCGATGATCAGGATCAGCGCCGCCAGGCCCTGCACCAGCAGCGCGGCACGCTGCTGGGTGGTGCGCTGGGCGTCGTCTTCGGCGGCATAGGTGGCCAGCACCTGGCGCACGGTGTCCGGCAGCAGGGTGCCGTAGCCGAACCAGCGCAGTTTCTCCAGCAGGACACAGGTGACCAGCCCGGCCACCAGCACCGGCAGCGACACCGGCGCGACCTTGAGGAAGAACTCGGCGAAGTGCCAGCCCATTTCGTGGCCGATCAGCAGGTTCTGCGGCTCACCCACCAGGGTGCACACGCCGCCCAGGGCGGTACCGACAGCCCCATGCATCAGCAGGCTGCGCAAGAACGCGCGAAACTGCTGCAGGTCTTCGCGGTGCAGGTGAGCGATCTGCTGGTCGCTGTCCAGGTCGGACTCTTCCCGCGGGTTGCCGCCGGAAGCGACCCGGTGATACACCGAATAAAAGCCCACCGCCGCGCTGATGATCACCGCCGTGACCGTCAAGGCATCGAGAAACGCCGAGAGGAACGCCGACAGAAAGCAGAACAGCAAGGCCAGCAGGGTCTTGGAGCGCACCCCCAGCAGGATGCGCGAAAACAGGAACAGCAGCAGGTCTTTCATGAAGTAGATGCCGGCGACCATGAACATCAGCAGCAGGATCACCGGAAAGTTGTGCTGCAGCTCTTCATACAGCGCTTGCGGCGTGGTCATGCCCAGCAACAGGGCTTCGACCATCAGCAGGCCGCCGGGCATCAGCGGGTAGCACTTGAGCGCCATGCCGAGGGTAAAGATGAACTCGATCACCAGCACCCAGCCGGCCACCACCGGGCCAAAGGTGAACAGCAGCAGGGGATTGAGCAGCAGGAACAGGCACAAGGTGGCCTTGTACCAGCGCGGCGACTGACCGAGAAAATTGTGGGCCAGGGCGCCGGCCAGGGAGCGGGACATGAAAATGTATCCTTATGATTCAACAGCTGGGCAAAGTGCCGCATGTGTGAACGGAGATCAAGGTAAAAGTCCCGGTTTTGGCACAAGCGCGGCCTTGGCGCCGACGGCCACCTTGTTATAGTCCTGCGATCAACCTCGCCGCCATCAAGGAAAGCACCGTGACTGAGTACCAAGCGTTCAAGGTCGAACTGATTCACCACATCGCCCACGTGCAGATCAACCGCCCGGAAAAGTACAACGCCATGAACGCGGCGTTCTGGAGTGAGATCGTCGAGATCTTCCAGTGGATCGATGAAACCGACGCGGTGCGCGCGGTGGTGATCAGCGGCGCGGGCAAGCATTTCTCCGCGGGCATCGACCTGATGCTGCTAGCCTCGGTGGCCAACGAGCTGGGCAAGGACGTCGGCCGCAACGCACGCTTGCTGCGCCGGACCATCCTGCGCATGCAGGCGTCGTTCAATGCCGTGGACAACTGCCGCAAGCCGGTGCTGGCGGCGATTCAGGGCTATTGCATCGGCGGCGCCATCGACCTGGTCTCGGCCTGTGACATGCGCTACTGCAGCAGCGATGCGCAGTTCTCGATCAAGGAGGTCGACATGGGCATGGCCGCCGACGTCGGCACCTTGCAGCGCCTGCCGCGGATCATCGGCGACGGCATCATGCGCGAGCTGGCCTACACCGGGCGCAATGTCGCGGCTGACGAAGCCCTGCGCATCGGCCTGGTCAACCGGGTGTTCGACACGTATGAGGCGCTGCTCGACGGAGTCTTTGCCATTGCCGCCGAAATTGCGGGAAAATCGCCGCTTGCCGTGGCCGGCACCAAGCACATGATCAGCTACATGCGCGATCACCGCATCGACGATGGCCTGGAATACATCGCCACCTGGAACGCCGCCATGCTTCAATCCACCGATCTGCGGGTGGCGGTTGCCGCCCACATGAGCAAACAGAAACCCGAGTTCGCCGACTGACGCCCGGCGGCGAACCTGCGCAAGGAACTGCACAATGTCAGCGCGCTGGATCACCGCAGTACTGGATACGAACATCAGCGGCGGCTGGGCAGTAGCCCGCTGCAGCGAAGGGTTCCTGGTCGATGATAACGGCGCGCTGTTCCCGCGCGACTGGCTCAAGCGCCAGGAGCTGGACGTGCTGTGCGAGCACGGTATCGGCCATTTCGATGGCCAGCCGGTGTTCCTGCTCGAATTGCGCAGCCCGCAGGCGGTGCAGGGCTGCAGCTGGCGGGGGTTGCGTCAGTTCATGCTTGAAGGCGACTTCGACACCTACAAGGTTCTCGGCTACGCCGCGCAGATCGGCACCTGGGCCCGCGAGCACCGGTTCTGCGGCAGCTGCGGCCAGCCCATGGCGCAGATCCACTGGGAGCGGGCCATGTACTGCGCGCCGTGCGAGCTGCGCAGCTACCCACGCATCTCGCCGAGCATGATCGTGCTGGTCACCCGTGGCGATGAAATCCTCCTGGCCCGTTCTCCGCGCTTTGTCACCGGCGTGTACAGCACCTTGGCCGGCTTTGCCGAGCCGGGCGAGTCGGCTGAGGATTGCCTGGTGCGCGAGGTGCGCGAAGAGGTGGCGATCGAGGTGCAGAACATCCAGTACGTCGGTAGCCAGTGCTGGCCGTTCCCGCATTCGATGATGCTCGGCTTTCATGCCGAGTACGCCGGTGGCGAGATCATCATGCAGGCGGACGAGATCGAAGACGCCCAGTGGTTTCGCGTCGATGCGCTGCCGCCGTTGCCGGCGGGGCGCTCTATTGCCCGGTATCTGATCGACCTGTACGTGGCGCGGCGTCTAGGCCTGGCCGAACCAGTGCTGCCACGCTAGGCGCACGGTCAACGCCAGCACCACGGTGATGAACACCGGGCGGATGAACTTGCTGCCGCCGCTGATGGCGGTGCGCGCACCGAAAAATGCGCCGACCATCAGCGCCGAGCCCATCGACAGGCCCACCAGCCAGTCGACCTGGCCGGAGAAAATGAACACCGACAGGGCCGCGGCGTTGCTGACGAAGTTCATGCTGCGCGCCACGCCGCTGGCCTTGACCAGGTCGATGGGGTAGAGCAGCAGGGTACTGACGGTCCAGAACGCCCCGGTACCGGGGCCGGCCACGCCGTCATAGAAACCCAGGGTGAAGCCCTGGGGGATCTGCCACTTCTTTTTCACCGGTGCGTCGGCATCCAGCGGCGCCTTGGGCGTGCCGCCGAACAGCAGGTAAACACCGCAGAGGAAGACGATCACCGGCAGCATCTTGTTCAGCCATTCGGCCGGCAGGTAGTGGGCCACCACTGCACCGATCAAGGCGCCGACAAAGGTGCCGGCCAGGGCGTGACGCCACTGCGCCGGGTGGAACAGTTTGCGCCGGTAATAGGTAAAGCCGGCGGTGGCCGAGCCAAAGGTCGAACTGAGCTTGTTGGTGCCCAGCACCAGATGCGGCGGCATACCGGCGGTGAGCAGGGCAGGGGTGGTGAGCAGGCCACCACCACCGGCGATGGCATCGATGAAGCCGGCGACAAAGGCGACGGCGGCAAGAATCGCCAGGGTGGTGAGGTCTACGCTGAGTTCGAAAGGCATGGCGTGGGCTTAACAGGACGCGCGTTGGCAGGCGCAAGGCCGCCATGGTAAACGCAAGCGTTTGCGCTGCCCAGTGCAAGGCCGGTAGTGAGTAAATATCTATATGATCGACGCTGTCGGCTTCTGATGAACTGAAGGTTCTCTTTCAATCAGAGGTATCCGTCATGTCATCGTTATTGGCCAATACCCCCGCAGCGTCGTTGCCGTATGCCGGGATCGGTTACATACCATCGTCGTTTTCACCCCTTGAACAGGAAGGTTTGCCCCAATGGCTGCAGACCGCCGAGCCGGCCAAACGCCTGCGCCTGATGCGCATACGTGAAGAGGGCCGTACGCTGCGCCGTGAACTGACGGCGGCGATCTGCGGGCTGCAGACTCTGTATGAATTCTGTCGACCCAAGCTCGAGCAAATGGCCCGTGAAAGCTCTGGCGAAGTGGTCGACACTGTCAACGGCACGTTTCTGGTGTTCAGCCCCGACTCAGCCGCGTTACCCAATCGCCTGGATGAGGTGCTGCTGAGTCAGCGCTCGATGTACGAAGCCGCCTTGCAGAACTTCAGCCTGGCGCAGCTGCGGCAATTGGCTGGCAACCCTTTCGTCAAGCTGGCAATACCCACGGAGTTCGATCTGTTTGCCGGCTTCACCGGCAAGGATCGGGATGCCGTCGATGCCGTAAGTTCCATCGTGTGTTACGCCGACGAGGGTGTTGCCTATGCGCTGCAAGTTCGCATCCTGGATATGGGCAAGCAGTATCAGGAGTACCTGACCCGCCAGCTGGCTGCCGGTTCCCTGCCGCAGGTCAAATGTGTGGCCGCCATGAATGTCCTGGCCGAGGAACTGGCGATTGCCGATATCAAGGGCCAGCTGAGCAGCGCCGCGAAGGTCATCCTCAACGCATTCATCAACGGGGCGGCGCGCGATACCCCCCATGGCAGCCAGGTCCGGCATATCCTCGACGACGGCATCTCACCCTACGATTATGCCGAGGAGTGGTCGCTGCACCTGCTTGACGATGTGGCGTTGAGTGAAATTCTCGTGTTTGGCGTCGACAAGCCACAGTCGCCCTGTGTTGCCTTTGTACCGGGGCATCCGCAGCAGCCGTTGAAGGAGTACCCCTCCCGTTCAGCGTTCCTTTACGATCTGCAGGAACAGCTGACTGATGGGGCTTTCCAGGCCTTTTTCCGCCGTTTTGTACCAATGGCCAAATGGTCCATCGTGCTTGAAGCGTTGCTGGAGACCGACGAATACACACGCAACAGGCGCTTGAACCTGCGCACCGAATCGCTGAGCAAGGGTTTGAAGGCACACTGGTTCGAACAGATGTGCCGCAGGCTTGGCGACGATGCCAGGTACCTGGCCGTGCCCACGGCGGCGGTAGAGGGCCGCAGGACGCTTGGCAACATCGCATATTTTCTCGAGGCTACTCAGCAACACCTGATGTTCGGTGCCGGGGTCGGGTTTCAAGCCGGCGAGGAGGATGAGGGCCAGGCCCCCTCCGACTACGTCATGCCCTGGCGCTGGGTGATCCTGCCCAACGGCCGTTACGGGCGTTGGGCCAGCAACCTGAGCGCCTACACCTTGCCGCCCCCGCAGCAGTTCGATCCGCCAAATGGTCAAGGCATCATCCACTCGTCCCTGGGGCGGGAAATCCGAATCAATGGCCGCAGCTATTTGATCAATTTCGATGCCAGTATCGAAAAAGAGCGCTTGAGTCTGATTAGCGATCAGCGCGCCTATAGTCCGATCCTCGAGCACAACGGCGCGGGCAGTTGGCACCATAGCCTGGAGCGCCCGGAGCGATGGGGACGGCTATCGTTGCTGCGGCGCCTGGGTAGCTGGCTGGAAGACCTTGGCGATGACGATTTGATGCTGGCTGCACGCCTCAGTGGTGTAACCAATACCACCTTGCGCAGGGTGTATAGCCATGACGATGCGCCGCCTGCATTACTGGTGTGGACGATCGGCCGACTGCGGCGGGTGCGCAAGACCGAATCGCTGCTGGCGCTGGTCAAGGACGGGCGTGTGGTGCCTGCTGAGTACGAGGTGCCAGAACTGGCAGAATTCCGTGCGCTGTTTACTGTCACCGAGACTCAGGTACCCCGGCCACGACGCAGCCCACAACCGGACGACAGTAACGCTTATTGCGGCCCTGACTGCGGCGCACCGCCGGCGGTGCTGTTTCTGGAATGGTACGACAGGCTATTTCGCGCGTTCCTGGCCCGCAGCGAAGTCGCCCTGCAACTGCCTGAGCCGGCGCAGGTGGCTGGCGACGTGCAAATTGACGAACTTCGCCAGCACTACCCGGACCTGCCTGTGCAGATGCTTGACCGGCTGATTACCGACTCCTCACCTCCCGTGCTGGAACGTCTTTCCCGCGGTGTCCTTGACCTGGACCTGTTCGAGCGTTCACGCCAGGCCTGGAACGCCTATCGGCTGACGCGTGCGCTGATGGGGTTTCGCGCTCCTGCCCAAGCCCACATCGATACCCGCCTGCTGGCGTTCGCACTATTACCGTCCCTGCCTGGCTGGCACTCAGACCTGAACCTGGCGTTGTATCCGGGAGATGTGCGAAGCACGACGCCGAGGCGCCATGCGCAGGTGCAAGGCGCGCCGTCCTGGGGGATGGGCGCCGGCAGCCCGATCAGCTACGAAGTGGTTCGACTGGAGGGTGAGCGTTACCTTGACAGCCGTTTCCACAGTGACTTCTATGCCGCGCTGCTGGATCTGATGGGGGCTTCGCAGCGCCAACGCCTGGGGCTGGGTACGAACGAGACTGAGCGCTTGCGCAACCTGCTGGATGAACTGGCCGCTACCAATCCGACGCGTGCTTTGGCCCTGCTTGGCATCGAGCGCCCACCCGTTACCTTGCATCCGCACGGCTCCGGCCGCCGCGCCCGGGCGATGGGTGGCACCGGTGGGCGGTTCGAGCGCGAGCGTGGTCGCGAACGGTTGCAACTCATGTTCCCTATGGCATCCGAAAGCCAAATCGATCGTATTTTTGGCGAAGTGGCACGACAGGGGCCGACGCTCACCGCCGCATTCGATCGCCTGGAAGACGCGCGCTTGCGCCTGGATGGCGCGTTGCGGGCTTGGGTCCGGGTCAGCAATGTGCAGGGGGCGGGTTACGGTGCGCGCCGGCGGGGGATTATCGCCGAGCAGTTGCTCAATGCCATGGCCCCGACAATCCGTGAGCTGGAAATCAACGATGGGTCTGTCGACAGCCTGCCCGAGCTGCCGCTGGACTTCGCCGCAATCGAGCGCCTGACCCTCAACCTGCCGGCGATGGAAAATCTGCCTGGCAGCTTCATCGCGCGCTTCCCTAACCTGCGCGAACTGCGCTTGATAACCAGGATTGGTCGTCTGCCAATCGGCCTGACCGATTTGCCGCAGTTGCGCACGCTGTCCTTGACCAACGCGTATCTGCGCCCAGAGGACTTGAGGCCGATTGGCCTGCTTGCGCAATTAAGGGAGCTGAACATCATCAATCTGTGGCCAAGGCAAAGTCGTCGCGAAACGCTTACCTGGCGCGCCGAAGACATGGCGGCTATCGCCCGCTGCCAACACCTGCAGCGCTTGCAGATCCAAAACAGCCGGGCGTGGTTCGCGGACGATGTGATTGGCGCGCTGGCGCCCCTTCAACATCTGACGCATCTTGACCTGTCCGGCAACGCGTTCACCCTGTATGGAGAGAATGTTCGCGGTCTCGTTCATTTACGCCATCTGGACCTGAGCCGCACTCCGCTCTTCGGCACAGTCGATGTCAGCAGGATGGGCGATTTGCGTTGCCTGGACCTGCATTACTCCTACGCCAACTGGCCGGCGGGCCTGGAAAACCTAGCGCACATCGAACACGCCAACCTTGAGGATGTCAATCTGGACAGCGTGCCGGCCGGTGCTGGCCTTGTGCCTGGACTACGCCTGTCGGTTGACGGGCTCAATACCCCGGACCGCGAGCGAGTGCTGAGGGAATTGACTGAAGTGAACAACCTGCCTGGCGCGGTTTATGGCGAAGTCCGCCTGTCACGCGCCATGGTGGGCGAGTCATCAACTGAATCCGAAGAGGAAATGGACACTGAGGAGAACGCCGAGGATACGTTGCTCGACGGCTTGTCGGCAGAGGAACGGCGCCTGGCGCAGCAATTGATTGACGAGAACAGTAATGGCAGCCGTGCGTTTTTTGCCTTGATGAATACGATACGCTCGCGAACGCCAGTGGATGAGCGCGAAGAGGTCACCGGGCAAATCCACTCGATCATCTTGCGCATGTTCAATGAGACCACCCGCGAGGCGTTCTATCGTGTGGCACTGGACCTGGGGTGTATCGATTCCGCGGTGCAACGTTTTTCCGACCTGCTGGGGCTGGCAGAAGCGGATCGGGTAGTGGCCAGTACCTCCGGCGACGCCCGCCCCGAACTGATCGAACTGGGCCTGTCGCTCTGGCGGGTGCGCAGCCTGCGTGAGTCCGTTGCCAGGCGTTATCGCGATTGGTGGGCGCAGCACCGTGATCCTGACGGCCAGCCGGATTATGCCGAGATCGAGTTGTATATTCGTATCGCTTTGACCACCCCGCTGCGTTTGCGTCACCAGCCGCGGCGCCAGGTCAATGCCGACTTGGTAACGTGGATGAGCAGCGCGATGGCGCATGAAGTCGAGACGGACGTCCTGACCGCGCAGGCACAGGATTTCCCTGTGGCGTTGAGCGATCAGCCGTTCTGGCAGGAGCACCTGGGTGCGCAAGAGTGCGCCCCCTGGAGTTACGACGTTGCATCGGCGCTGGAGGAACTGGGGGTTGGCGAAGGTGTGCCGCTCACGTTGAGCGAACCGGCACGTAACCGCCTGGCGCAGCTCCTCACCCAGGCCCGCAAGGTCATTGCCGAGCGTGACGGCGTGGCAGTGAACACCGGGGCACTGGTGCTGGACAGCAACGACCATCGGCTGCAAGCGCTCCATCTGATGCCGGCAATGATCCAACTGTCCAGGGTTGAATACACCCGGCAGATCGTCAACGAGTACTTTGCCCAGGGCATGTCGACACAAAGCCCGCAGCCGGGGCCTTCGGGCGTACAGCGCAAACCTTGATCGTCAATAGCGGTGAGTCATGAAGAAAGGGGCCAGAGCCCCTTTCTCTTTTGCGGTCATCGCCATCAGCTTAGAAAACCGCCATCCACGTTCAATGCCACACCGGTGGTATAGCTCGACGCGTCACTGGCCAGGTACAACACTGCCCCGGCCATCTCCTTCGGATCGGCCACGCGCTTGAGCGGGATCTGCTGCAGGGCGGTGTTGAGGATCGCGTCGTTGTTGACCAGCGCCGAGGCGAACTTGGTATCGGTCAGGCCCGGCAACAGGGCGTTGCAGCGGATGCCGAACGGCGCGCACTCCTTGGCGAACACCTTGGTCATGTTGATCACCGCAGCCTTGGTCACCGAGTAGATGCCCTGGAAGATCCCCGGCGATACGCCGTTGATCGAGGCGACGTTGATGATGCTGCCGCCGCCGTTGTCGCGCATCAGCTTGCCGGCTTCCACTGACATGAAGAAGTAGCCGCGGATATTGACGTCGACGGTCTTCTGGAAGGCGCTAAGGTCGGTGTCCAGCACGTTGCAGAACTGCGGGTTGGTGGCGGCATTGTTGACCAGGATGTCCAGGCGCCCGAATTGTTCGCGAATGCCGGCGAAAACCTGACTGATCTGCTCCATCTCGCCGATATGGCAGGCAACCGCAGTGGCCTTGCCGCCGCCGGCAGTGATCGCATCGACGACCTGCTGGCAGCCCTCGAGCTTGCGGCTGGAGACGATTACATGGGCGCCTTGCTGGGCCAGCAGGTGGGCGATGGCTTCGCCGATGCCGCGACTGGCGCCGGAAACGAAGGCGACTTTACCGTCGAGGTCGAACAGGTGAGTCTTGGACATGGTCTTTTCCTTGTTGTAGTCGTCAGAGTGGGGACTTGGCGATGACCTGCAGGCTCATGTGCTCCAGCAGCGTGTTCATGTGAATGAACTGGGCGAAGCGCTTGTCCTGGGTCTGGCCGTGGAAGAACCGGTAGTAGATCTGCTGGACGATGCCGGCCAGGCGGAACAGGCCGTAGGTGTAGTAGAAGTCATAGTTGTCGATTTTGATCCCGGCGCGCTCGGCGTAGTAATCGACAAACTGCTGGCGGGTCAGCATGCCCGGGGCATTGCTCGGCTGGCGGCGCATCAGTTGCACCGGCGCCGGGTCCGCCGCTTCGATCCAGTAGGCCAGGGTGTTGCCCAGGTCCATCAGCGGATCGCCCAGGGTGGTCATCTCCCAGTCGAGCACACCGATGATGCGCATGGGGTTGTCGGCATCGAGGATGACGTTGTCGAAGCGATAGTCGTTGTGCACGATTGCAGGCTTGGGGTGGTCGGCGGGCATCTTCTCGCGCAGCCAGGCGATGACCTTTTCCCAGCGTGGCGCATCCGCAGTCAGGGCTTTTTCGTAGCGGCTGGCCCAGCCCTCGATCTGGCGTTGCACATAGCCTTCGGGTTTACCCAGGTCGCCCAGGCCGCAGGCGTTGTAGTCCACCTGGTGCAGTTCGACCATGCGCTCGATGAAGCTCTTGCACAGCGCCTCGGTACGCTGCGCATCCAGGCCCAGCTCCGGCGGCAGGTCCGAGCGCAGGATAATGCCCTTGACCCGGTCCATGACGTAGAACTCACCGCCGATCAGCGCCTCGTCGGTGCAGTGCACGTAAGCCTTGGGGCAGTAGGGGAAACCGCTGTTGAGCTGGTTGAGGATGCGAAACTCGCGGCCCATGTCATGGGCGGATTTGGCCTTGTGGCCAAAGGGCGGACGCCGCAGCACGAACTCGCGCCCGGGGTACTGCACCAGGTAGGTCAGGTTCGAGGCGCCGCCGGGGAACTGGCTGATGCTCGGCGAGCCGCTCAGGCCCGGGATGTGCGCCTTCAGATAAGGGTCGATCACCGCAGCGTCGAGTTCTTCGCCGGGGCGGACCTGGGTGGACTGGTCGGTGAGCGTCATGCGTTTCCCTTATGATCAAAGCCAGAGATTATTGGTCAATCTAATTCCTGTAACGGTTGCTCACAAGCATAGGTCGGCCTTATAGGCGAGCGTGTTGCAGCCCAATCAGCAGGCTTGATCGGCTGAGCCGGTGGGTGGGGCAAGTGGCGGGTGAATACATATCTACATCCTCGCGCCAGCGTGCCTTTGATTGACTGCTGCCTCAAGCCATCCATGAGGCAGTGCACATGACAACCGACGCTTTGAGGCCATTCAAGGCCCACGACCAGTACTTCGAACAGCAGATCCCCACTTGGCTGAGCCATTCCAGCCCCCATGCCATCAAAGAGCTGCATCAACGTCAACTGCCCCCTGCCCAGGTTGCCGCCGATACGGTGTCGCAGCTGCGCGACGCCTTCAATGACAGCCTGCGGCGTAGCCAGGCATCCAATGCCGCCGCCGCCAGGGTTCTGCGCACGGTCAAGGGTATCAGCGAGTTCGCCGAACCGCTGCTGCGGGCTGAACTCAAGAGACGTTTCTCGCTGGATATCAGCGTGACCGCCAATGAGCTGGTGCACATGCGCAATGACGCGTCCTGGCGCGAAGACCGCCTGGCTTCGGTGCTGATTTCTCGCCAACCGTTGTTGCAGGCGGCCTTGCAGAACTTCAGTGCAGGTGACGTTGAGGTCTTTCGCACCGATGCCTACAGCGCCGTTACAGCGTTCGGTGCCTTGCAGCCCTTTCCTGAAGCGGTCGACCCTGCTCGGCGCGCCCACCAATCCATCCGCTACTCGAGCAAACTGTCGATCAGCCCTCATCAGTTCGCGCAAATGTGTCGGGAGCTGGATATCGGCCAGCAGTATCAAGACCATCTTCAGGCAATTTTCGACGCCCCCAATACCCGTGACGCCGTGCGCCAGACCCTGGTTGCAGCCGCCAGAGACCTGTGCGAAACCAGCATTCACGC
This sequence comes from Pseudomonas sp. R32, assembly GCF_009866705.1. NCBI lineage: Bacteria > Pseudomonadati > Pseudomonadota > Gammaproteobacteria > Pseudomonadales > Pseudomonadaceae > Pseudomonas > Pseudomonas sp. R32. The sequence goes on along the minus strand of NZ_CP019396.1, from coordinate 3,210,048 downwards.
TGCCCGCGTCGCTGGGCACATCAGCGAGCCGGCCTACCGCATGCTGAAAAAACTGCTTGCCCAGTCGGCGACCTCCCCGGCGTCGCGTACCTTGAGGGTCGACAAGGTGTATGAGTATGGCAAGAGTGCGTTCGACGGTTCGCGTTGTTATTTGCTGAACCTGTTCGGTACCACCCTGGGCGCCGGCTTTTTGCTGATCGGCCCCGATCCTGCGAGCGCGCAGTCGTCTGTGCCATTGGTGGTACTGATGCCGGGCGCTGCCAAGCCTGTGCAGGAATACGACTCCTACGCGGATTTTTACCTCAGCCTCAAGGCGCGCTTGCTGAATCAGGATTTCAGGCGTTTCTTCAGCCGGTTTCTTGGGTGGCGTGGGCAGTCCAAGGTGTTCGGGCAGTTGACGTCGCCCAGCAGTTGGCAAGCGCAAAAGCCCAGGACCCAGGAGGTGCGGGGCGAAGTGTTCGACTACCTGCACACGGCGATGTTGGTCAGGGCCAGGGATGACGCCAGGGCCCTGGCGGTACCGACTCGGGAGGTGGACCGCGAAGCCTGGCTGCAGGAGCTGGACCATTGCCTGGGCTTGGGTTTTAGCATGCTCAATGTCGCCGCCTTCTTTGTGCCGGGCCTGGGGGAAGTCATGATGGTGGCCCTGGGTGCACAATTGCTCGGCGATCTGTTCCATGGCCTGCAAGCCTGGGAGGCCAATGACAAGGAGCAGGCAATCACCTACCTGCAGTCGTTCGGCATCAACCTGGCCATTACCGCCGGGCTCGGTGTGGCGGCAGGGGTCGTGGGTACAGCATTGAGCCAGCCGCTGGCGATCGACCTGCTGGAGGCCGTCGAACTACCGGGGGGCGAGGTCCGTTTGTGGCGGCCAGACCTTGGCCCTTACCAGCGCAGCGCAGAGGTGCTGCAGGGAAGCGTTGCCGATCCACAGGGCATTTACCGGGTCGATGGCAGGCGCTATATCCGCATCGAGGGCAAACCGTTCGAAATCACCCTGGATTCGAGCCTGGGCAAATGGCGGATCAAGCATCCCGACGATCCCCAGGCCTATCGGCCCGTGCTCGAGCATAACGGCCAGGGGGCCTGGCATCATTCACTTGAGCGCGTGGACAGTTGGCCACGCAAGACACTGGTACGCAGGTTGGGGCCGGGGTTCGAGGGCTGGTCCGATGCGCTGCTCGAACGCATGGCCGACATCAGCGGGGTCAGCGACGCGCAACTGCGTCGCGTCTACAGTGATGACCTGCCCACCCCGGCAGCGCTGCTCGATACCCGGCACCGTTTCGAAATCGATCGCTTGATCAGTGCGCAGATCAACAATGTCAGGACCGGGCAGGGGCTGCAAAAGGGATTCGACTATCCGGTATCGCTGTTGCCGGAATTGCCGCAATGGCCGAGCGGCAAATCCATTGAACTGTTTGACAGCGCCGAGTTGTGGGGGCAACCGCAGGTGCATGGCAGCCCGGCGCCAGGTGTGGCGGCGATCAAGGTGTCGCGCAGCGATCTTGCGGCGGGACGCCTGGCCCGCAGGGTGATAGAAGGCTTGAGCCCGGCTGAGCGTCGCCATTGGTTTGGCAATGACTACCTGGCACGAGACCTCGAAGCAGTGCTGCGCCAGAGCCTGGCTGAGCGGATGCTGGCGTCAAGGGTGCGAATCTTCGATAGCCTGTACTTGGACCAGACGGAAATTGTCGACACCTTGCAACGGGCCTTGCAGCGTGATTTCCAGGGGTTGTCGCGCCCGGTCGCCAAGGCTTTGGCCGAGGCTGCCAGTGAAGTTGAAAGCAGTCGTTGGCAGGCTTCGCAGCGGGTGCCGCTGACGCTAGCCAAGCGGGCCCGCGAGGCTTCGCGGCAGATCCGCCTGTCACGCGCTTGCGAAGGCCTTGAAATAAGTTACCTGGCCAAAGACGACACCTACCGGCTGGCCCTTCATTTGTTGCCGGAACTACCCGGCTGGAGCGATACGGTTCATTTGAGCGTGCGCAGCGATAGTGTTTCCGGCACCGAACTTGACAGCATCGGCAGTGCTGCAGCAGTGTCGCGCAAAACGCTGGTACGCACCGCGCAGGGGTGGCGCGCACATGACGAACGCGGGGAAACGTTGGACGGGCTGAACAGCTCAGACCACGGATTTTTCACCAGCGTGCTGCTGGCCTTGCCGGACAGCGAGCGTGTGGCACTTGGCCTGAATATCGACGACAGCGACGCACTGCGCCGCAAACTATTGGAGCTGGCCGCCCGCCAGCCGGCCAAGGCAAGGCTGGCGCTGGGCATGGCGGTGGACCATGGCGGCTTCAGGCCTCCTCTGCCTGTAGGCGCCGGGCGCCGTGGTTACCCCTTGGGCGGTGTGATCGGGCGCTTGTTGCCCCGCACTCTGGAGCAGCGGCTCAGAGCGCTGTTTCCAGATTTTACCGATGGGCAGTTGCGTGACTTTTTCCGCAACGCGAGCGTACAAGGTGAGAGCCTGGAGAACGTAATCGGCGATCTGGAGCAGGAGCTGAGGGCCGAACGGGAAAGCTTGTCAGCCTGGGTAGAGCAAGGGGCTACGGCCACTGCCCGCACACGGCGCAGGCTAGTGGCGATGCAGTTGCTGGATGTATGGCAGTTGCGTCACCGGGCGCCACTTGAGGTCAGTGAGTACCAACTGGATGGGACGCCGGGTTACCTGCTGAGACTGAACTCCCCTGTGGTTGACGCGCTGCCACCCCTGACGTACGAAATCGACCAGGTTCTGGAACTCGAATTGAGCACCATGTCGGCCATCACCGAATTGCCCGCGGATTTCCTCCGAGCCTTTCCCAACTTGCGCCGCTTGAGCGTGCGCAACACACCGATCACTGACCTCCCTGAAAACGTGGCGCAACTGAGTGAGCTGCGGGTGCTGGATTTCACCTACACGCAAATAGGCCTGGCCAATCTTGAACGCTTGAGCGGGCTTCGACGCCTGTGGTCACTGGACCTCAGAGGCGTCTCGCGCTCAGCGCTCATGCTTACCGCCGCACAACTTGCGCCCTTGTGCCAGTTACCCGCCTTGCGCTTTTTGTCGCTGATGGAAAACCAAATCAGCTTCGGTCCGGGCGTGTTTGCCGAGTTGGCGCGGCTGCCGAACGTGCGCCGGTTGTATTTGACCCGCAATAACATCACCCTGACCGAGGCCGATGTCGGTGAGCTGGCTGGCATTACCACCTTGCGAGAACTGTCCATGGGGCGCAACCCCTTGATGCGCGCCCCGGATATCCGCCAGATGCCGGCGTTGCGCCTGCTGGCCTTGCCCGAAGCGCAGATAACCACCTGGCCGCTCGGGCTTGAAACCACCTCGACTATCGAGGTTCGGCTTGAAGGCAACGCCATCACCGAGGTACCTGAGGGTGCCGGACGGATGCGGGGCCTGTCGTTTGGCTACGAGGGCATGAGCGAGGCGCTTATTACCCGGTTTATTCGTGAGCGCATGCAGTTGCAGCCCGATCCGGGCGCGGACGTGCTTATCGAGGAGGAGTTGGATGAGGGCGCGGACGATGACCTCAGTGCCTATCATGCGCTGACTGAAGAACAGGCGCACACCGCGCTGGAGCTGTTTCGCCTGCCTGAGTCGCGCTCATTCCGGCGCTTGCTGGCCCGTTTGTTGAGCCACGAGCAAATTACCGAGGCTCAGGCCGTGCAGATGATCGAGGCGGCAGCGGCTGACCCTGAAGGGCTGGGCAGGCAACTGTTCGCTCAGGCAGTCGACGCTGATACCTGTGAAGACCGTGACGTCGTGGTGTTCAGTGATCTGCAGGGGCTTGAAGAAGCAGACCAGGCCCTCAGCCAGGTTGCGCTTGCCCAAGGTGACCAGGCCAGTCGCCAACTGCTCGCCCTGGGTATCAGCCGCTGGCGCCTGCAGCGCTTGCGTACCTATGTGGCGGAGCAGATTCGGGGCTGGCGATCGTCGATGCCAGACATCGACGACATAGAAGTGGAGCTGTACTACCGAATTCACCTGGCCGCACGTCTGGGCTTGCGCAATCAGCCGTCCACGATGAGGTTTCCTGGTCTTGTGACCTGGGTGACCAGCGATATGCTGGAGGCGGCGGCGCGCGTCATTAGCCAGGACCAGGCTGGCTTGCTACCGCAGTGGATGGTCGAGGAAGTCTACTGGCAGAATTATCTCAGGCGTGTGCACAGCGAGCGCTTTGAGGCGCTGCAGGTTGAACTGGCCGAAGTCTTCGACCCTGCAATCGATTTCATGGAAGCGCTGCAACGGCTCCGGGGAGAGCAAGCGGACCTGGCAACGCCGCTTCCTGTGGTACAGGGCCAGACGGCTGAGCAGCTGGCGCTGGCATTCGGGGTAGCACAAAACGAGCTGGCGCAGTTGGCTTATGTCGAGGCCGAATGGAGTCAGGCGTATGCAAACCTGCAGGATGCCAGGGAGGCCAGGGAGAATGAGCTTCCAGGGCTTCTGACCAGAGAGGAAATTGAGCGTAACGCCCGATAGCGACCTGCCGGCGATTGCAGCAGGCAAAAAACCGAAGCCAGGGCTTCGGTTTTTTTATCGCTGCAAGCCGATCAGGCCGGGAACAGCTCGCTCAGTTTCATCGACAGCATCATGTCGCCTTCAACGCGCAGCTTGCCGCCCATGAAGGCCTGCATGCCGTCGGTTTCGCCGCTGACGATACCCTTGAGGGTTTCGCTGTCCAGTACCAGGGTGCAGTTGGCGTCAGCGTTTTCGCCTTCCTGGATTTCGCAGGTGCCATCCTTGACGATGAGGGCGTAGTGCTTGTCTTCGTCAGTGATGTTGAAACCGAAAACCAGGTCCAGGCCGGCGGCAGCGGCTGGGTTGAACTTGGCTTTCATCGCTTCGACGGCTTTTGCTACATCGCTCATGGTGTGTTCCTTATTAAGTGATTTGCGTGACGGGTGAGGTCACAACGAGCCGGGGTTCATCGGTAGGTGATGAGCTCCGGCGCCTTCAACAGCTGCACATGGGCCTGGCTGTTGAAGGAAGCCAGGGCCACCTCGCGGCCGCGAAACTTCAGTTGGCTGAGCGAGGTGTTGATGATCTGCCAGTTCAGCTCGAAAGCCTGGCCGGCAGTGATACGGGTTACCAGGTGGAGCAGGGCGGCAATGGTGCCGCCCGAGGTAAAAATGGCAATGTTGTCGCCGTTGCCGGCCTGTTGCAGCACCCGCTGCAGGCCGCCGTCGACCCGCTGGACAAAGCCCTGCCAGCTCTCGGCGCCTTCGCAGGCATGTTCGCCGCCGTGCCAGCGCTGTACCAGCAAGGCGAACAGGCGCTGGAATTCGCTGCGGTTCTGGGTGGCGTTGCGCAGTACATGCAGGGCTTCGGGCTCGTCCGGCAACAGGCCGGGCAGCAGGCCGCGGATCACGCCATCGGCGTCGAATTCGTTGAAGGCGTTGTCGGTTTCCAGCGCGGGCACTTCACAGCCGGCGTTGTGCATGACGGCCAAGGCCAGGCGCGCGGTGTCTTGCTGGCGGCGCAGGTCGCCGGCCAGGCAGCGGTCCAGGCGCAGGCCCAGTTGCGCCAAGTGCTCGCCGAGGGCCTCGCTCTGGCGCATGCCCACGGGCGAGAGGACATCATAGTCGTCTGCACCAAATGAAGCCTGGCCATGTCGAATCAGGTAGATACTGCCCACGTCGTCCGCCTGCACTTAAGGATGAGCCGAGGTTAGGTTGCCGCTGTCGGGCTGTCAACGAAAAAACATACAAGCGTTTGAAAAGAGCGTTTGAACTGCATTGCCGAAGATTTCCTACGCTGGCAGGGTCAAGGCCGCCTCGGTATGCTTGACTATCGGTTCGCGCCGTACGGGCGCAGGCATGTTAAGGAGTTACTGTGGAGTTTCTTGCAGAGTACGCAAGCTTTCTCGCCAAGACCGCGACCCTGGTGATCGCGATTCTGATTGTCCTCTCGGCGATTGCCGGTTTGCGCGGCAAGGGCCGGCGCAAGGGCGGCGGGCAGTTGCAGGTCAACAAGCTCAACGAGTTCTACAAGGACTTGCGCGAGCGCCTGGAAAGCAGCTTGCTGGACAAGGCCCAGCTCAAGGCCCTGCGCAAGCAGCAGGCCAAGGCCGAAAAGCAGCAGAAGAAAAAGCCCGAAGAAAAGCCGCGGGTGTTCGTCCTCGACTTTGACGGCGACATCAAGGCCTCGGCCACCGAGAGCCTGCGTCACGAAATCAGCGCCGTCCTGAGCCTGGCCACGGCCCAGGACGAGGTGGTGTTGCGCCTGGAAAGCGGCGGCGGCATGGTTCACAGCTATGGCCTGGCCGCCTCGCAACTGGCGCGTATCCGCCAGGCCGGGGTGCCGCTGACGGTGTGCATCGACAAGGTCGCCGCCAGTGGTGGTTACATGATGGCCTGCATCGGCGACAAGATCGTCAGCGCGCCGTTTGCCATCCTCGGCTCGATCGGCGTGGTGGCACAGCTGCCCAATGTCAACCGCCTGTTGAAAAAGCACGATGTCGACTTCGAGGTATTCACTGCCGGGGAATACAAGCGCACCGTGACGGTGTTCGGCGAGAACACCGAGAAGGGCAGGGAGAAGTTCCAGGAAGACCTGGACGTCACCCACCAGTTGTTCAAGGATTTTGTCTCGCGCTATCGCCCGCAGTTGCACATTGATGATGTGGCTACCGGTGAAGTCTGGCTCGGCGTTGCGGCGCTGAACAAGCAACTGGTCGACCAGTTGATGACCAGCGATGAGTACCTGAGCCAGCGCGCCCGCGAGGCCAACCTGTATCACCTGCACTTTGCCGAACGCAAAAGCCTGCAGGAGCGCGTCGGCCTGGCGGCCAGTGGTTCGCTCGAGCACCTGGCGGTCAAGCTCTGGAGCCGTCTCAGTGGGCGTCTTTGGTAACCGGCAACCCCCGCGGCGCGCAATGCGCAAGCATTAATTAGCACCCAGGTGGTGCTGCCGGCAGGTCTCCTAGGCGTTCAAACCTACAGGAGACTTGCCATGCCCCCCCCTCCAGTATCTGTTCCCGGCCTGCATGGCCCCTTCATCTTGCAACGCCTGCCCGCCTGGATCAGGCACGCCAGGCCCGAAAACTTCGACCAGATGGGCGCTCACCTGCTGCCGGAACAGCATGGTCGCGACCAGGGCGACTGGTTTACGGCCGCCAGCGAGGTTGAAAAAAAGCTACTGGCCGATTACCAGATACGCAGCCGCCGTTCCGGGCAACGCCTGGCCCGTGAGCTGAAGGACTTCAAGGGCATTGGCGCGTTTTGCGAACCCTTGCTCAAGGCCCGCCTCAAGGCCGACCTCGGTGCCGAGCCTGATATCGACAACGATGAGTTCGTGCGTATCGAGCGCGAATCGGTGTTGCTGGGGGTAATGCTCAAGACCATCCCGCGCCGCCAGCGCCTGATGCAGGCCGCGTTGCAGAACTTTGCCGCCGACAGCGAGTTTGAAGACGGTACCGCGCTGGCCCCCAAGGATGCGTTCTTCCTTGAGCGGGTGCCGGGTAGCGAGCAGGGCTACCCGCGTTTTCGCTATCGCTACTCGCAAAAGCTCGATATCGATCCCCAGGCATTTGCCCACTTGTGCCATGACCTGGATCTGGGTGGGCAGTACCAGCGTCACCTGAGCGAGGTGTTCGAGCATCCGCGCAGCAGCGTCAGGCGCCGTACCCTGGCCATCGAACTGTACAAGGACCTGCTGCGGGTCGGTCTGCAGGTCGCTTTTCTCAAACAGCAGATCAGCGAGCAGGCCCGCGCGGTGCTGCTGGAGCTGGTCCAGGGCGCGCAGAGCTGCCAGGTCAGCCCCAAGGTATGCTGTTCGAGCACATGGCCAATGTCACCGCAGCGCAACTGGACAGCGCCGCAACCGAGGTGCTGGAGGGGGAGACGCCGGAATCCTTGAAGGCGGGTATTTCGGGGCGGGACTTCTGGATCGACTTTCTCAAGACGCGTTATGCGACACGTTTCGATGAGGTCAACAAACCTTACTTTGCCCGGCTGGAAGCGCTGGACGCCGACAAGCAGACGATGAGTGACCAGGCGTACCGCACTCGCTCGGAAACCATTGGGCAACGGCGCACGTTGGACGAGCAGCGCTTGATCGAGACGCTGACGACGGATATCTGGAATAGCGTGCCGGATCAGGTTACCCGTTTGTAACCCTGTTGGCAGTGCAACTGGCACCCGTGCCGAGTGAGGCTCGGGCGCCGTTTTGCATCAGCGACGACGGAACAGCGGTTGCGGTTCGTCAGTGGCGGCCTGGTAGGTCACCGAAAAGTCCTGCAGGCTTTGCAGCGCTTCGACCGGGTCCTTGTCGGCACGCAGGGCAAAGGCGTCGAAGCCGCAACGCTTCATGTAGAACAACTGGTCACGCAGTACGTCGCCAATGGCGCGCAGCTCGCCGGTGAACTTGTAGCGGTCACGCAGCAGGCGCGCATTGGAGTAGTTGCGCCCGTCGGTGAAGGCCGGGAAGTTCAGGGCAATGACCTGGAACTGGTTGGCGACTTCGCCGATTTCTTCGGCTTCTTCATCGGCGTCCAGCCACACGCCCAGGCCGCCGTCGCGGGCCATGAGCATATGGCCGTGTTCACGCCACAGCTGCAGTGGAACAATGTAGTCGTCGCAGTTGGTCACTTCGTCGATGCTGAAGTCCTTGGGCAGCAGGTGCCAGGTTTCGTCGACGATCTGGTTGTTCTTAATGATTCGCTGCATAGACGCGTTCCTTGAATGGGTCGATGCCAATACGTTGGTAGGTGTCGATGAAGCGCTCGTCTTCGGTACGTTTTTCAACGTAGACGTCGATCAGCTTCTCGATCACATCCGGCATGTCGTCCTGGGCAAAGGAAGGGCCGAGGATCTTGCCCAGGCTGGCGTCACGGCTGGCGCTGCCACCCAGGGAGACCTGGTAGAACTCTTCGCCTTTCTTGTCCACCCCGAGGATGCCGATATGGCCGACGTGGTGGTGACCACAGGCGTTCATGCAGCCGGAGATATTCAGGTCCAGCTCACCGATATCGAACAGGTAGTCCAGATCGTCGAAACGGCGCTGGATGGATTCGGCGATCGGGATCGACTTGGCGTTGGCCAGGGAGCAGAAGTCACCGCCCGGGCAGCAGATGATGTCGGTCAGCAGGCCGATGTTCGGTGTTGCGAAGCCGTTTTCGCGCAGCTCCAGCCACAAGGCGTGCAACTGGCTCTGCTCGACGTCGGCGAGGATGATGTTCTGCTCGTGGGAGGTACGCAGCTGGCCGAAGCTGTAGCGCTCGGCGAGGTCGGCGACGGCATCCAGTTGCTTGTCGGTCAGGTCACCCGGGGCCACGCCAGTAGGCTTGAGCGACAGGGTCACGGCCACGTAGCCGGGCTTTTTATGCGCCAGCACGTTGCGCGTGCGCCAGCGGGCAAAGCCTGGGTGCTGCTGTTCGAGTTCGCTGAAGTCGAGGTTGTCCAGCGCCTTGTAGTCCGGGTCGACGAAGTGCTTGGCCACGCGGTGCACTTCGGCTTCGGTCAGGGTAGTGCTGCCGCCGCGCAGGTGGACCATTTCGGCCTCGACCTTCTCGGCAAACACTTCAGGGGTGAGCGCCTTGACCAGGATCTTGATCCGCGCCTTGTACTTGTTGTCGCGACGGCCGTAGCGGTTGTACACGCGCAGGATCGCGTCCAGGTAGCTGAGCAGGTCCTGCCAGGGCAGGAACTCGTTGATGAAGGCGCCGACCACCGGGGTACGGCCCAGGCCGCCACCGACCAGTACGCGAAAGCCCAGTTCGCCGGCTGCGTTGTACACCGGCTCCAGGCCGATATCGTGCACTTCGATGGCCGCGCGGTCGCTGCTCGAGCCGTTGATGGCGATCTTGAACTTGCGCGGCAGGTAGGCGAATTCGGGGTGGAAGGTGGTCCACTGGCGAACGATCTCGCACCACGGGCGCGGGTCGATCACTTCATCGGCAGCGACACCGGCGAACTGGTCGGTGGTGACGTTGCGCAGGCAGTTGCCGCTGGTCTGGATCGCGTGCATCTGCACGGTGGCAAGCTCGGCCAGAATTTCCGGGATGTCTTCCAGGGCAGGCCAGTTGTATTGCACGTTCTGCCGGGTACTGATGTGGGCGTAGCCCTTGTCGTAGTCGCGCGCGATCTTCGCCAGCATCCGTGTCTGACGCGACGTCAGCTGGCCGTAAGGCACGGCGACCCGCAACATCGGGGCAAAACGTTGGATATAGAGGCCATTTTGCAGGCGCAGGGGGCGGAACTCTTCTTCGCTCAGTTCACCGGCCAGGTAGCGGCGGGTCTGATCACGGAACTGCTTGACGCGGTCCTCGATGATCCGCTGATCGTACTCGTCGTATACGTACATAGGGGTCCTGTTCTCAAGCTGCTTGCAGCTAATCGCGCGCACGGCCGCGCACTCCGATGCGGAGCCGAAGAAAGATAGCAGTTTGCGTTTATGCGCAAAAGTGAAGTTTTTGCATATGAAAAGAACCATTTGGACTAAGTGAGACTGACTGGCGTTTAGCCAATGTGCCACTACGGGCGGTTATAATCGGTGGTTTGAATAGCGGGAGCGTTAACGCATGCTCAAGGCCTTGTGCCAAAGCCTTTGCCTGAGCCTGCCACTGGTGGCTGGCGCACAGGCGGCTTCAGTGGTGTTTCTCAATCCGGGCTATTCCAACGAGACCTTCTGGGTCAGCTATTCGCGTTTCATGCAGGCTGCCGCCGACGACCTGGGCATGCAGCTGAGTATCCAGTACAGCGAACGCCGGCCGGAGCTGGCGCTGACCCAGGCCCGGGAAGTGCTCGAAGGTCAGCGGCGCCCGGACTACCTGGTGCTGGTCAACGAACAGTACATCGCCCCGGAGATCATCCGACTGTCCCGTGACAGCGGGGTCAAACTGTTTCTGGTCAATAACGGCCTGACCCCGAACCAGGCCGAGCTGATCGACAGCCACCCGGACAAATACCCGCCGTTGCTCGGCACCCTGGTGGGCAACGACGAGCAGGCTGGCTACCAGATGCTCAAGCAATTGATCGCCTTGCGCGCGCAGCCGGGCCTGACCCGGCCGCTGGAACTGCTGGCGTTTTCCGGGCTCAAGACCACCCCGGCCTCGCAATTGCGCGAGCAGGGTATGCGCCGCGCCCTGGCCGAGCACCCCGAAGTGCGCCTGCGCCAGGTGGTGTATGGCGGCTGGGGCAGGGAGCGCGCCTATGAGCAGGCCAAGCAATTGATACAGCGCTACCCGAAGATCGAGCTGGTGTGGTCGGCCAATGACGAGATGGCCTTTGGTGCCATGCAGGCGATTGTCGAGGCTGGGCATGTGCCGGGCAAGGACGTGCTGTTCAGTGCCGTCAACAGTTCGTCGGCGGCGCTGCAGGCGCGCATTGACGGGCGCCTGAGCGTGCTCATGGGCGGGCACTTTTCCCTGGGCGGCTGGGCCATGGTGTTACTGCACGATGATGCGTTGAAACTGCCAATTGATCGGGACGGGCGCCGTGAACATCAGGTGCCGGTGTTGCAAATGATCGACCCGCTGCGAGCGCGGCGCTGGCTGAACCTGCAGGAACAGGCCGACTACGGCCTGGATTTCAACCGTTTTAGCGCCCAAGGGCACCCGGGCGACTACCGTTATCCGTTCCTCAAGGCCCCCGTCGAATATTGAAATGCCCCTGCTTGAGCAATGGCCATTGCTGGACTTAACTGCAACGGGTTACATGCATTCCCATAACCACTACAAGAGGCGATGCAATGGGAAATTCGACCAAAGCGGGTAAGCCTGACAGCAGTGTCGATGCCTGGGCGATACTCTGTCTGATCATCCTGGTGGTGGTGACCGCCGTGTATTGGGTCAGCCACCAGTGACATCACGCGATGGGTAACAGTGAACCGCCCGCAGAAGGGATATCTGCGGGCGGACTGCTGTTTAGCGGGCGGTAAGGTGCATGGCCAGTTGCACCAGCCCGATCAGTACCAGAATGAAAAGCAAGGTGAACACGGTGCCCAGCGCAATAAAGTGGCTGGCCTTGCCGTGGTTGAAGTCGCGGGCGCGGTTCTTGCCGCTTTGCACCCCGAACGCCGCCGCCAGGATGCTTTGCAGCATCTGCCAGAAGGTTGGGGGTTTGCCTTGGGCGGGTTCGTCCATGAGGGGCTCCTTATAGAAGGCATCTCCCCCAGTGTAGACGGAAGCTGCAAGCTGCAAGCTGCAAGCTGCAAGCTGCAAGCTACAAGCTACAAGCTACAAGCTACAAGAGGCTGATGCGCCCTCTTGCAGCTTGTGGCTTGCAGCTTGCAGCTTCAGTTGTCATAGCCAAGGTTAGGCGCCAGCCAGCGCTCGCTTACGCTCAGGTCCTGCCCCTTGCGCACCGTGTAGCTCTGCACCTGGTCCTTGTCGATCTTGCCCACGGCAAAGTACTGCGCCTGCGGGTGAGCGAAGTACCAGCCGCTGACCGCCGCCGCCGGGAACATGGCGAAGTGATCGGTGAGGAACACGCCGCTGGGGCCGGTTTCGCCGATGGCGGTGCCGTCGAGCAGGCGGAACAGGGTTTCCTTCTCGGTGTGGTCCGGGCAGGCCGGGTAGCCCGGGGCAGGGCGGATACCCGCGTACTGCTCCTTGATCAGCGCCTCGTTGTCCAGGTGCTCGTCCTTGGCATAACCCCAGTAGTTTTTCCGCACCTGTTCATGCAGCCACTCGGCGCAGGCCTCGGCCAGGCGGTCGGCGAGGGCCTTGACCATGATCGAGTTGTAGTCGTCGCCCTTGTCCTGGTAAGCCTTGGCCACTTCCTCGGCGCCGATGCCGGCGGTGGTGATGAAGCCACCGACGTAATCGGTGATGCCGGTCTCTTTTGGCGCAACGAAGTCGGCCAGGGAGAAGTTCGGCTTGTTGTCCGGCTTGATGGTCTGCTGGCGCAGGTGGTGCAGTTGTGCCAGCGGCTGGCCGTCGGCGCCATAGACTTCGATGTCGTCATGGTTGACCTGGTTGGCCGGCCAGAAACCGAACACCGCGCGGGCGCTGATCAGCTTCTCGTCGATCAGCTTGGCGAGCACCTCCTGGGCATCCTTGAACAGCGCGGCGGCCGCTTCGCCGACCACTTCGTCGGTGAGGATGCGCGGGTACTTGCCGGCCAGGTCCCAGGAAATGAAGAACGGCGTCCAGTCGATGTAGGCGGCCAGCACCTTGAGGTCGATGTCCTTCAGCACTTTGACGCCGGTGAAGCTCGGTACCACCGGCTGATAAGCGGCCCAGTCATATTTCGGCTTGGCGGCAATCGACTGCTCGTAGCTCAGGCGCTCGGTGCGGGCGCTGCGGTTGGCGGTGCGCTCGCGGACTTCAACGTAGTCCTGGCGGGTCTTTTCGACGAAGCCCGGCTTGAGCTCCTTGGACAGCAACTGGGTGGCGACCCCCACGGCACGCGAGGCGTCGGTGACGTAGATCACCGCGTCGTTGCTGTATTTGGGCTCGATTTTCACCGCCGTGTGCGCCTTGGAGGTGGTGGCGCCGCCGATCATCAGCGGCAGGTGGAAGTCCTGGCGCTGCATCTCACGGGCAACATGGACCATCTCGTCCAGCGACGGGGTGATCAGCCCGGACAGGCCGATGATGTCGCACTTCTGCTCGCGGGCGGTCTGCAGGATCTTCTCGGCCGGGACCATGACCCCAAGGTCGACGATGTCATAGCCGTTGCAGCCGAGCACCACGCCGACGATGTTCTTGCCGATGTCGTGCACGTCGCCCTTGACCGTGGCCATGAGGATCTTGCCCTTGGCTTCGGGCTTGTCGCCTTTTTCCGCTTCGATGAACGGAATCAGATGGGCCACCGCCTGCTTCATTACCCGCGCGGACTTGACCACCTGGGGCAGGAACATCTTGCCGGCGCCGAACAGGTCACCGACCACGTTCATGCCGCTCATCAGCGGGCCTTCAATCACCTCGATGGGGCGCGCGCACTGCTGGCGGCATTCTTCGGTGTCTTCGACGATAAAGGCAGTGATGCCTTTGACCAACGCGTGTTCCAGGCGCTTGTCGACTGGCAGTGAGCGCCATTCTTCGTTCTCGACTTCCTTGACCGCGCCACCGCCCTTGTAGTCGTCGGCGATAGCGAGCAGGGCGTCGGTGCCGTGCGGGGTGCGGTTGAGCACCACGTCCTCGACCTTCTCGCGCAAGGCTGGCGGGATTTCGTCGTAGATCTCCAGCTGGCCGGCGTTGACGATACCCATGGTCAGGCCATTCTGGATCGCGTGGTAGAGGAACACCGAGTGGATCGCCTCGCGCACCGGGTTGTTGCCGCGGAACGAGAACGACACGTTGGATACCCCGCCCGAGGTCAGGGCGTAGGGCAGATGGTCGCGGATGTAGGCGCAGGCTTCGATGAAGTCGACGGCGTAGTTGTTGTGCTCTTCGATGCCGGTGGCGACGGCGAAGATGTTCGGGTCGAAGATGATGTCTTCCGGCGGGAAGCCCACTTCATTGACCAGGATGTCGTAGCTGCGCTGGCAGATCTCGCGTTTGCGCGCAGCGGTGTCGGCCTGGCCGACCTCGTCGAAGGCCATCACTACCACGGCGGCGCCGTAGCGCTTGCACAGCTTGGCGTGATGCTTGAAGGCCTCGACGCCTTCTTTCATCGAGATCGAGTTGACGATGCCCTTGCCCTGGATGCATTTGAGGCCCGCTTCGATCACGTCCCATTTGGAGGAGTCGATCATGATCGGTACGCGGGAGATGTCCGGCTCGCCGGCGATCAGGTTGAGGAACTTGACCATGGCTGCCTGGGAATCGAGCATCCCTTCGTCCATGTTGATGTCGATCACCTGGGCGCCGGCCTCGACCTGCTGCAGGGCGACTTCCAGGGCTTCGGTGTAGTTCTCTTCGCGGATCAGCCGGGCGAACTTGGCGGAACCGGTGATGTTGGTGCGTTCACCGACGTTGACGAACAACGAATTGCGGTCGATGGTGAACGGCTCCAGGCCCGACAACCGGCACGCCTTGGGGATGTCCGGAATGGCCCGTGGCGGGTACTTGGCCACCGCTTCGGCAATTGCCTGGATATGCCCGGGGGTGGTGCCGCAGCAACCGCCAATGATGTTCAAAAAGCCGCTGGCGGCGAACTCTTCGACCACCACGGCCATCTCGGCCGGGGTTTCGTCGTATTCACCGAAGGCGTTCGGCAGGCCGGCGTTGGGGTGCGCCGAGACATGCGTGCCGGCCTTGGTCGACAGCTCTTCGAGGTAGGGGCGCAGGTCCTTGGCGCCGAGGGCGCAGTTCAGGCCCACGGAGATCGGGTTGGCGTGGCGCACCGAGTTCCAGAAGGCTTCGGTGGTCTGCCCCGACAGGGTCCGGCCGGAGGCGTCGGTGATGGTCCCGGAGATCATGATCGGCAGTTCGACGCCGTCCTCCTCGAACACCTGCTGCACGGCGAAGATCGCCGCCTTGGCGTTGAGGGTGTCGAAGATGGTTTCGATCAGGATCAGGTCGGCGCCGCCCTCGATCAGGCCGCGGGTGGCCTCGATGTAGTTTTCTACCAACACATCGAAGGTGACGTTGCGGTAGCCCGGGTCGTTGACGTCGGGGGAAATCGAGCAGGTGCGGCTGGTCGGGCCGAGTACGCCGGCAACGAAGCGTGGTTTGTCCGGCGTCTCGAGGGTCTTGGCGTCGGCCACCTGGCGGGCGACGCGCGCGCCTTGCACGTTGAGCTCGTAGACCAGTGCTTCCATGCCGTAGTCGGCCTGGGAAATCTGCGTGGCGTTGAAGGTGTTGGTTTCGAGAATGTCGGCGCCGGCGTCCAGGTAGGCTTTCTCGATAGCGGCGATGACGTCGGGGCGCGACAGCAGCAACAGGTCGTTGTTGCCTTTGACATCGCTTGGCCAATCGGCGAAGCGCGTGCCACGATAGTCGTGTTCCTCGAGGCGGTAGCTTTGGATCATAGTACCCATGCCGCCATCGAGAATCAGGATGCGCTCTTTGAGTGCTTGCTGAAGTGCTTGGAAACGAGCGCTGCGGTCAGACATAGGACTACCTGGTCGGGCAAAAACAAAAGTTGCGGAATAATAACAAAGCTGCGCGGTTTTTAGACGTGTTGAAGATTTACATGAATTTCATTCATGTTGGCACGCCGCCAGCACCGGTAGAATCGTGAAGCTATCAATACCCAGGACATTCGGCACATGGTGCATCGCTTACTTGCCGGCGCTTTCGCTCTGTTCATCAGCGGCGTGGCGTTGGGGCAAGCCCCTCAATCAAGCTCGGCTATTTCGTATACCCGGGACATCCAACCGATCTTTACCGAGAAATGCGTGGCCTGCCACGCCTGCAACGACGCGGCCTGCCAGCTGAACCTGGGCAGTGCCGAGGGTGCCTCGCGGGGCGCTTCGAAAGTGCCGGTGTACCAGGGCGACCGCAGCACGGCGGTGGCGCCGACGCGGCTGTTCTACGACGCCAACAGCACGCAAGCCTGGCAGCGCAAGGGCTTTTACTCGGTACTCGACAACCAGGGCAGCCAGGCTGCGCTGATGGCGCGGATGCTCGAACTGGGGCACAAGACCCCGCTGACGCCCAACGCCAAGCTGCCCGAGGAGATCGTCCTGGGCCTGAACCGCAACAACATGTGCCCGCTGCCCGGCGAGTTCGACGCCTATGCCGGCGCACACCCGAAAGAGGGCATGCCGCTGGCGGTCACCGGCCTCACCGATGCCCAGTACCAGACCCTGCAACGCTGGCTGGCGGCCGGTGCGCCGGTGGAGCACAACCCGATCCAGCCGAGCGCCAAAGAGGCCGCGCAGATCGCCGACTGGGAGGCGCTGCTCAACCGCCCGGGTTCGACCGAAGCGCTGGTCGGCCGCTGGCTGTACGAGCACCTGTTCCTGGCCCACATTCATTTTGTCGGTGGCGAGCAGGGGCACTTCTTCCAGTGGGTGCGATCGCGCACGCCAAGCGGCCAGCCGATCGACCTGATCGCCACGCGCCGGCCCAATGACCCGCCGGGCACCGACTTCTATTACCGGCTGATGCCGGTGCAGGGCGTGATCGTGCATAAAACCCACATCACCTACCCGATGGGCCCGCAGAAGCTCAAGCGCGTCAAGCAGCTGTTCTACAGCGGCGACTGGCACGCCAATGCGCTGCCCGGCTATGGCCCGCGCCACCGTGCCAACCCGTTCGAGACCTTCGAAGCGATTCCGGCGGTGGCCCGCTACCAGTTCATGCTCGATAACGCCGAGTACTTCGTACGCACCTTCATCCGTGGCCCGGTGTGCCGTGGCCAGATCGCCACCGACGTGATCCGCGACAACTTCTGGACGCTGTTCCAGGAACCGGCCCACGACCGCTACCTGACCGATGCCGAGTATCGCGGCCAGGCCACGCCGCTGCTGGCCATGCCCGGGCAGATCGACGACGTCGGCAGCATCCTGACCCTCTGGCATGCCTACCGCGACAAGCGCAACGAGTACGAAAAGCTGCGCCGCGATGCCTATGCCGAAGTCCCGCCGCCGAGCTGGTCGACCCTGTGGGCCGGTAATGACAACGCGCTGTTGACCATCTTCCGCCACTTCGACAGCGCCTCGGTGAGCAAGGGCCTGATCGGTGACGTGCCGAAGACCATCTGGCTGTTCGACTACCCGCTGTTCGAGCGCACCTATTACCAGCTGGCGGTCAACTTCGACGTCTATGGCAACGTCTCGCACCAGGCGCAGACGCGGCTGTACTTCGACCTGATCCGCAATGGCGCCGAGGTCAACTTCCTGCGCCTGATGCCGGCCGATGCCCGTGCTGCGATCCTCGGCGACTGGTACCAGAACAGCGGCAAGGTGAAGATGTGGATGGACTATGAGGACATCGACACCGACACCCCGAGCGCGCTGAAGCTGGATAAACGCGACCCCAAACGCGACTTCGGCCTCAAGCTGATTCAGCGTACCGGCAGCCTCAATGCCACGCCCGACCCGATCAACCGCTGCCAGGGTGCCTACTGCTCGCGCCCGCAGATGAGCGAAGCGTTCCGCGATGTCGAACAGGCCCTGAGCCGCCTGGTATCACGCCCGGCGGCCGGCCTCAAGGTGATCAACCAGTTGCCGGAAGCGACCATGCTGCGCATCGAAGGGCCGGGCGGCCAGCGCCAGGTCTACAGCCTGCTGCGCAACCGCGCCCACAGCAACGTCGCCTTCATGCTCGGCGAGGCCTACCGTTACCAGCCGGGCCTGGACACCCTGACCCTGGTGCCGGGCGTGCTCAGCAGCTACCCGAACTTCATCTTCAACGTCCCGGCCAGTGATGTGCCGGAGATCGTCGAGGACCTGGAAGCGGCCCGTGATGACACCGCCAAGTTCGAGCGTATTGTCATGCGCTGGGGCGTGCGTCGCAGCCATCCGCAGTTCTGGCAGTACTTCCATGACCTCGACAGCTACATCAAGGAGACCGAGCCGGTAGAGTCGGGCGTGCTCGACATGAACCGCTACGAGAATCTCTGAACATGATCTTTTCCGACAGAATTACTAGGACTTTGTTCGGCGGCCAGGTTGGCGTAAACTGCCGACAAGTCTGTGAGGAACTTCCATGAGCGCCATAACTATTACCGACGCCGCGCACGATTACCTGGCCGATCTGCTGGAAAAGCAGAACACCCCGGGTATTGGCATTCGCATTTTTATTACCCAACCGGGCACCACCTACGCCGAGACCTGCATTGCCTACTGCAAGCCGGGCGAAGAGAAGCCGGAAGACCAAGCGGTGGGCCTTAAATCCTTCACCGCCTACCTCGACGCGGTCAGCGTGCCGTTTCTCGAGGACGCCGTGGTCGACTACGCCACCGACCGCATGGGCGGCCAGCTGACCATCAAGGCGCCGAACGCCAAGGTGCCGATGGTCAACGAAGACAGCCCGATCAACGAGCGTATCAACTACTACCTGCAAACCGAGATCAACCCGGGGCTGGCCAGCCACGGCGGCCAGGTCAGCCTGATCGAAGTGGTCGAGGACGGTATTGCCGTGCTGCAGTTCGGTGGCGGTTGCCAGGGCTGCGGCCAGGCCGACGTGACCTTGAAGGAAGGCATCGAGCGGACCTTGCTCGAGCGTATTCCGCAACTCAAGGGTGTGCGTGATGTGACTGACCACAGTCAGAAAGAGAACGCCTACTACTAGCTCCATAGGGCCCCATCGCTGGCAAGCCAGCTCCCACAAGGTTCGGTGCATGCTGTACCTGTGGGAGCTGGCTTGCCAGCGATGGCGGTCTTCAAGCCTCAAAAGTCATAACTGACACTCGCATAGTAAAACGCCCCCTGCGCCCCCTCCGGCGACGTAATCGAATACTTCGGCACCCCGTACAACTGCGGCCCTTCGAGCTTGTCCGGATGGCTGTCGAACAGGTTGATCGCGCCCACCGACAGTTTCAGCCCCTGGTCGAAGCTGTAGCTCAGGTCCAGGTCGGTGATCCACTGCGGGCTGAAGGTCTGGTCCAGGTTCGGGTTGCTGCTGTTCAGGCTCTGCCACTGGCCATAACGGCGCTGGGTCAGGGTCACGCCCCAGTTCTCGTACAGCCAGTTGGCGCTCAAGGTCAGCTTGTCTTCCGGCGTGCCGTGTTCGATCAGGCCCTGGGTGGCGCGGCCGACGATCTGCTCGCCGCTGATACCGCCGACATCGCGCAGCTCGGTGATTCGCGTGCGGGTCTTGGCAACGCCTGCGTTGAGGTTGAGCCGGCCAAACTGCTGCAAGTCCCACTGGTATTGCCCCGCCAGTTCCAGGCCGTCGGTGCGGGTGTCGGCGATGTTGGTGTAGAACGCCGCGCTCTGGATGTTGGCGTAGGGCGTGCCGGCAAAGATCGGCCCGACCACGTTGCTGGGCAACTGGTCGGAGAGGGTGATGCGGTTGTCGATATCGATGCGGTAGGCATCCAGGGTCACCGAAGCGTTGCTCAGCGGGCGCCAGACCAGGCCCAGGGACAGGTTGGTGGACTCCTCGGGCTTCAATGCGCGGCCACCGAGCAAGGCCGCCTCCGGGCTGTCGGCGCGCAGGGTGCGCTGCTGTACTTCGACCCAGTTGCCGCTGCCTGAAGGCTGTTCGACCACCTGCACGCTGAACGACGACAAACCGCTCTGCACCAGCGATGGCGCGCGGTAACCGGAACTGATGCTGCCGCGTGCGGCGATTTGCGGGGTGAAGTCGTAGCGCAGCGAAAGCTTGCCGTTGGTGGTGTCGCCAAAGTCCGAATAATGCTCGGAACGCACCGCAACCCCGGCCTGGAACTTGTCGGTGATCTGCCCTTCGACATCGACATAGGCACCGAACACCTTGCGCTCAAGCGACGCGGCATCGACCTGGGTGATACCTGCGTAGTAACCGGGAATGCGCCGGCCACTCAGTGGGTCGAGCGTGTTGAACAGCGGCCCGTTCTGCCAGCCAGCCGCTTCGCCGGCACTCAGGCTGTAGTGCTCCTTGCGCCAGGCCAGGCCCGCCGACAGGGTCAGCGGCTTGGCCAGCAGGTCGGTAGGGAAGTCGCGGACCCAGTCCAGGGTCAGGTTGGTCTGTTCGTTCTCGCGCTCGCCGGTGTAGATCTTCTGCGGGCTGGCGTTGCCCCAGCTGGGGTTGATGGCATTGCGGTCGGTGGACTTGAGCGTGTCGTTGCCGTAGTTGGCCGCCAGGTCGAACTTGCCCAGTTGATCGTCTTCGTAACGCACGCCACCGGTCACGGCATAGTCTTCAAGGTTGTAGCGGGTGATCGGCAAACGACCGTCCGGGTAGCGCTGCAGGGCCACGCTGCCGTAGTTGTTGCGCAGGGTTGTCGGCGGGTCGAAGAAGCCTTCGGCGTCGGTGTTCTTGTGCGCGTAGGTGGCAAAGCCGTAGGCGGTCAGGCCGTCGCCGATGCCGAGCTCGCTGTTGGCCACCAGGTTGTACTGGTCGCAGACATTGCCCGAGCCCCAGTTCCAGGTGCGGTAGCGGTTGTTCTGTTCGCGCTCGCTGTTGATGCTGGGGGAGCCTGGGTAAAAGATCCGGTTGTCCGGGCGGGTGTCGCTGGCCGGGTCCTGGCTGCCGGCGTCGAAACTCAGGTTGAGAAAACCATCGTTGGGCAGGGCCAGGCCCTTCCAGCCGCTGAGCTTGCGCTGCAGGCCGTCGCCCTTGGCGTAGCCGCCAAAACGATAGCCGATGTTGCCGCCGGCGTCGTTCTCCTTGAGCACGATATTGATCACCCCGGCGATGGCATCCGAGCCGTACTGGGCAGCGGCGCCATCACGCAGGATCTCCACCCGCGAGATGGCGCTGAGCGGGATCAGGCTCAAGTCCACCGCCGCCGCACCGCGGCCGTTGGCCAGGCCCTGGCGGGTGACGTTGGCACTGCTGTGGCGGCGCTTGCCGTTGACCAGCACCAGCACCTGGTCGGAGGCCAGGCCGCGCAACGAAGCGCCCTGGGCAATGGAGCCGGCAAAGGCCCCTTGCGGCGACTGCGGGAAGCTGAACGACGGCGACAGCGCAGTGAGCGCACCGGACAAATCCTGCGCGCCGGTTTCCTGCAACTGCTCGGCGCTGAGCACATCCACCGGGGCGGCGCTTTCCAGGGCGGTGACATCGCTGCGGCGGGTGCCGACCACCACCACGGTGTCGAGCTTGCTGTCGCTGGCGCCCGGCGCCTGGGCGTAAACGCCGGGCGCGCCGAAGCCGCCGATGACCAGCGCGATGGCGCTGGCCTTGGGGGTAGGTCGGAACATGGGAACAGACTCCTGTAAGGCGCAAAAGGTGCAGCGATCAGAACCGGCTGGTGACACTCAGGCCCACGGTGCGCGGGTCGCCATAGGTGATCACGTACTGGCCGGCGGTGCCGTTGGGGCGGCCGTGGACCTGGTAGCGGCGGTCGGTGAGGTTGTTGACGAAACCGGTGACGCTGAGCTTTTCATCCGGGCTGAACCAGGTCAGGCGGGTATTGGCCAGGGTGTAGTGCGGCTGGTTGAGGGGCTGGTCGGCGCTGCTCTGGCGATCGGCGAGGAAGTACTCGCGGTCACGGAAGCTGACATCGGCACCGGCCACCAGCTTGCCGCCGACTTCCAGCGGGATGGTGTAGTCGCCACCCAGCGACACCACGTAGCGCGGCGAACGCACGAAACTGTTGCCGCTGTAGTCGGCGGTGACAGCACCGGTGGTGGGGTTGGTGTTCTTGAAGTCGGTGTATTCGGTGTCGAGGAACGACAGCGCCGCGCGCAGGTGCAGGGCGTCGGTTGGCTGGCCCTCGATTTCGAGCTCGGCGCCCTTGACCTTGCCCTTGGCACCGTTGGTCAGCGCCGTGGTGAGGATGCCGTTGTTGACCGTCAGCAGGTTGACCTGGATGTCCTGGTAGTCGTAGTAGAACAGGTTGGCGTTGACCGTCAGGCGATGGTCGAGCCATTCGGATTTAAGCCCCAGCTCGTAGGCGTCCAGCTCTTCCGGATCGACCGTGGTCAACTGCGCGAGGCTGGTCGACAGCCCGGTGTTGAACCCACCGGAACGAAAGCCATGGGCGTAGCGCAAGAACACCCGCAGGTTGTCATTGATGCGGTACTCGGGGGTCAGGTCGTAGGTCCAGGCATCCCAGCGCTTGGCTTCTTCCTGGGAGCCGTTGCTGCCGTTGGCGGTCAGCGGGATCAGCGGGCCGTTGGCGGTGGCGCGGGTCAGTTGCACCAGGTCCAGGTCGATGTCCTTTTTCTCGGTGGTCCAGCGCAGGCCGCCGGTCACCGTCAGGTTGTCGGTGACGTCGTAAGCCAGGTTGCCGAACAGCGCGTAGCTGTCGGTCTTGTGGGTGTAGCTCAGGTCGCGAAAGTCCACCACACCGCCAGTCTGGTTGGAGCCCGTACCATTGGGCGTCGGCCCCGGGGTGACGGTGCGCAGGGCGCTGCTGTCGAGGGTTTCGTGGAAGTAGTGGGCGCCGAGCATCCAGCGCAGGGTTTCCTGCTGCGGCGAGGCCAGGCGAAACTCCTGGGAATACTGGTCGTAGCGGTTGTCGCTGTCGGCGGCGCCGTTGACTTCATAGGGGGTGTAGTCGGCGTCGCTGAGCTGCTGGTTGCGGATGTAGTCGTAGGCGCTGATCGAGGTCAGCGTGTAGTCGCCGATGTCCCAGTTCAGGGTCAGCGAGGTGCCGTTGTGGTCGAGCTTGGCATCTTCATCGACGTTCAGCTCGATGCGCCGGCCTTCCGGGCGCTGGTAACCGACGTTGTAGTAGCGGCCGAGCGTTAGCGAACCGCTGCTGCCATCGCCCTTGAACTGGCGGCCGTGGATCTTCCACAGCGCTTCCAGGTCGGGGTTGAGCTTGGCCAGAAACTGCACGCGCACCGCCTTCTTGTTGACGTCGCCGTAGGTCTGGTCGTTGCTCAGGTTGTGGGTGAAGCCATCGCGCTCTTCGGAGTACAGCGACACCCGTGCGGCCAGGCGCTCATCGACCAGCGCGCCACCGATGGCACCACTGAGGATGCGCTCGTTCTTGCTGCCAAAACCGATTGTGCCAAAGCCGTCGGTCTCGAAGCCCGGCTTCTTGGAGATGATGTTCACTGCACCAGCGGTGGTGTTCTTGCCGTACAGGGTGCCTTGCGGGCCGCGCAGGATCTCGATGCGCTCCAGGTCGAACAGCGGGCCGCCGCCGGCCACCGGCGCATTGAGGTAGACGTCGTCGGCGTAGATGCCCACCGGGTAGACGGTGGCAGCGCCAGTGTCGCCGGTGCCCAGGCCGCGGATGTACCAGCGCGGGCGGCCGTCGCCGTCGGGGTTCTTCGCTGAAGCGTTGGGGATGAACGTGGTGATGTCGCCCATGGCCCGAACGCCGTCGGCGGTGATGCTGCTGCCTTGCACGGCGGTGACCGCCACAGGGACTTCCTGCAGGGTTTCTTCGCGGTGCTGGGCGGTGACCGTGACGGTCTTCAGGGCCGGTGTGGTGCTGTCGTCGGCCCTGAGCAGTTGCGACTGGCTGGCCAGCAGGATGCTCAGGCCGATGCCTGTGGCGATTGGGTTAAGTGTGTGCATGCTGCTGGTCTCCCCGGATGTGCAGTTGAAGGGGATAGAGCAGGGTTTGTGCCATGTTTATAACATGCTGTATTTAAAGGGTTTTATTGGGTTTTTTAGCGGTGACTGTTAGCTATTCAGCAGGGCGGTGTGGAATGCCTGCTGCTCCAGCAGCAATCGCGAACCCTGTGGGAGTTGGCTTGCCAGCGATGGGCTGCAAAGCAGCCCCAAAAAACCTCAGGTCGCCACCCGCGAAGTGGAGCCGATCACCGCCTCCAGCACCCTGAAATCAATCCACTCACGCACATCGAAGCGCCGCGGTATAAAGGCCCAGCGATGGAGAAAGTCGGTGAAATCCTGCAACGCCTCGATCGAGCGGCTATCGAGCGTGGTGCGCAAGCGCCGATGGGCATCCTCGCCATAGGCCGCCGCCACCCAATACTCGCTGGTGTTCAGCTCACGGGCCAGGTAGCGCCGGGTTTCATCGGCATTGGCCCAGGCCCACTGCTCGGTGCGCAGCAGCACGTCAACGATGCGCTTGCAGGCACCGAAGTGCTGCTCCAGCAGGTTGATATCCACGGTCAAGGTGCGCGGCGTACCGTTGTTCGAACGAATCAGCGGGTCAGGGTGGGAGCCGGTGTCGATCACCACCCGCAAGCCGAACTCGTGGGCCAGTTGCAGCGCTGAGGCGCCCTTGAGGAAGATCGCATCGATATCCCCGCGCAGCAGGCCGATCAGTTCGTTGTTGCGCCGGCTGACCCGGTTCACCCCCAGGGTCACCGCTGCGCCATGCACATGGGTGACCTGTTCATCACTGTGAGTGCCGCCATAGGGGTAGTCGACCAGCTCGACATCGGCCACGCTCAGGCCTTCGAGTTTCAGCGCGTTCTCCAGCCCGCGCAGGGCCTGGGCGCGGGTGAAGTCGATCTGCACGTTGGCCCATTTCGGCAGGCCGAAGCGGCGGTTCTTCAGGTCGCGAACCGTGCGCACGCCACTGTCTTCGGTGGTCAGGATCAACTGCACTTCATCGGCCCAGCTCAGGCCCAGCACGCGGGTCTGCACGCCGCTGGCATAGGCCCAGATCGCCGGAATGTTGCCGCCGTGGCGCACCGAGTTGCGCAGGTGATGGTCGTAATGGGCTTCGCGCACTTCGCGCTCGCTGGATTCACGCAGCGACTGTATCGAGGTGCCCAGCGGCTGGAAGGCTTCGGCCAGGCGCCCGCTTTGCACGGCGATGCCAAGGCCGGTGGGCACCGGGCTGTGGGTGTACCAGAGGGTGTCGAGGGGTGTACTCATCGTGGGTTCCAGTCCTTGTAGAGTGGCCGGTTAGCCGGCCAGTGTGGTCTGCAGCCCATCCATGGGGCGGCGGTCGATCCATTGGCGCACATCGAACGCCGTGCGGATAAAGCGCCAGCGCTGCAGGAAGGCAATGAAGTCCTGCAGGGCGGCGATGGCCTGTTCGTCGAGGGCGGTGTGCAGGCGCTTGTGGGCGTCTTCGCCGTAGGCGCGGCTGACCCAGTACTCGCTGCTGTTGGTTTCCAGGGCCAGGTAGCGGCGGGTCTGCTCCGGGTGCTGGTGAGCCCAGGCTTCGGCGCGCAGCACGCTGTCGAGCACCCGGGTGGCGACGGGCAGGTGCTGGTCGAGCAGCGCCTGGTCGACCGTCAGGGTGCGCGGCGTGCCGTTGTTGCTGCGCATCAGCGGGTCGGGGTGGGCGCCGATGTCCAGTAATGTGCGCAGACCGAAATCATGGGCCTGCTGCACGGCGCTGGCGCCCTTGAGAAAGATCGCATCGACGTCACCGCGCAGCAGGCCGATCAATTCCAGATTGCGCGCTTCTTCACTGCTGGTCACGCTGCTGCCGGCAACAACGCGCACCGGGCTGTCACTGAAACCGCTGTCGTAGCGGAAGTTGACCAGCTGCAAGTCGCCGACCTGCAAGCCTTCGAGTTTCAGCGCGTTTTCCAGCCCGCGCAGGGCCTGGGCGCGGGTGAAGTCGATCTGCGCGCGGGCGCGGTCGGGCAAGCCGAAACGCTTGCCAGCCAGCTGCTGGATGCTGTGAATGCCGCTGTCGGCGCGGGTCAGGATCAACTGCGCTTCATCGGCCCAGGACAGCCCGATCAGGCGCGTGGCACGGCCTTGGGCGCGGGCCCAGATCGCCGGGATGCTGCCGCCATGGCGCACCGAATGGCGCAGGCTGTGATCGAAGTGCGACTCGCGCACCGCAGCATCGTCGGCCTCGCGGATCGACTGCACCTGGGTGCCGAGGCTGCGCAGGCTGTCCTGTAACCAGCCTTGCTGCACGGCGATGCCCAGCCCCGTGGGCACCGGGCAGCGGGTGTACCAGAGGGTATCGAGGGGTGTGCTCATGTCAGGCTCCGGTCAGGCAGTAGCGGTCAGGGGCAGGGCGGCGGGCGGCGCCTGACGCACCAGCGGCAGCACCTCTTGGCCGATGCGCAGGGCTTCTTCCAGGTGCGGGTTGCCGGCCAGGATGAAGGTCGAAAAGCCGGCGTCGCGGTACTCGGCCAGGCGCTCGGCAATGTGCTCGTGGCTGCCCACCAGGCCCACGGTCGGCCCAGGCTTGGCCTTGGCGAATCCGGCCCAGAGGTTGGGACCGATGATCAGGTCGTCGAAGCGCTGGATGTTCTGGTGATAGGCGGTTTGCCGTGCACCGCCGACCGAGTCGCTGGCGCTGGTGAAGGCCGTGGAGACGGCGCTGGGCTTGCCTCCGAGCTTGTCGAACTGACGGCGCAGGTCGCGCCAGGCGGCTTCTTCGGTTTCACGCGCGAACAGGTCGACCCGCAGACCGAAGCGCACCGTGCGCCCTTGCTTGTCGGCAAGCTCACGTACCCGCTCGATGTGCGGCTTGAGCTGCTCAACCGGCTCGGCCCAGTTCAGGTACACGTCGGCGTGGCGGGCGGCGACTTCTAGTGCCGGCTCGGAGAAGCCGGAGAAGTACACCCCTGGCTTGCGTTCGTTACCCAGGTGCGGCGGCAGTGCGCCGTTTTCCAGGCGGTAGATGTCGCCGTCGTAAGAGAAGCGCTCGTTGCTCCACAAACCCTGGATGATGTCGAGGAACTCGCCGGTACGCTTGTAGCGTTGGTCGTGGTCGAGAAAGTCACCCTGGGCGCGCTGGCTGGCCGGGTTGCCGCCGGTGATGATGTTCCAGTCCAGGCGCCCGTGGCTCAGGTGCTGGAGGATCGCCGCCTGCTGGGCGGCGTAGGCGGGCAGGGTCCAGGTGGCCTGGAAGGCGATCAGAAAGCGCAGCCGGCGGGTTTCCCGGGCCAGGGCCGCGGCGGCGATCCACGGCTCGGGGCCGGTGGGCAACAGCGCGCCTTCGAAGCCTGCAAGTTCCGCGGCCTTGGCCACCTGGGCGATGTAGTCGATGTAGGTGAAACCGTCGGCGCTGCCGTCCTGCAGCAGGCCGGGGGCGATATGCCCGGGCGTGTGGCTGAAGCTGCCGCGGTTGTGCTTGTCGGTGCTCAGTTGCGGGCCGTCGGTGCCCAGGGGCAGACGCCAGAAGAATTCGGTGCTCATGGCTGTTCCTCGGTGAATGTGAGGACACTGGTGCAACGCCCATGCCACGCCGCGCGGGCCCGGAATTACAGGGGGTTGAGGGCAGGGGTGTTGCCAGGGCAGCAGCGGGTCAGCAGTGGCTGCGGCGGTTGCAGCACAACAGCATCGCTGGCAAGCCCGCTCCCACAGGCTGTGGGAGCGGGCTTGCCCCGCGAAAAGGCCCTCAACTAGCTTGCAGTTCAGCACCATGCTGATAGCGCCGGTACAACGCCGCATATTCGCCACCCCTGGCCAACAACTGTTGATGCGGCCCTTGCTCCACCAGCCTGCCCTCGCGAATCAGCACGATCCGGTCGGCATCGCGGATGGTCGCCAGGCGGTGGGCGATGATGATCGCCGTGCGCCCCTCGCACAGCCGCCGCAGTGCCCGCTGGATGCGCCGCTCGGTGTGCACGTCGACCGCCGAGGTGGCCTCGTCCAGCACCAGCACCGCCGGGTCGGCCAGGTACGCCCGCACCAGGCACACCAGCTGGCGCTGGCCCTGGCTCAGGTGGCTACCCAGCGGCCCGACCTGGGTGTCGTAGCGATGGGGCAGGCGTTCCAGCACCTCGTCGGCACCCAGCTCGCGCACCGCAGCAATCAGGGTTTGATCCTCGGCATCCGGTGCGGCCAGGCGCAGGTTGTCGAGAATGCTGCCGTTGAACAGTACGTTGTCCTGCAGCACCACACCCACATGGCGGCGCAACTGTTGCTGGCTGAGCTGGCGGATATCGACGCCATCGAGGGTCACTGCGCCCCGGTCGACTTCGTAGAAGCGCGTGAGCAACTGCACCAGGGTACTTTTGCCATGCCCGGACGGGCCGACGATCGCCAGCACTTCACCGGCATGAATGCGCAGGTCCAGGCCGTCGATCACCGGCCGGGCCGGCTGTGGCAGGTAGGCAAACTGCACCTGTTGAAAATGCACCTCGCCACGGGCCCGGGGCAGGTCAACCGGGGTAAGCGGGTCGAGGATCTGCGGCGCCGTGTCGAGCAACAGGAAGATCCGTTGGGCCGAGGCGGAACCGGTCGCGTAGCGTTCGAACAGGTCGGTCAGCTCTTGCAATGGCCCGAGGAACAGCATCACGTAGAACAGGCTCTCGCCCACCTGGCCGACTGTGACGGTGCCCGCGGCCAGGCTGTAGCCGCCGACCAGCACCAGCACCGCCATGCCGGCGGCGGTGAGCAGGGCGGTAAAGGGCGCGAACCAGCCCGAGCGCAAACTGCCGACGATCAGCGCGTTGTTGAAGGCGTGCAGCAACTGCTGGTAGTGCGCCAGGTTCGGCGCTTGCTGGCCGGTCTGCTGCAACAGGCGAACGCCGCTGACGCTCTCGACCAGGTGCGCGGTAAAGCGGCTGCGCTGTTCGGCGACCTTGGCCCAGTTGCGCTGGGCGATGCGCTTGAAGGCCCAGGTCGCCGCCAGCAGCAAGGGCACGCTACCGATCAGGCTGAAGAAGAACAGCGGTTCGATCAGCCACAGCATCACGGCCGCCAGGCTGCAGCGCAGCAGGGCGCCGAGCAGCTCCGGCGGGCCCTGGATCAGCAGCGGCTCCAGGGCATCGACGTCGCGGTCGGCGCGGGAAATGATGCGCCCGGCGCGGGTGCGATCGAAGTAGCCGACGCTCAAGGCCTGGACATGGGCAAACACCCGCACCCGCAACTGGTTGAGCACGCCGATGGCGGCGCTGCCGGCAATGTACTGCGACACCCCGGCAAGTAGAAAACGCCCCAGCCAACTGGCCGTAAGCCCCAACCCCAGCCATAGCACCAGTGGCTGGTCGAGCAGCCAGCGGTTGCCGTCGTGGATCAGGCCGCGGTCGAGCAGTTCACGGACGAACCAAGGGCGCAGGAACACGGTGAACACCAGCACCAGCTCCAGGCCAATCACCCAGGCGATCTGCTTGCGCACCGGCCGCAGCAACGGCAGCAGGCGCTGGAACATGCTGCGGTCGAGGGCTTTTTTGGCCAGCAGTTCTTCTATTTCGATATCGCTCAGGGCGTTGCCCGGCAGTGGCTTAGCCATGGTCGATCCCCAGCAGGTCACGGTAGGTCGGGTTGCGTTGCAGCAGTTGCGCGTGGGTACCGCTGTCGGCGATGGCGCCATTGTCGAGCAGCAGCACGCGGTCGGCGCGTTGCACGGTGGAAACCTTGCTGGCGATCAACAGCAGGGTAGTGGCCTGTGGTTGCCGGCGCAGGTTGTCCAGCACTCGGCCTTCGCTGTGCGCGTCGAGGGCGCTGGTGGCGTCGTCCAGGCAGAGAATGGCGGGCGCGGCGAGCAATGCCCGGGCCAGGCACAAGCGCTGGCGCTGGCCGCCGGAGAGGGTCACGCCGCGATCGCCGAGCGGGCTGTCGAGGCCATCGGGCAAGCGTTCGAGGATATCCTCGGCGGCGGCCTGGTGCAGGGCCTGGAGCAGTTGCTGGCCGCTGGCGCCGGGGGCGCTCAGGCGCAGGTTGGCGGCGAGGCTGTCGGCAAACAGGAAGCTCTCCTGGGGCAGTACATGCACGCGCCGGCGCAGGTCGCTCAGGTCCAGGTCGCGAATGTCCTGCCAGCCGGATTGCGCGTTGCCGAGCAGCACACGGCCTTCGGCAGCATCGGTCAGGCGAGGCAACAGGCTGGCCAGCAGGCTCTTGCCGGTGCCGGTAGCGCCGACCAGGGCGACGGTTTCACCGGGTGCCAGCTCGAAGGCGCAGTGGCGCAGGATCGCCTGGCCACCGCCGGGGGCGGCCACGCTGACGTCTTCGAGCCTCAGCCCTAACGGCCCCTCGGGCAAGCGCTGACTACCGCCGACAATCAGCGCCGGCGCATCCAGCAACTGCCAGATACGCCCGGCCGAGGCGCGGGCGTCGGCGAAGGTCTGCATCACCCGGCCAATGCCTTCGATGCGAAACACCAGGGTGGTGGCGATCAGCAGCGAGGTCACCAGTTCGCCAATGCCGATCCGGCCTTCTGCGACCAATCGTGCACCCATCACTAGTATCCACACATGCCCCAGCGCCACCACCGCCTGCGGCAGCGGTATCCGCGAGCTGGCGTAGGCCAGGGCCTGGCGGGCCAGGGCGCTGAACTGCACAACCTGGCGCTCGAAGCCGGCGATGCGCTGGGCCTGCAGGCCGAACGACTTGATCACCCGCACCGCGCCAATGCCTTCGGCCAGGTCCTGGTTGACCCGGTCGTAGGCGGCGCCGACCGCGCGGTCGAGGCTCACCAGGCGCTCGGTCTGCAGGACGAAAATCCACACCCCGAGCACCGTCAGCAGCAACGGCCCGAGAGCCAGCAACGGGTCGTACCAGGCCAGCAGGCCGACGGTGGCCAGCACCACCAACGGCGTTTCGATCAATTGCCGCCAGAAGCTCACCAGCGCATCGCGAACCTTGTCGGCATCGCGAGTGGTGCGGGTGACCATCTCGCCCATGCCATGCTGCCAGTGATAGCCCAGGTGCAGGCGCAACACCTGTTCGAGCAGGCGTTCGCGCAGGCGCGTCAGCAATGCCTGGCCGAGGATCAGCGAGCCGATGGCGGCGGCGTACTGCAACAGCGCCCGGCCGAGGGCCACGCCGAGGATCAGCCAGAACCAGCGCCAGGCGCGCTGGCTGTCGAGGCTACCATCGGCCAGGCGCTGCACCGCCGTGCCGGCGCTGACCTCGTTGAGGGCGTGGCCGATCAGCCATTGCTGCCAGACTAGCCCGAGGTTGATGGAAACGAACAGCCCGGCGACCAGAGCGAAACGCCAGGGCATTTCGCGGTAGATCGCCAGGCTGCGCAGCAGCGGGTGTCGAGGGCTCATGAAGGACTCGCGGCAGAAGGAAAGTGTGTGCTCAGCGGCTGGCGCCGGCCTTTTGCTTGGCATTGAGGATGGCGGTGTATTCGCCCGGGTCGATGCCGTTGAGGTAGTAGTTGCCGACGTGGTGCAGGCGCCAGCGGATCGGGTCGTGGGTGGTGTGCACGCGGGCGTTGCGCCAGAAGCGGTCGAGGTTCCACTTGCTCAAGGATGAACTGGCACCGAGCAGCGAGAAGATGTCGCTGGAGATTTTCAGCGAAGCACCATCGGCATGGGCGCGGGCGGTAGCCACCGAGAGGATCAGCTCGTCTTCCAGGGCCTTGTTGTCCGGCTCCCGCTCATGGGCGTCGAAGGTTCGCGCGGCGTCGCGCAGCAACGATTCGGCCGCGCGCAGGGCCACCGCGTATTCGCCGATCTGGCGGATGATATGCGGCTCGTCACTGGCCCGTTCCACCTCACTCTCGACCCACGGCCGGGCGTGCTGGTTGAGGTAGTCGATGCCGGCCTGCAAGGCGCCGGCGGCGATGCCGGTGTCGATGGCGGCGTGGAGGATCTGCGGGAAGGTCAGGCCGGTGCGCTTCATCGGGCCCTGGCGACGCAGTACGTAGCGTTCGTCCAGTTCGATGTTGTCGAAGATCACCGTGCCGCTGACCGAATTGTTCTGGCCGAAGGCGTCCCAGTCGTCGACCAGGGTCAGGCCGGGCGTGTCGCGCTGTAGCAGCACCCCGGCGCCGCCGTCATCGCTGGCGGCGGTCAGCGAGATCCACTCGGCCAGGTAGGCGCCGGTGGAGTAGAACTTGCTGCCGTTGAGGATCAGCTTGCCATCGGCGCGGCGCTCGACCCGGGTCTTGAGGGCGAACTTGTTCTTGCCGCCGACCTCGGCCAGGGCATTGCCCAGGCGCTTGCCGGCCAGCACGTCGCTGACCACGCCGTCGCGCACCTCGTCCGGGTAGCCGCTGAGCACGCCGCGCAGCATCACGTTGTGAATCTGCAGTAACTGGCCGACGCCGCCGTCGGCGCGGGAGATGATGCGCACGGTTTCAACGATGGTTTCTACCGACGCGCCCAGGCCGCCCAGCGCTGCGGGTACACCGATGGCGGTGATGCCGCTGTCGGACAGCAACTGCGCCTGGCGCCGGGGCAGTTCGCGGTTGAGCAACGGGTCGGCGGCGAGGGCGGCGATGGCCTCGGCAATCTCATGGGCCGCGGCGATGGCCTGGGCGGGGCTGTGCAGGCGACGGGGCAGGGTACTCACGATAGGGCTTCCTTGAATGAACAGGTACCCAGGGCCTTGAGCAGGTTCTGTGCCATTGGCGGCAAAGCCCCGCGCAGCAAGGCTTGCGCAGCGTTTGCCAAGGCCGGGTGTTGCTGGAGCAGCAATCGGCGGGTGATTGTTGCTCTGGCAGCAGCAGGGCTGCGGCACAACTGCTGGCAGATCAGCAGTCGATGCCTTTGACAAAGGGCAAGGTCCAATGAAATCAGGGCCTTGCCGAGTTGGCACGGGCGCTGCAATACCTCAGGCAAAGGCCACCTGGCCGATTCGATCCGCTTGATGGAGCATGCCCATGACAATCGCCGCCACCTTGCCGCTGCCTACCACAACTTCGCTTGAGCAACTCTGGTTTACCCGCTGCCCGGTGCCGACCGCTTCCGGCATCGCCTATACCCTGGGCTGGCTCACGGAAGAATTCGCCGCCGACGGCCTGCCGGTACACACCCTGCAGGAAGCCCGGCAACTGGGCCATCACCACTACGATCACCAACTGCCCGGGCTGTTTCGCGAGGGCGGTAATGTCCCGGCCTTGGCCGCCCGCGCCGCCGGTGCGCCGAGCCGCCTGATCGGCCTGACCTGGATCGAGGAGTGGCAGACCATCCTGGTTCGCCCCGACTCAGGCATTCGCAGCGCCGCCGACCTTAAAGGCAAGCGCCTGGCTCTGCCGGCCTGGGGCGCCAACCGCCCCGGCAGCATCGCCCGGGCCATGAGCCTGCACGGCTACAAAGGTGCCCTGAGCCTGGCCGGGCTGAGCTTCGATGATGTCCAGCTGGTGGAAGTGGCGCTGCACTCCCAGGACGATGCACCGACCCCGCAGCAGGGGTTGCAGCGCCTGTGGTCGGGCCTGGATTACCTGGTGCGCGGCGAGGTCGATGCGGTCTACGTCAAGGGCGCTGCCGCCGCCGACGCTGCCCGGCGCCTGGGCCTGGTGGTGGGTATCGACCTGGACCAGATCGAAGACCCACGCTTGCGCATCAACAACGGCACGCCACGGCCGATCACCGTGCACCAGAGCCTGCTCGACGATCACTTCGAGCTGGTGGTGCGCTTTCTCGCCCAGACCCTGCGCGCCGCCGACTGGGCCCGCGATAACCGCGCCGGCCTGCTGCGCATCCTTCAGGACGAAACCCGCGCCGGTGCCGAAGGCGTCGATCAAGCCTACCGCGGCGACTTCCATACCACCCTGGCCCCGGACCTTTCGGCCGAGCGCCTGGCCTACCTCGACATCCAGAAAACCTTCCTCAACCTGCACGGCTTTCTCGAAGCCGATTTTGCCCTGGCCGACTGGGTCGACCCGCGTCCACTGCAAGCCGCCCAACAACTGCTGGCCGAACGCCGCGCCCGCGCTTAAAGGAGCATTGCCATGACTGTACTGACCAGCGACCACCTGATCGATGCCGAACTGAAAACCTTCATCGAGCAGGTGATCAACGAGGCCGAGCAGGCCTTCACCGTGTTCCGCGAAACCAACACCATCACCGCCAACGGCACCGTCGGCTTTATCGAGCGGGTACCGGGCCGCGAGCTGCTGGTGTCGGTCAACTACCCGGGGCCGTGGGAGTACCGCAAACCGCTGCAGGCCACGGTCAGCGACCTGGCCGGCAACCTGGTGCATGGCCAGGGCAAGGGCGGCCTGGGCCGATACGCCAAGCTGTTCCGCGAGCAGGCGCAGATCACCACGGTGTCCCATGTGCACTCGCCGTACCTGGGGGCCTGGGCCCAGACCCAGCGCACCTTGCCGTTCAACTATGTGCCGGTGCAGCGCTTCCAGCTGGCCCGCGAGCTGCCAACCTACATCGACCGGCGCCAGGACGAGGTCGATTTCATCCTCGAACGCCTGGTCGAGAACCCGTTCACCCCGGCCATCCTCGAAGCCAACGGCGGCGCCACGGTCTGGGGGCAGCACGGCCTGCGCGCCACCGCCGAGTTCATCGTGCTGCTGGAGGAGGGCGCGCAACTGCAACTGCTGGCCGAAGCCATCGGTGGCTCGCGGCCCTTCGGCCCGGGCGTGCTCACCCAGCAATGGAAGATGAGCAAGCTGATCGACAAGGCCAACGAGCTGGGCCTGATTCCCGCCACCGACCGCATTCGCGCCTGAGGAAAGACCATGGCAGTCAAGATTCTCTGGTACCTGACCAGCCCCGACGGCCCTTATCCATGGGAAGCCCAGGGGCGCTGGAAGACCGATTTTGCCCACCTCAAGCAACTGGCGGTGGCCAGCGATCGCCTCGGCTACTACGGCTCGCTGCTGGGCTCGAGCCCCAATGAAAGCCTGGCGGTGGCCGCCGCGCTGATCGACGCCACCGAGCGCTTGCGCTTTCTGGTCGCCCAGCACCCGGGCGAGCTGTCGCCGGCGGTGTTGGCCAAGTGGGCGCTGACCTTCGATGAGTTTTCCAACGGCCGCCTGTTGTTCAACGTGGTCAACGGCAGCGATGCCGGCCTGGCCCCCCTCGGTGTGCACTATCCGCACGATGAGCGCTACCAGTTCAGCCTGGAATACTGGCGCGCCTTCCAGAGCATCTACGCCGGCGAAACCGCAGGCTTCGACGGTCAGTACGTCAAGCTGGCGCCGCGCCCGGCTGCGGCGGCGCGCCACCCGCTCGGAGGCTGGCATCCGCCAAAACGCGCAAGCGTTCCGCTGTGGGGCGCAGGTACCTCGGGCCCGGGGGTTGCCCATTCGGTGCAACTGCTCGATGTCTACCTGAGTTTTGCCGACACCCCGCCAAAGCTTGGCGACAAGTTCCGCCGGGTGGCGGCGGAGGCGGCGAAGATCGGCCGCGAACTGACCTTCGGCACGCGCCTGCAGATTATCGTCCGCGAAACCGAAGAAGAGGCTTGGGCCCACGCCGAAAAGCTGCTGCAACAGACCTCGCTGGCCACCGCCCGCGCCGCCATCGAGCGCCAGTTGCCGCCAGGGCAAACGCTGGACACTTTCACCAGCGACAACCCGCAGATCCAGCGCAATGTGCAGAGCATCCGCGACGGCCGCCTGCCCACGACCCGCGAGCTTGAGATCTACCCCAACGTCTGGACCGGCCCGAGCCTGTTCGGCTTCAACATCCTCGGTCCTGCGGCCGGCACCTACCTGGTCGGCAGCGCCGAGCAGGTGGCCGCACGGATTCGCGAGTACCAAGCCCAGGGCACCTCGGCGTTCATCCTCTCGGGTTTCCCGCTGATCGATGAAGCCCACCGGGTCGCCGACCTGCTGTTCCCCTTGCTCGACCTGGACCACGGTTTCGACATTCCGCGCCTGAGTGCACGCACGGTTGCCGAACCGGCTTAAGGAGTTGCCCATGCCAAACGAATTTTCCCGCCGGGTGTTCCTCGGCAACAGCCTGGCCGTCGGTGGCGGCCTGTTGCTCGGCTCCAGCCTGCTCAGCGGCTGCGGCGGCGGTGAGCCTGCCGTGGTCGGTGCCATCAGCCGCCCCACCCAGCCGGTGCGCGGTGGGCGCCTGCGGGTCGGCATCATCGACGGCGACCAGGCCGGCAACCTCGATGCGCACAAGCCGTCTGGCGGCGGGATCATTCGCGGCTGGGCGCTGTACAGCAAGTTCTGGGAGTGGAACGACGACGTCAGCACGCGCCTGGGCCTGGCCGAGTTTGCCGAGCCCAACGCCGATGCCAGCGCCTGGACCATCCGCATCAAGCCGGGCCTGGAGTTCCACCATGGCAAGAGCATCACTGCCGACGACATGCTGTTCTCGATCCTGCGCCTGACCGACCCGAAACTGGCTTCGCCGTTTGCCGGGCTGGTCGGCGCCATCGACCGTCAGGCCCTGCGCAAGCTCGATGAGCGCACCATCGAGATCCGCTTCAAGCAGGGCCGCAGCTTCTTCCCGCTGGATGAAACCCTGATCGCCTTCGGCGGCATCGTGCCGACCGATTACCACCCGGTGAGCAACCCGGTGGGGGCTGGGCCGTACCGGCTGAAAAGCTTCGTGCCGGGCCAGCGCGCGCTGTTCAGCCGTTTCGAGAATTACTTCAAACCCAACCAGCCGTATGCCGATGAGCTGGAGATCATTGAATTCAAGGACCAGGTGTCGCGGGTCGCGGCGTTGCGCGCCGGGCAGATCGACGTTGCCAGCGGCGTGCAGGCCGAGCACAGCGCCTTGATCAAGGCCGACCCGCGGCTGCAACTGGTGGTGTCGCCGACCACTTCGTTCAGTGGCTTTAACCTCAACACCGCCAAGGCGCCGTTCCAGGACGAACGGGTACGCCAGGCCTTCCGCCTGCTGGCTGATCGTCAGGAGCTGATCGGCCGTGGCCTCAATGGCTTCGGGCGCATCGCCAACGACCTGTACTCACCGCAGGACCCGACCTACAACCACGCCATCGCCCAGCGCGGCCACGACCTCGACCAGGCCCGCTCGCTGCTGCGCCAGGCCGGCGCCAGCGACCTGCGCGTCGAGCTGACCACCACTGCCAACGAAGTCAACGCCGCCCTGGTGTTCGCCCAGCAGGCGAAGAAGGCCGGGGTCGAAGTCAAGGTCACGCCGGTGGACAGCTCGGTGTTCAACGGCCCGCAAAAAGAACAGTGGCTGATGTCGCCAGGCTCCACGCCAGCCCGTGGCTTCTTGGCCACCGGCCTGCACAACGACGCGCCGCTGGCGATCTACAACCGCAGCAATTTTCGCGATGAGCGTTTCTCCGAGCTGTTTACCCAGGCCCTCGGCCAGCCCGACCTTGAGCGGCGCAAGCAACTGGTACATGAGGCCCAGGCCATCCAGCACCAGCGCGGCGGCTTGCTGATCTGGGGCTTTACCGACGTGCTCGATGCCGCCTCCAGTAAGGTCGGCGGTTTGCACGGCGAACAGACCACTTTCGCCTCCTGGCGCTTTGACAGCCTGTGGTTGAACCATGCCTGAACCTTGCGCACGCACTTCCCGACTCCCGGCCTGGTTGCCGTGGTTCATCGGCCGCCTGGGCTACGGCCTGCTCACCGCCTGGGTCATCAGCCTGGTGGTGTTCATCGCCACCCAGGCGCTGCCTTCGGACCCGGCGCGGGTCATTCTCGGCCCCGAGGCACCGCTGGAAAGCGTGCTGACCCTGCGCGAGCAATTGGGCCTGAACCGGCCGATCCTGGTGCAGTACTTCAGCTGGCTCGGCCAGGTGCTGCGCGCTGACCTGGGGATTTCCCTGGACTCCAACCAGCCGGTGGCCTCGATCATCTTCAGCCGCTTCGGCAATACCCTGGCGCTGCTGGCCGGGGTGCTGGTGCTGGTGGTGCCGCTGGCCTTGAGCATCGGTGTCAGCCTGGCCTTGCGCCGCGACAGCCGCCTGGACCGCTTTGGCCTGTCGGCGCTGATCTTCCTCAAGGCCACGCCGGGCTTTCTGCTGGCCATCGGCCTGGTGCTGCTGTTCTCCATGCCCCAGGTCAACCTGCTGCCGGCGGTGTCGATCCTCGACCCGGACAAGGCCCTGTGGCAGCAGCTTGAGTACCTGTTGCTGCCGATCTTCGCCCTGAGCCTGTCGTCGCTGCCGTACCTGGCACGCATGGTCCGCGCCTCGATGATCGAAGCGCTGGATTCGGACTACGTCAGCGCGGCGCGCCTGCGCGGTATCGCCGAATGGCGCATCGTCTGGCGCCACACCTTGCCCAATGCCCTGGTGCCGGCGATCCAGGGCGTGGCCCTGACCCTGCGCACCATGATTGGCGGTGCGTTGCTGGCCGAGGTGATCTTCAGCTACCCGGGGATCGGCACCCAGCTCAATAGCGCGATCCAGATGCGCGACCTACCGCTGGTGCAGGGCGTGGTGCTGGTCATCACCCTCGGGGTGGTGCTGATCAACCTGGTGGCTGACCTGCTTACCGTTCTGCTCACCCCGAAACTGCGCACCGCCCGCCGCGCCACCCTGATCCAGCGCAACCGCCGCGGCATCCAGAGCTGGTGGCGGCGCCCGGCGGCCAAAGCCCCTTGAAAGGAATAGCCCATGTTCTATGCACGCTGGTGGCGTGAGCCACAGATTCGCCGCGGCGCCCTGGTGACCCTGGCCATCGTCCTCCTCGCCCTGTTCGGCCCCTGGCTGGCCCCCCATGCGCCCACCGACATGGTTGGCGGTGTCTACGGTGCTCCGGCCAGTGACGCGCCGCTGGGCCATGATTTTCTTGGTCATGACGTGCTGTCACGGTTGCTCAATGGCGGTTTGTCGATTTTGTGGATGTCGCTGGCGGCAGCGGCCATCGCCTTGATCGTCGGTACCGTGCTGGGGCTGCTGGCCGGTTTGTCGCGCCAGCGCCTGGACCAGGCGATCACGTGGCTGGCGGATGTCTGGCTGGCGTTTCCCGACTTGATCCTGGTGCTGTTGATTGTCTCGATGCTTGGCCGGGCGCCGTGGTTGATCGTGCTCACCGTGGCCATCGCCTTCACCCCTGGGGTGATCCGCCTGGCCCGTGGCAGCGCGGTGGCGGTGGCCAGCCAGGAGTTCGTCGAGGCGGCGCAGATGATGGGGTTTTCGCGCACGCGCATCCTCTTGCGCGAGATATTGCCCAATGTGCTGACGCCGTTGCTGGTGCACTTTGGCAACATGCTCACCTGGGGCATCGGCATGCTCTCGGGGCTGAGCTATCTCGGTTACGGCGTAGCGCCTCCGGCCGCCGACTGGGGCCTGATGATCAACGAAAACCAGGCCGGCCTGCTGGTCCAGCCCTGGGCGGTGTTGGCCCCGGCGCTGCTGATCGGGGTGTTCGCCTACGGCACCAATATCTTCGCCGAAGGCATTGCCCGGCATAGCGCGGGAGAACGTCGATGAACTCATATGCCCCACTGGCCCCATCGCGGGTCAAGCCCGCTCCCACAGTGGAACTGCATGCACCGAACCCTGTGGGAGCGGGCTTGACCCGCGAGAGGCCGGCCCTGCAGGTGCAAAACCTGCGGGTTGAACTTGGTCCCGGCGCCGACATCATCGACCACATCAACTTCACCCTGGCCTCTGGCGAAATCCTCGGCCTGGTCGGCGAGTCCGGCTCGGGCAAGACCACCCTGGCCACCGCTTTGCTGGCCCATGCCCGGCGCGGTGCGCGCATCGCCGCAGGGCATATCCAGGTTGCCGACGTCAGCCTCCTTGAGCTGCACGGCGAGCCCCTGCGCCAGGCCCGTGGCGGGCTGATCGGCTATGTCGCCCAGGACCCGGCGCAAGCCCTGAACCCGGCTCTGCGCATCGGCCCTTTGCTGCTGGAAACCCTGCACGCCCATGAACCGCAGTTGCCAAAAGCCGCGCAGCAACAGCGCCTGCAACAGACCCTGGTCGACGTCGGCCTGCCGGGCGATGCGCAGTTTCTGCAGCGCTTCCCTCATCAACTGTCCGGCGGCCAGCAGCAGCGGGTGATGCTCGCCCTGGCGTTCGTCCTGCGGCCACGCCTGATCGTGCTCGACGAACCGACCACGGCCCTGGACGTCAGCACCCAGGCGCACATCCTGCAAACCCTGCGCCGGCTGTGCAAAGAGCAGGGCGTGGCGGCGGTGTACGTGTCCCACGACCTGGCGGTGATCAAGGACCTGGTCGACCGGGTGCTGGTCCTGTACGCCGGACGCATCGTCGAAATGGCCAGCCGCGAACGGTTGTTCGCCCGCCCCAGCCATCCCTATACCCTGGGGTTGCTGGCGGCGATCCCGGACGTTGCCCGCCAGCACCCGCTGCAGGCGATCCCGGGCCATGCCCCGGCACCGGGCCAGCGCCCCAACGGTTGTGCTTTCGCGCCACGCTGCCCTCGGCGTACGGCGGCCTGCGAGCAGGGGGAGCCGGGCTTGCAAACGCTTGAGGCCCGGCAACAGGTCGCTTGCCTGCATCCGCAGCTTGAGGCGCTGGCGCCGACAGCGGCGCCGCAGGTACGGGCGACGCGGGCGGATCAGGCACCGTTAATGGCGATCAGCAACCTCAACCTGACCTACGACCGGCCGGTGCTGTTCGACCTGGCCCTGGACGTACAGGCGGGGGAGTGCCTGGCGGTGGTCGGCGAGTCCGGCTCGGGCAAGACCAGCCTGGCCCGTACCCTGGCAGGCCTGGGCGACAACGCTACGGGTGAGCTGCGCTTCGATGGCCAGGCGCTGAGCCTGCTGGCCCGGCAACGTCCCAGCGCTACCCGCCATCGCATCCAGTACATCTTCCAGAACCCGTACCGGGCCTTGAACCCCCGGCAGACTGTTGGCCAATGTCTGCAGGCACCGCTGGAGCACTTCTTCAAGCTCAAGGGCCAGGCCTGCCGGGCGCGTATCGAGGCGGCGCTGCAACGGGTGGCCTTGCCGGTCACGGTCGCCGACAAGTACCCCCACCAGCTGTCCGGTGGCGAGCGCCAGCGGGTGGCGATTGCCCGCGCGTTGGTGTGCGAGCCGAGCGTGCTGATTTGCGATGAGGTGACCTCGGCGTTGGACGTTTCAGTCCAGGCGGCGATCCTGGCCCTGCTCAAGCAACTGCAAGGCGAGGGCATGACCCTGGTGTTCGTCACCCACGACCTGGGCGTGGTGCGGGCGATTGCCGACCGGGTGGTGGTGATCAAGCAAGGGCGCATCGTCGAGCAAGGCCCGGTGGATCAGGTGCTGGACCGGCCGGTCGACCGCTACACCCAGAGCCTGCTGGCCCATACGCCGAGATTGGCAGCAGCGCTTTAGCGGCGGCGCCAGGGCGCGCCGTTGGCAAAACGCGCCTCGATCCACTGCTTGAAGGCGAGGGTCGCGGCGCTGTTGTAGCGGGCGCCGGGGCGCACGAAGTAGATGCCGGCGTCGCTATCCAGTTGCCAGTCGGGCAGCACCGGCAGCAGGCGACCGCTGTCCAGGTCGTGCTGCATCAGCCAGTCACCGCCGGCGAGGATGCCGACTCCGGCGCGCGCGGCGGCCAGTAGCGCTTCGTTGTCGTTACTGACCAGCGAACCGCGTACTTTTACCGTCTGCCGCTGGCCAAAGCCTGCCAGGCGCCATTCGGGGTACGAGCGCAGCCCGGTAAAACCCAGGCAGTTATGGCGGGCGAGGTCGGCCGGTGTTTGCGGCTGGCCGTGTTGTTGCAGGTAGGCCGGCGCCGCGCAGAGGATGCGCCGATGCTCACAGAGCTTGCGCGCCACCAGCCGGCTGTCGGCCAGCTCGCCAATACGGATTGCGGCATCGAAGCCTTCGGCGACGATATCGACAAAGCGTTCGGCGTATTCGGTCTCAAGCTGTACCTCGGGAAACGCCAGGGCAAACTCGGCGAGCATCGGGCTCAGCCACAGCCGGCCCATCGACGAGGGCAGGGCGATGCGCAGCCGCCCGCGAATCTGCGTAGCGCCCTGGGCTGCTTCGCGTTCGGCCTCGCTGATCAGGTTTGCGGCCTGGCGCAGGCGCTCCACCAGCCGTGCGCCTTCATCGGTAAAGCGCAACTGGCGGGTGGTGCGCTCGACCAGGCGAATCCCTAAGCGCTGCTCCAGCGCACCCAGGCGCTTGGACAGCACCGACGGGTGGCGCTGCAGCGTGCGCCCGGCGGCGGCAAACGAGCCTTGCTCGAACAGCGCCAGGAGGGTGGCAAGCTCATCGGCCTGGCGACTGTCGAACGGGTCCATCGGGGCTACCTCGGTAGGTCAGGGCGTGAGGATGATCGCGCCCTGTGAACGTCCATATTGCAGGTCTTCATGGGCCATGGCGGCGTCGGCCAGGGCATAACGCTTGCAGATCTGCGGGCGAATGATACCTGCCGCCACCGCCGCCAGCACCTCCCCGGCACGTTGCTGGTATTCGGCAGCCGTTGCCGTGTGCGCCGCCAGCGACGGGCGGGTGATGAACAACGAGCCCTTGGCGTTGAGGGTGCTCAGTTCGATGGCCGGCGGTGCACCCGAAGCCATGCCGCAGGACACCAGCAAGCCGCGTGGGCGCAGGCTGTCCAGCGAGGCCTCGAACGACACCCGGCCAATCGGGTCGTAGACCACGTCGAGTTTCTGCCCCTGGGTCAGTTCCAGCACCTGCGCAGCCAGGGTGGCGGCGTCGAACACCAGCACCTCGTCGCAGCCGGCGGCCCGGGTGCGGGCGACACTTTCTGGTTTCGACACCACGCCGATGACAAACGCGCCCAGGTGCTTGGCCCAGGGCACCAGCAACTGCCCCAGGGCACCGGCGGCGCCGTAGATCATCAGCCGCGTGCCGGGCCCGACCGGGTAAGTGCTGTGAAGCAGGTAGTGGGCGGTGATGCCCTTGAACAGCAGCGCGGCGGCGTGGTCCAGGCCGAGCGTGTCCGGGAGTTTGACCAGCCGCTCGGCGGGGTACAGCCGGGCGCTGGCGTAGGCGCCCAGCGGGCCGGTGGCGTAGCCGACGCGCTCGCCGACAGCGATGCCGCTGACCCCCGCGCCAATTGCCGCTACCGTCCCGGCGCCTTCCAGGCCCAGGCCCGAGGGCAGGGCGATGCGCACATCGCCCTTGCGCTGGCTGACGTCCAGCGGGTTGACGCCGATCGCCGCCTGTTCAAGCCAGACCTCGCCGGGGCCGGGTACTTGCGCGGTGGTTTGTTCGAGGTGCAGAACACGTGGTGCGCCAGTCTGCTGGAGGCGGATGTGCATGACCATGGTTGAGAATCCTGAAACACAGTTAAGGTGCGTTCAAGGGTATTTTCTCAACCAGGGTCCAGCAATCGGCTTGTATGCAGTTGATTGCAGCAGCCAGTGCACGAGTCTGAGGGTTTGAACGTGCTTATGCCAGCAAAGGCCGTAATACGCCCGCTACGATTGTGTCGTTGAGGTACTCGACGATGCCGTGGCGGTTATCGCTGCCGTTGCTGGCGTTGCTGTGGTTTTGCACCGCAGGTGCTCCACTGAACCGCGCGGCGGGAATTTCGTAGAGCGCCACCACATCGCGTTTGTCACGAATGTTGACCCAGCTGGGTACGCCATCCGGGGCCTTGCGCGGCGAACCGTTGGAGGGCAGCCGGCTCAGGATGGCTTCAATGCCCAGGGGCGAGCCGAGGGTCACCAGGCCCTTGATATTGCTGCGTGCAGGCCGGTTCATCAGCAGGTTATAGGCAATGATGGTACCCAGGGAGTGGGCCACCACGATGCACGGATCGTTTTCTGGAAGCTGCGCATCGACCAACGTGTTGACCGCGTCACGGATGGTTTTTTCGGTCAGGTAGTACCACACATCGCGTGTGAACAACTCGACCGAGGTCGCGCCGACACCGGGCAACTGATCGAGCAGGCGCAGGGCCGCCAGCACGCCGCGCCAGTTCTGAACACCTTTCTCAAGCACCTCGCCATTGGCCTCGGCGTTGATCTGTTCCTTGCTGATACCTTGCTGCTTGGCAATGTCGT
The DNA here is from genome assembly GCF_009866705.1 of Pseudomonas sp. R32. Classification (NCBI taxonomy): domain Bacteria; kingdom Pseudomonadati; phylum Pseudomonadota; class Gammaproteobacteria; order Pseudomonadales; family Pseudomonadaceae; genus Pseudomonas; species Pseudomonas sp. R32. The sequence goes on along the minus strand of NZ_CP019396.1, from coordinate 3,166,308 downwards.
AAATGACCTGGCGCATGAACTCTTCTTCCTCGCCACCCGGGGCCGCGGCGTCGGCGCCTTTGTCGGTGAGTACCTGAAAGTCTTTCTGCGCTCTGCGGTAGGTTTCGTCGAACAACAGATCGCCGTAGTAAGGGAAGGCCACATCGACCACGCCAGTGTAGGGCGAACCGATGTCTTCAAAACCCTTGATCAAGGCATTGGTCCAGGTGTTTTGCAGGGTGAGCGGGTTCTTGCCTTGTTGTGACCGGCCATGGATGAACACGACTTTCATGACAACTCTCCTTGTAGAAAAGCTTCGATAAGCGGTTGGGTATCGCGGCGGCGAAAGGTCGACCATTCAGTATTGAGCCGGTATTTACCGGCTTCGAGGATTGCAGGGTGGAGCTTCTGGTTCTTGCCATGGGCTGCCAGCACTGTCCAACCCAGGCTCATCATCGGGCAGAACGGGGCGATCAGCGGCCGTGCCTTGCGCTTGCCGGATGCCAGGGCGCCGGCGAGCAAAGCCACATCGAACGGCACGGGCAAAGGCGGTTGGGACGATGCCTGGTAGTCAAGGAAGTAGCTCAGTACCGAACGCACGCCTTGGTCGTCAGCGGCCAGCAGATAGGCGTAGGCGGCGTAGATGCCCAAGGTCGGGTCCAGGCGCTTTTCCTGGCGCAGGACATCGGCGAAGCTCGATGCCTGGGTCGCGGCCAAGGTGCGCAGTTTGGCGCTGCTGGCGAAGGCTGCGGCAAGTGCTTGCAGGTGGTGCAGGTGCAGGCGCCTGCTCGGAGTTTGCGCAAAGGTCTGGGCCAGGGTCATACCCATCTCGAACGAAACCGACTGCACCAGGCCTTCGTCTACGTGGACTGTGCCGATGTAGCCGGGCATGACCGGCAAGACGATCAGGGTGTCGTCGCTGAACGTGACGATGACTGACTGTGCCTGAGCAGACGGCGCCAGGCTGATGATGCTCTGCTGGTCATGGGTTTGCACAAGGGGCGCCGCTTGGCCGGGGGCCACCAGCACGCTGATGGCCTGGCTGCCGATGATGCGCAATCCGCTTTCGGCCAGGCTCTGGGGGAGTGCTGTGTAGCGCTGCAGGTTGCGCCGGTAGGCTTCGTCGAGGCCGGCTTGTTCAAGCAATGTGGTGCTGATGTACGCCTCGGGTTCCTTGAGAAAGCTGCTGGCCACCTGTTGTATCGCCTGGTTTCGGCTGGTGACCCTGAGGTCTGCTGGAAACAGATCGGGAAGCGGCAGGATCTGGATTTGCTCAAAGTAGGGTGCTCCGGCTCCAGCCGGCAGGCCGTAGTCCAGCGGCCCGGGGCCAGGCAGCGGGGAAGGGCTGGCAAAGACTAGCGGCGGGCTGGCATAGCCGAGGAACAGCGGTTGGCGCGCCTGGACAATGATGTCCGGCGTTTGCTCGAATCGCGGTGTTTGCTGCTGGGCGCGGGTCGGCACCTGGTTGTACAGGTAGTCTTCCAGAAGCCAGGTGGGAATGATCGGCACGCTGGAGCCCGGCCAGGTCTCGCAAATTTCTGTCGGTGGGCTTTGCAGCGCTTCGAGCAGGACCTTGGTAAAGAAGCCTTCGCCTTTGTACTCCTTGGCGGTTTGTGACGGTTCGGTGGCGTAAAAGATATCGACCTTGCCGGGCTTGATGCCGACCACCGCACCGCGTTTCACCGCCGGCCTGCCACTGACCTGGCCCAATGAACCAAAGGGGTCGACCGCATTGCGACAGGCGTCGGAGATGATCACGACATGGGGTACGCCAATATGGCGGGCGTTGAGCGCCGTTGCGGCAATGTTGATGGCTTCGTCGGGGTAGTCCTTGACGTTCGACAGCAAGACTTGTTCATCGGCGCCGTTCTTGACAATGCCGTGCCCGGAGAAATACAGAATCAACAGGTCGAGCCCGCCGACCGCGAGCAAGTCGCGGGCGGCGGTCTGGATCGCCTTGGCTTCGACCACCTGGTCATTCTGATCGGTCAGCACGCTGATGCTCGGGCTGATGCCGAACTGCTGTTGCTCCTCCAGCCAGCGGGCAAATTGCAGTGCCCCGCTGGCCGCGCCCTTCAACGAATCCAGAATGCCAGTGTGATCCACCCCGACGGCAATCAAACCAACGTTTCGGCTCATGGCCCGGCCCTCGGTCCGCTAGAGGCGTAGTGCTATCAGTATGGGGCGGTTTTTGCGCTTATCCAGTGCGGCGCCGGTGCCGGGCGACGAGGTGCCAGCAGGGCAGTCAGGCCAACACCTCGATAATTCGCCGGGCAATGCAGGGCGCATGAGTCTCCAGGGCAAAGTGGCCGGTATCGAGCAGCTCGACCACGGCATTGGGGTTGTCGCGCTTGTAGGCCTCGGCCCCCGGGGCAATGAAGAACGGGTCGTGCTTGCCCCAGATGATCAGCGAAGGCACCTGATACTCGCGCAAAAACGCCTGGAACTGCGGGTAGCGCTCAAGGTTGTTGGCGTAGTCGAGGAACAGGTCGAGCTGGATCTCCTTGTTGCCCGGGCGCTCCAGCAACAGCGCATCGAGGGTGTAGGACTCGGGGGCGACCAGGCTCGGGTCCGCCACGCCATGCAGGTACTGCCAGCGAGTGCCCTCCAGGTGCAGAACCGCATCGCCCACGGTTTTCCGGTTGGCCGCCGAAGGGTCAGCCCAATACGCCCTGATCGGCGCCCAGGCATCGCCCAAGCCTTCAAGATAGGCGTTGCCATTTTGCGAGACGAAGCCGGTGACCCGTTCAGGATGCGCCACGGCCAGGCGCAGGCCGGTGGGCGCGCCGTAGTCGAACACATACATCGCGTAGCGCTTGAGGTTAAGGGCCTCGACAAAGGCGCCGAGGGTCTGCGCCAGGGCATCGAAACTGTAGCGATAGTCGCGCTCGGGCGGCACTTCAGTGAAGCCAAAACCCGGCAGGTCCGGGGCAATCAGGTGAAAGTGCCCGGCCAGCAGCGGGATCAGCTGGCGAAACTGATGGGATGAACTGGGAAATCCGTGCAGCAGGAGCAATACCGGGGCCCCCGGCTCGCCGGCTTCACGGTAGAACACGCGAACGCCGTCGGCGTCGACGTACTGGTAGCGCACGGTTGGGGTGAAAGTGCTCATCGGACTGATCCTCTGTAACCGATTAAATTGGTTTGTTGGGTTACTGCGCAAGCAAATCTTGCACGGGCTTAGTAACCTGTCAAACTCAATTTAAACGGTTACAGATCTTTCGCGATGAGTGGTGCTGTAACTTGTACTGCAGAAAATAAGGGTTACCATGGACCAACCCCACCACCGAGAACGGCCATGACCGACACCATCACCGAGCCCTACGTCCTTGCCGACCACCCGGTGCTGGACATGCTCAACACCGTGGCCATTGTCGACGGCCAGCGCACCGATTTCTGGCGCAGCGATGCCGATGTGCTGACCTGGCTGCAGCGCCTGGGCTTACACCCGCAGGCGATGCCGCGCCTGGCCAAGGGCGCTTTGCTGGCGGCGGCAGTCACTTTGCGTGAAGCACTGCGCGACCTGGTCGAGCAGCGCAAGGCGGGCGAACGCGGCAATCCGGCGATCCTCAACCGCTTCCTGGCCCAGGGCGCCAGCCACGGGCAACTGGTGTGGGACCAGGACGCCAACCCGAAACTGCTGCGAGTGGCCGAGCAGCGTTCGGCCGAGCAACTGCTGGCGCCCCTGGCCGAGCAAGCGGCCGAGCTGTTGGCCGGCGGCGACTTCAGCCTGGTCAGGACCTGCGAACACCCGGACTGCATCCTCTGGTTCTACGACCGCACCAAGTCCCACCGTCGGCGCTGGTGCAGCATGGCGGTGTGCGGCAACCGGCATAAAGTCGCCGAGCACCGCAAGCGCCTGCGCCAGGAGTAGCCGCCATTGTAGGAAGGCTCTGATGCCCGGGTTTAAACACCCGGCAGCCGGGCAGCGCTAAACCGGTGCATGCCGGCGGTTTAAACAAACCCCTCCAGAGCGCCATCTTGGCCCGCTATGTGCTTTGCCTCTGCCATCGATTGCTGATCGATTGGTCAAACCTGCAAGTCGCCGCATTGGCTTGAGCGCGCAGGTTGTTTCTTGCAAATGCGCCTGTAGCCCGATAGCTGCAGCGTTTACTGGAACCTGAGGCATGTCGCTCCCCGAACTCCCCGACCAGGTCAACGCTGATGCCGGCTGGCGCGCCGAGCTCAGGCTGCGTTTCGTCCGGGGCGAGACCAGGACCTGTATTGGTGCGCGGCGCCATTTCGGTCCTCTTTTGGTGCAGCGGCCGTTCTATCCCGAAGGCGCACCGTGCCACGTCTATGTGCTGCACCCCCCAGGCGGCGTGGTCGGTGGCGATAAGCTGCTGCTCGATGTGCAGTTGGAGGCGGGTAGCCATGCGCTGCTGACCATGCCCGGAGCGACCAAGTTCTACCGTAGCGCCGGCCCGACCTCGATTCTCCAGCAGCACTTCTGCCTGGCCGAAGACAGCACGCTCGAATGGCTGCCCCAGGGCAACATCTGCTTTGCCGGCGCCCGCGTGCATCTGGAAAACCGTTTTACCCTGGCGCCTGGCGCGCGCCTGCTGGCCTGGGAAACCCTGTGCCTGGGCCGCCCGGTGATGGGCGAGACCTTCAGCCACGGCGCCCTCGACAGTCGCCTGCACATCGAGGTGGCCGACGACCCGGGCCTGCACGAACGCTTGCGCATCGACGGCGGGCCGCTCGACAAGCTCGCAGGCTTCCCCCTGCAAGCGACCTTCTGCGCCTACCCGGCCAGCAGCGAACTGCTCGACCACAGCCGCGCCCTGCTCGAAGACCTGGGCGCCCCGGCCGGCGCGACCCTGCTCGGCCAACTGCTGGTGGTACGCCTGCTCGACCACGACAACCAACGCCTGCAATCCACTTTGCAGCGGCTCTGGCATGCCTTGCGACCCGCCGTGGTCGGCCTGGCGCCATGCCCGCCGCGGATCTGGGCCACTTGAGAGAACGCCATGGAGCTGACCCCGCGAGAGAAAGACAAACTGCTGCTGTTCACCGCCGCGCTGCTGGCCGAGCGGCGCCTGGCCCGTGGCCTGAAACTCAACTACCCGGAAGCGGTGGCATTGATCAGCGCCACGGTGATGGAAGGTGCCCGCGACGGGCGCACCGTGGCCGAGCTGATGAACCTGGGCCGCGAAGTGCTGCGCCGCGACCAGGTGATGGCCGGGGTCAGCGAAATGATCCCCGATGTGCAGGTGGAAGCGACCTTTCCCGACGGCACCAAGCTGGTCACCGTCCATGACCCGATCATCTAGGAGCGCAGGATGATTCCCGGAGAAGTACAGGTCGCCGACGGCGACATCGAACTCAATGCAGGCCTGGCGGTAATCAGCGTCACCGTCGCCAACCACGGCGACCGGCCGGTGCAGGTCGGCTCGCACTATCACTTTTACGAGGTGAACAACGCCCTGGTGTTCGAGCGCGAGCCGACCCGTGGCTTGCGCCTGGATATCGCCGCCGGTACCGCCGTGCGGTTCGAACCGGGCCAGGCACGCACCGTCCACCTGGTGCCGTATCGCGGCAAACGCGAGGTCTACGGCTTTCAGGGCAAGGTCATGGGCAAGCTGGAGAATCAGGCATGAGCCGGATATCGCGCAGGGCCTATGCCGACATGTTCGGCCCGACGGTGGGCGACCGCGTGCGCCTGGCCGACACCGAGCTGTGGGTCGAGGTCGAGAAGGACTTCACGGTTTATGGCGAGGAGGTCAAGTTCGGCGGCGGCAAGGTCATCCGCGACGGCATGGGCCAGGGCCAGATGCTTGCCGCCCAGGCGTTGGACCTGGTGCTGACCAATGCGCTGATCATCGACCACTGGGGCATCGTCAAGGCCGACATCGGCATCAAGGACGGGCGCATCGTCGGCGTCGGCAAGGCCGGCAACCCCGATGTGCAACCGGGGGTGACCCTGGCGGTGGGGCCGGGCACCGAGGTGATCGCCGCCGAAGGCAAGATCGTCACCGCCGGCGGCATCGACTCGCACATTCACTTCATCTGCCCGCAGCAGGTCGAAGAAGCGCTGACCTCGGGCATTACCACCTTCATCGGCGGCGGCACCGGGCCTGCCACCGGCACCAATGCCACCACCTGCACCTCCGGGCCCTGGTACCTGGCGCGCATGCTCCAGGCCGCCGACCAGTTGCCGATCAATATCGGCCTGCTGGGCAAGGGCAACGCCTCACGGCCCGAGGCCCTGCGCGAGCAGATCGAAGCCGGCGCCGTCGGCCTGAAACTGCACGAAGACTGGGGCTCGACCCCGGCGGCCATCGACTGCTGCCTGAGCGTGGCCGAGGAACACGACGTGCAGGTGGCGATCCACACCGACACCCTCAATGAATCCGGCTGCATCGAGGACACCCTGGCGGCCATTGGCGACCGCACCATCCATACCTTCCACACCGAAGGCGCCGGCGGTGGCCATGCGCCGGACATCATCCGCGCCGCAGCCTTTGCCAACGTGCTGCCGTCCTCGACCAACCCGACCTTGCCCTACACCCAGAACACCGTCGACGAGCACCTGGACATGCTCATGGTCTGCCACCACCTGGACCCGAGCATTGCCGAAGACGTGGCCTTCGCCGAGTCGCGCATCCGCCGCGAGACGATTGCCGCCGAAGACATCCTCCATGACCTCGGGGCGTTTTCCATGACCTCGTCCGACTCCCAGGCCATGGGCCGGGTCGGGGAGGTGGTGCTGCGTACCTGGCAGGTGGCGCACCAGATGAAACTGCGCCGTGGCCCCTTGGCGCCAGATAGCGCACGCAGCGACAACTTCCGGGTCAAGCGCTACCTCGCCAAGTACACCATCAATCCGGCGCTGACCCATGGCATCGCCCATGAAGTGGGCTCGATCGAGGCCGGCAAACTGGCTGACCTGGTGCTTTGGGCGCCGGCGTTCTTCGGGGTGAAACCTGCGCTGGTGATCAAGGGCGGGATGATCGCCATGGCACCCATGGGCGATATCAACGGCTCGATCCCGACCCCGCAACCGGTGCACTACCGGCCGATGTTCGGCGCCCTGGGCGCCGCGCGCCATGCCACGCGCATGACCTTTCTGTCCAAGGCGGCGATCGACCGTGGCGTGCACCGGCAACTGGGGCTGCACAGCCTGATCGGCGAGGCTCGAGGCTGCCGCACGGTGCGCAAGGGCGACATGGTTCATAACGGCCGGTTGCCGATGATCGAGGTCGACTCGCAAACCTACCAGGTGCGCGCCGACGGTGAGCTGCTGGTGTGCGAACCGGCCACGGTGTTGCCGATGGCCCAGCGTTATTTTCTGTTTTAAGGAGCGAGCATGATCCTCTTGACCCGTCGCCTGAGCGACACCGCCCAGGTAAGCGGCACCGTCACCCTCACTGTCGACACGCGCATCAAGAGCCGCGTGCGCGTCACCCTCGACGATGGCCGCGAGGCCGGCTTGATGCTCGAACGCGGGCAGTTGCTGCGCGGTGGCGAACTGCTTGGCGAAGCGCAGGGCGGCGAGGTGATTCGCGTGCTGGCGGCGGCCGAGCAGGTGTCCACGGTGCGCTGCGCCGATCCGCTGTTGCTGGCCCGCGCCGCCTACCACCTGGGCAACCGCCATGTACCGCTGCAGATCGAGGCCGGCCTGGTGCGTTATCAGCACGACCATGTGCTCGATGAGATGGTCCGCGGCCTGGGCCTGGAGGTGGCGCTCGAGCAGGCGCCGTTCGAGCCTGAAGCCGGTGCCTACCAGAGCGCGCCGCACAGCCACGCCCACAGTGACCATTTGTTCGTTCGCGTCGCTCAGCACTGATTGTCGATAAGGAGATTGCCCGATGAAAAAACTCATTACCCTCGCACTGCTGCTGGTTGCGGTTCCGGCGTTCGCCCACCCCGGCCATGACGCCAACCCGTTGCAGGACGGTTTGCTGCACCCGCTGACCGGCCTTGATCACTTGCTGATGCTGCTCGGCACCGGCGTGCTCGCGGCCCTGACCGGGCGCACCCTGGCGCTGCCGTTGCTGACCCTGGGCGCGATGTTCGGCGGGGCGCTAATGGGCCACGTGTTCGGCGGTGTGCTCGGCATGGAAACCATGATCATCGGCTCGCTGCTGGTGGCCGCCGCGGCGCTGCTGGTGCCCAGCCGCCAGGTATTGCTGGCCCTGGCCATGCCGCTGTTTGCCCTGTTCCACGGTTGGGCCCATGGCGTTGAAGCCAGCCCGGGCGCGTTCTGGGTGTTCAGCGCAGGGTTCGTCAGCGTCAGTGGCCTGTTGTTGCTGGTCGGCTTTGGCGCGGGATGCCTGCTGCGTCGGCACCAGGGCTTGCAGAAGGCCTTCGCTGGCGGCCTGCTGGCCGGCGCCGCGTTGGTGCTGGCCGGTTGATGAGCCACGACCTGAAGCTGCTGCGCTTGCTGCAACTGGCCAGCCCGAGCCTGCCGGTGGGTGGTTTCACCTACTCGCAAGGCCTGGAGTGGGCGGTGGAGGCCGGCTGGGTGCAGGGCGCCGAAGGTTTTCGCAACTGGCAATGCCAACAGATCGAGGACACCCTGTGCCACCTCGACTGGCCGCTGCTGGCGCGGCTGTATCAAGCTTGCCTGGATGACGATGCCGAGGCGTTCGCGCGCTGGAGCCGGTTTTTACTGGCCAACCGCGAAACCGCCGAACTGCGCCTGGAAGAACGCCAACGCGGCATGGCCCTGACCCGCCTGCTCGATGGCTGGCAACTGGGCCAGGCGCCTGAATGGCGTGCGTCGCTGGAGCTCAGCCAGCTCGGTGGCATGGCCTGGTTGGCTGTGCACTGGGAGATCCCGTTGCGTGATCTGGCCCTTGGTCACGGCTATGCCTGGCTCGAAGGCGCGGTGATGGCCGGGGTCAAGCTGGTGCCGTTTGGCCAGCAAGCGGCACAGACCTTGCTGCGTGACCTGAGCGAAGTTCTACCCCAGGTGCTGCAAACCGCCCTGGCCCTTGGCGATGACCAGCTCGGCGGCGGCTTGCCGTTGCTGGCGATTGCCTCGGCGCGGCACGAAACCCAATACACCCGCTTGTTCCGATCCTGAGGAAACCCCCATGCAAAGCTACCAACAACCCCTGCGCGTCGGTGTCGGCGGCCCGGTCGGCTCCGGCAAGACCGCGCTGCTCGAAGCGCTGTGCAAGGCCATGCGCGACCATTATGAGATCGCCGTGGTGACCAACGACATCTACACCAGGGAAGACCAGCGCATCCTCACCGAGGCCGGCGCCCTGGCCCCCGAGCGCATTGTCGGGGTGGAAACCGGCGGTTGCCCGCACACCGCGATCCGCGAGGACGCCTCGATGAACCTGGCGGCGGTGGAAGAACTGGCGCGCACGTTCGGCAACCTCGAAGTGATCTTTGTCGAGAGCGGCGGCGACAACCTCAGCGCCACCTTCAGCCCGGAGCTGGCGGACCTGACCGTGTACGTGATCGATGTCGCCGAAGGTGAAAAAATCCCGCGCAAGGGCGGGCCGGGGATCACCAAGTCGGACTTCCTGGTGATCAACAAGATTGACCTGGCGCCTTACGTCGGAGCTTCGCTGGAGGTAATGGAAAAGGACACCCAGCGCATGCGCCCGCAACGGCCGTGGACCTTCACCAACCTCAAGACCGGGCAAGGCTTGCAGCAGGTGATCGATTTCATCGTCGAGCGGGGCATGTTGAAACCGCTGTGATCGTCAACAGCATCGCTGGCAAGCCAGCTTCCGCAGGAATGCGTGGGCCTGATAGAGTCGCCACCCCCAACGACTCGATCCAATGCAGGAGGCAACTTTGATGATGTGCAGTCAGTGCGGCAAGGACCACGCCGATGACCTGGGTGAACTGGCGTTCCGGCGTCCGGATGCGCTGTTCGCGCTTAGCGCCGAGGAGCGCGAGCACAAGGTTAGGGAAAGCAACGACTGGTGTGTGATCGCCGGCGAGCGGTTTTTTCTGCGGGCACTGTTGCCACTGGCCGTGGCGCAAATGAACGATAGCTACTGCATCGGTATCTGGGTTGAACTGCAGCCGAGCGATTTCGAACGTGTCTGCGAGCTCTGGCGTGATGAGGGCCAGGCTGGCGAGCCGCCTTTTGCCGTACGCCTGGCCAACAGCATTGCCAACCTGCCAGAGACCCTGGGGCTGGAAGGCCTGCTGCAGTTGAGCGGGCCGACCTCACGCCCCTGTGTGACGCTGAGCGCCAGCAGCCACCCGTTGGCCGTGGAGCAGGCCAACGGGATTTCCTTGCACCGCGCGCATGAGTACAGCGTGATCTTCGCCTGAAAGGCCCAGGCCCGTTCCGTGCTGGGTGGCCAGGCCTATGCCACCCATCAGTCATAATGTACCCCGAGCCACACCGTGGCCTGGGTGCTGTCGGTCCATTCGACCCGATGCCGGCAGTGCGCCGGAATATCAATGAAATCCCCCGGTCGCAGCACCCGCTCGGCAGGCTCATGTTCCAGCCGCAACCCGGCAGACCCGGCCAGCAGCAGCACCCATTCGCCCTGCGCCTGGTTGTACCAGAACCCCGGTGGGCTGGCCTGGCCGTGGGAGACGATGCGTTCAATGCGCAGCCCCGGGCGGGTCAGCAGTTGTTCGAAGTGCTCTTGTGCGCCCGCCGCGGGCAGTGGATCAAACAGGTTGTCGAGCATGGTGGCCTGGCTCTCGTCTGGTTGCACGTTGTGGTTTAAGGTGGGCACCTGCCACTCATGATAGGGATTGATCATGAAACACCCGCTTTTGCGGCCCCTCGTTGTTGCAATGCTGCTGGGCGCGGCCCTGCCAGCCCTGGCGGCATTGCCAAGCGCGCCGTCCTACATCGACGATAGCGGTTATTCGCCGGCTGCCAAGCAGCGCATCCTGCCGCCAATGTTCGCCCAGGCCCTGACCAGCACCCGCTACCTTGCCAAGCCGGACAACCCGCTGATCACCCAGGCCGAAGCCAGCGAATTCCGCCAGACCAGCAACTACGACGAAACCCGCGCCTACATGACCCGCCTGGCGGCGGCCTCCGGTGGCAATATCGTGCTCAACGACCTGCCGGAAAAAAGCGCCGAAGGTCACCCGATGTTGATGGCCATCGCCTCCCTTGAGGTCGACAAATCGCCGGCCGGGTTGAATGAATCGGGCAAGCCGACGATCTTCGTCGAGGCCCAGATTCACCCGGGCGAAGCCAATGGCAAGGATGCGATGTTCATGCTCCTGCGTGACATGACCACGGGTGACAAACCGTTGGCTGCCTTGCTGGAGAAGGTCAACATCCTGTTCATTCCCACCGTCAATGTCGACGGCGACCTGCGCCGCAGTGCCTACGGGCGGATCAACCAGAACGGCCCGGATGAAACCGGCTGGCGGGTCAACGGCCTGAACTACAACCTCAACCGTGACTTCACCAAGCTCGACAGCGCCGAAATCCGCAACGTCGCCTGGGTGTTCAACACCTACCAGCTGAGTTTCTTCGCTGACACCCACTCCACTGATGGCGCCATGTACCCTTACGACAGTTCGTATTGCCACAATGGCAATGGCTGGTCGCCGGCCAGCAGCGCCTGGATGGACAACGTCATGCGCGCACCGTTGTACCAGGCGCTGGAGGCCGACGGCCATGTGGTGCACGAGTGCATCAGCCTCAACAGCAACCAGGACCCGAGCCAGGGCTACTACCCGTACCGCACGGACTACGCACGTTTTTCCAACCAGTACGGCGATATCCGCAATGTACCGTCGATCCTGATCGAGCAACACGCATTGCACCCGTACCAGACCCAGGTGCTGGGCAATTACGTGATGCTCAAGAGCATGTTCCAGGTGATCGGCGATCAGGCGGTGTCGCTCAACGAAGCCATCCGCCAGGACCGCGAACGCCTGGAGACGCAAGAGCAGGTGACCCTGACCTGGAAGCCGGGCAAGGCCCAGACCACAGCGTTTACCGTAGGTGATTACCGCTATGAGCAGTCGCCGATTACCGGCGCCAGGACCATTGTCTGGAGCAACACGGCGAAAAAACTCAAGGTCCCGGTCACCGGCAACACCGAGCCCGACCTGGTGGTCAAACGGCCCCGGCAGTACGTGGTGCCGGGGCAGTGGCGCGAGGTGATCGCCCGGCTCAAGGCCCATGGCATCCACATGACCACTCTCGACAAGCCGACACCGATTGCCGTTACGCTGTATCGCATGGATGAGGTGAAAGTGGCGGGTGGTTTCGAACCCGATCGCACGCAAAGCAACCAGATCCCCGGTTACGAAGGGCGCTTGCTGGTCAGTGGCGTGGCCAAGCCGCTGGAGCGCTTGCAGACCTTCCCGGCCGGCTCGGTGGTGATCGATACCGACCAGCCGTTGGGCGTGCTGGCGGTCAACCTGCTATACCCCGAAAGCCCGGACTCGTTCTGGGCCTGGGGCTTCTTCAATTCGACCCTGGTGGCGGCTGAAGAGCCGGAGGAATACGTGATGGAACCCATGGCGCGCAAAATGCTCGCCGAGAGCCCGGAACTGAAGGCCGAGTTCGACAGCAAGCTCAAGAACGACAAGGCCTTCGCCGCCAGCCCCAGCGCACGCCTGCACTGGTTCTACGCGCGCACGCCGTTCTATGACGTCAATGCGTTTGTCTATCCGGTGGGCGCGGTGTACTGACCGGGTATCAATCGGTCTGAAATCGGTATTGGTCTTGGGCAAAAGCGGTGATCTATAAAGGCTCTGGTCTTTCAGCCAGAGCCTACATTGCATGAACATCCGCCGTCGCTCGCTTTTCGCCGCCAGCATGGCCCACGCCGTGCACGACGGCCTTACCGACGTTATCTACGTATTGCTGCCGCTGTGGCAGGCGCAGTTCGCCCTGAGTTTTGCTCAGGTCGGCCTGCTGCGTGGCGCCTATGCCGGGATGATGGCGGGCCTGCAACTGCTGGCCAGCCGCGCGGCAAAGCGCTGGGGCCGGGAGCGCCTGTTGGTCGGCGGCACGGCCCTGGCCGGGCTGGCTTACCTGGTTGCCGGGCAGGCCAGTGGCCTCGCTGTGCTGTTGCTCGCGCTGTTGCTGGGCGGCCTTGGCGCCAGTACCCAGCACCCCCTGGCGTCGTCGTTGGTCACCGACACCCATGAGGCCGGGGGCGGGGTCAAGGAGGCGCTGGCGCAGTACAATTTTGCCGGCGATATCGGCAAGATGCTGGTGCCTGCCGGGGTCGGTTTGCTGTTGCTGGTAACCAGTTGGCAAACCAGCGTCACCGTGCTGGGCCTGCTTGGCCTGGCTGCCGCCGGCGTACTCTGGTGGCTGCTTGCGCCGCAGCCGTCGTTGCCGTCGAGCCCGCGCAAAACCGTGTCTGCCCGTGGTAACGACTCCGGCAGCGGCCTGGCCGCCTTGCTGCTGACCGGCACCCTCGACAGCGCCGTGCGCATGGGGTTTCTTACCTTTCTACCGTTTTTGCTGCAAGGCAAGGGCGCCGGCTCCGCGGGTATTGGCCTGGCGTTGATGCTGCTGTTTGTCGGCGGCGCCTTCGGCAAGCTGGTGTGCGGCTACCTGGGTGCGCGCATTGGCATGATGAAAACCGTGTGGTTCACCGAGTCGGCCACTGCGTTGCTGATCCTGTTGATGTTGTTCCTGCCGCTAGCGGCGATGATGGCGCTGTTGCCGCTGCTGGGCCTGGTGCTCAATGGCACCTCGTCGGTGCTGTACGGCGTGGTGCCGGAACTGGCGGGGGCGGGCAGGCGCGATCAGGCCTTTGCCTTGTTCTACACCGGCACCATTGGTGGCGGCGCGCTGGCGCCGGTGGTGTTCGGCCGCCTAGGCGATGGGTCCGGCATCACTGCGGCGGTAATCGGCCTGGCGGCGCTCCTGCTGCTGACCCTGCCGTTGTCCTGGTGGGTCGAGCGGCAACTGCATAGCTACCTGCCAAGGACCCTTTAGGCGCAGCGGTCGCAATCCAGGCGCCACCGGGTGTGCTGGCTGGGCGGTCCTCATCGCTGGCAAGCCAGCTCCCACAGGTTCTGCGCCAGCCGAGCCCTGTGGCTAGGGCAGCCAGTTGTTGAGCCTGCTCAGATAAAGATCGTTCCGCGCAGGTACAGCGCACCCTCACCGCTGATGATCACCCGGCCGTTGTCCAGCACTTGACAGTGCAGCTGGCCCTTGCGCACGCCGCCTTGCTCGGCCGTCAGGCTGCGCTTGCCCAGGCGCTCGGCCCAGTAGGGGGCCAGCGAGGTGTGCGCGGAGCCGGTGACCGGGTCTTCATTGACGCCTACCCGCGGGCCGAACCAGCGCGAGACGAAGTCAAAGTGCTTGCCCGGGGCCGTGACCGCAATACCGCGCACGTCAAAGGCCGCCAGCGCAGCATAGTCGGGCTCAAGATCGGCGATCAGCGCTTGATCCTCGACCACCACCAGGTAGTCATCGGTGCGGTACAGCGCCTCGATCCGCTCCAGGCCCAGGGCCTGCAACAAGCCATCGGGCACTGCCACGGCTTGTGGCTGCTTGGCCGGGAAGTCCATGGCCAGGCGAGCACCGTCACGGCGAACCCGCAACTCGCCGCTACGGGTGGCAAAGCGCAGGGTGTCGCGCTGTTCAGCGAACTGCTCGAACAGCACCCAGGCGGTCGCCAGGGTGGCGTGGCCACACAGGTCGACTTCTACCGTCGGGGTAAACCAGCGCAATTCGAACAGCTCGCCATTGCGCACCACATAGGCGGTTTCCGACAGGTTGTTCTCGGCAGCAATCTGCTGCAGCGTCGCATCCGGCAACCAGGCCTCAAGCGGGCACACTGCGGCCGGATTGCCGCCAAACGCCGTGGCTGAAAACGCGTCTACCTGGAACATTTCAAGTTGCATGCTGCTCATCCCTGTCCGTTGTCTGTCGCCCGGATCTGCTCCAGGTAGTTGTAGATGGTGTAGCGGGTCACGCCGAGTGTGGCGGCGGCTTTCTCGATACCGCCCTTGACGATGAACAGGCCGCGCTCCTGCATGTGCCGCACGGCCTGGATCTTTTGCGCTTTCTTCATGCCTAGCACGCCGCGGGGGCAGGCGTCCTGGATGATTTCGATCATCAACTGTTCCATGTCCCGGGATTCATCCGGCACTGGCGCAGGTGCGCTGGCCAGCCCCAGCAGGCCTGCGAGCACGTGATGCGCGGCAGCGATCGCGCTGAGGTCGGTGTTGATGCACAGGCTGGCAAACGGCTGCCCGCTGCTGTCGCGATAAACCACGGTAGCGCTGCGCAAGGGGCGGCCGTCGGGGGCGAGGGTGGCGTAGTTCTCGACCACGATCGGCTCGCTACTGGAGCGATCGTCCATCGCCCGGCGCACGGCGGCGAAACCCTGGTCATGACGCGGCCCGGCCAACACCGAATCACCGACCTGGCGCCCGGTGACATGGCCGTTGGCGATGGCGAGGATGGAGCGCTGCGGGTTGAGCACGTCATGCAGGACGATTTCGGTATGGGAGCCGAGTGCATGGCTGAGCATTTTCAGGGTGCTGTGCAGTACGCCGAGGATCAGCTGTCGTTCGCTGCTCAATGCGCTGGAAACCTTCATCAGGGCCTTCGAGGGAGTTGAATGGTCGCGGTCAAATTATCAACTAGTAGTTGAAATATCAACTAACTGTAGATTTTATGTCCAGCATCTCCACCCGCTAGGGCCCTTCAGGATTGCGTCCGCCCGGCTCAGGCACTTAAGATATAACCATTCTCATTTAATGCCTGCGCCGATGAAAGTGCCTCCTCCTGCTGACAGTCTCGACACCTTGTACAAGGGCTATCACGGCTGGTTGCTGGGGTGGCTGCGACGGCGCCTGGACTGTCCGCACAATGCCGCCGACCTGGCCCAGGACACTTTCGTGCGCCTGCTCAATGCCGGTGCCTACGTGGCGCCGCGCGAGCCGCGAGCGTTTCTGGCCACGGTGGCGCGCCGCCTGCTGGTCGATCGCGGCCGTCGGCAAAAGCTTGAGCAGGCGTACCGTGAAGAACTCGCGCGGCACGTCGAGCACCTCGAGCAGGCCCCTTCACCCGAACAACTGCTGGCGGCCGTAAATGCCCTGAACACATTGCCCGCGCGCTGGAGCAGATGAGTGCGCGCGCACGTCAGGTGTTTATCCTGCGCCACCTGGAAGGCCTGAGCCATGCGCAGATCGCCGAGCGCTTCCAGGTCTCGAGCAAAACCGTGCAGAACGATCTGGTCCAGGCCTTGCTGCAGTGTCATGCCGCCAGCGAGTCGGCACGATGAGCCCGTCACCCAGCGCCGCGGTGTTGCGCGAGGCGGCCGAATGGTTGGTACGCCTGGATGATGAACCGAGCGCTGCCGATCAGCAGGCGTTCAGCGCCTGGTTGGCCGAGGCCGATGAACACCTGGACGCCGTGCAGCGTTTGCAAGGCAGCCTCGCACCGCTGCGCGAACTGCCGCGTGCGCCGGCCCGTGCCGCCTTGCAGCGGGTGACGGCGCGAGCCCCCGGCAAGCAGGCACTCAAGGCGCTGGCCGTCAGCCTGGCGCTGTTGCTGCCCGGCGCTGCCTTGCTCCAGCATTATCCGCCGGCCTACCTGATGGCCGATCTGCGCACCGGTACGGGCCAGTGGCGCAGCGAGCAATTGCCGGACGGCAGTCGGATCAGCCTGGAGGGCCGTACGGCGGTCGACCTGCAGTTCGACGCGCAGACCCGTACCGTTCGGTTGCTCAGCGGTGACATCCTCGTGGACGTGGCCAAGGATGCCGCCCGGCCGTTCCGGGTGGTGACCGAGCATGGCAGCATTCGCGCACTGGGCACGCGTTTTAGGGTGGAGCGCCTGGACGAAAGCACGCGCCTGGTGATGATCGAGTCGAGCACCGAAGTGCGCAGCGGCGCCAGCACCCAGACGGTGAGCGCCGGACAGCAGGTACAGTTCAGTGCCTCGGGCATGCAGGCGGTGCAGGCAGTGGATGCCTCGGGCCAGGAGCAGGCCTGGGCCAGGCAGCAGATGCTGGTGCGCGAACAACCCTTGAGCGAGGTGCTGGAGCGCCTGGCCCGCAATCACCAGGGCTACCTGCTGTTCGATGCCAAGGCTCTGGCGCACCTGAACGTCACCGCGGTGCTGCCTGCCGACGACAGCGAGCGGGCCTTGCGCCTGCTGGCGCGCAGCTTCCCGATCCGGGTCGAGCACTACACGCCGTGGCTGACCCGTGTCAGGCTCGAATAAAAATTATTATCAAACGCTTCCAGTTCTTGTTACCCGAGCGTCCTTGTATTAGCCCAATACATCGGAGAGTCGGGAACATGCTTTCACCCAAGCCATTCAAGCCCTGCCGTGCGTTGACCCTGGCGGTCCACTTCGCCCTCGGCGCCGTGCCTCTGCTGGCTGCCCAGCCGCTACAGGCCCAGCAGCAGATAAAACGCTACGACATTCCTGGCGGCCCTTTGGGTGACGTGCTGAGCCGCTTTGCCCGCGAGAGCGGCCTGGCCATCTCGTTCAATGCCGGGCAAGTGGCAGGCCTTGCCAGCGCCGGTCTGCAGGGCAGTTACGCCGTGCAGGAAGGGTTCGCCCAGGTCCTGCGGGGCCATGCATTGCAGGCACAGGCGAGCAGCGATGGCTATGTGCTGGTCGAGGTGCCCGCCGCCAATGGGGCATTGGAACTGGGCGCCACCAGTATCAATGGGCAGGTGCTGGGAAGCATCACCGAAGACAGTGGCTCCTACACCACCGGGCCGATGCAGACGGCGACCAAGCTGGCCCTGACCATCCGCGAGACACCGCAGTCGGTAACGGTGATCACCCGTCAGCGCATGGACGACCAGAACCTGCGCAGCCTTGAAGATGTGCTCAAGAGCACCCCCGGCATGTCCATGACCAAGGATGGCCCGCAGCGCCCGACGTTCTACGCGCGTGGCTTTACCGTGGAAAACCTGATGAACGACGGGCTGTCCAACGACCTGTCGCATTACCTGTCGCGGGACATGAACTCGGCGCCGGACATGGCCATCTACGACCACGTCGAAGTGGTGCGCGGCGCCACCGGGCTGATGCAGGGAGCGGGTACGCCGTCGGCGGCCATCAACATGGTGCGCAAGCGCCCGACCGCGGACCCGCGCGTGAGCATCACCGCCAGCGCCGGTAGCTGGGACAACTACCGCAGCGAAGTGGATGCTTCCGGGCCACTCAACGACAACGCCACCTTGCGCGGGCGGGTGGTCACGGCGTACCAGACGCGCAACAGCTTTCAGGACGTCACCGATAGCGAGCGTTCGGTGTTCTACGCCATTGGCGAGGCCGACCTCAGCGACAACAGCACCTTGACCCTCGGCGTCTCCAACCAGCGCGTCAACAACACCGCGACCTGGGGTGGCCTGCCAACGGCAATCGATGGCAGCGACCTGCATTTGTCCCGCAAGACCTACCTGGGCAATGACTGGGAGTACTGGGACCAGGACAACACCACCGTGTTCAGCCGCCTGGATTACCGCTTCGACAACGACTGGAAACTGCTGTTGGCCGCCAGCCGCACCTGGTCGGACCTGAAGATGCTGGGCACCATGACCGAACGCATGGGCGATGAGGGCGAGGTGTTCGGTCAGTACCTGGGCCAGTACCACTATGACGATGAGCAGAGCAGTTACGACGCCTACGCATCGGGGCCTTTCCAGTTGCTCGGGCGGACCCATGAACTGGTGGTCGGTGCCAGCCGGCGTGAGCTGACCTTCGAAGGCAAGGGCAACTACAGCGACGACGCGATCGGCATAGATATCTACAACTGGGACCCGGGCTCGCTGCCCAAGCGCGAGCTGGACCTGAGTTACTGGCATCAGGATCGCGAGACCTCGCAGACCGGCGCCTACCTGACCACCCGCTTCAACCTGGCCGACGACCTGAAGCTGATCCTCGGCGGGCGCCTGGACTGGTACGACAACGACACCCGTACCCGCAACGGCAGCCGCGCGCCAACCGGCAGCGACTACTCGGTGACGCGTCATGTCACGCGTTACGCCGGCATCATCTATGACCTGGACGTGCACCATTCGCTGTACGCCAGCTACACCGACATCTTCAAGCCGCAGTCGGAACTGGACGCGGCGGGCACCGCGATCGAGCCGATGGAGGGCAAGAACTATGAGCTCGGGATCAAGGGCGAGTACTTCGACGGCAGTTTGAATGCCAGTGCCGCAGTGTTTCGCATCGACCAGCAAAACCGCGCCAAGACGCTTGAGATCAATGAGTGTTCGGCGCTGGTGCCCAGTTGCGCGGAGGCTGCCGGCAAACTGCGCAGCGAAGGGATCGAGCTTGAGCTCAACGGCACCGTTCTGCCGGGGTGGGAGTTGGGCGCGGGCTATACCTTTGCCCAGGTCAAATACGTCAAGGACAGCAACCCGGCCAACGAGGGACGCCTGTTCGATACTGATATTCCCCGCCATGTGTTCAAGGCCTTCACCACCTATCAACTGCCGGGTGAACTGCAACGCTGGAAGGTCGGCGGCGGCCTGTACCGGCAGAACCAGATCTACAACAAGGGCAACAACTTCTATGCCACCGAGAGCCGTTTCCGTATCGAGCAGCAGGCCTATACCCTGGTCGATCTGATGCTCAGCTACCAGGCCTCCGAGCACCTGGATGTGCGCTTGAACCTGAACAACGTGTTCGACAAGAAGTACTACCAGAGCATTGCCGGCAATACCGCCTACGGCGGCAACCTGTACGGTGATCCGCGCAACTTCATGCTGACCACGCGCTGGAGCTTCTAAGGGCCGAGCCTGCGGGGTAACCGCAGAGGGCACAGGTAAGGCAAGAGCGGCGCCCTTGATGTGCGGGCCGCCGCTCAAGCCTTACAGAATTTGAAATAGTTTCATGCTGTGAGAAAAGACTGCTGCAATTGTAGGATCACTTCCCCAATTGATTTCAGGTTGACATGACTTCGTTCTCGGAGCCCCCCAGTACCCGGCCGTTCCGGCCTTTCTCCCGTCCTTGTGACGCTTCCCGCCTGTTCCCGCACATGAGTAATCGCCCATGGAATGGCTAGCCGACCCCACGGCCTGGCTGGGCCTTGCCACGCTGATTGTGCTGGAGCTGGTACTGGGTATCGACAACCTGGTATTCATCGCCATCCTCGCCGACAAGTTGCCGCCCCATCAACGCGACCGCGCGCGGGTGATCGGCCTGTCGCTGGCATTGATCATGCGCCTGGGCCTGCTGGCCAGCATTTCCTGGATGGTGACCCTGACTGCGCCGCTGTTCGAGGTGTTCGACAAGCACTTCTCCGGTCGCGACCTGATCATGCTGTTTGGTGGTGTATTCCTGCTGTTCAAGGCCACCATGGAGCTGCACGAGCGCCTGGAAGGCCACGTTGCGCAAAATACCGGCAGCGTGCGGCATGCCGCGTTCTGGCCAATCGTGGCGCAGATCGTGGTGCTTGATGCGGTGTTCTCCCTGGACGCGGTGATCACCGCCGTGGGCATGGTCGAGGAACTGTCGATCATGATGATCGCGGTGGTCTTCTCGATCGGCATCATGATTGTCGCCAGCAAGCCGTTGACCCGCTTCGTCAACAACCACCCGACGGTGATCATGCTGTGCCTGGGCTTCTTGATGATGATCGGCTTCAGCCTCACCGCCGAGGGCCTGGGCTTTCATATCCCCAAAGGCTACTTGTATGCGGCCATTGGCTTCTCGATCCTCATCGAGCTGTTCAACCAGTTGGCCCGTGCCCGGCGCAAACGTAGCCTGCAGCAGCACCGGCCGCTGCGTGAGCGTACCGCCCATGCGGTCATGCGCCTGCTGGGCGGGCGTCGGGTCGAGGCCGACGACGTTGGCGAGGAGATCGCCGACCTGGTTGAAGGCGGTGAAGCGCAGGTGCTGTTCGACCGCCGCGAGCGGGTGATGATCAGCGGCGTGCTGAACCTTGCCGAGCGGCCAATCAAGACGGTGATGACGGTTCGGGCCGAGGTCGACGCGATTGACCTGGCGCAGCCGGCCGAGGCGATTCGCACTGCTCTGATGCATTCGTCCTATTCGCGCCTGCCGCTGATTCGCGACGGGCGCATCGAAGAACCCCTGGGCTTCGTGCACAAGAAGGAGCTGCTCAAGGAGCTGCTGGCCGGTCATCAGCCCGACCTTGAGAGCCTGGCCCGGGTGCCGCTGAACCTGCTGGAGAGTTTCAGCATCCTCAACGCCCTGGAGCAGATGCGCAACCAGTCGACGCACATTGCCTTCGTGGTCAACGAGTTCGGTGATTTCACCGGGGTGCTGACCATGACCGATATCCTCGAGTCGATTGCCGGCGAGCTACCGGATGCCAGTGAGGTCGAGGGGCCGGGCATTGTCGAAGACGAGCAGGGCTTTGTCGTCAGCGGCGCCCTGAACCTCAGCCAGATCCAGGCGCGCACCGGTTTTGCCGCCAAACCCACCGAGGACTACCAGACCCTCGCCGGCCTGGTCATGAGCCTGCTCGATCGCTTGCCAATGGTCGGCGACAGCCTGGTGTGCAATAGCTGGAAGATGACCGTGGTCGCGGTGGAGGAGCGTCGGGTGCGGCAGGTACGCCTTACACCGAACGCCGCCGTTGACGCAGCAGGTGCCTGACGCCCTCAGCGATCAGCACCAGCACCGCCAGCCAGATCGGCAGGTAGGTCAGCCACTGGTCGGGGCCGATGGTCTCGCCCAGTAGCAGGGCGACGGCCACCAGCAACACCGGTTCGACATAGCTGAGCAGGCCGAACAGGCTGAACGCCAGCAGGCGGCTGGCCAGTACATAGCAGATCAGCGCCAGGGCGCTGATCACCCCCAGCAGCGGAATCAGGCCGTACAGCCCCGGATGCTCGGCCAGGTCCCGGGCCGACAACGGGCCCTGAATGACGAAGTACAGCGCCGCAGGCAACAGCAGGCACATGTCGGCCCATAGCCCACCGAGGTGATCGGTGGCGCATTTGCGCCGCAACACGAAGTACAACGGGTAGCCGCCGGCGACCAACAGGGTTTCCCAGGCAAAGCTGCCGTGCTGGTAGAGCTCATGGCCGACGCCGGTCATCGCACAGGCTACCGCCAGTTTCTGCAGGCGCGACAGGCGCTCGCCATAGACCAGGCGGCCGGTCAGGACCATGGTCAACGGCAACAGAAAGTAACCCAGCGAGACTTCCAGGCTGCGCCCGTGCAACGGCGCCCAGAGGAACAGCCAGAGTTGCACGCCCATCAACGACGACGTCCCCAGCAGGCCGAGCAACAGCAGCGGCTTACGCCGCACGCGCGCCAGCAACCCGGTGACCAGCGGCCAGTCGCGGGTGAACAGCATGAACAGGGTGACGCACGGCAGGGTCAGGAGCATGCGCCAGCCAAATACCTCTTCGCCATCCAGGGGTGTCAGCAGCGAGGTGTAGTAGTACATCACGGCAAACAGGAACGATGCCGTGACCGATGTAATGATGCCTTTTGACACAAATGCCTCGGTTGCAAAAGATGACAGAGCGGGTAACCCGCCATGATCTCAGGCTGCAGGCCTAACCGGCAACCTCCGCCCTCTGTGGCGCGACCTCGGCCTGGGCCGCCAGGGCGCGGACAAAGTCTTCTATCGGCATCGGCAGGGCGAACAGATAGCCTTGCTGAAAATCGACGTTGTGGCGTGCCAGGTAGTCGCGCTGGGTGTCGGTTTCCACGCCCTCGGCGACGATGCCCAACTCAAGCTTGGCCGACAGCTCGATGATGCTGTCGAGAATGTGCAGCGACAAGGCGTCGACGCCGATCAGGGCAACGAAACTCTGGTCGATCTTCAGGTAATCGACCTTGAACTGGCGCAAATAGCTGAGGCTGGACTGACCGGTGCCGAAGTCGTCGATGGCGATCATCACCCCCAGTTCGTGCAGCTTGGCGAACAGCGTCTGGGTGGCCTCGCTCGGGGCGATCAGTTTGCGTTCGGTCAACTCCAGGGTCAGCAACACCCGCCCGGGCGGGAAGGCGGCGAGAAAGTTCCGGCAGTCGTGGTACAGGGCCAGGTCCTGGCAGTGATCGGCGGTGATGTTGATGCCAATGTGAAAGCCATCGTCCATCAGCGCGGCATGCGGCGCCAGAAGCTGGGCGGTGCGCTGCATGAGCAGGCGCGTCATCGGTACGATCTGGCCGCTGTGTTCAGCATAGGGAATGAACAGGTCGGGGCGCACCAGGCCTTCACGCGGGTGCTGCCAGCGCATCAGCACTTCGGCACCGGCCCAGCGGTAGTCGCCCTTGCGCACCACCGGCTGGAAGTAGGGCAAAAATTCGTCGGCCTCCATCGCCCGCTGCAGTTCGACCCGCGGCGAACTGGCCCGGCGCAGCATCCAGCGGCACACGGCGCCGGCGATCACGCCGAGAAACACCAGCAAGCCGAACAGGGCAGGGTATTCGTCGCGCATCACCTGGCCGATCTTGCCGTGCTCATAACCGCTGTGAATCGAGAACGGGTAGTGGCTGGAGTCGAGCCGTACCGGTGCAACGGCGGCAGCGGGGGCGAGCCCCTCATGCACCAGGCCGTCCTTGCCCATCCAGTAGCGCCCCACCTGCAGCAACAATTGGGTGTGCGGGCCGATCAGGCGCAGGGCGGTGAGCAGGTGATCACCGTCGACGGTGCTGATGGCGCCACGCTCGCCTTCGTAGACCCGATACACCAGCAGGGGGTGGCCGGGGGTCACCGAGTTGCCATTCATCAACCAGAGTTTGCCATCGACATAGTCGCTGGCGTTGACCTGCTCGCTGTAGGGGCCGAACAGCGAACTGCAATACAGTTCGTTGCGGTACACCAGATTGGTCGAGCGCACGAACGAGCGACGGGTGACCTGATCGCGCAGGGCCAGTTTTTCTTCCATGCACGGCAGGCCGGCCAGCGGCAGCAGCGACCTGGCCGCACCGGAAATGTTATCCAGGATCAGCTCCACCTGCGCCACCACCTGCTGCGCCGTGGCCTGGCTGCGTGCGTCAAGCGCGCGCTCGGCCTGCAGGTGCATGATCACCAGCCCGCAAAGCACCGGCACGGCGCCGACGGCCCAGGGCAGCAGGGCACGCAATGTCCAGCGTCCGGGACGTTTTACCGTGAGCGGCATGGCAGCTAACCTGTATAAGCGCAGGGAATGAAAACGGCGGTGTGCCTAGGATAGCCGCTCGTCGGCCGATGGGTGTCAACTTAAGTGCGGACAAAACGGTTTACGCACTGTAGAATCCTGTTACGCATACAATAATAAGGTTCTCCACCGTCGGGGAATCAACCCACCGAGAATGGGTCCATATGAAGTGTCATGGGTTCAAGCTGATTTATGGTGACTACCTCGCCAGAAGTGTGAGGGGCATCTCTTGCGCGCCACCACGCCTGCTCGACATCGATAGCAATTAACGACCGTTATTTACCCGCTTTGATGATGAGGAAACGAGCATGGCTGATATCTTTGAAAACCCGATGGGCCTGATGGGCTTTGAATTCATCGAGTTCGCGTCGCCGACCCCGGGCGCCCTGGAACCGATCTTCCAGATCATGGGCTTCACCAAGGTGGCCACCCACCGCTCCAAGGACGTGCACCTGTACCGCCAGGGCGACATCAACCTGATCCTGAACAACGAGCCGAAAAGCGTCGCCTCGTACTTTGCCGCCGAGCATGGCCCGTCGGTATGCGGCATGGCTTTCCGTGTGCGTAATGCCCACGAAGCCTATGCCCGAGCCCTGGAACTGGGCGCCCAGCCGGTGGAAATCGAAACCGGGCCAATGGAGCTGCGCCTGCCGGCGATCAAGGGTATCGGCGGCGCGCCGCTGTACCTGATCGACCGTTTCGAGGAAGGCAGCTCGATCTATGACATCGACTTCAACTTCATCGAAGGCGTCGATCGTCATCCGGTGGGTGCCGGCCTCAAGATCATCGACCACCTGACCCACAACGTTTACCGCGGGCGCATGGCCTACTGGGCCGGTTTCTACGAGAAGCTGTTCAACTTCCGCGAGATCCGCTACTTCGACATCAAGGGCGAGTACACCGGCCTGACCTCCAAGGCGATGACCGCGCCCGACGGCATGATCCGCATCCCGCTCAACGAAGAGTCGTCCAAGGGCGCCGGGCAGATCGAAGAGTTCCTGATGCAGTTCAACGGCGAAGGCATCCAGCACGTCGCGTTCCTCTGCGACAACCTGCTCGAAAGCTGGGATGCCCTGAAGAAACTCGGCATGCGCTTCATGACGGCGCCGCCAGACACCTACTACGAGATGCTCGAAGGTCGTCTGCCAGGTCACGGCGAGCCGGTTGGCGAGTTGCAGAGCCGTGGCATTCTGCTCGACGGTTCGTCCGAGGCGGGTGACAAGCGCCTGCTGCTGCAGATCTTCTCGGAAACCCTGATGGGCCCGGTGTTCTTCGAGTTCATCCAGCGCAAGGGTGACGATGGCTTCGGTGAAGGCAACTTCAAGGCATTGTTCGAATCCATCGAGCGTGACCAGGTGCGTCGCGGTGTGCTGAGCACCGACTGATCTGGGCGGTCACTGAAAAGGCCATTGGGCGTGTGCTCAATGGCCTTTTGTATGGGTGATCACTCAGTCGGCGACGACGGCCTGCGGCGTTGCCTGAACAAACCCCAATAAGCCACCGCAGACGTGATGATGCCAACCAGCAGCAATGATGGCGCGGTTGAAGCCATGGCCTGGGTGATCATCTGCCAGGTATGACCATCCGGGTAGCCGGCATGCACGGTGTAGCCATACTTCTCCGAGACCGTGCGCTGGAGATTTTCCTTGTGATCGGGCACTTGCGAGGCGCTGCCATTGCCGGTTGCCCAGATATAGTCATTACCGAATTGCAGTACCAGGACGATGGCGTTCTTGAAACCCTGCAACTCGGTCTGCAGGATGCGGGCATCGCTGATGGCGATCACGCCGAAAGGGTATTCCTGGATACGGTAATGCAACACCGGAACATCCGGAGTGATTTCGTTGCGCAGGTCCAGGCGCAGGCGCTGGTTGAAGAAAGTGCCAGGGTCCACCGCCGCGTCAAAGTCGCCGAGCAGGGTGCTGCAATAGCCGCGGTTTTCCCTGACCAGCACCAGCGAGCGCACGTTGGGCTGTTTGAAGGCTTGCTGGCGCAGGGTGGGGAGAGCGCTCTCGCAGCGTTGTCCGGCCAGGCTGAGTACCGCACCGGCGGCGTCATGCAAGGTATCGATTACCCGGTCAATGACGTAAATGGCTTCAACGGCGGACAATTCGGAGGTTTCTTCCTGTTTGCGCTCGACCTGAAGTGACAGCACCAACAGCCCGCATGCGACCGGTGCCAGACCGATCAGGAGGGTAAGCAGAAATTCGAGCAGACTACGGCCGGCAAGACTGGGTGGAGCCATGATTGCACCTCTATGCTGAACGTAACAACGACCTTCCTGGTCGTGTGGTTACGCGTCAGCATAAAGAGTGAAGTCAGAAGCGACTGTAGGCTTGATTTACTCTGTGCGACGTACCAATCGACAATCGGTGTAATCAAGCGACTCAGCGCTTTTTCAGCGCTTCAATCACCCGGTCCGCCACAACGCCCGCCGACGCAGGGTTCTGGCCGGTGATCAAGCGTCCTTCCTTCTGATCGGCAATGGCGAAGGCTTGCCACGGCTCTTCGGCCTTGACGTACAACCCGCCGCGGGCCTTGAGCTCGGTTTCGGTCAGGTAAGGCACCACCTTGTCCAGTTCCGCCAGTTTCTCTTCCGTGTCGGAAAAACCGGTTACCTCGCGGTCCTTGACCAGCAAGGTATTGTCGCTGAGCTTGATATTGAGCAGAGCAACGGCGCCATGGCACACCGACGCCACCACGCCACCGGCTTCGAAGATGCGCCGGGCCAGGGTTTGCAGCTCAATGTTGTCGGGAAAGTCCCAGATCACACCATGGCCGCCGGCATAGTAAATGGCGCTGTAGTCCTGGGCCTTGACTTCGCCGGGGGGCAGGGTGTTGCCCAGGCGGTTCATGAACGCCTTGTTCTGATACCACTCCCAGTCGATATCCGCCGCCATTTGCAAGCTGTGCGGGTCGATCGGTACATAGCCGCCGCCGGGGCTCAGGTAGTCGACCTTGTAGCCAGCCTTTTCGACCTTGTCGACAAAGTGCACCGCTTCACCCAGCCATAGACCAGTGGCGCGCTTCAGCGTCGGGTATTTGGCCGTATTGGTCAGCACCACCAGTATCTTCTTGCTCATCGCAACGCTCCCTGATTCCGGAACCGATCCGGACTGCCCGGATCGCAGTGGAGAAACCTGTTCAGCATAGTAGCGGCTGGCATGGATGCCATTCCCCGCCGGCGATATGCTAGCCTGCGAGGATATCGCCAGCTTTGCTACAGGGAGTCTTCAAGCGGATGAACACTTTGACCCAACCCGTGGATGCGTTCATGCAGGCGGCCATCGATGAGGCCCGTCTGGGCCACGAAGAGGGTGGCATACCGATCGGCTCGGTGCTGGTGCATGACAACCGGATCATCGGCCGTGGCCACAACCGCCGCGTGCAACAGGGCAGTGCGATCCTGCACGGTGAAATGGATGCGCTGGAGAACGCTGGCCGTCTGCCAGCCAGCGTCTATGCCCAGGCGACCCTGTACACCACCCTGTCACCGTGCCCGATGTGTAGCGGGGCCATTCTGCTGTATGGCATCAAGCGCGTCATTGTGGGCGAAAACCAGACCTTCATGGGCGAGGAAGACCTGCTCAGGGCCCGTGGTGTCGAGGTGCAGGTCCTGCACAATGATAACTGCGTCAAAATGATGAAGGATTTCATCGAGGATCGCCCCGAACTCTGGAACGAAGATATCGGCGTCTAGGTCCGACTATCAAACTCCTTACCGCCAGCCGAGCTCGCCCATGTCAGTACCGATGAGTGTCAAGGTTCGCAATCACGACTGGGGCAGCACCGCCCTTGGGCCTTTGCACCTGTGGCCGGCGTCATTGCGCATTGCCGTGGACATGCTCCTGGCGTCGAAATTTCCCGGTTGCCTGATCTGGGGGCCGCAGCTGGTAACCCTCTACAACGATGCGTTCAAGCCGATCCTCGGGGCCAAGCCCGAGGCGCTCGGGCGCGGTTTTGACGAGGTCTGGAGCGAGGCCTGGGACAATATCGGCGCGCTGGTGTTTCGCACCCTGTCCGGCGAGGCGATCTTCATCGAAAACTTCCCGTTGATGATCAATCGCAACGGTTCGATGGAGCAGACCTACTTTACCTTCTGTTTCAGCCCTATCCGCGATGAGCGTGGGGCGGTGGCGGGGTTTCTCGACACGGTGATCGAGACCACCGCCAGCGTCGAGGCCGAACAGCAATGGCGTCATCTGGCCAACACGTTCGAGCGCCAGGTGCAGGAGCGCACGGCTGACCGCAATCAGTTCTGGCAACTGTCCAGCGATATCATGTTGATGGTCCTGCCGGACCTCACGATCAGCGCGGTCAACCCTGCCTGGACCCAGGTCCTGGGCTGGCACCAGGACGAAGTGCTGGGCTGCTTGATCATGAATTGGGTCCATGCGGACGATTACCAGGAGGTCTCGTCGGTGGTTGAGCGCCTGCGCGCGGGCCAAGGCACTGGAAACACGGTCAGTCGCTTGCGTCACAAAGACGGGCACTATCGTTGGTTCAACTGGGCAGCGGTGCCTTCGGCGCTTGGTTTTACCGCCGTAGGCAGCGACATCACCCAGGAGCGCGAGCGCGAAGAGGCGTTGCGTCACGCTGAAGAATTGCTGCACCAAAGCCAGAAAATGGAGGCAATCGGTCAGCTTTCCGGCGGCATGGCCCATGATTTCAACAACCTGCTGACCAGCATCAGCGGTAGCCTGGAACTGCTCGAACGGCGCATTGCCCAGGGGCAGCTGGATAACCTGCACGTCTACCTCGATGCCGCCCGTGGCGCGACCAGGCGCGCGGCGTCCCTGACCCATCGATTGCTGGCCTTTTCCCGGCGCCAGGCACTCGATCCCAAACCTGCCAGTGTCAATCAGTTGGTACTGGACATCGAGCGGTTGATCCAGCAGACCCTGGGTACGCACATCGAATTGCAGGTGCAGGTCGAGCCTGCCCCCTGGTGGGTGCTGGTCGATGCCACCCAGCTTGAGAATGCCCTGATCAACCTGTGCATCAATGCCCGCGACGCGATGGGGGCCGGTGGCTGCCTGCGCATCAGTACCGGAAACGAACGCCATGAGCTGCCCTTCGAGGGCGAAGATGGCCTGGGCCCGGGCGACTATTTTTCGCTACAGGTACAGGACAACGGTCAAGGCATGAGTGCCGACATCGTCGCGCGTGCCTTTGACCCGTTCTTTACCACCAAGCCGGTAGGCCAGGGCACCGGGCTTGGCCTGTCGATGGTCTATGGGTTTGTCCGCCAGTCGGGCGGGCGGGTATGGATCGATTCGAGTCCCGGGCAGGGCACCCGGGTGAAGATACTCCTGCCACGCTACCTGGGCGAACTGCCGGAATCCGCGCGTGGCAAGCCTTCTGGCAAAGCCTACGCACGGGCCAATGGCGAGCGCATCCTATTGGTCGACGATGAGAGCAGCTTGCGTTCAATGATCAAGGAGGCCCTGGACGAGGAAGGCTTCGAGGTGTTCGTCGCGGGCGATGCCAATGCGGCGCTGCAGCAGTTTCAGGCGTTGGGCTCGGTCGACCTGCTGATCACCGATATCGGCTTGCCGGGCGGCTTCAACGGCCGACAGCTGGCCAATGCCCTGCGCATGCTGCAGCCAGAGCAGAGGATACTGTTCATTACCGGCTTCGCAGCACAGGAAGTGACCGAACAGCAAGTCCTTGAGCCTGGTTCTGCGCTGATGACCAAGCCTTTTTCCCTGCAAGACCTGGTCCACCAGGTGCAGGAGATGCTGGCACCGGTTCAGCCGCTGGTTTGCGACCTGTCCCCGGTGCTGCGCTGACTGGCCAGGTGCTCGAGCACCAGGTACGTCAGTGTGGCAATCAGCAGCGGCAGCAGAAAGTAGATCGCCCGATAGCCAATCAATGCCGCAAGCAGCGTACCTTTGCCGTAGCTCCCGTGCAGCAGGGAGAGAAACACTGTTTCAAGCACACCGAGCCCGGCCGGAATATGGGTAATGACCCCGGCAATGCTGCTGATCATCAGCACCGCCAGAAGGGTCGGATAGTCTGCCCCTTTGGGCAGCAGGGTGAACACCACCAGCGCCATCAACGACCAGCTGCAGGCGCCCATCAGCATTTGTAGCGTGGCCAGGCGGATGCCCGGCAGGCTGATCTGATGCTGGCGCAAGCGCCAGGTACGACGGGTAGCGAACCCGCAGGCAAGCCAATAGATCACCGCCACCAGCAACAGCAGCGCGCCGATCAGGCGCAGGCCGGTATTGCCGATCTCCATGCCGGCCGGCAATCTGGGCAGCCCGCACACAAACAAGCTACCCGCCACCACGCAGTACCCCACCCAGTTGGTCAGTAGCCCCAGGCTGAGCACCCGGGTAATGGTCGAGACCTTCAGGCCGAGGCGGGTATACAAGCGGTAACGCAGGGCGATGCCACCGACCCAGGCGCTAAGGTTGAGGTTGAAGGCGTAGCACACGAACGCCAGCGGCAGCACCTGACGGGCCGGCAGGTGGTGCCCGGTGTAGTGGCGCCCGAGCAGGTCGAAGCTGCTGAACAGGGCAAAGCTGCCCAGGGTCACGCCAGCGGCCAACGCCAACGTGCTCCAGCGATAGGCGGCCAAGGCCTGGTGCACTTCCTGCCAGTCGAGGTTTTTCAGCACGCTGAACAGCAACACCGGCACCAGGATGAAAAACGCCAGGGTCAGTGCCTGCCGCGCACGGCGCCAGCGCTTCTGGTGCTTGTTCATGTCGGTTTTCCCGGTAGTTCGTGGCCTTCGTACAGCGGTTTGAGCCGTGGTACATGGGCCGGCAGCCAGCCAATCAGGGCCGGAAAATGGCGGATGAAGTGAAAGGTCAGGAAGATCAGCGGCGCCCGCCACCAGTAGCCGCGCAGCACGCGTTTCAGGCTGACCGCTTTGCAGCGATGGGCGGTGAGCTCCTGCAGGTGCTCGTGCAGGCGGGTGTTGAAGGTCTCATCGCGGATGATCAGGTTGGCCTCAAGGTTCAAGGCCAGGCTCAGGGGGTCGAGGTTGCTGGAACCGACCGTCGACCAGTGCCGGTCCACCAGCGCCACCTTGCCGTGCAAGGGCCGCTCGCAGTACTCGAAAATCCGCACGCCGTCGCTGATCAGGTAGTTGTACAGCAAGCGCGAGCACATTCGCACCCAGGGCATGTCGGGCACGCCCTGCAGCACCAGGGTGACCCTCACGCCGCGGCGGGCGGCATTGCGGATCGCCCGTAGCAGCCGGTAACCGGGAAAGAAATAAGCATTGGCGATGGTGATCCGTTCGCGCGCACCGTTCAACGCCCGCAGATAGTGCTGCTCGATGTCATTGGGATGATCCTGGTTATCGCGGATGCACAGGGTCATGCTCGCCTGATCACTGTCCGGGGCGATCGGCACCCGCCGTTGCCACCAGCGCCGGCTGCCCGGTTTGAGCGCGCTGTGTTGTTCCAGCAAGCGCAGGGTAGCGCGCTGCAGGTCGGCGACGATCGGCCCGCGCACCTGTACCGCGTAGTCCTGTTTGGCCATCGGTCCGAAGTCGGCCAGGTGATCGGCGCAATAATTGATGCCGCCGACAAAGCCGACCTCGCCGTCGACCACCAGGATCTTGCGGTGCAGGCGGCGAAACAGGTTGGTGCGCAGGCCCAGGCGTTTCGGGCTCGGGTCGAACGCCTGCAGGTGAACGCCGGCGTCGCTGAGTTCGCGCAGGTAGTCGACGCTCAGGTCGGCGGTGCCGTAACCGTCGACCAGCATCTCGACCTTGACCCCGCGCTTGGCTGCAGCGATCAACAGTTGCTGCAGCTGCTTGCCGACTTTGTCTTCAAAGATGATGAAGGTTTCCAGGAGGATTTCCACGCGCGCCTGTTCAATGGCGGCAAAGGCACTGGCGAAATAGTCTTCACCGTTGATCAGCAACTGCACCTGGTTGTCGGGTCGCCATTGGTTGTTCACAGGAGCACCTCCACTGCCAATGGCAGGTGGTCGGAAAGGTGGGTCCAGGGCTTGCGGGCCATGACCTTGGGCGCATGCGCGCGGGCGTTGCGCAGGTAGATGCGGTCCAGGCACAGCAGCGGCCAGCGCGCCGGAAAGCTGCGCGCCGGCTGGCCATATGCCTGGCTGAAGACTTCCCGCAGGCCGCACTCGAGCAGCACCCCATCGGCGCGCTGGCGCCAGTCGTTGAAGTCGCCGGCAACGATGACCGGGGCATCGCCGGGCAGGCTGTGCAGCAGCGCGCAGAGCAGGCGCAACTGTTGCTGGCGCTGGCGTTCGTCCAGGCCCAGATGCACGCACACCGTGTGCAGTTCGGTCTCCGCCGGCAGCGCCAGGACCGAATGCAGCAGGCCACGTTGCTCAGTGCCGTGGACGCTGACATCGAGATTGTCGTGGCGCAGGATCGGGAACTTGGACAGCAGGGCATTGCCGTGTTCGCCTTGCGGGTACACGGCGTTGCGGCCATAGGCGAACACCGGCCAGAGGCTGTCGGCGAGAAACTCGTACTGCGGTACCTGCGACCAGTTGCGGTGGCGCAGGCCGTGCTGGCGGTGGCTGCCCAGCACTTCCTGAAGGAACACCAGGTCGGCGTTCTCGCTGCGCACCGCTTCACGCAGCTCGGGCAACACGTAATGGCGGTTCAGCGGGCTGAAGCCCTTGTGCGCGTTGACCGTCAACACCCGTACCCGATGCACTGCCGGCGCCGCAGCAAGAGGGCCGGTTGATTCCATCCGGCTCATGGCCGACGACCCTTGCCAAGGTAGAGAGGCCGGGTCAGCTGGCTGAGCTGCACCGGTGCCGGAATCAGTGCTCGTTCGGCATTGGCTAACGCATTGCCCACGGGTGGCCTCCGTTGATAACGCTCAGGCAAGCACTGTGGGTGCCTGCTGTCCTCGCACTATCTCTGGACCACAGGGGTTGCCGGGGGGTTCAACCGGGGGGGCGGACGGTTGTCGAAGCGGGTCAAAGACCTTGTTGCACCAGCGGGTCGTCCGGGTTCTGCTGTTCCAGCTGGGCCAGCAATACCTGCACATTCTGCAGTTGGCCGGTTTCTTTCCAGTACTCGATCAGCAGCACCCGCGCCTTGCGATTGGCCGGTTGCCGGGCAAGGATGGTCTCCAGCTGCTTTTGTGCGGCATCGACCTGCTCCAGCTGGTGCAGGCTGGTGGCCAGGGTGTAGCGGTAGTCGTTGTTCTCCGGTTCCAGCTCCAGGGCCCGGGCGAAGGCCAGCAGGGCGTACTCGTCCTGGCCATGGCGCAGCAGCCAGCGGCCCAGTTCATGTTGCAGGAAGGCTGAACCCGGGCGTTGTTGCAAGGCCTTGGCCAACACCTGGCGCGAGGCATCGGTCTGATTCTGGCGCTCCAGCAACTGGACCTGGGCGGCCAGTGCATCGAGATTGTCCGGGGCCAGTTGCAAGGTGCGCTGCAGTGCTTGTGCGGCCTCCTGGTAGCTGTTTTCGTGCAGGTACAGCTGAGCCAGGTGCAACTGCGCGCTGGCATCGTCGTCACGCCGGGCCAAGACCTGCTGATACTGCTCCAGCACCTCCTGCAGCGGGCCAAAGTACAGGCCAATTTCATCCGGGCCCAGCCCGAGCAAGGCATCGACCACCGCGAAACGCACACTTTGCTCGTCATCGTCGAGCAAGGGGCCGAGTACCAGGCTGCGCTGGGCGCCGGGCAGCATCGCCTGAATGCTGGCAATGGCGGCGCGGCGCACCAGCGGATCGTCGTGCTGCAGGTCGCGGCTGGCCAGTTTCAGGGCCAGGGGCGAGGGGTAGTTGGGCAGTTCGGCGTACAGGCTGGCGCGGCGGATAGGCGACAGGTCAGCGCGCCCCAGTTGCTGGTAAAGCACCCGTGCAGCGCCTGGCTGGCCGTCATGGGCCATGGTCAGCGCCTTGGTGTAGCTGTGCTTGAGGGCCGGTGCCGGTGCCGGGCTGTCGTCACGCCAGAAATAGCCACCAAGGCCCAGGATGATGAGCAGGGTCAGGCTGATGAACGTGTACTGGCGCTGTTTCGACATGGTGAATCCGAAGCGTGTCGCGGCTGCAAAGGGTTGAGCTTGGGTCACGAGGGCCGGTGGCGTCAAATGCAAAGCGTGGTTATGCGCTGACTGCATCGCCGGCAAGGTCCAGCGTATGCAGCACCTGTGGGAGCTGGCCTTGCCAGCGATGGGCTGCAAAGCAGCCCCTGGAATCGTCAGACACAAAAAAGCCCCGCCAGCGTGAGCCAGCGGGGCAAAAGGCCGGTCAGAAACCAACCAAAGGAGCTATTGAATCAGTTCACCGCCGCCACGCTCTCGGCCTGCCAGCCACCACCGAGGGCCTTGTAGATGGCGACAATGCCGCGGTACAGGTCGACTTCACCCTGGGCCTGGGCGTCTTCGGCGCTCAGGCGTTCGCGTTCGGCGTCGAGCAGCACCAGGTAATCGACCGTACCTTCACGGTAGCGAATCGAAGCCAGCTCCGCCGCCTTGCGGCTGGCTTCGCTCTGGCGCAGCAGGGCCAGCAGGCGTTGCTGACGTTTGCTGTAGTCGCTGAAGGCGTTTTCCGACTCTTCCAGGGCCAGCAGCACCTGCTGTTCATAGTTGGCCAGCGCACCCTCGGCATCGGCATTGGCGCCGCGCAAACGGGCGCGCACGCTGCCCAGGTCAAAGGCCGCCCAGGTAATGCTCGGGCCCAGGGCCCAGGCTTTGGCGGCTGACGAGCCCAGTTGCGAACCGCGCCCGGCGGTAAAGCCCAGGAAGCCGCTGAGGCTGACCCGTGGGAACAGGTCGGCCGTGGCCACGCCGATGTTGGCGGTGGCGGCGGCCAGTTGGCGTTCGGCGCTGCGGATATCCGGGCGGCGCTTGAGCAGCTCGCCCGGGTCACCCACCGGCAGCGCTTTGGCAATGGCCGGCAGTTGCGCCGGTGACAGGTCCACCGCCAGGGTGTCCGGGCGCTGGCCGAGCAGGGTGGCGATGCGGTTGCGCGCCCGCACCTGTTCGGCCTGCAGTTGCGGCACGCTGGCTTCGACCGCCGCCAGGCGGGCATCGGCACGCACCACGTCAAGGTCGTTGCCGACCCCGGCGTCGCGCAGGGTTTCGGTAATGCCACGCGAATCCTGCTGGGTCTTGAGGTTGGCCAGGGCGATCTTCTCGCGCAACTGTGCACCGCGTAGCTGGCCGTAGGCGTCGACCAGCTCGGCGATCAGGCTGACCTGCAACTGCTGCAGGTCGGCCTGGGCGGCATCCTGCTCGGCTTCGCTGGCTTCCAGCTGGCGCTGGATACGGCCGAACAGGTCCAGTTCCCAGGCCATGTCCAGGCCCAGGTCGTAGCGTTCGCTGTTGACCCGGTCCTCGGTCTGGCCGGGGACCTGGCCCTTGCCCAGGTCGCTGCTGGCGCGGCTGGTCACCGTTGGCAGGGCGTCGTTGCTGACATCGTCGCGAATCGCCCGCGCCGCTTTCAGCCGGGCGAAGGCCACGCGCAGTTCACGGTTGCCGTCCAGCGACTGGCTGACCAGCGTGTTCAGCACCGGGTCGTCGAACTGCTTCCACCAGATGCTTTCGAAGCGGCTGCGGTCGAATGTAGCCTTGGCGCTCGGCTCGTTGGCGGCGCTCAGTTGCGCCGCTGCGGTATCCGGGGCCTTGTAGTCCGGGCCCACCGCACACGCGGCCAGGGCCAGGACCAGCAGGCTGGGCATAAAGAGTTTCACACTGCGGTTCATGCATGAGTCTCCAGCTTCAGCGCACGCGCCGCTTTGCGGGCCTGGCTGCGTTCCACGTAACGGCGGATCAGGACAAAGAACACCGGCGTCAGCAGCAGACCGAAGAAGGTCACCCCGATCATCCCGGAGAACACCGCCACA
The DNA here is from genome assembly GCF_009866705.1 of Pseudomonas sp. R32. Lineage (NCBI taxonomy): Bacteria > Pseudomonadati > Pseudomonadota > Gammaproteobacteria > Pseudomonadales > Pseudomonadaceae > Pseudomonas > Pseudomonas sp. R32. The sequence continues at coordinate 3,130,555 of NZ_CP019396.1, read as the reverse complement.
CCCATGGCATGACGCATTTCGGCACCGGCACCGGAAGAGAACACCAGCGGCACCACACCCATGATGAAGGCGATCGAGGTCATCAGGATCGGCCGCAGACGCAGGCGGCAGGCTTCCAGTACCGCGGCCAGCGGGTCGAGGCCTTCGGCCTGTTTGTCCTTGGCGAACTCGACGATCAGGATGGCGTTCTTGCACGCCAGCCCCACCAGTACGATCAAGCCGATCTGGGTGAAGATGTTGTTGTCGCCACCGGACAGGATCACCCCGGTGATCGCTGACAGCAGGGTCATCGGCACGATCAGGATCACCGCCAGCGGCAGGCTCCAGCTTTCGTACTGGGCGGCCAGCACCAGGAAGGCCAGCAGCACGCAGAGCGGGAAGACGAACAGCGCGGTGTTACCGGCGAGGATCTGCTGGTAGGTAAGCTCCGTCCATTCGAAGGTCATGCCGTTGGGCCGTTCTTCCTTGAGCAGCTTCTCGATGGCCTTTTCCGCTTGCCCGGAACTGTAGCCGGGCGCTGCGGCACCATTGATCTCGGCGGTGATGAAGCCGTTGTAGTGCATGACACGGTCCGGCCCCGAGGTGTCACTGACCTTGATGAAGGTCGCCAGCGGGATCATCTCGCCCTGGTTGTTGCGCACCTTGAGCTGGCCGATCTGCTCGGCTTCGAGGCGGAACTGCTGCTCGGCCTGGACGTTGACCTGGTAGGTGCGGCCAAAGCGGTTGAAGTCGTTGGCGTACAACGAACCCAGGTAGATCTGCAGGGTGTCGAAGATATCGCTGATGGCGACACCGTGGGTCTTGGCCTTCTCGCGGTCGATGGCGGCATCGACCTGTGGCACGTTGACCTGGTAGCTGGTGAACAGCCCGGCCAGTTCCGGCACGTTGTGGCTCTTGGCGATGATGTTCTGGGTTTCCTTGTACAGCGCTTCATAACCCAGGTTGCCACGGTCTTCGATCTGCAGGCGGAAACCACCGATGGTGCCCAGCCCCTGTACCGGCGGCGGCGGGAAGATCGCAATGTAGGCGTCTTCGATGTCGGCGAACTGCGCGTTCAGTGCGGCGGCAATCGCGGCGGCCGACTGGCTCGGGTCCTTGCGCTCATCGAACGGCTTGAGCGGGGTGAATACGATGCCGCTGTTCGGGCTGTTGGTGAAGCCGTTGATCGACAGGCCCGGGAAGGCCACCGAGTCGGCTACGCCGGGTTGCTTGAGGGCGATCTCGCTCATCTTCTTGATCACCGCTTCCGTGCGGTCGAGGCTGGCGGCATCCGGCAGTTGCGCGAAGGCCACCAGGTACTGCTTGTCTTGCGCCGGGACGAAACCGGTCGGCGTCGAGGAGAAGCCCAGCCAGGTCATGATGATCAGGCCGCCATAGACGAACAGGGCGATGCCGCTGCTGCGGATGACCCGGCCGACCGCGCCGACGTAGCCATGGCTGGCACGGTCGAAGAAGCGGTTGAACGGGCCGAACAGCCAGCCACCGAGCAGGCGTTCGAGTACTTTCGAGAAGCGGTCCTTCGGTGCGTGATGCTCCTTGAGCAGTACCGCGGCCAGGGCCGGCGACAGGGTCAGGGAGTTGAAGGCCGAGATCACCGTCGAAATGGCGATGGTCAGGGCGAACTGCTTGTAGAACTGCCCGGTAAGGCCGGAAATGAACGCTGCCGGCACGAACACCGCGCACAGCACCAGCGCCGTGGCGATGATCGGCCCGGTCACTTCGCTCATGGCCTTTTGCGTGGCTTCCAGGGGCTTGAGGCCCAGGCCGATGTTACGTTCGACGTTCTCCACCACAACGATGGCGTCGTCGACCACGATCCCGATGGCCAGTACCAGGCCGAACAGCGACAGGGCGTTGAGCGAGAAGCCGAACAGGTGCATGACCGCGAAGGTACCGATCAAGGATACCGGCACGGCCACCAACGGGATGATCGAGGCGCGCCAGGTCTGCAGGAACAGGATGACCACCAGCACCACCAGGATCAGCGCCTCGAACAGGGTATGCACCACCGCTTCGATCGAGCCGCGGACGAACACCGTCGGGTCATAGACGATGCTGTAGTCCATGCCTTCGGGGAAGTCCTTCTTCAGCTCGGCCATTTTCCCCCGGACCTCGTCGGAGATCTCGATGGCGTTGGAGCCAGGACGCTGGAAGATCGGGATGGCCACCGCCGGCTGGTTGTTCAGCAGCGAACGCAGGGCGTACTGGCTGGAGCCGAGCTCGACCCGGGCAATGTCCTTCAGGCGAGTGATTTCGCCATCGGCGCCTGAGCGGATGATGATGTTCTCGAACTCTTCTTCACTGACCAGGCGGCCCTGGGTGTTCACCGACAACTGGAAGCTGGTGGTCCCCGGTGCGGGTGGGGCACCGAGTTGACCGGCAGCCACCTGACGGTTCTGCTCGCGAATGGCCGCAACCACGTCGCTGGCCGTCAGGTTGCGCGATGCGGTCTTGTTTGGATCAAGCCAGACCCGCAGCGAATAGTCGCCCATGCCGAACAGCTGCACGTCACCGACGCCGCCCAGGCGGGCCAGTTCGTCCTTGATGTTAAGGATGGCGTAGTTGGACAGGTAGAGCATGTCGTAGCGGTTGTCCGGCGAGGTCAGGTGCACGACCATGGTCAGGTCGGGTGAAGCCTTGTCGACGGTGATGCCGATCCGCGTCACTTCCTCGGGCAGCTTGGGCTGGGTCCGGGTCACACGGTTCTGCACCTGCACCTGGGCGTTGTCCAGGTCGGTGCCCAGGGCAAAGGTGATGGTCAGGGTCAGCTTGCCATCCGCGGTGGACTGGGAGGACATGTAAAGCATGTTCTCCACCCCGGTAATCGCTTGCTCAAGCGGTGCGGCGACGGTTTCGCCGATCACTTTCGGGTTGGCACCGGGGAAGTTGGCGCGCACCACCACGGTGGGCGGTACCACTTCCGGGTATTCGCTGATCGGCAGCTGGAACAGCGAGATGCTGCCGGCGATCAGGATCAACAGCGACAGCACCGCGGCGAAGATCGGCCGGGTAATAAAAAACTTGGAAAAATTCATCGGACTGATCCCTTAACCGCGCGGTGCCGAGGCACTGGCGAGTTTTACGCTGGGGGTGGCCACGGCTTTGCCCTGGACACTGGCCTCGAGCACCTGGCGTTGTTGGGCGAGGGCGGCGATGGTCGCTTCACTGGCCATCGGCGTGTCCTGCGGGTCGACCGGCGAGCCCGGGCGCACCCGTTGCAGGCCCTTGACGACGATGCGGTCATCCTTGCTCAGGCCATTGCGCACGATACGCAGGCCTTCGAGTTTCGGCCCCAGTTCAACGGCGCGATACGCGGCCTTGTTGTCCTTGTCCATGACCAGCACGAACTTCTTGCCAAGGTCGGTGCCCACCGCTTCGTCGTTGATCAGCACCGCCGAGTAGGTGGCGCTGCCGACCAGTTTCAGGCGTGCATACAGGCCCGGGGTGAACTGGCCGTCGGTGTTGTCGAACACTGCGCGGCCACGGATGGTGCCGGTCTTGGGGTTGACCTGGTTGTCGACGAAGTTCATCTGGCCCAGGTGCGGGTTGCCGCTTTCGTTGGACAGGCCCAGGTACACCGGGGTGCTCTGGCCGCGCTGGCCGTCGCGCGCCAGCTGGGTGTACTTGAGGTACACGCGCTCGTCGGCGTCGAAGTAGGCGTAGACCTTGTCGGTGGAGACCACGCTGGTCAGCGGCGTCACATCGGCGGTGACGATGTTGCCGGCGGTGAACTGGGCGCGGCTGACCCGGCCGCTGATCGGTGCGGTAACGCGGGTGAAGCTCAGGTTCAGGCGGGCCAGGTCAAGCTGGGCCTGGATTGCGGCGACTCCGGCGCGGGCTTCGGCGGCGGCGCTGGTGCGCGATTCGGCAAGCTCGGCGGAAATCGCGTTGCTGCTGCGCAGGCGCTCGCCACGTTGGGCTTCGTTTTCACTGCGGATGGCGGTGGCGCGGGCTTGTTGCAGTTGGGCTTCGAGGCGGCGGACCTCAGCCTGGAACGGACGTGGGTCGATCTGGAACAACAGATCGCCTTTTTTCACCTGGGCGCCTTCGGTGAAGGCCACCTGGTCGATCTGCCCGGAGACGCGCGGGCGCACCTCGACGGTTTCCGGCGCTTCCAGGCGGCCGGTGAACTCGTCCCATTCGTTGATCGGTTGTTCCAGAACCTTGGCCACGCTGACCTTGGTCGCTGCCGGTGCCTGCACGGCCTCCGGGGTGCGACCGCAGGCACTCATCACCACTACAGCCAATAGAGCAAGGGGGTAACGCAAAGGTTTGAGTGACTGTTCCATGGGGAGTCCGCCAATTTATTGATAGTGGGCGGATTCTGCGATCTGGAACTATTAACGACGAATCGAATGGGGCGAAGGTTATTATCATTGGGAATGATATGAGGGCATCTGGCCTCATCGCGGGTCAAGCCCGCTCCTACAGGCCTGCATCAATCCTGTGGGAGCGGGCTTGACCCGCGATTGAAATTACAGCGACCGCAAAAACGCTCGCAACGCCCGGCGATCCTCAGCCAGCAGCGCCTTGAACCGCTCCCGCGCCACAGCCCCTTCACCACCATGCCACAACACCGCCTCCTCAAGCGTACGCGCGCGGCCATCATGCAGATAGCCGGCGCCAGGGTTGATCCGCTCGATCAGCCCCAGCCCCCACAGCGGCGGGGTACGCCACTCGCGGCCGGTGGCCAGGTAATCGTCACGGCCATCGGCCAGGCCCGGGCCCATGTCATGCAGCAACAGGTCGCTGTAGGGCTCGATCTGGCGCGCTGACAACAGCGGGTACAGCGGATGCTGCCCTGTGCTCAGGTGCGGGCGGTGGCACTGGGTGCATCCCGCTTCATTGAACAGCCGCTCGCCACGCTGCACCTCGGGATTGTCCAGGCCTCGCCGCGGCGGTGGCGCCAGATGCGCCAGGTAGAAATGCAGGTCGCCCAGTTGCACGGCATCGAGCTCCGGCTCACCGCCACTGACCGCCTGGCGACAGTCCTGTTGCAACGCCGTGCAGTTCTGTTCAGGGTACAGCGCCGAGGTAATCCCCAGATCACCGTGCAGGGCGCTGGCAACCTGCTGACGCAGGTCCGGCTGGTTGGATTTGAGGCCGAAGCGCCCGGGCTCAAGGCGTTGGCGCTCGACGCTCCACACCTGGTTGACGCGGCCCTTCACGCCATCAGGCTTGGGGGCGTCGGCCAGCGCTTGCAGGGTGCTGGTCTCGATGGCTTCGAGCAGGCCCAGGCCGAACACCGGTGAGCCGACCCGCATCGAGGTGTACACGTTATCCAACGGACCATAGCTCAGCTCGCTGAAGCTCAGCCGTGGCGAACGCAGGCCGATGCGCTCAGCATCCGCCAGGGTCACAAACTGCTCTTGCCAGCGGACATGCGCCCGGCCTTCACCGGCCACACCGGGAATCCCCGACTCGTTGAGCTGATCGCCATAGGCCGGATGCGGCAGTGGCCCGCCATGGACGTCGCGCCCGGGCAGCGAGAGGCGGACCAGCAGCGTGCGCAGCGGTTCGTGTTCGCTGGCAGGTGCCTGCCCGCGACCATTTTTCGGGTGGCAGGCAATGCAACTGATGCGGTTGTACAACGGCCCCAGGCCATCGACCGCTTCGTCCCGCGAGGGGGTGATCACCCAGGCCTGGCGGAACAGGCTGCGGCCGTGGAAGAAACGCTCCCGTTGCTGCGGGTCATCCAGGCCTGGCAAGGGTTGGGCGAAGGCCTCACGGGTGATGGCGGCAGGCTCGGCGCTTGCGTTCAGGCTCAGCAGCGCGCCAAACAGCAGCCAGAGACCGCAGCGCTTCACAGGCCCATGGCCGCAAGCAGGCGCTCGGCTTGCGCCTGTTGCCTGGCGCTATGGAACTGCCAGGCGATTTCCTCACGGCCCAGCGCATCCTGATCGCTGACCGGCTGGCGCAGCATGCCGTGATCCTGGCGTTGGCCAAACAGCGCCAGCAGCGTGGCTGAGGTGGCTTGATCCTCGTCGATGGGCGGCACGCTGAGGAACTCGCGCACGGCGGTCAGGTCACGGCCCTGGGCTTCACCGGCATGCACCCGCGCCCACAAGGCGCTGAGTTGCTCATGGGGCTGGCCGAGCCATTGCTCAAACAGTGAGGTGATCAGCGCCAGGCGTTCGCGCGAACTGTCGTTCGCGTAGGCATAGCTACCTTGGCGTGCAGCGGCAAAGGGGTCGTGATAATCCGCCGGCAGTTGCGCATAGACGCCGGGGCGCACCGGCAGTTTGCGAATGTCCGGATCGGCCAGCAGGGTTTGCCCCTCGGGCGACAACACAAAGCGCACGAAGGCCCTGGCGCCCTCGACCTGCTTGGCGGTCCGGGTGATGGCGATATGCGCCGGGTTGAGGCCGCCATGGGTGGGATAGACGAACTCGACCGGCTGGCCGTTGCTGACCGCCGAGGCAACGAAGAAGTCGATCGACACCCCCACCACCGAGCGCCCGCTGGCCACCTCGTCACTGACCAGGGTGCCGCCGCGGCTGACCAGCCGCGATTGCCCGGCGAGCTCGCTCCACAGTGCCCAGCCTTTATCCCAGCCGTAGGCCTGCAGGACGATGTCCAGCAGCACCGGGGCAAAGCCGACCTGGGCCGGGTCGGGCAGGGCGATGCGCCCGCGCAGGCGGGCATCGAGCAGGTCCGGCCAGTCCCGTGGGGCGCGCAGGCCCAGCGAGTGCAATTCGCCCGGGTTGATGGCAAAGCCGTAACCGGCGAGTTCCGTGGCCTGGTAGCACGCATCGCGATCGCGCAGGGCGATGCCACCCAGGCGTGGCGGCAAACCTTGCAGGTCGACACCCAGCGGCTGCCAGCCAGCATCCTTGGCCAATCGGCTGAAGTTGCCCGGTGACGGCGCCCAGTACACATCGACACCGCCTTGATCCGCTTGACGCAAATAGGGCAGGGCATCGAAGCCCTGGCGCCAGAGGATCTGCAGGCGATAGCCGGGGTTGGCGCGCTCGAAGGCCGCTTCGAAGCGCGTCATCATCTCCTCGGGGTAGCTGGTCAACACCACCACCGGCTGCGGCGCTGCGGCTTGTGAGCTGGCCGAGCCCAGCACCAGCGCCAGCAGCCAGGCCTTACAGCGGCACATTGAACTGTACGAAGTAGTTGCGGCCAATTTCCGGATACCCCTCGCTGTATGCATAAAGACGGTCGAACAGGTTGCGCACGCCCGCCTCGATGCGCAGGTCATTGCTGAAGCGGTAGCCGCTCTTGAGGTTGTACACCGCGTAACCGCCGCTCATCTGGCTGCCATCGGACAGGTTGTAGCGCCGCGACGCGGCTTCGACGCCGGCGGTGTGGCGCCAGGCATCGAGGTTCAGGCTGGCCGAGGCGAACAGGTTGTGGCGCGGTGTGTCGATCGGGTGCAACTCGGGGTTGCTGCGGTTTTCGCGATCGAGGTAGGTGTAGCTGGTGTTCAATTCCCAGTTGCCCAGGTCACCGCGCAGGCCCAGTTCAACGCCCTGGTTACGCGCCTTGGCGATGTTCTGGTATTGCCCGCACGGTGCAGCGCAACCGGCTACCGGGGCGACGGTGACCTGCTGGATGGAATCTTCGATGTTACTGACGAACAGCGCCGCATCCAGGGCCCAGTGCGCCGCCAGCGCACCGCTGTAGCCCAGCTCGTAATGGGTGGCGCGTTCGGATTTCAGGTCGGGGCTGGGGATGACCGTGCCAAAGCGCGTCGAGTAGCGATCCTTGATGGTCGCAAAGCGGCTCTTGCGCGCCACGGTCAGGCGCACCTGGCCGTTGTGATCGATGTTCAGCAGCGGGCCGGTGTTCATGAACAGGCCCAACTGGCTGTTGAGCGCATCATCGCTGCCGGTGGGTTCGTCATACAGGGTCTTGACCCTCGGCGACGCGGCGTTGGTGCCGAAGTTCTCGGCCTCCAGGCTTTTGCGGTAGTTGTACGAGACGCCGCCGACCACGCTGAAAATCTCGTTCAGGCGCAGGGTGTCTTCCAGGGCGATGGACTGGGTCTGGTCGCGAAAGTGCGTTTGCGGGTCGCTGCCATCGTGGGAGCGGTGCAGGTCTTCCTTGAAGTGATAGGCGATGCCCAGGCGATTGCTTTGGCTCAGGGCCAGGTCGCCTTCGACCGAGAAGCCGGTGGACTCATCGTCGTACTTGCTCGGAAAACCCGGCTGCATCGCGCCAGGGTTGCCGTTGTTGTAGACGAAGCTTTCCAGCGAGTTCTTGAAGGTGTCGCGGTACACCCGGGTTTTCAGGCCGTGCTCGCCGAAGCGGGTGTTGGTGGCCAGGAACAGGCTGGTCTTGTCCCATTGCGGCCACTCCCACCAGCGTTTGCGTTGGCCGCTTGCCGGCAGGTCGCCGGCGTAGGGTGGCTGGCCCTTGCGGCCTGCCTGCTGGACATAGCCGAGCACGTACTCGTCGGTGTCGTTGGGGGTAAAACCGAGCTTGAAGCTGAACTTGCCGTCACGTTTGTTGCTGTTTTCGCGGCGGCCGTTGCCTTGCTGATTGTTGCTCGGCTCGAAGTCGTCCGGCAGCATCGTGTAGTCATAGTCAACATAGGACACGCCGCCCTGCATCCACCAGGCACCCTGGTTGGAGCCGAGGTTGGCATAGCTGCGGTAGGCGTTGACGTTGCCGTGGTCGGTCAGCTCCAGGCCGCCGCCCACTTCACCTTCGAAGGCCTCGGTGGGCCGCCGGGTAATCAGGTTGATCGCACCGCCCAGGGTGTTTGGGCCGTACAGCAATGAGGCAAAGCCCTTGGCCACCTCGATGCGCGACAGGTCGTAGGTGGTGAAGCGGCCCAGGTCGATATTGCCGTCGTAGGGTACGTAGGTGGGGATGCCGTCGATATAGACCGGTACCTGCAGACGGTCAAAACCACGCACGTACACCACCTGCTCGGCGCGCCCGCCCATGTAGGCGAGGTTCACCCCGGGCGCCAGGGCCAGGGCGCGGTCGACGGTTTCACGGTCGTGCAGGCGCATGTCTTCGAGCTCGACGACGCTGCTGCCGGTTGCCAGGGCATCATCCTGCGGGGCGCCAATCTGGATTTCGCCGAGACTGAAGGTTTTTTTCTGCTCTGCCAGGGCGGCCTGGGCACTGATGGCAGCCAGGGCGAGCAGCAGGGTAGGCGGGGCGAACGGCTTCATGGCGCTCCTTTATCGGTATCGTTATATATTTTGTTATATAGCGCATGGCGCAAAACGGCCGACGGCTCCCTCCCCGGAGCAGTCAGGTCGTATCGGTCAAGCAGGCACGCGCATCGGCAGAACGCCGCAGATACTAGAGGCAGGCGTGGAAATTGACAACGCTATATAAAAATTAATATAGCGCTTTGCTCATAGGCTGGGTTCGGCTAGCGCTTGCACTCGGCCAGCACCACCTTGCAGGTCGCCGGCAAGCCGCCCGAGCGCCCGGCATAGCGCATGCAGTTGTTCATGGATTTTTGCCGGGCGATCTGCAAGGTCGCGCCCCAGGCCAGCCCCCCTTCACCCGCGCTGGGCACGGCTTTGGCGTGGCAGTTGGAGCCTGCGTTGGCGGCCTGGTAGGAGGCTTTGGGTTTGCTCGAGCAGCCGGGCAGCAGCGCCAGGCAGAGGGCGAGCAGGCAGGTGGTGAAAGCGGTGCTGTTCATATCAAAGGCTGTCCGGACCGCCGAAGAGGGCTGTACCCGGGTGTGCCCCGGTGCTGATCAATTATAGGCAGTGGGCAACAATGTTTGTCGGGTATTTTGAGCGCAAAGCGTTCGGCCTGAGAGAGCAGGGTAGACCTGCCCCCAGTGTGTTGCATTCACCGGTTGAATCCACAGCTCAAAGCGGACGGTCGAACGCGTACGTTCCTCGATGGCTATTGCAAAGGCTGGATTGCAGCGCTCCGAGTACCGGCGAACGCACTTGTGCCAAGCCAGCGCCACAAGTTTTGCGCATCCTGCACAGCGCCGTCCACACGCAGCTCTTGCGACTGAAGAACCTCCCTTGGTGTACGGTCGCCAGTCCACACCTCGGTCAATGCACGCACGCTAGAGTCCACGACGAGCGTGAGTTCGCGTCCGGGGTCGTCGCGGCACAGATCTGCCACACCATGTTCGACCACCAGCCACCACGCTTGCTCGCCGGACCGCGCGTCGCGGAACCTGAAGTGAATGACCACCGGTCGGGACGGGAACATCTCGATGCGCGCGAACCGGCGCACGTCCCACATGAGCAGGCCCGCGTCGAGCTCGTCATCGCGAAGACGACTACCTATCCAACGGGCGCCCCAATGGCCTAGCGCCATTATGATGGGGCGCAATGCCTCGCCTGCCTCGGTCAGGCTGTACTCCCAGACTTTGCCTGTGGCTGTGCGATGTACGACACCGATATCTTCCAAGTGGCGCAGCCGCTGTGCCAGCAAGCTGGTGGACATCCGTGGTACGCCGCGGTGCAGTTCATTGAAGCGCTTGCTGCCGCATAGCAGCTCGCGCACGACCAAAGGTGTCCAGCGCTCGCACAGTGCTTCAGCGCCGCGCGCGACCGTGCAGAACTGACCGTAGCTTTCGTCCATCGCCTGTACTCCGCAACTACAACGCTTCAGATTCTGAACTAGCCTCGCGACTGCGCCAGGTGCACGCTGAAACCTGCGAAAGCCACCGCCCGAGGAGAACGCCATGACCATGATAGCCATCATTCAGCGGCCGCCCGTGCTGCTCGATCGCAGCGCGACGATCGCTCGAGCCGTGCAATCAGTTGCTGAGGCTGCGGCGGCCGGAGCCGCGTTGATTGTTTTACCCGAATCGTTCATTCCAAGTTACCCGTCGTGGATCTGGCGGCTGGCGGCGGGAAAGGACGGGGCCTTGATGGGGCAGTTGCACACGCGTCTGCTGGCCAACGCCGTTGATATCGCCAACGGTGACCTGAACGAATTGTGCGAGGCCGCCAGCGCCCATGCCGTGACCATCGTATGCGGCATCAATGAATGCGAGCGGCGTAATGGCGGCGGCACGCTCTTCAACAGCGTAGTCGTTATCGGTGCGAACGGCGAAGTGCTCAACCGGCATCGCAAGCTGATGCCCACGAACCCCGAGCGCATGGTCCATGGTTTCGGTGATGCGTCCGGGTTGCGTACGGTCGATACACCCGTCGGGCGCATTGGTACGCTCATCTGCTGGGAAAACTACATGCCCTTGGCGCGCTATACATTGTATGCCCAAGGCGTGGAAATCTACGTCGCGCCCACGTACGACGCCGGCGAGGGCTGGATCAGTACGATGCGTCACATTGCACTCGAAGGTCGATGCTGGGTGCTCGGCAGTGGCACCGCGTTGCGCGGCAGCGACATTCCCGATGACTTTCCGGCGCGCATGCAACTGTTTCCCGATCCGCAAGAGTGGATCAACGACGGCGACTCGGTGGTGGTCAACCCGCAAGGCCGGATCACAGCCGGTCCATTACACCGAGAGGCAGGCATTCTGTATGCAGACATCGACGTGTCACTCGTGGCGCCAGCGCGGCGGACGCTTGACGTCACCGGTCACTATGCGCGCCCTGACATTTTCCAATTGCAGGTGCGCCGCGCGCCGGCGACAGCGGTGCACTTCATCGACGGATGAAGCCAACCGCCCCCCTGGCGGTCCATTCCAACCTCAGCGATGTGTGTAACAACTGATCAAGGAGTCATGTCATGAGCATTCAAAAGTCTTACAAGGGCAGTTGTTTTTGCGGCGCAGTCGAGTTCACCGTCAGCGGTGAGCCAGCGGCAATGGGCTATTGCCATTGCGAGTCGTGCCGACATTGGTCAGCAGCGCCGGTCAATGCCTTCACGCTGTGGAAACCCGAGGCGGTGCAAGTAACGCGGGGGGCTGACAACATTGGCACCTACAACAAGACACCGCAGAGTTCTCGCAAATGGTGCAAGCGTTGCGGCGGGCATATTTTCACCGAACACCCGGAGATGGGGCTCATCGACGTGTATGCCGCAGTCATCCCGGATTTCGCGTATTCGCCAGGCGTTCACGTCCACTATCAGGAGACCAGGCTGCGGATCAAAGACGGGTTGCCCAAACTGAGGGATGTCCCTAGCGAATTAGGGGGATCGGGCGTCAGCGTGGACGAATAGCGCTGGTACCGTCACGGACTTCAGTAGACCCGGTTTTATAGACGCTGCGACGGGTCGTTAAGGGTCGTTTGCTGCCTGTTGCGAAGGGCAGTAAACGGCCAAAAGCGGTCAGTTTTCAGCTCCGATAACTGCCTCAAGTAGCTGGCCATCGAAGTATTCCGTGTCATCGCGGGGCTCTGTATCCAACCGCCGCCTGGCCTCAGCCAACATTTGAGGAACTGCGATTCGCTGATTCAGAAAAGTAGCGACCATGAGATCTGAAAGCTCTTTAAAGGGCGTGTCCCAGGCATCTCGACAGCGTTGTAGTAACGTTGTCGGCGCCTCTCCTTTCCAAGGGCCAATGATGCTGGTTAGTGTCGTCGGTTGGGCCATTGGCATCTGTTCGTGCTGGTTGGGAAAAGGGATCTTACCGACAGTTCATACGCAGTGCGAAGGGCAGCTTCGGGTCGAAAGCCGTCTGTCGCGAACGGCTGCTATTGACCCATCTGGCCGGCGTTACCCCTTGGTCAGATCAACCAGCGGCGTCTGCCGCACCTCGGTTTCGCGCCCACCCTGGATCTCGCCCACCTGTTTCAAGGCCTTGTCCACAGCCGCCTTATCCGTCAATAAGCTGTAGCTGATGTGGAACTGCCTGTGTTCCTTCGGCCCGATTGTCGGCACCAGGTTCAGTGGCCGCTGGTAACGGCGGTTGTAGGAAAAACTCGTTCCTGGCTCCAGCCCTGTGACATAGCCCTGGCCTTGGGTATCGGTATTTTTCCACAGGGAAAACACGGGCAGTGTCCGAGTATTGAAACCGACTGAAACGCCCAGGCTGCCTGCCTTGTTATACAACACGGCCAACGTATCGCCCTTGGCATCGGCATACGGCACCACGTTATACACCGTTTCATCATAGTCCTTGGTGGGTGCGCGGTAGACTTGCCAGTCGGGCAGATCGCCCCTGGCCTTGTCGTTGAACGGCGACACCTGTTTCACTGGCGCGGCGAAACGAGCGTCCTGTTCCAGGAACGGGGTGCTGAAGTTGCTGTGATACAGCGCCTGGTATTCCTTCGGATAGTCGCCGTTGTTGGTTAGGGTGTCGTTGAGGGTGAACCCCACGCTGCCGGGTTCGGTGACCACTTCGGTAGCGACGGAGAAGTCGACCTTCTTGAATACCTGCTCTTTCAGTTCGCCACGCAAGGTGATGGCGTACGGTGGTTTCTCATCGATGTGCAGGGTGACTTTGTTCGCAGGAATGTTGGCGGCCCGGCCGTGCAGGGTCAGCAGTTCGCCGTTGTCGACGCCGGGGTGGCCGACCCATTCGTAACCGCAGCGGGCGACCAGCTCGTTGAAACCTTCCAGCCAGCCTAGACCATTGCGCCCATTGAGTTCGATGAAGGACGGGTTGACCACTTCCTTGACCGGCGAATCCCAGCCCATGCGCACATTACCGACCGAGGCCTGCAAGACGTTCATTCCGCGAGTCGGCACGACCGAAAGTTTCATCGTACCGTTATCGATGTCGACAATGCTGACACCCTCCTGCCGACCTCCGTGCAAGGTGCGCAGGGTAACGCTGAAGGGCTTATCGGTTTTTACGCCAAGTAGCTGGCTAGTGATCTGCCAGTGCTGGGCGGCTTTGTCGGTGTCGAGCAGGACGTAATCCCAGGCCATGGCGTGGGAGGCCGCGGACAGGGCGCTGAGAGCAACGAAGAGTTTGAGGGGGGACATGGCAGCAGCCTTTCTTGGAGTTGTGCCTTTTTATAGACTTACAGAAACGTTTCAGCAAGCTGAATAAGTGAGGCTTCCGGCAAATGTCAGGAATCATTTGGAGATCAACTACGCCAGAAATCTTCGGCGCATTTGTTGGCCAGCGCAGCCTGCGGCAGCGATTAAGGTACACAGGTTGCTTGACCGCTTTGGGTCGTTAGCTGTCGTTTGCGAGTGATGCTTTCGATCCAAAACTGCCCCAAAAACGGGCATTTCAGATAACCCAGCCTCACGATGTTACTGCCCGTCAAAGACGATGAACTTCAATCTGGAGCCCCTCACCCTCATCCGGGGCGCGAAAGTAGCTAGTGATCAGATCGAACTCCGCGTCAGTCGCCGCAAACTCATGTTCGGCGCGGTTGTTGCGAAGATGCAACCTGTCTCGACAGGTGTCATCGTCCACCTCGATGTAATGGACACAATGAGAAACCTCGGCTGCATCAGCCAAGTCACGCAACCATTGTCGATCTTGAGGAGTATTAGCGGGAAAATCCAAAACCACAGTCACGCCAGCCTTCAGGACATCGATGACGAGCGGGCCCAGTACTTCCCGCATCTGGCGTGCAAGGCGCACATAATCGGTCACTGACTTGATCTGATCAGGGTAAAGCCGTGAGAGCCAATGATCCTCACTCAGCAGGATTGCGGATCGTTCGGCTGCCAAGCTTTTGGCCAGCGTTGATTTGCCGGAAGCAATCTTGCCTGACATGAGATGAAGCACTGGTTTGGTCATGGGGACGTCTCCTTGTCGAACCCCGATGATGCTTATTGAAAAGTGTCGAAGCAACAACCGAGCCGACATTCAGGAGCGAGTTGGTTCTTTATACGCAATGAGTTCTCCATCACACGCTCACGTGTCGAGACGCTCGGTACGGCTGACAGCGACCTGCCGCCCGCGCTCCAGGTCGACTCCCGCCAGGATCAGCAGACCGACGACGAAATAGCTGCCAGTAATCAGCATCGCCAGGCGGTGATCGCCTGCGGACAGCCAACTGGTCAGGCCGTAAGTCATCGGGCCGAGGATTGCCGACAGTTTGACCGCCAGCCCCCAGAGGCCGAAGAACTCCGCCAGCCGTGTCGGCGGCGCAAGCAGGCCGACTATTGCCCGTCCGGCCGATTGGCTGGCGCCCATGCACAGACCGGCAAGGTTGGCGGCCAGCCAGAACAGCCCGGGGCCGCGCGCGACCCAGACCAGAGCGACCATGCCCAGCCAGCCCAGCAAGGTCAGCGCCAAGGTGGCGCGATGGCCGAGGCGGTCCTGCAGCCAACCGAACAGCACTGCACCGATGGAGGCCGTGATATTCACCACTAGTATCAGCAGCAGCGTGTCTTGGGTACTGAAGCCCATGACCTGATTGGCATAGATGGCAGCCAGGGTGATCACGGCCGAGATACCGGCCTGGTAGCAGACCGTGCAGGCAAGAAAGCGCAGCAGGTCGCGATAGCGCCCGGCTTCGCGTAGCGTCTGCGCGAAGCGCGCCAGCACCGCTTGCGCGACAGGCATGTCGCCGCACACGGGCTGCGGCTGGCTGTGTTCGCGCAGGAACAGGAAGGTCGGCAGGCTGGCGACGGCGAACAAGGACGCGGTGATCAGCATGCACACCGGCACGAACTGCGCCGCAGTCTGGCCCTGCGCCTGGGCCCAGCTGACGAAGGCCAGGCAGGCGCCCAGGCTGAACAGGCCACCGATATAGCCGAATCCCCAGCCCCAGCCGGACACCTTGCCCAAGGCCTCCACACGGGCGAGTTCGGGCAGGAAGGCGGCGATCAGGTTTTCGCCGCTGCCGAAACAGAAGTTGGATAGCACGATGAAAAGGATCGCGACACCGAGTTCCCCGGGTCCTGCCAGCGCGAGTCCAGCGGTAAATACGACACAACCGACGGTACTGAACAGCAGCAGGCGTTTCTTGCAGGCGAAGGCGTCGGCATAGGCGCCAACCAGCGGCGCGCTCAGGATGATCAGGGCGTAAGAGAGGGCTATGGCGCTGGTCCAGGCCAGCGTACCCCAGGCTTCGCCTTTGGCGACCACGGCGACGAAGTAGGCGTTGAACACGGCGGTGATCACCACCGTCGTGTAGCCGGAGTTGGCGAAATCAAACATCGCCCAGGCCCAGATTTCTCGGCGTGTCACTCCGGGGGCAAGGCTGGCTGGCATGGCGATCCCTCTACAGGGCTGTGGCGAGGGGAAAGCCCTCGCCACAGGTGCAATGTTCGTCTCAACGTCCTTAACCGACTGGTATTGAGCCTAGCCCTGGCCCACCCTTCCTGCGAGCGTATAATGGCAATTGGCAAGGATTTACACGCAGAGTTTCCTGTCATGAGGGGCCGCCGATGTCTCGTCCGCCTCCAGACCCCCGCGCCGTTCCCCATTACGATGGGGGCGCGGAAAAATTGCTCGAAATTGTCCAGCGCACCGTGGTCGAGCTGCACCCGCAAGCGGCAGAAGGGGTGCACGTTACCTTGCACAGCGTGCTGGACCGGGACCTGGGCGTCGACAGCCTGGCTCGAGTCGAACTGTGGTCACGTATCGAGCACGAATTCGGTGTGCGTTTGCCAGAACACCTGTTCGCCTCGGCGGACACCCCCGCCGATGTACTGCGCGTGCTGCACAGCAGTCATGGCGCCGAGGCCGTCCGTCCGTTGCCCGCCAGTGACGCTAGCGAAGCCCTGACAGCAACAGTGCAGACGCCGGACGCCGCGCGGACCCTGATCGAGGTACTGGACTGGCATGTGCGTCATCAGCCGCAGCATCTCCACGTACGCCTGCTAGGTGAAGGTGACCAGCAGGAAGCGATCAGCTATGGCGCCTTGCACCAGGGCGCCCTGGCCGTTGCCGCAGGGCTGCAACGCAGTGGCTTGCGGGCCGGTCAGACCGTGGCCCTGATGCTGCCCACAGGCCGCGACTTTCTCCAGGGTTTTCTCGGCATCCTGTTGGCCGGTGGGGTGCCGGTGCCCATCTACCCACCGCTGCGCCTGTCGCAGATAGAGGAGCATCTGCGCCGCCAGGCCGGCATCCTGCACAACGCCGAGGCCAAAGTGCTGATTACCGTGACGCAAGCGAAGCTGCTCGCCCGCCTGCTCCGGCCGCAGGTCCCGAGCCTGGTCCGTATCGCCAGCGTGGCCGAGTTGACGGGCGAGGGGGGCGAGTGTGTCACACCGTTGCGGCAACCGGATGACATCGCCTTCCTGCAGTACACCTCGGGTAGCACTGGCCAGCCCAAGGGCGTGATGGTCAGCCATGCCAATCTGCTGGCCAATCTGCGCGCCATGGGCAGGGCGCTGAAGGTGGGCCCGCAGGACGTGTTCGTCAGCTGGCTGCCCATGTACCACGACATGGGCTTGATCGGTGCTTGGCTGGGCAGCCTGTATTACGGCTACAACCTGGTGCTGATGTCACCGCTGGCTTTCCTGGCACGGCCGGAGCGTTGGCTAAGGGCCATCGATAGCTTGCGCGGCACCTTGTCGGCGGCGCCCAATTTCGCCTACGAACTGTGCCTGAACAAACTCGCTGACAGTGACCTCGAGGGCCTGAACCTGAGCAGTTGGCGGCTGGCCTTCAACGGTGCCGAACCGGTCAGCCCGGATACCTTGCAGCGCTTTACCGAGCGCTTCGTACGCTACGGCCTGGCGCCCACTGCGTTGACGCCTGTCTATGGGCTGGCCGAGGCCACGTTGGGCGTAGCCTTTCCTCCCCTGGGCCGAGGGCCGCTGATCGACCGGGTGCAGCGAGAGGCGTTCCAGACCCGTGGCACTGCACTGCCCGCCGAAGCGGACGCCAGCGCAACGCTGCGCTTTGTCTCCAGCGGCCGGCCGTTGCCGGGGCATCAGATTCGTATCGTCGATGGTCGCGGGGTCGAGCTCCCCGAGCGCAGCGAAGGTCACCTGCAATTCACTGGGCCATCTACCACCGCAGGCTATTACCGTAACCCCGAAGAGACCCGCCGGGTGTTGCGCGATGGCTGGATCGACTCGCTCGACTTCGCCTACATGGCCGCTGGTGAGGTCTACCTGACCGGCCGCGCCAAGGATCTGATCATTCGGGCCGGGCGCAACATCTACCCCTACGATGTCGAAGCGGCGGTCGGCAACTTGCCCGGTCTGCGCAAAGGCTGCATTGCGGTGTTCGGCAGTCCTGACCCGGCCACCGGCACCGAGCGCCTGGTGGTGTTGGCCGAAAGCTACGAGAAGGAAGCTGCCGCGCGGCAACGCCTGCAGCAGGAGGTCAACCGCATCGTGGTCGACCTCACCGGGGTGTCGCCCGACGATATCGTGCTGGCACCGCCGCATAGCGTACTGAAAACCTCCAGCGGCAAGATTCGCCGTGCTGCCAGTCGCGAACTGTATGAGCGCGGTGAAGTAGGCCGGCCACACCTCGCTGTGTGGCGCCAGCTGCTGCGCCTGGTGCTGCAGGCCGTACGCGGGCATTTCCGTCGCAGCTGGCGGAGCGGCCGCACGGCGCTATATGCCGCTTACATCTGGCTGCTGTTCTGGTTGGTCACCCCACTGACCTGGCTGGGCGTCGCGCTCCTGCCGCGCCAGCGTTGGTGCCGCAGCTTTACCCGCGCGGCCGCACGGCTGTTCGTGTGGTTGACGGGTGTGCCGTTCAGCGTCACAGGGCTGGAGCACCTGCCTGAGTCTGGGGCGAGCGTGCTGGCGGTAAACCATGCCAGCTACCTCGACGGCGTCATGCTCTGCGCGGCCCTGCCGCCGCGATTCAGCTTCGTTGCCAAGCGCGAACTGGCTGGACAGTGGATCGCCGGCCGGTTCCTGCGCAAGCTCGGTGCCCGCTTCGTCGAACGCTTCGACCTGCAGCGCAGCGCCGCGGACACCGGGCACCTGGCCGAGGCGCTAGAGGCTGGCCAGCCGCTGGTGTTCTTCCCCGAGGGAACCTTCACCCGCGAGCCAGGCTTGCGAACGTTCCATATGGGTGCCTTCGTGCTCGCCGCGCGTACCGGCGTGCCGCTGCTGCCGGTCGCAATCCGCGGCACGCGCCGGGTGCTGCGCGACGGTCAGTGGTTCCCGCGTTACGGTGCAATTCACGTCAACGTCTGCTCGCCGCTGTTGGCGCAAGGGCCGGACTGGACGGCGGCAATCAAGCTGCGGGACACGACGATAGCGATGCTGCTAGAGCATCTGGATGAATCGGAACGCGCCCAGCGCGCTGGATAGGCGACTACTGTGCTGTCGTCGTCTGTCCAGGGCCGGTTATAGCGTGGCATACGTCAACAGCGAAACTCACCGACACGAGCTGACCAGGGCGGCTGCAGGTGCCGAGCAATAGCACACTCCAACACCCTGGCCACCACCTGAGCAGGTCCGATGACCTTGCAGACAGCCAACACCGTGACGGTTGCAAGCCCCAGCATTGGCGGCTTCAGTTTTGCGCGGTCTTTTCACCTGCTTCCAGTTTCACTGTCTCTTCCAGGGTGAAGCGCCCCAGCGGGTTTTGCAGGAAGTTCTGGATATTGCTGCGCGAAATATTGATGTAGGGGCTGTAGTACAGATCGATCCAATGGACATCCTGTTTGGCCTGCTTCTGTAGTTCCTGGTAAATCTGCTTGCGTTTGCTCGGGTCGATCTCCACCCGGGCCGCGGCCACCAGGTCCTTGACCTTGTCGTTGTGGTAGCGGGTCATGTAGTTCATGTTGGTGTCGTGACCGAGCACGAAGGTGGTCTTCTGGTCCGGGTCCAGCACGTCGTTGGTCCAGTACATCACCGACAGGTCGTAATCGCCATCGACCAGCATCTGCCAGCTCTGGGTCGGGTCGACCTTCTGCAGGTTGGCGGTGATGCCGACATCGGCCAACTGCTTCTGCACCAGCACGGCGATCTGCTCGTCGGCCTCGTTGCCGGCGTTGACGACATAGTTGACCTTGAGCCCCTCGGCGCCAGCCTTCTTCAGCAGCTCGCGGGCCTTGGCCGGGTCGAAGGGGCGTTGTAGGTTGTTGGCGTTGTGATAGAGCGCGCCCTTGGGAATGTACGAATAGGCCACGTCGCCATGGCCGAAGGTCACGGTGTCCACCAGGGCCTTCTTGTCGATCGCCAGGTCGATAGCCTCGCGCACCTCGACCTGCCCCAGCAACCCCTTCTCGTGGTTGATCAGCAGGTGGTCCTCACGGGTCGACGGGTCGATGTGAATGGTCAGGCTCGGGTCCTTGCGCAGGGTATCGACACGGGAGAAGGGCACGAAGATCGCCGAGTCCAGTTCGCCGGCCTGGACCTTGAGCATGCGGGTGTTGTCGTCGGGGATGGAGATCCACTCCACGCCATCCAGGCTGACCTTGTCGGCCTCCCAGAAGTGTGGGTTCTTTTCCAGGATCACCCGGTCACCGCGCAGCCACTCCTTGACCTTGAAGGCACCGGAGGTCACCGGCTCCTGGGCGTAGGCGTCCTCGCCGATCGCGTCCATGGCTTTTTTCGACAGGATCGAGACGTTGGCGGTGGCCAGTTGCGAGAGGAACGGCACCGACTTGCTCTTCAGGGTCACCACCAGGGTGCGGTCGTCCGGGGCGTCGGCCTTGTCGATGATCTTGTAGGAGTCGGCCCACAGCGAGCCGGGGTTGTCGCGGATGCGCAGCAGGGAGAACGCCGCATCGCTGGCGCTCAGTGGCGAGCCATCGGAGAACTTGGCTTCGCGGATCTTGAAGGTGTAGGTCAGGCCGTCGTCGGAGACCTTCCAGCTTTCGGCCAGGCCCGGGACCAGCCGGGTGCCGCTGTTGTCGACCCGGATCAGCACGTCGTAGACGTTGGCGAAGACCCAGCTGTCGCGGTTCTGTGCGCTCTTGATCGGGTCGAAGGTAGTGCTCTCCTCACGGCAGCCGATGGTCAGCACGCCGGCTGCCAGGGTTGTGCCGGTGGCCAGGGTGCTGGCGGCCAGGACGGCGGCGGTGAGTAGCTTCAATGCTGTAGGTTTCATGCTCAAGCTCCGTTTGATGGTCATGGTTGTTGTGTCAGTACGGCGGTCGCGGATGGATGCAGGCATGGCGCCGGGCACCCTGTGAGTGGCTGGGCGGCGCGGTTTCGCTGCAGGTAGGCAGCGCCTGCGGGCAGCGTGGGTGGAAGGCGCAACCCGACGGCAGGTGCAGCGGGCTCGGTGGCTCGCCGGCCAGGGGG
Source organism: Pseudomonas sp. R32 (assembly GCF_009866705.1). Lineage (NCBI taxonomy): Bacteria > Pseudomonadati > Pseudomonadota > Gammaproteobacteria > Pseudomonadales > Pseudomonadaceae > Pseudomonas > Pseudomonas sp. R32. The sequence continues at coordinate 3,109,618 of NZ_CP019396.1, read as the reverse complement.
CGTTCTGGCAGGCGGCGGGCCGGGTCGATGTCGGCGATCGACTGGATCAGCGCGGCAGTGTAGGGGTGATGGGGCGCGTCGAACACCTCGTCCACCGGGCCTTCCTCGACAATCTGCCCCAGGTACATCACCGCCACCCGGTCGCACAACCGGCGCACCACGCCCAGGTCGTGGGTGATGAACAGCAGCGCCAGGCCCATGCGTTCGCGCAGCGTCAACAGCAGGTTGATGATCTGCCCCTGGATCGACACGTCCAGGGCAGCGACGCATTCGTCGGCGACGATCAGCCGCGGCTCGATGGCCAGGGCTCGGGCGATGCCGACCCGTTGGCACTGGCCGCCGCTGAGCGAGCCGGGCTTGCGTTCGGCCATCTCGGGGTGCAGGCCGACCAGCTCGAGCAGTTCGACGACCCGCGCCGGGATCCGCTCGGCGGGCACCTTGCGCTGCACCTGCAGGACTTCGGCGAGGATCTGGCCGATGCGCTGGCCTGGATTGAGCGCGCTGTACGGGTCCTGGAAGATCATCGCAGTCTCGCGGCGCAGGCGGGCGATATCGACCTTGCGGCCCTGGGTCATGTCGATGCCGTCGAACACCACTTGCCCGGCGGTGACCGGGTTCAGTTGCAGGATGGCCCGGGCCAGGGTGCTCTTGCCGCAGCCCGATTCGCCCACCAGGCCGAGGGTCTGGCCGGCGGCGAGGGTCAGCGAGGCGCCGTTGACCGCGTTGACTTTGCGTGGGCGCAGGCCGAACAGGCCGCCTCCGGCGGCGGAAAACTGCACATGCAGGTCCTTGACCTGCAACAGCGTGGTCATGACAGGCCTGCGGCCAGCAGCGGGGTGTGGCAGGCCAGGCGGTGGCCGGGGCCGCTCTCACGCAGCTCCGGCAGTTGCTCCCGGCACCTCGGCAGGGCCTGGGCGCAGCGCGGCTCGAAGCGACAGCCCGGGGGCAGGGCATCGAGCAGGGGCGGTTGCCCGGCAATGGTGTTCATCAGCCGCACCTGGCGTTGCGCCGCGGGGTGGCAGGCCAGCAGCCCGGCACTGTACGGGTGGCGTGGATGGGCCAGCAGCTGGTGCTTGGCGCCGTGCTCGCAGAGACGTCCGGCGTACATCACGGCGATGCTGTCGCAGGTCTGCGCCACCACTCCCAGGTCGTGGCTGATCAGGATCATCGACAAGCCGCGACGGTCACGCAACTCCAGCAGCAGGCGCAGGATCTGCGCCTGCACGGTGACGTCCAGGGCCGTGGTCGGCTCGTCGGCGATCAGCACTTTCGGGTTGCAGCCCAGGGCCACGGCGATCATCGCCCGCTGGCGCATGCCGCCGGAGAACTCGTGAGGGTAGTTGTCCACCCGGGATTTGGGATCGGGAATGCCGACCTGGCGCAGCACTTCGATGGCCTCGGCCCGAGCCTCGCGGCGCGAGGCGCCCTGGTGCAGGCGGATGCCCTCGGCGATCTGCTCGCCGATGCGCATCAGCGGGTCCAGGTGGCTGCTGGGGTTCTGGAAGATCATGCCCAGCTCGCGTCCGCGTAGGCGGCGCATGCCGGCCTCGTCCAGTTGCAGCAGGTCGTGGCCCGCCAGGTGCACGGCCTTGCCCTCGATCCGCAGGTTCGGCGAGGGCAGCAGGCGCATGAGGGCACGGCAGGCCAGGGTCTTGCCCGAGCCGCTTTCGCCCACCAGGCCGAGGATCTCGCCCTGGCCAAGGTCGAAAGACAGGCGCTCGACCAGGGTGATCTCGCGCAGGCCGTTGCGGGCGATCACGCTTAGCTCCCGGACCTGCAGCAGCGGTGTGCTCATGAGCGGTCTCCAAGGCGTTCGGCGACGCCATCGGCCAGCAGGCTGAAGCCCATGGCCAGGGTCACCACGGCAAGGCCCGGGAAGGTACAGATCCACCAGGCGATGGTGATGAAGCTCTGGCCCTCGGCCACCATCGAGCCCCACTCCGGGGTCGGTGGCTGCACGCCAAGGCCCAGGTAGCTGACGGCGGCGCCGTTGAGCAGCACCAGCACCGCGTCCGACATGCAGAACACAACCGAGCCGAACAGGGCATTGGGCAGCAGGTGGCCGAACAGCGTGCGCCGGTGGCTGAAGCCCAGGCTCCTGGCGGCCAGGGCGAAGTCGCTTTGCTTGAGCACGAGGATCTGTGAGCGGATCAGCCGTGCATAGGACACCCAGCCGACCAGGGCCATGGCGATATAGAAGCTGCCAAGGCCCGGGCCGAGAATGGCCATGATCGCCAGCATCAGCACCAGGAAGGGGAAGGCCAGAACGATGTCGATCAGGCGCATGCAGGCGTTGTCCAGCAAGCCGCCGATGTAGCCGGAAATGGCGCCGATGCAGGTGCCCAGCAGGAACGGAAAGATCACCCCGATCAGGGCCATCTGCAAGTCGATGCGCGCCCCCCAGATCACTCGCGACAGCACGTCGCGGCCGAAATTGTCGGTGCCGAAGGGGTGCGCCAGGCTGGGGGCGGCCAGGCGCAGCTCGCCGTTCTGCATCAGCGGGTCGAACGGGGCGATCCATGGTGCGCACAGCGCCAGCAGGCACCAGCCGAGGACGATGGCGAGGCCGCAGTACAGGGTCAGGCGACCGTTGCGCAGGCTCCAGACCAGGCGCCAGCGGAGGGAAAGCGTGGGGCTGGGACTGTGGCTCATTGGATCTTCACCCGCGGATCGAGGGCGGTGGTTGCCACGTCGGCGATGAAGTTCACCGCCACCGTGGCACAGGCCAGCACCATGGCCACGCCCTGGACCACCATGTAGTCGCGGGTGAAGATGCCGCGCACCAGCAACTGGCCGATGCCGGGCAGGGAGAACAGGCTCTCGATTACCACGGTGCCACTGATCAGCCAGCCGATGTTGACCGCCAGCAGGTTGATTGTCGGCACCATGGAGTTGGGCAAGATGTGGCGCCGCAACAGCGCGCCTTCGCCAAGGCCGCGGGCGCGGGCCGCGGTGACGTGGTCGGCCTGCATCTCCAGCAGGATGCTGGCGCGCAGGTTGCGCACCAGTACCGCCGAGAGCGCCAGGGCGATGGTCAGGCAGGGCAGCACCAGGTGATGCAGCTTGTCGGCCCAGGTCCGGCCATAACCGGATACCGGGAACAGCCCCCAGTGCACGCTGAACAGCAGGATCAGCATCAGGCCCAGCCAGAAGGCCGGCAGGCCCAGGCCGGCGGTGGTGAACAGGCGGATCAGGTTGTCGGTCCAGCCGCCCTTGTTGCGGGCGGCAAGCGTGGCTAGCGGCACGGCGATGAGCAGTGCCAGCAGCACGCTGCCCAGTACCAGCATCAGGGTGGGCTCGATGCGGCTGGCGATCAGGGGCAGGGCGTCGATCTTGTACAGCAGCGATTTGCCCAGGTCGCCGTTGAGCAGGTTCTTCAGGAAGTACAGGTACTGCATCCAGATCGGCTCGTCCAGGCCAAACTGGGCACGGATCTTCTGGATCGCATCCGGGGTGCTGCGCGCACCCAGCAGCACCCGCGCCGGATCGCCCGGAATCGAACGGACCAGCACGAAGGTGATGATGCTGATACCCAGCAGCACCGGCAGCAGTTGCAACGGCCGGATCAAGACGAACCGGTAGCGTGCCAGGTTCATCGATCAGCCCCGGTTGCGCTGCAGGAAATCCAGCAACACCGGGAAGTAGGCTTGCGGCTCTTCGTAGAACGGCATGTGGCTGCTGTTGGGGAACACGTGCAGCTCGGTCTGGTCATGCAGTGCCAGTTTCATGCGCAGGGCGCAGGCGGGGGACAGTTCGTCGTGCTGGCCGGTGGTGATCAGGACCGGCATCTGGAACTCGCGCATTTGCTCCAGGCGGTTCCAGTCCTTGAGGTTGCCGATATAGAGGAATTCGTTGGGGCCCTGCATGGTGGTGTAGGGGCCCATGTTCCAGTCGCCCAGCGAGCGATTGACCGGCGCCGGCCACTCGTCGAGGCGGCACACGTGACGGTAGTTGAGCAGGGTGATGGCTGCCTGGTACTGGGGATGGTCGAGGTTTCCCTGGGCCTCGTAGCGCTGCATCATCGCCACGGTTTCGCTGCCCAGGGCACTGCGCAGGCGTTCCAGCTCGCTGATCAGGTGCGGGATGTCGCCGACGGTGTTTTCCAGAATGAGGGTTTTCAGCGACTGCGGGTGGTGGATGGCGTATTCGATCGCCAGCCAGCCGCCCCAGGAATGTCCCAGCATGTGTACGCGGCCCAGGTCCAGGGCCTGGCGGACCTGCTCGACCTCGGCCACGTAGCGGGTGATGTTCCACAGGCTGTCGTCGTCGGGGCGGTCGGAGGCGCCGGTCCCCAACTGGTCGAAGGCGACCACGCGGATGCCCTTGTCCTTGAGCCAGGCATGGGCATCGCGAAGGTAGTCGCAGGGCAGGCCCGGCCCGCCGTTGAGGCACAGCAGCACCTCGTCCCCTTCGCCAAAGCTGTACACCACGAGATTGTGGCCATCGACCGATACGTTGAACTGCTGGTCAGGTTGCATCTCACGCCACATCGCTACTCTCCTGTTGGCCATGGCTTACAGCTATACCCTGCACAGGAGAATGCGCCGCCTACAAGCTAGTATTTCTTATAGGTTTTGTCTGGCAGTCCCGCGCCGAGCCGTGGCATTCTACTCGGCGGACTTCAAGATGGAAATCCAACAGGGTATACACAGGGAGTGTAAGGAATGCAGGCCAAGCTGGCTGATCTCCATACCCGTCTGGCGTCGGACAGTAACCTGGACGAACAGATGGACAGCGTCGCCGAGCTGGCGGCGCAACTGGGCTTCGATGCCCTCGTGTACGACTACAGCCCGGTGCCGCTGGATCACCTCGGCGAGTTGATCACCCCCTCCGTGGTCAGGCTGCGCCAGACCCCGAGGGATTGGCAGGACCTCTGGTGCTCCGATGGCTTCTACCAGATCGACCCGGTGCAGCAATTGGCCGTTTCCTCCATCGCGCCGTTCGCCTGGTCGTACCTGCCCAAGGGCGAGACCGTCCTGCAGCGCCTGATCGATCGCCGCCATGCGCCGGTGGTCGGTTACCTGCTCGATGCGCAGCTGGCCTGCGGCGTCACCGTGCCCATCCACCTGCCGCGCGGTGGGCTGGCGACCCTGACCGGCCTGCGTCCCCAGGCCAGTCAGCGTGACCTGGACGATGCCCGGGAACACCTCGCCGACTTCAGCCTGATCGCCCATGCTTTGCAGGAGGCGGCCTATCCCTTGCTGGGCAAGGAGGCCGCCAGCCGCGCAATCCGCCTGACCCGCCGTGAGCTCGAGTGCCTGCGCTGGGCTGCCGAAGGCCTGACCGCGGCGCAGATCGCCGAGATGCTCACCCGCTCGCTGGCCACGGTCTCCCTGCACCTGACTTCGGCCATGCACAAGCTGGGGGCGAAGAACCGGGTCCAGGCGGTCGCCCGGGCGGTGCACTATCGTCTGCTCGACAATTGAGTGGTAAAAAATCCGAAAACCTAGAGAACTCTCTAGTTATGCCTCGTCGTGCGTAGGGCTATTGTGTGCTCCACGATTCGCACGGAGCCGGATGAAATGGAACTCATCAAATCGCATGAAGGTTTTGCCCCGTTCGGCGACTATCAGACCTGGTACCGCGTCACGGGTGACCTGGATTGTGGTCGCACTCCGCTGGTCATCCTGCATGGCGGGCCGGGCTGCACCTACGATTATGTCGATGCCTACAAGGATGTCGCGGCCGGTGGCTATCCGGTCATCCACTATGACCAGCTGGGCAACGGCCGTTCGACCCACCTGCCGCAGATGCCGTCGTCGTTCTGGACGGTGAAACTGTTCATGGAAGAGCTCGACAACCTGCTCGAGCACCTGGGCATCAGCGACCGCTACGCCCTGCTGGGCCAGTCCTGGGGTGGTATGCTGGCCAGCGAGCACGCGGTGCAGCGCCCGGCGGGCCTGCGTTGCCTGGTGATCGCCAACTCGCCGGCAGACATGCGCACCTGGGTCAGGGAAGCCAACCGCCTGCGCGAGAGGCTGCCCGAAGATGTTCAGGCCACACTGTTGCGCCATGAAGCTGTGGGCGACTACACCGCCGCCGACTACATCGCCGCCACCCGGGTGTTCTACGACCGTCACGTGTGCCGCCTGAACCCCTGGCCGGATGAGGTGGCCCGCACCTTCGCCCAGGTCGATGCCGACCCGACCGTGTACCACGCCATGACCGGACCCAACGAGTTCCACATCATTGGCAGCACCAAGGACTGGACCATCGTCGACCGCCTGCCGCAGATCAACGTGCCGAGCCTGCTGATATCAGGACGCCATGACGAAGCCACGCCGCTGGTGGTCAAGCCGTACTTGGACCTGATCCCGGGCATCCGCTGGGCATTGTTCGAGAACTCCAGCCACATGCCCCATGTGGAGGAGCGGGTGGCCTGCATGGGTACCGTGGTCAAGTTCCTCGACGAGAGCCTGTAGCGTTCGCAGCGGCCCTCATTCCGGCGATCACTACCTTAGGATTGGTGTAGGCAGGATTTTCCATGTGTAGGTTGAAGAAAATCCTGCGTCGCCAATCTACCTTCCCATGCAGGCAATCGCTGCACCTTCGAGCCTCGGGCTCAGCCCCCCGCGGGCAAGCCACGAACCCGGTACATGACGTGCACCTGCTGCTCATCTCAAGATCATCGTGTTTTTGAAATCACACCACTCATGTATTGATGTAGATCGCGCAGGTCCTTAACACTCCAGGCGTGCGGCGGTATCTTTACACCGTTCTCCTGCAACGTCTTTGGAATTAAGTTTCCATTGGGGCGAAGTATTATGGAAGATACAATAACACCCGGGTAATCACTCAGCCGCCTCTTGAAAGCCGATGTTGTAAGGTCAGGGGTTGGCGGATTGCTTTTATTGGCCAATGGCCCTGTCCCCTTGATATCTGCTCCGTGACACACGGCACATCTCTGTAAATAGAGACGTTTCCCATTGGTATTATCCGCGAGGGCGGGTGATGTTTGAATGAGTGAAAACACCCCGAGTAAAGCAAGGAATGGTATTTTAATTTTTATTTGTCCGTGTTGTATGAGTAGCATCCGCATCGAGGGCAAACCCAGCGTTACCAATGCAACGCTCAATGCGCTCGATAACATTTGAACCCAGAGTGTTCATTAGGGTCTTTACGAAATATGCCTGCGCGACAAGGGTGGAAACCGACCCATGGCGGCCAATGGCACACGCTCGGTTGAAAGGGCAGCTAACGGTATGACAGCCGTCTTAGAGAACCGACTCCACTCGCCATGTCCAGCGCCCCAACGGGCTATTCTGCACCGCCTGCACAAACACCCCGTAGTCTTCGAGGTAGTGGTAGCTCTCGGCCCATTCAGAAGTAGCCGTTTTGTGCTTGGAACAGCTCAGCGGCTTGGCCATGCCTTGCAAGGCGGGGTTTATCTGACTGGCTGGCAGCGCGGCGCCGACCTTGCAGGTGACGGTAGTGGTGAAAGGCCCCGTGGTGGTGGCCTGGACCAGGTCATAGGCCACTTCGCTGTGTTCCGGCAGGCGTTGCCAGTCGCCTGTGAAGCTCAAGCCGATGACGTGCAAGGAGTCTTCTACCTGGTTGCCGTTGTTGCGGTCGAACGAGCGGTTGGCCAGCTCGATCAGGCCGCGGAACGTCAGCAGCAGCTTGGTGCCCAGCACCGAATCCACTGGCTGCAGCAGCAGCTGGCCGCTCTGCGGGTCACGGCTGAAGATGTCCTTGCGCTGCACGCCGGTGATCTTCATGCCGTTGAGCACCAAGGCGTCGTAGCGATAGTGCAAAGCCTGTAGCGTCAAGCGCGGTTCGGGCAGTTGCAGGGTATTGATCGCCGCCAGCACGGCTGGCGCCGTCTTGGGTGTATCGAGCTGCGGCGGCAGTGGCGTGCGCACAGGGGGCATCGCCATCTGGGCCCAGGTGGCAGCGGGCTGGCAGGCAGCTTCGATCAGGCGTTGTTGTCCGCTGTCGGCCTGTGCCTGCGGCATCATTGGGGTGTCCAGATTGACCTTGCCGTTGTACACCCGGCCATTGTCGTCCACCTTGAAGTCGCTCAACGGCTTGAAAGTGCGCTGCTTGCAGTCGATGGCCAGGCGCTCATGCAGTTGTGCAATCTGGCCGTACCCTTTGACTGCTTGATAGTTGGCAAGTTGAATGCTCGTCCAGATCTTGAGTACGCCATCCTCGTGAATCGCGCTGTTACGGTCCAACACCAGCCAGTCTTGAACTGGCGCGGTGTCCAGCGCTCGCCAGTCAGGCACGGCGCGATAGGCGCAGGCATTTTTGAGTTGTTCGCTGCGCTGCAGCACCTGCAACTGTGGTTGCGGAAGGTTGCTGGAATCGTCGTTGTCAGAAAACGCCTGCATGCCCCGTTTGGTGGGATAGAACATGCTGCCGCTGGGCTGGCTGCAGGAGGCGTCAAAGCGGGTGACCCAGGGGTTGCTCGCGGAGGGCGCGATCATGTAGGTGATCTGGTCGCCTTGACGGATGATCGAATCGGGCGCGGCCGATTCGTTGATCACTCGTTCGAACACTTCAAGGCCAGGGTGCTTGGCCGGTGGTTGCGGCTTGGGCGGGGTGCTGCAGGCGGCGAGGGCGAGCGGCAGGGCTAATGAAAGCGAGAAACGGGCATCCATGCAAAAAAGCTCTTGGTCAAAAAAAAGCGCGATTTTACCTGACCTGCACTGGTGCTCAACTGATGAAGATAATTTTCGACACCAGCTCTGCGCTGTTCTTGGCCTGAAGTTTCTTCATCAGCCGGGCGCGGTGGACTTCCACGGTGCGGTGGGAAATGCCCAGCTTGCGCGCCACTTCCTTGCAGGTCAGGCCATTGACGATATGCAGCGAAATCTCCCGTTCGCGCGGAGTCAGCTGGATGGTCGGCGCCGGCTGGCGATCCAGGCGCTCGAAATGCCAGACCATCAGTTTGAACGGGTCTTCCACCGTCAGGGAAAACCCGTGGGCCCGGGCCCAGAACACCTCGCCGTTGCGATGCTGCATGAAGCGCTCGTCGGAGTAGAAGGCGCCGGGGCCGTTGCGCAGCCAGTGCTCGCTGCGCTCGCCGATGCTCTGGTAGTCGGCCTGGGAGGGGTACAGCAGCAGGGTCAGGTGGCCCTGCAAATGCTCGCGCTCGTAGCCGAACAGGCGGACGAACGCCTGGTTGCAGTCGAGCATCCGCCGATGGCCGGTGATCATCTGCGGCGCGGGGGAAACCTGGAAGGCCAGGCGCTCGAGGTCCTGGAATCGCGGGTCGTGTACGGTCATCAGGCATCCTGCCTCGGGTTTATCTCGGGTACTACTTACTGGCGTAAGTAGTTGCCCCAACTAGCGTGTGATTCGGGCGCTGAATCATTGTATGGAATACGCGCTTCAAGGACAGAAGAAAATCACCATGACTCACGATTCCGTATCCATCGTCGCTGCCGCCCACAGCCCTTTCGGTCGCCTGGACGGCCTGAACCTCGAGGACCTGATCGTCCAGGTTACCCGCGAAGCCCTGGCGGACGCGGCGATCGACGCAGCAGAAATCGACGCGCTGTTTCTCGGGCACTTCAACGCCGGCCTGGTGGCCGATGGTTTCCCCGCTTCGCTGATGCTCCAGGCCGACCCGCAACTGCGCTTCAAGCCCGCCACGCGCTGCGAGAACGCTTGCGCCTCAGGCTCAGCGGCGATCCAGGCCGGGATCAACGCGATTCGCAGCGGTGCCGCCGAACTGGTACTGGTGGTCGGCGCGGAGAAAATGACCGGCAACAGCACCGTCGAAGTCACCCGGGCCCTGGCCGGCGCCGGCTACCAGAATGCCCTCCAGGAAGCCGGCCTGAGCTTCGCCCAGCTGTTTGGCCAGGTGGCGCAGCAGTACGCCGAGCGCTACCACAGCCCCTTGGCCTCGATGGCCGCGATCGCGGTGAAGAATCACGCCAATGCCATGGCCAACCCCCTGGCGCAGATGCACCGGGTGATGGACTTCGAACACTGTAACAATGTTTCCCAGGGCAACCCGCTGATCGCTCCACCACTGCGCCTGACCGACTGCTCGCTGATCAGTGACGGCGCGGCGGCGATCATCCTCGCCTCGCCGCGGCGCGCCCGTTCGATGCGGCGCCAGGTGGCGATCCGCGCCATGGTCCAGGTGAACGACTTCCTGCCCTTGTCGCGCCGCGACATGCTGGCCTTCGAAGGGCCGCAACGGGCTATCCAAGGGGCCCTGCGCGAGGCCGGGGTGACCCTCGGCGACTTGAGTTTCGCCGAGGTCCACGACTGCTTCACCATCGCCGAACTGCTGATCTACGAAGCCATGGGCCTGGCGCCCAAGGGCGAGGGCCACCGGGTGCTGGACGCGGGCATCGTACGCCAGGGCGGCCGCCTGCCGGTGAACCTCTCCGGCGGGCTCAAGGCCAAGGGGCATCCGGTGGGGGCCACCGGGGTATCGATGCATGCCCTGGGCTTTGCCCAACTGGTCGGTAAACCCATCGGCCTGGGGGTGCCCGGTGCCGAGTTCGGCTTGCTGTTCAACATGGGCGGCATGGCGGTGGCCAACTACGCCAGCGTCCTGCAAGCGGTCAAGGTCTGAGGATGAACATCGCCCATTGGCTGCACGCTGCGGCCCAGCGCTGGCCGCGGCGGGCGGCGCTGTTCGAGGGGTGCCGCGAGGTTGCCGACTACCAGGCGTTCGCCGCCCAGGCCCGGGCACGCGCCCTGCAACTGCGCCATGAGTACGGCATCGTGCCTGGTGACCGGGTGGCGTTGCTGATGAAGAACAGCTGCGGCTATCTCGAATTGCTGTATGCCATCTGGTGGAGCGGGGCGGTGGCGGTTCCGATCAACAGCAAGCTGCACGCACGGGAAGCGGCCTGGATAGCCGGCAATGCCGGGGCCCGGTTGGTCTATACCGATGAGGGCGAGGTCTTTGACCGCGCGTCGCTGCCGGCTGGCTGCCGTGAGCTGGCCGCGCCCGGGCTGGCCGATCCAGGCCAGCTGCCGGGCGATGAACTGCTGGCGCCGCACCCGCGGGAGGACAGCGACCTGGCCTGGCTGTTCTACACCTCCGGCACCACCGGGCGTTCCAAGGGGGTGATGCTGTCCCATGGCAACCTGATCGCCATGTCCTTGTGCTATCCGCTGGACGTCGATCCGGTGGCCGCAGAAGACGCGGTGGTCTATGCCGCGCCGATGTCTCACGGCGCCGGCCTGTACAACTTCATCCATGTGCGCTGCGGCGCCCGGCACGTGGTGCCGGCGTCCCGGGGGTTCCAGGCGGCGGAGTTGTTCGAGCTGGCGCAGGCGCTGGGCCAGGTCAGCCTGTTTGCCGCGCCGACCATGGTCAAGCGCATGGTCGGCCAGGCCCGGCAGCAGGGCTATTGCGGCGAAGGGATCAAGACCATCGTCTACGGCGGGGCGCCCATGTACCTGGCCGACCTCGCCGAGGCCCTGGACACCTTTGGCCCGCGCCTGGTGCAGATTTACGGCCAGGGCGAATGCCCGATGACCATCAGCGCGCTGTCGCGGGAGGCCATCGCCGACCGCGGGCATGCCGACTGGCCGGTCATTGCCGCCTCGGTCGGGCGTGCCCACGCCTGCGTCGAGGTGCGCGTGGTGGATGCGCAAGGCCTGCCCCTGGCCCCCGGCGAACCCGGGGAAATCGCCGTGCGCGGGGCGGCGGTGATGCAGGGGTACTGGGACAACCCGCAAGCCACCCAGGAGGCCCTGGTGGATGGCTGGCTGCGTACCGGCGACATAGGGTTCCTCAATGAACAGGGCTACCTGACCCTTACCGATCGCAGCAAGGATGTGATCATCTCCGGTGGCAGCAACATCTACCCGCGGGAAGTCGAGGAAGTGCTGATCCAGCACCCCGAGGTGTTCGAAGTGTGCGTGGTGGGGGAGGCCGATGCCCATTGGGGCGAGTCGGTGGTGGCCTTCGTGGTCCTGCGCACGCCCCACAGCCTCGATGCACAGGCGCTCAACGATTGGTTCCTGGCGCGCATGGCCTCGTTCAAAAAACCGAAGAAATACCTGTTTTGCGCCGAGCTGCCGAAGAACAGCTATGGCAAAATTCTCAAGACCCGCTTGCGTCAGTGGCTGCAAGACCCCACGGGGCCTTTGAGCAACCTCTGAAACACTGCATTTCATGGATAGCACTACGACAGGAGTCCCCACGATGGGTGTGTCATCTTTCAACTCCCAGCGCCAGCGGCGCCGGGCCTTCATCGGCGCCACTTCCGGCCACTTGATCGAGTGGTACGACTATGGCGTCTACGGTTTCCTGGCCTTGTACATCGGCAAGGCCTTCTTCGTCTCTGACGACCCCACCAGCAGCCTGCTGGCAAGCTTTGCGGCCTTTGCCTTGAGCTTCTTCATCCGGCCCCTGGGCGGCCTGTTCTTCGGCCCTCTGGCCGACAAGATCGGCCGACGCAAGACCCTGATCACCGTGCTGGTGATGATGGCCGGCTCCACCTGCCTGCTGGGCCTGTTGCCAACCTACGCCAGCATCGGCATTGCCGCGCCGGTGATGCTGGTGCTGATCCGCTGTGTGCAGGGCTTCTCCGCCGGTGGCGAAATCGGCACCATCACCAGCTTCATTTCCGAATATGCCGGCCCCGGGCGCCGGGGGTTCGCCACCTGCTGGCTGATGGTCACCGCCGTGCTCGGCCTGCTCCTGGGCGGCGCCGTGGCCAACGGTATGACCTGGGCCCTGGGCGCCGACCTGATGCAGGACTGGGGCTGGCGGATCCCGTTCCTGATCGCTGGGCCGCTGGGCTTCATCTCGCTGTACATCCGCCTGAAGCTTGAGGACAGCCCGGAGTTCCTCGCCCTGGTAGAGGCCGGGCAGACCTCGAAGGCGCCGCTGCGCGAGGTCTGGCAGTGGAAGCGCTCGATTGCCCTGGTGTTCTTCATCATCACCCTGCACAGCTCGATCTTCTACCTGGTGCTGACCTTCGCCTCGACCTACATGTCCAACACCCTCAAGTTCGACAGCGGTACCACCTTGCTCTACGTGTTCGTCGCCAGCCTTTCGGCGGCGGTGGTCATGCCCTTCGGCGGCGCCTTCACCGATCGTTACGGGCGCAAGCCGTTCCTGATGGTGATCGGCACCCTGGCGACCCTGGCCATGTACTGGTTCTTCAAGGCCGCGCCCGGCGCCACCCCGGCCACCTTGTTCTGGCCGTTGATGGCCGTGGCGATCCTGTTCGGGCTGTACGCGTCCTCGACCTACGCGCTGATGAGCGAGCTGCTGCCAACGCGCATCCGCTCCACCGGCATCGCCGTGGCCTACAACATCCCGGTGGCGGTGTTTGGCGGCAGTGCGCCGCTGATTTCCACCTGGCTGATCAAGCTCACCGGCGACATCACCGCGCCCTGGTACTTCTACGTGGCGACCGGGGTCGCGTCGTTGCTGGCACTGGTGGTGCTGCGCAAGGAGGATTTCGTTGCGTGTGGCCATGACGTTCGGCACGAGGGTAGCGCGGCGGTGCCAGGGTTGGTGAATCTGCAGCCTTGAGCGCGTCGGTCGGCGCCAGCGTTGGCTGGCGCCGCCTGTCACAATCGAAGTTACGGTGGCGGCTGCAGCGGGAACTTCAGGGTACTGGCCAGGTCAATGGGAGCCCTGTATCGGCAATGCCGAGCAGCACTGTGGTCTGTTTACGCCAGTGCCGTCCGAGATCAGTCGAGTCCGCCCCCTGATGCCAACCAAGAGTTTTCTCCCGGGTCTGATCCTGGTGTTCTGCGCCGTCGCGTCGCTTGGTTCGGTTGCGGCTGAGCGCAGAGCGCCAGCGCACAGTAACAGCGCATCAACCACCCTCATCGAAACCGCCTCGCGGCAATATGAAAATGGCCAGTTGGACCAAGCCGCTGCCACGCTGGAGCGAGCCCTGCATATCCAGCCGAACAATCCCGCGACGCTGCATTACCTTGGTGTCTTGCGTCTTCAGCAGGGGCAGTACCAGCAGGCTGAAACCTTGGCGGTGCGCTCGAACATGCGGGTTGGTCGCAACGTCGAGTTACGCAACCGCAACTTCCAATTGATCCAGGCGGCGCAGCAGGCCCGGTCTTCGGGTATCCCGCCCAGCGTCAAGGCGGACCTGGTCGCAGCACAGAAGAGGCCGCAAGAGCAGGCGCAAAGGCGCAGCGAGGCAGCACTGGGCGTTGCCGAACAATCCACGCAGCCTGGGTACGATGCAGTTGTAATTCCCCGCAGCCATTTGCCGCCTCCGGGTAAATGCCGAATCTGGTTTCCTGATCGCCCGCCGGGGCATCAGCCCGCACCCGGCAAATGCAAGAAACTGCGGTATCGGGTTCCGTCAGGGGCTTACCTGGTGCACGGGTGAGTTTCTGCGTATCCAGGTCTGGCCGCCGCCGGCCGGTAGCGTTGCCGGCCACGTTGTGGGAGGGACAAAGCGGACGTTCATATCTATTCCACCTCACCGCTGTAGCAAATGCACTGTCATACCAACCAGCGCGCAGGCTAACAGCACTTGAATGACTCCCCGTTTGAAGCGAAACAAGGCGACGGCGGCACCGACCGCGATCAGCGCGGATGGCCAATCAAACGTGCCGTTGAAGCCGTTTGGCCAAAGCACGTGATAACCGAAGAACAGCGCCAGGTTGAGGATTACGCCTACCACTGCGGCGGTGATGCCGGTGAGCGGGGCGGTGAACTTCAGCTCGTTATGAGTCGACTCCACCAACGGTCCGCCAGCCAGGATGAAAAGGAAAGACGGCAGGAACGTAAACCAGGTGACGAGGCTGGCTGCGATTGCGCCGGCAAGGAAAGGCTGATCGGCACCAAACATTGGATTGAGATACCCGCCGACAAACCCCACAAATGCCACCACCATGATGAGTGGCCCAGGAGTGGTTTCGCCCAACGCGAGCCCGTCAATCATCTGGGTAGGCGTCAGCCAGCCGTAATGACCAACGGCACCCTGGTAGACGTAAGGCAACACCGCGTAGGCGCCGCCGAATGTCAGCAAAGCGGCTTTGGTGAAAAACCAGCCCATCTGGGTCAGGGTGCTGTCCCAGCCAAACGACCCTATCAATGCCCCCATTGGCAGTAGCCACAACCCGGCACCAATCAGCGCCAGGCGCAGTAGATGCGCCCAGCGAAAGCGCGCGTGCTCGGGCGTTGGCGTGTCGTCATCGATCAGGGCGGGGCCGTAATTGGCTTTCGCAGCACCATGCCCGCCGCCAATGACGAACTTGTCCGCGGCAAAGCGGCCACCGATATAACCAGTGATACCGGCAACCAGCACGATCACCGGGAACGGCACGTTAAGCGCAAAAATGGCCACGAAGGAGGCTGCGGCAATCGCCCAAAGCCAAGCGTTCTTCAGGGCCCGAGAGCCGATCCGGTGAGCGGCGTGAACCACAATCGCCGTCACCGCAGGCTTGATACCGTAGAAGATCCCGGCCACCACCGGCACCTCGCCAAAGGCCACATAGACCCAGGACAATCCGATCAGGATAAAAAGCGACGGCAGCACGAACAGCGCCCCGGCAATCACTGCGCCCCAGGAGCGGTGCATCAACCAACCGATGTAAGTCGCAAGCTGCTGGGCCTCCGGGCCGGGCAGCAGCATGCAATAGTTCAGCGCGTGTAGAAACCGCTTTTCACTGATCCAGCGCCGACGCTCGACCAGCTCCTGGTGCATGATCGAAATCTGACCTGCCGGGCCGCCAAAGCTGATGAAGCCAAGTTTGAGCCAGAACAGCAATGCTTCAAACAAGCCGACAGGCGGCGGAGCAGCATGCGGCTGATCGCTAATTGCAGAGGTTGTATCAACCATTGGCAACATCCTCGCTTGCGAAAGCCGCCAGGAGGCCATCAAAGATGCCCCCGGCAACCTGGGTCAGTTGATCGTCATCGAGAATACTTTCCCGCAATCCGGTGAGGACACGCTCAATCCCTGGGGCTTCAACGGGCTGGCTCCCCCCCACGTCCAGGTAGTGAACGACGGCGGCAAGTCGCGATAGCCCCGATACTTCAAGGGCAAAGCTGGCAATGAGGGTCTCGAAGGAGACTCGCTGGCCGGTGTGGCTGAACTGCGCCCCATCGAAATCGAAGCCGAGCGCATCGCCAGGACAGTCCTTCGGGCTATCCAGCCAGATGATTTTGGCGTCCGTATCGATAAAGCGGCGGATCAACCAGGCGCAGGCAAGCCGGTCTACCCACGGGCGCTTTCGGGTCGCCCATTTACGCCCTTGAAACGCGCTGCGATCAAGAACGATGATCGGCTGTTCATAGGCTGTCGGCTCGTCGGCAGACAGCGCTCGACTGATTGCCGTCTCCAGGTCTTGAAGCGCTGAGTCGGCCTGGGCTTTGGGTGCGCCAGGGAAAAAATCGATGGTCGTCAACTGGCCATAGGCCTTCCTGAGCTTTCTCACCTGCCGCGCTACTTGAAGTGCATTGTCCTGAGTCAGCGCTGCTCGGCAGCCAGCAATGTCTTCCAGCAGCTTGGTGTAGTCATCGCTTCGGTCGAACAGCGCACTGAAGCGTTCTTCCGGCGCCGAAAACGTCAGCAAGTATGCCGTGCCATTGAGGCTAAGTACGTCTCGCTCAACCGTCTCGAATGCATCTTTGCTCACGCTGAACTCGGGGAGCAGATAGACACCGTCGCGCAAAACCGTCGCGCCTGAAGACTTCAGGGTCCTCCAGGCACGCATTCGCTCGGTCGCATTCGCTGTCGGTAGACCAAGAATCAATAGCGACCAACCGACCATGTAGATCTCTCAACAATTAATGTCATGTGCTCTACATTAAACTCGATCAGGCCGAAGTCAATCTCATCCTGCCGGGATAACCAGGACGGGCGGGAAAAAACGTGGTGTATGCGCCGTGCGAGCGCAGCAGTTCATCCGCGTTCATCAGCCAATCAGCTGCATGTGCTCTTGCAACGGTGAATCCGCTCCGCTCACTGGGCTCGTAAACGCTACGCTTGATCATTGGCTGACTATTGCCCAATGCTTTAGTCCAGTCCAGGGCCGTTCTGCAAGACGCATGGGTGGTAAGGGCATTGAGGACGCTATGACTGACCGCGAACAACTTCATCGAGATGGCTATGTGCTGCTCCGTCGAGCAATCCCGGACGAGTGGCTGGGTGACCTTCGTGCAGTGTTCGATGCGGGGGTGAAGCCATCGGGCCAATGGCCAGTGCCGCGTGGCATGGGCTGGCGCCATTCGCTGTTGGACACAGACTCGACGGTTCAGGCTGTGTGTCGCCTGCCGCGGGTGCTGGCGGCGGTTGGTGAGTTGATCGGAGAACGGTTCTTCCTCTCGCAGGTGGAGGGGCGCGAACCCCTTGCAGGTGACGGTCATCAGCAGCTGCACCGCGACTTGTCGGCCCAACGGCCAGGCGACATAGTGAGCGCGCTGGCTTATTTCGACGATTATGGTCCCGAGAACGGCGCGACACGTATCGTCCCCGGCAGCCATCGCCCTGGGCAGGGAGAGCCGCCATTCGACTTCAGTGACGAGTCCCGGTCTGTGCAGCTTTCAGGCTCCGCTGGCGACATCCTGGTGTTTGATGTCGATTTGGTGCATGCGGGCAGTCTGAACTCAATCGGCGCACGCCGTCGCTCCCTCCTGATTAGCTACTTTTCTGAGCTTCTGTACGCGTCACACCTGGAAACAGTGAGCCTGCGAAGTGTTCGGATGGACACGACCGATCGGTTCGATCCCTCGGACTTTGCCTTTGGGGCTATATAACCTGACCTACCTGACGCAAAAGCCAGTTATCCCTGGCAACGCAGACGGCCCGATGCGCTTGGCTATTGGTCCAGCAGCGGTGCCAGCAGTGCACACATGCCGCGCCAGTGCGAACCCTCCCAGTAAACCCGTTGACAGGCGTCGCAGCGCAGGAATTGCGAATAGAGGGCGCCAATGCGTGGCGGCACCTGCGGCCGGGCCAGTTCCGGGCTGATCTCGTGCAGCGGCTGGTTGCAGTGAAGGCACAGGCTGAATGGCCGCGCGCTACGCGCCAGGTCGAGGCGCTCGTACAATTCGCGCAGTTGCAGCGACGGCTTCAGGGCATGCACGTAACAGCCGTGGCTGATGATCCGCCGCTTGAGGAGTTCGCGGTCGCGGGTTAGCACGATGCGTCCTTGCTGCGCAGCGATCTCGGCAATCTCGGCGTCCTCGAAGCCATTGTCGTAGAGCGTGTCGAAGCCACTCATGCGCAGCAGGCTGGCCAGCCCGCCAAGGTGCGCATCAGCGATGAAGCGCAGCACCCGTAAAGGTTGCGCACGAACCTGTAGCAGCGGGCTGATGTCCAGCGCTTCGAACTTGGGATACACCGCCAGCCGGTCGCGGTCGAAGACCACCCGCTCGAAGCCCACCGACTCGTCGTTGAGCAGCACCAGCTCGACCTCGGTGTGCGGTATCCCAAGCGCCTCGATCATGTGCTTGACCGTGGCCCCGCGCGCGCACTCGCAGGTGAAGGACTGCCGCCGCCGTTCGGCCGGCAGGAAATCGTTGAGCTCTTCGTAGAAACGGAAGGTTGCACTGGTCATGCTGATCAGTATGGCAGGGCTGCAGGATGAGCGCGTCGAGCCCGGTCAACGACTATCCGGATCCCCTCATTCAGCAACGGAACAGGCGACGCACGCCTTGGTCGCCCGTTCTCCCTCCCAGGTAGGCTGAAACTCCCATGTTGCCTAGGAGTATCGGCCGATGCGCAATCCCCGGCGCTCGTTCACAGTGGTGGATGGTAGCAGTAAAGGTCCACGCTCCGGCCTCTGGGGCCGGGATTGCTCGGGAGAAAGCCATGACTATCCGCAAAAAAATCGCATCGCCGACGAGCGACCTTACCGATGACACGGATGCCAACCTGTTTCCCATCACGATCGCCTCCACCAACCCGACAGACGCCACCCCCGCCAGCACTGCCATCACCACCGCCTGCGCCCTGAGCGTCGAGGCGACAGGGGTGAACGTTTCGCTGGACGAAACCGCCGGGTTGCAAAACAGCACGGCCACCGCAAGCCCTGCGGGAGACGCTGACGACAATGACATTCTGATCTCGGCGCTGCCCTCGGTCTTCGCTACCCGCTTGACCGCGCTGGGGGCCGGTACCGTAACAGGTGCAGCCCTGAGTGGTTATACAGGTGCGGTGGGCAACACCGGCAGTGATGCGTTCACCATCACCGCTGCACCCGGCGGCAGCGTTACCGATGTCAGCTTCACCGACAGCCTGGGCGCACCGCTCAATGGCCTGGACAGCGGACTCGATACCCTCGATGGCACCAGCATCCTTCTCTATACCGATACCAACAACAACATCCTGCTGGGCCGAGCCGGGGGCCCAGCCGGCGCAATCGTGTTCGCGGCCTACATTGAAGAAACCGGATCGCCGGTCACCGGCGGCAAGATCTGGACCGTGGAATACCAGCCGCTCAAGCACCCGGATGCCAGTAACCCGGACGATGCCCTCAACCTGCTGGACAAGGTGTTCATCGGCGCCAGCCAGGACCTGGGATTCAGCCTGGCCAATGCGCCCTCCGGGCAGAACCTGTTCCTGATGTTCACGACGGCGAACCCGACCGTGGTTGACGACGGTGGGGTCCTGCGGATTACGGATCCGACCGTTATCGCCACCGGCAAGGACCCCGCCGACCAGTCAAGCGGCGCCAATATAACGACGGGCGACACGATCAACACCAGCCAGGGGGGGGGGCCGACCACCTTTGGCACCAACAATCAGATGATCGTGGAGCAGGAAGGCATCCGTTTTTCGTTCGTCACCGGTGCCAGGCAGAATGTGACCGTTCCCAACCTTAGTCAGAACGAAGCAGATGTTGAAGCCAACATCGACTTTACCGACGTCTTCAATACGAGGTCGGCCGCGTTCGACGTCGTGCAGTTGCAAAGCGGCAAGAGCGCGGTGGTAAAAATCAGCGCATTCAGCACCGCTGCTGAACCTGGCGTGAATTTCATCAACGGTTATGCCAATGATGCGTCGGTTGCAATCAGCAATGTTCGCGTCATCAACATCAGCACCGGGCTGGTGATCGAGAACTCGGACGGCTCGGTGAATGATCCGGCCATTGTCATCAGCTTTGCTTCCGGGGTTGCCACCATCACCGGCGTTAAGGCCGGCTACCAGATTGAGTACACCACAACGGCCGACCACAACCGCGTGCTCATCGAGAATGGCGCGGCCATCGACGCCAAGGGCAATAACCACGCCGATTTCGATATCGGTGGCTTCACGATGCGCCAAGCCTCTACCACGACCGCCGAAATCGGCTCGAAGATAATCTTCGAGGACGACGGCCCGAGCATTAGCACCACTGGCACCGAGCCGACGCTGACCGTCGATGAAACCGTGCTCGCAACCGACGCCACGCAGAACTTTGCCGCCAACTTCACCTCGGCGTTCGGCGCCGATGGCGCCGGCACGCTGACCTATGCGCTGGGCGTGGTGGCCGGAGCTTCCGGCTTGACCGACACTGCTAGCGGTGAGGCCGTCAACCTGTCGCTCAATGGCACAGTGGTGGAGGGTCGCACGGCGACGACCAATCAACTGGTGTTCACCGTCAGCGTCGCTGCCAACGGTGATGTCACCCTCGACCAGCTCCGCGCCGTGGTCCATCCCGACGCGACCGATCCGGATGACTCCACCAGCCTGACCTCGGACAACCTGGTGACCCTGACGGCAACCAAAACCGACGGGGACGGCGACAGTGCCCAGGCGACCCTGAACATCGGGCAGAACCTGGTGTTCAAGGACGACGGCCCGAGCATCAGCACCACCGGCACCGAGCCAACGCTGACCGTCGATGAAACCGTGCTGGCAACCGACGCCACGCAGAACTTTGCCGCCAACTTCACCTCGGCGTTTGGCGCCGATGGCGCCGGCACCCTGACCTATGCGTTGGGCGTGGTAGCCGGGGCCTCCGGGCTGACCGACACGGCCAGCGGTGAGGCGGTCAACCTGTCGCTTAATGGCACAGTAGTCGAAGGCCGTACGGCGACGACCAACCAACTGGTGTTCACCGTCAGCGTCGCTGCCAACGGTGACGTCACCCTCGACCAGCTTCGCGCCGTGGTCCACCCCGACGTGACCGATCCGGATGACTCGACCAGCCTGGCCTCGGACAACCTGGTGACCCTGACGGCAACCAAAACCGACGGGGACGGCGACAGTGCCCAGGCCACGTTAAACATCGGGCAGAACCTGGTGTTCAAGGACGATGGCCCGAGTATCAGCACCACCGGTACGGAACCGACGCTGACGGTGGACGAAACCGTGCTCGCAACCGACGCCACGCAGAACTTTGCCGCCAACTTCACCTCGGCGTTCGGCGCCGATGGTGCTGGCACCCTGACCTATGCGCTGGGCGTGGTGGCCGGAGCTTCCGGCTTGACCGACACTGCTAGCGGTGAGGCCGTCAACCTGTCGCTCAATGGCACAGTGGTGGAAGGCCGTACGGCGACGACCAACCAACTGGTGTTCACCGTCAGCGTCGCTGCCAACGGTGATGTCACCCTCGACCAGCTTCGCGCCGTGGTGCATCCCGACGCGACCGATCCGGATGACTCCACCAGTTTGACCTCGGACAACCTGGTGACCCTGACGGCAACCAAAACCGACGGGGACGGCGACAGTGCCCAGGCCACGTTAAACATCGGGCAAAACCTGGTGTTCAAGGACGACGGCCCAAGCATCAGCACCACCGGTACGGAACCGACGCTGACGGTGGACGAAACCGTGCTGGCAACCGACGCCACGCAAAGCTTTGCCGCCAACTTCACCTCGGCGTTTGGCGCCGATGGTGCTGGCACCCTGACCTATGCGTTGGGCGTGGTGGCCGGAGCTTCCGGCTTGACCGACACTGCTAGCGGTGAGGCCGTCAACCTGTCGCTCAATGGCACAGTGGTGGAAGGCCGCACGGCGACGACCAACCAACTGGTGTTCACCGTCAGCGTCGCTGCCAACGGTGATGTCACCCTCGACCAGCTCCGCGCCGTGGTCCATCCCGACGCGACCGATCCGGATGACTCCACCAGCTTGAGCGCCGACAACCTGGTGACCCTGACGGCAACCAAAACCGACGGGGACGGCGACAGTGCCCAGGCGACTCTGAATATCGGGCAAAACCTGGTGTTCAAGGATG
Organism: Pseudomonas sp. R32; assembly: GCF_009866705.1. NCBI lineage: Bacteria > Pseudomonadati > Pseudomonadota > Gammaproteobacteria > Pseudomonadales > Pseudomonadaceae > Pseudomonas > Pseudomonas sp. R32. The sequence continues at coordinate 3,087,541 of NZ_CP019396.1, read as the reverse complement.
ATGGCCCGAGTATCAGCACCACCGGTACGGAACCGACGCTGACGGTGGACGAAACCGTGCTGGCAACCGACGCCACGCAGAACTTTGCCGCCAACTTCACCTCGGCGTTTGGCGCCGATGGTGCCGGCACCCTGACCTATGCGCTGGGTGTGGTGGCCGGGGCCTCGGGGCTGACCGACACGGCCACTGGTGAGGCGGTCAACTTGTCGCTCAACAGCGGTGTGGTCGAAGGCCGTACGGCGACGACCAACCAACTGGTGTTCACCGTCAGCGTCGCTGCCAACGGTGATGTCACCCTCGACCAGCTTCGCGCCGTGGTGCATCCCGACGCGACCGATCCGGATGACTCCACCAGCCTGACCTCGGACAACCTGGTGACCCTGACGGCAACCAAAACCGACGGGGACGGCGACAGTGCCCAGGCGACCCTGAACATCGGGCAGAACCTGGTGTTCAAGGACGACGGCCCGAGCATCAGCACCACCGGCACCGAGCCAACGCTGACCGTCGATGAAACCGTGCTGGCAACCGACGCCACGCAGAACTTTGCCGCCAACTTCACCTCGGCGTTTGGCGCCGATGGTGCCGGCACGCTGACCTATGCGCTGGGCGTGGTAGCCGGGGCCTCGGGGCTGACCGACACGGCCAGCGGTGAGGCGGTCAACCTGTCGCTTAATGGCACAGTAGTCGAAGGCCGTACGGCGACGACCAACCAATTGGTGTTCACCGTCAGCGTCGCTGCCAACGGTGACGTCACCCTCGACCAGCTTCGCGCCGTGGTCCACCCCGACGTGACCGATCCGGATGACTCGACCAGCCTGGCCTCGGACAACCTGGTGACCCTGACGGCAACCAAGACCGACAAGGACGGTGACAGCGCCCAGGCCACCCTGAACATCGGGCAAAACCTGGTGTTCAAGGATGATGGCCCGAGTATCAGCACCACCGGTACGGAACCGACGCTGACGGTGGACGAAACCGTACTAACAACCGACGCCACGCAAAACTTTTCCGCCAACTTCACCTCGGCGTTTGGCGCCGATGGTGCTGGCACGCTGACCTATGCGCTGGGCGTGGTGGCCGGGGCTTCCGGGCTGACCGACTCTGCCACCGGTGAGGCGGTCAACCTGTCGCTCAACGGCGGCGTGGTGGAAGGCCGCACGGCCACGACCAATCAACTGGTGCTCACCGTCAGCGTTGCCGCCAACGGTGACGTCACCCTCGACCAGCTCCGCGCCGTGATCCATCCCGACGCGACCAATCCGGATGATTCGACCAGCCTGGCCTCGGACAACCTGGTGACCCTGACGGCGACCAAGACCGACAAGGACGGCGACAGCGCCCAGGCCACCCTCAATATCGGGCAGAACCTGGTGATCAAGGACGACGGCCCGGCACTCGCATTCGGCAACCTGATCGGGACCGGTAGCGTCCTTGCGCAATACGGCTTCTGGAGCAAGTCGGCCGGTGCCGATGGGCTGGGGGCGACGGGCCTGAACATCTCGTTGGTCAATGGCCAGTTCACCCTCGTCAGGCCCGACAACTCGACCACGACCGGGACCGGCACGCTCACCGAGCTGGTGCCCTCGCCGGACCTCAATGGTGCGTACCAGTTCGCCGGGACCTTGACCGGTGACTTCGACAACAACGCCGCAACGGCGGACACCACCGTCGACTACACGCTGACCGCCTTTGCCAATGGCAGCTATGCACTGGATCTGGTGCAAGGCTTTGCTTCGACGATCGTGCTCAGCAGTGCCGACGGCGCACTCGCTGCCGGCGGTCCGGACCCGGTGCGCACCTTGTTGATTCCAGAGCCGGATGACCCGGCTATCCCTTCGCCCTCCGAGGAGATTGTGTTCTTTTCCGCCAAGGCGCTTGCGTCTACGGCGGACATCCTGACCGGCATCGGGCTCGGAGAACCCGACCCCACTGAAGCTGCGCTGCAGACCAACCCCTTGCCAGCGTACATAGACCCGGCGGCCATGAACGTCAGCACAGCCGGCATTGGCGTTGCCAATAACCTCTTTCAAGGGGACAACCTGGCAGCCATCAGCAACGCCGATGAAAGTTTCGTCATCAACCCGGAGAGCCTGCTGACAGCCATGAGGGTGTTCATCGACAACTCCGTGGGGGGATACAACACGGCGACTGAGGACCTGTACTACAGGATCTACTACGAGGATGGCACGTTCTCCAACCTCATCGAGGTCAACACCCTGACGCCGGAGGCCGGTGGACAGGTCTCCTTCCTCGTTGAGAAGCAGGGCACGGCGCTGATCGACGCGGTTCAGCTGACGATGGCCAGGGGCGAGATCAAGATCCCGGTGATCCAGTTCATCCAGGAGACCGAGAGCCTGGCCAGCGATGTCAAGCTGGCGTTCAATGCGACGCTGACGGACAAGGACGGGGACACAGCGACCAGTGCGTTCGACGCCAACCTGTTCGCCAACGACGCGGCCAACGCAACGTTCGACTTCACCCTGATCGGCACGGGCGGTGAGCAGGATGCCTTCAACATCGATCTGTCAGTCGCCGAGAACCTGTACCAGGTCACCGGCTTCGATGTGAGCCTAAGCCTGCGCGACACGCTGGTGCTCAACGGCGACCAGAGCGCCGTTGTCCAATCGATCGACAACAGCGGTGCAGACAGCATCGTGACGGTTGCCGAGACGGGCGGACAGACAACGACCATCACCCTGGTCGGGGTCGATCTGCTCAATAGCGACATTGTGTTTGGCGGTGCCTGAGGCCGCGCATGTGTGAAAGGATGCGAGGGTGGTGCAAACCACTCTCGCATTTTTTTGCAGTTCCAATATGAGCCTTTGCTCAAAGGCTATCCGGATCCCCGAAAAACATTTGGACAGGTCTCTAGGGCGGCGTTTTTGGTTTGCTGAATCAGAAATGTACCCCCAGAAATACCCTTGATACCCCCGGCAGGGTGCGCGATCGAGAATGGCGATTTCTGACAGCTGTCGAGGTGGCGCACACTGGACTTCAGTGTACCTCCATGGCGGGGTGGCCGGAAGCAGGGCGGGGCTGCGTCCGTATGGGGCCGTTTGTCACGATCGGCAGCTATCGGTTGAATCCACAGTTAATGGCGGACTATCAGTGGCTCTGTGCAGATCGACTTCCCCCGCCTCCAGGCGGCGTTGCCCGTTCGCTTACGGCATAGACGCCGCCAAATTACTTCGTCCATAGCTGTGCGGCAGCAGCCATGTCTTCGTCTTCAGCGGCAAGCACTTCTTTAAGTGGCGTCTCTCCCACTCCCATCGCTCGCTCGATCAGCAGTTCGCTTCCATTACCCTGAAGCATCGCCTGCAGACGCCCGAACTCGTTGCACCAGATCGTCTCGATATCCTTGTCGCGCTGCGTGTCGCGATCACGGCTCAATGCCACCGCACGCACCTGCATGCGGCCGTTCTCGGCCTTGCCTCCCAGCTCCACACCATAGCCTGGCGTGGCCGACTTGCGCAGCACTATCTTGCCCGAGTCGGCCCAGGCGGTGATCATGCCTTCGCGCACTTCGTAGCCGAGTTCGGCCAGCCCCTGGAGCATGGCTTCGCGACGGGCGAGGGCGGCTTGCGCTTGCACATGGGCGGCAAGAATTGCTTCGCAGCGGCTCGTCAGCTCGCTCACCATGGCTTGCGAGGTGCTGGTCGTGCACTGGCTGACATGCTCGAGCAATGCCTCGTTCCCTGCGTCCAGGTGGGTTCGCACTTCGTTTGCCAGGTCATGGAGCTTGGTGAGCGAATCGCGACTTAGCTGGAAGTCGCGGCTATTGTCGGCCAGCTCGATCACCAGGCTGTCGAGCAGCAAGTTGCGCTGTTGCGCCTGGGGCTGCGCTTCGGCCCGGGCCAAGGCTTGTACGAAGGGCGCCGCACAGGCTGCGCCTTGCAACAGGTACAGCTCGGCGATATGCCGGTCGATCTGCTGCAGGCGTGGGTCGCGGGTCGCTTGTGCTCGCTCGGCCAGCCATGTGTTGCGGTCGGGCGCGGGTGCGTCGTCCTTGAGCCGCTGAGCCAGCGCGCGTTGCTGCTCATCAAGGGTTTGCGCTTCGTTGCTGCTGCTCAATTGGGCGAAGCCTTGGGCAAGCAGCTGCTCGGCATTGTCCAGTTGAGCGCCATCGACTAGTTGTGTCAGGGCTTGCACTACCTGCGGGGCGGTGTCGGGGCGGCTGCCCAGGGCCTTGAGCAGAAGCGCTGCATTTTCCTGCATGCGGCGTTGATGCTGACGTTGCTCGGTCGCTTGCAGAACAGCGCGTTCCTCGCGGGCCAGCTGGTCGCGCCGCAGGTGCTCGATCTCGATGGGGATGACCTTCTGCAACTCTCGGAGCTGGTCCTCAGTGAGCAAGGCGCGCAACCGCGCTTGCCGTGCCCGCGTGGCCGCGCGCTCTTGCTCGTTCAGTTGGCCAAGCTTTTCGGCCTGGGCTTCCCAACGGGACACAGCCTGATCAAGGCGGCGCAGATGGCCTTCGCAAATGGCGATGATTTCTTCACGGGTGACGATGCGCACCACCTTCGGGCCACTCATTGGCAGGTCTCCTTGTCGTTGGATGCGGCCGCTGGCTGCCCGGCTTGCATGGCGCCCTCGATGGCCGCGCGTAGGCGGGCTCGCTCATTGTCGCCGTCGTGGTACCAGGCCTGGGACGAGACGCGGTGGATCTGCGGGATCGCCCGGCGCAGCACCGAGGGCCGCCAGACTTCCCGGGCCCGGGCGCGCTCGAGCAGGGCGTGGCTGGGCGCGTCGCATTCGATGCCGATGGCATAGGTGCCGGTCTCCGGGCTTGCGATGGCGAAGTCCAGGCCAAACGCGTCGCCTTCGCTGGCCGGGGCGGCATTCCAGCCCAAGGATGCGATGAACGCGCCAACGATCCTGGCGAAACCGTCGCGGCCCTGGTCGTGCCCATGCACCTGCGTGCTGCGGTCGGTTTGCAGGCGGCCAAGCAGCTTGCCGCTGTAGTCGAATTCGCCGGCACACAGCGCTCGTGCGTATTCCAGGTAGCCTTGCAGGTAGTCGCGTGGGCTGGCGGGGGCGCGTTGGGTGTTGAGCATGTCCGAAATGTCGGCGATGGGCATCGAGGTGATCATCACCACCTTGCGCCGAGCACGGGTCACCGCCACGTTCAGGCGGCGTTCGCCACCGGTCTGGCCGAGCACCCCGAAGTGGCGGCGGAAGGTGCCCTGGCTGTTGCGGCCGAAGGTGGAGGAAAACACGATCACGTCGCGCTCGTCACCCTGCACGTTCTCGACGTTCTTGACGAACACCGACATGTCTTCACCGTCCTCGCTGCGTTCGCGCTCCTGGGAGTACGCGGCGCGGAAAGCTTCGTTTTCAGTGGCGTGGGCTTCCAGGTGCTCCTCGATCAGCTCGGCCTGCTTGCGGTTGAAGGTCACCACGCCCACCGACGGGCGCTGCGCGTAAGGGAGCTGCCAGAGCGCCTCCAGGTACTGCACGACACGCTCGGCTTCGGTAGCGTTGCTCTGGTTCTGGTACAGGCCCTCGACCTGGATCAGTTCCAGCGGCTTGAGCTGACGAATGCTCGCTTGGGGGTGGCGCACCGGCACGTTCAGGCGGTTGCCGTAGAACGAGGCATTGGAGAAACCGATCAGTTCGCGGTAGGCCGAACGGTAGTGGATCTGCAGGGTGGTGCTGGGCAGGGCGTTGCGCGCCAGTTGCAGCAGGTCCGGGCAGTCCTTGATCTCGCGGCGGTTCCAGGTGTCCTCGAAGGCCTCGCGTTGTTCTTCGTCGGCGTCCTCGTCCGGCTCATCGCCATCGAACAGTTCGGCCTCGTCACTTTCGACCCGGCTGGAGAAGAACGCCGTCGGCGGCATCTGCTTCTCGTCGCCGCTGACCACGGTGACCCGGCCGCGGAACAGGGTCGGCAGGGCAAACTCCACCGGCATCTGTGATGCCTCGTCGTAGATTACCGTGTCGAACAGGCCGTTCTTCAGTGGCAGCACCCGGCTGGCCACGTCCGGGTTCATCAGCCATACCGGGCGCAATGACATCAGCCCCAGCGGAGCACCCAGTTCGAGGAATTCACGCAGCCGGCGCGAGCGCTTGCCGGTCAGCCGGGTCACATCCTCCCACTGCTTGCGGCTGCCCAGGCGCGTCGGGTCGATGCCTGTGGCCAGCAGTTGGCGATTGAGCTCACGCATCCGTGTATCGGCTTGAGCCAGGCTGGCAACCTTGGCCTGGGCCTCATCCTGGCTGAACAGCAGCTCCGGGTTGGCCTGTTCGATGCGGTGCTTCCAGCCCAGCCGCGCTTCGCGGTTGAGCAGGCGGCGCACGGCGGCGTCGAGCTGCTCTGAGGGCAAAGCGTCGAGTTGCGCCTGGCGCTGGCGCAGCAGGGCCAGCAGGTCCAGGTCAGCCTCGGTGAGCTGCCCGGTGCGGGCCCGGAAGCTCTGGTAGGCCGCCAGGTGGGGCAAGGCGTCGTGCAGGCGGCTGAGCGCCAGTTCGTTGCTCAGGTTGTGTTCCACGGCATGCCGCAGCTGTTGAGCCAGTTCGTTGCCGAGCCAGTCGTCGAGCAGCTTGAGCTGGTCAAGGCTGGACTGGCGCACGCCTTGGCGCAGCAGCGAGGCGTCCAGATCTCCGAGCAACGCCTCCAGGTGTTGTTTGTCGCCGGTAAGCACGGCGTCGTCTGCCTGGCGTGCGCGGGGCGACTGTGCCAGTGCCTGCGCCAAAGCCTGGATCTCGACGAGCTGGCGGATATCAGCCTTGACCAAGGCAGCCAGCTCCAGGCCTGCCTGCGGGGCGACGCTATCCAGGGCCAGGGCCTGGTGAAGTGCAGCAAGTTCGGCGCGCAGGGGGCGCCACTGCTGTTCCAGGTTGATGGCCGCGCGCAGCCCTGGCAGGGCTTCATCCATACGGCCGTCACCCCGAGTTTCGAGGAAGCCGTGCAGACGCTTGCGCCTGAGCAGGTGCAACGGGTTCATGCGCGTCAGCCAGGAGCGAGCGGCCATGACCTTGGCGCAATCGCTTTCCAGGCTACGCAGCGGCTTGCTGTCGACCAGGCTCAAGGCGGGCGACAGCGCTGGCAGGTAATCGCCTTCGGGCAGTTGGTCGAACTGCTGTTGCAGTTGCCGCAGCTCGTTCAGTATCGATTCGCCACGCGGCAGCTGCTCGCCGTCCTTGCTGCGGAACAGTGGCAGCCAGCGGGCCAGGCGCAGCCGCTGTTCCTGGCTCAGATCGAGCAAGGCCGCCACATGGGTGGCCATCCATGCCCGGTACGGCGCAGGGTCTTCGATCTCGAAGCTGGCCGGGTGTGCTTGCAGGGTCGCTTGGCGCTGTAGCTCAGCCTGGCTGAAGGCCTGCAGGCTGTCGGTAAAGGCCTGCAGGGTAGAACGGTCCGTGGCGAACGGCTGCAACTGCGCCAGGGGGCTGCCTTCGTAGCGGGCAGGCAGCCACAGGCGTATCAGCGGCGCGCAGTTTTCTTCCAGGCGGGTCAGGCTGGCAACGTCAAGCACGGCCAGGCGCTGGCGCAACGCCGGGAACTCGAGTGGTGCCGGCCCGCCTTCGAGGGCGATCAGCTCGCCCAGCAGGCGCCGGTAGCTCAAACCGGTGGCCGGGTCCGGGCGGTGCAGGCTCTGGTGGAAACGGTCCAGCTCGCCTTCGAGTGTCTCGATACGCGCCGCCACTTGTTCGCGCTGGCGGAGCAGGCCCTGGCCTTCATCGCCACCGATGAACAGGGTTTCCAGCTGTTCGCGAATACTGCGGATGATCGGTTCGCGGTCGCGGTTGACGTCGTTGAGCATGACGATACGTTGGCCCAGCCCTTCGGCCACCAGGCGCTTGTACACCACCTCCAGCGCCGCGTGCTTCTGGCAGACGATGAGCAGGCTGCGTTGGCGGCCGATGGCATCGGCGACCATGTTGACGATGGTTTGGCTCTTTCCTGTGCCCGGTGGCCCCTCGACCAGCAGGCCCGGGCCTTGGCGCGCTTGCAGCACGGCCGCCTCCTGGGAGGGGTCGCTGGCGACGGTAAAATAGCGGTGCAGTTCAGCCGGCGGGGCCACGGCCTCGGCTTCCTCGTCGGCCCTGAGCCGCAGTGCGGTCTCGAGCCCGCTGCCGGCAGGCGAGAGCGACTTCAGCTGGCGCAGGTCCTCGCCGATGGCCTGGCCCATGAAGGTGACGTGGAACAACACGCCGGCACATGCTAGTTCGTCCTGGTAAGGCACGACTTCCACGCTGCTGGCCGGCAGTCCGACGATGCTGCGCGAGCGCGCAGTGGCAAGCATGCCGAACGCATCCATCACATCGCTGGCGCGGATCGAGGAGCGGCCAAGCAACTCGTCGGCCGTCTTGCGCCAGCGCTTGCAGGCTTCGGCCCCGAGTACGCTTTCCAGCGCGGGGTTCAGTCGCACCTCTTCGCGTTCGCTGTCGAAGGCCAGGGCCGCAAGGCCGCGGCTGCCCACTTCCAGCAGCAGCTTCACCGGCCACAACAACAACGGAATGATGCGTGTGCGAGTGGTGCCGCGTGGGTCGCGACTGAGCAGGAATGGGAAGCCCAGGTACAGCCCGTCGATGCCGGTGTCGCGTTTGTACAATGCGCTCTGCCGGTGCAGCGCGTGCAGGCGCGAGGCAATCTGCGGCATGGCCTGGAAGCACTCCGGGTCCAGGTTCACGGCCCGTTCGTTGCGCAGCAGCAGGTGGTCGAGCAGGGCGGCGGCCGGGTGGCGCTCGCTGTGCAGTTCGTTGAGATCGACCCGGGCGGTGGTCTTGCCGATGCTCATGCGTACCAACGGGCCGCGCATCACTGCGGTTACCACCTTCTTCTCGAAGAACTCGAGGATCTGTGACACATACTGCTGCTTTTGCGGCTCAAGCCACTGGCTTGCCGGAATGGCCAGCAGCACCAAGGCCTGGGCCAGAGGCATGCGCCGTTCCAGGCGGAACTGCTCGGCCCATGCATCCACTGCGGCGACGCCGCTGCGGGCGAACCCGCGTATGCGCTCATCGACGCTGTGGTAAAGGTCCTGGCGCGGGTGCTGAAGCAGCGCTGTGGCAGCTTCGCTGTCGAACCAGCCGACCTCGACGCTGCTGGCCAGCTCAGCCGCTTCCTGGATGATCGCATCCACCGAACGGAATTGGCCGATCGAAGCGCTGAGCAGCACGATCAGGTCTTCTTCGGCGATGATCCGTCGCTCCGCCAACGCCAGCAGGCCGGGGTGCTCGGTATCCGGCAGCAGGCGTTGGCGCGCCTGCCATTCGCTGGTCAGCTTTGCCCGCGAGGTCGAAAGCAGGTATACCCGCAAGGTCTCCTCGACCAGTTCGATCTGCTGGTGCAGGGCGCGCTGGCGAACCTGCTCGGCGCGCAGTTTGAGGCGAGAAAGCCAGTTGTCGGTCTGCAGTTGCTCCAGCAGGTCGGGCACCGAGCCACTGATCAGTCGGTAGCCTTCCAGCGGATGCTCCAGCAACCAGCCCGGGGTGACGATATCACCACGGTGGATCAGCGGGATTTCCGGGTTGAGCAGTTTCAGCGCGAGCATCAAACGGAAATCGTCCTCCAGCCCGTCATGCTGCACCACTTGGCGAAGGCCGGCGAGCAATGAGGGGGGAAGGCCGAGCTGTTCGGCCCAGGTGACGATGACGCCGCGCAGCAGGTGGTCGAGTGCCTGCTGCCAGTGCTCGGCGTGCGCGGCGGCAAGGGCGAATACCGCCGGCTTGTGGTAGCGCGCCTCGCCCAGTTGCAAGGTGGCACCTTCGCCGTCGTCACGTTCGGCGAAGGCTGAAGCCGGCGCCTGCACCGGGCGACCGTCGAGCCAGGCCTCGACCTCGGGCCATTGCCAGCGCTGGTGCCGGTCGCGTGCCAGCAGGCCGCGCAACAGCAGGTTCAGCTGTGGGTCGAGGTCGTCGGGAATCGGGACACCGTTGGCCAGTACATGGATGAGGAAGGCATTGGCATGAATGCCCTCGAAGCAGGCCCCCCCGGTCAGTTGTTCGATCAGGATCATGCCCAGGCTCCACCAGTCCGAGGCGGCCGCCACACCGCCGGCGATGGCTTCAGGGGCCATGTAGCGGCTGGTCTCCAGGGGCGAGACGATGTCAAGGTCGAACTCCGACAGGCGCGCCGAGCCGAAGCCGCTGATCACCAGGTCCAGTGGCTCATGGGCACGTACCAGCAGGCTGGCCGGGCGCAGGTCACGGTGGCGCAACCCGGCCTCGTTGAACGCGTGCAGTGCCTGGCCCAGCTCGCGCAGCACATGGCGCACGCTGTGGGCTTCACGGATCACGCCGCCGAGGTCGTCCAGGCTGCCGCCGGTCAGTTCCTCGACCACTTCGAATGCACGGCCATCCCAGCGGCCGGTGGCGATAATTTCGGGCACATGCTCGCGGGGCAGGCGGCGGATCACGTCATATACCGCAGGGTCCGGCTCTGCGCCTGGTCGATAAAGGGTGAGCACCGCTTGGCGAGCGGTTTCCTGGTGCACTGCAAGATAGCGCTCGCGGACGCCGTCGGTATTGCTGATCTGGCGGATTAGCGACCAGCCTTCGATCAATGTTTCGTTGGCTGCGGGCGCATTGTCGACTGGGGCAACCGGCACACCGTTGGTTGCAGACTGGGCGGGCGAGGCATCGCACTGCAGGCACATCAGGTCGCCGGGGTCCATGGCATGGCCGTTTTCACAGACGATGCCGGGCGCCGGAGATGTGTTCGTCGGGGGGAGATTGTCCACAGTATGGATGATCTGCGGGCGCCAGCCGTCAGCGTGGATCGGCTCGCCGGCCAGGTCCCAGTTGCACGGGTGCTGGTCGACGGTGCCCTCGCAGAACATTTCCTGTACCGGGCGTGCGGTGTTGCAGTTTGGGCAATAGCGAATCATTGGGCGAATTCCGGTCAGTGGCGGTGCGCGCTGGTGCGAACCTGGTGGCCTTGCACGTTCAAAAGGTCGCGCAGACGCAGTACGTCGTCACGCCGAGGGATCCCCGCCATCCACACGCTGCCGTTCTCGTCGAACATGAGGTCGAGGGCCTGGTCGGCGGGTTGCAGGGGACGCTGGTAGCTGGCCAGGCGTTCATGGCCGAGCGGGGTCAGCAGGTTCAGGCGCTGATTATCGCTGCCACGCAGCGCCAGGGATTGTTCGCTGCGCTCGTCGAAGGGGTCGCTGATCAACGCATCGATCAGGCCTTCGGCTTGTTGTAGTTGGGGTTGCAGGTGCTCCAGCGAGTAGCCGCTGTACACCAGAATGTCCAGAGGGCTCGACTGGCGCAGCCCTTGGAGCAGGGTGAGCAGGGCTGGGAACTGGTCGAAGGGTTCGCCGCCGGAGAGGGTGATGCCTTCAGCCTCGACCAACCAGGGCGTCAGTTGTTCCAGCAGCTGTGCGATGCCCACGCGGCGCTTGCCTGGCCCCCAGGTGTCGGCGGAAATACAACCAGGGCAGCGGATGCTGCAGCCCTGAAACCAGATGCCCAGGCGACGACCTGGGCCGAGGGTGGTGACCGGGAAGTGCACGCGGGAAAGGCTCAGCTCCATGGTCAGCGACGTTCCAGGGTCAATCCGCCGAGACCCAGTCGGCTGATGGCGAAATGCTCGCCAGGTTGAGCGTCCTGGTCGAACAAGGCCCGCGCCAGCGGGTTGAGCAGATGCGCCTCGAGCTGGTTGCGGATGCCACGGCCGCCGTTGGACAGGTCGCGCAGGCACAGGGCGTGCAACGCTTGGCGCGCCTCAGGAGCGATGGCCACGTGCAGTTCCTGCTGTTGCAGGTCCTTGAAGGTGCCATCGACCATCTGTTCGAAGATCTGCAGGCCGACCTCTTCACGAATGAAGTCGAAAACGATGACGTTTTCGCCGATACGGTTGAGGATCTCCGGGCGATTGAGCACCAGCTTGAAATGCCGGTCGATCTCGCTGTGGACTTTCTCCCGTACCTGCTCGTAGGGCTCACCCGGCAGTACGTTGGCAACGCGCTCGCCGTTATCGCCCAGGCGGTAGATTCCCAGGTTGGAGGTGAACACGATCAGCGCTTCGGAAAAGTACACCCGGTCACCGCGACCGGAGGTCAGCACGCCGTCGTCAAGAATTTGCAGGAACTTGTCGAGGATGCGCGGGTGGGCTTTTTCGATTTCGTCGAATAGCACCACGCTGAAGGGTTTCTCGCGAATCGCATTGGTCAGTTCGCCACCGACGTCGTAGCCGACATAGCCGGGTGGTGCACCAATCAGGCGTTGGTCGGCATGCTCGGCGCTGAATTCCGACATGTCGAAACGGATATACGCGCTTTCGTCGCCGAACAGCAGGCTGGTCATGGTCTTGGCCAACTCGGTCTTGCCCACCCCGGTGGGGCCGGCCAGGAAGGCCACGCCACGCGGGCGGTTGCCCTTGCGGCTGGCGCCGACGCCGGTCATCGCCCGCTTGACGATGTCAAGCATGTGGGTCACAGCGTGGTCCTGGCCTTTCACCCGCTGGTGCACCAGCTCGTCGCCCCGGCGGATGCGCTGGCGGTCAATGCGCAGCCAGGGGTCCTCGGTGACACCCACTTTATATCGGCGAACGGCATCGGCGATCTGCACCATGGCCACACCCTCGACCCGCGCGAGTTGCGCGATGGCGCTGAGGTCGAGCAGCAGCAGGCCCTCGGTGTTCTGCACGAAGGCGTCCGCGGCCTGGGCGATGGCGTCCTGACTTGCCTCCTGGCTACCGGCGAGCCCCTTGAGCAGGGCCGGGGCCAAGGCGCGGCGGGCCAGTTGGTCGGGCCTGGAGACCGGAATGTGGCGGATTCGTGGATTGTCGACCAGCAGCCAGTCCGGTAGGTCGCCTTCTTTTTCCACCAGCCACAGCAGCGTATTGAAGAATGGCTTGCGCGTTTGTGGCTGCGGCCGGCTGCGCGCCTGGTGGGCATGCACCAGGGCCTGAGTGAACAGCTGGTGCTCGGCCGCGCTCAAGGAATCGCTACGTACCGCCAGGCGCGAGGCGAAGTCGATGATCAGGGCGACCGGCGTATCGGTGCGGGCCAGCAGCCGCTGCACGGTGGCTGCCAGCAGGTCGATACCCGCAGACGCGGCACCGTTCACCGGGGTCAGGCCGAGTTCCTGGAGTAGGGTTTGGCCCGGTGCCGGGTCGCTGCTGGGCTTGCCAAGCACACGAAAACCAGCCACCGGGTCCCAAGCCAGCACGTGGCCATAGCCGGTGTCGAGCAGGGCTTCGCACAGGGTCTGGTTGAAGCTCTGGGCCGTGACTGTGCCAGGGGCGACCTCGCAGGCCTGGAGGTCGCGGATGTTGCCCGACAGGACGAATTGGCTTTTCAGTGGCAGGAAGCGGACGAGGTCACGCATCCAACGCGGGGTTTGAAACGGTGTAATCCCTGACATGATCAACTCGTCTAGGTTGTATCCTTGGCAGGGTATTGTTCCTTGCGCGTATTTTCCAGTATTGCTGTCTGAAAGTTCAGCGCGTTGGATGGCAGCATTTCAGGTATGCCTCGATACCTCCTGCATACCTCGTAAATAAGCGGCATGCGAGGTCCGTTTTGGGTTGTGGATTCAACCGGTGGATGCAACACATTGGCTGAACCTGTCCGCCGGTTGAATCCACAGTCGATAGCGGGCATTCGCGAGATCGACAGATTTCGACGCGAGCTATCTCTCATTGAAGAGGGTGAGTCAAAGGCTCATGACCTAGAAAGATTCTCAGGTGTGTCAAAAATGTCAGGGTCGGCGAAAAACATTTTGACTGCGCTCTAGAACGGCAGTTTCAGGCAGGGAAAATTGATATTTTCCCCCATTATTGCCCCCAGCCGCACTGAATATGCGAGCGATCGCTCACGGCGATTCCTGACAATATTCAGCATGGCTCCGGGTGGCTTTCGGTGTGCGCCCAAACTGGGGATAGGGTAGGGCACTGATACGCCCAGACGCCCTCCCTCAGTGACCTGAAACCAAAGCAGGTTATGCGTACCCAGTTCTTGTTCGGCCCTGCTAGCGCAAAGTGGCCATAGCGGTTTTGACATGTTTCGGGTAGCTAGCCTAACCCTGTATTGCTTACCAAGAACCGACTACTGACACATCCTTGAGCTTCACGGTGGTCATCTGGCCTTTTTCATCACCCACCGTGATGGTCGGAGGAATTGTTTTCGGCGGCCGCCTATACCAGTCACAGCATCCCTTTATCACGTCACTGAGAAATCGGCTTTCCAGGACTTTCCGCACAAGGTTATCTGTCAGCACTGGATTCGGATTGAAGAAAAAATCACCAGCCTGTTCGAGCTCCATGGGCGATAGATTCATGGTGTCGAATTTTCGCTGAAAGGACTTGGCTGGTGGGGTGAATGCGTGGTGGGAAGATTTAGCAGTCTCAGGAAAAATCGGACTCATAAAGTCGATTAGATAGCCGTCGCACGCAACCATCGCGTGGAAGGCGCTGGGGCTGCTATGGGCTTCGCTCTCTTCAATTGTTGCGAAGCACATGACCTTCGAGTCTTCGACATCCGTCATCAGGCACATTGCGCCCGCGAGGGGGTGAGCCTCCCTCCTATAGTGCTGGCGGAGAATTGCAGCGCCCGCCATGCTGAAGTACCAGCAGGCGTGAGCAGTGTCTGCCTGACACGAGTCCAGCACGCTGCGGATGACACGATGAATCCGCAAATAGTCGAGTAGCGGTATTAGCTCAGGCGATTTCTTACTCATGGTTGTCCTTTTCAATGAGGGTGACCCGGTCCCCCGGACTCCACCGGTGCACAGAATCAGTAGCCAAGCTTGTTGCTCAGGTAATGAAAAAGCGTTCTGACCGCATTGACGAACAGGAAGGCTTCTGGCGCCTCGATGAGGTGTTCGTTTGGATGAGCGACGCTTCCGTGGTTGCGGACGGTGTTCAGTGCATCCAAAGGGTGACTTTTCGAGAAGGGAACTGTTGGGCGTTAGGCTGGGGGCATCCTTTTCAAACCATCCATAGCATGCCCTCAAATATGGCCCTGGGAGCCTCATCCTCTGGAAGTGGATGGATCTCCATGGACTATGAAAAGGCAGAAATGATCAGATTATCAGCCCGCTCGACAACGACTATAGACTCTCAGGGTCGCCAAAAAACATCTGAATCCGCGACCGTAACCACCGCTCCCCCGGATCATTATCCTGCGACCCGCGCCAAGCCATGTGCAGCTCGAAGGTCTGCACCTCCAGCGGCGGGTCCTCGGCGCGCAGGCCGCCGGCGGCGGTCAGGACTTCGGCGGTGTAGTCGGGTACGGTGGCGATGATGTCGGTGCCGGTCAGCAAACTGCCCAGGCCGTTGAACTGCGGCACCGCGAGGACCACATGGCGCTTGCGCCCGACCTTTTCCAGGATCTCGTCCATGAACCCGCCCAGGTCGCCGGCAAACGACACCAGGGCGTGGGGGCGGGCGCAGAAGTCGTCAAGGCTCAGGCTGCCCGGCATGCTGTCGGCCCGCAGTACCTTGGGTTTGCTGCGCCGCAGCACCTTGCGTTTGGCGTTGGCCGGCAGGTCGTTGGTCCAGCTGACGCCCACGGAGATTTCCCC
Source organism: Pseudomonas sp. R32 (assembly GCF_009866705.1). Lineage (NCBI taxonomy): Bacteria > Pseudomonadati > Pseudomonadota > Gammaproteobacteria > Pseudomonadales > Pseudomonadaceae > Pseudomonas > Pseudomonas sp. R32. Next base: position 3,072,070 of record NZ_CP019396.1, on the reverse strand, counting down.
CGAGGCCAGCAGCGCCGGCATCAGCAGGTAGTTGACCCGGCGCACCACCAGGACGATGCCCGGGGCTTCGGCGCGCACGCGCTTGAGCAATTGCGGCAGCAGGGCGAACTCGGCGTCGTCGGACAGGCCGATACGAAACACCGCGGTGCTGGTGGCCGGATCGAAGTCGGCGGCGCGGCTGACCGCGGTGGAGATCGAGTCCAGTGCCGGCGAGAGCAGGGCGAAGATTTCCATGGCCCGCGCCGATGGTTCCATGCTGCGCCCGGTGCGCACGAACAACGGATCATCGAACAGGTTGCGCAGGCGCGAGAGGGCGGCGCTGATGGCCGGCTGGCCGAGGAAGAGTTTCTCCGCCGCGCGGGTCACGCTACGCTCGTGCATCAGGGTCTCGAAGACGATCAGCAGGTTCAGGTCGACGCGACGCAAGTCGTTACGGTTCATCGGCTCGGCTTCACAAGGCGGTTGGGGCAGGGGTGAATCTTACGGGTAAAGGCTGGTACCCTGCACCGCATAAATTGATGAAGGCTGAACTAGCATCAATCAATGACAGGCATGTTGACTATTAATGGCCACTGATGGTCTAACCGTCAAAGCCCGGATAGAGTTCAGGGCATTAGAGGTTCAATTGGCGAGGTTTGCGATGTCCCGCATGATCCGTTTCCACAAGTTCGGCCCGGCCGAGGTGCTCAAGATCGAAGAGCAGGCTCAGGCGCAGCCGGCCGCCGGCGAGGTGCAGATTCGTGTAGAAGCGATCGGCATCAGCTGGTACGACGTGCTCTGGCGGCAGAACCTGGCGCCGTCCCAGGCGCGCCTGCCTGCCGGGATCGGGCACGAGATGGCGGGCGTGGTCACAGCCGTGGGCGAGGGTGTCGACGACTTGGCTATCGGTGACAAGGTCGCCAGCTTTCCGGCCAGCAGTGCCAACGAGCATCCGGTCTACGGTGAAGTCATCGTCATGCCGCGCAACGCGCTGACCCGTTATCCGGACATTCTCTCGCCGGTCGAGGCCAGCGTGCATTACACGCCGCTGCTGATCGCCTATTTTGCCTTTGTCGACCTAGCCCGGGCCAAGGCCGGGCAAACGGCGCTGATCACCGACGCCAGCCACTGCGCCGGCCCTGCTTTCGTGCAGTTGGGCAAGGCCCTGGGCCTGAAAGTGTTCGCCGCGACCAAAGAGGCCGACCAGCGTGACTACCTGATCAGGCTCGGTGCCGACAAGGTGATCGTCACCGAAGAGCAGGACCTGCTCATGCAGATCAACAAGTACACCGACAACCGCGGTGTCGACATGGTGCTTGACGGCCTCGGCGGCCCGCAGATGGCCCTGCTCGGTGATGCCCTGGCGCCGCGGGGCAGCCTGGTGCTGTACGGCCTGCAGGGCGGCAACCAGACGCCGTTCCCGGCCTGCGCGGCGTTCCAGAAGAACATCCAGTTCTTCGTCCATTGTATCGGCAACTTCACCGGCAAGCCGGAACTGGGCATCAGTCAGGACCAGGTGGCGCTGCAGCGTGCCCTGCGCGATATCAACCAGTTCACCGCCGACAAACTGCTCACGCCGCTGATCATCAAGACCTATCCGTTCGAGAAAGTGGTCGAGGCACATCGCTACATGGACGAGTGTCCGTGCGGCGGCAGGCTGGTGCTGGACCTGTCGTTGCCCGGGTAATACGCGCAACGAAACGCAACAACACTGAAGCCCGAGCCGTGACTCGGGCTTTTTTGTGGGTATTTCCTAGGCTGGTTTCGGATATTTCCACGGTGACTTTTCCCGGTGTTACGACAGTATTCTTGCTATGTTCAAACAAGAGGAAAAGTGCTGTGATGTTGTCTGAATAATAACTGTTGGGTGGCAGGTTCTGAATTGTTTTTTTACCCTGATCTGTATATTTTATTCGCCCGGCAACGCCCGATAATAGTTCGTCAATGGTCGTCTCATGGAGCGAGGCAAGATGGGTCGTAAGCCGAGGGTTAGAGGCGCTGTGCTGCCAGGCTGGGGAGGGGGAGCCAGGAGGAATAATAGTTTCTGAAGTTATTTTCCGTAGGAGGTTGTAGGAAGTTTCTTAGGATGAATTTTGTTTATCCTCCTTTGCTGATTGAAAGTTCTTCGCTGGGGTATTTTTCTTTCAGGTCGCCATATTCTGAATAGCGGGTATGTGTTATGGGCAGCATTCACGATCAGGCCATGCAATATATTTATCAGCAAGTGTTGCAGCGCTTGCTGGAGCACTTGTCACAAGCCCAGCGGGCGTCCTTGCAACTGCTGATACAGCGCTTGATCGTCGCAGCCGGCGGTATCGAACGCATTGGCGGGTTCAAGCTGATGTTCACCCAGGATGGCAGCCAGAATGCCAGCCATGCGCTGGCCTGCCTGCGCGCGGCGCAGTTGAGCATTGCTGCGCGGTCGCCGGGTACGTTTCAGCTGCGCGTTGCCGTGGTCCGCCAGCCGGGCATGAGCGCTACGGCGGTGAGCAATATCGAGCACGGCTTCTCGGCGTTGTTCCTGCATGACGACCCACGGGTCGAACTGTTGATGCTCGTCGATCAGCAGTTGCTGCCTTTTGACAGCCGGCACTGTCCTTCTGCCAGTCAACAGCAGGCTGAACGTCATGAACTGCTGCTGTTCGGTCATTTGCTGGCAGGGCTGCCACGCGCAGGTTTTGGCAGCCATGGCTACTTGCGCCTGGCCGAGTTGTGTCGCCAGGCCCTCGACTGGCGTGGCGGCGTCGACGCCATCATCAGCGCCCAGCCGCTGCTTGAGCGCAGGCGCTACCTTGCCTGGAGCCGCAGGGCCCTGCGTGAGGAGGACCTGCTGAGCATCAGGCCTATCCACAGTTGCGCCGCCTCACTGTGCGAGGGCTTGAGCGAACTGCGGCGGCGCTACCTGGAGCAGTTGTACGGCCAGGCGAAAACCTTCCCTCAGGCCGCGGTCGGTGACGTGTGTGCGCCGGCGATGCGCTTCATCACCATCGATGATCTGGTTCACGACCCCGACGTGCCTCATGACGAGCGCTTGAACCGCTTCCTGGGGTATCGCTTTGATGAGCAGTATTACGCCTGCGCACGCTCGGGCACGGCCAATCCGTTGCTGCTGGCGCACCTGAGCGGGCTGCATGCGCAGTTCATCGAAGACAGCGATTACCGTGAAGGTGTCGATGCCTACCTGCGCCAGGCGCGGTTGCTGATGCAGCGCAATGGTCTGCCGCGAGCCGTGCAGGTTCGCGTGTTGGGCCGCTGGCAGAACGCCGAGCAGTTGCAGCAACGCCGGGCCCAGGCCAATGAGTTTGCCTTGCAGGCCTATGGCCTGAGCGAGGCGCAACTGGTTTGCCAGCTGTTTGCGCCATTCGTCTCCCGTGGCTTGCGGCTCGAGGTATTTCTGCGCCGCTGTCATCCCGGCATGCTGGTGGCGTTGCCCTATCTGCACAAGGCGTTGCAGCAGTTGCCCGCGCCTGAGCCGGTGGTGCAATGGATGATCGACATCAGCGGCCTGAGTTTGCCACTGCTGCAGATGCTCTATCAGCGAGAGCCGCAGCCCAGTGCCCGGCCGCGTTCGCTGCTGGCGCGTATTCAGGGCCGCGGCGCGGACCTGCAACACCTGCGCCTGGCGCCGACGGCATGGACTTGGCTCAAGGCCGAGCAGCCTGGCGGCCATGGATGAAAGCGCCGGCGCACGGCGAGTTCGCCTATCGGGCAGTGTACCGTTACCTGGTCGAACTGATTGCTCAGATGGCACCGGGCAGTTACAGCAAGCTGCCTTCGCTGCGTGACCTTGCTCAACGCCTTGACGTGTCGATTTCCACGGTGCAGTACGCCTATTCACTGCTTGAGCATGAGGGCCGGGTACAGCCGGTGCCCAAGTCCGGCTACTTTGCCAAGGTGCCGGCACTGGACGGCCAGCCGCGCAGTGGCGGTGATTTGCTTCAGGACCTGCAGGAGCATGCCAACTCGCCGCAGATGCTGGTGCTCAGCGGCGGCCAGGCGCAGGCCTTGCCATCGATCGAGGCAACGCTGTTGGGTATCGAGCGCCAGCTGTTGCGTCAGTATCCGCGGCTTGCCGGTGCGCCCCAGCCATGGGGCGATCTGCAGCTGCGCACCGCCCTGGCGGCGCGCTACACCCGCTCGGCGCAGCTGTACTGGAGTGCCGAGGATGTCTACCTGGCGCTGGATGTACGTTCGTTGCTGGAGACCACCCTGGCGGCCCTTGAGTTGCATAACAGTGCGGTGCTGGTCACCACACCCTGTTCCTGGCGTCTGTTGCGGGTGTTTCAGGCCGCCCGGATTCGGGTCATTGAACTGCCCTTGGGCCCTGAGGGTGGCCTGGACCTCGAGCAGCTCGCCCGGCTGCTACGTGAAGAGCCGGTGCGCCTGGCCATGCTGTCGTCACGCCTGAGTGTCCCGCAGGGCAGCCTGATGCCGGAGGCTGACCGCAAGGCCATGGCGCAGCTCCTTGACGTGCACGGGGTGTGGTTACTGGAGAACGACCTGGAGGCCGAGCTGTGCTTCCAGCCTGCGGCGGCGGGCTATCTGCGCGAGCTGGTCGACCCGCAACGCTTGCTGGTGTTCTCTTCGCTGGAGCGCAGTGTCGGTGCCGAGGCGCCTTATGCCTACCTGCTGTCCCGGAACTGGCATGGGCCCTTGCACCGGCAGTTTCTGTTGCGCGGTTTTCGCTTGCCGCCCTTGCGCCAGCAAGCGGTAGCACGTTTGTACAGCAAGGGCCGCATCGACCGGCACCTGGAACAACTGCGCTTGCGCTTGCACGAGCGCCTGAGCCACCTGTACCGGCAGATGCAGCTGTACCTGGGGGGCCAGTTGGAGTTCCAGATGCCGGCGGGTGGCGCCTGTATCTGGGTGCGGGCGCCGGTGGATACCCGGCCGTTGTTCCATCGTTTGCTGCAGCAAGGCCTGGTAATCGCCCCGGGCGAACTGTTCAGCTTGCGTGGCGACTTTCGTCGGCATTTGCGCCTGGGCTGGCCGCTGGGGCCGCAAGGGGACCTGCAGTACGGCCTGAGCATCCTCAGTGACGAGCTGCGGCGCACCCAGCAGGCCAGCTGAGCCCCCGCGCATCGGCGTCAGCGGCGCAATGTCGCGCAGTAGTCCTGTTCCGGTTGCGCGGCGGTGTACCAGACAAAGTCCGCGCTTTCGGCGCTGACGGTCTTGCCGGCCTCGGCCAGTATCAGCACCGGGTCGCTGCCGGGTGCTCCCAGGTCGATCAGGTGCAGCGGTACGCCCAGGTCCTTGCGCACATGGAATGCCCCGGCCAGTAACAGCGCCGGGCTGGGCGCGGCCAGCAGGCGTTCGGCCATGCGCCGGTCGCGTTGTTGCTGCACCGCCAGCATTGCCGGCATCTGGGGCTCGGGCAGCAAACCGCAATGGGACGAGCGAATGTCAGCGAGCAGGGTGGCTTGAACCTGTTGGGTGGTGGAGGCGTGGCCTTCGAGCGTCGGGCGCTGTGTATAGACCTGCATTACCTGCGCCCGGTCCAGGTTGGCGGCCAGCAGGGCATAGGGCTGGCGCAGCGCATAGGTCACCAGCGGTCCGTACAGGCTCCAATCCCAACCGGCTTGCCAGGCCAGCGCCTGGATCGGGTCGGCAGGTGGCTGCCCTGCGCGCGATGCGGCCTGCACGGCATCGACCCGGTTCTGTTGGTCGGGGTTGAGCATTTCCAGCAACAGGCTGCCTTGCGGGCGCCGGGCTGCCAGTTCGCGCAACAGCCACAGTTGCAGGGCGTGATGGTCGGGGTTGTCGTGCTGCTCGCCGACCAGCACCCGTGGTGCCGCAGCCAGGCGCTCGACCAGTTGCTGCGGGGTCAGGGTACGGCCGCTGGCCAACTCGCGGATCATGCCAACGTCGGCGTGATCGCGCCCATGGGGCGCTATCGGTGCCGGTGGTGGCAGAACCTGATGGGATTGGCAGGCAGCCAGCAGGCCGACCAGGCAGAGCAGTCCTATGCGCATGGGATTTCCTTGTCGTCATGGATCGTAATCGCCAGCAAGAGCCTACGTTGGTCGCACGCAGGTTGCCAGACCAATGAGTCTGTATGTATAACCAGTGTTCCAGTTGCCAGCCCGTACTGTCCCGTGATCGCTCATTCCGTCGACGACCCGTTCTATTACCTGCACAACTTCCAGCAAGTGCTCGACTGGATCGAGTTGCGCTATGCCGACCTGCTCGACGACCAGGAGCAGGCCTTCATCCGCCAGTTTCGCCAGCAACCGCAGGCAGCCCGGGCTTTATTGGTGCGCATGGTGATGCGCAAGGGGCTGCTGTTTCGCCCGAGCAAGCTCGACTACGCCGAAATCGGCCCGGCACAGGCAGCGTTGGCGCCCTTGCTGGCTCTGGGCTGGGTGGCCGATGACAGCCTGCTGAGCCTGGAGCAATTGTTCCATCTGCTGCGCAAGGACGAGCTGGCCAGCGGCTTTGCCGAGTGGCTCGAGCGCCCGCGGGCCGCCAAGCGCGAGCTGCTGGCCCAGCTGCAGGCACTCGATCTGCAGCCCCGGCCGCTGCAGGCATGGCTGCCCGGCTTCGATGAGCCGATCATCGAGTTGCGCCTGCAGGCCTTGTGTGACCGCTTGCGTCTGCTGTTCTTCGGCAACCTGTACCAGGACTGGTCGGAATTCGTGCTCGCCGACCTTGGCTTGCTGCGCTACGAACAAGTGGCCTTCAGCGACGACTCGCGGGCGTTGCGCAAACGCAGCGATATCGATGTCGCGCTGGCCTTGCACCAGTGCGCCGAGTTGCTGGAGCAGGGCGTGGCCCTTGAGCAGGTGGTCGAGCACATCGAGTGCCTGGACAGCGACAACCCCTGGTTGCTGCGCCGGCGCTCACGGCTGCTGTATCAGCTTGGCCAGCACAGCGAGCGCCTGGCCGACTGGCAACTGGCCTTGCGCATCTACCCGCGTAGCCAGCATCCGCAGGCGCGCATTCGTCAGGTGCGGGTGCTGGAGCGTAGCGAGCAGTGGGCACAGGCGTTCGAGCTGGCCTCGCAGATTGCCCGGCAACCGGCCAATGGCCTTGAGGTCCAGGCCCTGGCGCGGATGTTACCGCGTTTGCAGCGCAAGCTGGGCGGGCCGGCGCAGCCACGGCGGGCCAAGCCGCAGGTCAGCCTGGTCGAGCTGCAGTTGCCGGCCGAGCTGGCGGCCCTGGGGGTGGAGCAGGCCGTGCAGTTGCACCTGGGGCAGGGCGGTGGGCAGGTGCATTACGTCGAGAACGGCCTGTTCAACAGCCTGTTCGGCCTACTGTGCTGGGAGGCGATCTTCGCACCGTTGCCTGGCGCGTTTTTCCACCCGTTCCAGAGCGCGCCGCAGGATTTGCATGACGCCGAGTTTCACGGGCGCCGCAGCGAGCTGTTCGCACGTTGCCTGGGGCAACTGGACGATGGCAGCTACCGGCAGACCATCCGCCGCCATTTCATCAGCAAGCAGGGCCTGCAATCGCCTTTCGTTTATTGGCAGCTGCTCAGCGAAGCGCTGCTTGAGCAGGCCCTGGCCTGCCTGCCCGCGGCGCACCTGAAAAGCTGCTTCGAGCGCCTGCTTGACGACATCCAGGGTAACCGTTCGGGCATGCCCGACCTGATCCAGTTCTGGCCCGAGCAGCAGCGCTACCGCATGATCGAGGTCAAGGGCCCGGGCGATCGCCTGCAGGACAGCCAGCTGCGCTGGATCGAGTTCTGCGCCGGGCACGGCCTGCCGGTGGAAGTCTGCCACGTGCAATGGGCACCATGAGCTACCGTGTGGCGGTGCGGGCGCTGTGTGAGTTCAGCGCCAAGGTCGGCGACCTCGACCTGCGCTTCACGCCGTCGCCCACCGCCGAGGAGGGCATCAGCGGCCATCGCCGGGTAGTGGCCGGACGGGGTGAGGGGTATGAGACCGAAGTCAGCCTTGAGGGGCAGTACGCGACCTTGCAAGTGCGCGGCCGTGCCGACGGTTACGATCTGCGGCTCAATCGCCTCGAAGAAATCAAGACCTACCGCGGCGACCTGGCCCGCCAGCCCGACAACCACCGGCAACTGCACTGGGCCCAGGCGCGGGTCTACGGTTGGTTGCTGTGCCAGCAGCGCCAGTTGCCGGTGTTGCGCCTGGCGCTGGTCTACCTGAATGTCGACAGTGATGAACAGACGCTGGTCGAAGAACAACGCAGCGCCCACGAGCTTGAGCAGTTTTTCAATGGCCAATGCGCGATCTTCCTGCACTGGGCCGAGCAGCAGATGCTGCGTCAGGTTTCGCGCAATCAGGGCTTGCAGGCCCTGGCATTCCCCCATGGGCAGTTTCGCCAAGGCCAGCGCGAGCTGGCCGAAACCGTGTACAAGGCGGTCAGCACCGGCCGCTGCCTGATGGCCCAGGCCACCACCGGCATTGGCAAGACCCTCGGCACCCTGTTCCCGTTGCTCAAGGCGATGGTCCCCCAGCAACTGGACAAAATCCTCTTCCTCACCGCCAAAACCCCTGGCCGTGCCTTGGGGCTGGAGGCGCTTCGGCAGGTGATGGCCAGCGCTACCCAGCCTGCGCTGCGCAGCCTGGAGCTGGTGGCCCGCGACAAGTCCTGTGAATACCCCGGCACGGCCTGCCATGGTGATGCCTGCCCGTTGGCCAAGGGCTTTTACGACCGCCTGCCCGCAGCGCGCCAGGCCGCCCAGGCCGTGGCAGTGCTGGACCAAGCGGCGCTGCGCGAGGTGGCCCTGGCCCATCAGGTCTGTCCCTATTACCTGGGCCAGGAGATGGCCCGGTGGGTCGATGTGCTGGTGGCCGACTACAACTACTACTTCGACCAGAGCGCCTTGCTGTATGGCTTGGCCCAGGCCAACCAGTGGCGCCTGGCGCTGCTGGTGGACGAGGCGCACAACCTGGTCGAGAGGGCCCGGCAGATGTACAGCGCCAGCCTCGACCAGGGCCAGTTGCTGGCCCTGCGCAAGCTTAAGCCCGCAGGCCTGAGCAGCGCCCTGGACCGTCTCAACCGCCAGTGGAACGCCCTGCACAAGGAGCAGGTGGCGCCTTATCGGGTGGTTGACGGCTTGCCCGAGGCGCTGCTCAGGGCCTTGCAGCAGTGTGTCGGGGCGATCCAGGAGCAACTGAACCAGAACCCGACCGGCATTGACCCGGCTGTGCTGCAGTTCTTTTTCCAGGCGCTGCAGTTCACCCGCGTCAGCGAGTTGTTCGACGAACACTTCCTGTTTGATATCAGCAAGCGCCCGGGCCCGGGCAAGCGTGCCTTGTCGACCCTGTGCCTGCGCAATGTGGTACCCGCAGCGCTGATCGGCCCCCGGCTGGCGGCAGCGCGCAGTGCCACGCTGTTTTCCGCGACCCTCAGCCCGCGCCACTACTACGCCGACCTGCTCGGCATGCCAGCCGATTGCGCCTGGCTCGAGGTCGCCTCTCCGTTTGCCGCTGAGCAATTGCAGGTGCAGGTGATCAGCAGCGTCTCGACCCGATACCAGCACCGGGAAGCCTCCCTGGCACCGATCGTCGAGCTGATTGCCGAGCAATATGGGCGTGCGCCGGGCAATTACCTGGCGTTTTTCAGCAGCTTTGAGTACCTGCAGCAGGTCTCGGCCTTGTTGGCTGCGCGCTATCCGGCCATCAGCCAATGGCGCCAGGCACCGGGCATGGATGAGCAGCAGCGCCAGGACTTTCTCGAACGTTTTGCTCCCCAGGGCCAGGGCGTGGGCTTTGCCGTGCTCGGCGGGGCCTTTGCCGAAGGCGTCGACCTGCCCGGCACGCGCCTGATCGGTGCGTTTGTCGCCACCCTCGGGTTGCCCCAGGTCAACCCGGTCAACGAACAGATCAAGCAGCGCATGGCCCGGTTGTTCGGCGCGGGGTTCGACTACACCTACCTGTATCCCGGGGTACAGAAGGTCATTCAGGCGGCAGGACGGGTGATTCGTGGCACGCAGGATCGTGGCACGGTATTGCTGATCGATGACCGCTTCGCCGAAGCCCGTGTACAACGCATGTTTCCGGCCTGGTGGGCGCCACAGTAGAAATAATTGCCACGCCAGGGATCGTCACCGTCGCAAGCTTGTCAAAGTGCCAGTAAACTGCCTGTTTTCATTACCCTGAACATCCTTTCTTGAGGTTTTGCATGAAGCTCAGTCCTTTGGCGGGCAAACCGGCCCCGGCCTCCGTGCTGGTGGATATCCCGCAACTGTTGACCGCCTACTACACCGGCCAGCCCGATGCCAGCATCGCCACCCAGCGCGTTGCCTTCGGCACCTCCGGCCACCGCGGCAGCTCTCTGGAGCTGAGCTTCAACGAACACCACGTGTTGGCCATCAGCCAGGCCATCTGCCTGTACCGTCAGGCCAAGGGCATCGATGGCCCGTTGTTCATCGGCGCCGACACCCACGCGTTGTCGACCCCGGCCGCAGCAAGCGCGCTGCAGGTCCTGGCGGCCAACGGCGTTGAGGTCATGCTGTCCAAGGATGACGAGTACACCCCGACCCCGGCGGTGTCCCATGCCATCATCTGCTACAACCGCGGACGCAGCAGCGGCCTTGCCGACGGTATCGTCATCACCCCCTCGCATAACCCGCCGCAAAGCGGCGGCTTCAAGTACAACCCGCCCAATGGCGGCCCGGCCGACAGCGATGTCACCAAGTGGATCGAGGCCAAGGCCAACGAGCTGCTGGCGGTGGGCCTGGCGGGCGTCAAGCGCATCTCCCATGAACAGGCGCTGGCAGCCAGCACCACCCATCGTCATGACTATGTCGCCAGCTATGTCGCCGATCTGGAAAACGTCATCGATTTCGACGTGATCCGCAGCGCCAACCTGCGCCTGGGCGTCGACCCGCTGGGCGGGGCAGGGGTGCGCTACTGGTCGGCGATTGCCGAGCACTACAAGCTGAACCTGGAAGTGGTCAACACCGAGGTCGATCCGACCTTCCGCTTCATGTGCGTCGACTGGGACGGACAGATCCGCATGGACCCGTCTTCGCCGTATGCCATGCAGGGCCTGATCGGCCTGCGCGAGCGTTTCGACGTGGCGTTCGCCTGCGACCCGGACCACGACCGCCACGGCATCGTGACCCCGAATGGCCTGCTGGCGCCGAACAACTACCTGGCCGTGGCCATCGACTACCTGTTCCAGCACCGTCCGCAATGGCGTAGCGACGCCGCCGTGGGCAAGACGGTGGTCAGCAGTGGCCTGATTGACCGCGTCACCGCGCGCTTGGGGCGTCGTTTGTTTGAGGTGCCGGTGGGCTTCAAGTTCTTCGCCGACGGTCTGTTCGACGGCTCCCTGGGCTTTGGTGGCGAGGAGAGCGCCGGCGCCTCGTTCCTGCGCAAGGACGGCAGCGTCTGGACCACTGACAAGGACGGCCTGATCCCGGCGCTGCTGGCGGCGGAAATCACTGCCCGCACCGGCCGCGACCCAAGCCAGGCCTATACCGAACTTACCGCCAAGCTGGGCGAGCCGTTCGCTACCCGCGTCGAGGCCAAGGCCAACCCGCAGCAAAAGGCCCTGCTGAGCAAACTGGCGCCCGAGCAGGTCAAGTCGACGATGTTGGCCGGTGAACCGATCGAGCAGATCCTCAGCCATGCGCCGGGCAACAACCAGGCCATTGGCGGCCTCAAGGTGATGACCGCCAACGGCTGGTTCGCGGCGCGGCCGTCGGGGACCGAGGACATCTACAAGATCTACGCCGAAAGCTTCATCGATGAAGCGCATTTGCAGCGCCTGGTGGCTGAAGCCCAGGAACTGGTGGATGCGGCGATTGCCTGACCGCTAAAAGCATCGCTGGCAAGCCAGCTCCCACAGGTGTTGCAAATATCTGAGAGATATCACCTGACCTGTGGGAGCTGGTCTTGCCAGCGATGGGCCGCATAGCGGCCCTAGGCTACATCGACCAGCACGATCTCGCTGTCCTGCACCGCCGTCACCCTGAGCACCGGCTCGTCCTCGATCGCCACCCCGTCACGGGCTTCGGCGCGCAAACCGTTGATTTCAACCAGGCCCTTGGCCGGCACCAGGTAGCCACGGCGCCCGGCTTCGAAGCGGTACTCGGCGGTTTCTCCTGCCTGCAAGGTCGCTGCCACCAGGCGTGCATCGGCACGAATCTGCAGGCTGTGCTCGTCGCCCTCGCGGCCACTGGCCAAGGTCACGAAGCCTTCACCGCGCTCGCCTTTGGGGAACGGCCGGGTCCCCCAGGAAGGCGCCTGGCCAACGCGCTCAGGGACGATCCAGATCTGGAAGATGCGCGTATCGACCTTCTCCAAGTTGTATTCGCTATGGGTGATGCCGGTGCCGGCACTCATCACCTGCACGTCACCGGCCTCGGTGCGGCCCTTGTTGCCAAGGTTGTCCTGGTGGCTGATGGCGCCTTCGCGCACATAGGTGATGATCTCCATGTCGCGGTGCGGGTGCGGCGGGAAGCCGCTACCCGCAGCAATCAGGTCGTCGTTCCAGACCCGCAGGTTGCCCCAGTGCATGCGCGCCGGATCGTAGTACTCGGCGAACGAAAAGTGATGATGGGCATCGAGCCAACCATGGTTGGCATGGCCAAGGCTCTTGAATGGGCGCAGTTTCAGCATGTTGGCTCTCCTCGAAAGGTAGTGGATGGAGGAGATGATCTATCAAATAATGATCGAAAATAAGCGTAAATTTCGGCTGAATACAATCAATATTGTCGATATATAGAGCTAGGGTAATTTGTACGCTTCATCGCCTAATTCACTGATCTGCAAGCAATCGGCTGGTGATTTTTGCCCGATGGAGCGAACATGGCCGCTGGTTTTCATTGTGTTGGAGTCGGTGTGTCTGAAGAGCGTCCCAAGCTACCCCTGGAGTTGATTGCGCCCGCGCAGCTGCCGTGGCTGCGTCGCCTGGCCGCGCGCCTGCTCGGGCGTGGCCTGAGCCACTTGCAGGCGCAGCATCGCGATTCCTGGTTCCAGGGCCATGCCAGCGGTCAGCGCACCGGTCATGCCGATGGCCTGCGCGAAGGCTACGAAGAAGGGCGGATCGACGGCTATGAGGCCGGGCGCCAGGTCCTGGTGATCCGCGACACCCGCCCCGACGCTCACGCTGTGCCCGGGCTGGACGACGCGCTGTTCGATGACTGGCGCCTGGCGCTGACTGCCGAGCTGAAGAAACGCTTCAAGGCCGACGTTGCCCAGCGCCTGCCGGCCCATGCCCAGCCAAGCGCGGCGCAGTGGAAGATGATCTTCAGCGACACGCCGTCAACCTGCGTGATTGCCGGCGCCGGCGCCGGCAAATCGACCTCGCTGGTGCTGCGCATCCTGCTGCTGCGCCATTACCTGGGCTACGAGCTGGACGCCATGACCGTGGTGACCTTCACCCGCGAATCGCGCAAGGATTTCATCAATCGCCTGGTCCAGGTATTTGCCCTGTGGCAACTGGACCTCAGCCAGGCCCAGGCCCGTGAGCTGGTGCGTACCTTCCATTCGCGCATCTTGCCGCTGGTGCGCAGCTTGCCGGGCTTTAGCCAGATGCGCGCGTTCGAGACCCTGGGCAGCGAAATGCCCGGCGACAGCGAAGCCAGCGCCGAGAGCAATCCGTTCGACCTGCGCATCAACGATGCCCAGCGTCAGCAGCTCAACCTCTGCTATCGCGACCTGCTGGGCAGCAGCCCGCGCTTTGCCGAGCTGATCGCCAGCCTGCGCCGCGAGGCCCTGCAGCTCAAGGCGCTGGACCGTGATCACCCCGACGTGCAAAAGCGCGTGGCAGTGACCCAGCTGTCCGCCAGCCGCGACGAAGAGCTGTGCGACACGCTCGAAGACCTGTGGTTCGCCGCCGGCGCCTGGCCGATCAAGGGCATCGAGCCGAGCCGCGAAACGGTCGAGATCAACGGCAGCCGTTTTCACTTCCACGGCCATATCGCCGAGCTGGACGCGTACGTGGTGCTCGGCTTCGACCCCAAGGAAAACCAGCAGTACAAGCGCCCAGGGGCCAAGCTGCCGGTGTGGGCGGAGTGGGTGATAAAGCGCACCCTGTTTCAAGCTTTTTGCGATAAGCCTGTGATTTGGCTAGAAAATTACTCCGCTGCCAAGCGCCTGACTTCCTCCCTGGCGGGTGATGCCGTGGCCGGCCCCGGCTTCGATTACAAGGTCAAGGGCGAGCTGGCCGCCGCGCCGCTGCTGGATGCCTTTGTCGGCGCCGCCGGCTTTATCGAGAACCTCGGGCTTGAGGTCAACAAGGCGGTCGGCGCCATGAGCTTCCCGGCGGGTGACAGCGATGCGCTGTTCTTCGAAGCCCTGGGCCTGTACTGGAAAGCCCTGGAAGCGCACCTGCTGGGCCAGTCGCCACCGATCATGAGCTACAACCGCATGTTCGCCCTGTTCGGCGAGAACAATCCGGAGAACCTGCAGCTGTTGCCCGACCCGCTGCTGCGCCCGCTCGCGCACCTGATGATCGACGAGTTCCAGGATGTATCACCGCAGATCGTTTCCTGGCTGCGCGCCTGCCTGCGCGAGATCCGCCGCCGTGGCCCGGCCATGCAGGTCGGGCGGGTGGCGCAGCATTCATCGTTGCTGTGCGTGGGCGACGACTGGCAGTCGATCTACGGCTGGCGCGGCAGTTCGCCCAAGTACTTCATGGAATTCGCCAAGGAGTTCCCGGCACCGAGCAGCACCCGGGTGATGCTCGCCGACAACTACCGCAGCCACCAGCACATCATCGATGCCGCCGAGCACATTGTGAAATCGGCGCCGGCCATCAGCGGCAAGAAGGCCAGGGCCTGTGGCCCGGCGGCCGAGACACCGCTGCCGGTCAAGGTGCTCGAGCGCGACGAGGCCAGTCTCGCCGAGACCCTGCTTGAGCACTACCGCAACGGCGAGTCGGTGATGCTGCTGTACCGCAAGAGCAGCGACAAGGCGGCGATTGCCGACCATTTGCAGGCATTGGTCAACCACGAGGCCGGGTTGCCGGCGGCACAACGGCGCCTGCGCCAGCTGACTTATCACAGCGCCAAGGGGCTACAGGCCGATGCGGTGTTCATGCTCGGCGATTGTCAGCACCTGACCAACTCACCCTACAAGAACCAGGTGTATCGCCAGGCAGGTCTAGGCCGCAACGGCGATGCCCAGGCGTTCGACAACGCGCAGAAGGATGAAGTGTTGCGTCTGGCTTACGTCGCCATTACCCGGGCGGCGAAGCATTGTTACTGGTATGTCGAGAAGCCGACGGCAGAGGCGGCCAACCTGCCACGGGCGTCGAGCCAGGTGGATGGGCGCAAGGTGTTCTTCGAGGATGGGCGGGAAATGGCCAGCAGCTGATTCTGGCGCTGTCTGGATTACGACCGCTGCGCGCTCGATCGCTGGCAAGGCCAGCTCCCACAGGTTGTGCAGACACAGATCCAATGTGGGAGCTGGCTTGCCAGCGATGAGGCGTGAATCAGGCCTTCAGTGCCGCATCCGGCGCCACCGCCGGCACCGGCTTGCCGGTGGCCGCTTCAACCCGGCGGGCGACCGCCGGGTCGTCGGCGAAGGGGATCAGGCTGGCTTGATCGTCCACTTCGCCGTTGTGGCGCTGCAGGCAGGCACTGGTGACCAGGTAGAAGAACAGTACGCCGCTCAGGCAGTACAGTGCATACAGCCAGTCATCCATCTCCGTGCCTCCTAGGCCAGGCTGGCGTTGTTCAGCGCCAGTTTTTCATCGGCTACCCGCACGGTGCGCCAGGTGTTGTAGGCCATCAGCAGCATGCCGCTCAAGAAGCACACGCCACCGACAAAGCGCACGATAAAGCCCGGGTGGCTGGCCACCAGCGCCTCGACGAACGAGTAGGTGAGGGTGCCGTCGTCGTTGGTGGCGCGCCACATCAGACCCTGGGCGATGCCGTTGACCCACATCGAGGCGATGTACAGCACGGTGCCGATGGTCGCCAGCCAGAAGTGCAGGTTGATCAGGCCGACGCTGTACATCTGCTCGCGGCCAAACACTTTCGGGATCATGTGGTACAGCGAGCCGAAGGTGATCATCGCCACCCAGCCCAGGGCACCGGCATGCACGTGGCCGATGGTCCAGTCGGTGTAGTGCGACAGGGCGTTGACGGTCTTGATCGCCATCATCGGGCCTTCGAAGGTCGACATGCCGTAGAACGCCAGCGACAGCACCAGAAAGCGCAGGATCGGGTCGCTGCGCAGCTTATGCCAGGCGCCGGAGAGGGTCATCATGCCGTTGATCATGCCACCCCAGCTTGGCGCCAGGAGGATCAGCGACATCGCCATGCCCAGCGACTGCGCCCAGTCGGGCAGGGCGGTGTAGTGCAGGTGGTGGGGACCTGCCCAGATGTACAGGGTGATCAGCGCCCAGAAGTGCACGATCGACAGGCGATAGCTGTACACCGGCCGGCCCACTTGCTTGGGCACGAAGTAGTACATCATCCCCAGGAAACCCGTGGTCAGGAAGAAGCCCACGGCGTTGTGGCCGTACCACCATTGCACCATGGCGTCAGTGGCCCCGGAGTACACCGGGTACGACTTGAACCAGCTCACCGGAATCGACAGGTGGTTGACCACGTGAAGCATGGCGATCACCACGATGAAGGCACCGAAGAACCAGTTGCCGACGTAGATATGCTTGGCCTTGCGGCGCATCAGGGTGGCGAAGAAGACGATGCCGTAAGCAACCCAGACGATCGCCATCCACACCGCGCCGGTGAATTCGATCTCGGCATATTCCTTGGTCGTGGTCAGGCCCAGCGGCAGGCTGACCAGCATGATCACGATGGTCGCCTGCCAGCCCCAGAAGGTGAAGGCGGCGAGTTTGTCGCTGAACAGCCGCACTTGGCAGGTGCGCTGTACCGCGTAATAACTGGCGGCGAACTGCGCGCTACCGGCGAAGCCGAAGATCACCAGGCTGGTGTGCAAGGGGCGCAGGCGGCCGAACGAGGTCCACGGCAAGTCGAGGTTAAGCTCGGGCCAGACCAGTTGCGAGGCGATCCAGACGCCCATGGCCATGCCGACGATACCCCAGACCACCGTCATGATGACGAATTGCCGGACCACCTTGTAGTTATAGGCCTGCGCCTGTTGATGTGTGCTCATGGCTAGTTTCCACAGTTCCTGTATGGCTCGCCCTGCCGTGGGGCAGGGGCACAGGCGCAGACTCTAGGAAGCTGCTGGCATACAAAACAGACTCAGAAACCGGCGTTAATACCGGATCAGATAAAACCCCCGTATTCATTGGACAATGGCGCACCTGTTATGGATTGGGTGCGGCGATTTATCTCTGTTCTGCATCGAACCTGCCGGCAAAAGCGTGTCGTTGTGTCGCAGACAAAACCCCGTGGAATTATCTTGACATCACGGCAAATGCGGACGCAGAATTTCACAAACTTTGCGCGCAAAGTTTTATGTCGGGCCCACTTACTCGCCCGGCAAGTGGTGCGCAACCAACTTTGACGCCATCCCGCTATACGCCCTTGTCTCGGTGCTCTCAAGCCGGGACGGGGTACGCGCGCAGCGGCGGCACACTATAAGAACGAAGGGAGCAACAGATGAAGCTTTCCAAGGAACTGGTCCTCCAGGCAAAAGCGACGTTCGGGACACCGACCTACCTCTACGATGAAGCCGTGCTACGCAGCAGTTTCAACGAGTTGCGCGATGCATTGCCGGACTGCGTGGATATCTTCTATGCGTTGAAGGTCAACCCGAACCTGTCCCTGGTGAAACTGATCCGCTCCTACGGCGGCAATACCGAAGTCTGCTCGCTGGGCGAGCTGGAAATCGCCCTGAAGGCCGGGGTCGCTCCTGAGGACATCATTTTCCTCGGGCCCTACAAGAAACCCGAGGAACATCGGCGCGCCCTGGAAGTTGGGGTGTTTGCCATCGTCGTCGAATCTGAAACCGAACTGCGCAAACTCTCGGCGCTGGCGGGCGAACTCGGCCGCGTGGCGCCGGTGGCGATTCGTATCAACCCTAACTTCTCCGCCTCCGGTTCCCCGTGGAAGATGGGCGGGCGGCCGACCCATTTCGGCATTGAAGAAGATACGGCCGTTGCCAATTTCGGCGACTACGCGGCGTTGCCAAACCTGCAGATCAAAGGCATCCACGTTTACAACGGGACCAAGATCCTCGATGCGCAGTCGGTGTACGACAACGCCAAGTACATTCTTGGCCTCTACCGTAGCCTGACCCGGCGCTACAACCTGGACATGAGCATGGTCGATGTCGGCGGCGGCCTGGGTATTAAGTACTACGAGAACGAGAGCGAACTCGACACCCGCCAGCTCAAGCAACTGCTGGCGCCACTGTTCGAGGCGTTCAATCAGCAGTTCCCGCAGACCCGGATCATTGTCGAGTCGGGGCGCTTCGTCGCCGGCAAGTGCGGTGCCCTGCTGGTGACGGTCGACAACATCAAGGAAAACCACGGCAAGACCTTTGCCGTCACCGATGGCGGTACCAATTGTCATGGCGCCGCCGCTGGCAGCGGCCAGGTGCTCAAACGCAACTTCCGTATTGTCCACGCCACCGGCAGCACCGGCGCGCCGCTGCGCGAATACCATATCTCCGGGCCGCTCTGTAGCCCCGATGATCTGCTGGCCCGTGACCTGCAGATCGAAACCCTGCACGAGGGCGACATCCTCGCCGTCACCGCCTCAGGTGCCTACGGCCCGTCTGCTTCGCCGACCCTGTTCCACAGCCATGGCCACCCGGCCGAAGTGATTGTCAGCAACGGCCAGCTGTTCCTCGCCCGTGCCCGGCAAACCGCCCTGGACATCCGTGACAGCCACGCCGATGTACCGCTGTCGGCCATGCTCGGCGCTGCCCCGGCGGCGAGCGAGCCGACGCCGATCGCCCAGGCGGCGACCCAGCGTCAGCTCGGCGAGATCTTGCGGGTGGTGCTGAAACTGCCGGCAAACACCGTGATCAGCGCCGACTCGCATTTGCGGGACGACCTGGGGCTGGATTCACTGACCTCCATGGAGTTGCTGGTCAATCTGGAAGACGATATCGAAGGTTTCTTCGTCAACCCCGACACCATCGCCCCCGGACACTTCAATACCGTCGCCACCCTGGCCGGCTATATTGACGCCCACCGTCAACCGGCGGCGGTGCGCCGGGCACGTTTCGAGGTGCAGCATGAAGGCGTCTGACGTCCTCTTGCAGCACGTGCTGGACCGTCCCAACGGCCTGTACCCGGACAAGGCAGCGATCATCTATGCCGATGAAACCTACACCTATGCCCAGCTCGACGAAGCCAGTGGGCGCCTGGCTGCCGGGCTGCAGGTCAATGGCCTGCAGCGCCAGGAGCGGGTGGTGGTGTGCCTGGGCAACCGGGTCGAGACCGTCTGTGCGTTCTGGGGCGTACTCAGGGCCGGCGGGGTGATGGTCAACGTCGGCCTGGAAACCCCGGCCGACAGCCTCGACTACATCATCCGCGATGCCGAGGCCTCGGTACTGATCACCACCTCGGAGAAATTCGCCAGCCTGCCGGCGGGCACCTCCGAGCTGAGCTACCTCAAGGCCATCGTGCTGCTCGACGGCGAAGCCGACTCCCCGGTTACCCAGACTGTCGAAAGCCTGTTGGGGCAGGGCGCCGGCGTGCCACTGCCGTGCGGTAACCTCGACCTGGACCTGGCTGCGATCATCTACACCTCAGGGTCCACTGGCGCGCCCAAGGGGGTGATGCTTACCCACCGCAACATGCTCGCGGCGCTCAACTCGCTGCATACCTACCTGGGGTACACAGCCACTGACAACGTGCTGTGCTCGTTGCCGCTGTCGTTCGACTACGGCCTTTACCAGATGATCATGGCCTTGAGCAGTGGTGCCACCCTGGTGCTGGAAAAGGAATTCACCTGGCCGATCTTCCTGATCAAAAAGATTCGCCAGTATCAGGTCACGGTCATTCCGTTCGTGCCGACCATGCTCATGCTCCTGCATGAATACGCGCACAAGCGCGAGGCGACTTTCCCCCAGGTGCGCATGGTGACCAACACCGGCGCGGCCCTCAAGCCGACCCACATCGCCCAAATGAAAGGCCTGTTCCCCCAGGCGCAGATCTTTTCCATGTACGGCCTGACCGAGTGCAAGCGCTGCACCTACTTGCCACCGGAAGATATAGACGACAAACCAGGCAGTGTCGGCATCGCCATCCCCAACACCGAGCTGTGGCTGGTGGACGACGAAGGCCGGCGTATCGACCAGCCGCATCAGGTCGGTCAACTGGTGATTCGCGGCGCCACTGTGATGGCAGGTTACTGGCGCAACCCCCAGGCCACGGCGCAAAAGCTCAAGCCGGGCCCTTACCCGGGTGAAAGCGTGCTGTACACCGGCGACTACTGCAGCCTTGATGAGGACGGTTACCTGTACTTCCAGGGCCGTATGGACCACGTGATCAAATCGCGCGGCATGAAGGTCAGCCCCAGTGAAGTCGAGAGCTTCCTCTATGCCATTGATGGCGTCGAAGCGGCGGCGGTGGTCGGTATCGAGCATGCGTCGGTCGGCGAGGCGTTATGGGCGTTCGTCACCTTGGGCCAAGGTGTGAGCCTGAGCGTGGAACAGTTGCTCGAACGTTGCCGGCACGGCCTGGAGTCGCACAAGGTACCCCTGTCGATCAGTATCGAAGGCACCCTGCCGCGTACGGCCAACGGCAAGTTCGACCTGCAGCAGCTGCAGCACACGGCGCGCAGCGCACAACTGGCGGTGGCCGGTTGAACGGCGCCTTTGATGGGTGATTCAGTCATACAGGAGGTACGGACATGAGTCTGGGCAATAGAGGCCGCGATCAATCGCTGGACGTTAACGGCAACCATGTTGCATTGCGTATCTGGGGCAATGAGCGTGGCCATCCGGTGCTGGCCGTACATGGCTGGCTCGACAACGCGGCGTCGTTCGAGCGCATTGCGCCGCTGCTTGATGAGTGTTTTGTGGTCGCCCCGGACCTGGCCGGCCACGGGCGTTCCGAGCACCGTCGCGGCGACAGCGGCTATTACCTGTGGGAACACGCTGATGACATGAACGCGCTGGTCGAATGCCTGGGCTGGAAGCGTTTTTCAGTGTTGGGCCATTCCATGGGCACGGGGGTCGCATCGATTCTGGCGGCAATGAACAAGTCGATCGACAGCATGGTGTTCATCGACGGCATGGGGGCGCCTTTTACCATCGCCGAAGAAGACACCGTCGAGCACCTGAAAAAGTCCCAGCGCCTGCTGCGCCTGGCCCTGCGCACCCGCCTGCATGGCTTCTCGGCAGCGCAAACGGCGCAGTTCGACAGCCTTGAAGCGGCCATTGGCGAGCGGCGCAACAGTATCGACGCCACGCTGTGCGCCGAGGGCGCGCGGTTGCTGGCCATGCGCGACCTGCTCAGCGTCGGCGACGGTTACCGCTGGCGCCATGACCCGCGCCTGGTGTTGCCCGAAGCAATGCAGCTGACCGAGCGTCAGGCCTGCGATTTCCTGCGCCAGATCAATTGCCCGCTGCACCTGATGCTTGGGCGCCAGGGGCTGTTTGCCGGCGCCCAGTTCGACAAAAGAAAACACGCCTTGCCCTGGGCCACCCAGGTGCACTGGCATGACGGCGGCCACCATTTTCACCTGGAGGAGCCGAGCGCGGCCTTGATCGGCCAGATCAACGCTGCGCTGCTTCAGCGTGAGTCGGGGCCGCGGCAACGATTAGTCAATGAGTAATGGAGTACACCCGTGAAAGAGTTCTGGATTGCACCATCGATTCTGGCGGCCGATTTCGCCCGCCTCGGCGCTGAAGCCGAGCAGGTGCTGGCCGCCGGTGCCGATGTCATCCATATCGATGTGATGGATAACCACTATGTGCCCAACCTGACCATGGGCCCGCAGTTCTGCAAGGCCTTGCGCAGCCACGGGATCACCGCGCCGATCGATGTGCACCTGATGGTCACCCCGGTGGATGCGATGATCCAGGCCTTCGCCGAGGCCGGCGCCGACTACATCTCGATCCATCCCGAAGCCACCCTGCACCTGGACCGCTCGCTGCAGTTGATCAAGGACCTGGGCTGCAAGGCAGGCCTGGTGTTCAACCCGGCCAGCACCCTCGACGCGGCTCGCTACGTGCTCGACAAGCTCGACCTGATCCTGCTGATGTCAGTCAACCCGGGCTTTGGCGGGCAGCGGTTCATCCCTTCGGTATTGCCCAAGGTAGCTGCAGCGCGCAAGCTTATCGACGACAGTGGCCGGGCGATCCGTCTGGAGGTAGACGGTGGCGTCAACCTCGAAACCATCGGCCAGGTGGCTGCCGCCGGGGCTGACATGTTCGTTGCCGGCACGGCGATTTTTGCCCAGAGCGATTACCGCGCTACCATCGAGGCCTTGCGCCGGGAGATTGCTCACGCTGTGCCCAACCGCCACTGATAGGCGGTCTTTCCAACGATTCTCGCGAATCCAGTACGAGTTACCTGTCCTTGCACACTACAACTTTAATCAAGGCCTTGCTGCGTCAGCCGACTGCGCACACACCGGTCTGGCTGATGCGCCAGGCCGGGCGTTACCTGCCCGAGTACCGAGAGTTGCGGGCCCGCGCCGGATCGTTCCTGAACCTGGCGAAAACGCCGGACTACGCCACCGAGGCTACCTTGCAACCCATGCGCCGCTTCAACCTGGATGCGGCAATCGTGTTCTCCGATATCCTCACCGTGCCTGATGCCATGGGCCTGGGCCTGTACTTTGGCACGGGCGAGGGCCCGCGTTTTCGCCATCCATTGCGCGACGAGCAGGCCATCAAGCGCCTGCGTGTGCCTGAGCCCGAGTCACTGGACTACCTGTACCAGACCGTGGCCCAGGCCCGCCGGGCGCTGGACCCCAAGGCGGCGCTGATCGGCGTTGCCGGCAGCCCCTGGACCTTGGCCTGTTACATGGTCGAAGGCGGGCCGCCGGGTGATTTCCAGCTGATCAAGAAGATGCTCTACCGCCGCCCGGAACTGCTTCAGCGCATTTTGCAGGTCACCAGCCAAGCGGTGGCGGCCAGCCTCAATGCGCAGATCGAGTCCGGCGCCCAGGCGCTGATGATCTTCGACACCTGGGGCGGGGCCCTGGCCGATGGCGCCTACCAGCGTTTCTCGCTGTTCTACATGCGCGAGGTGCTGGCGCGCCTGCACAAGACCCATCACGGTCAGCGGGTACCGTCGATCATCTACACCCCAGGTGGTAGCCCCTGGCTTGGCGAAATGGCCGACAGCGGTGCCGACGCCCTGAGCCTGGACTCGGCCTGTAACCTGGGCATGGCCCGGCAACTGGTGGGCCACAGCGTCGCCTTGCAAGGTAACCTCGACCCCAGCGTCTTGCTGGGCGATGAGGCCTGCATCCGCCGCGAAGTGCAGCGCACCTTGCAGGCCTTCGGGCCGCCGGCCGCAGGCTTTGGCCATGTGTTCAACCTGGGCCAGGGGATCTCGCCGGCAACCTCGCCAGAGGCGGTGGCGACCCTGGTCGAGGCGGTCCATGAATTGAGCCGCGTGCGCGGAGGTGCCTATGCTTGACCCGACCTTCGACTTCGACCGGATGCTGTGCTTCTCGCTGTATTCGACCGCCAATGCCATGGTCCGTGACTACGCCGAACCGCTGAAAAAGCGCGGTGTGACCTACCCGCAATTGCTGGTGATGGCCGGGTTATGGGGCCAGGACGATGTCTCGATCAGTGCCCTGAGCGAGCTGACCTTGTTCGACCTTGGCACCCTGACACCGATCGTCAAGCGTCTGGCCGACAATGGCTTCATCACTGTCTATCTCGACCCCAATGACCGCCGTCGACGTAACCTGCTGCTGACCGACAAGGGCCGTGAGCTCAAGGCCGAGGCGGCGCAGGTGTTCAGCAACATGGCGTGCAAGATCGACCTGGGCGAGGGGGAGGTGGAGCAGGTGCTGGACGTGTGCCACCGGATCAGGTCGCGGTTGCGCTGAAGCTGGACTTGTCAGCGATCTCCGGCCTCATCGCTGGGCAAGCCCGCTCCCACAGGTCCTGCATCAATCTGTGGGAGCGGGCTTGCCCAGCGATGACTAGGTGCGCAAAAACTCCGGGGTATTGAAATTGCTCAGGCGCAGGTCGCCCTCAGCGCACTCCACGGCCCGCACCGGGTGCTGGCGCAAGGTCCGTTGCACACCTCTATCGCCCGCATCCCAGGCTCGCTGAAAGTCAGCGCGCAAGGCGCAGGGAATCAGGCTGAACATCGGCTGCCAGTAGCCGCCCTGGCGGATCATCGCCGGCTGCTGTTGGTCATTGGCCAGGTGCATCAGGTCGAGGATCAGCGCCTGGTCGATCAACGGCGCGTCGCAGGCCAGCACCAGCATCCATTCATGCCGCGCCACCGCCAGCCCCGCCAGCACCCCGGCCAGTGGCCCGGGAAAATCCGCTTCGGCATCCCCCACCAACTGATCGGCGTAAGGCCGGTACAGGTCCTGGTTGCGGTTGCAGGAAATGATCAGGTCGTCGGTCAGCGGCCGCACCACGGCGTGGATGTGGGCGATCAGGGGTTGGCCCTGCCAGTCGAGCAGGCCTTTGTCCTGGCCGCCCATGCGCTGGCCGCGGCCACCGGCAAGGATGAGGATGGAGCAGGGGGGAGGGGCGGCGGGCATGGTCAGGGTTCCTGGCGGTATCAGCCGATCACCTTCCCATGCACGCCGCAGTCTGTCCAGATCAGCTGTCGCTGGCTACCGGCGCGCACGCTCGGGCGTGGCCCTTGGCCCGGCGCTTGCCGGTCAGGCGCATCACCACCACGAAGAACACCGGCACGAACACCACCGCCAGGGTGGCGCTGAGCATGCCGCCGATCACCCCGGTACCGATGGCCTGCTGGCTGGCCGAGCTGGCGCCGCTGGCAATCGCCAGGGGCACCACACCGAGGATGAACGCCAGCGAGGTCATGACGATCGGGCGCAAGCGCAAACGTGCGGCTTGCACGGTGGCATCGACCAGGTCGTGACCTTCATCGACCAGGCTCTTGGCGAACTCGATGATCAGGATGGCGTTTTTCGCCGACAGGCCGATCAGGGTGATCAGGCCGACCTTGAAGAACACGTCGTTGGGCATGCCGCGCAGGCTCACCGCAATCACCGCGCCCAGTACGCCCAGCGGTACCACCAGCAGTACCGAGGTCGGGATCGACCAGCTCTCGTACAACGCCGCCAGGCACAGGAACACCACCAGCAGCGACAGGCCCATGAGGATCGGCGCCTGGGCGCCGGACAGGCGCTCCTGCAGCGACAGGCCGGTCCATTCCAGGCCCATGCCCTGAGGCAGTTGATCGACCAGGCGCTGGATCTCGTTCATCGCCTCGCCGGAGCTGTAGCCCGGTGCCGGCTCGCCCGACACGGCAATGGCCGGGTAGCCGTTATAGCGGGTCAACTGCACGGGGCCAGTGATCCACTTGGCCTGGACGAAGGCCGACAGTGGCACCATCTTGCCGTTGCTGTTGCGCACGTGAATCTTCAACAAGTCGTCGACCTGGCTGCGCTGATCGCCTTCGGCCTGCACCACCACGCGCTGCATCCGCCCCTGGTTGGGGAAGTCGTTGACGTAGTTGGAGCCCACCGCAGTGTTGAGCACGTTGCCGATATCGGCAAACGACACGCCCAGGGCATTGGCCTGCTTGCGGTCGACTTCCAGCTGCACCTGCGGGCTCTCGGCCAGGGCGCTTTCGCGCACGTTGACCAGCAGCGGGCTTTTTTCCGCGGCGGCGAGCAACTGGTCGCGCGCCGCCATCAGCCCGGCATGGCCGAGGCCGCCACGGTCCTGCAGACGGAACTCGAAACCGCTGGACGTGCCCAGGCCATCCACCGGCGGCGGCAGCACCGAATAGGCAATGGCGTCCTTGAGCTGGCTGAACGCGGCATTGGCGCGGTCGGCGATGGATTGCGCGCTGTCGTCGCTGCCGCGCTCGGACCAGTCCTTGAGAGTGGTGAACGCCAGCGCCGCGTTCTGGCCGTTGCCAGAGAAGCTGAAGCCGAGAATCAGGGTGCTGTTACCGACGCCAGGCTCTGTGGCGTTATGCGCCTCGATCTGCGCCGCCACCTGTTCGGTGCGGGCGCGGCTGGCCCCCGGCGGCAGTTGGATGTCGGTAATGGTGTAGCCCTGGTCTTCGGTGGGCAGGAACGAGGAGGGCAGTTGGCTGAAACCGTATACCAGCCCGGCCACCAGCACCAGGTAGACCAGCAAATAGCGGCCGCTGCGCTTGAGGGCCTGGATCACCCAGCGCTGGTAGCCATTGGTCATGCTTTCGAAGCGGCGGTTGAACCAGCCGAAGAAGCCGGTTTTCTCGTGGTGCGAGCCCTTGGCGATCGGCTTGAGCAGGGTCGCGCACAAGGCCGGGGTCAGGCTCAGGGCGAGGAACGCCGAGAACAGGATCGACACCGCCATCGACACCGAGAACTGCTGGTAGATCACCCCCACCGAGCCTTTCATGAAGGCCATCGGCAGGAACACCGCCACCAGCACCAGGGTGATGCCGACGATGGCGCCGCTGATCTGGCTCATGGCCTTTTTCGTCGCCTCGCGCGGTGCCAGGCCTTCTTCGCTCATGATCCGCTCGACGTTCTCGACCACGACGATGGCGTCGTCGACCAGGATACCGATGGCCAGGACCATGCCGAACAGGGTCAGCACGTTGACCGAGAAGCCCAGCGCCAGCATCACCGCAAAGGTACCCATCAGCGCCACCGGCACCACCAGGGTCGGGATCAGGGTGTAGCGGATGTTCTGCAGGAACAGGAACATCACCGCGAACACCAGGGCCATGGCTTCGAGCAGGGTGGTGATGACCTGCTGGATCGAGACCTTGACGAACGGCGAGGTGTCGTAGGGGATGTCGAACTTGGCCCCCGGCGGCAGGTAGCGCGACAGCTCGTTGAGCTTGGCTTGCACCAGGGTCGCGGTTTCCATGGCGTTGGCGCCGGGCGACAACTGCACACTGAAGGCGCTGGTCGGCTTGCCGTTGAGGCGGGTGCCGTACTGGTACTCCTGGCTGCCGATCTCGACCCGGGCGACATCGCCGATGGTGACTGTCGAGCCATCGGGATTGGCGCGCAGGACGATGTCCTTGAACTCCTGCACGGTGCTGAGCTGGCCCTTGATCACCACGTTGGCGGTGATTTCCTGGGTGCCGGTACCCGGCAGGTCGCCGATGCTGCCTGGCGCCACCTGGGCGTTCTGCGCAGCGATGGCGTCGTTGACGTCATCCGGGGTGAGGTTGAAACCGATCAGCTTGGCCGGGTCGATCCAGATGCGCATGGCCCGTTCCGAACCATACAGCTGCGCCTTGCCGACACCCTTGAGGCGGCGGATTTCGTTCATCACGTTACGGGCGAGAAAGTCGCTCAGGGTCACTTCATCGAGGCTGCCGTCCATGGCGGTGAGGGTCACCATCAACAGGAAGCCGGTGGAGACTTTCTCCACCTGCAGTCCTTGCTGGGTGACCGGGCGCGGCAGGCGCGACTCGACCACTTTCAGGCGGTTCTGCACGTCGACCTGGGCCAGGTCCGGGTTGGTGCCCGGCTCGAAGGTGGCGGTGATGGTGGCGCTGCCCAGGCTGCTTTGCGAGCTGAAGTAGAGCAGGTTGTCGGCACCGTTGAGCTCTTCCTCGATCAGGCTGACCACGCTGTCGTCGATGGTCTGCGCCGAGGCGCCGGGGTACACGGCGTAGATTTCCACCTGCGGCGGCGCCACGTCGGGGTACTGGGCCACCGGCAACTGCGGGATGGCCAGGGCGCCGGCCAGCAGGATGAACAAGGCGACCACCCAGGCGAAGACCGGGCGGTCAATGAAAAACTGCGGCATGAATCAGGCCCTCACTGGCCGTTGGACTGAACGATGGGAAGGGCGTCCTTGCCCGCGTTGTCGACCTGTACCTGGTCGCCGGGGTTGATGTGCTGCAGACCTTCGACCACCACCCGGTCACCGGGGGCCAGGCCGTCGCTGACGATCCAGCGGTCGTTCTGCACACTGCCCAATACCACCGAACGTTCGCTGATGCGCTGTTCGGCATCCACCAGCATTACCTTCGGGTTGCCAGCACTGTCACGCAGGATGGCCCGTTGCGGCACGCTGATGCCTTGTTGCTTGACCGCCTGCTCCAGGCGCACGCGGATGAAACTGCCCGGCAGCAGGTCCAGGTCCGGGTTGGGGAACTCGCTGCGCAGGGTGATCTGCCCGGTGCTCGGGTCGACGCTGATGTCCGAGAACAGCAGCTTGCCCGGCAGCGGGTAGGGCGTGCCGTCGTCCTGGATCAGCGTCGCGCTGGCCTGGTCCTGGCCCACCTGCTGCAGTTCGCCGGCACGCAGGGCGCGGCGCAGGGCATTGAGCTCGCGGGTCGACTGGGTGACGTCGGCATGGATCGGGTTCAACTGCTGGATGGTCGCCAGCGGCGTGGTTTCGTTCTGCCCCACCAGGGCGCCTTCGGTCACCAGGGCGCGACCGATACGCCCGGAAATCGGCGCGGTGACGGTGGCGTAGCCGAGGTTGAGCTTGGCCCGCTCGAGCGCAGCCTTGGCAGCGGCGACATCGGCATCGGCTTGCAGGAAGGCGGCGCGGGCGTTGTCATGCTCCTGGCGGCTGATCGCATTGATGCCGATCAGCTCGCGATAGCGCTGGTCCTGCAAGCGCGCCTGGAACAGCGTGGCTTCGGCGCGGGCCAGGCTTGCGCGGGCGCTGTCGTAATCGGCCTGGAACGGCGCCGGGTCGATGCGAAACAGCACATCGCCCTGTTTGACGTCGCTGCCTTCGCGGTACACACGCTTGAGCACCACCCCGGCCACTCGCGCACGTACCTCGGCGGTACGTGGGGCAAGGATGCGGCCATTGAGCTCGGTGCTGATCGCCAGCGGCTGCACGCGCACGGTCTCGACCTTGACGGCGCTCGGCGGGGCCTTTTCTTCGGCCGGCGATTTGTCGTCGCAGGCGCTCAGGGCAAAGGTGATCAACAACAGCGGCGCCAGGGCGCGCAGACGGGCGGGACTTGTACTGGACATGCGGATCTTCCGAAAATGACCCGGCAATGCTAAGGCAGGCGACCGACGGGCAACAGTTAAGCTGTGTAGGCCATGTGTAAAAAAGTGTGAAGCTTTATCCTGCGAGCGCGTGAGCTCTTATATCCTGCCTGACTTTCCCAGCCTGTCAAACTACCCATGCCGAATATCCTCCTGGTCGAAGACGACTGCGCCCTGTCCGAACTGATCGCCAGCTACCTGCAGCGCAACGACTTCAGTGTCAATGTGATTGCCCGTGGCGACCATGTGCTGGCCGAAGCCCGGCGCAACAAGCCGGACCTGGTGATCCTCGACCTGATGCTGCCCGGCCTCGATGGCCTGCAGGTGTGCCGGCTGCTGCGCGCCGAGTCCCAGGCCTTGCCGATCCTGATGCTGACCGCCCGCGACGACAGCCATGACCAGGTGCTGGGCCTGGAGATGGGCGCCGACGACTACGTGACCAAACCTTGCGAGCCACGGGTGCTGCTGGCCCGGGTACGCACATTGCTGCGCCGCAGCTGCATCAACGAGCCCCGGCTTGAGAGCGACCTGATCGTGGTCGGCGGCCTGCGCATCGACCTGGCCGAGCGCAACGTGTTCTGGCGCGAACAACCCGTGGAGCTGTCCAGCGGCGAGTTCAACCTGCTGGTGGTGCTGGCGCGCAACGCCGGGGTGGTGCTCAGCCGCGACCGTATCCTCCAGCAACTGCGCGGCATCGAGTTCAACGGTACCGACCGCTCGGTGGACGTGGCGATTTCCAAGCTGCGGCGCAAGTTCGACGACAGCGCCGGCGAAGCGCGCAAGATCAAGACCGTGTGGGGCAAGGGCTACCTGTTCAGCCGGGTCGAGTGGGAGTTCTAGCGGCTCATGCTGAAGATCCTCATCCGTCTGTACCTGATCACCATCGTGGCCTATGCCGGGGCGATCTTCCTGATTCCCGACGCCATCGTCGGCGCCTTTCATCAGCGCTTCATCGCCTACAACCTTGATCAGGCGCGGGGCGTGCAGCGCCTGATCGTCAAGCAGTTCGAGCAGGTGCCGGCCAGCGAGTGGCCGGCCAAGGCCAGGGAGCTGGCGGCGGATTTCGCGCCCCTTGAGATCGAGCTGCGCCGCCAGGACCAGATCGGCCTGAGCCATGAAGAACGCGATCGCCTCAACGCCGGGCAGAACGTGGTGCGCCTGGGCGACTGGGGCTACTACGAAACCGCCCTGGCGCCGCTGGACGACACCTGGCTGGTGGAACTGAGCAACCCGCCCGACCCGATGGACATCAGCCTGCTGTCCTGGGTGGTGACCGTACTGATTGGCGCCGCCTTGCTCGGTTGCCTGCTGTTCTGGGTATGGCCGCACTGGCGCGACCTTGAGCGCCTCAAGGAAACCGCACGGCGCCTGGGCCAGGGCGAGTTGTCGCAGCGCACCCATATTCCGCCGCGCTCGAACATCGGCGAACTGGCCCAGGTGTTCGACACCATGGCCCAGGACGTCGAGCGCCTGCTGACCCAGCAACGCGAACTGCTCAACGCCGTGTCCCATGAACTGCGCACGCCGCTGACGCGCCTGGATTTTGGCCTGGTATTGCTGTTCGACGAAGTGCCGCCGAACTGCCGCAAGCGCCTGCTGGAACTGGTCGGCCATGTCCGCGAGCTGGATGAGCTGGTGCTCGAGCTACTGTCCTATAGCCGCCTGCAGAACGCCGACCAGGCGCGCGAGCGGGTCGAGGTGTCGTTGCTGGAGCTGGTCGACAGTATTCTTGGCAGCTTTGCCGAGGAGCTCGATGGCCGCGGCATCGAATGGCAGGTGCGCGCCGACGACAAACTGCCGCGCTTCATCCTCGACCCACGGCTGACCGCCCGCGCCTTGCAGAACCTGGTGCGCAACGCCATGCGCTATTGCGACGGGCAGATCCTCCTGCGCCTGAGCCTGGACCCGCAGGGCCATTGCCTGCTGACCGTGGAGGATGACGGCATCGGCATCCCGCCTGATCAGCGTGAGCTGATCTTCCAGCCGTTCTACCGCCTGGACCGCAGTCGCGACCGGACCACTGGCGGCTTTGGCCTGGGCCTGGCGATCAGCCGCCGGGCCATTGAGGGCCAGGGTGGCACGCTGACTGTCGGCCAGTCAGCGCTCGGTGGCGCGCAGTTCAAGATCAGGTTGCCACGGGGCTGACCTCACGTTTGACCACCAAGGTCAGAATGTCATAACTGGCCACCAGCTCTCCCAACTGGTTGGTCACCTCCACATCCCAGGCCACCACCCCTTGCGGGATGCCTTGCGGGCTGCTCTTGCCCTGGTCGATCTTGCGCTTGCAGGTCAACCGGGCCTGGATGGTGTCGCCAATGCCCACCGGGTTGATGAAGCGCAGGGTATCCAGGCCGTAGTTGGCCAGTACCGGACCGGGAGCGGCACTGACAAACAGCCCGGCCGCGGCCGACAGCACGAAGTAGCCGTGAGCGATGCGCTTGCCGAACTGCGAGTCCCTGGCGGCGATTTCGTCGAAATGCATGTAGAAGTGATCGCCCGACAGGCAGCCGAAGTTCACCAGGTCGGCTTCGGTGACGGTACGTCGGTGGGTCAGCAGCGACTCGCCGATGCGCAGGTCCTGGAAGTAACGGCGAAACGGATGCACCTCGGTTTCAATCACCTCGGCGCCGCGCACGTACTCGCCAGTGACCGCCGTGAGCATACTCGGCGAACCCTGGATCGCCGCCCGTTGCAGGTAGTGCTTGACCGCACGC
The DNA here is from genome assembly GCF_009866705.1 of Pseudomonas sp. R32. Lineage (NCBI taxonomy): Bacteria > Pseudomonadati > Pseudomonadota > Gammaproteobacteria > Pseudomonadales > Pseudomonadaceae > Pseudomonas > Pseudomonas sp. R32. The sequence goes on along the minus strand of NZ_CP019396.1, from coordinate 3,040,468 downwards.
AGGCCGCCGAGCTCTTCACCGCCACCGGCACGCCCCGGGCCGCCGTGCTTGAGTTGCGGCAGCGGCGAACCATGGCCGGTGGACTCCGGCGCCGCCTGCGGGTCGAGGATCAGCAGCCGGCCGTGCCAGGCGGCTGCTACCGGGATGACCTTGGCCGCCACCTGGCGGTCGCAGGTCACCAGGCTGGCGACCAGGCTGCCTTTGCCCCGTGCGGCCAAGGCCAGGGCTTCGTCGAGGTCGTCATAGGCCATCAGGGTGCTGACCGGGCCGAAGGCCTCGATGTCATGGGCGCCGCCTTCGGCATGCGGGTCGCGGGCCTGGAGCAGGGTCGGGGCAAAGAACGCCCCTTCGCTGACCCCTTCGCCACGCGGGGCGAAACCATCGCTGGCACCGAACAGCTGCTCGCAGCTTTGCAGCAGGCTGTGCAGGCGTTCACCGACATCGCGTTGCTGCTCATGGGAGGCCAGGGCGCCCATGCGTACGCCCTCGATCGACGGATCGCCCACCACCACCTGGCTCAGGCGCTCACGCAGGGCGCTGGCGACGGCGTCGATGTGCCGGGCCGGGACGATGGCGCGGCGGATCGCGGTGCACTTTTGCCCGGCCTTGGTGGTCATTTCGCGGACCACTTCCTTGATGTACAGCTCGAACGCCGGATCGCCCGGCTTGACGTCCGGGCCGAGGATCGCGCAGTTGAGCGAGTCGGCTTCGGCGCTGAAGGGGACCGAGTGACGGATCAGGTTCGGGGTCACGCGCAGTTTTGCCGCGGTGTCGGCTGAGCCGGTAAAAGTCACCAGGTCCTGGCCTTGCAGACGGTCGAGCAGGTCGCCGGTGCTGCCAATCACCAGTTGCAGGCTACCGGCCGGCAGCAGGCCGGATTGCGCCATCAGGCGCACCACCGCTTCGGTCAGGTAGCTGGTGGCGGTGGCGGGTTTGATGATGCAGGGCATGCCGGCCAGGAAGGTCGGGGCGAATTTCTCCAGCATGCCCCAGATCGGGAAGTTGAACGCGTTGATATGCACCGCGAGGCCCGCTCGCGGGACCAGAATATGGCTGCCGACGAACGAGCCCTGTTTGCCCAGGGGGATGGCCGGGCCTTCGTGAAAAATATTGCCCGAGGGCAGCTCCCGCGCGCCGATGCCGGCGTAGGCGAACAGCGTGGCGTTGCCGCCTTCGATGTCGATCCAGCTGTCGGCACGGGTGGCACCGCTGTGGTGGGAGAGGGCGTAGAGCTGCTCCTTGCGTTCGCTCAGGTACAAGGCCAGGGCCTTGAGGCGGGCGGCGCGTTGTTGGAAGTCCATGGCCATGAGGGCCTGCAGGCCCTGAGCGCGGGCATGCTCGATGGCCTCGGCAAAGTCCGGGCGCTCCTCGTGGCTGTAACCGATGATATGGCCGTCCAGGGCACTGCGCAGCGGCGTGGCGCCGTGCTGGCCGATCCATCGGCCGGCAATGAAGCTTTGCAAGGTAGGGGCAGCAGACATCGGGTGTCCTCCGGTTTCAGGTAATCGATTGCACACGGGCTTGGCGCTTACCACAGCGCCAGGGTGTAGCCGATGATCAGGCGGTTCTCGTCCAGCGCCGTGGTCAGGCCGTTGCCCGAGCGAAACATGACATTGCGCCAGCGCAGGCTGACGTTTTTCAGCAGGCCGCTCTGGATCACGTAGGTGATATCGGTATCGCGCTCGCGCTCACGGCCGTTGTCGATGGCCCCGGCCTTGGCGTGACGGCCGTCGGTATAGCGGGTCATGAAGCTCAGGCCCGGTACGCCGAGCGCGGCGAAGTCGTAGTCGTAGCGCAGTTGCCAGGAGTCCAGCCCCGCGCGGGTGTAGGTGTTGTAGGTGACCAGGTTGACGGTGTAGGGGTCGCCACCGTTGAGAAACGGAAAGGCGCTGTCGCCAGACATCTGTTGCAGGTTGGCGGTGAACTTGTGGGCGCGCACGCCGAGGGCGAAGCTGGCGTTGAAGTTGCGGTTGTCGATTTGTCCGCCACGTTCGGCGCCATCGCCGCGGCTGTCGAAGTAACGCAGGTCGCTGCGCAGGTTCAGGCCCTCGGCCAATGGCAGGGTATGCACCAGGCCGACAAACTGCTGGCGGTAGATGTGCTCAAGCTTGCCGTAGTAGTAGCTCAGGCTCAGTTGCGGGTTGAAGGCATAACTGCCGCCGGCAAAATCGAAGCCGTCGCTGCTGGCCGCGCCATAGCCGATATCGTCGCGGCTTGAAGAGTCGCGCAGGTTGGCCTTGGTCAGGCGCCCGGCATTGACCGTCAGGCCGTCGATTTCCTGGCTGCTGAGCAAGCCGCCCTGAAAGCTTGAGGCCAGCAGGCGGGTATCGTTGTACACCACCACCGGCAACAACGGCTGCAGGGTGCCCAGGCGCAACACGCTTTTCGAGGCGCGCAGCTTGGCGGTCAGGCCCAGTTCGCTGTAGTCGTCGGCCGGCTCCAGGCTGTTGCGCCCGTAGGGCAACAGGCCAGTGCCACGGCGGTCGCGACTGGAGTCGAGCTTGATCCCCAGTTGGCCCATGGCGTCGACGCCAACGCCCACGGCCCCCTCGGTAAAGCCCGACTCCAGTTTAGCCGTGAAGCCCTGGCCCCATTCTTCGGCCTTGGCCTGGGGCGCGTTGTCCTGACGAAAATCGCGGTTCAGGTAATGGTTGCGCAGCTCGAGCTTGGCGTGGCTGTCAGCGAAAAAGTCCGCCATGGCCGGTGCGGCGACCATGGGCAGGGCAAGGCTGGCCAGCAGCGAGGCTGGCTTGAGGCGAATGTGGTTCATTATTTTTATACCCGACAATCGTTTTTGTTGTTGGTGTCAGTGCTTGCTGGCGCCGGCGGCGCCGATCCCGGTCATGGATCGAATGAACTGCGCGAGATAACGGCCACGTTCCTCGGTGGCCCGCGCCGAGGTGTCGGTGACCGAGAACAGCCAGGCGCCGAAGAAGGCCAGGCTCATCGAGAACAACGCCGGGTTGCTGTAGGGGAACAGCGCCTGCTGGTGATGCAGGACGTTGACCCACACCGCCGGGCTGAGCACCAGCAGGACGATCGCCGAGATCAACCCGCTCATGCTGCCGACCACCGCGCCGCGCGTGGTCAGGCCTTTCCAGAACATCGACAGGAACAGCACCGGGAAGTTGACCGAGGCGGCGATGGCCAGCACCAGGCCGGAGAGGAAGGCAATATTTTGCGACTCGAACATCAGGCCGAGAATGATCGCCAGCACGCCAATCCCTAAGGTGGCAAGGCGCGAGACGCGCATCTCTTCCTTCTCGCTGGCCTGGCCCTTGCGGATCACGCAGGCATACAGGTCATGGGACACCGCCGAGGCGCCGGACAGCGCCAGGCCGGCGACCACGGCCAGGATCGTGGCGAAGGCCACCGCCGAAATGAAACCGAGGAACAGGTTGCCGCCCACCGCCTGGGCCAGGTGCACCGCGATCATGTTGCCGCCGCCGATGATTGCGCCGCTGGCATCGCGGTAGGCCGGCTCGGTGCCGACCATGACAATGGCGCCAAAGCCGACCACGATCAGCAACAGGTAGAAGTAGCCAATGAAACCAGTGGCATAGAACACGCTCTTGCGCGCTTCCTTGGCGTCACTGACGGTAAAGAAACGCATGAGGATATGCGGCAGCCCCGCCGTGCCGAACATCATCCCCAGGCCCAGGGATATGGCGTCTATCGGGTTGGACAGCAAGCCACCGGGGGCCATGATCGCCGTGCCTTTGGCGTGCACCGCCGCCGCGCCGGCAAACATCGCCTCGGTGCTGAAGCCGAAATGCTTGAGCACCATGAAGGCCATGAAGCTGGTGCCCGAGAGCAGCAGGACGGCCTTGATGATCTGCACCCAGGTGGTCGCCAGCATGCCGCCGAAGGTCACATAGAAGACCATCAGCACACCGACCAGCAGCACCGCATTGAAATAGCTGATGCCGAACAGCAGTTCGATCAGCTTGCCGGCACCGACCATCTGCGCCACCAGGTACATCAGCGCCACGGTCAGGGTGCCGAAGGCCGAGGTCAGGCGCACCGGCGTCTGCGCCAGGCGGTAGGACACCACGTCGGCGAAGGTGTATTTACCCAGGTTGCGCAGGCGCTCGGCAATCAGGAACAGGATGATCGGCCAGCCGGCCAGCACCCCCAGGGCATACAGCAGGCCATCGTAGCCATTGAGGAACATCATCGCCGAGATGCCGAGGAAGGAGGCGGCGCTGATCATGTCGCCGGCAATGGCCAGGCCATTCTGAAAACCGCTCAAGCCACCACCGGCGGTATAGAAGTCACTCGCCGAACGGGTGCGCAGTGCCGCCCAGCGGGTAATGCCAAGGGTGAACAGTACAAACAGCAGGAACATTGCGATCGCGGTCCAGTTCATTGTGCACACTCCCGCTTGACCTTGTCGTTCAAGGGGTCGAGCACATTGTTGGCGCGATGCACGTAGATCCCGGTAAGGGCAAACGAGGCCAGCACGATCAGCACCCCGACCAGCATGCCGACCGTGGTGACCCCACCGCTCAATGACTGGCCAAGGGTCTCGGGGGAGAACGCCACCAGCAGGACGAAGCCGTAATAGATGCACAGCATGATCAGGGTCAGGACCCCGTTCAGACGCCGTTTTCGTTTGACCAGTTGCTGGAAGTCAGGGTGCTGGCTGATGCTTTCGATGTCGTTGGGGGTCATGGCCGTACTCTTGTTATTTTGGTTGTTGTCAGGACACGCGAGGTACCACAGGGAAAGTCGTCTTCTGCTCCTTGGGCTTAGAGTTGGTCGAAGTCCAGCACCACCTTGGCGCTGAGTGGATAGCTCTGGCACGACAGCACATAGCCGGCGGCCACTTCGTAGTCTTCAAGGGCGTGGTTGCTGTCCATTTCCACTTCGCCTTCGATGACCTTGCACTTGCAGGTCGAGCACACCCCGGCCTTGCACGAGTAGGGCAGCTCGGCGCCGATGGCATTGCCGGCATCCAGCACGCTCAGGGTGTTGCGCGGCAGGTCGAAGGCCAGCGCGCGGCCGTCGCTGATCACGGTGATCTGGCTGCTCTGCGGGTTCTCGACCCGTGCCGCTTCGCGCTGCTGGCGGCGTTGCTCATTGCCAGCGGCAGCGAACAACTCGAAATGAATCCGTTCAGCTGCCAGGCCATTGGCCTTGAGGCTGTCGCGCACCATCTCGGTCATGCTCTGCGGCCCGCAGATGAACGCGGCATCCAGGCGCGGCGCATCCAGCCAGCGGCTGAACAACAGGTTGCATTTGTCGGCATCGATACGACCGTTGTACAGATCGATGTCCTGTTGCTCGCGGCTGAACACGAAGATCAGGTTCAGGCGTTGCAGGTAGCGGTTCTTCAGGTCTTCAAGCTGCTCGCGAAACAGTGCCGAGGTGCTGGCGCGGTTGCCGTAGAGCAGGGTGAAGCGGCTGTGCGGTTCGTGCTCCAGGGTGGTCTTGATGATCGACAGGATCGGCGTGATACCGCTGCCGGCCGCCACGGCCAGGTAGTTGCCCTGGCGCGCGGGGTCGAGCTGGACATTGAAGCTGCCGGCCGGCGGCATGACCTCCAGTACGTCGCCCGCCGCCAGCACATCGTTGGCAAAGGCCGAGAAGCGCCCGCCGGCGACGCGTTTGACCGCCACCCGCAACTCGCCATCATTGACCCCGGTGCAAATCGAATAGGAGCGGCGTACTTCTTCGTTGTCCAGGTGGGTACGCATGACCAGGTACTGGCCCTGGACGAAGTGAAACTGTTCGCGCAGGTCATCCGGTACGTCGAACAGGATCGACACCGCATCACGGGTTTCATTGCGCACTTGCTTGACGGTCAGGCTATGGAACTGGCTCATGGTCGTTCTCCATCAGGCGCAGCAATGTGCGCTCAGATGCATTTGAAATAGTCGAAAGGTTCACGGCAGTCGCAGCAGCGATACAACGCCTTGCAGGCGGTCGAGCCGAACTGGCTGAGCAATTCGGTATGGCTGCTGCCGCATTGCGGGCAACTGATCAGCGGGCTGTCACCCAGCAGGCTGCGTTTGCTGGCACTGCCCTGGGGCGCCGCGATGCCGTAGGCCTGCAGGCGCTCCCGGCCGCTGGCGCTGATCCAGTCGGTGGTCCAGGCCGGGTGCAATTGGCGCTTGAGCCGTGGCGTGACAAAGCCTGCGTCCTCCAGGGCCTGGCAGATGTCCTGCTCGATCACCTCGGTGGCCGGGCAGCCGGAGTAGGTTGGGGTGACCACCACCTGCAGGTGGCCGGTTTGCCAGCTCAGCTCGCGAACGATCCCAAGCTCCACCACGCTGACCACCGGCACTTCCGGGTCCATGACCTGGGCCAGTACCGCCCAGGCCCGGCTCAGGTCGTCGCCGCGCGCCGCCCGGGCGCCGCCATCGCTGGCAATCAGTTCACCAGGTTGCATCGGGGTAGGCTCGTGGCAGGAACTGCATTTCGGCCAGCAACAGGCCCAGGTGCTCGCTGTGGATGCCGCGGCGGCTGTCCAGGTAGAAGGGGCTGGCGGCGGCCGGGACGGGCAGGGTGGCGCTGGCGAACGTGCTGGCCACCTGCTGCTGCCAGGCGGCGGCGATGGCCTGCGGATCACCGATGATGCCGGCCTCGAACAGGCGTTGTTCGAGCGCGTCGCTGTTGACCAGCTCAACGGTAAAGCGCCACACCTGAGGGATGGCTGCCAGCATGCGCTGGTGGCTTTCTTCGGTGCCATCGCCCAGGCGTTCGATCCACTCGCCCGAGCGGCGCAAATGGTAGGTGACCTCTTTCAACGCCTTGGCGGCTATGCCCTGGATGCGCGGGTCGAGCGACTGGCTCAGTTGCTCAAGCACCTGGAAGTGCCAGGCGTCGTAGAGAAACTGCTTGAGCATGGTCACGGCGAAATCGCCGTTGGGCTGCTCGACCAGCAGCAGGTTGCGGTAGTCGCGCTGATCGCGACGAAACACCAGATGATCGGCGTCGCGGCCGTCGTTGCTCATTTCGGCCGCGTAGTCCAGCCAATTGCGGGCCTGGCCGACCAGGTCGAGGCCGACGTTCATCAGCGCCAGTTCTTCTTCCAGCGCCGGCGCATGGCCACACCATTCACACAGGCGCTGGCCCTGGATCATGGCACTGTCGCCCAGGCGCAACAGGTAGGGGATCAGGTCCTGGGTCATGTTACATATGCCCCACTTCGGCCGGCAGCTCATAGAAGCTGGCGTGGCGGTAGACCTTGTCCTGCGACGGATCGAACAGCGGCTCTTTCTCGTCGGGCGAGGAAGCAATGATCAGCGCCGAGGGCACCACCCACAGGCTGACCCCTTCGTTGCGGCGGGTGTACAACTCGCGGGCGTTCTCGATCGCCATGGTGGCGTCGGCGGCGTGGACGCTACCGACATGCTTGTGGTTCAGGCCGTGCTTGCTGCGCACGAATACTTCAAACAGGGTCCATTCGGACATGGCGGGCTCTCCGGTCAGGCGGCAATCTTGTTGTGTTTTTTGCGGGCATGGGCGACGGCGGCGGCGCGGACCCAGGCGCCATCCTCGATGGCCTGGCGTCGGGTGGCGACGCGTTCCTGGTTGCACGGGCCGTTGCCCTTGAGCACTTCGTAGAACTCGTCCCACTGGATTTCGCCGAAGTCGTAATGGCCGCGCTCGGCGTTCCACTTCAGGGCCGGGTCCGGGACGCTGCAGCCGAGCAGTTCGAGCTGCGGGATGGTCTGGTCGATGAAGCGCTGGCGCAGTTCGTCGTTGCTCTGGCGCTTGATCTTCCAGGCCATGGACTGGGCGCTGTTGGGCGAGTGCTCGTCGCTGGGGCCGAACATCATCAGCGCCGGCCACCAGAGCCGGTTGATGGCGTCCTGGACCATGTCCTTCTGTACCTGGGTGCCGTGGCGCATCATGGTCAGGAGCATTTCGTAGCCCTGGCGCTGGTGGAAGCTCTCTTCCTTGCAGATGCGAATCATCGCCCGCGAGTAAGGGCCGTAGCTGGTGCGCTGCAGCACCACCTGGTTGACGATGGCGGCGCCGTCCACCAGCCAGCCCACCACGCCCATGTCAGCCCAGCTCAGGGTCGGGTAGTTGAAGATGCTCGAGTACTTGGCCTTGCCGTTGTGCAGCTTGGCGATTTCGCTGTCGCGGTCGGCGCCCAGGGTTTCCATGGCGCTGTACAGGTACAGGCCGTGGCCGGCTTCGTCCTGGATCTTGGCCATCAGTTGCAGCTTGCGCTTGAGGGTCGGGGCGCGGGTTACCCAGTTGCCCTCCGGCAGCATGCCGACGATTTCCGAGTGGGCGTGTTGCGAGATCTGCCGGATCAGGGTCTGGCGGTAGGCGTCGGGCATCCAGTTCTTGGCTTCGATCTTAATTTCGTCATCGATCCGTTGCTGGAACGCGCGCTCTTGCGCGGACATCTCATCCAGGCTCTTGAGGCGCTTGACGCCGGTTTCTACCAGTTGTGCGTACATGGTGTTCTCCAGCCTTTTATGAAGGGGGCTTTGAGGCTGAAGACAGTTATATGTGATACAGGGCAAAATATCAAACATAAAAATGTGTATCGAGTTCGTCTTGTGTATCGCTTTATTCGGGCATGAAAAAGCCCCGACAGCGCGGGGCGTGACCTGCGAAGAGGTTGCGGGCAATGGGCCGCGAGGCGGCCCGCGGCTGTATTACTTGCGCTTGTCGAAGACGTGACAGGCCTTGCCTTCCGAGCGTTTGATCGAATAGGCGGGCTGCAGTACCACTCGCGAGCTGATACCGATATGCGTCTTGATATGCCGGCTCAGCTCGCTGCACAGGTCCTGCTGCCGGGCCGGGTCCAGGTGTTGGTGTTCGCTTTTCAGTTCGACATGCACGTCGACGCTGTCCAGATTTCCATTACGATACAGATGTATTTCGTAGACTTCTGAAAACTGTTTGATTTTAAGCAGCTGTTCCTCGACCTGCGTCGGGAACACGTTCACCCCGCGAATGATCAGCATGTCGTCACTGCGGCCGGTAATCTTGTCGATGCGCCGCATCGGCCGCGCCGTGCCTGGCAGCAGGCGAGTCAGGTCGCGGGTGCGATAGCGGATCATCGGCAGGGCTTCCTTGCTCAGCGAGGTGAACACCAGCTCGCCCAGCTCGCCGTCGGGGAGTACCGCGCCGCTCACCGGATCAATGATCTCGGGGTAGAAGTGGTCCTCCCAGACGGTCGGGCCATCCTTGCTTTCGGCGCACTCCATGGCCACCCCGGGGCCCATGATCTCCGACAGCCCGTAAATATCCAGGGCTTCAATACCCAGGCGTGCCTCCAGGGCGCTGCGCAGTTCCGGGGTCCAGGGTTCGGCGCCAAAAATCCCCAGGCGCAGGGCCAGCGAATGCGGGTCGATGCCCTGGCGTTCGATCTCGTCGGCCAGGTTGAGCATGTACGAGGGGGTGACCATGATGATGTCGGGCTGGAAGTCGCGGATCAGCTGCACCTGTTTTTCAGTCTGGCCGCCGGACATGGGGATCACCGTGCAACCCAGGCGCTCGGCGCCATAGTGCGCGCCCAGCCCGCCGGTAAACAGGCCGTATCCGTAGGCAACATGGACCTTGTCGCCACGCCGCCCGCCGGCGGCGCGAATCGAGCGGGCGACGACATTGGCCCAGGTGTTGATGTCGTTCTGGGTATAGCCGACCACGGTCGGCTTGCCAGTAGTGCCGCTTGAGGCATGCAGGCGCACCACATCGTGCAGCGGTACGGCAAACAGGCCATAGGGGTAGTTGTCGCGCAGGTCGGCTTTACAGGTAAAGGGAAAGCGCGCCAGGTCGTCGAGCGAGCGGATGTCATCAGGGTGCACGCCCAGCTCATCGAAACGTTGCCGGTACATGGGCACGTTCTGGTAGGCATGGCTCAGGCTCCAGCGCAGGCGTTGCAGTTGATGCTGGCGCAGTTCGTCGATACTGGCGGTTTCCAGCGGGTCGAGCACGGGGGCATTGGGGATCTGCATGTTCATGGTTTCACTCTAATTGTTGTTGTTTGTTGCCGTCTGCACGCGGCTTGAGTGTGGAGCTAGGGTACGGCTTCAGTCCTCCAGGCGCTCGATAATCAAGGCAATGCCCTGGCCGACGCCGATGCACATGGTGCACAGGGCATAACGCGCCTGGCGTTGCTCCAGTTCATGCAGCGCCGTGGTCACCAGGCGGGCACCGCTCATGCCCAGCGGATGCCCCAGGGCAATGGCGCCGCCGTTGGGGTTGACCCGCGGGTCGTCGTCGGCAAGCCCCAGCTCGCGCAGTACTGCCAGGCCCTGGGCGGCGAACGCTTCGTTGAGCTCGATCACCTCCATGTCGGCCAGGCTCAACCCGGCGAGGGCCAACGCCTTGCGTGTCGCCGGCACCGGGCCGATGCCCATGATCCGTGGTTCGACCCCGGTCGTGGCCATCGCCAGCACCCGTCCGCGGGCTTTGAGAGCAAAGCGCTCGGCCTGTTCGCGGCTGGCCAGCAGCAGGGCGCAAGCCCCGTCATTCAGGCCTGAAGCATTACCGGCTGTCACCGTGCCGTTGTCCCGAAAGGGCGTAGGCAGTTTCTGTAATTGCGCGAGGGTTGTTTCTGCGCGGGGGTGTTCATCATGCACGACCACGTGTGCCGGCCCTTTGCGCTGGGCGATGGTCACCGGCACGATCTCCCTGGCCAGGCGTCCGCTGGCCTGGGCCGCCGCGGCGCGCTGTTGGCTGCGCAGGGCAAAGGCATCCTGATCGGCCCGGGAAATGTTGAACTGCGCGGCGACGTTCTCGGCCGTTTCCGGCATGGAATCGATACCGTACTGCTGTTGCATCAGCGGGTTGACGAAGCGCCAGCCCAGGGTGGTGTCATGCAGTTCAGCCTGGCGGGAAAACGCCTGTTCGGCCTTGGCCATGACCAGCGGCGCCCGCGACATCGACTCGACGCCCCCCACCAGCAGCAGCCCGGCCTCACCGCAGCGGATGGCGCGGGCGCCGCTACCGATTGCATCCAGCCCCGAACCGCACAGGCGGTTGACGGTGGTGCCGGGCACGCTGGGCGGCAGGCCGGCCAGTAGCGCCGACATGCGTGCGACGTTGCGGTTGTCTTCGCCGGCCTGGTTGGCGCAGCCATAGATCACATCGTCGACGGCGCTCCAGTCGACCTGCGGGTGGCGTTGGCACAGGGCGCGCAGGGGCAGGGCGCCGAGGTCGTCTGCACGCAGGCTGCTCAGGGCGCCAGCGTAGCGGCCGATTGGGGTGCGCAAGGCGTCAATGATCAGGGCGTCGGTCATGCCTGGGGCTCCTCGGGCAACACAGTGCCGCGTACTTTGTAGGACTTGCCGTGAAACAGGGCGATCAACTGGCCCTGCTGGTTCTCGATGCGTACGGCGTAGTTGCCGGTACGCCCGCTGCGGCTTTGCTCGCTGCAGGTGGCGGTGAGGGTATCGTCCAGGTGCGCCGGGGCGACGTAGTCGATACTGCAGCCCAGGGCGACGGTGGCTTCGTTGTGGCTATTGCAGGCAAAGGCAAAGGCTGAGTCGGCCAGGGCAAACAGGTAGCCGCCGTGGCAGGTGCCATGGCCCTGGAGCATGTCCTTGCGCACGCTCATGCCGACCCGGGCGCTGCCGGGGCCGGCGGCCAGCAGGCGCATGCCCATGCCCTGGCTGGCCGGGTCGCGTTCGAACAGCGCCTGGGCGCAACGGCTGGCGAGGTCCAATCGTTCATTCATGAAAGCAGGCTCCTTCGGCCAGCAGCCGACGCAAGTGCAGGGAGGGGCGGTAGCGTTCTTCACCGTAGGCGGCCTGCAGGTTGCTCAGCACCTGCACCGTGTAGTCGATGCCCAGGGCGTCGGCCCAGGCCAGTGGGCCGCAGGGGTAATTGACCCCGGCGCACATCGCCAGGTCGATATCCGCGGCCGAAGCCACCCCGTGCAACAGGGCGTCGGCGCCTTCGTTGGCCAGGCAGACCACGGTGCGCAGCACGCACAGGGCCGGACTGTCGCGCAGAGCGGTTAGCGCAATGCCGGCGGCATTGAGCAGGGCCACCACCTGGTCGATGGCGGCGGGCGAGGTGTCGGCTGCCCAGCTGATGCCCAGGCGCCTGGCGCTGGCGTAGTCGAGTGCCAGATCGAGCAGGACCAGGTTGCTCAGGCCCTCATCCCTGGCCCGCTGGCTGGCCAGGCGGCCATCGCTCAGGGCCAGTGTCGCCTGGCCAATGCGCAACAGGCCGTTGCCGGGGCGGTGGCTGAGCACCAGGCCTGCGCTGGCCAGGCGCTCAAGCAGGGGCGCGAGCAAGCCAGGCTCGCCTTCGACGAACAGGGTGTCGGGCACGGCCTGGCTTTCCAGGCTCAGCGGTTGTGGGCGCAGTGCGTGTTGGTGATAGTCATAGAAGCCCCGGCCGCTCTTGCGCCCCAGGTACCCGGCGTCGACCAGCGCCTTTTGTACCAGCGACGGCGTAAACCGCCGGTCCTGGTAGTAGGCGTCGAATACCGAACAGGTCACGGCGTAGTTGACGTCGTGGCCGATCAGGTCGGTCAGTTCGAAGGCGCCCATGGCAAAGCCGCCAGCTTCGCGCAGCAAGGCATCGAGGCTGGCGCAATCGCTCACTTGCTCCTGGAGCAGGCGCAGGCTTTCGGCGTAGAACGGGCGCGCGACCCGGTTGACGATAAAGCCTGGGGTGGAGCGCGCCAGCACCGGCTGCTTGCCCCAGGCCAGGGCGGTGTCCTTGATGCACTCGGCGATCTGGCTGGCGGTGGCCAGCCCGCTGACCACTTCGACCAGGGCCATGACCGGTGCCGGATTGAAAAAGTGCATGCCCACCAGCCGTTGCGGGTGCGCAAGGCCGGCAGCCAGTTGCGTGATCGAGATTGACGAGGTGTTGCTGGCCAGGATGCAGTCGCTGCGGCACAGCGACTCCAATTGGCCTAGCAACTCACGTTTGACCTCAAGCTTTTCGACGATGGCCTCGATCACCAGGCCCGCGTCGGCCAGCTCGTCCAGCTGCGCGGCGGGCCGCAGGCGAGCCAGGCATTCGGCCCGGGCGCTGGCGGCGAGCTTGCCGTTGGCCACGCGTTTGCCCAGGTGCTGGTCTATGGCTGCAATGGCCTGGGCGGCGGCGCCGGGGCGGCTGTCGTACAGCTGCACCCGGTGCCCGGCCTGGGCCGCCACCTGGGCGATACCGGCGCCCATGGCCCCGGCGCCGATCACCGCGACCATGACGTTGTGACTGAGGGCAGTCATGCTCAACGCCCTTTGAACTGAGCAGTACGCTTGGCCATGAAGGCACTCACGCCTTCGCGATAGTCCTCGCTGCGCCCGGCCAGGCGTTGCAGGTCGCGCTCCAGGGTCAGTTGCTGTTCGAAGCTGTTGTCCAGGCTTGCATGCAGGCTGCGCTTGATCAGGCCCAGGCCGTAGGTGGGCTGGGTGGCCAGGTGGCGGGCCAGCTTGATGGCCTCGTCGCGCAGTTCAGCATCCTCGACGCAGCGGTAGATCAAGCCCCATTGCTCGGCTTGTTCGGCGCTCAGCCGTTCGCCGAGCATGGCCAGGGCTTTGGCCCGGGCCATGCCGACCAGCCGTGGCAAGGCGTAGGTGCCGCCCGAATCGGGGATCAGGCCGATCTTGCAGAACGCCTGGATAAAGCTGGCCGAGCGAGCAGCCAGCACCAGGTCGCAGGCCAGCGGTATGTTCGCGCCAGCACCGGCGGCGACGCCGTTGACGGCACAGATGACCGGGATCGGCAGGTCGCGCAGGGTGTGAACCAGCGGGTTGTAGTAGCGCTCGATGGATTCGCCCAGGTCGGGTGCCTCGGCGCCGGGGACGACATTGCGGTCGGCCAGGTCCTGGCCTGCGCAAAAGCCGCGGCCTTCGGCGGTCAGCAACAGGACCCGTACGTCATCGCTGCGGCGTACCAGGCGCAGCGCCTCCTGAACCTCTTCATGCATGTGGCCGTTGAAGCTGTTCAGTTGCTCGGGACGATTGAGGCTGAGCAGGGCGACGCCTGCATCGATGGAAAACAGGATGTGCTCGAAACTCATGGTATCTGCCTTTGGTTTCAGGTCAATCGAGGGGGTGGTGGGGCTTATTTGCCGCAGAAGCTGGCGCGGCGTTTTTCCTGGAAGGCACGGATGCCCTCGTTGCGGTCGGCGGTGCCGGCCAGCAGGGTGAAAGCGTGGCGTTCAAAGCGCAGGCCGCTGGCCAGGTCCAGGTCCTGGGCCTTGAGCAGCGCCTCCTTGGCCAGGCGCAGGGCCAGCGGTGCTTTGCTGGCAATGCGCTGGGCAATCTGCAAGGCGCGCTCGACCGTCAGCTCCGGCGGGGTGATTTCGCTGACCAGGCCGGCCTCGAGGGCGCGCCTGGCACTGATCGGCTCACCGCTGAGGACCATCTGCATGGCCAGCGACTTGCCCACCGCCCGCAGCAGGCGCTGGGTGCCACCGGCCCCGGGCATGATGCCGAGGTTGATTTCCGGCTGGCCGAACTGGGCGTCCTCGCCAGCAATCAGGATGTCGGCGTGCATCGCCAGTTCGCAGCCGGCGCCCAGGGCGTAGCCATTGACGGCAGCAATCAGGGGCTTGGCGAACTGGGTAATGGTTTGCCAGTGCACCTGACGCGGATCGTTGAGCATGCCCACCAGGTCGCGTCCGGCCATTTCATTGAGGTCGGCGCCTGCGGCAAAGGCCTTGCGGCTGCCGGTCAGGACCACGGCGCCAATGCTGTCGTCGCTGGCGCAGCGCTGCAGTTGCTCGGCGAGCTCGGCCAGCAGTTCACTGGTCAATGCATTGAGTGCTTGTGGGCGCTGCAGGGTGATCAGGCAAACCGCCTGGTGGGTGTGCACGGCAAGGGTATGCGGCATGGCGAAGGTCTCGCAGGGCGGTCGGGCGTCAAGGCCGGGATTTTTATTGGGCGGGCGGGAGCCGTTTCGTCAAAGTATAGGCATGAAGCGATACGAAAATACAACACGAAAAATAACAATGCGTGTCTAATTGTTTGTGGCTCTATGCCTGTGGTGTCGCCGAATCCAATAAATAGCGGAGGATTATAGGAGGGGGTGCACTGATGGTGACATGGTAAAACGATACATAAAATGTTATTGCTGTCAGGTGATTGCGGTTAAATGCTACGAGGAGATTCGCCATGCCCTGCTACAGCCTTGACGGCCTCACGCCGGTGGTCGACCCCAGTGCCTATGTACACCCGAGCGCCGTATTGATCGGCGACGTGATTGTTGGCCCGCGGTGCTACATCGGTCCTTTGGCCAGCTTGCGCGGTGATTTCGGCAGGATCGTGCTGGAGGAGGGCGCCAACCTGCAGGACACCTGTGTCATGCATGGTTTCCCCGACAGTGATACGGTGATCGAGCGCGACGGCCATGTCGGTCACGGCGCGGTGTTGCATGGCTGCCGGGTGGGCGCTGATGCGCTGATCGGTATCAATGCCGTGGTCCTGGACTACGCCCGCATCGGCGCGCGCTCGATCGTCTCGGCTGGCGCCCTGGTCAAGGCGCGCTTCACCTGCGCCGAGCAATCGCTGGTGGTCGGTTCGCCAGCCCGGGTTACCCGGCGCTTGAGCGATGAGGAAGTGGCCTGGAAGCAAGCCGGCACCCGCGAATACCAACTCCTCGGCCAGCGCTGCAGCAGCCTGGTGGAGTGCGCGCCGTTGTCGGCTGTCGAAGCCGACCGGCCACGGATCAGCCACAGCGAGCATCGCCCCAAGGCCGCCAGCAGCACCTGAAACCCTCGGGCAACAGGGCCGGCGTAGTCTTGAGCTGGGCGGCGGGGTATATTTCAACTTTTTCGATGGACCGTCTATGTCGTCCCTGACACCGCTCAATCAGCTGATCAACCGTTTTCAGCAACAGACACCCATACGGGCCAGCTCGCTGATCATCACCTTGTATGGCGATGCCATCGAGCCCCATGGTGGCACCGTGTGGTTGGGCAGCCTGATTCAGCTGCTCGAGCCCATGGGCATCAACGAGCGGCTGATCCGTACCTCGATCTTTCGCCTGAGCAAAGAAAACTGGCTGACCGCAGAGAAGGTTGGCAGGCGCAGCTATTACAGCCTGACCGGCACCGGCCGGCGGCGTTTCGACAAGGCTTTCAAGCGTGTGTACAGCGCCAACCTGTCGGCCTGGGATGGCTCATGGTGCCTGGCGATGCTGACCCAGCTTCCTGCCGACAAGCGCAAGCAGGTGCGCGAAGAGCTCGAATGGCAGGGGTTTGGCGCGATTGCACCCACGGTACTGGCCTCGCCGCGTTTTGACCGCGGCGACGTCAATGCCACCTTGCTGGAGCTTGGCGTGCAGGAAGACACCATCCTGTTCGAGACCACCACCCAGGATGTACTGGCCTCGCGGGCGTTGCGCATGCAAGTGCGCGAAAGCTGGAACCTTGAGGAGCTGGCGGCCCATTACAGCGAGTTCATCCAGTTGTTTCGGCCGCTCTGGCAGAGCCTGCGCGAGCAACCCACGCTCGACCCTCAGGACTGCTTCCTGGCCCGTATCCTGTTGATTCACGAGTACCGCAAGCTGTTGCTGCGTGACCCGCAGCTCCCCGACGAGCTGCTTCCGGGGGACTGGGAAGGCCGCGCAGCCCGGCAATTGTGCCGCAACCTGTACCGGCTGATCGTCGCCCCGGCCGAGCAATGGCTGGAAAGCGCCATGGAAACCGCCGACGGGCCGCTACCGGACGTCGGCGAGAACTTCTACAAGCGCTTTGGCGGCTTGACCTGATCTGTTGACACCGCCCGTGGCTGGCAAGCGCTGCGCAGCGGCGGTTGCGCCGCCACGGCCCTGACGGGCTGGCCTGCTGCGCGGGGCTGGCGAAAGGCTTCATTGACGATGCCGATGCTGCAGGGCAGGGCGTCCAGGTAGCTTTGGCGCACCAGCGGCGCCAGGCGCCCGCTGCCGGCACCGTCGTGCCACCAGACCTGCACATTGAGGCTGGCCAGTTGCTCCAGCCAGCGGGCATTGACCGCCGGGCTCAGGCGCCCGGTGCTGAAGGCGCTGATGTGCAGCGGCGCATCCAGCCGGCGGTTGAACGCCTGCAACTGGGTGTACAGCGCTTGGCGGCGGTCGGCACTGTGAAAGTGCAGGTCGTCCAGTTCCATTGGCAGGTACCAGCCTGCCACCGGCAATTGCCAGTCCTGGCGCACCTTGCGCTGCTGGGCCAGGGCGTTGCCCAGTTGGGCCTTCCAGTAGGCGGCAAGGCCGGCGCCGTCCAGCGCGTCGATGCGCTGGTAATAGGCGGCGTCCATGTACAGCCCCAGCACCAGTTGCAGCCCCTGTTCGTGGGCCAGGCGCAGGCTGTTGGCCAGCCAGCCCCGGGCACCACCGAAGTCGCTGTCGCCGTAGGCGCTCCACTGCACGATCAGGGTTTTGCCGCCCTGGGCCGCGCTGGCCTTCCATCGCGAGCGCCATTGTTCCTGGCTCAACTGGGCGTCGCGGTTCAGCGGTTGGTAGAACAGGTGTTCGTCGGCGCTGGCCTGCAGGCTCAGCACCAATAGCATCACAGCGATCAAGCGGCGCATCAGAAGGTCAACTCCGCACCCAGCAACACGCCATTGGCGTGTTCATAAAGATTACCGCCCAGCGCTTGCTGGTATTCGGCGCGTACTTTCAGCGAACCGCGATAGGCGTTGTAGCGGTCGTCGTCGAACCACCATTGCCAGCGCAAGCCCAGGCCGGTGCGCAGGTCCTGGCGCCAGTCGTTGCTCGGGTCCTGGCTTGAGAGCTCAAGAAAGCCATAGGGCATCAGGGTTTGTGGCGAGGTGCTGGGCAGTTTCCAGGTGTGTCCGCGCTGGTAGCGCGACAGCCATTGATGATCACCGGCGCGGGTCCACCAGGCGCCATCGAGGTAGAGGAAGCGCTCGTCCCAGTCGTCTTCATCGGCGCGCCAGTCGTTGCGCCATTTGCCCTGGTCGAGGAACGAGGCGGTGGCGCGCAGCAGCAGGTCGTTGCTCGACGCGGCGTGGCCGCGCAGGTCGCCATAGTTGTCGCCAGCCTTGCTCGGGCTGATCAGTTGGCCCAGGCTCAAGCCGCCGTAACGGGCATCGTCGATCTGGCGCTGGTGATAGAGCTCGCTGTAGAGGTTGAGGTTGGCCGTGCCGAACGGCTTGTAGCGCAGGCCGACGCCGGTGCCCATGCTTTGCGCGTAGTCGTTGCGGCCCGTGCCGCCAAACAACACCCGGCCATAGACCGAGAAGGTGCTGCCATTGCGGCTCGGTTCCTCGCCCAAGGCATGGTCCCACATCGCCAGCTGCACGTTTTGCGAGGTGGCACGGCGGTTCTGGCGCTCGTCACGCAAGTTGTCGTTGGTCGAGACGCCACCCGGCGACCAGGTACTGGCCAGGGTGATGCGGTCGCGTCGCGACAACGCTTCATGGTCGCGGCGCTGACGGTACTTGCGTGCTTGCAGGCTGCCGAACTGGTCATCGCCGTCGACCAGGTCCTGCTCGACATCCAGCACCCGGCGCAGCTCTTTGCGCGCGGCGGCGCTGTTCCCCACTTCGGCGTAGCGCCAGGCCAGGGTTTCGCCGAGGCGGTAGTCCTCGGGGAAGTCGTGAGTGGCGCGCTCAAGGTGGGCAATCGAGCGGGCTCGGGTCGCTTCCTCCTGCGAGCCTGACAGGCGCATGCCGTAGTCGGCGCGGTAGCGCGGCTGGTCCGGCGCCAGGCGTACGGCTTCGGCCAGCCAGGCGGTGCTCTGGCGCAGGTCGTCATTCTGCGCGGCGGTCACCGAGGCGGCGTAGTAGTGGTCGGGGCGCGGCTGGCGCTTGAGGGCCTCGCGCTGGTAGTTCATGGCGGCGTCGATCTGGCTTTGGCGCCGGGCAATGGCCGCGCCCAGCGCCCAGTCGTCGGCCGTTACATGCGGCGCCTGGTTCCAGTACTTTTCGGCCTGATACGGATCGTTGGCATTGAATGCACTGCGTGCGGCGGTGAGGCGCGCGTTGTCGGTCCACTCGCTGTCGGCCAGGTGCTTCCAGATTGGTTGCGCAGCGTAGGAATCGCCCGAGGCTTCCAGGGCGTAGGCCAGCGGCAGGCGGCTGCCGCTGTCGCCCAGGCTTTCGGCGGCCTGGTAGTAGACCACCGCCTCACCCGGGCGCTCGGGCATGGCGCAGTGGCCCAGGGCGCGCAGTTGGTCGACTTGGGTGGGGTTGGCGGGCGTTGCCTGACGCAGGCGCTCGCACTGGCCGATATCGGCTACGCCGGGGGCGGCGTAAAACCACAGCAAGACCGTGGCCAGTTGCATCGGCCCACGCAGGTGCTGGTTGATCGAGTGATGACTGACCCGCTTAGGTAGCGCGGCATCGTCCTGATGCAAGTCGAGAGCCGCGAGCATGAGCCGGGTCTCCTCCTTCTGCCAAGGGGCTGGGATAGGGGTGTTGCAAGCCGAGGGGCATGCCCTGCTGGTGCGATTGGCGGCACTCTGCAGTGCACGGCCAGGCGGCGGGGCAGCAGGGTAATCAATTTGTGCGCGAGTTTGAACGGATTTAATTCGCTCCAGCGCAAATAGCGCTGCCCAGCCAGTCCAGGAAGGCCCGCAAGGTAGGTTCGCGCTCACGCCCCGGCAACCACACTGCGCTGTACTGTGCGGCCGGCAGACGCACTTCATCGCGCCACGGCTGCAGCAAGCCCTGGCGCACGCTGTCGGCGACCAACACATTGCTCGCCAGCACCAGCCCATAGCCGGCAGCGGCCGCCTGCAGGGCATAGTGTTCATCGTCGTAGCGATGAAAGCGCGCCCGCTGCAGCCAGTCTTCACAGCCGGCCAATGCGCACCAGCGGGCCCAGTCGATGACCACGCCACTGACCGAACTCCACGGTACCTCAAGCAGCGACAGGGGCTGATCCGCAGGTGGCTCCTGCCAACCGGGCGGGGTATAGACCGAGAAATGCTCGGCCAGCAACGGCATCCGTTGCAGCCCGGGGTCGGGATTGAATTCGGCACGCAGGGCCAGGTCGAAACGCTGGTCGCGCTGCAGGTCGACCACCTCGCTGCCGGTCAGCACCCGGACCTGAATGTCGCCATGGCGATGATGGAAATCGCCCAGCCGGGGGATCAGCCACAAGCTGGCAAACGCCGCGGTGGTGGTCAGGGTCAGTTGCTGGCGATCGCCGGGTGGTTGCAACGCTTCGAGGCTGCGCTGCAGGTTTGCCAGGCTCTGGTGCACCTGCAGGTACAAGCGCTCACCGGCTTCGCTGAGCCTGACCCCCTGCGCGCTGCGCTCAAACAACAGCAGGCCAAGGTGCGACTCCAGGCGCTTGATCTGGTGCGAGACCGCCGCCGGGGTGACCGCCAGTTCGTCGCTGGCAGCCTTGAAGCCGCCCAGGCGGGCCGCCGATTCGAACGTGCGCAGGGCAGTCAGGGGCAGTTTGGCGAACACGGTGCTCAAGCCAATTGAGGGAGGCTCAATTTAGCTCAATTGAACCGCCGTCTCAACGCGGCTAGGGTGGGGCTTCATTGACGTTCAGGGAGGCAGACATGCAATGCAAGGCGCGCAAGATCGTTCAGGCCATACTCTACGAAACCATCGCCGTGCTGTGTGTGGCGCCGGTATTGTCCTGGGCCTTCGATGCCGGCATGGCCCATTCCACCGTGCTGTCGCTGATCCTCTCGGCGGTGGCCCTGGCCTGGAACATGTTCTACAACTGGGCCTTCGAGTATTGGGAGGCGCGTCAGGCACAGCGTCGGCGTACCCTGTGGCGGCGTTTTGTGCATGCGTTGGGCTTTGAAGGCGGGCTGGTGTTGATCCTCTTGCCGGTGGTCGCCGGCTGGTTGCAGATCAGCCTGTGGGCGGCGCTGTTGACCAACCTGGCGCTGTTCCTGTTCTTCTTCGTCTATGCCTTCGTGTTCCAGTGGGCCTTCGACCGGCTCTTCGATGTGCCGGACTCCGCCCGCGAGCCTGCTTGACTTTGTCTGCGCGGCTGCGCTAGTTTCGCTGCCATGAATACATTCCTGCAGTTGCCTCAGCACAGCATTATTACCGCCATTATCGTTTTGGCGGGCTAGCTGGCACTTGCACCGAACCCGCCCTGGAGGCGGGTTCTTTCTCTCTCTCCTGGGCACTTTAAAACACCAGGAGTCACTGATGACCAGCCTTGCCGTAAGCCCCCGTACACCGTCCGCACCGCTGAACCTGCTGTCTGACTACGTGCGGCGCATTCTTGCGGCACCCGTGTACGACCTGGCGATCGAAACGCCCCTGCAAGCTGCGCCGGCCTTGTCGCGCAGCCTCGGCAACCAGGTGTTGCTCAAGCGCGAAGACCTGCAACCGACCTTTTCCTTCAAGATCCGCGGTGCCTATACCCGTCTCAGCCGCCTGAGCCCGGCCCAGCGCCAGCGCGGGGTGATCACCGCGTCGGCCGGCAACCATGCCCAGGGGGTCGCCCTGGCCGCCCGCGAACTGGGCATGCGCGCGACCATCGTGATGCCAACCACCACCCCTGAGCTCAAGGTTGAAGGCGTGCGTTCGCGCGGCGGCCAGGTGGTGCTGCACGGCGAGAGCTTCCCGCACGCGCTGGCCCATGCCTTGAAACTGGCCGACAGCGAAGGCGCGACCTTCGTGCCGCCGTTCGACGACCCGGACGTGATCGCCGGGCAAGGCACCGTGGCCATGGAAATCCTCCGCCAGCAACCGGGCGAGCTGGATGCAATCTTCGTTCCGGTCGGTGGTGGCGGCCTGATCGCCGGCATCGCGGCCTACGTCAAATACCTGCGCCCCGAGGTCAAGGTGATCGGTGTCGAGCCGCACGACTCCAATTGCCTGCAAGCGGCCATGGCCGCCGGCGAGCGGGTGGTGCTGGCTCAGGTCGGCAGCTTTGCCGAGGGGGTGGCAGTGGCGCAGATCGGTGCCCATTGCTTTGAACTGTGCCGCCACTATGTCGACGAGGTGATCACTGTCAGCAGCGACGAGTTGTGCGCGGCGATCAAGGACATCTACGACGACACCCGCTCGATCACCGAGCCGTCCGGCGCCCTGGCGGTGGCCGGGATCAAGAAGTACGTGGCCCGCGAAGGCGTGCAGGGGCAGACCCTGGTGGCCATCGATTCCGGCGCCAACGTCAACTTCGACCGCCTGCGCCATGTGGCCGAGCGTGCCGAACTTGGCGAACAGCGCGAAGCGATCATCGCCGTGACCATCCCCGAGCAGCCGGGCAGTTTCCGCGCCTTTTGCCAGGCCCTGGGCAAGCGCCAGATCACCGAGTTCAACTACCGCTACTATCCGGGCAAGGAAGCGCGGCTGTTCGTGGGCGTGCAGACCCACCCGCAGACCGATCCCCGCGAGCAGTTGCTGGCCAGCCTGCGCGAGCAGGGCTACACGGTGCTGGACCTGACCGACAACGAACTGGCCAAGCTGCACGTGCGCCATACCGTCGGTGGCCACGCCGGGCCGGGTGCGGACGAGCGCGTGCTGCGCTTTGAATTCCCCGAGCGCCCGGGGGCCTTGCTGGGCTTTCTGGAGCGCCTGGGCAAACGCTGGAACATCAGCCTGTTCCACTACCGCAACCACGGCGCCGCCGAGGCGCGGGTGTTCGCCGCCCTGGAAGTGCCGCAGGACGAACAGGCCAGCCTGCCCGAGGCGCTGGACGCCATGGGCTACCGCTACTGGGACGAAAGCGACAACCCGGCCTACCGGCTGTTCCTCGGCTGAGCCAGGCCTTGCCCCAGATCAACACGGGGCAGGGCCGACAGGCGGATCCTCAAGGCAAAGGTACATTGCATGAGGATCTCGCCATGAGCAGCACGTTTTTCATCCCCGCCGTCAATATCATGGGCATCGATTGCCTCGAAGAGGCGATGGCTGCCATTGCCGGGTATGGCCTGCGCAAGGCCTTGATCGTCACTGACGCGGGCCTGGCCAAAGCCGGCGTTGCCGAGCGCATGGCCGAAATGCTGGCGATGCGCGACATCGACTCGGCGATCTTCGATGGCGCCAAGCCCAACCCGAGCATTGCCAACGTTGAGCAGGGCCTGGCGCTGTTGCAGCGCGAGCGTTGCGACTGTGTGATTTCCCTGGGCGGCGGCTCGCCCCATGACTGTGCCAAGGGCATCGCCCTGTGCGCCACCAACGGCGGGCACATCCGTGACTACGAAGGCGTCGACCGGTCGGCCAAGCCGCAACTGCCGCTGATTGCCATCAATACCACGGCCGGTACGGCCAGCGAGATGACCCGCTTCTGCATCATCACTGACGAAGCGCGCCACGTGAAAATGGCCATCGTCGACCGCAACGTCACGCCGCTGCTGTCGGTCAACGACCCGGCGCTGATGGTCGGCATGCCCAAAGGCCTGACGGCGGCCACCGGCATGGATGCCTTGACCCACGCCATTGAAGCCTATGTATCGACGGCGGCCACGCCGATCACCGATGCCTGCGCCATCAAGGCCATCGAGCTGATCAGCGACAACCTGCGCCAGGCCGTAGCCGACGGCAGCGACCTTCAGGCCCGGGAGAACATGGCCTACGCCCAGTTCCTCGCCGGCATGGCATTCAACAACGCTTCCCTGGGATACGTGCATGCCATGGCTCACCAGCTCGGTGGCTTCTATGACTTGCCCCATGGTGTCTGCAATGCGGTGCTGTTGCCCCATGTACAGCGCTTCAACGCCAGCGTCAGTGCCGCGCGCCTGCGTGATGTGGCCAAGGCCATGGGCGTGGAGGTCAGCGCCATGAACGCCGAGCAGGGCAGCGATGCGGCCCTGGCGGCGATCGAGAACCTGTCGCGGGCCATTGATATCCCGGCCGGGTTGGCGCTGCTGGGGGCGAAGGAGGCGGATATTCCGACCCTGGCCAGCAATGCCTTGAAGGATGCTTGCGGCCTGACCAACCCGCGGGTGGCCAGCCAGGAGGAGATCGAGGCGATCTTCAAGGCAGCTTTTTGATCTGATGTACTAGCAAGCCAGCTCCCACAAGGTCCTGTGTACACCGAACCTGTGGGAGCTGGCTTGCCAGCGATGGGCTGCGCAGCAGCCCGCAGATATTCAGACCACCAACGACAGCAGCATGATAAAGATGATGCCGACCACCGACAGGATGGTCTCCATCATGCTCCAGGTCTTGAAGGTCTCGGCCACGGTCATGTTGAAGTACTGCTTCACCAGCCAGAAGCCGGCATCGTTGACGTGGGACAGAATCAACGACCCCGCGCCGGTCGCCAGCACCAGCAGCTCGCGGTTGACCCCCGGAATCATGCCGATCACCGGCGCGACGATCCCGGCCCCGGTAATGGTCGCCACCGTCGCGGAACCGGTGGCGATGCGAATCACCGCCGCCACCAGCCAGGCCAGCATGATTGGCGATATCTGCGCCTGTACGGCCATCTGCCCGATCACATTACCCACGCCGGTATCCACCAGCATCTGCTTGAAGCCACCACCGGCACCGACGATCAGGACGATTGCTGCCGTTGGCGCCAGGCTCTGGTCGAGCAGCTTCATGATCTGCTGGCGGGAAAAACCGCGCGCCGCGCCAAAGGTGTAGAAGGCCAGGAGCAGGGCGGCAAGCAGGGCGCTGATCGGGTGGCCAATCAGGTCCATCCACTGACGGACGATATGCTCGGCCGGCAGTACCACGTCAGCGAAGGTTTTCAGCAGCATCAGGAACACCGGCAGCAGCACGGTGATCAGGGTGATGCTGAAGCTAGGCAGGTTGTGCTGGTCGGACTCGCGGGCGATCTGGTCCATCAGCTCCTTGTTCGGGTTGCCCGGGATGTACTTGGAGATGAAGTTGCCGTACAGGGGGCCGGCGATGATCGCCGTGGGCAGGGCGACGATCAGCCCGTAGAAGATGGTCTTGCCGATGTCGGCATTGAAGATGCCAATCGCCAGCAGCGGCCCCGGGTGGGGCGGCACCAGGCCGTGGACCACCGACAACCCGGCCAGCAGCGGAATGCCGATCTTGATCAGCGACACCCCGGAGCGCCGGGCGACGATGAACACCAGCGGAATCAGCAATACGAAGCCGATTTCAAAGAACAGCGGAATACCCACCAGAAAGGCGGCGAACATCATCGCCCAGTGCACCTTCTGTTTACCGAAGGCACGAATCAGCGTCTGGGCGATCTGGTCGGCACCGCCGGAATCGGCCATCAGCTTGCCGAGCATGGTGCCCAGGGCCAGGACGATGCCGACAAAGCCGAGCACGCCACCGAAGCCGTCCTGGAATGATTTCATCACCTTGGCCACCGGCATGCCGGAGGTCAGGCCAAGAAAGCCTGCGGCCAGGGTCAGGGCGACAAAGGGGTGGACCTTGAAGTGGGTGATCAGCAGCACCAGGCCGATGATGGTGATCACCGCGTCGAGCAGCAGGTAGGTATCAGTTGCCAAACCGAACATGGTTCAGTGCCTCATCTTGTCATTTTTGTGGGCGTAACGTTTGCAGCGTTTACGGGGCGAGACAGCGCTATCTTTGGTGAGCCGAGAAAACAGCCAGGGTCAGGCCGTTCGCGCCAGCAACGGTTCACCGCAGGGCTTTAGCCACTGGTCTACCTCGATGGCCAGCTTGTCCACCGGCAGGGTGGCGTCCAGTGGCAGGGTCAGTGGCTCGCCATGGGGCGGTTCGAGGGCGGCGAACTGGCTTTCGATCAGGCTGGCGGGCATGAAGTGGCCGGGGCGGGCCAGTACCCGGCGTTCGGCTTCTTCGGGGCTGAGTTCGAGGAACACGAAGCCCAGGTCCGGCACCGCGTGGCGCAGGGCATCGCGGTAGCGTTTTTTCAGCGCCGAGCAGGTGAGGATCGGCCGTGCGCCGCTTTTGAGGGTACGTTGCAGTTCTTCACCCAGAAGGATCAACCAACCCGCACGGTCGTCGTCATCCAGGGGAATGCCGGCGCTCATCTTCTGGATGTTGGCGGCAGGGTGAAAGGCATCGCCTTCGATCAGGCGGCCGCCGCTATGGCTGGCGATGGCGGCACCGACGCAGCTCTTGCCGCAGCCAGCTACGCCCATTACCACGATTGCGGACAAGGGGGGATTCATCGGTACCTCCTGCAGGGCAAGATAGCGCTATCTTGAAGTGAGACGGCTAAAGTCTCGGGCGCTTCCCACCCAGATGTTATTGATCTTGTAAAAGCAGTCTGGATGCTCATTCCTGGCCTCATGCAGTTTTGCATTGCCTGTGGTCTGAGACAGCGCTACCTTAGTGCCCGTTCCCCATTCTTTGCAAGTCGAAAATAAAACCTGTCATGACCCGCATTGGCTCCCGTACTACCGGTCGTCCCACCTTGGCTGAAGTGGCCAGGCTTTCCGGGGTTTCCCCGATCACTGCTTCGCGGGCGCTGCGCGGGGTCAGCACGGTTGCCCCGGAGCTGGTCGAGAAGGTCCAGGTGGCCGCTGCCAGCCTTGGCTACGTGGCCAATCCGGCGGCCCGGGCGTTGGCGTCGGCGCAAAGCCAGTCGATCGTGGTGTTGATCCCGTCGCTGTCCAACCACCTGTTCATCGACACCCTGGAAGCCATCCATGAGGTGATGCGACCGCGTGGGCTTGAGGTGCTGATTGGTAACTATCACTACGATATTGCCGAAGAAGAGAACCTGATCCGCAACTACCTGGCCTACCAGCCACGCGGCATCCTGCTCACCGGCTTTGATCGCAGCGACGCGGCCAAGCAGCTGCTGGCAGCCAGCGGCATACCTTGCGTGCACATGATGGAACTGGGCGGCGATGCCCAGGCCATGTCGGTAGGTTTCTCCCAACAGGAAGCGGGCAGGGCGGCTGCGCGGCATTTGCTTGAGCGCGGCTGCAAACGCCCGGGATTTATTGCCGCACAACTCGACCCGCGGGTGATGCAGCGCGCCGAAGGCTTTCGCCAGGCCCTGGCCGAGGCGGGCCTGGATGCCCATGCGCGGGAAGTGCTCGCCCCGCAGCCGTCGTCGATCGGCCTGGGCGGCGAACTGTTCGCCCAGTTGCTGCAACGTCATGCGGATGTCGACGGCATCTTCTTCTGCAACGACGACCTGGCCCAGGGCGCCATTCTCGAAGCGCTGCGCCAGGGCATCAAGGTGCCGCAGCAAGTGGCCATGGTCGGTTTCAACGACCTGCCCGCCTCAGCGTACATGGTCCCGCGCCTGACCTCGATTCGCACCCCGCGCGCGGCCATTGGCCGTTGCGCCGCCCAGGCGCTGCTGGGCCTGCTCGACGGCAAACGCGCGCAGGTGCAAAGCCAGGACCTGGGCTTTGAACTGATGGTCCGCGAAAGCAGCTGAAACCGCCAGTCGGCGGGCGTTGCACGGTGATGTCATAGTGCTTGCACGGTGCTAATCGCGATCTATGCTCAGCACATCCCGAGCATGGAGTGTTGCAAAATGTTTGATTTGCATCGTAAGTCCGATCTGGCTGAAATCGAGCGTTGCACCCAGGCCTTGGGGCACATGAGTGGCAAACTTGCGGCGATCAGCCGCTCGATGGCGATGATTGAATTCAGCCCCGACGGGGTGATCCTCGACGCCAACGAAAACTTCTGCAAAACCCTCGGTTATAGCGTCGAGGAGATTCGCGGCAAGCATCACCGCATGTTCTGCGAAGAAGCCTTCACCAAGAGCGAGGAATATCACCAGTTATGGCGTGACCTGGGCCGCGGTGAACCGCGCAGCGGCACCTTTGCCCGTGTCGACAAGCAGGGGCGCGAAGTCTGGCTCGAAGCCAGCTACATGCCGGTGCTCGGCGCGCAGCAGCAAGTCACCGGCGTGATCAAGGTCGCCTCGGACATCACCCAGCGGGTGCGCCACGAACACGAGACCGAAAGCCTGATCAATGCCATCAGCCGCTCGATGGCCATGGTCGAATTCACCCCGGATGGCAAGGTCATCGAGGCCAACCAGAACTTCCTCGACACCATGCATTACCGCCTGGACGAGGTGGTGGGCAAGCACCACAGCCTGTTCTGCCACAAGAGCGAAAGCGAGTCGGCGGCCTACAAGGCCTTCTGGGCCTCGCTCAACCGCGGCGAGTACCATTCCCACCGCTTTGAACGGGTCAACAAGCTCGGGCAGATGGTCTATCTGGAGGCTTCCTACAACCCGATCTTCGACACCCGCGGGCGGCTGTACAAAGTGGTCAAGTTCGCCAGCGACATCACCCGTCAGGTCAGTACCCAGCAAACCGCCGCCGAATCGGCCCACGCCACTTCGGTGCAGAACGACGCTTGTGCGCGCAAAGGCTCACAGGTGGTGCAGCAAACCGTGCAGGTGATCGAGGAAATCTCCCAGGACCTCAATGCCGCCGCCCGCAGCATCGATGCGGTGAGCAAGCAGTCGGAGCTGATCGGGCAGATCGTCCAGACCATCCGCAGTATCGCCGACCAGACCAATCTATTGGCACTCAACGCCGCCATCGAAGCGGCACGGGCCGGCGAGCACGGGCGCGGGTTTGCCGTGGTGGCCGATGAGGTGCGTAACCTAGCGGCACGTACCAGCAAGGCCACCCTGGAGATTGTCGAGGTGGTGCGCCAGAACCATGACTTGTCGTTGACCGCCGTGGCCAGCATGCAGTCAAGCCTCAGCCGTACCGGCCTTGGCGTGGAACTGGCTAACGAAGCCGGTGAGGTGATTCTGGAAATCCAGCAGGGGTCCCAGCATGTGGTCGATGCGATCAGCCAGATCAACTCGACCTTGCAGTTGCACTGAGCCGCTGGTTGAGCTGCCCCTCGAGGGTCTGCAGGCTGTGTTCCAGGGCCTTGGCCAGCACCTCTAGATCGGCGCTGCTGGCCTCGCCAACACAGGCTTGCTCGAGCGCTTCGCAGCGCCTTACCACGCCACGGGCCTTGAGCATCTTGGCGCCGCCCTTGATCCGGTGGGCCAGGGCGCGCAAGGCATCGCGCACAGGTTCCGGGCCCAGGGCACGCAGGGCCTTGAGGTCGTCGCTGTTGCTGTGCGCCAGTTCCCGCAGCAGGCGTTCGACCAGTTGCGGATCGCCCAGCGTCAGGTGTTTGAGGTTGTCGACATCGAAGCCGCTGGCATGCTCCGGCTCCTGCGCCTGCGCGGTAACTGCTGGCGCCGATGTCGGGCTGGTCACTGCGATCAGATGACGGCGCAACTCATTGAGACCGATCGGCTTGAACAGGCAATCGTTCATGCCGCTGGCCAGGCATCGCTCGCGCTCCTCAACCTGGGCATTAGCGGTCAAGCCGAGGATCAGGCAGGCGCGGCGTTGCTGCAGGTGTTCCTCGCTGCGCAGCCGGCGTGCCAACTGATGGCCATCCATGCCGGGCATGTGGCAATCGGTGATCACCGCATCGAACTGCCCTTGCAGCCACAGCCCCAGCGCGGCCTGGCCATCGCTGGCCTGGCTGACCTGATGGCCGAGAACACTGAGCTGGCGCTGCAGCAGCATCAGGTTGGCGGGGTAGTCGTCTACCACCAATATGTTCAAGGCACTGTCGGCCAGCGGTTGCTCGATTTCTGCCAGGGGCGCTTGCGCCAGGGTCGCAATCGGCAATTGCAACTCGATGTCGACCCGCGTGCCGACGCCCGGGGTGCTGGTCAGGCTCAGTCGGCCACCCATCAGCTCGCACAGGGTACGGCTGATCACCAGGCCCAGGCCGCTGCCCTGGCGTGCCTGTTGTTCGCCCACCCGGGTGAAGTTGTGGAACAGGCGCGCCTGGTCTTGAGCACTGATGCCGATGCCGCTGTCTTCAATGCTGAGCAAGACCCGTCGCACCTGCCCGGGCTGTTCCGCGCCCCAGCGCAGCGTGACCTTGACCTGGCCCTGCTCGGTAAACTTCAGGGCATTGCCCAGCAGGTTCGACAGCACCTGCTTGAAACGCAGCGGGTCAACCAGCACACCCTCGGTGACCGTGTGCAAGTCCGTCTGCAACATCAGGCCCTTGAGCCGGGCATTGCCTTCGAACACCCGTACGGTAGCGGCAACCAGCGCTGTCAGGTCGGTGGCGGTGGCGTTCAGTTCCATGTGTCCGGATTCGATCCGGGCGATGTCGAGAATGTCTCCGATCAGCGCCAGCAGGCCGTTGGCCGAGTCGAAGGCGACCTGCAGCGAGGCGCGATCGGCACGGCCCTGCTCGGCATCCTTGAGCGCAAGCTCGAGCAGGCCGATCACCGCGTTCATCGGCGTGCGGATTTCATGGCTCATGGTCGCCAGGAACGTACTTTTGGCCCGGCTGGCGTCGTCGGCCTGGTCCTTGGCCAGGCGCAGTTCGTCGAGCAGGCGCTTGCTGAACCCCAGTTCGTGCTGCAGCGCTTGCTGGGCCTCGCTGCGTTGGCGGATCAGGTTGCGCAGGTAGCGGTTCCAGAACACCACCACGGCGATCATCAGGCTGGCGACGATGAGAATCCGCAGGATCAGTGAGCGGTAGTTGTACCAGGGGCTGTCGCTGATCAGTGCGTTGGTGCGCCAGCGGTTGGTCAGTTGCGCCAGTTCGTCGGGCGGGATGCTGAGCAAGGCCTTGTCGATGATCGAGCGCAGCACCCTGGCGTCCTTGGGCGTTGCAAACGAGGCGGTAATCGGCCGGTCGCCATACTGGGAGGCGATACGCAACCGATCCTTGAACAGACGGCTGATGAAGTAGGCCGCGTTGATGCGCGAGCTCAGTACCAGGTCGACCTGTTTATCCTCCAGGGCTTCCATCAATGCCAGCGGGCTATCGACCTCGATCAGCGTCAGCGTCGGGTAACGCTGCAGCAATTGCGCCTTCAAGGGGGTGTCGCGAATGACCGCCACGCGCTTGCCATCCAGCTGTTCGGGGTTTTGCCCGAACTCGCTGTCGGTACGGCACACCAGCACCCAAGGGTCGGTCAGGTATGGCCGACTGAAGTTGACCAGCCTGGCGCGCTCGGGGCTATAGACCAGCGTACCGGCCAGGTCGGCTTTGCCCTGTTGCAGCAACGCGATCATGGTCGCACCGGCATCGGTCTCGATGAACTCGAACTTCAGCCCCGTGCGCAGGCTGATCTGCTCCAGGACGTCGGCGGTTATGCCGCGAACCTGCTGCTGGTCATCGTAGAAACTCAACGGCGCAAAGTATTTGTTCACCAGCACACGGGTAACCGGGTGCTGTTCGATCCAGCGCCGCTCCTCGTGGCTCAGGGTCAAGGCGCCGCGATCAAGCAACATACTGGTGCTGCCGCTGCTCCAGCGGCGCAGGATGTTCAAACGCTCGGTTTCACTGGTGACCGCCAGTGAACGGTTGAGCAGGTGCAACAGCCTGTCGTTGCCGCGGGCCAGGGCAAAGGCGAAGGTTTCCCGCTCGTGCTTGACGAAGTGGGAAATCTGCACGCTGTCCTGAAAGCTCTTGCCGATCAGGTAATCACTGCTGATCGCATCACCGAGAAAGGCGTCGGCCTGGCCCAGCGAGACGGCCGACAAGCCGGCCATGGTCGAGGTGTACAACTGCAGGCGGGCCTTGGGGAACAGATGCCGGACTTCTTCGTCCGGCAGGTAGTGATCGACCATCGCCAGGCGCAGCCCATCCAGCTCGTCATCGACGGCGCGGGTCTTGCCCTGGGGTGTGACGATCACCGGCAGATCATCGGCATAGGGCTGGCTCAGCACTAGCTGGGCATCGGCGGCTTCAAAGCCATTGGAACTGCCGAGCAGGTCGATGTCCCCGGCATGCAGGGCGGCGATCGCCTCTTTGCGGCTGGCGTAGCGGCGCACGTCGAAGGGGATGCCCAGCAGTTCGCTGATCAGCCCGGCATAGTCGGCGGTCAGGCCTTCGTATTCGCTCTGGCTGACATTGATATCGAAAGGCGGGTAGTCCGGGCTCGAGGTTCCCAGGCGCAGCACGGCTTTTTCCTTCAGCCAGCGCCGATCATCCGGCGACAGCGCTACGCCTTCGCCACCCACCACTGAGCGGGCCAGCAGCGTGCGCGGTTCACCGGGCTCATCGGCCAGGCTGCTGTTGAGCAACAACGCCGGCAGGCAGACCAGCAGCAAGAGCAGAAGAGCGGGGCGCAGGGTCATGGCCGGCTCAGATCACAAGATTGCGATTTGCCAGACCCATAAGGTCGACGAAAGATCCTACCTGAAGCTTCTCCATGATCCGGCTCTTGTAGGTGCTGATGGTCTTGGGGCTCAGCAGCATGCGAATGCCGATGTCGTTGTTGGAAAGGCCGGCGGCGAGCATGCGCAGCACTTCCATCTCGCGGTGGGAAAGGCTGGCCAGCCGCTCTTCTTCGCTGCCCAGCGGGCCGCGGCTGGCGGACATGTCAGGGAAGGTCGAGTAGCCCTTGAGCATGGCTTTCAAGGCAAACACCAGTGCGTCCAGGTCTTCGTCCTTGTGCACGAAGGCCGAGCTGCCGGCATCCAGGCAGCGACGGGCGAACAAGGCCGCGGGCTGACCGGTCAGGACCATGATTTTCGGCGGTTTTTCCAGCAGGTGCAGGCGTTTGATCACGCCCAGGCCATCCAGGCCGGGCAGGCCGATATCGAGGATGACCACATTGGGGCGCAGTTCGCGGGCCATCTGCACGGCGGCCACGCCGTCCCCGGTTTCACCCACCACTTCGTAGCGTTCGCGTTCCAGCAGAATACGCACCGCAAGACGAATTGTGGGGTGATCATCGACGATCAGTACCGTGGGCATTGGCGCAACTCCTTGACGAAGAGGGTAAGCCGTTTCCTGAATCATTCAGGAAGACGAAACGGGCCGGAGCCGGCGAGTCGCCAACGATACGTCGAATCAGGATGCAAGAGTATGGGAAGTATAGAGGCGTTGAAAATTGTGGTAGGAATTGTCGAATATTCCTACATATTGACTAGAGAGACCGCTACACGGACTGTCGCTAACCGATGTTGCCGGGATTGCGATCGCTTCGCGCTCGATCGCTGGCAAGTCAGTTCCCACAGGTCGGGTGCATGCAAGTCCACTGTGGGAGCCGGCTTGCCGGCGATGGGGCAGCAAGGCTGCCCTGCGGTCAACGCCGGGTTCAGAACGACGTGGTAAACGAGGCGAAGTACGCCCGGCCCGCCTCGTTGTAGGTCAAGGCCCCGGCTTCATCGGAGTTGCCTTCGCGGTACAGGCGCTTGTCGAACAGGTTGTTCACGCCCACGCGCATGCTCAGGTTCTTGGTGAATTCATAGCCCCCGCTGATGCCGACAATCCCGTAGGGATCGACGTCCTTCTGGACCTTCTTGTCCAGGGCTTCATTGGCCCGAGCGTTGTAGGTAGGTGCTTCTTGTTTGCCGTAGTAGGTGCCGTTGAGCTGGAACGACAGCTTGTCGGTGACGTTCCAGTCCAGGGTCGAGTTGACCGTGTACTCGGGAATGATGCTCAGCGGCTCGCCGGTTTTCTTGTCTTCGGACTCGATCATGTAGGTGAAGTTGGTGTTCCAGTCCAGCGCTGGGGTCAGCTCGACGAACAGGTTGCCCTCGACACCTTGCACCACGGCCTTGCCGGTGTTTTCCCAGCGCAGGATGCGGCGCCCGTTGGGCAGGCGGAACAAGGTCTGGTTGCCGGCTTCGATCTTGTTCTTGTAGTCGTTACGGAAGTAGGTTGCGCTGGTGCGCCAGGTGCCCTTGTCGTAGGCCAGGCCCAGTTCCTTGTTGACGCTGGTTTCCGGGTCGAGGTTGGCGTTGCCCAGCAGGTAGCAGCCGCCATTGTTGACTTCGCTGGAGTTGCAACCTGCGCCACGGCTGTACAGCAGGTAATTGGGGTTGGCCTGGTACAGGTTCGGGGTTTTGTAAGCGCGGGCGATACCGCCCTTGATGCTCAGGGCCTCGGTGATCTGGTGCGAGGCGTTCAGGCTCGGGCTCCAGTTGTTGCCGTAGTCCTCGTGGTGATCAAGACGCAGGCCAGGGGTGACAATGGTGTTTTCGCCGACTTCGATGTTGTCCTCGGCGTACAGGGCAAAACTGCGCGCGGTGGATTTGGTCTGGGTACGGTCGAAGTTCGGCAGTTCAGCGCCCGGGTCATAGCTTTGCGGGCGCAGCGAGCCCGGGTCGTTGAGCGATTCATAGAGGTATTCGCCGCCCAGGGTCAGCACCTGCTCCAGGCCGATGCTCAGTGGCAGGTTGACCTCGCCGGTGGCGCGGGTATTGCGCAGGCGCGACTCGAAGCGTCCGGCACCGCCCGATGGCGCACCTTCGCCCCAGCCGGCCAGGCCTTCATTGAGGCGGTCGTTACGGGTCAGGTCATAGGACAGCGACGCGGTGGAGGTACCCCAGTCATAGTCGCCGCGATGGGTCACGGCAAAGCTTGAGCGTTGCATGACGTTGGTTTCCTTGCCCACCTGGCTTTCGACGAACTCGCCGCCGGCGTTGAGCATGGTGTCGCCGGCAAAGATGTTGCCCTGGCGGCTGTAGCTGGACTCAAAATCAAGGGTGTTGGCCGGGTCGATCTTCCAGCTCAGCAGGCCGTTGATGTCCTTGTTGCGCACGCCTTCGCGGCCGGCCATCAAGGATGAATCGAAGGCCTGGTGCGCCGAGTTGATCTTCATGTCATCGGCGTCGGTCTTGTTCAGGTTGCCATAGACGCGGAAGATCAGGCTGTCGGTAAGCGGCCCGCTCAAGCTGAAGTTGACCCGCTTGCCCGTGCCTTCGGCATCGTCCTCGGGGAGCATGGTGTACAGGGTCATGGAGCCGCGCAGGTCCTGGGTCGGGCGCTTGGTGATGATGTTGACCACACCGCCCATGGCGCCGGAGCCGTAGCGCGCGGCGGCCGGGCCGCGCAGGATCTCGATGCGTTCGACTTCTTCGGCCGGTACCCAGTTGGTTTCGCCCCGGGTGTCGCGGTCGCCGCTCCAGCCATAGCGCACGGCGTTGCGTGAGGTGGAGGGCTTGCCGTCGATGAGGATCAGGGTGTTTTCCGGGCCCATGCCGCGCAGGTCGATCTGACGGTTGTTGCCGCGGGCGCCGCTGCTGCTGTTGCCGGTGAGGTTGACCCCGGGTTCGCGGCGGATGATGTCGGAGAGGTCATTGACTGGTGGGCGTTTCTTGATGTCTTCAGCGGTGATGATCGACACCCCGGGAGCTTGCTTCAGCTCCTCTTCGGCGGTGCCCAGTACCCGGGTGTTCTCCAGCTCGATCGCTTGCCGGCTGCCGTCCACTGGCAAGTCGGTCGGCTGCACCTGGACTTCGTCCGGCTGCAGTTCCAGCGGGGCTGCGGCGATTGCCGTGGAACCCAGGGTCGCCAGCAAGGCAATGCTCAAGCGGCTGAGGTTGAAGCGCGACACCATGTCAGATTTCTCCTGGAGCAAAGGGTGAGCGACCGGGACGGAAGGGCCCGGTCGCTCGGGAAGTCGAGAATGATAAGAATTACCATTCGCGTGTAAACCCTTAAGGAGAAAAATAAAATATTAACGAAGCAGGACGCACAGGCTCTGCTATACGGGGTTCAGCCCATCGCCGGCAAGGCCGACTCCCACGGGGTTGTGGGTGCACCAATCTATTGTGGGAGCCGGCGTTGCCGGCGAAGCGATGGTCCAGACACATCAAGTTTAATTGACCTGCCACCTGAGTGTTTCGATCGAGCTAGCCTGAAAGCTCGATTTTCAGGAGACCCAACATGGACAGTCCAGCCTCCCATCGCCTGAGACGTGGGCGAGTATCGACACTTGGCGGCTTATACCTGCTGACCAGCATCACCGAAAACCGCCAACCGGTTTTTACCGATTTTCACCTGGCTCGGCTGATGGTTGAGCAACTGCAATATGCACAGCGTCAAGCGTTGGCTAAATCCTTGGCCTGGGTGATCATGCCCGATCACCTGCACTGGTTGATCGAGCTGCGCCAGGGCACCCTTGCGTCACTGGTACGCCGGGTCAAATCTCGCAGTACCTGCCTGATCAACAAGGCCAGCCGGCGCAAGGGTCGTTTATGGCAGCACGGTTTTCATGATCGGGCGTTACGCCGGGAAGAGGATGTTCAGGCGGTGGCTCGCTACATCGTTGCAAACCCGTTGCGGGCTGGTTTGGTGTCCAGCATTGGTGATTATCCGCATTGGGATGCAATCTGGCTTTAGAGGCCTGGGGCTGCTGCCGCAGCCCATCGCCGGCAAGGCCGGCTCCCACAGGGTTATGGGTGCATGCATCGGTCTAGGGATGCAATCTGGCTTTGGAGGCCTGGGGCCGCTGGGGAAGCCCATCGCCGGCAAGGCCGGCTCCCACAGGGCGATGGCCGCGCAGCGGCCTGGTCGTTAGCCGTTACTCGCGTCCGCGCATGAAGAAGCCGGCGACATACTTGCGAAAGGTGTCCAGGCTCTTGAAGTCGGCATAACGCTTGAACGTCTCGCCCTCCGGCTCCGGCCCCAGCGGCTGCTCGGTCAGCGACACCGACAGCACCCGGTCCTGGTCGGAGCTGAGCACCAGCGCGTCCATGCCCTGACCACCGAGCACCGGCCGGCGCATGATCACCTTGACGCCCTTGCTGGCCATCCAGTCGATCAGCGAGATGAGCATCTTCAACGGCTCACGCTCTTCATCGCGATACACCGGGAACAGTTGCCCGCGCGACAACACCGGCACGCTGGCAACATGAATCAGCTCATAGAAATGACTGCCGGCACTGGCCGGCGAGTAGATCGCCAGGGCCAGCAACGGCCCCGGGGTCTTGCTGCCGCCCCAGAGCAGGTGATGGCCCTGGAAGTCGAAGCCGTCTTCACTGCGGTCGTTGAATACCTTGCGCGCCTTGATCTGGCTGACGCAGTCGAGCAGCAAGCCATGCCGGCGATGGTTGCCAAAGGCCGTAGACTCACGCAAACGCGCCTTGAGCATCATCATGTGCTTCATGTCCAGGCGGGTTTCCAGGTAGTTGCTGGCCGGCACCCGCTCGATCAACGGGTAACGGCTGGCGACCCCGCGCAATTCGGCGAACTGCCCGGTGAGGTCTTTTTTCAAGTGGGTGGCATAGACGTTCAAGCCACTGGCTTCGATCAAGGTCAGCAGCAGCGACAGCAGCCGATGCTGCTCGCGTTTGTCGCCACTGCCTGCAGACTCGCCAGCAGCGCCGCCGGCCGCTTTGAAATCACCGATCAGGCGCAAGGGGGTGTCCGGTGCGAGCCAGGCAGCCGGTGGCGAGTCGTTGTCGCTGTCGCGGCTGCCACTTTCCCGCTCATCCTTGATGAACGCGCAGTCTGGCGCGTGCTCGGCCGTGCCCGGGTTGTTCTTGAGGAACAGCGTGCCGGTGTTGCCATTGAGGTTGACGTTGAGCACCGGCATTGCTTTGGGCTGGCAGTCGCAGGCCAGCCAGTGGCCGGCGGCGCGCACCTTCATCAGCAACTGGTTGGCCTGCAACAGGCGCGGGCCTTCCAGGCCGCCCTGGACAAAACCACGCAACAGCGCGTCTTCAGCAGGGGTGAGGGTGCGCACCAGCGCGGCGTTTTTTTCGATGATTCGCATGGACAATCCTGGCCAGCCTTCCTGTGCCTGCCACCTTAATGCAAAGCCCGGCTGGCGAACATGCCCGCCAGCCGAGCCAGGTGCTGCTTACTGGCCGCCAAACAGCTTGGCGGCGCGGGCGCGGATCTCTTCCACGCTGAGGTCTTCCTTGTGGGTGGAGACGAACCACAGGTTGTCGAACGGGTCTTTCAGGGTGCCGCTACGGTCGCCGTAGAACTGGTCTTTGACTTCGGTGACCTGGGTGGCGCCGGCAGCGAGGGCCTGGGCAAACACTTTGTCGGCGTCCTCGACATACAGGTGCAGACCAATGGCGGTGCCATTGAGCGACTGGCTGCTGGTCAGCCCACCGGACTGGTCGCAGGGGTCGGCAAGCATCAGCGAGGAATCGCCGATTTTCAGCTCGGCATGGCCGACGCGCCCGTCTGGGCCGTCGAGGCGGAACATCTCGACGGCGCCGAAGGCCTTCTTGTAGAACTCGATGGCCTTGGCGGCATCCTTGATGCCCAGGTAAGGGGTAATGCTGTGCTGTCCTTCGGGGATTGGTTTGACTGCCATTTTATTGATCCTCCTTTAAGGCGCCGCAGGGAATGGCGCGAAACTGTATATTTATACAGTTTCGGCAATTGGGCAAATCAAAAGTCGCGGCGCTGGACGAGTGGCAGTCAGAAAATGTAATCGGTGGTCAGGAAACTCGACTCGCGGTTACGGATGATGTCGCTGATCAGTTGCTTGTTGCTCTCCTGGAATTTGGTCGCCACCAGGGTACGGATCGAAAACACCCGCAGGGCGTCATGCACCGACAGGGTACCCTCGGCCGAATTCTTGCGCCCGTTGAACGGGTAGGTGTCCGGGCCGCGCTGGCACTGGGCATTGAGGTTGATCCGGCCGACCTGGTTGGCGAAGGTATCGACCAGCATGCCGACTTCAGCCGAGTTGCTGCCGAAGATGCTCAACTGCTGGCCGAAGTCGGAATCGAGCACATAGTCGATCACCGTCTGCAGGTCGCGATAGGGCACCACCGGCACCACCGGGCCGAATTGTTCCTCCTGGTACACGCGCATCTGCGCATTCACCGGGTACAGCAGGGCCGGGTAGAAGAACGAGCCACGGCTGGCGCCACCGCCTTCGTTGATGACCTTGGCACCCTTGTCGACGGCATCGGCCACCAGGCCATTGAGGTAATCGATCTTGCCGGCCTCGGGCAGCGGCGTCAGGGCCACGCCCGGCTCCCAAGGCATGCCCGGCTTGAGCGCGGCCAGCTTGTGCTGGAATTTGTCGAGGAAATCATCGACCACGTCTTCATGGACGAAGAGGATCTTCAGCGCCGTGCAGCGCTGGCCGTTGAACGACAGCGCGCCGGTGACCGCCTCGTTCACCGCATTGTCCAGGTCGACCTCGGGCAACACGATCCCCGGGTTCTTGGCATCCAGGCCCAGGGCTGCGCGCAGGCGGTGCGGGCGTGGGTGAAGTTTTTTCAGGTCGCTGGCGGCCTTGTTGGTGCCGATGAAGGCGAACACATCGATCTTGCCGCTGGCCATCAGCGCGCTGACGGTCTCGCGGCCGCGGCCATAAATGACGTTGATGACCCCGGCCGGGAAGCTGTCGCGAAACGCTTCAAGCAGCGGGCGGATCAGCAGCACGCCGAACTTGGCCGGCTTGAACACCACGGTGTTGCCCATGATCAGCGCCGGGATCAGGGTGGTGAAGGTTTCGTTCAGCGGGTAGTTGTAGGGGCCCATGCACAAGGCCACGCCCAGCGGCGCGCGGCGGATCTGGCCAAGGGTGTCCTGCTCCAGTTCGAAGCGGCTGGAGCGGCGGTCCAGCTCCTTGAGGGCGCCGATGGTGTCGACGATGTAGTCGCAGGTGCGATCGAACTCTTTCTCCGAGTCCTTGAGGTTCTTGCCGATTTCCCACATCAGCAGCTTGACCACGGCTTCGCGTTGTTCACGCATCTTGGTCAAAAAGGTCTCGACATGCTGGATGCGTTCGGCCACCCGCATCGTCGGCCAGGCGCCACGGCCTTTGTCGTAGGCATGCACGGCGGCGTCCAGGGCGGTGAGGGCGGTATCGGCGTCCAGCAGCGGGGTATTGCCGAGGATCACCTGGCGCTCCTCAACGCCTTCCTTGAGCCACACCGGGCTGCGGACCGTGGCCAGCGGCCCGTGCCATTGCTGCAACTGGCCGTTCACCAGGTACTCACGTTGCACCAGGGGTTCACCCAGGCGGTACGCCTCGGGGATCTCGTTGGCGGTGGGGAACAGCGTATCGAGCAGACGGTCCATGGGCGCAGCACCTCTTTTTCTGTAATGGGTGAAACGTTTCAGTCCGAGCATAACGCCAGGGCGCTAAAAAAAGCCAGCCTCGCTCAACATTGCGCCCAAGGCGCCGATACAGCGTTAATCCGATGTGAATTACGGACCTATGAGCACAAGAATCCTCGCCCTTGATGACAATCTGGTCCTGCCGACGAACCTGCGTACCACCCTCAATCGCCTGCTGCCAGTGGGCTTTGCCCTGATCGGCATCGGCCTGTCGGTGGTGCTCGGGCGTCTGGATGTACAGCGCCAGGAAGCTGAAGTGATCGCCAATGCCAGCGCGCGCCTGTCGGGCGTGCGGGCCAGTATCGAGGCGCAGCTGCGCTCGGCGTTCGGTGAGACCGAGGGTATTGCCCAGCTACTCAGTGCCGATGGCGAAATCAGCCCCGAGCACTTTCACGACATGGCCCGCCAGGCGATCGCCTCGGTGCCGCACATCCGCCATATTGCCCTGGCCCCGGGTGATGTGATCGCCGACGTCTACCCGCTGCACGGTAACCAGAGCGTACTGGGCATGGATTACCGCCAGATGCCGGAGCAGTACCCGCTGCTGCAGCGCGCCCGTGACAACTACAGCCCGGTGCTGGCTGGTCCGGTGCAGCTGCGCCAGGGCGGGCGTGGGTTGATCTACCGGCGTCCGGTATTCCTCAAGGGGCACAAGGGCGTGAAACTATACTGGGGCAACGTGTCGATCGTCGCCGATATCGACCGCTTGCTCAGTACCGCCGGGCTGGACCTTGACCCGGGCTTCGAGCTGGCCCTGCGCGGCGCCGACGGCCAGGGTTCGGCCGGCGGGATGATCTGGGGCGACCCGAAGCTGTTCACCCAGCACCCGGTGACGGTCAATGTCGATGTGCCGGGCGGGCTCTGGCAACTGGCGGCCAGCCCCCTGGGCGGCTGGCCGTCCATGAGCCTGTTCGTCTCGCCGTTGTTCCTCTTTGCCCTGACCTGTACCGGCCTGTTCAGCGTGTTCGTCGCCCAGCTCAATCGCAGCAACCGCCTGATCAACCTGCGCAACCTCGAACTCAAGCAGTCCCAGGCCCAGCTCGAACGCCTGGCCCATTATGACGCGATCACCGGCTTGCCCAATCGCCTGCACTTTCATCAGCAACTGCTCGAGGAGATCAACCGGGGCCAGCGCCTGGCCGTACTGGTGCTGGATATCGACGGTTTCAAGCAGGTCAACGACAGCCTTGGCCACGCCATGGGCGACCTGTTGCTGCAACAGGCCACTGCACGTTTCATGCAGATCATCGAAGTGCAGGACAGTGTGTGCCGCCTGGGCGGAGATGAGTTCGCCTTTGTGCTCAAGGGGCCGGAGGCTGATTGCATCGAGCGCATCCAGAGGTTGCTGCAGGCCCTGCAACTGCCCTTCGACCTCAAGGGCAACGCCGCCCTGGTCACCGGCAGCATTGGCCTGGCCTGGTGCCCGGAGCATGGCCAGAGCGTCGATCGCCTGCTGCGCCATGCCGACACCGCCATGTACGCGGCCAAGGAGAGTGGGCGCAACGCTTACCGCCTGTACCAGCCGGAAATGACCCAGCGCCTGCAGGCGCGCCTGGACCTGGAGCACAACCTGCGCCGGGCCCTCAAGCACAATGAGTTCGAGCTCTGGTACCAACCCAAGATCGACCTGTTCAGCGGCCGCGTCGAAGGCGCCGAAGCGCTGCTGCGCTGGCGTGATCCAGAGCACGGGCTGGTATCGCCAGCGCAGTTCATCCCCCTGGCCGAACGCACGGGGCTGATCATCCCCTTGGGTGAGAAGGTACTGGATCTGGCCTGCGCACAGATCGCTGCCTGGCGCGCCGCCGACCGCCTGCCCGGGCCGGTGGCGATCAACGTCGCAGCCTTGCAGATCGAGCGCAGCGACTACGTCGCCAGCCTCAAGCGCTCGCTCAAACGCTACGACCTGCCGCCGACCTTGCTGGAGGTGGAAATCACCGAAAGCCTGCTGATGGAAAGCCAGCAGCATGCCTGTGCGGTCCTTGCACAGCTGCAGGAATTGGGCGTGACCACGGCGGTGGACGACTTCGGCACCGGTTACTCGTCACTGGCGTACCTGAAGATGCTGCCGATCGACCACCTGAAGATCGATCGGGCGTTTATCAAGGATCTACCTGAAGACGACGATGGCGTGGCCATTACCCGGGCGATCATTGACCTGGGCCACGCCTTGGGCTTCAAGATCACCGCCGAGGGCATCGAGACCGCCGAGCAATATGCGTTTTTGCGCAATGCCGGGTGTGATCAGGGCCAGGGCTTTTGGATGGGGCGGCCGATGCCGGTGGCCGAGTTTGATAGCTGGCTGGCCGCGCGTACGGCCCGCCAGCATGGCAGTCACTCTTCGTTGGGCGAGTCGCGATAAACAAGCTGTGTCAGTTCGCTGAGCAACTGGTGCTCTTCGGCCTCATGGCGGCGACGTATGAGTTGCTCGTTTAGTAGACGCTCGCCGGGGTTGGCGATTTCTTGCTGGACGGCCTGCAAGCGTTGATTCAGTTCGTCGCCCAACTCATCAAAGCGCTCGGCAAAGTGCAATCGCAAGTAGGTAGTCCAGTCCCGGTTAAGGTACTGGTGCTGTTCATTACGGCGCAACACCGCCTCGACCCCGGCGTCGCTGTCGGGGGTGAGCGCCAGCAACTGTTGGTGCAACTGCTCGACCCAGTCGGCGGGCAGTTGTTGCAAGGTGACCTGAATCGAGTCGGTTGCCAGTGCTTCGGCCGGCAGCGGCGTTTGCGCGATGATCATCGTCGGGTCTTCGGCCAGTTGCCGCAAGGTCCAGTAGTAAAGCGCCTCGAGACGCTGGGCGCGCGGCGCGAACTGTGCGTCCTCCAGCGGTGTTTGTCGCTCGACATGCTCCTGGATGGCCTGGCGCCAGGTACGCCGCTGCATGACCTGCAGCAGGTTGCGGCCGAGTTGCCGGTGGTCGTTGCCGCTGAGGGCGAGGACGCCATCGACCATGTCTTCCAAAAGCAGAATGCGTGCG
The DNA here is from genome assembly GCF_009866705.1 of Pseudomonas sp. R32. Taxonomy (NCBI): domain Bacteria; kingdom Pseudomonadati; phylum Pseudomonadota; class Gammaproteobacteria; order Pseudomonadales; family Pseudomonadaceae; genus Pseudomonas; species Pseudomonas sp. R32. The sequence continues at coordinate 2,997,970 of NZ_CP019396.1, read as the reverse complement.
CCACCGGCATACTGGGTGAGCCACTCATCGACAGGCGGCTGTGTTTCGACCACCTGCAGAATCCGCCACAGGCGCCTGCGCGTGGTGGCCGGCGCCAGCAGGTAGCTGAAGCTGTCATAGAGCTCGCGCAGGCGCCGGACGAAATCCAGGCGTTGCGGTACCTGCAGGCGCTCCCACAGTAGTACTTGATCGTCCGATGCCTGAAAAAGCAGATCGCTGTAGGCATCCTGAGACACCAGCAGATCGACCCGGTTATCGGTGAAGTAGCGTTGGATTTGCAACGCTGTCTCTTCCGTGAAAGGGTTAAGTTCCAGCTGTAACGCATGGCCGACCGCCCGGGGTGGGTCGAAGTGCTCTGGCAGGTGCGTCAATAGGTTATTCGACAGGTCGATCAGGGTTGGGGCCTGCAGGTTTTCCAGGCCGCCCGGCAGCTCCGTCAGGCCACAGCCGCTCAGCGTGAGGTGACGCAAATAGAGATGTCCGCCGAAGTTAGGGGCGGAGGCTATTGGGTTGTTATCCAGGTACAGGTGCTGCAGGTTCGGATAGGTTGCCAGCCTGGCCTGGTCGCGTGCTGTCCAGGCCACCTGGTTGTCCCCCAGCTCGAGCGATACCAGTTGTTCACCCAGGCCTTGGGGAACTTCGCTCAATTGGCTACCGCGCACTGACAGGTTGCGCAGGTGTGGAAAGTGCTGGGTGAACCCCCCGGGCAGCTGGCCCAGCGGGTTAAAGTCGAGCGACAGCAGTTGAACGTGAGCGAAGATACCGGGCTCGAGTTGCGCCAAGCCGTCAAGGTCTGCGCCAACCAGGTTCAGCTCGTCCAGGTACAGGGCAAACACCGGTTGCCCCTGGGCCGTGGGTGATGAATGCATGCGCTGCCAGGCTTCGATCAGATTGGGTATCGCTTCCTGGCGCTGCGGGTTGTCGATGGCCCACCTCTGTAGATTGTTGCGCAGGCGTTGCAACTGCATTTCAAGCCGTTGCAACGCTGCGGTGGGTTCGACGTTGGCGGCGCGCCAGCCTTCCATTGCTGCCCGCATCTGCGCTTGGCTGCTTCGCGGATACAGTGCCCAATAGCGTGCCATCAGCGAGGTGCTCGGTGACGTTGGCCCGTAACTCATCGGCGCGCCGCCGCGCAAACCGATAGAGTCCGACCAGCCTGGCTCGTACGACCACAACCATTGAGAAAGCTGGTCGCGGTTGGCCTGGGTCAGGCCCAGGATTCGCCTGCCAAGCTGGTCGCCGTCGCCGGCCTGTAGTGCCAGGGCCTGACGATCGGCGTCGGGCAGGGCATCAAGGATCGCCTGGTAGCGATTGCTACTTGATTCTGCTAGCGGCATGCCGGTCCGATAGGCGCGCCAACCGTGGGCATGCCGGTACTCGGCGGCTTTCACCAGCACCCGGTGCTCGCTGGCCTGCCTGGGGCCGACCTGTGCAATCAGCGGGCCGTCCGGATTGCCCCGGCGCAGTTCCAGGCGCAGTGAGTCCGGCCAGCCTGGCAAGCGCTTGAGGCAGGCAAATACCAGGCGCTCGCAGTCGTCGTTGGCCAGGCGGGGCTGGTACAGGCCCTCAAGGGCCCGCGGCAAGGCCAGTTGCACGGTGCTGACCCCGGCCGGTGGGCCGGCGTAGTGCTTGGCGAAGACGTCATCGAACGTGATGTCGCCAAGGCGATCGACCTCCGCATGACTAGTGTTTGCCGCCTGCAAGCGCTCAAGGCAGTCGAGGAGCAGCTCAGGGGGTTGCTCGTGTTGCACATGCACACGGCGCAGGGTGTCTTCGCTGGTGCCGCTGATCCATGCCGCCTCGCTCAGTTGCTGGTCGCTGTAGGCCTCGACCGGGTGCCCCAGGCGCCGCAGCAAGGTGGCCCGCGACCATTGCAGCGGCCGTTCGTACACATGCCGCCAGGCGCCCTGATTGTTGTGTAGCAGCGGCGGCTGGTAGGCCCCGGGGTCTTGGGGGTGGACGATCCGCCATTGCCGCGAAGCGGGATCCAGCTGCTGCTCGAACAGTTCGCCATCCAGGCGGATGTAGTATTTGCCGTCGGCTACATATTGGCCCATGGCGTTGGCCCGTAGCCCCTCAGGCAGGCGAATGTCGCTGCGGTAGCTGGCCAATGATGGCTGCCACAGGCGCGGGCTGCCGTCGGCCCGTTGCACCCTGAGCAAGGATTCCAGCCACTGGCCATTGACCAGCTTGCCGGCCACGCCACCCGCCACCGCCAGGCCACCGGCGACTGCCACATTGAGGGCGATGGACTGCAGGTGCGCCAGGGCCGTGTCGATGTCGCCATCCTCCCAGGCCTCGACGCCCTCAAAGGCGCTGTACAGCAGTTGCGCGGCGAATACCCCCATCATTACCTGGCCCAGGCCCGGGACAAAGAACGCGGCCAGGTTGAGGAAGTTCAGCCCCAGGTCTTCCAGGCCTTGCAGCAATACCTCACGGGCCTTGTCGTCGACATCGGCGGTGGGTACCGCCAGCAACCGGGCTTCGTTGCGCAGGCGATTGAGCTGGGCGGTCTGCTCATGGTTGAACAGCTCACCCTTGATCAATTGGCGCTTGACGTGCAGGTTTGCAAAGGCGGGTACTGGCCAGTGCGCATCAGCCGCTGCGTTCGCGGCCAGGGTGCGCTTGAGCACGCTGGCAAAGTGCGCGCGTTGCTCAAGGGGCACAAAGCGCATGAACACGGCGCGAAACTGCGCGTTGCACAGTTTGTCCTTGAGCGCGCGTTGCAACGCTTGCAGCGAGGGGTACTGTTGCACGGCGTGGGAAGTACCCGGCAGGCAAAGCAACACCGGGCCGACAGTCCTGAGCCTGTGGCGATCCAGTACGCCCTGACGTGGGGAAAAGATCGACAACGGATTGAACAGCGCCAGCGGCGTAGAGAGTTGCGCTGACACCTGGGCAATTCGCTCAGCCTCGGACTCGGCAGGGGCAAGCACCCAGACATCATGCAAGGCGATGCCGAACAGGCTCAGCGACCAGCAGTGCACTGGCTGTGTGCCGAGCTTCAGGGACTTGCTGCCGGCGAGCAGGTGGTCGAGGGTGCTCTTGCCGGCGTCACTGAGGCGCTTTTGCCCATGGGCCAAGAGCAGGTCCAGGCGCAGTTGGTCCTTGCTCACCTGCTCGAACGCGTTGCGTACCTGCCTGGCCTGCTCGCCATACACCAATAGCGCGTCGAGGTGATCCTGGTAGCGCCGGCCCAGGTCGAGCCGTCGGCACTCGGCAGCGAAGGCCAACCCACTGATCGCCAGGGCCTGGCCGCGCGCGTCGCGGATGGCGCTGGGTGGGTCCAGGTAAATGCCACTGAAGTTGTGCAGCGCGTATTGCAACAGGCTGGCGGTGGGCCCGGTGATATCGCGGCCGGTCAGCAGGCCACCGATGTTCGTGGTTACCGGTGTCAGCGTGCTGCGGATGACATCCACCTCCAGGCCGAAGGCGTCTTTCAGGCGTGCGCTGAGCAGGGGCTCGGCGAAGGCCATGACGCCTTGCAAAGGCTTGAGCAGGTGATGCAAGGCGTCGCGCGAACGGCGCAATTGCGCCTGGCTGGCGAGCACGGCCAGGTGCTGAGCAACGGGGGCGCCGGGGATCGCCTCGGTACTCGCCGCGTGCAGGCTCTGGCGCAGGTGCTGCCAGTTTTCCTGGTTGGCGTGGTGGGCCCAGCCGGGTAGGCACTGGCGGAGGAAGGCGTGGTGCGGGTTGATGTCAGGCATGCGGGTGCTCCTTTGGCGAGTAAGCCATCAGCAAGCCCCCGCACGCCTGGCATCGGGTGGTAGTTATTACTCTTCGTGGGGTTCGAACTCGATATTACGCGTCAGCTGTCGCATCAGCGCATCGAGTCGCTGCAGCTGCTGGTGCTCCAGGTCCTGGGTATACACCTGCAATTGCACGGGGTCGTCAATCATGCCCGCAGCCATTTCCAGTGTGCGTGCGTACTGGGTTTCCAGCTCGATGAAGGCCGGGGCAAAGTGCTGGCGCAGCAAGGCGGCCCACTCGCCATGGACAAAAATCCGCGTGTCGGTGTAGCGCTGCAAGACGGCGTTCAAGCCTGCTTCGGTGCCCGGGTTGAGCTGTTCAACGTGCTCGCGCAGCGGCTCCAGCCAGCCGCCTGGTTGTTGCTGCAAGTAGGGCTCGATCAGCTCGATGGACACCGGCTCGCCATTCAGCGGCGTGGCTGACATGACCAGCGTCGGGTCGTTGCCCAGCTGTTGCAGCATCCAGGAGAAAAACGCTTGCCGAATCGGCTCGCGGTTCGCCGTAGCGGCGGCATCGCCAAGAATCAACGCCGTACTGGCCTGGTCGGCGGCGTTGCGCACCGCCTGCAAGCGCACCCGCTCGACCACCACCTGTAACAATCGTTCGGCACGCAGCGTAAAGGTAGGCGCCGCCATGGCAAAAGCGCTTTGCGCCTGCGGCTCAAGGGCCAACAGGTTGCGGGCAATCTCCGGCACCATCAGCGCCTGATTGGCGGGCGCCTGCTCGAGCCACGCCAGTACCCGCCACCAACGGCGCAGAGTGGCATGGGGCGCGGTTAAATAATCCAGCCGTCCGTACAGCTCGCGCAGGTGGCGAACGAAGGGCCGTGGTGCGTTCAGTTGCAGGCGCCGCCACAGTGCCAATTGCTCGGGTGTCGCCGTGAACAACAGGTCCTGGTAATTGAAGTCGGAGACCATCAGGTCGACGCCGCTGGTTTCGAAGTAGTGCTCGATGCGGGTCAGGGAGACCTCATCGAAAGGGTTGTTCTCCAGGCGCAGCGCCCGTGCCACAGGCTCCGGCACCATGAAACCGACCGGCAGGCGTTGCAGTCGATTGGCGCTCAGGTCGATCAATTGCGCCTGGTGCAAACCGGGCAGGCCGGGTGGCAGCGCGCGCAGTTGCGCGTGCGACAAATCAACCCTGCGCAGTTGCCTCAGGGCGGTCAGGTCCGGTGGGGTTGCCAGCGGGTTGGCCGACAGCTGCAATTCCTCAAGGTTGGGGTATTGCTGCAACGCCAACTGGTCGGCAGGCGACCAGGTCAGTGCGCTGTCCGACAGGTCCATCACCCGCAGCTGCGCACCCAGGCCAGCGGGTACCCGGGACAGTTGGGTGCTGCTCAACGACAGGCGCTGCAGGTTGGGAAAATGGCGGCTGAAGGCCCGTGGCAGTTCATCCAGCGGGTTATCGTCCAGCGACAGCTCGCGCACGTGGGCAAATGACGCCTCGATGGCCGGGAAACTGCTCAGGTCTGCGCGGGTCAAGCCGCTCTCGTCCATGTTCAGCTGGAACACCCGACTGCCGTCGGGCAAGTACCGAAAGCGCTCCTGCTGCCAGACGCTGATCAGCTCCCGGCGCAGGGTTTCGCGGGCTTCGTTGCCCATGGACCATTGCACCAGGTCGTGCCGCAGGCGGGTGAATTGCGCCTCCAGGCGCACCAGCTGTTCGGCGGCATTGAGGTTGACCGCCGCCCAACTGTTCAGCGCCGCTTGTGCCTGGGCGTCGCTCAGCGCCGGGTACAGCCGCCGATAGCGCGCCACCAGCGAGGCCAGGGCCTGATGGCCCTGCGGATAGCCGCGACCACTGCCGCCGCGCAGGCCGCCCCCTTCAGCCCAGGTCAAGCGCGGGTACGACCACAGCCATTGGCTGAGCTGGTCGCGGTGTTGCAAGGCCAGGCTGCGCACCTGGGTTTTTAGCGCGTTGCTGTCGGCTAACGACATCGCCTCACGGGTATCGGGGGGCATTGCATTGAAGGTGGCCTCGAACAGATCATCGACCCTTGGCCCCGGTTGCGCGCCATCGTACGCCTGATAACCGCGCGTGGTCTTTACCACCACCTGGCGCTGGGCTGCCGAGCGCCAGCTGGCGGCCATCGATGCGCACATAGGTTTTATCCGCGACAAAGTACTGGCCCAGCGCTGGTCAGCGCAGCGTCCTAGGACCTATCCTACGCATTCTGTCGACCTCACAAGCTTGCCCGAGTCAAGCCAGCACACTAGGCTCCGTCGGTCACTGACACATTCAGTGACCGGGTTTGGCGACCCGGCATTCACTCGTGAGGCTTCCAATGCTGGCTGGCGCCGTCGACAGACGTGGCCGTCTGTTTTATGGCAGCTGTGCGTGGGAGGGCTTCGGCCCTGCCGGGTTTCCGAGTGTTCCGGTTCGCCAACCCGCGTACAGCTGCCACCCATTTGTTTGGCGACGAATGCGTGGTGGCTCCATTAACACTCGGAGTTGACCATGAAAAAGCCTGTTCCTGATCCACCATCGCTGCACCTCGTTGAAACCATCGAGACGCCCGTCAAAAGCTGCCCTGAACACCCCCCTCTGTTTTGCGTACGCGCTGGCGTGAGTGCCGAAGATGCACTGGTGCACGCGTTGCTGTATTTGCGCTGTGCCAGTTCGACCATTGCTGAAGCCCTGCAGTACAGCAGTGACGCGGGGAAGGGCTTTGTGTGGTCGACGCAGCACTCGGTGGAGATGGCGGTGGCGTTGATTGATGCGGTTTTGGATGGGGTGGAGGTGGGGAAGCAATCTATTTGAGGGTGTACGGCAGAGGCTGCTTTGCCTGGCTGGTTGCATGATAAAACTATCTTTTTTGCCAGTAGCAGAGCTGCGGTAGGAAGGGCACCCTGTTTGGGCCTGTCAGATTTTCTGTGTGCGGGTCGGTAATGGCCTGCCATCAGGCAGGCCTTGATTTCACCACGTCGGCCTGATGAACCGATCTCCGTACAGAATCGCAAACTGATTCATAGCATTCTTCCAATCATGAGCCGCTTTTCCCCAATTGGCGGTGATATTTCGTAGTCCCAACCAGATCAACTTTGTCGCCGCATCGTCCGTGGGGAAGTGGCCGCGAGTATTAATGATCTTGCGTAGTTGGGTGTTGATGCTTTTGATGGCTTTGGTGGTGTAGATCACCTTTCGGATCGCTGGCAGAAATACGAAAAACGAAATCACACGATCTCAGACACGCCTTCAAGCCGCCGCTGCCAGCGCTTCTGGCATGTCCTTGAGGCCGCCAGTGACAGCGATGAGCACGTCTTCGACACCACGCGTTTTGAGCTCATTGAAGACCTTTGTCCAGAATGTCGCGTCTTTAGTCGATGGGTTTGTATCTCTGAGCATAACCCCACTACAGAGGAAAGCCGGTGCGCTAGGTTTTCCACAGTCAGCGCGTGTGTGCTTAGAGAATGCTGTTAACGCGCTGGCAGTTTCTTCTCCGGGGCTAGCCTGTACTTGGAGACTGTATAGGTTAGTCGTGATCAATAGAAAAAAAGTGGATTTGCTATGAGTTTTATAATGAAATGCTCAGCGCGAAAAGTAGGTGTGAGCGAATAGCGGCGTGAATTAGTGTTCAGTTGTTATTCCATGCTTTGAGAAGGAGTACAACTGACAAAAAATGCTAGGTGGCACGTTTCAACTAATGCCTTGATATCTATACGCCTGGCATTTTACTAGTAGATAACTCTTGATATTTCTTGATTTTTACCGAACCACCCATCTGGGTTTTCACGCTACCTTATGCCTTCCTTTGAGGGGCTGAACTCTAAAAACTCGGCGCTTACAGCGCGGCAGTTGCAGTGCTCGGGATCTTGAAAAAACTAGCACTTTTAACAGTTGACAATTCTCTTCGCAGCATGCATGTGGGCACGCCTTTCGATTCAAAACTAGCATTTTTACTAGTAGCCAGAAATGAAAACGAAAAATACATTGTCTTGGCGGTTCAAATAGGGCTTCGGGCGTTTCTGGGCACTGGGTTTGCCGGCGACTGGACTCATGGAGTATCAGACTCTCGCTTGCCGACAGTGTGTCAATTGCTGCCCTGGATAATGTAAATCAGGAGACACCAAGCATGAGTGTATTATCCCGGATAACTTCTGCTGCTAGTGCATCCCTATTCGCGGGAGCTTGCCTGGCAGCCCCAACGGCGGATGAGGTAGGGCAACGAGTTGCGACGTCGTTAACCCAGCTTTATAACAATACAACCAAAGACTGCGGCTCACTCTCTCGAGCAGCCTATCTTTGTTCAGGTGTAGTGATTCGCGCAACTTATCCTTCTAATGATTATCATACTTGGGACTACAGCCCTTTATCGGAAAAATCAGGGGCCGTATCGTTTTCTTACTTGAGGAAGGATGCTGAATTCAGAAGGCTGGTGAGTAATCTTAATAGCGGATTTATTTTGTACAATACAGATATTGCCCCGCCAGGGAGGTTGGCGCTTGATTATTTGTGTTACTTCCCCGTTGATGGCGGAACTAACGGGCGAAATAACCGTGGCTGTGGGCAGAGCAATAAAGGCCCCGTGAGTGATCGGTGTGATAAGCAAGGTGTTACTACAGGGGCAGAGTGGTATAACAAATTTAACAAAGAAAATAAAGATAGACTTAGTCAGTGCAGTTTCTACCTTGCCGATGATGCAGCAAGCTACTCGGCCAGCACGTTTTGGGCGGGACTTCAAGGCGGTCGGTTGGCTGTGGACGAGACCATTACACAACAAAACGAACTGCGCATCGCTACTTGGCCAACATCCCCCCGCGGGACGTTTCCCATTAGAGCCTTCTTTTACACCTCAGGGGGGCTGGAAAATGCGAAAGCTGCTCAGTTGGACTATCAGACAACCTCCGGTCATTTTGCACCTATTATCCAACTAACATTGCCAACCCGTTCTGCAGAAGATGCAACTTTCAAATATAACAGTGCTGATCAGGTTGCCGCGCCCAAAGATACAGACACGGCGGAACTGACCAATAAGTGCTCAAGCTATATTCAAAGTGCGAGTTGGATAAAGCGCTACGACCCAGGCACTGAACAGGATGAATGGACGCTTTCATTGGTGCCTACGCCATGCGGCCGAGAAATTAAGGCTGATCAAACACAAGCATTTTACGACGAATTAGTTCAAAAATACGGATCCGATGCAGAGTGGCAGGAAAACGATGGTGGTGGTATGCGTCGGCAATTGGTCTGCCATTTGACGACAACCCGAAGTAAAGAGATGTGGAACCTAGAGCCTTTCCGTCCTGAAGTCTCTCATCAGGATTCCGTGGCCGCAGGTTGCAATGCTATTGCAAAGTTTATTAAGTCGGCCACTTGGATCAATCGATATGATCCTGGTACACAGAAAAATGAGTGGACGCTTTCTGTAGTTCCTAGCGTTCGGGGACGCAACATCACACCAGCAGACACCGATAATTTCTATAAGGAACTGCTTGCTTTAAAAGGGCAAGATTGGCAATGGCGTGACAACGAAAAGTCCTCGGGAAGTATGCGTCGACAACTGGTGTGCCTTGTCGATAATTACCGTAGCAAGCAAGAGTGGAATCTTGAGCCTTTCCGTCCATATGTGACGCATGAGCAGGCCACGGCAAAGCATTGTAATCCTCTTTAACTAAAGAAGCTTGGTTGCCGGTCGGATCGTCAATAAGTGCCGGCTTTTGCGAAATCAAAAATCGGTACTTCGACACCAGTTGACACCTGAACAGGAGCTACAAATGAACTCTAAAATAATGACCTTGGGCGTGCTTTGTACGCTGCCCATCTTCAACGCCTATTCAGATTTACAGACCAAACCTCTGCCTCCGCAAGATACCGTGCGACGGATATTATCCAATTACAACAGTGTAAAAAATGACTGTAAAGAGTCTGATACCGGCGCTGCCCGAGGGCACTATTACTGCAGTGGTGTAAGCATACGCATGGTTAACGACGGTCCCTTCAATCCTTGGGATTATAGCAATTGGGCAATTCAGACGGGAGCCACGTCATGGACATGGTTAAGACGCGATCTAAGTATCACTATGTTGATGCACCCGGCTGGCTTCATTATGCGAAACCCGGCCGACTCGGTTGCACTGAAGCTTCCGGTCAAAGAGGACGGGTTTACCTGCATTTATTCGTTTGATGCGGGTACCGGACCTGACCGAAAATGGTACGGTTGTGGGCAGTCTGGTGCCGGCGTTCCCAGCAATGCGGGAAAGCCGCCTATTAACAACAAGAACGGGCAATGGGCTTATGGTTCTTGTAAAGACCAAGGGGTTAGAACCACTCAAGAATGGATAAATACATACACTACCGGATGGTTCCGTTCTATCCAAAAAGAGCAATGCTCTTGGAGCGCAGAGGATCCTGCCGGCTGGGATGAGATGATTAAGATCCATGAGTATAGAACCAATACGGATTTGCTTAATCCTTACGCAATTAATACCGCTACGAATGAGTTCATGTTGCGCAATGCGTCCGCGACTAACGATGGTTCGCTCAATATGCAATACATAGATGCTTTTGTGTATAACGCAAAAAGCAACTACAACTACCAAACTATGGGGGATACTGCTGCGCAGAAACCTGAGGACGGGCTTACCGTTGCCAGGAACTTTCAGAAAAAGCTTTACGCGAAGGGCTACCACGTTCCGATTATATGGGTAGACTTCACTAAACCCGCTACGGAACGTTTCGGGTATTCAGCTGCTGACCAAGCCATACCTTTCGACACCAGTACTGAAACGGGTGGCCCAGATATTCCAGCAGCTCAATCGGGGACATATATTGCGTCTACCCAATGGGTCGAGCGCTTTGACCCTGGCACGCAAAAAAACGAATGGTCCCTGCAAGTTACTCCCACTGAGCGCGGCCGGAACATTGGCCCTGAAGAGACAGAGGCAATGTACAACGAATTGTGGGTGCGGAACGGCAGCAATCAACAGTGGCAGGAGAACGAGATGGCTAAAGGAAGTATGCGTCGACAACTCGTATGTCTCTTGACGCAATACAGAACTAAAGATCAGTGGTTTCTCGAACCCTTCCGACCTTATGTCACACACGAAGAGTCTGTAGCTGCAGAATGTAACCCCGTCGCTGCTTCAAGCGCTGGCCATTATATCTCGCAAGCTAAATGGGTCCTACGTTTTGATCCCGGTACTGGTAAAGACGAGTGGAGCCTGGAAGTGACCCCAACAGAGACTGGACGGTCAATCAGAGAGGATCAGACCGAAGCAATGTACAATGAATTGGTTGCGCGTAACGGCCAGGACCCTCAATGGCGTGATAATGAAAAGTCTCAAGGTAGTATGCGTCGTCAATTTGTTTGTTTGTTGACTGCATATAGATCCAAGCCGCAATGGTACCTTGAACCGTATCGTCCTTATGTCACGCATCAGGATGCCGTTGCTGCAGGGTGCAACCCCCTATAAATGGCGGCACAGGGGGCTGCGCAGGCCCCCTGTGCACTTTTACGCAGCTTCTTCTTTTGGCACTCCCACTGTGGAGTGTCTTAGTCCTCTCAGGCGAGTCTGTAACATAGGTTATATATTTTTGCAGGTTATATCGCATGGAGCCGGCTGGTCGAGCAATGCTTAGTTGCAGCAAGTGCCGGCTCTTATGAGTGCACCACGCAGCCTGCATTTATAGTGCAGTATTAGATTTTGACTTCAGAACGAAGGCTGCGTGAGCTAATTCTGGCCAGAGGAACAGTTGGGGATCTGATGAGCGGGACCTCAGGGGAGGGGTACCTATTATTTTTGTCAGGTGCGAAGGACATTTTTTAAGGCACTCTCTGTTTATCGATTTTGGCGACCCTTGATAGAGTACTAGGTAGCTAGGCGTTGAAAAAGATCAGTGAAATTCTGTGCATAAAAATCTGTAAAAAGTGAACAAGGATGGGCGGTGGCGTAATGATGGCGGGCTGGATCGACAAATGGTTGTCTATTCTTTACTGCTCGAAACGCTATCTTGCTCAATATATTCTCAATTTTTGCTACGCCTTAGGTAATTCCCAGGAGAGCATCATGAGCGAAATAACCGTTCAGTTGACTATGGTACAAGGAAGTCCGGTATTTTTGTGGGTGGGTGAACAGTATTTTGCTGTGAACACCGACAAAAGCTGGCACATTATTGAGCGCGATAAAAAATTCGGTTTAGCTTTAAACCCATGCCGAATGGCCAAGGATATTCCGGATCTACGGTAAATGCCAAATTTTTCAACGACCAGCTGAACAAAGGCGTGAAAGGTGACATTGTATTCTGGAGTGAGGACGGTTCGGAATATCAAAGAATAAAAAGCGGTTAAAGCAAAGATTTCAGTTTTCAAGTAGGTGCAGAATACAAAGTAGAGTTCTTATCAGTGTTGACCGGCTTGACCGTTATCCATCTAATGGACGATGTAAATTATTGGGCGACGTGACTGGAAGTGGATACACTCAGTACGTCTACAGAGGCGCTGACCTATGCCCTTCTGTCATCAGTAAATGGCGACAAAGTTTTAACCCTTGGTGGTGTCAGGCAGGAGTTGGATAAGACGCACGGCATTCACTACACTAGCATCAGCTCACTCGCTTTTCTTAACGACAAGACAAGTGCCGCTGCAGCGAAACCTTTTCCCAGTGCGATGGATAAAGTGTATTTTGCAACCGCGTGTAGTCTCGTGGCTAATCCATCTCAACGTCAAGGGTGGTCAAACAACAATAATGGAAAGGTATTCAATGATGGCCATGTTACATCTATGCCTTTGGGGGATAAATCGCTTGCGACGTTTGGTGTGGGAGTACATGGATATATTGTTGCCCAATGGGAGTCCGGTCCACGATCGCAATGGTCAATTGACTGGGCCTCGGTATTGATTGGCATTGTATTTAGCAGAAGGGGAGGAACAGAGATGAAACCCACGTAATAGGCAATCAGCGCTATAGGAGCAATGGAATAGTCTGTCGCCGACCAAGCGGATTGGCGACAGACTAAGCGCGTCCACCTACTTGCTCGTAAATATTAATGCTCCTCTAGGGTGGTGAGGTTAAAATCCTACGGCTTCAAATTGTTTCTGTCTGTAACTCACGATCGCCATTCAAAGCTTTATACCCCACCCGCGGCACCCCCGCCAACCTTAGCTCCACCAACGCCTTCAACGACTCCCCACTCCCCAAATACGCATCCCCAAAATCATGCCCCCCCAACGCACTCGGGTGCGCCACCACCTCCAGCAGCCCCTGCGCCGGCGCCAACCCCGCGCGTAAATCCGCAGGCGTGCACACATAATCCGCCGTTGCCCCCGCCAACTGCTTCAAGCGGCGATTAAGCAGCGTCTTGAACACCCGCTTGAGCGGCCCGATGTTGTGCCCCAGGTTACGCGCCAACCTCACCGCCACGCCCTCACGCGCAGCAAACCGGGCCACAATCACCCCGATCGGCCAGATGTTATGCACATGCTGGTGCGAGTCCAGGTGGCTGGGCATCAGGCCCTGGTTCAGGCAGTGCTGCCACTGCGCCTGCAACTCCTGCTCGACCGCTTCGCGCTCGGCCCGGCTCAGGCGCAGGGTGCGTTGCTTGAGGCGCAGGTCGAATTCGCCGTTCGCCGCGCAGAAGCGCGGTTGCTCAAGAATGGCCTGGCTCAAGGGCCGGCCATAGGTGAGGTTGAAGTGCAGGCCGATGCGCCCGCGCAAGGCCGGCAACTGCGCCAGGCTGCAGGCGGCGCTGAAGGCCGGCATGTTGGCCATGGCCGTGGCCGAGCTGATCAGCCCGGCCTGGAAGGCATGCAGGATGACCGCGTTGGTGTGGGCGCTGAGGCCGAAGTCGTCAGCGTTGACGATGACCTGTGAGGGCATCCGGGTTCTCCTGTGGTGAGTCGGGCTCGGCGGGCGTTGCCGAGGGTTTTTGGCACAGGTGCTGCAACTGCGGCTTGAAGCGTTGCCACAGGCGCAAGGCCAGGCCCAGGGCCAGGCCGCTGGGGCGCCAGCTGTAGAAGCTCTGGCGCTGGTGTTCAAGGGTGGCGCTCATGCGTTCGTGCAGTTGATGGCTGGAGTTGTTCAGGCTCACCCGCGAGGCGTCGACCCATTCCCAGCCGTCGTCCAGGCCCCAATGTATCCATTCTTCGAGCAGCACGCGGCCACTGCCAAGTTCGGCATGGGCAGGCACGAAGGCGAGGTTGTAGTCGTACACCCGGCCGCGTTCGAACACCCCCAGGCGGTAGCTGATGCAGCGGCCATCGAGCTCCAGCAGCACCAGGCGCACCAGGCCCTGGGCCGCCAGGGCGGTGAAGGCCTGGTACATCCATTGGCGGCGCAGGCGGCCAGAGAAGATGCCGACCTCGTCGTCGCCTTTCCAGCTGAGGTCTTCGACGGCGCTGATGGCATCGAGCAGTGGCGTGATGGTGTTTGCATCCGGGACAATCCTGCGTACCTGGGCGCCGCAGGCGGCAATGCGCTTGCGCGCGCGGCGCAGTTTGTAGCGCGGGTCGCCGCTGATTTCCTGGCGATCTTCGGGCACGATGCGGTGCACCGGCACCCGGCAGTTCAGGCGCTGTTCATGGGTGGAGCTGCGCCGCGCCCAATGTCTGAGCAGGCTGTGGGCCACCGCGCCGGCGGGCACTTCGTCCAGTTGCAGCAGGGCGTGGGGCAGTTGCTTGCGGATTGCCCGTAGCACCTGCGCGGCCGCCTTGGCCGGCAGGTCGCAGAGCAGGGCGATGCGGTCGCTGAGCGGATAACCCAAATGGCGCACCACCTGCACCGTCAGTGGCCCGAAGCGCTCATGGCTGCGAATCAGCGGCAGGCACAGGCTCAATCTGCCCTGATCGCGGCCCACCAGTACCTGCAACTGTTGCCCGGCTGTCAGCGCCGCTTCCGCCGCACGCAGCCAGTCGAGGTGGTTGAACGGCGTGCTGTCGGCCAGTTGCTGGCGCAGTTGCTCGTAGTCGGCGGCGGGGAAGTCCGCCGCCGCCAACGACGGGTACCACTGCAGTTCAAGGCTCATGGGCTCAGGTCACCGTGGCCGGGGCCGCGCTGGCTTCAGGTTTGCGCAGGGCCTCCAGGCGCGATTCGCTGTAGCGCGTTTCGCGGAAGAACTTCCAGCGCCCGAACAGGCAGTACACGTGCATGATCCGCCCCTGTTCCTTATAGCCCATGCGCAGGTGCAGCTTAAGCGCCGGGATGTTGTGGCTCTCGCACACGTCCACCACGGTGTCGCAACCCTGGGCAGCCATGGCTTTCCACAGCTCCAGCTGCACGTCGACCGACAGTTGCGAGCCCCAGTAGCGGCGGATCATTTCGCCTCCAAACTCGAAGAACTGCCCAGGCTCCACCGGGAACCAGCAGCCGTAGTAGTGGCGATCGTGGTAGTGGCGCAGGCTGCCCCAGATAAACGCCACGGTGTCGCCGGCGTCATCGAGGAACATCAGCCCGGTGTGGCCTTCGCCAGCCAGCTCGCGCATGGTCTCGATGCGCTCGCCAAAGTGTTTGGCGAAGGCCCGCACGTTGTGCACGGTGATGGTTTCGACGCGCAACGCCGGGTAGGGTTTGAGCTTGTGCGGCGGCACGGGGCTGACCAGGTCACGCTCCATCCACAGCAGTTCCCAGTGGTAGAACAGGTAGCGCTTGACCCCAGCGCGAATAGTATTGCGCAGTCCTTTGCGCTTGATGCGATCCTGGATTTTGCTCAAAGCACTCATGGTGCCTCCTGTTGCTGGCAGGTGAGGTGCGCGCTTATGACGCGCTCCAGGTCAGGGCGAACAGGGTCTGCCCCGGTAGTTGAAACTGAATACGGCCGCGTTCGCAGGTAAAGCGCGCGCTGCGTGGTTGGTTGTCGGGGCCAAACAAGGTCAGGGCGCCTTGCGGGCAGCTTTGCTCGGTGGCCAGGCTCACCTGCTGCAGGCGCTCGCCCTTGTTCACCCCGAGCAGGCTGCGCTGCTTGCCGCGGGCCATGGCCAGGGCATCGACTTCGAAGGCGTCGTTGTCCAGGGCCAGCACCTGGTCGAGCCAGTGCTGCTGGATGAACTGCTGGGCCAGGCCCACGGGCTTGAGTTCAAAACCGTTCTCGCCCAGCACCCGGACCATGCCCTTGGGCCACTCGGGCTCATCGGCAACGTGGAACCAGTTGAGCATGTCGAGCAGGCCGTCCTGGGAAGCGTTGATCACCACCGAGGCCCACCACAGTGCGGTGAAGTGGGTTTCCTGATCGTAAGGGCTCAAGGTCGAGCCGCTGGAGACGTTAGTCTGGTCGAGCAGCAGCGCCTTGTTCGGCCGGCCTTGGGCATCGAGGCCGACCAGGTCTGCGGCCTGGCGTACCGAGTCGCGGTAGCTGCGGGTGGCCAGCAGGTCGCGGACCATCCATTCGTGCCAGGCCAGGGCGTCGATCTGCTGGCCGTGGTCTTTGAGCAGGCGCCGCGCCCAATCGAGGCCGATGCGCGTTTCGCTGCTGCTGTGCAGGGGGCCGTTGACCAGCCGCGAGCTTGCCGGCATGGCGATGCGTACCCCGGCCTCGCGGGCCCCTGGGCTGTGTTGCACGTGCTCGGCCATGGCCTGGAAGTAGCGGCTGAAGCTCGGGTAGTCGCTGTAGTTGAGGTTCGGCTCATCGGCGAAGGCCAGGTAGTGCAGGGTGCTGCCGCCCAGGCTGCGGGTGGTGTTGAGCCAGTCGTCGAGGCCGTCGTTGCTGGTGCGGTTGGCGGCCAACACTGACTCGCGGCCGGTGCCGGCCAGCAGGGTGATGTCTTGTTTGATCGCATAGCGTTGCTGGTAGAAGCGACGGAACTCATTTTCGTAGCCGGGTTGGCGCGCCAGCAAGTCGGCAAAGCTGTAATAGCCGGCGGCTTGCGGGCGCAGGGCGTCGAGCGCGGCATAGCTGGAGGGTGGCGGCAGCACATAGGGCAGGTTGACGCCCAGGTCCGGGGTACGGCCCAGCACCTTGTGGCCCAGGGTTAGCATGACCTTGCCCTCGGCGTTGTGCAGCGGCCCCAGTTGTTCGGCCTGTTGGGCGAACAGGTTGGCGCTGCCGTCGAGCCAGAACGCTGCCTTGCCGCGGCCTTGCAACTGCAGGCGGAAGGTTTGCGCGTGACTGGACACCGGCAGCGGCAAACGATCGAACTGCCAGTAGGCCGGGTAGGGCTTGAGCGCCAGGCTCAGTTGCTGGTTATCGCCCAGGCGCTGCACCTGCAGACCGCGCACGCCGCCGTGGTATTTACCGGCCAGGGTGGCTTTTTCGCCCGCGGGCACACGAAAGTACAGCTCCACATTGGGCCCGACTTCGGCACTGAAGTGCACCTTGGCCGGGGCGAACAGGGCGCGGGTGCTGTCGGCGTGCTCGATGCGATACCGCCTGAAGCTGTAGCCGGGGATTTCCAGCTGGTAGTCGCTGGTGCTCGCCGCCAGTGGCCATTGCACCCGGCCACGGGGTTCATTGGCCTTGATCGGGCGATCGGCCTGCAAGTGGCCCTGGCCATTGAGCAGGAAGATGTGTTCGGGGTTGGCGTCGGCCTGCCAGGCCGGTTGCCAGCTGACCGTCACGGTGTCGGCCTTGGCCGCCTGCAGGTACAGGCTGCCATCGCGCAGGTCGCCCCAGTGCAAGGGCACAGCCTGCACGCTGGCGCTCAACAGCACGCCGCTCACCACCAGGGCCATGGGCTTCATGCTGGCCGCCGTTGCAGCATCTGCCGCAGTGGCGCCAGGTCGCTGGGCAGTACCAGCAAGGTTTGCCAGAACGCCACGCGACTGAGTTTGCAGTACAGCAGCAACATCGCCAGGGTCACCGCCAGGTAGGCGATGGACGAGGCCATGGCGGCGCCGACGATGCCGTAGGCGGGAATCAACAGCATGTTGAGCACCAGGTTCAGTGCCGCGCCCAGGCCCATCATCAGCGATACCGTGCCGGGGCGGTCCTTGCCCAGCAAGTCGAGGCGCAGGATGCTCGCATAGCACAGGCCGAACAGCCCCGGCAGCAAGGCCAGCAAGGCCGGGTAGGCCGGTTGGTATTCGGCGCCGAACAGGGTGACGATCAGCCACTCGCCGATCAGCGCCATGCTCAGGCAGGCGCCGAGCATCACCGTGGCGGTCAGGCGCAGGGCCAGCGGGGTGAGCTTGTCCATGCCGGCGTCCTGCTGCAGCAGGCGCTTCATCAACGGCGTGGTCACCGCTTCAGGGACGATCAGCAACAGTTCGGCCGCCGCGCTGGCCATGGCATAGTGGCCGAGGGCGGCGCTGCCGAGCATGGCGCTGATGAACAGGTAGTCCGAGCGCAGGATCACTTGCTGGAACAGCACGTCCGGGTGGCTTTTTGCGCTGTACGAGAGCAGCTCGCGCTGGCCGCTGCGATCCCAGCACAGGCGGATCGAGTGCTGCTTGCCGAGCCAGTACAGGCCCAGCAGCACCACCAGGCTCAGGCCCAGCAGCCAGCTGATCAGCGCCGCTTCCAGCGCTGCGCTCTGCCACATCCAGAACATCCCGACAAACAGCAGCAGCGGCACCAGCGACTCGGTCAGGCGCAAGGCGTTGAAGGCGCCGACGCCGCCGGTGGCGTTGTGCAGGGTCAACAGGCCGCTTTTGAGCACCGTCAGCGGCACCGCCAGCAGCAACAGCCAGGCCAGCAGGCCGAGCTGGGTGGTCACTTCAAGTTCGTTGCCGAACGCCCGGGCCAGGGCCACGCAGATCAGGGTCAGGGCGCCGGCCACCAGGCAGCCGTAGATCAGCACCTGGCTGAGCAGCAGGCCCATGCTGCGCTGCTTGGCCGCCTGGTAACCGACGGCGGTGTTGAGGCCGCCGCTGGTGGCGGCGCTGATCAGGTCGGGCAGGGTACTGAGCAGGGCGAACAGGCCGCGCTCGCTAGGGCCGAGAATGCGCGCCAGCAGCACGTTGCGCATCAGCCGCAGGGCGATCATCGCCAGGCGCGTGCCCATGCTCAGCAGCAGGTGGCGAACATAGTGGCTGCGGCTCATGGGCGGCCCCCGCGGCTGATCCGCCAGGCCAGCAAGGTGGGCCGGCTGGCGGTGCGCTGGCTGACGCTGATGCGTGGCAGGGCCAGGGGGTCGTCATGGCCCTGGCAGATCCCCGGGCGGGTGCTCAGGGCAAACGGGTAGCAGTGCGCCGCCAGGCGCTCGCGCACCCGTGCATCGTGGTCGCCGTTGGGGTAGCAGTACACTGGCAGCGGCTGCTTGCAGCCTTGTTGCAGGGCGTAGTGGCTGCGGCTCAGTTCCTCTTCCAGGCGCTGGTCGTCCAGGCCCGGCAGCAGCGCGTGGCTGGCACCGTGGGGGCCGAAGCTGATCAGCCCGGAGTTTTCCAGGTGGCGCACCTGGTTCCAGTCCAGGGCCTGGGGCAGGGATTCGGCCGGGCAGGCATCGGTGAGATGATGCAGGGCGATCGGGCTCAGGGTCTTCAGGCTTTGCAGGTATTTGCCCAGGGCCCTGCTGCGGGCATGGGCCTGTTCGTTCATGAAGTAGGCGGCCGGCAGCGGCCTGCCGATCTTGCGCAACTGCTCGATCAGCGCCCGGCGGGAGATTTCGCCATGGGTGCCCCAGAGGGTTTCGCCCAGGCTTTCCCACCAGAAGCGCTGGCGGCTGCCGATGTAGTCGGTGGACAAAAAGATGCTCGCCGGCACCTGGTATTGCTGCAGCAGCGGGAAGGCATTCAAGGCGTTGTCGCGCCAGCCGTCGTCGAAGGTCAGGGCGACCTTGGGGCGGCCGCCGTTGCGCGGCTGCTCGTGGGTTTTGAGCAGGTCCATCAGGTGCACGCAGTCAAAGTGACGTTGCAGCCAGCGCAGCAAGCGCTCAAAGGCCTGGGGGCCGACGCACAGTTCGTTGCGATGGGGCAGGGCGGCGCTGCTGTCCTCGGCCAGCACCCGGTGCAGCATGAGGATCACCCCGGCGCCGCGCAATTGGCTGCGACCCTTGGGCGAATTGAGGTACAGCCAACCGCTGGCACGCTTGATACTGGTTTTTATCGGCATGTCAGGTGCTCATCGAGTCTGGTCGGGGGTCCATTGGTTGTAGCTGTGCCCACGCAGGAACTGCCACAGGCCGACGCTCATTCCGGCCAGGGTCACCAGCACGAAGGCCGCCAGGCGAAACGGCTTGGGCAGGCGTTGGCGCACATCCAGCAGGCCGGCGATGGCAGCGCCATAGCCGAGCAATTGCGCGGCCAGGGTCAGTTGGTAAAAACCGTGGCCGTCGAGCAACCACAGGTTGGCCAGCAACAGCGGCAACAACAGCACCGGCGCCAGACGGCGGATCAGCTTGTGGCTGATCAGGGCAATGGCGTACAGGCCATGGCGCAGCGGGTTGAGCAGCTCACGACGGGCGGCCAGGCTGATCAGGCCGCCAACGGTGACGCGCTGACGGCGGCTGAACTGGCGCTCGGCCTCGTCCACGCCCTGGTCGAGCACCTGGGCCTCGTCGACGTAGACCACGCGCTTGCCGGCGACTGGCGCGCAGGTGTTGATATAGAAGTCGTCGTTGACCCGCGCCGGGATCGGCTGGTACAGCTCGCGGCGTAGCGCCTGCAGGGCGCCGTCGGCGGACACCGTGCAACCGGTGCGGCTTTCCACCCGCCGCAGCCAGGCTTCGTAGTGGCGGTACAGGCTTTCGCCCAGGCTCAGGCCCTTGCCGGGCACCGGGATGATCATCTTGCCCACCGTGCCACCGACCTGCGGGTCGGCAAAGGGCGTCAGCAACGCCGCCAGGGTGCCGTCGATCCAATGCACATCGGCGTCGGTGAACACCACGATGTCGCCCGTGCACTGGGTGACGGCGACGTTGAGCACGCTGTTCTTGCCCAGGCGCGGCAGGTCCAGGACCTGGATGCGCGGGTCGTCGAAGCCGCGCGCCAGGGCCACGGTGCGGTCAGTGGAGCCATCGCTGGCGACGACGATCTGCAAGTGTTCGGCCTGGTAGTCCTGGGCCAGCAGGTTGCGCAGCTTGTTGTCGATATTGCCTTCTTCGTTGTGCGCGGCCACCACCACGCTGACCCGTTGCGGCGCCAGCGGCGCAGGTGCATGCCGGCGGAACAGCGGCCCGACCAGGGTCAGCAGCAAGGGGTAGCCCAGCCAGGCATAAAATGGCAGTAACAGGCACAACCAAAAAATCAACTCAGCCACGGGCGGGCCTCCTTGCGTTCCAGTTGAACAGGCTGAACACGAAGGCCGCGCCGGCCAGGTGCAGGCGGATCCAGTGCAGCCCCCAGAGCTGCAGGGCAAAAAGCGGGTCGCGGTGTGTCAGGCTCTGGCGCAGGCTCAGCACCAGCGCCGGGGCACTGGCGATGAACAGCATGAACAGCGGCAGGCGCGGGTAACCAAAGAGCAGCGCCGACAAGGCCAGGGCATCGAGCATCCAGATACTCAGCGACAACAGCGGAAAGCGCAGCAGGCGCAGGCTCGGTCCGTTGCTGCGCAGCAGTTGCAGGTTGCTGCCCTGGCGCCACAGCTCCTTGCCCAGCCACTCGCTCCAACTGCATTCGAAGCCCCAGTGCAACGCCACCGGATTGCGCAGGGCCAACAGGCGTGCGCCGGCCTTGTTCAGGTGCCAGGTGAAATCCTTGTCTTCGCCGGTGCGCAGGGTTTCGCTAAAACCTCCGACCTTGTCGAACCAGTGGCGCTGCATCAGCAGGTTGGGGGTCGGCAGCCATTGCATACGGTGCAGTGCCGGCAAGCCTGCGCGCAGGGTGCGCCGTTGCCAGGCGCGGGCGAACCAGGGCGCCTGGCGCGGGGTGTCGCAGTCCAGGGCAAATACGTCGCCACGGCCTTCGGCATGCAGGTCGAGCAGCAGGCTCAGCCAGTGCTCGGGTACTTCGAGATCGGCATCGAGAAACGCCAGCCACTCGCCGCTGCTGGCCTGCACGCCGCGATTGCGCAGGGCGCCAATGGTCAGCCCGGGCAGCTCCAGCACCTGGGCACCGAGGCGGCGGGCGATCTGCGCGCCGTCGTCGCTGGAGCCGTTGTCGAGCACGATCAGCTCGCACTCTAGGCCGGCATCAGCGGCGGCGGTGAGCGCCGACTGCAGGGTTCGGCCAATATGCCGGGCCTCGTTGAACATCGGTACTATGACACTGACTTTCATGCCTTCACCTGTTTCAGGCGTGCCTGTTCAGCGTTAACGCGCAACACGCTGGACAGCGCCAGCATGATCCATAGGTACTTGTGGTTGGGCGCGCTGAGGAACATCAGGAACAGGCTGATGGCGAGCATGCTCATGCACAGGTGGGTGAGCAGGTCGGCCTGGTAGTGGTCGCCCTGTTGCAGCCACAGGCGCCGGGCATGCCAGACGTTATAGAGGGCCAGCAGCACCATGCTGGCGAACAGGATGCCCGCGGGGACGCCGACTTCGCTGAAGATCTCCAGGTAGGTGTTGTGCGCCCGGCGGTACAAATCGCCGACCTTGCGGTTGGCCGAGAAGGCCTTGGCGTAACCGGTGGTGGCATAGTGCAGGGGGAAGGTGCCGGGACCGCTGCCGAGCAGCGGATGCTCTCGGATCATCTTGCTGCCGACCACGATGTACGAGGAGCGCCTGCCCAGGGAATCATCCTTGAAGGCGTTGACCCCGGACTTGAGCAGCGCCAGCGACTGGATGCGCGCCACGTAGCTTTCCGGCATCAACGCCACCAGCGTGGGCAGCAGGATCGCCAGGCCGAGCATGGCAAAGCCCAGGTGCCGCGGGCGCAGGTGGGCGACCTGGGTGCGGTAGTGCACCAGCACGATGCCTAAGCTGATCAATAGCACCACCAGGCCCGAGCGCGAGTTGGTCTTGGTCATGCCCGCCAGCAACAGGATGCAGCAGGCGATCCAGAGCAGCTTCTGCACCCGCCCGGGGCTGTTGAACACCAGCCACAGGGCCATGGGCACGGCGATGGCGATGAACATGGCAAACACGTTGGGGTCTTCCAACAGGCCCGCGGCGCGGCCTTCGTCCTGGTACTTGGCCGAGACCATGGCCATGATGCAGGTCAGGCCGACGCTCAGGGTCACCAGCCGGTACAGCATCGGCAGGTCGAGTTCGCGGCCGATCAACAGGGTGATGCCGAACAGCAGCAGGCCTACCGCCAACTCACGCACATGGCCCAGGGACATCTCGCTGCTGTCGCTGGCCAGAAAGCTCAGCAGGTACAACGCCAGAAAGCCCAGCAACAGGCGCCACATGGTGCTGCGCAGGCGCTCGGCCGGCAGTTGCTTGATCGCCAGTTGCAGCACCAGCACCAGCGCCAGCGCGGCGCCGATCAGCTTGGTGGCGGTCAGTTGGCTGTCCTTGAACAGGCCTTCGAGCGGCACCAGGGTGATGATCGCCAACAGCCCCCAGGCCGGGCGCCTGTACAGCGCCAGCAGGCCGGCCAGGCCGATGACCGCGCCGGGCGCGAGGAATGGGTAGGGGCTGGCCAGCAGCGCCAGGCAGGCAATGGCCAGCAAGCCGATCAGGGACAGGGGAATGATCATGCGCAGGTCTCCGTGGCCGCGCCCAGGTATATCCGGGCCCAGCGTTGCGCCAGCGTCGGCAGGTGATAACGTTCGCGTTGGGTGTGCCGCGCCCGGGTAATCAGCTCACCGGCCTGGGCCGGGTCGAGCATCAACGCCTCAAGCTGCATTGCCAGCTCATCCACCGCCAGGGGCCGGGCCAGCAGACCGCTGTGCCCGTGTTCGATCACATCAGGAATACCGCCAACGCCAAAGGCCACCACCGGTACGCCATCCTGCATGGCTTCGAGCAGGATCATCGGCGTACCTTCGGTGCGCGAGCTGATCACCAGGGCATCCAGGCGCGCCATCCAGGCGCGCATGTCGGTCTGATAACCCGGCAGGCGAATACGCTCGCTCAAGCCAGCGGCATCGATGCGTGCCTGCAGGGCTTTGCGCTCCGGGCCGTCGCCGAGCATCACCGCAGCGAGCTGCGGATGACGCTGGCACAGCGGGATCAGGGCATCGAGAAACAGGTCCGGGCCTTTTTCGCGGCTCAAGCGCCCGACATAACCGGCCAGCCAGCGACCGTCGCCATGGCGGCGTTCGGGCAGCGCTTGGGCGTCGGGCAAACCGTTGGGAATCACCTGCAACTTGGCTTCGGCAACCCCCGCCTGGCGGTGGATGCGCTTGATGCTTTCGGCCACGCAGATCACCTGGCCGATGGTGGCGGTGCGGCACAGCTGCAGGCTGATCCAGGTATACAGGTGTTGCTTGCGGCTGGTGGGGGTGAAGCCGTGCTGGGTAGCGACCATGGGCAGGCGCCACAACCTGGCCCCCAGCCAGCCGAACAGCAGGCCCTTGAAGTTGTGGCTGTTGATCAGCGGCTGCTGGTCGTGGCGCTGGCGCAATTGGCCGAGCAGCTCACCCATGCCGTCGCAGGTCTGGCAGGCCACGCCGGCGGCGCGAAAGCGCGCCACCAGTTGGTCCGGGGCTCCGAGGAACAGCACCAGGTGCTGTCCGGGGGTGGACCGGCAGTGGTCCAGCAGCATGCGCTCGACGCCGTAGAAGCCACCACTGCTGAGCAGATGCAGGATGGGCCGCATGGGCGTCAGCGCAGCGTTCAATTGCGCACCCAGTGCACCAGCCGCGGCAGCGACCAGCCCTTGTAAGGGTTGGGAGTTTCCGGGGTCTGGTCGTTGATCACCAGCAGTACCGGCAGGTCCAGTTGATGGCTGATTTGCGCCGGGTGCTTGAAGCGCCGGTCAAAGAACTCTTTGACGTACACCAGGGCAATGGCCAGCAGCAGGCCGGTGAGCATGCCGAACGGCACGATCAGCAGCGGCCTGGGAAACGCCGGCTCCGCAGGTTCATACGGCGCGCTGAGGATCCGCGCGTTGGACAGACCGTTGAGCAGGTCGGCCCCACGCGACTCTTCGTAGCGCTGGGTGTAGGTAAAGTAGGCCTTGTGCAGGGCGTCGATCTCGGTGTCGAGCTGGCGCGCCTTGCTCTGGGTCTCTTGCAACTGGTGCACGCGGCCTTTGAAGTCAGCGATGCGCTGGGTCTTCTGGGCGATCACGTTCTGCACCACGGCCAGGTCCTTTTCACGCTCCTTGATGCGGTTGGCGACGATCTTGAGGAACTGCTGGCGGGTCTTGGCGATCTGTTCGCGCTGCAGCAGCATCTGCTCGCTGCCAGGCTGGAACACCGCCAGGTCGCTGACGTAGGTCAGCACCAGGGTGGTCAGCTGTTCACCGAGCTGCTTGATCTCGCGGTCCTCGAACGCCACGTTGTCGACCGTGGTGGTGAAGGTGTAGGGGAAGGCGAAATCGCGCATGCCAGCGTTGCCGGCCGCGGCCAGGCTGGTTTTCAGGTACTCCAGCCACTGCTGGCTTTGCAGCAGGCGGTCGCGGTACAGGTTCAGCGCCTGTTCTTCGGTGTTGATGGCGTTGAGGCGGAAGGTAATTTCTTCTTTGGGGTCCGAGGAGCCGATGCTCTCGAGCATCCCCAAGCGCTTGCCTTCGAGGTTATCCATGCGCACCTGGTACTGCAGTTTCTTCTGCTCGTAGAACTGCTCGGGCAGTTCGTTGGACTGCAGGTTCTGGCGGTTGCGCAGGTAGTTGTCGAGCAGGCGGCTGACGAACAGCGTACCCAGTTTCGGATCGGGGAAGCTGTAGGTCACCGAGACCACGTTGGAGCCCGGCAGGGTTTCGATTTTCAGGTCCTCGATGGCGTCATCGGTCAGGGTGTCGAGCTCGGTGTCGCGCACCGGGTCGACTTCCAGGCCGAACAGCGAGCGCAGCGGGTTGACCACGTACTCGCGCAGCGGGTTGGTAATGATGCTGCGGATCGGCCCGAGCACCATCCGTTGCATCAGGCTTGGCGGGACCTCGTACTTGCCCTCGGCGCGCAGCTGGCTGATGGTTTTGCGGATCAGGGTTGGCGAGCGCAGGATGTTGCTCTCGGTTTCCATGTCGGCCAGCGACGGTGGGATGAACTTGTCGGTCTCCTGGGCCAGGGCGGTGTTGGTATCGCTCTGGGACAGTTTTTTCGACTGCACGATCACTTGCGCCGTAATGTCGAAGCTCTGTTTGAGCACCAGCGGCAACAGCAAGGCGATCACTGCGAAGACCAGGAACACACGTTTGACCAACTGGCGGTTGGCAAAGAAGATCCTGAAGAATTCATGCAGGTAGTTTTCTTTTGTATTCATGCTCGGATACCCGCCTGGGATTAGTTGTTGTCGCTTTCTTTGTTGTCAACGCGATAACCGAAGCTGAAACCGACCCCCTGGAACAGCACCACGTCAGCCAGTTGCCGGGCCAGGTCGCCGGCGCTGGCGAGCTTGGTCTTGGGCACATAGAGCATGTCGTCCGGCTGCAGGTAGGCGACTTGCGCCGCGCTGGCGTCCAGGGCCTCGTCGACGTTGTAGGGCACAGCCTGCACCTGGTTGCCGTTGCGGCGCATGATCACCACCGAATCGAGCCGCGCCTTGACGTTCGGGCCTCGGGCCAGGGTCAGGGCTTCGAGCACTGACACCGGGCGGCGGATCGGGTAGGCGCCGGGCTGGCCGACTTCACCCAATACGTAGATTTCGTTGACGGCGGTGGACTTGAGCATCACGTCCACGGTCATCCGCCCCGGCAGGTCGGCATAGCGCTTGTTCAGGTAGGTCTGCAGCTGGGTGACGGTCATGCCCTGCAGCGGTACCGAGCCGATTTCCGGGAAGCTGGCCTGGCCGTCGCTGCCCACGGTGATCTCGCGGCTCATGCCGGTGGCGGGGTGGCTGAGGGCGCTTTTCAGCTGCTGCTCGTTGGTCAGCGGGCTGATCACCTGCACGGTGACGTTGTCACGCCCCGGCTGGAACAGGTGCTTGTTGCGGTAGGCCTGCTGGATGGTCCGCCGCGCTTCATCCGGGGTTTGCCCGGCGATGTTCACCGAGGTGTTGGCCCGTGGCAGCTCGATGGTGCCGTCCGGCAGCACCAGCTGGTTGCCGTTGAGCGAGCTGGCCGCCGGGAACTGCAGGCCCACGGTGTCACCGGGCTGGATGCGGTACGCCGCCGAACCGCTGGTACTGATGTGGAAGATCACATCGAGCACGTCCTGCGGGCGTAGCACCTGCTCGCTGCGCGGCAGTTCGGCATCCTGGGCGTTGGCCGGGTTGGCGGTCATGATCTGGACCGGCATCTGCCGGGTGTCTTGATTGGCGCAGCCGGCCAGGGTCAGCAGGCACAGCGCGAACGTCGTGTATTTCATGTGAGGCTCCTGGGCTGCTGGCCTAAAGGTTGTTGTACAGCCACTTGGGCATGTAGTACTTGCGCCGGTTGAACACGCTGCCGATCAACCTGGCGCCGGCTTGGGTCAGGCGCTGGGCGGTGGCCTGGGCCACTTCCCAGCGGGTGTCTTCGGCGCACACCACCAGGATCACGCCGTCGACCAGGGTGCCGATGATCAGGCTGTCGGCACTGGCGTAAACGGCCTCGCCGTCGATCACCACGAAGCGGTAGTGCTCGCTCATGTGCTTGAGCAGCACACGCAGCAGATCGGGGTTGAGCCGCTCCTTGCCGCGCTTGTAGGTGCCGGCCGGCAGTAGGTCGAACGGCTGGTCGGACAGGCGCACGATGCAGTCCTGCATCAGCGGCGGGGTGTCCTGGTCAAACATCAGGTCGCTGAAGCCGCGCAGTTTATGCA
Source organism: Pseudomonas sp. R32 (assembly GCF_009866705.1). Taxonomy (NCBI): domain Bacteria; kingdom Pseudomonadati; phylum Pseudomonadota; class Gammaproteobacteria; order Pseudomonadales; family Pseudomonadaceae; genus Pseudomonas; species Pseudomonas sp. R32. The sequence goes on along the minus strand of NZ_CP019396.1, from coordinate 2,970,685 downwards.
GGGCCAGTTGCTGGCTGAGGTTGTTGCTGCTTGGGCTGCTGTCGACCAGCAACACCGGGCCGCCACTCATCAACGCCAACTGGCTGGCGAAGGCCAGGGCGCAGGTGCTGGTGCCGCTGCCGGTGTTGGCAGCGGTGAGCAGCAGGATGCGCTGGTCTTCGTCGAGCACCGTGGAGGTCAGGTTGGTTTCGCTCGGGGTGGCGATCGTCAGACTTCTTGAAGTAGAACCGTCCATTCAACTTGCTCCGTGGCCGCTGAAGACTTTGAAGGGAGTCTTGAGGAGGATCTTCAGATCCAGCATCAAGCTCTGTTCGTTGATGTAGCTCAGGTCCAGTTCGACTCGCTGGTCGAAGTCTATGTCGCTGCGTCCGGATATCTGCCACAGGCCGGTCATGCCGGGGTGGATGCTCAGGCGAGCGAGGTGGTTGTCTTTGTAGCGATAGGCGTTGAACGAGGTGGGGCGCGGGCCGACCAGGCGCATGTCACCGCGCACCACGTTGAACAGGTTGGGCAACTCGTCCAGGCTGCTGCGCCGCAGCCACTGGCCGATCGGGGTGACGCGCGGGTCCTTGTCGATCTTGAAATCGATGGCATCGGCGCCGTGCTTGTTCAGGTGGCGCACCGAATCCTTCAGTGCTTCGGCATTGGCAACCATGGTGCGGAACTTGTACATGCCGAATGCACGGCCGCGGTAGCCGGTACGCTTCTGCACGAAGAACACCGGGCCGGGGCTGCTGAACTTGACCAGCACGGCCAGCGCCAGCAGCAACGGCGAAATCAGCAGGAGGATGCACAGGGCGCCAAAACAGGCGACCACCCGGTTGGTGCGCGACAGGGTCCAGGGACGCCCGCCCGCGCGGCCGGTCATCCAGCCACGGCCTTGCATGTGAATCGCCGCGTCGATGCGCTGGCGATGCGCGGGGTCCATGCGCTTGTCTTGATACAGTGCCTGCAGTTGCGCACTTTTAGGTTGGCCTGTCATACCGCCCTCCGCTGATGCACGGGCGCCTGCCCGTTTGCCCGCGCTACGTCCTGGTCAGGTCGCGGGTAGTACTGATGAAACCAGGCAATAAAACGCCCGAGCCCTTCATCCAGAGAAACCTGGGGGGTGAAACCGGTGACCTGCTCCAGCGTGCTGACATCGGCACAGGTGGCTAGCACATCGCCCGGTTGCAAGGGCAGCAGCTCGACCTCGGCCTTGCGCTGCAGGTGTTTTTCCAGCAGCGCCACGTAGTCGCTGAGTTCCACCGGGCGCTGGCCGCCGATATTGAACAAGCGCCATGGCGCCGGGCTGCTGGCCGGGTCCGGATGCTCGCGGTCCCAGGCCGGGTTGGCTTGTGGCGCCAGCGGGATCAGGCGCACCAGGCTTTCGACGATGTCGTCGATGTAGGTGAAGTCGCGCTGGTGCTGGCCGTAGTTGAACAGCTGGAGCGGTCGGCCCTCGGCAATCGCCCGGGCGAACTGGATCGGCGACATGTCCGGGCGGCCCCAGGGGCCGTACACGGTAAAGAAACGCAGGCCGCTGGCGGGGATGCCGAACAGGTGGCTGTAGCTGTGGGCCATGGCCTCGTTGGCCTTCTTGGTCGCGGCATACAACGACAGCGGATGGTCGACGGCATCCTCGACCCGGTACGGGATGTGTTGGTTGGCGCCGTACACCGAGCTCGACGAGGCATACAGCAGGTGCTGCACCGGATGGTGGCGGCAGCCTTCGAGAATGTTCAGGAAACCGCTGAGGTTGCTGTCGATGTAGGCCCTTGGGTTTTCCAGCGAGTAGCGCACACCGGCCTGGGCCGCCAGGTGAATCACCACCTCGGGTTGCTCGCTGGCGAACAGTTCGGCCATGCCGACGGCATCGTTCAGGTCAAGGCGCTGCAGGGTAAACGCGCCGGCTTCGGCTTCGACCCAGCGCACCCGCGCTTCTTTGAGCGCCGGGTCGTAGTAGTCGTTGAAGTTGTCCAGGCCGATCACTTGATGGCCATCGCGCAACAGCCGCAGGCTGCAGTGAGCACCAATGAACCCGGCGGCGCCGGTGACCAGGATCTTCATGGCGCCGGTACCTCGGGCTGGACCTGGCGCAGGCCGATGCCGCTGTAGCTCAGGCCGAAGGTGGCGACCTGCTCGGGGTTGTACAGGTTGCGTCCGTCAACGATCAGGCGGCTGCGCAGCTTCTTGGCCAGCAGGGCGAAGTCGACCACGCGAAAATTCTTCCACTCAGTGCAGATCACCAGGGCGTCGGCGTCTTCCAGGGTGTCGTCGCGGGTGGCGCACAGTTGCAGGTCTTTGCGGTAGCCGTAGAGGCGCCGGCATTCGGCCATGGCTTCCGGGTCGAAGGCGCACACGGTAGCGCCTTCGGCCCACAGCGCTTCCATCAGGTAGCGGCTGGGCGCTTCGCGCATGTCGTCGGTGTTGGGCTTGAAGGCCAGGCCCCAGACGGCGATCGACTTGCCGGCCAGGCTGCCGGGGAAACGCTGCTTGAGCTTGGCGAAGAGGATCTGTCGTTGGGCGTCGTTGACGTCGCTGACACTCTGCAGCAAGCGCAGGGGCATACCGCTGCGTTCGGCAGTGTGCAGCAGGGCGCGCAGGTCCTTGGGGAAGCACGAGCCGCCAAAGCCGCAACCGGGGTAGATGAAGTGGTAGCCGATGCGTGGGTCGGAGCCGATGCCCTTGCGCACGGCTTCGATATCGGCGCCCAGGTGCTCGGTGAGGTTGGCCAGTTCGTTCATGAAGCTGATGCGCGTGGCGAGCATGGCGTTGGCCGCGTACTTGGTCAGCTCGGCGCTGCGGTTGTCCATGAACATGAGCTTTTCATGGTTGCGGCAGAAGGGCGCGTAGAGTTCGGCGAGCTGGTCGTGGGCCTGGTCATCGGCAGTACCGACGATGATCCGGTCCGGGCGCATGCAGTCGGCCAGCGCGCTGCCCTCTTTAAGGAACTCGGGGTTGGACACCACCCGCACCTTGAGCGCGCCCTTGCCCAGGCGCTGCAGTTCTTCGCGGGCCAGGGCGGTGACCTTGTCGGCGGTGCCGACCGGTACGGTGGACTTGATGATCAGGGTGCGGTCGGCCTCCATCAGCCCGGCGATTTGCCGGGTCACCCCCAACACATGGGAGAGGTCGGCCGAGCCGTCTTCATCCGGCGGCGTGCCGACGGCGATGAAGATCAGTTCGGCGTGGCTGACGGCGTCACTGGCTTGCGTGCTGAACAGCAGGCGGCCTTCCTTGATGTTCTCTTCGAGCATGCTCGAGAGGCCGGGTTCGCTGATGGGCGGTACGCCTTGGCGCAGTTGATCGATCTTGTGGGTATCGACATCGACGGATAAAACCCGGTGTCCCACATCTGCAAGGGCTGCAGCTTGTACAAGACCGACATAGCCGGTGCCAAACACACTCACGTCCATGTCGGCGCGCCTCGTATGGAGTAAGGAGGATGAAACAGTGGTGTGATTTCGGTATAGCCCACCCGTGGAAAACTGTGTCAATCAAATGGCATGTTTCGTCGAATTTACAGTCGTCGCGATTTGGACTTTTTGCGATCAAGCTGTTCTAAATCCGAGGGTTAGCTTTGCTAAGCACTGGCCAATTGCCGCATCGCAAAACGATGAACGGTCGAAAGCCGTGATAAACAAGGTGTTCATGCATGCAGTTGCTACGCGAATGCAACGTTTTCGCGTTTTTGAATTGTCAGAATTGGCGCTGCCAAGTTTGGTCAGAAAATTGACGTTGTTCCGGTTTGCGCTTTGGGGGAGCGCTGCTAACGTGTCAATGTCCACGGCAATTTCAAGGTTTCCAGGTGAGGACGAGATGCACAGATACTTCAAGGAACTGCTGCTCGCGCTCTACCTGCTGAGCAACTACCCCTATTACCTGGAACGCTTTGAGGCCATCGGCCTGAACCCGGCATTGCTGCTGTATGCCGGCGTGCTGGTGCTGCTGGTGCTGGCCTTGCTGCTGAGCGCGAACATTCGTCAGGGCTGGTTACGCTGGGGCTTTGCAGGGGTGTTCAGCGCCAGCGCGGTGTTCTTCGATGCCTACACGCGCATTACCGCCGACTACCTGACCTACAGCGGCTTTATCTCGATGGTCTATTCCGGTGGTTTTATCGGTGAGGCCATAGAGCAGTACCACAGCGTAATCCTCCGCGTGTTGGGCAGCTCGCTGCTGTTGCTGTTGGGCCTGGGGCTCAAGCCACGGCACAGCGTGCCTGGGCCCGGGGCACTGCCATGGGTGGCGCCGCTGCTAGGCATCGCCTTGCTTACCGCGATTCTGTTCGTGCGCGCCGGCGAGGGTGCGCGCGGTTTGCCGATCATGTACACGCCGCTGGCGTATTCCAACCTAATGCTCTACGAGTCGCTGCACGACAGCGTCGGCCCCCGTGAACCGGTGACCCTGGCGCGCAGCGGCCCGGCCCTGGCCCGTGACATCGTGCTGATCATCGACGAAAGCGTCTCCGGCAATTACCTGGACCTGAACACCGCCCATGGCGTACGCAGCCAGCTCAACCAGGCCCGCCCCGGGGTCAGTATCTTCAACTATGGCTATGCCGCCTCGATTGCCAATTGCAGCTCCGACACCAACGTCACCCTGCGCTATGGCGGCACCCGCGACGACTACCTGCGCATCAACTCGACCTTGCCGTCGATCTGGCAATACGCCAAGGTCGCAGGGCTTGGCACCGTGTACATCGATGCCCAGCGCACGGGCGGCAACCTGCAGAACCTGATGAATGCGGCGGAAAAACGCGATATCGACCAGTTCATCCAGTTCGACAGCACCCCGGTGCGTGACCGCGACATGGCCGCCGTGGCCAAGCTCGGTGAGCTGCTGGGCGACGGCAAGCCGCAGCTGATCGTGATCAACAAGGTCGGCGTGCACTTCCCTGTGCACGACAAATACCCCGACGACTTCTTGACCTACCGCCCGGCCTTGCCGCGCGGGCAGTACACCGACATCACCGACACCGGCCGGCGCGATGGTTTCTCCGGCCAGCCCGAAGACTGGGTGCTGTACCGCAATTCGTACATGAACAGCCTGTTGTGGAATGTCGGCGAGTTCTTCAATCGCTTGTTTGCCAACGCCGATCTCAGCCAGGCGGTACTCATCTATACTTCCGACCACGGCCAGGACCTGCACGAGCGCGGCAACCCCGGCCTGAATACGCACTGCGACAGCAACCCGGTAGAAGAAGAGGGCCTGGTGCCGCTGGTGGTGATCCAGGGCCAGGGCTTGCAGACCCTCGACTGGCAAGCGCACCTGGCGAGCAACAAGGATCGTTCCAGCCACTACAACATCTTCCCCACCTTGCTGCAGTTGCTCGGTTACGATCCGGCCGGCATCGCCCCCATCTACGGGCGTTCGCTGGTGGTACCAACGAAGGACGACTTCAGCTTCAATACCCGCTTCAATGCACGCCTGGGGGCCAAGCCGGTGTTCAGGCGTATCGATCTGAGCCAGGTGGTCGTGCCCCAGGGCGGTCCGGTAGCGACCCAGGCGCAGATGCCGGTCGGCCAGGCCGACTGATCGGCCACAGGTTTACACCGGGGGGTGCAGGGCTCTGAAACCTTCGGCTTCTTCCACCAGCCAGTCATGCACCGCGCGTGCCCCTGGATGCGCCAGGCCACCGGGCGGGTACAACAGCACATAGCGCTTGTGGTTGGCGATCGGCAGGCCGAACGGCACGATCAACGTACCGCGCTCCAGCTCGTCGTTGAGCAGGGTGCGCCGGGCAATCGCCACGCCGATGCCGGCAATCGCCGCCTCAATGGTCAGGTGGTTGCGGTTGAACGTGTGCCCACGGCGCACATCCAGGCCGCTGGCGCCAATCCCTTCCAGATAGAACTCCCACTCGGCGTATTCCGAACTGCCACGCCAGGCGGTGATGTCGTGCAGCAGCGGATAGTGCGCCAGGTCCGCCGGGCCGTGCAGCGGTGGGCGGCCGCGCAGCAGAGAGGGGGCGCAGACCGGGAAGATCTGCTCGTCGAGCAAGGGCGTTGAGTGCATGCCCGGGTAGCTGCCGTCGTTGAGGTCGATGGCCAGGTCGAAGTCGCCTTCATGCAGGGCCTGGCTGCTGTCTTCGGCCACCAGGCGCAGCTGGATGTCCGGGTAGCGTTGCTGCAAGCGCGGCAGGCGCGGGGTCAGCCATTTGGCCAGGAACGACGGGATTGAACGCAGGCGCAGGGTGCCGCGGATTTCGCCGGCATCCAGGCGGCGCAGCTCGGCATCGATGCTGCCATAGGCTTCGCTGACGGTTTGCGCCAGGCGCTGGCCCTCGGCGGTCAGCTCCACGCCGCGCGCGCGGCGCAGGAACAGGCGAAAGCCCAGGCGCTCCTCCAGCTGGCGAATCTGCTGGCTGACCGCGCCGGGGGTGATGTGCAGTTCTTCGGCGCAGCGGGTGAACGATAAGTGCCGCGCCGCACAGGCAAACACATGCAGCCAAACGTACATCTGGCCATTCATTTGTCGCTTCATTGTTTAGCTCTGCTAAAGGCTTGCTTAGAAAGTTTCGTTGGTCAAGACGGCAGTGTCCGGGCAGTATCGCGCAACTTCGCGACACCCATCAATTTTTTAACAGCGCCGTTGCGTGACATGGAATGTTACCTCGGTCAGGCATTAGCATGGCTATCAGTGTTTTCGACCTTTTCAAAATTGGCATCGGGCCGTCCAGCTCCCACACCGTAGGGCCCATGCGTGCAGCGGCAACCTTTGCCCGGGCGCTGCGTGAGCACGGTGTGCTGGAGCAGGTGAACCGGGTCGAGGTGCGCCTGTACGGTTCATTGTCGGCCACCGGCGTCGGCCACGCCACCGACCGGGCCTGCCTGCTCGGGCTGATGGGCGAATGGCCCGACCAGATCGACCCGCAGAGCATCGAGCCGCTGATCGCGCAATTGCAGCAGAGCCAGGTACTGATGCTCGACGGCCGCCGGGCGATCCCGTTCGACTGCGCTACCGACCTGCTGCTGCTCGACGAAAGCCTGCCGTATCACCCCAACGCCATGACCCTGGAAGCCAGCGGTGCCAGCGGCTCGTTGCTGCAGCAAACCTATTACTCGGTCGGTGGCGGTTTTATCGTCGAGGCGGCGCAAGTGGGCGAGGCGGGCAACAGTGCCGAGCAGGTGCAGTTGCCCTATGACTTCGACAGCGCCGCCGAGCTGCTGGCGCTGTGCAAGCAGCACCAACTGCGGGTCAGCCAGGTGATGATGGCCAACGAGTTGGCCTGGCGTGAAGAGGCCGAGGTGCGCAGCGGCCTGCTGAAATTGTGGGCGGCCATGCGCGAGTGCGTCGACAACGGCCTGCGCAACGAGGGTGTCTTGCCCGGCGGGCTCAAGGTCAAGCGCCGCGCCGCCAAGCTGCACCGCAGCCTGCAGGAACTGGGCAAGCCCAACGTGATCGGCTCGACCCTGAGCGCCATGGAGTGGGTCAACCTGTTCGCCCTGGCCGTCAACGAAGAGAACGCCGCCGGCGGGCGCATGGTCACCGCGCCCACCAATGGCGCGGCGGGGATCATCCCGGCGGTGCTGCATTACTATATGAAGTTCAACCCCGATGCCTGCGACAACGACGTGGTCGACTTCCTGCTCAGCGCCGCCGCCGTGGGCATCCTGTGCAAGAAGAACGCGTCGATCTCCGGGGCCGAGGTGGGTTGCCAGGGCGAGGTCGGTTCGGCCTGCGCGATGGCTGCTGCCGGCCTTGCCGAAGTGCTCGGGGCAACGCCGATGCAACTGGAAAACGCCGCCGAGATCGCCCTGGAACACAACCTCGGGCTGACCTGCGACCCGGTTGGCGGCCTGGTCCAGGTGCCGTGCATCGAGCGCAATGCGATTGCTGCGGTGAAGGCCATCAACGCCGTGCAGATGGCCTTGCGTGGCGATGGCGAGCACTTCATCTCCCTCGACCGGGTGATTCGCACCATGCGCGACACCGGCGCCGACATGCATGCCAACTACAAGGAGACTTCGCGCGGCGGCCTGGCGGTCGCGTTCGTCGAGTGTTGATCCCATCGCGGGTCAAGCCTGCTCCTACATGTGGGAGCGGGCTTGACCCGCGATAGCTGCACCCCTGTTCCAAAGTTATTCATACGCAACAAAAACAACTACAAGGCAATATCGATGACTGATTTAAATAGCACCACGACCGTTCGTGTGGACTCGGCCGCGCCTGCGCAAAGCCGTGCCTGGAGCCGTCACGACACCACCTGGGTTCTGGGCCTGTATGGCACCGCCATCGGCGCCGGCACCCTGTTCCTGCCGATCAACGCCGGGGTAGGGGGCTTCTGGCCGCTGCTGGTGTTGGCGGTACTGGCCTTCCCGATGACCTTCTATGCCCACCGTGGCCTGACCCGCTTCGTGCTTTCGGGCAAGCGCGGCGCCAGTGAAGACATCACCGAAGTGGTCGAAGAACACTTCGGCGTCGGGGCCGGCAAGCTGATCACCCTGCTGTACTTCTTCGCCATCTTCCCGATCCTGCTGGTGTACAGCGTTGCCCTGACCAACACCCTGGGCAACTTCATGGAACACCAACTGCACGTGACCCCGCCACCGCGGGCGCTGCTGGCCCTGTTGCTGATCTGCGGGTTGATGATCGTGGTGCGCAGCGGCCAGGGCATCATCGTCAAGGTCATGAGCCTGCTGGTCTATCCGTTCGTTGCCGCGCTGTTGCTGCTGGCTCTGAGCCTGATCCCCAACTGGAACGGCGCCTTCTTCGCCCAGGCCAGCGAAGGCATGCCCCTGGACCTGTTCTTCAAGACCTTGTGGCTGGCCATCCCGGTGATGGTGTTCTCCTTCAACCACTCGCCGATCATCTCGGCCTTTGCCGTTGACCAGAAGCACCGCTACGGCGAACAGGCCGACGCCAAGAGCGGCAAGATCCTCGCCAGTGCCCACGTGATGATGGTGCTGACGGTGATGTTCTTCTGCTTCAGCTGCGTGTTGGCCCTGAGCCCGGCGGATCTTGCCGCAGCCAAGCAACAGAACATCTCGATCCTGTCGTACCTGGCCAACCACTTCCAGACCCCGGTGATCGCTTTCGTGGCGCCGTTGATTGCCCTGGTGGCAATCACCAAGTCGTTCCTCGGCCACTACATCGGTGCCAGCGAAGGCTTCCAGGGCATGATCGTGAAAAGCCTGCGCAGCCGCGGCAAGCAAGTCTCGGCCAAGCGCCTGGAGCAAATGACCGCGCTGTTCATGGTCATTACCTGCTGGGCCGTGGCGACCCTGAACCCGAGCATCCTCGGCATGATCGAGAACCTCGGCGGGCCGATCATCGCCTGCCTGCTGTTCCTGATGCCGATGTACGCCATCCACAAGGTGCCGGCGCTGCGCAAATACTCGGGCAAGGCCTCGAATGTGTTTGTAGTACTGATCGGCTTGATTACCCTGTCGGCGATCCTGTACTCGTTCTTCGCTTGACCCGAGCACCAAGCGCCGGGTTACTTGAGCACCACCCGGCGCTTGGTCAGCTCACCATCCTCGCCACTGGGCCAGTGCAGCTCCACCAGCACTTCGGTCTGCTGGCCATCCAGTGACGGGCGCACGCTGAGCAGGGCGAAGTTCTTAGCGCCGGCCATGGCGTACCAGCGCTCGCAGACCATGTTGGCAATGCCCGGCATCTCGCCACCGCCGCTGATGGCCATCTTCAGCATGTCCGGCGCCGGTAGGCGCGAGATGGCGCTGGAGGTGACCTGGAACACCTTGGCCGCCGGGTATTGCTTGTGCAACAGGCGAAACACCGCCGCGCAGTGCACGTCGCCACTGAGAAACACCACCGGCTTGGCACTCTTGCCCAACGCCGCATACACCTGATCGAGCAGTACCTTGCGTTCGGCCAGGTTGCTCTTGTGGTCCCACTCATCCATGCAGTCATCCTTCAGCGAGCCGAAATCGGCGCCGTTGGTGACCGCGTTCTTCCAGTGCATCACCGGCACCGGCGAGACAATGAACACCGCCTTGGCGCTCTGCACCACGGCACTGTTCAACCAGTCCTTGAAGCGCTTCATTTGCGCGCTGCCGAGGATCTTGTGCGGGTCGTTGGCCTCGATATCGTGATGGCCGCGCATGTCCAGCACATAGAAGGCCGAGCCGCCTTGCTCGAAGGCGTAGTCCCAGTGGCAGTCGTCGGGCTTGTCGAGGTTGATCGAGGTCACAGGGTTGTGGCTGTGCTCGTATTCATAATAAGCGCGGCAGGCGGCGCGCCACATGAGGTCGACGAGCATCTGGTTGGTGGGGCCGTTGCTGGTGCTTTCAAACAGCAGCGAGATGCGTTTTTGCCGCTCCTTGTTGGTCAGCGAGCCCCAACCGTCCATGATCTCGTGATCGTCCCAGATCATGTACTGGGGGAACTGCTCGTACACCTCGCGCAAGGTCGGGATGTTCCAGTACACCCGGTAGTACCAGCGGTAGATGTTCAGCAGGTACTGCTCGATGCCGGGTTTGTCGTAGCTGTTGCCTTTCTTGTAGTGGGCCAGCAGGGCCTGCTTGTTTTCTTTCAGCCATTCCCAGATATCCAGGAAGCCGTTTTTCTTGTTGGTGTCGACGTACATCTGGTCGCCACCGCCGATGACGAACTGCGCGCGCTGGTCGATCAGTTGCTGGTGCAGCAGCGGCCAGGCGCCGGCACTGCCGTCGGCGCTGATCGGGTCGTGGCAGCTGTAGAAGCCGAAGGTCAGGGTTTCGGGATTGATCGCCGGGGTGATGAAGTTTTTCGGCGAGTCGGCGCCGATTTCGGTGCGCCGACGGATGATCAGGTGGTCGGTTTCGCTGCTGATCAGGGCATAGTAATAGGTGCTTTGCGCCTTCAGGCCAGTCACTGCAAAGACACCGGTGAGGTCGCTGTCGAAGCTGAATTTTTGCGCCTGGACGAACACCGGCTTGATCTTGTGTTTTTTCAGGAAATCGGCCACGGGCAGCTCATCCAGGCGCTGCAGGTCGCCGCTCAACGGCGTGGTGGTGACCACCAGCACCCACTCGCCGGGCATGTACACGCGAAACCACAAGCGTACGCTGGTTGGCGTGATCGCACCGATGATCGCGGCGCTGGCCAGCTTGGCGTATTTGCTTTCATTGGAGGTGGGGTCCAGGAGCTGGGACATGGTCGATTTCCTTATCAGGTCAAGTTGTTGTCCCGGCAAGTAAAGCGGATTGGCCTGGTTCTGCCATTGTGCGTCGTTCTGCGCGCAGGACGCTGTAGTTCAACCGCGCGACTGGCGGCGGCGGGTCTTGGGCGCTAGGGTAGGCGGGTGTACCCATCTCCGATTAAGGAAGCTCATGAGCGCATCAACCGTTTACGCCGACCTTGGCGATGTTCCGTATCAGGTAAGCCTGGCTGCCGGTGCCCAGCAGTGGCTGGCTGATGAGGGCCGCGAGCTGGGCGGCCACGACAGCGGTCCCAATCCGCATCAATTGCTGCTGTCGGCCCTTGGCGCCTGCACCGCAATCACCTTGTCGATGTATGCAAAACGCAAGGAGTGGCCGCTGCACCATGTGCATGTGCAGCTGGACATCGTCAGTGAGGTGAAAAGCCCTGAAGTGCGCACCGAGATCAAGCGTGTGATCGAACTGCACGGTGATCTCGATGCGGCCCAGCGCGAGCGCCTGCTGGGCGTGGCCAATGCCTGTCCGGTGCACAAGCTGCTCAGCGGCAGCATCGTCATCGACAGTGAACTGAGCGACTAGCGTGATTCGCTCTTGAGCTTGGCGAAGCTTTTGCGCAGGTCGCTGGCCCAGCCGTCCAGCACTGGCTTGACGTTCTCCAGGGCCAGCTTGGAGGTGTTGTTTTCCAAGGCCTCGCCGGTGCCTTTGCGTACCACCTGAGCGATCACCTTGTTGTTGCCACCGTCGAGGAAGGCTGCCTCGGTGGCGATGTCCACTTCCTGGTCGCGGCCACCGGCGGCAGTGTTGACGGCGGCGGCCACCAGGGCGATGGGGATCACTTCGTAGGGCTTGAGGCCTTCGGTCTTGGTCGACACGGCGGTGATCGCCGGGCGCACCACCAGCACACCCGGGCCCGGACCCTGAGCCAAGGGCAGCTCGGCACCCAGTTCACGCTTGAGCGCGGTGTTGTAGTACTGGGTGATCTGCCCCAGGGTCTGCGGCGATATCGCCGCAGTGGGCTGGGGCTTGGGGTAGAACTGGCTGGGCTCGATATACACCTTGGTGAAGCGCGCGGCTTTCACCTGCGGGTCGATCCAGCGCATCACCGGCTGGCCGGAGATGCTTTCGGCGGGCTTGAGGCGGCTATAGTCCTTGAGAAACCCGGAATACTGGCTGGGGTCGACCCGGGAGCTGGCGCAACCGGCCAATACGATAAGGGCGGAGCAGAGCAGGGTGGAGCGCAAGGTGGGTTTCATCGACTTTCGTATCCTTGGCAATGACCGCACGGGACAGGGAGTTGATCGCCTGAACAACGCTAGCAGCTCTTGGCCAGGCCGCCAGCGATCGAGCGCAAAGCGCTCGTAAAGGATAGGTCTATGCAATACTTGTCGGTCCTTACCCACCTCAGGACCCCGCAATGGACTTGCCCCGCCGCCTGCGCAGCAAACAGCTGAAACTCCACGCCCCGGAACTGACCTTTGCCGCGCAACTGCAGGCTGTGCTCAACGCCAACTACGGCTTCCACCGTGAATTTTTGCCCTGGGCCCGCGACGACTGGACCCTGGAGCAGGCGCGGCAAAGCCTGCTCCAGGCCCGGCAGAACTGGGCAGCGCCCCAGGGCGAAAAACGCTACTACCTGTTCCTGGCCAGCGGCGAACTGATCGGCTGCCTGGGCGTGCGCCCGGATGCCCAGGGCAAGGTCGGCTTGGGCTACTGGATCGCCGAGGTCCATGCCCGGCAGGGCTTGATGACCGAGGCGCTGGAAACACTGCTGCCGGTGCTGGAAGGCTCGCTGCTGTGGCTGACCACGTCGCCGGCGAATGTGGCCTGCCAGCGGCTGGCGGAGAGGTTGGGGTTCCGGCGGGTGGCTGCGGCGAGTGGGGCGAATGCGCGGTTGCGGTATGAGTTGAGGTGCTGATTCAAAGTCGGCGTTGCCTGGGTTTACGAGCGCTTCGCACTCGATCGCTGGCAAGGCCAGCTCCCGCAAGTTCAGCGTTACGCCGGCCACTGTGGGAGCTGGCTTGCCAGCGATGAGGCCGGCAAAGCGCTAGCCAATCTCAGGTCCTAGGACCTATCCTAACCATTACGCTCTATGGTGGCTGTGCGCGGGAGGGCTTCGGCCCTGCCGGGTTCCTAACTTACCGGTTCGCCAACCCGCGTACAGCTGCCACCCATTTGTTTGGCGACGAAAGCGTGGCGGCTCCACAAGTTAGGAGTTGACCATGAAAAAGCTCGTCCCCGATCCCCCAAGCCTGCACCTCGCTGAAACCGTCGAAACCCCTGTCAACAGTTGCCCGGAGCACCCACCCTTGTTCAGCGTGTGCGCAGGTGTCAGCGCCGAAGACGCGCTGGTGCATGCCTTGCTGTACCTCAAGAGCGCCAGCGCCACTATTGGCCAGGCGGTGCAGCACTGCAGTGAGGAGGGACGAGGGTTTGTCTGGTCGGCCCAGCAATCGGTGGAGCTGGCCAGGGCGCTGGTGGATGCGTTGTTGGACGGGATTGAGTTGAGGGTGCTGAAAGACTGACTCGGTGTCGCCTGAATTTACGAGCGCTGCGCACTCGATCGCTGGCAAGCCAGCTCCCACAGGGTCAGCATGTGGGAGCCGGACTTGCCGGCGATGGGCTGCAAGGCAGCCCCGGGAGCGTCAATCCTTGACCAGTGTCCGCAACGCCGCTTTCGCCTCTGGCGTGTGCAGCCGCTCGATAAACAGCAAGCCTTCACGTTGAACAGTGACCTCCAGCTCCTGCCGATGGGCATCCTTGAGCAAGCGCTTGCTGATCCGTAGCGCATCCTGGGGCAAGGCCTGCAGGCGCTGGGCCAGTTTGCGTGCGGCCGCCAGGCACTGTTCGCCATCCTCATGCAGTTCATTGGCCAGGCCCCACTCGACGGCCTGTTCGCCCGTGAGCAGCTCATTGCACAGCAACAGTCGCGCCGCCCGCGCATGGCCGAGCAGCCGTGGCAGCAACAGGCTGGAACCAAATTCCGGGCACAAGCCCAACGGCACGAACGGCAGGCGCAGTTTGGCCGAGCGGCTGACCAGCACCTGGTCGCAGTGCAGCAGCAGGGTGGTGCCGATGCCGATGGCCGGCCCCGCCACCGCAGCGATCAGCGGTTTGTCCAGGGCCATGATCACCCGCATCAGGCGAAACACCGGGCTGTCCATGGCAGTGGGCGGGTTGTCGAGAAAATCCTTCAGGTCGTTGCCGGCGCAAAAGCACTGTGGGCCACCGGTGAGCAGGATCACCTCGACCTGCGCATCCTCGGCCGCTGCCCGCAACTGATCGCCCAACCGCGTGTACATGGCCGTGTTCAGCGCATTGAGCTTATCTGGGCGGTTGAGGGTCAGGGTCAGCAGGCCCTGGTGCAGTTCGCGTGTGATCAACTCGTTCATGGCGTGCCTGTGTTGTTGTAGGTATCAGAACGTCGGCGGGGTGATCACCCAGATCACCACCGCATCCACCTCGCCAGGGTTGCCGTAACGGTGCGGCTCCTGGCTGGAAAAACTGAAGCTGTCGCCTTCGCTCAGCTGAAAATGCCGCTCGCCGACCCACAGCTCGAAACTGCCGGACAGCAGGTAGCCGGCTTCTTCGCCATCATGGCTATAGCTTTGCTGGCTGTAGGTGCCCGGTGGGAAGCGCGAGTGAAGAATCTCTAGTTGGCGGTTGGGTTGCGGGGTGAGCAACTGGTCGACGATGCCGTCTTCGTAATGCACGCTCAGGCGGCTGTTCTTGCGTACCACGTAACCGTTGTCTTCCGGGGCGGTGCTGGCTTCGCTGGCGAAGAACCACTGGATGGTCACGCCCAGGCTGCGGGCGATGTTGAACAGCGCCGGGATCGACGGGTAGGAGAGGTTGCGCTCCAGCTGGCTGATGTAGCCGGCGGTGAGCTCGCTCTGTTCGGCAAGCTCGGCCAGGGTCATGCCGCGGCGCTTGCGCAGGCCGCGGATGCGGGTGCCGAGAAAATGCGGGGCGCTGGCACCTTCCTGGCTGGCGGCGGGCGGCATCTTGCTGCTGTTGCTCATGGCGTGCTCCGAACCGCACTGTCAAAGCCCCGGAGTATAAACAGCCTTACAGGCTCCAGGCGACCTTCAAACCGTCGTAGACGGCTTCTTCAACCGTGCGCGGGGCCAGGCAGTCGCCGATGCGTTTTACCTCGACCAGGCCGTGCAGTTGCGCCGCCAGGGTATCGACCGGCTGATGGCCCTGGCACAGCACCAGGGTGTCGATGTCTTCAAAGATCATCGGCTCGCCGCTGGCGGTGTGTTGCAGGTACACGGTGTTGTCGTCGCAGCCGTACAGGCGTGCATAGGGGGTGATCGGGATGCCCAGCTTGTGCAGTTCGCCAGCCATCTGGTCGCGTACGTACAGCGGCAGGCTTTCGCCGCAGTGGGTGCCGTTGACCGCCAGTTGCACCTGGTGGCCTTCACGCACCAGGCGCTCGGCGATGCCCGGGCCGATCCAGTCGCAGCGCCAGTCGACCACCAGCACCGAGCGCCCGGGCTTGGCCTCGCCACGCAGGATCTGCCAGGCATCGACCACCTGCAGGTCGCCGCCGCGCTCGAAGGCCGGCCAGTAAGGTTCGGCACCGGTGGCGACGATCACCAGGTCAGGCTGCTCGCGCTCGACCAGGGCGCGATCCACGCGCGTGTTGCGCACCACCTTGACCCCGGCCAGGTGCATCTCGCGCTGCAGGTTGGTGCTGGCACCGCCGAACTCGGCCCGGCGCGGCAGCAGTTGCGCGAGCAGCACCTGGCCGCCGAGCTGGGCGCTGGCTTCATACAAGGTGACGTCATGGCCACGGGCTGCGGCCACCGCCGCGGCCTTCATGCCGGCCGGGCCGCCACCGGCGATCATGATGCGCTTGCGTGTAGTCGCCGCCTGCAAGGTGCCGAACTGTTGCTCGCGCCCGGTTTCCGGATGCTGGATGCACGAGATCGGCAGGCCCTTGTGAAAATGTCCGATGCAGGCCTGGTTGCAAGCGATGCAGGCGCGCACGTCTTCGACGCGTTCGCTGCGGGTTTTGTTGGGCATCTGCGGGTCGCAAATCAGCGCGCGGGTCATGCCGCAGACATCGGCCTGGCCACGGGCGAGGATCAGCTCCGCTTCCTGCGGCTGGTTGATGCGCCCGGTAACGAACAGCGGAATGTTCAGCTGTGCCTTGAAAGTCCCGGCCTCTCGCGCCAGATAGGCCGCCTCGATGGCCATGGGCGGGACGATGTGCACCGCACCACCGAGCGACGCCGAGGTGCCGGCGACGATGTGCACATAGTCCAGCTCGGACTGCAGCATTTTTACCGCCGCCAGCGATTCGTCCTCGGTCAGGCCCTCGGCATCGCGCTCATCGGCGCTGATGCGCAGGCCGATGATGAAATCGTCTGCCGTTGCCGCACGTACCGCGGCGATCACTTCGCGGACAAACCGCAGCCGTTGCTGCAACTCACCGTTGTAGCCATCGCTGCGGCGGTTGACCCGTGGGTTGATGAACTGCGCCGGCAGGTAACCGTGGCTGGCAACCACCTCGACACCGTCGATGCCGGCCTGGTGCAGGCGCCGGGCCGCGGCGGCGTAACCGGCGATGATCTCGTCGATCATGCCCTGGTCGAGCGCCCGCGGCATCACCCGAAAACGCTCGTTGGGCACTGCCGACGCCGAGTAGGCCACCGCCAGCAGGCCATCGCTGGATTCCATGATTTCCCGCCCCGGGTGGAAGATCTGCGACAGCACCACGGTGCCATGGGCATGGCAGGTCTCGGCCAACTGGCGGTAACCCTCGATACAGGCGTCGTCGGTGGCCATCAGCACGTGGGAGGTGTAGCGGGCGCTGTCGTGCACCCCGGCCACCTGCAGCACGATCAGGCCGACGCCACCGGCGGCGCGGGCCTGGTGGTAGGCGATCAGGCGCTCGTTGACCAGGTTGTCGGTGGGCATCGAGGTGTCGTGGCCGCTGGACATGATGCGGTTCTTCAGGCGTTTGCCCCGGATTTGCAGCGGTTCGAACAGGTGCGCGAAGGTCGACATGCGGGTCAGGCTCCAGCGGGGTGTTGTTATTATTTTTCTATAGAAGTGTACCACCAGTAAAAAATCAACTTGTTTTTTTACTGGTCTTTGACTAGTTTGCAATCACCCCCGGGTCCTGGGGCACACCTCACAACAACAAGAAAACGGGCCACGCATCACGTGGTACCGGCAAGAGGAACCATTGATGAAATCGAACCTGCTCAAGCGCTCTCCCTGGCTGTTCGCCCTTGCTGTCGGCGCCGTCCAGGCAGCACCGGACATGGTCGTGGTCGCCTACGGCGGCGCCGGCCAGAAAGCCCAGGATGCGGCGATCTTCAAGCCGTTCAGTGCCCAGGACGGCAGCACGTTGATCCAGAGCGAGTACAACGGCGAAATGGCCCGGATCAAGGTCATGGTCGATACCGGCAACGTCGACTGGGACCTGGTGCAGATCGAAGGCCCGGACCTGATGCGCGGCTGCGACGAGGGCATGTACGAGCGCCTCGACTGGACCCGGCTCGGGCGTGCCGAGCAGTTGATCCCCGATGCCGCTCAGGAATGCGGCTCGGCGGTGCTGGTGTGGAGCGTGGCGATCGCCTACGACCGCAACAAGCTGGCCCAGGCACCGACCTCATGGGCGGATTTCTGGGACGTGAAAAAAATCCCCGGCAAACGCGGCCTGCGCAAGCGGGCGGTGTACAACCTGGAGTTCGCGCTGATGGCCGACGGGGTCAAGGTCGAGGACGTGTACAAGGTCCTGGCCACCCCCGAGGGCGTCGACCGCGCCTTCAACAAGCTCAGCGAGCTCAAGCCCTATATCCAGTGGTGGGAAGCCGGCGCGCAACCGGCGCAGTGGCTGAGCGCCGGCGATGTGGTGATGACCTCGACCTACAGCGGCCGGGTCGCCGTCGCCGCTCAACAGGGCAGCCCGTTGGCCCTGGTGTGGCCGGGCAGCCTATACGGCATGGATTACTGGGCGATCATCAAGGGCTCCAGGCATGTCGACCAGGCCAAGCGCCTGATCGCCTTCGCCAACCAGCCCGACACCCAGGTGCGCTATGTGAAGGAGATTCCTTACGGGCCGACCAACATCCAGGCCGCCGCCGAGCTTGATCCGCAGCTGGCCAGCTGGGTGCCGACCTCCAGGCAGAACCTTGAAGGCGCGCTGTCGATGAACGTCGAGTTCTGGGTCGATCATGGCGATGAACTGGAAGAGCGCTTCAACGCCTGGGCCAGCCGCTGAACCCTCGCCGAGGCTGGACATCGCACGATGTCCAGCCCTATTGTCTGGCCAGCCTTTCGCCTGAGGACAACAATAATGACCGAGACCGAAATCCACCTGCGCCAGGAGCTGGCCGCCTGCTACCGGTTGATCGCGCACTTTCGCATGACCGACCTGATCTTCACCCATATCTCGGTGCGCATTCCCGGCCCCGAGCATCATTTTCTGATCAACCCCTACGGCTTGATGTTCGATGAAATCACCGCCTCCAACCTGGTCAAGATCGACCTTGAGGGCAACGCGGTGCAGGCGTCGCCGTACCCGGTCAACCCGGCCGGTTTCGTTATTCACAGTGCCATTCATGGCGCCCGCGAGGATGCCCAGTGCGTGCTGCACACCCACACCAAGGCCGGTTGCGCGGTGGCTGCGCTGAAATGCGGGTTGTTGCCGGTCAACCAGATTTCCATGGAGTTTTACGGCAAGGTCGCCTACCACGACTATGAGGGCATCGCCCTGGACATGGCCGAGCAGCAGCGCCTGGTGCATGACCTGGGCGACAAGGCGGTACTGATCCTGCGCAACCATGGTTTGCTCAGTGTGGGCCGCAGTGTCAGTGAAGCCTTCCTGCGCATGTACTACCTGGAGAAAGCCTGCGAGATCCAGCTGACGGCGATGGCTGCCGGCGAGCTGGTGTTGCCGACGGAAGAGGTTTGCGCCCACACCGAACGCCAGTTCAACGAGCCAGCGCGGGCCTTGAAGGAAGGTGAGCTGAGTGACCCGGATGGCATGCAACTGGCCTGGTCGGCGTTGCTGCGCCTGCTCGATCGGGTGGCGCCGGGCTATCGCGACTGATCGGGACTTGTTGTACAGTTGTTCAACAGCATCGCGGGGCAAGCCCGCTCCCACCGGAATTGCCCATCCCCCTGTGGGAGCGGGCTTGCCCCGCGAAAAGTCTCCCACCCGAAGAGAACCGCCAATGAGCCAGGAAGCCCGTTACAGCCGTATGGTCCCGGAGTTGCGCAAGGCCAACCTGGTCGAAGCGACCCTGGTGTGTTTGAAGCGGCACGGCTTCCAGGGCGCCTCGATCCGCAAGATCTCCGCCGAGGCCGGGGTCTCGGTGGGGCTGATCAGCCACCACTATTCAGGCAAGGACGAACTGGTGGCCGAGGCCTACATGGCAGTCACCGGCCGGGTCATGGGCCTGATCCGCGAAGCCATGGCCCAGGCCGCGCCCAATGCCCGCGAGCGGCTGTCGGCGTTTTTTCGCGCCTCGTTCTGCGCCGAATTGCTCGACCCGCAGCTGCTCGATGCTTGGCTTGCGTTCTGGGGCGCAGTGAAAACCGCCGAAGCGATCAACCAGGTGCATGACCACTCCTACGGCGAATACCGCAACGAACTGGGCCGGCTGCTGGCGGACCTGGCCAAGGAGGAGGGCTGGCAGGCCTTCAACGCCGACCTGGCAGCCATCAGCCTGAGCGCCTTGCTCGACGGCCTGTGGCTGGAATCCGGGCTCAACCCGGGCACCTTCACCCCGGAGCAGGGCGTGCAGATTTGCGAGGCCTGGGTCGATGGCCTGCAGGCCGGTGGCCGCCGGCGCTTCACCCTGACCGAGGGCTGTTGATCGGTCGTTCAGTAATGGGTACGCTGCTGTCGTGAGTCATACAACAATTCCTATAAGAGACAACACGCAATGACGCCTCGGGTACTGGTCGTCGATGACGATCCGCTTATTCGCGACTTGCTGCACGCCTACCTGTCCCAGGAAGGCTACGACGTGCACTGCGCCGCCACCGCGGAGCAGGCCGAGCATGTGCTCGCCGAGCAGGCCGTCGACCTGGTCATGCTCGACATCCGCCTGCCGGGCAAGGACGGCCTGACCCTGACCCGCGAACTGCGGGTGCGCTCGGAGGTCGGCATCATCCTCATCACCGGCCGTAATGACGACATCGACCGTATCGTTGGCCTGGAATGCGGCGCCGACGACTACGTGATCAAACCGCTGAACCCGCGCGAACTGGTGTCGCGGGCCAAGAACCTGGTGCGCCGGGTCCGCCATGCCCAGGCCGGCAAGCCGCCCAGCGCCGGCAATCACCCGCTCAAGCAATTCGCCGACTGGGCCCTGGACACCGACCGCCGCCGCCTGATCGATGCGCAAGGTGGCGAAACCCTGCTGACCCACGGCGAATTCCAGCTGCTCAGTGTGTTCCTGCGCAACAGCGGCCATACCCTGAGCCGCGACCAGCTGATGGACCAGATCCGCAACCGCGAGTGGGTGCCCAACGACCGCTCCATCGACGTGCTGGTCGGCCGCTTGCGGCGCAAGCTGCATGACGATCCGGCCGAACCGCAGCTGATCATCACCATTCACGGCGCCGGTTATCTGTTTACTGCCAGCGTGGCGGCCTGATCACATGTGGCGGCTGCTCTGGCTCGCCATGCTGATGCCCGGCGCCCAGGTCCAGGCGGCCGAGCGCATCCGCTATTGCGACTACCCGGTGTACCCGCCGATTTCCTGGAGCGACGGCAAGCAGGTGCGCGGCCTGGCGCCGACCGTGGTGCGCCAGTTGTTCGCGCGCCTGGGCTATGAGGTGGAGATCGTCGTGCTGGGCAACTGGAAGCGCTGCCTGCTCGACGCTGCCGCCGGCCGGGTGGATGTGGTGCTGGCCTACAACAGCGATCAGCGCGACCAGGGCATGCGCTTTTCCACGGTGCCGGTACTGCGCGAGGAAGTGGCGGTGTTTTTCAATCGCCAGCGGCCGGTGACCTTCGAGCGCCTTGAAGACCTGGCCAGCTACCGCGGCGGGCTGTTGTTCGGTGAAAGCTACGGCGCGGACTTCGACCGCTTCGTGGCCCGCCACCAGAACATCGAGTGGGTCTCCGACAGCCAGCAGAACTTCGGCAAGCTGATTCGCGGGCGTATCGACTTCGTCATCCAGGAGCGGCGCACCGGCCAGCTGTTCGTCGAGCATTTGCCCGGCGCCGAGGATATCCAGGCCTTGCCCACCGCGCTGAGCGTTGACTACCTGCGGGTGGCGGTGTCGCGGCATTCACCCTTGAGCCAGCACATGGCGCAGATCGACGAGCAACTGCAGCGCATGCGCGACAACGGCGAGATCCAGCGCTGGCTGGAGCAGAGCGAAGTCACCTACCGCGACATGGTCAACCTGCCGGCAGACGCCAAATGATGCGCCTGCAACCCGGTGGCCTGCTGCGGCGCCTGCTGCTGTTCATCCTGTTGTTCAGCCTGTGCTTTACCGTGCTGGCCAGCACCGTGCAGCTGTATTTCGAGTACCGTCGCGAGATGCGCGACATCGACGCGCGCATGGCGTTGATTCGCGCCGGTTACCTGGCAAGCCTTGAACGCAGCCTCTGGGACCTCAACCAGGAGCAGTTGAACGTGCAGCTGCGCGGCCTGGTGGACTTCTCCGATGTGGCGCGGGTGCGCCTGAACAGTGCCGACTTCGACTTGCTGCAGGGCGAAGCGACGCCACAAGGGCCGCTGCGCATCGAGCGTTTCGCGCTGGACTATCAACCGCCTTCGGGACCGTTGCGCCACCTGGGTGAGCTGGAGATCAGCATCGACCTGGGGGCGGTGCACCGGCGCCTGTTCGCCACCGGGCTGACCAGCCTGCTGTGGATGAGCGTGTTCCTCTGCGGCCTGGCGGTGGCGTTGTCGGGCTTGTTTTACCGCCTGGTCACCCGCCACCTGCAAGTGATGGCCGAGTTCGCCCGGCGCATCGGCGCGGGCGACTGGCAGGAGCCGCTGCGCCTGGACAAGCGCCGCTCAAGCCGCGAAGACGAAATCGACACCGTGGCCCACGCCCTGGACGACATGCGCAGGAATATTCTCAGCGACATCGACCGCCGCGAAGTCGACCGCCTAGCCTTGCAGGACAAGCGCGACGAGTTGCAGAAGATGGTCGAGCGGCGCACTGCCAGCCTGATGCGCGCCAAGGAGGATGCCGAAGCGGCGAACCTGGCCAAGTCGCGCTTTCTGGCGACCATGAGCCATGAACTGCGCACCCCGCTCAATGGCATCCTGGGGATGGCCGAATTGCTCCGCGAAGCGGATCTGGACGCCCGCGACAGCAAGCGCCTGGATGCCCTGTACAAGGCCGGCGAAGGCTTGCTGAGCATCCTCAACGAAGTGCTGTACTTTGCCCGCCTGGAGGAGGGCGAAAGCCACCCGGAAGCGGTGGATTTCTCCCTGCGCCAACTGTGCGACGAGGTCATGACCCTGCTCGAACCGCGGGCCCTGAACAACGACACGGTGTTGCGCTGTCGTATCGATACGCAGTTGGCGCCACGTCAACACGGCGCCGAACAGTTCCTGCGCCAGGTGCTCAGCAACCTGCTGGCCAATGCCATCAAGTTCACCGAGGCCGGTGAGGTGAGTGTCGAGGTCCAGGTGCTGGGCCAGGAGCAGGGCCTGCAGCAGTTGCGGATCAGTGTTAGCGACAACGGCATCGGCATCGCCCCGGCGGTGCAAGGGCGGATTTTCGAGCGTTTCGTCCAGGCCAGCGACGCTGTGGCCCGCCGCTATGGTGGCACCGGCCTGGGCCTGGCGATCTGCAAGCACCTGGTGGAACTGCTCGGCGGGCGCATCGGCCTTGAAAGTGTCGAGGGGCAGGGCAGTTGTTTCTGGTTCGAGCTGGAGCTGCAAGCGGCGGCGGCCGAGGCGCCGGCGCTGCTGCCGGCAGCAGCGATCCAGGCCCTGGATGTCCTTGTAGTCGAAGACGTCGAGCTCAACCGCGAGGTGGTGCGCGGCCTGCTGCAGCGCGACGGGCACCGCCTGTGGATGGCCGAGGACGGTGAACAGGCGCTGGAGCTCTGTGCCCAGCGACGCTTCGACCTGATCCTGCTCGATGTGCACCTGCCGGGTATCAGTGGCGTCGAGCTGTGCCGGCAGATCCGCCGCACCCCCGGGCCGAACCGCGCTTGCCGGATCCTGGCGCTGACCGCCAGCGTGCAGCCGGCGCTGGTGCGCGGATTCCTTGCGGCCGGCATGCAGGGCATCCTCGCCAAGCCGCTGAAGCTCGACAGCTTGCGCCAGGCTTTGGCGCAACAGGGGCAGGTGATCGAGGCCGCAGCGGCCGGGCAGGGCATGGACTGGGCGCTGCTCGATACCCATCGCAGCCTGCTCGGTGAGCAAAAGCTCCAGGGCTTGCTAACAGTTTTGCGCGATGCCATCGAACAGCACCAGGGCGCGCTGGCCGAAGCGCTCAAGGCCGGCGACTGCACCGAGGTCGCGCACCTGGCCCATCGCCTTGCCGGCAGCAGCGATTCCCTGGGTTTTCGCGGACTGGCGACGGTACTGCGCGCGCTGGAAGAAGCAGCGCTGGGTAAGCACCAGGCGACCCTGAACGCCCTGCAAGTACCCTTGGCCGAGCAGATACGCCTGGCCGGCGAGACCCTGAAACAGCTGATCCAGTGCTGACGTACAAAAAACTTACGACTTTTTACATCTTCGATCTTCAGGTACAACGCCACCTTACATCGCTTTCCAATAATCGACGGCAACCGCTGCCCGCGGTCTTCGAAGCTTATTGGAGATAATAATAATGAACTGCCGTAAAGCTCAGCCGTCCCCGCACCACCGCCTGTCCCTTCCGCGCTTCAACCACTGTTGAGGTGCCGACATGACTGACTCTACCGAACGTAAAGGCATCCACCTCACCCGTGCGCTGAAAAGCCGGCATATCTTCATGCTGTCGCTGGGCGGGGTGATCGGCACCGGGCTGTTCATGGGCTCGGGGGTGACCATCAACCAGGGCGGGCCCATGGGCGCGATCCTCGCCTACCTGGTGGCGGGTTTCCTGATGTACCTGGTGATGGTCTGCCTGGGCGAACTGTCGGTGCAGATGCCGGTGTCCGGCTCGTTCCAGACCCACGCCACCAAATTCATCGGCCCGGCCACCGGCTTCATGATCGGCTGGGTGTACTGGATGAGCTGGGCGACCACCGTGGGCCTGGAGTTCACCGCCGCCGGCATGCTGATGGTGCGCTGGTTCCCGGAGGTGCCGATCTGGTACTGGTCGGCGCTGTTCGTGGTGGTGCTGTTCGGCCTCAATGCCCTGGCCACCCGTGCCTTTGGGGAAGCCGAGTACTGGTTCTCGGGGATCAAGGTGGCGGCGATCCTCGGCTTTATCATCGTTGGCGTGCTGGTGATCTTCGGCGCCATCCCGCTGACCAGCGGCGAGCCGGCGCCGATGATGAACAACCTGATCGGCGACTCGATGTTCCCCAATGGCCTCTCGGCGGTGTTCGCGGTGATGATGACCGTGGTCTATGCCTTCCAGGGCTGCGAGATCATGGGCGTGGCCGCCGGTGAAACCGACCAGCCGGAAAAGAGCATCCCGCGCGCGGTGCGCAACGTGGTGTTTCGCGTGCTGATCTTCTATGTGCTGGCCATCGTCGTGCTCTCGGCGATTGTACCGTGGCAACAGGCCGGCCTGATGGAGAGCCCGTTTGTGCAGGTGTTCGACATGGTCGGCATTCCCTACGCGGCGGACCTGATGAACTTCGTCATCCTTACCGCGATTCTGTCGGTGGGCAACTCCGGCCTGTATGCCTCCACGCGCATCCTCTGGGCCATGTCCAAGACCGGCATGGCGCCGAAAAGCCTGTCGCCCTTGAGCAAGCGCGGCGTGCCGTTGCGAGCGCTGAGCATCACCCTGTGCTTTGCCCTGGTGTCGCTGATGACCAGTTTCGTCGCCGCCGATACCTTGTTCATGGTGCTGATGGCGGTGAGCGGCATGTCCGGTACCGTGACCTGGATCGTCATTGCCCTGGCCCAGTACAAGTTCCGCCGCGCCTACCTGCAGGGCGGCGGCAAGCTTGCCGACCTCAAGTACCGCGCGCCGCTGTTCCCGCTGGTGCCGCTGCTGTGCATCGCCCTGTGCAGTTCGCTGTTCGTGTTCCTGGCGCTGGATGAGACCCAGCGGCCGTCGCTGTATTGGGGTTTTGGTTTCATCGCAGTGTGTTACGCGGCGTACTTCATCATTCACCGCAAGCGCCAGGGGGTGTTGGCGCCGTCGGTGTAAACCCGGCCACCTAGCATTTTTGTCAGTTGTTGGCCTCGATAACGAGGTATTGAATAAGGGTCGACTTTAACCAGGTCGGCCCTTTTTCATGGCGGTATGCACGCAGGGCCGAAACGTTGTTTCCCCGCACCGAGGCTGTCTGCCATGAATGACTTGCAAACCGATACCATCGAATCCACGACCACCAGCGAGCTGCCGGCACTGTCCCTGTTTGCCTCGGTCGCGCCGGTCAGTGGCTATGACGCGGGCATCAACCTTCATACTCTGAGCACCGACGAGCGAGGTGTGCTGGCGACCGTGCCGCCTTTCACCAACGTGCGCGGCGGTGACGAACTGCGGGTGTACATGGATGCCGACAGCATGCCGGTCGTCGCGCCGCTGGTGCTCGAAGGCTACGACCTCGGCCGGGCCCTGCTCCTGCACCTGCCCGCCGAGCGGTTTACCCCGGGCGCGCATACAGTGCACTACCGCTTCAGCCGCAACAACATCGAGTATGGCACTTCGCGCGACCTCTCGGTTCTGGTCAAGCTGGATCGCCCGGGCGGTTCCGAACCCGGGCACCAGGGCCTGGTCGCGGCAGATGTCGGTGTCAATCCGGTCACTGCTGAACACTTGGAGAACGGCGTCCAGGTGCAGGTCTATTTCTACGAGCACCGCGCCGTTGGCGATGTGATCCGCCTGAGCTGGGGCGGGGTGATGCTGAGCTATACCCTGGTCGAGGCCGATCTCAACCAGCCGGTGGTGTTCACGGTGCCCGGCAGTGTCATTCGCCAGGCCGGCGACAGCCCCAACCTGGTGGTGACCTGGGAAGTGCACGATATTGTCCACAACACCAGCCAGACCTGGGCTCCGCATGTATCGGTGGTGGTCGACACCGGTCATGCGCAATTGCCGGCCGTTTCGGTCACGGGGCTTGATAACGAGGGCTATATCAACCTCGAGGTGCTGGGCAGCGACGACTTGCAGATTCATGTGCAGGCCAGCGCGCCGGCATTCGCCACCGGTGACACGGTCAAGCTGCGCTTTACCGGCTACATCGATTCGGGCGTGCCGACCGTAACCGAGCTGGACCAGACCATCCGCGGGACCTTGCCGCAGACCCTGACGTTCACCATTGCCAATGACAAAGCCTGGGCCCTGGCCAGTGGCCTGGCGGTCGTGGGCTACAGGCTGGTGAAGGCTGGCGGCGAGCAGCACTCGCAGCGCCTGAGCATCGGTTTCAAAGGGCAGCCCAAGGCGTTGACTGTGCCGAGAGTGGCGCAGGCGGAGGAGGGCGTACTGGCCTACGATATTGCCCGGGCTGCGGTGATGATCCCTCATTACCAGGGACGTACGGCGGGCCACCAGATTACTCTGGTGTGGCAAGGCACCCAACTGGATGGCAGACCGACCCTGCATGAGGTTCGGCGTGTGGTGACCGCCTCGGAGGGGGCAGGGGACCGCGAGGTGGCGATCAATGTCGGCACGGAACACATCCGCCTGCTGGAGTCGGGCACGGTCAAGGTCTACTACCAGGTGCGCATGCTTAGCACGCGCAGTGTCGGCTTTCGGCAATCGAACCCGCTGGAGCTGCGCATCAGCGCCGCCGGACTGTTGCCGGCGCCGGAGGTGGACGAGCCGGTCAATGAACTGGACCCGCATTTCTACCCTCTCGGGGTCCAGGTGACAGTCAACTACCCGGGCAAGCACGTAGGCGACAAGGTCACGTTCACCTGGCAAGGCGCCGGACCGGAGAGCAGCTACAGCGAAGCCAAAACCGTCGACAGCAGCGGTGCGCTGCCAGCGTTCCGGGTACCCCAGGCCATCGCCAACGCCGGCCTGGGTAGCACGGTATTGATGCGCTACGAGGTCGAGCCGGCGCTGGGCGGGCGGCCGTTGCCGTCCCAGGAGCGGGCGCTGGTGTTGCGCTCGGTCGCGCCGGTGCCTGAACTGGCGCAACTGCTCGGTATGCAGGATGGCAGCTACGACCCGATGCTTGGCTTGCATGGCGCCCAGGTGCTGATCAGCTACCCCGGCATGCGCGCCAGTGACCGTATTGTCTTGTACTGGAAAGGCGCTGCGGGCGCCGGCTCACCGGTACTGCCTGAGCGCCCGGGCAGTGATACCGGCAGCATCACCATCAGCGTGCCGGCGGCGGCGGTGGCGGCGAACTTTAACGGCGCGGTGCAGTTTTACTATGAGGTGCTGCGCAATGAACTGGCGGCGCTTGAGTCGCCCAGGCAAACCGTGCAAATCGGCGCGCCGAGCGCCGATGATTTACCACGCCCGAGGATCGATGAGGCTAACGGCAGCGAACTGGACCTGGACCTGTTCGAGGGCGATGCCCACATCAGCGTCAGCGCCTGGCCGTTCATTGCCCTGGGCCAGCGGCTGTGGCTGGAGGTGCGCAGCGCCAATGCCACGCTGCCGTTGTTGGTGGACAGCCCGGTAGAGCAGGTGGCGGGACTGACCGTGGCGCTGCCGCGCGAGTTTCTCGACGAGCTCGACGATGGCAGCGCGTTGTCGCTGCACCTGAGGGTCAACTTCGGCGGCGCTGCGACGCTGGATTTCCCGGTCAGGACCTACACCGTGCGCCAGGGGCAACTGCACATCGGTGTCTCCGATTCGGGCCTGGCCAGTTCCGCTTTGCCTGAGGACTGGGCGCTGCCGACCCAGACCTGTGCGGTGAACCTGGTCGGGCGGCCGGGCGCGCAAGGCAGCCTCAGCGTCAATGGCTCGGCACACTTCGACAACGACAGCCAGCAGTTGGACTTCATTCTGGATGCCAAGGGTGAATATATCGCCTGGCTGGGCGACCCCTACGCCGAAACGGTGCTGGTCAGCGCGGTGATCGGCACCGGCCAGGCCCAGCATGTGCCGGTGCGCTTTACCGATGTCTTCCCGTTCGATCAACAGCAGGATGACCGGCGCGTGCGCGCCCGCGCCGCGAGCGGCGCGCTGGCCAACGGTCGCGCAGCCAACCGGGTATGTTTCGATGCCGACGGTTTTGCCAACGCCACCTATGTGCAGGTTGAGCTCAGCGGCAGCGCACGGATTGTCGGCCACCCCGGCCAGGTGGTCAGCCTGCCGTTGACCGAGCTGACCGGTGATTGCCAGTTCGACGTGGTCGACAACGTCGCCGAAGAAGTGACGCTGACCTTTCAACTGCCCCAGGGCGGCAGCTGGACCCGCTTCAGCAAGACCCTGTACTTCTCCAGCCTGGCTTCACGCTATGCGGTCCGGGGGGTGGCGGCCGACGGCATTCCCTGGTTCATGCGCGTCAACCAGATCACCAGTGTCGAAACCAGCCATGTGCGCATCCCGCACATGCGCGAGTTTAGCGATCATCCCGGGGGGCTGGATGGTGGCATTGGCGTACGCGCGATGGACGCCGACAAAAAGGGGCTGCTGGTATTGGTGGAGCCCTACCTGCAAATGGCCGCCGGCGACAAGATTCACGTGCACTTTGGTGATGATGAGGTGCCGGCTACGCCGTTGCCGATTGTGGTACTGCCCAACGAAGTGAATGAACTGGTCACCCTGTTCGTGCCCGCTGCCCGCATTCCCAACGGCGTCAGCGAGGTATGGTTCACGGTCGAGCCGCTCAGCGGCAACAAACGGGCGTCGGCGCGCTTGCGGGTCAAGGTCAAGGTCACCTTGCCCGGCGGCCCCAATCCGATCCCTGGCAGCCCTCATCATGCCGGCTTGATGTCGCCGGACGTGCCCTTCGGCCCGATCGACTGGGAGATGGCCCAGGACGGCGTCACGGTGTATGTCAACCGCTGGCGCTATATGGAAGTCGGCGACACCCTCAACTTGAGCTGGGGCGGGGCCAAGGTCACTCACGTCGTCCAGGAAGGCGAGGTGGGCAAGACCATACCGGTGTTCGTCGACTATGCCACCATCGAGGCGGGCGGCGATGATGAGCGCCTGCTGGTGCTGTACTGGCTGGAAGACGAGGTGGGCAACGAGTCCGATGGCGCCTCGTTGCCCAGCTATGCCTTTGTCGAAGTCAGCCTGCTGTTGTTGCCACGGCCAGGGGTGGCCGGGATTGACGAGGAAGGTTTCCTCGACCTGGGGGCGCTGCAGGGCGCCGATGTCGAGATCTCGGTAATTGCCGATCGGCCGGATTTTCGCGTTGGCGATCAGGTGGTTTTCACCTTCCGCGGTTACACCGAAGACGTGGCGGCGATCCCGCCACATGTCTCCCCCGCGTACCCGGTGGGCATCATTCCACCCCCGCGGACCATTACCCACAAGGTGCCCAACAGCATCGCCGAGTCGATCGCCGGTGGCCTGGCCTATGTCTCCTACAAGGTCACCCGCGACGGGCAGCAGATTCCATCCCGAACCACTGCCGTCGGCGTTCGGGGCAAGGCGGCCGAGTTGCTGCCGCCGGATGTCGACGATCGCCAGGAAGACTTCCTGCCCGACACATTGCCGCAAGCCGTAGTGTGGATTCCGCCGTGGGTGGGCATGTTCGCCGGTCAGCAGGTACGCCTGGTCTGGCAGGGCAAACGGGCCAATGGTCACACCTACGCCTTTATGCGCGACTGGTACCTGACCGGGTCCCAAGTGGACAACCCGGTCGTGCTTATCGTACCGGCCGAGCATATTGCCGCGCTGTCGGGCGGTAACCTGGAACTGTTCTACCGGGTGTACTTCGGCAGCAGCGAGCCGAGGGAGTCCCAGGTGTTGCCATTGTGGGTCGGTGAGCCGGCGCCCGAGCTGGTCGCCCCGAACGTGCCGGAGGCCGAGAACGATACCCTCGACCCGATCGGCATCGTCGTGGCTACCGTCGAGGCGCCCCTGTACGAAGGTATGGCCCCTGGGCAAACGGTATGGATGGAGTGGCTGAGCCCGGTCGCGGGGGCGGACATCATCGACTTCTTCCCGGTGCAAGTTGCCGATGATGTGGCGTTTCCCGTTTATGAGGAGGATATCGTGCCCAGCCTGGGGCACGAGGTGCGCATCCGCTACTATGTTAGCGAGCCGGCGGAACGCCGGCGCTATTCGGACTTCCTGCACCTGGGCATCGGCCCGGTGCTGAGTAACCCGCCACGGCCGCGGATCGAGGAGGCCAATGGCGATGTGCTCGATCTGCTGAGTTTTCAGGGCGATGCGCTGGCGACGGTGGCGAAATGGAACGGGATCAACGAGCGTCAGCGTTACTGGTTTCGTTGCCGTGGAACCGATGCACAAGGTAATGCCAAGACTATCGTCCTGGCTGAAGGGCAACGGGTGTCCGCAGGGGAGGTCAACCTGGGTGTACGCGCTACGCTGAACCGGGCAGATTTGCAGGCATTCGCCCACCAGAGCCGGATCACCCTGGAGATGGCGGTGGCGCTGCGTGAGGATGCCGA
The DNA here is from genome assembly GCF_009866705.1 of Pseudomonas sp. R32. NCBI lineage: Bacteria > Pseudomonadati > Pseudomonadota > Gammaproteobacteria > Pseudomonadales > Pseudomonadaceae > Pseudomonas > Pseudomonas sp. R32. Next base: position 2,940,000 of record NZ_CP019396.1, on the reverse strand, counting down.
AGAATCGCAAGCTATCAGGTTCCCGGTGCGCGAGTACCAGATCCTTCAGGTGCAGATCAGCCTGACCGATCCTAAAATTCTCGAGGCGAGGGGCCAAGTGCTGGAACTGGCCGCCTTCTCCGGTAACGCCACCTTGAGGATTGATCGCTGGCAGGGGATTGTTGCAGGTCAGCAGGTCTGGGTGACACTTGAAGGCAAACTTCAAAGTGGAGGAGACTGGACGCTACCGCTGCTTGTAGCGCATCCGGTGTCTCCGGCTGAGGTGACGGGCGGCATTACTCGCCCGATTTCGCGCTCGGACCTTGAAAAGCTCTCTGACCGTTCGCGTTTGAACATCCACTTGCGCGTGGAAAACATCGAAGCGCCGGTGATTGCTTATGAGATGCGGGTGCGCAGTACGGCGGCCCTGGCGGTCTCTAACGGAGGCTATACCCGTAATATGGTGCCCTTTGTTTATGAAAAGGGCCCCGAGTCAAATGGTGTAACGGTCTTGGGAACACCGGGACAGCGAGTGACACTGCGTGTCAATCCTCCAGCGGGTTTTGTTGGCGGCGCAATCCAGAAAGATGTCACCTTGGACGGGTATGGCGAATGGCATGAAAAGGTTGGTATTCACGGTGCTACCAGCACGACATTTACCGCCGTGCCCCATGGGGGCGTTGCGGTCACCGCGCAGTTGCACTTCCGAGATTCAATGCCCCTAGACATTAGTAACTCCTATCTCCAAGCCCGTGGGGGCTCGGCTAATGGGGCAAGAGCCGACGGTCGGAGCTCGAATCGGGTCTTTTTCTCTAAATTTGCCTACCCTAATCGTCCGGACACCCATAGACGTTTTGTCACCGTCACTGTCTCGGGAGGAGCCAGGATTATTGGGCATCCCGGATCCACTGTGGTAATGCCGCTGTATCAAACGGGGGCGGGCAGCGGTTGGTACGGCCTATGTTGCGAATTTGACGTTACCCATACTCGAGCTGAAGAGGTTGTCATCACCTTTGGAGTATTCGACGGTGTATGGGGGTCGTTTAGTAAAATTATGAGGTTTACTTGATTTAAGCCAGCGCGTGCTGGTGAAGGCCGCCCATTGAGGCGGCCTTTTTTTGCCTGTAGCGAGTTGTTCGAAGTTGTAACAAGTATAGGGTAAGCAATAGGTGAAGATTACTGTTAATCATTTATAAACAAAGTGTTATAGGCGCTTTTTAGGTCTTTACATTGAAATCGGTCGCACTCTTTTCGCTTGTTGAACACTCGTTTAGTATGGCCTCACGCCCCACCCCTCATACCCACCACAATAATTCGAGGCCACCCATGACCCCTCCTGCGTCGCTGCTCAGCCAGGTCGAAGCCGGCATTGCCTGGATCACCCTCAACCGCCCCGACCAGCGCAACGCGCTGGACATCCCCAGCCTGAAAAACCTGCATGCCTTGCTCGATGCCCATAACGCCGACCCGGCGGTGCGCGTGGTGGTCTTGACCGGCACCGGCCGCAGCTACTGCGCAGGCGCCGACCTTGCCGAGTGGGCCGAGGCCCAAGCCCGCGGCGCGCTTGAAAGCTACGGCTGGACCGAAACCGCCCATGCCTTGATGCAGCGCCTGCACAGCCTCGACAAACCAACCATCGCCGCCATCAACGGCACCGCCGTCGGCGCCGGCATGGACCTGACCTTGTGCTGCGACCTGCGCATTGCGGCAGCTTCGGCGCGGTTCAAGGCTGGTTACACCAGCATGGCCTACAGCCCGGATGCCGGCGCCAGCTGGCACCTGCCACGGCTGATCGGCAGCGAACAGGCCAAGCGCCTGTTGTTCCTCGATGAGCTGTGGGGCGCCGAGCGTGCCCTGGCGGCCGGGCTGGTCGGCGAGGTGTGCGCCGACGATCAATTGTTGGCGGTGGCCGCAGAACTTGCCGGGCGCCTGGCCAAGGGCCCGACCTTCGCCTTCGCCCAGACCAAGCAGCTGATCCGCGACGGCGCCCAGCGCACCCTGGGCGAGCAACTACAGGCCGAGCTTGCCGCCGGGCTACTGTGCGGGCGTAGCGAGGATGGCGCCGAAGCGTTGCGTGCTGCCGTCGAAAAGCGCACTGCTAATTTCGTTGGTAAATAAACACTTACAAGTACTTCTTCAGGATCGACTCATGAATTTCCAACTGACCCAAGAACAACAAATGTTGGTGGAAGCGGTACGCAGTTTTGTCGCCAAGGAGTTACTGCCCCATGAGGAGGCCGTCGACCGCGCCGACGAAGTTTCGCCAGAGCTTGCCGCACAGATCCGCGGCAAGGCCATCGCCGCTGGCTTCTATGCCTTCAACATGCCCGAGGAAGTCGGCGGTGGCGGTCTCGATTACCTGTCCCAGGCGCTGATCGAGCGCGAGCTGTCTAAGGTGTCGTGGGCCCTGCATGTGTTTGTCGCGCGGCCGTCGAAGATCCTCATGGCCTGCAAGGACGAACAGATCAACGATTACCTGCTGCCGTGCATCCAGGGCGAGAAGACCGACTGCTTTGCCCTTACCGAGCCGGGCGCCGGCTCCGATGCCAATGCGATCAAGACCCGCGCCGTGCGCGAGGGTGACAACTTTGTACTGAACGGCAGCAAGCACTTCATCAGCCATGCCGGGCATGCCGATTTCGCCATCGTCTTTGCCGTCACCGACACCTACGAGCACAACGGCAAGACGCGCAACGCGGTGACCGCCTTTCTGGTCGACCGCGGCACCCCGGGCATGACCATCCGCCGCGGGCCCAAGTGCGTGAGCAACCGCGGCTATCACACCTTCGAGCTGTTCTTCGATGACTGCACGGTGCCGGCCAGCAAGGTGCTGGGTGAAGTCGGCAAGGGTTGGGAAGTGGCCAACGCCTGGCTCACCGCCGGGCGGGTGATGGTCGCGGCCAACTGTGTCGGCCAGGCCCAGCGCGCCCTGGACGTGTCGCTGCAATGGGCGGCCGACCGCAAGCAGTTCGGCCAACCGATCGGCACCTACCAGGGTATCTCGTTCAAGCTCGCCGACATGGCCACGCAGATTCGCGCCGCCGAGCTGTTGACCCTGCACACGGCCTGGAAGATGGACCAAGGCACGATGACCGATGGCGAGGCGGGCATGGCCAAGCTGTTTGCCAGTGAAGTGCTGGGCAAGGTTGCCGACGAGGCCGTGCAGATCTACGGCGGCATGGGCCTGATGGATGAAGGCCCGGTCGAGCGGATCTGGCGCAATGCGCGCATTGAGCGGGTCTGGGAGGGCACCTCGGAGATCCAGCGGCACATCATTTCCCGTGAACTGCTGCGCCCGCTGTTGCGCTGATCAGGAGCCTGCTCATGTTACGAGACAACCTCAAACGTCTGCTCGCCCCGCGTCACCTGGCGTTCGTCGGCGGGCGCAGCATGGCCCGGGCGCTCAAACGCTGCGCCGAGGGCGGTTACCAAGGGCCGATGTGGCTGGTCAACCCGCAGCACGACAGCCTCGACGGCGTGCCGTGCGTGCGCAGCATCGGCGAACTGCCCTGTGCACCGGATGCGGTATTTATCGCCACCAACCGCGAGCTGACCCTGACCTGCGTGGCCGAGCTGGCCGCCAAGGGGGCCGGCGGAGCGATCTGCTACGCCTCGGGCTTTGCCGAAACCGGCGCCGAAGGCCTGGCCCTGCAGCAGCAACTGCTCAAGGCTGCCGGCCACATGGCGCTGCTGGGCCCCAACTGCTATGGCCTGCTCGACTACCTGCACAGCTCGGCGCTGTGGCCGGTGGCCCATGGCGGCAAGGCGGTGGAGAAGGGCGTGGCGGTGCTGACCCAGAGCGGCAACTTTGCCTACAACCTGTCCATGAGCGACCGCTCGCTGCCGGTGGCCTACATGGCCTCGGTGGGCAACCAGGCGCAGATCGGCATCGCCGAACTGATGGACGCGCTGCTCGATGAGCCGCGGGTGACTGCCATCGGCCTGCACCTGGAAGGCCTGAAGAACGTGCCGGGCTTTGCCCGCGCCGCGCACAAGGCGCTGGTAAAGGGCATCCCGATCATCGCCCTGAAAACCGGGGTGTCGCAAATCGGTGCGGAACTGGCGCTGAGCCACACCAGCTCGCTGTCCGGCTCCGATGCGCTGTACGACAGCCTGTTCGAGCGCCTGGGGGTGATCCGCGTCAGCGGCCCGGTGAGCTTTGTCGAAACCCTCAAGGCCGCTGCCTGCGGCCACTTGCCCAAGGGCGGCAGCCTGATCGCCCTGGCTTGCTCCGGTGGCGATGCCGGGCTGATCGCCGACTATGCCGAACGCAACGATCTGAGCCTGCCGAAGCTGGAAGACGGCCAGGTCCGCGAGCTGGCCCAGGTGCTGCCAACCTATGCCAACCTGGTCAACCCGCTGGACTTCACCACGGCGATCTGGGGCGATGCCGCCGCGCTTGAGCGCATGCTCGACAGCGCCCTGCGCACCGAGGCCGATGCCGCCATGCTGGTGCTCGACTACCCGGCCGAGTTTACCGGCGAGCGCAAGGAGTGCGACCTGCTGCTGGAGCTGTACTGCGCGGCGCTCAAGCGTCATGGCAAGAGCGGTTTTGTCACCTCGGCCTTGCCCGAACTGCTGCCGGCCTTTGCCCGCGAGCGCCTGCATGCCCATGGCATCGCCGCGTTGCAGGGCGTCGAGGACGGCCTGGCGGCCTGGGGGCGGATTGCCGCTTACCAGGGCAAACGCCAGGCGCTGCTGGCGCTGGGCGAGTCGGCGTTGCCGCCGCTGTGCCCGCAGGCGCTGCAGGGCGAGGGCACACTGCTCAACGAGTGGCAATCCAAGCAAGCCTTGCAGGCGTTCGGCCTGCCGGTGCCCACGGGCGTGTTGAGCACCCCGGAACAGGCACTCAAGGATGCTGAAAGCGTTGGCTACCCGCTGGTGCTCAAGGCGGTCAGTGCGCAACTGCCGCACAAGACCGAAGCCGGTGCCGTCGCCCTCAACCTGCGCGACGCCCAGGCCCTGGGCGCGGCGCTGGAACAGATGCGTACGCGGATTGCGGCCTATGCGCCCGGTGTAGCGTTCGACCAGGTGCTGCTCGAACCCATGGCCAGCGCGCCGCTGGCCGAGCTGATCGTCGGTATCAAGCGCGAGAACGACTTCGGCCTGGCCCTGGTGATCGGTGCCGGCGGCATCCTCGTCGAGCTGCTCAAGGACAGCAAGAGCCTGTTGCTGCCGACCACCGACGGCGCCATCCGCAAGGCCGTGCTCGGCCTGCGCAGCGCCGCCTTGCTCCAGGGCTTTCGCGGCCGCGAGGCAGCTGACCTGGAGGCGCTGGTGGCAGCGATCCGTGCGGTCGCCGACTACGCCTGCGAAAACGCCGCGCAATTGCTGGAACTGGATGTGAACCCATTAATGGTCAGTGCCCAGGGCACCACCGCGGTCGATGCGTTGATTCGCCTCGGCCAGGTATAAGGAGATGAACATGCACAACAGCCCATTGACCGGTGGCCAGGCCCTGGTGCGCCTGTTGGCCAACTACGGCGTCGATACCGTGTTCGGCATTCCCGGGGTGCACACCCTGGAGTTGTACCGTGGCCTGCCCGGCAGCGGCATCCGCCACGTGCTGACCCGCCATGAACAGGGCGCAGGCTTCATGGCCGACGGTTATGCGCGGGTCAGCGGCAAGCCTGGGGTGTGCTTCGTCATCACCGGCCCCGGCGTCACCAACGCCGCCACCGCCATCGGCCAGGCCTATGCCGACTCGATCCCGATGCTGGTGATTTCCAGCGTCAACCATACCGCGAGCCTCGGCAAAGGCTGGGGCTGCCTGCACGAAACCCAGGACCAGCGCGCCATGACCGCGCCGATCACGGCGTTTTCCGCCGTGGCCCTGAGCGCCGAGGACCTGCCTGAACTGATCGCCCGTGCCTACGCGGTGTTCGACAGCGAACGCCCGCGCCCGGTGCATATCTCGGTGCCGCTGGATGTGCTGGCCGCACCGGTCGCCCGCGACTGGAGCACTGAAGTGGTGCGCCGCCCGGGCCGGGGCGTGCCGGCCAGCAGTGTGCTGGATCAGGCAGCCGGCAAACTGGCAGGCGCCAGGCGGCCGATGATCATCGCCGGTGGCGGCGCCCTGGCCGCTGCGCAGGAGCTGCAACAGCTGAGCACCCGCCTGGCCGCGCCGCTGTTCACCAGCGTTGCCGGCAAAGGTCTGCTGCCACCGGATGCGCCGCTCAATGCCGGTTCGTCCTTGTGCGTGGCGCCGGGCTGGCAACTGATTGCCGAGGCCGACGTGATCCTCGCGGTCGGCACCGAAATGGCCGACACCGACTTCTGGCGCGAGCGGCTGCAGCTCAACGGCGAGTTGCTGCGGGTGGATATCGATCCGCGCAAGTTCAACGACTTCTACCCCTGCGCGGTGGCTTTGCAAGGCGATGCCCGGCAAACCGTCGCCGCCTTGCTCGAGCGTTTGCCGCACGCGCCGCGCGATGCTGGCGCCGCCATGGATGCCGTCGCCAGCCTACGCCAGGCGGTCAAGGCCAGCCACGGCCCGCTGCAGGCGATCCACCAGGCGATCCTTGACCGGGTCGCGGCCGAGCTGCCGGCCAACGCCTTTATCAGCACCGACATGACCCAACTGGCCTACACCGGCAACTATGCCTATGCCAGCCGGGCCCCGCGCAGCTGGCTGCACCCGACCGGTTACGGCACCCTCGGTTACGGCTTGCCCGCCGGTATCGGCGGCATGTTCGCCACTGAGGACCGCCCGGGCCTGGTGCTGGTCGGCGATGGCGGCTTCCTCTACACCGCCCAGGAACTGGCCACCGCGGTCGAAGAGCTGGAGCGCCCGCTTGTGGTACTGCTGTGGAACAACGATGCCCTGGGACAGATTCGCGACGACATGCTCGGTTTGGATATCGAACCGATCGGCGTGCTGCCGCGCAACCCGGACTTCATCGGCCTGGCCCGGGCCTTTGGTTGCAGCGTGGCGCAGCCGCAAAACCTGGATGACCTGCAACGGGAACTGCGCAGCGGCTTTGCCCGCAACGGCGTAACCCTGATCGAGCTCAAGCACGCTTGCGCGCGCTGAACTTCAACCGCTTTTTTGGGAGACTGCCATGCGCTTTTCCGATCTGACCCAACGTATCGCCGGGGACGGCGCCGCCGCCTGGGACATCCACTACCGTGCCCTGGAACTGCTGGACAAAGGCGAAGACGTGCTGCTGCTGTCGGTTGGCGATCCGGATTTCGACACCCCGGCGCCGATCGTCCAGGCCGCCATCGACAGCCTGCACAACGGTCACACCCATTATGCCGACGTGCGCGGCAAGCTGGCCCTGCGCCAGGCCATTGCCCGCCGCCATCAGCAGCGCAGCGGCCAGCCGACCGGCGCCGATCAGGTGACGGTGCTGGCCGGGGCCCAGTGCGCGCTGTTCTGCGTGGCCCAGTGCGTGCTCAACCCTGGCGATGAAGTGATCGTCGCCGAGCCCATGTACGTCACCTATGAGGCGGTGTTCGGCGCCTGTGGCGCCACGGTGATCCCGGTACCGGTGCGCCCGGAGCACGGCTTCCGGGTGCAGGCCGAAGATGTCGCCGCGCGCATCACCCCCAAGACCCGCGCCCTGGCCCTGAACAGCCCGCACAACCCCTCCGGCGCCAGCCTGCCGCGCAGTACCTGGGAGGCGCTGGCCGAGTTGTGCATTGCCCATGACCTGTGGATGATCTGCGATGAGGTCTACAGCGAGCTGCTGTACGACGGCGAACACATCAGCCCCGGCAGCCTGCCGGGCATGGCCGAGCGCACGGCGACCCTCAACAGCCTGTCCAAGTCCCATGCCATGACTGGCTGGCGGGTCGGCTGGGTAGTGGGCTCGCCAGCGCTGGCCACGCACCTGGAGAACCTGGCACTGTGCATGCTCTATGGCTCGCCGGATTTCATCCAGGATGCGGCGGTAGTAGCGCTGGAGCAGCAATTGCCGGAGCTGGCAGCCATGCGCGAAGCCTACCGCCAGCGCCGCGACCTGGTCTGTGAGTGCCTGGCCGACTGCCCGGGCCTGCGTGCGCTCAAGCCCGATGGTGGCATGTTCGTGATGGTCGATATCCGTGAAACCGGTCTCAGCGCCCAGGCGTTCTCGAATCGCCTGCTCGATCACCATGGCGTGTCGGTGCTCGCTGGTGAAGCCTTCGGTCCCAGCGCCGCCGGGCATATCCGCCTGGGCCTGGTGCTCGGCGCCGAACCGCTGCGCGAGGCCTGCCAGCGCATTGCCCGCTGCACCGCCGAGCTGATGGAGGGCAAAACCCATGCGTGACTATTCGCGGCTGTTTATCGATGGCAGCTGGCAGTTGCCGTCGGGCCAGGGCCTGGCCGAAGTGATCAACCCGGCCACCGAAGCAGTGGCAGGCCGGGTACCGCTGGGCGACGAGCAAGACGTCAACCGGGCGGTGGCAGCGGCTCGCCACGCCTTTGGCCGCTGGTCGCAAACCCCGTCGAGCGTGCGCGCCGGCTACATTCGCGCCCTGGCCGAACAGCTCAAGGTCCGCGCCGATGAGATGGCGGCCGTCATCACCCGCGAGCTGGGCATGCCGGTGCAGTGGTGCCGGGCGGTGCAGGTCGATGGGCCGATTGTCGGCCTTGAGCAGTACATCGAACTGGCCGGGCTGATGGACGAGGTGCGTGAAGTCGGCAACTCGCGGGTGGTGCGCGAGGCGGTCGGTGTCTGCGCCTTCATCAACCCCTGGAACTACCCCCTGCACCAGTTGATCGGCAAACTGGCCCCGGCATTGGCCGCCGGTTGCACGGTGGTGGTCAAACCGAGCCAGGAAACCCCGCTGCACGCGTTTTTGCTGGCCGAGATGATCGAATCCATCGGCTTGCCGGCCGGGGTGTTCAACCTGGTCAGCGGGCCGGGGGCCAAGGTCGGTGAGGCGCTGGCCCGTCACCCGCAGGTGGACATGGTCTCGTTCACTGGCTCCACCGGTGCCGGCGTGCGCGTGGCTCAGGCCGCGGCGCCGACGGTCAAGCGCGTGTGCCTGGAACTGGGTGGCAAGTCGCCGCTGCTGATCACCGCCGATGCCGACCTCGACGCCGCGGTGCGTTATGGCGTGCAGGACGTGATGATCAACTCCGGGCAGACCTGCACGGCCCTGACTCGCATGCTGTTGCCGGCCAGCCGCTATGAAGAGGCCGTGGCAATCGCCCTGGATGAAACCCGCCAGCTGGTCATGGGCGACCCGCAAGACCCGAACAGCTTCCTCGGACCCATGTGTTCGGCGGCGCAGCGGCGCACCGTGCTGGACTACATCCGCATCGGCCAGGAGGAGGGCGCACGGCTGCTGTGTGGCGGTGACACGGGGCCGGGCTTTGAGCGCGGCTTCTATGTGGCGCCGACGCTGTTCGCCGACGTCGATAACCGCATGCGCATCGCCCAGGAAGAGATCTTCGGCCCGGTGCTGTGCCTGATCCCCTATGCCGATGAAGCCCAGGCGCTTGCCCTGGCCAACGACTCACCCTTCGGTTTGTCCAGCGCGGTGTGGGCGGCGGACCGCGAGCGGGCCCTGCAACTGGGCCGGCAATTGCGGGCCGGGCAGTGCTTCGTCAATGGCGCGGGGTTCAATTACCAGGCGCCGTTTGGCGGCTACAAGCAGTCGGGCAACGGCCGCGAGTGGGGCGAGGAAGGCCTAGCCGAGTTCGTCGAAGTTAAAGCGATTCAGTGCTGATGAGCCTGAAGGCGTCCCGTATTGCTGTGCACACCGTTTAAGGACTCCCCATGAATGTACTGATCGTTCACGCTCACCCCGAGCCGCAATCCTTTACCGCCGCCTTGCGTGACCAGGCTATCGAAACCTTCACCGCCCAGGGCCATCAGGTGCAGGTCAGCGACCTGTACGCGATGAACTGGAACCCGGTGGCCAGCGCCGATGACTTCGTCAGCCGCGAGAACCCCGATTACCTGGTGTATGCCCTGGAGCAGCGCCTGGGGGTCAAGAGTCAATCGATTGCCGCCGACATCCAGCAGGAGCTGGACAAGCTGTTGTGGGCCGACCTGCTGGTGCTCAACTTCCCGATCTTCTGGTTCTCGGCACCGGCCATGCTCAAGGGCTGGATCGACCGGGTGCTGGTCTCGGGGGTGTGCTATGGCGGCAAACGCTTTTACGACCAGGGCGGGTTGGTGGGCAAGAAGGCGCTGGTGACCGTGACCCTGGGCGGGCGCGAGCACATGTTTGGCGACGGGGCGATTCACGGGCCGCTGCAAGACATGCTGCGGCCGATTTTGCGCGGCACCCTGGCGTACGTTGGCTTCGAGGTGCTGGAGCCGTTTGTGGCCTGGCATGTGCCATATATCAGCGATGAGGCGCGCAAGGACTTCTTGCGTAGCTACCGGCAGCGCCTGGCGCATTTGTCCGATGACCAGCCGCTGGAGTTTCCGCGCTTGGCGCAGTTTGATGAGCAACTGTATCCATTGGCTTGAGGGTGGCTGTAGCGGCCTCATCGCCGGCCTTGCCGGCGATTGGCCGCAAGGTAAATGCTGCGCACCTACCCATTCGGGGTATGGTCCCCATTACCGGCTCCCTCGATAGTAACCCCGTCGGCTCACACCGAGCAGATCCTAGTGACACGACGGAGTGGCTATGCGAAAGACACTGAAGGTGATTTCCAGTCTGTTGCTCGCGCCCCTGGCAACGGCGGCGCTCGCCGCCGAGGGAGAGGCGGCCAACACACTCAGGCTGTACAACTGGACGGATTACATCGGCGAAACGACCCTCGCCGACTTTGAAACAGCCACCGGCATCAAGGTGATCTACGACACCTTCGACGGCTATGAAACGGTGCAGACCAAACTGCTGACCGGGCGCTCGGGCTACGACCTGGTGGTACTCAACGCCTCCCTGGTACCGCCGCTGATCAAGGCGCAGGTGTTCCAGCCGCTGGACAAAACGCAGCTGCCAAGCTGGAGAAATCTCGACCCGCAGGTCGTGAGCAACCTGCAAGGCTACGACCCGGGCCTTGCCTACTCGGCACCCTACACCTGGGGCAGTTCCGGGGTGACCTACAACGTCGACAAGATCAAGGCACGCATGCCCGACGCGCCCATCGGTTCGCTGGCCATGCTCTTCGACCCCAAGATTGTCTCGCGCTTTGCCGACTGCGGCGTGACCCTGATGGACGCGCCCAGCGAAGTGATCCCGCTGGCCCTCAAGTACCTGGGGCGCGACCCCAACAGCGCCACAGCCGATGACCTTGAAGCCGCCCAGGCGCTGCTGCTCGGCGTGCGGCCATTCATCAAGAAATTCGACTCGGTCAATTACCTGACCAGCCTGCCCAATGGCGATACCTGCCTGGCCCTGACCTGGTCCGGCGACTACGCCACCGCACAGGCGCGGGCAGAGGAGGCGAACAAGCCCATCAAGCTGGCGTTCTTCATCCCCCAGGAAGGCTCGCTGATCTGGTTCGACAACTTGTACCTGCCCAGCGACGCGCCGCACGCGGCCAACGCCCATCGCTTCATCGAGTTTTTGCTGCAGCCGCAGAACATCGCCAAGGTCACCAACTACATCCATTACGCCAACAGCAACGCCGCCGCCACGGCGCTGGTGCAGGCCGAGATTCGTGACGACCCGGCGATCTACCCGGACGCCGCCACCCGCCAGCGCCTGTTCGCGCAGAAGACCCAGAGCGGCAAGGACATGCGCGCCATTACCCGGGTCTGGAGCACGGTCAAGACCGGTAGCTGATTGCCATTTTCCCCTCGCCAAGGACACTGCCATGGCCACCCCAAACAAAACCTTTTCAGCACCCGCCGCCAATGATTGCCTGGTGGCGGCCGACAAAGCCCACTACATGCACGGTTACCACGTGTTCGATGAGCACGCCGAACACGGTGCGCTGAACATCGTCGAAGGCCAGGGCGCCTATATCTACGACACCGATGGCCAGCGCTTGCTCGATGCCGTCGGCGGCATGTGGTGCACCAACATCGGCCTGGGCCGTGAAGAGATGGCCCTGGCCATCGCCGACCAGGTGCGCCAGTTGGCCTATTCCAACCCGTTCTCGGACATGGCCAACAACGTCGCCATCGAACTGTGCGCAAAACTCGCCAGCCTCGCTCCGGGCGATCTCGATCACGTGTTCCTCACCACCGGCGGCTCGACGGCGGTCGATACCGCCTACCGGCTGATCCAGTACTACCAGAACTGCCGCGCCAAGCCGCACAAAAAGCACGTGATCGCCCGCTACAACGCCTATCACGGCTCCACTTGCCTGACCATGTCGATCGGCAACAAGGCCGCCGACCGCGTGCCCGAGTTCGACTATGGCCATGAGTTGATCCACCACGTCTCCAACCCCAACCCGTACCGGGCGCCGGATGGCATGGACGAGGCGGCGTTTCTCGACTTTCTGGTGGCCGAGTTCGAAGACAAGATCCTGTCCTTGGGCGCCGACAACGTCGCGGCGTTCTTTGCCGAGCCGATCATGGGCTCGGGCGGGGTGATCATCCCGCCCAAGGACTACTTCCTGCGCATGTGGCAGGTGTGCCAGTCCTACGACATCCTCTTCGTTGCCGACGAGGTGGTGACGTCCTTTGGCCGCCTGGGCAAGTTTTTTGCCTCGCAGGCGCTGTTCGGCGTGCAGCCGGACATCATCACCACCGCCAAGGGCCTGACCTCGGCCTATTTGCCGCTGGGCGCGTGCATCTTCTCCGAGCGCATCTGGAAGGTCATCGCCGAGCCGGGCAAGGGCCGCTGCTTTACCCACGGTTTTACCTACAGCGGCCACCCTGTGTGCTGCACCGCGGCGTTGAAAAACATCGAGATCATCGAGCGGGAGAACCTGCTGGCCCATGTCGATGAGGTCGGCGGCTACCTGGAGCAGCGCCTGCAGAGCCTGGCCGGGCTGCCGCTGGTGGGCGAGGTGCGCTGCATGAAGCTGATGGCCTGTGTCGAATTCGTTGCCGACAAGCGCAGCAAGGCGCTGTTTGCCGATGAGGTCAACATCGGCGAGCGCATCCACCGCCGGGCCCAGGCCAAGGGCTTGCTGGTACGGCCGATCATGCACCTGAACGTGATGTCGCCGCCGCTGATCATCACCCATGCCCAGGTGGACGAGATCGTTGAGACCTTGCGCCAGTGCATTGTCGAAACGGCAGAAGAACTGGTCAGTGAAGGCCTGTGGGAGTGGGCTTGACCCGCGATGAGGCTAGTCCATTCAATGCATCAAGTGTTGGCTGGACTACGACCGCTTCGCGCTCGATCGCGGGTCGAGCCCGCTCCCACAGGTCCGGCTACACAAACCCGCTGTGGGAGCCTAGACTGCCGGGCATGAGCCGAGCCACCGCCGACACCCCGATCTGCCTGTCTTTCTCTGCCCTGCAGCAATGGCATGCAGCGCTGCAGCACGCCTTTGCCCGCAGTCACGAGACGGACGCCCTGGCAACCCTCGCTGCCGCCCTGAGCCAGTTGGTGGCGGTCGAGTCGATGATGATCAGCCTCGAACGCCAGGGCCACCCGCCGCAGCTGCTCTACCAGCAAGGCATCCCCGAGCGTTACCGCGATGCGATCCTCAACCGCTACTTCACCGCCGGTTACCTGCTCGACCCGTTCTGCCTGGCGGTGGAGAAGGGCCTGGCGCAAGGCTTTTACCACCTGCAGGAGATCGCCCCGGACCACTTCTTCGACAGTGACTACTACAAGACCTACTACCTGGGCACGGGCTGCACCGAAGACAGCTACTACATCGTCGACATCGACCCACACAGCAAGATCTCCCTGAGCCTGTTCCAGGGCTACGGCGCCAGCCCCCTGAGCGTTGAGCAACTGCACCTGCTGCAGGCGGTGGAGCCGATGGTGCGTGAACTGATCAGCCGCTTCGCCCAGCACGGCCTTGCGCAAACCCGCGAAGCGGATAGCCAGGGCAGCGTCCAGGCGGCCTTCGACAGCTTTGGCTGCCAGGTGCTGACCGAGCGCGAGCGCGAAGTGGCGCAGATGATCCTGCGCGGTCACTCGGTGAAGTCCACCGCCGGCGAAATGGGCATCTCCCCGGAAACCGTGCGCATGCACCGCAAGAACCTCTACCTTAAACTGGAGATAAACTCCCAGTCCGAGCTGTTTGCGCGCTTTATCGACTGGTTGCGCCAAGGCTGACCCTCGGCCTTGTGGAGGCCCTGATGAACCGCACTACCGCGCAGCACCTGCAGGCCTTGAGCCGCGACGGCTTCGTGGTGTTGCCGGGCGTGCTCGACAGCGCGCAGGTCAACCTGCTGCGTCACGCCATCGACCGGCTCAAAGCGTTTCACTGGGATTACAGCGGCGGCCTGATCGAGCACTACAAGTGTGTGTTCAACCGCGACCCGCTGTGGCTGGCGTTCCTCGATCTGCCCGGGGTGATCGAACTGGCCGAGGCGGCGTTGGGTGAGGATTGCCATATCATCGGCCAGACCGCCTGGCGCTGCCATCCGGGTTACCAGGGCATGCCGTTGCACCTGGACTACCTGATGATGGAGGCCGCCCCGGCGCTGATGGCCGACCCGGCCTTTGAGCTGCCGATGCAGATCTGCACCGTGCAGTTGTACCTGGATGACATCGACGCCGACCTGTGCCCGACCCGGGTGATTGCCGGGAGCCACAGGGCAGGGCGCGCGCCACGCAAGGATGAGCACAGCTGGCAGGGCCGTCCCCCGCAGCCGGTGCTGTGCCAGGCCGGCGACGCCCTGGTGTTTCGCAGCGAGCTGTGGCACGCCGGTAGCGACAACCGCAGCGCAGAGCGCAGCCGTTACATGCTGCAGGTGCACTACGGCCGACGCATGGTCGCGCAAAAATTTTCGCCCTACCTGCACTTTCAGTTCAACCCGGCGGTGCTGGCCGCCGCCACGCCGCGCCAGCGCCGCTTGCTCGGCGATCACGCCGAAGCCGAGTACGACTGAAGCTCAAGCCGCGCCGCGGATCGCCAGCACGTTGCACAAGCGCTGTTCCAGCACGTGCTCGGTGGTGCTGCCGGTCAGGCGTTCGAGCAGCTTGCGCGGGTGGTTGCCCATCACCAGCACGTCGGCGCGGCTGTGGCTGACGAACTCGGCGATGCTGCGAGTAATAGGCGCCGACAGAAAGTGCTGGCGCTCAACCGGTACCGCGTGGCGCTCGGCCAAGCGCTCGAAGGCTTTGTGAATCGACTTGCGCACATCATCGCCAAAGCCCGGCATGGTCACGGTGCCAGCACCGAAGTCGGCCATGTGGGTGTGGGCGCTGTCGCACACATGCAACAGGTGCAACTCGGCGCTGCATTGGCGAGCCAGGTCGGCTGCGGCCTGGATCACGCTTTCATTGAGGTCGCTGTGCGGGTGTTCGGGGTGGGTCGGGTCGACAGCGGCGACAACGATGCGCGGCAGCGGGCAATGCACGTCGGTGACCAGGTGCACCGGGCACGGGCACTCGCGCAGCAGTTGCCAGTCCAGCGGCGCCACCACCAGGCGCTTGAGCAGGGCTTCGTGGTGTACATCCTTGATCAGCAGGTCCGGGCCGATTTCGGCCACCTGGGTCAGTACCGCTTGCAGCACGTCCCGGGCCAGGATCACGTCGGTGGTGACGCGGATGCCGTTTTCATGCAGTAAGGTGGCTTCATCGGCCAGCCACTGGCGGTTGTCCTGCATCAGCTTGTCCAGGTGCTGCTCGTCGCCGCTCATCAGGCCCAGGGTATCGACCTCGTCGATAAAGGCGCAGATATGCAAGGCGGCGCCCGTGGCGTGCGCCAGGGCGGCGGCACGTTCCAGTGCCGGGGTGTGGCGCAGGTCGCAGCCGACCATTAAGAATAGGCGTTGGTACTGGCTCATGGGCACCTCCGGTAGCGTTGTATTGCCAGCCCCCGTGCTTGAAGTCTAGTCCATGGTGCTGCCCGAAGCGCCTGGCGGCTCCAGTGCAGGCTCCTCGGCCGGGCTGTCGGCGGCCAGCGGCTGCGCCACCCAGCTCATGAACAGCTCGTAGCCCACGGCCAGCACCACCGGGCCGATGAACAGGCCGATGATGCCGTTGGTCAGCATGCCGCCAAGCGCCCCGATCAGCACCACCGGCATCGGCACGGCAACCCCGCGGCCCAGCAGCAACGGTTTGAGGACGTTGTCGCACAGCCCGGCGAGCAAGGTCCAGATGGCGAAGATCACCGTGCTGACGCCAACCCCGTCATGGGCAAACACGTAGATCACCACCGGCAAGGTAACCAGCAGTACCGGCAGTTGGGTGATGCCCAGCAGCAGTACCAGCAGGGCCAGCACGCCGGCCGCGGGTACGCCCATGACCACCAGGCCGATGCCAACCAGCAGCATCTGCACAAAGGCGATGCCGACCACGCCCTGGGCCACGGCGCGAATGGTCGCGGTGCACAGCGCGGCCAGTTGCTCGCCGCGCTGCGGCCCGGAAATGCGCTTGGCAATGGCCACGGCCGTGCGCTGGCCATTGTCGCCCTTGGCCATGATGACCCCGGCCACCACCAGGGCAACCACGAACACCAGGATGCCCGAGCCGATTCCGGCCAATTGGGTCAGCAAGGTCTTGCTTACGCCCTTGAGGTGTGGGGCCACCTGCGACAGCGCCCAGCTCAGGTCGCTGCTGGCATGGGCCCAGATACCGTACAGCGGCGCGCCGATCAGCGGCCAGTCGCGCACGTTGTCGGGCGGCGGCGGGATTTCGATGTGTTGGTCTTCGAAACCATGGATGCCCTGCTGCACAGTGTCGGCCACCGAAGTACCGAGCAGGCTCAACGGCCCGATCAGGCAGGCCAGGCCAATGATCACCAGCACCACCGCCGCCCAGCCCGGGCGCCCGCCAAGCCAGCCGCCCAGGCGCTGGTTGAGGGGGTAGAGGGTGATCGCCAGGATCACCGCCCAGAGCATCAGGCTGAGAAACGGTCGGAAGATCTCGAAGCAGAACATCACCAGGGCGGCGATCAGCCCGGCGCGGATCAATACATCGAGCAGTTCCCGGGCAGTGCCCAGGTGGAGTGGGTGATTGTTGGCCATCAGCGTGTCCTCGGGCAGGCAGTCCGGTCTTCAGCGCAGCGCCGGGCAACGGCTGGCGCCGCCGCTGGCAGCCTGGCTGACCAGCTCGGTGAAGCGTTTGAGGTTCTGTTGGTGGGCCAGCACCAGATCGTCGATGCTGGTGCCGGCCGGGGTCTGGATCACGCTGCGGCAGTTCAGCACCGCGTTGCCGGCACGCAAGCGCCAGCGGGCATCGAACAGGGCGTATTGCCCCGGCACCGAGTCAAAGCGCTGGACCTCCACGCGCAAGCCCTGGCGCGGTTGGGCAGTGCTGCTGACGAACTGGTTGACCAGGGCATTGCGCAACTCGTCGGCGAGGCTTGCGCCCCACCATTCGGTCTCGAGGATCGCCAGGCCGCTGTTGCCCTGGCGAATCACTACCTGTGGCCGATCGACCTGGGGCGGCACGCTGACCTGCTCCAGCTGTATATCGACGCTGCTGGCTGGCGCCGGTTGCTGCGGGATCAGCGTGTGGTAGTGGATCGGGTCGCTGCGGCAGGCGGCCAGCAACACCGCCAGGCTCAACACTGCAAACGGGGAGGCATGCGCCATAGGTGTGCTCCTGCGGTCAATTGCGCGACGAAGGTTTCAGCGAGTCAGCGGGTGCATCCTTGGGCCGGCCACGCAGCAGCGATTCAGGATTGCGTCCCAGGTAATCGGCCAACTCGCGCAGCGAGCGCGACATGCGCCCCAGCTCGTCGAGGGTCTGGGTCAGTTGCTCGCGCTGCGGCGAGTCCTCGGCCAGGGTCGAGTTGGCCGACTGCAGGGTCTTGCTGACTTCCTGCAAGGTGCCCTGGACGCCCGGCAAGGTGCGGCTGTTGAACTGCTGCAAGCTTTTGCGCAATTCCACCAGGTTGGCGTCGAGGTTGTTGGCGATGCGCTCGAGCGGCAGGCGGTTGAGCTTTTCGACCATGGCCTGGAACTGCTCCTGCAGTTGCTCCAGGCTACCCGGTACGGTGGGGATGGTAATCGGCCGGGCTGTGGGGTCGAACACCACCTTGGGCGCCTTGGGGTCGAAATCCAGGGCGATGTACAGCTGCCCGGTGAGCAGGTTGCCGCTGCGGGCCTGGGCGCGCAGGCCGTTGTCGACGAAAGAGCCGAGCAATTGCGCGGCGGCCTTTTCGTCGTCGGGGTCGTGGTTCAGTGCCTTGAGCAGCTTGGTGTGGGCCCGGCCCAGGCGTTGCGGGTAGATGACGATACCGACATTGACCGGGAAGGTGCGCTTTTCGACGTCGAAGTCGAGGTTCACCGAAACCACCGAGCCGATTTCCACCCCGAGGAATTCCACCGGGGCACCGACCTTGAGGCCGCGCAGGGCCTGGTCGAAGCGCAGGCTCAGGTACTGTGCCTTGCCATGGGGCGGGGCGAGCGCCCGGGCGCGGTCGTCGAACAGCTCGAACTGGCGGTCTTCGGCGGCCACCTGATCGTCGGGGCTGTAGTCCGGGGCGCGAAAGGCGATACCGCCGACGATCACCGACGACAGCGACTCGGTGCGAAAGGCAAAGCCGTTGGCGCCGACTTCGACATCGACACCGCTGGCGTTCCAGAACCGGGTGTTGTCGGTGACGAAGGCATCGTTGGGCGCGTTGATGAACACCTCGATACTGACCCCTTTGCCGTTCTCGTCGAGGCTGTAGGCCACTACCTGGCCGACCGGAATCTTGCGGTAGTACACCGGCGAGCCGACGCCCAGCGAGCCAAGGTCGCTGGCATGCAGGAAAAAGCGCTTGCCCGGTTCGCCATAGGTGATCGGCGGTGGCGATTCGAGGCCGATGAAGGCCTTGGCGCGGGTGTTCGATTCGCCGGAGTCAGCGCCGATGAAGTCACCGGACAACAAGGTATCGATACCCGACACGCCGCCGGCGCCGATGCGCGCGCGCACCACCCAGAACTTGGCGTCTTCACGGGTGAAGTTTTCGGCCTGCTTGACCAGCTTGACCGTGGCGGTGACGTTCTTCTGGTCCTTGCTCAGCTCCACGGCGGTGACCTGGCCGATCACCACGTTGCGGTACTTGACCGCGGTTTTGTTGGCCTCCAGGCCCTGGCCGGTCTTGAAGGTGATCTCGATGGTCGGGCCTTGCTGCATGACGTTGTGCACCACCAGCGACAACCCCACCAGTACGGCCACCAGCGGCACGATCCATACCAGCGAGATGCTGAAACGGCGGGTCTTGACCGCGGGTTGGCCGGGTTGTGGGCTGTCTTGGCGGGTATCAGTCATCGGCCTGCTCCTTGTCGCGCTGCCAGATCAGTCTAGGGTCGAAACTCATTGCCGCCAGCATGGTCAGCACCACGACCATGCCGAAAAACAGAATGCCCGGGCGTGGCGCGATGTCGCCCAGGGCCTGGAACTTGACCAGCGCCGCCACCAGGGCGACCACCAGCACATCGAGCATCGACCAGTAGCCGATCAGCTCGACGAAGCGGTACAGACGTGCCCGTTGCGTCTGCGCCCAGGTGCTCTGGCGCTGCACGGTGATCAGCAGCAGGGCCAGGGCGACGAACTTGGTTGCCGGCACGGCGATGCTGGCAATGAAAATGATCAGGGCGATGTCCCAGGCACCGTGCTCCCAGAACTCCATGACGCCGCTCATGATGGTGCTGTCGGCGCCGCTGCCGAACAACGTGGTGTTCATCACCGGCAGCAGGTTGGCGGGGATGTAGAGCACCAGCGAGGCGATCAGGTAGGCCCAGGTACGGGCCAGGGAATCGGGCTTGTGCGCATGCAGCGGCGCACCGCAGCGCTCGCACTCGTGCGGCTGGTTGCTGTTGTCGCAGGCCATGCCGCAGGCGTGGCAGAGCACCAGGTTGAGCTCGGCGGCGCGTGGCGGGCGGTTCATGGCAGCAGGTCCCAGAGTTCACGGATATCGCGCCCGGCGATGCGCAATATCAGCAGGCTCAGGGCCGCCAGGGCCAGCAGGCCGATGCCCGGCAGCACATCGAGCATGCCGGCCAGCTTGAACACCGCGACCATGGCGCCGAGCAGGCACACCTCGAGCATGCTCCACGGGCGCAGGGTTTCCAGCCAGCGCATGCACAGGCTGAAGCCCGGGGCGCGGCCGCCGGCCAGGGCAAAGCCGAGCACCCAGATCAACAACAGCAACTGGAACACCGGGGCGATGATGATCGAGATCGCCGCCACCAGGGCGATGAAGGTGATGGGCCCGGTGGCCAGGGCCTTGACCGAATCCCACAGGGTGGCGCTGTTGTGCAGGCCTTTGAGGCTGATGCTCATGATCGGGTAGAAGTTGGCGAACACCCAGAGGATCAGCGCAGTGACGCTCAAGGCCAGGCGCTGCTGTACGCTCAGGCCGTTATAGCGCTGCAGCACGGCGCCGCAGCACTGACACAGGGCTTTCTGGTGCTTGCCGAGGCTGGCCTTCTGGTACACGCAGTCGCAATGTTCGCAGATGATCAGCTGATGGGTATCCAGCATGGCGCGCGCTCTGGCTGCGGGCGGGGACTAGGTCAATATAGTCGGCGCTGGCGCGGGGCTGCGGATTTTTTCCCCCGCAGGCTCCCCACAGGTGCTGGCGTGGTGAAGCGGGCAGGTGCGCCAGTTTCAACGCCTGGGCAGCGGCGCGCGGCAGTTGGGCGAGAAACTCATCGAACCGCGCCTTGTCGGGGACATAGCGCCAGCCCGAGATACCGACGTGCAAGTGCGCTTTGCCAGGCTTCATAGGGTTCGGTCGCTCAATGTCCAGGACGCAGCCACCGGCACTTGTGAGTTCCATTGGAAAAACCGGAACCTCTGTCGTTGTCTGCGGTTCAGAACAGATAGTGGTCACAAAAAACCACCAAGCACCACTCCCAGACGAGGATTTTCATGATGAGTACACTTTTGCGCACCGGGGCCTTTGCACTGGCCTTCAGTCTTGTCGGCGCCGTCCATGCCGCCCAGGATGCCGACGACTTTGTCGAAGACGCCTCGGCCAAGGGCGTGGCCGAGGTTGAAGCGGGCAAGCTGGCCCAGGAGAAAGGCACCAGCAGTGACGTCAAGGCGTTCGCCGACATGATGGTCAAGGATCATCGAGCGGCCAACCAGAAGCTCAAGGTGCTGGCCACCAGCAAGGACATAAAGGTCTCCACCGATGCCGACCTGATCGACAAGGCCAAGGCCATGATCCTCGAGCTGCGCGGCGCCAAGTCCTTTGACCAGGCCTATGCCAACAACCAGGTCAAGGCCCACGAAGCGGCCATCGAACTGTTCCAGGATTACGCCAAGGACGGTAAGGACGCTGAACTCAAGGCCTTCGCCACCCAGGCCCTGCCGACCCTGCAGGCCCACCTGGAAAAAGCCCGGGCACTGGCCGCTGCGCACGGCGGGGATGAAGCCAAGCCTTGATCTGAAAGCCACGAAGACCGTCGCCGCAACGACGGTCTTCGTCGCCTTGCTATGGCCGTTGCGGCACTTGCGTGAGTCGTTGGCCTTGAGCCGCGCCCCGACCCTGTGGCACGACCAACGGTATGGGTGACCTGCCGGTTGCCAAGGCGTTGGGTGAACTACACTCAAGCCACTTCTCACAGCGCTGCGCTGGTAAGCAATCATGCTTGATTACTTCGCCTTGGGTTTGTTGATTTTTGTCGGCCTGGTGCTGTTCTACGGGATCATTGTGTTGCACGACATCCCTTATGAAATCGCCGTGCACCGCAACCACCCGCATCAGGACGCGATCCACGCCACTGGCTGGGTCAGCCTGTTCACCCTGCATGCGCTGTGGCCATTCCTGTGGATCTGGGCGATGCTCTATCGCGAAGATCGCGGCTGGGGGTTTGGCGACGGCAAGTCGCCGCAAAGCCATGTGCTGCGCCTGGAGCAACAGGTGGTCGAGCTGCAGCAGCGCATCGACCGCCTCGAGGGAACATCCGCCACTGTCGATGCCGGCGAAGGCATCTGAGCCATGGACCTGTTGCTGATCCTCACCTACGCCGCGATCTGCGTGGCGATTTTCAAGCTGTTTCGCATCCCGCTGAACAAATGGACGGTGCCCACTGCGGTGCTCGGCGGCATCGTCATGATTGGCGCCCTGATCTTCACCATGAACTACAACCACCCGTATTCGGAGGTGGCGCGGTCGTATTTCGTCTCGGTGCCGGTGATCCCGGTGGTGACCGGCCAGGTGATCGAGGTGCCGGTCAAAGGCAACCAACCGCTGGAGAAGGGCGATGTGTTGTTTCGCATTGATCCGACGCCGTTCGAGCACCGTGTGCGCTCGCTCAAGGCACAGATCATCGCCGCCAGGGGCGACCTGTACCGCATCAACGAGCTGATCAAGCGCAACTTCGGCACTCGCCGCGAGCAGGAAGCGGCCATCGCCCGGGTCGACGACCTGCAGGCGCAACTGGACAACGCCCAGTTCGAACTCGACAGCACCGTGGTACGGGCGCCAAGCAAGGGCTATGTCACCCATGTATCGCTGCGCGCGGGGATGATGGCCAGTGCCTTGCCGCTGCGCCCGTCAATGGTGTTCATCCCTGACGAAGGCCAATACTTCGCCGCCTGGATGCGCCAGAACAGCTTGTTGCGCCTGGTGCCGGGCGATGAAGCGGAAGTGGCCTTCGACGGCATTCCGGGCAAGGTCTTTCGCGGCAGGGTCAAGAATGTCATCGCGGTGATTGGCGAAGGTCAGGTGCAGCCCTCCGGCAACCTGGTCAGCTACACCGGTTCGCCCCCGCCCGGGCGCGTGCCGGTGATCATCGAGATCGACGATCCGGCGTTTGCCCAGTACGCCAAGCAGATGCCGGGCGGTGCCTATGGCCAGGCGGCGCTGTACAGCAAGCACTTTCCGCATATTGCCACGATGCGCAAGATTCTCCTGCGCATGGCGGCATGGATGAACTACATCTTCCCGTTTCATTGACGGCGTGCAAATGTGCGACCTGTGGGCGCGATGAGGCCGGTACAGCCAGCACATCAGATGGCGTCTGGATTACGACCGCTGCGCGCTCGATCGCTGGCAAGACCCGCTCCCACAAGTCCGGCGTACACAGATCCACTGTGGGAGCTGGCTTGCCAGCGATGGGGCCAGTACAGCCAGCACATCAGGTGGTATCTGGATTACGACCGCTGCGCGCTCGATCGCGGGCAAGACCCGCTCCCACAAGTCCGGTGTACACAGATCCACTGTGGGAGCTGGCTTGCCAGCGATGGGGCCGGTACAGCCAGCACATCAGGTGGTGTCTGGATTACGACCGCTGCGCGCTCGATCGCTGGCAAGGCCAGCGCCCACAAGTCCGGCGTACACAGATCCACCGTAGGAGCGGGCTTGACCCGCGATGAGGCCAGTGCTGCAGAACTAGGCCGCCCGCGCCTGACGTATTGGCAGCTCGATCCTGAATGTAGTGCCGGCACCGAGCTCGCTGTGCACGCGGATTTCCCCTCGATGGCGCTTGATGATCCCGTACGACAACGACAGGCCCAGCCCCGTCCCCTGGCCCACAGGTTTGGTGGTGTAGAAAGGGTCGAAGATCTTTTGCAGGCTGTCGGCGGCAATGCCACTGCCGGTGTCGGCCACTTCGATCCACACCTGCTCGCCATCGCAGCCGGTACGCAAGGTGATGGTGCCGCGCTCCGGGCCTATGGCCTGGGCGGCGTTGACCACCAGGTTCATGATCACCTGGTTGATTTGCGAGGGCAGGCACTCGACCTCCGGCATTACCCCATAGTCTTTGATCACATCGGCCTTGTACTTCAATTCGCTGGCAACGATGTTCAGGGTCGAGTCGATCCCCTGCTGCAGGTTGGCCCATTGCCAGTCATGGTTCGAGTCCACCCTGGAGAAGTCCTTGAGGTCTTTGACGATTCGTCCGACTCGGCTGATACCGTCCTTGGACTCGCGGATCAGCAGCGGGATGTCATCGAGGATGTAGTCCAGTTCGATCTCGGTGCGCAGTTCTGCCAGGTCCGCGCTGAGTGTTGTCGGGTCGATGGCCGTTTCCGCCTCGCGGTAGGCCTTGAGCATGCCCTGCAAGCGGCTGAAATACTCGTCCAGTGCACCTAGATTGGACGAGACGAAGCCGATCGGGTTGTTGACCTCATGGGCGACTCCTGCAGCCAACTGGCCCAGCGACGCGAGCTTTTCCGATTGCACCAGCTGGCTTTCCAGCAGCTTGCGCTCGTCGATCTCGCGCTGCAGGGCGGCGCTGGCCTGGGTCAGGGCCAGGGTGCGCTGCTCGACGCGCTGTTCCAGTTCGTTCATCTGCAACTGGGCACGGGCGGTCATTTCCCATTTGGTGGTGAGGGTGTTGGCCATCTGCAAGACTTCGATGTTGTCGAACGGCTTCTTCAGGATCAGCAGGCGGTCATGGCCGTTCAGACGGTCGAGCAGTTCATCCCAGGAATAGTCCGAGTAGGCCGTGCACACCACCACCTGCAGCAACGGGTCGTGCTGCCACAGCGCTTCAATGGTCTGCGCGCCATCCCAGCCATCGGGCATGCGCATGTCGACGAAGGCCAGGGCGTAGGGGCGCTGACGGCTCGCTGCCTCGAGCAGTTTGCCCAGGCCTTCCTCGCCGCCGTAGGCCGAATCGAGTTCGAACACGGTGGCGGCGGTCTTGGGCGTTTCGCCGAACAGGGCGCTTTCCAGGGCATCGAGGTCGGCGTTGACGGCGGATTGCGGCGCCAGGATCTTGCGAAAATCGTCATGGATCGCCGGCGTGTCATCGATCAGCAGGATGCGCCGGTTGCAGGGCTCGGACATGATTCACCTTCGGCGATTATCAACGGGATTTGCAGGACGAAGCGCGCACCCTTGCCAGGCCCGTCGCTGTAGGCAAGCAGATGGCCGTTCATTTCCACCGCGGCCAGGGCGCAGCTGTGCAAGCCGAAGCCGTGGCCTTCCTTACGGGTGGTAAAACCGTGGGCAAAGATCCGCGTGATGTTTTCCGGGGCGATGCCTTCGCCTTCGTCGGTGACGCTGATCTGCAGCGTGTCGTCATCGAGCCGTTTTACCCCCAGGGTCATGTTGCGGGCGTGGTTGCACACGTCCGACATGGCGTACTTGGCGTTGCTGATCAGGTTGATCAGAATCAGCAGCAGGCGGTGTTTGTCCCCCATGATCCGCGGCACCTCGTCGTATTCCTTGAGCACCGTGACGTGGTGGCGGGTGAGGGCGCCGGCGTTCATGCGCAGGGCGTCTTCGAGCAATGTGCTGACCTCCAGCGGCTCCAGCAACGTGCTGGCCCCGGCATAGGATTGCTGGGTGGCGACGATGTCCTTGATGTGATCGACGCTCTTGCTCAACTGGGTCAGCTCGTCGGCCATTTCCTTCTGTTCAAGGCTGATCGCCTCGACCAGCTGGTTGAGGTAGCCAGGGAGCATTTTGCCTTTGGCGTCTTCACTGAGGAAACGCCCCAGGTCGTCGGGGTGCTCATTGATCAGCTGCATGGCCTTACCCAGGCCCAGGGCCTTGCTGGTGCGCAGCTTTCGGGTCACCAGGTCGGCGGAAATATTCACGCTGTTGAGCACGTTGCCGACGTTATGCAGAACGTTGGTGGCGATTTCCGCCATGCCGGCCTGGCGTGCGGTATCGAGCAGTTCGCTCTGGGTGTCCTTGAGCTGGCGGGTGCGCTCCTCGACCCGTTGCTCAAGCTCGTCGTTGGCACTGAGCAGGGCGCGGTTGACCCGGTTGATCTCGCTAAAGCTGCGCATCAGGCGTATGGCCATGTAGATCAGCAGCAGGACCAGCAGGGTGGAGAACACCAGCAGGTAGAAATGGTACTGCTGGTCGACCAGGGCCACGGCGCGCTCGTCGCGATCGAGCATCAAGGTGATGTCGTCCAGGCGTACCGCCACCGGCACCGCCTCGATCTGTTCAAGCAACTGGTTGACCCTGGGTTGCTCGCGAAGGATCAAGGCGATGTGGTTGCTGAGGGTATCGATGGGGGCGTGGAACTCGATGGGCAGGCGGTCTTTGTTGATGGCCAGCTTGTTCAGCCCGACCAGTATGTCGGCGGCCTTGTCGTCGGTGGTCATCTGGGCGAATTCGAGGCTGCTGAGCATCAGGTCGTAGGTGTCGGTGGCGATGTTGTGCAGGCGCAGTTTGTCGGCATCGGCAAGCTGCCCCAGCTGGGCCTGGATACCATCTTCGGCGGTCGGCAAGAAGGCCAGGGAATTGCGCAGCACGGCGTTATGCGACTTGAACTGCTCCACCAGCCGGGACTTCTGCGCCAGCGCATCCCGGTAATCGGCATGGGCTGTGCGCCAGGCGGGTGTGTCGCTTTGGCCATGCAGGGCCTCTGCGGTCTCGAACGCTTGCCACAAGCGCGTCATCTCCACCAGCGGCGACACCAGCGGATCATAGTTGTGGCTGATGGTGATGCGCGCCTTGAGGATCTCGTTTTCCCATTGGGAGTTGTACTGCTTGATCTGCCGGACAAGGTCGCGCGCCTGGGCGTAGTTTTGTGTTTCGTCGGCCCTGGACATGAAGTACAGGTACACCAGGACCGAGGCCAGCAGCGCCGCACTGACGCCCAGCAGGAGCAAACCGCGTCGGTGGGTCAGTTTCATAATGGCTTGCCCTCCCATTCACCGGTCAGGGTCTTGAGGAACTGGACAATCAGCGCCTTGTCTTCGGCGCTTGGCGTGCGCCCGAGCTGGTAGCGGAACATGACATCGACCGCCGCTTCCAGGGTCGCCGCCGAGCCGTCATGAAAGTACGGTGCGGTGACCGCGACATTGCGCAGGCTGGGCACTTTGAACACATGCCGGTCGTCCTCCTCGCCAGTGACGTTGTAGCGCCCCAGGTCCGCCTCGGTCGGGTTGCCGCGGTCTTTGAAGTAGTCACCCAGCACACCGAACTTCTGGAACATGTTGCCGCCGATGTTCACCCCTTGGTGGCAGGCGATGCAGCCGTACTCCTGAAAGCGCTGATAACCGTATTTTTCCTCGGTTGTGAGGATCTCGGTGTTGCCTTGCAGGTAGCGGTCGAAGCGCGAGCCGGGGGTCAGCAAGGTGCGCTGGAAGGTGGCCAGGGCATTCTGGATGCTGTGCTCGCTGACGCCATCGCTGTAGGCCTGGGCAAAGCTGCTGCGGTACTGCGGGTCGGCGGCAATGCGTTGCACCACTGTCGTCCAGTCGCTGCCCATTTCAGTCGGGCTTTGCACCACCAGGTGCGCTTGCTGCTCCAGGGTTTGCGCGCGGCCATCCCAGAACTGGCGAAAATTCAGCGCGGCGTTGAACACGCTGGGCGTGTTGACCGGCAAGGGTTTGCCATCGACGCCGAGCGAGTGCGGCAAACGGTCGGCGCCGCCGTGGTCGAGTTGATGGCAACTGGCGCAGGACAAGTCGTTGTTGCTCGACAAACGGGGATCGAAGAACAGCTTGCGGCCCAACTCGACTCGTTCGGCGGCCACCTGCGGTAGCACCGGCAGTGGCATGAGTGGGCCGCCAACGCTTTGTGCCAGGCTCGTGGCGCTGCTGCCAAGGGTTGTTGCCAATACCAGCAAGGGGAGCAAGTGTGCCATCCATGTGCTCTCAGTCGTGGGGTTCGATGCGCTGTCCGGCGGTGAGCAGCAAGCGGGAAAACGCTACAGGGTCGAGCGGTTTGCTGAAGAGGTAGCCCTGGCCTTGCTCGCAGTCCTGGGCTTTAAGAAGCCGCAGTTGCTCGGCGGTTTCGATCCCTTCGGCGATAACGTTCAGGTTCAGGTTCTTGCCCAGGCTGATGATGCTGCTGACCAGCCGCGCATCGTTGTTGTCGCTGCCCATCTCGCGGACAAAGGACTTGTCGATCTTCAACACATCGACGGGAAATTTCTGCAGGTAGCTGAGGCTGGAGTAACCGGTACCAAAGTCATCGATGGCCAGGCGCACCCCCAGTTGCTTGATCGCCTGCAGGGTGACGACCGTGGCATCGACGTTGTGCATCAACACGCTTTCGGTGATTTCCAGCTCGAGCAGCGCTGGCTCGAGGCCGCTGTCGTTGAGGACCTCGGCGAGGTTGTCGACAAAGCCGCGCTGGCGAAAGTCGATGGCCGAGACGTTCACGGAAACACTCAGTGGCGCCATGGCTTGCGCTTGCCATGCGCGTGCCTGGGCACAGGCCCGGCGTAGCACCCACTGGCTGAGGGCAATGATCAGGCCGCAGTCTTCGGCCACCGGAATGAAATCGTCGGGGTACACCCAGCCGTGGCCAGGGCGTTGCCAGCGTATCAGCGCCTCGGCACCGACGATGGTGCCGCGACGCAAGTCCACCTTGGGTTGATAATGCAGAACAAACTCATCGCGCTTGAGGGCCAGGCGCAGGCCGCTTTCCAGTGACTGCTGGCGGCGGGCGCGCAGGTTCATGTCGTCGATGAAAAAGTTGAAATCGTTGGGGCCGTTGTCCTTGACGTTGCGCATCGCGGTCTCGGCTTTCTTGATCAGCATCACCGGGTCGCTGCCGTCATCGGGATAAAGGCTGATACCCATGCTCGCGGTCACCGTAAGGTCATGGCCCGCCAGGGCATGGGGCAGGCTGATCGAGGCCAGGAGCTTTTCGGCAACACCCTGGGGCTGCTGCGGATGCACGATGTCGCTGAGGATGACCACGAATTCATCGGCGCCGTAGCGGAACACCGAGTCCGATTCGCGTACGCTGCTGGTCAGCCGGGCAGCGACCTGCTTGAGTACTTCATCGCCGACCGGATGGCCAAGGGCGTTGTTGATTCGCTTGAAACGGTCCATGCCGAGGAACATCACCGCGGCCTTGCGCTCGTGACGACGCGCCTGCAACAGATGCTGGGTCAGGCGGTCGCCGAGCAGGGTGCTGTTGGGCAGACCGGTAAGCGCGTCGTAGTGCAGCAGGCGGGACACCTGCAACAGCTCCTGCACCCGCTCCTCGACGGTGCGTTGCAGATCATGCAGCTTGCGCGTGGCGTCCTGGGCCAGTTGCCACTTCCAGCTCAGGGCATTGGCCATCTGGCGGATTTCCAGGCTGTCGAAGGGCTTTTTCAGAATCAGCAACTGGTCGCCGAACTCGATGTGCTCGGCCAGCTCGTCCCAGGAGTAGTCCGAGAAGGCAGTGCACAGCGCAATCTGCAGGTGCGGGTCGGCCTTCCACAAGGCCTTGACGGTTTGCAAGCCATCCCAGCCGGGCGGCATGCGCATATCGGCGAATGCCATGGCGTAGGGCCGGCCTTGCGCGCGTGCGCGGGTGACCAGCTTCAGCGCTTCTTCGCCCTGGTAAGCGGAATCGAGTTCGAAGTTCAGGCGTTGCCGGGCAGGTGAGCCGAACAGCAGCGCCGTGGTATCTTCCAGCGAATCAACGCCCATCGGTTCGGGGCTGAGGATCTTGCGAAAGTCCTGATGGATTGCCGGGGTATCGTCAATGATCAGGATTCGCCGGTTGGCCGGTTGGCTGAGCGGGTTCATCGCTTTACCTGCATCAGTTGCGCGCTGTCGAGTTTCAGCAGCGCCAGTGCCTGGGCGCTGTCGAGGCACTGGCTCAAGGTATGGCCGAGCGGTTGGGCAGGCTCGCTACCGAGGCCATCAGGCACCTGCGGCAAGGCTTGCCGGTCGGTGATGATGCCGATGCCGACGTCACGGGCAAAGTTGATGATGGCGCGTAACGTCTGCGCGCAATCAGGGTCGTTGCTGGCACTGTCGAGCAATTGCGGCGCCAGCTTGAGATGGTTGACCCGGTAGGTCTTGAGGTAGTCGAACGAGGAATACTCGCTGCCAAAATTGTCGATGGCGATCGTCACCCCCAGTTCGCAAAGCCGGGGGAGAATATCGTTGTGGGTCCATTTGGTTTGCGCCAAGGTCGCCTCGGTGACGTCAAAGCGCAACTCCCAGGGGCAGAGGCTCCAGCGAGCGGTGGTGCGCAATACGTCGTAGATCAGGTCGGCGCCAGACTTGAGCTGGGTCAACGAGACCTTCAAGGCGATCAACGGTGGCGCGATACCCAGGTCATGCCACTGGCGCATCTGCCGACACGCCTGGTCCAGCAGCCAATGGCCAAGGGCAATGCTGACGCCGGTTGTTTCGGCCGCCGGCATGAACACCTCGGGTGCCAGCCAGCCGCGCTCGGGGTGCAGCCAGCGCACCCGGGCGGCCATACCGAGCACCTTGCCATTACTCAGGTCGACCTCCGGCAGGAACTGCAACTGCAGTTCATCGCGCTCCAGCGCCTGTTTCAGGTCGTTGGCCAGGGTGACCCGCTCGGTGACTTCGCGGGTGATCTCTTCGCTATGGAACTGGAACTGGTTGCGGCCTTTTTCCTTGGCCCGGTACAAGGCCATGTCCGCTTGTGCCAGTAAACTATCGGCGCTCAGGCACTGGTGGCTGTACAGGCTGATGCCGATGCTGGTCGACAGGCGCACGGCATTGTTGTCCAGCTGGTAGGGCTGGGTGAGGGCATCGCGGACCTTGCCGGCCAGGGCGGCGCAGTGGGTCGGCTCGTCCACGTCCAGTTGCACAATGGCGAACTCGTCGCCACCGAGGCGGGCAACCACATCGTTCTCGCGGGTGCAGGCGCTGATGCGTCGTGCCGCTTCCTGCAGTAACAGGTCACCGATCGGATGGCCCAGGGTGTCGTTGATCCGTTTGAAATGATCCAGGTCCAGGTAGAACATCGCAAATGGCGCTGCCCCTCGTCTGGCGGCGGCAAACGCCTGGTGCAGGCGCTCAATCAGTGTGGCCCGGTTGGCAAGGCCGGTGAGGCCGTCAGTGCGGGCCATCAGGGCGAGGTTCTCTTCGGCCAGGCGGCGCTCGGTGATGTCGAGGATGATGCCCTCGATTTCCACCAGTTGGCCCTGGGCGTTGCGTACCGGGATGTAGCGGTTCTCGACCCAGCGCAGGCCGCCATCGGCGGTGCGCAGGCGAAACTCGATGGAGGCTGCGGCAGCATCACGGTCCAGTACCCGCACCATGGCCTCGTCGAGCTTGCCCAGGTCATCGGCATGCACCAGGGTGCTGGCCCAATCCGCACTGCCGACCAGCTGGGTTGCCGAGTGACCGAACTTGGTGATGTTGTGCGAGATGTACATCAGGGCGAATGGCGGCTCGCCCCTGAGCCGGTAAAGAATGGTCGGGCTGTTCTGCACGATGATGTTGGCATCGGCCAGCTCCCGGGTGCGCGCTTCGACCGCCTGCTCCAAGCGTTCGGTCTTGAGTTCAGCCTGTTCGGTCATCTGCCATTTGACCGTGAGGGCGCTGGCCATCTGCCGGATCTCGATGGCATCGAAAGGCTTTTTCAGGATCAGCAGGCGGTCGCCCAGATCAAGCTGGCCGGCGATGTCTTCCCATGAATAGTCGGAATAGGCGGTGCAGAGTGCGACTTGCAATTTGGGATCGACTTGCCAGAGCCGTGCGACGGTCTGCAGCCCGTCCCAGCCAGGCGGCATGCGCATATCGATGAAGGCCATGGCATAAGGCGCCTGGGCGTCCAGGGCCGCCTCGACCTTGGCCAGCGCCTGCTCACCCTGGAAGGCTGAGTCGAGGACGAAGGGCTGGGCCGGCGCCGTCGGCGTGGCGCCGAACAGGGCGTATTCGGTTTCCCCCAGTGCATCGAAGGCGCTGGAGCCGCCGCCGAGGATCTTGCGAAAGTCCTCATGAATTGACGGCGTATCGTCGACGATCAGGATCCTGCGATTGATGTCGGTCAATGGCTGGCTCATCGCAACGCTCCGACGGCGCGCGTAACCGGCAAGTAGACGTGCATCGGGCAACCCTCCCTGGTAGCAATGCTTATGAATGCCTTCAGGGCCAGCATAGTCAGGCAAATGCCGGCGCGCGAGCCCGGACACAAAGGTCGACCGTTTCGGCAAATGTCATCTAGCCTGTGCTGAGGCGTTGTTGCGCTTGCCCACGGTACAAGGACGGCATCATGGAAGAACCCCTAGCGGATAGACCCAGCGTGCTGCTGGTCGACGACGAAGCCTCGATTCTCAACAGCTTGCGCCGCCTGCTGCGCAGTCAGCCTTACGAGCTGTTGCTGGCCGAAAGCGGCGCCCAGGCCCTTGAAGTGCTTGAACAGCGCCCGGTCAGCCTGGTGATCAGCGATGCACGCATGCCCAACATGGACGGCGCCACCTTGCTGGCACACATCCACCAGCGCTTTCCCGCGACCTTGCGGATCCTGCTGACCGGTTATGCCGACATGGATACCATCGCCAAGGCGATCAACGACGGTCAGATCCACCGCTACATCAGCAAACCCTGGAACGATGAAGAACTCCTGGTGACCCTGCGCCAGGCCCTGGCCTACCAGCACTCGGAAAGCGAACGGTGGCGCCTGGAGCAGCTGACCCAGGCGCAAAACCAGCAACTCAAGGCGCTCAACGCCAGCCTCGAACAGCGCGTCGCGGCGCGGACTGCAGAGCTGCAGCAAACCGCCGACATGCTCGACCTGGCCTACGAAGAGCTCAAGCGCAGCTATGTCACCGGCACTGAAGTGTTTTCGCTGCTGGCCAACCTGCGCCTGCCCAAGGCCAAGCAGACCAACCGCCAGGTCATCGAACTGATCCGCGTGTACTGCCGCCGCCACGGCCTGGACGAAAGTCGCAGCCGCGACCTGAGCATGGCGGCGGCGTTGTACAACATTGGCAAGATGAGCTGGAACGACAGCATGCTGACCTGCCCGGCAGACCTGCTGCCGCACGCCGAGCGTGACCTGTACCGGGCCTACCCGAAACACAGCGAATCGTTGGTGATGACCCTGGAACCGATGAAGGAAGCGGCGCGAATCATCCTCCACCATCAGGAGCGCTGGGATGGCAGTGGCTTCCCCGCACGCCTCAGGGGCGAAGCGATTCCAGTGGGGGCGCGCTGGTTGAAACTGGCGGTGGATTTCATCGAGCTGCAACGCGGCTTGATCCTCGAGCGGCACATGAACAGCGACGAAGCGCTGGTGTACATCCGCAAATACGCCGGCAAGCTCTACGACCCGGGGCTGGTGGAGGATTTCGTCAAGGTCTGCGCCGAGTTCCTCAGTGACGTGACCCTGGCCGACCCGTCGGTCAAGGTCATGACCACCCGAGAGCTGGCCGGCGGCATGGTCCTGGCGCGCAATCTCAATGCGGATAACGGCATGCTCCTGCTCAATGCCGGCAAAGTGCTGAGCGAGGCGCTGGTGGAAAAGCTGATTGCCTTCGAAGAGATGGAGGGCGGCAAGTACAGTGTTTTCGTCAAAATCCCCGAAGAGCAGGCGCTGCCTGTCGTCGCGGGGTAGACGGTTGATGCGCCGGAGTACAAATGTACTCCTGGGTGCCGGGCCACTCCTCGCGCCGCGCCGCCGCTCCCGCAAGGCGGCTACACTGTTTCTACTGCCCGCTACCCCGGAGTCCATCATGAACAGGTTGCCATCCGTTGGCCTGTGCCTGGCTTTGTCGGCTGTGTGCGCCCAGGGCTGGGCCGAGACCGTGGTGCCGCTCAAGGGCCAGAGCGCCGAGCAGGTACAGATCGATATCAACGATTGCCATAACATTGCGGCCAGTTCGGCCACCACCGAGGCGCATGTCGGTGGCCGGGTGCGCGGCGCTGCCGTCGGTGCCGCGGCCGGCGCGGCGGGCGCCGAGGTGCGGGGCCGTCAGCATGACGAGCTCTACGACCGGGTCGACGATGACGTCAAGCAGGACTACCGGCAGAACCGCGCGCAGGAGACCGCTGCTGCCGGGGCTGTGGTGGGTGGCGCGCGCCAGCGTCAGGAGCGTCGTCAGGACCGGCGCAGCACTGCATCGAGCAGTGCCTCGGCCTACACCAGTTGCCTGCAGGGCAAGGGTTATCAGGTCACGCCATAAGCGCCGCTGGTCGGCTAGTCTGCTGGTTTTGACCGGTAGGCAGGCAGCCGAAGATTACGCCGGTTTCAATTCGCTGCTGAGCAGTGACTGAACCTCGGCAAAGCACTTCTCGGCAATCGCCGAACGCGGTTCGGTTCGGCGCAGCAGCAAGCCGATCGGTGCGTGCACACTGGCAGCACTGATCGGCACGATGCGCAGGTGCTCGCTCAAGCCTTCCAGGCCGTAATCCAGCGGCATGATCGCGCAGCACATGCCGGCGCAGGCCGCCTGGATCAGCTGATAACTGGAGTCGCTTTCCAGCACCGCATGGGGCTGCAGGCCGCGGCTGCGAAAGCTCAGGTCGACCGACTGGCGATAGTGCATACCCTTGCTCAACAGCCCCAGGGGCACTTCGCTGACCGCTTCCCAGGGCAGTTCAGCCTGCTCGAACTGAAAATGGCGCACGTCATACAGCAGACCCATGCGCGTGGTGCCCAGCTCGATCACCTCGAAGTAGGTACTGTTGATCTGGTCCAGGTAGCAGATGCCCAGGTCCAGCTGGTTGCGGCTCAGGCCATCGGTGATCTGCTCCGAGCTCAAGGACGACAGCTGAAACTGCAGCTCCGGATAGCGCTGGGCCAGGGGCTGGAGAAACTGCATGGGGTTGAAGCTCGACAGCGGCACCATGCCCAGGCGCAGGCTGCCGACGATCTGCCCACGGCAGCTGGCCGCTTCGGCCTGCAGGCCGTCATAAGCGGCCAGCAGGGTACGGGCCCAGGCCAGGATGCGCTCGCCAGCCTCGGTAAAGCCTTCAAAGCGCTGGCCTCGGGTCACCAGCACAAGGTTCAGTTCGTCCTCCAGGTTGCGCAAGCGCATCGACAGTGTCGGCTGGGTGATGTGGCACAGTGCTGCGGCCTGGCCGAAGTGGCGGGTCTGGTCCAGGGCGAGGAGAAACTTCAGTTGTTTGATATCCATGGCACAGCCTGGCAAGTCAGTGGGGGCGGGTGGCAAAACGGTAAAGCAAAAGGGTCTGGGCCGTCCAATGAGCATTAGTGACCGGGTGATAGAGGCGCTTGATCAGCGGCGCTGTGCATAGACGATAGATCAACTCGATAAGCCGGTCGGATCTATCGATTGGACGCTGTTGGTGTTTGCCTCTAGCGTTGCTCGCAACTTCCTGTCTGCTGCCAAGGGGCTTTGCATGAGTATCAAACTGGATGCGGCGTTCGTGCCGTTGAATATCGCCGTACTGACCGTCAGTGACACCCGCAGCTTCGACACTGACACCTCCGGCGAGCTGCTCGCCAGCCGCGCGATGGAGATGGGCCATCGCCTGGTTGCGCGGGAGTTGCTCAAGGATGACCTGTACAAGATTCGCGCCCAGGTGGCGGGCTGGATTGCCGAGGATGACGTGCAGGTGGTGCTGATTACCGGTGGTACCGGTTTTACCGGGCGCGACAGTACCCCGGAGGCGGTGGCCTGTTTGTTCGACAAGCACATCGACGGTTTTGGCGAGCTGTTCCGCGCCTTGTCGATCCTGGACATCGGCACCTCCACCGTACAGACCCGCGCCCTGGCCGGCCTTGCCAACGGCACCCTGGTGTGCTGCCTGCCGGGCTCCACCGGCGCATGCCGCACCGCCTGGGAAGGCATCCTCGCCGAACAGCTGGACGCCCGCCATCGCCCTTGCAACTTCGTCGCCCACCTCAAGCCTGGCACGCTGTGCGAATCGCGTCAGTGAACTGATCGCGGGGCAAGCCCGCTCCTACAGGTCTTGCACTGATTCTGTAGGAGCGGGCTTGCCCCGCGATGAGGCGCTTCAGCTCAAGACAAAATCCACCGGCAACAGCGGCGGCGGCAGGTCCTTGCGCCCGGTTGCACCCAGCAGCTCGCGCTCCAGCGTACGCACCATGGCATCGGTGGGCAGGTCGTTCTCGTCACGGCCGAACGGGTCTTCCAGCTCGTCGCTGATCGCATCCAGGCCAAAGAAGGTGTAGCTGACGATCAAGGTGAAGATCGGTGCCAGCCAACCCAGTGGTTCGGCCATGGCGAATGGCAACAGGATGCAAAAGATGTAGATGGTGCGGTGCAGCAGCAAGGTGTAGGGGAAGGGCAGCGGCGTGGTCTTGATCCGCTCGCACACCGCCTGCGCTTGCGACAACCCGCGCAGGCGCTGCTCGAGGTTGACATAGCGCCACTCGCTGATCTGCTGTTGCTCGGCCAGTTGCGAGCAGGTCCTGCCGATGCCCTGGAGGATACCGTCGCTGACGTTGTGCAGCGGCAGGTTCCCCGCGTCTGCAACCCAGGGCCGCGCGGCGTGCAACTCATCTTCGCCACGCAACCTGGCATTGAGCGCATGGGCATAACCACACAGCGCCAGCAGCAATCCATCGCGGGTCTGGCGGTCGGCAATCACCACGCTTTCGCGAATGAACGAGCGCACCTCGATGATCATCTCGCCCCAGGCCTTGCGCCCCTCCCACCAGCGGTCGTAGCAGGCGTTGTTGCGAAAGCTCATGAAGATCGACAGGGAAATACCCAGCAAGGTAAAGGGGGTGGCGTTGACCTTGGCGAAGAACGCCGGGTGCAGGTTCTCCACCAGCACGATCAGTGACGCCAGGGCGGTGACCATCACGCTGCGCCGGGCAATACGCTTGGCAATCGAGCCTTTGAGGGACACCAGGACGTTGAGCAGGTTGGGTTTGGGATGGACGATCATCGGAGTCTAGCCGCCAGTCATGTTCATGAAGCGCAGGATCTGCACCTCACCGTTGATATCGAAGGTGTGGCTGTAAGGCTTGAGGGTAATGGCCTGGCGGATGGCCTTGTCCAGGCGCTCGGTATCGCCCGGGTGGGCACGCAGGACCTGCTTGAGGTCCGCGGAGTGTTCATTGCCCAGGCACAGCAACAGCCGCCCTTCGACGGTCAGGCGTACGCGGTTGCAGGTGCCGCAGAAATTGTGGCTGTGGGGCGAGATGAAGCCGATGCGGATCTCCGGGGCTTCGGCCAGGCGCCAGTAACGCGATGGGCCCTGGGTCGATTCGGCCGACTCGAGCAAGGTGAAGTGCTCGGCGATACGCGCACGCACTTCGTCGCTGGAGCAATAGGACTCGCTGCGCTGGTGTTCGTTGATCACGCCCAGGGGCATTTCTTCGATAAAGGAAATGTCCAGTTGGCGGTCGATGGCAAAGCGCACCAGGTCGACCACTTCATCATCGTTACGGCCCTTGAGCACCACGCAGTTGAGCTTGGTCCGGCGAAAGCCTGCGGCATGGGCGGCATCGATGCCGGCGATCACCTGGGCCAGGTCGCCGGTGCGGGTCAAGGCCTTGAAGCGCTGGGCATCGAGGCTGTCGAGGCTGATGTTCAGGCGCGACAGGCCGGCATCGAACAGCGGCTGGGCCAGGCGCGTGAGCTGCGAGCCGTTGCTGGTCATGCACAACTCGCGCAGGCCGGGCAGGGCGGCAATGCGTGCGCACAGGCCGACGATGCCGGCGCGCACCAACGGCTCGCCACCGGTCAGGCGGATCTTGCGCGTGCCCATGGCGACGAAGCGTTCGGCGACCTGGTACAGCTCCTCAAGGGTGAGGATGCGCTGGCGCGGCAGGAACTGCATGTCTTCGGCCATGCAATAGACGCAGCGAAAATCGCAGCGATCGGTCACCGACATGCGCAGGTAATCGATTTTACGACTGTAGCCGTCGACCAGTTGTTTGCCGGTTGCACTCATGATGGGCAGGGCCTCTTATATCGCGGCAGTGTTGCTGTTTGCGGAATAATTCTTTGCTGTTTATCGAGGGTAAATAGCCTGGGCAAGTGGGTCAAATCACTAATAATGACCAAACGATAAGGTTCATCTATCGGCGGCTTGAGAGCCCCGTATCCAGGGGCTTTCGGCGCGCTGATAGAGGGTTTTGATCAGTCCGTCAGTTCTTTTGATTAGACGCAAAAGTCCACGCTCAATAGGCTCAAAAGGGAGAAAACGAAGTTCGTCATTAACCACGATGTCATTAACACGTTGTGCGTTGGCGACACGTTAAAGATGCCCTGCGTGCCAAGCGAGGAAGCCCTGATGAGCCAAGATGAACATATAAAAAACTATGACGCCCCCGCCGCCGGTTGGGGCGCGCTGAAAAGCGTGACCAAGAGTTGGCTGGGCAGTGAAAACGCCTTCAAGAACCTGCGGGTGATGCTCAAGACCAACCAGAACGGCGGTTTCGACTGCCCCGGCTGTGCCTGGGGCGAGTCGCCGGAAAGCGGCATGGTCAAGTTCTGCGAGAACGGCGCCAAGGCGGTCAACTGGGAGTCCACCGGGCGCCTGGTCGATCCGGATTTCTTTGCCCGCTACAGCGTCACTGAGCTGGCCCGGCAAAGCGACTACTGGCTTGAGTACCAGGGCCGCCTGACCCACCCGATGCGCTACGACGCCGCCACCGATCACTACGTCGAAACCAGCTGGGAAGACGCTTTTGCCCTGATCGCCAAGCATCTGAACGGGCTCGAATCCCCCGATCAGGCCGAGTTCTACACCTCGGGCCGGGCCAGCAACGAAGCGGCGTTTCTCTACCAGTTGTTCGTCCGCGCCTATGGCACCAACAACTTCCCGGACTGCTCGAACATGTGCCACGAGGCCAGCGGTGTCGGCATGACGGAAACCCTCGGAGTCGGCAAGGGCACCGTGGTGTTCGACGACCTGGAGCACGCCGATGCAATCTTCGTCATCGGCCAGAACCCTGGCACCAACCACCCGCGCATGCTCGAACCGCTGCGCGAGGCGGTCAAACGCGGTGCCCAGGTGATCTGCCTGAACCCGCTCAAGGAGCGTGGCCTGGAGCGTTTCCAGCACCCGCAACACCCGTTCGAGATGCTCAGCAACGGCTCGGAACCGACCAACACCGCGTACTTCCGCCCGGCCCTGGGCGGCGATATGGCGGTGATGCGCGGCATCGCCAAGTATCTGCTGCAATGGGAACGCGAAGCCCAGGCCAAGGGCGAGCCCGCGGTGTTCGACCATGCCTTCATCGCCGAGCACACCTCGGGGCTCGACGCCTACCTGGCCGAAGTCGATGCCACCCGTTGGGCGCACATCGTCGAGCAGTCGGGCCTGAACCTGGCCGAGCTGGAGCTGGCCGCACGCATGTACCGCCGCGCCGAGCGGGTGATCATGTGCTGGGCCATGGGCGTGACCCAGCACCGTCATTCGGTGCCGACCGTGCAGGAGATCATCAACCTGCAGTTGCTGCGCGGCAACGTCGGCAAGCCTGGCGCCGGGCTGTCGCCGGTGCGCGG
Organism: Pseudomonas sp. R32; assembly: GCF_009866705.1. Lineage (NCBI taxonomy): Bacteria > Pseudomonadati > Pseudomonadota > Gammaproteobacteria > Pseudomonadales > Pseudomonadaceae > Pseudomonas > Pseudomonas sp. R32. The sequence goes on along the minus strand of NZ_CP019396.1, from coordinate 2,901,076 downwards.
CCACAGCAACGTGCAAGGTGACCGCACCATGGGTATCGACGAGCAGCCACCGGCACGCCTGCTCGATGCCCTGGAAGCGCGTTTCGCCTTCAAGGCCCCGCGCCTGCACGGGCACAATGCGGTACTGGCGATCCAGGCCATGGAAGAACAGCGCGCCAAGGTGTTCATCGCCCTGGGCGGCAACTTCGCCCAGGCCACCCCGGATACCCCGCGCACCCACGCCGCCCTGCGCAACTGCGAACTGACCGCGCACATCGCCACCAAGCTCAACCGCTCGCACCTGGTGACTGGCCGCGATGCACTGATCCTGCCGTGCCTGGGCCGTACCGAAATCGACGTGCAGGTCGAAGGGCCGCAAGGCATCACCGTCGAAGACACCTTCAGCATGGTGCATATCTCCCACGGCCAGCTCAAACCCTGTTCGCCGCTGCTGCGCTCGGAGCCGTCGATCGTCGCCGGTATCGCCAAGGCGACCCTCGGTGACCGACCGATCGACTGGGAGTGGACCGTTGCCGACTACAGCCGCATCCGCGACCTGATTGCCGACGTCATCCCCGGCTTTGCCGACTTCAACGCGCGCCTGCAGCACCCCGGCGGCTTCCACCTGGGCAACACCGCGGCGCTGCGCGAATGGCACACGCAAAGCGGCAAGGCGCAGTTCACCCCCAGCGTATTGCCGGCGCAACTGGTCAACGAAGAGGTCCTGGCCCGTGGCAACACGCCGGACCTGATTCTGCAGACCCTGCGCTCCCACGACCAGTACAACACCACCCTGTACGGCCTCGACGACCGCTACCGAGGGGTGTTCGGCCTGCGTGACGTAGTCTTCGTCAACGAGCAGGACATCCAGCGCCTGGGCTTCAAGCCCAATGACAAGGTCGACCTGGTGTCGCTCTGGGAAGACGGCCGCGAGCGCCGGGTCAGCGGTTTTGTCCTGGTCGCCTACGACATCCCGCCAGGGCAGGCAGCGGCCTACTATCCGGAGACCAACCCCCTGGTACCGCTGGAAAGCTACGGCGACCGCACCTTCACCCCGACCTCGAAGTTCATCGCGATCAAACTCGAGAAAGCCAGCGCCGACAACCTGATTCCTTCAGCGCACGTCTGACGCCTTACTCGATTTCCACTCACTGACTGAAACCCGGACCCTGCAGCCGCCATTCGCTGGCGGTTGCAGGTGGGCCGGCGCTTTCTCGGGATACTGTCATGTTCAATCTGGATGCGTTGGATCTGGCGCGGATTCAGTTCGCCTTCACGGTCTCGTTCCACATCATCTTTCCGGCGATCACCATCGGCCTGGCCAGCTTTCTGGCGGTGCTCGAAGGTTGCTGGCTGAAAACCCATAACCAGGTCTACAAGGACCTCTATCACTTCTGGTCCAAGCTGTTCGCGGTCAACTTCGGCATGGGCGTAGTCTCCGGCCTGGTCATGGCCTATGAATTCGGCACCAACTGGGCGAGGTTCTCCGACTTTGCCGGGAGCATCACCGGGCCCTTGCTCACCTACGAGGTGCTCACCGCGTTCTTCCTCGAAGCGGGCTTTCTCGGTGTGATGCTGTTTGGCTGGGACCGGGTAGGGCGGCGCCTGCACTTTTTTGCGACGATCATGGTGGCGATCGGCACGCTGATCTCGATGTTCTGGATTCTCTCGTCCAACAGCTGGATGCAGACCCCGCAAGGCATCGAGATCGTCGACGGCCGCGTGGCGCCGGTGGACTGGTTCAAGATCGTCTTCAACCCGTCGTTCCCCTACCGGCTGATGCACATGGCCCTGGCGGCGTTCCTCTCCACCGCGTTCTTCGTCGGTGCCTCGGCGGCCTGGCATTTGCTGCGGGGCAACAACACGCCGCAAATCCGCACGATGCTGTCGATGGCGATGTGGATGATCCTGGTGGCCACGCCGGTGCAGATTGCCGTTGGCGATGCCCATGGCCTGAACACCCTGGAGCACCAGCCGGCGAAAATCGCCGCCATTGAGGGCCACTGGGACAACACCCCCGGCGAGCCGTCGCCGCTGGTGCTGTTCGGCCTGCCGGACATGCAGGCCGAAACCACCCGTTACAGCCTCGAAGTGCCGTACCTGGGCAGCCTGATCCTGACTCACAGCCTGGACAAGCAGATCCCGGCGCTCAAGAGCTTTGCCAAGGAAGACCGGCCCAACTCGACGATCATCTTCTGGAGCTTCCGGGTCATGGCCGGGCTCGGGATGTTGATGCTGCTGTGCGCCGTGGCTGCCCTGGTGCTGCGCCGCAACGGCGCGCTGTACCGCAACCGGGTCTTCTTGTGGCTGGCCTTGCTGATGGGACCGTCCGGGCTGATCGCCTTGCTGGCCGGCTGGTTCACCACTGAAATCGGCCGCCAGCCCTGGGTGGTGTACGGGTTGTTGCGCACCACCCAGGCGGCCTCCAACCACGGCGCCGTGCAAATGAGCGTGACCCTGGCGTTGTTCGTGGTCATTTACTTCTCGGTGTTCACTGTCGGCATCGGCTACATGATGCGCCTGGTGCGCAAGGGGCCGAACGCCGCCGATGCGCTGCACACCGTTGATGCCACCGCGCGCAGACCGCTGTCTGCGGCTGATTGAGAGAGGGTTTCAACATGGCAATTCAAGGCATTGACCTGTCGATCATCTGGGGCGTGATCATCGCCTTCGGGCTGATGATGTACGTGATCATGGATGGCTTCGACCTGGGCCTGGGCATCCTCTTTCCGCTCATTGAGGATTCCCGCGAGCGTGACGTGATGATGAACACCGTGGCCCCGGTGTGGGATGGCAACGAAACTTGGCTGATACTCGGCGGCGCGGCGTTGTACGGCGCCTTTCCGCTGGCCTATGCGGTAATACTCGAAGCGCTGTACCTGCCGTTGGTGCTGGTGCTGGCCGGGCTGATCTTTCGCGGCGTGGCCTTCGAGTTCCGCTTCAAGGCCCAGGCGCACAAGCGGCACCTGTGGGACAAGGCGTTCATTGGCGGCTCGATCGTTGCCACCTTTTTTCAAGGGGTGGCGATCGGCACCTATATCGGTGGCATCCCGGTGGTCGACCGCCAGTTCGCTGGCGGCGCCCTGGACTGGCTGGCGCCGTTCCCGCTGCTGTGCGGCGTCGGCTTGCTGCTGACCTACGCCTTGCTCGGCAGCACCTGGCTGCTGATCAAGACCGAGGGCATGCTCGAGTCGCGCATGCGCCATTACAGCCGGCCGCTGACTTACCTGCTGGCGTTGGTGATTGTGCTGATCTGCGCCTGGACGGCGTGGCTGCACGCCGATATCGCCCAGCGTTGGCTGGCCGGCAGCCACTGGATGCGCTCGCTGCTGATTGCCGTGCTGGCCGTCGGTGCAGTGGTGGTGATCCAGAAGACCCTGCGCAAACGTCACTCGCACCTGCCGTTCATTGGCGTCGTGGCCCTGGTGTTTCTTGGTTACCTGGGCCTGGCAATCAGCATCTGGCCGAACATCGTGCCACCCGGCGTCAGCCTCTGGCAGGCCGCTTCGCCGCCGTCCAGCCAGCTGTTTGCCCTGATCGGCGCGCTGTTCATCATCCCGGTGATCCTGGTTTACACCTTCTGGAGCTACCACGTGTTCCGCGGCAAGGTGAAAGTCGGCGACGCCTATCACTGAGGCCCATGGTGAATTTTTTTACCGGGGCACCAGGCCAGGGAACTCAAGGCTACTTGCGGCAATCCTAGTTGAGGTAGGTACACGTTATCCGGAGGCACCATCATGCGCCGTTTACTGTTCGTTTCCTCGCTTGTGCTCTGTCTGCCCTTCGGCTCGGCCCTGGCCCGTGTCGACGCGGGTGATGTTGCCACCTCGGCGGGGATTTCCGCTTCGCTGTATTCAACGTTCAAGGATGACAAACGGATCATCCCGGCACGTGACGACGCGTCGTCGTTCATCGCCAGTGGCGGTGCAATCCGCGGGGTGTATCTGGAGTCGATGCTGCAGAGCATTCGCGCGCAGAACCCGGACCTCAACGCCAGCGATGAAGCGTTGGCCCGGGCGATCCTGCTGCAGGACGCGTTTGGCGCCGGGCAGTAAAGCCCTTGTGGGTGCGGCGCCACGCCACGGCAGTGGCCGCACCGCACGTCTAAATCCCCAAGCCTAATGGCTACCTGCCATTGCGCTTCTGCTATACCTCTATCCCTGCCAATACCACTTCAGGAAGGATTCCGATGGGGGCATCCAGCAGGGAGCAGGGCGCCGAAGCCAACGGCGTGATGGGGCCGTCGCCGGCCATGCAGGCTTTACATGCACTGATGGAGCGGGTAGCTGCAAGCGACCGGCCGGTGCTGATCTGTGGCCCCACCGGGGCTGGCAAGGAAGTCATCGCCCAGCGACTGCATCGCCTGAGTGCGCCAGGCAAGCCGTTCATCGACCTCAATTGCGGGGCGATCCCCGAGTATCTGCTCGAAGCGGAGCTGTTCGGTCATGCGCGAGGGGCATTCACCGGGGCTGTTGGCGAGCGGGCAGGGCACTTGCAGATGGCCGGTGCGGGCACGCTGTTTCTCGATGAAGTGGGCGAGCTGCCACTGGTCCTGCAACCGAAGTTGTTGCGTGTGCTTGAAACCCGCCAGTACCGTCCGCTGGGCAGTAGCGAAAACCGCCACTTCGCCGGGCGCGTGATCGCCGCCACCCACCGTGACCTCAAGGCGTTGGTGCATGAGGAGCGCTTTCGCGAAGACCTCTACTACCGCCTTGCCGTGTTCGAGCTTGAGCTGCCGAGCCTGGACGCCCGGCGCGAAGACATCCCCGGCCTGATCCAGTACTTCTGCAGCCTGCAGCCACGCCCGCTGACGTTCGACGCCAGGGCGACGGCGCTGCTGTGCCAACGGGACTGGCCTGGCAATGTGCGCGAGCTGCGTAACCTCATCGATCGTATCGGCGCCCTGGCCCAGAGCCCCGAGATCGACTGTGCCGCACTGCAGGCCTTTCTCGAACCTGTGCAGCACTCGCCGCAGAAATGGGCAAACCTCGCCGAGGCACTGCTGCAACTGGAAGGCAACGACAAGCTGGCCGCCGCCGAGAACCTGCTGGTGGAACATGCGTTGCAGCGTTGCAAGGGTAATAAAAGCGCGGCCGCGCAGTTGCTTGGGGTCAACCGCAAGGTCATCGAGCGGCGCCAGAAATTGCGCGCAGACAAGCGCCAGGCGGTAGAGCGCTACCTTGCCCAGGGCCGCCTGCTGATCGAAGACGCCGACTTCCGTGGCGCCTTGCCGGTATTGCAGAAAGGCTTGCAAGTGGCAGGTGACGTCTTCGACTGCAAAGACCTGTGGCGCCTGCAGTTCGAATTGCACCGCTTGCTGGGTGTGAGTTTTCGCAGCATCGAGGGCTGGCTCAGCGCTACCAGCCAGGCCAGCTACCGTAGCGCCCTGGCCCTGGCGGCGGAACAGGGCACTTCAGACGAGCTGTCGTCGGTGCAGTTCGGTGTCTGGACCACCCAGTTGATGGGCCTGGAGTTGGGCAAGGCACGGGCTACCGCCCAGGACATGCTGCAGCGGGCGCAACAGGCCGGCCTTGGTGCCTTGCGCATCGAGGCCCATGTGGCCATGGCCAACACGTTGTTCTGGCTGGGCGATTTCGAAGAAAGCCTGGCCTGCCTGAACCGCGGTGAGCTGCTCAGCGAATACCAGCCGGACTGGCCCCAGACCCAGGGCCTGGACCTGATTGGCCTGGCAATCACCTTCGAGGGGCTGTCGGCCTTCGAGTTGGGCCGCTTCGCTCAAGCCCGCCATGCTCAGGCCCAACTCACGGCCCGTGCCGGGCAGACCGATGCCAACGCCTTCAACCGCGCCGTGGCCTTGCAGGGCGCGGCCTGGTTGGCGGCGGTGCTGGGCTTGCAGCCAGCCCTGGGCACCCTGGCGCGGGAGCTGGAGCAGTTGTCGGCGCGTCACGAGTTCTCGTTCTATCAGGGCGTCGGGCAGATCCTGCGCGGTTATCACCAAGGCTTGGAAGGCTTCTACGATGAAGGCGAGCGCGCCATCGCCGATGGCTATCAGCATCATGTCCTGCGCAACGGCGGTCAGCTGTTCCATGCGTTCCAGGCCTGGAAGCGCGCAGAAGTGTTGTTGCTGGCCGGACGGGTACGTGAAGCACTGGCGCTGGCAAACAACGCCCTGGACCTTGCCCAGGACCATCAGGAGCGTGCCTACCTGTGCGAGCTGATGCTGCTCAAGGGCCGTGCCTTGCTGGCTGCCGGCGAGCAGGATGAGGCCGAAAGCACTTTGCGCAACGCATTGTCCACCACCCTGACCCTCGGCAGCGTACCGGCGCGCCTGCGCACCGGCCTCGAACTGACCCGCCTGTTGCAGCGCGACGGTCGCCCGGAACAGGCCGCCCTGGTCCTGGAGCGGGCCTTGCGCGGCATCGAGGCGGATTGCGGCTACCCACCGGCGCAGCAAGCCAGTGACTGGCTGGCACGGCTGCGGCGCTGAAACCTCTACGGCGATTCACCCATAGACAACACCAGGAGCAAGACCATGGCTTTCGAGCTGGAACACAAGGATATGCGTGCGTTGATCGATGGTGGCTGCTTTTTCGGTAGTGGTGGTGGCGGCACGCGCACCTCGGCCTTGCACTTGCTGGAGTACTTCAAGGTCGGTGATTTTTATCCCACCAACCGGGTCACAGTGGTCAGCGTGGAGGAGGCGCGGGAGGGGGACGCTGCCGTACTGGCCTACATGGGGGCGCCGGAAGCCATCGCCGGTTGCCGCTACCCCCTTGGGCCGGTCCAGGCGTTGCAGAGTATTGCCCGGCGCCTGGCCAGCGAGGGTCGCAGGCTGGCTTATGTGGTGCCACCCGAGAGCGGTGCCCTGGGCTTTCTGGTGGCCTGCCTGGCGGCTGCGCGGCTTGGCCTGGCGGTGATCGATGCCGACGGTGCCGGACGCGCAGTGCCGTCGTTGCCGATGCTGACCTTCGCCGCCGTCCAGGTGCCGCCGCGGCCGGCCTTCGTGGTCAGCCACAACGGTCTTGAGGTGGAACTGAACGTAACCCCACCCACTGACGCTACAGATTACAACGATGATGCCAGTGTGATCGCCGAGCAAATGCTGCGGCCGATCGTCGCTTCGACGGCCTTTGGCGAGTTCGGTGGCTTGGCGCTGTGGGTCATGAGCGCTGAGCAATTGCCCCGGGCATTGCCGATTCGCGCCACCCTCAGCCGCGCCCTGGACCTGGGCCGGGCCTTGCATGCCGGCGAGCTGGGCAGCACCGAGGCACTGCTGGCATTCCTTGCCAGGCGCTGCGGCATCCAGGCCCGGATGCTGTGCGGGCCTGCGCGTATCGACCACGCCGGGGCCAACACCATGGGCGGCTTTGATGTCGGCACCATCGACCTGCAAAGCGCCGATGCCAGCCTGCGCCTGTGCTACGAGAACGAGTCCTTATTGTTGTGGGACAGACACCAACCGCAACCGCTGGCCATGGCCCCGGACAGTATCAGCTGGTTTTTCCCGGGCCCGGGCCCGCAGGTGGCCTCCAACGGTGACCTGGTCGGCAATGACGGCCGCCTCGCTGCGCACTACGGCGGGCGGCCTGTCTGCCTGCTCGGCTGGCAGGCCGAGGCGCCGTTGCGGGTGCCTGGCGGGTTGATCCTCTGGAGCTTCGAGCAGTTGCTGGCAAGCCTGGGCTACCCCGGCCCGTACCGCAGCATCGGGCAATTGCAGGAGGTCCGCTGATGAGCCTGCGAATCGCCATGCTCGCACCGGTCAACAGCAGCGCCTACAACACGGCCCTGATGGCCTGCATCGCCCCGGTGGTACCGGCGGATGTCAGCGTACAGGTGTTCAACCTCGACCAGGGCAGCCCCAGCATCGAAAACCGCTTGAACCTGAGTGAAAATGCCCCGGCAGTGGTAGCGCTGGCCCAGCGCCTGGAGCAGGAAGGCTTCGACGGCATCTGGCTCAGCGACTTCGACATGTGCGGGGTGGAGGCGGCCAGGGAAGTCATCGACATCCCGATCATTGGCGGCTTCCCCACCTCGGCGTTCACCGCACTGGGGCTCTGCCAGCGGTTCTCGATCATCACCATCCTGCAGAGCACCCTGGCCCTGCAGCAAGGTCATGTGGCCGCCTACGGCCAGAGCAACAACTTTGCCTCGATCCGCGCCATCGACTGCCCGGTAGCGCGCTTGAGCGATGTCGATGTGGTGCTGGTCAAGGCACTGGAGGCGGGCTTGGCGGCCGTCCGCGAGGATGGTGCGCAGGCGTTGTTGCTGGGCTGCACCGGTTTCATGGGCGTCGCCGAACGGCTGTCGCGCCTGCTTGAGCAGGACCTGGGCTGCTATGTACCGGTACTGGACCCCAACCAGTGCGGCTTCAGTTTCCTGCTTTCGCTGGTGCGCATGGGCTTGCGCCCGAGCCGTTTGTGCTACAGCAAGGCGAGCCTGGGCTGAGGTGGTCGATTGCGTCCCCGGCCACGGGGACGCAATGGACGAAAACGGCCAACCCTCTTTTGTTGCATACAGCCAAGCTATTGATTTTACGGCCATTAGAAGCTTGGCACAGATGCTGCTGTTCTCTCCTGGCGTGGCAGACGACCTGCCCGCATACAACACGACAATGGAGAGTGTCATGCCCAACTACTACGTGGACTTCAATAACAACACCAGTGAAACCTGGACCATGGGGGTGTATCAGGAACTGCCAGGATCGGTCGGATTGGAGAGTGTTTCCTGGAAGCAGACCACTGTGCCGCAGATGGGTGAAAGTGGCGTGGAATGGGAGGTTGACTACAACGTCGCCATCGCCAACTACAAACAGAACGGCGGGATTGGCGTGTACAAGGCCAGCCAGACCCTGGGCGCCAGCCTGGGCTCGGTGTGGGACTGCGTGTTCGAAAACAACGTGCAACAATTGCGTCTGGCCAGCGGATCCACCTTGCCTGACTCGATTCTGATTCGTAACGCCTCCAACCAGCTCGCCAACCTGGGCATCGGCATGAGCGGCCAGGGGGCGGTGTACAAACGCAATGTCGTCGGTGGCGGCTCAGCTCAGTTCCAGGTCACTCCGACCTATTACTTCGGGTTGTTCAATAACCTGGTGCTCGGTGAAGTGATCAGCAGCAACGTGGTGGTCGGCCCACAGAAACTGGTGTTCCCGTCCGGGTTGAACTGCGCCACCGTCACCGCCCGGATGGACGGTGCCAATATCAAGTTGAGCGTTGCCTATTCGCAGGTGTCCTCGGTGTCTTACGAGGTGGTCAATCGCCTGCGTGCCATCCAGCTGGAACGCACCGGCGAACTGCTCGAGCGCGCCTAAGCCTTGCCCTCGGTGTGCTGCGCGCATGCGCGGCACACCCGGGGTGCGGTTTGCCATTTCTGCAAGGAGCTGATCATGAACGAAGCTGTTAAATCCCAAGCCCTGACCCAAGACGGCCCGCTGGCTTTCACCAGCGACAAGGGTGTCTCGCCCACGCAACTGGAGAAGTTCGTCGCAACCGTCGACCTGCAGGCCGCCGAAGTGGCTCGCGGGCTGCTCGACAGCCTGAAGAAAGAAGGGGTGAAAGCCCGCGTGGAGCAGCGCCAGAACCAGTACCTGATTATTCAGGAATCGCTCAGCCCCAGTGTCGCCGAGCTTGCGGCGGTCGACCCGAACAGCCGGCCATCACGGATCCGGCTGTTTATCCGCAGTGCCGACGCACCGCCGACGATCAACGCCCTGCGGCTGTTTTTCCGCGACTGGCGGGCGGTGGCCGGGCTGGTCGCTGTCGGTACCGCCTGGCAGGCCGGCCAATGGCTGATGACGGTGCGCCGGCGCGAAGGCCCAACCCAGCACTGAGGCCCTGTGAGTTACAGGATGCTGCTCAAGCAGGGTTCAGGCCGGAGCGGCCAACTCGGCAAACAACGGGTGACCTGCAAGCACAAGCCTGGCCTGAGTAGTGGCGGCAAGCACCGCTTGCTCATTGATGGCCAGGCCCTCCAGGTAGACGAAGTGCACATCCTGCAGGCCCAGTGTACCGAGCACATGGCGCAGGTAGGGGCTGAGAAAATCCGGCTGGCGGGCCCGCGCTCCCCGATGAAAACCACCTGAACTGACGATCACGTAGACTGGCCGATCCCCCAGCAGGCCGACCTTGCCGTCAGGGCCGGCAATGAAGGTGCGGTGGATTCGCAGCACATGATCGATCCATAGCTTGAGTGCTGCCGGTACGCTGAAGTTATGCATGGGGGTTGCGATCAGCAGTACCTCACACCGTTCCAACTCGCTGACCAGTACCTCGGAGTGGGTAAATACCGGGTCGTGTGCAGGCGTCAGCCGGGTCAGTGCAGTCGCGTAACCCGCGCTCAGTGGCGCCAGTGGCGCTGCAGCCAGGTCACGCAGGGTGACCTTGAGCTGAGCGTGCCGTTGGCGGATACAGTCGACCATTTCACTGGCAAGGCGCAAGCCAATCGAGGCGCTGCCACGCATGCTGGCATTGATCAGCAGCAGGTTATCCATGGCGCTGCCCCTCGGCTGCGGGCAATGCCTGGACGAAATGCATGCCTTTGGCCAGCAGTCCCTCGCGATAGTAGAAGCGCTGAGCCAACGGCATATGCAAGCCGGTATCCAGCACCAGGTACGCATGGCCGTAACGCAGGCCCTCTGCGCGTGCCGCATCGAGCAAGGCTGCGCCCACGCGCAGGCCGCGCATTGCGGGGGCAACGACCAGATCGTCGACGTAGGTAAAGCGCCCATAGAGCAGGTTTTCGCTGGTCCGCACACCGGCCAGGCCTAGCAGCTGCTTACCGTAAAAAGCCCCGAGCAGCCTGTAGCCTTGCTGCGCTTGGCGCCTGACTTGCTGAGCGAACGCGTCTGCGTCAACCAGGTGCGGCCGCAGCTCGCGCATGAGCTCGAATGCCGCCTGCTGTTCGGCACCTTCTTGCAGGTATCGGATGGTTGCCTGTTCGCCCACGGGTATCTCCCTGATCAATTTGAGGCGTTACTTTACGGCCGCGACGGACTACCTTATAGGTCCAAAAAATGCACAAATGACTAGGACATGCCGAATTCCTGCCCGCCACCCAACCCGCATGCGGCGACGCCGATCTATCGTCAGGTTTATCTGCGTTTTCGCCACGCCATCAGTGCCGGGCGCCTTCAGCCTGGCGAGCGTCTGCCGTCGGTTCGGGCCTTGGCGGCGGAACTTAACCTGGCGCGCGGTACGGTCGAGGCGGCTTACCAGATGCTCGCCGGTGAAGGCTATGTGCAGACCCGAGGGCCGGCCGGTACGGTGGTAGCGCCGTTGCTGAGCCCGACCCCGGTTGATGCCGGTGAGCGGCGGCTTGACCCGCCACAGACATTCCCTAAGCCTGCAGCGCTTGCGCCAATGCCTTTGCAGATGGGGCTGCCGGCGCTGGACGCGTTCCCGCGCAAACTGTGGACGCGCCTGCTCGGTCGCACCTTGCGCCAGAGCGGCCTGGATGGCCTGGTATACCCGGACCCTCAGGGGGACCTTGCACTACGCCGTGCGTTAGCGAGCTACCTGGGGGTATCGCGGGGGATTTCCTGTACAGCGGAGCAGATTTTTATCTGCGCCGGATACCGTGCCTGCCTCGACCTGATATGCCGCAGCCTGCTGCACGATGGTGATCGCTGCTGGTTCGAAGACCCGGGTTACTTCCAGGCCAGGCGCTTTCTTGAGCAAGCCCGGGCGCAGTTGATTGCGGTTCCGGTGGATGCCGACGGCCTGGATGTCGAAGCCGGCATGGCGCTGGCGGGTGACGCGCGCTTCGCCCTGGTCACGCCTCATCACCAAAGCCCCCTTGGGGTCACGCTCACGCTGCCCAGGCGCCAACGCCTGCTGGAATGGGCCAGCAGCCAAGACAGCTGGGTCATAGAGGACGACTACGATAGCGAATACCGTTACCGCGGTCGTCCGGTGCCGGCACTGAAGAGCCTCGACACGCAGGGACGGGTCCTGTACTGCGCCACCTTCAGTAAAGTGCTGGCGCCAGGCATGCGCCTGGCTTACCTGGTGGTACCGCAGGCTCAGGTGGCCCGCTTCGCCACGGTGGCAGGGGACATGCAGAACCACTGCCCGCAGCTTTTGCAGGCGACGGTGAGCGCATTCATCGAAGCGGGGCACTTTGCCAGGCACTTGAGGAGGATGCGTGGCCTCTACGCCGACAGGCGCAGGTACCTGGTCGACGCCTTGCAGGCCGAGGTGGGCGAGCACCTGCAACTGGACGACAGGGCGGGTGGCATGCACCTGGTGGCACATCTGGCCGGCGGCCTTGACGATTGCACGATCGCCAGGCGCGCGCACCACCTTGGCCTGGCGATTGAACCCCTTTCCAGCTGGTATCGCGGGCACGGGCAACGGCACGGCCTGTTGATCGGCTTTACCAATGTCAGCAGCCGCGAGCAAGCCGCTGAGCTGGCCAGGCGGTTACGCCTGGCGATGGACCTTTAGCCGGGCGCGTGCGCTCGTGCTGGCGGCGATCAATTGCGATCGATCCACACCGTCTGCGCGTTGCAGAACTCGCGCACGCCGAAGTGCGACAGCTCACGGCCAAAACCGCTTTTCTTCACGCCGCCAAAGGTCACCCGTGGGTCACTGGCGCAGTAGCCATTGATGAACACGCCGCCGGTGTCCAGCTCAGCGGCCAGTTGTTCGGCCAGCGCGGCATTGTTGGTGTAAAGGGTCGAGGCCAGGCCGAACTCGCTGTCGTTGGCCAGCTCCAGGGCATGGCGGGCATCGCGGGCGGTGATGATCGAGGCCACCGGGCCAAACAGCTCCTGCTTGAACGAGGTCATCTGGTCGGTGACGTCTGCCAGTACCGTCGCCTGGTAGTAGTTGCCATTACCTTCGACCTTGCCTCCACCCAGCAGCAGTGTTGCACCCTCGGCCAGGGTCGCCTGGACTTGCTGGTCCAGTTCGTCGCGCAGGTCAAAGCGCGCCATCGGGCCGATGTAGGTGTCGGCGGCGTGCGGGTCGCCCATCACCAGGGCTTTGGTGGCGTCGACGAACTTGCGGGTGAACGCCTCGACCACGCCTTGCTCGACGATCAGCCGCTTGGCGGCGGCGCAGACCTGGCCAGTGTTCTGGTAGCGGCCGATCACCGCGGCCTTTACCGCTTCATCGAGGTTGGCATCGTTGAGCACGATGAACGGGTCGGAGCCGCCCAACTCCAGTACGCATTTTTTCAGCGCGGCGCCGGCCTGAGCGCCGATGGCGGTGCCGGCCCGCACGCTGCCGGTCAGGGTCACGGCGGCGATGCGCGGGTCGGCGATGGCCTTGGAGACGCCATCGGGAGTGACGTTGATCACCTCGAACACCCCTTCAGGGAAGCCGGCGCGCTTGAACGCCTCGAGCAGCAGGTAGGCACTGCCCATCACGTTCGGTGCGTGCTTGAGCACATAGGTGTTGCCGGCCAGCAGCGCCGGCACGGCGCCGCGCAGCACCTGCCAGATCGGGAAGTTCCACGGCATTACCGCCAGCAGCGGGCCGAGCGGACGGTATTCGATGCGGGCCTTGCCAGCGGGTACCTGGGCAGGCTCGGCCTGGAGCATGGCCGGGCCGTTGGCGGCGTACCATTCGCACAACTGGGCGCATTTTTCGATTTCACCCCGCGCCTGGGTGACCGGCTTGCCCATTTCGTCGGTGATCATCCGGGCCATGGCTACGGCGTTGTCGCGCAGGGCGCCGGCCAAGGCCAGCAAGCGCTCGGTGCGGGCCGCTACCGGCGTGCGGCGCCAGGCGGCAAAACCTTGGGCAGCCCGGGCCAGGGCGGCATCCAGAACGGCGTCGCTTTCATAGGCGTAGTGGCCGATCTGCTCGCCGCTGGCGGGGTTGATCGACAAAGCATGGGTCTGGAAGTTGATCGCGGTCATCACGGCGGTCCTGAGGGGAGAAGAACGGCTTCAGACTACTGCGTTGTATCTTTGCCTGAAACTGAATAATACTGAGCAAAACATTCACGTAGAGAGAATGAGCATGGACCTGGTGCAACTGGAGATGTTCAAGGCGGTGGCCGAACAAGGCAGCATCAGCGCTGCGGCCCAGCATATCCACCGCGTGCCGTCGAACCTGACCACGCGGATCAAGCAGCTGGAGCAGGAGCTGGGTGCCGAGCTGTTCATTCGCGAGAAAAGCCGCTTGCGCCTGTCGCCGGCGGGCTGGAACTTCCTCGACTATGCACGGCGCATTCTTGACCTGGTGGCTGAGGCGCGGCTGACCGTGGCCGGTGACGAGCCGCAAGGCGCCTTCGCCCTCGGCTCGCTGGAAAGCACCGCCGCTGTGCGTATTCCGACGTTGCTCGCGGCGTACAACCAGGCCTACGCCAAGGTCGAACTGGACCTGACCACCGGTCCTTCAGGCGCGATGATCGATGGCGTACTCGCCGGGCGCTTGAGTGCGGCGTTTGTCGATGGGCCGGTGCTGCATCCGGCGCTGGAGGGCGTGCCGGTGTTCGTCGAAGAGATGGTGCTGATCGCGCCGCTCAACCATGCGCCGATCACCCGCGCCAGCGAGGTCAATGGCATGACCATTTACGCCTTTCGCGCCAACTGCTCGTACCGGCATCATTTCGAAAACTGGTTTGCCCAGGACGAGGCGGTGCCGGGCAAGATCATCGAAATGGAGTCGTACCATGGCATGCTCGCCTGCGTCAGCGCCGGTGCAGGCCTGGCGCTGATGCCGCGCAGCATGCTCGAAAGCATGCCCGGGTGCAGTACGGTCAGTGTCTGGCCGTTGTCGCAACGCTTTCGCTACCTGCGTACCTGGCTGGTGTGGCGGCGGGGCACGGTGTCGCGCAGCCTGAGGACTTTTGTGCAGTTGCTGGAGGCGCGGGGCGAGGTGCTCAAGGTCGAGGAGGCGCAGTGAAGTGTGCGGCGGCGCCTGGATTTGCGAGCGCTGCGCGCTCGATCGCCGGCAAGGCCGACTCCCACAGGTTCGGTGGCGTCAGGATGTCCGCGCTGCGCACACCCCGTAACTGGTCCGCAAGCTCGGCATTGATCGCCACCAGCTTGGCAATGTTCTGCCGGGCCTTGAGCAACTCGGTGTTGAGGTACTCGGCTTCGTTGGTCATCAGTACCACCTGATGCTTCCACATTTCCACCAGGGTCGGTGAATCAGGCGCGGCGAAGTCTTCATCGTAGTCGTTCATCATGTGTACTCGTTGATGCTGTATGCATATACAGTAATCCATGTTTACAACCTTTTGCCAGCCCAGCCGACAAACTGCGAGTGCTGGGCACCCGGGTGTGGCATTGTCAAAGCAGCAGCGTTTTTACCCGGAATGGACATGAGCGAACAGCGCACCGCCCCGCGCAACATTGGCCTGGACCTGCTCAAGTGGCTGGCGATCATCGCCATGGTCGCCGATCACCTGCGGTTTATCTGGCCCGCCGCGCACTGGCTGTTTGTCGTCGGCCGCCTGGCGTTCCCCTGGTTCTGCCTGGCAATTGCCGCCAACCTGGCGCGCAACACGCCCGGGCACGCCTATACCGCCGCCAATGCCCGCTACGTGCAAGGGCTGGTGGTTTTCGCGCTGCTCTCGGAGTGGCCCTATCGCTGGCTCAATGGCCCGTCGCCGACGCTCAACGTGATGCCGACCCTGGCGCTGGGCTTGTTGGTCGCCTGGGGGCTGCACCATCGCACCCGCAGCAGCGGGCTGGTTGCACTGGCGACGGTAGCGGCCGCGGCGCTGCTGTCGGAGTGGTTGATGTACGGGTTGCCCGGGGTGTTGTTGCCGGGCGCTTTTCTGTTGGCCATGCGCTACCGGTCGCTGACCTGGCTGCTGCCCGCGGTGCTGGCATTGGCAGCGAACCTGACCAACCTGTGGTTGCGCGAGCACCCGCTGCAATTGATCGCGCTCATGGCCCTGGGCACAGCGTTCGTCTCTGCGCCCCTGGGGCTGGCGTTGTTACGGCTGGAGGTGCGGCAGCACCTGTGGCGCGTCGGCCGCTGGGGCTACTGGTTCTATCCATTGCATCTGGCCCTGATCAAAGTGGCCAGCGGCATTGGCTATACTTGAACATCAAGGTACTGGCTCACCGGTCGAAGTAGCGCGGATCCAGGAATATCGATCAGTGAGGGCTTGTTCGGGGCCCCAGGTGGCGCAGCATGATAAAGGTTCACTGGGGCTACTTGTTGTTGGCGGCGATGCTGATCGCCTCTGCCGGCGTGCTGGCCTGGGGCGCTGCGGTGGTCCGGCGACGGCGGCGTGAGGAGCGCATAGCCCGCCAGCATGAGCCCGGCGACGACAAATAAGTCGTCGCTGGGCGAGCAATTCGAACCCACTCGCGAGCCAGAGGTCTATCGACTACCTGCATGCCACACAGGAAACCCTGCGATGAAACCGCTGACCACGATGTTTGCCGGCCTGGCCCTGCTCGGCGTAATGGCCGCCACGCCAGTGTGGGCCCAGCAGCCTGGCGACGACTGGAAAGTCGACCAGGCCGAAGCCGAGGCGACCCTCAAAGCCGCCGGCTACACCAGGATCATCAAGATTGAGGCCGAAGAGGACCACTGGGAGGGCGAGGGCATCAAGCAAGACGGGATGAAGTATGAATTCAACGTCGATGCCAACAGCGGCAAGATCACCAAGGATGAGAGGGAGTACTGATCCTGGTCTGTGCGCAGCTCAGGTTGTAGCCGCAGGCTTGGCCAGTTGGATGCCCGCCGCCGCCAGCCGCTTGAGAATCTCGAACAACAGGTCACTCTTGGTCGTGGCGACAATGCGCGGGCTGCTGACGTAGCCGGTGACCTTCAAGGTGATGCCCTCTGCGGTGAGGTTACTGAAGCGTACGAACGGCGCAGGTTTGTCGAGGATCGTCTCGTGTTCCAGGTAGGTGTCGTAGAGCAGGGTCTGCACCTGCTCGGGGTCGATGTCCAGAGGGAACACCAGCTCCAGGGTCGCCACCCCCTGGGCACTGCCGCCGAGGGTGACGTTGCGCAGGTTCTGCGAGATCAGTTGCGAGTTGGGCACGATGACGATCGAGCGGTCGCTCAGCTGGATCTCGGTGGCGCGTACGTTGATGCGGCGGATGTCACCCTCGACCCCGCTGATGCTGATCAGGTCGCCAACCTTGACCGGGCGCTCGGTGAGCAGGATCAGGCCGGAGACGAAGTTCTTGACGATCTCCTGCAGACCGAAACCGATGCCCACCGACAGCGCGCTGACGATCCAGGCCAGGTTGGTCCATTTGACCCCCAGCGACGACAGGGTCAGGAGGATCACCAGGGCATAGCCGATGTTGGCGAACAGGGTGCTGAGCGAGGCGCACATGCCCGGGTCCATGTCGGTCTTGGGCAGGAACTCGTTATCCAGCCAGCGGCGCAGGGTGCGGATCAGGTAGATGCCCAGCATCAGGGCCAGCGCCGCATTGAACAGGTGCCCCGGAATGATGTTGAACTGGCGCAAGCCGGCGCCGCTGAGAAACGCGGCGATGTTGCTGATCAGTTGGCCGAGGGTGGTCCCGATACCACCGACGAACAGGGTGATGACCGCCAGCAACAACAACCCAGCCCGACCGAAACCGCAAATCAGGGTCTCGATCTGATCCAGGCGCCGGTCACCGATGCCCAGCAATTCCTTGAGCGCCTTGCCGCTGGCCTGCCTGGGCGAGAACAGGTATTCGCAGCCGTCCTTGAACGCCTGCATCAGCAGGTAGAAACCGGCCAGCAGGATAAACACCCAGACCACCTCATAGGTGACAAAGCGCGCCAGCGACACATAGCCGGTGAGCAGGGCAATCACCGAGGTGAGCATGGCGATGCTGGCGATGGTGTAGATCACCCCGGCCATGGTCGAGGCGGCTTCCGGCGCGTCACCGGCGGCAGCCATCGCCCGGCGGGTGCTGCTGGTGCGCACCAGCAGGGCGATGATCAGGCCGGTGATCACCGAGGCAGCGATGCCGCGCCCGGCAATGACCAACGGGTTGCTCATGCCGGCGGCGTTGCAAATCTGCACCAGGGTCACCAGCACCAGCAGGGCGCCCGCCAGCCAGCGGGCAAACGGCTGCAAGGCCAGCGCTACCGGGTCGGCGATATCGGGTAGCCGCCAGGAGGGATGCTGGGTCGACAGCAACGCCCGGCTCAACCCTGTGATCAGCACACAGGTATACGCGAGCTTTTCGAATTCCTCCGAGAATGTCGCCAGCATGGCAGGCAACGGCAGGTGGCGGGTGCAGGCGTAAAACAGCAGCTCCAGGGCAACGCCGGTGGCCAGCAGGGTTGCCAGTACCGAGGCCAGGGCCAGCGAGCTGCGGCGCAAGCGGCCCTCGGGCACGCGGTTCATGCAAGCCCAGGCCAGCCAGCGCTCCACCAGCCGGCGGCCCAGGGTCCAGACCAACAGGGCGAGCAACACCAGCACCACGGTGGAGACGCGCTGGCCGGGTTGCCAGACGGCCCCGGCGGTGCTGCCAAGCTCAGCGAAGAACGCCTGCAGGCGCTGGCGGTCGTCGGGCAAGGGGTTGAACACCGGCAACCAGAATGCCGGGTTGAGCAGGCTGTGGGTGCTCAGGGTCAGTTCGCTTTCGAGCATGGTGCGGCGAATGCCGGCAATTTGCGTCAGCAGGTTGGTGGCACTTTCCTTCAGCGTCGCCAGGGTGGTGAGGGTGGCATCCAGGCTGTCCTTCTGTTCGGTGAGTGCCTTGCGTTGCGCGGCAATGTCCGAGGTGCCCGCTACCGGGGCGTCGACCTGCGCCGGGCCCAGCACCTCCAACTGCGCGCGCAACTGCGCCTGTTCAGGTAATAGCGCAGTGGACAGGCGGTCGATATCGACGATCAGCGCCTGCAGTCGATCCTGCGGGCCTTCGAGCTGGTTGTAGTTGTTGGCTTGGGAAATCTGCTGCTTGAGGCTGTCCAGGCGCAGTTGTAAGGCTTGCAGGTCGTTCTGCGTCACCTTGACGGCCGGCGCGGCAGCCGTGGCGGTTGCAGGCGCGGGTGGTTCGGCGGCCTGCCCAAGGGCACTCAGCTGCAGCAGGGCGAGGGTGATGATGCCGATGATCTTAAAAGCATTGCGCATGGTAATGCCCGGTTCGGTAATTGATCTCCCAGCTTTTGAGGGTAGGTCATTACAAGGTATTTGCGCGGGGCATCGGTTGAGGGAAAGCCTTCATTGGCGCTGCTGTGAGGGCTTGCGGGTATGAGAGCGCCGTTCAACCGCCACCACGGCGTTGGCCAGGGCTACCACGCCAGCTTGTAAAAAATATTAATAAGTCATGTCCTTTTGGCCCCGTTTATCAGGGACTTTCAATAACCGATCATCTCGACATCCGTCCCAGGCCTTGCGAGGTGCTCAGCATGTCCCTTGATTTTCAGTTCGATCATTTAGCCTTCAACACATCCGCCGACGGCGATCTTCAGGCTGCGCTGCAAACCTTGCTGGGCGTCGAGCCTGGGCCGAGGCCGGCGTTTCCGTTCCCGGGGCACTGGTTGTACCAGGGTGGCCAGGCGCTGGTGCACCTGATCGAAGGTGAGCACACGCGCTTCAACCACCTGGCCTTGCGCACCGCGCATCCCGCGTCGGCCGTGCTTGAGCGGGTGCGTGCCAGCGGCTTGCCGTACCAGGTCGCGGTGTTGCCGCAAGAGCGTGTCTGCCAGGTCTTTGTCAGCCTGCCCGGCGGTCTGGTGCTGGAGCTGGACTGCCCGCTCGACCGGGACGACATCGGCATCAGCCACCACTACCAGCACAGTACCTACGCCCCGGTCTGAGCATCCCCAATCGGAGCACTGCGGTGCTTCTTCGATGCGAGACCACTATGAACAACAAGACAACGCTCGGTCAGAACGCCAGGGTCACCCGCAGCCCGCCAACGTCACGGTTGTGCAAGCGGACCTCCCCGGCGAGGCGATCGGCAATGGTTTGCACGATGGTCAAGCCCAGGCCCGCACCTTGATCGTTGCCGCGGCTGTAGAAGCGCTCGAACACCCGCTCGCGTTCGGCCTCATCGATGCCCGGTCCCTGGTCTTCGACCGACAGCTCGAACCGGCCTGCCTGCTTGCTCAAACGCACGGTGATGACGCCATGGACAGGCGAAAAGGTGGCGGCATTGCTCACTAGGTTGTTCAAGGCGATGGTGATGGCCGAGGCGTCGACGCGGGCCCGGTAGGTGCCTTCTTCGTGGTCGAACACCAGCTCCAGGCCTTGATCGAACAACCAGGGCGTCAGTTGTGCCAAGGCTTCGCGGACGGTATGGGCCAGGTCGATTTCCTGCGCCTGGCGGCTGCCGGTTTGCGGTTCCAGCCGAGCCATGGTCAGCAGTTGGTTGACCAGGCGGCTGGTGCGGTCGACACCGGTGATCAGGTGCTCGAGCGATTCGCGCCGCTGCGCTTGGGTTCCGGCTTCGAGCAGATTTTGCGCATGGACGCGCAGCACCGCCAGAGGGGTACGCATTTCATGGGCAGCATCGGCAATGAAGCGCCGCTCGCGTGCCAGCACGTCCTGGATCTGCGCCAGCATCCGGTTGAGGGCTGCCTGCATCGGCTCAAGCTCGGTCGGCAGAGGCACCAGTTGCAGCGGTTCGAGCGAGCCTGAATGGCGCGCGCGCAAGGTTGCCGCCATGTCCGCCAGCGGTTTGAGGCCCCAGCCGATGGCCAGCCATACCAGGCCCACCAGTATCAGGCTGCCCAGCACGTTGGGCCACAGGGTATGGCGCACGATGCGGCTCACCAGGTCCGTGCGCACATCATCGCGCTCGCCCACCCAGATCCGCAGGTCGGTCTGTTTGTCTTCAAGCAGGAAGGCGCGCCAATGGCGATGCTTGAGGTCAGTGATATCGCTGAAGCCGGTCGTGCTCGGCGGCACCTCGAAGCTGGGCGCGCTAGCGGTATGCACTAGGCGCTCGCCCTGCGGGTTCCAGACCTGAAACGCCAGCTTGCTTTCGTAAGGATGGCCGTCGACCTTGGGTTCCGCCTCGCCCAGTGCCTGGTTGAAGGCCCGGTACAGCGCGGCATGTTCCTCGCTGGTCAGCGGCATACGCATCACACCCTGGAGCAGGCGTGCGTTCTGGGCCAACTGGGCATCATATACTTCGGCAATCTCATGGTTGCTGTCGTGCAGGTTGAGCGCGCTGATGATCAGCAGCCCGGCCAGCATCAGGCCGATGATCAGGCTCAGGGTACGGCGCCGGATCGAGGTCATGGGCGGTCCTCCACCAGGTAACCGACACCGCGTACGGTGCGGATCAGGTCAGTGGAGAACTTCTTGCGCAGGTGGTGGATGTGCACCTCGAGGGTATTGCTCTCGGCCTCTTCGTTCCAGCCATACAACAACTGGACCAGCCGCTCACGGGTCATCACCCGTCCCGGTGGCGACAACAGTTCGTGCAGCAATTGGTACTCTTTGGGGGTAAGCGCCACGGCCTGGCCGTGGTAGGTAACCTGTTGGCTGCCAGGGTCCAGGGTGATACCGGCGTGCTCGATCAATGCCCGGGCGCGCCCGGCGCTTCGGCGCAGCAGGGCCCGCAACCGGGCTTGCAATTCGGCCAGGTCAAAGGGCTTGACCAGGTAATCGTCGGCGCCGGCATCCAGGCCGGCAATACGGTCTTCGGTGGCATCCCGGGCCGTGAGGATCAGTACGGGCACCGTCGCTCCGTTGTGACGCATGCGCCGCAGTACTTCCAGGCCGTCCAGGCGCGGTAAGCCGAGGTCGAGAACCACCAGGTCGAAGGTTTCGCTGAGCAACGAATGCAGGGCGCTGCTACCGTCGTGCAGCCAGTCGACGGTATAGCCTTCACGGCTCAGCGCGTGATCGATCCCTTCGCCAAGCGCGGCATCGTCCTCAATCAGTAATAGGCGCACTGCAACTCCACTCAGTCGATGTTCTTGTTGACGTCGCCCAGCAAGGTCTCGATCTCCTTGCGCCGCCCGGCGTCGGCACTTTCGCGACCTGGACGGGGCGCCGCCAGCAGGGCTTTTTGCAAGGCAGAGCGGGCTTCGCTGTATTTCTTCTGACGGTAGAGGTGATCCCCCCAGAAGTACAGGCTGTCGATACCGTCAGGGTTGATGTGCAGTGCCTGTTGGAGCAATTGTTCGGCTTTGTCGGTATCGCCAAAGCCAATGGGCCAGCCCGGTACCCGGTCGTACAGCGCGGCCAGGCTGGTGTAGGCCGAGCCCTGTAATGCTTGCGGGTCCAGGGCCAGGGCTTTTTCCAGGTCGGCCCTGGCAGCCTTGACCTTGCCCAGCGCGCCCAGACCACCCTGAGCACCGGCCCAGCTACTGATGACAATACCAGACCAGATCCATGCTTCAGCGGCGCCGGGGCGCTCCCGGGCGAAGGCCGAGGCTTGGCTTGCGAGCTGTTCAAAGGCGACGCTGCGCTGCTCGGCAGGCAACTGATACTGGATTTGCGCCCAGCGTTGCTGGATATCATTCAGGCGCTGCTGGTCGGGAGCGTCCAGCGCGGCCCAGGCGCCTTGGCTGAGCAGGCCGAGCAGCAGGCAAGTGGCAAGTGTTCTCATGGTTTGAAGTGCTCCTTGTCAGGCTTTTGGCTCAGGCGGCGGATCAAGGGTAGTTGCTTGCGCAAGCCGCGATCCACCAGATGGGGCAGCAAGCTGTTCAGACGCACGAAGAAGCGTTCTGGCCAGCCCAGGTACAAGTCCCGGCGATCACCGGCAATAGCGTTCAACACCGCTGAAGCGACGGTTTGCGGGTCATCGACACTGGACTTGAGCGCGTCATTGAGGGCCTGGGCTGCGGTGCTGTTCATGGCCGTGCGGGTGGCCCGGGGCGCGACGTACAACACCGTGACGCTGGTGTCGGCCAGCTCGCGTCGCAGCGCTTCGGAAAACCCGCGCAAGGCAAATTTGCTGGCGCTGTAGCTGGCATAGCCGGGGTAGCCAATGGAGCCGTAGGTCGAGCCGACGTTGACCACCATGGCACTCTTGGCTTTGCGCAGCAGGGGCAGCAAGGTTTTAGTCAGGCAGATCGGTGCGCCGATGTTGACTGCTAGCAAGGCATGAATCTCGCTGTCGTCCAGTTGCTCGAGCATGGCGAAGTGGTTCACACCTGCGGCGTTGATCAGCAAGTTGATACCACCCATGGCCTGGGCCATGGCCAGTACTTTCTTGCGATCGCTGGCAAATGTCAGGTCGGCATCTACCCAGCAGAGGTTGTGCGCGAAGCGCGCAAGCAACGGTTCCAGGGCCTGACGATGGCGGGACACTGCCAGCACCTGGGCACCGCTGGCGCACAGCCCTTCGCAGATCGCCAGGCCAATGCCGCCCGAGGCGCCGGTCAATACCACGCGAGCTTCAGACAGGCGCATGCTTGGGCTCCCCGTCTTGCGGCAAGCCGCGGAACATGTCGGTATAGAGCGCGTAGACCACTTTTGATGCATGAATGACCGCCTGCTGGTCAAGCGGATCGTCCAGCCTGTCCATGAGTCGGCGGTAGGTCTGCATATGTTCGATGTCCAGCGCACCATGGGAGTCGAGGTAGCTGAAGGCGCTCTCAGGCAGGCCCAGGTGTTGGCGAATGCTGCCAGCGGCATGGGTCGCCAAGGCGATGCTGGTGCCTTCCAGAACGTTGACCATGCCGAACAAGCCAACCGGGTTGTCCCGGGCGATCAGGTCGTAGAGGTAACTGACCATCAGCTCGATCGGCAGCGACGGACGCCCATCACGCACCGCCGCAGGGTCGCCACCGCAGGCCTGAATGTCATTGAGCACCCAGGCCTCGTGCCCGTATTCGTCCTCGATGTACTCGCAGACCGCCTTGCGCAGCCATTCCAGGCGCATTGGCAGGCGTGCGCCGCAGGCCATCATCAACGGCACGGTGTGCCGCACGTGGTAGTAAGCCTGGGCCAGGAACGCCTGGTAGCTTGCCAGGCTGACCTGGCCATCGAGCGCATCGCGAATGATTGGCAGGTTGAACAGCGTCTGACGCTCGTGGTGGGTGGCCTGTTGCAGGGTGTCGAAAAAACTCATGATGTGCTGTCCTCATCGCGGAAGGTGTCAGTTAGCTGCGCGCGGTAGCGTTCGACAATCTGCTCACGGCGCGCCCGGCCATTGGCCGTGAGCAAGCCATTGGCGCAGGTGAATGGTTGCTCCAGGCGGCTCCAGCGGTGAACCCGGGCGTAGTCTGGCAGCGCCTGATTGGCTTGGGCGACGGCGGTGGCCAGCTCGCAGTCAGTGCAGTCCGGACGATGGGGCCAAAGCAAGGCATGGTTGTGCGCCATGGCTTCGCCGTAGACGAAGGCCTGAGCGATCGGGCCGTGTTGGGTCAGTTCGGTCTCGACCCATTCCGGGTTGACGTTACGGCCGAAGCTGGTGACGAACTGATGTTTTTTGCGACCCTTGAGGTAAAGAAAACCTTCGTGGTCGAACTCGCCCAGGTCGCCACTGGGCCACCATTCGCCGCTGTACGGGGGCTCACCGAGGTAGCCGAGCAAGTTTGAGCCCTTGATCAACACTTCACCGTCGTCGGCCAAGCGCACCTGCAGATGAGGCAGCGGCTGGCCAACACTGCCTGGGCGCAACGCCTGAGGTCGATTAAGGCACACTACCGATGCGCATTCCGATAAACCGTAGCCTTCGTACACGGGGATGCCGACGCATTGGGCGCGCTTGAGCAGCGCGGCCGATACCCGCGCACCGCCCACCGCGGCAAACCGCAATGAACGCGGGTCGAAGCGATGCTGTTCGGCGGCGCTGACCAATAACAGCAGCAGTTGCGGCACCAGGATCACACTGTGCGGTGCTCGGGCTGCCAGTACCCCGAGGAGGCGTGGCACATCGACGCCGCTGGCGCCCTGGATACCCAGGGTGTGCAGCCCGGGCACACTCAAGGTCGCGCCGCTAATCAGGGCGGCGTAGCACCCCAGGTTTTCCAGGAGAATCGCCAGTGATAGCAGCGCCAGGTGATGACGCGGGTCGGTCAGCGCGCTGGCCGCGCTCAGTTCGCGGGCGACGCTGAGCATGCTATCGGCGCTCAAACACACCCCTTTGGGCGTGCCCGTGGTGCCGGAGGTAAAGGTCACCTTGGCGGTGCCTGCCGGCAGCCGTTGCGAGCCGTCATAGTGCTTGTGCCAGAACGAACCGACCTTTTCATAACCGCTTGCCTGCAACTCGACTTGCAGCGCAGGTTCAGCGATGACCAGGCTGGCCTGGCTCAGTGCCAGGCAATGGCTGCGTTGCGCCATGCTGAAGAACGGCGGCAAGGGCAGGCAGGTCACCCCCTCGAACAACAACGCCAGGTCCCAGAGCAACGCGTCGACGCCATTGTCCAGCGCCAGGGCAACCACCGTAGCCCGCTCATCGCGCAATTGTTGCTGGCGGTACCGCACTTCGGCGTACAGCGCGGCATAGCTCAGCTTCAACTCATCGCCCCACAGGGCGATGACAGTGGCGTTGTGCTTGGCATGGTGGCGCAGGGTCTGCGCGAAGCGCTGCAGTTCAGGCGACATGACCGCCCTCCAGATGAGCGCTCGGCAACCCGAGTCGATTGAACAGGCCGGTGTTGTGCAGATGAACGAAGCCTGCGCGGATGTTGCCGACATGCACCTTTGGCTGGCTTTGGTAGTAGCTGCCCCAACTGTGGCGCTCTTCGCCCAGTCGTAGCGGGTCTGCGGTGCACAGTGTCTGAGGCTTGAGGCCCAGGCGATGAAAGCTGTTGACCAGACCGATGCTGCCGGTGAACGTGACCCACTCCAGCCCGCCCATGGCCAGCAGGTAGGTTATGGTGATGATGCTCAGGCGTGCGCTGCCGGTGTCCGCAGCGGCCAGGTTGCCGACTTCGACAATTGCCCCGCGCTCTACCGACTGCGCCTGAGCGGCGCTGATCATGCGCTCGATCGGCTCGTCCAGGTAACACTCGAGAAACAGCGGCTCGGCGCCTGCCAGGCGTATACCGGCCACGGCACAAAGCGTTCCTGCCACGCTGCTGAGCGCAAACAGTTCGGGCATGAAGTGGCGGATCTGCGCGCCATGGACTTTGCCAAAGCGCTGCTGGATGAAGGCTTCAAACAGTGGGCGAGGGCCTTCGCCGGGGAGCGCCCTGGCCAGCATCATGGTTGTCGCGTGCGCAGTACCGAAGCACAGGGGCAGGGGAATATTCCAGTCAAAGTCCGGCATGGGTCGATGCCTCCCACAATTAGCAATGGCAGGAGTATCCGGGGCAATTCTTAACGGAGTCTGAAGATGGTCAAAGCAGCAGGGCGGGGCGTTCTTGAGCGTGCCTGCGGTTCTGGATGTGTTTGGATCTATGCTCAAGCGTATGCTAGCCAAGCGCCAGGCACATGCATGGATCGAGCATGTGGCGGCCACCTTGTTTCTAACTGGCAGAGAGGAATGCGCATGACCATCGATTGGATCAACTTCACCCCCTGGACGGCATTGCTCGGCGGTCTGTTGATCGGTGGCGCGGCCAATTTGTACATGCTCTTGAATGGGCGCGTGGCGGGTATCAGCGGGATGCTCGGCAGCCTTCTGGAAAAACACGGCGAAGGCAAAGGGGAGAAAGCGCTGTTCCTCCTCGGGGTGGTGCTATCGCTCTTGCTGTGGTGGGTGTTCGCCGAGGGGCCGGTCGTACAGTTTGAGACCGGTTGGCTTGGCTTGCTGGTGGCCGGCGTTCTGGTCGGGGTGGGTACCCGCTACGCCGCCGGTTGCACCAGCGGGCACGGTGTCTGCGGCGTGGCGCGGCTAGCGCCTCGTTCACTGCTGGCCACGCTGTGTTTCATGTCCGCAGGCTTTGCTGTGGTGTTCATCGTTCGTCACCTGCTCGGAGCCTGATCATGCTACGGCTTATGGCCTTTATTTGCGGCGTACTGTTTGGCCTTGGCCTGTTACTGTCAGGCATGGTCAATCCGGCCAAGGTGCTGGGTTTTCTGGATCTGGCCGGGCAATGGGATCCATCACTCGGGATGGTCATGCTCGGTGCGATCGGGATTGGCTTGATCCCCATGCAATGGGGCCGCAAGCAAACACGCTCGCTGCTGGGCGCGCCGATGTGCATGCCGACGTCGCGGACCCTGGACCGCAGGTTGGTGGGCGGCAGCCTGCTGTTCGGCATCGGTTGGGGGATTGCCGGTATTTGCCCCGGGCCATCACTGGCGCTGTTACTGAGCGGCCACTGGCAAATCATTATTTTTGTGCTCGCGATGCTGGCGGGCATGGTGCTTTTCAATGCCCTGGAAAGCCGGCGTACGCGCTGATCTATTGCAACAGCAGGCCTGCCCACATCGAGGTGATAATCAGCAGCTGTCCAACAATGACATAAGCGCCGAACCTGGGCCCACCGCTGGTCCAGGCCAGCACGCACTTGGTCAGCGTATTGCTGCTCATGGCTGTCAGTGCGGGGATCGCGATGTCTGCCACTGGCAGTTGCCCTGACTTCACCACCGAGGCGATCGACGCTGCCGTTGCATGCGCATCGGCCAGGCCGCTCAGCAACGCGGCGATCAGTACACCTTTGTGTCCAAGGCTGGCTAGAAGCGCCGATGAGAGCAGGGTGATGCCGGTCACTGCCGCCGTGACCACAAGGGCGACCTTGAGATTGAAAGCGCCGTCCCCAACCTTGCTTGCGGCCGGCACAAGCGAAGGATTCCAGGGGGCTAGCAGCAGGGAACCGCAGACCACTGTCGTCAATGCCGCCAACAGCATCGGCGCCCATAACGCCCCCACGTACGCCGGGTCGACGGCCCCCAGCACCAGACCGAGCAAGGCAACAGTCGCCAGGTTGGAAAACAGCGCTGCAGCGCTGAGCGCTTTGACAGATGATGGTTCCCTTCGGGCTAAATGCCCCATCAGGGCGATGGTCGCCGAGCCAGAAGCAAATCCTGATGCAATGGCACTCAAGGTATAGCCATAGCGCTCGCCCACCATGCGCATGGCAATATGGCCCAGTGCCCCGGCCCCCATCAGCAGCACGGTCAGGGTGCAGATGGTGCGCGGATTGATGGCGCCAAACGGGCCGAAGAAGCGATCTGGCGTCAAGGGCAGGATGACCAATGCCCCAGTCAGCAGGATCAACCCGTCGCGAACTTCGGTTTCGGTCAATTGCTGGAGGGCAAAACGGTGCAGTTCTTGCCTGAGCGCCAAAACAACCGTAAGCACCACGCCGATGGCGATCGCCAATTCTGGCTGCTCATGACACAAGGCACCGAGCAGCAAGACGAACAGCAGGGCGATTTCACTGGTGATGCCTGGATCCTTGCCAGCGTGTTTCCAGTAGGCGACGGCAATGATGAGAGCCAGCGCGATACTCATGACAGCCACTAACATCGCCCCCGCGACGGCCATGCAGACGTAGCCCAGCACCGAGGTGATGGCAAAGGTCCTGAGGCCGGCAAATGCGCGATGCTCGCCGCTGCCTTTCTTGCGTTCACGCTCAAGGCCAACCAGCATTCCTATGCCCAAGGCTGCAGCGAGGTGCGTAATGTCCAGGGTTTCAAGCATGATGGCGGCATCGAGGCACAGGGGAGGGCAGGCGTGCTAACCGCTTGGGTTGAGCTGCAGTCCTTCCCGGATTATAGCGTTGTCGCCGGGCCTTCACCGTAGCGTTGACTTACCAACTACCTGCGCACGCTCAGCTAGCATCGTCAGGGAGTGCGGGGCGTTGACTCGAGCATGGAGGCGATCGACGAAGGTTGTCGCTTCTTCAAGACTTTGAAAACTCACCCTCCAGACATCCAGGTGCACCCACCAACGGTTCTGACGTGGATGGCTTTCAATGTAGATGTTCATTGAGGCTACTCCGTTCATTCAGGGCGTAATGGCGACCTTCATGACGCCGTCGCGTTGATGGGCAAACAGGTCGTAGGCGGCTTCAATGTCGTCCAGCTTGAAGCGGTGGGTCACCAATGGCGCCAAGTCAATGCGTGCGCTGGCGATGACTTCCATCAAGCGTCGCATACGCTCCTTGCCACCGGGGCACAGCGTGGTAACGATGTTGTAGTCACCCAGCCCGGCCGCAAAGGCATCGAGGGGAATGCGCAAGTCTGAAGCGTAGACACCGAGGCTGGACAAGGTGCCTGCGGGCCGTAACACCCGCAGCGCGGATTCAAACGTCGATTGGCTGCCAAGTGCTTCAATCGCGACATCGACACCACGGCCGTGAGTTATCGCCATGATCTGCTCGACGACATTGCCCTGGGTGTAATCGACCAGGTGTGAAGCGCCAAGCTGGCGGGCCACGCTCATGCGCGCGCTCACGCTATCAACACCGATAATCGTGCCGGCACCTTTCAAGCGGGCACCGGCGACCGCACACAAGCCAATAGGGCCCAGGGCAAAGACCGCGACCGTATCGCCGATTTTCACATCACCGCGTTCGGCACCGCTGAACCCGGTGGACATGATGTCCGGGCACATCAGAACCTGTTCATCACTGAGGTTATCGGGTATCAACGACAGGTTGGCCATGGCGTCGGGTACCCGAACATACTCGGCCTGGCAGCCATCGATGGTGTTGCCGAACTTCCAGCCACCGATGGCCTTGAAGCCATGGAGGGTGCCGGGCCCATCCTGGGAAGAGCACCCACACAGGCAGGCATTGCTATAGCCGCTTGGGGTGATTGCGCCGGCAATGACCCGCTGTCCTTCGCTAAAGCCTTGAACCTGGGCGCCGAGCTTTTCAATGATGCCAACGGGCTCATGACCGATGGTCAAACCCTTGGCGACAGGGTATTCACCGCGCAGGATGTGGACATCGGTGCCACAGATGGTGGTGGTTGTGAGGCGCACCAACGCGTCACTCGGGCCGATGTCGGGAATAGGCTTTTGCTCCAGCACTATCCTGTTTTTCTCCACAAAAACTGCAGCTTTCATGGTCGCCATGGCATCGGTTCCTCTTCGGGAGCGTGGCATTCACCTTGGTTTAGCCTGCGCGCAAAACCAGCGAATCGATTGACCCGGATCAAGGATCCAAGGCTATTTTCACTAGTCGGGTTACCGTGCGTCGGACGACATCGCCTGGTATGGCCTTCAGCAACGCAGTGGGCCATTGCGCGTTGCATTGCATCGCGAGCTTGATGCAAATCAATCGTTCAGCGTTGGACGGATGCAGGATGGTATGTACCTGCTCATTACTTCGCCCGAGGTGAGTCATGTCTGACGTTCAACGCTTGTTGCTGATTGCTCCGTCCCTGATGCGTCGCACTGACGCTTATGACCGTGCTGCAGCCTTGGCCAAGGCTAAAGGTAGTGCGCTGCATATAGTGGCGTTTGATTACCTTGAAGGGCTTGCGACTGCGGGCCTGGTCAATGAACAGGCGCTGGCGGTGATGCGCCAGGCCTATGTCGAGAAACATCATCAATGGCTTGAAGCCCAAGCCGCTCCCCTGCGTAGAAATGGGCTTACGGTCACAACTGAAGTCGTGTGGGTAGAGAATGTCCTGGAGGAAATGCTGACTCACTTGAAAGAACAGCCCTTTACCATGCTGGTAAAGGATATCGAGCAGGAATCGCGCCTGATGCGGGCGATGTTCAGCACGCTGGATATCCGGCTGTTGCGCGAAAGCAGAACACCGTTGCACTTTGTCAGCGAGGCCAGCCACGCCCTACCGCGCAAAATACTGGCAGCGGTTGATCTGTCACGCCCTGAGGATCAATTCCAAGGGTTCAATGACCGTATCATCAATGAAGCGTTGAAATTGGCCATGCAATGCCAGGCGCAAGTGGAAATCCTGTATGCCTACGACCTGACCGCTATGCAAACGGATGCAGAAAACCTGGGGCGTAGCGCCTTTGTGTTTGGCTCCAATGTGGCCGAACGTCTGCATGAAGCCCAAAGCGATGCCTTTCGCCAGCTGGCCGCGCGCAATGGTATCGATCCAGAGAGTTGCCACATGATCATGGGCGACCCGACAAAAGTCTTGAGTGCCTTTTGCCGGGATCACGGCACCGATATCGTGGTGATGGGGCGGGTGCACCACCGTGGTTTGGCCAAGTACATTGGTAGCACGGTTGAAAGGGTACTCTACAAGATGCCCAGCAGTGTCCTGGTGATCACGCCGGATGTTCCGGTGGCCTGACAACGGCGTACCTCAGCGTGGTTCCGCGGCCCGGATGCTGCCTGGCAACGCTCATCACAGCAATGAAAGCCGATGGATAACCTGGCACGCATCGCTGGGGTCACGCACGGTCGAGAAACCAAACTCGCGAGCCAGATCGCGCATCGCCGTATTAGCCGCCGAGTCGATCGAGAACAGGCTTGTGTAGCCGTTCGCCCGCGCCTTGTCGATGAGGTGGCCAAGTAGCAGTGACCCCAGGCCGCGATGCTTCCATTGATCATCAACGGTAACCGCGCATTCACACTCATCCGCTTCAGGGCTGGCTGCATAGCGACTGATACCGACCTCCAGGAGTTCGCCATTGACGTGTGCCAACGCCACGTACGCCACATGCTGACGCATGTCGATGGTCATCAACTGATCCAGCATCGCTTGCCCCGGCTCTGTGATTTGCGACAAAAAGCGAAAGTGCCGCGACTCTGGTGAAAGGCGCATGATGAAGGCTTTTTCTCGCTCGCGATCCTCGGCGCGCAACGGCCTGATGAGGACATGTCCACCCTCCTTTAGCGGCTCGATCCAGTGTTCGCCTTGTACAGGCGCAAAGGCGGGGGTAGAGGGTGTTTGCGCAGAGGGCTGGGGTGCCATGGGGGTTACTCCGAAGCGATCGAGAGGTTGGAAAGCACCTCCCTTGTCTACACCTGTCACAAGCTGCGTGTTTGATTTACGTCAAGTGAAGATGCATCGACGACTGCCTTATGAGCGCTCGGCAGAACCGCCCCATCGCCGCGCACGCTGCGAGCAGCGATGGGGCGTCCAGGGCGTAGGCAATGCGTAAGTAAGGTCCAAGGCCGAAGGCGCTGCCATGCACCACGGCAACCTGCGCCTCTTCCAGCAAGGCCAGCGCCACGTCTTCATCACTGGCCAGATAACGGCCAGCCGGGGTGGTCTTGCCGATCAGCGCCGCGCAGCTGGCAAAGGCATAGATGGCAGCATCCGGCGTTGCGCAATGGATCCCCGGCATGCCAGCGAACTTACGCCTGCCTCATGCGATAGGTCGTGGCGCTCCAGTAGCTATTGCCATTGCGCTGTTGGCGAACCCAGCCGGCAGCTTCCAACTGCTTGGCGATCAGCTGATTCATGATTCCGTGGCCAAGCAGTAGTACGGGCCCTTCATCCGCAAGGGATTGAAGTCGTTGCGCTGCTTGGTTGGCCCGCAGTTTGGCCTTGCGGGCAGACTCAACCGTGCCTGAGAAACCGCACAACCATAAGACACGAAGAATGAATGCCCAGGTGAAGGGGGAAAGACGCGGCAGCGCCCAGCGGCCATGAGGCAGTTGCGCCTCGCAGAAAACCGCGTCGACCAGAATGGGCTGCAAGCCCAGCGCTCGCACGGAGGTCAGTGCCCGGGGCGCGGTGCTCGAGACAATCACTTTGGCGGTAGCCGCCAGCTCAACGCTAACCTGTGGTGCGGGCTGGTTTTTGACTTCGGAGCATTCGTACTGCTCGATCCAGCGCTGCATCTCGAGCGCTGAAATCTTGCCGGAGGTGGCCAGGTCTGGCTGACCATGACGCATCAAGATGATTTCCCTATGCACGGTGTTCCAATCCTTGATTTGTTCTTGCGTGAGAAGGCGTTACCTACAGGTTTTCTCTCAGTTGGGAGAGCTGTTCAGCTTCTGCAGCTCAATTTGCTCGGCGGCACTGCGTTCAAGGTTGATGCGCTCCTCATCGAGATACTGATAAATACTCTGGAGGCTGACGATTTTCTGTTTGATCTCTGCCATCTTCTTTTCAATCAGCTTCGCGCCGGCCGCACAGTCGATCAGCTTGTTGCGCTGCGCATCGAGAATCTCGCCAATTTCCCCGAGGGAAAACCCCATGCCCTGTGCGCGCTGGATAAAGTCCAGGTCCTGCAGTGTTTGCGTGGTGTAGATGCGGTAGTTGTTAGTCCGCCGCTGGGGCGAGATCAAGCCGATTTGTTCGTAGTAACGAAGGGTGTGCCGACTTGCCCCGCTACGAGCCTCCAGTTCGCCGATTCTCATGAAAACACCGCTTGACTGTAGAGTTGGGTCGATAGTTTACGCTTGATTTCTCACCTTACCAAGGAGCAGGAAAATGAGCGTGGAGTGCTTTGTCACAGGGGGTACCGGCTTCATCGGTCAGCATCTGGTGGCGCTCTTGAGTGCACAAGGGCATACGGTCCGGGTCTTGATGAGGCGCCCGGAGCGACTGGCCGCATTGCGTGAGCACGTCGCCAGCCTGGGGGGAAATGCCGCCCAGGTGTTCGCCGTATCTGGCGATCTGCAGCGGGATAACCTTGGCCTGAGTCATATCGACCGAGCCGTGCTAAGACGTGCCCGCATAGTGTTTCATCTGGGGGCCCAATTCGCCTGGGGGCTTTCGCTGCAACAGTCACGGGCAGTGAACGTCGAGGGGTCGAGGCAGGTGGCGCTGTTGGCCGCTGAACAAAACAGCCGGTTGGTGTTGATCGGCGGCTACATGCTGAAGAATCACCAGCATCTGCGCAACATCGGTATTGATCCCCGTCGTCCAGAGCTGACCAACTGGCCCGCCGTTTACCGCAAGGTCGGTGGTTACGAGGCAAGCAAGCTGGAGGCGTATTTTGCGACCCTGCAGGTTATGGCGGCCCAGGGCGGGGAGATTACCGTTGTCCACCCTGCGACAGTCTGCGGCCACAGCCGCACCGGACACATCCTCGAGGGGCAGCCCCTGATGGAGCTGATACGCAACCTGGTGCAAGGAAAGCTGGCGGCAGTGCCGGGGACCCCCGAGCACTGGCTGCCGTTGGTCAGCGTGGATTACCTGGTCGAACTGGTGGCGGCCTGTGCTTTTGATCCCGCCATGGTGGGGCAGGAACTGCTGGCGCTTGATGACCAGACGCCCAATTTGCGAGAACTCCTGGCCCAGGCGGCACACCCGCTTGGCGTGAAAGCGCCGAAGCATCACATGCCGCTGCGACTGATGAAGTTGCTACTCAGCGTTCGTCCCATTGCGCGGTTGTTGAATACAAACGTCGAGGCCTTGGACTTCATCCAGACCACCCGTTTTGATACCGCGGCGGTCGAGCAATTTGCTGGCAGGCATGGCATTGCCAAACCGGATATCCGCGAAGCGCTGCGACACACCGCGACGTTCGTCAATGCGCATTGTCTGGGCAAGGATATCCAGTGACACCTGAAGCGAACTCGCCGCTCAGGCTGGAAACTGCTCTATGTATTGCTCCACCCATTCGTACAGGCGCTCGTCGAGCTGCGGCCGCTGCTGGCTGAAGCTGTCCTGGCAGGCGTTGAACAACGGATCCTGATTGACCCGCACGGCCAGCTCAATTGGGCTTTCGCGCTCGGTATGGGCTGCCCGTAGCCGTTGCTGGCGCTGATCGGCCTGTTCCAGGGTGTCCGCCAGGGCATCCAGTTGCAGGTGCCTGAGTTGGGCGATGGCCTGCGGCAGATGAAAGTGCAGGGCACTGTCAAAGCCTTCCCAGTCCTCAAAGGCCAGCCATTCGTGGAGCACCATGAAGCAACGCGGTGCCGGGGCCAGTTGTTCCAGCCGCTCGAAGGCCAGCCAGTACTGGCGCGGCAGTTGCTCGGCGGTTTCTATCGCCTGGGCGATCAGGTCCAGGGCCCGGGCCTTGTCCTGGTGATGTGTGCGCAGGATGCGCTGGGTCAGGGTGAAGCGCGCTTGCTCTACCGCGCTCAAGGCGCGGTTCAGGTCATAGCCTGCGTTGTGCAGATGCGCCTGGGCTTGATCGGCGGGCAGACCGGACTTGTCCACCAGCACCTGCAGCAGCTCGGTCTTGTAGCGCTCGGCGGCCTGCTGGGGGTTGCCTGCGCAGTGTTCCAGCAAGGCCTGGGCGTGGCGCAGGCTGATGGGGAGCACGCTGCGTAGTTGTTGAAGGGCCTGGATGTGCGTCGGGTCCATCGACTGCGGTGCCTCGGTGTTTGCTGGCGTTGGGGATGGCGGGCCGAACCTGTCACGGCTCGACAGCGTCAATGGGGGGCGGTGTTTGCGAGGTATTGGTGGTAAGTCACGAATTCGCCTTCCCGTTGATAGCCCAGTGACTCGTACAGGGCTTGCGCGGCCTTGTTCGAGGTAGCGGTGTCCAGGCTGATGCGGTCCGCGCCTTCGGCGCCGAGGAGGGTGGTCAGGTGGTACATGAGATGGCGGGCGTAGCCGGCTTTTCTCGCGTGCGGGGCGACGAAGAGGTCGTAGAGCCAGTAGAAGCGCTTCATTGCCAGGGAGCACATGGCTGGGTAAATCTGAGCGAAGGCTACGGGGTTTTGCTCGTTGTCGAGGACGAGGAATATTCGCGAGAGGTTGTTGTGCAGGTTTGATTCGAGGAAATCGCGGGATTTCTCCAGATCGTCCGGCAGCTCATAAAAGACCCGGTATTGGTTGAACAGAACGGCGGCCTGTTCCACGTCCTTGAGGCTGCATTCGATGATATGCATATGAAACTCCAAAAAAACGGATAGTGCGGCGTGAGTGTAAAAAATGCCAGTCCATACCTTCTTACATCCGAATTCGTTAGCACTCTGTTGATCCGTTAAGGTCAGCCGGGGTGAGTGAAGGGGGAGAGCGCTATCCAGTTGTTCGCATGGAGTACAAATGTACTCTTTGCGCTGCGCTTCCTGTTCGAATCGCCACCGCGAGCGTTTGTATGCTGTTTCAGCTCTAGGTTGAACGCTCGTGCACGGTAGGTGTTGCACAAATATTTGACGTGGGAGCAATATTTGCAGCCGCAGGCTTGCGGCCGAGCAATGCAGCGACACACCGGTTGACCCAGGACGGGCGACCCGACAACAAAAACAAGAGAAGTCATCGACATGGATGTGAGATGTGATCAGCTCAAGACGCTGACGGGCACCCTGTGCCTGGCGTTCGCCACCGGACTGCCGCTGTCGGCTGCGGCGGCCTATCAGGAGACCGGCCGCCCGGGCGACCCCGCCAGCTGGCGGTCGGCCGAATACCAGCAGGACTGGGGCCTGGAGCGCATGCAGGCGAGCCAGGCCTATGCCGCCGGGATCACCGGCGCCGGGGTCAGCATCGGCGCCCTGGACTCCGGGTTCGATGCCGCCCATCCCGAGGCCAGCCCCGGACGTTTTCACTCGGTTACCGCCACCGGCCAGTACCTGGACGGCACCCCGTTCAGTGTGTCCGGGGTGCTCAATGGCGCCAACGACAGCCATGGCACCCATGTCACCGGCACCATGGGCGCGGCCCGTGATGGCGTTGGCATGCAGGGCGTGGCCTTCAATGCCCAGGTTTACGTGGGCAACACCAACCACAACGACAGTTTCCAGTTCGGCACCGGCCCCGATCCGCGGTATTTCAAGGCGGTCTACGGTGCCCTGATGGATGCCGGGGTACGGGCCATCAACAACAGTTGGGGCAGCCAGCCCAAGGGGGTCAGCTACCAGACCCTGGGCGACTTGCGCGCGGCCTACGCCCAGCATTTCCAGCAGGACACCTGGCTCGACGCCGCCGGCGACGTGGCGCGACGTGGTGTGATCAACGTGTTCAGCGCCGGCAACAGCGGGTATGCCAATGCCAGCGTGCGCTCGGCGCTGCCGTACTTCCAGCCGGAGCTGGAAGGCCACTGGCTGGCGGTGTCGGGCCTGGACAAGAACAACCAGCAGAAATACAACCAGTGCGGCATCGCCAAGTACTGGTGCCTGGCGACCCCGGGTGCGGCGATCACCAGTACCGTGCCCGGTGGCGGCTACGCCACCTACAACGGCACCTCGATGGCCGCGCCCCATGCCACCGGGGCCTTGGCCCTGGTCATGGAGCGTTATCCCTACCTGAACAACCAGCAGGCCCTGCAAGTGCTGTTGACCACCTCGCGCCAGCTCGATGGCTCGCCGACCCAAGGGCCCAGCGACCGGGTGGGCTGGGGCGTCCCGGACCTGAGCCGGGCGTTGCACGGCCCCGGGCAGCTACTGGGTGAGTTCGACGTCAACCTGGGGCGCGGGCAGGGCGATATCTGGAGCAACGGCATCTCCGACCAGGCCCTGGTGCAGCGTCAGGCCGAGGACGCCGCGGAACGCCAAGCCTGGCAGCAGACCCTCAAGGATCGCGGCTGGGAGAATGGCTTGGCACCGGGAGCCAGCCAGCAGGATCGCAGCGACTATGCCCTGGGCATGGCCCGGGACGCGGCTGCCGCGCAGCGGGTCTACCAGGGCAGCCTGGTCAAGTCCGGGGCCGGCTGGCTGGTGCTCACGGGTGACAGCAGCTACCGCGGCCCGACCCGGGTCGATGACGGGTTGCTGGCGGTCAACGGCAACCTGCAATCGGCGGTGACGGTCAACGCAGGCGGTACCCTGGGCGGCAACGGCCGGATCGGTGCCCTGACCGCCAGCGTCGGGGGCGTGGTGGCCCCGGGTAACTCCATCGGTACCTTGAATGTCGTCGGCAACCTGGACTTGCAGCCGGGCTCGACCTATCGGGTGGAGCTGTCGCCCACGGCCAGCGACCGGCTCGTCGTGGGCGGCCAGGCCAGTGTCGGTGGCGCCAATCTCAGCCTGGTGCCCCAGGCTCAGCCGAACCTGTTGGCCGGTGGCCCGGTATCCAGCCTGGTGGGGCGCCAGTTCGACATCCTGCAGGCAGCGGGTGGCGTCAACGGGCGCTTCGCCCAGGTCCAGCCCGGTTACCTGTTTCTGGGGACCGTACTCGATTATTCGGCCAGCGGCGTGCAGCTGGACGTGACGCGCAGCGGCACGACGTTCGCCAGTGTCGGTGCCACCGCCAACCAGCGCTCCAGCGGCGGCGCCGTGGAGCGGCTGGGACCGGGCAATCCCGTGTATGAAAGCCTGCTGCTCTCGACCTCGGTGGACCAGGCCCGGGACGGCCTGCGGCAGCTGTCCGGGGAGATCTACCCGGCGCTGGACTCGATGCTGCTCAGCCAGGGCTCGGTCTTGCGCGATGCCCTGGGCGAGCGTGTGCAAGGTCCTGCACTGAATGCCAACGCGCCTGGAACGACTGCGAGCGAGCCAGGCTCGACCCAGCTCTGGCTCAAGGGCCTGGGCAGCTGGGGACGCATCGAGGGCGTGCAGGGCAGCGAGTCCTATACCAGTTCCCTGGGCGGGATGCTGCTGGGCCTGGACCATGACCTTGACGAGCAGACCCGCGCCGGCCTGGCCGCAGGCTACAGCGAC
Source organism: Pseudomonas sp. R32 (assembly GCF_009866705.1). NCBI lineage: Bacteria > Pseudomonadati > Pseudomonadota > Gammaproteobacteria > Pseudomonadales > Pseudomonadaceae > Pseudomonas > Pseudomonas sp. R32. Next base: position 2,863,034 of record NZ_CP019396.1, on the reverse strand, counting down.
AGCTCCCTGGGCATGGGTGGCAGCCACTCCCGGGCCACGGTCGACAGCTACCACCTGGGCGCCTATGCCCGCCACGACCTGGACCAGCTGCGCTTGAGCCTGGGCGGCAGCTACAGCTGGCACCGTGCCGAGGTCCGGCGCGACTTGGCCTATGGCGAGGTGTCCGGCCGCCAGCGCGCACGGGTCGATGCCCGCAGCCAGCAGCTGTTCGCCGAGGCGGCCTATCGCCTGGCTTTGCCGGCGGTACAGTTGGAGCCCTTCGCCAACCTGACCTACCAGCACCTGGACCGCGATGCCTTCCATGAGAAGGGCGACGCCGCGGCGCTGCAGGCTCGCGACGAGCAGCGTGATGCCTGGCTCAGCACCCTGGGCCTGCGTGGGCGCCAGCAATGGCAACTGGGCCCGCAGCAAGACCTGCAGCTGGCGGCAAGCCTGGGCTGGCAGCACCGCCTGAGCGGGACCCAGGATCGCGAGCACCTGGCCTTTGCCGGTAACGACCTGCCGTTCCGGGTGGAGACTGCGCCGGCCTTGCGCGATGCCGCGCTGGTGGGGCTCCAGGCACGGGTGGGGCTGACCCGCGACCTGGACCTGAGCCTGGACTACCAGGGGCGCCTGGCCAGTCGTGAGCAACAGCATGGCGCGGGACTCAACCTGCAATGGCGTTTCTGAAGCGCCGTGGCGCTGGTGGTGCCAAGGGCTCGCCGGCCAGGCGTTGCAATACGGAGTTTGACCAACGCGGTTTTTCATCAATGCAACTAAGGAAGGTCGTAGTGAAGCAAGTCAGAAAGGATGACAGCGCGCTCGGGCAGGGCTGGCCCCTGGCCCCACTGGGTCGCGCATTGGTGGGCTGGGCGGCGCTGATGGGCACGGCCCAGGCCGCACCCTACGTGGAGAGTGGGCGCCTCGGCGACGCCAGCAGCTGGCGCAGCAGCGAATTCAAGGCCGATTGGGGGCTTGGGGCGATCCACGCCGACAGCGCCTATGCCGCCGGCTACAGCGGCAAGGGGGTGAAGCTGGGGATCTTCGACCAGCCGGTATACGCCCAGCACCCCGAGTTTGCCGGCAAGGACAAGATGGTGACCCTGGTCACCACCGGTATCCGCCAGTACACCGACCCCTACATCCCGGTGAAGGTCGGCGATGTTTTTCGCTATGATGGCAGCCCGTCGGTGGGCTCGGATGGCAAGCTCGGTTCCCATGGCACCCACGTCGGCGGGATCGCCGCCGGCAACCGTGACGGCGTGTCGATGCACGGCGTGGCCTTCGATGCGCAGATCATCAGCGCCGACAACGGCGACCCCGGCCCCGAGGATGGCATCGTCCTGGGCAACGATGGCGCGGTGTACAAGGCCGGCTGGGACAGCCTGGTGGCCAGCGGCGCGCGGATCATCAACAACAGCTGGGGCATCGGCATCACCGATCGCTTCGCCAAGGGTGGGCGCAATCCGGAGTTCCCGCATTTCACCGTGGACGATGCCCGGGCGCAGTTCGCGCAGATCCAGCCGCTGCTGGGCACCTTGCCCGGTGGCGCCTATGACGGGGCCATCGCCGCCGCCCGCAGCGGGGTCATGACGATCTTCGCCGCCGGCAACGACTACAACCTGAATAACCCCGATGCGATTGCCGGGCTGGCCTATTTCGTCCCGGAGATCGCCCCCAACTGGCTGACCGTGGCGGCGTTGCAGCAGAACCCCGACACCAGCAGCGCCAACCCGTACCTGATCAGCACGTTCTCTTCCCGTTGCGGCTATACCGCAAGCTTCTGCGTATCGGCCCCCGGCACCCGGATCTACAGCGCGGTGATTGGCGGCACCAGCCTGGAAGACCTGACCCAGGGCTATGCCAACAAGAACGGTACGTCCATGGCCGCGCCCCATGCCGCCGGTGCGGCGGCGGTGCTGATGGAGCGCTTCCCCTACATGAGCGGCGCACAGATCGCCAGCGTGCTGCGCACCACCGCCACCGACATGGGCGCACCCGGCATCGATGCCTTGTACGGCTGGGGCAAGATCGACCTGGACAAGGGTCTGCGGGGCCCGGGCATGTTGGTCACCGAACAGGACATTCCCGAGGCGTTCCGCATCGCCGGTGGCTACGGCCCGAGCCAGTTCGTGGTCGATCTGCCGGGTATCGGCGCCCTGGTGGATGCCGGCAAGCCGACCCAGCGGCGCTGCAACGACCTGGGCTGCGGGCTGGACCTGTGGAGCAACGATATCGCTGGCCATGGCGGCCTGACCAAGCAGGGCATCGGTACCCTGGTGCTTACCGGTAACAGCACTTACTCCGGCCCGACCCTGGTCAACCAGGGACGGCTGGCGGTCAATGGTTCGCTGCAATCGGCGGTGACGGTCAATGCCGGCGGCGTGCTGGGCGGCAATGGCCGGATCGGCGCGCTGGTGGCCAACGCCGGCGGCGTGGTGGCGCCAGGCAACTCCATCGGCACCTTGCACGTGAGTGCCGACGTGACCTTCCAGCCGGGCTCGACCTATGCCGTGGAGGTGGATGCCGCTGGCAGCGACCGCCTGGTCAGCGATGGCAAGGCTTTCCTGGACGGTGCGAACCTGGCCCTGGATCTGCAGAACCCCGGGGTTTCGCTGCAGTCCCAGCGGACAACCAGCTTGGTGGGGCGTCAGTTCGACATCCTGGATGCCGCGGGCGGCGTGCAGGGCGGTTTCGCCAGTGTGCAGTCCAACTCACTGTTCCTCGGTGGTGGCCTGGCCTATACCGGCAGCGGGGTGCAGCTGGCAGTGCAGCGTAACGCCACTTCTTTCGCCAGTGTCGGCTTGACCGCCAACCAGCGTTCGGTGGCCGCGGCCGCCGATCAGCTCGGCGCGGGCAACCCGGTCTACGAGAGCCTGCTGTTGTCGGCCAATGCCGGCAGCGCCCAGCAGGCTTTCGATCAACTGTCCGGGGAAATCCACCCGGCGGTGGGCAACCTGCTGCTCAACGACAGCCGCCAGTTGCGCGACGCCGTGGGCGAGCGTACCCGCCAGCAGGGCATCGCCGCCGCGCCGGCCGTGGAAGGCCAGGGCAACGGCCTGTGGGTCAAGGCCCTGGGGGCCTGGGGCAAGGCCGAGGGTGATTCCGCTCGGGCACGCTATAGCAGTTCCATTGGCGGCATGTTGCTGGGGATCGACGGGCAGATGAGCGAGGACACCCGCGTCGGGGTCTTCACCGGCTACAGCGACAGTTCGCTGAGCATGGGCGATGGTCGTCATTCCTCGGCCAGCGTCGATAGCTACCATCTGGGTGCCTATGCAGGCAAGGAACTGGAGCAGATGCGCCTGAGCCTGGGCGGCAGCCACAGCTGGCACCGGATCGAGACCAAGCGCGAGCTGCAGTACAACGAGGTCAGCGATCGCCAGAAGAGCAAGCGCGATGCCCAGAGCACTCAGGTGTTCGGCGAGGCCGCCTGGAAGGTCGCACTGCCGAGCATGGCGCTGGAGCCGTTCGCCAACCTGGCCTATGTGCATATAGCCAGCGACAGTTTCAAGGAACATGGCGGCGCTGCTGCGCTCAAGGGTGGGCAGGATAACCGGGATGCCTGGCTCTCGACCCTGGGCATGCGCGCCGGCAAGCAACTGCAATTGTCCGGCGGCCAGGCGGTGGAGCTTTCCGCCACCCTGGGCTGGCAGCACAACCTGAGTTCCACCGGGGCCGACCAGCACCTGGCCTTCGCTGGCCAGGGCGATACCTACACGGTCCAGGCGCTGTCCCTGGATCGTGATGCGGCGGTAGTCGGTGCACGGGCGGGGATCGCGCTGGGTCGCCAGGCCCGGGTCAACCTGGACTACAACGGACTGCTGGGTAGTCGCGACAAGAGCCACGGGGTCGGCCTGACCCTGGACTGGGCGTTCTGAAGCCCCGGCAACAGACATGCAAGGTGTTGTACCCGCCCCGCGAACCTGGAAACGGGTTCGCGGGTGCAAGCTACCTCGTTCAGGTTGTGCTTGAATGTGCGTCAACGCCGCGTCGTTGCAGGCTGCGAATGAACATTGATGTCGGTCCAGAACCGGTGCTTCAATGCGCGGCCCGTTTATCAAGGACTGGATAATGCTGCTCAGAGGAATACATCGGCTGTTGGTACTGCTGCAACTGGCCATCGGCATTGCGGGTTTTTTACTGTCGGCGCTCATCCTTGGCGAGAGCATCAAGGTCGGTTTGCAGCCGTTTTCAGCCATGTTCATGGCCTGCATCCTGGGCGTGGTCAGCCTCTGCGTGCACGAAGGCGGGCACTATCTGGGCGCCAAATGGGTTGGCATGACGGTGCTGGCGGCGCGGGTGCTGGCCTTGGAGATTCAGCCGCTGCAGCGTGGCTGGAAGGCTCGCTGGTCGCGCCTTGGCAAAGGCCAGCCACTGGCCGGCTATGTCATGGCAGCGCATGCCCCGCACCAGCCATTGCGTCGGCCCATGCTGGTTTTCACGCTGATGGGGCCGTTGCTCAACCTGTTGTTCGCGGGCCTGTGCCTGGTGCTGTATCCGCTGCTGGGCGGCGAGTTTGCGGCGCTGGTACTGGCGCTCGGGGTGTGCAATCTGACCACCGGCCTTGCCAATCTGCTGCCCACGGTCGCGCCGGGCCGGGTCAGTGATGGGGCGGTATTTCTGGCCTGGCTCTACAAGCCTGATGAACAGGGGCAGGCACTGGCCGGTGTGCGCCTGATGGCCTTGGGGGCTGCGGGTATGCAAGCCGAAGACCTGCCCGGCGGCGATCTTGATCACCTGAGTACCCAGCCGATGCCGGCGCCGTTGAGTGCGCTGGGCTATCGCTTGTATGCCCGGCAGAATCAGGCGGATTGGGCGGGCGCCGTAGCGCTTGGGAAGGAGCTGGAGGCCATGTTGGCGTCGCCATCCCTGGTGCTCAAGCAGTGCATGGTGCTGCTGGCGATTCTGCGGGCGGAGCTGGCCTTCTCCCGAGCCATGCTTGAGCGCGATGCCCGCGAGCTGCATGACCATTTGTTCAACGAAGAAACCGACTGGTACGCCCCAAGCTTCCGGCCGCGCTGCCTGGCACTGCGCGCTGCTCTTGCCGGCGATGCCAGCCACCTGGCGCACCCTGTTGAGCAGGCCGTGCGCCTGGCCGGTAACAGTCAGGATCGGTCCCAGGGCCCGCGTGAAGAACGGCTGGCCGGTTACATCCAGGCGTTGCTCACGGCACCTGCAAGCTTGGCAGCGCTGCCCGACCCTGTGCCGAGAGCAGCGGCTCCACCTGCTTCCAACTGAAGGTCACATCTACGTCACAGCCATCGCCGGTGGCCTGGTTGGCCAGGCGCATGCCCTGGGTGTCGAAGCTCAGGTCGTAGGAGGCGTAGCTCGCCACGCCGGGGCAGTCGCTGTCCGCTGTGGCCTGGGTCTGGAGCCAGGTGGCGAATTTTTTCGGCAGGTTGACATGCCCGGAGAACGGGCTGTACCACTCAAAGCGCGTACCGATCCAGGTCCAGGGATCGACGCTTTCACCGGTCTGCAGGTTCCAGGTGTGCAGGCCCCAACTGATGCCGCCGCGACCATAGCCTGCGGTCCAGCGGTAGAACTTGACGGTGATCCACTGAGACGACCAGTACGTGGGGGTAACGCTGATCTCGCTGGTTTCGGCGGAGCCGCCGCGGCCCAGGTATTCGCGTCGCTCGCTGAAGAACGCTTGCTGGCCCTCGGGGCTGACGGCTAGGCGTGCCAGGTGTCGATTGATCTTGTGGATGGCTGGGCCATCTCCCTCCAGCTTCAAGGTGACCTGGGCGCCTTGGGTCCTGACCTGATAAGCGTGTTCGCCGAAGGTATTTTTCTCTACCTTGACGGGCAACGGTGCCGCTTCCATTGGCGCGTTATAGGCGTCGCCACCACAACCTTCGGCACTCGACCGCGTCAGCGCCAAGGGCAACGGCGTGCCGCCTGCCGCCTTGGTCCAGGTTCCGGTCAGCGTATCGCCCTGGAGGGCGTCCAGTTGCCAGAACCCGGTCTTGCCGTCTTCGGCCCAGGGTTCGCCGGACTTTTCCCGGGTTAGCTGGATCGGCGTGAGGAAGCGTTGGTAGTAGTAGCTGCCGTTGCTGTCGGGGGCGGCGTTAAAACAGGCGGTGATCGGGGCCTTGCCGAGGGTGCCTTTCCAGACGCCGGTGAGGTCGGTGGGCGCGGCATTGGCGTAGCCAGAAGCACAAGCGAGGGTCAGTACGGCCAAGGGCTTGAGCATGAGGATCGGACTTCCAGTTGTCTGACGGGTAAGCATCATAATTGCTGTCGCCTCATTTGGGCGAGGCGATGCTCATAAGCGGCTGTAGCCCGAGATTTTGAGACCTGTCAGCCAGAAACCAGTAGAGTGTTCATCACTGTCTGTTCATCACGGCCCTCCATTCGATTCGCGTAGTCGCGCCAAGCGCGTGCAGCGAGCGAACTGGGCAAAAAACTGTATATCAAGCGTTGTTTGAAGAATGAATCGTCCGCTGTTTGTTTCTCTCGATGGGCCCAAGGGCACCGGCAAAACCACACTGTTGGAGGCCGTGACGAAAGTACTGCGGGCAGACAACAAAAAGGTGATCCGACTCTGCGAGAAAAAAAGCGACCCTTATCGGGGTGAAACAATGGCCCTGGTTAACACGCTCGTCAGAAATCCCAGCCGGGATCTGGAGTTGGGGGTGTGTGAGCGCTTTGCTGATAGCCGTACCTGGATTTCCCAGCACGTGCTGACCAAACAGCCAGCGGACAGCATCATCCTGATCGATCGCTGGTACCCGTCCGATGCCGCGTTTCGCCGGATGGTCCCGTTTGCAGAGATTCTACAGTTGAACATGGATCGCAACGTGCGAGTGCCAGACCTGCATGTCGGGGTCGTCACCCCCCCTGAGGTTTCATGGGCGAGGGCAGCGGCACGAACCCGTGGGCTGAGCAGCACTGTGATGCATAAGCTGGAAGAACATGTCGCTTGCACCAAGGCGTTCGAGCAAGCGGTTGCAGATCACGGCTGGGTTTTGTGCCGTAATGAAGGAACGGTCGAAGACGCAACGATGCAGGTGGTTTCTGAGATTTATAGCGTCCTTCGCTAGGGAAACGGACAGGGCCTATGGCCGCTTTTTGTACCGGTCCGACTAGAAGGCGTCAGCCTGGAATGGAGGCATTGCTCCAACAATAAATTTGTACCCTTTGCGCGTGAACCTTGTGTTGAGGATCGCAGTCTTAGCCGAGCCCTTTTTTCGGCATTACCGCCGTCATCCCACCAGAGCTGTTCGCCCCATGCGCCAAGCCGTCCGCTGCCCCCGCTTTGTCTCGCTCTGCCTCATGCCTTTGTTCCCCTTGCTCGCCAGCCCCGCCCATGCCAGCGGAGAAAGGCAATTGGTGGAGGCCATCAACGATTACCGCGCCCAGCCCCAGCGCTGCGAGAGGCGCGTGGTTCGGGTCTCGACGCCGCTGGCGTTGAAGTCGAACCTGGCGTTGCCGATCGGCTATAGCGGCGGTTTGCGGGAAAGGTTGAAGGCTGCCGGCTATCAGGCAGTGACGGTGCGAACCATCCGCCTGGTCGGCGCGCAAGATGCCGAGGAGGCCTTTGACATGCTCCAGAGCGACTACTGCGCGGCCCTGCTCGATAGCCAATTTGCCGATATCGGCGTCAGTCGCGCCCGGAACGAGTGGCGGGTGGTGCTGGCGCGCCCCTTGCTCGATGCTCAGCTCGGCGATGGGCGATCTGCGAGCACAGCGTTGCTGGCACAGGTCAACGCAGCACGGGCGAAGCCGCGCCTGTGTGGTCGCCAGCGCTTCGCCGCGGCACGTCCGTTGACCTGGAATAGCGCTTTGGGGACGGCGGCGCAGAGACACAGCCGGGCGATGGCCAACGGCAATTACTTCGCGCATCGTGCCCCCAACGGTGATTTGCCGGCAGATCGGGCGTGGGATGCGGGCTACCGTGGCCGTCAGATCGGCGAGAATATCGCCGCAGGGCAGGGCTCACCGAGCAAGGCGATGGCAGGTTGGCTGGCCAGCCCCGGGCATTGCGCCAATCTGATGAACCCGATGTTTACCCAGGTGGGCGCGGCCTACGCCGCGAACTCGCGTAGCGACGAGGGCGTGTATTGGACGATGCTGTTCGGCGCGCCTTGAGGGGGCGCGAGCCCCGGCGGGTCCGTTTATTTTCGGCGGGGAGGGTGAAGTGGCGGGTGGTGGGAGCGTTTCATTAGCGTGTGTTCTTCTGCTTTTGTAATCGTATTTTCATGGTGGACAATCCAAAACCTTGCGCTAGCCTGAAAGTTCTCCTCTAGGGAGCAGATCAATGCCTTGCTTTGGCGTGTTGCTGATACCGGCACTGCACTCCATCAGGCGTTTGATGTGAACTTTGAGTCAGCGCGGGCCATGTACGGCCCTCATACAGTTCTGAAGGAATAGAACAATGTCTACGATTGATTTTTCATTACTGAAGTCCAACGTAAATGACTCAGCATCATTGATGCCTAGTATTGCCAATAAAAAAATCCTCATGGGTTTCTGGCATAACTGGCCAGCCGGCCATAGTGATGGTTATCAAGGTGGGCAGTTTGCCAATCTGAATTTGGTGGATGTACCCAAGGACTACAACGTTGTTGCTGTAGCGTTCATGAAAGGCCAAGGTATTCCTACCTTCAGACCTTACAACCTCTCCGATGAAGAGTTTCGCCGTCAGGTAGGCGTGCTGAACAGCCAGGGACGGGCGGTGTTGATCTCATTGGGCGGCGCCGACGCTCATATTGAGTTGCACAAGGGGGATGAGCAGCCACTGGCGAATGAGATCATTCGCTTGGTTGAAGTCTACGGTTTTGATGGGTTGGATATCGACCTGGAGCAAAGCGCCATTGATTTTGCTGACAACAAGACGGTGCTGCCGGCGGCCTTGAAACTGGTGAAGGATCACTACAAGGGCGAAGGGAAACATTTCATCATCAGCATGGCACCTGAGTTTCCCTATCTCAGAGTTGGTGGCAAGTACGTTGGTTACATTCAGGCCCTTGAGGGGTACTACGACTTCATCGCGCCTCAGTACTACAACCAAGGTGGCGATGGGATCTGGGTGCAGGAGGCCAACGGTGGTCAAGGTGCCTGGATTGCACAGAACAATGATGAGATGAAAGAGGATTTCCTCTACTACCTGACCGAAAGCCTGGTGACTGGCATTCGGGACTACATCGCCATCCCCGCAGATAAATTTGTCATTGGCTTACCGGCCAATAATGACGCTGCGGCCACTGGCTATGTGATCGATCCTGCTGCAGTTGTAAATGCATTCAAGCGTCTCGACGCTGCCGGCCATTCCATCAAAGGGCTGATGACGTGGTCTATCAACTGGGACGACGGCGTTACCAAGCACAATGTTCCCTACAACTGGGAGTTCTACGATCGTTACTCCCCATTGATTCACGGCGGGTCGGCGCCTGGTGACCGGCCAACGGCGCCGGCGAACCTGTCCGCCAGGGACGTAACCGAGATCAGTCTGACCTTGAGTTGGGGGGCTTCAAGCGGCCCTCGTCCGATCGAGACATACACGCTATACCGAAATGGGGCTGCGATAGGCCATGCGGCAGCTTTAACGCTGAAGGACTCAGGCCTAACGCCGAACACTCAGTACAGCTACTTTGTCACGGCAACAGACTCTCAGGGAAATGAGTCGCTGCCGAGCAAGAGCCTGAGCGTTCGAACTGCTGGAGACATCCCTGATCCAGAGTTCCCCGAGTGGCAGTTGAACCATCGGTATCGCAAGGAGGATGGCGTGACTTACGAAGGCAATCATTACGTGTGCCTGCAAGAGCACGTATCAAACTCAGGCTGGACACCACCAGTCGCCTTTACCCTTTGGTCGAAGGTCGCAATCAAACGGCGCGCTTAGAGCGCTATGCAAAGCCCGGCTTCAATGCCGGGCTTTCATTGCTTGCGGATAAGCGGTCAACGCTAGCCAGTCATGGCCGCGCCATGACTACTCCACGGCTTGGGCCAGCCCCTGATCCTCGCCCAGAAACCCACCACTCTGGTGCTGCCACAGGCGAGCATAGGTGCCGTTCCTGCCGAGCAATTCGGCGTGCGTACCTTGCTCGATGATGCGCCCCTCATCCATGACGATGAGACGGTCCATAGCCGCGATGGTGGACAGCCGGTGGGCGATGGCGATGACGGTCTTGCCCTCCATCATTTCGCCGAGACTTTCCTGGATAGCGACTTCCACCTCGGAATCCAGCGCGCTGGTGGCCTCGTCGAGCAGCAGGATCGGGGCGTTCTTGAGCATCACCCGGGCAATGGCAATGCGTTGGCGCTGGCCGCCCGAGAGCTTGATGCCGCGCTCACCCACCAGGGTGTCGTAGCCGCGATGGCCCTGCTTGTCGCTCAGCTGGTTGATAAAGCCATCGGCCTGGGCATGGATCGCGGCAGTGCGAATTTGCACATCGGTTGCATCGGGACGGCCATAGGCGATGTTGTCGCCAATGGAGCGATGCAGCAGGGAGGTATCCTGAGTGACCATGCCGATGGCGCTGCGCAGGCTGTCTTGCGTTACCTCGGCGATGTTTTGTCCATCGATGCGGATCACCCCCTTGTCCACGTCGTAAAAGCGCAGTAGCAGGTTGATCAGCGTGGACTTGCCGGCGCCGGAGCGACCCACCAGGCCGACCTTTTCACCTGCGCGTATCTTCAGGCTCAGGCCATCGAGCACCTGGCGCTCACCGTTGTAGTTGAAGCTTACATTGTCGAAGCTCACCGCGCCGCCGCGTGTCTGCAGCACACCCGCGTTCGGCGCATCCTGCACCTTGGGGCCACGGGTGAGGGTGGCCATGCCATCCTGAACGGTGCCGATGTTCTCGAACAGTGAAGTCATTTGCCACATGATCCAGTGCGACATGCCATTGATGCGCAGGGCCATGGCGGTAATCGCCGCCACCGCCCCGGTACCGACTTCACCCTGGTGCCACAACCACAGGGCATAGCCGCCTGCGCCCACAATCAGTGCTACCACCAGCATCTGGTTGACGATCTCGAACTGGCTGACCAGGCGCATCTGGCGAAAGCCGGTTTGCTTGAAATCCTCCATCGCCGCACGCGCGAAGTGCGCCTCACGTTTGGAGTGGGAGAACAGTTTCACCGTGGTGATGTTGGTGTAGGCGTCCGAGATGCGACCGGTCATCGATGACCGCGCATGGGCCTGTTCCTGCCCGACTTGCCCCAGGCGCGGCACGAAGTACAGCATGGCCAGCCCGAACAACGCGACCCAGGCAATGAAAGGCAGCATCAGCTTCAGGGCGAAGCCACCGGCCAGGGCGATGATGGCGATGAAATACACCCCGATCCCGGGGGCGATCTCGATCACCGTGAACAGCACTTCGCGCACGGCGAGTGCCGTCTGCATCACCTTGGTGGTCACCCGGCCGGAGAACTCATCGGAAAAGAACGAAAGGCTTTGCCGCAACATCAGGCGATGGAAGTCCCAGCGCAATCGCAGCGGTAGATTGATCGCCAGTATCTGGTGCTGCACCAGGGTGCGCAGCGCCACCAGCCCGATGCTGCTAAACAGCACGATAGCGATACCCCAGAGCACGCGACGTTCCTGGCCGTCGGCAACGCCGCCTGCCTGCCAGGACGAGAGCAGGTCGACGACCTGGCCAAGAAAGGAGAACAACCAGGCTTCGTAAATCGACACACTGGCACTGAGCAGCGCGAGCGCAAGCACATAGCCACGCGCGCCGCGCGTGCAGGCCCACATAAAGCGCAACAGGCCCACCGGCGGGGGTGGTACTTCGTCGGGCGGGAAAGGGTCGAGGCGTCGTTCAAAAATCTGAAGCATGGCGGTTTCCGAGTGATGATGGACATCGTTGAGCAGAGGTTGTTGTATTTGCTTTAAATGTAAAGTATTCGCATTTATACTGCGCGACCACGCCTTCCTTCCAGGCATTCGTTCCCCCCTTCGCGCAGGTCATCGTGCAGGTCGAGCCTAGCAAACCCACACTCCTGGCAACATTGGCTCGCCATTATGACGAGCTGGTGGATCATGTGCGCCGACGTTTCGGTGAACGGGTCTTCGCCCGTGAAGTGGTACATGACTTGTGTCTGCAGTTGCTGGAACAGGATGAAAAGCAAGGTGTGCGCACGCCGGTGGCCCTGTTGCGCAAAATCGCTCACGATATCGCCATCACCCGCTACCGTAGCGAGCGTCGACGCCAGGCCTGGGTGGTCGGCGTTGCGACATTGCCTGACGTTGCCTGTGGCGCCCCAAGCCAGGAGCGCCATGTTGACGCTGAACGCACCCTGGCGCTGCTGACCGATGCGATTGCCAATTTGCCTGCGCGCTGTCAAATGGTGTTCGTGATGCACAAATTGCATGAACTGCCGCAAGCCGAAGTGGCCGAACGTCTGGGCATATCCCTCAAAACCGTAGAAAAGCACCTGCGCCTGGGTATGAACGCCTGCCGCAAACACCTGGGGACGGCGCTACTGCCATGAGCCGCAACTCGCAAAAAACCAAGGACTATCGCGAAGAAGACGAAGCCATTGCGCGCTTTCGTGAAGCGCTCAAGCAGCGTTTTCCGCTACCGCCGCCAACACCCGCCAAGCGCAAGCGCACAGCAGGCAAAACGCTGGGGCTGATCCTGCTGGCAATGGCCGCTGGTGCAGTCTGGTTCGACCCCGCTTATCAAACCCAGCACATTGCCAGCCAGGTCGGTCAGCGCCAGGCACTGCAGCTGGCCGATGGCAGTCAGGTCCTGCTCGACAGCGACAGTGAGATGACCATCCGTTGGCACCTGCGCACTCGCCAGGTTGAACTGAAACGGGGGCAGGCGCTGTTCCAGGTCTCGTCGAGGGTGTATCGCCCGTTCCTGGTCGATGCCGGCGGGGCAACGGTGCGCGTGGTAGGCACCCGCTTCAACGTCAACCGGCACGGGCAAGAGGTGCAGGTGACCGTGGCCAAAGGCAAGGTAACGGTCCGGGGCAGCGCCACCGATGCGGTTGCGCTGCTCGAACCTGGCCAGCAATTGCGCGTGCGAGATGGCATCCCGGGTCAGGTAACACGGGTCAGCGCCGATGATGTCACCGCCTGGAAAGACAGCCGCTTGGTGTTTGAAAGCACCCCGCTGGCCGAGGTCATCGGCACGCTCCAGCGCTACCACCGCCAGCCGATCACGCTCATCGACCCGGGTATTGCCCGGTTGCCGGTATCCGGTGTGTTCGACAGCGAGCATGTTGAACGCCTGCTGGCGCTGTTGCCCGGCATCCTGCCGGTGAGCGTTTCGACCGCGACCGATGGCGCGGTGCTGATCAAATCGCGCGACGCGAAAAAGTAATTTTCGACAGAGGTAGGGTTACGCGGCTGTGCTGACGGCTATCTCCCTGCAACCTTACTTTGTGGAGAATAAAAACGTGAGTCAGCCCTTCCTGCGTGCGCCTGTGCGCCTGTCCTTGCTGGCCAGCAGCCTGCTGCTCAGCCAATGGTCGATGGCGCAATCTGCACCGATCGATTTCGATGTTCCAGCCACCTCGCTGGAGAAATCCCTCAATGCCGTTGCGCGCCAATCGTCGGCACAGATCCTGTTTGCCAGCGAAATCGCTGCTGGCAAGACTGCGCCTGCTCTGCGCGGCCGCTATACCTTGCAGCAAGCGCTGGAACGGCTGCTGGGCAAGAGCGGGCTGACCATCCAGGAGCGTAACGAACACACGTACCTGGTGGTACCGGGTAAATCTGCGGCTGTTACCGATGCGGCCGCCAACGATTCCACAGCAGTGGAGCTAGCCAGCCTGGAAATCAGCTCGTCGCGTCTGAACAGCGACCTGGTGCCGCAAGCCCGGCAGGTCAATGTCATCGAGCGCGAGCAACTTGAGCAGTTGCGCCAGGGTTCCGATGGCCTGGCCACCTTGCTGGCGAAAAGCATTCCCGGCATGGCTGACTCCAGCCGCACCATCACCGACTACGGCCAGACGCTGCGCGGACGAACGATGCTGGTGCTGGTCGATGGTGTCCCGCTCAACACCAACCGCGACTCCTCGCGCAACCTTGCCAACATCGACCCGGCGCTGATCGAGCGCATCGAAGTGATCCGCGGTAGCAGTGCTATTTATGGTGCGGGTGCAACCGGTGGCATCATCTCCATCACCACCCGCCCGGCCGGCGGTGAACCGCGTGCACAGACCAGCCTGAGCGCCGTATCGCCCCTGAGCCAACTGGACAGTGACGGCCTTGGCGGCCAGTTGCAGCATCACCTGTCTGGCTCCCAGGGCCAGGTCGATTACGCCCTGGACTTCGGCGCCCGGCACATTGGCGCTTCCTATGACGCCAAAGGGCAGCGCATCGCACCAGAGCCCAGCCAGGGTGATCTGTTTGATTCCAACACCTACAACATTGGCGGCAAACTGGGCTTGCGCATTGATGATGTCCAGCGAATCCAGCTGTCGGCCAGCCACTACAACGCCGAGCAGGACTCCGACTATACCTCCGACCCGTCGGTCGCCAGGCTGCCGCCAGGTTCTGTGCCGGCCAGGCCACTGTCGGGCCTGGCGCTGGACGAGCAGAACCAGATCAAGAACACGCTGCTGAACCTTGAATACGCGCACACCGACATACTCGGCGGTACGCTGAATGCGCAGCTCTACTACCGCGACTACTTCACCCGCTTCACGCCTTTCGATGCGCGGGCAGTGGCCACGCGCGGGCGAAATGTCGATCAAGTGATGCAGAACAGCGAAGTGTTCGGCAGCCGGGTCACGCTGCGTACCCCGATCGGCAGCGCGGGCAGTACCGAGCTGCTGTGGGGCGCCGACTTCAACCAGGAGCGCAGCGACATGCCCATCGACATCTTCGACCCGCAGGTCTACGACGCCAGCGGCGGCAGGGTGTTCGACAAGATCGGCAAGCTGACCTACATGCCTGACCTGACCTCGCGCAGTGTCGGGGGCTTTGCGCAGCTGCAGCACAAGTTCAACGATCACTGGTCGATGGAAGGTGGTGTGCGTTACGAGTACGCCACCGCCGAATACGATGACTTCATCCCGCTGTCGGAGTCGGCAGCCAGCCAACCGGCCACCGTCCAGGGCGGTGAGGTTCATTATGACTCGGTGTTGTCCAACCTCAGCGTGACCTACTCACCGGTGGCGGGCCAGGAAATCTATGCCGCGTTCAGCCAGGGTTTCCAGTTGCCCGATATTGGTGTGCAGCTGCGTAACGCCCGACGTGGATTCGACATCGACTCTTCGAACCTGGAACCTGTGAAAACCAACAATTACGAGTTGGGCTGGCGCGGTGCATTGGGCGAGCAGACGCTGGCGTCGTTGGCAGTGTTCTACACCACCTCAAAACTTGGCGATGTGCAAAGCTTCAACAACGGCCTGATCCTCACGCGCACCAAAGAGCGGATCTACGGCGTAGAAGGCAGCGCCGACTGGCTGACCAACGATGAACGCTGGGGCGCAGGTGGCACCTTTACCTGGATGAAGGGCAGGGAACAGCCGGACGCCGGTGACTGGCAGGACATGACCGGGTACCGCATCCCGCCACTCAAGCTGACCGCCTACGTGCAGTTCAAGCCCAGCGACGTTTGGAGCAACCGTGTGCAAGCCACCTATTTTGACGGTGATGACTATCGTCTGGATGGCGTTGCCAGCTTCGGTCGACGCAAGGTCGATGGTTACACCACCGTCGATCTGATCAGCCAGTACCAGGTAACTGCTGACGACCAGGTCAGCGTGGGTATCCAGAACCTGTTCAACCGCCACTACTACCCGCTGTACAGCCAGCTGATGCGTAACAGCAACAACACCAGCCACCTGCCTGCGCCGGGTACGGTGTTGACGGCGAGTTATACGCATCAGTGGTAATGAACAACCCCGCTTGGATGGGCCTGCGCTGACTACCCCTTCGAGCCTGCCCACGTAGACGCTGCGCAATGTCAGGTAGAGGGTGGCTATGCCATCCTCGCTGGTACCCAAGAGCACATACCAACCTACTCGTTCAAAGCGCCAAACTCGTTACTACATTGCCATGTCTTCCTGGACGGGGTGATTCCTTGAGTCCAGCTCATCATCCGCCATCGCTATTCCCCTCATGCGCGCTCCCGCGCAGCCAAAGTTCGTGATAGTGAGTAAGCCGGGACAAACCATAGAGGGCGCCTTCCTGCATAACCTGCGAGCGTTCTCCGAAAAATCGCTAAGTATGGGCAAATACTGCGATGGGCTCGCCAGCAAATGCCCAAGCAAAGCATAAAGTGCCGGGCGCTACCCCTGTGATTCAGGAGCAGGCCCAGCGACACCGGTGGTGGCGATGACGCCATTGGCATTGCTGTCCTTCAAGGCACCCAGCGCCATCTCCCAGGCCACTGCCTCACTGGTCAGGCCGTAACGCTCGATGGTCTCTGGGTTCACTAGCAGAAGGCGCTGGGCCACCCGGCGTTGTCGACATAGGCTGTTCCTCCTGGCGATCGGGCGAGAATGCCCGATATAAGCAGAGGAAACTGTCCGCAGGCCGAAGTTCCGCCCGTTTGCCTCACTGGTGGTATCCTTTCAGGCCCTCATCAATCGTGTTTACGCAGGGCTTCGACCAATTCTGCCTTGGTCATAGTGGAGCGCCCTTTGATGTTCTGGCTACGCGCTTCCTTCATCAGGCTTTCCTTGGACTGCGTTTGTAACGATGAGTATGACGTGCGCGAATAGCCTTGCCGTGATTTTGCAGCACGTTTGGCCGAGTCTGACCTCGCGGCTCTCTTCTCGCCTGAAGACGTACGGACACCAGAGCCACCTGCCTTCTCGCCACCTCCGGACTGCTTGTTGACGGTAGCCCATGCCCGCGCTTCGGCTTCATCCTTTGAAACACCTTTGTGCTCATAGCTTTCTTCGATGTGCTCGGCTTTGCGCTTTTGCTTATCCGTGTATTTATCCTTGTCACCCCGTGGCATGACGTTCACTCCCAAGATGCTTTACTTGTACTGTTGAGGTTTTATCACCGCCAGAGTGCCAAGCAATGGACGAGCGGTTTGAACGCGCCCACTGCCACACCTCGCCGGCTAAACGTAGCGCAGTGTCCGGGATTAGTTGACCACTGCATCTCAACTCAGGCCAGCGGGAAGGGTGAGGTTATTTCTCCCACTGTTCCAGCAGTATCGAGACGAATTTTTCCGCAGCCGGGGAGAGGGAGGCGCCTCTTCGGTAGACCAGTCCCAACGATCGGTTAACCACGGGCTCTATCAACGGGACGCTCACCAATGTTGGATGATCCACAGCAGGCATTGCGAGGCTCGGCATTGCCGATACGCCTAATCCAGCCTCTACCAGACCCAGCGACGTTGATAGGTGTTGCACCTCATAGAACCACTGTGGACGCCAGCTCAAGCCCGACAAAGCATGGTCAAGCAACATGCGGTTGCCGCTCAGACGACCGACTCCGATCAGGCGGTAATTACTGAGTTCAGACCAGGTGACGGCGCTTCGTTTGGCCAACTCATGATCGCGTCGACACGCCAGGACAAAAGGTTCGTTGACCAAAGGTACGAACTCTATGTCCGGGTGCTGGCCGCTCATCATGTTGATGCCAAAGTCGGCTTCGCCACGCAGGACAGCCTCCAGTCCTTCGTTCGCACTCAGGTCAAGCAAGCGAATGCGAATTTGTGGATAGCGCTCGTTGTAGAGGCGGATGACCGATGGCAAAAAGTAGAAGGCTGCGGTGGGGATGCAGGCGAGGGTTACCCGGCCGCTCTGGCGCTCCGCCAGCTCTCGGATGTTGAGTATCGAGTCATCGAAATCATCCAGTAAGCGTCGTGCCTTGGGCAGGAAATCTCGCCCCACGCTGGTGAGGCTGACCCTTCTGGTGGTGCGATCAAGAAGCGCTGTTCCCAATCCCTCTTCCAGTTTTTTCATTCTCCGGCTCAACGCCGGTTGAGAGAGATGCAATGCATCGGCAGCTTCGTGAAAGCTGCCAAGCTCTGCGATCTTCACGAAAGATCGGATGTCATTGAGTTCATAATTCACTTTTTTATCTCAGCAGACGGGGGTGGTTGCGCCTGGGAATCCTAGAATCTTCATTCGTTAAACGCAATAATCAGGCTGATATTTGCATTGGAAACAATTTTCAAAGCCTGCGACTCTTGCTCTCAGCACATCAATTACCCCGATTGATCAATAAGAGTCAGTATTCATGCAACGAATTCCCTGTGTGCTCATGCGCGGTGGTACTTCCAAGGGCCCGGTATTTCTCGCCTGGGATCTACCTGTTGCGATCGAAGAACGTGATGAGCTGCTGCTCAACCTGATGGGTTCCGGCCATGAGCTGGAAATTGACGGCATCGGTGGCGGAAGCCCACAAACCAGCAAGGTGGCGATCGTCAGCCCGTCGCTGCATCCCGACGCCGATGTCGACTATCTGTTCGTTCAAGTTATGGTTTCCCAGCGTCGAGTCGACACCGCGCCCAATTGCGGCAACATGCTCTGCGCTGTTGGCCCCTTCGCCATCGAGCAGGGGTTGGTAAAGGCCGGCAAAGACCTGACCTGCGTGCGTATTCGCAACCTCAACACCGGGACGTTTGTGAACGCCGAAGTCCAGACCCCAGGCGGCAAGGTCAGCTATGAAGGCGATACCGCCATCGATGGTGTGCCAGGTACCGCCGCGCCTGTGCAACTGACCTTTCTCGACGCTGCAGGCAGCAAGACCGGAAAACTGTTCCCGACGGGTCAAACACAGGATGTGATCGACGGTATTGCGGTGACGTGCATCGATATGGCGATGCCAATGATGATTGTCGAAGCCGGCCAACTGGGTAAACGTGGTGATGAAAGTCCTGCTGAATTGGATGCCGACAAAGAGTTCCTGCGTCGCCTGGAGTCCTTGCGACTGCAAGCCGGCCTGGCAATGGGCCTGGGTGATGTCAGCGACAAAGTGATTCCCAAGCCAGTACTGGTGTCACCGGCCAAGGCTGGCGGCACAATCCAAGTGCGCTACTTCATGCCACACAACTGCCACCGGGCCTTGGCGATCACCGGCTCCATCGGCCTTGCCACCGCTTGTGTCACTGAAGGCAGTGTGGTCGCGCAATTGCTCGGCGGGGTTAGCGAGCCACGCTTGAAGCAAGTACGCATTGAACATCCAAGTGGCGGGATAGATGTCGTATTGTCCTACACCGGCGATCAGGGTGAGACAATTCGTGCTTCGGTGGTGCGTACATCGCGCCGGTTGTTCTCCGGTTTTGTCTACGCCGCGGCTTCCCAACGACTTGCCGGATAATTTCCCTAGTCATTGCCGTTATTGCATCAGCACAATTCTAAAAATGGGTGATGCCATGAAAGTTGTAAAATCGCTCTACTTCCAGATTCTCTTCGCCGTGCTGTTGGGTGTGCTGGTTGGGCATTTTTGGTCACAACAGGCCATTGCCTTGAAACCGCTAGGTGATGCCTTCATCAAGCTGATCAAGATGATGATCGCTCCGGTGGTGTTCTGCACCATCGTCACGGGTATCGCCGGCATGAGCGACAAACACTCCCTCGGGCGTCTGTTGAGCAAGACCATGCTGCTGTTCCTGGCGCTAACCGTGATCAGTCTGATCATCGGCCTGGTGGCGGTCTACCTGTTCAAGCCCGGTGTGGGCATGAACATTGACCCCACCCAGTTGAGCACCAAGGGCCTGTCGCAGTACACCGATTCCGCCGCGAAGCTGGGCGTGGTCGAGTTTTTCATGCACATCATCCCCGACACATTCATCGGTGCTTTCAATAAAGGTGAAGTGCTGCCGGTGTTGTTCATCGCGGTGCTTTGCGGTTTTGCGCTTTCGGCCATAGGTGAGCGTGGCAAGCCGGTACTGGATGTACTGGAATCCGCCTCGCACATGGTGTTCAAGATCTTCTCCTACTTGATGCGCTTCGCTCCGATCGGTGCCTTTGGCGCTTTGGCCTTCACCGTGGGCCAGTACGGTATTACCTCGTTGGGCTCGTTGGCCAAGCTGATCATGACCTTGTACATCGCCTGTGCCTTCTTCGTCTTTGTGGTGCTGGGGAGCATTTGCCGGGCGAATGGCTTCAGTCTCTGGAAGTTGCTGCGCTACTTGCGCGAAGAATTCCTGGTGGTGCTGGGGACTTCCTCCACCGAGCCTGTGATGCCACGGATGTTGGAAAAGCTGCAAGCCCTGGGTTGCAAAAAAGGTGTGGTGGGGCTGGTGCTGCCAACGGGTTATTCGTTCAACCTCGACGGTACGGCGATCTACCTCTCGCTGGCAGCGGTGTTCATTGCTCAGGCCTGCAACATTGAGCTGAGCCTGACGCAGACCGTGACCATGCTGGCAATCATGCTGTTGTCCTCGAAGGGCGCGGCAGGCGTCACCGGCGCCGGTTTTGTCGCGCTGGCTTCGACACTGACTGTCATCCATGACATTCCCTTGGCCGGCCTTGCCCTGCTGATCGGCATCGACCGCTTCATGTCAGAGGCCCGGGCTTTGACCAGTCTGGCAAGCAACGCCGTGGCCACCGTAGTGATGTCCATCTCGGAGAATGCCTGCGATCGCGAAACACTGATGCGGACACTGGACGGCAAACCTTCGCCCGCAGCGACCCCAACCCAAGCCCAGAGCGAAAACTGGGATGGCCTGAAGGTTACGGAACACGCCTGACCGGTCACGGCTGAATCAAGCCCCCTAAATACCTCAATGAATACCCCCGCCAGGCACCGTTGATCGTGCCGTCTGGCGGGTACGGGGTCGTGCGCCTGTGCGTCGGCCACGCTACTCATAAGAACAAGAGAACTTACCTATGCTCGCATTGCTTGGCTTGGCCATGGTGGTGGTCTTCACCGTCCTGATAATGACCAAACGGTTGTCACCGATAGTCGCCCTGACGGTGGTGCCGATTGTCTTTGCCGTCATTGGAGGCTTCGGTGGCACTACCGGCAAGATGATGCTCGATGGCTTGAAAATGGTCGCTCCTTCGGCCGCTCTCCTGCTGTTCGCGATCTTGTTTTTTGGCTTGATGATCGACGCCGGCCTGTTCGACCCGCTGATTCGCAAGATCCTCAAGCGCGTCAACGGCGACCCGATGAAAATCGCTGTCGGCACAGCGTTGCTGTCGCTGCTGGTTGCCCTGGACGGTGATGGCACCACCACCTACATGATTACCTGCGCGGCAATGCTTCCCCTATACAAACGTATCGGGATGAATCCGATGATTCTGGCGACCATTGCCATGCTTTCTCTGAGCATCATGAGTGGTATGACCCCTTGGGGTGGCCCAGCGACCCGGGCGATCGCGGCGTTGGGCCTGGATGCCGGTGCCTACTTCGTTCCCTTGCTGCCGACCATGATTGGCGGTGCTATGTGGGTGGTGTTCACCGCGTTTTTGCTGGGCCGTGCGGAACGCAAACGGATCGGAAATATCCAGTTGGAAAGCGGCGGGGGAGATTGCTACATCAAGGCGATTCTTGAAGACACTCCGCACAAGCGACCGAAACTGGCCTACGTTAACCTGTTGTTGGTTATCGCGGTGATGGTCGCACTGGTGATGGGGATCATGCATTCCGCGATCCTGTTCCTGATCGGGTTCGTACTGGCGCTGATGATCAACTATCCGCAACTGGATATTCAGAAGGAACGCATCCTTGCCCATTCGGGCAACGCCATGACCGTCGTACTTTTGGTGTTTGCCGCCGGTATCTTTGCCGGGATCTTCTCGGGCACCAAGATGGTCGACTCTCTGGCGCAAACCCTGGTTGACTGGATTCCACCGTCCTGGGGGCATTTGTTCCCGCTGGTAGTGGCGATTACCAGCATGCCGCTGACCTTCGTCCTGTCCAACGATGCTTATTACTTCGGTGTGGTGCCCATCTTGGCGAATGCCGCTGCGGCCTATGGCATTGATCCGGTGGAGATCGCCCGTGCATCGATTCTCGGCCAGCCAGTACACCTGATGAGTCCGTTGGTAGCTTCAACCCTGTTGCTGGTGGGTATGGTTGATCGCGATATCGGCGATTTCCAGAAAGCCACCGTCAAATGGGCGGTGCTCACTTCCCTGGTGATTACCGCGCTAGCCCTGCTGACCGGGGCGATCAGTCTCTTCACCTGATTCCCCAAAACCACCTGCTTTTTCCTGACGTGCCTCACCAGTGAGGCGCGCGCTGTCCTGCACTCTAAATAACAACAATGAGTAGTTCGCTATGAAGACTTTGTTTACCCGTGGCGTTTCATTCCCTCTTCTTGCACTTTTGCCATTGGCCAGCGTTAGCGCTGAAGGTTTTATCGACGACAGCAAGCTCAAGCTGCAATTGCGCAACGTCTATTTCAATGAGAATTTCCGCGACGAGCATGGCTTGAGTACCAAATCGGCAAGGACGGCGAAGAGCGAGCGAACCGAGTGGGCCCAGGGATTTCTGTTGGATTACCAATCGGGATTTACCCCCGGCACCATTGGGTTTGGTGTGGATGCCCTTGGCCTGCTCGGGGTCAAGCTCGACTCCGGTCGTGGCCGCAGCGGCACGGGCTTGTTGCCCGTCCATGATGACGGTCGAGCGGCTGACGAGTTCGCAAGTCTGGGCATGACTGCCAAGGCCCAGCTGGCCAAGACCACGGTCAAATACGGCACCTTGCTACCCAAGACTCCGGTGCTGATCTACAACGATGCGCGTCTGTTGCCGCAAACGTATCAGGGCACACAGGTCAGTAGCGTGGACATCGAGAACCTCACCCTCACCGGCGGCTACCTGGATCGATTCAAACTGCGCGATTCCACCGACAGCATGCCGATTGTGCCCGACGGTTATGGCGGGGATAAATCAGGGGACTTCAGCTACGCAGGGGCCGAATACAAGCTGGGGAAAAACGTCCGCTTGAGTTACTTCTACGGCGAACTGGAAAACTTTTACCGTCAGAATTTTGCAGGTATCCAGCACGACCTACCCTTGGGCGGCGGTGTGCTGACCAGTGATTTGCGCTACTTCAACAGTGTCGATACCGGCTCGGCCTACGGTGGCAAGATCGACAACAACATGCTGAGCGGACAACTGTCCTACGCCATCTCCGGCCATACTTTCGGTGGTGGCTACCAGACCCTCAGCGGCGATGCCGGTTTGCCCTTCATCAGTGGCGCGACTGTCTACTCGTTCAGCAACGCCGGGATAGGTAAGTTTGTCGAGGAGGATGAAAAAACCTGGATGCTTAATTACGGCTATAACTTTGCTGCCCTCGGCGTGCCGGGCCTAACGTTCTCCACCCGTTATCTGAGCGGCAACGATGGTAAGTCCACCACCACGGTCAAAGAGTGGGAGCGTGACGCTGAACTGGCTTACATCGTGCAACAAGGTACCTTCAAAGGTCTGGGGGTGCGGTTGCGTAACTACGTTTATCGCTCTGATTATTCCCGTGGCCGTGACAGCAACCGGATCTACTTTACCTACGACATCGCGCTCTGGTGATTCCCTGATCGCGGCCTCGCGATGTTCGCAGGCCGCCTCTTCAGTGGCGGCTGCATAGGATTGGGTGAAGGATTTCAACGATGTCATTCAAAACCAAAATACTGTTGCTGACCTTACTACCAGTGATGTTGTTTGCTCTGGTTTTAGGTTTGAGCACCCGCGGCACGTTGCAGTCCCAGGCTGAGCAAGAAGTCGCTCACACCCGCGAGCGACTGCTTGAGGACAGCCGCATACGGCTCAAGGATTACGCGAGCATTGCTCGCACTTCTGTAGCCGAGCTTTATGATCGGGCGGCTCCCGGAGATCCCACCAGCCGAGCCTTGGCGATCAGTCGTTTGTCGAAAGTGAAGTATGGTGATGACGGTTATTTCATTGGGTATGACAGCCAGGTTGTACGCCTGTTTCGTGGTGACAGCAGCGAAGGCGTCGGCATTAACATGAGTGATCGCAAGGACATCAACGGGATTTTTTTGAACCGTGAAATGGTTGCAGCGGCAAAAAATGACACTCACTTCGTCAACTATTCAGGTGGCGTGGTCAACACCGATAAGGTGGTGCCGAAGCTCGCATACAGTTTTTATTTGCCCAAGTGGGACATGATCGTGGTCACCGCGGTCAACCTGGACAGCATTGAGGTTCAGGTCGCCAAGGTACGGGCCGATGTTGATCTACGGGTACGCAACTTGATGTACAGCATAGCCATCACCGCTACCGCACTGATTGGCATTATTGGGGCACTGACTCTACTGCTGGTCAGGCGCAGTTTGCGTCCCCTGACCCTGATCCGAATCCATCTTGACGAAATCGCTGCGGGTGAGGGTGATCTGACAAGGCGTCTGCCGCTTGTAAGTCGAGATGAGCTGGGACAACTTGCCGGTTCGTTCAATGCGTTTATCGAAAAGATTCACAGCCTCGTCAGCCAAATCGTTGCCATGAGCGAGCAGTTGAATGGATCTGTGAGCCATGTGGCCGAGCAGAGCAGGCAAATCGACCGCACTATGGATAAACAGCGCCAGGAAGCCGACCAGGTGGCCGCGGCGATAAACGAGATGTCATCGGCAGCGCAGGAAGTGTCGGTCAGTGCGCAAAATGCTGCAGACGCAGCCGTCAAAATCGACAGACAGTCCCGACACGCGGGGCAAATAGTCAATGGCAGCATGACTCGAATTCAGGCGCTGACCGTGGAGCTTGATGAGAGTGGTATCTCCATGAAGAGCCTTCAAAACGACGTAGCTTCTATCGTCACCGTGCTGGATGTCATTCGCTCGATTGCTGAACAGACCAATCTTCTGGCACTCAATGCGGCCATTGAAGCAGCCCGTGCCGGTGCGGCCGGGCGCGGGTTTGCGGTGGTTGCAGATGAAGTACGAGCCCTGGCCAGTCGTACTCAGCGCAGTACCCAGGAAATCCAGGCAATGGTTGAGCGTCTCAAGAGCACTACGGGTGGCGTAGTCAGTGCCATGCGCCAATCCACTCAAGCCGCTCAAGGCGCTAACGCTCAGGCCGATCAGGCGGCTGAATTTCTGGGCAATACGGTCGAACTGATTGCTACTATCAATGCGATGAACGCACAGATCGCCAGCGCTGCGCAGGAGCAAACCTCAGTGGCTGAAGAGATCAACCGCGGGGTGCATCAGATCGCGCGCGCAATTGACAGCGTAGCCGGTCAGACTCAGCTCGGGGTCAAGACAGTCGATGAGATGTATATGATCGGCAATCGCCTGCAAAGCTTGCTGGGGCAATTCAAAATTTGATGCCGTCCTGCACAGCACTTGTCAGGGCCTATGCTGGCCCGGAACCAAGGCGATCAAGACCGTGCCCGCGGCCATGATCGACAGCGTCACGATCAGCCCTGATGTAAGTTGCATAGAACCCGAACAAAAAGAAGTCGAATTGTCCGCGCTAGTGACCCGCAGGATGGCGCCCAGTTTCGACCCCTTGGATCGGGTGTCTTGAGTTGTTGTTTTCATCATGGCTACCGTGGTGATCACTATTGTTTTTGGAATGAGTGGATCGCCGATCAGTCGCTACCTCCGTTGATCGGGCTGGGTTGGCGTTCTTCGATGGCGTGCTTGAGCAGCGCGGCGCTGCGGAAGATGCCATGGGCGAATTTGCTGTAGGGCATAGTCAGGAAAAACGCCATGACCAGGCCGAGATGGATCGCCAGCATCAAGCCTAGGGCCGCGCTTTCGCGAAACGCCAGGAGTGCCAGGCCGCTGGCACTGACTAGAAACAGCAGCGCGATAAAGCC
Organism: Pseudomonas sp. R32; assembly: GCF_009866705.1. Lineage (NCBI taxonomy): Bacteria > Pseudomonadati > Pseudomonadota > Gammaproteobacteria > Pseudomonadales > Pseudomonadaceae > Pseudomonas > Pseudomonas sp. R32. Next base: position 2,837,439 of record NZ_CP019396.1, on the reverse strand, counting down.
ACGATCCATGGGTTTCTGATTTTCGTCGCCGTGCTCCGGGTTGCGACGCAGGTTCAACCACAACAGACCTGCGGGGCCTATCAGCAGGCCGACTCCACCTGCGATGCCCAGCATCACCGGCAAGCTCAGAACGGGGTAGGGCGCCGACCAGTCCAGCAGGAAATGGTAAAGCGTGGCGACACCGGTGGCGGCGAAGCACAGCATGAAGCCGTAGAAGGTGAAGTGGTGCAAGCGCCGCCGCCATAGGGTGAACTGATCATCGGCATTATTGCAGCCCTCGCCATGACCCCCGTCCAGGTATTTGAGTCGGGCGACGTTGGCCGCGGCCTCCAGTGCAGCGGCTGTCTTTTCCTGCCGGGGGGCATCCGCCGGTGAAACGTTGCGCCAGAAGCGCCGCACGCCAATCGTCAATGCAAGTACCGAGAAACCGAAAACTGCACCGAACATCAGTGCCAGGGTGTTATGCGGGAAGATCCCGTAGAAATTCCCCCCGGGCATTGCGGTCAATAGATTGCCCATCACCATCAACGTGAGGCAGAGGAACAGTGCCAACCCCGCACCGGATGCCAGCGCCAGCGCCAGCCCGTTGCGCCGGTACAACTTGCCCATCACCTGTGGCCAGGCGTACTCGGAATAAGTGTCGAGGCGGACTTTGGCCATGGCCTTGGGCACATTGATTCCGAATTCGTGAGGGGCAGCGTACTGACAGGCATGCAGGCACGCACCGCAGTTATGGCAAAGGTTCGCCAGGTAATGGATATCCGCCTGAGAAAACTCCAGACGCCTCGTCATGGCTGGGAATACAGCACAGAAACCTTCGCAATAACGGCAGGCATTGCAAACACTCATCTGTCGCTGAACTTCGCTTTCATCAAGGTTGAGTACGGGAATCAAATTACCCGGTGCCTTGGGATCAAACAGCTGCATGTTGGGGCTCCGTGGATGAAGGGGTCAGGAAGCCGGCCGCAGCCGCGGCTTGCACACCGGCGATGCGACCGAATGCGGTACCAATGGCCATACCGATGCCGGCGGTATAGCCCTTGCCCAATACGTTGCCCGCCATCATTTCTCCTGCGACAAACAGGTTGGGGCTAGCCTCACCGTTGAAGTGAACGGCCGCGGTATCGTCGGTAGCCAGCCCCAGATAGGTGAAGGTCACGCCTGGCTTGAGTGGGTAGGCGCAGAAGGGGGGCTTTACCAATGGGCGGGCCCAATGGGTTTTGGCGGGTGTCAAACCTTCGGTGTGGCAATTGTCCAGCGCGGTGTGGTCGAACGTGCCGACGCGGCAGGCGGCGTTGTATTGCTCGATGGTTTTGACGAATTGCGTAACGGGAAGCTTCAACTGGCGGGCCAGATCTTCCAGCGAGTTGGCTTTAGTGCCCGGAAATACCGGTGGCATGAACCGTCCGAGGGCTTGTTGGTCGATGATCGAGTAGGCCTGTTGGCCGGGTTGCCCCGCGACCAGGCGCCCCCAGATCGCATAGCGCTTGGGCCAGAAGTCTTCGCCCTCATCGTAGAAGCGTTCGCCGTCGCGATTAACCACCACGCCCAGCGATACGCAATCGATACGGGTACAGATACCTCCGTCATACAGGGGCGCGCGGGCGTCGATGGCCACCATGTGCGCTTGCGTCGGGTCACCAATGAAATCGGCGCCCAGGTTCTGCATGCGCCGAAGCAGTACGCCGGTATTGAAGCGCGTCCCGCGAATCAGAAAATTGTCTGAGGGCCATTCTCCGCGCTCGTTTTGACCCCAAGCTTCGCGGAGCCATGCGCGGTTCGACTCAAAACCGCCAGCTGCCAGAACGCAGGCTTTGGCCTGAATACGCTCGGCGGGTAAACGCTGACCATCGACCTCTCGTTCACCGATGTACGCCGCGACGAACTCTGCGCCCTTCAACTCAATGTCAGTGACTTGAGCGTTGTAGCGGATCTTGATGCCCAGCCGCTCGGCGCTGCGGAAGTACGCATTAACTAACGCTTTGCCGCCGCCCATGAAAAACGCATTGGTGCGCGCAACATGTAGGGCACCCGACAACGACGGCTGAAAATGCACACCATGGCAGCGCATCCAGTCACGGCAGTTCGACGAGGCGCGGATGACAATACGTGCAAGCTTTTCGTTGGTAATCCCACCGGTGACTTTCAGCAGATCCTGCCAATATTCTTCTTCGGGATAGGCATCGACCAACACATCTTGCGGTGCGTCGTGCATGCAGCGCAGGTTTCGGGTGTGTTGCGAGTTGCCGCCGCGCCAGATTTTTGGTGCACCTTCCAGCAACATGACGCTAGCGCCGGCCTCTCGAGCCATCAACGCTGCACACAAGGCGGCATTGCCACCGCCAATCACCAATACATCGATCATCATCACTCCTCAATCGCAAGGAGGCATGAACGAAGTGCTCCTCGCGAGTGGGGAGAAGGTAGAGCTGTCAGCTTATTGTCGAAAGGCGCGAAATGAATCTGGGTGTTTAGTTTTCGTAAAGGCTTTGGCGCGGATACCCCAGTATTGGAAACCGGGAAGAGTGGGCGCCGGTATCATGACGCGACGTCCTCAATCCACGACGCTCCCGGCCACTGTTGATCAACGACCAACTGCCGAGCGACATCGGTGATGACCAATCGCGCCGCCAGAGCAGCGGGAGACAGCTCATCATCAGGCAGTGTCGCCAGCAGGTTTCTTCGACCTACGTGAGCATCGGAAATTTCCACCACTGAAAGTCCCGACTCACCTTTGAGCGCCGCTGCCGCACCGGGCTGGATGGTGGCGGCATGACCTGCGCGTACGGCGTTCATCAATACGGCAAGGCCATCCACTTCCATGATGATGTTGGGAGCCAATCCCGAACGTTCAAACGCAACCATCAGCGTAGAACGCAAACCGTGTTGCGCACTCGGCATCACCAGTGGAAGTTGCCCCAGATCCGACAGTTGCACGCTGATTCCTTGTGGTGCGTGGGGCAGGTGCGGTGCGCTGATGACAAATAGTTTCTCGTCGAGCAGCGGTGTCACGCTCCAGCGCTTACCACCTTCAAGTTGAGACAGAATGGCCAGGTCGATCTGGCGAGCATTGAGTTGCGTGGCCAAATGCCCGGATAGCATCTCGACCAGGTGCAATTGAATATCCGGGTAGCGCTCTCGCATCGCATTGATCAATGGCAGGGCAAGAACAGTGGCAGTCGTGGGCGCCATTCCGACGGTGACATATCCACTCATTCGCCCACGGTGAGCGGCCATGATCGCATTTTCGGCTTGCCGCAAACATAGCTGGGCATGGTGCAGGAACGCCATACCGGAGCAGGTCGGTGTGACGCCAGTAGTAGTGCGATTAAGGAGGCGGGTTGACAGTTCACTTTCAAGTTTCGCGATCTGTTGGCTAAGGGCTGATACGCCGACGTCCAGTTCAAGAGCTGCGCGTCCCAAGCTGCCGTGTTCGAGGATTTTTACGAAATAGCGCAGTTGTCTCAATTCCAAGCGTTGCTGCTCCACGTCAAATTGTTGTTGGAGTGCCTATCGATCCTCACATCAGTGCCTTACGAGGCTCATGAACATTATTAACATGGCACCTCGTTTAACAAGTGGGCGTTCTCATATGTTCATAAGCCACTCACGGGCCGGAGATTGCGGACTCAAAGTCCTCGAAACGAATGCGGCCGTTCATCGATTGATGTTCATAAACCTAGCTTTATTGGCCTCAGTACTGGACTACCCCCATTCCAATAGACATTTTCCGGCCTCATAACGAGGCGCTTTCAAAGGCCTCAGGACTGACGCCGCCCAAGTGACTATGACGGCGAGTACGGTTGTAAAACACTTCGATGTAATCGAACACATCGGCCCTGGCCAAGTCACGGGTTTTCTAGATGCGCTTACGGATCCGTTCTTTTTTCAGGCTGCTGAAAAAAGACTCCGCCACGGCATTATCCCAGCAGTTGCCACGCCGACTCATGCTCTGCTCAAGGTTATTGGCCAAGCAAAAGCGCTTCCAGTCATCACAGCCGTACTGGCTGCCCTGATCGGAGTGCACCAGTACGCGCTCCTTGGGCCGACGGCGCCAGAGCGCCATCAATAACGCGTCCAGCGCGAGTTCACGGGCCAATGTCGGCTTCATCGACCAGCCCACGACCTTGCGCGCATAGAGATCCACCACCACGGCCAAATACAGCCAACCCTGCCATGTGCGGATGTAGGTGATGTCGGTCACCCAAGCCTTGTTGGGGGCATCAACTGTGAATGCTCGGTTGAGATGATTGGGTGCAATAATCGACGGCCGCCCGGCAATTGGGCGCGGCGCCTTATAGCCCCTCAACGCCTTGATCCGGTTGGCACGCATCAACCGCGCAACGCGGTGTTTGCCGCAACTCTCGCCGGCTTCCCGCAAGTCGCCATAGACGCGTAGAGCACCGTAAACCCCTCGGCTGGCCGCATAGGAATCGCGGATCAGTTTCAGCAAGCGGTCGTTATCCTGGTCGCGCTCAGAAACGGGCTTGTGTAGCCATTGGTAGAACCCGGCACGAGCGATCCGCAATACCCTGCACATCGTGGTAATTGCATACTGATGACGATGCTCGTTCATGAAGCGGTACTTCACTCGGGCTCTCTGGCAAAGTACCGCGCGGCTTTTTTTAAGATATCCAGCTCTTCTTCAAGGCGGCGCATTTGGGCCCGTAGCCGCAGGATTTCACTCTTGGCTTCGAGCAATTCGCTGGCCTGCTTTTCTGATTTATCAGGGGTGACGGCGCTCACCCATTTATAGAGGCTGTGAGTCGAGACGCCGAGCCGTGCGGCAATCTCCGCGACTGAATAGCCGCGTTCAACCACCTGCCTGACGGCTTCCGCCTTGAATTCCGGGGTGTATCGCTGGGTACTCATAGACTTCCTCCTATGCTCAAAGCATAGGCCGGGGATGTCTACCTTTCCGGGGGCAGTCCATTGCACTGGAATCGGTGAACGGTAAAGGTGGGGTATTGGCGCAAGGAGGGTTGGATAGGAAGGAAGCAGCGACCGCCGTGCTGGACATCATGGAAGGGTCAGAGGAAGCGTTTAGGCGACGCCTTGAAAAGTACCATTTCTAAATCCACGATCGCCCTTTAATACGGATATAAGCAGCCCCCCACATTCCCTCGGGTTTGAGATCGAAGGCACCGGCGCAGGTGCCTGTTGACGTAAATCGATACGTGCGCTGGTACGACGCATTTAACTATCACCCGTTTTGATCCTTGACTCTACTTGAGCAGGTGAGTTGGCCTCTGCCTGCTCCTGGATCACCTCATCCGCGTCCTGAGTGAGATATTTAGCAGCTTGCTCGTCCTCTGCGGGGGCATGATCCACAAGATGTGTCAGATAGGACGCGTTGTCATGATGCCTGTACTGAGGTGCATATCGAAGACAGACATCATGGGCATCCAGTTTCACTATCTTTATCGGACTCAGTGCCTCTCCTTTAGCACAGACGAGTTGTAGCTTGATGAACTCCAAGTGCATCGATGTTAATTCGGGGATGCACCGCTCTAGAAACCTCTGACTTCGATCGACAAAATTCTCAGGGCAGTCGGGATGCCGGAAAAGTGGTTCCACCAGATGCTTGATCAGCTCCAGCAGTATGACAAATGTACACCGTCCGGATCTGTACATCTCACAGATAAACTCCATGACGGCAGTAGCCGCAGAACCGAAAACCACGGTAGGCACGGCGAGGTACCGGCGTAGACTTTTGATACCCGCATTCGCGAAGGCCAACCCTTGATCCATCATGGCTATGAGGTCTGAGGAACTGATCGAAATGAAGTTACGTCGAGCGATAATCATCCTGATGAGTGCACGAGAGTACTCGACAGGCCTCAACACACCGTCGTCGACCATCGCTTTGAGCAACATCTGAGGCGTTGCAGAAATAACGTCGAGCGACTGTGCGAGCTGGCGAAGACGGCCATCCAAGGATAACAACCCAGTGTGATACTCGTGACAGAGCGTCAGGCAAGCATGCTCCTCCATGTCGAGTAGATCTCTAAGGCGTTGCAAGACGGGGGTAGGGTGGAGCGGCCCATATGCCGGTACGACGATACAGTAGTTAGAAATTGCCAGGTCGATGCTTTTCAGGAAAGCCCGATTCAGGGCATGAGAATCCTCTGTTTCCTCATGGTATCCAAGCTGCCCCTCATGCGAAAACATCGTGCCGCTATTTTGAAATACTGATGAGGATTCGATCTTCACATCCAGTGCTCTGCGAGTGGCAGTGCTGACATAGACCTTGGTTAGGTGACCGAGAAGATCGAGAAGGCCCAGAGTCGCGAGCTCCGTGAGCATTGCCAGGTCGACCACCCAGATTGAGCCCTCAATCTGGCCAGGAAAAGCATCATGGGTATCGCCTGCAGCCGAAGTGACTTGCAACCATGGGCCATCATGATCCCAGCCGCGCACTATATCGATGATGTCCCGCCCTAACCGTTTGGCGACCAAGCCAAGCGTTAGCGGATGCTCTGCATAGAGCGTCAGTAGGTCATTTACCTGAGCACGTTGCTGGTCAAGTTGCTTGAGGAAGAACGAGAAATCCATTTCGCCATTCGCGTCTTGTGCAATGGTCATCGATACAAGGCTTTTACTCGGAACAACAGAATCAGTGATCAGCTTGTGCGAAAGCTCCAGCAGCCGACGATGAAAGGTACATACCCCCTTCACCTCAAAATGTTGCGTACCCACCAGATTGCTGACAGACACCGCTCCACCGATACCCAGTCCGAGTAAGCTGGAGGCGAGCTCAGAGTGTGGAGCAATGAACTCAGAAGAGCCGGGAGGATAGGTAGCCCCTTCAAAATCAATGGTGACATGGCGAACGCAACCCTGTTCATCAGCCAGTTCTATCGACGTTCCAGGCGTGACGATTGTCGGGGCCCGGTGAACATTCCGCATTTCTTCCGATATCTCTTCCGAGACCGTCAGCATTACCTGCACGTGAGTCGCAGCGGCTTCAACATCTCCCAAGGCCGAACGCATTGCGTAGGCGATTCGATCGAGGCCTTTTTGAACCTGTCCATGACGCATTTCAGTACTGGCCAACAGCAACAGTGTCTTGGCTTGACCTTCAACCAGAACAGGGATGTCCGCCACTTTAGAATCAAAATCCAAAACACCTTCGCACGCCGTCACACGGAGAAACATAAGCCATGCGTTAGCATCCATAGGTGACTCAGAAAGGTTCAGCTCCATAATCTCGCGCATTCGAATCCAGTCGCCCGCGCTGTTATAGAGGAAGATTGCCTGCTCTCGCGCCTCCGGCGATTCGCGCCACGTAGTAGGCATCGATTGCAGCAGATTAAGTGCTTTAGCCTGCATTCCTGTGAGGATGTAGCAATGAAGCAGATCGACATGCAGAGCCGTAAACGCATCAACAGGGAGAAGCTTTTCGAGCAGGCCCATAGCAACATCGTAGCGCTGCGCTCGAACCATCGCCCGAGCACCGATGGCTAGCTCCTGGGGATCGGAGGAGGCGGGCGCTAAGTGGGCAACACGATCTACATAACGATTACGGAGAGTCTCTTCGCGCTCATAAGCACGGCACGCAAAGCATAGGTCAATGACAGAGGTGCTATGCGGTGTGACGCCTTTCTGCTCTAGCTCATCACGTACTGCAGATGAATCGCCATCTTGTAGCAGTAATTCCCAATGCAGATGCTGCAGCATGATTGCTATGCGGGACGCGACCTCAGACCCCGTCCGACGTGCCACCTCCTCACGCGCGATCTGCAATAAGTCAACTCGCGACTGCGCCATGCATGCATGGCCATACCGCAGCAAAGCCTCGTCTGGCATGGAATCAAGCGTGCTTTGGAAGCGCTCAGTCACTTCCTGCCAGCGGTTCAGGTCGCACATGGCTTCGATCTCGACCCGAACCATAACCTCAGTAAAGGGTACGCCTTTCATCCGGGCTTGCTGGAGCAGCTCCAAGGCTTCCTCTGCACGTTCGAGCAGTACCATAGAGTACGCAAGGTGACCAACTACATCGCTTACAGTCTTGGGACTCTGTGCAGACCAGACCGTATCGTCGCGATTGTCAAAGCGCGACATTGCGTCCAGCAACATCTCTGCGTGGGCAGCCAGTAGCGATCGGCAGTTGACCCGTACCGGATCGAGGGTTGCCAACCGTATGGCGTAGCGCAAATAAGATTCGAGGGTGAAAAATGAACAATCTGGTTTATCTAACGCGATGCGCATTGCGCGAACTGCACCTTGGTCGTCATCTGCTCCCCCATATGAGGAGGCAACCAACTGCCAGGCAGTCGCCTTGTCGACAAAAGCGCTTGGAATATCGTCCTCATTGACCCGCTCGCCCGCAAGAATCCGAGCATTGGTCGTAGTGGCCCAGACGATGAAGGACTCAGGGAAACGCTCCAGCAAGGTCGTACCAATCTCCACAGCCTGCTGCACCTGGTCTCGGAGCATACAAGCCCGGACTGCCGCAGCGGAGACTCGGTCATCGGAATCACAGAGATTTACAGCAGCGTCGAAATCATTCGCTGCAGCGATGTCCTCCCCCTGGTGCCACAACGAAAGGCCGCGCAGGAGGTACCATCTGGCCTTTTGGTGGTCGTCAAACTCATCCAGATCACTTTCAAGAAGCTCCAACTGATTGAGACAGTCTTGGTATCTGTGAGCTCGTTGCCATTCGGTGATTCGATCGAGGTGTCGCGAGATGCGCGGGTCAGAGGAGGTCGCTCGGGCTGATGGAAGCTCATCCGCCATCACAGCACTCTGGGGGATTCCAGCCTCGCCAAGCAGCGGTCTCAACAACTCTGCGAGCGGTTGTAACTGACTATGCGCCTCAGGGTTCAAGAGGGCGCCGGCCTGGTTACCCAATGAGCCAGGGCCCAGGTTGTTCTGCCTTGCGCTTTGAAGCGCTTGGTATCCGTCCCAAAGGGCGCGGGTGGCTTGAAACTCAGTGGCTAACGAGCCTAAATGGCGCTCAGCTGTATCCAAGCAAATTTCACCAGCCGTCCCGTTGAGTTCAGCACACAGGGCCTGCAGCGTAGCCCATACGTCGCCACTTTGGCGGTTATGGGTGCGTTGGCTAATGAGTTGTTTCTGGGTGTCGACTTCTATCGTGCGGTCGGAGTCCAGATCATGCGGCATGAACTTCAGATGGAGCGCAAATGGGTAGAGATCTACCTTGTCCACCTCCGATCCCAATTGAAGCTCTACCGCGCGCTTGATTGCGAAATAGGCTTTGCGGTTGCTTTCGTTGCTGGAACCTTCGGCGTGCACACGCACGTACCAATCGTCAGCCGTACCGGAATTCACGGCGTAACGAAGCACTTCTTGCGCAGCATGCATGGCAGTGTTGCTGGAGGAGTTATAGACGATAAGGAGTTCATCAACGTTGCGACGGAAATCGGGCTTGCAGAAATCTTCCCAAGCAAGGCCTACTGATTCGTTGAAGTTCTTGTTGTCCGTTGGCTTCAACGACCGCTTCATCTGCAGGCGTTGAGTAGCTTTCTGCCCGGTAACGGGATGCCAGATATCGATGATTAGGTCGTCGGTGTCGTGATCGAAGACTCGCCCCTGGAATAGCAAGCGAGTGATGACGAATCCATCCCGGGCACCTGGGCACTGCAAACCGAGACACATGGCGAGTACGCGGACAGCTTGTACGCGGCGCTCGAATGAACCACCGCGATCGCCGGTGGATACCGGACTCGCCACATTCTTCCTACGATTTTTCGCAGGTACGCCTTCTTTGGTTGGAGCTACCCTTGGGGGCTGTTTCCTTGGAGCCTTTGCCATACCTGGTTCGCAACGCTGATTATGGAGGCATTTTACAGGCCACCAATTGAAATGCGTAGTCAGGTGAAGGGGTTTCTACGCCGCCGTTTGCTCGGCCCAGCTGCGTGCAGCCTGGACAAGATCGGATTGAGAAAGACGGCTCTGGTTGATGACTGATGGAGTTACGATAACGGGAGACGTCTCTTGCAAGTAGCGATATGCATTGGCGATAACCGGTGGCTTAAAAATATACTTGGAAAGCGATTATCGTTCTCATCATCCCTAGAGGCATGATCTGATCTAGCGACACGACTTCAAAAAACTGCTCGCTTGATCTGTAATTTGCGCTGCGCCCACAACGTCGATCGACACGATCAGCGCCCGATAAAATTTGTGTTCAAAAGCATCGAGAGAGGTGCCAATGCCTTACGAATTAGAAAACCGCTTGGTAATCGGAGTGGCGTCCAGCGCTGTGTTTGACCTGGTCGCATCGGACGCTGTGTTTAAGAGCCAAGGGGAGGAGGAGTACCGCAAATTTCAGCAAGAACACCTCCATGACCCGCTACCAAAGGGGATTGCGTTCCCCTTCATCAAGCGTTTGCTGTCAGTGAATGACCTGAGCGACGATCCTGAGGATCCGCTTGTAGAGGTGATCCTTCTTTCCCGGAATGATCCTGACACCGGGCTGCGAGTACTGAAGACAATCGAGCACTATGGCCTTGGGATGACACGGGCGATTTTCATGCAAGGAAAATCCCCGTACGAGTACATACCTGCACTGAATATTGCGCTGTTTTTGTCTGGTGAAAAAAAAGACGTGGAGGGTGCAATTAAGGCGGGGTATCCGGCAGGGCAGGTGCTCGAATCAAAATTCGAAGACGACGAAGCTGACAAAACCCTGCGCATCGCATTCGACTTTGACGGCGTACTCGCCGGCGATGAATCTGAGTCGATCATGCAGTCCTCTGGGCTGACAGAGTTTCATGCCCATGAAATGAAGAACGTCATGCAGCCTCATAACCCTGGGCCGCTGAAGGAGTTCATGGTGCGGATATCCAAGATCCAATCGGTCGAGGAGAAGCACAAAAAGCAGAACCCGAAGTACGAAAACCGCATCCGCGTTTCGATTGTCACGGCCCGTAATGCTCCGTCCCATGAGCGTGCGATGAATACGCTTAAGAGCTGGGGCGTCATGGCCAATGACGCATTCTTCCTGGGTGGCATCGACAAAGGCAAAATTCTGGGCGTGTTGAAACCGCACATTTTCTTCGACGACCAATCCGGGCATCTCAAATCGACCAGCGCCGTCGCTCCATCCGTGCACATTCCTTTCGGCATCACCAACAACGTGACAACTGAGGTTGAGGTTGCGCCTGAGGTTGGTCAGGTAAGTGAGGCGATGTAAGACGGCGACCTGAATTTCATTGCTTAGCGCAAATCCTCTGGTGGGGCTGACACCCATTTTTTTTGATCGTGATTTGGGTTTACAGAGGCAGGGAGACTTCTGAATGTTCTGGTTGGGGCCGTTTGAGTACAAATCAAAAAAAGAGCTGTTGGATCGGCTCAAAGACTATCTGCAAAACGCACCAATTGGCGTAATCACCAGCAAGCTTGCGTTCAAAAAAATGCACTTACTGATGGCCATGCATCCAGAGGCGAGCAGAAAAATTGGTGTCGGGGTCGACCACTTTAAGATTGTGAGGAACGAATTAGGAACGGGCAGGGGGATCAAACTCGTTCGCACCGATGGTTGTGAAACGCAGTTGAATAGAATGATCATCCTAGCCGTCGGTTCTCGGCGACCTTCCTCGCTGCGGGCACCGACAGTCCACCGAACGACACGCTGGAATCGACGTAGCGCAACGCGGATTTCATGTCCTTCCAGCCCACAATTAACTGCAGCTGTTCGCCCAGTGCTTGGAGTGCTCGTTCGAACCCGATGTGATGACGATGGCATCCCACTCGTTCCAAGCGCTATACGACGACTTGATGGGTATTCCTGCTCGCCGGCATGGTTATCCTCTATCCACCTGGCCAGACCGGAAGGCTGCGGGCCAGGCGGCGAATCTCCTTAGGGCACTAAGCGACGCAGATCCCTTGGCACGACTTAGAACCAAAAAAAGCACCAACCCTGTAGCTGATCCACAAGAGTTTCTTGATCGTTCGAGGGCATCAGGCCACAGCAATCATTTTTGGCGGCTTCTGAAGAGGCTTGCCGAGCGGAGCGGGGGAGACGGCAATGATGCGTATCAGTATTGGGCACGTGAGGTAGTCAAGAAGGATAGCATCGAGTAACTTGCCGAATCGTGGCTCAATCGACAGGCTATTGTGCGCGTACGATAGCTCATCGATGGATTTACTAGGCCACTCGAATTTCACGTTCGATTCTAAAAGGAATTTATTTATGGTTGTTCCCGCCGAGTTCAACGCCGCACAGTGGTTCTCTGATAACACCGCGGGCGGCTCGCGCCTTACCCCTGAGACTCAGCATTCCATCGCTGACTTCACCACCATGTGGAATTTCTTCGAGGGTAATCTGTGCCGCAATGAGGGGAATATTGCTGCTTTCGATCGCGTTGCGGATCTGTATCGACCGAGCGATGAGCAGCATCAGGGGGTTTGCGGTTGCCTGGCCTTCTGGCGGTCTCGCTATACGGATGAAAAGGGCATACTACCCAGATTCGACAGATTGGAGTTTCGCGCCAGAGATCGCAGGGTGCTGGTAGAAAGTGTTCTGTTGGGGCAGAACGATGAACCGCATGATGTGCTGTTCGCAACGCTCATCATTATCTACAGGCTGCGAAACAACCTCTTCCATGGGCTCAAGTCGCTCGACACACTCAACGATCAAGTTGAGAATCTCAGGACAGCCACGTACTGCTTGTCCATTGTTCTGGCCGCAACTCCTTCACATCTCGTCAGACCTCAATATGCTTAATCCCGCTTTGGCGGCGCGTACTGCGGTTGCAGTGTGCTGCCTACGCCAAGAACAAATCATCAGCCTCAAATACAGAGCGAAGGAGCGTTATGCAGCTGCAGGATCTGCTTGCTAAAGGATATTTCCCAATTCAGCTACCGGTGGGATTCGGCACGAAGCGACTCGCCGACAGCATTGAGCAGATCAAGGCTGTATGGGACGGAGCGCCGGGGAAACAGGCCGGCGCTTCTCAGTCTGAGAAATTCTCGGTCGCGAGATCCTCCTACAGCAGGCGCACAACCTCGATCCCTAATCCTGTCAGTTTCTATGCCTTGGCTAAGGAGATCTGTGAGTACTGGCCTCAGATCCAGGCGCATTACGATAAAAGCGAAATCTCTCGCAGCATACCGGGCACCGACGGTAGTCTCAGAGCGATCGAGCTGACGAAGTTCAGCGACTTGTATGAGGAGCGCGTGTGCCAATCTGCAGGGGCCCGTTACGCGCTGATCACCGACATATCGAGCTATTTCCCCACTGTGTACACGCACACCATCCCGTGGGCACTGCACACTAAGCCGGTTGCCAAGGCGAACAAGACCAGAAAAACTCCTGAATTTTTTGGCAATATCCTAGATGGCCGTTGCATGGGGACACAGGATGGCCAAACCATTGGCTTGCCTATTGGCCCCGACACTTCCCACATCATCGCGGAAATCATCGGGGTGTCGATTGATGAGGCCATCTGCGCAGAATTGGGTGAGTGGCCGAAGGGGTTTCGCTACGTCGACGACTTCACTTTCTTCTTCAACAAACGTGAGGAAGCTGAGAGGGCGCTGGCAATCATCATCAAATGCGTCAGTGCTTACGAGCTCCAGATCAACGCCTCCAAGACGAAGATCGTCGAAGTGCGAGAGCTCGTCCAGGAATCCTGGAAATACAGCCTCAAGAAACTGACCGTCTCAGCGAGAAAGCGTCAGCAGAAAGACGATATTCACCACTATTTCGAGATGCTGTTCTCGCTTGAATCAAGGTTCAAGGACGAGAGCCTAGTCAAATATGGCCTGAAGCAGCTGTCCTCATCCATCGTCAAGAAGTCCAACTGGGCGATCGCCGAAGCGTACTTTCTCAAATGTGGGTATGGATTTCCCAATACGTTGCAGGTGATCACCCAAATCCTCGCGACCTACCATCGCTATGGTTATCCATTAAATATGAACGCGCTGGGCGCTTTCAGCCGGAATCTTTTGGAGTCGGCTGCCGCCGCGAATCACCACAGTGAGACTGCCTGGCTCCTCTGGCTGTGCAAGGAGCTCAGTATCCATCTTGACGCCCCTTTGATCCTTCAGGTGCTTCAGATGGAGAGCTCCGTATGTTCGCTCATCGCTCTGGATCTCATTCATTCAGATTTAGTCGACGGTGAGGTAGATCTTGCGGCTTTAGCGGGTCTACCGCTCACAGATCAGGCGCTCAAAGGGAACAACTGGTTACTGGCTTACAAAGCAAAAGTGTCCGTAATTCGTCGGATTCCAAGCGTATTGAAGGCTCGGTGCGAGGCTGTAAACCGGGTAGATCAAGGGCTACAGTGTTGCAGGGGCGAAAGTGTCCTCAAATCGCGACGGTCACAGCGGAGTCGCAAGGCTCGGGGGCTGGTGACATCATGAACATTTCTAACATAGCAAATCATTTAACATAATATACATTATGCGTAGCCACCTATAGAGGCTTGGCCCCCGTGCCAGGCTGCTTTTCACCAGGTGTTCCGGCTGACCAGGTCGAATTTCTCGTGTGCGAGAAAAACACCGTCACAAGCATGGCTATGGTTTGCATGGTTCATCAGCGGCATCGATTCGAATGTTGGCACGTGCAACGACGGCTATCGCCTCGACAATATGAGCTGCGTCACCAGTCTCGTATGCATCGGCCAAAAAGACATCTACGGCCTCTGGGTCAACCAGCGCGTCTGCTGGATCATAATCATGAATCGGCTCTGTCATTTGATCACCTGGGAAAAATATGAAGCCAGCATCTGGCTCTGAAAATAAACGCTGGAACGTCACCTGCAAAGACGCTGCTGATGGACTGGCAACCTGATCGTACCTTTGCCTGACGATTTCGAGCGGCTTTCGGATTAACCACTGGTGACAAGCTGGACATGAAAATACAACCGGACGGCACGATATCCCTGGCACCCGTTTGTTCGTAGGTTTTATTCAGCCATTCAATGCCAGATGCATCTACAGCCCTCAGACTACGCGGCCTGTTACCGATTACGCGTGCATTCACTGGACGCTAATCTCGGTCTTTTTGAGAGATGGCGTTCAAATTTGTTAGATATCTAACATGGATGAGCTACCCCTGGATCATCTGGTGAGCTACCCTCTCCCACTAATATCAATAACTTATAACTCAACTAAATAGTCATTTAGTTGAGTTATAAGAGTCAAGCAATACAAGGGGCCGTGGCGGATAGCCACAGGCCCCCTGCTCTTCCTCCGGCCTCCTGCCAACCACAGGCCGGAATTCGGCTATCTGGGCGCTACCGAGGGTGGTTTCCATACCACCCTCGCCTGTCACTCGTGCGCTGCCTCAGGCGCCGCCAAACACAATGTCGCTATTGAGCAGATCGACCCCGACCAAGGTGATGGTCGTTGTCTGCCCGCCCGTCTCGGCAACCGTCACGATGCTGTCTGCACCGCTGTTGTCGATCGATTGGACAACGGCGCTCTGGTCGCCGTTGAGCACCAGCGTGTCGCGCAGGTTTAGGCTCACATCGAAGCCGGTGACCTGGTACAGGTTCTCGGCGACTGACAGATCGATGTTGAAGGCATCCCGCTCACCGCCCGTGCCAACCAGGATGAAGTCGAACGTTGCGTTGGCCGCCTCGTTGGCGAACAGGTTGGCGTCGAACGCACTTGTCGCCGTGTCCCCATCTTTGTCCGTCAGTGTCGCATTGAACGCCAGCTTGATATCGCTGGCCAGGTTCTCGGTCTCCTGAATGAACTGGATCACCGGGATCTTGATCTCGCCCCTGGCCATCGTCAGCTGCACCGCATCGATCAGCGCCGTCCCCTGCTTCTCAATGAGGAAGGATACCTGCCCGCCGTCCTCCGGCGTCAGGGTGTTGACCTCGATGAGGTTCGAGAATGTGCCATCCTCGTAGTAGATCCTGTAGTACAGGTCCTCGGTCGCCGTGTTGTATCCCCCCACGGAGTTGTCGATGAACACCTTCATGGCTGTCAGCAGGCTCTCCGGGTTGATGACGAAACTTTCATCGGCGTTGCTGATGGCTGCCAGGTTGTCCCCTTGGAAGAGGTTATTGGCGACGCCGATGCCGGATGTGCTGACGTTCATGGCCGCCGGGTCTATGTACGCTGGCAAGGGGTTGGTCTGCAGCGCAGCTTCAGTGGGGTCGGGTTCTCCGAGCCCGATGCCGGTCAGGATGTCCGCCGTAGACGCAAGCGCCTTGGCGGAAAAGAACACAATCTCCTCGGAGGGCGAAGGGATAGCCGGGTCATCCGGCTCTGGAATCAACAAGGTGCGCACCGGGTCCGGGCCGCCGGCAGCGAGTGCGCCGTCGGCACTGCTGAGCACGATCGTCGAAGCAAAGCCTTGCACCAGATCCAGTGCATAGCTGCCATTGGCAAAGGCGGTCAGCGTGTAGTCGACGGTGGTGTCCGCCGTTGCGGCGTTGTTGTCGAAGTCACCGGTCAAGGTCCCGGCGAACTGGTACGCACCATTGACGTCCGGCGAGGGCACCAGCTCGGTGAGCGTGCCGGTCCCGGTCGTGGTCGTGTTGTCGGGCCTGACGAGGGTGAACTGGCCATTGACCAACGAGATGTTCAATCCCGTCGTCCCCAGCCCATCGGCGCCGGCCGACTTGCTCCAGAAGCCGTATTGCGCAAGGACGCTACCGGTCCCGATCAGGTTGCCGAATGCGAGTGCCGGGCCGTCGTCCTTGATCACCAGGTTCTGCCCGATATTGAGGGTGGCCTGGGCGCTGTCACCGTCCTTGTCGGTCTTGGTTGCCGTCAGGGTCACCAGGTTGTCCGAGGCCAGGCTGGTCGAATCATCCGGATTGGTCGCGTCGGGATGGATCACGGCGCGGAGCTGGTCGAGGGTGACGTCACCGTTGGCGGCAACGCTGACGGTGAGCACCAGTTGATTGGTCGTGGCCGTGCGGCCTTCCACCACGCCGCCGTTGAGCGACAGGTTGACTGCCTCACCGGTGGCAGAGTCGGTCAGCCCGGAAGCCCCGGCCACCACGCCCAGCGCATAGGTCAGCGTGCCAGCACCATCGGCGCCAAACGCCGAGGTGAAGTTGGCGGCAAAGTTTTGCGTGGCGTCGGTTGTTAGTACGGTTTCGTCCACCGTCAGCGTCGGTTCCGTACCGGTGGTGCTGATACTCGGGCCATCGTCCTTGAACACCAGGTTCTGCCCGATGTTCAGGGTGGCCTGGGCGCTGTCACCGTCCTTGTCGGTCTTGGTTGCCGTCAAGGTCACCAGGTTGTCCGAAGTCAAACTGGTGGAGTCATCCGGATCGGTCGCGTCGGGATGCACCACGGCGCGAAGCTGGTCGAGGGTGACATCACCGTTGGCAGCGACGCTGACGGTGAACACCAGTTGGTTGGTCGTCGCCGTGCGGCCTTCCACCACTGTGCCATTGAGCGACAGGTTGACGGCCTCACCGCTAGCAGTGTCGGTCAAGCCGGAAGCTCCGGCCACCACGCCCAGCGCATAGGTCAGCGTGCCAGCACCATCGGCACCAAACGCCGAGGTGAAGTTGGCGGCAAAGTTCTGCGTGGCGTCGGTTGCCAGCACGGTTTCATCGACGGTCAGCGTTGGCTCGGTGCCGGTGGTGCTGATGCTTGGGCCGTCATCCTTGAACACCAGGTTCTGCCCGATGTTCAGGGTCGCCTGGACACTGTCGCCATCTCCGTCGGTTTTGGTTGCCGTCAGGGTCACCAGGTTGTCCGAGGTCAAACTGGTGGAGTCATCCGGATCGGTCGCGTCGGGATGGACCACGGCGCGAAGCTGGTCGAGGGTGACGTCACCGTTGGCAGCGACGCTGACGGTGAACACCAATTGGTTGGTCGTCGCCGTGCGGCCTTCGACCACACCGCTATTGAGCGACAAGTTGACCGCCTCACCAGTGGCCGTGTCGGTCAGCCCCGAGGCCCCGGCCACCACACCCAGCGCATAGGTCAGGGTGCCGGCACCATCGGCGCCAAACGCCGAGGTGAAGTTGGCGGCAAAGTTCTGCGTGGCGTCGGTTGCCAGCACGGTTTCATCGACGGTCAGCGTTGGCTCGGTGCCAGTGGTGCTAATGCTCGGGCCGTCGTCCTCGAAGATCATCTTCGAGCCGATTTCGGCGGTCGTAGTCGAGGCTTGGAGCAGCTTGAAGCCACCGATATCGAAATCGGCGTGGTTATTGCCCTTGGCGTCGACGGCCGCGCCGTTCTCGATGAGCACGCGGTTGTGGTCTGCCGTTGTGGTGTATTCAATCCTGTAGCCGGCTTTAACGCCGGTGATGGTCGCAACCCCGGAAGCAAAGCTGATGACAATGGCCGGATCATTCGCCGATCCGTCCGAGTTCTCGATCACCAGCCCGGTGCTGATGTTGATGACGCGAATATTGCCGATTGCAACCGACGCATCACCCACATAGCCGTTGATGAAATTCGCGCCAGGTTCAGCAGCGGTGCTGAATGCGCTGATTTTTACCACCGCGCTCTTGCCGCTTTGCAACTGCACGACGTCGAACGTGGCCGACCTCGTATTGAAGACATTGGTGAAGTCGATGTTGGATTCAACATCTGCTTCGTTCTGATCCAGGTTGGGAATGGTCACATTCTGCCTGGCACCGGTGACGAACGAAAAGCGGATGCCCTCCTGTTCAACAATCATCTGGTTGTTAGTGCCGAAGGTGGTCGGGCCACCTGCCTGGCTGGTATTGATCGTATCGCCCGTCGTTATATTGGCGCCGCTCGATTGGTCGGCGGGGTTCTTGCCGGTGGCGATAATGGTCGGGTCAGTGATCCGCAAGACCCCACCGTCGTCGACCACGGTCGGGTTCGCCGTCGTGAACATCAGGAACAGGTTTTGCCCGGAAGGCGCATTGGCCAGGCTGAATACCAGGTCCTGGCTGGTGCCGATGAACACCTTGTTCAGCAGGTTGAGGGCATCGTCCGGGTTACTGGCGTCTGGATGCTTGAGCGGCTGGTATTCCACGGTCCAGATCTTGCCGCCGGTGACCGGCGATCCGCTTTCTTGAATGTAGGCCGCGAACACGATCGCACCGGCTGGCCCCCCGGCTCGGCCCAGCAGGATGTTGTTGTTGGTATCGGTATAGAGAAGGATGCTGGTGCCATCGAGGGTATCGAGTCCGCTGTCCAGGCCATTGAGCGGTGCGCCCAGGCTGTCGGTGAAGCTGACATCGGTAACGCTGGCTCCGGGTGCCGCGGTGATGGTGAACGCATCGCTGCCGGTGTTACCCACCGCCCCCGTATAGCCACTCAGGGCTGCACCTGTTGCGGTACCGGCCCCCAGCGCTGTCAAGCGGGTAGCGAAGGCCGAGGGCAGCGCCGAGATCAGAATGTCATTGTCGTCAGCGTCTCCCGCAGGGCTTGCGGTGGCCGTGCTGTTCTGCAATCCGGCGGTTTCGTCCAACGAAACGTTCACCCCCGTCGCCGCGACACTCAGGGTGCTGGCCACGGTGATGGCAGTGCTGGCGGGGGCGGCGTCTGTCGGGTTGGTGGAGGCGATCGTGATGGGAAACAGGCCGGCATCAGCGTCATCGGTAAGGTCGCTCGTCGGCGATGTGGTTTTTTTGCGGATTGTCATAGCGTTCTCCCGAGCAAGCCCAGCCACAGAGGCCGGAGCGTGGACCTTTACTGCTAGATGCCATCACTGTGAACACGCGTCGGGAATTGCGCATCGGCCGATACTCCCAGGCCGGATGGGAGTTTCAGCCTACCTGGGAGGGCAAACGAGATGATCTGGGAGCGCGCTACCGATCTGATTGGTGAATTCGGCGTCCCTCTCCCCACGAGGTTGATCGTTTGCGGGTTTCAGGGGCTGTCGAGGGTAGTCCGACTGGGAATCGTTTTTTTACAATTCATAGCATTTTGACCTTTCTGCGCTAACGTCAATTAACAACGACAGTTATTCAAACCAGAAGAGCAATCCCCTCTCGGGATCGCCAGACGAACAATAGGTGTGAGCAATCTGTAACAAGCAGACCTAAACCAGACAAGGAAGCAGTGAATGAACAATGATTACGTGAAAGTACTCAAGCGAGCTGCGTGGACTTTGGTTTTCACTGGATTACCTGCCAGCATGGCCCTGGCAGCCCCCGGCAACTGTTCAACATTGGCCCCCCTACCCGCCGTCCTCGAAGTCGGTGAAGGCATGCAAACGGTGATGGGCTCGGAGGTGGCCATCACTCGATTGGCTGTCGGCGATCCGAAAATCGCCGACGTGCACCTCAATAACAATAGGGACTTCCTGGTGACCGGCATTGCCCCCGGCGCTACCAGCCTGATGGTCTGGACCGCATGTTCCAGCTCACCTCGCCAGAGCATGGTGTTTGTCCAGGGCAAAGGCGCCGGTTCGCTGGTGAGCACGGTGATGCCGCCCTCGGAAGACCCACTGCTGCCCAGCCAGGTACAGACCGACATCCGCTTTGTCGAAGTCAGCCGTACCAAGTTGAAAGAGGCCAGCACGTCGATCTTCGGCAAAGGCGGCAGTTTTCTGTTTGGCTCCCCCGGCACCGTCCCCCTGGTCACCGTGTCGCCCGGCCAGCTTGGCAACACGGCAGCCCGTATCCCGCTGGATAATGGCAGTTTCAATATCGGCTTCGGTGGCGGCAACGTGCTGGGCTTGATCAACGCGCTCGAAGGCAGTGGCTTTGCCTACACCCTGGCGCGTCCGAGCCTGGTGGCGTTGAGTGGTCAAAGTGCGAGTTTCCTGGCCGGCGGCGAGATACCTATCCCGGTACCCAGCAGTGGCAGCGACACGGTCACCATTGAATACAAAGAGTTCGGGATTCGCCTGACCCTGACGCCAACCATCATTGGCCGCGATCGAATCGCCTTGAAGGTGGCACCGGAAGTCAGTGAACTTGACTATGAAAATGGCGTGAGGATCCAGGACTTTATCGTTCCCGGGTTGCGGGTGCGCCGCACTGACACCAGTATTTCTCTGGCAGACGGCGAGAGCTTCGTGATCAGTGGCTTGATCAGTTCGACCAATACCTCATCGGTGAGCAAGTTTCCTGGCCTGGGCGACGTTCCGATTCTTGGGGCGTTCTTTCGCGACTCCACCATCAGCCGCGAGGAAAAGGAGCTGCTGATGATCGTGACCCCGCGCCTGGTACAACCACTGGCGGCGAATGCCCGACTGCCTTCGTTGCCGGGCGAAAAACTGCGTAATTACGACCCGAACTGGTTCCGTATGTATTTCCTCGAAGACGGTAACTTCGACAAGCTCAGCGGCTTGTCGAAATGAGCACCAGGACATTGCAGGAGCACAGCATGAAGACAATGATTGCGGCGTTGGGACTGGTGATGCTCAGCGGCTGCGCCACCGATGGAGGCGCACGATGGTCGGGCATGGGCTCGGCCTCGTGCGCCAAGCCGAGCCCGGATCAGGAGCTGTCGCTGAGCATGGCGGATGACATGATCAGTGACGGCAAGTTGCATGCAGGCTTGGCCAATTTGCAGAACCTGCCGCCTGATCTTGCGGCCGTGCGCCTGCGCAAGGCCAAGATCTACCGCATGCTTGGGCAAAACGAGGCCGAGCCGCTGTATCGCAGTTTGCTGGGGACTTGCCTTGCCGCCGAGGGGGAACACGGCCTGGGCCAATTGGCCGCCGCGCACACCGACACCGAGCAGGCGCTAAAGCATTTGCAACGGGCCGCGCAACTGTCCCCCACTGACGAGAAGATTCGCAACGACCTGGGCGTGGTCTACCTCAAGCAATTCAAGCTCAAAGAGGCCCGTTTCGAGTTCATCACCGCCATGGAATTGAAGCAGTCCGATCAGTTGGCGGCCGTCAACCTGGTGACCTTGTTGATTTATCAAGGTAACTGGAAGCAAGCCTCGGAGCTGGTCAGTCGTATGGGCTTGAGCCCCGAACAAGTCAGCGAAGCCCAGGTACGCGCCGAAAAACTCAAAAGCTCGGCCAAGGCTGTAGCAGTGCCCAGTGATCGGGTAGCAACAGCGCTTGATCCGTCGCCGTCCGGTGTCAATCCGCCAACAACGCAGAGGTAGTGATGAAACAGAACATACTCAGCTACCTGGGACTGTTGCTTGTTCCGCTCGCAGCCCAGGCCATCGAACCCGGTCCTTCATCGAAATATCAGCAGGAAACCGAACAGTGGTTACTGCTGCAGTCTCGCGGTCAGGCCGTTTCGCCTATCCCGCAAACAGCGGCGGCCAGCGAACGCGACCTGAGCCTGCAACGCTGGCTGGAGAGTTACAAACATCCCATCCCCCCGTTCTACAAGGAATACTCCGGCGGACAGAGGAAGTAACCCTTAATAGTAATGGGGCCTCTGCCTCCAGCGGGTAAACCCGCTGGAGGCAGAGGCCCCATGTCGTTGAAGCTTGCCCGCCTCTGCTTACAACTTCCCGAAGACCTTGAACACGCCAATGATTGCTGGGCCGATCGCCACCAGGAAAAAGCTCGGCCACAGGCAGAAAATCAGCGGGAACATCAGTTTTGTGCCGATCTTAGCCGCTTTCTCTTCCGCCAACTGGGTACGCCGGTCGCGAAACTCTTCAGCGTAGATACGCAAGGTAGCCCCGACACTGGTACCAAAGCGGATGCTCTGCGCGAGCAAGCTGACCAGCCCGCGAATGTCTTCCAGGCCAGTCCGTTCGGCCAGGCGCTTGAGCGCTTCGGTACTGGGGATCCCGGCGCGGACTTCGGAGTTGACCAGCGCCAGTTCCACGGCCAGATCGGGTTGGCTGACCGCCATTTCCTCGGATACCCGCTCGATCGCCTGGGGCAAGGCCAGGCCCGACTCCACACACACCACCATCAGGTCCAGGGCATCCGGGAAGGCGACAAGCAAGCGGGTCATCCGTGCCTGTTTGCGCGCGTTGACGTAAATGGACGGTGCCAACCACCCCACCCCCAGCGCCACTAGCAGCACGACCATACCGACGAGCAGCGACAGTTTTGGAATCAGCGGCAATGCCAGCACCGCAAGGCCCACCATGGCCAATGGCGACAACAGGCGAATGGCCCAGTACATCTGCACCGCTGCGTGCGAGCGATAGCCGGCATGGGTCAGCAGCGTTCGGGTCGCCGAGGGCTGGCCCTGCTCTACCGAGGAAAAGCGCTGGCCGACTTGCTCCAGCAACAGTTGCAGGTTGCTGGGCGTGCTTTGCCCGTAACTCTCCCCGCCATGACCGCGTTTAATCAGCAAAAGACGCCGCTGTACCGGGTCTTGCAACCCCTGCACCAGCAGCACCAGCGTTGCCACCGCGAGCACTACGCTCAGGCCGATGGCCCCCGCGAACAACAGGCGCGCCAGTTGCTCGTCGCCCACCACACTGTTGATCAAGCTCAGCAGATAGTTCATGACCCCCTCCTCGACACCTGGCGATGTTCAAACCTGGATGCGGATGATTTTGCGGATCCAGAAAATCCCGATCAGCATCGCCACAAATGCCCCGATCACCATTTTCTGGCCCAGGGGCTCGTTGAGCAGCATCGGCAGGTAAGTCGGGCTCGACAGCACAATCGCCGCGGACAATACAAAAGGCACGGAGACCAGTATCCAGCCCGACATGCGCCCTTCGGCCGACAATGTCTTGATCTTGCGTTGAAAGCGAAAGCGCCCACGAATCAGGCTGCTCAACCGTTCCAGCACCTCCGTCAGGTTGCCGCCGGTTTCGCGGTGGATCAGCACCGTTGTCACCAGCATCATCACGGTCATGCTCGGCATGCGCTCAAGCAGACCCAGCATGGCCCGACGCACATCGTTGCCGTAGTTGATATCGGCGAACGTCAGGCCGAACTCATGGGCGACCGGCCCCTTATGCTCCTCGGCCACCAACTGCAGGGTTTCGTTGAACGGATGACCGGCACGCAACGCCCGGCACATCGCATCCAGTGCATCGGGCAGGCCTTCCTCGAACTGGGCGAAGCGTTTGCCACGGTCGCGGGATATCTTCAGCACCGGCAGCCAGAATGCCAGCATGGCCGCAGGGACAGCCACCCACCAGAGTTGGCTGAACAGCCAAACCACGAGCCCGGTTGCCACCGCCAGGACCAGCCCAAGCAACAGTACCCGGTAGGCGCGGTAGTCATGCCCGGCCTGTTCAATCATCTGTGCCAGCGACTCCATCGCCGGCAACTGCTCCAGACGGGCTTCCAGCGGTGACAAACGGCGCAGGTATTTCTGGCGCAGCACCGACTGCATGTTCGCCTGGTTACTGGCGGTCTCCAGCAGGTTCAGGCGGCTACGGATACGCTTGCGCACCTTGCTGGCCTCGCCAAACACCGGAACCGCCAAGCCCTGGCTGAGCAGAAACATGGCCGTGAACACCATGCCGAGGAACGCCAGAATAAACTCGCCGGGGATTTGGTTCATGTTTATCCCTCCATCCAGTCAGGCCGAAACAGGCTGAGCGGCAGTTCGATACCGCGCCTGGCGAGCACATCGCGAAACGCCGGCACCATGCCGGTGGGGCGAAATTCGCCGAGGACTTCACCGTGCTCACCGATACCGTTGCGCACGAAGGCGAAAATCTCGGTCATGGTGATGATCTCGCCCTCCATGCCGTTGATCTCCTGGACGCTGACCAGGCGCCGTGTGCCATCCTCCTGACGCTCCAGCTGGATGACGACGCTGAGGGCCGAGGCTATCTGCTGACGCATGGCCTTGATCGGAAAGGTCGCGCCGGTCATCGAGACCATGTTCTCGATCCGCCCCAGAGCGTCGCGCGCGGTGTTGGCATGGATGGTGGTGAGCGAACCGTCGTGTCCGGTGTTCATCGCCGTCAACATATCCAGCGCTTCGGCGCCACGCACCTCGCCGATCACGATGCGGTCAGGGCGCATACGCAGGCTGTTACGCACCAGTTCGCGCTGGCTCACCTCGCCCCTGCCCTCGATATTCGCCGGACGGGTTTCAAGGCGTACCACATGGGGCTGTTGCAACTGCAACTCGGCCGAGTCTTCGATGGTAACGATCCGCTCGTTGTGCGGGATGAAGCTGGACAGCACGTTGAGCATGGTGGTCTTGCCACTGCCGGTACCGCCCGAGATCAGCACATTCATGCGGCCACGAACGATTGCCTTGAGCATCAGGGCAATGGAGGGCGTCAGGGTGCCCATCTTCACCAGGCTCTCCGTGTTGAGCAGGTCCACGGCAAAGCGCCGGATCGACATGCTCGGCCCGTCGATGGCGAGCGGCGGGATGATGGCATTGACCCGGGAACCGTCCTTGAGCCGGGCGTCCACCAGCGGTGACGACTCATCAATGCGCCGGCCCAGGCTGGAGACGATACGGTCAATGATGTTCAGCAGGTGGTGATTGTCGCGAAAATGCACATCGGTTCTCTGCAACTTGCCAAACCGCTCGACATACACCGAGTCAAACCCGTTGACCAGGATGTCGGACACGCTGTGGTCGGCCAACAGCGGTTCCAGGGGGCCAAGGCCAAGCACTTCGTCCGTGATCTGCTTGATGATCATTTGACGGCTGCTGGCACTGACCGGCGCCGAGTGCTCGTCGAGCAGGCGCTGACAGATCTCGCGGATCTGCCGCGTCGCTTCGGCAGGCTCCAGGGAATCGAGCAATGACAGGTCCATGACCTTGAGCAGCAATTGGTAGATCTTCTCCCGCCAGTCGGTCTCCACCTGATTGAGTTTGGTCCGGGTTTCGTAGAGCACGTCCGGTATGGCGGCCTCCCAGGCCATCAGTACACTGACGCAGTTTTCACTGTCGGCCTGTACATTCTGCTCGTCTGCCGGAGCATTTTTGCCGGCATGCTGACGCAGGCGATTACGAAAGTCGCTGAGCATGGCTTAACCTCCGAACAAACGGCTAAAGGTACGTTTAAACAGCCCCCGCTCGCTGGCCACCACCCCGATCAGGTTCTGGTTCAGCTCACGCATGGCTAAAGTCACGGCTGCACGCGGCGCGTGGACCTCCAGCGGTACACCGCTGTTCTGGCTTTCACTGACCACCGAATAGTCGTTGGGGAGCTTCTGCACGTCGGTGCAGCGCAGGGCCTCGGTAATGTCCTTGAGGCTGACCGGCGAGGTTTTGTTGTAGCGATTGACCACCACCTGCAAGCGATTGCCCTGCACACCCAGGTCGTCGCGCAGGATGCGTGTCAGGCGCGTGCCGTCTTTCAGGTGGCTGAGACTCTGTTGCATCACGATGTAGATCCGGTCCGCCTGCTCCAGCGTGACGCCTGTGAGGTGGTCGATTTGCCGCGGCAAATCCACCACCACCCAGTCATAGGTACTGCGCGCCAGCCGCAACAGGCTTTCCAGTTGTTCCAGGCGAACATCCTGCGACAGGCACAGTTCACCCGTACGGCCACTGAGGACATGCAGGGTCGGGCTGAAGTGGCTGCAGAAACCGCGCAAGGCGATGCTGTCCAGCTCGTCGACCTGTTTCAACACTTCCATGTGGCTGTGTGTCGGCAGTACATCCAGGCAGTGGGCCACCGTGCCGAACTGCAGGTCCAGGTCCAGCAGCAGGGTTCTGCCACCGCGGATGCTCAGCTGATGGGCCAGATTACAGGCCAGCATGGTGGCGCCCGATCCGCCCTTGGCATTCATCACCGCCACCAGCTTGCCGCCTGTGCCCTGTTCGGCATGGACCTCCAGCAACATGCGGTTGATTGCCGCCTGCAGGTCGTCAGCCGCCACTGGCTCGGGCAAGAAATCCCGGGCGCCGGCCTGCATCGCCATGCGCATGCCTTCACGCTCATCCAGCGGGCCGCAGACCAACAATGGCGGTCGCTCTTTGAGCGGATGCTGCAGCAGGGCCGCCAGCTCCTCGCGCCACAAGTGGCTGACCCGCAACAGCAACAAGTCAGGCATTTGCTCCAGCCCATACAGCGGGTCGGTGTGACCGTTGCTCACCAGGCGCGTGTTGACGTTCAGGTTGGGCAAACCCTGGCTCAACGCTTTCAGATGGTTCAACGCCGTCACGTCACGTCCACTGATCAATAGGCGCATGCCTGTTTTTTCAGTCACGCTGGCGACGGGAGCTTCTTTGGTATTTAGCATGGCGTAATCTCCGGGGTGACTCCCGCCTCGGGTTGCCGACCAAGGCTTTCACGCGGCACGGTCGACCTGTACACCGGCAGGGTGAACCCCCCACCGAACCCGGGGATCAACAGCTTGAAGGTGAAGTTGCTCAGTTGTAACTGGATATAGCGAATGGCTCGAAAGCCGCTGGCGCCGCTGAGGTCGCCGGGGCTTGCGACCACCGCACCGTCCTCGTCCAGGTAGACCAGGTTCAGGTTGGCCGTGGCCAGGTTGCCGATCAGACTGCTCGTACCACTGTTAGTGGCCGCATTGAAAATGGCCCGACGCAAAATCACCGGGTCATGGATATCGCACACCGCCGCCAGGCGAGCACCGCGGCGAACGCTTTCATTCAGTGCGTTGACGGTGAAATACAGTCGGCCCATTTCCAGCACGCCGAACAGCAAGGTGAAAAACACCAGGCTGGTAATCGCGAACTCGACGACATACACACCGCGCATACGCTTGAGATTCATCATAAGGCCCTCATCACCACGGTAGAGGTCAACGTCAGGCCAAGCGGTTCGCTCTGGCCATAGAACGCAGGTAGTGCGCTACCGATCACCGGCAAGAAGGTGTAGTTGATACTGACCTGGACGTGATCAGTGCCCACTACCGTCACCGAGACTTTTCCGGTGGTCAGCCCCGGTACCACCGCCGGGTAGCCATTGGGGTTGGCCGGCACACCGTACACCGCAACGCTCTGGGCCTGGGCGCGAAGCGTGTCGCTCACTTCGACCTTGCCCAAGGTTGCATTCCAGGCCTGGCCGGCGACAAAACGTCCAGCATCCCGACTGGCTTGCATCAGGCTGTTGTACTGGAACAGCATGCGGCCGAACTCACCGAAGGTGAACAGCAGCAGTACCAGCAGTGGCAGCGTAATCACCATTTCCACCATCGCCAGCCCACGCTGGGCCTGCGGCGGCTTGCGTCCACGGTGTCCCATAAGGCCTCCTAAGAGTCGGTACTCGGTGTCTGGCTGTTATCGATATAGGTTTTGTACAGCTGAATGATTTGCGGGCCTGCGTCGTTGACAGGATTGGGGCCGGGCACATTGTCGCCCTCGCACTGTTTGACGAACTGGCCGAATATCTGCGCCGAGTTGCCCTGTTGATTGGCCGGTTGCATCACGTAATAGCAACCGAAGCTCAAC
This sequence comes from Pseudomonas sp. R32, assembly GCF_009866705.1. NCBI lineage: Bacteria > Pseudomonadati > Pseudomonadota > Gammaproteobacteria > Pseudomonadales > Pseudomonadaceae > Pseudomonas > Pseudomonas sp. R32. The sequence continues at coordinate 2,809,333 of NZ_CP019396.1, read as the reverse complement.
ACCGGAATCGACGACGCCCCGTCGTTCTTGCCGGAGCAATCGCCGATCACCACTTTCAGGATCCGCCGCTCGAACGCGCCGTTGCCCAGGCAGCCGCCGCCGGTGCCGGCAACACACGCGGCAGAGGCCCGTGCCCAGTCGTTGTAGTCGTACAGGGCTTCACCACCGGCGGTGACGAGGTTGCCATTGGTGGAGGTGACGGTCTGGTTGTTGTACTGGATCTGTTCAGGTGTACCGGTGTACGTCAACGACTTGGCATTGACCGCAACCACCAGGTCCGGCGGATAGTCCGCAGCACTGAGGCCACCTGAATATTCGTTGAAGCGCGTATTCAGGCCTTGAGAGGCAGGCCCTACGGTGTTGCCCGGCTTGGTCAGGACGTTGTCGCCGACGCTATTGCACTGATTGATTCCGCCCGCCAGGCCTTGCCTCACGGTGTTGCCGCCCGAGCCGAAGTCGAGCAGCTGAAAATTGCCGGGGCCGATTGCCGAACTGTTGTTCGCCGCCGTTTTCAACACTTGCAAATCACCGAACTTGAACCCCCAGAACATCCCGGTAGCGGGGTCGTTCTTGCTCGGGTCGCCACACACCATCAGCGGCGTGATATTACACGGGCTGGCAGGGCTGGGGCCGGCGGTGGCCACCGCGGCCACGGCCTTGTTCGGGGCAACGCCATCGCCGATCGCCTTCAATATGCCCCAGAAAAAACCGCTCAGCGGGTAGTTGGGCACCGAAACCCGTACATAGCTCGCATTGGCCGGGCCCGGAAAGGAAAAAGGCCCATAGACACTGGCAGACAGCTCTACCGTGGCGAAGCCGGAAACATTATTGCCAACAGCGCTGGCCAGTTCCTTGTTGCCACTGGCGTTGGCATTAAGCGTCAGTGTGCCCAGGGCAGCGGCTTGCGTGAGGCTGGCCGAGCCGGTTGCACCGTATACCTCGCTGAGCGTCTTGGCCCCGCTCAGGGCTGCGGCATCGACAGCATTTTGCAGCCGCGCCTTGTTTACCAGCATATGCCCGCCGTCCAGCGCAAAAGCCCCCATCACCAGGATGGCGGCCATGGCGATCACCGCCAGCACAATAATCGTTCCGCGCTGTTGCCCTGGAAACGCACGGAGTGGTTGGTGGATACGTGCTCTCATCATCAAGCCCTCCAGAGTTCTGCCGACCTTGATCTGCAGGGTGCCGTCGCCCACCACCGCCAAGCGGCGACGCTACCTGGCGGGCGATGCCTGCAACGGTTGCGCCTGTCAGCTACAGAGTGTTCACGCGTTTGACTTCGATACCGCGGATCAGCGTGATACCACTGACGTCAGATCCGCCCTTGCGCTGGACGATCTGCTTGACCGGCGGCACTGGCGCAACCTGGGCCAGCTCCACCGGTTTGGTGACCGGTAGCTTGTTGTTGTCCAGTGGATTGCGCAGGGCCAGTTGCAGCTTCCCGTCCGTCATGCCCTTGACCAGCAGTTCCGCTTCGTCGGGCGTCATTTCCAGGGTGACCGCACGTACCACCACCGGCTGGGTCTTGTCGGTACTGGCAGTCTGGTCCACTGCCAGTACCCGCAAGTCCTCCAGAATGGTGCGGGACTCGGCGTTACCGGTATTACCTGTCTGCTTGGTCGCCAGGACATCGACGCGATTACCCGGCAAGAGGAACCCGCCCACCCCCACCACATCATCCACACGTACCGAAATCGCACGTTTGGTGGGTTCGATCAGCGAGGCCAGCGTGCTCCCGCCCAGGTGCGCGGCCAGACGCGCACCGCGCACGATATCGCCGTTCAACATGGAGAACGTGGCGATTTTGCCGACGACCTTGTCGATGGCATCGAAGGCATCGTCGGGTACCGTGTCCTTGGGCATGCGCACCAGTGTCACCTGTTGCGCCTCGACCATTTGCCCGAAAGCGATTTCCACGGTGGCCACCACCACGTTCTGCTGATTATCGTCGGGGCTGGCGTTGAGCCGGGCACTGAGCCAGGTGTTGGCCATCCATGCGGCGCCCAACCCCAGGATCACGGACAAGGCAATCAAGATGAAAGTACGAGAACTCATGGCGATATCTCCTTACCTATCCAAGGAAGTCGAGCTGTACGAAATAGTTGTGCCATGCCCACTCCAGCTCCTGCGCCGATAACGGCCCGGTGCCGCCCAGGTAACGCTGGCGGTCGAGGGCCATGTTCAACAGGTCACGTGGATGGCAAGGCACCAGCGGCATGTTTTCAACGCCGTAGAGTTCCTCAAGCACGTAGTGCAGTAGCTGCGGGTCGTGAGACATACCCAGGCGTTCACTTTCCTGGCGCCAGATGCGTTCGTATTCTTCGGCTTTCAGGTAGCCGAATTGCAGCTTGTAGCCAATGCGCCGCAAAAACGCTTCGTCGGCCAGCTCCAGCGGATTGAGGTTGGTGGAAAACACCAGGATCAGGTCGAACGGCAGCTCACAGTGCCGCCCACCGCCGAGGTTAAGAAAATCACGTTTCTCCTCCATCGGCACGATCCAGCGGTTGAACAGCTCGGCCGGCGACATGCGTTGACGCCCCATGTCATCGATGACAAACAGGCCATTGCTGGCCTTGAGCTGCAGTGGCGCCTGGTACTGGCGCGTGAAAGGGTCGTAGCGGACATCCAGCTGCTCCATGCTCAACTCGCCGCCGGTAATGACGATAGGGCGTTCACAGCGCAGTAGCCGGCGATCGACCCCTTCGTCGAGCAGCAGACTGTTCTGCAGTTCATCGTCGTCATCCAGGCGCCGGTGTACCTGTGGGTCGTAAATCTCGATCACCGCATCGTTGATTGCAATGGCATGAGGTACCCAGATGGTTTCGTCAAACAGGCGTATCAAGCGGCTGCTGACATAGGTTTTGCCAGTGCCCGCCGGCCCGTAGATCATGATGGCGCGGCCGGAATTGAGCGCCACACCCAGTTGGTCGAGCATGCTTTGCGCCAGGACCACCCCGCCAAAGGCGTGTTGCATGTCTTGGGCATTGATCCGACCGTGGTGAATGGTCTGCAGCTTGAGCAGCGCGCGATAGCTACTCACCGGAAAAGGCGCCGCACCGATATAGCCGCTGCGCGCCAATGCATCACGGGCGGCGCTGCGACCGCGTTCAGTCAACCCGTAGCGCAATGTTTGACCACCGGATTGCCCCAGTATTTCGACACGACCGTCTTTGCGCAGAAAGGTCAGTACTTCTTCAAGCACCGCGCCTGTCAGTGCCAGGCGTTCCACCAGCCGCGACATGTCCAGCACACCGGCATCGTGCAGATGCTTGCAGACCAGGTCACCGAGCAAGTTGTCCGCCAACCCGGTTTCACGGATGGTGCGTGGCTGTGGCGCCAGCCGCTGCACAACTTCTTCGCGCGCATCGTGAGTAACGCTGCTGTTGCTGATGGCGTACATAGTGTTCTCCTGACCTACTGGCCGAGGGGCAGCCAGAAGACACTGGTCAAAGTGCCGAGCAGGACTGCGACTGAATAGGGAAAGGGCTTGCCTGCCACTTCATCAACCGCTGGCGAGAAATAGGCCCTGGCTTTCAACATCAGCCAGTAGCGCCCCATGGTCTGCTGCACTTGACCACGCACGAGGACAATCAATACTCCGCATAGACCGCCGGCGATAAGGCTGAACAGCGCGGTCCACAGGGCATCGTGGGGAGTAAGAAAGGCGCCGACCATGGCCATTAGCTTGACATCACCGGCAGCCATCCCCCCAAAGGCATACATCGGGAGGAAAACGGCAAAACCGATCAACATACCCAGCGCCCCATAGCCAAACCCGATGACACCCAGGGTGTAAACCTGGCCGGCCAAGCCCAGCCCCAAACCCAGCAAGACCAAGAGGTTGGGAATGCGGTGATGGCGAAGATCGCTCAGCACCGCTATACCCAGCAGCCCCAGCAACGATGCAATAACGACTGATTGCTCCATGCCCATGGCTGCAACCCTCTGTGGACGGTGGGGTGTTAGCAAGTGGTGCCTTTGACTGCGCAGCCCAGGCTTTTAATGGCTGCACTGACGTTACCGCCCAGGGTGACAAATGCGGCAACAGCGCCCAGCGTTATCAACCCACCCGCCACCGCATACTCGACAATGGTCAGGCCATCTTCGTCTTTGATGAACTTCACTACCGACGTCTTGATCGATTGCAGATTCATGTTGCTCACCTCGTTCAGTGTGTTGTTTTTAGAGCAGCACTTCTGGTACTGCCTGGGTGAACATTAGTCAGAAGCACAACGCAGGGGTTAGGAGTTTTTTGCTCAACGCTAGGAGTTTTTTGCGGTATTTAGCGGCGCAAGAAAAAATACTAAGTACGCCGTCTTAAACCCGAACGCACGCGATCAATAGGGAATAACTTACATAACGTTGCAACCTAATCGCAGGCTAAACTCGGTCGCCTCCCGCTACCCTGCAAAGACCCGAAACAGCGCCAATGCGCCAAGAAACAAATCTCGCCAAACGGTCTAAGCAAGCGCTTTCTTATCAGGATTTGATCTGCTCACAGGCAACACAACGACGATACTGGTCAACGAGGAAGAAATATCAGGAGCGGGGCCAGGACAGTGAAGTCTGACGCGCCAAGAGACTGGATTGTTGGGGGGCTCGGCACGCAGGCCTTTAGCCTGCGGCGCCACGGCTGAGAAGACTCCACCTTGTCCGAACGGGATCATGGTTAATCAACCAGGCAGAGTCCATATGATGCGTTTTTATCCTCGCGACACGTCCCTCAGCCTGCGGCAAGGTGTTCGTCGCCGCCACGGCCCAGAGGCTAGCAAGCTGCTGGCGCTCTGGGCGGGGCCGACGATGCGTGTTGTGCCGCTAGCAGGTGGTGCCTTTGACTGCACAACCCAGGCTGGTAATGGCGGTAGCCACGTTACCGCCAAGTGTCACGAAAGCAGCCACGGCGCCCAGTGTAATCAAACCACCCGCTACCGCATATTCAACAATCGTCAGGCCTTCTTCGTCCTTGATGAATTTCAGCACCGACGTTTTGATCGATTGCAGATTCATTTTATTCACCTCATCTAAGTTCTATTGGCCGAGGCGGTGACTTAGTGTGCCGCCTGTTTGCATCCTAGTCAGGAGACATAACGAGGGGTTAGGAGTTTTTTATTGATTACTAGGATTATTTTGCAGCGCTGCCTGCCCGGCGAGGTTAAGAAAACGAGAAACAAGGAAGGAATGAGAAAATGAAACCTGAATCGGCCAACTTGCCATTTCTGCTGTGGTTCGATCGCACCCGGGATCGATCGGCCGAGGCGTTGGTTGCGCATTTTCGCCCGACCTGTGAATGCCGTATCGCCAAGAACGGCGAGTTGTCCGAGCTTGCGGGTGAGCGCCAGCCAGACATGGTCTGCATCCATTATGACCGCCCGGACATGCCTGGCCTCAACCTGCTGCTGGAGATCAAGCACAAGTCCCCCTCGATACCGATCGCCATGTTCACCGTACAGCACTCCGAGGAGCTTGCCGTATGGGCCATGCGCTCGCGTGTCTGGGAGTACATCGTGCTGCCCCTGTGCAACAGCGAAAAAAGCCGCTTTCTGCACGCACTGCAGCAACTCTGCGAACTGCGCCGCAGCACTCACTTCCATGCCAAGAAGCCACTGATCGAACATGGCCCGTCGCTGCCGGACAGCATCCGGCTGACCGCTGAGCACCACAAGCACCAGGCACTCAGTAACGTATTGCTCTACATCGACCAGCATTTGCGCGACAGCATCGACCAGAAAGAACTGGCAAAGCGCTGCGGCATGACCACCTTTCGCTTCAGCCGCCTGTTCAAGGAAGTCAATGGCCTGGGGTTCATGGAGTACATCCTGAGCAAACGGATGGACTTTGCCAGGGACCTGCTCGACAACAGCCAGATGCCCATCACCAGCATCGGTTATGAAGTCGGATTCAAGGACCCTTCTTATTTTGCCCGTGCCTTCAAGCAATTCGTCGGGTGTACACCTAGCGAGTACCGGCAGCTCCCTCGAGCTGAAAGCTCCGGGGCAGAATCGACCTCAACGGAAGAACTCTCGGAGGTCGTCGAAAGCCTGCGACTGGGTGCCAAACGCTGAAAGATAGCCACTGGCCATTAGCCCGTTTGTGCTAATCGACCCCCCTCTTTCCCGGCGCTATATTCCTCTTCACCCCAGTGTTCCCCAGTGCCGCTGCTTTGCGGCGCGAGGGATCGCCGTGCCTGCAACAACACAACAACACCAAGGAAGAAGCGCCATGAAACCTGCATTCAACAAGCTCACCCTGCTCAGCGCCCTGCTCGTCGCCCTCGCCGGCTGCCAGACTATGAAACCCAACGAAGATCGCCTGAAAACCACTGCCCAGACGACGATCGGCGAGCCGGTGACCAAGATTTCCAACGTGCGCAACGACAACAGCGCCACTTACTTCATCGCCAGCACCGCTTCAGGGGATTACAACTGCGAGCTGCCCAGCGGCGTCATGGTCGGGATCGCGTCGATGGGCATGGGGATGAGTGCACACTGCTACAACAAGAACAGTGGCCGGCCGCAAAATCCGCTGCAGCGCTATTGATCCTCAGCTAAACCGGTTCTGTGCGGGGTTCACGCAACGAGCGCAAGGTGGTGCGTAACTCGGCCGGGCGCACCGGCTTGGATAGAATCGCGATCTGGCGGTCATGCAGGGCCGCCTGGATCTTCTCCACCTCATGCCCGGTGAGGATCAGCGCCGGCACCGCCCTGCCCCGTTGCGCACGTAGCTGGTCGATGCACTCGATGCCGGTGGCCTGATTGCCCAGGTCATAGTCGGCGACGATGATATCGCAGTCGCTGAGCAGGTCCTTGCCACTGGATTCGGCCTGCACCTCGCAGCCCCAGCGTTCAAGCAACGCTTTGGTGGCCAGCAGCACGTTGCGGTCATCCTCCACCAGGCACACTTTCAGGCCGGTCAACAAGCCGACCTGGCTCGCTTGCTCTCGGGTGACCGGCTGCCGGGGTGCTTCAACCTTGCGCAAGCCCAGCAGGCTCACCGTCGTACCATGGCCGACCCGCGAACGTATCGCCACCTGCATGTCCATCATCCGGCCCAGGCGTCTGACGATCGACAGGCCCAGGCCCACGCCTTCAACGTCCTTGTCGCGCAACTGGCGCACGCGGTAGAACTCCTCGAAGACCTTGGGCAATTCATCGGCATCAATGCCGCAGCCCTGGTCATAAACGACAATGGCCAACCCATTCCCACGCTTGCGCACAGCGATCAGTACCGGCCGCTGCGGTGCGTACTTGAAGCAGTTGGACAGCACGTTCTGGACCATGGTGACCAGCAGCGCCGGGTCAATCTGCACCCAGTGCTCGGCCACCCGCAGGCGCAGTTCGACGCCGGCCCAACGCGCCGCTTCGGCGTTCTGGCGCACCAGATCGTGGAGCAGATCAGCCAGCTGTACGCATTGCAGGCGGGGTTGCAGGCGCCCGTTGTCGAGGGTGTACAGGTCGAGAATCGAGCGAAACAGTTGTGCGACGTTGAGCAGCGAGCGGTCGATGTTGTCGACCAGGCGCCGCTCCTCCTCGCCCAGGCGCGCTTCGCGCAGGCAAGCGGTGAACAGGCCGATCGAGTGAATCGGTTGGCGCAGGTCGTGACTGGCCTGGGCCAGAAAGCGCGACTTTTCCAGGTTGGCGGCGGTCGCTTCTTCGGAGGCCTTGCGCGTGCGCTCAAGCAGCAGGTGCGCGTACATGGGGATGACCGTACTGGTGATCATCAGCATCAGCACCATGAACGGTTGCGCCTGCCAGTAAGGGGTCAGCCGGTAAACGCAGAGCAAGGCCAACAACGCCAGGGCGGTGGCGATCGCCAGGTACCGCGAGCCATAGCGCATGCCATTGCCCAGGTTGACCCAGACCATCACCGCGTACAGCGGCAGCGCGGCCTCGCCACCCACCACCAGGCCGAAACAGGTGCCGGTGTAGTCCTGGACCATGCTGAAGATACGCCGGGCCGGATAGTGGCCCGGCCAGCGCACGATGACCTGGCGCAGGACGATCGACAGCAACAGGAACAGGACGATGTAGATCATGATCGGCAGGTACATGTTGACCTGCTGCCCGGGCAGAAAACCCAACACGCTGATATAGATCATGGCAAGGCCGGCGACAATGATCCGCAGGTTGGCCTGGTCGAGCTCGGTATTTTTCTCGAACTTCATCGGGAACATCCTTGTGCGACAGTCGTCATATCCAGTACGTACACCGGGCAGCGTCCGTGCCCGGTGGTAAAGTAACACGCCTGTAAGGAACGCCAGGCCCAGGGAGGCACTCGACATGGCATGCCGGATCATCATAGCTGACGACCACCCGCTGTTTCGCGAAGCGATGGTGGGGACTGTCCAGCGCCTGTTACCTGATGCGCTGATCGAACAAGCCGGGGATTTCGACAGCGTCCTGGCACAGGTTGCACGCGGCGCGGAGCCCGACACCCTGCTCCTTGACCTGCGCTTCCCGGGGCTTACCTGCATTACTCAGTTGGTCGACTTGCGACAACAGTTGCGCCGCACCACCCTGATTGTGGTGTCGATGGTCGATGACCCGGAGCTGATCAGCGAAGTGATGGCCGCCGGTATCGACGGTTTCATTGGCAAGAACATCGCCCCCGACGAGATCGGCCAGGCGATTCTGGCCATTCGCGAAGGCGAAGTGCTGGTGCGTTTTGCTCCGTCCGGGTTGCTGCCGCTGGACACCAGTGCAGTGGCCACCACCCTGACCGCGCGTCAGCAAGAGGTGTTGCGCCTGATCGCCGAGGGCAAGACCAACAAGGAAATCGCCCGCGCGCTGGATATCTCGCCCTTTACCGTGCGCATTCATGTGTCGTCGTTGTTGCGCACCCTCAACGTGCCGTCGCGGGCCGCCGCGGTGAAATACGCTGTCACACCATAGGGGCCGGCTTGCCCCGCGATTTCACTACTGAAGCCCAGGCTCGTCAGGCTTTCGTCTGCTGTCGCAGTGTGAATACCCAGCATTTTTTTATCGCCAGCAAGCGTGCATCCGCCCACCGACTATATTGATAAAGCCGCCCGCTGCGGCAGGTGGGAAGCGCAGCCGTCCGTTTTTTCCACACCTTGGGACATCACCATGGTCTGATACTGCATGCCCCTTCCCACCCCGACCAAGTGATCTTGAAATGCCACTTTGCTCTGCTAGCGTTAGCAGCGCACCAGCGCACCAGCGCACCAGCACACCAGCGCATCCCCGCGTGCGCGGGTTGCAACCGCGGTACAAGGACGATAGACCCTCTGCCAACAATGATTGGAGGCAACAATGAGCGCAGTCACCAGTTCGACCAATTTCGGTCATGGCTACCCCACCCCCGGCCCACAAACACCCAACGCACAGAAGGTGCTGGACCATGTGTTCTTTCTCTCCGAGTCCGCCTGGAAACAGGTCCGCGAAGAGGAGCAGTTCGACTTCATCATCATCGGTACCGGCTTCTGCTCCCTGGCCTTCGCCGAGCGGATCCTGGGCAGCAACCCCAAGGCGCGGATCCTGATGGTCGAACGCGGGCCGTTCTTCCTCCCCGAGCACTTCCAGAACCTGCCGATCCCCTACCAGAAAACCCTCGGCGGCTTTTCCGAAACCTTCCCCTGGACCCTCTCGGCCCGCACCGCCAGCCAGCCACCGGGCAACATCGGCTGGCAGCACGGCATGGTGCCGTTCTTTGGCGGGCGCAGCATCATGTGGAGCGCCTGGTGCCCACGGCCGACCAAAGATGAAATGGCCTTCTGGCCCGAGCAGACCATCGCTGCCGCCGAGGCCCGCTTCGAGTCGGCCGAGAAGCTGCTCAACGTGATCCCGGCCGACAAGATCGACACCCAGCTCGACCCGCAAGTGCGCGCCCATGTTACCGAGCAGCGCCCGGTCTACGGCACCCTGCAGCTTGAGCTGCAGAAAATGCTCGAGCACAACATCGGCAAGATCGACTCGGCCACGCGCTGGTTACCGGCGCCACTCGCTGCCGCTGCCGATCGTGCTGGCGGCGTTGACTTCGCCAAGTTTTCGACCCCGGCCTCGATCATGGAACTGGCGGGCAAACAAGCCGACCTTGCCGCCGCCGGCAGCGGCAGCCCGCTGCGCATCATTACCGAGTGCGTTGTCGAACGTATCCACCAGCAGGATGGCGTAGCCACTGCGCTGCAAACCTCGCGCGGGGTGGTCAACATCGGCAATGCCAAGCTGATCCTGGCCATGGGCACCCTGCCGCCGGCGACCTTGCTGATGAACTCGTTCCCGCAGGTCAAGCGTGCTGGCGATCGCTTTACCGCGCACTTCATCACCTCGGTGGTGGCGCGGGTGCCGCGCAAGGACTACCCGTTCGCCGCCAAGCTGGCCGAGCTGGAACTGGCGGCGATCTACCTGGCCGGCAAGAACCGGGACAACGGCATGCAGTACCACGTGCAGCTGTCGGTGCTGTCTGACCGCGAGCCTGCAAAGAACGCGCAGAAAGCCGCGCGCTACATGCCTGACGTGGTGGCCACCGCATCCATGGCGCAACTGGAATCGTCGAAGGATTACCTGGTGTTCGTTTGCGCCGTGCTCGGCGAGATCGACTTCCGCAACCCGGAAAACCACTTCCACCTCAACGGCCAGGCCGACCCGACCACCAACGTCAACCTGCAGGTGCTGGCCAGCGAAACCGACCGGCAAACCTGGGACACCATGGATCAAGGGACCTTCCAGATGATGGAACGGGTGTTTGCCCCCGAGGGCAAGGTCGAATACTGGCATGGCGACCCGAACCTGGGCCATTGGACCAGCGAGCGGCCAAGCATTCCCGAGCGCCGGGTGGCCGGGCTGGTGCACGAAGGCTCGACACTGTGGATTGGCGACAAGGACGAAGGCGTCGTTGGCCTGGATTACCGCCCCCATGGTGTGGAAAACGTCTACGTCACCGGTGGCGCGCTGTGGCCGGCCAGTGGTTCGTGGAACCCGACCATGACCATGGTGGCCCTGGCCCAGGACCTGGCTGACCAGCAACTGCACTGCATCAATGCCGTCCAGCCGCTAACCTCGGACCTGACCGAAGTCTGACCGAAGCCTGATCTGTAGGAGCTGACAACTCCTACAGAGCCTTCCCCCTCAACGCCGTCTTTCAGACGCTGCCGTGGCGTTCGCGAATCAGCTTCTTGTTGATCTTGCCGACGCTGGTTTTCGGAATCTCGCTGACAAAGCGCACCAGCCGCGGGATCGCCCATTTATTCAGGTGGCCACTGTCGACAAACGGCTGCAGGTGGCGGGCCAGCGCTGGCTGGTCCAGCTCGACGCCGGCAACGCAGACCACCAGGGCCAGCGGCTGTTCGCCCCATTGCGCATCGGCCACCGCCACCACCGCCACCGACTCGACACCGCTGTGCTGGCTGATCAGGCTCTCCAGCGCCACCGAGCTGATCCACTCGCCGCCGGTCTTGATCACGTCCTTGATCCGATCGCGAATCTGCACCACGCCGTGTTCATTGATGCAGGCCATGTCACCGGTGTGCAGCCAGCCGCCGGCCCAGAGCGCGGCGCCCTGCTCCGGCTCTTTCAGGTAGCCCTGGGTCAGCCACGGCGCGCGGACGACGATTTCCCCGAGGCTTTCGCCGTCATGGGCCAGCGCCTCGCCGTGTTCGTCGACGATGCGCAGGTCCACCAGCGGGATCGGCACCCCGGCATTGATGCGTAGCGGCAGTTGCTCGTGCATCGGCAGCGCCAGGTCCGCAGCGCTGAGGCGGGTGACGCTGAGCAACGGGCAGCTCTCCGACATGCCGTAACCGCAGTGCACGCGAATGCCCCGGGCGCTGGCCCGCGCCGCCAGGCCCTGGGTCAGGGCACTGCCACCGAGCAGCATCTTCCAGCCGCTAAGGTCGGTGCGCTGGCCCTCTTCGCAGTCGAGCATCATCTGCAGCAGGGTCGGTACGCAGTGGGAGAAGCTCACCTGCTCTTCACGCATCAAGCGCACCAACTGGTTGGGCTCGTAGCGGCCGGGGTAAACCTGTTTGATCCCCAGTGCCGTGGCCACGTAAGGCACGCCCCAGGCATGCACGTGGAACATCGGTGTAATGGGCATGTACACATCACCCGAGCGCAGCAGTGCCTCGCCTCCGCTGGCGGCGAAGGTGCCCAGTTCATTGAGGGTGTGCAGCACCAGTTGCCGATGGGTGAAGTACACGCCCTTGGGGTTGCCGGTGGTGCCGGTGGTGTAGAACAGCGTGGCGACGGAGTTTTCGTCGAAGTCGGCGAAGTCGAACGAGGTCTCGGCGCTGGCCAGCAGCGCTTCGTACTCACCCAGCAGCGGCAGATCCGTGTCGGCGCCAGGGCCATCGCTCAGGCCAATGTAGCCCTTCACCGTCGGCAACTGATCGCGCAACGGCGCAATCAGCGGCAGAAAGTCGTCATGCACCAGCACCAGGTGATCCTCGGCATGGTTCATGGTGTAGCGCACCTGCTCCGGTGACAGCCGGACGTTGACGGTATGCAGCACCGCGCCGAGCATCGGCACGGCAAAGAAGCACTCCAGCGCGCGGTGGCTGTCCCAGTCGAGCAAGGCCACGGTGTCGCCGGGTCTGACCCCGGCTTGGCTGAGCACATTGGCCAGGCGCTGGATGCGTTCGAGCAAGGTGCTGTAGCTGTAGCGCAGCTTGTCGCCATAGACGATTTCCTGGCCGGGCTGATAGCGCACCCCCGAGAGCAGCAGGCGCTTGATCAGCAACGGATAAGCATAGGCCCCGGGGGCCGGTTCGATGATGCGGGTGGTGGTCATGTGCGCCTCGTTCACAGTTGTTCGGCCTTAAGCAGGTACAGGCTCTGGCTGCCGGCCTTGACGCTGGCACTGAGCGAGCGGATGCGCGGCAGCAAGCGGGCGAAATAGAAGCGGGCGGTGCCCACCTTGCTCTGGTAGAACGCGCCGTCCTGCGCCAGGGCGACGTCCGCCATCTGCGCCCATAAATAGGCATACAGCGTGTAGCCGAACACCTGCAGGTACTCCACCGCCGCCGCGCCAATTTCCTTCGGGTTGCCCTGGGCGCGATCGAGCACCCAGGCGGTCAGGTCATCGAGGTTGGCCACGGCCAGTTGCAACGGCGCCTTGAACTCGCCACGTGACGGCGCCAGCCCCTCGGCGAAGGCGTTGATCTCCTGCGCCAGCGCCGCGTAGGTGCGGCCACCGTCGGCAACCAGCTTGCGCCCGAGCAGGTCCAGGGCCTGGATACCATTGGTGCCCTCGTAGATCTGGGTGATGCGACAATCACGAATCAGTTGTTCCTGGCCCCATTCGCGGATGTAACCGTGGCCGCCGAACACCTGCTGGCCGTGCACGGTGGTCTCCAGGCCCATGTCGGTGAGAAATGCCTTGGCCACCGGGGTCAGTAGTGCCACCCGCGCTTCGGCCCGGTTGCGTTCATGGGCGTCTTCGCTGTACTTGGCCAGGTCCAGTTGCAGTGCTACATAGGTGGAAAACGCTCGCCCGCCTTCATTCAGCGCTTTCATGGTCAGCAGCATGCGCCGAACATCCGGGTGCACGATGATCGGGTCGGCCGCCTGTTCAGGCGCCTGCGGCCCGGTAGATGCGCGGCTTTGCAGGCGTTCGCGGGCATAGGCAACGGCGTTCTGGTACGAGCGCTCGCCCAACGCCAGGCCCTGGATACCCACGCCCAGGCGCTCGTAGTTCATCATCGTGAACATGGCGTTGAGGCCTTTGTTGGCCTCGCCCACCAGGTAGCCGGTAGCGCCGTCGAAGTTCATCACGCAGGTGGCCGACGCCTTGATACCCATCTTGTGCTCGATGGAGCCGCAACTCACCGCGTTGGCCTGGCCCAGCGCACCGCCCTCCTCGACCAGCACCTTGGGTACCAGGAACAGCGAGATGCCCTTGGCGCCGGCCGGTGCATCCGGCAGCTTGGCAAGCACCAGGTGAATGATGTTCTCGGTCAGGTCCTGTTCGCCGCCGGTAATGAAAATCTTCGTGCCGCTGACCTTGTAACTGCCATCCGCCTGGGGCTCGGCGCGGCTGCGGATCAGCCCCAGGTCAGTGCCGGCATGGGGTTCGGTCAGGCACATCGACCCCGACCAGCGCCCTTCGTACATCGGCGGCAGGTAACGTGCCTTGAGCGCCTCGCTGGCGTGGTTGAGCAGCGACAGGCAGGCCCCGGCGGTCAGCATCGGGTACAGCGCGAACGACAGGTTGGCGGCGTTGAGCATCTCCTCGACCTGGGCGGCGATGACCTTGGGCATGCCCATGCCGCCATACTCGGTTGCCCCGGCCACGCCCACCCAGCCGTCGTCGGCGTAGTTGCGGTAGGCCTGGGCAAAACCGTCCGGGGTACTCACGCGGCCGTCTTGCCAGCGGCAACCCTGCTCGTCGCCACTGCGGTTGAGCGGCGCCACCTGCTGGGCGATGAGCTTGCCGGCCTGTTCCAGGATGGCCCGCGCGGTGTCGGCATCGACCTGCTCGGCCAGGGCCGGTATCCGCGCCCACTGGCCGGGGATGTCGAAGACTTCGTTGAAGAGGAAATCCATGTCGCGCAACGGCGGTAGGTAGTCAGACATGCGATGAGCACTCGGCTGGTTGGGTGTTGAGGTGCAGCCCCTCGACATTGCCGGGGCTGGGTGAAGGCGCCCGCGCCTTGCTGACGGGCAACAGAAAATGCGACAACGCCGGAATCAGGATCAGCGCACCGAGCATGTTCCACAGGAACATGAAGGTCAGCAGGATGCCCATGTCGGCCTGGAACTTGATCGGCGACCAGGCCCAGCCCACCACCCCGGCGGCCAGGGTGATGCCGACCAGGCCCACCACCCGGCCGGTAAAGGCCACGGCATTCTTATAGGCCTGGGCCAGCGACAGGCCCTGGCGCTGGTAGTGCAGCTGCACGCTGAGCAGGTACAGCGCGTAATCCACGCCAATGCCCACGCCCAGGGCGATCACCGGCAAGGTGGCGACCTTGACGCCAATGCCCATGGTTACCATCAGCGCCTCGCACAGCACCGAAGTGAGCATCAGCGGCAGCACCGCCACCAGCGTCGCGCGCCAGCTGCGGAAGGTGATCAGGCAGAACAACGTCACCGCCAGATACACCAGCAACAGCATGCTGCGGTTAGCCTCACGCACCACGATATTGGTCGCCGCCTCGATCCCGGCGCTGCCGGCCGCCAGCAGGAACTGGCGATCCTCGCCGCTGTTGGCCTGGGCAAAGCGCTCGGCAATCGCCACCACCTGATCCAGGGTGTCGGCCTTGTGATCCTTGAGGTAGGCAATCACCGGCATCAGCGAGCAGTCGTTGTTGAACAGCTCCGGGGCGTTCACCGAGGCTTGCTGGGCGGCGTAGTTGAGCACGTCCTGGTTGCGCTGAATGCTGCTCAGCTTGGGGTTGCCCTCGTAGGTGCCGGCGGTGATCTGCCGTACCGCATTGGTCAGCGACAGGGTGGTCTGCACCTGCGGGTGCTGTTGCAGTGCCCAGGCCAGGCGGTCGGCGAGCACCAGGGTCTGGTAGCGCAGGCAGCCTTCCGGCGCGGTCTTGATCATCACCGCGAAGGTGTCGCTGGACAGCGCGTAGTGGCCGGTGATGTAGGCGTTGTCGCGGTTGTAGCGCGAGTCGGCGTGCAGCTCCGGGGCGCCGCTGTCGAGGTCGCCGATTTTCAGTTGCAGGCTGAGCCAGAAGCCACCGGCGCCGAGTAGCACAGCCACCAGCACCGCAGCGGTGGCCCACTTGCGTTCGGTAAAGCGGTCGAGCAGGTCCCAGAGCTTGCCAAAGCCCCGGTGCTCGGCCGCGCGCAGGTCGATGCGCAAGGCCCGTTCGGCCGCCTTGCGCCCGACGCCGACGTACGACAGCGCCACCGGCATCAACAGCAGCGAGGTGAAGATCAGCACCGCCACACCGATGCTGGCGGTCGTCGCCAGGTCCTGGATCACCGGGATATCGATCAGCATCAGCACGGCAAAGCCCACCGCATCGGCCAGCAAAGCGGTGACCCCGGCGACGAACAAACGCCGGAAGGTATAGCGCGCGGCGATCTGCCGGTGGGTGCCGCGGCCGATGTCCTGCATGATGCCGTTCATTTTCTGCGCGGCGTGGGAGACGCCAATGGCAAAGATCAGGAACGGCACCAGGATCGAATACGGGTCGATGGCATACCCCAGCCAGGCGACGATACCCAGCTGCCAGACCACCGCCGTCAACGAGCACAGCACCACCAGCAAGGTGCTGCGCACGCAGCGGGTGTAGAGGTAGATGATCAGCAGCGTGGTCAGCACCGCCAGGGCGAAGAACAGCATCACCTGCAGCAGCCCGTCGATCAGGTCGCCCATCAGCTTGGCGAAACCGATCACGTGCAGCTTGTACACGCCACCTGCTTCGTACTGCTGGCGCAGTTGCTCAAGCTTGGCGCTGAAGCCGTGATAGTCGATGCTGGCGCCAGTCGCCGAGGCCTGGTCGAGCAGCGGCACGATGAGCATGCTTGATTTGAAGTCACGTGCCACCAGGCTGCCGAGAATGTTGGCCCGCTCGATGTTCTGGCGCAGTTGCTGGATGTCGGCGGCCGAGCCCTGGTAGGCGTCGGGCATCACCGGGCCGCCCTGAAAGCCCTCTTCAGTGACCTCGGTCCAGCGCACCGCCGGGCTCCACAGGGATTTCATCCAGGCGCGGTCGACGCCCTGGCTGAGGAACAGTTCGTCGTTGATCTGGCGCAGGGTCTGCAGGTAGGCCGGGTCGAAGATATCGCCGCGGGTATTTTCCACCACCACCCGCAGTGAATTGCCCAGGCCGCGCAGCGACTGGCGATTGTCCAGGTAGTTCTGGATGTAGGGATGGCTCTGCGGGATCATCTTCTCGAAGCTGGGCCGTAGCTCCAGACGCGTCAGGGCCATGTAGCCCAGCACCAGGGTGACCAGCAGCATGCACAGCATGAACGGTAACCGATGGTTGAACACCAGGCGTTCGAGACGATTGCCGGAGCGCGTATCGAAGTCGCCGAGGTTGCGGATCACCGGCAAGGTGTCTTGTTGGATGTCGGCCATCAGGGTTTTCTCTTGTTATGGCTGCTGCGGTTGTTCGAGGGCCAGGGTGCGAATGCCGCGCTCACCGACCAGCACCAGGTCGGCGGCGCTATCGAAGGCCATGCCGCTCACCGGGGCGCGTTCGCTCTGCGCCACGGCGCTGAAACGTGCGCCGTCGTTGCTGCTGACCAGCAGATCACCGGCCTGGCTCGCCAGCCAGAAGCGCCCGCTGGCGTCGAGGCTGGCGGCGGTGATGCTGGTGTTCAGGCCGGTATTGACCGGCTGCCACCGGGCGCCGCCGTCGCTGCTACGCAGCACATGGCCGCGTAGCCCATAGGCCAGCAGCGTCCCGGGCTTGCCGATGACGCCGAAGTAGCTGCCGGCATACGGCGTGTGCAGGCGCTGGAAGCGTTCGCCATCGGCGCTCAGTTTGAGCAGCAGGCCCTGCTCGCCGCTGATGTACAGCGCACCGTCGACACTGGCCAGGCCGGTCAGGTGCAGGCCTTGCGGGTTGTCGCTGCGCTCAAGCCAGGGGGTCCAGTGCTGGCCGCCGTCAGCGGTGTGCAACACCAGGTTGAACACCCCGACCGCATAGCCATGCAGCGGGTCGCTGAACCAGACATCCAGCAACGGCTTGTCGGCACCCTCCGCGACCAGGCGCTCGCCCTCGCCCACCCAGGCGGCCCACTGATCGCCCCCTGTCTGCGCCCGTGCCTGGTAATAGGCCAGCGCCTGCGCACCGAGCTGTCGCCCGTCCAGCTGTTTTTCCCAACGCAAGCCACCGTCGCGGCTGTGCAGGATCACCCCGTCGTTGCCCACCGCCCAGCCAAGCTCAGGGGTCGGAAAACTCACGGCATTGAGGTCGGCGCTGACCGGCACCTGCGCTTGCTGCCAGTGGCTGCCAAGGTCATCCGAATACAGGATGTGCCCCCGTGGCCCCACGGCAACCAGGCGGGCGCCGGCGCGGGTGACATCGCGCAAGGCGCTGGACGCTGCCAGCGCGCTGGGCAGCGCCGGCAGGTCGAGTACGTCGACGTAAGCCTCGGCCTGGGCCGCGCCTTGCAGCGCGGCCCAGGCCAGCAGCATCACGCTGCAGCGTTTGAACACATTCATCCCTGATCCTCCACGGTGTGTGATCATCAGGCTCAGCGAATGCCGGCCCCGGCCAGGGATTCGGGCGACCACTGGGTCCGTGACAATGGCTCGATGTAGCGGATGCCGCCGTAGGCACCGACCACGCCATTGAGGTTGTAGGTGCCGCCGATCAGGTCGTAGATCATGAACGGCGTGGCATCCGGGGTCTGTTTGTCGTAGCTCTGGCTAAGGAAGGCGAAGGAGCCACGGTACAGCTGGCCACGGGCGTCATACTGGTCCGAAGCAAGGGCGATCCAGCTGTCCTCGTCGAGGTAGAAGCGGCGCTTGTGATAGATATGCCGCGCGCCATCCTTGAGCTTGCCTTCCACCACCCAGACCCGGTGCTTTTCCCAGCGCACGAACTGCGGCGCCAGGTGATTGGCCGTGGTCAGCTGCTTGACGTCGGTGTTGTAGGTCAGCCGGTAGGTGTTGTACGGCACGTACATTTCCTGCTTGCCGACCAGGGTCCAGTCGTAGCGGTCCAGGGCGCCATTGAAGACGAACACGTCATCGTAAGTGCCCGAGCCCGAGGTGCCCGGGTTGGGCGTGTCGTAGGCCAGGTTCGGTGCCAGCTTGACCCGACGCTGGCCCGGCAGGTACTGCCAGGCGCTGCGTGGCTGCACCAGCGGGTTGGCGGCATCGCGCAGCATCATCGCCTCACCGGCGCGCCGGGCCGGCGCGGTGTAGGTGAGTTTCATCTGGTAGTAGGTGTCCTTGGCGCCGATCGGCTTGGCCATGTCTTCGTAGATCGGGTAGCTGATGTTGGCCTGGCCGGTGGTACTCAGGGTCGCGTTGCCGGCGGCATCGACGTTCCACGAGTCGTACTTGGCGGTCATGCTCACGCCCTGGTAGCGCAACAGGAAGTTCCACATAGCCTCGGCGCCACTCTGCGGGATCGGGAACGGAATACCCGGCAGCACGTTGTCGACCGCACTACCGCCCTCCTGGCTGCGGGCAGCCACGGCGTTCTTCAGGGTGTTGTCGAGCACCGGTTGCGGCAGCGCCACGCTGCGATGGGTGGGGTAGACATCGACGCGAAAACTTGGGAAGCGCTTGAGCAGTTCCTGGGTGGTGGCGGTCAGTTGTCCCTTGTATTGGTCGGCATTCTTGCCATCGATGACCCGCAGCGGTTTTTCCTCGGCGAACGGGTCCGGGCGCATGCTCGCGCCGTTCTTGAACGCCGCCGGCGGGGTCAGCAGGCCGCCCTGGTAGGCGGGGATCGAACCGTCGGCGTTGGCGGCCTTTTCTGCACCAATCGGCGTCAGGCTGGTGCCCAGGCGCGCGGCCTGTTCGGGGGAGACAGCGGCGTCAGCCGCGTTCAGGGCAGCCAGCGACAGGCACGTGGCCAACAGGGTGTGCACGTAGTTCATGTTGTTGTTTTCCTGTGTGACTCAAAAGGTGGTTTTCAGGGTCAGGTACAGCGCGCCACGGTCCTCGGTGGTGGCGGCGCCGCCAGAGAACGCGGCGTATCCGCCGCCGTAGCAGGTGTAGTCCTGTTCGCCGTCCAGGGCGTTGGGGGTGGTGCCGTCGGTCTGGCCGTTGTTGCAGGACTGGGTCTTGCCGAAGCCGTCGACGTACTTGAGGTCGACGAAATACTGGTTGTAGATCGCCGCGCTCAGGCCCACGGCGTAGTTGCCGGTGTTCTCGGCGCCACCGCCCTGTACCGGCGACACGCCGTCCAGGCCGAGGTTGATCGACAGCGGCATGCTCAGGTCCATGCCTGGAAACACCTGGTACCAGGTCGGCGTGAAGTTGACCGCGATGCCCCAGTTGTCGCGGGTCGGCTGGTCGATGCCGCGGTAGCTGCCCTTGCCCTTGTACAAGGCCTCGTTGTGGCTATCGAGCTTGAGCAGGTTGTTGTAGAACAGCTCGCCGAGCAGGGTCGCCGAGTCGAACAACGGCGTGTCGCCAAGGGTCATTAGGCCGTTGAGGGTCCAGTGCAGGGTGTCGCCGGTGGCACTCATGCTGTCGCCGTCCGACGGCACCTCATAAACCACGCCGCTGCTTGGCAAGCGCGCAGGCAAGAGCCCGAAACCGCCGCCCAGGCCAGCCTGCCCCGGTGCGCTGAGGATCGCCGGAATACTCGCCAGGGGCATGTTGTGGCGAATGTTCAGGTCGCTGCCGACGCTGATACCGCCGACATCCTTGGACAGGCTCAAGCCGTAAATGTCGATGTTGTCGGCATAGGCGAACTGGTAGGTGGCGCTTTGCAGCGAGTTGTAGAGGTTGCCCACCGCGCCCTGGGCGCTGCCCGGCGGGTTGCCGAACGGGCCGTTGGCGACGGTCAGGCCACGGGCGTCGAGCCAGGCCTGGGGCAGAATCTCCGAGCTCTTGCGGTAATAGATACCCAGGGTGCCGCCGAGCCATTCGGGCGACCACTTGGCCATGACACCCCAGTCGCCGCGCTTACCCGGGGTCAGGTCGTGGCCACGGCGGATGCTGGTCAGCGCGCCACGTACCGGAATCAGCCCGGGGGTGCCGGTATGGCCGAGCAACAAGCTCTGCGCGCCCTCGCCCACCAGGTCCGAACCACCGTAATAGGTGCCGGCTTCCGGCAGCCGCGCGGCATCCCAGTCGAAGAAATACTGCGCGCCAACGGTGAGCTCGGGGTTGAGCAGAAACGCCGCCGAGAGTTGATTGCGCGGCACGAACAGTTCCTTGGCTTCGGTGCCGGGTGACGCGGCCAGCTTGGCCAGGTCCAGGCCCGACTGCCCATAGCTCAGCGAATGCACCGGGTTGAGCAGGGTTTCGCCCCAAAACAGGTTGTGCTGGCCGAGCTTGGCGCTGATCTCGGATGAGTCGCCCACTTCACGGCGCATGAACACGAAGGCATCGAGCACTTCCCCGGACGGGCCGCTGTAGTAACGCTGGGCGTAGTTGCTCAGGTGCGGGCTGCCCAAGGGCACGCCGGTGCCGGGCAAGCCGTTGAGGCTGGGGTTGATGCCCGACTGGCCACCGTTGCCGTTGACGAACGGGTTGGAGTTGGAGCCGGTGTTGTCATAGGCCTTGTCGTACCAACTGGCGGCGCTGACACGAAAGCCCATGTTGCCCTGGTAGATCACGTCCAGTTCGGTGAGCAGGTCCACGCGGTTGGTGACGGTGGTTCCGGCCTTGCGGAAGTTGTAGTCGCCGTCGTTGTTGTTGGGGGTTGCCAACAGACGCTTGTCGGCGCTTTCGGTGCGCACGCCGTAGTTGTACTTGACCGTGTTATCCAGGCGCACGGCCCAGTCTTCACTGCCGGTATCGACTTCAAAGGCCTGGGCGCCGGGCAGTGCCAGCAGGCCGATGGCGCAGGCCAGCAGGCAGCGCTGTGGTTTCACAGCACGGTGAATGCGAGGGTTTGGCATCGCGATGACTCCACTTATTGTTATTGTTTTTTTTCGCCGCCCGTCGTTTGCGGGCTTGGCTCAAGCGTCCGTGCGCTACTGCAGGATTAGCGATCCAGGGCCTGGATCAGGGTTTCGGCCTGGGGCCAGGGGCCGTAGCCGGCTGCCGGGTTGAGGTGGCCGACGGCGCCAAGTTCGAGCAACTGGCTGCCCCAGCCGCGCGCCATGTTGCTGACCGCCTCAAGGCTGGCCAGATGATCATTGCTAC
Organism: Pseudomonas sp. R32; assembly: GCF_009866705.1. Lineage (NCBI taxonomy): Bacteria > Pseudomonadati > Pseudomonadota > Gammaproteobacteria > Pseudomonadales > Pseudomonadaceae > Pseudomonas > Pseudomonas sp. R32. The sequence continues at coordinate 2,787,631 of NZ_CP019396.1, read as the reverse complement.
TGGCGGCGACGATGCTTGGGAACGGCAGCGGCGTGATCGGCAGCGGGCTCCAGCCGTTGGCGCGCAAGCTGTCCGCGCTTGGGTAGGCGGCGGGCCACGCCGCCTCAAGGTCCGGCGGCGCCGCCAGCAGTGCGCCCTTGATCGGCCGCTGATAGCGCGCCGCCCAATGGGCCACCATCAGCACGCCGGCGCTGTGCGCTACCAGCACTACCTCGCCGTCGATCTGCTCCAGCGCCTGCTCGATGGCCTCGACCCGGGCATTGCAGTCCAGGCCGTTGCGATGCAGCGGTGGCACCGTATGGACCTTGGCCAGGCGCGCCGCCAGCAAGGTCTGCCAATGCTCGGCGACATGCTCGCGCAGGCCGGGGACGATCAGGACAGTAGCGGTGGTATGCAGTTTTTCCACGTCGGCACCTATGCTCAAGACAGTGCGCTCGCAGGTCACCTGGAGCGTTTGCACAGTCACAGTAATCAGCCCTCCCCCGAGGCGCTTTACATTGCGCGTCAGCGACTTTTCATTTGATGACAGGGTTTCTGGCTTACCACCGAGCGGCCCGTGATCAGGGACGTTGCGCTGATTTCACTCGCCGAAAACGGCTTCTCATTTGACGACACCCGCGCTATAACGAACCACCCGCCACAGAAGCGGAACGCCAGATGAGAACGCGTGGAAAACAATAAAATGACCGCCCTCGTACGTGCTGCAAGCCTGACCAACTACCTTGAGGTGTCCCGTCACTTGGGGCTCAACCCTCATGCCCTGTTGGCCCAGGTCGGCCTGAGCGCCGCCCTGCTCGACGATCCCAACCAACGTATTGCGGTCTCCAGCGTGGTGACCCTGCTGGAGGAGTCGGCGCGGGTCAGCGGCTGCGAAACCTTCGGCTTGCGCATGGCCGAATTGCGCCAGTTGTCGGATTTCGGCGAAATCAGCCTGCTGCTCAGCCACCAGCGCACCCTGCGCGATGCCCTGCAGGTCATCGTGCAGTACCGCCATCTGCTCAACGACGCCTTGGCCATCCATATCGAAGAGGCTGGCAAGACCGTGATCATTCGTGAAGAGGTGGTCACCGACCTGCCCCAGCGCGGCCGTCAGGCGACGGAACTGGCCATTGGCGTAATGCTGCGCTTGTGCGCCGCCCTGCTGGGTGCCCACTGGCATCCGATCAGCGCCAACTTCACCCATGCCGCGCCCGCGGACCTGGCGATTCATCGACGGATCTTTGGCTGCACGCTGGTGTTTGGCAGCGAATTCAATGGCATCGTCTGCCCGGCCGCCGACCTCGACACGGCCAATCCGTTGGCCAACGAAGCCATGGCGCGCCTGGCGCAGCGCTACCTGGATACCCTGCAGGCCGGTGGCAAGCTGTCGCTGGAGCTGGAAATGCGCAAGACCATCTACCTGCTGCTGCCCATGGGCCGGGCGACCATCGAGCAGGTAGCGCAAACCCAGGGCATGAACGTGCGCACCTTGCAGCGGCGCCTGGAGGAATGCGGGGTAACCTTCAGCGACCTGGTCAACGGCGTGCGCCGTGACCTGGTGATCCGCTACCTGGAAAACCCCAGCTATTCGCTGGGGCGGATTGCCGACATGCTCGGCTACTCGATGCCCAGTTCATTTACCCGCTGGTTCATCGCCCAGTTCGGCATGCCCCCGGCCAGTTGGCGGGCGCAGCATGATCGCCGGCACAGTCAGCACTGACCGGACTACGACCGCTGCGCGCTCGATCGCGGGTCTAGCCCGCTCCTGCAGGTTCGGCGTACACAGATACATTGTGGGAGCTGGCTTGCCAGCGATGAGGCCAGTTCAGCCGGCACATCAGGCGCTGCCTGGACTACCATCGCTGGCAAGCCAGCTCCCACAGGTTCGCGGAGCATGCAGAACGGTTGTGGGCAACCGTCTACAACCCCCAGTGCATCAACGCCAGCACCAGCAACACCAGAAACACCGTCTCCCCGACCATCAGCGCAATCGGCTTGAGGCCCACCGCCGCCAGCTCCTTGAGCTGAGTCTTCATGCCCAGGGCACTGATCGCCACCACCAGGCACCAGCGCGACAGGTCATTGACCCCGCCCTGCACGGCCGCCGACACCCAGCCGGTACTGTTGATGCAGGCCAGCAACACGAAACCGACGGCAAACCACGGTAACAATGGCGGTCGCTGCCCACTGGCATCGCCGCCGGCGCGGCGGGTGATCATCGCCGCACAGACAATCACCGGCAGCAACATGCCCACGCGCATCAGCTTGACCACGGTGGCCACATCCCCGGTCTCGGTAGACATGCTGTACCCCGCGCCCACCACCTGCGCCACATCATGAATGGTCGCGCCGAGAAACACCCCGGCCTGCTGCGGCGACAACTGCAGCCAGCCGGCAATCATCGGGTAGACGATCATCGCCAGGGTCGACAGTGCTGACACGCCGATCACGGTAAACAAGGTGGCGCGCTCTTTCTGCGGATGCTGGGGCAAGGCCGCGGCCAGGGCCAGGGCCGCCGATGCACCGCAGATCGCCGTGGCACCGCCGGTAAGCATGCCGAACAAGCGCTGAAAGCCCAGAGCACGGGCGGCCACTACTGAAACCAGGATGGTCACCACCACCAAGATCACCACCAGCGCCACCGGTTTCCAGCCCAGGCTGGCGATCTGGCTCAGGGTAATGCGCATGCCCAGCAGCGCCACCCCCAGGCGCAACACCGTGCGCGCGGTAAATTCAATCCCGGCCTTGCAACGGCCATCGGCCGCAAGAAAGTTCAGGGCCATGCCCAGCAACAAGGCAAACAGCATCACCGGGGCATCGTAGTGCTCTCTGAGAAAGCTGGCCGCCGCCGCGGCGATCAGGCTGACGATAAAGCCCGGCGCCAGTTCCCGGGCACGAAGATTGACGGCGGTAATTGCGATCACGCTCATTGGCCCGGTTCCTTGCACGCTAAAACGATGAACAGTTGCTCGCCCTGGCGCTCGACCGGGTAGCTGGCAACCTTGAGTTGATTGGAGTTGAGCAAGTAGCCGCTGGCCAGATCAAAGCGCAGGCCATGGGCGCAGCACTGGATCACCCGCCCGTCCAGGCGCCCGCCGCACAGCGAGGCGCCCTGGTGCGGGCAACTGTCGTCGATGGCGTAAAAGGTGTCAGCGACGTTGAACAGCGCCACGCTCCTGCCTTGCCATTCGAGCAGCACCCGCCCGCCACGCGCCGGCACTTTGTCGGCCGGTACCGGATAGCGCAGGCTCATGCCGGGGCCGCCTCTTCCAGGGCGTCGCCCATGGCCTGCAGCAGCACCGCGACCGGCTGCGCGCCCGACACCCGCAGGCGCTGATTGAAACGGAAACACGGCACGCCATCGGCGGCGCGGTCATTGGCGCCAATGAACGGGCTGGCATCGCCGCGCAGGCAATCGGCAACCTGGGCCGGCTCCAGGCCACAGGCGCGGGCGATGTGCAGCAAAGTAATCGGATCGCCCAGGTCCTTGCCCTGCTGAAAGTAGGCGGCAAACAGCCTGGCCAGCAGGGCTTGGGCCTGTTCCGGCGAGCCCAGCGCCACGGCGCGCTGCAGCAAGCGGTGGGCGTCGGCGGTATTGGGCATGCGACTGATACGGGCAAAATCGATATCCACCCCTGCCGCCTCGGCGGCGGCGCGCACCTGCGCCTGGCGCAGGCGTACTGCCTCATCACTGCCCAGGCGCTTGCGGTAGAACGCCTCGAACGGCTGGCCGGTCCTGGCCATCTGCGGCAGCAGTTGCACCCCGCGCCAGTGCAGACTCACCTCAACTTCCGGCTGCTCGCGCCGCAACTGCTCAAGGGCCCGTTGCAGATGAGCCTGGCCGATCAGGCACCAGGGGCAGATAAAGTCGAAGAACACTTCGATCGACAGCACGTGCTTCACGGTTTCAACTCCCGGGCCGCACCAGGCTCAACCGCGTGCGGGTTGTCCAGGCGGGCCATGTCATGGTGGTAATGCCGCTTGGCGATGAAGAACACCGCCGCGGCGCCGATGCTAATCAACGGCACCAGCTGGAAGGCGCCATGCAGGCCGATCAGGTCGGACACCCGGCCGGTGATCAGCGGCCCGGTCGCCAGGCCAAGCAGGTTGTTGGCCAGGGTCAGGGTGGCGAACGCCGTGCCGTGCACCGAGTAATGAGTCAGGTTGGCGACCATGGCGCTGGACGGCCCGTTGGTGCCGGCGGCAACCATCATCCCCAGGCAGATCAGCACCAGTTGCGCGGTGCCCGACGGCAGCGCGAAGGCCAGCGACAGCAACAGGCAACTGCCCAGGCAATAGCCGATGGCCAGGCTGATCTTGCGGTCCGGACGCTGGCGGCCCAGGCGGTCGCAAAGCATGGCGCAGAGGATCATGCCGATGCCGCTGCACAGCACGATGATGGCGGCCACCACCCCGGCCTGGTCGGTGCTCATGGCGTAGTAGCGGTTCAGGTAGCTGGGCATCCAGACGATCACCGTGCCGCCGACGAACAACTGCAAACCGCTGCCGACATAGGCGGCGATCACCGAACGGCTGCCGTACAGGGTATGCAGTGGCCGGCTGACCTTGTCGGCGGCAGCCTGCACACGCTGGGGAGCGATCTTTGCCTCCTTGACGATCAGCGGGTACAGCAATGCCAGCAACAGGCCGAACAAGGCCATGCCGGCAAACGCCCAGCGCCAGCCGAAGTGCTGGGCCATCAAGCCGCCCAGGGCCATGCCCAGCACCGAGCCGAACATGCCGCCGGCCATGAAGGCTCCGGCCAGGGTGGCGCGCATGTCACGGGGGAACACCGACACCACCACGGCGATGCCGACGCTGCCGTAGGCGGCCTCACCGACGCCGACCAGAAAGCGTGCGGCAAACATTTGCGGGTAGTTGTCGGCCAGGGCGCAGCCGAGGGTTGCCAGGCTCCAGAGCACGGCCATCAGCACCAGGCTGCGGATCCGCCCGAAGCGGTCGGCCAGCAGCGACAAGGGGAAAGTCAGCAGCCCGACCATCAGCGCGACAATGCTGCTGAGCAGGCCCAACTGGCTGTCGCTCAGGGCCCATTCGGCCTTGAGCAGCGGGAATACGGCGTTGAGCACCTGCCGCGACATGTAGTCGGAAATCAGCAGGCCGAAGGTCAAGGCGAAGACAATCCAGGCATAACGCCGTGGAATGCCCCGTGAAGTGTCGGCGCCATCGTCTGTGGCGCTGGCGAGATAGGCGGCCATGCTGCCTCCTTGGGGTTGTCTGGCATGAGTTTTATTGTTTTTGAAAAGCCCGACGGTCAGCGCTGCGGATCGGCGGCCCGGCACGTAAACACGTACCGGGCCTGGCCAATCAGGCGCGCTGCGGCACACCCTTCTGGCCCGGCTGGCGGTTAGGCGCCATGCCGTTGGCCTGGAGGGTCTGCTCGATGCTGCTGTACTGCTCGCCAATGCGGTAGATGGCCCGCGCTTCCTTGCCGTTGGCAATCTCACGGCCCAGTTCATGGGCCACGCGCACGGTCTGCTGGATCTGCTGCACCGAACCGAAGCGCTTGCCGTGCTGGTCGATGATGGTGTCTTCGTTGCCGCAACGCGGGTGCAAGCCCATGGCCAGGGCCATGGTGTTGAACGGCAGGACGTTTTTCAGCAACGATTCGGCGGTCAGGGTGCAGCCGTTGGGCGCCCGGTGGATGAAGTTGAAGAAGTTGAACGGGTTGGGCCCGTCGAAACCGCCGCCAATGCCGATCCAGGTCAGGTTCAGCGGGCCCATGTAATCGCCCTTGCGCACGATGCGCTCAAGGGTTTCCAGGGCGTGCATACCGGTCAACTGGAAGTGCGGCTGGATACCGCTCGCCTGCAAACGGCGCAGGTGTTCGCGCACCCAGGCGGGACCGGCCGGTACGGTCATTTCGCTGTAGGCGGCCTGGATCGCCGGATGGGCCAGAGAGGTGCCTTCCAGGTACTGCGGGTACAGCAGCTCCATGATGTTCATCTGCGTGGTGTTGATCGCCACGGTGACCTGGTCGGGCTTGGGCGTCAGCTCCGCGAGCATGTGCCGGGTGTCGTCGGACAGCCACTTGGCCGCCTCGCCATCGCTTTCCGGGGCGAACGAGATCGAGCCGCCAACCTGGATGATCATCTGCGGCACCGCCTCGCGCACGCCGGCAATCAGTTCGTTGAATTTCGACAGGCGCTTGGAGCCCTTGCCGTCCAGTTCGCGCACGTGCAGGTGGAGCACAGTGGCACCGGCCTCATAGCAATCGACCGCCTTTTGTACCTGTTCGTCCATGGTCAGCGGAATGTCTTCGGGAAAGTCCTCGGGCATCCATTCCGGGCCGTACGGGGCCACGGTGATCACCACTTTTTCCATGTTTTCCGGGTGCAACGAATCGTCGAAGAATTGCATGCTGTAGTCCTCGGTCTTGTTATTGTCCTGGGGTGTTGCAGGCGCTCAGAAGGTGCGATCGCCCTTGATTCCGGCGCGCTCCATCTTGCGGTGACAAGGCGGGTAGTCCATCACCGCGTAGTGCTGGGTGCTGCGGTTATCCCAGATCGCCACGCTGTTGGGTTTCCAGCGCCAGCGCACCTGGTATTCGGGCAGGTAGGCCTGGCTGATCAGGTAGCGCAGCAGGTCGCTGGCACCGGGGTTGGCATCCTGGCCGAAACGCACCCGCTGCGGCGTGTGGTAGTTGCTGAAGTGGGTGGTGAAGGCGTTGACGAACAGCACCTGCTCGCCCGTTTGCGGGTGGGTGCGCACCACCGGGTGCTCGGCATCGGGGAACTGCGCCTTGAGCGCCAGGCGTTTTTCCAGCGTCATGGCGGCGCCAAAACTGGCCTCGATGCTGTGCCGGGCACGCAGGCCCTCGATCTTGACCTTCACCTCCTCCGGCAGGTTCTGGTAAGCCAGCACCATATTCGCCCACATAGTGTCGCCGCCTACCGGCGGGCATTCCAGGCAGCGCAACACGCAGCCCATGGGCGGTGCCTCGCGCCAGGTGGCGTCGGTGTGCCAGGCGTTTTCGTAGCGATCGGCCGGCTGGTCCGGGCGCTTGTAGATCTGCACCAGGCCCGGGTGCTCGGGGTCGCTGCCGGCCACCGGGTGGTCCTCCAGCTCGCCGAAGCGACTGGCAAAGGCCACGTGCTCGGCGCGCGTGATGTTCTGGTCGCGCAAGAACAGCACCCGGTGCTTGAGCAACTGCGCACGCAGTTGCTCGAACAGGTCGTCATCATGAATCGCATCTGCCAGGTTGACCCCGATGACTTCGGCACCGATGGCGCAGGTCAGTTGTTCGATGTGCATGCTGTTGCCCTCTTCAGATGACGAAGATCGACGAACCGGTGGTCTTGCGTGCTTCCAGGTCACGGTGGGCCTGGACCGCGTCCTGCAACGCATAGTGCTGGTTGATCTCGATCTTGATCCGCCCGCTGCTGACATGCTCGAACAGCTCGCCGGCAAGGTCGGCCTTCTCGGCCGGATCTGCGATATAGTCGGCCAGCGCCGGACGGGTCAGCTGCAACGAGCCTTTGATCGCCAGGATCTGCGGGTCGAACGGCGTGATGCTGCCCGAGGCGGTGCCGACGCAGACCATCAGGCCGCGGCGCTTGAGCGAGTCCAGCGAGGCCATGAAGGTGCTCTTGCCGACGCTGTCGAACACCACGTTGACGCCAACGCCGTCGGTGAGCTCGCGCACGCGCTTGGCCACGTCTTCATGGCTGTAGTTGATGGTGTGGCTGCAACCATGGGCGCGGGCCACTTCGGCCTTGGCCTCGGTGGACACGGTGCCGATCACCGTCAGGCCGAGCAGGCGCGCCCACTGGGAAACGATCAGGCCCACGCCACCGGCGGCAGCGTGGAGCAAAATCGTGTCACCGGGCTTGAAGTCGTACAGGCGGCGCATCAGGTAGGCCGAGGTCAGGCCGCGCATGGTCATCGCCGCCGCGGTTTCGAAGGCGATGGTTTCCGGCAGCTTGATCAGCGCCGCCGCCGGGATCAGGCGCTCGGTGCAGTAGGCGCCGAGGGTGTTGAGAAAGCCGGTATAGGTCACCCGGTCGCCGACCGCGACCTGGGTCACGCCCTCGCCGACCGCCTGTACCACCCCGGAGGCTTCCACGCCCATGCCGTTGGGCAGCGCGATCGGGTAGGTGCCGTTGCGAAAATAGGTGTCGGCGTAGTTCAGGCCCACCGCCACCTGGCGCAGGCGAACCTGCCCCGGGCCCGGTTCGCCGACCTCGGCATCCTCATAGCGCAGAACCTCGGGGCCACCGGTTTCATAGAAGCGTACGACTTTGGCCATGCATGTCACTCCAGTCATCCTGACGCAGTGCGTCAATTCTTGTTGACTGGACTCTATGCCCAACGCTTGCCGGGTGCTTCGCATCGGACGACAGGCTGTTTTCATTTGGTGACAAAACCCCATGGGCTGGCTGCCTGGCGGGCTTTCTCGTAGCATAGCCAGGCCCTCCTCCGTGCCTGCGAGCCCTTGATGAAGTCCCCCGCCGGTTTATTGTTCTCAGGTATTGAACTGGACCGTGACAGCGCGACGCCGCTTTACCGCCAGCTGTACCTGCAGATCCGCAAGCAGATCCTCACCGGTCGCCTGCAAGGCGGCATTCGCTTGCCATCGACGCGGACCCTGAGCCAGGAACTGCAGCTCTCGCGCATTACCCTGCTCAACGCCTTCGACCAGTTGATTGCCGAGGGCTTCCTGGTGTCGCGTACCGGCGCTGGCACCTATGTCAGTGACGAGTGGCAGCGCAGCGCCGGTGCCGAGCTGCAAGCTCCCGCGCCACCCAAGCTCTCGGAGCTGAGCCAGTCGATGCTGTCGCTGCGCAGCGATCATTTTCGCGGGGTGTCCTACGCCCACTGCGGCGCCGATACACCGACCTCGTTCCTGCCCAGTCATGGCGCTTTCGAGGCCTTTCCCCAGACGTTGTGGAAGCGTCTGCTCAACCGCCACGGGCAGAAACCGAGCAAGGCCATGCTCGGTTATGGCGAACTGCAGGGCTTGCAGACGCTGCGCCAGGCGATTGCCGAGTACGTTTTCGACGCCCGCGGTATCGACTGCAACGCCGAGCAAGTGGTGATCGTCTCCGGCGCGCAGCAGGCCTTCAACCTGCTGGCGATGCTGCTGCTCAACCCGGACGAGCCGGTATGGATGGAAGACCCTGGTCATATCGCCGCGCGTATCGCCTTTCAGGCCCATGGCTGCCGGGTGGTGCCCGTCCCCATCGACGATCAGGGCCTCGATGTGCAACACGCCATTGACGAATGCCCCGAGGCGCGCCTGGTGTTCACCACCCCGTCACGGCAACACCCGCTGGGTATGTCCCTCAGCCACAACCGGCGCCTGGAACTGATTGACTGGGCGGCGGCCAGTGGCAGCTGGATCATCGAAGACGACTGCGACAGCGAACTGCGCTACCGCGGCCGGCAATTGCCGGCGCTGTACGCCATGGACCGAGGCGACCGGGTGATCTACGTCGGCACCTTCAGCAAGGTGCTGTTCCCTTCCCTACGCCTGGGTTACGTGATTCTGCCCCCGGCACTGGTCGAACCGTTCTGCACCTTGCGCGCGGTGCTCGACCGCAGCCCGCCGACCCTGTTGCAGGCAGTGACCGCCGACTTCATGAGTGAAGGCCACTTCATTGGCCATATCCGCCGCATGCGGACGTTGTACCAGGCCCGCCAGCAGTGCTTGCTGGAGGTGCTGCAACGGCGCCTGGGCGGCTTTTTGCAGGTTGCCCCGGTCGAAGCCGGCATGCACCTGATTGCCTGGCTCCCGCCGCAGCTGGATGACCAGGCACTGGCCCGGCAGTTGGCCGGGCATGGCGTGCATACCTACGCCTTGAGTGACTACTGCCTCACGCGCTACTTGCCACCGGCGCTGCTGCTCGGCTTTGCCGGCACGCCCCAGGATCAGGCCGAGGCCAAGGTCGAGGCGCTGGTGCAGGCCCTCAGGGCGATTGGCCACCCGGTCTAAGCAGTGGCCTTATCAATTGATTGGTAATGGATCTATCGAGTGTTCCTCGGCGGCGCGATAAAGAACGCGCCGGTAAACCGGTGCCCGCACCAGGAACGATTCGAATGAACACAATACAAAAACGCTTCGCTACGTTGCTGAACCACAATGCGCAAGGTGCTGACGCACCCCTGCTGACCCGCGAGCTGGCCACCCGCCTGCTTGAACGCCTCGACCAGGCGCGACTGTTTGCCCACGCCTACCCGCTACTGACCAACCTCACCCACGGGCGCGTCACCCCGTTCGACCTGCTCGACTTCGCCTATCGCCATGAACTGGCCGGCCTGAGCCTGCACATGCTCGACGGTGAGCACAACAGCCTGGCGCAAATGAACACGACGCAATTGTGCGCCTTTGCTGAAAAGGCCCGGGCCCTGCAACTGGACGTGCACCTGGAGATCAGCAGCACGCGCAAGGCCGACGTCGATGCGGTGGTTGCCGTGGCCAAGGTCATCGGCAGCCGCAACATTCGCGTGTACTCGCGCTATGAAGGCCTGCTGTCGCAGGTGATGGACCAGATCGGTGGCGACCTGCTGTACCTGGCCCACCAAGCCGATGCCCACGACCTGCACTTCGACTTCGAGCAGCACGAGGAGCTCAAGAGCGATGAAATTGCCCAGCTGCTGCGCCAGGCCAACCATCCGCGCCTCAATGCCCTGTTCGATTTCGGCAACATGATCAATGCCTGCGAGCAACCGCTGCAGGCCCTGCGCAACCTCGCCCCGCATATTCGCCAGAGCCACCTCAAGGGCGTACGGGTGGTGGCCGAAGACCAGGGTTTTGGCCACTACGGTGTGCTTCAGGGCAGCGCCGAGGACGAGCTGCCCGGCGCGCGCATGCTGTTCGAGCTGCTGATGCTCGGGGACCGGCAGGCGCAAGTGATCGCCTTCATCCTCGAACAGGAGAACCACTACATCGCCCCGGCCTTCCGTCAACACAACGAGCCGGCCGATCCGTTCATTGCCTACCGGGAAATGAGTGACACGCCCCTGCCCGCCGGCTTCACCCTCGAACAGATGCTGGCCGGTGAGCAGCGCTGGGCCAACAACCAGGTCAGCTACGTGAAAACCCTGCTGGCCGAGCTGCGCACCCTCGCCGAGCTGACCCTGGCCAGCTGCGCCACCCCTTGAACGCCACAACCAAACACGCCTGGAGAATAAGAAAATGACAGCGCACGACAAGGCCAAATGGTTCAAATTCCTGGTCCTGATCCTCGGTGGCGGCACCGTCTACAAGCTGGCCAACCTCAAGGACGCGTTCTACGTCCCCATGCAGGACTTCATGGGGCTTTCGCATACGCAAATCGGCTTGCTGCTCAGCGCCAACGCCATCATCGCCACCGGGTTGTTCGTGGTCGGCGGCATGCTGGCCGACCGTTACGATACCCGCAAGCTGATCCCGCTGGGCCTGATCGGTACCGGCGCCCTGGGCCTGTACCTGGCCACCTTCCCGCCGTTCAGCAGCCTGATGGTGGTGTTCTGCCTGCTCGCGGTCTGTGCCGACTGCATCTACTGGCCAGCGCTGCTCAAGGCCATTCGCGGCCTGGGCAACGACCAGGAACAAGGGCGCATGTTCGGCCTGCTGGAAGGTGGCCGGGGCGTCGTCGATACGCTGGTGGCGTTTTCCGCGCTGGGCGTGTTCATTGCCCTGGGCAGCGGCGAACATGGCCTGAAAGCGGCGATCCTGTTCTACGCCTTGATCGATATCGCCGCCGGCGTGCTGACCTGGTTTTTGCTCAAAGGCAATCAGGCGCCAGCCCAGACCAGCGCCAAGAACCCGCTGGCCAACCTCATGCAAGCCATCAAGGTCCCGGCTATCTGGCTGGTCAGCTTCAACGTGTTCATGGTTTACATCGTCTACTGCGGCCTGACCTATTTCATCCCATACCTGAAGGAAGTCTATGGCCTGCCGCTGGCGCTGATCGGTGCCTACGGCATCATCAACCAGTACATGCTGAAGATCTTCGGCGGGCCGGCGGGCGGTTTCATCGCCGACAAACACTTCAAGAGCCCCAGCCGCTACCTGAAATGGGCGTTCCTGGCACTGCTGCCGATGATGGCGATCATCCTCCTGGTCCCCAAGAGCCCAGGCTTCATCTATGCCGGCATGGCCGCGACGCTGTCGTTCGCCTTTATCGTGTTTTCCATGCGCGGGGTGTTCTGGGCACCGATGGGCGAAGTCGGCATCGCCCCGCACATTACAGGTTCCGCTTTCGGCATCGGTTGCCTGATCGGCTATGCGCCAGGGATGTTCGCCTATGTCGGCTACGGCGCAATCCTTGACCACTTCCCGGGCCAGCAAGGCTACAACTATGTGTTCATCGCCATGATGCTGCTGGCTCTGATCGGTTTTGCCGTCGCCAGTCGCCTGCAACGACAGGTGCGCAACGCCGCCCCGGTTGCCGCACCGGCCGCGGCGTAGCGCCTGGGTTACATCTCGACCTGGGTGCCCAGTTCGATCACCCGGTTAAGCGGCAGGTTGAAGTACTTGAGGTTGCTGTTGGCGTTCTTGAGCAGGAACGCAAACAGCGCCTCACGCCAACGCGCCATGCCGATGCGCTTGGTCGGGATCACCGTCTCGCGGCTGAGGAAGTAGGTGGTGACCATCGGGCTGAAGTCCAGCTCTTCGAGGTGGCACAGTTGCAGCGCGGCCGGTACGTCGGGCTCCTCGATGAAGCCGAAGTTGAGGTTGACCCGATAAAAGCCTTCGCCAAAACCCTGCACTTCGAAGCGCTGCGCCGCCGGTACCCGCGGGCGGTCCTGGGAGACCACGGTGAGCAGCACCACCCGCTCATGCAGCACCTGGTTGTGCAGCAAGTTATGCAGCAACGCATGGGGCACGGCATCGGCCCGAGCGGTGAGGAACACGGCAGTACCCCGCACCCGGTGCGGCGGTTGCGCGGCGATGCTGCTGATGAACAGCGGCAGCGGCAAGGCCGACTCGTCCAGGCGCTCGACGATGATCTTGCGCCCGCGCTTCCAGGTGGTCATGAGGATGAACAAGGCAGTACCGGCGATCACCGGAAACGCGCCGCCCTGGAAGATCTTCGGTGCGTTGGCGGCAAAGTACAGGCTGTCGACCAGCAAGAAGCCCAGCAACAACGGCACCGCCAGCCAGCGCGGCGCCTTCCACAGCAACAAGACCACCGCCGAGGACAGCAAGGTGGTAATCAGCATGGTGCCGGTCACCGCCACGCCATAGGCCGCCGCCAGTGCGCCGGACGACTCGAAGCCGATCACCAGCAACACCACGCCGACCATCAACGCCCAGTTCACCGTACCGATGTAGATCTGCCCCTGTTCCTGGCTGGAGGTGTGCTGGATGAACATGCGCGGCACGTAACCCAGTTGAATCGCCTGGCGGGTCAGCGAGAAGGCGCCGGAGATCACCGCCTGGGAGGCAATGATGGTCGCCAGGGTGGCCAGGGCGATCATCGGCACCAGCGCCCAGTCCGGAGCCAGCAGGTAGAACGGGTTGCGTACCGCCTCGGGGTTGCCGAGGATCAGCGCGCCCTGGCCGAAATAGTTGAGTACCAGCCCCGGCAGCACCAGCAGGATCCAGGCGCGGGCAATCGGCTTGCGGCCAAAGTGGCCCATGTCGGCATACAGCGCCTCGGCACCGGTCAGGGCCAGCACCACTGCGCCAAGAATCGCCACGCCCATGCCCGGGTGGACGATAAAGAAGTTCACCGCCCAGGCCGGGTTCATCGCCAGCAGCACTTCCGGGCGCTGGACGATGCCGTACACCCCCAGCGCGCCCAGCACGCTGAACCACAGCACCATGACCGGGCCAAAAATGATACCGATGCGTGCGGTGCCATGCTTCTGGATCAGAAACAGCGCCACCAGCACCACCACCGCCAGGGGCACCACCCAGTGGTCGATGCCGTCAAAGGCCAGTTGCAACCCCTCCACCGCCGACAGCACGGAAATCGCCGGGGTGATCATGCTGTCGCCGTAGAACAAGGCCGCGCCAAACAGCCCGAGCAGCACCAGCACCCGGCTCAAGCGCGGGTACGGCGCAGCAGCCCGCCGCGCCAGGGCGGTCAGGGCCATGATCCCGCCTTCGCCCTGGTTGTCGGCGCGCAGCACGAACAGCACGTACTTGATGGTCACCACCCAGATCAGCGACCAGAACACCAGCGAGAGGATGCCGAGCACCCCGTCATGGTTGGCCTGCACGCCATAATGGCCGGCGAAGACCTCCTTGAGGGTGTACAACGGGCTGGTGCCGATATCGCCATAGACCACGCCGGCGGCGGCGATCAACAGGCTAAGTGACGAAGTTTTTACGGGGGAATGGGCGTTTGCGGAGGTTGCGGCTTGGCTCACGGTCAGACGTCTCGAAGAAATGCCAGGGCAGTATCTCTTTCTGCGTAACGGGCCTTCGTAAAAAGTCCGTAAAATTTTCTTACATTCAGCTTGGCCTGCTATTGCGGGAGCGGGACTTGCCCGCGATCGAGCGCGCAGCGGTCGTAATCCAGGCAACACCTGATGGGCTGGCTGGACTGGCCTCATCGCTGGCAAGCCAGCTCCCACAGGTCCGGCGTACACCTATCTACTGTGGGAACGGGCTTGACCCGCAATCGATCTACTGCCCGATCACAGTCCCTTCCCACGCGCCGGCACCGTCCTGCCGAGCCACCACCAGGCACTCCCCAGCCCCATCCGCCTTGCAGATCAGTGCGCCATCCCTGGCCCAGATCGCACTCTGCCCCGCCGCTTGCCAGCCACCCGTCTCGCCGCCATGGTTGGCAAGCATCACCATCATCTGGTGTTCGACGGCATAACCGGCCATCTGCTGGCTCTCGGCAACGATGCCCCTGTGGGAAATCAGCATCCCCGCCGCATAGATGTCCGCACCGAGCCTGGCAGCATGAGCCGGGTGGCCGGGCTGCATGGCATCGGCGCAGATGGCCAGGGCCAGCCGTTGGCCCCCCAGTGGCAGCAGATCACCACCGCTGCCGGGGCTGAACACCAGGTCCTCGCCAGGATGCAGATGCTGCTTGCTGTACAGACCGACACTGCCGTCGGGGCGAAAGATCAGCGCCGCCAGCAGCACGTGGCCGCTGCCGGGCACACGCACCGGCGCGCCGACCACGCTGTACATAGCCTGTTGACGGGCCAGGGTGCGCAATGGCTCGAGCAGCGGGTCGTCCGTGCCCAGGGCCAGGTCGGACGCGGCATCGAGCTCATAGCCGGTCAGCGACAGTTCCGGGAACAACAGAAACTGCACGCCCTGTTCGGCGGCCAACTGCATCATCTGCAGATGACGCTGCACATTGCCCGTAATGTCCCGGGCAATGGCAACGGTTTGAGCGCAAGCGACAGTCATTGTCATGCTTTCATCCTTAAGGAGGGGTGTTCAACCCGTGAGCAAAGCACTCAAGTCCAGGCCATGCTCGCCCAGTGGCGGGCACCAGTAGTAGCCGCCGGTGAGCGGCCGGCTGAAGCGGTACAGGGCGTCGACCACGCCGTCTTCCAGGCCGCTCATGCGTCGCAGCTGCACTTCGAAGGCATCGAAGGAGTGGCCGAAGGCGAGGAAGGCCAGGCCCGCGCCACGATCGTCTGCCCAAGGCATCGAGCGACGGACGATAAAGGCCTCAGGCGCGAAGCTTTCCTGGGCGGTGCGCTTGACGTGAGCCGACTGCGGCGCATCGTCGAGTTCTTCGTTGTCGGCCTTGCGGCGGCCGATGATGTCGTCCTGCTCGGCTTGCGGCAATGCCTTGAAACAATTCAGGTCATGGCGCCACAGCTGGAAGGCGGCAAAGCTCGAACCGTTCAGGCCCGGCACGTCGCTGGAGCGGATGGCGGCGTCGATGGCGGCGTCTTGCACCGGGTTCTCGGTGCCGTCTTCATAGCCGGTCAGGTCATGGCCGCTCTTGTGGCGGAAGGCATCGGTGGCCTCGGCCAGGGTGAACGCCGCGGCCAGCAGTTGTTCCAGGTCCTGGCTGAGCAGCCACAGGTCACCGCGGTCTTCACCGCGCAGCCACAGCCACAGGTGGTGCTGGGTGCAGGGATTGTCGACCGCCGCAGTCAGGCGTGGAAACTCGCGCAGGCCGTCGATGCTGCGGCCCAGGGCCTGCACCAGCGGCGCACCGAAACCGGCCACCACACGGCTGCCATCGACCTGTTGCTGCAGCGCATCGAGCACGCCCGGCAGCGCAGCTGGCGAGTGCAAGGTGAAAAACAGGTGGCGGGCCTGGGCGGGAACGGGAGCGGCGAGAATGCCTGGCTGAAACTGCATCGGGAATCGGGTCCTGGGGTAAAAGCGGCGATGCTACTGTCTGGTGGGCATAAACCGCAAGATAAGTAATGGATATTGAAATCCTTTCCTACACTGGCGTACATCGCCCCTTTTAAGAGTCTATGCCATGACTGCATCGCCCTTGCTCAGTGCCTTCCTGCCCATTGCCCTGGGCTTCATCATGCTCGGTCTGGGGCTGACCCTGACCCTGGCCGATTTTGCCCGGGTGGTGAAGTTCCCCAGGCCCGTGCTGATTGGCCTGGCCTGCCAGATCCTGCTGCTGCCGTTGATCTGCTTTCTGATCGCCAAGGGCTTTGGCCTGGCGCCTGCGCTGGCGGTCGGGCTGATGCTGCTGGCGGCCTCGCCGGGCGGCACCACTGCCAACCTGTTCAGCCACCTGGCCCATGGTGATGTGGCCTTGAACGTGACCCTGACGGCGGTCAACTCGCTGATCGCGATCCTGACCATGCCGCTGCTGGTCAACCTGTCGCTGGCGCACTTCATGGCCGCCGACCAGGCCATCCCGCTGCAGTTTGCCAAGGTGCTGCAGGTATTTGCCATCGTCCTGGTGCCGGTGGCCCTGGGGATGCTGATTCGCTATCTGGCGCCGGGATTTGCAACGCGCATGGAGCGGCCGATGAAAATCATTGCCGCACTGTTTCTGGTATTTACGATTGTCCTGGCGATGGTCAAGGACTGGCAGACCGTCGTCGACTATGCCCCGGTGGTAGGTGGCGCCGCGCTGTTGTTCAACCTGTTGAGCCTGAGCATCGGCTACTGGCTGCCGCGCCTGCTGAAAATCCCCAAACGTCAGGCGATTGCCATCGGCATGGAGATCGGCATTCACAACGGCACCTTGGCGATTGCCCTGGCGCTGAGCCCTACCCTGCTGAACAACTCGACCATGGCGATACCGGCGGCGATTTACAGTTTGATCATGTTCTTTACCGCGGCTGGGTTTGGCTGGTGGGTGAGCCGCGCTCGCGAGCATATCAGTGTCGGTGAGGTGGCTGACCAATAACAGACAAGCCCGCTGCTTCAAGGCCAACACAGCGCTGAAGCAGCCGGTTTCAACGCTGGGTCAAGTGCTGTTTGAGCGAGGCTGCCCGGGCGACGATAGTGTGCAATAGCTCACTGCTATCGGTGTCGTTGCCAAATCGACGCTCAATGTCTTCGTAAAGGGCAATGGCCTCGTCCTTACGCTGAAGCGTGCTTAATGTGATGCCTTTGAACAACAGCGCTTTGGCAACCTGCTCACGAAGCCCGAGCGTGGTGTCTTGATCGTAGCGCCGGATGGCCTCGTCATAGGCTGCGATCTCATCAGTACTGGATCCCTTCTTACCAAGCATGACACCTTTGTTGACCAGGGCCACCGCCACGCGCTCGCGAAGCTCAACGTTTTCATCCTTGCCGTAACGCTCTTCGACCAATGCGTAGGCGTTGATAGCCTCTTCAATGCGTCCCTGTTCATTGAGCCTTGCACCTTTGGAAATCAATGCCTTGGCAACCGCGATGCGCACAGGGAGCGCCTTGTCGTTACTGTATCGATGATCCACGTCCTGGTAGATGGCAATTGCCTCTTCGCCGCGACCTAACTGGTTCAGTCGATAGGCTTTGCTGGCCAATGCCGTGGCGACCTGTTCACGTATTTCAGGGCTATTGTCCCGGCCATATCGCTGGTCGATCAGGTCATAGGTCTTGAGTTCTTCTTCACTGTCGCCGCGCTGCCCTAGAACAATCGCTTTGTTATAGAGGGAACGGGCAACACGCTCACGCAGGTTAGGATTATCGTCACTGCCGTACCGCTGGTTGATCACTTCATAGGTGGCGATTTCTTCGTCACTGCGCTCAACCTGGCCCAAGGTCAGTGCCTTGTTGAACAGTGCGGTGGCAACCAGTGCACGCAACGCATCGTTATTATCCTGGCCGAAGCGTCGATCAATTTCTTCATACACACTGATCTCCTCATCGCTGCGGTTAAGCCAATCAAGGCTGGAGGCTTTGTTAACCAGCGCCCTGGCGACCTGCTCGCGCACATGGGGATCGGAATCGCCGCGATAGCGTTGATCGACACGGTCATAAACAGCGATTTCTTCTTGCCGGCGACCGAGTTGCGCAAGCGTTATACCTTTGTTGACCAGTGCGCTGGCAACCTGTGCTCGCCACGCCCCCTCGGCATCCCCGTACAAACGATCAATTTCATCGTATACGGCAATTTCTTCATCACTACGCCCCAACTCTGAAAGTGATTCCGCACGCCTCAAGAGGAAATCGACAAAGCGCTCTGGTGAAATGTCTTCGACCTTCCCTTTCTCCAACGCTTTATCGAACCAATACAAGGCCGACTCGTAGTGTTTACCCAGCTGTTCACTGAGCCCGCGCGCATAGTTGTCTTCAGCGGTGAAGTCGTTCTCCGCTTTAGACTTCAATGCCTCGCTGACTTGCAGTACGGCACTTCTGTCATCGTTTGCGCTTTGCAAGAGGTGGTCTTTATGGCCCTCTCGAGAAAAAATCTTCTGGTTTTCCTGATCATGCTTGTTGCGGGTTTCCTCGATGAAATGTTTCAGCTCATCAGCGTGATTCTTGGCATCGGAGGTGTGCTGATCAATTTCCCGATGGGCCTGTGCGACTTTAACCTTGAGCGCACTAATCTCGTCTTGAAGGCTTTCGGTATGCTCTTTAAGCCACTGCTCAACAGCCTCTTTGGCCTCGGTGACCGCTTGATTCTTGGCGGTGAAGTACACGAGCAGACCGGCGATGGTGGCAATGATTGCGACGATCACGGTGATACCGATGCCAACCAGTGTGGAAAGGTTCGAGATTTCCCCGATCGCGTTGGCCTGGCCCGCAATGGACAAGCCGACATCACCGATGCGCTTGTCCTGCGCGTCGAGGCGATTGTCGATGACGCTCTTGAGGATGATCGCCTCGTTTTGCAGTGTGCGCACCTGCTCTTGAAGCGCTTGGGTCTGGTTCTGATTAGCCGCGGGTGCCGCGCTGGCCAGAGAGGCAAGGATTACCAGGCAGAAAGTAAGTCCGGTTAGCAGTGTACGCATACTCATTCCATAGACAGCGGGTGCCTCCCGAAGAGCGGGAAGTTATCGACGCAAAAGAAGTTCCGAGAGGTGGCGTCTGGCGCCGAGCGAAGCGGGGTATAGTTCAGTCCTGGCGCGCACATGTCAACTAGCCATTATTGGCGGGGGGCTTTACCCTGCGCCAGGCCGCGCGGCGGCGCGCCATAGGTGCGGCGGAACAGCCGGCTGAAATGGGCCTGGTCGTAGAAGCCCAGGTCCAGGGCGATGGCACTTAACGGCTGGCCGGCCAGTACCCTGGGCAGGGCCCGCTCCAGGCGCAGCTGGGTCAGCCATTGCTGCGGCGGCAGGCCGCAATGGTTGCGAAAGCGGCGCAGCAGTTGCCAGGGACTGAGGCCGGTGAAGGCGGCCATCTCTTCCAGGCTTGGCGGCAGGTCCAGGCGCGACTCCAGCCAATCACGCAGTTGCCGCCAACGCAGCGGATCGAAGCCCTGGCCGTGTTCGCCGACCTTGAGCGTCGAACCCAGCCCGAGCAACAGTGCCAGTGCCTCCCATAGCTGGCTCTGGAACGCCAGCGGGTCGCGTTGCCGGTGCAGGCCGTCGAGCAGCTGCTGCAGTTGCGGGTGGCGCAGTTGCAAGGCATTGAGACTGGGCAGGCCCTGGCGGCCGTCGCTCAGGTCACGGCTGACCTCGGCCAGCCAGGCAGGGTCCAGGGTCAGGATGCGGATACTGTAGCCTTGGTCATCGGCACTGGCGCCATCGTGCACATGCTCCGGCGCCATCAGCAGGATGTCCCCTGCCCCGGCCAGCTGGCGCGTGCCGCCGGCGGCGTAACGCTGCTGGCCGGTGACGATCAGGCCGATGTGGTACTCCAGGTGAAAATGCCGGGGAAAGGCAAATTGCTGGTAGCGGGCATCGATCAGGCGCACGCCTGGATGCCCGGGGGCCTGGTGGACGACGCTATCCAACTAGCAGGCCGCCCGCCATTGGCGGATCTGGTCGAGGGTCGCGGTCACGCCACCACAGACGATCACCAGCACTTTCTGGTGCTGCTTGAGTGCTGCCGTTGGCGCATATGCCAGGGCCAGGGCTGCACCGCAGGCGGGCTCGACCAGGATGCGTTGGTCCAGCAGGAACTGCTCGCAGGCCTCCAGCGCCGCCTGATCACTGACCACATGGCTGTACACCGGTCGCTGCTGGCTCCACTCGAACGCCCGCTGGCACACCTGTTTGGCCGCCAGCGAGGTCGCAACGGTATTGACGCTATCGAGCGCCACCAGTTGCTTGCGCGCCATGCAGGCTGCCAGCGAGGCGGCGCCGGCGGTCTCGACGGCAAACACCGGCACCTGGCCCCAGCCGTTGCGCGCCAAGCCTTCACAGACGCCGGACAGCAAGCCGCCGCCACCGACTGCGACCACCACGGCATCGGGCTTGAAACCGGTGGCGGCGACTTCGTCGATCATGGTCGCATGGCCCTGCCACAGCAGCGGGTCATCGAACGGATGGATATAGGCGTCGTCCTCGCCCATCAGCGACAGCGCCAGGGCATTGGCCTCGTGCCAGGCCTTGCCGTGCACGATCACCTCGGCCTGTTCCTGGCGAATCAGTTGCTTGGCCCGCTCGGTGGTGGTCTCTGGCACCACTACCGTCACCGGCAGGCCCAGAATGCGCCCGGCAACAGCCACGGCGATGCCGGCATTGCCGCCCGACGACGACACGAAGCGGCGCTTGCCCTGCTTGGCATAGGCTTCACAGGCGGCACCGATGCCACGCAACTTGAACGAGCCGGACGGCTGCAGCGCATCGAGCTTCAGCCAGATGTCCAGGCCGCTGGCCAGGCTCAACGGGCGTGAGGCCACCAGCGGGGTTTCGATGTGCAGGCTCATAAGGTTTCTCCACTGGTCAATTCAACGATCAGTTCTATTTCGACACAGGCGCCCAGCGGAATCTGGCTGGCCCCGAAAGCGCTGCGGGCATGCTTGCCGCGCTCGCCGAAGACTTCTTCGAACAATTCAGAGCAGCCATCGGCGACCAGATGCTGCTGGGTGTAGTCACTGCAGCTGTTGACCAGGCATAGCAGCTTGACCACTTTGGCCACGCGGTTCAAGTCGCCGGTGGCGGCGAACAAGGTCGCGAGCAGGTCGAGGCCAACCCTGCGCGCGGCGAGGTGCCCGCTGGCGGTGTCCAGTTCGCGGCCGAGCTGGCCAACCCAGGGGGCGCCATTGTGTTTGGCGATATGACCGGAGATAAACAGCAGGTTGCCACTCTGCACCCACGGCAGATAGGCGGCGGCCGGTGGGCTGGGCGGCGTGAGAATGATGCCCAGTTGTTCCAGGCGCTGATGAGGGGATACGGACATGGCAGGTGGCCTTGAGGAGGGAACCTGGCCAGCCTACTGCTACTGGGCTGTGGGAATCTTGTATGAAATTGCGCTCGATCGCTGGCAGGTCCGGCGTGCACAGATCCCCTGTGGGAGCCGGCCTTGCCGGCGAAAATCTCAGCCGCGCTGCCGCGCCCGCAGCTGCTGCCTCAACCTGCGCAGCGGCGGCGCGTAGAGAAAGCCGAACGACACGTTGTTGTCCCGCCCCTTCAACGCATGATGCAGCATATGCGCGCGGTACAGGCGCTTGAGGTAACGGTTGCGCGGCCGTGGCCGGAACGGCCAGTGCCGGTGAACGATGCCGTCATGGACGATCACATAGATCACCCCGAACGCTGCCACCCCCGCCCCCACCCACTGCAGCGGCGCATGCCCGGCCCTGCCCAGCGCGACCAGGGCAAAGGCGATCAGGGCCAAGGCCAGGAGGTAGACATCGTTGGTTTCCAGCGCCCCCAGGTGCGGTTCATGGTGCGAGCGATGCAGGAACCAGCCCCAGCCATGCATGATGTAGCGATGCGCCAGATAGCCGATGCCCTCCATGGCCGTCAGGGTGCAGAGAAATACAACAAGGTTGAGGATCATGCGCTCGAGTTCGCGTGAGTTGGCAAAAACGCCGCAAAGCCTACCACCTCGGCCCTACTCGCGCACCGTCACTGTCGCCGTGGTACCGGCGCGCAGGTTGGCCTTGCCGGCATAAGCCGGGTCTATTTCAATGCGCACCGGGATGCGCTGGGCCAGTTTCACCCAGGTGTAACTGGGGTTGATATTGGCCAGCAGGCGGTTACCGGGGGCGTTTTCGCGGTCGGTGATGGCGTAAGCGATGCTCTGCACCCAGCCCTGGAAGCGCTCGCCGCTCATCAATGCGATGTCTACCTTGCTGCCCTGATGAATGCGCGGCAGCTTGGTTTCCTCGAAGTAGCCACTGATGTGGAACGAGCCGCTATCGACCAGCGCCAGCAGCGGCCCGCCGGCGGTGGCGTAATCCCCCTGGCGGGTCAGCAGGTTGGTCACATAACCGCTGACCGGCGCATAGATGCGCGTGCGTTGCAGGTCCAGTTCCGCCTGGGTCAGGGCGGCGCTGGCCAGTCGCACGTTGGCGCTGGCCAGGCTCAGGTTGGCCTGGCCACGCATCAGTTCGGCCTGGGCCACAGCAACGTCGGTACTGGATTTTTCCCATTCTTCACCGGAGATGGCAAAGCCCTGCTTCAAGGTGCGCCGCCGTTGTTCCTCACTCTGGCGCTGCTTGAGCAGGGCCTGGCTGGAGATGATCGCCGCCTGGGCCAGGCCTTCGCTGGCCCGCGCCACCTCGATGGCGCGGCGGGCATGCTCAACCGCCAGGGCATAACGCTCGGGATCGATCTCCAGCAGCAGCTCGCCCTTGTCGACGTGCTGGTTGTCCGCCACCTTGAGGCTGACGATACGCCCGGCGACATCCGCCGACAGCGTCACCACGTCGGCGCGCACCCGTGCATCGCGGGTCCAGGGCGCGCGGGTGTAATGCTCCCAGGCAAACCAGCCGAGCACCAGCGCCAGCACCACCACAACCAGGGTCGAGACCTGGGCGACAAGTTTGTTCAAGGTTCAGCTCCCCATGTACAGGATGATCAACGCGCACAGGCAGGCGTACAACGCGCCTTCAAACAGGGCCGGATGCCAGACCCGCTGCATGACCCCCAGCTTTTGCAGCAGCCAGAGCACGGCAATCAACAGCGGTATAGCCAGCAGCAACGCCTGGGCAATCGGTGGCAGGTAGACGCCGCCAATCTCGAAATCAATGGGCAAGGGCCGGGGCTCCTTCATCTGCAGGTTGAAGATAAGAGCTGTAGTGACGCAAGAAACCGGCGATCACCAGCAAGGCCACACGGATCCGGAACAGCGAGCGTAGCTGTTCGGCCGGCGCCTGCAGCTGTTCGCCGTGCAGGTTGTCGAGGCGCTCACCCAGGTCCTGCAGGGTCTGCAGCAAGGTTGGCAGCACCACCGCGGTACGCCCGGCAATGTACCGGCCAGTATTGCGCAACACCTGCTCAAGCTGGGTGCGCATTGCCTCCGGCAGCAACGGGTTGACCCTGCCCTGCTCCTGCAACTGGCGCAAGGCCACGCCCAGGGCCATGCACGCCAGGTTGACCTCGAACAGCGCCCGCGAACGCGCATCCGTTGTGGCCGGCAGCAGGCCGATAATCAGGGTCAGGCGGTCGACCATGCGACTTTCGAAGGCGAACTGGCGTTCATCCGAGGCCGGGCCCTTGAGCAAGGCATAGACCTGTTCACGGGTTTCGCGAAACAGCCGTTCGATGCGCAACTGCGGGTTGAACGGGAATATCCACGCATACACCATCAAT
This sequence comes from Pseudomonas sp. R32, assembly GCF_009866705.1. Lineage (NCBI taxonomy): Bacteria > Pseudomonadati > Pseudomonadota > Gammaproteobacteria > Pseudomonadales > Pseudomonadaceae > Pseudomonas > Pseudomonas sp. R32. Next base: position 2,763,664 of record NZ_CP019396.1, on the reverse strand, counting down.
GACAGCGCCGCGCCACAGGCATAGGCACCGGCGAATTCAAACCACTGCATCGCGGTGTTCTGCCAGGCGCCGATGTTCTGCGGGCCGAACAGCAAAAAGCTCGACAGGCCCAGGCCCATGCCGATCCCCGCGGTCATCGGCCCCGACAACCCTACCGCCACCACATAGAGCAACGGCACCAGCAACAGCGCGAGCATTTCGAAGTCGACCACCTGCGGGATCAGCCAGAACTGGTACAGCGCCGACACCACCAGCGCCAGGCCCAGGCCACGGGCGTAGTTCTGCGCGGCCATCAGCGGGCGCGGAAAGGTCGCCATCAGCGAGCACAGAATCCCTACCAGGATCATTCCGGCGCGGGCGCCGTCCCAGGCGGTCTCGATCCAGATCAGCCCGGCAGCGACCAGGGCGATAAAGGCGCGGCTGGCATTCATTGCCGCCAGGCGCCAGTCCAGGTGCAAAGGGTTGGTGCGCCCTTGGCGGTACAGGCAGTCGCCGGCACGGCCTTCCTGAATGGCATCGCTGAGTTCGAGCATTTCCCCCAGCTGTTCAAGCAACCGCGCTTGCTCCCAGCGCAAGGCCCAGGCCAGCGAGCGCAATGGGGTTGGCAGGTCGCTTTGCAGCTGCTCGGCTTGCAGCGCGGCCTGGTCGAAGCGCCGCTGCAGGGCACTGAAATGCTCACGGGCCGGTGCCGGCAAGGCACGGCCCTGCTGCGCCAACTGGTCGAGAAAGGCCAGCTCATCGGCCAGCAGGCGGCTGATGAACTCCGGGTAACTGCCCTGCCAACGCTCGGCGATCATCAGCTTCTGGTTACGCAAAACCGTCAGCCGCGAGCTGAGCAGCACCAACTGGTTGCCCAATAGCTGCACCAGGCCGTTGGCCCCGCGCAAATGCGGCGCATCGAAGTACAGGTGCCGGCGCAGGCCTTCCAGGGCGCTGATCTCACCAAGGATCTGCATCTGCCGCTTGGTGAACTCGGCAGCGCTTTGCTCACCGCGAATCGCCGCCGCAGCATGGCTGGCCATGAGTTTGATCAGGTTGTCGATCTTGGCAAAGTACCCCGTGGCCACCGCCTGCGGCCGCGCACTGAGCAGGCTGACCGCACACACACAGGCCACCGCCAGCAGGGTTTCGGTGACCCGGGTAATGGCCAGCATCAAGGTGTTGTCCTGCTCGGGGATCGCCAGCATCGCCACCACCACGGCGGTAAAACCACTGAGCACGAAGGCATGCGAGCTGGTGTAACGCAACAAGGTACCGCCGGCGGTACACAGGGCCAGCCACAGCGCCAGGGTGATGATGAACGGCAACGGCGCCTGCGGGAACAGCGCCATGATCAGCACCGCCACCGCCGCCCCGAGGGTGGTGCCGAGCACCTGGGCGAAGCTGCGTTGCAAGGTCATGCCGCCCAGAGGCTGGCTGACGATGAACACCGCCATGATCGACCACTTGGGTTGGTCCAGGTCAAAGATGAACGCCAGGTACAAGGTCAACAGGCAGGCGACGATGGTCCGCAGGGCGAAGCGCAGGGTGTCTGCCCCCGGATGCAGCACCAGCCGCCAGTAATTGATCAATGGTTGCACACCGGTCTCTCGAAAGTCCTTTCAGCGAACACTAGCCATAGAAGCGCTCCAGGGAAAGACCACGATATGACCCAGAGCGTTGCAAATCCGGAACGATAAACCGCTATCAAACAACAAATGTCATGTTTTTACCCTTGACCCTGCCAGGCCCGAGGGTTAGTTTCTCGCCCGCATTTTTGCATGCCTACACAGGAGTCCTGCATTGGACAGTAGCTCTGGTCGATTGCGACAGGTCCACACGGCGCGCTAGTTCAGCAGGTTGCTTCTGCCACTGGCACGCCGAACATGGCGGTTAGTGGCGATTCGCATCCCTTGCGGATGACAAATCCTCATTCTCCCTCCCGCACACCTGGCACCTTCAATGGTGTTGAAGGTTCGTGGCCCTGCGCATTCTCTTTGTTCACGAGCATCACCTTTGGGGTCGATGCCAAAGCGGCGCATTGCCGTGGATTCGAGGTTTGCTATGGATTGGAAAGTATTTCTGCTGCGCGTCACCGTCGCGCTGGTACTCGGGGCGCTGATCGGCGCCGAGCGTCAACTGCGTCAGCGCCTGACCGGCCTGCGCACCAACGCGCTGGTCAGCACCGGCGCCTGCCTGTTCGTGCTGATGACCCAGGCGGTGCCGGGCATGGCCGCGACCGATGCCTCGCGCGTTGCCGCGTATGTGGTCTCGGGCATCGGCTTTCTCGGCGGTGGCGTGATCATGCGCGACGGCCTCAACGTGCGCGGCCTGAACACCGCCGCCACGCTCTGGTGCACCGCGGCCGTTGGCGTGCTGTGCAGCCTGGGCCTGCTGCTGGAGGCCGCGCTGGGCAGTTGCGTGGTGCTGTGCGCCAATATCCTGCTGCGCGACATCGCCCAGCGCCTGAATCATCAGGACGTGCTGCCGGCCAACGAGGCCGAGCAGCGCTTTGAAGTGCGCATCACCTGTCGCGCCGAGGACGAGATCCAGGTGCGCAGCCTGATGCTGCACAGCTTCGGCAACGGCGGTCTGCGCCTGCAGTCGCTGCACAGTGAAGACCTGGCCAACCCGGCCAAGCTGGAAGTGCGCGCCGAACTGATGGGCAGCCCCGATGCGCCCACCCAGCTTGAACGCCTGGTCAGCCGGGTGAGCCTGGAAAAAGGCGTGAGCTCGGTGCGTTGGCAAGTGCAGGAGCTCACGGCCGATTAACGGCGATCGTCCGACAGCGGGGTGGGCTGATCAGGCTTGGGCAGGGGGTCGTCCAGCGACGGGGCATCGGGCATGCGCTCGATGTCCTGGGACGGGTCGCGCCGTTGCCGGTCATCTGCTACGTTGGGGTCACTGACCGGGTCATGTTCGCGCTGCGGGTTGTTAAGTGGATCCTTCCAGAGGGGATCACTTTCGGGACGTGGCTGGCTCATGACAACTACCTCGCAATAGCGGCGCAAAAGTATGCGCACCGTACAGTTTCGAGGTGTTTTGAGTGCCTGCAGTGCCGTCCAGGCGATCAACGGCAGGCCCGCAAAAATATGCCCAGTGGCAAGTAAAATCCGCTGCAGCACCCAGCTGATCAAGGGGTATCGTGTAGCAAAATAATCAGCCAGAGGTGCACTGTGGCGTCCTATACCTTGCGTCAGTTGAAGTACTTCGTCACCACCGTTGAATGCGGCAGCGTCGCCGAGGCGTCGCGCAAGCTGTACATCGCCCAGCCGTCGATCTCCACGGCGATCAAGGGCCTGGAAGACAGCTTCGGCGTACAGCTGTTCATCCGCCATCACGCCCAGGGCGTTTCACTGACCCCAAGTGGTGCACGCTTCTACCGCAAGGCCCAGGAACTGCTGCGCATGGCCCGCGAGTTCGAACAGAACGCCCTGGCCGACAATGACGTGGTTTGTGGCCAGATCGACATCGGCTGCTTCGAGACCGTCGCCCCGCTCTACCTGCCGCGCCTGATCGCCGGCTTTCGCCAGCGCTTCCCGGGCGTGGAGATCCGCCTGCAGGACGGCGAGCAGCAGGAACTGGTGCAAGGCCTGACCGGCGGGCGTTTCGACCTGGCGATCTTCTATGAGCACGATTTGGACAGCACCATCGAAGTCGAAGCCCTGACCGCCCCGCAGCGCCCCTATGCGCTGGTGCCGGCCGGCCATCGCTTTGCCGGGCAGGCCCAGGTGTCGATCCGTGACCTGGCCCTGGAGCCAATGATCCTCCTCGACGTGCAGCCCAGCCGAACCTATTTCGTGAGTATTTTCGAAGAGTTGCAACTGAGCCCCAACATCGTCTTCAGCTCGCCATCGATCGAGATGGTGCGCGGCATGGTGGGCCAGGGCTTTGGCTTTGCCCTGCTGGTGACCAAGCCCCATGGCCATAGCACCTATGATGGCCAGGAGGTGGTCTGCGTGGAGATTGCCGAAGATGTCACCGGATCGGCGCTGGTGGCTGGCTGGCTCAAGCGTGCGCAACTGACCAAGCCTGCGCAGCTGTTTGTCGATTACTGCAAGGAGCAGTTTGCCGCGTGGCTGGCTTAGGGTTCAACAGCATCGCGGGGCAAGCCCGCTCCCACATTATCTGTGGGAGCGGGCTTGCCCCGCGATGAACTCAGCGCGCCGCCCAGGCGTTGAAACGCTGCTCCAGTTCCTCGCCATGGTCCACCCAGAACCCGGCATCCACCGCCCGCGCCCCGGCCAGGTTGGCTTCTGCGGTCGGCAACTGCTGCTGGACAGTCGCCGGCAGCAGCTTCAACGCCTCGCGGTGTACCGGCCCGTAGGGGATCTGCTCGGAGAACACCTTCTGGGTCTGTGGCTGGCTGGCAAAGGCAATGAAATCCTCGGCCAACGCTTTGTTCGGCGTGCCCTTGACCACCGCCCAGTACTCCGGGTCGTACAGGCTCTGCGGCCAGACGATGCTGAGCTTCATGCCCTCCTTCTGCGCCGAGGCGATCCGGCCGTTGTAGGCCGCGCTCATGACCACGTCACCGGCGATCAGCCACTGCGCCGGTTGCGCGCCGGCTTCCCACCACTGGATATTGCCTTTGATCTGGTCCAGCTTGGCAAAGGCGCGGCTGACGCCCTCGGCGGTGCCGAGCACTTGATACAACTGCTCGGGCTTGACGCCGTCGGCGAGCAAGGCGATTTCCAGGGTGTACTTGGCGCCCTTGCGCAAGCCGCGCTTGCCAGGGAAGTCGGCAACGTTCCAGAAGTCCGCCCAGGAGCTCGGCGCCCTGGCCAGCTTGCCGTTGTCGTAGGCCATGACCATCGACCACACATAGGTGGCCACCCCGCATTCACTCAGGGTGCCCGGCACGAACTGCGCCGGGTCGCCGAAGCGCGCCGGATCGAGGCGTTCGAACAGGCCCTCGTCGCAGCCGCGCAGCAGCTCCGGGCTTTCGACTTCGACCACATCCCAGCTGGTATGGCCGACATCGACCATGGCCTTGATCTTCGACAGCTCACCGTTGTACTCGCCGGCAACCACGCGTCCTGCACCGCTGGCGTTGAAAGGTTGGAAGTAGGCCTTGTCCTGGGCCTGCTTGGTGGCACCGCCAAAAGAGATGACGGTGAGGTTCTGCGGCGCAGCCGACACGGCGCTGCACAGCAAAACCAGGGCAAAGGGAACACAGCAACGCAAGGATCTGGACATGAAGCGGTTCCTCTAATAGGCCGACGCGCCCGCACGCGCCGGCCGCTTGTGGGCTTACAGGCGACCGAATTCGCGGGCGGTACGGTCTACGGCGGTACGGGTCTTGTCGACCAGTTCATCGATGTCGGCGTGGCTGGCCACCAGGGCCGGGGCCATGATCATTCGGCCCAGGGTCGAGCGGATGATCAGGCCTTCTTCAAAACCGAGGGTGCGGCAACGCCAGGCCATGTCGTTTTCGTTGGCGAAGCGCTTGCGGCTGGCCTTGTCTTCGGCGAACTGCAAGGCGGCAACCAGGCCGGTGCCCTGTACCTCGCCAATCAATGGGTGGTTGCCGAACACCTCACGCAGGCAGCGCTGCAGGTACGGGCCGGTCTGCTGCTTGACCCGGCTGACGATGCCTTCGTCGCGCAAGGCCTTGAGGTTGGCAATCGCCACCGCCGCCGCCACCGGGTGGCCGGAATAGGTCAGGCCGTGGGCGAACACCCCGCCCTGCTCCACCAGCACTTGCGCCATGCGCTTGGAGAGGATCAGGCCGCCCATGGGGATGTAGCCGCTGGTCAGGCCCTTGGCGATCGACAGGGTGTCGGGCTCGAAACCAAAGTGCTGGTGGGCGAACCACTCGCCGGTCCGGCCAAAGCCACCGATCACCTCATCGGCGCACAGCAGCACGTCGTATTGACGGCAGATGCGCTGGATTTCCGGCCAGTAGCTTTCGGGCGGGAAGATCATGCCGCCAGCGCCCTGGAACGGCTCGGCAACGAAGGCAGCAACGTTCTCGGCACCCAGTTCGAGGATCTTTTCTTCCAGCTGGCGCGCTGCGCGCAGGCCGAATTCGGCCGGGGTCAGGTCGCCTTCGTGGGCGAACCAGTACGGCTCGTCGATGTGTGCAACATCGGGGATCACCCCGCCCATGTCGTGCATGAACTTCATCCCGCCCAGCGCCGTGGCGCCCAGGGTCGAGCCGTGGTAGCCGTTCCAGCGGCCGATCATGATCTTCTTCTGCGGCTGGCCGAGGATCTGCCAGTAGCGGCGCACGGTACGGATCAGCACCTCGTTGGCTTCGGAGCCGGAGTTGGTGTAGATCGCGTGGCTGTAGTGCGCCGGCAACAGGCTGAACAGCAGCTCGGACAGCTCGACCACCGCCGGGTGGGTGGTGTGGAAGAACATGTTGTAGTACGGCAGTTGCTCAAGCTGCTGGCTGGCGGCCGCGGCCAGGTCCTTGCGGCCATAGCCGAGGTTGGTGCACCACAGCCCCGACATGCCGTCCAGGTAGCGTTTGCCGTCGTTGTCCCACAAGGCCAGGCCTTGGCCACGGACGATCACCCGTGGGCCTTCGGCGTTCAGTGCCTTCTGGTCAAGAAAGGCATGAATGTGGTGCGCGGCGTCCGCTGCCTGGTAATCACCGGTGCTACGGACAGGTTTCTCTTGAGCGGTCATTGCGAGTCTCCTTGCGGGTTTTTATCGTGTTGAGTGCCCAGCACGCTTTCCAGCGGCTCGGGCTTGAACAGCGGCTTGCCCATCACACCCTTGATCCACAGCACGGCGATGATCGAGACGATCAGCAGCACCAGGCCTGCGTAGGCAAAAATCGAAAAGGTCATGTCCGGGCTCGGCGAGACGTTCCAGATCGCAAACAGCATGCCGGCGATACCGAACAGCTGCGGCAACGGGTAGAACGGCGTGCGGAACGGCCGCGCCACCTGCGGGTAACGCCGGCGCAGGGCGATGACGTTGACGTGGGTGATGATGTAGGCCAGCAACCAGGCCAGGGCGGCGGACAACAGCAGCTGGTTGATCGCATCGGCATGGTCGTGCATCAGCAGCAACGGCAGGCCGGTGACCGCAGCGATGAACAGCACTGCCACCCAGGGCGCACCGGTGCGCTTGCCCTGGCGCTTGAACACGCCGAAGGCCTGGCCGTTGCGGGCCATGCCCAAGAGCATGCGCGGGATCGCCGCCAGCGAGCTGTTGAGGGTGCTGCAGGTGGCGGTAATCGCGGCGGTGACCAGGAACACCTTGCCGGCCTCACCGAACACCGTGGTGGCGAACAGGTAGTGCGGCAGGCCGTTGCTGGCCAGTTCCGCCTGCGGCACGGTGAGCAAGGCACCCAGGCCGTACAGGCTGATGATCACGAAGATGATGGTCAGGCCGAGCATCATCGACCCCGGTATGTTGCGCTCCGGACGGCGGGTTTCTTCTACCAGTGGGCAAACGAACTCGGCGCCGACAAAGCCCCACACCGCCATCGCCGTCAGGGCGATCACCCCCAGGCCCAGCGGGTTCCAGTGGGCACTGTCGAACAACGCCGGGTTGGGCGCGACGATATCGCTGTTCATCGCGCTCAGGCCCATCACCAGCAACACCACGGTCATCACCACCGCCAGCACCGTTTGCAGGCGGGCGAAGATGTCGATGTTGAACAGGTTGAGCACGGTGAACAGCGCCAGCACCCCGAGGGCCACGGTCAAGGGCGGCATGGCGTGCGGGTAGACCTTGTCGATGATGAACTCCATCAGCAACAGCTCGGCCGACAGGGCGAACATCGCCACCACCACATAGCCGGAGAAGGTCGCCAGGATCGCCGGGAACTGACCGATGGCGACTTCGGTGTAGCTGCTCAGGCTGCCGGCGCGGGGGATCATCAGCGCCAGCTCCGAGAACGAACAGGCGTAGCTCAGGGCCAGCAGATAGGCCAGGCCCAGGGGCACGATAAAGCCCAGACCGGCGATGCCGACGCCTTGCAGCATCAGCACCATGACGCCCTGGGACACCACCAGGCCGATAGCCACCGCCAACAGCGCTGTGAGGCCGAGTTTCTTGCGACTTGCAGGCGGCGCCAGGGCGCCGGTTTGCACGCTTGCATTGCTGTTCATCGGTTGCTCCGAGTTGTTGTTATTGGAAGAACAGAGTTGTTGCCTGTGCTGGCCTCATCGCTGGCAAGCCAGCTCCCACAGGCCTTCAGCCACGCAGCTGAATCCAGGTGGTTTTAAGCTGCGTGTACTTGTCGAACGAATGCAGCGACAGGTCGCGGCCAAAACCCGACTGCTTGCCGCCGCCAAAGGGCACGGTCACATCCAGGGCATCGACGGTATTGACCGACACCGTCCCGGCATTCAACCGCCGGGCGACGCGGTGGGCGCGGTTAAGGTCGTCGGTCCACAGCGAAGCCGCCAAGCCATAGATATGGTCATTGGCCATGGCCACTGCCTGGTCTTCGTCATCGAACACGCTGACCGCCAGCACCGGGCCGAAGACCTCTTCGCGGGCCAGGGTCATTTCAGCGGTTACGCCGGTAAAGATCGTCGGCTCGATGAAGTTGCTGGAGCCGTCGAAACTCAACTGCCGACCACCACACACCAGCTGCGCGCCCTCGGCCTGGGCCTGCTCGATGTAATGCATGATCCGCTGCGCCTGGCGGCTGTCGACGATGGCCCCGGCGCGGCTCGCCGGGTTCAGCGGATTGCCCGGCTGCCACTGGCGCGCCTTGTCGATCAGACGCGCAATGAACGCATCGGCGATCGAGCGCTGCACCAGCAGGCGCGAATTGGCCGAGCAGACTTCGCCCTGGTTGAAGAAGATCCCGAACGCGGCTTTCTCGGCCGCCAGGTCCAGGTCCTGGCAGTCGGCAAACACCAGGTTCGGGCTCTTGCCACCGCATTCGAGCCACACCTGCTTGAGGTTCGACTGCGCGGCGTACTGCATGAAGTACTTGCCGACCTCGGTGGAGCCGGTGAACGCCAGAGCATCGACGTCCATGTGCAGGCCCAGAGCGCGACCAGCCTCCTCGCCCAGGCCCGGCACGACGTTGAGCACGCCCCTGGGAATGCCCGCTTCAATCGCCAGCTCGGCCAGGCGCAGCGCCGAGAACGGCGATTGCTCGGCCGGTTTGAGCACCACGCTATTGCCCGCGGCCAATGCCGGGGCAAGCTTCCAGGCGGCCATGTCCAGCGGGAAGTTCCACGGCACCACGGCGCCGATCACCCCCAGCGGCACGCGGGTGATGGTCGCCAGGGCATTGCTGGCGGTCGGCGCCACCTGATCGTAGAGTTTGTCGAGGCTTTCGCCGTACCAGGCAAACACATGGGCGGCGCCCGGCACGTCGATGTTCCAGGCATCCATCACCGGCTTGCCCATGCTCAGCGAGTCGAGCAATGCCAGCTCATCGCGGTGTTCGAGCATCAATTGCGCCAGGCGCAGCAGCACGGCCTTACGCTCGGTCGGTGCCCTCTTCGCCCAGGAGCCTTGCTCGAACGCCTGGCGAGCACTGTGCACGGCCTGGTCGACCTCGACCTGGCCGCAGGCTGCAACCTGGGCCAGTAGCTTGCCGGTGGCCGGGTTGATGACATCGAATCGCGCCCCGCTGCGCGCTTGACAGGCCTCGCCGTCGATAAACGCGCTGTCGATCAGGCGCTGCTGTTGCGCCAGGGTTGTCCACTCGTTGCAGTTTTTCACCGCAGACTCCTTATTGTTATCCGTTGTTGGAGAGGTATTCGGCCAAACGGTCCATCAGGCGGTCACAGGCCGCCATCTGTTCGACGCTGACAAATTCATCCGGCTTGTGGCCCTGGTCCATGCTGCCCGGCCCGCACACCACGGCCGGGATCCCGGCCTGGTCGAACAAGCCGCCTTCGGTGCCAAAGGCCACGGTGCTGAAGGCGTCGCTGCCGCACAGCTGCGCAACCAGTTGCGCCGCCGCGCTCTCAGGCGCGGTGGCCAGGCCCGGGTAAGCGGACAGCGGCTCGAAGCGAATCGCCGTGTCGGCCTTGACCGCTTGCATGGCCGGCAGCAGCGTTTGCTGCGCATAACGTTGCAGCTCGTCCACCACCGCCTGCGGCTCGAAGGCCGGCAAGGCGCGTACCTCAAAGTCGAAGCGGCAAGTGGCCGGGACGATGTTCAGCGCCGTGCCGCCGTGGATCACCCCAACCTGCACGGTGGAGAACGCCGGATCGAAGCGCGCATCGTGATGCTCCGGCGCCGCCAGGCGCTGGCCGATGTCGCCCAGGCGGCCGATCAAGCGCGCCGCCTGCTCGATGGCGTTGACGCCATACGGCGCATAGGCCGAATGACACGGCGCACCGTGTACGTGGCAGCGCATGGCCAACTTGCCCTTGTGGCCGAGCACTGGCTTGAGCTCGGTGGGCTCGCCGATCAGGCACAGCGCCGGTTGCGCGATACGCCGGGGCAACAGCTCCAGCAGGCTGCGCACGCCCAGGCAGCCGACCTCCTCGTCATAGGAGAACGCCAGGTGCACTGGCCGGCGCAGGGGGCGTTGCAGAAACAGCGGCACCGCCGCCAGCACCGAAGCCAGGTAGCCTTTCATGTCGGCGGTGCCACGGCCGTACAGCTTGCCGTCGCGCTCGGTGAGGCTGAACGGCTCGACCGTCCACGCCTGGCCGTCCACCGGCACTACGTCGGTATGCCCCGACAGCACCACCCCGCCCGCCACTGCCGGGCCGATGCTGGCCAGCAGGTTGGCCTTGGTCCGTTCGTCGTTGTAGATCAGCTCGCAGCTCACCCCCAGGCCGTGCAGGTAGTCGCGGACGAACTCGATCAAGGCCAGGTTCGAATCGCGACTGACCGTGGCAAAGCCGATCAGCCTGGCCAACAAGGCACGGCTGCGCAGCTCACTCATCGCCCGGCACTCCGTAGCTCGGCGCCAAGGTCGGGTTGAGGGCGCGGGTCAGGTAGTCCTGCAACTGCGGCTGGTAAGCGGTCCAGAGTTTGTTTAGCTCGCCAATGGGGTTTTCCTCGGCCCAGTCCACGCGCAGGTCGACGATCGGCCAGAGCAGCTCGCCGACCACCGACAGCGCCGCCGAATGCACCGCCCCGGCTTCGCCGCCGGCGTCCTGGCTGGCCTGCAGCGCGCTGAGCAAGCGGGCGGCCAAGCAGCCCTCGCTGTTCTCGAAAACCTCGACCATGCGCTCGATCACCGCGCTGTTGGCCAGCAGGTTGCCCGCCGCCACGCATTGCTCACCGGCCACGGCATTGTGGATGCCCAGCGCATGGTTGCCGCTGAACAGCGCCGTGCGCCCCTGGGCATCGATCACCGCCACCTGGCGGTATTGGCTGTAACCGTTGCGGGTCAAGGCCCGGTCCAGGGCCTGGTGCGGCGCCAGGCCTTCATCGAGGCCGTCGAGTATCTGCGGGCCGAGGGCCGGCAAGGTGATGTTCTGGCTCGACACCGCACCGACGCCGCTGCGCAGCCACGGGCAGCGGGCGCCGACGGCGATGCTCGATGAGCTGATGGCAATGCCCAGTTGGCCGGTGTCGGCGCAGCGGCCAACGATGGAAAAGGTCATGGCACGCTCCTTATTCGGGGATGACCGCAATCACGTCGATTTCCATCAGCCACTGCGGCTGGCCGAGGGCGCTGACCACCAGGCCCGTGGAGATCGGAAACACGCCCTTGAGCCATTTGCCGACCTCCTGGTACACCGGCTCGCGGTAGCGCGGGTCGATCAGGTAGGTGGTGGTCTTGACGATATGACTGAGGTCGCTACCGGCCTCCTCCAGCAACTGCTTGACGTTGCGCATGGCCTGCTCGGCCTGGGCCCGTGGATCACCGAGGCCGACCAATTGGCCATTGAAGTCGGTGCCCACCTGGCCCCGCACATACACGGTGTTGCCGGCACGCACGGCCTGGCACAGGTCGTTGTCCAGGGTCTGGTTGGGGTAGGTGTCTTTGGTGTTGAACATACGAATACGGGTATGAGTAGGCATCAACGGGCTCCGATCAGGCTGGCAGGTTGGCTGGACGCTTCGCGCTCGGCTTGGCGTTGCGCGGCGTCGCGGTAATTGAGGTAGGTGCGTTGCTTGGCAATGTGCTCGGCGATGTGCTTGGCGTCGTGCCACACGCCCCAGATAAACGCCGAGCCGCGCCGCGACAGCCATGGCAGGCCGACGAAATAGACCCCCGGCTCGCTGGACACGCCGCGCTGGTGGCGGGGCTTGCCGTTGTCTTTGAAGGCGTCGACCTGCAACCAGCTGTAGTCCACCGAATAGCCGGTGGCCCAGATGATGGTGCTGACGCCGGCCTTGGCCAGGTCGAGTTCGAGAATCGGCTGGGTCAGGCACTGCGGGTCGGGGAGAATCTCCCGCGCTTGCGGCTCTTGCGGCAGGTCGAGGCCATTGCGGGCGATATAGGCGTCGGCGGCATCGAGCAGCGCCAGGTAGTTTTCGTCACCGCGGGCGATGTTCTCGGCCAGGTTCGCCTCGAAACTGACCACGCCATTGTCAAAGCCCTTGGTCAGGCCGACCAGGGTCATGCCCTGCTGCGCCAGCCTGCGAAAATCGACCGTATGGCCGCCGCGCGCACCGCTGACGGCGATGGTCACGTGCTCCTTGCCCGGTTGCATGGTCTCGGCATCCCACTCGCCGAGCACGCCCAGCCACCAGCAGAAATCACGGTTGCGGTAGGCCCGTGGCGGCCGGTCGTGGGCACCGACCGAGAGGTACACCTGCTTGCCGGCGCGTTGCAGTTCATCGGCGATCTGCACCCCCGAGGAGCCGGCACCGACCACCAGCACCGCCCCTTCAGGCAGCTGCTGCGGGTTGCGGTACGCGGCCGAGTGGATCTGCAGCACGCTCGACTGTTGCGCGGCAATCGGCGGGATCACCGGGCGCTGGAACGGGCCGGTGGCGACCACCACCTGCAGGGCTTCGATCACCCCGTCGCTGGTTTGCACGGTGAACCCCGGGCGATCGCTGTTGCGCACTACCTGGGTGACATCGACGCCGGTGCGGATCGGCGCGTTGAACTTACGGGCGTAGGCTTCGAAGTAATCGGCAACCTGGTCCTTGCCGGCGAAGGCATCCGGGTCCAGGCCCTCGAATTCCAGGCCCGGGAAGCGGTCGTGCCAGGCCGGGCCGTTGGCCACCAGCGAATCCCAGCGGCCGGTGCGCCAGGCTTCGGCAATGCGCTTGCGTTCCAGCACCAGGTGCGGCACGCCCAGGCGGCTCAGGTGTTCACTCATGGCCACACCGGCTTGCCCGGCGCCAACTACAAGCGTATCGATCTTGGTTTTATGGGTTGTCATGTCTGCGCCCTACTGAGTTGTCCCACGCGGGTAGCCGTGGGAGGGTGTAGGGCGCATTCTGGGAGCGCGCGGGAAAACGCGAAATTATGATTTTTGTGGTTGTTAGAGAGTAAAAAACTGGGGCTGCTTGCCAGCGATCGAGCGCGAAGCGGTCGCTAGTACGTTTCTGGCGTTAGTCCAAAAGTGCCAAAAGGCCCACCTGTTGCGGATCGGCCGACGATTGACGACACTGCAGCTTTACCCTGCACAGTTGCCATCATGCCCCTGAACATTCGCCTGGCCCGCGTCGAAGACGCCCCCCTGCTGCCCGCCGTCGAGCGTTCGGCGGCGCAATCCTTTATCCATCATCACGGCCTTGAATGGATTGCCCAGGGGCCGGTCATGAGCACGGCTGAGCACCTGGCCTTTATCGATCAGGGCCATGAATGGGTGCTGGTAGACCCAGACGATCAACCCCTGGGGTTTCTCTGCGCCACGCCGTCGGGTGCCGACCTGTTCGTTCATGAACTGTCGGTTGCCCAGCACGTCCAGGGTCAAGGCCATGGTCGCGGGCTGATCAACACCGCCTGCCAGTGGGCCCGCGAACACGACTTTCAGGGCCTGACCCTGACCACGTTCGCCCAGGTGCCCTGGAACGCGCCCTTCTATGCCCGCCTGGGTTTCGCGCTACTGACCGAACAGCAACTCAGCCCGGCCCTGCACCAGCAATTGACACGTGAACAGTTGCAGGGGCTGACCGGGCGCTGCGCCATGCGCCTTGATCTTCAGCCCTTGTCCTGAGCCTGCTCGCCGGCGCGTTCAGCCTGGCGCAGTTGCGCTTCCTGCTTGCCAATCAGCTGCAACTGGCGGCGCAGCTCCGAGACCCGTTCGGCCAGGCTCAAGGCCAGGTCCTTGTTCTGTTTCTCCAGTTCGTCACGTGATCCGCTGAGCTGCGCAAGCTTTACCTCCAAGCCCTGGATCTGCGCCTGCTGACGCTCGCTCTGGGTCTTGAAGCCACGCTGGGCCTCCTTGAGGGTGCGGATCTGCACCAGCAAGCCTTCGTTGTCGCGGTTCAGCCGGGTCAGCTCGTCCTGTTTGACGATCAGGGTCTGCTGCAACTGGCGCACTTCCACCTGCAGCAACTGCACCTGGGCCTCATGACGGCGCTGATCCTGATCACGCTGCTCGCGGCTGGCGTTGCGGTAATGCTCAAGGGCATCGCGGGCATGCTGGTGCTTGTCTTCCAGCGAGCGGATCTGCTCGTCCTTGTCCGCCAGACGCAGGTTCAGCTCGCCGACGGCCTGGTTGAGGGTGGCGTTACGCGTCTGCTCGCTTTGCAGGGTGCTGCGGGCGGTGGCCAAGGCTTCTGACTCGCCGGCCAGTGCCGCCGCCTGGATGTCGTGCTGCTGTTGCAATGCGGCCAACGCCTGCTGGCTGATCTGTACTTGCGCGAGCAACGTCTGGCGCTGTTGTTCAAACGCGCTACGGGCTTGCTCGATGCGCGCCTCGCCCTCCTCCCGCAACTGTTCAGCCAGTTGCTCGACCAATGTCGCCAGCGTGCCACTGAGGTTTGGCGCACTGGCAGGCACGGCGGGCTGCAGGCTCTCCAGCGCTTTCAGGTAACGGTGAATGGTGGTTTTCGAACCGGTATTGCCCAGTTCGATACGTACCGCATCGATACTTGGATGCTCGCCACGGGCCAGCAATGCTTGCCGCGCCTTGTGCACTAATGCCTGGTTGATGCCGCCACGGGCCATGTCAGCTCCTACGATTTCGTACTGTGATACGTACCATGTATTTACATACTATCTCATCACCTGCCTCTGTGCTTGATGAACCTGCTACTGAGATAAAATAATCACGGCTTATCGCATCTAAGGCGCTAAAATGCCGAGTAAAGGTGCCCGGGCGGTACGACAGGCGAGGAACCAGGCGATGAATACGATCGAGCGCTATCTGCAGGCGGCGGTGCGCGACAACACCCGGCGCAGCTATCAGGCGGCGGTGGAGCACTTCGAAGTGAGCTGGGGCGGTTTTTTGCCGGCCACCGCAGACAGCATCGCCCGCTACCTGGCCGACCACGCCCAGAGCCATTCGATCAGCACCCTCAAGCAGCGCCTGGCAGCGCTGGGCCAATGGCATGTCAGCCAGGGGTTTCCCGACCCGACCAAGGCACCGCTGGTGCGGCAGATGCTCAAGGGCATTCGCACCCTGCATCCGGCAGAGCCCAGGCAAGCCACACCGCTGCTCATACAGCATCTGCAAACCGCGGTTGCGGTGCTGGAAGGCGAAGCGACCCAGGCCCGCGCCCGGCACGATTTGCCTGCACTACTGCGCGCCAGCCGTGACAAGGCCTTGCTGTTGATCGGTTTCTGGCGAGGATTTCGCGGTGATGAACTGGCGCGCCTGCAGGTCGAGCATATCCAGGCGCAGGCGGGCGTCGGCATGACGATCTTCCTGCCGCGCAGCAAGGGCGACCGCCAGGCGCTCGGCGTGCGGCACCGGGCACCGGCGCTCAAGGTCCTGTGCCCGGTGCAGGCTTACCTGCAGTGGATCGAAGTGGCGGGCATTGCCCACGGGCCGGTGTTTCGCAAGCTCGACCGCTGGGGCAACCTCGGCAAACAGGCCCTCAACAGCAACAGCTTGATCGCTTTGCTGCGACGCATCCTTGAGCGCGCAGGTGTTCCGGCAGCTTTATATACCGGTCACTCGCTACGCCGCGGGTTTGCCACCTGGGCCAGCAGCAATGGCTGGGAGCTCAAGGCGCTGATGAGCTATGTCGGCTGGAAGGATGCCAAGTCGGCGCTGCGCTATATCGATGCCTCGGTGTCGTTTGGCGAGCTGGCGCTGCTCGAAGGTGGCAGCACCGCTGGGCTACTGACGGATCAGGCTTAAAACAAATAGTGAAGGTGCTGGCCTCATCGCGGGTCAAGCCCGCTCGCACAGGTCTTGCGGGCGCAATTCCACAGGCGGGCAATGTCGCGGGCCCGCGCCTGGAGCAAGGCTGGTGCATTGGCACAGGCCGCCTCCAGGGTCATCGGCCCGCTGGTCAAGGCAAATGCGGCGTCGATGCCGTGGGCGTACAGCTGTTCGTAGCCATCCCCCAGCGTGCCGGCGATCACCACCACCGGCACGGCGTGGCGCCGCGCCACCCGGGCCACGCCGAACGGCGTCTTGCCGCGCAGGGTTTGCGCGTCGAAACGGCCTTCGCCGGTAATCACCAGGTCAGCCCCCTGCACCGCCGCCTCCAGCCCGGCCAGTTCCGCCACGACCTCGATCCCCGGGCGGAAGGCGGCCTGCATGAACGCCTTGGCGGCAAAGCCCATGCCGCCGGCCGCGCCACATCCGGGAAAATCCCGCACGTCGGTGCCCAGCAGTTGTGCGCAGTGATCGGCAAAGTGCCCAAGGGCCTGGTCCAGGGCTTCTACCTGCTCGGGGCTTGCGCCCTTTTGCGGGCCGAAAATCGCTGACGCGCCATTGCTGCCACACAGCGGGTTGTCAACGTCCGCGGCGACTTCCAGCTGTACATCAGCCAGACGCGAGTCCAGCGCGCTGGCGTCGATCCGGGCAAGCCGAGCCAAGGCCAGGCCGCCGTCGGCCAGCGGCTGATGATCAGCATCGAACAACCGCAGGCCCAGCGCACGCAGCATGCCGCTGCCGGCGTCATTGGTCGCACTGCCGCCGATGGCCAGGATGATCCGCCGGGCACCGGCATCCAGTGCCGCGCTGATCAGCTGGCCGGTGCCGAAGGTGCTGCTGCGGCACGCATCGCGCTGATCGAGGCGAAGCAGTTGCAAGCCGCTGGCGGTGGCCATTTCGATGATCGCCGTGTGGCTCTCGGCCAGCCAGCCCCAGCCCGCCTCCACCGGCTCACCCAGCGGCCCGCGCACCTGCAGGCTGCGCAACTCGCCAGCACAGGCGGCAACGATGGCCTCCATGCTGCCCTCACCGCCGTCGGCCATCGGGCACTGGACCAGTTGCGCCTGCGGCAATACCTGGGCAATACCTGCGGCAATGGCCGCAGCCACACCTTCAGCGCTGAGGCTGTCCTTGAACGAGTCGGGGGCGATGACGATTTTCATGGGGGTCTCCTGATCCAGATGCCTGCATGCTGACAGCTGGGCCTTCATCGGGCGTCGGTCGAATGCACAAAAACCGCCGCGCTTTGTTTGGCACTTGGCCAAAGCCGGTGTCAGCTACCGGCCGGCAGCAACTGCAAGCCCAGGTACAAGCTGAGCATCCCTTCCAGCCGCAACGGGTCGACCTCGCTCAGCTCGGCGATGCGTTCCAGGCGGTAGCGCAGGCTGTTGCGGTGAATGCCCAGGGCGTCGGCACAGGCCTGGCTCTGGCCATCATGGGCGCACCAGGCGCGCAGGGTGGCCAGCAACTGGCCGCTGTTGTCCTTGGCGCGGATGCGCTGCAGTGGTTCGAGCACTTCGTCCAGGGCGTCATCGTTGCGGTGGCGCCACAGCAGGGCCGGCAGCCGATAGTGGCTCAGGGTCAGCACGCGCTCCGCCGGCAGCACTTCACGCCCATAGGCCAGCAGATCACGCACCCGGCGGTAGCCGCGGCGCAATTGCTCCAGGCTTTGCGTCGCCGTCCCAGCGGCCAGGCGCTGGACCTGCCAGCCGTGACGCTGCAGCCGCTCAAGCAATTTCAACTCATCCAGGGCGACGCTGGCGGGCCGGCACCATAACAGCGATTGGCGTGCCGGGCTGACGCACCAGCTGTCTGGATAGCGGCTCATCAACCAGCTGGCCAGCGCTTCAGCGGGAGGCCCGGCATCCAGTTCGAACAGGCAGGGAATGCGCGGCAACTGCGGCTTGAGCCCGAGCTGCCGGGCTTCATCGACCAAGCGCGGCGAGTCGCCAGAGCCTCCCAGCAACAAGGCCAGCAAGTCATCACAACGTTGCCGCCGCCACTGTTGCTCGACCTGCAGGTGACGCTGGGCCAGGAGCATTTCGGCGGTCATGCGCACCAACTCGCCATAGGTACGCAACTGCTGCGGATCACCGGTCAGGCCAAGTACGCCGATCAGCCGCCCATCGAGAAACAGCGGCAGGTTGACCCCGGGCTGCACGCCCTTCAGGCACTTGGCCGCGTCCACGTCGAGCTCGACGATACGGCCGTTGGCCAACACCAGCTGCGCACCCTCATGGCGGGTGTTGATGCGCTCCGGTTCGCCGCTGCCCAGGATCAGGCCCTGGCTGTCCATGACGTTGACGTTGCACGGCAGGATCGCCATCGCCCGCTCGACGATGTCTTGTGCCAGGTCATGGTCCAGTTCGAACATGGGAGGATCCTTGTTGTCGCAATGATTGGTCCGGGGCACAGCAGGCCAGGCGAAATGCTGTGCAAAAGCACAAAGACAGCCACGGCCCGCTCACCGAGACTCGTCGCAGCAGCCGCCTTGACGCAGGTTGCGGCGATAAACATAACAACAGAGAGAGAATCATGTCATACAGCCCTGCCCCTGACCAAGGCCAAGACGTCACCCGCAATGCGCTGTATCGGCGCATTACCCTGCGGCTGATTCCGTTCATCTTCATCTGCTACCTGTTCAACTATCTGGACCGGGTCAACGTCGGCTTCGCCAAGCTGCAGATGCTCGATGCACTCACGTTCAGCGAAACCATCTACGGCCTGGGTGCCGGGATCTTCTTCATCGGCTACGTACTGTGCGGCCTGCCCAGCAACCTGGCGCTCAATCGCTTCGGCCCACGGCGCTGGATCGCGCTGATGATGATCGCCTGGGGCACGCTGTCGACCTGCCTGCTGTTCGTCACCACGCCGATGGAGTTCTATGTGCTGCGCCTGTTTACCGGCGCTGCCGAAGCGGGCTTCTTCCCCGGCATCGTGCTGTACCTTTCGCGCTGGTTCCCGGCGGCCCGTCGCGGGCGGATCATGGCCCTGTTCATGTCGGCGATCCCGGTATCCGGGCTGCTCGGCGGGCCGTTCTCGGGCTGGATTCTCAATCACTTCGCCGCCGGCCAGCATGGCCTGGCCGGCTGGCAGTGGATGTTCCTGATCCAGGGCCTGCCCACCGTGCTGCTGGGCTTTCTGGCGATCTTCCTGCTCAGCGATGGCTACGCCAAAGCTACGTGGCTGAGCCCGGCCGAGCGCCAGATGATCGAGGCCGACCTCAAGGCCGATGCCGCCAGCAAGCCGGTGACGAGCAGCGACAGCCTGCTGTCGGTGTTCGCCAATCCGCTGATCTGGACCTTCGGTTTCGTCTACTTCTGCATCCAGAGCGGCGTCTACGCGATCAACTTCTGGCTGCCGTCGATCATCAAGAACCTGGGCTTCAGTGATGCCTTGCTGATCGGCTGGCTGAGTGCGATCCCCTACCTACTGGCCGGGGTGTTCATGCTGCTGGTCGGGCGTTCGGCAGACCTGCGCAACGAGCGGCGCTGGCATTTGGTGGTGCCGATGCTGATGGGGGCACTGGGGCTGCTGATCGCAGTGAACTTCGCTCACAGCCCGGTGATCGCCATTATCGGCTTGAGCATCGCCACCATGGGCGCCCTCACCGGCCTGCCGATGTTCTGGCCGATGCCGACCGCCCTGCTCAGCGCCGGCACTGCCGTGGCGGGCCTGGCAATCATCAACTCGGTCGGGCAGATGGCCGGCTTTCTCAGCCCCTACCTGGTCGGGTTCATCAAGGACCAGACCGGCTCCACCGATGCCGCGCTGTATTCGCTGGCGGGGTTGATTGTGTTTGGCAGCCTGGTGGCGTTGCGGGTTTCGCGGGCGCGGGCTTCCGGGACGGTGGCTGAGCCGGCGAACTGATCAACTGCGCGGCGCTGCTATCGCTGGCAAGCCAGCTCCCACAGGTTCCGGTGATGTGGGAGCTGGCTTGCCAGCGATGCTTTTAATCCCTCGGCGAACTGTGTAAAACAGATCGAATTCCAACCGCGAAGGGACTTTCGATCATGATCTACCGTCCTCTGGGCCACAGCGGCCTGCAGGTGTCAGCGCTGACCCTGGGCAGCATGATGTTCGGCGAGCCGACCAGCACCGAAGACTCGCTGCGTATCATCGACAAGGCCTGGGACCAGGGCATCAACTTCATCGATACCGCCGACGTGTACAACGCCGGGCGTAGCGAAGAAATCGTCGGCGAGGCCATCGCCCGCAACCGCCAGGGCTGGATCCTCGCCTCCAAGGTCGGCTTCGGCCCCGCCGAGGGCCTGCCCAACCGCAGCGGCCTGAACCGCAAGCATATTTTCAATGCCATCGACGCCAGCCTGACCCGGCTGGGCACCGATTACCTGGACATCTATTACCTGCACCGCGAAGACCATAGCACCCCGCTGGAGGTCAGCGTCAGCGCCATCGGCGACCTGCTGCGCCAGGGCAAGATCCGCCACTGGGGCGTGTCCAACTTCCGTGGCTGGCGCATCGCCGAAATCTGTAACCTGGCCGAGCGCCTGGGCGTGGCCAAGCCTGTGGTCAGCCAGCCGCTGTACAACATCGTCAACCGCCAGGCCGAGCCCGAGCAGCTCACCGCCGCCGCTTACCATGGCCTGGGCATCGTGCCGTTCAGCCCGTTGGCCCGTGGCGTGCTCAGCGGCAAGTACAGCCCCAATTCCAACCCCGATGCCAACAGCCGCGCCGGGCGCCAGGACAAGCGCATCCTGGAGACCGAATGGCGGCCCGAATCGCTGGAAATCGCCCAGAAGATCCAGGCCTATACCCAGGCCAAGGGCATCGGCATGGTCGAGTTCGCGATTGCCTGGGTGCTCAACAACCAGCTGATCAGCTCGGCCATTGTCGGCCCGCGCACCGAAGCCCAGTGGGACACCTACAGCGGCGCCCTGGCGGTGAAGATCACGGCTGAAGACGAAGCCTTCATCGATTCGCTGGTCACTCCGGGCCACGCCTCGACCCACGGCTACAACGATGCCGCGCACTTCGTCAGCGGGCGCCTGGCGCGCTAAGTTCGCTGCCGAGCAGGTGGCTGATGGCAGCCTTGAGCCTCATTGGCCGCACCGGCTTGTGCATCAGGGTGTGGCCCTGCTCGCGCACTTGCTGCTTGAGCTCGTTGCTGTAGTTGGCGGTGATCATCAACGCGGCCAGCGGCACACGCCGTTGGGCGTTGATCGCCGCCACCGCATCGACGCCATTGCGGCCGTTGTCCAGGTGATAGTCGGCGATCAACAGGTCGGCGTCGGCGCGGTCGGTCGCCACCTGACGCGCCAGGTCCTGTTCGCTCAAGGCAGTTACCACCTCGCACCCCCACTGCTCCAGCAAGGTGCGCATCCCCGCACAGATCGCCGCGTCGTTATCCAGCACCCAGATGCGTGCACCCTCCAGGCGTTCGCGCAGCGGCTCACTGAGGTCAGGCTCCACCGCTCTTTGCGGTGCCCGTTGGCTTTGCGGTACGCCAATGGCAAACACCGAGCCCTTGCCGGGCACTGAACGCAACTGCAGGCGATGACCGAGAATACCGGCGATTTTGTCGACGATCGCCAGGCCAAGCCCCAATCCGCGATCCTGGTCCGGACGCTGGATATCACCACGCTTGAACTCCTGGAAGACTTCCTCACGGCGGTCCTCGGCGATACCGATGCCGGTGTCCCAGACTTCGATCCACAGCGTCGCGCCACGACGCCGGCAACCAAGCAGCACGCGTCCACGCGGGGTATAGCGAATGGCATTGCTGAGCAGGTTGCGCAGGATCCGCGCCAACAACTGGATATCGCTGTGCACGCTCAGGCGGCACGGCACGTAGTCCAGGCGCAGGCCTTCACTGGCGGCGGCATGGGCATATTCGGCGGCGAGGTTGTCGAGCAGGTCACTGACCGCGAAAGTCGCAAGGTCTGCCTTGATCACCCCGGCATCGAGCTTGGAGATGTCCACCAGGGTGCCCAGCAGGTTCTCGACATCATCCAGCGAGTTGCTGACGTTGCGCACCAGCGCCGGGTTGGCGCTGCTTTGTTCGAGCAAAGCGCTGGTGAACAGCCGCGCGGCGTTCAAGGGTTGCAGCAGGTCATGGCTGACGGCGGCGAGAAACTTGGTCTTCGACAGGTTGGCCTGCTCGGCCTCCTGTTTAGCCTTGCTCAGTTCGGCGGTGCGTTCACGCACTCGCACTTCGAGGTTCTGGTAAGCCTGGTGCAAGGCCTCGGCGGTGCGCCGGCGCTCGGTAATGTCGCGGATCAGCACGAAGATCCCGACCACCTCGCCATTGGCCAGGCGATTGGGCACGTAGGAGCGCAGCATGTAGCGTTCCTGGCCGTTGACATGGGTTTCGGCGCATTCGAACGTCACGCTTTCGCCGGCCAGGGCCCGCTGGATGTAGCCCTCCAGGCGCTGATAGTGCTCCGGGCTGTGCACCTCGCGCAGGCTCTGCCCAAGCATCACCCCCGGCGGCCAGCAGTACCACTGCTCGTACACCTTGTTGGTGAACTCGTAGACCAGCTCGGCATTGAGGTAAGCGATCAAGGCCGGAACATGGTCGGTGATCAGGCGGATCCAGCGCTCGCTTTCGCTCAGCGCTTGCGCGTGCTGGTAACGCTCGGTGATGTCGGTGAAGGTGTTGACGAAGCCGCCGGTGGGCAGCGGGTGGGTGCGGATCTCGAGCATGCGGCCATCGAACAGGCGTTGTTCCCGTTCATGCACGCAACGGCCATTGCCGTCGCGACTGGCCGGGGTCAGCAGGGCCAATTCGCTGTCGGCGATCACCTCGGCAAAACTGCGGTGCGCAGCGATTGGCGCCAGGCCGCTGAGCTCGAGAAAGCGCCGGTTCCACAGTTCCAGCACGCCATCGGCATTGACCATGGCCACGCCCTGGGAAAGGTTGTCGACCGCCCGTTGCAGCAAATAGGATTTCTGCGCCACCGCCTGCTCACGGCGCCGGGTTTCGCTGTGCTTGACCTCGGTGATATCGGTGAACAGCATCACCCGCCCGCCGTCGCGGGTCGCCCGCTCGCTGACCTGCAGCCAGCGTCCGCCTTGCAATCGGTACAGCAGGTGATCGTCATTGGCGCCGCGTTGCTCTTCGCTGAACAGGCCGCTGCTGTGCATCAGGCGCTTGACCTCGGCCAGGCGCATGCCGCTGATGATGCGGATACGGCTGCCTGCCCAGAACGCCTTGAAGCGGCTGTTGAACAGCACGATGCGCAAGTCCGGATCGAACAGCACGAAAGCGTCGGAAATACTCTCGATGGCATCGACCAGGTACTGGTGAGCGGTCTCGGCGCGCAAGCGCGCATCGCTGAGCAGGTGGTTGCTGGCCTTGAGTTCGACCAGGGTCTGGTTCAGGGCATCGGTGCGTTCACGCACCTGTTCGGCCAGCACCACCGAATGCTGAAACGCCGCATAGGAATCGTCCGGCCGCGCCGCCCCTGACTCCAGGCGTTCGATCAGTGCGGCGTTGATCCGCAGCAGCTTATGGTTGGCCCGCTGCAGCTCGGCCAAGCGCAGGTCACTGCTGTCGCTGGCCACGGGGCCGTCCGATGGCAACGCCGGTGAAGGTCTGGTTGATGTGCATGCCATTGAACTGTTCTCCGTAGGAGTTAAAGCCCAGCACCCGCTGGCGGCGCAGGAAACTGCCGACTTCGGCCAGGCTGTCGCTGCCTTCCAGCTCCAGGCGGCGCAGGAAGCAATCGCAGCCGATGGCCAGCAACAGCGGCCCGAGGCGCTCACGCAGCCCGTCGAACAGGCCTTCAAGGTTGGGCAACAAGGGGCCGGGACGCATGGCGGTGAGGACGATGCCGTTCTCTACCGCGCAGTAGAAGCTCAGGCTCAGGTCCTCGTGGACCTGCTGAATGGCACGTACGTAGTAGCGCTCGTTGATGCGCACCGCCAACGGGTGGGCGGCGAAGGTACGGTGGTTGATCTGGCTGACCGGCACACCGATCAGTTGCGCGTATTCCAGCGCGGCAGGCTCGGCATTGAGCTCGTAGACCCGGCGCAGGTTGCGGTCGGCGCGGG
Organism: Pseudomonas sp. R32; assembly: GCF_009866705.1. Lineage (NCBI taxonomy): Bacteria > Pseudomonadati > Pseudomonadota > Gammaproteobacteria > Pseudomonadales > Pseudomonadaceae > Pseudomonas > Pseudomonas sp. R32. The sequence goes on along the minus strand of NZ_CP019396.1, from coordinate 2,739,536 downwards.
TGACCACCAGTTTCTCCGTGCGGGGTTCGATGTGATGGGTGGTGAACACCTCGAAGTCCAGCCAGGTATTGACCAGCAACACCACGGCGGCGCCGCTGCGAAAAGCACCGTCGAAATAGACGTGGGTGTGGTTGAGGTAATTGTCATCGCCTGCCGAGCCGCCAAAATGCGGAATATCGCCCAGCGCCGCACTGAGCGCCGCCAGGACCATCTCCTCGCGGCTGGACAGGCCGTCGAGCAAGGTCAGGGCAAAGCTGTGGCCCTTGATCGGTGCCAGGGTATTGCTGCGGCACTCGCCCACCAGCCGCTCGACCGTGGCTTGTGCCTGGATCAGGCTGAACGCCGGCATGGCGTCGATGAGTCCGGCGGCAATCGAGAACTGGCGGTGATCGAAGCCCAGGGCGGTGATGCAGCCCCGGCCATAGCCGTCGGGGGTCAGTTCGCCGGCGCTGGTGCAACCGGCCAGGCGAATGCCGCCAAAGCTCTGTTGCAGGGCCTGGGCCAGGGCCGGCAGATCGTACTCGGCGGAGCAAAAGAACAGCACGAAGCCCAGGTGCGGGTGCAGCAGCTGGCTGGCCAGCTCCTGGGCGGCGAGCTCGGCGGCGCTGGCCCGCGACACGGCACTGATCACCCCCTCGGCTTGAAACTGCTGCATGGCTGCCTCCTGGGTGGGCATTGATGGATGCAGGCAGTTTATGGAGGCTCGGGAGCGGGCCGAATGCTACTTGGGTACTGGGTGTGGGTGGCATTGGTTGTAGAACGGAACCTGTGGGAGCTGGCTTGCCATGCACATAACGCGGCGTCTGGATTACGACCGCTGCGCGCTCGATCGCCGGCAAGTCCGGCTCCCACAGGATTGGCAGTGCTCCCAGGGTCGGTGCAAGACCTGTGGGAGCTGGCTTGCCAGCGATGAGGCCGGTCCAGCTTGCACATAACGCGGCGCCTGGATTGCGACCGCTGCGCGCTCGATCGCCGGCAAGTCCGGCTCCCACAGGTTTGGCAGTGGCCCCAGGGTCGGTGCAAGACCTGTGGGAGCTGGCTTGCCAGCGATGAGGCCGGTCCAGCTTGCACATAACGCGGCGCCTGGATTGCGACCGCTGCGCGCTCGATCACCGGCAAGTCCGGCTCCCACAGGATTGGCAGTGCTCCCAGGGTCGGTGCAAGACCTGTGGGAGCTGGCTTGCCAGCGATGAGGCCGGTCCAGCTTGCACATAACGCGGCGCCTGGATTGCGACCGCTGCGCGCTAGATCGCCGGCAAGTCCGGCTCCCACAGGATTGGCAGTGCTCCCAGGGTCGGTGCAAGACCTGTGGGAGCTGGCTTGCCAGCGATGAGGCCGGTCCAGCTTGCACATAACGCGGCGCCTGGATTGCGACCGCTGCGCGCTCGATCGCCGGCAAGCCCGGCTCCCACAGGTTTGGCAGTGCTCCCAGGCCTTGTGTTTACCAGGTCAGCACCGCCCCCACGGCAAAGGTATCGGTATCCTCGTTCTGCGCATCGCCCTCATGCCCGTCGATCTCGAACTGGTTGTACTCGGCCACCAGCTTGAGGTTGTCGTTGATGTCATGAAACAGCGCGATACCGCGGGTTTCATAATCGGCGCCGGTGTTCACTGCGCCGTTGCCGTCATCCTTGGTCTTGCCGTAGGACAGCGCCACACGGTTCTTGCCGACCTTGTACGAGCCCTGCAGCAAATAACCCTTGCTGTCGACTTCACGCAACGTGGCCTCACCGGCGTTGTTGGTGAAAAACGGGTTGATGCCCTTGGCGGTAAAACCCGAGCCGGTCAGGGAAAAGCCACCCACCTTGGCCTGCACGCCATAACCCAGGCCTTTGGAGGTGACCGAATCAACCCGGCTGTCGGTGTTGTCCGAGGTCTGGTAGGTGCCGTTGAGCCAGCTGTAGAGCTGCACCCCGCCCAGGTCGAACTGGTAGGTGATCTCGCTCTCGGTACGCGGGTTTTCCTGGTAGGCCTTGCCCACCGCGCTGTCGTCGTTGGTATCGACCGGGTCCATGATCCCCACGGCAATGCGCAGGCCTTCCATCACCGGTGTGCGGTAAGTGATCTGCGAGGTCGGGAACGGGTACGGGTAACCGCTGCCGATGTTGCCGAACGACACGCCGCCGCCATCGACCAGGCCCAGGGTGTCACTGACCTGGCCATAACCTGCGAGCAGCTCATCAAGGAGGATGTTGGAGCGGGCGAACAGGCCGAAGTCCTTGCCGATCAGCACCTCGCCCCACTCGGGGTTGGCCACGGTGCCGTAGAACTGGCGCACGTCGATGGCGGTGTCGGTGCCGTTGGTTTCGCTGTCATTGATGGTCACCCAGAACGAGGCGCGGCCACCGAGCTTGAGGTCATCCACCTGGCGGGTCATGTTGAAGCCCAGGTAGTTGGGCAAAAAGCCCATTTTCACCCGCGACTGTCGACGGTCGTACTGCTCCCCCGCCCGATCGACGTCGCTGTTGACGTAGAAGGCGTTGATATAGCCGTCGGTGGAAAAGGTCGTCTGCTCCTTGTCGTAGAGCATGATTTCGGCATCGGCCAAGGGGCTCAGACTCAAGGCGACAAGGCTGGTCAGCAAGGGCAGGAAACGGCGATTGGCATTGTTATTGTTGTGCATGGCGCTCTCCGCAAACGGGGGGACGAATGTCGGAGGCGATTATCGAAACCCTCGCCAGGCAGCCATACGCTGCCTTGGCACCGGCCGGGTGCTGCTTTGGCGGCGCGGGCCTGGCTCCCCGCAGGCGGAACTACTCCTCTGACCTAAGCCCTTGCCCACCGGTGCCACAAGGCTAAAGTGGCAAGACCCGGTGCGTTAGGCGCAATCGGCCATGCAAAAATGCAGACTCAGCCTGCAGATTTACGGATTGTATTGGGCAATTTTGCACTGATAGGATCCTTCGATCCTCTAGCGCCTATCCAGACCGTGTTAAAACACGTGGAAAATCAATAACAAAGCAGGGAGACAGCGATGACCGCGCACGCTCAAGCGCCAACCGACGCCCATGTACTGGCCGAGGTTCGCAACCATATCGGTCACTTGACCCTCAACCGCCCCGCCGGCCTCAACGCCCTGACCCTGGACATGGTGCGCAGCCTGCAACGCCACCTGGATGCCTGGGCCAGTGACCCGCAGGTGCAGGCCGTGGTGCTGCGCGGCGAAGGCCCGAAAGGTTTCTGCGCCGGTGGCGACATCCGTTCGCTGTACGACAGCTACAAGGCCGGCGACAGCCTGCACCGGGATTTCTTCGTCGAGGAATACGCCCTCGACCTGTGCATCCACCATTACCACAAGCCGATCCTCGCCTTGATGGACGGCTTCACCCTCGGCGGCGGCATGGGCCTGGCCCAGGGTGCCGATCTGCGCGTGGTCACCGAGCGCAGCCGCTTGGCCATGCCGGAAACCGCCATCGGCTACTTCCCGGATGTCGGCGGCAGTTATTTTCTTTCGCGCATTCCTGGCGAGCTGGGCACCTACCTGGGGGTCAGCGGCGTACAGGTGCAGGCGGCCGATGCGCTGTACTGCGGCCTGGCCGACTGGTACCTGGACAGCAGCAAGCTGGCCAGCCTCGATGAACGCCTCGACACCCTGAGCTTTGGCGAACACCCGCTCAAGGACCTGCAAAGCGTGCTGGCCAAGCTTGGCACCCAGGTGCTCGAAGACGCGCCATTGGCCAGGTTGCGCCCGGCCATCGATCACTTCTTCGCCCTGGCCGATGTCGGCAGTATCGTAGAGCAATTGCGGGCAGTCACCGTGGCCGACAGCCACGAATGGGCGGTGAAAACCGCCGACCTGCTGGAAAGCCGCTCGCCTTTGGCCATGGCCGTGACCCTGGAGATGCTGCGCCGTGGCCGCCACCTGGGCCTGGAAGACTGCTTCGCCATGGAACTGCACCTGGACCGCCAGTGGTTCGAGCATGGCGACCTGATCGAAGGCGTGCGCGCACTGATCATCGACAAGGACAAGCAGCCACGCTGGAACCCCACCACCCTCGCCGGCCTCAACCGCCAGCGCGTGGATCAATTCTTCGAAGGCCTGTGAGGCCTGGAGTACGCAGATGCAAGACCTGGAACTGACTGAAGAACAGATCATGATCCGCGACATGGCTCGGGATTTCGCCCGCGGCGAGATCGCCCCCCATGCCCAGGCCTGGGAAAAGGCCGGCTGGATCGATGATGGCGTGGTGCAGAAGATGGGCGAGCTGGGCCTGCTCGGCATGGTCGTGCCCGAGCAATGGGGCGGCAGCTACACCGACTATGTCGCCTACGCCCTGGCGGTCGAGGAGATCGCCGCCGGCGATGGCGCCACCGGCGCACTGATGAGCATCCACAACTCGGTGGGCTGCGGCCCCCTGCTCGCCTACGGCAGCGCCGAGCAGCAACAGACCTGGCTCGAACGCCTGGCCAGCGGGCAAGTGATCGGTTGCTTCTGCCTGACCGAACCGCAGGCCGGCTCCGAGGCCCACAACCTGCGCACCCGCGCCGAACTGCAGGGCGATCACTGGGTGATCAATGGCGCCAAGCAGTTCGTCAGCAATGCCCGCCGCGCCGGGCTTGCCATCGTCTTCGCGGTGACCGACCCGGAGCTGGGCAAAAAAGGCATCTCAGCGTTTCTGGTGCCCACCGATAACGAAGGCTTCGTGGTCGATCGCAGCGAACACAAGATGGGCATCCGCGCCTCCGACACCTGCGCGGTAACCCTGAACAACTGCCGTATCCCCGCCACCAATATGCTCGGCGAACGCGGCAAGGGCCTGGCCATTGCCCTGTCCAACCTCGAAGGCGGCCGTATCGGCATTGCCGCCCAGGCCCTGGGCATTGCCCGCGCGGCGTTCGAGGCGGCGCTGCTGTACTCACGCGATCGCATCCAGTTCGGCAAGCCGATCAACGAGCACCAGAGCATCGCCAACCTGCTGGCCGACATGCAGGTGCAGATCAACGCCGCGCGGCTGTTGATCCTCCACGCCGCGCGCCTGCGCAGCGCCGGCAAGCCGTGCCTGAGCGAGGCTTCACAGGCCAAGCTGTTCGCTTCGGAGATGGCCGAGCGGGTGTGTTCCAAGGCGATTCAGGTACACGGTGGCTATGGGTATCTGGAGGATTATCCGGTCGAGCGCTATTACCGCGATGCGCGCATTACCCAGATCTACGAAGGCTCCAGCGAGATTCAGCGCATGCTGATTGCGCGGGAGTTGAAGCACTACACCCTGTAATCACGACCTACTGTAGGAGCGGGCTTGTCCCGCGATAGCGATTCAACAGTGATATCGCATCGCGGGACAAGCCCGCTCCTGCAGTCACTCTTCGACATGCACGCTGTCGAGGTAGCTGCGCACCGCCCATAGTGCTTCCTGGCTCAGGTAGTCGGCCATCTTCGGCATGTACACCCGGCCATCGCGTACCGCGCCGTTGCGCACCCGCTCGACGAACCACTCATCACCGGCAGCCCCTTCGTCAAGCAAGCGCAAATCCGGGGCGATGCCACCGGACTTGGCCTCCAGGCCGTGGCAGGCGGCGCAGTTCTGGTTATAGGCCGAAGCGCCGATCGACACCGCCTCGTCATGGTCCTTGCTGTTGCGATAAGGGTTTTCTGCGCGCCACTGATCACCGAGCTTTTCCAGGTTACCGGTATTGACCGCGGTCGGCGTGACGTTGCCATGGGCGAAAGCCCCGGCGCTGCTCATCAGGCCGACACCGACGATCAGGCTCAACCAGGCGTGTTTTGCTGTTTTCATTGTTCTGCCCTCGACTGCTGTTTGCACGCAAGAACCTCTCGGCTGAAAGGTTGTGCCGGCATCTTAGGGAGGCCCTGGCAAGGGCCCCATGCTGCTTTGGTGGTCGCAGCCTCCTCCCTTGGTAGTAGCGCTTGTGGGGCAGTGCCAAATCATGCCCGGATTGGGAAGTTTTCCCGCTAAGACCGGGAGTTTTTCCGTATCGATCGCGCCCTTGGCGTTCCAGTCTATGCAGGCCAAAACCTTCATTGGGAACTCCAACCATGACAATAAGATCGTTACCCGCCGCGCTTTCTCCGCTGTCTGCCGCCGTGCACACCGTCCTCCTGCTGGGCAGCCTGGCCCTGACCCCGCATGCCCTGGCGAAACCGGTGAGCTGGGAAGACATCGCCGACGACCACAAGAGCACCAGCAACGTGCTGCAGTACGGCATGGGCACCAATGCCCAGCGCTGGAGCCCGCTGGCCCAGGTCAACGACCAGAACGTGTTCAAGCTGACACCGGCTTGGTCGTACTCCTTTGGCGACGAGAAACAACGCGGCCAGGAGTCCCAGGCCATCGTCAATGACGGGGTGATCTACGTCACCGGCTCCTACTCGCGGGTATTTGCCCTCGATGCCAAGACCGGCAAGCGCCTGTGGACCTACAATCATCGCCTGCCGGACAACATTCGCCCGTGCTGCGACGTGGTCAACCGCGGTGCCGCCATCTATGGCGACAAGATCTACTTCGGCACCCTCGACGCCCAGGTCATTGCCCTGAACAAGGACACCGGCAAGGTGGTGTGGAAGAAGAAGTTCGGCGACCACAGCGCCGGCTACACCATGACCGGCGCCCCGACCCTGATCAAGGACCAGAAGAGCGGCAAGGTGCTGCTGATTCACGGCAGCTCCGGCGACGAGTTCGGCGTGGTCGGCCAGCTGTACGCCCGCGACCCGGAAACCGGCGACGAGGTGTGGATGCGTCCCTTCGTCGAAGGCCACATGGGCCGCCTGAACGGCAAGGACAGCACCCCCACCGGCGACGTCAAGGCACCGTCCTGGCCGAACGACCCGAGCACCGAGTCCGGCAAGGTCGAGGCCTGGAGCCATGGCGGCGGCGCCCCGTGGCAGAGCGCAAGCTTCGATGCCGAGACCAACACCATCATTGTCGGCGCCGGCAACCCGGGCCCCTGGAACACCTGGGCGCGCACGTCCAAAGACGGCAACCCGCACGACTACGACAGCCTTTACACCTCCGGCCAGGTCGGCGTCGACCCGAGCACCGGCGAGGTCAAGTGGTTCTACCAGCACACGCCCAATGACGCCTGGGACTTCTCCGGCAACAATGAACTGGTGCTGTTCGACTACAAGGACAAGGACGGCAAGCAGTACAAGGCCACCGCCCATGCCGACCGCAACGGCTTCTTCTACGTGGTCGACCGCACCAACGGCAAGCTGAAGAACGCCTTCCCGTTCGCCGACAACATCACCTGGGCCAGCCATATCGACCTCAAGACCGGCCGCCCGGTAGAAAACCCCGGCCAGCGCCCGGCCAAGCCCGAGCCAGGGCAGACCAAGGGCAAGCCGGTGGAAGTGTCACCGCCGTTCCTCGGTGGCAAGAACTGGAACCCCATGGCCTACAGCCAGGACACCGGCCTGTTCTATGTGCCGTCGAACCAGTGGAAAGAGGAATACTGGACCGAGGAGGTCAACTACAAGAAGGGCTCGGCCTACCTGGGCATGGGTTTTCGCATCAAGCGCATGTACGAGGACCACGTCGGCTCGCTGCGCGCCATGGACCCGACCACCGGCAAGATGGTCTGGGAGCACAAGGAACGCCTGCCGCTGTGGGCCGGGGTACTGGCGACCAAGGGCAACCTGGTGTTCACCGGTACCGGTGACGGCTACTTCAAGGCCTTCAATGCCAAGACCGGGGAGGAGCTGTGGAAATTCCAGACCGGCAGCGGCATCGTCTCGCCGCCGATCACCTGGGAACAAGACGGTGAGCAATACATCGGCGTGACCGTCGGCTACGGCGGCGCGGTGCCGTTGTGGGGCGGCGACATGGCCGAGCTGACCAAGCCGGTGGCCCAGGGTGGCTCGTTCTGGGTGTTCAAGATCCCCGCCTGGGACACCAAGACGGCCCAGCGCTGATTTGACGCCCTCTCGCCGGCAAGGCCGGCTCCCACAGTGGATCGGTGCATACCAAACCCTGTGGGAGCTGGCTTGCCAGCGATTGCTATCGCCCAGCCCCAGGAGATCCCCATGAAATACCTCCCGCTACTGCTCACCCTGGCCTGCACCCCTGCCCTCGCCGACGACGACACGCCCTTGACCATCAACGGCTGCACCATCGCCCAGGAAAGCCAATGCCCCAATGCCAACCTGCGCAATGCCGACCTCAGCAACCAGGACCTGCGCAAGATGAACCTGGCCGGTGCCGACCTGCGCGGGGCGAACCTGCGCCATGCGCGCCTGGACCTGGCCAACCTGGAAAAAGCCCAATTGCAAGGCGCCAACCTCACCCGCGCGAGCCTGCAGCAAAGCAACCTGCGCCTGGCCGACCTGCGCGACGCCAAGCTGGTTGCGGTACAGGCCTGGGGCATGTTCGCCCAGGGCGCCAACTTCGAGAACGCCGACTTGAGCGCCGCCTACCTGGAATTCGCCCGCCTCTCCGGGGCCAAACTGCACCGCAGCAAGCTGCAGGCCGCCGACCTGGAAATGACCTGGTTGAGCAAGGCCGACCTCAAGGGCGCCAACCTTGCCGATGCCAACCTGCAAGAAGCCAAGTTCGGCGAAAGCAATCTGGAGCAGGCCGACCTGCGCGGCAGCCGCCAGCATTACGCCAACTTTCAGGACAGCAACATGGAAGGTTGCCAGGGTTGCCCGAAAACCTGGGACTAAGCGGCGATACGCAGCAGGCCCGCCTCAATCGCCAGGTGCACCATTTCGGCGTGTGAGGCGACCTGCAATTTGCTTTTGAGCAGGGTCAGGCAGTTGGATACGGTCTTGGCGCTGATGCACAACTGCTCGGCGATCAGCCGGGTCGGCATGCCCTTGGCCAGCATCAGGAAAATTTCGGTTTCGCGCAGGCTCAAGCCTTGCAGGCGCGTACTGCCCCCCTGGCAGGCCAGGTCGGTGGCCAGCGCCTGCTCGATGTAGGCATGCCCGGACAGCACCCGGCGTACCGCTTCAAGCAACACCGCAGGCCCCGCCGCCTTGGACAGAAAGCCACAGGCGCCCGCCGCCATGGCCTGACGTACCAGGCCAAGATCACTATGCTCGCTGAAAAACAGCACGCGCAGCTGCGGCCAGCGCTGGCGCAGGCGCCGGGTGGTTTCCAGGCCGCTGATGCCGGGCAGGCCGAAGTCCATCAGCACCAGCCCCGGCAACTGCTCGCCAACCTTGTGCAGGGCCTCTTCACCACTGGCCGCTTCGATGATCGGCATGCCGTCCAGGCCCTGTTGCAGCGTAGCGGCCAGCCCCAGGCGCAGCATGGGGTGATCGTCGACCAGCAAAATGGCCATGGCGTGGTGCTCCTGCAGTTTTATCCCATGCTAGAACGCACGCCTGGGCGCTCGACTACTACTTTGGTACTGTTTTACTTGTCGATGGTCGCATTCCCAAAGCGTTGCACCTGGCCTGTAATGAAGGGGTGCAGCACAACCACAACAATAAGGTGCAAAGCCATGTACAAGATTCTGATCGCCGACGACCACCCGTTGTTTCGCGAGGCCATCCACAATGTCATCAGCGATGGCTTTCCCGGCAGCGAGGTGATGGAAACCGCCGACCTCGACAGTGCCCTGGCGATCACCGGCGATCACGATGACCTCGACCTGATCCTGCTCGACCTGAACATGCCCGGCATGCACGGCCTGGGCGGGCTGATCAACCTGCGCAACGAGGCACCGACCATCCCGGTGGTGATCGTTTCGGCCGAACAGGACAAACAGGTGGTACTGCAGGCCATCACTTACGGCGCCGTCGGCTTTATCACCAAATCCTCGCCGCGCTCGCAGATGACCGAGGCCATCGAGCAGATCCTCAACGGCAACGTCTACCTGCCGCCAGACATCATCCGCACCCAGAAGAGCAGCCACCGGCGCAGCCAGGGCGAACACCAGGGCTTTGCCCCGGAACTGCTGCAGGCCCTGACCCGCAAGCAATTGCTGGTGCTCGAACGCATGACCAAGGGCGAGTCGAACAAGCAGATCGCCTACAACCTCGACATCGCCGAAACCACGGTCAAGGCTCACGTGTCGGCGATTCTGCGCAAGCTCAATGTGCACAACCGCGTGCAGGCGATCCTCAGTGCCGGCGACATCGACTTCACCGCCTACCTGCGGCGATAGCCCTGGCATATCGCATTCATGCAAATTAGCCATTGAAACCACGGTAACGCCTGAAGTAAGCTCGGGAACATCAACTGGAGAGTCACATGTCGCACACACCCCTCACTCACGCTTGCAGCACCGGTCGCTTGTCGCGCCCTGTGGCGGCTGTCGAGTGCGCGACGGCCTCACCGGCTCGATTTTATTTTGGGTATTGGTTTAGCCACAGGCGCCGCTGATACCCACACCGGCGCCCACACTCAAGGGGCCGCCGAACACGAGAATACTCAACCCCCGGTCGGCTCCCCGACCGGGGGTTTTGCGTTTCAGGCCCCCGGCAACTAGCGAATCACATTGAGGAACAGTACATGAACTACGTCACCTACCACCCTTACCCAAGCTTTAGCGCCTGGCGATTTAGCCAATCCCGTTCGGGCCAGCCTGCCGCCTCCGATCGGTCACTTGTTGGTGGCACGCACACACATGACGCCAATCCGGCCATCTGTCGAACACCTCGATAGGGCCGACAGCGCGGGCCAGACCCCGCCATCCGCCCAGGGAACCAGAACATGCAATCGTCCAACCTCGCTCTGCCACTGTCCGAACCCACTGCTGCCAACAGCGCCGTCAGCCAACGCCTGCCGAGCCCGCTGCTGCTCAAGCAGCAAATGCCGCTTACCCCTGCCCTCACCGCCCAGGTCGAAGCCCATCGCCAGGCCGTACGTGCCATTCTCGATGGCGAAGATCAACGCCTGCTGGTGATCGTTGGCCCCTGCTCGCTCCATGACCCCCGTTCGGCCCGCGAATACGCCCAGCGCTTGGCGCGCCTGGCCATCGACGTCAGCGACCAGATGCTCCTGGTAATGCGCGCCTACGTCGAAAAGCCGCGCACCACCGTCGGCTGGAAAGGCCTGGCCTACGATCCGCACCTCGATGGCAGCGACGACATGCACGGCGGCATCGCCTTGTCCCGCGGCCTGATGCTGGCCATGCTCGAGCGCGGCCTGCCGGTTGCCACCGAGCTGCTGCAACCCATGGCCGCCGGTTACTTCGATGACCTGCTGAGCTGGGCGGCGATTGGCGCACGCACCACCGAATCGCAGATTCACCGCGAGATGGTCAGCGGCCTGGGCCTGCCGGTCGGCTTCAAGAACGGCACCGACGGCGGCGTTGGCATTGCCTGCGATGCGATCCGCAGCGCCGCGCACAGCCATCGGCATTTCGGCATGGACGTGCAAGGCTACCCGGCGATTGTCGAAACCCTGGGCAACCCTGACACCCACCTGGTGCTGCGCGGCGGCAACAAGGGCCCGAACTACGACCGCCAAAGCCTCGCCCTGGCCCGTCAGGGCCTGGCCAAGGCCGGTGTGTCGCCGCGGATCATGGTCGATTGCAGCCATGCCAACAGCGGCAAGGACCCATTGCGCCAACCGGCGGTGTTCAACGAAGTGCTCGAGCAGCGCCTGCAGGGCGACACCTCGCTGGTCGGCATGATGCTTGAAAGTCACTTGTTCGATGGCTGCCAGGCGCTGGGCGCGCAACCGCTCAAGTACGGTGTGTCGATTACCGATGGTTGCCTGGGCTGGGATTCGACCGAACGCTTGCTGCGTGAGGCGGCCGAGCGCTTGTGAGCCGCCCACAACGGTAGGAGCGGATTCATCCGCTCCCACTCCAGGCCGTCGGTGGTGCGGCGGCACCGCATTTGCGTTAGGCTTGGGGTTTTACCCCAAGGAGCCACTCCCATGGCCAAAGCCACTGCCCGTCACATCCTGGTTGCCACCGAAGACAAGTGCAATGAACTGAAAGCCCAGATCGAAGCCGGCGCCGATTTCGCCGAGATCGCCAAGGCCAACTCCACCTGCCCGTCCAGCCGCCAGGGCGGTGACCTGGGCTCGTTCGGCCCGGGCCAGATGGTCAAGGAGTTCGATACCGTGGTGTTCAGCGCACCGGTCAACACCGTGCAAGGCCCGGTGAAGACCCAGTTCGGTTATCACCTGCTGGAAGTGACCAGCCGTCAGGACTGATCGCTGCTGTACAAACCGGCCCCCCCAGGGCCGGTTTGTTTGCCCAGGTGACCTGCTAAGCTTCAGCCACAGTCGTGGTTCAGGTGGTCAGGCGCTTGCGAATTGCTCCCTTCCCCTTGCTGTTGTTGATCTTCGGCCTGGCCCTTGCCTGGTCGTGCGCTGCCACGTCAGCCCCTGGTCACGCCTTGACCGTCTATGATGAAGCGCCACGCTACCCGGCTGGCTTCCAGCACTTCAGCTACGCCAACCCCGACGCGCCCAAAGGCGGAAGCCTGCGCCGCTCGGCCATCGAGATCGGCCAGTTCGACCACCTCATTCCCTATATCGACAAGGGCATCGGCGTTGCCGAGGTAGATGGTTGGCTGTACTCGCCGCTGGCCGTGCGCTCGCAGGACGAGCCCTACACGGTGTATGGGCTGGTGGCGCAAAAGCTTGAGCGCGATCCCGACGGGCACTGGCTGCGCTTCTATCTTGACCCACGAGCGCGCTTTGCCGATGGCCAGCCGATCCGCGCCGAGGATGTGCGCTACACCTTCGAGCTGTTCATGCATGCGGGCAATCTCAGGTACCGTACCCAGTTCGCCGACGTTGATGGGGTCAAGGTAGAAAACCCGCGGCAGATCATCTTCCACTTCAAAAGCAACCAGAACCGTACCCTGGCCCTGGACCTGGCGACCTTGCCGGTACTGCCCGAACACTGGTGGAAAGACCGCGACTTTGCCAATGGCGCAGGCTTCGAAGCACCGCTGGGCAGCGGCCCGTACAAGGTCGGCCGGGTCGACAACGGCCGCAGCATCACCTTCGAGCGCGACAAAAGCTGGTGGGCCCGCGACCTGCCGGTCAACCGTGGCCGCTACAACTTCGACCAGTTGCGCATCGAGTACTTCGGCGACACCGAGGTGGCGCGTCAGGTGCTGCGCGGCGGCGGTTTCGATTACAACCGCGAGTTCTCCGCCACCGCCTATACCCTCGGCTACGCCAGCCCGGCGCTGGACGATGGCCGCCTGCAGCGCGCACACCTGGCCAAGGATGCACCGCAGACCGCCCAGGGTTTTGTCTTCAACCTGCAGCGGCCGGTGTTCAAGGACCGTCGGGTGCGTCAGGCGCTGGCCCTGCTGTGGGACTTCGAGTGGAGCAACCGGCAGATGATGCGCAACCTGTACATTCGCCAGCAGAGCTTTTTCGCCAACAGTGACCTGGCGGCGCGCAGCGTGCCCGATGTGCAGGAGCTCAAGTTGCTCGAACCGTTGCGCGGGCAGGTGCCCGACGAGGTCTTCAACCAGGTGTTCGAAGCGCCGCGCACCGACGGCTCGGGGCTGATTCGCGACAAGCAACTGCAAGCGCTGGCACTGCTCGAGGCGGCTGGCTGGAAACCCCAGGGCGATCAACTGGTCAACGCCCAGGGTGAACCGCTGACGTTCACCTTCCTCAATGGCCAGGCCGGTTTCGAACGCCTGCTGCTGCCGTGGAAGCGCAACCTGGCGCAGATCGGCATCATCCTGGAAATCCGCCGTATCGACGCCTCGCAGTACGTCAACCGCCTGATGGCCCGCGACTATGACCTGATCGTCAGCGGCTATCCGGTATCACCGTCGCCCGGGCTTGAGCTGTACAACTATTTTGGCTCGGCGGCGGCCAGCGACCCTGGCTCGAACAACTACATGGTCTTGCAGGACCCGGCCGTGGACCGTCTGCTCGACGGCCTGGTCAAGGCGGCGAGCAAGGCTGACATGCTGCGTCATGCCCATGCCCTGGACCGGGTGCTGAGCTGGAACTACTACTGGATTCCCAACTATTACCCACCTGGCTCATCCACCGTCTGGTGGAACCGCTTCGGCCTGCCCGAGGTGCAGCCGAGCTACGACGAAGGCCTGGACAGCTGGTGGGAAGTCAGCCCGACGCCGCTGACCAACGCACAGATGGCCGAGCGCCTGGGGAGCCCGCCGTGATCGGCTACATCCTGCGCCGTCTGCTGCTGATCATCCCGACCTTGTTGATCATCCTGCTGGTCAATTTCGTCATCGTCCAGGCCGCGCCGGGCGGCCCGGTCGAGCAGGCGGTTGCACGCCTGCAGGGGATCGGCGGCGGTGCGCCCGGGGCCAGCGCCGAAACCCTGCACACCAGCTCACGCGCCAGCCGCGGCCTGGACCCCAAACTGCTGGAAGACATCAAGCGCCAGTACGGCTTCGACAAGTCGGCGCCCGAGCGCTTATGGCTGATGCTCACGCAATACGCCCGGCTGGACTTCGGCGCCAGCTTCTTTCGCGGTGCCAAGGTCACCGATCTGATTCTGGAGAAGATGCCGGTGACCTTGTCGCTGGGCTTCTGGGCCACCCTGATCACCTACCTGGTGTCGATCCCCTTGGGGATTCGCAAGGCGGTGCGCCACGGCAGCGCCTTCGATGCCTGGAGCAGCAGCCTGATCGTCATCGGCTACGCCCTGCCCTCGTTCCTGTTCGCCCTGCTGCTGATCGTGCTGTTCGCTGGCGGCACTTCGCTGAACTGGTTTCCGGTGCGCGGGCTGGTCTCGGAAGACTTCGACCAGCTCAGCCTGCTGGGCAAGCTCGCCGACTACTTCTGGCACCTGGTGCTGCCGGTCGGCGCGCTGGTGATCGGCGGCTTTGCCACCCTGACCCTGCTGACCAAGAACGCCTTTCTCAACGAGATCACCCGCCAATACGTGATCACCGCACGGGCCAAGGGCCTGAGCGAGCAGCGAGTGCTGTACGGGCACGTGTTTCGCAATGCCATCCTGCTGGTGGTGGCCGGCATCCCCCAGGCCCTGATCAGCGTGTTCTTTGCCGGCTCCCTGCTGATCGAGGTGATCTTCTCCCTCGATGGCCTGGGGCGCATGAGCTACGAGGCGGCGGTGTCGCGGGATTATCCGGTGGTGTTCGGTTCACTGTTCATCTTCACCCTGTTTGGCCTGCTGGTACGGCTGATCGGTGACCTGTGCTACACCCTGGTCGACCCGCGTATCGATTTTGCCACGAGGGCACGCTGATGCTTCGCCTGTCGCCGGTTTCACTCAGGCGCCTGCAGCGTTTTCGGCGCAACCGTCGCGGCTGGATTTCGTTGTGGCTGTTCGGCCTGCTGTTGCTGGTGAGCCTGGGGGCGGAGCTGGTGGCCAACGACAAGCCGTTGCTGCTGGGTTATCAGGGGCAGCTGTATTTCCCGGCGTTCAAGCGCTATACCGAGCAACAGTTTGGCGGTCAGTTGCCGTTCCAGGCGGATTACCGCAGCCAGTACGTACGCCAACTGATCGAGGGCCAGAACGGCTGGATGCTGTTTGCACCGGTGCCCTTTAGCGCCGATACGCCGAACTACGATTTGCTGGTACCCACGCCCAGCCCCCCGTCCACGGTCAATTGGCTGGGTACCGACGACCAGGCCCGGGATGTGCTGGCGCGAGTACTGTATGGCACCCGGGTGTCGATTCTGTTTGCCCTGGCGCTGACCGCCATCAGCACGCTGATCGGCATCGCCGCCGGCGCCTTGCAGGGCTATCACGGCGGTTGGGTCGACCTGATCGGCCAGCGCCTGCTGGAGGTCTGGTCGGGCCTGCCGGTGTTGTACCTGCTGATCATCCTCAGCGGTTTTGTCGAGCCGAACTTCTGGTGGTTGCTGGGGATCATGGCGCTGTTTTCCTGGCTGGCGCTGGTGGATGTGGTGCGCGCCGAGTTCCTCCGTGGGCGCAACCTCGAGTACGTGCTGGCCGCCCGCGCCCTGGGCCTGCCGGACCGCGGGGTGATCCTGCGGCACATTTTGCCCAACGCCATGAATGCCACCCTGACCTACCTGCCGTTCATTCTCACCGGTGCCATCACCACCCTCACCGCCCTGGATTTTCTCGGCTTCGGTATGCCCGCCGGCAGCGCTTCGCTGGGCGAGCTGGTCACCCAGGGCAAACAACACCTGCAGGCCCCCTGGCTGGGCTTTACCGCGTTTTTTGCCCTGGCGCTGATCCTGTCGCTGCTGGTGTTCATTGGCGATGCCTTGCGCGAAGCCTTCGATCCACGGGCATAATCGCAGCCTTTACCCCCGGCGGAGCGGCGCATGCAGGACAGTGACAGCCTCAAGGACTACCAGCAGGTGCGCCTGTTGGCGATTCGTTCGCTGTTCGAAATCATCGAGCAGTCCAGCGAAGGCACGATCATCGTCGACCGTGATGCGCGCATCGTCTGGATGAACGAGCGCTATGCCCGGCGCTTTGGCCTGGACGACGCCAGCAGTGCGATCGGCCAACCGTGCGAGAGTGTCATCCCCGGCAGCTTGATGCGCGAGGTGGTGAGCAACGGTCGGCCGATCCTGCTGGACATGCTCGACACCCCGAAAGAGCCGCTGGTGGTGATGCGCCTGCCGGTGCACGACAGCAGCGGCAAGCTGATCGGTGCCATCGGTTTTGCCCTGTTCGACGAATTGCGCAGCCTTTCGCCGCTGCTCAAGCGCTACGCCAGCATGCAGCAGGAGCTGGCCTCGACCCGCTCGTTGCTGCGCGCCCGCCAGGCCAAGTACAGCTTTGCCCAGTTCATCGGCACCAGCGCCGCCAGCCTTGAGGTCAAGCGCCGCGCCCGGCGTGGCGCCAGCAGTGATTCGCCGGTGTTGCTACTGGGTGAAACCGGCACCGGCAAAGAGCTGCTGGCCCATGCCATCCACGCGGCCTCGGCGCGGGCGCACAAAGCGTTTGTCAGCATCAACAGCGCGGCAATCCCCGAGACCCTGCTTGAAGCCGAATTTTTCGGCACCGCCCCGGGCGCCTTTACCGGCGCCGAGCGCAAGGGCCGCCCGGGCAAGTTGCAGATTGCCGAGGGCGGCACGCTGTTTCTCGACGAGATCGGCGACATGCCCTTGCCACTGCAGAGCAAACTGCTGCGCGTGTTGCAGGAGAAGGAGTACGAGCCGGTCGGTTCCAACCAGATGATCCACAGCGATGTGCGGATCATTGCCGCGACGTCCACGGACCTGCAGGCGGCGATGGCCCGTGGCGAGTTTCGTGCCGACCTGTACTACCGGCTCAATGTGCTGCCGATCCAGGTGCCGCCGTTGCGTGAGCGGCTGGACGACCTGCCGGCCTTGAGCGAGGCGATTCTTGAAGAACTGGGCAGCCAGCACGAACTGGAGGACCCGGCCCAGGCACTGCTGGCCCGGCATGCCTGGCCGGGCAATATCCGCGAGCTGCGCAATGTGCTGGAGCGGGCGACCTTGCTGGCGGATCAGCCGCGCTTGAGCGTGGGTGATGTACAGGCGGCGTTGGGCGACCTGGCGCCGCTGCAGGTCCAGCTGCCACCGCTGAGCTACAAGCAGGCCTGTGCCGATTTTGAGCGCCAGCTGCTGGAGAACACCCTGGCGCGCTGTGCCGGGAATGTGCCGGAGGCCGCGCGGCAGCTGGGGTTGGGGCGCTCGACGTTGTACAAGAAGTTGCTGGCGCTGGGCATAAAATCTCATTAAATAGAATTGTGTCTCCATATAGAGACGAACACCTCTCCCCATGGGAGCCGGCCTTGCCGGCGATGCAAGGCGTAGCCTTGCCAGGTTTTGGGCTGCTTTGCAGCCCATCGCCGGCAAGGCCGGCTCCCACAAGACCTGTCTCTATACAGAGACATACTTATTGAAACCCATTCAGAAATTAAATTTATACGTTTAAATTCAACAACTTATAAACATGGCACGATTCCCGCTATCTCCTTCGCACCAACAAAAACAAGATGCACCCAAGGAGACACTCGATGAGTGTGATCATCGACCTGGCAGCCCTGGCGCTGCTGATGCTGGCTGCCTACCGTGGTTATAGCGTTATCCTCTTCGCCCCAATTGCCGCCCTTGGCGCGGTGCTGTTGACCGACCCTGCGGCGGTCGCCCCGGCCTTTACCGGGGTGTTCATGGAAAAGATGGTCGGCTTTATCAAACTGTACTTTCCGGTGTTCCTGCTGGGCGCCGTGTTCGGCAAGCTGATCGAGCTGTCGGGCTTCTCGCGCTCGATCGTCGCCGCCGCGATCCGCCTGCTCGGCACCCGCCAGGCCATGCTGGTGATCGTGCTGGTCTGCGCGCTGCTCACCTACGGCGGCGTGTCGCTGTTCGTGGTGGTGTTTGCGGTGTACCCGTTTGCTGCCGAAATGTTCCGCCAGAGCAACATTCCCAAACGCCTGATCCCGGCGACCATCGCCCTGGGCGCGTTTTCCTTCACCATGGACGCCCTGCCCGGCACCCCGCAGATCCAGAACATCATCCCCAGCACCTTCTTCAACACCACCGCCTGGGCCGCGCCCTGGCTGGGCCTGATCGGCACCCTATTCGTGTTCTGCACCGGCATGCTGTACCTGCAGCGCCAGCGCAACAAGGCCCAGCGCACCGGTGAAGGCTATGGTTCGGCGCTACGCAACGAGCCGGAAACCGCCGCCGACCTGAAGCTGCCCAACCCATTGCTGGCGCTGTCGCCGCTGCTGTTGGTGGGGGTGATGAACCTGCTGTTCACCCACTGGATTCCGGCCTGGTACGGCAAGACCCATACCTTGAGCCTGGCGGGCATGAGCACGCCGGTGCAGACCGACATCGCCAAGCTCACGGCGATCTGGGCGGTGGAGGCGGCCTTGCTGCTGGGTATCCTGCTGGTGCTGGTGACAGGCTTTGGCGCGATCAGAAGCCGTCTGGCCGAAGGCAGCAGAAGCGCGGTCAGCGGCGCCTTGCTGGCAGCGATGAACACCGCCTCGGAATACGGCTTCGGTGCCGTCATCGCTTCACTGCCGGGTTTTCTCGTGCTCGCCGACGCCCTGCGCGCGATCCCCAACCCACTGGTTAACGAGGCGATTACCGTCACCCTGCTGGCCGGTATCACGGGTTCCGCCTCCGGCGGCATGAGCATTGCCCTGGCGGCGATGTCCGACAGTTTCATCGCCGCCGCCAATGCCGCCAACATTCCCCTTGAAGTGCTGCACCGGGTCGCGGCCATGGCCAGCGGCGGCATGGACACCCTGCCGCACAACGGTGCGGTGATCACCCTGCTGGCCGTCACCGGCCTGACCCACCGCGAAGCCTACAAGGATATTTTCGGCATTACCCTGATCAAGACCCTGGCGGTGTTCGTGGTGATTGCTACGTTCTATGCCACCGGTATCGTCTAAGGAGCACCCTATGCGTCTCAACGGCAAGACAGCAGTAGTCACCGGATCGACCAGTGGCATCGGCCTGGGCATTGCCCAGGCATTGGCCAAGGCCGGCGCCAACCTGATCCTCAACGGCTTTGGCGATGCCAGCGCGGCCATCGCCGAAGTGGCCCGCTTCGGTACCCGGGTCGGTCATCACCCGGCGGACCTTGGCGACGTTAAACAGCTCGAAGCGCTGTTCGCCTATGCCGAGCGCGAGTTCGGCGGCGTCGATATTCTCGTCAACAATGCCGGCATCCAGCATGTGGCGGCGATTGAAGACTTCCCGGTGGAGCGCTGGGATTCGATCATCGCCGTCAACCTCTCGGCCGTGTTCCATGGCACCCGCCTGGTGCTGCCGGGCATGCGCGCGCGAAACTGGGGGCGGATCATCAACATCGCGTCGGTGCACGGCCAGGTCGGCTCCACCGGCAAGGCCGCCTATGTCGCCGCCAAACACGGGGTGGTGGGCCTGACCAAGGTGGTGGGGCTGGAAACCGCCACCAGCAATGTCACCTGCAACGCCATCTGCCCGGGCTGGGTACTCACCCCGCTGGTGCAGAAACAGATCGATGACCGCGCCGCCAACGGTGTTGATCCGCAGCGGGCCCAGCATGATCTGCTGGCCGAGAAGCAGCCGTCGTTGGCCTTCGTCACTCCCGAACACCTGGGTGAGCTGGTATTGTTCCTCTGTAGCGAGGCTGGCAGTCAGGTTCGTGGCGCTGCCTGGAACATCGATGGCGGCTGGCTGGCCCAGTGACGGGCAGCCTCAACACCTGGCTGCCGCATCGTCTTTTTTACCTGCAAGGAGGCCTTATGCGCCCACTCTCCCTCACCGCGTTGTTCACCCTGACCCTGGCTGCCGCTACTTCGCTACAGGCCGCCAGCCTCAAGGATGTTGCGCCCTACCCCGAGGCCGAAAAAGGCTTTACCCGCCAGGTGATCCAACTGCCAAAGCAGGCTGACGAGTCGGCCTACAAACTCGAAGTGCTGGCTGGCAAGCAACTGGAAGTCGACTGCAACCGTCAGCACCTGGGCGGTAACCTGGAAGAACAGACCCTGCAAGGCTGGGGCTACAACTACTACCGCCTGGAAAAAGTCTCGGGCCCGGCCTCGACCCTGATGGCCTGCCCTGACGGCAAGAAAAAACAGGCTTTTGTGCCCGTGGTCGGCGATGGCTTCCTGTTGCGTTACAACAGCAAGCTGCCGGTGGTGGTGTATGTGCCGGAAGGCGTTGAAGTGCGTTACCGCGTCTGGTCGGCTTCGAACAAAGTGAAAAAAGCTACAGTGGAATAAAGCACTGCTGATCGCTGGCAATGCCGCCGGCGATGGGGTGCGCAGCAGCCCTGGCCAACCGCAAAAAGGAACGCCCATGAACGAAGTGCTCTGGCGCCCGAGCAAGGCGCGTATTCAGGCCAGTCGGATGGATGCCTTTCGCCGGCAGGTCAATCAGCAGTTTGGCCTGGCGCTGCGCAATTACGCCGACCTGCACCGCTGGAGCATCGAACAGCGTGCCGCGTTCTGGCAAACCCTTGCCGACTATTTCCAGGTGCGCTGGCAGCAGCCGGCCACTCAGGTGCTCGACGAAGGCCCGCAGATGCCCGATGCGCGCTGGTTCGCTGGCGCCACCCTGAACTTCGCCGAACACCTGCTACGGCGCCGCGACAACCATCCGGCGTTGATCGTGGTGCGCGAAGACGGCGAGCGACGGGTTATCAGCCATGGCGAACTGGCCGAACAGGTGGCCGGCCTGCAGCGCAGCTTCCAGGCCGCCGGCATCGGCGTCGGCGACCGGGTTGCCGCCTGCATGCCCAACACCTGGCAAACCCTGGTGGCGATGCTGGCCTGCACCAGCCTCGGCGCTATCTGGTCATGTTCTTCGCCGGAGTTCGGCACCCACGGCATCATCGACCGCTTCGGCCAGATCGAGCCAAAGCTGTTGATCGTCTGTGCCGGTTACCCGTACGCCGGCAAACAGATCGACCAGGTCGACAAGATCAACCAGGTACTGGCACAACTGCCAAGCCTGCAACACCTGCTGGTGGTGCCTTACACCCGCACGCACACCGCCAGCGACGAATTCATCTGCCAGGCCCGGGTCAGCCTCTGGGACGATTTCTACCAACCCGGCGGCGAACCGCAGTTCACCCCGCTGGCGTTCAATCACCCGCTGTACATCCTCTATTCCAGCGGCACCACCGGCGTGCCCAAGTGCATCGTCCACGGCGCCGGCGGCGTATTGCTGCAGCACCTCAAGGAGCACGGCCTGCACAATGACCTGGGCTCGGACGACGTACTGTTCTACTACACCACCTGCGGCTGGATGATGTGGAACTGGCTGGCCAGCGGCCTGGCCGTGGGGGCCACCCTGGTGCTGTACGACGGCTCGCCTTTTCATCCGGGCCCCGAACGCCTGCTCGACCTGATCGACAGCGAGCGCATCAGCGCATTCGGCACCAGCGCCAAGTACCTGGCAGCCCTGGAGCAAGCCGACCTGCGCCCGCGCCTGAGCCATTCACTGGACTCGCTGAAATTGCTGCTGTCGACCGGCTCGCCGTTGTCGCCGGAAAGCTTCGACTACGTCTACCGCGAATTCAAGCGCGACCTGTGCCTGGCATCGATGTCGGGCGGTACCGATATCGTCTCCTGCTTCGTCATCGGCAACCCACTGCTGCCGGTGCGCCGCGGCGAGATCCAGTGCAAGGGCCTGGGCATGGCCGTTGAGGTCTGGGATGACGATGGCCATGCGCTGATCGGTGAAAAAGGCGAGCTGGTCTGCACCCGGCACTTTCCGGCCATGCCCCTGGGCTTCTGGAATGACCCGCAGGGCGAGCGCTTCCAGGCGGCCTACTTCAGCCAGTTCCCCGGGGTCTGGGCCCAGGGTGATTACGCCGAGGAACGGTCCGAGGGCGGCATGCTGATCCACGGTCGCTCGGACGCGGTGCTCAACCCCGGCGGCGTGCGTATCGGCACGGCGGAAATCTACCGCCAGGTCGAGAAGGTGCATGAGGTGGTCGAAAGCGTCGCCATCGGCCAGCGCTGGCAGCATGATGTGCGGGTGGTGCTGTTCGTGCGCCTGCGCGACGGCCTGCAGCTGGACGACGCCTTGCAGGCGCGAATCCGCCAGGTGATCCGCAGCAACACCACGCCTCGGCATGTGCCGGCGGTGATCGCCGCGGTGACGGATATCCCGCGCACCATCAGCGGCAAGATCGTCGAGCTTGCGATTCGCAACGTGGTGCACGGGGAGCCGGTGAAAAATACCGACGCCCTGGCCAACCCCGAGGCCCTCGAGCAATTTCGCGACCGCCCGGAGTTGCGCAATCAGGCATAATGCGCGGTTTTAGCGCTTTACGAAGGTACGTTGAGATGAAAGCACAGGCCCGGCATATTCTGGTCAAGACCGCCGAAGAAGCCGAACAGCTCAAGCAGCGCATCGCCAAGGGCGAGGCGTTCGATGTGCTGGCCAAGAAATACTCCACCTGCCCGTCAGGCAAACGCGGCGGCGACCTGGGTGAAGTGCGCCCGGGGCAGATGGTCGGCGCCATCGACCAGGTGATTTTCAAAAAGCCGCTGCGCACCGTGCACGGCCCGATCAAGAGTAAATTCGGCTATCACCTGGTGCAGGTGTTCTACCGCGATTAAAGGCTGTCGCGGCGCCGCTGCGAGCGCAGGTTGCGCTGATCCTCCAGATCATTGCGCAGGCCGACGATCAGGTTGGAAATCGCCCGGCTGCTGGTCAGTTGCTCGGTGCTGATGCCGGTGACCAGCAGGTCGACCCGCTCGCAGCTGCGGTCGAACACCCGTACGGTCAGCGAACGGTCGGCCGCCAGGGTGCACTGGCAGCGGGTGGGTAAAAAACTGCTTTCTATGATGTTGCGCAACTCCAGGGTCGAGAGCATCGGTACGTCTCCTTGGCAGGTGGCGGACAGCGGTTCCTGTTGCCCGATCCAGCTCCAAGCCTAGGTCATATTCCTCAATTGAATCAGACCCTTTCACTATAAGCAGCGCAGGCTTTGGCCGGCCTCCGGGCAGTGGAAGCAAGTGGCCACCTAGCATTTTTGTCAGTTGTCGATATTTCTGATTGCTCTATACATCAGGGCACGACCCTCCAGTGCTCGCAGGAAAGCTGGAGCCGCAGTGGTCAATGCCCTGTATGGAAATGGAGCCCGCCTGATGCGCACCTCGCTTATCGTGGTACTCAGCGCCCTGCCTTTCACTGCCATTGCCCAGAACGTGGTGGTCGGGCCCGGCGATACCCTCGGCGCCGTGCTACAGACGCCGTTTATCGATGACTTCCTGATGACCGGCGGCACGCTGCAGTCCCTGGCCCAGGGCGATGCCCGCGATACATTCAACATGTCGGCGGGACGGATCATCGGTGCCTTCGAAGACGGTGACGTGGCGTTCTTCTCCGGTGGCAGCATCGGCCGGGTCGACATGAAGCTGGACAACAACATTTTCAGCATGTCCGGCGGCACCATCGTCGGCAACCTGGTCACCGGCTTTGGCAACGACCAGATCTTCCTCAATGCCGGTACTATCGGCGGCAATATCAGCACCAGTGGCGGAACCGATGTTTTCGTGATTACCGGCGGTACGCTGCAAGGCAACCTGCTGGCCAGTTTCGGCAATGACTCGCTCAAATGGCAGGGCGGCGTTATTCGCGGCACTGTCGACATGGGCGGTGACGATGACGTGGCAGTGCTCAAAGACCTCGCCAGCCCGGTGCTGAACATCACCGTCAACGGCGGTGCCGGCGTCGACAGCCTGACCTTCGATAACAGCCAGCCGGTGGGTGGTGATCGCTATATCAACTGGGAAAGCGTCAACCTGATTAACGCCAGTGTGTTCAAGCTGGACAATACCCTGACCCTGGGCGATGCCAGCGCCGTTACGGCGCCCACCCGCCTGAACATCGACCCCAGCAGCTCGCTGGTCTCGCGTTCCGGGACCATCAACCCCTTCACCGCCGGCCAGCCGCTGACTGTCAACAACAGCGGGCTTGTCGACCTGAGCAGTGGCGGTGACGCCCAAGGGCGGCTGACCATCAACGGCAGCTACGTAGGCAACGGCGGTACCCTGAAGCTCAACAGCGTACTGGCCGGCGACGGTGCAGCGTCCGATCGCCTGGTAGTCAGCCGGGGCACGATCTCCGGCAGCACCAACCTGCAGATCAGCAACTTCGCCGGTGCCGGTGCGGTGACCCGCCAGAACGGCATCCAGGTGGTTGAAGCAATCAACGGAGCGACCAGCAGCAACACGGCCTTCGTCCAGACCCAGACCTTGTCGGCCGGCGCTTTTGACTATCGTCTGTTCAAAGGCGGGGTGACTGCTGATAGCGTCAATAGCTGGTACTTGCGCTCCACGGTGATTGCCCCGGTACCACTGCCTGGGCCGCAGCCTGAGACGCCGGACCCGGTTACGCCTGTAGATCCGGTTGATCCTGTGGTCGCGATACCGCCCCCCACCCCGGGCCCAGCCCCCGGCCAGCCTGACTTGCCACCACCGGCGCCCGGCGTGAGTATCCCCCTGTACCGGCCGGAAGTTGCTGTTTACGCCGCCGCGCCACGGGCTGCGGCGTTGATTGCGCGCTCGGCGCTGGGCACCTTTCATCAACGCCAGGGCGACCAGAGCCTGCTGAGCGAAAACGGCGCGGTATCGGCCAGTTGGGGACAAGCCTACGGCAACAGTTTCCATCAAAGCTGGTCGGGCACTGTCAGCCCCAGCCTGGATGGCAGCCTGTACGGCTTCAAGGTCGGCCAGGACCTGTGGGCCTGGCTCAACGATGACGGCCTGCGCCAGCATGTTGGCCTGTATGTCGGTCACAGCCGCTTGAACGGCGATGTAAAGGGCTTCGCCCTGGGCGTCGAGGACAGCAAGGTCGGCGACCTGAAACTCGACAGCGACAGCGTCGGCGCCTACTGGACCCTGATCGGCGCGCAGCAGTGGTATGTCGATGCCGTGCTGCAATACTCGGACCTCGACGGCCGGGCGAAATCCGATCGAGGCGACAAGCTCGACCTCAACGGCCACGCCTGGAGCGCGTCGCTGGAAACCGGCTACCCGATTGCCCTGTCGTCGCAATGGTTCCTGGAGCCCCAGGCACAGATCATCGCTCAGAGCGTCTCGCTGGACAGCGCCGAAGACAGCGTTGCCCATGTCAGCTACGACGCCCAGACCGAGTTGACCGGGCGCCTCGGCGTACGCCTGGAAGGCAACTTCAAATCAGGCGCAGTGCCGTTGCTGCCCTACCTGCAAGTCAATATCTGGCACGGTGACGGTGGTCGCGACACCCTGACCTTCGATGACCTTGACCAGATCAAGACCGACTACCGCTACACCTCGATGGACATCGGTACCGGCCTGGTCGCGCAGATCAACCGGAACTTCAGCGTGCATGCCGGTATCGACTACGCCAGCAACCTCGATGCCCACCAACAGGAGCGCGTCGGCGCCAACCTCGGGATACGCCTGAGCTACTAAGCCCGCCGTGCTGCCAGCAAGCCGACCCCGGCGCAGCCGAGCAGCGTGGCACTGACCCGATTGAACAGCCGCCGCGGGCCGGGCTGGTTGAACCAGCGCTGCAGGTAGGCGCCCAGCCAGCCGTAAATGGCAATG
The DNA here is from genome assembly GCF_009866705.1 of Pseudomonas sp. R32. NCBI lineage: Bacteria > Pseudomonadati > Pseudomonadota > Gammaproteobacteria > Pseudomonadales > Pseudomonadaceae > Pseudomonas > Pseudomonas sp. R32. Next base: position 2,713,705 of record NZ_CP019396.1, on the reverse strand, counting down.
GCCAGCCATTCCAGCAACAGGAACATCCCGCCCAGCCAGGCGAACTGCTCGGCCACCGGCAACGGGCTGCCGACGCTGATGAACTGCGGCAAAAAAGCGGTGAAGATCAGAATCGCCTTGGGGTTGCCGGCCGCCACCCAGAACTCCTGGCGCGCCAGGCGCAGCGTACCGCGGCGACGCTCACTGAGCACGGCAGCCTCGGCCACTGGCGCCCGCCACAGCTGCCAGGCGATGTAGAACAGGTAGGCGGCCCCCAGCACCTTGATCACCAGGAACAGGTATTCGCTGGTGTGCAGCACCGCTGCCAGGCCCATGGCCGCCAGCACGATCATCCCGGCAAAGGCGAACAACCGGCCAATCCCCGCCACACAGGCCGTTCGCAGGCCATACCGGCTGGCATTGTTCAGCGACAACAGGTTGTTCGGCCCGGGGGCCATGTTCAGGGCAAAGCAGGCCGGGATGAACAGGGCCAGGGTGGTCAGGTCCATGGAGGCGCTCCGGTGGCGAAAAACCCAAGGTTCCCCTCGGCGCTGTACCCGCGTCAAGGTACAGCTGGGCGACAAAACTGTGCAGCCCTTGGCGGGCCGTGCAGTGATAGACTTCTGGCCACGTTTTCATCGGCCCCTGCACATGCCTCAGCCAACTGACGCCGCCCGTACAGCGTTCTGGCGCGACCCGGCCTTGCCCTATGTCGAAAGCCGCCGCGCCTGCGACAGCCGTGCCTGCTACAAGGCGCACAGCCATCCAACGTTCTCCATGGGTGCGGTCGATCAGGGCTGCAGTGTGTTTAGCGGTGCGAGCAAAGCGCAAACACGCCTTCACCCTGGCACCCTGGTGTTCGTTCCGGCGCACTGCGTGCATGCCTGCAACCCCGAACCCGGGCTGAGCTGGAGTTACCAGATGATCCATCTGGACGCCGCCTGGCTGCAGACCTTGCGCCTGGAATCGGCACTGCTGGCGCAGGTAGAGGGAACGCCGGCGCACGTCACGCGCAACCGGTCGACCTACGCCCGTTTTACCCGGCTCAACGATCTGTTGTTCTCTGCGGCCAGTACCCATGAGAAAGAAGCCGCCTTGATCGCGTTCATTGGCGATCACCACAACCCGCCAACCCAGACTTTGTCGCAGCCACCGCAACGCCTTGAGCGCAACCTTGAAACGTTGCTCCAACGGCTTGCACAGGACGACGCCGGCAGCCTGTCGCTGGGCGAGCTGGCGGACAGCGTCGGCCTAGGCCGTTATCAACTGATCCGCGCGTTCCGTGCCGCGACCGGCTTTACCCCTCATGCCTGGCAGTTGAACCAGCGCATCAACCGCGCGCGCCAGTGGTTGCGCAAGGGCCAGGACATGGCTGACATCGCCTATCGCCTGGGCTTTGCCGACCAGAGCCACTTCCAGCGCGTGTTCAAGGCCCACACCGGCGCAACGCCTGGGCTGTACCGCGGCTGACCCCGCAATTTTGTTCAATACAGGCTCCTTGCACGGCACCGACAATCAGCCCCCCTATCGCTGAAGAAGTCCGTCATTCATGGAGCAGTTTCTGATCGTGGCGGCAGCGCATTTTCTTGCCCTGCTGTCGCCTGGCCCTGATTTTTTCCTGGTTGCCCGTACGTCGATGAGCGCCGGCTGGCTCAAGGCGACTGGCGCCTGCCTGGGTATCGCCCTGGCCAACGGCGTGTTCATTGTTGCCGCCTTCAGCGGGGTCTCGGCGCTGCACCCGGACAGCGCGCTGTTCGTCGCCCTCCAGCTGGCCGGCTGCGCCTACCTGCTGTACATCGGTGTGCTGTTCATTCGCCATGCCGGCGCAAGTTCGCTGACCCAGGTCAGCGTTCGGGCCAATGCCTTGAACAGTCCCTGGCTTCAGGGCCTGTTGATGGGCTTTCTGTCTGCAATCCTCAACCCGAAGAACGCCCTGTTCTATGTCAGCCTGGCCAGCATGGTCAGTGGTAGCCAGACCAGCGCAGGCTGGAAACTGACGTACGCAGTGTGGATGTTCAGTGCGGTGTTGCTGTGGGACATGCTGGTGGCCGCAGCCATCGGCAATCTGCACGTGCGCCGGCGCTTTGCGCGACTGCTGCCATGGCTTGAACGGGTTTCGGGCGCGGTGCTGATACTGTTGGCGCTGGGGGTGCTCACTCACCTGGCCTGGCGTTGAGCAGGCTCAGGCTGCCCAGGTCGAGCAGGCTGAACTGGCCGCTGGCCCAGCCGCCGGTGTCGATATGCCAGATGTTGCCCAGCACCCGCACCTCGCGCTGCGGGGTATGCCCGACGATCAACGCTCGCAGCCCCTCGACGGGCGTAGCATCGCCGCTGTACAAGCGCTGGCGCGACCATTGGCAAACCTCCTGGACCTCGCTCGGTGGCGTACTGGCCAGCAGCTCACGCAACTGCGCCCAGTGGCGAAACGGACAATCGGCATGCAACAGGCCGATCAGACCGTCCGCGGTTTCTACCTCCAGCGCCAGCGGCAGGCGCCGAAAGCGCTGGGCAAACCGCGCCTGTTCATCGGCGCTCAGGGCCAGGAACCAGCCGCCGCCAGCGGCGCGGTACTGGCCATAGTCGAGCATACCGCCGTCGACATGGGTGACCGCCAGGGCTTCATGGTTGCCTTGCACGGCATGGAACCAGGGTTTGTCCAGCCAATCCAGCGCCTGCGGGCACTCCGGGCCACGGTCGACCAGGTCGCCAACGCTGAACAGGCGATCTACCGCCGGATCGAAGCCTATCGCCGTCAGCCGCTCCTGCAGGCGCGAAAAATGCCCGTGGATGTCCCCCACGGCAATGTCCCGCCCATGCCGGTTGGCTGTAAATCGTTCGATCCTGCGCACTGCCGACTCCTCTGCTTTCAATCATCACAGGCGTACAATGAAGCCTGTGCAGCGAACTGCGCAAGGCTGCACCCGGAGGTGAATCATGCGCCCTGCCCTGACTCTGGCCACGCTCAGCCTGCTGGCATTCAACAGCCTGGCGCAAACGCCGGCCAGCCCCAACGTCGAAGTCACCTTCGACAAACCCGAGCACTTTCGCGACGCCAGCCTCGACAGCAACGGCTACCATCGCGGTGCCGACGCCTATGTGATGAAGGAACTGAGCGCCTACCTGGTCAAGCTCGGCCAGCGCTACCTGCCCGCCGGTCAACGCCTGCGCATCGACATCCGCAATATCGACCTGGCCGGCCAGTACGAACCGTGGCGGGCCAATGCTTACTCGGTACGGATCATGCGTGACGTTACCTGGCCCAGTATCGACCTGCACTATGCCTTGTCGCAACAAGGCCAGACCGTAAGCCAGGCTGATGCGCACCTGACGGACAAGTTTTACCTGCAACGCCCGGGGCGGCGCGCCGACACCGACCGCCTGTATGCCGAGAAAGCCATGCTTCAGGAGTGGTTTGGCAAGCAGTTCAGCGTACAACGGCAGACCTCGGCCCAGCCCTAGCGGCGAACCGAGCCCATGCCTGAGAGTCGAAGTCTTTAACAGGCTTGCCATCAACGGTGGCGAGGAGTATCCCATGGTCACCCACTACAGGACCGCCGGCCACCTGGCCTGCGGTCGCCACGGTAAAAACCTGATCGCCACCAGCGAGCTCAATCGGGTCAAATGCCGCAGCTGCCGCAACACCGAGGCGTTCAAGACCGCACGCAAGGACCAGCGCAATGCCGCGCGGCGCGCGCGCAGGGCCAACACTCACCCCACCGGCAACGACTGGCGCAGCGCCTGGATCGAGCGCCTGAGCGCCCTGCCCGGCCGCCAGCGTTTGCCGCGCGGATTTTACGGCCAGGGCTTCGTATGAGCCCAGGCCTTTATCTGACGTTGATCAGGCGCTTGAGCGCATTCGGCGCGATGAATCGGTGAAATGGCGCGACCGGCAGCATGTACAAACGCCCGAGACGATTGTGGGTGTGCACCACCGTGGACACCACAATCTCGCGACGGTTGTCGGCGCCCAAGGGTAAGCGCAGCAGCGAGATATACACGTCCAGGTGCTTGTCGCGGTCGACCAACAGTACTTCATCCGGGCTATTGCTGATCAGGGTGAAAATACCGACCCGTTCATTGACCTGGTAAGACGCCTCGTCGCGCTGAAGGTCGATTCTCGACAAGCGCCCCAGGTCTTTCAGGCCAAACAGCTGCACCGCGCGATTGCGCAGCACCATCAGGTTGTCGATCCAGCGGGGCATGCTGCTCATCAGCAACAGAAAATGGCCGAGCGCCGAGCGTTCGGCGTTGATCACCGGCGCTCGGTGCGCATCGACGAAATCGGCACCGGCCAATTGCACATGGATCTGCGCACTGCCCGGTACCGCACAGCGTGTGATGAGGGTGTTCATCTGCAGGTTTCCTTACGAGCAGGGACGGACGCCGAGGTCTTCAAAGAAGCGCAGCAAGTAACCATCCGGGTCCTGGATGAGGAAGTTGCGCTGGCCTACTTGCTTTGCTTCGCTGCGGTACCAGTGGTCTTCCACCCCGCGGCGCAAGGGATAGCCTGCGGCCTCGAACGCACCGGCCAGCGCATTGGCATTTTCACACAGGATCTGCAGGTTCAGGCCACGCCCGAACGGCGCCTGCAGCGGGCCGACGCGCCATGGCGACTCGCTGTGCCAGTCCTGTTCGAGCATGATCTGGCTGTGGCCAAGCGAGAGGAATGCAAAGTTGTCCTCCGTGCGCTGGTACTCCACGGAAAAACCGCCCGTGGCGCAATAAAACCCCAGGCTGCGCTGCAGGTCGGTGACGATCAGTTCCGGCACCAGTGCGTTCATCTTGAACATAGGGATATCCATACAGGGTAACGACTGATCTCGCCTCGGTGCTCGCAACTGAGCACGTGGTCACCGTCAGGTCGATGACCGGCACATTCTTGCCATTGCAAGCTGGCAAGGCGCCGAGTCTACAACAGGGCGGCAACTTACTTGTAGAAAATATCCAGGGTCGCACCGGCGTTGAACTCGCCAAAGCTCGGCGTCGCGGTCATCCACTTCAGGCGCGCGAGGAAGTTGTGCGAGTTGGTGGTCGACGTGGTTTTTGGCGTCAACACGAATTCTTTCTTGAACAGCAAGGCGCGCTGGTCATCTTCGTTGATCAGGCTGATCCCCACCGATTTGTTATCGGTCGGGATCAGGGTGTCCTGGCTGCTGGACAGTGTACCTGTCAGCGGCTCCAGGTAACCGCCCAGCCCATAGGCGGCATTGCAGGTGCGCTGTTCGGTGATGGTGAACGGTACGTCCTTGATCGTCGCGCCGACTTTGGCGCCAGAGGTGCGGATCGCACCGAAATCGATCACGCTTGGCTGGATGTTGATCGACGATTCACACGGCAGGTAGCGGAACTTGTTCAGGCCCTTGACGGTGACGTTGTAACTCACCCCTGGGCGCACCCCGCCAACGCCGTCGAACTGGAACGCCCGGTAGTCACTCAGTGAGGTAATCGGCCCTTCCTTGTTATCACCGGCAGGCGACTTCTTCACGAAAAACAGCGAGTAAGTCATGGCCTTGCTTTCTTTTTGCCAGCCGCAGTTGTCGTTGGCCGGACAGCCGTTCACCCACCATCCGATATTGAGCTTGCCGCCGGTAAGCGAAGAATAGAGATAGTCCTTGCCTTCATAGGTGACACCGATTTCGATGTCCTTGCCCAGGTCCACCCGGTTCGGGTTCATGTAGAAGTAAATGTTCTCGCCGGGGCTACCCTGAATGTCCACCCAGCACTGGACATTGATGCGTTGCGTCGGTTGCCGCCAGAGGACCGTGCCGGCGGGCAATGAATTGGGAATGGCGGTGGTATCGGTAATGGTTGTGGTGTCATTGATCAGCCCCGAACTGGTCTGCTGGCATTTCAATGCGTAGCTGTGGGGGATGCTCAGGAAGAACAGAAAACCGACAAAGAACAGCTTCTTGGTAAACATGACAATGCCTTCTGAGGTAACCAGGGTCACAAGTTGCTGCGCCGCGCATGGCTTAGCCCGGCGTCGCTGATAAATGCATAAGCCACTTGGCTGACAGGCCTGTCACAGCCTTTCACGTTCAATGAATAGGACGAAAACGGCGCGATCATCAGATGATCGATGGCCTGGCCGCAGGCGACGCCTGATTGATCAAGCAAAGCGACCTCGGTCAGCGTCAGGTAATAGGGCGAGTCGTTGCGGGCCCGATAACGGCCTGCAGCAGCCGGCGACCAGTGCAGTTGTTCAACGCAAGCACTGACTGAGCCTGGCAATGGCGGCCGGTAGAACAGCTTGAGGTTGTGCTGCAAGGCAATCGCCATGGCGTTGCTATCGACGGTTTTTTTCGGAATCTGCAGCACTTTCAACAACAGGAAGGACTCCCTGTCATCCGGCAGGCCCACCCCCTGGTAAAGGATGTCGGTCGATGCCTTGCTGTTGGCGGGAATCAGCAGCAATGGCTTGGAAACAGCCATGGGCAATTCACCGGTGCCCTGCTTGTCACCCCAGTCGAGCTTGACCTGGACCAGCGCCGGTTGGTTGCCCTGGTTGACGATAATCACCGGCAATTGCTTCTGCTTGCCCTCGAAGATAAAGCGCGTGAAACCGTCGAAGGTGATGTCGGCGCGTGCCGTTGTGCTGAACAGCAAGGCCAGGAGGATGCCGATGCCGGGCAGCAGCCGGCAACGAGTGTGGCGAACGCTAATGTCGAATTTCATTCGCCGATTCTGGCGTGGCCCAGGCCCGTCACCTATCAGACGATTCCTAAAGACTGGTACGCCAGAAACTGGAGCCCGGCAGCGTCAACGGCCTGGGCATCCAGCATTGATCGATTACAGGCACGCCGGAAGGGATAACGTGTCTGCCACCACGGTGAAGGGTAAGTCGAGAATGATGAACGGCCCAATCAACGGCATCATTTCCTTGAACTCAAGCTCTGTGCCTTCAAAGCAGGAAGCAGGCCCGTAAGAGTTTGCAACAAACCAGGCGCAGCCGCTCAACTGCGAAATGGCCAGGATCAACATGAGTTTACGTAGCACGTAATGTCCTTATTACTTTCCATTGTCTGCTGCATAGACGTTGGCACGAAAAAGCAAGTCACCCGCGGCGCTCAAGCCTGGAGTAGCGCCCTCAGCGGCTCAGGAACTTCAATAACGGCTCGGGTAACCGGTGAGATGCAAACCTGTGTGAGGCTGGCGGTAAAGGCCACAACCTCTGAGGCTAAACGACCTTCGACAAGAAATGTGAACGAGTGACGCCCGACACGGGCAACACTTACCTTCATGGAAAGTTCATCATCCCACGTGACCGGATGAAGAAACTCTAGCGAAAATGCCCTTGCCGGAGGCAGTAAATCAAAACCCAGCAGGGTTCTTAATCCAGGACCGGACAGCCAGACTGCAAGTGCCTCATGGACGGCCTCAATAACGAAATACGAAAACCTCGGGGTATAGACAATCCCCTCGGGATCACAGTCACCAAACAATACTGTTCTCTTGACAATCACTGCAGTCGGCACAAGATCAATCCTTAATAGTGAGAGGCACAGCGTTAACATCCCCGTTTTTAACGCCAAGGGTTTGTACCATCACCTGTTCCAGGATGGCATAAAAAGTTTTGATATGGATCTGCTTCAGGGCCTGCGGCCGCGTCACCATGTACACATCCATGTCGGGGATGTGCAGCTCAGGGAACAACTCGATCAAGCCGTTTGCCAACATCCGAGGCAGCACGGCCACGCCAATGCCTCGCCTCACCGCTTCGAGCTGCGCAGCGAAGGAACTTACGCTGACCTGCGCGCGGTCCAGGCTCGCCGCCTTCGCTGCACGCATCTGCGGCAACATATCCAGCGGCGCAAGCAAGGCAATACTGTCGGCGATGGCCGGCGTCACGTGTGGAAATCGCTTCAGATAGCTTGCATCGGCAAAGACACCGTACGCGAGTTTGCCTACTGAGCGATAAATCAGCGACGGCTCGCCCAAATGAGCGGTGCGTACGGCAATGTCAGCCGCGCCGCGCACGATCTTGTGGAAATCGGCTGTGACCTGCAACTCCACGGAGCAACTCGGGTGCAAGGACGTGAAGCGCGCCACCGCCTCCATAATGCAAGAAGAGAACCCTTCTCCGGCGCTCACCAGTACCCGCCCGGATAACGCCGAACTCGACCCGGGCACAGTGACAGTCTTTCCCCTCAAGCCTGCTTCCGCGGCCAAGGCAACTTCCACCAGCGATTGTCCTCTGGAGGTCAACCAACAGCCTTCAACGCCCCTTTCGACCAGTGGTTCGCCCAGGGCGGCTTCAAGTTGAGTTAATCGGCGTGACACGGTAGACGCCGCGAGCCCCAGCAACTGGCCTGCTTGAAGAAAGCTGCCACGCCGCGAAACGGCCAGTAACAGACGAAGATCATCCCAATTTGCGTGCATCGCCATATGCCATCTCTTCCCTGTTTTGCATAAATGCAAAGCCATTATGCAGCAGTCGCTGTTTTTCGGTGGATGCCTTGAGGGTATATCTGCAAGCCCTCCGAACAATTGGCATGGAACAAATGACTACAGGCCCTACCGAATACGCAGATCGAGCCGCTAATGCATTCAATCGCCGTGATGTAGAAGCGATGCTTGCGCTGGTTCACGAAGACTTCGTTTACCTTGATGCCATGGGGATACAAAAAGGTCGGGAGTCCATGCGCAGACGTGAAATCGCGCTTATCGACGCATTTGCTGATGCCCACGTGATCTTGACCCCATTCGTTGTCACTGAGGATCGCCTGGCGCTGACGGCCATACTGACCGGCACCTTCTCGGCCCCATTGGTACTGCCAGACCGGGTAATCCCAGCCCATGGCCGAGCCATCTGCGTGCACTACGCGGCGCACTTCACCTTCAAGGATCGACTGGCCATCCGCGAGGAGGTTTTTTTTGACACGGCGGTGTTGATGCCGTTTGCACAACAGGGCGAGGGTTGAACCATGCGCAGCGCATTCGTTACCGGCGCCACCGGTTTGTTGGGCAATAACCTGGTTCGCGAGTTGGTTGCACGTGGCTATGCGGTTAAAGCCCTGGTCCGCTCAAGAGCCAAAGGTCAACTGCAGTTCGCCGATCTGCCCTCTGTCGAGTTGGTCGTTGGGGATATGGCCGACGTCACGGCATTCGCGCCGTCGCTGCAAGGCTGCGATACGGTGTTTCATACAGCAGCGTTCTTTCGCGATAACTACAAGGGCGGCAGCCACTGGAAAACACTCGAAAAGATCAACGTCGCGGGCACGCACGAGCTGATCCACCAGGCTTATCGTGCGGGCATACGGCGGTTCATCCATACGTCTTCAATTGCCGTGCTTGACGGCGCACCTGGCAGCCCCATCGATGAGACGTGCCTGCGGGCCGAGGCCGACGCGGATGACTACTACCGCAGCAAAATACTTGCTGATCGGGTTGTCCTGGCGTTTTTGCAAGCACATCCCGAGATGCATGCCTGCATGATCCTGCCAGGCTGGATGTGGGGGCCTGGCGACATAGGTCCGACCTCCTCGGGGCAATTGATCAAGGATGTTGTGAACAGAAAACTGCCCGGATTGATCCCGGGTACCTTCTCCGTGGTCGATGCCCGTGATGTGGCATTAGCGCATATAGTCGCGGCGGATAAAGGGCGCAGAGGCGAGCGCTATCTCGCGGCAGGTCGGAACATGACCATGCGCCAGCTGGTACCCATTCTTGGACGAGTCGCAGGCGTTAAGACGCCTGTTCGGCAACTCCCGCTGCCCGCGTTATACCTCCTGGCGACCGTGCAGGAGCTCTATGCGCGCCTTACCGGCAAACCCATTTTGCTGAGCATGGCGACATTGCGCCTATTGATTCGGGAGGAGCACCGTACCTGTTTTGACCATCGCAAGAGTGAGGAAGAGCTCGGCCTGACGTTTCGGGGAGTTGAGCGGACCATCACAGAGACCATAGCGTGGTACCGAGAACACGGCTGGATTGAAAAAAGCACCGCGCGCGAACCTCGCGAAACATAGTGGTCAACCGATCCCGGACGCCGTGTCAGGTTGTCCTCGGCCACGGCGGGCGCCAGCCCGCCGTGGCACTGACGCCAATCAGCGAGCGGTGGGATTCGGGCTTCGCTGCGGATCAGCCCGATCAGCGACGATCGCAACTGTCTACTTCCGGCCAGCATCAGCCATCTCGGCATCGCTACCGGCTGGCTGCGGACGGTTGCGGAGGGTGCAATCCAGGCCTATGTTCCAAGCGAGGCTTTCCCTGCGACTGACACGCAACGCTTCAGCGCAGGTTACCGTCCATCCAGTGCGAATTCCCGCAGCGAGGTGACGACATGCCGAACGACTCCCGCCCTGCCGTGCTCGAACTGATCGGCAATACGCCGCTGGTGCGCGTCAGCCGCTTCGATACCGGCCCCTGCACACTGTTCCTCAAGCTCGAATCGCAAAACCCCGGAGGTTCGATCAAGGATCGCATCGGCCTGGCGATGATCGACACCGCCGAGCGCGATGGCCGCCTGCGACCCGGCGGCACTATCGTCGAGGCCACCGCCGGCAACACCGGCCTGGGCCTGGCCCTGGTCGGCCGCGCCAAGGGTTACCGGGTGGTGTTGGTGGTGCCGGACAAGATGTCCACCGAGAAAGTCCTGCACCTCAAGGCGATGGGCGCCGAGGTGCACATCACCCGCTCTGACGTCGGCAAGGGCCATCCCGACTACTACCAGGATGTTGCTGCGCGGCTGGCGCAGGAGATTCCCGACGCCTTCTTCGCCGATCAGTTCAACAACCCGGCCAACCCGTTGGCCCACGAGTGCAGCACCGCTCCGGAGATCTGGGCGCAGACCCAGCATGATCTGGATGCCATCGTCGTCGGCGTCGGCTCGGCCGGCACGCTTACCGGGCTGACCCGCTTCTTTCGCCGCCTGCAGCCGAACCTGGCCATGGTGCTGGCTGATCCGATCGGGTCGGTGGTCGCCGAATACAGCCGCAGCGGCACCCTCGGTACGCCCGGTTCCTGGGCTGTGGAAGGCATCGGCGAAGACTTCATTCCGTCTATTGCCGACCTTTCCAGTGTGCGCCAGGCCTACTCCATCAGCGACGAGGAGAGCTTCGATCACGCCCGCCAACTGCTGCGCGCCGAAGGCATTCTCGGCGGCTCTTCGACCGGCACATTGCTGGCGGCGGCACTGCGCTACTGCCGCGAGCAAACCGAGCCCAAGCGGGTCGTCAGCTTCGTCTGCGACACCGGCACCCGCTACCTGTCGAAGGTCTACAACGACCAGTGGATGACCGATCAGGGCTTGCTTGCGCGCAAGCGTTATGGCGATCTGCGCGACCTGATTGCGCGGCGTTTCGAGGATGGCCGGGTGATCAGCGTGGGCCCGGACGACACGCTGCTCACCGCCTTTCAGCGCATGCGCCTGGCTGATGTGTCGCAACTGCCGGTACTGGTGAATGGACAGCGCCTGGTCGGCGTGATCGACGAGTCCGATATTCTGCTCGGCGTGCACCAGGACGCTTCGCACTTTCATCTGACCGTGGCCAGCGCGATGACCGACAAACTGGAAACCCTGCCGCCCAGCGCCAGCCTGGCCGAGCTGCAGGCTGAGCTCGACCGTGGGCTGGTGGCGATCATCGAAGACGCTTCGGGCTTCCACGGCGTGATTACCCGCGTCGACATGCTCAATCACTTACGCAGGTCCCTACCATGAGTCAGCACGATGAAACCGGCGCGCCACGCGCCTTCGCCACCCGAGTGATCCATGCTGGACAGGCGCCGGACCCTTCGACCGGAGCACTGATGCCGCCGATTTACGCCAACTCCACCTATGCGCAGCAAAGCCCCGGTGTGCACAAGGGCCTTGACTACGGGCGCTCGCACAACCCCACGCGCTGGGCGCTGGAGCGTTGCGTGGCGGACCTTGAGGCCGGAACCCAGGCCTTCGCCTTCGCCTCAGGGCTGGCGGCGATCGCCACTGTGCTCGAACTGCTCGACACAGGCTCCCACATCGTCTCTGGCAATGACCTGTACGGCGGTACTTTCCGGCTGTTCGAACGGGTGCGCCGGCGCAGCGCCGGGCATCGCTTCAGCTTCGTCGACCTGACTGACCTGGCGGCATTCGAAGCGGCGCTGCAGGACGACACGCGGATGGTCTGGGTCGAGACACCGAGCAATCCCTTGCTACGCCTCACTGACCTCGCCGCCGTCGCGCGCACCTGTCGCGAGCGAGGGATCATCTGTGTGGCTGACAACACCTTTGCCAGCCCGTGGATTCAGCGTCCGCTGGAGCTGGGCTTCGATATCGTGCTGCACTCGACGACCAAGTATCTGAACGGCCACTCCGACGTGATCGGCGGCATCGCGGTGGTCGGGCAGAACCTCGAGCTGGCCGAACGCCTGGGCTTTCTGCAGAACGCGGTGGGTGCTATCGCCGGGCCGTTCGACGCTTTCCTCACCCTGCGCGGCGTAAAGACCCTGGCACTGCGCATGGAGCGCCACTGCAGCAATGCGCTGGAGCTGGCGCAATGGCTTGCACGTCAGCCGCAGGTTGCGCGGGTCTATTATCCGGGCCTCGCGTCGCACCCGCAGCACTCACTGGCACAGCGGCAGATGCGCGGGTTCGGCGGGATGATTTCCGTTGACCTGAACAGCGACCTGGACGGCGCCAAACGCTTCCTCGAAGCGGTACAGATATTCGCCTTGGCCGAGAGCCTGGGCGGGGTCGAAAGCCTGATCGAACACCCGGCGATCATGACCCACGCCAGCATCCCCGCACCAACCCGCGCGCAACTGGGCATCGGTGATGCGCTGGTGCGTTTGTCAGTGGGTGTCGAAGATGTCGAAGACCTGCGCGCCGACCTGGCCCAGGCATTGGCGCGGATTTAAGCGGTGGGTCGATAGCTGCTCGTGGTCGGACAAGAGCACGTTTGCACCCTATCACTTGCTGTGCTCAGGCGATCCAGACCCTGACCCAGGCTTGATACCGCGAGGTCCGAACAGTCCCCAGACAATCAGGCCAAGCACAGGGAAGATCACAATCCCCAGAAGCCACAGGACCTTGACGCCATCACTCTTATCACTACCCAAGATGTTGATGATCGCCCAAAGGTCGACAAGAACGATGACCGCCGCGACGAACATCCAGAAATAGCTGACTGGATCTGACATGGCTGCTGCTCCCTAAAGGGTTCATACAGGGTTGGCAGCATACCTGCGGCAGGGTTCAAAATTTCGCGAGCACCTGTCCATTGCACCCACTCAGGTATGCGCAAAGGCCGAAGCACAACGCATGCTTCGAGCCTTTATTCACGCAGACTGGGTTGATCGGAGTGGCGCTGGGTGAGGATCGCCATTTTTTTGAACTTAATGGGGTCTGGCCACGCCTTGAAGTACTTCACCACTTACGGTGTTTTGATGGGCGCTCGCTATATTGGCAAGCGAAACAATCCCCACCAAACGCTTCTGACTGTTTACAACGGGTAGTCGGCGCTTTTCTATGTCGGCCATATTACGTGCCACCGCTTCCAGCTCATCACTTTCCGTGCAGTAACAAACACTTTTTGACATGACATCACCGACCTGAGCATCCATTGACCGGCCTTCTGCAACAGCACGAAGAACGATATCGCGGTCAGTCACTATTCCTACCATTCGATCGTTTTCACCGACAACCACCGAACCAATATCCTCGGCTTGCATCATGCGCGCCACTTCTTGAAGTGTCGCCTGGGGGCGAACGGTTTTTACATCACGGCTCATAATTTCGGAGATTTTCATCTAAATTCCTCCATTCTATCCGAACAGGTCGCCGCCCAGTGTTTTCGGCGCTGGCGGCGAGGTCGCATTTATTCACGACTGGCTTCAGTCGTCACCGTGGCTTTGCGCTTATGGCTGTGTACGTAACAACTGACGCCAAACAACCCGAGGAGTTTTGTATACTCGACAAGCGGTGCTAAATTTCTCTCTTCATTACTTTTCGTGCAAACGATAGCTTGCGAAAAAATAAGGTTCTTCACGGAATTCCGGGGCTGTGATCCTGAGGCTGGGATGGAGAGGTCAAGGTCGCGAATGGATAAACTCGCAGCCTCAACATCCCATCCCAAGGATCATAGTCCCCGAGCTTCCGTGAAGAACCAAAAATAAGACCTTAACCTTTTGCACGCAAAAAGTTCGAGCACACGATATTCAGATCATCACCGCCCCCCATTGATAACGGCCCACGCCTACCCAACGGGGGCCCGCTCTACATGGCCGGTTGATCTGAAAGGGCCGAGGCCTTACTTTTCGATACAGGGCAGCTCTTCGTCGCGTTTGAGCACAAGGGCGCTGAACACCTGACAGCACGGCTCAGCCGGGCACTGGATGATGGGTACACACCATGATGGATCGGGAATTGCTGGAGCTGGCAGCTAAGGCTGCTGGGTATGAACTCATCGAATGGACGGACTTGTGGCAAGGCGATCCTGGGCACCCGAGGGTCTGTGAAGAGGGCTTTCTAATGCTCGTTGACGAAAGTAGAGCGCTCTGGAATCCACTGGTAAATGATGGCGACGCGCTGCGCCTGGCGGTGAAGCTTGGTCTTCATATCGATTGCGCGTTTCTATGCGCAATGCCCAAAGATCTTTTTGGAAAGAACCCGGACGACTGGTCTGAGGGCGCGGATATCGATAGCGATGACGAGTGTGAATTGATGCGCCGCGCCATTGTCCATGCTGTCGCCAAGATCGGAAAATCTATCCCTTGATATCTACGACACCGGCCGTGCTGGTAGCTACGCCAGAGCGCCCCGGCCACCAGCGCCATCGACACGGCTGCGCCGATCGTGCATGGTGATCATCCCTATCCCGCTTGCCTCAAAGGGTTGAGCCTTTAAGCCGACCGTCCCCTTTTGCAATCATCTCAGCGTTAAATGTAGCCGTGTGATGCTGCTCTGCTTTATCAAACCAATCACAGGTCACTTGCACGCTGTAACCTTCGCTTATGTCATTATCAACATACCTGACAGTCATGACAGGGCCACCACTGTTCAAAACCACTAGATCGCCCTTCTCGAAATTCGACATGGCCTGGCTCCCTGGTTGATTGACCCCCTCATGGGTTGCGGCAAACCTAAGCGCAATTACCCTTGGAGAGCCCTGATCTGCGTCTGCCTCAGTATATTCTCAAACCGACGATTTCACCCGCCGCAACCGCTTGCAGGGTGATTCCTCGCCGCCGGTTCAGTTCGTAAGGGTAAGCATGGATAGCATCATCAAACTCCGTATTGGCTTAATCATCGGAGCACTCGTCGGCCTGCTACCGATCACCGTTCTTTTCTCGGTGACCCTGGTGGCTATTTTCATCCATCCCCCCTTCGTTCCCGAGGTCCCTTCGCGCACCATTCCTTTCACGCTCATCGCTTCTGCAATCTCGATGTTCGGAATCTGGTCAGGCTGGAAAATCTTCAGCATTGCAATCTCGAGCACACCCGCACTGAAAAACAAGCCACTGCTCGTCGTTGGGGTAATTGTTACCACCCTATGGGGTCTAACAATCGCCGCCTCCTTCAAGGCGTTCATCCCGCAAATTTATTGCTTCTTTCTCACGCCAGGGATCACATCAACCGTGATGCTCGTGATCGCGTGCAAGAGAGCGGCACTGACCGCGAACGAAATACCAGGTCGATAGACCGAAGACCTTCGGATTACAGTCACAACTAAGGCTTAACGGCTTTGCTCGAACGAAAGACCCAGTAGCTCGCCGCCACTAGCACCCATGCAGCAATACCGCCATACAGCATCACCCAGCCAAACCCATGCGCCAACGCTGCATTGGCGACATCGACCGCAATCGCAGTCCCTTGGCCAGCCTGCGCCAACTCGGCAGTGTTGCCGGCTGAAATTTCCTCCGCCAGCAACCTCAGTTGCACATCATCGGGTGCGCCAGATAACTGGTCGCGCAGGGAAGACAGGATGCCTTCCACCAAGATGAATCCCATCAGTGCGATATTAATTGCAAGGCTGATCATACGAGCGCTGATATCAATGCCCGATGCCATGCCAGCACGCTCACTGGGCACCGATCCGGTGGTGGTATTGGTAACAGGCGTATTGGTCAACCCGAGTCCAATCCCGGCGATCAGGCAGCCTGGAAGCATCGTCAGCCAGCTGGCATCCGTGACGCTGCTGCCCCAATTCATCAGCAGGAACCCCAGGCCTATGGTGAACAAGCCCGCCGGGATCACGACCTCCGGCCGATAGCGCAGCGCCAGTCGTTCGCCTAACGGGGGGACAACCAACGTCGGCAACGTGTAGGCCAGCAGTGCCAGGCCGGTGCCGACACTGGCGTAGCCTAGGCTGTTTTGAAAGTACAGAGGCAGGTAAATCATGAATGGCCAGAAGCTGAAGTTCATGCCGGCCGAGCCTAACAAGGCACCCGAGAAGCGGCGGATGCGCAATACAGAGAAATCGAACATGGGATCGGCATTGCGGCGCTGCGCGACGACAAAGACGATGAAGCTGACCATTGCCACACCCAGACTGGCCAGACTGGCGATGGCCAAAGCGCTGGAAAAACCTGGCGCCGCTCCCTGAGTGATGAACCAGGACAGGCCTAACACTGCCAGCGACAGCGAAATAATGCCCAAAACATCCAACTTGCGACGCTGCGGATCGCGTGATTCATCGACACCGGCGATCACCAGCAGCAGCGCGAGCACGGCGATTGGCGCATGTACCAGGAACACCCATTGCCAATTCGACAACGCCACGATCATTGCGCCGATAATCGGACCGAACCCCAAACCGATACCAAACACGATCCCCCAAGCACTAAAAGCTTTGCCGCGTGCAGCGCCTGACTGGAATCGGTGAGACAGCACTGCCACCTGACAGATCAGCATGGCCCCGCCGGACATACCTTGCAGGAATCGGTTGACGATCAACACGCTGGCGCTTTGCGCCCATCCACAGCCCAGTGAGGTAATGCCGAAAAGCACCAGGCTAATGACGAACACACGCTTGCGCCCATACCGATCCGCCAGCGTGCCGGTGGCCATCAGCACCGTGGTGCAAGCGATGGTGTAGGCATTCATGATCCACTGCATCTCTTTGAAATCGCTGCGCAGAACCGATTCAAGCGTGGGCAGGATGGCCGGCACGCTTGAGATTTCCAGGCCGAACATCAGCGAGGCCAAGCAAACGGCGGCTATGGCGAACACATCTTTTTGCGAAGAAGAGAACTGCATTGTGATCTTCCAGATCAAGTTGATGGGGCCTGGCAAGACTGCTCTGAACGCTGTCAGGGGCAGACGCAATAGCCTCGCCAGCGTCACCGGGCAAACGTCCAGGTGACCGCCCGCATTCTGGAAGTAATTAAAAAATGACAGAAATGATTTAATTTCGTAAGTTTTATGAGCCTCCGTCATGAGTTGACTTAATGGACTTCGACCCAGCGTTATTGCGTGCTTTTGTCGCGATCAAGGAAACCGGCAGTTTCACCCGTGCCGCAGAGCGGCAGCACGTGAGCCAGTCAGCGATCAGTCATCAGATCCGGCGTTTGGAAGAACAGGCCGGTACCAGACTGCTGGTACGCACCACCCGACGTTTGACACTGACAGAAGATGGCGAAGACTTTCTGCGCCATGCCGAACAAGTCCTCAGAGCGCAGGACGCCCTTTCCCGACGTTTCGAAGCGTCATCGATATCCGGGGCGGTGCGTTTCGGTGTACCCGAGAACTTTATCGGCGACGGCCTGCCGCCGTTACTGGCTCGGTTCGCCAGGCAATTTCCCGCAGTACGCCTGGATGTAACCGTTGGCACCTACCTCGATCTGCGCGCGCTGGTTGATAGCGATGGGCTCGATCTGGCCGTGGTCATGGCATTGCCGGACAGTCAGGCCGGCGGTACCGTGCTGCGCGAAACCCGGTTTGTCTGGGCTGCGGCGCACAGTTTCGACTTTGCCGGCGATGGCCCATTGCCGCTGGCGTTTGCCCCAGCACCCTGCGTGCACCGCCAGGTGGCCGTAGAGGCACTGGAGCGTTCCTCCGTCGAGTGGCGGGTCGCCTTTACCTCTCCTAGCCAGCAAGGGCTGCGGGCGGCGGTATTGGCGGGGCTTGCCGTCACCGCGCTACCGCTGGGCGATCTAGAGCCCGGTATGGTGGTGATTGACGGGCAACATGGCTTGCCAGCGCTGGTGGATGCTGATTTCAGACTGATATGGAGCGCCACGGGAAAGACGCCTGCGGCCAACGCATTTGGGCAACTGCTGGTGGAGATGTCTGAGTCGCCATCAATGCCGATTCCAACACTCAGCCCCTGAAGGCAAAGCGGTCCTGCAGCCATGAACAGCGCGAATTCGCCGGATTGGATGCTTGTCCTGGCCCGCGCATCAGCCCGCTTCGGCGGGCTTTTTGTTGCCTGCTATCCTGTCGTGACCTTTGGAGGATCAGCCCATGGTCACCGACAAACTCACTCTCGCCCTACTCTCCCGGCTGGCTGATGCGCAGCTTGCCTTGGCCACTTCCATGAAAGGGGTTACCCCGTCAAGCCAGGGCTATCCTGAAAAGCCCCTTCAAAGCATCGCCGAAGCCTTGGCGGTCATTGAGGCCGCCTTGGTGGAGATTGGGTTATTCAGCGATGGCGGCGATTCAAATGAGCACACCAAGCTACACTGAACTGGCCGAGAGCTCTCCCCTTTTACTGCGCTCGGCATCAGCCCGCTTCGGCGGGCTGTTCATGCGCAGCAGAACACTACCTCATTCCACGCCACTGTTCCCCTACGCGTGAGGAATACACCGCGCTCGCGTTTCAGCATAAGCGCTCACACCTTCCCTGTTTGCAACGGCTAGCGTTGTTGGTCAATCCCGATATCATGCAGGGTGTAGAACACGGATGTAGATACCGCTATGCCAAGATTGTCATTCGCCGTCAGAGTTTTGTTTGCCTGCTGTCTTCTCATCGCAACCGCTAATCATATTCGTGCAGACGTTGCACATGGATTGCTCTGGGACTATGGATACGGGCCTAGCGCTTACTTGGCTAGTCGGGTGTTCTGGGGGGCGCTTACGTTTCTGGACCCACTTGCAGCACTGCTGCTTTTCATCAAGCCAAGAGCCGGAATCGTGCTGACGGCAGCGATTATTTTGCTCGACGTAACCCACAACAGTTTTTACGTAGCATTGAAGCAACAGTGGCTGGAGCCGTTCTACCTGTCTCAGGTGGCATTCCTTATCGCCGTATTGCTACTCTCACCTATCGCTTGGAATGGCCTGGCGCTCACCCATCGTAAGCGCCTGTGCTCGAAATATTGAGCCTCTGCTTTTTGATATCTGAGAGTATTGTGTCTGCACCATGACGACCGAACCTACCGCTCACGCATCACGTGCTGAGTACACGCGGCGCATGAACCGTGTACTCAACTACATCGATGCTCACCTGGAGCATCCGTTGGAGGGCGCGGAATTAGCCGACGTCGCCAACTTCTCGCGCTTTCATTTTCATCGGATCTTCGCCGCCTGGATGGGCGAGACACTGGGCAGCTACGTCCGGCGAAGACGGCTCGAGAAAGCGGCACTCCGTCTGTCCTGCGGCAGCCATGAAACAGTACTTGAAACCGCCCTGGCCACCGGCTTCAACTCGGGTGAAGCATTCGCGCGGGCCTTCAAACTCAAGTTTGGATGCACGCCATCAGACTGGCGTGCCAATACGCCACAGCGACTGGCAGCGCTGGCGGCCGCCATCGGCCAGCGCCCTGGCAAGCAGGAGAGCAATCCTGATCAGGTCTTCGGCAATACCGATCAGGCACGCGAAACCGCGTTCGGTGACTCTGACGTCTCTTATCTATCGACGAAGGAGACCACCATGCATGTACGCATCATCGACTTACCCAAAACGCGAGTCGCCTACCAACGTTTGATCGGCCCGTACGGCCCTGCGATCGGCGAATTCTGGCGCAGTACAATGGCGCCATGGATGCACTCGAATGGCTTCAGCGAGGAAGCTTGCTACGGCATAGGTTATGACGATCCATCTATCACGCCAGCCAACAAGTGCCGCTATGACGCTTGCGTTGAAGTGCCAGCAGATTTTGTTGCCAGCGGTCAGGCAGACACTCAAACCCTACCGGGCGGCCGCTATGCGGTGTCGAGCTTCAAGGGGCGAGTAGAGAACATAGCTGACGCCTGGACGCGGCTGATGCGCGAATGGATGCCGTCCAACGGCCTGCAATGCGACGACCGGCCATGCTTTGAGATGTTTTATGCAGCGACGGCATTTAACCCTGAAACGGGTGAGTTCAGCTGCGATATCTGCATTCCTGTGAAAGCCCTGTAGTAGGACTTCCTTGCGGTTGGCGGAAATGTTCGGCCTATTCGACCCACAAAGAATAACCCCGCAGACGTTAATCTGCGGGGTTTTCATTAATGGAGGCCGAGGGCGGAGTCGAACCGGCGTAGACGGCGCAGCTGGGTGGTTGCTCGCCAATCTGGGGAGACATGCCGTCCAAGGCCTAGAGCCTGTGGCGACAATGAGAATCGTCTGATTCCGAATGGGGGGGGAGCAGAAGGTAACTTCAAATATTCCCTTCAGCCAGCATGAATCAGCAATGAACGATGAAGATAAAAAATTGGAATTAACGCCAAGCAAGCAGTTCGCCTGTGATACTTCTGCGCCCTCTTTGCCAACCTGTATCAACATCAAGACGGACGTTTCAAGAAAAAAGGGCCGTTTGTGCTCACTGCTGAGCATTGCTGCCGCGATGGCGCTTGTCTACTCGTCGGGCGCAATGGCTGCAAACTGCACTTTTACCTTTTCCGACTCCGGTAACAAACCCGCCACTCTGAATTTCGGCTCTAGATTGACCTCTGACAGCCTGA
The DNA here is from genome assembly GCF_009866705.1 of Pseudomonas sp. R32. NCBI lineage: Bacteria > Pseudomonadati > Pseudomonadota > Gammaproteobacteria > Pseudomonadales > Pseudomonadaceae > Pseudomonas > Pseudomonas sp. R32. The sequence goes on along the minus strand of NZ_CP019396.1, from coordinate 2,692,926 downwards.
CGATCCCGCAGGACGCCCCCATAGGCACAGTCATTTACGAAGAAAGCCTTCAAAAGGAAGAACTTATCTTTACCTGCACATCGTCGTTCCGCTACGGACTGGTCATGTCGCCTGCACTGGGCGTACCTTCCGGCAATACGTACCCCTTGGGCAAGGCCGGACTGTCATTCCGTATAAAGTCACCTAACCCGAATATCCCAGATATGCCGCCACCCTTCACCATTGACAAAGGTACTTACACAACCAGCGGAGGAACTTACACGCTTCAAATTTTCAAGTCCGCTGAATTATCAACAAATAGCAACTGATGGATGAGGCAGGTAACCCCATCGCGCTGGATACCACGTACCCGTTCAACGCTTTCAACACTACCGGTACCGACTTCTTCATACCGTTGTCCGCTGCTTATTACCGCCTGGCCGGCAATACACTTGAAGCAGGCACCGCGAACACCGAAGTGACGTTCATCATCAGTTACCTGTAACGAACCAGGAACCGATAGCAGCCACTGGTTTTTGTCCGCTGGGCCGCCCCGTCGCAGACTGGGAAGCGCGATGATTTACCTATGGATAGACTGGCGTGTCGACGCGCTCGTCAGTCTTCATATCCACAATTTTGAAGTCCCACCAGTCTTCACTCGGAACGTACTCCATGCCGTACTCTCGTCCGGCGACCAGGTTAACGTCCCGAAACATAGGTCGGGTCGCCCTGGTGCCAGTCCACTTCTTGACTTCCAACCGATGGGGGCCAGCAGTCAATCGATACTCTGTTCTCTGCGTGTAAAGCGCATACAGCGTGTCTTCCCCATCCACACTGGCAATTGTGAGCGCTTTTTCGATTGCCCGAATGCCAGCTGTCTCGGAGTTCGGCAGCCCTTGCGCACCTTTCTCCGTGTAGGACTTACAACCAGCGGCGACAGCAAACAGCATCGCTACACCACAAATTCGAAGACCCCGTATCAACTGCATACCCTGCCCCTGCTTCCCTCTACAAGATCACGCCACTCAACCCCAAAACATCAAATTGCCACCATACCATACCCGGCCACGGCGTCGATGGCTGCCCAGGCTAGGGCGAATGATCCATGGAGAGCGGCTGAACGGTGATCGATAGCCGCTTAAGACTCATCCGCGAGCCGGAAGCGGAACTGCGCGGGAGCTCCCGGCGCCTTGAAATAGGATTCCTCGACATGCAAGGCGCCACAAAGTTGGCAGTTAAAAACTTGCCAGTCGGTTTTGCTGTCGTGACGTAACTGAACTTCGGTTTCCTTGCCGCACTTTTTACACGTCAATTTTTGATTCATCGCATCGCTCCTGCTCCCCATCCCTTAACTGTAGCCGCGTCTTTCTCAAGCGCAGAACAGATGGTCAGCGTGCCGCTCCATCGCAGCTACGAAGTGCGAGCCGCAATGCTCCTGGCATTCAACACCCGCAAACGGGAAAGTAGCGACCCAGATGAGGAAGCGTCAAAGGCCTGGATCGCAGAGCAGCAGCTCAAAGTGCAGGACGGTGGCCGGCGCCAGCACTCCACGTACGAAAAATACAACATCAGGACACCAGCAAAGGCGCCAGCGCCATGGAAGGAAGGCAGGTATTTGCTATGAAAGCACTTTCAATTCGCCAACTCTGGAGTTGGCTCATCATCCACGGCGGCAAGGATATCGAGAACCGCAGCTGGCACACGAAACTCCGGGGGAGTTCTGCGTGCATGCTTCACAGGGCATGAAGCGCACCGACTACGCCTGGGTGGCGCGGTACGCCGCTGGTCGATGGCGTCGAAACCACCTATCGAGGTGTCTGGAATTAGTTGACCACTACACCCGGCGCCAGCTTGTGCAATCGGTTTAGTGACACAAGGCCTGATACCCGGACGGCTATGCAGCAGAGACACCCATGCTTCGTATAGAAAGGTTCGTATACCCCCCCTATAATCCGCGACTGCGCCCATTCCTCCAGGAGCAACTTCACTATGGAAGCAACCATGCCTCAGCCTTGGTACAGCACACGTCCCGTCCCGGTCTTCATGACTGTCTTTTACTGCTTCATCGTCTTGATTCAAGCAGGCCTTTGGATGGTCAACGAAGGATTTGAACAAACCCGACAAGGGGATATTTCGATCCTGGTGCTGCTCAATGTTTGCACCGTAGCACTTCTGATGTGCGTAGGCGGGTTGATGCTACTGGGCAGGAAAAAGAGCAGCTCGTTGTGCTTTATTCTAGCCCTGGCATTAGGCGTGACTTCCTCCCTCAGCCAGATGCGCAGCGGATCTATCGTGCACCTGCTGACGCTCCCGATGTTTAAGGAGTACGCCCTGGTTTTCGGGATCTGGGTATACAGTCTGCAACTGCGTAGCGGCAGTTATTTCTATCCAGCGCGGTCTGCTAGCTAGTCCCACAACCAAACGAGCTGGCATAAGCGAAAAGCCGGATTGAACCCAGGGACGCTCCCAGACGCCACCCCGCTGATGCGTTCTCTGCCGGCCAAATGGTGTCCACTTAAATGTAAGTGGACACCATCGCCTCAAGCGAAAGTGTCAGAAAGGTGCGTTGGCCTGACGTTTACGGCGTGGAGTTGAATAGTTGCGATTATTTGATGGAAGTTGGGGGCGTCGAGTCAATGTAATCCAAAATGCATTTTCGTCTGGACACATTCACAAACGCCTTAAGCTCCTCCGTCTTTTCATTCTCGGACTCACGCACGGCATAGGACTTTGCTGCCGCTAATAGCCTAAGGCGAGCCTCCTCCCGGGCTTGATTAGGAGCTTCATCCTCATCCAGGTAGTCCACCGGAAGGTTCCACTGCCGCGAGACCATTACTGCCGCCGCGTCGAGCGCCAATGTCTCGCAATGGCTGATCTCCTCCGTCTGAAGCTGTATTCGTCCATTTACCTTTGTCCACGCGGCGGCGGTGGAGGTGCCCAAAAGACAGAAACAAGCAAGTGCAGTCGGAATTACCTTGTCGATCATAGTGATCCATCACAAAAAGACGGGAGCCTACCACTACCCTGTCCACCCATCCAGCGTGGATGGAAAGCCAGTACCACGCCATCATCGCGCATAGTGGCGTTGTACCTCCAACGAACGGCCCCAGTCCGTTACCAATCATGTGGCAGTAGTGAACATCGACCCCAGCGGCCAGCAATCTTGGGCGTGCCGCCGAATTCACCTTGGAGGCCGCGCGCGAGGTTTGCCGACCCGCCGCCGGGCGCCGGAAGGCTTGGTCAGCCGACTGCATCGAAACCATCCGCCGGCGCCTTGTGCACCGGCACGACGTCGATCTCAAGCAGGCCCTGCGCGGCACCGGCATCAAGCTGGCCAAACCGAAGCGGTCGCGAATGCGCACGAGTATCCAGAACTGCGGCGGCTGTGGCCGTTTCGTGCCATCCCCCTGCTATGACGACTGCCGCAATTGCGGCCACGACAACCGCCCTTAGTACCCCCGCGCGGCCCGCCAGCGCCTCTCCACTTCAACGAATCCAGTTGCTGGTAAAGGTTCGTTGCAGAATACTCAGCCTACTGCCCCACCTAAAGGAGATGAAATCACATGAAGGATCAACCCAGCCCTATCCCCCTTGTTATCCTTGACGTTCAGGATGCCATTGATCGCCCAATTTGGGATGGCAAAAGTAATCCTGAGTATTTGGCGGTGATCCAACGTCTTCTCGACCTTTGGCGATCAAACGGCTGGCCAGTTCTTCACGTGAAGCACGATGAACAGACGCCTACATCCAGCTATTACGTCCATGGCCCGTGGAATGGCATCAAGAAAGACGTTGCTCCGATAAGGGGAGAAACCGTCATCATCAAACAGGAAAACTGCGCCTTCATCGGCACCGAATTGGACGCCATTCTAAAAGGTATGCAGGTAAGGCGTTTGGTGCTGACGGGCGTTGTCATTCATAACAGCATGGACGCCACAGTCCGTGCGGGAAAAGCTCTCGGATACAGCATCATCCTTCCCTCAGACGCCACAACAGCCGTACCCGTCGTCGCGGCGCATGGAAAGTCCTGGGACGCCACAACCGTTCATGAACTGACGTTGGCAATACTCGGTGATGAATATGCCGAAGTCATGTCATCGGACGAAGTGATCGCACAGTTCACCCTTTGAAGCTATGAAGGTACCTGGGTAATTGCACAGACTTGCCGCCGTTCCGCTCTCAAGGAGCGTTTATCCGCAACGGAAATCCGTACGATTCGAAAAGCCCCCAAACATCCTCGCGATCGAAGAGCCGCCACCCCAGTGTCGTGAACTGCATCAGGTCATCCTCGCCGGGAAAGGAGTAGTAGGCCCCGGCAGATGGATCTTGAGACGTCCCCGTCATGGGCTCATCGCGCTCCAAGCGCCTGATTGCGTTCATGATGAGACGCGCACCTGGTTGATAAAGTGAAAGGATGTGCCACAGCAAGGAGCGCTCCTTTTCGACTGCCACACGCGCAGTCTCAATGATGCGACCAACATCAATGCCGGGACTGTCGATCCAATGAAGAGTACAACCGATCTCCGGGTCCCCGTTCAGCAGCGCCCGGAAGGTCGCGAGAACACCTCGATATTGAGGCAAGAGGCCAGAGTGAAGATTGAGGACGCCGCGTGGCGGAATTGCCAACGCTTCATTCTTCAGGATTTGACCAAAGCGGATTGAGATGAACAGATCCGCTCGCGCATCCTGCAGCATTTGCAGGCCCGCAGGATCCCTCAAGCTGGGCAATACCCGCACAGGAACCCCAAAGCGTTGCTGCAGTTCTGCAAAACCGAATCGATGCCCGCTGCTGACCTGGTCGCTCGATCCGATTAACCCAGCGGTCAAGGCATTGAAGAGGTCCTGCTCGATCAATGCCAGTTGTCCGAGCATGCGTGGCACCTTCCTGCCCGATCCCACTCTCTCCGAGAGGAATATTCCCACTGTGCTCTCGTGAATCTCGGGCAACAGGAAATTGAGAGCGAGATTGCTCTCCACGTCCCGGTTCACCAGAAAAGCGATTCGCAACTTCAGACCTCCTCCGGCAGACCTGCCTTGAGATGCAGCAACGGCCAAATCAACACAAGCGGATCGATCCCATTCCCATTGTTTTGCCACGACGTATGGACGGAAGGCCCGATCTGCTCGATCAATTCCGGCATCAGACCTAGCATAGTTGCTCTTTCGTCATTGCTACGTCCCCCAGCAGCTCCTGGCCGCTCTCTGCCGATCATGGTTACAAAGCGTGCTGGTGAAATCCGATGCCATCGGGTGGTCAAGAGGAGTGCAATTGCGCAGTACCCACTGATGCGGAAGCAGTTGACCTAATTCACTAGCCCGCTGCGTCGTCAGGCGTGCCGGCCTGCATCGGTCGCCGCGTGATGGCATATAGCAAGCCGGGCACCATCACCCGCGACTGCGGACATTACCTCGGAGTCCTCCTCGACAGCGAATCTAAGAAGCGCATCCGCAACTACCACCCGACCTGGGAGATGCAGTACGGCGAGATGGCCGAAGAGCTGCCGCTGAAACAATTCGAGGGACTCACCAACGGCATGTATGACTGGGATGATGTGAAGTACATGCTCGGCGATGCGCGTCATTACGTACGACGCGTATGGGCGGCCACTCGCACCAGGCCAAGTATCGGGCCTATCAAGAGCTGGACGAGTGTTTCGAAGACGCCACAGCGATGCTCACCTTTAAAGTCCGCGCGGCCTGATCTTCCCGCGCTGCCCGCCAGCCAACAAAAATCAGATTTGATGATCTGGTAGCGCGTAGTCAAATTTGTATGAGTGCTGCCCATCGGTGATCGTGATGACCATGCTACCAATTAGCCCGGAAAGCGCGTCAGTACCGGAATCAGGTACGACGGTGATGGACTGAACGGGTGTCCCACGATTCATCGTCGAACTGTGTTGAAGTACGAAGCTACCGCTGCGACCGTGCAAGGTTCCATGCACAGTTTCCATGGCAACGTAGCCGGCAGAACCTTGAGTGCTGCTGCGAAAAGACAACATCTCACCCTGACTGGTGGCTTCTAGGTCACCCTGAAACTGCTTGTCCAAAGACAATCGACCGAGGCCGGTTTCTTCAGCAGCGCTGCTCAAAGCTTCCGGATTAAGTGTGATGTCGAACGGCCCTATGGCGGTGTGATGCATTTCAAGTTCCTTTTGACCCGGCCCCATGCCGGTAACCCGTAATACCCCATCCTACCTGAGTGTATGGAGCTCGACACCATACCGGGCCGATCACCAATACCCCACTTCAACCAATCACGCCACCCCGGCGAGGGCGGCGCCTGCACGAAAGGACCACAACATGACCCAGCAGCACCGCATCCTGGTGGGAGTCGAAGGAGTACAGCGAGCTGGTCGAGCAGTACGACCAGAAGCTGATCGAGCTGAACAACCGCCTGCCGCTGGCAGGTTGAGGGAAAACGCCATGACCCGCACTCCTAAAAGCCTTTGGCGGAACGAATCGCAGACGCTGACGCTTTGGCTACATGCGCGAAACAACAGGCTGAAAAGAAGCGAGCCGGGCGGATGCTTTAACATCCAGCCCGGCTCCCGAACGGTTAACTCGTTGATCTACTTAATTTTGCTTTGTCCAATGGTTCCGGGGCTTTTAGATTAACGAACTACCCATTCGGGACACTAGCCGAGGAAGGTACGGCCCTGCTTACTATTGATCTCAAAGGCTAACTTGACCTTTACTTACCGGTCTCCGCCTCTTAGCTCGAGCGTGACTTTGTGCAAAAACTTTTGAGGATATGGTAGTTATGAGGTAAATGGTCACCGTAATACGAGACTACTTCTCCAACGACCATAAACGGTGTAAATCCTTCATAGCCACCTTCTGCGCCTTTATAATTCACATAGCCACAGACTCCTTCATAGCTTTTACCGCTAGCGAAACGCCCCTTGAATTTGTAAATAGTTTCAAATTTCGCTGACTCGGGGTCTGAAATATGTCTGAGCAGCTTCCTTTTTGCATCGGCGATTTCGGTCTTGCTTGCAATAGAGTGCTCGACGGTGGGGGGAGCGGGTGGCGCTGGGGGAGGGAGAAGCCCGCAACCTGTAAGTGCAAGAGTGAAACCAAGTATGGTTAGTTTCTTTAACATTTTCCAAAATCCTTTTTCAAGTGACTGCGACAAGAGTCAAGATTTTTTTTGTTCCTGGTCAGTCGCCGAAGCGCATGGCCGACTGTATCACGATGGTATTGACGTAGAAGTCTCTTACGAGCTGCTGCCAGAGCACTGCGGAAAAGTACGAGCAATGCCCAAGCCCAGCACCTATGACCATGAAGCCCGTTGCCCTGACAGTAGCTGATCACGAGGCCCTGGCTGAACTGCCGGTGTCTGACTGGTTCGATGTGGCGTTTGCCCCAATCAACCGCCCCTCGTACCGCTGCCAGCGCCTTTCCAAGCGAAATGGATGATGTGCATATTCGTGAAATCTGTCCTCGCCAGTGGCCCATGCGTTACCCTGCCGGCGCCATCTCGACCGCTACACAACGCCCTTTCGTCCGCACCTTCTGCACCAGTCGCGCTCTGTTGACGAACACATTGATCTCGCAACTGCCTGAGTGCTGTACGTCTTCCCAGTATTCTGCGTGCACAAGTTGCCCGTTCTGTGGCCCCGTGTAAGTACCCGCTGCTTCACGTGAGACATAGCTACTGTCACGTACATACCTAAGCACTACCATATCTTCCTCCGGCGCCAACATGATCTGTCTTGGCACACCGAAGAAGTCGATCAGTTCGCCCACCGGGCGATCTTTCCAGGCACTGCTGGCCGATAATGATGCGCAGCCACTGAGCAAGGTGGCGAGCAGGGCCAACATAAGCAATCGGTTCATAAGGTCTTCTCCCTGAAGATCGCGTTACTTAGCAGACATCTGCGTGAACCCTTCATCTATCTTCTGCATGATGGCCGTCTTGGCGGCCTCGCGGTTCAATATCTGGAAGAACTGCGGCCCTGACTTGCTCATTTGCGACGCGGACATCACACCCAAGTGCTCCATCTTCTTGGCCTGGCGTTCAGTCGGCTTACAGACAAAGTCACGGCTTTGCGCCAGCCAGGCGTCAGGTTTGCTCTGCCATTGGCTGGAATACTTCGCGTTGCGAAGCTCATTGAACACGCTGCGGAAATCCGCTGCACCCATGATGCGCACGCGGTTCTTCGCACAGTCGATTTCGACATCGTAAGCGGTGAAGTTGGGTTTACCGGGCTCTTCGTAAAGTTGATAGACGCCCAATGATTTCGCGCCACCTGGGCGATTGACGATGTGATTGGGGTCACCGTCGGCGATGAACACCTGATTCTTGCCCAAGGCACCCTGGTAGTGAACGACCCAGAAGTCGCCCATCAGCACTTCGCTCGCATGGGCACCGAGGGCACTACACAGTAATGCGGCAGGCAAAAGCTGCCTTGTAAAAGCGATCATGGGGCCGGTCCTTTACCATTTTTTTTAGAAAATAGCTTCACACACCGAACATGAGGCAAAGGGCCATCTAGCACATTCGTCCTAAGCGTACGACCTTTTCCATTTTCTCTATCAACCTTTCATGGGGCATCACCACGAACCCAACCAGTTACGACGAAGCCCAGAAGGAAGCCTGCTGGCTCAATCAGCAGCGGGACGCCCCCTTCGACCGCTGCGCTTATGTGGTGGTCGAGATCGATGGCCGCGAGCACCTTCCCCGGCGCCTGACTTGGCGCGAACGCCTCACCGGCAAGATTCAGTAACCCCTCCCCCTACAACAACTCAAGCCTGCCAGTAGACGTGGGCATGGAGCACTACTGCCATGAACAACGACATTGCGCCTGGAGACGTCGACAAGGTCACCGAGCAACGCATGGCTGAATTACTCGGCTGCACCAAACGAGCACTTGAAGGCCGGCGCCTACGCGGCGTACTCCCCGAAGGCATCTGGATAAAGCACCACGGCCGCATCATTTATAGCAAGAAGAGGTATGACGAATAACTGGAAAACCAATGGATTTACCCCCAGGGATCGACATCAACCACGGATCGCTCCGCCTCCGTTTCATGTGGGAAGGTACTCGACGCACCGAAACCCTTCCCTACCCCACGACATCGAAAGGCCTCAAAGCTGCATCCCAACTTCGCGATAAGGTAATCGGACTGATCCGGCTAGGACTTCTGGATCAAGACAAATATGCGGAGCTGTTCCCCAGCTCCGCAACAGTGGTCGGAGGCATACCGTGCTTCGGGGAGTACGCCCAGATTTGGCTCGACAGTCGTGAAATCGTTCAGGGGACCCGGAACGGCTACAAAAGCGCACTAAATCTGTACTGGATGCCGCACTTGGCATTGGTTCGCATAGATTTTCTCAACACCACCATGCTGCGCAGGCTTGTAAGCTCGATCACCTGGACATCTCCGGCCGTCAAGCGCAATGCCCTGGTCAAGCTGTCGACCATCCTGAAATCAGCTGTCGCTGATGGGCTCATCAACCGGAACCCAGCCGAACCCGTGCAGTTGCCTAAGCGCTCAAAGAAAGAGATCGACCCATTCAGGCTCGACGAGGCGAATCTGATCATCGCCAGGCTTTACGACCATTCGCACTGGATCAGCAGGATCTATGCGGCTTTTTTCGAGTTTGTGTTCTTTACCGGAGTGCGTTTATCCGAGGGCCTAGCCGTGCAGTGGCAGGACATCTACAGGGAAAAGAAGGTGGTGCGGATCCGCAGGACTATTGCCCTGGGCGAAGTGGCGGAGCGAACCAAAACCGGCCAAGAGCGGGTGGTGTTGCTCAATGAGAGGGCCTTGCAAGCCATCGACTATGCAGAGAAGTACGCCGAGCGGCGCAGGCAAGGAAAGGGACGAGTAACCGAAACGCCGTTCGTGTTCCCGCCATCGAAGAATGGAGAGTTTGTGAAACAAACTTCGGACCTTCACCATCAATGGCGACCAGTCCTCAGAGAAATGGGGGTTCGGTATCGACCACCATACAACTGCCGTCACACCTATGCGACAATATGCTTAATGTCTGGCCTCAACCCCGCATTTATCGCCCAACAGCTCGGGCATAGCGTGCAGATGCTCTTATCGACTTATGCACGTTGGATCAACTCGACCTCGGATTGGCAGGAGCTTGAAAAGCTCCAGATTGGTCTCAGGCTGTGAAAGCGTCACATAAGTTATTGATAGGTAAGCCCTTTGATCTCCACCGCTAACATCACCATGCGATGATTTTAGCGTTTTTAGGCGGCCTCAAGTGCAATGTTTCCGGGGGTTTAAGCCTCTCAAGCACGCACCAAAACGCATACATTGGCCCAAGAATTGGCCCAAGCTCATACCCTCCTCCGGCGTTCTGCCGACCTCACTACTCCACCCTGCACCACCACGACTGCGCATAGTAGGCACCCTCCACTTCCTCGATCCCGGTCAGGTTCATTCCGACCTGGGCCATGCCGGTGATCTTCACGTCGAGCAACCGCGGAAAAACACCAGGGCCTGGCCCTGAACCAAATATCCAGGCGCTGATTGTCGAGCGCCCAAGGCCCGCGTCATGATATTCGCTGATTTGGATGTCGCCAGCCAGCGGCTGCATTCTCCGCAGCTGATCTGTTGGTATGGCAACGCCCAGCTTCCGCCGGCGCAAGATGAGGAAACGCATGCCAGCCACTGCTGTATAAAAATACCGCATGGCATGGATTTGCCCGGAGCCTGGCAATTGCCGATCGGTGGCAGAGTCGAGGCCTGATGAGGCCTGTCTGACGCCAACATAAAGATCCCCACCTTGAGAACTAGTAGCTGGGTGATTGCTCGCCAACCTAGGGGGGAATGCCGTCCAAGACCTAGAGCCTGTGGCGACAATAAGAATCGTCTGATTCCGAATGGATGGAGCAGAAGGTAACTTCAAATATTCCCTTCAGCCAGCATGAATCAGCAATGAACCATGAAGATCAAAAAAATGGAATTAACGCGGAGCAAGCAAGCAAGCAAGCAAGCAAGCAAGCAAGCAAGCAAGCAAGCAAGCAAGCAAGCAAGCAAGCAAGCAAGCAAGCAAGCAAGCAAGCAAGCAAGCAAGCAATTATAAGTTAGGTGCGACCTGCCTTGCAAGTATTATATCCGTTCTTTCTGGGTGCACGCTTACTTTGCAACCTGCAACTAGCGACTACTCGCTATTTGTTCAATACCTCACCACACTAAAATCCGAAAACCCTAATTACCATTGGGAGTTCATCGAGAGGCCAGATCAATAATGGCCTTCACTTCCTCGACACCCTTATCTTTCATTAAAGTCATCCTGCTGTGGCTCGCCGTCGGCAGCAGCGCTGAGGCCATGATAAAAATCGATGGCACACGACTTATTTATACAGGCCAACACCGCGAAGCCACCATCCGCGTCACTAACGTATCGTCGCAAACCGTCGCACTTCAAGCCTGGGTCAGTTCATCCGAAGAAAACAGCAGCGATGTACCCTTTGCCTTGGCCCACCCTCTGATCAAACTGAATCCGCAGCAAGTAGACGTACTGCGAATACTCTACAGGGGCGAAGGCTTACCGGAAGATAGAGAATCACTGTTCTGGCTAAACGTCATGGAGATCCCCCTTAAGCCCGACAGGCAAAACAGCATTCAAATGGCAGTCCGCCAACAGTTGAAGCTATTTTTTCGACCGCCGCGGTTGCAAGGAACGTCTTCCGCATGCGTCGCCGGGTTAAGTTGGAAAGTAAAGAATGGCAACTCGATCGAAGTAACCAATGCATGCGCCTTTCACGTATCGCTGGTGGATGTAAGAATTGAAAGGCACAATCGCGGCAGCCTGTTAAGCGAGTACACTCTATTAAAACCAGGGGAAATACAATACCTGAGAAGTTCTGACCCCTCAATTTCTAGCGACGCGAAAATACTATTCACTGAAATCAATGATATTGGATTACGCACTGCACACAGGATGAACATCCAGTGAGCATGTCCATAGGCTACTCGCGAACCTTCAAAATGCTACCATTCAAATCGTTTGCTCTGACACTCCTACTTGCCGCCTCAGCCAGCCCAGCTACAAGCTTCGCGCTTTCCTGTAAAGAGGACGGTACAAATTCTGCCATCTCCAAAGATTCGCTTGGTACCGCACTGGCTGTACCCGCAGATGCCCCAGACGGCACTATAATCTGGGAATCGCCGTTACATACAATAAAGGTGATCTGTGCAGATGACTACGAACGGGGTGAAGAGACCGTATATTTTCATATGAATCCGGCGAACGTTAGTATCGGAGACGGAATACGCGTCGGCATCAGATACAAAAATTCTGTGATAACCTCAAGTAGCGGAAAGGTAAGTACAGGGTTCTCCTCCCATACCGGCTGTAATTGGGCTAACTGCACGGGATGGGACAAAGCAAGGTTCACGCTTACCTTCAGTATCTTCATTGAAAAATACGGCCCTACTCCACCCTCCGGGCAAGCCAGTTCACGACCAGAGTATAGAGTTTTTCAATTAGATGGCGTCGGCAGCTTAAATCCAAAACCCAACAGCAACCTCAATTACGTCGTAACAGGCATCAACAACATTCGTTTTATCCCCTGCTCACCGGAACTGACAATAACTCCAAGCATAGTAAATTTTCGTAGAGCGCTGTCTAGCACAGCGGGTGTAGGAAAAATTGCTAGCAGCGCCAATTTTAGCCTTGGATTATCTCGTTCCTGCGATACGCCCTACACAGTTAATGCGAGATTCGCTTCCACTGCTGGTGGGGGATCAGTCATCAACAACCTATTGGTACCCCCAAACAACAGCTCGGTCGGGATTTCTCTCGCTCGGTCTGAAACCAATGAAAACGTTCCATTCGATACCTGGTTCAAATTGACAGACCTGACGGGACGCGACCAGAGCAAGAATGATTTCAAAGCAGACTTGATCTGGCGCGAGCCACCCAAACCCGGGACCTTTGAAGCATCTGTAATCGTAGATCTGTTTTATAAGTAACGGGAAGACTCTACGCCTCCCCGAAACGATGGGCCAAGCTAGCAGTACCTTAACATTCAATTAAGTGATTGAGCTGGCCCGCCAAGCGACCGCAGCTGATACTCAGTGACAGCTTGGTAGAGTGATTCGGCCTCGAAGCGCAGGCGTTCGATTTCTGCCGCTGGTTCGCCGGCGTCCTGGGCCGCATGGTAGCGGCGCAGCGCATCGATGGCCTGCCGAATCAGCGGCTCACCCGCCTCGATAACTCCCGCCAGGGTCTTCTTCACGCTGCTGCTCCGGCTATTTGATCAGAGCAGTATAGGTCAACGGCCATTCGGGCTTCGCTACGGATCAACCAGATCAGCGACGACCACCAATGTCACCTTCCGGCCAAAAGCAGTCATCGAGCATGCACAAAATCAGGGGTTTCTCACTTTGAGCTAACGCGGCGCGTGTAATTCTGCAATAACCTGGACAAGCCAATCTCTGGATGCACTGCCCGAAGCTCTTCTATGCCATCCCACAACCACATTGAAGTTTAGGGAAGACATATCTATGTCAATCACTTGGAAGCCACCGGTGGCAGCAATGGCCGAGGGTACGAAAGCCACCGTATCATTCACGTGCATAAACGCTTGCAGAGACGTGTAGCAGGGCAAAGTGGCAATCACTGTGCGGCTGACCTCCTGCGCACTAAGGAAGTCATCCACTCGACTCCCCAGATTGCCTACTCCACTAGCGAAATCCACATGAGGATGTAAGGACACATCTGCAAGCACCTGTATCTGCCGAGGCAACAGCGAACCTTGCCGAGCGACGCAGCAGTAGTGGTCGCTTCTCAGTCTATTCCGCACTAATCCCGGATCAACGTAGTCAGAAAAACCAATCACTAGGTCAGCCTCTCCTTGCGCCAGCGTCTTGACATGCTGATCGGGATTGAAGTCAATGACTTCAAGCTTCACCCCGGGCGCGCGTTCGCGCATGAGCAGCGAAAGCGACGGGATGATAGACAGTTGCGCATATTCATTTGCGATCACCCTGAATGCGTACTCACTCGTTGCCGGATCGAATGGGAATGAATTGAAGATGCCGTCGATCTCTTCAACTATTTTCTCGAATTTAGCTGCGAGGTCGTACGCATAGTCGGTCGGCTGTAGGCCTGCGCTCTGGCGCAGGAACAGCTCATTGGGAAACACTTCACGCATGCGCTTGAGGTAGTTGCTAACCGCCTGTTGTGATATCTCAAGCCGCTCGGCAACGCGAGAAACGTTTTTCTCGCGCACGAGATGCAGTAAAACCCGCATGTGCCGGACATCGATCTTCTCAATCATTTTTGTTGTATCTCATACAAGCTTGTCGTGATTTCCATTGTATCACTGGGCGCCTAGAGTATCGCCTCCTTAAGATTTTACGAGGCATTACTATGAAAACCGTAATTTTGATTGGTGCCCAAGGGCACATGGGCCAAGCCGCTATGACCGGTCTCAAGAAACACAACGTCATCACCGCCAGCCGCTCCGGCACAGGCTGCGACCACACGGTAGATATCACCAGCAAGGCGTCGATCAAGGCGCTGTTCGAAAAGGTTGGGCCGTTCGATGCTGTCGTTAATACAGTTGGTTACTGCGAATACGCTAACTTCAGCGAAATGACAGATGAGCAGTGGGACACAACTATCCAAAGCAAGATGGTCGGCCAGATCAATCTGGTAAATGTGGGCCTGAACTACATCAACGATGGCGGTTCGTTTACGTTGATTTCGGGCATTCTCAATGTCAAACCTATTCCTGTGGCAATTGCTGACGCCACCACCAGCGGCGCCATCGACACCTTCGTACAGTGCGTAGCGCACGAGCTTCCACGCCAGGTTCGCATCAACGTGGTCAACCCTACAGTTCTGGAAGAGGCGTGGGACGTGTATGGGGAAATGATGCCAGGCTTCCAGCCTGTCCCTGGCGCGCTGGTAGGCAAAGCCTTCGAGCGTTCGGTTGATGGCTTCATCACCGGAAAGGTTATATTCGTCGACGCTTGAAGAAGAGTCCATCTGCACTGAAAGTAAGTTACTGAAATTTAAGATGGCGCCGACTTGGAAGTTAATCAGGTCGGATGCCCCTCAAGCTACATGCATCTATATTAAGTTAATTTATGACCCTAATTAAAAGACTCAACCTTTATCCGTTTGCGCGGTTTTCATGCGCGCCTAGAAAATCATCACTTAAACTGACGAGATCTATATCATGAAGATTTTAAATGGCTTTATTGTCACGCTTTTGCTTGTCGCTGGCTACACACAGGTACATGCCGAAGACGGTCATGATCGCTCTATGAAGAGGCATGCACAATTTAGAACTGAACAAAAAATTATTCACGGATATGAAGTTGAAAAGAAGGAGTTGAAGTCTGAGGCTGTCAGCCATGATAAAGCCAATTGCAAAAGATCTAGCGCAAGCTAGTCTCAGCTCTTGGGGTGCACTCATCTGAGATTTTCAAATATCTTGTCGGTTGTCCGAAACGCTTACCATCTTGGGCACCACTAAGTTGCAAGCTTTCGGGATTTTTCACCTATGGCTCCAACAGTGCTGGTCGTAGAAGCTGATGAAATATTGCGCTCCCTAACGGTTGAGGCGATTTCGCTTCTGGGTGTATGTGTGATTGATTGTGCCTCTGCAGATGACGCTCTCGCCATGCTGGATGACTCGACTTCAATTGCGCTAGTCATTACTGATCTGCATACCTGGCAAGATGGATGGGCTGGAGTTCGTGAATGTGATTTGGTCGCGTTGGCCATGCTTGCCTGTCATCGTGACGTCTGGCAATACATTGGCTCCAAACGGGCTGTGGCCCTCCCAGTCAATGCTCATGAGTAAGCCATGGTCACTGGATGCGTTGTATAAAGCGGTCAGGACGTATCTGTCGGTTTAGTAACAGCATGCTAACGGCTCTATGTTCGCGCCAGAAAAGTCTCATCACCTGATGCAAGATGACTGGCCGTTGCGTGGACTAAGCGAACGACCGCATGTGGCCGTTTACTGCCCTTCGCAACAGGCAGCAAACGACCCGGAGCAGACACTGAGTGAGACGGAAAATGAATCACGTGACCTGGGCATTCAAGCCTGATCCGACACCATCAAATGCCAAGATGCTTGTCGATTAGCTGCGCGACAGCCTCGGCATGAGTATGGCCGAGATCATGACCTGCCTCGGGGAACAACTCCAGCCTGGCATCGGGTATCAGTTTCGCCAGCCGTTGGCCAACCGAGACTGGGCTTATTGGGTCCGCGCCTCCCCACAACAGCAGTACTGGAAGTTGTAGTTCAGGTAGACGGCCAGAAAGCTCGGTGCGATCGTCCAAGAACCAGCGTGGGAGGGTTGGGTTATCTGACTCGAACGCCGCGCGCCAGTTCTCTGCACCCAACGCTGGAACATTCAAACCTCCCGACGTGACGGCCAGGATCAGGTGGGTGACCAAGTCAGGGCGCTCAAGCGCAATCTGCACCGCGACAACTCCGCCCATAGATTGCGCCACCAAGGCCACGGGCCTGTCGATCTCTGCAATCGCAAGAGTAGCGAGATGCTCCAGACAGGTTATCTGCGGATTTGCTGGCGAATCGCCAAAACCGGGCCAGCCCATGTGTTGCACAGCAATTGACGTTTCGAGGGCTTCGGCGACCGGTTTCCAAAATTGATTGTTGCCGGAGGCGCCGGGGAGGAAAAGAATTTTTTGGGGAGAGGTAGTCACGGCTCGGTCCTTGAGTCAGGGTTGCAGCAACTTACGGGCATTCGCAGCCATGCGCAAATGATATGCGCGCAGGAGAGATATCTGCTGCCGCTAGCGGCTTGGTTTTTTCCAGATCACTGCTCGATGCCTCGGACGTAGGCCTGGCACGCCCGCAAGGCAATCAATCCTTGGTCGCCGGCATCGGTGACTGCGACAATTCGTTGAGCAGCCGCTGGGTCAAGTTCGCCTCGCGCGGCTCCATGAACCACGCCGCAGGTGTCGGACTATTCAATGGAGTGAGCGCGCCGGTCCACCAAGCGCTCGGAGCTGGTACTCAGTGACCGCCTGGTACAAGGACTCGGCCTCTAGCCGCAGGCGTTCGACTTCCTTTGCTGGTTGACCGGCATCCTGGGCTGCATGGTAGCGGCGTAGCGCATCGATGACCTGCTGAATCAGCGGCTCACCCGCCTCGATAACTCCCGCTAGGTTCTTCTTCACGCTACTGCTCCACCTGTTTGATCAGCGCAGTATAGGACCTATTGCGGTGCCACCGTTCGAGTTCGACCCAGGGGGGGGCTCAAGTGAGGGGCACCTATTGTTAGATGCCCGACGCCAGTTCCTTACTGCTTTGGTGGTGGGCAATCAGCCTGCAGAAAGGTCATCGAGTAGGTGAAGTGCCTGTCGAAAGAAAGAGGCGGAGTGCCAGGGGCGGTCCATTCCGAATAGTTGCCAGTCATGGTGGTAGGGTTATCCAGCTTGCCCATCGCCATGCTCGCAACGTTACCAACCTGTGCATTGGTTCAGTGACCGCCTAGGCGGTCACTTCTGAGCCAGAACACTTAAAACTTGAGTCTATCAATCGAGTTGAGTCAATGTAATTCCCAACTTATTACTACATTTTTAGCATCAAAACTAAATGACAAAACATTTCCAGATAACTCTGCATTGCCAGAAGCCTTGTTTGAGATGCTAGTTATTGCCTCTGCATTATTTTGGGCAATACCAACCGAGCTAAGCACGCTACCTGCTCCCGGTATAAAGCTTGATAGCGAATCAAGGGATTTATACCCATCTCGCTTACGATACACCCATGAGGATCCAGTATTGCTTCCGGCAAACTGCTCGTCAGGGGTTCCGTAAATTGATTGTATTTCCGACTTTGTTGTTTTGTTTTCAATTACGTGGGATCGTATATATTTTTCGCTATATTTATCCTCCCCAACAGAGGCACAAGATGCTATGGTAGTCGCCATCATGGCTAACAGTATGATTTTTTTAATCACTTAATTTCCCTCAAGGCATTATTAATAAATAGCTTTGTGCTTATACGACGCTCGCACTTATGCCACCTAACAAAACAGCCGTCAATAATTATACAATTTTGCTAATTCACTACAACATGTGTTTCCCGTATCGCCTGGGACGGGTTCGCCGCAAACTGGGCGGCAGTCAGGTAGAACCGACAACATGGCCCAATCTGGGCACGGTGTGGATAGGATTTCCAGGATCAGCAGCCACCTAGCGGAGGGGAAGGGTATCGCCATGATATTTCGTTCCTTGAGGGATATTGTCCCCGGCCGCGTAGGGCCGTTCAGACAAATAGGATGGGTGTGGCCTGCTGCAGCGTCAATATAGGACGGATGTGCTAATGGCTCATTGCTATTATTGATTAGGGCCGCGAAAGTTACCGTGGGCCATCAAAAAGGGCACCCCCTCGCCCAGGTTTACCCCCCGATTACACATATAGGCTGGGAACACATCAACCTGACTGGCGGTTACGTCTGGCGGCAGGGCCGCAAGCTGGAAGACGGGAAATTCAGGCCGTTACGACAGGTCGGAAAACCTTAGCGTACGATTTTTTCCGAATTCTCTAGGCTCCCCATACAGGTTTGAAAGGGAACTACATCGTCGAAGTCACACTGGCCGGCTCAAGGCTGGAAAAGCTAAACGTCTTGGGCAGTGCTGAAGGTCTGAACCAGTTAAGCGATTTGCTGGTGGCAAAGTACGGAGAGCCGAGTAGCCGAGAGCTGATCCGACTCGAGACAAAAACCGGTTACTCGTTCGTGAGCGAAGTGATGGGCTGGTCAGGCAATGCTTTCTCGATGACTCTGCGGCGTAGTGACGACGACACCAGCGCATACTCGCTGACCCTCACCAACTTAAAGCTGTCTCCTCCGGCCTTGTCCAAAGCGGCTCCAGAGGCAGTCGGAGAGGCCGCAGAGCTATAAGACGTTCCACCTGTAAAGCCTCACTCCCCCGCTTACATTGAGGCGAGTTTAAGAAGTTCAGTGACGTGTCGCGCCCTCGCCTCCAAGAGACCGTAGCTGGTACTCGGTGACAGCCTGGTACAGCGACTCAGCCTCCAGCCGCAGGCGCTCGACTTCCTGGGCGGGCTGCCCTGAATCCTGGGCGGCATGGTAGCGCCGCTGCGCATCGATGGCCTGCCGCATCAGCGGCTCACCAGCCTCGATAACGCCCGCCAGTGTCTTCTTCATGCTACTGCTCCGCCTGTTTGAACTAGTGCAGTATAGAACACCTCACACGCCTGGCCGTAGCAGGACAGCATTTTCACAGTTATATAGTGAATTGAACCATCACGGATCTCGAAAAGATATAGCGAGTACAATAGTAGCATTTCCTAGTTCGACTACTCTGAAAAAGCCCGACAAGCTGGTCGCGGCAGCCAATAAAAGGAGATTTAAAATGGCGACGCAAACGGCATCCCAAATCACAGTAGATAACATGGCAGGTTGTGATATCAAATTTGCAGTAGAATACAATGGAAATACCACGCCATACACTTCAAGCTTCCCCATCGATCAATCAGAAACAATTGATCTTGCGTCATATGGAATTCCCGTCGGAACAGTTGTATATCCGATAATCCATGCGGATGGCGGCGAAACAAAAGATGGTGTTACCGTAACATACGATCCAGCTGGAAACACGGCCTCATATCGAGTCACCGGAGGATTGGACACCTTATCCATAACCCTACAGTAGCGCCACACCAGCTGCATTCGCATACCACAAATAAACCTTAGGTGTCGTGCAAGGTTTATTTGTGGGCAAGTATGTATATCTTGTTCTAAACGTCTTGCCGCAAGCCATGTTTCAGTTCATCTACATGCCGAAACTGCAGCGTCCAACTGTCGCTCATATCCGATTCGTTGTAGGCGCTCCGCCAATAATGCCCGGACCTTCATCTCCAGGCCGTCCGTCTTTTTCAGGCCTGCAGTTGCCCATGAGGGCTCTGCCACATCTGGCACACGACAGGGCACTTGCACCGGAACCTCAACTCGCACGTAGTGGATCTCCGGCTCTACCTCCCCGGCGCAACCACCCAAAAGCGCCCCGGCCAAAAGTAGGAATAATTTCCGGAATATTTTGCAGTCATCTTTGTAGTTCAAAGGCCCAATTCCTTGTCGATGATTGATGACGCCGCGGCGCATTGGTCGCCGCCGGTGTACTCCTGCTGTAAGCGGTTAGCCGCTTCGAAGTTAGCCCGGGCACCAGCGTCGGCATCTTTCAAGGCCTGCTCTGCCCTGGCCTGGCGCTCGTTCCCGGCCAGGACCAGCGCGCCAAGCTTCAGCCCCTGCTCGGAGGCCAGGGCCTCAAGGTTGCCCCGGGCGGACCTGCAACTAGCCAGATCACTGCCCGCCCCATCGAGCAGAGGGCGGTAATGCCGTTCCGCCTGCCATACACCAATAGCGGCGCCCAGGCAGATCAGCAGCAGTGCCGCAAGTAGGTATGCCAGCAACCGACCGTCGCCGGCGGACACCGGGATCACGCCAGCACCTTCAACGCGCGGTCATACAGCGCTTTCCGCTCAGCGGCGCCATGGGGCACTCGGCCAGGCTTGCCGGTGTTGATCACGCTGCCGATATCCTGGAGCCGGCCGGCGTCGGCCAACTCGTTGAGACCGTGGGTCGACCACCACCAGGCGGCGGACATGGCGGCGTGCTCAGGCTGCTCGAGCAGCTCAGGGTTGTCCTCCAGCGGCAGGGCCAGGCCGGCGCCGGCGGCGGCATAATTCGACCGGCTGGTGAGCTGGATCAGGCCACGGCCACGGTACCGCCAGCCATCACCGGGCCGGATGTTTCCCATGCGCCCGCTGTACACGATGTTTGCGATCTTCTCCGGCTGCCGCGCGCAGGCGGCCGCTGAAGTCGCGGTGAATCGGCTGGGCCAGGTGCGCACCAGCGCCTCGGCGCTGTAGTTCAGGTTCTCCACCAGGTTGCGCAGCTGGCCCGACTCATGCCCGACCTGGGCCAGGAACGCGGCAATGCGCACCGGGCTGTCGATCTTGTGGCGCGCCATGGCCCGGTTCAGTGCAGGCAAAAAAATGCCCGCGACTGGGCGGGCGTTCGGGAGGATCTGCAGCAACTGCTGCTCGGTCAAAGGGGGCATGTGTTTCTCCAGGCAAAAATAAACCCGCTCGATGGCGGGGGCTGGTGCTGCTTGTGAGTTCAGGCTTCAGCCTGAGCCTCTGCCGGCGGCGCGGCTGGCATATCCAGGCGAACGTCGATCCAGCTTTCTGCCGGAACATCCATCAGGGCGCCAGCCACCTGCTCCAGCTCGCCGTCATCGTTCAGGGCGTACTTGATCTTGCGCAGCTCCACGACGACGCTGCCGTCTTCGTTGGTGGTGCCAGTGGCAATGCCGAGCTGCCGGCCGCCGTTGCGGTCAGTTGGGCTACCCACTTGCCAGCCGGAGGCAGCAAGGCCGAGTGAGCCGGTAACCTGGTAACGACCAGTGTCCAGGCGCGTGACCTCGATTCCGTTGGCCTCCTCGTTGTAGGCGCCCCACTCGCCCGAGGCGTTGAAGCTGTCCAGCAGATCGGCCCGGGAAGAACCCGCCACGTCAGCGATGCGCGCGATCGGCGAGGCCCGCTTGATGAAGCCCGAGGCATCCACGGTGGTGTTGGCCGAGGTCCAGAGGTTGGCCCAGGTTGAGAAACCACTGGCGGCGTTGTAGCTGCGGTACGCCAGGC
Source organism: Pseudomonas sp. R32 (assembly GCF_009866705.1). Taxonomy (NCBI): domain Bacteria; kingdom Pseudomonadati; phylum Pseudomonadota; class Gammaproteobacteria; order Pseudomonadales; family Pseudomonadaceae; genus Pseudomonas; species Pseudomonas sp. R32. The sequence continues at coordinate 2,671,312 of NZ_CP019396.1, read as the reverse complement.
GGCTATCGGTGATGCTGCAAGCCAGGCAGCCAAAGCTGCCATCAGGGTGAGAGGTGACGACAGCGGTGCCGTAGGCGAACGCCGGCGCCGAGCCCGGAACGCTGAAGCTGAAAAGGCCGCCGAACGAGAGGCCATCCATATTGCCGAGTGCGGGAGGCGTGTTGCCGTTGAAGCTGCCGACACCTGCGTAGCCAGTGGTCATAACGCGCCCGGCAGTGGGATCGGTCTTGCCGGTCACCACGGTTGCGGTAGCTGCAGTGCCCAGGCCGAGCCCAGTACGTGCCGCTGCCGCCGTTTTCCCACCGGTGCCACCCTGCGCCACACTCAATGCAGTGGTCAGCCCGCTGAGCGCTGTGATGTCGTTGTTCGGCCCGCGCGCCGCGGCGCCGATATTGGCAAGCAGGGTCGGGGCATCCGTGGCGCCACCGAACAGCGCCAGCGTGCCGCCGAACTGCTCGATGGTTTGCCGCAGGCGGTCGGCCGACTCTTTCACGTAGCCCTGCATGGGCGCCAGGGCATAGGTGCCGCCGGCTACGGTCGCGCCCTGGTACGCAGGAAGAATGGTCAGCACCGCGGCGCTGGCAATGTTGGTGACTTCATACCAGCGGCCATCGGGACCCTGGAAGGCATCGCCAACACGGCTGTTGGCCGAGAAGGCGGTGCCGATGCCGGTTACTGTGTTTTGACCAGCCGCGATTGCAACTGTGCCGGATCTGTACCAAGGCATTGAGATGCTCCGAGATAATTAAAGTGGGAGTTGTGGCCGAGACGCGAATGCTGTTCTACCGTTTGGCGTGACCGCATCTACCCCGCCTGCGTTTGATGTATGCATCTTCAGGACTGTCCGGTCATTTGGAAGGAATCCCCCGAAGTTTGTTTTGATGGGCTGGGAACCCTGGACAATGTTTGTACAAGAGAACAACGCGTTCGCAAGTACGTAATCACCCTGCTGCCCTGTCCAGGGCATCCTAAATGAAGAAATATAGTTACCCGGCAATTCTATAGGTTGACCGTCGTTATAGAATGACGTTGCCGTCGGCTGACTGTTCAAAGTGGCAATATTGGCTGTCGATGAAAACAGCCTTGAGCCGTCAGCAGCGCGCACTGTTGCGCCATACATACCGGTCACACTTGTATCAGACTGGTATGTCGCGCAATACCACTTCATCTGCATGTAATCAGAAACGGCTAGCCCATGGTGCGCGTGGTAATTTCCATATTGCACGATTCCCCAGCCTGTCCAATTGCCTGGCGACCCTTCCACATAGAAGCCTCCAACCATCATGTAATTGGCAGCATTCAGAAAAATCATTGGCCGCTCATAGGTGGTGATGGGCGTCGGGAACCTGTAGAAGAAGCTCGGAATGATTTGCGCCTGCATTCCGGGTCGCCAGTACACCCCGAACTCAAACTCCCCACTGTATCGAATACCGAGCACTCTATTGACCGAATCAATCTGGGTCTTGACATTGTTATTAAAAGTTCTTACCCCGTAATCACCATTATTGGCGAAAGGCTCGTTTCCTTGAGATAGGATCATCAGCTGCCACTGAGTCACGCCAGCCGCTCGCAGCTGAAGCTGCCCCGGCGTCCACCATGCTTGAGGGGTCCACGTGTTTTCCTTGAGGTCCATTAGCGCATCGACCACAACGAAAGATTCAGCTGTGATTTCAGGTACATCTAACGTCTGGTTGTATTGCCCATTGCCGGTGATGGTCATCATCTTCAGCGACCGGATGGAGGTGATAGAAGTATCCAGGGTCACCCTGCCAGATGCATCCTTGGTGCGCATTCCATACTGAACCGCCATCAGGTCAGCCTCCCGCCAGCGAAGCGCTCTTGACCCGCTGCGTCGTACACGTACAGGCCGCCGTTATTAATCAGGGTTGAGCCGTCAGCATCCTGGCCGCGCAGTACAAACGTGCCGGCAGCGAAGTTGATTTCCAGCAGAGGCAGCCCTTGGCTATTGACCGCGGCTGATCGGATCGACATGCCCGCAATGATCTCCTTGATGAACGCTGTATTGATGATCGCCTGGCTGATGAACACCTGACCGTTCTGTACAACAAACGGCGTGATCAGCTGGCCGGTGACCTCGTCGACAATCGCAAAGCGCTGGGCAAAGGCCAGGATCTCCGATGTGGTCCCATTGCTGCCCAGGGCCAGGCCGGCCATCACCGTCTTGCCGCCAACCACCGTCTGGGCCTTGATCGTCGTTTGCGCGGACACGCGGCCATTGAGATCGACCACCGTCTGGCTGACCTGCTGTACCGACGCCGTGGTGTCGTTGAGCGAGGCCTCCAGCGTTTCCGACTTCATCGCCAAGGCGCGATCGGCATTGGCCAGGGTCCTGGTCTCCGAAGAGAACTTCGCCCTGGTGTTCCAGGCATCCAGTGCCCCTAGCAGATCCCCTTCCCCATAATCGTCACGCCCGGCGGTGTACACCGATTCGACCGAGGTCCGCATGGACGCGACGGTTTCGTCAGTGGTGGACTGGGCTTCGGATACCTGCTGAATGCGCGAGGCGTTGCCGTCAACCTCGGTCTTCATCTGGTCAAGGCGCGAAGAGCTGGCCTGCTCGTTGGTGGCCACCACCTGCTCGAGCGTGGTGAGCCCTGCCTTGTTGTCCCCGACCTGGGCGTCGAGCGTCGTCAGGCGTTCAGCCATGGCGAAGTCCTTGGCCGCCTGAACGCGCGTCTGCTGGGCTGCCGCTGCCTTGGAGTTGTAGCTGTCCAGGGCATCGGCAAGATCGCCTTCGCCGTCGTCGTCCCTGTGTCCGGCCTGCAGCGCCTGCATCTGGCTGGCCGTGGCCGTCACCTTGCCGTCGATCTCGCTGATATCGGCGGTGTTCTGCTCGACCTGTGCCGCCAGAGCATTGGCCGTCTGCAGGATGGTGCCGATATCCGCCCAGTACAGCGGGTCAGGTGGCGCGGCGCCGACTGGCACTGCGACCTTGGCCTGGTACAGGTGCTGGCCGTCGCGGACGATGTCGCCGGCGGCGTAGGGCTTGGCTGGGTCATAAGCCAGGGCATCAGTGATCTGATCGATCCGGTCATAGAGCTCCTGCTTGGCCTCCTCCAAGCGGTCGTTTACCGACCCTGGGCCATCGCCCGAGATTTTCTCGATCTCCTTGCGCAACTCTGGGTAGAGGGCACCGCTACCGATCTGCTCACGGAAGTACTCCTCGTACAAGCTCTGGTCAGCGCTGGACTGGCCGTTGACTCCAACGTCAGCCGGAAACCACGGGCCGATGTTGCCGGTGCGGTCGATCAACCGCGCCCAGAAGAAGAACGATACGCCAGCGGCCAGGCCGTGCATCTCGTGCTCAGCCTGCGGGTAGGAAAAGTCGCCAAGCTTGATAGCGTCGTCGCGCGAGGTGGTCTTGCTGTACCAGATCTCCGTCCGCTGGGTGTCCTCGGCGCCAGCAGGGAAGCCCCAGGCCAGCTTGATGCCATAGACCAGTGGCGTGGTGTTCAGGAACGACACCGCCGGCGGCAGGCCGGCCTTACCGGTCAGCTGCGTGAGGCTGGAGCTCTTCCAGATCGACGAGATATCGAAGGCGCTCACCGCCCGCACTCGGGCCAGGTAGACGCCGGCGTAGATCCCAGTCACGTCGACCGAGGTCGAACCCGTGCGCTGCAGCTTGATCCAGTTGCCGTTGTCCTTGCGCCACTCCACGTCGTAGGCCACGGCGCCATTCACGGCCGACCAGGCGATGGTCATGGTACTGACCGCGATACCCTGGTCCACGGCATAGTTCGAGGTCAGGGTCACGCTCGCCGGCGGCGGAACGACGGTGATCGGGATCACGCTGATCGGCCGCTCTTCCAGGCGGGCGCCGGTGTCGATGTGGGCGAACTTGCTTGGGTCGTACTGCACCGCGCTGATCTCGAACACGCCAGGCTCTGGGCGGGTCACGCTGGTCACTCGGTACAGCGGCACGGCCAGGTCGTCAGCATCGAGCGCCCACACCAGCTCGGGCTCAGGCGCCACCGAATAGGCGGTGGTGACGGTTACGGCCCGGCCGCTCACCGATTGAACGGTACGCGCCTGGCAGGTGCCATCCGGCAGGTTGAGGATCAAGCGGTCGCCGGCCTTGGCCTGGGTGTCACGGTCCAAGCCGATGGTGCGGCCGGACACTGCAGCGATGCGCCCACCAATTGGCCGGCCCGCCAGCAGCTCGTCCGCGACCGGGATCACATAGCCCGGCAGAGGGATGCGCCCATCGAGCCCGACCTTGAAGGTGATGCCACGATCCCGCGAGTTCGTCAGCAGCGCCCACTTACCGCGGCGCTGGGCCTCCGATTCGCGAGTGCAGCCGATCGCGCTGATCTCCAGCACATTGTCGCCGTAGCGGCGCTGCAGCTTCTGGTCGGTCACCGAGGTGACATCGGTGTCGTAGCTGTTCGCCGGGTTGTCGTAGCTGATCAGGGCGCGGCTGTAGCGCGTGCGCTCCGAGGCGCTCGAGTAGGTGAACTTGCCGTCGATAACGTTCGCCCGGGTGTAGGCGAAGTCGAAGTCGGTGTCGCGCGGCATGTCAGCCAGGCTGTACACCTGCCCCTGCGCCCAGTAAGTCATACCCCGGTAGATCGCCGAAATATCGCGCAGCAGGCTCCAGGCGTCGGCTTTGCTCTGCAGGTTCAGGTTGCAGATGAAGCGGGGCTCCTGGCCGCCCTTCCCGTTCGGCACCATCTGGTCGCAGTACTGGGCGATCCGGTAGAGCTCCCACTTGTCGACCTGCCAGGGCTTGATGCGCCGGCCTAGGCCAAAGCGGTCGTTCACGGTGATGCCGTAGGTGTGCCAGGCCGGGTTATCGGTCCAGGCCTCTTTGAAGGTGCCGTCCCAGACCCCGGTGTAAACCCTGGTGCGTGGGTCGTAGTTGCTGGGCACCTGGAACTTGCGGGCATCACAGTCCACAGTGACCGCCGGAATGTTGCGGAACTGCTCGGCCGAGAACTCAATGTAGAGCAGCGCGGTGTTGGGGTAGCGAATCTTGGCGTCGATCACCTCAGTGCGCCCGACGATCTGCATCGTGTCGGCGATCTTGTTGTTGTTCTGGTTGGGTGTCAGTCGGCGGACGCGCAGCAGCCAACCACTGGTGGCCTTCGGCAGATCGATGCGACGGGTACGCTCGTAAGTGCTGGTGGTCTTGCCGTCGACAGCCTCCAGCAGCACCTGCTGATAGGCGCCGCCGTCGGTGGCCAGGTCCACTGCATACTCGATCCGGTAGCCGTTGACGTTGCCGCCTTCGTCAATCGACTGGAGCATTGGCCAGGCAAAGCGCAGGCGGATCGCAGACAGGTCCAACCTGTCGATAGCGCGGATGTAGGCGTTGTCGCTGCGCAACTCGACGCTTTCGCTGATCTCGTTCTCAATGGACGGGATGCCTGGGATGTGACCCTGTTCCACCGAACCGGTGCGCCATTCCCACTTCACGTTCGGGAAGTTCAGGTTGCCGGTCGGATCGGCCAGCGGCGTGCTGTCCAGGTAGATGTCGCGGGCGGTTGGCGTGCCCTCGAACTCCCCCTGTCCCACGGCGATCAGCATTTTTGCTACGGCGACCGAGCGAAGGCTGTCCGGCGCCTCAGTAGGCTGTTTCGGCTTATCCGAACCGCCCTTAGCGCCGACGATGTCCAGTTTCTGTGCTGCGCCCATGCTTTCCTCCAGGCGAAAAAAAGCCCGCTCTAGGCGGGCGCTTCGACTTACGTGATGTTTAGGCCGCGTCCAGCCCCAGCGTTAACTGGAGCTGGTCTCGCCAGTATTCGACCTGGTGGATAAGGCCAGGCTTCTTCCAGCGATATCTGGCCAACTCCTTACCGCTGAGGCTGGCGACTTGTTGGGCGTCGCCCAGGGCTCGACACGCACGATCGAACTGCTGCTTCTCGTTGAGTTCGCCGCGCAGGAGCGCATCGATATGGAGGTCGCACCAGACGGCAAAATCCACGTTCAGCCAGCGGGCGAATGAGACGGCCAGCTTTGGGTGAAGCCAGGTCCCGCCACTTCGACCCTTTGCGCTTCGAGCTAAAAGGTGGGATTCCCCCACATTTAAGTGGCGGGCCAGCGCGTCCATGTACTTGACCGACTCGGGTAGGCGCAGCCATTCGGCAGGCTTCTTACCGTAGCGCTTGGCTACATCGGTCGCATTGATCCAGCCATCGCTGTTGAACCGAACAGCCTGGCCTTCGTAGTGAAACGGAATGACGTTGTTCATGCGCAGCTCCTTCCGCCTGTAGAAGGTGTGCAGGCAGGGGCGTAGGCGGAGCAAAACCGACCCTTTTCGGTTGATCTGACCTAGCCTGCACGGGTACCCCGAAAGGGATTCACGGGCACAAAAAAGCCCCGGTGCACGTTACGCTTCCGAGGCTTTGGCATTTCTATGGGCACAAAAAAAGCGCCTTTAGGCGCCCTACTTACTAAAATGTCCACAATGGCTCAAAACTACGACCAAAAGCTCACAGAGTCAACAGATCACATCTGGTCTTCGGCGTAGATCGCGGCACTGATAACCGCACCGCCCCATCGCCTGCGCCCCAGGCAGAGCGGTACGGGGTTTCCGCTGGCCGTGGTGTTCTTGGCGCTGCCGAAGGCGTAGCCCGGGGTGTTCTCAGGGGCGGCACTGGTCTTTAGGCCTTTGGCTTGGGGGCTGAGCATCTGCACAACGCCACCAATCGCCAGCGCTACGCCAACCTGCATCATCGGGGTCCCGAGCCAAGCAAATGAGCCGCCAGAAAAGTAGTTGACTGCCGCACCAGCGACTACCAGAACAGCACCCACAATTGTTTGCATCAGACCTCCACGCTTGCTACCCACAACGACAGGGGCGATTCGGATATCACCTGCGCCGGCATACCCGAGCTCGTCTTCGCCAATGGCTTTCTTTCCCCTGAATACAGCGAACTCAAGCCCCCGCGACTTCGCATTCGAAAGGAAACGCTCAAAGCCCGGAATTTGAACGCAGAGCGCTTTGATAGCCTCTGCTGGGGTGCGCACGGCCAGCCTATAAGTTTTTCCAAACTGCTTAAGGAATCCGTACAAGCGGATCGTGGTGAGGGGCTGGTATTCAATTGCGAGTGCTGCCATACGAATCTCCAAGCAATAAAAAGCCGCCCGGAGGCGGCTGCGATGTCAATTCAAATCAGAGAGAGCTTGGCCGGATGTCCAGGCCGCCCTGCGAGTCGCCCCCAATGCGGAAGCGTTTTACTTGTCCTTCTTTCAAGCTGGCCGACTGCTCCTTCAGCATGTCCGTCCAGCTGCACATTCCGCCACCCTGCTTATCGATGCCCAGGCCAACCAGGTGGTCGCCAGTTGGCAGATAGAATCGAGCCACCTCACCAGTGTCTATACGCGCTGCAACCTTTCCATCGATGTGCACGGCTACAAAGCAGCCGCCGCCCATCCACCCTGTATCCCTAGTCACAATCACTGTGCCATAAGCCTCTTTCGGCTTGGTAGTGAAGGAAACAAGCCGATCAGCAGGAACTGGCGTGGCTTGCTCCGGCGACACTGGAGAAGTGGAGCACCCCGCCAGCAGCGCCACCGCCACCGCCCCAATCAGAATTCGCATGTGATCCCTCCCTTGAAAGGGGTGACTGTAGCGCGGACCTGGCCGGGCAGCCAGATGCAAAAAGCCCAGCGCGGGGCTGTGCTGGGTTCTGAAACAGTTCACTGGTCCCAATTGCCTACCAAAAAATTTAGGCCCGATTGGGTAGCCGATCGCCCTTGTAACGCGTTGCACCAGAAGCGCCAAACTGACTCTTGGCAGTCTATTTTGTCTCGAATTTGCAGCGAATACGTGGCGCCATGCTCGCGCTCAATGTATTCGAATACTCGGTGCGCAGCGATTACAGCCAGCCCTGTTTTACGAAAATCCGGGCATATGAAAAACTTTGCTACTTCTGGGCTGGAGCAATTTAGAGCGATCACACAAAACCCTAAGTTTTCATTCCCCTTTTTGATGATGTGAAGCTCGTACCGCCCTGGCCACTTGGTGTCATCAAAGCGGCACTCCAGATCTAATGCATTGAGTTCATCAGCAAGCGCATGATCGTGCGACATTTCTAAGTGAATAGTGTGCCTGTCCATGAGTCCCCTCCTAAGAAGATCCAACAACTTAGCTCATTGCTGGCCGCCCATCCAGTGTGGATGGAAAGCCAGTACCAGCCCCACCTGCCGGCGTAGTAGCTTTGTGCCTCCAACGAACTGCCCCAGTCCGTTACCGGAAAGCCCATGGATTGGGGCAATGATGACCTAGGAGGTCGATGTGAACCCCGGACAGACGATTTTCCCTTACGTGATTGTGTCCACAAAGGAAGAATACATCCCCGTTGCCGAGAAACATGCCTACCGTGGAGTAGCAGTTGGGTGCGGCGCTATTACCTTTCTTTCTGAATCTGACTTCGCCACCATTTACGATGAACTCAAGGCCATTGGTTCTGGGTACGCGCTGATTCTTGCCGACAACCTAAACTATTTCGGAGATGGAAACTTCGATCGAGTGTTCGGCAACGTCAGGTGACCTTGAAGCTGCCCCCAGTGAAGAGCAGCTTGCCGTTGATGACCTCAATCTTGCCACCTTCGGCAAGATTATATGGGCCGCTGAGCAAATAATCAGCGCGCCCATCCTGCACGTCCACCTCGAGGGGCTCACGACCAGGTGGATTGCTCAGTCGACGGCGCCACGCAATGACCGGCCGATACGGATCAGCCTCGTCTCTATCCCAGACATAGCTGAGTCCATCTGGACCGGACAGTAACAGCGCGGTTAGGCCGGACTTACCCGTGTAGCTCCTGCGGTAGCCGCTCGGACTCTGCCATTTGCCGCTGATGGTGAAGCGGTCGACCTCCTGTTCGCCATCCATGATCGCGATAACGGCCTGGGCGCCGCATACGTCGCTCCCTTTCTTCGAGAACAAGTCCAAAATCGTCAGCATGTAACGCTGCATTTTCATCTCCCGCGGTCTGGCCGCTTCACTTCGCGTCCCGATGACGCAACACAAGGCGTGTCCGGGCAAGCCAAGGCCCGCCGAACACGATGATTTCTGATGGCCTGCCGTACAGGTGGTGCAGCAGGAATGGTCCCTGCCCGAACACCTGGACCTGCTCGTCTGGCAGTTGCGGGTCGGCGCCCAGGTAAATCCCAGCATGGTTCGGGTGCGCCGTGCGCCCCACCTCCATGACGATCATGTCGCCGCGCTGTGGTCGGTCGACATGGTAGAAGCCCGCAGCCTCGTACGCCTGCTCGTACAGGCTGGGCCCGGCGGCCTGTTCCCACCAACCGTCCTCTCGGGCGTAGGCCGGGAACTCCAGCCCCCACTCCCGCTGATACCAGTCCGCGCAGGCCTGCCAGCAGTCCCAAGCGCCGTGCACGAATGGCCGGCCCAGCAGCGGCGTGCTGCCGCTTGGGGTAATGGTGCGCAGGTCGCCTTCAGGCCAGGAAAGGATGTGCCAAGGCAACGCGGTGGCTTCGCACATGGCCAGGTCGCGAGGTGATGGCCTGGATGTAGCATCAGGGTGAGAATGGACGATTCCTATCACCTCGCCTTGGTCTTCCGCAGCAGCGTACTCCTCCGGCGCGATCCGGAACTCTTCGCCCGGGTCGCTCGCAGTGTTGGTGCACGGCACGTAAACCTGCTTGCGGCCTACGGCCAGGATCAACCCGCAACACTCGCGCGGGTACTCAGCCGCGGCGTGCGCTTGCACGGCGGCCAGGATGTGTTTATGCATGGTCAGCTCCGTGCGATCAGGGATACGGCCGGGAAGCCACCGAAGGAAAGCTCGTTGGTTTCGCCGAAGCGCAACTTGCAGGAGCTGAGGCAGCCCTTGCACTGGTCCTTCGAGGGGTCGTCCGTGGGGTTGTCCTCGTCGTCGAACATGGCAGCGCCGGTGTAGTTGCAGTCAGGCCCCCGATAACCGTTGGTCATGGCCCAGTGGCAGAAGGTGGTCATCTGCCGGCCCGGCAGACCAAAGCCGTCAATCTCGCCCGGGGAAGAAAGCTCCCACACGACCATCTCGCCGTCTTCGCCGGTCTTCTGGTCGATGTACCAGATCTCGAGCGCTTCCTGGGTCGGGTCCGCTTCGGGATTACCGCCCGCGAAGTTCTCAGCATCCAGGTACTGGGCCAGGGTCTCGCGCACGGTCAGCTGGAACTTCAGCAGGTCGTCGAACGACAGGCACAGCGCAGTGATACGGCCGTTGACGTTTCCAGCGGACAATGTCGGCCGGGTTGCAGAGCCGTTGCTGTCCGCCCCAATACCTTCGATCTGCACTGGCCAGGCCGCATACTCGTTGCCCTGCCAGAAGATCGACTTGGCCGGTAGCTGATCGGCGTTCGCGCCTGCCGCTGCCAGCTCCTGAGGGGTGTGCGGGATAGCGTGTCCGTGAAACCGAAGTACATCGGCTCCGAACTCACTACCGTCGATCTCAAACAGGATGACCTCTTCGCCAGGATCCAGCTTCTGTATGTCTTTGATCAGTGCCATACGCGGGCCTACGGGTGGAATGTTTGAGTGAAGGTCGCCGAGATCGTGTACACGATGCCGCCGCGGTTGCTTGGCTTGTAGCTGGCGCACTTGTATAGGCCCAGCTCTCCCATTGGCGGCGTCCAGAGGAACGCCTTCGAACCCTTGTGGCGATCAAGGAAGTCCATGATCTGCTTAACACGGGTCTTCTGGCCGGTGTAACTGACCGGCCATGACTGGGAGCGGTTGTTCAGGCTCTCGCCGACCGATTGTTCATAGCCGTCGCCAAATCGCTTGGTGCGTACAGCAAACGTTACGTCGCCCTGCTCGCCGGTTTGCACAGGCCAGGTGAAAGTCTCAATAGCCATTACCGTCCCTTGATTGCGTTGCTGAGGCGACCACCTTGGCGGAGATCCTTATCCCTCAGTTGTTGGTACTTTTGATCGATGAGCGTGCCGATCTCCGTAGCAAACTGCTTGAGCCCAGCCGTATCGCTTGTAGAGCCGACGTTGCCGTCACCATCGATCTTCACTGACACATGGATCACCGCTCCGCCGCCCACGCCGCCAGCAGCGGTGACTGAAGCTGGCCCCGCTCCAAGTGGAGTGATCGTGCCGCCCTCAGCGCCCATCATCAGGTAGGTCTTCCCTCCCTGATTCAGCAGCTCCGGGCCCAGCTCGTTGACCTGGTAGAGCGAGTTCGCCGCTACCGGACCGCCGGCGGCACGTTGACCAGAGACGAAGTTGTCCATGATCTCCGGGCTGTAGCCGGCCTGGGTCGAGCCCGCCGAGGTCGGTGCGCTGCCGCCACTGATCCAGGCGCCCAACGCGCTGCCGGCGATGCTCGACAGCAACCCCGAGGCAGCCTGCCGCGTGGCAATTCGCGCCATGTCCGCCAGGATCGACTTGGTGAAGTCGGCGAACGAGAACTTGCCCGATATGGCGAAGTTCGCGACGGCGTCTTCCATCGAGCTAAAGGCGTTGGTGAATAGGCTCTTGGTTTGTCCGGCTACATCCCTGGCCGACTCCAGGTAGTTCTGGAAGGCCGACGATGCGCCGGCGCTCCAACTGCCCTGGGCAGCGGTCATGTCGTTGTAGTTGGCAATCGCAGTTTCCTGCAGGTCGCGCTGGGTTTTGTCGAGCGCCGCGAGCTTCTGGTTGTACTCATCGAGACTCATACCGCGGGAGCCGTCACCGTACTGGTTGGCCAGGTCCAGCTTCTGCTGGTTGATCCGGTCGGCGATGCCGTTCTGCTGGTCCTGCAGGCCGCGTTGCCGGTCGCCCAGGCCGAGGCCTTCGGCAGATCGCTGGCCCTGCAAGCGCAGAGCCTTCACCTGCTGGTCCAGCGCGCTGGTGTAGGTCTGCACCGCCTGGGCCTGCTTGCGCAGCCTGCCCTCCTCGTTCGTGGCCAGCACCGCCAGCTCCGAATCAGCGTCCTTCTGCGCCTTGACCATGTTGGCCCGGGCATCGGCGATCTTCTGGTCCAGCTGGACCCGCTGGGCGGCGGAGGTGTCGGCCTTGCCCTTGGCAGCTTCGAGCGCCGCGATCTCCGCCTGATAAGCGTTGGTCACCTCGTCCTTTTGCTGCTCGACGATGGCCGCGCGTTGGGCTGCATACGACTCCTGGGAGATGATGCCGGCCTTCTGGGCTGCATCCAGCTCCTTCTCAGCGTTCTTGTACTCAGCGAGAATCGCCGCGAGTGAGTTCTTGGAGTCATTGAAGCCCGTCAGGTTGACCGCTGCGGCTCGGCCCGCCGGGTCCTTGTTCTTGTCCTTGATGTTCTGGATGGTCTTGGCGACCACATCAGCCTGCACCAACGGGTCGTTCGGGTTGGCCTTCCTCAGCGCCTCGACATCCCGCCGGTACTCTTTGATCAGCTTGTTGCGTTTCTCTTCATTGGTGAGATTCGTATCGCTGATTTGTTTGAGGCGTGCAGCCGCATCGATCCCATCGCGCTCTACCCGTACCCGATCTGCAACGAACTTGGTCCGATACCGCTCGGCCTCGATCTGCATTTCGAGGAAAGCAAGCTGCTTCTGGTCATTCTCGGTGTCCCTGGTCTCGATACCCATGGCAGCGGCGCGCCCGCCACGCCCCTGGTTAGTCTGCAGCCGCTGGCGAATCACCTCCGCCTGCTGCTCCAAGGTCTGAGCCCGACCGACACTCAGCGTGGCGTCGAGAGCCTCAGCAGCCGCACTCTTGATCCCTTTCCAGGCGCTTTCGATCAAGCCGAGGTTTTCCGTGACCTCGCCAGTCCTGGTTCTGATGGTGTCGGCGTAGGTGTCGGTCAGCAGCTTGGCCGCGCCGATGGTGTCGCCCTGCTCCTTCAAGGCCACGATTTGCGAGTAGACCGACGCCGTCAGGAAGTTGTACTGGTCGTTCAACTCCTTGGCGGCGGCAACCGGGTCTTTAGCGATCTTGGCGAACTCGGCGACCGTTGCATCGATGGAGCGGCCCGTGGCCTTTTCCATGCTGAGCGCAGCCTCAGCGATCACCTCGAAGCTGCCGCTAGCGATTTTTCCGCTACCGGCGAGCTTGGCCAGCACTTCAGCTGCAGCGCCGGTAGTGCCGATGGTGGCGCTGACCTGCTGAGCCATGGACGCCAGCTGATCAGCGCTGGTGCCTGCGGCGTTACCGGTGAAGATGATCGCCTTGTTGTACTCGTCGGCCTCCTGGCTGCCCTTGTAGTAGGCCAAGGCCAGCGCACCGGCTGCAGCTGCAGCCACGGTGAACGGGTTGACCAGGCCAAGCACATAGCCGCCCAGGGCCTTCGCCGCCGGCGCGATACCGCCGAACATATCCTTGAGCTGGCCGCCCTGCTGCAGCAGCACAGTCAGCGGTGCCTGGCCGCCCTGCAGAGAAACGAAGATGTCAGTGAACTGCGCTGGCACCCCACGGAGCGCCGCGGCATTCTGCTTGGCAGTGTTCCCAGTCCGGGTCAGCGAGTCGTCAAATCGCGTGAGCCCTGCTCGCGCCTCGTCGATCTTGGATTGGTACTGATTAAAGGATTCTGGATCGAGAAGCCCTTTCTTCTGGTACCCAGAAAGTCGCTTCTCCATTTCGTCCAGTCGACCCAGCGCTGCAACCGTAGGATCAATCTTGCCGAGTAGCTCATCGAGTGCTTTGACTTCATCCCGCTGAGCAGCGGCGGTGGACTTTGCCGAAGCAGCCAATCGTTCTTCGTTCGCAATGATCGCCTGTGCCCGGGAAGCAATTGCCGCTTGGCGGGACGCATTGTCACCCAACACGGCGTTTGCCTGGCCTGTCACTTCGGCAGTACGGGCCATCGCGCTGTTGAGAGACTGCACATACGTACTCGCTTCCAGCGACGACTTGGCCACAGCCAGCAGTCTTGCCTCCTGCTGTGCTGCTGTTTCAGCCGCCCTGCGCCCAGATTGCTCTGCAGCTTCAGTGACAGCGGAAAGCGTGACCTGGGCCTGGCCGGCCTGGTCGGCGCCAGCCCGGAAGGCGACCATGTTCGCCGCGGCACTGCTGAATGCCGTCGATGCTGAGGTAACCGCGCGCCCAACGGTGATCATTTGCTGGGCCAGCTCAGCCTGCTTGGCGTTGAGGGCCTGCAGCTCCTGAACAATCTGCCGGGTATCACCGTGCATCCCGCTCAGCGCTGATTCCCAGGCGCGCCCGGTCTTGCCCGCCGATTCCTCGCTACGCTTGCCTGCGTCTGCCAGCTTGTCGAGGTCGTTTGCAGCCTCGACAGCATCGCCGGAGTCGATCCGCAGGCCAAGGGAGGCAATCGTTGTCATGATCTGCTCCAGGCAGGCAACAAAAAGCCCGCACTAGGCGGGCTTAGGTATTGTTTGAGAACTGCATGAGTTAAGAGGGCTGAAATCTGGTACCGCAGGAATGGCACATCCAAGTACGGCGCCACTCTTCCAACTTGTCATACTGAGCGACGTTGAACTTCCAGTGACGCACAAACCCGACCACACCAATGGCGATGAATGTCACGCCAATGAAGAACCTGCTCCAATCGACGCCCCAATACGAGTTCATCAGCTTGAGGCCGTCGTACAGGATAATAGCGCCAACCCCTGTGAGGATTACGGGTCCCAGCAAGCGCTTACCTGGGGGTGGACCGACGCTAGCGGCCAAATCGGTCTGATGCCGGCCGGTGGTCTCGACAGTTACGCGCGGTCCGATTCCGGATTGCGCTTGGTGAGTTGTATGAATGCGGGAAGTCCCAGCGGCATGGATGACGGACAAGAGCTGTACCTGCTGACCCTGGCATTGCGGGCAGCAGATGGCGTTGTTGCTCACCACGATTTCATTCCTTTGAGAGGCGGGAAACATGCATTCTAAGATAAGGAGAACCAATTCTGCACCTATGTATGCCCAGAAATGCTCCTTGGGAACTTACCAAGCCGTGATCGGCGCCGTCAGCTTTTACTTCGCCCAACTGCTCACGTAACAACCTCCTGCCATCTCGCCGCATCATTCGCTGCCCTACGCCACTGACTCAGCCATGACGGCCAGAGCCTCGGCCTCCATTACACGGAGATCGGGAAAAATGTCTGGAAGGTCGCAGCGCTTGATGCCGAGCATCGAGGCGGTGAGCGGGATGATCGAGTAGTCCAGGCCTGAAACACCGCCTATGCCCGTCCGCCATTGGGTGGACATCGCTTCGAGCAGGCGGAAGGCTGGCCAGGCGTCCGGCCAGACCTCTACCTCTTCCTCATCGATGTCGTCTGGCGTAAGCCCCAAGGCCGCTAGCTGCTCGGCGGATGGGCCGCGCTCATAGCAGGCGCGGGCCGCCGCCCTCAGTTTCCCAGGCGTGCCGGGTTATAGGCGTTCTGGAAGGCGTCGATGACAGCTTTTGGCGCACCAGTGCAGGTTCGCACCAGATCGAGGATGGCGTCGTCGCTGAACTTGTCGTCGAGATCCCAGCCAACCACGATGTCCTTCAGCTGCTCAGCCTGAAGCTCGATTTCGGCGGTGGTGGCGTCCTTCCAGCTGACACCCTCTTCCTTCGCCTTCTCCGCCCAGGCGTCACGCGCTTTGTTCCAGTGATCGAACATCTCGGATAGCGCGATACGGTCCAAGTAGCGAAACTCGAACCCAACCTCCACTGGATCGGAGCCCACCCGTGGAAGCTGTACAGCTGCGCCGAACGTTGGGTTCTGCGCGATTTTGATCTTTGCCATGGGAACTCCTTACGCGCCAGCCAGGTAACGAAGCGAACGAGCAGACAGACCGACGCTGATGGTTCGGGTCATGACGTTGTTCCGCTCCATGGTCGGATCAGGGGTGATGCTGACGTAGCCTGGGTACAGGATCTGGTCACCGTTGCGGAGCTTCATACGGATCACCGCGAGCTCTTTGGAGGCGTCGTAACCCTCTACAGCCTGCACGTAAGGGGCGGCAGGTTGGTCCTCCACCACTATCGACAAGGTGGTCGGGTTGCGGTTGGTGGGGAACTGCTTGTCGTCGTCATCTTCCAGATAGCCGACGGTCGCATACTGCTGCTCACCACCGGCCGAGTTGAACGACGTGACCTTCGAGATCTGAACCCAGTCGGAAACCGGGTACACGGAACCCACGCCCGCGCCTGCGGTGAATTTTTCTGCGTCGCTGGTATCGAGACCAGCCAGAGAGAACGCGTCATCGGCGACGTTTGAGGCCTTAACGGCGCGGTCGCTGATGAGTGCCCAGCCGGAGTTGACCAGCAGAACGTCGCCGTTCTGGATAGTGTGACCGGCAGCGGTCGCCACCGGCGGCTTTGCGTTGGTGAGTGCCGTGAACGCTACGGCGGCGCCAATGACTCTGGCGATCTCGAGCGTAGCTCCGTTCGGCAGCGGGAAGCGTGCGGCCATGGTGTATTTCCTCATTGATGCCCGCCGGGCGGCGGTTGGTTATGCCCCAGCGGGCGGTTGGTCTGCGACACCCTGGTAGGTGAAGCTGGTCGGGACCGTGTAGGTCGCCGGCTCGGTGATGGTGGGCCCCTGCTCCAGCGGCTCGACGATCAAGCCTTCGAAGCCGTTGCGGCTGAGCTCGGTGTCGACGCGGAACAGTGTGCTCAGCTCGTCGACCAAGGCCTCGGCAGTAGCCAGGGCTTGGCCCGCCGGGCAGATGATGCTGATCTGGTAGATGCCCCGGTACTCATAGGCCTCAGCAGCCAAGTAGCGGGTCGTGGTGCTGGCCGGCAGTAGGAAGGCCCGGAGGTAGGTTTCGCCCGGAGCGGCCTCGAAGTCCTCCTCCATGTGCGCAACCCGGATCGGGCGCGCAGCTGCCCAGGCCGCCAGCTTGATCTCAATGGCCTGGCGTGCGCGTGCGTGGCTCATACCTGGTTGTTCCTGATGGCCTCCAGCACGATCTGCTGAAAGCGAGCGACGGTGATCCTGACCATTCCGCCCGGGGACTGGTCGGAGTGACCGAACTCCAGCGGTATGGCATAGGGCAGATTGTTGACGATGAAGGCTGATTCGCCGGCGCGGAAAGCGATGGAGTCACCAATCAAGCGCGCCGTGGCTGCGGATCCTGAAGGGTCCGCCTCGTCAAGCGTGCCGCTGGCCGGCGTGTCGACGCTGAACTGCCAGTTGCCCCGGAATCGCCCGGTATCAACTGGCGACATCCGGATCAGCGAACCGCCCAGCTCGATGACGATCTCACGCAAGCTCGCGTCGATAGCCTCGGTGGCCTGCTGGGCAAACTCGGCGAGGCTAAGAGCGAAACTGCCGGACTGTCCGCCGTACCGCTCTTTCATGTGCGATCCGCGCGCCATTGTCACTTCCTCAGCTGAATGGTCCAGGTAGCCTTGGCGGCGTCCTGGCCGACGTTGACCACGCGGTAGCCGCTGATGCGGTCGTTGATGGCCGGTACCGCGGAGATAGCTGTGACCACCCCGCCCTCTTGCATGAACAGTTCGTTCTGGAGGGCCTTGAGGCGAACGTCCGAAGCCAGAATGCGCGCTCCGTCGATCTCGCTGGCCTTGTACTGCCCAAACACGCCGCGCCCGGTGTAGAAGACAGTTGTCCCTGGGGCGCCACCAATTGCGGGGTCGTAGTCACCCTTCACCGCCCTGCTGCCTTCTACCGCACTAACAGCATCAGCCAGGTCAGTGTTAAAGGCCTCAGCCATGTCGGCCTGCAGCTCGTCTCGAAGCCCCATATCAGCCCCTCACTATCTTGGCCTGGCCGGTACCCAGGTATTGGCTCAGCAGCGCCAAGGCGAATGACTCACCGGCGCTGATCTTTCGGGCGGACGCCGAGTAGGTTTTGCTGCTGGAAACTCCGTCGGCATCCACCGACTTGCTCAGCACCCCGGTTTCCTTGGCCGCAAATATGTTGCCAGCGGCAGCCTCCCGGGCAATCTCTGCGCCAGCCTGGACCACATCGTCAGGCACTGGGTCGAACGCAGGCAGCCCCAGGTTGGTCAGCCAGGTGTTGGCCATCAGCACCGCGCGCGGCTTCTTTTCATCGGGCGCCCAGTCGGCTCCCAGCAGGGCATCCACCTGTTCGATGCTGACGTAGGCAGTCATCACACGGCCTCGCCCAGCAGCTTCTGCAGATCTTCCAGACTGGCGTCAAGCTCGAACTGGATACCCTTCTCAGTCAGACTGGCCTTGAGCCCCTCGACCTTGATGGCGTCGTCGAGCAGCTTCTGCAGGGCAGCAGCTCCGGCACGCCCGTCGTACTTGATGCCCTTCTCGTCCAAGGCCTTTTTCAAGGCATCGAGAGATGGTTTATCGCTGGGCTTAGCGACCTTGATCGGCTCAGGATTCTCGTAGTCGGCCGGCGCAAAGCTCACATCAATGATCTTGTAGCCCTTCCGACGCAGGTCGGCTTTGCGCTCGGCTGTCACCGGATGGCGCTCGTAAATGATCTTTTCGGACATGTCAGTCTCCGAGGTAGGCGGCCCCGAAAGGCCGCATCATTTTGATTGATCAGGCCTGGCCGATAGCCATGACGCCAGCAGTGTGCTTGATGCTGGTCGCGACCTCGTCCCAGTTCGCGCCGGTGGCGAGAGCCGCGTCGTCCGGCGAGGCGCCACCGTTAGCAACATCCCAGGCATAACCGCGGAGTCCTACGCCGAAGCTGTAGTCGATCTGCAGGGTGGTCTCGATGCGCTCCTTGCCGTTGCTCGTCTCGATGTTCGAGATCAGATCGCGGGCATCGTGGACAGTGGCTGCCCCCTGGGCCAGGGATAGCACTCGACGCTTGGCCGGCGCGGCCGGATCGGCCACAGCAGCGCTGTAGAGTGCAGGAGCATCGGTCACCACAACCAAGCGACCCAGGATGTCGACAACGCGGACGGCATCAGACTTGAACAGCTGCTCGGCGTTGGTGAGGTTTTGGCCCACGAAGGCATGGAACTGGGCGCCATCCATCACTTGGGCGATCAGTTGGCTGGAGTGATCGCCGAACAGCGCATGGCTGTCGTTCACAGCGATGTAGTCCACCTTCTTGGTGCCCGACACGTCGACGACCGCGGCAGCGCCCTGGTTGCCGATGCCTGCCACCAACGCGGCGATGGCAGTGTTCAGCTGGTCCTGCAGCAGGGATTCGGCGAAGTAGCGGGACGCCACTTCTACGCCCTCGGCAGTTGGTTTGCGTAGCCAGGTCATCTGGGATGGCTCATAACGCACCGGGCCGAAGCCGCCCGCGACCTTGACGGTGTTGTGCTTGAGCTGGGTCAGGTCGACAGCGTTCACGTTGCCGTTGTTGCCGTAACGGTTCACGCGACGACGCGCGCCCGCCAGGCCAGCGTAGAAACTGGTCTGCAGGAAGTCGCCGTCAAAGCCGTCGGTGGTCAGCAGAATCGCGCCACCGGATGCGGCGTTGAACCGCTCGACCATCTGCGCCAGCGTCTCGATGGTCGCAGGCATGAAGTAGGTGTTGAACACTTCCATATCGGAAAGCGCCATGTTGGAGCTCCTATAGCTGTTGCCCGGATGGGCTCAATGAATGGTTGTCGGGCATCCGCCCAGGTGCGCCGTACCCCATCCGGGATGACAGCCAGAGTCTGATCAGGGCTGGGCTAGATCAGGGAACTGCGATTTGATTGCTTGCAGGCGGTCTTCTTTGTTGCCGCCAAAGTTGCCCTTACCTGCAGGTGGCTTGCCGCCAGTGTGGCTGCCGTTAGGTGCGCCGCCGCCATTTGCACCGGAGCTTTTGAGTATCTGGTCTTTGTAGGGATATTGATCGACAAGGGCTTCGAGCGCTTCGTCGAAGTCCGCCACCTCGCCTGGGCGGGCGCGACTGAAAATCTTGTTGCCGGCCTGGTCGTAGGCGACCACCTTGCCCTCTTCGATCTTGAACGCCTGACCGAAGCGGGCCTGAACCAGGTCACCTGGAATCGCGAACTTCTCCGCGATCAGTTTCGACCGACTGAAGCTCCCTCCGATGAGTTCGCCATGCAGTTGGCCTTGCAGTTTTTCCAAGTCGCCTTGCAACGTCTTCTCGCGCTCTGCGGCCGCTTTGGCAGCTGCTGCAACTTGCTCTTCAGCAGCGCGCTTGGCGGCAGACTTGATCTCTTCGACCTTGCCGGCAGTGACCAGATCACCCTCCTTGAGGTTCTTGACGGTCTCCAGCGCTTTGATCGCGGCCTCGGCATCCTCGATACCTTCGAACAGCTTGGCGCGGGCCTCAGCTGCCTCTTTGGCCTCGCGATGCCCCTGGGCCTCACGGTTCAATGCCGAGATTTTGGTAACGGCAGCAGCAGCGTCGAATGGAGCCTCTTTGCCGTCATCGTGAACATAGACCGGCTGGCCGTTCTGCAGGACCACATTGCCGTTGTCGTCAAGTTTGAGCTTCATGGATCGTTCTCCGGGCATCCGCCCATTGGCAGGCCTTCCGGCCCAATTGCGCCCCGCTCATCCGAACTGCAGGCAGAAAAAAACCCGCCGAAGCGGGTTATGTTGAAAGTTTGCGTTTGGGTATTCGCTGATCTTCCGGAACATCTTTGTTGATACGTATGAGCTGACTCATAAGGCCGCCATGCAATCCTGTGCTTGTCGGCGCACGCCGTTTTAACTCTTCCTTAATCAGATACCCGGGGCCGTTATAGATTTCTTCAAAAGTACCGTCCCGATATAGTTTGATTCCAAGGTAGTAGTCAGGAACGTGATGCACCGGAAAAGTCAGGTTTTTGCTAAACGTCGCCTTGATCTGCACCTTCCGCCCATCGTCAGAGATCGCATCGTGGTGCTTTGTCAGGCCCTCATTCAGCGTGAGCTCATAGTTTAGGCTCGCGACAACCTCCCCTATGTCGCCAACCAATCTGCCGTCAAGCGTGAACGGTTTGCCTGGATAAGCAGCCTGCAGCTGAGATACCGCACTGAACAGCTGCTCCAGAGCACCGGAAATTTGATTCTGAATTTGTTCACTCATGCTGAACCATCCGAGTTGGAAGGTAGCAGGCTATCTCAAGAACCAATCGACTTAAATATCCGCCTCTGATGCAGCTCATCCAATGTCAGGAACTTGCCCTTGTCGTTGTAGAAGGCTTCAAGCTTCAACTCGCCCTCCCGCATTAGCCGCGCTCGCGCCGGTCCGAGAATCTCGTCTTGGCGCACTGCCGGCTGACGACGCAACCAATCCGCGTATGTGGTCGACTGCGGCACCTGGCCGTCCATACTGGCCCGTGTGGCGCTGTCGCTGAATCCAAGCCTGGATGCACTCTTCAGGATCGGTAGCTTGGTGGACCGACAGCAGAAGTGAATCCGCCCAGGTCCAGCTAGCCACGGGATCTTGTGCCCGATCGGCTTGTAAGTACCCAAGGTGTAAGGCAGGCGATCCCTGATGCGGCAATCGGTCGATGTGCGCGTGTCTAGGGTGCTGAGCCATTCAACATGGCTGATGATGTCGCTGTTGGCCTCGTAGGCGGCATCGCTGGCCGTTTCAGCGGTGTGCGATATGGCGGACCTGACGACTGCCTCAACCTCGCGCCTGGACTTCTGCAGGATGCCATCGGCGTAGTTCTGTGCCCGGGTACCCATGACGGTGCGGACGATATCGGCAGTCGTGCGCCCCTCAACCACGCCAGCGCGGACGGCATCGCGAACGGCAGCGGCGCGGGTCGCCTCAATGCCGGCCATCCACTCCCTGAGCAGACGCCCTTGGAATGGCCTGGCCTGAGCTATTGCTTTGACCCGGCTGAACACTGGCGCAACGACGGGGAAAGCCTCCTGCACCACCGCAGGCAGAACTGCTCGCAGCGCGCCCTGCTGGAAGGCGAGTTCGTAGCTGATCAGGCTGTCGGTGGCCTGGTCCATCGCCTGACGGATCTCGACGAATGTGGCCTGGTTAAGGCGCAGCACTTCAGCCAGCGCCCTATCCACTGCCGGCGCCGATAGATCGGTACCGAGATTGTCGATCGCCTCAATGAGTGCAGCCCGCAGCTCGGCGTCCTTGCTGTTCAGAATCTTGATGATCGCCCTGACCTGGCCATTGCTCAGCCTGGAAAGGTCAACCTCATGCCCGATCAGCTCATCCAGCAACCTCTCGTTGGCCGTCTTCATCACAGCGCACCAAGCGCAGGGCCTTGGGACTCGATCTTCTCAAGCTCTTCGTCCCAGTCGTATTCGTCACTGATCACGCCGCGGCGCTGCATCTCGGTGAACAGCGTTTCCTTGGAGATCATGCCGGCGTTGGCCATAGCCACCAGGGTCGGCAGCGAGACTTCCGGCATGTAGTCAACATCGAAGTTACCGCGCATCTCGACCGCGCCACCCTCGCCGAGGCTGCGATACTCGGCCATGTACTGCAGCAGCTGGGCCAGGCAGTCGCCGAAGTGGTTCGCCATGCGCGCCAGCGGGGAAAGCTCTTGTGCTGCCTCCTCTTCGGCCTGTGTGGCAGTCTTGGTGGCAGCCTTTTCGGGGGTCAGCAGCTTGGCTCCGGCCATGCGCATCTCGCCTATCAGGTCCTGCAGCGCTGTCCGGCCAGCTTCCACAGCCTGCCCGGTGTGCTCGACGTACTTTAGGTCGCCGGTGGGTGGCAGATCGGTTAGAGAACCGGTGCCGACCTTGAACTCTGGCGGTACCGGCTGGCCCTGGTCGTTGAACATCGGCTGCACGCCGATCCGTACCAGAATCGGCACGCGGATGACGTGCAGGATGTTGTCCTGGTCGCTCTGACTCTGCCAGTGCTTGACGTTGAGGTGAGCTAGCTCCAGCAGCGGCGGCTTGGCAGTCATGAAGCCAGTTCGCCCGGTGTAGAACGTCACCCAAGGGATGCTGGTCAGGCTGTTGGTGCCCTCGTCATGCAGCGCCCATGCACCGCCCTTCTCGGCACGGCGGTAGGTCCGCCACTTGCCTGGCTCCAACACGCGGACCTGCTCGACGCACTTGGCGCCGAAGTCGCCCTCCTCCTCCTCGACCACTTCGATATAGCGGATCATGGTGAGCACCCCGCCCTTGGAGCGCCAGCCCAGAACCTGCTCAGGCTTCACCAGGACGACGTAGGGCCGCACACCGGCAGCCTGCTCATCTGCTTGGGTGCGAACACCCTCAGCAGGCGGGTGATCAACGAACGCATGACACAGACCTTGGCTCAGGCCTTCGCGGAAGAACTCCACCGACCAGGAGTTGAGGTCGTTACCGGCCATGTCGATGTCCTTGGCCATCACCTGGATAGCTTCAGGCACATCGTCACCGACCTGCAGCGGCTCGGCGAACACCCGGGAGGTCATATTGCCAACCGTCTCGGAATAGGCCGGCAGCAGAGTCGAGAGACGCAGACGCTCCTTGTAGGAATCGTCATCCTCGGCCGGATACTGCGGCAGCAGGGTCTTGCCCGCCGCTCGCATGGCCATCGTCCCGCCCATGAGCGGCGTGATCACGGCCCAGTAGGCGCGCATGGCGTCGACTGCGGGCAGCGTGATGCTTGGGTTATCGCTCATGGTCACATTCTCAGGGATTGGGTAACGGTCATATCGACGTTGATCGGGTACCGCTTGGCGATGAAGTAGCCGGCGGCGTCGTTCATGTGGTCGTGACCCTTTTTGGGGTCCTTGTCGGGATCGCCATGCTTGTCATAGGTCTGCCGCTCCAGGCACAGCGTCAACTGCGGGCATTGATCGGTGTTGACCTTCAGGCGGCGCTCGCCGTAGCTGTTCAGCAACATGGCATTGACGGCATTCACGCGGTCTTTTACTCCTGGGTTCTGGCTGTCCACGATCACCGTGAACCCAGCCTTGCGCAGCAGGGAAAGGTCCGACTCGCTTGCGTTCTTGCTACTGGTGTTCTGGCCGCTGGCGTCGGGATAGACCGCGATACCATGCCCAGGGAAACGTGCCTTGATTTTCTCGATCATCTCGGGCGTGTCGCGCACCGAATGGAACTCATCCAGGGCCAGTGGCAGGCCTTCGCGTACCACGTAGACCACCGCAGCCATCTTCATGACGTTGAAGTCCATGCCGATGTGCAGAGCCTCGCCGGGCTTGATGCGCTCGCTGGTCCGGCTCTCGCTGCGGCTGAAGGTGTAGTAGACGACGCCGGCGTAGTTCTCGAAGCTGGCCTCGTACTCCTGCCGGAACGTACGCGGGTCCATCTTCCGCCTGGCCGCATCCAGCTCTTCGGCTGGAACGTTGCCGCCCTGCAGCGAGGTGTAGAGCCAGCTCTTGTGGTCAGGCTCTCCGCCGGGCTGGCCGTCGCGGTAGGTGTCGAAGCAGTGGTTGAACCCCTTCGGCGTGCCGATGCGCAGAGCGTGACCGCCCTTGCACTTACCAATTCCAGGGACGACGTACTCGCAGGTCGAGAGCATCGGCCGCAGGACTTCTTCCCAGGCAGCCCACTTGCAGTCGGCCCATTCGTCCACCAGGACAAAGAACAGGCCGGAGCCGCGCAGGTCGTCGTAGTTCTCCAAGCCCACGCAGCGTATCAAGTGACCGCTCTTGAGCGTGATCAGCATGTCCGATTCGTTCGGCTTGCAGTCTCTCCACTCGCGGGGTATGGCCTGCTTCAGGCGGCGCCAGAAGACCCGGCGAGCCTGCTTTTGTGTCGGGGCGGCGTACCAGATCTCGTCCTCGACGCTCACACCCCATTCAGCAGCCAGCCGGGCAGCGCGGCGCATTTCTGCCTTCCCGAGGAAGGTCTTGCCAAATCGGCGACCGCACACCGCGTCACGGAAGCGCGCATTCCGCTGGTATCCCCAGACGTAGATGTTTGCCTGTTTCGGCGTCAGCTTGACCGGTGCCTCATAGGTACGGGGTAGCGGGGACATTCTCGTCTGGCTCCAGGGTGTACTCAGCGACAGCGTGCTGCTGGTCCGCCTGGGAGCCCAGGGGCTTGTCGGGTTCTATCTTGCGGTTGACGTACATGTCGCCGCATTCCTTGGCTGCCTGCTCGTACAGCTGGGCAGTCAGCGCCAAGTTGCGCATGCTCTCGGCCTTCTCAGCCATCCTGCCCAGCCCGCGGAGGCGAAACGCTCGGTTGGCGATGGGGATCTCTGCCGTCTCCTCTCGGAAACGCTTCCGAGTGTCTTCGAACAGGGTCACCCAGCGCTTGGCCAGGTTGCGCCCCTGCCGCTTGGTGGGGTCATGGCTTTCCGCCGTCTGGCGGCTGATCTCAATGCCAAATTCTTTGTTGACGGCCTCTGCCACCTGAGACGGTGTATCGAAGCAGGCCAACGCCTGAACGATGAAGGCCTTCACCTCGTTGCTCAGGGCTGCCATAGATTGTTTTCCGTCAAGCGCCTGTCAAACATCAAGCCGACTTAAGCAGGCAGGTTCCACAGGCCCTCGCAATGTTGATCTTGGCCACCTCAGGCGGCCGGCTTGCAGCGTCAATCAGCTGCTGAACGCCTTCCCCTGCCCCATAGCGACGAACCACACCGACGAACTCTTCAACGTCGTGTCCGCGCATCTGCAACTTGGGGAGACCTTCTTGGGTGAACTTGGGCGCGCCGTACTGATCGGTCGCCTGGGCGATGTGGTAGAGCTCATGCTCGACCAGGGCGCAGAACTCAGCGTCGGTGCATTGGGCGCAGTAGTCAGCGGCCAGGGTGATCAGGTAATCCGGCTCCTCGCCGAACCAGTCCCGCATCTGCTGCTCTTGGCGAGCTTTCTGCCAGCCACCGGCACGGAACATGACCTGCTCGGCCTGGCCCAGCACCACCCGGCCCTGCTTGGCGAATCCAGAGGATGCCCAGAGCACGCCGATGTTGGCGTCGATCAGGTGCGCGTGCTCTTCGTTGTGGATACTGCCGGTGACGGCCAAGATCTCCTGCTGTATCCACTCCCACACATCAGGAGCTGGCCGAAGGATCAGCCAGGGCGACTCGATCAGGTCACGTGGAGGTATTGGCCTTTGCATGCTGGTCAAGCCTCAGGGTTCTGATCTTCCCGCCGGTGTAGATGTCCCGCTTCATCGCGGCACGCACCGCTTCCTCAGCGCTTGCACCCATGTCCATTGCAGCCAGGGCATATGGGGCACCGCTGCCAATGGCGTCGGGGTTGGTCGGGTCGAGATCCTGCCTCCAGATGCCCGTCTTGTCGTCATGACCGACCATCATCAGCTTGTCGCCATCGACGACATAGCCTGAGCACTCCACAGGAACTGCCGATGGAGTACCGAAGTACGCGGCGATCAAGGCCTTCTCATCGCATACGGCGCCAGAGAGAAAGAAGCTGACGCCGTCGACAACCTGGCGCTTCGGGGCATCGTCAGAAACGATTGCACTGTTACGGGTCTGGCGAGAGTCGTAGGCGATCACGCCGTCTTTGTAGGCGATGGTAGTCATGGGGAGATCTCAGCAGAACGGATCAGCAGGCTTGGCAATCGAGCGCACGAACCACATGAAGCCCTGCTGCAGGTTGGTCTTAGCCAGAGCCAGCAGGCGTGGGTCGACACCCTCAATCTGCCCGATCTGCTTGAACAGCTCGCCGGCGCCCGCTTCCAGGGCCTTGATCGAATTCATGCCGTCAATCTCGCTCTGACTCAGGTCGCGGTAACCGGTGATTTTCTTGTGCTGGTTGTCCATAGGTGATTCCTCTGGGGGTTGTCGCGCCACGAAACGGCGCACCTTGAATGTGTGGCGCGACTCAACTGAACACGTGACCGCGTCGGGCCCAGGCATATGCGACAACACCGGCATGAAGCATCGCGCCGAATGGATTCACCCAT
This sequence comes from Pseudomonas sp. R32, assembly GCF_009866705.1. Taxonomy (NCBI): domain Bacteria; kingdom Pseudomonadati; phylum Pseudomonadota; class Gammaproteobacteria; order Pseudomonadales; family Pseudomonadaceae; genus Pseudomonas; species Pseudomonas sp. R32. Next base: position 2,644,778 of record NZ_CP019396.1, on the reverse strand, counting down.
TGCCCCTGCAGGGCTGTGGCGAATGCCCCGAATCCGCCGATGGCAACCAGGTAGAACGCAATGCTCAAGAGCGGCTGGTCCGCTGGACGAACCTTGCGCAGGTAGTCGCACGCGGCGGCCACCACTAGAACGCACAGAAACACGTCCAGGGCAGTCAGCGCTGAAACCAGGATGTTGTTCATATCAGGCACCTCGAGCCGTGACGAACGACCCCATGGCAGCCTTGATTGCCGGGATGATGTTCATGGCTGTAAGGCCCAGCACGAAGGCCACGCCGCACAGCAGGTCATCGGTCACTGCAAGCTCAAGCTTGGGGGCAAGCCAGGCGGTGACGGGCTGGGTCAGGTAGACCGAGAAGCCGAAGCCGGTGGCAACAGCGGTCGCTGCCTGGAAGCGGGTCAGATCCTTCAGGAAGCCAAGCGAAAGAATCGAGCCGATGAATGCAGCCATCACCACCCCGTATTTTCCCAGCACTACGCTGGCGGCAGTGCTTGTTGGTTCGGCCATAAGGGGTGTCCTTGGAAGAAAAGGCCCGATTGAGACCCCTTCAGGGATCGGGCAAGTGTGCAAAGAAGAAAAACATGGCTCCGTGCTATCGTCGTCACCCCTACGGCTAGACAAGACACGGAGCCATGGCAAAAACAAACATTGAGCGCTTCGATGAAATGAGCGCTGACATACTCGCGTTTCTGTATGAGCGATTTCCCATTCCATCGAGCGTGGGCCCAGATGTCGCCGGCCTCTCTGTCGTAAAATATCTTGAGTACGACCCTATTTCAGGGGGTGCCGTCACTGAAGGTGAGCGCGACCCAGAGACAGAATTTTTCGAAGCTACGCTAGCGTGGCTCGTGCACGCGGGGTTCATCACGAACAAAGCCGCCCCTGTAAACATTTTCGTTTATGTGCTCACGCCTTACGGGCTACAGGCTTTGAAGCACGTACCCAAGCCATCTCTGGGGACGGAGACTCTCGGCGAGAAACTCTCTGAAGCCACGAAATCCGGCGCGAAGACCGTCGCCTCGGAAGTCCTTAACCAAGCTCTCTCGATAGGAGTACAGCTGCTTACCAAGCCAATGGGACTTTAGACCTCTGGCCGCATGACCTCGCGACAAATGATCTTCAGAGAGGCGTTGATCTCCTTGATCTCGTCGCCCAGCCCTGGCGGTTCTTGGGCAAGAATCTTCGACTCCAGTTCGATCAGCTTCCTCTCGCTCTCCTGGAGACTGGATTCTTGATGCTCCACGAAGACGTTTGCCTGGGTGAGCCTCTCTTGAGCATCATGCTGAAGAGCCTTGGCCTCTTTTAGCTTCTGCTCGCAGCAGATGATCGCCTCAACAAGGCAGCGGTATTCGCTCTTCATGCTCGACTCCAGAACCTGCGGGTTTAAATCAGCCCCAGTGGCACTCCCAGCTTGGAGCGATGGGTGTGGTGGAGCCGAAAACGAAAAAGCCCCGGCAAATGCCGAGGCCCCTGAAAAAGCAACGAACCCTAAAAGCAGACTGTCGCTACTTGCGCACCAACCCTAGCTGGAAGGGGGATAAGGATTTCCCATTGAGGCAACTTGCGCGGTCCCTCTTCTGGTTGGTGATTCGACTCCTGCATGCGCCAGTATGCGCAGGCATATTCAATGCGAGCCTCTAAGCTAGCCTCGAAGTCTAGCCATGTCACGTCATGCCTTGACGCACGGCTTGCAACAATCTCGTAGATGGGAATCGGATTGTCAGGAACTGGCTTGATCGAACGCGCAAAATCAATTGCTTGTTCAACGGTTTCTGCTGCAAATATCGAGCAATGCCTCGACCAGGGAAAGCCAACAATGTCCAATGCCTTTTCAGCGCAATACTCTCGTATCACGGCAGAGTCTGAGCCGGGAGGAGGCACCACTTGGATTTGAGACCAATAGACCGATCCAAAAATTGATAGCCCTCGATGATCGACATCCAATTCTTGACCTGGCTTTAGCGACGCATTTCTGTCCGCATGAAAAAAAGTATACATGCCATGCCCTCTTAGTTTGGAGAGCAGTATATAAGCGCTGGACAACAAAAAAACCGGGGCAATAGCCGGGACTCTTGAGGCCCTCTCGGGGGCAATAAAAAACCCGGCTTTTTGGGCCGGGCTTGAATGTTTTCGCCTTAGGCGAAATTATGACGATGGCGAAATACTGCCAGAACACTCCTCAAATGGTCAAGCTGCTATTTCTGCTTCCTCTTCCTCACGATCACGAAGCCGCTGAACGACCGCAGCAACTGGCTTGAGAGCCTGCTTGTCCAACTTGTCAACGTGATTACAAAGCGCCTCCCAAATCTCCTGCCAATCCCTGGCCCAGTTCTGCGGATTCATCTTCTCGCCGGTTCGATCCTCGACGAACATGCATACCGCTCCCGGCCCCATCGCCTCGCCGCCGTGAACGAGCGTCTTGTGCGATTGGAGCGCGGCCATAGCCATCCAGTAGGCTCGCTGCTTCTTTCGGTCTGTGAGCGCTTCCAGGCCGCTTCCCAGCCATACCAGGCCATGGGATATGCTGAGGTCGTTACCGCTGGCCACGGGCGAGTACAGGAAATTGCCCAGGTGGCGCAGCGATTTCGGCAGGGAGTCGATCGCCTGAATCACCAGGCCCGCGGTCAGCATGTGCGCACAGCGGTCGTTGGTGAGGCGGCGACCAGGTCGAGTTTCTTGCACCCCCTCCTTGCGGACCTCGTACACCTTGCACACCTCCTGCCCGTCATGGTTCTCCAGCATCACCATGATCTTCACGTCGCCAGCGCCACCCTTCTTGCCCAGGGCGGCCTGTTCAGCGGCAACAGCCAGGGCGGAGGCGCGGTTTTCGTGAAGTGCGTCGTGCCAGACTTGGCGAGCGCTGATTACTTTCATGGTCGGTTCCCCTTGTTCCGGCTGTTCTTGTTCACAATGAATTCTTCGTAACTACGCTTTCGCGCCAAGGCCGATCCCCAGGCCAAAGCCCCACCGGATGCCACAAGCATCACGGCCAGAATGAAAAACGCCCATGCTGGGGTCATGCTGCAGCCTCCTTCAGCTGTTTGATCTTTGCCCGGTACTCGGCCTTGATGGGCCGCCTATTCCCGTTATGCGTTCTTTTCTCCGCGAACAGAGCGTCATGGTCGGACATGCCTGCCAGCTTTCTTCGGATGATGGTCGCTCCGCTGATCTTGACCCTTGGATCGCGGGCCCACTGCGCCGGCGTCAGCCTCTTGCCTTCGAACTCAACAAGTCCGGCCCGACCCCGCCTTTCGTAGCTTTCCGGCTTGAAGCCTCGCTTAACGTTGCAGCCCCGGCATAGGACCCGGAGATTGACTCGCTGATTGTTCTGACGGTTTTCATCGATGTGGTCGACATGGCAAGTCAGCCAGGTCTCGTGCTTGGAACAGATCTCGCAATCTCGGCATCCAGGACCGACAACTTCCCACATGACTCGGCGGTGCTCGAACACATACCCGTTGCGATCAGCAAGGGCGTGCTCTGGGCCCCAGATACGCACGTAACCGTTTGGCGTGACTACGCGCTGAATTCGGCTCGCTGGAAGCTTCTCGACATCCCCATTCCGCCTGACGCGGAAGTAGTGCTTTTGGCACAGCTGAGCGGCCTTATATCTTGCGGCTTGCCCGCAATCTTTCACGCTGCATTGCATTGGATTCGAGCCTCCAGCCGGCTGGCTTTTTTAGTGAATACAACCTTCATCCGCTTCAGGTACGGGATGTCGTGGCGCGCCAAGCGGTTGTTACACTCCAGCCAATCGACCTTTTCCTGACCAATCTTCTCGATGAGTGCAGGCCGGTAGGCCACGATATTTCCGCTCAGGAAGTTGTTGCAGGCACTGCATGACTTGTTCATGTTCCAGAGGTTGAACCGCAGGTGCGGGGCCGCGCCTACGCTGCGGAAGTGCGAGCAGTGCCACTGCCCTTGCCATGCGGCTGACTTGTCGCAGCTGATGCAGCCCAGATGCGCGTCTCGCAGCCGGACATAGCGATTGACCGCGGCCTGGGCTTCTTTGGCATGGTCCGCCCGGGTCTTGAGCCCCTCCTTGCGAACCTTGATCTCGCGGCGCTTGCGCTGGTCGATGGCCTTCCGGGCTTTATCGTGATTCACCGGCGCCATGGCCAGCGCGCACTTCACGCTGCAGGCCTTCTGCGTCGACAGCGATGGCCGGAACTTCCCGCCGCACGCCTTGCAGGTCTTCTGCTTCACTTCCTTGAGAGATACGCGCATTAATTTGCCCCCATAAGCAGGCCGATCATGCAGGCGATGACCGCGGCAAACGGCTGGCCAGACAATGCCAAAACCAGAGCGATAATCCAGATCATGCCGCCTCCCTGAACGCTTCGAATTCAGCCATCTCGGTCAACCGCTCCTCGGTGAGCGTCGGCCAGTCATGCAGCACCAGGTAGGCGCAGCACTGGCGCCAGAAGTCCTGGAACACCTCCTCCCCCATCGAGTCGTAGGAGAGACTGCGTGGCGTCTTGCGGGTGAGCTGGCCCAGGCCCTGGATGTCGAACTGCTCTTCATCGCAGTACACGCCAGACTCCAGCTGCAGGGCCTTGATGGCGTCATGGGACTGCTTCCCCGCGAACCGGTCGATGTTCTGGCTCAGCACCCGGCCCAGGCCGTGCACCAATCCGTTGAACCGTGGGTTGCGTGGCTGTTTGAGGTCGGCGCGGATCTTGGTGTTGATACGGAAGTCCCGCTCGCGCAGGATCGACCGGTCGGCGTCAGAGGACGGTACAAACGCGGCGACTTCCTTACCGGTGGCCGGGTCTAGCAAGCGGCGTAGGACCAAGTAAACAGGCATAGGCCGTGGCTTGGATGGCTTAGACATGGCAGGCCTCCCTTTCCTTCGCGGCGTCTATCGCCGCTTCCAGCTTTTCGCCAGATGGCAACATGCCTGGACCAATGGAGCCCGCGATTTCCTTGTAAGCAACCACGCCACATTCATCTCGCAGCCACCGGTATCGCTCGGCATCCTTGCGCAGCACCTCGTTCTCGGCCTTGAGCTTCTCGGCGCTACGCCTGAACGAGTTCCGCTCACGGGTGAGCTTTCCCATATCCAAGCCCATTGCTTTGCAACTGCCACGCAAGCTTTCATTGTCGGCTGCAAGCTGGTCGCGCTCCGCGCCACGCTTCTCGGCAAGTTGTGCCAGCGGGTCATTGAGGATGTTGATGCCGTCCATGATCTTGCGGGCAAACACTTCGGGGGCGACTTCAGACGCGCTGTAAGCATCAGCCCCGACATAGCTGACCAGGTTGCGCAACACCTCTTCGCAACCCTCCAGCCGCTCCACTTCAGCGAGCAAGCCAAGGGCCACCTCCTCCACGGTGTGCTCCCCAAGGAATCCATCCAGAGCATCGGTGCGCAGGTGCAGATCCTGGTCGCCGGCCCTCCATGCACCTACCACTGCCCACAGCAGGGGCTGAAGCTTTGCTTTGTCGATGTTCATGGCCTGGCCCTCCCGATGGTGCAGTTGTAAGTGGTGTTGCCGATGTAGAAGCCACCAATGCGGTCGCAGTCGTTCTTGATGCTCTCGTGCGCGCCAACCCATCCGCCGATCGCACACAACGCGAAGACAAAGGCCAGCCACAGGGAATTCATCACACCCCCTCCACAACCGGCTGCCCGGCGCGCTTGATGTTTAACTTGGCCAGCAGGTGTGCACGGCACGCGGCGGAGCTCGATGGGATCTGCTGGAGGTCCAGCAGCCTCGCCTGGCGCTGGCTTGCGTACTCTTCGGCCAGCTCCAGTTGACTCTTCTGGCTGTCGTGGCCGATGCCGATAGAGATGTCTTCCAGCGGCTTGCCCTGCATCAACATGCGGATGGTGACGTCATAGGCCCTGTCGAATACCTTGCTGGCCTTCTCGGGGATAAGGTCGCCCAAGTTGTGCATCTCGCATTGCAGCGCAGCATGACGAACCGCTTGGTGCGACCAAACTCGACCCCCGAACCGACTCGGATGGGCGTTCACCAGCGCCTCGCGAAAGGCTTTGTCGTGTGACGGGATGCCGAGCATTTCCGGTGTCGGCTGGCAAAGCTTGATGAACTTGCCGACACTCGGTGCGAAGTCTGTGCCGAGTGATCGGCAACGCTCTATGCCGAAGCGGATCTGCTCCAGAGTGTTTATCTCGGCCACGATGAACGCTTTGATCCAGCTGCGCTTGGAGGTGTTCAGTGCGGCGTCGGTCGGCCACGCTTGCTTCCAAGCCGGGAAGATGGCCTGCAGCTCCTTAAAAAGCGCGTTGACGACGTCAACCGTGCCAGGCGGCAAAGTCTTTGGCATCACGGGCGTTGGTGGCGGCTTGTAGCCAGCCATTGCGCCCGGGAGGTCATCGGTTGCCCCGGCTGCCTTCATGAGCTGTGCCGCGCTTCTCGGCGGCTTAGGCTTGCTCACAGGACACCGTCCATGTTTTCGGCCCAGTCGCGACCATCGAAGTCAGGGCCGTTCACCTGTCGACGGAGTGGGAACTGGCGAATGTTGCTCGCCGATACTGAGTCACGCTTCACCCACTTCACCAGCAGGCTCACCCAGGACGCCTGGGTCTCTACGCGGCACGACGCCGAGTAGTGGCAGACGAAAGCGGCAGTGGCCTCGGCAGTGAAGCGGTCAACAGGAATGCCCATGCGCGCGGCGTAGGCCTTCAGCAGCTTCTGATCGGGAACCCACTCAAGGGTCATTTCGCAGGGCGCCTTTGGGTCGGCGGAATTTTCCTGCTCCGCGCGTTGAGTGTTGTGTTGATCTTCTTCAGGAATCAGTGAATCAGGATTCGGAGAATCAGGAATCAGGGCGTTATTGGCCGTTGGGTTAACAGGCTCTAACGGTGGGTTAACGTTAAAAACCTGTTCTTTAACGTGAACCTTGCGTTGCTTACCGGGTAAAACAACGTTCTTCTTCCGTTCGTTAACGGTGAGATACCCATCTTTATCTGGCAGCACGCTGTCTTTTTCAGAGCCGTGTGGGTTCTGGTGTTTCTGGAAGTTATCGATCTCGATGACCGAGAAACTCTCCACCTGGTAGCGGCTGACGAATCCGGCAACAGCCAGGCGGGATAGGCCTGCATCAACGTCATAGTCGTCACAGGGGAACAGTTCCATCTTGATACGCTTGGGACGATCCTCAAGGCGCCCTTCCCGGTCAGCCAGGCACCACATGCCAATGAACAACAGGCGGTCGAAGGCAGGAAGCTCGGCCAACAGTTCATTGCTGAACAGGCCAGGTTTGATATTGCGTGCACGGGCCATTAGGCGGCCTCCTTCATGAGGGAGCTTTCGGCGATTCGCCCGAGCGAAGCCATCAGCGATGCGGCTGCAGACAGCCTGGAAATCACAGACGGATCGCACTCACGCAGATCTGCAGCCAGCAGGTCATGCAGGCAGCTCGAATCCACCTCGTTGCGCTCCAGATAGCGGGCTAAAAGCTCCATTTGAGTGATCACGGTAAGAACCAGATCAGTTGCCGCAGGAGTAGGCCTGAGCGACGACCTGGCGTCCCTTGAGGCTCTCTGGATAGCCTTCTTATCGCCAGAGGCAACAGCGGCCTGCTGGTCTCTTGGCAGTGTCAAAAGCAAAGCCGCCGCTGACACAGATGCGCGGCCCTCGTCCATTGCCTGGACAAGCTCCGGCGCAGCGTCATTGGTTACACGCTTGGCCTGCTCATATGTCTTGCCATTACCAAAACCAGCAGCCTTTGCGGCTATGTCTCTGGTGTCTCCTTTCGGAAAGTCCGGTAAATTTTCCGGACTTTCCTCGGGTGGGCGCCCCATTCTGTCGCCGAGCTCACGCTCGATAGCCTCTCCAATGGCAACACGCTCGGATGGGGTGAAGTCCTTGCGAAATTCGTTCTCGGCCAGCTCGCCCTTGAGGATCGATTCGATGTGAACGGTGCGGACTGGGATCTTCTGCCAGCCCAGGGAAAGGCATGCCCGCAACCGACGCTCACCGAAAACCAGGCGATACCCGGAGTCGATGCCGATAGGCTGCAGTAGGCCAAGTTCTGCGATACTTTTGGCCAGGCTTTCAATGTCGCCAAAGTCCTTGCGGAATCTGTTCTCGACCTTGATCAGCGAGGCTTGGCACTGAATAATTTGATCAGCCATATGGATAAAGGGGCGGTTTCCCACCCCATCCTGTTCAGATGAAGGTCGGGAATGCGTCGTCGGTTCGCATGGCGTTCTGGGAGTGCTTGATAGGCTTTCCGCGCATCTCCGCATTCCAGATACGAATCAGGGCGCGCAGAATCTGACTGCGGTGAATCGGGCGACGATCAAGAGTTGCTGCGGCGCAGCGATTGCGCAGATAAAGCAGGTTATCCGTCGCGCCATCGACAGCGCCGACCATAAACCGCTCAAGGAAGCGCTCTGCCTTGGCTTGGCTATTTTGACTGGCGTAGTAATAGAACATCGCTGCCACGGAGCGAGGCACCGGCGCCTGACGAGGGAGTGCCTGGGCATACTCGGCTGCGGCGATCGCCAGTGGGTTTCGTTTAACGAAGTCCAATACTTCGGACTTCTCAGCCTTGCCAGGGAAGCCGTACTGCTCCTTTTCGTAGTCGATAATCCACGTGGTGGCCGTCGCAAGCATCTTGCAGGTTTCAACGGGCAGGCCGAGCTGCACGAAGAGGACATCCGATTTCTGGCGACTCTTGCCGCTGTCGAGTACGTCGAAGATGCTCTCGTCCAGGCCACGCATAACTACGCAAGGAACGGTTTCACCAGATTGCAGGATCGCAGTCAGTCGATGCTGACCGTCAAGCAGGCTGCCCCCGGTGGAGAAGCGAATCGGGTCACCCGTCATCTTCCACTTCCCATCGCGGATCGCACGCTCCAGCTTTGCCACGTGCGCCGAGCTCGCTGGCCGATTGCCGACGTTCGCACCCAGCCAGGCCCGAGCCATTTCAGGCGTAACTTGCTCAACCGTGATTTGTGGGCCGTTTACGTTGACGGCGTTTTGGGTTAAATTGCCCATGTAGATTTTCCTTATGTATCGCAAATGACTAGGCCGTGAACCTGGTTTTTTTGCGCCCGCGATTTGCGGTTTTGGTTTTGCGCCACGTTTGGCGCTTGATCGTTTCGTGGCGCGCCTTCGCGCCGGATGCCAGTCCCTGTTTAGGGGCTCTTGCTGCCAGTCCCTAATTAGGGATCTGGCGGTTACCTTGGAGCCGCGAACGGCACCACGTTGTTGCTCTTGGGTTTCACGCGCTGCGACAAGAACTGCGCAGCTTTCTTCAAGATCTGCTCGGCCAGTTGGTCGGTGCTGATCCCTACCTCTTCGGCCCAGGCCTCAAGGTCCTCGAAGTCGTGCGCCCTGAAGCGCGCAACCTCTACGTCCTGCTTCGGTACTGCGTCATTTGCAGGTGGCATTCGCCCTCCCCTGACCTATTCAGGCCCTGGCCTTCTTCTCGTTGATCAGCGGCAGATGCCCGTGCTCTTTCTTGAACGCCAGCGCGGCCAGAATGATTTCCCTGGCCAATACGCTGTGCTGAGCCTTGAGCTCCAGGGCATACCCCTTCAACTCGTTGAAATCCTCGTCATCCAGACGGACCTTGACCTGGTGGTCGTGGCGGTGGGTTTTGTCGTCATAGGCCATCAGGTGTTCCCCTGGTTGCTACGTGTCTGGATGAGGGCCTGTTCAGGCCTTTCGGTGAAACGGTGTAACGGTTCCCCGCGGACTGCGGGGTTTGGTTCGGTTGGCCAGCTCACGACGGATCAGCTCAGCGGCGAGTGTCTCGGGACTTACGCCCCGTCGCATCGCTTCTCGCTCCAGCTGTTCCATCTGCCCCTGGTCCAATCCGATTTCTTCGCTCGGCATGGGGCCTCCTACGGGCCTTCAGGCCACGTGCTGATCGCCGTTATTCTCCGAAGCTAGGGCGGCCAGCTGAGCCTCCAGCAGTTCGCGGCAGAGCACTGCCCGCTGGGTGCGATGGAACTTCGCCAGCGCCTGGATCAGTTCAAACGTGTCCTCATCGACCCGGACCTTGATCTCGCGGTCATGCAGGTGATTGCGGTTGGCGTACATGCGGGGATTGCTCCTTAAGCTGCTTTCTGGTTGCGTTCAGCCGACTTTTTTGCGGCTCGTTCTGTTTTGCTGAGCAGGGTTTCGATCGACTTTCCCAGTTCGTAGCGAACATCTGCGCCGCCTTTCGCTGCTCTGCAGATGGTCGGTTGCGTGGTATCGCAGTCTTTGGCGATCTGCGCCTGAGACAGCCCAAGCTGAAAAAGGCGTACCAGCATCATTTGGACTGTCATGGCCGTCCTCCTATGAAGTTTTGCATATCAAATCATACGGAAACTGATAGCCCGGAGCAATACAATTCCTCGTATACGTTTTTGTATGGTGATTTTATGAGCGTGGCAGATAGGCTCCGCAGCAAACTGCGAGAGCTTGGCTTGAATGAAAGTGAGCTGGGCAGGCGGGCCAAGGTGCCACAACCCACAATCAATAGGATCCTCTCCGGGGAAAGTCAGAGTCCAAGGAAGAGCACTATTGAACCTATTGCCATGGCGCTGGGCGTCTCTCCCGATTGGCTTCTGTTCGGCGGCGGCGAGGAAAAAACGCGAGAACTAACCTCCCCGAGCGAAAAGGAATACGCTTTGATCCCCCAGTTCACAGCTCGCGGCGCCTGCGGCAATGGTTACCTCAATGAACACGTAGAGGTAACCGAAGGCCTGGCCTTCAAGCGCGAGTGGATCAGGCGCATGAACTCGAAGCCCGAGAACCTGTTTGTTATCTACGCCGACGGGGACAGCATGGAGCCCTATATTTTTGAGGGTGATGTTGTTCTTTTCGATACATCGAAGGTGGAGCCCAAAGACAAGCAGGTGTACGTTATCCGTCGCCCAGATGGCGGTAACAGCATCAAGCGATTGAGCCAGCAGCTTACCGGCTCCTGGGTGATTCGCAGCGACAACCCGGACAAAATTTCATACCCAGATGAGCCTGTCAGTGAGGCTGCTTTGCATGACATGCCCTTCCTCGGAAAGGTCATCTGGAGAGGTGGCGGGATAGGTTGAAATTCAACAAGTTGTTTTGAGTATTTACCCTGGGAGGGAAACCATGCGTCATGTAGCTCTCGCCGCGTTGGCGATATCGTTCGTTTCAGGTTGTGCTGTTCCGCCAAAAAAACCTGACATGCTGCTCCATAATGTCCAGCCAACACCGGTGTGCAGCGGGGAGAAACAGTGTTCAGCCATGTGGGCGCGGGCCATTGAAGGTGCATCGATGGTCACTCGCATGAAGGTTATGTCAGCTAACGACACCTTCATTCAAACGTACCCTACTAGTCAGATCGGATTCCTCAATGGCCAGGTGTTCAAGCAGTCCCTTGGTGATGGGAAATATGCGATCAGGGGAACCTTCAGCTGCGCCCCGTATTCCTGGTGTGACAGCTTCCGGAATTCGACCCAGCACACCTTCAATATGTGGGTACAGGGTTACGACCCAGTAAACTGATCTGACATATACGTTAAGAGCCCGCCAAGTGCGGGCTTTTTCATACCCACTCGAAAAATTATGCAAAACCGTATTGACTGGGATTATGAGGATTCGTATAGTTCACCCCATCGCAGTCACCCACCAGGGACTGCGGAGGCCCTCAACCGGCCACCGCTCTTTAACAACCAGATGGACGCCGAGCTGGCCGATGCATAGCCAGCGGACGTACCGCGCAACGGTACGCAGCGATTCGACCTCATGTCGGCGCTGGGCATAGGAGACCTCATCGGAGGGCGTAGCTGGAGAGGCTGCGTGGTGGTGAGTAAGCGTTTGGCCTTGGGACCGTGATCCCGTGTCGCGCTGAAAGTCACTGACGGGAAAGCGACCGTTGGCCTATGCAAGGAGTAGAGATTACCTGCCCGTTATCAGCGGGCAGGATGCTCTCCAGATACCCCTGACAGGGTTATGCGGAAAGCATCATTTGCGGCGATTAGAGCCCGGGGCGCCACCAGATACTGGTCGCCTTGGAGTCCGATAGCCAGATAACGCATGAAGCTCCTCGCGCTTGATGCGCTGCTCCAATGTTTGAATTTCGGTAACCAGGCCGCCGCCCTCGCCTGGCGGCATTGAATCAAGTTCGCGCTGCACTTTGGCGACAGCTCGCTTTAGACGCTCAATCAGCTCTTTGTGGCTCTCGGTCATTTCCCTTTTCCCGAACCTGGCGAGCCTCCATGGAAAACCTTGGTCGCTGAGTAAAGGGTGTCGCCTTCGCCAGGCTTGTAGCGAGTCTTGCGCTCGTTGCGACAACCCTCACACATGACTGGGGGATTAACCCAGTCAGCCCGATAGCTGAACTTGGTGGTTTTGCAGAATCGGCAGTTCGCGACGATCCAGCCGCTTTTGGGCTTCTTCGGTGGTGGCGGTTCGAATGGAGAAGGAATGGCAGGAGGGTTCGCCTTTTCCATGGCTTGCTTGAGCTGCATCAGTACCGCGAGATTCTTCGGGTCCATGGCCTTAGCCTCTGATTTTCACCTTACCCGAGATTACCAGCAGCAAATAGCCATCACAAACACCAACGATTCACTGATGCCGCTTCTATGAGGCGGCATTGGGAATCCACTGGAGAGAACCATGGAAGCACGAAGGATCAGTATCAAGCCCGACACGCCAGAGCTGGCATCGCTGTGTGATGCCATTAGCAGGTCTCAGGGCAACCCAATCCTGGAGGCTGCATTAAGCCAGTATGTGAGTCGGCTGATCGTAGCGACCATGGCTGACCCGCGCGCTCTGGAAAGCCTTTTTGCAGTCGCCGAAGACTCGAAAGCCAGGGCGAAGCAAGAGCGCATCGAGAAGCTCCGGACGGAGCTCGCGAAGCTGGAAGCCGAGTAACCCAAATCAACCGCCCTGGAGGGCAAGACGATGAACCAAGATCGCTACGCAGTTGACGGCGCTGTGAGACCAGATGATCCCGATGGTCCTGAGTTTCAAGGGGACGGCCAGTTCGCCCCGTTTGTCATCTTCGACATCGAGGCTCAGGAAAATCTGCCAGGACATTTCGCTTCCCGCGCAGTAGCCAAGCAGGAAATGCACCGCCGGTTCGGCTCGCACTGATTCCCTGACAGCCGGAAAGACGGCCCGATGCCCTGCTCCCCATCGCAGGCTGCATCGGAGTGTGATCTGAATGCGCAGGCTGATGCGCAGGTTTGAAAGCAAACAGTTCCCGCGAACGATCGACACCAGCTAAGTAGTTTCATATGCCCGCGCGGTACTGGGTCGCAATAACTGGCATTGAGGTAGGCGCAAGCCGTTCACCTCGGCATGGTTCGCAAGCCGGAGATCAGTACCGGCCAGATCACACCCCGATGCAGATTGCATCACCGCAGGCGAATCCGGGGCCTTCCCGGCCAGACCAGATGCTTCCCGGGCAGCGCCGGGCGCCTGCATCCCCTTCCCTTCAAATCGACCGCATCGGCAGGTGCCAGGCCAGTCTTATAGCTGGGTTTGGTCACCCGCGCCTGGCATCTGGCCAATGCGGCCGCAAATTGAGCAAAACGACATGAGCGAACTTGGATATTCCGAGGGAGACACCTGCGGCCGTGACGGCTGCGAGGGTGAAATCCGGCTGGAGAAGGTCGAGAACTGCAGCTGCCACATCAGCCCTCCCTGCTGGGCCCACGAGAACGCCGACATGTGCTGCCCTGGCTGCGGCTGGCGTGCTACTGACGACCCTTTGTGCGTCCGCGAGATCTCTTCCATCGGCCTCGGCGGTCCGCTGCCGATCATCGCCACTAAGCCGCGAGTGCTTGATCCGACCAAGATCGACTGGGTGGCAAAACCACACAGCAGCAGCTCAATGATCAAGGAAGGCGTTTTCCCTGTTGGCACCTCCGCCAAGGAGGTCGAGGACAAGGTGCGCGGAACCTTCGGCGGACGCTTTGAGCGATTCGACGCGAAGAACGGCTTCTTCAAGTACATCGCATACACCGACTGACCCACCACCTGGAGGCGACCATGGGCGCACTTCGCAAGGCACAGTTTGAATACGACAACCGGCAGGCGCCTCCAGCGATCGATGCTCGGGCCGATGCGCGCTTGGCCTGGCAGGAAGAAGCTGGCGAGCTCCTGGCCCGGGGTAGCGACATCAAGGTGCAGCGCCGCCTGCGCGCGCCTCGCACCGTAACCTTCGCCGAGTTCAAGACCCACATTCAGCTGCTCCTGTTGAAGCGCTGGGAGGAAGGCGAGGACAAAGGCGACTGGCTGGCCGAGATCGTCATTCAGGCGGCCTTTGGCGAGCCCAGCAGGTCCACAGCAGCGAGCCTGCTGGGCGACGAAAAGCCGGATCAGTGCCTGATCGAACTGGCGGCCGAGTTCCTGGAGCCGTTGGCCGACGACGCGCTGATCGCCCAGGCCGAGGACGCCGAGCTATGAGCCCGCACGTCCTGCTCGATAACGAGCTCGACGCCATGGCGCACCCCAGCACGGACCTGAGCTGGAGCTTCATGGTTCAGAAGCTCATTACCGAAATGCTCGCTGATGAGCGAATCACCATCGAAGAGTTCAACCACTACTGTGGCCGCCTCAACAAGATCGTTGATGGGCGCAAGGAGGTTGCATGAGCACTGCACCGGTTAAATCGCTCATCGATGAGCAATGCGACGAGATTGAAGCCAGGCTGGTGATGTTGGGCTTTGGCCTTCCCTTCAATGAGGTGATCGGCCTGCCGCGTGAACGTGCAGTGGCCAGCCTGCCGCGCCGCTTGAGCGCAACCATGAAAGGTGGCCGGATTGCGGTGAGGGTTCGGCCATGACCAGCCACCAACGCCAACGCCGCTACCTGCTCTGGCGCGGCGCTTTCCCAGCTATCGCCCTCTTCACCTTCTTGATGCTGCTCAGCGCTCTCGCTGATCGGATCACTCAGTAACCCCTTCATCAGCGCCCACCGCAGGGATGGCGCGGGAGATTCACATGTCCGCACAAACCGAACTGGCCGTCGTGCCGCCGAAAGAAACTGCGCTTCAGGTGTACCAGGTCGCCAACGGCCTGGACCCGTACCTCAAGAAGATCCGCGACGAGATCGACGCCTTTGTGCCGGACGTCACAACCCGCAAAGGCCGCGAAGCCATCGCTTCTATCGCCTACAAGGTAGCCCGCTCCAAGACCGCACTAGATAACGTGGGCAAGGACTTGGTCGCCGACCTGAAGGAGATCCCGAAGAAAATCGACGCCGAGCGCAAGCGGATGCGCGACACGTTGGATATCTGGCAGGAAGAAGTGCGCCGGCCGCTGAACGAGTGGCAGGCCGCCGAGGATGCGCGGGTGGACGGGCACAACAACGCCATCGCCCACCTGAAGCTCCACGCCGAAGCGCTGGAAGGCATCACCGCCGAAGACCTGGCTGATCGCATCGCCAAGGTTGAGGCCGTCGCCCTGGGCGAACAGTGGGAAGAGTTCGAAGCCGAAGCTGCCCGGGCCAAGGACGATTCGTTGAAGGTGCTGCGCGCCGCCCTCGTCGCCCGTCAGCAGTACGAAGCCGAGCAGGCCGAACTGGCCCGCCTGCGCGCCGAGGCTGAAACCCGCGAGCAGAAAGAGCGCGAAGAGCGCATCGCCCGAGAAGCCGCCGAACTCGCCCGGGTCGAAGCCGAGCAGAAGGCTCAGGCCGAGCGCGAAGCCACCCAGCGCCGCGAACTTGAAGCCAAGGCCGCCGCCGATCGCCGCGAGCTGGAGCTGAAGCTGCAGGCCGAGCAAGCCGAGCGCGCCAGGGCCCAGGCCGAAGCCGATCGCGTCGCGGTTGAGCAGCGAGCCGAGCAAGAGCGCCAGGCCGCCGCCCGCCGCGCCGAAGAGGCTGCCGAGCAAGCCCGCCTGGACGAGCGCCGCAGAGCTGATGCTGCAGCAACTGAAATTCTCCGCCAGCAGGAAGCCCGCGAGGCTGATAAGGCGCACAAGACCAAGATAAACCGCGCCGCCCTGGAGGCTTTCGTCACCGGCGGCATGACGGAGGAATGCGCCAAACAGGCGATCACCCTGATTGCCCTGCGCAAGATCCCGAACATTTCCATCGCTTACTGAGGTGTGCCATGAGCGCTACAGCAATTGCCGAACACCGTGAACAGCGCCATCCGGTGCAGGCCGGCGCCAGCCCGGAAGCTACCGCCATGCTGACCATGGTCCAGCGCGCGGCTACCGATCCTTCGTTCGACACCGAGAAAATGCAGGCCATGATGGCCATGTACGAGCGATACACCGATCGTTCTGCCGCGGCTGCCTTCAATGCCGCCATGGTTCGCGCCCAGTCCGAAATCGGCCCAGTGTTCCGCGACAAATACAACAGCCAGACCAACAGCTCCTATGCCGCCCTGGAGTCGATCGACAAGAAGATCGCGCCCACCTACACCCTCCACGGCTTTTCGCTGTCGTTCGGCACCGACGACAGCCCGCTGGCCGGGCACATCCGCACGGTCTGCGACTGCATGCACGAGGTCGGGCACACCAAGCGCTACCACGTCGATCTTCCCATTGACTCGACTGGCATCAAAGGCAGCGTCAACAAGACCGGTGTGCACGCCAATGGCTCGACCTACAGCTACGCCAGGCGGTACCTGACAATGATGATCTTCAACGTCGTGCTGACGAATGAGGATAACGACGGGAACGGCGGCGGCGCTCAACCCCAAAGCCTCGGCGAGCTGATGAATGAGTGGATCCCCAAGGCTTACGCCGCTGACTCCAAAGATTCGCTCACGGCAATCTGGCAGGAGGGCGTCAAGTTCGCCCAGGACCTGAAGGCAACTGACAAGAAGACGGCGGACGATCTCTACGAGGCATTGAAGGTAGCGGTTAGCACTCGCGGCTCGCAGCTCAGCGCAGCCCCGCAAACAGGAGCAAGCCAATGATCATCGTCAATTGCACCCAAGGATCACCCGAGTGGCTGCAAGGCCGCGCCGGAGTTATCACCGCCAGCATGTTCAGCACCGCCCGCGCCAAGGTCAACGGCCTGACCGCCCAGCAGCGCACCTACGTCGATTCAATCCTGGCTGGGCATAGCGAGACCCGCGCTCGCGATCTGGCGGGCTACAAAGCCGCTCCAAAGGCTGAAGTGGTGCAGCGCGCTCTGGATGGCGAAACCGTGGGCGAACCATCAAATGCTGCCCTCACCTACGCCTTCGAGCTGGCAGTAGAGCGTATCGGCGGTGCGCCGCTGGATGGCGGGTTCGAAACCTGGCAGATGCGCCGCGGGCACGACCTGGAGCCAGAAGCGCGCATGGAGCACGAAATCCAGACGGGCTTGATCGTCACTCAGGTGGGCCTGGTCAAAACTGACGACGGGGCCTTCGGCGCCAGTGCGGACGGGTTCATCGGCGACGACGGAGGTGCTGAGTACAAGTGCTTTCTCGCCCCCGACAAGCTGCGCGCCTTCCACATCGACAACGACGCAAGCGATGTCGTCGACCAGGTGCAGGGCTGCATGTGGATCACCGGCAGGAAGTGGTGGCATATCGGGATGTACTGCCCACTCCTGAAGCCTGTCGGGCGCCAGCTCTGGCTGCAAGAGTTCAAGCGTGATGACGACTACATCGAGAAGCTCGAGGAAGACCTCTGGCAGTTCAAGCTACTGGTCGACCAGTACGAGGCCAAGCTAAGGAGCAAGGCGGCATGATCGACAATCAAATCCTCGTCGGCGCCCAGCGCCAGGCAGAACTGGAGGCAGCGAAGGCTGCCTTCTTCGCATCTGGAGGCCAAGCCGTCGAACTGGCCGGCTTCACCTATAAGCCTCTGCCCTTCCGCCGGCACCCAGAGCCAGCCCAGAAGATCCCGAAGGGAGTCCAGCAAGGCGCGAGACAACAACGCTCCAAAGAGCGTGCAGTCCTGATCGCCGAAATGGCCAAAACGATGACCTGCCGGGAAGTCTCCCAGAAGCTGGGCATCCCACAGAACACCCTGTGGACGATGTCGCAGCGGGAAGACTTCACGTTTGCCCCGGGCTGCCAGGGTAAGCGGAAGACGCCATACACCGACGCGGCGGCAGACGCGAAGCTGGCAGAACGAATCACCGCCCTTCGGGATGTCGGCCTGACTCGCCACCAGGTGGAGAAGAGGATCGGTATCGGCAATGGGACGCTGGTTCGAATCCTTGAGGCCTTTCAGATCGATTTCCCGAAACGCGGTGAGCGACGCGAAGCCTCCAGCCGAGAAGCATCATGAAGGCTCGACGGTTCCGCCTCATCCACCCAGCGGCCTATTACCAGGGCCGGGCCTGCCGCCAAGACGGAAAGTGCCGCCTCTCCCAGCCCTACGGAAACATGACCGTAGACGGCGGGTGGTGGCTTGCAGGCTGGCTCGACACCGATATGGAGCTATCCCATGAAACTCAAACGAATGGCCCGGCAGCGCCACCAGCGCCGGGCACAGGTTCACTTGCCGCTTAGCGGACTGAAGGGGGTGCTGAATGGCAAAAACACCTCAGGAGCGGAACGAGAAATCCGCCTTGAAGAAAAAGGCTGCTGGAGAAAAGGAGCTTCGACACAAGGTTAGGCCAGGCATCCAAGAGGCTCTGAATCGGGTCAAGGAACGGGCCAAGATGTCGGTTACCAGCGAACTGCTGCAGGTCGCCATCATGAAGATGGACCTGATGACCGACGAAGAGCTTGCAGCCTTCACGAAGTACCCGCGCCACGAAATCAAAGTTAGCGAAAACGTGGCGCGGATAATTCACGCCGCCGGGCAGAGACAAGCGGCACGGTTAGGCGCAGAAGAAGCCTAGTAATGCAGAACGCGACAACTTCAAACCTGACGCGCACGCATCTTTCATTACAGCTTATAAATATAGCGATTTATGGAAGTCACGGAGTGCTTTTTCTTGATCGTCTGTTTCAGCCGTCGACGCGTCAATGTAGTTTTGAAGCTGAGCTGATGTGCATCCGGGCGTAATGTATATTTGATATGCGGTCATCATGGTGCCTGTTCTTCCAAAACCAGCACCGCAATACACCAGAGATCCTTGCTTCTTATTCCGAGTAGCAGCGATCAGATCACAGCCTTCCTTCAATTGTTTAACGGTCGGGGCAGCAAAGTCCTTAAGTGTTAAATGCAAGTACTCGATACCTTTTTTTCGAAGTTCCTCAGGACTCTGCTTCGTGGGTAAATAATTCAGGCTAACGATAGTTTTTACATTTTTAAGCCCCAGGGCATTGAGAACTTCATCATTGATATCCTGAACCTCATCCTCCCCATTATAATTAGGCTGAGAGCTACGATGTACATCTGGTGTATCTACTGGATCATCCCAGCTTTTGAAGATCGGATTCGCTTCTGGAAAGTTACCCACATACTTTTCGATACTCTTAACTTCCTTGTTCATTACCCTCTCCTTTTACTTGCTAAAAACCAGATAGCCAGGCACTACAAAAACATAAAAATAGACCCGACACAGCAAACTGTCAAATTCAAGTTACTTAATGACCTTTTCCTGAGTTACCTTTTCCTGAATTACCTTTATTTAACAATTAACTACCCCCCATTCCGTGCTGCCGCATCCGGCCACGGAGGGCGGCGCATGCTTGGAGAAAGCCATGAGCCAGTTCTACTTGCAGGACAGCCGCAGCCATGTCGGCGACGGCATGATGTTCTGGGCGAAGGAAGGCCGCGGCTACGTGACCAACCTAGACCAGGCCGAGCTGTTCACCTTTGAGGAGGCATGCCGACACCGCGACACCGATATCCCTTGGCCGAAGGAGTACATCGATGCCAGGGCGCACTACGGCGTCGACTGCCAGCTGATGGATGACGATCGGCGCGTCGCTGGGCTCCAAGCCGGCGCCCATGTCTACGTGCACGTGCCAGGCGACTGGAACGGGAACGATGTCTACTGGGTCAGCGAGCAACGCGGCAAGGTGACCGAGAACCTGCAGCAGGCTCTCAGCATGGATCTGGAAAACGCCCAGTTCACGTATGCCAATCACGCCGGTCAGGGCACGCGAGTTTTCTGGCCAGCAGCCTACATCGAGGAAATTCGCCGGCGCCTGGTGCATTGCCAGAACGTCGACCACAAGCTTGCCCTGCGCGTGGCAGGCGTGAAGATGCCCAGACCTCCAAAGGTCGCCAAGCGCCGCGAGCCGATGCTCAACTGCTGCGGCTGCGGACGCTTCATCAGCTGGGACGGGCGATTCCTCAACAACTGCCAGAACTGTGGCGCGAACAACTGCCCCTGACCATCCGGCGCTGCCCGCCAGCGATTCAGCCGTTGTCGTGATCGAAACCGCCCCCGCTACGAACTGCCTCCTTCGAAATTTCAACGGTTTTCGATGCAGGGAGCTTGCGGGCTACTTCGGAGTCGCGTTCAACCTCTTGCGCGAAGTAGGCGAGCCATGAACCATCTGGCCGCACTACCACCTCGGTTAAATAGGACTCGACCTGGCCCAGTGTAATTCCGGATGCCCTGGCAACGATCTTGTTACGTTTCGCGATGTCCACCTGCCCCTCCTTGGCCCGGCCCGATGCCGGTCATAAACGAATAGTCCACTTCAACGAATCACGCCACCGAGGCCGGCCAGGCCATGGAGGATTCCCCATGCAAGCAGTTATCTACGCCGGCCTTCGCAACGGCGCCCGCGATCAGGCCATCCACGACGCACTGATCTATAAGCACGTTGCCGACGTCGCCAGCGAATTCAAGCTATCCCCTAACACCGTCAGGGCGGCTGCGAAAAGAATCGCCAACGTCAGTGCA
This sequence comes from Pseudomonas sp. R32, assembly GCF_009866705.1. Lineage (NCBI taxonomy): Bacteria > Pseudomonadati > Pseudomonadota > Gammaproteobacteria > Pseudomonadales > Pseudomonadaceae > Pseudomonas > Pseudomonas sp. R32. Next base: position 2,624,121 of record NZ_CP019396.1, on the reverse strand, counting down.
TACGACTTGGAGCTTCTGGGGGGGGGTAGCCCTCTTCGCATCGGCCAGGTCGTCGCCGACTCATTCCGCAAGGCTGCACTCGGCGCATACCGAAACTACCGGGGCACCTTCCAGAATCTGGAACTGCCCTGTTGGGTGATTACCGACGGCACTCAAAAAATTGAGGTGACCGAGCTTCGCAGTATCGATACCGGCGAAGTCCAGCTGTAACCCCCTTCCCCTAAATCTCCAATCGACTCACGCCGCCCCGGCGAGGAACGCCTATGTCTGCATTTCAGAAAAAGCCCGCCTTCGACTTCAAAACCCAGTACGGCCTGGGCCTCGATCCGCAAGACGATGAGATCGTGGTCGACTTCTTCTGCGGCGGTGGCGGCGCCGGTACCGGCCTGGAGATGGGCCTGGGCCGGCCGGTGACGGTGGCCAAGAACCACAACCCGGCGGCGATCAGCATGCACACCGCCAATCACCCGCACGCCAAGCACTTCACCACCGACGTGTTCGAGGGTGACCCTGACGAAGAATGCGGCGGGCGCCCGGTTGGCTGGTTCCACATGAGCCCGGACTGCACACACCACAGCCAGGCCGCCGGCGGCCAGCCGCGCAAGCGCGAGATCCGCAACTTGTCGTGGATCGGCCTGAAGTGGGCCGGGAAGAAGCGCCCTCGGGTGATCAGCCTGGAGAACGTGAAGCAGATTCTGCAGTGGGGTCGCCTGATCGCGAAGCGCGACAAGGTCACCGGTCGCGTCGTCAAGCTCGACGGTACCGTGGCGACTCCTGGAGAACGCGTGCCGGTTCAGCAGCAGTTCCTGGTGCCTGATCCGAAGCGCCGTGGCTCGACCTGGCGCCGGTTCGTTGCCCTGCTGGAGGGCATGGGTTATGTCGTCGAGTGGCGCGTGATCAAGGCCTGCGACTTCGGGGCGCCGACCAGCCGGGAACGCCTGTTCATGATCGCCCGGTGCGATGGCCAGCCCATCGTGTGGCCTGAGCCGACCCACGCGAAGAGGCCTGCCAAGGGCCAGCAGAAGTGGCGCACCGCCGCTGAGTGCATCGACTGGACCATCCCGAGCCAAAGCATTTTTGGCCGCAAGAAGGACCTGGCACCGGCTACGCTGCGGCGGATCGCCAAGGGCATGAAGAAGTTCGTTATCGATGCCGCCGACCCGTTCATCGTGCCGATCGCGAACTGGTCCGGTGAAAGCGTCCAATCTGCGCAAGAGCCTCTGCGCACTGTCACGTCCTGGCCCCGCGGCGGTTCATTCGCCATGGCCAGCCCGATCATTGCACCAGCCACGCACCAGGGCAGCGACCGGGTCAACGATCCGCACTCGCCGCTCCCCACCATCACCTGTGCCAATCGCGGCGAGCTGACACTGATCAGTCCGACCCTGATCCAGTCGGGATATGGCGAGCGTGCTGGCCAGCAACCGCGGGTGCCGGGACTTGATCAGCCGGTCGGTACTGTGGTCGCCGGTGGGGTCAAGCATGCATTGGCGTCAGCGCACCTGGTGAAGTTCCGCTTCGATGACGCGGGCAAGCCTCTGGACGAACCGTTACCGACCATCACCAGTGGCGGCAACTACCAGCGACCGGCCGGGGCCGCCCACGCCATGGGTGTCTCGACGGTGTTCATGGCCCAGATGAACGGAGGCTTCAATACTACCGACGCCAAGAGCATTGAAGACCCGATGACGACGGTGACCAACACCGGCAGTCAGCAGCAACTGGTGACGGCGAGTCTCTTGCACCTGCGCGGGAACTGCGATGCGCGCGAGGTAAGCGATCCCCTGCACACCATCAGCGCCGGCGGCCAGCACCACGGTCTGGTCACGGCATTTATGGAGCGCCAGTTCGGCGGCAGCGTTGGCCAGGCCATCGACGAGCCTGCGCCAACGGTCACCGCCGGCGGAAGCGGCAAGAGCTCGCTGGTTGAGCTGCAGCTGTCGCCAGAGGCTGAGGCAGGCGCGCTGCGGGTCGCGGCATTCCTGATCAGCTACTACGGCACCGAGAACGTGAGCGGCGCCGACGATCCATCGCCGACCATCACCACGAAGGATCGCCTGGCCCTGGTCACCGTGACCATCAAGGGCACCCCGTACGTGATCGTCGATATCTGCCTCCGGATGCTGCAGCCCCCCGAGCTATACCGGGCCCAGGGCTTCCCCGCTGATTACCGAATTGACGAAGGTGCCGACGGCAGGAAGTTCACCAAGACCGAGCAGGTGCACATGTGCGGCAACAGCGTAAGCCCTCCGCCGATGGCTGCCCTAGCTAGGGCGAATGATCCATGGAGAATGGCTGAAAGGAAATCGATAGCCGCTTAAGACTCATCCGCGAGCCGGCAGCGGAACTGTGCGGGAGCTCCCGGCGCCTTGAAATAGGATTCCTCGACATGCAAGGCACCACAAAGTTGGCAGTTGAAAACTTGCCAATCGGTTTTGCTGTCGTGACGTAACTGAACTTTGGTTTTCTTACCGCACTTTTTACACGTCAGTTTTTGATTCATCGCATCGCTCCAAATCACCATCCCTCAACTATAGCTGCGTCTTTCTCAAGCGCAGATAGGTATCCCCATGCCCACAGAAAGCCGATCCAGCAACACCGAACAGATGGTCAGCGTGCCGGCCAACAAGCTGAAGAAGATCCATCGCGACTTGGACGCCTGTCAGAAGGTGATCTGGCTGCGAGGGGGGGTCGACCCGGCCTACTGCAAGGATGCCCAGGATTCGCTCAAGGACATCGACGCCCTTCTCGCCCAGCCAGCCGCCCAGCACCAGGGCGAGCCGGTGGCTGTCCTATATCGCGACGGATCCGTGTTGACTAAGGCCGATTGCGGAGACGCCTTCGAGACCTGCTGCAAAGTCGAAACCCCGCTCTACGCCAACGCCGACACTGGCGAGGTTGAGCGGCTGCGCGCTGCCCTGAAGTTCTACGCCGATCGAGACCACTTCTCGGATGACATGGGCAGCGACTGGGATAACGTCAGCGGCGAGCCCGCGAACATTCTGTGGCATGAAGATGAGGCTTGGTTCGTCGAAGACGGCTCTATTGCAAGGGCCGCCCTATGTGCCAGCACAGCGCCTGCACCAGCCTCCGACGGCTTCAGCGCCGAGCAGATGACAGCTCAGGGTGCCGATGGGTACCGGAACGGGATCAAGGCAGCTGCCGAACTCACCGAGGCCTACCCAGAGTTGGCCCAGGCAATCCGCGCTTTGCCGCTGCCGCAGTAGCTCTTGACCGAATGAGTACATTTGTACTCCATCCGCTTCACAGCCTCCTGAGCATCCGGACTGCGCTTTCGATCTCATCGATAGCGCCAGGCACGTACTCGGCTGTTACCCAGCGCCAGGAGACGTTGCCAATCAGGCCGCCAGTGGCTTGCCTTCGAAGCTCATCAGCATCGAGCCCCTTCTGCTCAGCTGCAGCCAGGATGGCCACAAGCGCCTGCTCTAAATGCACAACCCGTTCTGCGGACATGGCTGCTCTCCGGTTGAGAGATTCAGCCTAGTTCCTCTCCCCTCTATTGAACAGCCGCGATATGGCGGCAAGGACGAAGTCATGCCTGAAGAGAAGATTGTGTTCGTGAACGGTCGCACTGCCGACTGCGGCTGCCAGATGGACTTCAGCGACGGCGGCGGCGAGTACTCAGACGTGCATCGGATTACCCCTTGTTCCATCCACGCAGTTAAGCCATTCGGCCCCGTCGAGGTTCGGCGCGACGAAAACGGCTGGTGGCACCACCCGGGAATCCCCGACTTTGACGGGACGGAAGACCCGGCGCCATACAAAGCCTGGATTGCCGAGCAAGGCCTGGAGCTGAAGACCTGGGACATGGAGGCAGAGCTGGACTTCCACCCCTACTGGGATGGCGAGGCCCACTGCAACGGCTGGAACCCAGGGTCACCCGGTCCTGATTGGTTCCTGATGGGCATCTTCGATACGGACGACGGTCCGCACGTGCAGTGGGCACGCAAGGTGGTTAAGTCATGAAGGCAAGGATCGAGAAGAAGCTGAGCAGACGCCTGGTCGAGCTTGCCCCGTCGCAGTTCCGCGGCGCATGGCTCGACAAGGACGAGCCAAGCGAACTCGCCTACGAGCAGCGCACCCGGGTCAGCCACGTCTGGAGCGTTGGCGGTGGGGTCGACTACTGGGGCGAAGGCTGCGATGCCTACACCGTCTGGGAGATCTGGAAGATGAACTGGTGCTGGCATGGGCCTTTCGAGGCCTACCCAGAGGGTCACCGCTCTGAAGGATACCCAAACACTGATGGCTTCCGGGCTACCACGATCAACCAGCTGAAACTCGCCGCCGACTGCGAGCGAGCCAGCAAGGAGGCTCGCCGATGACCCGCCTCGCCCTCTGCCTCCTGCTGCTGGCCACCGGCGCCAGCGCAACCGAGAACGTCATCGACGTGCAGCACGACAGCCAGCGCGGCGTCACCTGCTACCTGCTGAATGGGGTCGGAATCAGCTGCATCCCCGACAGCCAGCTCAAGTTGCCCACCAGCACCACCAACAGTGGAGACCAAGACACACGGGCGACTGCGCCTACCTCCATGTGGAAAAACGAGCAATTGCCCACCACCCCTACCCCTGCAAAGGCGCCAGTGTGCTGGAATGAAGAGAGGTATGAGATGTGAGCGAAAAGACCCTGCGCGAAAAGATCATCACCTACATGCAGCAGCGCGAGCAAAACGTCGGCGGCTGGTTCTGCACCTGGTGGTTCAAATTCCACGTATCCGGCGCCAGCGGCACACCGGAGATTCGCCGGGAGCTGGAGCGGATGGAGAAGGAAGGACTGGTCGAGTCGGACCGAAGCCAGAACAACAACACGAAGTGGCGGCTGATCAAGGCGCTCGAGGAGCTGCAGCCATGATCCTCCTACCCATCGCCGCCCCGCTCTACATGGCCTGGATGATCTGGAAGGGGCCTACTCGGTAACGACATCAGGCTCGACGCCTCCAAGCTCCTTGGTAAAACGAGCCCAGGCCTCGAAGCAAGCACGGTGCCGCTTACACATGGCTTGCCACTCAGGTCCGGACATTGTGTTCATCGCCACAAGCCTCATTGCTAAAGACGTTTCCGCGTCGAGCAGAATCAGCAGCTTGTGGGCTTCTATTTGAGATTCATCCGCTTTGGTCATGGTTGAACTCTCTTCCCTATAAGGGGCTGCGATCAATGCCCCTGCCTCTGACTATTTGACATCACGCATTACGAGTTCGATCCGCCGAACTTACACCTCCCCACCTCTGCCGCCATGCGCGGCGTGGAGACAATCATGCAAACCATTAGGAAAAAGCCCGGCGATGAACACGCCGAACAGGAACAGGCCGTTGCCCAGGGAATGGACAAGGTCACAGAAGAGAAGATGGCCGAACTACTGGGGATCACGCTGCGAGCGCTCCAGACCAGGCGCCAGCGGGGAAAGATCCCTGAAGGCATCTGGAACCGAAACGGCCGCAGCATCATTTACAGCAGATGGAGGTATGAGGAATGGCTCGAAAGCCTGTGGGTTTGCCCCCTGGAGTTGAAATCAGAGGGGACGCGCTCCGGATCCGTTTCACTTGGAACGGTGAGCGCCGCGGGGAAACACTTGCCCATCCCCCGACAGCGCAAGGGATCAAGGCGGCCAGCCGTCTACGTGATCAAGTAGTCAACCTCATCAAACACGGCCTGCTGGATGACGAGAAGTACGCCGACCTGTTCCCCGGGTCGGACTTGGCGCTCTCGGCCCAAGCCGCGATACCGAGCTTTGGCGAGTACGCCCAGCTGTGGCTGAACAGCCGCCACATCGTTGGTGGCACCCGCAACAACTACAAGAGCAGTTTCAACCTCTACTGGATGCCGTACCTGGGCCTGCGCCGGATCGACATGATCACGCCGACCATGCTGCGCGGGATCATCGCCAACATTGAGTGGTCCTCCACCGGCGTGAAGCGCAATGCAATCATCAAGCTCGCCAGCGTGTTCAAGACAGCGGTGCTGGATGGGCTGATCGCCAAGAGCCCCACCTCATCGCTCGACAAGCCAAAAGCAGTGAAGAAGGTGGTTGACCCCTACACCAGGGATGAAGCCGAGCGGATTATTGCCCACCTATATAAGACGCTGCACAAGTACTCGCAGATCTATGCCCCCTTCTTCGAGTTCGCTTTCTTCACGGGGTTGCGTCCAGGTGAAGCCATGGGCTTGCAGTGGGATGACATTGACCTGGAGGCGAGAACCGCGAACATCCGGCGTATCATCGTCGATGGCCAGCCAGAAGACCGGACCAAGACGAAGCACCACCGGGTGATACTGCTCAATGAGCGCGCCCTCCACGCCCTGGGCCAAGCCCGGCGCCTGGCCGATCTTCGTCGGATAGCTTCCAAGTCCGCCACTCCCACCAGCCCATTTGTGTTCCAACCGGGCAAAGGCGGGATGTGGATCAGAGAGCCAAGTGTTACAATCAAGCACTTCAAGCTCGCGCTCAAGGCGCTGGGCATCCGTGAACGTCGGCAGTACGACACGCGCCACACCTACGCAACCATGTGCCTAATGGCTGGGATGAACCCCGCGTTCATCGCGAACCAGCTCGGCCATAGCGTCGAGATGTTGCTCTCTACTTACGCAAAATGGATCAGCTCCTCCTCGGATTGGAGGGAGCTGGAGAAGCTGCCGGCTAGAGTCTGATTGGCCCAAAATTGGCCCAAATCAGGCGACGGCACCTAAACACACCTCTGGAACCCCCGCAGGATAAGCACTTGATTTCTACCGCTAACATCACCATGCAGTTCGGCGCCAAGCCCTTGTTCGAGAACGTCTCGGTCAAGTTCAACAACGGCAACCGCTACGGCCTGATCGGCGCCAACGGCTGCGGCAAGTCGACCTTCATGAAAATCCTCGGCAACGATCTGGAGCCGTCCGCCGGCCAGGTCATGCTCGAGCCGAACGTGCGCCTGGGTAAACTGCGCCAGGATCAGTTCGCCTACGAAGAATTCACCGTGATCGACACCGTGATCATGGGCCACGAAGAGCTGTGGAAGGTCAAGGCCGAGCGCGATCGCATCTATTCGCTGCCGGAAATGACCGAAGAAGACGGCATGGCCGTCGCCGAGCTGGAAACCGAGTTCGCCGAGATGGACGGCTACACCGCCGAATCCCGCGCCGGTGAGCTGCTGCTGGGCCTGGGTATCCCGCTGGAACAGCATTTCGGCCCGATGACCGAAGTCGCTCCAGGCTGGAAGCTGCGCGTGCTGCTGGCCCAGGCGCTGTTCTCGGACCCGGAAGTGTTGCTGCTCGACGAGCCAACCAACCACCTGGACATCAACACCATCCGCTGGCTGGAAAACATTCTCACGGCGCGTAACAGCACCATGATCATCATTTCCCACGACCGGCACTTCCTCAACAGCGTCTGCACGCACATGGCCGACCTGGACTACGGCGAGCTGCGCCTGTTCCCGGGCAACTACGACGAGTACATGACCGCCGCGACCCAGTCGCGCGAGCAATTGCTGTCGGACAACGCCAAGAAGAAAGCCCAGATCGCCGAGCTGCAGACCTTCGTCAGCCGCTTCTCGGCCAACGCCTCGAAAGCCAAGCAGGCCACCTCGCGGGCCAAGCAGATCGACAAGATCCAGCTGGCCGAGGTCAAGCCTTCGAGCCGGGTCAGCCCGTTCATCCGCTTCGAGCAGACCAAAAAGCTGCACCGCCAGGCCGTGACCATCGAGAAGATGTCCAAGGGTTTCGACGGCAAGACCCTGTTCGAGAACTTCAGCTTCACCGTTGAAGCGGGCGAACGTGTGGCGATCATCGGCCCCAACGGTATCGGCAAGACCACCCTGCTGCGCACCCTGGTCGGTGAACTGAGCCCGGATGCCGGTGCGGTGAAATGGACCGAAAGCGCTGAACTGGGCTACTACGCCCAGGACCACGCCCACGACTTTGAAGAAGACCTCAGCCTGTTCGACTGGATGGGCCAGTGGACCCAGGGCGAGCAAGTGATCCGCGGCACCCTGGGGCGCATGCTGTTCTCCAACGACGAGATCCTCAAGTCGGTCAAGGTGATCTCCGGTGGTGAGCAAGGCCGCATGCTGTTCGGCAAGCTGATCCTGCAAAAGCCCAACGTACTGGTGATGGACGAACCGACCAACCACCTGGACATGGAATCGATCGAGGCGCTGAACCTGGCGCTGGAAAACTACCCGGGCACGCTGATCTTCGTCAGCCACGACCGTGAGTTCGTGTCGTCGCTGGCCACCCGCATCATCGAGCTGAGCCCGAGCGGTGTGGTGGACTTCAGCGGCACCTACGATGACTACCTGCGCAGCCAGGGTGTGGTGATCTGATCCAGACCTGATCGCGGGGCAAGCCCGCTCCTACAATCCTGTAGGAGCGGGCTTGCCCCGCGATGCTTGAAATCCCGTTAGCCTGCTTTCTTTTCTCCTCGCACCCGGCGATCATGGGCCCTCTCCCACCGCCCGCCAGCGAACGAGCTCATGTCCGCGCAACAACCCGCTCCCGTCGACACCGGGTCGATCACCCGGCAAATCCTTTCAGTTGTCTTCTACACCTTCATCGCCTTCCTCTGCATCGGCCTGCCGATCGCGGTGCTACCCGGCTATGTGCACGATCAACTGGGCTTCAGTGCGGTCATTGCCGGCATCACCATCGGCCTGCAATACCTCGCCACCCTGCTCAGCCGGCCGTTTGCCGGGCGCGCGGCCGACAGCCTGGGCAGCAAGCGGGCAATTATCTATGGGCTGCTGGGGATCGCCGCCAGTGGCGTGCTGACCGTTGCCTCAGCGTTGACGGTGAGCCTGCCGCTGCTGAGCCTGCTGGTACTACTGGCAGGTCGCGTGCTGCTGGGGATCGCCCAGGGGTTGATTGGCGTGGGCACGTTGAGCTGGGGGATCGGCTCGCTCGGCGCCGAACAGACCGCGCGGGTGATTTCCTGGAACGGTATCGCCTCCTATGGCGCCATCGCCATCGGCGCGCCGCTCGGGGTCATGCTGGTTGCCGAGATCAACTTCGCCACCTTGGGCCTGGCCTTGAGTGCGCTGGCGCTGCTGGCGTTGCTGGTGATCCGCAACAAGCCCTCAACACCGATAGTGCGTGGCAAACGCCTGCCCTTCTGGGCCGCATTCGGCCGCGTGGCGCCGTGCGGCGTCAGCCTGACCCTGGCATCGATCGGCTATGGCACCCTGACCACCTTCGTCACCCTGTTCTATCTGGAACAAGGCTGGAGCGGCGCCGCCTGGTGCTTGAGTGCCTTTGGCATGTGCTTCATTGCTTCGCGGCTGCTGTTCGTCAACGCCGTCAACCGCTTTGGCGGTTACCCGGTGGCGATGGCCTGCATGGCCACCGAAGCCCTGGGCCTGGCCTTGCTGTGGCTGGCGCCCAGCCCACTGCTGGCACTGGTAGGCGCAGGGCTTGCCGGTTTCGGTCTGTCGCTGGTGTACCCGGCGCTGGGCGTGGAGGCGATCAAACAGGTGCCCAGCTCCAGCCGTGGTGCCGGCCTGGGCGCTTATGCGGTGTTCTTCGACCTGGCCCTGGCAATTGCCGGGCCGTTGATGGGCGCGGTGGCCCTGCACCTGGGCTATGCCTGGATCTTCTGTGTGGCGGCCTTGCTGGCGCTGCTGGGTGTCGGCTTGACCCTGCTGCTGTCACGGCGCCCCCGCGCTTACTGATCAGCCATGTGCAGCCCGCTTTGTTGCCGGGTAGCCAAGGTGTGGTTGAAAAAACGCGCGGCCTCGGCCTGCAAGGACAGGTGAATATCCTCACGATCGACGCCGTCCGGGTCGTTGCACAAGGCCGCCATCTTCTGCCGCTGTTCGTCGTCGCAGGGCGCCATGAAGACGAAATGCCCGGCACCCGCGAGCAGTGTGTAGTTGGGCGTGAGCGGCAGCTTGCGCGCCAGGGCCTGGGCGTTTTTGTCGATGGCCAGCAACTGGTCCTTGTCGCCACTATAGATAAGCGCCGGGACCCTGACCTCGGCCAGGGCGTGGCGGCCGAACATCAGGCTCAAGGGCGCCATCAACAGCAACGCCTTGACCCGTGGATCAGGCGCGGCGCGCAGGTCGGCGCGATCAGCGATCAGCACCCCCTTGGTCTTGCAGGCAACGGCATCCTGCGGCCGCTCCTGGCAATAGCGCCGCAGACGCTCCAGGTCCGGTTGCGCGCCCGACAGGATCAGCGCCGTCTCGCCACCGGCCGAATAGCCAATCACGCCCACCTGCGGGCCGTTGATGTACGGGGCGAGAAACCCATCGTCGAGGCTGGCGCTGATCGCCGCGCTGATCTGCAAGGGGCGGCCGTAAAGATTGCTCAGGGTTCCCAGGCGGCTGTGGTCACGGGCGTTGTCACCTGGATGGGTCACGGCGACAACGATAAAACCGCGCCGCGCCAAGGCCGTGGCCAGATCGTGCAAGGCCAGGGGCGTGCCGGTATTGCCGTGGGAAAGCAGCAACAGCGGATAACGGCCCATGACCATGGGCGCGCCTTCCCAGGCCTGGACCCGATAGCCGTCGATACGGCTGCTGCGCTCGGGGCCGCTGGACGGATAGAACGCCAGTGCCTGCACCGGTTGCGCATCCAGCGGGTCGGCGAAGCTCAGCCGGTGCACACCGACACTCCAGTGCGCAGCCGGCTCGGCATACACCGTCAGCGGGCCGCCCAGCAGCACAAGCAGGAATAACGCGCCAAGACGCCGCATCGTTTTGCACCTTACCCAACGCTGTCGATCAATGCTGACAGTGCGCAGCATAGAACGGGCCGGATCGGCGCAGATGAAGACTCCATGAAAAAACCGACTGCAGGCCATGCCTGCAGTCGGTCTGGGTGACGCTAGCGCTATCAGGCCGCGGCGAACAGGTCGTTGCTGATCTGCAGTTGCGCGGCGTTCAGGGCCTTGACCCGGTGCTCATCGCCATAGGCCAGGCCATGGGCGCGGACGATTTCCAGGTCGGTGATGCCGATGAAACCGAGGAACACCTTGAGGAACTCTTCATGGCCGACCGCCGTTGGCTGGCCAGCGTGCAGGCCGCCTGCGGTCGATACCAGGATCACTTTTTTGTCGCCGCACAGACCTTCGGGGCCGGCTTCGGTATAGCGGAAAGTCTTGCCGGCAACTGCGACGCGGTCGATCCAGGCCTTGAGCTGGGTCGGCACGGTGAAGTTGTACATCGGTGCGGCCAGTACCACGGCGTCGGCGTCGAGGAACTCCTGCAGGGTTTCGGCGCTGAGCTTGGCTTCATGCTGTTGCGCGGCATCGCGCAGTTCTTCCGGGGTGCCCGCAGCGACCAGGGTCGCGGCCGAAAAGTGGCTGATGGCGTCGCCTGCCAGGTCACGGTAAGTCACTTGCAGCGACGGGTCGGCGGCTTTCCAGGCTTCAACCACGCTGCGGCTCAGTTGGCGGGAGGCGGAATTGTCGCCCAGGATGCTCGAATCGATATGCAACAGTTTCATGGGACTCTCCTGAATGAAGACCGCGAGTGGGCGATCACGATGGGGAGAATCCTACTTGGGTGACGAATAGCTGATAAGTCAGCAAAAATGCGTTAGTTTGTCCTACTGACAGGACAATGGTACCCCCATGCAAGACCTTAACGATCTTTTCTACTTTGCCCGGGTGGTTGAAGCCGGTGGTTTTGCCGCCGCTGGCCGGCTGCTGGGGATCCCCAAATCACGCCTGTCGCGGCGCATCGCCGAGCTTGAAGAGCGCCTGGGCACGCGGCTGCTGCAACGCACCACACGCCAGTTGAAGCTGACGGCCGTGGGTGAACGCTACCTGCGCCACTGCCAGGCGATGCTGCTGGAGGCGGAGATGGCCGACGAAGCGGTGGCGAGCATGACCAGCGAACCGCGCGGGCGCTTGCGGGTGTCGTGCCCGGTGGGCCTGGCCCATGAATTTCTGCCCGATGTGATCAGCCGCTTCCTGCAGCAATACCCGCAGGTGCAACTGGACATGATCCTGCTCAACCGCCGGGTCGACCTGATTACCGAAGGCGTCGATGTTGCCCTGCGCGTGCGTGACCTGGGTGATGAAGACCCAGCCCTGGTCACCCGCCGCCTGCGTCAGGCGCAGATGTTTCTGGTGGCCTCGCCGCAATTCGCCGCCGCGCAAGCGCTCGATCATCCGCAAGACCTGGCCAGCCTGCCGGTGCTCGGCGCGGTGGATGCCGACCGCCTGGTCCACCTGCGCCTGCTCGATGCCCAGGGCCATAAGCATGAACTGGCGCTGGAGGCGCGCCTGGCCATCGACGACTTTGTGGTGCGCAAGGCCGCCGCCGTTGCAGGCCTGGGCTTTACCGCGCTGCCGATCATGCACTGCGAAGCGGAACTTGCCCGTGGCGAGTTGGTGCGCGTGCTGCCAGACTGGTCGTTGCCTGGCGGTTATCTGCAGGCGGTCTACCCCCATCGGCGTGGGCTATTGCCGGCGGTACGGGTATGGATCGATCATCTGGTGGCAGAATTCGCCCAATGCGGGGAGCGTTATGTCTGAAGGGAAAATCACCGAAACCCAGGTCGCGGCCTTCTGCCTGAGCCTGCCGGGTGCGCGGGAAGACTACAAATGGGGCGGCGTGCGGGTGTTCTCGGTGGCCGGCAACAAGATGTTCGCGGTGCTTGACCTGGCCGGTGCCGGGCTTTCGTTCAAGGTCGATAACGAGCTGTTTCTGGGCTATGCCGACCGCCCCGGCGTGCGCCCGGCGCCCTACCTGGCGCGGGCCCACTGGATCAGCATGGCGCCGCCCTACCCCATGGGCCGGGCTGAACTGACCGAGCTGCTGCAGCGCTCGCACCAACTGGTGGTGCGGCGTCTGCCCAAGCGCCTGCAGCCGGGGCTGCTTATCTGAGCACGGGCGCCAACGCCGCCCCCAGCCAGCGGCCACCCAGCAGCAGGTGGTCGACCCAGAACAGCTGGTGCACAGCGACAATGGCCCAAAAACTCAGCTGGAACGACAGCTTGCGGGTCTTGTGCCGAAAGCGTTGCTGGGCCAGCAAGGCGCCCGGCCAGCCGCCACACAGCTCACTGGCGTGTAAAACCTTCTCCGGCGTGCGCCAGGCCTGATTGCGGGCCTGCTGCTTGTCGCGCCAATACAGCACAAAGCTCACCAGGCTGGCCAGCGGGTAGGCCAACGCCGGCACCCACGACTGGCCGCTGAGCAGCATCTGCAGGGCCCCACCCACGGGCAGCAGGCACAGGGCGACAAAAACCAGCAGCTTGCCGCGCGGGTTTTGGATCGCGCCGCTGGCAGAGGCTGCGCGGCGCTGTTGGCTCTGGCTACGGCTCATCTCAACCGTGCGCCGTGGTCCAGTCGACCCAACCGAACAGCCAGGTGCCGAGAATGATCAGGCCGAACCCGATGCGGTACCAGGCGAAGGCCGCGTAGCTGTGGTTGGCGATGAACTTGAGCAGGCCGCGCACGGCGATCATGGCGAAAATGAACGACACCACGAAGCCGATGGCAAATACCGGGAAGTCGTCGGGCTGGAACAGCTCGCGGTATTTGTAGCCCGAGTACACGGCGGCACCGACCATGGTCGGCATGGCCAGGAAGAACGAAAATTCGGTGGCCGCCTTGCGCGACAGGCCGAACAGCAAGCCGCCGATGATGGTCGAGCCGGAACGCGAAGTGCCCGGGATCATCGCCAGGCACTGGGCGCAACCAATCTTCAGCGCGTCGCTCCAGCGCATGTCATCGACCTGGTCAACGCGGATCACATGCTGGCGGCGCTCGGCCCAGAGCATGATCACGCCACCGACCACCAGGGCGGCGGCCACGGTGATGGGGTTGAACAGGTATTCATGGATCAGGTCGGCGAACAGCACGCCGAGCACCACGGCCGGCATGAAGGCGATCAGCAGGTTGACGGTGAAGCGTTGTGCTTCGCGCTGACGCGGCAGCCCCACTACCACGTCGAAGATCTTGCGACGAAATTCCCAGACCACCGCCAGGATCGCGCCCAGCTGGATGATGATGTTGAAGGCCATGGCCCGCTCACCACCGAAGTTGATCAGATCGGCGACGACGATCTGGTGGCCGGTACTGGAGATCGGCAAGAACTCCGTCAAGCCTTCGACAATACCTAGAATGACAGCCTGCAGGCCGGTCCAAAGATCCATGCTTCCCCCGTGAGGCAATGCCTGCGGCATGCCCCTTTATAGTCTTTTAGTTGCCAATGGCTGTTCAGCGCCTGGCCGTTTTACAGCGACAGTTGGTCGCAAAGCCAGCAGAAAAGTTCACGCGGCCTTCAGGTTTATCCCGTCGAGGCCGAAATCCTATCAGACCTCTCGGATAAACGCTGCTGGGACGACGCAACAGACCTCAACGAATCAAGCACTTAGTCCTTGGTCGAGTAGGTGGCGGGAGGCAAAGCATGCTTGGATGTGGGCAACAATAAAAAAGAACTCGAGGTAAGCATTCCATGAAGACTCTTCGCAGTATGTCGATCAGCCGGCGCTTGTGGCTGATCCTGGTAGTGGCAGTGGTGATGCTGGTAACCCTCGGTTTGCTGATGCTGCGCCAGATTCATGGTGACCTGTACCAGGCCAAGGCGGAAAAAACCCGCCATGTGGTAGAAACCGCCGCCGGCGTGCTGGCGTATTACCAGGGGCTGGAAGCAGCCGGCACATTGAGCCGCGACGCGGCCCAGCAACAGGCCCTGAGCGCCGTGCGCGGCCTGCGTTACGACCAGAATGACTATTTCTGGATCAACGACCTGGGGCCGAAGATGATCATGCATCCGACCAACCCCAAGCTCGACGGCCAGGACCTGTCGGCGATTCGCGACCCGGACGGCTTTGCCCTGTTCAACGAGATGGCCGCCCTGGCCAAGGCCAAGGGTGCCGGCAGCATCGACTACCGCTGGCCGAAGCCGGGTGCCAGCGAGCCGGTGAAAAAAACCTCCTACGTTCAACTGTTCAAGCCGTGGGGCTGGGTGATTGGCTCGGGCGTCTATATCGACGACATGCAGGCCGAGTTCATCCGCCAGGTGCGCGACGCCTCGATCCTCGGCCTGGGCATCGCCCTGGTGATGGCCCTGCTGGTGGTGTTGATCGCCCGCAGCATCGCCCGGCCGCTGCAGGAGGCGGTCGATGCCATGGCCACCATCGCCAGTGGCGAGAGCGACCTGACCCGGCGCCTGGATACCCACGGCAGCGATGAAGTGACCCAGCTGGGTACCCACTTCAACAGCTTCACCGGCAAATTGCAGGGCGTGGTCAGCCAGTTGCAGGGCGCGGTACATGCCCTGGCGCAATCGGCCAGCGATGTGGGCAACAACGCCGGCCAGGCCCAGCAGCGCAGCGAACAGCAGTCCCAGCAAATGGAGCAAGTCGCCACGGCTATCAACGAAGTGACCTACGCGGTGCAGGATGTGGCGAAGAATGCCGAACAGGCTTCCAGCGAGATGCGCGATGCCCAGTTGCGCGCCGAACAAGGCCAGCAGAGTATCCATGGCAGCCTGCAACGTATCGACCAGCTGTCGGCGACCATCGATGAAGCCGTGCAGGTCATTCGCGCCCTGGCCGGCCAAAGCACACGCATTGGCAGCGTGCTTGAGGTGATTCGCTCGATTGCCGAGCAGACCAACCTGCTGGCCCTCAACGCGGCCATCGAAGCGGCCCGCGCCGGCGAACAAGGTCGAGGGTTTGCCGTGGTGGCCGACGAAGTGCGCTTGCTGGCCCAGCGCACCCAGCAGTCCACCGCCGAAATCCAGAGCATGATCGAACACCTGCAGGGCCAGTCCGAAGCGGCCGTCAAGGCCATCGACGCCAGCAGCGAGGCCTCGCGCCAGACCGTCGAGCAGGCCAGCGAAGCCGGGGTGAGCCTGGATGCCATCAGCCAGGCACTGCACAACCTGACGGCGCTCAATGCCTCGATTGCCAGTGCCACCTTGCAGCAGTCCCATGTGGTCGAAGAGATCAACCGCAACGTCACCGAAACGGCGAACCTGTCGCAGCAAACCGCCCTGGCGGCGCAGCACTCCAGCGACTCGGGCAAAGCGCTTACACGGTTGAGCACGCAGCTTGAGCAACTGCTGCGGCAATTCCGGGTTTAACGCAAATCATGTAAAACTTCTGCCAATAGACTGCCTGACGAAATTGCCCCTAAGGTAAAGCCTCCCCCATGGAAGGAGGCTACACCCATGCACAAGTACCCCTTGGCACGCCCGTGTCATAGCCGCTGACCGGCGTCACCGAGGCGAACAGCGACAGCGCAGGCAGCTCGCTGGTGGTCGTGGATTCGATGGTATCGGTTTGCAAGTCATTCATGGCAGACAGCCTCGGTAGCAGGGGGGAACAACGTTTCGGCCCTGCGTGCATACCGCCATGAAAACAGGCCGACCTGGTTAAAGTCGACCCTTATTCAATACCTCGTTATCGAGGCCAACAACTGACAAAAATGCTAGGTGGCAGTCCAAACCTCATGCCTGTGCGTCCCTCGCGTATGCCAGAAGTAGCGCCAACAGGTACAATCGCGCTTTTGCGCACACTACCAAGGAACGCCGATGTCCGGCCTCGAACTGTTCGCCGCCGTGCTCGGCGTTATCGCCGTCTGGCTCACTGCCAAGCAGAACCCCTGGTGCTGGCCGATTGGCCTGGTGATGGTGCTGCTCTACACCTGGGTCTTCTATGACGTGAAGCTGTATTCGGACATGCTTCTGCAACTGGTCTATGCCGTGCTGCAACTCTATGGCTGGTGGCAATGGACGCGTCCGGACAGCGTGCGCGAGGCGCGCCAGGTCAGCCTGTTGCCGACGCATTCGGTTGCTTTTGGCCTGGGTATCGGCTTGCTCGGCAGCCTGGGCCTGGGTGCGGCCATGGCCACCTGGACCGACGCCGCCCACCCATGGCTGGACGCCGCCCTGACCGGTTTCAGCCTGGTCGCGCAACTGTGGATGGCGCAAAAGCGTCTGCAGTGCTGGCCGCTGTGGATCGTCCTCGATGTGATTTTCGTTGGCCTGTTCCTGTACAAGGCCATGTACCTGACTGCCGCGCTCTACGCGCTGTTCACCCTGATCGCGGTGCAGGGCTGGCGCGATTGGCGGCGTGACCCGGCGCTGGCCTACGCATGAAGGTCTTGGTACTCACGGGCCCTGAATCCAGCGGCAAAAGCTGGCTCAGCCATGAAATCCAGGCGCACTTCGGTGGCGAGCTGGTGGGCGAGTTCGTACGTCACTTCATTGACGAACAGGCACGCGATACCTGCTATGCCGACATCCCGACCATCGCCCGCGGGCAGTTGGCCTGGGAAGACGCGGCCCGCGCCCGGCAGCCGCATCTGCTGATTCTCGATACCCATCTGTTGAGCAACATGCTCTGGAGCCGCACGTTGTTTGGCGATTGCCCGGCGTGGCTCGAAGCGGCCTTGTTGGCGCGCCATTATGACGTGCACTTACTGCTCAGCCCCGAGTCAATTGCCTGGCACGACGACGGGCAACGCTGCCAGCCGCAACTGGCCGAACGCCAGGCGTTTTTCCAGGCTACCGCTGACTGGTTGGCGCTGCACCAGCTGCCATATCAGGTGGTGCAAGGCGACTGGGAGCAGCGCCGGTGCGCGGCATTTGCAGCGGTAGAGCGCTTGCTCAAGGCCTGAATGGCCGCCCTCTGCAGCCAAATGTCCATTCCTGAAACACTGGTCACTGCGCAAACCCGCGATCTAAAGCGGCCCCAGTGCGCGTACGCAACAGTGTTAAACACCTGAAACAGCCACGGTCCGGGCCCCTTGATGAGCGCAGGCGCGCGCTGGATCCATGTTTGTACGCCATCTGCGTCTCAATGGCGTTACACGAAATTTTCACAATTGCGCTCAGTAAACTCAAACCGTTGTTTTTCCGCGACAAATAGAAACCGGCACACCTTCTGCTCTCTTCCTCGCACCGCTAAGTACGGCCTGCGCACTCGAAGAAGGAATTGCCATCGTGGGAAAGATTGATAAGGGTATTTATCGCCTCCTGCTGGTCGGATGTGCATTGGGGTCAAGCTTGAGCTGGCCTGTCCAGGCCGAGAACGGGATCATCGTGATTACCCGCGATGTGCAACCGCGCAACGCCATGCGTCCCCCCCTGGCTCCCGACCCCTACCCGACCACCGTCAATACCAACCCGTCGGCACACGTTCTCAAGCAAACCAACGAGTTGAGCGATGGCGACTTTGCCTCGATCAGCAGCGGTGCCGGCATCAATGTCCTGGTCACGCAACAGACCAATAACCTGGGCGGCAACATCAACAACCAGACCCAACTGCCCAACCTGGCCGGCGGACGTTCCGGCAACGCCGGCAACGGCATCTCCAACATGGTCAATTCAAATGTGCAAAAAGGTCTGGCGCCCCTGCAGATCCTGACCGGAGGCCAATGAGATGAAGCACTCGCTGCTGATTCTGGCCATGTTTTGCAGTGCCCCGGCCTTCGCCCAGCCCCCAGTGATCAACAACGCCACCATCGACAGTTCCGGCACGCATTACCAAGGCAACCTCACAGTCAACCAGGCTGCCGGCGATCAACAGCAACAGGCCAACGCCCGGGCCTTCGCCATTGGCCATGGCGCCAGCGCAAACACCCAGATACGTCAACGCCTGCGCAGCCCTGGCGACCCCGCGATCGCAGCCCAAGCCAACATCCAGGGCAATGCCTTCAGCCAGGGCAGCGGCGCACTGGGGGTCAACCAGAGCGCCGGTGCCAGTACCCAGCAAGCCAACGCACTGCGTATCAGCATCAGTGCGCAGCCACAAAGTATCGACGACAGCGTCCTCATGCAGCAAAACGTGGCGCTGCTCAACAACTCCGATCCAGCTGACGCTGCACCCGGCTATCGCCAGGTCACCACCAGTGACCAGGCCTTCACCGGTAGCCGTGGGGTGATTCAGTTGAATCAGAGTGCAGGGGTGGGAAACCGAACGGCCAACACCCTGAGCATACGGGTCGCGGACTGACCCAAATAGTTAGGAACAACACTTAACCTAAAATAAAGTACGGAGAATCACCATGAAACCCTCGATGGCACTCAAGCCTCTGGTGTTCGCAATTGCTGCGGTCATGGCTGTTGCTGTACAAGCTGGGCAGAATGATCGGCGTGGCAATGACCATCATCACAATGGTCACCACAACAACGGTCACCACACCCCTCCTCCAACCAAGATCCCTGTCTATGCGACTGCCAATGCCAATGATAGCCAGCGCAGCACCGGCAACCGCATCCACAACGAAGGGACCGAGAACTCAGCCGAGATGACCGATTCCGCCGAAGGCTCGAGCGGCAACGTCGGTGTCAACGTGGCGGCCGGTAACGGCAACCAACAAGACAACGCCGCGGCCATCGCCAACGCTCAATCCGAATCGAGCGTTGACAACACCTTCGTCTTCGGTACTGCCGAAGCTACCGCCCGCGTCACGCAATACAGCAACAACAACAAGGTCAACAACTGGTCGACGCAAAACTCTGCGGTCATGAGCGGATCTGCCAGTGGTGCCAACGGCAACGTCGGTATCAACATTGCGGGTGGCGACCTTAACCAACAGAAAAACACCATGGCCATTGCCAATACCAATGCGCCACTCGGTAACGCAAGAGCCACCGCCTCTGCCAATCAAAACGGTCCTGGCCTGACTGTCAACAACTACGCCGATCGGGAAACCCGTCTGGATACGCTGACCTTTACCAAAACCATCAGCGGTTCGTCTTCTCGCGAAGGCACCTTCGACGCCAGTGTTGATAAGAGCGCTTCGTCGAGCTCCAGTGCCAGCGGTTCGCGCAGCTCTGAGGCCAGCGGTTCGAAGAGCTGGAGTGCCAGCGGTTCCAACAGCATGACTGCCAGCGGTTCCAACAGCTCGAGTGCCAGCGGCTCCAACAGCTCGAGTGCCAGCGGTTCGGGCAGCTCGAGTGCCAGTGGTTCCAACAGCTCGAATGCCAGTGGTTCCAACAGCCGCGATACCAGCGCAACCAGCAGTGCTTCTCTGGACGTCGCACTGAACGCCGCCGCCGAGGCTGCCCGGTCCGTCACCACGGATGATGGCCGTCGCGAACGCACCCGCAGCCAAGAAGCCAGTGCATCGCTTGATGTAACACTTAATGCATCGATCGATGCATCGCGCGAAACTTCGTTCGACTCTTCGTTCGACAGATCGCGCGACTCGTCGTGGGATAAATCGCGTGACTATGCGTACGACAAATCGCGTGATTCTTCCTACGATAGATCCCGTGATTCTTCTTACGATAAGTCCCGTGACTCTTCTTACGATAAGTCCCGTGAATCTTCGTACGATAAATCGTCGTCCTCCTCGTTCGAGAAAGCCTACGAAAAAGCTTCTGAGTCTTCGAGCTCCATCTCGAAAAGCTACAGCGAAGCCGACTCGTTTGAGCTGAGCAACAGTGTTTCCTTCCAAGTGCTGACTCCAATTGGCTGGGCAAACCCTGTGACCAACACTGCAACCCTGAACGGTTCGGTTAATGGTGGCAGTGGCAACCTGGGCGTCAACGTAGCTGCTGGTGTGGGCAACCAACAAAGCAACTCGCTGGCCATCTCCAACACCTCGATGTAATTGCCGTGGCCTGGAGGCCCCCTTCGGGGGGCCTTTTTTCACTACCAGCAGGGGGGTGTCGAACATGCGCATTATCGTCTTGGCGTTTTTTCTTTGCCTGGCCAGTCTGAGTGAAGCTGCACAAATGCCACTTTCCGTGTTGCCGGGTGGTGCGGTGATATTCAAGCCCATCCAAAGCGTACGCGAGCGCAAATTCGCCGACCTTGTGCAACAGAAAACCGACTTCAGTTGCGGCGCCGCTGCCCTGGCGACCATATTGCGCCAGGCCTATTGGCTGGACGTGAATGAAGAACAGATTATCGAAGGCATGCTGGCCCACGCCGATCAGGACCTGGTCCGTGTCCAGGGCTTCTCCATGCTCGACATGAAGCGTTATGTCGAAAGCCTGGGCATGCGTGCCCGCGGTTACCGGGTAGCCGTCGAGACCTTGCACACCATCCGCATTCCGGTGGTGGTGCTGATGGACATCCGTGGCTACAAGCATTTTGTGGTCATGCAAAAAGTTCACAACGGCTGGGTATACATCGGTGATCCGGTGCTTGGCCATAAGCGCTTCAAAGTCGACGACTTTGTCAAAGGCTGGAACGGCATCATCTTTGCCATCATCGGCCAGGGTTACGACAAGACCAATGCCCTGCTCGACCCGCCGCTACCGCTTACCGCCAAGAACCGCATCAACACCTTCACTCCGGTGCAAGACGCCGAGCTGATGGATTTCGGATTCATCCCAAGCGACTTCTTCTAATGACAAGGGAGCACGAAGCTCCGGGAGCATCCAATGAAGACTTCAATCTGGCTCGCCGTGCTTTGCCTGGCCACCAGCCTGCCAACCCAGGCGCAGACGCTCAAACCCATTGAACTGAAGGATCAGGAACTGGCAAACCTGCGAGGCCGCTTTGTCATGCCGGGGCGGATCATCAGCTTTGGCATTGTCATGAGCAGCACCTGGCAAAATGCCAATGGTGAAGTCATCGGCGCAACGTCCTCGATGCACATTCAACAGTCGACCATCACGCCACAATTCTATGTGTCAATGATCGACGAAAAAGGCACGGGCTCGGCGCGTTCGCAAAACACCGGGACCGGCACCGTCACCGGTGGCAGCGGCCTCAGCAGCACCGAAGGCGTGACGCAGATCGTGCGTGCTGCCGGTGACAACAACAGCGCCTACAACAACGTTGATATCAACGTCACCAGGGCCAACCAGGCGTCAGCAACCGCAACCCAACCACAAGGCCAGGCACTGGCCGCAGGCTCGACGCTGGTCGGCGCCAACGGCGCAGGCTCGCTGAGCATTTCGTCCACCGGCAGCGGTGTGCAACTGAACATCGTCGCCAGCAACAACCAGGGCAGCACCGTGCAGCGCCTGGCTCAGGGCGGGCTGATGCAGAACACCACCTTGCTCGGCGCTGGCAACCAGGTCAGCAACCTCACCTCTCTGAATGTCGTGCTACGTGACAACGTGCCGACCGCCGGGGCGCTGAACGGCAACCTCGATCAGCTCAAAGGCCTTCGCACGCTCGGATTCTGATCTACGCTCAGTCTCACCATCCGAATGCAGAAGGGACGGCTAACCCATGCACCGATCGATGACGTTCAGGGCTATCGTCTGTTTGAGTAGCCTGGCTCCAGCCACATTGCTCTACGCAGCCGCCGACCCCCAGGTCGAAGCACTAAAACAAGAACTCATGGAGTTGAAACAGCGTTACGAGGCACAGCAGCAAGCGCTGATGGTCCTCGAACAACGCGTTCGCCAGGTTGAAGAAGCACCTGCCACACCTGCCCCCAAACGCCTGACCAGGTCCCCTGCCGAGACGGTCAAGGGTGGCCAGACCGTGGCATCCGGTGCGCCGGGTACCACCGGCAGCTCCTACGGCCAGTCGCTCAAAGACGATTCGGAGCCTGCACAAAGCGTTTCCAACCTGTATGACGAAGCCAGCGGCTTTTTCGGTGGCGGCAAGTTCAGCGTCGAAACCGGCCTGACCTACACCCACTACGATACTCGGGCATTGGTCCTCAACGGTTTTCTGGCACTGGACTCGATTTTCCTCGGCAACATCAACCTCGACCGCATCAAAGCGGACAACTGGACCCTGGACCTGACGGCCCGCTACAACCTGGATCAGCGTTGGCAGTTCGACATCAACGTCCCCGTGGTCTACCGCGAATCCACCTACTCCTCTGGCGGCGCAGGTGGCGCCGGCCCGGTTTCATCCGAAGCGACCGTCAGACGCGATCCCACCATTGGCGATGTCAACTTCGGCGTTGCCTACAAGTTTCTGGATGAATCGGAAAACCTGCCCGACGCAGTCGTCACCCTGCGGGTCAAGGCCCCCACCGGCAAGGAGCCTTATGGCATCAAGCTGGTCAACGACCCCACCAACGACAACTTGTCGGTGCCCGAAAGCCTCCCCACCGGCAATGGTGTCTGGGCGATCACACCAGGTATTTCGCTGGTCAAGACCTTCGACCCTGCCGTGCTCTTCGGCAGCCTGTCCTACACCTACAACATGCAAGACTCGTTCAGCGATATCAGCCCGACGATCAACACCAAAGTTCCGGGTGACGTGAAGCTTGGCGACTCCTGGCAGATCGGTGCCGGTATTGCCTTTGCCTTGAACGAGAAAATGAGTATGTCGTTTTCGTTCTCCGACCAGTTTGCCAGCAAAAGCAAGATCAAACCCGATGGCGGCGACTGGCAGTCGGTTCCCAGCAGCGACTACAACGCGGCAAACTTCAACATCGGCATGACCCTTGCCGCTACCGACAACCTGACCATCGTCCCCAACCTGTCCATTGGACTGACCGACGACGCGCCAGACTTCTCCTTCAGTCTGAAGTTTCCGTACTACTTCTAATCCTCGCGCCCACGAAAAAGCCCGCTTCAGCGGGCTTTTCCAGCGCTGCTCAACGAATTTGATGCTTATGCAACAGCCGGTAGAACGTAGGCCGGGAAACCCCCAGTACCTTGGCGGCAATACTCAAGTTGTCGCTGTGCCGGTTGAGCACATCACATAAAGCCTGGCGCTCGGCCCGGTGCTTGTAGTCTTCAAGGGTGCCCATGCTCGGGACGAAAGCATGCGGGCTGAGCAGCCCCAGGTCCTGAGCCTCGATCTGCCGGCCCTCGGCCAGAACCAGACCGCGCCGGACCCGATTGGCCAGTTCACGTACATTGCCCGGCCAATCGTGCTTGCCCATCGCCACCAAGGCATCCTCGCTGAAGCTGCGCGGGCGTCGCCCGGTTTCCAGGCTGTAGAAATGCGAAAAATGGCTGGCCAGCATCGACAGATCGCCGTGGCGGTCTCGCAGCGGCGCGGTGACGACCTGCAGCACATTGAGGCGGTAATACAAGTCTTCGCGAAAGCGCCCGCTGTCGATGGCCTTTTCCAGGTCGACGTGGGTGGCGGCCAAAACCCGCACATCCACGGCAATCGGCTGGCTGCCGCCCACCCGCTCGATATGCTTCTCCTGCAAAAAACGCAGCAGGTTGGCCTGCAGCTCCAGTGGCAGATCGCCGATTTCATCGAGAAACAGGGTGCCGCCGTTGGCCGCTTCAATACGGCCGATCTTGCGTTGATGGGCGCCGGTAAAGGCGCCTTTCTCATGGCCGAACAGTTCGGACTGGATCAGGTGTTCGGGGATCGCGCCGCAATTGATCGCCACGAAGGGCTTGTCGTGGCGCTGGGACTGGCGATGCAGGGTCCGCGCCACCAACTCCTTGCCGGTACCGCTTTCGCCGCGGATCAGCACCGGTGACTCGGTGGGCGCCAGCTTGCTCAGCAGCTTGCGCAGCTCGCGGATCGGATGGCTATCGCCCAACAGTTCATGCTCGGTCTCGTCGACATGCACGTTGCCCTTGCCTCGCAGGCGCGCCATGCCAAAGGCCCGGCCGAGGGTGACCTGCACCCGCGAGACATCGAACGGCAAGGTATGAAAGTCAAAAAACCATTCGCAGACAAAATCGCCGACATTCTGCGCCCGCAGCTCTTCGGCGCTCAAGACCGCGATCCATTCGGTGTTGCTGCGGCTGATCAGGTCCTTGACCGCATCTGGGGGCTGCAGGTGCGAAGCCTGCAAGCGCAACAGGCCTACGTCGCAGGGATGCTCAAGGGCCGAAGACAAGGTACAGCTATGCACATCCCAGCCCACACTGCGCAAGCCTGGCAACAGGCGATGACAGTCATCGCACGGATCGACGATCAGCAGGCGGCGGTTGGATGCAGGCTCTAGCATGACCTTTTCCTTGGCGCCAATAGTTGGAATTTTAAGCAGAAACAGTGTGTTGGCAGGCCCGTTTTAACAGTAGCAACGATGCGTCAATATCCCACTACCGTCTGTCTGCAAAGCATCGTTAGTTGCCTAAGGGTCGGGAATTTTTCTGCGCTTTCAACGTCTGAAGCGGCGACACTTGGTCGCGTTGTGTCACTGCGGTTAAATAATTTTCAATAGAGATGTGACTCACCTTGGTGCTGCGTGCATCAGTACAAGTAACTCACCGCGGCGCAAACAGGCGCGCGGGTTTATTCCATGTTTGGGCCCACAGAGAGACCGAACCCATGAACGCCCCGCTGCGTGTCAACGAAGCCCTGCTGATTGCCGACCACGCCTTTGAACCTTTCCAGTGTGTTGCCTGGGATGTACCCAACGGTACCGGCGAGTTGAGCCTGGCAGTCATCGACCGGACCAGCACCCGCATTGGCAGCAAGCAAGTTCCTTGCAGCACCTACTCCGACCCTGCGCAACTGGCTCATTTGATTGAAGAAGTTCGTGCCGAGTTGAGCGAGAAAGGTTATACGCTGCAGCCTTGGTCGATGCCCAAGTAAAGAGCGTTTAATTGCCAAAGGCGCTGTATTCGCGCACGCCTTTGGCAA
Organism: Pseudomonas sp. R32; assembly: GCF_009866705.1. Lineage (NCBI taxonomy): Bacteria > Pseudomonadati > Pseudomonadota > Gammaproteobacteria > Pseudomonadales > Pseudomonadaceae > Pseudomonas > Pseudomonas sp. R32. The sequence continues at coordinate 2,598,732 of NZ_CP019396.1, read as the reverse complement.
CGTTGCTATAACTCGCTGGACAAACTGCGACACGTGGCCGCAGTTGTTTTTATTTATACCAGGCTATCCACCGAGCACCGCCAGTGTCTCCAGGTGCTGGTAATCGGCATGCAGTTGTTGCGCAAGTAACTGTGCCCTTCCCAGCTTGACCGGCGAACTTTCGATATCCACCAACAGCGATTGGCAAGGCAGCGGCTGCAGCGCCTGCCAAGCCTTGAGCCGGCCATCGGTCACAATCAGGCAACGCTGAAGTTCTGCCGGATAGCGTCGTTGACGCGCCTGCAGCCAGTCCCGTGCCTGTTCCAGTGCCGCCAGCAATGGCGTACCGCCGCCCGCCCCCAACGCCTCCAGCCACGGCTGCAAGCTCGCCGATGCTTTCAGCCCGTGGCGTTGCCAACGCGGCGCGTTACCGCTGGCGGTGAGCAGGGTCAGCCGCGCACGACGGCGGTAGGCCTGATCAAAAAACTCGCCAAGCATGCCCTTGGCCCGGCTCAGGGCCTGGTGGCGGCGGGTTGACGCCGAAGCATCGACAATCACCAGCCACAACTCATGGGCGCTGGCCGTGCGCTGTTGCCAGCACAGGTCGGTGCGCGTGCGCGGGCGGCCCTTGAGCAAGGTCGCCGGCCAGGCCACCGCGCCGGATGCAGCCTGCTTGCCACGCCCACGTGGGCCTGCGGCAAGTGCTCCGGGTCGGGGTTTGGCATCCGCGCTGGTGTGCCGGCGGATGCTCAGGGCTTTTTTGCCCAGCTCGGTACCTCGCGCCGGGCGCCGCTCGGGGTGGCTTGTGGCGCCAGTTCGCCCCATTGACCCTGGCCTTGCTGGCCGGCCGATGGCGGCATCGCCGCACCGTTGTCTGGCGCTTGCGGTTGTGGCGCGGGGGCTTCACGGCGGCGATGGCGCAAGGCGAATTCGGCCACGGCATCGATATCCTCGGCTTCGATCGCCAGCGCACCACGCCAGGCCGCGTGGGCCCGGGCCGCCCGCAGCCAGACCAGGTCGGCGCGCAAGCCATCGACGCCAGCGGCAAAGCAGCGCTCGGTAATCTGCGCCAGAGCCTGGTCATCCAGGGCAATCTGCGTCAAACGTTCGCGAGCACCGTGACAACGCTCGCGCAGGGCCGCCTGAGCGGGCGCCCACTGGGCACAGAACGCCTCGGGATCACTGTCGAAATCAAGGCGCCTGCGAATGATCTGGCCACGGGCTTCGGGCAACGGCTGGCCTTCGAGCACGACATTAAGGCCGAAGCGGTCGAGCAGTTGCGGGCGCAACTCGCCCTCCTCCGGGTTCATGGTGCCTATCAGCACGAAACGGGCGCTGTGGCGGTGGGAAATACCGTCGCGCTCGACCCGGTTGGTGCCACTGGCAGCCACGTCCAGCAACAGGTCGACCAGGTGATCCGCCAGAAGATTGACTTCATCCACATAAAGCACGCCGCCGTCGGCCTTGGCCAGCACACCGGGGGAGAATTGCGCCTTGCCTTGGCCCAGTGCCGCATCCAGGTCAAGTGTGCCAACCAGGCGCTCCTCACTGGCGCCCAAGGGCAAGGTCACGAACGGCCCCTCGCCGAGCAAATCGGCCAGGCCCCGGGCCAGGGTGCTCTTGGCCATGCCGCGCGGCCCTTCGATCAGCACGCCGCCGATCTTCGGGTCGATGGCGGTCAGGCACAACGCCAGCTTCAGCTGATCGGCGCCAACCACGGCGGCCAGGGGGAAGTGTGCAGGTTCGCTCATCTCAATTCTCTTCTTCGCCGTCCAGCAGCTGTTCTTCCAGGGCTTCGCGGTACTCGCCGGGCTCCTGCCAGAGCCCGCGCTGCTGGGCTTCGAGCAGGCGCTCGGTGATGTCGCGCAGCGCCTCGGGGTTGTGCTGGCGGATAAAGTCGCGGGTCGGGCCATCGAGCACATAGGCGTCGGCCAGCGACTGGTAATGGTGGTCGTCGATCAGGTGCGTGGTGGCATCGAACGCGAACAGGTTATCGACGGTGGCGGCCAGCTCGAAGGCACCTTTGTAGCCGTGGCGCTTGGCCCCGTCGATCCACTTGGGGTTCAGCGCCCGGGCACGGATCACCCGGTTGAGCTCTTCCTTGAGGGTGCGGATGCGTGGCCGGTCGGGCTGGCTGTGATCGCCGTGGTAGCTGGCAACGTTGTTGCCGCTCAGGCTTTCCACGGCGGCGAGCATGCCACCCTGAAACTGGTAGTAGTCGTTGGAGTCGAGCAGGTCGTGCTCGTGGTTGTCCTGGTTCTGCACCACCGCCTGCACCTGGCTCAGGCGCCGGGCAAAATGCGCGCGCGCCGGCGTGCCGTCATCGGCTGCACCATAGGCATAGCCACCGTGATTGAGGTAGACCTCGGCCAGGTCCTGGCGCTCGTTCCACAGGCGCCCGTCGATGGCATTCTGCACACCCGCGCCATAGGCGCCCGGCTTGGCCCCGAACACCCGCCAGCCGGCCTGACGGCCCGCCTGTTCGGCGTCCAGGCCCTGGGCCAGCAACTCGGCGCGCTCGCTGCGCACCTTGGCCGCCAGGGGGTTGAGGTCATCCGGCTCATCCAGCGCCGCCACCGCCTGCACAGCAGCATCGAACAGTTTGATCAGGTTGCCGAAGGCATCGCGGAAGAACCCCGACACCCGCAAGGTGACGTCCACCCGGGGGCGGTCGAGCAGGCTCAAGGGCAGGATCTCGAAATCGTCGACGCGCTGGCTGCCGCTGGCCCATACCGGCCGCACGCCAAGCAGGGCCATGGCCTGGGCAATATCGTCGCCGCCGGTGCGCATGGTCGCCGTGCCCCACACTGACAGGCCCAGCTGGCGCAGGTGATCGCCATGGTCCTGCAGGTGACGCTCGAGAATCAGGTTGGCCGAGGCAAAGCCGATGCGCCAGGCGGTGGTGGTCGGCAAGTTGCGCACATCGACGGTATAAAAGTTGCGCCCGGTCGGCAGCACGTCCAGGCGCCCGCGACTCGGTGCGCCACTCGGGCCAGCGGGCACGAAGCGCCCGTCCAGGGCCGCGAGCAGGCCATGCATTTCTGCCGGGCCACAGCCATCCAGTTGCGGTGCGACCTGATGCTCCAGCGCCTCGACAATGGCCTGCACCTGCACCCATTCGGGGCCGCCGGCAAGCTGCACGCTGCCATCGAGGGTCTGCTCGATCAGCTGGCTGGCATACCGCTCCAGGCGCTCGCGGGTATCGCCTGCGGTACGCCACAACGCCGCATCGAGGTCGGCCAGCAGCGCCGGGCGCGGGCCCTGCCAGGGCTGGCCAAGGTCGCAATCGAGCGGATCGAAGCCCAGCTTCAGCGCCCTGGCCAAGGCCCGCAACAGGCTACCGTTGGCCCCGCGCCCATCGCCCCGCTCAACCCGCAACAGGGCCAGCAAGGTGTCGATGCGCAGGCGTCCGCTCGGGGACTCGCCGAACACATGCAGGCCATCGCGGATCTGCGACTCCTTGAGGTCGCACAGGTAGGTGTCCAGGCGCGGCAGCCACACCGCGGCATCGTCCAGCGCGCCTTCGATCTGCAGTTCACGGTCGATATGGTTGTCGCGTACCAGCGCGAGGATATCGCGCTGCAACTCCCGAGCCCGGCGCGGGTCGAGCAGTTGCGCCTCGTAGTACTCGTCGGCCAGCAGCTCCAGGTTGCGCAATGGCCCATAGGTTTCGGCGCGGGTCAGCGGCGGCATCAGGTGGTCGATGATCACCGCCTGGGTGCGCCGCTTGGCCTGGGCACCCTCGCCCGGATCATTGACGATAAACGGGTAGATGTTCGGCAGCGGCCCGAGCAAGGCGTCCGGCCAGCAGCTGTCGGACAGGCCGACGCCTTTGCCGGGCAGCCATTCCAGGTTGCCGTGCTTGCCGACATGGATCAGCGCATCGGCGGCAAAGCCGTGACGCAGCCAGAAGTAGAACGCCAGGTAGCCGTGCGGCGGCACCAGGTCGGGGTCGTGGTAAACCGCGCTCTGGTCCAACTGGTAACCCCGTGCCGGCTGGATGCCGACGAAGGTCAGGCCGTAGCGCAGACCGGCGATCATCATCCGCCCGCTGCGGAACATCGGGTCCTGGCTCGGCTCGCCCCAGCGCTCGCGCACAGCCATCTGGTTGGCCTCGGGCAAAGCGGCAAAAGCCGCCAGGTAATCGTCCAGGGCCATGCTCTGCATGCACGGGCGCAGGTCAAGGCTGTCCAGGTCGTTGCTGACGCCGCCGAGCAGGGCCTGGATCAGCGCCGTGCCGCTGTCGGGCAAGGGTGCCACGGGATAGCCCTGAGCCTGCAAGGCGCGCAGGATGTTCAGCGCGGCGGCCGGGGTGTCGAGACCCACGCCGTTGCCAATGCGGCCATCGCGGGTCGGGTAGTTGGCGAGGATCAGCGCCACGCGTTTCTGCGCGTTGGGTAGCTGTGCCAGGTCGCACCAACGCCGCGCAAGCTCGGCGACAAAGTCCATGCGCTCGGGCTGGGCCCGGTAGCAAACCACATCGGACTGGCTGCGCTCACTGCGCCAGGCCAGGTCCTTGAAGCTGATCGGCCGGGTGATGATGCGCCCGTCCAGCTCCGGCAAGGCGATGTGCATGGCCAGGTCGCGGGCGCCCAGGCCTTGCTCGCTGGCCTGCCAGGCCGGCTCGTTGTCCTGGGCGCAGATCGCCTGCAACACCGGGATATCGCGGCGGAACGGGCGCAGGTGCGGCTGCTCGGGGCTGGACTGGGCAAAGCCTGTGGTGTTGATGATCAGCGCCGCGTCAACCTGGTCCAGCCAATCCTCGACCTGTTGCAGGCAACCTGCCTCCTTGAGGCTGGCCACGGCAATCGGCAAGGGGTTGAGGCCGGCCCGTTGCAAGCGCTGGCAAAAGGTATCGATAAAGGCAGTGTTGGCCGCCTGCAGGTGCGAGCGGTAGAACAGGATCGGCACCACCGGCTGCTCGACCTGCCACTCGTCGAACCAGTCCTCCAGCACCGCAGCGGCCTTGCGCGGGTGATACACCGCAGTGCGCGGCAGCTGCTGCGGCTCGCTCCAGGGGTAGTCGCCCTGCAGGTACTGGCTGGCCAGGCAATTGAACAGGTTCAAGGCGTTGGCCTTGCCGCCCTGGCGCAAAAAGTGCCAGAGCCGTTCGGCCTGCTCGGCCGGCACCGTGCTCAGGCGGGTCAGTTCCGGGTCCGGCCGGTCGTCGCCCGGCACCAGGATCAGTTGCACGCCACGGGCGGTCAGTTCCAGCAGTTGCTCGACACCATAGCGCCAGTAACCGACGCCGCCGTGCAGCGACACCAGGATGACCTTGGCATGGCGTAGCACCTGGTCGACATACAGGTCGACCGAGGCGTGATTCTGGACCTGCATCGGGTTGGCCAGACGCAGGCTGGGGAACGCCTCGGGCAGCTGCTGGGCGGTTTCGGCCAGCAGCGCCAGGTGCGAGTCACCGCTGCAGAGGATTACCAGCTCGGCCGGGGTCTGGCCGAGGTCGGCAATACTGTCGTCCGGTACAAAGCCACCGGGCTGGGTCCGCAGCAGGTGCATGGGTCAAGCGCCCAGAGCGGCGCGCAGGCGCGCTTCCAGTTGTGCCGCATCCAGTTCCTGGCCGATCAGCACCAGGCGTGTGGTGCGTGGCTCTTCGCTGCGCCAGGCGCGGTCGAAGTGCCTGTCGAAACGGGTCCCCACGCCCTGGATCAGCAGGCGCATCGGCTTGCCCGGGATCGCCGCGAAGCCCTTGACCCGCAGGATGCCGTGCTGCACGACCAACTGGGTCAGGGCATCGAGCAACAGGCTTTCGTCGGCTTGCGGCAGCTCGATGGAGATCGAGTCAAAGGCGTCGTGGTCATGGTCGTCGTGATCGTCGCCATCGTGGTGCGAATCATGGTGAGTACGGCGGCCATCGATGTGCGCCTCGGACTCGGCGCCCAGGCCCAGCAGCACCTCCAGCGGCAGGCGGCCGCTGCTGGCTTCGATCACCTTGACTGCCGGTGGCAGCTCTTCTTCGACTTCGGCGCGCACCTTGGCCAGGTCACCGGCGGCAATCAGGTCGGCCTTGTTCAGCACCACCAGGTCGGCGCTGGCCAATTGGTCGGCGAACAGCTCATGCAACGGCGATTCATGGTCCAGGTTGGGGTCGAGCTTGCGCTGGGCATCGACCTGCTCCGGGTAGGCGGCAAAGGTGCCAGCGGCGACGGCCGGGCTGTCGACCACGGTGATCACCGCGTCGACGGTGCAGGCGTTGCGAATCTCCGGCCACTGGAAGGCTTGCACCAAGGGCTTGGGCAGGGCCAGGCCGCTGGTTTCGATGAGGATATGGTCCAGATCGCCACGGCGGGCCACCAGCTCGCGCATCACCGGGAAGAATTCTTCCTGCACGGTGCAGCACAGGCAGCCGTTGGCCAGCTCATAGACGCGGCCGTTGGCTTCTTCTTCGGTGCAGCCGATGCTGCACTGCTTGAGGATTTCGCCGTCGATGCCCAGTTCGCCAAACTCGTTGACGATCACCGCGATGCGCCGCCCCTGGGCGTTGTCGAGCATATGCCGCAGCAGCGTGGTCTTGCCCGAGCCGAGGAAGCCGGTAACGATAGTGACGGGGAGTTTGGCCAGTGTTTTCATGTCGATGCCCTTGGCAGGATGGCGGGCATGCGGGACGAGCGCCAACGGTGTCACGCACCTGGCCTGTTCGCCACCGGATCACCCCGCCCGGTTGAATGTCGGAAACTGTCCGAGGCAGGTCTCCTGGCTTGCATTGCACCGGCGCCCGGGCCAGTCGAACGACGCCTTCCCGCAGGGTTGCAGTGGCTGTGTCGAACGCTTCAATGCTTACAGTTGCGGGGGCAGCCGCGGCTTGAACCGCGTTCCCGTCTTAGCTTCGGCCAGCGCCGAAGAACCTCGAAGCGGCTAGGCTACGCAGTGCCCGGTGAGCGGTCAACTGCTGTCACGATTGACGCCTGCCCGCGCCCGTGATTTGCTAAGGCCATTCGATTGGGTGCCCCTTGAGGGTGAAACTGGGAAACCGGTGCGTCATATGCTTCTTTATTGAGGCGCATGACAAGTCCGGTGCTGCCCCCGCAACGGTAAGTGAGAAAAGCGTCAGAACCACTGTGCCTGCTGTTTGGCATGGGAAGGTGACGCCTGTGGTGTGGCCACCTGCCCACCCTCACCAGCCCGGAGACCGGCCCAACGTTTGACTGAACAAACCCGCGGTGGGCGGGCGCTGTTGCAACCCCTGGGCGAACCTCGTGCAGGGGTTTGCTGCGCTTGCCTGTTGCCGACAACACCAAGAGGAAAGCGCCATGCGTACCAGTACCGTCAGTAATGAAGCCGTTACCCCTTCAAGCCTCAGCCAGCGCCTGCTGGTTGCCGTCGGTGCCTCGCTGCTGGGCCTGTGCCTGGTGTACTTCGCCGGTTTCTCGCACATCGAAGCAGTGCACAACGCCGCCCACGATACCCGCCACAGCGCCGCCTTCCCTTGCCATTGAGTGCTGCCCCGATGATCAAGCGTATTGCCAGTACCGCAGGCTTTACCGGCCTGCTGGCCGCCCTGCTGCTGACCCTGCTGCAAAGCTTCTGGGTCGCGCCGCTGATTCTCCAGGCGGAAACCTATGAAAGCACCGCGCCTGCGGTCGAGGCGCCCCATGAACATGCCGCCGGTACCGCCGAGCATCATCACGACAGCGAAGCCTGGTCGCCGGAAGACGGCTGGCAGCGAGTGCTGTCGACCACCGGCGGCAACCTGGTGGTGGCGGTCGGTTTCGCCCTGATCCTCGCCGCGCTCTACACCCTGCGCGCACCGAAGACCGTGATCAGCGGCGCGCTCTGGGGCCTGGGCGGCTTTGCCGTGTTCTGCCTGGCGCCGACCCTGGGCCTGCCCCCGGAGCTACCGGGTACTGCTGCCGCCGACCTGGCCCAGCGCCAAGCCTGGTGGGTCGGCACGGCTGCCGCCACCGCCGTGGGCCTCGCCTTGATCGTATTCGCCCACAACTGGCTGCTGAAGATAGTCGGTGCAGTGTTGCTGGTAGTCCCGCATGTGCTTGGCGCGCCACAGCCCGAAGTCCACCAGATGCTCGCCCCAGAAGCCCTGGAAGCCGAGTTCAAGGTCGCCTCGCTGCTGACCAACGCCGCGTTCTGGCTGGCCCTGGGCCTGATCAGCGCCTGGCTGTATCGCCGTTCGAGCCAGCCCTGAGGATGCAGCTGTACCTCGGCCTGGGTTGCCGTCGCGGCTGCCCGGTCGACGCCCTGAGCGCCCTGCTCACGCGTACTCTGCTCGCCCATGACCTGCCGCCCGGCGCGGTCGTGGGCCTGGCCAGCATTGACCTCAAGCGCGACGAACCCGGCCTGCATGAACTGGCCCGGCGCCTGGACGTGCCGCTGGTGTTTTTCAGCGCGGCGCAACTGGCCGCCTTCGAACAGCGCCTGAGCCACCGCTCGGCCGTGGCCTACCAGCACAGCGGTTGTTACGGCGTCGCCGAAAGCGCCGCCCTGGCCCTGGCCGAACAGCTCGGCAGCCCGGCCCGCCTGCGGGTACCGCGCAGCCTGCAGGCCGACGCCAGCCTGGCATTGGCCTGCGCCACCGATTTTCGCCGATAATCGGCACTTTCCCAGCAAGGACTCTCCATGACCGTCTATTTCATCGGCGCCGGCCCCGGCGATCCGGAGCTGATCACTGTCAAGGGCCAGCGCCTGATCCATCGCTGCCCGGTGATCATCTACGCCGGCTCCCTGGTCCCGGCCGCAGTGCTGGAAGGCCACCGCGCCGAGACGCTCATCAACAGCGCCGAACTGCACCTGGCGCAGATCATCGACGCGATCAAGCGCGCCCATGACCAGGGCCAGGACGTGGCGCGGGTGCACAGCGGCGACCCGAGTCTGTATGGCGCGATCGGCGAGCAGATCCGCTACCTGCGCGAGCTGGGCATTCCCTACGAGATTGTCCCCGGCGTCACCGCCGCCGCGGCCAGCGCCGCCCTGCTCGGCTGCGAACTGACCTTGCCGGGCATCGCCCAGAGCGTGATCCTCACCCGCTACGCCGACAAGTCACCGATGCCGGCCGGCGAGCAACTGGCCGATCTTGCCCGCCACCAGACCACCCTGGCGGTGCACCTGGGGGTCAAACACCTGGCGAGGATCGTCGAAGAACTGCGCCCGCACTACGGCGATGACTGCCCGATCGCCGTGGTGCACCGGGCGACCTGGCCGGACCAGGACTGGGTGCTGGGCACCCTGGAGACAATTGTCGAGTTGGCGGCGGCCAAGGATTTTCGCCGTACCGCGCTGATTCTGGTAGGCCGGGTGCTGGGCAACGATACCTTCTCGGAGTCGGCGCTGTACCGCGCCGGCCACGCCCACCTGTATCGGCCCTGAGCGTATACACTGACGATTTCCCCCTGCCTGCGAGGACCTGAGCATGCTCGAACTGCGCCCGAACTGTGAATGCTGTGGCTCTGATTTACCCGGCGATAGCCCGGATGCGTTGATCTGCTCGTTCGAATGTACCTTCTGCCGTGATTGCGACGAGCGTCAGCTCAAGGGCCAGTGCCCCAATTGCGGCGGTGAACTGGTCAAGCGCCCGGCCCGCTCGGCGGCCAAACTGGTGAACAACCCGGCGTCGACCCAGCGCATCGTCAAGGAACAGGGCTGCCCGACACATTGAGGTGAGCCTGATTGGCAAGGCATGGCCTTGTATCGCCGGCAAGGCCGGCGCCCACAGGATCGGCAAGCACCGACGTCCTGGCCTTGCTGTATGGATTCGACCACCAAGGGGTAAACCATGGATATCTTCGAGCGCCTGAAACAGGCCGCCAGCGCCGATTGGCACAGCTATGTCGAGCACGACTTCGTTCGCCAGATGGGTGCCGGCACCCTGGCGCAGCCAGCGTTTCGCACGTACCTGGTGCAGGATTACCTGTTCCTGATCCAGTTCGCCCGCTCCTGGGCCCTGGCCGCCTACAAGAGCCGCACCCTCGCCGATATCCGCGCCGCCCAGGCAGGGCTGGCGGCGATCCTCGACGAAACCGAGCTGCACGTGCGCCTGTGCGAGCGCTGGGGGCTGTCGCCCGCGGACCTCGCGGCGACCCCAGAGCACCAGGCCACGGTAGCCTATACCCGCTTCGTGCTGGACTGCGGCGCCGCCGGCGACCTTCTAGACCTGCACATAGCCTTGGCGCCGTGCGTGATCGGCTACGCCGAGATTGGCCGCAACCTGACGCCGAACGGTGTCCTGGCGCTGGGCGATCATCCTTATCGCGAATGGATTGGCGAGTACGCCGGTGCCGGTTACCAGGGCGTGGCCACCGCTGCCCGCGCGCATCTGGATGAGCTGGCGGCCCGGACCATGACCGAACGGCGATTCGAGGAACTGGTCAAGGTCTTCGCCCAGGCCTCGCGGCTGGAAGCGGACTTCTGGCAGATGGGGCTGGAGGCGGCTGGGCAGTAATCTAGAAGCAACTCCACAGGTCAGTAATCGTAGCGATCCACCGCCCTGCGCCGCTCGTTGTCATCGCGCATGTCGTAGTTGGCGGTGGTCTGGATGTTGGTGTGGTGGGCAAGCTTTTGCGCGATCGACAGGTCATGCTCCTCGATCACCCGGGTGATGAACGAGCGGCGAAAATCGTGGGGCATGATCTTTACCCCGACCTGGGTGCCGCGCTGGCGGGCGATGTAGTAGATCGCGTGCTTGGTGATGCGCTCGCGGGTAATGTGGCTGCCACGGCGGATCCGGTTGAACAGGAACTCATCGTCGGCCTGCCCTTCAGGCAACTGCTCGCGGCGAAACGCCAGCCAGGCGTTGAGCTTTTCAAAGGCCCAGGGCGGTGCGTACTTGATCAGTTGCTTGTTGCCCTTGCCCAGCACCTGCAGGCTGCGCTCATCAAAGTCCACCTGGCTCAAGGTCAGGTTGACCGACTCGGACTTGCGCATGCCGGTGCCATACAACAAGGCAATCACCGCCGCATCGCGCAGGCCCTGGGGCCGCGGGTCGGCGGCGCAGGCGTCCATCAGTTCGCGGATCAGGCTGCGCTTGAGGTTGCGCCCGACCGGCAATCGAGCGCCTTGGGTTGGCTTGACCGTGCGGATCTTGAGCAATTGCTCCTGGCTGATCAGGCTCAGGCGCCAGGCCTCGTTCATCACCCCGCGCACCGCGTTGACGTAAAGCGACGAGGTGTTCGGCGCATAGCCGTCGGCGCGCAAGGCCGCTACCAGCGCGGTGACATGCCCGGGCTCAAGCTGGTGCCAGGGCACCTCGGCGATGTCGCAATCCTCGAAGCCCAGGCGGTCGGCGGCATCCTGGAGGATGTACTTCATGGTCAGCTGGCTGGACGGCGCCAGGCGGGCGAGGTATTGCAGCAAGGGGTTTTGCAGTGAATCGGACAAACCGGGAATCCTGTAGAGCGCAACAGAGGTCAGGGGCTTGCAACGGGCCAGTCTGACTCGTGACAGCGCCGCGGCCACTGACCTGCATCACGATCAGGTCTTTGATTGGCAAGTCTTTTTGGCCACGGCAAGAATCCCGATAGTACCTCATCGACACCCTTGGAATCGATTGAGGGCAATTTCATGGCACCGGCTCATCCAGGTACAACTGCACGGTCTCCGGGGTCAGCGACAGGACTTCATGGGTCAAGCCGTCGTAATCGGTCTCGCCCCGCTCCAGGTAGCCATCGCGGCGCTTGACGATGTACGGCACATAGCCGCGCGGTTTACCGGTGTCGGTATCGATCATCTGCAGGCGCTTGCCGTACAGCGGCACAGGCTCGATCTGCGGTACCAGGGGCGGACGACCGGCATCCACCTGGTAGGGAACCCACTCCGGCAGCCGGTCGCGGTGCTTGGCCACTTCGCTGAGTACCTGGGCGACCGGCAGTTGCATGGTTTTCGAGTAGTAGGCGTTGTAGGGGAAGGCGGTGATGCTCAGCTTGCAGGGGATGCTGGTCTTGCCCGCCAGCAGGCGATGGATTGCCGGCTTGAGCAGCTCCGTCTCGGTGCTGCGGTCCGGGGTGGTCTTGTTGAAACGTGCCCAGACCACATAGTTGTAGCCCCGGACTTCGGAGATGCCCTCGAAGTCCACCCCGCCGCCCAGGTTGTAGATCATGGCATGACCGACGGTGAAGTCCTGGTCGTCATCCAGGGCGCACTTGAGCCACTCACCGATCTGCCCGTCGCCGGTGTGCCGTTTGAACAGGCTGACAATCTCTTCATCGCTGCGAAAGCGCAGGTAGTAGGAGCCGTCGTGATAGGTGAACGAACTGAATTCCAGCGGCATCGATTCGATGCCATGGCTGCAACCGCCGAGCGACAGGGCAGCGCCCAGGGCGCAAGCGGCCAGGCGTAGAGAGGGGGCAAACAAAGGCGGCGTCATCCATGAGCATACAAGGCGCGCAAGAATGCCCAAGGCCACGCCTGCCAGCAAGCATTTCCGTGTCCGGTGGCCGAGGCGATGGGCTACAGTTGCCCAGATACCCTCCCGACCTGAGGCCCCATGGCTTTCCATCGACTGACCCGCACCCACCCGCGCCTGAGTTTTTCTGCCGTTGTCGGCAGCCTGAGCGGCTGGCTGATCCCGGCCGATGGCCTGGTTCAGCACATCCTCACCGGCTGGAACATCGGGGTCTGGCTGTACCTGCTGCTGGTGCTGTGGCTGACGCTGCGCGCAAGCCCCGAGAAGGTGCGCGAAGTGGCCTGCATCGAGGATGAAAACGCGGGGCTGGTGCTGTTCACCGTCAGCATCGCGGCAATCGCCAGCCTCGCCGCAGTGACCCTGCAACTGGCCGCCAGCCGTGGTCTTGTCGGCGGCTCGCAGATGCTGCACTACGTTTATACCGGCTTCACCGTCGCCGGCTCCTGGCTGATGATCGGCATGATTTTCAGCCTGCACTACGCCAGGCTGTTCTACACCGCCGGCAGCAAGGAGCCGCTACTGCGCTTTGCCGATGGCGAGCTGAACCCCGATTACTGGGATTTTCATTACTTCTCCTTCACCCTCAACGTCGCCGTGCAAACCTCGGACGTGGGCGTGGCCGACCGGCAGATGCGCCGCATCGTCCTGGCCCATTCACTGGTAGGTTTTGTTTTCAACACCGCGATTCTGGGTTTTACCATCAATATTGCCGCCGGCCTGCTGAACTGACGGCACGCCTTCGAGCACCTCGGCGGCGCAGCGGGCAATGCGCTGGCAGGCCTGCTCCAGGCGCTCGCTGTCGAGCACCAGGCCAAAACGCAGGTGCCCGGCGGCGCTGGGGCCGAAGGCATCGCCGGCCAGCACCGATACCCCATGTTCCTCCAGCAGGCGCTCGGCAAAAGCCTGGGCACCCATGCCGGTCTCGCGGATATCGACCATCACGAACATGCCGCCATCGGGCTTGTGCACGCGGATGCCCGGGCAGCCTTCAAGGCTGGCGCAGACCCGGTCACGCCGCTCGCGGTAGGTGTCGCGCATTTGCCGCACCTCGGGCAGGTCTTGCTCAAGGGCCACCTGGGCGGCGTTCTGGATAAAGTCCGGCAGGCCATAGAGCATGCACAGGGCCAGGTTACTCAAGTGCTCGGTCAACAGCTGCGGGCCGATTACCCAACCGACCCGCCAACCGGACATGGCATGAGACTTGGACAGGCTGTTGATGGTCGCGCTGCGCTCGGCCATGCCCGGCAGGCTGGCCGGGCTGAAATGCTTGCCCTCAAACAGCAGCTCGCTGTAGACCTCATCGGAGATCAGCCACAAGTCATGTTTGATGCACAGGTGCGCCAGGCGCTGCCAGGTGGCCTTGGGCAGGCTGGCGCCGGAGGGGTTGTGCGGGCTGTTGAGCAGCAAGGCGCGCGTGCGCGGGGTAATCAGCCGAGCGACATCATCGGCGTCGACCCGAAAGCCCTGCTCCGGGCGCACCGGCACCGGTACCACCCTGGCTGCGCAGGCGCCAAACACCGCCTCGTAGGTCACGTACATGGGCTCGGCGACGATCACCTCATCGCCCGGGTCGAACAGGCACTGGGCCACGCCATACAGCGCACATTGCGCCCCGGCCAGCACCACCACTTCCAGCGGGTCGACCGGCTGCCCGCTATGACGGGTGTGGTGAGCGGCAATGGCACTGCGCAAGGCTTCGCTGCCGCGCACATCGGAATAATGGGTATGGCCGGCGCGCAGGCTGTCGATGGCGGCATCGACAATCGGCTGAGGGGTATCGAAATCCGGGTCGCCAATCGACAGCAGGATGATGTCCCGGCCCTGGCCTTGCAGTTCGACGGCACGGTAGTGGATGTTCCAGGCTGCAGCACCGTCACCGGCGATACGTTGGGTGAGCGCGGAATAACGCATGGACGGTCTCCTTGACTGAACCCGGACGCGCCATTGGTCTGAAACTCCCTGGCAAGCATCCCAGCCGACTGCCGGTAAAAATAGCAGAACAGCGCAACAGCACGCGGTGAAATATTGCCGGCAAACGTTTGCCGGGAAAGGGAAAGTGTCCGCCCTGCCCTCCAGTGAGCGTGACCTGGATCAAACAATCGGAAAACCGTCATGATCGGCGCCGGACACTGGCGCCAGTGATGCTATGTTTAGGTTTCCCGTCGGGTCCCACCGACCCACCCACTCTTGCGTGAGGTTCACCGTACACGGAGGCCGGCATGAACAAGCTGACGTTCCCCAACGCCTGCCAGATGATGCGCTGGCATTTTCATCCGCTGGGCTTCGAGGCCAGCATGGACGCCCCGCGCAGCATGGTGGCGCGCCTGTTCGACCGGGCCACCGGCGAAACCTTGCTGGCGGTTGCCGGCATTCCCTGTGCCACGCTGATGCCTGCGGCTGACGTCGAACGCATCATCGAGGCGGTGGAGGCGGAACTCGACGCCTTCCAGACCTCCTGCAACCTGCGCGCCGCCGGCTGATCAGCTGGCGGCCAGGGGCTCGCGCCCTCGCTCGATATCGGCAATGAAGCGCTCGGCCGGCTGTGGCTGGCCGAGCAGATACCCTTGCAACGAGTCACACCCCAGCCGGGTCAGGAAACTCTGCTGGCGATCGGTCTCGACCCCTTCGGCAACAATCCGCAAGCCCAATGCCTGGCCCAGGGCGACGATTGCCGAGACGATGGCGGCATCGTCGCTGTCCTGCTCCAGGTCGCGAACAAAGCCTCGGTCGATCTTCAGCTCGTTGGCCGGCAGGCGCTTGAGGTACATCAGGCTCGAATAGCCGGTACCGAAGTCGTCAATGGACAGGTCCACGCCCATGTCCGATAGCCGCTGCAGCACCTGCATGCTGGCATCGGCGTCGCGCATGGCGGTGGTTTCGGTGATTTCCAGGGTCAGGCTGTTGGCCGGCAACTGATGCCGCGCCAGCACCTTGGCCACACTCTCGACCAGCCCTGTGTGACAGAACTGGATGGCCGAAAGGTTCACGGCGATGCGCCAGTTGCTGTGGCCTTGATCGATCCAGATGCGCATCTGCCGGCAGGCCTCGTCCAGCACCCATTCGCCGATCGGGATGATCAGCCCGGTCTTCTCCGCCTGGACGATAAAGCGGTCCGGCAGCATCAGGCCATGCTGCGGGTGCTCCCAGCGCAGCAGTGCCTCGGCGCCGATAGGCTGGCAGTTGTGGGCATCGAACTTGGGCTGGTAATACAGGCAGAACTGCCCCTGCTCCAGGGCCACGCGCAAATCCTGCAGCAGTTGCAGTTGCAGGCGCGCGTTGCTGTTCATCGACACGTCGAAGAAGCTGTAGCCGTTCTTGCCGGCGCTCTTGGCGTGGTACATGGCCGCGTCGGCGTTGCGCAGCAGCTCATGCTGGTCGATGCCATTGCCCGGGTACAGGACGATACCGATGCTCGCCGAAATCTGCAGGCTCTGCTCGGCGACGCGAAAGCTGCGCGAAATCAGGTTGACCTGCTTGGCCGCCACACCCACGGCGTCATCGGCTTCCTGCAAGTCGACCAGCAGCACGAACTCATCGCCGCCGATTCGCGCCAGGGTATCCTGGCTGTGCAGATGGCCGCGCAGGCGCAGGGCGACTTCCTTGAGCAACTGGTCGCCCATATGGTGGCCGAAGGCGTCGTTGACCGGCTTGAAGCCGTCCAGGTCGATGAACATCAGGGCGAAACAACCACCCTGCTCGGCCACCTTGCTGATCGCCTGCTCGATACGGTCGGCCAGCAGCGTACGGTTCGGCAGGCCGGTGAGCGTGTCATGCAGGGCCAGTTGGGTCAGTTCCTGGTTGGCCAGGGTCAGCGAGCGCGCAAGCTCGGCTGTACGGGCTTCCAGGCGGGCATCCAGTACCGAGGTCAGCAAGGCTGCGGCCAGCACCGCCAGGGTAGTGATCAGCACCAGGTAATCCAGGCCGTTGCCACTCAGGCCCTTGCCCAGCGCTGCGCAGTAGCTGCCTTCAGGGAAGTTCGCCGCGGCCATGCCGGTGTAATGCATGCCGACGATCGCCATGCCCATGATGATCGCCGCGCCGCCACGAATCTGCCGCACGTACAGGGTTTGCTGGCGCAGGCGGAAGGCGATCCACAACGCTGCCGCCGAAGCACCGACTGCAATCAGCAACGAGGCGCTGAACAGCGTGGGGTCGTAGTCGATGCCCGGCGCCATGCGCAGCGCCGCCATCCCGGTGTAGTGCATGCAACTGATGCCGCTGCCCATGATCAGCGCACCGAACCCCAGTTGCAGCCAGGGCAAGGTCGGCTGGCTGACCAGCCACAGGGCAAAGCCCGACGACAGCCCGGCGATCAGCAGCGACAACAGGGTCAGGGTAATGTCATAGCCCAGCTCGATCGGCAGGCTCAGGGCGAGCATGCCGATAAAGTGCATCGACCAGATTCCGGTCCCCATGGCCAGGGCCCCGCCGCAGATCCACAGGTACACCGCACGGCCCTTGGCGGTGGTGATCCGGCCGGTCAGGTCCAGAGCGGTATACGAAGCAAGGATGGCCACACACAGCGAAATCAATACCAGCGAAGAGGAATAACTACCGATCAGCATGAGGCCTTCCACAACCCGTAGGCCGGGCACTGGCAAGGCCCGGGTAAAAGCCGATGATTGTACTCAACCTTTGGCGAAACGCACGGAGTTTTCGGTGGAAGATGGCAATAGCGAATCATCGCTATCTCAGGCAATTTCTAGAATATAAACTTCATATAAAACAATGCCTTAATAGATATAGTTAAAGTCATATAACGACAAACAGTGCAATCTGCACCGGAAGCTTCTAATCCGAATAGATAACCTTAACAAATCTATCTATCTGCTTGTTTTATAACACTTTATATCAATCACTTTGTTCAGAAAACGCTGCCTGTGAGTCCCACCCACCGCCCAACGCCGCGATCAACTGCACGCTGGCCACCAGCCGTCCCTGCAGCAGGTTGAGCACGCTGCGCTCGTTGCTCAGGGCGGTGGTCTGCACGTTGACCACGTCCAGGTAGGCAATCAGCCCGGCCTTGTACTGGTTGTTGGTCAGGCGCAGGGATTCGCGGGCCGAGGCCAGGGCTTCGCTGCGCACCCGCGCTTCGTCCTCAAAGACCTTGAGCTGCACCAGGTAGTTTTCCACTTCCTTGAAGCCGTCGAGCACAGTCTGGCGGTACTGGGCCACGGTCTGGTCGTAGACCGCTTCGCTGCGATCGACTTCGGCGGCGCGCTGGCCGCCGTCAAACAGGGTCATGGCCAGTTGCGGGCCGACCGACCAGAAGCGGTTCGGCAGGCTGATCCAGTCGCTGAAACTGCTGCTGCTGTAGCCGCCGCTCATGCTCAGGGTCAGGTCCGGAAAGTAGGCGGCGCGGGCCACGCCGATGCTGGCGTTGGCCGACATCACGTTGCGCTCGGCCTTGGCGATGTCCGGGCGGCGCTCAAGCAACTGCGAGGGCAAGGCCACTGGCACCTGCGGCAGCGCCGGGATGGCCTTGCTGTCGGCCAGGGCGAACTCGGCCGGCGTCTTGCCCAGCAGCACGGCGATGGCGTTTTCCAATTGCGCGCGCTGCCACACCAGGTCGATCAGGTCGGCCTGGGTGCTTTTCAGCTGGGTCTGCGCCTGGGCTACCGCGTCCTTGCCCGAGACCCCGGCACGGTACTGGTTCTCGGTCATCTTCAGCGAACGCTCGTAAGCCTCGACCGTCGCCTCGAGCAGGCGTTTCTGCTCGTCGATCACCCGCAACTGCAGGTAATTCTGCACCAGCTCCGATTGCAGGCTCAGGCGGATCGCCGCCATGTCGGCGAGGCTGGCCTCGGCGCTGGCCTGGTTGGCGGCCAGGCCGTCACGCAGCTTGCCCCACAGATCGGCTTCCCAGCTCACCCCCAACTGGGTGCTGTAGGTGTTGCGGATGCCGCTGCTGTTATTGCTCAGGCTCGAGCTTGAGCTGCCGGTGCCCTGGCTGGAGCGGGTCTTGCCGGCCGACAGGTCGAGGCTTGGGAACAGTGCGCCACGGGCGCTGCGCACCAGGGCCTGGGCCTGACGGTACTGGGCGGCATATTGGGCGACGGTCTGGTTGCTGGCATTGAGCTGCTCGACCAGGCCATTGAGCTGGGCATCGCCGTACAACTCCCACCAGGCACCGCGGGCGATGGCGTCCGAGGGGTTGGCTTGGGTCCAGCCTTCGGCGTGCTTGAACGCTACCGGCGCCGGGGTTTCCGGCCGGTGGTAGTCCGGGCTCAGGGTGCAGGCGCTGAGCATTGCCAGGCTCAGCGCGCAGGCCAGCAGGCGCGAGCCGCGGGCGGCCAGCAACGGCTGCAGCGAACGGTCGGAAAGAAACGGACGTCGGGTCATAGCGGGGTTTCCAAAGCAGCATCGGTACGCACGCCGCGCCAGTGGTTGAAGCGATGGCGCAGGCGGTCCAGATAGAGGTAGACCACCGGGGTGGTGTAAAGCGTGAGGATCTGGCTGAAGACCAGCCCGCCGATGATGGTCAGGCCCAGCGGTTGACGCATCTCGGCGCCCTCGGCATGGCTGAGCAGCAGCGGCAAGGCGCCAAGGATGGCCGCCAGGGTGGTCATCAGGATCGGCCGCAGACGCAGCAGGCAGGCGCGGCGGATCGATGCCTCCGGGCTCAGCTGCTCATGGCGCTCCAGCTGCAGGGCCAGGTCGATCATCATGATTGCGTTCTTTTTCACCACGCCGATCAGCAGGAACAGCCCGAGCAGGGAAATCAGACTGAACTCGCTGCCGACCACGTAGAGCGTGAGCAAGGCCCCTACCCCGGCCGATGGCAAGGTCGAGAGGATGGTCAGGGGGTGAATGTAGCTTTCGTAGAGAATGCCCAGCACCAGGTATACCGCCAGCAAGGCACCGAGGATCATGAACGGCTGGCCCTTCTGACTTTCGGCGAAGGCGTCACCGGTGCCGCCGAGCTTGGCGATCACGTCCTCGGGCAGGCCGACCTTGGCCACCGCCCGCTCGACCGCGGCCATGGCCTGGTCCTGGCTGTAGCCTTCGGCGATGTCGAAGTTGATGCTCTCGGAGGCGAACTGGCCCTCGTGGCTGACGCGGTCGTCGGCCAGGCTGTTCTCGTAATGGGCGAAGGTGGCCAGCGGCACCCGGGTGCCGTCGGCGGTAATCACCTGCACCTGCTCCAGGGTCCGCGGGTCCTGGGCGTACTTGGGGTTGATCTCCATCACCACCTGGTACTGGTTGAGGCTGTCGTAGATGGTCGAGATCTGCCGCTGGCTGTAGGCGTTGTTGAGCACCGAGGTGACCATGCTCATGTCGATGCCCAGGCGTTTGGCCTGTTCGCGGTCGACCACCAGGGTGATCTGCTGGGTACCGCCGCCCTCGCGGGCGTCGATGGCGGTCAGCTCCGGCAGGGCCTTGAACGCAGCGACCACCTTCGGGTACCACTCGCGCAGGGCCGACAGCTCGCTGCTTTGCAGGGTGTAGAGGAACTGCGAGCTGCTCTGGTCGCGGCCACCGCCGAACTGCAGGTCCTGGTCGGCCATCAGGAACAGCCGTCCGCCGGGCACCTTGGGCAGCTCTTTGCGCAGGCGCTCGATGATCTTCTGCGCCGACACCTTGCGCTCGCTGATCGGCTTGAGGCGCACCAGCACCATGGCGTTGTTGGTGCCGCTGTTGCCGCCGATGAAGCCGGCCACGCTTTGCACCGCAGGGTCAGCGAGCAAGGCGCGGCGGTAGATTTCCATCTTCGGCTGCATTACCTGGAACGACAGGCCGTCGTCACCACGGACAAAGCCTATCAACTGGCCGGTGTCCTGCTGCGGCAGGAAGGTCTTGGGCACCATCACATACAGGGCGATGTTGACCGCGATGGTCACCAACAGGCTCAGCAGGGTCAGGCGCCGATGGCGCATGACCCAGTCCAGGCTGCGCCCATAACCGGCCATCATGCGTTGGTTGAGCTGCTCGCTCCAGCGTTGCAGGCGGGTCTGCTCGCCCTCCGGCTGGGCCTTGAGCCAGCGCGCGCAGAGCATCGGCGTGAGGGTCAGGGACACCAGCAACGACACCAGGATCGCCACCGCCAGGGTGATGGAGAATTCGCGAAACAGCGAACCGACGATGCCGCCCATGAACAGGATCGAGACAAACACCACCACCAGCGACAGGTTCATCGACAGCAGGGTGAAGCCGACTTCCTTGGAGCCCAGGTACGCGGCGCGCATCGGCGGCACGCCCTCGTCGATATGCCGGGAGATGTTCTCCAGCACCACGATGGCATCGTCGACCACCAGGCCCGTGGCGAGGATCAGGGCCATCAGCGACAGGTTGTTCAGCGAGAAGCCGCACAAGTACATGACCGCGAAGGTGCCAACCAGCGACACCGGCACCGCCAGGGTCGGGATCAGCGAGGCGCGCAGGTTGCCAAGGAACAGGAACACCACCAGGATCACCAGCACCACGGCGATGATCAGGGTGTGCTCGGCTTCCTTGAGGGTCGCCTTGATCACCGGCGAGCGGTCCATGGCCACGTCCAGCTTGACGCTGGCGGGCATCAGCGACTCCAGGGCCGGCAGTTGCTCCTTGATCCTGTTCACGGTCTCGATGATGTTGGCGCCGGTCTGACGGTTGATCACCAGCAACACCGCGTCCTGGTCATTGAAAAAGCCGCTGTTGTAGCGGTTCTCCACCGCGTCGCTGACCTTGGCCACATGGCTCAGGCGCAGCACCGCGCCGTCCTGGTAGCGAATCACCAGGGGCTCGTAGTCCTTGGCCTTCTCCAGTTGGTCGTTGGCCTGCACCTGCCAGTTGCGCTGGCCGTCCTCGATAAAGCCCTTGGGCCGGCGCTGGTTGGCATTGGCGATGGTCTGACGCACGTCATCGAGGGCCACGCCATACTGGTTGAGCAACTGCGGTTCGAGCTCGACGCGCACCGCTGGCAGCGAACTGCCGCCGATCTGCACCTCCCCTACCCCCGGCACCTGGGACAGGCTCTGGGACAGGATGGTCGAGGCGAGATCGTACAACTGGCCCTTTTGCAGCACGCTGGACGTCAGCGCCAGGACCATGATCGGCGCTTGCGACGGATTGTATTTCTTGTAGGTCGGCATGCTGCGCATGCCGCTGGGCAGCAGGTTGCGCGAGGCATTGATCGCCGCTTGCACTTCACGCGCCGCCGCGTCGATGTCACGGCCCTGGTCGAAGCCGAGGATCACCCGGGTCGAGCCCTGGCTAGAGCTGCTGGTCAGGGTGTTGACCCCGGAGATGGCGCCCATGGAGCGTTCCAGCGGCGTGGCCACGGTCGAGGCCATGACCTCGGGGCTGGCGCCCGGCAGGTTGGCCTGGACGACGATGACCGGGAATTCGATCTGCGGCAACGGCGCCACCGGCAACAGGCCGAAACTGACGCCACCGAGCAGCATGATCGCCAGGCTCAGCAGCATCGTCGCCACTGGGCGGGCGATGAAAGGCGCGGACAGGTTCATGGACGGTAGCTCCAAGCTGCAAGCTTCAAGCTGCAAGCAGTTTGAGGTGACCTCTGCAACTGCGGTCCTACACCAGACCACTTGCAGCTTGTAGCTTGCAGCTTGTAGCTGGCGCCGATCACACCAAGTCTCCAGTCAGGCCACGGGAGCGAAGGCGCCTCGACAACCGATCAAAGTACAAGTAGATGACAGGCGTAGTGAACAGCGTCAGCACCTGGCTGACCAGCAGCCCACCGACCATGACCAGGCCCAGCGGCTGGCGCAGTTCGGCGCCGGAACCGGTGGCGAGCATCAGCGGGATGGCGCCGAACAGCGCCGCCAGGGTGGTCATCAGGATCGGCCGGAAGCGCAGCAGCGCCGCCTGGTAGATCGCCGCTTCAGGGGCCATGCCCTGGTTGCGCTCGGCCTCCAGGGCGAAGTCGATCATCATGATCGCGTTCTTCTTGACGATACCGATAAGCAAAATGATGCCGATGATGGCGATCATGCCCAAGTCGTTGCCGGAGAGGATCAACGCCAGCAAGGCGCCCACCGCCGCCGACGGCAGGGTCGAGAGGATGGTCACCGGGTGGATGTAGCTCTCGTACAGCACACCAAGCACGATGTACATGGTCACCACCGCCGCCAGGATCAGCAGCAAGGTGCTCGACAGCGAGGCCTGGAAGGCTTCGGCCGCGCCCTGGAAGCGGGTTTGCACGCCCACCGGCATGCCAATGTCCTGCTGCACCTGCTCGATGACCTTGACCGCTTCACCGAGGGCCACACCCTGGCCCAGGTTGAACGACATCATCACCGCCGGGAACTGACCGATATGGGCAATCGCCAGTTGCGCCTGGCGCTGCTCGATGCGCGCCAGGCTCGACAGCCGCACCTGGCCGCCGTCGCTGGCCTTGACGTGAATCTGCTCAAGCACTTGCGGGCCGATGCTCGACGCCGCCTCGGCCTGCAGCACCACGCGGTACTGGCTGGCCTGGGTGTAGATGGTCGAAATCTGCCGCTGGCCGAAGGCGTCATACAGGGCATTGGTGATGTCGGCGACGTTGATGCCCAAGCGGCTGGCGGCGTCGCGGTCGATCACCAGAAACACCTGCAGGCCTTTGTCCTGCAGGTCGCTGGCAACATCGGCAAGCTCCGGGCGCTGCTGCAGGGCATCGACCAGTTTGCCGCTCCACTGCGCCAGCAACTCGGCATCGGGCGATGACAGGCTGAACTGATACTGGGTGCGGCTGACCCGGTCCTCGATGCTCAAGTCCTGCACCGGCTGCATGAACAGGCGGATGCCGAGCAGTTTGTCGACCTGCGGCTGCAGCCGGGCAATCACCTGGGCAGCGGTAAGGTCTCGCTCGCCATGCGGCTTGAGGTTGATCAGCAGGCGGCCACTGTTGAGGGTGGCGTTGTCGCCATCGACGCCGATGTAGGACGACAGGCTCTGTACCGCCGGATCCTTGAGGATCACCGCGCTGAGCTCCTGCTGACGCTGGCTCATGGCGGTGAACGACACCGACTGCGGCGCCTCGGAAATGCCCTGGATCACCCCGGTGTCCTGCACCGGGAAGAAGCCCTTGGGCACTACCAGGTACAACAGCACGGTCAGCCCCAGGGTTGCCACCGCCACCAGCAGGGTCAACGGCTGGTGCTTGAGCACCCACTGCAGGCCACGGCCATAGTAGTCGATCATCCAGTCGATCCAGGCGCCGCTGGCCCGGTAGAAACGGCCCTGCGCCTCGATCGCCGGCTCGCGTTTGAGCAAGCGTGCACACATCATCGGCGTCAGGGTCAGCGACACCACCAGGGAAATCAGGATCGCCACCGCCAGGGTAATGGCGAACTCGCGAAACAGCCGGCCGACCACGTCAGCCATGAATAGCAGCGGGATCAGCACCGCAATCAGCGAGAAGGTCAGCGAGATCAGGGTGAAGCCGATTTGCCGGGCGCCCTTGAGCGCGGCCTGCATCGGCGTCTCGCCCTCCTCGATATGCCGCGAGATGTTCTCCAGCATGACGATGGCATCGTCGACCACAAAGCCGGTGGCGATGGTCAGGGCCATCAGGGTCAGGTTGTTGATCGAAAAGCCAGCCAGGTGCATGACCGCAAAGGTGCCGATCAGCGACAGCGGCACGGCCACCGACGGAATGATGGTAGCGCTGAAGCGGCGCAGGAACACGAAAGTGACCATGACCACCAGGGCAATGGCGATCAACAGCTCGTGGCGTACGTCCTTGACCGAGGCGCGGATGGTCTGGGTGCGGTCGGTGAGCACGCTGACGTCCAGGCCCGCCGGCAGGTTGTCGGTGATCGACGGCAGCATGGCCTTGATCCGGTCGACCACTTCGATGACGTTGGCCCCGGGCTGGCGCTGGATGTTCAACAGTACCGCCTGGTTCTGGTTGGCCCAGGCGGCCAGGCGCTCGTTCTCGGCGCCGTCGACGATCTCGGCGACGTCCTTCAGGCGCAGCGGCGCACCGTTTTTGTAGGCGAGGATGAGGTTGGCGTATTCCTCGGGCGAACGCAGCTGGTCGTTGGCGTCGAGCATCGAGACCCGGGTCGGGCCGTCGAAGTTGCCTTTGGGTTGGTTGACGTTGGAGGCGCCGATCAGGGTGCGCACGTCGGCCAGGTTCAGCCCGGCCGAGGCCAGGGCGTCGGGGTTGACCTTGATTCGCACCGCCTGGCGCTGGCCACCGGCGATGCTGACCATGCCGACGCCGCCGATCTGGGCAATCTTCTGCGCCACCCGGGTGTCGACCAGGTCGTTGAGCTTGGGCAGCGGCATGGTTTTCGACGAAATCGCCAGGGTCAGCACCGGGGTGTCGGCCGGGTTGACCTTGTTGTACACCGGCGGCGCCGGCAGGTCGTTGGGCAGCAGGTTGCTGGCGGCGTTGATCGCCGCCTGGACCTGTTGCTCGGCGACGTCCATGTTCATGTCCAGGCTAAAGCGCAGGGTCAGCACCGAGGCACCGCCGGAGCTGGTCGAGGCCATCTGGGTCAGGCCGGGCATCTGCCCGAATTGACGCTCAAGGGGTGCGGTGACCGCGCTGGTCATCACCTGGGGGCTGGCGCCGGGGTAAAGGGTCATGACCCGGATGGTTGGGTAATCGACCTGGGGCAATGCCGCCACCGGCAGCATCTTGTAAGCCATCAGGCCGGCCAGAACGATGGCCAGCATGCTCAGGGTGGTCGCCACCGGGCGCAGGATGAACAGCCGCGAGAGGTTCATGCGCCGGCCTTGCCCTGAGCGCCGGTCGCGGCGGAAGCGTCTTTGTTGTCCTGGCCCTGCAGGTGCTGGCCTGGGGTGACGGGAACGTCGGCGCTGTCGTTAACCACTTCGACGTCGCTGCCATCGCGCAGGCGGTCGGTGCCTTCGAGCACCACCCGCTCGCCTTTGGCCAGGCCTTCGGTGACCACGGTGAGGTCGCCGTCACTGGCACCCAGCTTGAGCTGGCGGATGCGCACCTTGTTGTCGCCTTCCATGACATAGACGAACGAGCCGTCGGTACCGAACTGGATTGCCGCCGAAGGCGCCAGCACCACGCCCTTCAAGGTGTCGGCCAGCAGCCGCACATTGACGAACTGGTTGGGGAACAGCGCTTCGTCCTGGTTCTCGAAGAAGGCCTTGAACTTCAGGGTGCCGGTGGTGGTGTCGATCTGGTTGTCGAGGCTGCGCAGTACACCAACCGCCTGCTGCTTGGCATCGCTGCGGTCCCAGGCCTCGACCGGTAATTGTGCGCCACTGCGGTAGCGCGCCAGCACCGTGTTGAGCTCCGATTCGGGCAAGGTGAAAGCCACGCTGATTGGCTGGGTCTGGGTGATGACCACCAGCGCGGTGGTGTCGTTGGCCGCCACCAGGTTGCCGACGTCGAGCTGGCGCAGCCCCAGACGGCCATTGATCGGCGCGCGGATGCGGGTGAATTCGAGGTTGAGTTTGGCGTCACCTACCGCCGCCTGGTTGGTCTTGATCGTCCCCTGGTACTGGCCGACCAGCGCCGCCTGGGTGTCCAGGGTCTGCTTGGCGATGCTGTCTTCGGCGTACAGGCCTTGATAGCGCTGCAGGTCGATCTGGGCGTTTTTCAGTTGCGCCTGGTTCTGCGCCAGGGTGCCTTCGGCCTGTTGCAGGGCGATCTGGTAGCTGCGCGGGTCGATCTCGGCCAGCAGGTCTCCGGCCTTGACCTTCTGCCCTTCCTGGAAGTTGACCTTGACCAGCTCGCCACCGACCCGGCTGCGCACGTTGACCGTGTTGGTCGCCGTCACCGTGCCCAGGGCCTTGAGGTACACCGGGAAGTCGCCAACCGTCGCCGGCTCGACCCGCACCGGCACCGGACCTGCGAACGCGCCAAAGCCCGGCCGCCCACCCTTGCCACCCGGCGCAGCAGCGGCCTTTTGCGCGACCGGCGACGGCCACAGCCACCAGCCGAGGCCAGCGACCAGCAGCAGGATCAGCAGGCCGACAAGCCAGCGACGGGAGGAACGGGAACGAGAAAGCATGGGTTGATCGACCATTGTGCGGGAAAGAATTCTTTTGAGGAGGCTGAACGATAAGCACTGAAGACGGATAAGCAAAGCGCCTTTACCGGCACTTTACCTTGAGCTTACGTAGCTAAAGTAATGAACTATAAATAAAAACGGCCTGGACGAGGGCCAGGCCGCAACAACTCTTAGCAATTATTAACAATAATCGCGTCGCCCTCGCCGCTCCTTGTGGGAGCTGGCGTTGCCAGCGATGGGCTGCGCAGCAGCCCCGGCAGGGTCGCTATTACTTCAGGACTGCCAGAGCAGCCTCATAGTTCGGCTCTTCAGCGATTTCGCCGACCAGCTCGCTGTGCAGCACCTTGTCGTTCTCGTCCAGCACCACCACGGCACGGGCAGTCAGGCCGGCCAGCGGGCCGTCGGCGATAGCTACGCCGTAGTGTTCCTTGAACTCGGCGCCGCGCAGCAGCGACAGGTTCTGCACGTTCTCCAGGCCTTCAGCGCCGCAGAAGCGCGCTTGCGCGAACGGCAGGTCAGCGGAGATGCACAGTACGACGGTGTTGTTCAGCGTGCTGGCTTGCGCGTTGAACTTGCGCACCGAAGTAGCGCAGGTCGGGGTGTCGACGCTTGGGAAGATGTTCAGCACTTTGCGCTTGCCGGCCAGGGAGGCCAGGGTCACGTCGGCCAGGCCAGCACCAACCAGGGAAAACGCAGGCGCCTTCGCGCCGACTTTCGGCAGTTCGCCTTTGACCTGAACCGGGTTGCCTTTAAGAGTCACTTGAACCATGAACGAAGTCCTTATGCGGGGGATGAGTAAAGGACCAGAGTTAAGCATGAAAGTGCCCGTCTACCTATGGGCCGATGTTAAATTGTTGAATTGCCAGACAACTTTTGTGGACAATTTTTAGTCATTCGGGAGCCGATTGCCGGCTCCCGAATCCATAGGTTCAGCTCAGCAGCGAGTAAACCAGCGCCGAAATGGCCACCAGGCCCACGGCGACGACGAAGACGTTGGACATCTGCCCGCGGTACTTGCTCATGGCCGGCACCTTGCGGATGGCGTACATCGGCATCAGGAACAGGATCGCAGCGATCACCGGGCCACCAAGGGTCTCGATCATGCCGAGAATGCTCGGGTTGAGGGTGGCGACGATCCAGCAGATCACCAGCATGAAGGCCGCGGTCATGCGGTCCAGGGCCTTGGCGCCCGGACGCTTGCCGGTCTTGACGATCAGGCCCTTGAGGCCTTCGCTGGCACCGATGTAGTGGCCCAGGAACGACTTGGCGATGGCGATGAAGGCAATCAGCGGCGCGGCAAAGGCGATGGTCGGGTTGCTGAAGTGGTTGGCCAGGTACGACAGGATCGACAGGTTCTGTGCCTTGGCTTCGGCCAGTTGCGCCGGGGTCAAGGTCAGTACGCAGCTGAACACGAAGAACATCACCATGGCCACCATCAGCAGGTGGGCGCGGCACAGGATCTGCCCGCTGCGCTCGTCGGCGTGCACGCCATAGCGACGTTTCTGGTCAACAGCGAACGCCGAAATGATTGGCGAATGGTTGAACGAGAAGACCATCACCGGGATCGCCAGCCACAGGGTGTGCAGGAACGCCGAACCCGAAGGCACTTCAGTGGCGGTAGTGAGGATGCCGCCGCTCCAGTGCGGGATCAGGAACACCGCCAGGAACGCCAGGGCAACGATGAACGGATAGACCAGCCAGCTCATGACCTTGACCGTGGCCTGCTCGCCGCAGCGCACGATGGCCAGCAACCCGAGGATCAGCACGAAGGACAGCACCGCGCGCGGTGGCGGCTCGATGTGCAGCTGGTGTTCCATGAAACTGCCGACCGTGTTGGTCAGCGCCACGCTGTAGATCAGCAGGATCGGGAAGATGGCGAAGAAATACAGCAGCGTGATCAGGGCACCGGCGCTGAGGCCGAAATGCTCTTCGACCACGTCGGTGATGTCGGCGCCATCGCGCCCGGAGAGCACGAAGCGGGTCAGGCCGCGGTGCGCATAGTACGTCATCGGAAAAGCCAGCAGCGCCAGGACCAGCAGTGGCCAGAAGCCGCCAAGGCCGGCGTTGATCGGCAGGAACAGGGTCCCGGCGCCAATCGCCGTGCCAAACAGGCCCAGCATCCAGGTGGTGTCCTGACGGGCCCAGCTGCCGAGGGCGGCGGGGGTTGATTCAAAGCGTTGTTCAACGCTTGGGGCCTGCTCATTCATCCGGGTGCAACTCCACTCGCAAGACTGCAACAGGGCTGAGAGTGGCGAAACAGAGGCCTCGCCCCTCTCAACCATATAAAGAGGGGCGCGATTGTGCGCCGTTTGGTTGCACTTGCAAAGCCCTGGCCGAGGAGTGGTTGCACCTTGGGCTTAAAGCATCGCGGGTCAAGCCCGCTCCTACGAATGGTGTAGGAGCGGGCTTGACCCGCGATAGGTTTTGCTTACTGAACCGCAGCGAAGGCCTTGGCCACCTGCTGCAGGTTGTCCGGACGCAAGCCGGCCATGCACACCCGGCCACTGTCGATCAGGTACACACCGAACTCGTCACGCAAGCGGCGCACCTGCTCGACGCTGAAGCCGGTGTAGCTGAACATGCCGCGCTGACGCAGGAAGAACTGGAAGTCCTGGCCCGGCAGCAGTTTGGCCAGGGCATCGACCAGGGCCTGGCGCATGTCGAGGATACGCAGGCGCATCTGCTCGACTTCCGCTTGCCATTGGGCGTTGAGCTCGGCATCGCCGAGCACCGCCGCCACCAGTTGGGCACCGAAGCTTGGCGGGCTGGAGTAGTTGCGGCGCACGGTGGCCTTGAGCTGGCCGAGCACGCTTTGCGCGGTATCGGCGTCATCACAGACCACCGACAGGCCGCCAACCCGCTCGCCATACAGCGAGAAGATCTTCGAGAACGAATTGCTCACCAGGCACGGCACACCGGCACGGGCGGCTTCGCGGATGGCATAGGCGTCTTCGGCCAGGCCTTCGCCAAAGCCCTGGTAGGCGATGTCGAGGAACGGGATCAGGTTGCGCGCCTTGACCACTTCGATCACCTGTTGCCACTGCGCCTGGCTCAGGTCGACCCCGGTAGGGTTGTGGCAGCACGGGTGCAGCAGGACGATGCTGTTGCTCGGCAGGCCCTGCAGGGCGCTGAGCATGCCGTCGAAATCGACGCCACGGCTGGCCTGGTCGAAGTACGGGTAGGTGTTGACCTTGAAGCCTGCGCCTTCGAAGATCGCCCGATGGTTGTCCCAGGTCGGATCGCTGACCCACACCTGCGACTCGGGGAAGTAGCGCTTGAGGAAGTCGGCACCGACTTTCAGCGCACCGGAGCCACCGACGGTCTGCACGGTGGCCACACGGCCGCTCTCGACAGCAGGATGCGCGGCGCCAAACAGCAGTGCCTGGATCGCCTGGCGGTAGCTGTTCAGACCTTCCATCGGCAGGTACATCGAGGCTTCGTGAGGCTGGGCGGCAAAGCGTTGCTCGGCCTCGCGCACCGCAGCCAGCTGTGGCACCACGCCTGCGGCATCGTAATACAGACCGATACTCAGGTTGACCTTGGCGGCACGCGGATCGGCCTTGAAGGTCTCCATCAGGGAGAGAATCGGATCGCCGGCATAGGCATCGACATGTTTGAACACAGCGCACAGCTCCTTGGGTCAGGACAATTCGGACTAAAAGCTGTGTCGAGGATACCTGTACTGTGGGCCAAGGAACATTACCCTTGGTGCAACTGATCAGTGCATGTGTGCACAGTAATCGCTGGCAAGCCAGCGCCCACAATGATCAGCTAAAACCCTGTGGGAGCTGGCTTGCCAGCGATAGCGTGCTCAAGTTCACTATTGGGCCAAACGCTGCAACTGCTCAAGTTCCGCCACTGTCAGCGTCACGCCCTGCTTTGCCGACTGTTCACGCTCGCGGAACCGGCGCTCGCCCGGCAGGCGCTGCAAGCCCACTGCCTGCATCTGCCGCACCAGGTCGCGGCTGCGTTCGGCAAAGCGATTACCCACCGACTTGACCGGGTCGATGACGATGATCAACTGGCCGGTCCAGGGCGTTTTCGCACCCGGGTGCTGTGACCAGTCGAACTCGAACGAGAAGTTGCCGCCGGTCAGTGCCGCCGCCAGCAGCTCGACCATCATCGACAGCGCCGAGCCCTTGTGCCCTCCGAACGGCAGCAAGGCGCCGCCATCGAGAATCGCTTGCGGGTCGCGGGTCGGTTGGCCCTGGTTGTCGACGCCCATGCCTTCAGGCAGCAGTTCGCCCTTGCGCGCAGCAATCTGCACATCGCCGTGGGCGATGGCGCTGGTGGCCATGTCGAAGACAATCGGGTCGCGACCGGCGCACGGTGCGGCGAAGGCAATCGGGTTGGTGCCGAACAACGGCTGCTGGGCGCCATGGGGCACCACGCAGGTCATGCTGTTGACCACGCTCAGGGCCACCAGGCCTTCATCGGCAAACGGCTCGACGTCCGGCCACAAGGCCGCGAAATGGTGCGAGTTATGGATCGCCAGCACGGCAATACCGGCGCTGCGGGCCTTTTCTACCAGCAGCGCACGGGCCGCCGCCAGGGCCGGCTGGGCAAAGCCGCCGTTGGCATCGACGCGCACAAAACCGCTGGCAACGTCTTCGACGTAGGGCACAGCCTGGCCATTGACCCAGCCACTGGCCAGGGTCGAAACATACCCGGGGATACGGAACACACCGTGGCTGTGAGCGCCATCGCGCTGGGCGCTGGCGCAGTTGAAGGCCAGGGCCTGGGCCACCGCTGCGCTGCAACCATGACCGAGGAAAATTCGCTGCAACAAGGCCTGCAGGTCGGCAAAGGCAATCTGCGCGACAGCAGTGTCGGGACGTGCGGACATCTGTAGCTCCCTTATTGGATTTGGAATGGGCGACAGCGATGGGCAATGGCCAGACTTTCCCCCAGTGACAGCAAACTGTCAAATATTGACTTGATGACAGAAAACATTCATTTTCTGTTTCAACGTGTCGCCGCCTTCGAGAGTCGCCCTGTGAGCCAACCGATCAAACAGCGCCTGGAACACAGCCTGCACAACGCCGCAGCGTCCGGGCGCAAGATCGCCAGCTACATGCTCGCCCACCTCACCGACCTGCCCTTCGAAACCTCCGCCAGCCTTGCGGCCAAAATCGGCGTCAGCGAGTCGAGTGTCGGGCGCTTCTGCCGCTCGCTGGGCTACGAGCACCTCAAGGCTCTCAAACATGACCTCAAGGACGATCTGGGTGAAGGCCCGTGGCTGGTCGGTGATCGTCTGCAAGAATTTCGCCAGCAGCACGGCAAGGATGCCGCCGGCCTTGCGCGCAGCCTTGAACAGGAAGTTGGCGCGCTGGTGCGGGTTTACGAATACAGCCGCACCCCGGCGTGGGACACCGTCAGCCAGCGCCTGGCACAGCGACGCAAGGTATTCGTCGCCGGCTTTCAGACCGAGCGCGGCATCGCCCAGTGCATGGCCCACCTGCTGCAATACCTGCGCGATGGCGTGCAGGTGGTCGATGGCAGTGCCGGGCATTTTGGCGAGGTACTGCTCAGCGCTCCGGCCGATTGCGCCCTGGTGGTGTTCGAGGCGCGCCGCTATTCCCGCCATGCCCTGACCCTGTGCCGCAAGGCGTATGCGGCAGGCATTCCGGTAACCCTGGTTACCGACACTTTTTGTGACTGGGCCGATGCCAACGCCAGTGAGGTGTTTCGCATCCCCACCGAATTCAATCTGTTCTGGGAGTCCACCGCGACGATGCTGTCGTGGGTACACCTGATGGTCAACGAGGTCTGCAAGAAGCTAGGACCGGATGTTGAAAAACGCTTGGAAGCAACTGCAGCTCTACACAACGAATTCGTTGGCTACACGTCAACGAGCAAACAATAGCAAGAGTGCAAACAACAGATCGAGGTGTGTCATGAAACCCGTTATCCGCTTCGCAGGGGCTTGCGCCCTGCTGCTCGCCGGCTCGACCATGGCCCAGGCCGAAACCCTGAAGATCGCCACCGAGGGCGCTTACCCACCGTTCAACTACGTCGATTCGGATAACAAGCTGCACGGCTTCGACGTCGACATCACCCACGCCCTGTGTGAGCAGATGAAGGTCGAATGCACCCTGGTGGCCCAGGACTGGGAAGGCATCATCCCGGCCTTGATGGCGAAGAAATACGACGCGGTGGTGGCGTCGATGATCAATACCGAAGAACGGCGCAAGAAGATCGCCTTCACCAACCACTACTACAAGACCCCGTTGTCGGTGGCCGTGGCCAAGGACAGTGAAATCACCGACGCGCAAACCGACTTCAAAGGCTACACGGTCGGCGCGCAATCTTCCTCGACCCAGGCTATCTATGCCGAGGACGTCTACGGCAAGGCCGGCGCCGACGTCAAACTCTACCCGACCCTCGATGAAGCCAACGCCGACCTCGCCGCCGGGCGCCTGGACGGGGTGATTGCCGACAAGTTCCCGCTGACCGAATGGCTGGGCAAGGCCGGCAAGGACTGCTGCAAGATCCTTGGCGACGTCAACGGCACCAAGGCCGACGCCTCGATTGCCGTGCGCAAGGAAGATGAAGCCCTGCGCGAGCGCCTGAACAAGGCCCTGGACGCAATCGTCGCCAACGGTACCTACCAGAAGATCGCCAGTCGTTACTTCGACTTCGATATCTATCAGTGACTGATCGCGGGTCAAGCCCGCTCCCACAAACTCTGTGGGAGCGGGCTTGACCCGCGAAGAGGCCCTCCAAAGCACCATCACTCTTGAACCGAGAGGGTTCGCCCATGCTCGAACAACTGTCACTGCTTTCCTTCGCCAGCGGCGGCTGGGGCCAGGCATTACTGGCCGGCGCCCTGGTGACCATCTCCCTGGCCCTGGCCTGCCTGCCCATCGGCTTGCCACTGGGCCTGGGCGTGGCCCTCGCCGCGCGCTCCTCCAAGCGCTTCCCGCGCGCCGCGGCGACGGTGTTCTCCACGGTGTTCCGTGGCCTGCCGGAATTGCTCACCCTGCTGATCATCTACTACGGCTGCCAGATCGCCGCGCAGAAAATCCTCCTGGCCATGGGCTATGAAGGCGAGGTGCTGATCAACACCTTCCTGGCGGCGATGATCGCCTTCAGCCTGGTGTTCGCCGCATTCTCCAGCGAAATCTGGCTGGCCGCGTTCAAAACGGTCGCCAAAGGCCAATACGAAGCATCGGCCGCGCTGGGCCTGAGCAAGGCCACCACCTTTCGCAAGGTGGTGTTCCCGCAACTGGTGCGCATTGCCCTGCCGGGCCTGTCGAACAACTGGCTGTCGCTGCTCAAGGACACCTCGCTGGTGTCGACCATTTCCCTGGTCGACCTGATGCGCCAGACCAATCTTGCGGTCAGCGTCACCAAGGAGCCGATGTTCTTCTACGGCGTCGCCTGCCTGGGCTACCTGCTGTTCTCGGCGCTGTCGGGACGGGTGTTCACTTTCATCGAGCGGTACTTCAGCCGCCATCTGCGGGGGGCACGGACATGAGTTTCGATCAATTGCTGGCGCTGGTGCTCGACCCCGACCTGCTGGAACGCTACGGCCCGCGCTTTATCGACGGCCTGCTGGTAACCGGCAAGCTGGTGGCGCTGTCGTTCACCCTCGGCGCCCTGCTCGGCATGCTCCTGGCCCTGGCCAGGTTGTCGAACAACCTGATGCTGCAACGTCTGAGCGCTGGCTACATCTACTTCTTCCGTGGCTCGCCACTGCTGGCCCAGCTGTTCTTGCTGTACTACGGCCTGGGTTCGCTCAAGGGTTTCTGGCAGGACGTCGGCCTCTGGTGGTTCTTCCGCGACGCCTGGTACTGCACGGTCCTGGCTTTCACCCTCAACACCGCCGCTTACCAGGCGGAGAT
This sequence comes from Pseudomonas sp. R32, assembly GCF_009866705.1. Classification (NCBI taxonomy): domain Bacteria; kingdom Pseudomonadati; phylum Pseudomonadota; class Gammaproteobacteria; order Pseudomonadales; family Pseudomonadaceae; genus Pseudomonas; species Pseudomonas sp. R32. The sequence continues at coordinate 2,564,617 of NZ_CP019396.1, read as the reverse complement.
CTTCCGTGGCAGCCTGCTGGCGGTCGCCCCCGGCCAGTACGAGGCCGCCAAGGCCCTGAGCCTGAAGCGCTCGACCACGTTCTTCAAGGTGATCCTGCCGCAATCCTTGATCGTTGCCATCGGGCCGTTGGGCAACGAGTTGATCCTGATGATCAAGGCCAGCGCCATTGCCTCGCTGGTGACCATCTACGACCTGATGGGGGTCACCAAGCTTGCGTTTTCGCGCAGCTTCGACTTCCAGATCTACCTGTGGGCCGCCGTGCTCTACCTGCTGATCGTCGAGATCGTGCGACGCAGCCTGAAACACATAGAAGCCCGCCTGGGCCGCCACCTGCGCTGATTGCCTGCTTGTGAGGACCGTTCCAATGCATTGTCAAACCATCGTTCTGGGTGCCGGCATCGTCGGCGTCTGCACGGCCCTTCATTTGCAGGCACGCGGGCGCAAGGTGATCCTCATCGATCACCAAGAGCCTGGCAGCGGCACCAGCCACGGCAACGCCGGGCTGATCGAGCGCTCCAGCGTCATCCCCTATGCCTTCCCCCACGAGTTGTCGAGCCTTTTGCGCTATGGCCTGAACCGTCAGCCCGACGTGCGCTACAGCTTCACCTACCTGCCGAAGATCAGCCCATGGCTGTTCAAGTACTGGAAAAACTCTTCGCCAGCGGGCCTGGCCGTGGCCACCCAGGCCATGCTGCCGCTGGTGCAGCGCTGCGTCGAAGAGCACGACGCGCTGATCGAAGCAGCGGGCCTCGGCGAGCTGGTCAAGGCCAGCGGCTGGATCGAGGTGTACCGCAATGAAGACGCCTACCAAAAAGCCGTGGCCGACGCCCATGCGCTGCAAGCCTATGGCTTGAAGTACGAAATCCTCGATCGCCAGCAACTGCACGCACGCGAAGTGGACCTCAGCGACAACGTGGTCGGCGGCATTCACTGGCTCGACCCCAAGACCGTCAGCAACCCCGGCGGCCTGACCCGCGGCTATGCGGCGCTGTTCGTCCAGCGTGGCGGCCAGTTCATCCACGGCGACGCCCGCACCCTGCGCCAGATCGGCAGCGAGTGGCAGGTCGACAGCCGCCAGGGGCCAATCACCGCACCCGAGGCGGTGGTCGCCCTCGGGCCACAGTCGGCCGAGCTGTTCAAGCCGCTGGGTTATCGCATTCCGCTGGAGATCAAGCGCGGTTATCACATGCATTACCGCGCCCGTGACGGCGCCGAGCTCAAGCATTCGATCTGCGATGCCCAGGGCGGTTACGTGCTCGCGCCCATGGCCATGGGCATCCGCCTGACCACTGGCATCGAGTTCGCCGCCAGCACCGATGCCGCCAACCAGATCCAGCTGCAGCGCTGCGAAGCCTTGGCGCGCAAGGTCTTCCCGCTGGGTGAGCGGGTCGATGCCGAGCCCTGGCTGGGCCGCCGCCCGTGCCTGCCGGACATGCGCCCGGTGATCGGCCCGGCCGCTCGCCACAAGGGCCTGTGGTTCAACTTCGGCCATGCCCACCACGGCCTGACCCTGGGCCCGGTGACCGGACGCCTGCTGGCGGAGCTGATCACCGGCGAAACGCCATTTGCCGATCCTGCGCCTTATCGCGCGGACCGCTTCAACTGATCGCGGGAGAATAACAACATGACCGCTTCACTGAGCCTTGCTACCCCAACCCCTGCCCCTCAGGCCGACCCGCGCAAGGTCGTGGTGACCATCGAGGGCCTGAACAAGCACTACGGCGCCTTCCATGTGCTACGCGACATCAACCTCAACGTGCGCGAGGGTGAGCGCATCGTCCTGTGCGGCCCTTCCGGTTCAGGCAAATCGACGCTGATCCGCTGCATCAACCGCCTGGAAATTGCCGAACAGGGCAACATCCGCGTCAACGACACCGACCTTTCCCTGACCACCCGCCAGGCCGCCGAAGTGCGCAGCGAAATCGGCATGGTGTTCCAGCACTTCAACCTGTTCCCGCACATGAGCGTGCTCGACAACTGCACCCTGGCGCCCATGAGCGTACGCGGCCTGTCGCGCAAGGAGGCCGAGGAACGCGCGCGCTTCTACCTGAACAAGGTGGGCATCGAAAGCCAGGCCGGCAAGTACCCCAGCCAACTGTCCGGCGGCCAGCAACAACGGGTAGCGATTGCCCGGGCGCTGTGCATGAAGCCGAAGATCATGCTGTTCGACGAACCAACCTCGGCGCTGGACCCGGAGATGGTCGCCGAAGTGCTGGACGTGCTGGTGAAACTGGCTGACACCGGCATGACCATGCTCTGCGTCACCCACGAGATGGGCTTTGCCCGCCAGGTGGCCGAGCGGGTGCTGTTTCTCGATGGCGGCCAGATCATTGAAGACGCCAGCCCCGAGGCGTTCTTCAACAACCCGCAGAGCGCACGGGCCAAGGGCTTCCTGGCGCAGATACTGCACTGAGGCCTTTGGGCAAGGCTTCGCCTTGCATCGCTGGCAAAGCCAGCTCCCACAAGTTCTGAGCAGTTCCCAAGGCCAGCGCCAATCCTGTGGGAGCTGGCCTTGCCGGCGATGGGCTGCACAGCAGCCCTAGTTTGCTTGCGGGAAATACTGGTTATGTTATAACGCATCAACCAATCACTCCACGACCGCTACCTCACCCATGCCACTCGCCAACCAACGCCTGCTCTGCATCGACGCCCTGCGCGGCCTGGTCATCGTCTTCATGCTGCTCGACCATGTGCGCGAAACCTTCTTCCTGCACCGCCAGGTCAGCGACCCGATGGACGTCGCCAGCACCGACCCCTGGCTGTTTCTCAGCCGTACCCTCGCCCATTTGTGCGCACCGGTGTTCGTCCTGCTCACCGGCCTGTCGGCCTACCTGTACGGCGAAAAGCATCAGGGCAAAGCCGCGGTCTCGGCCTTCCTGTTCAAACGTGGCCTGGTGCTGGTGTTGCTGGAATTCACCCTGGTCAGCCTGGCCTGGACCCTGGAGTTGCCGCCGAAGGTGATCTACCTGCAAGTGATCTGGGCCATCGGCCTGAGCATGATCGCCCTGGCCGGCCTGGTGTGGTTGCCGCGGCCGCTGCTGGTGGTGCTCGGTGCGCTGATCGTCGTTGGCCACAACCTGCTCGATCCGCTGCACTTCGCGCCAGGTTCAGCGCTGCACCTCCCGTGGGCCGTGCTGCATGATCGTGGCTGGATCGACCTGTCGGGCAGCCTGCGCCTGCGCACTTCCTACCCCCTGCTGCCATGGATCGGCGTGATTGCCCTGGGTTATGCCATGGGCCCTTGGTTTGGCCGTGATGCCAACGCGCGGGCCCGCCAACGCAAGCTACTGCTCAGTGGCACTGGCGCCCTCGTGGGCTTCCTGCTGCTACGCCTGCTCAATGGCTACGGTGAGGCGCCGTGGCAAGTGGCGCAAACCACGCTGCGCACCCTGATGAGCTTTTTCAACATTACCAAGTACCCACCTTCGCTGCTGTTTCTGGCCCTGACCCTGGGCGTCGGCCTGTTGCTGCTGCGCAGGTTCGAGCAGCTGCAAGACAGCCGTGCGATCCAGGTGCTGAGCGTGTTCGGCGCCGCGCCGATGTTCTTCTACCTGCTGCATTTATATGTGCTGAAGCTGCTGTACCTGATCGCCGTCACCTGCTTTGGCCTGAACCAGGGCAGCTACTTTGGTTTCGACGGGGTCTGGGCAGTGTGGCTGACAGCAATCGTCCTGAGCGTTGCGCTCTATCGGCCGGTGCGCTGGTTCGCCGCGCTCAAGGCGCGGCGCCGCGATATCAGCTGGCTGAAGTACTTCTGAACAGGCCTGCCCCTGCCAGCAGGGGCAGGCCGGGTATATTACTGAGGGTGCATTTTCGACTTGATCAGGCCGGCGATGAAGGTGAGCACCGCGCCCCCCGCACCGCCACCGACAATACTGCTGATCAGTGCCGGCAGGTCCAGCGAACCGCCCGCGGCCACCGCCGCACCGGGTTCACCGGTAAAGGCTGCGAGTATCTGCCCGACAATCACCCCACCCACTCCACCGAAGATCGAGTTGAGTAACGGGCCCATGCTCTGCTTGCTCATACCGGCTGCGTTGCCGCCCACCACACCGGCAACAATCTGAATGATCAGACTGACAATATCCATGATCCAACCCCTTTGTAGCGTTATGAATTGACGACTCGCGTCCTGCTACTTCAGAAAGTCACGACCACGGGAACAGAGACGCCTGGCTCCAGTCAACGACGGCACGCTGTTGCGGATGGGCACAGTATAGGTAGCAAGCGGCCAGTGCGCCAAAACGGCGCTCAGGGCTTGATGTTTTTCAGGCTGTTGAGCAGGCCCAACAGTGCTTGCAGTTTGTCTTCGCCGAACTGTTCGAGGATGCGCTGATAGTTGTGTTCCATGTCTTCGCTCATGTCGACGAAGCACTGCTGGCCCTGTTCGGTCAGGCCCACGAACACCCGGCGCTGGTCCTGGGTCGACTTCTTGCGCCGCACCAGGCCGTCACGCTCCAGGCGCGCCAGCACGCCGGTCATGCTTGGCTTGAGGATGCAGGCCTGCTCGGCCAGTTGATGGCTTTCCAGTTCGCCTTGTTGGCGCAGGATGCGGATCACCCGCCATTGTTGTTCGGTCAGGCCATGGGCATTGAGCGAGGGGCGGAAGAAGGCCATGGCGGCTTCGCGGGCTTGCAGCAGGGTCAGGGTCAGGGACGGTCTTGGAGTGGGCATGGTTCAGGCTGGTAGTCATCGGTGACAGCCAGCTTAAGAGAAACCGCGCGATGCAGCAAAGCCGCGCAGGCGCTGCTTCGGCCATTCACCGGACCTTGTTAAATATAATGAACTGGCCGCACCAGGCGCCATGCCAGTTACCGGGGCCTGCAGGCCGATAATTGCATCCAGGCAATCTCAAGCTTCGCCCATGCAATCTGAAGTCGTTTGACATATTAAACGGCTCTGGCAAGCTATATGACAGGTTTCGACCGGATACAGCCCCTTGCTTGGCGTACCGGCAGTGCTCGAAACCTCAGGCAGCGCAAAGGTTTCAGCAGCGCGCCTGCACAATAATGACAGGCTGCGCCTGTCCCAAGGTGACATATGCCCAACAGCAACATTGGCAATAAGAATCAAACCCCTCGCAAACCCGTCGTGCTGATGACCATGGGCTCCCAGGAGCGCAAAGGCCACGACTATCAAGTCATGACCCACAAATACATCGTACCGCTGGTTGAACACGCCGGTTGCGTACCTGTGCTGGTGCCAACCTGCTGCGGCACCGACGACCTCGAAGCCTACCTGGACATGGCCGACGGTGTTTACCTGACCGGCGCCGGCAGCAACATCGACCCGGCCCTGTACGGCCAGGAGAACGAAACCCCGGGCAAGGCCCAGGACCGCGACCGCGACCTGTTCGACCTGCCGCTGGTACAACTGGCTATCGCCCGTGGCCTGCCGATCTTCGGCATTTGCCGTGGCATGCAGGAAATCAACGTCGCCCTGGGTGGCGACATCTACCAGAAGGTCTACGCCGAGCCAGGCTTCAACGACCACCGGGAAAACCCGGACGATCCGGTCGATGTGCAGTACAGCGCGGTTCACAGCGTCAAACTGGAGCAAGGCAGCTGGCTGCACAAGCTGCTGCAGAGCGATGAAATCCGCGTCAACTCGCTGCACGGCCAGGGCCTGAAAAACCTCGGCGAAGGCATCGAGCCCCTGGCCCGCGCCGAAGACGGCCTGGTCGAAGCCATCCACGCCCCGAGCCTGTCGCCTTTCCTCTTCGCGGTGCAATGGCACCCGGAATGGCAAGCGGCGAAAAACCCGGACTCGGTGAAGATGTTCCAGGCCTTTGGCGACGCGTGCCGCAAGCAGGCCGTCAAGGGTCAGGTGGTGAAGCAGCTGGGTACGGCTGCCTGATTGCGATCGCCGGGCAAGCCCGCTCCTGCCTTGTAGGAGCGGGCTTGTTCAGCGATGGCCGACTGACTAGTTGCCCAACCCCTTTCAAGATCTTTCGACGCCCGGCCCTTGCAGCCGCGGTGCCCAGTCCTCGACTTCGGCCTTTTCCAGACGCCGCGAAAGCGTCCGGCGCCAAGAGGCAGCCAACGGCAGTTCCAGGCACTGGCGAATGACCTCGAGATCGACCTGCTTGTCGAACAGCACTGACGACAAGCGCGCCACCGACCACTGCGGATGCGGCCGAGCGATCAGCTCGATACTCATCCCGGCGGCCAGCACGCCCTCCTCCAGCACCCGGTAGTACCAGCCGGTGCGACCGCTTTGCTGCACCCGCAGGGACATGTCCCCGACCCCGAAACGGTCGTTGAGCTTCCAGCACGGCATGCGCCCCTGGGAGATCTCCAGCAAGGCCGTGCCGGCGCGAAAACGGTCGCCCAGGCATACGCTCTGCTCGGTCCAGCCACAGGTGCTGAGGTTTTCGCCGAAAGCACCCGGTGCCTGCAGCAGGGGATGTTCGCCCAGCTCCGCCGCCCAGGCAGCATAGTGTTCACGTGGATAGTGATGGATGGCCTTTTCGATCCCGCCATGCACCCGCAAGTCGCCTTGCTCGTCGCCGGCCAGGCCCAGTTCGGTCACGGCCACCTCGCCGTCGCGTGGGGCCTTGGCGATGGCGCTGGCTGAACCCGGGCGGGTAAAAGGCACGGCGCGGCCGGTCAATACACTTTGCAGTTGCAGTTGCTGTCCCAGCATGAGCGATTCACTCCTCTACACATTCGGCCAGCTCAAACACGTCCGGCGGCCTCAAGGTGGCGAGCGTATCGGATAAATACGCTACCGACAAAGCGCTGCACCGAGCCCATGGCAGAGGGCGCTGGATTCGCTATGCTGCAAGGCATGAACGCCACCCTGCCCACCCGCACCCCCTGCCCGCCCGGCGCCTGTGATTGCGGCCGCGAGACGCTGCAGGACCCGCGCATCCTGCTGCTGACGCGCCAGGAAGAAAAGCGCCTGCTCGAGCGCCTGGAGAACCTGCAGAGCCTGTCGGAGCTGGAGCACATGCAACGACGCTTGTATGAGCAGTTGGGCATTCGCGTGCAGATCACTCCGAGCTTCAATGAAGTGCGGACCATGCGCGGCATCAACATTCAGATCGAGGACCTGCCGGGCTTGTGTCGCAAGACCCGGCAGAATATTCCGGCGGCGATCCGCCGGGCGCTGGAGAAGCAACCGCAGATTGCCTACCGGTTGCTCGATGCCCATGACCTGTTGCGCGATGCCTGACACAGCAGCGCGGCAAGCTGACTGCGACCTAAATATCCCGGCCGATAAAACTGTCCGGATCCTCCGCCGCCACCCGCCGCCACTTCAGCAAGCGCCCGTCGATCGCCGCCAACCCCAGGGCAATCAGCCCCATACCGATAAAGTGCCTGGTCTCCAGACGCTCCCCCAGCACCAGCACGCCAAGCACGATGGCACTGAGCGGAATCAGGAAGGTCACCAGCATCAGGTTGGTCGCCCCGGCCGTGGCCAGGATACGAAAGAACACCACATAGGCCAGCGCGGTGGAAAGCAACACCAAACCGGCCACCGCCGCCCAGGTTGCCAGGCTTGGCGCGGCCAGCGTCCAGGGTAGGTCGATCAGCAACGCCAGCGGCACCAACAAGATGGCCGACGCACTGATCTGTCCGGTGGCAGTGATCAGCGGCGCCACCCCCATGACCTTGAAGCGCCGCCCGTAAACCCCGGCCACGGCGTATGACAAGGCCGCCGCCAACACCGCCAGTTGTGCCCACAGGTTGCCGTCCAAGCCGGACCAGGCCGCCGAGCCGATCATGATCGCCACGCCGACAAAGCCCAGCGCAACACCGGCCAACTTGTTGACGCTGATGTTTTCGTCCTCGGTCAGCAGGTGCGCAACGATCACCGCAAACAGCGGCGTGGTGGCATTGAGGATCGAGGCCAGGCCGCTGCCGATGCGGGCCTGGCCCCAGACGATCAGGCAGAATGGCAGCAGGTTGTTGAGCAGTCCCATGGCCAAAAACGCCCGCCAGATCCGCCACTCGCGCGGCATGTACAGCCCCAGTAGCCGTACCAGCGCAAGCAGTACCAGCGCCGCCAGCCCCACGCGCAGCATCACCAGGGTGAAAGGCGGCAGTTCCTTCACGGCAATACCATTGAAGAAGAACGAACCGCCCCACAGTATCGACAGGGCAATCAACAGGCCCCACTCCCTCAGGCTCATGACTTTATTCATCGTGGCTAACTCCTCAAACGGGCGATCTAGATTGAGCTCTGCTAAGGTCAATCGGCAGCCTCTGGAGCTCTTCAATGCCAGTATTCACGGGCACCAGCACCACGACAAACGAGCATTTTTCGCCAGATGATTGAGGTGAATTAAAGCATCATGACCCTACCCTCACTCAGCGCCTTGCGCGCCTTCGAAGCCGCCGCCCGGCATGTCAGTATCACCCTTGCCGCCCGCGAGTTGTGCGTCACCCCCGGTGCGGTCAGCCTGCAGATCAAGGAACTGGAAGCGGCCCTGGGCGTGCAGTTGTTCGTCCGCCGCCCGCGCAGCCTCAGCCTCACCCCGGAGGGCGAGGACTATTTCGCGACCCTGCGCAGCGCCTTTCGCATGATTCGTGAGGCCACCAGTGCCCTCACTACGCGCGCCAGACAGCAGGTACTGACGCTCAGTTGCACACCCGGGTTTGCCGTACAGTGGCTGCTGCCACGGCTAGGCGGTTTCGAGGCGCAGCAGAGCGGTGTCGATGTACGCATCAGCGCCTGCAAGCGCCTGGTGGATTTCGCCCGCGACGGCATCGACCTGGCGGTGCGTCATGGCTATGGCCGCTATGACGGGCTGGTCGCCGAACGCTTGCTGGATGATGATCTGGTGCCAGTGTGCAGCCCGCACTTGCGCAACATCCACGCCCTGCACCAACCCAACGACCTTGCCAGCGTGCACCTGCTGCACGATGAGCACCGCCACGACTGGCGGATGTGGCTGGATGCAGCCGGGGCGCCACAGGTGGAGGCCAGTGGCGGTACCTTGTTCGTAGACAGCAACGGCGCGATTGAAGCGGCCAAGGCGGGGCTGGGCGTGGCGCTGGTGCGCCGCGGCTTTGTGCAGCGGGAGCTGGATGAAGGCATGCTGGTGACGCCCTTTGCACAGGGCATCGCCAGTGAGCTGGCGTATTACCTGGTGTACCCGGCGACGGCACTGGAACGGCCGCAGGTGGCCGGGTTTCGTCAGTGGTTGCTGGCTTGTCGCTAGCAGGGATTGCTTTGCAGCCCATCGCCGGGCAAGTCGGTCTTACCAGTTATAGGTCAGGTCAGTGGTAAGGGTCCGCCCTTCGCCGTAGTAGCAATCCACGTCGCTGGTGCAACGGCTGACATACACCTTGTCTTCCAGGTTCTGCAGATTGACCTGCAACTTCACCCCTTTCAGGCGCAATGGCGACTGCTGCAAGTCGTAGGAGACCATGCCGTCGTACACGGTATAGGACGGGATGCTGAAGTGGCCATCGGCAAAATCGGTGCCGTCACTGCCGCGCACATAACGTGCACCCAGACCCATGCCTAGGCCGGCAATCGGGGTATCACCGGTGAAGTGATAGTCCAGCCACAGCGATGCGGTCATCGGCGGGGTGCCCGACGGATGACGACCTTCACGGCCATCGTTGTCCTTGGTGTAAACCACGTCGTTGCGCGATACCGAAGCGATCAGGCCCAGGTTATCGGTGAGGTTGGCCTTGCCTTCAAGCTCGACGCCACGCGAGCGCAGTTCGCCAACCTGGCTGTTGAAGCCGGGGTTGCCGACGTCGGCGGTGAGGATGTTCTGCTGGTTGATCTCGTACACCGACAACTGAATGAAGCTGTCCTGGCCAGGCGGTTGGTACTTGATACCCGCCTCGACCTGCTTGCCGGTGGACGGCTCGAACGCCTTGCCCGCGTAGTCGGCACCGCTCAGCGGCAGGAACGACTCGGAGTAGCTGACATAAGGCGTCACGCCATTGTCGAAGGCATAGCCAAGCCCCGCGCGGCCGGTGAACTTCTCGTCCTTGACGGTGGTATGGGTGCCAGCGATCGGCTCCTTGTTATCGGCCTCGGCCCGGTCGTAGCGGCCACCGAGGGTCAGGAACCAGTTGTCCCACTTGAGCTGATCCTGCACGTACAGGCCGGTCTGATTGATGGTGCGGTCCCACTTGAACGGCTGGCCGAAGTTCATTGGCTTGCCGTACACCGGGTTGTACAGGTCGATGACCGGCGGATTGCGGTCGTACAGGCCGAGGAATTTGGAGTTGGAGTGGTAGTAATCAACGCCGATCAACAGGGTGTGGGCGACGTCGAAGGTGTTGAACTTGGCCTGGGCCATGTTATCGATGCCAAACACCTTGTTGCGCTGGGCCCAGTCGACCCCGAAGCGGGTCATGGCGCTCTGGTCGTCGGCCCCGGTGACCGGGTTGGGCACGAAGGCGTAGCCGTGCAGCGGCGCCCGGTATTTGTCATCGACGTAGGCGTAGCGGGTGTTCTGCTTGAGGGTCCAGACGTCGTCCAGCTCATGACTGACTTCATAGCCAAAGGTGTACTGCTCGCGATCGTAGGAGTTGACCCCCGGCTCGCCGATGAAACGGCTGCGCTTGATCCGCCCATTGGGGCTGGCAAACACCGTGCCCACCGCCGGCAGGCCCTGGGCTTCCGGCACGCCGTTGTCGCGCTGGTAGTGGCCGTAAACGGTCAGGCGCGTCTGCTCGTTGGGGCTCCAGGTCAGGCTCGGGGCGATCATGTAGCGCTGCTGTTCGACGTAGTCGGCCTCGCCGTTCTTGTCCAGGCCCATGCCGGTCACGCGGTACTGGTACTCACCCTGGTCATCCACCGGGCCGGCAAAGTCGAACGCGCCGTAACGCCGGTCCTGGCTGCCGCCACCGAGTTTGACTTCATGCAGCGGCGTCGCGGTCGGGCGCTTGGAGACCATGTTGATCAGGCCACCTGGCTGGTTCTGGCCATAGAGCACCGAGGCCGGGCCCTTCATCACCTCGATACGTTCCAGCGCGTACGGATCGATCTGCAGCGCACCGCCAGTACTGCCGCCGCCATAAGGCAGGTGCAGGCCGTCCAGGTACAGCGGCGTCGGGCTGAAGCCGCGGGAGGTCGGCTCGTCGAAAATCCCGACCCGGTCGGAGAAACCACCGCCGGTGATACCCGGGGTGTAGCGCAGGGCCTGGGTGACCGTCTGCGAGCCGAGCGCCTTGATTTCATCCTGGGTGATGACGTTGATGGTCTGCGGTACTTCCAGCACCGAGGTGTCGGTCTTGGTCGCAGTGCCGGTGCGCTTGGCCACATAGCCCTGAACCGGCCCCCAGGCATCTTCGCCGGCGTTGGAAACGATCTGGGTCAGGCCCAGTTCCAGCGCCCCGCTCTGCTCGGCCGGCACCAGGTTCCAGGTGCCGCCGGCGGTGATGTTGAGATTAAGGCCGCTGCCATTGAGGGCCTGGGTCGCCGCTTGCTCGGGAGTGAACTGACCGCTGACCGCTGCCGAGCGCTTGCCCTGCAACAGTGCCGGCTTGACCGACAGCACTCGGCCGGACTGGCGGGCAATGTGGCTCAAGGCTTCGCCCAGGTCCCCGGCCGGGATATCAAAACGCTGGCTGGCGCTGACGCTGCTGTCGGTTTGCGCCTGCGCGTACAGCGGCGCACTGCTGCCCAGGGCGATGGCAAGGGCCAGCAGGCTGGGGCGGATCATGGAGTCGGGCATGGAGGTGTTGGCTCGTTCGAGGTTGTTGTCCATAACGAGGACACGCCAGTAACCGAACCCCCTCAGCGAAATCTTAATTATTTTTATTCAGATCACATCGATACGGGTCAGCCAGCCGCCAAAGCTGTCGACCCGGATCGGCAGGGTCTCGGCCAGGGAGCGCAAGGTACGCTCGCTGTCATCCAGCGGGAAGCTGCCGTAGACGCGCACCTGCGCGGCCTGCGGGCTGATGCGCAACAGCCCGGCGCGGTACGGGCGCAAGGCCTCGATCAGCTCGCCCAGTGGCTCGTCGCGGACATCGATGCGGCCATCGGCCCAGCTCGCACGGGTGTGTAGTGAGGCCGCCACAGGCTGGCTGCCGTGGCCATCAAAACGGAAGGCCTGGCCCTCTTCCACGCGCTGGGCTGGCGCACTGCCGCTGCTGAGCATGACGCTGTGCTGTTGTACCGAAACCAGGCTCTGGCGCTCTTCCTGGCGCACGCTAAAGCGCGTACCCAGGGCTTGCACCTGGCCTTCGCGGGTAGCGACGATAAAGGGTCGGCCCGGTTCTGCGGCCACATTGGCTTGCAGCTCACCGTCGCGCAGCAGCACCAACCGCTGCCCGGCGCTGAAACGCACATCCACCGCGCTGCGCGCGTTCAGGCACAGGCGCGAACCATCGGCCAGGGTGAAGGTACGCCGTTCACCGGTGCCGGTGCGCAGGTCGGCAAGCAAATCGCCCAGCGGCGCCACCCGATTACCAATTGCACCGGCGCCCAGCCCCAGCAACAACATCGCCAGACCGCCGCCCAGCGCTTTGCGCCGCGACGGCGAAGGCAAGGCACGCAAACTGCGGCTGGCCATGGCCAACTGGCCGGGGTTGCGCTGTTCGGCTTGCTGCAGATCGGCCAGGGGTTCGCCAAGCAAGGCATTGACCCGCTGCCAAGCGGCCTGGTGGCCGGGAGACTGCTCGAGCCAGCTGTTGAACGCCACCAGCAACGGGCTCCCGGCAGGAACATTCTCCAGCTTGAGCAGCCAGTCCACTGCTTCGTGGGTGGCGCGGTCCAGTGGTGTGTTGCTCATTCCGGCCTCGCGCTCAGGCAATGCACGAAGGCCCGGCGCAGGTCGCGCTCGACCGTGGCCAGCGACACCCCCAGATGCTCGGCAATGCTCGGCTGGTTCATGCCTTCGAGGCGATGCAGGATAAAGGCGTGACGCACCCGCACCGGCAGGCCATCGAGCACGCGGTCGATTTCGGCCAGCGCTTCACGCACCAGCACCACGTCTTCGGCCGAGGGCATGCAGTGTTCGGGCAGGCACGCCAGCTCGTCGAGGTAGGCCTGCTCCAGCGCACGACGGCGGAACAAGTTGCTCAGCAGACGGCGGGCGACGGTGGCGAGAAAGGCGCGGGGTTCTTCAAGGGCGGGCAAGGCGCTGCTGGTCATGGCCCGGACGAAGGTGTCCTGGGCCAGGTCCGCCGCATCGTGCGGGCAGTTCAGCCGGCGGTACAGCCAGGCGCGCAACCAGCGATGATGGTCGCTATAGAGGTGGGCGACGATAGCCTTGGAGTCGACAGAGCTCGGCACGAGGGTGATCACACATTAATGGTAATTACTCTCATTATCATGATGCGTGGGAAATTTCACAATCCCCTTTTCGCGGGGCAAGTCGGATCGCCGCACCGCCGCTCCTACAGATCTTGCCCCGCCACTACGGTCGCCAGCTTCTGTGGCTGAACGACGCGTTTGAACGCCGCCTTGACTTGCGCAGGCGTCACCGCCTCAAGCTGTTGGCGCCAGGTCACCAGGGTATCGTCCGGCAAGCCGTTCAAGGCGATCTGCGCGACATGCTCAAGCAGGCGGTGGCGGCTGGTGCCGGCAAAAAGCTCGAGTAGCCGCGCCTTGGCCTCAGCCAGTTCCTCGGCGCTCGGGCCCTCGCTGACAAAGCGCGTCAACGCCTGATGGGCCGCCTTCTGTGCCTGCTCCTGATGCCCGGCAGGGACTTCCAGCGAGATCACGAAGGCCCCGGCCTGTTGGCCCATGGCGAAGTAGCTGGCCGATTCCCAACTGACATCGCCGCCAAGCTCAGCGCCCACGGCCCGATTGAGCCGCGTCGGCCAGTGCTCGCCACCGAGAATGTCGCTGCCCAGCAGCAACGGGAAAAAGTCCGGGTCGCTGCGTGGCACTGCCGGCTGGCCGATCTGTATCCAGATCGTACCCTGCTGCGGTTCCAGTTGCTGGCGGCTGGCCTGGCTCAACGCCTGCACTTTGGGCAGCGCTGGCAACGCTGGGCAATGACCGCTCGGCAAGCGCCCAAGCACTGCATTGGCCACGGCATCGGCCTGAGCCCGGTCAAGATTGCCGACCAGGCTGACCGTGGCCCGGCATGGCAGCATCATTGCACTGTAATGCGTGCGCAAATCTTCCATGCGGGTGCGCTCGACCATGGCCGGGGTCAGGGCATAGCCGAACGGCAGCGCGTACTCGTCCAGGTCGATCTGCTTGTTGCGCTGCAGTCCCGGGCGGGTCAGCTCGCGGCCATAGGGGTGGTCGCCATACACCGCCTGGGCAAAGCGTTGCCCTACCCCGGCAAAACGCCGGGTGGTTTCGCCGTTGACCTGGCGAATGTAATACGGCTTGGCCCGGAACCAGATGCTGCCGGCAAAGGCCGGTTCGGCAATCTGCCGACCTAGCAACGCCGTGGCCTCGGCCTGGCGCTGGGCACTGGTGTCGGTGATTTTCAGGATGTAGCTGAAGCGGTCGGCATCGACCTGGGTATTCAGTTCACTGTCCAGGCGCATCCAGGCCATTCGCAGCGCGTTGCCGTTCAGCTCCGGGGCATCGCCCTGGGCATGGACACCTTCCACCGCAAGCGCTGCGCCGAGCACCGCCAGGCCCGGTTGATCCAGTGGGTCGCGGCGGCTGCCGGCATCGAAGTCAACCTGGATCTGCAGGTCGCTGGCCTGGCTTTGAGGCAACAGGTAGACCCGCGCGCCGCTGGGCTGGGTCCAGTGTTGAATAGCCAGGTTGTCGGCAGCCAGGGCCGGGGCCATTGCGCTCAATCCAAACGCGCAGGTGAAGAGTCGTTCCATCAGGGTCATAACCGATACTCAAAAGACCAAGGTGCGCACGCTACCCACTAGGCCGCTGCAGATCAAGCCTGGACAACGGCTGACAGCGGCGCCGGCACGCACTATGCTCAGCGTCCTCGCGACCCCGTCGCCCAGGCCATGTACCTTGAGAGCGAGAAATAGATGCCAGCCCTGAGTGCCCGTGAGGTGTGCCAGCAACTGCGTGATGCCGCCCTCGGCGTTCGTCCGTTGCGGCGTGTCGGCGTTGAGGTCGATATCGACGGCTGGCGCCTGAGCCTGGATTTCGACGGAACCCACCTGCACCATTGCCTCACGTGCCGCAGCAGCGACGGCCGCGAAGGCACGCTCGAGTGCTGGCAATGGGGCACCGATCCGGTGAGTTTGCTCAGCACCTGGGAGCTGGCGCAGGTCGAGCGATTGTTGTGCGGGGCTACTGCGTAGCCCATCGCCGGCAAGGCCGGCTCCCACAGGGTTGGTGCAGGGCCTGTAGGCGTTGGCTTGCAGCAATGAGGCCTTACAACAACTGACGCTTGACCGCCTCGTCCAGCGTGCTTTGGGTCAACTGGCGGACCAGTTCGCTGGTGTCCTGCTGGAAGGGAATCCCGACGATCAGCACCAGGTGCATCCAGGTGCGTACCGACTCGCTCTTGCTGATGCGCCCCAATTCCTTGCCGTCCTTGTCCTTGAACACCGTATCAAGGGTGAAGGTGTTGCGCGCCGTGGACGGGATGATGAAGAAGGTCGCCCCGGTGATGATCGCCGACGCCACGTTGTACTGTTCGTGGTTGGTCAGGGTCGATTCGGCGTAGATATCCGCCGTGACCTTTTCCGTGCTCACCCGGGCAAAGCGCCCGGACTGCTTGTAGGTGTCGACCAGTGCCTGCTCCCAGGCCTCGGCCGGCTTGCCGGCGGTGGCATTGGGCTGGCCGCGATTGACCTGGTATTGCGCGGTGGTGCGCACATAGGCGGTCGGTTTCACCGCCTGGGCTTGCGCCTGTGGCGGCCAGCTCTGCACTGGCGCCAGTTCGTGTTGCGAATAGGAGACGCAGCCGGTCAGCAGCACAGCGCCGAGCAGCAGGTTGGCTTTGATGATACGCAGCATGGGAATCGTCCTTGTCGTTACTGTTTGGCCAGTTTCAGCGTGGCGTCGTCGAGCAGCTTGGCAACCACTTCATTGAGCTGCGGTGCCCCCAGGGTCGGCGCCCAGTATTCACGGCGGTAGAGGCCGACGTTGCGCTCAAGCTTGAGTTCCTGGCGGGAGCTGGCCAGGGCCTTGCCGTTACGGTCCTCGATCACCAGGTCACCGGCGACATCGAAGGTGTCGACGTAGATCGGGCCGTTGACCCAGATCCACACGGTCAGGGTCAGCAACGCGCCCGGCACATAGCCCGGATGGGGGCCGCGATGGCCCTTGAGCGAGGTCATGTTGAATTTGAGCATGACGTCCTGCTCATCCAGGCGTGTCGGGTATTGGCTGACCTGTTTGAAGTACTTGCCGGCCTCGACGTACTGGTCGAGTTGCGCAGTCAGCGAACGGCTGATGGCCTTGCGCGTGGCCTCGTCGATGCCTGGTGCCGAGACCGCCACGTCAGCGACCTGCGCCGTACGTGGGCTGGTGGTGGCGGCTGGATGTTGCGGAGCGCCCAGAGGGCCGGTGACGTTGTAGGACACACAGCCGGTCATCGACAGGGTGGCGATGATCGCGGTGGCCTGGAGCAGCTTTTTCAACATGGGATGTCCTGGTATATGGCACAGTGCCATATTGCTTCGGCAGCAGGTCGTGAAACTTGAGCACGACCTGCGCCCGCTCATCGGCTCACAGCAGCCCACCGCCGTCGATATCGACAATGCTGCCGGTCATGAAGCCGTTCTCCATGGCCAGGATAAAGCCCGCGGCGACCTCATCGGCTTGCCCCACCCGCCCAACCGGCAGCCCGGCCGCGGCGCGGTCAAACATCGCCACACGCTGCGCGGTATCCATCGCCGCGTACGCTTCGGTATCGGTCAGCCCGGGGCTGATGACGTTGACACGACGCGGCGCAAGCTCCTTGGCCAGTTGCTTGCCCAGAGCCTCGAGAGCGGCGTTGAGCGTGGTCTTGATCAACTGCCCGGGGACGAACTTGCGCGACAGCAACCCCGACGTCAGGCTGATGCTGGCGCGTGGCGAAAGGTAGGGCAGCGCCGCCTGGACCGCCTGCAAGGCGCCCCAGAACTTGACCTCGAAGGCCTCGCGGGCCCGTTGCAGGTCGCTTTGCGCCAGGGGCTTGGCCTGTACCGCAGGCCCGGCGCTGATCACCAGGTGATCGACCGTGCCAATGTCGGCAAACAGGGCGTGCAACGCCCCGGTATCGGTGATATCGAGCGTCACTGCTTCGATACCTTCGCCAACCGGACCTGGCTGGCGACTGGCGACAATGACCCGTGCGCCACGGTCTCGGGCCTGGCGCGCGACTGCCGCACCGATACCGCTGGCACCGCCGAGCACGACGACGGTCTGGTTCAATAAGGACGGATGAGGGTTGTGCATGACGATCACTGCCTGTGGTTGAAAGTGATTGCATGCTGATCGGTTATCAATAAAAGAAAAACAGCGAACCCGGCACAACACCTGTAATTTTTACTTGAAAATAATCAGGGTAATTTTCTTCAATACGCGCCCACTCCCGCCCCTTAGTCTGTGCCGGTTCCCCACTACCGGATACTGATCCCATGAGCCTGATGCTATCGATGGCCGCCTTCGCGCTGGCCGCTTCCATTTCCCCTGGCCCGGTCAATATCATTGCCCTGGGCGCTGGCGCCCGCCATGGCCTGCGCGCCAGCCTGCGGCATGTCGGCGGTGCAACCCTGGGCTTTGGCGTGCTGCTGGTGCTGATCGGCCTCGGCCTGCACGAGCTGTTGCGCTATTGGCCGGCACTGACTCAGGTGCTGCATTGGGCTGGCGTGGCATTCCTGCTGTACCTGGCCTGGAAACTGGCCAGCGACGGCGGTGAGCTGGCCGCAGCCGGCAACCAGAATGCACCGTCGATGCTTGCCGGCGCCGCCCTGCAATGGCTCAACCCCAAGGCCTGGCTGGCCTGTGTGGCCGGGATCGGCGCCTATGTCGACAACGGTGAATCCCGTCTGCTATGGCAGTTCACCGGCATCTACCTGGTTATCTGCTATCTCTCGATCGCCACCTGGGCCTGGGCTGGCAGCAGGATCAGCCAGCACCTGGGCAATCCACGGCGCATGCGGCTGTTCAATCGCAGCCTGGCGTTCATATTGCTGGCCAGCGCCCTCTACCTGCTACTGGCCTGAACGGTAATGCCCCGGGGTCGCGGCCAGATGCTGTTTGAAGGCGCGTTGCAAATGCGCCTGATCGGCAAAACCGGCCTCCAGCGCCACCTCGGCAATCAAGCGCCCGCGCCGCAACTGGGCACGGGCATATTGCACACGCTGGTCGAGCAGATAACCATGAGGGGTGAGACCGAACTGCTGCTTGAAGGCCCTGATCAGGTAGGACGTCGACAACCCGGCGGCCCGGCTGATGGCCTCAAGGCGCAAAGGCTCGGTGCAATGCTCGCGAATAAAGGCCGCAGCCGCCAGCAAGCGCGGGTCAGGTTGCTGCGCCGAGCACTCGAAACCGCCAAGGCGCTGGCTGAGCCCGGCGAAAAACAACCGCAGTGCGGTCTCTTTGCGCGCGGCCGGGTATTGCGCATCCAACAACACGTCAAACAGCCTGAGCACCTCGTCGAACAACGACGCCGAAGTACTGCTGATCGCCGCCAGTGGCGAGAAGCCCAACGCCTGTAACCACGGCCAGTCGACATAGAGCATCAGGTACGACCAGGGCTGACCGTCGATGGGATTGCAGGTATGCACCACACCAGGATTGATCAAGACCACGGTGCCAGCCGCCACCTGCTGGTGGCGCTCGCCGCTGACATAGGTACTGCGTCCGCCAGTGATCGCGCCAAGGGAGAAGCTCTCGTGCGAATGCGCCGCATAACAGACCTTGCGGCCATCGGCGACGCGACGTGCTTCGATGAAGGGTAGCGCCGGGTCACGCCAGAAGCGGGAGTGTGCATCCATGGGGATCAGCTCTCGGTGTCGTGCACCACGACCAGCAACTGGGCCTGCAACTCGCCCAGCGAACGCAGGCGGTGTGGCGTCTGGGCGTTGAAATACAGCGCATCGCCACGTTCGAGAATGACCCGTTCATTGCCAAAGTCGACCTCCACCTGGCCTTCATGGACGAACAGGAACTCTTCGCCCAGATGCTCCTTGAACGAGGCATCGCTGAATTCCGGCGGCGGGCTGATGATGAAAGGCAACAGGCTGCGGCTGCCGATCTGCTTGGCCAGCACCGTATAACCCGGCGCCTGCCCCACCACCGCCTGGCGCTCGCCGCTGCGCACCAGGCTGTAGCGCGCATGGCCTGGCTGGTCTTCGGCAAACAGTTCCTCGACATTGACATTCAAGGCGCGCGCCAGCTTCAACGCGGCGGCAATCGAGGGGGTATTCAATCCGCGCTCGACCTTGGACAGGTAACTCTTGGTCATGCCGGAGCTTTCAGCCAGCGCATCCAGGGTGATACCCAGTTTTTTTCTTAACAATTTCAATCGAATAGACATGCGACGCGGTTTTCCCAATGCCATGGGCAAGTTTTTTCTTGCTAATGACACTTTGTGTCATATAGCCTTGATTGTGTCATTAGCCTGACCGCCCCGTCACCTTCCAAGCAACCGGGGTGGTCAGCCGTGACAACCCATCACGCCACCGAGGATAGCCCCATGGCCAAGACAATGGCACTCCCCAAGGACCAGCTGATTCAGCAGGCCCTTAAGCAGATGCAAGGCTCGCTTGCCGATAATACGTGGACTGTGCGCGAAAAGCTGGCATTGACCTGCCGGATTCTGTTCGACAACGGCCACGACTCCGGCCTTGCCGGGCAAATCAGCGCCCGCGGTCCGCAACCGGGCACCTTCTACACCCAGCAACTGGGCCTGGGCTTCGACGAAATCACTGCCAGCAACCTGTTGCTGGTCAACGAAGACCTGGAAGTGCTCGAAGGCCAGGGCATGCCCAACCCGGCCAACCGCTTCCACAGCTGGGTGTACCGCGCGCGGCCGGATGTGAACTGCATCATCCACACCCACCCGACCCACGTCGCCGCCCTGTCGATGCTGGAAGTGCCGCTTGAGGTGTCGCACATGGACCTCTGCCCGCTGTACGACGATTGCGCGTTTCTCGAAGCCTGGCCCGGCGTGCCGGTGGGCAACGAAGAAGGCGAGATCATCAGTGCAGCCCTGGGCGACAAGCGCGCCATCCTGCTCTCGCACCACGGCCAGTTGTCGACCGGCGCCAGCATCGAGGAAGCCTGCGTGATTGCCCAGTTGATCGAGCGCGCCGCCAAGCTGCAACTGCTGGCCATGGCCGCCGGCAGCATCAAGCCGATTGCCCCTGAGCTGGGCCGTGAAGCCCATGACTGGATCTCCCGGCCCAAACGCCACAGCGCTGCCTTCAACTACTATGCGCGCCAGTGCCTGCGGGTGCATGGCGACTGCCTGAACTGATCCGAGCTTTTTTACTTACCTTGCGGAGTAGATTTCATGTCCAAGACTTTTCACGGCATCATCGGCTACACCATCACCCCGTTCAGTGCCGACGGCGAGCAGCTTGACCTCGACGCCCTCGGCCGCTCGATCGACCGCCTGATCGACGGCGGCGTGCATGCCATCGCCCCCCTCGGCAGCACCGGCGAAGGCGCCTACCTGAGCGACCTGGAATGGCAACAGGTGGCCGCGTTCAGCCTGCGCCACATTGCCGGGCGGGTACCGACCATCGTCAGCGTCTCCGACCTGACCACTGCCGGCGCCATTCGCCGTGCGCGCTTTGCCCAGGAACACGGCGCCGATGCGGTGATGGTGCTGCCGGCGGCCTACTGGAAGCTCACCGAAGCGGAGATTTTCGAGCACTACCGAGCCATTGGCGCCAGCATCAAGCTGCCGATCATGCTCTACAACAACCCGGCCACCAGCGGTACCGACATGTCGGTGGATCTGATCCTGCGCATCGTGCGCGAGGTCGAAAACGTGACCATGGTCAAGGAGAGCACCGGCGACATCCAGCGCATGCACAAGCTGCAGTTGCTCGGCGAGGGCAAGGTACCGTTCTACAACGGTTGCAACCCGTTGGCCCTGGAGGCATTCGTGGCCGGCGCCAGCGGCTGGTGCACCGCCGCACCGAACCTGATCCCCGCGCTGAACCAGCAGCTGTACCAGGCCGTGCAGGCCAACGACCTGAACGCGGCCAAGGCGGTGTTCTACCGTCAACTGCCACTGTTGGAGTTCATCCTCAAGGGTGGCCTGCCGGCGACCATCAAGGCCGGGCTGGGCATGACCGGCTTGCCGGTGGGTGAACCGCGGCGGCCGGTATTCGCCCTCGACACTGCAGGCCAGGCGCGCTTGCAGCAGTTGCTCAAGCAAATGCCGTAGAGGCGCTGCAGCAACCCGGCACTGAGGCAGTGTCGGGTCCCCCCCATAGTCGCCAGCGAGTTCCGGAGAAGTCTGACGCCGCGTAATGAAAACCCATCTGGGTACACTGTCCCGTCGTTTCTATCATCGGCTGCTCCCCTTCCATGACAGGACAGTCATCATGAGTACCCGCAGTTTTTCAGGCTACACATTGGGCATACTCGCCTCGGCCGTGCTGATTGCCAGCAGCGCCCTCGCCGCTCCGCTGACCCGCGACAACGGCGCCCCGGTAGGCGACAACCAGAACTCGCAGACTGCCGGCGGCACTGGCCCCGCCCTCCTGCAGGATGTGCAGTTGATCCAGAAGCTTCAGCGCTTCGACCGCGAGCGCATACCTGAGCGTGTCGTTCATGCCCGCGGTACCGGTGCCCATGGCGAGTTCATCGCCTCCAGCGACATTTCTGAGCTGACCCGGGCCAAGGTGTTCACCCCGGGGGAGCGAACCCCGGTATTCGTGCGTTTCTCTTCGGTAGTACACGGCCTGCATTCACCGGAAACCCTGCGCGACCCGCGCGGCTTCGCCACGCGGTTCTACACCGCCGATGGCAACTGGGACCTGGTCGGCAACAACTTCCCGACCTTCTTCATCCGCGATGCGATCAAGTTCCCCGACATGGTCCACGCCTTCAAGCCCGACCCACGCACCAATCTGGGCAACGACGCGCGGCGCTTCGACCTGCTCTCGCACATGCCCGAAGCCACCCGCACCCTGACCCTGCTGTATTCCAACGAAGGCACGCCACTGAGCTATCGACACATGGACGGCAACAGCGTGCATGCCTACAAGTTCGTCAACAGGGACGGTGAAACCACCTACGTGAAGTTCCGCTGGAAAACCTTGCAAGGCCAGAAGAACCTCACCCCTGGCGAGGTGGCCAAGATTCAGGGGCATGATTTCAGCCACATGACCAGCGACTTGGTCAATGCCATCAACCGCGGCGACCATCCGAAGTGGGAGCTGTACATCCAGACCCTCAAACCCGAGCAACTGGCGGGTTTTGACTTCGACCCCCTGGACCCGACCAAGATCTGGCCAGGGGTACCTGAACGAAAAGTCGGGCAGATGGTGCTCAACCGCAACGTCAGCAACTTCTTCCAGGAAACCGAACAGGTGGCGCTCGCGCCTTCCAACCTGATTCCGGGCATCGAGCCCTCGGAGGATCGCCTGCTGCAGGGCCGGCTGTTCTCTTATGCCGACACCCAGATGTACCGGGTTGGCGCCAATGCTGGCGGCCTGCCGATCAACCAGCCCAGGGTCAAGGTCAACAACGCCAACCAGGATGGCGCCCTGAATGCCTCACGCACGGTTGGCGGGGTCAACTACGAACCCAGCCGCCTGATGCCGCGCCCCTCGACCGAGTCGGCGCGCTACAGCCGGCTACCCTTGAGCGGCAGCACCCAGCAACAGGGCATCGAGCGCCAGCAGAACTTCAAGCAAGCCGGTGAACTGTTCCGTTCTTACGACAAGAAAGACCGCCGCGACCTGATCAACAGCTTCGGCCAGTCATTGGCCAGCAGCGATGACGACAGCAAGCACATCATGCTGTCGTACCTGTACAAGGCCGATCCTGAATATGGCAAGGGCGTGGCCAAGGTAGCCGGTGGCGACCTGGTCAGGGTCAAGCAACTGGCGGCGCGGCTGCAGGACTGAGCATGCGCTGACGATAGCTGCCGGGGCTTTCGCCAGTCCACTTCTTGAACGCCCGGTGAAACGCACTGGGCTCCTGGAAGCCCGTGTGCTCGGCGACTTCGGCAATACTCAGGTGCGGCTGGCGCAGGCATTCAAAAGCCATGGCCCGACGCACCTCGTCCTTGATCTGCTGGTACGAGCGGCCTTCACGCTCCAGTTGGCGGCGAAAGCTGCTGGGGCTCAAACCCTGGCGCTCGGCCATGGCCAGCAGGGTCGGCCACTGGCCGTACTGGCGGGCACGCAGGTAGCGATACACCTGGGCCACCTGGCCATTCTGGTTGCGGTAGCGGATTACCAACCATTGCGGGGCGCTGCGCAGGAAGGTCTTCAATGCCGTCAGGTCCTGGACCACCGGCAAGCGCAGGTATTCAGCAGCAAATTCGATCTCGGTGTGGCCACTGCCCAGTTGCACGTTGGCGCCCCAGAGTAACGGATCATCCTCCTGGGCCGGGCGCCTGTCGGTCAGCGCCGTGCGGTCAATCACGATTCGCCGCCCCGCCAGCCAGCACAGCAGGCTGATCACCAGCGCGAGGAAGGTTTCTTCGGCATACACCCGTGTCAGCGGGTCGTCGATGGCGGTGCGCAGGCTGATCACCGCGCGTGCGCCCCTGACCGTCAATTGCCCGCGAATATCGCGCAAGAACAGCGCAAAGTTGTTCAGGCACTGGCGCAGGGCCTTTTCCAGGGTTGGCTCCTGGATCAGGCCGCGGCAGATCAGGGCAAAACTGCCCTGCGGCATGCCATGGCTGTCGAGGTTGAAAAACTCATCGTTCAGGGCCTCGATCAGTAACAACCACAAGCGCGCAAAGGTCGGCGCCGGCACACGCGCGGCGGGCGCTTGCAGCACTGCCGGATCGATACCGGCTTCGACCAGCAGCGCGACGGCCCGCTCAGGCTGGGCGCGCAGGGCATGGAGCATGGTATGGACGAAGTAAACGGCGACTGTATCGTTTTCCCGCATGGCGGTTTCCGCAAGGGTGTGGCAAAAAATACCAGTGTCACTGGACAGTTATGGCATAGGCCCGCCCGCAGGCTTTGCCTAGACTCAAAGCCAACCTGAAGGTGGCCGTGGGCAGCATTCTGGCAGACGCCAGCCCCGCCACGCCACGCTTTCGCACACTGGAGTCGATCATGAATACCCCGGACATCTACGTAGTCAGCGCCGTACGCTCGGCCATCGGCAGCTTCGGCGGCGCCCTCAAGGACCTGCCCCTGGCGGATCTGGCCAGCAGCGTGACCCGCGCCGCCATCGAGCGCGCCGGTGTGGCACCCGAACAGATCGGCCATGTGGTCATGGGCAACGTCATTCCGACCGAGGCGCGCGACGCTTACCTGGCCCGGGTCGCGGCGATGAACGCCGGTATTCCCAAGGAAACCCCGGCCTTCAATGTCAACCGTCTGTGCGGCTCGGGCCTGCAGGCCATCGTTTCAGCCGCGCAAAGCCTGCTGCTGGGCGATGCCGAAGCGGTTGTCGCCGCTGGCGCCGAATCCATGAGCCGCGGCCCTTACCTGCTGCCGCAAGCCCGCTGGGGTGCGCGCATGGGTGATCTGCAGGGCGTCGACTATATGCTCGGCATCCTCCACGACCCGTTCGCCGGCTTTCATATGGGCATCACCGCCGAGAACGTTGCCGAGCGCAATGGCATCACCCGCCAGATGCAGGATGAACTGGCCCTGACCAGCCAGCGCCGCGCCGCCCGCGCCATCGCCGAAGGCCGCTTCGCCAGCCAGATCGTGCCGATCGAGATTCCCAGCCGCAAAGGCCCGGTACGCTTCGAGGTCGACGAGCACGTACGCGGCGAAGTAACCGCCGAGCAGCTCGCTGGCATGAAGGCCGTGTTCAAGAAAGACGGTACCGTCACCGCCGGCAACGCCAGTGGCCTGAACGACGGTGCTGGGGCACTGGTGCTGGCTACCGGTGACTTCGTCAAACGCCATAACTTGCAGCCTTTGGCGCGCCTGGTAGCCTACGCCCACGCTGGCGTCGAGCCCGAACTGATGGGCCTGGGCCCGGTACCGGCAACCCGCAAGGTGCTGGACAAGGCCGGCCTCAGCGTCGCCGACCTCGATGTGATCGAGTCCAACGAAGCCTTCGCCGCACAGGCCTGTGCAGTCGCCGGTGAACTGGGCTTCGACCCGGAAAAGGTCAACCCCAACGGTTCGGGCATTTCCCTGGGGCACCCGGTCGGCGCCACGGGCGCTATCATCGCCACCAAGGCCATCCATGAACTGCAGCGCATTCAGGGCCGCTACGCGCTGGCAACCATGTGCATCGGTGGCGGCCAGGGCATCGCCATCGTCTTCGAACGCGTTTGAGCAAGGAGTTTAAGTTGAGTATTGAAAATATTGCCGTGATCGGCGCCGGCACCATGGGCAACGGTATTGCCCAGGTCTGTGCGCTGGCCGGTTACCAGGTCACCCTGATCGATGTGACCGACGCGGCCCTGGAGCGCGGCGTCGCCACCTTGCGCAAGAACCTCGAGCGCCAGGTCAGCAAGCAGACCCTCACCGCTGAAGACGCCGAAGCGGCGCTGGTGCGGATTCGCACCAGCACCGACTACGGGCAGCTGCAGCAGGCCGGGCTGGTCATTGAGGCCGCCACTGAAAATCTCGAGCTCAAGCTGCGCATCCTTAAGCAGATCGCCGCCAGCGTCAGCGACCAGTGCGTGATTGCCACCAACACCTCGTCGCTGTCGATCACCCAACTGGGCGCGGCGGTCGGCCTGCCTGAGCGCTTTATTGGCGTGCACTTCTTCAACCCGGTGCCGATGATGGCCCTGGTCGAGATCATTCGCGGCCTGCAAACCAGTGATGCCACCTACGCCAAGGCTCTGGCCCTGACCGAGAAAGTCGGCAAGACGCCGATCAGTGCCGGCAACCGCCCGGGCTTTGTGGTCAATCGCATCCTGGTGCCGATGATCAACGAAGCGATCTTCGTCCTCCAGGAAGGCCTGGCCAGCGCCGAAGACATCGACACCGGCATGCGCCTGGGCTGCAACCAGCCGATCGGCCCGCTGGCCCTGGCCGACCTGATCGGCCTGGACACCCTGCTGGCGATCATCGAAGCCTTCCACGAAGGCTACAACGACAGCAAATACCGCCCTGCTCCGCTGCTCAAGGAAATGGTTGCCGCCGGCTACCTGGGGCGCAAGAGCGGTCGCGGTTTCTTCACCTACTAGGGAGCCCTGCCATGGACGCCGCTTTGCGCTGTGCGAACTTTGAAGAGCGGCGTGACAAGGCCCTGGAGTTGTTCGCCGAGAAGGGGTTCGGCCAGGTCAGCATGCGTGAACTGGCCGCGCACCTGGGGCTGACGGCAGGCTCCTTGTACCACCACTTTCCGAGCAAACAGCACTTGCTGTTCGATCTGATCGAAGAGCTGTTCGAGGAGTTGTTGGCCACGCTCAACCCGGGACGTCGAGCCCAGCAGCAGACCTTGGGCGAGGTGATTGCCGCCCACTGGGGCTTGCATGCCGAGCGGCCGCTGCAGTTTCGTCTGGCCGAGCGTGACCTGTGCTGCCTGAGTGCTGAGCAACAGGTTCACATCGGCCAATTGCGTCAACAGTATGAAAGCGCTCTGCTGCGTCTGTTAGTGCCCAAGGCAACCTTGCGCGGCAAGGCACTTGAAGTCACTGCCCATGTCATCGCCAACTTGCTCAACAGCCTGCCTGGCTGGCTGCAAGCCTCGCAACTGCCCCAGGCCCAGGGCCTGGCGCTGATGGAAAGCATGCTGTTGGGCGGGATCGAGCGGACCTTGCGCGGTGAAAGCCTGAATTCGATGGCATGAGTCACCAGGCGCTGTAGGGAATGCCATGGGCGTCGATGCAGGCTTGGGACTCGGGTTCCAGTGGCAGGTAGCTGTCTCCCGATGGCACGATGCGATCGACAGCGCGGGCAATAGACGGGTCGCCGATTCGTGCAATGGCCCGACCACCTAGCGGATGTTGTGTACAACCACCACGTGCCTCACCACCGGTATTGGTGGCGTCCCCCTGCCGGACGATAAAGCGCAGCGCCTGTTCCCTGTGGCGATTCACAAGGTAGCTATCGGACGCTTTTTGCACGATGAGGGAAATCAGCCACCTGTGAGGGATAGCGTGGGAAGTGTCACCAGGACACTAGCGCAACAGCTCCTGAATCTGGTCACGCAGGCTGTCCAGGTCAAACGGCTTGGCCAGGATTGGCGCCTTGAAGGCGATCGGGCTGCCTGATTCGCGGATTTCTGCCGGGTAACCGCTGATGAAGATCACCTTCAAGTCCGGCCTCAGTTTGACGGCGGGCTCGGCGATCTGTACCCCGCAGATCCCGCCCGGCAAACGCATGTCAGTGACGATCAGGTCCAGGTGCGGCTTGCGCGCCAGAATATCGAAGGCCTGCTTGCCGTCTTGCGCCACCAGCACGTGGTAACCCTCACCCTTGAGGTAGTCCTCGAGAACCATGCGAATCACCGGCTCGTCTTCGACCACCAGTACGACGTCCTGCGCATCTTCACTCATGCCAATGCCTTGCTCTCTAAAATGCTCGATAACATCGCCATACGACCCTGGCCTCAGGCAGAGGTTGCCTGCGACCGGCCATTTTCACGCAATGCCTGCGGCAGCGGCAGACGCACGGTAAAGGTCGCGCCCTCACCCTCGACGCTGTGCACGCCGATGCTGCCGCCATGGGCCAGGACGATCTGCTCGGAAATATACAGGCCAAGGCCCAGCCCCGCGCTGCTCTGGCTGGAGGCGACCCGTTCGAACTGCTGGAAGATCCGCTGCTGGTTGTGCTCACTGATGCCGATGCCATGGTCGCGCACCTCCACACAGGCCATGCCGCCCTGCTCGAAGGTGCGCACCTGCACCGGTTTTTTCGCCCCGTAGCGCAGGGCGTTGGTCAGCAGGTTGGCGACCACCTGCTCGATCCGGAACTCATCCCACATCCCCGCCAGCGTGACACCCGCGTTGAATTCGAGCTGCGACTCGGCGGCCACGGCCTGGGCCTGGAAGTTTTCGATCAAGCCGCCGACCAATTGCCCCAGGTCGAACTGGCCAGGGCGTATGGAGAGCTTGCCGGTGCGGATCCGCGAGACGTCGAGCATGTCTTCAATCAAGCGGATCAGGCTGTTGATCTGCCGCTCGTCACGCTCGACCATGGCGCGCAGCTTGTCCAGGGTGAAGGCATCGGCGTTGCCCTTGGCCAAGTGCAACTTACGCAGCTGGGTTTCCAGGATCAGGCCGTTCAACGGCGTGCGCACTTCATGGGAGACGATCGACATGAAGTCATCGCGCATGCGCACAGCATGTTCGAGCTCGCGACGGGTGACCTGCAACTGCGCCAGCAGCTGTTCCTGCTCCTCGCGGCTGCGCTGCAGGGCTTCCAGTTGCTGACCAAGGGCCTTGCGCTGGCGGAACAGGTCGACGAACACCGTCACCTTGCTTTTGACCGCCAGGCTGTCCAGGGGCTTGTGCAGAAAATCCACCGCGCCACTTTCATACCCTTTGAAGGCGTAGTTCATCTCGCGCCCGGCGGCGCTGACAAAGACAATGGGAATGTTCTTGGTCTTCTCGGTGCCGCGCATCAGCTCGGCCAGTTCGAAGCCGTTCATTCCGGGCATTTGCACATCAAGGATCGCCAGGGCGAACTCGTGTTCGAGCAACAGCGCCAGGGCCTGGTCGGCAGACTGGGCCTGGTGCACCTCGCGGTCTTCGCCTTTGATCAATGCCTCCAGGGCCAGCAGGTTCTCTGGCAGGTCATCGACGATCAGCAGTTTTGCTTGTATGTGCCTTAGCATTCAGGGGCTTCCAGGCTGGCGAGCAATTGCCCGATGCCATTCAAGGGGAGTATGTAGTCGGGCTGGTGCAACGCCAGCGCCGCACGCGGCATGGTCGACGCTTGCGCCTGCGAGGGGTCCTGCACGACAGTGCGCCCGCCCTGTTGCTTGATCCGTGCCAGGCCGTGGGCACCGTCTTCATTGGCGCCGGTCAGGAGCACCCCGAGCAGGCCCGGGCCGTAGGCGTCGGCCGCCGACTCGAACAACACGTCGATCGACGGCCGGGAAAAATGCACGCGTTCTTCCTGGCTCAACGACAGGCTGTGGTCGCGTTCCACTGACAGGTGATACCCCGGCCCGGCGACGTAGAGGGTGCCGGGAGCGATGTCCTCCTTGTCACGGGCTTCATGCACCGGGCATTTGAGCCTTCGGCCAAGAACCTCGGCCAGGTGGCTATGGCGGTCGTCCGGCAGGTGCAGCACACATAGCATCGGAATGCGAAACGCTGGCGGCAAGGCGTGCAACACCGTGAGCAAGGCAGTGACGCCCCCTGCCGAGGCGCCAAGGGCAATCGCCTGGACCCCGTTCATGATTTGCGGTAGATCCGTTCGGGCTTGACCAGCGCCTCGAACTTGTCGGAATAGGCCGAGAAGTCCAGTGTTTCCTTGCTGCCCAGCACCAGGAAGCCGCGATGACACAGCGACTCGTGGAACAGGCCGAAGGCGCGGTCCTGGAGGGTCTTGTTGAAGTAGATCAGCACGTTGCGGCAGGAGATCAACTGGGTTTCGGAGAACACGCTGTCGGTCGCCAGGCTATGGTCGGCGAAGGTCACGTTGTCGCGCAGGCTGCTGTCGACGATGGCGTTGCCATAGGCCGCGGTGTAGTAGTCGCTGAGCTCGCCCCGCCCGCCTGCCTTGCGGTAGTTTTCGGCATACAGGCGCATGTTCTGCATGCTGTAGATGCCCTGCTTGGCTTTCTCCAGGGAGCTGGGGTTGATGTCGGTGGCATAGATGATGGTGCGTTCCAGCAAGCCCTCCTCACGCAGCAGGATGGCCATCGAATAGACCTCCTCGCCGGTACTGCAGCCGGCGATCCAGATCTTGATCGACGGCCAGGTGCGCAGCAGCGGCACCACTTCCTGGCGTACCGCGAGCAAATGCTCGGGGTCGCGGAACATCTCGCTGACCGGGATGGTCAGGAACTGCAGCAACTGCATGAACATGCTCGGATCGTGCAGCACCCGCTCCTGCAGGGCCGAGACGGTCTTGCAGTCGAACTGACGCAAGGCGTACTGGATCCGGCGCTTGATCGAGGCGCCGGAGTAATCGCGAAAGTCGTAGCTGTACTTGAGGTAGATCGCCTCGATCAACAGCCGGATTTCAATATCGGTGTTGCGTTCAATACTCAAATTCGCTCCAGTTGCGGCAGCCAGACACGGATCAGCGAGAACAGGCGGTCCAGGTCGATGGGCTTGGCCAGGTAGTCGTTGGCCCCGGCTTGCAGGCAACGCTCCTGGTCATCCTTCATCGCCTTGGCGGTGACGGCGATGATCGGCAGCTTGCGCCAGCGCGGATCCTTGCGGATCAGGCGGGTGGCTTCATAGCCGTCCATCTCCGGCATCATCACGTCCATCAGCACCAGGTCGATGTCCTCGTGCAGCTCCAGGCGCTCGATGGCTTCGCGGCCATTGCGCCCGATCTCGACAATCGCCCCCTTGTGCTCCAGGGCGCTGGTCAGGGCAAAGATGTTACGTACGTCGTCATCCACCACCAGCAGCTTGCGCCCTTCGAAGACCTTGTCGCGGCTGCGCGCGGTCTTGAGCATGCGCTGTCGCTCATGGGACAACGTGGATTCGACTTTGTGCAGAAACAGCGTCACTTCATCGAGCAGGCGCTCAGGCGAGCGCGCGCCCTTGATGATGATCGAGCGCGAGTACTTGAGCAGGTCGGCCTCTTCTTCGCGGGTCAGGTTGCGCCCGGTGTAGACGATCACCGGCGGGAACGCGCGGATGTCGTCGTCGGACATGCGCTTGAGCAATTCGTTGCCGAGCATGTCCGGCAGCTTGAGGTCGATGATCATGCAGTCGTAGATATTCTCGCGCAGCAGGTCCAGGGCTTGCTGGGCCATGCCCACGGCGGTGATCTCGATGTCTTCGTCGCCGATCAGGCGGGCGATGCTCTCGCGCTGCAGGTCGTCATCCTCGACCAGCAGGATGTGCTTGAGCTTTTGGGTCAGCTTGGCTTCAAGGCGGGCGAACACCTGCTTGAGTTCTTCACGGGTGGCCGGTTTTACCGCGTAGCCAATGGCGCCCATGTGCAGCGCTGCCTCGACCCGGTCCTCGACCGAGATCACATGCACCGGAATGTGCCGGGTACTGGCCTGCTCCTTGAGCCGCTGCAGCACGGTCAGCCCGGAATGATCCGGCAGGCGCATGTCCAGCAACACCGCGTCGGGGATGAAGCTTGCCGCCAGCTCAAAGCCCTCGTCGGCAGCCTGGGCGACCAGGCAGCTGTAGCCCAGCTCATGGGCCAGGTCGTAGAGGATGCGGGCAAAATTCGGCTCGTCCTCGATCACCAGGATGCAGCGGTTGCTGAACGGCGCCTGGTCGCGGTCGTCGGCAAAACCCGGCGCCTGGCATGGCGCTGGCTCAACTTCAGGCGCGGGGGCGGCGACCACCACGGCTGGCTGATGCACGATCACCGCCGGGCCTTGATCAACAATCGGCTCGTAACGCTCCGGCAGGGTCAAGCTGAACACGCTGCCCTTGCCCAGGCTGCTGTCGACGCTGATCTGGCCGCCAAGCAGCTGCGCCAGGTCCCGTGAAATGGACAAGCCGAGGCCGGTGCCGCCATAGCGGCGGTTGGTGGTGCCGTCGGCCTGGTGGAACGCTTCGAAAATGCTCTGCTGCTGATCGGCGGCAATCCCGATGCCGCTGTCGCGCACCGAGAAAACGATACCCGCGCCGGCCTGCCAGCCAACGCTCAGGCTCACCTCGCCGCGCTCGGTGAACTTCACGGCGTTGGACAGCAGGTTCTTGAGGATCTGCTCCAGGCGCTGGCGGTCGGTGTACAGGGTCGGCGGCACCTGCGGCTCGACCGAGACGGTGAAGCCCAGCTGCTTCTCATTGGCCAGCGGCTCGAACAGCGTGCGCAAGCCTTCGGTCAGTCGCGCCACGTGGGTGGTTTCCGGACGCACTTCAAGCTTGCCGGCCTCGACCTTGGCGATATCGAGGATGTCATTGATCAGGTTGAGCAGGTCATTGCCCGCCGAATAGATCGACTCGGCAAACTTGACCTGCTCGTCGGTCAGATTCTCTTCGGCGTTCTCGGCCAGCAACTTGGCCAGGATCAGTGAACTGTTGAGCGGCGTACGCAGCTCGTGGGACATGTTGGCGAGGAACTCGGACTTGTACTTGCTTGAGCGCTGCAGCTCTTCGGCGCGCTCCTGCAGCTCGACCTGGGCCTCGTTCAGCTCGCCGTTCTTGCGATCCAGGACATCCCGCTGTTCGGCCAGCGCTTCAGTGCGCTCGGCCAGTTGCTCGTTGGTCTGTTCAAGCTCGGCCTGTTGGATTTCCAGGTGGGCCTGGGACTCTTTGAGTACCCGCGACTGTTCTTCAAGCTCCTCGTTGGCCGTTTTCAGCTCTTCCTGCTGGACCTGCAACTCTTCGTTGAGCTGCTGGGTTTCAGCCAGCACCTCTTGCAGGCGCTGGCGGTAGCGCGCGCTTTCGATCGAGGTGCCCAGGTTGCCGGCAACCAGCTCGAGGAACTCCAGCTCGCGCTCATCCAGGCTGCGCAAAAAGCCCAGTTCGACCACGCCATTGACTTGCCCGTCGTTGCGGGTCGGGATCACCAGCACGCTACGCGGCAAACCCTCGCCCAGGCCACTGCTGACCTTGAAATAGTCAGCCGGCAGATCGTCCAGGCGCAGCAGGCGCTCCTGAATCACTGCCTGGGCCAGAATACCTTCCTGGCTGCCGACGACCTGATCCTGCGCAGCCTGTTCGGCTGACAGCCCGTAGCTGGCCACCCGGCGCAACCCACCGTGCTCGTCGCGGACATACAGGGCACCCACGGCGCTGCCCAGGTAACCGGCAAAGAAGCGCAGGATATTGTTGCCGAGCATCGGCAGGGTCAACTGTCCCAGTACCTGGCCGGCCAGCTCGGTCTGCCCGGTACGCAACCAGGCCTGGCGCTCCAGGCGCTGGTTGGCACGTTGCTGCGACTCAAGGCTGCTGGCATAGCGGCTGGACAGCGCCAACAGGTCGCGGCGGCCCAGGTAGGCCAGCAGGGCGCTGAGCAGGATGACAAACACCAGGTACACGGAGATCGACACCAGGGTGGTGGTATTGACCTTGTCGTTGCGTGCCACCCGCAACTGTTGCTCCATGGCAATGAACGCGTCGAATTCCTTGCGGATCTGATCAGTCAGGCGCTTGCCCCGCCCCGAACCGATAGCCTGGCGATAATTGCCGTTGTCACGGCGCAGGCTGATCATCGTGTTGGCGAAGGCGTTCCATTCTTCCTGCAGGCCCAGCACACGTTCCAGGCGATCGACCTGTTGCGGGTTGTCAGCCACCAGTTGCTCCAGGCCTTTGATCCCGACCATCACCTGCGGCTTGGCCACTGCATAGGGGTCCAGGAAGCGCTCTTCGCCGGTGAGCAGGAAGCCGCGCATGCCGGTCTCCATGTCGATCGAGAGCTTGATCGTCTCGTTGGCATTGTTGATCACCCGGTCGGTATGCTCGACCCGTTGGATGGCCGACAACAGGTAACTGATGATGGTCACGAACACCACGGCACTGAGCAGTCCAACCCCCAAGGGCAGGCCGATGTTGCGGGCCAACAGTTTACGGAAGCTACGCTGATCGATTGAGGCTGGTTGAATCATCTCAAGACGCCCGAGCAAAGGAAGCAAACGAAAGAGTGTGGTGGATTTTCGAATGATCGTTCTGTTTTCCGCTGGAGAGGCCACTCTGCCAGCCTTTCCTACTCCGAGTCTAAACGCCTTTGGCCATTCTGGTAGGGCATTTAGCCAGCATTTGAGCGGTACCTTGCGCAAACGTTCCCTGCTTTCTGATAGACCGCTATGCTGCTCATTCGGGAAGCTTTATCCAGCGTAGAGGGAACCTCAAGGCGTGCCCGGCTTACAGATAATGCACAGACTTTTTGTACAGGAAACCCACCATGGCGCAGACACCCCAGCCCCTGCTCGTCGTCGAAGATGACGCTATCGTGCGCATGCTGACGGTCGAGGTGCTGGTAGAGCTTGGCTATCAGGTGCTCGAAGCTGCCGATGCTCAAGCGGCACTGAAGACATTGAAAGATCTGCAACAACCGTTGGCGTTGCTGATGACCGATGTCGGCCTGCCGGACATGGACGGCAAGGCCTTGGCCGTCGAGGCCCGGAAGTTGCGCCCGGCATTGCCGGTGCTGTTTGCCAGTGGCTATGGCGACAACCTGGAGGTGCCGGCTGGCATGCACCAGATCGCCAAGCCGTTCAGCATTGATCAGTTGCGTGACACAGTGCAGGGCATTCTCCCGGCAGTTCAAGGATAAGTGGAGGTGGAATCTGCTTTAATACGCGCTTTTGCCAAGGTCCCCGATCGCCATGCTCACCCGCGCCCTCAACGTCCTGGTCATAGGCTACGTCTGGCCCGAGCCACGCTCATCAGCTGCCGGCTCGCACATGATGCAGATCCTTGAAAGCTTCGTGCAGCGCGGCTGGCGCATTACCTTCAGCAGCCCCGCAGCCATCGGCGAGCACAAGGCCGACCTGGCCAGCCTGGGCATTGCCGAACAGGCCATCGCCCTCAACGACAGCAGCTTCGACCGCTTTGTCAGCGAACTGGCACCGGACGTGGTGCTGTTCGACCGTTTCATGATGGAAGAGCAGTTCGGCTGGCGCGTCGAAAAACACTGCCCCAACGCCCTGCGCGTGCTGGAAACCTCCGACCTGCAAAGCCTGCGCGATGCCCGTCAGCAATTGCTGCGCAGGCGCCTGGTCGAGGGCCTGGACCCGAATGACTTTCGCGCGCTATTCAACACGTCCGGCCCCGACCTCTATCGGCAGATGGCCAGCGCCGACCTGACCTTGCGCGAACTCGCCGCCATCTACCGCAGCGATCTGAGCCTGATGATCTCCGATGTCGAGATCGACCTGCTGCTCAATGGCTTCGGCGTGCCCGAGCACCTGCTGCACTGGTGCCCGTTGATGCTCGATGCGCCCAGCGAGCCGTTCAAACCATTCGCCGAGCGTGCGCATTTCCTCAGCATCGGCAACTTTCGCCATGCACCGAACTGGGATGCCGTGCTGTGGATGAAGAACAGCCTGTGGCCGATGATCCGTCGGCGCCTGCCGCAAGCGCAGTTGCATATCTACGGCGCCTACACTCCGCCCAAGGCCACCGCCCTGCATAAACCGGGCGAAGGCTTTCACATCATGAACTGGGCCGAAGACGCCCTGCAAGTGATGAGCAACGCGCGCATCTGTCTGGCACCGCTGCGCTTTGGCGCCGGGATCAAGGGCAAGCTTACCGATGCCATGCAATGCGGCACGCCCAGCGTCACCACCCCCATCGGCGCCGAAGCCATGCATGGCGCCCTGCCCTGGCCTGGGGCGATCGCCGACACCGCCGAAGGCCTGGCCGAAGCCGCAGCAACGCTGTACAGCGATGAAACGCGCTGGAACCAGGCTCAGCAGGACGCGCGCCGCTTGCTCAGCGCACGCTACGACCGACGCCAGCACGCCAGCGCCCTGGTCGAACGGATCGAATACGCCCTGGCCGACCTCGACCAGCACCGGCTGTTCAACTTCACCGGCGCCATGCTCCGTCACCACCAGCACAAGAGCACCCAGTACATGGCCCAGTGGATCGAGGCCAAGAACCGCCTGGCTACAGCGGCCGACGCAGCAGATAAGTGTCCATGATCCAGCCCTTGCGCGCCCGCGCCTGTTCTCGGGCGGCGAGGATCTGCGCCTTGACCGCAAGCAACGGCCCGGCAATCAGGATCTGGTCGGCGGTGCCCAGGTAAGCGCCCCAGTAGATGTGCAACTGCGGGTCATCCAGCGCCGCAAAGGCACACTGGCCATCGAGCATGACCACCAGGTTGTCGATGCGTGGCTGTTCAGCCAGGCGCCGCCCGGGCAGCACGGTCAGGGGTTCACCAATACGGTTCAAGGGGATGCGGTGAGCGGCGGCCAGGGCCTGGACGCTGCTGATGCCGGGGATCACTTCAAGGCTCAGCGGCAAGCCTGCGGCCTGTACCAACTCAAGAATGCGCAGGGTGCTGTCATACAGCGTCGGCTCGCCCCAGAGCAGGAAAGCGCCGCATTCGCCGTCAGCCAGTTCGTTGTCGATCAGGTTGGCATACAGCGCTGCACGCTGCTGGTGCCACGCCTGCACCGCGCCGACATAGTCGCTGGCCGCGCCATCGCGCAGCGGGTCGTCGACCTGCACCAGGCGGTACCCGGGCCGATCGACAAAACGCTCAAGGATGTTTTTGCGCAGTTGCAGCAACTCATCCTTGACCGCGCCCTTGTCGAGCACGAAGAACACCTGGGCACGGTTGAGCCCGTCGATGGCTTCAAGGGTGATCTGGCGCGGATTGCCCGGCCCGATCCCAATCAACAGCAGTTGTTTCATCGCACGTCGTTTCCATGGCCCGGCCAGCCCCTATAGTCGGCTGGCCGGCGCGCAATGGCAACGTACTGTTGGTTAGAAGATCGAGAAGTTGTAGCTGACGATCACCCGGGTTTCGTCCATGTCACGGGCATACTTCTCGTAGTTGCTGCGGTAGGTCGAGTTACGCAGGCGTACGCTGACATCCTTGAAGGTGCCGCTCTGGATCTGGTACTTGAGCTCGCTGTCGCGTTCCCACTCCTTGCCCTCGGCCAGGCTGCCCGGGACCTTGATATGGTCGCCGTTGATGTAGCGGGTAAAGAAGCTCAGGCCCGGTACACCCATGGCCTTGAAGTCGTAATCGTAGCGCAGCTGCCAGGAACGCTCCTGGGCCGCAGCGAAGTCGTTGACCTGGGCATAGTTGACCAGGTACGGGTTGCTGCCATCCAGGTATGGCATGGCATTCTCGCCGTACATGCGCTGCCAGCCGGCGCTGATCTTGTGCCCGCCCAGGCTATAACCGAGCATGCCGCTGAAGGCGCGGTGATCGATATCGCCGGCACGCGCGCGGCCGATGTCATCGCTCTTGATCAAGCGCAGGTCTGCCGACAGGCTGCCGACACTCAGCGGCTGGCTGACGACCAGGCCAAAGAAGTGCTGACGGTAGATGTTTTCAAGTTTGGCCACCTGGTACTGCGCACTCAGGCGATCGTTGAACTTGTAGTCGACGCCGGCCATGTCGAAATGATCGGCCGTGGTATCGCAGGCGTAGCGTTTGTTCTTGCAGTGAACACGAATGTCCTGGCGGTCGGTAGAGTCCCGGGCGGTGTACTTGTCCAGGCGCGCCACGGTGAACTTCAGGTCCTTGAACTCTTCCGAGGTCAGCATCGCGCCCTGGAACATGGTCGGCAGCAAACGGCCGTCGTTGTACTTGAGCAACGGCATGTCCGGCAACATCGAACCGACCTTGAGCACGGTCTGCGAGTAACGCATCTTGCCGGCCACACCCATCTTCGCGTACTGGTCTACCGAGCGACGCGGATCGTGCCCGCTGGACGGCAACAGACCACTGTTACTGTCGGCCGGGCTGGAGTCGAGTTTAAACCCGAGCATACCCAATGCATCAACACCAAATCCTACAGTGCCTTCGGTATAGCCGGACTGTACATTCAGAATAAAGCCCTGGGCCCACTCTTCACGTTTCGATCCGCCCTGATTGGAACTGGTATGACCATCACGGAAGTCACGGTTGAAGTAGACGTTGCGTGCTTCGACTTTGGCGCTGCTGTCTTCTAGAAAACCAGCGGCCTGAGTCGAGACAGCAGCAAACATCGCGAGCAGGCCAACAAGGCTGCGCCCGGGCGCGAGAGGGTATGGGGCAAACATGAGAAGCGAAATCCGAAAGAAAGGCAAAAAACAGCCGGCGCAGATCCCGGCGCCGACAATGCTCCCAGCGCCGACGACAGTCGACGTTGACCGTTCATCATCTCGCAACCGCTCTGGAACGGGCCATTGGACCATGGTCTAAGGCACCAACCCCAGCACCCACTAGTTCTTTACGCGGGGAGGAGGCGTAATTAAGAAAGTTCCATAACCAGCAATATAAAAGTTTAATGTTTACCCGCTGCGCACCGACTACTACACTCTTAATTAGTGCGATGTTGTGCCCAACCCGGTGGCGGCTGCGTTATACAGAATGTTGCTGATCTTCACGCATGCCGGGCCACTGCAGACTTAAAGGAGTGATGACAGTGTCCAGACTTGCAGAGTTCCGCGCAGCCGAAAAGGCCCTTCAGGAACAAATGGCGCAATTGGAGGCGCTGAAAAAGGACGCCGGCCTCAAGCGTGAAATCGAGTTCGAGAAAAAACTTGTCGACCTGATGAAACACTACGACAAGGGCCTGCGCGATATTATTGCCATCCTCGACCCCAAAGCCGCCCATAAAGGCTCGGTCAGCGCGCCCAAACAGCGTCGCGCACGGGTGGTAAAGGTCTATGAAAACCCGCACACCGGCGAGCTGATCGAGACCAAAGGCGGCAACCACCGCGGGCTGAAAGCCTGGAAGGAACAGTACGGTGCCAAGACAGTCGACAGCTGGTTGCGCAAGTAGAAAACACCTTCACACATTTTTCACATCGACTGGATCAGGATGAAGGCTGCTAACGGACTAGCGCCCCATACGCCCGCTTCGGCGGGCTTCTAATTCTTGCGCCCCGCCCCACAAAGGCGGGGCGCAAATCGTTTGCGCAATCGCTTCAGTTCCGTATCATGACGCCCTGACTGTTTTGCTGGCAGCGCTGTTGCCAGCCTCAAATGCGGAGAGCCCATGAGCCTGAACCATCTCGACACCCTCCCCGGTGTCACCGCGCAACCGGATGCCGCGACCCACAACTTCGTTTTCAACCACACCATGCTGCGAGTCAAGGACGTTGCCAAGTCCCTGGACTTCTACACCCGCGTCCTGGGCTTCAGCCTGGTGGAGAAGCGCGACTTCCCGCAAGCCGAGTTCAGCCTGTACTTCCTCGCCCTGGTCGACAAGGCGCAGATTCCGGCGGATGCTGCCAAGCGCACCGAGTGGATGAAGTCGATCCCTGGCATCCTCGAGCTGACCCACAACCACGGTACCGAGAACGATGCCGACTTTGCCTACCACAACGGCAACACCGACCCGCGCGGTTTCGGCCATATCTGCATCTCGGTGCCGGATATCCGTGCAGCGTGCGAGCGTTTCGAGCAACTGGGCGTCGCCTTCCAGAAGCGCCTGAGCGACGGCCGCATGAAGCACCTGGCATTTATCAAGGACCCGGATGATTACTGGGTCGAGATCATTCAGCCGACCGAGTTCTGATCAAGGCCTTTCGATACTAGCTCCCACAGGTCTTGTATCCATCCAGAGAACAGCACCGACCCTGTAGGAGCGGGCCTTGCCAGCGATCGAGCGCGCAGCGGTCGCAATCCAGGCAACACTTGATGTGCTGGCTGTATTGGCCTCATCGCGGGTCTAGCCCGCTCCTGCATTGGATCTGTACCAGCTGACCCCGCCCCCGGGTCGCCAGGCAGTAATACAACGGGCACGTCACCAGCAGCCCGATCAGCCACGACAAGTCCGCACCCTCCACCAGATTGGCATACGGCCCGACATACAACGACGTATTGGCAAACGGCAGTTGCACCACAATCCCGCAGGCATACGCGATGATCGCATGGGCATTGAAGCGCCCGTAGACTCCACCATCGGCACGAAAGATCGAGGCAATGTCATAGTTGCCGCGCTTGATCAGGTAGAAGTCGATGAGGTTGATCGACGCCCAGGGCACCAGTACCAGCAGTAGTGCCAGGATCAGGCCGATGAACTGGCCGATGAAGTCCGCCGAGGCGCTCAACGCTACCAGGCAGCAACCCAGCAAAATCACACTGGCCAGCACCACTCGCAGTTTGATGCTCGGCGTCCAGCGGCTGGCAAAGGTCTGGATCGAGGTCACGATCGACAGCACCGCGCCATACAGGTTAAGGGCGTTGTGGCTGATGATGTTGAGCAGGAACAACACCATCAGGATCGGCCCCAACCAACCGGTGGCCTGCTCCACCGCCGCCATCGCCTCGGTCCCCTCTGGCACGGCCAGCACAGCAACGACACCAAAGCCGAACGACAGGATGGTGCCCAGGGTCGCGCCAAAATAGGTAGCCCAGAACGGCCGTGCGATGCCCACTTCACGCGGCAGGTAACGTGAATAGTCGGACACGTAAGGGGAAAAGCTGATCTGCCAGATCACCCCCAGCGACAGGGTTGCGACCCAGCCCGACAGGTTGAAACCGCCACGGCTGAAGAAGTCGGCCGGCAGCTCCTGGGCGAAGATCATCAAAAAGCCCGCCAGCAATGCCGAGCCCATCACCCAGGTACCGATGCGGTTGAGGGTATGTATGAAGCGATAGCCGATCACACCGATGGCCGTGGCACTCAGGGCGCCGATGACGATTGCCGCCGGCATCGGCACGCTCGGGGCAATGCCGTGGATCGACTTGCCAGCCAGGACGATGTTGGAAATAAAGAAACCGACATAGATGATGGCGGCAAAAAACACAATCAGCAGCGCGCCATAGCGGCCAAACTGCCCGCGGCTCTGAACCATTTGCGGGATGCCCATCTGCGACCCCTGGGCCGACGCCAGGGCGATGACGATGCCCCCGAGCAGATGCCCCAGCACGATCGCCAGCATTCCCCAGAAAAAGTCGAGCTGGAACACCTGGACCACCATCGCCCCGGTGACAATCGGCAGCGGCGCGATGTTGGTGCTGAACCACAGGGTGAATAGATCGCGCGCCTTGCCGTGGCGCTCGGTGGGCGGTACGTAATCGACCGTATGGTTTTCGATCAACTGATGTTGCGAAGACGGCTGGGACATGGGCAATAAGCTCGAAAGGTTCTGTTTTTATCTTTGTAGGAAACCGCTTGCGGAGTGTTCGAAGCGGCCTCTCAGCTGCGAACCATATTATGGTATTCCATCTTTTCCACAAGACTGATCCGGCTATTTTGCCTGCAACTGATCTGATCTTGACCTCGCCATTTTCCTTTGAAAAACGCTGTAAGCCCCGTGTTTACTGGCCTTTAGCGTAATCCTGGGCCACTCGTCGCGACTTAAAATTCCACTTGCAAATCAGGTATTACGGTATACCATCAGACACATCAAACAAAAACGCGGACCACCGCTGCTTCCGAGGACCACGCCATGATCGACGCAACCGTCTACAAGAACGTCCTGGGCTCCTTCCCGTCCGGCGTCACGGTGATAACCACCCTGGACGACGACGGCCAGGTCGTCGGCCTGACCGCCAGCGCCTTCAGCTCGCTGTCCATGGAGCCGCCGCTGGTGCTGTTCTGCCCCAACTACAGCTCCGACTCCTACCCGGTGCTGATCCGCAACAAGCGCTTCGCCATCCACTTGCTGTCCGGTGCCCAACAGGCCGAAGCCTATGCCTTTGCGCGCAAAGGCAAAGACAAGGCCCAGGGCATCGACTGGACCCTGAGCGCACTGGGCAATCCATTGCTGGCCAACGCCACGGCAATCATCGAATGCGAGCTGTGGCGCGAATATGAAGGCGGCGACCACGCGATCATGGTCGGCGCGGTGAAAAACCTCATCGTCCCCGAGCAAGCCCCCAGCCCGCTGGTGTACTGCCGCGGCAAGATGGCCGAACTGCCAGCCTTCGCCTGAGCCGCACTATTCTTACGACAGGCGCAGGGCGCAGGTCGAGAGTCATGCCGCCTGATCCGACAGGCGACCTACAACAAGATCCGAGGAATGCGTTATGAAATTTTCGTTGTTCGTACACATGGAACGTTGGGATGAACAGGTCAGCCACCGCCAGCTGTTCGAAGACCTCACCGAACTGACCCTGATGGCCGAAGACGGCGGTTTCAGCACCGTATGGATCGGCGAACACCACGCCATGGAATACACCATCTCGCCCAGCCCCATGCCGCTGCTGGCCTACCTGGCGGCGCGCACCAGCACCATTCACCTGGGTGCCGGGACCATCATTGCGCCGTTCTGGCACCCGTTGCGGGTGGCCGGTGAATGCGCCCTGCTTGATGTGATCAGCAACGGGCGCATGGAAGTGGGCCTGGCCCGCGGCGCCTACCAGTTCGAATTCGACCGCATGGCCGCTGGCATGCCGGCGTCCGAGGGCGGCCAGGCCCTGCGGGAGATGGTGCCGGTGGTGCGCGCCTTGTGGCAAGGCGACTACGCCCACGATGGCGAGATCTGGAAATTCCCCACCTCGACCTGCGTGCCCAAGCCGATCCAGCAGCCCATGCCTGCGATGTGGATCGCCGCGCGCGATCCGGACTCGCACAACTTCGCAGTCAAGCACGGCTGCAACGTCATGGTCACGCCATTGATGAAAGGCGATGAAGAAGTCCTGGACCTTACGAACAAGTTCGAGGCAGCCCTGGCCAACAACCCCGAGGTACCGCGCCCGCAATTGATGGTGCTACGCCACACCCACGTGCATGCCGCGGATGACGCCGACGGCTGGAAAGTCGGCGCCCAGGCCATCTCGCGTTTCTACCGGACCTTCGATGCCTGGTTCGGCAACAAGCAGGTACCCAACAACGGCTTCCTGGCACCAAGCCCGGAAGAGAAATTCAAGGAACGTCCGGAGTTCGAACTGGACAACATCCGCAAGAACACCATGATCGGCACCCCGGCAGAAATCATCGCGCGCATCCGCTACTACCAGGAGCTGGGGGTCGACGAGTTCAGCTTCTGGTGCGACAACAGCCTGCCCCATGCCGAAAAGAAAAAGTCCCTGGAACTGTTCATCAACGAAGTGGTGCCGGCGTTCCGCTGACGGTCACGTTCGTCGGCCCGGATCCAGCCGCACGGCTGCTGTGGTATACCCGAAAAAGCGCCCTGACTGGTGCGCTTTGGATACCACAGCAGCGAGGTAAGGACGATGAAGACCCTTCAATGCGTGCATCGCAACCACACCATCACCGCCAGCGTCGAAACCCACCCGGGCATCCCCACGCCCTACAACGCCGGATGCCTGATTACCGATCCCGAGGGCCACACCAGCCGGCGCTTGTCGCTGCCGGTGAAGATGGCCTACCTGGCCGACCTTGATAACGCCCAGCACGCATCACTGGCGCACGGCAAATGGCTGGTCGACCAGCAACTGGATAAGCGTCAACAGCTGTTTTGACTGAACAACAGAGCACCTATGTGGCCCCCTGATCCTGAGCGGGGCCCTGCTGCTCCGGCAACGCCAGCCCGTAATCACCTTGCTCGTTCCAGTCCTCACCGAACACTTCCGCCGGGTGCATGGTGCGGTCGGCGCCGTTGCCGCAGGCCAGGGCGTTGGCCGCGCAGTAGCGATCGCACCCCCAGCAGATGCGCTCGGGGTGCTTGGGGCTGATGGGAAAGGGCTTGGCCATGAAATGCCTCAGGCAGGCAATGGGCGAGCCTCCACGCTACTGCGCGGGTCAGGCATTGCCCTTGATGCAGATCAAGGACGCTGACCGATATCCCGTAAAATTGATAATAATCATTATTGTTCGCACAGAAGCTTCCTAGACTCGGGCTCCCATTGCTCAGCCCTGGACGTCATCATGCGTAGCGCCCTTTCGCTCCCTCTTGCCTTGCTCCTGATCGCCCCGCTTGCCCACGCCAAGGAATACCCCATTGGCGAGCCGCAATTGTGCCCGGGCCTTGAGGTCGGTGCGGTGTACCTGCAGCCGATCGAAATGGCCCCGGCCGGGATGATGCGCGCCACCGCCGATTCCGACATCCACCTGGAAGCCGATGTACGGGCCACCGAAAACAATCGCCAGGGCTTTCAGGAAGGCAGTTTCGTGCCCTACCTGAACGTCGCCTTCAGCCTGCAAAAGCAAGGCAGCGACACACCCATCCGCGGCGATTTCCACGCCATGGTCGCCAACGACGGGCCGCACTATGGCGACAACGTCAAGCTCCAGGGCCCGGGCAAGTACCGGCTGACCTTCACCCTGCTGCCACCGGCTGGCCATGGTGCATTGGGCCGCCATACCGACAAGGAAACCGGGGTCGAGCCGTGGTTCGAACGCTGTGAACTGCACTACGAGTTCGTCTATGCCGGGATCGGCAAGAAAGGCGGTTACTGAATGAAAGCCCTGGCCCTGTTGCTCGCCTGTGCGG
Organism: Pseudomonas sp. R32; assembly: GCF_009866705.1. Taxonomy (NCBI): domain Bacteria; kingdom Pseudomonadati; phylum Pseudomonadota; class Gammaproteobacteria; order Pseudomonadales; family Pseudomonadaceae; genus Pseudomonas; species Pseudomonas sp. R32. The sequence continues at coordinate 2,520,644 of NZ_CP019396.1, read as the reverse complement.
CCTTGCCGCTGAGCGCCGCGCCGTTGCCGAGCTTCGAGCTGATCCTGCGCGACGGCCACTTCACCCCCGCCCTGCTCGAAGTGCCAGCCGGGCAGCGTTTCAAGATCGTCCTGAAGAACCTCGGCGAAGGCCCGGCGGAATTCGAAAGCACGCCGCTGCGGGTCGAGAAAGTACTGTCGCCCGGGGTGACCAGCTTTGTCGTCATCCACCCGCTGCGCCCCGGCCACTATCCGTTTTTCGACGAGTTCAATCCGCAGTTGCCCGAAGGCGGCATCCTGGCCAAATAACCCGCGTGCAGGAGGCTTCATGAATCAAGCACTGTTCATCGTCTGGCGCGAAAGCGTCGAGGCCTTGCTGGTGATCGGCATTCTCCAGGCCTGGGCCGGCCAGCAACAAGGCGCCCGGCGCCTGTTCAATTTTCTCTGGGTGGGCGTGGCCCTGGGCGTGCTGCTCTCGGGCCTGCTGGCGGTGCTGATCCTGTACGCCGGCGAGACCATGAGCGGCGCCGCCAACGAATGGTTCCAGGCCGGCCTGGCGCTGGTCGCGAGCCTGCTGATGGTGCAGATGGTCGGCTGGATGCATCGCCATGGGCGTACGCTCAAGGGCCAGTTGCAGCGCCAGGCCGACCGGCAACTGACGCGTCAGGGCGGCCTCGGCCTGTTGCTGCTGGCAATGCTTGCGGTCAGCCGCGAAGGCAGCGAAACCGTGGTCTTCCTGTATGGCGCTGGCGCCCGTCTGCAGGGGCCACAACTGGGCCTGTTTGCTATTGGCGGCATTGCCGGGCTGGTGCTCTCGGGCCTGACCATCGCCCTGTTGCAGGGCAGTCGCCGATGGATGTCCTGGCAACGCTTCTTTGCCCTCAGCGAGGGCGTTCTGCTGTTGCTCGCCGCTGCCTTGCTGGTCAGTGCCAGCGAACGCATCAGCGGCCAGTTACTGGCCATGGACCTGCCGGAAATGGCCTATACCCTGGTCGGTGATGCGCTCTGGGACAGCAGCCTGTGGCTCAGCGACAGCCATGGTGTCGGCGGTTTTCTCGCAGGTGTAGCCGGCTACCGGGCCAGCCCCAGCGCCCTCACCCTGCTGGTGCTCTGCGGCTACTGGCTGAGTGTCGGCTGCTGGCTGCTGCAACGCAGAACAGGCGCCCAAGCATGTCCGGCCTGAGCCTGGGCAACCGCTGGCTGCAGCGCCTGGGCGATGGCATGCGGCGCAACGCCGGGGTGATTCGTACGCTGCAATGGACGGTAGTGCTGTTCTATGCCCTGCTGCTGGTGCTGCCGGCGCTGCTGCCCTTGCCGGATAGCCAGGCGCGGATGCTGGACAACCTGACGCTGTTCGCCCAGTTCCTGTTCTGGGGTATCTGGTGGCCATTCGTGCTGCTGTCGATCGTGCTGTTCGGCAGGCTTTGGTGCGGCGTGCTCTGCCCGGAAGGCGCGCTCAGCGAATGGGCCAGCCAGTATGGCAAGGGCATGGGCGTACCGCGCTGGGTGCGCTGGGGCGGCTGGCCCACTCTGGCGTTCTGCCTGACCACCCTCTACGGCCAATTGATCAGCGTCTATGACTACGCCCAGGCGGCGCTGCTGATTCTCGGTGGCTCGACCCTGGCGGCGGTGCTGGCCGGTGTGCTGTTCGTGCGCGGCAAGCGCATCTGGTGCCGCTACCTGTGCCCGGTCAGCGGCGTCTTCGCCCTGTTGGCGCGGCTGGCGCCGGTGCACTTTCAGGTCGATGAACAGCGCTGGCAAGCCAACGCCGGGCCACGCCTGCCACCGCCCAACTGCGCCCCGCTGCTGGACATCCGGCGGATGCGCGGCGCCCGTGATTGCCATGCCTGTGGCCGCTGCAGCGGGCAACGCGGCGCGGTGCAGCTGATCGCCCGTTCCAGCAACCAGGAGATACTTGAAGCGGCCACCCACACCCCCTCGCCCTGGGACACCCGCTTGCTGCTGTTCGGGGTGATCGGCCTGGCCATGGGCGCCTTCCAATGGACAGTCAGCCCCTGGTTCATCACCCTCAAGCAATGGCTGGCCAACTGGCTGGTGGAGCATGAGCTGCTCTGGCCGCTACAGGACAACGCGCCCTGGTGGCTGCTGACCCATTACCCGCAACTCAACGACAGTTTCAGCTGGCTCGACGGTTTCTGCATCGTCGTGTACCTGTGTGGCAGTGCCCTGCTGCTCGGCGGCGGGCTGCTGATCCTACTGCGCCTGGCCGCGCGGCTGGCGGGCAATCCTGCCCTGTATTGGCCCCTGAGCCTGTGCCTGACGCCCCTGGGTGGTGCGGGGCTGTTCCTTGGCTTGTCGGCCACCACGGTGAAGTTGCTGCGCTTTGAGGGCTTGCTGCTGGACTGGGTACAGCCGGCCAGGGCCACGTTGTTGATCGCGGCCTTGGGCTGGAGCCTGCTGTTGGCGAGCAAGCTGCTGGCAGCGCAACACATCCGTGGCTGGCGCCGTTGCGGCGCCAGCGCTTGCCTGCTGTTGGCCATCGCCGCCGTGGGCCATGGCTGGTGGTTGCAGTTCTGGGGCTGGAGCTAGACCTTGAAGCGCGCCACGGTCTGGCTCAGGCTGCCGGCCATCTGCGCCAGGTCATGGCCGGCGGTGTCGGTGTGTTGCGCACCGAGCAGCACCTGTTCGGACAGGTTGCGAATGCCCACCAGGTTGCGGTCCACCTCGCGGGCCACCAGGGCCTGCTCTTCGGTGGCGCTGGCGATCATCATGTTGCGCTCGTTGATCTGCGAGATCGACTGGGTGATCGCCTCCAGCGCTTCACCGGCACGCTGCGCCACCTCCAGGGTGCTGTGTACCAACTCGCTGCTGCTGAGCATGGCGGTCACCGCCTGGCCGGTGTCCTGACGAATATTGCCGATCATCTGCTCGATCTCCTGGGTCGAGACCTGGGTGCGATGGGCCAGGGCCCGCACCTCGTCGGCGACCACGGCAAAACCGCGCCCGGCATCGCCGGCGCGGGCCGCTTCGATGGCGGCGTTGAGCGCCAGCAGGTTGGTCTGCTCGGCGATGCTGCGGATCACATCCAGCACCGTGCTGATGTCCTGCACGCGCCCGGCCAGTTGCTGGATGCGCCCGGAGGTATCGTTGACGCCGTCGGCCAGCGCGGTGATCGAGGCGACCGTCTCGCGCACCTGCTCACGGCCACGCTGGGCGGTTTGCTCGGATACTTTCGAGGCTTCGCTGGTGCTCACCGCGTTGCGCGCCACCTCGTCCACTGCGGCGGTCATCTCGTTGACCGCCGCAGCCGCCTGTTCGATTTCCAGGCCCTGCAACTGCAGGCTGCTGCTGGTCTGGCTGCTGACCGCGCTGAGCTCTTCGGAGGAGCTGGCCACCCGCTCCACCGAGGCGGCGATATGCTTGACCATGCTGTTCAGGCTCTGCTGCATGTGGTGCATGTTGAGCATCACGCTGCCGTCGGCGCTGGTGTGGGTCGGCACCTCGATGGTCAGGTCGCCCTGGGCGATCTGGCTGAGCACCCGCGCGGCGGCATCCGGCTCGCCGCCCAGTGGCCGGGTAACGCTGCGGGTCACCAGCAACGCGGCGGCGATCACCGCCAGCAGGCACAGCACGAACAGCCCGAGCATGTTCAGCCGGGCATCGTTGTACAGGGACTGGGCGGCCTGCTCGCGCTCGACGAAGATCTGCCCCTGCAGGGCCATCAGGCTTTCCAGGTTCTTGTAGACCTCATGCTCGGCGGGCACCACCTGCTGCTTGAGCTGGGCCATTGCCGCCTGCGCGTCGCCCTGGCGAATCAGCGTCTGCACCTGGGTGAACGCCGCGACATAGGCTTCGCGGCTGGCTTTCAAGGCGGCATAGGCGGCCTTGCCTTCGGGCAGGTAGAACAACGGTTCGAGCGTCGCCAGGGCCTGGGTGATGCGCTGCTTGGTGGTGTCGATGGCCTGCTGTACTTGCAGGTTGTCCTTGTCCAGCAACAGGTCGCGGGTGTTGCGCGCGTTGTCGCGCACACCGGTGGCGATGACCATGATCGGCTCGATCTTCGGCCAATCCTGTTTGACGATCACTACCGCCTGCTCCTTGAGCGTGGCCAGGTCGTGCAGTGCATAGAAGGCCAGGCCCAGGAGAGCCAGGGGCGCGATGGCAAAGCCGATGAGGATACGTTGTGCTGTGGTCAATCTGGTCATTTCAAAGCCTTACTAGTCGCGTACTTCGAACGCGGGAAAAAGCGCGTGGAGGGTGCCCCACAGCTCAGGCAGCAAGCTTTGTGCCGAAGCACTGGGCAATTGCGCATCGAGCATGCGTGCCGTGCGCACCAACTGCACGACGAAGCGTTTGACCCCGAGCGCGTTCAAGCGCCGGGCCAGGGTGATGAGTCGGGGGGGATCGATCAGGTGCCAGTGCACCGTGGTGCGGCATTCGTAGTCGACGCCGCTGGCCAGCAGGTAGTCGAGGCTGCGCCAGTTGGCCTGGCCACTGCCGCGCACGCCGGTGACCGCCTGGCCGTCCTCGGCCAGCGCCTTGACGTCAAAGCCCACCCAGTCGGCGCCGGGCAGCACCCGGGCAAAGGCCTCGGGCTTGATCCCGGCACTGTGCAGGCCGATGGCAAAGCCCATGGCCCGCACTTGGGCCATGGCCTCGGCCAGGCTGTCTTGCAGGGTCGGTTCGCCGCCGCTGAACACCACGGCGTCGAGCAGGCCCTGACGCCGCTGCAAAAATCTCAGCACCTGCGCCCAGGGCAGCTCATCGCTGCCCCGGGGCGGAATCAGTTGCGGGTTGTGGCAGTAACGACAGCGCCAGGCGCAGCCCTGGCAGAACAGCACACAGGCCAGCCTGCCGGGGTAATCGAGGGTGGTCAGGGGCACCATGCCCCCGACCCGTAGCGCTCGATTCATGGATGCCCGGCCGTTGCCGCACCCTCATTGAAGTGCAGCCGCTCGTGGTGCTCGGACTGTTTGCCGGGGTTGAACGCCGACACCGGGCGGTGATAGCCCATGACCCGGGTCCAGACTTCGCACCGTTGGCGTTGCGCCACGGCCGGGGTTTGCTGTGCAGTCATGATGAAGCTCCTTGCGGTTGAGGGTAAGGGGTCAGTGCACGCTGCCCTGCTGCTGGGCCAGCAGCAGCGCTTCGTCGCACTTGGGGCAGAACTCGTGTTCGCCATCCAGGTAGCCGTGTACCGGGCAAATCGAGAAGGTCGGGGTGATCGTCAGGTACGGCAGGCGAAAACGCTCCAGGGCCCTGCGCACCAGTTGCTTGCAGGCCTGGGCCGAGGAGATCCGCTCGGCCATGTACAGGTGCAGGACGGTGCCGCCGGTGTATTTGCATTGCAGCTCGTCCTGCAGTTCCAGGGCCTCGAACGGGTCGTCGGTGTAGCCCACCGGCAGCTGCGAGGAGTTGGTGTAGTACGGCGCCTGGCTGCAGCCGGCCTGGAGGATGTCGGGGAAGCGCTTGAGGTCTTCCTTGGCAAAGCGGTAGGTGGTGCCCTCGGCCGGGGTGGCCTCAAGGTTGTACAGGTGGCCGGTTTCTTCCTGGAAACGCACCAGGGTGGCGCGCACGTGGTCCAGCAGGTTCAGGGCGAAGCGCCGGCCCTGGGCGGTGTGCAGGCCCATCTGGTCATCGCTGAAGTTGCGCAGCATCTCGTGCAGGCCGTTGACGCCGATGGTCGAGAAGTGATTGCGCAAGGTGCCCAGGTAACGCTTGGTGTACGGATAGAGCCCGGCATCCATATGGTGCTGGATGACCTTGCGCTTGACCTCAAGGCTCTCCATGGCCAGCTCCATCAGCGCGTCCAGGCGTTGCAGCAGGCCACTGATGTCGCCCTTGTACAGGTAGCCCAGGCGCGCGCAGTTGATCGTCACCACGCCGAGCGAGCCGGTCTGCTCGGCCGAACCGAACAGGCCGCCACCGCGCTTGAGCAACTCGCGCACATCCAGCTGCAGGCGACAACACATCGAGCGCACCTGGTTGGGCTGCATGTCCGAGTTGAGGAAGTTCTGGAAGTACGGCAGGCCATAGCGGGCGGTCATGGCGAACAGGCGCTCGGCGTTGTCGCTGTCCCAGGGGAAGTCATGGGTGATGTTGTAGGTCGGAATCGGAAAGGTGAACACCCGGCCCTTGGCGTCGCCAGCCTGCATCACTTCAATGTAGGCGCGGTTGAGCAGGTCCATTTCGGCCTGCAGCTGGCCATAGGCAAAGGGCATTTCCTCACCGCCGATCACCGGGATCTGCTCGCGCAGGTCCTGCGGGCAGACCCAATCGAAGGTCAGGTTGGTAAAGGGGGTTTGCGTGCCCCAGCGCGACGGCACGTTGAGGTTGTAGATGAACTCCTGGATGGCCTGGCGCACCTCTTCAAAGCTCAATTGATCCTTGCGCACATAGGGCGCGAGGTAGGTGTCGAACGAGCTGAAGGCCTGGGCCCCGGCCCACTCGTTCTGCAGGGTGCCGAGAAAGTTGACCATCTGCCCCAAGGCGCTGCTCAAGTGCTTGGGCGGCCCGGCCTCGACCCGCCCCGGCACGCCATTGAGGCCCTCGTGCAGCAAGCTGCGCAGCGACCAGCCGGCGCAGTAGCCAGCGAGCATGTCGAGGTCGTGGATATGCAGGTCGGCCTCGCGGTGGGCGCGGCCGATGGCTTCGCTGTAGACCTCGTCGAGCCAGTAGTTGGCAGTGACCTTGCCGGAGACATTGAGTACCAGGCCGCCGAGGGAGTAACCCTGGTTGGCGTTGGCCTGCACCCGCCAGTCTTCGCGGTTGAGGTACTCGTTCATCGAGGTGGCCACCTCGACCAGGGTCTTGCGATCGCGGCGCAGGCGCCCGTGCTGTTCGCGGTAGACAATATAGGCGCGTAGCGAAAGGAAATGGCCGGCGTCCATCAATACCCGCTCGACCCGGTCCTGGATCTGTTCGACGTGCAGTTTCGAATAGCCCTCCAGATGGGCGAGCACGGCATCGAGTAAACCGTCCGCCTCGGCTTCGGCGTATTCGCCGGTGGCCTTGCCGGCGGCGATCAACGCCTGGCGGATCTTGTCCGCGTCAAAGGCCACCAGGCTGCCATCGCGCTTGTGCAACCGGTTATGCCCTACCCTGATCAGCGTGCTGTGCATTTGCCCTCCAGACACTACATATAGGTGTTTATTTATTTAGAAACACAATATGCAGTGAAGGCTACGGGTAAAGCGGGTGGAAGAAATTGATCGATATCAAGAATCGCGGGGCAAGCCCGCTCCTACAGGGTGGGAGCGGGCTTGCCCCGCGATGAGGCCCTGACGGCCACCCTCACCCGCCGCTCATGTTCATGAACCGCAAGATCTGCACCTCCCCCTGCGGGTTGAAATCATGGCGCAAGGGTTTGCGCCGCAACGCCTGTTGCAGCGCGCTGACAATCGGCTGGTCATCCAGCGGATAGCGGCGCAACAAGCCGCGTAAATCCAGCGAGTCCTCCTGCCCCAGGCACAGCAACAAGCGCCCTTCCACCGTCATCCGCACCCGGTTGCAGCTGGCGCAGAAGTTGTGGCTGTTGGGCGAGATAAAACCGATGCGGGTCGCCGGGTGCTGCGCCAGACGCACGTAGCGCGCCGGCCCGCCGCTGTGCTCGGCGCTGTCGAGCAGGGCATGGCGACTGGCAATCAGCGCCCGCACCTCGTCGCTGGCGCAGAACGACTCGCCGCGCGAACGGCCGACGTCGCCCAAGGGCATCTCCTCGATGAAGGTGATGTCGATGCGCTGGTCGATGGCGTACTGCACCAGGGGCAATACTTCATCGAAGTTGCGCCCTTTCATCACCACGCAGTTGAGCTTGACGCCCTCGAAGCCGGCATCACCCGCCGCCTCAATGCCGCGCAGGACCTGATCGAGATCGCCATTGCGGGTAATCGCCCGGAAGCGTTCGCCGTCCAGGCTGTCGAGGCTGATGTTCATGCGCTTGACCCCGGCGTCTACCAGCGGCCGGGCCAGGCGCTGCAGTTGCGAGCCATTGCTGGTCATCACCAGTTCGCGCAGGCCCGGCAAGGCACTCATGTGACGGCACAGCTCGACGATGCCGGGGCGAATCAGCGGTTCGCCGCCGGTCAGGCGGATCTTGCGCACACCCTGGCCAACGAACAGCGTGGCCAGGCGCTGCAACTCCTCAAGGGTCAGCACCTGCTGGCGCGGCAGGAAGGTCATGTGCTTGGCCATGCAGTACACACAGCGAAAATCACAGCGATCGGTCACCGACATGCGCAAGTAATCGATCTGCCGCCCGAAGCCGTCCTGCATCACAGTGCTCATCACCGTCCCCTTATTGCACCAGCGGTGAGTCGGCGCCCTGCAAGCGGATGCCGCGAATATCGGCGGCACCGATCAGGGTTTGCAGGTACTGCACCAACGCCTTTTGCCACACGCCCTGCTGCAACTGGGTGCGAATCGCCGTGGCCACTGCCTCGTACGGCAAGGCCTGGCCTTCGATGCGCTGGTCGACACTGACCAGGTGCCAGCCGTAGCGGCTTTCCAGCGGCTTGACGGCCAGCCCCGGCGCCAGGGTGAACAGTTGGCGTTCCAGCTCCGGCACGGTCTGGCCCTTGCTGATCTGTCCCAGCTCACCGCCCTGGGCCTTCGACGGGCAGGCCGAGTACTTCTGCGCAAGCTCGGCGAACTGCTCGGGGAACTGCATCAGGCGCTCATGGAGAATCTCGGCCTGCACCAGCGCCAGGCTGCGTGCCTCGGCATCGTCCGGCGCGCATTCGAGCAGGATGTGCCGCACCGCCAGCAGCGGTGCGCTGTGAAAGCGCCCGCGGTTGCTGTCGTAATAACGCAGGCAGGTGGCCTCGTCACACACCGGCACCTGCACTTCGCGCTCCAGCAACAGGCGCGTGGCGGCTTCCTCTTGGTTCTCGCCGGCGCCAACCTGCACCGACAGCCCCAACTCGGCAATCCGCTGCTGCATCAGCTCGCGGATCACCAGGGCGCGGGCGGCCATGTACATGGCCTCCTCGCGATCGACCGCCGGGTGGTACTGCAGCTCCTGGGCCAAGGCCTCGGGGCCGATGGCGACGCCATTGACGCTGATCACCGGCCACTCCTGCTCGCTGCTGGCGATCAGTTGCGCGGGCACCTCGACCGCCACCGCCTGCTCGCCCGCCTCGGGCACATGCGGCGTCGACGAAGCGCAGCCACCGCCACCACCATTACCGCCACCACATCCGCATCCGCTAGTCATGGCAACCTCCTCAGGCTTTCTGCCGCACGATTTGATAACGCCGGCCCAGGTACCACACCGGTGCGCTGACGATGTGCACCAGGCGGGTGAACGGGAACAGCACGAACAGGGTCAGGCCCAGCAGCACGTGCAGCTTGTACACCAGGCTTACCGGGGCAATCGCCGCCGCCGCGTCCACCGGCCGCAGCAACACGGTGTTCTGCGCCCAGTCGGCGAGCATGACCATGACCGAACCATCCATATGGCCGGTGGAGGCAACGATGGTCAGCAGGCCGAGCACCAGCTGCGCCAGCAACACCAGCAGGATGAGAATGTCCGAGGTGCTGGAGGTGGCGCGTACCCGCGGCTCAGTCAGCCGCCGGTGCAGCAGCATGATCAGGCCGATCAGGCACAGCAGGCCGAAGAAGCCACCGGAGACCATCGCCAGCAGTTGCTTGTGCTCGGTGCTGATCACATGGTGATAGACCGACGCCGGGGTCAGCAGGCCGACAAAATGCCCCGCCAGCACGAACAGCACGCCGATGTGAAAGAAGTTGCTCGCCACGCGCATGCCGCGCTTGTCGAGCATCTGGCTGGAGCCGGCCTTCCAGCTGTATTGCGAGAGGTCAAAGCGCGCCCAGCTGCCGAGCAAGCAGATGGCCAGCGCCACGTAGGGATAAATCCCGAACAACAACAGGTTCCACTTAGACATTACCCACCTCCCCGGCCGGCGCGCCGGCCTGGCCTTGATGCTGAAAATCGACCCAGTGCAGCGGTACCGCGCTCTCTTCGCGCGCCTTGCCCGGGGCACTTGGCATTGAGCTGCAACGCTCCTGCTGTTCGGCCTTGAGAAAGTCCACGGCCTCTTCCTCCCAGATCTTGTCCAGGGCTTCGAGGGAGTCGTCGCGTTGCTCGGCGGCCACCTGCTCGCGCAGGTCGGCCACCGCCTGGTGCGGCTCAGCGCCGGCAATCTGCAGCAGCGCCCGGAAGCAACTGGCGTAGGCGCTCTCGCGCTCCTCCAGGCGTGCGGCAAGCAGCGCCAGCAGGTGCGCGACATCGGCCAGGCCCTCGCGGGCCTCGAGGTCTTCGCGGGTCGAGAGGTATTCCAGGTACAGCGGAATGTAGTCCGGCAGCTCCTTGACGCCGATGGCAAAGCCCGCGTCTTCATACTGGGCGAGCATGTCGACCATGGCCTGGCCGCGGTCGCGGGACTCGCCATGCACATGCTCGAACAGCAACAGCGACAACGAGCGGCCACGGCCGAACAGCGCGCCGTAATGTTCCTGGCCATCCATCAGGTCGTTGTTGCAGATCAGCTCCAGCAACTCGAACAGGGCGCCGCGCTGGCGCGGGCTGATTTCCCGCGCCTGGATGATCGCCTGCTCCAGCTCGTCGCGGCCGGCCACCAGGGTTTCGCTCGGGTAATCGAGCAGCAGCGAAATCACTTTAAGGATGCGCATGCTCAGTCCTCCCACAGCTGTACGGTTTTGAGGATGTCGCGGCGGTTGGCCTTCTTCGCCCCGAACATGTTGGTGTCCGAGCTGCCACTGCAGCCGCTGCCGAAACTGAAGCCGCAACCGGAGCGCTCGGCGAAGGCATCGCTCATGGCTTCTTCGCGGTGGGCACTGGGTACCACGTAGCGGTCCTCGTAGTTGGCGATGGCCAGGTAGCGGTACATCTCCTCGACCTGGTTGACGCTCAAGCCGACGTCGCTGAGCACCTTGAGGTCCTGCACGCCTTCGACCTGTTCGGCGCGCTTGTAGGCGCGCATGGCCAGCAGGCGCTTGAGGGCGCGTTTCACCGGTTTTTCGTCGCCGGCGGTCAGCAGGTTGGCCAGGTAGCGCAGCGGAATGCGCAGGCTGTCGACATCCGGGATCACCCCGTTCATGCCCACGGTGCCAGCGGCCGCAGCGTTCTGGATCGGCGACAGCGGCGGTACGTACCAGACCATCGGCAAGGTGCGGTATTCCGGGTGCAGCGGCAGCGCCAGCTTCCAGTCGACGGCCATCTTGTACACCGGCGAGCGTTGTGCGGCGTCGATCACCGACTGCGGCACGCCGTCTGCCAGGGCCTGGCGGATCACCGCCGGGTCGTTGGGGTCGAGGAAGATTTCCAGCTGCTTCTCGTACAGGTCGTGCTCGTTGGCGGTGCTGGCCACCTCGCTGATGCGGTCGGCGTCATACAGCAGCACGCCGAGGTAGCGGATACGGCCGACGCAGGTTTCGGCACACACGGTGGGCATGCCCGCTTCGATGCGCGGGTAGCAGAAGATGCATTTTTCCGACTTGCCGCTCTTCCAGTTGAAGTAAATCTTCTTGTACGGGCAGCCGCTGATGCACATGCGCCAGCCGCGGCATTTTTCCTGGTCGATGAGAACGATGCCGTCCTCCTCGCGCTTGTAGATCGCCCCGCTCGGGCAGGACGCCGCGCACGCCGGGTTCAGGCAGTGCTCGCACAGGCGCGGCAGGTACATCATGAAGGTGTTTTCGTACTCCCCGTAGATGTCGGCCTGGATCTGGTCGAAGTTCTTGTCCTTGCGCCGCTTGGCGAACTCGGTGCCGAGGATTTCTTCCCAGTTCGGGCCCCACTCGATCTTCTCCATGCGCTTGCCGGACACCACCGAGCGCGGCCGCGCCGTCGGTTGGTGCTCGCCCAGCGGCGCGGTGTGCAGGTGCTGGTAGTCGAAGTCGAACGGCTCGTAGTAGTCATCCAGGCTCGGCAGGTCGGGGTTGGCGAAGATGTTCGCCAGCACCCGGAACTTGCCGCCTATGCGCGGGTTGATCGAGCCGTTGGCGTTGCGCACCCAGCCGCCCTTCCACTTGTCCTGGTTTTCCCACTCTTTCGGGTAGCCGACCCCGGGCTTGGATTCAACGTTGTTGAACCAGGCGTACTCCATGCCTTCGCGGCTGGTCCAGACGTTCTTGCAGGTGATCGAGCAAGTGTGGCAACCGATGCATTTGTCCAGGTTCAGGACCATGCCAATTTGTGAACGGATCTTCATGACAGCACTCCTCATTCCATCTCGGTCGGCAGCGGACCTGGCAGCTCATCGCCGCGCGAACCGTCGAGCCAGTCGACCTTGGCCATCTTGCGCACCACGACGAATTCGTCGCGGTTGCAGCCGACCGTGCCGTAATAGTTGAAGCCATAGGCCTGTTGGGCATAACCGCCGATCATGTGGGTCGGCTTGAGCACCACGCGGGTGACCGAGTTGTGGTGGCCGCCGCGGGTCTTGGTGGTCTCGGCGCCTGGCACGTTCACGATCCGTTCCTGGGCGTGGTACATCATCACCATGCCTTCCTTGACCCGCTGGCTGACCACCGCCCGCGCGGTCAGCGCGCCGTTGGCGTTGAAGCACTCGATCCAGTCGTTGTCCTCGATGCCGGCCTTCTTCGCGTCGATTTCCGAGAGCCAGACGATCGGCCCGCCGCGGCTGAGGGTGAGCATCAGCAGGTTGTCGCTGTAGGTGCTGTGGATGCCCCACTTCTGGTGCGGGGTGATCCAGTTGAGAACGATCTCGGTCTCGCCGTTGCTGCGCTTGCCTTTCACCCCGGCGATGGTGCGGGTGTTGACCGGTGGCCGGTAGCTCATCAACTGCTCGCCGAACGCCTGCATCCACGGGTGATCCTGGTAGAACTGCTGGCGGCCGGTGATGGTCCGCCACGGGATGTTCTCGTGCACGTTGGTGTAGCCGGCGTTGTAGCTGACATGATCATCCTCGAGCCCCGACCAGGTCGGGCTGGAGATGATCTTGCGCGGCTGCGCCTGGATATCGCGAAAGCGGATCGCTTCGTGGGCCTTGGACAGCGCCAGGTGGCTGTGGTCGATGCCGGTGAACTGCGACAGTGCCGCCCAGGCCTTGACTGCGACATGGCCGTTGGTTTCCGGCGCCAGCGAGAGGATCACCTCGGCGGCGTCGATGGCGGTGTCGATCTTCGGCCGGCCCTGGCTGATGCCCGCCTCCACTTCGCGGTAGTTCAGCTCACCGAGGAACTTCACTTCCTCATCGGTGTTCCAGTTGATGCCCTTGCCGCCGTTGCCGAGTTTTTCCAGCAGTGGGCCAAGCGAGGTGAACTGCTTGTAGATGTTCGGGTAATCACGCTCGACCACCTGCAGGTTCGGCGCGTTCTTGCCCGGCTGCGGAGCGACGCCGGCGGTTTTCCAGTCGGTGCCGCCAAACGGCTGGGCCAGTTCGCCGACGCTGTCATGCATCAGCGGTACGGTGACCAGGTCCTGCTCGATGCCCAGGTGCCCTTCGGCCATGGCCGAGAAGGCCTTGGCGATGCCTTTGTAGATCTCCCAGTCCGAACGCGATTCCCAGGCCGGGTCAATCGCTGCCGACAGCGGGTGGATGAAGGGGTGCATGTCCGAGGTGTTCATGTCGTCCTTCTCGTACCAGGTCGCGGTCGGCAGGACGATGTCGGAATACACGCAGGTCGAGGACATGCGGAAATCCAGGGTGGTGACCAGGTCGAGCTTGCCGATGGCGCCCTCGTCGACCCATTCGGCCTCTTGCGGCTTGCAGTCGCCGACCTGGCCGATGTCTTCGTTCATCACCCCGTTGCGGGTGCCCAGCAGGTACTTGAGCATGTACTCGTGGCCCTTGCCCGACGAGCCCAGCAGGTTGGAACGCCAGATGAACATGTTGCGCGGGAAGTTGACCGGGTTGTCGGGCTGTTCGCAGGCAAAGCGCAGGCTGCCTTCGTGCAGGCCCTTGACCACGTAGTCCTTGGGTGCCATACCGGCCGCCGCAGCGTCACGGCAGATGTGCAACGGGTTGGTGTTGAGCTGTGGCGCGCTGGGCAGCCAGCCGGCGCGTTCGGCGCGGATGTTGTAGTCCAGGGCGTGTTCGGGGAACTGGCGCTTGTCGGCCAGTGGCGAGAGCACGTCGTGCATGCTCATCTTCTCGTGGCGCCATTGCGAGCTGTGGGCATAGAAGAAACTGGTGCCGTTCATCTGCCGTGGCGGCCGGCTCCAGTCCAGGCCGAAGGCCAGGGGCAGCCAGCCGCACTGCGGGCGCAGTTTCTCCTGGCCGACGTAGTGGGCCCAACCACCACCGGTCTGGCCGACGCAACCGCAGAGCATGAGCATGTTGATCAGCCCGCGGTAGTTCATGTCCATGTGGTACCAGTGGTTCATCGCCGCCCCGACGATGATCATCGAGCGGCCACGGGTCTTGTCGGCATTGTCGGCAAACTCGCGGGCGATCTGGATGGCCTTCTCGCGTCTGACACCGGTGATCTGCTCCTGCCAGGCCGGGGTGCCGGGCACGCTGGCATCGTCATAGTCGCGGGCGACGTTGGCGCCACCCAGGCCACGGTCGATGGCAAGGTTGGCCGCCGACAGGTCGAACACGGTCGCCACCTTGACCTGGCTGCCGTCGGCCAGGGTCAGGCTGCGCACCGGCACGCGGCGGTACTGCACCGCATCGCCGGCGACATGCTGGAAGTGCTCCTGGCTTTCACCGGCGAAATACGGGAAGGCCACTTCAGCGACATCGCCGCCAATCAGGCTCAGGGTCAGGTCGATCTCGCGGCCCTCGCCGCCTTCACGGGCCAGGATGTTCCACTTGCCCTGCTCGCCCCAGCGATAGCCGATCGAGCCCTGGGGCGAGACCAGCTCGCCGCCGGCATCGACGGCGATGGTTTTCCATTCCGGGTTGTTGTCCTGGCCGAGGTTGTCGGCCAGGTCCGAGGCGCGCAGGAAGCGGTCCGGCTGGTAACCGTTGCCCGGTGCGGTACCGAGCATCGGCTTGAGCAGCACCAGCACCGGCAGGTCGGTATAGCGCTTGGCGTACTCGGTGAAGTAGGCGCTTGGCTGGTCCAGGTGAAATTCTTTGAAGATCACATGATTGAAGGCCTGGGCCAGGGCGGCGTCGGTGCCCTGCTTGGGGTTGAGCCAGAGGTCGGTGAGCTTGGCCACTTCCGAATAGTCGGGGGTGATGGCCACGGTCTTGGTGCCCTTGTAACGCACTTCGGTAAAGAAGTGCGCATCGGGGGTGCGGGTTTGTGGAACGTTCGAGCCCCAGGCGATGATGTAGTTGGAGTTGTACCAGTCGGCCGACTCCGGCACGTCGGTCTGTTCGCCCCAGACCATTGGTGAAGCCGGCGGCAGGTCGCAGTACCAGTCGTAGAAGCTCAGGCAGGTGCCGCCCAGCAGCGACAGGTAACGGGCACCGGCGGCGTAGCTGACCATCGACATCGCCGGGATCGGCGAGAAGCCCACCACCCGGTCGGGGCCGTACTGCTTGATGGTGTAAACGTTGGCGGCGGCGATGATCTCGGTGACTTCATCCCAGCTGGAGCGAATGAAGCCGCCCATGCCGCGCTTGCTCTTGTAGCTGTCAGCCTTGGCCTTGTTCTCGACGATGGACGCCCAGGCCTCGACCGGCGCCATGCTCTGGCGCGCCTCGCGCCACAGCTTGAGCAGCGGCTTGCGGATCTTCGGGTACTTCAGGCGGTTGGCGCTGTAGATGTACCAGCTGTAGCTGGCACCGCGCGGGCAACCGCGTGGCTCGTGGTTGGGCAGATCGTTACGGGTACGCGGGTAGTCGGTCTGCTGGGTTTCCCAGGTGATCAGGCCGTTCTTCACGTAGATTTTCCACGAGCAGGAGCCGGTGCAGTTGACCCCGTGGGTGGAGCGCACGATCTTGTCGTACTGCCAGCGCGAACGGTAGACGTTCTCCCAGTCGCGCGACTCCTTGCGGGTCTCGCCATGCCCCTGGGCAAACTCGCCTTGCTTGCGGTTGAAGAACCGCAGTTGATCCAGTAAATGACTCATGGTGCTTTCCTCTCAGGCTTGCTGCGGGGTTCTGTGCCCCGCCCGTGCAAGATGTGAATTCGGGGTCATGTCAGCAGGGCGTCGCGGCGCCTTTACGCGCGTACCACCACCAGGTCACGACGATGCAGCTCAGGTAGAAGCCGACGAACATGTAGAAGGCCATCTGCGGGCCACCGGTCAGGGCCATGGAAGAGCCAAAGGTCTTGGGAATGAAGAACGCGCCGAAAGCGCCCATGGCCGAGCTGAAGCCGAGCACCGCGGCCGACTCCTTGCCGGCGTCCTTGAGCGCTTGTTCGCGGGCGGCGGCGCCTTTGCCGCTGGCGGCTTTTTCGTGCAGGGTGCGGAAAATCACCGGGATCATGCGAAAGGTCGAACCGTTGCCGATGCCGGTGGTGATGAACAGCAGCATGAACATGCCGAGAAAACCGTAGAAGTTGCCGCTCTCGCCCTGCGCGGGGATGAACGCCAGCACACCAAAGACCATGACGATCATCAGCACGAAGTTCCACAGGGTCACCCGCGCACCACCGAGTTTGTCCGCCAGCCAGCCGCCCAGCGGGCGTACCAGGGCGCCGACCAGCGGGCCTAAGAAGGCAAAGGTCAGGGCGTTGACCTGCGGGAAGGCGGTCTTGATCAGCAGCGGAAAGGCTGCCGAGAAGCCGATGAACGAGCCGAAGGTGGCCAAGTACAACCAGCACATCAGCCAGTTGTGCTTGCGCTTGAAGATCACCGCCTGCTCGCTGAACGAGGCCTTGGCGCTGGACAGGTCGTTCATGCCGAACCAGGCCAGCAAGGTGACCAGGATAATGAACGGCACCCAGATGAAGCCTGCGTTCTGCAGCCACAGTTGGCCACCGTCGGCGAGCGCCTGCGGCTGGCCACCGAACGCACCGAACAGGCCGAAGGTGATCACCAGCGGCACGCAGAACTGCATCACCGAGACGCCGAGATTACCCAGGCCGGCGTTCAGGCCCAGGGCGGTGCCCTGCTGCGACTTGGGGTAGAAGAAGCTGATGTTGGACATGCTCGAGGCGAAGTTGCCGCCGCCAAAGCCGCACAGCAGCGCAATCATCACGAACACGCTGTAGGGCGTGCCCGGGTCCTGCACGGCAAAGCCCATCCACAGCGACGGCGCCAGCAGCGAGGCGGTGCTCAGGGCGGTCCAGCGGCGGCCGCCGAAGATCGGCACCATGAACGAGTAGAACACCCGGAAGGTCGCCCCCGACAGCCCCGGCAAGGCCGCCAGCCAGAACAGCTGGTCGGTGCTGAAGCTGAAGCCGATGGCATTCAGGCGCACGATCACCGTGCTCCACACCATCCACACGGCAAAGGCCAGCAGCAGTGCGGGGATCGAGATCCACAGGTTGCGGGTAGCGGTCTTTTTGCCGCTACGGCCCCAGAACGCGGGATCTTCCGGGCGCCAGTCGTGAATCACCGGGCCTTTGTCAGGCGTGTTAAGAACCGACATGGTCTTCTCCTTGGGCAATGCTGGAAAACGGGGACGCGGTCGCTGGAGGCTGTTTGCCCAGCAGCGGGCGCTTGCGGATTTCGCTGAAGTACATCCAGGTGAGCGACACCCAGACCACGCCGTACATCAACATGAAGCAGGAGGAGCGCACGCCGGTGAGGTCGACCAGCGCGCCGAACAGAATCGGCAGGATGAAGCCGCCCAGGCCGCCGGCCAGGCCGACGATGCCGGACACCGCGCCCATGTTGTGCGGATAATCGTTGGCGATGTACTTGAACACCGAGGCCTTGCCGAAGGCGAAGGCGATGCCCATGACGAACAGCAGCACGGTGAACAGCGCCGGGTTCAGGCCGATGTGAAAGTCCAACGGGCCGTTGATGGTCTGCACCTGCAGCTGGGTTTGCGGGTACGACAGCAGGAACAGGCAGATCCAGCTGACCCACAGCACCCACCAGGTCACGCTCTGCGCGCCCCAGCGGTCGGACATCCAGCCACCGACGGCGCGCAGCACCCCGCCCGGCAGCGAGAAGCAGGCGGCCAGCAACGCCGCGCTTTGCAGGCTGAAGCCGTATTCCTGGACGTAGTACTTGGTCATCCACAGCGCCAGGGCCACGTAACCGCCGAAGACGATCGAGTAGTATTGGCAGTAGCGCCACACCGCAGGCTCGGCCAGGGCCTTGAGCTGTTCGCCCAGGCTCGCCCCCGAAGCGCTGCGGTGGGCCTTGTTGTCGGCACTGAGAAACCAGAACAGCAAGGCAGTGATGAACAGGATGGCGCTGAACACCTTCGGTACCAGTTGCCAGCTGCCGGCGGCAATCAACGCCGGGGCGAGGAACTTAGTCACCGCCGCCCCGGCGTTGCCGGCGCCGAAGATGCCCATGGCCAGGCCCTGGTTGTCCTGCTCGAACCACTTGGCGACATAAGCGATGCCGACCGAGAACGAGCCACCGGCAAGCCCGACGAACAAGCCCAGGACCAGGAACTGCCAATAGGCGCTGGCGTGGCTGATCAGGTACAGCGGCAGCACGCAGGCCAGCATCAGCAGAAAGAACACACTGCGCCCGCCGAAGCGGTCGGTGAGCATGCCCAGCGGCAAGCGCACCAGCGAGCCGGTCAGCACCGGGGTGGCGGCCAGCAGGCCGAACTGGGTTTCGTTGAGCTGCAGCAGTTCCTTGATCGGCACGCCGAGCACGGCAAACATCATCCAGACCATGAAGCAGACGGTGAAGGCCAGCGTACTCATGCCCAGCACCAGGCCTTGGCGTATTCGCGGTTGAGTCATCTTGGGTCTCCAGTCAGGTAGCCATGGCCGGCAGACTAGAGAGGCAAACCCCGAGAAAACTTGACCCCGATCAAAGAAGCCCTGGCGCCCCTGGGCCTATGCTTGTACTGCCTACCTCCAACGAGGTAGCACCGAAAAACCTCTAAACCCTTTGTTTATCAGGGTGTTGCCAGTTTCCCACCGGGCTTGGCGGTAAAACTGGCGGTTGAAAACTCTTTAGAGGTAGAGCGCCAGGGACAGGCTGCGAAACGATCAGTTGCAACACCCTGGAGTGCTCCATGTACCGTTTTCCCCTCCTCACCCCTGGCCCGCGTCCATGATCGGCTGGCTGCGCAGCTCGTTGCCCGCGCGCGCGGGCCTGGCGGTGATTCTGATCGCCGTGCTGGCCCTGGCCAGTTCGCTCAGTGCCGGCCTGATCGCCTGGTTCAGCCAGGGCGATGCCGCCGCCATCAACACCGCCGGCTCCGTGCGCATGGAGACCTACCACCTGAGCTGGAAGCTGGCCGCCGGCGCCGAGCGCGCCGACCTCGAACGCATTCGCGACAGCCTGCAGCAGCGGCTCAACAGTCAGGCGCTCATAGCCGTGCTCGAAGACGGCAACAACCTCGAGCTGCAGGCCAGCTACCAGCAATTGCAGCAGTACTGGCAGCAGACCCTGCTGCCGGCCTTGCAACGTGGTGACGCCACGGCTTTTCAGGCCAGTACCCTGCCCTTCGTCAACCAGCTCAATCAGTTCGTCAACCTGCTGCAGCGCCAGAGCGAACACAAGCAGGGCTGGCAACAGGTGATCCAGGGCGCGGCGCTGTTCACCACCATGATCGTCCTGCTGTTCGGCCTGTACGAGCTGCAATACAACGTCATCACACCGTTGAAAGAGTTGGTGGACGCCACCCAGCGCTTTCGCCGCGGCGAGTTCCAGGCGCGGGTCAACCACCAGTCCGAGGACGAGCTCGGCGAGCTGGCCACCAGTTTCAACGCCATGGCCGAGACCATCGAACAATCCCACCGCACCCTGGAAACCCAGGTCCGGCAAAAAACCCTCAACCTGCAGCAGGCCAACGCCGCCCTCGAGCTGCTGTACCAAAGCAGCCGCAGCCTGGCCACCCGGCTGGCCAACGCCGAGGGCCTGGATGAGCTGATCCGGCGCTTTCAGCAACGCTTGCCGGGCCTGCGCCTGTCGCTGTGCCTGCAAGGCCAGTTACAGGCCCCGGCCCAACAACTGCTGGCCCTGCATGGCGCCGACAGCCGCAAGATCTGCGCCAGCAGCGATTGCGCCAGCTGCCAACGCCACCAGCGCACCCACCATCACACGTTCAGCATCAGCAACCAGGGCAGTACCCTCGGTGAGCTGAAGGCGCACTTTATCGACGGCCACGAGCCGCAAGCCTGGGAGACCGAGCTGATCCAGGCCCTGGCCAACCTGATCGGCACCTCGCTGTCGCTCAAGCGCCAGCGTGAACAGGACCACCGCCTGGTGCTGCTCGAAGAGCGCGCGATCATCGCCCGCGAACTGCACGATTCCCTGGCCCAGGCGCTGTCGTACATGAAGCTGCAGGTCAGCCGCATGCAGACGTTGATGCGTCGTGGCGAGCCGGTGGCGACCCTGGAGAACGTCACCGCCGAGCTGCGCGAAGGCCTGAACAACGCCTATCGCCAGTTGCGTGAACTGCTCACCACCTTCCGCCTGCAGATTCACGACGCCGGCCTTGTGCAGGAGCTCAAGGACACCGCCGAGGAGTTCTCCCGCCGTGGCGAATTCCAGGTGCACCTGCACGTCGACAGCCTGGCCTTCGAGCTGTCGGCCAGCGAGCAGATCCACATCCTGCAGATCACCCGCGAGGCGCTGTCCAACTGCCTGCGCCATGCCCATGCGCAGAACGCCTGGCTGCAATTGCGCCAGTATGGCGAAACCGTCTGCCTGTCGATCGAGGACGACGGCCGTGGTTTCAGCGGCACCCACGACCTGCGCGAACACCACGGCCTGAACATCATGGACGAGCGGGCCCGCAGCCTGCGCGGCCAGTTGCAGATTGTTGGCCGGGAGCCGCAAGGCACCCGGGTACAGATGGAATTTCGCCCGGAGTTTCTCGGGCACCTGACAGAAGGTAACCCTGCATGACCCCCTCCCCGCGCTACCGAATCCTGCTGGTCGACGACCACCCGATGATGCGCCGCGGCATCCGCCAGATGCTCGAACTGGAAGACGACTTCGAGATCGTCGGCGAAGCCGGCCACGGCGAAGAAGCCCTGGCCCTGATCCCGGCGCTGCAACCGGACCTGGTGCTGCTGGACAACAACATGCCGCAGATGAACGGCATCGAAACCCTGCGCCATCTGCGCAGCCAGGGCTTTGCCGGCAAGGTGCTGCTGTTCACCGTGTCCGATGCCGAGGACGACATTCGCGACGCCCTGCGCCTGGATGCCGACGGTTACCTGCTCAAGGACATGGAACCGGAGCTGTTGATCCAGTATATCCGCGACGCCATGAACGGCGCCCTGGTGATCAGCCCCGGGCTGACCCGGGTGATGGCCCAGGCCCTGCGCTCACCGCCGCGCCAGCCGGAGGTGGAGCTGACCGAGCGCGAGCGCCAGGTGCTCAAGACCATCGCCAGCGGCTACAGCAACAAGGTCATCGGCCACAAGCTGGGCATCACCGAGGGCACGGTCAAGGTCCATGTGAAAAACCTGCTGCACAAGCTCGGCCTGCGTTCGCGGGTAGAGGCGGCGGTGTGGGCCATGGAGCATCTGCGCCAAAGCGCCTGAGCCCCTGTTGCAGATGCCCCTTTGGAGGTAGACCGGCGGAGGCATAGGCCGCCGGCGTCGGGGGTTTTACCATAGGCGCCAGCGGAGGTACGCCATGCTGACCCACCCTTCTACCGTTCTGGTTTTACGTCGTCATCACTTGTTCAGCCAACTGCCGGACAACGTTTTCGAAGCCGTCTGTGGCCTGGCCATGCTCAGGCGCCTGAGCTGCCATGACACGCTCATGCACCAGGGCGACCCGGCCAAGCGCTTCTTCTTGCTGGTCAGTGGCCAGATCAAGCTGTACCGGCTCAGCGCCGAGGGCCAGGAACATCTGGTGGAGATCATCCAGCCGGGCCAGACCTTTGCCGAAGCGCTGCTGTTCAGCCAGGCGCGCAGTTACCCGGTGACGGCCACGGCGCTCAAGGACTGCGTGTTGATCAGCATCGATGGCGCCCATTACCGCAATGCCCTGGAAGACCAGCCACAGGTGTGCCTGGCCATTCTGGCGAGCATGAGCATCCACCTGCACCAGCGTCTCAGGGACATCGACACCCTGACCTCGGCCAGCGCCAGCCGCCGGGTGATCAACTTCTTGCTGCAGGAATGCGACCCCGACAGTGGCCGGGTCGAGTTGCAGGTGTCCAAGCGCCTGGTGGCCTCCAAGCTGGGCATCCAGCCAGAGACCTTTTCGCGCACCCTGCACCGTCTGGTGGAACGCGGCCTGATCGCCATGGAACGGCGCAGCATCCACATCCTCGCCGCCGATGAGCTGGCCGGTTACTCGGGTTAGCCCCAGTAGCCGGCCCTGCCCTCAACTGGCCGCCAGGCCCTTGCCGGCGCGCTCCAGGTTGCGCCACAACCACACCGGCAACACCTCGGGGTCGAGGCTGTCGATCAGGTTCTTCAGGGTCAAACCCAGCTCGGTGTCGCCCTCGATCACCAGGCGGCGGCGGAAGAACAGCGTGTCCGGGTCCTCCTGACGGCTGGCCAGCAAGAGAAACTCGCGCCAGTTGCCGCGAATGGTGACATCGGCCTTGGCCCGCTCGGCGATCTGCAGGCCATCGCGGTTGCGGGTCAGGTACCAGGCCAGGTCCAGGTCGGGAATCCGCAGGCACAACCAGCGCCCGCGCAGCAGGTCGAACTCACCGTCGCGCAGGGGCTCGGCCAGGCAGCGATTAAGCGCCTGCTGCAAAGCAACCCGCTGAATCACGAACGGCACCCGACGGATCAGCGGCAGCACCCGGTCGGCACCTTTCAACAGCCATTGCGTGCGGTTCAGCACAGGCCCACCTCCTCGACCCGCAACATGCCCGCCTGGCCGTGCCAGTAGCCGTTGCAACCTTCGACAAACAACGGCGGCGCCTCGCCCTGGCGCACCCGGGCAAAGGCCTGAACCACCTCGACCATGCCCTGGGCCCGCGGGCTCAGGCGCAACAGGTCGGCGCCGCAGGCCTCAAGCCCCGGGTAGTCGGCCAGCAAGTTGGTGACCTCGGCCGACATGGTCTGGATGCCGTTCAGGGTGAACAGCGCCTGGCCTTCCTGGCTACTCAGGGCCAGGCCGTCGGGGTAGTTGATGCAGCAGAACTGGCAGTCGTCCTTGGGCCGGTTTTCGGCACGGGCGGTAAAACAGCGCGCCGAGTAAGCCAGCGGCAGATGCCCATAGGCAAAGACTTCAACCTCAGGCAACTCACGGTTCAACTCAACGGCCTGGTCGAGCACCGCGCGGATCAGTGTGGCCGAACACTCCACCGGCGGCACCCAGCGGATCATCCCGCAATCGAGCAGCTTGGCCAACGCGTGGCCGTTGTACAGGTTGAGCGCGGGGCCGGCCACGAACGGCAGCTTGCGCTCAGCCAGGTACTGCACCGCACCCATGTCGTTGGCCTCCACCAGCAGCTCGCCGTTGTCGCACAAGCGGCGCAGGCTGGAGAGCTCGGAAGCGGCTTCGATCAGGGTCAGGCTCGACAACACGATCTGCGCCGGGCTGCAGGCCTGCAGCTCGCGGCCCAGACCAAGCCAGTGATCGAGGTTCATGGCCCGGCGTTTCGAGCACACGGTTTCCCCCAGATAAATCACATCCAGGGGCAAGGCCGACATCTCGCTGTAGAAACGCCCCAGTTGTTCCTTGTCCCAGTAATACAGGACGGGTCCCAGGCTGAGCTTCATGTCCAGTCCCTCATTGCCATGATCGATGGTAAGCACCCAGGGTGGTCTGGCTGCCTTCGGACAAACCGGCCAGCACCTGACGCCACTGGTCCTTGACCGTGAAGCGTTGCGGTGCCAGGCGATGGGCGTCGAGCGCGGCACGCCAGACCTGGGTGACCTGCTCGACATAGGCCGGGCTGCGCTGGCGGCCCTCGATCTTCACCGCCTCGACGCCCATGGCGGCGAGTTCCGGCAGCAGGTCGAGGGTGTCGAGGCTGGTGGGCTCTTCCAGGGCATGGAAGCGCTTGCCATCCACCAGGAAACGGCCCTTGCACAGGGTCGGGTAACCGGCCGGCTCGTCGGGTTGATAGCGGTCGATCAGCACTTCGCTCAGGCGTGCACTCAAGCCCTCGGCGTCTTCGCTCCAGCGCACCGCCTTGGCCGGCGAACAGACGCCGCACAGGTTCGGCGACTCGCCGGTGATGTACGACGACAGGTGGCAACGCCCTTCGGCCATGATGCACAGGCTGCCGAAGGCAAAGACCTCGATGGGCACCGTGCTGTTGGCTGCCACCTGGCGTACCTGGGCCAGCGACAGCACCCGTGGCAGCACGGCGCGGCGGATGTTGTAGTGCTGGGCGTAGAACGCCAGGGCGCTGGCGTTGGTGGCCGAGCCTTGCACCGAGAGGTGCAGGCTCAACTGCGGGTGGCGCTGGGCCGCATAGCCGAGCACACCCGGGTCGGCGGCGATCAGGGCATCGACACCATGGTCGGCGGCACGGTCGACCGCGCGCTGCCAGCGTTCCCAACCCTGGGGTTGCGGGTAGGTGTTGACCGCGACATAGAGCTTGCGTTGGTGTTGGCGGATATGGGCAACAGCGGCGTCGAACTGCTTGTCGTCCATGTTCAGCCCGGCGAAATGCCGGGCGTTGGTGTCGTCG
Source organism: Pseudomonas sp. R32 (assembly GCF_009866705.1). Taxonomy (NCBI): domain Bacteria; kingdom Pseudomonadati; phylum Pseudomonadota; class Gammaproteobacteria; order Pseudomonadales; family Pseudomonadaceae; genus Pseudomonas; species Pseudomonas sp. R32. The sequence goes on along the minus strand of NZ_CP019396.1, from coordinate 2,496,151 downwards.
CGAAAGCCGACGTAAACAGCATCGGCGCCTTGGCACACCGCGGCTTTAAGCGCAGGCAGGTTGCCTGCCGGGCAGACCAGTTGCATGGGGTTTCCTCATCAAAGAAGCTGCTGCCATGCGCCTGCGATGCACAACACGAGCAGGCTCGGAGCAATCGAAAAAAGCGCTGCCAGTCTAGCCACAGTGCCCGGCAGGACCTTGACGGCAATCAAGGTCGCTCACTGCATCAGCAGCGCGAAAGAAAGGAACTGCACGTTGTCGTGCTTGTGCAGCTGTTGCTCGCATTCCACCACCGCCAGGCCATCGGCCCAGCAGGCGGCGCTGAGCATTGCCGAGCTTTGTTGTGGGTGCAGTTGTACGCTGGACTGGCCGTTGGCCTCGGGCAACAAGCGGGCCAGCAGGTACTGGCGGCGCTTGTTGCGTTGCAGCCAGTCGAAACCGGCTGGCAGCGCCAGCGGCCGGGGCAACACATCGCGCACGCCCTGGGCGCGCAACAGGAACGGCCGTACCACCACCAGCGCGGTAATCAGCGCCGCTGCCGGGTTGCCGGGCATGCCGATCCACGGCCGGCCCGCCACCTCGCCAAAAGCCAGGGGCTTGCCCGGCTGAATCGCCAGACGCCAGAAGTCGACACTGCCCAGGTCCTGGATGGCCTGCTTGAGGTGATCTTCCTCACCCACCGAGACGCCGCCGGAGGTCAGCAGCAGGTCGCATTCGGACGCGGCCAGATTCAGCGCGTGCTTGCTGGCCGCCAGTTCGTCGGCCATCACCCCGTAGTCGTGCACCTCCACGCCCCAGCCTTGCAGCAAGGCCATCAGGCAATAGCGGTTGCTGTTGTAGATCTGCCCCGGGGCCAGGGGTTGGCCGGGCTCGCGCAGTTCGTCGCCGCTGCTCAGCAAACCGACGCGCAAGGGCCGATGGACCTCGACCCAGGCCACGCCCGAAGCGGCCAGCAGGCCCAGCTCCTGGGCACGCAGGCGCTTGCCGGCCTGCAGCAACAGATGGCCTTCGCGCACCTCCTCGCCAGCCTTGCGCACGTGGTCGCCAAGGCCGGCGGCGGGTAGCCAGACCTGCTCGCCTTCCACCCGGCATAGCTCCTGGGGCGCTACCGTGTCGGCACCCGGCGGCAAGGGTGCACCGGTGAAGATCCGCACCGCCTGCCCAGGTTGCAACGCGGTGCTGGCCTGCTGGCCGGCGGCGATGCGCCCGGCCAGGCTCAGGCAACCGCCAGCAGCTGGCAGGTCGGCCACCCTGAAGGCAAAACCGTCCATGGCGCTGTTGTCCCAGCCCGGCAGACTGCGCGGGGCATGGATATCAACCGCCAGCACCCGGCCCAGGGCTTTGTCCAGCAACACCATCTGCGCAGCCGGTGGCGGTGGCGCCTGCTCGAGCAAATGGCGGATGGCCTGGTCGACCGGGATCAACTTGCCGCTGTCGCATACCCGCCCGCTCATGGCCGCGCCCCACAGGCCTCAATGGCCTGCCCGGCCTGGGCCTTGAGGTGCGGGGCGAAATTGCACGGGCCGGTACGGCTGTCGAGCTGGCTATGCAGGATTTGCGTCCAGGCGGTGCGACAGGCGCCGGGCGAACCCGGCACGCAGCACACCAGCACGCCATTGCTCATCCCCGCCAGGGCACGGGACTGCAGGCTGGACATGCCGATTTCGGCCAGCGACACCTGGCGGAACAACTCACCAAAGCCTTCGACGTGTTTATCCAGCAATGGCTGCACCGCTTGCGGGGTGTTGTCGCGGGCGGTAAAACCGGTGCCGCCGGTGGTCAGCACCACCTGTACCCTGGGGTCGGCGATCCAGCGCGAGAGGGTCGCGCGGATCTGGTAGATATCGTCCTTGACCAGGTCGCGCTCGACCAGCACATGCCCTGCTGCTTGCAGCAGGTCGATGAGGGTCTGGCCGGAGCTGTCGGTGTCGTAGGTGCGCGTGTCGCTGATGGTCAGCACGGCGATGTTCAGGGGTTCAAACGTGCGTTGTGCCAAATGGGCCATGGCCTGGGCTTCCCGTGAAAGGTGGATGGGCCCAAGCCTGAACCTAAAGCCTGGGCGAACCTATTCCTCCTTGGAGGTATCTCTTCGGGCTCACGGCGCCAGGCGCTGGCGCGTCCACTGCCCACCCTGGCAGCGATAATCGAGACGGTCATGCAGGCGATCGGCGCGACCCTGCCAGAACTCCATGCGTTCAGGCCTCAGGCAATAGCCGCCCCAATGCTCGGGGCGACGCAGCGGCTGCTCGACGAAGCGGCGGATGGTCTGCGCCAGCAGCGCTTGCAGTTCGCCGCGGTCGGTCAACACCCGGCTTTGTGGTGAAGCCCAGGCGCCCAGGCGACTGGCTTCGGGACGCGAATCGAAGTAGGCATCGGATAACTGCGGATCGAGCCGCGTCACCGGCCCCTCAATTCGTACCTGGCGCTCCAGCCCCGGCCAGAAGAAGGTCATCGCCGCATAGGGGTTGGCCGCCAGTTCCTGTCCCTTGGCACTCTGGTAGTTGCCGAAGAAGGTAAAGCCCTGCTGGTCAAAGCCCTTGAGCAGCAGCACCCGGCAGTGCGGCCTGCCCAGGCTGTCGACGGTGGCCAGGTGCATGCTATTGGCCTCCACCGGCTCGCGCTCGGTCTCGCGGGCCTGTTGCAGCCACTGCGCAAACAGCGGCAGCGGTTCGAGCGGCGCCGCCTCCTCCTGCAGGCCACCGAGGGTGTAGTTACGGCGCATCTGGGCAAGGGACAGCGGCATGGCAGTGATCTCCTGGGAAGTTGTACGCAGTCTGTAAGCTGCGACACCGGCAGGCCTTGATCACCATCAACGCTCCGAGTGTTACTTGAGGCGCAAGCGCCTGGCCAGTTTGTGCAGGTTGCTCGGGTCGACCGCCAACAGCCGCGCGGCACTGGCCCAGTTATCCCCGCTCAGGCGCAGCGCCTGGGCAATGGCCTGGCGCTGGCAGGCATCGACGGCGTCGCTCAGGGAGGGATGCGCCAAGCTGGCGGCAACCGGTTGATCCGCCAGCGGCGCCGCTGCCGGCGCGCTATCGAGGTCGAGCACCTCCGGCTCCAGGGTAATGATCAGGCTACGGCTGCCTTCGCGGCTCAATTGCTTGAGCGCGGCGCGGCTGATCACATGCTCAAGCTCACGCACGTTGCCCGGCCAGTGGTAGGCCAGCAGCGCCCGCTCGGCCGCCGCCGACAGGCGCAAACCGCGCAGCCCCAGACGGGTGCGGTTGAGTTCGAGGAACTGCCCGGCAATCATCAACACATCGTTGCCGCGCTCGCGCAACGGTGGAATCGGTAGCGGGTACACCGACAGGCGATGGTAGAGGTCGGCGCGAAACAGGCCGTCGCGAATGCTGTCGGGCAAATGCCGGTTGGTCGCGGCGATGATGCGCACATCCACGTGCAGCGGCTTGTCGGCGCCCAGGCGCTGGATCTCGCCGTTTTGCAGGGTGCGCAACAGTTTGGCCTGTACGCTCAGGGGCAGCTCGCCGACTTCATCGAGAAACAACGTACCGCCATTGGCTGCATCGAAGCGCCCGGCGCGGTCGCTGCTGGCGCCGGAGAACGCGCCTTTGACATGGCCGAACAGCTCGCTCTCGGCCAGCGACTCGGGCAAGGCCGCGCAGTTGACCTGGATCAGCGGCTTGTGGCTGCGTCGCGACAGGCGATGCAGGCGGCGGGCGAACAGCTCCTTGCCGACCCCGGTCTCGCCCAGCAGCAATACCGGCAGATCGGCATCGGCCAGTACTTCAATCTCGTTGAGCAACTGCTGCAACACCGCACTGTGACCGAGGATCTCGCCCTCTTCCACAGGCCTGCGCAAGTCCTGGGGCTCGCTGCGCGACAGGCGCAGGCTGCGGTTCTCCTGCTCCAGGCGGGTGACCCGCAAGGCAGCCTCGATCTGCAGGGTGCAGCGCTTGAGTTCATCGCGGGCATCGCTGCCGAAGGTCCCGGCCTTAAGCGCATCGAGGGTGATCGCGCCCCAGACCTGGCCTTCCACGTAGAGGCTGACGCCCATGCAGTCGTGAACGGCCAAGGGTTCGTGCAGCGCGGTCTCGAGCAGGCCATCGTAGGGGTCCGGCAGGCGGCTGTCGGGCTCGAACCAGGTCGGCTCGCGCGAGGCCATGATCGCTGCCAGGCGCGGATGCTGGGCGATCACGAAGCGCCTGCCGAGGGCTTCGTGGACCAGGCCGACACAGGCCAGCGGCCGCAGGCTGTCGCCTTCGAGCCGGAGCAGGCCGACGGCGCCGCAGTTGAAGTATTCGCGCAGCGTCTGCACCAGACGCTGCAAGCGCACGGCATTGGGCAGCTCGACGATCAGGTCGGCGGCAAGGCTTTCACGCAGCATGGTAGTCATCACCCTCTGTGGTTATCGCTACCCTGAGGTATTCGGGTGAATTTCACCACATCCACAGCAACGGCCCTTGATTTCGGGCAATTAAAGCTGGCATGGGCGATGCAATGGTCCTGGGGAACCTTTGCCAACAGACCAGGAGCCCTGATGAACCCGACACTCTCCCCGGCCGAACTGATTGCCTACATCCTCTCCCGCTACCACGACCGCCACCGCCAGCAGTTGCCGGAACTGATCCGCCTGGCCCGACGTGTGGAGCAGGTCCACGGTGGCCATGACCATTGCCCCAACGGCCTGGCCGATCACCTGCAGGACATGCAGCAGGAACTTGAAGGGCACATGCTCAAGGAAGAACAGGTGCTGTTCCCCTTGCTGCAACGGGGCATGGGCCGCCAGGCCGGTGCGCCGATCCAGGTTATGCGTCTGGAGCATGATCAACATGGCCAGGCGCTGGAGCGCTTGAGCTTGCTGACCGACGAAATAACCGCGCCGGAGGGCGCCTGCAACACGTGGCGCACCCTGTACCGCGGGCTGGAGGAGTTTCGCGAGGATCTGCTGCAGCATATTCATCTGGAGAACGATGTGCTGTTCGTCAACGCACTGGCCTGATGGCTGGCCTTTGTGGGAGCTGGCCTTGCCCGCGGCCGTAATTCAGACGCCACTTGATGTGCTGGCTGTACCGGCCTCATCGCGGGTCAAAGCCCGCTCCTACAAGTAGTGCCCGCCTTAGTACGGCGCAGGCTAGTGCCAATAGAACATCGCCTTGGCCAGGATCACGATCACCAGCATATGGCCAAGAATGCTGCAGCGGATCCAACGCGCCCGCCCCTGGCTCAAGCGTCCGCGCTTGAGCCAGAACGCCAGCAACAGGTAATGACCAATGATGCTCAGGGCCAGGACGATCTTCAGGCTCAGCAGGCTGGCAAAGCTGCTGGCCAACGGCTGGCTCAAGGCCGCGCGGTGATGCCAGGCCAGGCCAACACCGGCGCCATACAGCAGCAACACCACGCCATGCAGCACCTTGCGCGAACGCACCGACAGCGCCTGGTCGACCCCGGCCTGCGCCGCAACCGGCACATGCCGGCGCGCCGCTTGCCAGATGAGCACTTCGAAAAACAGCGTGCCGATAAAGGCGATGGCCGCCAGTAGATGAATCACCAACAAATACGGATACAACATCCTTCGCCTCCAGGCGCTTAACCAGGATGCCCGTCAACCCGGGCGCGCAGCAGCATCGGTGCATAGCGCCAGGTATACACGGCAAACGCCAGCCCCCAGCACGCCCCGGCCAGCCACAAGCCCGCCATCGGCATCCACGGCACCAACAGCACCCGGCTGAGCGCAGCCAGGTTGAGCAGAACGAACGCCAGGGTCATCCCCGCCGGCGGCTGCAACGCCCGCCCGGTATGACCCAGGCTGACCCGGGCAATCATCGCCAGGATCAACCCGGCCATGGCGCCGATAGTCAGGCAATGCACCGCCAGGCTCGGGTTCAACGGCACGCCGAAATGCCACAGGGCCATGCCCAGGCAGGCCAGGGCCAACCAGCCGTAGGCCAGGTGCAACGACCACAGCAGCGGCACTTGCCAAATCCCGCGGTCATGCCAGCGCCACAGGCGCACTACATGCCCGAGCGCCAGGGCGGCAAACAGCAGGCCGACCCCGGCATTGGCCGTCAGGGCAGGCCCTGCCGCATACAGCACCGCTACCAGCGCCGACCCCGCCAGCAACAGCCAGTCGAGCCAGGGCCAGGGCACTACCGCCTCGGTCCGCCCCAAGCCGCGCAGGGTGAAGAACGGAATCACCCGCCCGCCAATCAGGCCCATCATCGCCGCCACCAGCCAGATGCCGCCGAGCACGCCCTGGCGCTGCCAGCCATCGTGGCCTTGCACCAGGCCATACACCGCCAGGCCATCGACCGCCGTCAACAACAGCAAGACCATCACTATCGGGTAGTTGCGCTTTTGCCGTACCTGCCACAGGGTGCTGCCCATCAACACCGCCACCAGCAACGGGAAGCCCAGTTCCAGCAGCGCCAGCAACGGCCAGGGCGCATTCGCCAGCCACGCCACCCGCCCGGCCAGCCACAGTAGCGCCAGGCCCGCCAGCGGCTTGCCACTCAGGCCCGGTTGCCCGGTCCAGGTCTGCACCGCCGTAAGCAAAAAGCCGGCGATGATCGCCAGGCCGAAACCGAACACCAGTTCATGCCGGTGCCAGGCCAGCCAACCGCCGGCCGGCTGCCAGGTGCCAAGGGCGCCGTTCAGCGCCGCCAGCCACAGCGGTATCGCCAACACTGCCAGCGCACAGCCAGCGAGGAACAACGGCCGGAACGCCAGGCGCAAGAGTGGCACGATGGCCAGCGCTTTACGGCGATCAAGTACTTGCATCAAGCCTCTCCTTACCTTGTTGCCGGGTCGTACTGAGCCCGGCCTCATCATCTGCCATCGGCAGGCTGCCACCCTTGTCGCACGTCAAGGCGCGCGGCGTGCAACGGCGTAGGCTGCCAATCGCTGTTGAATACGCCAGTGCAAGGGTTGTGCCCTGGCGTGATTGCGGGCTGAAGCAGGAGAAACAAGGGTAAAAATAACCCTGTAACGGTCAATTTCACCCAAGCGCCGTGGGTATTTTTCACCCTCAAGTATCAGCACGCCATACAACCCGGGGCTTGCCGCCTGGCCCGGCTCTTGCTCGACGCCTACATCCAGGTTCGAGCCCCACCCCTTTTCCGCTTGAGGATGAAATGCCATGGTGCTTCACCGCGTCCACCACCAGATCCTGCGTACTCACCACCTGTTCGAGCCCTTGAACGACGAGCAGCTCGATGAATTGATGGGCAGCAGCCAACTGCTCAGCGTCGACAAGGGCGAGCCGCTGTTCCGTCAGGGCGAGCCGGCCGAGGCGTTCTACTTCGTGATTGCCGGTGCGGTGAAGATCTACCGTTTGACCCCGGACGGCCAGGAGAAGGTCTTCGAAGTCATCGGCCCGCGGCAGACCTTCGCCGAAGCGATGATGCTGATGGACACGCCCAATTATGTCGCCTCGGCCGAAGCGGTCGGGCAAACGCAGCTCTATCGGCTCTCGACCAGCACCTACATGCGCCTGCTGCAGAGCAACAGCCGGCTGACCTTCGCCCTGCTCGGCAAGCTCTGTATGCGCCTGCACCAGCGGGTCAATGAAATCGAGACGTTGTCGCTGAAAAATGCCACCCACCGGGTGGTGCGCTACCTGTTGACGCAACTGATGCACGCCGAGCCGGTGCAGCGCCAGTTCGAACTGCCGATGGCCAAGCAACTGATAGCCGGCCACCTGTCGATCCAGCCGGAGACCTTTTCAAGGATCATCCGCCGCCTGATCGATGAAAAGATCATCACTCAGGACGGTCGGCGCATCGCCATTCTCGATCGGCCGCGGCTGGAGCAATTCGAATGAATGCCCTGCCGGTATGCCTGTACTGCGAACACACCAATCCCGCCAAGGCCAGCACCTGTGAGCACTGCGGCATGCCGCTGCCCGCTACCGCAGCATTGGCCGGTGCGCGACAACAGTTGCGCTTCCTGTGGTTCTGCATCGGCCTGACGCTGTTCTGTGTGGCAATGGTGTTCTGGTTGCCGCGCTAAGGCTGGGTCAACTGCCGATACAGCTGCGGCAAACGCTGCGGCAGTTGCTCAGGCTGGTGTATCAGGGCGTAGCCGTTGCTGCCGAACATGTACGGCAGGTAGGCACCGGCCTTGCGGTCGATGGTGATGCAAAAGGGTGTCAGGCCCAGGCGCCGGGCTTCACGCACCGCTTCGCGGGTGTCTTCAACGCCATATCGGCCTTCGTAAAGGTCCAGGTCATTGGGCTTGCCATCGCTGAGCAGCAGCAACAGCTTGCGCTGTCGCTTACGGCCACCAAGCACTTGGCTTGCCTGGCGAATCGCAGCGCCCATGCGCGTGTAGTAACCCGGTTTGAGCCCCTGGATCTTGCCGCGCGTGACATCGTCATAGCGCTGATCGAACGCTTTGAGTTGCTGCATGCGCACCTGCTGGCGACGCAACGAAGAAAACCCGTACAGGGCAAACTCATCCCCCAGCGTCGACAGGGTTTCGCCGAACAGCAGCAGGCTGTCGCGGATCACGTCGATCACCCGCTGCTCATCGTTCAAGTGGGCGTCGGTGGACATCGATACATCGGCCAGCAACAGGCAGGCAAGATCGCGGCGAACGCGGCGCTGCTCCAGGAACAGGCCACGCTCGGCGCATTGCCCATGCACACGTTCGACATGAAAATCCAGCCAGGCCTGCAGGTCAGGTTCGCTGCCCTGGGGCTGCTGACGCAACCACTGGCGATCCGTGCGCAGGTGCTCGAACTGCCGGCGCAGGCGCCGTGCCGGGCCTTGCAGCCGCGCTGGCAGCGGTTGGGGCATGCAATCACGCGGTTCGAGCAACTGCAGGTTGACGAAACCGGCTTGCAGGCGGCCTTGGCGATAGTCCCATTCCGGCAACTTGATGCCTGCACCCAGGGGGATGTCGTCGACGTCCGCCGGCGGCAGGTCCAGGTGCAGTTTCAGGCCACCACCCTTGCGGATACGGGTGCGCGACAGGGTCAATTGATCGAGGTCTTCGGCCACCCGGGCAGCGTCCGGGTCCTGGCTATCGTCCTCCCAGCGGTCGAGGTCGACGTGTTCGGTCCAACTGAACAGGTTCTCCAGGCGCACGATCAACAGGCCGCCCTTGGCCGGGCTGTCATCGACACGGCTGGCGCGTTTGCGTCCGCCCTGCTGCTGGCCGGGGGTGTTGGGCAGCTCGTTTTGCGCGTCTTCAAGGTCACCCGCCTGAGGGCTGGCAAGGTGCAGCGGCGGATACAACCACAGCGGCAGCGGCCAGGCCGCCCGTTCACTGCGCGGAAACACCTCGACGCTGCCCGGCTCGCGCAGGGCCTGGCGCAAGGCGCGTTCAAGCAGCGCAGCATCCGGGCTTAGCGAGGCCGGATCCGGGCGCAGTTGCAGGTGCGCATCGACCAGCCGTTGGTAGCGGCTCGCCAACCCCGGAAAGCGTTGCAGCAGCTCACGCGTCCAGCGCTGGTTGTCTCGCCCCCAGTGGCGCATCGGCCCCGATTGCGCCGCGAGCAAGGCCAGCCAGCGATACAGCTCTTCGTTCAAGGCAGCGTCGGGGAATACTGCCAGGTGCGCCGGCAAGCGCACGTTGTGCGCGTCACACCAGGCCAGCGGCGCCTGCTTGCAGGTGCCGGCGATCTGCTGCAACAGGCTGCGGCGCAGCAGCAGGTCACGCTCGCTGGCGGCCTCCACACCGATGCCGCCCGCCCCGCCCATGGCCCTGAACAACAGCGCCAGGCGCCGTTGCCTGGGGGCCAGTTCGACCCCTGCCTCGGGGAAATCGACACTCGCCCGGCGGGTAATGAAACGATGCCAGAGACTGCCGACCCATTCTTCCAATTCGACCGTGAAGGCCATGCTGCCTCCTGTGTACAACGCAGAAAGCGGCCCGCTGCATCAGCCGGGCCGCAGGTGTTCAAACACTAATGCCGTTCACGAAGGCACTACCCTGGCCGGTGCGCGCAAGGCGGCGCGGCCACGCTGGCGAAAACTCAGCAGGTAGCACAACAGCCCCGCGAGAAAGCCCACGCCGCTGACCAGCCGCGCCCAGAACAGCCCGCGCAACTGATCGGTGGTGGACATGAACGGCAAGGCGCTGCCATCTTCGGCCCAGCGCTGCAACAGCACCTGGACCACGCCGGCGGCGGTGAGCAGCAAGGTGATCATCACCATCGACAGGGTCATCAGCCAGAAGCCCCACACCTCAAGGGTCTGCGAGCGCTCATCGGCGGCCTCGCCGAGCCCGCGCAGGCGCGGCATGGCATAGCTGATCAAGGTCATGACGATCATTGCGTAGGCGCCGTAGAAGGCCAGGTGGCCATGGGCGGCGGTGAGCTGGGTACCATGGGTGTAGTAGTTGACCGGCGCCAGGGTGTGCAGGAAACCCCAGACGCCGGCGCCGAAGAACGCCGTGACCGTGGTGCCCTTGGCCCACAGGGTGGCGGCGCGGTTGGGGTGCTGGCGGCGGCGGTTTTTCACCATGCTGAAGGCGAACATGACCATGGCCAGGAACGGCAGCGGCTCCAGCGCCGAGAAGATCGAACCGACCCACAGCCACACCTCGGGCGCACCGATCCAGAAGAAGTGGTGGCCGGTACCGATGATGCCGGTAATCAACGCCATGGCGATGATCACATACAGCCATTTTTCCACCACCTCGCGGTCAACCCCGGTGATCTTGATCAGCACGAAGGCCAGCATCGAGCCCATGATCAGCTCCCACACGCCCTCGACCCAAAGATGCACCACCCACCACCAGTAGAACTTGTCGCGGGCAAGGTTGCCGGGGTTGTAGAAGGAGAACAGGAAGAACACCGCAAGGCCGATCAGGCCGGTCATCATCACCATGCTCACGGTGGTCTTGCGGCCTTTGAGCAGGGTCATGCCGATGTTGTAGAGAAAGCCCAGGCAGACCACGACGATGCCCAGCTTGGTGATGGTCGGCTGCTCGAGGAACTCGCGCCCCATGGTCGGCAGCAGCTCGTTGTGGGTCAGCCGCGCAAGGCCGGCATAGGGCACCAGCAGATAGCCGAGGATGGTCAGCACACCGGCGGCGGCGAACACCCAGAACAGCAGGATCGCCAGCCTTGGGCTGTGCAGCTCGCGGTCGGCTTCTTCCGGCACCAGGTAATACGCCGCGCCCATGAAGCCGAACAGCAGCCAGACGATCAGCAGGTTGGTGTGCACCATGCGCGCCACGTTGAACGGAATGGCCGGGAACAGGAAGTCCCCGATCACGTATTGCAGGCCCATGATCAAACCGAACAGCACCTGGCCGAGGAACAGGATCAGGGCGAACACGAAGTAGGGTTTGGCAACGGCCTGGGAGGCAAATTTAAGATGCGGATTGGCAACGTTCATCACTCAGCCCTCCTGGTTTGGCGGCCAGCCATTGGTGTTGATGTTCGAGCTCCATTTGAGGAATTCGGCGATGTCGTCGACTTCCTGTTCGCTCAGGTTGAACTGCGGCATGGCCCGGCGGCCGGGCACGCCCAGCGGCTGCATCTTCATCCAGGCATGCATGAACGGCTTGAAGCCTTCTTCGCCGCCACGGCGCTTGAACACATTGCCCAGCTCCGGCGCAAAGTACGCGCCCTCGCCCAGCAGCGTGTGGCAGCCGACGCAGTTGTTCTGCTCCCAGACCGTCTTGCCGCGCACCACCGCGTCGGTCAATTGCGCGGCGTTGCTGCGTTCGGGAAAGGTCTGTTCGGTGTGGTAGGTCAAAGCCAGGAATATCAGGAAGAAGAACACGCTTCCCCCGAAATAGATGTTCCTGGCCATGCCCTTGGTGAAGGTCTCTGACATGGTCGCTTCCTCATTGCTTGGCCTGGCCATGATAGAAAGCGCGGGGTAAAAACCTGCTTGATGGCGATCAAGAAACGCCGATGGTTTTACTCAGGTATTAGCGGCCAGGCTCAGGCCCACCAGCGCGGCCAACACCAGGGCCCAGCTCAGCAGCAACCAGCGCCAGCGCTGCGGACCGTGGCGCAGTTCCATGAAGCCATCGGTGATCAACCAGGCCTTGGCCACCGCCAGCAGCAGGATCAGCGCGCCCTGGCCGAGCATCACCGTGCCCAGGCTCAGGCATGTCAAGGCAAGCCAGCACAGCAGCAGGAATATCGATGTCGGCATGCGCCCTCCTCACCCGAGCAGGTAAACCAGCGGGAACAGCAACACCCAGACCAGATCGACCATGTGCCAGTACAGCACCCCGGATTCAAAGCCGCTGCAGGTGCCCGGGCCAAGGCTGCGACGCCAGGCCATCTGCGCCAGCCAGGCCAGGATCAGCATGCCGAGCAGGACATGGAGAAAGTGAAAGCCGGTGAGGATCCAGTACAAGGTGAAGAAAGTGTTGTGCTCGATGCCCAGCCCGGCGCCGAGCAAGTGGCGGTATTCGCCGAGCTTGAGCGCCACATAGACACTGGCCACCAGCAAGGCGGCCAGCAGCAACACTGCCGCCCGCCGCGACCGGTGCTTGCGCACCTGCACCTGGGCCAGCGCCGCCAGCAGCCCGGCGCTGAGCAGGCTCAGGGTCATCGCCAGGCCGGTGGAGCTGTCGAGCAAGGCGCGACTGGTGGCGAACAGCTGCGGCTTGAGTTGCCGGGTCACGGCAAAGGCCAGGATCAGGATGGCGAACACCGAAAGCTCGGCGAGGATGAACAGCCACATCGCCAGGTCGCCCGGCAGTTGCCGGGGCATTGGCTCAAGGGAAGTGGACATCGACCACGTCCATCAACGCCGCGACCGTCAGCGGGTCATCGGTGAGCGGCTCGGCCAGGCAGGCCAGGCACGCTTCTCGCGGGTGCATGCCGGCAGCGATCATGCGCGCGGTAAAAATCAGCAGGCGGGTCGAGGCCACCTCTTCCAGGTCGTGTTGGTCCAGGCGGCGCAGCGCCTGGCCGAGCTTGACGATCTGGTTGGCCAGGGCGCCATCGACCCCGGCCTCACGGCGTACGATGTGCGCTTCTTCGGCTGCGGGCAGGTAGTCGAAGCGCATCGCCACAAAGCGCTGGCGGGTGCTGGGCTTCATACCCTTGAGCAGGTTCTGGTAGCCGGGGTTATAGGACACCACCAGCATGAACGACGGCGGCGCCTGCAACACTTCGCCGGTGCGTTCGAGAAACAGCTCGCGGCGGCCATCGGCCAGCGGGTGCAACACCACCACCGTGTCCTGACGCGCCTCGACCACTTCGTCGAGGTAGCAGATGCCGCCTTCGCGCACCGCACGGGTCAGCGGGCCGTCCTGCCACCAGGTGCCCTGGGCGCCGATCAGGTGGCGGCCGACCAGGTCGGCGGCGCTGAGGTCATCGTGGCAGGCCACGGTGTGCAGCGGCAGGTGCAGGCGCTGGGCCATGTGCTGGACGAAGCGGGTCTTGCCACAGCCGGTGGGGCCTTTGATCAGCACCGGCATGCCGTGGCGCCAGGCCTGTTCGAACAATGCCCGTTCGTTGCCGTGCGCTTGATAGAAGGGTTCGCAGCGAGGTTCTGTGAGGTCCATGGCTTACCTGGGTAGACAGCGGGTTCGACCACCACGCTAAGAGCCCCTGCGACAACCTGGCAAGCACCATGGCCGGCAAACTTGATCGCCGTCAAGCGGTCCGCAGCCTGCTCCGGCATAGCCTTTCCCGGCACCAAGAACCTGCGCTCTGTCCTGGCGTTCCAGCACATCGCAAAGGTCTAGCCTGAGGAGAGAAGGAATGCTGATCAGTAATCGAAAAACCTTTGCCCTGAGCCTCGCCAGCCTCTGTTCGGCGCTGGCGCTGGCGTTGCCCACCAGCGTCGGCGCCGAGCAGAAAAGCGCTGCCGCGCAACCGGCCATGGTCACCACGGCCGGCGCGCCGGACATGACCCAGGCCGATTTCGATGCCGCCAAGGAGATCTACTTCCAGCGCTGCGCCGGTTGTCATGGCGTGCTGCGCAAGGGCGCCACCGGCAAGCCGCTGACCCCGGACATCACCCAGGCCCGTGGCCAGGCCTACCTGGAAGCGTTGATCAGCTATGGCTCGCCAGCCGGCATGCCGAACTGGGGCACCTCCAACGCGCTGACCAAGGCGCAGATCACCAGCATGGCCCAGTTCATCCAGCACACCCCGCCAACGCCGCCGGAATGGGGCATGGCCGAAACCCGCAACACCTGGAAGCTGCTGGTCAAGCCCGAAGACCGCCCTACCCGCCAGCTGAGTACGCTCAACCTGCAGAACCTGTTCTCGGTGACCCTGCGCGACGACGGCAAGATCGCCCTGATCGATGGCGACAGCAAGCAGATCGTCAAGCTCATCGAGACCGGCTACGCCGTGCACATCTCACGGATCTCGGCGTCCGGCCGTTACCTGCTGGTGATCGGCCGCGACGCGCGCATCGACATGATCGACCTGTGGCCCAAAGAGCCGACCAAGGTCGCCGAGATCAAGGTCGGCATCGAGGCGCGCTCGGTGGAGACCTCCAAGTTCAAGGGCTTCGAAGACAAGTACACCATCGCCGGTTCCTACTGGCCGCCGCAGTTCACCATCATGGACGGCGAGACCCTGGAGCCCAAGCAGATCGTCTCGACCCGCGGCATGACCGTCGACAAGCAGGAGTACCACCCCGAGCCACGAGTGGCGGCGATCATCGCCTCCCACGAATGGCCGGAGTTCATCGTCAACGTCAAGGAAACCGGCAAGGTCATGCTGGTCAACTACGAAGACATCAAGAACCTCACCATCACCAGCATCGACGCGGCGCCGTTCCTGCATGACGGCGGCTGGGACAGCAGCCACCGCTACTTCATGACGGCGGCCAACAACGCCAACAAGGTCGCGGTGATCGACTCCAAGGAGCGCCGCCTGACTGCCCTGGTCGACGTCGGCAAGACTCCGCACCCCGGCCGTGGCGCCAACTTCGTGCACCCGCAGTTCGGCCCGGTGTGGGCCACCAGCCACCTGGGCGATGCCGGCATCTCGATGATCGGCACCGACCCGCTCAAGCACCCGCAGTACGCCTGGAAACAGGTCGGCTCGCTCAAGGGCCAGGGCGGCGGCTCGCTGTTCATCAAGACCCACCCCGACTCGCGCCACCTGTACGTCGATACCACCCTCAACCCGGACGCCAAGCTCAGCCAGTCGGTGGCGGTGTTCGACATCGACAAGCTCGACGCCGGCTACAAGGTGCTGCCGATCGCCGAGTACTCGGGGATCAAGCAAGGCGCCCTGCGCGTGGTCCAGCCCGAATACAACAAGGCCGGTGACGAGGTGTGGTTCTCGGTATGGAACGGCCAGACCGAAGAGTCGGCGCTGGTGGTGATCGACGACAAGACCCTGGCGCTCAAGCAGGTGATCAAGGACAAGCGGCTGATCACGCCAACCGGCAAGTTCAATGTCTACAACACCCAACACGACATTTATTGAGCTTCATCAACGCAAGGAGTCGTCATGAAAAATACCCTGCTGTCACTGTGCACCCTGGCCGCTGCGTTGAGCCTGCAAACGGCCCTGGCCGATGACGGGCTGGCGCTGTTCCAGAGCAAGTCCTGCGTTGCCTGCCATGCCGTCGACGCCAAGCTGGTAGGCCCGGCGCTCAAGGACGTGGCGGCCAAGAACGCCGGCGTCAGTGGCGCCGCCGACACCCTGGCCAGCCATATCAAGAACGGTACCCAAGGCAACTGGGGGCCGATCCCGATGCCGGCCAATGCGGTCAGTGATGATGAAGCAAAACAGTTGGCCAACTGGGTCTTGAGCCTCAAGTAACCCACCCAAGGAGGGCGTCATGAAAACTCACCGCGCTGTTATGTGCCTGGCGGCCCTCCTGCTCTGCCCCCCCGTTTTCAGCGCGCCTGACGCCCTGCGCCAGGCGCAGCTCAAACACCTGCTGGCCCAGGACTGCGGCGCCTGCCATGGCCTGCACCTGACCGGCGGCCTGGGCCCGGAACTGACCCCGGCGGCCCTGGCCGGCAAACCCCGTGACGGCCTGATCGCTACCGTGCGCCTGGGCCGCCCCGGCACCGCCATGCCCGCCTGGGAGGCGCTGTTGAGCGCCGACGACATCGGTTGGCTGGTCGATCACCTTGTGCAAGGAGCCCCCGCCCCATGATCCGACGCGTACTGATACCCGCCACCTGCGCACTGCTGGTGTCCGCCTGTACCCAGGCGCCGCCGCGCGGCAGTGGCGACCTGGGCCTGGTGGTGGAGCGCGCCAGCGGTAGCGTGCAAATCATCGAAAGCACCGCGGGCAAGGCCCTGGCGCGGATCGACGGGCTGGGCGATTTGTCCCATGCCTCGGCGGTGTTTTCCCGCGATCAACGTTATGCCTACGTGTTCGGCCGCGACGGCGGCCTGAGCAAGCTCGACCTGCTCGAACAACGCATCGACAAACGCCTGATCCAAGGCGGCAACAGCATCGGCGGTGCGATCAGCCAGGACGGCAAGCTGATCGCGGTGTCCAACTATGTGCCCGGCGGGGTCAAGGTCTTCGATGCGCACAGCCTGGAACTGGTCGCGGACATTCCCGCCACCCTGCTCGCCGACGGTAAAAAGCGCTCGCGGGTGGTCGGCCTGGTGGACGCGCCCGGCCAGCGCTTCGTGTTCAGCCTGTTCGACAGCGGCGAGATCTGGAGTGCCGATTTCAGCCTGGGCAACACGCCGAAGATCACCCGCTTTGCCAATATCGGCCAGCAGCCCTACGACGCGCTGATCAGCGCCGATGGCCGCTATTACATGGCCGGCCTGTTCGGCGAAGACGGCATGGCCCAGCTTGACCTCTGGCACCCTGAGCGCGGGGTCAAGCGCGTGCTCGGCGACTATGGTCGCGGCCAGGAAAAACTGCCGGTGTACAAGATGCCGCACCTGGAAGGCTGGGCGCTGGCCGACAACCAGGCCTTCGTCCCGGCGGTGGGACGCCATCAGGTACTGGTGATGGATGCCCGCACCTGGCAGCAGACCGACGCCATCGCCGTCGCCGGGCAACCGGTGTTTGTCACCGCGCGCCCGGACGGACGCCAGCTGTGGGTCAACTTTGCCTACCCGGACAACGACCGGGTGCAGGTCATCGATACCGAGAGCCACGCCCTGGTCGCCGACCTCAAGCCAGGCCCCGCCGTGCTGCACATGGAGTTCACCGCCCGCGGCGACCAGCTGTGGCTGTCGGTACGTGACGGCAACCAGGTGCAGGTCTGGGACCCGTACAGCCTCAAGCGCCTCGCCACCCTGCCGGCCGCGGCCCCCAGTGGCATCTTCTTTAGCAGCCGCGCCCAGCAGATGGGGTACTGAGATGCCGCTACTCGCCCTTGAACAGCGCCTGATCGAACGTTTCCAGCATGGCATGCCGATCTGCGCCGAGCCCTACCTTGAGATGGCCCAGGTGCTGGACTGCAGCGAAGCGCAGGTGATTGCCTGCCTGCAGCAGATGGCCGAGCGCGGCAGCCTGTCGCGCATCGGCCCGGTGTTCGATCACCACCGCGCCGGCGCCAGCACCCTGGCTGCCTTGGCCGTGCCTGCCGAACGCCTGCAACAGGTGGCCGAACGCGTCAGCCAGTACCCCGAGGTCAACCACAACTATGCCCGCGAGCATCACTACAACCTCTGGTTCGTGCTGACCGGGCCGGACCGCCCGCACCTGCAGCGGGTGCTCGACGAACTGGAAGCCGACACCGGCCTGACCCCGCTGGACCTGCCGATGCTCACCGCCTACCGCATCGACCTGGGCTTCGCCCTGGGAGACGCACCATGAGTTGCCCGCTCGATTCCACGCAGCGCCTGGCCCTGCGACGGTTGCTCGAAAGCGGCCTGCCGTTGCTGCCCCGGCCTTACCAGGCCCTGGCGCAGCAGATCGGTGCCCAAGAGCAGCAGGTATTGGCGCAGCTCGACCAGTGGCAGCAGCAAGGCCTGTTCCGCCGCCTGGGCCTGGTGCTCAATCACCGCGCCCTGGGCTTTACCGCCAACGCCATGCTGGTGCTGGACATCCCCGATGCGCTGATCGACGAAGTCGGCCAGCGCCTGGGGCGCGAGCCGCAGGTCAGCCTCTGCTACCAGCGGCCGCGGCGCTTGCCGCAGTGGCGCTACAACCTGTTCTGCATGGTCCATGGCCGCCAGCGCGAGCGGGTCGAGGCGCAGATCGCAGGGTTGCTCGAACGGCACCAGCTCAGCGACCTGCCCTATCAACTGCTGTTCAGCACCCAGGCGTTCAAACAATGCGGCGGCCGCTTCGCCCCTGTTGGAGCCCGCCCCCATGGATGAACTCGACCGTCGCCTGATCAACCGCCTGCAACTGGGCCTGCCGCTGGTGCCTCAGCCCTGGCAGGTGCTGGCCGAGGAGCTGGGCAGCAGCAGCGAGCAGCTGCGCGAACGCCTGCAACGCCTGCTCGACGACGGCACCCTGACCCGCTTTGGGCCGATGTTCGACATCGAGCGCCTGGGTGGTGCCTTTACCCTGGCGGCGCTGAAGGTCCCCGAGGCGCGCTTCGAGGCCGTCGCCGCGGTACTTGCGGCCATGCCTGAAGTCGCCCACAACTACCGACGCGAACACCCCTGGAACATGTGGTTCGTGCTCGGCTGCGCCAGCCTCGAAGCCCTCAACGACGCGCTACGGCGCATCGAACAGGGCACCGGCCTGGCCCCACTGAACCTGCCCAAGGAGCAGACTTACCATGTCGGCTTGTACTTCCCGGTCTGAACAGGCCCTGGCCCTGCGCCTGGTGGAACTGACCCAGGCCGGCCTGCCGCTGGTCGACGACCCATGGGCCTGGCTGGCCGAACAGTTACAGCTGAGCGTCGAGGCGACCCTGGCGCTGCTCAAGCGCCTGCAGGCCGACGGCGCCATCCGCCGTATCGCTGCGGTGCCCAACCACTACCGCCTGGGCTATTGCTGCAACGGCATGACCGTCTGGGATGTCGACGATTCGCAGATGCCCCGCCTGGGCCGGCTGATCGGCGCCCAGCCCTTCGTCAGCCACTGCTACCAGCGCCCGCGCAGCGGCGACTGGCGCTACAACCTGTTCGCCATGGTCCATGGCCGCAGCAGCGCTGAAATCAACAGCTACCGCGAGCACCTGCGCTACCTGCTGGGCGATGCCTGCCGGGCCGACGACATGCTGGTGAGCAGCCGCATTCTGAAAAAAACCGGTTTACGCCTACCCACCGGCCCCTGAACCAAGGAGCGTTGCATGTTGAGGATCAGCCACTACCTGCGCACCCTGGCCGGCCACAGCCCGGCCCCTCGTACCAGCCCGGCGGGCAGCACGCGCCCGCCGGTGGTGATCTGGAATCTTCTGCGCCGTTGCAACCTGACGTGCAAGCACTGCTACGCCACCTCGGCCGATAGCGCGTTTCGCGACGAGCTGGACACCGAAGCGGCCCTGCAGGTAATCGACGACCTGGCCGAGGCCGGGGTCAAGGTGCTGATCCTCTCCGGCGGCGAGCCGCTGCTGCGCGGCGACCTGTTCCTGCTCAGCGCCCATGCCCGCGACAAAGGCATGTTCGTCGCCCTGTCGAGCAACGGCACGCTGATCGATGAAGGCAACATTGCCCAGGTGCGCGCGGCCCGCTTCGATTACGTCGGCATCAGCATCGATGGCCTTGAGGCCACCCACGATGCCTTTCGCCAGCTCAACGGCAGCTTCGCCCGTTCACTGAAGGCTATGCGCCTGTGCCGCGAACACGGTATTCGGGTCGGCATGCGCACCACCCTGACCCAGGACAACCACGCGCAATTGCCGCAGCTGCTGGCGTTGATGCGCGACTGTGACGTGCACAAGTTTTACCTCTCGCACCTGAACTACAGCGGCCGCGGCAAACGCAGCCGCAAGCTCGACGCACTGCAGCAGATGAGCCGCGAGGCGATGAACCTGCTGTTCGACCAGGCCTGGGATGATATCCAGCACGGGCGCGACAGCGACTTCGTCAGCGGCAACAACGATGCCGATGCCATCCTCTTGCTGCAATGGACCGCGCGTCGCCTGCCCGAACACTACGCGCAACTGGAACAGATGCTGCGCGCCTGGGGCGGCAATGCCTCAGGCTGCGCCATCGCCAATATCGACAACACCGGCGAGGTGCACCCCGACACCTACTGGTGGCAGCACTCGGTGGGCAATGTACGCCGCACGCCGTTCCGCACCCTGTGGCTGGAACAGCCCGACCCTCTGCTGCTGCGCCTGCGCGAGCATCCCCGGGCGGTGACCGGGCGCTGCGCCGCCTGCCGCTGGCTGAGCATCTGCAACGGCAACACCCGCACCCGCGCCTGGGCCGCCGGTGACCTCTGGGGCCAGGACCCCGGCTGCCACCTGAGCGATGAAGAAATCGGCCTGCCGCCGCCCCCCTGCATTCCTTGCGTCACGCATTGACAACCTGACCGGGCAAGCCGCCGACACAGGCGACAACCCGGCGCCCCTGATGATGGATCAAGGAACGCCCTCATGCATTGTGCCTCCGTTCTACCTGCCGCCCTGCACTCGCCCTTCAACCCCGGGGAAGTCGCCCTGGTCGGCGCCGGGCCCGGTGACCCGCGCCTGCTTACCCTGCGCGCCTGGAGCCTGCTGATGCAGGCCGATGCCGTGGTGTACGACCGGCTGATCAGCGGCGAACTGCTGGCGCTGATCCCTACCGCCTGCAGCCGCCACTACGTCGGCAAGATCAGCGGCTACCACAGCCTGCCCCAGGCACAGATCAACCAGTTGCTGGTCGACCTTGCGGCCCGGGGCCAGCGGGTGGTGCGGCTCAAGGGTGGCGACCCGTTCATCTTCGGCCGTGGCGCCGAAGAGCTCGATCACCTCCTGCAGCACGGCATCGATTGCCAGGTGGTGCCGGGCATCACTGCCGCCGCCGGCTGCAGCGCCTATGCCGGCATCCCCCTGACCCACCGCGACCTGGTCAGCTCCTGCCGCTTTATCACCGGCCACTTGCAGCACGACGGCGAACTCAACCTACCCTGGCATAACCTGGCCGACAGCAGCCAGACCCTGGTGTTCTACATGGGCCTGTCCAACCTGCGGCTGATCGCCGAGCAATTGATCGGCGCCGGGCTTGCCGCCGACACGCCGGCGGCGCTGATCAGCCAGGGCACGTGCGCCGATCAGCAGGTGCTGCGCGGCAGCCTGGCGCAGTTGCCAATGCTGGCCCGCCAATGCCCCGCCGCCACGCCGACGCTGACGGTGATCGGCCAGGTGGTCGGGCTGTTCGCCGAGCAGGCGCTGCGCTACCCGGCGCACTTTGCCGGTGCCGCGCTGGCCGCCGAGGTCGCGCCATGAAAGCCCTGGCCCTTGTCCCATGGTTATGGATGGCTTCGGCCCAGGGCGGCCCGGCCCTTGACCAGGCCGCCGCGGACTACCAACAACATTGCCAGCAGTGCCATGGCACCCATCGCTTCGGTGCCAGCGGCCCGGCCCTGCTGCCGGAGAGCCTGAGCCGGATCAAACCCGCCGAGATCCGCCAGGTGATCACCGGCGGTCGCCCGGCCAGCCAGATGAACGGTTTTGCCCAGGTATTGAGCGCAGCCCGGATCGACGACCTGGTGGCCTACCTGCAACGGCCTCCGGCCACGCCACCGACCTGGAGCGACAGCGAGATCCGCGCCAGCCACCAGGTGTTCAACGCTATCGACAGCCTGCCCGGCACCCCCCAGCACGGCGCCGACCCGCTGAACCTGTTCGTGGTGGTCGAAGCCGGCGACCATCACATCAACATCCTCGACGGCGACCGCTTTACCGTACTGGCCCGTTTTGCCTCGCACTTTGCCGTGCATGGTGGGCCGAAATTCTCCCCTGACGGGCGCTTTGTCTACTTCGCCTCCCGCGACGGCTGGGTCAGCCAGTACGACCTGCACAACCTCAAGCTGATCGCCGAAGTGCGCACCGGGCTCAACACCCGCAACCTGGCGGTGAGCAAGGACGGGCGCTGGGTGCTGGTGGGCAACTACCTGCCGGGCAACCTGGTGCTGCTCGATGCCCGCGACCTGAGGCCGGTGAAAACCATCGCCGCCGTTGGCCAGGACGGCACGCCGTCGCGGGTCAGCGCGGTGTACACGGCGCCGCCGCGAGACAGCTTCATCGTTGCGCTCAAGGACGTGAAAGAGGTGTGGGAACTGTCCAGCGCCGGCCAGCCCGACTTCGTGCCGCGGCGCATTGCCGCCGAGGATTTTCTCGACGACTTCTCCTTCTCGCCGGACTACCGGCAGCTGCTGGCCACCTCACGCAAGGCCAACGGCGGCCAGGTGATCGACCTTGACAGCGGCCAGGTGCTCAGCCGCATCGCCCTGCCCGGCATGCCGCACCTGGGCTCCGGCACCTGGTGGCGACGCGGCGGCGACTGGGTGTTCGCCACACCGAACATCAGCAAGGGGCTGATCTCGGTGATCGACCTCAAGACCTGGAACGTGATCAAGGAGATCCCGACCCTGGGCCCGGGCTTCTTCATGCGCAGCCACGCCAACTCGGCCTATGCCTGGACCGATGTATTCTTCGGCCCCGACAACGATGCCATCCACCTGATCGACAAGCAGACCCTGGAGATCGCCCACACCCTGCGACCGGTACCAGGCAAGACCGCCGCCCACGTCGAGTTCAGCCACGACGGCCGCTACCTGTTGCTGAGCATCTGGGCTAACGACGGCGCGCTGATCGTCTACGACAGCCAGACCCTCAAGGAGCTCAAGCGCATCCCGATGAACAAGCCCTCGGGCAAGTACAACGTCGGCAACAAGATCGAGTTCGCCGAAGGTACCTCGCATTAAACCGTGCGCGAGAACTGGCCTTTGCGCCCACCGCCCAGGTAGGCGTCAAAGGCCATGGCGGTGTTGCGCATCATCAAGTGGCCCTGGGGCAGCAACTGCAAGGCGTGCCGGTCAAGCGCCAGCAACTGGTCATCCACCTGCTCGGCCAACTGCTCCAGGGCCTCGGCGAAGTAGTCGTTGAAGCGGATGCCATGGGCCGCCTCGAAGGTGGCGAAATCGACACGGCCATGGCACATCAACTGGTTGATCACCTCGCGGCGCAACAGGTCGTCGGCGTTCAGGCGGTAGCCGCGCTGGATCGGCAACAGGCCCTGGTCGAGCCGCGCATAGTACTGCGACAGCAGCTTGACGCTCTGGCTGTAACTGTCGCCGACCTTGCCGATGGCCGACACGCCCAGGCCGATCAGGTCGCAGTCGGCGTGGGTCGAGTAACCCTGAAAATTACGCTGCAGGGTGCCCTTGGCGCGGGCCAGGGCCAGTTCGTCGTCCGGCAAGGCAAAGTGGTCCATGCCGATGTACACGTAACCGGCTTCAGTCAGGCGCTGGATGGTCAGCTCCAGCAGCTCCAGCTTGCGCTCCGGCGGCGGCATGTCTTCGCGGCGGATCATCCGCTGGGCGCGGACCTGCTCGGGCAGGTGGGCGTAGCTGTAGGCGGCAATGCGGTCCGGGCGCAGGGCGATGATCTTTTCCAGGGTCACGTCGAAGCTCTGCACCGTTTGCAGTGGCAGGCCATAGATCAGATCGACGCTGATCGACTTGAAGCGCGCGTGGCGCGCGGCGGCGACCAAGGCGTAAATCTGCGCCTCGCTTTGCCGGCGATTGACCGCGGCCTGCACGTCGGCATCGAAATCCTGCACGCCGAAACTCAGGCGATTAAAGCCCAGGCCGCGCAGCATCTGGATTTGCCCGGTACTGACGGTGCGCGGGTCGACCTCGATGGAAAACTCGTGCTCGTCGCTGTCATCGAGGTTAAAGGCCTGGTGCAGGCAATCCATCAACTCGGCCAGTTGCGCATTGCTCAGGTAGGTCGGCGTGCCGCCGCCCAGGTGCAGCTGGGTCAGCTTGCGGCTGCGCTCGAACAGCGCGCCCTGCAAAGCGATCTCCCGCTTCAGGTAGCCCAGGTACTCGGCCGCGCGGTGTGTCTTGCCGGTGATGATCTTGTTACAGGCGCAGTAATAGCAAAGGCTCTGGCAGAACGGGATATGGATATAGGCCGACAGCGGTTTGGCCATCGGCGCCTGGTTGCTGGCCTGCACCGCCTGCAGGTAGTCATCGAGGGCAAAGGCCGGGTGAAACTGCGGTGCGGTCGGGTACGAGGTGTAGCGCGGGCCCGGACGGTCGTACTTTTGCACCAGGGCGCGGTTGAATTCAAAGGCTGGCATCGTGATCGACCCATTGCTGATGGAGGGAAAGCCCCGGGCTGCTCTGTTCGAACAACTGGCAGATGGCATCCACTTCCACTCGGCCTGCGGGCAATATGCTGATGTAACCTGCGCCCAACTCGACCAGCCCGGCGCGGCTCATGGCCTCCAGCTGGCGCCAGGCGCTGGCGAAGTGCTGGCGAAAGTCCAGGCCATAGCGGCTTTCGATGGCCTGGATATCCAGCTCCAGATCACAGGCCAGGCGTTCCATTACCCGCTGGCACACCTGGTCGTCGGCCTCGCAGCGCCAGCCGCGGCAGGTGGCCAGCTGGTCGTTGCCCAGCTGTTGCAGATAGTGCGCCAGGGTTAGCGCATTTTGCGCATAGAGCGCGTCGAACTGGCTGATCGCCCCCAGCCCGAAGCCGACATGGTCACAGTAACCATGGCGGGTAAAACCCTGACAATTGCGGCGCAGTCGCCCGCGCTCCTGGGCGATGGCCAGGTCGTCGTCGGCGCGCACGAACTGGCCCAGGCCGATGGGCTGGTAGCCCGCCTGTAACAGTTGCTCAAAACAGATGCGCCGCATCTGCGCCTTGTCCTGCTCGCTGCAGGGCGCTTGCCGGGCACTGCGGGCATAGCGTGGCGGCGGTTGGCTGTAATCGAACACCTGCAGGCGGTCGGGCTCAAGCTCGATCAGGGTGGCGAGCTTGCGGGCGAAGCTGTCCGGGGTCTGCCAGGCGTGGCCGTAGCCCAGGTCGACACTGACCGAGCGAAAATCAAAGGTCCGCGCCGCATCGATCAGCGAGTGAATCGGCGCCGGGTTCTGCCAGCGCGCGGCCGACAGCGCACCGTCCGATGTGCAATCCGGCACGCCGATGCTGACCTGGTTGAAGCCCAGCTCACGCAACAGGCCCATGCTCGCCCAATCGGTGTGCTGCAGATCGACCTCGACGCCGTAGTCACCGAGCTCATGCTCAAGGAAGGTAAAGCGCCTGCGCAGGTGCGCCATCAATTGCTGCAACGCTGCAGCGTCCAGCCGGGTAGCGCTCAGCTGGAACTGCTCGACGCGCTGCTCGGCACTCAGGTGACAGCCCACCAGGGCGATTTCCCGCCGCAGGCAGTGCAGATAGCGCTCCTGCTCCAGATTCTCGAGCCCGGCCGGCACTTGCAGGCTCAAGGACAACGGGCGCAGTTGCTGGCGGCTGGCACGCAGCGCACGCAATACGTCCAGCGAACCGATCCCGGCGTGAAACCTGCGGGTATCGGCATGCCCCCTGGGCTCGCTCGGCCACTGCCCATACGGGGGTATCTGCGCGGGGTAGCGATGAAGAGTATCGAGCATTGCAGGGCTCCGAGACAGGCTGCGGAACCTGAGTGTCTGCCCAGAGCGGCCGGGGGGCCTTGATTTGCATCAAGCGCCGTGCGACTGGCTACCAGGTCAGGTAGAACATGGCCTTGGCCAGCACCAGAATCAGCAGCAGATGCGCGAAAACGCTGTGATGAATGAACTTCACCCGGCCGCTGCTCATCTGCCCGGTCCTGAACAGCAGCATGGCAATCAGAAAATGCACCAGTACGCTACCGGCAACGATGACCTTCACCAGCAGCAAGGTGCCGAACGACGAGCTCAGCGGCGCGGCCAGCACCGGCAGGTAACGCTGCCAGACCATCCCCACCCCGGCGCCGAACAGTACCAGCAACACCCAGGGCATCAACTGCCGGGCGCGCTGGCCGATGGCCTGTTCGAGCAAGAGCATGAGTTTGGCCGGCAGCTGTTTGCGGATGTGCTCCAGAAACAACAGCTCGAAGAACACCGTACCGATGAACATCACTGCGGCGAACAGGTGCAGGGTTAACAGCAGCGGGTAAAGCATCGGGGCCTCGGCGCGAGTGTGGTACTGGGCTGGAGACTAGCGCGGCGGGCAGTAGCCTGCGTTGATGGCAATCAACAAAGCGCAGCCAACGTTCATTGCCGGCCCCCACACAAGAAATGCAATCTGCCCTGCTCTATGCTGACCTGTGTGAGTGCACATTCAACGCTGCAAGGGAGCGACAACATGGCTGATCCCTTCAATCTCTCTCGTTTCGTCGACGCCCAGGAGCCGGTGTATGAGCG
The DNA here is from genome assembly GCF_009866705.1 of Pseudomonas sp. R32. NCBI lineage: Bacteria > Pseudomonadati > Pseudomonadota > Gammaproteobacteria > Pseudomonadales > Pseudomonadaceae > Pseudomonas > Pseudomonas sp. R32. The sequence continues at coordinate 2,470,031 of NZ_CP019396.1, read as the reverse complement.
GGTTATGCAGGAGCTGCAGGCGGCTCGCAAGACCAGCCACTGGATGTGGTTCATCTTCCCGCAGCTGCGGGGCCTGGGGCACAGCGAAACCGCCGAGCGCTACGCCATCAGCGGCGCCGAGGAAGCCCGGGCTTACCTGCAGCATGAACTGTTGGGGCCACGCCTGGAGCGCTGCGTTGCAACCCTGCTGCAGCACCCGGACAAAAGCGCGTTGCAGATCCTTGGCCACCCCGACGAACTCAAACTGCGATCCTGCCTGACCCTGTTTGCCCGGGTAGCGCCCGAGCCGCTGCTGTTCCAGCGGGCGCTCACGCAATTTTATGACGGCAAGACGGACACCCGGACGTTGGCGCTGCTCGGCGACTGAACAGCAGCCACAGCCGACAAGCGTCCTCCCCCTGGGCCTTTTGCGTTTCTGCGCCGCTTTTACATTTCTGTGCGACACATCCCACTTCAGGGACTCCCGTACCAGGCCCTCATGGTGGTAGCTTGGAAATGTTTTGTTGCACCTATCCTTTCTCATTATTTGCCTGCAAAGGAATGCCCCCCGCAATGAATTTCGCCCTGAAAAAACTGGCTGCGGCCACCCTGATGCTGGCTGGCCTGGCATCCATCACTTCGCCTGCCCATGCCAACATCACCGCGCAGCAGAGCGCGGCCATTCTCAAGAGTTTCAGCGACGCATCGGTCAAGGATTTCCGTCAGTTCCTCGCCAGTGTGGCGAAAAGCGAACTCGGCAAGGCCGACAAGCTCGACCAGAGCATCGCCGCCTTTCTCGGCAACAAGCAGCTGACAGCTGAACAACAGAACGAAATCCATCGCCTGCTGGGTATCTATGCGCGGGTGAAGTACGGCGATGCGGCCACCCAGACCTTGCGTGAACTGGTAGCCATTCCGACCTTTCGCGTCGACGGTGTTGCCCAGCACGACAACCCCGAGTTCATCAAGATCGCCGACAAGATCAAGGGCCTGGCCCAGGCCTTCAACCTGAACTTCCGTAACATCGACAACCGTGTCTATGAAATCTCCCTGGAAGGCCAAGGCGATGAAGTGGTCGGCATTCATGCCCACGCCGACGTGGTGCCGGTGACGCCGGAGAACTGGGTACTCAAGGACGGCACCCGCCTCGCCCCGTTCAAGGTCACCCTGATCGGTGATCGCATGTACGGCCGTGGTACCGAAGACGACAAAAACGGTATCGTCGTGGCGATGTATGCGATGAAGATCATCAAGGAAGAAAAGCTGCCGCTGGCACGCAACTTCAAACTGCTGGTCGACACCACCGAAGAGACCACCGGCGACGCCATCCCCTATTACTTCGAGCGCAACCCGACGCCCAACTACAACCTGGCGCTGGACGGTGGCTACCCGGTGGTGATCGCCGAGAAAGGTTATGGCACGGTCATGGCCAGCTTTGCCCGGCGCGCAGGCGAAGGCAAAGGCGCTGAAATCATCGCGCTGACCGGCGGCCTGGCCACCAACCAGATCCCGTCCACCTCGGTGGCGACCCTGGTGACCGACAAGCCCGCCGAATTGGCTGCCAGCCTGCAAAAAGCCGGCGCTGAGTATGCCAAGGCCAATGGCGGCAACTTCGAGGTAAGCGCCAAGGTCGACGGCAAGGACGTCAAACTGACCGTCACCGGGGTCTCGGCGCACTCCTCGGAGCCGGAGTCCGGGGTCAACCCGGTGGCGCGGATGCTCGACTTCCTCAACAGCCTCGAAGGCAAGGTCGCGCTCAAGCACAACCACATCACCGACGCCGCCCGCTACGCCGCCGACAACTGGGGCCTGGACTACCTGGGGGGCAAGCTGGGAGTCGGTTTCGCGGACACATTCATGGGCCCGCTGACCACCTCGCTGACCTACGTCGGCCTCGACGACAAAGCCTTGAAGCTGGCGGTCAACCTGCGTGTGCCGAAGGGCAAAAGCCCGCAAACCCTGAAGAGTGAAATCGCTGGCAAGCTGGATGCGTGGAGCAAACAGAGCCACATCACACCGACCTTCGACTACTCGATCGCCGAGCCGATGTACCGCAACCCCGAGGGCGAATGGGTCAAGGCGCTGCTGGCAGTCGCCAGCGAGAACCTGGGGATGAAGCACGAGTTCGGCACCTCCGCTGGCGCCACCTCGGTGCATGAACTGCCCAATGGCGTGCAGTTCGGCCTGGCCATGCCCGACGTCAAGTACACCGGGCATAACGACAACGAGTTCAAGACCGTGGAGCAGTTCCTGCTGGACCTGCAAGTCGTGACGGAAATGATGGGGCGTGTGGGGCAGATGCCCACGCTTTGACGCGCCTGGCAGGCCCGCTGTGGTGGCGGGCCTGCCTTGTTGACGGTGTTGCGCTGTTTCTTCAGCGATGTCGCCGTGCTGCAGGTTATGATCCCCCCACCCCACCATGGAATGGATCAAACATGCAAAAGACCTCGCCCCGGCCAAGGTTGCTCAGGGCCACACTGTTGGCATTGGCTGCGCTGAGCAGCGCCAGCATCAGTGGCTGCCTGACCAGCGCGCTGTATGAGCCGCGGGCCAGCGATGAAGTCTATACAGAGCAGGTTGGCCAGCTCTATGTCACGGCTGACCAGAAGAGCCTTGTGGTACTGGGCAAAAAATACCACTACGTCATCCTGGTCGAACCCGAACTGTTGCAGGCGATCCGCTCAGGGCTGCATGCAAAGATGCAGGCTGAGTTTCTGCCAGTCCACGTCGGCATGTTTAAAACCCTGGATGGCGAGTTCGTACTCAAGATTCCCGGGCTTGGGCAACTTGATCCACACGAGCTCAACGAGGCACAAGCGCTGGGCTTCGTTGCGTCGGCGCAGCAGGACGCCCTGCTGCATCGCTACAGAATCCGCGGCAGCCGGTTTGAGTCCGCCAAGGACATCACGGGTTTTCAGGGCAATACGCTGAACAGCACGTACACCCTTCAGGTGTCGGCCTACAGAGAAAAGAGCAAGGTTACCCAGGTACTGCTGACGCCGGTCACCGTCACCGCTGATGGCGTGTTGATGATCCTCGCCGCACCGCTGTTGCCGGTGGCGTTCATGGTGGCTCAACCGTTCCGGGTCAAGTAGCGGTCACGCAATCAAATAATATCATTTTGACATCAACTCATTTACCATCGCCGCGCTCTTCTGCGTGGCCCCACCTTTTTTGTCGCAACGAGGTCCAGCCCCGCACGGAAGCGAAGCACCTAAAACGCCGTTAAAGGAATGAACCGTGACCCCCGTGATGTTTCGCAAGACCCTGCTCGCCCTGGCCGTAACCACCACTGCCCTGCCCGCCTTCGCAGACACTGTCCAGCTGACCAACGCCGGCTTTAAAAGCGAGCACCAGCACTACAGCGGCAATCTCGAGATCACCGGCGCCTACAACGGCCGCAGCGCTGAAGATGCCATCGAACTCAACGGTTCGAGCATCGAGAAAGACCTGATTCTCAATGCCACCATCAACAGCACCGGCGACTTCGCCGGCGGCGTCGACATGGACGTGTGGGAAGGCACGCAGCCGTGGGTCGCCAACAGCGTTGGTGGCGACGTGATCAACAAGGGCAGCATTTCTGCCATTGGTGGCGGCGCCAACGCGCTGATGATCGACCCGGCGAAGATCGGCGGCAGCGTCATCAACGAAGGCCTGCTGTACGCAGAAGGTGCGCCGCTGAACGACGACGGCGGCCGCGATGTCGCCCGCGCCGTGGATTTCTCCGGCTCTTCGGTGATCAAGGGCGACCTGCTCAATGCCGCCAGCGGCAAGATCATCGCCAAGGGTGAAGATGCCAAAGGCATCAACCTTGAAGGCGGCGAGATCGTCGGCAAGGTCATCAACCGTGGCCTGATCGAAGTCACCGGCGCAGGCGCGACCGGCATCGACGCCACCACCAGCGGCTCGGGCGCGTACACCGACATGGTCGACCTGGCCGGCATCGAGAACCACGGCACCATCATTGCCAACGGCGACGACGCCGAGGGTATCCGCATCGACGGCGCCAGCTTCACCGGTATGAACAACCACCTGGTCAACACCGGCACCATCCGCGCCGAAGACGCCGCCATCGCCATCGGCTTCAGCGACTTCGACAGCCCGGGCGCCCAGCCCTGGTACAAAGAAGAAGGCGATTTCAACATCTTCAACAGCGGTTCGATCATTTCTGCCGACGAGGCCATCGACGCCTCGGAAAGCAACCGCCCGGTCGAGCTGATCCTGCGCAAAGGCAGCGTGATCGTCGGCAACCTGATCGACCTGAGCAATATCGAGATCGAAGGCGACACCTCGTTCACCGGTACCGACAGCCGGGCTGACGGCGCCAACATTCGTATGAAAGACGGCGGCTGGATCGATGTCGGCAGCGTCAGCGACAACCTGAAAACCACCCTGACCCTCGAAGCCCCGCACACCAGCATCGACGGCAACCTGTACGTCGCCGGCAATTCGGCCCTGGGCCTGAACCTGAGCAGCGCCACCGACGCCAACACGGCCGTGCTCAAAGTCACCGGCACCACCCAGTTCGGCCAGGGCGCCCAGGTGCAACTGGCGGCCAAAGGCGAAGACTTCAACGCCAATGGCAGCACCTACAAACTGATCGAAGCCGGCCAGATTGAGCTGCTGGGCGCCGACGGCGAAAGCGTCGACCCGAACGGCAAACTCAACCTGGTCAGCAGCTCGGCGCTGCTCAAGGTCGACAGCTTCACCGTCGACAACAATCAGGTGGTGGCTGTCGTCACCGGCAAGGGCAAGGAAGAAGTCGAGCAGATCATCACCAACCAGGGTGGTTCGGCCAACAGCCAGAAAGCCTTGGGCAGCCTGACCGCCGACGGCATGATCGGCAAGCTGGCCAACAACGACCCGTTCAAGCAGGCATTGCTCAACGCCGATGAAGCCCAGGTCGCCAAGCTGGCCTCGGAACTGACCCCGGAAACCAACGGCGGCGCGACCCAGGCCGCCACTACCAGCCAGAACCTGGTGAGCAACGTCACCGGCAGCCGCACCAGCTCGCTGCGCGGCGCCTCCTCGGGCGAGGGCTTCAAGGAAGCCGGTGTCTGGGTCCAGTCGCTGTACAGCGATGCCTCGCAAGACCTGCGCGACGGCGTGGCCGGCTACAACGCCTACAGCCGCGGTATCGCCGTGGGTGCCGATGGCAAGCTGAACGACAACCTGACCCTGGGCCTGGCGTACAGCTTCATCAACACCGACGTAAACGGCAAAAGCGGCAACCAGACCGAAGTCGACAGCCATGCCTTTACCCTCTACGGTGGGTTCGAGCAGGGTAACTATTTCGTTGATGCCAGCCTGACCTACGGCTTCAACGACAACGAAAGCAAGCGCAACATTGCCGGCACTCGCGCCAAGGCTGACTACGACAGCGACCTGCTGGGCCTGAACCTGATCGGTGGCTACACCTACCGTATCAACCCGCAGGTACTGCTTGAGCCACGCCTGGCCGCACGCTACAGCCTGGTGAACATCGACGGCTACCGCGAGAAAGGCTCTTCGGCAGCACTGAAGGTCGAAGATCAGCGTTACGAAGCCATCGAGCTGGGTGCCGGCCTGCGTGTGGCGGGCAGCTTCGCCCTGGGCGCCGGTACCCTGGAGCCGCAAGCCAAGCTGATGGCGTATCACGACTTCGCCGCTGACGAAGCGAAAAGCACCTCGACCTTCCTGCTCGGCAGCACGCCGTTCGTGACCAGCGGTGCCAAGGCAGCACGCAACAGCTACGAAGCCGGCGTGGGTGCCGACTACAAGCTGGGCGCGGTGACCCTGGGCGTCAACTACGACTACATCGGCAAGTCGGGCTTCGATGCCGACGTGTTCTCGGCGAAAGTCCGTTACGACTTCTGATGAGCAACCGCCTTGCCGGCCCACGCCCGTGGGCCGGCGTCTGTCGAACCGTGGGGGCGCTGCTGGTCAGCGCCCTTCTCTGTGCCTGCCAATCCTCCTTTCAAACGCTGCAGCAACTGGCTGAACAGCACGGTCGACACCTGGAGGTAGTACCGGGACAGCCATTTCCGCTCGCCATGCTGGCACCACCTGACCAGCGTGCAACCGAGCGTCTGCGGGTGTACCTGGAAGGCGACGGCCATGCCTGGGCCACGGCGACTCAGCCCAGCCTTGATCCGAGCCCGCGCAACCTGCTGGTGGCACGACTGGCGCTTGAGGACCCGACCCCGAATGCCTATCTCGCACGGCCTTGCCAGTTCGTCACCGCAGCAGGCTGTAGCTCTGCGCTGTGGACTGATCGGCGCTTCTCCCAGGAAGTGGTCAGCAGCCTCAGCCAGGCGCTGGACCGGCTCAAACAGCGCTTCGGCAATCGCGAGTTCGAGTTGGTGGGGTATTCGGGCGGCGCGGCGTTGGCGGTGCTGCTGGCCGGGCAACGGGACGATGTCACGCAGATCCAGACCATCGCCGGCAATCTTGATCCAGGCTTATGGGTACAGCTCAAAGGCTTGTCGCCGCTGAACGGTTCGCTGGACCCGATGGCCTATCGGGACCGGGTGAAATCATTGCCCCAGCGGCATCTGCTGGGAGGTCGCGACCAGGTGATTGCGGGTGAGATCGCCGCCAGCTTTCGCGGCAATCTGCGTTCGAGCGACTGCAATCAACGGGTGATCATCCCTGGCGCAACGCATGAGTCAGGCTGGGAAGCTGCGTGGAGGGTTTGGCGAAGCCAGCCGATCGACAGGTGCAACCAACACGGAAACCGCGCTGAGTCGCCGCGTGCTGAAGATCGAGACCCACCGCGGCCGGCCGGTTCAGGAGTATGACGTGCGGAACCGCTGGTTCAACCTGGTCGATCGCTCACCTGTGACTGATGACAAACCCTTCGACGACTAGCCAGCGCAGTTTGTTTATCTTGAATCTGGCCTCCCGCTTGCAGCGCCGGCAACCATGCTCAGGTATGCATTAGCAGCTTCAGTAAACCATCTACATCAGCTAGTGCAGGAGCATGGGCTCCGGCATGACGGCACGATATGGATGCGCAAGCCGCTGAAAATCGCAGGCGCTCTTTCAAGTCTGCGATCCCCAGCATCTGCGCAGCCAGCCAACCCGCCATACAAGCATCTCCTGCTCCTACCGTGTCTTCCACTTCCACGGCAATCGCTGGCTGATCGAGTTGGCTGTCCGGGGTGTGGAGAGTCATCCCGTGTTCCCCTCGGGTAAAAAGGATCTGCGCCTGAGAATTCAGAGCACGCAGCTCATCCATTGCCTGGTATTCGGTCAGCCCTGGATAAATATGCCGGAGGTCTTCGTCGGACAGCTTGATCATGTCAGCAAGGGTGGTCATCGTAGTGAAGGTCTGCTCCCGATAATGGCGATCCATTAACGTGCGCCAATTAGGATCATAGCTAATCCGTTTACCGGCGCCCTTGGCCTCCTGAGCAATTTTAACCAGCCTGTCTGCGAGTGGTTGTCGAGCCAAACTGATGCAACTGAAGTGGCACAGCTCTGCGTGGTTGAGCCATCCTTCGGGCATCTGATCTGGATCGAAAAAAAGATCGGCATCTCCCGCAAAAAAGTAACGTGGAGGACGGCTCGATAGAACAATGGCGACCAAAGGATCTCGATCTACCCGTTGGATGAAGTTCATATCCAGCCCTGCAGCTTTCGACTGCGAGACTATCTCGTCGCCCATTGAATCTTTGCTCACTGCCCCAGCAAAAGCGCTGCTAACACCCAAGCGACCTAGTGCTCGTGCAACGTTCCAAGGAGCACCACCTGGGTAGCCCTTCCACTGTCCAGGGGTGCCTTGGACAAGGTCCGTCAGGGCTTCGCCAAATACTACTGCGCGAGGCAATACCATCGTCATTTCCTCAGTTTTTTATCGTAGGGATAACTGCAGGCTCATCAGCGTTGACCGGTAAACAATGACTCAATACGCAGGGTGAAAAGCCGGGTTCGATGCGTGAAGGCGGGGTGGCCGACGCGTTCAAATATTAAAACCAGGTTTCCATCTGTATACCGTATTGCCATACACCTCCGGCGTTGAAGTCCGTCGTGCCGAAGTTGTCTGTGGCGCTGTATCTGTCCAGATCCGAAGACCAGTTCATGAGACTTGCGAACACGCGCAACTCGGGACGTGTGAGAAGGTCTCCAACATCAGGTTTGAATGTCGGGGCAACCGTGAATTTCCAGAAGTTACCGTCGACCGCATTACGTTGCATATAGCCCTTGGGATCGAGGTCCATGGTTTGCCAGCTCATTTCGTAGGCCATCTCGAAATTGCTGTTGATTTCATTGGCCAAGCGCACGTTCAGGGTCATCCAACGGTAGTCGTCACCCTTGACGTATCTGTCCTTGCTTTGTTCGGCCAGCACGCTGGGACCGATGCGCCAGCCAGGTGCAATGGGTGTCTCACCGTAAAGCGCCAGACGCAAAGCGCGGGCATCGTCGATCAGTTCGCCATCCGAGCCGATGTTCTTGACCTCTGCACCCAGACCTTGCCCATAGAGCAGTGCCGTTTTGAAGAAGCCTTCCCTGCCAAGAAAGTTTTTCTGGTGATTGGCCAGCATGCTGTGCAAGCCTGAATCCGCAGGCGTCAGGCCCGCTTCATTGCTGCGGGTGCCAATGTCGTTTTTCTTTGAGCCAATGGCATTGAACATCCACTGCCACTGACCATTATCAAAGAACTGGTTAGAGGTCAGGATGTAGCTTTCCACATCGGCGTTGATACCGCCTTCACTGAAATCCCCGTAGTTACGCCCGATCAAGGAATAATTCGAGCGCCAATGCTTGTTCATCTGCATATCGTAGATTCCACCCCCGGTGCCAGCCAGATAAACGACGTCCGAGTCCAGCCAGTGGATGTCGAAGTTATCCCTGTCGAATCGCTTGCCTGCCCACAGGGTGGCGTTCTCAAACACTGAATTACCCTTGAATGCAGCAAGATGGTCGAGCTCTGCAAATACCTGACGCACGTTCAGGTTACTTTCATTGGCCGTCCAGTCGTTGGAGCTTTCCACTCCATCGGCGATAGAAACCGTGAATTTGGAACGGGTGCCGTTTTGCGCATAGGCTTCTTTCGAGAGGTCTATGCGCATGTAGGTGTCGTCTTCGTTACCGAGTCGCCCGACGGCCCCGCCGACCGAACCGGCAGGGGTTGTATAAGGGCCACCACGACCACCGCCACGTCCATCGTTGATCAGCAGTCCGGAACGGGCGTAGCCCTTGAAGCTGAAGCCGTCAGTAAGGTGTCCGCTGCTGCCCTGCTTCTCCATGCTTTGCTGACGGGCTTCCAATGTTGCAACCCGGGCATCCAACGTGGGCGCCGCAATCGCTGTCGAAGTAGACGCAGGCGGCAAGGTGGGCGTTGCACGTTTGAGCTGCTGCAATTCCCTGGCGAGTGCTTGGGTCTGCTGTTCGGCTGCGGCTGCGCGCTTTTCCGCTGCGCTGGCACGGGCTTCAAACGCGGCCATGCGTTCTTCCAGAGTCGCGGCCTCAGAGGTCGCAGCCGATGTGCCGAGCACACCTGCAAGTAGCCAGCTTGATGCTTTCTGCATGTGGGTTTCCTGTCTTGTTTTTATTGTTTGCTCCTGCGACCAGCCCTTTCTACGTGCGTTTCGATTTGTTGCGGTCGACGTAAAAAAAAGGATGCCTCATCGCAAAGACGCTGCTACATTTGGCAATGTTAACGTTAACTTTTTTAAAAACAAAAATAAAGGGTACGCAATGAAACAGCTGAAATCTGTCCTTCCAGCAGCACTCATTACCCTCTGCGCCGGACTGCCATCCGCCTCGAGCGCAGCAGATTTGACGATTTCGTGCGGTGCGGTGGGTGCGGAATTAGCACTCTGCAAGGAGGCTGTCGAAGCGTGGTCGAAACAGACCGGCAATAACGTCGAGGTGGTTTCCACGCCTAATTCGGCGACCGAGCGGCTGTCGTTCTACCAACAGATCCTCAGTGCGCAGTCCACCGATATCGACATCATCCAAATCGATATGGTGTGGCCGGGGATGCTGGCCAAACACCTGATGGATCTGCGCGAGGTGCTTCCTGCCAACGCTACCCAGGGCTACTTCCAGGCACAGGTGGATAACGCCACAGTGAACGGGCGGCTGGTGACGATGCCATGGTTCACCGACTCGGGCCTGCTGTATTACCGCAAGGACTTGCTCGAGAAGTACAACCAGCAGGTTCCCCAGACCTGGGAGGAAATGACCGCTACCGCCAGGAATATTCAACAGGCCGAGCGCACTGCTGGGAACCCCAATGCCTGGGGTTACATCTTTCAGGGACGCGCCTACGAGGGCCTGACGTGTAACGCGCTGGAGTGGATCAGCAGCCAACCGGACGGCGGACTGGTCAACCCACGCGGTGACATCGTGGTCAACACTCAGGCCTCAAGAGCGGCTTTGACCCTGGCGAAAAGCTGGGTGGGAGACATCTCCCCGCGAGGCGTACTCAACTACACCGAGGAAGAAGGACGTGGCGTATTCCAATCGGGAAATGCGTTGTTCATGCGTAACTGGCCTTATGTCTGGGCCTTGGTACAAAGCCCGGACAGTGCCGTAAAAGACAAGGTCGGGGTCGCCCCCCTGCCCCGTGGCGGCATAACCGGCACCCATGCCTCCACCCTCGGCGGGTGGGGCCTGGCAGTATCGCGTTACAGCGCCCACCCAAAACTTGCCGCAGAGTTAGTGAGCTACTTGAGCAGTGCCCAGCAGCAGAAACATCGTGCCCTGGTCGGCGCCTATAACCCGGTTATCGAGTCGCTGTATCAAGATCCCGACCTGCTCGCGGCAATGCCTTATTACAGTCAGCTGCACAGCATTCTCAACGATGGGGTGATGCGCCCCGCCTCAATAACCGCCGATCGCTATCCACGGGTCTCCAATGCGTTCTTCGATCGAGTGCATGGCGTGCTGGCGGGCGAGCAGCCTGTCGATCAGGCGCTGAGCGAACTGGAAAGTGAGCTCACTCGCATCAAACGTCGGAGCTGGTAAGCCACAAGGAAGGAAATCGCCATGCCTGTCTCTACTACCCATGCCCCCCGTGAGCAGCTCCTGCTCACCCGGGAAACGCCTGTACAGCGCCGCCAAGTACGCACCGCCTGGCTGTTTCTGACACCGATGTTGCTGTGTCTGGCTCTGGTGGCGGTCTGGCCGCTACTGCGCACATTCTGGTTCAGCCTGACGGACGCCAACCTGGCGGACACCAGTGAAGGATCCTTCGTAGGCTTGAGCAATTATCTGTTCCACAACGGTTCCAACTGGTCGGGCATCCTGGTTGATCCTCAATGGTGGAACGCTGTTCGCAACACCTTGCATTTCACCGTGGTGTCAGTGGGACTGGAAGTCGTCCTGGGCCTACTGGTGGCGTTGCTGTTGAACATCAAGTTCACCGGCCGCGCCTTGGTGCGTGCGTTGATTCTGATTCCTTGGGCGATTCCTACCATTGTCTCGGCGAAGATCTGGTCGTGGATGCTCAACGACCAGTTCGGCATCATCAATCACCTGATGCTGAGCGTCGGCCTGATTGACGCGCCCCTGGCCTGGACGGCAGATGCGGATCTGTCGATGTGGGCGGTGATCATCGTCGATGTCTGGAAGACCGTCCCGTTTGTCACGCTGCTGATGCTGGCGGCCTTGCAGATGTTGCCGAGCGATTGCTACGACGCCGCCAGGGTCGATGGCATTCACCCGCTGAAGGTGTTCTGGCGTGTCACGCTTCCTCTGTTGATGCCTGCATTGTTGGTGGCGGCGATCTTCCGCATCCTCGATTCCCTGCGAGTGTTCGACGTGATCTATGTGCTGACCTCGAATTCTTCGAGCACCATGAGCATGTCGGTCTATGCCCGCCAGCACCTGGTGGAGTTCCAGGATGTTGGCTATGGCAGCGCGGCCTCGACTCTGCTGTTTCTGGTCGTTGCGGTAATCGCCATGCTTTATCTCTACCTCGGACGCCGTCAAATGGAGGTTCGGTCATGAGCCTGCGCCTACTCAAAAAAACGCTGTTACGTCTCGGGTTCTGGTGTCTGATCGGGGTTTTGCTGCTGTATGCGGTCTTCCCTTTCTACTATGCCATCGTGACTTCGCTAAAGCCGTCTGGTGCCTTGTTCCAGGTGAGCTACTGGGTCGAAAGCCCCGACTTCTCCAATTACGCGGCGGTACTCCACCAAGCCTCATTCCTGCGAGCGATCGGTAACTCGCTGGTGGTTGCGCTTTGCGTGGTGACCCTGGCGCTGTTCCTCAGTGTGACCGCCGCCTATGCCTTAGGAAGGGTGAAGTTCCGTGGGCGTGGCACGGTATTGATGATGGTGCTTGGCGTGTCGATGTTTCCCCAGGTTGCCGTGCTGTCGGGGCTGTTCGAAGTGATACGTGCCCTGGGCCTGTACAACACGTCTTGGGCATTGATCCTGAGCTACACGATTTTCACCCTGCCGTTCACCGTCTGGGTGCTGACCACGTTCATGGGCCAACTGCCACATGAACTGGAAGAAGCGGCAATCATGGATGGCGCTTCGCCCTGGGTAACCCTTACCCGGGTGCTGTTGCCGCTGCTATGGCCTGCACTGATCACCACGGGTTTGTTGGCTTTTATTGCAGCGTGGAACGAGTTCCTGTTTGCCTTGACCTTGACCCTCACCGACACGCAACGCACGGTGCCGGTCGCCATTGCCTTGATTTCCGGCGGTAGCCCCCATGAACTGCCGTGGGGGCTGTTGATGGCCGCATCGGTGCTGGTCACCGTCCCTCTGGTAATTCTGGTGCTGATCTTCCAGCGCCGAATCGTATCCGGTCTCACTGCCGGCGCGTTAAAGGGTTGATGCCCAACAAGTACAAGGAACAGCATCGTGATCAAACTGAAACTAGACAACGTGAACAAGCAACTGGGCGGCATGCAGATACTTCGCGACGTTAACCTGGAGATCGCTGCGGGTGAATTCGTAGTTTTCATTGGCCCTTCGGGCTGCGGAAAGTCGACCCTGCTGCGACTGATCGCCGGACTGGATTCGATCTGCGCCGGCAACCTGCTGATCGACGGGCAACGGGTCAACGACCTGGAACCGCGTGAGCGTGGCGTCGGCATGGTGTTTCAGTCTTATGCGCTGTATCCGCACATGAGCGTCTACGACAACATCAGCTTTGGCCTCAAACTGGCCAAGACCGAAAAGAGCACCCTGCGCGAACGCGTGCTGAAAACAGCGCAGATCCTTCAATTGGACAAATTGCTGCAACGCAAACCAAAGGAACTGTCTGGAGGACAGCGTCAGCGTGTAGCAATGGGCAGAGCCATGGCGCGGGAGCCGGACATTTTGTTATTCGATGAACCCCTCTCCAATCTGGATGCATCTTTACGGGTGCAGATGCGCAACGAAATCGCCCGGCTGCATGCTCGACTGAGCTCGACCATGATCTACGTCACCCACGATCAAGTGGAAGCGATGACCCTTGCCGACAAAATTGTTGTGCTCAATGGCGGTCATATAGAGCAGATCGGCTCACCGCGCGAACTCTATGAGCGCCCAGCGAGCCGCTTTGTCGCCGGCTTTCTCGGTTCGCCAAAAATGAACTTTCTAGCGGCGCGCCTGCATACCCCGGGCGAAACCAGCCTGGTCGATACCCCCGTTTTGGGTATGACCTCCCTACCCTTCGACAGCTCACACCTGGCGGCAGGCACGTTACTGAGCCTGGGGGTTCGCCCGGAGCATGTTTCGCTCAAAGCGGCAGGGGGGGCAGTCGGGATCGTCGTGGCCGGGGTCGAATACCTTGGCAGCGAAACGTATGTGCACCTCGAAACAGGCCAGGAGGAGCCACTGATCTGTCGTTGCGAGGTCAGCGCCGGCTGGCAGGCGGGCGATCGGGTCGAACTGCAGCTGGACATCGACAACCTGCACCTGTTCGACAACGACGGTACGGTCTTGGAGCGTCATCCACAAGCCATTGAAACCCGTCCGAATGAAGTCTCTCTGCGCTCAGACCGAGCACCGGCCCTATGACCTTGTCTTCGAACAACATGAGCGATCCAATGTCTTCTTCCCTTGATCTTGCGCAGCAGGCACTGAGTGACGGCCTGTCTCGTGTCATCCAGGATTATCGGCCCGGTTATCATATCGCTCCCCCGGCAGGTTGGATGAACGACCCTAACGGGGTCGTGTACTTTCGTGGCGAATATCACGTTTTCTATCAACATTACCCCTTCGAAGCGAAATGGGGCCCGATGTATTGGGGGCACGCCAAAAGCGCCGATCTGGTTCATTGGCAGCACCTGCCCATTGCACTGGCACCCGGCGATGACTTCGACCGTGATGGATGTTTTTCCGGTAGTGCGGTGGTGTACGGGGATACCCTCGCACTGATCTACACCGGACACACCTGGCTGGGGGAAGTGGGTGACGAACGCTTGATCCGTCAAGTACAGTGCCTGGCCACCAGTATCGACGGCATCCGGTTCGTCAAGCAGGGCGCAGTCATCGAGACCGCGCCGCACGACACGATAATGCACTTTCGTGACCCCAAGGTATGGAAAGAGGATGACTTTTGGTACCTCATTGCCGGCGCACGTCTGGGCGATAGGCCGCTGCTCCCGCTGTACCGTTCTACGGACCTGTTCACCTGGGAGTTCCTCGATTACGTGTCCAGTGGCAGCGAGGGCGATGGCTACATGTGGGAGTGCCCGGATCTGTTTCGACTGAACGGACGCGATGTGCTGCTGTACTCCCCCCAAGGCATGCAACCCCAAGGTTATGAACGGCTCAACAAGTACCAGACCGGTTATCGAGTGGGCCGACTCAACAGCGAGTGGCACTTCACTGGCGGGCCTTTTATCGAGCTGGATAACGGCCACGATTTCTATGCAGCGCAAACGTTGATAGCCGCCGATGGTCGACGACTTTTGTGGGCGTGGCTCGACATGTGGGAAAGCCCGATGCCGAGCAGAGCCCATCACTGGTGCGGCATGCTCGGTTTACCGCGCGAACTTGAACTGCGCGCAGATCGCCTGCACGTGTATCCGGCACGGGAGCTCAGCGCTCTACGCAAGGCGCCATTGCCGAGTACGCCATGGTGGGATGGGTCGGGAACCCGGTGGGTGCCGCAAGTGAAGGGCGATATGCTCGAACTCCATGTGCATCTGGATTTGCTCGGCTGCACCGATGGGCACTTGGGAATCGCCTTGCGCTGCAGCGACGATGGCCATGAGGAAACCCTACTCTACTATGATGCGTCGTTACGTCGTCTGGTGCTTGACCGCAGCCACTCGGGTGCGCAAGCCACAGGTCAGCGCAGTGTGGCGATAGACGCAAGGCAGGAGCGACTCGAACTGCGCGTGTTCCTGGATCGCTCGTCCATCGAGGTGTTCGACGAAAGCGGGTGCTTTAGCCTCAGCAGTCGCCTCTATCCGCAGCCCGACAGTCTGGGGGTGAAGCTCCTTGCAAGCGGGAATGGCGGGCGTGTCTGCATTCCCAGAGCATGGCCTCTCGCCTCGGGATGGCTATGAGCTGCGTCATTCGGATCGCAAGAAGCGCAGGCCATGTGTCATGATTCTCCGCAAACCTGACCGGTCTCGCCTCGTATGACTTCAGTGAAAGACGTTGCACAACTGGCCGGCGTGTCCCTGATGACGGTTTCTAGAGCGCTCAACAATCCGGAAAAATTGAGCCCCGAAACCTATCAGCGGGTACGTCGTGCCATTGATGAACTGCAATTCGTTCCGAGCCTGTCGGCGCGCAAGATTCGCGGCGACAACCTCCAGACACGAACCATCGGTGTGTTCGCGCTGGACACTGCGACCACGCCGTTCGCCGTCGAGCTGCTGCTGTCCATCGAACAGACCGCGCAGCAAGCAGGCTGGAATGTCTTTATCCTTAACCTGCTAAGCAACCCGCCTACCGACCAGAACATCGACCTTATGTTGTCACACCGCCCTGACGGGTTGATCTTCAGCGCCATGGGGTTGCGCCAGGTGTGCATTCCCGAGCGGTTGAAGAGCAAACCCCTGGTACTCGCCAATTGCCTGGCGGACGACAGCCACCTGGTCAGTTATGTGCCCGACGACGAAACGGGGCAGTATCGAGCCGTGCATCACGCATTGAGCCAAGGCTATCAGCGTCCTCTGTTTATCAACCTGCCCAAACAGAGTCTGGCCTGGGGGCTGCGTCAGAAAGGCATGCAGCGTGCTTGTCAGGCATTCGGACTGGCGCCTGACGCACTCCTGCAGTACGACCTGTCCGATCATGACGCCTATGGTGAAACCGCAGCCATCCTCGACCGGCACATCACTGATGGTCGTCCCCAATTCGACATTCTGATCTGTGGCAACGACCGCATTGCTTTTTGTGCCTATCAAGTGCTGTTGGGCCGTGGTCTGAAAATTCCCGACGATGTCGCCGTGCTCGGCTACGACAACATGATCGGTATTGCTGAGCTGTTCATCCCGCCGCTGACCACGGTGCAACTGCCGTACTACGAAATCGGTCGCAAGGCTGCCCGGCACTTGATCGACAGCCTTGAGGAATCGGGAGCTCAGCCAGTGGATTGTCCATTGGTGGTCAGGGCATCAGTATAAGAATGAGGTAATTCGGGAGGCTTCAACCAGGGTTGGCCAATCGCGTTGCAGCCCGCCGTCGCGTCTTGGCACAAATAGCCAGGGATAACGGGCTGGCTAAGAAGTTCGATGAACCGGGTGATGTTTTTCTCGTCGCTGGAGGCAACATGGCGTTCCTTTTCCAGGCTATTTCCTCCTCGGAAAAGTAATGAGCCTCAGGCAGCTTCATTGTCCTTGGGAACGAGCAATACCATCGCACCGACGATCACTTCGAAAATCCCGCTACCGAGGATGACCATACCGGTTTCGAACCGCGCATAAAGTGCCGCGCCGCAGGCCCCGGCAATGAGAATGGAGGCACCCAGCGTAGCAAAGCGCAACCTTGCCAGCCCGGCGATCTCGCTTTGCCTGAATGTGGTTTGAATCAGCAGAATGAATGAAATGTCGATCAGTGGCCCACCGAGCGCGGCCAGGCCGGCGCCGAACATCATCCCGGCCAGGACGTACTCCGCTGGCAAATACATCACCGCCGCACCGATCGTCGCAATGCCCAGGCCGTTGACCACGGAGCCGAAGGTAAAGCCACCATACAGGCGGTGGATATGCAGGTTCCCGACGACGAAAATAGAGATCAGGTTGCCGCAGCCATAGGCGCCCATGATCAGGCCGTAGGCGGCAAAGTCCTGTACACCGAAGCCCTGGATGTCGTATTTGACCACGGCCAGCGCCATGCCGATAGAAATGCCCAGACTCCAGGCGATGTTGCCCAATCCAGCACACACATACACCGCCTGCATCTGCCGGCGACCGACCAGGCTGCGCCAACCGGCAGTGAAGGCGGCACGCCGGCTCGTCACCTTGAGCGGTTGACGAGGCAATGCCTTGCTCAGCTTCATCACCGCCCAAGCCGAGATCAGGAAAGTCAGGCTATTGAGGGTAAACAGATGCTCAAGCGGAATCAGCAGCGTAATTGCCGCGGCCAGCATCGGCCCGATCACTCGAGCCACCCGGATGATCGCGTCGAATAGCGCATTGACGGCCTGCAACTGGTCCGACGCCACGACAATGCGTGGCAGGCTGGCGCGCAAGGCCGGTTCGAACAAAGCGTTGACAATCATCATGAGCATGACCGGCACTGCCAGCATCCACAGGCTCATGATGCCCAGCGTCCAGGCCAGCATCGGAAGCAGGGCGAGCCCGGCCCGCGTCAGGTCGGCACCGATCATCGTGCGTCGATGGTCCCAACGCTCAGCCCAGATCCCTCCCAGCAGCGCCCCCGCCAACGCGGCCCCACCGCGCAACGCACTAAGCCAACTCGCATCGGTGCCGGCGATCTGCACTGCCATCCAGGCGACGGCGATCGCGAACAACTCGTCGCCGATCGAAGATAGCGCCAGCCCTCCCCATAACAACGCCACCGGCCGCTGAAGTAACGGTCTAAACAACTTCATATAATCAATTCCGCCAATAAAGACCCGTCACACAACGCAGCTGTAAGCCCACCCTTATCGGCGCGTCAAACGTCGAAGCCGGGGCTACTCCAGCGCAGTCTGCTGTTTATATGTTCGGGCACTCCTTACAGACTGCCGGCCTCTGAAGCATGCACAGGTACTCTACCTGACGACGGGGCTCAATGAGCGTGGCCTTCACGCCTATCCACCCTGCACCACCAGAACCGCGCATAGCAGGCCCTGAGCCTCAACAGGTGGATGAGAGTACGCTGCACCTAAGCATAAATTCAGCGCCTTGGCGATCGTGCAAGCTTTCTGCTACGAGCTGTCTGCGGACGAGATCTTCAGAGAGAGAGGTTACTGGCGCAGTTGTTTTGGGGAGGCGTTCAACAGGCGGCGCATAAGTCGCCGTAGGGCTGTGGCATCCTGATATCCGACCTGCTCGGCGATGAATTCAACGGAGTACCTGCTGGTTTCCAGCAGCACGCGGGCCCTGTTCAGTTGTACACGCTGGATCAAATTCCGAGTTGAAAGACCGGTTGCTTTTTGAAGGTGCCGGGACAGCGTTCGCTCAGACATGCCGACGTACGCTGCAAGGCTCGGGACACTGGGCGGATGGGGCAGTCGTGCTTCTATGTAGGCGGTGAGGTTGGCGACCAGCGTATTGCCCTGGGCCATGATTGCCGGGTTGATGAATGGGGATTGCAACTGCCGGCCATCGAGTAGAAGGGCCTTGCCCACAACGTCGGCGAGCTCCGGTGACAGACGTCTGCGCAGCAGGTGCAGCATCAGGTCAGTTTGCGCGAAGGCTGCGCCGGCGGTCGTCAAGGGCGGGTCGCAGAGCACCATGACATTGGGGTCGACAATGCAGTCAGGCGCAATGCTCGACAGCCAAGGGGCGAGCCACCAGGACGTCGTCACCCGTCGCCCCGTCAGTAGCCCTGCGGCATGCAGGAGAAAGACCGCCGAGCACGAGGCTGCAATCTCCTTGCTTTGATTCACATGCGCCTTCAGCGCTGGCAGTGTCTGAAGGACCCAGTCGTCCTCAAGACGCTGCAGCAGCGCGTCGAAGTCGCTGATGCCAAGGCCCGGAATGACCCAGCAGGAGTTGTCCTCGACGTCTGTGGTCAGCGCGTCAACCTGCAGCAGCATGCCTTGGCCCAGCGTAATCAGCCCTGGCTGCGGCCCACAAACGCGCCAGCGTGGCACGGCAAGGCCGCGCCGTTGCGCAAGTGTGGCGGCGGTGCCGAGGATGTCCAGGGTGGCTGCGACGCTCGAGGCGAACGCCCCGGGAAAGACGAGGACAGTGAAATCGTACATTGTCCGATTATGCCCGAAAGAAGACGAATCGGTCACTTATCGAGTAGAGCAATAACTGGCCCAATAGCGCCTCCAGTTAACCGCGAGGTTTCGCCATGCCAAATATCCTGATCAAGGTGCCTACCGGCGCTTTCAACCAGCCACAGCGCCAGCAACTGCTTCGAAGCGTAAGCGACGTGGCAATGCTTAATGAGCACATGGGCGATGCCCCTCAGCAGCGTGCGCTGTGCTGGGTGCTCATCGAGGAAGTTCAGGCCGATGAATGGCTGTGCGCAGGCGTTGCTCCTCATGCCCGGGTTGTCCCCTGCATTGTCATCGTCAAGGTGCCTGCCGGCGTTCTTGATGCACCGATGCGTCAGCGCTACGTGCGTGAACTGCATTGCGCCATACAATCGAGCCTGGCAGCGGAGGATCAGCGCCAGTTGCTGAGCTCGATACAGATCGAGGAGGTTGTTGACGGAACTTGGGGGGCGAACGGTGATATCTGGCATTTGGCCGACTTCACCCAGGCAGCCGGATACGGACATCTATAGGCCCTCCTCCCACTTCCATCCGAATCCCTGCGCTGAGTCAGCCATAGGAAAAAGCTGCTGGAGCGCATCTGGCAATATACGGGAGGCAACGCGGTGTGGAGCGCAACCGTAGAATACCAAGGCCCTGATGAAAGCAGCGGGGATGTCATAATCAATCCCCCCGAGATGCTGACGGCAATGAGCGTTGGAGTCGGTGATGAGCAAAGTCACCGGAAGTAGACATGCGCCCACACAGTCAACCCAATTGATCAACCATGACCGCATTGCTGTAGAACAGCGCACCGTCAGCAGCACGATGCCCGACCAAATGAAATTGACCGCGTTGGTCACGAGCACTTAAATAAACCCGAAATTGGCAATCAGATAATGGGCCACACTCCAGAGGCAGTATCAAATCCATCTGACTGATATCGACATCGACCATCACCTCGGACGCTTGGGTCCTTTTCAGCTGTTCTTCAGCCTCCTCAAGCCGCAGATGATCCGCCCCACTGACGTGAAAATGGATTTGCCCCAGTTCAATGGGTGTATCCTCGCTACTGGTCTTACACCAGCCTTCTATGGTCAGGGTATTCATCGGCATTGCTCCCGAGATGAACGCCCCGACAGTGATCGGGGCGTGCGCTGGGCTAGCGCTTGATGAGCGAAATCTTGGTGCCCTCAATGCTGATACCCGCCATCAATCCTTGCTGATCGAAGACAAACGCATAGGCATCCTGTTGCAACGACGAACTCGATAAATTTTTCGCCACGCCCTGATCGACAACCACGACAGTGGGCCCTACGCCGACCTCCCAGCCCTTCGTATCACGCACGTACTGAAGGGCTTTGTCGGTCATCAAGAACACGGCATAAGCGTAGGATTGCGCACCTGCCTGCAACCCCCAGGAGCCCGTCACAGAGTTGTAATAGCCGTCTACTTTAGAACCTATCAACAACTCACCCTCACCATAACTACCACCAAACACCAGGCCCGCCTTGACGATGTTGGGGAATACGAGCACAGCCTTGGCGGTGCGCGACATGGTTTCGGCCAATGGGTGTGCCTTGTAGAGTATCTGTAAGGCCTGTTGGGAGTCCTTGTCTAGGTCAGCGGCCGTTGCAGCACTCGCGCTGTTAATGAGACCTGCTGATGCCAATGACAAAACGACAAAAACTATCGAAAACAACAATCGCAATGAATTTTTCATTGTTGAACTCCAATACCAGTAATAGAAAGGAAGTGATCGTTGGTTGTGCGACTGACAGCGGCCAGTCGGTTATATCCACCCCATCAGCAGCAATACGAGGACAATGATTACCACGATACCCAACCCGCCAGTCGGTGCATATCCCCAGTTCCTGCTGTGCGGCCAGCTCGGGAGCACACCGATCAGTAGCAGGATTAAGACGATTAATAGAATTGTACCCACGCCCATGACTATTTCCTCAAGTGCGCGAAAGAACAGGTTTGATCGCTGTCGCGCATGCCCAACGATATAACGACACCAGAGTGAACCCTTTACTGGCGGCGATCTGTACGGCACCGCACACAGTACACATCGTTGGAAACAATGGGTGCCAGAAACAAGTGAGTACAACAACAGTTCCGGACCACTGGTCTGCAGGTATGTGTGTTGCCGTACAGACTTAAAACTCTTTTGCACCGAACCTCTTGTACGTGGTCGCTATAAACGCGTGACAACAAGCACGCTGTATTGCAAGCCGACACTGGAGTGCACCATGAACAAGAATCAAGTAAAAGGCAGGGTTAAAAAAATTGAAGGTACGATCAAGGAAGTCGCAGGCAAAACCTTTGGCAACGAACACCTGGAGGAACGAGGAAAGATTGAGAAAACCGTTGGCGCTATTCAAGCGGGTCTCGGGGACCTGAAAGAAGATTTGAATCGCTGATCCAACTCAATAGTCTGGTGCATTCAGGAAACACAAACAGCGTGGCCGGCGTACAGAGCGCTGAACGCACTCTCGCAACCACACGAGAGCGTGCTGTAGCGAACAAACTGTTAGGCGAACGTCGTCCAGACTTTCTGCACGAGGCCATACAGCACCTCTGTTGCCACCGTCACAGTGCTGCAGGACAAACGCGTGCTAGCCAAAACACCACGGCAGGTGGAGAACCGACTGCTCCAGGGCCTGTCTAAAAAGGGCTATAACTCAATAGTGGATCAGTGCGAGCGCGTCGACCTGGCCTTTGGTACGGTGTTGTGTCAGCCCGGCCAGCCCCTGCTGCATGTGTACTTCCCAGGTACCGCATTTATTTCCCTGATGACGGGGTTGCGCGGCCGTCCCCCCCTTGAGATAGGTCTGATCGGCTATGAAGGCATGCTCGGTGCGACCCTTGCCCTAGGGATCGACACTGCCCCCATGCACGCGATCGTACACGGGGCCGGCAGCAGCCTGCGAATGAGTTGCGCGCAGTTGCAGGTCGCGCTCCGCGATAACCCCTTGCTGTTGCATCGGCTGAACAAATACTTGTATGAGTTGCTCAAGCAACTGGCGCAATCGGTAGCCTGCATCCATTTCCATGAGATCGAGCCGCGTCTAGCACGTTGGCTACTGATGGCCCATGACCGTGCGCACGCCAACCATTTTTATCTAACACACGCACTCCTGGCCAACATGCTTGGCGTAAGGCGCAGTGGAGTGACCTTGGCTGCTGGTGCACTGCAGCAGCGCAACTTGATTCGATACACCCGCGGTGACATTACCATCCTTGACCGCAAGGGATTAGAGGCTGCGTCATGCGAATGCTATCGCGCGATCAACACCGAAACCTGAAAATCACGCCTGGGTTGAGGTATGCGATGGCACACGTCATAGCAAAGGCGTAACGCCCGACTGGGCCAAGCAATACACCATGACAGCCGAAACAGGAAAGCTCTTCGTTTACAAGCCTCACGACGGGATAGCACGATAGTGACAGGTACACAGGCGCACTGTGAGCCTGGCTGTTGGACCTGTTCAGTGCGAAGTGGTTTGGCTGAAGGCAGTATGCACAAGAAGACGATCGGTTTCTTTCTTTACAACTGCATAACACTCGCAACACAGCATTTCAAGCTTCGCGCGATTTAACACCTCAATATGACCACGGCTGTACTCGATCACACCGAGTTTCTGCAATTTACCCGCAGCTTCCGTGACGCCCTCGCGGCGAACGCCAAGCATGTTAGCGATCAGCTCCTGGGTCATGATCAACTGATTACTCGGCAAGCGATCCAGCGATAGCAACAACCAACGACAAAGCTGCTGGTCGATTGAATGATGGCGGTTGCACACTGCCGTTTGTGCCATTTGAGTAATTAACGCCTGGGTGTAGCGCAGCAGCAGCTGCATCATTTCACCATGCCGGTTGAACTCACTTTTCAGGCGCTGCCCCGCCAGCCGGTAGGCGTTCCCGGCGCTCTGCACAATAGCCCGGCTTGGGGTGCTTTCGCCGCCCATGAAGACGGCTATACCAACGAGCCCTTCGTTGCCCACCACGGATATTTCCGCCGAGGCACCGTCTTCCATCACGTAAAGCAGGGAAATAATGGTGTCGGTAGGGAAATAGACATACTGCAGAGAATCACCTGACTCATACACAACCTTGCCCAAGGGCAAGGCCACCAACTCTAACTGGGGAATCAGCCGCTCTTGAATCTCTATGGGTAAGGCCGCCAGCAGACGGTTCTGCAGCGGGTGGGGAAGCTCAGACATGGTTTCTCCAACGGTGCCAATGGCCTGCGAACACACGTGCTTTCACAATGATAGCCCCGCAGGGGATTTCCACCTACCGGCGACGTGGGCATAGGGACTCAATTTTCTGTAGTACCTGGCCCTCCGGTAGAGGATGCTAGACAAGGTTACAACGCGCTCCAGGTTAACTGACTGCCATGTCTATTGCCCTATGGTCACTACTCCTCGGGACTTTACTCATCACCATGGTGCTGGGGGCAACCCTACTCGCTCGGTTACTGTTGAGCAGCGCCATGGTCTACCTTCTAGTCGGCTACATGCTAGGACCTGCGGTGTTCGCGGTGATCACCTTGGACCCTGCGCATCATGCCGATGTGCTGGAATGGGTCGCCGAGGTCGCAGTGCTTATCTCACTGTTCAATGTGGGATTAAAGATGGGGGCTGTTCCATTCTCCGACCGAAGCTGGAGGCTGCCGCTACGCTTGGCGCTCATATCCATGGTGCTCACGGTAGGGCTTATCACAGCCGTCGGTTTCTGGGGACTGGGGCTTCCGCTGGGGGCAGCTGTGTTGCTAGGGGGCATCCTTGCCCCGACAGACCCTGTGCTGGCCTCAGGGGTGCAAACTAACAGTGAAGTACATCCAGATCGCCTGCGTTTCAGCCTTTCCGGGGAAGGTGGCTTGAACGACGGAACGGCGTTCCCCTTCGTGATACTAGGCCTCGGGCTCCTGGGGCTGCACGACCTCGGCAGAGGTGGCTGGCGTTGGTGGGCAATAGACCTGATCTGGGCCACAGCAGGAGGCCTGCTGATCGGCGTTACGTTAGGTGCAATCATCGGTAGCCTCGTTGTTCACCTGCGTACGCGCTATAGACTGGCCGTAGGTCTGGACGAATTCCTCTCACTCGGTCTGCTGGCGATGGCTTATGGCGCTGCGCAACTGAGCCTGGCATCCGGCTTCCTGGCAGTATTCGCCGCGGGTCTGGCGCTACAAAGGGTCAAGGAACAACCGCAGCCCGACGCGGCATCACTGAGCACGAGACCTGGTGTGAGCGGCCACGCCTACAAGGCATTGGCCACGCACTCCCACCATGCCAGCGCGACCATGACCAGCGCAGTGATCGGGTTCAATGAGCAACTCGAAAAGCTGGCCGAGCTTGGGATGGTGCTGTTCGTAGGGGCATTACTGCCCTACGTGGTGTATTGGCCAGCGTTGTGGTGGTTCATACCCTTGTTGTTCATGCTCCTGCGCTCGCTAGCTGTTGCGATTGGGATGCTGGGTGAATACGTGCCCAAACCACAGCGCATGATGATCTGCTGGTTCGGGATACGAGGAATAGGTTCCATCTTTTACCTGATGTTCGCCATTCGCCATGGTCTGCCCCCCACCTTGGCTCAACAATTGATAACGCTGACGTTGGTGACCGTCACTGTCTCTATCGTGGTACACGGCATGTCGGTTCTGCCTCTGATGAAGTGGTATGAGCGGCAAGACCAACCCTTGCACTAACGCTGATGTGCCCTTTCCTGGCCGGCCAGCACCGGCTCAGTCCACTCTCTGCCGCAGGTATGTGCTTCAGCGAACAGAACATCGGCCCACTATCCGTCAGACTCGGAAAACTGGATTACTGGGGGCACTTCCCGCACCACGTATCGGATTGCTCCCAGCACCGCACTTACCACGAGGAAGCTCACCAATGATCACTCACTTCAAGGTCGCCGGACATCTCGCCTGCGGCCATCATGGCGATAATCTAATCTCAACCACTGAACTGACGCGGGTGAAATGCCGCAGCTGTCGTAGCACCGACGCATTCAAAGATGCCCGCAAAGATGCACGCAACGCAGCGCGCAGAGCCGCGCGGAAAGCCAAGGGCCTTCACATCGCTAGTAATTGGCGCGAAGCCTGGAGGGACAAGCTCACCGCCATGCCGGGGCTGCAGCGACTCCCAAGGGGATTTGGTGGTCAACCCTACGTTTAGCTGGGCTAAGACCTGTACGAAAAATCGCCGAACGGCGCTTAGGCAAGGCGAAAACAGGCGAGCAACGGCCGGGGTCGCGCACGACTTGACTGGCTGTCAATGAGCATTCCGAATCTGTTTTCAACGCAGCATAAGTGTCGCGCAGGCATATTTCGTACAGACCCTAGTATTTATCTCAGTCCTAAACACCTTGGTGGATAACCACAACCTCCCTCCTCAGACGTCCTGCCGACCGAACACAATCCCCTCTGTCTACCACCCAGCGCCCTAAGTTATAGCCCTTAGCCGCGGGAAGGTCGCGGTGAATGTAGTACCCAATTCAACAGTGGAACTGACAGTGATCTCACCATGATGAGCCCTTACAATTTCACGAACGATAAACAGCCCCAGTCCCACGCTGCGTAGCTCTGCGTTATCATGGCTACCGCGAATCATAGGCTCGAATAGATTTTTCAGAAGCCCAGTGGGAATCGGCGCTCCGACGTTGTGCACGGAAATGGTGACGGTTTCTTCCTCAACATGGGTAGACACCGTGACAGTGGAGCCCTCTGCGCCATAGGCGATGGCGTTAGCCGCAAGATTACCGACCATCTGATACAACCGATCACTGTCTGCAAAGAAATCCCCCTGGCCGCTGTGTACATGAACCAAATCGCTCGTGGGAAACGACAGCCGGATTTCCTTAAGGCAGTCTGCAACGACCTCATGGAAGCTTAGAGGCGCACAAACCACGGCGATCCCGCGACCAACCTGTACGAGCGTAAAATCCAACAGGTCAGCTACAAGTCGCTGAGCCCGCTCGACCGAATGGGTGATGTGACCCAGCATCTGGATAGACTTGGCATCCTGATCACGACGTGACAAAATTTCAGCCGCCATTCTGATTGCCGAAAGCGGATTGCGCAGATCGTGGCTTACGATCCCGACCATCTGTTCGGCGAAGAGCGCCCGACCTTCGGCGGCGGCATAAATTGTCCGCAGCTTACCTTGCGTGATCTCTTGAGACCTTTGAGCTTTCAGACTTTTGGCCAAATGCCCTTCAGCGAGCATTCGAGCATTAACCAGCCCCCGCTCATACCTTCGCCGATCTTCAGCTTTAAATAGTGTCAACTCATGAAATATGCCGTTTGAATGCTCGCAACTAATGGCGCTGAGCATCATGGGGATTGAGTAGCCTGCTCGATGAACAAGATCAAATTTCACATTGGCTACTGAGCCTTGAATCTGCATTAGAGGTCCCCAGTAGACCTGATGAAAGGTCCTGGACTCCAGGGTCATTAGACTCTGAATTGTTCTCCCCAGCAGTTCCTCCCGACCGAAACCGAT
This sequence comes from Pseudomonas sp. R32, assembly GCF_009866705.1. Lineage (NCBI taxonomy): Bacteria > Pseudomonadati > Pseudomonadota > Gammaproteobacteria > Pseudomonadales > Pseudomonadaceae > Pseudomonas > Pseudomonas sp. R32. The sequence continues at coordinate 2,443,269 of NZ_CP019396.1, read as the reverse complement.
CCAGCGACAGAAAGTTAGATTGGCCCGTTCGATTCTCCCATTTGCTGCCGCCAGCAACAGGCCGCAATCGGCGTCGTCAAATAAGGTGTCGGGCCCGAGTGGAAGCTCATTCTCTGAGGACATGCTCGTTCTATCCCGGTCGTGTAGTCGATGCCAAAGCGGTGTGATTCTGAAAAATTATAGACAACCAGCAGACACCGAGAGACCCAATCCGTCCCTTTGCCTCGCTACGACTGCACGGGTTGTTGATAGGCGGATTGGATATCAGACCACTACAACATCAAACAAGGCTTGGCCAAGCTGAGGGCCCAAGGCCCGCACCAATCAAGCTGTCCACGACGTCCCGCCTGCGACAGCCTTGTTTGGACTTTGTGCACATGCGGTCCGGGTCTGCAGGCGCTGTTCGGCGCAAAGGATGACCCCGTGCTACACAGTTCGTCAGATACAACTCCCAAACTATGTGTTCGCGGGTAAATTGGCATAATATGCCATTGATCGAAAGAACCTGATTGCCGAAAGCTGGAGCTCATTATGGCGACGCGAAACGTTGTGCTCACCCCTCACCAGGATCAGGTTATCCAGGACCTGGTGCAGTCCGGCCGTTATCAGAATGCCAGCGAAGTGATGCGAGAAGGTTTGCGTCTATTGGAGCAGCGCATCGCCGAAGACACTGCCAAAATTGAGGCCCTGCGTCAGGCGACCTCGATCGGCATCATGGATCTTGAGCACGGGCGCTTTACTCAGTTGAACGAAGGGGATCTGGAGCACTACATCGAGGGCTTGAGCCTGGAGGCCACCCTCCCCGCGCGCGAGAAACATTGAGCATGCCGCAGTATCGGATTTCCAACGCGGCGCGCGCCGACATTGTCGACATCCTCAGGCTCTCCCAGACGCAGTTCGGCGATCAAGCACGCCAGCGCTACCAGGCGCTGATCCTCTCCGCATTACAAACTATCGCCGACACGCCCTATCGCATTGGCAGCCACGACCGCGATGAGCCTGCACCGAGCCTTCGCAGCTATCACCTCATTTACTCACGCCAACTGGCTAAACACCCCCATGGAACGATCAAAACCCCGCGCCATGTCGTGTTCTATCGCGTGGCAAACGACGACGTGATCGAGGTCGTCCGACTCCTTCATGATGCCATGGAGGTGCAGTTTCACCTGCCTACCGACTGACGCGCTCGAACGTCCAGCGCAATGCATATCACGCTGAGGTATTTTTCAGGCACAAAAAAGCCACTCATCTGAGTGGCTTTTTTCTGAATCTTGGAGCGGGAAACGAGACTCGAACTCGCGACCCCGACCTTGGCAAGGTCGTGCTCTACCAACTGAGCTATTCCCGCGTCGTGATGGGGGCTATTGTAACGATTCAATAAATCTCGTCAAGCCCTTGATTCAAAAAAGCTTTATTTCTGTTCCGAGCCTTCGCGCAGGTGCGGCCAGGCGGCGCGCAGGTAGTGCACCATCGACCACAGGGTCAGGCCGGCCGAGATCATCAGCAAGGCGTAGCCCAGAATCACCCAGAACGTCAGCACCGGCGGGTTGGCCAGTAAAATCACCAGGGCGAGCATCTGCGCCGCGGTCTTCCACTTGCCCAGGTTCGACACCGCCACATGCGCCCTCGCCCCCAGCTCCGCCATCCACTCGCGCAGGGCCGAAACCACGATCTCGCGGCCGATGATCACCGCTGCCGGCAGGGTCAGCCAGAAGTTGGCGTGCACTTGCACCAGCAATACCAGGGCCACGGCCACCATCAGCTTGTCGGCCACAGGGTCGAGGAAGGCACCGAATGGCGTGCTCTGCTGCAGGCGACGGGCCAGGTAACCGTCCAGCCAGTCAGTGGCCGCGGCGATGGCGAAGACACTGCTCGCTGCGATATAGCTCCAGTGATACGGAACATAGAACAGCAAAATGAAGATCGGAATGAGCAGGACGCGAAGAACGGTAAGCAGATTTGGAATATTCATCGGCACAACTGGCTGCAAAGTGAGCGAGCATTCTACTCGCTATGCAGGTTGGCATAAATCGACTCGGCAAGCTTTTTACTGATTCCCGGTGCCTTGGCGATTTCTTCGACGCTGGCGCGGGTCAGTTCCTGCAAGCCACCGAAGTGCTTGAGCAGGTCGCGGCGGCGTTTCGGGCCGACGCCAGCGACGCCTTCGAGGGTCGAGGTGCGGCGGGTCTTGCCACGGCGGGCACGGTGGCCGGTGATGGCAAAACGGTGCGCTTCGTCGCGAATCTGCTGGATCAGGTGCAGCGCCGGTGAGTCGCCCTTGAGGGTGAACTCGTGGGCCACATCATTGAGGTACAGGGTTTCGAAACCGGCCTTGCGCGTGGTGCCCTTGGCCACCCCGAGCAGGATCAGGTCGGGCACCGCCAGTTCCTGCAGCACTTCCCGGGCCATGTTCAACTGGCCCTTGCCGCCGTCCACCAGGAGCACGTCGGGCAGCTTGCCCTCGCCGTCCTTGAGCCGGCCAAAGCGCCGGGTCAGGGCCTGGTGCATGGCCGCGTAGTCGTCACCCGGGGTCACGCCTTCGATGTTGTAGCGCCGGTAGTCGGACTTGAGCGGCCCTTCCGGGCCAAACACCACGCACGAGGCCACGGTGGCTTCGCCGCTGGAATGGCTGATGTCGTAGCATTCCAGGCGCTGCGGGGTTTCGTCCAGGGCCAGGACCTGGGCCAGCGCCTCGAAGCGCGAAGCCATGTGCTGGCGGTTGGCCAGGCGTGCACCCAGCGCCTGTTCGGCGTTGGTCACCGCCAGTTGCTGCCAGCGCGCACGGGTGCCCCGCACCCGGTGGCTGATGGTCAGTTCACGGCCGCGCAGGGTTTCGATGGCGGCAGTGATGGCCGCGAAGTCCTCGTGCACCACGTTGACGATCAGTTCGCCGGGCAGCTCGCGCTCGGCGTTGCCCACGTAATACTGCGAGAGGAACGCGGCCATGACCTCGGCCACCTCCTCCTCGATGCCCACCTGGGGGAAGAAGTTCTTGCTGCCCAGCACCCGCCCGCCGCGCACGCTGATCAGGTGCACGCAGGCGCCGCCGGGGTTGACGAACGCCGCGACAACATCGACGTCGCCGCTGCCGCCTTCCATGCTCTGCTGGTCCTGGACCCGGCGCAGCAAGGCGATCTGATCGCGCAGTTCGGCGGCCTTCTCGAACTCCAGGGCCATGGCCGCCTGTTCCATCTCGGCGTTCAGCTCGTTGGTCAGCTGGTGGCTGCGGCCCTCAAGAAACATCACCGAGTGGCGCACATCGACCGCGTATTCCTCAGGCTCGACCAGGCCGACACAGGGCGCCTTGCAGCGCTTGATCTGGTATTGCAGGCACGGCCGGGTGCGGTTGCTGTAATAGCTGTCTTCGCACTGACGGACGAAAAAGGTCTTCTGCAGCAGGCTCAGGCTTTCGCGGATGGCGCCGGCGCTGGGGTAAGGGCCGAAATACTTGCCTTTTTGCTTCTTGGCCCCGCGATGAATGCCCAGGCGCGGGTAGTCGCCATCGGAGAGGAAGACATAAGGATAGGATTTGTCGTCGCGCAACAGGATGTTGTACGGCGGCCGCCATTCCTTGATCAGGGTCTGCTCAAGCAGCAGCGCCTCGGTCTCGTTGGCGGTGATGGTGGTCTCGACCTGGGCGATGCGCGCCACCAGGGCAGCCGTCTTCGGCGCCAGGCCAGTCTTGCGAAAGTAGCTGGCGAGGCGCTTCTTGAGGTTCTTGGCCTTGCCCACATACAGCAGCCGGGCCTCACCGTCGAACATCCGGTAGACGCCCGGGCGACCGCTGCAGGTCGCCAGGAATGCGCTTGAATCGAACACAGCTGTCATGAATGCGCTCAGAGACTGGCGTCAACCATGCCGTGGCGGACCGCCAGCAGCGTCAGCTCGACGTCGCTGGTGACCGAGAGTTTTTCGAAGATCCGGTAACGGTAAGTATTGACCGTTTTCGGTGACAGGCACAGTTTGTCGGAGATGATCTGCACCTTCTGGCAGCCAACGATCATCAGGGCAATCTGGATTTCCCGCTCCGACAGCGCGTCAAACGGCGAGCCTTGCGGCTGGAACGACTTGAGCGCCAACTGCTGAGCAATTTGCGGGCTGATGTAGCGCTGCCCGGCAAACACCAGGCGGATGGCCTGGACCATTTCATCCAGCCCTGCACCCTTGGTCAGGTAACCCGCGGCGCCGGCCTGCAACAGCCGAGTGGGGAACGGGTCTTCTTCACAGACGGTCACCGCCACCACTTTCACGTCCGGGTGGCTGCGCAGCAGTTTGCGCGTCGCCTCCAGGCCGCCAATACCGGGCATTTTCACATCCATCAGGACCACGTCGGGCTTGAGTTCGCGCGCAACCTTCAGCGATGCCTCGCCAGAGTCGGCTTCGCCCACCACCTGCAGACCGTCGATATCGGCCAGCATGCGCGTGATGCCCGTACGCACCAGATCGTGGTCATCGACCACCAGCACCCTAATCAAGCAGACACCTCGCACTGCGGCGGTAATTGGATCCCGCCACCTTAGCAAAAAATAGAGCCGTAGACCTAACGGAACAGGTCATTTGCCTGACGTCATTTTTCATTTGCCAGACAACCGTCCATAGATACCCCGCTCATGGCCGCCAACCCTCAGCGGCGGGCGCTGTACACGCTCGGCAAGGCTGCCCAGCAATTGCTGGACGGCAGCCTGGTCGGCTGCTTGCAGCAGGCGAAAGCTGCCGAGCAGCTGTTCTTCTTCGGCGTTCAGGCTGCCGTGCGCAACCGGAGTATGTACCCCGCTCAACACATACAGCGCATCGACCCCGCGCGCCGCCACCGCCGCCAGGTAGTCGGCCTTGGGCGTACGCTCGCCGCTTTCATATTTGCCCTGGGCGTTGGGCTCGACCCCGCCGATGTCGCCAAATACCCGCTGGGTCAGGCCCAGCCGTTCTCTTTCTTCCCTGATACGCGAACCGATTCCGTTCATTTGCTTGGCGTCCCTTATCCAGCATCCGGATGGATGAGCACACAACCTTCAATGGCGTGCCTCGAACGAAGCCAGAACTATGCCGCGATCAGCTCCGCTGCACAAGTCGACGCCCGTTCTACCTGTCCACAGTTGTCAGGACAAGCGCCGCAAACCCTGTAATTCACGCCTGCACTTCATGCACAAGGCATTAATAGTTCCGGACAACTTCCCTTGCTAGCCAAAATGCCATCACCCGGGGAATTTCAACGCTCTACTACAACAGCGCGCAGAGAATAAAGAAGTTCAAGAGGACACCGGAAAAGCCCGTCAAAAAAACCTTGAAAAACGCCAAAAGCCGTCGAAGCAACGGCTTTCTGACGTCATTTTGACGGCAAAAAGACGATATCGGTTTTTTGACGCCCAACTAATATCAAACTTTAAATTGTTGATTTATAAGGGTTTTTAAACTTTAACAAAACATTTTTAAACTTTATCCAACTCAGAGTTAGAGACAGCTTGCCGAAGTTTAAAAAACTCCCTTAGGATGTAATAAGACAACGAAAACGCCTGCATCGCCTCCTGTTAGCGCGCTGCTTTTTCTTGCGCGTCTGCCGCGTCAACCATGCCGTTTAACTGAGTATCTCGGTCAGCTTTTGCTGAACCTTGGGAGAGGGAACTATGAATATCAGCATCTTTGGATTGGGTTATGTAGGCGCTGTCTGTGCCGGTTGTTTGTCCGCGCGTGGGCACCAGGTGCTGGGCGTGGATATCTCGCCAGCCAAGATCGACATGATCAACCAGGGCAAGTCACCCATCGTCGAACCCGGCCTGGAACAACTGCTGCTCGATGGCGTGCGCCACGGCCGCCTGCGTGGCACCACGGATGTCCAGGCCGCGGTGCTGGCCACCGAGATGTCGCTGCTGTGCGTCGGTACCCCAAGCAAGAAGAACGGCGACCTGGACCTGGTCTACATGGAGGCGGTGTGCCGCGAAATCGGTACCGCCATGCGCGACAAGGCCAGCCGCCACACCGTGGTGGTGCGCAGTACCGTGCTGCCCGGCACGGTGAAGAACGTGGTGATCCCGATCCTGGAAAAATACGCCGGCAAGCGCGCCGGCATTGACTTCGGCGTGGCGGTCAACCCCGAGTTCCTGCGTGAAAGCACCGCGATCCAGGACTACGACTTCCCGGCCATGACCGTGATCGGCGAGCTGGACACGCAATCGGGCGACCTGCTGCAGTCGCTGTACCAGGGCCTGGACGCGCCGGTGATCCGCAAGTCGATCGAAGTCGCCGAGATGATCAAGTACACCTGCAACGTCTGGCACGCGACCAAGGTCAGTTTTGCCAACGAGATCGGCAACATTGCCAAGGCTTCCGGCGTCGATGGCCGCGAGGTGATGGACGTGGTCTGCCAGGACTACAAGCTCAACCTGTCGCGCTACTACCTGCGCCCGGGCTTTGCCTTCGGTGGCTCGTGCCTGCCCAAGGACGTGCGCGCCCTCACCTACCGCGCCGGCCAGCTGGACGTCGAGCACCCGCTGCTGGCCTCGATCATGGCCAGCAACCGCAACCAGGTGAAGAACGCCTTCGAGCTGATCACCCGCCAGGACAAACGCCGCATCGGCCTCCTGGGCTTGAGCTTCAAGGCCGGCAGCGACGACCTGCGCGAGAGCCCGCTGGTGGAGCTGGCGGAAATGCTCATCGGCAAGGGTTACGAGTTGAGTATCTACGACGCCAACGTCGAGTACGCACGGGTGTTCGGCGCCAACCGCGAGTACATCGAGTCGAAGATCCCTCACGTTTCGTCGCTGCTGTGCAACGACCTGCAGCAGGTGATCCGCGAAGCCGAGGTGGTGGTGCTGGGCAACAACGATGACCGTTTCGCCCAGGCCCTGGATGCCAGCGGCGGCAAGCAGATCATCGACCTGGTCGGCTTCATGGCCCACGGCAGCGATGCCCAGCGTGAAGGTATCTGCTGGTAAGGCCCCAGTACTCCATCCAGAGAGTACCCGGCGATTGACCCAGGCACCCCGCCTGACTGACTGCCCACCTGCCTCCTGCCCGGCCGACCTTGTCTTGGCCAGGCGCGAAAAGTGCGCATGTCATTCAGCCGGGCGTGGCCCGAACACAGGAGCAACGACTACATGGAACGACAGCAACAGCCGCCCTCGGGCCGGCCGGACTACCTGCAGGCAGGCGCGCGGTTTTGCGCCTGGGCCTGCCTGTTCGGCCTGATCGCGCTGGCGTCGGAGATGGTCGCACCGCAGTACCTCGACCCTGCGCACCATAAGTTCATCTTCATCATCGGTGCACTGGGCATGTGGCGCTACGGCAACGCTATCGTCCACTACCTGCGCGGCATGTACTTTCTGCACTGGAAGTTCCCGCGCATGCGCAAGGCGGTCGAGCGCATGGGCGATGCGGCGCTGCCGGCGCACATGTTCATGGTGGTGACCAGTTTTCGCATCCCCACCCACACCACCTTCAAGGTCTACCAGTCGGTGTTCCAGGAGGTGCAGCGGCTGAAGGTGCCGTGCACGGTGATTGCCTCGATCGTCGAGAAAGGCGACGAGCAGTTCATCAAAGAGATCATGCGCAACGAGGTCAAGGATCGCGACGACATCAAGCTGGTGATCGTCCGCGCCCGCGGCACCGGCAAGCGTGACGGCCTGGCCCATGCCTTTCGCGCCCTGTCACGGCAGATGCCGCTGGAAGATTCGGTGGTCGGCGTGGTCGACGGCGACACCATGATGCTGCCCGGTTGCGTCGAGCGCGCGGTCAAGCTGTTCGCCTACCTGCCCAACGTCGGCGGCCTGACCACCAACGAGTTCTGCGAAGTCGAAGGCAGCAACCTGATGCGCCAATGGCACTCGATGCGCTTCGTCCAGCGGCACATCAACATGTGTTCGATGGCCCTGTCGCACCGGGTGCTGACCCTGACCGGGCGGCTGTCGTTCTTTCGCGCCAGCGTCATGACCGACCCGGACTTCATCCGCGACGTCGAGGCGGATTTTCTCCAGCACTGGCGCCTTGGGCGGTTTCAGTTTCTCACCGGTGACGACAAGTCGTCGTGGCTGAGCCTGATGCGCGCCGGCTGGGACACCTTCTACGTGCCCGACAGCAACACCCTGACCGTCGAGCATCCGCCAGACAACAGCTTCTGGCGTGCCACCCGTCAGCTGATGTTCCGCTGGTACGGCAACTCGCTGCGCCAGAACTTCCGTGCCACCGCCCTGCTCGGCCGCGCCCGCCTGGGCCTGTTCACCCTGTACGTGCTGCTCGATCAGCGGGTGTCGATGTGGACCTGCCTGATGGGCCTGAGCGCCTCGGTGGTCGCCGGCATCGTGTTCGGCATCCAGTACCTGCTGGTGTACCTGTTCTGGGTACTGCTGTCGCGCAGCCTCGTCACCGTGCTGTTTTTGTTCGCCGGCCACCCGGTCAGCCCGGTGTACCCGTTCGTTCTTTATTACAACCAGATCATCGGCTCGCTGATGAAAGTCTACGCCCTGTTCCACATGGACCAGCAGAGCTGGACCCGGCAAAAAACCACATTAAGCAACGGCGCCGTCAACTTCGATGCCGCCCTGAACCGCTGGTCCTCCAAGGCGATGCTGTTTTCTTCCATCGCGATTTTCTTCGGGGTCATCTCGGTTCTTCTCGAACTCACGCAACGTTAAGGAAAGGCGCCTGCCATGAGTAGCTCAAGCACACCCGCAGTACCCGCGAACGTAGTCCACGAAGCGATCGACGAACGCCAGTACGTGCGCACCAAACTCAATGCCCGGGTCACGCTCAGCGCGACCGGCCAGCCGCCGTTCGACAGCACCCTGCAGGATATCTCCCTGGGCGGTATCGGCCTGGTTCACTCCGAGCCGCTGAAGATCGGCAGCCTGTACCACGCCTCGATCCAGCTGCGCCTGAACCAGGTCGACCTGAACATCGACAGCCAGATCAAGATCGTCTCCCAGCGTGGCCAGGAAGTCGGCGCCCAGTTCGTCGAGCTCGACTCGCAAAAACGCGACATCCTGCGCTACATCATCAGCGCCTACCTGTCGGGCGAGATCGCCGACATCAATGGCCTGTTCAACGTGATGCAGCGGGAAAACTACATCAAGGAACGCAAGCACAAGTACGCCAGCGCGCGCAGCTCGGGCGAGCGCCTCAAGGCCACCCTCGGCACCCTGCTGTACGCCGCCGCCGGCCTCGCCGCACTGGGCTTTGTCGCCTACAAGTGCTACTTGCTGTTCTTTCGCATCCCCGCGGTGCAGGCCCAGGTCTCGGCCAACGCTCAGGTCATCAGCATGCCCGACAACGGCTATGTGAAGTTCCTCCTGGCGCCGGGGCAGACCGAGGTCAAGGCCGGCACGCCGGTGGCGAGCATCTCCACCCAGCTGGCCACCAGTTTCACCAGCCCGGCCGACATGAAAGCGGTCGCCGACCTCTCGCCGGGCGACCTGCAGACCCTGCTCGGGCGCGCCACCATCGAGACCGTGATCAACAGCCCGTGCGACTGCGAGGTGTACTTCCCAAGCAAACCCCTGGACGGCTACGGCTACAAGCAAGCACCGCTGGTGCATCTGCTGCCCAGGGATGAAGGCCTGTTCGTCACCGCCAACGTGCCGTTCGACAAGCTCGCCGACATCGGCCGGGTGACCTCGGTGGACCTCAAGGTGTTCGGGCTGGATGAGACTTTCAGCGGCAAGGTCATTGACTCCCATGTCGATGAAGCCAACAAGAACCTGGCCCTGACCATCGCCCCCGACAGCCCGCTGCCCCGCGCCGCTTACCAGAAGCCGGTGGCGGTGGACCTGTACCTGGGCCTGCCGTTCACGGCTTCGCGCTAAGCACCCGCAAGGAAGGAATAGGCAATGAATGCGAAGACGCCCTCCCGCCTGCTGCTGGCCAGCATCGGCCTGGCCTGCGCCAGCAGCGCCCTGGCCGGACAAAGCCTGGAGCAGATCCGCTACGCGCTGTACAAGGACCCGAGCGCCAATGTCAGTGACGACCTGCGCGCCCTGGCCGACCGCGGTGACCTGGCGTCCAAGCTGCTGCTCGGTGATGTGCTGGCCAACAGCGATGGCGCCAGCCGCCCGGAAATCATCGGCCTGTATAAAGAGGCGTTTGCCGATGGCCGTGGCCAGGTCCCGGCGCTGGCCTCGCTGGCGCGCCTGCTGGACCGCACCCCGAGCCTGCAAAACAGTCAGCGCGAGTGGATGGCCCAGGCCCTGACGCGCTACCCGGCGACCCTCGACCCGCGCAATGCCAGCACCACCCTGGAGGTGTTCCTGGTTTACCCGCAACTGGTCTCCACCGAACAGGCCGGGCAGTTGCTGGCGCTGTACCAGCAGTCGTGCCTGCTCAACTGCCGCCCCGAGCTGTACCAGGCCGTGCTGGCCGAGCGCCAGGGTGACCGCGCCGGCGCCGAGCGCTGGTACCAGCAGGCGGTGCGGGTGGATGTGCGGGCGATTGATCGCTACTACCGCTTCCTCGGCGACGATCAGGACCGCGCCTTCGCGGCCTTTGCCCACAGCCTCGAACCCCTGCGCCCGACCCTGGCCGTGGAGATCGTGCATCGCATCGGCTCGTTGCTCGACAGCATCAACAGCGTGCAGCGCGCCGAGCAGGAAGCCGACCGCTACGAGCGTCAGGCCAGCGCCATGGGCCCGGCGCGGGTGCCACCGGACGCCGCGCAACTGGCCCTGGAGAAACAGCGCAGCGATGCCCTGGACCTGGCCCGCGCCGAAGCCCACCGCTGGCGCGACAACGCCGTCGAACGCGGTTTTGTGCCGGCGATGGTGTCCAAGGCCAACTTCATGATCTCCAACCCCACCGAGCACAACGCCGAAGAGACCCAGGCGCTGATCGACCAGGTCCAGGCTCGCGAAGCGACCCGGGCCAAGGCGCTGCAGGCCTCGTTCTACATGGTCAACAACTGGCTGACCCTGGACCCGGACAAGGCCCGCGCGCTGATCGACGAGCTGCTCGCCAACCGCTACCCCGACGCCGAACTGCTGCTGGCCGAGTACTACAGCAAGGGCGTGGCCGACCAGCCCGACCAGGACAGGGCCCTGGAGATTTTCCAGGCCCAGGCCCGGGCAGGCTCCACCGCCGCCTGGTACCGCATGGCCACCTTGCACGCTTACGGGCGTGCCATCTGCCACGACCCGGTCAAGGCCTACACCTATGCCCAGGTGGCCCTGGCACTGGGCGAGAACGGTGCCCGCAGCCTGGTCAAGCGCCTGGAAAAGACCCTGAAAAAGGATGACATCGTGCGCGCCCTGGCGGCACGCAACGATCTGTTGAAGGAGGCAACCCTGTGAAAGCCCACCACCCCTTGTTCGGCGCCCTGCTGGCCCTGGCACCGCTGTACCCGGCACACGCCCTGGAAGAAGTCACCGGCCCCGAGGCCGACAGCAGCGAGCCGGTGCGGGTCGCCGATGGCAGCGAGCCGGTGATCACCTCGGAGTTCTTCAACAAGCTCACCGTGCAAACCGGCTACGGCCCGGAGAACTCCGAAGTCGGCCGCAGCCGCGAGATGTTCTACAGCTTGCGCTACGAGCCGTCGTTCGCCTGGTACTCGCCGGAAAAACGCTGGGCCAAGTGGATGGTCTACGGCCGCGTCTGGCTGAACTATGACTCCAGCGAGTCGGCCAGCGTGCAGAACGAAAACGCCAACAACCTCGACCGCGACCAGCCCGAAGGCTGGTACGCCGAACTGCGCGAACTGTATGTGAAACGCAACCTGCTCGGCGACGACCCGCGCTTCTCGCTGTCGGCCGGGCGCCAGCGCTATTTCGACGACTACGGCATCTGGTGGGACGACAGCATCGAGTCGCTGCGTTTCAACTACAACGACACCTTCTCCCGTGGCTTCGTGGCCGTGGCGCAGAAGTTCTACAACTACAACAGCGACGTCAACCGCCTGGCCGACAGCGAGGAGCGCACCACCTACCTGATGGGCGAATACGCCTACCGCTGGAGCGAGCACAACTGGGCTGGCGTGCGCCTGATGCACGAGAACGACCACAGCGGCCACGACGCCGAAGACCGCTACGACTTCAAAGGCATGCGCTACGGGCTGTTCTTCAAGGCTGACGACCTGGACGTGACGCCGCTGTTCAGCGACTACCACCTGGAACTCGCGGGCCTGGACGGCAAAGTCGACAACACCGACGTCAACGGCGTCACCAGCAGCGGCCACAACGCCAGCGGCTGGGCGGCCCTGGGCGAAATCGGCAAACGCTTTCACGACCTGCCGTGGACACCACGGGTGGCCTTGCGCGGCGGCCTGACCGACAAGCCGAGCAACGACAACGACGGCTTTCGCCTCAATGCCATCCAGTCCGACCGCATCACCCGCCAGGGCAGCTACAGCACGCGCCTGGCCAGCTCTTTCGTCAGCCTCGACCTGCGCAACCTGAGCTACTACGGCATCGCCCTGGAAACCAACCCGACGCCGCGCAGCGCCCTCGATTTTCGCCTGACCGAACTCAAGCTGCGCGACGCCAACGGCACCCTGCCGATCCGCCTCGACGGCGACCAGCGCAGCGAGCGCAACCGCGCCATCGCCCAGGGCAGCCACGGCAACGGCAAGGACGTCGGGCAGATGCTCGACCTCAACTACTACTGGAAGATGTTTCCGGTGGCCATCGACGGCAAGCACCTGGACGTCAACGCCCTGGTCAGCGCCAGCTACCTCAATGCCGGCAACGCCCTGGACAGTGGTGATGACTACCAGCTGACCTTCGGCGTCGTGGTCAGCTACTAAGGACGGAACCCGAGATGATCTTCGCCTCCAACGTGTTCCTGTTCCTCTACCTGCCGCTGTTCCTGGCCGTGTACTTCCTCGCCCGGGCGCCGTGGCGCTCGACGGTGATCGTCGCCGCCAGCTACATCTTCTATGCCTGGTGGCGGCCGGACTTTCTCCTGTTGTTCGTGGCCATTACCTACTGGAACTACTGGTTCGGCCTGCGCATCAAGGCGCGCCTGGATGCCGGCGACAAGCGCTGGGCCTTTCGCCTGCTGTGGATCGGCATCATCGGCAACCTGTCGACCCTGGGCTACTTCAAGTACGCCAACTTCGGCGCCGAGGTGCTGGCCGCCCTGCTCGCGCCGCTGGGCATCAACACCTTCACCCTGGAAACGATCTTCCTGCCGCTGGGCATCTCGTTCTATGTGTTCCATGCCCTGAGCTACATCGTCGACATCTACCGCAAGGACGCCACGCCAACCAACAACTTCATCGACTTCGCCGCCTTCGTCGCGCTGTTCCCGCACCTGGTCGCCGGCCCGATCCTGCGCTACAGCCAACTGGCGCCGCAGCTGCGCCAGCGCAGCCACTCGCTGGAGCTGTTTTCCCTGGGCGTGTGCCGTTTCATGCTCGGCTTCATCATGAAGGTGCTGATCGCCGACCAACTGGCGCCGATCAACGTGCTGTTCATCAGCGAAGGCACCCTGCAGTTGAGCGATGCCTGGTTCGGCCTGGTGGTCTCGACCCTGCAGCTGTACTTCGACTTCGCCGGCTACAGCCACATGGCCCTGGGCCTGGCCTTGATGATGGGTTTTCGCTTTCCGGAGAACTTCAACCAGCCCTATGTGTCGCAGAGCATCACCGAGTTCTGGGCCCGCTGGCACATGACCCTGGCGCACTTTCTGCGCGACTACGTGTACATGCCGCTGGTGCGCAAGCGCATCGCCGGGGCGCTGCCGGCGCTGGTCTACACCATGCTGCTGTCGGGCCTGTGGCATGGCGCCAGTTTCGCCTTTATCTGCTGGGGGCTGTTCTTCGGTTTCGGCATGGTCATCGAGCGCAAGTTCAACCTCGCCACCAAGATCACCACGCCCTACCACCTGGGCCGCAACCTGCGCACCTTCGTGCTGATCATCCTGAGCATGCCGCTGTTCTTCACCAACGACCTGCGCCACAGCATCGACATCTACCAGGCTCTGTTCGGCCTCAACGGCCTGGGCTCGCTGGACCTGTACGTGCTCGGCGCCTCGAAGATGGCCATGTCGTTCGCCGCCATTGCCCTGTGCTGGCTGGTGCTGGCCGGCAACAACAACGTGCGCTTCTACGCCGGCAACAAGGAGCAGTACTTCATGCGCCATGTCGGCGGTCTCAAGGCGCTGCTGCTGTGGGCAGGCTTTACCCTGGCGCTGAGCAGCCTGGCGGCGCATTCGTTCTCGCCCTTTTTGTACTTTCAGTTCTAGGAGAGCGCCATGTACCCGGTCATGAATTCGGCCAGCAAGGTCAACGGCATTGCCTTCGGCGTCCTGCTGGCGGGCATGTTCGTCTACTCGCTGCCGCCAGTGTTCAGTTTTGCCCGCAACCAGACCGACGCCTGGAACCTGTTCGTCGACGGCAAGCTGCTGCGCAAGTTCGAGCAGGTCTACGAGAAGCGCTTTTTCCTGCGTGAGCCGTCGGTCGAGCTGTGGGCCAACGCCCAGTACCGGCTGTTCGACGAAGGCACCAAGGGCGTGGTGCTGGGCAAGGACGGCTGGCTCTACACCAACCAGGAGTACCGCGTGCCGAATGATCTGCAGGCCAATCTGGACGGCCAGCTCAAGCAGATCGCCGAGATCGGGCAGCAGCTCAAGGCCCACAACAAGCGCCTGATCCTGCTGCCGCTGCCGATGAAAGCCGACGTGTACGCCGCCCACGCCGAACGCGCGATCGACCCGCGGGCAATCAGCCTGTACGACCGTTTCGTCGAACGCCTGCAGGCGCAGAACATTGCCGTCACGCCGCTGCGTTCGGCGTTTCTGGCCAACCTCGCCGGCCCCGGGCTGTTCCTCAAGTCCGACACCCACTGGAGCCCGGAAGGCGCGCGCCTGAGCGCCTACGAGCTGGCCCGCCAGCACCCGGAACTGCTCGGCGACGAGCGCTACCTGTCGCACAAGGTCGCCGACAAGACGGTCAAGGGCGACCTGATGAACTACATCCAGTTCAACCATGTGCAACTGGCGCCGCAGTTCGGCCCCAGCCAGATCGCCCTGTACGAAACCCTCAAGGCCGAACAGAACGCCGGCGACCTGTTCGCCAGCGAAAACCAGAGCCTGATGCTGGTCGGCACCAGCTACAGCAAGATCGATGACTGGAACTTCGTCGGCTTCCTCAAGGAGGCGCTCAACCGCGACCTGCTCAGTGTTTCGGTGGAAGCCCGCGGGCCGTTCGAGGCCATGAGCCAGTTCCTTGCCAGCGACCAGCTGAGCAACCCCGAGATCGACACCGTGGTCTGGGAGTTCCCCCTGCGCACCCTGCTCGCCCACCGCCTCGGCTCCCTGAGCCGCCCCGGCCAGACCCAACATTTCTAAGGAGAGACTGATGAACATTGCACTGCAACGCCTGCTCGCCACTTCCGCCCTGCTGCTGGGCAGCGCCGCTGCCCATGGCGCCGAAGGCAATGCCGACCTGTACGACGCCGTGGCCCCGGCCGACTCGGCCTTCGTCCGCGTGCTCAACCTGTCCAACGCCAACATCGACGTGACCCTGAGCGGCAAGATCAGCCCGCAACGGGTCGCCGCCGGCCAGCTCAGCGGCTACCGTTTCACCCCGGCCGGCGCGCACAAGATCGCCGTCGGCGCTACCGCCATCGAGCCGCAGCTCAAGGCCAATGCCGCCAGCACTGTGGTCTTTGATGGCAGCAAGCTGACCCTGATCGCCGACAAATACGTCAACGAACCGAAGAAAGCCCAGGTCGCCTTCTACAACCTGACCGCGGCCCAGGCGGCGCTGAAAACCGTCGACGGCAAGCACGTGATCGTCGAGCCGCTGGGCAAGGACCAGACCGGCAGCCGCATGGTCAACGAGATCAAGATCGGCTTTGCCGCCTACGTCGATGAGCAGAACGTGGCCAGGTTCGATGAGCTGTTCCTGAAAAAAGGCCGCTCCTACAGCTACGTGCTGCTGCCCCAGGGCGCCGGCTATCGCAGCATGAGCCTGGCCAACAGCATCGACCCGAGCGAGTGATCCATGGCCATGAAGCGCATTCTTCCCCTTGGCCTGGCCGCACTGCTGAGCCCTCTGCTGAGCACCCCAGGCGTAGCCGCAGAGCCAGGCAAGGCCGCCTGCAGCAGCCTTGAGTGCATGGTCTGCCCGGGCTTGAGCAACCCACAGAACTACGCCGAAGGGCGCATGAAGCTGATGCGTGAAATCGTCCCGGCCAAGGACCGCTGGCTGTTTCGCTCGGCGGTCGACCTGACCAATGATTTTGGCATCCCGGCGCCAATGCGCGCGGAATTCGCCCGTTTGATGGCCGCCTTCCGCCAGCAGGGCATCCACGTGGCCATGGCGGTACAACCGACCCGCGGCCTGATGCACCGCGACAAACTCTACGCCGACAAGCTGCACGGCTTCGACTTTGCCCGCGCCAGCAGCAACCTCGAAAGCTACCTGCAACAACTGCGCGCCGCTGGCGCGGTGGTGCCGCCATTGATGCAACTGGTGCACACCCCGCCCAAGGGCGAGTTCTTCTTTCGCCGTGACCACCACTGGACCCCCGCCGGTGCCGAAGCCACGGCACGCCTGGTAGCCGAGGAAGTGCGGCGCCAGCCGTTCTATGCCGAGCTGAGCAAGAAGCGCTACCGCACCGAGCCCGGGGTCATGGTGCCCAAGGACGGCACGCTGAACCTGGCGTTGAGTTATATCTGCGGCAACAACTATGGTTTCCAGTATGTGCGTGGCTACCAGACCATCCCCGAAGCCGACGGCGCCGATGCACTGTTCGACGACGCGCCGGACCCTGAAGTTATCCTGGTCGGCGACAGTAACGCCGCCGCCCGTGAGGACGAGAGCAAGCAGTTCAACTTCGACGGCTACCTGAAACAGTACCTGGAGGTCGACATCCTCAACTACGCCCTGCCCGGTGTTGGCCAGGACGGCTCGCTGCTCGAATACCTGCTGTCGGAGAACTACAAGCCCAAGGCGCCGCCGAAGCTGATCATCTGGGAGCTGCCGGCCAACTACCCGTTGGAATCCGAGTCGATGTACCGCCAACTGATCCCGGCGGTCAAAGGCGGTTGCCCGGTGTCCACCGAGGTCCTGGCCAACCGTGTGCAGCGCCCGCCGCTGCGGGTCAACGAGCGCATCGAGCTGCTCAGCAACGCAGGTGATGGCCGCAAGCAGCTCGGCAACGGCCAGGGCTTTCTCGATATCCGTATCAGCGACAAGAACGTCAAGGACTTCTACCTGATCGTCTATTACGACAACGGTGCCCGCGACAAAGTCTGGTTCCGCCGCGAAGCGGTGGTCACCGGCGGCCAGTACTACCTTGAGTTGAGCCGCGCCAAGGAATTTGCCGGCGCCAACCTGCTGTCGGTGTTCATGGAACCGACCAAGCCCGGCACTGCCGCCACCCAAGTGGAAACCCGCGTATGCCTGTAAAGACCTGGACCGCGCTGGGCCTGGGCCTGTGCGCCAGCCTGCAGTTGAGCAACAGCCTGGCGGCCAGCTCGATCTGGCCGCCGCGGGCCACCGCGCAGTCGGCGATGATTGCCGACTACCGGACCCTGAGCTGCAGCAAGCAAGTACCAGCGCCCTACACCGGCAGCTTGCAGTTGCAAAGCAAGTACGACCAGCGCGACGCCAGCAAGTCGACCCTGCGCAGCAGCCCGGACGCCAACAGCGAACAGATCGGCAAGCAGGTCAAACAGTTCATCGGCGGCCTGATCTACGCCAGCAAGCGCTTCCAGCGGGCCAAGAATCCGCAGGAGGCGAACATGGCCCTGGCCTGCCAGGACCAGTGGCTGGAGCGCTGGGCCCAGGCCGGTGCACTGCTCAACCCCGACGCCAGCAGCACCGGCATGGCCGCACGCAAATGGGCGGTGGCGGCCATGGCCTCGACCCTGCTGATGACCCAGGCCGCCAGCGACGCCAAGCTGCAATTGTCGCCGGCCCAGAAGGCCTGGCTCAGCCAGCTCGGCGAACGCATCATCGCCGAGTACCAGCCGCGCCGCACGCCGGGCTTTACCTGGTTCAACAACCATGACTACTGGGCGGCCTGGGCCGTGGCCGCCACCGGCATGCTGGTGCAGCGCGACGACTTCATCCAGTGGGCCGACGGCAACCTGCGTCGCGGCCTGCAGCAAGCGGTGAAATCCAGCGATGGCAACTACGCCTACCTGCCGCTGGAAGTGGCGCGCAGCAAGCTGGCCGCCACCTACAGCCAGTACGCCCTGGTGCCACTGGTACTGCTGGCGGAATCGGCGCGGGCCAATGGCCTGCCGTGGAGCAGCGACGATCAGCAGACCCTGGAACTGCTGGCCAACTTCGCCGCCCGCAGCATCCTCGACCCCGACGGCCTGCCCGAGCTCAAGGGCCAGTCGCAGACCGACGTCGCCCCGTACAAGCTGGCCTGGCTGATCCCCTTCCTGCAGCGCGCCCCCGGCAACCGCCTGGCTCGCCAGCTGTATGACAGCGAGGACGGCGAGGTCGACAACTACAGCCAGATCGGCGGCCCGCTCAAGCCGTTCTATCCCAAACTGCCGTAACCCAAGGACGAACCGTCATGGCCATGCTTGCCCGCCCGCTTACCCTTTCCTGCCTGGCGCTGCTGTTCAGCGCCATGGCCCAGGCCGCCAGCCAGAGCCTGCCACTGCAGCAAACACTGAGCGCGGTAGACAGCGCCGAACACCAGCGCGACCTGCAGCAGTTGCAGCAACAAGTCAGCCAGGCCGTGCAGCTGCAGGTCGACGAACGCCCGCGCCCGGCTGGCCGCGCCAGTGTCAGCCTGCAACCGATGTTCTCGTCCCAGGCTGGCAGCTGGCCGTTCGAGCCGTTCGTCAACAACGGCCTGTTCCGCGCCATTGCCGGCTACCAGGCGCATCACCCGCAAGCGGTAATGGTGCGCGGCGGCAGCATTACCCTCGCGCAGTTGCACGATGCCCTGAACGACCCGAAGATCATCAAGCGCTACAAGGACGGCTATCTGCTCAGCTACCCGCTGCTGATCGCCAACGACGGCGGCCTGTTGCTTGAGGGCACCAGCCTGTACCTGTACAGCTACTCCGGCACGGCGTTGATCAACCAGGGCTGGCTGGGCCTGAACCAGTCACGCCTGGAAAGCGTCGCCGGCGACAAACCGGGCAGCACCGACCGCGCCTGGCGGCCGTTCGTGGTGGCCTGGGCCGGCAGCCATACCCAGGTGCTGGGCTCGACCCTCAACCGCCTGGGCTACAACGCCAACCTCTCGCGCGGCCTGACCACCGCCTTGAGCAGCCAGCAGGCAGCGTCAACCCGCCCGGCCACGCTGCTGATCCGCGACAGCCAGTTCACTGAACTGGCCAGCGCCGTGGAGCTGCAACACAGTCAGGCGCAGATCGACAACAGCCAGTTCGGCCAGTCTCGGCAGTACGCCATCGACGTGCGCGACAGCCAAGTGACAGTGCGCAACAACCAGCTGCGCGGCATCGACAACAACAGCGGCATCCGCCTGCGCGGCCAGACCCGCGCACGCATTGAGCACAACCTGATCCTCGGCGCGCACAAGGCGGCCATCGAGGTCAGCGAGCAACAGGGCGCCCTGCTGCTCACTGGCAACCTGATCGGCGACAGCCGTGGCAACGGCATCCAGCTACGCAACCTGGCGCCGACGGCTGGCGCGCCGCTGCTGATCAGCGACAACCTGATCGGCAACAGCCGGGGCAGCGCCGTGGATGCCAGCGAGGTCGGCGCCGTGAGCCTGATCGGCAACCGCATCGGCAACAGCCCGGAGTACGCCGTCAGCCTGCGCAACGCCGCGCCGCTGGCCGGGCCGCTGACCTTGAGCGGCAACACCCTGGGCAAGGTCGGCAAGGCTGTGGTGCGAGTCGAAGGCTTGCAGCGGGTGGTGCTGGGGCCGAACACCTTCGAGGGCAAGCCGATTTTGCAGAACCTGCTGATTGGTGACTTGTTGCCGGTGCAGGGCCTGTTGCTGCAGGCGACCCAGCGTCAGGGCTGCGTGGTGCGGGTCGAGCTAAGCGAACGCCCGTTGCATGCGCAAAAAGCACTCGTCCTCGCCCATGCAGACGAAGCCCTCGCGCTCGTACAGGCGCCGTGCCGGGTTGCTCTTGAACACCATCAGGCGCAGCAGCGGCAATTGCCGTTGGCGGGTCCAGTCGGCCAGTTGCGTTAACACCCAGCGGCCGATACCGCGGTCGCGAAAGCCTTCGAGCAGGTGCAGTTCACGGATGAACAGGGCCTGGCGGTCCTGGCTGAGGCTGAAGTAACCCAACGGCTGCCGGGCTGCGCTGATCAGCCACTGCTCGCGCCACGTCCAGGCCTGGTCGAAGGCTTCTTCCTGCCAGAGCAGGTCGAACTCGCGGTAATAAGGCAGCATGGCCCGGCGGGTGAGGTCGCGGGCGAAGGTGCGGTGCTGGTCGGTGGCGGGGGTTAGTTGCACTGTCATAAGGGCCAGGATATGTGGGAGCCGGCATTGCCGGCGATGGGCTGCAAAGCAGCCCCATTGACTCAAGGTTTGAACTCATCGGCATAACACACCGGCGAACTGCCCGGCCCCTGGCGCTCCAGCTCATCCTCGAGCCATTGCGCCAACACCGTAGCATTGTTGTGCTCAGTGTCCTTGCCAGCATACAGCAAGGTCACATCGCCCTGCCCGGCCATGCCCAGCAACTTCCACCAATGCTCGGGCCGCGCCGTCAGTTCCTCGCGGTAGCGCTCGGCAAACCCGGCAAAATCCACTTCACCGGCATGAAAAGCCTGACGCAACGCCGTTGAAGGCGCCACCTCCGGCAACCACAAGGCTTGCAGCTGGTCCTTGCGCCGGTTGCGCGGCCACAGCCGGTCGACCAGCACCCGCTGGCCATCGCCAGGCTCCAGCGGATCGTAGACGCGTTTGCAGCGGATCATCGCTTCACTCCATCGAATGCTCTGTTGATCCTAGGACTTTCCTTGACCGAGGTCACGGTGCTGTCAGCGATTGTTTTTATCATGGCCGGGCAAGGCTAGACCCTTCCTGGTAACCCGGACCCGTCATCATGACCACCCCGACCCTGGCTGGCAGCCCATCGCTGGCCAACCACGATCCACGCCCGCGTCTGAATCACAAACCCGGCCGCACCACCCTGACCCTGTTCTTCGGCCTGCTGGCGGCCGGCCTGGTGTATACCGCCTGGAGCCTGTTCCGCGACATTGACGCCACCGGTACCGTGGTCACCACCTGGACACCCTTTGTGCTGCTCGGCCTGGCGTTGCTGATTGCCCTGGGGTTCGAGTTCGTCAACGGCTTTCACGACACCGCCAACGCCGTGGCCACGGTGATCTACACCCATTCGCTACCCCCGTCGGTGGCGGTGGTCTGGTCCGGCTGTTTCAATTTTCTCGGCGTGCTGCTGTCCAGCGGTGCGGTGGCCTTCGGCATCATCGCCTTGCTGCCGGTGGAGCTGATCTTGCAAGTCGGCTCCTCGGCCGGTTTCTCCATGGTCTTTGCCCTGTTGCTGTCGGCGATCATCTGGAACCTGGGCACCTGGTGGCTGGGCCTGCCAGCGTCCTCATCGCATACCTTGATCGGCTCGATCATCGGCGTCGGCATCGCCAACGCCCTGATGCACGGGCGTGACGGCACCAGCGGCGTGGACTGGAGCCAGGCCAGCAAGGTCGGTTACTCACTGTTGCTGTCGCCGCTGGTGGGCTTTACCTGCGCGGCGCTGTTGCTGCTGGCCCTGCGCATGCTGGTCAAGCGTCGCGAGCTGTACCAGGCACCGGTCGGCAATACGCCGCCGCCCTGGTGGATTCGCGGGCTGTTGATCCTTACCTGCACCGGCGTGTCCTTCGCCCATGGCTCCAACGACGGGCAGAAAGGCATGGGCCTGATCATGCTGATCCTGGTCGGCACCCTGCCCATGGCCTATGCCTTGAACCGGACCATGCCGGCTGACCAGTCGCTGCAGTTCGTCGCGGTGGCCGAGGTCACCCAGCAGGCCTTGCAGCGCAGCGCCCCGCAGGCCGCACCGGCAGACCCGCGACAAACCCTCAGCAGCTTCATTCGCGAGCCGCAGGCCAGCGACGAACTGGTGCCTGCCCTGGCGGCGCTGGCCGGGATGATCGGCACCGAGGTCAAAGGCTACGGTTCGCTCAACCGGGTGCCGGCAGAAGCGATGGCCAACGTGCGCAACGACATGTACCTGACCTCCGAGGCCATCCGCCTGATCGACAAGCACCAACTGGGGCGGTTCGATGCCGATACCCAGGCCAAGGTGCAGGTATTCAAGCAACAGATCGACAACGCCACCCGCTACATTCCGCTGTGGGTGAAGATCGCCGTGGCTATCGCCCTGGGGCTGGGGACCATGGTCGGCTGGCGGCGGATCGTGGTGACCGTTGGCGAGAAGATCGGCAAGACCCACCTGACCTACGCCCAGGGCGCGTCGGCGGAGCTGGTGGCGATGTGCACCATTGGTGCCGCGGACATGTACGGGCTGCCGGTGTCGACCACCCACGTGCTGTCGTCCGGGGTGGCCGGGAGCATGGTCGCCAATGGCTCGGGCTTGCAGATGCGCACCCTCTTCAACCTGATGATGGCCTGGGTGCTGACCTTGCCGGCGGCGATGATGCTGGCGGGGGGGGTGTACTGGCTGTTGCGGCAGGTGTTCTGAATCGCGGGTCAAGCCCGCTCCTACAGTGATTGCGCCGATCCTGTAGGAGCGGGCTTGACCCGCGATGAGGCCTATGCAGGTATCTTCAACCCGCGCTCCACCGCCGGCCGCTGCACGAACGCCGCCAGTACCCGCTTGACGTTGGCAAAGTCATCAAAGCCCACCAGCTCGCCCGCCTCATAAAAGCCGACCAGGTTGCGCACCCAGGGCAGAATGGCGATATCGGCAATGCTGTAGGCGTCCATCACCCACTCACGCCCTTGCAGGCGCTGGTCCAGCACCCCGAGCAAGCGCCGCGACTCGGCCACGTAACGGTCGCGCGGACGCTTGTCTTCGTACGCCTTGCCAGCGAATTTGTGGAAAAAACCCACCTGGCCGAACATCGGCCCGATCCCGCCCATCTGGAACATCAGCCACTGCAGAGTCTCGTAGCGCTGGGCCGGGTCCGCCGACAGCAGTTGCCCGCTCTTCTCTGCCAGGTAAACCAGGATCGCCCCGGACTCGAACAACGCCAGCGGCTCGCCACCCGGGCCATTGGGGTCGAGGATCGCCGGGATCTTGTTGTTGGCGCTCAGGGAAATGAATTCCGGGGTCAACTGGTCATTGCTCTCGAAGCTGACCTTGTGCACCTCGTAGGCCAGGCCGATCTCCTCGAGCATGATCGACACCTTCACGCCGTTGGGCGTGGCCAGCGAGTACAGCTGCAGCAGCTCGGGCTGTTTGGCCGGCCATTTGCGGGTGATCGGGAATGCACTGAGATCAGTCATGAACAGAACCTTGAGCAGAAATTGAGGAAGACACTGTAACCAGTTTTGTCACCGCCGCGCGACCATCACCCAGTCGCGGTGACGCTCCGGGCCACATTCGAACAGCGCCTCGCCGACCTTGCTAAAACCATTGCGCTGATAAAAACGGATGGCCCGGGTGTTCTGTTCATTGACGGTCAGGCGAATCGCCCCGCGCACCGGCGCCAGGGTGTCGTCGAGCAACAGCTGGGCGCCGCCGTGGCCATGGTGCTCGGGCAGCACATAGCAGCGGCTCAGCTCCGGCAGGCCATCAGCCTCGGCAATCCCCAGGGCTTCAGGTGCACTGTCGATCATGCTGTAGCCGACCACGCTACCCAGGTACTCCAGCACCCGCAGGCGCTTGCGCGGATTGAGCAGGTGGAGGACGAAATGCTCGGACTGCAACTGCCTGTCGATGTAGGCCTGCAACGCCTGGGGCGCAGCATCCGGCGGGCTGGCCAGGGCGAAGGTCAGGCCGGCGACATGGCTGAGCGCCTCGGCATCACTGGGCCGGGCAACACGGGTACTGAAAGGCATTAAGCAACATCCTGTCGATCGGGCGAACCGGCATGGTAGCCCGAACCCTCAGAAGGCAAAACAGGAACAACCGAATGCGCCCCAAAAGCCCTGAAAATCGCTGACCGGCACCGACGATTGCCGCGCGCGCTGATGCGCGTGGGCATGCACCGCGCAGGCACCGACGCACTGATGCACCTGGGCGGTCAGCGGCGCGCCCTGGCGCCAGTGCCCGGGGACCTTGGCCACCGGCGACCAGTCGGGCAGCACCGGCAAGGTCGGTGGGTCGAGCCGGGCGAACTCGGCGGCGCCATACACCACCTTGCCATCGACCAGGGTCAGCACCGACTCCAGGTGCTTGATCGCCTCGGCGTCGATACTGAAATAGTCGGCGCTCAAGGCCGTCAGGTCTGCCAGTTGGCCGACCTTGATCTGGCCCTTCTTGCCCTGCTCACTGGAAAACCAGGCGCTGCCGTGGGTGAACAGCGACAACGCCGTGTCGCGGTCCAGCCCCTGTGGGTACAGCTCCAGCCCACCAACGGTACGTCCGCTGACCAGCCAGTACAGCGAGGTCCAGGGGTTGTAGCTGGACACCCGGGTGGCGTCGGTGCCGGCGCCGACCGGGATGCCTTCGCCAAGCATGCGCTTGATCGGTGGCGTGTGCTGCGCCGCCTTGGCGCCGTAGCGCTCGACGAAGTACTCGCCCTGAAACGCCATGCGGTCCTGAATGGCGATGCCGCCGCCCAGCGCCCGCACCCGCTCGATGTTCTTCGGGCTGATGGTCTCGGCATGGTCGAAGAACCACGGCAGGCCGTTGAAAGGGATGTCGCGGTTGACCTTCTCGAACACGTCGAGCATGCGCGAGATCGATTCGTCGTAGGTGGCGTGCAGGCGAAACGGCCAGCGCTGCTCGACCAGATGGCGTACCACCGGTTCCAGATCGCCCTCCATGGCGCCGGGCAGGTCCGGACGCGGTTCGAGGAAGTCTTCGAAGTCGGCGGCGGAGAACACCAGCATCTCGCCGGCGCCGTTGTGGCGCAGAAAATCGTCGCCCTGACCGTACTTGACGCTGCCGGTCCAGTGCTTGAAATCGGCCAGTTCTTCCTTGGGCTTCTGGGTAAACAGGTTGTAGGCGATGCGCACGGTCAACTGCCGGGCCTTGGCCAGTTGCTCGATCACCGCGTAATCGTCAGGGTAGTTCTGGTAGCCGCCACCGGCATCGATGGCGCTGGTCAGGCCCAGGCGGTTGAGCTCGCGCATGAACTGGCGGGTCGAGTTGACCTGGTATTCCAGCGGCAGCTTCGGCCCCTTGGCCAGGGTCGAGTAAAGGATCATCGCATTGGGCCGGGCGATCAGCATGCCGGTCGGGTTGCCGTTGGCGTCGCGCTGGATCTCGCCACCCGGCGGGTTGGGCGTGTTGCGGTCATAGCCGACTACGCGCAGGGCTGCGCGGTTGAGCAAGGCGCGGTCGTACAGGTGCAGGACAAACACCGGGGTGTCCGGCGCCGCCTGGTTGAGCTCGTCGAGGGTCGGCAAGCGGCGCTCGGCGAACTGGAATTCGTTCCAGCCGCCGACCACCCTCACCCACTGCGGCGCAGGCGTGCGCAGGGCCTGGTCCTTGAGCATGCGCAAGGCGTCGGCCAGGGACGGCACGCCCTCCCAGCGCAGCTCCAGGTTGTAGTTCAGGCCGCCGCGGATCAGGTGCAGGTGCGAATCATTGAGCCCGGGGATCACCGTGCGTTGCTTGAGGTCGATGACCTGGGTCGCCGGCCCACGCAAGGCCATGACCTGGGCATCATCGCCGACTGCCACGAAGCGCCCGTCGCGAATGGCCACTGCGGTTGCTTGCGGCCGCTCGCGGTCCACCGTGTGCACGCGGCCATTGTGCAGGATCAGCTCGGCCGGCATAGCCTTTTCGGTCCCGCGCAGAAGGGCCCCGGCGGCCAGTGGCACCGCCGAGTACATGGCTCCGGCGGCGCCGAGCAGCGAACTTGTAGCGATAAAACGGCGACGGCTTTCCCGATCCTGGTTCATGGCGGCTCCTGAGGCACGGCATTGCCGGGCAAACAAAAGCTAAACGATAGACCAGTGCCGGCGCCGTACCAGTCAGCGACGACGAAACAACGGCCGTGGCTCGATCACCGAACGCCCATACAGCACGCTCATGCCAGCCAGGCCCAGCAAGGCATCCTGCGCGCATTTGTCTTCACGCACCGCGTAGCTGTCAAAACCGCACTGGCGCATATGGCTGAGCTGGTCGCGCAACACATCGCCGACCGCACGCAGTTCGCCGTGCCAGCCCAGCCGGCTGCGCAGCAGGTAAGCCTGGCTGTAGCCACGGCCGTCGCGAAAGCTGGGGAAGTCCACCGCAATCAACGGCACCTGCGCCAGCCACGGGCGCAACGGTTCGACATCATCGTCCGGGCCCAGCCACAAGCCGTCACGCCCCAGGGGCCGCTGGGCGCGGCGGGCAATCCAGGTGGCCAGCGGCAGAATCAGCAGGCCGTCGGGCAGCACCTCGCCGGGTTCGCGCAACAGTTGCCAGGGATCGTGCTCGATCAACTGCGCCTCACCATTGCGCAGGCCAATCACATTACGCATATCAGCTCCTCCGGGCGCTTGGCATAGACCCGTTCCTTGAAGGGTTCCAGGCCGACCCGGCGCACGGTGTCGACAAAGGCTTCGTCCTGCTCGCGGTAGGCGCAATAGGTGGCGATGATCTGCTCGATCACCTGCGGGATCTCGGCGGCGCTGAACGACGGGCCGATGACCTTGCCCAAGGTACTGTGCTTGCCCTGGGCGCCGCCGAGGGTCACCTGGTACCACTCGCTGCCGTTCTTGTCGACGCCGAGGATGCCGATGTTACCGATGTGGTGGTGGCCGCAGGCGTTGATGCAGCCGGAGATGTTCAGGCTCAGCTCACCCAGGTCGTGCAGGTAGTCCAGGTCATCGAAGCGGCGCTGGATCGACTGGGCGATGGGGATCGACGTGGCGTTGGCCAGGGCGCAGAAATCGCCGCCCGGGCAGGCGATGATGTCCGTCAGCAGACCAATGTTGGCCGTGCCCAGGCCGCGTTCGCAGGCCAGGCGCCAGAGCGCGTGCAGGTCACGCTTGCGCACGTCCGGGAGAATCAGGTTCTGCTCGTGGGCAATGCGGATTTCGCCGAAGCCGAACTGCTCCGACCAATCGGCCACCGCGTCCATCTGCGCATCGGTCAGATCGCCCGGTGGCGAGGCATCGCCCGGCTTGGTCGACAGCACCACGCTGGCATAACCCGGAACCTTGTGCGCCTTGACGCAGCAGGCCACCCAGCGGGCGAACGCATGGTCCTGGGCCAGGTGGGTGTCGTAGGCCAGGTCATCGTCAATGACACTGTCGTAGGCTGGAGGCTCGAAGGCCGCAGCCACGCGCTGGAACTCGTCCTCGGTGAGTTGCGCCGGACCGTCCTTGATGTGTTGCCACTCCTCCTCCACCTCGCGGGAAAACGCCTCGATGCCCAGCGCCTTGACCAGGATCTTGATCCGCGCCTTGTACTTGTTGTCGCGCCGGCCATGGCGGTTGTACACGCGCAAAATGGCTTCGACATACGACAACAGGTGCTGCCACGGCAGGCCCTCGCGAATCTGCAAACCGAGGATCGGCGTGCGCCCCAGGCCGCCGCCGACCATGACCCGCAGGCACATCTGGCCGTGGCCGTCGCGGTACAGGTAGAGGCCGATGTCATGCATCATGATCGCCGCGCGGTCTTCAATCGCCGAACAGATGGCGATCTTGAACTTGCGTGGCAAAAACAGGAACTCCGGGTTGATCGTCGACCACTGCCGGAGGATCTCGGCCAGCGGCCGCGGGTCGAGCAACTCGTCGGCGGCAACGCCGGCAAAGGCTTCGGTGGTGATGTTGCGCACGCAGTTGCCGGAGGTCTGGATCGCATGCATCTCGACCTCGGCCAGGCGCTGGAGGATGTCCGGCACCTGGGCCAGTTCGATCCAGTTGAACTGGATGTTCTGGCGCGTGGTGAAGTGGCCGTAGCCGCGGTCGTACTCGCGGGCGATCTGCGCCAGGGTGCGCATCTGCCGGGCGCCGAGGGTGCCGTAGGGAATGGCCACGCGCAGCATGTAGGCATGCTTTTGCAGGTACAGGCCGTTTTGCAGGCGCAGGGGCAGGAACTCTTCTTCACTCAGTTCGCCAGCCATGAACCGGCGCACCTGATCGCGAAACTGCGCCACGCGCTCGAACACCAGCGCACGGTCATACTCGTCATAGTGATACATGGTTCGGACCTCATCAGGGAGGCCGTTACTATGGCTTTTGGGTGTACTGGGTTACAGATTCAGGTTGGGGGTATTTATACGGATCAGATGCTTAAATCGTGCTGTGCCCATCGCTGGCAAGCCTGCTCCCACAGGCACTGCATGCACCGGCCCCTGTGGGAGCTGGCTTGCCAGCGATGAGGCGCTAATGCACAGCACCCTCCGTACGCTTCAACTCACCAATCTTCTCCAACCGCGCCCGCACGATGTTGCGGCTGATGTTCAGCAAGCGCCCGGTCTGCAACTGGTTGCCATGGCAGAAGCGGTACGCGGTGCGAAACACCGTTTCCTCGATATGCTCGTACAAGTCTGGAATGTTCTGCTCGAACAGCGCCGTCAGCGCCGCCTCAAGGTTCGGCGGCTCGCTGGCCAGGCGTAGCGGCTGGCTGTGTTCTTCCTGGCGGATGCCCACCGAGCGCATGTCCACCAGGTGCAGGTCGGCCGGCTGCACCACCTGTTGCCGGCACACCAGCAGCGCGTGGTGAATGGCGTTTTCCAGCTCGCGGATGTTGCCTGGCCAGCTGTGCGACAGCAGCTTGCGTTCGCTTTCCAGGCTCAGGCTGGCGCGGCTGTAGCCCAGGCGCTGGCAGTGCTCCTCAAGGAAGAACTCGGCCAGCGGCAGGATGTCCCCCGGACGTTCGCGCAGCGGCGGCAGGCGGATGGTCGCCACGTGCAGACGGTAGAACAGGTCTTCGCGAAAATGCCCGGCCACCACCGCATCGGCGAGGTTGACGTTGGTCGCCGCCACCAGGCGCACGTTGATCGGAATCGGCGTGCGCGAGCCCAGGCGTACCACTTCGCGCTCCTGCAGCACCCGCAGCAGTTTCACCTGCATGTTCAGCGGCAGGTCGCCGATCTCATCGAGGAACAGCGTGCCGCCGTTGGCCGCTTCGAACCAGCCGGCCTTGCTGTTGGTGGCGCCGGTAAAGGCGCCCTTCTCGTGGCCGAACAGCTCGCTCTCGACCAGGGTTTCGGCAAAGGCGCCGCAGTTGACCGCCACGAACGGCTCGCG
Source organism: Pseudomonas sp. R32 (assembly GCF_009866705.1). Classification (NCBI taxonomy): domain Bacteria; kingdom Pseudomonadati; phylum Pseudomonadota; class Gammaproteobacteria; order Pseudomonadales; family Pseudomonadaceae; genus Pseudomonas; species Pseudomonas sp. R32. The sequence continues at coordinate 2,414,110 of NZ_CP019396.1, read as the reverse complement.
CCCGCGACGGCTGAGCTGATGGATATGGCGGGCCACCAGCTCCTTGCCGGTGCCGGTCTCGCCGATGATCAGGGTGTTGGCTTCACTCGGCGCCAGGCGTTCGATGCGGCTGAGCAGTTCCTGGGAGCGCGGGTCCTTGAACACCAGGACGGTGGCGCGAACGGATTTGGTCAATTCCCGGGCGTGGGGATGGGTTATCAGCGACATGGTGCATTCCTGGCAGTGAAAGCGCAGGGCCATAGTGCCCGAAACAAATTAGAACAAATAATTATTAATTAGTATTTATATATACCTATTAGAGATATGCGCTCTGCGTTGCTGCTCCAGCAACAGTCGGCCAGCAACGCGTGGTGGCTGGCCAGCATCGATGCCCTCAGGCAACCCCCATGCTGGCAACGCAGCCCTTGAAAACCAAGGCCTGCAGCGCCCTGGCACGCATTTCGCTCAAGCCTGGCACACGCACCGTGCAAGGACCTCTCGATGAAACTGCAGAACACATTCGCCTTCGGCCTGAGCCTGCTAGCCCTGTCGCTCAGCGCCATGGCCGCTGACACCTTCGCGCCCAAACCCGACCCGCTGCAAGGCGATGGCCGGGTCTCGGCGTTCTACAGCTGGAGCCAGGCCATCCCCGCCAGCCCCGGCAAACTGTTGCGCAGCGAGCCGCTGGAACAGACCCTGAGCCTGCCCGGCGCGGCGTCGCAACTGCGCATCCTCTATAGCTCCACCGACGGCATCGACGGCAAGACCCCGGTGGCAGTGTCTGGTGCACTGTTCATTCCTAAGGGCAAGGCACCGGCAGGCGGCTGGCCGCTGGTGACCTGGGGCCATGGCACGGTGGGTGTGGCGGATGTCTGCGCGCCGTCCTGGGCCGGGCGCTCGTACCGCGACGTGCAGTACCTGGCGCGCTGGCTCAACGAGGGCTACGCCATCGTCGCCACCGACTACCAGGGCCTGGGCGTGCCCGGCGGCCACCCGCTGCTGAACAACCGCATGGCCGCCTACGGCATCCTCGACGCCGCCCGCGCGGTGATTGCCGGGGTGCCGGGGCTGGCCAATAAGGTGCTGGTGGTCGGCCAATCCCAGGGCGGCGCCGGCGCCTTTGCCTCGGCCGCCTATGCGCCGACCTACGCCCCGGACCTGGGCCTGAAGGGCAGCGTCGGCACCGGGGTGATCTACACCGTGGGAACGAAGAACGTCGGCGAGCAGGACCCGGACAAGGTCGACGCCTCCCTGGCCTACGGCTTCTACACCTTGCTGGCGGCCCAGCAGTACGACCCACGCATCGACCCGCGCGACTTCTACACCGACAAGGCCCTGCCGCTGTTCGAACAGGCGCGCAGCACCTGCCTGTCATCACTGGTGGCCGATGTGCTCGGCACCGGCCTGACCCCGGCCAACACCCGCAAGACCAACAGCGGCGAACAGCTCAAGCCGTGGCTGGCGCAGGTGTCCTACCCGACCCTGAAACTCAAGCAGCCGATCTTCATCGGCACCGGCGCCGAAGACAAGACCCCGGCCGCCGCCACCCAGGTGGCCTTGATGCAGGACGCCTGCAAGACCGGCTCGATTGTCGAAGGCCACCTGTACAAGGGCCTGGGCCACAGCGAGACGGTCAACGCCTCGCTCAAGGACTCGCTGCCCTTCGCCCGCAAGGTGTTCAGCGACCAGCCCATCAGCGCAATCTGCAACCCCACCGTGCAATAAGGACAATCACCGTGAGCATTGAATTTTTTACCCGCCTGCCGTTGCACGGCGAAACCCAGTTCCTCCCTGGCGATCCGCGCAACCGAGGCGACTGGCATGCCGGCAGCGACAGCACCGGCGCGGTGTCGAACTTTGCCGTGGGCGATCACTTCACCTACATCGACTACCTCGGGCAGATCGCCCGCGCCGCCGAGATCAACGGCTTTGGCGGCGCGCTGATGGTCAACGCGCCGTCTGGCGAAGAGCCGTGGACGGTGTGCTCGCTGCTGGCCCGCGAGACCCGCACCTTAAGCTACGTCACCGCCTTCCAGCCCTACCACTACACGCCCTGGGTCGCCGTGCAGCAGGCCGCCACCTACCAGCGTGCCACCGGCAACCGCCTGGTATGGAACATCATCAATGGCGGCTCGGACGTGATCCAGCGCCAGGTCGGTGACTTCAGCGACCACGATGAACGCTACGAACGCGCCATCGAGTTCATGGACGTGGTCAAGGGCTACTGGCACTCGGAGAACTTCCACTACCAGGGGCGCTTCTACCAGGCCGAAGGCGGCGGCCTGCGCGGGCCGCAGAAAAAGGCCGAACTGCCGTTGATCTGCACTGCCGGCTCGTCGATCGCGGCGCGGGAGTTCGCCGCCCGTCACGCCGACTTCTACCTGATGCGCGCCGAGCATCCGGACGAGATCCGCGCACTGATCGCCGATATCCGTGAACGGGCGCTCAAGCATGGCCGCAGCAACATCCGCTTCGGCCTGTCGATCGATGTGATCACCCGCGAGACCGAAGCCCAGGCCCTGGCCGAGGCCAAGCGCTTCTTCGACGAAGGCGTGGCCAAGGGCGCGGTCAAGGCCGTGGCCGCCCATGCCGGGCTGCGCACTGCGCGCAAGCTCAGTTACGAAAATGAGTACTCGGCCAAGGATCAAAGCCGGCCGTTCGACGACTTTTTCATCTACCCCAACGTCTGGGCCGGCTTCGGTTACATCGGCATCCCGCCGGGCCTGGCGCTGGTCGGCAGCTACGCCAACGTGGTGGCGCGGATTCGCGAGTACAACCAGTTAGGCATCGACCTGTTCTTTCTCGCCGGCTACCCGCACCTGGAAGAAGCCTACCGCCTGGGCGAGCACATCCTCCCGCACTTTCGCGGCGACCGAGCGCCATTACGGCGGATCGACACCCAGGCGCCGGCCCTGCGTGCAGCAGGAGGCTGAGGCCATGGACCCTTTTGATTACCAGCGCCGGCGCTTTCTCGGCTATAGCCTGGCGCTGGGCGGCGGGCTGCTGCTCAGTGGTTGCGGCCCCGAGCAGCCGGCCGCCAGCCCTGTTGCCAACGACCCGCCGCGCCACGGCGGGCGCCTGCGCCTGGGCGTGCTGTCCGGCGGCCAGGTCGGCAACCTCGATGCCCACAAACCCATCGGCAGCGGCATCGTCCGCGGCTTTGCCCTGTACAGCAAGCTGTGGGAATGGGACGAGCAGATGCAGCCGCGCCTGGCCCTGGCCGAAGAGGCCGAAGCCAGCGCCGACGCCAGCACCTGGACCGTGCGCCTGCGCCAGGGCCTGGAATTTCACAACGGCAAGACCATCGACGCCGACGACCTGATCTTCTCCATTCGCCGCCTGACCGACCCGCAACTGGCCTCGCCCTATGCTGCGCTGCTGCACTGGGTCGACCGCGACAACCTGGAAAAACTCGACGCGCGCACCGTGCGCATCCGTTTCAAGGACGGGCGCAGCTACCTGCCGCTGGCAGAAACCTGGGTCAACTTCGGCGGCATCGTCCCGGTCGATTACCACCCGCTGACCAACCCGGTCGGCGCCGGCCCTTACAAGCTGAAAAGCTTCACCCCCGGCCAGCGCTCGGTGTTCAGCCGCTTCGAAAACTACTACAAGGACGCCAGACCCTACGCCGACGAACTGGAGATCATCGACTTCAAGGACCAGGTCTCGCGTCTGGCCGCCTTGCGCGCCGGGCAGATCGACATGGCCAACGGCCTGCCCAGCGAGCAGTTGCAGATCATCGAACGCGACCCGCGCCTGCAACTGGTGACTTCGGTCAGCGGCAACTGGCTGTCGTTCGAGATGAACACCAGCAAGCCGCCGTTCGACAACCCGAAAGTCCGCGAGGCGTTGCGCCTGCTCGCCGACCGCCCGGAGCTGGTGCGCCGCGCCTTGAATGGCCAGGGCCGGGTAGCCAACGACCTGTACGCACCGAACGACCCGACCTTCAACCACCACCTCGGCCCACGCCCGCATGACCCGCAACGGGCGGCGCAACTGCTGCGCGAAGCCGGCTATGACAAGCTCGAAGTCGAGCTGGTAACCACCAGCGGCCCGGCCCTGGCTTCGGCACTGGTGTTCGCCGAACAGGCCAAGGCCATCGGCGTGAGCCTCAAGGTGCGCCAGGTCGACCAGGCCACCTTCGACGGCCCGCAGCACGACCAGTGGCAACTGAGCACTGGCGGCACCATCGGCGCGCCGTTCCTGGCCAGCGCCATGCACATCGATGCGCCCTTCGCCGTGGCCAACAAGACCCACTTCAACGACCCGCAGTTCAGCGAACTGTTCCTCCAGGCCATGGCCCAGCCGGACCTGGCCAAGCGCAGCGCCCTGGTGCACCAGGCCCAGCAGATCCAGTACGAGCGCGGCGGCTTGCTGATCTGGGGCTATGTGAATCTGCTTGATGCCTTCTCGCGCCAGGTCGGCGGCGCCGCAGCCGAGCAGACGCTGTTCAGCACCTGGCGTTTCGACAATCTCTGGCTACGCGGCCAGGCCTAGCGCAACCCCGCCTGACGCTGGCGGTATTCCCCCGGCGTCAGTTGCGCGTAACGCAAAAAGAACCGGCTGAAATACGCCGGGTCCTTGAAGCCCAGGCGGTAGCAGATCTCGTTGGCCGAGCTGCCGGTGTACAGCAGCAGGCGCCGCGCCTCCTGCATCAGCCGTTCGAGGATCAGGCGCTTGGACGGCAAGTCGGCGATGCGCCGGCACACTTCGTTGAGCCGCGCCTCGGTGACACCGATGCCCTGGGCATAGCGCGCCAGCGGCCAGTGTTCGAGGTAGTGGGCCTCGATCAGTTCGTTGAAACGATGGAACACCTGCAGGTCTTCATGCCGGGTTGGCCGGGCCGGCAGCGAGCGGGCGCACAGGCGCAGCAGGCTGGTCATGATCAGCCGCGTCAGGCTTTCCAGGGCCGCCGCGCGCCCGGCTGCGCTGGCGTTGATCTCGCTGTGCAGCTCATCGAACAGCAGCGCCAGGCGCCGCGCCTCGGCGGCGTAGCTCGGCTCCAGGCCGCTCAAGGCCACGCAGGCCGGCGCCACCTGCGGCCCCGGCGCCAACCCAGGATCGGCTTCGAGCAACTGCCAGACCAGTTGCTGACGCACGGTCAGCACATGGCCGTCGGCATCGGGCTCGGTGACGAAGGAATGCGGGATGGTCGGCGGGGTGAGGAAGAACATCGGCCCCGATTCGACGTACTGCTGGTCGTCCAGGTACACCCGCACCGTGCCGCTCTCGACGTAATGCACCTGGAAAAACCGGTCATGGCGGTGCACCGGCATGTTGCGGCCGAAGAACCCGGCCAGGTTGCCGAGCTTGTCGTAGTGCACCTCGGCATCGCTGTAGCGCTGATCGTAGACCTGACCGATGTTGATGTTGGGGATTGGTTGGCGCTCGCTCATGGCCCTGCTCACTCTTATTGTTGTGCCGCCAGCTTACTCCTGCAGCAAGCCGCTTGCATTTCGTTAACATCTTAATTATAACGTTAATACATTAACAATTATTCGAGCAGGGACCCTGCCCCTGCCCCAGCCAGGAGAAGCCCATGAGCCGTGCCTTGCACGATGCTGCCAGCGGTACCCTGTTCGGCGTTGCGCTGAACTATCAGGGTTTGCTGAACCAGCGTCTCGCCGAATTCGAACAGCCGCCGTATCAAAAGCCGCCGGTCAAGCCGGTGCTGTTCATCAAGACCCCCAATACCCGTAATGGCCACGGCCAGCCGGTGGTCTACCCGCAGGGCATCGAGCAGCTGCAACCGGGCCCGGCCCTGGGTGTGGTGATCGGCAAGCGTGCCACCCGGGTCAGCGTCGACAACGCCTTGGCGCATGTTGCCGGCTACACCATCGTCAACGAATTCAGCCTGCCGGAAGACAGCTACTACCGCCCGGCGGTCAAGGCCAAGTGCCGCGACGGCTTCTGCGCCCTGGGCCCTGAGCTGGTACCCGCCGCGCAGGTTGCCGACCCGCAGCAACTGAGCATCAAGCTGTTCATTAATGGCCAACTGCGCCAGCAAAACAGCACCGCCAACATGGTCCGCAGCGTTGCCCAGCTGATTGCCGAGATCAGCGAGTTCATGACCCTGCACGAAGGTGATGTGCTGATCACCGGCACCCCCGAAGGCCGCGTCGATGTACTGCCCGGGGACCAGGTAGAAGTCGAGATCAGCGGCCTCGGGCGCCTGACCAACAGCATCGTTGCCGCGCAGGAGAAGCGCTGATGAAACACGCACGTATCCGCTACCAGGGTGAAGTCCACGCCGTCACCGTCGAGGCCGACAACGCCGTGCGCCTGGCTGATGGCCGGTTGTTGCCGGAGCAGCAGGTCGAGTGGCTGCCACCGGCCACCGGCAACATGTTCGCCCTGGGCCTGAACTACGCCGACCACGCCGCGGAACTGGCCTTCACGCCGCCCACCGAACCGCTGGCGTTCGTCAAGTCGGTGGGCACCTACACCGGCCACAACCAGGTCAGCTGGCGCCCGGACAACGTCGCCTACATGCACTACGAGTGCGAGCTGGTGGCGGTGATCGGCAAGCCTGCGCGCAACGTCAAGCGCGAGGATGCACTCAAGTACCTGGCCGGCTACACGGTGTGCAACGACTACGCCATCCGCGATTACCTGGAGAACTACTACCGGCCCAACCTGCGAGTGAAAAACCGCGACGCCACCACCCCGGTCGGGCCGTGGATCGTCGACGTCGCCGACGTGCCGGATGCCGGCAACCTGACCTTGCGCACCTGGATCAACGGTGAGCTCAAGCAGCAAGGCAGTACCAAGGACATGATTTTCGACATCCCCTACCTGATCGAATACCTGTCCAGCTTCATGACCCTGCAGCCGGGCGACATGATCGCCACCGGCACCCCCGAGGGCCTGGCCGACGTGGTGCCGGGCGACGAAGTGGTGGTCGAAGTCGAAGGCGTCGGGCGCCTGGTCAACCGAATTGTCAGCGAAGCCGAGTTCTTCGCCCTCAACCGCCAAGAGGCATGAGCAACATGATCAAACACTGGATCAACGGCCGCGAGGTCGAAAGCAAAGACGTGTTCGTCAACTACAACCCGGCCACCGGCGAGGCCATTGGAGAAGTCGCCAGCGGCGGCGCCGACGAGGTTGCCCAGGCTGTTGCGGCGGCAAAGGAAGCCTTCCCGAAATGGGCCAACACCCCGGCCAAGGAGCGCGCCCGGCTGATGCGCAAGCTCGGCGAACTGATCGAGCAGAACGTGCCGCACCTGGCCGAGCTGGAAACCCTCGACACCGGCTTGCCGATCCACCAGACCAAAAACGTGCTGATCCCCCGTGCTTCGCACAACTTCGACTTCTTCGCCGAAGTCTGCACGCGCATGGACGGCCACACCTACCCGGTCGACGACCAGATGCTCAACTACACCCTGTACCAGCCGGTGGGCGTGTGCGGGCTGGTATCGCCGTGGAACGTGCCGTTCATGACCGCGACCTGGAAGACTGCGCCGTGCCTGGCCCTGGGCAACACCGCCGTGCTGAAGATGAGTGAACTGTCGCCGCTGACCGCCAACGAACTGGGGCGCCTGGCCGTCGAAGCCGGTATCCCCAAGGGTGTGCTCAACGTCATCCAGGGCTACGGCGCCACCGCCGGCGACGCCCTGGTGCGTCACCCGGACGTACGTGCGATCTCCTTTACCGGCGGCACCGCCACCGGCAAGAAGATCATGCAGACCGCAGGCCTGAAGAAGTACTCCATGGAGCTGGGCGGCAAGTCGCCGGTGCTGATCTTCGAAGACGCCGACCTGGAGCGCGCCCTGGATGCGGCGCTGTTCACCATCTTCTCGCTCAATGGCGAGCGCTGCACCGCCGGCAGCCGCATTTTCATCCAGGAGAGTGTCTACCCGCAGTTCGTCGCCGAGTTCGCCGCACGGGCCAAACGGCTGATCGTTGGTGACCCGCAAGACCCGAAAACCCAGGTAGGCTCGATGATTACTCAAGCCCACTATGACAAGGTCACCGGTTACATCAGGATCGGCATCGAGGAAGGCGCGACCCTGCTCGCTGGCGGCCTGGAGCGCCCGGCCAACCTGCCGGCGCACCTGGCCCGCGGGCAGTTCATCCAGCCGACGGTGTTCGCCGACGTCAACAACCAGATGCGCATCGCCCAGGAAGAAATCTTCGGCCCGGTGGTGTGTTTGATCCCCTTCAAGGATGAAGCCCAGGCGCTGCAACTGGCCAACGACACCGAGTATGGCCTGGCCTCGTACATCTGGACGCAGGACATCGGCAAGGCGCATCGTCTGGCCCGCGGTATCGAGGCCGGCATGGTGTTCATCAACAGCCAGAACGTGCGCGACCTGCGCCAGCCGTTCGGCGGGGTCAAGGGCTCGGGCACCGGCCGTGAGGGCGGGCAATACAGCTTCGAGGTGTTTGCCGAGATCAAGAACGTGTGTATCTCGATGGGCAGTCACCATATTCCGCGCTGGGGCGTCTAAAAGCAGATCCCTGTAGGAGCGGGCTTGCCCCGCGATCTTGCTTCGGTCCTACACCACATCGCGGGGCAAGCCCGCTCCAACAACAACAATTACCAGGAGTTCCATCATGGGCGAAGTCGTCCTGGCAGCCAAAGTCTGCCACGTACCCTCGATGTACCTGTCCGAACTGCCCGGCAAGCATCATGGCTGCCGCGAGGCGGCGATCGCCGGGCACAAGGAAATCGGCCGCCGCGCCCGCGAGCTGGGCGCCGATACCGCCGTGGTGTTCGACGTCCACTGGCTGGTCAACAGCGGCTACCACATCAACTGCGGCGAGCACTTCAAGGGCACCTACACCAGCAACGAACTGCCGCACTTCATCAAGAACATGGACTTCGAGTACCCCGGCTGCCCGGAGCTGGGCGAGCTGATCGGCCTTGAAGCCAACGCCGCCGGCGTGCGCACCCTGGCTCACAACATCCCAAGCCTTGAGCTTGAGTACGGCACCCTGGTACCGATGCGCTACATGCACATGGATGTACCGCAAGCGCAAAAGCTCAAGGTCGTGTCGATTGCCGCCTGGTGCGCCTGGCACCGCCTGGAAGACAGCTTCGCCTTTGGCGCCGCCGTGCGCCGGGCCATTGAAAAGAGCGACCGCAAGGTCCTGGTACTGGCCTCGGGTTCGCTCTCGCACCGCTTCTCGGACGACCGCGAGGCCGAAGCCAACATCCACAACTGGACCCGCGAATTCGACAAGCAGATGGACCTGCGCGTGGTCGAGCTGTGGAAGCAGGGCCGCTTCAAGGAGTTCTGCGCGATGCTCCCGGACTACGCCAATCACTGCTACGGCGAAGGCGGCATGCACGACACGGCGATGCTCCTGGGCCTGCTCGGCGGCGCCGACTACAACAAGCCGGTCGAGGTGCTGACCGAGCCGTTCGGCAGTTCCGGCACCGGCCAGATCAACGCTGTCTTCCCGCTGTAGCGCGAAGGCAGCAGCCACAAGCTTCAAGCCACAAGCTGCAAGTGAAGAGCACGCGCTCTTGCCGCTTGTAGCTTGCCGCTTGCCGCCGTTCAAACGGAGATCTTCATGCCGCATTTCATCATTGAGTACACCGACAACATCGAGCAACAGGCCGACCTGCCCGGCCTGTTCGAGAAGGTCCACGCCAGCCTGGGCGCCAGTGGCGTGTTCCCCCTGGGCGGCATCCGCAGCCGCGGCGTGCGCCTGGACACCTGGCGCATGGCCGATGGCAAGCATGACTACGCCTTCGTCCACATGACCCTGAAAGTCGGCCATGGCCGCGACCTGGACACCCGCACCCAGGTCGCCCAGACGCTGTTCGAGGTGATCACCGCGCATTTTGCCGAGCTGCAAAGCCAGCGCCTGCTGGCCCTGTCGTTCGAGATGATCGAGCTGCACCCGCAACTGAACTTCAAGCAGAACAATGTTCACGCCTTTCTGCGCAACCAGGCGGGCTGAGCCACAGCCACCCGCCCTCCCCAACGGCCCTCTGACAAAAAGTACAAGATCATGAGCACAGCCAATACTGCCGAACACGCTGCCCTTGCCCAACATGACTCGACCCACAGCAAGATCACCTGGCGGCTGATGCCGCTGCTACTGATCTGTTACCTGTTCGCTCACCTTGACCGCATCAACATTGGTTTTGCCAAGATGCAGATGAGCAGCGACCTGCACTTCAGCGACACGGTCTACGGCTTTGGTGCCGGGTTGTTCTTCATCGCCTACGCGCTGTTCGGCGTCCCCAGCAACATGGCCCTGGACCGCGTCGGCCCACGGCGCTGGATCGCTACCCTGATGGTGGTCTGGGGCACGTTGTCGACCAGCATGCTCTGGGTTGAATCGGCCTCGGGCTTCTACGTCCTGCGCTTTTTGCTGGGCGTCGCCGAAGCCGGCTTCTTCCCCGGCATCCTGGTTTACCTCAACCGCTGGTACCCGGCCCGCCGCCGTGGGCAGATCACCGCGCTGTTCGCCATTGCCGTGCCCATGGCCGGCGTGGTCGGCGGGCCGCTGTCGGGCGGCATCCTCGAGCTGTTCCACGACGCCGCCGGCTTGCGTGGCTGGCAGTGGATGTTCCTGATCGAAGGCGCACCGGTGGTGTTGCTCGGCCTGGTGGTGCTCAAGTGCCTGCCCGACAGCTTCGAAAGCGTCAGCTGGCTGAACGGCAACCAGAAACAGCAACTGCGCGAGCAACTGAGCCAGGAAGAACAGCGCAAATCCATCACCTCGTTCGCCGGCATCCTGCGCGACAGCCAGGTCTGGCTGCTGGTGGCGGTGTACTTTGCGGTGATGCTGGCGGTCAACACCCTGGCGTTCTGGATGCCGACCCTGATCCACGGCGCCGGCATCGGCAGCGATGGCCGGGTCGGGTTGCTCAGCGCCGTGCCGTACCTGGCCGGGTGCTTCTTCATGATCGCCTGCGGCCGCTCCTCGGACCGTCAGCGTGAACGCCGCTGGCACCTGTGCGTACCGCTGCTGATGTCGGCCATCGGCATTGCCGTGGCGGGCCTGGCGCCAGGCAATGCCGTCATGGTCCTGGGCGGGCTGATCATCGCCGGCATGGGCGCCAGCGCCGCCTTGCCGATGTTCTGGCAACTGCCACCGGCGTTCCTTTCGAACACCACCCAGGCTGCCGGTATCGCCCTGATCAGCTCGTTCGGCAGCATCGCCTCGTTCCTTGCCCCCTACCTGATCGGCTGGATGCGCGACACCACCCAGAGCGCCAGCCTGGCCCTGTACGTATTGGCGCTGTTCATCACCCTCGGCGGCTTGCTGGTGCTGCGCACCAAGGCTGCCATCGTCAACCCTCAGTAAGAGATTCAGCCATGCTTGACCACAGCCAGATCCTACAAGCCGCCGCCCAGCTCGACCGCGCCGAACGCAGCCGCGAACAGGTGCAGCAGTTCTCCCTGGAGCACCCGGGCATCAGCATCGAAGACGCCTATGCCATCCAGCGTGCCTGGGTCGCGCAAAAGATCCAGGACGGGCGCAAGCTGGTCGGCCACAAGATCGGCCTGACCTCGCGGGCCATGCAGGTGTCGTCGAACATCAGCGAGCCGGACTACGGCGCGCTGCTCGATGACATGTTCTTCGACGAAGGCAGCGACATCCCCTTCCAGCGCTTTATCGTGCCGCGGGTCGAGGTGGAGCTGGCGTTCGTCCTCGGCAAGCCGCTCAAGGGGCCGAACGTGACCCTGTTCGATGTGCTCGACGCCACCGAATGGGTGATCCCGGCGCTGGAGATCATCGATGCGCGCATCCAGCAGATCGACCCGCAGACCCAGGCCACGCGCAAGGTCTTCGACACCATCTCCGACAACGCCGCCAACGCCGGCGTGGTCATGGGCGGGCGCGCGGTGCGCCCGGGCGATATCGACCTGCGCAAGGTGCCGGCGGTGCTCTACCGCAATGGCGTGATCGAAGAGTCCGGGGTTTCGGCGGCGGTGCTCAATCACCCGGCCAAGGGTGTCGCCTGGCTGGCCAACAAACTGGCGCCGTACGACGTCACCCTCGAAGCCGGGCAGATCATCCTCGCTGGCTCCTTCACCCGCCCGGTGGCGGCCAACCCGGGCGATACCTTCCATGTCGACTACGACATGCTCGGTTCGATTGCCTGCCGTTTCGTTTGAGGACTTGCCCATGGACATGCCCATCAACCGTTTTAAACAACGCCTGCAACACGGCGAGGCGCAAATCGGCCTGTGGCTCGGCCTCGCCGAGCCGTACTGCGCAGAACTTGCCGCCAACGCAGGCTTCGACTGGCTGCTGATCGACGGCGAGCACGCCCCCAACGACTTGCGCGGCATGCTCGGCCAGTTGCAGGCCATCGCCCCCTACCCGGCCCAGGCGATTATCCGCCCGGTGATCGGCGACACCGCGCTGATCAAGCAGGTGCTGGATATCGGCGCGCAAACCCTGTTGGTGCCGATGGTCGAAAGCGCCGAACAGGCACGCCAACTGGTACGCGCCATGCACTACCCGCCCAACGGCGTGCGCGGCGTCGGCAGTGCCCTGGCGCGGGCATCGCGCTGGAACAGCATCCCCGGTTATCTCGACCAGGCCGATGAGCAGATGTGCTTGCTGGTGCAGATCGAGAGCCTTGAAGGGCTGCAGAACCTGGATGCGATTGCCGCCGTCGAGGGGGTTGACGGGGTGTTCATCGGCCCGGCGGACCTGAGTGCGTCCATGGGGTATCGCGGCAATCCCGGGCACCCTGAGGTGCAGGCGGCGATTGAACAGGCGATCGGGCAGATTCAAAAGGCCGGCAAGGCAGCAGGGATTCTCAGTGCCGATGAGGCCTTGGCACGGCGCTACCTGGAGCTGGGCGCCGGATTTGTCGCGGTGGGGGTGGATACCACGGTGCTGATGCGCGGCTTGCAGGGGTTGGCGGGCAGGTTCAAGGGGGGGGTGGCGCCGGCTTCATCCGGCCCTTCTGTGTATTGACTGTACTGGCCTCATCGCTGGCAAGCCAGCTCCCACAGGTTAGGTTTACAGAAGACCTTGTGGGAGCTGGCTTGCCAGCGATGCGGTCACCGCCCCACCTGCTTCAACTCCTCCAGCAAGCCCAGCAACGCCTGCAGCTTCTGCTCCCCGAACTGCTCCTGAATACGCCGATAGTTGCTCTCCATGCACTGGCTCATCGAGGCAAAAATCTCCTCGCCCTTGGCCGCCAGGTTGACCAGCACCCGGCGCTGATCCTGCTCGGCCTTGCGCCGGCTGACCAGCCCGGCCGCCTCCATGCGCACCAGCACCCCGGTCATGCTCGGCTTGAGGATGCAGGCCAGTTCCGCCAGGCGGTAGATCTCCATTTCGCCCTGCTGGTGCAGGATACGGATCACCCGCCACTGCTGCTCGGTGAGCCCGTGCTGGTTGAGCGAGGGTCGAAAGAAACGCATGGCCGCTTCGCGGGCTTGCAACAAGGTCAGGGTCAGGGACGGGCGCGGTTGGGGCATGGCTTGGCTAATCATCAGGCTATTTTGTTAACACTTTAACAAAATCAACGCCTTGCCACAGCCCTGGCACCGCCAGTCAAGCCCGGCGGCAGGCAGGATCAAGACGCCAGCGCGGCGCAGGGCCTTAATAGAGCCCATCAGTACTTCACTTTTCAGGCAGCGCCATGATCAACATCGAAACGCCGACCTACTACACCGCCACCAAAAAATACAACCTCAGCTTCCCGACCCTGGAAGAAGACGTGGACGCCGACGTGGTCATCATCGGCGGCGGTTTTTCCGGGATCAACACGGCCCTGGAGCTGGCGGAAAAAGGCATCACCAACATCGTCGTGCTCGAAGCCCGGTACCTGGGCTTTGGCGGCACCGGGCGCAATGGCGGGCAGATCATGGCCGGCATCGGCCACGACCTGGAGAAGATCAAGCAGCACGTCGGCGACGATGGCTTGCGGCAGATCTTCGAGATCAGCGACCTGGGCGCCGACATCATCAAGCAGCGCATTGCCAAGTACGCCATCGATGCCGACTTCTGCCATGGCTACGGCTACATGGGCTTCAATGCCCGCCAGGAAAAGACCCTGCGCGCCTGGGAAAAGGACTTCAAGTCGGTCAACTCCCAGCACGAGATCCGTTTTCTCGGTGGCAGCGAGGTCAAGCAGATCATCGGCTCCGACGCCTACAGCAGTGCCCTGCTGCACATGGGCGGTGGCCATGTGCACTCGCTGAACCTGTTGCTCGGTGAAGCCAAGGCCCTCAGCGAACACGGCGTGCGCATCTTCGAGAACAGCCCGGCGCTGCAGGTGCAGTACGGCGAGCGCATTCGCGTACGCACCGGGCGCGGTTCGGTGACCGCCAGCAAGCTGCTGTGGGCCTGCGACAGTTTCCTCAACAAACTGGAGCCGGAGCTGCACCGCTCGACCATCAACACCTACGCCTTCCAGATGATGACCGAGCCGCTGCCGGACGAACTGATCCAGCGCATCAGCCCGATTCGCGGCGCCTACAGCGACATCCGCCCGGTGATCGACTACTACCGCGTGACCAACGAAAACCGCCTGTTGTTCGGTGCCGCCACACCGCTGGTCGAGCACATCCCGCGCGACCTCAAGGCCTGGAACCGCAACCTGATGCTGAAGATCTTCCCCTACCTCAAGGACGTGAAGATCGACCTGGCCTGGGGCGGGCCGATGGCGTGCAGCCCCAACCTGTTCCCGCAGATCGGCACCCTGCCCGGTCGGCGCAACGCGTTTTACGTGCAAGGTTATTCCGGTTTTGGCGTCACCCCAAGCCACATCATCTGCAAGGTACTGGCCGAAGGCATGAGCGAAAGCTCTGCGCGCTATGACCTGATCAGTTCGGTGCCACGCCCGACCATCCCGGCCAAGGACTCACTGCGCGCGGTGCTGCTGACCGCCGGCAAGTCCTGGCACCAGTTGTCCGGCTACTGGAATGGCCGGCGCTGAAACCCATTGTTTTCAACCCTCAAGGAACACTGCCATGACCCTGACTGCCGTTAAACAGAACCTCCAGCTCAGCGAACTCGACGCCTGGGGCACCGTTGCCGACCTGGGCTCTGAGATACTCGAAGGCGAAGTGCGCGCCTTCGGCAAAATGACCTTCGGCGCCCCCACCGACCCGGTCAGCAGCGCCTATTTTGGCACCACCACGGGCAAATTCCGCATGGTCTACCCGTTCAATGAACAGGCCGTGGTGGTCACCGGCCAAGTGCGCTTGACCGACGAAGCGAGCGGCGTCAGCCGCACCTACAACCAGGGTGACAGCTGGTTCGTGACCAAGGGCACGCCGGTGTTGTGGGAGATTCTCAGCGAGAGCTTTGTGAAGCATTACTTTGCAGTAGCCTGACAAAAAGCATCGCCGGCAAGCCAGCGCCCACAAGGACTGCATGCACCGAACCTGTGGGAGCTGGCTTGCCAGCGATGAGGCCCTAAAGCCTGGCCAACGATTCCCCAAACAAGCGCCACAATGCCGCCAAGCGCCGCTCGAACGCCCCCGCCCCCGCATAGATCAATTCGACATTCAAACTGTCGACAATCCCCAGGTAGGCATCGCCATACAAGCGTTGCTGCTGCTCATCCAGCGCTGACGCATAGCGGCGCAATGCCTGGGTGAACAACTCGCCCAAACGCGCCAGGTACGCCTCGAACCCGGCGCAGATCACCGGCCGCAATTCACTCGGTGGAAAGAACGCCGTGCGCAGCATGAAGCGCAAGTGCGCCGACGCCTGGTAACGTTGGTTCAAACGCTCGGCAAAGCGCTGCCCCGGCAATTCCCCGGCCGTCACCTTCTCGGCAAAGCAGGCCTCCAGGTACTCATGCTCGGCGTGCAGGGCCCGTGCATAGACCACCTGGAACAGGTCATCCTTGCCGGCGAAATGCGCATACAACGACGGCTTGCGCATGCCTGCAGCGGCGGCGATATCGTTCAGCGACGAGGCGTCATAACCCAGTTCGGCAAACTGCTCGACGGCAATCGCGCAGATTTTTTCCGCCGACGGCGTCAGGCTTCTCATAGCGGTGTCTCCCACAACAAATACGGATCAATGCCCAGCCAGGCTGTGCAGGTGCGGCTCGGCATGGCGGGTGCTGATGTGCACCAGCAGCGCGATGCACACCGCCGAGACGCCAAGCAACAGCGCCCAGTGCGCCGCACCCAAAGGCGCCATGATGCCCGACAATGGCGTGGCGAACGACGAAATGATCAACTGGAAGGCGCCGAGCAAGGCGGCGGTCGAGCCCAGGGCCTTGCTCTGCGACGCCATCACCAGCGACATCAGGGTCGCCTCGGCCATGCCCAGGCCGAACATGGCCACGGCCATGCCGGCAACGATACCCACCAGCCCCGCCGCACTCAGTGCGCCAGCCAGCACCAGCACGGCACCGACCAACATGCACGCCGCGCCCCAGCGGGCCAGACGCACCAGGCCCTTGCGCGCCACCAGGCGGCCGGCGCTGACGGCACCGAGCAAAATGGCCACGCCGGTGGCCCCGAACAGTGTGCCGAAGGCTTCCACCGACAGCCCGAAATGCTCCTGGTAAACCAAGGCCGCACCGCCGATGTAGGCAAACAGAAAGAAGAACACCGCCGACAAGGCCAGGGCCGGGCGCAGGAACTGGCGGTCGCAGGCGATACGCCCATAGGTACGCAGGAATCCCCGGGGCTGCCAGGCCATGCGCTGGTCCTCGGGCAAGGTCTCCTTGAGCATCACGGCCGAGTTGATCAGTACCAGCACCGCCAATACCGCCAGCACCAGCATGATCGTCCGCCAGCCAAAGTGCGCACCGACAAAGCCGCCCAGCGCCGGGGCGATCACCGGTGCCAGGCCCTCGATGGTCATCAGCAAGGCGAAGATCTGCGCCGCCCTTGCGCCTTCGGCGACATCGCGAACCATGCTCATGATCACCACCAGGGTCAGGGCACTGCCCAGGCCCTGGATGAAGCGCGCCAGCAGCAGGCTGTTGAGGTCTGGCGCGGCGGCAGCGGCCAGGGAGCTGCAGACGAACACCAGCAAACCGGCGAGCAATGGCCGGCGCCGGCCGAGGGTATCGACCAGCGGGCCGAACAACAACTGCCCGGCACCCATGGCCAGGAGGAACACGGTCAGGGTCAGTTGCACCCCGGCATAGGAGGTGGCGAACTCGCTGGCAATGCTCGGCATGCTTGCCAGGTACATGTCGACCGCCGAGGGCCCGAGGGCGCCGATCAGGGCCAGGGAAATGGCGAAGCCGACCTGGGCGGTCGGCGTGGGGGCTGTACTGTGCATAGGCTCGATTCCAGATAAAAACGGCAACTGGCTGGTGTTTACCATTAAACCTACCTATCGGTAGGTAGCCAGCCCGAGCGAGCCTATACAGACCGCATCCTGCGGTCAAGTCAGCACAGTTGAAACGACGATCAGGCCAGGCTGCTGGCGCGGTAGTCCTTGGGCGACTGCTCGAACTGCTTCTTGAACGAACGGCTGAAATGCGCCGAGTCGGTGAAGCCCCATTTGTAGGCGATGGTGGTGATCGACTCGCGCTTGAGCACCGGGTTGGCCAGGTCGGCGGCGCTGCGCTTGAGGCGCGCGCGCTGGATGTAACGGCAGACGCTGTCACCCTGCTCTTCGAACAGGCGGTAAAGGTGGCGCACGGAAATGTTCAGGCGGTTGGCGAGGTTGACCGGGGTCAGGTTGGCCTGCCCCAGGGAGTCATCGATGATTTTTTGCACATAGCTGCGCAAATTGGAGCCCTGCAACGAGGCCGGCAGGGCCGCCGGATCGTCGCTGCCCTCAAGGGCCGAACCGAGCAACGACAGGAAGGCACTGTGCAGCGCCTGGCCCTCGCCCTGCTCGTCTTCGCCGGCGCTTTGCTCCTTGCATAGCTGGTCCATCAACAGGTGCAGCATGCGCCCGCAGGCACGGGTCTGGGAGATCTTGCCAAAGGTGCGGCTGTCGCTGCCCAGTTGCTTGCACACCTCGGCCCGCGACAGTGACAGCGAGGCGTGTTCGATCAGGCCGAAGGGCATGATTTCGCAAGCGCCGGCAGCGTCCATCAGAAGCATTTCGCCCGGTGCCAGCTGGATGCTGAGGCCGTTCTGGGTGATCTGCGAAAAGCCGGTGCGCTGGCTGACCAGAAAGCAGTGCTGGTCGTTGTCGCGGTCGCTGTTCAGGCCCTTGCGGCGGATCAGCCCGGCATTGGTGCGCAGGTTGGCCAGGGCCAGGCCGCCGCGCGACCAGGTGGAAATCTCGCCGATGAACAGCGAGGGGTTGAACGCCAGTTCCGTCTCGTACACCCCGCAGATGTTCTGCATCGTTGCGTTCCAGCGTTCCAGCGCAGGGCTGCTGGCGTGATGGATACTCATGGGTACCTCCACAGTGGCATCTTGTTTTTGTTGGGCAATAGTTAACATGTTATCTATGTGCGCGCAACTTGCGTCAAGCAGCCAGGGTGAAAGCAGGTTTGATGCCAGGTGGCCGGGTCAGAGCCCGGCCACTAGCGCCGGCAAGCCTTGCAGCGCGGCCAGCAGGTGCTGGCGTTGCTCGGGGCTCAGGCGAATGTAGCGACGAAAGGCCGGCAGGCGGTTGACCACCTCGCTGGCACCGATGTGTTCGAGGCTCAGGGTCCACTGGCCGTCGCACCGTTGCAGCAACAGGCGCTTGAAGTCCAGCGGCATCAACGCTTGCAGCAATGCGCTATCTGCCTGCAGGCGGCGTTGCAGTTCAGCCTGCAATGCCAGCTCGCCCTTGCGCAGGCGAACCTGCAGCCCGGTGCGCCGCAGTGACCCGCGGTGGTGCAGCACCAGGCGGGCATTGCCCTGGCCGGTGGCAGGCAGGGTCAGGCTGAACTCGGTCAGCACCAGGTGCATGAGCAATTGCGCTTCACAGCGCTCGCGCACCTGCACCGCCTGCCCGGCCCAGTCGAAGCGGCCCAGGCCGGGGGCGACGACCTCAAAGCGCTCCAGGCCCAGGTTGCGCCGCACCCGCTCAAGGGTCAGCCCCGGCCGATAGCCGGCCGGCGCCCGTTCAGACAGCCTTTGCCACAGATGACGCAGGGTAATGGCCATGTGCAGTCCCCGGTTGATGAGCGAATTCCCGCGCCAGCACCTCTTCCACCGAGGCCGGCTTGAACGGATTGACCTTCTGTACCACCAGCGTCCAGAACAGCGCGTACACCGCCGTACCGGCCAGCATCAGGCCGAAGGGCACGTAGATGTCGGCCGGGTCCATGCCTGGCGGGGTGATGAACCACATGCCCAGGACAATCCCCACGCTCGACAGGATCTGCGGCAGCGGGAACAGCGGTGAGCGGTAGGCCCGTGGCAGGTCCGGGCGGCGGATGCGCAGGATCACCACCGACAGGGTCACCAGCAAATACGCGGTACTCCAGGCACACACCGCCGCCAGCACCAGGTGCATGATGCGGTCGGTGTTGCCACCCAGCCACAGGGCATGCAGGCATGGAATCAAGGCGGCGACGAGGATGCACAGCAGCGGCGTTTTAAAGCGCGGGTGCAGGTAGGTGAAGACCTTGGGCAAGGCGCCATCGACGGCCATGCCGTAGAGAATCCGCGGTACCCCGGCCATCAGCGTGTTGATGGTCGCAGCACCGGCGAACAGAAAGCCGATACCCAGCCACAGCGGGCCGATATCGCCCATCACCTGTTCGGCAAACCGCGGGATGGCCATGGGCGTATCCAGCAGGTGCACGCCGCTGGCGGCATCGAGCAACAGGTTCTCGACCTGGCGCTTCATCGCCGCGCCGTAGATGAACATGCACGCCGCCACCCCGAGCAGGCCCAGGGCCATGGCTCGCGGCATGCTCCGCGCCGACTGGCGCAGGTCCGGGGCCAGCGGCGTGACGAACTCGCAGCCGACGAACATGAACATCGCCATGCCCACCAGCGAGAGGATGGTCACCAGGTCGGTGCCCACCAGCGACACCCCGAACCAGCCCTCCAGCTCCACGGCTGGCGCGGCCACCAGGCCGAGCACGCCAAAGACCATCAGGGTGGTCCACATGCCGAAGGTGAGGATGATCTCGGCCTTGCCGAACGCACTGACGCCGAAGGCATTGAGGATGGCGAAGATGATCACGAACCCCACACCCAACAGCCACGAACCACCGGCCGATTCAGCCAGGGTGTTGAGGTGCTCGAAGTTCACCAGGGCCATGACCCCGGCCAGCATGGTCTCGGCGGTGCCGGCAAAGACGTGGACGATCAGGTAGGCCGACAGCGTGCCGGTGATGGCGAAGAAGCGGCCCATGCCGCAGTTGATGTAGTCGTACACCGCACCGGTGGTCGGCAGGATCGACGCCGCCTCGGCAAAGGTGGTCGCCTGCGCCAGCATCATCACCACGGCAATCAGCATGGCCACGGCGAAGGCACTGCCGCCAATGCCGAAGCCCATGGTTGCAGTGAGGATCACCGGGCTTGCCATGATCAGGCCGATGGTACTGGCAAGGGCGGTGGGAAAGCCGACCGTGCCGCGATTCAGGTGCGCACTGAGCGTGTCGTTGAGCGACATGGCAAAAGACCTCGAGCAGAAGGATGACAGTGGTCCTACTCTGCGCGTTGAGGCAATGGCCGTCTTGCCCGTGGCTGCCGTGACGGTTGTAGCTGGCTGCCAGGTTCAGCCCCTGGCCGGCAGCCGTACACAGTCGTGCGGGCCGAGCAGGCGGCCGTCGGCCGCACGCAGTTCCAGGGCCTTGACCGGTTGGCCGTGTTGCCGGTCGACCAGTTGCGAATGGGCTTCACCCGCAGCGAAGTAGAACGCCTCGCCCCACTGGCGCAAGCCGACGATCAAGGGGAACAGGCCCAGGCCCTTTTCGGTGAGCACGTATTCCTGATAGGCACTGCCCTCGGACACCGGCACCAGTTCGAAGATCTGGTGCTCGACCAACTGGCGCAGACGGGTGCTGAGGATGTTCTTGGCCAGGCCGAGGTTGCGCTGGAACTCACTGAAGCGCTTCAAGCCATCGAAGGCATCACGCACGATCAGCAGCGACCACCAGTCACCAATGGCGTCGAGGGAACGGGCCACCGGGCATTCGGCGTCTTGCAGGCGGGTGCGTTGGACCATGGGAAATCTCGCCAATGAAAGTGGTTGCAATATAAAACCAGTTTATCTAGCGTACAACTGGTTTCATTATGCAACCAGAAGGATTGAACCCCATGCAGCCCGCACATCGATTGTCGTCCGCCGTCGTCTTGCTGTTTTCCGTGGCCTGCGCTTTGGCGGTGGGCAATGTCTATTACGCGCAACCCTTGCTGGAAGCCATGGCCCGGGAATTTGCCATCGACCCGGGCCTGGTCGGCCTGGTGGTGACCCTGACCCAGGTCGGCTATGGCCTGGGCCTGTTGCTGCTGGTGCCGCTGGGCGATCGTCTCAACCGGCGGCGGCTGATTGTCGGCCAGTCACTGCTGTCGGCCCTGGCCTTGCTGCTGATTGCCTGGGCACCGAGTACCCCCTGGCTGCTGCTCGGCATGGGCTTGAGCGGCTTGCTGGCAGTGGTCACGCAAGTGTTGGTGGCCTATGCCGCCACGCTGTCGGCGGCCAGCGAACGCGGCCAGGTGGTGGGGGTGATCACCAGCGGTATCGTGATCGGCATCCTCCTCGCCCGCACCTTGTCCGGGGCCATGGCCGACCTGGCCGGCTGGCGCTCGATCTACTGGCTGTCGGCGGCCCTGACGCTGGTGATCGCCGCGTTGCTCTGGCGCGTGCTGCCGCGCCAGGAACCGGCGCAGGCGCCCACCCGCTACAGCGAACTGATCCGCTCATTGGCGCTGCTGTTGCGCGATGAGCCGCTGCTGCGCCGACGCTCGCTGCTGGCCCTGCTCAGCTTCGCCTCGGCGATGGTCTTGTGGACGCCACTGGTGCTGCCCTTGAGCGCCCCGCCACTGTCGTTATCGACCAGTGAAGTCGGCCTGTTCGGCCTGGCTGGAGCGGCCGGCGCACTGGCCGCGGCACGGGCCGGAGCGCTGGTGGATCGTGGCCTGGGCCAATGGGTCAGTGGCGGCTCGTTGCTGTTGATGCTGGCGTCCTGGGCGGCCATCGCCCTGACCGGCTACTCATTGTGGGCGCTGCTGCTCGGCGTGGTGCTGTTCGACCTGGGCCTGCAGGCCGTGCACGTCGCCAGCCAGAGCCTGATCTACCGCTTGCCCGAAGCCACCCACAGCCGCCTGACTGCCGCCTACATGCTGTTCTATTCAGTGGGCAGTGCCTTCGGCGCGCTGACCTCGACCCTGGTCTACGCCTGGGGCGGCTGGCTGTGGGTGTGTGCCTACGGCGCCCTGCTCAACGCCCTGGCCCTGGGTTACTGGTGGCTGACTGAAGGGGCGCGGGCTCAAAACTGCACGTCGAGTATCACGTTGTCCAGGTAGGTACCGGCTGGGGGGGTGCTCTGGTCGGTGTAGACCTTGGCGTTGTAGTTGAACACCTGGCTGCCGGTACCGGTGCCCGCGCCGGGATTGATGTCGGCATCGGTGCTGGCCCGACGGGCAGTGGTAACGCTGCCCCAGCGCACGCTGCCGGCGCTCTTGAAGATGTCATAGGCGAGGTAATTGTTGGCCGCCGATTTCATCCGCCGCCGCCCGGCGGAAACGTTCTGGCCGTCGTCCAGGCCCACGCTGTAGTTGCTGCCCTTGGTGCAGGAGACGTTGACGTTGCTGTTGACCGTGCTGAAGCCGCCGACCACCGGCGCACTGCCGAAGCTGATATTGGGGCTGGTGATCTGGCAGTCATTGGTCACGGTCAGGCTCACGGTCAGGTTGGTGGTGCCGGTGAGGTTTTGCCGGCCCAGGCAGATACTGCCCACGCCCAGGCCCCAGCAGTAACTGATGTCCCAGTACACCGAGAAGGTTTCCTGATAGAAACCGGCGGCGACGTTGCTGCCGGTCAGGCTCTTGAGGTAGATCGGCACCGCCTTGGGTGTGGTGCCGTTGAGCAGGCCGAGGGCATCGATGATGCCGTTGCGGGCAAAATCGTAGGGCAGGCTGCGGGCGATCGGGAAGTTGCTGGTGTTGTTGGCGTACAGGGTATAGGTGATCACATCGCCGGAGGGCCCCAGCAAGCCGGTACTGCCTGCAGGCGGGGTGAAGGTGGCATAGAAATGATCGTCGCTGGCCAGCAGGCTCGCCAGGGAACCTGTGCATTGCAGCCCGGCATTGAGGGTCGAAGCCGACTGTACGGTGGTGCGCACCAGGGTCGAGCTGACGCTGCCAAAGCTTGCCGGCGCGGTATCGACCACCGAGCACAGCGCCTGCACCTGCTGGCTGAGCAATAACGCCAGCAGCGCGAGCAGGCGCTTCATTGGCACACCAGCGGGCCGATCAGCGGCACCTGGTCCTGCTCGGGCGCCAGCGTGAACTGCACCCGGCAACTGCCGCCATTGGCAATCTGCACCTGCAGGCTGTTGTCCGCAGCCAGCCCCTCCAGATACACCAGCCCGTCCCAACCGACCACCGCCAGCGCCCCGCTCTGCTCGTGGCGCACCTGGCTGCCCAAGGGCAGTTCCTGGTGGTGGCCATCGACCAGGACGATGCTCGCCGCCACCACCCGTTGCAGGGGGAACTCCAGCAGGTAGCCGCTGCCACGACGCACGGCCACGCGCTGCTCGACCTCAGGGGTCTGGACATTGGCCGGCAGTTCCATGGGGTCGATCTCGTACTTGGCCCGGTAGTAGGCGCTGCTCCAGGGCACCAGCAGGTGGCCGTTGCGGTCGGTGCGACCGACCAGCTGGTTCTCGTAACGCACCGGTACGTCGGCAAAGCCTTCGGTACTGACCACCACAAAGGCATCGTCGATGCGGTTGGCGGCGAACACCCCGGCGTCCATCCACACCAGCGACCCGCTGGCATCGGCCCAGCGGGTCATGCTGGCGCTGCTGCCATAGGCGCCGGCCTGCAGTTGCACGGACTGCAGACGCCAGGTGACGTCGGCCTGGCGATAGGCTTCGCGGTCGCCATCGGCGTAACCGAGGTTGAAACCGACCCCGCCTTCGCTGGGCACCGCGCGGCTGTAATTGACCCGTTGCTGGCGCTCGCCGTCCTTGTTGCGCTCGACGCTGAAGCTCAGGGTGCCACGCAGGTCGAACGGGACCACCAGTTGCGCCTGCAGCGCCCACTGGCTGTCACCGATTTCACGGTTGGCCGACAGGTACAGGCTGCTATTGCCCCACAGTGGCTTGCTCCAGCTGAGGTTGAGCAAGCGGGTCCGCGAGTTGTCGCCGGCACGTACATCAAAGTAGCCGGCACCGAGGCTACCGTACCGCTCCAGGTTAAGGCTCAAGGTCACCTGCTCGCTGCGCTGGCTCAGGCGCGTGTAGGGGCTGTCGACCAGCGACAGGTCGGCGTAGTCGCCCCGCCGTTGCAGGCGCTGGTAGTTAAAGCCCAGGCGCTGGCTGTTGTACTGGTAGCCGAAGCTCAGCTGCTCGCCGCTGCGGCTGTCGAAACGGCTTTGGCTCAGGGCCGTGTTGACCACGCCCCAGTTGCCCACCTGCCAGTTGCCGCCCAGCCCGCCGAGGGCCAGGGACTCGGCCGCCTCGGCGTGGCTTTCGAGGGTGAAGCTGTCGCTCAGGCCATAGCGCAGGCTGGCGGCGGCAACCCCCGGGCCGTAGGCAAAGTCGCGAATCGCGTAATCCCGGCGCAGGCTACCGGCAGCGACCGAGAAATCCGCCAGGCCCTTCTGCAACAAGCTGCTGGTGACATAGAACGGCAAGGTGGTCGATACCTGGCGGCCCAGGGCATCGGTGGTCACCACCACGGCCTCACCGGCGCCATTGATGAACGGCACATTGGTCAGGGTGTAAGGGCCCGGTTGCAGCTCGGCGCTGGAGCTCTTGTAGCCGTTGATGAACAGGTCCACCGAGGACGGCACCGCCGCTTCACCGGCAAAGGCCGGCAACGGGTAGGTGACCAGGTCCGGGCGTACGGCAAAATCACGCGACAGTTGCAGGCCGCCCAGGCGCACCGAGCCGGTCCAGGGCAAGGCGCCACTGATCACGTCGCCGACCTCCAGGGTCAGCAGGCGCGCTTCGTCGGTATAGCGCCAAGTGGTGTCGTAGCGGCGAAAACCTTCCTGGCTGGCGGCGTAATCGTTGCCACCCAGGGACTGGCGCCACTGGCCGGTGGTCGACAGCGTGCCCCAGCTGTCGAACAGGCGCAGCTCGTTCCAGGCCGCGAGATAGCGACCACCGTCGTCGGTGTCGTTGAGGTACAGGTCATAGTTGAGCAATGCACCGAAACTACTGCGTGCTTCGCTGGCCGGATACAACTGACGGCTGCCGATGCGCTGGGTCGGCAGCCAGTTGGCCGGCACCTGCAAGAGCAGGCGCTGGCCCTGGCTGTCGTAGTCGGTATGCAGCCCGGGGATGCTGTCCAGGGCCACTTCGGCGCCGTACTCGCCAGGCAGTTCGATACCGGCCGCGTGCAAATCGGCCGTGGCCATGTACAGGCGCCCGGCGCGCTGCTGCACCGCTACCAGCTCAGGGCTGCTCATCTGGTTGACCAGCAGTTCCAGGAACAACGGCGCATCGGCAACCGCTTCGAGGCTGGCCGGCGGCGGCAGGTCGCCGGCCAGCAGCGAGCCACAAACCAGCACGGTCAGGCCACAGGCCTGCAGCGCCGAAAAGAGCCTCACACACCGTATCCGACCATTACCGGGTCCTCCCTGGCCCCTTGCTGCTAGCAGTGGCTCATTGGCTCTGACTCAAGGTTTGTGCCGGCTCCTGGCCATTGACCCGGCCCTTGAGCACCGAGGCGGCGCTCATCGTCTGCGGCGCCGGCCAGCGCATGACCGCGCCGGGCAGCACATAGCCGAGCAGGCCCTCGACCAGCGGCCGGTTCTGGCCGCCCTGCTGCAGCACCACATCGGTCAGGCGTGCGTGCACCGGCCCGCTGTTGCGGATTTCCACATAGGGCTTGCCCTGCACCGACACCTGGCGCCAGCTCAGCGCCGGCTTGCCCACCCCGCTGTCGCCGCGCGGGCCGCTGGCGTCCGGCTTGCCCCACAGTCCCTCGCCATAGACAAACAGCGGCACCGAGTAACGCATCTGAAAGCGGATCGCGGCCTGGGCCTTGTCGGCGCTGGCCACCGCCGGCAAGGCCGGGGGAATTTCATCGATGATGATGCGGTAGGCCTGCTCCTGGCCGACCGGCGAGTTGCCGGTGCGGGTCAGGCGGATCAACTGCTTTTGCCCGGGGGCGATATTGGCCACCGGCGGGCTGCCGATGATCTCGCGCTGGGCCTGGTACTGATCGTCGAACTCGCCCTGGCGCCAGGCGAACACCCGGACCTGCAGGTTGGCCGGTGCGTCGCCGCGGTTTTCCAACCACAGCGCCCCGGCTTTCTGATTGGCCTCCAGCACTGGATCGATCGGCCAGATCAGTACCGAAGTGGCGGCCTGCAACGGTGCACTGCCCAACAGGGCAACCGCGCAAGCCAAGAGGTTGTAACCCAAGCGCGAACTGCCAGCGCCTACTCCCATGCACACACTCCTTATTGTCCAAGTCATTCAGCGGCGCGGCTCAAAAGGTCAGCACCACCTGCACCACATCGGTATAGCTGCCGGCCGGCAGAGTGCCGGTCAACTGGGCCCGGGCGTAAACCGGCAAGCTGATGGCCGCAGGGTCGCTGTAGCTCACCGCCACGCTCTGGTTGATGCCCAGGCTCTGGCTGAAGCCGGCATCGCGAAACAGTTGATAGGCCACCAGCGAGGTACCGCTGCTGCGTTTGAGGTTGCGCGTGCCACTGGCGCTGTTTAATCCGGCATCGACGCTCATGCTCAGGCTTACCCCCGGCGTGCATTGCAGGGTCACCGTCGTTCCGCCCAGGGCGGTGCTCACGCTGCTGGTCGACAGCGCCGAATAACTGCCGAAATCCAGGCTGCCGTAGTTGCTCACCGCGCCCACCACCAGGCAACCGGAGGCCACCGTGGCACTGACCTGAAAGGTGCTGGTGGTGACCGCCGCCAACGGCAACGGCAGGCTGCCGGCGACCAGGGCCAGCAGCGCCGGCAAGACGCGGTGCACGGCTCAGAAACTCAACTCGACCGCCACCGTGTCGGTGTACACCCCGGCCGGCAGGCCCGCCTTGCCTTTGGCCAGGCCATAAAGGTTGACCGTCTGCGCCGCACCGGTACTGGTCGGCAGCGTGATGGTGTCGTCGATAGCCAGCAGTTGGCTATGCCCTGAATCGGTGTAGAAGTCATAGGGCACGTAGTTGCCGACGCCGTCGTAAAGCGCCCGGCTACCGCCGGCTGACTGGCTGTCATGAGCACCGGCGCGCACCTTGATCACCGGCACCGTACCGCTGGAGCAGAGGATGCTCATGGCGCCACCGCCACCGCCGAGCACTTGCCCGGGGGCATCCGTGAACAGCGCTTCCTGGGTGCCGAAGTTCAGCGTACCGAAGTTCAGGCCGCTGGCACCGCCACCACCGTTGACCTGGCAACTGGCGATCAGCGTCAGGGTGGCGGTGATGTTGCCGGTTACTGTGGCCGCCTGGGCCTGAGCAGCGAGCGCCAGGCCTATGCCTGCGAAAATCAAGCGAGAGAGGTTCAGATGCATGAGTCACTCCTTGCATGCTACCAATCCAGGGTCACCATCAGGGTGTCACGGTAAATGCCGGCCGGCAGCGCCTTGGGATGGGCGACTACTGCACCATAGATCGGAATCGGAATCTGTGCGGCGCTGCTGACCGAAAAATTGCGGGTCTGGCCGATGGCGTAACGGGCCCGGCCTGAAGGGTCGGCGGACAGCTCATAGGGAATCAGCTCGCGGCCGTTGCTCAGCCTTCGCGTGGCACCATCGCCGTTGGTACCGCCGTTGATGCTTACGGTGAAAGCCCGTACCTGCGGGTTACAGCGCACGTGCAGGCTGCCGTCACCGGTGCTGTTTTCGATGCCGGAGTGCAACGGGCTGGTCCAGCTCGGGGCCTGGCGGCCAAAGTCCAGCACACCGCCACCCGGGGTTTGCAGGGCGCCGGGGCCAGCGCTGATCTGGCAGGCGCTGCTGATCACCAGCTGGGCCTGGATATGCCCGCTCATGGCCGCAAAGGCATCATGGCTGATCAACAGCAGTGGGCCAACACTCAACAGCAATACCCGTTTCATCCTGCCAGTTCCTTTAGCAAGCGCCGCCCCGGCTACCAGGTGACGGTGACTTTGAGCAGATCCGAATAACGCCCCACCACCGGTACGTAGGCCAAACGGTCGATACGCGCATACAACGGCAGCGCCACCGAGCCCGAGTCGGGCACCCGGGCGTGCTGGACGACATTGACCGGCAGCGGCATGCGCCAGGCCGGGTCCTGATACAAACGGTAGGGGATGGGTCGGGCTGTCGGCTGGTTGCTGGCCAGGTAACGCACCTCGCCGACGCCACCGTGCTGACCGCCATCGACCTGTACCTGATAGGCGGTGTCGGGGTTGCATTCCAGGCGTGGTGCACGCACGGCAACCAGTTGGCTGCTGAGCGGGCCGGCCGGGTCGTCCAGCCGCGCGGTGCGGCCGAAGTCGAGCACGCCCAGGGCCTGGGCGCCGGCATCACGGGGCTGGTGAATGAGTACACAGCCGCGCTGCACCTGCACTTTGACTTCAACCATGAAATCGACGGCGCCTGCCGTGCTGGCTGAGAGCAACGCGAGCAGCGTTGTCAAAGAGCGTCCCTTCACCGTGTCATCCTTCAATGCAGGATTTATCTGACCTTGAGGGTAGCAGTGAAGGAAAAACCTGCCAGTTCGCAAAGAAATGTATAAGCCGCGTACAAGATTTCTCTGTAGGAGCGAGCTTGCCCCGCGATAGACATCGCCACCTATCCCCTGTCGAGATCACTGGCCGCCTTCAGTCATATTGGTTAAATTGGCCGCCCTCGCTCAAGCTGGCCCTTGAGTCCCATCGCCCCGAGGAGCCCGGTTTGCCTGCCCTGCCCCCTTCCTGGATACGTTCGCCCTTGCGCGCCTTGCGCCGCTTGAGCACGCCCGCGGCTGATGACCGCGCCCTGGCGGAGACCGTTCGTCAGCATTTTCGCACCCAGGCCACAGCCTGCGGCTACACCCTGAGCGCCGGCCAACTGCGCGTCATCGAACATATGGCCGCCCAGGCGGCACAACTTGAAACTGGCCAGGCGCGCAGCCTGTACCTGTATGGCGCGGTCGGGCGCGGCAAGAGCTGGCTGCTCGACGGTTTCTTCCAGGCCCTGCCCCAGGCCCACAAGCGCCGCCTGCACTTTCATGACTTCTTCGCCCGCCTGCATCAGGGCATGTTTGACCATCGCCATCAGGACGATGCCCTGGCCTGCACCCTGGATGAACTGCTCGAAGACTGCCAGGTGCTGTGTTTCGACGAGTTCCATGTGCACGACATTGGCGATGCCATGCTCATCACCCGGCTGTTTCAGGCCTTGTTCGCGCGGCGGATATTTTTGCTGGTGACCTCCAACCACGCACCGCAAGGCCTGCTGCCCAACCCGCTCTATCACCAACGTTTCGAGCCGGTGATCGGCCTGATCAACCGCCGTATGCACGTGCTTGAAGTGGGCGGCGAGCAGGACTTTCGTCGCCTGCCCAGCGCTGCTGGCCAGCAGCGTTTTACCCAGGGTCATTACCTGTGGCCGGGCAGCCGCGAACAGCGCCAGGCCTTGCAGTTGCCTGAGCCGGGTGACGCGCCGGTTTTGCTGGAGGTAGGCAAGCGCACGCTGCGCGCACACCTGAGCGAGCAGCGCACGGTGGGCTTTGACTTTGTCGAACTCTGCGAACAGCCCACGGCGGTGATCGACTACCTGGAACTGGCCCGGCATTTTGATCACTGGATCATCGAGCGCTTGCCAAACCTTGAAGACTGCTCGATCGCCGCCCAGCAGCGCTTCGTCAACCTGGTGGATGTGCTGTACGACCAGGACAAGCACCTGGTGCTGATCGGTAGCCGACCGCTGGCCGACAGCCTCGGCGGCAGCGCCAGCGACCTGGCCCGCACCCGTAGTCGGTTGGGGCAGTTGCGCCAGGCTGGCTGCTGAGACCTGAACTACGAGCGCTTCGCGCTCGATCGCCGGCAATGCCGGCTCCCACAGGATTGGCAGTGCTCTCAAGGTTGGTGCAAGACCTGTGGGAGCTGGCTTGCCAGCGATGAGGCCACTACCCCACCCGCGCCAAGCTCGCCAACACCGCCTCGATCTCCACCAGCACCGCCGGATCATCCAGGGTCGAGGGCGGTGTATACGGCTGCTGATCGGCGATCTTGCGCAGCACCGCGCGCAAGATCTTGCCCGAGCGGGTCTTGGGCAGGCGCTTGACCACCCGTACCTGGTTGAAGCACGCCAGGGCGCCAATCTGCTCGCGCACGCTGGCCACCAGTTCGCTCTGCATCTGCGCCTGCGGGATGTCCTGGCCGTCCTTGAGCACCACCAGCGCCAGCGGCACCTGGCCCTTGATCTCGTCGTGCACGCCGATCACCGCACACTCGGCCACGGCCGGGTGGCGGGCGACCAGGTCTTCCATCTCGCCGGTGGACAGGCGATGGCCGGAGACGTTGATGACGTCGTCGGTGCGCCCCATGATGTAGACGAAACCGTCTTCATCCAGGTAACCGCCGTCGCCGGTGTGGTAATAGCCAGGGTAGGTCTTCAGGTAGGCATCCAGGTAACGCTGGTGATCGCCCCACAAGGTCTGGCTGCAACCGGGCGGCAACGGCAAGGCAATGACGATCGAGCCTTGCTGGTTGGCGCCCAGCAGGTGGCCATCCTCGTCGAGCACCCGCACGTGATAACCCGGCACCGCACGGTTGCTCGAACCCGGCCGCGCCGCACTGCCTTCAAGGCCCACGCAGGGCGCGGTCACCGGCCAGCCGGTCTCGGTCTGCCACCAGTGATCGTGCACGGTCTTGCCGCTGGTTGCCTCCAGCCATTGATGGGTACTGGAATCGAGCTTCTCACCGGCCAGGAACAACTGCCGCAGGGAGCTCAGGTCATAGCGGCGCAGCAGTTCGCCGTCGGGGTCTTCCTTGCGGATCGCGCGCATGGCGGTGGGCGCGCAGAACAGGCCGTTGACCCGGTACTGCTCGACCACCCGCCAATAGGCACCGGCGTCCGGCGTGCGGATCGGCTTGCCTTCGTAGAACACCGTGGTACAGCCGTTCATCAACGGCCCGTAGACGATCAGCGAATGGCCGACTACCCAGCCAACATCGGAAATCCCCCACCACACGTCCCCCGCCTGCATGCCATAGATGTGGCGCATGGCAAAGCTCAGGGCCACGGCGTTGCCGCCGTTTTCCCGGACAATCCCCTTGGGTTTGCCGGTGGTGCCGGAGGTGTACATGATGTACAGCGGGTCGGCGGCGGCCAGCTCCACCGGCGCCACCGGGCTGGCCGTGGCCACGGCTTCGAGCCAGTCCAGGTCGCG
This sequence comes from Pseudomonas sp. R32, assembly GCF_009866705.1. NCBI lineage: Bacteria > Pseudomonadati > Pseudomonadota > Gammaproteobacteria > Pseudomonadales > Pseudomonadaceae > Pseudomonas > Pseudomonas sp. R32. The sequence goes on along the minus strand of NZ_CP019396.1, from coordinate 2,382,835 downwards.
GCCCTCGACCAGTGCTGCCGTGGCTTGCGGACGTTGCAGCACCAGCACCTGACGCGGCTGGTGCTTGGCCAGTTGCAAGGCACGATCCACCAGCGGCTTGTACTCGATGACCCGGTCGAACTCCAGCCCGCACGAGGCAGTCAGCAGCAGCTTGGGGCGGGCATCGTCGATGCGCAGGGCCAGCTCGTTGGCGGCAAAGCCGCCGAATACCACCGAATGCACCGCGCCGATACGCGCGCAGGCGAGCATGGCCATGGCCGCCTGCGGCACCATGGGCATGTAGATGATCACCCCATCGCCCTTCTCTACACCCAGGCTGTGCAACAGCCCGGCCAGGCGCGCCACCTCGTCGCGCAGCTGGTTGTAGCTGAACTGCTGCTGGCTGCCGGTCACCGGCGAGTCGTAGATCAGCGCAGTCTGCTCGCCACGGCCTTGCTCGATCTGATGATCAAGGGCCAGGTAGCAGCTGTTGAGCCGGCCGTCGGCAAACCACTGGTGGGTGCCGTCGGCGTTTTCAACAAGGGTGTGCAGGGGCTTGCGGTACCAGGCCAGGTGGTCAGCCTGTTCGGCCCAGAAGCTGGCTGGATCGGCGATGGAGCGGGCGTAGCTGTGCTGATAAGTCATCGAATGAAAACCCTGAACTTGTTGTTATTAATAAAGGGCGAGCTTCGAGTATGGACCGCAGCGGCCAGTCTGCCATGGGACTAAAGTCGCATCTTGCCGGTATGATGGGCGCCGTTTATTTTTGAGCCTGCCACGCCCCCCATGCATACCCTTGAAGACCTCAAAGCCGGCCGTCTGGCGGGCATTACCCGCCTCGACCTGGCCTGCGGGCTGGAACAGTTCCCGCGGGAAATTTTCGACCTGGCCGACAGCCTGCAGGTGCTCAACCTGACCGGTAACCGCCTCAGCGACTTGCCCGAGGACCTGGGCCGCCTGGGCAAGCTCAAGGTGCTGTTCTGCTCGCAAAACCGCTTTCGCCACCTGCCCGAAAGCATCGGCCAGTGCCAGACGCTGGAGATGGTCGGGTTCAAGAGCAACCAGATCGAGCAGGTCAGCGGCGCCGCTCTGCCCCCGCGTTTGCGGGCGCTGGTGCTTACCGATAACCGTATCGAACGCTTGCCCGAGGCATTGGGCGATTGCCCGGACCTGCAAAAGCTGATGCTGGCCGGTAACCGCCTGCGAGCGCTGCCAGCCAGCCTGGCGCGCTGCACCCAGCTGGAACTGCTGCGCCTGTCCGCCAACCAGTTGCCAGCCCTGCCCGAATGGCTGCTGCAGATGCCGCGCCTGGCCTGGCTGGCCTATGCCGGCAACCCCATGGCGGCGGGTTACTGCACGCCGCAAGACCCTGGCCATTGCAACATCATTGACTGGCAGCAGATCACCCTTGAACAGGTCGTGGGCCAGGGCGCTTCCGGTGTCATCCATCAAGCCCGCTGGCAACACCAAGAAGCGCCGGTGGCGGTCAAGGTGTACAAGGGCGAGATGACCAGCGACGGCTTGCCGCTCAACGAGATGAGCGCCTGCATAGCTGCTGGCGACCACCCGCAACTGGTACGCCTGGCCGGACGCATCGACAACCACCCCCAGCACCTGCCGGCGCTGGTGATGCAGCTGATCGAGCCGAGCTGGTTCAACCTCGCCGGGCCGCCAAGCCTGGATTCCTGCACACGGGATACATACCCGCCACGGCGCTTGAGCCTGGCTTGCGTGCGGCGCCTGGCCGGCGCCATTGCTGGCGTGGGCGCGCACCTGCATGGGCACGGGATTACCCATGGCGATCTGTATGCGCACAATGTGCTGTGCGATGAGGAAGGCGATTGCTTGCTGGGGGATTTCGGCGCGGCGTCGTTTCATCCGCTTGATAGCAGTGTGGCAGCCGCCGCGTTGCAGCGGATCGAGGTGTTGGCGTTTGGGGTTTTGCTAGGGGAGTTGCTGGCGTGTTGCGAGGGGGATTGCGAGGCGTTGAAGGCACTGCAGCGGGATTGTGTGCAGCCTGAGGTGATGCGCCGGCCAAGCTTCGACGAGGCCTGTCAGCAGCTTCGCGGCGTCTGAATCGCTGGCAAGCCAGCTCCCACAGGTCCGGTGCATGCTGTACCTGTGGGAGCTGGCTTGCCAGCGATAGGGCCCTGAAGGCTTACATCAACCCGCCAGACCTACATAAACGTTCTGCACGTCATCGTTATCGTCAATCGCCTGCAGGAAGGCTTCAACCTCGGCCATCTGTTCGTCGTTCAAACTGCTGACCGGGTTTTTCGGGGTGTAGCCGATTTTCGCCGAAACCACAGTGAAACCCTGACCCGGCAGGGCTTTCTGCACGGCATCCAGATCGGTGGTGTCGGTGATGAACAGGGTCGCGCCCTCTTCTTCGCCTTCGGCAAAATCCTGGGCACCGGCTTCGATGGCGGCCATTTCCGGGTCAGCGTCAGGACTGTTCGGCGTGGCCTCGATCAGGCCGACGTGGTTGAAGTCCCAGGCCACCGAGCCAGAGGCGCCCAACTGGCCCTTGCGGAACAGCACGCGGATCTGCGCCACGGTGCGGTTGACGTTGTCGGTCAGGCACTCGACGATCAGCGGCACCTGATGCGGAGCAAAGCCTTCATAGGTCACAGCGGTGTACTGCACCGCATCGCCATCCAGGCCGGCACCCTTGCGGATCGCGCGCTCCAGGGTCTCGCGGGTCATCGAGGCCTTTTTGGCTTGCTCGATGGCCAGGCGCAGGCGCGGGTTCATGTCCGGGTCGGCGCCGGACTTGGCGGCGATCTGGATCTCCTTGGACAGCTTGCCCATGATCTTGCCTTTGGCGTTGGCTGCTTCTTCTCTATGCTTGGCTTTCCACTGTGCGCCCATCTCGACTCTCTTGATTCAGGTGCCGGTTCAGGTAGCGACCGGCCAAAGTGGGGAGCAGTTTATACGCTCTGCAAGCCATCGACAAAAAAACCCGTCAGCCCTTGTCTGCCTTGCATGCGGCGGATGGCTGGCTCTGAACCGCGGCGCGGCCATCGCTGGCAAGCCAGCTCCCACAGTGGCTCCTGCTTTCCCTGTGGGAGCTGGCTTGCCAGCGATGGGGCCTTGAGCTCAAGCCGCTTCCCTGCCCCGCGCCAGCGCCTGGGCCGCTGCCAGCATCGAGCGCAACAGCACCGCGCAACCATCGGCCAGGTCTTCAGGCGCGGCATTCTCAATCTCGTTGTGGCTGATCCCGCCCTCGCACGGTACAAAGATCATCCCCGCCGGCCCCAGTTCAGCGACAAAGATCGCATCATGCCCGGCGCCACTGACGATATCCATGTGCGACAGCCCCAGGCCCTTGGCCGCGCTGCGCACCGCCTCCACGCAACCCTCGTCGAAATACAGCGGCGGGAAATCCGCCGTCGGCGTCAGGCTGTGGGTCAGCCCATGCTGCTGACAGGTGCTGCTGATCACACCCTTGACCTGGGCAATCATCGAATCCAGCCGCGCCGGCTCCAGGTGACGGAAATCCAGGGTCATGCGCACCTCGCCAGGGATCACGTTGCGCGAGCCCGGATAGGCCTGCAGGCAACCGACCGTGCCGCAGGCGTGGGGCTGGTGCTCCAGGGCCACGCGGTTGACCGCCGCCACCACCGCGCTGGCGCCAACCAGGGCATCCTTGCGCAGGTGCATCGGCGTGGGCCCGGCGTGGGCCTCGACGCCGCGCAGGGTCAGGTCGAACCACTTCTGCCCGAGGGCCCCCAGCACCACGCCGATGGTCTTGTGCTGGTCTTCCAGGATCGGCCCCTGCTCGATATGCGCCTCGAAGTAAGCGCCCACCGGATGCCCGCTGACCGGCCGTGGCCCGGCATAGCCAATGGCGTTGAGCGCCTCGCCAACGCTGATGCCTTCTGCATCGGTCTTGGCCAGGGTTTCGGCCAGGGTGAATTTCTCGGCAAACACCCCCGAACCCATCATGCACGGAGCAAAGCGCGAGCCCTCCTCGTTGGTCCACACCACCACCTCCAGCGGCGCTTCGGTTTCCACCTTGAGGTCATTGAGAGTGCGCAGCACTTCAAGCCCGGCCAGCACGCCAAAGCAGCCGTCGAACTTGCCACCTGTCGGCTGAGTGTCGATATGACTACCGGTCATCACGGGCGGCAGTTGCGGGTTGCGTCCCGGGCGGCGGGCGAAGATGTTGCCAACGCCGTCAATGGTGACGGTACAACCGGCCTCCTCGGTCCATTTGACGAACAGGTCGCGGGCCTGGCGATCAAGGTCGGTCAGGGCCAGGCGGCAAACCCCGCCCTTGACCGTGGCGCCAAGCCGGGCCAGGTCCATCAGCGACTGCCACAAACGTTCGCCGTTGATATGCCGTTGGGTCGATTGCAGAACATCCTGAGCGGTTTGCATGTGCTTCTCCTGCATCACGTGCCTGGCCTCTGCGGGCCATAGGCGCTACACGGTGGGTTTGAGGTTGGTCGCGCGGGCTGCCCTGAGGCTGCCGAGGGCGTAGTAGATCAGCCCGCCCAATGCGGAGCCGGTGAACCAGCCAAAGTCGTAGAACCAGCTGAAAGCGGTGCTGTGCAGCGACAACAGGGTCAGCACCACCGGTACGCCGAAGGCGATGAAGCCGGCGGCATTCCAGGCCGGATAGACGTCGTCGCGGTACAGGCCGGCGAGGTCCAGGGTCTGTTTGCGGATGATGAAGTAGTCCACCACCATGATCCCGGCAATCGGCCCGAGCAAGCTGGAATAGCCCAGCAACCAGTTGGAATAGAGGCTTTCCAGGCTCACCTCGCTGACGATCCAGCCAAGCTTTTTCAACAGCTCATGGCCCATCAGCAACAGCCCCACCAGCCCGGTGAGCAGCACCGCGGTGATACGCCCGATCCATTTGGGCGCCAGGTTCTGGAAGTCGTTGGTTGGCGAGACGATGTTCGCCGCCGTGTTGGTCGACAGTGTGGCGATGATGATCAGGGCCATGGCCAGTGCGACCCACAGCGGGCTCTGGATATGCCCGATCAGGCTGACCGGGTCGGACACGGTTTCGCCGACCAGCGAGGTCGAGGCAGCCGTCAGCACCACCCCCAGGGCGGCGAACAGGAACATGGTCAGCGGCAGGCCGAAGATCTGCCCGAGAATCTGGTCTTTCTGGCTTTTGGCATAGCGGCTGAAGTCAGGAATGTTCAACGACAGCGTGGCCCAGAAACCGACCATGGCGGTCAGCCCGGCAAAAAAGTAGCCATACACGCTGGCGCCCTCGAGGCGCTTGGGCGGCTGGGCCATCAGCTCGCTGATCGACACATTGGGCAAGGCCCACACCAGCAGCCCGGCGCCCACCAGCACCAGCAACGGCGCCGACAGGGTCTCCAGCCATTTGATCGACTCAGCGCCACGCAGCACCACCCACAGGTTAAGGCACCAGAACAGCATGAAGCCGATCACCTCGCCGGTGCCGCCCAGCGCCTTCCAGTCCGCCGACAGCGAACCAAGAAACAGGTGGATGGCCAGGCCGCCGAACATCGTCTGGATACCGAACCAGCCACAAGCCACCAGGGCGCGAATCAGGCACGGCACGTTGGAACCGAGGATGCCGAAGGACGAGCGCAGCAGCACCGGAAAGGGAATGCCGTACTTGGTGCCGGGAAAGGCATTCAAGGTCAGCGGAATCAATACCACGGTGTTGGCCAGCAGGATCGCCAGCAGTGCCTCGCCCACCGTCAGCCCGAAATAGGCGGTGAGCACGCCGCCGAGGGTATAGGTCGGCACGCAGATCGACATGCCGACCCACAGCGCGGTGATGTGCCATTTGTTCCAGGTGCGCTCGTGCACCTTGGTCGGGGCGATGTCGTGGTTGTACCGGGGGCTGTCGAGGACGTCGCTGCCGGCGTCGAGTTCATACAAGCCGTCGCGTTCGCTCACCTGCGATCTGGTCTGCTGCATGGCCGCTCCACTGTTGTTGTGTTTTTGGGAGTTGGTTGCATTGCACTGGCATGTGGGCAATCACGGCTGCCCATGAGAAATCTTGACCATTTCCACAACCTGTCAAGAACGACAGGACCACTGGTCGTTTTTCTTGAGCCCGAAATAGTTCATATAACCCTTGTAAATCAGCCATTTAACCTAGTGATAGGCCTATAAACTAATTATTTGCCCTATCCAAAATCGCCGACTAGATTCAATTCCTGACAGCTATGACAGGTTTTCGCCTACGCTGAAAAAAGTACAAAACCTAGAACCGGTAACAACCGGTCAAGCCTGCGAGGAGCATCTGATGACGCTTATGATTCGTGGCGCCACCCTGATTACCCATGAAGAAAGCTACCGTGCCGATGTGTTGTGTGCCGACGGCGTGATCAAGGCCATCGGCAGTGACCTTGAGGTCCCGGCCGGCTGTGAAGTGCTCGACGGCAGCGGCCAGTACCTGATGCCCGGCGGCATCGACCCGCACACCCACATGCAACTGCCCTTCATGGGCACCGTGGCCAGCGAGGACTTCTACAGCGGCACCGCTGCGGGCCTGGCCGGCGGCACCACCTCGATCATCGACTTTGTCATCCCCAACCCGCAGCAATCGCTGCTCGAAGCCTTTCACCAGTGGCGTGGCTGGGCCGAGAAATCGGCCAGCGACTACGGCTTTCACGTCGCCGTGACCTGGTGGAGCGAGCAGGTGCGCGAGGAGATGGGCGAGCTGGTGAGCCTGCACGGGGTCAACAGCTTCAAGCACTTCATGGCCTACAAGAACGCGATCATGGCCGCCGACGACACCCTGGTCGCCAGCTTCGAGCGCTGCCTGGAGCTGGGCGCGGTACCCACCGTGCACGCCGAGAACGGCGAACTGGTCTATCACCTGCAGCGCAAGCTGCTGGCCCAGGGCATAACGGGCCCGGAAGCGCACCCCCTGTCACGTCCCTCGCAGGTTGAAGGTGAAGCCGCCAGCCGCGCCATTCGCATCGCCGAGACCCTGGGCACGCCGCTGTACCTGGTGCATGTCTCGACCCGTGAAGCCCTGGATGAGATCACCTACGCGCGCAACAAGGGCCTGCAGGTCTACGGCGAAGTACTGGCCGGCCACCTGTTGCTGGACGACAGTGTCTACCGCCACCCCGACTGGCAAACCGCTGCCGGCTACGTCATGAGCCCGCCGTTCCGTCCGCGCCAGGACGGCCATCAAGAAGCACTGTGGCACGGCCTGCAATCGGGCAACCTGCACACCACCGCCACCGACCACTGCTGCTTCTGCGCCGAACAGAAAGCCGCCGGTCGCGACGACTTCAGCCGCATCCCCAACGGTACCGCCGGCATCGAGGACCGCATGGCAGTGCTCTGGGACGAAGGGGTCAACAGCGGCAAGTTGTCGATGCAGGACTTCGTCGCCCTGACCTCGACCAACACCGCGAAGATCTTCAACCTGTTCCCGCGCAAGGGCGCCCTGCGCGTCGGCGCCGATGCCGACCTGGTGCTGTGGGACCCGCAAGGCACGCGGACCATCTCAGCCGCCACGCACCATCAACAGGTGGACTTCAACATCTTCGAAGGCAAGACCGTGCGTGGCATCCCCAGCCACACCATCAGCCAGGGCAAGCTGGTCTGGGCCAACGGCGACCTGCGCGCCGAGCGTGGTGCCGGGCGCTACATCGAACGGCCGGCGTACCCGGCGGTGTTCGATCTGCTCAGCAAGCGGGCCGAGCATTCAAGGCCGGTTGCCGTGAAGCGCTGAAGAGCATCGCTGGCAAGCCAGCTCCCACAGACGCCGCCGAACCTGTGGGAGCTGGCTTGCCAGCGATGGAAGGCAAAGCCTTCCCCAAAAAATAAAAAAAGAGGAACCCACCGTGATCGACTCCCTCAACCACCTGCCCCGACCGACCCAGAACAACGCCACCCTCGCCGAGCACTTCAGCGACCTGGCACCGCCCCTGACCGCCCGCCAGGCCGCCCTCGAAGCTTCCCGTTGCCTGTACTGCTACGACGCCCCCTGCGTCAATGCCTGCCCCAGCGAGATCGACATCCCCTCGTTCATCCGCAACATCCACCAGGAGAACGTCCAGGGCGCGGCGCAGAAAATCCTCTCGGCCAATATCCTCGGCGGCAGCTGCGCGCGTGTCTGCCCCACCGAGATCCTCTGCCAGCAGGCCTGCGTGCGCAACAACCACCAGGAATGCGCGCCGGTGCTGATCGGCTTGCTACAGCGCTATGCCGTGGACCATGCCGACTTTGCCCAGCACCCGTTCCAGCGCGCCGCCAGCACCGGCAAGCGCATTGCCGTGGTCGGCGCCGGCCCGGCGGGGCTGTCCTGCGCCCACCGGCTGGCCTGGCACGGCCACGACGTGGTGATTTTCGAAGCCCGGGAAAAAGCCGGCGGCCTCAATGAATACGGGATCGCCAAGTACAAGCTGGTGGACGACTTCGCCCAGCGCGAGGTGGATTTCGTCCTGCAGATCGGCGGCATCGAGATCCGCCACGGCCAGGTACTGGGTGACAACCTCAGCCTGGCCGAGCTGCAACAGCAGTTCGACGCGGTGTTCCTCGGCCTTGGCCTGAATGCCGTGCGCCAGCTGGGCCTGGCCAACGAGGCTGCGCCGGGCATGCTCGCCGCTACCGCGTACATCCGTGAACTGCGCCAGGCCGATGACCTCACCACCCTGCCCGTCGCCGACCGCTGCATCGTCCTCGGCGCCGGCAACACCGCCATCGACATGGCCGTGCAGATGGCTCGCCTCGGTGCCCGCGACGTCAACCTGGTGTACCGCCGCGGCGTAGAGGACATGGGCGCGACCGCGCACGAGCAACACATCGCCAAGGAAAACCAGGTACGCCTGCTGACCTGGGCCCAGCCTGAGGAAGTATTGCTCGACGATCAGGGTCGGGTGCGCGGCATGCGTTTTGCCCGCACGCACATGAGCGATGGCCGCCTGCAGCCAACCGGGGAAACCTTCGAACTGGCCGCCGATGCGATCTTCAAAGCCATCGGCCAAACCTTCGATGACTGCGCCCTGGGTGACAGCAGCGGGCAACAGCTTGCTCGCGACGGCGAGCGTATTCGCGTCGACCAACAGCTGCGCACCAGCCTGCCCGGCGTGTATGCCGGCGGCGACTGCACCCAGCTCGGCCAGGACCTCACCGTCCAGGCCGTGCAGCACGGCAAGCTGGCCGCCGAGGCCATGCATGCGCACCTGATGCTCAATGTGGAGGCTGCATAAATGGCTGACCTGTCGATCGAATTCGCCGGCATCAAGGCGCCCAACCCGTTCTGGCTGGCCTCCGCGCCGCCTACCGACAAGGCCTACAACGTGGTCCGCGCCTACCAGGCCGGCTGGGGTGGCGTGGTCTGGAAAACCCTCGGCGAAGACCCGGCCGCGGTCAACGTCTCGTCGCGCTACTCGGCGCACTACGGGGTCAACCGCGAGGTCATGGGCATCAACAACATCGAGCTGATCACCGACCGCTCGCTGGAAATCAATCTGCGCGAAATCACCCAGGTGAAGAAGGACTGGCCCGACCGCGCGCTGATCGTGTCGTTGATGGTGCCCTGCGTCGAAGCCTCCTGGAAAGCCATCCTGCCGCTGGTCGAGGCCACCGGCGCCGACGGCATCGAGCTGAACTTCGGCTGCCCCCACGGCATGCCCGAACGCGGCATGGGCGCGGCGGTCGGCCAGGTGCCGGAGTACGTCGAACAGGTCACCCGCTGGTGCAAGACGCACGGTTCGCTGCCGGTGATCGTCAAGCTGACACCGAACATCACCGACATCCGCCAATCGGCCCGCGCCGCCCATCGCGGCGGTGCCGACGCGGTGTCGCTGATCAACACCATCAACTCGATCACCAGCGTCGACCTCGAACGCATGGTCGCCCATCCCATCGTCGGCGACATGAGCACCCACGGCGGCTACTGCGGCTCGGCGGTCAAGCCGATCGCCCTGAACATGGTCGCCGAAATTGCCCGCGACCCGGCCACTCATGGCCTGCCGATCTGTGGCATTGGCGGTATCGGCAGCTGGCGCGATGCCGCCGAATTCGTCGCCCTCGGCTGCGGCGCGGTGCAGGTGTGCACGGCGGCGATGCTGCATGGTTTTCGCATCGTCGACGAGATGAAGGACGGCCTCTCGCGCTGGATGGACAGCCAGGGCTACCGCAGCCTCCAGGAGTTCCAGGGGCGCGCCGTGGGCCACACCACCGACTGGAAGTACCTGGACATCAACTACCAGGTAGTGGCCAAGATCAACCAGCAGGCGTGCATCAACTGCGGCCGCTGCCACATCGCCTGCGAAGACACCTCGCACCAGGCCATCGCCAACCTCAAGCAGGCCGACGGCAGCCACCGTTACGAGGTGATCGACGCCGAATGCGTGGGCTGCAACCTGTGCCAGATCACCTGCCCGGTGCAGGACTGCATCGAGATGGTCCCGCAGGACACCGGCAAGCCGTTCCTCGACTGGCAGCATGACCCGCGCAACCCCTATCGCGAAGCGTCCTGAGGCCGAGGTAAAAACAACGAGGGAGGATCATTGATCCTCCCTCGTTGGCTTTCGCTCAGCGCAAATCACTGCGCCGGTACAGGCTCAAGCCCACCGCCAGCGCCGCCAGCATGCCGGCGCAACTGCGGTTGATCCACTGCATGGTGCGCGCCGAAAAGCGCCGCATGGCGTGCCGCCCGCCATAGGCGTAAACGGCCATCATCAGCCCGTCGATCGCCGCGCTGGTGATCGCCAGCACCAGGTACTGCTCGGCCACCGGTTGCTCGGGGCGAATGAACTGCGGCAGGAACGCCGAGAAGAACAGCAAGCCCTTGGGGTTGGACAAGCCGACCAACAATGCCCGCAAAAAGGCCGAACGCCCCGTGGCGCCAGCGCTCACCGTGCTACGTTGCAAGGCCCCGCTCGGCGCCCGCCAGAGCACCCAGGCCAGGTACAGCAGGTACACCGCGCCCACCCACTTGACCACACTGAACAGCTGCTCCGAAGCCTGCAGCAACGCCCCCAGGCCGCAGCCCACCGCCGCAATCAACAGCAGGTCGGAGAGCATCGCCCCGGCCATGCCGAAACCGGCCACGCGCATGCCGTGGGACGCGCCATTGTTCAGGGCCAGAAGCATCGCCGGGCCGGGGGTGATCATCACCGCGCTGGCGGCGATAACGTAGAGCAGCAGGGTCGAGGCTTGCATGGCAGGCTCCGTGGACAGAAAGGCCCAAGCATGCCTTGGCCAAGCGGATCATGGCAATCGTAGCGGCCCGCGAATGCCTATATCATGGTGGCTAGAGGAACATATCCACGAGGAAGGAATCGTCATGCTGTACCGCCTGGGCGCCGATGGTCTGGTGCTGTTTCACCTGTTGTTCATCCTGTTCGTGCTGTTTGGCGGTTTGCTGGTACTCAAATGGCGCGGTGCGATGTGGTGGCACTTACCGGCGGTGTGCTGGGGGACCGCCGTGGAGTTCTTTCACCTCACCTGCCCGCTCACCGAATGGGAAAACCGCCTGCGCCAGGCCTCGGGCCTGGCCGGTTACGAAGGCGGTTTCATCGAGCATTACATCTGGCCGATCATCTACCCGGCCGGGCTGACGCCGGGCATCCAGCTGGTGCTCGGCTCGGTGGTGGTACTGGTCAACGGCCTGGTCTACCTGCGCGTCCTGCGCCAATGGCAAGCGCGGCGCCAGCAGCGCATCGCCTAGCGTGTGGCGACGATAAACAGGCGCGGGAACGGTAACAACACCGTGCCATCCGCTGCAGGCGGATAAGCCTGCTCCATGGCCTGCAGGTAGTACTGTAGAAAGTCTGCCTGCTCCTGCGCATCCAGCGCCGCCAGATACGGCCGCAGCGCCGAGCCCTTGAACCACTCCACCACCGCCGGCGCACCACCCGCCAGCGGGTGGTAGTAGGTGGTGCGCCAGACATCGACCCGCCGGCAATGGGGGCTGAGCACATCGTAGTAGTAGGCAGCGGTGTGCCGTGGCGGCAGCTTCAGGTCAGCGACCTTGCTGGCCCACGCGCCACGCCTTGCGATCTCGCGAATCTGCCGATGGGCCGGCTCGTCGAGGTTGTCCGGGGTCTGGATGGCCAGGCTGCCACCGGCCACCAGCTGGCGCACCAGGTGCGGGTACAGCTGGGCATGGTCGGGCAACCACTGCAGCGAGGCGTTGGCGAGGATCACATCGACGCCCTGTTCGGCGCTCCAGCTGCCGATATCACCCACGTCGAACGCCAGCTGCGGCAAGCGCTGGCGGGCGGCGGCGATCATGTCTGCAGAGCTGTCCAGGCCGGTGACCTGCGCCTCGGGGTAGCGCCTGGCAAGCACTTGCGTGGAGTTGCCCGGGCCGCAGCCCAGGTCCACGGCGCTGGCCACCGCCTGGTTGGGCAGCGCCGCCACCAGGTCGCGCACCGGGCGCGTGCGTTCGTTCTCGAAAGTGCTGTACTGCGCGGCGGACCAGGTCATCGCAGGTTCCTTGAGTGGCCTTGGGAATTCGAGCGTGGCCCTAGCATGCCGGTTACCCGCCGATTAGGAAACCTCATGCAGCAGCGCCGCGAGCTTGCGCCCGGCAAAACGCAGCTGCGCCGCTGTCAGGGCGGTGAAGCCAATCATCACCGCCGGTCTCAGTTGCACCTGCTGGCAGAAGCTGCCGATCCGCTGTAGCTGCAAGCCTTGACTGGCCGCGCGCTGGCAAAAGTCCTGCTCATCCGTCCCCTCTGGCAACCACAGGACAAAGTGCAAACCGGCTTGCTGCCCGCTGACCTCATAACCGCTCGGCGCCTGCTCGGCCAGGCACTCGAGCAACAGATCACGGCGTTGCTGATAAGCCTGGCGCGCCTGCCTCAGGTAGCGCACGAAGCTGCCATTGGCCATGTACTCGGCCAGGCCCAGTTGCTCGGTGACCCCAACCGCGCCACCGGTACCCTGCAGGGTGGCCAGCAACGGCTCGCGCAGGCTGGCCGGCACCAGCATGAACCCTACGCGCAGGCCGGCGAACAGGGTCTTGTTGAAGCTGCCGCAGTAGATCACCCGGTCGCTGTGATCCAGGGCCTTGAGCGCCGGCAGCGGCGCATTGTTGTAGTTGAACTCGCTGTCGTAGTCGTCTTCGACGATCCAGGCGTCGGCACGCTTGGCCCAGTCCAGCAACATCAACCGTCGCGACACCGACAGGGTCACGCCCAGCGGCGACTGGTGCGCGGGGGTCACGCAGGCCAGGCGGGCATCAAGGTGGCGCTCGAGCAGCTGGTCATCGATACCCTCGGCCGTCACCGGCACTGCGACCACCTGCGCCCCGGCCCGCTCGAACAGCGACCTGGCGGTGCGGTAGCCGGGGTCTTCGACGCAAGCCTTGTCGCCTGGGCAGATCACGCTGCGCGCCACGAGGTCGATGCACTGGCGAATGCCGCTGGTGACGATCAGGTCCTGGGCATTACAGCGTATGCCGCGATAGCTGCGCAGGTAGTTTGCAATCCGTTCGCGCAGGGCCGGCAGGCCGGCCGGGTCTGGCGAACTGAGCAAGGCTGTCGGCGCGCAGGCCAAGGCCCTGCCCAGGGCCTGGGACCAGGCCTTGACCGGGAACAGTGCCGGGTCGGCCAGGCGCGCGACAAACGGCACCCCCACCTGCACACCGGTAAGGCGCGAGGCTGTCGGCTCGCTGACCGGCTGCTGCGCCAGCGCCAGTGGCGGGCCGCTGCCGGCAGCGATGAACAGGTCAGGAACGACCGCGCAGACCCGCGTGCCGGAGCCGGCCACCCGGCTGACATAGCCTTCATCGCGCAAGCGCTCGAACACCAGCTCCAGGGTGCCGCGCGACAACTGCCAGCGCTCGGCCAGGGTTCGCGTCGAGGGCAAGCGGGTGCCGGCCGGCAGGCGCTTGTCGAGTATTGCATCGCGCAAGGCGGCATAAGCGCCTTGCTGCTTACCCTGGGCCAATGCCGGTGGCAGCGGTAGATCGAGGGCGATGGCGGCTTTGCCGGTGCGCATAGTGGTCCAATCAAATTAGCTCTTAATGGCGCTGCCGATTAAACCACATTGGCCGTTAAGGTCGGCGCATCGACAACAAGGAAATGTTCCATGCGCACCACCCCCTCGCCCGGCCCACGAACCTGGTTGCTGTTGCTGCTGATGATTGTCTGCCTGCCGCGGGTGGCCCTGGATATCTACCTGCCCGCCCTGCCCGACATCGCCACGGCCCTGCACGCCAGCGACGCCCAGTTGCAACTGACGCTGACCCTGTACATGGTCGGCTACGCCCTGAGCATGCTGATCAGCGGCCCACTGTGCGACCGTTTTGGCCGCCGCCCGTTGTTGCTGCTCGGCGGCACTATTTACCTGGTGGCGAGCCTGGCCTGCAGCCTGGCCAGCAGCGTCGAGGTGATGATTGCCGCGCGCCTGTTGCAGGCCCTGGGCGGTTGTTGCGGGGCCGTCATCGGCCGGGTGATGGTGCGTGACCACTTCGACCGCCAGCAACAGGGCCACCTGCTCGGTTACCTGTCCATGGGCATGGCGCTGGCGCCAATGATCGCGCCACTGCTGGGCAGCCTCATCGAAACCACCCTTGGCTGGCGCTGGATTTTCCTGCTGCTGAGCCTCAGCGCCGCCCTGAGCCTGCTGCTGATCGCCCTGCGCCTGCCGGAAACCCGCCCGCCGCACGCCGCCGGACAGCGCCACGAGCCGGTGCTGAAGGTTTACCTGCGGCTGCTCGGCGACGGCTACTTCATGCGCTATTCACTGGCGATTGCCTGCGTCTATTGCACCTATTTCCCGTTCATCGCCGAGTCCTCGACCCTGCTGCAACGCAGCCTGGGCCTGAGTTCGCTGCAGTACGCCGCGGTCTTCGCCGTCACCGTCGGCGGCTACCTGGCCGGCTCGCAGCTGTTTCGCCGGCGCAGTGGGCGCTACAGCGCCGATGCCTTGCTCGGCCAGGCCATGTTCCTCAACCTGGGTGGCGCGCTGCTGCTGATGCTCACCACCCGCCTGTGGCCCGAGGCATTGCTGGCGATCGTCCTGCCGATGCTGCTGATCATGCTTTCGGTGGGCCTGGCCATTCCGGCCTGCCAATGGGCGGTGCTGCACCCCTATGCGGCCATCGCCGGCAGCGCCTCGGGGTTGTTCTTCTTCATCCAGATGGCCTTCACCGCTCTGTGCAGCCTGGTCATCGGCCAGTTGTCCGATGGCAGTGCCGGGCCCTTGGCGGGCATGACCGCGCTGGCCAGCCTGGCCTTTGCCCTGGTGCTCAAGCGGTTACGCAGCGAAGCAATTACCCTCAAGGCCAGTTCCGGCTAACATGGGCGATTACCTCACTTGCCGGAAGCCTGCCATGAGCCTGACCATCCGCCCTGCCCGGCGCGACGACGCCGCCCAGATCCTTGCCTTCATCACTGAACTGGCCGACTACGAACGTGCCCGCCACGAGGTGATCGCTTCCGTGGCCGACATCGAGCGCACCCTGTTCGATGACGGCGCCAAGGCCCTGAGCCTGATCTGCGAGCGCGACGGCCAGGCCATCGGCTATGCGGTGTACTTCTACAGCTATTCGACCTGGCTGGGGCGCAACGGCATCTACCTCGAAGACCTGTACATCACCCCCGAGCAACGCGGTGGCGGCGCCGGCAAACAGCTGCTGCGCCATATTGCCATCGAAGCCTGCGAGAACGGCTGCGGGCGCCTGGAATGGAGCGTGCTGGACTGGAACGAGCCGGCCATCCAGTTCTACAAGTCCCTGGGTGCCCTGCCCCAGGATGAATGGGTCCGCTACCGCCTCGAAGGCGCCGGCCTTGAGGCCTTCGCCCGCGGTTGAGTGGCTGGGCAAGGCCGGCGCGATCGGCTAAGGTGCATGCCTTGCCCTACCCTCGCCTTGCCAAGGAATGCACTGAATTGAAGGCTTTATTTCGCGCCCTCCCGTCATTGTGCCTGGGCGCTGCCCTGGCAGCGTGCAGCACCACCCCCGCCGACCCGGTCAGTTTTAAGGAAAATGGCCTGTATGGCCTCAAAGACGCCAGCGGCAAGGTCATCGTTGCGCCGTCCATCGAGCTGCAACCGGTCTACCACGAAGGCATGGCAGCGGTTCGCATCAACAACCAATGGGGCTACATGGACCGCAAGGGGCAATTGGTCATCCCAGCCCTCTACAAGCGCCCCGGGCCATTCAGCGATGGCCTGGCAGGCGTCTGCCTGACGTCTTCCGCATGCGGCTACATCGATACCCGGGGCCGCACCGTGGTGCCCTTCGACTATGACTGGGTCGAGAGTTTCGATGAAGCCAAGGACGACCTGGCGGTGGTCGCCAAAGGCAACCTGTACGGCATGATCAACCGCAAGGGCAAGCAGGTGATCCCCCTGCGCTTCAGCTCGCGGCCCCTAACCCAGAAAGGCTATGTGCTGCTGAACGACAACGACAGCAAAAAAAGCGGCCTGATGAACACATCCGGCAAAGTGGTGCTGCCTTTCGAATACGACGGCATCGCCTACAATACCTGGGGCGGACGGCTGATCAACGACAACCTGCTGAGCGTGGCCAAGGAAGGTAAATGGGGGTTTGTCGACCTTAGCGGCAAGGTGGTGCTGCCCTATCTCTACGACAGACCCGGTTTTTTCCGTGACGGCCAGGCCATCGTCCAACGCGACGGCAAGCATTACCGGATCGACCGCCAGGGCAATGAAACGCCGTTGGAATACGAGCCGTTGAAGCTGCCCTGATAGCAGTTCCGCTGATTTGAGCCTGGTGCACAGGAGCGTTGCCCATGGTCGTGAAAGCCAATAGCCAGACCTTCACCATCCTCGCCCAGGATCCTGCAGTGCGTAATGCCCGCGGCGAGCTGCTGTTCGCCCGGGTCAGCGTGCCGCGGGAAAGCCTCGGCCTGGGGCCCACCGGCTACCGCCTGAAGGTGGTCGACTTCGATGCCTCGCGCAACCAGCTGTATCACGCCCATGCCTACCAGCAGGACGCGGCCAGCGGCTGCATGATCGACCCCTTCGACCCGCCCGGCGAAGCGCTGCTGGGCAATCCGGCGTTCCATTGCCAGCACGTTTATGCGGTGGTCATGCGCACCCTGGCGCGTTTCGAGATGGCCCTCGGGCGCCGGGTTGGCTGGGGCTTCGACGGCCATCAGCTGCACGTGGTGCCGCATGCCTTCGTCGAAGCCAACGCCTTTTACTCACGGGCTGACCGGGCGCTGATGTTCGGTTACTTCAAAGGCCTGGACGGCCAGCATGTGTTCACCTGCCTGTCCCACGACATCGTCGCCCACGAAGCCACTCACGCGATTCTCGACGGCTTGCGCGGCGGCTTCATGAACGCCTCGGGGCCGGACCAGGCGGCCTTCCACGAAGGCTTTGCCGATGTCGTGGCCCTGCTGTCGGTGTTCTCCCTGCGTGAAATCATCGAGTTCGCCCTGACCAATGGCGGGCGCATCGAACTGACCGTGCAGGGCGACCGGCGCCTGCTCAATGGCGATCAGCTGAGCCCGCAGAACCTCGCCGAATCGCTGCTGTTCGGTATCGGCGAAGAGTTCGGCCAGCAGCTCGAAGGCCTGCGTGCCAATGCCCTGCGCCGCTCGGTGATGCTGCCGCCGTCGACCGATTACCTTAGCGGCGAGCAGTTTGCCGAGGCCCACAACCGTGGCGAAATCTTCGCCGCCGCCATGCTGCGCAGCATGCTCGCCCTGTGGGTGGCGCGCCTGGGCGAGCTGGGCAATTTTGGCGACAACCTGTACAACCTGCGCGAAGTGGTCGCGGAAGGCGCCAAGGCCGCCGACCAGTTGCTGACCATCGCCATCCGCGCCCTGGACTATTGCCCGCCGCTGGACCTGGAGTTCGGCGACTACCTGGCCGCCCTGCTCACCGTCGATGCCCAGGTGACTCCGGATGATTCGCGCTACGACTACCGGTTGATCATCCGCACCACCTTCGAAGCCTTCGGTATTGTCCCGCCAGCGGCGCGCACCGACAGCGACGGCTGCTGGCATGGCTTTGCCGACAACGGCCAGGTGCAGTACCGCAACAGCCACTTCGACTCGATGCTGCGCGACGACGAAGAGGTGTTCCGCTTTCTCTGGGAGAACCGTGCGGTGCTGGGCATCGATGAGCGGGCCTACACCCAGGTGGTGTCGGTGCGCCCGAGCATCCGCCTGGGCACCGACGGCCTGCTGCTGCGCGAGAGCGTTTGCGAATACATCATGAAGGCCAACATCTTTGGCGCCGAGCTCAAGAGCGTGTGCAACATCAGTCCGCGCCCGGCCTGGATCAAGACCACCGACGCCCTTACCGTCTACGGCGCCGGCACGCTGATTTTCGATCAATACGGGCGCATCAAGTACCACGTCCAGCGCCCGCTCAATGACGGCCAGTGGCAGTTGCGCCGCTTGAGCTACCTGGCGGGCCTGGACAACGGCGAGCTGGACCTGCGCAACCCGCTGGCCCAACTGCACCGCCAGCGTGCCTGGCAGGTGGGACCGCTGCGCGAGGAGCAAGCATGAGCCCGACCAGCCTGACCCTCTATGCCTACCAGGTTGGTTTTGGCGACTGCTTCCTGCTGCGCTTCAACTACCCCGGCGCAGTGCGCCGCCATGTGCTGATCGACTTCGGTTCCATGGGCATGCCCAAGGGTGTCGCCCAGGGCCAGCGCCTGCTGGCCATTGCCGAGGACATCAAAGCCAAGTGCGCGGGCAAGCTCGATGCGGTGGTCGCGACTCACCGGCATGCCGACCATATCAGCGGCTTTGCCACCAACCGCGCCGGCACCGCCAGCGGTGATGTGATCCGCAGCCTGGCGCCGGAGCTGGTGCTGCAACCCTGGACCGAACAGCTTGAGCTGGCTGAAGACGCCAGCGCCCCCGAACAACCCGGCCTGCTCGGCGCACGCAGCATGGCCCAGACCCTCAAGAGCATGAATGCCCTGGCCAGCGCCGTGGTCAAGCTGCTCGATCAGGGCAAGCACGGGCTGTCCGAGGAGCTGACCCGGCGCCTGGGGTTTATCGGCGAAGACAACATCTCCAACGCCAGCGCGGTCAACAACCTGGCGAGCATGGGCACCCGCAACGCTTATGCGTTTTTCGGCAGTGAGGACGTCCTGGCCGAGCTGCTGCCCGGCGTACGCACACACATTCTCGGCCCGCCCACGGTCGAGCAGAGCGCCTCGATCCGCAAGCAGCGCAGCCGTGACCCGGCCGAGTTCTGGCACCTGCACCGGCAACTGCTCGATGCCCAGGTCAACCCGCCGGACGACGATCCGGGGCCCTTTGCCGACTACCCGGCGATGCGTGGCAGCAAACTGCCCATGAGCAGCCGCTGGATCGCCCGACGGGTGCGCGAAGCCCGTGGCGAGCAACTGCTGCAGATCGTCACTGCGCTGGACAAGCAAATGAACAACACCAGCCTGATCCTGCTGTTCGAAGTGGCGGGCAAGAAGCTGCTGTTCCCGGGCGATGCGCAGATCGAGAACTGGAGTTATGCCTTGAGCCACCCGGACATTCGCCAGCTGCTGGCGGATGTCGACCTGTACAAGGTCGGCCACCATGGCAGCCTCAATGCCACGCCAAAAAGCCTCTGGGGCGGTTTCAACAAACGGGGCAAGGCCGGGACGGCGCAGCGTTTGACCAGTGTGTTGTCGACCATGCCCGGCAAGCATGGCAACCCCGAGGCTGGCACCGAGGTGCCGCGGCGGCCGTTGCTGGAGGCGCTGGGCAAGGAGAGTGAGTTGCACAGTACCGATGGGTTGGAACCGGGAGCCTTGTATGAGGAGCTGGAGTTCAGCTTCTGACGGTCAGGGCCCTATCGCTGGCAAGCCAGCTCCCACAAGATCAGCATCCACAGTACCTGTGGGAGCTGGCTTGCCAGCGATGCTTTTGATCAGGGCTCCAACCCGATACCCCTGAGGATCACACTGGTCACCGTCTGCACCGCCCGCTCGAACTGCAGCTCCGACAAGGGCTGGTGGTCATTGAGCAGCCCCACCTGGTGGCTGAAATCCGCATAGTGCTGGGTCGAGGCCCAGATCATGTACAGCAAGCCCGATGGCTCCACCGGCAGGATTCGCCCATCCTCGATCCACTGGCGGATCTTCGCCTCCTTCATCTTCGCCCAGTCGTACAGCGGGTCATCCAGTGCTGCGCCAAGGTTCGGCGCGCCATGGATGATCTCGTTGGCCCAGACCTTGGAGCCATGGGGCCGGGTGCGCGAATGGTTCATCTTGGCGCGGATGTAACTGCTCAGCACAATGCGTGGATCGTCGTACAGCTCGAAGCACAGGGCATCCTGCTTCCACACATCGAGCAGGCCGAACAGCACCGCCTGGTACAGTTCGGCCTTGGTGCTGAAGTAATAGTGTACGTTGCTGCGCGGCAGGTCGGCGGCCTCGGCGATGTCGGCCATGGCCGTGCCGGCGAAGCCTTTTTCAGCAAAGACCTTTTCGGCGGCAAGAAGAATGTTGTCAACGTTGCGTTGACGAATGCTGAGCTTGTGCTGGGCCATGGGCGAATCCGCTGCGACTGACCCTGCAAGGCTACCACTGCCGGGGCATTCGTGCGCTGCAGGCAAAAAGGTTGTGCCGCGATGGGCATTTTTCTGCGTGTGCACAGTCGCAATACTGCACGCCTTGTTTATCAACGCCCGCACTGAAGGAACCCGCTAATGACTATTCCCGCCCTCGGCCTCGGCACCTTTCGTCTCAAGGATCAGGTGGTAATCGATTCGGTGGCCACCGCCCTGGAGCTCGGTTACCGCGCCGTCGATACCGCGCAGATCTACGGCAACGAAGCCGAAGTCGGCCAGGCCGTGGCCGCCAGCGGCATCGGCCGTGACCAGCTGTTCATCACCAGCAAGATCTGGACCGAGAGCCTGGCCGCCGACAAGCTGATCCCCAGCCTCAAGGACAGCCTGGGCAAGCTGCGCAGCGACTACCTGGACCTGACCCTGATCCACTGGCCATCGCCCAAGGGCGCAGTGCCCGTCAGCGAATTCATGGGCGCCCTGGCCGAAGCTCAAAAACAGGGCCTGACCCGGCAGATCGGGGTGTCCAACTTCACCATCGACCTGCTGCGCCAGGCCATCGAGGTGGTCGGCAAAGACGCCATCGCCACCAACCAGATCGAGCTGCATCCATACCTGCAGAACCGCACGCTGGTGGACTTCATGCACAGTCAGGGCATTGCCGTGACCTCGTACATGACCCTGGGCTACGGCAAGGTCCTGCAAGACCCGGTGATCCAGCAGATCGCCGCGCAACACCGTGCCACCCCGGCGCAGGTGACCCTGGCCTGGGCCATGCAGCTGGGCTATGCGGTGATCCCGTCCTCGACCCGGCGCGAGAACCTGGCCGGCAACCTCAAGGCCCGCGAGCTCAAGCTGAGCGATGAGGACATGGGCAAAATCGCCGCCCTCGACAGCGGCCTGCGCCTGACCAGCCCCGAGGGCCTGGCGCCGGCCTGGGATTAACCGCGGTCGGTGCAGACCCGGGCCAGTTTCAGGTACTGCAGGTTGTGTTGCTGGCCGCGGGCATTGGCGTTGCGCCGGGGGCTCTACGGCGCCGAATCAGGTAACCTGAGCAGCAGACAAACGCCTGCGGACGCCCCCCCACCATGGAACTCCATATCAGCCTGCAAGGCCGCAAGGGCCTGGCCGAGCAGCTTTACCAGCAGTTGCGCGACGGCATCGACAGCGGCCGCCTGGCCGCCGGCACACAACTGCCGCCCAGCCGCCTGCTGGCCGAACAACTGGGGGTGTCACGCAAGACCGTGGCCGAAGCCTATTCGCGCCTGACCTATGACAACCTGCTCTGCGGCCAGGTGGGCAAAGGCACCTTCATCACCCCGGCCACGACCCGCAGCCCCTCGCCTATCGCCAGCATCCCCCTGGCCAGCGCCACGACCCTGGCCAAATGGCGAGCCCGCGCCAACCCGCTGGCGGACCTCAAACTGCCCACCCTGCGCTACGACTTCATCGGCGGCGCCTCAAGCAAGGTGCAGTTCCCCTTCGATGACTGGCGCCGCTGCAGCCAGTACGCCCTGCGCCAGATCCGCCACAGCAGCGCCCGCTACAGCGCCCATCAGGGCCTGCCAGAGTTGCGCGAGGCGATTGCCCGGCATATCGCCTTTGCTCGCGGCGTGCGCTGCAGCAGCCAGGATGTGCTGGTGTGCAACGGTGCCCAGCAAGCCCTGGACCTGATCGCCCGGGTGCTGATCGAGCCCGGTTGCCAGGTGGCCATGGAGGACCCCGGCTACACCCCGGCACGCCAGTTGTTTCTGGCCCAGGGTGCCGAACTGCAGTGCGTGCCGGTCGACGCCGAGGGCATGTGCGTCGAGCAGATCGCCCAAGGCACGCGGCTGATCTATGTCACCCCGTCACACCAGTTCCCGCTGGGCATGCCGATGAGTCCGGCGCGGCGCCAGGCCCTGCTGGAGCGCGCGGCACAGCTTGGCGCGATCATCATCGAGGACGACTACGACAGCGAGTTTCGCTATGAAGGGCGGCCCACCGACTCGTTGCAAAGCCTCGACCGTCATGGCCTGGTGGCCTATGTCGGGACCTTCTCCAAGACCCTGCTGCCAGAACTGCGCCTGGGTTACTGCATCGCCCCTCAAGCGCTGCGCGAAGCGCTTTGCATTGCCAAGCAACTGACCGACTGGCACACCCCGACCCTCAACCAATGGGCCCTGGCGCAGTTCATCAGCGAAGGCTCGTTGCAAAAGCACATCCGCCGTGTGCACGAGGTCTATGCCGCGCGCCGCGAACGCGTCCTGGCACGTCTGTACGGCGACCTGGCGCCGTGGTTCGAGGTGGTGCCGGCCACTGCCGGTTATCACCTGAGCGCCCTGGCCAAGGGGGATCTGGATGTGGAATTTCTCATCAGCATGGCACGCAAGGTCGAGGTCGGCCTGTATTCACTGGCGCCCTTCCATGCCCGGGTACCGGTGCGCCAGGGCTTGTTGCTGGGCTTTGGCGCCATTGATCGGCTGGACATCGACCCGGCCCTGGACCGGTTGCGCGACGTCCTCGAGGCCCTGGGCTGATTGGCCTCCTGACAAAGGGCAAAATTGGCTATTCGAGCTGGCCCGGCCAGGCGCTAAGGTAGCGCCATCACCGCCTGTCGCGGACCTTACCGGAGAGCAACAATGAGCAACCGTATCGAATGGGCCAAACACGCCCCTGAGGCTTACAAGGCGATGGTCGGCCTGGAAATGGCCTTGGGCAAGTCGGGTCTTGAGAACTCGCTGCTGGAGCTGGTGCGCCTGCGCGCCTCGCAGATCAACGGCTGCGCCTACTGCGTCAACCTGCACGCCAACGATGCCCGCAACAGCGGCGAAAGCGAAGCACGCCTGCAGACCCTGAGCGTCTGGGACGAGACCGAATTCTTCACCCCGCGCGAACGGGCAGCGCTGGCCTGGGTCGAAAGCCTGACCCGCCTGCCCGACCAGCGCGCCCCGGAGCACCAGTACCGCGCCCTGCTCGAGCACTTCAGCGAAGCCGAAGTGGTCAACCTGACCCTGGCCATCGCCACCATCAACGCCTGGAACCGCTTTGGCGTCGGCTTTGCAATGATCCCAAGCTGATCTGTGTTTGGACACAGACTGTGGGAGCGGGCTCAATCAACCCGCCGGGGTCGGCATCACCGGCGGCGTGTACTGCAAGGTAGTGCCGAGGATCCACAGCAGGAACAGCACCAGCGGCACGTGCACCAGCAACTGCACGAACGAGAAGCCGATCAGGTCGCGGGCCTTGAGCCCCAGCACGCCCAACAGCGGCAGCATGTAGAACGGGTTGATCAGGTTCGGCAGCGCCTCGGCGGCGTTGTAGATCTGCACCGCCCAGCCCAGGTGGTACTGCAGGTCATTGGCCACCAGCATCACGTAGGGCGCTTCGATGATCCACTTGCCGCCACCCGACGGGATGAAGAACCCCAGCACAGCCGAGTACACGCCCATCAACAAGGCGTAGGTATCGTGGGTGGCGATCTGTACGAAGAAGGTCGAGATGTGGTGCGCCAGGCTTTGTGCATCGGCGCCCTGGACCTGGGTCAGGATCGCCGCGATCGAGCCGTACAGCGGGAACTGGATCAGCACCCCGGTGGTGGTCGGCACCGCCCGGGCCACTGCGTCGAGAAAGCTGCGCGGACGCCAGTGCAGCAAGGCGCCGGTCATGATGAACAGCAGGTTGTAAGTGTTCAGCCCGGAAATCGCAGTGATCGCAGGTTTGCTCGAGAATTCGTTGTACAGCCAGCCGGCTGCCAGCGCCACCAGCAACAGGATCAGGATCGGGCTGTATTCCAGCCACTCGCCCGGGCGGGTCCGCTGGGGCGGCGGCGGCGCCGAGAAGCTCGGGTCGACGCCACAGGCCTCGGCGCTGCGGGCGCTGCCCGGGCCGGGTGCGGTGGCATAGGCCACGACCAGCGAGACCACCACCAGGGCGGCGAGCATCACCCCCGATTGCCAGAGGAAGATGGTTTCGGTGAACGGGATCACCCCGGTGATCGCCAGGATCGATGGCGGCAGGCTGGCCGGGTTGGCCTGCAATTGCGCGGCCGAAGACGACAAGCCCAGGGCCCAGACCGCGCCCAGGCCCAGATAGGCGGCTGCACCGGCAGCACGGTAGTCCATGTTCAAATCGCTGCGGCGCGCCAGGGCACGGACCAGCAGGCCGCCGAACACCAGCGACAGGCCCCAGTTGAGCAAGGACGCGACCATCGAGATCAGCGCCACCCAGCACACCGCCGAGCGACCGTTCTTGGGAATTCGCGCCAGGCGGTCGATGAGCCTGACCGCAGGCGGCGAACTGGCCACCACATAACCACCGATGACCACGAAGGCCATTTGCATGGTGAACGGGATCAAGCTCCAGAAGCCGTCACCGAAGGCCTTGGCAGTGTCGGTGGGCTTGGCGCCCATGGCGATGGCGGCGACCGCTACCAGCACCACGGCCAGCGCGGCGAACACCCAGGAGTCGGGGAACCAGCGTTCGGCCCAGTTCGAACAACGCAGGGCAAAGCGGGCGGAGCGGCTGTCTTGAATATCAGCGGCCACGGAAATTTCCTTTTATTGGCTTTATCGAAACGGCACAAGGCCCCATCGCTGGCAAACCACCCCCCACACGGTCGTCTCTACACCGAACCTGTGGGAGCTGGCTTGCCAGCGATGAGGCCAGCAAGGTCTACACGAAACTCAAATCAGAAGGTCATCTCTTTGACATCGTCCGCCACAATCAACTTGCCAGCGGTCTTCTCGATGATCTCTTCAACCGACACCCCCGGCGCGGTTTCGCGCAGGATGAAGGCGCCGTTTTCGATCTCAAGGTAAGCCAGGTCGGTCAGCACCTTGCGGATGCAACCGGCACCGGTCAGCGGCAGGCTGCAGCGCGGCAGCAGCTTGGACTCACCGTCCTTGGAGGCGTGGGTCATGGTGACGATGATGTTGTCGGCACCGGCCACCAGGTCCATCGCCCCGCCCATGCCCTTGACCAGCTTGCCGGGGATCATCCACGAGGCGATGTTGCCTTCCACGTCCACTTCAAAGGCGCCGAGCACGGTGAGGTCGACGTGACCGCCGCGGATCATGGCGAAGGACTCGGCCGAGTTGAAGATCGAGGCGCCCGTGCGGGCGGTCACGGTCTGTTTGCCGGCGTTGATCATGTCGGCGTCCAGTTGCCCTTCGGTTGGGAATTCACCCATGCCGAGCAAGCCGTTTTCCGATTGCAGCATCACGTCCATATCGGTCGGGACGTAGTTGGCCACCAGGGTCGGGATGCCAATGCCGAGGTTGACGTAGTAGCCGTCCTTGAGTTCGCGGGCTACGCGTTGTGCCATTTGTTCGCGGGTAAGTGCCATGGTCAGGATCTCTTTATTGTTCTATCGGGTCAGGCTTTGACGGTGCGTTTTTCGATACGCTTCTCGAACGTGCCGACGATGACCCGGTCGACATAGATGCCCGGGGTATGGATTTCGCTCGGCAACAGCACGCCCGGCTCGACGATCTCTTCGACCTCGACCACGGTGATCTTGCCGGCGGTGGCGGCCAGCGGATTGAAGTTCTGCGCGGTGTTGCGGTACACCACGTTGCCGTAGTGGTCGGCCTTCCAGCCCTTGACGATGGCGAAGTCACCGGTGATGGCTTCTTCGAGGATGTACTTGCGGCCGTTGAACTCGCGCACTTCCTTGCCGTCGGCCACCGGGGTGCCGTAGCCGGTGGCGGTGAAGAAGGCCGGGATCCCGGCGCCGCCGGCGCGCATCTTCTCGGCCAGGGTGCCTTGCGGGGTGAGTTCCACTTCCAGCTCGCCGCTGAGCAGCTGGCGCTCGAACTCGGCGTTCTCGCCCACGTAGGAGGCGACCATCTTGCGGATCTGGTGGTCTTCGAGCAGCACGCCCAGGCCAAAGCCGTCGACACCGCAGTTGTTGGAGACCACGGTCAGGCCCTTGACACCACGGCGCTTGATTTCGCCGATGAGGTTTTCCGGGATGCCGCACAGGCCGAAACCCCCAGCCAGTACCGTCATGTTGTCGGTCAGGCCTTCAAGAGCCTGTTCATAGGTTGCTACGCGCTTGTCCAGTCCGGCCATGCTGATCCGCCTTTTGTAGTTGTTGATCCGACAGGGGTGTCGGCGAGCGTTTGCGCCATCTTCACCCCTGGGCACTTATTTGTTAATTTTGTTTTTATGATCGTTTAATAAATTTTCCAAAACAATAGTCCAGTCCGATGAACGTCAAACAGTTGCGCGCTTTCGTTACCGTCGCCAAGTACCAGAGCTTTGCCCAGGCGGGCGAACGCCTGCACCTGTCGCAGCCGGCCTTGAGCCTGACCATCAAGGCCCTGGAGGACAACCTCGGCGGCGCCCTGCTCAGCCGCACGACCCGCAGCGTCAGCCTGACCCCGGAGGGCGAAGTGTTGCTACCCCTGGCCCGGCAACTGCTGGCCGACTGGGACAACACCGAAGAGCTGCTGCGCCAGCGCTTTACCCTGCAGCTTGGACGGGTGGCGATTGCGGCCATGCCGGCCTTTGCCGGTAACCTGCTGCCAGCGGCGCTGAAGGTGTTTCGCCAGCGCTACCCACGGGTCAACGTCACCGTGCACGATGTGATCAACGAACAGGTGCTGGAGCTGGTCCGCCACCGACGCGTCGAACTGGGCATCGGTTTCGAGCCTGAAGCCAGCGAGCCACTGCGCTTCAAGCCGCTGTACCTGGACCGCTTCGTCGCCGTGGTACCGGCCGACTCGCCGCTGGCGCAACAGGCCCAGGTGAGCTGGCGCGAACTGCTGGCCGAAGACTTCATCGCCCTGCAACGCCCCTCGGCAGTGCGCTTGCTGCTCGAACAGCACCTGGCCGCCGAACACGGCAAGCTGGCGGTGGCGTTCGAAAGCCACCAACTGTCGACCATTGGCCGTATGGTTGCCAACGGCTTGGGCGTGAGTGCCGTGCCGGCGCTGTGCATCGGCCAGATGCAGGAGCTGGGCGCGCGTTGCGTGCCGCTGGTGGAGCCGAGTATCGAACGGCGCATTGGCGTCACGATGTTGGCCGACCATAAACTCTCGGCAGCGGCCCAGGCGCTGCTGGACGTATTGCTTGAACATATCCGCCCACAGGAGGTGACATGCGTACCGTGAAACTTGCCGAACACAACGTCCCGGCCATCGGCCAGGGCACCTGGTACATGGGCGAGGACCCGGGCCGGCAGCCCGCCGAAGTCGCCGCCTTGCAGCACGGCATCGAGCTGGGCCTGAGCCTGATCGACACGGCCGAGATGTACGCCGAAGGGGGTGCGGAAAAGGTCGTCGGCAAGGCCATTGCCGGGCGCCGCGACAACGTGTTTCTGGTCAGCAAGGTGTACCCGCACAACGCCAGCCTCAAGGGTATTCCGGCAGCTTGCGAACGTAGCTTGCAACGCCTTGGCACCGATCATATCGACCTGTACCTGCTGCACTGGCGCGGCCAGTACCCGTTGACGGAAACCGTCGAAGCCTTCGAGCGCTTGCGCGTCGAGGGCAAGATCGGCCGTTGGGGGGTGTCCAACTTCGATGTCGATGACCTGCGCGAGCTGTATCAGGTGAGCCGCGATTGCGCCGTCAACCAGGTGCTGTACAACCCGGCCCAGCGCGGCATCGAATACGACCTGCTGCCCTGGAGCCACAAGCGCCAGCTGCCGACCATGGCCTACTGCCCGCTGGCCCAGGCCGGTCGCTTGCTCAAGCACCCGACCCTGGCCGAGATTGCCGAGCGCCATGGCGCAACGCCGGCGCAGGTGAGCCTGGCCTGGGTGATTCGCCAGGACGGCGTGATCGCCATTCCCAAGGCGGTGAACCTTGAGCATGTGCGCCTGAACGCGGCGGCGGCTAACCTGGTACTCAGCCATGAAGACTTGCGGGCGATAGACCGGGCCTTTGCGCCGCCGACGCGCAAGCAGCATCTGTCGATGGTTTGAGGCGTTTCTGAGGGCCTCATCGCTGGCAAGCCAGCTCCCCACCGATCCCCTGTGGGGCGTTGCCGGCGATGGGCTGCGTAGCAGCCCCAATCAATGGAAATCCCGGCTCCGCACATCCAGCCCCTGCAACAGCGGACTCAGATCCTCCAGGCGCTGGGCAATCAGATGCCGCACCCCGCTCTCGCACTCCAGCCGCCCAGTCACCCGCATCAGTTGCGAGCCCACCAGCACCCGGCGCTGACGCTCGGCCAGGTCGCGCCAGACCACCACGTTGACATTACCGAACTCGTCTTCAAGGGTGACGAAAGTCACCCCGCTGGCCGTCCCCGGCCGCTGACGCCCGGTCACCAGCCCCGCCACGCTGACCCGGTCGCCGTGCCCAGCCTGCTCCAGCGCCTGCGCACTGCGACAGCCCAGGGCCGTGAGGCGGCGGCGCAACAAGGTCAGCGGGTGCGGGCCGAGGGTGGTGCCGACACTGGCGTAGTCGGCGAACATGTCCTCGCTCAGCGACGGCTGCGGTAAATCCACCGGGGCTTCCAGCGGTGCCTCGATGCCGGCGAACAACGGCAGTTGCGCCTGCACCGCCGCCACGCTCCAGCGCGCCCGGTAGCGGTCGCTGGCCAGGCCACGCAAGGCCCCGGCATCGGCCAGCAGCTCACGGGCGCGGGCATCCAGGCGTGCCCGTTGGCACAGGTCACTGACATCGCGCCAGCCGCGCTCGGCCCGGGCCTGCTCGATACGCTGGGCATCCTGCTGACGAAAGCCGCGCACCTGGCGCAGGCCCAGGCGAATGGCCAGGGCCTGCCCTGCCCCCGGCTCCAGGCTGCAGTCCCAGTCGCTGTGGCAGACATCCACCGGGCGGATCTCGATGCGGTGACGGCGGGCGTCCTGCAAGATCTGGTCGGGGCTGTAGAAGCCCATGGGCCAGCTGTTGATCAGCGCGCAGGCAAAGATCGCCGGCTCGTGGCACTTGAGCCAGCAGCTGGCGTAGGTCAGCAAGGCGAAGCTGGCGGCGTGGGATTCAGGAAAGCCATAACTGCCAAAGCCCTTGATCTGCTCGAAGATACGCTCGGCAAACTCTGCGCTGTAGCCGTTGTCGAGCATGCCCCGGGTCAACCGCTCGCGGTGCGGCTCAAGGCCGCCGTGGCGCTTCCAGGCGGCCATGGCCCGGCGCAACTGGTCGGCCTCGCCCGCCGAGTAACCACCGGCGACCATCGCCAGCTCCATCACCTGCTCTTGGAACAACGGCACGCCGAGGGTGCGCTCGAAGACCTTCTGCAAGGCTTCGGACGGATAGTTCACCGGCTCAAGGCCCTGGCGCCTGCGCAGGTACGGGTGAACCATGTCGCCCTGGATCGGCCCGGGGCGAACGATCGCCACCTCGATCACCAGGTCGTAGAAGTTCTTCGGCTTGAGCCGCGGCAGCATGGCCATCTGCGCCCGCGACTCGATCTGGAACACGCCGACGGTGTCGGCGCGGCCGATCATTTCGTAGGTTGCCGTGCAGTCGGCCGGAATGCTGGCCAGGGTCAGCTGGCGGCCACGGTGGCGATACAGCAGGTCGAAACAGCGGCGCAAGGCGCTGAGCATGCCCAGGGCGAGGATATCGACCTTGAGCAGGCCGACCAGGTCGAGGTCGTCCTTGTCCCACTGGATCACCGTGCGATCTTCCATGGCGGCGTTTTCCACCGGCACCAGGCTGTCCAGCGGCTGCTCGGAAATCACGAAACCGCCCGGGTGCTGGGACAGGTGTCGGGGAAAGCCGATCAGCTCGCCGGTCAACGCCAATACCCGGCGCAGCAGCGGGCTGTCGGGGTCGAAACCGGCTTCGCGCAGTTGCTCGGGCGGCGGCAAGCGGTCGCTCCAGCGCCCGCAGCAATCGGCCAGGGCGTTGATCTGCTGCGCCGGCAAGCCCAGCACCCGGGCAATATCGCGCACCGCACCAGCGGCATGGTAGGTGCTGGCCACCGCGGTGAGCGCCGCGCGGTGGCGGCCATAGCGGCGGAACACATACTGCAGCACCTCTTCGCGGCGCTCGTGCTCGAAGTCGACGTCGATGTCCGGCGGCTCGTCGCGCTCGCGGGACAAGAAGCGCTCGAACAGCAGGTGGCTTTTCAACGGGTCCAGTTCGGTAATGCCGAGCACGTAACACACCACCGAGTTGGCCGCCGAGCCGCGCCCCTGGCAGAGAATGCCCTGGCCCCGGGCGAAGTTGACGATGTCATGGACGGTGAGGAAGTAGCTTTCGTAGTTGAGCTCGGCAATCAGTTCCAGCTCATGTTCAAGGGACTGGCGAGCCTTGTCGCCGATACCTTCGGGCCAACGCCAGCGCTGGCCCTGCTCGCACAGATGACGCAGCCAGGCGCTGGCCGTCTGGCCTTCAGGCACCAGTTCGCGGGGGTACTGATAGCGCAACTGGCCAAGGTCGAAACGGCACCGCGCGGCAATGCGCAGGCTTTCTTCAAGCAGGGCTTGCGGATACAGCTCGGCCAGTTGCGCCAGCGGGCGCAGGTGCCGCTCGCCATTGGCGAACAGGCGCTGCCCGGCCTCGGCAACGCTGCAGTGGTGGCGGATGGCGGTCATGCTGTCCTGCAGGGCACGGCGGCCACGGGCGTGCATGTGCACATCGCCGCTGGCCACGGCGGCGATGCCGAGGCTGGCGGCCAGGCCCAGCAGTTGTTGCAGGCGCCGCGGGTCATCCGGGCCACGGTGCAGCTCGACCGCCAGCCACAGCCGCAGGGCGAACACTTCGCGCAACCAGCGGCCGGTGGCCAGGTCATCCTCGGCGGCATCCGGCAGCCACAGCGCCAACAGGCCCTCCAGGGGCTTGTCGAAATCTTCGCGCAGCAACTGGTACTCGCCCTTCTTCGCCCGTCGCCGGCCCAAGGTGATGAGCTTGCACAGGTGCTGGTAACCGCTG
Source organism: Pseudomonas sp. R32 (assembly GCF_009866705.1). NCBI lineage: Bacteria > Pseudomonadati > Pseudomonadota > Gammaproteobacteria > Pseudomonadales > Pseudomonadaceae > Pseudomonas > Pseudomonas sp. R32. The sequence continues at coordinate 2,351,600 of NZ_CP019396.1, read as the reverse complement.
AGGTTCTCCGCCAGCAGCACCAGCTTGGGGCCGTTGTGCAGGCGCACTTCGCTGCCGACGATCAGCGCCAGGCCCGTCGCCCTGGCCGCCTGCCAGGCGCGGACGATACCGGCCAGGGTGCACTCGTCGGTGATCGCCAGCGCCTGGTAGCCATGCTGGCGGGCGCGCTGGAACAGCTCCTGGGCACTGGAGGCGCCACGCTGGAAGCTGAAGTTGGACAGGCAGTGCAGCTCGGCATAACCCGGCGTGCTCATGCGAACCAGCCCTGCAGCCACAACGGGCCGTCTTCACCGAGGGTGCGGTAGGCCCAGCCCTGCAAGCCGCTGGCGGTACGCACCCGGTAGTAGTCGCGGCGCACATCGCCGCCGTCCCACCAGCCGGACTCAATGCGCTCGGCGCCGGTCAGCAACTGCACGCCGATGCCGGGCAAGGCCTGGGGCTCGACCAGCAGCCAGCCCGGACGCGGCGCACTCGACACTGGCGGCGCCTGACGCGGCCCGTTGCCGCTGTGCCAGGCGCATTCCGGGCGGTGATCGGCCTGGGCCGTGAGGCCGCGCACCGCCTCGTCGCCAAGCCGTGCACGCAGGCGTTCGCGCAGTTGCTCCCAGGGCTGGTTCTGCTGCGGGCGCGGGTCGAACAATTCGCTACGTTGCGGCACGAAGGCCGGCAGGTCTTCGGCCAGCAGGCGCAGGTTGCGCACCGGCGCGGCAATTTGCAGTTGCTCAAGGCGGCCACGGGCCAGTTCGAACAGCAGCGAAGGGTCGCGCTCGGCCGCCAGCAGGCCGACCGGCACACACGTATCGGGCCCTTCGGCATGTTCCAGGTGCAGGGCAAAACGCTGCACGCCACTGTCACGCCCGGCGAGGAAGGCGGCAAGGTCGTTGATCAAGCGGCGCAGGGGGAACAGCAAGGCCTGATGGGATTCGACATCGAAGTTCAGCTCCAGGCGCGCATCGAAACGGTCCGGCGGCACATAGAATCCCAAGGCCATGGGCCGCCGCCCGAGCAGGCGGTCCAGGTGCAGTTGCACCGGTGCGGCAAAGCGCCGGGCCAGGGCGTCACGAGGCAAGGCCAGGACCTGGCCGAGCTGGCGCAGGCCCATGCGGGCAAAGGCGCTGGCGGCCTCGGCGGGCAGGCCGACACGGTCGATGGGCATCTGCTCCAGCGCCACGCGGGTTTGCTGCGGGCACTCCAGGGCCAGGCCATCGTGAACATTGGCGAGCATGCGCGCCGCCACCGGGTTGCTGGCCAGGACAATACGGTGACGAAAGCCCAACGCCCGCAGCTCGGCGCGCAGCCGTGCCTCAAAGGCCGGCCAGGGCCCGAACAGGCCAAGGCTGGATTCGACTTCGAGCAACAGCACCCGCGGGTAATGCAGGCTGACCTGGGAGCTGAAGCGGTAGGCCCAGGCGGCCAGAAACTGCTGCAACTGCTCGATGGCCGCCGGGTCGTGCTCGACACAGGTAAAACTGCCGGCCAGGGCCTGGGCGGTGGTCAGCGACTGCCCGGCGCGCAGGCCCAAGGCGGCCGCCGGTGGATTGACCGCCTGCAAGACCCGGCGCTGGGCCGGGCCGCTGAGCAGCACCAGCGGCGTGTCGACGTCGTCGCGAGCACGCAGCACGGCGTCGAGTGCCAGCTGCGGCAGCAGGATACAGGCCCAGAGCATGATCCATCAGCCTCGCCCGGGGCAGGCAATCGGCGTGGCCGGGGCCAGGCCGCCGCGGCACTTGAGCACTCGCCACTGGGCCGGCAGGGCATCGACGGCAATGCGCAGTGCCGCCGGTGACGGGTTGAGCGCAGCCTGTTGCGGGCGACAGGCAAAGGCCAGGGTCTGGCCGCTTTCGGCAGCGACCTGCAAGCGGCGCAAGGCGCGGTCATCCGCTTTATGCGGCCAGCACAGCACGGCGCCGCAACTGCCCGAGCGCAAACACTGCTCGGCGGCCCAGAGCACCTCGCTTGGCCCCGCCTGGACCACCGCCAACCACTGCAGATCGACCCCTGCCGCCTGCCAGGCCGGTGGGTAGGGAATGAACGGCGGGGTAATCAGTACCACCCGCTCGCCGGCCTGGGTCAGGCGCGCCAGGCTCGGCCACAGCAGTTGCAGCTCGCCACAGCCTTCTGCCGCCAGCAGCAGCTCGGTCAGTGCCCCGGCCGGCCAACCGCCACCGGGCAGCGCCGCGTCCAGGGCGGCATGGCCGGTGGGCTGCAGGGCCTGGGGCAAGGCCTGCGGCCGGCCCTTCCAGACCCGTTGCTGGTCGAGCAGGCCGTCGAGGCTGACCACCGCGCCCATCAGCCGCGCCTCACCAGGCCGCAGAACACCCCTTCGATGACGAAGTCGTGCTCCGGGCCAACCTCGATGGGGGCATACGCCGGGTTGCGCGGCAGCAGACGGTAATGCCCGCCGGCGCGTTCGAAGCGCTTGATGGTCACCTCGCCGTCCAGGCGCGCGACGATGATCTGCCCGTCACGGGCGTCGGCCTGCTGCTTGATGCCGACCAGGTCGCCGTCGAGGATGCCGTCGTCGATCATCGAGTCGCCCCGCACCTTGAGCAGGTAGTCGGGGGAGCGGCTGAACAGGTGTGAATCGAGCATCAGTTGCTCGTGGATATCCACGTCCGGGCCGATCGGCCGGCCAGCGGCGACCTGACCGAGCACCGGGATCTCCAGCACCTCGGGGCGGCGCAAGACGCCGGCCAGGCGAATGCCACGGGCCTGGTTGGGCGTGACCGCGATGAAGCCGGCCTCGGTCAGCGCCTGGATATGCTTGCGCGCGACACTGCGCGAGGCAAAACCGAAGGCCGTGGCGATGTCGGCCAGGCTCGGCGGCTGAGCCTGATCGGCGATGCGCTGACGAATGAAGTCGAGGATAGCGCGGCGTTTGGGCGATAGTGTATTCATGGAGTACATTTGTACTCTTTTCCTACGTATCTGACCAGCCCCGCTGATCCGGTTATCATGGCCGGCCACCGCAGCGGAAGCCGACCATGCTTGATGCCCTGTTGTTCGACCTCGACGGTACCCTGACCGATACCGACAAACTCCACCTGCTGGCCATGCAACAGCTGTTGCTCGAAGAAGGCCGGGTGTTCACCGAAGCGGAGTTCGATGCCCACGTCAGCGGCCGGGCCAATGCCGACCTGTGCCGTTACCTGTTCCCGGACCGGCCGGTGAGCGAGCACCAGCTATTTGCCGAGCGCAAGGAGGCGCGTTTTCGCGCCCTGTCACCGACCTTGCAGCCCACCGCCGGCCTGCTGCGCCTGCTCGAACATGCCGAGCACCGGCGCATCGGCGTTGCCGTGGTCACCAACGCGCCGCGGGCCAACGCCGTGCACATGCTCGACGCCATGGGCCTGAATGAACGCTTTGCACATGTACTGGTGGCCGAAGAGCTGGCCCGGGCCAAGCCCGACCCGCTGCCCTACCTCACCGGCCTTGAGCGCCTGCAGGCACGGGCGGCGCATTCGCTGGCGTTCGAGGATTCGCTGCCGGGGGTGAAGGCGGCCAGTGGCGCGGGGATCTTCACCGTCGGGCTGTCTACCAGCCAGCGGCCTGAAGCCTTGCTTGAGGCCGGTGCGCAGCTGGTGGTGAAGGATTTTGAGGATGAGCGCTTGTGGGCGTTGATCGGGCGGATGTCTGGCTGAAAGTGGGAGCGGGCCTTGCCCCGCGATCGAGCGCGAAGCGGTCGTAATCCGGGCACCACTTGATGAGTTGGCTGTACTGGCCTCATCGCGGGTCAAGCCCGCTCCCACAGTGGGTCTGTGGGGGCTTAAAGCCAGCCACAAAGGGTTGATGCAAAACCTGTGGGAGCGGGCTTGACCCGCGATGAATTCACCACCGTTCATCAGCCCTGCACTCACCCCTGTCGAATCCCCCACCCGACAATCGACCATGAGTACATTCCCCCAGCGGAGCCGTACCCATGGACAACTATCAAAACCCCCAGGTGGTCTCGCGCAGCGAATGGCTCAGCGCCCGCCGCCAGCTGTTGCTGCATGAAAAGGCCCTGACCCACCAACGCGATGAACTGAGCAAAGCCCGCCGCGCCCTGCCCTGGGTACGGGTCGAACAGGACTACCGCTTCGAAGGCCCCGAGGGCCGCCTGAACCTCGCCGAGCTGTTCGCCGGCCGCAGCCAGCTGCTGGTCTACCACTTCATGTTCGGCGAAGGCTGGGAGGAAGGCTGCCCCGGCTGTTCGTTCCTGGCCGACCACTTCGACGGCGCCAACCTGCACCTGGCCCATCACGATGTGTCGCTGGTGGCAGTATCCCGTGCACCGTACGCCCAGTTCCAGGCGTTCAGGCAACGCATGGGCTGGAAGTTTCCCTGGGTCTCGTCGCATGCCAGCAGCTTCAACCAGGACTTCGGCGTCGGCGGCAAGGGCAGCGATCAGTACAACTACGCGCCGTATTCGGGCGAGGAAACCGAGCTGCCGGGCCTCAGCGTGTTCTACCGCGATGCCGACGGCATGCTGTTTCATACCTACTCAAGCTTTGCCCGCGGCCTGGACATTCTGGTCGGCACCTATAACTTCCTCGACCTGATGCCCAAGGGCCGCAACGAGGAAGGCACCATGGACTGGGTGCGCCACCATGACCGTTACGAAGACGTCGCCCAACCACCCCACTGCTGCCATGAATAGCCGCGGCACCTAGCATTTTTGCCAGTAGCCAGCACGCCCTGGCGGTGCTCGAATGCACCGAGGCCTGTCGACCGACAGGCACCACCCCGGAGGCAGGGCGTATGGAACTGTTTATCGATCACACCGATTTCGAATCCAGCAATGACCCATGGAATGGCTGGCGGAAAGGCCCCAACGGCCAGACCCTGGCGGTGACCTCCGACGGCGCCAACCACTGGGCGCACTTCGAAGACTTTGCCGGTAACCTGTTAGGCAGGGTGATCAGTAAGGAACTGACAGGCCTTGTGCCCGACACTGACTATCATCTGTCGATGCGGGTAAAACGCAACGGCAACAGCTCCAAGACCCCTCACCTGTCATTTGAGCTGGATGGCATCCCCCTCGAGGGCGAGTTTGCTGTCACCGCACCTGAATGGCAGATCCTTCGCTGGCAGTTCCGCGCCCGCGAACATTCCCACGCTATCGAACTGATCGGTCGTGACGATACCGGCAACGGCAGTGACCATGGCGGGGATTTCAGCTTCGACGATATCCGGATATACCCAGTTACCATCACCGAAAACCTCGATGGCCAGCCTGCACAAACGATTTCCCAGGGTGAGGAAATTCAACTGCTACGCAAGACCATGACCATCAAGCTCCTCGAAGATCCTCTGGGCATCAAAGCCTTCATCGAACCGACAGCCGCAGAACCCGGAATGCGAGAAGGTCCAGCCATCACACTTCAACGCCAACAGCACCATCAGCCGAACAATCCGCAAAAACTGCAGATCACTCCTGTGCTCCCTTGCTCCGAGCTGAAGTTCTTCTGGACCTGGAAGCAATTTCCTGGTGAGGTCGAGTTCTATGGGCTGCATGGCAACCTGCTGGCCACTTTGTCATACACCGGAGAGCCCAGGGATCATGAGGTGAAATACAACGCTCCAGACGGCGAACAGATTGCCTGGATCGTGGTCATCTGCCGAGACTACGCCTACCTCGACAACTTCACCTTAACAACGGCCTAGCCTGCCCAGGTGAGTTGCTAGGCTCCTCACCTTCTGCAGCGCCTAGCTACCGCAGGCGCCTTTGCCTTACAGTGGCGCGGATATTTTCGCGCCACTGCCAAGGCTTGCCTCGCATGATCATCCAGCCGCAAAAACCCTCCATCCGCGTCCTGCTGTTCTCGCTCAAGGGCTCGATCATCCCGGCCATCTGGCGCAAGGTGCTGTACACCGTACTGATCAGCTCGGCGGTGGTGGCCACCCACGGTACCCTGTTCGAGTACAAGGTAATCCTCACTGCCACGCCCTTCACCCTCTGGGGCCTGACCCTGGCGATCTTCCTCGGCTTTCGCAACACCGTGGCCTACCAGCGCTTCTGGGAAGCGCGCACGCTGTGGGGCGAGCTGCTGATCGTCAGCCGCAACCTGACCCGCCAGACCCTCAGCCTGCTGCCCGACCTCGACGCCAGCCAGCGCCGTGCCCTGCTCGACCCGCTGATCGCCTTCGCCTACGTGCTGCGCGACCAGTTGCGCGGCAGCCCGGCCAGTGCCGATCGCCAGCGCCTGCTCGACACGTCGACACGCACTGCCCTGGCCAGCAGCGATGCGCCCGCCAGCCGCCTGCTTGGCGTGCTCGGTCAGCGCTTCATGGCCCAGGCCCGCGACGCCGGTGCCGGCGAGGTGATCCAGGCCAACCTCGATCAGCAGCTCAACCGGCTGTCGTACGTGCTGGGCGGCTGCGAGCGGATCAAGAACACGCCCATCCCCTACCCCTACATCCTCATGTTGCACCGCATCGTCCACGTCTACTGCTTTTTGCTGCCGTTCTGCCTGGTCGACAGCATCGGCTGGTTCACGCCCTTTGCCGTGTGCGTGCTGGCCTACACCTTCTTCGGCCTGGATGCCCTGGGCGACCAGATTGCAGACCCGTTCGACACCCAGCCCAACGACCTGGCCCTGGATGCCATGTGTCGCAACCTGGAAATCGCCGTGCGCGAGCTCGAAGGCGCAGCGGCGCCGGCGCAATTGCAACCGGTCAAAGGGGTTCTGTTGTAAGCGCAGGCTCGTCGCTGCGCGCGGCATAGCGCTGGGCCAACACTGCACAGACCATCAACTGGAGCTGGTGAAACAGCATCAAGGGCAGGATCATCGCGCCAATGCCACCGCCCACGAACAGCACCTGGGCCATCGGCACGCCGGTGGCCATGCTCTTTTTCGAGCCGGCAAACAGGATCGTGATGCGGTCTTCGAGGTTGAAACCCAGCCAGCGCCCCAGCGCGCTGGTCAGCCACAGCACCACGGCCAGCAGCAGGCAGCAGACCAGCGCCAGGCCCAGCAACCGCGACGGCGGTACCGCATGCCACAGGCCGCTGACCAGCGCATCGCTGAAGGCGGTGTAGACCACCAGCAGAATCGAGCCCTGGTCGACGCGCTTCAACCAGCGTGCATTGCGCGCTACCCAGCTGCCGATCCAGCACCGCGCCAGTTGCCCGGCCACTAACGGCACCAGCAGTTGCGCAACGATCTTCAGCACTGCATCCAGGCTCGAGCCGCTGTCACCTTCGACGTCCATCAGCAGCACCACCAGCAACGGCGTCAGTACGATGCCCAGCAGACTCGACGCGGCCGCGCTGCAGATCGCCGCCGGCACGTTGCCGCGGGCCAGCGAGGTAAAGGCGATGGCCGACTGCACCGTGGCCGGCAAGGCGCACAGGTACAGCACGCCCAGGTACAGCTCATCGCCCACCAGCGGCAGGAACAAGGGCTTGAACAGCATGCCCAGCAACGGGAACATCACGAAGGTGCAGGCAAATACCAGCAGGTGCAGGCGCCAATGCCCGGCACCGGCGGCGACCGCCTCGCGCGACAACTTGGCGCCATGCAAAAAGAACAGCAGGCCGATGGCGAGGTTGGTCAGCCAGCCGAACACCACGGCGCCACTGCCTTCGCAGGGCAACAGGGTGGCAATGAGGATGACCCCGAGCAACGCCAGGGTGAAATTGTCGAACAGCATCCGCAGGTACTTCATGGCCGCTCCCGGCTTGTTATTGTGGCGCTGCAGACGTTAAGGTCTTTGCCCGATTTTCACTAACGCCAGCGCCCCGCCAGTGTCGCCAAAAGGACAACCGCCCGCCTTCACCCCACAGTCGCTGGAACAGCTGACGGCACTGCCGCGCCCGGTGTATGGCCACGTGCAGGCGCTGCCCAACGTGGTGCTCGGCTACCGCCATGCCCATCCATGGGGGCAGTTGTCCTATGCCATTCGCGGGGTGCTGGAGGTGCACAGCGACCAGGGTTTCTACCTGGTGCCGCCACAGCGGGCGGTGTGGGTGCCGGCGCAGGTCCAGCACCGGGTCAGCTGCGCCGAGGACACCTGCCTGCGCAGCCTTTACCTGGAGCCGGCGCCGGCAGGCTGGAGCGATCCGCAGTGCCGGGTGATCGCGGTCAATCCGCTGTTGCGCGAGCTGATCCGGACCTTCAGCGAACTGCCGGTGGAATACGACACTGCGGGCCCGGACGGGCGCCTGGCGCAGGTGCTGCTCGATCAACTGGAGCACGCCGAACAACAACAATTGATGCTGCCGCTGCCGCTTGACCATGACCTGCGCGCACTGTGCCGCCACCTGCAGGCACATCCCGATTCGCCTACCGGGCTGACCGCCTGGGCGCAGCAGGCCGGCGTGTCGGAGAAAACCCTGAGCCGCCGCTTTCAACGTGAAACCGGCTTGAGCTTTCGCCTCTGGCGCCAGCGCATGCGCCTGCTCAGCGCCCTGCCCGCCCTTGAGCGCGGCGAGCGGGTCACCGACGTGGCCCTGGCCTGCGGCTATGAGTCGCTATCGGCGTTTATTGCCGCCTTCGGCAAGCAGTTCGGCCTGCCGCCGGGTGAGTTCTTTCGCGCGCGAATCAGCAGCAGCGAACACTAAGCGCCTGCGCATCGAAATCCCCGAGCCAGCCTGATACCCTTGCGCCCATCCGTTTTGCCTCTTGCCAGAAAAGGAGTTCCCATGGCAACGCTCACCGTCCGCGACGAGTCGGTTTCGGGCGAAGTCTTCGACGATTTCGCCCTGCACTTTGCCACCGACACCATCACCGTGCGCCAGTTGATCCGCGAGCGGGTTCACCAGGAAGTCCAGCTGCGCAACAACGACACCGGCCACAGCCGGCGCCAGCGCCTGGTCAGCCCCGAGCCGCTGGAAGCCGCGCTCAATGGTGAGCCTCCCATCGAGCGTGCGAACATCGACTGGCGCAAGCAGGTCGACATCGCCTGCGACGCCTTCGCGCGCAATGGCTTTTTCATCCTCCTCGACGAACGTCAGGCCGAAAGCCTCGACGAAGTCCTGACCATCCGCCACGACAGCGTGGTCAATTTCATCAAACTGACCCCACTGGTAGGAGGCTGAACCATGGCCCTGGAACAACTTCAGGCGTTTCGCCACGACCGCCCACAAACCGAGCTGGGCCCGGTCGAACACATCGGCCCGGACGGCTACCCGCTGCTGGCCGGCTCCGAACTGCGCCACGAGCATGAGCTGATCGGCGAGTTGCTGCCGCTGCTGCAGAAGATCCACGGTCGCCCCGATGCCATGGTCTTTGCCTTGAGCAAACTGCCGGCAGTCATGGCCCTGAGCCCCGACCCGGCGTTTCGCACGCGCCTGGTGCTGGCGCTGATCGAACGGGTGGTGGCCTACAACGGTGAACTGAGCACGGCCAGTGCAGGCCATGCCTTTTCCCATGTCTTCGACTACGGCGTACTGCCAGCGTTGATGACCTGGCTGATGGAGAACGGCGCCGATGTCGGGCAACTGGCCGAGCCGGTGCTGCAATGGTTTACCAGCTACCGCTTTGCCTATTACGGCACCCTGCCGACCCTGACCGTGACTGACTGGGTCATCGCGCAAAACTACAAACAAATGCCCGACGACCTGCGCGACCTGCTGATCATGCTGCGCAGCCAGTGCGCTGACCTCGGTCACTACGGCAACTTTGGCGAACAGCTGATGGCCAAGCTCGACCCGCTGCTGGGCAACGGCGCCTGGCAGGTACTGGCGCCCTGCGAACACTGGACTCAATTGGCCCTGGAAGACCTCGAGCAATTCAGCCCCGAGGTGCGCGAAGACTGGTTGGCGCTGTTGCGTCAGGCCGCTGCGGCGACCTCGGCGCGACCGTCGGCGAAGTGGCTGAAGAACGCCAAGGCGCTGCTGCACAAGGTCGGTGAAGGCGCACTGCGCGAGGCCCTGCTGCGCTGGTTTGCGCGGGTCGATGCCGGGCGCTGCGGCGCACTGCTCAACGTTGGCTGGGAAAGCAGCGATGACCGCGCGCGCATGCACGATGGCAACGCCACGGTGCTGCGCGGTCTGCTGTGGATGAGCGCGCCGCTGGCCGACAGCGAACTGACCCGGGCCATCGCCCGCCTGGCCCTGAGCGCCTACCGCAAGGTGCGCGGCATCGGCCCGCGGGCACCGAAGGTCGGCAACGCGGCGGTGTTCGCCCTGTCCTCGATCCCCAGCAGCGAAGCGGTCGGGCAACTGGCCCTGCTCAAGGTACGGGTCAAGTTCGGCACGGCGCAAAAGGAAATCGAAAAAGCCTTCACCAGCGCCGCCCAGGCCCTGCAGTTGCCGCGTGACCAGATCGAAGAACTCGGCGTGCCGACCTACGGCCTGGAACAGGTCGGCCTGCGCCGCGAAAGTTTCGATGATGGCGCGCTTGTCGCCGAGCTTAAAGTCGATGGCAAGAGCGCCACCCTGAGCTGGTTGCGCGCCGACGGCACACCGCAGAAATCGGTGCCGGCCAAGGTCAAGGCTCAATACAAGGAAGAGCTCAAGGAACTGCAAGGTGCGCTCAAGGACATCGGCGCCATGTTGCCGGCCCAGGCCGAGCGCCTGGACAGCCTGTTCCTGCTGGAAAAGCACTGGCCGTTCGGCCAATGGCAGGAGCGCTACCTCGACCACCCGTTGATCGGCACCCTGGCGCGGCGGCTGATCTGGGTGATCAGCGAAGCCGGCCAGCAGCACGCCGTGGTGTTCACCGAGGGCGAACTGCAAAGCCTCGATGGCAACACCGTTACCCCGTCCAGCGAGGCCGAAGTACGCCTCTGGCATCCGATCGGCCGCCCGCTGGATGAGGTCCTCGCCTGGCGCGAGCGTATCGAAGCGCTGCAGATCACCCAGCCGTTCAAGCAGGCCCACCGCGAGGTCTACCTGCTGACCGAAGCCGAGCGCAACACCGCCACCTACTCCAACCGCTTCGCCGCGCACATTCTGCGTCAGCACCAGTTCCACGCCCTGGCCGCCGCCCGCGGCTGGCGCAACAAGCTGCGGCTGATGGTCGACGACAGCTATCCGCCGGCCACCCGCGAGCTGCCGGCCTGGGGCTTGCGTGCCGAGTTCTGGATCGAGGGCGTGGGTGACGACTATGGCGTCGACACCAACGAAGCCGGCGCCTTCCTGCGCCTGAGCACCGACCAGGTACGCTTCTACGCCATCGATGCCGCGCAACGCAGCGCCCATGCCGGTGGCGGCGGCTATGCCGTGAACCGCTGGGACAACGCCGACGATGCCGCGCCCTTGCCACTGGAGCAGGTCCCGGCGCTGGTGCTCAGCGAAGTGATGCGCGATGTCGACCTGTTCGTCGGCGTCGCCTCGCTGGCCAACGACCCGCTGTGGGCCGACGGCGGGCCGGACGGCCGCTACCGCGATTACTGGCACAACCATTCGTTCGGCGAACTGGGCGCCACCGCGCAAACGCGCAAGCAGCTGCTGGAAAAACTGCTGCCGCGCATGACCCGGCTCAAAGACAAATGGGCCCTGCACGGGCGCTTCCTCGAAGTCACCGGCAAGCTGCGCAGCTACAAGATCCACCTGGGCTCGGGCAACATCCTCATGCTGCCAAACGATCAGTACCTGTGCATCGTCCCCGACGCCAAGGCGCGTCAGCAGACCACGCCGCAGTACCTGCCGTTCGAGGGCGACGCCCTGCTGTCGATCATCCTCTCCAAGGCCCTGCTGTTGATTGACGACGACAAGATCAGCGACCCGACCATCACCCGCCAGCTGGCCTTGAAGTAGATTGTCTGTTCGCCGCTGGCCCACCGGCGGCGCCTTATTCACCTGCCAAAGGATTGCCCGTGATCGCTCAACTACTGATCTGTGCCAGCGCCGCCATCGCCCTGCTACTGGGCACTGTGCACCTGGTCTATACCTTCGCCAGCAACAAGTTCCAGCCGCGTGACCCGGCGCTGTGCGAACAGATGCAAAAAATCTCCCCGGTGATTTCCCGGCAGACGACGGTGTGGCGTGCCTGGGTGGGTTTCAATGCCAGCCATAGCCTGGGCGCCATGCTGTTCGGCCTGGTGTATGGCTACCTGGCCCTGGCAGCACCGCAGGCGCTGCTGCGTGACGGCTTTCTGCTGGGCCTGGGGGTTGTGTTCCTGGCGAGCATGGCGCTGCTGGCGCGGCGCTACTGGTTCAACATTCCCCTGATCGGCATCAGCCTTGCGCTGTTGCTGTTTGTTGGTGCCGTCATGCTTCAGGCCCTGCCGCTATGAGGCTGTTGCTGCTGGGTTTGATGCTGGTCGGCACGGCTTGCGTGGCCGATGATGAAGACTATCCGGACCCGCTCTACGGCTTTGTGGTCGGGCCTTATGCACTGGTCGGCAAACAACCGGACAACGGCGCCACGTATTCGGGCCGGGCCACCCTGCGCTATCTGGACGGTCAACTGGTGCTGGCGAAGACCATCGACGGCAAGACCCGGACGGCCATCGGCAAGGTCGAGGTCGCGGCCATCGCCCGCGCGAAAGTGCTGCGCTTCACCTGGCCCGGACACTACTCGACCTGCCTGGCCCACAGCGACCTGGATAACAACGCGCGCCTGACCTGTTACTGGCAGCGCAACGGCGTCGAGCACAAGGAGCCCGGTATGGAAAGCTACTTCTCGACTGCCACCTGGCCGGAGAATCGCCAATGACCACCGACCGGCAACGCCCGAACGTCGTAGTGATCGGCGCCGGTATCGTCGGCGCCTCGATTGCCTATCACCTGAGCAAGCATGCCCAGGTGACGGTGATCGACAAGGGCCAAGCAGGCCTGGGCGTCACCTCACAGGCCTTTGGCTGGCTCAACACAACGTCGCCACAGCCCGGCGAATTTGCCCAACTGCGCGGCCTGGCGATTGCCGAGTATCACCGGCTGCAAAACGAGTTGGGCACGGCGCCGATCAACTGGACCGGCGCGCTGTCGTTCAACCAGGCGCTGTCGCCTGCTGACGGCGTCGAGCCGATCGACCCCGCTCGTGTGCAACAGCTTGAGCCGCATTTCAAAGCGCCCCGGCAGCAGGCGCTGTTTGCGCCGCAGGAAGGCTCCATCGACCCGCCAGCGATGACCCGTTTGCTGCTGGAGCGCGCCCAGGCCAACGGCGCCAACTTGCTGACCGACACCCAGGTGCTGGCCATCGAATGCCTTGACGGCGCCGTCGCGGCACTCGTTACGACTGGCGGGCTGATTGCCTGCGAGCGCCTGGTACTGGCGGCCGGCACCGAGTGCAAGGCCTTGCTGCAGCCCTTGGGCGTGACATTACCGCTGCACCCGTCGCCGTCGATCCTGATCCGCCTGCGGGCACACGAGCGACTGGTGCACACCCTGATCGCCAGCAACGATCTGGAAATCCGCCAACCGACGCCCGAGCAGGTCCTGGCCGCCGAAGACTACCTTGATGCCGACGGCGAAAACGGCCCCGAGGCTATTGCCCAGCGGGCGCTGAATACCATTCGGGACAGTTTGCATCGGGGCCAGGAGCTTGAACTGATCAGCACCGAGGTTGGCTGGCGGCCCATGCCGGATGATCGCATTCCGATCATCGGGGCCTTGCCCGCTGTCAGCGGGCTGTACCTGGCGGTGATGCATTCGGGCGTGACCCTGGCAGCGGTGGTCGGTCGCCTGGTTGCGCAAGAGCTGATCGATGGCCAGCTTGCGCCCGAGCTGCGAGGCTGCCGGCCTTCACGCTTCAGCCTGTAGCCGCCTTCGACAACCAGCTTTTGAACGCTGCCATCGCCGGGCTCTCGGCCTTCGACTGCAGGCGCGTCAGCCAGTAGCTACCGGTGCTGATGCTCAAGGCAAACGGCTGGCGAATGGCATCGCTGGCCAGCAGCCGTTCGAACATCAGCGGCGGTGCCAGGGCCACGCCGGCGCCTTGCAGGGCCGCTTCCATCATCCCCAGCGACGAATCGAAGACCATGGTCCGCGAAGGCTGCACCGCGCCCGACAGCCCGGCGGCCTGGAACCATTCGGTCCATTCATCGCTGCGGTAGGAGCGCAGCAGGGTTTGTTGCAACAGATCGGCAGGCGTGTGCAGCTGCAGCGCAATCGACGGCACACACAGCACCGACAGCGGCGCCTCCAACAGCGGCTGCGCATCGATGCCATGCCAGGCGCCGGAGCCAAAGCGAATGGCATAGTCCAGGCCTTCGGCGGCGACATCGACGCGGTTGTTGTTGGTCGACAGGCGCATATCGATAAACGGGTGCAGGGCCTGGAACTCGGGCAGGCGCGGCAGCAGCCAGCCGACGGCAAAGGTGCCCACCGCGCCCACGGTCAGCACCTCGCGATAATGGCCGCCGTCGAAGCAGTCGAGCGTCTGGGCGATGCGGTCGAAGCATTCACGCAGCACCGGCAGCAAGGTCTCGCCTTCGCTGGTGAGCATAAGCCCGCGCGGCAGGCGCTTGAACAGGGTGACCTTGAGCTGGGCTTCGAGGCTCTTGACCTGATGGCTGACCGCCGCCTGGGTCACGCACAGCTCGATAGCCGCGCGGGTGAAGCTCAAGTGCCGGGCCGAGGCCTCGAACGCACGCAGGGCGTTCAGGGGCAAGTGTGGTCGGATCATGCAGACTCCCAAATTTTTCTAATGGCTGCTGCGAAATATCATCGTTTGTGGAGCCTGCGCCGAACGCCTAGATTGGCGCTCCCTGCTGCAGCCAGGCTCACAACAGTCCACTTATGGAAAGGTTGCCGATCATGCACCAAAAAACCAACCTCAGGCCAGGGATTCTGGCCGCCCTGACCCTTAGCCTGGTCACCGGGCAAAGCCTTGCCGATACGTCGCTGGCATCCACGGTAAACGCCGCCGTGCGCCCGCTGATGCAGCAACAGGCCATCCCCGGCATGGCCGTGGCCATCAGCGTCGATGGCCAGCAGCACTACTTTAACTACAGAGTAGCGTCGACGCAGAGCGGCCAGGCGGTGAACGCCGACACCCTGTTCGAGATCGGTTCGGTGAGCAAGACCTTCACCGCCACCCTCGCAGGCTTTGCCGAGGCCAGCGCCAAGCTGAGCCTGGGTGACCCGGCCAGCAAGCACTGGCCTGCGCTCAAAGGCACGGCGTTCGATGGCATCACCCTGCTCAACCTCGGCACCTACAGTGCTGGCGGCCTGCCCTTGCAGTTCCCTGATGAAGTCAAGGGCGAGGCCGACCTGCCCGGCTACTATGGCCACTGGAAGGCCGACTACGCGCCTGGCACCCACCGGCTGTACTCCAACCCCAGCCTTGGCCTGTTTGGCTACCTGACGGCAAAAAGCCTGGGTACGCCGTTTGCCGAGCTGATGGAGAAACAGCTGCTGCCGCAACTGGGCCTGCAGCACAGCTACCTGCAGGTGCCTGCCGCACAGATGGGCAACTACGCCCAGGGGTACAACAAGCAGGACCAGCCGGTGCGTGTCGGCCCCGGGCCACTGGATGGCGAAGCCTACGGTTTGAAAGTGACGGCGGTGGACCTCTTGCACTACCTGGACCTGAACATGCAGCCGCACAGCCTGAGCAAGCCGTTGCAACGGGCCATCGCCACGACGCAGACCGGCTACTACCAGGTCGGTGAAATGACCCAGGGCCTGGGTTGGGAGCAGTATGCCTACCCGGTAAGCCTGGAACAGCTGCAAGCCGGCAATGCGCCGTCCATGGTGCTGCAAGCGCAGCCGGTGACCTGGCTTAAACCGGCGCGGCCACTGCCGGCCAACACCTTGTTGAACAAGACCGGCTCGACCGATGGTTTTGGTGCCTACGTAGCGTTCGTGCCGTCAAAACGCATCGCCATTGTGCTGCTGGCGAACAAGAACTACCCGATTGCCGAGCGGGTGAAGGTGGCGCATCGGATCCTCACGGCTCTGGCCAAGTAGAATCGCGGGGCAAGTCGAGGCGTCGCCCCGCCGCTCCCACAGTGGATTTGTGTACGCCGGACCTGTGGGAGCTGGCTTGCCAGCGATGAAGCCGGTGCAGCCAGCACACCCAGTGTTGCCTGAATTGCGACCGCTGCGCGCTCGATCGCCGGCAAGTCCGGCTCCCACAGGTCCTACGCAGTGCTTAAAGTTGACCTCACGGCAACCCGTTGCGCCCGTGCAAGCGATAGCCTTCACGTTCGCTCAGGCGATCGTAGTAAGCCTCGACCGCCGGCAGCGCCGGGCGCTCCAGCGGCGTCTGCAGCCAGCGGTTGACCGACAGGCCGATGGGAATGTCAGCCAGGGAGAAATCCGCGCCACTGACATAGGCTCCGGTACGCTCCAGCTGACGCTCAAGGAGGGTCATGTTGCGCGCCCAGTTGCGGCAACCCGCCGCCAGCGCTTGCGGGTCCTGGTGGGTCGCGGCCTTGCGCACCAGCGAGACAAAGGCATAGCTCCATGAACCGTTGAGGTCGGTGGCCTGCCAGTCCATCCATTGATCGACCCGCGCCCGTGCCCTGGGCGCGGTCGGGTACAGCTGCTGACCGCCATACTGGCCGGCCAGGTAGCGGATGATGGTGTTGGACTCCCACAAAACGAAATCACCGTCGACGATCACCGGCACCATGGCGTTGGGGTTCAGCGCCAGGAACGCTTCATCCTCGGTCGAGCGAAAGCCCGAGCCCCAGTCTTCGCGCTCGAACGGCAGCTGCAATTCGGCGCAGGTCCACAGCACTTTGCGCACGTTGATCGATGAAGCCTTGCCGAGTATCCGTAGCATCACTCACTCCTGATGGTCGTGTTGTCCCAGGTGTTGCAAAAACAGGCTGAACAGCTCCGATTGGGACGACACCCCAAGCTTGCTGTACAGGTTGCGGCGGTGCACCTTGACCGTCTCCTGGGAGATGTCCAGGCGCTTGGCGATGGCCTTGCTGGAGTTGCCGCGCAGCACCAGGCGGGCCGTTTCCAGTTCGCGGGCCGACAGGGTGTCGCTGCCAAAATGCTCCAGGGCGCGCTCCACCGGCGTCGAATGCTCTGTGACCTGCTGAGGATGCTGCTGGTGCCAGTGCTGGCGCATCAGCGCCAGCAGCCACGGCGCCAGCAGGGTCAACTGGCCGATGGCGGCAGTGTCGTAGCGCTGATTGGCGCCCAACGAAATGGCCAGGACCTTGCCCGCGTCGAGGTTGAGGATCAGCTGCAGCTCGTCCTCGCCGACCAGGGCGCGAAAGTAGTTGTTGAAGTAGTCGCTCTTGCGAAACTCGTCCGGCGCCACCTCTTCCATGCGGTACACGCCATCGGCCAGGCCGTCGCGCATGGCCTGGATGAACGGGTCGAGCAGGTACAGGCCGCCCAGGTACAGCGGTGCCGCCGCAGGCGCATTGCGAAAACCATGGTCGAACTCCTCCAGCACCACAGGCGCACCCTCACGCTCCACCAGCAAGGCCAGCGCTGTGTCGCAAGGCAGCAGTTGATCGAGCAGCACGATCAACTGGTGCCAGAACCCCGGCCTGCCCAGCTGGTCAATGACCCGGGCCAGGCCATGGTGATGGGCGGCGGCTTCGAATAGCAGGTTCACCGGTAACTCCTAGGGGGTAACGATTGGGGGGAATCGCCAGCGGCAGGTTGAGTTCCTAGACTCTGCACACCGGCACGCAGTATTGCCGTTGCTCGAGCACTTGTCATGCTGTGCGAGCAACGGCCATTGCGGGCCCTTCAAACCTTTCAACAGGAGCTGTGAATCAATGCGTGTACGTGATCTGGGCATTCGAATCGGCGTGGGCAACCCTGGCGCATTCAACGCCATCACCGATGTACCGGGCGTGCGTGTCGGCCATCACACCGTGCAGCGCGGCAGCGGCGACAACGCGGTCAACACCGGGGTCACGGTGATCGAGCCACGGGCCCGGGCCGCCAGCCTGCAGCCGTGCTTTGCCGGCGTGCACGTGCTCAATGGCAATGGTGATGCCACTGGCCTTGAGTGGATTCGCGAGGCTGGCCTGCTGACCACCCCGATTGCCTACACCAACACCCACAGCGTCGGCGTGGTCCGCGATGCGCTGGTGGCGGCCGAGCGCGAGATGGGCAAGGCCCGTACCTACTGGTGCATGCCCACGGTGCTGGAAACCTACGACGGCGTGCTCAACGACATCTGGGGTCAGCATGTGACTGCCGAGCATGTCCACGCAGCGCTTGGCGCGGCGCAGTCGGGGCCGGTGGCCGAAGGTTGCGTCGGTGGCGGCACCGGGATGATCTGCCACGAATTCAAGGGCGGTATCGGTACCTCTTCGCGGGTACTGGACAGCGCGGCCGGCGGCTGGACCGTCGGCGTGCTGGTGCAGGCCAACTACGGTGTGCGCGGCGCCTTGCGGGTAGCCGGCTACCCGGTCGGCCAGGTGCTGGGGGAGGTGCATTCACCCTTTAGCGCACCGCGCACTGTCGGCGAACCGGGCATGGGCTCTATCGTCATCACCCTGGCCACCGACGCGCCGCTGCTGCCGCACCAGTGCACGCGCCTGGCGCAACGGGCCAGTGTCGGCCTGGCGCGGGTCGGCGGCGGCACCGAAGACTCCAGCGGCGACATCTTCATCGCCTTCTCCACCGGCAACAGCCTGCCGGCGGCCAACTTCGGCCACCCGGGGGCGCCGACCAGCACGGTGCAGATGGTCAACAACGACCATATCTCGGCGTTGTTCAGCGCGGCGGCCGATGCTGTGGAGGAAGCCATCGTCAATGCCCTGCTGGCGGCCACCGACCTTGAGGCCCATGGCAGCAAGGTGCTGGCCCTCAAGCCCGAGCAATTGCTCAAGGCCCTGCACGCCGTGGGTTGGCGGGCCGCGCCAGATACTGCTGACAAGGCCTGACAGCGAAAGGCACTCGTTGCTGCGACAATTTGTCGGTATGGTGGTGTTCTGAAGATGGACGTTTACCCGCTCACAGGAAACCCAGAATGCCCCAACGCGAAGTCATCAATGCATCTGTCAGCCCAAAAGGCAGCCTGGAAACACTGTCTCAACGAGAAGTACAGCAACTGAGTGAAGCCGGTTCCGGCAGCCTGTACACCCTGTTCCGCCAGTGCGCGCTGGCAATCCTCAACACCGGCGCGCATGTCGACAACGCCAAGACCATCCTCGAGGCCTACAAGGACTTCGAGGTACGCATTCACCAGCAGGACCGCGGCGTGCGCCTGGAGCTGCTGAACGCGCCGGCTGATGCCTTCGTCGATGGTGAAATGATCGCCAGCACCCGCGAAATGCTCTTCAGCGCCCTGCGCGATATCGTCTACACCGAAAGCGAACTGGCCAGCCAGCGCATCGATCTGGAAAGCTCCCAGGGCATCACCGACTACGTTTTCCACCTGTTGCGCAACGCCCGTACCCTGCGCCCGGGCGTGGAGCCGAAAATGGTCGTGTGCTGGGGCGGTCACTCGATCAGCACCGAGGAATACCAGTACACCAAGAAGGTCGGCCACGAGCTGGGCCTGCGCAAGCTGGACGTCTGCACCGGCTGCGGCCCGGGCGTGATGAAAGGCCCGATGAAGGGCGCGACCATCGCCCACGCCAAGCAGCGCATGAGCGGCAGCCGCTACCTGGGCCTGACCGAGCCAGGCATCATCGCCGCCGAAGCGCCCAACCCGATCGTCAACGAGCTGGTGATCCTGCCGGATATCGAAAAACGCCTGGAAGCCTTCGTGCGTGTCGGCCACGGCATCATCATCTTCCCCGGTGGCGCCGGTACTGCCGAAGAGTTCCTCTACCTGCTCGGCATCCTCATGCACCCGGACAACCGTGGCCTGCCGTTCCCGGTGATCCTCACCGGGCCGAAAAGCGCGGCGCCGTACCTGCAGCAGCTACATGCCTTCGTACGTGCCACCCTCGGCGAATCGGCGCAGGCGCATTACCAGATCATCATCGACGACCCGGCCGAAGTGGCCCGGCAGATGGTCGACGGGCTCAAGGAGGTCAAGCAGTTCCGCCGCGAGCGCAATGACGCCTTCCACTTCAACTGGCTGCTGAAGATCGAAGAGGGCTTCCAGCGTCCCTTCGACCCGACCCACGAAAACATGACCGGGCTCGCGCTCAGCCGCGAACTGCCGCCGCACGAACTGGCCGCCAACCTGCGCCGGGCGTTTTCCGGGATTGTCGCCGGCAACGTCAAGGACAAGGGCATCCGCCTCATCGAAGAAAAAGGCCCGTACGAAATCAAGGGTGACAGCGCTGTGCTCGAACCTCTTGGCCACCTGCTGCAAGCATTCGTCGACCAGCACCGGATGAAGCTGCCGGGCGGTGCCGAATACGTGCCCTGCTACCGCGTCGTGAGCTGATTCAAGCCCCTCCCCCGTTTGCGGGCACAGCCTGTGCCCGCAACATTTGCTGCTATTTTCCTACCCCGCTCAGTGAACCTGCCTGCAGAAATATGGTCTTTCAGCTGGCGGCCTGCGCGCACGCCGCCTCTTCACCGGCCCAGTCATCGGGCTTTTATTGTTTATTTCACGCGAAGACCATCATGCCTATCTCTCGTCCTGTTGCTGCGGCGCCCACGCTGTTTTCCTCCTCCAACCCGGGCGCGCGCCGCCTGCTGACGGCCAGCCTGATAGGCGCCCTATTGGTCCTCGCCACCCCGCTACAGGCCGAAGAAGCTGCCAGCAGCAACGAGCGCTGGGTCAGCGACAGCCTGGCCACCTACGTGCGCAGCGGCCCCACCGATGGCCACCGCATCGTCGGCAACCTCAAGTCCGGGCAGAAGGTCACCCTGCTGGCCACCCAGGGCAACTACAGCCAGGTGCGCGGCGAGTCCGGCGACACCGTGTGGATCACCAGCAGCGACCTGCAGACCGTGCCCGGCCAGGCCGAGCGCCTGCCGCAACTGACCGGGCAGGTGACCCAGCTCAGCGAGCAGTTGAAAACCATCGACGACAGCTGGAAGACCCGGGTGCAAGGCATGCAGGAGACGCTTGATTCGCGCAAGGCGCTGATCGACGAGCTGGAAGCGCGCAACAAGGCGCTGAATGCCGAGCTCGGCGATACCCAGTCGGAACTGCGCAGCACCCAGGCGCGCCTGGGTGACGAGAACAAGCAGGTGCTGATGCGCTATATGGTCTACGGCGGCGGCATCGCCGGTGCCGGCCTGCTGGCCGGCTTGATCCTGCCGGCCTTGAGCCGTGGGCGTAAGCGTAATGATCGGTGGTTCTGAGGGATAGTCCTGGGACGCTCAGCGCCCCCTGTGGGAGCGGGCCTTGCCAGCGATCGGCCGCGCAGCGGTCGTGATCCGCAGCGTCCAGCCAAACGTCATCCCCGCCGCTGCCAGCAGAATCAACCCTGAACCCGCCAGTTGCAGCGCGCCCAACGGGTGCCCCAGGGCCAGCCAGTCGACCAGGATCGCCACCACCGGGTAGATGAACGACAAGGCGCCGACCAGGCTGGTGGGGATCTTCTGGATAGCGCTGTACAACAGGGTCGACATCAGCCCGGTGTGGACGATGCCAATGGTGGCCAGCCAGGCCCAGGTAGCGGGCGCACGCGTCATCCCCGGCACCTGCGCAAAGGGCGCCAGCAGCCCTACACCGACCAGCATCTGGATCAGCACGATCAATTGCGGCGCCACACCGTGCAATCGCTTGGTGATCACGGCGGCAACCGCATAGAAAAACGCCGCGCCCAGCGCCATTAACACGCCCAGACGGTAGTCACCGGCGACCGCATCAGCGCTCGATCCGGCCATGACGATCAGCAGCATCCCCGCGAACGCCGCCAGCAACCAGCCGGCTTTGTTAGCGGTCATCTTCTCGGCGAACAACAGCATCCCCAAGCCCACCAGCATAAACGGCTGGGTGTGGTAGACCACGGTGCTCACAGCGATCGAGGCATGCCCATAGGCGCTGAACAGCAACACCCAGTTCAGCACCAGCGCCACCCCGCCGACTGCCGCCGCCAACGCCTGGCGCCAGCTAATCCTCCCTCGCCGCAGCAAACCCAGCCCGGCACAGGCCAGCAGTAATGCCAACGCACCGAACAGGCAGCGCCAGAACACCACGGCGGCCGCAGGCTGGTCTGCGGCCAGGACGAACCAGCCAACCGTGCCGGAGATCAGCATGGCGGCGGTCATCTCCAGGGTGCCGCGTGTTTTCAGGTGCATGGTGGGCTGACTCCTGTCATATCGAACAAAGGTCCGTTATGCTGAACAGATGAAAACCGTTCGTCAAGACGAACAATTGACCGGTATAGCGAACACATGATCGAAGCACACTCCCCCATCCTCCTGCTGGCCAGCGCCATCCGCCGCGAGCGTGAGCGCCTGGGCCTGTCAGTGACCGAACTGGGCAAGCGCGCAGGCCTGGCCAAGTCCACCCTGTCGCAGCTGGAGTCCGGGGTCGGCAACCCCAGCCTGGAAACCCTCTGGGCCCTGGCCGGCGCGCTGCAGGTGCCGGTCAGCCGGCTGATGGGCCAGCCGCGCCAGCATGTGCAGGTGATTCGCGCCAATGAAGGCGCCGCCAGCCACGCCGAGCAGGCCAATTACGCCGCCACCTTGCTCGCTGCCTGCCCGGCGGGGGCTCAGCGCGATATTTACCGGGTGCGGGTGCAGCCCGGTGAGCCACGGCTGTCAAAACCGCATCCACCGGGTACCCTTGAGCATGTGATCCTGTGCCACGGCCGCGCCCGAGTGGGCCCGGTCGAGCAGGCGGTGACGCTGGCGGCCGGCGACTACATGAGCTATTCGGCCGATACCCCGCATCTGTTCGACGCGCTGGACGCCGACACCCTGGCCGTGATGCTGATCGAACACGCCTGAACGAGGACTGCCCATGAGCGAATTGCTGCTGCGCCGCCTGCACTTGCCGGCGCCGATGGGCCAGGTGCTGATCGTCAGTGACGGCCAGCAACTGTTGGCACTGGAATTCGATGCGCCCGAAAAACGCCTGCTGCGGCTGCTGCGCACCCGCTTCGGCACAGGCGTGCAGTTGCGTGAAACCGCGGGGCTGGCGGCGCTCGCCGATGCCGTGCAGGCCTACTGCACGGGCCAATTGCAGGCGTTTGATGCAGTGCCCATTGACGCTGGCGGCACCCCGTTCCAGCAGCGCGTCTGGGCGGCGTTACGAGCCATCCCGGTGGGCAGCACCCGCACCTACGGGCAGATCGCCGCACAGCTCGGCAACCCCGCAGCCGCGCGGGCGGTGGGCCTGGCCAATGCGCTGAATCCGGTGAGCCTGGCCATCCCCTGCCATCGGCTGGTCGGCAGCAACGGCGCGCTGACCGGCTATGGTGGCGGTATTGAACGCAAGCGCTGGTTGCTGGAGCACGAACGTCGTAACTCAGACGACGGCTGATGTTGGCTGAACCGGCCTCATCGCTGGCAAGCCAGCTCCCACAGGTACGGCGTACACAGATTTGCTGCGGGAGTGGCAGGCACCCTACTAACAGTCAAAAATCCCAGCGTGTGGTCAACATCAAGTTGCGCGGGTCACCATAAGACATCGAATTATAGAAACCGATATTGGTGTAATAACGTTTATCGAACAGGTTATTGGCATTGACTGTTGCCGACAGGCTGTCGGTGATCTGGTAGCGGGCCATCAGGTCCACCAGCCAGAACGGGTCCTGGGCGAACTCCTGGTCGATGTCCTTGGGCTGATTGTGCAGCACCTGCCAGCCCTTGCCCTGCCAACGCGCACCACCGCCGACGGTCAGCCGCTCCAGTGCGCCCTTGAGCTTGTAGCTGGTGTAGAAGCTGACCTGGTCTTGCGGCTCCCAGGTCGAAACCTTCTGGCCATCGTCATCGCGAATCACTTTATGGGTGTAACCCGCCTGCAATTGCCAGCCCGGCGCCAGCTCACCCGAGACTTCGGCCTCGAAGCCCTTGGTCTTGGCTTTCACGCCCATCCAGGCGAAGGCCACGTCGGGGTTGGTCGGGCTGCCGTTGTACGGGTTGTCCTCGACCGTACGATTGCTCTCATGGATCTCGAAATAGGCAAGGCTGGCGTTGACCCGGCCGTCAAGGAATTCCCCCTTCAGACCCAGTTCGTAGTTCTGCCCTTCGTCCGGGTCCAGCAGGCGGTTGGTACGGTCACGGAACCAGGCGTCCTGGGGCATGAAGATATCGGTGTAGCTGGCGTACAGCGAGTAGGTGTCGTTGAGGTCATAGACCGCGCCAAGGTACGGCACTAGGCGGTCGTTTTCCTTGTTGTTGTCCTCGATCCCGTCGTAGCTGTAGTTGACCAGGCGCCCGCCGAGCAGCAGGGTCAGGTCGTCGGTCGGGTGCAGGCGGGCTGTGAGGTAGGTGCCGTTCTGGCGCACCTTGTCGTCGGTGCGCGCCGCCACCGGGCCCCAGTCGGGTTCGGCAATGTCGCCGTCCCAGTTGGGGAAGTCCGCGATGTTGTTGTTGCCATGGGTGACATTGCGGTAGTCGTTGCCCTTCCAGCGCGAGGCGGTGAAGGAGTTGCCGATCACCAGCTCATGCTCGCGGCCGAACAACTGGAACGGCCCGCTCAGGTACAGGTCGAGGGAGTTGCTGACGGTTTCGCCGGTGTACTTCTGTGCATAGATACCGGCGGTGCCGTCCTTGCGCGGCTGGTAGCCCTGGATCGAGCCAAGCGGCGCGTGGTAGCCGTTGATCTTGTGATCGAGCTGGGCCTTGGCCACCCAACCGCTGTCCAGATGATGTTCGAGGCTGGCGAACACCGTGCGGGTGTACTGCTCCCAGCTGCTCCATTTCGCCGCGTTGTTGAAATGGTGCGAGACATTGTTGGTGTCACCATTGCCATCGAACAGCGGCACGGTGCCCGACCAGCTGGAGCCTTTGGGGTTATTGTCCTGGTAGTCGGCGCCGACGGTCAGCAAGGTGTCGGGGTCGAGGTCGAATTCGAGAATGCCGTAATAGACGCTGGTCTTACGCTGGTAGTGATCAAGGAACGAATGCTTGTCCTGATAGGCCGCCACCGCCCGGCCACGCACATTGGCGCTGTCGGTCAACGGGCCGCTGACGTCCAGCTCGCTGCGGTAGTTGTCCCAACTGCCGGCACCGAGGGTGAAGTGGCCCTTGAACTCGGCGGTGGGCTTTTTGCGCACCAGGTTGATGGTCGCGCCGAGCGAGCCTGCACCGGTCAGCAATCCGGTAGCGCCCTTGAGCACTTCGACGCGGTCGTAGATGGCCATGTCGCTGAGGCTGTTGCCGGCCGAGTAACCGACGTTGCGCGAGGTCGAGGGAATGCCGTCGTACTGGAAGTTGTTGATGGCAAAGCCGCGTGCGTAGTAGCTGTTGCGCTCGGTGTCATAGGCCGAGACGGTGATGCCCGGCGTATGGCGCATCACGTCGTCGATGTTGTTCAGGCCAAAATCATCCATGTGCTGGCGAGTCACCACGGTGATCGATTGCGGCGTTTCACGGGGCGTCAGTACCAAACGCGTGGCCGTGGCGATGGTGCCGGGGGTGTAGGAATGGCTCTCCTCGGTAATGGTACCCAACTGGTTGCTGGTAACCTCTGTGGCGCTGAGGTTGATCGCGCCCGCCTCGCTCACTTCCCGTACCAGGCTGTAGCGCCCGTCCGCTTCCTTGATCACCGCCAGGCCCTTGCTGGCGAGCAAGGCACGCAGGCCCTCCTCGACCCCGTACTGGCCATGCAGGCCTTCGCTGCGCTGGCCCTGGGTCAGCGCCGGGTCAAACGACAGCACCACTCCAGCCTCGGCGGCAAAGCGGGTCAGCACCTGACCCAGATCATCCTGCGCCAGGTCGTAGGTACGCGTGGCCGCTTCGACCTGGGCCATGCTCAAAGGCAACAACAACGCGCAACAGCGCAGGGCGTGGTGAATCCGGCGGGTTCTCATTCGATGCGTTCTCTTCTGGTTGGCATTCAGGCAGTGGGCCTGCCCCCATAAGTCGAACGACAAGACGAATTAATATCATTTGCATGAAAAATACTTTAGCTAACGGGCCTGCACCGTCACCCAGTACGGCGTGCGCAGGCTGACCCGCACCGGCAGCGTGCTTTCCAGGGCGCGGAAAATCTGCGCCTGGTCGTCGAGCCTGAAGGTGCCGCTGATGCGCAGCCCCACCACCTCCGGCGCACAGCGCAACCAGCCGCGGCGGTAGCGCGCCAGCTCGGCGACAAACGCCCCAAGGTACTGCTCGTTGGCGATCAGCAGGCCTTTGCTCCAGGCGTCCAGGTTGGTTTCCAGTGGCGAACTGAGCACCAGCGCCGGGTTGGCGAAACGGCATTGCTCACCGGCCTCCAGCAGCGCTCCGCCACCCTGCTCGCCCGGCAGCACCCGCACGCGGCTTTCGAACACGGCCAGGCGCGTGGTGTTTTCGCCGGCCAGCACCGAGAAGCGCGTGCCCAGCGCCTGCAGCGTGCCGTGGCGGGTTCGTACCAGGAAGGGTCGATTGGCCGGGTCCTTGGCGGTAGTGATCAGCACCTCGCCGTCGCGCAGCACCAGCAAACGCTGCTGAGGGTCGAAACGTACATCCAGGGCGCTGGCGGTGTTGAGCTGGACCTGGCTGCCATCGTCCAGGGTCAGGCTCAGGCGTTCACCGGTGCGGGTGTGGTAGTCGGCGAACCAGGGGCCTTGGCGCCCCTGCTGGTAACCGGCCCAGCCCAGCCCGCCGGCACCGGCGACCAGGACCAGCCCCTTGAGTACACCGCGCCGGCCCATCGCCGGCTGCTGGCCGGCCAGCTCCAGCGTGCGTCCGGCCAGGCGCGTGGGCATTTGCTGCAGGCGTTGCTGCACCCGTTCGACCTGCTGCCAGGCCCAGCGGTGCTGCTCGTCGGCCTGCATCCAGGCGTGCCAGGCGGCTTGCTCGGCATTGCCGGCGCTTTCGTCACCGAGGCGCGCACGCCAGGCGGCGGCCTGCTCGAGGGCGGCGAGTTGGCGCGAGTCCAGGGCGGCCATCAGTCGGTCTCGTGCTGCAGGCTGTACAGCGTGCAATGGTGCAGGGCCTTGGCGATGTCGCGGTTGACCGTGACCACCGAGATGCCGAGGGTTTGGGCGATGGCCTTGTAGGTCATGCCATCGAGTTGCGACAGCAGAAAGGCCTTGCGCACCCGGGCGCCGAGGCCTGCGAGCATGGCGTCCAGCTCGCAGAGGGTTTCCAGCAAGATGGCCCGGCCTTCGGCAGAGATATCCAGGGCTTCGGGCTGCTCGGCCAGCGCTTGCAGCCAGGCGCGTTCCAGCCGCGCGCGGCGAAAGTGGTCGATCATCAGCCGCCGGGCGATGGTCGCCAAGTAGCCACGAGGTTCACGCACGGCGCGCAGGCGGTCACTGGCATCGTCGGCGCTGAGCACGCGGACGAACACGTCCTGCATCAGGTCGGCGGCCAGGTCCTGGCATTCCACCCGCGGCCGCAGCCAGCCGGTCAGCCAGCGGTGATGAGCCTGGTAGAGGTGGCTGACCTGCTGGCGCAGGGCGGGGTTGGAATCGGTCATGGCGACTCGAAGAGCAAATGAGAATTTCTATCATTCTATGCGAATGATAGAAGGCGTTGGAAGAGCGCCGCACTCAAGCTGGCCCACCGGCCTCATCGCTGGCAAGCCAGCTCCCACAGGTTTTGCACAAACCCTGAGAGCGGCGCGGACCCTGTGGGAGCGGGCCTTGCCCGCGATCGAGCGCGCAGCGCTCGCAATCCCGGTGAATTTACGTCAGCCTGGCTATCATCTGTGCTCTTTCAGGAAGGAACCGCCCCTCATGTCCCTCGTCACCACCTACCTCACCGGCCTGCGTCAGGCGCTGCCAAGCGAGTCACTTGAGCAGTTGAACCTTGCCCACGGCGCTTCGGCCGAAGGCCTGCAGACGCTCACTGAGCGTTACCCGCTGTGCCCCGCCAGCCTGCTGGAACTGCTCGGCCATATCGACGGGACCCATTTCCGAGACTACCCAGGCGGCACGGTCATCGTCCTGATCCTCGGCTCGGACGTATTAGAGTACCCCTACTTCCTCAGCGCCGCCGCACAGATCCTCGAAGACGCCAGGGGTTACACCGACAGCATTCGCGGCATCTACGGCGATTACCTGGACGAATACCCGGAAACCGTCGGCCCGGGCATCGACATCGACCTGGGCATGAACCAGCGCCTGTGCTTCTCCCACTGCATGAACAATGGCGGTACTTCCAAGCTGTACATCGACTTCAACCCCGCCGCCGGCGGCACCGTCGGCCAGGTGCTGCGCTACCTGCACGACCCTGACAGCTATGAAGTGATTGCCGACAGCTTCGATCAGTACCTGCAGCAGTTGATCGACGACGACTTCGCCTTTGTTGAACGGGAGATCTGAGCGCCATTACCCATTCAGGGTTACTCCATCAACGTGATTACCGCCCACGCCGTCGCGCCGCATACTCGGTTCCAGCCCTACGCAAGGAACCACGATGAAGATCGAACTGATACAACTCGCCGGCCGCGACGGCGATACCGCCTACAACCTGCAACGTACCCTTGAGGCCATCGCCGGTTGCGCGGCCGACAGCGACTTGCTGGTGTTCCCGGAAACCCAGCTGATGGGCTTTGCCAGCGCCGCGCAATTGCCCGAGGTCGCTGAAGCCGTGGATGGCCCCAGCGTCCGGGCCGTGCTGCAGGCAGTGCGTGAACGCGATGTCGCGGTGGTGATCGGTCTGGCCGAAAAGGCCGACGGCCGCTACTACAACACCTCGCTGCTGCTGACCCCCGAGGGCATTGCCCTGCGCTACCGCAAGACCCACCTGTGGCCCTCGGAGCGCGGCCTGTTCATGCCCGGCGATCGCTACGCCACAACCACCTGGAAAGGCCTGCGCATCGGCCTGCTGATCTGCTACGACATCGAGCTGCCGGAAAGCAGCCGCGCCCTGGCGCAACTGGGCGTCGACCTGATCGTGGTCAGCAACGGCAACATGGACCCCTACGGCCCGGTGCACCGTACCGCGATCATGGCCCGCGCCCAGGAAAACCAGGCCTTTGCGCTGATGGTCAACCGCGTCGGCGCAGGCGATGACGGCCTGGTGTTCGCCGGCGCCAGCGCGGTGGTCGACCCGCACGGACGCCTGCTGTTCGAAGCCGGGCGCGAGGCCTGCCGGCAGGTCATCGAGCTGGACCTGCAACAACTCGAACACGCCCGCCGCGCCTACGACTACCTGGCCGACCGGCGCCTGCAACTGCCCGGCCAACGCATCGAACACCCTGACGGGCGCCGCGAACTGCTGATCCCCTGAGCGCTATCCCTTACAACAAGAGCCCGGAGAGCCCCATGAAGTCGACCCGCCCTATCCCCCTGGTACTCGCCGCGCTGCTCAACGTCGCCGTCGCCCAGGCCGCCGAAAGCAGCGCACCCAGCGTGCACATCTACAACTGGTACGACTACATCGCCCCCAACACCACCAAGGAATTTCAGCAGGCCTCGGGCATCGCCCCGGTGTATGACGTGTTCGACAACAGCGATGTGATGCAGAGCAAGCTGATGGCCGGGCGCAGTGGCTATGACGTGGTATTTGCCAGCGGCGACCTGCTGCCCAACCTGATCAAGGCCGGGGTGCTGGCCGAGCTCGACCGCAGCCAGTTGCCCAACTTGCCGCACCTGGACCCACAGATCCTCGCCAAACTGCAGAACAACGACCCCGGCAACCGCTTCGCTGCTCCGTATTTATGGGGCACCACGGGCCTGGGGTATGACGTCGACAAGGTCAAGGCGCGCCTGGGCGATGCCGCACCGCTCAACTCCTGGGACCTGATCTTCAAGGAAGAAAACATCGCCAAGCTGGCCGACTGCGGCGTGGCCATGCTCGATGCGCCCAACGAGATCATCCCCATCGCCCTGCATTACCTGGGCTTGCCCTACAACAGCAAGAACCCCGAGGACTACCGCAAGGCCGAAGCGCTGCTGCTCAAGGTGCGCCCGCATATCGCCTACTTCGACTCCTCGCGCTTTATCTCGGACTTGGCCAACGGCAATGTCTGCGTGGTGCTGGGCTGGTCCGGTGGGGTGTTTGACGCAAGACTTGCCGCCGACAACGCCAAGAATGGCCGCGACATCCGCTACAGCATTCCCCGCGAAGGTGCGCCGTTCTGGCTCGAAAGCATGGTGCTGCTCAAAGACGCGCCCAACCCGCAGCAAGGCCTGGCCTTTATCAACTACATGTTGCGCCCCGAGGTGATCGCCGCCTCGACCAACTACCTCGGCTACCCCAACGCCAACAAGGACGCCGCACCACTGGTAGAAGCGAAGATCCGCGACAACCCGTCGGTGTACCCGCCCCAGGCGGTGCTCGATACCCTGTTCGCCCTGGAGCCGCTGCCACTCAAATACGAGCGCATCCGCACCCGGGTGTGGAGCAAGGTCAAGACCGG
This sequence comes from Pseudomonas sp. R32, assembly GCF_009866705.1. Lineage (NCBI taxonomy): Bacteria > Pseudomonadati > Pseudomonadota > Gammaproteobacteria > Pseudomonadales > Pseudomonadaceae > Pseudomonas > Pseudomonas sp. R32. Next base: position 2,321,478 of record NZ_CP019396.1, on the reverse strand, counting down.
GAGTTAGTGTTAGCGTAGTGAACCGCACGCTCGCCCAAGGACTCGCTGCATGATCCGCCTGGCCTCCACTGAAGACCTGCCCGCCATCGATGCCCTGATCGAGGCGGCCTACAGCCCCTACATCGCCCGCATCGGCGCCAAGCCCGGCCCGATGCTGGAAGACTACGCGCAGTTGGTCACCCGCCGGCAGCTTCAGGTGCTGGAAGACCAGGGACAGGTAGTGGGTCTGCTGGTGTTGATCGTCGAAGCGCAGACAATGCTCCTCGACAATATCGCGGTGCATCCCGAAGCCCAGGGCCGCGGTCATGGCCGCCAGCTGATCGAGCATGCCGAAGCCCGCGCCCGCCAGCTGGGATTGCCGCGGATTCGCCTGTACACCAACCAGGCGATGGCGGAGAACCTGGGGCTGTATCAAGCGCTTGGGTATCGCGAAACCCATCGCGCCGTCGATCAGGGTTTCCAGCGGGTGTTCATGGAGAAGTACATCGGTGGGGTGGATGCCAACGGCGCTATCCTCACGCTTGCGCCGATAGCGCTACAACCCGCCTACCGGCCTGTGCTCGACGATCTCTGCCGCACCCTCGAAAACCGATGCCATACGCTGCTCGGTGGCATTTACCTCTACGGCAGCGTTGCCCGTGGCGATGCCCGCGAAGGTGAATCGGACCTGGACGTGCCCCTGATACTCAACCATTGCCCCAACGCCAATGACCTGCAGCAGCTTGAACGGGTCAGAGGTGAGCTGCAGAACCGGCACCCACTGGTGAGCAAGATCGATTTCGACATCGGCACCCGTGACCAGGTACTGGCCGAAGAACACCGCAACAGTTGGGGTTACTGGCTAAAGCATCACTGCCGCTGTATCTGGGGCGAAGACCTCGCCCAGTGCTTCGCGCCATTCAAGCCTTCACCAGCCATCGCGCGGGCAGTCAATGCCGACCTGCAGGCTGCATTTAAGCGATATGCCGAGGGTATCGCCGATGCGGGCGACGCAGACACGCTGCGCTGGCTGCAACGGGAAGTCTCACGCAAGGCATTGCGGGCCGGCAACATGCTGCGAAGTGACAAGGACCCTTCGTGGCCGCTGACCCTGGAGGATCATGCTGACCAGTTACGTATTGCTTGTCCGCAACTGGCCGCTGAGGTCGAATTCTTTTTGCGTCACGCCTATCAACCCGAAGCCAGCGCCGAACAGTTCCTCGAACAGCTCGGCGCATTCAACACAGCATTCTTTGTACGTCTGAACGCTTCTGGTTGAACCTCAATCCTCCAGCGGCTTCGGCGGTTTGGGTGGTGGTGCCGGCTTGGCCGGCTTGGCGGGTTTGCCGTCCTTGCCGGGCTTGACCTCTTTGCCCTTGGTGGCGTCCTCCTTCAAATCGGCAACGGTCGGCGGCACGATGGCTTTTTCCGCTGCCGGCAACTGGTCGACCGCATCGTAAATCGCCTTGGGCTCGAGGATGCCGGTGTGTTCGATCCGGTGCAGCTCGCCGTCCTTGCCCACCAGTACTACCTGGGTGACCATCGTATCCCGGGCGCTGAACTTGAACTTGCGGATCAGGGCCATGGTCGCCTGTTGATCCAGAAACTTGTCATCACGCTTGCCGATCATGCCGGCGACGCTGTACAGCACCAGCTTGCGCTCCTCGAAGGCAGCCTTGGTGGCCGGGTCTTCAAGGGCTTTGTTCAACGCGCGAAGGGTCGGGTCAGCGGTACTGGGGGCAAGCACAACCAAGGCGCGGGCCTTGTACAGATCCTGGCCCAAGGGGTCATCGCTATCGGCAGCGAGGGCGGGACCGGCAACGATGGCCAGCAAGGTGGCGAAGGTCAGTGACCGGACAAGCATGCGCATCTCCTTTCAAATTCCATGCATCAAAGACTACAAATCGCGACGAAAGATCCGGGTTGCGAGCCTAAACTACAGGGCCAGATGAGTGGGCAAGGCAAAGGTAACTTCCGATTACCAAGTGCGACCTTGGATGCACACCGAAAGGTCTGTCATCCGATTCTGAGGATAGCTGAAGGCCGCCTGCCATGCCCGACGACCACCCTGGAAAAAGGCCTGAACCATGAGCATTGCCGACACCCTGCTATTGCTGCTGATCCTTGTTACCGCCCTGGGCTGCGGGTTGATGGGCGGATTGTTCTTCGCCTTCTCCAACTTCGTCATGCAGGCCCTGGAGCGCATTCCGGCACAGAGTGCGGTGACGGCCATGCAATCGATCAACCAGGTGGTGCTCAACCGCCTGTTCCTCTCGCTGTTTCTCGGTACCGCCGTGACCTGCGCGATTCTGCTGACCTGGGCCTGGTTGCGCTGGCCATTGCCGGGCAGCCTGTGCATCGGCATTGGCAGCGGCCTGTATCTGCTCGGTAACGTGCTGGTGACCATGCTCTTCAACGTGCCGCGAAACCAGAGCCTGGCGCGCCTGGACCCGGCCAGTAGCGAGGCGGCCAGTGCCTGGCCGACCTATGCGCGGATATGGAACCGCTGGAACCATGTGCGCACCATTACCGCCCTGGCGGCCACGGCCTGGTTGATGGTGGCGTTGCTGCGGGTGGTGTGGACTCAATAGCGGCTGCTCAGCTCCCACAGTAGATCTGTGCACGCCGGACCTGTGGGAGCTGGCTTTGCCTGCGATCGAGCGCGCAGCGGTCGCAATCCAGCCAACCCCTGATGTGCTGGCTGCACCGGCCTCATCGCCGGCAAGGCCGGCTCCCACAATAGACCTGCATGTACCGGACCCGTGGGAGCTGACTTTGCCTGCGATCGAGCGCGCAGCGGTCGCAACCCAGTCAACCCCTGATGTGCTGGCTGCACCGGCCTCATCGCCGGCAAGCCAGCTCCCACAGTAGATCTGTGCACGCCGGACCTGTGGGAGCTGGCTTTGCCTGCGATCGAGCGCGCAGCGGTCGCAACCCAGTCAACCCCTGATGTGCTGGCTGCACCGGCCTCATCACCGGCAAGCGCCGGACCTGTGGGAGCAGGCCTTGCCGGCGATCGAGCGCGCAGCGGTCGCAATCCAGTCAACCCCTGATGTGCTGCCTGCACCGGCCTCATCGCCGGCAAGCCACACAGGGTCAGTGCATGCAGGTCCGGCTAGAACAAGCCCATCTGCCGATCGATCAACGCCGTGAAGTCGTCCTCCACGAACGGCAGGATCGCATCCGCCACCGGCTGCAACTGACGGGTCAGGTAGTGGTCGTAATCGATCGCCGAATGCCGCGTCTCCAAAGGTTCCGGCCCCGCCACGGTAATCACGTAGCTGATCCAGCCGCCATTCTGATACTGCCGCGGCCTGCCCTGACGGTCATTGAAGTCATCAGCCATGCGCGCTGCGCGCACATGCGGCGGCACATTGCGCTGGTAGTCGGCCAGCGGCCGGCGCAGGCGCTTGCGGTAGATCAACAGCTCATCCTGCTCACCCGCCAAGGTCTTGCGCACGTATTCACGCAAATACTGTTGATACGGCTGACGCTTGAAGATCCGCTCATACAGTTCCTGCTGAAACTGCCGGGCCAGCGGCGACCAGTCGGTGCGCACGCTTTCCAGGCCCTTGAAAATCATCTCCTCGACGCCCTCGCCACGTTGCACCAAGCCGGCATAACGCTTCTTGCTGCCCTCCTCGGCGCCGCGAATGGTCGGCATCAGAAAGCGCTTGTAGTGGGTCTCGTACTGCAGCTCCAGGGCGCTGTCCAGGCCATAACTGTCGCGCAGGTGCTCGCGCCACCACTGGTTGACCTGCTGCACCAGCTCGCGGCCGATGCGCGCCGCATCCGCCTCGTCATGGGCACGCTTGAGCCAGACGAACGTGGAGTCCGTGTCGCCATAGATCACCGCATACCCCTGGGCCTCGATCAGCTCACGGGTACGGCGCATGATCTCGTGGCCGCGCATTGTGATCGATGAGGCCAGGCGCGGGTCGAAGAAGCGGCAGCCACTGGAACCGAGCACACCGTAAAAGGCGTTCATGATGATCTTCAGCGCCTGGGAAAGCGGCGCATTGTGCTCGCGCTTGGCCACCTCGCGGCCCTGCCAGACCCGCTCGACAATCGCCGGCAGGCAATGCCGGGTACGGGAAAAGCGCGCACCGCGAAAGCCCGGCACCGAGGTCGCGTCGCCCGGCTCGCGCAGGCCTTCGATCAGCCCTAGCGGGTCGATCAGGAAGGTGCGGATGATCGACGGATACAGGCTCTTGTAGTCGAGCACCAGCACCGACTCGTACAGCCCCGGCCGCGAGTCCATGACGAAGCCGCCGGGGCTGGCCTCCTCCGGGCGCTCGCCCTGGTTGGGCGCGACGAAGCCCTGGCGGTGCATCAGGGGCATGTACAAATGACAGAACGCCGCCACCGAGCCGCCGCTGCGGTCAGCCGGCAAGCCGGTAACCGTGGCCCGTTCGAGCAGGAAGGTCAGCAGTTCGGTCTTGGCGAAAATCCGTGTGACCAGTTCGCAGTCCTTGAGGTTGTAACGGGCCAGGGCCGGCTTGTCCTCGGCGAACATGCGGTTGATTTCGTCCATGCGCTGGTACGGGGTGTCGATGGCCTTGCCTTCGCCGAGCAGGGTCTGGGCGACGTTCTCCAGGCTGAACGAAGGGAAGCTCCAGGTCGCCGAACGCAGCCCTTCGATACCGTCGATGATCAGGCGCCCGGCGGCCCCGGCAAAAAAATGCGCGCGGCTGCCGTGCGCGCGCCAGTCCATTGCTTCACCGCCACGGCCCAGGCGCAACGGCACCTTGAGCTCGGTGGCGTGGTGTTGCAGCACGCGCAGGTCGAACTGCACCAGGTTCCAGCCGATGATCGCGTCGGGGTCGTGCACAGCCAGCCAGTCGTTCAGGCGTTCGAGCAAGCAGGCGCGGCTGTCGCAGTATTCGAGGTCGAAATCCACGCCTTCGGCGTTGCCGTTGGCCGGGCCGAGCATGTACACCTGGCGCTGGCCGCAACCTTCCAGGGCGATGGAGTACAGCTCGCCGCGCTCGGTGGTCTCGATGTCCAGCGACACCAGCTTGAGCGTCGGCCGGTAGTCGGGGGCGGGTTTGAGCTGGGCGTCGAGCAGCACACCGCTGGCATCCGGCGTGCCGCTGAAACTGACCGGCGCGGTGATGAAGCGCTCCATCAGGTAACGCTCCGGCGGGCGCACATCGGCCTCGTAGATTTGCACGCCGGCGGTGCGCAGGCGTTTTTCCAGCTGGATCAACTGGCGGTGCTGGCGGCAGTACAAGCCCAGCACCGGCCGTTGTTCGAAATCGCGCAGGGCCAGCGCGCGCAACTCGACGTCGCGCTCGCCGCGCAGCAGCGCTTGGGCTTGCCCACGCTGCTCGGCGGGGACGAACGCCACCGAGGTCTGCACCGGCAGACGCAAGCGCCGGGGGCCCTGATCGGTGGCCAGCCAGAACTCGACAAGCGTACCCGCCGGGGTATCGCGCCAATGCCGGGTCAGGACAAAGCCCTGCTGTAACTCCACCGCTGCAACCTCGAAAACACCTGTGTATGCAGCGATTCTACCCGTCTGGGCCGGCGCCTGCCGAACTTAGCTCGGCACCCGTGCGCCCGGTGCGAAACCATGACCATGGGCGCGACCGGCAATCAGCAAGGCCACGGCGATCAGTGCCAGCAACACCCAGGGGAAACTGCCCACGCCCCACTGGCTGAGCAGCACGCCGCCGAGCAGGCCGCCTGCGGCAATCGCCGAGTTCCACACCGTGACTATCATCGACTGGGCGACATCGGCGCCCTCCCCGGCAGCGTCGGCGCTGGCGGTTTGCAGCAGGGTCGGCGCGCCGCCGTAGGTCAGGCCCCAGAGCGCAACACTGAGATACACCAGCGGCGCCGACTGGCTGACAAAACCGAGTACCAGGGCCACCATGGCAAAGCCGAACAAACTCAGCAGGACCATGTTGCGCAGGTGCTTGTCGATCAACGCACCCACCACGCCGATACCGGCCAATGCGGCAATACCGAAGGTCAGCAGGACCATGCCGGTACTCGCCGCCAACCCCACCGACGCCAGGTACGGCACGATATAGGTGTACAGCACGTTGTGCGCCAGCACCCACGTGAGGATCACCAGCAACACCGCCAGAACGCCGGGTGTGCGCAGTACCTGAGCGATGCCCGGGCGTTGGCCGGGGGCGTGGCCGTCAAAGTCCGGCACCTTGCACAGCACCCAGGCCACCAGCACCAGGGTCGCAGCCGAGACCAGGGCAAAGGTCATGCGCCAGCCCAGCAGCTCGCCCAGCCAGGTACCGGCCGGCACGCCCAGCGACAAGGCCACCGGCGCGCCGATCATCGCCACCGCCATCGCCCGGCCCTGTTGCTCGGGGCTGACCATGCGCCGCGCATGCCCGGCGATCACGCCCCAGGCCAGGCCAGCGGCGACGCCGGTCATGAAGCGGGCGACCAGCGTCAGCCAGTAGGAACCGGACAAGGCCGTCACCGTGTTGAACAACAGGAAGCCGATAATCGCCAGCAGCAACACCGGCCGCCGGCGCCAGCCCTGGGTCAGGGTCACCAGCGGGATGGCGGTCAGCAGCGAGCCCAGGGCATAGACGCTGACCATCTGCCCGGCCATGGCCTCGCTGATGTGCATGCCGCTGGAGATCTGCCCGAGCAGGCCAGCCGGCAGGGTTTCGCTGAGGATGGCGATAAAACCGGTCATTGCCAATGCCAGCAGGCCGCTGACCGGCAAGGGCTGCTCCAGTGCGGCGGGCCCATCCGCCGTGCAACTCATCTGAGTCATGGTGACACTCCTGTAGGAAAGATGGGCGAACCTTAAGCCTGCGGTAACTGCGGAAAAAGACGGGTACAATTCCGCTCATAACGGACACTGATGTCCGCAATCAGGAAATGCAGATGGATAGCCTCAGCGGTTTCGTGGTGTTCGTGCGGGTGGCAGAAACCGGCAGCTTCGTCGGCGCCGCGCAGTCGTTGGGCGTCAGCGCTTCGGCCATTGGCAAGCGCGTGGCGCGCCTGGAGAGCCGCCTGGGGGTGCGCCTGTTTCACCGCAGCACGCGCAGCATCACCCTGACCGCCGAGGGCAGCCTGTTCCTGGAGCGCAGCCGGCGCATCCTCGCCGAGATCGAAGCCACCGAACTTGAACTGTCCCAGGCCAGCGAGGTGCCACGCGGACGCCTGCGTATCAGCCTGCCGCAGGTGACCGCGCTGGTGATGCCGGCCTTGAGCGAGTTCATGGCGCAGTACCCGGCCATCGAACTGGACCTGGATTTCGACGACCGCCTGGTGGATATCATCGGCGAAGGTTTCGATGTGGTCATGCGTGGCGGCACACCCAGCGACTCGCGTTTGAGCGCGCGCTTTCTTGGCCACTTTCATCACGTGCTGGTGGCCTCGCCGGCGTACCTGGCGCGCAATGGCACGCCCGTGCACCCCGATGAACTGGCCCGGCATACCTGCCTGCACTACCGCTTTCCCAGCACTGGCAAGCTCGAGCAATGGCCGTTGCGCCAGGAGCCCGCCGGGCACGAATACGACATCCCGGTGTCGATGGTGTGCAACCACGTCGACACGCGCATCTGCTTTGCCATCCGCGATCGCGGCATCACCTGCATTCCGGATTTCACCGTACGCCAGCAGCTGCAACGCGGTGACCTGGTGACCGTGCTGGATGACTACATGGAGCGGCGCGGCAGCTTCTACCTGCTGTGGCCCTCGGGGCGGCAAGTACCGCCACGGCTGCGGGTGTTCATCGACTTCATGAGCACGCGGCTGCTGCCGGGTGCTGGCGCGCCGCAGTATTAGTCATACAAATAGTCCAGCCCCTGGCCAGGCAGTTGCGGTGCCTGCTGCCGCAGGAATTGGCCGAGTTTCTGCACCTGGTACGCCTTGGGGCTGGCCTGCAGCCAGGTCAGGTAATAGCCCTCGCCGGTGGCCACTGCCTGGGGAAATGGCGTGACCAGGCGGCCGGCGTCAAGCTCGCCACTGGCCAGCAGCAGGTCGACCACGGCCACACCCAGGCCTTGCTGGGCAGCAGAGATGCCCTGATCCAGGGTGTCGAATACCTGGCCACGTTCCAGGCTGAGCGCGCTGCCCCCTGTCCGATTCAACCAGCGCCGCCAGTCACGCCGGTCCGGCGACGGGTGCAGCAGTTCGCAGCGGGCCAGGTCTGCCGGGTATCCGGGCTGGCACACCGGCACCAGCCACTCGTCAAACAACTTGAGGCTGGCGATGTCAGCGGCGAAGTGACCGTCGCCGAGCAGGATCGCGCAGTCGTAGGGCTCGCTGTAAAAGTCCACCGTGTCGATGTCCATCCAGACGCTGCTCAGTTGCACATTACTGTGCTCATCGCGTTGCTTGAACGCTGCCAGGTGCCTGAGCAACCAGCGCACGGTCAGGGTCGAGGGCGCCTTCAGGCGCAGATGCTGGCGGCCCTGCCTGAGCAGCCCGCAGGCGTTCTCGATGATTTTGAAACCGACCTTGAGCTCCTGGGCCAGCAACCGGCCCGGCTCGGTCAGTGCCACTTTCGGCCCGCGGCGCTCGAACAGCGCGCAGTCGAACAGGCCTTCGAGAGTCTTGATGTGATGGCTGATGGCGCCCTGGGTCAGGGCCAGTTCTTCAGCGGCGCGGGTGAACGAGCCGTAGCGTGCGGCCACCTCGAATGCCCTGAGCGCCTGCAATGCGGGAATACGTTCGTTCATGTCCAGCCAAAGCATGAGTAAAACTAATAGAAAGCCACAGTAACAGGCGTTTTACAACCTTCCCTGGCCTGCCGAGAATTCTGCTCCCCCTGACCGAGAGATCCGCCTGTGAACAGTGCCCTGCTTGCCACCTACGTTCTGACCGTCTTGCTGCTGATCGCCAGCCCCGGCCCGGTGGTGGCGCTGGTGGTCAACACCACCGCCCGCGCCGGGCGCAAGCAGGCGCTGCTGACCGCCCTGGGCACCAACGGCGCTTCGTTGGTGCTGATTGCCCTGGCGGCAGCCCTGATCTTCAGCAGCGCCGCACTCAACCCACTGGTGTTGAGCGCCCTGAGCCTGTTCGGCTGCCTGTTCATCGGTTATCTGGGCCTGAGCGCCCTGGCCGAACTGCGCCAGCCCGCCCTCGCCACGGAGCAGGCCCCGCCCCACCAGGGCGGGTTGTGGCAAGGCTTTGCCATTGGCCTGGCGAACCCCAAGGACATCCTGTTCTTTGTTGCCTTCTTCCCGCAGTTCATCCAGGTCACCGAGCGCTTCAGCCACAGCCTGATGCTGCTGGGGCTGGTCTGGCTGGTGCTCGACCTGGGTATTCTGGGCCTGTACATCCTGGCCATCGGCCGCCTGGCCGAGCGCCTCGACCGGCGCCTGATCAGCGCCATCAGCGCCGTGGTACTGCTGGTCATCGCCGTTGCCGGGCTGGCCTACAACATCCGGCAACTGTTGCCCTGACGGGCTACGCTTTCGGCTGTGGGCCCAGAGCGGTTAGAATGGCGCGCTATAACCCAGGCCAGCCTCAAGCCACACTATGGACAGTCGGATTGAACCCTGAACAGCGCAGTTGTCTCCAAGCCCACATGCATGCCCGTCCGACCCCGAACCTCAGAGGCTCTTCCTTGATCCGCTCGCCCCTTTTGCACGGCCTGCTCGCCGTCGTGCTGCCGACTTCGGCACTGGCCGCCGGCGTGCAGATCGACCCACATGCCGACCTGCTGTACCGCCAGGCCCTGACCTTCCTGGAACAGGCCGAGTCCCAGACCAGCAGCTACACCCTCAAGACCAGCACCACCGACCAGGACCTCGCCCAGCAAGGCCAGGCCCTGGGCCGCACCCTGGCACCGGCGGTGACCCTGCTGAAGAAGGCCGTGGCACTTAACCACCCGGCAGCACAATACCGCCTGGCGCTCTACTACATCACCTATTTGCCGGCAGCCCAGATCCCTGACGCCGCCTGCCCGCTGCTCGAAGGTAGCATGACCCAGGGGTTTGCCCCGGCAGCGCTGGGCATCGAGAACTGGTGCCCGAGCTTCAGCCGCAGTGAATACCGCACGGCGCTGGAAAGCGTGCAGAGCACCGCGACCCTCTACGCACCTTACTACCCGCAACCGGCCGTACGCCTGCCGTGCCATCGCGAGCAACCGCAAGGCCTGGCCATGCAGTGGGGCCGTCAGCGCGATTACCAGGCCGAGGTCTACCGCCTGCTGGCCAGCACCGACCCGGCGCAAAGCAGGAGCTACTGGCAAAAAGCGGTGGACATCAACGGCTGCATCCCGGCGCAGCGCCGGCTGGCCAGCAACCTCTACTGAGGGCACTGGCGTCGCCGCCGACAGCAAGATCGTTCAAGTCAGCGGCGCATCGCTCTGGCATGCTGTGCAACCGTGTTCATTGGTTGTTGCTGCCGTCCATGTCCAGTCCGCCGTTCGCCCGCCAGGCCTTTATTCGAGGCGCCATCGCCATCCTGCCGTTGTCCCTTGCCGTGGCCCCCTGGGGGCTGCTGGCAGGCTCCATGGCCATCGAAGCCAACCTCAGCCCCTGGGAAGGCCAGGGCCTGTCGGCCATTGTCTTTGCCGGCGCGGCGCAACTGGTGGCGATCGGCATGCTCAAGGGCGGCGCCAACCTGTTCTCGATCCTGCTCACCACCCTGTTGCTGACCTCCCAGCACTTGCTCTACGGGCTGTCGATGCGCCCGGTGCTGTCGGGCCTGCCGACCCGCTGGCGGCTGGGCCTGGGCTTTCTGCTCACTGACGAGTTTTTCGCCCTCACCAGCCAGTACGACAAACAACAGTTCAACCGCTGGTACGCCCTGGGGGTGGGCCTGACCTTCTACATCGCCTGGAACCTGTTCACCCTGGCCGGGATCATCCTCGGCCAGAACATCCCGCACCTGGACCAACTGGGCCTGGACTTCTCCATCGTCGCCACCTTCGTCGCCCTGATCGCGCCGCTGGTGCGCAACCTGCCCACCGTGGTGTGCGTGGCGGTGTCGTTGTCCTGCTCGGTGTTGTTCAGCTTCTGGCACTGGGACATCGGCCTGGTGGCCGCCGGCCTGCTGGGCATGAGCGCAGGTTTTGTCTGCCAGAAATTCAGTGGAGCACGCGCATGATCTTCGCCCTGATTATCGGCATGGGCCTGTTGGTGTTTCTCAACCGCTATGCCTTTCTGGAACCGCGCCTGCCTTTGCGCCTGAGCTCCAACGCCCGGCAATTTCTCGGCTTTGCCGTGCCGGGCATGCTCACCGCGATCTGCGGGCCGATCGTCTTTCTGCCCGGGCACCAGCTTGACCTGAGCCTGAGCAACCCTTACCTGATCGGTTCGCTGGTGGCGATAGTGCTGGTGCTGTTGACCCGCAGCACCTTGATCAGCATGCTGCTGAGCATGGCCTTCTTTTTTGTCTTTCGCTGGTGGTTGAACGGCAGCCCATGAACCCTGCACCCAAGGAACAGACCCGCTTCTGGCAAGCCTCGGCGCTCGGTGACACCGAGATGCTGCATGCGCGTTATTTTCAGCAGCGCTTCGCCCCCCATGTGCATGAAGGCTACGTGATCACCATCATCGAGTCCGGCGCCCAGCGCTTCTGGCACCGCGGCAGCGAACACCTGGCGCCAGTGGGCAGCATGGTGCTGATCAACCCCGACGAGCTGCACACCGGCGCCAAGGCCAGCGAAGAGGGCTGGCGCTATCGCGGTTTTTACCCCGACAGCGAACGCATCACCGGCGTGCTCGACGAGCTGGAACTCAAGCGCGACGGCCTGCCGCGCTTTGACGCCAGCGTGCTGCATGACCCGCAACTGGCCAAAGCCTTCAGCTGGCTGCACTGCTCGGCCGAACGGGGCGCCAGCGCCCTGGAACAACAAACCGCCTGGCGCGAAGCCGTGCTGTTGCTGGTGCAGCGTCATGCCCGCGCCGGTGCGGCGCGCACGCCCGGCAACGAGCCCTGCGCCGTGGCCCGGGCCAAGGAGTTGATGGACAGCCGCCTGGCCTACCCGCCCTCGCTGGAAGAGCTGGCCACGGCGGTGAATCTCTCGCCCTTTCACTTCGCCCGGGTGTTTCGCCAAGCCACGGGCCTGCCGCCCCATGCCTGGCTCAAGCAACGGCGCCTGAGCCGCGCCCGTGAACTGCTGAAAAGCGATTGCCTGCCGTTCAACGTCGCCTTTGCCCTGGGGTTTTCGGACCAGAGCCATCTGAACCGGCAGTTCAAGCAAGCCTATGGCGTAACCCCGGGCGAGTACCGGCGCGCCTGCACTCATTAACGGACTAAGCCAATGCCCTACCCGCTTGCCTACCGCTGGTTCATTCACAAAGGCCTGACCGACTGGGAACCGTGGTATTTCTGTGATACCCAGGCGTCGCTGCAACAAGCACCTGACCTGACCAGGAACGCCTTCGCCGCCAGAGCCTTTGCCAAGGAAACCGGGGCGGACTTCGAGGTTTACCTGTTCGCCCGCCGCCAGGATCGGGAAGACTTTGCCTTCTTCGTGGTGCGCGACGGGGTGATTGAAGACAAGGTCATCACCGTGCATTTGTCGTTTGCCGACACACTCGAGCTACGCTCGCGGTTGAGCTATGAACACGTGACCCGCAGCTTCAGTGAATGGGTCGCCGAGGTGGCGCTGGCGGATGCGCTTGAGTGGATGAGCGAGGACGACCTGCAGGATTGAATCTGGGGTTGCTCTGCAGCCCATCGCTGGCAAGGCACTCACGCCGGGCGCTGCATCAACACCAAACGCAGCGCCAGCAGTGCCAACACACTGGCCAACAACCGTGGCTGCAATTTGGCCAGGCGCCCCTTGCCACTGAACCAACGGCTTATCACCCCACCACACGCCCCCAACAGCACATGAAAGACCAGGGCAATCACGCTCAGCACCAGCCCCAGCAGCAGCAACTGCTGGGCCACCGCGCCTTTGGCCGGCACCACGAACTGCGGCAAGAACACGATAAAAAACAGCAGTGCCTTGGGGTTGAGCAGGCTGTTCAACGTGGCCGCAACCAACACCGCCGCCAGGGATGTCTCGCGCGGCCTATCGGCGTTGCCCGCCTTGCGCGGCTGCAACAGTTTGAAGGCCATCCACAACAGGTAGACCGCGCCGCTGAAGCGGATGATGTCGAAGGACGGCGGCCAGGCGGCGACCAGCGCGGTAACACCGGTGGCGGTCAGTACGGTGAGCACCAGGTCCGCCAGGCTGATGCCCAGCGCCGCCGCCAGCCCGCCGCGCCAGCCCATGGACAGCCCATGGCTGATGACAAAGGCCATGTTCGGCCCCGGCGACAGCAGCAACAGGGTCACCGCCCCGGAAAAAATCACCAGCGTTTGCATATCGAGCATCGCACACCCTCCTGGCTGAGCTACTGGAATTGACAGTAACGGATCTCGAGCCCGGGAAAGCGCTACAGCGTCGCGAATTTATTGCGTAACAGTTGCCTCAGCAGCAATACGCCCGCGGCGTGCTGCCGGTCATGCTTTTAAAGAAGGCAATGAACGCACTGTCGCTGGCAAAGCCCAGTTCCAGCGCCACCTGGCTCAGCGGCTGATGGATCGCCAACTGCTCCACCGCGCGCACCAGCCGCCACTGCTGGCGCCATTGCTGATAGGACATGCCGGTGTCACGGCGGATCAGGCGGCCGATGGTTTTCTCGCTGGCGCCCACCGTGCGGGCCAGTTCCTGCAGCAGCGGTGGCAACTGCTCAAGGTTCTCGACCAGGCTGGCCAGGCGTCGATCCCTGGGCAGCGGCAAGCGCATCGGCTGCTGACCGGCGGCCTGCAGTTCGGCGATGCACAGGCCGGCCAGGTGCGCGGCGGCGCCTTGGCTCCAGTCGGTCTCGAACGGCGCCTGGGCAATGCGTTCGAGCAATTCGCGCAGCAGCGGATTGACGTCGAGGATCACCACTTCAGCGGGCAAATGCGGCCAGTGCCGGGGGTCCAGGTACACCGAGCGATAATCGACGGTCGCCCGCATCCGCGCCCGATGGGCTATGCCGGCGGGAATCCATGCCGCGCGGGTCGGTGGCAGCAGACAGAGCAGATCCGGCGCCAGGGCGTCGATGCGCACGCAGCCCTGGCGGGTGAACAGCACCTGCCCCATGCGATGCTGATGGATGCCGGAGTCGTGATCGCCCAAGGCTGAGCAAATGCCGACGATGGGCGTGCCAAAGCTCTGCGGGTCGAATGTGGCGGTGGGTTCTAGCCAGGCCATGCAGGTTGTCCGATTTTCACTATTTTTAGACCAGACCGCGACAATACACCCCTCGCCCGCCACCTACCATGAGCGCCCTTACCGACGGGACGCTGCTGATGACCCAACCTACCTGGCTGACCCTGGCCACGGCCCTGCTGATGTTCCCGCAGATCGCCGAAACCCTTTACAGCCCCGCCCTGGTGGATATCGGCCAGGGCTTTGGGGTGACGCCTGAGCAGGCGGGGCAAACCCTGTCGCTGTATTTCGCCGCCTTTGCCGTCGGCGTGTTGGTGTGGGGCCGCCTGTGCGACCTCTGGGGCCGGCGCCCGGCATTGCTCGCCGGCTTGCTGCTGTACAGCCTGGCGTCGCTGGCGGCCTTGCTGGTCACAAACTTCACCGGCCTGCTTGGCGCGCGCGTCGTCGCCGCCTTCGCCGCAGCGGTCGGTTCGGTGGTGACGCAAACCGCGCTGCGGGACGTGCATGGCGGTGCGCAACTGGCCCGGGTGTTTTCCCTGATCGGCATCTTCCTGGCCATCAGCCCGGCGATTGGTGTGCTCAGTGGATCGCTGCTGACCGAGGCCTTTGGCTACCGTGGCGTGCTGACCGCGCAGTTGCTGATGGCCCTGGCGTTATTGCTGTGGAGTTGGCAACTGATGCCGGAAACCCGCCCGCAATCGCCCAACCACGCCAGCCTGATCAGCACCTTGCGGCGCATGCTCGGTGATCGGCGGGTGCTACTGGCGACGCTGCTGGTGGCATTGTTCAATATTGGCGTGTTCAGTTGGTACAGCCTGGCGCCGTTCATTTTCCAGCGTTTGCAGTTGCAAAGCCTGTTTGGCTACAGCGGCGTGTTGCTGGCGCTGGGCTCGCTGCTCGGCGCGCGCCTCAATGCACGATTGCTGGCGCGGGGTGTCAGCCAGGCAACCCTGCTCAACCTGGCCTGCGCGGTGAACCTGCTGGCGGCTCTGGCGATACTGTTGCTCGGCGAGCACTGGCTGATCGCTGTGGCCATGGCCTTCATGCTCGGCGCCTTTGCCATGGCGATCCCATTGCTGCTGGGCTCGGCACTGGTCGAGTATGGCGATTGCCGGGGGACGGCGGGGGCGTTGTTCGGGTTGATGTATTACGGGTTGATTGGCGCGGGCTTGAATCTGGCGGGTGAGTGGCAGGCGTTGGGGGTTACCCTGGTGTGGTGTGCAGCGCTTATCAGTATTACGGCGTGGGGTTATGGGCGGCGGAGTCTATGAGAGCAGCGCGGGGCAAGCCCGCTCCTACAGGGTGGGAGCGAGCTTGCCCCGCGATCAGGCATGTACCCAGCGCCGATGCAGCCCGCGGGCCAGGGCATCAAGCATAAAGCCCAGCACGCCGATCAGCAGCACCATCGCCATCAGCTCCGAATAGGCCAGCCGATCGCGGGTATCGAGGATGAAGTAGCCAAGCCCGGCACTCACCCCAAGCATCTCGCACGGCACCAGCACGATCCACAAGATACCAATGGCCAGGCGCACGCCGGTGAGCACATGGCCAAGCACGCCGGGGATGATCACCTTGCACAGGGTCTCCCAGCGCGTCGCGCTCAGGCTGCGGCTCAACTGCAGCCAGCGCGGATCGAGTTGACGCACACCCGCAGCGGTGTTGAGCAGAATCGGCCACAGTGCGGCGAAGGCCAGCAGGAAGTAGATCGGCTGATCGCCCACCCCCATCAGCATCACCACCACCGGCATCCACGACAGCGGCGAGATCATCCGCAAGAACTGAAACGCCGGGGTGGTCGCCGCCTCCAGGTGACGATAGCTACCCACCAGCAAGCCCAGCGGCACGCCGATCAGCAAGGCCAGCAGCAAGCCGATAAGGATGCGCTTGAGGCTGACCCAGATATGCGCGTACACCTCGCCCTGGCCCAGCAGCTCGATCAGGCTGCCGAGGGTGGCCTGGGGCGAAAAACGCGCCGACAGGCCATCGGCCTCGCCAAACGCATGCACGCCCAGCCACCACAGCAACAACAAGCCGAGCAGGCCGGCAACGCCCAGGGCGCCATGGATTGCATGCCTGCCCATCAGATCGAAAACTCCTCGCTACGCTCGAAGCTCTCTGGCAAGCCGAAAGCCTTGAGCCCGCCGACCGCAGCGATGCTGTTGCGCACGAAGCGGTCGTCGACCAGGTCACGGGCGGTCTGTTGCGGGTCGAGTCCGGCAAGAAAACCCTTGTCGCCTTCGATCAAAGTGTTCTGCAGGCGGCGCACCAGCTCTTCGGTGTAGCTGGGGAACGGATAGGGCTGAAAATCGATGCGCTTCTCGTCCCACTGCGCATGCTGGATCGCACCGCTGGCGATGTAGGCGTCGCGGGCCGCGGCCGTCGGCGCCAGCACCTGGCTGAGCACCTGCGGGGTGTGCGGGGTGTATTTGTTCGGCCCGCTCTTGGACAGCAGCGCGGCGGCTTCGGCGCGGTGGTCGCGGGTCCACAGCTGGGCCTTGACGATGGCATTGACCACCTTCTGCGACCACTCTGGGCGGTTGTTCAGGTCATGCTCGTGCATGAACACCACGCAGCAGGCATGGTTGCGCCAGATGTCGCCGGTAAAGCGCTGCACGCGGCCAACCTTGAGGTCTTCGGCCAGGGCGTTGAACGGCTCGGCGACGATGTAGCCGGCAATGCGCTTGCTGGCCAGGGCCGGCGGCATGTCCGACGGTGGCAGCACCACCAGGTTGACCTCATTGGCCGCCAACTGGGCAGTCGCGGCCTTGGACACCGGGGTCAGGCCATGGTCGCGGAACAACTGCTGCACCACCACGTTGTGGATCGAGTACCAGAACGGAATCGCTACGGTTTGCCCGCCCAGTTGCTTGACCTCGGTAATCCCCGGGGCCACGGTCAGGCCCGAGCCGCCAACGTGGTTCCAGGCCACCACCTTGGCCGGCACCTTGCTGCCGTAGCGCGCCCATACCGTCATCGGCGAGAGCAGGTGAATGACGTTGACCTGCCCGGAAATGAACGCCTCGATCACCTGCGCCCAACTGCGCAGCAGCACCGGCCGCTCGGCCTTGATGCCCTCGGCTTCGAACAGGCCATTGTTGTGCGCCACCAGCAACGGCGTGGCGTCGGTGATCGGCAGGTAGCCGATGCGCACCGGTGCATCCGGGTCGCTGGCCGCACGCGCCTGCAGGCTATTGAGCAGTGGCATGGCGCCACCGGCGGTCAGCAGGGCGCTGAGTTTGATGAAGTCACGACGAGTGTGGGTGAAGTCGTCCAGGCACATGGGCAGTCTCCGACGGCAGCGGCATAGGTTGAGAATCAGGTTCGGGTGTGCGGCTGGCCCGCCGAAGGGTTTTGAGTATGTCGATGCGCAGCGCGCCCAGTTCCTCGACCCGCTGCTCGCGGGGCTGCGGCAGGTCGATGAGCCATTGGCCGAGGGTGCGCGCCGGGTGGTTGCCCAGTAGCAGCACGCGATCGGACAACAGCAGGGCTTCGTCGATATCGTGGGTAATGAGGATGGCCGCAGTGTTGTGCCGGGCAATCAGTTGCAGCAGCAGTTGCTGCATGTCGGCGCGGGTCACTTCATCCAGCGCGCCGAAGGGTTCGTCGAGCAACAGCACTTGCGGCTGGCGTGCCAGGCAGCGGGCCAGCGCGGTACGCTGGGCCATGCCGCCGGAGAGCTGCGCCGGGTACTGCTCGCGGGCGTGCTGCAGGCCGACCGCCTCGATGGCATGGTCGATACGCGCACGCCGTTCGCTGGCGGCAAGCTTGGGCTGGCGGGCGAAATCCAGGCCGAAGGCGACGTTGCTTTCCAGGCTCAGCCAGGGCAGCAGGCTGGGGTCCTGGAAGGCCACCGCCAGGCGCGGGTGCGGGCCCTGCAACGGCTCGCCGAGCAGGCTGACGCTGCCGGCGCGGGCCTGCTGCAAACCGGCCAGCACCCGCAACAGGCTGGATTTTCCGACACCACTGGGGCCGAGGATGGTGATCACCTCGCCCGGCGCCAGTTGCAGGTCGAAATTTTCCAGCACGCTTTGCCAGCCGTGCTCACGCGGGTAGCCAAGGCTGATACCGCGGGCTTCGAGCAACACCTCGGTCATGCTGCCGACGCCTGGCGTTGCAGCTCGGCGCGCAGTTGCACCAGGCTTGGAGTAACGATTGGCACGAACGCCGACTCGCGCCAGCGGCGGGCGAACCCAGCGCCGTAAGCGGTGAGATAAGCCTTGCCGCCGCTGGCCTGCAACTCAAGCTGCACGGCATCGGCTGCGGTTTCGGCGAGGCTGATGCGCAGCTTGAACAAGGCCGCCGGCTGGGTCAGAAAATGCCCGTCGAGCAGGCCCTTTTTCAGTTCGGTCACGGTGTTTTCCAGACGCTCGCGCAGTACCTGCAGCGCCTCGCCAAGGAACGAGCGCATGCCTTGCAGATGCGCCTCCACCTCACTCAATGAACGGCGCGCCAGGCCGATGGCCATGCCGCATTGCAGGCCCAGGAACGACGGACGCACCGCAGGCAGAAACTGCTTGGCGTTTTCGTGCAGCAGCCAGTCGCGGCTGACCGGCACCTGCTCGAAACTCAAGGCGGCGGTGTTGCTCGACTGCAGGCCCAGCAGTTGCAGGTCGTCGGAGCGGGTCAGCCCGACAGCAGTGTCGGGAATGGCCAGGACGAATGGCGAGGCGCCCTCCTCTTCAATGGCCGCCGCCACCACGAAGCCCCCCTTGCGCAGGTTGGTCACCCAATGCAGGCGCCCGGCCAGGGTCCAGCCCTGGTCGTCACGCAGGCCCTTGACCTGCAGCGCTTCGATACCCGAGAGGTACTTCATGGCGTTGGAGAGCCCGGTGGCGCCGGCCAGTTTGCCACTGAGCAGGTCGGCCAACAGGCGCTCGCGCAGCCCGGCGTTGGGGCTGTGCAGCAGGTATTCGACAAAGGCGCGCTGGCCCCAGAAGACGAAGGCCGCCGCCAGCGAATGGCTGGCGACATTGGCAAGCGTCTCTACCGCGTCGGCGACCGTGCCGCCGCTACCGCCCAGAGCCTGGTCGATGCCGACGCGCAGCACCTGCGCCGCCGCCAGTTGCCCCAGTACCGCCTGCGGGTCGCCATGGCCCTGGTCGAGGGCTTCGGCCTGGGCATCCAGCCACGTGACCAATGCGGGATCGAGCATAGCGTTTACTCCTTTAAAAATGCGCCAGCCTGCGCCGGCGCCGAGGGTTCGTTATGCCGAAGGCTGCCAGCGGTACTTGCTCAGCTCGTCATTGAGCGGGGTTTGGGCGAACACATTAGCAAAGTTGCACAGGGTTGCCAGGCTTACACCGAGGATCACCTCCAGGGCATTGCCTTCGCTATAACCCGCTTCGCGCAACGCTCCGTAGCCGGCCTCGCTGACATTGCCGCGGGTGGCGATGACTTCGCGGGTGAACGCCGCCAGGGCTTCGAGCTTCTCTTGCGGCAGCTCGCTCTTGGCGCGCAGGGCATCGACCACCTCTTGAGGCAGCTTGGCCTTGTTCAGCGCCACGGCGGTGTGGCCGGCCACGCAGAAATCGCAGCCGTGGTGGGTGGCGGCCACCAGTTGCACCACTTCACGCTCGGCCAGGCTCAGCTCGGCCTTGCCGTTAAGTGCAGACACAGTGACGTAGGTTTCCAGCGCCGCCGGGGCATTGGCCAGCACGCCGAGCAGGTTGGGGATGAAGCCCGAGGCCTTCTGGGCGTTCTCCAGGTAAGGACGGGCAGCCTCTGGGGCGCTTTGCAGTGTATGGACAGTGACGCGCGACATGGAGTGGACTCCTGCATACTAGGGGTGTGCCACAAGTCTGTTGGTTATAAGAATTACCTGCCATATTCTGCAGTCGCTATTACTTGCTCCTGAGTCTTTTCATTAGATGATTTCGTCCAGCCCGGTAGTCGATTGGTTATTAGAAAGCCTTGAGCTAGACGCCAGCCTGTTCCATGTCGGGCGTTATTGCGGCGCTTGGCACGCCAGCACCCACGGCCTGGCGCGGGCCAGTTTCCACCTGGTCGTCCAGGGCCATTGCTGGCTGCATATCGACGGCCAGGCCGAGGCCATGCGCCTGCAAGCCGGCGATGCAGTGTTCCTGCTGCGCGACTTCAACTATCGGCTGTCCAATGCCCAGGACTGCGAGCTGGCCCAGCAGCAACCGCGCCAGGTCATGCAAGCGCTGGACAGCACAGCCACTGACGGCGTGGGCCTGGTGTGCGGGTTCTTTCATTTTCAGCCGGGCCTGTCGTCGCTGGTCATCGACAGCCTGGACGACTGGATCATCCTGCGTGCCGGCGACCCGGCATCCACGGCCGCACGTGCACTGTTCGAACTGATCCTGGCCGAGTGCCAACGGCTGCCCGCGCCCTCCTCGGCGCTGCTCGAACGCCTGAGCCATCTGCTGTTTTTGTATGTGCTGCGCCAACGCGTCAGCGACGACCAGGGCATCAGCGGCCTGGTGGCCCTGGCACGTCACGCCAACTTTGCCAGCCTGCTCGAGCAACTGATCGAACACCCCGACCAGCCCTGGTCGCTGGAAAGCATGGCAGCCTGCACGGGGCTGTCGCGCTCGGCGTTCTTCAAGCGCTTCAGCGAACTGGCCGGGCAATCGCCGGGGCAAGTGTTGCTGGCCCTGCGCATGCGCCATGCCTGCCAGTTGCTCAAGGCCAGCAACACCGTCGAGCAGGTGTGCGCGGCGGTGGGGTATCAGTCGATTGCCGCCTTTACCCGTGCCTTCAGCAAGGCCGTCGGCTTGCAGCCGGGGGCGTATCGGCGCCAGCATGAAGGCCGCTGAGGCAAACAGCGTGCGGTAATCGAACACAAGCAGGCCTTACCCCCTCAAGTCCACCAGCAACCACTCCGATAGCAGACCCACCCACCGCCGTTACAGCGGCAACGCGTGGGGCTGATAACAACTAAAGGAGTACTGCCCGCATGTTCGCCGACCTGAAAATCCGCACCGGTATGTTCTGGGTGCTGTCGCTGTTCAGCCTGACCTTGCTGTTTTCCACCGTCAGCGCCTGGCGCGCGGCGGTGGGTAGCGACCAGCAGATCAGCGAACTGGACCAGACCGCGCACCAGTCGGACCGCCTGAACAACGCCCTGCTGATGGCGATCCGCGCCAGCGCCAACGTGTCCTCGGGCCTTATCGAACAGACCGGCGGCCATAGCGAGAGTGCCAACAAACGCCTGAAGCTCTCGGAAGAACTGCTGGGCAACAGCGCGCAGTTGATCAATGAGTTGGTCAGCAACGCCCAAGAACCGACGCTCAAATCCCTGACCGTGGCGCTGCAAAGCACCTTTGGCGAATACGCCAAGGCGGTGGCCGGGCAGCGTGAAGCCACCCGCCAGAACGACCTGCAGCAGTACTTCAACGTCAACACCGACGCTGGCAACGCCATGGGCCGCCTGCAGGCGCTGCGCCAACAACTGGTGGCGGCGCTGAACGAGCGCAGCCAGCAGATCATGCTCGAATCCGACCGGCGCCTGAGCAGCGCCCAGGTGCTGAGCGTGGCGCTGGGGCTGCTGACCTTGCTGCTCGCCGCCCTGTGCTGGAGCTTTATCGCCCAGCGTGTACTGCGTCCGCTACGCGAGGCCGGCCAGCACTTCCAGCGTATTGCCAATGGCGATTTGAGCGTGCCGGTGACGGTGCACAGCAGCAACGAGATCGGCCAGCTGTTCAGCGAACTGCAGCGTATGCAGCACAGCCAGCGCGACACCCTGGGGCAGATCACCGGCTGTGCCAGGCAACTGGCCGAGGCTGCCGGTGCACTCAATGGCATTACCGAACAGAGCTCGCACAGCCTGCGCCAGCAAGACCAGGAGCTGGAACAGGCCGCCACCGCCGTTACCGAAATGACCACGGCCGTGGAGGAAGTCGCGCGCAACGCCGTGTCCACCTCGCAAGCGGCCAGCGCCTCCAACGAACTGGCCGAACAAAGCCGCCGCCAGGTCAGCGACAACCTCGACGGCACTCAGGCCATGGCCCGAGAGGTGCAGACCAGCAGCGCGCACCTGGAGCAACTGGCCGGGCAGATTCGCGACATCGGCCAGGTGCTGGAAGTGATTCGCTCGGTGTCCGAACAAACCAACCTGCTGGCGCTCAATGCCGCCATCGAAGCGGCCCGTGCCGGGGAAGCCGGGCGCGGCTTTGCCGTGGTCGCCGACGAAGTGCGCACCCTCGCCTACCGCACGCAGCAATCGACCCAGGAAATCGAGCAGATGATTGGCCGCGTGCAGCACGGTACCGAAGCGGCAGTGACGTCGATGCAGGCCAGCACCCAGCGGGCGCAGTCGACCTTGGGTATTACCCAGGCCTCAGGGCAGGTACTGGAAGGGATCTACAGCGCCATTGGCGAGATCAACGAGCGCAACCTGGTGATTGCCAGCGCCGCCGAGGAACAGGCGCAAGTGGCGCGCGAGGTGGATCGCAATTTGCTGAACATCCGCGAACTGTCGACCCGCTCGGCGACCGGGGCGCAACAGACCAGCGAAGCCAGCCAGGCGTTGGCGGGGCTGGCCGGGCAACTGACGGCACTGGTGGCACGCTTCAAGGTTTAAGCAATAAGCGCCCACAGGGTCGGCATACACAGATCCCTGTGGGAGCCGGCCTTACCGGCGATGGGCTGCAACGCAGCCCCAACGCTCTCAGACATCCACAAGAATCCTGAATCCACCAAAAATCACCCGCTTACCATCAAACGGCATCGGGTTCTGCTCAGGCTGCAAGCGCGGGTCCTGCATCATCTTCTGCATCCCCGCATCGCGCACTTCGCGTGACGGCCAGAGGACCCAGGAAAACACCACCGTCTCGTCGTCCTTGAGTTTCACGGCCATGGGGAACGAGGTGAGCTTGCCCTCGGGAACATCATCGCCCCAGCACTCGATCACCTTCAGCGCACCGCATTCCTTGAACACCACGGCGGCCTCTTCGGCGTGTTTTTTGAAGGCTTCGCGGTTGGCGGTGGGCACTGCGAGGACAAAACCGTCGACATAGGACATGGGCTGAACTCCTGCATGAGTGGGGTACAGGGTGGTCGATCAGGCAGGCGCGCAATCGACAGGCCTATCGCCTGAGGCGACCAAAGGTCATCGATCTGCACCACCTCTTCCCCTGCCCCATTGCGGTGCAAAGCCACTACAATAGCCCACCGCAAAAACAGGCTGCCCCCCAATGGATATCGAGCTGGCCCGCACCTTCCTTGAAATCGTTCGCAGCGGCAGCCTGGTGTCCGCCGCCGAACGCCTGCACGTCACCCAGACGGCTATCACCGCCCGGGTGCAAAAGCTCGAACAGCAACTGGCCTGCCAGCTGTTCATCCGCAGCCGCAGCGGCGCCAGCCTCACCGCCGACGGCGAAGCCTTCGTGGTTTACGCCAATCAGCTGGTGCAAACCTGGGAGGCCGCACGCCGCGACCTGCCCTTGCCCGAGGGCTGCCACCAGGTGCTGCACATCGGCGGCGAAGTCAGCCTGGGCAACCCGCTGGTGCTCGGCTGGGTCAGCGCCCTGCACCGGGAAATGCCCGGCCACGCCATTCGCAGCGAAGTCAGCGACGGCGAGTCCTTGCTGCACAAAGTGGAAATGGGCGTGCTCGACGCCGTGCTGGTCTACCAGCCCACCTACGGCCCGGGCCTGCAGGTGGAACAGCTGATGGAAGAAAAACTGATCCGCATCCGCCGCAAAGACCAGCCCGAACCTTACGTATACATCGACTGGGGCCAGGCCTTCCGCCGCCGCCACGACGCCGCCCTGCCCGAATGCGCGCGCCCGGCGCTGAGCTTCAACCTCGGGCCGCTGGCGCTGCAGTACATCCTCGAACACGGTGGCAGCGGCTACTTCCGTACCCGCGTGGTGCAGGCGTACCTGGACAGCGGCGTATTCGAACGTGTGCCGCAAGCGCCGGAGTTCACCTACCCCACCTACCTGGTGTATGCCCGCGAGCGCGACAGCGAGGCGTTGCAGCAGGCGTTCAGGGTGCTGCGCGAAGTGGTGGCCGGTGAGAGTGACTGGTCACAGCGCTGGGATCCTGTGATCTGAGCGCGTCGCTTCACTGAGCAACTGGCGCTTGAGCCCGGCAATCAAATCGGTCTGGGTGATCACCCCCACCAGCGCCTCCCCTTGCATCACCGGCAAGCAATGCAGCCCCTGCTCACTGAGCAACGGAATCAGCGCCACCGCGGGCTCGTCACTGCGCACGGTAATCACCGGCCGGCTCATGATCTGCTCCAGCAGCACCTGAGGCCTGTGCCCAAACAACCCGCGCCAGCTGAAACGCCCCTCGGCCATGGCCGGCCCGACTAGGTCGCTCAAGCTGACAATCCCCACCAAACGCCGCGCCTCATCCAGTACCGGCAAGGTGTGCAAGTGGTGGCTCGACAACAACTGCCAGGCCTGCTGCAGGGTGGTCTGCGGGGTCGCCAACTGCACATCCCGCGACATCACCGAGGCGGCGGTAATGCCACCGAGGCTGCGCTTGAGCGCGTGTTGCTCGGTGGCCATGATGATGCGTTCGAGCTCATCGCGGGTGACGTCGACAAACTCGCCGAGCTCTTCCAGCGCCTGGTCGAGGTCCTCGCCACTGACCCCGACCCGCTCACCCGGCAACACATCGGCGGTGTGGTGCAGGTCTTTGCGCGGCGTGGCGGTTTTCGGGTAGCGCACGCCGGTCAGGCGGTTGTAGATCACCGCCACGGCCACCAGTACCAGGGCATTGAGCATGATCGGCTCGAACACCTGGTCGCCCATTGCCGCCAGTGATGAGTCCGCCAGCACCACGCTCACCGCCACCCCGCCCCCCGGCGGGTGCAGGCAGCGCAGCAGGCACATCAGCAAAATCGCCACGCCAAGGGCCAGTGCCGCGACCCACAAGGCCGAGCCAAAACAGTGATGCAACACCAGCCCCACCGCCGTCGCGCAGGCATAACTGCCAACAAAGGGCCAGGGCTGCGCCAGCGCGCCGGAGTGCACGGCAAACAGCAGCACCGCCGAGGCCGCCAACGGCCCGAGCAAGTGCAGCGCCACCGTCGGGCCAAAGGCCAGGCTACAGGCGAAACCTGCGAGAAACAGACCGAGCAGCGCGCCGACGCCTGCGCGTAGCCATTCTTTCGGGGGGATGTTCAGAGGGGCCGGCAGCAGCCGGCTGAACCAGTTGTTCAGACCGCGGGTAGACATGGGTAAATCGGGCACCTGGGCAGTAAAAAAAGCCCGGCCAACGTGGCTGGGCTGAGTATTGCGAGGGGCAATACCAATGGGCTCCGTCCGTGGAGATGGAATTTTTTGAGTGTTGCGTCGGGGGGATTTTGCCGGGGTTGCGGTGAGGGGTGGTAATTCAAAAAAGTGAGGGGTGGGTGCAGTTTTTTTGAGGGATGGGCAGCGACAGGCCGGTGTCTACCGATCCGCGCCGGTACCTTGGCCAAGTCGGCGAGCAGGTTGGGTGACGATGCCAACGTGATAGGTGAGTAGTCCGCTTGCGGCCACGATGCCCAGCGCGACGAAGGCTGCGCTATAGCCGAAACCATGCGCGATCCAACCGGCGAGTGCGTGACTCATGGCCGCGCCTACCCCTTGGATTGCCATCACGGCACCAAGCCCTGCATTGACGTGTCCAGTGCCGCGCAGGATGCACGCGACAAGCCCGGGCAAGGCGACACCCAGCAGGCCCGCCCCGATTCCGTCAAGGGCCTGTACCGGAAGCAGCGCCCATGGGGACGCCCAGAAACCGGCGATCAGCCCTCGCAAGGGTAAAACCAACAGGGCGGTAATGATCAGTAGCCGATACCCGTGCCGAGAGGCATACCATCCAGCCCAAAGCGCCACAGGAACCATCACCAGCTGCGCGACGATGACGGTCGATGCCGTGAACACGCTGGGGTCCGCCAGCCCGCGCGTGACGTTCGACTGCGCAAACAAGGGCAGCATCGCGGCATTGCCCAGGTGGAACAGCAGCATCGTGATCGCGAGCAGGCCCAGCTCGCGCGAGTCCGTCAAAATCCGCAGCATGGAAGGCGCAGGACCGCCACCTTGCGCAGGCTGGTTGCAAGTGAGGTCTGCACCACGGGCCCGCTCATGATTGATGTCCTGCGGATGGATCTTGCACAAGCAAGCAAGCGCCGCGCACGCCATCAGGGCCATCAACACGAATACGGCTGACAGCCCCCAGCGGTAGCCTGCCAGCCCGGCCAATGCAGCCGCGACCACGTTGCCGGCATGGTTCCAGGCCTCGTTGATGCCAAGCTGCCGAGACAGGTCCCTCTGATCCACGATGCCCAAGGTAATACCCATGATGCCGGCGCCCATCAACGCCCCCACGGCACCGGTCACCAGCTGAGAGGCGACCACGACGCCGAACGACGCTGCCGTCCATAGCGCCGCCGTGGCGAGCATGAGCATGACGGTGGCACTTGCCAGTAGAAGTCGCTTGTGGCGCGAAGCGTCGATCCAGGCTCCCATCGGCGTGGTCGCCAGCATGCCTGCGACGCCGCCGATGGCCATCACGTAGCCGATGTCATCGGCTCGCCAGCCTTGACTGGCCAGAAGCACACCGAGGAAGGGCCCCAGGCCGTCACGGACGTCGGCCAGGAAGAAGTTCAGGCCGGACAGCCAGCTCCGCGAGCCGGCGTGCGTCGGGGTTATGGAAGGCGTTGCCATCGTCACATCCTTACTGCGCACGGTCGTAGAGCGGCTCCAGGGTGGACAGCGAGGTGCCCATGCTGACGGCTTCCAACGCGGTGCCAAACACATTGCGCGTGCCCAGCCCGGATGCCGCGAACGGCGCGCCCGTCTGCACCGACAGGCGCAGGCTTTCTGGCGGGAAACGAACGATGCTGCCATCGCTGAGGATGACGCCGTTGGCCTCGCCCCGCGGACCGGTGAGCACAGCCTCCACCTGGCCTTGCACCTGCTGGGGCTGCAGGCGCTGGGCGCGCAGGTGGGGTGGCAGGACTCGGCCTTCGCCGACCGGCGGCGGCTGGTCGTACACGGTGCGCCCGCTGTCGGTGTGGACGATGGCGTCGGCCTTGACCGTGCCCCGCGCTTGCGCCCGTCCGATGATGCGCACGGCGTCCCCCACCTGGACCGCCGCAGTGAGCGCATCGGCCATGTGCGGCGCGAACTTGACAATGGTTCCGTCGCTCAGGCGCAGGCCGTCGACCTCACCGTAGGGATTGATGAGCATCCGCTGGACCTGACCTTCCACCACGTACTGGCCCATCAGGCCAGGGGCGGCCATGCCTTGATGCGATGTCGCAGGCAGATGAGCGGCTGGGTCGGGCGGCATGGCCTGTGCGCTGAGGCTGCACAGGCCGAATACCAGCGCAGCAGACGTGGCGATGAAATACGTAGACATTGGAGAAGCTCCTTGGCTTGGGAAACAACACCCAACCTGTAGTGCAAGCACCATGCCTAACAATATTTACAACAAATTCAACTGCTTACATAAATAACGAGCCATGCGCCGTCCGATCCCGTGACGCCCGAGTGTCACAGAATCGGACACCGGCTGGCCTGCGCTGGGGTCAGTCCAGCCCAAACTCGGCCAGCTTGCGGTAGAGCTGTTGGCGAGACAGACCGAGACGCCGCGCCGCCTCCGCGCGGTTACCGGCCGTCGCAGCCAGGGCTCGCACAATCATCTCGCGCTCCAGGTGGGCAACGGCTTGTGCCATAGGTCCCTCCCAGTCGATGTCCAGGCCCGGGGTGGGCGCCGCCGCTGCCTGCAAGCCGATGTGTTCGACATCGATGACCGCGCCGTGGCTGAGGATGGCCGCGCGTTCCATGGCGTTGCGCAGTTCGCGCACGTTGCCGGGCCAGGGGTGGGCCAGCAGCAGCCGGGCGGCCGCTGCACTCAAGCGCTTGGGCGAGTCGCCGCCCAACAGGCGTAGAAAGTGCTCGGCCAGCAGCAGCACGTCGCCCAGCCGCTCACGCAGCGGCGGCAGCCACAGCGGCACCACCTGCAGGCGGTACCACAGGTCTTCCCGGAAGCGCCCCTCCTTGACCGCGGCGGGCAGGTCCCGGTGCGTGGCCACGACGATGCGCACGTCCACCGGCTGGACGCGGTTGGCGCCCACGGGGGTGATCTCGCGCTCCTGCAGCACCCGCAGAATCTTCGCCTGTGTGGGCAGCGGCATGTCGCCGATCTCGTCAAGGAACAGGGTGCCGCCATCGGCCTCGCGAAAGCGTCCGGTGCGTTCGTGGACGGCACCGGTGAACGCGCCTTTGACATGACCGAACAGCTCGCTTTCCATCAGTTCAGCCGGGATCGCAGCGCAGTTCACTGCGACGAAGGGGCCGCTGGCTCTAGCGCTGTTGCGATGCAAAGCGCGCGCCACCAGTTCCTTGCCCGTGCCCGTCTCGCCGAGGATCAAGGCGGTGGCATCGGAGTTCGCAGCCAGCCCGATGTGCTTGAAGACCTGGCGCATGGCCTCGCTGGCGCTGACCAGTTCACGGCCATCCACAGGTTCTCTTGCGCCGGGCGATGCCCCGGCCGCCTGAGGCCGGTCTGGGCTGGGGGCTGCTTGACGCAAGGCCCGCTCGAGCGTTTCGACCAGGGCGACCCTGGTCACGGGCTTGGTCAGATGGTCGAACGCGCCCAGGCTCATCGCCTCGATGGTGTTGCCACCGCTCGCATAGGCGGTGAGCATGATGCAAGGGACCTGCGAGAGGCGCGCCGCACGGCGCAGGAACACCAGACCATCCTCTCCCGGCAGCCGCAGGTCGACGATGGCCGCATCCACGGCCTCGGTGCGCAGCCTGTGCAGGCCCGCATCGGTGCTTTGGGCCTGCAGCACCGTATGGCCCAGGTCCTGCAGCACTTCTGCAAGGCTGTCACGGAACGCGGCGTCATCGTCGACAATCAGGATTCGGGCCACGGTAGCTCCATCTCTATGCGCGTGCCCTTGGCCGACTCGGCGAGACCGACCCGCCCGCCGTGTCCCTGCACGATCTCGCGCACCAGCGCCAGCCCCAGGCCGGTACCGCCTGCGCGGGTAGTGGCGAAAGGCTCGAACAACGTATCGCGCATGTCGGCCGGAATACCGCAACCATCGTCCGCCACCCACAACAGCAATGCGCCACGGCGCGTGCGCTGCGCACCGAGTTCGATCTCACCGCATTCTCCCGTGTGCGCCATCGCGTTGAGCAGCAGGTTGTCAAAGACCCGTGCCATTTGTGTCGGGTCGAACAGCGCCAGCCCCTTCGCGCTTTCGGACAGCTGCGGTTCAACCGCCAGTGTGATTCGTACGCCATGCTTTTGCGCCGCCTCGGCATGGGCATTGCGCTGCGCCTCCAGCCATCCCCGCAGGTCAACCGCCTGGCGCTCGGCGCGCAACGGTTGCGTCAATGCCAGCAGGCTCGACACCAGTGCCTCCAGGCGTGCCGTTTGCGACAGCACCGCCTCCAGGGCACCAACCACACGGGCTTCGCGCCGGTCGGCCGGCGCAGCCATCGCGTTTTCCGCCTTCATGCGCATCGTGCCCAATGGGTTGCGAATCTCATGCGCGAGCCCGGCGCAAACGCGCCCCAAGGTCGCCAGACGTTCGGACTGGGCCAGTTGCTCTCGCAGGTGGGCCGACTGGCGCTGCCAACGCGCAAGCATCCAGCCCAGCCATGCGCCGGAGACCACCACCAGCGCCAGCAGCAGGCTCACCGCGAGGATCAGGGTGTTGACCGTGCCTGCGGCCAACAGCGGCACGCGCAGCAGGGTCCAGGCGATCAGGCGGCGGTCATCGGTGGGCACAGGGCAGGCAGCGAACGCCACGGCTTCGCGTAAACCCGGTCGCACGTCCGCCACAAGGCCTGCAGAATCCTGCGCACGCTGGGCCGTGGAGGCAATGCGCTCCAGCTCGGCACTTGGCGGATCGCGCTTGATTCCCGTGCCATCGTAGGTCGGGAAAGCGTAGGCCACCACGCCCGCATCCGCTCGCCAGAAGCCGCCCTCCATGCCCGGCTGATCGCGCAGTGCCAAATCAAGCACCGCCTGTGCCGCAGCCGGGGTCATGGGATAGGGCTGATCGTCTGCAGGCGGGAGCTGCTGGCGAACGCGTGCCGCCCCCGCTTGCAGCGCCTGGCAACTGGTCGCGGTGAGTTGGCGCGCATGCGCAATCTGGGGACCGGCGCCTTGGCGGCTGAGTATCAACAGCAACCACCCCAGCACAAGCGCAACGGCGGCAATGGATAGCCACAGGATCAACAGATCACGTCGAACGGATGATTGCAGCGACAGGTCAAATTCCCTTTGATGTGAGGCACCGCGGGTCAATCGGTGGGCGTTTTGCCGGCAACCTTGCCAGATGGGCCATTGCCGCGCAAGAAAACGCTCGATTGGCCGGCCGTTTCATAACCAGGCGTGACGTGGTTGAGCAAGGTTACGAGGTTGCAAGGGTGTATGCAGGGGCAAGTTGTTTTCGAGCAAACGTGCCCCGCTGCCGGGGAAGATCGTCTGTCAGAACTTCCCCAAATATGGCATTCAGCCTGATGGGCAGTGACACCTCTCTAGCCAGGGGGGATCCGACACCAACGCACCATAGGCAACACCTGATGCAAGCATTACTGCTAGAGATCCTCGACCAAGTTCGTCCCCTGCTCAGCCAGGGCCAGGTGGCGCAATACATCCCCGCCCTGGCCCAGGTAGAGCCCAACCAACTGGGCATTGCCGTGCATGGTTTGGACGGTCAATTGCACTGCGCGGGGGATGCGCACACGCCATTCTCGATCCAGAGCATTTCCAAGGTGTTCAGCCTGGTGCAGGCGATCAACCACAGCGGCGAAGATATCTGGTCGCGGTTGGGTTACGAGCCTTCCGGGCAGGCGTTCAATTCGCTGGTGCAGCTTGAGGTGGAAAAAGGCAAGCCGCGTAACCCGTTTATCAATGCCGGCGCACTGGTGATCTGCGATATCAACCAGTCCCGTTACGCCACCCCAGCGCTCTCGATGCGTGATTTTGTCCGCCGCCTGGCAGGCAACCCGCGCGTTACCAGCGACCTTGTGGTCGCGGACTCCGAATACCAGCACCGCGCACGCAATGCCGCCATGGCCTACCTGATGCAGGCGTTCGGTAACTTCCACAACGATGTTGATGCGGTGCTACGCAGCTACTTCCACCATTGCGCCTTGTCCATGAACTGCATAGACGTTGCCCGGGGCTTCGCGTTCCTGGCCAACAGCGGTTACTGCCCACATAGCGGCGAACAAGTGCTCAACCCACGCCAAGCACAACAAGTGAATGCGATCATGGCCACCAGCGGGCTGTATGACGAGGCAGGCAACTTTGCCTACCGTGTGGGCCTGCCAGGCAAGAGCGGTGTCGGTGGCGGTATTGTCGCGATTGTGCCGGGACGCTACAGCATCTGTGTGTGGTCACCAGCACTGAACGCTTCGGGTAACTCACTGGCGGGGCTGCGCGCGCTGGAGCTGTTGAGCGAACGCATCACGGGTTCGGTGTTTTCGGCGGTACCTTGAACTGGCCGGGCCTCGACCGTTGTCCCGATTCCCCGCCAGTCCTTCTTTAACGGCCCCGGCAAAACCCGCACAATCGCCGGCTTTTTTCGACAAGGTAGTCCCTCATGCAACGGATCGTCATTTTGGGCAACGCCGGTAGCGGTAAGTCCACCCTCGCCCGCGTTCTCGGTAAACGCCTGGGCTTGCCGGTGGTGCACCTGGACAGGCTGTTCTGGGAGCCTGGCTGGGTCGAGCCCGACGCCGAGCAGTACCGCGCGCGGGTGCGCGAGGCGGTGGCACAGGACACCTGGGTGTGTGAAGGCAACTATGCACGGCGTACCTTTGACCTGCGCCTGCCGCGCGCTGACCTGGTCATCTGGCTGGATACACCGCGCTTGACCTGCTTTTGGCGGGTGATCAAGCGCAGCGTGTTGAACCGCCCTCGCCCCGACCTGCCCGAAGGTTGTAGCGAAAAGCTTGATCGGGCGTTTCTGACTTTTTTGAAATTCGTCTGGACCTTTGATCGCGGTTATCGCCCGGGAATCGAGGCAGTGCGCGAGGCCATCGGGCCGCAGGTGCCGGTGGTGCATTTGCGCGGCAGTCGGCAGATTGCGGCGTTTGTCGAAGGCTTGCCCGGCAATGCAGGCTTCAGCCCAAAGGCACAGCAATCAGTGCAATGATGCTGCCGTGTATGGACCGGAGACATTGCTGACGAGCCAGCGCCCTTGAGAACGGCGCAAGTCCTGTGGGAGCGGGCCTTGCCCGCGATCGAGCGCGCAGCGGTCGCAATCCAGGCAACACCTGATGTGCTGGCTGTACCGGCCTCATCGCTGGCAAGCCAGCTCCCACAGGGAATGCATCAACCCTGAGAACGCGAAGCGGTCGTCGGCCTAGCTCCTGCGTCAACGGCACCGGCAGTTGGTTGAGCGGGCCGCTGTGGCGGGTCCAAGGTTAACGTCAACGTCAAGATCAAGCCTGCTCCGCTCACCCCTGCTCCAACAGCCGTTCCATCAGCATCCGCGCGTTTTCGGTGCAGGTGCGGTCTTCGGGGCGGTTTTCGATGCTGTCGATGGCCACCAGCAATTGCGCGCGATTCTGCGCCAGTTGCTGCTGCAGCACTTCGATCTCGGCGACCTTGCGCTTGAGCCCGGCCAGCAGCGCATCATGCTGCCAGCCGTCGGCGTTGGCCGGCAGCAGTTGGCGGATCTCCTCGAGGCTGAACCCGGCACCCTGGGCGCTGGTGATGATTTGCAGCGTCCACAGCGCTTGCGGGGCGTAGTCGCGGTAGCCGTTGGCCTTGCGCGCCACCGATCTGATCAGGCCGCTGGCCTCGTAAAAGCGAATGCGCGAGGCACTCAGGCCGCTGCGTTTCGCCAGTTCTCCTATTCTCATAGCTCGCCTTCAACAGGGCATTGACCTTAAACCTCACTTTAACCCTAGGACGCAGCAAACACATCACAGAGGAGCAACGAACATGGCATTCGTCACAACCAAAGACGGCGTTGAAATCTTCTACAAGGACTGGGGCCCGCGCGATGCCCAGGTGATTTTCTTCCACCACGGCTGGCCCCTCAGCGGCGACGACTGGGATGCGCAGATGCTGTTCTTCCTGGCCCAGGGTTATCGGGTGATCGCCCACGACCGCCGCGGCCATGGGCGCTCCAGCCAGGTCTGGGATGGCCACGACATGGACCACTACGCCGATGACGTGGCGGCAGTGGTCGACCACCTGGGCGTACGCGGCGCGGTGCATGTCGGGCACTCCACCGGTGGCGGCGAGGTGGTCCATTACCTGGCCCGCCACGGCCAGGACCGCGCCAGCAAGGCGGCGATCCTCGCGGCGGTGCCGCCGCTGATGGTGCAAACCGCCAGTAACCCCGGCGGCCTGCCCAAGTCGGTGTTCGACGACCTGCAGGCGCAGCTGGCGGCCAACCGCGCGCAGTTCTACCACGACATTCCCGCCGGGCCGTTCTACGGCTACAACCGCCCCGGTGCGACACCGTCGCAAGGGGTGATCCTCAACTGGTGGCGCCAGGGCATGATGGGCAGCGCCAAGGCCCACTACGATGGCATCGTCGCCTTCTCGCAGACCGACTTCACCGAGGACTTGAAGCGCCTCACCCTGCCGGTGCTGGTAATGCACGGTGACG
This sequence comes from Pseudomonas sp. R32, assembly GCF_009866705.1. Lineage (NCBI taxonomy): Bacteria > Pseudomonadati > Pseudomonadota > Gammaproteobacteria > Pseudomonadales > Pseudomonadaceae > Pseudomonas > Pseudomonas sp. R32. The sequence continues at coordinate 2,287,843 of NZ_CP019396.1, read as the reverse complement.
ACGACCAGATCGTGCCCTACGAAAACTCAGGCCTGCTGTCGGCCAGGCTGCTGAGCAACAGCACCCTGAAAACCTACAAAGGCTACCCCCACGGCATGCCCACCACCCATGCCGACATCATCAACGCCGACCTGCTGGCCTTCATACGCAGCTGATGCGATGGTGCCAGGGCCCTTCCCTGGCACCTCGCCCGCCCCGCTGAAAAAGCCTGTTGACATTAAAGTTAACTTTAAAGTTATGGTTTGAGCACGATCAACCGAGGTGCTGCCATGAACGTGTTCGACAAGCTGACATTGCCCAACGCAAGCGAAATCCCCAACCGTCTGGCCAAGGCCGCGATGGAAGAGAACATGGCCGACGCCGACCAGGCGCCGTCCGTAGAATTGCTGCGCTTGTACCAGGCCTGGGCCGAAGGTGGCGCCGGCCTGTTGATCAGCGGCAACGTGATGGTCGACAGCCGCGCCATGACCGGCCCGGGCGGCGTGGTGCTGGAGGATGACCGGCAACTGGCCAAGTTCAAGCGCTGGGCCAGTGTCGGCCGTGCCCAGGGTGCGCAGTTCTGGCTGCAGATCAACCACCCCGGGCGGCAAATGCCGGCCAACCTCGGCCAGCCCACCTGGGCGCCGTCGGCGGTGGCGCTGGAGATGGGCAAACTGTCGAAGCACTTCAACCCACCCCAGGCGATGACCGAGGCGGTGATCGACGATGTCATCCAACGCTTTGCCCGTACCGCGCAACTGGCCGAACAGGCCGGTTTCACCGGGGTGGAGATTCATGCCGCGCATGGCTACCTGCTGAGCCAGTTCCTCTCGCCGCTGAGCAACAAGCGCAACGACGCCTGGGGCGGCTCGCTTGAGAACCGTGCGCGGCTGTTGCTGGAAATCGTCAAGGCAGTGCGCGCGGTGGTGGCGCCGCAGTTTGCCGTGGCAGTCAAGCTCAACTCCGCCGACTTTCAGCGCGGCGGCTTCAGTGCCGATGATGCCCGTCAGGTGGTGCAACTGCTCAACGGCCTGGGCGTCGACCTGGTGGAATTGTCCGGTGGCAGCTACGAAGCCCCGGCCATGCAGGGTGAAGCCCGTGACGGGCGGACCCTGGCCCGGGAAGCCTACTTCCTGGAGTTCGCCCGCGACGTGCAGAAGGTGGCGAGCATGCCGCTGATGGTCACTGGCGGCATCCGCCGCCTGCCGGTGGCCCAGCAGGTGGTCGACAGTGGCGTGGCCATGGTCGGCATCGGCACGGCGCTAGCCATCGACCCCAACCTGCCCCGCGCCTGGCAGCAAGGCAAAGGCACGGCGCCGGCGCTGGCGCCGATCACCTGGAAGAACAAGCCGCTGGCATCGCTGGCCAACATGGCCCTGGTCAAGTTCCAGCTGCGCAAGCTCAGCCAGGGCAAGGCGCCCCGCCCGCAGGTGTCGCCGCTGTGGGCGCTGATCGGCCAGCAACTGGGCAATGCGCTGCGCGCCCGCCAGTACCGGCAGTGGGTCGCCCAGCGCGTGCGTTGAGCCACATCACGCTAGACCCGCGATGAGGCCAGCACAGCTCTATCAGGGCTCATCAGCTCTGGCAGAAGCGGATCCGGTTGCCAAACGGGTCATAGACTTCCAGCACCTTGCCCCAGCCCTGCTCGACAATATCCGGCCGGCCATAGCCGTAGCGCTTGGCCTGCAGCTCGTCGCGCAGTGGCTCGATATTGTGCATGGGCACGAAGATCGTTGCGCCTGGGCTGGCATCACCGTGATGCTCGGACAGGTGCAACTGCAGGCCATCGCGGCTGATGCCCAGGTACAGCGGCAGGTCAGCCTCGAAACGGTGCTCGAACTCGACGCTGAAACCCAGGAAACCCAAATAGAATTCGCGGGCCTTGGTTTCATCGAAACTGCGCAAAATGGGGATGGGCTTGTCGAAGCGGATCGCCGCTGCCGGGCTGTCCGGGGGCAACAACGCAGCGGCGGTGTTCCAGTCTTTATAACCCAGCTGCTGCGCCACCAGCTCCAGCGCGCCTGAATGTGAAAGCTGCGGGCTCTGCGCTTGCAGCGACACGCGCAGACGCTTGGCCATCTGTTTGGCCTGTTCGAGTGAAATCATCGTTCCTCCTGGAGTCGAGGCCACAAGGTGCTCGCGTTGCCAAACCTCGACTGCAAGAAAAGCGACAGGGTTCGGGAGTTGTTCACATGCTTTCACCATGCCCTGAGGGCGCGAGCGGCAGGCAGCATTGGCCTGGTGGCGATAGTACACAGATGATCAGCGCACTGTCGATTTCGCCGCGCCTGGTTCGACTATGGTCAGGCATGCCCTCAACCCACCCCATCAGGAGCAGACCATGCGCAAACTCATCGTTGCCGCGTTCACCAGCCTCGACGGCGTAATCCAGGCTCCGGGCGGGCCTGAAGAAGACACCAGCGGCGGTTTCCGCTACGGCGGCTGGGTCGTGCCGTTTGCCGATCTAGCGTTCGGCGAGGCCATGCAGACGCTGTTCTCGCAGCCGTTCGAACTGCTGCTGGGGCGGCGCACCTACGACATCTTCGCCGGCTACTGGCCGCACCAGACCGCCAGCGCAGACCAGTTCATCGCCGACCTGTTCAACCGCGTGCCCAAGCATGTGGCCACCCATCATCCCGACACCCTGAGCTGGCACAACAGCCATGCCCTGGCCGGTGAGCTGGCGCAGGCGATCCGTACACTCAAGCAGCAGGCGGGCGACACCTTGTTGACCCAGGGCAGCGGCGAGCTGGTGCGCCAATTGCTGGCGGCAGGGTTGGTGGATGAGCTGCAGCTGTTGATCCACCCGATCATCCTCGGGCGTGGCAAGCGCTGGTTCGATGACCAGGCACACGCGTCGGCATTTACCCTGGCGCAATCGAGCAGCACGCCAAGCGGAGTGCTGGTTGCACGTTATGTGCTTAACGGGGAGGTGCGCACCGGGTCGTTTGCCTAGACTGGGCAGGTACCGCCGCACTGGAGAGCGCAATGCCCGCCCCTGAAACCGAACTTTTGCAAAGCTGGCAACACAACGCCCGAGCCTGGATCAAAGCCATCCGCAGCGGCGCCATCGAAAGCCGCCTGAAGGTTACCGATCAGGCCATTCTGCTGGCCGTGCTCGGCCGCCAGCCCGAACGCGTGCTGGACCTCGGCTGTGGTGAAGGCTGGTTGTTGCGGGCGCTGGCCAAGCGCGGCATCGATGCCGTGGGCGTCGATGGCGACCCGACCCTGGTGGAAGCGGCGCGGGCGGCGGGCGCTGCCCAAGTACACCTGGCAAGCTACCAGGCACTGGCACAAGCGCAGGTAGATATTGGCCGCGACTACAACCTGATCTGCGCCAACTTCGCCCTGCTGCACCAGGACATCATCCCCCTGCTCGGCGCCATGAACGCCCTGCTCGCCCCCGGCGGCGCCCTGGTGATCCAGACCCTGCACCCGTGGACGGCCGCTGCAGGCGACTATCAGGACGGTTGGCGGCAAGAGACCTTTGCCGGTTTTCAGGGCCAATGGCACCCCATGCCCTGGTACTTGCGCACCTTGTCCAGCTGGATCAATGCCCTGGACATGGCGGGGTTCAGGCTGATCGCCCTGCAGGAGCCGCAGCATCCGCAAAACCCGCTGCCGCAATCCTTGTTGCTGGTGGCCGAGTCGAGAGGATGAGCTCGGTCACATCCCATTCCATCCACGTAAAAGGAAGCACGCGTCATGAGCGAAGAAACAAAAGTAAAAGGGCCAGCTTCGTACTTCCCCTCCATCGAGAAAAAGTACGGCCAGCCCATCAGCCACTGGCTGAACCAACTTGGCACGGTCAACGACAAGAAGCACATGGAAATGGTCAACTGGCTCAAAGCCGAACATGGTATGGGCCATGGCCATGCCAATGCGCTGGTGGCGTACTTTTTAGCGAGCGCTAAAAACACCTGACGATACAGGCCCGATACCACAAAGCACAGGCATCACCGCCGAGCGGGTCGTGCTGTCGGTGCCGCACTTCATGTTCCTCGCCTCGGTGCTGGCTGCGCGAGCTGATCAGCCGTTGCCTGGCAACGTCCTGACCGGCGAACCTGGCTCAGCGGTCTTTCGCCAGGTAAAACAGGATATAGCCCGAACTCACTAGGCTACCGGCCGCTATTTCGGCGTTGAAGCAGGCCTTGAGTGCATCCTCATCGGCAAAGCCGTACGAAGGCAGTCTGCCCTCAGCAAAGCCGGCGAGCCGCCACAGGTCGAAGCCATCGAGCTCACCCTGCTCGCCAAAGTCGAAATCGACGGGGCCGGTGGGCAAGTGAACCGCACAGCCGTAACCGTGCTTGAAGTAACCAACGCCGCCATCAAGCTCGCCGCGATGGGGGATATCCATCGTCACCCACGCCATAGCGCTCGAGGGTCTCGGGATGCCTGAGCGTTGCATGAGTTCGACAGCGGCGCTGACACTTGCCTGGTAATCGCGGATCAGTCTGGCGAGGAGATTGTTCATGCCGGCTCGCGTTGACAGGGCTGGTCCTGGTCACACCAGCCAAGCGCTTTGTAGGAGGTTTTATCCTGCTCGGGAAAGTCGCTTCGGTACTCTCCCCAGTCCATGTAGGCATAGTATTGGCTCATTGCGTCGAAATAACTGTCAGCTTCGACTTCCCACACAAGCCTTGAGCCGGCGCCCATCAGCGCCCGCGCGTTGTCACCGCGGGGCCCGGCCAGGCAGAAGGTTTGACAGTCATCCGGCTCCATCCAGAGTTCATGCTTCATGTACAACGCTCGCGATTGAGTCCGCGCTATCGTGCCCGAAAACATCGGTGCATGACCACTCCAAATCCTGTGGGGGCTGCGGTGCGACGTCCCGACTTGCCCAGCAATCGAGCGCGAAGCGGTCGCAACCCAGCCGGTGCCTACCGTGATTCGTGCAAAGCCCGGCAACACTGCTATTCCTGTACCCAGGTCCGCGTTTGCAAGGAACAACCGTCCAATGCTGGTCATCGAACACCTGCACAAGTCCTTCAGCACCGCCCAAGGCCCGCTACCGGTGCTGCAAGGCGTCGACTTGCACCTGGCCCAAGGCAGCAGCCTGGCGTTGATGGGCGAGTCCGGCAGCGGCAAGAGCACCCTGCTGCACCTGGTCGCCGGCCTCGATCGTGCCGACAGCGGGCGCATCCTGATCGACGGCCAGCCCCTGGACGGACGTTCAGAAGCCGCCCTGGCACGCTGGCGGCGGGAAGGCATCGGCCTGGTGTTCCAACAGTACAACCTGATCAGCAGCCTCGATGTGGCGGCCAATCTTGCCTTTCAGGCCAGGCTGGCGGCGCGCTGTGAGCAGCACTGGCTGGACTACCTGACCACCCGCCTTGGCCTCGCCAGCCTGCTGCAGCGCTACCCGGAGCAACTCTCCGGCGGCCAGCAGCAGCGGGTTGCCATTGGCCGCGCACTGGCTGCCCGCCCGCCACTGGTGCTGGCTGATGAACCCACCGGCAGCCTCGACGAAGCCAGCAGCGATGAGGTACTGACGCTGATGCTGCAACTGGTCGGCGAGGCCGGCAGCAGCCTGCTGATGGTCACCCACAGCCCGCGCCAGGCTGCGCGCCTGGAGCAGCGCTGCGTCCTGCATGCCGGGCGTATACAGCGCGAGGCGCTGTGATGAGCCCGCTGCTGATTGCCCTGCAGGCACTGCTGAGCCATTGGCGGCGCCATCGCTTGCAGTTTTTCAGCATCTTTACCGGCCTGTGGCTGGCCACCGCCCTGTGGACCGGGGTGCAGGCACTCAACAGTCAGGCCCGGGCCGACTACGCCCGCGCCAGTGCGGTGCTGGCCGGCCCTGCGCAAGCGCAGCTGGTGGCCCGTAGCGGTGAGCGCTTCGATCAATCGCTGTATCTGCAACTGCGCAAGCTCGGCTGGCAGCTGTCGCCGGTGCTGGAGGGTCGCCTGCGCTTTGCCGGCGAGCAGCCGCTGACGGTGCGCCTGATCGGCATTGAGCCGCTGAGCCTGCCAGCGGCAATGACCGTTGCCGGCACCTCGCTGCAAGGGTTCGACCTGCAGGCATTCATTGGCATGCCGGGGCAAGCCTGGGTAGGCCCCGATACGTTGCGACAACTGGGTGTGGATGCCACCGGGCGAGCTACCAGCAGTGATGGTCAGGTGTTACCGCCCCTGGTGGTGCAGCCGCAGTTGGCACCGGGCGTGATCGTGGTGGATATCGGCCATGCACAAGCGTTGTTGCACGCGCCAGGGCAATTGTCGCGATTGCTGGTGGGCGATGAGGCCAGGCCCTTGCCGGCAGCATTCGCCGAGCGCCTGACCCTGCACGCGCCCAGCGACGACGGCGACCTGCAGCGTCTGACCGACAGTTTTCACCTAAACCTCACCGCCCTCGGCCTGCTGGCTTTCGTCGTCGGGCTGTTCATCGCCCACGCCGCCATCGGCCTGGCCCTCGAACAGCGCCGCGGCCTGATTCGCAATCTGCGCGCCTGCGGCATCAGCTTGAGCACCCTGTTGATCGCCCTGGTACTGGAGCTGGGTGTTTTCGCCGTACTCGGCGGCCTGGCCGGGGTCGCCAGCGGTTATGGCCTGGCCGCCCTGTTGCTACCTGATGTCGCCGCCAGCTTGCGCGGCCTGTACGGCGCCCAGGTGGCCGGGCAACTGAACCTGCCGGCCTGGTGGTGGCTGGCGGGGGTCGTGGTGAGTGTCTTCGGTGCCTTGCTCGCAGGTGTGAGCAGCGTGCTGCGCGCCGCCCGTTTGCCGTTGCTGGCCCTGGCGCAGCCGCAAGCCTGGCGCCTGGCCCAAGGGCCCTGGTTGCGCCGCCAGGCGCTGGCGGCCGGGCTGTTGCTGGCGGTTGCGCTGGGCTGCTGGCAATGGGGCAACAGCTTGGCCAGTGCCTTGCTCCTGCTCGCCACATTGCTTCTGGCGGCAGCGTTGCTGTTGCCCGCCCTGCTCGATAGCGCGCTGGCCTGGCTGGCACGCCTGTGTCGCGGGCCGTTGGCGCAGTGGTTTGTCGCCGACAGCCGCCAGCAGCTCCCTGCCCTGAGCCTGGCGCTGATGGCGCTACTGTTGGCATTGGCCGCCAGCGTCGGCGTAGGCAGCATGACCGAGGGTTTTCGCAAGACCTTCAGCGCTTGGCTCGACCAGCGCCTCTCTGCCGATCTTTACCTCACTCCCCAGGACACGACACAGGCCCTGCAGATCGCTGAGTGGCTAAGCCGGCAACCGGCAGTCACCGTGCTGCTGCCCAGCTGGCGTGCAGAAATACGCTTGCAGCAGTGGCCGGTTCAAGTCCAGGGCATCATCGATCACCCCGCCTACCCTGCGCGTTGGCCATTGCTGGAACAACGCCCGCAGGCCTGGGCGCAATTGGCCAGCGGTCGGGCAGTGATGCTCAGTGAACAACTGGCCCGGCGCCTGGGCGTGCAGGTGGGCGCCCCCCTGCAGCTACCGAACCAAGCCATGACCGTGGTCGGCATCTATGCCGACTATGGCAACCCCAAGGGGCATCTGCTGGTCAATGCCGACTGGCTGCGCGGGCACCTGCCAGAGGCAAAGCTGAGCACTATCAGCCTGAACCTGGCGCCTGAAGGTATTGCGCCGCTCAAAGCCGACCTGCAACAACGCTTCGCCCTGGACGACAGCCGCGTGGTCGAGCAAGCCAGCTTGAAACGCTGGTCTACCGAGATCTTCAGCCGTACCTTCGCCGCCACCACGGCGCTCAACAGCCTGACCCTGGGGGTGGCGGGCGTCGCTCTGTTCATCAGCCTGCTGACCCTGAGCCAGAGCCGCCTGGGCCAGTTGGCACCCCTCTGGGCCCTGGGCGTGCGGCGCACCCAGCTGGTGTGGTTGTCACTGGGCCAAACCCTGATGCTGAGCAGCCTGACCGTGCTCCTGGCCATCCCCTTGGGGCTGTTGCTGGCCTGGTGCCTGGTGGCGGTGGTCAATGTCCAGGCCTTCGGCTGGCGCCTGCCCCTGCATGTATTTGCCGCGCAACTGCTGCAACTGGCGCTGCTCGGCCTGTTGACCAGCCTGCTGGCCAGCGCCTGGCCGTTGTGGCAACTGGCGCGGCGCCAGCCGAGCGCGCTGCTGAGGCAATTCGCCGATGAAGCGTAACCGCTGCCTGTTGATCGGCCTGTTGCTGCTGGCCGGTTGCGACCAGCCTGCGCCAACGCCCAAAGGCTTTGCCGGATTGGACCAGGACGCCACTGCCTTCAGCCAGGTGACGCGCGCCCATTCGCTGGTGTTCCCCCTCGACCACGCGGCCCACAATGGCTTTCGCATCGAGTGGTGGTACGTCACCGCCAACCTCAAGGACAACCAGGGACGTGACTGGGGCGCACAGTGGACGCTGTTCCGCTCGGCCCTGCGCCCCGGCCCGGAAACAACCGGCTGGAACAGCCCCAACCTGTGGATGGGCCATGCCGCACTCACCGGCCCTGGCGGCCATCAGTCCAGCGAAACCCTGGCGCGCGGTGGCATTGGCCAGGCGGGCGTCGAAGCCACGCCGTTTCGGGCCTGGATCAACGATTGGTCATTGCAGGGCAGCAACGACCTCGCACGCTTGCAAATGACCGCCAACGGCAAGGGCTTCAACTACACCCTGAACTTGGTCAGCACTGGCCCGCTGGTGCTGCATGGCACCCAGGGCTACAGCGAAAAATCCGGCAAGGGCCAGGCGTCGTACTATTACAGCCAGCCGTTCTACCGGGTCAGCGGCGAGGTCGAACGCGACGGCCAACGCCTTGCGGTGACCGGCAGTGCCTGGCTCGACCGCGAATGGAGCAGCCAGCCCCTGGCGTCCGGGCAGTCGGGCTGGGACTGGTTTTCCCTGCACCTGGACAGCGGCGCCAAACTGATGCTGTTTCGCGTGCGCGAGACCCAAGGCACACCCTACCGCGCAGGTACCTGGATCAGTGCCGAGGGTCGCGCCCAGGCACTGCAGGGTGAACAGATCCAGTTGCAGGAGCTGGCCTGGGGCAAGCAGGAAAACGGCCGCGAGGTGCCTACCCGCTGGCGCGTGCAGGTGCCGGCGCATGACGTGGATGTGCAGGTCGATGCGCTGGAGCCGAACGCGTGGATGTCTACGCGTTTTCCGTACTGGGAAGGGCCCGTGCACTTTAGTGGAAGTGTGAGCGGCAAGGGCTATCTGGAAATGACCGGGTACTGACTTTGCAGGAGCGGGCTTGCCCCGCGATAGCGTTCTGTCAGCTACATCGCATTGCGGGGCAAGGCCCGCTCCTGCAGGGTTATTGACTAGGCACTGTACTAAAAGTAATTTCGCAAACACCGCATAGCACAAACTAACGAGACCATCGCTCCGTAGTTTTTCGCGAGCTTGTCGAAGCGTGTCACAATGCGGCGGTTTTCTTTCATCCAGCCGAACATGCGTTCGATGATGTTGCGTTGCCGGGAAGTACGCTATTAGCGTCGCAAAGCATATGAATCTTGGTCGTCAGCTCTCCGAGACTGCGACCTAGTGCGTGATCTGAGGGCTCATCAGGCCCCCTTTTTTCCCGGCGCCAGATGAGGCTCGGGTTACGCGTTCAGCAGTGGAGTCGATCATCCAGGTTTCCAGGTCGATCAATCTTTGCTCGTTCAGCTTGATGTGCCGCCGCTTGTGCATCAGGTTGAACGTTCCTTGGTTACGCCAATCCCGAAACCGTTGGTAGACCGTTGACCAAGGGCGGAAGCGATCGGATATTTCGCGCCACGCGGCGCCTGAGTAAAACACCCAGAAGCACTGAGCATCAAGCGGTCATCGGCTCTCGGCCGACCGTTGCGGCGGGGCTGTTCAAAGAGCTCAGCAACCAGCTCCCAGGCTGCATCAGGAATTTCGTACCACTTAACCATCCTGGCCTCCTGCCTTCAATGGGCCCGCACTCTTCCGAATCTCAGTGTTCAGGTGCGGCAACAGCGGTTTCAAAGAGTTTCGTACAGAACCTGACGTCCTCAGACCCCGTCACTCAAACCCGAAGCAAAATTCCAATTTTGCTCTATAGCAGGTTCAGAACGCTCTGTAGTCGAATGGCGAAGTCAGCATCTCCGCCTCCTCCAATGTAATAAATTTTTCGCCATATCATAGAATCCAGGATTACTCACCAAATGGAAATTTTCAAACTCACGCCTAACATCTTTCAATAACCTATCAGGCATTTTACTGACACTCTGATGAGCTTTGAAGTACACACTCCTCGGGGAGGTTAACGGAGAATAAAGTGGTTTGACTCCTGTGACGGGAAAAATAAATTCAGCATAGAAATCCTCTGCAAATTTAACTGCCACACCCTCCTCAATCGCAGCTACTGGAACAACATTCGTGTCAGCCGGACCGAGAAGATGTACAGATTCATGAGCAAGCTCGTAAAAAAACTGCTCCCAAGTTTCCACCAAAGTCCCAATACAAGCGAGATTCACTACATCAGGATTATCTGTCGTAGACACAGTTACGCCCACACGTAATCTTGGAGAGTCCAGAAAAGCTGGCCTGGTACAAATTTCGTGATCTTCCAAGGTCGAGCGCCCATATTTTTGCTCGACGAGGTTAAGTAGCAACTCACCTGTACAATCAACGACACATCGATTGTCGGCGTGACGTAGATCTTTTGAGACCGGCGCCATTCTCTTGTTTATACGATCAAGAATTGCATTCAAGTCAGAGCAGTCGGACATTATCACTTCTGTCATTTTAATAATGACGCTTTTAACCCAATCCAAAGTACCTCCTCAGGCAAATTACTCAAACATCGACAAACAGTCATATCTTATTTACTAGGAAAACTGGACTGCCCCCGCCCCCATAGGCATTTTCGTACACCTGCTTAAACGAATCTGCTTTTACTGTGGGACATTTCCGATTCCGTCCACCGGTGCGTTATGCCGCTAGCGTTGGTGCTAGGTTCCGGGCCTCATTGCCCAAGGAACCTGCGCATGACAAGGATGCCGCCCTCAACTGCTTCTCCAGCCCCCTCGATAACCTCTACCTCCGAATCGCTGCAGCCCGGCTTCTACATCGTGCCGCGCAGCATGACTAGCGGTCAGGTAGTGGCATTGCTTACTACTGCACATGGACCGCAATTGATCGCCCGGCTGCAGCGGCTTAACCCGACCTTTGCCAGCGGCTTCAAGGCAGGCGAAATCTTCGTCATTGGCGACCCGGACATCGACAGTGCCTGCACGCGCGAAGAAGCCCAACTAATGAATTCAGCAGCCCAGGTACGCGAAAGCCTGGCCTTGCTCACTTCCCATGAAGCAGACTTCATGATGCGCAACCTGCCCGAAATCGCCGGCATGCTGGGCACCGCAAGTCTATCGATGGGTATTGGCAAAGATATGCTGGAGAAGGGCTTGAGACAGATAGAAGGTACATTGCGCAGTATCGAACAATTACACCAGCGTGAGTTCAATCGCAGTGGCAGGTTGAATAGTCCAGCGTTCTTCAATGCCCGGCGCGCGCTCTTCCAGCAGCTTGATGCACAGTTGAGGAGTATCTTTCTTAAGAAGCATCTCAGCCTTGGTAGCCACGAGAGCTTACGCAAGAACCTGGGGATTTCCACCCGCAGTCTGGTTCACCACTGGAGCCGCGCTGGTGGAGCTGGACAGATTCCTGGCTACGCTACGCATCTGGAACAGGTGGCAAAGACCGCCAAGTATCTCAAGTATGGTGGCTATGTTGGAGTTGGACTGGGTGGAACTGCATCCTGGTTGAAGGTGCAGAAAGCGTGTCAAGCTGGAGCGACTGAGGAATGCAGGAAAATCCGTTTTACCGAGACCGGCAGCTTCACGGGCGGACTTGGAGGCGGGTTGGCTGGCGCATACGCAGGTGGCAGAGCCGCCGCTTCGGTATGCGTAAGCTTCGGACCGCACGGCGGCGCCGTTTGCGGCATAGTTCTGGTAGGCATTGGCACTTATGTGGGAAGCGTGGTTGGCAACACCTCCGGTGATCTTGCGGGAGAGCTATTCTACAACTGGACAGGCCCATGACTATTGACCCTCGCTCATGGCCTCCGGAAGTACAAATAGTGCTAATCCTTGGCCCGTGGATCATCATGTTGACTGGGATCGTGATGAGCGCATGCATCGCAAATGGCCGAAATTTCGAGAGGTCACTTGCAGCGCTGCAAAACAGCACCTGGCTTGAGCAGCAAATTCGCGTTTGGGGGACGTCAAGCCTGATCTCCCGTTGGGTGCTTATCGGGATGATCAGTGGCTTGCTGGCCTATCCGCAAAAACATATACGCCAAGGCCAACTCGATGCAACGCAACTGCACAACTTCCCCAGGCAGCTCAGGCGCCGTTTGCTTGTTTCCGGCAGGCTGATCTTTATTGGGTTCATGCTGATGATCATGAGTGTCGGGTTGTACAAAATCTGCGAAGCCTAGCCCGCGAGGTGTCCAGTACAACCAGCGCCCACACCATGCCCTGAACACACAACAGGAGACGCACCATGGACCACTTCACCGGCGGTTGCCTGTGCGGCAACGTGCGCTTTGCAGCCTCGGGACGCCCCTACCGGGTCGGCCTTTGTCACTGCCTGGACTGCCGCAAGCACCACGGCGCGCTGTTTCACGCTTCGGCGATCTTCCCCGAGGATGCGCTCAGCATCGAAGGCGAAACCCGTGACTACGCCGGGCGCCATTTTTGCCCCCGTTGCGGCTCGTCGGTGTTCGCCCGCTCAGGCGATGAAGTCGAAGTGAACCTCGGCTCGCTGGATGCCCCGGACCTGCTCACGCCCACCTACGAAAGCTGGACCCTCCGCCGCGAGTCCTGGCTGCCGCCCTTCCCGCTCAGCAGGCACTATGAACGGGATCGCGACCCTTCAGGGCGCTTCGAGGATTAAGCGCTCAGCTGTCGCTGCATCCCCTGCGACATCAGGCTGGAACCCTCGCGCAGTGGCTCCGGCGCGCCAATCGGCTGAAAGCCATGGGCCTGGTACAAACGCATCGCCGGGCTATCGGCGAGGGTCACGCCCAGGCCAACCCGGCGCACCGCAACGCTGGTAGCCCAGTCCAATGCCGCCTTGAGCAAGGCACCGCCGGCGCCCAGGCCGCGCGCCGCCGGGTCGACCCACATCTGATAGATGTCAGCCACACCCGGCTCGGCGGCGGACAATTTGCACCAGACCAGCCCGCATACCACGTCGCCATCAACCGCGAAAAACGCCCGGTCGTTGCCACTGGCATGGGCCGCCGCAATCCGCGCCGCCCAGTTTTCATCGGTTCGTTGCGACTCTGCTGCGAAGGTGCTGCCAAACGCATCCGGCGAATCCTGCAATGCCTGCAGGCGCAGGTCGCGGTAGGTTGGCCATTCATGGGGTAAAACGGGACGGATGGCGATCACAAGGCTTCCTGCTCTGGTTGACCCTAAACAGCTGCCAGACTACCACCAAGGTGCGATCATGCCGCTCTTCACCGACACCGCAGGATCAATGCACGATGCTTTCAGCAAGATGGACCTGGCTGGCCCTTACCCTGTTACCCGCTTTGACCCTGGCCGCAACGCCGGAACAGGTGCCCTTGACCCGGGTATTCCAGGACTGGCGGGTAGCCTGCGACAACACCCGCCGCTGCACCGCGGTGTCGGGCAGCACCGACAACCCGGGGATGGGCCTGTACATCGTTCGCGAAGCCGGCGCCAAGGGCAGCACCCGGGTCAGTGCGATCAGCTACGACGACGTCGCCCTGCGTTACGAATTTCACCTCGATGGCCACCCCACCGAACCTTGGAAATACGGCTCGAAGGGCCGTGAGTACTATTATCTGGAAAACGACGCCGCCATTGAGAAGCTGCGCGAGCTGCGCAACAGCGACACCCTGAGTTCCAACAGCAACTTTGGCGAACGCCGGGTATCGCTGCAGGGCTTGAGCGCCACCCTGCTGCTAATGGATTCGGTGCAAGGGCGCATCGGCCACCCCAGCGCCTTCGTGCGCCCCGGCTACCAGCCGGACAGCCGCGTGCCGCCGGCCCCGGCCACTCCCAAACTGCCGCGTTTCACCCTGGCACCGGCCTTGAACGAGGCCGAGCAACAGGCCATCGGCGACTACATGATCGCCTTGAGCAAAGACGAACTGAGCGCTGCGCCCCATCAAAACTGGCAGGCCCAGGCCGAGGTCTACCCCCTGGACCCGGCTCACGCCCTGGTGCGCCTGCGCTACGGCTGTGCCGAGGACGGCTGCAACCACAGCCTCTACCGCGTCTCGCGTACGGCGCCTTACCAGGCGACGCCGCTTGAGCTCAAAGCGGCCCCCGAGGCTGATTTTGCCCCTGACCTGTACGGGTTGATCAGCTTCAACCCGGTCAGCGGCCAGTTGAAGATTTTCCGCGAGATGGGCAAGGACTGCGGCGATAGCTCGATCTGGCAATACGACGGTACGGCCATGCAGCTCAAGGACCGCCGGACCATGTGGCGCTGCGACAGCATCAACGAGGACTATTGGCCAGTGACCTGGCGCGCCAAGGGTTGACTCAAGCGCCCAGGTCATCCCAATACGGCGGCGTGCCGATGGCGTCGAGAAAGTAGTCCCACACCCGCCGCACCTTCTGCGAGCGCAGGCGGTTTTCCGGTGACAGCAGGTGGATCTGGCTCGGCGTCGCCTCCACGGCGCCTTCCCAGTCGGGCAGCAGTTGCACCAGAGCCTTGCTGGTAAAGCTGTGCTTGCTGAACAGCCAGGACGGAAAGAACACGATGCCCCGTCCGGCCAGGGCCGCCTCGACCAGCACCTGGGCATTGTTGCTGCGCAGCGGCCCGTGCACGTCGACCACTTCAACGGTATCGCTGCCCGGGCGGCGCAAGTGCCAGCGCTGCGCCCCGCCGGTGCCTTTGTAGACCAGGCAGCAATGCTGGCGAAGGTCCTGCGCGGACGTCGGCTGGCCATATCTGTGCAGGTAATCGGGGCTTGCGCACAGCACATACCGCTGGGTGCAGATCTGCCGCCCGATCAATCCAGAATCCTCCAGGTGGCCGACGCGGAAGGTGATGTCGGCGCCCTCCTGCACCGGGTCGATATAGGCATCGGTGGCCGTCAGTTCAACGGTCAGCTCCGGGTACTGCTCATGCAAGCCATTGAGCAGCCGGACGATGTGCAAATGGGCGAAGGCCACCGGCGCGTTGATCCGCACCAGGCCGCGAATGTCGCCGGTCTTGCCGCTGATCGATTCGTCGGCGGCATCCAGCAGCTCCAGCACTTCGCGAATCTGCAGGTAATAGCGCTCGCCGGCGTCAGTCAACTTGACCGCACGGGTGTTGCGGTACAGCAACTGCTGCCCGACCTCGCGCTCGAGCGCGGCGATGAAGCGTGACACCGATGAGGCCGGCACCTGAAAGTGCCGGGCGGTGGCGGAGAAGCTGCCGGTTACCGCCACCATGGCGAAAAAGCGGTGGGCCTTGAGGTGCATGGGCAGCTCCTGCAACGGGAAATCCGCCCAGTATAGGCGCACATATTGCTGTTACAGCAATAGTGTTTTGCCATTTGCCTCGATTGTAGCTGTTTTCGCAAGACCCTAGGATGGCGCCATTCCACCGAGAGGCCCCACTCATGAATGACCTGTTTGCCCCTTATGACCTCGGCTCGCTGCAACTGAGCAACCGTTTCGTCATGGCGCCCATGACTCGCTCACGCGCCCCCGAAGACATCGCCACCGAACAGATCGCCCTGCATTACACCCAACGCGGCACCGCCGGTTTGATCGTCTCCGAAGGCACGCCAATTTCCCGCGAAGGCCAGGGTTACCTGTTCAACCCGGGCATTTTCACCGAGCAGCAAGTCCAGGGCTGGAAGCTGGTGACCGACTCGGTGCACAGCGTCGGCGGCAAGATCTTTGCCCAGCTGTGGCATGTCGGCCGGGTATCGCACACCTCGATCCAGCGCGATGGCCAGGCCCCGGTCAGCGCCACCAGCAAGGTCGCCCAGGGCGCGATTGCCTTCGGCTATACCGACAGTGGCGAGCCCGGTTTTGTCCCGACCTCGACACCGCGCCCGCTGAACACTGAAGAAGTCGGCCGGGTAGTCGAAGACTTCGCCCAGGCCGCCGCCAACGCCGTTGCCGCAGGCTTTGACGGCGTGGAAATCCACGGCGCCAACGGTTACTTGATCGAGCAGTTCCTCAACCCGCTGGTCAACGATCGCAGCGACCGTTACGCCGCAGACACCCTGGAAAACCGCCTGCGCTTCGTTTTTGAGGTGGTCGATGCCGTCGTCAGGCGCATCGGCGCCGACAAGGTCGGCATCCGCATCTCGCCGTACGGCCAGCTGTTCGACATGCCAATCTACGCGCAAATCGACGAGACCTACTCGGCCCTCTGCGCCGGCATGGGTCAACGCGGCATCGCCTATGTGCATGTGATGGACCAGACCCACTTCTTCCTCGCCAGCGAAGGCGCGGTGGCCCAGGAGCAGGCACTGCGTGAGCTGCTGGCGCAGTGCAAGGCGCAACTGGGCCAGACCGCGCTGATCCTGGCCGGGGACATGACCTTGGAGCGTGCCCAGGACCTGGTGGACGCAGGCTTGATCGACCTGGCGGGCTTTGGCCAGCCGTTCATCGCCAACCCCGACCTGGTTGCCCGCCTGAAAAACGGCTGGCCGTTGACCGCGCCGGATCGCGACACCTACTACGGTGGCGGCGCCAAGGGTTACCTGGACTACGCCCCGTACGCCCCGGCCTGATCAGCGAGCAGACCCGCCGTCGTCATGCGTGGCATGATTTGCGAAAAGCCCTGTCCCCTTTTGTTCGCTCGCTTGTCATCAAGGGCATGTGAACCCAAAAGAGAGCGCAACAATGCCCGCACTGACACGCCACCGAACGCGCCTGGCGTCTTCGTTTTCGTCCCCGACCCTGTGCCTGATGCTCGGCCTGGCGTCGCTGGCCCCGCTGTGCGCGCTGGCCGACAGCGCCACCCGCAGCTACCAGGTGCCGGCTGGCGACCTGGGCGCGGCGCTGACCCGTTTTGCCGCCCAGGCCGGGGTCAGCCTGTCGGTGGACCCGGCCCTGGTCAATGGCCAGCGCAGTGCCGGCTTGAGCGGCAGTTTCAGCGTCGATGAAGGGTTTGCCCGGCTGCTGCAGGGCTCGGGCCTGCAATTGCAACCGGTGGCGGCAGGCGCCTATACCCTGGTGCCGGCACCGCAAAGCGGCGACGCCGTGGAAATCGCCCCGACCAGCATCCTCGGTGCCCACAGCGGCGCTGACGACGATGGCCAACGCTATGCCGGTGGCCAGGTCGCCCGCCGTGGCTCGCAAGGCTTGCTCGGCTCGCGCGACTTCATGGAAACCCCCTTCAGCATGACCACCTACACCCGCGAGGCGATCAAGGGCCAGCAGGCGCGGACCCTCGGCGACCTGATCGCCAGCGATCCGTCGGTGCGCGCCACCAACCCGGCTGGCGGGCGCTTCGAGCAGTTCACCATTCGCGGCTTCAGCCTGTTCAACAGCGATGTCGCCTACAACGGCCTGTATGGCATCCTGCCGACCTACTCCATCGACATGGAAATGGCCGACCGCGTCGACATCATCAAAGGCCCCAGCCAGCTGATCAACGGCATCTCGCCACGCGGCAGCGTCGGCGGCGGCATCAACGTGGTGCCCAAGCGCGCCAGCGACAAACCGATCACCGAGTTTACCGGCAGCTACGCTTCCGACAGCCAGGTCGGCGGCGCCGTGGACATCGGCCGGCGTTTTGGTGAGGACGGCAAGTTCGGCCTGCGCTTCAACGGCGTCAAGCAATCGGGCGACACCGAATGGGACCAGCAGAGCGTCGACCGCGAGATGGCCGTGCTCGGCCTGGACTTTCGCGGCGAGCGGCTGCGCCTGTCCACCGATATCGGCCATACCGAGCGCAACACCGATGCGCCCCAGGAGCGGGTGATCGTCGGCGCCAATGCCAAGGTTCCGGATGCCGAGGAGGTGCGACGCAACTACGCCCAGGCCTGGAGCAAGGCGCGCACCAACGATACCTTCGGCGCGGTGAACGCCGAATTCGATATCAACGACTCGCTGATGGCCTACGGCGCCGTCGGCGCGCGCAAGAGCAACCATGACTTCCTCCGCCACAACGTGCCGGTCTCCAACGATGCCGGTGACTTCAGCGTCCAGCCGCGCGACTTCACCCGCGACGAGAACGTGCGCACCGCCACCGCCGGCCTGCGCAACTGGTTCGAAACCGGCCCGGTGAGCCACGAGGTCAACCTCGCCGCCAACGACTTCTACATGGATTTCGAGAACGGCGGCGGGCGTTATGCGGCACGCCCGAGCAACCTCTACAACCCGCGCCCTACCCCTACTCCCGGCCCCCTGCTGCGCTCGGACCCCAAGGTCTATACCGAGAACCGCTTCAGCGGCGTGGCGCTGTCCGACACCCTGGGCTTTTTCGACCAGCGCCTGCTGCTAACCCTCGGCGCGCGCTGGCAGCGGGTCCAGGTCGATGACTGGAGCGATGGCATCAAGGGCGACACCGCCTATGACGAAGAGAAGGTCTCGCCCTCGGGCGGCATCCTGTTCAAGCTCACCGACCAGCTCTCGCTGTATGCCAACTACATGGAAGGCCTGAGCCAGGGCAAGATCGCCCCGTCGACCTCGATCAACGAAGACCAGATCTTTGCACCGTTCATCAGCCGCCAGGTGGAGGTGGGTGCCAAGTATGACCTGGGCAGCTTCGCCCTGACCGCCAGCGCCTTTCGCATCAAGCAGCCGGCTTACGAGACCAATGCCAGCACCCGGGTGTTCGGGCCCAACGGCAAGCGCGAAAACAAAGGCGTCGAGCTCAATGTGTTTGGCGAGCCGCTCAAGGGCTTTCGCCTGCTGGGTGGGGTGATGTACATCGACAGCGAACTGACCGACACCGTCGGCGGCAGCTTCGACGGCAACCGCGCCCCGGCAACGCCGGAGTACAACGTCAGCCTGGGCGCCGAGTATGACGTGCCTGCCCTCGCCGGCCTGACCCTGACGGCCCGCGGCCTGCATTCCAGCTCGCAATACCTGGACCAGGCCAACAGCAAGCAGATCGACGGCTGGGAGCGCTACGACCTCGGTGCACGCTATGCCTTCAAGGTCGATGACAAGGACATCACCCTGCGCGCCAGTGTCGAGAACGTGCTGGATGACCGCTACTGGGCCTCGGCGTGCGCCTCCGATGACAGCGAAGCGGGGTTGACCTTGTCGACGCCGCGCACCTACCTGGTGTCAGCGACCTTGGGTTTCTGAGGGCACAGCGGTTAGCTGCAATAGGATCCCTGTGGGAGCTGGCTTGCCAGCGATGAGGCCAGTCCAGTCAATACATCAAGTGCTGACCGGACTACGACCGCTGCGCGCTCGATCGCTGGCAAGCCAGCTCCCACAGTTCAACCCCTGACCGCCGCCTCAATCGCCGCAATATCAATCTTGCGCATCCCCATCATCGCCTCGAAGGCGCGCTTGGCCGCAGCACGGTCTGGGCTGGTCACCGCCTCGACCAGCACCCGTGGCGAGATCTGCCACGACAGCCCCCACTTGTCCTTGCACCAGCCGCAGGCGCTTTCCTGGCCGCCATTGCCGACAATGGCATTCCACAAGCGATCGGTTTCGGCCTGGTCTTCTGTTGCGACCTGGAACGAGAACGCCTCGTTATGCTGGAACATCGGCCCGCCGTTCAACCCCACGCAGGGGATGCCCAACACGGTAAACTCCACGGTCAGCACATCCCCCTCCTTGCCTGAGGGAAAGTCGCCCGGCGCCCGATGCACTGCACCGACCTTGCTGTCGGGGAAGGTTTGCGCGTAAAAGGTCGCAGCCTCCAGCGCGGTGCCGTCGTACCAGAGGCAGATGGTTGTTTTATTGCTCATCCTGGTTCTCCACGGTTGGTGAATGGCAGGTTGATTCTAGTCATGAAGACAGCGCACATACGTGAGGATTTATACAGCATGACCAGAATCAGCATTGCCTGCGCCTCACCCACCCGTGACCTGGAAATCGCCGTGTTTTTGCATCAACGGCTGAACATGTCGATCAGCGGCGCCCGCAAGCTGTTGGCCCTCGGCGCGCAGGGCTTTTTCTATAGTGCTGACCTTTACGGCAATGACCATCTGCAGCGCGACAGCGACATTCGCGACATCCTGGCCTTCTTCCAGCAAAAACAGCTGGCGCTGCTGTTGGTGGAAACCGACGAAGGCCAGGCGCTGCCTGTAGAGGATCTTGAGCAATATTCAATACCCGAAGAGTACCTGCTGAACGCGCTGGATGCCTGCCGAGGGCGTTACCACTAGCGGCTTCATGCACCGGCAAGCTCACAACGCGCCATTCAACTGCCCCAGATCCGCTGCCAGTTGCAACCGGGCGGTGTACCAGTTGACCAGCGACTCCACGCGCCGCTGCTCGGCGATGGCCAGATCGTTCTGTGCCCTGAGCAGCTCGATGATGCTGCCCACCCCGGCCTTGTAACGCCCCAATGCCACCTGATGGGATTGCCCGGCGCTGGCGACAAAACTACGGCTGATCGCCAGCGCCCGGGTGCGCGCATCCAGAGCCTGGCGGCTCTTCCAGACGTTGAGGGCGACCGTGCGCTCGGCCTGCTCCACCGCCTGCTCGCGGGCACCGGCTTCGTAGTCGGCGGCACGGGCACGACGACGGCTAAGAAAGCCATCGAAGAGCGGCACGGTGATCTGCACCCCGACACTCCAGGTCTCGATCTGCTGGCGCGTCGACACCTGGTCGATCGGTGTGTCCTCCTGCTGGTAGCTGCTGAACAGCGACACCTTCGGGCGCCCCTCGGCACGCGCTTGATCTGCCTTGGCGCGGGTGGCGGACCACTCGGCGCGAGCCTTTTCGATGGCCGGGTGCAGGGTCCTGGCTTGCGCCATCAAGGCATCGACGCTGGCCATGAACTCGCCCTCCTGCCCCGCTGGCTCGTTCAAGGCCGTAAGCTTCAGCGGCGCCGAGGGTGACAGCCCGAGCGCGCTGGCCAGGGCCCCCTGGGCCGCCGCGTATTCACCCTCGGCCAGCACCCGTTCGAGCTGCGCCTGCTCATGAGTGGTCTGGGCCTGCAAGCGGTCGGTCTGCTCGCCGGCCCCGGCCTGGTATTTGGCCGTGGCCGCCTTGAGGCTGTTGGCCGCCAGCGATTCGGCGCTGCGCTTGGCCTCGAGCAACGCGGCGTTGGCCTGGACCTGGTAGAAGGCTTTGCTGGTGTCAAGCACCGTTGCCTGGATTTTTTCCACGCGACTGCTGGCGGCGGCATTCAACAACTGGCGGGCCCCCTCCACTTTCGCCGCCCGCAGGCCAAAGTCATACAGCACCCAGCTCAGGTTCACGCCATAGCTGTTGGTGCGGGTGTTCAAGGTTGAGTCCGCTTCGGGAAAGTTGTCATAGCGTGTCTTGCGGCTCGCCCGCCCGCTGCTGAGCTGGGCTTGTGCGGTCGGCCAGTACGCCGAGTGCTCGGCATCGAGGTTGGCCTGGCTGCTCAGCTGCGACAGCCAGGCTTCGCGCACCTCAGGATCGGCGCACAGGGCAATGGCGACTGCCGTGGACAACCCCAGCGGCTCGTCCAGTTGCACGCGACCGGGGCAGGCATCAAGCGGTTCGGCGGCCCAGCCCGGCGCAGCCAGGCTGGCTGCCAGCAACCCTGCCAGACACAGGCTGAGCAGGTGCCGGTTCATGACGACGACGCCGCACCGCGGATAATCTCGCCCGACTCGGCTGGCGCGTGCTCATCCGTCTCGATCAGCGGGCCGTCATAGACCACCCGGCCGTTGTCGAGCGCCAGCACCCGGCGCGCCGAGCGGATGGTATCGGGGCGATGAGCGACAATGATGCGGGTGATGTTCAGCGCTTGCAGCGCCTGGTTGACCGCCGCCTCCCTGGCGATGTCGAGGTGGCTGGTGGCTTCATCGAGAAACAGCAGCTTGGGCCGCCGGTACAGGGCCCGCGCCAGCAAGATTCGTTGCTTCTGCCCACCCGACAGTACCGTGCCCATGTCGCCCACCAGGGTGTTGTAGGCCATGGGCATCTGCGCGATGTCATCATGCACCGCAGCCATGCGCGCACACTGCTCGACCCAGCGCGGGTTGGCTTCGGCACTGAAAAAACTGATGTTGTCGGCAATCGAGCCGGCGAACAGCACATCGTCCTGCAACACCGTGGCGCTGATCCGCCGCAGGCGGTCCAGGTTATGGCTATCGATGGCAACGCCGTCGAGCAACACGCTGCCGCTGCTGGGCGTGAGGATGCCGAGCATGACGTTGAGCAAGGTGGTCTTGCCGCCGCCCGAGGGGCCGACAATCGCCAGTGAATCCCCGGCCTCGATGCGCACCGACACCTCATCCAGCACATAGGGTTCATGCTCGCCGTAGCGGAACTTGAGCTGGCGTACTTCAAGGCTCGGTACACACTCATCGGCGTCGCTGTCGCCGGCGGCCGGGAACTGCCTGTGTTCGGGTACCTGCAGCAGGATATCGGCCAGGCGCTCGCCATGCAGGCGCAGCATCAGCACATCGACCAGCTTGTCGATCAGCCCGGCCACACGGCTGTTGAACTGCTCCTTGTAAGCGTTGAAAGCGATAAGCATCCCGGCGCTGAACTGGCCCTCGAGCACCAGCCTTGCGCCGAGCCAGATCACCAGCAACGTCACCAGGCCAAACAACAGGCCGTTGAAGGCGCGATAGGCCAACTCCAGTTTCTGCGGGCGCAGGCCGGCGTTGATTTCCTCGACCAGCAAGCTGCCCCAGGTGCTGGCGCGCTGCTCCTGATGGCCGAACAACTTGATGGTGCGCACCCCGCGCATGCTTTCCAGAAAGTAGCTCTGCTGCCGGGCGGCGTGTACCAGTTGCTCTTCGCTGGCGCGGCGCAACGGGCCGAACCAGGCCCAGCGCGCCAGTGCATAGATAACCATGGCCAGCAGGGCGATCAGCGCCAGCGGCGGACTGTAGGCGAACATCAGACCCAAGGTCACCAAGGTCATCAGGCCATCGAGCAAGGCCTCGACAAACGAGGTGGTCAGGGTGTGCTGGATCGATTTCAGCGAGCCGAAGCGCGACACGATATCGCCCAGGTGGCGACGCTCGAAAAAGGCCACGGGCAAGCGCACCAGGTGACTGAATACATTGATCTGCCATTGGCTGCTGAGCAGGGTGCCCAGGTACATCAAGGCCCAGGAGCGGGCCAGTGCCAGGGTTTGCTGCATCAGCAGCAGCAAGCCAAAACCGATCGCCAGGACCGCCAGCAGGTCGAGGTCGGCGCTGACCAGCACCTTGTCGATCACCGTTTGCAAAAAAAACGGGCTGAGCACAATACACAGCTCCAGCGCCGCCGCCAGCAACAGCACATGGCTCAGCACCCCGGCAAAGCCTTGCACCCGGCCCAGCAGCTGGCGCAAACGCAGCGGTGGGTTGGCCGGCCCCGGCTGGAAGTCGCCCTGAGGCCACAGCTCCAGGGCCACGCCGGTGAACGCCGTCGAAACTTCATCGAACGACAGTTTGCACACCCCGCGTCCCGGGTCGTGCAGGATTACCCCGCGCGGCCCGACCTCCTTGAGCACCACGAAGTGGTTGAAGTTCCAGTGCAGCACACAGGGCAATCGCAACTGCCCCAGCGCTTGCAGCTCCAGGCGCAACGGCCGGCTGGCCAGGCCCAACTGAGCGGCCATGGCCATCAGTTGCTTGAGGGTTGCGCCCTTCATTGACGGCGACAGCTTCTGGCGCAGCGAAAACAGGTCGTGGTGCTGGCCATGGTAACCGGCGATCATCGCCAGGCAGGCCTGGCCGCACTCGGCGGCTTCGGCCTGGAGCACCATGGGCAGCTTGCGACCGATGCCGAAGGCCAGCGATTGGCGAATATTCAAAGGCGTTTCCCTATGCCGCGCAGGGGTTCAAGCAGCCACTCATAGAGAGGCATGTTCTCCTGCAGGATGTCTGCGTCCAGTTGCATGCCCGAGCGCAAGCGCTCGTTCAATCCGCGCCCGAGCATGCTTTGTTGTTCGAGGGTGACCCTGACCCGGTACAACGGGCCCTGTTCGCGCTGCTGCTCGGAGACGCCGCCCACGGACATGATTTCATCGGCCGGCAGCGCACTGCGCGACACCGACGCCACAGTGCCGCGGGCCAGGCCAAAATGCTGATAGGGATAAGCCTGATAACGCAGCAGTACCGCATCCCCAGGGCGCACGAAGCCCACCGAGCGGCTGGGCACATAGAGTTCGGCATACAGCTGGGCATCCTTGGGCACGATGCTCAGCAACGGCCTGTTACTGTCGGCGCGGGTGCCATTGACCACGCCAATGGCCGTCACTTCGCCACTGGCCGGCGCGGTAATCACCACCTGGCGTTTGACTTCGCTTTCCAGCAGGCTGCCCTGGCTCTGCGACAAGCGCCGCTCAAGCTCAGCCAATTGCTTGCCCTGGTTGAACGGCAACTCGGCAAGCTCGGCGCGCAACGTCGCAATATCGTTGCGCAACGACAACAATGAACGGCTCAGTTCCTCGCTGCGCAGGCGCACTTCCAGCACCGCATCCTGCTTTTCCTGAAGCTGGTCGCGGGACACGTAGTCCTGGCGCTGCAGGTCGGCGTAGCGTGCGGCGATGCCCTGAGCCAGGCCCAGGCGCTGGCGGCTGATGTCCATCTGGGTGACGACTTTGTGCTGCTCGCTTTCCAGCACGGCCAGGCGCCGTCGCTTGCCCTCCAGCTCTTGCAGGTGCAGCGCCCGGGTAGTGGCGATCTCCTCGGCAAGGCTATCGTTACGGCGCTTGATCAAACGGCTGATGGCGACCTGCGCGCCACCGGCCTCGGCATACAGGTCACTGCCTAGTGCCATCAATGTCGCGCCCGCCTCGACGGTCTGCCCCTCGACTGCGGCCAGGCCTTGCACCACCCCCGCCTGCGGCGCAAACACCTTGATCAGGCCCCCCTGGGGTACCAGCACACCGGTCACGGTGGCGCGGCGGGTGTAGCTGGCGCAGGTCAGAAACACGATCAACAGCACGCTGAACAGCAGCGCAGCAAGTGCCGCCCAGCGCAGGGGCACGGGCGCCACCAGCAGCACACTGCCCAACTCCTTGTCACGCCGTGCGTGCACGGCTTCGCTCCTGAATAACATGCCAATCCATGACCCGGCGGATAACGTTAATCACACTGAACAGACTGTTCACCTGAGTCCGTAGCAGCATAACGGCGGGTTAATCCGCAGGCACTAGCACACTTGTACTATTGCACGTGAGCCCGTGGCATTACTAACTTGGCCGGGGATCGAAACAGCGAACAACTGTAATTACAACTGTGATCGGTCTCTCATTTTTAAAATGAGTAATACGCTGCGCCCAGGCCCTCTCCTGGGGGGATCAACCTAGGACGAACCCACTGTATCAACGAGGTAACTATCTCATGACCCATGCACAAAACATCGACATGACCACCGCCACGCCAGCCGCCCTGCGGGTGCTGGACGATCAGGAAGTAGACCAGGTAAGCGGCGGATTTTCCGTCAGCGCAGGCTCCTGGACACTGACCGGTGGTTCCTACAACTTCGGCGCTGGCGCCGGTTACCGCTTTGACTTGTACAGGGGCGGTGCGCACCAGGGCAGCTATACCCTGTGTAAATAAACGCGGCACTTAGATGAGTTGGTTGTAAGTAAAGGGCCATTGCGGCCCTTTACTTAATATAAAACTCAACCGTGGGAGCAGGCTTGCCCCGCGATCTTTTACACCTGCCACAACATCAATTACCGTCCGCCACCTTGCGCTCGATTTCAGCGATCTTGCGGCTGAGCTCTTCGGCGGCGTCTGCCTGGGTACGATGGGTGGTCGGGGTGATCGGCCGGTTGGCAGGGTCGTTGTCTTCAGCAGGCTTGTCCGTCTCGTTGGCGGGCTTGTCGCGGTCATTGCTGTTCATTGCAGTTACCTCCCGTGTCATACCCGTTGGATAGCACAGCAGCCTCGGAGTTCTCATCGGCAACGGCTTGAAGTTGGCCTGGCTTCTGCGATGATGCCCGGCCAAAACGCACGTTCGCTTACCCCGCAGGATTGAACCACAATGGTTGACGCAAGATGGAACTGGCTGCCCTTGATGCTCCTGCCGGCCCTGGCCCTGGCCGCGCCGGAACCGGAACAGGAGCCGGTGCTCAAGCAGTTCAAGGAATGGGTTGTGGGCTGCGACAACACCCGGCGCTGTACCGCCGTGTCGCGTAGCGTCGACCAGGGCGTGGGCCTTGAGCTTGTGCGCGAAGCCGGGGCCGAAGGTGCCACCGCCTTGACCCTGTTCACCGACGCCAGTGTCGACCTGGGCGCCAGGCTGCTGATCGACGGCGGCCCGGCGCCAGCGGGATTTCGGCCAGGCTCGCAGGGGCAGATGGGTTATCACGCAAAAGGTGACGTCGCCGTGAGGTTGCTGCGCCAACTGCGCAACGGCCAGACCCTGTCATTGGACACTACCAACGACCAGCACCCGGTATCGCTGCAGGGCCTGAGTGCCTCCTTGCTGTTTATCGACTCAGTGCAGGGACGCATCGGTCACCCCAGCGCTTTCGTAAACCCCGGCACGCGACCCGACAGCCAGTTGCCGCCAGCACCGCCGACACCCACCCTCGCCCCCTTCACACCGGCGCCAGGGGTGAGCGATGGTGAGCAGAAGGCCATCGCCGACGCAGTCATTGCCATCACCCGGCATGAATGGAGTGAGCCCGAGTATGACAACTGGCAAGCCGAAGCCGAGGTCTCGGCCCTGGACGCGACCCATGTGCTGGTAGGCCTGCGCTACGGCTGTGCGGCCCAGGGCTGCATGTACAGCTATTACCGCGCCTTGCGAACCGCACCCTATCAACCCACCTCGCTGCACATCTCGGTTCCCAAGCATGATGTGCTGGGCGGCGAGATGTATGGCTTTTTCAAGTTCGACCCGGCCCGCGGCGAGCTGACCCAGCTGCAGCCGGGAGGGCGCTACTGCGGCGCGAATGCAACCTGGCGCTATGACGGAGCCGTGATGCAGCTCAAGTCATTTAGCCGGATGAGCTGGTGCGACAGTGTGGATACCGCCCACTGGCCGCAGATCTGGCGTACCAAGGGATAGCGCCAGGCATACAGCTTGGCGCAGGCATTCGGTACACTCCGCGCTTTGACCCTAGAGCTCATGCGCATGGATGCCCTCGCCCGCTTCGCCCTCAAGCCGCTTGCTGCGGGTCTCGGTGTGTTCACCCTGGCCGCTTGCAGTCTCATCCCAGCAGGTGGCGAGACCGACCCGCCAGGCGACGGCCACCTGCCTATGCACCAGCGTCAGGCCCCCGACTGGCGAGCCCTGAACCTGGACGCGGATCAGGACTGGCTGCTGATCGACCTAAACAGCCTGCAGCATGAGGGCGGCATTACCTACGCCTGGACCGGCATCCAGCGCCACCGCTATCCAATGCAATACGGCCACGCGGTGATGGCCCTGCACAGCCGCGAGCACCTGGCGTTTTATTGCGAGCGCCAGCTCATCAGCCGGCAAAGCCAGTTCTTCCTCGACAACGACAACCGCGTAGACAGCACCCGGCTCAAGTCGCAGCCCTTCAGCGCGTTCTACCGGCAGGCCCCGCTGTACTATCAGCAGTTGTTCAACGCCGCCTGCCAACCGCCGGCCGAGCTTGCCAAGCTTGCGCCGCTCAAAACCCGTACGCCGTTGCCGCCGCCGTTCCTGCCGCCCAGGGCCAGGCCTGAAGTGCTTGCGGCCATCGCCGCCCTGGAGCTGCCGGCGCCACGCCTGACCCTGCACAGGCTGGACTATCGCTACGAGGCGAAGCTGACCGACGGGAACGCTACCGTCGACAGGCCGCGTCAGGTGTTCCTCAGCAACGACAGCCGCTCCGGCCAGCTGTTACTACAGGCCGTGGACCCGACGATAGCGCAACAGCTGCAACTGAGTTTTCGCGGCCTGTTCGATCTGGCCGCACGCGGTATCGACATCATGACCGGGCAGGAACAGGACGCCAGCGACAGCTTGACCGCGCTGTCATTCACCGGCGCCTGGCAAACCCTGCCCGCCCATGCGCAACTGAGCTACACCATCAGCTATGCCGGGCAAACCGCGAGCATTACCCGCACCACCCACTGCCAGGTCGGCAAGGCGCGACCGGCCAGCACCTTGCACTCGGCCCTGCAGGGCAGCGCCAAGCCGTTGACCTGCACCTGGCAGAGCCCACGCGGCAACCGTTGGGTCGAAGGCTACAGCTACCTGAGCGACTATGGCGTGTTCGTCCGTACCCGAGAAGACAACCCGCTGGGCACCTGGCGCTGGAAAATCGAGTCGCTGCAGTGAGTCAATGCAGGACGGTGGCGAAAGTCGCGTCCATGCGCTCGCGGTCGTAGTCCAGCAGCCACGGCTGATGCTGACGGTACAGCAGCGAGAGCACGTCATGGTTGGGGCCCACCACATCCATGCCCCGATCGTCATAGGGCAAGGCCATCAACCGCTGGTTGAGGTTGAACAGGTAGACAGCGCAGCAAGGGTTCGGGCGAATGGTCCCCGGGTTATCGGCCAATGCGCACCAGAGCACCGGTTGCAGCAGCGACAGTGGCGCCTCGAAGGCGAGGTGCAGCCAGTACTCGGGCTGGTGCTCTTCGAACCAGTCGTCCGGGTCCAGCCGCTGGCTCCACAGTGAGCGCTGGGCGGGGATGCGAATACCGGCGGCACGCAGATCGCGCAACACGTCGCGATGGGCAAAACCGTTACCGTTGGAGTGCACGCGCAGGCACACCACCATCGATTGCTCGCCGGCAAACAGGTCGCGGCACACCGTGGTTGCCTTGCTGACCGCCAGCAGAAAGCGCTCGAGGGTCCCGGCGCCTTCGGCCAGCTCGAAGCGCAGGCCTTGCGGGTAGCGATAGAACAACGGCCTGGCAAAGGCCAGGCCGCTGAAGATCTGTTGGATTTGCAGTTGTAGAGTCACATTACCTTCCTGGCTGTCGGCCCCACACTTCAGGGGCCAGAGTCCGTTCAGGCATACTACTGGAAATCAACTGGCTACCGCCACGCTGTCTACTGAAAGGAGTTCACATGGACGTACACTGCACCTCGATCGAAGAAGTTCGCCACCACATCGACGGCATCGACCGCGAACTGGTCGCCCTGCTCGCCCGGCGCGGCAACCTGGTCAACCAGGCGGCGGCGTTCAAGAAAACCCACGACGATGTCCGCGCCCCGGCACGGGTCGAGCAGGTGATCGCCAAAGTGCGCGCCCTGGCCGCGGAGTCCGGCGCCTCTGAAGAGGTGGTCGAGCGGGTTTACCGGGCAATGATCGCAGCCTTCATCGATGCAGAACTCAAGGCGCATGCGGCGCTGTCAGTGCAGCCTGCACCTTAGTTATGATCGCGGGGCGACGCTTCGACTTGCCCCGCGATGCCTCACTCAGTGCGGTGCGCGGGGGATGGTCTTGAGCAGGTCTTCAGGGCTGATGTGGCCCACCACCTGCTGCACGCTACCCGGTTGCGGCAGGCCGAGGATGTGGCCTTTCATCTTGCCGATCACGTGCATTTCGCACGGTTTGCAGTCGAACTTCAGGGTCAGCACTTCATCGCCGTGAATCAACTGCATCGGCGCGACCTTGGTGCGCACGCCGGTAACGCCCTTGGCCTGCTTGGGGCACAGGTTGAAGGAGAAACGCAGGCAGTGCTTGGTGATCATCACCGGCACTTCGCCTGGCTCTTCGTGGGCCTCGTAGGCGGCGTCGATCAGCTTGACCCCGTGACGGTGATAGAAGTCGCGGGCCTTCTGGTTGTAGACATTGGCCAGAAACGACAGGTGCGACTCCGGGTACACCGGCGGCGGGCTGGTCTCGGCCTTGCGGCCACCGCGCGGGTGCGCCTGGATGCGCGCGGCGGTCAGCGCTTCGATGACCTCGCGGCGCAGCGCCTTGAGCTGCGAGTTGGGGATGAAATACGCCTGCGGCGCATCAAGCTGAACGTCGGTGGCATGGTACTCGGTGGTACCCAGCTGGCCGAGCAGGTCGCGCAGTTGCTCCAGCGCCTGCTCCGGCTTGTTGGCCAAACCAAACGGACC
Organism: Pseudomonas sp. R32; assembly: GCF_009866705.1. NCBI lineage: Bacteria > Pseudomonadati > Pseudomonadota > Gammaproteobacteria > Pseudomonadales > Pseudomonadaceae > Pseudomonas > Pseudomonas sp. R32. The sequence continues at coordinate 2,257,930 of NZ_CP019396.1, read as the reverse complement.
GTCCAGGGCGACGCTGGCGCTGATGCCCTCCTCGCTGGTGGCGGTCAGCGCCAGGCGCTGCTCGCTCAACTGCGCAACCCAGGCCAGGCCGATACGGCGCTCGGCCGAGGTCTTCTGCAGGGCCTGCTGCCAGTTGTGGTCGAGGTTGCGGCTCAGCGGGTGATTCGGCCGCAACTGGTGCAGGCCCTTGGGCATCTCGTTGGGCTCGACACGGTAGCGGTAGCGCTTCTCGCCTTCTTCATCGAACTCGCCCTTGGGCTCGGCGATGTTGGCGCGAAAACCCACCACTTCGCGCTTGACCAGCACATTGAGGCCGTCGCCGTTGGACAGTGGCTCATGGGTGACCACCTGCAGGTCACGCTTGCCGACTTTTTCAACCACGCCCACCGGCAGGCCGGTGAAGGTCGGCGAGTCGAAGGCGCCGATGTCGATCTTGCGCTCGCTGACAAAGTAATCGGTGCTGCCGCGGTGGAAGGTCTTGTCCGGGTCGGGCAGGAAGAAGTGCGCGGTACGCCCGCTGGAGGCGCGGGCGAGGTCCGGGCGGTCTTCGAGCACGGCGTCCAGACGCTGGCGGTAGTAGGCGGTGATGTTCTTCACATAGCCCATGTCCTTGTAGCGCCCTTCGATCTTGAACGAGCGCACACCGGCCTCGACCAGGGCACGGATGTTGGCGCTCTGGTTGTTGTCCTTCATCGACAGCAGGTGCTTCTCGTAGGCGATCACACCGCCCTTCTCGTCTTTAAGGGTGTACGGCAGGCGGCAGGCCTGGGAGCAGTCGCCACGGTTGGCACTGCGGCCGGTCTGGGCGTGGGAGATGTTGCACTGGCCGGAGAAGGCCACGCACAACGCGCCGTGAATGAAGAACTCGATCGCCGCGTCGGTTTCGTCGGCGATGGCACGGATTTCCTGCAGGTTCAGCTCACGGGCCAACACCAGCTGGGAAAAGCCGGCCTGGTCGAGGAACTTGGCCCGGGCCAGGGTGCGGATGTCGGTCTGGGTGCTGGCGTGCAGCTCGATCGGCGGGATGTCCAGTTCCATCACCCCCAGGTCCTGGACGATCAGCGCGTCGACGCCGGCATCGTACAGTTCGTGGATCAGCTTGCGCGCCGGCTCCAGCTCGTTGTCGTGGAGGATGGTGTTGATGGTGGTGAACACCCGGGCGTGGTAGCGATGGGCGAACTCCACCAACTGGGCGATATCGCTGACGTCGTTGCAGGCGTTATGGCGAGCGCCGAAGCTCGGGCCGCCGAGGTACACGGCGTCGGCGCCATGCAAAATGGCCTCGCGGGCGATGGCGACATCGCGGGCGGGGCTGAGCAATTCCAGGTGATGCTTGGGCAGGGACATGTTTTTTTAGTCAGGCTGTCACGGTCGAGGCGCGCATTGTAGCGGCGAAACGCCCGATCGGCACCCGTAGCCTGCCCGGTGGCCTGTGTAGGTCTATCGCTGGCAAGCCAGCTCCCACAGGTTCGGCGCTGTTCCCAGGATTAGCGCAAGACCTGTAGGAGCGGGCTTGACCCGCGATGAGGCCAGCCCAGCCACCGCAACAACTCAGGCCTTGGCCGCCATCGCCGTTACTTCCACACGCATGCCTTCCACTGCCAGCGAGGCCACGCCGACGGCGGCGCGTACCGGCCAGGGCTTGGCGAAGAAGCGCTGGTACACCTCGTTGAAAGCAGCACGCTCGGCCATGTCGGTAAGGTAGATGGTCAGGTGCAGGACCCGGTCCATGGAGCTGCCGGCACGCTCCAGGGCGACCTTGAGCGCTTGCAGGGTGCACTCGCTCTGGGCAGTGATATCGCCCAGTTCCAGGCTGCCGTCGGCACGGGTAGGGATCTGGGTCGAGACCAGGATGCCAGCGAAACCGGCAACGTCGGAAGAGATCGACTCGGCGTCCGGATCGGGGATGAAACTGATGTCTTGGTTAGCCATGGATATCTCGTGTCTGGGGAACTAAAAAAGGGCGGTCACCCGCCCCTTTTGCTTACTTGCCGCTGGCCAGCGCTGGCGTACGCGGAGGCACCAGGCGCTTGGACCCGGTCGACTCAAACGCCGCCGCCAGGCGCAGCAACGACGAATCGTCGTAGGCGCGGCCGGCAAAGGTCAAGCCCACCGGCATGCCGATATCGGCCATCACACCCATCGGCACGGTCACCGTCGGCACGCCCAGGTGACGGATCGCCAGGTTGCCGTTGGCCACCCACACGCCGTTGCTCCAGGCAATGTCGGCGGACGCCGGGTCGACATCGGCGTTGGCCGGGCCAACGTCGGCGACGGTCGGGAAGATCACCACGTCGAGCTTGAGTGCATCCATCCAGTCTTCAAGGTCAATGCGCCGGGTCTGTTCCAGGCCGCGCAAGCCATCCGGCACGGTGCTGATCTGGTCCCACGGGGTGATGCCGCGCTCGGCCATGCGCACATATTCGTCCATGCCGGCCGCCAGGTCGCCTTCGCGGTTGGGCAGCGTGCCCGGATCATGCGGGAAAATCTTCGGCCCGTCGACGTCGACCAGGCGGTTGAGTTTGGGGTCGCCGTTGGCCTGGAGGAAATCATCGAAGGCCCAGGCGGTCAGGTCCCATAGTTCATGGTGGAGGAACTCCTTGGACACCAGACCGCGGTTGAACACGGTCGGCGCGCCCGGGCGGTCGCCCTCGCAGTTGGACACCAGCGGGAAGTCGACTTCGATCACTTCGGCACCGGCCGCTTCCAGCGCCTTGCGCGCCTGCTCCCACAGGGCGATCACCGACGGCCGGGTGTTGATCCGCTGCCCGGTCGGGCCACCGATGCCGGGGGCTTCGCTGGTGCCGGCTTCAGGGTCGGCGTTGATGTACATACGCGGCACGCCGAAACGCTTGCCCTTGAGCGCGCTGGCATCGGCCGCAAGCTCGTGGTAGGACGCCGGGCGCACCGAGTCGACGCTCGGGATCGGTACCCAAGGCTGCAGGCGCCACAGGTCGCCGCGTTTGTCCGGGTCCTCGGCGACGACGATGTCGAGCACTTCCAGCAGGTCGGCCATGGTCCGGGCAAAGGGCACCACCACGTCCATGGTCGGCGTCAGCGGCCAGTTGCCGCGCACCGAGATCACCCCGCGCGACGGCGTGTAGGCACACAGGCCGTTGTTCGAGGCCGGGCCGCGGCCGCTCGACCAGGTTTCTTCCGCCAGGCCGAAAGCCGCGAAGCTTGCGGCGGTGGCGGTACCGGCACCGTTGGATGAGCCCGAGGCAAAGGGTGCCGTCAGGTAGTCGGCGTTGTACGGGCTTTCGGCGCGGCCGTAGACCCCGCGCTGCATGCCGCCGTTAGCCATCGGCGGCATGTTGGTCTTGCCCAGGCAGATGGCGCCGGCAGCGCGCAGGCGTTCAATGGTGAAGGCGTCGCGATAGGCCTCCAGGTCAGCGAAGGCCGGGCTGCCGGAGGCGGCGGTCAGGCCCTTGACCAGGTAGCTGTCCTTGGCGGTGTAAGGGATGCCGTCGAGCGGGCCGAGGGCCTGGCCCTTGGCGCGGCGCGCATCGGAAGCCTGCGCTTCGCTCAAGGCTTCGGGGTTACGCACCACCACGGCGTTGAGCTTGGTGGCAGTGTTCGGGCCATCGTAGGCGTCGATACGCGCCAGGTAGGCTTTAACCAGTTCAACCGCAGTGGTCTGGCCGGACTCGAGCGCAGCGCGCAGCTGGGCAATGGAAACCTCTGTGACTTCGATCATGCTGCTACCGCCGACTGTTGATGGCTGACTGGGTGAAGGCTTCCATCACAAGGGGTCTGGAACACAGGGACTTCACGGGTTTCAAGATGGGTTCTCATAGCTGTTCTCATTGCACGGCATGACGCTGCAGGGTCTGGACGAATTACCTGAGCGGCCTATTTAGCACCAAAAATGCCCACAGAGGAACGGGTGGCCAGCGGGCAGCGGTGCATTCAGCCGCGTGCGGGGTTGCAAAATCGGGCGGAGCCCCAGCTCCGGCGCCAGCCTCGATTCAGCTTTACCCTTCCCGACGCCACGAGCATCATGCGCAGTTCGCGTTCACGGAGGACTTCGCACATGTTCAGGGCACTTTTCGACACGCTGTTCAGACGCACACCTACAGAGGAAGGGTTTGCCCGGACCTTCATCAAGGCCGCCCGTGCCGGCGGCTATGCCGAGCCCCTGGACTACCTGGCCGACGAATTTCGCCTGCGCTACGGCGACAGCGGCTATTTCAACCTGCACAGCGCCTACCGCGACTACCTGAACGCCGACAAGTCGCGCAAAGCCGATGTGCTCGCCAGTTACCTGCGCGCCTTGATCGACACCCGCAACAGCACAGCGCCACAACCGCTGGCGCAGGTGCGCCCGCTACTGAGGCCGGTGATCCGCAACCTGGCGATGCTCGAAGAGATCCGCCTGCACCATGTGCGCAGCGAGGGCTGGGACTCGCCCTGCCCGCTGGCCTGGCAGCCGTTCTCGGAGGATTGCGTCACCTTGCTGGCGGTGGACTACCCCGACACCACCTCGACCCAGACCATGGGCCCGCAACAGGACTGGGGCATCACCCTTGAGCAGGCACTGGCAATCGCCCTCGACAACCTGCGCGACGCCAGCCCCGATGCCTTCGAACAGATCCTCCCGGGGTTGTACCAGGGCGCCTGGCAGGACGGCTACGACACCAGCCGGGTGCTGCTGCCCGACGTGCTGCAGCGCGTGCCGGTATTGGGGCAGCCAGTGTTCATGATGCCCAGCCGCGATGTGCTGATGGTCACCGGTGACAAGGACGCCGAAGGCCTGCGGCAGATGGTCGAGCTGTGCTTCCATGCCCTGGAAAACGGCCGCGCGCAGTCCAGCCGGATCTACACCTACCAGGACCGCCGGATCGTTCCCTTCCAGGTGCAGGACGGGCACCTGCAAGCGCGCCTGGGCGACCTGCAGCGCTTGTTGCACCACGGCCTCTATAGCACGCAAAAAGAGTTTCTCGACAAGATCCACGAAGCCCACCCCGAGGACATCTTCGTCGCCACCCACAGGCTCTACAGCGATGCCGACAACCCCGGCAGCAGCTTCTCGATAGCGGCCTGGACCGAGGGCGTGTTCACTTCACTGCCGAAAACCGACCGGGTGATCCTGGTCCAGCCTCAGGCCGATGGTTCGGCACAGACCCGGATGGTTGCCTGGCACGAGGTCGAGTCGCTGCTGGGCGAGCTGCTGAGCAAAGACGGCGAGCTCTACCCGCCACGCTTTCGCACCCTCGGCTTTCCCAGCGCCGAGCAGTTGAGCCAGTTGACGCCCATGGACTGACCCCGCGGCCTGCTCGCGCCCTTGACGCTGCACATCAGCCGCTCAGGCAGACGTGCGCCGCCCGGCGTTCTGGTAAAATTTGCCAACCGCTATCCACCACCAAGAACCACAGCGATGAAGCCCCTGAACCCGCCCCGCCACATTGCGTTCGTCGCCTACCCACAGATGGGCCTGCTCGACCTGACCGGTGCGCAAACGGTGTTCTGGGCGGCGTCCAGGGTCATGCAGGCGCGCGGTCTGCCCGGTTACCAACTGCATACCGCAAGCCTGGAAGGCGGCCTGGTACCCAGTGCCGAGGGCCTGGCCGTGGATACCTCGCGCCTGGAGCAACTGGCCGCCGTGGCCATCGACACCTTTATCGTCCCCGGCGCCCCGGCAATCTGCCAGACCCTGGACGACTACAGCACCCTCACCGACTGGCTGCACGCCAATGCCGCGCGGGGCCGGCGTATCGCCTCGGTGTGCAGCGGGGCCTTTCTGCTGGCCAAGGCCGGCCTGCTCGACGGACGCCGCGCCGCCACCCACTGGGCCATGTGCGACACCCTCAAGCAGGCATTCCCGGCCATCGAGGTGGATGCCGATGCGATCTTCATCCAGCAGGGTACGGTATGGACGTCGGCCGGGGTCAGTGCCGGCATCGACCTGGCCCTGGCCCTGGTAGAGGCCGACTGCGGTCGCGAGGTCAGCATGGCCGTAGCCCGCGAACTGGTGGTGTACCTCAAGCGCCCGGGCGGCCAGGCCCAGTACAGCACTCTGCTGCAGTCACAAAGCCGGGACGCCGCAGCGTTTGAGCACCTGCACCTGTGGCTGAGCGAAAACCTCGGCGACCCGCGCCTGAACGTCGAGCGCCTGGCCCAACAGGCGTGCATGAGCCCGCGTAACTTCACCCGCATGTACAAGCTCAAGACCGGCCGTACGCCGTCCAAGGCCATCGAACTGTTCCGCCTGGAAGCTGCCCGGCGGCTGCTGGAAAGCTCGACCGGCAACATCGAGCAGGTCGCCCGCCAGTGTGGTTTTGCCGACGAGGAGCGGATGCGCAGCACCTTCCAGCGCCACCTGTCGATCTCGCCGCGCGACTACCGCAGCCGCTTCAGCGGCACCGCCTGACCCGCCTGGCCGAAACTCAGGGGTATTTGGCCTGGGGCCGCCGCCGCCCTGCCCTTACGATTGCGCCATCGGCAGTCAGCCGTAGCGGTTGATGCCCCGTGGTCATTCGTCGTCAGGAGCTCTCCCATGCAACAGCACATTCTGGTTATCGGCGCAGGTTTTGCCGGCGTCTGGAGCGCCTTGAGCGCGGCGCGGCAGTTGGACCTGCATGACCGTCAGGACGTCACCATCTCGGTACTCGCCCCGCAGGCCGAGTTGCGCATGCGTCCTCGCTTCTACGAGGCCGACGCGCATACGCTGTTTGCCCCCTTGGGCGCGTTGTTCGAGGCGGTGGGCGTGCGCTTTGTCAAAGGCTCGGCAATGGCTATCGATGCCCAGGCGAAAACCGTCGGCTACCGCAACGAAACCGGCACCTTGCAGCAACTGCGCTACGACCGCCTGGTCCTGGCGGCGGGCAGCCAACTGATGCGCCCGAACCTGGCCGGCATGCACCAGTACGCCTTCGATGTCGATGAACTCGAATCGGCAGTGCGCCTTGAGCAGCACCTCAATAGCCTCAAGTCCCGGCCCTCGAGCCTTGCGCGCAATACCGTGGTGGTCGCCGGCGGCGGCTTTACCGGCATCGAAACCGCCACCGAAATGCCTGCGCGTTTGCGAGCGGTCCTGGGGGATGACAGCGAAGTGCGGGTGATCATTGTCGACCGCGCCAGCAAGGTGGCCGCAGCCATGGGCGAGGCCATCGCCCCGGCGATTGTCGAGGCCAGCGAGCAGCTGGGCGTCGAGTGGCTGCTCGGTGCTACGGTGGAGTCGGTCGACGCCCAGGGCGTGACCCTCGCCGATGGCCGGCGGATCGACGCCAGCACGGTGATCTGGACCGTCGGTTTTCGCGCCAACCCGCTGACCGAACAGGTGCCCGGCGAGCGTAACGGCCAGGGGCGCCTGCAGGTCGATGCCAACCTCAAGGTCATCGGCCAGGAGCATATCTATGCCGCAGGCGATGTCGCCTACGCCGCCACCGATGAGCTGGGCAACTACTCGCTGATGTCCTGCCAGCACGCCATCGCCCTCGGCCGCCACGCCGGCAACAATGTCGCCGCCGACCTGCTCGGGGTTGCACCGCTGGCCTACCGCCAGCCCAAGTACGTGACTTGCCTGGACCTCGGGGCCTGGGGCGCGGTGTTCACCGAGGGTTGGGACCGTCAGCTAAAGTTGCTGAAGGCAGAAGCCAAGGCTCTCAAGGCCCAGATCAACACCGTGTGGATCTACCCACCGGCTGCGGATCGCAGCGCCGCCCTGGCCGCCGCCGACCCGCTGATTCCGGTGGCCTGACGTGCGGGGGGCTGGATAAAAACGGCACAAAGCGCCATCCTCCCCGCCTTTTGCCCGCGCGCCTGACCGGCCAAGGAGTTACCCATGCACGACCAGCCACTCGCTGCCGCCGATTTCGAGTTCCTCGAAGCCACCTTGCAGAGGTACGGCGATGACCATTCGGTGCTCAACGCCTCGGAGCTCGACGGTTATTTCACCGCGCTGGTTTCGAGCCCGGTGCAGGTGGACATCAGCGAGTGGTTCCCGGCCATCTGGGGTGGGCAGAACCCGGAATGGCAAAGCGCGCAGGAGTGCCAGCGCTTTGTCGAGCTGTGTGCCCGTCATTTGAACAGCCTGGCGACCCAGCTGGTTGAGGCGCCACAGGCGTTTGCGCCTCGTCTGGAGCAGACTGAACACCTGGGCCAGCCACTGCCGCTGGCGGAGGAATGGTGCTTTGGTTACCTGCGCGGCATGGCCATCGCCAACTGGCCTGCGCTACCGGCGCCACAAGCGCAGGCGTTGCAGGTGATTACCGGATGGGCCGAGCAGGATGAATTCGAGCTGCCGGCGGATCTGGACGTGACCTTGCACCGTCAGCGGGTAGTGGCGATTGCCCCGGCGGCGCGGGCGTTGCATGACTACTGGTTGGCGCAGCGCTAGAACGCTTGTGCCTGTGTCGCCTGGATTGCGACCTCTGTGGGAGCTGGCCTTGCCGGCGATGAGGCCGGCGGGCAAGTCCCGCTCCTACAGGTTTGGCGCTATACCTGTGGGAGCGGTGCCCCCCGCCTCAACTCACTTGAGGTCAAACCGATCCAGGTTCATCACTTTCGTCCACGCAGCAACGAAATCCGTGACGAACTGCTCCTTGGCGTCGGCACTGGCATAGAACTCCGACAGCGCCCGCAGTTGCGAGTTGGAACCAAACACCAGGTCAACCCGGGTGCCGGTCCACTTCAACGCGCCGGTCTTGCGATCGCGCCCTTCGAACGCGTCGTTGGCCGCCGACACCGGCTTCCATTCCACGCCCATGTCCAGCAGGTTGACGAAGAAGTCATTGCTCAGCGTGCCCGGCTGCTGGGTGAAGACGCCGTGTTTGCTCTGCCCATCGTTGACCCCCAACACCCGCAGGCCGCCCACCAGCACAGTCATTTCCGGCGCGCTCAGGGTCAGCAGTTGCGCCTTGTCGATCAGCAAGGCCTCGGCCGGTACCCGGTAGCTGTTCTTCAGGTAGTTGCGAAAACCATCGGCATTGGGCTCAAGAAAGCCGAACGATTCGACGTCGGTCTGCTCCTGCGAGGCGTCCATGCGTCCCGGGGTAAACGGCACGCTGATGTTGACCCCGGCGTTTTTCGCCGCCTGCTCGACCGCCGCACTGCCCGCCAGCACGATCAGGTCGGCCAGGGAGACTTTCTTGCCGCCGCCCTGGGCACTGTTGAAGTCGCTCTGGATGGCTTCCAGGGTGCTCAGTACCTTGGCCAGTTGCTCGGGCTGGTTGGCCTGCCAGAACTTCTGCGGCGCCAGGCGCAGGCGCCCGCCGTTGGCACCACCACGCTTGTCGGAGCCACGGAAGGTCGACGCTGCCGCCCAGGCCGTGGACACCAACTCGGCCACCGAAAACCCCGAGGCCAGCAGCTTGGCCTTCAGTGCGCTGACATCGCTGTCATCGACCAGGGCATGGTCGACCTCGGGGATCGGGTCTTGCCACAGCAGCTCCTCGTTAGGCATTTCCGGGCCCAGGTAACGCGACAGTGGGCCCATGTCGCGGTGGATCAACTTGTACCAGGCACGGGCGAAGGCATCGCTCAACTGCTCGGGGTTTGCCAGGAAGCGCCGGGCGATTTTCTCGTAGATCGGGTCGAAGCGCAGCGACAGGTCGGTGGTCAGCATGGTCGGGTTGCGCCGCTTGGACGGGTCATGGGCATCGGGAATGATCCCGGCCCCCGCGCCGTTCTTGGGCGTCCACTGGTTGGCCCCGGCCGGGCTCTTGGTCAGTTCCCATTCGAAGCCGAAGAGGTTCTCCAGGTAGTTGTTGCTCCAGCGCGTTGGCGTGGTGGTCCAGGTCACTTCCAGGCCGCTGGTGATGGTGTCGGCGCCCTTGCCGGAGCCAAAGCTGTTGCGCCAGCCCAGGCCCTGCTCTTCAAGGCCGGCGGCTTCCGGTTCCGGGCCGACGTTATCGGCAGGGCCCGCGCCGTGGGTTTTGCCGAAGGCATGGCCGCCGGCAATCAGGGCCACGGTTTCTTCATCGTTCATGGCCATGCGCGCGAAGGTTTCGCGGATGTCCTTGGCGGCGGCGACCGGGTCGGGGTTGCCTTCCGGACCTTCCGGGTTGACATAGATCAGGCCCATCTGCACCGCGGCCAGCGGGTTTTCCAGATTGCGGCCCTGGTCGGTGCGGCTTTCTTCGTTGCCGTGCTGCTCGGGCTCGGCTACCAGGGTGCCTTCGCCGGGCTCCTGCATTGGCTGCGGGCCCTTGCCGTAGCGGGTATCGCCGCCCAGCCACTTGTTTTCCGAGCCCCAGTAGACGTCTTCATCCGGCTCCCAGACATCCGGGCGGCCACCGGAAAAACCGAAGGTTTTGAAGCCCATGGACTCCAGCGCCACATTGCCGGTAAGTACGATCAGGTCGGCCCAGGAGATGCTCCGCCCATATTTCTGCTTGATCGGCCACAGCAGCCGCCGGGCCTTGTCCAGGCTGACGTTGTCAGGCCAGCTGTTGAGCGGGGCGAAGCGTTGCTGGCCGGAGCCCGCGCCGCCACGGCCGTCACCGGTGCGGTAGGTACCGGCGCTGTGCCAGGCCATGCGGATGAACAGCGGCCCGTAATGGCCAAAATCCGCTGGCCACCAGTCCTGGGAATCGGTCATCAGCGCATGCAGGTCTTGTTTGAGGGCTTGAAAGTCCAGGCTTTTGAAGGCTTCGGCATAGTTGAAGGCATCGCCTTGGGGATCGGACTGCGGCGAGTGCTGGTGGAGGATCTTCAGGTTCAGTTGGTTCGGCCACCAGTCACGGTTCGTCGGACCACCGCCAGCGGCTTGACTGAACGGGCATTTCGATTCAGTAGACATGGGTGAGCTACCTTTGTATCCAGCGTTTTAGTTATCTCCACATCAGGTCCGGCCGGCACATGCCAGCACATCTTCAAGGCTAGTCCCGCCCCCGGTAGTCAGCAAATAGACGCAGTGTTACCCGTCGATAGCCATAATCTCTTATACCAACCCCAGGGACGGAGCAGATCGTAGGTGTAGCCGCCTCCCCCTGAGGTCATGATCATGAACAGCCGTGCGCGTCGCACCGCCTTCCACGAAGCAGGCCATGCCCTGGCCTTCTGGTGGAACGGCCTGGCGATCAAGCGGGTGACAGTGCGCACCCGCGCCGAAGCGCTGATCGGACCGATGGTTGATTTGCGTGGCAACCTGCAAGCGGTCAAGGGCCTGGTCGAGGCCGACTACCTGGTGCCATTGCCTGCCTTCGAGCCCCCGGGGATCGCCGAGTATCTGCCATCGATGATCGAGCTGATCGAACGCGATCTGCTCAACTGCTTTGCCGGGCCGGTGGCCGAAGCGGTCTATCGGCATTGCGCCGTTGATCGTTTCCTCACCACCAGCGGTGCCGGCGACCTGCGCCGGGCCCATGAACTGATCGCCCTGCTGCCCGCGCGCAAGTTGCTGGATGCCGAGCCGGTGGCGCTGGTGCGTTGTCACTGCCTGGTGCGACGTTACTGGCCGGCATTGCGCGCGCTGGCCGAGCAGCTGCGCGAGCGCGGAGCGCTGGATGGCGACACGCTGATCGCGCTGCTTTGCCAGTTGACCGGCGAGACGCCACAACGGCTCAGCAATCCGCTGACACCCCTGGATCAGCCATCACGCAGCGGTAGGAGCAGCGGCGCGACGCCTCGACTTGCCCGGCAATAAGCGCTTCAGCCCACCGACGGCACCTTGACCGGCTGGCCATGCTGACGGGTGGTGATAATGCCGATGAAGGAAATCACCAGCGCAAGGCCGATGGTGGTGGTCACCTCGGCACGGTGCTCAGGGGTCACCAGCATGACCCCGAGCGCTGCGCTGATGAACACGATGACCAGGTAGGTGAGCCAGGGGAACAGCCACATGCGAAACGTCAGCTCGACCTTCTGCTTGAGTAGCATCCGGCGCATGCGCAACTGCGACACGGCAATCACCAGGTACACCAGCAAGGCAATGGCACCGGAGCTGGCCAGCAGGAACTGGAACAAGCCGGCCGGGGCAAAATGACTGACCACGGTGATCACTGCACCCAGCACGGTGCTGGCGATGACCGCTGCGCGTGGTACGCCAACGGCCGAGGTCAGCTTGACCTGCCGGGGCGCTTCACCGCGCTTGCCCAGGGAGAACAGCATGCGCGAAGCAATGTAGATCGAGGAGTTCATGCAACTGGCCACTGCCACCAGCACCACCACATCCATCATCAGCTTGGCGTGGGGGATGTTCATCAGCTCCAGGGCGCGCTGGTAAGAGCCCACCGACGCCAGTTGCGGGTCGTTCCAGGGCACGATGGAAATGATCACGGCAATCGACAGCAGATAGAACACACCGATGCGCCAGATCACCGAGCGGGTGGCCTTGGCGATGTTCCTCGCCGGGCTCTGGGATTCGGCGGCGGCAATGGTCACCGCCTCCGTGCCGATAAAGCTGAACATCACCGTGATGAACGCACCGACCACCGCCGACACGCCGTTGGGCGCAAACCCGCCCTGGGTTTCAAGCAAACGGCCCAGGCCGCTGACCTCGCGCTCCGGCACCCAGCCCATCAGCACGGCTGCGCCGAGGGAGATGAAGGCGATGATCGCCACGACCTTGAACAGCGCGAACCAGAACTCGAACTCACCGTACTTGGCCACGCTGAACAGGTTGGTCGCGGCCAGGACGATGATCGACAACAGGGCAAACAGCCAGGTATCGACCATGGGCAGCCAGTTGTTCAGCACATGCCCGGCGGCCAGGGCCTCGATGGGGATCACCAGCACCCAGAACCACCAGTACATCCAGCCGATGGTAAAGCCGGCCCAGGGCCCGATGGCCTGGTCGGCATAGGTCGAGAACGAGCCGGTATCGGGGTTGGCCACGGCCATCTCGCCGAGCATGCGCATCACCAGGATCACCAGCAGGCCGGACAGCACATAGGCCAGGATTGCCGCGGGCCCGGCGGCGGCAATCGCATGCCCGGAGCCGACGAACAAGCCGGCGCCGATGATGCCGGCGATGGAAAGCATGGTGACATGGCGCGGCTTGAACCCCTGCGCCAACTGACCGCTCGAATCCTTGGAGCCCAGGCTGATCATTATATTTATTCTCTTGTGATCGGAACGCATGGCATTGACTGCTGGCGTCACCTTACCTGTGCTGCTTGACGGCGGATTTGCCTGAGCGCGCCGTTCGCTGTGTCTGATCTCGCCATGAAACGTTCGTGCCAGCTCAGTGCAACGCCCGCGTCACCAGGAAGTTAACCAACTCTGGCTCGTCGTCCAGTTCGATCGAACGTACCGGGCGCGGCAGGTTGTCGAGCACTGTGCGCCAGAAGGCGTGGGCGGTTTCGTCCTGGTCGTAGTAACGCACCAGCCACTGGTTCTGCCCGCTCGCCAGCACCTGGCTGGCCAGGGCGCTGGCGATGCCTTTGCGCCGATAGCGCTTGAGGATGAACAGGTCGGCCAGTTCCAGGGCATCGAGGCCGGGCAGCTCGCTGCGTTCGATCAGCAAAAAGCCTGCGATGTAGCCGTCGACCAGGATCAGGTTGGCGCTCCACTGCGGCTCTTGCCAGTAACGTTGCAAGTGTTCGTCGTGGACATAGAAACGGCCGTCGACCTCGACGTCTTCCTGCTCCCAGTCCGAAGACTCGTAGGCGTAGAACTGGTAAAGGTTGCGGATCAGCTCGGCCTGCTCGGGGCCGGTTTGCAACAGTTCGACAGTGAGGTCGCTCATGACTGGACCTCATACAGCGGAAGTATCGACGGCATTGGTATCTCGATAATTGAACGAACAGCGCGTATTGCGGGCGCTATTGTTTACAAAAGCCGGGGCCAATGCCATCGCTAAAACGTCTTACCTGCCGGGCAGCGCGGCGACCGCGTCGATTTCGATCTGCATGCCGTCCAGGGCCAGGCGCGGCACCGGGATCAGCGTGCAGGTCGGGGTCATGTTGGCGCCCCAGGCGCGCTGGGCTTCGGCGCCCCACAGGCGCAAGCGGGTTTCGTCGTGATCGACGATCAGCAGGGTCAGTTTGAACACATCGGCCAGGGTCGCGCCTTTGGATTGCAGGGCGATCTGCAGGTTGGCCAGGGCCTGGCGTGCCTGCTCGGCAAAGTCGCTGGACAGCCGGCCCTCGAGGTCTTCCCCGCCCTGCCCGGCGATGTACAGCAACCGGGCATTGGCGGCGACTTCAGCCACATGGGAGTAGGCATTGCTAGAGGGGTCGTAGAGGCCTTCGGGGTTGGACAGGTGGAAAGCTGCGGTCATGGTGCTGCTCCGAGTGGTTGGAGCGGCGAGTATCAAACCTCGACCTAAGTAGAGGTCAAGCCTGATGTTGCCAGCGCTGCGCGCTGGATCGCTGGCAAGCCAGCTCCCACAGGGTCGATGTACACAGGTTCATTGTGGGAGCTGGCTTGCCAGCGATGAGGGCTGCAGCGGGTAAAGTCTCATTGCTCATGGCTCGCCCTCCTCAAGGATCAATGATGTCTGCCGTGTTAATGTAGCCTCTCGCACGGATTCGACCAGAGAGCAGACATGCCCATAGACCTACCTGAAACCATCCGCCCGCTGTTCGTGGCTGCCGGCTGGCCTGCCCAAGTGACTGCCCCAGAGGCGGACATCGGGCCCAACGGCCACCCCGCCAACGACTTGCTCAGGGCGTTCAATGGCCTGTGCGTCGGCCACTGCGGCGCCGGTGAAGAATGCGCCGCCGGCGACATCGAGTTCAGGGCCAAGCCCGGCCTGCACGACGAAAAAGTCATCGTGGCGATGCAACGCAAGCTGAACACAACCCTGGTGTGCATCGGCGATGTGCACCACGGCCATGGCGCGCTGTTTGTCGACAGCCGGGGCGCCTGCTACCTCATGAGCCAGGTGCACGACGCCTTCTGGCTGCAGGGAAACACCTTCGCCGTTGCCGCAGAAGGCCTGTTGCTGGGCCGCAAGTCACAAACACAACTGCTGTGAAATTCAGGCGCAAATAAGGCAAATTGCTGGCCCCCTGCTACCCGCTTCGTAGGCAAACTCGCTTTCTTTTCAGCAAGTTAGGTAGGTGCTATGCGGGCTTATGGATTGACCCTGGCAGCGTTTTTTCTGGTCGCACTCCCGCTCGGCGCCCAGGCCAAAACCCTGGGCAACAATGACCGCTACATGTGCAGTTGGGGCTCGGACATCGCCGCCGGTGCCCAGCAATCGAAGCTGTCCGGGGTGACCCTGTACGCTGCGCGCAAGCGCCTGCAGGTGCGCAAATTCACCAAGCCGTGGATGCGCATGACCGCCATGGGCATCACCGAACAGACCTACAACAGCCAGTCACGCCTCAAGCCTGCGGCCATCAAGCAGACCTACTATGAGCAATGCGTCAGCCATGCGCTGGCGCGGCGCTGAACACGCCGGCTGATTCGAGCGTTTCAATCAGCCGCTCCGGCCACACCGTGTCGGTGGTTTGCCGCAGTTCCTCGGCCGACCACCAACGATGGTCGGCCATCACTTCGACTTCCGAAGGCGTCCATCCCTGGCGGCACAGCTGCTGGTTCTGCGCCTGAATCAGGTAATACTGCTCGACCGAGGTAACCCACTCGCCGCTGGGCAACTGCATGGCAAAACGACGCTCGTTCAAGGGTGCGCCCACGGCGTCGACCTGGATGCCGGTTTCTTCGCGTAGCTCACGAATCGCAGCTTGCTCGAAGGTCTCCCCCTCCTCCACGCCGCCCCCCGGTGTTGCCCAGTAATCGTCGCCGGCCAGCGCGCCGTTGCGATGGACGAAGCGAAACAGCAATACGCTTCGGGAGGGGCTGATGACCAAAAGCCGGGCTGATTTTCGCTCACGCATCGTGGTGTTCCTGTCCTTGGTTTATGATCGCGGGCGAGATTCTACCGGGCCCCAAGGATGAACAACGACAAATCTGCGCTGACGACCATTGATTATCACGGCAGCTGCCTGTGCGGCGCCGTCAGCTATCACATCGACACCCAGATCAAGGCCATCACCCATTGCCATTGCAGCCAGTGCCGCAAGGCCCATGGCGCAGCCTTTGCCACCTATGGCAGCGTGCCTGCTTCGGCCTTGAGCTGCAGCGATCCGCAAAGTCTATTGCGGGTGTTCAAGTCATCGCCAATGGTCAGCCGCAGCTTTTGCTCAGCCTGCGGCGCGAGTTTGTTCTGGGCCAATGCCAGTGGCGATTATCCAGACTGGATCAGCGTTGCGCTGGGCACCCTGGACACACCTTTCGAACCTGCCCGACAAAAACATGTGCATGTGCAGTCCAAGGCCTGCTGGCTGGTGATTGGCGATTCATGGCCACAACACCAGTGACCCGTAAAACATCAAAGCAAGGACGCCCCATGTATCGTTTGATCTACCCCTGCATCGGCGCATTCATGGCGCTGACTAGCACGGCTCAGGCAAGCAGCCTGTGCCCTGGCGCCAACACCGAAGCGCAGATGCTTGAATGCATGCAGCAGTCGTTGAAAAAATCCGATCGGCAATTGAATGAGCTCTACCAGGCCTTGGTCGCACGCTTCAAGGCGCAGGGTTCGGCGCCCGGACAACCCACCCAGGACCTGGCGCTGAAAAAAGCCCAGCGCGCCTGGATTGCCTTTCGTGATGCCAGTTGTGAGTTCGAAACGTACGAATCCGTTGGCGGCAGTGGCTTCGCTACAATCCATACCCATTGCCTGCTGAAGCAGACGCAAGCCAGAGTCCAGTACCTGAAGCGGGTTACCGGCATGCCCTGAAGGTTCAGACCGGCACGCTGGCAGCCTCGCTTTGCAGGGCTGCCTGCACCGCCGGCCTGGCCGCTACACGCTCGACATAGCCAGCCAGCGCTGGCCATTGCGCGATATCGATAGCGAACACCGGCAACCAGCCCAGCACGGTGAACAGGTAGGCGTCGGCGATGCTGAAGTCGCCCCGCAGGTAGTCATTGCAGCCCAGCACCTCGCTCAAGTAGTCCAGGCGCTTGAACAGCTTGTCGCGAAAGATCGCCTTGGCCGCCTCCGGCAGCTCGGCGTTGAACAACGGCGCGCTGCCGGCATGGATTTCCGAACTGATGAAGTTGAGCAGCTCCTGCAGCCGCGAGCGTTCCCAGCTGCCATTGGCCGGCGCCAACCTGGTCTCGGGCTTGAGGTCGGCCAGGTACTGGAGAATGGCCGGGCCCTCGGTCAATACCTCGCCATTGCCCAGCACCAGCGCGGCCACGTAACCCTTGGGGTTGATGGTGCGAAAGTCGCGGCCGTCGGCGCTGCGTTTGCTCTGGTTGTTGACCCGCACCAGCTCGAACGGCAGGCCGAGTTCGCGCAGGATGATATGCGGCGCCAGCGAGCAGGCATTGGGGGCGAAGTAGAGTTTCATCGGGCGTCTCCTGACAGTGTCGAGCGACACAGGATCAGCCGGCGCATGCCCAAGGTAAACTTAGGGTTTTACAAACTGATCATTAGCAGCGCTTATGTCAGGTGACCCGTTCCCCTACCGGAACTTCAACGCCAAGCATGGCCTTGTGCACATGCTTGAGCAGCGCCTGGGCGGCAGGCGATAGCGCCTGTGCTGACGAACCGAGCAGCCCGAAACGTCGGTAGATTGGCGGATCCAGGTCATACACCCGTAGCCAGCGCGGAGCCTCGGGCAGCGTCGAGGCCGGCATGATCGACACGCCCAGGCCCTCGCCCACCAGCGCCAACGCCGTGTTCCAGTCGCGCACCGTCAGGCGCACATTGCTCAGGTTCAGCCCCGCCTGTTGCACCAGGCTCCGGCCATGCAAGTGACAGCCGCCCGTGGCGACAATGAACGGCTCATCGACCAGCTCGGCAAGCCCGAGCGGGCTCAGGCTCCCGCGCCGGGCCAAGGGGTGGCCAAGGGGAATGGTGGCCACCCAGCGGTCATGCCCGAGCATCACCGGCGAACGTTCTGCCTGCGGATTCATCACCACGCCCAGGTCGATATCACCCGAAGCCAGCCAGCTTTCGACCTCCTCGTCGGTGCCCTCCAGGCAGATCACCTCGATGCCCGGGTGCAGGCGCTTGAAAGCCTGCAACAGCGGCGGCAGCACCGAGGCGAACACGGACGGGAACGTCGCCAGGCGGATGCGCCCCAGGTGGCAACCACGGCTGGCATCGACCAGGTTCTGGATCGACTCAAGCTCGGCAATCATCCGCCGCGCGCGGACCAGCACCTGCTCGCCCAGCGCGGTAACGCTGGTGTGCTTGCGCTCGCGCACGAACACCTTCACCCCCAGTGCCTGTTCCATCTGGCTGATCGCCTGGCTGGCGCCGGACTGGGTAATGCCGAAGGCCTCGGCGGCACGGGAGACATTGCCGGCATCGGCCACGGCCACCAGCAGCTTCCAGTGCATCAGGTTCATCATGATCGTGGTCTTCCTGGCAGCCAACACGCTGCCGCCGATCTTAGCGCCGTTGGACAAGCGCACAAAGCCCACCATACTAAGTCGTCACTGCGAGCACGTACGCCCGCAGTCTAACCAGACTTATCTGCGAAACAAGGAGTTCCCATGCCAGGTTGGTTCGAGTTGAACACCAGCAGTGACGGTCAGTACCGCTTTGTTCTCAAGGCGGGTAATGGCGAAATTATTCTTACCAGCGAGTTGTACAAGGCCAAGGGCTCTGCTGAAAGCGGCATTGCCTCGGTCCAGGCCAACAGTGGCGTGGACGATCGCTACGAGAAGAAGGAGGCCAGCAACGGCAAGTTCCACTTCAACCTCAAGGCCGCCAATCACCAGGTCATCGGCACCAGCCAGATGTATGCATCAACGCAGTCGCGCGATGCCGGCATCGCCTCGGTGAAGAGCAACGGCAGCAGCAAGACCATCAAGGACAATACCTGAGCCGATGCCCCCGCAAGTGCTACTCGTCTGCACTCGCGGGGGCTGCGGCTTGCCCCTCGGACGAGCCCCTGAGCTGCCCCTTGACGCGCATTGACACGTCGCCATCGACATAGATGAATACTCGCTCTCGACCGCTATCTTCGATAGCCAAGTAAGCACCTGCAGAATTGAAAATCACATGCACATCGCCGGTATAACCGTGCCCCGACAGGTGAATCTGGTCTTCACCCAGTACTTTTTGGAACCTGACCATGCCAGCGTAGAAGGATAGGCACAGAAGCATCCCGACAACCAGGTACAGGTACTCCTTCAACAACCGCCGCCGCAACGCCACCCGGCGCTTGTCACGAATTCGAGCGATCTGCGCCTTGCCGCGAATGAGAATGCCCGACTTGAGTATCGCCGCCGCGATGATCCCTAACGTCAGGCTGATAACCATGCCCCCGGCATCACTGAAGTCGAATTTCAAATAGGAAAAATTCAGCAGCAGCGGGAAAGCGATGACCATGACAAGGCCATAGGCAATTTTTTCCGCCAGCGGCGTTTCCTTGTGCAAGCGCACGGCTGCCTTGCGCAACCGCCCTGGCTTGATGCGCCCGGCGGCGTACACACAGGCTGCAAACGGCGCGATGAACGAATAGTAGAATTGCGAAATGGCGAAAGAAAAAACCTTCGCCACCAGATAACACAGCGTCACGTAGAAGGTGAAAACCCCGACAAAGCCAACCAGAAACGTGATGGAGATTATCGACAGCACTTCAAAAGGCACTGCCATGATAAAGCCCATGTAATGGGCGGTACCCAGCGAGGCCAAGGTTAACGCTACCTTGCCGGCCATGATCAGCCCTGGCTTGAGCTGCGACTGCCGAGATTGCGACAACAACTGCTTCCACATCTATCCAAGTCCCTTTGAGTTGTATTGTGAAGATTCAATTTCTAAAGCTGTAGCCTGCTGCGATCCGCCGCTTGGTCTCCAGCGTTAGTCAGAGCCGATACTCAACCCGGTCCGCCTCCACCGGGGTCGGCACTTCCCAGCGAAAGTACATGCGCTCGATGTCCTTGTTGCGCAGTGTGGTATCACGGCGGGCGTTGCGGCGCATCAGCTCGCGCTCGCTCTGCTCCAGGTACACCAGTTGCACATCGGCGTCATAGCTGTAGAGCAGGTCGAGCGTCTTCTTGCGCATCTGCTGCGACAGGTGCGTGCTGTTCCACACGAAGGGTTCGCGGCGGCGCAGCAAGGTCTTGGCCTTGTCGATGGCGTACTGCGCCACCGGCCCCTTGTCGCCGTGGCTCAGGCCCAGTTCCTGGCGGGCATCGTCGAACGACACCACGGCCAGGTCCGCCGCATGCTGGCTGACCCAGGTGTCCTTGCCGCTGGCCGGCAGCCCCGCCAGCATGATCACCTGCGAGCCCTGCACCTCACGGTACAGGCTGTACTGCGGCAGCACCGAGGCACCGCGAAAATAGCTGCGCCGGGTGTAGGCATCGGCAAAGGCCTTGGGCTGGTGCAGGCAGCCTTCGTCTTCGGCCAGCAGGCGGAACACCTCGATATCGTCGAGCACCCCCTGCTTGCCGGCAAAGCCGCGGCCCTGCATGTCGGCGCTGGCCACTGAGCAGAGCATCCACAGCGGCAACTCCCACGACAGGCGATGGAGGATCTGCTCGGCCGAACGCCCGCTTTTGTCCCCTGCCAGGGCAAAGAACGGCAACTGGTGCACGCTGATGATCCGGCAGATGGTTTCACGCAGCTCAAACGGCACGCCGGCCTGCCACAGCAGGATTCGCGCATCCACCGCGCCCCGGCGTGAGTGCCCGGGCTGGCCGATCTTGCCGGTGATTTCATCGATCACCGTGCACGACGGCTTGGCGATGTCATGCAGCAACGCGGCGTAGAACAGCACGAACTGCTGGTCCGGGCTGGCGCGTTGGTACGCAGGGTCGGCGAGCAAGGCATCGACCACCATCATGGTGTGGGTCCAGACGTCGCCCTCCTGGTGGTAGACCGGGTCCTGGGGGGTTGCCGCCAAGG
The DNA here is from genome assembly GCF_009866705.1 of Pseudomonas sp. R32. Lineage (NCBI taxonomy): Bacteria > Pseudomonadati > Pseudomonadota > Gammaproteobacteria > Pseudomonadales > Pseudomonadaceae > Pseudomonas > Pseudomonas sp. R32. The sequence goes on along the minus strand of NZ_CP019396.1, from coordinate 2,237,166 downwards.
CGCGCAGAGACGGGATCGCCTCCAGCAGCGCCAAGTAGTCGACCGCGCGGCCGGGGCCGGGCATCAGCCCTTGCAATGTGTTCATGTCCATAATCATTCAACTCCTTGTGCGGCCGCCGCAAGGCTGGCCCAGGTGACCTGGGGCTCGGGCGCATACAGGTCGACACCGGCTGCCAGCAGATTGGGGATGTACGGCTGGCGCAGGTGGTGTTCATCGGCTTCGAGGATGGCCTGGACGAAGTCGTGGCGCACCCATTTGATCCGCCCGGTGGTGTGTTCGGCGGTCTCGATTTTCAGGTACAGGCCTTCCATCAGGTCAGAGCGGTCGCCCTGGTTCCAGGCCTTGGCAAAGTCCAGTTGCTGGCGGGCGATGACCTCGGCGAAGGCGTCCTTCCAGCGCCGCGACTTGGCTTGGGAATGACCGACCAGGGCGAGCAAGTCTTTCAGCCGTGGCGGCGCAATGCCTTCGAACAGCACCGGCACCGACAGCACCGGGCCGCCCGCGAGCAACTGCTGGCGCCGCGCCGTGGAGAGGAACACCTGCTCCTCGCGGTCCCAGATATCGAACTCGAAGAACAGGTGCGGCAACTGGTCGTAGAACACGCTGTGGCGCTTGCTCATCACCTCGCCAAACAGCACGTAGCGGTCTTCCAGGTGCTCGAGCAGCCAATCTTCATGACAGGCCGCCCATTGCTTGAACTGGCTGAACTGGCGCTCGCGGCTGCCGCCAGCCAGGTAATGGCCACGGGACTGCAACAGCAGCTCGCCGGCGGCGGAAAAACTGATCGCGGCATTGGCGCCGTCGAGTTTTTCCTCGACCACCAGGTACTGGCCGTTCAAGCGGCTATAGGACAACTGGTCATGATCGCTATCGCCGGCTTGCAGGCGAGAACTTTGCAGGTGCGGAGTGCGCGGGTATTTGTACAGGTCGAGCTGCGCGAGCTCGCGGATATCGAGTGTCATGGGTCTTCTCCAAAAGGGGGAAAACCGACGACAGCGGGCAGGTGAAAGTGCGTGCGCAGGCAGGCACCAACAGGCTTAAACGTCCGTCGTCGGCATCAGGCGTGTTGGTTGGCGTGGGGCACTGGCTTCACCTAAATAATGAGGGGTGGTGGATCTGAGGGTGCGGATTGGAAACGAGATGGGGGTTGGCTGTCAAGCGGTGTGTTGTCTGGGATGGCCTCATCGCGGGTCAAGCCCGCGCCTACAGGTACTGCGCCCATCCTGTGGGAGCGGGTCTTGCCCGCGATCGAGCGCGCAGCGGTCGTAATCCAGTCAACACTTCATGTGCTGACTGCACTGGCCTCATCGCTGGCAAGCCAGCTCCCACAAATGTATCTGTGAAAACCTCAGGCAGATTGGCGCTGCGCGTCGTTGAGCGCTCCCCCCTTCGCGCTTTTACGCTCATGCCCCTGGCGCAAACGCAGCGCCGCCAACGCCGCCACCACCAGCACCACGGCGATGAACTTCAGGCCGTTCACGGCATTGCCGGTGCTCTGCTCGATCATGCCCATCAGCGACGGCCCGAAGAACCCGCCCAGCAGCCCGCAGGAGTTGACGAACCCCAAGCCGCCCGCCAGCGCCGCGCCTTTCAGGCGCGAGGCCGGGTACAGGAAGATGATCGACTGCACGACAAAGAACATCACTGCCGAGAGGCAAAAGCCCAGCAGGCTGATCACCGGCCCCGCCTGGGAGGCGATGGCCAGGCCCAGGGCCATGGTCAGCAAACCGCTGACCAGAATCCGCCGCGCCCGCTGCGCGCTGCTGGCAAAACGCGGCAAGACGATCGCCCCTGCCGCCGCCGCAAGCCAGGGCAAGGAGGTGAGAAAGCCGATCTGCACCACGCTCAGGTCACCGTACTTGCCGATGATGCCCGGCAGGAAAAAGATCACCGTGTAGATGGTGATCTGGTGGCAGAAGTAGACAAAGATCGCCAACAGGACCTGCGGCGTCAGGCATTGCTTGAATGAATGCCCACTGTGGCCCGCGCCCTCCTCGGCCTCGCTGGCCAACTGGCGCTCGATCTGCTCGGCTTCTGCCGGGCTCAGCCATGGCGCCTTGCTCGGTCGGTCGGGCAGTTTCTTCCATACCACGTAGGCGAAGAACACCGCCGGCAGGCCTTCGAGCATGAACATCCACTGCCAGCCGTGCCAGCCCATCAGGCCGTCCAACTGCATCAGCGCGGCGCCCAGCGGCCCGCCGATGATGTTGGCAAAACACACGCCGAGCAGGAAGTAACCGGTGGCGCGGGCACGTTGCTCGCGGCCGAACCAGTAGGTCAGGTAGAGCATCACCCCGGGGAACAGGCCGGCCTCGGCGATACCCAGCAACAGGCGCAGCACGTAGAACGAGGTCTCGCCCTGGACGAAGGCCATGGCTGCGGAGATCAGGCCCCAGGTCACCATGATCCGGGCAATCCAGAAGCGCGCGCCGACCTTGTGCATGATCAGGTTGCTGGGCACCTCCGACAGCGCATAGGTGAGGAAAAACAACCCGGCGCCCAACCCGTAGGCAGCCGCGGAAATCCCCAGGTCGACATCCAGTTGATGCTTGGCCAGGGCGATGTTGGTGCGGTCGAGAAAGCTCAGCACGTAGGCGGCAATCAGCAGTGGCATGAGTTTGACGAACAGCAACCGGTTGAGGGTTGCAGGATCACGGGGCACAGTCAGTTCTTCGGGCGATCGGGTAATGGTCATGGCACCAATCTCTAGTGTGACGGCAGCGGTGGGAAGGCCCCGGCCAACGCCGGCCGGGGCAGGCAGGCAAGCTAGAAGTCGACTGCGTAGCGGCCCTTGAGGTTGAGCATTTCCCGCGCCTCGTCGGGGCTGGCGACCCGCCCGCCGAGCGCTTCGATCACTGTGCGGATGCGCTTGACCTGGTCGGCGTTGGACGCCGCCAGTTTGCCCGGGCCATCCCACAGCGAGTCCTCAAGGCCCACGCGCACGTTGCTGCCCATCGCCAGGCCCATGGTGCCCAGCGGGATCTGGTTGCGCCCGGCGCCGAGGACCGACCACTCGTAGTTGTCGCCAAACAGGCGGTCAGCGGTACGACGCATGTGCGCCAGGTCCTCGGGGTGGCCGCCGATGCCGCCACGCAAGCCGAATACCGACTGGATGAACAGCGGCGCCTTGAGCAAGCCGCGCTGGAGGAAATGCGCGGCGGTGTAGAGGTGGCCGATGTCGTAGCACTCGATCTCGAAGCGCGTGCGGTTCTCGGCGCAGGCATTGAGGATGTAGGTGATGTCGCGAAAGGTGTTGCGGAAGATGCGGTCGTCGCTCTCTTCCAGGTACGGCCGCTCCCAGTCGTGCTTGAACTCGGTGAAGCGTTCGAGCATTTCGTACAGGCCGAAGTTCATCGAGCCCATGTTCAACGAAGCCAGCTCCGGCTTGAGCTGGGCCACCGGTTGCAGGCGCTCTTCAACGCCCATGGTGGGCGCACCGCCGGTGGTGATGTTGATCACCACATCGCTCTGCGCCTTGATCTGCGGCAGGAACTGGCGAAACAGCTCGACGTCCTGACTGGGTTTGCCGTCGAACGGGTCACGGGCGTGCAGATGGACGATCGAGGCGCCTGCCTCGGCGGCGCCAATGGCTGCGTCGGCGATTTCCTGCGGGGTGACCGGCAGGTGTGGCGACATCGACGGCGTGTGGATAGCACCGGTGACGGCGCAGGTGATGACGACCGGGCGTTTCTTGGACATGCGAATTCTCCGTTTTTATTCTTGGTGAGAAAGCAGTGCGGTAAAAGCGCGGGTGTTGCTCAGAGGTATTCGACGTTGCCATCGACGCTGATGGCTTGCCCGGTGATGTTGCGGGCGGCCGGTGAACAGAGAAACAAGGCCATGGCGGCGACGTCTTGCGCGCTGACCATGCGCTTGAGGGAAATCTTGTTCAGGTACTCCTTGCGCATCACCGCTTCGGGCACGCCCACTTGCGCGGCACGATCACGAATCACCCCGTCCATGCGCGGGCCTTCGACGATGCCGGGCAGCAAGGCGTTGACGCGGATATCGCTCTCGCCCAGCTCCGCAGCCAGGGACTTCATCAGGCCGACGATGGCCCATTTGCTCGCCGCGTAAGGCGTGCGCCAGGCGTAGCCGAGGCGCCCGGCCACCGAGGCGATGTGCAGCAGGTGGGCGTTGGGCGAGTCCTTGAGCAGTGGCACCGCGTGGTGGGCAAAGCGGTATTGCCCGGTGAGGTTGATGTCGAGGGTGCGCTGCCAATCGTCGTCGCTGATGGCGTCGATACCAGCGGTGGGCCCGGCAATGCCGGCGTTGTTGACCAGCACATCGAGTCCGCCGAACTGCTCGCGCTGGACCTTGAACACCGCCGCAACCTGCGCCGCATCGCCGACATCGGCGCGGGTGGCGACGCTGCCCGGGTAGCGATCACGAAACGCCGCCAGGGCCGCTTCGCTGACATCGCAGACATGCACCCGGGCGCCAGCTTCGAGATAGGCCGCCGCCAGCACTTCACCGATACCGGCAGCGCCGCCGGAGATCAACACGCGCAGGCCCGGATACGGCAGCAGACGCTTGAGAACGCTCATGCTTTTTTCACTCCTGAAACAGACCGCGCACGGTCGTTGTTGAGCAGCAAACGCGCCAGGGAATCGGCGGCCTGCATGATGTCGTCGGTCACCGCTGCCCGCGCAGCCGCCGCATCGCGGCCGGCCAGGGCGGCGACAATGCGGTCGTGGGCTTGCATCGAGCGTTGCAGGTGGGCTTTGTCCGGGGCGACCAGGGCAAAGCAGGGGCCCATGTGCAGCCAGAAATTCTCCACTGCGGCGACGGTCAGCTCGGCCTGGGCCACGGCATAGATGCGCCGGTGAAAGGCGAAGTTGCCCCACAGGTAAGCCGGCACATCGACCTTGTCGGCGGCGGCCTGCATCTGCCTGCACAGCTCGGTGATTTCGGCCAGATCAGCATCCGTGAGATGGGCCACGGCCTTCTCGGCCAACAAACCTTCGAGGGCGACCCGGGCGTCGCGGATTTCGCGCAGGCGTTCGGTGGTCATCACCCGCACCCGCAAGCGCGAGGTTTCGGTGACTTCAAAAGCGTTTTCGGCGCTCAGGCGCTGCAGGGCTTCGCGTACCGGCATGGGGCTGGAACCCAGCGCTTCGGCCAGGCCACGGATGGTCAGTTTCTGCCCGGGCTGAAAGCGCCCGCTCATCAGCGCTTCGCGGATTTGCCGGTAGACCTGGTCTTGCAGGGTATCGCGGGACACCTGACGCAGGGCCGGCAACAGGACGGGACGATCGGTCATGGGAAAAGCCTGTGTTGTCGTTCTTGTGATCCGAATATGTGATCACAAATCAAATATGTCAAATAATATTCGATGCGCACGACGAAGCGCCTCTGCCTGGTTACGGACAAGGCAATGTGCAGGGTAATCGGTTCGTTCCGTGCGGCGGCAGGGGTTGGTCATTGTGCAGCGAATCGCCGCCAGCACCCGGGGCCCGGCTCACGTTGCCTTTTGCCTTGTAACGGGCCTATAGTCGCAGCCGGCGTCATCCACGCCACCCGTCCGCGGAAAGGGCTGCGCCCAGGTTGTACACCCCACATTCTTGTCTACGACTCCCGGCCTGACAGCGGACAAGGCTCGCACAAGGAGTTCGTATGTCCGCTCGACTGTCGTCGCCGTCCCACGACGGGCGCATCAACCTCGAACAACAACGCAAACGCGCCAAAGAGCTGCTCCAGCGCCTACGCTCGGGTGCCGCACCCGCACAGCTGGCACTGCTCAGCCCTGCTCCGGCCTCCCCCCGCCTGGCCGATGCCCAGTGGCTGATCGCCCGCGACCTGGGCTTTGCCAGTTGGCCCACGCTCAAGGCGCATATCGACGCCATCGATTTTGCCGCCCGCCACCGGCAATTCGCTGCCGATGACGAAGCCGCTACCCAGCATTGGCGCTGCGGCAACGACATCAGCCACAGCTTGCGCCTGGCCGGGTTCACCGGCGCCTTCCACATGCTCAGCGACCCTCTGGTCATGGGCCCGGTGCGTGATTTGCCGACAGCGCCGTACCGCACCCTGCGCTGCGACTACATCAGCCAGGCCTATGGCCTGGAGCAGGTGCAGGTGCAGCGCAAGATGGAGGATGAATACGCGGCCCTGGCCCGGCTCGACGGCTGCCCTGGCGCGGTGCTCTGGTGCGAGGCGGATGCCTATGACCAGTTGTTTTTGATCCGCGTGCTGGCCGGGCTGCACAACCCGCCGCAGCGCCTGGAGCTGATCGAGATCGACCGCATGCCCGGGGTCGAACGCTTTATCGGCATCGGCCAATTGGCCCCGGACGTGCTGGCCTGGTTGTGGCCGCAGCGCCGGGCAGTGGACGCGCCAATGCTGCAACTGGCGCGCGAGGCCTGGGCCGCGTATTGCGCACCGTCGCCGCAGGCCTGGGCACAGTTGGCCCATCGGCACGACCTGGCCCTGCCCTTGCTCGCCCCTGCGCTGTTGCGCCAGCTGCAGGAGCTGCCCGGGGTGGACGATGGCTTGTCGCTCAGCGAACGCCTGGCGCTGCAGATCATCAGCGAATTCGGCCAGGTGCCGTTCGGCCGGGTGTTTGCCGAATTGATGGGCAAGCGCGAGCCGCTGCCCTATCTGGGCGACATGATGTTCCACGCCTTGCTGCGCCCGCTGATCGATTCGCCCACGCCGCTGCTCAACGAAGCCCAGGCTGAGCTGGAATGGCCGCGTCGGCCTTTGAGCCTCACCCCTTTGGGCGAGCAGGTGCTGGCGGGCCAGGCCTACTGGCTTGACCAGCAGGCCTCCGAACGCTGGGTCGGTGGTGTGCGCGTGCTGGCCGGGCAAGGTCACTGGGCGCTGGGCCGTGACCTGTGGCCGGTGTGGCGCGCAAAGACGGATTTTGTCGGGCAGAGGTAGCGCCGTGCCCATAGAGGCAGGTCGATACAGCGCCTGGCTCAGCGTTGCACGGCGGTGGTTTTCAGCCAGGTCTGAAAGTGCAGCGAGCCAACGATGGCACCGGCATCCGGGGTCAACGAACAGTCGTTGATCGGTGCGCCAAAATAGGTGGCCGCAGGGTCGGTAATGACTTCCCGGGCATCTTGATTGTGCTGCAGGTAGCTGCGCACGAAATCGGCCAGCGGCAGGCGATCGGGGCCGGCGACTTCCAGGGTGCGGTTGGCCGGCGCTTGCTCGACGAGGTTGGCCAGGGTCAGGGCCACGTCCGATGAGGCCACCGGCTGCAAGGTGGCGTTGGCCAGGCGCACGCAGTTGCCTTCGGCGCCGGAATAGGCAATGGCGCCCATGAACTCGAAAAACTGCGTGGCACGCAGGATGGTGTAGGGCCTGTCCGAGGCCTTGATCAGTTGCTCCTGGGCCAGCTTGGCGCGAAAGTAACCGCTGTCCTGCATGCGTTCGGTGCCGACCACCGACAGGGCGATGTGGTGACCAACCGCGGCCTTCTGTTCCGCGGCCAGCAGGTTGCGCCCCGAGGTCTGGAAAAATGCCAGCACGGCGGCGTCTTCGAAAGACGGTGAATTGGCGACATCGACCACCACGTCGGTGCCCTGCAGCGCCTGTTCCAGGCCTTCGCCGGTGAGGGTGTCGACGCCGGTCCGGGGCGAGGCGGCGAGCACCTTGTGGCCGTTGGCGCGCAGGTTGTTGCACAACTGGGTGCCGATCAGGCCGGTACCACCGATCACGACGATTTTCATGGCTGCTTCTCCCGAGGAGTGTCGCAACCCGTTATTTTACGCCGTGCAGCGCTGGCCCGCGCGTCAGCAGACGAGCGTCATCCTGGCTGATCCGGTACAGTACGCGCCGCTCGAGAGATGGATCCCGGGCCAATTGTCATGGAGTTATGCAGTGAAAAACCTGAGCAAAGTTGTCGCCTGCGGCCTGTTCGTCCTGGCCCTGGCAGGTTGCACCGGCACCCCGATGAAAACCCAGCAGTACAACGCCGACCAGTACACCGTGATCGGCCACAGCGAAGCGAGCGCCACCGGCTTGCTGGTGCTGGGCATCATCCCGGTGCGCCAGAACAGCCGCTTTGTCCGTGCGCAAAATGCCGCGATCAAGGCCAAGGGCGGCGATGCGATGATCAACACCCAGGTCCAGGAAAACTGGTTCTGGGCCTGGGTTCTGACCGGTTACACCACCAAGGTATCGGGTGATGTGGTCAAGCTGAACAACGTTCAGTAACGCCCGAACTGCGAGCGCTTCGCGCTCGATCGCGGGCAAGCCCGCTCCCACAATGGAACTGTACACACCACCCCTGTGGGAGCTGGCTTGCCAGCGATGAGGCCGGTACAGCCAGCACACCAGGTTTGCCTGAATTACGAGCGCTTCGCGCTCGATCGCGGGCAAGCCCGCTCCCACAGGGTTGGTGCTGGACCCGCGATCAGACCATCACCATAGCAAAAGCCGGTGATGCCAACCTTGCCGGTGGTTGCCGGATGCTTCATCAGCCATTCGATCACGGCGAAAGGGCCAAGGCGGTGCTCACTGGCTGAGGGCGATGGCCCACAAGCATAGTAGGCGTGGGCAAATAGCGTATGATCTGCCCGCCCTTCCACGAGGCTCCTCATCCCATGCCAATGAGCAAACGCGAACAGGCGCAGCTTGACCGCCGTCTGGTCGCTACCCTGACCAATGCCTGCGAGACCGCCAAGGCCGAAATCGTCGGTTTTGCCTGGCTCACTCACCTGGTCGACTACACCCGCTTCCCTTCCAGTTTGCAGGTGATCTGGGTATTCGAAAGCCGGGCCGCCAAAGACCACGCCCTGGCCAGCGGGCAAGGTGAGCGGATGATCGAGCTGACTGCTTTAGCGTTGCAGGACGCCGACGTCGAATTGCGCCCGCTTGCACCCCACGTGCAGTTCGACGTCGAAAGACGAGGCTGACACATGGCCAAGGACATCGAGAACCCCTGCATCGCCGTGTGCCAACTAAGCGGCGACCTGTGCCTGAGTTGCGGCCGCAGCAAGGACGACATCCGCAAATGGAAGCGCATGAAGCGCCCGGAAAAAATGGCTGCTGTGCAACGCGCCACCCAACGGATGAAAAGCCTGAAAAAAGCCAAAGGCTAACGCTTCAGGCACCTGCACCCTGAGTCAAGAAATCGATGAAGGCCCGAACCCGTAGCGGCACATGGCGGGCATGAGGGTACAGCAGGATGAACGGCCGTGAAGTGCCGCCATAGGGCGTCAGCACTTCCAGCAACTGGCCGCTGTCGAGCTCCTGCTGCACAGTAAAGCGATACGCCTGCATCAACCCCGCGCCGCTTTTGACCAGAGTGGCGGTGGCGAGAAAGTCTTCCAGGCAGGTGATGCCACCGGCCACCTCCAGCTCCACGCGCTTGCCGTCGACCATGAACGACCAGGGCACCTTGCGCCCACTGCTGGGCAGTTCGAACTGAATGCACTGGTGAGTGGCCAGGTCATGCGGCGTCTGCGGCGTGCCCGCTTCACGCAGGTACTGCGGCGTCGCCACGATCACCAGCTCGGCGTCTTCCAGGCGCCGGGCGATCAGGCGCGAGTCGGCCGGCTCGCGGCCGCGAATGGCCAGGTCGTAGCCTTCATCGGCAAAGTCGATGTTGCGGTTGCTGACGTGAATGTCGATCTGCACCTGCGGATACAACTGGCGGAACCCGGCCAGCCTGGGCAGCAAGCGAAAGTGGGCATAGGGCGTCGGCACGCTGATGCGCAGCAGCCCGGACGGCACGGCCTGGCCACCGCTGAGCGCACGCTCGGCATCCACCAGCTGGCTCAGGGCCTGGCGGCACTGCTCGTAGTAGCGGCGCCCGCCGTCGGTCAGGCGCATCTGCCGGGTGGTGCGCACGAACAGGCGCACGCCGAGGCGTTCTTCCAGGCGCGCCACCGAACGGCTGACCGCGGCCGGCGTCACCCCGGCCAGGGTCGCCGCGCCGGTAAAGCTGCTGGTTTCGGCAGCCAGGCAGAACAGCTCGATACTGCCCAGTTGAAAGTCGTCGAAATGGCGGGTCATGACGGCTCAATTGATTACATGGAGTATCAATTCAAATTCCATGCACACCATTTTTCAATACCTGCTTGCAAATTAAAGTCTGCCTCACCTGCCCGGCAACCCTGCCTGGCCCACTGGAGACTGACCATGCACACCGCCAAGACTGTCATCGTAACCGGCGCCTCGAGCGGCCTGGGTTTTGCCATCGCCAAGGCTTACCTTGAGCGCGGCGACAATGTGGTCGGCAACGCCCGCACCCTCGCCCGCCTGCAAGAGGCTGCCGCCAAGCTCGGCAACCCGGCCAACCTGTTGCTGGTCGAAGGTGATATTGCCCTGCCGCAAACGGCGCGCAAGCTGTTCGAGCAAGCCATCGAAGCCTTCGGCAAGGTCGATATCCTGGTCAACAACGCCGGGATCTTCATTGCCAAACCGGTCGCCGACTACACCGAAGCCGAGGTTGAAGCCATCGTCGACACCAACCTCAAGGGTTTCTTCTACCCGGCCCAGGCCGCAGCCCGGCACATGGCCAACAACGGCGCCGGGCATATCGTCAACATCACCGCCTCCATCGCCCTGCAGCCGAACATCAAGGTGCCGGCGCTGCTGCCGGTGCTGATCAAGGGCGGCATCAACCAGGCGGTGCGTGCCCTGGCCCTGGAGCTGGCGCCGTCGCAGGTGCAGGTCAATGCCGTGGCCCCGGGGATCATCGATACCCCACTGCATGGCGATGACCCGCAGACCCGCGAGGCCCTCAAAGCCCTGGCGCCCACCGGGCAGGTCGGCTCGCCAGAGGATGTGGTCGACGCGGTGCTCTACCTGACGGACTCGACTTTTGTCACCGGCACGGTGATTGCCGTGGACGGTGGTTCGGCGACGGGTACCTGGTAAATCACACAGAGGAAACAAGCATGCCGTATGTCCATATTCGCGTGACCGATGAAGGCGTCACCCGCGAGCAGAAGCAGCAGTTGATCGAACAGACCACCGAGATGCTCGAGCGGGTGTTGAACAAACCACCGGCGTCGACCTTCGTGGTGATCGAGGAAGTCAATACCGATAACTGGGGCGTGGGAGGCGAGACGGTGACGACGCTGCGCAAGCGAGAAAAAGGCTAACCCCATCGCCGGCCAGCCAGCTACCCCTCAATCGCACGGCGAAGGGACGGATGGCTGGCCCGCACGGTAGAATCGCGCCATTGCCGTTTCTGCCTGGAGTCCCCCCTACCGATGCCCGTCCTCCACCACTTCGTCGCCCCGCCCGCGGAGCCGATCAAAAGCCAGATCCTGCAGATGGTGGTCGACTACCTGACCGACATCAGCAGCGTCGCCCTGCCACCGAGCAACCCGCTGTACAGCCTGTACCAATACGGCATCGGTTTCGAAGTGCATCTGTACCTGGAGGCCATGGACGGCTCGCGTGGCATTCCGGTCGAGCTGATCGTGGCCATGGACCTCGACGATCCCGAGCAGGTGGTGGGCTTCCTGTTGTACCTGCCACTCACGGATGATCCCCTGGCGTGCTCGGTCGCCTACCTTGCCGTGCAGGCCAGCCACCGGCACCAGGGCATCGCCCGCGCCATGCTGGCGCAGATGACCGCACGCTACCCGCATGCCGAGCTTGGCTGCGTGGCAAGCAAGGTGCCGGTCTTCGAGGCCCTGGGCTTTCAGGTGATTGGCGCACGTGGCCCGCAGGTGTTGATGAACACCCGCGCCCAGGCCAGCGCCGGCATGGCGGCGGTGCTGGACATCGCACCGATCTACCGCACCCTGGAAGTGCAGCAGATTCACAGCTACTTGCTCAAGCAACACGGCAAGCGGGCCATGGTCGATGCCGAGAAACAGCGCGACCGCCACCTCGACCAGCTCAGCCGCAAGGCGCGGGCCCTGGCCCTCGAGCGCCTGGGTGAAGGGCCATGGCTGGACGGTGGTCGCGGGCTGCGGCTGGTCTAGCCGGCCTTCGCCACCTGGCTCATCAGCACCTGCAGCACGTACTGGGTGCCCTGCTCCACCTCGCCCTGGCGGCAGGCGATGCCCAGGTGCCGCCACAGACCCGGGCGCAGCGGGCGCATGCTGATTCGCCCGTCCGGTTCCGGCGCTGCCGACTCATGGGGCAGCAAGGTCGCGCCGTAACCCGCCGCTACCAGGCTTTTCACCGCATCGTTGTAGTTGAGCTGGATGCGCGCTTGCGGTTGCAGGCCGGCGCTGGCGAACCAGTCGTTGGTGACCCGCGACAGTTGGGTAGTGCTGTCGTTGAGGATCAAGGCGCGGCTGGCCAGCCAGGCCGGGCTGATGCGCGCCGGCGGCGACCAGCTTGCGGGGACGAAGGCCATGATCGGGTCGCGCCGCCACGGGCGAATCGCCAGGCCCTTGATCGCCGCTTGCGGCAGTGCCACCAGGCCGATGTCGAGGCTGCCGTCCTGCAGGCGGGCCAGCGATTCGCTGGAAGTCAGCACCTGTACCTGGACGTCGATGCCCGGGTGCTGCACGCCGAGGAGGTCCAGTGCCTGCGGCAGCAAATGGGCGATGGCGCCGGTCGAGGCGCCCAGGCGCACCCGCCCGGCCAGGCCCTGGACCTGACGCTGGACATCATCCAGCGCCTGTTCGGCATCGGCCAGCAGGCGCCGGGCGCGTTCGAGCAGGGTTTCACCGATGGCCGTGGGGCGGACCTGCCCGCGTTTGCGCGACAGCAACGGCGCGCCGATGCGCGCCTCGAGGTCGGCAATGTGCAGGCTGACCGTGGGCGGCGCCAAGTTGAGCGCCCGCGCCGCCTGGGCGAAGGAGCCAAGGTCGGCGATCACCACCAGGGTACGCAGCCGGTCGAGGCTGATTTCACGCATGGGCTTGGCATTCAGAAAAAGTGAAGCTGAGCATCATGATATTCAAATTTTCTTTCGTCCAGCCGCAGGTGAAGATGGCCGCTCATTTGTAGCCTTTGCACGAGAGCATCCATGCACCAGCCCCTAGTCTTTATCGACGGCGACCAAGGCACCACCGGCCTGCAAATCCACGCTCGCCTGAACGGCCGCAACGACCTGCGCCTGCTGACCCTGCCGGCGGCCGAGCGCAAGAACCCGCAGCGGCGCGCCGAAGCGATCAACAGCGCCGACGTGGCGATCCTCTGCCTGCCGGACGATGCCGCCCGTGAAGCCGTGGCGGCCATCGTCAACCCGCACGTGCGCGTGATCGACGCCAGCTCCGCGCACCGCACCAGCGCGGGTTGGGTCTATGGTTTGCCGGAGCTGGATGAACAACAGGCCGAGCGCATCGCCCGGGCCAAGCGGGTCAGCAACCCCGGTTGCTACCCCACTGGCGCCATCGCCTTGTTGCGGCCGTTGGTCAGCGCAGGGCTGGTGCCGGCGGACTATCCGCTGACCGTGAACGCGGTGTCGGGTTACTCCGGTGGTGGCCGTGCGGCGGTCGAGCAGCATGAAGGGCCGGATGCGCAGGCGGCCCAGGGTGTGCGGGTGTATGGCTTGCACCTGGATCACAAGCATGTGCCGGAGATTGCGCAGCATGCCGGGTTGTCGCAACGGCCGGTGTTCGTACCCAGCTATGGCAGCTACCGTCAGGGCATTGTGCTGACCATTGCCCTGCAGACCCGGCTGCTGCCGGCGGGCGTGACTGCCGCGCATGTGCAGGCGTGCCTGGCTGAACATTACCACGGTGCCCGGTATGTGCAGGTGGCGCCGCTGCAGCTAGGTGCGTCGGCGGTGCAACTGGACCCGCAAGCGGTCAACGACAGCAACGACCTGCGCCTGGCCGTGTTTGCCAATGAGCAGCATGGCCAGGTGCTGCTGACGGCGGTGTTCGACAACCTCGGCAAAGGCGCTTCGGGCGCGGCGGTGCAGAACCTGGAGCTGATGCTGGCGGCGATGGGCTGAGTGTGCATCGGGGCTGCTGCGCAGCCCATCGCCGGCAAGCCAGCTCCCACAGGGATTGTGCATGCAGGTCCACTGTGGGAGCCGGTCTTGCTGGCGATGGGGCGCGAAGCGGCCCCTCATATCACCTGCAACACTTGCAACGGCACCCACCCCGACGCGCGCCGCTTGCTACACCATACCCACCCGTTCAACTGCCGGCCACCCACCAGGCAATCACCGGCCTGCACCTCCAGCTCCCGGGCGCAGTAGTCTTCCAGGGCAATGCCCTGATCATCGCCAAGCCGCTCAATCACCTGCCCCGGCACCCAGCCAGCCGATTGCCCGGCGGTGCTGCACCAGTACCAATTGTCCCACCCCTCCTCACCGTCATAGCGCTCGCCGATGCTCAGTGGCGCCCCCTTGGCAAAGGTAATGGGCTCGGGGTATTCACTTCGGTGCGCTTCGATCACCCGGAACTTCACTGGGTTTCACCTCCATTTGAAAATCGCCGGCACTGCCGCCATCCTCAGCGGCCTGCCTCTTATGCGGATCGCTCAGCAGGGAAGAATATTGTCATGTGTGCAAGCTGCAGGATATCGGCCAGGGCGCTGGCTTGCGATCAGGAAATTACGTAGCATCCCTCGCTTTTTTCCCGACGGCACCCCGCTGCCGGGCCGCTCTTCAGGTAGGTCATGAGAACAACCCCGCTACGCACCGATGTCCTGGCAGGACTCACCACAGCCTTCGCCCTGGTGCCCGAGTGCATCGCCTTCGCCCTGGTGGCCCACCTCAACCCGTTGATGGGCCTGTATGGCGCCTTCATTATCTGCACCCTGACCGCCCTGCTCGGTGGCCGCCCAGGGATGATTTCCGGCGCGGCCGGCTCCATGGCCGTGGTTATCGTCGCCCTGGTGGTTACCCACGGCGTGCAATACTTGCTGGCCACCGTGCTGCTCGGCGGGCTGATCATGATCGCCTTCGGCCTGCTGCGCCTGGGCAAGCTGGTGCGCATGGTGCCGTATTCGGTGATGCTCGGCTTCGTCAACGGCCTGGCGATCATCATTGCCCTGGCCCAGCTTGAGCACTTCAAGGCCGATGGCGCCTGGCTCAGCGGTGCGCCGCTGTACCTGATGCTGGGGCTGGTGGCACTGACCATGGCCATCGTCTACCTGTTGCCACGCCTGACCCGCAGCGTGCCGCCGGCGTTGATCGCGATCCTTGGCATGGGCGTCGGGGTCTACCTGCTCGACCTGCCGACCCGCACCCTCGGCGACCTGGCGCACATCGCCGGGGGCCTGCCGGCCTTGAACTGGCCGCAGGTGCCGTGGAACCTCGAGACCCTGCAGGTCATCGCCCCCTACGCGCTGCTCATGGCCCTGGTCGGCCTGCTGGAAACCCTGCTGACCCTCAACCTCACCGACGAGATCAGCGAAACCCGCGGCCACCCCAACCGTGAGTGCGTAGCGCTGGGCGTAGCCAACATGACCTCCGGGCTGTTCGGCGGCATGGGCGGTTGCGCGATGATCGGCCAGACCGCGATCAACTTGAGCTCCGGCGGCCGCGGGCGGCTGTCGGGCGTGGTCGCCGGGGTGATGATCCTGATGTTCGTGCTGTTTCTGTCGCCGCTGATCGAGCGTATTCCGCTGGCGGCGCTGGTGGGAGTGATGTTCGTGGTCGCCCAGCAGACCTTCTCGTGGGCGTCATTGCGGGTGCTGCACAAGGTGCCGGTCAACGATGTCCTGGCGATCATCGCCGTGACCCTAGTGACGGTGTTCACCGACCTTGCTGCGGCGGTGCTGTGCGGCATCGTCATCGCTGCGCTCAATTTTGCCTGGCAACAGGCCCGCGAACTGTATGCCGACAGCCATGACGAAAGCGACGGCAGCAAGCTCTACAAGGTCCATGGCACGCTGTTCTTCGCCTCGACCGCGCCGTTCCTCAACCAGTTCGACCCGGCCAACGACCCGGCCCAGGTGACCCTCGACTGCCGCCACCTGAACGTCGTTGACTACTCGGCGATTACCGCGCTCAAGACCCTGCGCGAGCGCTACAGCAACAACGGCAAGCACCTGCGCGTGGTGCACCTGTCCGAGCGCTGCAAGCAGCTGCTCAAGCGTGCCGGGCTTGAGCACTAAGGCGCCTTACGGCGCGCCGAACATCGCCGTCCAGTAGATCCCGGCATCGCTTTTGGGGTCGACCGCGTAGGCCGCGCCCAGCTCGCTGAACAGCGGGTTCATCAGGTTGGCGCAGTGGCCGGGGCTGGCCAGCCAGCCATCGACCACCTTGCGCGGGGTGTCTTGCCCGGCGGCGATGTTCTCGCCGACCTGCTGGCCGGCATACCCGGCAAGCTCGGCACGATCGCCCGGGGTACGGCCATCGCGGTCCTTGTGGTCAAAGACATTGTTGTTGGCCATGCCCCGCGTGTGGCTCTCGGCAGCGCCGGCCAGGGTGGCGTTCCAGGCCAACGGCGTGGTGGCGTTGAATGGCTGGCCGCCGCACTGGCGCGCCTGGCCGCGTGCGCTGTTGATCATCTCCAGGACCTTCTGCCCTTCGGCCTGCCAGTCACCCAGACGCCCGGCCAGCAACGGCCGCGCCAGGACGATGCGCCAATCGCGGCCCTCGCGGCTGACCCCGACATCGACGAATTGCGGGTCGAGCACTACCTGGCAGAAACTCTCCTGCACCGCCTTCATGGCCGACTGCGCATCCCGCGGCCCAGACAGGCTGATGGCCTGGACGTTGACCATCGGGTAGCTCTTTTGCGCCAGGACCGCGCGCAGGTCGCCCATGCTGTTGGCCGGCAACACCAGGCGCGGATCGCTGGCCAGCGGCGGCAATTCCATCGAAGCCTGGCCGGCGCAGCGCTGGGCCTGGCTGCGGTAGGCGTTGATCGACTCGACCAGCTGCGACTCGTCACTGGCCTGGGCCGTCACGGTAAACGCCAGCCCCAGCGACACAGCGGCCAGGTGCACAACGGATGAGATGACGCGCATGTAAATCTCCCTTGAACGGACTGTGCCCATGATGCGCGATTTGTCCGTCAGCGGGCAGTGCCTGGGCAGCAAAACCTGCTGGTGGTCGGTTGGAATGATTGGTCGGCCGTGTTGTCGATTCAATAGAGGGCGCTCAACTGCAGGGCGCCGCTGGCGATAGCTACAGGCCGGCATTCAATTCGACGGGTTAGCAGTGAAAGGGGCTGACCATGCGCCTTGCCATTCTCATCACTTGCCTTGCTCTCGCCCTGCTCCTGGCGGATAGTGCCGCTGCGCAAAACCAGGCCCGGGAGGCCGAAGAAAAAGCCCAGGTGCTGGAGCAAAAAGCCGCCAGCAACCCCGATGCGCCACCCGCGCCCAGGTCCCAAGCCATCACCAGGACCGAAGTCCAGGCCGTCGACCCGGCCGGTGCAGCAGCGCTGGATGACGCCATCACCTGCCTTGCGCGCAGCATCTACTGGGAATCCAAGGGCGGTAAAGCCGCGGATATGGAAGCGGTGGCCAATGTGGTGATGAACCGGGTCGGCCATGCGGGCTTTCCCGATTCGGTCTGTGGTGTGGTCAAGCAAGGCTCGGAGCAAGGCGCCTGCCAGTTTTCCTGGTGGTGCGATGGCCGCTCGGACGATGTCCAGGAAGAGGTGCGCTACACCCTGGCCAAGGAGATCGCCCGCAAGGCCCTGAACAGGCAATTGCCTGATCGCACCGGCGGCGCCCTGTACTTCCACGACCGGCACGTGCGGCCGGACTGGTCGAAAAGCTATGCCCGAACGGCCGAGACCCGTGAGTTTCTGTTCTACAAGCCGCGTAAGGGCAAGTCACACTAGCTCAATAGAAGTCGTAATAGAGCGCCCACTCGCCGCTGTCGCGATGCTTCCAGAACATCAGGCTACCGCTGTCGACCACGTTGAGGTTGATCTTGGCATCGGATGAAATCTGGAAGACGAACTCGAAACCTTCGCCAGGGTCGACGCCCGATTGGCAGAACGACGGATAGCCGCCGATCTTGTGCTCGTAGGCGTGGGTGATGACCTCGTAGTAACACTCGATGTCCCCTGCCCGTTCGAGCTTGACGATTTCCGTGACCAGCTCATCCGGCACACCGCCGCCATCCCACAGTGGATAGTCTTCAGCGAGTTCTTCAGCGCGCAAGGGAAAAGCTTTGAGGAAGGAGTTGTCGACCGGCAGGTCCTTGCGCACCAGCTCATCGTCGGCGCGGTATTCACGGATCAGCCAGTTGTCGCCCATGGCCTCGAACTCATCCGGGAACGGGTAGCCGACGAACAGGGTGAGGACGCGGATGTCCTTGAGCGCCGGGCTGCTGAACGGCAGGCTGGGCAGGTGGAACTGGGCCACCGGCAACAGTTGTTCGCCGGCAGCGTTGGTCGGTACGCCTTCGTCGGGGCGGTAGAGGAACACCCGGCCGAGCCAGCTTTCTTCATCGCTGTTACTGGGGCGAAAACCACCGGCGAAAAAGCGCGTGGCGGGTTTGGCCAGGCGTTGTTTGATTGCTTGAATGTCCATATTACTCATCTATTTGACAGGCCCTATCGCGGGGCAAGCCCGCTCCTACAGGTGTGCTCTGCAGCCTGTGGGAGCGGCGCTTGCCCCGCGATGCATTTTAACTGCGCACCACCATCGCCTTGATGGTCTCGAACAACTCCTGCTGCGCCTGCTCCGCCGTAATCTCACCGTTCGCCGCAGAATGAGACAACGCCTCGGCCGCGCCGATCATCGCCCGCAATCCCGCGACGCCAATCTCGCCACGGCCACTGAACGGCTCCAGCAGCGCCCGGCATTTGCCCATGAACACCGCCTCGTACTCGCGCTTGAGCTGCTCAAGCTCCGGCGAGCTGGCCAGCGCGGCGATCACCCCGGGAATCTCCCGGCCCTGGGTCAAGACGCAGTCGACGTAGGAGCTGGCAATCACCGCAGCGGTACTTTCAAGCGTCGGCTCACTGGCGGCCAGGGCGGCATCCATCACCGCCGTCTGGCGCACATCAAAGGACTGATACAGCGCCGCAAGCAGCCCCGAACGGGTACCAAAATGGTCATAGACCACCGGTTTGGTAACCCCGGCCAACTCAGCCAGGCGCCCCAGGGTCAGGGCTTCGGTACCCTCCTCACGGATCAGGTGCCAGGCCACGTCCAGGAGCTGCTGCTGACGGTCTTCCCGGGACAGGCGCCGACGCGGTTGCGGATCGCTTGACATGCTTACCTACCAAAAGTAACTTACCAAAGGTAACTTATACCCAGCATACAAGTTATGCCCCTTCCCCGCAATTCGCAGGAGTCCTTGCCATGCACGCACTTGTGGTTGTCGCTCATCATGATCCGCGCTCGCTGACCCACAGCCTGGCGGCCACGTTCGCTGAAGGCCTGGCGCACAACGGCGATCGCGCCGAAGTCGTCGACCTGTACGGCGAAGGCTTCAACCCGCTGTTCGGCCCTGCCGACCACGCGGTCCACCATCGCGCAACAGCGCCCGCCGATGTGCTCGCCGAGCAGGCGCGCATCGACCGCAGCGATGCCCTGGTGCTGATCTATCCGGTGTACTGGTGGTCGATGCCGGCGCTGCTCAAGGGCTGGATCGATCGGGTCTTCGTCAATGGCTGGGCCTTCGACTTCAGCCCCCAGGCCCCCCTGGTGAAAAGGCTGCGGCACCTCAATGTGCACCTGGTCGGCGTCGGCGGCGCCGATGCCGCAACCTATGCCAGGCATGGCTATGAGCAGGCAATGAAGACCCAGATCGATCACGGCATCTTCGATTACTGCGGCGCCCGGGTGCTGAGCTCGACCTTGCTGCTGGACTCGGAAAGCGCAGACCCCGGCGCCCACCTTCAAAGCATGTTCGAGCGCGGCCGCACCTTGTTCGCCGAAGTGCCCGAGCCCCCTGAAGCGGCGGCCTGCTCGAGACCAAGCGATCCATTGATGCCGCTGGTGAGCTGAGCGGCTCAGGCATGTGACAGCAACGCAAACATCAGCCTGGCATCCTCGATGAACCGGCCGGCCTGGCCCAGCACGAACAGGCTGTCATCGGACTCCAGCGGCTGCGCCTCGAAGCCGCTGACATCCAGCGGCGCAAACCCCAGCACCACCCGCGTGGTCTGGGGCGTGCAGAGCTGTGCAATCAGCGTCTGCAGGTCGAGCGCTTGCCTGGCGAATACGTCATAGAGCGTCATAACGATGCGCCCATCATGGGCCAATGCACAGGGCTGGTAGCCCTCGCCCCAATAGCCATCCTGGTACCACTGCTCGAAATCGAACTCGAACGTCTGGTGGGTCAAGGCGTTGAAGCTGGCGCGCAGCCGCGTATCGTCCTTGAAGTGTTCCAGCAGACTGGACTGCTGGCCCGCGAGTGACAGGTCCATTCTCTTTCCCTTGCTTCGTCTGGGCGCCACCCTATAACTGCCCCCACGGACAGTCTGTAGGTAAATTGTAAAGCGGCGCCCCTGCAGGTGATTGCACCTTGCCTTACTGCACAGGTAATATTGAGAACGATTCACACTAACACCTTCGGAAACGCCAACCGGTGCCAACCTCCTCCACCCGCAAGCTGGGCTTTTTCTTCAGCGACCACCACCGTTGGCTCCTGCAGCATATCCACAAGCGCCTGCGCAACCGCGCCGATGCCGAAGACACCGCCGCCGAGACCTTCTGCCAGATGCTCGCGGCCCAGGTCGACCCTGCGAGTATCCAGCAGCCGCGCGCCTACCTGTCGACCATCGCCCGCCGGTTGATTTTCGACCGCCATCGCCGTCGCCAGCTGGAGCTGGCCTACCTGGAACGTTTGTCGGCCCTGCCCGAGCCGCTGGCGCCCTCCCCCGAGGAGCAACTGCTGCTGATCGAGGCACTGGTGAGCATCGACCGGGTGCTCGACGGCCTGCCGATGATCGTCAAGGCCACCTTCCTCTACAGCCAGCTCGATGGCATGAGCTACGTCGATATCGCGCGCAAGCTCGACCTCTCCGAGCGCACCGTCAGCCGCTACATGAAGCAAGCCCTGAGCCAGTGCTACCTCAGTGAGCTGGCGCCATGAACCCGCGCCGCCTCGACCCAAGCGCAGAAGCCGCCATCGACTGGATGGTGCGCTTGAGTTCGGGCAACACCGACGCCCAGTTGCACAGCGACTTCAGCCAGTGGCTGGGCAGCGACCCGGCTCACGCCCAGGCCTGGGCACACTTGCAAGAGCGCCTTGGCGGTGCCTGCCAGACCGTGCGCAACTTCGAGCGCCGCGCCCCCGGCCAGGCCGGTGAGGCTCGCCAGCTGTTGCTGCAAGCCAATGGCTCTCGGCGCGAACTGCTGCGTGCCTTCGTCGGTATCGGCGTGCTCGGCGGTGGCCTGTGGCTGGGTGCGCGCAGTGAGATGGGCGAAGCGCTGCTGGCCGATTTGCGCACAGCCAGGGGCGAGCGCCGGGACTTCACCCTGGCCGACGGCAGCCGGCTCAGCCTGAATGCCGGCAGCGCTGCCGACCTGCAGTTCGATGCCGGTCAACGGCTGGTTATCCTGCGCCGTGGCGAACTGATCATCCAGGTCGCCGCCGACCCGCAGCGGCCGTTGCGGGTGCGTAGCGCCCAAGGTGAAATGCGCGCCCTCGGCACGCGCTTTCTGGTCAGCCAGGAGGCCGAGGCCACGCGCCTGGTAGTGCTTGAGCATTCGGTACGGGCGCGGCTGTTCAACGGCAGCGAGCTGGAGGTGCAGGAAGGCCAGGCCGCGTTGCTGCGCGGCGAACGCATCGAGGCCCTGGGCAATGGCGAGCGCCAGCGTGCCGACTGGCTCAGCGGGCGCCTGAATGTGCTGGATGATTCCCTCGCCTCCGTGGTCGAGGCGCTACGCCCCTACTACCGAGGGTTTGTCCGGGTCGAACCCGAGGTTCGCGGGCTGCGCGTGCAAGGTGTATTCCCGTTGGACGAACCGCAGCGGGCCTTCGCCGCACTGGCCGAAACCCTGCCGGTCAAGGTCGATCAATACAGCCCCTGGCTGACGCTGATTCGGGCCAAGAATCAGCGTCAAGAATAATTTATGAAAATCACTCGTATTTGTGTCCGGTTTTCATTTCTCATCACACCTATCTCCTGACACGCCAACATAATCAGGAGAATTCCGTGCTCAACCCTTGGTCCCACGCCCTTCCTGTCGCCGTGGCCCTGGCTACGCTGGCCAGCACCGCCCAGGCCCAGGAACAGGCCCTGAGCTTCAACCTGCCCGCCACCTCACTGGCCAGCACCCTCAATGCCATCGCCAGCCAGAGCGGCCGTATCGTTTCCCTCGATCCGGCGTTGGTCCAGGGCAAGCAGGCACCGGCAATCGTCGGCAGGATGAGCGCCGTGCAGGCCATGCAAAAAGCCCTGGCCGGCAGCGGCCTGCAGTTGCTGGTCACCGAACAGGGCAACTTCAGCGTGCTGCCGAGCATCGACACCGGCAACGCCCTGGAGCTGGGCGCCACCAGCATCAGCGGCATCGGCGGCGGTGTCGATGCGGCCACTACCGAGGGCACGGGCTCCTATGCGGCGCGGGCGACCACCATTGGCAAGGGCAGCCATACGCTCAAGGAAATCCCCCAGTCGGTCACGGTGATGACCCGCCAGCAGATGGACGATCAGAACATTGTCGACCTCAAGGACGCGGTCAACCAGACCACCGGCCTGGTCGGCTTGCAAGGCGTAGGCCCGGGCCTGATCATTTCATCGCGCGGCTTTCAGATCGACGACTGGCAGTACGACGGCGTGGCGATCCCGCGCAACACCTACTCGCTGGGCAACTGGGCGACCCAGGACCTGATCTTCTTCGACCGCATGGAAGTGCTGCGCGGTGCCTCGGGCCTGTTGCAAGGCACCGGCAGCCCGGGCGGCACCGTCAACCTGGTGCGCAAGCGCGGCCAGAACACCCCCACCGTGACCGTCACCGGCAAGGCCGGCAGCTGGGACCACTACGGCCTGCAACTGGACGCCGGTGGCCCGTTGAACGATGCCGGCACCGTGCGCGGGCGCTTCGTCGCCGACGAGGACCAGAGCGATTCGTTCGTCGACTACGAATGGAGCAAGACCCATTCGCTGTACGGCGCGCTGGACTTCGACCTGAACGAGGCCACCACCCTGGGCTTCGCGGTCAGCCAGTCCAACGCCGAGTCGCGGCCGATGCTGCGCGGGTTGCCGCGCTATGCCGACGGCAGCGGCCTGGATGTGCCGCGTTCGACCTTTACCGGCTCGCGCTGGAACCATTCGGAAATCGACGTCACCACCCTGTACGCCGACCTTGAGCACCGCTTCAACGACGACTGGAAATTCCACGTTGGTGCGATCCGCATGAGTGAAACCAACGAGTCGACCCACCAGCGGGTACAGACCGTTGACGATGCCATCAACTTCGATGGCAGCGGTGTCAGCTATGCCGACTGGGTGACCGATTTCGACTCCACCAAGATCGGTGCCGACATGTACGTGGAGGGCAAATTCAACGCCTTCAACCTCGAGCAGGAAATCACCCTGGGTGGCAACTACTCGAAGCTGACCACCGATGACCTGTTCGCGCGCACCTTCAACGACAGCACTGACAACATCTTCGCTATCGACCATCACCGCCCGGACATCAACTACGACAGCTTGCTCGCCAAGCCCAACGGCCGTGGTTTCAGCAGTGGCTATGACGTGCGCCAGAAAGGCCTGTACGGCGTCTGGCGGGTCAAGCTGGCCGAGCCGTTGACCCTGGTGCTGGGTTCGCGGGTCAGCTGGTTCGACTACCGCTATGACTCCACCACGTATGCCGCCATCACCCGCGCCCCTTCGGTCAGCCCGACCAGCACCATGACCGAAAGCGGCGAAGTTACCCCGTACGTCGGCATCATCTACGACCTGAGCCATGAATGGTCGCTGTACGCCAGTTACGCCGACGTCTTCGTGCCGCAGACCGAACGCGCCGTCGGCGGCGCGGCGCTCAAGCCGATCATTGGCAGCAACTACGAAATGGGCATCAAGGGCGAACTGCTCGATGGCCGCGTCAATACCTCCCTGGCGGTGTTCCGCTACGACCAGGAAAACCGCGCGATCACCGACAAGGCCTCAGGCTTTGCCTGCGATGACTGGTACTGCTCCACCGCCGCCGGCAAGGTACGCAGCCAGGGTATCGAAGCCGAAGTCAGCGGCGAAGTGCTCAGCGGCCTGCAGCTGTTCGCCGGCTACACCTACAACACCACGACCTTCCTCGAAGACCCGGACAACAAGGGCAAGGTGTTCAGCACCTGGACGCCCAAGCACATGCTGCGCATGTGGGGTAACTACCAACTGCCGGGTGACTGGAGCAAGGTCAGCACCGGCCTGGGCTTCACCGCGCAGTCCCATACCCTGGGTTACGAGCATACCTACGACGTACCCGGCTACGCCGTGTGGAACGCGCGCCTGGCGTACCAGCTGACCCCGGAAGTGGGCCTGGCGCTCAATGCCAACAACCTGTTCGACAAGCACTACTACATCGCTGCCTACAACCAGCTCAACGGCAACAACAACTTTGGTGACCCACGCAACTTCACCTTTACCGTGAAGTACACGCCGCAGTTCTAGGTTGCTAGTGCCGGCCCCATCGCTGGCAAGCCAGCTCCCACAGTGGATCTGTGTACGCCGGACTTGTGGGAGCTGGCCTTGCCCGCGATCGGGCGCGAAGCGGTCGTAATCCAGGCACCACCTGATGTGCTGGCTGTACCGGCCTCATCGCTGGCAAGCCAGCTCCCACAGTGGATCTGTGTACGCTGGACTTGTGGGAGCTGGCCTTGCCCGCGATCGAGCGCGCAGCGGTCGTAATCCAGGCACCACCTGATGAGCTGGCTGTACTGGCCCCATCGCTGGCAAGCCAGCTCCCACAGTGGATCTGTGTACGCCGGACTTGTGGGAGCGGGTCTTGCCCGCGATCGAGCGCGCAGCGGTCGCAATCCAGACACCACCTGATGTGCTGGCTGTACCGGCCTCATCGCTGGCAAGCCAGCTCCCACAGTGGATCTGTGTACGCCGGACTTGTGGGAGCGGGTCTTGCCCGCGATCGAGCGCGCAGCGGTCGTAATCCAGGCACCACCTGATGTGCTGGCTGTACCGGCCCCATCGCTGGCAAGCCAGCTCCCACAGTGGATCTGTGTACGCCGGACTTGTGGGAGCTGGCCTTGCCAGCGATCGAGCGCGAAGCGGTCGTAATCCAGGCACCACCTGATGTGCTGGCTGTACCGGCCTCATCGCTGGTAAGCCAGCTCCGTACGCCGGACTTGTGGGAGCTGGCCTTGCCAGCGATCGAGCGCGCAGCGGTCGTAATCCAGGCACCACCTGATGTGCTGGCTGTACCGGCCTCATCACGGGCCAAGCGCGAAGCGCGTCGTAGACTATAACGGCCACTGCGCCAACGGCCAGTACTGGCCCTTGCGCGACTCGAACAAGGTGAAGTGCCGCGCGCGCAGCACAAAGGCTGCCGGCTCCAGGGCTTCAGGCTCACTGCCACGGTAGTCGCGGGCCAGGGTCAGGTGCGGACGGTAGTCCCGCGGGTCCTGGACAATGCCCAACGGCAGCATCGCCTGCTGCAACGCGTACGCCAACTGGCGCAAGGCCGCAGGCGTCTGGCTGGGCACCAGCACCAACGCCTTGGCCGGGCGCCACACCTCAAGCCGGTCGAGCACCAGCGTCAGCAACTCGCCGGGCACCTTGACACCCGCGGCAGCGGCCAGGATCGCCGGCAACTGAGCAGTGCCGGCGGCACCGACGAACATCAGGGTCAGGTGAAAGTTCGCCGACGGCACCGGCCGGGCGGCGCCCATATCCAGTTCGCCGCGCCATCGGGCAATGGCCCGGCGCTGTTCTGGCCCGCAATCAAGGGCAAAGAACAGCCGCTTGAACGGCTCACCGGTTTCGCCAATGCCTGGGGCCATGCCGTGCTCTCCTTGGGTCGAATGCTGAGTCTAACCCCTGCGCGGATGTGCCGTCAGTCGCCGAACTGATATTTTTATTTTCAGAAAATTGATTTCTGAAATTATTCATGTCATTTCTATGCGTACCCCACCCACCGGAGTCAAGAATATGAACAAGACCGGACTTCTAGGCGCACTGGCCCTCTGTGCCTGCAGCGCATTCGCCCAGGCCGACCAAGGCAGCCTGCGTATCGGCATCGAGGCCGCCTACCCGCCCTTCTCCTACCGCACGCCACAAGGCGAACTGGCAGGCTTTGACTACGACATCGGCAACGCCCTGTGCGCGCAGATGCAGGTCAAGTGTCAGTGGGTGATCCAGGAATTCGACGGCATGATTCCGTCCTTGAAAGTACGCAAGATCGACGCGGTGCTGTCGTCGATGTCGATTACCGAGGACCGGCTGAAATCGGTCGATTTCACCGACAAGTACTACCACACGCCCGGCAAGTTCGCGATGAAGGCCGGCAGCCAGATCAACGATCCGACCACCGATCTCAAGGGCAAGCGGGTCGGCGTGCAGCGTGCCTCGACCTACGACCGCTTCGCCACCGAGCAGCTGGAAAGCGCCGGCGTCGAAGTGGTGCGCTACGCCTCGCAGAACGAAGCCTTTCTCGACCTTGCCGCCGGACGCCTGGACGCCACCCTCGCCGATATCGTCAACACCACAGAGAGCTTCATCAAGACCCCGGCCGGGCAAGGCTTTGCCCTGGTCGGCCCGGATATCAGCGATCCGCAGTACTTCGGCCGCGGCGCCGGGATTGCCGTGCGCAAGGGCGACAGCGCCAACCTGGCCAGGCTCAACGCCGCCATCGCGGCGATCCGCGCCAACGGCACCTACCAGCAGGTGCAAAGCAAGTACTTCCCGTTCGATATCTACGGCCACTAAGCCCGGCTGGCGAGGACTTTCATCATGCTTCATGGCTACGGATCGAGCATTCTCGATGGCGCCTGGCTGACCATCAACCTGGCCTTGCTGGCCATGGCCATGGCCATCTGCCTCGGCCTGTTCGGCGCGGCCTGCCGCTTGTCGCCACTCAAATGGCTGGCCCGCCTGGGTGAGCTGTACACCACGGTAGTGCGCGGCATCCCCGACCTGGTGCTGATCCTGCTGGTGTTTTATGGCGGCCAGGACCTGGTCAACCGCCTGGCATTGGCCCTGGGTTACCAGCAGTACATCGACATCAACCCATTCATTGCCGGGGTCTGCACCATGGGCTTCATCTTCGGCGCCTACCTCTCGGAAACCTTCCGTGGCGCCTTCCTGGCCATCCCCAAAGGCCAGGCCGAAGCCGGTGCAGCCTACGGCATGAGCGCCCTGCAGGTGTTCTGGCGGATCAGCGTGCCGCAGATGGTGCGCCTGGCGCTGCCAGGCTTTACCAACAACTGGCTGGTGCTGACCAAGTCCACCGCGCTGATTTCGGTGATCGGCCTGCAGGACATGATGTTCAAGGCCAAGAACGCGGCCGATGCCACCCATCAGCCGTTCACCTTCTTTGTTGCCGTGGCCGGCCTGTACCTGCTGCTGACCAGCCTGTCGCTGCTGCTGTTGCGCGGCGTCGAGAAACGCTACTCGGTCGGCTGCAAAGCCGCCGAACTGTGAGGGGAGTTGTTTGATGCTCGACTATCAGCTGATCTGGCAAAACCTGCCGCTGTACTGCAACGGCATCCTGCTGACTTTGAAGGTACTGCTGATCTCCCTGGCCTGCGGCCTGGCGCTGGCGATCCCGCTGGCCCTGATGCGGGTCTCGCGCAACTGCCTGCTGCGCTATCCGGCCTGGCTCTACACCTATGTGATCCGCGGCACGCCGATGCTGGTACAGCTGTTTCTGATCTATTACGGCCTGGCCCAGTTCGAAGCCGTACGCCACAGCGCGCTGTGGCCGTACCTGTCCAGCGCGACCTTCTGCACCTGCCTGGCGTTTGCCATCAACACCAGCGCCTACAGCGCCGAGTTACTGGCCGGCAGCCTGCGGTCCACGGCCCGTGGCGAGGTCGAGGCGGCCCGGGCCATGGGCATGTCGCGCCTGACGATGTACCGGCGCATCCTGCTGCCTTCGGCCCTGCGCCGGGCCCTACCGCAATACAGCAATGAAGTGCTGATGATGCTGCAGACCACCAGCCTGGCCTCGATCGTCACCCTGGTCGATATCACCGGCGCGGCTAAAACCTTCAATGCCCGTTACTACCTGCCCTTCGAGGCGTTCATTACCGCCGGGCTGATCTACCTGGCCCTGACATTCATGCTGGTGCGCCTGTTCAAGCTGGCCGAGCGCCGCTGGCTGGCCTACCTCGCCCCGCGCAAGCACTAAGGAGCTTTCATGCAGCAAATTGACCATGTTCTGCCCTGGAGCGCCTGCGGCACCCAGCGCACCCTACGCCTGTTTCGCTTCGGCAGCGGCCCGCGCAAGGCCTATATCCAGGCGTCGCTGCACGCCGATGAACTGCCCGGCATGCGGGTGGCGGTCGAACTCAAACGGCGCTTGGGCGAACTTGAGGCCCAGGGCCGGCTCAGTGGCGTGATCGAGCTGGTGCCACTGGCCAACCCGATCGGCATTGGCCAGATGTTCCAGGCCACGCACCAGGGCCGTTTCGAGTTCAACAGCGGCAAGAACTTCAACCGCGATTTCCCGCCCTTGACCGAAGCCCTGGTGGCGCGCCTTGAGGGCCAACTGGGCAGTGACGGCGCGGCCAACGTGGCAACGATTCGCCGGGCCATGGCCGCAGCCCTCGCCGAGTTGCCCGCGGCGCGCAGCGAGCTCGATGGCCTGCGCCGCGTGTTGCTGCAAAGCGCCTGCGATGCTGACCTGGTACTGGACCTGCACTGCGACTTCGAATCGGTGATGCTGCTCTACGCCCTGCCGCAGAACTGGCCAAGCCTGCGCTCGCTGGCGGCCCGCCTGGGTGCCGAAGCGGTGCTGTTGGCCGAGGACGCCGGTGGCGACGCCTTCGATGAAGCCTGTGCGGTGCCCTGGCTGCGCCTGCGCGAGTACTTCCCCGAGGCCGAGATTCCCCTGGCCTGCGTGGCCACCACCGTCGAACTGCGCGGCATGGCTGATACCGGGCGTGAACAATGCCAGGCCAGCGCCGAGCAGATTCTCGGCTACCTCGCCGACCAGGGGCTGATCAGCGGAGACTGGCCCGAGGCGCCCAGCCAGTGCTGCGTCGCCACGCCCTTTGCCGGGGCCCAGTACGCCTATGCCGAACACCCCGGGGTAGTTAGCTATCTGCAGCCCTTGGGGGCATGGGTGTCGGCGGGTGACCCGCTGTTCGAGGTGATCGATCCGCTCAGCGATCGCCACAGCGTGGTCAGGGCCAGCATCGACGGCATCCTCTATGCCCGTGAACGCCTGCGTTTCGCCCAACCCGGCCTGTGGCTGGCCAAGGTCGCCGGCACTACGCCGATACGCCACGGCCGCCTGCTCACCGACTGACACCAGCGAGTACTGACTGATGAACAAACTGCAAATCAACGACCTGCATAAAAGCTACGGCACCCACCAGGTGCTCAAGGGCGTCTCGCTGCAGGCCAGCGCCGGTGACGTGATCAGCATCATCGGCTCCAGCGGCTCGGGCAAAAGCACCTTCCTGCGCTGCATCAACCTGCTTGAGCAACCCAACGCCGGCGAGATCCTGGTCAACGGCGAGCAGCTGAAGCTGCGCAGCTGCCCCCGCGGCGGGCTCCGGGCCGCCGACCCGCGTCAGCTGCAACGCCTGCGTGCGCGGCTGAGCATGGTCTTTCAGCACTTCAACCTGTGGTCGCACATGAGCGCGCTGGACAACGTCATGGAAGCCCCGGTGCAGGTGCTGGGCATCAACCGCAAGGAAGCCCGCGACAAGGCCGAACACTACCTGCACAAGGTCGGCGTCAGCCATCGCCGCGACGCCTACCCTGCGCACATGTCCGGCGGCGAACAGCAACGGGTGGCAATTGCCCGCGCGCTGGCCATGGAGCCGGAAGTGATGCTGTTCGACGAGCCGACGTCGGCGCTCGACCCGGAACTGGTCGGCGAAGTGCTCAAAGTCATGCAGGACCTGGCCAGCGAAGGCCGGACCATGGTGGTGGTCACCCATGAAATGGGCTTTGCCCGCGAGGTGTCCAACCAGTTGCTGTTCCTCCACCAGGGCATTGCCGAAGAACGTGGCCACCCTCGTGAAGTGCTGGCCAGGCCGCAGTCCGAGCGGCTGCGCCAGTTTCTCGCCGGCAGCCTCAAGTAAGCCCCCAGGCCTCGCCCCGACTGCACGCCGGGGCGAGGCTTGGGATACACTGCGGCGCATCTTTCAGGGAGCCTTGCAACGGATGTCGAGCACGCCGAAGAACACCACCGTCTACGCCTCGCCGGTCATGCGCAAGCTGTCGGAAAGCCTCGCCGAGTTGCAACCGTCGTTGCGCAAGGTGGCCGACTACATCCTGCGTCACCCGCTCAAGGCGGCCACCCTGACCATCGAAGAGATGGCCCAGGCCACCGCCACCTCGCCCGCCGCCGTCAACCGCCTGGCCAAGGCCCTGGACCTGGGCGGCTACAGCGGCATGAAGGCCGAGCTGGTGAGCACCCTGCAACAAATGGTCTCGCCCGTGGACAAGCTGCGCAATGAACTGGCCCAGCGCCCCGGTGGCGAGTTCGGCCTGCACGAGCAGATCCACAGCGCCAGCAGCAACCTGGCGACCACCCGCAGCATCAACCCGGCGGACACCTTCGAGGCCTTCATCACCTGCCTGACCCAGGCCCGCAAGGTCTATGTGCTGGGTTTTGGCAACAGCGTCTACCTGGCGGGCCTGGCGGCCTCGACCCTGGTACCGTTCTGCGCCGATGCCTGCGCCATCAGCATGGAGGGCGGCAACGAAAACGCCGCCTACCGTCTGGCGGCGATCACTGACCAGGACGTGCTGTTGGCGATTTCCCTGCCGCGTTACTCCCAGGACACCCTGCAGCTCTCACGCTTTGCCCATGAGCGCGGCGCCACGGTGCTGGCGATTACCGACTCGCCGGCCTCGCCGCTGGCGCCCATCGCCCGTCATACGCTGTTCGCCGCCGCCGATCACCCGGTGCTGACCAGCTCCAGCATTGCCGTGCTGGCACTGATCGAAGGCCTGGTGGCCGGGGTCATGGCGCGTAACAAGGAAGCGGTGCAACTGGCCACCGAACTGACCGAGAGCGTGATGTCCTACCTGCATGTACCCGGCAACAAAATCACCCGCAAGTGAGGCGGCAAAGACGCGCAAGCTGAATTACGCTGTGTACGCGCCTGTGCGCACTCACTACCCCAGGAGCTGAACGACAATGGATTGTTTTTCACCCAGCGATAAGCTGTTCATGCATCAGGCCCTGAGCGAAGGCCGCCGCGCCTTGCCCGCCTGCCTGCCCAACCCGCCAGTGGGCTGCGTGCTGGTGCGCAACGGCCAGATCATCGCCCGCGGCTTCACTCAAGCGCCCGGCCAGCACCATGCCGAAGCCATGGCCATGGCCCAGCTGGACGGCGATGCCGACGACGTCACCGCCTACGTGACCCTTGAGCCCTGCTCGTTTCATGGCCGCACACCTTCCTGCGCCACCGCCTTGGTCAAGCGCGGCATCCAGCGTGTGTGCGTGGCCATGCTCGACCCCGATCCACGCAATGCCGGGGCCGGTATCGCACTGCTCGAGGCCGCGGGCATCGAGGTGCTGGTGGGCGTGCTGCAAGCCCAGGCCGCGGGGGACCTCGGTCGCTACCTCAAGCATCCGCCTGGCGCTGAACCGTTAACGCAAACGCTTGCGCCTAGCACTATGGTCGGGCACACAACCGGTAACATTTAGTACAAACCAGGGAGATGATTGTTTATGCTGGCGGGCTTATGCCATGGCGCATCGCCACATCGACAAGTATCCGCCCATGAAAATCTTCCTCGTTTTACTGTTCGTGTTCTCCATTGCCTACGTCCATTTCCGTGGCCGGGTGCGGCACAAAGTCACCCGCCAGCTGGGTGATCACTCAAGCTTCCTGGCCCCGGTCAACGTGTTCCTGTACCTGTTCTCCAAGCTGCCGGCCAAGCCTTACCTGCCGGTTGAATCCTTCCCCGAGCTCAAGCCGTTGCAGGACAACTGGCAGGAAATCCGCGCCGAGGCCCAGCAACTGCTGCATGTCGGCGAGATCAAGAGCTCGCAGAATTACGACGACGTCGGCTTCAACTCGTTCTTCAAGAGCGGCTGGAAGCGCTTCTACCTGAAGTGGTACGGCGAAAGCCACCCTTCGGCAATGAAGCTGTGCCCGCGCACCACCGAGCTGCTGCAAGGCATCGGCACGGTCAAGGCGGCGATGTTCGCCACCCTGCCTCCGGGCTCCAAGCTGGTGCGCCACCGCGACCCTTACGCAGGCTCGTACCGTTACCACCTGGGCCTGGACACGCCCAACGATGACGGCTGCTACATCTGCGTTGACGGCGAGAACTACGCCTGGCGCGACGGCGAGGCGGTGGTGTTCGATGAAACCTACATCCACTACGCCTCGAACCAGACCGAACACAACCGCATCATTCTGTTCTGCGACGTCGAGCGTCCGCTCAAGTACCGCTGGGCCACGGCGTTCAACCGCTGGTTCAGCCGCAGCGTGATGGCCGCGGCGGCCGCGCCCAACGATGCCGGCGACAAGACCGGTGGCATCAACCGGCTGTTTACCCGCATCTACAAGATCCGCGAGCGCGGCAAGGCGCTGAAGAAGCGCAACCGCACCCGTTACTACCTGGAGAAATGGGCGGTGGTGGCGGCGTTGGTGCTGGTGTTCATCTATATCTGATTCAGACCGCTATTGCAGGCAAGCCAGCTCCTTGTAGGAGCGGGCTTGCCCCGCGATGGGTCCCCTCCTAAAGTCCTGCTTTTCCCCGACCATCGACCAACGGCGCCCTGCCGCAAAAAAAACTAGCTTCACTGTTCTAGTTGCCAACCACACCAAGGTGAAGACAATGAGCATGATGGACTGGGATGCCTACCGTAATCAGTTGATGGCCGGCATTGGCGATCTCAAGCAACTCTCTCCCGACACGGTCAACGGTTACATGACCGCCAGCGGCGCCGGAGCCAAGACCAACCACCTGGACGCCAAGACCCGCGAGCTGATCTCCCTGGCCGTGGCGGTGACTACCCGCTGCGACGGCTGCATCGCCGTGCATTCGGCTCAGGCGGTCAAGCAAGGCGCCAGCCGCGAGGAAATCGCCGAAGCCCTGGGCGTGGCCGTGGCGATGAATGCCGGGGCGGCGCTGGTGTACTCGGCGCGGGCCCTGGATGCGGTGGGCAAGGCCGAGCAGTAAATTCCCCACAAGTGAGTGCGCGGCCAACGCCGCGCCTCACCCACTTCCTGGCATTTTCGCATAAGCTAGCAGGCGAACCGTTTTCAGGAACCCCCATGATCCACATCCGCCCCATGACCGCCGCTGACTTCGAGCGCTTCTGGCCGACCTTCCAGGCCATTGTCAGCGCCCGCGAAACCTATGCCTTCGACCCGGCCATGAGCCAGGAGCAAGCCCGCCAGCTGTGGCTGGACGCGCCGCTGCAGACCCTGGTGGCCGAAGAAGATGGCGTGCTGCTCGGCTCCTACTTCCTCAAGGCCAATGCCGCCGGCCCCAGCAACCATGTCAGCAATTGCGGCTACATGGTTTGCGATGCCGCCCGCGGGCGCGGTGTGGCCCGGTTGATGTGCGAGCATTCGCAGCAGTTGGCGCGGGAGCTGGGTTTTCTGGCCATGCAGTTCAACTCGGTGGTGTCGAGCAACGAGGTGGCGGTGGCCTTGTGGCAGAAGCTTGGCTTTGCAATCGTCGGGCGCTTGCCCAAGGCCTACCGGCATGCGCGCCTGGGGCTGGTGGACAGCCTGGTGATGTACAAGTGGCTGGAGGAGCCGAAGCAGCCGGTGCTGATCGGACGCAAGAATATCGAGGCGGTGGTTTCGCGCAAGCGCGGGCGTTGAATCTGTATTGACTGTGCTGGCCTCATCGCGGGTCAAGCCCGCTCCTACAGGAGCCGGCTTGCCGGCTGATCTGCTCAGATTCCCAAGCCGTTGACTGCAAAGGCTTTCAGTGTTCAGATGCGCGCCAGTTTCAGGTGTCCTGCGCCGCCGTGCGCAGGGTGAAACGGGAAGCCGGTGCGTCATGCCAATGACTAGTCCGGCGCTGCCCCCGCAACGGTAAGCGAGCGAAGCCTTCGAAACACCACTGTGCTCCGGCATGGGAAGGTGAAGGCCTTCATGACCCTCGCAAGCCCGGAGACCGGCCTGAGGCTTTTGTTTGGCAACCCCGCGGTGGGCGGGCGCAGGCCGGTTGGCGTTCGCCTGCGCGCGCCATTCCTCCGTGCGTTGTTCCCTCCGGGATTCATTCTTCCTGTTGACTGTGGAACGACATGTCCCGTAACTCCAAGCTTCACACCCTGGCGGCCAATGCCCTGGCTCCCTGCCTGGCCTTCTGCGTGCCGGCTTTCGCCGATGACACCCGCCCTTCTACCTTGGCCCTGCCCTCGACGGCCATCACCAGCAGCAGCGACAACGAAACCATCAGCCTGGCCACCCCGCTGCCGACCGGCTCGCGCCTGAACCTCAGCGCCATGGACACCCCGGCCAGCACCAGCAGCCTCGCAGGCGAGGTCATCGAGGGACGCAACAACCTCACCGTGCAAGACGCCGTGACCCGTTCGCCGGGCATCACCTCGGTGGCCACCCCGGGCAACGGCAACACGGCGCTGTCGGCCCGCGGCTTCAGCGGTCACGGCTCGGTGATGACCCTGTTCGACGGTTCGCGGATGTACACCGGCGCCGGCACCCAGAGCTTCCCGGTCGACCCGTGGATGGTCGAGCGCATCGACGTGATCCGCGGCCCGGCCTCGGTGCTGTACGGCGAAGGCGCCACGGGTGCGGTGATCAACGTGATCGCGAAAAAGCCGTTTGCCGGCGAGATCCGCAACCAGCTGCGCCTGGGCTACGGGTCTTACGATCGCCAGCAACTGGGCCTGGACAGCGGCGGTTCGCTGAGCGAGCGGCTGAGCTACCGGATGACCCTCAACCGCCAGGCAAGCAACGGCTGGATCGACCGTGGCGACTCGAAGAACCTGGCCATGAGCGCCGCCCTGCGCTTCGACGCCAGCGACGACCTGAGCTTCACCCTCGCCCACGAGCGCGGCGACGCCGAGCCGATGAACTACTTCGGCACGCCGCTGATCGACGGCCATTACCGCGACAGCCTGGGCAAGAAAAACTACAACCTCAAGGATTCGGCCCAGCACTACCACGACGAATGGACCCGCTTTAACACTGATTGGGCCATCAGCGATTCGATCAGCGCCAGCAACCAGCTGTACTACCTCAAGAGCCGCCGGCACTGGCGCAACGCCGAGGACTACAGCTGGAACAACAGCGTCGGCCAACTGCAGCGTGGCAGTTACCTTGAAATCAAGCACGATCAGGAGCAGATCGGCGACCGTCAGAGTTTTACCTTTGACCATTCGCTGTTTGGCCTGGCCAGCAAGACCGTGGTCGGCGCCGAATACAACCGCATCCGTTTCGGCATCGACAGCAACTCGCCGTACAACGACATCGGCGGCGACTTCATCAACCCATGGCAGCCGGCGCCAGGGTACTTCCACAGTAAAGATCCGACCCGCCCGCAGACCGACAGCACCACCCGCACCTTTGCCCTGTTCGCCGAGAACCGCACGCAGCTGTCGGAGCGCTGGTCGCTGGTGACCGGCATTCGCCGCGACCAGAACCACATCGACCGCAACAACCTGGTCAACGACACCCGCACGGACCGCAGCCTCAACGGCGGCAACTGGCGCGCCGGGCTGGTGTTCGCGGTCAACGACGAGCTGAGTCTGTACGGCCAGTACTCCACCAGCGAAGATGGCGTCAGCGACCTGGTCACCTTGAGCCCGACTCAGCAGCAGTTCGACCTGACCGAAGCCAAGCAGACCGAATTCGGCCTCAAGCAACTGTTCTGGGACGGCCGCGGCGAGTGGACCCTGGCGGCCTATCACATCGTCAAGAAGAAGCTGCTGGTCGATAACCCCGACACCCATCAAAAGGAACAGGCCGGGCAGCAGACCTCCGATGGCCTGGAAGCGACCCTGGAACTGGCCCTGGCCAACCAGTGGCACGTCTCGGCCAACGCCTCGTTGGTGCGCGCCAAGTACGACGATTTCGACCAGACAGTGGGCGGGCAAACCGTCTCCCGTGCCGGCAACCGCCCAAGCAATGTGCCACGGCGTACCGCCAACCTGTGGGTCAGCAAAGGCTTGAGCCACAACGTGGATGCTGGCATGGGCCTGCGTTATGTCGATGAGCGTTATGCCGACACCGCCAACTCCCGGAGCGTGCCGGGCTTTACCGTGGTCGATGCCAACCTGGGCTGGCAGGTGCTGCCGGATGTGCGCCTGGGCTTGCAGTTGAACAACCTGCTGGACCGGCGTTATGCGGCCACCGCACACAGTGGCGAGCAGTGGCTGATGGGTGAGCCGCGGTCGTACTTTGCGACGGTGGATTACACCTTCTGAGGTGAACCCGGGCTGCTTTGCAGCCCATCGCCGGCAACGCCGGCTCCCATAGGGAGTTGCGATCACCGCTGGGCAAACCCGAAGTTGACAGCTTATGTATACTGGCAGGCGCTTGGCTCCCGGTCCGAACACCCTGCCATTGCCGGACTCGAAGCACGGCTGAGGCAACAACGCTAACCCCACTCATCGCCTATCGGGAGCGCCAAGGATGCTGCCAGGTTCTACCTCCTCGTCTGCCAGAGCCGCCCGGTTGCGCGGCAAGGTCGGTCTGTACTTTGTCGCCGCGCTGTCGGTGCTGGCCGGCATGACCGACGCCATTGGCTTCATGGCCACCGGCGATTTCGTTTCGTTCATGAGCGGCAACACCACACGCCTGGCAGTATCGCTGGGCGACGGCGAGCTGGGGCCGACCCTGCGCATCGCTGCCGTGCTGCTGGCCTTTGTCGTGGGCAACGCCCTGGGGGTGGTGATTGCGGGCCTGAGCGGTCGCCGCCCATGCCCATTGTTGCTGGTCATCGCCGCGCTGCTGGCACTGGCGGCGTTGCTGCCGAGCACGCTGCAACTGCCGGCCCTGGTGTCGGCAGTCGCCGCCATGGGCATGATCAACGCCGTGGTCGAGGAAGTGAACGGCCTGCCGATCGGCCTCACCTACGTCACCGGCGCCCTCTCGCGCTTCGGCCGTGGCCTGGGCCGGGCGCTGCTGGGCGAGCGCCGGCAAGGCTGGCGGGTGCAGTTGATTCCCTGGACCGGGATGTTCGTCGGCGCCGTGCTCGGGGTGCTGCTGGAGCAGGCTTTCGACCTGGCGGCGCTGCTGTTCAGCGCCGTGCTGGCGACGACGCTGGGTTTGCTCTCGCTGAAAATCCCGCGACGCTGGCAGCTCAGGTACATGCCCCGCTAGGCAGGCTTACAGGCAGGTGGCCAGGGCAGCCATGCGGCGCAGGGCGACACTGTCGTTGTGCTTGGCGTAGTAGCTGACTGCGGTGCTGCCGCCCTGGGCGCGGATGTCGGCAAAGGATTCGGCCTCGCGGGTGTACACGGTGAAGCCGCCTTGTTTGCCAGGCTCCAGGTAACCGCTGGCGTCGACGCCAAAGACCTCCTCGTCCTGCCAGCCGAACTGGATGCACTGGGCAACCACATCCGCCGCCTTGCTCGAACTGAAGGCCTTGGTGGGCGCCTGGCTGCGCGCCGCCTCCATGGCCGAAGACGCACAACCGGCCAACAACGCTGCAGCGACCATCGCCATTACTACCCGCATGACTCATCCTCGTCGAAAAAAACGTGACTGTAGCATTGCCCTGGCGTCAAAGAGACAACCCGGATGCATAAAGCACCGGCCGCCCTGCAGTCGTGTGCCTTACAACCAGGAATGCGAGCCTCCGACCATGCACGTCTCCCGCACCACCCTGATCATTCGCCGCATCGGCGCCTGGTTGCTCGATACCCTGCTCGCCTTCGGCGCCTGGTTCGCCCTGGCCCTGTTGGGCCTTGGCCGTGGCGAAGACGGCATGCTGCTGATGCAACTGCTGTACTTTCCGCTGTTCGAGTACCTGATGCGCGGGCAAACACCGGGCAAGCTGCTGCTCGGGCTGAGCGTGATCAACCGTGCCGGCCAGCCCCCCAGTTTGCTCCAGGCGCTGCTGCGCGGCATCACCCGGCCGATCGAGGCAGCCTTCGGCCTGATCGTGGTCTGGCTGTGCGCCGAGTCGCGCTATTGCCAGCGGCCCGGCGACTGGCTGGCGCGCACCTATGTAATGGACACCCGCGACCTCAGGGCGCTGCGCCAGCAATTGAGCGAAGGTTGACCTACAGCGGCTCGTCGGCCTCTGCGGCTTCGATCGCGCGCTTGTTGCCAAAACCGATGGCCAGGCCGATAGCACCGGCCACATACAGCCCGGCCAGGCACAGAAAAACGGACGCCTCGAAACCGAAAATCAGCTGCGAAATACCCGCCATCGCCAACACCAGCAGGCTGCCGAATACATTGGTATCGGCGTTCTTGTGATTGAGCAGAAAGGTACCCAGCACAGACAGGGCCACCAGGCTCAAGCAGATGGCAATGTAGGAGAAGGCCTTGTTATCCCAGATCAGGAACACATTGACCTTGGTGGTGTAGTCGATGATGTAGCCGATCAGCGTGATGCAGCCGATCAAACCGAAAGCCAGGGCGGTGCCCTTCCAGTTGCTGGTGTTCTGGCTCAAACCTTTCTTCCTTGAATGATGAAAAACGCCGGCAACTCTACCACCAATACCCGGTGATGCCCCTCGCGCTGCAGCACATCAACAAACACGCGGGGATTTTCTGCCAGACTTGCAGCCTTCAGGTACCAGGAAGATTGCATGAATCCCCAACTGCTCTGGGTGCTCGGCTTGCTGTTCGCCGCCGTGGCCCTGTTCATCGCCAATCGGCCGCGCATGGACGTGGTCGCCCTGCTGGTGATCGTCGCCCTGCCGCTGCTGGGCATCCTCAGTGTGCAGGAAGCCCTGGCCGGGTTCAGCGACCCCAACGTGGTGCTGATCGCCGCCCTGTTCGTGATCGGCGAAGGCCTGGTGCGCACCGGCATCGCCTACCGCATCGGCGAGTGGATGGCCGACCGCGCCGGTAACAGCGAAGCGCGGCTGATCGTGTTGCTGATGGTCTGCGTAGCCGGGCTGGGTTCGGTGATGAGTTCCACCGGGGTGGTGGCGATCTTCATTCCGGTGGTGCTGAGCATCGCTGCGCGGATGAAGGTCTCGCCCAGCCGCTTGATGATGCCGCTGGCTTTCGCCGGGCTGATCAGTGGCATGCTCAGCCTGGTGGCAACCCCGCCCAACGTGGTGGTGCACAGCGAACTGGTGCGTCATGGCGAAAGCGGTTTCAGCTTCTTCAGCTTTACCCCGTTCGGCCTGGTGATACTGTTGCTTGGCGTTGGCTACATGCTGCTGACCCGCCACTGGCTGGGCGGTGAAGTGCGCAAGGACGGCAGCGCGCAAACCCGCCGTACCCTGCTCGACCTGATCATCGACTACAAGCTTGCCGGCCGCGAACGGCGCCTGCGTGTGCGCCCCGGCTCGCCGCTGATCGGCCATAGCCTCAGCGAGCTGAAACTGCGCACCGAACACGGCGCCAGCGTGGTCGGCATCGAGCGCCAGCACAAGTTCACCACCCGCGTGCTCAGCCCCGATTCGAGCACCACGGTGCACGAAGGCGATGTGCTGCTGCTCGACCTGTTCGCGCCCAAGGACGACCTGCGCAGCCTATGCCAGGGCATGCAACTGGAACCGCTGCACTTCAAGGCGGCCTACTTCATCGACCAGTCCCAGGAAGTGGGCATGGCCGAAGTGGCGGTGCCGCCGGGCTCGCAGCTGATCGGCAAAAGCCTGCTGGAACTGACCTTCCGCAGCCGCTGGGGCCTCAACGTGGTCGGCCTGCGCCGCGACCAGGCCGCCATTGAAGAACAACTGGTGGAAGAAAAGCTCAAGCTCGGCGACACCCTGCTGGTGATCGGCACCTGGAAAGCCATTCGCCAGTTGCAGACCCAACCACGGGACTTCCTGGTGCTGAGCCTGCCGGCCGAAATCGACAATGTCGCCCCGGCCGGCAATCGCGCGCCCTATGCGCTGATCAGCCTGGCGGTAATGGTCGGGTTGATGGTCAGCGGCGTGGTGCCCAACGTGATTGCCGCGCTGATTGGCTGCCTGCTGATGGGCGCCGGGCGCTGCATCGACATGAACAGCGCCTACCGCGCCATCCACTGGCAAAGCCTGGTGCTGATCGTCGGCATGCTGCCATTTGCCCTGGCCCTGCAGAAAACCGGCGGCATCGCCCTGGCCGTGCACGGCCTGGTGCAAATGCTTGGCAGTGCCGGGCCCTATGTGATTCTCGCCAGCCTGTTCGCCATCACCGCAATCATCGGCCTGTTCATCTCCAACACCGCCACCGCGGTGCTGATGGCGCCGGTGGCGGTGACCACCGCCGAGCAACTGGGCGCCTCGCCCTACCCCTTTGCGATGATCGTCGCCCTGGCGGCTTCGGCGGCGTTCATGACCCCGGTGTCATCGCCGGTCAACACCCTGGTGCTCGGCCCCGGCCAGTATCGCTTCGGCGATTTCGTCAAGGTCGGGGTGCCGTTCACCCTGCTGGTGATGGTGGCCAGCGTGATCATGGTGCCTTGGCTGTTTGCCCTGTGACGGCACCGCGCTTTCGCTGCTGCAGGGTTTCGGCGGCTACCCGCCAGTCCCGCGCCCAGCCATCGAGCACCACCTTGAGGTTGTCGGCGGTCATTACCTGATCGTCGTTCTCCAGCGGCAGGCCGGTGCCCTTGCGCACCACTTCGGCAACCACCGCGCGGCTGCCGCCATCG
Organism: Pseudomonas sp. R32; assembly: GCF_009866705.1. NCBI lineage: Bacteria > Pseudomonadati > Pseudomonadota > Gammaproteobacteria > Pseudomonadales > Pseudomonadaceae > Pseudomonas > Pseudomonas sp. R32. Next base: position 2,196,591 of record NZ_CP019396.1, on the reverse strand, counting down.
AGGAACGCCGCCTCGGTGGCGATCACGCTGTCGAGGTCGCGAATGCCCACCGCGCTGCTGACCCCGGCCGCCACCAAGGTCACCGGCAGGTACTCATAGAAGTGCAGCGCCTGGGTATGGGCGCCCACCGAGGTGATCGCCGGGCGCACGATCAAGGTGTGCGGCCCGGGTTGCTCGACCAGGTTGAGGACCTTGCCCAGTTCACGCTTGAGCGCCGCATCGTAGTACTGGGTGACCGCTTTGAGCGTGGCCGCGGGGATCTGCGCGCTGGCCTTGGGCATCGGGTAGAACTGGCTCGGGGCGATGTACACCTGGCTGTAGCGCTCCATGCGCAGCTTGGGGCTGACCCAGCGCAGCACCGCGTCACCGGAGGCGGTCTTGTGCTCGCTCAACTGGTCATAGTTGCGCAGAAAGCCCGAGTATTCCTTGGGGCTGACCTTGTTCTGGCTGCAACCGGCCAGCAACAGCGAGGCACTCAGCAGCGGTACGATCAATTGTTTACGCATCTCAGCCTCCGAAACCGTCATTGGCCGGGTTCGGGGTGCTGGTGGAGCGGTCCACGTGCAGCTCGCCCTGGCTCATGATCCAGTGCACCAGTTCGCCCAAGGGGATCTTGTAGCTGTACTCCATCCACTGGTTGCTGGTGGGGCTGTAACGCTCGAAATAGTGGCTGAGGATCATGTGCCTGCCGTCGCTGGACAAGCCCAGGCGCGAGTCCTGGTAACTGAGCAGCGCATTGCGCCAGAGTTCCTGGGTACGCAGGTCGAGGGTCAGCGACTGGCTGCTGTCGAAGCCGTTGGTCGGGTGTGTGGCCGGCATGGAAAACTCCCTTGAATGAACGGGCCACAGCGTGCCCCAGGGCTTTTGCAGGCTGATGTCCGCTTTGTGTCGGCGCTGCAGGAATGTTGCGAGATTGAAATAAATGACCGGCAGCGCAGAATGGTTTTAGATACGCACTTTTCACGGCCCATGGACCGCAACGTGAGCAGACTGCTGATTGTCGATGACGACCTGGAAATTTGTGCCCTGCTGAAGAAGTTCTTTGTCCGCCACGGCTATGAAGTCGACCTGGCCGGCAACGGCGAGGCCATGTGGGCGGCCATCGAACTGCAGCGCCCGGACATCATCATTCTCGACCTGATGCTGCCCGGCGAAGGCGGCCTGAGCCTGTGCCAGAAGCTGCGCGCCAGCACCGGCATCCCGATCATCATGCTCACCGCCATGGACGAGCTCAGCGACCGCATCGTCGGCCTGGAGCTGGGCGCCGACGACTACCTGGGCAAGCCCTTCGATGCCCGCGAACTGCTCGCCCGCCTGCGTGCGGTGCAGCGCCGGGCCGGTGAGCAACTGCGGCCAAGCAGCGAGGAAAGCCGCCCGCTGATTCATTTCGACAACTGGCAGTTGGACGTCACCCGGCGCGAGCTGCGCACCCCTGAAGGCGTCATGGTGCCGTTGTCGGCCGGCGAGTTCGACCTGCTGCTGGTATTCCTCGAACACCCGCAGCGCATTCTCACCCGCGAGCAGTTGATTGACCTGGCCCGCGGCCAGGGCCATGAAGCCTTTGACCGTAGCATTGACGTGCAGGTAAGCCGCTTGCGGCGCAAGATCGAACCCGACAGCAAGCGCCCGGAGTTGATCCGCACGGTGCGCAATGGCGGTTACCTGTTCAGTGCCAAGGTCAGCCGCTCGTGATCCGCCTCGACCTGCGCCGCGACAGCATCAGCCGGCGCATTGCCCTGACCATCATCGCCGCGATGCTGACCTCGGTTGTGCTCAATGTATTGTTCGTGCAACTGGCCGGGGTCTGGGCGCGTCCGCCGTTGACCCAGACCGGCCTGCTCGAACAGATCGCCGTGACCACCCGCACCCTCGAAGCCGCGCCGCCTGAACTGCGCCCGACGCTGGCCAGCGCGGCCAGCAACCCACTGCTGCAAGTGCAGTGGAGCCGCCAGCGCGCCGACCTGCAACTGCCCGGGCCAGGGGCACGAATTACCCTGGAGGAAGCCCCGCCGCTGCAGCGCCTGTTGGCCGACAGCCCGCGACACCTTGAAGGCTTTCAGCCCAGCGACTGGCCGGCAGACAGCCCTGATGCCCATTACAAACTGGTCATGCAGATCAACGATGGCAGCTGGCTGGCCTTCACCCCACCGTACCGCAGCTGGGGCCTGAGTGTGGCCATGCGCTTTACCATCATCGGCGTCCTGGCGCTGGTTGCCGCACTGCTGGTGGCCTGGGTCGGCACCCGTCAACTGGCCGGGCCCCTGCAGCGTTTCGCCCGTGCCGCGCGGCGCTTTGGCAGTGACTTTCGCGCCCCGCCCATTGGCCTTGAAGGCCCCCATGAATGGCGCCAGGCAATCACCGCCTTCAACACCATGCAGGCGCAGATCCAGCACTTCGTGGCCGAACGCACGCAGATGCTCGCGGCCATTTCCCATGACCTGCGCGCGCCCCTGACGCGCATGCGTTTGCGCGGCGAGTTCATCGACGACCCGGAGCAACAGCGCAAGCTGTTCCGTGATGTCGATGAAATGCAGAGCATGATCAATGCGGCACTGGGGTTCTTTCGTGACGAGACCCGGCTGGAAGAAACCACCCCGTTCGACCTCGCCGAACTGCTGCAGACCCTGATCGACGACTATCGCGATCAACACATCGATGTGGCCTTCGACGGGCCGTCCAATCTGGTCTTCATCGGTCGGCCGCTGGGCTTGAAACGCGCCGTGACCAACCTGCTGGAGAACGCCCTGAAGTATGCGCGCGAACCCGAAGTGCGGCTGAGCAGCACCGAACACGCCATCGTGATCGACATCAGTGACCGTGGCCCGGGCATTCCCGACGCGTCACTGGAAGACGTGTTCATGCCGTTCTTTCGCCTGGAGTCCTCACGCAACCGCGATACCGGTGGCGTTGGCCTGGGGCTGTCGTCGGCGCGCTCGGCGGTGCGTGAACAAGGCGGCGAGCTGCAGCTGAGCAACCGCCGCGGCGGCGGCCTGGTGGCGCGTATCGAGTTGCCACGGTGATCAAGTGGCGAGCGCGACGGCTTGAGCCGCGAGACCTGGGGCTGGCCCTCTACCTGCTCAGCCTGGTGCTACCCGCGGTGCACAGCGAGGAGCACAACTGGCTGCGCGAGGTCTACAGCCAAACCACCAACTCCGGCTTTCTGGCCTCCATCCTGGGCTTGCCGGTCATGCTGTTCGGCTACTTCGCCTGGCTGGCGAACCCATTGTTCCTGGCGGCGTACCGGACCCGCAGCGCCAGACGCAGGCTGATCTATGCCCTGCTGGCCTTGCTGGCCGGGTTGTCGGTGCAGTGGCAATTGGTGAGTTTGTATGACGAGGACGGTCAGTTCACCGTTACCGGATACACCTATGGGTATTACGTCTGGTTGCTGTCCTTTGTATGGTTGGGTGTTTGCGGCGCCAGGCGAGCAGGCGCCGGCTGATGAGTCGACTGGACGGGCCCCATCGCTGGCAAGCCAGCTCCCACAATAGATCTGCATGCACCGAACCTGTGGGAGCTGGACTTGCCAGCGATCGAGCGCGCAGCGGTCGTAATCCAGACGCCACCTTATCTGGCAAGCCAGCTCCCACAATTGATCTGCACACACCGAACCTGTGGGAGCTGGCCTTGCCAGCGATCGGGCGCGAAGCGGTCGTAATCCAGACGCCACCTTATCTGGCAAGCCAGCTCCCACAATTGATCTGCACACACCGAACCTGTGGGAGCTGGACTTGCCAGCGATCGAGCGCGAAGCGGTCGTAATCCAGCCAACATGGCCTCATCGCGGGTCAAGCCCGCTCCCACAGTGGGGCTGTGTCCGCTGGACCAGTGGCGGCCAAGACAAAGGCAGGTTGCTCGTCTCAGTGTTGCAGCGACTCAAGGGTCAAGCCAGCCAGGTAGGCCACCTTCGGGTCAGCATCTTTGAGGCATTCCTGCAGCGCGGCCAGGGCCGCTGCTAGCTTGCGCTTGCCCAGGCGCCGGTTGTTTAGCACACAGGCGGCATGGCGGCGAATGGCGACATGCTCAGACGTCAGGCCGCGCACGGCTTCGTCAATATCGCTGGTGTCGATGGTGCAGTAACTGGAGCCCGGCTTGATCGTCTCCTCAGCTTCCGTTGCGCACTGCGGATAGCGCTGCAGCAGGGTTTCGAGGGGACGGTAATCCAGTACCAGCCGCTGCGCGCCCTGATCACGAAAAGCCCTGAGGCTGGCGCAACAGCCAGCCACCGAAAGGTTAGCCAGTTGCGCATCAGCCGCCTGCGCCAGCAACCAGTCAAAATCGCCCAGGTAACCCAGGGCGCTGGCACTCCAGCGACGCGTGCTCGGGTCTTTGCCGTTGACCACTTGCAGGCGCAACGCGTCGATTGCCGCCGCCTCGGCGACCCCGGCCAGGCCGAGGATCATCGCCACCCGCCATCGCTGCGGGCCGTTTTGCAAAGTGTGCACCAGCGCAGCCGTTGCGCTGCGGCCACGGCCAATCAGCCAGCGGCTGGCCTCCTCACCATCAATAGCCTGGGGGCGGGAGAGGCAGTTCAGGTAGTAGCTGACCTGCTGGTCTTCTGCGAGCGTAGCGACACGACGGCGCTCCTGTTCGGTGGCGTCCTGCTCGGGGAAATGATGCACAAACTGGCGTGGCGAAAGGCTTTTGGCCGCCAGCTCCGGCCCGCCGTATTCATCATGGAAAAACACAATGAAGTCCTTGGCGACCCGTGGGTCTCTGGCGTAAATGCGGTTCAGGGCCTTGGCGGCGCGCGCCACAGTCCTCAAAAAGCGCTGTTCGGCGGCTTGCCAGGCATCAGGCCCGGCACGGTTGGCATAGGCCTGCAGCGGCTCATCCAAGGCATTGAGGGCAGCGTTGCCGTATTCCTCCAGCAACCAGTCCCAACGCCAGTCCGCCGGGTTCCACTGCACACCCCAGAAACCTTGCTGCTTGCGCCGGGGATGATCCTCATCCAATGCCGCTAGGCTGTTGGCGGCAAACGATGGCAGGTCGATGACCCGTTCCTCTTCACGGTAGCTGGCATGAAAGGCGGCGCCGTAAAGGGGGGCGACCCCGTCGGCAAGCAACGCTTCGAGCGTTGCCCGAGCCGAGTCTACCAGGCTGTTTTCCAGCGCTTTCCAGTCCATGTTTGTGCCCCCCTCCCTGCGAGAAAAAACAAAAGCCCGACCGAAGTCAGGCTTGAAGGCGAGCAACTTGGCCCAGGTGTGGGTGCCTGTCAACTTCGCGGTTGCTAGCGGCGACCAGCGCAAGGCCTTAACGACGGCTTAACCGGCCAGGTTTTATCCTGAGCGTCCTCCCTTCAGAACGTTTGGCCCACTTCGGTGGGCCTTTTTTGTTGCTGCAAATTACAACGCTGGCGCGGAAACAAAATCCCGGAAACACAGTCTGAGTTATTACCTTCCCTACCGCCCTGCGGATCAAGGACCCTCAGTGCTGAAACAGCTGACGCAAATCGCCGTGATCGCCAGCGTACTGGCTGCCTCCGGTTGCTACTACCACGATTACGACCGCGACGATTACCGCCGTGGCGACCGTGACCACCGCTACTCCCGCGACTGGGATGATCGCGACGGTTACGAGCATCGCAGCTACAAACGCTACCGCGATGACGACCGCTACCGAAACTACGACCATGACCGCCGTCGCGACCGTGACGACGACGATGATGACGATTGATCTGTCCTGTTTCACCCCTAACTCCCGAATTACCTGAGGCTAAAAACATGCGTATTTCATTACCTGCATTGACGCTGGGTATCCTGCTCTCCCAGGGCGCCATGGCCGCCGGGGATGGTACTGCCGCCATCGGCGGTGGCCTGGGCGGGGCGCTGGGTAACGTGGTCGGTCAGCAGATCGGCGGCAGCACGGGCGCGGCCATTGGTGCCGGCGTCGGTGGCGCGGCCGGTAGCGCAGTGGGCGCGCGCAAGGGCAACCGCACCGAGGCCGCGATTGGCGGCGGCCTGGGCTCGGCCGGTGGCTCGGTGATTGGCAACCAGCTGGGCGGGCGAACCGGCTCGACCATCGGTGCCGGCCTGGGCGGCGCGGCCGGTGGCGCCCTGGGCAACAACATTGCCGATGACGACCGGCACAGTTCCGGTGGGCATAAACACAAGCACAAGCGTAAGTACAAACACCACTGAGTAAAAAGGCCCGCACATTGCGGGCCTTTTTACTCAGCAGCGGCTGTTTACTGTGGGATTCATCCCAATAACGCCCGAGGCCACCCCAGAATCTGCTTCTGCCGCGGCGTCGCATAGGTGCGCACCTTGGACGTACTCAACTTCAAGCGCACCAGGGATTCTGCCAACGCCACCGCCGCCGTTACCCCATCCACTACCGGCACCCCGGTGCGCGCCTGAATCCGTTCCTCCAGCCCGACCATGCCACCGCAGCCCAGGCAGATCACCTCGGCCTTATCGACCGTGACCGCCTGCTCGGCTTCACGCACCACCGACTCGATCGCCCGCTCCGGGTCTTCCTCCAGCTCCAGCACCGCCAGGCCACTGGCGCGCACCGAGGCGCAGCGGCTGTCCAGCCCGGCCAGCTTCAGGCGGTCTTCGATCAGCGGCACGGTGCGGTCCAGGGTGGTGACCACCGAGTACCGATGGCCCAGCAACATGGCGACGCTGGCCGCCGCCTCGGTGATGTCCACCACTGGCACATTGAGCAGCTCCTGCAGGCCTTCGCGGCCGTGCTCGCCGTACCCGGCCTGGATTACCGCATCGAACGGCTGGTCATAGCTGAGTACCCGTTCCATCACCGCCACCGCAGCCAGGTAGCTTTCAAAATTGCCCTCCACCGATTCTGCGCCAAAACGCGGGGTCAGGCCGACGATCTCGGTGCCTGGCGAAGCCACGCTGCGCGCCTGGCGGGCAATGGCGTCGGTGATCGATACCGTGGTGTTGACGTTGACGACCAAAATTCTCATTGCGGTATTCCTTGTGCAGAACTCAGTGCTGGGCGCTGTCGACGGCAAAGTGCTCGCCGGAACAGTCCACGTAGTGTTTGTTGCGATCAGAGATCAGGTAGTACACGCCGCCGGCGATGGCGGCGCCGAAGAACCAGGAGAACGGCGTCAGGGCACTGAAGGCCGGCACCAGTGACAGCACCACGGCGGCGATGGCCGAGGGCACCAGGGCGGCCACCGCCTTGTAGTTGACCCCGCGGGTGTAGTGATAGGTGCCGCTGGCCGCTTCGCTGTACAGGTCAGGCACATGCACCTGGGCTTTGCGGATCAGCCAGTAGTCGACCATGATGATCCCGTACAGCGGCCCCAGCAGCGCGCCCAGGCCGGAGAGGAAGTAGACGATCACCAGCGGGCTGTTGTAGAGGTTCCAGGGCAGGATCAGCACCGCCAGGGTGGCGCTGATCAGCCCGGCGCGGCGAAAGTTCAGGCGGCTGGGCGCCAGGCTCGAGAGCACGAACGCAGGCGCAACGAAGTTGGCCATGATGTTCACCGCCACGGTGACGATCAGAAACGCCAGGCAACCGAGGACCAGGAAGGTCTTGTCGGGAATCGCGGCAACGATCTGGGTCGGGCTGTCGATCACCCGGCCATCGATACTGAACTGCGCCCCGGCCAACACAAAGCTGATCACCGCAAACACCAGGATGTTCACCGGCAGGCCCCAGAAGTTGCCGACGCGGATGGTCTTGCGGCACGGCGCCGAGCGGGCGAAGTCGCAGAAGTTGAGGATCAGCGTGCCGTAGATCGCCAGCCACAGCGCGCCACCGGCAAACACCTGGGTCCACATGGCCCAACCGCTCAGCGGCTCACCGACCGACCAGGCCAGTTGGCCGTCGACCCGCAGGTACATCCAGATCGCCAGGATCAGCACGGTGGAAAGAATCACCGGCCCGGCGAAGGATTCGTACTTGCGCACCATCTCCATGCCGAAGGTGAGGATCATCAGCTGCACCAGCCAGATGGCGATAAAACTCGCCCAGCCGAGGCTGGACAGGCCGAGGATCGTGTCATGGTCGAAGCGTGCGAGGTCGGGCGACACCGCCACCAGCAGCACCCGCAACACCACCGAGGCCAGGTAGGTCTGGATGCCGAACCAGGCAATGGCGATCACCGCACGGATGATCGCTGGCAGCTGCGCGCCATAAATGCCGAAGCTCATGCGGCTGATCACCGGGAACGGTACCCCGGTTTTCTGCCCCATGTACCCCGAGAGGTTCATGAAGAAGTACACCAGCACGGCACCGATGCTCAGTGCTGCGAGCATCTGCCAGCCGGACAGGCCGAGGGCGAACAGGCCCATGGCGAAGGAATAGTTGGCGATGTTGTGCACATCGTTGGTCCACAAGGCAAAGATGCTGTAACCGCCCCAGCGCCGGCCTTCGGCCTTGGTCGGCGCAAGGTCGGCGTTATGCAGCTTGGGGCTAAGCCCCCCCTGCTCGACCGATGCGGCCTGCGGCGGCAGGTAGGAGGTTTGCAGCGGGTTGGAAGTATCCGATTGCATGTTCCCCGGGCTCCTTCTGCAGCCCCTGAATGAGGGTACCGCAGCGAATTATTGTTGGATTTGAAGAGTGGGACCGCAGTGTTGGCGCTGCCCTGCGCCGATGCATACAAAGATTGCATACAATTTTTGTATTACGATTATCGATGAACAATTTGTGTGCCAGATGGCAGGCAGCGGAAAATCCTCCGGCGTCGCAAAAGGCCAATATCTCGTTGATTTTTATCTGATAAATATTTTTTTATGAGCTGCTGAACGGCTGATTAAACTGACCAAACGGTCAAACGCTAGAGGTAGAAAACTGAGAAATCAGGTAACGGGCCAGTGAATATGTACCCACTCAACAGCTACTTAAGTACACACATGAATATAAATATGTACCCAATCACCTGTGGGAGCTGGCTTGCCAGCGATGAGGCCAGTCCAGCCAGCACATAAGGTGGCGCCTGAATTGCGACCGCTTCGCGCTCGATCGCTGGCAAGTCCAGCTCCCACAGGTTCATCTGCTACACAGTGGTGCACAGCAGCCCACATTTGCGGCATGCTTATAAGGTCAAGGCATATCGGAGCTGGTAATGACGGAAAAACACCCCGCATCGACGGTAGAGCGCGTCTACCAAGGGGTTCACGAGGCCATCAGAAAACGCACCCTGCGCCCCGGCATGAAGCTGGGCGAGTCGTCGTTGGCCGAGCTGTTCAAGGTCAGCCGCACCTCGGTGCGCGCGGCCCTCAAGCAACTGGAAGCCGACGGCCTGGTGTCCACCGAGCTGAACAAGGGCGCCTGGGTGTCACTGCCCAGCGACGATGACATCCGTTCGGTGTTCGAAACCCGCCGGCTGATCGAAATCGGCATTGTCACCGAGCTGTGCCGACGCGCCGACCCCGAGATCCTCGCGCCGCTGCACCAGCACGTTGCCGAAGAAGAAGCCGCCGCCGGCGCCGGCGACCATGGGCGCTACGTCCACCTGCTCGGCGAGTTCCACCTGCGCCTGGCCGAAGTGCTCGACAACCCGGTGCTGCTCGATTGGTTCCGCAAGCTGATCGAGCGCGGCTCGCTGTACGCCTCGACCCTGGATGACGAGCGCCATGAAGCCTGTCGCGGCAACGAACACCTGCGCCTGCTGAGCCTCATCGAAGCCGGTGATCAGGCTGCGGCCATCGAGCTGGTGTGCACCCATTTGCGCGGTATCGAAGAGGCGATTCTCAAGGCCACGCAAACGCTCAAGGCCGACTATCACCCGCTCAAGCACCTGCTGGGCTGAGGCAGCGCCAGGCCCGGGGTTCGCATTCAGAAATCCACTGCAACCGATTCCAATATTTAATTTGTGGATAGGTACGGTCTTTCTATAGGGTGTGAATCAGTAGTAGGCAAAGGGCTGTGAAATGATCGATCGTGTATTCGTCAACGCTGTTGCTGCCGATGGCAGCCCGCTCAACCTCGCGGTTGCCGACGGGCGCATTGTCAGCTTGGGCAGCGAACGTCCGGCCAGCGCAGGTGCCGAGGTCATCGACCTGGCAGGCCACCTGGTGCTGCCAGGTCTGGTTGACGGTCACATCCATCTGGACAAGAGCTTTGTCGGCGACCGCTGGCACCCGCATCAACCGGCCGCCAGCCTGCGTGAACGCCTGGCCATCGAAAAGCGTGAACTGGCCAGTGCCCCGCCGATGCTCGAACGGGCCGAGGCGCTGATCCGCCAGGCGGTGTCGTTCGGCACCGTGGCCATGCGCAGCCATGTCGACGTCGACGCCACCACCGGCCTGCGCAACCTGCAGGCGGTGCTGGAGGCGCGGGAGAAATGGAGCGGCATCGTCGATATCGAGCTGGTGGCGTTTCCGCAAGCCGGAGTGATGTCCTGCCCCGGCACCGCCGAAGTGCTCGATGCGGCGATCCGTGAGGGCGCCGACGTGATCGGCGGTATCGACCCCACTACCCTCGACGGCGACGCCGACGGTCAGCTCGATGTGGTCTTCGGCATTGCCGAGCGCCATGCTGTAAAGATTGATATCCACCTGCACGAGCCCGGCCTGCAAGGTATCGAACAACTGCAACGGATCGCCGCCCGTACCCGTGCCGCCGGCCTCAATGGCCGCGTCGCGGTCAGCCATGCCTATGCCCTGGGCCAGGTCGACGACGAGGTAGTGGCGCACACCGCCGCCACTCTGGCCGAAGCCGGAGTGGCGATCATGACCAATGCCCCGGGCGATCATGGCTTCCCGCCGATCCTGCGCCTGCGCGCCGCCGGGGTGAACGTGTTCGCCGGCAACGACAACATCCGCGATGCCTGGTGGCCCTACGGCAACGCCGACATGCTCCAGCGCGCCATGCTGATCGGCTACCGCTCGGGCTTCTACAGCGATGAAGAATTGAATGTAGCCCTGAGCATGGCCACCACGGCCGGTGCAGCAGTGCTGGGCAAAAGCGACTACGGTCTGAAGGTCGGCAACGAGGCGACTTTTATCGTGCTCAAGGCTGACAACGGCGCCGCCGCGGTCGCCGCCGCACCGGCCGAGCGGCGCCTGGTGCGCCGCGGCCAGCTGCTGCCGGCAGCGCCGACGCTGCAGTTCGAGGTGCGCGCCCGCTAAACAAACACATTTCTGCCGGCTTGCGCCGCAGAGAAAGACAATCGCCCACGGGCGATGCAACACAAAACCCCAGAACAACAACGACAGAAGGTGTTCCATGTCGAAGTTCAATTACTACGCTCCCCACGGCGGCCATCCGGCGCAGACCGAACTGCTGACCGACCGTGCCATGTTCACCGAGGCCTACGCGGTCATCCCCAAAGGCGTGATGCGTGACATCGTCACCAGCCACCTGCCGTTCTGGGACAAGATGCGCATGTGGGTCATCGCCCGCCCGCTGACCGGTTTCTCGGAAACCTTCTCGCAGTACATCGTCGAAGTGGCACCAGAAGGCGGCAGCGAGCGTCCTGAACTGGACAAGAATGCCGAAGCGGTGCTGTTCGTGGTCGAAGGCGAAATCGACATCACCCTGCAAGGCAAGCCGTACACCCTCAAAGAAGGCGGCTACGCCTTCATTCCGCCAGCGGCCGAGTGGAGCCTGCGCAACAACAGCGCCAAGAACGTCACCTTCCACTGGATCCGCAAGCACTACCAGGTGGTTGAAGGCCTGGCCCTGCCGGAAGCCTTCGTCACCAACGAAAAAGACATCGCACCGATCCCGATGCCGGGCACCGATGGCGCCTGGGTCACCACCCGTTTCGTCGACATGGCCGACATGCGTCACGACATGCACGTCAACATCGTCACCTTCCAGCCGGGCGGCGTGATTCCGTTCGCTGAAACCCACGTCATGGAACACGGCCTGTACGTGCTGGAAGGCAAAGCCGTTTACCGCCTGAACCAGGACTGGGTCGAGGTGGAAGCCGGCGACTTCATGTGGCTGCGCGCCTTCTGCCCGCAGGCTTGCTACTCCGGCGGCCCGGGCCCGTTCCGCTACCTGCTGTACAAAGATGTAAACCGTCACATGAACCTGGTGCTCAACCCGCAGCGCTAAGGTTCACGGTTGCATGAAAAATCCCGCAGGCCACACGGCCCGCGGGATTTTTTGTTTATGGCGTCGGTGAATCAGCTGGCCGGCTTCCAGGCGCCCTGCTCTGCTGCCTCGCGGAATTTCGCCCGGTTGGCCGGAGTATCGGCGGGCTCCGACTCGCCAAAAATCGCCTTGAGCCAATGGCCGTCGGTGGGGTTGGGGAAGATGATGTACTGGCCGCCGAACTTGCTGCGGCTGGCGTCCACCAACTGCGCACGCTTGTCGACCTTGTCGACATAGAAGCTGCGCTCGAAATCGTTGAGGTTGTCACCGAGCATCAGCAGCACGTTGTACTGCTCGGCGATCTTGTGCTGGGCCGGCTCCTTGTTCGAGCTTTCGCGCAGGATGGTCACGTGGGCTTCGTCGGCGTACGGCACCTTGAGCGCGCGCAGGTTGTTGAGCGCGTACTCGTAAGTCTTGTCGCCCTGGTCGCGGCTCGAGACGTAGAAGATCTCCACCCCGCGGGACTTGGCGTAGTCAAGAAACTCCAGCGCCCCCGGGGTCAGGGTCGGGCCATTGGCGGCGACCCAGCGGTCCCACACCGCATCATCGAAGAACTCCTTGTCCTGGCCGATCAGAAAGCCCCAGTAGGTGTTGCTGCTGAGGATGGTGTCGTCGATATCGCTGATGATCGCAGGTTTCTTGTCGCCGGGCTTCTGCTGGGCCAGGGCCTGGTCCAGGCGCGCCTTGGCGACGTTGAAACCCTGGTAGTACAGCGCGCGGAATTCCGCCGCGGTCTGGCGCCAGGCCACCGCATCGACCAGCAGGTTGGAGCGCACAGCGGCGTCGGGGTTGGCGGTCTGCGCATGGACCAGGGGCGTGGCCAGCAACAGCAAGGCCAGGGAGATCGCGTTCTTGAGCTGAGGCATTCGGGGCGTTCCTTGTGATCTCCCGCTCTTGGATGGCGGGAGTGGGCTACTCATACCGCACACCGGCAGGGGCCACAATCGCCACGACGCGCGGGCGCAACAATGTGGCGCACCCGCACATCTTGGCTGGCTTCAAGGGCGGCCGGAGCGCGCAGTTCGTCACAGACCTGACGCCAGCGCGCTGCTGGCAAAGTAGTAGGTGCTCGGCTAGCATGCCGCTGAAAACCGGTGCTGGCCGGTTGACCACACGGCCTTGAGCGGAGAGCGACACCCTTGCTGTTGAGCATCCCGACCCTGTTGCTGGTGGCCATTTTCATTTTCACCCTGATGGGCCTGCTGACCCTGCACGCCTGGAGCCGTGGCGTACGCGAGCAGACCCTCGGCTACCTGGGCGGCATGCTGCTGCTCGCGGCCTGCGGCGTGACCCTGATCAGCCTGCGCGGCATGGCCCCCGACTTTATTGCCCTGGTGCTGGGCAACGTTATCCTGCTGCTGGGCGCGGCACTGAACTGGACCGCCATGCGCGTGTTTACCGGCCGCCCGCCGCACCTGCCGGGGATGCTGGCCGGCGCGGCGGCCTGGTTACTGTGGGGGCTGATGCCGGGTTTCTACACCGACCTCGGCTTGCGGGTGACGGTGTACTCGATGCTCGTGGCGGCGTATGGCAGCTTGTCGATCATTGAGTTGTGGCGCAGCCGCCGGCAGTTCGAAGTCGCCTACCTGCCGGCGCTGATGCTGATGCTGGTGCACACCGGTTTCTACTGCGTGCGCAGCGTTGCCGACCACGGCGTGTCGCTGGATCAGGCAATCGCCAGCAATGGCCACGGCACCGGCTTCTTCTCGTTCATGCTGTTCGAATCGATGCTCTATGCCATCGGCATCGCCTATGTGACCCTGGCCATGGTGCGCGAGCGCACGGAGCTCAAATTCAAGGCCGCCGCCTACGCCGACCCGCTGACCGGCGTCAGCAACCGCCGGGCGTTCATGTCCTGCGGCGAAAAGCTGTTGGCCGACTGTGCCCGCCGTGGCGAACCGGTGAGCTTGCTGCTGTGCGACCTGGATCACTTCAAGCGCCTCAACGATACCCACGGCCACCAGACCGGCGATCAGGCCCTGATCGCCTTCGCCCAAGTCACCAGCAACAGCGTGCGCCAGGAGGATGTCTTCGCCCGTATCGGCGGTGAAGAGTTCGCTTGCCTGCTGGCCAATACCGACGCACAGACGGCACGGCAGGTGGCGCAACGCATCTGTGACAGCTTCTACGCTGTGCCGATGCTCGAACCCGGTTTTCTCAGTGTCAGCATCGGCATCGTCGGCGCCAGCGGCCCTGGCGAGCACGACCTTTCGCGCTTGCTGTCCAAGGCCGACAATGCCCTGTATGCCGCCAAGCGCCAGGGCCGTAATCGCGTGCATCTGTACCAGCCCTCTAGATGGCAGCCAACCGGGCATCCTGCAGATACGCTTTAAAGGGGTCGATCGACGCCGTCCCTACTCGCTCGCCAGGGTGCGCGCCAGCTCCGCGGCCAGCTCCTTGACCATGGCGTCTGCGGTCGGCCGATGAATGATCGCCACCTCCATGGCATCGATCGACGGTAGGCCATGCTCTGAGGTCAGCTGCAAATGCTCGGCGGTAACCGCCCGCAGCGGCAGCAGGCTGATGCCCATGCCGTTGGCCACCGCCGCCTGCAGGCCACTGAGGCTGGAGCTGGTGAAGCTGATGCGCCAGCGGCGGCCCATGCGCTCGATGGCGCCGATCATGTCGTCGCGGTACAGGCCGCGCGGCGGGAAGGTCACCAGCGGCACCGGGTCCTGGTCGAAGGCCGGGTTCTTGACGCTGTCGATCCACTGCAGCTTCTCCGGCCAGCAGGCCACCGCCTCACGGCTGTTGCGCCGCTGCTTGAGCAAAATCAGGTCGAGCTCGCCGTTGTCGTAGCTGGCGCTGAGGTCGCGGCACAGGCCGCTGGTGACCTCCAGCTTGACCTGCGGGTGCTTGCGGTTGAAGGTCGAGAGCAAATGGGTGGTGCGCCCGGCGGCAAAGTCTTCCGGCACGCCCAGGCGCACGGTCACCGCCACCGTGGCGCCAGACATCGCCTCGAGCATTTCATCGTTGTAGGCCAGCATCTGCCGGGCGTAACCGAGCAGCGTCTGCCCGGCGTCAGTGGGCAGCACGTCGCGGTTGCCGCGCTCGAGCAGCTTGTGCCCGACCATCTCCTCCAGCCGGCGGACCTTCTGACTGACCGTCGACTGGGTCGAGTGCAGGCGCGCCGCCGCCGTGGTGAAACTGCCGCAGTCGCTGACCATGACCACCGCGCGCAACAGGTCGAGGTCGAACAGCGGCCTATTCGATTTTTCACTGACAGACATGCTTTTATTTAACTTCTAAATAAGGAGCCCGACTTTTAACATGGCCCGACCCTGCGAGCAATCGCCCACCAGGAGGTACTGCCATGCTCCTTGAACGCCTGTCCACTCACCTTGCCGTGGTGTTCGCCATGCTCACATCGCTGACCGCCAATGCCGATGGCGGCACCCTCGAAAGCCAGCTGCGCAGCGCGGCCGAAAATGGCCAGGCAGCACAGGTACGCAGCCTGCTCGACCAGGGCGCCAAGCTCGAAGCCCGCGACAAAATGGGCCGTACCCCGCTGCTGCTGGCCACCCACAACAACCAGGTCGAAGCCGCCCGGGTGCTGATCGACGCCGGCGCCGACGTCAACGCCAAGGATTCCATCGAAGACAGCCCCTACCTGTACGCCGGCGCCCGTGGCCACAACGACATCCTCAAACTGACCCTGGCCCACGGCGCCGACCTGAGCAGCACCAACCGCTACGGCGGCACCGCGCTGATACCGGCGGCCGAGCGCGGCCATGTCGAGACCGTGCGCCTGCTGATTGCCGCAGGCGTCGCCGTCGATCACGTCAACAAACTGCACTGGACTGCCCTGCTCGAGGCCATCATCCTCGGCGACGGCGGCCAGCGGCATGTCGACATCGTGCAGGAGCTGATCAAGGCCGGGGCTGATGTGAACCTTGCCGATGGCGACGGCATAACCCCACTGCAGCACGCGCGGCAACGGGGCTACAAAGAGATACAGGTGCTGTTGGAACGGGCCGGCGCCCGCGCCTAGCTGCTTTCCAGCAAACGATCGAGCAACCACAACCCCGCCGGCCCCGGCGGGGTCAGCTTCGACCAGGCCACATCCACCGCGATCGGCCGTGGCCAGCCGCGCAGTTTCAGCTCGGTGAGCTGGCCATGGCCGTACTGCTTGACCAGGCCGTGCGGCAACTCGGCCCAGCCAAAGCCCTCCTCGGTCATCTCCAGCAGCATCAGATAATCCGGCGCCGACCACACCCGCCCCTGGGGTTTGTTCACACTGTCGGTGTAGGTGTTCAAGTACAACTGACGATGCCCGGCCAGATGCGCCTGGGTCGGCTGCTCAAGCTGCGCCAGCGGGTGATTGCTGGCCACGAAAATCCCCATCTGCGCCTGCGCCGCCAGCCGCGTGGCGGCCACATCCGGCGGGTAGCCGGGTTGCGCGGCGAGCATGCCCAAATGTGCGCGGCCGCTCTGCAACAGGTTCAGCACATCACCCGCCTCGGCGATCATGCATTCCAGCTCGATGTCCTGGTAGCGCTGCTCGAACAGCTGCATCACCCGGTTGTCCGGGTTGAGCTGGTGCATGTCGGAAAACACGATCGTCAGCCGCGGCTCGACCTTGTCCGCCAAGCGGATGCTCAGTTGGTCCAGGCGCTCGCTGGCGGCGAGGATCTCCTGCACATGGCCGAGTACCTTGCGCCCGGCTTCGGTCAGCACGGGTTGGCGGGCCTGGCGGTCGAACAGGGTGACGCCGAGGTCGGCTTCGAGGTTGGCGATTGCGGCGCTGATGGTGGATTGGCTTTTGCGTAGCTTGCGGGCGGCGGCGGAGAAGGAGCCCAGGGCGGCGGCTTCGACGAAGGCTTGGAGGGCTTCTGGAGAGTAGCGCATTGGGGGTATCGGTTTTATCGATGCAGGGAGCCACATTGTAGCGGGAAAAGCGATTTCAATACCGCGCTGGCGAAGCGTGCCCTGCCTGCATAACCCGCCACACCCGCGCAGCCGCCGCTAATTGAGGGTAAACAGGTCCCCTTCCACACTCCGGTCACCGTGTTTACGACGCTGCGCGGCAGCGTCGTAGACGATCAGCAAAAGCTCCCTGCTCTCCTCACCCGATTTGAACAAGCACATGCCCTCTGCATGATCGTCGCCTTTGCCGAACGGCACCTCCAGCACCGTCTCCAATTGATCGGCAAACACCACCTGCTCTTCATCGGCTGCGAAGCCGCCGCGCCAACGGAACACCGTGACCGGGCCGTCCAGGTCCATGGTCGGCCCCGCCAGAATCAGCAGGTCGTCGCCCCTGCTGCACAGGTCTCGCACCCCCAGGCCGTTGAGCGCGAAGAAGTGCTTGCGGTAGCGGCGCCCACCCGGGCCGATCTTCTTGAGCACCAAGGTGTCGGTCGAGTCGCCATCGAGTTCGGGTTCAATCTCCAGCAGCACGGTCCAGCCGCGCAGCACCGGCCCCCGCAACCCCAACAACAGGCGCGAGCCGATGACGGCCAACCCTTCGATGTCGAAACCGTTGTCTTTGCCCGGGATGCGCAGAAAGTCGCGTAGCTGATCGTCCCTGGCAATTTCCGCGGTCAGGTCGTTGCCGAGCGCATTGCCATGCAACTGCGCCGCCGTACGTCCATCGCCATTCACCTTTGCGGCGAGCACATAGCTGCCGTTCTGCTGCACCACAGGGAGGCGCGCCAACAGAAAGCGATTGCCGTCTGCCTCTACGGTCGACAGGCGCTTGATGTTCTTCAGCGCAGACTTGTCGGCGTCCGCCTTCTTGCGCTTGAGGCTATGGGAGCCGACGATCCAGAGATACCCCCCGTCAGGGGCATAGGCCAGGCCCTCGATGTCGATCTCGGCTTCTGGATCGGGTATGGGCAGGTGCAGGTATTTCATGAGCGGGAAGGAGTGGTGCTCATCGCACGTCACGGCCTCACCGGGTGCTGCGGGCTGGATCGCCAGGCGTTCCAGGCTGGTGGTTTCGTCGTTGGCCAGCCACAGCGTGCCGCCGATCTGCAGGGCAACCGAAAGGCCATCGCGCAATGACGCAAATGCCGGATCAAAGCACAGCATCACGGTATTGGCTGGCTTGCTCATGGGGCTCTCCTGCGTTGAGGGGGTTACGCGAAGATGTGTATAGGCTAGTGGCTGTTTGTTAACAATCAAGGTTATTGGTAGGGGTCTAACTCTGCGGCAATTCTTGTTGTGGGGGCTGGGCGTGGGGCGTTTTCGTGCGTGCCGGGTTCCTTGGTCGCTGGCGTGGTTACCCGCGTGCAGCTGCCACCCCGTCGGGTAGAGTGGCCAAAAAACTACATAGCGTGAAGGGCTGCAATCGGCCAGTAGCGGACGTTCGTGAACCGAACAAAAGCCGCTTTTTGTAGGGTGCGCGGTGTGTTCATTAGGCCTTGAGGCTCGGTGCCTCGGTGCGTACGAGCAAGGCAGTTGTGGAGATTACGTGTTCGGCGGAAGCCGAAGAAGGCGCTAGCGGAAAGCGCCGCTGAAATGCCAATAGGCTGGCAGAAAAGTCGCCTGAACGAATTGCTGTTTTCGTAGTTCACTCGGTTGGGGGAATACCTCGAAACCAGGATGGGTGGTTTTCAGCAAGTGCTTGGCCTTTTCCAGACGCAGGGTCTGCAAGCAGGTTCCACCATGCCGAACACGTGGTCAGGAGACGCTGGAAGGTTTCGTGCGGGAGTAAAGTCTAGTCAAAACGTCCGCACAGCAGGCCTCTAGGATCTCGTCGGCTAGTGTTGAATCATCCGGACAAGCACGCGACAACATGAGTGCACCGACCACTTGGGCAATCACCACAATGCGTTGGGCACGTAACTCGCTTTCGGCCGAGTCCGCTTCGCCAGCTTTGCTCGCCAGCGTCGCCAGCATGCTTTCGAGGCCAGACGCAAACGCCGCTTTGATCTGCTCGGGCTGGCGTCCCGCGTCGGCAGACAGCGCTGCCATCGTACAGCCGTCACCCCGCGCGTCGCGATGTTCCCTGGACAGGTAGTACTTCACGAACCCCAGCCCATCCATCTCGTCCGCTCTGGCGGCGCCTTGTGCGAAACCACAGGTGGCCGCCTCCGCTAGCAGCTCGGCTTTGGACGCAAAGTGCTTGTAAAACCCGCCGTGGGTGAAGCCTGCGGCGGCCATCAAATCGGCGATACCCACGCCGTCGTAACCCCGTTCGCGAAACAGCACCGACGCCGTCTGGACAATGTGCGCGCGGTTTGCCTGCACCTGCGCTTTGCTGACTTTCATCTGCAGGACTCCTCTGGTTCGGCCATCAGAAATACCGGCATCATACATTGATGTTGATCATCATCAAAACTCTTGACAGTAAAGATGACGATCAACATCATAAATGGACTTTTAGTGAAACCGATCCGGCGCAGGTAACCTCATGACTGACAAAACCCTTTTCGAACCCTACACCCTTGGGCCGCTCACGCTCCCGAACCGTATCGTGATGGCGCCGCTGACGCGCAATCGTGCCGGTGCCGGTCTGGTTCCCAGTGAGCATGCCGCTACCTACTACAGTCAGCGCGCCTCGGCGGGCTTGCTGATTACCGAAGCCACGCAGGTCTCGGCGCAGGCTCAGGGCTACCAAGACACACCCGGTCTCTACACGCAGGCGCAGATCGACGGTTGGCGAAAAGTAACCGATGCCGTTCACGACAAGGGCGGGCGGATTTTTGTACAGCTGTGGCACGTCGGCCGTGTTTCCCACGTCGATCTGCAGCCCAATGGCGAAGCGCCAGTTGCCCCCTCGGCCATCCGCGCCGCGACCAAGACCTTCGTTAACAACGGTTTTGCCGATGTCTCCGAACCACGCGCACTGGCGCTGGATGAGCTGGCCGGCATCGTCGACGATTTCCGCCAGGCTGCGGCCAACGCTATTGCGGCTGGGTTCGATGGCGTTGAGGTGCATGGTGCCAACGGCTACCTGCTCGAGCAGTTCATCAAAGACGGCGCCAACGTGCGTACCGATGCCTATGGCGGCTCTATCGAAAACCGCGCCCGCCTCTTGCTGGAGGTCACTGCCGCAGTCACCAAGGAGATCGGTGCCGACCGCATGGGCGTACGTATTTCTCCCGTCTCGCCGGCCAACGGTATTTCCTGCAGTGCTCCACAGCCGCAGTACGACTACATCGTCGACCAACTCAGCGCGCTGGGCATCGTCTATCTACACGTGGTGGAAGGCGCCACCGGCGGTCCCCGTGATGTCGCACCGTTCGACTTTGATGCGCTACGCAGCCGCTTCCAGAACACCTACCTGGCCAACAACGGTTATGACCTCGACTTGGCCAACACCCACCTGAACGCGGGCAAGGCCGATCTGTTTGCCTTTGGCCGCCCCTTCATCAGCAACCCGGATCTGGTCGAACGACTGGAGCAACGCGCGCCCCTGAACGCGCTGGATCCCACCACCCTGTATGGCGGCGGCGCCAAGGGCTACATCGATTATCCGACCCTCGAAATTTCCAGCGCCAATTAACCACCTGCTCATGCTGCGTGCGGCGGCATGGGTTCACCTTTTCGATCACGGGAAAACATCATGACCTCTAAGGCTACTGTTCTGATCACCGGCGCCTCGACCGGCATTGGCGCCATCTACGCACAGCGTTTCGCACACCGAGGCCACGACCTGGTACTGGTCGCCCGCGACCGGGCACGTCTGGACGCACTAGCCGTGCGTCTGCACGAGGAAACCGGTGTAGCGGTAGACGTTCTTGCGGCAGACCTCACTCAACCGGGCGATCTGGCGGCAGTCGAGACACGTCTGCGCGAGGACACCCAGATTGAAACCCTGATCAATAACGCCGGGGCTGCGATGTCCGGTCAGTTCATCGACCAATCCACAGACGATATCTCCCGCCTCGTCACGCTCAACACCACCGCACTGGTTCGCCTGGCCAGCGCCATCGCCCCGCGTCTGGCGCAGGCTGGCAAGGGTGCGATCGTCAATATCGGCTCGGTGGTTGGCTTCGCGCCGGAGTTCGGGATGTCGGTCTATGGTGCGACCAAGGCTTTTGCGCTGTTTCTGTCCCAAGGGCTGAGCCTGGAGCTCGCGCCCAAGGGCGTCTACGTGCAGGCCGTGCTGCCGGCCGGAACCCGCACCGAGATCTGGGAGCGTGCAGGCATCGACATCAACACGCTTGCCGACCTGATGAGCGTGGACGACCTGGTCGACGCGGCACTGGTCGGTTTCGACCGCCGTGAACTGATCACCATCCCGCCGTTGCACGACGCGGCGCGCTGGGAAGCGTTGAACGGTGCACGACTGGGCCTGATTTCTGACTTGCGTCAGGCGCAGGTCGCCGAGCGCTATCAGGTCAAGGCGTAAAGGCCGCTCCGGCACGTTGCCCCAGGAGAGAACCATGACAGCCCAGGTAAAACGCGCCGAACCAAGTGGCGTACCAAGCCCCAGCTACATCGACACCCCCACACGCTCGGTCACGGTTGGCAGCACTGCATTTGCCTACCGTGACCTGGGCCCGCGCAGTGGCGTGCCATTGATTCTGCTGAACCACTGGGGCGCGGTGCTGGATAATTTCGACCCGCGAATCGTGGATGGGCTCGCCCGCACGCGGCGCGTTATAGCCATCGACTACCGAGGCATTGGCGCCTCAGGCGGAACCGCACCAGTGACCATCGATGGGATGGCGCGGGATGTGATTGAACTGAGCAAGGCGCTGGGTTTGAACACCGTCGATCTGCTGGGTTTCTCTCTCGGGGGCTTCGTCGCACAGGACATCGTGCTGAAGGCCCCTGAGCGCGTGCGCCGGCTAATTCTGACGGGTACGGGGCCGGCAGGTGGAATCGGTATCGAACAGGTCGCCAAGGTCTCTTGGCCACTGATGCTCAAAGGTCTTTTGACCCTGCGCGACCCAAAGACTTATCTGTTTTTTACCTCCACAGCCAATGGCCGGTTGGCTGCCAGGGCTTTTTTGCAGCGGCTGAAAGAGCGCAAGTCAAACCGGGACAAAGGCCCGACTCCCTATGCCTTGCTGCGCCAACTGAAGGCCATCAAGGCGTGGGGCCGGCAGGCGCCTCAGTCGCTCGACCGCATCCGTGTCCCTGTCCTAATCGCCAATGGCGATCAGGACATCATGGTGCCGACCGAGAACAGTCACGACATGGCGCGGCGCATCCCTGGCGCGCAACTGGTGATCTACAACGATGCTGGGCATGGCGGAATTTTTCAGTATCACAGCGAGTTTGTGCACACAGCACAGGCCTTTCTTGAGGCCCAACCGGAGTCTATCGGGGCGATCAGCTCCCTCAGCGCAACGGAAACGATGAAATGAGTCAACCAACGGCAATTGTGTTCGGCGTGGGATCGGTACGCGGCGTTGGCGGGGCCGTGTGCAAAAGTTTTGCGCGCGAGGGCTATCACGTCATCGTTGTGGGCCGTACGCCAGCCAAGATCGACACGGTGGTGGCAGAAATCACCGCTCTGGCCGTCGGCAGCGCCGAGGCGTTACCAACTGACGTAACCGACGAAACCCAGGTAATGGCAGCGTTCGATCGCGCGATGAGTCCCGGCACCGGGCGCGAGCCTGCCGATGTGGTGATCTCCAACGCGGGTAACAACGCCGTTATCGAATTCACCCAGTTAACCGCCGCGCAGTTTGAGGACTTCTGGCGCGTTGGTTGTTACTCTGGCTTCCTGATCGGTCGCGAAGCCGCCCGCCGGTGCCATTGGGCCGGGGCACCGTGATCTTCACGGGCGCCTCAGGCAGCCTGCGCGGCAAGCCCGGCTATGCCCACTTCGCCGCTGCCAAAGCCGGGTTGCGCATGATCGCGCAGAGCATGGCTCGTGAGTACGGGCCCAAAGGCATCCATGTTGCCCATGTCGTCATTGACGGCGGAATCAGTGGAGATCGGCTTCAGGCCGTCTTTCCCGACAGAGACCTTTCCGCGTCGGACGGCCTGCTCGGCTATGACGCCATCGCCGACAACTACTGGCTGCTGCACCGCCAGCCGAAATCGGCGTGGACCCAGGAGCTCGACCTGAGACCGTTCAAGGAAAACTGGTAACTGCGTCGCCTCAAGCCCCCGGCCCCACGACACCCATTCGTTCAAAAACTCCAGAGAACCATCCCACCATGAAGGCGTTCATCATTGATCGTTACGGGAAGAAAGAGGTTGGCCACATCAGCGAAATGCCCGCCCCTGAAGTACGGGATGATGACGTGCTCATCCAGGTTCACGCGGCGAGCGTCAACCCGTTGGATAGCAAGATCAAGAGCGGTGAATTCAAGCTGATTCTTCCCTACCGTCTGCCGCTTGTTATGGGCAACGACGTGGCCGGTAAGGTCGTGCGCGTTGGCGCCCGCGTTCGCGACTTCAAGCCGGGTGACGAGGTTTATGCGCGTCCGGATGATGACCGCATCGGCACCTTTGCCGAGCTTATTGCCGTCAAGGCGTCGTCAGTTGCAGTGAAGCCCAAAAACCTCAACATGGTAGAGGCCGCCGCCCTGCCGTTGGTGGCGTTGACTGCCTGGCAGGTGCTGGTCGAAACCGCTCAGTTGCAGAAAGGGCAGAAGGTATTTATCCAGGCCGGTTCCGGCGGTGTCGGATCCGTTGCCATCCAGTTGGCCAAGCACCTGGGCGCCTTTGTCGCCACTACCACGAGTACAGCCAATGTCGATTGGGCAACCGCTTTGGATGCGGACGTCATCATCGATTACAAAACGCAGGATTTTTCCAACGAACTGCGCAACTACGACGTGGTGCTGAACAGCCTGGGCAACGACGAGTTGAACAAATCTCTGCATATTCTCAAACCCGGTGGGCACCTCATCTCCATTTCCGGGCCGCCCACCCCGGCGTTTGCCGCCGCGCGTGGCCTGGCTTGGCCGCTCAAACAGGTGCTGCGTCTGCTGAGTGCCGGTATCCGGAGAAAGGCAAGGCAAAAACAGGTGGATTACTCGTTTGTCTTCATGCAAGCCAGCGGCGCACACCTGCGCAAAATCACTGCCCTCGTCGAGGCCGGCGCCATCCGCCCGATCATCGACAACGTTTTTTCCTTCGCCGACACCGCTAAAGCACTGGCCTACGTTGAAAGTGGGCGCGCCAAGGGCAAGGTCGTGGTGAAAGTAATTTAGCCAGCAGCCCCCGTCGAGTTCGCAATCCAGGAGAAGACCATGACTATTTCTAAATCAGCCCGCGTTGGCACGCGCGCTATGGGCTGCGGCGACTGCCAACGGCCCTATCGACATCCTCATCAATAATGCTGGTTTCGGATACTTCCGCCGCTTCGACGAGGTCGACTGGACACGCGACGCGGAGCTCATGCAGCTCAACATGAACTCCCTGGTCGCCCTCGCACGATGCTTTGTAGACGCACACAAAACCACTAACACGCCCGCGTACATGGTGAACATAGCGTCCACCGGTGCATACCAGTCCGTACCCAACATGGCGCTCTACGCCGCCTCGAAAGCCTTCGTTCGCAACTTCAGCGAAGCGCTCCACGACGAACATAGCGGCACGCCCTTATCGGTCACCTGCATCTGCCCTGGCGGCACTGATACAGCCTTCCACAGTGCGTCAGGCGGCGACCACTCATGGATCGCCAACGCTTCGACCAAAAGCGCAGCGTTTGTCGCACAGTCCGCCATCCAGGCCATGTTGCGAGGCAAGCGCACGGTTGTACCTGGACTGTTCAATAAACTGACGTGTTTTGGCGTGCGTTTTCTGTCACGCCCTCTCGCATCACGGGTCACCACGTACGTGCTGGGCAAACCGACATTGGCTCTACCGGTACGCACTAAGGGTTGACCAAACGTCTGCTACTGGCCGTTTGCTGTCCTCCAGCAAGGGCTGCTTTGGGTCGTTAGCGGCCGGTTTCGAGTGGCCGCAAACGACCGATAGGAACCTCTGGCGAAAGGCAACTATCGGCCATAAGCACACATTCTGCGAGTTTGCTTTTGTGTACGCCACAAGCATCGTCAGCGTGGTCAGCAACCACGCCGGACTGCTTCAGCGCTGCCTTCTCTCAACGCAAACGTCAATTCTCCCACGTTCACGACACGGTCAGCTGCACGTTTATTTGTACGCAGAGATGTCGGCCAGTTCCATATCTGGCACGTCCGCACCTCGTCTCACTGGTAGAGGTGTCGCACTGGGCGCACCGGCTCGCAGTAGGTGGCGTACTGAAGACTTGTAAGCAACTGATTTTATTGAATAATATCTTTTCTAAAATTAATGTATTGCACTCCATGCTGGCAAATGGCAATTTCTCATTCGGATCAGGCCATGACCGAATGGAAACAACATGCCAAACACTTATAATATTTACAAAATCAAACACCACAAGGTAAAAGAACTAAAGGACAAGCTTAAATCCGTAGGCCTGGTCGAGCAGAAGACCCTTCCAACTTTAAATTACTCGAAGACCTTTTATTTTCAGAAAATATTAAAGGCAATGATGTTTGGTGGTGGAAAACATACAGAGAGTTCTTCAATGACGATGTAAAAGAGCCAAAAAATACTTTTAACTTTGGCGTGCTATTATGCCAAAACCTAGAGAATGAAGAGCAGATCTATGCAGTGAGCCTGGGGAAGTCTCACTTTTATCTCTCCAAATTTATTCACCTAGATTTCGGGATCGATCTTGCGATACGCGTTGCAGATGAAAACTCAATACTGCTGAAAAAAAGCCGTTATTTCACAGGCACAAAGCGACAAGACGTGTCCTCCTATCAACGCTTCCAGATAGATAGCTATGAAGCAGGCGAATCGGTCGACCACTTAAAGCTCAAGGCAGCTAACAAGCAAATTTGGGGTGAGCGCAACATAATTTTTGCCGATTCCATTCAGATGGATATGGACAAACAACCTTTGGAATTATCCGCAATTTTTCAACAGATTGATGAGAGTTTCCGTGGTGAAAAAATTATCCATTTGCCTAAGCTTGAATCAGTAGGTACCGAAGCAGCAAGTGAACTTGACAAACTATTGCTCGAACACCTCAAGAATGCAGATGGCCAAGTTCTCATCGAAGAGTTTCAAGTGCACGGGATAGCCATATGCTTTAGCTTCCATGATTACGATTATGAAATTAAGGCAAAAGTAGACAAGGGCAATCATCGCAAGTCCCTAGGTAATATCATTGACATTCAGTCTATCTCGGACTTCCTGGGCGACCACCCTGACATCACTGACATTAACAACGTTACTGTTCAATTCAAAAGCGAAGATACGGGCCGATTCACACGAACCCTGAAGGAAATTCTTGACTGCCCAATCGAATACGAAGAGCAACAATATTTCCTAAAGAATGGTGAGTGGTTTGTCTTTAACCAGACGTTTATGAACTACCTGAAGCGATCACTAGGCAGTATTGAAATCATACTGGAAGAGCCACTAGTTGAGTCTGCATTCATTGCCTGGCAAACAGAGAAAAGGGAAAATGCGAAACCAGACGATGACAAGATTGACTATCGAGAGGCGTATTTTAATCAGAAAATATGTAACGAACGGGGCTTTCAACTTCTAGATCGGGTCCTGACGGACATTAAATCACTCGAACAAAAAAGACGAAGCTATCAAGTAGAAGTCGCCGACATCTATAACGACGGAGAAATTATATCGGTAAAAATCTCAAAGAAAAAACCAGAGCTAATCTACAATATCGAGCAATCCCGAGACGCCATCACACTAATAAAAAACAAGACAATCAAGTTTGATGGCGAACTTCACAGCGCTGCCCTTTGGTTCGTGTTTTAAGACGATGTAGAAAAAATCACTGATGTAAACTCAATTCAATTCCTTTTGGCCGTAGAGTCCTGGCACAAGTTAATTAGAAATCATGGACTCACCCCCAGGATCTATATATCCAAACACGAAAGAGACGTTAATAAAAATGAAAGAAAAAAGCGTAAAGCACAACAAAAACTTTAGAGCATATTAGAAGTCCGTTATCAACCTTCAAGCGCTACCACGCTCAATGCACAGACTCATCGAGCAATCCAGCCTTATGAAGCTGATAGTTAATAACGGTTTAGTGCACGTGATAAGCCTCTGGCCGCAATCGCTCGACTGCCTACCTTGAGCCTATGCGGCGTGATATGCACAGATAGACACCTCGACCGACTACTATTGGCCCAAAGCCTTCTTCCACCAATGGCAACTATGGGTCGATAGCAGCCATTCGCGAGAGACCGCTTTCGCCCCATGGCGCCGTTGGCGCACACCAGGATTCGGCCAGATGCGCCCACAAGCCACCCCAGTTCGTTGCAAGAGTTGGCCCGTCTGGCTAAAGCCGCTCACTCATAGATCTTGCCGCAGTACAAGAAAACGGCGAACTGCCGCCACGAATTGGATGGTAGAAGCCCTTGACTCAACCCGAAATCGCTACTTTCCGCCCATGAAATAGCACCCTCCAGAAACGCTTCTATCGTCGTGTTCTCCCAGTCAATACTTGTTGATTTGTCTGCCGCCAAAGCCCGGGCAAAACTCAAAAAGGTCTCAGCATCTCTGACCTGATCCAAATGTTCATGAAGCTCCACAACATTCTCCATGCAAAGTCTGCGTCACAGGTGGTGCGCCAGTTTCTCCCATCAGCAATGCAATGTCTGTAATGGGTCAAAAGCTCCCATCAAGAATCCCAGCTTGAATCCCCACCCCAACCCCGTTACCCTCCCCCAGTCGCTGCAAATTCAGCGACTCGGGCTTGGCGGTCCGAGACGAAGGCGCAAAGCGCCCCACAATCACCCTCGCAGGCGCTTTTTTTGTGCCCGCGATGATGCTTTATGGCGGGCTGCGCATGGACTTCTTCGGAAGTGCCGGGTTCCTTCGTACCGGTCCGCCAACCTTGCGTAGTCCGTCACCCTTCCCTGCTTGGCGGCAGGCGGTGGCGGATCCTTTCTACGAAGGAGCACCACCATGACCAAACCCGTTCCCGATCCACCCTTCACCACCCAAACCAGCACCACCTTCGGCTCCTGCAACGGCAGCCACGACCCGCTGTTCGCCGTCCGCGCCGGTGTCTCGTCCGAAGACGCCCTGATCCACACCTCCATCCTGCTCAAAAGCGCCTACCAGACCAACGCCCACGCCTGTGAATTGGTCGATGCCGAGGTGCGCGGGTTGCTCTGGGCGACCGAGCAATCACTGGAGATGAGCCTCGCCCTGGTCGAGGCGTTGCTGGACGAGTTCGAAGCGCGCTCGGCAACCGCAGCGTTGTTGCGGCGTTCGCTGCAAGCAGGGCAATCGGCGGTGGAATGATCGCCAGCGATTGTCCTGGGCCGCCGATGCGGCCCGCTCGTCCAGTGCCGAGCCTGGGCACCCGCCGCGTCGCCCCCGCTCCTTTGGCCCAACTCAAGCCGCCGGGCCTGGTTCGCGAGACGATGGCTGAAAGCCGGCCACCGCCTTGAGCTCAGGCAACGCCATCGATCCAATTGCGCGGCATTGCATACCAGCATCGAATGCGTCATCTGGACTCGCCCCGTGTCAACGTGCGTGTGATTGGGCCAGATTGCCCTGAATACATTCGCCACGTCCTTACGGCAGGCACGTTTAGTTGACCAGGTTCAACCAGGGCCAGCGTTCGCGATAGCTCGCCGCTTTTTGGCTGAACAAGCCAGGCAGCGGGTTCAGTTCGTTAAGCCTGAGCAGGTTGTTCTGAAGATCGTCCAGGCCGTGTGTGCTGTATAGCGCCCCTGTGTAGACATCCACTCCCAGGCAGGTTGCGCTGATCAGGTAGCGATCTATGCCATCGGTTACTTTTCTCAATTGAGGATAGGCGGCGCCGAATTTCGATTCGTACCACAGGTGAACGCGGGCCTGATTGCGTACCTCTACGTTGACCTCAAGATGGGAGCAGGCATCGCGAACCCGTGTGATAACTCGATCCTCGGCCTCCCATGAAAGGTCCTCATCGAAATAGGCGATGTCGTAATCCTTGATGCCCCATTCAGCGGGCTGTCCCGATTGATGATTCCAGAAGGTCTGGAACAGACATCCCGCTGTCAGCATGCAGTGAGGGATGTTCAGTGTCGGCAGGAGCGTAAGTAATGCGTGATTGATGGCGTTTTCTTGGGCGATCGCCAGCACGTGCTCGTTGGTCAGTGAATGCATCGTTACCCTCCATGGTGGCTGGGGTGAGCTTACCTGAGCGATGCCCGGGATGAATGATTTAATGTCCGCTTATAACTGTGGATGCAACCCAAAGCCGTCATCGGCCCATCACCCCAGTGCTTCGTTATTCTCCATCCTATCGCTTGAACTGAACCCCCGGGTGCCTTCGATTATTTCGTAATCGCGAAACTGAACGCCTGTTCTTGCAAGCTCGTTTTGATCAATGCAGCCAATTGTTGGGTGGCTGGTGTTGGGTCGTCGCCACCGCGGTGAAGCACATAGCCAAGGCTTGGCACGGCGGGTAAGCCAGAAACAACGGTGAGATGACTCGGCAGCCCGATGCGAGTTCGCAGCGTCAGGCCCAACCCGGCGGCGACGGCCGCCCAGATACCACCAACGCTGGGGCTGGTCAGGGCGATCCGCCAAGGTATTTGCGCGCAATCCAGCGCCTGGGTGGCGGCGCTGCGCAATACGCAAGGCGCGTCGAACATGATCAACGGCAGCGGTGAGTCATCAAGGGCAGTCAGCAATGGCGTATCGCGGGCCCCGATCCAGTGCATCTGGGTTTCGCCCAGTCGCGTGGCATAGGGCGACATGTACCCGGTGTCCCAGGTCAGGGCCAAGTCCAAGCCCCCGCTTTCGACCAGCGCCAGCAATTCGACATTTCGCGCAATCTTTACTTCCAGGCTCACCCTCGGGTACGTCTGGACGAAGCGTCGCAGGATATCGCTGAGGAAATGTTCCCCAAAGTCCTCTTGAAGCCCGAGGCGTATGGTCCCGGCGGCCTGGCTTTCATGCAGGGTCTGGAAAATGCTGTCGTTCAGCTCCAGCAACCGGCGGGCATGGCTGAGCAGTGTTTCTCCTACGGGAGTCAACACCAGCCCACGACCGGATTTAGCCAGTACCGGCGTGCCGACCTGCGCCTCGAGTTTCTTCAACTGGGCGCTCACGGCGGACGTCGATCGACCGAGACGATCCGCCGCTTTGGCGAAGCTGTTGAACTCCACGCCGGTGACAAAGGTGCGCAATACATCAAGATCGAAGGTCGGGCGGCGCATTCGATAGTCCACAAATTTGGGATGATTACCGCTATTAAATCTGATATTCGGCATTATCGCGAATTGATAGTTTTGCCCTGTCGATTAGCCAATCAGAGGGAAAACGTCATGAACCCATCCATGACCACTGCGCAAGCGCAACAGGCCGAATACCCGCAACCATTTGCCGAGTTGACCGAACATATGCTGTTCGGCGAGATGTGTACGCGTACGCAATTGACGCCTCGTGAACGCAGCCTCGCCACAGCCCAGGAGTAACCGGCCATGCCGTTTGCACGAATTTCACTGCACCGGGGCAAGTCCGCCGAGTATTTACAGGCGTTGTCTCAGGGTTTGCACGACGCCTTGGTCGAGAGCTTCGAAGTGCCGAAGACCGATCGCTTCCAGGCCATTCACCAACATGAGGTCGGAGAGCTGATATTTGATCCCCACTACTTGGGGGGGCCGCGTAGCCATGACTTTGTGCTAATCGCGATTACCGCTGGCCGTCCTCGAAGTGTTGAGACGAAACAGCGATTTTACCGCGGTCTGGTCGAGAAACTGGGGCGGACGACGGGACTGAACGCGGAGGATGTCATGGTGGTGATCACCACTACGGCCAGTGATGAGTGGTCGTTTGGTGGAGGGCGGGGCAACTAGCCTTCGGGTGAGTGCAGCGCCTGTATTCCATAATCGATAGCACCGGTAGGACATGCCGGTCAGACAGGCACAGCCTATTGGCGTACCTGCCAGTTTGGTTCAGCGCGCGTGCGGATGGTCGAGTACAGCCCTGGCTATTTGACCGATCACTGGTGTTGGAGGGGACATATCCTGTTGTGCCTGAAGGGTCGGTTGAATCCACCGCCGAAAGCGGTCGGTCGCCAACGACTGCTTCCGGCCAAAAGCGACCCTTGGGCAAACGATGAGTCCAGCATTTGCTGCATTAACTAAAGTTCGGCTCGGTCAACACGTTGCGCCCTGACGGGCGCAATCGCATGCGAAAAAGATAATCACGAAGCTTGGATGTTTTTTTCAGCCATTGTGCACTGTCGGGCACGCGTTCCAAATAATCGAGCATCGGCGTCAGGATGGCGTCCGCCATGCTGTAGTCCGCCCCGCAGAAAAATTGCTGCCCGCCCAACTGCTTCTCCAGCAGCCCAAGTGTTTGGGTAGCCATTGGTTCGGCGGTCGCCACAGCTTCTCTATCGATAGGGCGTGACGGTTGCGCAGGTGAAACCAGCAATAAAAGATAACGACGTATCAATCGATCATCGGCATACGTCGCCAAGGCAGCGGACCACTGATCGACCTTTACCCTCTGGGCCAAGTCTGCGGGTCTTAGGGATGCGTGCGCAAAGGCTTCATCCAGGTAGCGGCAAATGGTGGTTGTTTCGCTTACGCTCCGCTCTCCATGCAGCAATACCGGGACCTTGCCAAAAGGATGCAGTGCCTTGTGTTCAGGGCTGTGGAGCGTGATCGTTTTACCCTCCACGTGCATCCCATGCGTGTAATCGAGCGCTTTCTCTTCGCAGTAAAGTCTGACACTACGCACGAAGGTGCTAAATCCAGGTCCCAGTATGTGCAATCGCATGAGTAGCTCCTTGAGGGAAGAGTCGGCAATTCTGGTCGGTATGACTTTATGTTCAAGAACATAAAGTCCCGTTTTGTCATACTCCCTCTCACGCTTTACTGAGGAGAAGACGTATGCCCTGGCCTGCTACACAGCGCGCAACCACTCGACAGGTGATTTTGGATAGCGCAGCACGACTCTTCGCACTGGAAGGTTTCGAAAAAGTCAGCATCGACTCAATTATGGAAAGTGCCGGACTGACCCGGGGGGGCTTCTATAGTCACTTCGCATCCAAAACGGAGCTTTACACCGAAGCGATTAGAAATGCCGCGAACGCGGGGGGCGCGATACTGGAAGAGGCTGGTAAAGACGGTTTGCAGCAGGTAGTGAAAGACTACCTGCGCATGGACCATCGGGATGCAAGCCGTATGCACTGTCCGTTAGCCTTTATGGTCAATGATGCTGCTCAGCAGAACGGAGCCATCCAGGAGAGCTACACCCAAGTGCTCGAAGCTTTCATTGCACGTCTGGAATCCAGACTGAAATCGACGACAGAGACCGATACACGCCAGCATGCTTTGCAAATTGCCGTAGGGATGATTGGTGGCTTGGCACTAGCGCGAGCTGTGGCCGATGAGCAATTGGCGCAAGAGATTCTCACAGCCTGTCAACAGGGGTGTTTGCAGCTCGTTGAGCGATGACATGCCTTAGCAAGCAACGAAACGACTGCATGGGGTCGGTAGCGGTCAGTCGCGATGGCTGGTTTCAACCATAGCTGCCGGTGACGAAAGGCAGCAATCGGCCAGAAACAGCCGCTGGACGGAGCGAAAGCAAATGAGTAGCTATGCTTGGTATAAAGCCGGAACTGACTGAGCAAATTGGGCTTTCCGTCCAGGTGTATAAGCCCCTTCAGAGGAGACCGCCATAACCGTCGTCGATCGCCTCAGGTATTTGCGCGTCGTTCTAGTTTTGGCTGGCCTCGCGTGCCTTGCTCTCTACCCACTTATGTTGTTCTGGCCGTCTGGCTGGGCTTGGCACGTCGGTCACTCGGACTACCCGATGATGATCGTTGGCATCTACGCCACACTTGGCGTGTTCTTGATCCTGGCCGCACGTTATCCATTAGCCAATCTGAACCTAATCTGGTTCACTGTGTGGTCTAGCGCCGTACACGGAGGAATCATGGCTGGCGACGTGCCGGCGCTCTTCATCGTGGCGGTTGCCTTGGCCATCTTGACGCCCCGCTCGCAATTCGCCGCTCGGCCCCGGACACACAATGGGGACTAAGAGCAGGTTTGACTGTCAGGATAGAAACTAAAATCGCGTTTCTACGCAATTTTTTGCTCTGGTGATCAACCAACGCTGACAGATTTTGCGTAGCCACGCAGCCCTCAAGAATGTGTCCGCGTTTTTTCACCGCCTGGGACTTTTTCTGCCTGGCTACTTCAGACGAACCTTGGCGCGTGATAAACCAAAAATCGTCATGTAGCATAGACCAATGAGTAGTTCTACAGTCATCCCCTCACTACGCGCTTCTGCACCAACTCTAGAAGGTTTGTGAATGATAAAGACTATCCCGATGTGGAAAATGGTAATGGCCACCGAAGGTAAGATAACGGCACTTGTAGTACTGGCATTCGTACCTGTTTTCATCGTTGGCGGTGCGTGGATGTTTCTTGAAGGGTTGCAAAATGGGCAAAATCGCCAGGCTGCAACGGGATTTTGTTGTGTGGTTTTTTTTGGTGCGTGCGCCCTGCTCTTTGCACCTTCAAAAAAATATATTCCCGGCAAAACATTTCAGGCTTATAGAAATAAAAAACTCAGTTCGCAGACGGCCATTAATTACGGTTACGGAATCATTGTTTTTATTTCCGCAGTTTGTGTCGCCTTTGAACCGAAAGACGCACTAAGCGCAATAGGCTATGGAGCATCAGGCATCGTTAGCCTTTATGTTCTATCAAAAAGCTTAAAATTTCACGCCGATATCGATTTTTCGACAAATGAATATTTGGCAACCGAACTGGGATTTCCTGTCGGGGAGAAAATTCAGGTCAGCTACCAGAATTTTGATGCTGATGACGTTGATGTTGGTAGCAATGCTTTTGCCGCATCAGCGACAAAATTAATTGTAGCGTCATTTGATGGGCATCTTTGGGGAAAGCTGTCACGGGATCTGAATCAGATCTCGCACATTGGCATCATTGGCGATAAAAATCAAAATTACTTCGTTAAATTGCAGTTCAATGATGGAACCGATGCGTTGTTGCGAATTGGACTCTATGCAAAGCTCACATCAAGTCCCATCCTGGTAATAAGAAGGTTGTTGGAAACGATTGATGCAAGTCTCCTGAGTGGTAGTGGTGCATCACTGGCAACCCAAAGACGTCGGGTAGTTGTCAACTCTGGAACTCCAACCGAGCGTTCGAAAAACGTTGCGCCTGCATCCATGGCGCCTGTGCGCAACATTGAGGTTGTCCCTGGCGTATTAAATGCTACCCAGGACGCAGAAGAAGTTGCTCCCGGTCGCAAGCTGGAGCTTTAACAATGTCTCATTGCACAAAGTTTGAATTTTCTTATGTTAATGAAGAAGCCATTGCCAAAGCCTTCGGTAAGTTGGACCTTAGCCCAACGACTGGTCTGGTCTCCATATTTGCCAGCGACTTCAGTAAAAAGGTGTTGAGCAAAATAGGCTATATGGGCAAGCAGCAATTTAGAGCTATTTGTGGCCAAACGGCTGATAAAATCAATCTATTTGTTTGCCAAATTGAGGAGGGCTCCTACAAGCTCCTCATCGAACGAGAAACTATTTCGGCCGGCGATGAAGCAATAATGGCTGATTTGGCTTTAAACTTTCAGAAAGCGTACATCAGCGTAGCCATCGATGAAACTATTAAGCGCATAGACGCATCAGGTGTTCCTGCAAGAGTCAAAGAAACTTCTCAAGGGTTCGAGATTGAATTCGGACCTAACTACGAATACGGCATTCATGTCACCTTTACGGGCGATGAAATTACGGAGGAAGTGCACGGCGTGAAAGGCGACATTTGCACAAAGCTTACTGAAGAGCTTGAGTCTCTACTCTCTAGCCCTACTGCGGAACTTGTGACTGAATGGAAGCCGGAATATACCGTAGTCCATGAAGAGCAAACCCTTCAAATTCTCAGCGCGAACTTCTGAATGGACATCAATGTACACCATATGGCGTTGAGCAGCGTTAACGGCCCCGGGTTGCGCTTGACATTATGGGTGCAGGGTTGTGCGCTGAATTGTAAGGGGTGCTTCAATCAGAGCACCCACGCTCGCGAAGCGAGTACGCTGATATCTATTGATGAATTGGCACAGAAGATAAATGCACTGGACATCGCTGGAGTTACCCTCTCTGGGGGGGAGCCGCTCGACCAGGCGCCAGCCTTGGAGCAATTAATAAATGCAGTCAATGGCGAGAAAAACTGGATACTTTACACAGGCTATACGCCAAAAGAGATATTCCAGAACGAAGCCATGATTCGTGTTGTTAAAGCCGTAGACTTGACGCTGGCGGGTCGGTATCGGCATAACGCGAGCCATCCCTATCAGCACAAACAGATTATCAAAACCAGCGACAGAGTCGACATTGACTTTTTCCGCACTAGAAGAGTTGTCGAGTTTGTAGTTTCAAATTCTGGCATTACTAAAACCGGTCTTCCGATGAGTGTATAACTCAGTTCAAGCGCAGGGATAACAAGCATGAACCGTACCAAGCAGATAACAGATTACCTCAAAGCGCGCTATGCTATTTTGGTTATTGAAACGTTCGAGGAAGAGCGTGCGCTCAATGAAATATCTGAAATCGCCAAGACACTTAGCCATCGTTTGTTTGTTTGGAACTCGACGCTGGGCGTCCAGATAAATGGCGTCGTGGCCGGGGATAAAACCTTTGATTTGAAAGTAGCCTTGGACTTTTGCGAAGAAAAGGCGAAGGATGAAGGCAGCAAAAATATATTTGTTTTTTGTGATGCTCATAACTACCTTACCTCAAGTTCAAATCCCGTCTATCGTCGTCGACTTCGAGATTTAGCCATAAATATCCGCTCACGTGGCTATCGAAGCAATTGCATTATCGTGGCGCCCAGCTTTGAAATTGCCAATGATCTTCAAAAGGAAATCACGCTGATTGATTTTCCTTTGCCATCAAGAGATGAAGTTAAGGATCAGATAAGTAATTTTGTTAATTCATGGCAAGGCAACAGTAGCGTCAAGATTGATCTTTCCAGCGAAACCAAAGATAAACTCATTGATGCCGCTTTGGGTCTCACGGGATTAGAGATTGACAATAGCTTGTCTCGTTCATTGGTATCCAGCCTGAGTGTAAATGAAAATACCGTAAAAGACCTTCTTTCCGAAAAAAGACAAATTATACGGAAAACAGGTATTTTGGAATATATCGACTCAACGTTAAATCTTGAGGATGTTGGTGGGCTGGCAACGCTTAAGAAGTGGCTTAATTTGCGTAGCCAGTGTTTTGGGCAGATGGCTCAGGAGTTCGGTGTCGGAACCCCGAAGGGTTTGCTCTTAACTGGAGTTCCTGGTTGCGGTAAGTCGCTAACGGCGAAATGTGTATCGTCGTCATGGAACATGCCGTTATTGCGTTTGGACATGGGAAAAATTTTCCAAGGGGTGGTTGGCTCTTCAGAATCCAATATTCGTTCCGCCCTACGTACGGCCGAAGCTATTTCGCCCTGCATCCTATGGATCGATGAAATTGAAAAAGGACTTTCCGGCTCTTCCGGAGGCGCATCTGATGGTGGCACGGCCTCACGCGTATTCGGCACATTGTTGACTTGGATGCAAGAAAAAACGGCGCCTGTTTTTGTGTTTGCTACCGCAAACAACATCAACAGCTTACCTCCGGAGTTGTTGAGAAAGGGGCGATTCGACGAAATATTTTTCGTTGACTTCCCGTCGACATTAGAAAGAAAGAAGATTCTTGAAATACACCTCAAGAAGTTGAAACGTGACCCAGAAAAATTTGATTTGGATCGATTGGCTGCTCTAGGAGGTGAGCCGAATTTTGGTAAAGATATTGTGCTCTCTGGTGCCGAAATCGAAGCGTGGGTTGGGGACTCGCTGATTGAAGCGTTCTCACGGCGGATGAATGGCTCCGGTGATGTAAGCGACCTGACTATGGCTGATTTTGAAACTACCATTTCGCGTTTAGTACCAATGAGCAAAATGCGTAAAGACGAGTTTACAAAACTACGTGACTGGGCAAATCAAAATGCAATTAGCGCATCGGCTATGGTTGCCGGTCAGAATGATACGGAAACTCAAATCGGCGGCAGGCAAATTGATTTTTAATCTGCGGTGATTTTTCGGTGGGTAAGGCTTTTCAGCAGAACCGAGTGCGCCCAGGGAAGAAAGGATGACTTTCGTGGCCAACATTTCTTCCCTCGGAACAGAATTCCGAACCGCTAGATTTGGATATCTGTGAGCGGGATAGCTGTTGGCTCAAAGCGTGCACGCGCGAACGGTTGCTTCTGGTCGTTTCCTGCCCTCGCCAAAGGCTGCTTTGGGTCCAGGTTGTGTGAAAACGGGCTGGAAGCAGTTAACTAAACGCTATGCAAACAGATTCCATCTCTACCAACGCATTTTCACAAGCACCTACGAGATCTCGCACGCAGTAAAGTCTCCATCCCTTATCAACCCACTGAGTGGGCTGTCGATTCGCCAGCTAGGTGTCTGCCTTCGTTACCAGGTGATGATGATTCGCCCCAACCACCGGCCAGGCTCGGCGGCGGTGGATTTGTTCAGTGAGGCGCTGCGAACGCAAGCCCGAAAAATGAGCGATATCCTGGCAAAAGATTGTTGAAAAGACCTTCACTTTATGTGCGATCTGGGGCCTTACGTTGGTGGATGGGACAGTTCGATGCGAGCCATGTACAGAAGCCGCGACCCCATTTAAGGATAATATCCAGACTAAAAACCTGACTTCAAGTTGTAGAGAAGACATCCTGTTTCGGCATAAAAAATCGAGCAAACAATTCAGATTGCGATTTGATATTCAATTTGCCGTAAATGTTGCGGCGGTGAACTTTTATCGTCTCCACCGAGAGGGAAAGCTTCCCGGCTATTTCTTTATTAGAGAAGCCACTCAGTAACAACCTGAGCACATCACTTTCGCGCGTCGTTATTTGTGCGCCCAGCGGGGTCATCGTTTCTGGCCATAGCGGTGGCTCCGCGTGGTTTTTCCCGACGTCAGTTTCAAAACACATGCGCTGATGCATCAATGCAGTCACCCACGGCTTGATAATATCAAGTATTGTTATCTGCTCTTGATCAAAACGGACTTTGCTGCCAACGGAAATGCACAATGTTCTATCGGCGTCGAGCTGAACATTGTACTGCACCTCATCCGCAAAAATGTATTGCGCGAAATATTGATGATAATACTCAGTTTCAAGAAAATATTCTGGCGCAATATCCAGCAGGTGAAAGAAACCGCTCTGTGGGTTTTCTCGATTAGCGATATAAAACGGATCCAGCAGATAAAGCCCCTTCACGTAGCGATGAATGAACGCGTTCACCTCTTCCGCATCTGCCACCTCAGGAAGACTAACCACTTCCACTTGTTGACTGCTGAAAATCAATACAACCCAATTATCGATTTGCACGTATTCATTCAACACCCGAACCAGTGAACTCCAGAACTCTGGACGGTTCAACTGCATGATCAGCTTCCCAATCGATCGGTGCCAAGCCAGGCTCTGGAGGTCGAACGGCATTTTCTACCCCTTTTGGGTTAGGGATTCGTAGGTCAGGGGTAAGTATTCGTAGGTATTTACTATTCGGTAACGCCCGGTATATTCACTGCCAGGGCCTAGGATGGCCATGAGGGTACATCGTCTTGACAAGGATGTTGCATGAGAAAATCACATTTGCGAACCATTTTTTCGGCCACGCTTCTCTGTGTAGGGATAAGCACGTCAGTGGCGGCTGCAGAGCCTGGGATGTATCTGTATAACTGGTTCGGGCTTCTCGCACCGGAGACCCCAAAGGCGTTTGAACAGGAAACCGGCACCAGAGTGCACATGGATGCGTTCGACAGCGCCGACATCATGCAGAGCAAGGTAATGGCTGGGCGCACGGGGTATGACGTGGTTGTGGCCACCTCCGATGTGTTGCCAAGCCTGATCCAGGCGGGAGTACTCCAGCCGTTGGATCGTGAGCAACTGAGTAATTTGTCCCATATCGACCCTGATCTCTTGGCCCAGGTCGCGGTCAATGACCCTGGCAATCGCTACGCGGTGCCCTATTTATGGGGCACTACCGGCATTGGCTATGACGTTGACAAAGTCAAAGCGGCATTGGGTGATAATGCGCCGGTGAACAGCTGGGATTTGATCTTCAAAGAAGAAAACATCAGCAAGCTTCAGTCGTGTGGCGTGGCGATGCTTGACTCTCCAAGTGAGATCATTTCGATTGCTTTGCATTACCTTGGACTCCCTAGCAACAGTAAGAACCCGGATGATTACCAGAAGGCCCAAGCCCTGCTGTTAAAAATCCGCCCCTACGTCCTCTATTTCGATTCATCCCGAATCGACGCCGACCTGGCTGACGGCAATATTTGTGCAGTGGTGGGATGGGCCAATGGTGCCCTTGCTGCACAGGCCATTAACGAGAAGGCCAAGACTGGACGCAAGATTACCTACAGCCTTCCGCGCGAAGGCGCGCTGGTCTGGTCGGAAAACCTGGTACTGCTAAAAGACGCTCCCCACCCCAAGGAAGGCATGGCGTTTATCAATTATATGTTGCGACCAGAAATCATTGCCAAGACGTCAAACCACACGCTCTACCCTAACGCAAATAAAGACGCCACTGCGTTTGTCGAACAGACGCTGCGAGACAACCCTTGGATTTATCCAGACAAAAAGACTGTTGCGACACTTATTCCACTTGAGCCACTGCCATTGAAGCTGGAGCGAATCCGCACACGGGTCTGGACCAAAGTGAAGAGTGGTGTGTGATCTGACGTGATCTGTCGCAGTTGCTCGATGCAAGCCTTTATTTTTATACAGGCGTGGATCGAGCAGCACATTAATGCCTGCTACTCCCTTGAGCCCGAGATGACCCAGGGCCCTCTCCGACCCACTGATTAAACGCCCGGTGAAACACGCTCGCCTCGCGTTGGAGTTGGCGTCGGAAGCTGCCAATACTGATGGCCCTTGCTCTGGCCATTGCGAGTAACGGCATTCGCGCAGCTGGGCTGAATGTACCCAGCGTCCTGACATTGCTGTCTGCGACAGCGTCAATTCAACACCTTAGGTAAAAAGAGAACAGCGGATGTTCAGCCCAGCCCATCAGACCCACTTCAGTTTGACAATCGACGGTTTTGAGCACGATTTCCAAGTGCTCGCATTCAGCGGAGAGGAGGCGATCAGCAGGCCTTACTTCTTCAACGTGGAACTTGTTAGCGAGCGGTCTGACCTGGATCTCGAAAGCCTCTTCGACCTTGAGGCTTTTCTGACCTTCGATGCGCAGGGCAACGGCATTCATGGACGGGTCTATCACATCGCTCAATGCGGTAACGGTCAGCGTTTGACGCGCTACAGCCTGGCCCTTGTACCGCACCTGTCCTACTTGCGCCACCGCATCAACCAGAGGATCTATCAACAGTTCTCGGTGCCGAAAATCGTTGCGTTGATATTGGAAGAGCACGGGATTTTGGGCGACGCTTATCGGTTTCATCTAGGGTCGACCTATCCCGAGCGTGACTACTGCATCCAGTACGATGAAACGGATTTGCACTTTGTTCAGCGCTTGTGCGAAGAAGAAGGTATCCACTTTCACTTCCAACACAGTGCTCAAGGCCACGTGCTGGTCTTTGGCGATGATCAGGCGGCTTTTCCCAGGATTGGGCAACCCACTGCCAATCTTCGTGCTATGCAGCGCCGCCACGCGGTTTATCGTCAAGCTGAAGGGCAAAGTGACCAGGCCCGGTTAGCCAGTGGCCATGTGCTGGAAATCTCCGGCCAGCCACGCCAAGCGTGGAACGCCCTATGGCTACTGACCCAGGTCATCCACGAAGGCAAGCAACCCCAGGTATTGAGTGAGCACGTCGCCAGTGGCCACACTGACAACCAGGATGACTTTCATCAGGGTTACCGCAACCGCTTTATGGTTCTGCCGTGGGACGTGCTCTATCGTCCGCCTTTGACTCACATGAAACCTCAGGTGCCTAGCAACCAGACCGCTGTAGTCATCGCAGTGGAAGACGAGGAGACCCCGAGTGATCGGCGCCTCGGAAGGGTCAAGGTCAAGTTCCCCTGGGGCAGCGAAGATAGATTTGACGACAAGAATAGTTGTTGGCTGAGCGGGGCTGCCAATTGGAGTTGTGAAATTACGCCCCCGCGAACGGGCATGGAAGTCATGGTCACATTTCTCGAAAGCGACCCCGATCAACCGCTGATCAGCGGTTGCCTGTGTTGCCGCTAACCGCAACCCCAATCAGGGCCGCGGGCCGAAATACAGCGCCTCGGCGATGTACATCACCGGCCCGGCGCGCTCGGCGACGATGATTTCGTAGTCAACGCGGTTTTCCCGCAGCATGTCCGCGCCGAGGATGCAGATGCACAAATCTACGCGCTACTTCGAGCCGCTGCTTCAGGGCTGCACAGAGGTGCAGTTCTCTGTACCACGACTTTACAAACTGCCTTCTTTGTAGAGCGATGATTGAAGAAACTCTGCAATCAGCGCTGTAACCTGCTGTTGGATCGCCTCGCGCGGGCGAGTGCTGTCGCCATCCTCGCAAATGATGCCATCGCCTGGTACGTCTTCTTCGAGCAGTACCTTCGCACCAGGTTTGCATACCGACAAGAAGCTGAAGTGGCTTGCGTCGCTGATTTCGACGTAACGGCTTGACGCCGCAGGCAGGCGTTTGGCCAGGTTGGCAGACTCCAACGCAGCGGGAAGCTCGTGCGACGGTGCGCCGGCAGCGATCACCAGCGCAGGTACTGGCAGCGCGGCCAGGCTTTCATCGGTCAGGCCCCGTGAAAGGCCCAGGTCCAATGTAACCACGGCAGCGACGCGTTTATCGCGCCAGTCGGCGGCCAATGCGGCCTTTGATTTTGAGCTGTTTGCAGGGTTTATCGTTGCGTAGACGGTGCAACCTGATAACTGCGGGTGTGCTTTGCATTCATTGGCGAAGCGGTCTGGATCGAAACGCGCACCGGCGATCTCCAGGGCGGTCAAGCCGCCGAGTGAATGGCCCACTACTGCAATTCGGCCATTGGCGACCACGCCGAACTTTTCAGGTTGGGTCGTGACCCTATCAATGACTCGGCGCATATCAACGGGGCGCTGCCATAACTGCGCCGCAGCCTGAGGGTTACGGTCCAGGGTCGTGGTGCCAGGGTGATTGATTGCCGCGACGATGTAACCCCTATGGGCCAGAGCACTGGCAAGCCAGGTCTGGTTGTTCCAGTTGCCCCTGTAGCCGTGGGAGAGCACCAGCAATGGATGCTTGCCAGCAGCTGGCGGCGCGTTACGAACGGCAGAGGCACCGACAAACACCACATCATCGCCGATCAATTGCGTGGCTGCGGTCGTTGCACTGGGGTACCAAACGACCATCTCCAGTGGGCGGTCATTGTGCGAGTCCGCCAGTGTGGACGATTGGAAGCCGACAGGGTTCTCGTCAGCAAGGGCGATAGTCGTCAGACAGGTCAACAATAAGCCGCTGAAAGCTATTTTCAATGTCGTTTCTTCCTTGATTAGACAAATGCATTGCAA
This sequence comes from Pseudomonas sp. R32, assembly GCF_009866705.1. Classification (NCBI taxonomy): domain Bacteria; kingdom Pseudomonadati; phylum Pseudomonadota; class Gammaproteobacteria; order Pseudomonadales; family Pseudomonadaceae; genus Pseudomonas; species Pseudomonas sp. R32. The sequence continues at coordinate 2,154,150 of NZ_CP019396.1, read as the reverse complement.
CCTGAACCCGCGTTAGGCGCATCCACCTTCGCATGGATGGGTTTGCCCCGCAATGGCCTCGCGCTGGAGCAACTGCCCATCACCGGGCGAGCCTGCCCCGCAGACTGATGCCCTACCCCGCGCCCACACCTTTGACACAAATCAAAGCGCCGGGTGTGGTTCGCGAGACGATGGCTGCAAGCAAGGAACGGATCGATAAGCGGCCACCGCCTTGAGCTCAAGGCCATGTGCGCAGCATTGTATAAGGAGCCTCATATGACCTCGTTGAACCACGTACTGGTTGCCACCGACTTGTCCACCTCTGCCCGCAACGCGGCAGAGCGGGCTGCACTGTTGAGCAAGGCGCAGCATGCAGCACTGGATCTGCTCTACGTTGCCAACCCCGCCCCGTTCGAGCGTCTCAAGCAGGTAGTGGTACCTGATGAGCACTTGTTGAAACGCGTACTGGAGACGGCCGGAGAAAAAATTCACGAACTGGCAGCAATGCTCTTTCAGCGCTATGACATCGACGCTGGCGTACAGGTCGCACCCGGCGCGGTTGTCAGCGAAATCACCCGCGTGGTGCAGGACAAACGCAGCAATCTGTTGGTGTGTGGGGCGAAGGGGCAGAGCCTGGCTCGTCGCCTGCTGGGTTCTACCGTGCAAAGAATGCTGAGCCGTATGCTCTGCCCGTTGCTGGTGGTCAAGCAGGCACCCCGCGACGCTTACCGTACCTTGCTGGTTGCCGTTGATTTTTCGCCTTCATCGCTGCGCACCATCGAACAGGCAAAAGCTGTTGCCCCGCAGGCCGAGATCATACTCCTGCATGTGTTCGAGGCCCCCTTCGAGGGGAGCATGCGCTTCGCCCACATCGACCAGGACACCCTCACTCACTACCGCAACGTCATCAGGAAAGATGCCGTGGACCAACTCGCGGCATTGAGCGAGGCCGCTGGGCTGGCCAATGCCCGGCAAATCGTGGTGCACGGTGACCCCTCCTGGCGGATCCTTGAGCAGGAGCAGGAGTTGGACTGCGATCTGATCGTGATCGGCAAGCAGGGGGAAAGCGCTCTGGAAGAACTGCTGATCGGCAGCGTCACCAAGCATGTCCTCAACGATTCTCAGTGTGATGTGCTGGTGTCTTTGTAGGCTGAGTAGTGTCGAGGACGCTGAATCAGCGTCCTCGACAACACGACATTTCAAACTGCCGGCAGGCAGGTTTACCCCATCAGTAGCTATGCTTGATCTGTTGCCAGGCACTGGTAGCGACACCGTGAAAGGAGGTGTTCGAAATGCAACTGATCACGTTGAACATCGATAAGCCGCAGGTGACAAACTTCATTTTGGGCCAGACGCACTTCATCAAGTCCGTCGAGGACATCCACGAAGCGCTGGTAAACGCCGTGCCCGGTATCCAGTTTGGCGTGGCCTTTTGTGAAGCCTCTGGCAACTGCCTGGTGCGATGGTCCGGCACCGATACCGCCATGATCGAGCTTGCACAGAAAAATGCGCAAGCCATCGCCGCCGGCCATAGCTTCATCATTTTCCTGGGCGACGGTTTCTATCCGCTGAACGTGTTGAACACCCTGAAAATGGTTCCAGAGGTCTGCCGTATTTTCTGTGCAACCGCCAATCCAACCGAGGTGATTCTCGCTGAGACCGAACAAGGCCGAGCAATCCTGGGCGTAGTGGATGGCTTCTGCGCCACGGGTATTGAGGGCGACGCAGACATCCTGTGGCGCAAGAACCTGTTGCGCCAGATTGGCTACAAGCAGTGAACTGCTGCTGGTCATGGATGGCCAGCATCGGCCAGAACATCACGGCACCGTGAAACACTTGCCTTTGACCTGAAGGCAAAAGTCATTGTCCCCCAGGCTGCTTTTTCCGCCCCGCGCCTGCACCCAGAATCCACTCCTGATTTGACGTCCCGTTCAGGAGAACCCGTATGAATGTCTTCAAGCCCCTGCTGCTCGCCACCGCCCTGGCCAACGCCGCCCAGGCCTCCCTGGCCGCCGACTGGCAACACTCGCCCTACGGCCAGCACGACGAAATCGGCGCCGCCAACCTGCTCACCGCCGACGTGGTCAAGCAGGCGGTCGGCCTGGTCAAGACGGGCAAGACATACCCGTTGGCCGTCCCCGTGGACAAGAACCTTCCGGCTTTCCGCCATCGCAGCTTTCGCCTGTACAACGTGCAGGTCGGGCAGCAAGCCGGCAAGTCGCTGGGACCGAACCAGTTCACCTTCAACGATGAACTGGTGAACGCCTGGACCGGCGTTGGCACCCAACTCAACGGGATCGGCCATATCGGCATCGACAACGTGTACTACAACGGCAACAAGGCGGCCGACTTCGTGACGGTCGATGGCGTCACCAAGCTCGGTGTAGAGAAAGTGCCGCCGATCGTGACCCGTGGCGTGGTGCTGGACATGACGGCCTACTACGGCAAGGCCATCGTGCCCGGTGGCACGGAGTTCAGCGTGGCCGACATCCAGGCGGTGTTGAAGCAGCAAGGCCTGACCCTGCGCAAGGGCGATGTGGTGCTGTTCAACACCGGCTGGCTGGAATTGATCGGCAAGGACAACAAGCAGTTCCTGGAAGTGGAACCCGGTATCGGCATGGAAGCGGCGCAGTGGCTGGCCGACCAGGGCATCGTCGCCTTCGGCGGCGACACCTGGGCCAGCGAGGTTTGTCCGAACCCGCATGGCAAGGACGAGTTCCCGGTCAACCAGTACATGCTGGCCAAGCGCGGCATCTACAACCTGGAACTGATCGACAGCCGTGCATTGGTGCGCGACAAGGCCTTCGAGTTCCTGTTCGTGCTCGGCCAGCCGCTGTACAAGGGCTCGACCCAGGTCAACATCAACCCTGTGGCCATTCACTGATAGCGCTCTGGCGTTAGTCGATGCGTCGCTTCACATCCGGTGTCTTCGCAGGCAACCAACATATCGCTTTTTACGATGGAACCTATTTTTAACATAGGCAAAAAAGCGATGACAATGACGCCATCGAAACACACCTCAAGGTGACGTCATGAAACTGCAAGCCACCCACAAATCCTTCGCTGAACGCATCGTCCATGCCGTCGGCTTTGAAGTCATCGCCGTGCTGATCTGCGCGCCGATCGGCGCCTGGCTGCTCGACCGTTCGATGCTGGAGATGGGCGCGCTGGCGGTGATGCTGTCGACCGTGGCGATGATCTGGAACATGCTCTACAACGCGGCGTTCGACCGCTTCTGGCCCGTGAGCCGGGTAGCGCGTACGGTCAAGGTCCGCGCCCTGCACGCGGGCGGCTTTGAAACCGGCTTTGTGCTGATCGGCGTGCCGATTGCCGCGTTGATGCTCGATGTCTCAATGGTGCAGGCGTTTTTGCTGGAGATCGGTTTCTTCGCCTTCATGCTGCCCTACACCATGGCCTACAACTGGGTCTATGACCTGCTGCGTCAGCGCCTGCTGAGGGCGCCAGTCAGTGTGGCCCGGGCCCGGTAACGGTACGAGTAAAGCGCGTGGGCCTCTTTAGCATCGAGCTAAATAGTGGCATTCTGCACCCCATGGATATCTACGCGATTCGCAAGCACAACCTGGTGCAGTTGCTCGGCACCCAGCGCAAGGCCAGCTGTGCCGAGCGCTGGGGCATGAGCCCTGCGCACCTGAGCCAGATTCTGTCGATGCGCACGGAAAAAAACCTCGGTGATGAAGTCGCCCGCCGTATTGAACAGGCCGAACACCTGCCGGCAGGCTGGATGGATGTATTGCAAAGCGACGCTGGCGTGCCTGCCAGCAGCAAGGCGCTGAGCAGCGCGTTCGTCAGCATCGCCCACTTCGACATCCGCGGTTCCATGGGCAACGGCAACACGCCGCCAGCCCATGTCGAGGTGATCCGTGACCTGACCGTGCACCTGGACTGGCTGCGCGGCCAGGGCATCAGCTATTCCGGCGCGCATAACCTGGCGATCATCAGCGGCGACGGTGACAGCATGGCCGGCACCTTCAACGACGGTGACGCGTTGCTGGTCGACCGTGGCGTCAACGAGGTGCGCAGCGATGCCATCTATGTCTTCAGCCTCGACGGCGACCTGTTCGTCAAACGCCTGCAGCGCCTGACCGATGGCGCCTTGCGAATGATCTCCGACAACCCGCTGTACCCGCCGGTGCTGATCGAGGGTGCGGCACTGGAAATGCTGCAGATTCATGGCCGTGTGCTACTGGTTTGGAACGCACGAAGAGTATGATGAGAAAACAACCGACCGCCCCGGTCGGTTAATCACCACTAAATGGCAGCAGCAGGATGTAGCGATTCCAGCAACGGATTGCTCGACCGAATCCGTGTGACTGAGATCGAATCATGAGCGGCAATCTGTGGGTGTGGGAAGAAGAAGAGCTGCTGGCACTGCGCAAGGCATTTGCCGCGCTCAAGGCCAGGCAGCGCCAGGCAGAGCGGGTGTCCCAGCGGCGCATGGCCGCCGAGCTGGGCGTCAGCGTGACCACCCTCAATGCCTATATGACCGGCAAGCGCGCGCTGGACATGAAGTTCGCATTGATGTTCGAACGCCTCACCGGCATCCCCACGCGCAGCTACAGCCCGCGCCTGGCTGACGAGATCGAAACCAGCAAGCATCAGCGCAAACCTGCGGTCTAGAGCCAGCCCGGCAATTGCGCCTGGGCATTGCTTGGCCTCGTGAAATTTATCTGGTAGTTTTTCATGAAAAAATACCAATAAAAATTCATGAGGTCCGCCATGTTCAAGCAATCCGCCCAGCATGTCGCCAGCTATTACGCCCAGACCTACCCCGCCCCTATCCCTCTGCGCCCTACCCTGCAGGAACGTCTCGATACCGAGGTGTTGATCATCGGCGCCGGTTTCAGCGGCCTGCACACCGCCTTGCGCCTGACCGAGGCCGGCAAGCGGGTGACCCTGGTGGAAGCCAGCCGGGTGGCCTGGGCGGCGTCCGGGCGCAATGGCGGGCAGGCGTTGCTGGGCTGGTCGTGCGACATGGCCCCCCTGGAAAAAGCCCTTGGCCAGGAGCGCGCACGGCGCCTGTGGGACAGCATGCGCTGGGCCGCCAGCGAGATGCGCGAGTTGCCCGAACGCCACGGCTTTGCCGTCGACTACCGGCGCGGCAGCCTGTGGGCGGCGGTGCTGCCCCGGCGCGTGGCCATGCTCCACGCGGCCCTGCGTGAGGCCGAAGCTAAATGGGGCTATGACCAGTTGCGGGTGATCGAGCGTGACGAATTGCCCGAATGGATTGGCAGCCCGCGCTACCAGGCCGCGCTGTATGACGCCGAAGGCGCCCACCTCAACCCGCTGAAACTGGCCCAGGGCCTGGCCAGCGCCATCGAGGCGGGCGGCGGACGGATCTTCGAGCAGAGCCGGGTGCTCAGCTACCGCGACACCCCGGCAGGCTTTGTCGCCCGCACCGACCAGGGCGAGATCCGCAGCGATGTGCTGGTCCTGGCCTGCAACGCTTATATCGACCAGCTCGACCGCCCATTGTCACAGCGCCTGCTGCCGGTGGGCTCCTATCAGGTGGCCACCGCGCCCCTGGACCCGGCCCTGGCCCATTCGCTGCTGCCGCACAACAGCTGCGTGATCGACAATCAGTTCGTCCCCGACTACTTCCGCCTGACCCCGGACCATCGCCTGCTGTTCGGCGGCGGTTGCACCTACCTGGGCGGCATCCCCAAGGACGTTGCCGCCGCCACCCGTCCGGTGATGGAACGGGCCTTCCCGCAGCTGCAGGGCGTGCCGATCGACTACGCATGGGGCGGCCATATCGATTGCAGCCTGCGTCGCACCCCGGACATCGGCCGCCAGGGCCAGCGCTACTGGCTACAGGGGTTTTCTGGCCATGGCGTGCTGCCAACCCTGGCCGGCGCCCGGGCGGTCAGCGATGCGATCCTTGGCAACCCTGATGTGCTGGCGCTGTACCAGGCCATCGACAACGGCCGCTTCCCCGGCGGCGACCTGCTCGCCGCGCCGCTGGAAGCTGCCGCCAAGGCCTGGTACCGCCTGTGTGACACTATCTGAGAGGACCATCCATGGACATGCAGGAAGAAATCGAAAGCCTGGCGATCCTCATCCGCGACCTGCGCAAGCACCGCAACCTGACTCTCGGCGAGCTGGCCGACCGCATCGACCGTTCGGTGGGTTTTCTCTCCCAGGTCGAGCGCGGCCTGTCACGGCCGACCGTGGCCGACCTGACCGCCATCAGCGAAACCCTGTGCGTGCCCACCACCTACTTCTACAACCTGAGCAAGCCACGGCAAGTGGACTGGGTCACCCGCCCCGGCGAACGGCGCACCCTGTACTACGCCGCCGGGGTCACCGATGTGCTGGTCTCGCCCAAGCTCAACGGTGGTTTTTCCATGCTCGAAAGCCACCTGGCACCGGGCGCCAGCAGCGGTGACGGGCACCTGGACGACAGCTCCGAGCAAGGCGGCTTTGTGCTCGAAGGCGAGCTGAGCATCTGGCTCGATGACGCACACGTACCGGTCACCCTGCACGCCAACGACAGCTTCCAGCTGCCGCCGCACAGCCAGTTCCGCTACGCCAATCTGACCGACCACACTACCCGGGTGCTCTGGGTATTCCGTTGAAACCAAGCGCAGGATCGCACGTAATGACAACAATCAAAGACTGCCCTGAACTGCTGAACGAAGTACGCGCGTTTCGCGCCGAGCATCCTCAGGTGCGTTATGTAGACCTGATCAGCCTGGACATCCCCGGGCACTTTTACGGCAAGCGTTACCCCATCGACATGCTCGAAAAGGTCGCCGCCGGCAGCGCCCTGAAATTGCCGCAGAACTGCGTGCTGCTCGGTGTTCAGGGCGGCCTGCACCCGATTGGTGATTATTGCTTCAACGACGGCGACCCGGATGCGCCACGGCGTTTGATCCCTGGCACTCTCAAGCCGGTACGCTGGGAGAACCAGCCACTGGGGCAGATGCTGATCAGCTCCGACGGCACCGACGCACCGATCGAATTCGAGCCGCGCGAAGTGCTTGCGCGAGTCTTGCAGCGCCTGCGGCGGCGCGGCATCCGCCCGGTGGTGGCCTTCGAGCTGGAGTTCTACCTGTTCGACCGCACGCTCAAGGACGGCCTGCCGCAGTTCCCCCACGACCCGTTCAGTGGTGATCCGGATGACCAGCCGAACATGCACATCGAGCGCCTGTCGCGCTATTCCGATGTGCTGCGGGAAATGGTCGAAGCCGCCAACGAACAAGGCGTGGACGCCAACGTGATTACGGCAGAACTGGGCCCGGGCCAGTTCGAGATCAACTTCGGCCACTGCGACGATGGCCTGCGCGCCGCCGACTGGGCCGCACTGTTCTGTCGCAGCACCCGAGGCGTGGCGCTCAAGCACGGCATGCGCGCCAGCTTCATGAGCAAGCCCTACCTGGATGCCCCGGGCAGCGGCATGCACGTGCATGTCAGCCTCTACGACCCGCAGGGCAACAACCTGCTGGCGGCCGATGACCAGCGCCCGCTGCGCCATGCCGTGGCCGGTTGCCTGGAGCTGCTGCCGCACTGCATGCCGATCTTTGCCGCCAACCACAACGCCATGCGTCGCTACGGCGCTATGGTGAATGCCGCCAGCCGCGCCAGCTGGGGTTTTGAAGACCGCGACGCGTGCATCCGCATCCCCGAATCGGATGCGCGCAACCTGCGTATCGAGCACCGTCTGCCCGGCGCCGACGCCAACCCGTACCTGGTGCTGGCGGCGATCCTCAGTGGTCTGGAGCATGGCCTGGATGCTGGCAAGGAGCCGATTGCACCGCTCAACGACGACCGCAGCAGCGGCATCGACTTTCCCAAGGACATGCTCGCGGCGGTGGCGGCCATGCGTCATCACCCGGTGGTCAATGAGCAACTGGGCAGCGAGTTCGTCATGGTCTACTGCGAGAACAAGCGCCAGGACCACCTGGCGTTCATGCATGAGGTGAGTGCGCGGGAGTATCGCTGGTTTCTTTAACGACTGAAGGCAAAACCCTTGCTGGCTACACCGGCCTCATCGCTGGCAAGCCAGCTCCCACAGGGTGGGGTGTATACAGATCCATTGTGGGAGCCGGACTTGCCACGTGATGTGCTGGCTAGCTCCCAGAGAAATTGCAGCCCGCACTTATTTAGCCATTGACGAAACTTTAGCTTGAAGCTAAATATTAGCTCAAGCCCACATTCAATTCAGAGAGGGCCTACATCCAAAACGGAAGGAGAAACCCATGAGCGTCAACATCGACCGCCTCACTATCACCACTCCGGTGGCCAAGTCCAGCACCGACCCCACCGCCTTGGAACTGACCGGCGCCCAGGCCCTGGAGCAACTGCCCGAGGTCATCGCTACCTTGAGCGACGGTTCGGTCCGCTTCACTGCCCCGACCAAGGGCGCCTCCAGCAAAAGCACCCACCGCACCCGCTGCGAATGGAAAGAGCCCAGCTACTGGTCACTCAACAGCGCAGTCAAACACCACAACCACCAGACCATGACCCTGACCAAGGTCAACTCGGCGCAGAAGGTGGTGATCTCCCAGTTGCACGTCAAAGACGACGACAGCCCGACGGTCAAGGTGTTCTGGAACAAGGGCAAACTCACCTACGGCTTTCGCCAGAGCTACAACCAAACCGCCCCGGCCAGCGTCACCCTGTTGGCCAATGTGCCACTGGGCGCCGCGTTCGAGATCATCCTCGATGTCACTGCCCAAGGCGTGGTCACCCTCTTCGCCACCTGCAATGGCAGCACCGCCAGCAGCGGCCCGCTGCAGATGGACTCCAGCTGGAACAGCCGCACTTTCAACTTCCACGGCGGGGTTTACAACCAGGTCGACTACAACGACAGCACACTCAGCACTGACGGTTCGATCTGCATCATCAGCGCGCTGGCGCTGGGTCACCATTAAGCCCTGAGCTGCCCGCCAGGCGCTGCTCCAGCCATTGGCAGAAGCTCACAGTCAAGGCCTCCCCTTCACTGTTGCGGTGTACCAGCCATGCCCACTTGGGGCCGCGCACGGTCTGCTCGGTCAGGGCCACCAGGCTGCCTTGCACGCGCGCCTGTTCGGCCAGCAAGGCACTCACCAGGGCAATGCCCAAGCCCTGGCTGGCAGCGTCCAGCAACTGCCCGGGGTCGGAAAAATTCAGGCCCTGCAGCTTCTGCCCTACGCCCTCGCCACCCTGGGTGTGCCAGTAGCTCCAGTCCATTTCCCGCTCGCCATGCAGAGTGGTCCGCTGCTGCACCTCTTGCGCCAGCAAGCGCGGGTGACAGGCCGGATACAAGCGATCCTGCAACAACACACGAAAGCCACAATCAGCCTGGGCGCTGATGTCGTCACGCACTGCAACGTCGATGGTTTGAGTGGTCATGTCAGGGATTTCATCGCTGGTGAACAGCCACAGGTCCACGTCCGGATACAGCCGGTGAAAGTCGCCCAGGTGCGGCACCAGCCAGTGCCGGGCAAATGCCGGCGTGGTGTTGACCACCAGTTGGTTGGGCTTGCGGTACTGCTCCAGGCGGCGGATGCCAACGGTCAGTTGCTGCAGCATCACCTGGGTGGTGCTGAGCAGGTCGTGGCCGGCATCGGTGAGCGATACGCTGCGCCCTTCGCGAAAGAACAGCGGTTGCTCCAGGTAACTTTCCAGGCTGCGGATCTGCTGGCTGATCGCCGACTGGGTCAGGTGCAGCTCTTCGGCGGCCTTGTGAAAACTGCCCAGGCGCGCCGCCGCTTCAAAGCCGCGCAAGGTGTTGAGGGGTGGCCAGTGTTTCAGCATGATTGATAAGCCCAGCTAATCATATATCGGCAAAATCCATCGTTTGTTCAGGGGCAAAGCCCAGTTATAGCATGGACACCCAGGCAATCCTGCTGAAAACAATTACTTAACTGAAGGCTATTGCAATGCACAACGACAGCGCCAACAACAACGGCTGGTTCATGCCCGCCGAATGGGCAAGGCACGCCGCCACCTGGATGGTCTGGCCGCACAACCAGGCCCTGTGGGAGTCGACCTGGGGCGTGACCCTGGCGAATGTGCAGGCCGATTTTGCCCGGGTCGCCAACGCCATCGCCCGCTTCGAGCCGGTAAAGCTGGTGGTCGACCCCAGTGCGGCCGCCCAGGCCCGGTCGCTGTGCGCGGCCAACATCGAGCTGATCGAAATCGCCGTCAACGACAGCTGGTGCCGCGACTCCGGCCCAAGTTTCATCTGCCACCCGCAGCAGGGCCTGGCCGGGGTCAGCTGGCGCTTCAATGCCTGGGGCGCCAAGTCGGCCCATGACCTCGATGAGGGCCTGGCCCGGCGAGTACTCAATGGCCTGGGCCTGCCGTGCTTCGGCAGTTTCCTGGCCAACGAAGGCGGCGCCATTCATGTCGATGGCGACGGCACGCTGATCACCACCGAATCGGTACTGCTCAACCCCAACCGCAACCCGGGCCTGAGCAAAAACGACATCGAGGAAATCTTCATCCGCCTGCTGGGGGTGAACAAGGTCATCTGGCTGCCGGGCGACCCGGATTACGTCACCGGCGACATGACCGATGGTCACGTCGACGGCGTCTGTGCATTCGCCCGACCGGGCGTATTGCTGGTCGATGCGACCCACGACCAAACCTCTACCTACGCCCAGGTGGCCAAAGAGAACCGCCGCGCCCTTGAACGGGCGACCGACGCCCGTGGCCGACACTTCGAGCTGATCGACCTGTACGAAGCCTCGGCGGCCGTCGATACCGACGCCGAAGTGTTCTGCGCCTCCTACACCAACTTCTACCTGTGCAACGGTGCCGTGATCATGCCGGCCTACGGCATCGACGCCGACCAGCAGGCCGCCGCCACCCTGCAGCAAGCCTTCCCCGACCGCACGGTGGTGCCGGTACAGATCAACCAACTGGCCCACGGCGGTGGCGGCGTGCATTGCATCACCCAGCAGCAACCGGCCTGGCCACTGGCGGGGAACAACGCATGAGCGCCCTGACCGTCGCCAGCCTGCAACTGGCCTGCAACTGGAACCTGGCCGACAACCTCGACCGCGCCGAGCAGTTGGTGCGCGAGGCCGCGGTAGCCGGTGCCAAGCTGATCCTCTTGCCCGAGCTGTTCGCCACGCCGTACTTCTGCATCGAGCAATGCCACACGCATCTGGCGCTGGCCGAGCCTTATGACCACAGCCCGCTGTTGCAGCGTTTTGCCGCCCTGGCGGCAGAACTGGGTGTGGTGCTGCCGCTGAGCTGGTTCGAACAGGCCGGCAACGCCTACTTCAATTCGCTGACCGTGGCCGATGCCGACGGGCGCTTGCTCGGCGTCTATCGCAAGACCCACATCCCCAACGCCATCGGCTACCAGGAGAAGGAATACTTCAGCCCCGGCGATACCGGGTTCAAAGTCTGGGACACCGCCGTCGGGCGCCTCGGCGTGGGCATCTGCTGGGACCAGTGGTTCCCCGAGACCGCTCGCTGCCTGGCCTTGCAGGGCGCAGAGATTCTGCTGTTCCCTACCGCCATTGGCTCCGAACCCGGCGCCGCGGCGCTGGACTCACGCGACCATTGGCAGCTGACCCAGCGCGGCCACGCCGCCGCCAACATCCTCCCGGTGATCACCGCCAACCGCACCGGCGTTGAAGTGGCGCGCAGCGATGCCGAGCTGCACATGCGCTTCTACGGCTCCTCGTTCATCACCGACCACAAGGGCCGCCTGCTGGCCGAAGCGGATCGCGACAACACCTGCGTGCTGCTGGCCGAGCTGGACCTGGCACACATGCGCGAGGAGCGCCTGACCTGGGGCATCTACCGCGACCGCCGCCCGGAAATGTACGGCGCATTGTTGAGCCTGGATGGCCGTCACCCGCACACCACCTGGAGGCAAGGCGCATGAACAGCCTGAAAACCCTGCTCGCCCTCTCCCTGGCCCTGAGCTGCGGCCTGGCCAGTGCCGAAGATAAAGTACTGCGCCTGTACAACTGGGCGGATTACTTTGCCGAAGACACCCTCAAGGACTTCACCGCCCAGACCGGCATCAAGGTCATCTACGACGTCATGGACAGCAGCGAAACCCTGGAGGCCAAGCTGCTGTCGGGCCACAGCGGCTACGACCTGATCTTCCCCGGTGACACCGTGGCCGAGCGCCTGGCCCGCGCCGGCGCCCTGCAAAAACTCGACCCGGGCAAGCTCGAGCACCTGGCAGACATCGAGCCCGGCCTGCAGCGCCTGCACCAGCGCTACCCCAACTCGCGCGAGAGCACCGTGCCCTACACCTGGGGCAGCATTGGCCTGACCTACAACCGCGCGGCCATCGAGCAGCGCATCGCCAATGCCCCGGTCAACAGCCTCGACCTGTTGTTCAAACCAGAGAACGCCGCGCTGCTGGCCGACTGCGGCATCTCGATGATCGATTCGCCCGACGAGGTGCTGGCGGTGGTGCTGCACTACCTGGGCAAGGACCCGCGCAGCGGCAACGCCGACGACTTGCTCGCCGCCCGCCAGATGCTGGGGGCGATCAAGCCGTACATCCGCAAGTTCCAGTCGCAGCCGGTGACCCAACTGGTCAATGGCGATACCTGCATTTCGCTCGGTTACAGCGGCGACATGATCCAGGCCCAGCGCACCGCCGATGCCGCCGGTAAAAAGGTCGAATTCCGCTATCACATCCCGGTGGAAGGCACGACCATCTGGATGGACAGCATGGCCATCCCCGCCGACGCCGCCCACCCGGAATACGCCTACGCTTTTATCAACTTCGTCATGCAGCCGCAGCAGATGGCCGCCATCAGTTCCTTCACCGGCTACCCCACCTCCAGCGCCAAGGCGCGGCCACTGGTCGAGCCGCAGATGCGCGACAACCCGGACATCTACGTCAGCGATGCGACCTACGCGCGGCTGATCCCGGGCAAGGACATTTCCCAGAAAGACATGCGCGCGCGCATGCGCACCTGGACCACCCTCAAGACCTCCTCGGCCCATTGAGCCGTTACTACGAGAGCCACACCGATGACACCCCGTCGTACCTTTCTCAAGCATCTGTCAGTCGCCGCCGGCATCGCCGGCCTGGGCCTGGGCCCGTTGCGCCTGGCCATGGCCGCTGACGCGCGCTGGTTCATGCCCGAAGAAGACCAGGCCCAGCGGCGGTTCTTCCTGGCCTTCGCCGCCGCCGAAAATGTCTGGGAAGACCAGGCGGACGCGGTCAACAGCTGCATCGCGCAACTGACCCGAACCATCGCCCGCTACCAGCCAGTCAGCGTACTCTGCCGCCCCGAAGACCTGGCTGAGGCGCGCCAGCAATGCGGCAGCGACAACATCGAGTTCCTGCCGATGGCGCTGGACGACATCTGGATCCGCGACTACGGCGGCTGCTTTGTCATCGACGACGACGGCAACAGCGCGCTGATGGACTTCAACTTCAACGGCTGGGGCAACAAGCAACGCCACCGCAACGACAGCCGCGTGGCGGCAACGCTCAGCGAAACCCTGGGCCTGCCCTACCTGCAAAGCGAGCTGACCGGCGAAGGCGGCGGCATCGAAGTGGATGGCCACGGCACGGCGATCATCACCGAAAGCTGCTGGATCAACGCCAACCGCAACCCCGACTGGAGCCGTAGCGACATCGAGGCCGAGCTCAAGGCCAACCTCGGCCTGCGCAAGATCATCTGGCTGCCGGGCATCAAGGGCCAGGACATCACCGATGCCCACGTCGACTTCTACGCGCGCTTCGTCGAGCCAGGGGTGGTGATCGCCAACCTCGACAACGACCCGGACACCTACGATTACCGGGTCACCCGCAAGCACCTGGAAATCCTCAAACAGGCCACCGACGCCGACGGCCGCCGCTTGACCGTGCACCTGCTGCCACCGCCAAGCAAACTGCGCAGCAACCGCTTCACCCGCGACAACCCGGAGTTTGCCGCCGGCTACATCAACTACCTGCCGATCAATGGCGCGGTGATCGCGCCACAGTTTGGCGACCCGCAGGCCGATCAGCACTGCAAGCAATTGCTCGGCGAGCTGTACCCGGGGCGGATCATCGAGCAGGTCAATATCGATCCGATTGCCGCGGGTGGCGGCGGGATTCATTGCATCAGCAAGAACATGCCCGATACCCGGCAGTAATCCAGTCAGCCACTTTGCTAGCTTGACGGCGTGCAGCAGCAGGCCAATAATAGATCGATCAGTCAGTCTATTAATGAGCCCGCCATGAGAACCGTAGACCCGGAGAAAGTCGCCGCCAAACGTAAGCAGATCCTCGACGCGGCCATCGAGTGCTTCGCGCGCAGTGGCTTTCACTCCACCTCGACGGCGCAAATCTGCGCCGCTGCGGGCATGAGCCCGGGCAACCTGTTCCACTACTTTCCCAGCAAGAACGCGATCATCGAGGCCATTGCCCAGGACGACCAGCATGGCATGGCCGAGTTGATCGCCCACCACGCCAAGACCAAGGACAGCCTCACTGCCATCGAGAACATCGCCATCGCCATGATGGAGTTGTGCAGCGACCCCACCTACGCCCGAATCAGCCTCGAAGTCGCCGCTGAAGCCTTGCGCAACCCCGAGGTCGGAGCCCTGCTTGCCGCCAATGACACCCAGGTCAAGGCCGATCTGCAGGCCTTGCTCAAGCGTGGTATCAAAGCCGGGCAGATCGACCCGACGCTCGATACATCGATGGCCGCGACCTGGTTGATCGCCCTGACCGAAGGCGGCATCGGCCGCGTCGTGCTCGAGCCAGGCTTCAAGGCCAAAGCCCATGGACCGACGCTGCGTACGATCATCCGCAGGTTCCTGCAGATTCAGCCATCAGCCTCCTGACATCGGCCTGTCGTACTCGCTGTTGCCTCCCTTGTTGATGTGCCCACTCGAGATTGATCGCGATGGTATCTGTGCTGCGAGACAAACCCCGCCTGGTGATCCCCGGCCTGTTGTTACTGCTCGTGACTGGCTGGGTGCTGGTGATGCCTGCCAGCGAACAACCGGTCAGTGCCCCTGCGCAAGTGCCCCTGCTCAAGGTCAGCAGCGTGCTGGCCGAACCCGGCACCGTGAGCCAGACCCTCCAGGTGACCGGCAGCCTGGTAGCCCGCGACGAGGTGTCGATCGGTACCGCACTGCAAGACACACGCATTGCCAGGGTATGGGTCGAGGAAGGCGACACGGTGGTGACCGGGCAACTGCTGGCGCAACTGGAAACCGATACCCTCGACGCCCAGGTGCGCCAGGCCGAGGCAACCCTCAGTCGTAATGCTGCCCTGATCAAGCAACAGCAAGCGCTGGATATCGAGGCACAGGCCAGCCTGGCGCGGATCAATGAGCTGGGCAGCATCGGCGCGGTCAGCGCCCAGCAACTCGACCAGCAGCGCGCCCAGGCCCATGCCAGCGCCGCCGCGTTGGCCGCCGCCCGGGCCGAGCATCAACAGGCCGTCGCACAACTGAGTGACGCCCGCACTCGCCGCGACAAGGCCGACATCCTTGCCCCGGTCAACGGCATCATCTCCGAACGTCACGCCCGCTTGGGTGCCATGGCCGGTAGTGAGCCGCTGTTCAAGCTGATACGTGACGGGCAACTCGAGCTTGATGGCGAGCTGGCGCAAAGTGCCCTGCAGACGATTCGGGTCGGTACCGCGGTTCAGGTGCACGTCGCAGGAATGCCCGACAGCGTCGCCGGCACGGTGCGCTTGCTGGCCCCCAAGGTGGATGCTGGCAGCCGGCTCGGGCGTGTGCGCATCAGCCTCGCGGCAACGCCCGGGGTGCGCGCGGGCAGTTTTGCCAGCAGCAGGATCGAAACCGGCACCAGCACCGCTGCGGTGGTCATTCCGTTACGGGCGGTGACCTTTACCGATGACGGCGGCGCCACCGTCATGGTGCTCGATGACAATGGCCAGGCGAGCGTGCGCAGCGTGACCCTCGGCCAGCGCAACAGCCTGCGGGTGCAGGTCAGCAGCGGCCTTGCCGGCGGTGAGCGAGTGGTGGCAAGCGCCTCGGCATTCGTGCGCGACGGTGACGTGGTCAGCCTGGCGCAGGAGCCAGGACAATGAGCCTGGCGGTGTCGTCCTGGGCCATTCGGCGGCCCATCCCTACCCTGGTATTGTTCCTGGTACTGGCCGTGGCCGGCTGGGTTTCCTTTATCGACCTGCCGATCAACGCCAACCCGCGGGTCGACTTTCCGGTGATTACCGTCGCCGTTGTCCAGGTCGGTGCCGCGCCGAGCGAACTCGAGCATGCCGTCACTCAACGGGTCGAGCGTGCGGTGTCCGGCCTGGCAGGCATCCGCCACATCACCTCGACGATTGCCGATGCCATTTCGGTAACCACCGTGGAGTTCCAGCTCGGTATCGACCCCGACCGCGCCGCCAACGATATCCGCGACGCTATCGGGCAAATTCGCGCGGACTTGCCGCAAACCATTGAAGAGCCGCTGGTCACCCGCATTGATGTCGAGGGCGGGGCAATCCTCAACTACGCAGTCAAATCCAGCGCCCGCAATGCCGTGGACCTGAGCTGGTTTGTCGATGACGTACTCGGCCGGGAACTGCTTGGCGTACCCGGGGTACAAAAAGTACAGCGTCTGGGCGGTCTGGAGCGTGAGGTCAAGGTCGAACTCAAGCCCGAGCGACTTGAGGCACTGGGCATCTCGGCCGACCAGGTCAACACCCAGTTGCTGCACAGCAACAGCAACGTGCCCGGCGGGCGGGCGATTCTCGCCGACAGCGAGCAATCCATACGCACCCTGGGCAGCGCCCTGACCGTGCAAGCCTTGAGTGAAACGCCAATCGCCCTGCCAGACGGACGTTGGGCACGCTTGAACGAGCTGGCAAGCGTGGTCGATGGCGCCGGCGAAATGCGCGTCCTGGCGCGCCTGAACGGTGAGCAGGTGGTCGGCTTTGCCGTATTTCGCGCCAAGGGTTCCAGCGATACCCGAGTGGCTGCAGGAGTAGAGGCTGCACTACAGCGCCTGCAGCAACATCACCCGGATATCGAGGTCCAGCAGGTCGCCTCGATGGTCGACTACACGCTGGCCAGCTACAACGCCGCGATCATGACCCTGATCGAAGGCGCACTACTCACCGTGCTGGTGGTGTTCCTGTTCCTGCGCAACTGGCGCGCGACCCTGGTGGCGGCCATCGCCCTGCCCTTGTCGATCCTGCCGACCTTTGCCGCCATGGCCTGGTTCGGCTATAGCCTCAACAGCATCACCTTGCTGGCCCTGACCCTGGTAATCGGCATCCTGGTCGACGATGCGATTGTCGAAATCGAGAACATCGAGCGTCACCTGGATCAGGGCAAGCGCCCCTACCAGGCCGCCATTGATGCCTCGGACGCCATCGGCTTTGCCGTGGTGGCGATTACTGCGACCATCGTTGCGGTGTTCCTGCCGGTGAGTTTTATCGGTGGCTTTGTCGGCCAGTACTTCACCCCCTTCGGCATCACCGTGTCGGCGGCGGTGTTGACCTCGCTGCTGGTGGCACGGCTGCTGACGCCACTCATGGCTGCCTACCTGCTCAAGCCCAAATCGATTGAGCATCAGCAGCATGCTACGCAGGCACCCGCCGGCTTGCTCGGTCGCTACCTGCGCCTGCTTGAGTGGGCACTGGCGCATCGGCGCAAGAGCCTGGTGATCGCGGCGGCTTTCCTGCTGGCCTCCTTTGCCCTGGTACCGCTGCTGCCTTCAGGTTTCATGCCGGTCAGCGATACCAGCCTGAGCCGCATCGATGTGTCCCTGCCGCCCGGCACGCCACTGGCGCAGACCGACCGGACCCTGCAACAGATGGCGGCAAAACTGCGCGAGCAGCCGCAGGTGCTGTTTGTCTTCAGCACCGCCGGCGGCGAAGATGCCTCCGGCACCACCGATGTCGCCAGTGGCCAATTACTCGTGCGCCTGGTGCCACCCGAGCAGCGCGATCGGAGCCAGAAGGCGTTCGAACACTCGGTGCGACCGCTTCTCGGCGAGTTCGCCGATGTGCGCTTTGCCTTTCGCAGCGACAGTGCGGCGCGAGACATCTCGGTGATTCTCGTCGGTGCCGACGCCCGGCAACTGTCCCAGGCCGCCTACGCGCTGCAAGGCGAAATGCGCATGATCAAGGGGCTGGCCAACGTCCAGGTCAATGAGCCCTTGCCGCGACCGGAGCTGTTGATCCGCCCGCGCCTGGATGAGGCCGCCCGCTCTGGCATCAGCGCCCAGGCCATTGGCACCGTGGCGCGGATTGCCACCTTGGGCGATATCAATGCCAATTCAGCGCGCTTCAACTTCCACGACCGGCAAGTACCGATTCGCGTGCAACTTGCCCAGGCGCAGCAAGGCGACCTCGACACCCTGCGCAATCTGCGGGTGGCCAGCGACAACGGCGGCACCCTGGCCCTGCACAGCGTCGCCGACATCGACTACGGCAGTGGCCCGACAAAGATCGAACGCTTCGACCGGCTGCGGCGAATCTCGGTGGACGCCGACCTCGCCGGCATAACCCTCGGTTCGGCACTGGAAGCGATCCAGGCCACACCTGCCTTGCAGCACCTGCCCCTTGGCGTGCGCGAGGTGGAGTATGGCGATGCCGAGTACATGAATGAAATGTTCGAGAAATTCGCCACGGCGATGACCTTCGGCATCCTCATGGTGTTCGCCGTGCTGGTCCTGCTGTTTCGCGACTTCCTGCAGCCGCTGACCATCCTCGTTTCCCTGCCCCTGGCAGTCGGCGGTGCCATCGGTGGCTTGCTGTTGTATGGCGCGGCCATCGACCTGCCGGTGGTGATCGGCTTGCTGATGCTGATGGGCATCGTTACCAAAAACTCGATTCTGATGGTCGAATTCATCATCGAAAAACGCCGCGCCGGCATGCCCCGGCAGCTGGCACTGATGCAATCAGGCGCCGAACGTGCCAGACCCATTGTCATGACCACCATCGCCATGGTGGCAGGCATGATTCCGGCGGTCCTCAGCAGCGGCGCCGATGCCGGCTTTCGCGCGCCCATGGCGATTGCGGTTATCGGCGGACTGGTGACCTCAACCTTGCTCAGCCTGGTCTTCGTGCCGGTGGTCTTCAGCTACATGGACGACCTGAACAATTGGCTGGCCCCGCGCCTGGCCACACTCACCTCGGTGACCGCGCATGACCGGGCGACAGCGCAACTACAACGAACAGTGGCAGACAATGATCAGACCATTTGAAGAAAACGACATGGAAGCGGTTCTGGATATCTGGTTGGCGGCCTCGATCCAGGCCCATGACTTTGTCGATCCAGCCGTTTGGCGCGCTCAGGTCGACAACATGCGCACACTCTATTTACCCGCCTCGCAAGTGTATGTCGCCGAAGACGACAGTAAAACGACCGGCTTTTATGCACTGCATGATAATAACCTGGCGGCGATCTTTGTCCGCCCAGCGTGCCAAGGCCAAGGTATTGGCAAAGCGCTAATTGCCCACGCCAAGCAGCAACGAACAGAATTGACCCTGTCGGTGTATAAAGAAAATCACGCCAGTGTCCAGTTTTATCTGGCGCAGGGCTTTACCCCCATCGCGGAAGCGGTGGATCAACACACCGGCCACCCCGAGTACATCATGCGTACCCGCAAACAGCAGATGTAAACGTTATTACCTCTGCCCGAAAGAACGTCCAGCACACAACTGGAGATTCCTGCCCTGCGGCAAACGGTATTGCCTGCTTATCAACATCGCCCGCCCTTCTATTATTCATCGCCTACTGTATGGCGCGGCACTACTGTGCCCGAAACTATTGAAAGCCATTGACTGATTTACAACTAACAAAGTTTTACATCCTGCACACGGATACTAACAACGAAGCCCCCTAGCATAAAAGATCCTTAGTTCACGAAACTCTCGTAAACCACCATGAAGACAACACGGATTTATACTGCATTGACCGGCTTCTGTCTGATAACCACTTCAGCGCACTTATTGGCCGACGATTGGCAATTTACCCTGCAAGGCGGCGCGGCCAATGCGCCGCGTTACAGCGGCAGCAGTGAACGCTCTACGGCACCGGTGCTTGGCTTCGAGATCGAAAGCCCTTACGGGTTCTTCCTCAAGGAAAAAGGCCTGGGCTGGAAACAGGAATGGGACGACGCCAGTTTCAGCACCTACATCGGCACCAGCGACGAACGCAAAGACCGCAAGAAAGGCTATCGCGGCTCCGACCGTCTGCGCGGCATGGGCTCGATCAAATCCCGCGCCCTGGTGGGCATGGAAGGGTCCTACACCTGGGGGCCGCTCACCTTCGGCGCCACGTTCGAACATGCGCTGAAAAAAGACAGCAACAAAGACACCGGCTCCGCCTACCAGACCCTCGAGTTGAGTGTCGGCACCTCGCTGTACGAAGGTGATTTCGGTAGCCTGACCGGCAACGTCAATGCGCTGTTTGGTGACGCCGACTACGTCCGCACCTGGTACGGCGTCAGTGAGCAGCAAGCCGCCAACAGCCGCTTTGCCGCGCACAAGACCCATGGCGGCCTGGTCAGCCAGGGCGTCAACCTGACCTGGAGTCTGCCACTGGGCGAAAATACCCGCCTGCATACCCTGCTGGATGTACAGAACCTTTCCGGGCATGTCAGTGACAGCCCGATCGTCGACCGTCGGGTGCAAACCTCCATCGCCAGCGTGCTCGAGTACAGCTTCTAGAACGCCCACCCTTGTGCCGCAGGCTCCACGGGAGGCGCCTGCAGCCCTGTTTGACAACCGCGCGCGCCAGGCCGGAACATGAGCCCCTCACGCACACCAGGAGGTTCATCGCATGAGCAAGGCACCCTATGTCCCGCCTCGGGTCTGGCAGCACGACGCGCCGTCTGGCGGCGAGTTTGCCAACATCAACCGGCCAGTCGCCGGCCCGACACACGACAAGGCCCTGCCCGTGGGCAAGCAGCCGCTGCAGCTTTACTCCCTGGCCACGCCCAATGGCGTGAAAGTCACCATTCTCCTCGAAGAGCTGCTGGCGCTCGGGCATGCCGGTGCCGAGTACGACGCCTGGCTGATTCGCATCAGCGAAGGCGAGCAGTTCTCCAGCGGCTTCGTCGAGGTCAACCCCAACTCGAAGATCCCCGCCCTGTTCGACCGTAGCGTGCAGCCGCCGATCCGGGTGTTCGAGTCGGGTTCGATCCTGCTTTACCTGGCGGAAAAATTTGCCGAGTTTCTGCCCAGCGACCCGGCCGGTCGCACCGAGACCTTGAACTGGCTGTTCTGGCAGATAGGGGCAGCGCCCTACCTGGGCGGCGGTTTCGGTCACTTCTATGCCTACGCGCCGGAAAAGCTCGAGTACCCGATCAACCGCTTCAGCATGGAAACCAAGCGCCAGCTGGATGTGCTCGACCGCCGCCTGGCTGAAAGCACGTACCTGGCTGGCGATCGCTACAGCATCGCTGACATCGCAGTTTGGTCCTGGTATGGCCAACTGGCGCTGGGCAGGCTGTACTCGGCGGGCGAGTTCCTCAGCGTGCAGGACTACCCCCATGTGCAACGCTGGGCACAGGCGATTGCCGAGCGCCCGGCGGTGGTCCGCGGCCTACGGGTCAACCGCACCTGGGGCGATGAAAGCAGCCAGCTGCCCGAGCGGCATGCGGCGCAAGATCTCGACTGATCGAGGACCCTGTTCCAGGATGGAGCACTACACATCACTGCTGCAGGCGCTGTTCTTCTTCGCGCTGACCTTCGCCCTGGGCTATCTCTCGATTCGCCGCATGCGCACGCTGCAGGAAGCCGTCGACCGCGAGTTCCAGGCAGCGCTGCGCCGCCACCACATTGACAGCTACGAAGTACTGCGCGACCGTACCCGCAACCACTACCACCCGGAGGCGATCCAGGTGCATCGGATACTGCGCGATGACAAAGGCCAGCACTACCTGTATGTCCACATCAGCGACTCGCCCGGGGTGATGCAAGCCCTCAGCCGTGAGCGGGCTTTGGCGGCGTTAGCCTAGGCTGAGCAATCCCACCTTCGACCCATGGATGATCCTGTTGAAACCCCTCAAGCACCGTTTTCTCGCCATCGCCATGCAAGTGGTGCTCAACATCAGTATCTGGAGCGGCGGGCTCTACATGATCTGGGTATTGTTGGACCGTGATGCAACGCGGTACTTCGAAACCTACGTCGTCTTTGCCATCACCGGCCTGTGCCTGTTCTTCTTTACCGCACTGTTTGTGCGCTGCCCGGAATGCAACACGTCCATGCACCATCTGTACAAGCCTGGTGACGGACTGTTGATGCACCGGGGATTGCTGCCCCATGAGGTCTTCACCCAGAAGCTGATCGAGTGCCCTGCGTGCAAGCAGGTGGTGAAGTTTCGCGATTAGCGCACGCTGATAACGACCTTGCGTGCGAGCATCCCCACCAGCATGCCGGCGATCGTCAGGAGTACATCGGCGCTGAACTTCGCCGCGTAGTCAGGGGCGTAAATACGGTCATGGGTGTAGAAGGTCGGACCGGTGTTGAACACCGTGTGGTAGCCATTGGGGAAGAATGCCACCAGGCACAGCACCACGATCAGACCCAGGGTCCAGCCGCCGGTACCGTCGTAGGATTGGCTACGAAACCAGAGGAGAATCCAGGTCAGCACGGCAGCGAAGATGGGGGTCCAGTATTGGCTGGTGATGGCGTCGTAGAATTCCAGGGTGAAGTACATGGCGTTGCTGAGTCCTTTCAATGAAACAGATGGAGAGGGTTCTGTTGCCCGCCGCAAAAACGCGCAAGGCCCTGGGTTGTCAGGGCCTTCAGGTTGATGCCGGCATTCGCTGTGTGCGGTGCATTCTATCACGCTACGCGCACTGACTCCGCACTTGTCCCGCCTCAACCGGCTGGCGCAATACGGACCGTTTCCAGACGGTCCAGGCCTACGCCGTAGAAGAACGAGAACGGCCGCCCGGCCTGATAAGCGAAGTTGCTGCACATTTCACGCAAACCCTCGCGCCCGGCATCGGCCAGGTCGAAGGGCTGGTACGGGTGCACGCCGAGCGATCCGAATTCAATCGACAGCCAGGACGAACGAAACTTGCCATAGGACATCTGACTGTCCACGCTGACCTTGAGCCCACCGGCCTCGAGGCGCACCCGCAAGTCACGGTCGTCAAAGTACAAACTCGCAGGAACGCGCAAGGCCATTTGATCGTGGGTGAGAATGTCCATGTCGCCCACCAGCTGTGCGCCGTCG
Organism: Pseudomonas sp. R32; assembly: GCF_009866705.1. NCBI lineage: Bacteria > Pseudomonadati > Pseudomonadota > Gammaproteobacteria > Pseudomonadales > Pseudomonadaceae > Pseudomonas > Pseudomonas sp. R32. Next base: position 2,131,070 of record NZ_CP019396.1, on the reverse strand, counting down.
GCCTTGAAGCGGGTGATGATGAACGGCAATGCCGTCTGCACGAAGCTGTCGACCTGACAAATTGCCTCGCCATTGACCGTGCGGCTACCGGCAAAGGCATGACGCCGCTCGCTGTCGCTGACCAGCGTATTGAGGCTCACCTCTGACGGAAACTCGAACCACAGCGCCAACACCTTGCGCCCCATTGCGACGACGTTTGCAGGGGCCTGCCCGATTTCCTGCCCCGCTGCATTCAATCGCCTGGCCTGGCTGTAATCAAGCGTCAGTTGCAGGCTGGGAACCACGGCCTTGCGCGCGCGCAGGATGGCTTCGAACTGACGGTTCAAACCCTGGCGCTGCGCAGGGGCAAGGGCATTCTCGGCACCGCGCAGCAGCAGCGTGTCGCTGCGCTGGGGGGCCAGCTCCAGCTGCAGCTGTTGCACGTCGAGTTGTTGCGCGGCCAGCACATGCTGCATGGCCTGCAAATACCCCTCGTGCACTTGCGTGGTGTCGTGGCGAGGATGGGCACCGCCCTGGAACTGCAGCTCGGCCAGCACCACCTTGTGGTCCTTGAGCAGCGCCACGGCGAGCAGCACACACAACCCAACGCCCGACCCAACCATCAGCTTCCATCCCGCGCTTTGACTCATTACCTGCCTGCTCCTTCAGATAGACCACAGCGTCTCGCTCAGCCACGCACTGGCACCCTTGCGCCATGCCGGCCCGAGCCAGGGCGGGGATGATAACCGGCATTGCCCGGCATTGCCGCTTCAACCGGGTTGACCAGCGGCAGATACCACCGCGTAGGCCACCTGCTGCGCTTATACTGGCCGCAATGGGCCATGGAGGGACATCTTGGACAGCCTTGTGAAACGTCGAATCATCTTGAGCGTCAGCGCACTTGCCGGTTTTTTGCCCGTCACCCTGGTGTTTATCTGGGGCGCCTTGTACTTTCTCGCGGGAACCTTGGGCTCCTCCCCCATTGTCTGGGAGAACCTGCTTGTGGTGCTGGTACCCATTGCATTTTCGCTTTTCTGCCTCTGGACATGCTGGAAACTCTACGCCATTTCAATGGCCACAACGCCCGAAGTCCGCCACAAACGCCTGCTGGTCATGGGTGTCCTGGGTACGATCCTCTGGGGGTTGCCCTGGGCTTATCTGGGCCGTGACTTCCCCACGACAATCTACATTTTCCTGATGCCCGGCCTCACTGCAGCGGTGATGCTGGGCATGGCGCTGAGCCGGCAAAGGTCGGCAGTGACGCGCGCTCGACCCGACGCGTGAACGGCCTGGCAGCTGACAATGCGAGCCTGCCCGGCCGGCCCCGGGCCGCCTCCACGCCCCTGGCGGCCCGGCCAATGCGAGTAGCCATCCTCCCCCTCCCGTCATAGCATGCTTGCCTAACGGTCGGCACGCCAAACGGACTTGGAAGATGAACGCCAACACACAGCTCGACGCCAGCACCCTGGGCCTGAACGAACAGCGCCTGCGCGCTCTGGCCCACCGCGACACCCTGGAAACCTGCAGCCTCGACCAGTTGCGCGACGTGCAACTGCGCCGCCTGCGCTGGTCGCTCAAACATGCCTGGCGCAACGTGCCCTGGTACCACCATCAGTTCGAAGCCCAGGGGCTGCACCCCGAGGATCTCCAGCAGCTGGAAGACCTCGCCCGCTTTCCCTTCATCGGCAATGCCGAGTTGCAACATCACTATCCGTTCGAACTGTTCGCCGTACCCGCACACCAGGTCGTGCGCCTGCAGGCCTGCAATGACGGTAGCGCCCGCTCGCCGGTGATTGGCTACACGCGCAACGACCAGGAGGTCTGGGCGGCGCTGGTCGCGCGCTCGTTGCGCGCCGCCGGTGCCCATGCCGGCGACCGCCTGTACGTGCTCGGCGGGCAGGACGCCTTGGGTGCCAGCGGCGGCATCCAGTTGGGCGCCGAGCGTCTGAACTGTGCGCTGATCCCCCTGGCGGCGCGCCAGGCCGGCCAGCAGGTCCGCCTGCTCTGTGACTTCCAGCCGCAGATGCTCATCGCCACGCCTTCCCACTTGCTGGCCCTGGCCAACGAGCTGGAACGCCAGAACATCGCGGCGTCGGCACTGTCCCTGCGCATGGCCCTGATCGGCCCGCAACCCTGCAGCAGCGCCCTGCGCCAGGAACTCGAACAGCGTCTGGGCATCCAGACCCTGGCACTCTACGGCGTACCGGCACTGATGGACCCGGGCATCGGCATGGAATGCCTGGAAACCCGCGACGGCGTGACCCTTTGGGAAGACCACTTCTACCCGGAAATCATCGACCCGGACAGCGGCACACCGCTGCCTGATGGCAGCTTCGGCGAAGTGGTGCTGACCAGCCTGAGCCGCGAGGCCCTGCCGATGATCCGTTACCGCACCGGCGATATCGGCCGCCTGCTGCCGGGTACCGCCCGCAGCATGCGCCGCCTTGAACGCCTCACCGGCAACAGCGCCACTACCTTGCGCCAGAGCGCCTGAACAGGACCCGGTCAATGACTACGATGCACCCATTAAAAGTCGCCGATATCCGCCGCGAGAGCGCCGACACCGTCTCGATCGCCTTTGAGGTGCCAGCGCACCTGGCCTCGACCTACCGCTTCCAGCAGGGCCAGTACCTGCAACTGGAGGCGCAGTTGCAAGGTGAAGCGGTACGGCGCTCTTATTCGATTTTCAGCGCCCCCACCGACGGCGAACTGCGCGTAGCCATCAAGCATGTACCCCAGGGACGTTTCTCGAGCTACGCCAACACCCAACTGGCGGTAGGCGACGCATTGCTGGTGATGCCACCCGCAGGCTCGTCGTATCGTCCGGAACCGCAGGCGCAGGTCCATCACTGCCTGGGCATGGCCTCAGGCAGCGGCATCACGGCGCTGCTGCCGATCATCAAGACGACCCTGGAAAACGATGAGCGCAGCCGCTTCACCCTGGTCTATGGCAGCCGCGACCGCGCCAGCATGCTGTTTGGCGAACGGCTGGAGGCACTGAAGGGGGTGTATGCAGAGCGTCTGCAACTGATCCTGCTGTTCAGCCGTGAAGCCAACAACAACGGGCTACCGTCCGGGCGCCTGGACATCGCCACCTGTGATTGCCTGTTCCGTGAATGGGTCGACGTCAGCCTGCTCGACGCGGCTTTTATCTGTGGCCCACAGGCCATGGTCGAGACGGTGGGTGGGGCGCTGAAGGATTACGGCCTGGCAGCCGAGCGCCTGCATTTCGAACGTTTTGCCGAGCCACAGCCTCTGCGCGAGGCGCTGCCCTCCTGAACCGCGCGGGCCTTGCGCTGCCTGGCAGCGCAAGGCGAACATTCGCTCAATCGCGGTCGCGATGGTCGGCGACGCCGCGCATCCAGTAGCCCTTGCTGCGGACCAATCGACGTGGAATCGAACAGGCCTCAGTGAGGTAGTCACGCACCTCATTGACGCACTGCGCTTCGCCGGCGATCCAGAACTGCCCGACCCCCGACGGCAATTGCAGACTGTCGATACCCTGGAGCAACAGATTGCTGCCGGCGGGATGCTCATCGCGGAAGAACCACTCGCAATTGACTGCGGCCAGTGAATCCAGCGCTTGCAGTTCGGTCATGGTTTCGGCTTCCAGCACCACCAGGGCGCGGTCTCCCGGCGACAGGCTCTCAAGGATGCTCATCACCGCCGGGGTGCCGGTTTCGTCTGCGGCCAGCAGCATCCACTCGGCATCTTCCTGGGGCTGAAACCCACCTCGCAACGCCGAGCAACCGATCTGATCGCCGAACTGTGCCTGCTCGACCCAACGTCCGGCCGGACCATGGTCATGGCGCACGAAGTCGATGTCGACATTGCCCGACTGCGGGTAGTGCCGGCGGATGGTGTAGGCCCGGCTGACCTGGCTGCCGCCACTGGGCAGGAACAGCTTCAGCCATTGCGAAGGCTGGCACGGTAGCGCGGTGGCGAACAGGTCGCCCTTGAAGGTGACACGCCGCACCAGCGGCGTGACATCGCGGATATCGATCACATCGAGGTTGTACTTCAACTTCTTGCGGAACTCGAACATGAATACTCCAGATTTACTTGGCTTTCGCCTTGGGTGAACGGGCCAGCCAGACAATGGCCAGGACAGCGCAGAACAGCCATGCGCTGGCGAGGGAGAAATCGTTCAGGGCCAGCATATGCGCCTGCCGGTCGATGGTTCGCGCCAGCGACTCGAGGGCGCCCTGGGCCGACAGCCCGAGCGAGTTGAGGTTGTCCTGGGCCTGGGCGCTCCAGTGGTCGAACGGCGTCATGCGCTCGGCCAGGTCGACCTGATGCTGGCGTGCCCGGTGATCCCAGAACGCAGGGCCCAGTGACACCGCGAAGCTGGCGCCGGTCATGCGCAGGGCGTTTTGCAAGCCGAGGGCCGCCGGAATTTTCTCCGGTGGCAGGCGCGACAGCGAGATCGCCACCAGCGGGGTGAACAGGAACGCCGTGCCGGCGCCCATCAGCACCGAGTTCCAGCCGATGAACTGAATGTCCAGGTTGGTCTCGAAGTACATGCGCCACAGTGATGCGCCGATCCAGCAAATGAACGCCATGCTCGCCAGTACCCGCGCGTCGGTATGCTGCATCAGCCTGCCGATGAAGGGCGCCAGCACCACCCCGGCGATCCCCAGGGGGGCGGTGGCGATACCGGCCCAGGTCGCGGTGTAGCCCATTTCGGTTTGCAGCCACAACGGCACCAGCACCAGCGAGGCGAAGTACAGGGCAAAGCCCAGGCTCACGCTCAGGGTGCCGATGGCGTAGTTGCGCTCCTTGAACAGGCGCAGGTCGAGAATCGGGTGTTGCGCGGTCAGCTCCCAGGTAATAAGGGAGGCGAACCCCAGCACGGTAATGACCGCCAGGACCCGAATCGGCGTGGCAGAGAACCAGTCCAGGTCCTGGCCCTTGTCGAGCAGGATCTGCAACGAACCCACGGCGACCATCAGCAGCAGCAGGCCGACCACATCCACCGGCAGCTTGCGCGTAGGGTTGTCCCGCCCGCTCAGCACCTGGCCGAGGGTCAGCAGGATGAAGATGCCAACCGGCACGTTGATATAGAAGATCCACGGCCAACTGATGTTATCGGTCAGGTAGCCGCCGAGGATCGGGCCGCACACCGGCCCCAGGAAGGTGGTCATCGACCACACCACCAAGGCCGTTGTACGCCGCGCAGGCGGAAAGATCGCCACCAGCAGCGCCTGGGACAACGGCGCCAAGGGGCCGCAAACGGCGCCCTGGAATACCCGGAATACCAGCAGCGAAGTCAGGTTCGGGGCCAGGCCGCAGCACACCGAGGCCAGCACGAACAGCACCACGGCGCTGAGGAACAGCTTGACCTGGCCGAAGCGCTGGGCCAGCCAGCCGGTGAGCGGCAGGCCGATGGCCAGGGAGATGCTGAACGAAGTCAGCACCCAGGTGCCCTGGTCAGGGGCCACGCCGAGGTTGCCGGAAATGGTCGGCACCGCGACGTTGGCGATGGTGGTGTCGAGCACCATCATGAAGTTGGCCATGCCGATCGCCAGCGCGCCGAGGACCAGCGTGCCACCGCTCAATGGCTCGATGGGACGCTTGGCGCTGCTCATCGATCGTTCCTCGAGACGCTCAGTTTCGACACTTGCAGGTTCTCGGCGATGATCCGGTTGACCAGCGCTTCGCTGCCGCTACCGATGTTGCCGTAGACCTCGGTGTTGTCCTGGACGCTGGTGGGGGCCTGCTCGTCCGGCTCACCCAGGGTGGCCTTGGCGGTCATCGACAGGCCGATGCGCAGTGGGTGGCGCAACACCTCTTCGCGGTCCAGGGCGATGCGCACCGGTACCCGTTGCACCACCTTGATCCAGTTGCCGGTGGCGTTCTGCGCCGGGATGGTGGCGAACGCCGCGCCGCTGCCGGCTTCGATACCCTGGATGCGGCCGTGGTAGACCACGCTCTCGCCATACAGGTCGGCAAACAGTTCAACACGCTGGCCGACCTTGATCTGGCCCAGTTGCGACTCTTTGAAGTTGGCCTCGACCCAGACCTTGTCCAGCGGCACCAGGCCCATCAGAACAGTACCCGGTTCGATGTGCTGGCCCACTTGCACCGCGCGCTTGGTAATCAGGCCATCCACCGGCGCCGGGACCTTGGTCCGCGCCAACGCCAGGTAGGCTTCACGCACACGCTCGGCGGCAGCGGCCACCTGCGGATGGTTTTCCACGGTGGTGCCCTGGATCCGCGCCTGCAGGCCGACCAGTTTGGCCTCGGCCGCGCGCAGGCCGGATTGGGCGATCTGCGCGGCTTCCTCGGCGTGGTGCAGGTCTTCCCCGGACACCCCGCCCTGGGCAATCACTGAACGGCGCCGTTGCAGGTCCTGATTGGCCCGGTTGGCTTCGGCCTGGCGCAGCTTGACCTGGGCGGTCAGGTCGTTTTCTTCGGCGAACAGGCTGTTGACCGTGCGTACGGTCAGGGCCAGTTGGTGGGTGGCGGCGTCCAGGCTCAGGCGCGCATCGGCCGGGTCGATTTCGACCAGGGTGTCACCGGCCTTGACCGTATCGGTGTTCTGGATGTTCACCGCGGTGGCCGTGCCGCGCACCTGGGCGGAAATCAGCACCACGTCGCCACGTACATAGGCGTTGTCGGTGCTTTCATAGAGGCGGCCATACACCCAGTACCACAGGGCGGCAGCCACGGCCGCCGCCAGGGCGACCAGGGTGATGAGCAGGAAAATCGGGCCGCGGCGCGACTTGGCCGGAGCCGGGGCTGGGGTTTGGGTGGCGTCAGTCATGGGAGGTTCCTGCAAGCGTAGTGGAGTTCTGATCAGCTTCTTTCCAGCCGCCGCCAAGCGCGCGTAGCAGGCCGGCATGGTTTTGCAGCGCCGAGGTTTTCAACTGGACCAGTTGCATGCGCGTATCGAGCACCCGGGTCTGGGCATCGAGCACATGCAGAAAATCGGTGAGGCTTTGCCGGTAACGCAGGTTTTCCAGGTCGTAGACCTGTTCGGCCTCATCCAGCCCCTGCACGGTTTTCAGGCGCTGGCCTTCGATGGCGCGCAGTTGCGAGACATGCCCGGCCACTTCGCTCAGGGCATTGACCAGGGTCTGGTTGTAACTGGCCACCGCTTCGGCGTAACCGGCCTGTTGCGCCCGGTACTGGCCACGCAGACGCCCGGCGTCGAAGATCGGCAAGGTCACCGCCGGGCCCACGCCATAGGTGCGGCTGTCGTGGTGGAACAGGTTCTGAAAACTGAAACTCTGAAAGCCTGCGAATGCGAGCAGGTCAATGTTCGGGTAGAACGCCGCACGCGCCGCGCCAATGCGTTTGCCTTGCGCTTCGACGCGCCAGCGCTGGGCGACCACATCAGGCCGGCCACCGATCAGCTCGGCAGGCAGATGCCCCGGCAAGGCCACGCTACGCCGAGGGTCGGCGACCTTGGGCAGCCATTGCTCGCCCCAGCCCGGCCCCTTGCCGGCCAGGGCCGCCAGGCGCAGTTGATAACCGCGGGCGGCGCCTTGCAGGCGCGCCTGCTCGGCTTCGAGCAACGGGATCGGCCCCCGTGCCCGCACCACGTCGACCTGGGTGCCCAGGCCGGACTTCAGCCGGTCTTCGCTCAGGCGCAGGATGCTGCGGCGCTGCTCCAGGGTCTGGTTGACGATGGCCTGCTGCTCGAGCACGCCGCCCAAGGCAAACCAGGTTTCCACCAGGCTGCCGCTGAGCGCCAGACGGGCCACCGCCTGATCGGCCTGGGCGGCGCGCAGGCTGCCCACCGCCGCTTCGTTCAGGGACCGGTTCAGGCCCCACAGGTCGAGGTTGTAACGCCCTTGCAGCAGCGCTTGGCCATCGGTGTGCCAGACCCCGGCTTCATCGGCGCCGGTCTTGTAGTTCTGCGAATCCTGGCTGCGCAGGATCTGGGTCATGGCCGACAGGCTCGGCCGGGTGTTGGCCAGGGTAATGCCGGCGTCGGCTTGCGCCCGGTCGATGCGCGCGCTGGCAACCGCCAGGCTTGGCGATGTCTCCAGGGCGGCAGCCAGCAGGCGGTCGAGGTCGGCGTCGTTAAAGCTCAGCCACCAGCGATCATCCGCCTGGGATGCGGGTTGGGTCGCGGCGTGCTCGATGTCCAGACCGGCTTCGAGCTGTTCGGGTGACAAGGGTTTTGGCGGTTCGGGGCTATGCCCGGGGCTGACGCAGCCGGGCAATGCCAGCAGCAGACAGACCGCCAGCCAATGCTGAATCGAATGAGAGGGTTCCATCACAACATCCTTGGAGGGTTGGGTTGCAACGGGATGATAGGTAGCCCCTGGCATATTGAAAATTGCAATTAACCGAGACTAGACTTGCGTTTCTTGCAACAAGGAGCGTGCAATGAACCTACCTGATCTGAACCTGCTACTGACCTTCGATTCGATGCTGCGCGAAGGCAGCGTCACCGGCGCCGCCGAGCGCATGAACCTGAGCATCCCGGCCATGAGCCGACGCCTGGCGAACCTGCGCGAGGCCATGGGCGACCCGCTGTTCGTGCTTGCCGGACGCCGCCTGGTGCCCACCCCCCTGGCACTGGAACTGGCGCCGCAGGTGCACAACCTGCTCGAAGAGGCGCGCAATGTGCTGGGCACTAAACAGAAGCTCAACCTGGGCACGGTAAAGCGAGTATTCACCCTGCGCACCGAGGACGGCTTCACCGGTGCCTGGGCCCTGCGCCTGAGCCAACGGGTGGCGCAACAGGCCCCGCATGTGACCTTGAGTTTCATGTCCCAGGGCAACGAGGATGTCGCCGCCTTGCGCGACGGCCTGATCGACCTCGACATCGGCATCGCCGGCCCCCTGGGGCCCGAGGTCTACAAGCAGCGCCTGTACATCGACACCTTTGTCGGCGTGGTCAACAACCAGCACCCCCTCGCGCGCCAGAGCAGTGTCAGCGCCGAGGACCTGGTGGCCTTCCCTCACCTGTCGGTGTCACGCCGCGGCCGCACCCGCGGGCCGCTGGACCTGGAGCTGGAAAAGGTCGGTTTGCAACGCAAGGTGCAGTTGGTAGTCCCGGGCTTTCAGGCGGCCATGCAACTGGCCAGTTCCTCGGACATGATTGCGGTGATCCCGCGGCGCTTCGTCGAATGGTCGTTGCCGCTGCTGCCACTGCACATTTTCCCGCTACCGCTGGAGACCCCCGGCGGCGAGTTCTGCCAGGCCTGGCACCCACGCGTGAACAATGATCAGGTACATCGTTGGTTGCGCCAACTGGTGCAGGAATGCTCCAGCAGCTGAATCGGTTGTCCTGCGACGGGCGCCAAATGCGAGCGCCCTGCAGCCGCCCCCTCAGACAAAAAAACCGCCCACAGTAGCCAGCGACAAAAAGCACCCACAACCCCTCCTCCAGGCAATCGTAGATTGCGTGTTTCGAAATTTACATCCAGTCACACTTATCTCTAAGTTGTCGTCCGTGCAAACCAGCATTTACCCCATAACAACGGCGCGCCCCCCCATGGGTAACCAGTGCGCGTGGTTTTATTGATACCGGAGCAGACTAATGATGGATCGTAATGGCTTCTCTCTTGATCGTCGGGGCCTTCAAACCTCGCAGGAGTACCTGGCAAGCCTGCGGGATGGCAGGGAAGTCTGGATCAACGGCGAGCGGGTCGAGGATGTCACCGAACACCCTGCGTTTCGCAACGCGGCGCTGATGAATGCGCGCTTCTACGATGCGCTGCATGACCCCAAGCTGCGTGACAAACTCACCGTTGAGATCGACGGCGCTCCCGGCCTGCGCTGCCACCGCTTCTTCCAGGCGCCGCGCACGGTCGAAGAACAGGTCGCCGCGCGCGATGCGATCGCCGAAACCGCACGCCTGAGCTATGGCTGGATGGGTCGCACCCCGGATTTCAAAGGCGCCTGGATCGGCACCTTCGGCCCTAACCGCGACCTCTATGGCGAGTACGCCGAGAACGCCACCCGCTGGTACAACTTCAGCCGTGAACGCCTGCCGTTCATCAACCATGCCGTGGTCAACCCGCCGGTCGACCGCAACCAGGACCCGAACACCTCCAACGTCTTCGTGCGCGTCGACGAAGAAACCGCGGACGGTCTCTACATCAGCGGCGCCAAAGTGGTGGCCACCGGCGCGGCACTGACCCAGTACACCTTCGTAGCCCACTACAACGTGATGTACCAGGACAAGAAGTACTCGCCGATCTTCATGATCCCCACCGGTGCCAAGGGCGTGAAGCTGATCTGCCGGACCTCCTACGAGCAGGCGGCGAGCAAGAACGGCAGCCCGTTCGACTACCCGCTGTCGAGCCGCATGGACGAGAACGATTGCATCCTGATCTTCGACCGGGCCTTCGTACCGTGGCAGGACGTGTTCATGTATGGCGTGGAGATGTCCAACAGCTTCATTCAGAAATCGGGTTTCTTCGGCCGCACCCTGATGCACGGCTGCACCCGCCTGGCGGTGAAGATGGACTTCATCTGCGGGCTGTTCCTCAAGGCCGTGGAAATCTGCGGTACCCGTGACTTCCAGGGCGTTCAGGGGGCAGTGGGCGAAGCCATCGCCTTGCGCCACATGCTCTGGGGCCTGTCCGACTCCATGGCCTATCGCACCGAAAACTGGAACGAGGAATTCCTGCTGCCCAACCTGGAATCGGCACTGGCCTACCGCGCCACCGCTGGCGATGCCTACAGCCGGGTGATCAACCTGATCCGCAAGACCGTGGCCAGCGGCCTGATCTACCTGCCGTCCCACGCCAAGGACTTCCTCAACCCCGAGGTGCGACCGTTCCTGGACCAGTACGCCCGCGGCTCCAATGGCATCGACGCCGAAGAACGCGCCAAGACCCTCAAGCTGCTGTGGGACGCGATCGGCACCGAATTCGGTTCGCGCCACGAACTGTACGAGGTCAACTACTCCGGCAGCTACGAGAAGAGCCGCCTCGACACCCTGCACATCGCCAGCCATTCCGGACGCACCGAGCAAATGCGCGCCCTGGCCGAACAGTGCATGGCCGAGTACGACCTCAATGGCTGGACCGCCCCGGACTTCAAAAAGGCGTACGCGGCACGTTGAGGCCGTCGCGTAACTGAACATTAGCTGTCGTCGAGGGGCTGCCGCCCACAGGCCAATCCCGCCTGTGGATACAGCCCCCTCACGCGTGCACCGCACGCTTGAGTGTACGCACACCTCCATGTGTGAATCCTTTCAGCGCTGCTGATGGATACACCTTAGAAGAACATTTCCAGCTTGTCGGCTGCGTTCTGTGCAAAAGTCCATTGCACGGTTGCAGGCGATGCAACATAGCGCCTGAACGCCGTCGCGCTCCCTCGCCGCGCCCTACCCGCCCTATTGCCATCGACGCCCTGGCCGATAACCCCTCCAGGCCCGACTGCCGTGCGAGCTCAACCTGATCGGCGACCTGGCCAGGACGGCTGTCTTGCGCCCTGATGGCGAGCACCGGGTAAAAACCATACAATTTTGCTGGCAGCATAAATAGGCTCATCGCTGATCAAGCAAAAACAAACTCCTATATTTTCTGTTTATACAAATAGAGCGGCAATCCATGCAAAAAGTGATTGGTATTTATGGTGCAGGCGGTTTCGGCCGAGAAGTTTTACCCTTGGTTCGCGCGCAATACCCGGATGAGCAACTGTGCTTTATCGTTGACGCAGCAGAAGAAAAACACGTCAACGGCTGCCCGGTCTACACCTTCCAAGAATACGTGGACCTGCCCCACACCGGGAAGTCTGTGATCATTGCCATTGGCAGCAGCACCGCACGTGAAGCGCTCGAAGCCAAGTGCAGGCAAGAGCACCTGGGCATCGCGTCGGTAACAGCATCCAGCTCAATCATTTTAGATTCGGTCGAGGTGGGCGAAGGCGCAGTACTCTGCCACTTCACCCACCTGACCTCCAATATAAAAATAGGCAAGCAATTCCACGCCAACATTTATAGCTACGTGGCGCATGATTGTGTCATCGGCGATTACGTCACCTTTGCCCCAAACGTTCATTGCAATGGCCATGTGCACATCGAAGATCATGCCTATATCGGCACAGGGGCAATCATCAAGCCGGGCACCTCAAGCAAACCGCTGGTTATTGGCAAAGGCGCAGTTGTTGGCATGGGTGCGGTTGTGACCAAGAGCGTGGCCGCTGGGGTAACCGTAGTGGGCAATCCCGCCAAACCCTTGCTGTGAACCACCTGAAGCGCTTGATGCGAGCGCTTCCAGAAGCTGCTGGGCAAGCGTCTGGCTTCAAGCAAGATCTGCGGGTCGTAGCCATGCTCGCCGGCGCAAGCCTCGCCTTTGGACAAACGCGTTGATAAGGACCGCTACATCTGTGCAAAACCGGGGCATGGTGTTGAGTCCTAGCAGAGGGCTGTGGCTCACGCGCCTGTAGTGGCGGGTACGCGGCCCGGGATGCCCATTGTGATCAGTACCAGCACAGCGGTAGCGAAACGGTATCGGCAACGAAGGTGAACGGCAAATCCAGGAGCACAAGCGGACCAATAAACTGTGCGAGCTGATATTCAACCTCAAGCCCCTCATAGCAGTCATACGAACCATGGGAAACTGCTGCAGTCCAGGCACAGCCACCCACTTGTGAGATGGCCAATATCAACATGAGCTTCTGTAGCATGTAATGTCCTTATTACCTTTCCGTTGTCTGTCCTATAGACGCTATCGTGAAAAGTTAGTCACCTACCTCCCCCTGCGCGCCCAACGGCAACCAGCGATCCAGACTGCTCGGGTTGAGACAATCTCAAACATAGGGCAATCTTTCAGAGACGCATGCCCAGAAAAGGAGTTCTCAGATGGCATTTTCACCGAGGGAGCGAACCGCACTGCTCGCGCTCAAAGGCGTAGGCCCAACCGTTATCACCCGCCTCGAGCAAATGGGTATTGAATCGCTGGCAGAGCTCGGCAAAGCGGACGTCAGTGACATCCTGGCTCACGCATCAGCCGCACTAGGCTCGACCTGCTGGAAGAACAGCCCTCAAGCCCGAGCAGCCATTACCGCCGCCGTTGACCTGGCGAGAAGCACTCCAGAACACTCGCTCGCCGGCTAGCATGGTTCGATCATCTGCGCAGGTGCCAGCCAGTACTTTTCCAATGGTGGCCGGATAACGTTCAGACGGGGTTACCGGCGGTATAAAAAGGCAACGCATGGACCTGCAATTCAAGCGACTCAGTGAAATCAGCAGCGCCGATATCATCGAGCTCAACAACAACCCCGATGTCTTGCGCCACATGCCCTTGGGCCGCCCTGACTTTGACGAAGCCAAATGCTCAGCGTGGGTCGCCGAAAAAGAGTCACAGTGGCTGCTCAATGGATATGGCCCATGGGCTTTTTGGGTGAATCAGACATTTGCCGGCTGGGGCGGTTTGCAGCAAGAACAAGGTGATGCAGACCTGGCCCTGGTTTTACACCCGGACTACTGGGGCTTGGGCAAGGCAATTTTTGATGAGATCGTTCGGCGAGCCTTTCAGGAGATGGGACTGGGGTCGGTCACTGTCTTGCTTGCGCCAAGCAGAACACGCATCAAGGGTATTCTTCGAATAGGCTTTCGCCGTGATGGAGAGGTCGAGGTCGACGGCATACGCTTCGCTCGCTACCGGCTTCTTGCGAGCACTCGCGCTTGCATCCAACGACGGTAACGGGTGATTTTCTGCGGCTGTTTGCCTATGGCTTTTCTCTCCCGTGCAGGGCTCGCCCCCGTGCAAACGGCCGTAGAATTTGCAGCTGTCGACGCCAAGCGCCAACAGGTCAGTGAGCAGATCGCAACGTTACAGGCGCTGGACCGTCACCTGGTCGAACTCAAAGGCGAGATGAGCGCGCTGTTCGGCCAGCAAACCCAGGCCTGTCCTCGTACGGCTGGATCGCTCGCCTGCCAAGATAGCTGAACGCCGACCTCAGGCTATCCTCCGCAGAGCGCGGGCTGAAGCCCAGTTCCCGGCGCGCCTTGGCGATGCTGTACTCCTGGCGCACGTCATGGAACAGGCGTACCTGGCTCAGCAGCAACTGCGCCGGCCTGCCGGTCAGGCTCGCTATCCGCTCCTGTACCCAGGCGACACACATCAGCAACCAGCGCGGTGCTCGCGGAGGCTGACGATACCCCGGCACCCGTGCATTGGCCGCCTCCAGCAGATCGGCCAGTGACGAGGAGCGCTCGTTCGCGAGGATGTAGCGCTGCCCTGCCCGGCCCTTTTGCGCCGCCAGAATCAAGCCCTGGGCGACGTCACGCACATCGACGAAATTGAAGTGAAACCCCGGGTCCAGTGGCATCTGACGTTGGCGCACGGATTCGAGAAAGCTCATGGTGTCGGTCAGTTGCGTCGCATTGGGCCCGATCATGGCCGAGGGCAAGACCGAGACCATCCACAGGTCCAGCTCCCGCGCAGTCTGCCAGGCCATTCGCTCGGCGAGGATCTTCGACTTGTAGTAAGCGTTTTCGGTCTCGTCGTTCCAGGTGTCTTCATCCAGCGGTTGACCATCATGCCCGATCGCGGCCACCGAGCTGACGTACACGACCCGTTTCACACCCGCGCGAGACGCGGCCTGCAACGCATTGCGCGTACCCCGCACATTAGGTTCGACGATCTCGGCTTCTGGCCGCCTGGCCCAATGCCTGAACACCGCAGCCACCTGGAACAGTACCTCGACCCCTGCCATCGCCTTGAGCAGGGACGGTTCATCCTGCAATTCGGCATAGACGAGCTCGCAATCCAGCCCGTCAAAGGGCTCGGTCCTTGTCGTATCGCGCACGCCGGCCCGCACACGGTAGCCCTGATCGAGCAACGCCCTGACCAGGGTATTCCCCAGATGCCCATTGGCGCCTGTCACCAGACACAACTTGCTCACAGAACCTCCTTGTGACAGAACCCTGCCGCGTTTAATCGCCACAGCTTAAAGTCTGTCCCTAGGGGCATAGTCAAGCGGATACTGGGCAGTAGTTCTGATTTCACACTTCGAGCGGGAAACAGCGTCGTCAGGTGATTCGCCAATGCCTGCCCGACCACGGCCATCCAAGAGCACGATTGCCGTCAGCTTCCCCCGCCGATCAGAACGTGTAGGCCACTCCTGCCTGCACCGTGCGCGGAGCTCCAGGGTAGACATAGCTATTGAAGGCCCCTTCGTCATACCCCTTGTTGAACACGTTCTTCACGTCCAGGTTCAGGCGCACGTGC
This sequence comes from Pseudomonas sp. R32, assembly GCF_009866705.1. Lineage (NCBI taxonomy): Bacteria > Pseudomonadati > Pseudomonadota > Gammaproteobacteria > Pseudomonadales > Pseudomonadaceae > Pseudomonas > Pseudomonas sp. R32. The sequence goes on along the minus strand of NZ_CP019396.1, from coordinate 2,115,942 downwards.
TCGTTGACCTTGTAGAAGCTCAGCAGGTCCACCACGCTGTAGCGTTCCATGGTGTAGGTCAGCGCTTCGGTTTGGCCACTGCGATCGTCCACGTACTTGACCCCCACCCCCAGGCCCAGGCCCTTGGCCAAACCGTCCTGGAACTCGTAGGTGTTGAGCAGGCTGAAGCTGTTGCGCGGGATATTGGCCAGGCGTGTGCCGGTGGGCAGGCGATTGTCCTTGGTCACCTCGGCATCGACGTAGGCGTAGCCGCCGATCATCCGCCATTCAGGGGTGATGTTGCCCGCCACGTTGATGTCCAGGCCACGGCTGCGTACCTCGCCGGCCGCCAGGCTGTAGTCGGTGTTCAGCGGGTCGCGGGTGAGCACGTTTTGCTTGACGATGTGGTACACCGCGGCATCGACACTCAGTTGCCGATCCAGCGCCTCCCACTTCACGCCCAGCTCATAGGACTTGCCTTTCTCCGGGTCGAAACCACCGCCGCCGGCCGGCGTGCCGGTGTTGGGTTTGAACGAGCGGGCGGTGTTGGCGTAGACCGCGACCGTGTCGCTCAGGTCGTAGAGCAGGCCAAAGCGCGGGGTGACGCCGTTCTGCCCTTTGCTGAAATCGCGGCTGTTGACGAGTTTGTCGTCATAGTCGTGCTCGAAGCGTTCAAAACGCACCCCGGCGAGGGCCTTGAGGCGCTCGGTCAGGGCCACCTGGTCCTGGATGAAGAAGGCCCAGGTCTGCAGGTTCTCCTTGTCCCAGGTGGTGACGCGGGTCAGCGCCGGGCGCGCCTGGCCAAGTACCGGGTTGTAGATGTCGATCGGGTAGGTACCGTTCGCCGCCGAGGAGCGCCGGATGATCGAGTTGTAGTCGTAGTCCTCGTACTCGACGCCGGTCAGTAGCGTATGGGCGAAGCCACCCGTGTCGAAATGACCGGTAAGGTTGAGTTGCCAGTCGCGGTCGGTCCATTCCAGCTTGCGGTAGTTGAAGTTGCGTTGCAGGGTGCGGCCGTCGGCCGGTGCGCCGTTGGCCTCCACGGCGTTGCCCTTGAGCGAGCCGTCGAGGAACTGGAAACCACCGCCCAGGGTCCAGTTGTCGTTGAGCAGGTGCTCGAAACGCACTTGGGCCATGTTGTTGTCGTTGTGCAGCAGGTTGTCGCTGCCTTTCTCCCAGATGTAAGTGTCGCGGGAGGCGCTACCGGTCTGGGTGCTGTAGCGGGTCAGGCCACGGTCGAGTGGGTGATTGTTGCGCATGAAATCGCCCTCGAAAACGACCTTCGTGCTGTCGTTGACCTGCCAGCTGATCACCGGTGCCACGTCGTAGCGTTCACTCTCGACATCGTCACGGAAGCTTTCACCGCCCTCACCGAGCACGTTCAGGCGGTAGGCGAGGCTACCGTCCTGGCTCAGCGGGCCCGTGGCGTCCAGGGTGGCGCGGTGCATGCCCTGGTCGTCGAACTGGCTGCCCAGGATGACCTTCGATTCGGGCAGCGGTTGCTTGCTGACCACGTTGAAGGTGCCGCCGGGGTCACCGCGGCCATAGAGGCTGGTGGCCGGGCCGCGCAGCACTTCCAGGCGCTCGACGGTGTTGGCGTCGGGGGCGTTGGGGTAGCCGCGGTTGATCGGGAAACCATTGCGGTAGAACTCGCCGGTGGTGAAACCGCGTACGGTGAAAGTGGTCAGGCCCTGGCCGCCGAAGTTGTTGGCGCGGCCGACGCCGCCGGCATAGTCGAGGCCATCCTGCAGGCGGGTGGCGCCGGTGTCCTCCAGGACATCCTTGGGCACCACGCTGACCGACTGCGGGGTTTCGTGCAGGGCAGTGTCAGTGCGTGTCGCACTGGCCGAACGGTTGGCTTTATAGCCCTCTACAGGCCCATCGGCACGCTCGTAATCGATCGCGTCAGCATTGATGCTGACTGCTTCTAGCTGAATGTTACCCGCCGCAAGAGGCGGTTCTGAGGCCCATACGAGTGAAGGCGCAGCGTGGAGCAGACACAGCGAGACGATCGTGCGACGCATCGATTGCGGTTCCAGAACAGGGAAGAACGGACAGTGAGGGTGAAGCGCGGCGATGGTATATGGTAACAATTCGTATTAGCAATAATTTTCTGCAGTCCCTCCCCTGGCGAGTCTCCTCAGCGGAATGAACGTCCGGGTTCACGCCACCTTTACGCCATCGAATCCGGTAAGCGTATTGGCCGGGCGCTTACCCCATCGTCAACTGTCTCCCGGTACAGGCCATTTCGACCGGTTCTGCCTGTAGCTCTGGCTCCCAGAAATCTTCCCATGTACTTTTAGCCATGGGAGTGGCGCCCCATCTGATCTCCTCGAGTGTTCGTCCGAGCGTCGGCCCCACCCGTGAGGCCATCGTACAAGTCGCCGCAGGACGAAAGACAGAGGCGATAAAACGGGCAAGACGCCCGCTACCTGCCTGAACGATATGTAAGGATCATGGATGATTGAGGTGAAGGATGTATCGCCCCCAGTTGGGCGAAAAGGGCAATACCAGGCCGAAGCATTACTGGTGTTCGTGGCCTTGGGATGGGGCCTGGGTTTTCCGCTGATGAAAGAAGCGGTGACCGGCAACCCGGTCCTGGTAATCCTCTGGCTGCGTTTCGCGCTTGCCGCACTGGTGGTGCTACCTTTCGCCTGGCGCAGCCTGAGCCAACTTAACCGTGCCGGGTTCAGCGCCGGCGTACTGCTCGGCACGCTGTTGTTCTGCTCATTCTTTTTGCTGATCTACGGCTTGCAGTACACCACGGCGGTCAACACCGGCTTTCTTGCCGGGCTATGCGTAATCTGGGTACCGCTGCTGGCAGGCCCACTGTTCAAAGTACCTACCGGTACCGGCACCAAGATCGGCGCGGTGCTAGCCCTTGCGGGGATCTTCGTGATGTCCGGTGCCGACGTGCAACAACTGCACAAAGGCGACCTGCTGGTGGTGTTTGGCTCGATATTCACGGCGTTGCACATCCTGGCCCTTGACCGGCTCGGTCACAAGGCTGGCAGCGCGGCTCTGGCCTTCATCCAGATCGCTACCATGGCCATTCTGGGCCTGCTGTGCAGTGTGTTTATGGTGGGTCAGGTATTGCCGACGCATCTGGATGCAAGTGTTGTTCGAGCGGTGGTGATCACCGCCGTATTGGCGACAGCATTTGCGTTCTGGGTCCAGACTCGCTTTCAACAACGGACAACCCCGGCACGAGCGACCTTCATCTATAACCTTGAACCGGTGTTCGCTGCGGTATTCGCAACACTGATTCTCAACGAGTCGTTGAGCCCGACGGTCTTTCTCGGCGGTGCAATCATTGTGCTGGGTATTGCCCTGTCGGAGTACTGGCCGGCCCTTCGCGGATATTGGCGCAGGCAAGCCGCGTCCTGACCGGGCGCACACCAGGAGACACAGAAGGAACGATGACCGCCTGAACGCCAGAGACGTGCAGGTGGTGACCGCACGGCGGCGATGATCCGTAGCGTATTTCTTTCCCAGGCAGGATCAAATGGCAGACAAAGTACACGACTACGAAGTTCAGGTAACTTGGATGGGTAATGAGGGCACAGGAACGTCAATTTACCTCGGTTGTTTTGAGGCCGAAGGTAATCTTGGCGTCGGGGTCTGACATCGAAAAAGCTAAGGCACTTCACCGGATCGCACACAAAAAGTGCTTCATTGCCCGTTCGGTTAACTTCCCCGTCAGTCATGAACCCGAAATATCGATAAGCCTGGATAGCTAACGTAACTAGAAATGCTGCTCACGTAGATGGGCACCATTTCTGTTTCGCGCAGCTACCAACGGCAGCCCCACCCACTAGCGGCAGCACGGGCAATGTCAGGCGACGGGGCAAGTGGCGAGCCGACCAGCGTCATCACCAGGCCGATGGTCGCCGACGCCCATATATGGACGGCCAGCAGATAGAGCTGCCAGGTAAAGTCCTGGTCCGTCGCGAACGTCGGCGAGGAAGACGCTCAGCCAACAGCCAGACGATTGCGCCCAGCCGCTTTGGCGATGTAGAGCGCCTGGTCTGCTTTATCGAGCAACGATTGCCATTGATCCAGGTTCGCTCCCGGCATGGAGGAGAGGCCGATGCTCACGGTAACATGCCCAAAGGGACTGCTTTCGTGAACGATATTTTGTCCGTTCAATCGATCAAGCATCAGCTGTGCAACCACCGTCGCCCCTGCGATGTCGGTATTGGGCAGGATCACAGCCATTTCCTCGCCACCGTAGCGGGCCAGCAGATCGGTTGGCCGCCGGACACATTCTGCAAGCACACTACCAACCTCCCTCAGGCACGCATCACCCGCAAGATGACCATAGGTGTCGTTGTACAGCTTGAAATGGTCGATATCGATTATGAGTAATGCCAGGAGGGTCTCATCCCGCTGGGCTCGATGTACTTCCATGGCCAGCGTCTCGTCGAAGCAGCGCCGGTTCGCCAGACCGGTCAGCGCATCGTTCATTGCCAATCGCTCGAGCTGCTGGTTGGTCTCGAGTAGTTGCTGCTGCGCCACCAGCAACGCCCCTTCTATCTCGATCCTGCGTCGGATATCGCGGATCAGCATCCACCCGATGATTCCGGTGACCCCAAGCAGGCCCGACACCGCCAACAGCGACAACACCGCTTCGAGCTTCCAGGACGCCAGTGCCTCGCGCTTGCCCAACGCGACAGTGGTCACCAGCGGGAGCCTATCGCTTTTGCGAAAAGCGTAAAGCCGCTCCACCCCGTCCAGGCTGGAGGTGAATGAAGCCGTTCCCACCGTTTTATCGACCAGGTACTTGGCGTAGATCGGAGACGTTGAAAAATTGCGTCCCATGTCCTGCTCGCGAAACGGATAGCGCACCAGCATCGAACCGTCGGTGTAAGACAAACCGATTGCGCCTTCCTGCCCTAAATCGATCTTGCCGAAGAGCCGTAGAAAATTTTCGATCCCCAGGGTAACCGCCACCACTCCAGCAAAATTGCCCTGTGCGTCATTGAATCGACGGCTGATGGTGATCACCCATTCCTGGTTGGATCGGCTGCGGATTGGCAGGCCGATAAAGGGCTCGCGGGAAGGATCGTTGAGGTGATGAATGAAGTAAGCCCGGTCGCTGCTATTGGCGCCTGCCGGAATCGTGCGGTTGGATGACATCAACCACCGGCCTTGCTTGTCATAGATGGTGACGCCGCTCATCTGTGGCATCAGCGGCTGCTGACGGCTAACGAGCAGACTCAGGCGATCGATCTGCGCGGGGTCGCTGCCTTCCGTCTCCAGACGCTCGACCAGGCCAAGCAGCAAAAGCGAGCTCTGCCTGACGATGCCGTCAGCATAGGTGGCGAGCGCCTGAGTCAGGTTCAGTCCATGAATGTTGATTTCTTCCAGTGCTCGTTCTCGCGAGGCCACCACTTTCCACAAGGTCAGCGATGCCAAGGAACAGCCAATCACCAGTAGCAAAAGAATAACGAGGTGGATATCACGCTTCACGTCAGTACCTGATGGAGAGTCCGGATTCTCGCGCGGGCTGTCTAGGGCCGCAGCAGAAGGCAATTCCTGGCCTTGGCCAACAATACAAGGAGTGCAACGAAAGCGCAGCAGGGAAAGGCTGGTGGCATGTTTTGTCCATCGTGATCATTTCGCTTTTGGTGAGGATCAAAAGAAACCCGGTCGCCAAGCCGGGGTCTTCATTGGCCGCCATTCGTCCAATGCGCGGCACTCCTCACGGATTTAGCATCTCTGAATGTTAAGCGTGGATGTCCCGCGCATCAGAACGGAGAGCCCGCATGGAAAGTGACGAGAATGCACCTGGTAACAGGTCGCAGCAGAACGTAACCCGAACAACCACTAACGAAACCGGCCATGATTCCCGGCGTGATGAGCCTGAGGTCCCTCTGCCGCCGGATGATGAGACACCTGTCGAGCAAGAGCTTTCTGACATGCATACCAACCATTCGCAACCAACCGAGCGTCCGCAAGCAGTCAATAAGGGCCGCACCGATCAGCCTGACGCCGACTCACAGATGAACGATCAGGATGAAAACAAGGAACCCCGCGGCGTACCTGCAAGCGACCCTGAATCGGGCGCCTGAGTCTATTCAAACATTCCGATTGCCCGCTCAGCGCGGGCATTTTCATGGCTCAAATTTACTGCAGCCAGGGTAGCCTTCGGGAGGCCTGGCCCCTGACAAAGCAGTAGTACAATGCTATGGAACAACACCGGCAGCCCGCGCACCTATTGCGCTTGCAAGCTACTCAGGTACTTTTTGCAAAAATCAGATTCTGAAATTCTATCGGCTCGGCCTTCCCAACCCTTATACGGAGCGTCGAGGGTGCCCATTATTTCATCCTTGACCTTGTCAGTCATGGCGGTTAGCTCTGCAGCGCTCTTATTGATACCGTGCGCTCGCATGTACTGCCCGGTTTCGAGGGCAGCGTTGGTAACGACTGATGGGTCGACGTTGCTCCCCATCGAATAGGCCACCGCACAACGGTTAGCTTGGTAGATGTGACCCTCAGGGTTCTCGCAGCCGTGTAAAAACAGAAACGCTGTTGCGATCAGCGCTGAGCAGGTTTTATAAGCCTTCATTTTCCTTCCCTGTAATGATTTTTGGCAGAAGCGTTCTCGGCAGGGGTTATACCGCGTGTTGCAATTGCCGCCGAGCGGATTGAAGGAGGTGGCCGATGGCGAGAACGCACGTTCAATTCATCGAGAAGGCGATCGCAAAGCGGAAATTTCAAGAAGAGGTGGCGCGGAGACACCCTACCGGGTGAAGTCTTTGGGACAATCCTTGGCCTGCCCAGATGCGCGCGAAATCTTGTCACGGTATCTTGCACCCACTAAAAGAATCGACTGCAGCCCGTCCTTTTCAAGCAATAAGGCAGAGCAGCCCAAGTTGCAAGATTCGCTCGATGTAAAGCAGACGTTCTGACCCGTGAACCGATAAAGATTCGCTGGCCAACCCGAGCAATCATACAGCCCCAGCCCGGGGCAGAAATACTCTTCAACCTCTCCGGCAGCGATTACATTGGATCCAATGGCATCCTGGAGGCTCCCTGCAGCAAAAACAGGCATACATGTAAATGTAGAAGCAAGGAGAAAGAGTGATCGTTTCAGCATGTGCAGTTCTCAAGCAGACTTAAATACAACTCTGTTCTTAAGATAGCTAATTTATATTCCAAATCAAATAATATCGATTAACCCTGCCGTGGGGTCCGGCAGCACGGCTCAGCGTTATGCGCTTTCGGATGCGCGCTGGGGAGCCGCTGGTTACTCGCTGACGCGTTACACCGCTACTACGATCGATATCGAATGCAGTCTGTCATCCCGCAGCGCTCGATGAGACGCAGCGCCAAGCCCGGCCTTGCGCCGGGATTGTCATGCCTGCCAATTGCAAAAAGCCCAGCACGGGGCTGGGCTTCGTCGGCGTACTCAAATGGCCTTGGACACGCTGCAGCGAATCGTATCAACGATCGTTCTTGGAAGACGACCTGACCGCGTTGCTCAGCCCTTTAGCATTATGATCACCCGGCGTGGTAGCGGAGATTGCAGTTGACTTGGACAAACCGCGGGTGTCCTTGGAATGAGCAATGCCGGAAGTAGAAGTGCCATGACCATTATCGTCATTGCGGTCGCTACCGTAGCGGTTACCACTCACGCCGTGATCACGTGTCGCCTTACCGGCATGATCGCCGCCAAAACTGGCACCGTTACTTTTACCACCATGGCTGCCATTTCCTGCACCCATGCCGCCTCCGTTTCCACCGCCGTGGCCGCCGCCGTGGCCACCACCACCCCCTTCACCCCTTGCGTAAGCTGAGCCGATAGGAGAGAGATCGGCCGGCAACAGCGCCGCCGTCCCCATCACAAATGCACAGGCAAAAACGGCCACCAGGGTTTTCTTCATTTTTTGTACGGCTCCAGAGGTAGGACTAAGTACCTGGTAAGACTGACCACGATCTCTTAAGTTCTTGCCCTGCCGACGAAATGCAGCCACCGCTACTGCGGGCTCGGTCCGTCAGTGATCGCTCTAAGCGCAGAAGTACCGGAGCCAATAGGCTTCCCGGCAGGCACTGTTAAAGCTGAAGTGGCAAGGGCTAACCGTTTTGTCGAGCGGCTGGCGAACGATTCCGTAGCTAATCCAGCATTCAGCGCAGGCTGCGTCGCTGGGAAAGTTATCCTGCTCCGCGAGCCGTTTGATGAGTGCGCCGTCATCGAAGGTGCGACTTTACTAACCAGGTTAGCGGCTCGACAAATCTGCGTAAGCATCCGGCGAAGTCCTCGACCCGGATGCTGATGTCACATGCCCTAGATAGTTGCGAGAAGTAAACAGGTGGACCAGTCCTCACACCGAGTACTCATGAGCTGCGGCTGTGGGACGACACGGTTACTCATGTTCAGCGGCCAACATTGATCTGAACTGTAGAACAACCTCTGGCGATAGCCCCGCAGCTTCAAACACTGCGCAGGTGAAGCTAACAGGTGCAGGGCCTGGTGCAGTAATGATCCGGTCTGCAACCATAGCGCCTGTACAGCTGTGATAAAGAGCCTCCCCTTTATAATTTGCAGCCTTCTGTTTTAGGAAATCAGCGCTGTTCGAGGTGTGAGGCGTCGTGTTGAGGAGGTCAGCCCTCGCCAGAGCCAGCGTTGCGCCACATATTCCAGCGATTGTCGCCCCCGCGAGTCGGCTAGCGCGAAGAAAGTCTCCAATATCTGGCGCTTCTGCTTGCTCCCAGACCATGCCTCCGACGATGACGACAACATCTGGTTTCCAGTCCAGGCATTGTTCCAAACTGCTATCCACCGTTACGGCCAACCCTCCCTGCGAGAAGAACTGCCCCGGAGCTGGGGCAAAAAAGCGGACGTCGATTCCGTAAAACGGTGATGCGGTGCCTGCAATGAAAGCGTATTCCCAATCAGCAAAACCGGGTGTCAGTACCAAACCTATGCGTGCCATCTGTCAGAGTCCTCCTTGAATCCCGGGAACATAAAGCGGTAACAACCGGATTTCAAGGCTTGTTTTAGGCAGCTCCCTGCCGATCAAGTCGTCTTGGCTACAGGGTCTCAACGCAGATATGCGACGATGTCGCCTGCGAACTTGCTCCGACCAGCGACAGGGAACAGGCCGCGAGCACTGGGCCAGACTGAACGCCCTGCCTCGCTACATGTTCCTGCTGCGCCCTTCTAGGCCCACCAACCTCCGCCGGCTTCAGCACTGGTGACAACTCACCGATATCTACCAACATGCCAGCTATCGGTGAGTTGTCACCGGCACCACTGCGCCTCACAGGGCACGCCGTCGTAGTCACCGTCCATCTCCATGCCTGGGCAATTTTGCAGAAAGTTTTTGGCCTCTTTGCACGAGGTCATCTGGGAACAATATTTGCGCCCATCGCATTTGAATGGCGGTGAAACAAGCTTCGGAGCAATCGTAACTGAAGAGGCTGCTGTGGGAGGCGATAGCCGGACCTCAGTCAAGGATTGCAATTGAGGGGAAAGCTTCCAAGCCAACAGACCAACAACGAGCGCTACCAAAATCAGTTTCATTTTGATTCATCCGTGATGAGAGGCCGTTTGCATTTGCGCGTTGCCTGCTTTCCAGCGTAACCCACTAATCCACGTTCAGCCTGCCGGTAGGCAGGTGAGAAAGCGGCCACCGTCCACTTCCTCGCTCCCAGTCAGGTTCATTCCGACCCGGGCCATGCCGGTGATTTTCACGTCGAGCAGCTGCGGGAAAACATCGGGGCCTGGCCCTGAACCAAATATCCAGGCGCTGATAGTCGAGCGCCCAAGGCCTGACAATTACCGATCAGCAGCAGAACCGAGCGCCTGATGGAGCCTGTACGACACCAACATAAAGAGCCCCACCTTGAGAACTAGTGGCTAGATGGTTGCTCGCCAACCAGGGGAGGAATGCCGCCCAAGGCCTAGCGCTTGTGGCAAAAATGAGAATCGTCTGATTTCGAATTCGAGGTGGCGTAGGTAGCTTCACCTATCCATTTTGAACGAGTACGAATTAGCAATGAACTTACACAATTCGGAATTAACGCAAAGCAAGCAAGCAAGCAAGCAAGCAAGCAAGCAAGCAAGCAAGCAAGCAAGCAAGCAAGCAAGCAAGCAAGCAAGCAAGCAAGCAAGCAAGCAAGCAATTATAAATTAAAACCAACTTTACTTGCAAGTATTCTTATTGCAATTTCTGCTTGTGCGCCTACCGTGCAGCACGAAACTTCTGCAAGCACTCCCCTTCGCGATGAAGCCAACAAACTCAAAGCTGAAAACCCGGATTACCATTGGGAATTTATTGAGAGGCCAGGCAAGTAATGGCACTCAACAACATAACATGGCTGCTGTTCACCCTATTGCTCTGCGCCAGCACTTCATCAATGGCCGCAATTTGCACACCAGTATCAAATTTCAAGACGCTTATACTAAATAGTTCACTTAGCGATATGAAACTTGATATCCCCCGAGATACACCTGATGGCACCACTGTCTACGAACAGTCTATGGGCAGCGTGGGCGACACAGCCTCATATGACTGCAGCGTCAACACCAATATGGGGCTTATTGCTAATCCGTCCTTCAGCACCCATACCACCAAGGGCTACTTGTTCGCGATGCCCGGGACCGGACTGTCCTGGTACATTAAAAGTGGGGATAAAAACGAGGGCCTGCCCTCCTATGACGACAACGTTGTCACAACAACAGGTAGTCGATATCTCATGGGTGCTACCTATACGCTCGGCTTGGTAAAAACAGGTAATATTCCCACCAATACCAAACCGATCAACGGGCTACTGGCCACCTATAAGAAAGGTGATCTGGAACTTATCAAGTTCTATCTTAACATAACCATTACCCATCAATCTGCCTCCTGCAAAAGTCCGGACGTGCAGGTCAATATGGGCACTGATCACACCGTCAGCAGCCTTGACACTGCAAACACGCCCAAGGTCGCCTTCAACATTAACCTGATTGACTGCCCAAAGGCGATTAACAAGATCCATTACACGCTCAAAGCCAACACTTCCATTATTGATGCACGAGCGGGAATTGTTGAGTTAAGCGCCGACTCAATCGCTCGCGGGATTGGCCTTCAGCTATTCAACGAAAATAGTCAACCCATTGAACTCGAAAAGAGTCAGGTCTTCACCGACAGCACCGGCAACAGTGGTGGAAACTTCCAGATCCCCCTCAAAGCGGCCTACTACCGAATACCCAATGAATCACTCACACCTGGCACGGCAAACTCGAGTGTGACCTTCATCATGAGCTACCTTTGAAGCCTCCCTCAATGAAGGGTCTCGCTATAACCACTCAGGGCGCGCAGCTGGTATTCGGTGACAGCCTGGTAAAGCGACTCAGCCTCCAGCCGCAGGCGCTCGACTTCCTTTGCCGGTTGACCGGCATCCAGGGCTTCAGGATAGCGGCGCAGCGCATCGATGGCCTGCTGAATCAGCGGCTCGCCGGCCTCGATTACTCCCGCCAGGGTCCTCTTCACGCTTTGTCGCTCTGGCCATTTGATCAAAGCAGTATAGGCCATCGGCCATTTCTTCTTAGCTGCAGAGCGCGCCAGATCAATGACGACCGCCAATGTCTGGTTCCGGCCATAAGCAGCCGCTGGACAGAGTAGTAACTAATAGGTAGCGTCGATCTCGTGCACTAAATCTTTACCGCAGCTGAGCTTGGCGTATTAAACGGAGGCGTTGCAATGACAACAATCGATGTGAAATCCCGATTCAAAGCAAAGCTTCTTCGTCCGGCAACGCCTGATAATGATACGTCCTGGGCGTTTGTAGTACTGCCAAAAGACGCGAGTGAACAGCTTCCAAGGCGAGGAAGGACGACTGTTGAAGGCACAATCAATGGGCACCATTTCCAGGCAACCCTTGAGCCGGATGGTCAGCTGAGCCATTGGTTGCAGGTAAGTACAGAATTACTCGAAGCCGCCGGTGCGGCCGTTGGGGATATCGTGACTCTAGCGCTAACCCCTGTGAAGAAGGAACCCGAGCCTGACATCCCAGCAGATTTTCAGGAGGCACTGGCAGCCTATCCTGAGGCTTGTACAGTCTGGAACAATACAACGACCATCGCACGAGTAGACTGGATACACTGGATCACTTCAGCCAAGCAACTTAAGACGCGCGCAAAACGAATTGGTAATGCCTGCGATATGCTTGCATCCGGTAAGAAGCAGGTTTGCTGTTTCGACCCGTCCGGCTACTACAGTAAGGCCTTCCGTGCGCCTGAGGCAGAAAATTGTTAAATGGGACATTCCGTTGAATACGCCCAATAATGCATTCAAATCGCTCACCGGGACCGGCTAAAAATGGCCTTTTAGCTTAATTGTCATGAATGTCTGCAGCGGGTTGTGGCTTCAACCGGTGGATGCAACACACTGGATTTTGCGAGGGCTTTGGAAGTTGCAGCAAAACAGTTGCTCGCACTTCAGAAACGGGAACGGTCCTGTGTCGCGAAATGAGGGCGCAGCCCTCGCAGCATTCGATAAGCACACGCGATCAGCCCCGTTCGCGAGCTTCAGCTACGCAATCGATCCCACTGCTGCACCATAAACACCCCCGCACTCCCAAGCCAGGCCAACCACGCGGATGCCACCTGCCAATGGCTGAACACCGCCAGCGGCTGGCCCATGAAGAACACGGTCGCAATCAACGAGAGCAGCAGCGCCATGCCCACCAGCGGCACTCGCAGCAGCGCGGTCAGCCAGCGCGGGGCGCCCCACCTTTTCAGCACAGTGAGGCCGCCCAACAGCAATGCCCCGATGATCAATAGAAACGGAATGCCAATCATGGCCATCGCCGGCTCCACTTCGCCGCCATCCTCGCCAGGCACGTAGAAGCTTGCGAACCAGAGCTCGCGGCACAGCACGTGGGTGAGATAGATCACTGCAATTGGCGCGAGCGGGTAGATCAGCACGCTGATCAGGGGGTTGCGGGTGTTCATGGTAGCCACATCCTTGTGCTTGGGTGCAGTCGACTACGGCAGTGGATAGCTCGGCTTGCAGTCCGGGTCGCGGAACGGTTCATTGCCGTAGGTGAATTCGTTGACCTCGCCGCCAGTGGAATAGGTGACAGCAGGTTTTGGTGTCAGATGCCAGCCATCTCCTTGTGCGTCGCGCTCGACCAGGCTGAAGTACATCATACACTTGCCCGACAGTAGCCGTTTATCCTGGCCGCAGACGCTGGGCAGAGATCAGCCCGACCGGCAACTGCGCCATAACCGCCAGGCGCTAGCTCGGCCAGTCGGTCACCAGAAGCAACGCCGCCCCCCGCCGTGCGTGTCAGCCGCCACGCTAGCTGTGCACAAAAACAAGGAGACGCCTCAGGACTTCTACGCCAATGACGCGGTATGGGATGCGGTCTACAAGAAAGCAGTACCGGAACTGAAAGACGCCATGGACCTGGCGTATCTGACGGGCCAGCGTCCTGCGGACGTACTGGTGATGAGGCGGGACGATATCGAGGGGGGTTATCTGGTTGTCCAGCAGAACAAGACACACAAGAAGCTGCGCATCATGCTCTCGGTGGACGGCGTAGATAACAGCCTCGGCAAGCTGATCAAGCAAATGGCTGCGCGGAACCAGGTGCACAGCTCCAGCTATTTGATTGTCAGCGAGCGGGGCAAGCGCATGTCTGCATCGATGCTGCGCAATCGCTGGGATGAAGCTCGGGCCCTGGCCAGATCTACAGCCTTGGAGGAAGGCGACAGCCTTCTCGCATCTCGGATTACGCAGTTCCAGTTCCGCGATATCCGCCCGAAGGCAGCATCCGAAATCAAGGATATTGAGGACGCCAGCCTGCTATTGGGGCACACCAAAGGCGACATCACCGAGCGGGTTTATCGCCGGGTTGGGGCCATCGCAAAGCCGTCAAAATAAGGAAAGTTTCGGAACTCATTCCGAAAAGTATCGGAACTCATAGGCATTCGCCCGAACTGAAATGGGTCTTTTCTAGACCCCAGAAACGCAAAAAGCCCTGAATAATCAGGGCTTTGAAGATGGCGGAAGCGTAGAGATTCGAACTCTAGGATAGTTGCCCATCGACGGTTTTCAAGTCCACAATTATTTCTTATAAAAACAATTAGATAGCCAATTTTATGTTCCGCATTTCACCTAATCTGAAGGGGCTGAAACTCTTCCGTAGCAAGGGTCACATTTTCAGTTGCGGAACTGATTTTGAGCGCTGGCTACAGACTGTGTCAGTGGCGCCTTTGATTGAGTGCCGCCAGCGGTCGGCGGCATCATCCTTTGCCCCGGAGAAAACGTTTACCGCGGCAGCGGCAAAGGTATCCGCGATTTGAATGCCATGGCACTCATGCGAGGATGCGAACTCGATTGGGCCTGACAAATTGCAGGTGATTGGATGCTCCTCCTTATATTCCAGCGAGTTAAACCACACACTAAAGCACCATTCCACATCATTCGGGGGATCAATTCCCCCCGCGCACTACGAGCGGAACGCCATGCAGCTAGTCACCTTGGCGTACTCAGATCCCCTCCGCATCTGAAGTGAACCGAAAAAATCAACAGAGCAGCGCGACGTGAGCAAAACTGCCCGTTCAAAGAGCTCCAAGGGCGCGCTCCAGCTCGGTTATGGCGAATTCCACTTCATTCACCGCCTTGCTGAGCTCCTCCGGCGAAGCTTGCGGATCCGCACATACAACCTCCATGCGCCGGCAAAATTCGACCAATTGCTCTCCCTTCACAACACGCGCAGCGCCTTTAATTCTGTGAGCCAGTTCCCCTAACTTATCCGTCTCACCATTTTCAAGTAGGACTCTCAGTGACTGACAATCTCTGCGATTATTATTGATCAGTTCGCCGAGTATCTCGCGGAACTTCACCGGGTCGCTGTTGATGAGCAACTCCAAAGGGCCCAGATCAACCAGCCGTAGCGAGTCTGGCGCCATCAGTGGCAATGCGGTCTCAGGATACGCGCTTTCTATTTCCCGATCCTGGTTTAGCGTCAACAACCTCGCGTCCAGCTCGTCGAGTCCGATTGGCTTGATCAGGCAATCATTCATGCCCGCTTTAATACACTGCTCTAATTCTTCCGGCTGTGCATCGGCAGTAAGGCCAATAATCACCGTGGGCTCAAGCCCTTGCTCCTGTTCGACTTTGCGAATTGCTCGTGCGAGGTCAGCACCATTCATGACCGGCATGTGGCAATCGGTAATGACAACATCGAAGGGCTGCTTGCCCCAGCAGTCGAAGGCACACTGACCGTCTTCTGCCTCATAGACATCGTGCCCCAAAAATTCTAGTTGTTGGTGTAAGACTTGGCGGTTGACCTGGTGATCATCCACAACCAGAACTTGCAAACAGTAACGTTGATGAGTCAATGGTAAGGCAGGCAATTGCGTGATACTGATGCGCTCTAATACCTGAAAGCGCAGCTCTACTTCTATCATCGTTCCACGACCTAACGCACTGCTCATAGTTACACGACCGCCCATCATTTCGCACAGCGAACGACAGATCACTAGCCCCAGTCCCGTACCCTCGGTCTGTTGCACATTGCGTTGCGCCTGGACGAAAGGTCTGAACAAGCGCTGCTGGTCAGTAGGGCTTATGCCAACGCCGGTGTCTTCCACGCTGAGGTGAATATTGAGCAGGCTGGCATCGACCAAAAACCCGGAAATACTGATCTTGATCGAGCCTTCTTCGGTGAACTTGATGGCATTGCTGATCAAGTTAGAGAGGATTTGCTTGAAGCGCAGGGCATCGACCAGCACGTCACAGTTGATGCTCGAATCGATGTCGAGGATAAGGGTCAGGCGCTTTTGCCTGGCTAGCCCCTCGAACACTCTGGCCACCGACTCGATCAGTTCGCGCAAGTTGGCACGCTTGGGCGACAGACTAAGTCGTCCGGATTCGATGCGTGCGATGTCGAGGATATCGCCGATCAACTCCAGCAGGCTTTTTGCCGAAGTATGGGCTATTTCAATACTGGCGCGGTCGATCGGCTGGCTTTCGGCGCGCTTAAGCGCCAGTTCAAGGATGCCGATTACGGCGTTCATCGGCGTGCGGATTTCGTGGCTCATGGTCGCCAGAAAGCTGGTCTTGGCACGGCTGGCGTCATCCGCGTGGACCTTCGCTTCTCGCAACTGCTCCACCAACTGACGGTGCTCGGTGATATCCAACCAGCCACAGATAACCCCCTTTATGTCACCTTTGGAGTCCTGGAACGGTTGCACCCAGTGGTTGATCCACGCCTCCCTGCCTTGGAGCTGAATGGCATGCACCGACTCGATCGTCTGGCCGTCGCGCATCGCCTTAAAGTAGATGCGATGAAAGTCCGGGAAGCTCTCGAAGTTTTCCTTGGGTAGCTGGCGCACCGTTTTGTTCAGCACCTGCTCGGCACTTAAGCCGACACTTTTCAGGTAACTGCGATTGCACGAAAGCATGCGCCCCTTGAGATCACGCACGTACAGCGGCGGCGGCATGCAATCAGTCAGCGTTTCGACAAACTGCAGTTGATCGTTGAGCATTCGCTCTGCCCTCGCCCGGGCTTTGATCTGGCGACGCAGATAGACCACCCAGACCAGCGATAACAACAGCAACAACGCCGCACCCGCGATGATGTTGATGATCACCCGTTGGTAGTCGACCCAGGTCTGGCCGCTCATCCCTGGTGGTGAACGCCAGCGGTTGGAAATCGCATTGATCTCATCCGGAGCAATGCTTTGCATGACCTTGTTGATAATCGATTGAAGTTCAACATCACTTCGACGCATCGCAAAGTTGAGCGTGGCCGGCCCAACATCAAGCATCTGGTTGATCACCAATTTGTCGCGAAACAAGCGCTCCATGTAATAACGCGCTGCGGGCAACGCCACGATGGCGGCATCGGCCTTGCCTTTATAGAGCATGTTCATTGTATCCAACGTGGTGCCAGCGTCGATTATCACTGCGTCGGGGTAGCGCTTGCGCAGTTGCTGTGAGCTCACGTGCCCAGTAGGAATCGCCACGCGCTTGTCGGCCAGATTTTGCAGCTTGCCTTGCTGCTCTTTGCTGCTAAGCAACACAAAGGGACTGGCATCCAGTGGTCTGGAAAAGCGCAAGTACGCTTCACGCTCAGGACTAGCGGTCATCAAGGCCAGATCAGCCTCGTTATCTTTCAGTGTTTCGATCATCTGCGGATAGCCGCCGCGGCGCAAAACGACCTCAAAATTCAGGCCAGTACTTAGTGTTATCACTTCGAGCAGGTCAGCGAACCCACCGGAAAAGACGCCGCTCGAGTCGAAGTAGGCACCCGGTGCCATGTCGTCATTAATCACCAATCGCGCTACCGGGTTACGCTTGATCCAGCGTAACTGCTCTAAGGTGAGGTCTAAGGGTTCTTCACCTGGAATGAAGCTGTTGCCGACCCACCGCTTGGCCAGGTTGTGCAACGTATCGTCGCCGATGGCCTCGATGGCGACGTTGATGAGCCGCTGCAAGCGTGAGTTATCCGTGCGCAAGGCAAAACCGTAGCCGCCTACCGGTAGGTCGCTGAAACGCTCAAAGCGCAAGTAACCATAGTACGAGTTGTTGATTCGGTAGTAGGCGCTGTACAGATCGTCTAGGTAAACGTCAGCTTGGCCAAAGGCGGCAGCGGCAATCGCCTCGTCATGCTCGGCAAACACCCGCAAATCAGCCCGCGGATAGCGTTGCTTGAGCTCGGCGCTGTGTTCATAGGTGATGGCTACGCGCAAGCCGGCAAGATCAACGGGAGAATGCCGGGGTTCGGCACTGCGTTTGAACACCGCCAGCCTATCCTGGGCGTAGGGAATGCTCAGTAGCAGGTCCGGGCGTGGCCCAGTGCTGCCGTGAATACTGATCACATCAACGCTTCCGACCCGTAATGCCTTGCGCGCATCCTGCTCATTGGCGAAGACCACGACCTTCACCTGCAATCCCAATAGCTGCGCGATGAGAGCAGTTGCATCGGCACTGATGCCCTCATACAGGTTGTCTTGGGCGTTGATCGAAAACGGCGCGGACGCGGATGCCGACACGCCGACCTTGAGCTCGGACTTGTGCCGCAGCCACTGCCAGTCTTCGCTTGAAACCGCCATATCGGGACGATCAATACGCAACTGGCTGGACAGTACCTGTGGGGCTGGAGGCAACGATGTAGCCATCACCGGGGTGCAACCCAAAAACAGCCCGACGGACAGACAGAAAAGACGTAGATACATGCGAGATAGAAGACCGAAAGTGCCTGAAGTACGGGAATCCGTTGGCTGACGGCTATTCATTCAAGAACCCAGCATGATGCTGGCGCCCCGTCATGGCTGTGGCAATAATAGTTCAAAGTCGTCTCTGTCGTTCAATCTTCAACGGTCCCAACCCGCTTGAACGCTACAAAAGGCAATGAAATGAGCTTCCGGCATGGGGCGTGCAAAAAGAAAGCCCTGGGCAAGGGTGCCACCTAGCTCAATGAGACGTAGCTGTTGCTCGGTGGTCTCTACACCTTCGATGACCAGCGAGACCCCCAACGCTCTGGCTAAAGCAACAGTACAACTAATGATTGCGGCACATTTGGGCTGGCTTTGCATCTTGCGCGTAAACGTCCGATCGAGCTTGATCTGGCTAAACGGAAGCTCGCTGAGCCGGTCCAGTGAAGAATAACCAGCGCCAAAATCATCCATGGCAAGGCCGCAGCCAAGCATGCGTAGCCGCACTAGGTTCTCCAGGCTACTGGCCGGTGCACTAACGACACCGACTTCAGTGATTTCGAACATCACGCTGCCCGCTGGAACCTGAAATCGCTTGAGCAGAACGGCAATGCGCTCCGCCAGCTCGGCGCAGGCCAGTTGTGCGGCGTGCAGGTTGAACGCCAGGTTGATCATCCGTCCTTGTGTTGCCAGCCTTTGCTGTAGGGCCAGGCCCTGCTCAAACAGCTGCCAGAACATCCTATCGACCAAATTGTGTTCTTCCATGACTGGCAAAAAATGCGCCGGAGATAACACGCCCCACTGCGGATGCGTCCAGCGCGCCAAAACTTCTGCTCCGGCCAGCAATTGCCCCTCGAGGGTAACCTTGGGTTGGTAGTAGGCTTCGAATTCGCCATTATCTAGGCCGCGTTGCAGGTCGCTCAAGGTCGGTAACTCTGCAGGTGACAACAGCCTCGGAACGGAATTGCAATACTCCCGGTAACGCTTGACCAATAAACTAAATCCATCAAGTTTGAACGGCTTGCCCAGGTCACCCAAAAAAGTTAGGCCCAGACAGCGAATCATCGCGACCGTGGCCTGACGTAGCAGCGGATCCAGCTCGCTGCACAACACCACAGCACCGACTTTGCCGCTGCTGCTAGCATGACGCAGGAACGCCAAGCCATCCATACCGGCCATTTTCAGGTCACAGAGGACAATGTCCACGGCGTCACAAGCGTCGAGGACAGCAATGGCTTCTTCTCCGTCAGCCGCTTGCAAAATGGGTCCCGGAAGCACCTTTTCCAATGCGGTCACGGTGACAAGGCGCTGAAAGGGCTCATCCTCCAGCACCAGAACAGTCAAATTTTGCATTGCAGATCTACACGCACGCGATTAAAGGACGAACAGTCTGCAAGGAGAGCTTCCTGCATCTCCATGAGAGATTTCCCATGTGCACTGGGAAATTTCCTAAGGCTGACACTACCCTGTACGTACAGCTCTGCTGGCAATAGCCAATGGTGTTAACCTTGTACCGCCAAGGCTATACCACTCCGTAACAAACGCTTTTCAAGGTAGAAATCACACTATGCACAGCGTTCTGATAGTTGACGATCATCCAGTCATTCGTCTTGCCGTCCGGGTACTGCTGGAAAAGCACGGTATGCGTGTGGTGGGCGAAGCAGACAATGGTATCGACGCTGTTCAGCTCGTGAGAGACCTGACACCACAAGTGGTTGTCCTCGACATTGGTATTCCAAAGCTGGATGGCTATACCGTTATTTCTAGAATCAAGACCCTAAATGTGCGCAGCGCGATTCTGATATTGACCTCTCAACCCGCTGACTCTGTGTGCCGACGTTGCATCCAGCTGGGTGCTCGTGGCTTCGTCAATAAAGAAGAAGACTTGGGCAGCCTGATCACCGCGATCAAAGCCGTAGATGCCGGCTATACCTTCTTCCCATCTCTGACCTTCGACAGCGTCAATGCAGCGGAGCAACTTACTGAGCTCGAGCAAATTCAGTCCCTGACAGATCGTGAAGTAACGGTATTGCAGTACTTGGCTCAGGGGTATTCCAATAAGCAGATTGGTGAAATGCTCTTTCTCAGCAATAAAACTGTTAGCACCTACAAAACCCGTTTACTACAAAAGCTGGGGGCTGCCTCGCTGGTCGATCTAGCTGAATTCGCCAAACGCAATGCTTTGATTCCCTAACCGTCAGTCGCAGGCCTGTAGGAAATTTCCTAGGCCTGCATCGGCAACGTCCTACTCACTTATCCCCCTGTCATTCCTAAAATTACTCTAGCTCAAGGGTGCAGAGATACCCCGGCGTAAAGAGAGTTCAATTGAGTCCCAGTCAAGGACATCAACATCAATTTAGGAGTATCAAATGAAAGTTAGTACGTTGGCCGGCGCGGTAATGGCAATCACCTTGGCAGCCACCTCTGCTGTCAGTGTTGCTAAAGATCAGGGCCACGGTGTGATTACCTTCAAGGGTGCGATTATCGATTCGCCATGCTCGATCTCTCAAGAGTCGCAGTACCAGACTGTCGACATGGAGCAAATCTCCAACGTCTCCCTGAAAAAAGGTGGCAAATCCAACCCAACCACTTTCAAAATCGAACTGCGTGGCTGTGATCTGGGCGCTCTGAAGTCCGCGACAGCCACATTCACCGGTTCACCCTCGTCGAACCCTGACCTGCTGGCGCTTAAAGGTACTGCCCAAGGTGCAAGCCTGGCCATTGCCGATCACACCGGTGCGCTGATCAAACTCGGCAGTACTTCGCCTGCGCAGTCGCTGTCCAATGGCGACACCTACCTGCAGTTCAATGCCTATCTGCAGGGCGACATGGTTGCTCCGGAAGGCGGCGGTGAAGCAGCCGCGGCCGAAATCGTACCGGGCAACTTCGAAACTTTCGCTAATTTCACCCTCGCTTATCAGTAACGGATCTCGTTACTGAGACGCCCCGTAGTTCGCACTTACTGCGTACTGCGGGGAAACTTGCGGAGGTGTAAATGATTCGCTCAACCGCATTGTTACTGCCCCTGGCCCTTTGCGCCTTGGGCGTGCCTTTCTGTTTTGCTGAGCCTGTGGTTACCACCGCGCTCAAGGGACGAGTGCAAATGACCGGGAGCATTGTCGATAGCGCCTGCACCATTCGTGTGGGTAATGACAGCCAGACGATTGCGTTTAAGCCTACAGCGCTTAACGGTTTAGTCAATGGAGATACTTCTTCTAAACAGCCCCTTAACATTTATATAAATGATTGTATTGAATACCGCACGGACGACGACACAGAGCCTTCGCAGCGTTTCAAGCTGACATTTGAAGGTGCATCCGAAGGCGAATATTTCAGCATTCAAGGTGCCGCACAGGGTATTGCCTTGCAAATAAAAGACTCTCAAGGGCAGTTAATTTCACCCGGCATGTTACTTCAGCTCAACAGCGCGTCTGCCGACATGCTGACGCTTAACTACTCACTGTCACTCGTCGGCAGTGGGCATGCACTGGAAGCGGGCGACTATCACGCCACTATAAAGCTGAGTATTCAGCACTTCTGAACTGCCGTCACTCAGTGTGCAGTTTCGCTCAAGGATTTAGTCACGTGGCTCTCCGTAAGGCATTGGCTACTACGGCGTTGTGTTGTGTCGCGACGTGGGTAAGTGGCGCCGAAGAATTCCAATTCAATACCGATGTACTAGACCTCAAGGATCGCGAGAACCTTGATCTTGGGGTGTTTGCGTCGGCTAACTTCATCATGCCCGGCCAGTACAGCCTGACGGTCCACGTGAACCGCGATGCGTTGACAGAATTCCCGATCGATTATCTCCCTGCCGAGGACGATCCGAAAAGCAGCGTTGCCTGTCTTTCCCCGGTACTGGCCAATGAACTGGGCCTGAAAGAACACGTCCTCAAGTCCCTGACTTGGTGGCATGACGGCGCCTGCCTGGACCTCAAAAGCGTTCCTGGCATGCAGGCACGTGGCAACCTGGGCACTTCGGCGCTTTACGTGAGTATCCCCCAGGATCAGCTGGAGTACACCGCGGCAAACTGGGACCCGCCTTCACGCTGGGACGAAGGCATTGCCGGCGTGCTGTTCGATTACAACCTCAATGCCCAGACCACCGAACGCAAGCAGGGTAAAGGTCGCACCGATAACCTCAGCGGCAACGGTACCGCCGGTATCAACCTGGGTGCCTGGCGCTTGCGCGGCGACTGGCAAAGCCAGTTGCAACGCAGTGCCGACCAGCCTTCACAACAGCAATTCGCCTGGAGCCGCTTTTACGCTTTGCGCGCTGTGCCGTCGCTGCGCTCGAACCTGATCGTCGGTGAAGACTACTTGGACTCGAACCTGTTCGGCAGTTTCCGCTACACCGGCGGCAACCTGAGCAGTAACGACAACATGCTGCCACCCAACCTCAGGGGTTATGCCCCGGAGGTCAGCGGTGTCGCCCGCACCAACGCACGCGTGGTGATTCGGCAACAAGGCCGGGTGCTCTACGACACTCAGGTCCCCCCCGGCGCTTTTCGTATCCAGGATCTCAACGATGCAGTCTCTGGCCAACTTGACGTGCGCGTCGAAGAACAGGACGGCAGCGTCCAGGAGTTCCAGATGGACACAGCCAGCATTCCTTACCTGACCCGTCCGGGTACGGTGCGCTACAAGCTAGCTGCCGGCAAACCCTCCGACTGGGAGCATCAGCTTGATGGCCCGGCCTTCGCCACCGGTGAGTTCTCCTGGGGCGTGAGCAACGGCTGGTCGCTGTATGGCGGTGGCCTCGGCGCTAAGGACTACGGCTCCTTGGCAGTGGGCGTGGGACGCGACCTGATGGCGTTCGGTGCGCTGTCGTTCGACGTCACCCAATCGCGAGCGACGTTGCCGGAACGCGACACATTGAGCGGTAAGTCCTACCGCGCCAGTTACTCCAAACGCTTCGATGAGTACGATAGCCAGGTCACCTTCGCCGGCTACCGGTTCTCCGAGGAAAACTACCTGAGCATGAACGAATTCATCGAAGCCCGGCGTGGCAGCCAGTCATTGAACCAGAGCAAGGAACTGTACACCGCGACATTGAGCAAGCAGTTTCGCGATGCCGCACTCAGCGTGTACTTCAACTACAACCACCAGACGTACTGGAACAGCCGGGCTAGCGACCGCTACAGCCTGTCGTTGTCGCGCTATTTCGATGTCGGCGGCTTGAAGAACCTTAGCCTGTCGCTGACCGCTTTCCAGAACAAGGGCAACGGCACTTCCGATGACGGCGCCTACCTGTCGGTCAGCATCCCCTGGGACAGCACCGGCTCGTTCAGCTACAGCTCATCGGTAAACCGCGGCGACACCTCCCACAGCCTGAGCTACTACGACCGTATCGATGAGCGTAACCACTACATGCTCAGCGCGGGCAAGGCCACCAGCGGTGCGACCGCCAGCGGTTTCCTGTCCCATGACGGGGATCAGGCCCAGGTAGTGGCCAGCGCCAGCTACCAGGCCGGTGAGTACACCTCGGCCGGACTGTCCCTGCAAGGCGGCGCCACCCTCACGGGCCAGGGCGCGGCCCTGCACCGCAGCAACGTCATGGGCGGCACCCGGCTGCTGGTCGATACCCAGGGCGTGCCCGACGTACCGGTGCGCGGCAACGGCGGGATTACCCGCACCAACCGTTTCGGCAAGGCCGTAGTGACCGACGTCAACAGCTACTACCGCAACCAGGCCAGCATCGTGCTGGACGACCTGGCCGACGATGTCGAAGCCACCCAGTCCATTACCCAGGCGACCCTGACCGAAGGGGCGATTGGCTACCGCCGTTTCGATGTAATCGCCGGCCACAAGGCCATGGTCATCATCCGTATGGCCAATCGCCGTGCGCCGCCTTTTGGCGCCAGCGCACAAAACAGCCGCGGCCAGGAAACCGGCATTGTCGGGGAAGAAGGATCGACTTACCTGAGCGGCATGAAGCCGGGCGAAACCATGTCGCTGCATTGGGACGGCAGCGCGCGCTGCCATTTCACCCTACCCGACCCGGTGGTATCCCCCGATCGACAACTGGAGCTGCTGTGCCAGCCCCTCAGCGACGCGGACGACTCCGCCGCTTAATTTATTTGCAACAGGTACCGCTATGAAAACTCGATTCAAACGCAACACCCTGACCCTGCTCGCCCTGTTCGGCACGTGCGCTGCGCAAACCAGCCTGGCCGCCGTATCGCTGGACCGCACGCGGGTAATTTTTACCGGCAGCGAGAAATCGGTCAGCCTCAGCGTCAGTAACCAGAACACCCAGTTGCCTTACCTGGCCCAGGCCTGGATCGAGAACGAGCAAGCCGAGAAGATCTCCAGCCCTCTGGTGGTGGTACCACCGATCCAGCGCCTGGACGCTGGGGCCAACAGCCAGGTGAAGATCCAGGGCCTGCCAGAGCTCGGCCAGTTGCCCCAGGACCGCGAGTCGCTGTTCTACTTCAACCTGCGCGAGATTCCGCCACGCAGCGATCAGCCCAACACCCTGCAGATTGCCCTGCAGACGCGGGTGAAGCTGTTCTATCGGCCCGCGGCGATCGCTCCGAGGTCCGGCGTCAACCAAACACCCTGGCAGGAACAGCTGACCCTCACCCGCCAGAACGACCGCTACCTGGTGAACAACCCGACGCCCTACTACGTCACCCTGATCGATGCCACCTCCAACCTCAAGGCCGCCAGCGCAAACGACTTCAAACCCCTGATGATCGCCCCAAGGGGCCAGCTCGACCTGGGCGTTAGCAGCAAGGCGTTGGGCGACAAGCCGGTGCTGACTTACGTCAATGACTACGGCGGCCGCCCGCAGTTGCAGTTCAACTGTGCTGCAGGCACCTGCACCGCCAGTCCTGTTGCCAGCAAACGCTGACACCCAATGACCCACTCCAGTGAGGGCAAATCATGAAGCCTGGACTCCGAAGCTGTCTTGCAGCACTGCTCTGCAGTACCAGTGTCGCGACTCACGCCGTCGACAACCTCGCGCAGTCGGCCGAGTTCCAGGTGACCGGTACCTTGCTTGAAAGCGCCTGCTACCTGGACCCCAGCTCCGCCTATCAGACCTTGTCGCTGGGCGATTTGAGCACCGCCCGCCTGTCGCGCCTCGGCGATCAGGGCACGCCCGTGGCCCTGCACCTCAAACTGCAAGGCTGTGTACGCAGCGACGGCGGCCGCCATGACGACCAGCAGGGCACCCTGATCTGGAGCGCCATCGAGCCGGTGGCCGTGCTGGCCTTCAAGGCGGTCACCGATGCCGATACACCCGAGCTGATCAAGGTGGTCGGTGCCGAGGGTTTCGGTCTGCGCCTGCTTGATGTGCAGGGCAACGACGTACACCTGGGGCGCACCGCCCCGGCCTGGTTCGTCTCGCCCGGCGACAGCCAGCTGACATACTACATCCGCCCTGAACGCACGGCGGCCCCGCTGCGCCCAGGCGCTTTTCGCGCCAGCCTCAATGTGAACCTGACGTATGACTGAGACCACCGTCATGACTATCGCACGTCCGGCACTGCTGGTATTGCTGCTTGGCTGTGGATCTCTGGCCCAGGCCGTCGAGAAGCTGGTGACAATTAAAGGTGTTGTCTATGCGGCGATTCCTTGCGTGATCAATAGAAACGCGCCAATCAGTGCCCCATTCGGTGAGGTGCAGACCGCTGGCATCGATGGCAAATACAAGACCATCACCCTCCAGTACACGCTCGACTGTAGTCGCTCGGCGACCAATGAGCTGCGGATGCAGGTGCGCGGTAACCCAGCGTTCGACCGCACGATGCTGGAGATACCAGGTCACGACAACATCGGTATCGCCCTTAAAAAGGATGGCGACCTATTTGCGCTCAATACCTGGTCCGACTTCGATCCGCGCAAACACCCCGTGCTGCAAGCCGTGCTGGTCAAGCGCGACAGCAGTGAAATCAAAGCCGGCGCGTTCAAGGCCAGCGCAACCCTGGTGGTGGATTATCGATGAATCTTCTGCATCGCTGCCTTGCAGTACTGTCGATTACCGCCTTGCCCATCTCTTGGGTTGACGCGAGCAATCTTGAATTCACCGGCACCCTGTTGGCTCCCCCCGGTTGCATGGTCAGCGACAAGGGCGGACGTATCAATGTGCGCTTTACGCAAAACATCGCCGTCAACCGCATCGATGGCGAACGCTATCGCCAAGCAATCCCCTACCAGATCGACTGCCCGGGCGCGTCCGATATCAACATTACCTGGCACATGCGCCTGACCCTCAAGGGTACGCCCGCACATTTCGACAATACTGCGCTGAAAACCTCGGAGAACGATCTGGGCATCAAAGTCCTGCTTGGCGGTACCGCATTGGCGCCCAACGAATCGCGAGAAATCGACATCCGTGCATCTACACCGCCCGTGCTGGAAGCCGTACCGGTAAAGCTGGCCGGCGCGGAGCTGCCCAGCACCGAATTTACCGCCTCGGCGCTTTTGATGGCCGAGCTCTATTAGGAGGATACATGGGCAAGTGGGCCATGACCCTGGGTGCCTGGGTTGCCGCCAGCCTCTGGTTGCCGGCGACCCAGGCGGCAGAAAACAACCTGTACTTTTCCGGCACCTTGGGGAACGAGCCTTGCATGCTCGCCGAGGGAGATAAGTTGATTGAATTGGACTTCAAAAGCGTGATCGACAAGGACCTTTACCTCAACGGTAGAACCAAGGGACGCCCCATCGAGCTGCACCTGCAGAACTGCGACCTGGACGTCGGTAAACGCATGGTCAGCCTTACCTTCAGCGGCAACGAAAGCAGCTCCCCCCCCGGGCTTCTAGTGCTCCGAAGCACAACCGTGCAAGGCCTGCTGGTGGGACTGGAGACTATTGAAGGCGTACCCCTGCCTTTGAACAAGACCCATCAAATCGGCGTGCTGAGCAGTGGCGACAACCTGCTCAGCTTCAATGCCTACCTACAAGGCGAGCCAAAAGTGTTAGCCAAACGCACCCTCGGTCAGGGCGACTTCGAGGCGTCCCTGACCTTTGCCTTGAGTTACGAGTGATCAACATGAAAATACCTTTTGCAACAAAGCTGCGCAGCGCCCTGGCAGCGGTGCTGCTGTGTGGGGCCGTGGTTCAGGCTCACGCCATCTCCATCTACCCGACGAAAAGTGAGTATGAGCCGGGCGGTGTCCGGTATTACTTCGTAGTAAACGATTTTGGCCCCGTGAATATGAAAAGCCCCTGCGCAACTTACTCTGCGGCTAATGGAGTTTGTCGAATTTTTCTAGCAGCAACTACACGCCCGGACTACTACATACCGGTAGGGGTATATTCTACTTGGGATGTGCCCATTCGTCCTGGCTCGAACCTGCTACAGTTGCAGAAAGACTTGGAAAGTAAAGGCTTTCAAATCCCGCTCAGAGGATCAGTCCTCGTAACTGATAAGACCGTGTTCCCTAACCTTTGCATCAGTTTTGCAGCCGCGCTAGTTGCCACAAACGAGTCTGTGCGTGCGTCTCTGTTTGGACCCTGCGCCCCTGTAACTGCACCACCGTTGCGGTGCGAAATCACTGGAGATACCACGATCGATCATAAAAATCTCGCTGACAATGTATTGGACGGAGCTACCGCCTCGACCCAGCTCTACGTACAATGCCGCGGCCCGGCCAGCGTGACTGTCTCGACCTCACAAACCGATATCTACGGCGTAAGGCTCAAGGATGATCGCAGCCTGTACAGCAAGATCACGGTCAATGCCGAGGACGCCACGAAAGGCATCAATGTGCCGATTTCACAAGGCGTAGCCACACCACTGACCATTACTTCGACACTGATGAGCCGCGGGAACGTCACGCCCGGTGCCTTTCTTGGTTCCACAATAGTTACCATATCACCACCGTAGGCATATCGATTTCCCGCGACAATCAGCGGTGCACCCGGAGATCTGGCGTCACCGTCCACTTTGGGTCCAGGCTGTGTGAAAACGCATTGAATACGTCGAAAGTTGAGAGCTGCGGGCGTTGCCTGCGAAACCAGCAGACTGAAGCGCGAATTGCCCTGGTCAACTACATAGGCGTTCGCCTTGGGCGCTGGGGCGCAAGAACTGTCGCTACGCAGCAGCAAACGCGCCGCTGCGATCATGAGTTTGATCCAGTCGGCTCGGAACAATGGGCACGATTCGTATGCCTATCTCAAAGATGTGCTGACGGCAGTTGCCGACGCAGCGGGCAGCAGCCAGGGTTTGTCCAGCGTGAGGCGCCAGCGCAAGGTGGCGGCTTCCTTTCGGGCGCCTTGCAAACGGCCGCCGGTGTGGCCGGTGGCATGGTGCTTGGTAACATGCTGATGGGTATGTTCCAGGACGATGGTGCTGATCAACTCGCGAGCCAGGCACCTGCAGAAGAACCACCAGTGGCACAGGAAGAGCCGGTATCAGATGACCACTATGCTGACGAGGGCTTCTTCGGTGGAGGAGACGACGAAGAGTTCGTTTAACTTCCCAGAGTGAGCACAACATGCCGGTCGTCAAGACCGGCATGTTGTGCTTGCTGACGACCGCTTCCCGCCAAAACAGGTAGGGCGTCCAGCATTATTTAATGGTTTGGATAATAAGTCCGGCCGATGTAGAGGCGTACAATACCTAGTCACACCCCGTTTGAATTGAAAGAGCGCTACCGCAGCACCGACTGAAATCAGCGCAGATAGACAGTCGAAAGCGTCTTCAAACCCGTTGGGCCAAAGCACGTGGTAGCCGAAGGGCAGCGCCAAGTTAAGGATCATGCCAACCATAGCCACTGTGATTCCGGTCAGAGGGGCGGTGTACTTCAATTCGTTGGGTGGACTCCACCACGGGCCCCAGCCAGGATGAAGAGAAAGGATGGCAGGAACGTGAACCAGGTGACCATGCTCGCTGCTATCGCGCCGGCATCACAGTGAATGACCGGGGGTTCAAATCCCCCCGGCTCCACCAAATAATCCTTACAAATCAGGCACTTAGCGAACCTCGCAAGTGCCTTTTTTGTGCCTAAATGGGTTGTTTTGTCTCGGTAATGCCAGCTTTATGACAGCCTTCCTAGCCCATTCCACATCTGCGGCTATGCCCCCATCGCATCAACCGTGATTGCGTTTTCCGACGATTTTTCGGTTTGAAATCGAGCCACAGCGGTCTAGCAGGGGTATTAAATCTGTGTCGGCTTATACACAGAGACCCACACATGCCGACACATGCGCCCAAGAAGTACCTGATCAGTCACGCCTCCCTGCAGCACTGCTTTGACAAGAGCCGCTCTGGGCTCGAGAAGCTGCGCGAAAGCGACCCCAGCTTCCCTCGCCCCATCAAGTTTGGCCCGAGCAAACAGGCAGGCGTTTACTTCGTCGTCGCGGAGGTGGAAGCCTGGCTGGAGAGCAAGATCAGCGAGCGTGATGGAGTCACTCGGGCTCTCTCTGAGAGAGATGAGCAATGACCACACATGAGCAGATACCGTCGTTCTTGGCGGAAATGCCCGAGGCAGCACGTGCTTCGTATCTGAATCCAAGCATCGTGCCAAAGCCACTGCCGAGCGGATTGGCCAGGGTTATGCCCTGGCGTGGAGAGCTACTGCCTGCTGTTCTTCAAGAATACGTGCGGGATGTCGCTGAGCGAACCCAGTGCCCGCCGGATTTTGTTGGGGTCGCGCTTGTAGTTGCTGTCAGCGCCGTGGTCGGGCGCAAATTCACCATCCACCCGAAACAGCATGATGATTGGACTGTCGTTCCCAACCAATGGGGAGTCATCATTGGACGACCGTCTGCGATGAAAACACCAGCGCTCAAGCAAGCGCTTCGTCCCTTGGACGCATTGGAGACAAGAGAGCGAAATCGGCACTCCATGGCGTTGGAGGAGTACAGGACCAACAGTGAGCTGCTCGACATCGAGCGCAAGGCTGCTAAGAGCAAGGCCACGAAACTTATAGGCAGTGGCGACAAACCCGGAGCGCGGGAGGAACTCACCAAGGTTTCGAGTGATGTGCTGCCTCCAGTGCAGCGTCGTTACACCGTCAACGACTCAACGGTAGAAAAGCTCGGTGAGCTGCTCAACGAAAACCCAAATGGCCTGCTGCTAGTACGTGACGAGCTCGGGGGCTGGCTCGCAACAATACAGAGCGAGGACGGCTCAGTGGCACGCGCTTTCTACCTGGAGTGCTTCGATGGCAACGGCTCATTTACCTACGATCGTATTGGCCGAGGCACCCTGTTCATCGAGTCATGTTGTTTATCGCTGATAGGCGGAATCCAACCCTCACGAATCGCATCCCTGGTGAACGCCGCGATCAGCGGCGAAGTGGATGACGGCCTGATTCAGCGCCTACAACTCGCCGTCTATCCCGACGACATTCGTGAGTGGCGTCTGATCGATCGCTGGCCGAACCAAGCTGCCGCTGAGCAGGTGGAACAGATTATTAACCACCTCGACCAGCTCCCATCCGAGCCTCGTGCTGCTCTCAGGTTCAGCCCAGAAGCACAGGAAATATTTAACGCCTGGTATACGCGTCATATGCGACAAAGCCGGAGCGAAGAACTTCACCCAGCATTGCAATCCCATTATCTAAAAATGCCGCAGACCATCGCGGGGTTGGCCCTACTGTTCGAACTGGTCGATGGTGGACAGAGAGCCGTGGGCACAGAGTCCACGTCCCGCGCCATTAACTGGGCGAACTACCTGATGAGCCATGCCTTGCGACTCTACGGCGCAGCTATCAACGCCCCACTACTCGGTGCCAGTCTGATCTTGGAGCGTCAGCAGAAATTACCCGAACCGTTCACCCCACGCGAGGTGCGTCAGAAGGACTGGATGGGATTGGGTTCACAGGACGCTGTGAACAACGCACTCGCCGTTCTGGCTGAACACGACTTAATCATTGGCTACGAGGTGGCCGGAGAAAAAGGTGGCCGCCCATCAACACGCTACATCTGGCGAAAAACGTAGCCTCGACCCAATCTCTTTACCAAAAGGCCGGTAGGGCAACCTACAAAACCTACGAAACCAAGTTTTGTAGGTTCTGTAGGCACCCTTCTCCTGGTTGGGATAAGTAAACTGCGCAAAAATGGACGCACCTCAGCGCTTGGGGCAACAGCCAGGCTTGCGAATCAGCCGCTCTGAATCTGTCGAATCAGGCCGGAACCGGCCAAAAGCAGCCTGTCGCCAGCGTATGCTTTAACAACCAACATCAGCCCGTCGAGATTTAGGCTCTGCCAGGTGGAACAAAATCATGTCCCGTCATCTCTGAAGATATCTCGTCGAGAAACTGGGTAGTGGAAGTCATAAGGAACTCCGATAGTAACCAGTTGTACCTACCTTCGAAATGGCGTGCCAGAACATCTGGTGAATACCTCGCCATCTCTGAAAGCCGATGCATTGCAGCGAACGACAGAGTTAGATGTGATCGCCTGATGTGGCCATCCACACCATCATTCCTTTTCAGGTACCACAGCTTTTGTGGGCTATGGATGTAATAAACGTCTCGTCGTAGTTTGGCGTGATATGCAATGAAGTTGTTTACATTTGTGTGTTCATCCCCACCTCGCTCCCATCGGAAACGCTTCTTCGACCTAATAACAAACTTGTCGGAAATTGACTTATCCCTCTGAAAATAAGAAGGCAATCTTTTCAGAGTTTTTTCATTCGCATACCTGCCTTCTAGCTCAAAGCTCATCCATGCTTCAGAGCTTCCATTCGCGCAGCAAACTACCGGATTCTTGACAGGTACAAAAAGCTCAGGGCGCTCTTTGCTGAGCATATAGGCTCTATGTATATAGGTAAGATTGTATAGCACATCCGATAGTTTGTAGGAAACTGGATTGACATCTTCACCCAGATATCTACTGAGATCCGTCAAAATACCTGCTGCTTTGAAAGTTACAATCTCGTTGGAAATTGATGTTCTTTCACCAATAACCTCACCAGAAACTCCGTGACGGTCGGAAAGCTTACATTTTTTAACCATCAATAATGTCTTGACCGCATTCAACATGCAGTAATAGGCCGTTAGAGGCGCGGACTCCTTAGGCAAAACTAAAGTGGCGGCGGAGAACTGTCGAGCTTGATCCCAAAAGAAACGTGCATCTTGCGTACTATTACGCTTCAGCCAAAGATCAATATAATCCCAAGTATCGGTCACTAGCACGGTCCGACTCTTAAGATCTGGAACTGTTAAAGCTTTGTGCATTGTTAGAGCGCTATTCTTATATGCCAACATCCTATGAGCCACACAATCATCCTTTCTCAATAGACTCGTATTAAATTGATACTACAGTTTGAGTCCCGGCGCAACGACCCGACTCGGATGAACTCAAGACGCAGCACTTTAAAACCTTTGGCTTAATACAATCCTCGCTCAATAACTCTAACTCGGTATCGCAAGTAATTACTAGGTGTGTTTCGAGGGGATACTGAAACGCGCCCTTTAGTCTCGCTGTAGGATGACAAAATCTCCCAGTGACCAACTCGGATTACCACCGGTTGATCGGCAGCCCGGTGCCACTGAGTAATATCGAGAGGCTCGCCAGGTAAGACTGCTTTTGGTCGCAACCAGCCACCTTCGGCGGCCATTCTTGACCGGCTTGGTCTACCGATCACTATCTGACTAGCATGAACACATGTCACCGTCGTCATTTGCTGCCCATTCACCGTACTGGCCCTGCGCTCAGGAAAACACACCGTCATCTGCCGTCCGTTTCTCGTCGCAGTCGGAGCCTTGCATTTACACCTTTGATGCAGGATCGTCGTCTGACGCTGGTTTGCCGCTACCACTGGGCCTTCCCCGCGAACAGATTAACCCCTCAGGAGCGGCATCATACTGACATCCCCCCTTCACAACGCTAATTGCCTGGAAAAACCTCGTAAAAACGCTGAAGCCCAGTATTCATGTGGCTTGCAGCCGCAACACTCCTTCATGACACCTCTTAACGACACCCCTTCACAACGCCAATTGCCCGGCTAAAGCCCGTGAAAACGCTGAAACCCAGTATTCATAAGGCTTGCGGCCACAACACCCCTTCACGTCACCTCTTAGCGACACCCCTTCGCAACGCCAATTGCCGGGACGACACCCGTTAAAAACCATAGACCCAGCAACCATGCGGGCTGCAGCCACGACACCCCTTCACGACACCCCTTCCAGCAAATCGGTAAGTTTCTCTATGGGAGGTGAAGCGTCAGACTCCCATAAGCAATAGATGGGAGGTGAGCCCTATTTTTACGATGTGTCGCGAAGCGGATGTCAGGGCCACCCGAAAGCATCAGATCAGCCGCTTGGGTTTTCCGAGGTCGAGGGGAGACTGGGCTCACCTACATTGAAGAGCGCCACCATGACCCTATTCGCCACTATGGCCAATCTGATGGCCTCAATCGTCCAGCCGACAAAACCGCTGTACACCACAGTGGTATATCCCATCCAAGGGAAAGCAGTCGTGCTGCATGACGGTCTCAATATCCGCAGTGAGCGCACGTGGTACCAGTATCCCGAGTCGCTGACCGGCGAAGAAGAGAATTCGACCTACCCGTTCGATCTTCACATCGACGATAACGCGGTCTGGGTCGAGCCCATCATGCAGCCTGCAGAGCAGTTTCATGAAGCTGATGGAAGACGGTTGGTTAAACCCGCCAACGGAGTGCCGATGATGGATGGCTGCCTCGATGCCATGGGCAATGCTTACGGCATGGACTCGATGAGCGAGAGTCTGTGGTTCGATCACGGTGGCGCGTTCGCAGACTGAATCAGCGCCCGCCAGTTGCCGGCGCTAGAACGTTAAACCAGCATGAAAAATTGCTATGCGTTTCTGTACAGTGAACGAGTCTCTTAGACTCTGATGCCCATCAGCACGGGAGAAGAACATGGACCGGTTTGAGCTACTAATCTATTCAGTGTTCGGCGTGCTCTGCGCCTTGGGGGTAACAGCCGCGATTGGTTACAGGATCGCCGCTTACTTGGACAAGCAGCACGAAAACAGCAAACACAGGGAAACACGCCCGAACTCGACTGCCGATTAATTGAATCAAGTGCGCCATCAGGTCACGTTCAAGCATACGCCCAGGTCAAGGAGGATGACATCGTGAGCAAAATAGAATGCCAGTGCTGTAAGAGGATGATGGTTCCGAAGGTGATCACCAGCGCTCCGCTTTACCTGAGCGGAGTTCCACTAGGGGGTGGTGATCCTGAGTCATCTGTATGCCCCTTCTGTCTGTCGCCAAAGTGGATGCTTACCGAGCGCCAGGCTTTGGCCGCGGGAAGGGCCAACGTAGAGTTCTACGGCATCATGGTTCTCGCCCTAGTAAACATAGTTGTCTTCGTTCGTTTCGGCGAACTGGCGGGTGGTATAGCGCTTGCGGTGTCAGTCGCAACCGTTTTCATGCGAACCAGGGTGATTCGAGCCCTACGCCGTCGCCTGGGCCGTTGAACGAGCCAGTTCTCCACAGGCGATCGGAATGCTACCCAAGAGTAGAATATAGCGGGGGGTTAATACGTAGGGATGTCGCTACTACTCGACAGCATGTAAAACTGCGTCGTTACTGGGTCATTTGATCACGGATTTATAATTACTGTAGTTTATTGGCCCCTGTATGGCGAGCGGTAGCCCGAATCACAGGCCTGTACCGAGCAGTTCACCAACACACTGGCGCAGCCCCCTTCCAAGCAGCTCTTTTAAGCACCGAAGGTTTGCCCCTCCAAAGGTGAGCTTGCAAGTTCAATTCCTGTCTGGGATGCCATATTTAAAATGGCCTGCAGCATTACTAAGGATTCGCGCTGCCTTCCATGGGTGTAAGATGTGTGCAAAAAAATGATTGCAGGCTCATAGACTCCCACGCGAAGCAGCGTTGGATTACCTTATGCGCTCAATTTCGCTGGCACGACAGGGGAAGCAAAATGAACAAGCTAGGGAGAAACGACGAATGCTGGTGTGGCTCGGGCAAAAAATTTAAGAAATGTCACCTTGGTCGCGAGTCAGCTCAGCCACATAAACCTTGGGATCTTAGCGCTGCCCACAGGAAACATTTCTCGAAGAAGCTGTGTTCAGCCCCCGACGCCTTTCATTCACAATGCTCGGGGTCAATCATTGCTGCACATACTGTGCCCCGATCGGGAAGCTTGAACCAGATCGCAGATGATGGACACGTTATGTCTTTCATGCCGTCTCTAGAGGGGCTGATCAAGCACAATGGTGTTTTGAAACCTGAAAGGGTGGGTGTCCGAAGAGCTTCTACATTCAGCGGCTTCTGTTCCACCCATGATGATGGGCTTTTTGCGCCAATTGAGAAGGATGCATTCGTAGGGAGTCAGGAACAGTGCTTCCTTCTGGCCTACCGTGCTTATGCACGAGAGATTTACACTAAACGTGCGGCGTCGGAGCAGGCCAAGCTTTATAAGGACCTAGATAGGGGGCGCTCGCCAGATCGACAGATTGAAATCCAAGCGTTCGCCCACCTCCATGGCGCAGGAATTGATGCTGCGTTACGTGACATAAAAATTCATAAAGCGCGCTTTGACAGATGTTTGACGAGTGAAGACTTCTCACCGGTGCGCTCCTACATCATCGAGCTAGAAGGTGCACCACCAGTAATGTGTAGTGGTACCTATGCGCCTAATGTCGATTTTTGGGGGAGGCAGTTGCAGGATATGGCTGATCTAGCACTGGTCCCAGAACTAATGAGCGTGACCTCTTTCTTTGGCGGAGAAAAGGGGCAGATAGTTTTTTCATGGATGGCTGAGGACGACAGATGTTGCATGGCTCTAATCAAAAGCTTGGAGCAAATCAATGATGATGATCTGTCCTCTACCCTTGTAGCCTATTTCTTTGACCATTTTGAAAATGTTTTTGCCTCTCCGTCTTGGTGGGATGGATTAGGGCAGTCGAATCAAGATGCCTTGATCCAACGAATGATCGGTGAAGTAGGTGTCGCATTCGGGCTCGTACCACCTAGCAAGTCGACTTTCAAAATAGCACCGTGGGTCATATCCAGGCGCTATCGAGTCGGCTTCTAGGGGTTGGAATCTCGAATGCGCAGTACTGTGGTAGACGAGCAATTGGCGTGCCTCGCGGTGGCTCGAATGCCCAGGCCCGCAGCCAGGAGCTCTTTTACGCGATTGTGTAGATTCTCGTCGATTGGGCGGCCCTGATATTTACCGGCCAGTTTTGCCTTCTGGATACCTTGGGCCTGGCGCTCGCGGCGCTGCTCGTAGTCCTTCCGGGCGATCGCCGCCATCATCTCTACTAGCATCGAGTTGATGGCGGCCAGCATCCTTTGAGTGAACTCGTCGCCCTGCGTATCGCGCATACCTTGGTGACTGGTGGGCAGATCCAGAGCGACGATGCGCAAGCCCTTGGCGTCGATCGCACCCCTGAGCTTGGCCCAATCACTGGCGGGGAGCCGGGATAGGCGGTCGATGGACTCGACCAGCAACACGTCACCCGTGCGGGCATCCTTGAGCAGGCGGAGTAATTCAGGCCGATCCGCGGCTGCACCGCTGGCGTTCTCCAGATACTCGCAGGCGATGACCTTGTTGTGGTCGCTGGAGAACTTCTCCAGGGAGACCCGAGCGCGGCCAGCGTCTTGCTTGTCGGTAGATGCACGAAGATAAGCACGGATGAACATAGTACAACCTGTATCAGTTAGGGTGTTGTCCTAAAGCTGTTGCACTTTAGGTGTTACTTTTCAATATAAAAGGCTGACAAAGCCGAAAATTTCCCGTATCAGCCTAGGCATACCCAAAAATCGCCGCAGGTTGCGAAAAACCACGGCGATACAACCCAGCAGAATTATTTCCCTACGAAGTAGAGCGCCCTGCCCTGATTGAAGATTGCCGCTGGGATCGAATCTTTTCTCAGCCGCTGACCAGGGTGGTAGATGTAGATCCACTCAGGCAGGTATTGCGATACAAGCAGCATGGCTTCCGACGTAGTCATGTCGTTCTTGTAGGCATCAAGCGTGAACTGGTTGTCACGTATGAAGATCGGCCCGTAGCTGAGTGGCGATCTCAGAAAGCTCGGCGATTTAGCAACCTCTTCACTGTATGGAATCGGCCGCTCCGCATAACTATCTGCCAGGGATGCATAACCGAAGTGATGACCATCAGGATATTTACCGGTCTGCATTGGCAGCTTCGATAGGCCATTGGCAAAAACTCTCTTGCGAGCATCTTCGACCTTACGCAATGCGAGAGCAGACGCCGCCTCCGGCGAGCTTGCCTGGTCAGCAGGTACCCACGCGACAACCTGAGTTGCATGCGCCGGATCGCTCGACCCACCCAACAGCATCAAGCCCAAGCCAATTCCCGCTGCTGCGCCACCACTCAAACCTGTAGGTGGCGAAGCGAAGCTAACCGCGCTTAATCCAGCATCCCCGAGCACTGTTCCAGAGCCGCTGGCCGGGCTCGCCCTATCAACTGCCACTGCCAGCTCGATTGGAACGTCACGCTGCCCGGAAATCCCCATGGCGGTCAGAACATGCATAGCATCCGACCATTTTTCCCTCGGTACATCTTTCGGCTCAGGAAGCTGCACAGTCCTAGCCCCCTGGGTACCAGAGCACCCAACCAGAAGAGCTACTGTCGCGGCCAGCAAGCCGATTCGGATCGTTGTTGATTTGTTACCCATGGCGCCACTCCCTGTTTTGATTGCCACAGCTTACGGAAACCTTCAGGAAACCCAACGGCATAAGCCTGTGAGCTGTGCCGGCTTGGGATTTCCAGAGCCTGGCATAGCGTGTCATGCAACCTCATGCATGCGGAGCGCCACCATGGAATTTCGTCACCT
This sequence comes from Pseudomonas sp. R32, assembly GCF_009866705.1. Classification (NCBI taxonomy): domain Bacteria; kingdom Pseudomonadati; phylum Pseudomonadota; class Gammaproteobacteria; order Pseudomonadales; family Pseudomonadaceae; genus Pseudomonas; species Pseudomonas sp. R32. The sequence continues at coordinate 2,078,081 of NZ_CP019396.1, read as the reverse complement.
AGGCAATGGACAGACTTTCCCACCCATAGCGCCGAATGGCCGGATTTACGCCTTACCTGCCACACAGGAAAACCACGTAGAAATTTTCTGCCTGACGCCTGAAGGCATCGTTGGAAGCGGCGTTTCGGCCAACTGGGCTGAAATCACGGGCGTCTACTACGACGATGACTCTTGGGAAATCATCCTGCGCAATTACACCGGGAGGGGAATGCGTTTCCGCCGCGGCCATCCCTGCTTCATGGTTGCGGAGGGAGACGAAACGATACTGACGACCATTCAGGGGTACTCAATCCCCATATGCATAATGAACCGCATATCTTTTGAGAAAACCAATGATTCCTGCCAAAAACCCACGCCAAAGCGAACCTAGATAAAAGAAATCTACCTTTTACGGCAATTTTAATTTCCGACGATAAATGCGCTTGAAAACGAAACCTATCCCTCCTGAACCCCAGTACCTTGTTCTAAAACGGACTGATACGGAGCACTGAATATGATCCAAAACATATTACCTGGCAGGGAGCGAACATCCCAATGAGCACACCGCGCTGGGTTCTTATCAAGCATGCGCCTGAACTAATTCCTCATCACCTCTGCCGCCATGCGCGGCGCGGAGAAAATCATGGAAATTCAGACTGAAACTCTGGGTGAAGAGGAAATTGCAGCTATCACTGGCTATCAACTGCCATCGAAACAAATTCAATGGCTAGCCAGTAATGGATGGCAATACGCCCTATCTGGCGCCAGACGTCCGGTCGTTGGCCGAGTGTACGCTCGCCTCAAGTTGGCTGGCGTTAAGCCAACAGCAATGAACGCCGTCGCAGAGACTTGGACTTTCGATTTGTCTCGGGTGGGTTAGCAAGATGCGTCCGAAACAAACCGCTAATAGAGATCTTCCGCCGCGAATGATTCGGCGTACGCGAAAGCGCAAAAACGGCAACATCTGGGTTGCTTACTACTACGACGGCAGGGACGAAGATGGCAGGCGTCGAGAGATACCTTTAGGTAACGACCTGGACATCGCCAAAGTAGAATGGGCGAAGCTCGACAGGAAGGCCATTCCAAAGATAACGCGCTTGATGGGTCAGCTATTCGATCGCTATGAAAGGGATGTCATCCCGGGTAAAAAGCCGCGAACCCAGAAGGACAACCTGGCTGAGCTCAAACAGTTGCGCAAAGCCTTCGATGATGCACCGATGGAGCTGATTACACCTCAAGTACTTGCTCAGTATCGAGATCGACGGACAGGCAAGGTTAGGGCGAATCGAGAGATTGCCCTTCTCTCTCACATTTTCAACATGGCAAGGGAGTGGGGCATTACTGACCGCCCAAACCCAGCGACCGGTATCCGCAAGAACAAGGAGACTCCTAGGGACTTCTATGCTGGGCCGGCGATCTGGGATGCTGTCTACGAATACGCCGCTCCTGAATTGCGCGATGCCATGGACCTGGGCTATTTGACCGGGCAACGCCCAGCGGACGTGCTGGCCACTCGAGCCTCGGACGTGGTTGATGGCTTCCTACAATTCGCCCAAGGCAAAACGACGAAAAAGCTGAGGATACGTCTTGGCACGGAAACAGAGACCAGCCAGTTGGGGATACTGGTTGAGCGCCTTCTGAGCCAACGCAAGGCGCGACGGGTTCGCAACCCTTACCTAATCGTGACAGAGGACGGCCGCAACGTGACGCCAGCGATGCTGCGCCTTCGCTTTGACGATGCGAGATCCAAGGCCGCCGCTAAAGCGATGGAAGACCTTGATAGCGTTCTGGCCGACAGCATTCGTCAATTCCAGTTTCGCGATATCCGCCCCAAAGCAGCGAGCGAAATTGAAGACCTGGCGCACGCGAGTAGGTTACTAGGGCACACCGATAAGCGGATCACGCAGACTGTTTACCGCCGCGTCGGGGAGATCGTTAAACCAACCCGATGAAACCTTTTTTACAGAGGAGTTGCGGAACACCATCGAAAAGATGCGGAACACCTGGCCTTTTCAGCGTCAAGTTTTCCGCCCTCCAAAAACGCAAAAAGCCCTGAATAATCAGGGCTTTGAAGATGGCGGAAGCGTAGAGATTCGAACTCTAGGATAGTTGCCCATCGACGGTTTTCAAGACCGTTGCCTTAAACCACTCGGCCACGCTTCCTCGTATTGCGGGCGCCATAATACCGAAATGAAACAAGCTGTCAAACTCTCTATGTGGCTGCTTTGCGCGGCTCTGTTATGATCTTTGCATCTGAACGTTTCAAACCCACAGGAGTGTCGCCATGCGCGAACAGGATTACGCCGTCAATCACGGCCAGCAGGTCGAGCAGCAGGAGGTCAGCCGCGTCCTGCGTAACACATACGGGTTGCTGGCTATCACCCTCGCCTTCAGTGGCATCATGGCCTACGTGGCGCAGCAGATGCGCGTTGGCTACCCGAACATTTTCGTGGTGCTGATCGGCTTCTATGGCCTGTTCTTCCTCACCAACAAGCTGCGTGATTCGGTCTGGGGCCTGGTCTCCACCTTCGCCCTCACCGGTTTCATGGGCTTTTTGCTCGGCCCTATCCTCAACCGTTACCTGGGCATGGCCGGTGGCGCCGAGGTGGTCAGTTCGGCGTTTGCCATGACGGCCCTGGTGTTCGGTGGTCTGTCGGCCTATGTGCTGATTACCCGCAAGGACATGAGCTTCCTCGGTGGTTTCATCACCGCCGGTTTCTTCGTGTTGATGGGTGCGGTGCTGGCCAGCCTGTTCTTCCAGATCAGCGGCCTGCAGTTGGCGATCAGCGCCGGCTTCGTGCTGTTCTCGTCGGTTTGCATCCTGTTCCAGACCAGCGCGATCATTCACGGTGGCGAACGCAACTACATCATGGCGACCATCAGTCTGTATGTGTCGATCTACAACCTGTTCGTCAGCCTGCTGCAACTGTTCGGCCTGATGGGTCGGGATGACTGATTGATTGCTGGTGTGATGCGTTGAGAGAAAGCCCGCTTCGGCGGGCTTTTTTGTGGGTGGGGTTTGGCAAGGCTTTGCCTTGCATCGCTGGCAAAGCCAGCTCCCACAGGGATAGGTGTCAACCTCAAGGCACTACCGTAAACGGGTGCGGGCCCGTAGAATGCGCTCCTTTTTTCTTCCGGGGCAGCACTCCCATGAGTTCAATCGAGCAAGGACCTGGCACAGCCGCACAGGCCAATGAACTGGTCCTCGGCCTTGAAGACCGGCCGCGGCCGTTGATTGCGATGCTGGCGGCGCTGCAGCATCTGCTGGCGATCATTGTGCCGATCGTCACGCCTGGCCTGCTGATCTGCCAGGCGCTGGGGGTTTCGGCCCGCGATACCAACCTGATCGTGTCGATGTCGTTGGTGATCTCCGGGATCGCCACCTTCGTGCAATGCCGTCGTTTCGGGCCGTTTGGTGCTGGGCTTTTGATTGTCCAGGGCACCAGCTTCAACTTTGTCGGGCCGTTGATCGCCGGTGGCGCGCTGATGGTCAAGCAAGGCACGCCGGTTGAAGGGGTGATGGCGGCGATTTTTGGTGTGGTGATTGCCGGTTCGTTCGTGGAGATGGGCATTTCACGCATCCTGCCGTTCGTCAAACGCCTGATCACCCCGCTGGTGACCGGTATCGTCGTGTTGATGATCGGCCTGACCCTGATCAAGGTCGGCCTGATCAGCATGGGCGGCGGCTTTGCGGCGATGAGCAATGGCACTTTCGCCAATGGCGAGAACCTGCTGTTGTCGGGCGTGGTGCTGGCGATCATCGTGATACTCAACCGTATTCCGGTGGTGTGGATGCGCAGCTGCGCCATTGTCATCGCCCTGGCAGTGGGTTACGCCCTGGCCGGATACCTGGGCCGCCTGAACTTCACCGGTATGCACGAAGCGGCGCTGTTCCAGGTGCCGGTGCCGCTGCATTTCGGCCTGGGTTTCTCCTGGGCGCTGTTCATTCCGATGCTGGTGATCTACCTGGTGACCTCGCTGGAAGCCATTGGTGATGTGACCGCCACCAGCAAGGTCTCGCGCCAGCCGGTGGAAGGCCCGCTGTGGATGCAGCGGATCAAGGGCGGCGTGCTGGTCAACGGCGCCAACTCGCTGCTGGCCGGGGTGTTCAATACCTTCCCGAGTTCGATCTTTGCCCAGAATAATGGCGTGATTCAGCTGACCGGCATTGCCAGCCGCCATATCGGTGTGTGGATTGCGGCAATGCTAGTGATCCTTGGCCTGTTCCCGAGCGTGGCCGGGGTGATCCAGGCGGTGCCGGAACCGGTGCTCGGTGGCGCGGCGATGGTGATGTTCGGCGCGGTGGCGGCTTCGGGGATCAATATCCTGGCCAGCATCAGCCTGGATCGTCGTGCGCTGCTGATCATTGCCGTGTCGCTGGCGCTGGGCCTGGGGGTGGCGCAGGTGCCGGAGTTCCTCGCGCATATGCCGTCGGCACTGCGCAATGTGCTGGAGTCGGGGGTGGCGACCGGGGGGATTTGTGCCCTGGTGCTGAACTGGTTCTTGCCGGAGCATAAAGACAAGGCTTGAGACAGTGTTGAAGCCATCGCTGGCAAGCCAGCTCCCACAGGGGGCGAGGTAAGCCCTGAAGAGCCCGCGGCATGTTGCTGCGGGCTTTTTGCTTTATCATTCCCGCAGATTTGCTGAAAGAGCCTTCCATGAAGTTCGCCATTGCGGTTTTTTCTCCGGCCCATGCGCCCTCCTCGCGCCGCGCCCTGCGTTTTGCCCAGGCGGCGCTCGCCGGCGGGCATGAGATTGTCCGGCTGTTTTTCTATCAGGACGGTGTGCACAGCGCCTCGGGCAATGTCGTGGCGCCCCAGGATGAACTGGACCTGCCCGCCGAGTGGCGCGCGTTTGTCAGCGCGCAGCAGCTCGATGCCGTGGTGTGCATCGCCGCCGCCCTGCGCCGCGGTGTACTAAATACCGAGGAAGCCCAGCGCTACCAGCGCCCGGCAGCCAACCTGCCGCCACCCTGGGAGCTGTCCGGGCTTGGCCAGTTGCATGAAGCGGCGCAAGGCGCCGATCGGCTGATGTGCTTTGGAGGCGATTGATATGGCCAAGTCCTTGCTGATTATCAGCCGCCAGGCGCCATGGGCCGGGCCATCCGCCCGCGAAGCGCTGGATATCGCCCTGGCCGGCGGTGCCTTCGATCTGCCGCTGGGCATGCTGTTTCTCGATGATGGCGTGTTCCAGCTCGCTCCCGGCCAGCAACCGGTCCAGTTGCAGCAGAAGAACCTCGCGGCCAACCTGCAGGCATTGCCGATGTTCGGTGTCGAGGAACTGTTCGCCGCCAGCAGCAGCCTGCAGGAGCGTGGCCTTGCCGCCGACACCTTGAGCCTGCCGGTGCAGGTGCTGGATGACGCTGCGCTGGCGGCGTTGATCGACCGTTTCGACCAGGTGGTGACCCTCTGATGAGCACCTTGCACGTGATTTGCCACTCGCCGTTTGGCGACAACCGCCTGAGCAGTTGCCTGCGCCTGCTGGGCAGCGCCGATGGCCTGCTGCTGTGCGGCGATGCAGTGTATGCCCTGCAACCGGGCAGCGAGCCGCTGCGCACGCTGCAGGCCAGCCAACTGGACGGACGCCTGTTCGCCCTGGACGAAGACCTGCAGGCCCGCGCCATTGCCATCAGCGACCTGGGCAAGGCCGTCGACTACCCGGCCTTCGTCGCGTTGTCGCTGCACTATGACAAGGTCAACAGCTGGCTATGAGTACCCTGACTGTCGGCGAGCGCAGCATCGCCCTGGATAAAGACGGCTACCTGGTCGAACTGAGCGACTGGTCCGAAGAGGTGGCCGCCGCCCTCGCCGCCCATGAAGACCTGGAGCTGACCGCGGAACACTGGGAAGTGCTGGCGCTGCTGCGTGACTTCTACCAGGAGTTCGAGCTGTCGCCGGCCACCCGTCCGCTGATCAAGTACACCGCGCTCAAGCTGGGCGCGGACAAAGGCAACAGCCTGCACCTGAACCGCCTGTTCAAGGGCACCCCTGCCAAACTCGCCGCGAAACTTGCGGGCCTGCCGAAGCCGACCAATTGCATATGACCGAGCACACCCCGCTGATCACCGAAACCCCGGCCGAACACCCGTTTGCCCAATTCGTGCGCATCCTTGGCAAAGGCAAGCGCGGTGCCCGTGGCCTGAGCCGCGAGGAAGCCCGTGAGGCCATGGGCATGCTGCTCGATGGCAAGGTCGAGGAAACCCAGCTCGGCGCCTTCCTGATGCTGCTGCGGCACAAGGAAGAAAGCCCCGACGAGCTGGCCGGCTTCACCGAGGCCCTGCGTCAGCGCCTGCAAACACCCGCCATCCAGGTCGACCTGGACTGGCCAAGCTACGCCGGCAAAAAGCGCCACCTGCCCTGGTACCTGCTGGCCGCCAAGTGCCTGGCCGCCAATGGCGTGCGCATCCTCCTGCACGGCGGCGGCACCCACACGGCCGGGCGGCTGTACACCGAACAGGTGCTGGAACTGCTGCAGATTCCGCTGTGCCGGGACTGGCATGCGGTGTCGGAGGCGCTCGACACTCACCAGCTGGCCTTTATCCCGCTGCAGGACTGGGCACCGCGCCTGCAACGGATGATCGACCTGCGCAACACCCTGGGCCTGCGTTCGCCAATTCATTCCCTGGCCCGGGTGCTCAACCCGCTGAATGCCCGCTGCGGCCTGCAGAGCATCTTCCACCCTGGCTACCAGGCAGTGCACCGCGAAGCCAGCCGGCTGCTCGGCGATACGACGATCGTGGTCAAGGGCGATGGCGGCGAGATCGAGATCAACCCGGACACCAGCAGCCACCTGTATGGCACCGCCAATGGCCTCGACTGGGATGAAGAATGGCCGGCCCTGGCCGCCCAGCGCCATGTCAAACCGGCAAGCCTTGAGCCCGAGCAACTATTGGCCGTATGGCGCGGCGATGAACAGAACAGCTATGGCGAACTGGCCGTGGTGGCGACCATGGCCCTGGCCTTGCGCGGCCTCGGCCAAGGCCGTGAAGAGGCCTTCGCCCAGGCCCAGCGCTATTGGGACCAGCGCCACTGATCGAATAGATCGATCAAACAGGCCCGGACTTTGCGCTATTCGTTCGAACCCAGGTCCGTACACTGGGTTCTATATCAGAACGAATCGCCAAGGAGCTCAGCATGGGCCTGTTGATCGACGGACGCTGGCACGACCAGTGGTATGAAAGCAGCAAGGACGGCACCTTTCAGCGCGAAAGCGCACAGCGGCGCAACGCCCTGCCCGCCGCGCAAGCCGGGCGCTACCACCTGTATGTATCGCTGGCCTGCCCCTGGGCCCATCGCACCCTGATCTTTCGCAAGCTCAAGGGCCTTGAGGGCCTGATCGATGTGTCGGTGGTCAGCTGGCTGATGGGCGAACATGGCTGGACCTTCGACCAGAGCAAAGGCTCGACCGGCGACACACTCGAGCACCTGGACTTGCTGCATCAGCGCTATACCCGCGACGACCCGCACTACAGCGGCCGGGTCACAGTGCCGGTGTTGTGGGACAAACAAGAGCAGCGCATCGTCAACAACGAGTCGGCCGAGATCATTCGCATCTTCAACTCGGCGTTCGACGAGCTGACTGGCAATCGCCTGGACCTGTACCCCGAAGCGCTGCGCGGGCAGATTGAGGCGCTTAACGAACGGATTTATCCCGCGGTGAACAATGGCGTGTACCGCGCAGGCTTTGCCACTTCACAGGCGGCCTATGAGCAGGCCTTCGATGAAGTGTTTGCCGAACTGGATCATCTGGAGCGGTTGCTCGCCACCCAGCGCTACCTGGCCGGAGAGTACTTGACCGAGGCCGACTGGCGGCTGTTTACCACGCTGATTCGCTTTGATGCGGTGTACCACGGGCACTTCAAGTGCAACCTGCGGCGCATTGCCGACTACCCGAACCTGTCGAACTGGCTACGGGAGCTGTATCAGTGGCCGGGGATCGCCGAGACGGTGAATTTCGAGCATATCCAGAAGCACTACTACATGAGCCACAAGACCATTAACCCGAACGGGATCGTGCCCAAGGGGCCGTTGCAGGATTTTGAGCTGGGGCATGACCGGGAGCGGCTGGTGGGGCGAGGGATTTGGCGCAAGGCTGGGGAATAGGGGTGGATTCATCGCGGGGCAAGCCCGCTCCCACAAAACCTGTGGGAGCGGGCTTGACCCGCGATGATTTCAAGGCTGGGCGCCTTCGAACCAGGCCAGCTTCTCGTGCAGCTGTACTACTTCGCCAACGATCACCAGGGTCGGCGCATGCACTTCATGCTCGGCCACCAGCTTGGGCAAGTCGGCCAAGGTGCCGGTGAACACCCGCTGGTTTGGCGTGGTGCCCTGCTGAACCAGTGCCGCCGGGGTGTCGGCTGCACGGCCGTGACGAATCAACTCAGCACAGATGGTCGGCAAGCCAACCAGGCCCATGTAGAACACCAGAGTCTGTGCCGGCGCCACCAGGTCATGCCAGGGCAGGTCGCTGGTACCGTCCTTGAGGTGACCGGTGACGAAACGCACCGACTGGGCATAGTCGCGGTGGGTCAGCGGGATGCCGGCATAGGCCGAGCAGCCACTGGCCGCGGTAATCCCCGGCACCACCTGGAACGGAATGCCCTGGGCCGCCAGCTCTTCGATCTCTTCGCCGCCACGGCCAAAGATGAACGGATCGCCACCTTTGAGCCGCAACACACGCTTGCCTTGGCGCGCCAGGTCGACCAATTGCTGGTTGATCTGCGCTTGCGGCACGGCGTGGTCGGCGCGGCGCTTGCCGACGTAGATACGCTCGGCGTCACGGCGGCACAGTTCGATGATCGCCGGGGCAACCAGGCGATCATAGAGCACCACATCGGCCTGCTGCATCAGGCGCAAGGCGCGGAAGGTCAGCAGGTCCGGGTCACCGGGGCCGGCGCCGACCAGATACACCTCGCCCGGCGCCTGGTAGGTGGCACCGTCGATCTTGGCTTGCAGCAGACGCTCGGCTTCAGCGCCCTGCCCGGCCAGTTGCCGCTCGGCGATCGGGCCCTGGAAGACATCTTCCCAGAAGCCACGACGCTGATTGACGTCCGGGTACAGCGCCTTGACCTTGTGCCGAAAGCGCGCGCCAAGGCCGGCCAGTTCGCCATAGGCGGCGGGAATCCAGGTTTCCAGCTTGGCCCGGATCAACCGCGCCAGCACCGGCGCATCGCCGCCGCTGGACACCGCAACCACCAATGGCGAGCGGTCGACGATGGCCGGGAAGATCACCGAACACAACGCCGGCGCGTCGACCACATTGACCGGCACGCAGCGCTGGTGGGCATCCGCCGAGACCTGAGCGTTGAGCGCCTGGTCGTCGGTGGCGGCAATGATCAGCTGGCAGCCGTCGAGGTCGCCTGACTGGTAACCACGGCTGAGGATTTCACCACCGCTGTGCCGGGCAAGCTCGGCCAGTTGCGCTTCGATCTCGGGCGCCACCACCCGCAGCACAGCCCCGGCATCAGCCAGCAGACGCGATTTGCGCAGGGCAATTTCGCCTCCGCCGACGATCAGCACACGGCTGCCGCGCAGTTTGTGGAACAGCGGCAGGAATTCCATTTAACCGATGACCTCCAGGCCACCCATGTACGGCTTGAGCACTTCCGGCACGCGGATCGAACCGTCGGCCTGCTGGTAGTTCTCCAGCACCGCCACCAGAGTGCGACCGACGGCCAGGCCCGAACCGTTGAGGGTGTGTACCAGCTCCGGCTTGCCGGTTTCCGGGTTGCGCCAGCGCGCCTGCATGCGGCGGGCCTGGAAGTCGCCACAGTTGGAGCACGAGGAGATTTCGCGGTACTTGTCCTGGCTCGGCACCCAGACTTCCAGGTCGTAGGTCTTGACCGCGCTGAAGCCCATGTCGCCGGTGCACAGCGCCAGCACCCGGTACGGCAGCTCCAGGGCTTGCAGGACGCGCTCGGCGTTGGCGGTCAGGCCTTCCAGAGCTTCCATGGACTTGCCCGGCTCGACGATCTGGACCATCTCGACCTTGTCGAACTGGTGCTGGCGGATCATGCCGCGGGTATCGCGGCCCGAAGCACCGGCTTCGCTACGGAAGCACGGGGTGTGGGCAACGAACTTGACCGGCAGTTGCTTGGCATCGAGGATCTCGCCGGCAACGATGTTGGTCAGCGACACTTCGGCGGTCGGGATCAGGTAGAAGTCGGCTTCGCCGTCGCGGCTGATCTTGAACAGGTCTTCCTCGAACTTGGGCAGTTGGCCGGTGCCTTGCAGCGCCGGGGCCTGGACCAGGTACGGGGTGTAGGCTTCTTCGTAGCCGTGCTCGCTGGTGTGCAGGTTGATCATGAACTGCGCCAGGGCGCGGTGCAGGCGCGCGATCGGGCCGCGCAGCAGGGCGAAACGGGCGCCCGACAGCTTGGCGGCGGTTTCAAAATCCAGGCCGCCGCTCAGCTCGCCGAGGGCCACGTGGTCCTTGATCTCGAAGTCGAAGGCGCGCGGGGTGCCCCAACGACGGACTTCGACGTTGTGCTCTTCATCGGCGCCGACCGGCACGCTTTCGTCCGGCAGGTTGGGAATGCCCAGGAGGATGCCATCCAGTTCGGCCTGGATGCCGTCCAGCTCGACCTTGCCACTGGCAAGCTCGCCCGCCATACGCTCGACGTCAGCCATCAGCGGGGCGATGTCTTCGCCCTTGGCCTTGGCCTGGCCGATGGATTTGGAACGGGCGTTACGCTCGGCCTGCAGTTGTTCGGTACGGGTCTGCACCACTTTGCGGCGTTCTTCCAGTGCCTCGATGCGCGCGACATCCAGGCTGAAGCCACGGGAGGCCAGGCGGTCCGCCACTTCCTGAAGTTGGCCGCGTAACAGTTTGGAATCGAGCATATCGTTCTCTCGTTGGTTCAGAATTTGGTCAAAGACAGGCCGGCCCAGGTTGCGAGCAGCCCGCCAAATACGCTGATCCCGGCATAACCGAAGGCCAGCGGCGCCTGCCCGCTTTCAAGCAGGCGCACGGTATCCAGTGAAAAGGATGAAAAAGTCGTAAGACCGCCGAGAAACCCGACGATCAGGCCCGCGCGCAGCTCGACCGGCACCAGCGGGCGATGCAGAAACAGCCCGTAGAGCAAGCCGATCAGCAGGCAGCCAATCAGATTGACCGCCAGCGTACCGAGATAGAAGTGGCGTGGCCAGTGCGCGTTGACCCAATTGGCGGTGGCAAAGCGCATCAAGGTGCCAACAATACCCCCGGCGCTGACTGCGGCGATCACGGCAATCATGGTTTTCTCCGCTGCCGCGGGCTGTTGCGGTCGAGTTCGGCCAGGTGCTTGAGCTTCTCGCCGATCTTCAGCTCCAGGCCACGCGGCACCGGTTGGTAGTAGTGGCGCGGCGCAAGGTTGTCGGGGAAGTAGTCTTCACCAGCAGCATAGGCATCCGGCTCGTCGTGGGCGTAGCGGTATTCGTCACCGTAGCCCAGTTGCTTCATCAGCTTGGTCGGTGCGTTGCGCAGGTGCAGCGGTACTTCCAGCGAACCGTGCTCGCCGGCCTCGCGCAGGGCAGCCTTGAAGCCCATGTACACCGCGTTGCTCTTCGGTGCACAGGCCAGGTAAGTAATGGCCTGGGCCACCGCCAGCTCGCCTTCGGGGCTGCCCAGGCGCTCCTGCACATCCCAGGCCGCCAGGCACAGGCTCAGGGCGCGGGGGTCGGCGTTGCCGATGTCTTCGCTGGCCATGCGCACCACGCGCCGGGCGATGTACAACGGGTCGCAACCGCCATCGAGCATGCGTGCAAACCAGTACAAGGCGCCATCGGGGTTGGAGCCGCGCACCGATTTGTGCAGTGCCGATATCTGGTCGTAGAAGGCTTCGCCGCCCTTGTCGAACCGCCGGCGGCTGTCGCCGAGCAGGCTCTGCAGCAACTCGACGCCGATTTCGCCACCGTCCTCCGCCAGGTCCGAGGCGTTCTCAAGAAAGTTGAGCATGCGCCGGCCATCGCCATCGGCGGCGGCCATAAGCATCTGGAAGGCTTCGTCGCCGACGCGCAACTGGCGCTTGCCCAGGCCGCGCTCTTCGCTCAGGGCGCGATTGACCAGCTTGCGCAGCGCGGCTTCGTCGAGGCTTTTCAGCACATAGACCCGCGCCCGCGACAGCAGCGCGTTGTTGAGCTCGAACGAAGGGTTCTCGGTGGTGGCGCCGATGAAAATCAGCGTGCCGTCTTCCACGTACGGCAAAAAGGCGTCCTGCTGGGACTTGTTGAAGCGGTGTACCTCGTCGACGAACAGAATCGTCCGCCGCCCGTACTGCCCGGCCTGCTGCTTGGCGATGTCCACCGCGTGGCGGATCTCCTTGACCCCGGCCAGGACCGCCGAGACGGTCTCGAAGTGAGCATCGCAGAACTGCGCCAGCAGCCGCGCCAGGGTGGTCTTGCCGACCCCGGGCGGGCCCCAGAAGATCATCGAGTGCAGCGCGCCCGCTTCCAGTGCCTCGCGCAGCGGTTTGCCGCGGGCCAGCAGGTGCTCCTGGCCAACGTACTCGTCCAGGTTGGCCGGGCGCAGGCGCGCGGCCAGGGGCTGGGCTACGGGGTCGCTACGAAACAGGTCCATGGGCGGCGCTACTACCTCTTACTCGGAGATGACATCCGCACCTTTGGGGATATCGAACTTGAACTTGCTCGCCGGGATCGCCTCGTTGGCCTTGACCGCGGTGAACAGGATGTTGGTGCGCTGGCCGACGCTGTCGATCAGTTGCATGTCATTGACCAGGCCGCGACGGAACGACAGGCGCAGGGAGTCGAACAGGGTGTCCTTGGTTTTCGGCTTGAGCACGAAATCCATGACCTCGCCCTGCTCCTTGGAGGTGATGTCGAAGCTCTGGCTGATCTTCGATACGTCACCAGACAGCAACAGTGCCGGGGTTTCGGTCAGGCGCTGGTCGAGTTTCTTGATGGTAGCCTGTTCCAGGTCCGGGTCCCACAGGGTGACGTTCTTGCCGTCCGACACCACCACTTGCTCGGCTGGTGCGTCGGTGTGCCAGTAGAACAGGCCCGGACGCTGCACGGCCATCTGCCCTGTGGTTTCCTGCAACTGGGTGCCGGTGCCATCGAGGGTCAGCTGGGAGAAATTGGCGCTGATGGTCCTGGATTTGTCCAGCAACTGGGTCAGGCGCGCGGCATCGGCCTCGGCGGCAATTGCCGAAGCGCTGGACAGGGCCATAGCGGAAACCAACAGCATGCGAATCAGGCGCATGGAAATCCTCGTTGCAGTATGAAGGGGCCGGCGGCCGTCACTGGCCGCCAGCGGGTTGGATCATCAGTCGCGGGACGGCCCGGGGGCAATCACTTCGCGCGAACCGTTGGTGTTCATGGCGGTGACCACACCGGCCATTTCCATCGCCTCGATCATCCGCGCGGCGCGGTTGTAGCCGATCTTCAGCTTGCGCTGTACGGCGGAGATGGACGCACGGCGGCTTTCCAGCACGAACTGCACGGCTTCATCGTAGAGCGCATCGGTCTCGGCGTCATCGCCGTCACCGCCACCACCGCCGCCGTCAAAGCCGCTGCCGGCCTCTTCAACGCCGCTGAGGATGTCGTCGTTGTAGTCCGGGGCGCCGCGCAGCTTCCAGGCCTCGACCACGCGATGGACCTCGTCATCGGAAACGAAGGCGCCGTGCACACGGATCGGCAGGCTGGTGCCTGGCGGCATGTAGAGCATGTCACCGTGGCCGAGCAGCTGTTCGGCGCCGCCCTGGTCGATGATGGTCCGCGAGTCGATCTTGCTCGAGACCTGGAAGGCCATCCGCGTCGGGATGTTGGCCTTGATCAGGCCGGTAATCACATCCACCGACGGCCGCTGGGTGGCGAGAATCAGGTGGATACCGGCAGCACGGGCCTTCTGGGCGATACGGGCAATCAGTTCTTCGACCTTCTTGCCGACAATCATCATCATGTCGGCGAACTCGTCGACGATCACCACGATGGTCGGCAGGGTTTTCAGCAGCGGCGGCACGTCGTCCATGCTTTCGCGCTTGAACATCGGGTCGTAGATCGGCTCGCCGGCCTCTTCGGCGTCCTTGACCTTGCGGTTGAAGCCGGCCAGGTTACGCACGCCCATGGCCGCCATCAGCTTGTAGCGCCGCTCCATCTCGGCCACGCTCCAGCGCAGGGCATTGGCGGCGTCCTTCATGTCGGTGACCACCGGGCAGAGCAGGTGCGGAATGCCTTCGTAGATCGACAGCTCGAGCATTTTCGGGTCGATCATGATCAGCTTGGCGTCTTCCGGGCCCGACTTGAACAGGATCGACAGGATCATGGCGTTAACGCCCACCGACTTACCGGAACCGGTGGTACCGGCCACCAGCAAGTGCGGCATCTTCGCAAGGTCGGTGATCACCGGCTTGCCGCCGATGTCGTGCCCCAGGGCCATGGTCACCGGCGATTTGGCTTCGTCGTATTGCGGCGACGACAGCACCTCGGAGAAACGCACGATCTGCCGGTCTTCGTTGGGGATCTCGATACCGACGGTGGTCTTGCCGGGGATCACTTCAACCACACGCACGCTGGTCACGGCCAGGGAGCGGGCCAGGTCCTTGGCCAGGTTGGCGATGCGGCTGACCTTGACGCCAGCGGCCGGCTGGATTTCGTAACGGGTAATCACCGGGCCCGGGTGGATCGAGTCCACCGAGACTTCGACGCCGAATTCCTTGAGCTTGATTTCCAGCAGATGGCCAACGCCGGCCAGGGACTCTGGCGAGTAGTTGACCTGCTTCTTCTCGGCAGGATCGAGGATCGAGATCGGCGGCAAGGTGCCTTCGATGGCGCTGTCGACGAACAGCGGCGCCTGTTTTTCCTTCTGCACGCGCTTGCTCGGCTCCGGCGCCTTGGCCGGGGCCGGCATGATCACCGGCGCCGGCTGCTGCACGCGCTCAGCGACGTGTTTGCTCAAGGCCTGGTCGCGCTCGATGATGCGCTCCTTGGCCTTGGCCTGCTCACGGCGATCTGGCGCTACCGGGGCGACTACCTCGTGGACCTGGTCATCGACCTCGCGCAGCTGCGCCACCAGGCGCTTGCGCTCGTTGCGCGCCTCCCACCAGCGGTTGGCGGCGCCCTGGAACAACTCGAACAGGTCGAGGGTGATCTTGCCGGTGACATCCATGACCTTGAACCACGACAGGTCGGTGAACACCGTCAGGCCGAACAGGAACAGGGCAATGAACATCAGGGTGCTGCCCTGCACGTTCAGGGCGTTCTTGGCCAGGTCGCCGAGGCTTTCGCCCAGGGCGCCACCGGCCGATGCCGGCAAGCTGGCGGCGGAATGGAAATGAATATGCGCCAGCGCCGCGCCCGAAAGCACCAGGAACACCAGGCCGATCAGGCGCCAGGAAAACAGCCAGCCGCTCCACTGCCAGGGTTGGTGGCGTTCGCGGAAGATCTGCCAGGTCTTGATCGCCAGCAGCAACGGGAAGATGTAGGCGAAATAGCCCAGGACCATGAACAGGATATCGGCGAAATAGGCACCGGCACGACCGGCGGCATTCTGCACCTGCTCGACGTTGCTGGTGTGGCTGAAGCCCGGATCGGCCTGGTCGTAGGTCAGCAAGGCCATCCACAGGTACAGGCACAGCGCGCCCACGGCGATCAGCGCACCTTCCTTGAGCCGATAGTGCAGCTGCTGGCGCCAGAGCGGCACGGGCAAGGGACTGGGTGTTGCGGTGGATTTCTTCAAAACGCGTCTATTCCTGCGCTCATTGCGCGTCCAACAGTGATTGACCCAACTGAACAGTCAACAAACCACTACTTTTAACATTACTGCCCGCCTACCGCCATGGCGGCACGCCAGAATGAAGCGTAAACGGGGGCCAATTTCCTATACAGCAATTTGAGCATGCATTTTCTTTTGTGACAAAGGCTTATGCGGTGTTTTTGTCCAAGTGTGACAACAAAGGGTCATGCAAGTTGCCTGCAGGCACCACAGCTGCAGGAGCAGGCTTGTCCCGCGAGGCTTTTTCAGGCCATGCTGGGTGCCCTCCCCTCTTCCATCACTGGACCACGATGCTGACCTGGTTGAGCCGCGACACCCTGACCTTTCCGCCGCTGGACAAAGCCCTGCGCGACCCCAACGGCCTGCTCGCCGCCGGCGGCGACCTGAGTGCCGAACGCCTGGTGCAGGCCTATCGCCACGGCTGCTTCCCCTGGTACCAGGACGGCCAACCGATCCTCTGGTGGTCGCCTGACCCACGCACCGTGCTGTTCCCCGACGAACTGCACGTGTCACGCTCACTGCGCAAGTTCATCCGCCAGGGCCACTACCAGGTCAGCTTCGACCAGGACTTTGCCGCCGTCATCAACGCCTGCGCCGCGCCCCGCGACTATGCCGACGGCACCTGGATCACCGACAGCATGCAGGCGGCCTACCTGAAGCTGCACCAGCAGGGCTTTGCCCATTCGGTCGAGGTTCGCCAGGGCGGCGAGCTGGTGGGCGGCCTCTACGGCCTGGCCATGGGCCGGCTGTTTTTCGGCGAATCGATGTTCAGTCGCGCCGACAACGCCTCCAAAGTCGGTTTTGTCGCCCTGGTCGAGCACCTGCAACAGGCAGGATTCGTCCTGATTGATTGTCAGATGCCTACCGACCACCTGCACAGCCTCGGCGCCCGCGCCATCGCCAGGGCCACCTTTGCCGACTACCTGCAGCGTTATCTCGACCAGCCAAACCGCGCCAGCTGGGTTTGCTAGGCGAGTTTTTCCAGCTGGCTTACACTTAAAACAAAAGCACCTCCCGAGGGGTTGATCATGACAGAGCTGGCGCGGTTGAAGTTTTATGCCACTCAACCCCATTCCTGCAGCTACCTGCCAGACGAACAAGCCACCACGCTGTTTCTCGATCCGAGCCAGCCGATGGACGTCAACGTTTACGCAGACCTGTCGGAAATGGGCTTCCGGCGCAGCGGCGATCACCTGTATCGCCCGCATTGCCAGAACTGTAACGCCTGCGTGCCGGCGCGGATCCCGGCTGCACGCTTTCTGCCCAACCGCCAGCAAAAACGCATCCTCAAGCGCAATGCCGACCTGACCGTCACTGCCGCCCGTCCGGCATTCAAGGAAGAGTATTTCGAGTTGTACCGGCGCTACATCGAGCAGCGCCACGCCGATGGCGATATGTATCCACCAAGCCGCGACCAGTTTTCCACCTTCCTGGTCCGCGACCTGCCGTTTTCGCGTTTTTACGAGTTCCGCCTGGGCGACCGCCTGCTCGCGGTGGCGGTCACCGACCTGCTGCCCAATGGCCTATCAGCGGTGTACACCTTCTACGAGCCGGACGAAGAACGGCGCAGCCTGGGCCGTTTCGCGATCCTCTGGCAGATCACCGAAGCCCTGCGCCTGGGTCTGGGCGCGGTCTACCTCGGCTACTGGATCAAGAACTGCAAAAAGATGAACTACAAGACCCAGTACCGCCCCATCGAGCTGTTGATCAATCAACGCTGGGTGACGTTGAACTGAAATCATTGGCTTGAAGTCCATTTTTCGGGCACAATGCACGCCACTTTTTTTGCCTGGCGCAGCTGTGCACCGGGCCATTAACTGGACACCGAGGGCTTTACTGCATGTCGAAAGAAGACAGCTTCGAAATGGAAGGCACTGTCGTCGACACCCTGCCCAACACCATGTTCCGTGTGGAGTTGGAAAATGGGCACGTCGTTACCGCGCACATCTCCGGAAAGATGCGCAAGAACTACATTCGTATTCTGACCGGTGACAAGGTCCGCGTCGAACTGACGCCCTACGACCTGAGCAAGGGGCGCATCACCTACCGCGCCCGCTAAGCGACACCAACGAAAACGCCCGGCTAAATGCCGGGCGTTTTCGTTGGTCCTGGAAAAGCATCGCTGGCAAGTCGGGTCGCCGCACCGCAGCTCCCACAGGGATTGTGTGGGAGCTGGCTTGCCAGCGATGGGCTGCATAGCAGCCCCAGCCTGCCTTACGCCATCTCAGCCGTGGTCTCGAAGTCGAACACCAGTTCGCCATCGCGGATGTCGATGTGCACCACACCGCCATGCTCGGCCAGCTCGCCGAACAGGATCTCTTCGGCCAACGGCCGCTTGATCTTGTCCTGGATCAGCCGCGCCATTGGTCGCGCGCCCATCTGCGCATCGTAACCACCGGCAGCCAGCCAACTGCGCGCCGCATCGCTTACCTCCAGCAGCACGCGCTTGTCTTCCAGTTGCGCCTGCAGTTCGATGAGGAACTTGTCCACCACGCTCTTGATCGTCTCGTGGCTGAGGCGGCCAAACTGGATGATGGTGTCCAGACGGTTGCGGAACTCCGGCGTGAAGCTCTTCTTGATCACTTCCATGGCGTCGGAGGAATGATCCTGCTGAGTGAAGCCGATGGAGGCTCGCGCAGCGGTTTCAGCACCGGCGTTGGTGGTCATGATGACGATGACGTTACGGAAGTCCGCCTTGCGCCCATTGTTGTCGGTCAGGGTACCGTGGTCCATCACCTGCAGCAGCAGGTTGAAGACTTCCGGGTGGGCCTTCTCGATTTCATCGAGCAGCAACACGCAGTGCGGCTGCTTGGTGATGGCTTCGGTGAGCAGGCCGCCCTGGTCGAAACCGACGTAGCCCGGAGGCGCACCGATCAGACGCGAAACAGTGTGCCGCTCCATGTACTCGGACATGTCGAAACGCACCAGCTCAACCCCCAGGGCCTTGGCCAACTGCCGCGCCGCTTCGGTTTTACCGACACCGGTAGGGCCGGCAAACAGGAACGAACCGACCGGTTTGTCCGGCGCCTTGAGGCCAGCACGGGACAGCTTGATGGCGGTGGCCAACGAATCGATCGCCGCATCCTGGCCGAACACCGTGAGCTTGAGGTCGCGCTCCAGGTTACGCAGTAGCTCCTTGTCGGAACTGGTCACGTGTTTTGGCGGAATCCGCGCGATTTTGGCGACGATGTCTTCGACCTGCGGCACGTCGATGCGCTTGACGCGCATCTCGACCGGTTGCAGGCGCTGGTAGGCACCGGCTTCGTCGATCACATCGATGGCCTTGTCGGGCATGTGCCGGTCGTTGATGTAGCGCGCTGCAAGCTCGGCAGCGGCGCGCAGGGCCTCATCGCTGTACTCGATGCTGTGGTGGCTCTCGAAGCGCCCTTTGAGCCCACGCAGGATGCCCACGGTGTCCTCCACCGATGGCTCGCTGACATCGACCTTCTGGAAGCGCCGCGCCAGGGCCCGGTCTTTCTCGAAGATGCCGCGAAATTCCTGGAAGGTGGTCGAGCCGATGCAACGGATATCACCCGAAGACAGCAGCGGCTTGAGCAGGTTGGAGGCATCCATTACCCCGCCGGAGGCCGCACCGGCACCGATGATGGTGTGGATCTCGTCGATGAACAGGATCGCCTGCGGACGCTTGCGCAGTTCGTTGAGCAGCGCCTTGAAGCGCTTCTCGAAATCGCCGCGGTACTTGGTGCCTGCCAACAGCGCACCCAGGTCCAGGGAATAGACCACGCTGTGGGCCAGCAGGTCCGGCACCTGGCCGTCGACGATGCGCTTGGCCAGGCCTTCGGCGATGGCGGTTTTACCGACACCGGCCTCACCGACCAGCAGCGGGTTGTTCTTGCGCCGACGGGCAAGGATCTGCGCCACGCGCTCGACTTCGAGCTCGCGACCGACCAGCGGGTCGATGCGCCCCTGACGGGCCTGTTCGTTGAGGTTGCTGGCATAGGCATCCAGTGGATTGCCCGACGATGAAGTTTCGCCGCCGTCCTCGTCCTGCATGTCCTGTTCGCCCTCGGAGTGTTCACCATGGCCCGGCACCTTGGAGATGCCGTGGGCGATGTAATTGACCACGTCGATACGCGCCACGCTCTGCTGTTTAAGCAGGAACACCGCCTGGCTTTCCTGTTCGCTGAATATCGCAACCAGCACGTTGGCACCGGTGACTTCACGCTTGCCC
Organism: Pseudomonas sp. R32; assembly: GCF_009866705.1. Lineage (NCBI taxonomy): Bacteria > Pseudomonadati > Pseudomonadota > Gammaproteobacteria > Pseudomonadales > Pseudomonadaceae > Pseudomonas > Pseudomonas sp. R32. The sequence continues at coordinate 2,058,202 of NZ_CP019396.1, read as the reverse complement.
GAGCTCTGGACATGGAAGACTGCGCGCTGCAGTACACGCTGGAAGCCCAGGGTTGGCTGGGTCTCGCGGTCCTCGTCGTGCACGGGGATCAACGGCGTGGTGGAGTCGATAAACTCCTGCAGGTCGTGTTTGAGTTTGTCGAGGTTTGCGCCGCAGGCGCGCAGAACGGTCGCGGCGGCCTCATTATCCAATAGTGCCAGCAGCAGGTGCTCGACGGTCATGAACTCATGACGCTTCGAGCGTGCCTCCTTGAAGGCCAGATTGAGGGTGACTTCGAGCTCGCGGTTTAACATAGCTTCACCTCATACCCAAGTGGCCGGCGATTAACCGTCCTTCTCGATTTCACAGAGTAGCGGATGCTGGCTTTCCCTTGCGTATTGGTTGACCTGCATGGCCTTGGTCTCGGCGATGTCCCGGGTAAACAATCCGCACACTGCCCGTCCTTCTGTATGGACGGCCAGCATGACCTTGGTCGCCAGCTCGCGATTCAGGTTAAAAAACACCTCGAGCACTTCGACGACGAAATCCATCGGTGTGTAGTCATCGTTGAACAAAACCACCTTGTACATGGGTGGCGCCTGCAGGGCCGGCTTGGCCTCCTGTATCGCCAGGCCAGAACCATCGTCCTCATGCGATTGCGGGCGATCCTGATTGAATGTTAGTCGAATCTGGCTATGTGCATGCATGGAAAGAAATTCATCATTTCGACAGGTTGGTTTATGGGTTGACCGCACAGGCGACGCGGGACAGCCGTCGCCTCACCTTGACTATCGGCAAAACGGTGTTACAACCAATAAGAACCCACCGTGGTCGATAAAGATCCGCGCAGTCAACCAGAATTTTCGCAGGTTCATATGCGGATGGAGTGGATGATACTCCAGTGATGGAGTCCTTTGCAGAGGGATATGAGGATGGCAAGCGGTAAAGTCAAGTGGTTCAACAACGCCAAGGGCTATGGCTTCATCAATGAAGACGGGAAAACAGAGGACCTGTTCGCACACTACTCGGCTATCCAGATGGACGGTTATAAAACCCTGAAAGCCGGACAACCCGTCAGTTTCGAGATCATCCAGGGCCCCAAGGGCTTGCACGCGGTGAACATATCGAACCTCGCCGCACAAACCACCGCCTCCCCCACCCCCAACCCGCAAACGACTGAAGCCTGAGCCGGCGATCAGACATAAAAAAACCGGCCAGCCCGCAAGGACTGGCCGGTTTTCTTGTGCCGCTTACATGTGCTTGATCAAAGCCTCACCGAAACCGGAGCTGCTGACCAGCGTCGCGCCTTCCATCAGGCGCTCGAAGTCGTAGGTCACGGTCTTGGCGGCGATGGCGCCGTTGGTGCCCTTGATGATCAGGTCGGCCGCCTCGGTCCAGCCCAGGTGGCGCAGCATCATCTCGGCGGAGAGAATCACCGAACCCGGGTTGACCTGGTCCTTGCCGGCGTACTTCGGCGCGGTGCCGTGGGTGGCTTCGAACATCGCCACGGTGTCGGACAGGTTGGCGCCCGGGGCAATACCGATGCCGCCGACTTCCGCCGCCAGGGCGTCGGACAGGTAGTCACCGTTGAGGTTGAGGGTGGCAATCACGTCGTATTCGGCCGGGCGCAGCAGGATCTGCTGGAGCATGGCGTCGGCAATGGCATCCTTGACGATGACTTCACGGCCGGTTTTCGGGTTCTTGAACTTCATCCACGGGCCGCCATCGAGCAGCTCGGCGCCGAATTCGTTCTTGGCCACTTCGTAGCCCCAATCCTTGAAGGCACCTTCGGTGAACTTCATGATGTTGCCCTTGTGCACGATGGTCAGCGACTTGCGGTCGTTGTCCACCACATACTGCAGGGCCTTGCGCACCAGGCGCTGGGTGCCTTCCTTGGAGACCGGCTTGATGCCGATGCCGCAGTCCTGGTCGAAACGGATCTTGGTGACGCCCATTTCTTCCTTCAGGAACTTGATGACCTTGGTCGCTTCCGGCGAACCGGCCTTCCACTCGATGCCGGCATAGATGTCCTCGGAGTTTTCGCGGAAGATCACCATGTCGACGTCACCCGGTTTTTTCACCGGGCTCGGCACGCCTTGGAACCACACCACCGGGCGCAGGCAGACGTACAGGTCCAGCTGCTGGCGCAGGGCAACGTTGAGGGAACGGATACCACCACCGACCGGGGTGGTCAGCGGGCCCTTGATGGACACCACGTAATCCTTGACTGCGTCCAGGGTTTCCTGGGGCAGCCAGGTGTCCTGGTCGTATACCTGGGTGGCTTTTTCACCGGCGTAGACTTCCATCCAGGAAATCTTGCGCTTGCCCCCATAGGCTTTCTCTACAGCAGCATCAACCACTTTGATCATGACGGGGCTTACATCTACGCCAATGCCGTCGCCTTCGATGAACGGGATGATCGGATTATCAGGAACATTGAGAGAATGGTCCGCATTGACGGTGATTTTGTCGCCGACTGCCGGAACCTTGATTTTCTGGTATCCCATGCTGCACTCCGTTTTTTTTGGTGTGGTTCGTCATCTGGATCCCCTGAGCGTACCCCAGTTGAACGGCAACGGGAACCACGTGCGCAAATGCCCTGCAATGGGGCAGCAACGCCTACATCTTTGGTCTAAAAAAGCCCCTGCGACCGGTTGATCTTGATCAATACGACCAAGGCTTTGGTATACTCGCCCGGTGACCAAAGGGTCACTGGGGGCGAACCGTCTGAAACGAGACCTGCGGCCCCGACAAGACTGGGCTGTTACCGCAGTTCAGCCGTTTGACACTCGACTGATGCAATCCACCATCACCGCCCAGAATCTTCGACCTTCTGCTCATGGATGTGTCTGAGCGAAGCGCCTACCCTGCGCACCTCGAGATTCTGCGCACGCTCAGCAAAACAGAGAGTTAACCCGAATATGCCCACCCGATCCAAGATCATCTACACCTTCACCGACGAAGCCCCCGCCCTCGCCACCTATTCATTGCTCCCCGTCATCGAAGCCTTCACCGCTTGCGCCGACATCGCCGTAGAAACCCGGGACATCTCTCTGGCCGGCCGTATCCTTTCTGCCTTCCCTGAACAGCTCGGCGCCGACAAGCAAGTGGCCGACCACCTGGCAGAACTGGGCCAACTGGCAACCACGCCAGAAGCCAACATCATCAAGCTGCCGAACATCAGCGCCTCGGTGCCGCAACTGAAGGCCGCGATCAAGGAACTGCAAGCCAAGGGCTTCAACATTCCTGACTACCCTGAAGCCGCCGCCACCGACGCCGAGAAAGAAGCCAAGGCTCGCTACGACCGCATCAAGGGCAGCGCCGTGAACCCGGTCCTGCGTGAAGGCAACTCCGACCGCCGCGCCCCGCTGTCGGTCAAGAACTACGCACGCAAGCACCCGCACAAGATGGGCGCCTGGGCTGCCGACTCCAAGTCCCACGTGGCCCACATGAGCCACGGCGACTTCTACGGCAGCGAGAAAGCCGCGCTGATCGAAGCCGATGACAGCCTGCGCATCGAACTGCTGGACAAGAACGGCAACACCACCGTCCTGAAAGAAAAAACCGCGGTCAAGGCCGGCGAAATCGTCGACTGCGCGGTCATGAGCACCAAGGCGCTGCGTAAATTTATCGCCGCCGAGATCGAAGACGCCAAAGCCAAGGGCGTGCTGCTGTCGGTGCACCTGAAGGCCACCATGATGAAGGTCTCCGACCCGATCATGTTCGGCCAGATCGTTGCCGAGTACTACCAGGACGCGCTGAACAAGCACGCTGCGGTACTGGAGCAGATCGGTTTCAACCTGAACAACGGTATCGGCGACCTGTACGCCCGTATCAAGACCCTGCCAGCCGAGCAGCAGGCGCAGATCGAAGCCGACGTCAAAGCCGTCTACGACGTCCGCCCGGCCCTGGCCATGGTCAACTCCGACAAGGGCATCACCAACCTGCACGTGCCAAGCGACGTCATCGTCGACGCCTCGATGCCGGCGATGATCCGTGACTCGGGCAAGATGTGGAACACCGAAGGCCAGCTGCAAGACACCAAGGCAGTGATCCCGGATCGTTGCTACGCCACCATCTACCAGGCCGTTATCGACGACTGCAAGCAACATGGCGCCTTCGATCCGACCACCATGGGCAGCGTGCCGAACGTTGGCCTGATGGCGCAGAAAGCCGAAGAGTACGGCTCCCACGACAAGACCTTCCAGGCCAAGGCCGACGGCGTGATCCGCGTGGTTGACGGCAAGGGCAACCTGCTGCTGTCCCAGGACGTCGAAGCCGGCGACATCTTCCGCATGTGCCAGGTCAAAGACGCGCCGATCCAGGACTGGGTCAAGCTGGCCGTCAACCGTGCCCGCGCCAGCAACACCCCGGCGCTGTTCTGGCTCGACCCGCATCGCGCCCACGACGGCGTGCTGATCGAGAAGGTCCAGAAGTACCTGAAAGACCACGACACCACCGGCCTGGACATCCGCGTCCTGTCGCCTGTCGAGGCCATGAAGGTTTCCCTGCAGCGCATCCGCGCGGGCCAGGACACCATCTCGGTCACCGGCAACGTACTGCGCGACTACCTGACCGACCTGTTCCCGATCATGGAACTGGGCACCAGCGCCAAGATGCTGTCGATCGTGCCGCTGATGAACAACGGCGGCCTGTTCGAAACCGGCGCCGGCGGTTCGGCACCCAAGCACGTCCAGCAACTGGTTGAAGAGAACTTCCTGCGCTGGGATTCCCTGGGTGAGTTCCTGGCCCTGGCGGCTTCTCTGGAGCACCTGAGCACTGCCTACACCAACCCGAAAGCCAAGGTACTGGCGGCGACCCTGGACCAGGCCACCGGCCAGTTCCTGGACACCAACAAGTCCCCTGCGCGCAAGGTCGGCGGTATCGACAACCGTGGCAGCCACTTCTACCTGACCCTGTACTGGGCCCAGGCCCTGGCCGCCCAGAGCGACGACGCCGCCCTGCAAGCGCGCTTCGCCCCACTGGCAAAAGCCCTGGCCGAGCACGAAGCAACCATCGTCGCCGAGCTCAACGCCGTGCAGGGCAAGCCGGCCGACATCGGTGGTTACTACTACCCGGATGCCGAGCTGACCAGCAAAGTGATGCGCCCGAGCCAGACCTTCAACAGCGCGATTGCCGCACTGTAAGAGAAGCAGCTTGAAGCAGTAAACAAAAACCCCGGCCACGCACCGGGGTTTTTTTAGCTTTGAGTTTCAAGCTGCAAGCTACAAGAAAGAGCCTTGCGCGCACGGCTTTTACTTGTAGCTTGCAGCTTGAAACTTACAACTTAGGGAGAGAATCGACCGTGCGCCCCCACATCACCGTCGCCACTATCATCGAAGACCAGGGCCGCTTCCTCATGGTCGAGGAATTCAAGGCCGGCAAGCACGTGTTCAACCAGCCCGCCGGCCACCTGGAGACCAACGAAAGCCTGCTCGACGCCGCCCGGCGCGAAACCCTCGAAGAAACCGCCTGGGAGGTCGAGCTGACCGGCATCGTCGGCATCTACCTGTATACCGCCCCCAGCAACGGCGTGACCTACCAGCGCATCTGCTTCGCCGCCAGGCCGCTCAAGCACCACCCCGAGCGCGCCCTGGACAGCGACATCGTGCGCGCCGTGTGGCTGAGCCGCGAGGAGCTGCTGGCCGACCCCGAGCGCTGGCGCAGCGAGCTGGTGCCGCGCTGCATCGACGATTACCTGGCCGGCCCGCTGCACAGCCTGGCGTTGATTCGCGACTGACAGCAACGATGCCTTGCAGGCCGCAGCCTGATAGAATCGTTGTCTTTTTCCAGATACACAGCCGGTACCTATGACCAGTCCAGCACTTTACGAACCCGAAAAGACACGCGTTATCGTCGGCATGTCCGGCGGCGTGGACTCTTCCGTCTCCGCCCTCCTGCTGATGGAGCAGGGCTACCAGGTGGAAGGCCTGTTCATGAAGAACTGGGAAGAGGACGACGGCACCGAATACTGCACCGCCCGCGAAGACCTGGCCGACGCCCAGGCCGTGTGCGACCGCATCGGCATCAAGCTGCACACCGCCAACTTCGCCGCCGAATACTGGGACAACGTCTTCGAGCATTTCCTGGCTGAATACAAGGCCGGGCGCACGCCGAACCCGGACATCCTCTGCAACCGCGAAATCAAGTTCAAAGCCTTTCTCGACTACGCGCTGATGCTCGGCGCCGACCTGATCGCCACCGGCCACTACGTGCGCCGCCGCGACACTGACGGGCGTACCGAACTGCTCAAGGGCCTGGACCCGAACAAGGACCAGAGCTACTTCCTGCACGCCGTTGGCGGCAAGGAAATCGCCCGCACGCTGTTCCCGGTCGGCGAACTGGAAAAACCCGAAGTGCGCGCCATCGCCGAGAAACACGGCCTGGCCACGGCGAAGAAGAAAGACTCCACCGGTATCTGCTTTATCGGCGAGCGCCGCTTCAGCGACTTCCTCAAGCAGTACCTGCCGGCACAACCGGGCGAGATCCAGACCACCGACGGCGAAGTCATCGGCCGTCACCATGGCCTGATGTACCACACCATCGGCCAGCGCCAGGGCCTGGGCATCGGCGGCCTGAAAGACGCCGGTGACGAGCCGTGGTACGTACTGGAGAAAGACCTCACCCGCAACGTGCTGGTGGTCGGCCAGGGTAACGAACACCCGTGGCTGTTCTCGCGCGCCCTGCTCGCTTCAGAAATCTTCTGGGTCAACCCTATCGACCTGTCCAGCCCACGGCGTCTGACGGCCAAGGTGCGCTACCGCCAAAGCGATCAGGGCTGCACCCTGGAACAGACCGCAAGCGGCTACCGCGCGGTGTTCGACGAGCCACAGCGGGCGGTGACGCCAGGCCAGTCGGTGGTGTTCTATGACGGCGAAATCTGCCTCGGCGGCGGCGTGATCGAAACCGCCGAGCCGTGGAGCGCGCGCGCATGAATGCCATGCAAGAGCAGTTGGTTGCCCTGGGCGGTGTATTCCAGGCCGCGGTGCTGGTTGACCGCATCGCCCGCACCGGCCAGGCCAGCGAGGCGAACCTTGGCTGCATGCTCGGCAGCCTGCTGGTACGCGACCCCAAGGACACCCTGGAGGTGTTCGGCGGTGACGACCTGAACCTGCGCGACGGCTACCGCGCCCTGGCCAGCGCCCTGGAGCGCGACCCCGGCAGCCTGCAGCGCGAGCCGCTGCGCTATGCCCTGTCGATGCTGGGCCTGGAGCGCCAGCTGGCCAAGCGCGGCGACATGCTCGATGTGATCGGCAGCCGCCTGCCGCAAATCCAGTCCCAGGCCGAGCATTTCGGCCTGGTACATGAAAACGTCATTGCTTCCAGCGGCGCCCTGTACCAGGACACCCTGAGCACCCTGCGCCAACGCATCCAGGTGCATGGCGACATGCGCCACCTGCAGCAGCCAAGCAATGCCTCGAAGATTCGCGCCCTGCTGCTCGCCGGCATCCGCGCCGCGCGCCTGTGGCGACAGCTGGGCGGCCATCGCTGGCAGTTGGTGGTCAGCCGGCGCAAACTGCTCAAAGAGCTGTATCCGATGTTGCGTGGCTGAACACCCATTGCTGGCAAGCCAGCTCCCACAGGGTCGGCATGTACTGCACCTGTGGGAGCTGGCTTGCCAGCGATGGGGCCTTTGAAGCCACTACGATACTGAATGATTTGCTGGCATTACCTTTTGTCAGCCACCCGACCCGGGCGCGTTTTTCATGTATGATATGCGCCCTTTTCAAAGCCTGACTGTCCGAGAACACCCCATGCAGCTTTCCTCGCTCACTGCGGTTTCCCCTGTTGACGGCCGCTACGCCGGCAAAACCCAGGCCCTGCGCCCTATTTTCAGCGAATACGGCCTGATCCGTTGCCGCGCCCTGGTCGAGGTTCGCTGGCTCCAGCGCCTGGCCGCCCACCCGCAGATCGCCGAGGTTCCGGCCTTTTCCGCCGAAGCCAACGCCCTGCTCAACGGCCTGGCCGATGAGTTCGCCCTCGAGCACGCCGAGCGCGTCAAAGAGATCGAGCGCACCACCAACCACGACGTCAAGGCCATCGAGTACCTGCTCAAGGAGCAGGCCGCCAAGCTGCCGGAGCTTGCCAAGGTCAGCGAGTTCATCCACTTTGCCTGCACCAGCGAGGACATCAACAACCTGTCCCACGCCCTGATGCTGCGCGAAGGCCGCGACAGCGTGCTGCTGCCGCTGATGCGCCAGATCGCCCAGGCCATCCGTGAGCTGGCCCACCGCTTCGCCGACGTGCCGATGCTGTCGCGCACCCACGGCCAACCGGCGTCGCCAACCACTCTGGGCAAAGAGCTGGCCAACGTCGTCTACCGCCTGGAGCGCCAGATCGCCCAGGTTGCCGCCGTGCCACTGCTGGGCAAGATCAACGGCGCCGTGGGCAACTACAACGCCCACCTGTCGGCCTACCCGCAGATCGACTGGGAAGCCAACGCCCGCGCCTTCATCGAAGACGAGCTGGGCCTGGTGTTCAACCCGTACACCACCCAGATCGAGCCGCACGACTATATCGCCGAGCTGTTCGACGCGATCGCCCGCTTCAACACCATCCTGATCGACTTCGACCGCGACGTCTGGGGCTACATCTCCCTGGGCTACTTCAAGCAGCGCACCATCGCTGGCGAAATCGGCTCCTCGACCATGCCGCACAAGGTCAACCCGATCGACTTCGAAAACTCCGAAGGCAACCTGGGTATCGCCAATGCCCTGTTCCAGCACCTGGCCAGCAAGCTGCCGGTCTCGCGCTGGCAGCGCGACCTGACCGACTCCACCGTGCTGCGCAACCTGGGCGTCGGTTTCGCCCACAGCGTGATCGCCTACGAGGCCAGCCTCAAGGGCATCAGCAAGCTGGAAATCAACCAAGCGCGTATCGCCGAAGACCTGGACGCCTGCTGGGAAGTTCTCGCCGAGCCGATCCAGACCGTCATGCGCCGCTACAACATCGAGAACCCCTACGAGAAGCTCAAGGAGCTGACCCGTGGCAAAGGCATCAGCCCCGAAGCGCTGCTGACCTTCATCGATGGCCTGGACATGCCGGCAGAGGCTCGCAGCGAGCTGAAGAAGCTGACTCCAGCCTCCTACATCGGTAATGCCGCGGCTCAAGCCAAACGCGTCTGATCTGCGCCCTGCGCGTAAACGCCCGGCTCAGCCGGGCGTTTTTATTACCGAAAGAAAATTACTTTTTTTCAATAGGTTACACATGAATCCTGATACTCCTCTGCAGCTTCTGGGCGGCCTCACTGCCCGCGAATTCATGCGCGACTACTGGCAGAAGAAACCCCTGCTGGTACGCCAGGCCTTCCCGGACTTCGAAAGCCCGATCGACGCCGACGAACTGGCCGGCCTGGCCCTGGAAGAAGAAGTCGAATCGCGCCTGGTCATCGAGCACGGCGAGCGCCCATGGGAACTGCGCCGCGGCCCGTTCGAAGAAGATGCCTTCAGCACCCTGCCCGAGCGCGACTGGACCCTGCTGGTGCAAGCGGTCGATCAGTTCGTGCCGGAAGTCGGCGAACTGCTGGAGCATTTTCGCTTCCTGCCAAGCTGGCGCATCGACGATGTGATGATCAGCTACGCAGCGCCGGGCGGCAGCGTCGGCCCGCACTTCGACAACTACGATGTGTTCCTGCTGCAAGGCCAGGGCAAGCGCAACTGGAAGATCGGCCAGATGTGCGACAGCGACAGCCCGCTGCTGGAGCACGCCGACCTGCGCATCCTCGCCGAATTCGAGCAGAGCGACGAGTGGACCCTGGAGCCCGGCGACATGCTCTACCTGCCGCCACGCCTGGCCCACTACGGCATTGCCGAAGATGACTGCCTGACCTATTCGGTGGGCTTCCGCGCGCCGGGCGCCGCTGAAGTGCTGACCCATTTCACCGACTTCCTCAGCCAGTTCCTGCCTGACGAAGAGCGTTACACCGACGCCGACGCCGAGCCGGTCAGCGACCCGCACCAGATCCAGCACGACGCCCTCGACCGCCTGAAAAAGCTGCTCACCGAGCACATGGGCGACGAGCGCCTGCTGCTGACCTGGTTCGGCCAGTTCATGACCGAACCGCGCTATCCGGAGCTGGTCAGCGGCGAGCCGCTGGACGAAGTCGAGCTGATCGAGAGCCTGGCCCAGGGCGCGATCCTGATCCGCAACCCGAGCGCGCGCCTGGCCTGGTCGGAAGTCGACGACAACCTGCTGCTGTTCGCCAGCGGCCAGAGCCGCCTGCTGCCGGGCGACCTGCGCGAGCTGCTGAAACTGATCTGCGCCGCCGACGCGTTGCACATTGAAAACCTTGAGCAGTGGCTTGAAAACGATCAAGGCATTACCTTGATCTGCGAACTGGTCAAACAAGGAAGCCTGGGGTTTGCCAATGAATAAGATTCGCGTCCGTCTCGCCGACTGGCAGAAAGACAACGCTGATATCCGCCGCATTCGTGAAGCTGTGTTCATCGCCGAACAGAACGTGCCGCCGGAGCTGGAGTGGGATGCCGACGACAACACTGCCGTGCATTTTCTGGCCATGGAGGGTGACTACGCCATCGGCACCGCCCGCCTGCTGCCCGACGGCCAGATCGGCCGGGTCTCGGTGCTCAAGGACTGGCGCGGGCTGAAGGTCGGTGACGCACTGATGCAGGCGGTGATCGTCGAAGCCCAGAACCGTGACCTCAAGCAGCAGATGCTCAGCGCCCAGGTACACGCCACGCCGTTCTATGAGCGCCTTGGCTTCAAGGTGGTCAGCGAAGAGTTCCTCGAGGCGGGTATTCCGCACGTGGACATGGTTCGCGAATCGCGAGAACTGGTCTGATTGCGATTGGGGCTGCCTTGCAGCCCATCGCCGGCAAGGCCGGCTCCCACAGGCTCGATGCCAACCTGATCCTTGTGGGAGCCGGCCTTGCCGGCGATGGGCTGCGAAGCAGTCCTCAGCCTGACAACCTCGCTCCCATAACTGCTACAAATTTGCCATCATGTCCACTCCACTCGCGGAGATCATGGACATGCCGCTACGCCCCCTTCTCGCCTCCCTGCTTCTGTCGTTCAGCCTGAGTACGCTGGCCGCCACTGAAGTCCTGCCGCTGACCCATCGCACCAGCGCTGAAATCCTCCCCACCGCGCAAGCCTTCATCGGCAAGGACGGCAGCGTCAGCGCCTTCGAGAACAAACTGATCGTCAACGCCGAACCCGAGCGCATCGACGACCTGCGCTCCCTGCTGCAACAGCTGGATACCGCGCCGCGTCGACTGCTGATCAGCGTCGACAACAACGACAGCAATTTCCAGGACAACCGCGGCAATGCCCGGGTCATTCGCTACGGCACCAGCAACCGCGAAGGCGGCCTGCAGCAGGTCCAGGCCAGCGAGGGCAGCCCGGCACTGATCCAGGTCGGCCAGAGCATCCCGGTCACCAGTACCAGCACCGACAGCGATGGTCGAGTGCAGAGCGACACTGAATACCGCAACGTCACCCAGGGCTTTTACGTCACTGCCAGCGTCACTGGCGACACCGTGCACCTGAACATCAGTACCAACAATGACCGGATGAGCCAGGAACGTCCCGATGTAGTGAAGGTGCAAAGTACCGACACAAAAGTCACCGGCAAGCTCGGTGAGTGGATCACGCTGGCAGGGGTCAACCAGCAGAGTCAGTCCGAACGCAGTGCTTCGGCCCTCAGCTACAGCACCCAGCGCGGTGAAAACATGACATTGCGGGTAAAAGTCGACGCTTTGGACTGAACCCAGACAAATCAAGGCCTCGACCAAAGGCCTCGAAACTGACTGACGAGTCGTATTAGACCAAAGATGTAGTGGTGATAAAAAACCACTACAAAACATTTGACGACCCCGAAACGTCGAGGCATGATGGCCCCGCTCCCGCTGATCAGAGGCCCTGGCAAGGGCCTTCGAACCGCGCTCTAACCCACCCACCTGAGCCGGCTCGTGTCTGTACCGCCCACAAGGCAGTTTGACGAGATTGCGACTGGAACGAAGTTGTCCCGAGGGACGGAAGCGCATCAAAAGGTACCCGGCAGCACTGTTCTTTGCAGTTCGGCAACCACGAGCCACCCTGCAACGAAAACCTCGCCCACCTGCTCACTTCCCCCTTCGAGCCCCCATCGTTCGACCGTCGCATATTTCGCCCATACTGACCTTTGCCAGGCTTCTGATCTGCGCAGTAGAGAGCGCGAATTTTTACCAAAGACCGATGCGACGAGGTTTATTTCCATGGCACTGACACGCGAACAGCAAATTGCAGCCCTCGAAAAAGACTGGGCCGAGAACCCGCGCTGGAAAGGCGTGACCCGTACCTACACCGCCGCTGATGTCGTTCGTCTGCGTGGCTCGATCCAGCCTGAGCACACCCTGGCCCGCCTGGGTGCCGAGAAGCTGTGGAAGCTGGTCACCCAGGGCGCACACCCGTCCTTCCGTCCAGAGAAAGATTTCGTCAACTGCATGGGCGCCCTGACCGGCGGCCAGGCCGTGCAACAGGTCAAAGCCGGTATCCAGGCAATCTACCTGTCCGGCTGGCAAGTGGCTGCCGACAACAACTCGGCCGAGTCCATGTACCCAGACCAGTCGCTGTACCCGGTGGATTCGGTTCCTACCGTGGTCAAGCGCATCAACAACTCGTTCCGTCGCGCCGACCAGATCCAGTGGAAAGCCGGCAAGAACCCGGGCGACGAAGGCTACGTCGACTACTTCGCCCCGATCGTGGCTGACGCCGAAGCCGGTTTCGGCGGCGTCCTGAACGCCTACGAGCTGATGAAGAACATGATCGAAGCAGGCGCCGCCGGCGTTCACTTCGAAGACCAGCTGGCCTCGGTGAAAAAGTGCGGCCACATGGGCGGCAAGGTACTGGTTCCAACCCAGGAAGCCGTACAGAAGCTGACCGCTGCCCGCCTGGCGGCTGACGTAGCCGGTGTACCGACCATCATCCTGGCCCGTACCGACGCCAACGCCGCAGACCTCTTGACCAGCGACTGCGACCCGTACGACCAGCCATTCGTGGTTGGCGAGCGCACCCAGGAAGGCTTCTACAAGGTTCGCGCCGGCCTCGATCAAGCCATCGCCCGTGGCCTGGCTTATGCGCCATACGCCGACCTGATCTGGTGCGAAACCGCCAAGCCGGACCTGGACGAAGCTCGCCGCTTTGCCGAAGCGATCAAGAAGGAATACCCGGACCAGATCCTGTCGTACAACTGCTCGCCTTCCTTCAACTGGAAGAAGAACCTGGACGACGCAACCATCGCCAAGTTCCAGCGCGAACTGTCGGCCATGGGCTACAAGCACCAGTTCATCACCCTGGCCGGTATCCACAACATGTGGCACGGCATGTTCAACCTGGCGCACGACTACGCCCGCAACGACATGACCGCCTACGTGAAGCTGCAAGAGCAAGAGTTCGCTGACGCCTCGAAAGGCTACACCTTCGTGGCCCACCAGCAGGAAGTCGGCACCGGCTACTTCGACGACATGACCACCGTGATCCAGGGTGGCAAGTCTTCGGTTACCGCGCTGACCGGTTCGACTGAAGAAGAGCAGTTCCACTGATCGCTGATCGGTTGCTGACATTCGGGTAACACGCAAAACCCGGGGCCTGTGATGGGGCTCCGGGTTTTGTTTTTTATCAGGACTTGGTGGTGCCAGCGATAGGGTCCCCAGCAAATGCACAGGGCTTCCTTATTAATTGCCATTGGCTATGCTAGGTGCACAACAACACCAAGGATCGGCCATGCCCCGCCCTGTCACCCTGCTCTGCCTGGCCCTGCCGGGCGCTGCCTTCTATCTATATGCACTGGCCAGCGGCAACGCGCTGCTGGGCCTGGCGGTCAAACCGATCCCGGTGCTGGCGCTGATCTGCTGGCTGAGTAGCGCCGAGCCCACCGCCTACCGGCGCTGGATCATTATTGGCCTGGGTTTCTCACTGCTTGGCGACATTCTGCTGGCCGTGCCTGGCGACCTGTTCGTGTTTGGCCTGGCGGCCTTTCTCTGTGCACACCTGGCCTATCTGCGCGGCTACCTGGGCGAGAACCGCCAACTGGCGCCCGCTGCGCTGTTGGGTTCGGCGATTGTCGGTGCGGCGCTGCTGGGGCTGCTGATCAGTTCCGGCCTGGGTGAATTGCTGATTCCGGTCAGCGTTTATGCCCTGGCCATCAGCGCCATGCTCTGGCGCGCCCTGGCCTGCGGCGGCCTGGCGGCGCTGGGCGCGCTGGCGTTTGTGTTTTCCGACAGCCTGATCGGGATCGACCGCTTCGTCAGCCCGTTCGCTGCCGCCCAGTACCTGATTATCCTCACCTACTGGCTGGGCCAGTGGGCTATCGCCGCCTCGGCCTACACCAGGCAATCGACAAAAGCCTTGATCCAGAGCGCGGCAGGGCAAGAAAAAACAGGTTAAAACACAAGGTGTGGAAACTTGCAGGTGACGCCTATGTTGCACAACTTTGTAGTTGACTCGAACAGTAGGGCTAATCACGCACCCTCAAATGATATTAATTATCATTACGAAGTTGCAGGTTCATTACGCGTTGCAAGAAACATAATTAACAGAACCCGGGGCAATGCCCGTTCCACGTGGCCTGCAGCCTGTTACGAAAGATTTTTGTTCTTAATCTTACGAATAAATTTGCTGCAGAAATTTTACTTGCACCGGGTTTACCCATAAAATCAGCGCGATAGATTCCGCTGCGACATATCGTCACTGCTCTACTTCTTTTCAAGCCGCAGAGCCTGGTCTCTGTATAAGGATTTTCAGCATGCCCGATTCGACAGGACTCATCGCCCACAACTGGGGCTTTGCCATTTTCCTTTTGGGTGTCGTAGGCCTGTGCGCCTTCATGCTCGGTCTTTCCGCCCTGCTCGGCAGCAAGGCCTGGGGCCGCAGCAAGAACGAACCCTTCGAGTCCGGCATGCTGCCCACTGGCGGCGCCCGCTTGCGCCTGTCAGCCAAATTCTATCTGGTCGCGATGCTGTTCGTGATCTTCGATATCGAAGCCCTCTTTCTCTTTGCATGGTCTGTGTCCGTCCGCGAAAGCGGCTGGACCGGATTCGTCGAAGCACTCGTTTTCATAGCAATTCTGTTGGCAGGTCTTGTCTACCTATGGCGCGTCGGGGCACTTGATTGGGCTCCCGAAGGTCGTCGCAAGCGGCAAGCGAAGCTGAAACAATGAGGCTTTGGCAATGCAATACAATCTCACCAGAATCGACCCGGATGCTCCCAACGAGCAATATCCAATCGGAGAGCGGGAAACCGTCTCCGATTCGCTGCTAGAGGACCAGGTCCACAAGAACATCTTCATGGGCAAACTTGAAGATGTGCTCAGTGGCGCGGTCAACTGGGGGCGTAAGAACTCCCTGTGGCCGTACAACTTCGGCCTCTCCTGCTGCTACGTGGAAATGACCACGGCCTTCACGGCGCCCCACGACATCGCCCGCTTTGGCGCCGAAGTCATCCGGGCTTCGCCGCGCCAGGCCGACTTCATGGTCATCGCCGGCACCTGCTTCATCAAGATGGCGCCGATCATCCAGCGCCTGTACGAGCAGATGCTCGAGCCCAAGTGGGTCATTTCCATGGGCTCGTGCGCCAACTCCGGCGGCATGTACGACATTTACTCGGTCGTTCAGGGGGTCGACAAGTTCCTCCCCGTGGATGTCTACGTGCCTGGCTGCCCGCCTCGCCCTGAAGCCTTCCTGCAAGGCCTGATGCTGTTGCAGGAGTCGATTGGCCAGGAGCGTCGTCCTCTTTCCTGGGTTGTCGGCGATCAAGGCATTTACCGTGCCGAGATGCCGTCGCAGAAAGAGCAACGCCGTGAACAGCGCATCCAGGTCACCAACCTGCGCAGCCCCGACGAAGTCTGATCCAGCGACCTGTTGCCTGCGCATGCGCGACAGGCAGCCTGGCTTCATTCTCTACGTTGACCGAAAGCGACCGAGACCATGACAGCGGACACCGCTATTTATATCCCGCCTTACAAGGCTGACGACCAGGATGTGGTCGTCGAACTGAACAACAAATTCGGCCCCGAAGCGTTCGTCGCCCAGGAAACCCGCACCGGCATGCCGGTGCTTTGGGTTACCCGCGAAAAACTCAAGGACGTGCTGGGTTTCCTGCGCAATGTCGCCAAGCCGTACAGCATGCTCTACGACCTGCACGGCGTCGACGAGCGCCTGCGCACCCAGCGCCGCGGCCTGCCGGGCGCCGACTTCAGCGTCTTCTACCACCTGCTGTCGGTGGAGCGGAACAGCGACGTGATGATCAAGGTGGCCTTGAGCGAAGGCGACCTGAACCTGCCAACCGTCACCGGCATCTGGCCCAACGCCAACTGGTACGAGCGTGAAGTCTGGGACATGTTCGGCATCGACTTTGCCGGCCACCCGCACCTGACCCGGATCATGATGCCACCGACCTGGGAAGGTCACCCGCTGCGCAAGGACTACCCTGCCCGCGCCACCGAATTCGATCCGTACAGCCTGACCCTGGCCAAGCAGCAGCTCGAGGAAGAGGCCGCGCGCTTCAACCCTGAAGCCTGGGGCATGAAGCGCCAGGGCACCAACGAGGACTACATGTTCCTCAACTTGGGCCCGAACCACCCTTCGGCCCACGGTGCCTTCCGTATCGTCCTGCAGCTGGACGGCGAAGAGATCGTCGACTGCGTCCCGGACATCGGCTACCACCACCGTGGTGCCGAGAAAATGGCCGAGCGTCAGTCCTGGCACAGCTTCATCCCCTACACCGACCGTATCGACTACCTCGGCGGGGTGATGAACAACCTGCCGTACGTACTGGCGGTGGAGAAGCTGGCCGGCATCCAGGTGCCGCAGAAGGTCGACGTGATCCGCATCATGCTCGCCGAGTTCTTCCGCATCACCAGCCACCTGCTGTTCCTGGGTACCTACATCCAGGACGTCGGTGCCATGACCCCGGTGTTCTTCACCTTCACCGACCGTCAGCGCGCCTACACCGTGATCGAAGCCATCACCGGCTTCCGTCTGCACCCGGCCTGGTACCGCATCGGTGGTGTTGCCCACGACCTGCCGCGCGGCTGGGAAAAACTGGTGAAGGACTTCGTCGACTGGCTGCCAAAGCGCCTCGACGAGTACACCAAGGCCGCCCTGCAGAACAGCATCCTCAAGGGCCGGACCATCGGCGTTGCCCAGTACAACACCAAAGAGGCCCTGGAATGGGGCGTCACCGGTGCCGGCCTGCGTTCCACCGGTCTTGACTTCGACCTGCGCAAGGCCCGCCCTTACTCCGGCTACGAGAACTTCGAGTTCGAAGTACCGCTGGCCCACAACGGCGATGCCTACGATCGCTGCATGGTCCGTGTCGAGGAAATGCGCCAGAGTATCCGCATCATCGACCAGTGCCTGCGCAACATGCCGGAAGGCCCGTACAAGGCGGATCACCCGCTGACCACGCCGCCGCCGAAAGAGCGCACCCTGCAGCACATCGAAACCCTGATCACTCACTTCCTGCAGGTTTCGTGGGGCCCGGTCATGCCGGCCAACGAATCCTTCCAGATGATCGAGGCGACCAAGGGCATCAACAGTTACTACCTGACGAGCGACGGCGGCACCATGAGCTACCGCACCCGGATCCGTACCCCGAGCTACCCGCACCTGCAGCAGATCCCTTCGGTGATCCGCGGCAGCATGGTCGCGGACCTCATTGCGTACCTGGGCAGTATCGACTTCGTTATGGCTGACGTGGACCGCTAAGCATGAACAGCACGCTTATCCAAACCGACCGTTTCGCCCTGAGCGAAACCGAGCGCTCGGCCATCGAGCACGAGATGCATCACTACGAGGACCCGCGCGCGGCGTCCATCGAAGCCCTGAAGATCGTCCAGAAGGAACGCGGCTGGGTGCCGGACGGCGCCATCTATGCCATCGGCGAAGTGCTCGGCATTCCTGCCAGCGACGTCGAAGGCGTGGCCACCTTTTATAGTCAGATCTTCCGTCAGCCGGTTGGCCGGCACATCATCCGCGTCTGCGACAGCATGGTCTGCTACATCGGCGGCCACGAGTCGGTGGTCAGCCAGATCCAGAGCGAGCTGGGCATAGGCCTTGGCCAGACCACCGCGGACGGGCGTTTCACCCTGCTGCCGGTGTGCTGCCTGGGTAACTGCGACAAGGCCCCGGCGCTGATGATCGACGACGACACTTTTGGCGACGTGCAGCCTGCTGGCGTCGCCAAACTGCTGGAGGGTTACGCATGACCATCACTTCCTTCGGCCCGGCCAACCGCATTGCGCGTTCGGCCGAGACCCATCCGCTGACCTGGCGCCTGCGTGACGACGGCGAGCCGGTCTGGCTCGACGAGTACCAGGCCAAGGACGGCTACGCCGCCGCCCGCAAGGCCCTGGCGCAAATGTCCCAGGACGATATCGTCCAGACCGTTAAAGATTCCGGCCTCAAGGGCCGTGGCGGTGCGGGCTTCCCCACCGGCGTCAAATGGGGCCTGATGCCCAAAGACGAATCCATGAACATCCGCTACCTGCTGTGCAATGCGGACGAAATGGAGCCCAACACCTGGAAAGACCGCATGCTGATGGAGCAACAGCCCCATCTGCTGATCGAAGGCATGCTGATCAGCGCCCGCGCGCTGAAAGCCTACCGCGGTTATATCTTCCTGCGTGGCGAATACACCACCGCAGCGCGCAACCTCAACCGCGCGGTCGAGGAAGCCAAGGCTGCAGGCCTGCTGGGCAAGAACATCCTCGGCAGCGGCTTTGACTTCGAGCTGTTCGTCCATACCGGTGCCGGGCGCTACATCTGCGGTGAAGAAACCGCGCTGATCAACTCCCTCGAAGGCCGCCGCGCCAACCCGCGCTCCAAGCCGCCCTTCCCTGCCGCCGTTGGCGTGTGGGGCAAGCCGACCTGCGTGAACAACGTCGAGACCCTGTGCAACGTGCCGGCCATCGTCGGCAACGGCATCGACTGGTACAAGTCGCTGGCCCGCGAAGGCAGTGAAGACCACGGCACCAAGCTGATGGGCTTCTCCGGCAAGGTCAAGAACCCTGGCCTGTGGGAGCTGCCGTTCGGCGTCACTGCCCGCGAGCTGTTCGAAGACTACGCCGGCGGCATGCGCGATGGCTTCAAGCTCAAGTGCTGGCAGCCAGGCGGCGCCGGTACCGGTTTCCTGCTGCCCGAGCACCTGGATGCACAAATGTACGCCGGTGGCATCGCCAAGGTCGGCACCCGCATGGGTACCGGCCTGGCCATGGCCGTGGACGACAGCATCAACATGGTCTCGCTGCTGCGCAACATGGAAGAGTTCTTTGCCCGTGAATCCTGTGGCTTCTGCACCCCGTGCCGCGACGGCCTGCCGTGGAGCGTCAAGCTCCTGCGCGCCCTCGAAAAAGGCCAGGGCCAGCAGGGCGACATCGAGACCCTGCTGGGTCTGGTCGGCTTCCTCGGCCCAGGCAAGACCTTCTGTGCACACGCACCGGGCGCCGTTGAGCCGCTGGGTAGCGCGATCAAGTACTTCCGCCCTGAGTTCGAGGCTGGCATTGCCGCCCAGGCACCGGTCGCTGCCGCTGCCGGTCTGCGCCCGGACCTGGCGAAGCCGATCGTCGTCGGCGCATAACGAATAACAACGCGGGCGGTCCGTGCCGCCCGCTGCCTGCCCAGCTCGCCCGGGGACACCTGTAGCGGGCTGCAGGCACACAGATTTCCATTAGCCACGCCCGCAGACGCGGGCCAACGAAGAACTTTGAACCATGGCCACTATCCACGTAGACGGCAAAGAGCTCGAAGTCAACGGCGCAGACAACCTGTTACAGGCGTGTCTGTCGCTCGGCCTCGACATCCCCTATTTCTGCTGGCACCCGGCGCTCGGTAGCGTCGGCGCCTGCCGCCAGTGCGCGGTCAAGCAGTACACCGACGAGAACGACACCCGTGGTCGTATCGTCATGTCCTGCATGACCCCTGCCTCCGATGGCAGCTGGATCTCCATCGAAGACGAAGAAGCCAAGGTATTCCGTGCCAGCGTCGTCGAATGGCTGATGACCAACCACCCGCACGACTGCCCGGTGTGCGAGGAAGGCGGTCACTGCCACCTGCAAGACATGACGGTAATGACCGGCCACAACGAGCGCCGCTACCGTTTCACCAAGCGTACCCACCAGAACCAGGAGCTCGGCCCGTTCATCTCCCACGAGATGAACCGCTGCATCGCCTGCTACCGTTGCGTGCGTTACTACAAGGACTACGCCGGCGGTACCGACCTGGGCGTGTTCGGTGCCCACGACAACGTCTACTTCGGTCGCGTTGAAGACGGCACCCTCGAGAGCGAGTTCTCCGGCAACCTCACCGAGGTCTGCCCGACCGGTGTGTTCACCGACAAGACCCACTCCGAGCGCTACAACCGCAAATGGGACATGCAGTTTGCCCCAAGCATCTGCCATGGCTGCTCCAGCGGTTGCAACATCAGCCCGGGTGAGCGTTACGGCGAACTGCGCCGGATCGAAAACCGCTTCAATGGTTCGGTCAACCAGTACTTCCTCTGCGACCGTGGCCGCTTCGGCTATGGCTACGTCAACCGCACCGACCGTCCACGTCAGCCGCTGCTGGCCGACGGCACCAAGCTGAGCCTGGATGCCGCCCTGGACAAGGCCGCGGACATGCTGCGCGGGCGCAACATCGTCGGTATCGGCTCGCCGCGCGCCAGCCTCGAAAGCAACTATGGCCTGCGCGAGCTGGTCGGCGCCGAGCACTTCTACTCGGGTATGGAAGCCGGTGAGCTGGCCCGCGTGCGCCTGGCCCTGCAAGTACTCAACGACAGCCCGCTGCCGGTCCCGACCCTGCGCGACATGGAAGACCATGACGCGGTATTCGTCCTCGGCGAAGACCTGACCCAGACCGCCGCCCGTGTCGCCCTGGCCCTGCGCCAGTCGGTCAAGGGCAAGGCCGAAGCCATGGCCGATGCCATGCGTGTTCAGCCTTGGCTCGACGCCGCGGTGAAGAACATCGGCCAGCACGCCATGTACCCGCTGTTTATCGCAAGCCTGGCCGAAACCAAGCTCGATGACGTGGCCGAAGAGTGCGTGCACGCAGCGCCGGACGACCTCGCCCGCATCGGTTTTGCCGTGGCTCACGCCATCGACCCGAGCGCGCCAGCCGTCGAAGGCCTGGACGCCGAAGCCCTGGCCCTGGCCAAGCGCATCGCCGACGCCCTGGTTACCGCCAACCGTCCGCTGGTGGTTGCCGGTACCTCGCTGGGCTCCAACGCCCTGATCGAGGCGGCGGCCAACATCGCCAAGGCCCTGAAGCTGCGCGAGAAGAACGGCTCGCTGAGCCTGGTGGTCCCTGAGGCCAACAGCCTCGGCCTGGCCATGCTCGGCGGCGAGTCGATCGATGCCGCCCTGGATGCGGTGATCGAAGGCAAGGCCGACGCCATCGTCGTGATGGAAAACGACCTGTACAGCCGCGTCTGCGCTGCCAAGGTCGACGCTGCCCTGGCCGCTGCCAAAGTAGTCATCGTTGCCGATCACCAGAAGACCGCCACTACCGACCGCGCCCACCTGGTGCTGCCAGCTGCATCGTTTGCCGAAGGCGACGGTACCCTGGTCAGCCAGGAAGGCCGTGCCCAGCGCTTCTTCCAGGTGTTCGACCCTACCTACCTGGACAGCAGCATCCTGGTTCACGAAGGCTGGCGCTGGATGCACGCCCTGCGTGCCACCCTGCTCAACAAGCCGGTCGACTGGACCCAGCTGGATCACGTTACCAACGCCTGCGCCGCTGCCGCGCCGCAACTGACCGGCATCGTCAACGCCGCACCGTCCGCTTCGTTCCGCATCAAGGGCATGAAGCTTGCGCGTGAGCCGCTGCGCTACTCCGGCCGTACTGCCATGCGCGCCGACATCAGCGTGCACGAGCCGCGTACCCCGCAAGACAAAGACTCCGCGTTCGCCTTCTCGATGGAAGGTTACTCGGGTTCGGCCGAACCGCGCTCGCAAGTGCCGTTCGCCTGGTCGCCGGGCTGGAACTCGCCGCAAGCCTGGAACAAGTTCCAGGACGAGGTCGGCGGTCACCTGCGCGCAGGCGACCCGGGCACCCGCCTGATCGAAACCCAGGGTGACAAGCTGAACTGGTTCGCCAGCGTACCGGCGGCCTTCGCCCCGGCCCGTGGCACCTGGCAAGCGGTGCCGTTCTACCACCTGTTCGGCAGCGAAGAGAACTCCTCGCGCGCCGCCCCGGTGCAAGAGCGCATCCCAGCGGCCTACGTGGCCCTGGCCAAGTCCGAAGCCGACCGCCTGGGTGTCAACGACGGCGCCATGCTTAGCCTGACCGTGGCAGGCCAGACCCTGCGTCTGCCGCTGCGCATCAATGAAGAACTGGGCGCAGGCCTGGTTGCCCTGCCGAAAGGCCTGGCCGGCATTCCGCCAGCCATCTTCGGTGCATCCGTCGAAGGCCTGCAGGAGGCAGCACAATGACCTGGTTCACCCCTGAAGTGATCGATGTGATCATCACCGTCATCAAGGCCGTCGTGGTCTTGCTGGCCGTGGTGGTCTGCGGTGCGCTGCTCAGCTTCGTCGAGCGGCGCCTGCTGGGCTGGTGGCAGGACCGTTACGGTCCGAACCGCGTCGGCCCGTTCGGCATGTTCCAGATCGCTGCCGACATGCTGAAGATGTTCTTCAAGGAAGACTGGAACCCGCCCTTCGTCGACAAGGTGATCTTCACCCTGGCGCCGGTGGTGGCCATGAGCGCCTTGCTGATCGCCTTCGCGATCATCCCGATCACCCCGACCTGGGGTGTCGCGGACCTGAACATCGGTGTGCTGTTCTTCTTCGCCATGGCCGGTCTGTCGGTGTACGCCGTACTGTTCGCCGGCTGGTCGTCGAACAACAAGTACGCCCTGCTCGGCAGCCTGCGGGCCTCGGCCCAGACCGTGTCGTACGAAGTGTTCATGGGCCTGGCGCTGATGGGCATCGTTGCCCAGGCTGGCTCGTTCAACATGCGCGACATCGTCGACTACCAGGCCCAGAACCTGTGGTTCATCATTCCGCAGTTCTTCGGTTTCTGCACCTTCTTCATCGCAGGCGTCGCCGTGACTCACCGTCACCCCTTCGACCAGCCGGAAGCGGAACAGGAACTGGCCGATGGTTACCACATTGAATATGCCGGCATGAAGTGGGGCATGTTCTTCGTCGGTGAATACATCGGCATCATCCTGGTCTCGGCGCTGTTGGTGACCCTGTTCTTCGGTGGCTGGCACGGTCCGTTCGGCATCCTGCCGCAGATCCCGTTCATTTGGTTCGCCCTGAAGACCGCGTTCTTCATCATGCTGTTCATCCTGCTGCGCGCCTCGATCCCGCGCCCACGCTATGACCAGGTGATGGACTTCGGCTGGAAGTTCTGCCTGCCGCTGACCCTGATCAATTTGCTGGTGACCGCTGCGCTCGTGTTGCTCAACACGCCAGCTGTTGCGGCCCAGTGAGGATTTGACCCATGTTCAAGTATATTGGCGACATCGTTAAGGGCACAGGCACCCAGCTGCGCAGCCTGGTGATGGTGTTCTCTCACGGTTTTCGCAAACGTGACACCCTGCAATACCCCGAAGAGCCGGTCTACCTGCCGCCACGCTACCGTGGCCGCATCGTCCTGACCCGCGACCCGGATGGCGAAGAGCGCTGTGTAGCGTGCAACCTGTGTGCCGTGGCGTGCCCGGTCGGTTGCATCTCGCTGCAGAAAGCCGAAACAGAAGACGGTCGTTGGTACCCGGAGTTCTTCCGCATCAACTTCTCCCGTTGCATTTTCTGCGGCCTCTGCGAGGAAGCCTGCCCGACCACCGCGATCCAGCTCACGCCGGATTTCGAGATGGCCGAGTTCAAACGTCAGGACCTGGTGTACGAGAAAGAAGATCTGCTGATCTCCGGCCCCGGCAAGAACCCTGACTACAACTTCTACCGTGTTGCAGGTATGGCTGTTGCCGGCAAGCCGAAAGGCGCCGCGCAGAACGAAGCCGAGCCGATCAACGTGAAGAGCTTGCTCCCTTAAGGAAGAAAGATGGAATTCGCTTTCTATTTCGCATCCGGTGTCGCTGTGGTGTCCACCCTTCGGGTGATCACCAACACCAACCCCGTGCACGCCCTGCTCTACCTGATCATTTCGCTGATCTCCGTGGCGATGACCTTCTTCGCCCTCGGCGCTCCGTTCGCCGGTGTTCTGGAAGTGATCGCCTACGCTGGCGCCATCATGGTGCTGTTCGTCTTCGTGGTGATGATGCTCAACCTCGGGCCGGCTTCGGTCGCCCAGGAACGTGGCTGGCTCAAGCCGGGCATCTGGCTTGGCCCGGTGGTGCTTGGCGCACTGCTGCTGGTCGAGCTGCTGTACGTGCTGTTCGCCAGCGAAAGCGGCGGCGGCATTGGCCACACTACCGTTGACGCCAAGGCCGTCGGCATCAGCCTGTATGGTCCTTACCTGCTGGTGGTGGAACTGGCCTCGATGCTGCTGCTTGCCGCAGCAGTGACGGCTTTCCACCTCGGCCGCAACGAGGCGAAGGAGTAATCACATGTCTGCAATTCCTCTCGAGCATGGCCTGGCAGTCGCCGGCATCCTGTTCTGCCTCGGCCTTGTCGGCCTGATGGTGCGCCGCAACATTCTTTTCGTGTTGATGAGCCTGGAAATCATGATGAACGCCTCGGCACTGGCGTTCATTGTCGCCGGTAGCCGTTGGGCGCAGCCGGATGGACAGATCATGTTCATCCTGGTGATCAGCCTGGCAGCCGCCGAGGCCAGTATCGGCCTGGCGATCCTGCTGCAGCTGTATCGCCGCTTCCACACTCTCGACATCGATGCAGCCAGTGAGATGCGCGGATGAACCTTATCTTCCTGACGTTCGTATTCCCCCTGATCGGCTTCCTGCTGCTGTCGTTCTCGCGCGGTCGCTGGTCCGAGAACCTGTCGGCGCTGGTCGGCGTCGGTTCGGTGGGCCTCTCGGCCGCCGTGGCCGCCTACGTGATCTGGCAGTTCAACGTCGCCCCGCCGGATGGCGGCGCGTACAGCCAGCTGCTGTGGCAGTGGATGTCGGTGGACCGCTTTACGCCGAACTTCACCCTGTACGTGGATGGTCTGTCGATCACCATGCTCGGCGTGGTCACCGGTGTGGGCTTTCTGATCCACCTGTTCGCCTCCTGGTACATGCGTGGTGAAGCCGGCTACTCGCGCTTCTTCGCCTACACCAACCTGTTCATTGCCAGCATGTTGTTCCTGGTGCTGGGCGACAACCTGCTGTTCATCTACTTCGGTTGGGAAGGCGTGGGCCTGTGCTCGTACCTGTTGATCGGTTTCTACTACAGCAACCGCAACAACGGTAACGCCGCACTCAAGGCCTTCATCGTTACCCGTATCGGCGACGTGTTCATGGCCATCGGCCTGTTCATCCTGTTCGCCCAGCTCGGCACCCTGAACGTGCAGGAGCTGCTGGTACTGGCACCGCAGAAGTTCCAGGCGGGTGATTTCTGGATGGTCCTGGCGACCCTGATGCTGCTCGGTGGTGCGGTCGGTAAATCCGCCCAGCTGCCGCTGCAGACCTGGCTTGCCGACGCGATGGCCGGCCCTACTCCGGTTTCGGCACTGATCCACGCGGCAACCATGGTGACCGCTGGCGTCTACCTGATTGCCCGTACCCACGGCCTGTTCGCCCTGGCTCCCGACATCCTGCACCTGGTCGGTGTGGTTGGCGGCGTGACCCTGGTGCTGGCCGGTTTTGCCGCCCTGGTACAGACCGACATCAAGCGTATCCTCGCCTACTCGACCATGAGCCAGATCGGCTACATGTTCCTGGCCCTGGGCGTTGGTGCCTGGGAAGGCGCGATCTTCCACCTGATGACCCACGCCTTCTTCAAGGCCCTGCTGTTCCTTGCTTCCGGTGCGGTGATCGTTGCCTGCCACCACGAGCAGAACATCTTCAAGATGGGCGGTCTGTGGAAGAAACTGCCATTGGCGTATGCCAGCTTCATCGTCGGTGGTGCCGCCCTGGCTGCCCTGCCGCTGCTGACCGCAGGCTTCTACTCCAAGGACGAGATCCTCTGGGAAGCCTTTGCCAGCGGCAACAACGGTCTGCTGTACGCCGGCCTGGTCGGTGCCTTCATGACCTCGCTGTACACCTTCCGCCTGATCTTCATCGCCTTCCACGGCGAAGCCAAGACCGAAGCTCACGCCGGCCACGGGATTTCCCACTGGCTGCCGCTGGGCGTGCTGATCGTGCTGTCGACCTTCGTCGGTGCCTGGATTCATCCACCACTGGCGGGCGTGCTGCCGCAGAGCGTCGGCCATGCGGGCGGCGAAGCCAAGCACAGCCTGGAAATCGCCTCGGGCGCCATCGCCATTGCCGGTATCCTGCTGGCCGCGGTGCTGTTCCTGGGCAAGCGTCGCCTGGTCACCGCGATTGCCAGCAGCGGCATCGGTCGCGTGCTGTCGGCCTGGTGGTTCGCCGCCTGGGGCTTCGACTGGATCTACGACAAGCTGTTCGTCAAACCTTACCTGCTGATCGCCCACATCCTGCGCAAGGATCCGGTTGACCGCAGTATTGGCCTGATTCCGCGTATGGCCAAGGGCGGTCATGCCGCCATGAGCAAAACCGAAACCGGTCAGCTGCGCTGGTACACCGCTTCGATCGCCGTAGGTGCCGTGCTTGTGCTCGGTGCCGTTGTAATGGCTGCGGTCTGATATGAACCTTGCGACTTTGCGAAAGGAATTGAGCCCGTCATGATTTTGCCTTGGCTGATCCTGATCCCCTTCATCGGCGGCCTGCTGTGCTGGCTGGGTGAGCGCTTCGGCGCCACCCTGCCACGCTGGATTGCGCTGCTGACCATGTCCCTGCTGCTTGGTATCGGCCTCTGGCTGTGGGCCAACGGGGACTACACCCTGGCCCCTGCACCGGGCGCCGCGCCTGAGTGGGCGGTCGAATTCAAAGTGCTGTGGATCGAGCGCTTCGGCATCAGCCTGCACCTGGCCCTCGACGGCCTGTCGCTGCTGATGATCCTGCTCACCGGCCTGCTGGGTGTGCTTTCGGTACTGTGCTCCTGGAAAGAGATCCAGCGTCACGTCGGCTTCTTCCACCTCAACCTGATGTGGATCCTCGGCGGCGTGGTCGGTGTGTTCCTGGCCCTGGACCTGTTCCTGTTCTTCTTCTTCTGGGAAATGATGCTGGTGCCGATGTATTTCCTCATCGCGCTCTGGGGTCACAGCTCCTCGGACGGCAAGAAGACCCGGATCTACGCCGCGACCAAGTTCTTCATCTTCACCCAGGCCAGCGGCCTGATCATGCTGGTGGCGATCCTTGGCCTGGTCCTGGTCAACTACAGCAACACCGGTGTGATCACCTTCGACTACACCCAGTTGCTCAAGGCCGAACTGCCGGCTGGCACCGAATACCTGCTGATGCTCGGCTTCTTCATCGCCTTCGCGGTCAAGCTGCCGGTGGTACCGTTCCATTCCTGGCTGCCTGACGCTCACGCCCAGGCACCGACCGCAGGTTCCGTCGACCTTGCCGGTATCTTGCTGAAGACCGCGGCCTACGGCCTGCTGCGTTTCGCCCTGCCGCTGTTCCCGAATGCCTCGGCCGAGTTTGCGCCGATCGCCATGACCCTGGGTCTGATCGGGATTTTCTACGGTGCCTTCCTGGCGTTCGCCCAGACCGACATCAAGCGTCTGGTCGCCTTCTCCAGCGTTTCGCACATGGGCTTCGTGTTGATCGGTATCTACTCCGGCAGCCAGCAAGCGCTGCAAGGTGCGGTGATCCAGATGCTGGCTCACGGCCTGTCGGCTGCGGCACTCTTTATCCTCGCCGGCCAGCTGTACGAGCGCCTGCACACCCGTGACATGCGTCAGATGGGTGGCCTGTGGCACCGCATCGCCTACCTGCCGGCCATCAGCCTGTTCTTCGCCGCCGCGTCCCTGGGCCTGCCGGGCACCGGTAACTTCGTTGGCGAATTCCTGATCCTGATCGGTAGCTTTGTCGCTTCGCCATGGGTCACTGTCCTCGCCACTTGCGGCCTGGTGTTCGGTTCGGTGTACTCGCTGATCATGATTCACCGCGCCTACTTCGGCCCGGCCAAATCCGATGAAGTCCTGGCTGGCATGGACACCCGCGAAATGATCATGGTACTGGGCCTGGCTGGCCTGCTGATCCTGCTGGGCATCTACCCGCAGCCGTTCCTGGACACTTCTGCCGCCACCATGAGCGGTGTGCAGCAGTGGTTCGGTACCGCTTTCACTCAACTCGCTTCGGCCCGGTAAGAGCGCTATGGACCTGACGATTCAACACTTTATCGCGCTTGCGCCGCTGCTGATCACCACCATCACCACAGTTGTGGTGATGCTGGCGATCGCTTGGCGGCGCAACCACTCGCAAACCTTCCTGCTGTCTATCGTGGGCCTGAACCTGGCCCTGCTGTCGATCATCCCGGCCCTGAAGGTCGCGCCGCTGGCAGTCACCCCACTGCTGACCATCGACAACTTCGCCTGCCTGTACATGGCGCTGATCCTGGTCGCCACCCTGGCTTGCGTCACCCTCGCCCATGCGTATCTGGGTGATGGCGGCAAGGGCTACCCAGGCAACCGCGAAGAGCTGTACCTGCTGATCCTCATGTCGGCCCTGGGCGGCCTGGTACTGGTCAGCGCGCAGCACCTGGCAGGCCTGTTCATCGGCCTGGAACTGCTGTCGGTACCGGTCTATGGCCTGGTTGCCTATGCCTTCTTCAACAAGCGCTCGCTGGAAGCCGGCATCAAATACATGGTGCTCTCGGCCGCCGGTTCCGCCTTCCTGCTGTTCGGCATGGCGCTGCTGTATGCCGACGCCGGCAGCCTGAGCTTCGACGGCATCGGCAAGGCCCTGGCAACCACCAGCATGCCGAGCATGCTCGCCCAACTGGGCCTGGGCATGATGCTGGTCGGCCTGGCCTTCAAACTGTCGCTGGTGCCGTTCCACCTGTGGACCCCGGACGTCTACGAGGGTGCTCCGGCACCGGTCGCCGCCTTCCTGGCCACCGCCAGCAAGGTTGCCGTGTTCGCCGTCGTGGTGCGCCTGTTCATGCTCTCCCCTGCTGCCAGCAGCGGCGTGCTGACCACCGTACTGTCGATTATCGCTGTCGCCTCGATCCTGATCGGCAACCTGCTGGCGCTGACCCAGAGCAACCTCAAGCGTCTGCTCGGTTACTCCTCGATTGCCCACTTCGGTTACCTGCTGATCGCCCTGGTGGCAAGCAAGGGCCTGGCGGTTGAAGCCATCGGCGTGTACCTGGTCACCTACGTGATCACCAGCCTCGGTGCCTTCGGCGTGATCACCCTGATGTCGTCGCCATACAACGGTCGCGACGCTGACGCCCTGTACGAGTATCGCGGCCTGTTCTGGCGCCGTCCGTACCTGACCGCGGTGCTGACCGTGATGATGCTGTCGCTGGCCGGTATTCCACTGACCGCAGGCTTCATCGGCAAGTTCTACATCATCGCTACCGGCGTCGAGTCGCAGCTGTGGTGGCTGGTCGGTGCCCTGGTGATCGGTAGTGCCATCGGCGTGTTCTACTACCTGCGCGTGATGGTCACCCTGTTCCTGATCGAGCCAAACCTGCGTCGCCACGACGCCCCGCTGAACTGGGAACAGCGCACCGGCGGCGTCATGCTGCTGGCCATCGCCATCCTCGCCTTCGTGCTGGGTGTGTACCCGCAGCCACTGCTGGACATGGTCCAGCATGCAGGCCTGCAACTGATCGGTTGATCGATCAGGCACTGACAAACACCCCGCTTCGGCGGGGTGTTTTGTTTTGGGCCGCTCTGCAACCATCGCTGGCAAGCCAGCTCCCACAGGATTTGGTGATGACCCTGTGGGAGCTGGCTTGCCAGCGATGAGGCCGGTACAGATCGGCGACTGTGCTTCGTCTGATAGTTGCGACGTCAGATACCCGCTCACAGTCCCGGAACCCCCTCGATGCGCCCCACCCTACCCCGCTCCGCCCTCGCCTTGCTGATCTCCTGTGCCGCGTCGGCCCAGGCCGGCGATGGCATCGAACTCGGCCAGGTGCTGATCCAGGAACAGGAACACAGCGAGCTGCAGGACGCTCGCGAACGCCTGCAGCAGGTGCCCGGCGCCAGCAACCTGATCGACATGCAGCGAGTGGAGCAAGGCCGGGTCGCCAGTAACCAGGACGTACTGGCCTACCAGCCGGGGGTGTTCGCCCAGTCGGCCGGCAACGACGGCATCAAGCTGTCGATCCGCGGCTCCGGCATCAACCGCGCCCCCGGCGCCCATGGCTCGGGCGTGTACACGATGTTCGACGGCCTGCCGCTCACCGGCCCCGGCGGCACCCCTTATGAATTGTTCGAACCGCTGTGGCTGAACCGCGCCGAGGTGCTGCGCGGCGCCAACGGTTTCGACAAGGGTTCACTGGCCCTGGGCGGCGCCATCGACTACATCTCCCACACCGGCCGCGACGCCGCACCGCTGCAACTGCGCTACGAGCTCGGCAGCCGCGGCTACGCCAAGCGCCAGATCAGCTCCGGCCAGGTATTGGGTGACCTGGACTACTACGTAGCGCTGACCGATTCGGAATACGACGGCTACCAGGATCACAGCAGCGGCAGCAGCAAGGGCGTCGCCGCCAACGTCGGCTACCGTTTCAACCCGAACCTGGAAACCCGCTTCTACCTGCGCTACCGGGAAACCGAGAACGACCTGGCCGGGCGCCTGACCAAGGATCAGATCAAGCACCATCCGCGTGCGGCCAACCCGGCCTACCTGACACGTGATGACAGCCGTCCGCAGCCGGGCAGTACCTGGCTGGGAAACAAGACCACCTTTTATCTCGATGACGATTCGCAACTGGAAGCAGGCCTTGTCTATCACGACTATCCGATGGATCTGCGTGAAGGCCCGATGCGCCTGAAGGTCGCCTACACCGACGTCAGCGGCACCCTGAATTATCAGCGCCGCCACACCCTGTTCGGACACGCGAGCAAAACCACCATCGGCTGGCGTACCACCAAGCACCTGCCCAACAGCGGTGCTTCGCAATACTCGCGGGTCAATGGGGTATTCGGTGCGAAAACTCGTGACTTCACCTACCAGGGTTCGGACAGCGTCCTGCATGTTGGCAACGAACTGGAACTGATCCCGGACCTGTGGCTGACCAGCGGCCTGGCGGCGATCTACACTCGCCGCGAGAGCGCGGTGACCTATCCGGACAACGGCGGCAAGGTCAGCCAGAGTGACTGGGACTACGCACCGCGCCTGGGCCTGCGCTATGACATCAGCCCGCAGTTGCAGGTCTATGGCAACCTCAGCCGCTCGGTGGAGCCGCCGCACCCGTGGTCGCTGATCTGGAGCTCGACCAGCGCCACGCAACCGATTGAAATGCACAACCAGACCGCCACCACCCTGGAGCTGGGTGCCCGCGGCGAGTCGTCCATCGGTCGCTGGGACCTGGCCTGGTACTACTCGCAGGTGCGCCATGAGCTGCTGGCCGTGGAGATCGTGCAAGGCCAGCCCGCCAAGGAGTTCAACGCCAGCCCAACCGTGCACCAGGGCATCGAGGCGGGCCTCGACAGCCTGCTCTGGGAGCGCGCCGCGGTCGGCAAGCTGTCCCTGCGCCAGGCCTACACCTTCAGCGACTTCCACTACCGCGACGACGATACGTTTGGCGACAACCGTCTGCCGGGCATCCCCATGCACTACTACCAGGCCGAGTTGCGCTTCGACCTGCCCAGCGGCTTGTATGCAGGGATCAACACGCAGATGGCGTCCAAGGTCCAGGTCGACTACGCCAACAGCTACCCGGCCGACGCCTATGCCATTCTCGGCGCCACCCTGGGCTACAACTCGCCGAAACAGGACTGGCAAACCTGGCTCGACCTGCGCAACCTGACCAACAAGCGCTACGCCGCCACCGTTACCCCGGGCTACGACGACAAGGGGGCGGACGCCGCCCGCTCGACCCCGGGCGAAGGCTTCGGCGTCTACGCCGGGGTGTCGTACAGCTTCCGCTAACTGGGCAATTGCACCTGCGGCTTGGTCGAGACGAAGATCGCCCAGCTGGAGATGAACAGCGCGGCGATCAGCGGGCCGATGACAAAGCCATTGAGGCCGAATACCGCCAACCCGCCAAGGGTGGACAGCAGGATCAGGAAATCGGGCATCTTGGTGTCCTTGCCCACCAGGATCGGGCGCAGCACGTTGTCCACCAGGCCGATCACGAACACACCGTAGGCCGTCAGCACAGCGCCTTGCCAGAACGCACCGGTAGCGACGAAATACACCGCCACCGGCGCCCAGACGATCCCCGCGCCCACCGCTGGCAGCAGCGACAGGAAGGTCATCAGTACCCCCCAGATCAGGGCACTGGGGATGTCGAGAATCCAGAAAATGATGCCGCCGAGGGCGCCCTGGGTCACCGCCACCACCAGGTTGCCTTTGACCGTGGCGCGCACCACGCGGTTGAACTTCAGTTGCAGGCGACGCTTCTGCTGCTCGGCCAGCGGCACCGCCGTGCGGATCTTGCGCACCAGCTCGGCGCCATCACGCAAGAAGAAGTACAGCAGGTAGAGCATGACGCCGAAGCTGACCAGAAAATCGAAGGTGCCCTGGCCAAAACTGAAGGCCTGGGAGGCAAAGAACTGGCTGCCCTGCATTGCGCCCTTGGCGATCTTGTCGCGCAGGCCTGCCAGGTCACCCATGCCCATGCGCTCAAGAAAGTTCTGCGCGAAGGCCGGAAGGATGTTCTTGAAACGCTCGATATAACCGGCCAGGTCCAGCTCGCCGCTCTCGATGCTCTTGTACAGCGCAGCGCCTTCCTGCACCAGCAGGGTACTGATGATGATCACCGGCAAGATTGCGATCACCAGACAGATGAACAGAGTCAGCCCGGCCGCCAGGTTGCGCCGCCAGCCCAGGCGCGCCAACAGGCGGCGTTGCAGCGGGGCGAAGACGATACCGAGGATCACCGCCCAGAACACGGCGCCATAGAATGGCAGGAGAATCCAGACAAAGGCGATGGTCACCAGCACCAGCAACGCCAGTAGCGCCTTGTGTTGCATGACGGTTTCGTTCATGTGCGCTCCTTGTACGGTCTATTCGTTAGTGCGCCGGACAGTGGTAAAAGTGCCATTGATGCAGATCAATAAAAAGTCGCCACAAGCGGCGTAGCATCCGCGCCTTTTGCCGCGACCCGATCATGACCCTTCTCGCCAAACCCGAACTGCTCGCCCCCGCCGGCTCGCTGAAGAACATGCGCTACGCCTTCGCCTACGGCGCCGATGCCGTGTATGCCGGGCAGCCGCGCTACAGCCTGCGCGTGCGCAACAATGAATTCGATCACGCCAACCTCGCGCTGGGCATCAAGGAAGCCCAGGCGCAGGGCAAGCGCTTCTACGTGGTGGTCAACATTGCCCCGCACAACGCCAAGCTCAAGACCTTCTTGAAGGACCTGGCGCCGGTGATCGACATGGCCCCGGATGCGTTGATCATGTCCGACCCCGGCCTGATCATGCTGGTGCGCCAGCACTTCCCGCACATGCCGATCCACCTGTCGGTGCAGGCCAACACGGTGAACTGGGCCAGCGTCGAGTTCTGGCGCAGCCAGGGCCTTACCCGGGTGATCCTGTCGCGCGAGCTGTCGCTGGAAGAGATCGAGGAGATTCGCCAGCAAGTGCCGCAGATGGAGCTCGAGGTGTTCGTCCACGGTGCCCTGTGCATGGCCTACTCCGGCCGCTGCCTGTTATCGGGCTACCTCAACCGCCGCGATGCCAACCAGGGCAGTTGCACCAACGCTTGCCGCTGGCAGTACAAGGCCACTGCGGCCCGCGAGAATGTCACCGGCGAAATCGTTCGCGAGGTAGAACCGACCCTGGGGCTCGGCGCCCCCACCGAGCAGGTGTTCGTGCTGCAGGAAAGCAACCGCCCCGATGAAGACATGCCAGCCTTCGAAGACGAGCACGGCACCTACATCATGAACGCCAAGGACCTGCGGGCGGTGCAGCATGTCGAGCGGCTGGCGCGCATGGGCGTGCATTCGCTGAAGATCGAGGGCCGGACCAAGTCGCACTTCTACTGTGCACGCACCGCCCAGGTGTATCGCCAGGCCATCGATGACGCGGCAGCCGGGCGCGCGTTCGACCGCAACCTGATGCTCAACCTCGAATCACTGGCCCAGCGCGGCTATACCGAAGGCTTCCTGCGCCGGCATGTGCATGACGAATATCAGAACTACCAACGCGGCAACTCGGTGTCCGAGCGCCAGCAATTCGTTGGCGAGCTAAGTGGCGAGCGGGTCAATGGCCTGGCAGAGGTGCGGGTGAAGAACCGCTTTGCGGTGGGTGATCATCTGGAACTGATGACGCCCAAAGGTAACTACCACTTCGACCTGCATCAGTTGCGTGATCGCCAGGGCGGCGCAATCGAGGTGGCGCCGGGGGATGGGCATACGGTGTACCTGCCAATCCCTGAGCAGGTCGATCTGGCCTTCGGCTTGCTGCTCAGGGATTTGATTCATTGAATCAAGGCGCAGACTTCGCCAGCGCCGCCCCCTCAACCTCGTGAATCACCTGCAAGCGATACTGCGGATCGGCCTTGATCTGCGCCTCGGTGAACGGAATCACCTGCCACTGCTTGGCCGAAAACGCCCGGGTCTGGTCGCCGGCATGGGCCGAGCCCGCTTCACTGGACTCGGAGAACGCCAGCATCCCTTGGGCATGCGGCCCTTGGTCATCGAAGGTCACCAGTTGCAAGTAGCTGGTGCCGCTGACCACCAGGCGTTTGTCCGGCGCGACCGGTACGCTCTGGATCGCGTTGTACACCCCAAGGCTCGCCGGACCGCCATGTATCGGCGTGCCATCGGCAGCCTGCTGGATCTGCCCCCAGCGCGCGTCCTCGGCGAACCCGGCCTTGGTCACTTCAGCGATTGAAGCCAGGGCTGCCTCACGCAAGGCGTTGGCCACGTCGGCCTGATCAACTGCCAGCCCCCGCGGTGTGTGCAGCGGGTCGGCGGCATCGAAACCGACCCGCCAGATATCCTTGCGTCCCTGCAACGCCTGCATGATGCGCTGAAAGTGCACCAGGCCAAGACCACTGTCGAGGTTGGCGCGTTGGTCCCAGGCCTTGAGGCTGGCACACAGCACACTGAGCTGGGCATCGGCCGCTTGCCCGGCGCACCACTTGAGCAGGTCGGGCATGACCAGTTCGGCGAGATAAACCTGGTTATCCATGACCATCTGCTGCAGGTCCGCCTGGCTGATCTTGCCCTTCTCGCTCAGGCTCGCCAGGCGCTGCAAGGCAAAGCGGCTGCGCGAGCCCAGGGGTTGCCCCTCGCGGCTGATCAACGGCGAGTAGCCCTGCAACGGTTTGGCCGGGTTGACCATCCAGGCCGAGTCGTTGGAATGCTGGACGAAGTCGCTACGGCTCAGGCTCGGCTGCAGCTGCGCAGGGAAGATACCCGCCTGCGCGGCACGCGGGTCGATCTTCCAGTTGCAGGCACTGCGCGAGCCGTCGAGCACGATCATTTCCTGGCCGGCAGCCGGGTCGCTGCACTGGGTCAGCAGAGCGGCGTCGACGTACGGTACCACCGACTGGTTCAGGTACAACGCCTGGCCCTTGGCGTCCACCGCCAGGGTGTTGACCCAAGGGATGCCCTGCAGGCGCTGTAACGAAGCCTGCAGGCCTTTCAGGCTGTCGGCGCGGTTCAGCGCATCCCACTGTTGCAGCACCCGGGTGTTGTCGAGGTTGGCGTCACGCAGGCTGAAGGCGTACTGCCTGTTCCAGTCCAGGCGCCCCGGCCACTGCACGATCGGGCCGAACACCGAGCTGTAAACGTCGCGGGTCACCGGCTTGAGCTGGCCGTCCTCGCCCTTGACCGTCACGCTCAGGCGCTGGTGGGTCAAGGCCAGCGACTTGCCGTCGAGCAGGTAGCGGGTCGGGTCCTTGGGGTCCAGCTCCAGCCGGTACAGGGTGAAATGCTTGGAGGTGTCGACCGTGTGGGTCCAGGCCAGATGGCGGTTGAAACCGATATTGATCAGCGGCAACCCAGGCAAGGCTGCGCCCATGACATCGAGCGTGCCCGGCAGGGTCAGCTGCATCTGATAAAAACGCATGCCGCCAGCCCAGGGAAAGTGCGGGTTGGCCAGCAGCATGCCGCGGCCATTGAACGAGCGCTCGGCACCGATGGCCAGCGCATTGCTGCCACGCTCGACGGCAAACTGTTCCTGGCGTGCCTGGGCAACGCTGAGGTCGGGGCGCAGCTGGGCGACGACATTCGGCGGCGTTGCCCCGGCCAGGGCTTCGGCAAACTGGCCGACGCCGCCTTCGACCAGCAAGCGGCGGGTCAGCTTGACCAGGTCGAGGGGGGTGATCGGCCGCAGCCACTCAGCCTGCAGGCATTGCGCGCCCTGCCCCTGGGCCTTGAGCTCGGCCAGCGCGCGGTTGTAGCCCTTGGCATAGCCTTCAAGCCGTGCGCGCATGGCCGCCGGTTGCGCCTGCCAGAAGCCGAACACGGCGGTTGGCGTGTTCAGCCAATTGAAGAACAGGTCGCTTGGCAGGTTTTCGCGCTGCTCGAAGGTGCGCTGCCCGGGGCCGAAGTAACGCGAACGCTCGCCATTGACGGTGACCACTTCGTTCGCCAGCAGGCACAGGTTGTCCTGTGCATAGGCATAGCCAATGCCGTAGCCCAGGCCCTGTTCGTCCTTGGCCAGAATATGCGGCACACCAAAACTGGTCCGGCGGATCTGGGCAGACGCATCGCCCGCGACTACGCGCGCCTGGGCGGGAAGGCTGAGGCCGGCGAGCAGCCCGACCACACAGAGGGTTGCAAAAGGACGAGGTTTGATCACGCGTACTCCGGCTCAATCAGGGGAAAGGTCACTCTGACTGAACGAATTTCTGCGTGAAAATTTACTGGATTGGCCCGGTCAAAACGTCATTTGAGGGTGAGCTTGCAGTTTTTTTTTGTCAGGTACTGCAGTTTTGCCGCGCTCATTCGTCTTATAGGTATAGGCAAGCACTTTTGCTTATCTGGACAGACCATGAAATGGAGCATTCACATGTACAACCAGCAACATTCAGCGGCAATAGCTGAGCCTGGACGCACAAATAACCAACCTGTGGCTGAAAATACCGAAGCCGGCGAAAATGAACGCCCCGGCAATGAGCACATCCGCGAATTGCTCAAGGCCTTTGGCCTGCGCACCAGCCTGATTCGCCTGAAGGTCATCGATGCCTTGCACATGGCCGATCGCAACGGTCGCAGCATTGGTGTACGCGGTGTGCACAGCCAGCTCGAACAGCTGGATATCCCCCTGTCATTCCTCAGCGTTCGCGAAGTACTCAAGCGCTTGTGCGCCGAAGGCGTCATCAGCCTTGGCAGCGACAAGTGCTACAGCCTCAATCCCCAGGCCCGTGCCGTGCTGGAGCAAGCCAGCTCACGTTGAGCGACCGGCCGGCCCATAGCCGGCCGCGCTTAAACCCTCAGGGTTTGACCTTGCGGCGCATGACGCCATTGATCACCACCACTGCCACCGCCACACCGATGGCGATGTACTGGAACACCTGCTCGCTGATCGTCCCCTGTTTTTGCAGGTAGGACAGTCCGAGCATGATCCCCAGCACCAGCAGGGAGATCAGGATGGAGTATTTCAGGCGTTGACCTTGCGTCATTGGTAGTTCCTTGCGACATCGGCGAAAAGGCCCGAAGCGGGCCGTGCGCATGATACAACGTCCCCCGCCGGTCAGCGGACAATTTCCCGCTTCTGTTGTCGCCGCCCCGTCGCCACCATGGTGTCCCGGGCTGATGCCCAGACGAACGGAAGCTCACCATGTTGATGCGAACACTGCTGGGCAGCCTGCTGCTCCTGGGCGCCGCGCTCAAGGTTCAGGCCTTGCCCACCGAAAATCAGCCTCAGGCGCTGCTCCTGACACTCGGCGCCGAACTGGCCAACAACGCCGGCAGTAGCCAATGGCAACAGCTGTGGCAGCGGACCCGACAAGCCGGCCACCTGGGCACAGGCACCGCCACGACGCACTTCACCGTACCCCAGGCACAGCTTGCGCAACTGGTGGCACACGCCCTGGCGACAGCCGATCAAGCCCAGCCACTGAAACAGACCCAGGTCCTGTATCGCCGGGATTTTCACCCCAGCGTCATCGGCAAGGCCTCGGCCCGGGAATTTACCGCCCTGTGCGTATGGGTCGACTGGCGCAGCTTTCCCCTCCACGGCGTTACCCGTCCAGCCAGTTTCCTGGGCCAAGTCAGCCTGCTACTGGCGCGCCCGTGCGAATGAGCATGGGTCGGCCAATCAGGTCGAGTCAAAACTCTCGCATGTGCCAGCAATCAAGGCCCTGCGCGATGCCCTGAACCCCATTCCCACCGGGGTGAGCCTAACAACCTACAAACCGCGTGCAAAAAGGCCACCCTAACCGCCCCACTTGCTGCCTAGCCTGCTTTCTTCATGCTGGCCGAAAATTCAGTTCAAGCCGGTCAGGTGCGAAATGGCCTGAAATGGCTCGAGCCGCTTGGCACGGATGCTCAAGCATCTGGGTGCCAAACCATCGCCTACAAGGAAGTCATCATGGAACTGAGCGAACTGAACCGTATTGATGTCGCGCAACTGCCCCACTCGCTGCAGATGCTGATCGAGTGCCTGGGTATCGAGAATGCCTACAACCTTACCTGTGCCTTTGGTGGGCGCCCCAAGTACATCCCCAAGCATCGAGAGCGCACCGCCCTGGCACAGATCCTTCCCGCCCCGGCGCTGGATGCGCTGATCCGGCGCTTCGCCGGCATGGCCCTGGAAATCCCCAAGGTCGACCATTTCCTGCGCCAACTGCGCAATCAACAGATCCAGCAAGAAAGTGCCGATGGCCAGTCTCGTAGCATGCTGGCCAACAAGTACGGCTTAAGCCTGCGCCAGATCGGCAACATCCGTCGTCAGGAAGCTTGTCCGCGCTGAGTACGGCAAACATGAACCCCAATACTGCACACAAGGTGTGGACCCACGATAAGGAAATCACCCATGGCAACAATCGACAACGATCTGATCGGTTCGGTCATGAACTCCCTGCCCCTGGACCGGATGATTGCCGGACCGCTGCAGGCAATGGTCCAGGCACAGGTAGCCGCTAGCCAGTCCTACGCCGACTTCCTCATGGGTGTCTGTGTCGAGAATGGCAAAGCAGTTGCCATCGAGTTCAACTACGACGAAACCGTCACCGATGAGCAGGGGGCGGCCAAGGGAACCGTTTCCAAAACCATGCGCATCCCGCTGATGGCGGCGATCGCCCACCCCAACATTGTCATCGAAGAAGGTAACGTCGAGTTCGAAGTGACCATCAGCCAACAGGCTGAATCCAGTCGCGAAACCGCAGGCGAAGCGAGTACCGCTGCCTCCTTCGGCTTCGGCAAGTTCAAGATGGAGCTCAAAGGCCAGGTCAGCCACAAGTCGACACAAACCCGCAAGACCGATACCCGTGCGCGCTATGCCTTCAATACCAAAATACGCCGCCAGGAGCCGCCGGAGGCACTGATGCGGGTAATTGATGCCCTCACCGAAGCCGCCAGCAAACCGGTTGCAAGCCCCAGCTGACAGCCACCGTCCCAGCGTAGGGTAGCTGAGCGCACCCCTTCGCCACTGGCCCCTTCCACGGGAGGGGGCTTCAGCTAAAAAATCCCAGGAGTGCCCACCGCTTGGACCCTCGCCCGCCAAACAACGCACCCATCATCGCCAGCGACCTGTGCGATATCACTCGCGGCCTGCAGGAAGCCGCCGCAGCCACCAACAACCTGATTGCCCAGCAGTACATCAAGCTGTTCGACCAGTATTTCGACTATGACGCCGAGGCACTGGGCACGCCGATGAAAGCCAAGATGGTCGAAGTGGCGATGGACGATCAGCACACGATGCAGATCCCGCTGATCGCACTGGTGTCACCGCGTGGGCTGGCACTGGAGCGCATGCAGGTCGACCTGTCTTGGCGGATTCAAAACACCGAAACCACCGAGGCC
The DNA here is from genome assembly GCF_009866705.1 of Pseudomonas sp. R32. NCBI lineage: Bacteria > Pseudomonadati > Pseudomonadota > Gammaproteobacteria > Pseudomonadales > Pseudomonadaceae > Pseudomonas > Pseudomonas sp. R32. Next base: position 2,018,253 of record NZ_CP019396.1, on the reverse strand, counting down.
TGCGAGAGCCTGCAACGCGAGCGCTTCTATGTAACGGTCGGCGGCCAGAGCAAACGCAATGGCGAAGCACCGCGCGACCCCGATGAAGTGCAGATCCGTATGCAGTTCCAGGCCTGTGAACCACCGGAAGCGCTGAACCGGCTGATCGAGGAGTACACCAAACTGATTACCCCGCTTCGCTTGTCCACCCCTGTCCAGCCCACGGACGACAGCAACGAGTTCATCGAAGCGGCGACCGTGCGCTGACACTACTGGCCTCTAGAAGTCGCGCTTGTAGAAGATATCCAGGGAGCTGGCCAGACCACTGGCCGCCTCCAGGTAGACTTTCTTGCTGAGCTTGTAACGCAGGGCAATGGTGTTGGCCGGCTCGAACACCCCAACGCCGTAACGCAGGCTCAAACGCTCGGTCAGGTTACCGCTGGCGACTACCGCAGTGCTATTGCCGCTGCCCTGGGTGTCGAGCTGGAAGTCATCGATACCCAGGCTCGAGGCCAGGCTGCCGGTGATCCCGGCGCTGCCTGCCAGGCCCAGGCCGAGCGCGGCTTCAGCGAGCATGTTGTTGTCTTCCCCGGTAGTACCCAATGGCCGCCCGAGCACCAGGTAGGACAACGCCTGCTCCTGGCTCATGGCCGGCTCCGAGAACACCTGGGTGGTGGGCTGTTCGGCACTGCCGCTCAAGCGGATACCGGCAATCACATCATCGGTCTTGCGAATGGCCTCGATGTCCAGGTAAGGCTGGTCGATGGGGCCGGCAAACAGCAAGCGCGCGCGGCGGATGGTCAGGCGTTGGCCATAGGCGCGGTAGCGGCCGTCGGCCAGGCTCAGTTCGCCGCGGGTATCGAGGTTGTCACCGATGTGCACGTGCCCCAGCAGGTTGGCGGTCAGGCCGAAGCCGCTGAACGAGAGTTTTTCCTGACCGACCTGGACGTCGATATCCATGGCCATGGCCATCGGCGGTTTGCCCTCCTCGGTCTGATGACCAAGGATCACCGTATCGTCGGAAACCTTGACCGTGGACGGCGGTAACTCACGCACGGTGATTTTGCCCTTGGGTACCCGCACCTTGCCGGTCACCGCGAGCTTGTCGTCAATCAGGCTGATTTTCAGGTCCGGAGCGACTTCCAGTGCCGCATAGGGCTCAACATTGACCGGCAGCTGCTGGCCCTGCAGCGCCAGGTTGACAGTCAGTGCCTGGCCCCAGCCAATCTGCCCGTTCAGGCTGCCCTGGCCAGCATCACCGCTTTTCCAGCGGCCGTTGAGCTGGACCTGTTCGCCAGCGATCAGTGCCTGCAATTGCAGATCCTCAAGGCTGATCGGCAGCTCCGAGCCGCTGATTTCGCCACGCGCAAGGTTCAGGCTGCCATTGACCTGGGGCGCCAGCAAAGTGCCGGACAGGCGCCCGCTGCCGTTGAGCTGGCCATTCAAGCGTTCGACCATCGGCGCGAACGGGCGGCCAATGGCCAGGTCCAGGCCACTGAGGCGGAAGTCACCGCTCAGGGGTTTGTTTTTGGCCAGCGGATCAAGCCGGGTATTGACCGCCAGCTCGCCGAGCTTGTCGCCCAGGAAATCCAGACGGGTGTCGATGCGTCGCGGGCCCAGGGTGCTTTGCAGGCGCAGGGTCTGGTAGGGGAAGTCCAGCCAGCGGTCCTTTTCGCGCACCCGCAGGGTACCGCCGCTGGCATCGATGAGGACAGTGCCCTTGGGCCCGCTGGCCGGAACATCGAGGTTGATGTCGGCATTGAGCAGGCCCTGCCAGGCAAAGTCCTTGGGCAGCCACTGCGCCAGGCTTTGCAACGGGAACTGCTTGAGGTGGTAGCGCAGGCGCGGCTCGGGCGCCAGACGCTGATCTTCGCCACACAGGCTGGCCTGGCCGGAACGCCAGCAATGGGCGCTGAAATCCACTTGCCCACTGGCCAGGCGCTGCAGTTTCGCCGGTGCCTGCAGGCGCCAGTCCTGGCCGCCGGCCTGGATTTCACCACTGGCCAGGCGACCGCGCCAGTTGCCCTTGTCCAGTTGCCCGTCCAGGCCCAGGTCCAGCTTGAGCTGCGGCCCGTCCAGGGCCAGTTGCAGCTTTTGCTGGCGAATGTCACCTGCCCCCTTGGCGGTGAGCATGCCAAGGGGGGTGTCACCCAGGCGAATGCCGCCGGCCTGCAGGTCGATAAGCGTGCGTTGCGCGTTGTCCAGACGCGCATCCAGGCTCAGGCGCTGTACACGGTTGTCGGCCTGGGCCAATTGCTGGCCCTGCAGAACGAAGCTGCCCTGGGGCGCCTGCAAGGTTCCGGTAACCTCCAGCCGCCCTTTGACCTGGCCTTGCAACTGCGGCCAGAGTTGGCCCAGGCGCGGCAGGTTGAGATCGATCTGCCCGGCCAGACGCTGTTGCAGGCTGCCGCTGCCATTGATCTGGTTGTCGCCCAGGCGGATGTCCAGGGTGCCCAGGGTCCATTGCTGCCCTGCCCCTTGTGCCACCGCCTTGAGTACGGCGGGCTGGCCGCGCAGGCGGCCCTTGAGGTCAAGGTCGGCATCCAGGCGCAACTCGCCGTTTTTCATTTCACCCTTGCTGCGCAACGGGCCCGCCAGGGTGCCGGGCAATTCGGCCAGCCAGTACGCCGGGTTCAGCGCCGACAGCTCCAGCGCCGCATCCCAGGCCAGGCCATCGGCAAACTGCACGCCGACACTGCCGGCGGCCTTGCCCTGGCCGGCACTGAGCAACAATTGCGGCAAGCTGACCTGCTTGAGGTCGCCCTTGAACGGGCTGCTCAGGCTGAAGGCGCCGGCCGGGCCGTCCAGGTCACCTTTGAACTCGCCCTGGTAGTTGCCATCACGGTACTGCACCTGGCCGTTGAAGCGGCGCAGGGTAACGTCGGGCGTTTGCTCCAGCGGATACAGGCGCAACCAGGGGAAATCCAGCCAGTCGATGCTGGCTTCAGCACTCAGGCCTTGCTGCCAGTCGGCCTTGGCCTTGAGCTTGAGCGCCTGCTCGGCGCTGGCGCTGAGGTCCAGGGTGCTGAGCTCGGCACCTTTGGCATCGACCCGGCCTTGCAGATTGAGCGCCACCGGCCCCTGCTCGGCGGGCAGGCTGGCTGAACCCAGCAACTGATAGCCGCTTTGCAGGTTACCCTTGGCGCTCAGTTGCAGCGTGTTCAGTTGCAGGGTGTCAGGCAGCTCGGCCGAGGGTTTGAAGGCCTCGCTGCTGATCTGCAGGTGCGCCGGCAGGTTGTCGGCCAGGGCTTGCAGCTCGCCGGACAGGCGCGCGTGCAGGTAACCGCTGCTGTCAGCCTTGAGCCTGAGGGTTTTCTGCAGGTCGCCGTCCACCTGCAATGCCAGTTGCCAGGGCTGTCCGTCGACACTCGGCAACTGCAGTTGCCCCTTGGCCTGCAACGGCCAATCGGCTTCGGGCTTGAGCAACCCCTGCAGGTTCAGCTTGAGCTCATCGCGCTGCAGTTGCAGGCTGTCGATCTGCAGCCCGCCCGAGGTCCAATGCGCGGCCAGTTGCAATTGGCTGAGCTGTTCATTGCCGTCCAGGCGCAGATGGCCGATACGCACCTGGCCCAACTCGATGGCCACGGGTAGCTTGAGTGCCGGCAGTTGCAACGGCCCGCTATCAGGCTTCGGCTCGCCGGGTGCGAAGGCCAGGTTGACCTGATCGGCTTGCAACTGTTCGATGCACAGGGTCATGCGCAGCAGGCAGGCCGGCGACCAGGCCAGTACCGGCGCCACCAACTCGACCCGATCGCCGCCTTGTGCCCACAGCAAGCGCTCGGCCTGCCACTGCCCGGCCAGACGCCCCTGGAAGTTATCCAGCTGCAGCCCCGGCACCTGCTCCAAGGCCCAGCGGCTGCCGGCCTGGGTACCAAGCACCAGGCCCACACCCAGCACCACCAGCATGAGCAAGGCCAGCAGGCCAAGAACGATGAATTTGATAACGCGACTCACAGTTCCGGCCCCATGGAGAAGTGCAGACGCAAACCGCCGTCGTCATCCAGCGCGCGGGCCAGATCCAGACGCAGCGGCCCGACCGGAGACACCCAGCGCACACCGATACCGACACCGGTCTTGAGGCTGGGCAGTTCCAGATTATTGAATGAATTGCCCTGGTCGATGAAGGTCGCCACCCGCCACTTTTCTGCAACCGAATACTGGTACTCGGCACTGCCGGCCACCAGGTAACGGCCGCCAATACGATCGCCGTCGGAGTTTTTCGGTGACAGGGTCTGGTAGTCGTAGCCTCGCACGCTCTGGTCGCCACCGGCAAAGAAGCGCAACGAGGGCGGAACCGAATTCTTGTAGCTGTTGGTGGCGCTGCCGCCGAACTGCACACGGCCGAGAAAGCGATGATTCTGGCCCAGGGTGGTCAGGCCCTTGAGCAGCACATTGGCATGCAGCAGGTTGGTGTCGGAGACCAGTCCCTGCTTGGCCGCCTGCACATCGAACTGCAGGCGATAGCCATTGTGCGGGTCGATGCGATTATCGCTGCGCAGGTAGGAATAGCTGATGCCGGGCATCAGCAGGTTGCTCAGGCCCGAATCGTCACCGAGCTTGTACTCTTCGCGCTGGTACTTGAGCGAAATGACCCGCTGCCAGCCGCTGGGCAGCTTGCTGTGCCATTCCGGGCCGACCGTGAGCAGCTTGCTCAAGGTATCGGTGCCGGCGATTTCTTCGTTCTGGTAACCACCGGCAAAACGCAGTTTGTCGGTCAGCGGCGGGTCGAGCGGGATGTCGTACCACAGGCCGACGTTCTGCCGTGGCGCCGACAGTTCGGTTTCCCAGCCGTAGCTGTGACCTTGCGGGTTGACCCAGTGGCGAGTCCAGTTGGCCTTGCCGCGCGGCCCGACGTCGGTCGAAAAACCCAGGCCCAGGCCCATGGTCCGCGGTTTGCGGGTGTCGAGCTGAACGGCCACCGGGATGCTCTGCTCGATAGCGGCAGTGGGCGCGGCATCGACCCGTACGCCTTCGAAGTAGCCGCTCGACTGCAGGGCATTGTTGAGCTCGGCGATCAGCTCGGAATCGTAGGGCGTGTCAGCCTTGAACGGCACCATGCGGTGCAGCAGGTCTTCATCGAGCGGCGTATCGCCAGCAAAGCTGACCTTGCCCAGGCGGTAGCGCGGACCACTGTCGTAGATCAGCTCGATATCGGCAACGCCAGCCTGGGGGTCGACCGCCAGGCGCTGGCGGACGAAGCGGCCACTGAAAAACCCGTAGCGCGAGGCCTGGTTCTGGATCAGGCGCTTGGCGTCTTCGTAGTGGCCATGGTTGAGCACCGCGCCTGAGCGCAACGCCTTGCTGTCGGGAATGCGGAAGGCCTTGAGTTCACTGGCCGGGCCATCGATGCGAATGGTCACATCACGCAAGTGCACCGGCTCGCCTGGGTCGATCGTCAATACCAGCTGCGGGCCCTTGTCGGCCTTGGCCGGCGGTTTGACCTCGCTGTCGATCTGCGCCTGGTAATAGCCCAGGGCCTGGGAGGCCTTGCGTGCCTGCTCGACTGCGCCGCGACTGAAGCGCAGCAGCGCCTCTTCATCGCGTTTACCAAGGCTGCCGATATAGCCTTCGACATTGGCCTTGAGTTCGTTATTGGCAGGTTTGACCCGGACAACCAGCTCGCTTTGCGCATACGCGCCGATGCTGGCAACCCATAGAATCAAACCGCAGGTAAATCGTCCTGAATACGTCATAGGCGCGGATGCTACCAGAGCTTGGCGGCAGCATGGAGCCCGAGGTTTTCCTCACTGCTACGCAATTCAGGCCGATACCTGCTGTGACGACTGCGGATTGGGGTGAAAGAACACGTGTTCGCGGACCGGGCCTACAGCGATCTCGCCAATTTCCTGGTAGCCCTGACGCTGGTAAAACGCCAGGTAGTGCTCGTTGCCGGTGTCCAGCACCACGCCTTGGGAATGCTCATCCACGGCACACCAGTCGTGCACAGCCTGTAACAACTGTTCGCCGTAGTGCTTGCCCTGAAACTGCGGGTGGATCCCCAGCAGCGGCAGTACATGCACCGCGTCACTGGGCAGACAGGCCGCCAGCGCAGCCTGGTAATCCAGGTAGCGGCGGGTACAGCGAAACCCGGTGCTGAGCACCATGCGCATGCGCCAGGCCCAGCTTTCGGTGATGCCCAGGCGCCGCTGCGGCGGGGCAATCAGGGCGATGCCGATCAAGCGGTCTTCAACCAGCAGGCCAATGGCGGGTAAATCCTGGAGAAAATGCTGCTTGACCCGCTCGCGCACGGTGGCGCGAATACGCTGGTCGAACCCGGGACGCTGGGCCTCGAACAGAAAGGCAAAGGTCGGTTCGTGGCGATAGGCGTGATACAACAGGGAGCGCGCCTCGCGGCTGTAGCCGCCATCGAGCAGACGGACTTCAGCCGGTGCGGCAGTCGATTCGGGCATGCTGGCAAACCTCCGGAAATGGGCATTCATTGCCTTTGAGGTGTGCGGGGTGCCAACGTTCACCTCGTGCCACAGGTTAGCAACCTCTCGAGTGGATCGCCATGCTGGCCGACGTCGCCGATGTCGGCTAGGATCCTGGGTTTTACCAGGATTGTGCTGCCCATGAAGATCGTCTCGTTCAACATCAATGGCCTGCGTGCCCGGCCCCACCAGTTGGCGGCGTTGATCGAAAAGCACCAGCCCGACGTCATCGGCCTGCAGGAAACCAAAGTCAGCGACGAGCAGTTCCCGCTCGCTGAGGTCCAGGCTCTGGGCTACCACGTGCACTTTCATGGCCAGAAGGGCCACTACGGCGTCGCCCTGCTCTCGCGCCAGGCGCCACTGAGCCTGCACAAGGGCTTCAGCACCGATGAAGAAGAAGCCCAGCGACGCTTCATCTGGGGCACCTTCGCTGATGCCGATGGCACCCCGATCACCATCATGAACGGCTACTTTCCCCAGGGCGAGAGCCGCGACCACCCAACCAAGTTCCCGGCCAAGCAGCGCTTTTACAGCGACCTGCAGACACTGCTCGAGACCCAGTTCCAGAACGACCAGCCGTTGCTGGTGATGGGGGATGTGAACATTTCGCCGGAAGACTGCGACATTGGCATCGGCGCCGACAACGCCAAGCGCTGGCTGAAGACCGGCAAGTGCAGCTTCCTGCCGGAAGAGCGCGAGTGGATGGCGCGTCTGAAGAGCTGGGGCCTGGTCGACAGCTTCCGCCACCTGCACCCGGAAGTGGCTGACCGTTTCAGCTGGTTCGACTACCGCAGCCGCGGCTTTGAAGACGAGCCCAAACGCGGCCTGCGCATCGACCTGATCATGGCCTCCCAGGGGCTGCTGCCACGGATCAAGGATGCCGGGGTCGACTATGACCTGCGCGGGATGGAAAAACCTTCGGACCACGCGCCGATCTGGCTTGAGCTGGGCTAGTTCAGACGCAGCCCCTGTGGGAGCAGCTTGCCAGCGATGAGACCCGGCTGGCCAAGCACGGTATCGGCCGTGGAAAAGCAACGCCGGCAAGCCGGCTCCCACAGGATTGGCGCAGGCTGGCAAAAACGCTGTCATCTTTTGGTCACCCTTCCGTCTTAATCTCCCGGCACACCCTTTGCCCATGAGTGCCAGACGGCATGTTGCGCCACCTCTCCCTGCTTGTGCTTTGCCTGTTCCCGCTGATTGGCGCCGCTGCCCCGCAGGCGCAATTGCGTATCCAGGGCTCCAACACCATCGGTGCCGCGTTGGCACCGGCGCTGGTCACAGGCTTGCTCGAGCAACAAGGCGCCAGTGCCATCAGCATCGTCAGTGGCGACGCCGCCAACGAACGCCAGGTCCGTGCCCGAGACAGTAACGGCCAGGCCTTGCGCATCGATATCGCCGCCCACGGATCCAGTACCGGTTTTACCGCACTCAAGTCCGGCCAGGCGGAACTGGCTGCCTCCTCCCGTCCGATCAAGCCGGTTGAGCTGAGCGAGCTGCAAGCCCTGGGTGACCTCAACAGTGCCGCCGCCGAGCAGGTCATTGCCCTGGATGGTGTCGCGGTGATCGTCCACCCCGACAACCCGTTGCCGCAGCTGACCACTGTCCAGCTGGCACAGGTTTTTTCCGGGCAAATCCGCAATTGGGAGCAATTGGGTATCGGCAGCGGCCCCATCAACCTGTACGCCCGCGATGACCGCTCCGGGACCTTCGAAACCTTCAAGGCCCTGGTGCTCGACCCGGCACAACACCCCCTGGCCGACACTGCCCGGCGCTTCGAATCGGCCGAGCAACTGGCCAGCCAGGTGCTCGGCGATCGCCAGGCCATCGGCTTCAGCAGCCTGGCCACGGTGCATGGCGCCAAGGTCGTGGCGATTGCCGACGGTGCGTCCCAGGCCATGCTGCCGACACCGGCCCTGGTGGCCAGCGAAGACTATCCGCTGTCGCGACGGTTGTTCTTTTATCTGCCGCCCGGTCAGGCCAATCCACTGGCCCGCGCCCTGGTCGAGTTCGCCCAAAGCGCCCAGGGCCAGGCCATCGTTACCCATAACGGCTTCGTCGGCCAGCAGGTGCAGAGCATCAAGGTACAGCCACGCAAGGAGATGCCCCGCCGCTACCTTGACCTGGCCAGCGATGCCCGGCGCCTGTCGGTGAATTTTCGCTTCCAGGAGGGCAACGCCAGCCTCGACAACAAGGCCCTGCGCGATGTGCAACGGGTGGTCCAGTACCTGCAGGCGCAGCACAAGCTGGCCAACAAGGTGGTGCTGGTGGGGTTTGGCGATGCCAAGGATGACCCGCAGCGCGCCGCCCTGCTCTCGCGGCTGCGAGCCATGGCGGTGCGTCGGGAACTGGCCCGCAGCGGCGTTGAACTGCGCGAGATCATCGGCCTGGGCGATGAACTGCCGGTGGCGGCCAACACCGCCGAACAAGGGCGGATCCGCAATCGCCGCGTCGAGGTGTGGGTCCACTGAGCTGCCGAAGGCTGGCCTGGGCAAACAATTGTTACAGGCTCGATTGGGCGCTCACCCTCCCCGGGGCTAGGCTTGTCCTTAGTGACGCCGGGCCCCTCTGACGGCTGCCAAGCCGCCATGTCGGAGTCACTGTTGCTCAGCAACGTCGACATCAAGGAGGGGCTCATGGCAGCTCTACAGGTATTTCTCGATAACGACTTCCTCGGCACCAGCCTGTGGTTCTGGCTGGCCTTTCTCGGCATCGTCCTGACCCTGCTGGTGCTGGACCTGGGCGTACTGCACCGCAAATTGCACGAAATCGAAATGCGCGAAAGCCTGCTGCTGTATGCCGGCTACTTCAGCGTTGGCGTGCTGTTCGGCGTATGGCTGTGGTTCGAGCTGGGCGCGCAGAAGGCCCTGGAATTCTATACCGGCTTTCTCATCGAGCAGTCGTTGTCGATGGACAACGTGTTCGTCATGGCAATGATCTTCAGCTTCTTCGCCATCCCCCGCCGCTACCAGCACCGGGTGCTGTTCTGGGGCATTCTCGGGGTAGTGGTGCTGCGGGCGATCATGATTGGCCTGGGCAGTGCGCTGGTGCAGGAGTTCGACTGGATCCTCTATGTGTTCGGTGCCTTCCTGCTGTGCACGGGAGTGAAAATGCTGTTCTCCGGCACAGAACCCCACCCGGACCTGGCGAACAATCCGGTGCTCAAATTCGTCCGCCGACACCTGCGGGTCACCGACGAGCTGCACGGCCCGCGTTTTTTCGTGCACATCACCCCGGCCGGGCAGAGCAAGGCGCTGCGCTATGCCACGCCGCTGTTCCTGGCCCTGGTACTGATCGAGCTGGCCGACCTGGTGTTCGCCGTCGACAGCGTGCCGGCAATCTTTGCCATCACCCAGGACCCGTTCATTGTCTACACCTCGAACATCTTCGCCATTCTCGGGTTGCGGGCGCTGTACTTTGCCCTGGCGGCGCTGATGCACCGCTTTATTTACCTCAAGTACGCCTTGGCGCTGGTGCTGGTGTTCATCGGCAGCAAGATTTTCTACCACGGCCTGATCGGTGCCGTGCCGCCGATGCTGTCGCTGGGGGTGACCATTGCCCTGCTTAGCGCTGGGGTGTTGTGTTCACTGTACTCGACCCGTTCGCGGGGCAAGCCCGCCCCAGGAAAAGAGACGGGCTTGCGCGGCAAGCATCAGTGACCGCTACGGAGCAGTTCCCTGGGCACGTACTTGCCGATCTCGTACTTGCCGATCGCCGCGCGGTGCACTTCGTCCGGGCCGTCGGCCAGGCGCAGGGTGCGCTGCATGGCGTACATGTAGGCCAGTGGGAAATCAGCCGAGACGCCGGCGCCGCCATGGATCTGGATTGCCCGGTCGATGACCTTGAGGGCCACGTTCGGTGCCACCACCTTGATCTGGGCGATTTCGCTGCGGGCGACCTTGTTGCCGACGGTGTCCATCATGTACGCGGCCTTGAGGGTCAGCAGCCGGGCCATGTCGATTTCCATCCGCGAGTCGGCAATCTTGTCGACGTTGCCACCCAGGCGCGCCAACGGCCGGCCGAAGGCGGTACGTTCCACCGAGCGCTTGCACATCAGTTCCAGGGCACGTTCCGCCATGCCGATCGAGCGCATGCAGTGGTGGATGCGCCCCGGGCCAAGGCGCCCCTGGGCGATCTCGAAACCGCGGCCCTCGCCGAGCAGCACGTTCTCGTAAGGCACGCGCACGTTCTCGAACAGCACTTCGGCATGGCCATGGGGCGCGTCGTCGTAGCCGAACACCGGCAGCGGGCGCACGATCTTCACCCCGGGAGTGTCGGTGGGCACCAGGATCATCGAATGCTGCTGGTGACGCGGGCCTTCCGGGTTGCTCAGGCCCATGAAGATCATGATCTTGCAGCGCGGATCGCAGGCCCCGGAAGTCCACCACTTACGACCATTGATCACCCACTCGTCACCGTCGCGCACGGCGCGGGCGGCCATATTGGTAGCATCGGACGAAGCCACATCGGGTTCGGTCATGGCGAACGCCGAGCGGATATCACCACGCAGCAGCGGCTCAAGCCATTGGCGCTTCTGTGCTTCATTGGCGTAACGCACCAGCACTTCCATGTTGCCGGTGTCCGGCGCCGAGCAGTTGAACGGCTCGGGGCCGAGCAGCGAGCGGCCCATGATTTCCGCCAGGGGGGCATACTCGAGGTTGGTCAGGCCCGCGCCCAGCTCCGACTCGGGCAGAAACAGGTTCCACAAGCCCTCGGCCTTGGCCTTGGCCTTGAGCTCTTCCATGATCGCCGTCGGCTGCCAGCGATCGCCTTCGGCAACCTGGCGCTCGAACACCGCTTCGGCGGGATAGACATAGGCCTCCATGAACGCCGTGACACGTTCACGCAGCGCCTGGACCTTGGGTGAATAGGCGAAATCCATGGGCAGTACCTTCAGTGGAAAAGGGATCTGATATCGATCCTAGATCAGCAGGCAAAATCCACCTAGTCTATTCTCAGCGTGTATAAACATTCATAACCGATATATGATCCACGGATAACACCAATAAGAGCAGCGCCCATGAACCTGAGCAAGGTCGACCTGAATCTGTTCATCGTCTTCGATGCCATCTACACCGAAGCCAACCTGACCCGGGCCGGGCAGATCGTCGGCATTACCCAGCCGGCGGTGTCCAACGCCCTGGCGCGCCTGCGCGAAACCTTCAATGACCCGCTGTTCGTGCGCACCGCCCAGGGCATGGTGCCCACGCCGATGGCGCAAAACATCATCGGCCCGGTGCGCAATGCCCTCTCGCTGCTGCGCGTGTCGGTGCAGGAGAGCCGCATCTTCAACCCGCTGCAGGCCAACAAGACCTTTCGCATCAGCATGACCGACCTCACCGAGGCGGTGATCTTGCCGCTGCTGTTCCAGCGCCTGCGCCGCCTGGCGCCGGCGGTGGCGATCGAAAGCTTTTTGTGCAAGCGCCGGGAAACCACCAAGGAACTGGCCGCCGGGCGCCTGGACTTTGCCGTCGATGCGCCGCTCAACACCGACCCGCAGGTGCGCCACGTCAAACTGATGCAGGACCGTTACGTCTGCGCCATGCGCCAGGGCCATCCGCTGTTCAAGGACCCGCTCAGCCTGGACAACTACCTGGGCATGACCCACATTCATATCTCCAGCCGGCGCAACGGCCTGGGTTATGTCGACCTAGCCCTGGGCAAGATGGGCGTGCAGCGCAAGATTGCCCTGCGCTCCCAGCATTACCTGATGGCTTCCCAGGTGCTGCAGCAGACCGACATGGTCATGACCGTTCCGGAGCGTTTCGCCCGTCGCCACCAGCTCAACCATGTCAGCCTGCCGGTGGATGTACCGCCACTGGAAACCCATCTGTATTGGCACGAAAGCACCGACCAGGACCCGGCCAACCGCTGGATGCGCGAACAGATCATCGAGCTGTGCCAGGGCGTGGTGGCGCAGGATGAGCGGGCGGCCAAGGCTGAGGTGCCGTTGCAGTGAACACAGAGCCATTGTGGGAGCAACTGTCTTGATCAGGCTGTTTGCACTCGCCAAGGGGTATTGTCCCGCAGCATTGCATTCAGCCTGACGATCAGCACCCGCATACAGGCTACGAGGGCTACCTTGGCGCACTTCCCACGCTCCCGAAGTGCTTCGTAGCGTGCTTTAAATTCTGTGTTGTGACGGATGATGATCCAGCTCGACATGTACAGCACTCGCCTTACATGGGCCCGACCACCCCATATCTGGCGGTGCCCTCGATGGCTACCGCTATCGTTGTTGTAAGGCGCTACGCCCACCAGCGCGGCGATCTGACGGCGGTCCAACTGTCCCAGTTCAGGCAGTGAGGCGAGCAGATTTGCGGCGGTTACCCGACCGATTCCGGTCACTGCCAATAACTGACGCGCCCTGGTATCGTCCAGTTGCACCATCGCCTGATCAATTTCTTCGTCGAGGCGTTTGATCAGCACTTTCAGCTGCTCTATATGCTCATCGAAGTGGGCCATCACTGTTGCCGAGCGACATTGCTGGCGACGCCGCTTGTCGTCATCACGGCTCTGCACAAATTGGGCGCGCTGCTTCACCAGCTCTCGCAGCTCTTCGCGTTCAGGGCTGACCGGTTGGCCTTGAGGGGCGCTGAGGTGTGCAGCGAAGTCCGCAAGGACTTCGGCGTCGATCTTGTCGGTTTTGGCTTTTTTACCCATGGCATCGGCGAATTTTCGGGCACGGGCTGGGTTGATGCAGATGGTTTCCAGTCCTGCTGAGGCCAGGGCGATCAACACATCTTTCTCGTAGCCGCCTGTCGCTTCGATCAGCACTCGACTGATCTTGAAGTCCTTCAGACGCTCAAGCAACGCCTCGAAGCCTGCGGAGTTGTTGGCCACTTCGAAGCGGATTTTTTGAGGTTTGATGCAGATTTCCAAAGTGGCTTTGGCAGTGTCGATTCCAACAGAAGACAACATGGCTGAACCCTCTTACACTCAGTTGTGAGAGCGCTCTGGCTTGGCCCACGCTTGTGATTCGAGAGGCGCTCAATCAACTGTTCGGGCTCGGGCCAGAGTGGAGAGGTGAATGGCAGCTTTGCTCCCACACGTGCTTTGAGCACTACCGGCGTGCAGCTTGCCATTCACCGCTCTCACTTCTGATTCTATTCCTACCTCAAGACACAAGCCGGCGTTGCCGGCGATGCAGGGCATAGCCCTGCCAATCCCTGCTTGACGTATACGTCAACCTGCAATTAGCTTAGCTCCATGCCCTTTTACCGAGCCAAGCAATGAGCAGCCAGACCTACAGCATTTCCGACCTGTCCCGCGAGCTGGACATTACCACCCGGGCGATCCGCTTCTATGAAGAACAGGGCCTGCTCAGCCCGGAACGCCGAGGCCTGGAACGGGTCTACTCGGCCCGCGACAAGGTCAGCCTGAAGCTGATTCTGCGCGGCAAGCGCATTGGCTTTTCCCTGGCCGAATGCCGTGAGCTGATCGAGCTCTATGACCCTTCCAGCGGCAACCTGAAGCAGTTGCACAGCATGCTGGCGAAGATCGCCGAACGCCGTGCCCAACTCGAACAGCAACTGCTCGACATCCAGCAGATGCAACTGGAGCTGGATACAGCCGAGGAACGCTGCGAGCAAGCCCTGGCCGCGACCCTGAACAACCAGAAAAACAGCCATTGAGCCCTGAGGAACCCTGCCCATGTCATTGCCTGAAAAAGTCCGCCTGGTCGAAGTCGGCCCGCGCGACGGCCTGCAGAACGAAGCCCAGCCCATCAGCGTGGCCGACAAGGTCCGGCTGGTCGATGACCTGAGCGCCGCCGGCCTGTCTTACATCGAGGTGGGTAGCTTCGTTTCGCCCAAGTGGGTGCCGCAGATGGCCGGTTCCGCCGAGGTGTTCGCCAATATCCAGCAACACAGTGGCGTGACCTACGCAGCCCTGGCGCCGAACCTGCGCGGTTTCGAAGATGCGCTGGCAGCCGGGGTCAAGGAGGTGGCCGTGTTCGCGGCGGCGTCCGAGGCGTTTTCCCAGCGCAACATCAACTGCTCGATCAGCGACAGCCTGCAGCGCTTCGCGCCGATCATGGCAGCGGCGCGTCAACACGGGGTGCGGGTGCGCGGTTATGTGTCCTGCGTGCTGGGTTGCCCCTATGAAGGCACGATCAGCGCCGAGCAGGTCGCCCCGGTGGCCCGCGAGCTGCACGACATGGGCTGCTATGAAGTGTCGCTGGGCGACACCATCGGCACCGGTACCCCCGGGGCCACCCGGCGCCTGTTCGAAGTGGTCGGCGCCCAGGTGCCACGCGAGCAACTGGCCGGGCACTTTCATGACACCTATGGCCAGGCCCTGGCCAACGTCTATGCCAGCCTGCTCGAAGGCATCAGCGTGTTCGACAGCTCTGTTGCGGGCCTCGGCGGCTGCCCCTATGCCAAAGGCGCCAGCGGTAACGTTGCCAGCGAAGACGTGCTGTACATGCTCCAGGGCCTGGGCATCGACACCGGTATCGACCTGGAGCGCTTGATTGCCGCGGGCTTGCGTATCAGTGCGGTACTCGGCCGTACCACCGGTTCGCGGGTGGCACGCGCGCGGAACGCACGCTGAACACAGGCGGTAACAGCCCAATCACCCCCTGGGTGTTACCGCGCCCGCACTTTTCAGGGAAATTCCGGGTAACACGGAAACAAATCGACAGAATTTCCCGGGACCGTTTTTTGATAAAACCTTCAAACCATTGATTTTATTGGGTTTTAAAAAGTTGGCACGGCACCTGCTATATCTCAGGTACAAGAACAATAAAAAGTGCGACATACCCAATAAAAATAAGACGAAACGACTCTGACATAACAAGAACAACACGACAGAGGCGCAGCTAACAGATTTTTTTGGAGAGGATGTGCTTTCCAGGGGCTTGCCCCGCAACCGGACACAAAACAATAAAACTACCCCAAGGTAGCGCAGGTCACGGTTGGATCAGCAATGATGAAGGTAGATCAGCGCTCAAAAAAATACGTTTGCTCTTGATCCCGGATGGGGATCGCCAGTGATGCAGAGGCAACGGTCACCAAAAACAACAATAGGCCGCCCTCCAATAACAAAAATGAGAGCACGCAACAATCTTTGAGGGGAGCTTAGGCTCCCCTCAGTGCTTCCCGCCCTCACCGTTTTCGTCCTCGTCCTTCTCAAAGCGATTGACCACCAACGGCATCACCCCCAATACCAGCAAGGCCAGCACGGTGCTGATCACCGCCGTAGCTTCACGCCCCATGCCCGCTGCCACGCCGATCGCCGCTGTCATCCACAGGCCCGCCGCGGTGGTCAGGCCTTTGACATTGCTGACGTCCTGGTCGTGCCCCTTGAGAATGGTCCCGGCGCCAAGAAAACCGATCCCGGCGACGATCCCCTGCACCACCCGGCTCAATGCCGCATCGTCGGCCCCGGCCATGCGCGGCACCAGTACGAACAGCGCCGCGCCGAGGGCCACCAGCATATGGGTGCGTACCCCGGCGGCCTTGCCCTTGAGCTCGCGCTCAAAGCCGAGAATGGCACCCAGCAGCGCGGCCATGACCAGGCGCACTGTCACCTGGGTAAGCTGCTTGGCATCGGTGATGTCGGCAAACTCCGCCACCAGGGTAATCCAGACTTGATGCCACCAGGCGTCCATGGGCTTTGTCCGTGCAGGAGGGATTATTCGATGGACAACGGCCGCACCTGCAAGTGCGCCACTGACCGCTGATCGGTTGCCGCCAGCATCCCGTGCGCTCGCGCGGTCCCAAACATAGGACCCCAGCAACGAGGAAGCGGCCATGCCTATTGAAATTGACCAGACCAACCAGCGCTGCACCCTGATCGGCGATCACAACGCACGCATCGAGGGCGAAGCCACGCAGGTGCGGATCGTCACCGACGAAGCCCTGCGCATGTCGGTTGCCGAGCTCAACGGCGAACGCGTACCGATCACTGAACAAGAAGCCGACGCCCTGACTGTAGCGGGTGCGGTGGATGGTCGCAGGCACCTCAAGAGCACCGAGGAGGGCTCGATAATCTGAGGCCTGCAGGCTTTTTACGGAAAATCTGATACGGTTTTTATCGAAATAGCTGAGCCTGTTATGCAAACAGATGGGGCGCCATAGTGCTCTGGCCTGATCGAGGCCTGATGAGCGACGAACCATGAGCGATAGAATCCCCGTCCAGATCGTTGAAATTGCTGAGCCTTCCACTTTCAAGAAGAAGCCTGCCAGCAGCGACAGACAGATCCACACCCGTAGTTTCACCGGCTTGTTTCGTAACCTGCGCCTGGCGGGTGCGGGTTTTCTGTTTTTGCTGTTCTTCGGCACCGTCTGGTTGAACTGGGACGGTCGTCAGGCCGTGCTTTGGGACTTGGCCGACAGCAAGTTCCACATTTTCGGCGCCACTTTCTGGCCACAGGATTTCATCCTGCTCTCGGCCTTGCTGATCATCTGCGCCTTCGGCCTGTTTGCCATCACCGTGTTCGCCGGCCGAGTCTGGTGTGGCTATACCTGCCCACAGAGTTCCTGGACCTGGATCTTCATGTGGTGCGAAAAGGTCACCGAAGGTGAACGCAACCAGCGCATCAAGCTGGATGCCGCGCCGTGGAGCCTGAACAAACTGGCCCGGCGCTCGGCCAAGCACACCTTGTGGCTGGGCATCAGCCTGCTCACCGGGCTGACCTTCGTCGGCTATTTCACCCCGATCCGCCCGCTGGCCGAGGAACTGTTCACTCTGCAACTGGGCGGTGTCAGCCTGTTCTGGATTCTGTTCTTCACCGGCGCCACCTACATCAACGCCGGCTGGCTGCGTGAAGCGGTGTGCATGCACATGTGCCCGTATGCGCGTTTCCAGAGCGTGATGTTCGACAAGGACACCCTGACCGTCGCCTACGACCCGGCCCGTGGCGAGTCCCGCGGCCCGCGCAAAAAGGAAGTCGACCACAAGGCCAAAGGCCTGGGCGATTGCATCGATTGCCATATGTGCGTGCAGGTCTGCCCGACCGGTATCGACATCCGTGACGGCCTGCAGATGGAGTGCATCGGTTGCGCTGCCTGTATCGATGCCTGTGATTCGATCATGGACAAGATGGGCTACGCCCGCGGCCTGGTCGGCTACAAGTCCGAACACACCCTGCAAGGCGGGACCACCAACTGGCTGCGGCCGCGCCTGCTCGGTTACGTCACCGCCCTGGTGGTAATGATTGGCGCCCTGGTCATCGCCCTGCAGCAGCGGCCGATGGTGTCGATGGACGTGATCAAGGACCGTGGCCTGTTCCGCGAGAACAATGCCGGGCAAATCGAGAACATCTACACCCTCAAGGTCATCAACAAGACCCAGCAAGCCCAGCACTATCGCCTGCGCCTGCTCGATGCCGAAGGCTTCGAACTGCACGGCAAGACCGAGTTCAGCCTGGCAGCCGGGGAAATGAGCGACTTGCCGGTGTCGGTGGCGATGTTGGCCGACCGTCCGCAAAGCAGCTCCCAGGACATCAGCTTCGAACTGGTCGACACCGACGAACCGGGCATCCGCAGCGTCGCCCACAGCCGTTTTGTCGCGCCTTTGAACCGCTGATCCCATACACTGCCCGAGCATCCGAAACCTTTCGAGCCATGATGAAACGCTACGAGAAATTCGCCGACGACATTGCCGAACTGATTCGCTCCGGGGTCCTGGGCCCCGGCCAGCGCGTGCCGTCGGTGCGATACGCCAGCCAGACCCACGGCGTCAGCCCGTCCACGGTGTTCCAGGCCTATTACCTGCTGGAGCGCCGCGGGCTGATCCGCGCGCGGCCGCGCTCGGGCTACTTCGTCAACGCCCACGCGCCGCGTCAGTTCAGCGAGCCGCAGATCATCGAGCAAGCCAGCGAGTCCACCGAGGTGGATGTCAGCGAGCTGGTGTTCTCGATTCTCGACTCGATCAAGGACCCGCAAACCGTGGCCTTCGGCTCGGCGTTCCCCAGCCCCAACCTGTTCCCGCTGCCGCGCCTGGCCCGCTCCATGGCCAGCGCCAGCCGCGAGATGGACCCGCGCATGGTGGTCACCGACCTGTCGCCGGGCAACCCGCAGCTGCGCCGGCAGATTGCCCTGCGCTACATGGTCGGCGGCCTGATGCTGCCCATGGAAGAACTGCTGATCACCAACGGCGCACTGGAGGCCCTGAACCTGTGCCTGCAGGCGGTGACCGAGCCGGGCGACCTGGTGGCCATCGAGGCACCGGCTTTTTATGCCTGCCTGCAAATCCTCGAGCGGCTCAAGCTCAAGGCGGTGGAAATCCCCGTGCACCCGCGCGAAGGCATCGACCTCGGGGTGCTGGCCCAGACCCTGGCCAAGCACCCGGTCAAGGCCGTGTGGTGCATGACCAACTTCCAGAACCCGGTAGGCGCAAGCATGCCGGAGGAGAAGAAACAGCAGCTTGTGGAGCTCTTGCGCGAGCATCAGGTGCCGTTGATCGAAGACGACGTCTACGCCGAGCTGTACTACGCCCAGCAGGCACCGAAACCAGCCAAGGCCTTCGACACCGACGGCCTGGTGATGCACTGCGGCTCGTTCGCCAAGAGCCTGGCCCCCGGCTACCGGATCGGCTGGGTGGCCGCCGGGCGTTATGCGCAGAAGATCGAACGACTGAAGCTGATGACCTCGCTGTGCGCCTCGATGCCGGCCCAGGCAGCGATTGCCGACTACCTGCAGCACGGCGGCTACGACCGCCACCTGCGCAGGCTGCGCTACGCCCTGGAGGAACAACAGGCGGCGATGCTCGCGGCCATTGCCCGGTATTTCCCGCCACAGACCCGGGTCAGCCATCCAGCTGGCGGTTACTTCCTGTGGCTGGAGCTGCCCGAGCAAATGGACTCGCTCAAGCTGTTCCAGATGGCCCTGGCCCAGGGCATCAGCATCGCCCCGGGGCCGATTTTTTCGCCGACCCGGCGCTTTCGCAACTGCATCCGCCTCAACTATGGCAGCCCCTGGACCGAGCAATCGGAAAAGGCCATGGAGACCCTGGGAAAAATCGTCCGTTCGTTCTGAGCGGCAGTTGAACTTCGAGCGCGCTTGCTGCACCCTGCGCGCTCGAACGCCCAGGGATGGATGAGATGTACAAGCGACAGCATTTTCTTACGCCGCAGCGTTACCAACGCTTCCTGGAAAACTACCAGGAGTCCCGGGCATTCTTGCAGGACAATCGCCTGCAGGCCAACTCCGATGAACAGGAAGCAGTGTTCCGCGCCCGGCATACGAAAGGCTGGGCCTTTGACCACGTGCTGATCAGCTACACCGCTGGCGTCTCTATCGACACCCTGCCTGCCTTGCTTGCGGTGCTGATCGATGAGTACCAACAGCTGCAACACAAGATGGCTGTCTACACCGAGGCGCCAGACGTCGCCCCGCTGAATCTGGACGATGTCGAAGAGCATCACGAATGCATGCAGGTCATCAGCCTGTGCATCCTGCTCGGCCGCCACGACCTGCTCGAACGCTTCGTCGCGCTGATGGACAACGGCGGCTACGCCGAACAAGACACCCTCTATGAAGACCTGCTGAGCCGGGTACTGCCCGACCGTTACGATGTCGATGAGTGGTACCAGGATTACGCCACGCCGTTGGTGCAAACCATCTATGCCACCAGCCCCGAGCAAGCGACCAGCCGCCTGCAGGGCTACTGCGAGCAATGGTACGAACACTTCCTGCACGCCAGCTGGTACGACACCCATGGCGACGATATAAGCGGCTACGTTGGCTACTGGTCGTTCGAGGCCGCAGCCGTGGCCCTGCTTTACGGCATCGATACCCGCGCACTGCTGCACGTGATCTTCCCCCATGACTTGCTCGAACACGCCCGCAAACTGCCGGTTTACCAAGCCATACGCTGGGAGTGCCTGGGCGACGCTGAAGACCAGCAGGAGGACGAAGAAGTTATCGACGAAGACTGCGACGATGACTTCGCCTACGACATCAAGGCTGCCGGCGTGACCCTGTCCGATGCCATCGATGCCGGCAACATCCCGCACCTGGCCCAGGCCCTTAACACCTATGACACGGTCGAGGCGATCCTGGCCCTGAACCTTGCTGGCGACGCTCAGGAGCAGGACGACGCCTATTTCGACCTGGCCCTGGCCCTGCTCGGCTGGGTACCCGGCCCCGGCCACGGGCTCAAGCGGGTGCTGCGCCTGGTCAATCGCGACCCGCAAAAACACGCCGAGCAGCTTTACGATTTGCTGCGCCATGTGCTGCTCAACTGCAAACTGAAGACCAGCCCGGATGCCCTGCTTGAAGAAAGCCTGAATGCCGAGGTGCTGCGTGCAGAGCTTGCGCAGATCATCATGGCGGTATGTGCCAGTGCGACCTTCCTGGCACTCGATGAGCAACGCCAGGCGCTGGTGCTGAGCGACCTGGAGCAGGCCGGCGAACACCTGGACGATCTGATCGAACGCATCGACGAACGCCTGATGCCGTGGCTTGCGGTGCAACGTAATAGCTCTGCCGAGGCTTCGGGCAGCAGCCTGCGCATCCCGGCGCAAACCAGCAAACCGCAGTCGCGGCGCGTCGACAGCCTGCGCGAGCACGGTACGGTCAGTACCCATCCGGCGGCCACCGATGCCGGCAAACTCAGCCGGGAGCAGATCAACCCGGCGGCCACCAGCAACTGGCTGGAGCTGAGCCTGGACGACGGCAAGCTGGGCGGGGTTCCCGGCGCGGCCTACAAGGTGATCTTCGCCGACGGCAGCATTGCTGAAGGCCATTTGAACAACCTCGGTCATATCCGCCTTGAGGGCGTACCCTTCGGCCCGGCCAAGGTGTATTACGGTGAAGACCCGCGCCCCTACCAACGCCAGCCGATCAAGGCGCTGGACAGCAGTGCAGCGCTGATCGACCGAGACCTGCGCAGCCTGGGTTTCATCCCCTCGAAACTCGACCGGGACGACCTGTATGCCGAAACCACCGGGCGGATTGCACCGTACTGCGAACTGAACGCCCTCTGGTGGGAATGGGCCAGCGCTCGCTACCACGGCCATTGATCCGCCCGACCTGCAGCCGCGCAGTTGTTGAGTGCTGCGCGGGACGCTACATTTGCCGCAGTCCCCAGGTCGGAACACGCGCATGCCGTCGAGCGAACTGCAGTCCCTGCGTCAGCAACTTGAGCAGTCAAAGCAGCAAAATAACCTGCTCAAAGCCCGGCTCGCCAAACGCAATGGCGCAGCCCCTGCACCTGTCGAGCAAGCCGAGGCCGATACCCAGCAGCGCTACCGCTTTCTGTTCGAGGCCATGGACGAAGGCTTTTGCATCATCGAGTTCTTCGACGGCCCCCACGGCCCGCTCAGCGACTACGTCCACATCGAAGCCAACGCCGCCTACGCCATGCATGCCGGGATCGACAACGTGGTAGGCCAAACCCTGCGGCAGCTGGTCCCCGATGAGGCCGAAGGCTGGATTGCCCGCTACGGTCCGGTGCTGCACAGCGGCAACCCGATCCGCTTTGAGCAAGAACTGGTGGCCACCGGCCGCCACTTGGATATCTGCGCCTTTCGCATGGAGCCGGCCAGTCGCAAGCAGGTCGCAGTGCTGTTCCAGGATGTGACTGCACGCAAGCGCGCCGAATCCGCCCTCAGGCGTCTCAACCAGGAGCTGGAACAACGGGTTGCCCAGGCGGTGGCAGAACGCAAGATCCTCACCGATGTGGTCGAAGCCACCCTGGCGCAGATCCAGGTGGTGGATCTGGACATGCGCTGGCTGGCTATCAACCGCGCTGCCCGCGATGAGTTCCAGCGGCTTTTCGGCCTGACGCCGAGCGTCGGCGACAGCTTGCCTGATCAAATGGCCAAGCATCCCGAGGACTGCGCCCGCGGCCTGCTGCTCTGGACACGGGCGCTCAAAGGTGAAGCGTTCGTCGAGATTGCCGAGTTTGGCGCAGGCGACCAGCACCGCCACTACGAACTGCGTTTCAGCCCGCTGCATGACCCGCACGGGCAGTTGATCGGCGCTTACCTGTTCGCCTACGACATCAGCGAGCGGATCCGTGAGCAAAAACGCCTGCGCAAGACCGAAGAGGCCTTGCGCCAGGCGCAGAAAATGGAAGCGGTAGGCCAGCTCACCGGCGGCATCGCCCATGACTTCAACAACCTGCTGACCGGTATCAGCGGTTCCCTGGAGCTGTCGCGCAACCTGATCGGGCGCGGCCGTCACCAGCATATCGATCCCTACCTGCGCACCGCCCAGGACGTGTGCAACCGCGCAGCGTCCCTGGTCCACCGGTTGCTGGCCTTCTCCCGGCGCCAGACCCTGGAACCGCGCACCATCGATGTCAACCGCCTGGTCAGCGGCATGACCGAACTGATCCGCCGTAGCGTCGGCCCGCATATCGAGATCGAGTTGTTTACCGCCAGCGCTACCTGCCGGGCCAGCATCGATTCATCGCAACTGGAAAACGCCCTGCTCAACCTCTGTATCAATGCCCGCGACGCCATGCCGGGCGGTGGCCGGATCACCATCGAAACCCGCCATCTGCAGGCCGATGACCAGATCGCCGCGCACCTGGACCTGCCCCCCGGTGACTACCTGGCCCTGAGCGTCAGCGATAACGGCAGAGGCATGTCGCCGCAAGTGCTGGCACGCGCCTTCGACCCGTTCTTCACCACCAAGCCGGTGGGCCAGGGTACGGGCCTGGGGCTGTCGATGGTCTATGGTTTCGTGCGTCAGTCCGGTGGCCAGGTGCGGGTCTATTCGGAGCCTGGCCAGGGCACCAGCGTGCACCTGTACCTGCCGCGCCTGGACAGCGCCAGTTTACCCGCCAGCGAGCCGCTGCCGGTTGCCCGCACGCCGCGTGGACTGCGCGACATGACGGTGATGCTGGTCGATGATGAAGCAACCATTCGCATGCTGGTGGGCGAGGTACTCAGCGACCTGGGTTACACCAAAATCGAATTCGGCGACGGCCACAGCGCCTTGGCGGCACTGCAAAACGGCGCGGCCATTGACCTGTTGATCAGTGATGTCGGCATGCCCGGCGGTATGAACGGCCAACAACTGGTGGCGGCCGCCCGCCAGTTGCGGCCCGGGTTGAAAGTGCTGTTCATCACCGGCTACGCCGAACAGGCGGTGCTGGGCGGCGGTGTGTTCGAGCCGACTACCCGGGTGCTGAGCAAGCCGTTCAGCCTCGATACCCTGGCCCAGCGTATCGAGGAGATGATCGGCTGATCAGCGCCCACCCCCCAGGTCAAGGAAACTGCCAGTGGAGTAAGAGGCTTTGTCTGACAGCAGCCAAAGAATCGCCTCGGCCACTTCTTCTGCCTGCCCGCCCCGGCCCATGGGAATGCCCGGCGCCAGCTTGCTGACCCGATCCGGGTCGCCGCTGAGCGCATGGAAGTCGGTGAAGATGTAACCCGGGCGCACGGCATTGACCCGCACACCTTCACCCGCAACTTCCTTGGCCAGGCCCAGCGTGAAGGTGTCCAGCGCCCCCTTGGAGGCGGCATAGTCGACGTACTCGTTGGGCGAACCCAGCCGTGCCGCTACCGATGAAACGTTGACGATGCTGCCGCCCTGCCCGCCATGGCGGGTCGACATGCGCTGCAGCGCATGCTTGGCGCACAGCATCGGCCCGACCACGTTGGTTTTCATCAGCTTGAGCAGGCGAAACTCCGACACTTCCTCGACCCGGCTCTTCTGGCCGATGGTGCCGGCATTGTTGACCAGTGCGGTGACCGGCCCGAGCTCGGCATCCACGCGCAGAAACAGCTGGATGATCTCATCCTCGACACTGACATCGGCCTTGACCGCGATGGCTTCGGCGCCCAGCTCGCGGACCTCGGCCAGCACCCGCTGGGCAGCCTCGTCATCGGTCAGGTAGTTGATGCAGATACGGTAACCGGCGCGTGCGGCCAGGCGCGCGGTGGCGGCGCCAATACCGCGGCTGGCGCCAGTGATCACGATAACCTTGTCCATGGATACTCCTTGCATTGACCCCTCAAGGCTAACGCAGTCAGGGGCCGGGCACAAAGCCGCTTCAGGCAGCCGGTGGCGGTGGCGGCGCCTTGGGCTCGGCCTTGCGTAGTGGGTACAGGTGCTGGCTAACGATGCCGTCTGGCAGGTCCTTGCCGAACACACCATAACGCGCCGGCCATTCCTTGGGTGGCAGCTTGAAGGTGCCGAACAGCATGTCCACCAGCGGTGTGTGGATCGCGTAGTTCTTGTAAATGTAATCCTTGTGCCGGGCGTGGTGCCAGTGGTGATAACGCGGCAACACCAGCAAGTAGTTGAGCCAGCCGCCATCGATACGCACGTTGGCGTGGGCCAGTACCGCCTGCACGCCGACCAGGATCACATAGGCGTTCATTGCCTGGGGCGAGAAGCCCAGCAGGATCAAGGGCGCCAGCACCCCGGTGCGGGTCAGGAGAATCTCGCAGAAGTGGATACGCGAACCGGCCAGCCAGTCCATGTGCGTGCTCGAGTGGTGCACCGCATGAAAGCGCCACATCCACGGCACCACGTGATACAGGCGGTGCAGCCAGTACTGGCCGAGGTCGGCGACAAACACCGCGAGCAGAAACTGCACCACGATCGGCAGGCTTTGCACCTTGGCCTGCAGGGTATCGGACACTACCCAGGCGGCCAGCCAGCTGGATGAGGCGGTGACGAAAATAAGGATGAACTGCACCAGCATGTGGCTGACGAAAAAGTAACTGAGGTCGGTGCGCCAGTGCGGGCGCAGGATGTTCTGCTGCGGGTCCTTGGCGTAGAGCTTTTCCAGCGGGATGAAGATCACCGCCGACACCAGCAGCGCCAGCACGAACCAGTCCAGGCCCAGCGAGTACGGGGTCTGGCCAATGACTTCGGTCTGGATGTTGGTACCGCCCAGAAACATCGCCAGCCCCGCTGCGCTGATGCCGGTGAAGCCCAGGCGCTTGCGCTTGTTGAGGAGGATGTTCAGGGTGCCCAGGGCAAAGGCCAGGATCAGCCCGATCAGCAGTACGGTGCGGGCGAAGTGCACGCTGTAGACCTTGCGGAACTCGGCAAAGGTCAGCCACTGCGGAAACAGGAAACACAGCACCGCCAGCAGGCTGAGCAGCCCCAGGGCAGCCGAGATGTAACCGCTGATGCGCCCTTCGCCAAGCTTGAAGGGGTCGTGGCCGTGGCGTTTGAAATAGGCCTTGATTGCCTGCATGAATCGCTGTTCCTTGATGGTGATGGGCTCCGTGCGGCGCGGAGTATACCGACCTGCGGCCGCCAGTGAACCGCCACCTGCACCAGCAACTGACAAATCTGTAATCCACTGCTCAGTTTACTGACAGTCAGCGCTGGCTAAGGTCGTGTCATCCCCGCCCCTGGAATGGCACCCTATGCTTCGACACCCGACCCGCCGAACCTTCGTCAAGGGCTTTGCCGCCGGCAGCGCCCTGGCCGGCCTCGGCCTCTGGCGCCTGCCGGCGTTTGCCGCACCTGCGGTGTTCAGCAATGAACTGAGCGGCCAGCACTTCGAGCTGTTCATCGGTCAGACGCCGGTGAACATCACTGGCCGCTCGCGCACGGCCCTGACCATCAACAACAGCCTGCCCGGCCCGACCCTGCGTTGGCGGCAAGGCGACACGGTGACCCTGCGGGTGCGCAACCGCCTGGGCGAGCCGACCTCGCTGCACTGGCACGGGATCATCCTCCCGGCCAACATGGATGGCGTGCCTGGCCTGAGCTTTGCCGGCATCGAGCCCGGTGGCGAGTACCTGTACCACTTTACCCTGGAGCAGAGCGGTACCTACTGGTACCACAGCCATTCCGGCTTGCAGGAGCAGGCCGGAGTCTATGGCGCCATTGTCATCGAGCCCAAGGTGCCCGAACCCCATCGCTATCAGCGCGACTACGTGCTGTTGCTCAGCGACTGGAGCGACCAGGCCCCCGGTGAGCTGATGGCGACCCTGAAAAAGCAGTCGGATGCCTTCAATTACCACAAGCGCACCGTTGGCGACTTCATCGACGATGTCGCCAGCAACGGCTGGCAGCAAACCGTCACCGAGCGCAAGGCCTGGGCAGCCATGCGCATGAGCCCTACCGACCTTGCCGACATCAGCGCCGCCACCTACACCTACCTGCTCAACGGCCAGCCGCCAGACGGCAACTTCACCTGCCTGTTCGAGCCCGGCGACACCGTGCGCCTGCGCCTGATCAACGGTTCGGCCATGAGCTACTTCGACTTTCGCATTCCGGGCCTGAAGCTCACCGTGATTGCCGCCGACGGCCAACCGGTGCAACCGGTCGAGGTCGACGAGTTGCGCATCGCCGTGGCCGAGACCTACGACGTGCTGGTGCGGGTCGGTGACCTGCCCGCCTACACCCTCTATGCCCAGAGCATGGACCGCAGCGGCTATGCCCGTGGCACCCTGGCCCGCCGCAACGGCCTCAGCGCCGAAGTACCGGAACCGGACCCGCGGCCGATCCTGTCGATGGCCGATATGGGCCACGGCGCCATGGCGGACATGGGCGCCATGGACCACAGCCAGATGGCCGGCATGGACCACTCGATGATGGCCGGCATGCAACAGCACCCGGCCAGCGAAAGCGGCAACCCGCTGGTCGACATGCAGACCATGAGCCCCAAGCCCAACCTCGCCGACCCGGGCATCGGCCTGCGCAACAACGGCCGTCGGGTGCTGACCTACGCCGACCTGAAGAGCACTTTCGCCGACCCCGATGGCCGCGAGCCGTCACGGGAGATCGAACTGCACCTGACCGGGCACATGGAGCGCTTTGCCTGGTCGTTCAATGGCATCAAGTTCTCCGACGCCGAGCCGCTGCGTCTGACCTATGGCGAGCGCCTGCGCATCACTCTGGTCAACGACACGATGATGGCCCACCCGATCCACCTGCATGGCTTGTGGAGCGACCTGGAGGACGAACACGGGCGCTTCCAGGTGCGCAAGCACACCCTCGACATCCCCCCGGGCAGCCGGCGCAGCTACCGGGTCAGCGCCGACGCCCTGGGGCGCTGGGCCTATCACTGCCACCTGCTCTATCACATGGAGATGGGCATGTTCCGCGAGGTACGCGTCGATGAATGAGCCGATCTTGCGACCGCTGCTCGGCGGCTTCGCCCTGCTGGCCTTGCTGGCCAGTGAAGAGGCGCGCGCCGAGGCCATGGATCACGCCGCCATGGGCCACGGCGCCATGAACCATCAAGGCATGCCCGCGCAGAACATGAACCACCAGGGCATGAACCACGGCATGATGCCGCAGACGCCACGTACACCACTAAGGCCGATTACCGACGCCGACCGCCAGGCCGCCTTCCCGCCCCTGCCCGGCCATCAGGTCCATGACCGGCAGAGCAACTGGGCGGTGATCGTCGAGCAACTGGAATACCAGAACTTTGACAGCAGCAGTGCCCTGAACTGGAACGCCAACGCCTGGATCGGCGGCGATATCGACCGCCTGTGGCTGCGCACTGAAGGCGAACGCGAACAGGGCGTGACCCACAAGGCCGAGCTGCAGGCGCTCTGGGGCCATGCCATCAGCCCTTGGTGGGAACTGGTCGGCGGCCTGCGCCAGGACTTCAAACCGGCCAGTGGCCAGACCTGGGCCGCCTTCGGCATCCAGGGCACGCCACTGTACGGCCTGGAGCTGGAGGCCACCTTGTACGCTGGCGAGCGCCAGCAAACCGCGCTGCGCCTGGAGAGCAGTTACGCTATCCTGCTGAGCAATCGCTGGATCCTCGAACCGTCGCTTGAGGCCAACTTCTATGGCCGCAACGACGCGACACGGGACCAGGGCAGCGGCCTTGCCGACAGCGAGATCGGCCTGCGCCTGCGCTACGAAATCACCCGCGGCTTTGCCCCGTACCTGGGCATCAGCTTCAACCGGGCCTACGGCAACAACGCCGAACAGATCCGTGATGAGCACGGCGATATCGGCCAGACCCGCCTGGTCGCCGGGGTTCGCCTGCGTTTCTAGAAGTGGAGAAGTACATGCTGAGCAAAAAAATTGTCGCCTTCGGCCTGCTGGCCTTGAGCACCCTGGCCCAGGCCGGGCAAACCATCGACGTGTACCGCGACCCCAACTGCGGCTGCTGCAAGCAATGGATCAAGCACCTGCAGGACAACGGCTACACGGTCAACGACCATGTCGAGCCGAACATGAGCGCGGTCAAGCAGCGCCTGGGCGTCGAGCCGCGCCTGGCTTCCTGCCATACCGGGGTGATCGACGGCAAATTCGTCGAAGGCCATGTACCGGCCGAACAGATCAAGCTGTTGGCCAAGCGCCCGGACCTCAAGGGCCTGGCCGTACCGGGCATGCCCATGGGCTCGCCGGGCATGGAAATGGGTGACCACAAGGACGCCTACCAGGTCATCGGCCTGACCGCCGAGGGCAAGGACGAAGTGGTCGCCAACTACTGATCCGGCCCTGATGCTCAGTTACTGGGCGCTGTTTCTCAGCGCCTTCGGCGCCGCGACCTTGCTGCCGCTGCAATCGGAAGCCGTGCTGGTCGGCCTGCTGCTGCGCGAGCCCGAGGCGCTGGTCAGCCTGCTGCTGATCGCCACCGCCGGTAATGTCCTCGGTTCAATCGTCAACTGGCTGCTGGGCCGTGGCATCGAACACCTGCGTGACAAGCGCTGGTTTGCGTTCAAGCCCGAGCAGCTGGAAAAGGCCCAGCAACGCTACCAGCGCTACGGCCAGTGGTCCCTGCTGCTGAGCTGGATGCCGGTGATCGGCGACCCCCTGACGCTGATTGCCGGGATCATGCGCGAGCCGTTCTGGCGCTTTGTCATGCTCGTCACTGTCGCCAAAGCCGGCCGTTACCTGGTCCTGGCGCTGCTGACCCTGGGCTGGATGCAGCACTAGCGCCCCCAGATCTGCGCCTCGGTCCAGCCCAGCTCGGCGAAGTCCTGGGCGCGCAGGTGCGCTTCATCCTCACAAAAAAACTCGTCCAACTGCGGCGGTCGCACCGAGGTGTCGTACAGCAACGCGTGCACCTGGCCACGGTGGTGGATCTGGTGCTCGAACAGGTGCGACAGCAGGCGCAGGCGTTGCTCGCGCTGCACCCAGTCGGGGCGCACGATGTTCACGTAGCGGTGTAACTGGTCGTCACGCAACTGGCGGCAGTAGGCGATCAGCCGGTGGTCGGCCTGCACCTGCTCGGCGTGCAGCTCCAGGCAGGTGGCATAGGGTTCCTCGGGCTCGAAGAAGCGCTGGCTGTCCGGGTCGGGCGCTTCGCCGCGCTGCTCGCACTCCAGGGCCTGCAGGTAAAACCAGTCGACGGTGAGGATGTGGTTGAGGGTGGCCTTGATCGACGGGAAGAAACTCGCCCGCGGGGCGACGAACTCATCCTGGCTCAGTTGCCTGCAGGCCTTGTACACCCTGTGGTTGGCCCAGCCATTCTGGTAGGCCATGGTCAGCAGGTGATGCGAGAGAGGCTCGGTCATGATCGATTCCTCAGCAGAAGCGTTGCAGTTGCATCTCCCGCAAGCGGCTGAGCGTACGCCGGAACGGGAACTCCAGATACCCTTGAGTGTAGAGCGCTTCAAGCGCTACTTCGGCTTCCAGGTACAAGGCGATGCGCCGGTCATAGCATTCATCGACCAGGGCGATGAAGCGCCGTACGCTGTCGTCATGCACCGACAGTTGCGGCAGTTCGCGGTCCCCGGCCACCACCCGCTGGGCGCCGTCTTCGGTGCCGCGGGCAATCTTCGCCGGGCGCTGGCGGGCGCCGAGGGCCGGCACCTCGCCCAGCAGGATGGCCTGGAAACTGTCGCACAAGGCCATGAAATCCATGGCGGCAAAGGGTTGCTCACAGAGGTCGGCGTAGCGACACCAGAGCACGCTGTCGCAGCGTTGCACCACGTTCAAGCTGCGCGAGCCGATCTGCAGCGGCTGGCCAGCGCTCGCTTGATCACCACGCAACTGGGCGAAGACCTGCTCAAGGGCACTGGGCCGGCCGTTGTCGCGTACCCAGTAGCGTTGCTGCGCCGCGCCCGGATGCAGGCGATGGTCCTGCTCCCCTGCTACGGCGACCACCTGCATATGCTGCTCGATGGCGGCAATCGCCGGCAGGAAGCGCTCGCGGTTGAAACCGTCGCTGTAGAGCTGCTCGGGCGGCTGGTTGGACGTGGCCACGATCACCACCCCTGCCTCGAACAGGACCTGGAACAGACCACCGAGAATGATCGCATCGCCGATGTCATTGACGAACAGCTCGTCAAAACACAGCACGCGGATCTCTTCGGCCAGGGACAAGGCCAGGGCCCGCAACGGCTCGGCCGTGCCGTTGAGCTGGAACAGGCGTTGATGCACCCAGCGCATGAAGTGGTGAAAGTGCTGGCGCCGGGCCGGTACCTGCAGGCAGGCGTGGAACTGATCCATGAGCCAGGTCTTGCCGCGCCCGACCGGCCCCCAGAGGTAGACCCCCTGCGGGGTCTCGCCACGCTGCAGGGCCGCGAAGCAGGTTTGCAGGGCGCTGGCGGCCTGCAACTGGGCCGGGTCGCTGACAAAGCCCTGGCTGGCTATGGCCTGCTGGTAGAGGGTCAGTGGGGACTGTTCGGTGAAGCAGGACATGCGTGGCGTCCATCGCAAAAGGGGGCATTCTGCGGCTGCAGCGCAGTATGGGGCAAGCCTGCATCCTGTGGGCGCTGGCTTGCCAGCGATGGGGCCAGTACAGCCTGCACATCAGCAGGCGCCTGGATTACGACCGCTGCGCGCTCGATCTCAGGCAAGCCAGCTCCCACAGGGTTCGGGCAAACCGTTCTACAAATCCAGCCCGACTTTGAGCAAAGCCCCATCACGCTCATCGGTCAGCAGATACAGGTATCCATCCGGCCCCACCCGCACATCACGAATGCGCGCCTTGAGCTGACCCAGCAGGCGCTCCTCATGCACCACCTTGTCACCCTTGAGCTCCAGGCGAATCAGCTCCTGGGCCGCCAGCGCGCCGATGAACAGGCTGTGATCCCAGGGTTTGAAACGCGGGTTGTCGTAAAACGCCATGCCGCTGATGGCCGGGGACTTTTCCCAGACATGGTGCGGGTCGACCATGCCATCGACGTGCTCGCCCTTGGCCTCCGGAATCGGCATCAGCGAATAGTTGATGCCGTGGGTGGCGATCGGCCAGCCATAGTTCTTGCCGGGTTTGGGGATGTTGATTTCATCGCCGCCACGGGGCCCGTGCTCGTGGGTCCACAGCTCGCCGGTCCAGGGGTTGAGCGCTGCGCCCTGCTGGTTGCGGTGGCCGAACGACCAGATTTCCGGGCGCACGTTGTCGCGACCGACAAACGGGTTGTCCTTGGGCACCGTACCATCCGGCAGGATGCGCACCACCTTGCCTTGCAGTTTGTCCAGGTCCTGCGAGGTCGGCCGCTGGTTGTTCTCGCCCAGGGCAATGAACAGGTAGCCATCACGGTCGAACACCAGGCGCGAGCCGAAATGGTTGCCGCTGGAGAGCTTGGGTTGCTGGCGGAAGATCACGTTGAAGTCTTCAAGCTTGGCGTTGTCGCGGGACAAGCGCCCGCGGCCCACCGCGGTGCCGGCCGTGCCGCCGTCCCCGCCACCTTCGGCATAGGACAGGTAGACCATGCGGTCCTGCTTGAAGGTCGGCGACAGCAGCACATCGAGCAAGCCGCCCTGGCCCTCGGCCCACACCTCGGGGACTCCGCCCAGAGGGGGCCCGACCTTGCCTTCGGGGCTGACCATGCGCAGGTTGCCGGCCCGCTCGCTCACCAGGATGCCCTGGCCGTCCGGCAAGAACGCCATGGCCCAGGGATTGCGCAGGCCCTCGGCGAGGGTGCTGACCTTGACGCTGCCCTCCTCGCTGTTGAAATCGCGCTCGGGCGCGGCATGGGCCAGCAGCGGCAACAGCGCCGCGGTCATCAGGGTGGGTAGCCAGGTGCGTGGGGACATCAGCGATTCCTTCCAGGGAGGGCCTGTGACTCAGGGCGTACGCGCAGGTTCGCGCGGCGGCCGGCTGGGCTCCAGGCGCGGGGTGGTCTGTTCGCGGCGGATGTTCTCGCCATTGCCGATACCGCGGTTCTCCAGGGTCGGCGGGCGCGGATTGGGCTGGGTCGAAGGGCCGCGCACGGGCGGCGTGGCTGGCACGCTGCCCTGGCGGCTGTTGGGATTGGCGCGCATGATCGGGCTGTTGTAGGGGTTGTTGCTGCTGGCCGCCAGCTGCAACGGCCCGGCAGCGGGCGCCGCCTGCAGCGGCGAGCTCAAGAGCAGGGCCATTGCCAGGCCCGACAGGGATCGGTTCACGCTATTCACCTCCGGCACCACGCGGCGCCGAAAACCAGCGCGCCCAAGCGTTGGATAGCCTAAGGCGCGACAGGTTCGCCGGGAAACCTCAATTTGCCCCGCAGGTGATTCATTTTGTTACCGGATCAGCCATCGACCTTATGCCGGGCGGCATACAGGCAGAGCATCTCCATGGCCAGGGTCGCGCCGGCCAGGGCGGTGATATCGGCATGATCGTAGGCCGGCGCGACTTCCACCAGGTCCATGCCCACCAGATTGATACCGCGCAGCCCGCCGAGGATTTCCAGGGCCTGCACCGTGGTCAGACCGCCACACACCGGAGTGCCGGTACCTGGGGCATACGCAGGGTCCAGGCAGTCAATGTCAAAGGTCAGGTACACCGGCTGATCGCCGACCCGCTGGCGGATCGCCTCGATGATCGCCTGGGTACCGCGTTGATGCACCTGACGGGCGTCGAGCACGGCAAAGCCCTGGGTCTCGTCATTGGTGGTGCGCAGGCCGATCTGCACCGAGCGCGCCGGGTCCACCAGGCCTTCGCGGGCGGCATGCCAGAACATGGTGCCGTGATCGACACGCTGGCCCTCCTCGTCCGGCCAGGTGTCGCTGTGGGCATCGAAGTGGATCAGCGCCAGCGGCCCGTGCTTGCGAGCATGAGCCTTGAGCAACGGGTAGCTGATGAAGTGATCACCGCCCAGGGTGAGCATGGCACAGCCGGCTTCGAGCATCTGCTCGGCATGGGCCTGGATGCTGTGCGGCACGGTATGCGGGCTGCCGTAATCGAAGTTGCAGTCGCCGTAGTCGATCACGGCCAGGTGATCGAACGGGTCGAACTCCCACGGCCAGTGCCGGGCCCAGGCCTGCTGCACCGATGCGGCCCGAATCGCCCGTGGCCCGAAGCGCGCGCCCGGGCGGTTGCTGGTGGCGGTGTCGAATGGCACGCCGCTGACCACCACATCGACACCGCGCAGGTCGCGGCTGTAGCGACGGCGGGAGAAACTGGTGATACCGGCAAAGGTGTTTTCGGCGATGGTGCCGTACAGGCTGTCGCGGGTGATGGCCTGGTCGTTGTCGGGGGCGAGGTCCATGGTCGGGCTCCTGGTCTGTTGTTACTGGCGGCTACGGAAGGTGGTCCACAGGCGGGTGCGCTGGCGCATGTCGGCCAGGCTCATGCTGCGGTCGGCAAACAGCCGCGCGCGCACTTCGGCCGAGGGGTAGATGTCCGGGTCGCTGCGCACCGCCTCGTCCACCAGGGGCGTGGCCGCCTGGTTGGCATTGGCGAAGAACAGCGTGTTGGTCAACGGCGCCACCGAGTCGGGACGCAACATGAAGGCGATGAAGGCGCGGGCGGCGTCCGGGTGCGGGGCGTCCTTGGGCATGACCAGGTTGTCCTGCCAGATCAGCGTGCCTTCGCGGGGAATGCGATAGATCACCTGGTACGGCTTGCCGGCCTTTTGCGCCTGATCGGCAGCCATGGCGGCATCACCGTTGTAGGTCAGGGCCAGGCACACGCTGCCGTTGGCCAGGTCGTTGATCTGCCGGCCGTTGGCGACATAGCTGATCGATGGCTGCAATTGCTTGAGCAGCGCCTGGGCGGCCGCCAGGTCGTTTTTGTCGCGACTGTAGGGATCCTTGCCCAGGTAATTCAAGGCTACGCCAATCACCTCCTGGGGCGAGTCGGACATGGCAATCCCGCAATCCTTGAGCTTGCTGGCGTACTCGGGCTTGAACAGCAGGTCGAGGCTGTCCAGCGGTGCATCGCCCAGCCGCTGGCGCACCGCTTCAAGGTTCATGCCCAGGCCCAGGGTGCCCCAGGTGTAAGGCACGGCGTACCGGTTACCGGGGTCAACCTCGGCGAGCTTGGCCAGCAGGTCCTGGTCGAGGTTGCTGTAACCGGGCATGGCCTGGGCTTGTAGCGGCTGCAAGGCGCCTGCGGCCAGGGCGCGGGCCAGCAGGCTGGCGGACGGCACGACAACGTCATAACCACTGCCACCGGTGAGCAACCTGGTTTCCAGCACTTCGGTGGTGTCGAAGGTGTCGTAGCGCACCTTGTAGCCGGTTTCCTGCTCGAAACGCTGCAAGGTCTCGGGGGCGACGTAATCGGCCCAGCTGTACAGGTTGAGGACTTTTTCCTCGGCCTGCACCGGCAAGGCCAAAGCCAGGGACAACAACCACAGGGATGTACGCATGTCGGGCACCTTTGTCAGTGGATGCCGCCAGCATGCCTGCCGGGTTACATTACTAAAATGGCAAGTCAATTAACCTGACATTCATCAGGAGCAATGTTTGATGTTGGGACAACTGCACGACCTCGACCTGCACCTGCTGCGGCTGTTCGTCACTGTAGTCGAGGCCGGTGGCTTCAGCGCCGCCCAGGGCGTGCTGGGCCTGAGCCAGCCGAGTATCAGCCAGCAGATGGCGCGCCTGGAAACCCGCCTGGGGTATCGCTTGTGCAGTCGCGGCAAGGGCGGCTTTGGCCTGACCGCCAAGGGTGAAGTGCTGCTCAAGGCCACCCGCGAACTGCTGGTGCAGATCGACGCGTTTCGCCATCAGGCCAATGGCGTGGCTGGGCGTTTGCTCGGCGAGGTGCGTATCGGCATTTCCGAAGCCCAGGAGAGCACCGTGACCTTGCGCCTGGCGCGGGCCATCGAGCGTTTTCGCCAGCGTGACGAGTCGGTGCGCCTGGAGCTGGTCAGCGCCATGCCGGCAGACCTTGAGCGCCAGCTTTTGCAGCAGCGCCTGGACCTGGCCATCGGCTATTTTTCCGGCAAGCAGGCAGCGTTCGATTACACCCCGTTATTCGAGGAAAACCAGCGCCTGTATTGCGCCAGCCATCATCCGCTGGCTGGCCAGCTTGACGTGAGCCTGGAGGCGCTGCAACAGGCCGACCAGGTCGAACACCCCTACCGTTTCCAGAGTCGCCAGGAGCCCTTTGACGGCACCAGTGGCACCGCTCGTTCCGAACAGGTTGAGGGCGCGCTGACCTTCATCCTCTCCGGCCGGCACATCGGTTACCTGCCCTGCCACTATGCCGCCCCCTGGGTCGCGCGTGGCCTGCTGCAGGGCCTGGACCCGGCGCTGGATTTCGCCGTGCCGTTCGTGCTGGTGCGCCACCGCGCCCAGGTGCCCAGCGATGCCCAGCAGGCCTTTGCCGCCGACCTGTTGGCCGCCTTCGCCTGACTCAGTAGGCCAGCGACCAGGTCAGGGTGTAGGTGCGGCCACGGCCTTGATAATCGTAGAGGTAGGCCGGGCCATAGGTCGGCGAGTAGAACAGCGTCGCACGCTGGCCCCAGACGGTGCTGTACTGCTTGTCGAGCAGGTTCTGGATACCGGCGCTGAAGGTCCCGAAACCAGTGTCCTGGCTACCCAGCAGGTCGAAGGTGGTGTAGCCGCTGATCTTGTGCTCGGCATCGTCCTTGAGGGTGAAGGCGTGGTTGGCCTGCAAGCGGGCACTTTGGCCATCGCCCTTCCAGCCAACGAAGGCGGTGGACTTGGACAGCGAAGCATAACGGGCATCGCGCTTGATCCAGTCGCCCTCCTTGTCTTGCTCTTCCGAGCGCACCAGGTGCAGGGTGCTGCCGGCTTCCCAGCCGCTTTCGAAGTGGCGGGTCAGCGCGCCTTCAAAACCGAAGTCACGGCTTTTCTGGTCTTCGACGTTGATGGTCAAAGTGGCCATGTCGGTGGTGATGATCTTGTCCGACCAGATGTAGTACACCGCCGCCTGGGCATCCCAGTCCAGGTCGGCGTAGCGCCAGCCCAGTTCCACCTGGCGGCTCTTGATCCCGGCCAGCGGGTTGTCTTCAACGTTCAGGCCAGGCTTGCCGTAGTACTTGGCCGGGTCTGGCAGGTCGAAACCTTCGCCGTAGTTGCTCCAGAGCTGGTGACCGTTCTTGAAGTCGTAGATGGCGCCAAGGTTGAACAGGTTGACCTGGTAGTCGTTGTTACCGCCGGGGACGTTCTTGAAGTCGCCGACATCGACGTCCATCTGCTGGCGACGGGCGCCGCCGGAAACGCTCAGGTTGTCGGTTGCCTTCCAGTCCAGCTGGGTGTAGGCCGAGAGGCCATCGACCCGGTAGCTGGGGTAGCGCGCCGCCTTGCTGGCTTGATCCAGGTCCAGACCGCCGCTTGCGGAGGAGGTCCGGGCATCGAAGGTGGTCTGCTCGGCGTTGAAGCGCTCGCGGTCCAGGTCCACGCCGTAGGTCAGCTTGAGGCTGTCCCACTGCTTGGCAAACAGCGCCTTGAGGCTGCTGACCTCGAAGTTCTGCTGCGAGGCGGCAAAGTACACGCCCTTGGAACCTGCCGGCTTGCCGGCGTTGTAATACGGGAACGGATAGAAGTTGTCGTCTTCCTTGCGGTACGAGGCCTGCAGGTAGAAGTCCTGGCCGAGCACATCGCTGTGGTGGTAATTGGCGTTGAACAGCAGGCGCTTGGTGCGCGGCTCAAGGTCGGTTGAGTAACCACCGCGCAGCTCGGCGTCTTCCAGGTCCGAAGGGCCGTTGTAGTTGAGGTTGGGGAAGTAGATACCGGTGCTGCCATGGTTGCCCGAGTCGTAGTACTGGGCCAGCAGGTCGAGGCTCTGCTCGTCGTTGAGCCTAAGACCCAGGCTGCCGAGCACGTCGATGGTGCGGTTGTACTGCAAGTCGGTCTGGGTGTTGTCAATGAAGATCTGCTCGCCGGCGCCATCGTAGAACGCCTCGTTCTGCTCGGCGGATACGCCCAGGCGCGCATTGATACGCTCGTTGCCGCCGCTGATCGACTGGGCGATGCGGGTCGACAGGTCGTCGCTGTTGTTGAAGCCGCTGCTGGCGCCCAACCGGGTTTCAAAGCGCGCCGCGCCCGCCTCGCCCTTCTTGGTGACGATGTTGATGATCCCGCCGGTGGCGCCGCCGCCGTAGAGGGCGCTGGCGCCGGAGAGCACCTCGACGCGCTCGACGTTGAACGGCGAGATGCTGTCGAACTGGCGCGACAGGCCACGTGAGCTGTTCTGGCTGACGCCGTCGATCATCACCAGCACGTTGCGCCCGCGCATGTTCTGGCCGTAGTTGGTCCGCCCTTCCGGCGCCAGGTCCAGGCCCGGGACCAGCTTGCCGATGGCTTCCTTGAGGCTGACGCCGCTGTCGATCTGCTCGCGCAGTTGCTGCTGGTCGACCACCCAGACGGTACCGGGGATTTCACTGATCGAGGTGCTGGTACGCGAGGCGACGCTGACTTCGATAGGCTTGAGGCTGACACTTGGCGCCGCCGCGCTCTTGCGCAGAATCACCGTGTTCTGCTCGCTGAACTGCCAGCTCATGCCGCTGCCGGCCAGCAGGCTTTGCAGGGCCTGGGCGATGCTGTAGTGCCCCTTGAGTGCCGGGCTTTGGCGGCCGGCCACGTCCTGGCTGGTGAACAGCAAATGCAGGCCGGCCTGGTCGGCGAAGGCCGTCAGGGCCTGGTCGAGGTTCTGCGCTGGCAGGTCCAGGGATACTTCACGTTCCTGCTGGGTGCCGGCAGCTTTTAGCACTTCGCCGGCGTGCACCTGCAGGGTGCCGAGCAACGCGGCAACGGCGGTCGAGGCCAACAGGGCATGTTTGAAATAACCGGTGCAACGGGCGATTGGCTTGAGCGGACCCTTCACTGTTTTCTTCCAGGCAAATGGTTGTAAATGAGAATGGATTGCTGATCAGTCTCACTACGACGATTGGGCGGGGAAGAACTTGCAGTGGGAATTTGAAAATATTTTTTGCGCAGTTACGACCCTATCGCTGGCAAGCCAGCTCCCACAGGTACGGTGCATGCAATACCTGTGGGAGCTGGCTTGCCAGCGATGAGGCCCGTCAGTACACCACCGCCAGCCAAGGCAGGTAGGTAACTTTCAGCGCATAGCGCTGCTCCAGGGTGCGCAACAACCCTTCAGGGTCATTCAGGTCAAACACCCCGCTGACCTGCAGCGCCGCCAGCTGCTGGTCAGACAGCACGATGCGCCCGTGCTGATAGCGTTCAAGCTCGGCCAACACTTCCCGCAGCGGCTTGCCGTTGAAGATCAACTTGCCGCGCTGCCAGGCAGTTTGCGCGCGAGCATCGGGCGAGGTTTCCAGCCACTGCCCGCCGACCCGCGCCTGCCCCTGGGCAACCACCACGCGGTTGCGCACACCGTCACGGCGCACGCTGAATACCGCCGCACTGCCCTGCACGGGTTCAGCCCCGGCATCGACCACGAACGGCCGTGGATCGGCGGCCGGTTCGAACAAGGCCTCACCGGCCTTGAGCACAACGCGACGCTCGCCACTGCTGAAGTCCACCGACAAGGCACTGCCACTATTGAGCGTGACCTGCGAGCCATCGACCAGGGTGATCCGCTGCTGCTGGCCAACCCCGGTGTGGTAGTCGGCAAGCAAGGCCGGCGCCTGTTGCAGGCCGCCGTATCCGAGCAGCGCCAGCACCAGCGAGGCGGCAAGTTTCGAGCCCCAGCGCCGCCGGCCTGGCGCCGTCACCGTGACCTCAGCCGCCGCTCGGGTCTGCCCGAGGTCCGCCCACAACGCCTCGGCTTCACTCGCGGCCTCGGCATGAGCCGGGCTCAGCGCGCACCAGCGCCGGTAGCGTTGTTGGTCGCTGGCGCTGGCGTTGCCCGAATGCAGCAGCACCTGCCAGTCGAGGGCATCATCGGACAAATCGCTGATCGGCTGCGGCGCGGGCATATGAGCATCAGTCATGATTGTGTTTGAGCCAGTCGCGGCAATGGCGCAGGGCCTGGCCGATGTATTTTGCCACCATGCTCTCGGAAACGCCCAGCCGTTGTGCGATCTGCGCCTGGGTCAGGCCTTCGACGCGGTTGAGCAACAAGGCCTGACGGGCGTTGGGCGACAGTTGCAGCAAGGCTTCATCGAGCTGCTCCAGGCGTTCACTGGCCAGCAACGCCGCCTCCGGCGCTGGCGCCGGGCACGGCACCTGGCGCGCCACTTCGCTGTCGTCGAGACTGCTGCTCATGCGTTGCTCGCGGCGCAGGGTATCGATCGCCAGGTTGCCGGCCACGCGAAAGATGAAACGGCGTGCATGCAGCACCGGCAGGTCCTGCTGCTCGATCTTCACCAGTTTCAGGTAGGTTTCCTGGGCGACGTCGGCGGCCCGCTGCCGATCGCTCATACGCCGGGTCAGGAACTGCAACAGGTCATCGTAATGTTCCTGGAAGCTCGCTAGCAGCCCGGACACGGGAGACGTCAACATGAAGGACTCGATGGGCCAGTAAGAGAAATTATCGGGCGTTAATGAGAACAAGTATCTTTCATAACTCACACTACTTTCAACGCCGCTGTGCATTTGCCACACTCGGGGCTGTTCTCCTGTTCTGGAGCTGTGCCCGTGACCCGATGCCTACGCTTGTGCCTGGCCCTGTTGTTGATCGGCGGCCTGAATGCCTGCGCCCTGTTCCAGCCCCGCGACCCGGTGAACATCAGCGTGATTGGTATCGATCCCCTGCCCGGCCAGGACCTGGAACTGCGCATGGCGGTGAAGATCCGCGTGCAGAACCCCAATGAAACCGCGATCGACTACAACGGCATCGCCCTTAACCTTGAGGTCAATGGCCAGCCGTTGGCGGCAGGCGTCAGCGACCAAAGCGGTCGCATCGGCCGCTTCAGCGAAGGCGTGCTGGTGGTGCCAGTGAGCATCACCGCGTTCTCGGTGCTGCGCCAGGCCGTGGGCCTGAGCCACGTGCGCAGCCTCGATGGCCTGCCGTACACCGTGCGCGGCAAGCTGGCCGGCGGCGCGTTCGGTACCCGGCGCTTCAGCGACAGTGGCCGGCTCAACCTGCCGCAACCGGCCAGTGCGCCCTGGTAACCCTCAATCCTGATTGATAAAGCGCACGCCGGGTTTGCTGCGCTCATCCACGCTCAGTTCGAAGATATCCGGCCGTGCATAGTGGCCGACGACGTCGAAGTCATAGCGGGCGCGCACCAGCTCTGCGGTGTCGATCTGGGCACACAGCAGACCGCGCTCACCGACCAATGGCCCGGCCAGCACTTCACCCAGCGGCCCGACGATCACGCTGCCCCCGGCAATCAGCTGGCGCTCGCCCGGCCAGTCGGCGACCT
The DNA here is from genome assembly GCF_009866705.1 of Pseudomonas sp. R32. Lineage (NCBI taxonomy): Bacteria > Pseudomonadati > Pseudomonadota > Gammaproteobacteria > Pseudomonadales > Pseudomonadaceae > Pseudomonas > Pseudomonas sp. R32. Next base: position 1,977,606 of record NZ_CP019396.1, on the reverse strand, counting down.
CGATGCCCAGCGCGTTGGGCGAGTCCTGCACCTGGCAGGCACTGATCACGAAGCAACGGCCTTCGGCAGCAATATGGCGCATGCTCATCTGCCACAGCTCGCGCTCGTCCACCGTCGGTGCACACCAGAGCTCCACGCCCTTGGCGTACATCGCCGTGCGCAGCAACGGCATGTAGTTTTCCCAGCACACCGCGGCGCCGATGCGCCCGGCACGACCTTCGATCACCGGCAGGGTCGAGCCGTCGCCACGGCCCCAGATCAGCCGCTCGGTGCCGGTGGGCATCAGCTTGCGGTGCACCGCCACCAGGCCCTGCTCGGGCTCGAAGAACAGCACGCTGCAATACAGGGTATGGCCGCTGCGCTCGATCACCCCGAGCACCAGGCTGGCGCCGGTGCGCGCCGACAAGCCAGCGAGGGCGTCGGTCTCGCTGCCGGGCACCTCGATGGCATTGGCAAAGTAGCGGGCGAAGGCTTCGCGGCCTTCGGGCAGGCGGTAGCCCAGGCGCGTGCCGAAGATCTCACCTTTGGGGTAACCCCCCAGCAGCGCTTCGGGCATCACCACCAGGCTGGCGCCCGCCTCACTGATGGCCTGCTCGTAGGCAAGGATCTGTTCCAGGGTATGGGCTTTGCCTTCAGGCGATGAACCGATCTGCAAGGCGGCGACGACGGACGTGGTCATTAGCGGGTGCTCCGGATGGGCGATGGGTGTTGCAGATTGTCGGCGCCGGGCCAATCATGAATAAAGCCCACTTCGTTTCTGAATGATATGAATCCTGCGAATATCACCGATATCGACCTCAACCTGCTCAAGGTCTTCGAAGCCCTGCATGACGAAGTCAGCGCCAGCCGCGCCGCCGTGCGCCTGGGCTTGACCCAGTCGGCCGTCAGCGCCGCGTTACGGCGTTTGCGCGAGGTGTATGGCGACCCGCTGTTCATGCGCACCGGGCGCGGCCTGGCGCCGACCCTGCGTGCCAACCAGCTCAAGCCGCTGATCAGCGAAGCGCTGAACAAATGCCGGCAAAGCCTGGCCCTGCTCGACCCGCAGGCCGAACAGTTCGAAGGCCGGGCGGTGACCCTGGGCTTGTCCGATGATTTCGAGGTCGCCTACGGCCGGGCCCTGATCGAGCAGGTGCAACGGCTGGCGCCGGGCCTGCGCCTGATCTTTCGCCAGACCCACAGCCAGATTGTCGCCCGCGCGTTACTGGATCGCAGCCTTGATCTGGCGCTGACCTCGGGCGGGTTTTCCGCCCGCCTGCTCAGCCGCCGGGTGCTCGATGAAGGGGATTACCTGTGCCTGGTCGATCCGCATAGCCTGATGCCCGGGCAACGCGGCTTAAGCCTGGAAGCGTTCGTGGCGCGCGAGCAGATCCTGGTGTCGTCGGGAGGCTTCATCGGTATCGTCGACGAAGCGTTGGCCGAGCTGGGCTTGAGTCGCCGGGTGGCGGCCTCGACCAGCCATTTTGCCGCCCTGGCCTATCTGCTCAAAGGCAGCGAGCGCCTGGCCACCCTGCCCGGCCATGCCGCCCGGGCCATTGCCGACACCGCTGGCCTGGTGGTGCTGCCTTGCCCGCTGGCCTTGCCGCAGTATCCGGTGGAACTGGGCTGGCGCACCGGCGGGCAACCGGACCCGGCGCTGGAGAAGGTGCGTGAAGCGGTACTGGCGGTGTTTGCCTGAAGCTTACTTGGCGGCGGCCATCAGCTTGTTGACTTCACTGCGGACCATATTGGCGTATTCGGGCGGCGACATGCCGTCCAGCTCTGCCCGTACCCATTCAGCCCATTTGCCCTTGCGCCGCGGCTTCTCGGCGATCAGCCGGGCGGCATCGGCCTTGGCCTTGCCCAGGTTGGTCTGCCAGAGCTCGAACAGTCGTGCTTTCTCGTCCTCGATCTGCGCCCGTTCGGCGAAGCTCTTGTTGGCCAGATTGAAACTCATGAGGGGTGTCCTGCCGCTGGAAAATAGGCGCTATCTTACACTGTAGCCGCCAGCGCTCGGCAAACCGCTGCAACTTTCCATGCCCGCTGGCATCCACTGTTCAATGCCATCAACTGACGAGGAAGCGCTCATGGCCAGGAGAACCACCGTGCAAAACGATGCCGAGCAAATCAAGGATCAGGCGTTCAGCGAACTGCAAGCGTTGATCGAAGAATCGGAAAAATTGCTCAGCGACAGCGCAGCGCTAGTTGGCGAAGAAGCCGAAACCCTGCGCGCCCAGGTCGGGCTGAAATTGAAGCAGGCCCGCAAGGCGGTCAACGGCGTGCGTAGCAAGGCGCGGCCGGTGGTGGATGCCACCGAGGACTACATCGGCGGCCATCCGTGGCAGACGGTGGCGATTTCGGCGGGGTTTGGCCTAGTGGTCGGTTTGCTGCTGGGGCGCAGGCCTTAAAAGCATCGCAGGTCCGGCTCGCTCCTGTGGGAGCGGGCTTGCCCCGCGATCAATTCAACGCAAGTTCAACGGCTGCACCAACCCACAGGCGATCGCCATCCCCACCAGCGCCGGCAAGTGCTCGGCCTGCATGCGCTTCATCACCCGCGAGCGATACAGGTCGACCGTCTTGACGCTGACCTCGAGCTGCTCGGCAATTTCCCGATTGGTATAGCCCTGCACCAGCGGCAGGAGCACGTCCCGCTCACGGGGCGTGAGGCTATCGATGCGCGCCTGCACGGCCTCCAGCGGCCCGGCATGGCGCGCTCGCCCGAGGGCATCCTGAACGCTGTCGAGCAGCAACTGATCGTTGTAGGGCTTTTCGATGAAATCGCAGGCCCCGGCCTTGAAGGCCCGCACCACGATCGGCACATCGGCATGGCCGCTGACGAAGATCACCGGCAAATCGATACCGCGGGCGCGTAACGCTTCCTGCACACTCAGGCCGCCCATGCCCGGCATGCGTACATCCAGCAGCACACAGGCCGGCAAGTCACCGTCGCAGGCGTCGAGAAACGCCTGGCCGCTGGTGAACGGCAGCGCTTGCAAGCCCACCGATTCGAGCAGCCACACGGTCGAATCGAGCATGCCCTGATCGTCATCGACTACATACACCCGCGGTTCCTGCATATCACTCCCCACTGTTGGCCACCGGCGCCAGCCGACAGCACAAGATCAATCCGCCCACCTCGCCTGGCTGGGCATGCAAAGTGCCACCAAAGCCTTCGACGATACTGCGACTCATGCTCAGGCCCAAACCCAGGCCATCCGCCTTGCTGGTGGTGAACGGGGTGAAGATGCCGTCCAGGCGCTCGGCCGCCACCCCCGGCCCTTGATCGCTGACCCGGATCATTAGCCAGCCCGCCTCAAGCGCTGCGCTGAGCAGGATACGCGAGGCCTGGCCTTTATGTTGCTCGCGGTTGGCGTCGATGGCATTGCGCAACAGGTTGAGCAGCACCTGCTCAAGCAGCACCCGGTCGGCATAGACCGACGGCAGCCCCTCAGCCACCCGCTGCTCGATCCTGACCTGGTCACGGCTGGCTTCCCAATCGCACAGGCGCACCGCTTCACCGACGACATCGACAATCGCCAAGGCCTGCAAGCGCCGCGGCTCCTTGCGCAAAAAGGCGCGCAAGCGTTTGATCACTTCGGCGGCATGGGTGGCTTGTTCGTTGATGCGTTGCAAGCCATGGGCAATGCGCTGCGCAGCCTGCGGATCGAGATCCAGCGCCTGCAGGTAGCGTTGACTGGCACTGGCGTAGTTGACCACCGCCGCCAGTGGCTGGTTGATTTCATGGGCAATCCCCGAGGCCAGCTCGCCCAGGGTGATCAGCCGGGCACTGTGGGCCAGTTCGTCCTGATGGCGACGTTGCTGGCTTTCGCGCAACTCACGCTCGGTCATGTCGCGGGCCACCAGCGAGTAGTAGCGCTCACCGCCAGTCGCGCGATGGGCCAGCAGCACCAGCGACACCGGGAACGCCGTGCCGCCCTGATGCGCGATCAGCCGCGCCTCGGCCTGCCAGACCCCGTGTTGCTCGGCACGCTGCCACCCTTCGTTGTGCAGGCGCTGCTGCAGTGCCGGGTCGAGCAACGCTTGCAGCCTGGGCAGCGGTTCTACGCCCAGCAAGCCCAGCGCCCGGCGCGCCGACTGGTTGAGGTAGCTGAGCTGGCCGTCGCGGTCGCTGAACAACACCAGGTCGGTATTGGCTTCCACCACCTCGGCGAGGCGCCGGCGGTTTTCCTGCGCCTCGATGCGCACGCTGATGTCCCGCGAGACACTGACAATCTCGACCACGGCGCCGGTGTAGGTCTCGCGGATCGCGCGGCTGGCGATCTCGAACCAGCGGTAGCGCCCATCGCGGTGCCGCACCCGGCAGGTCATGGTCTGGTAGCCGTCCTGCTCCAGCGCCTGGGACGCTTGCAGCAGTGATTGCTGGCGATCCTGGGGGTGAAACAGCGTCTGCACCGGCACCCCGCGCAACGCTTCCGGCCAGTAGCCGAGCAGGCGGTACGCGGCAGGCGAGGCATCGATAAAGCTGCCGTCAGGCGTATGCCGGGAAATCAGGTCGGTGGTGTTCTCGGTGATCAGCCGGTACAGGCGCCGGGCCCGGCTGGCCTCACGTTCACCCTGGCGCTCCAGGGTGGCATCCCGACAACGCGCCAGGACCTGTTGGCCGGCGTCATCGGGGATGAAGGTCCAGAGCAGGATCTGCCCAGCCACTTGCGCCTCGACCTCACTGATCGCCCGCGCTTGCTCCAGACAGGCCTGCACCAGTGCCTGATAGTTGCTCGGCAAGCAGAAGTCGGCGTCACGCTGCGGCCAGGGCCCGAGCATGGCCCGCAAGGCCGGGTTGCTGGCCAGCACGCTGGCCGCAGCATCCAGCAACAGACTGGGCTGTGGATCCTTGGCCAGCAGCAGGGAGAAAGGAGTATCCAAAGCGGTGCCTCAGGGCTTTTATAGTATTTATACCATATTGCTATAGTCTATCTTCCAGCTACCATAGCAATTCACGTAAAACTGCGACACCGGAAGGGCCTGCTCCTTCCCGAAACCTGATCAGAGCTAACAATCAGCCATCGGAGGTTTCAGTTCGCCACAGGCGGCTGCCTCCTGCACAGGACGACCTCATGTCGATTTTCTCCCAGGGCCTGGCGCCCGCCCCTGTCAATCATGTTGCCTTGAGCCCCTTGAGTTTCATCGAGCGCACCGCCGCCGTCTACGGCCAGTACCCGGCGGTGATCCACGGCGCCATCCGGCGCAACTGGCAGCAAACCTACGAACGTTGCCGGCGCCTGGCCAGCGCCCTGGCCGGGCGCGGCATCGGCCAGGGCGATACGGTGGCGGTGATGCTGCCGAACATTCCGGCGATGCTCGAAGCGCACTTTGGCGTGCCGATGATCGGCGCGGTGCTCAATGCCCTCAACGTGCGCCTGGACGCCGAAGCCATCGCCTTCATGCTCGAGCACGGCGAAGCCAAGGTGCTGATCACCGACCGCGAGTTCCACAAGGTCGTAGAAGCGGCCCTGGCGCTGATGAAATACCCGCCGCTGGTGATCGATGTCGATGACCCGGAGTACGGCGAAGGCCAGGCGGTCAGCGACCTGGACTACGAAGCGTTTCTCGCCGAAGGCGACCCCGCGTTCGCCTGGCACTGGCCCGAAGACGAATGGCAGGCCATCTCGCTGAACTACACCTCCGGCACCACCGGCAACCCCAAGGGCGTGGTCTATCACCACCGTGGCGCCTACCTCAACGCCCTGGGCAACCAGATGACCTGGGCCATGGGCAATCACCCGGTGTACCTGTGGACCTTGCCGATGTTCCACTGCAACGGCTGGTGCTATCCCTGGACGGTCACCGCCCTGGCCGGCACCCATGTGTTCTTGCGCCGGGTCGATCCGCAGAAGATTCTCACCCTGATCCGCGAACATCAGGTCAGCCACCTGTGCGGCGCGCCGATCGTGCTCAATGCGCTGATCAACATGCCCGACTCGGCCAAGGCGGCCATCGATCACCCGGTCAATGCCATGGTCGCCGGTGCGGCGCCACCGGCCAAGGTCATCGGCGCGGTGGAAGAGATGGGCATCAAGGTCACTCACGTCTATGGCCTGACCGAAGTCTATGGCCCGGTGACCGTCTGCGCCTGGCATGCCGAGTGGGATGAACAACCGCTGGCCGAGCGTGCCCGGATCAAGTCACGCCAGGGCGTGCGCTACCCGACCCTCGAAGGCCTGATGGTCGCCGACCCGCAGACCCTTGAGCCAGTGCAACGCGACGGCAACACCCTGGGCGAGATCTTTATGCGCGGCAACACGGTGATGAAGGGCTACCTGAAAAATCCCGAAGCCACCGCTGAAGCCTTCCGTGGCGGCTGGTTCCACACCGGCGACCTGGCGGTCTGGCATGCCGACGGCTACGTGGAGATCAAGGACCGGCTCAAAGACATCATCATTTCCGGTGGCGAGAACATCTCCACCATCGAAGTCGAGGACACCCTCTACAAGCACCCGGCAGTACTCGAAGCCGCCGTGGTCGCCCGCCCCGACGAGAAATGGGGTGAAACCCCCTGCGCCTATATCACCCTCAAGGCCGGCTGCGAGGGCACCCGAGAAGCCGAGATCATCGCCTTCTGCCGCGAGCACCTGGCCGGCTTCAAACTGCCGAAAACCGTGGTATTCAGCGAACTGCCGAAGACGTCCACCGGCAAGATCCAGAAGTACCTGTTGCGCGACTGGGCCAAGGCGCTCTGACCCCTATTGACTGCGAGAACGGCCATGCCTGAATTCAATGCTCCCCTGCGCGACATGCGCTTTGTCCTTCATGAAGTGTTCCACGGCCCGGCCTTGTGGGCACGCCTGCCAGCCCTGGCCGAACGGGTCGATGCCGACACCGCCGACGCCATCCTTGAAGAGGCGGCGAAAATCACCGGCCAGTTGATCGCCCCGCTCAACCGCAGCGGCGATGAACAGGGCGTGGCCTTCGAGGCGGGCGCCGTGCGCACCCCGGACGGCTTTCGCCAGGCCTGGCAGACCTACCGCGACGGCGGCTGGGTGGGCCTGGCCGGTAACCCGGCGTTTGGCGGCCTGGGCATGCCGAAGATGCTCGCGGTGCAATTCGAAGAGATGCTCTACGCCGCCAACTGCAGCTTCAGCCTGTACTCGGCGCTGAGCGCCGGTTGCTGCCTGGCTATCGACGCCCACGCCAGCGCAGCGCTCAAGGCCACTTACCTGCCGGCGCTGTACAGCGGCCAATGGGCCGGCACCATGTGCCTGACCGAGCCCCACGCCGGCACTGACCTTGGCATCATCCGCAGCAAGGCCGAGCCCCAGGCCGATGGCAGCTACAAGGTCAGCGGCACCAAGATTTTCATCACTGGCGGCGACCAGGACCTGACCGAGAACATCATCCACCTGGTGCTGGCCAAACTGCCGGATGCGCCGGCCGGGCCCAAGGGCATTTCGCTGTTTCTGGTGCCCAAGTACCTGGTCAATGCCGACGGCAGCCTTGGCCAAGGCAACGCGGTCAGCTGTGGTTCGCTCGAGCACAAGATGGGCATCAAGGCCTCGGCCACCTGCGTAATGAACTTCGATGGCGCCACCGGCTACCTGATCGGTGAACAGAACCGTGGACTGGCGGCGATGTTCACGATGATGAACTACGAGCGCCTGTCGATCGGCATTCAGGGCATTGGTTGCGCCGAGGCCTCCTACCAGAATGCCGCGCGCTATGCCTGCGAACGCCTGCAGAGCCGGGCGCCCACCGGCGCCCAGGACCCGCAGCGGATTGCCGACCCGATCATCGTCCACCCGGATGTACGGCGCATGTTGCTGACCATGCGCGCCCTGACCGAAGGCGGACGCGCCTTCGCCACCTACGTCGGCCAGCAACTGGATATTGCCAAGTACGCTGAAGACGCCGAGGAGCGCGACGCGGCGCAACACCAGGTGGCGCTACTGACACCTGTGGCCAAGGCCTTCTTCACCGACAATGGCCTGGAGAGCTGCGTACTTGGCCAGCAGGTGTTTGGCGGCCACGGCTATATTCGCGAATGGGGTCAGGAGCAATTGGTGCGCGATGTGCGCATTGCGCAGATCTACGAGGGCACCAACGGCATCCAGGCGCTGGACTTGCTCGGCCGTAAAGTGGTGGCCGATGGCGGCCAGGCGCTGGCTGCCTTTGCCGCGCAGATTCGCGAGTTTGCCCAGGCACAACCGCCTTTTTGCCAGCCGCTGCTTAACGCCCTGAACGAGCTGGAAGACCTGAGCCAGTGGCTATGCACGCAAGCGAGCCGCGACCCGAACGCCATTGGCGCAGCCTCAGTGGAGTACCTGCAGCTGTTCGGCTACGTCGCCTACGCCTACATGTGGTCACGCATGGCCGCCGTCGCCCGCGACGCGCTGGTGCACGACCCGGCGTTCTACGGCGCCAAGCTGGCCAGCGCCGGGTTCTTCTTCGAACGCCTGCTGCCACGCACGCTGTCGCTGCAAGCCAGTATCCGCGCCGGCAGTGCCCCGTTGTTCGAGTTGGATGCCGCGCAGTTCTGAAACCTGGCCTGCGACGCTGAACAGGCGTCGCAGGCTTACCTTCCGTCCGTGATTTTGTAAGCAATCATTGTCAGATCCGCGGTTTTACGCGGGTTTGACGGTAAAAAAGCCTACAACTGATAGTCATTCGCCATTATCTCGGTTCTCGCCCACCTACCCTGCAAGGTAGAATGGACAAAACCGGGAGTTTCAATGAATCACACCAGTCTCAGCGCCGCCGAATACGATGCCATCACCGATGCCGCCGCGCAGTGGTGCCTGCGCTTGCAAGCTGAAGACTGCACAGCCGCCGAGCGGCGCGCGTTCGAGCAATGGCTGAGTGCCAACCCGCTGCACCTGCAGGAATATCAGGCGATGCTGGAAATCTGGCAGACCGCCGACCATCTGCCCCGCAGCGTCCCGGACAACGTGGTGCCCCTGCCACAGCGCCAGCGCAACCACTGGCAGCGTTTCGCCACGGCGGCAGCCATCGCCCTGGTGGCGCTGCCAGCCGGCGCCTGGGTCGGTTGGGAGCAAGGCTGGTTGCCCAATAGCTATCAGCACCTGGAAAGCAACGGCCAGCTCAGCCGCGTTGTGCTTGGCGACGGCAGCGAGGTCGAACTGAACCTCAATACCGAGCTGCGCTTTAGCAACTACAAGGATGAGCGCCGGGTCACCCTGATCAAGGGTGAAGCCTTCTTCAAGGTCAGCCATGACAGCCAGCATCCCTTCGTGGTGCATGCGGCCAATGGCTGGACGCGGGTCACCGGTACCCAGTTCAACGTGTGGAAGTACGATGATCAGGTCAAGGTGACCCTGGTCGAAGGTTCAGTGCTGGTCAGCAGCGATGGCCAGGCCAGCGACAGCAGCTATCGTCTGGGCCCGGGCATGCAGGCCAGCTACAAGGCCGGCGACTACGAGCCACGCCTGAGCCAGACCTACAACCAGGACAACAGCCTGGCCTGGCGCAGCGGCAAGCTGATCCTCGACAACCAGAGCCTGGCCCAGGCCTTGCCAATGATCAACCGCTACCTGGACAAACCGCTGCTGCTGGCCGATGCCAGCACTGGCAGCATCCGCATCAGCGGTATCTACAACACCAGCGAAATCAAGCGCCTGGTCAGCGCCTTGCCCAAGGTGTTGCCGGTCTACCTGACCCGGAACAAAAACGGCAACATGGTGCTCAACCGCATCTCGCCACCTGCCAAAGGCTGAGCCTTGCGCTCAGCCCGTCGCCTGCGTCAGAGCATCATCGCCGCCAGCCAACCAAATGCCAGCAATGGCAGGTTGTAATGGATGAAGGTCGGTACCACGGTGTCCCAGATATGGTGATGCTGACCATCGACGTTCAGGCCCGAGGTCGGCCCCAGGGTCGAGTCCGACGCCGGTGAACCGGCATCCCCCAAGGCTCCAGCGGTACCGACGATGCACACTGTCGCCACAGGATCGAAGCCCAGTTGTACGCACAGCGGCACGAAGATCGCCGCCAGGATCGGCACGGTGGAGAACGAGGAGCCGATGCCCATGGTCACCAGCAGGCCGACCAGCAGCATCAACAGCGCACCAATGCCCTTGCTGTGATTGATCCAGGCCGCCGAGGCCTCGACCAGGGACTTGACCTCGCCGGTGGCCTTCATCACGTCGGCGAAGCCTGATGCGGCGATCATGATGAAGCCGATCATGGCCATCATCTTCATGCCTTCGGTGAACAGGTCATCGGTGTCTTTCCAGCGCACGATGCCCGAGACCGAGAAAATCAGAAAACCGGCCATGGCGCCGATGATCATCGAGTCCAGCCACAGCTGGATGATGAACGCCGCCGCAATGGCAACACCGGCCACCAGCAGGGTCAGCGGGTTGTAGCGCACCGTGACCTGCTCGACCTGCTCGATTTTCTCCAGGTCATACTCACGCTTCTTGCGATAGCTGATGAACACCGCCACCAGCAGGCCAAAGAGCATGCCCGCGGCCGGGATGGCCATGGCGTGGGTAACGTTGACGCCGCTGACATCCACGCCGCTGCGGCTGACACTGCCCAGCAGGATCTGGTTAAGGAAGATGTTGCCAAAGCCCACCGGCAGGAAGATATACGGGGTGATCAGGCCGAAGGTCATCACGCAGGCCACCAGGCGCCGGTCGATCTGCAGCTTGGTCAATACATACAGCAGCGGCGGCACCAGCAACGGAATGAAGGCGATATGGATCGGCAGAATGTTCTGCGACGAAATCGCCACCACCAGCAGCAGAGCAATCAACAGCCATTTGACCTTGCCGCCGTTGCTATGCCCCTGCCGGTCGATCATGGCCAGGGCGCGATCCGCCAAGGCATGGGCCATGCCCGACTTGGCAATGGCTACGGCGAAAGCGCCAAGCAACGCGTACGACAACGCCACCGTGGCACCGCCACCCAGCCCGCCATTGAAGGCCTTGAGCGTGCCTTCGATGCCCAGGCCACCGACCAGGCCACCCACCAGGGCGCCGACGATCAGGGCGATAACCACATGCACGCGGGACAGGCTCAATATCAGCATGATGCCGACCGCGGCAATTACTGCATTCATTCTGTGACCTCTAGAAACCAGACAAAAAGCGACCGATCCGGCGACAGACTGCTCGCAAGCAGTGGCCGAACGACAGGTATTTTTATGGAGGGCGCACACTCTGAAGCAGACCCCCGCGCTTGTCAAAAAAACGGAGTGTTGCGCCTGCGACAATAAGTCGCCTCAGCGACCGAAAACGACGCATTTCAATTGAACGTTTGAATAAAGAAAACGGCCTCGCGGCCGACATAGTCGGCAGCCTCAATCTTTCAGGATCTAAGGACTTCGCCATGTCGTTCAGACAACTTTCCATACAGTGGAAGATCACCCTGCTGGCCGGCCTGTGCCTGGCAGGCATCGTTACCCTGCTGGTGGGCCTCTCGCTGTATCGCATGGAGCACAGTACGCAACTGGTCAAGGCCAGCAGCATGCAGATGCTCACCGAAGCGGCCCAGGGGCGCATCGAATCCCAGGGCGAAGTCCAGGCCTTGAACATCCGTCGCCAGTTCATGGATGCCTACCAGTACGGTGCCGGTTTCGCCCGCCAGGTGCTGTTCCTGCGCGAACAGGCCGAGAAGCGCTTTCTCGATGCCTTCGACCTGCGCGAGGACATGACCCGCCAGGTACGCGCGGCGCTGCAGGCCAACCCCGACCTGCTCGGCCTGTCGCTGGTGTTCGAACCCAACGCGCTGGACAACAAGGACGCGCTGTTCGTCAACCAGAAAGAACTGGGCAGCAACGAGAAAGGCCGCTTTGCCCTGTACTGGTCGCAACCGACCCCGGGCCAACTGACCTCCATGGCGCTGCCTGAGCGCGACATGAACGACACCAGCATCGGCCCCAGCGGCGAGCCGGCCAACACCTGGTCGGTGTGCCCGCGCACGACCCGCAAGGTCTGCGTGATCGAGCCCTACTTCTATGAGATCAACGGCCAGCAGGTGCTGATGACCAGCATCGTGTTCCCGCTGATGGCCGCCGACAAGGTGATCGCCACCCTGTCCATCGACATCAATCTCAACAGCCTGCAGGCCTTGAGCCAACAGGCCAGCCGCAATCTTTACCAGGGCCAGACCCAGGTCGGTATCCTCAGCCCGGTAGGCCTGCTGGCCGGCTACAGCCCGGATGCCGGCAAGCTGGCCCAACGTTTCGACCAGGTCGACGCGGAAAAAGGCGCCGAGCTGATCCGCCTGCTGGGCGACAGCACGCCGCTGCACAGCCTCCACCACAACCAGCGCCTGAAGGTGCTGGCCTCGTTCGCGCCGATCCCTGGCGGCAAGCCTTGGGGCGTGTTGCTCGACGTACCGGAAAGCGCCCTGACCGGCCCGGCCGAAGCCCTCAAGCAAGAGCTCGACCAACGCAACACCAGCGGCACCCTGATGGAACTGGGCCTGGGCCTGCTGGCGGCCATCGTCGGCCTGCTGCTGATCTGGCTGATGGCGCGCACCGTGACCCGGCCGATCCTCGGCGTGGCGGCCATGCTCAAGGACATCGCCAGCGGCGAAGGCGACCTGACCCGCCGCCTGACCTACGACAAGCGCGACGAACTGGGTGAGCTGGCCGGCTGGTTCAACCGCTTCCTCGACAAGCTGCAGCCGACCATTGCCGAGGTCAAGCGCTCGGTCCAGGCCGCCCGCGATACCGCCGACCAGTCCTCGGCGATCGCCAGCCAGACCAGCGCCGGTATGGAACAGCAGTATCGCCAGGTCGATCAGGTGGCCACCGCTTCCCACGAGATGAGTGCCACCGCCCAGGACGTCGCCCGTAGCGCCGCGCAAGCCGCCCAGGCTGCCCGCGACGCCGACCAGGCCACCCGCCAGGGCCTGGCCGTGATCGACCGCACTACCAGCAGCATCGACACCCTCGCCGCCGACATGAGCACCGCCATGGGCCAGGTCGAAGGCCTGGCCGAGAACAGCGAAAAGATCGGCTCGGTGCTGGAAGTGATCCGCTCGATCGCCGAGCAGACCAACCTCTTGGCGCTGAACGCCGCCATCGAGGCCGCCCGCGCCGGTGAAGCCGGTCGAGGGTTTGCCGTGGTCGCCGACGAGGTGCGCAACCTGGCCCGGCGCACCCAGGAATCGGTTGAAGAAACCCGCCAGGTGATCGAAGAGCTGCAGGCCGGCACCCGCGAAGTGGTCGGCGCCATGGACAGCAGCCATCGCCAGGCCCAGGGCAGCGTCGAGCAGGTCGGCCAGGCGGTCACCGCCCTGCAGCAGATCGGCAATGCGGTCACGGTGATCAGCGACATGAACCTGCAGATCGCCAGCGCCGCCGAAGAGCAAAGTGCGGTGGCTGAAGAGATCAACAGCAACGTGGCTACCATTCGTGACGTCACCGAATCGCTGTCGGAACAGGCCAACGAATCGGCGCGGGTCAGCCAGTCGCTCAACAGCCTGGCCAACCAGCAGCAGGGGCTGATGGATCAGTTCCGGGTGTAACCCCGTGGGAGCTGGCTTGCCAGCGATCGAGCGCAAAGCGCTCGCAGGTGGAGCCTCATGCAGGCCTCATCGCTGGCAAGCCAGCTCCCACAAAAACCTGCCGGCTCTCCTCTACTACACTTGCCAGACTCCCTACCTTGCGAGCGAGGCACAATGAAGCCGATCACCACCCTGCTGACCAGCGCACTCCTTGCGCTGGGGCTGATTACCTGCAGCCACGCCGCCGACAAATCCATGCCCATCCACTTCGGTGACATCACCTGGGAAAGCGGCAGCCTCACCACCGAGATCCTGCGGCTGATCGTCGAGAAAGGCTACGGTTACCCCACCGACACCCTGCCCGGCAGCACCGTGAGCATGGAAGTCGCGCTGGCACGCAACGACATCCAGGTCATCGGCGAAGAATGGGCCGGGCGCAGCCCGGCCTGGGTAAAGGCCGAGCAGGCCGGCCAGGTATTCAGCATCGGCGATACGGTGAAGAATGCCGATGAAGGCTGGTATGTGCCGGCGTACGTAATCAAGGATCTGGCGCCGCACCTGCGTTCGGTGGCCGACCTCAAGCAGTACAAGGCCGTGTTCAAGGACCCGGAGTCCCCCGACAAGGGCCGCTTCCTCAACAGCCCCAGCGGCTGGACCTCCGAGACCGTCAATAGCCAGAAGCTCAAGGCCTATGGCCTGGACAACGACTACGTGAACTTTCGCAGCGGCTCGGGTGCCGCCCTCGATGCCGAAATCACTTCAGCCATCCGCCGCGGCAAACCGGTGCTGTTCTACTACTGGAGCCCTACCCCGCTCATGGGCCGCTACGACCTGGTACGCCTTGAGGAGCCGCCGTTCAATGCCGAGGCCTGGCAGACCCTGACCGATGCCAGCCATCCAAACCCGCAAGGCACGCGCTCACTGCCGGCAAAATTGTCCATTGGTGTTTCTGCGCCATTCAAAAAGGATTATCCGCAACTGGTCGAGTTCTTCGCCAAGGTCGACCTGCCCATCGACACCCTCAACAAGACCCTGGCGCAGATGAGCGAAAAGCGCGAGTCGCCCAAGGAGGCAGCACTCAGGTTCATGCGTGATAACCCGAACATCTGGAAAGCCTGGCTACCCGCCGAGATCGCGGGCAAGGTCGAGGCGAGCCTGTGAGTGGAGGCTTTCCCGAAACGTTGCACTTCTCCTTTGCCGACGCCGTTAACCGCTTCGTTGATTGGCTGGTACTGGCTTACGGCGATCAATTGCGCAATGTCTCCGATGGCCTGCTGCAGGTACTGGTCGGCCTGGAAAACCTGCTACGCCTGACGCCTTGGTGGCTGTTGCTGGTGATCGTCGCACTGATGACCTGGCACGCCAGCCGCAGTGTCGTCCGTGCCCTGGTGCTCAGCGGCCTGTTGTTTCTGATCGGCGTGGTCGGCCTGTGGGACAAGCTCCTGCAAACCTGTGCGCTGGTGCTGGTGAGCACCGGCCTGTGCGTACTGATCGGCATCCCGGTGGGCGTCCTGCTGGCCAGCCGGCCCTTGGCGCGTAAGCTGCTGATGCCGGTGCTCGACGTCATGCAGACCCTGCCCAGCTTCGTCTACCTGATCCCGGTGTTGATGCTGTTCGGCCTGGGCAAGGTGCCGGCCATCTTCGCCACCCTGATCTATGCCCTGCCGCCCCTGATCCGCCTGACCGAACTGGGCCTGAGCCAGATCGACCCGAGCCTGACCCAGGCGGCTCACGGCCTGGGGGCCAGTCGCTGGCAGCGACTGCGGCGGGTGCAACTGCCGCTGGCGATGCCGAGCATCATGGCCGGGCTCAACCAGTCGGTGATGATGGCCCTGTCGATGGTGGTGGTCGCCTCGATGATTGGCGCGCGCGGGCTGGGAGAAGATGTGCTGGCGGGGATTCAGACGCTCAATGTTGGCAAAGGCGTGGAGGCCGGCTTGGCGATTGTGGCGCTGGCGATGGTGATTGACCGGATCACCCAGGCGTATGGCCAGCCGCGTCATAGTTAGCGATTGAGGGCCTCATCGCGGGTCAAGTCGGATCGCCGCACCGCAGCTCCTACATGACCCGCGATGCTATCTGACCTTGCGCGGCAGCTCGATGCTGACCCGCAATCCACCCAGCGAGCTTTCCAGCAAACGCATCTGCCCACCCCAGGCCTCGACGATGTCGCGCACGATGCCCAGACCCAGGCCGTGACCATCGACCTGCTCATCAAGCCGGGTCCCGCGCTCAAGGACTTGCTCGCGCGCCTTCTCCGGGATGCCCGGGCCGTCATCATCGATCCACAGGCAATAGTGTTGCGCTTGTTCTTCGATGCTCAGCCGCACTTCGCTGTCAGCCCATTTGCAGGCGTTGTCCAGCAGGTTGCCCAGCAGTTCGAGCAGGTCTTCACGATCCCAGGGCAGCAACAAACCTGCGGGTACCTGCTTGCTCAGTTCCAGGCCTTCACCATGGATCATGCCCAGGGTCGACAGCAACCCCGGCAGCTCGGCATCGCAATCAAACAGGGCGCCCGGCAATGCGTCACCGGCCAAACGTGCGCGGTTGAGTTCGCGACTCAGGCGCTGCTGGATCTGCTCGAGCTGGTCTCGCAACTGGGCACGGACTTCCGGCAGGTCCCTGAGGCGTTCGCTGGAGGCCAGGCTGAGCAGCACCGCCAGAGGCGTCTTCAGCGCATGCCCAAGGTTGCCCAGGGCATTGCGTGAACGACGCAAGCTGTCTTCAGTGTGGGCCAGCAAGTGGTTGATCTGTGCGACCAGGGGCTCGAGCTCTGTCGGCACCTGGGTATCGAGCTGTGACCGCTGGCCCTGCTGCAACTGGGCGATCTGCTCGCGGGCACGTTCCAGCGGGCGCAATGAACGGGTCACGGTGATGCGTTGCAGCACCAGGATCAGCAACAGCGCGACCAGGCCCAGGCCCAGGCCGATCTGCTGCATGCGCCTGAAGCCATCGCGCACCGGGGTATAGTCCTGGGCGACACTGATGGAAATCGCCTGGCCCAGTCGCCGGTAGTCGGCTCGCAGGACCAACAGTTGCTGGCCCTCGGGTCCAAGCTGCAGCCCGGTGTGCAGGCCCGGTGTTGCCGGAGCCGGCATGTCCATGTCCCACAACGAACGCGAGCGCCAGTTGCCGCCGTCGAAGTCGATGCGAAAGTAATAGCCCGAGAACGGCCGCTTGTAGGCCGAGGAGATCCGTCGCTCGTCCAGTTCCAGCCCGGTCTGGCCGCGCACCAGGGCAACCAGCAGGTTTTCACTCTCCTTGCGCAGCCCCGTCTCCAGGTAGCGTTGCAGCCCGGCTTCGAACAGCCACAGGCTGAGCTGGGCCAGGACCAGCCCGACCAGCACCAGTACCGCAATCAGGCCAAGGCTCAAGCGTGCCTGGATCGACTTCACTCGCTGCTCCCGGCATAGCGGTAGCCCTGGCCGCGGCGGGTCTCGATCACACTGCGGCCAAGCTTGCGGCGCAGGTGGTTGACGTGCACTTCCAGGACGTTGGAATCCCGTTCGGTTTCACCGTCATAGAGGTGTTCGGCCAGGTGACTTTTCGACAGGATCTGTTGCGGGTGCAGCATAAAATATCGCAGCAGGCGAAACTCGGCAGCGGTGAGCTGGATGTCGACGCCGGCGCGGGTCACACACTGGCGGCCTTCGTCCAGCTGCAGGCCGGCGGCGTCCAGGGTCGGCTGGTTGGCAAGCCCGCGCGCACGGCGCAGCAGCGACTGGATACGCAGTTGCAGTTCTTCCGGGTGAAAGGGCTTGCTCAGGTAGTCGTCGGCGCCGGCCTTCAAGCCCTCGATACGCTCGGCCCAGGAGCCGCGCGCGGTGAGGATCAACACCGGTGTCGCCAGGCCAGATGCGCGCCACTGGGCCAGCACCTCGAGGCCCGGCAAGCCGGGCAGCCCGAGGTCGAGAATGATCAGGTCATAGGGTTCGCTGCTGCCCTGGTAGACCGCATCCCTGCCGTCGGCCAGCCAGTCGACCGCATAACCCTGGCGTTGCAGGCTCTGGGTCAGTTCATCTGCCAGCGGCACGTTGTCCTCGACCAGTAACAGGCGCATCAGTCATCTTCCTCGTCTTTGAGCAGCGCTCCATTGGTAGCGTCGAGCTTGATCTCGCGCACCACGCCTTCAGGGGTCAGCAATTCGACCTCGTACTCGTACCTGTCGTGTTTCTGTTCCAGCTCCGCCTCCAGCAATGTCGCCCCGGGATAGCGTCCCAGGGCGTCTTTGAGCAGTTGCTCCAACGGCAGGATGATGCCCCGCTCGCGCAGTTGCAGGGCTTCGTCCTGATCGAGGTCGCGGGCCGAAGCCAGCGAGCAGAGGGCCAACAGCGCAATGAGAACGGTCTGTGCTGCTCGCATGCAAGGGCTCATCAGGTGTCCTGAGCGTCCTTGAGGACTTCGCCGGTCTTGGCATCGAGATCAACGTCCCACTCGACGTTCTGGGCGTCACGCAGTTCGACCTTGTAGAGATAGCGACCGTACTCGTCTTCCAGTTCGGAATCGGTGACGGTTGCGCCTGGGTGCTTGGCGATGGCGGCGGCCTTGAGTTCGTCCAGCGACTTGATGCTCTTGGCGTTGACCAGTTTTACCACTTCATCAGGCTGTACATCTTTAGCCAGCGCGACGTTGGCGCTCAGGGCAAGGGCAGCAGTGGCGAACAGGGCAGTCAAAGTTTTCATCGTGTCTCTCCGTTGAGATCAAAAATGTTTCTACGGGGCCTAGAGTACCCAACCGAACTTAATTGAAGCTGAAAACAACTGGCGACATGATAGCGCAGCCCTGCCCCACATCTGGACCGCTGTTCTTTATAATTACCGGCTCAAGACCGCGAGGCCCGTATGAGCGCAATCCATATCAAGTACCCGGCCCTGACCCTCAAGGCCGGCAGCCGTGCCCTGCAACGCATACGCGAAGGTGGCTTGCAGGCAGCGGATGTGGGTGTGTTGCCAGGCGCTGCGGGCGGCCCCAAGGCTTTGGGCATCCAAGGGCTGGACCTGGCATTGTTCGGCCAGTGGTTACCCGGCACACCGCGTGAACGGGCGCTGATCGGTGCCTCGATCGGCTCCTGGCGCTTCGCCAGTGCCTGCCTGCCCAACCCGGCCCAGGCCCTGCAGCGCTTGGGGCAGCTGTACACCGAACAGGACTTTGCCAAGGGTGTGACCCAGGCTGAAGTCAGCCGCAGCTGCGAGCGCATGCTTGATGAATTGCTCGAAGGGCGCGACGCGCAGGTCCTCGAAAGTTCGGACTATCGCCTGAACATCATGGTGGTAAAAAGCCACGGGCTGCTTGCCCATGATCATCGCGGGCGCCTGGGCATGGGCCTGTCATCGGTGATCGCCGACAACCTGATCGGCCGCCCGCGCCTGGCCCGGCACTTCGAACGGATCATCCTTCACGATGCCCGTAGCGGTCCGCCGTTGCAGGCACTGACCGACTTCCCGTCGCGCTACCTGGCGCTGGATATCAACAACCTGCGGCATGCCCTCCTGGCTTCCGGGTCGATCCCCATGGTCATGCAAGGCGTGCGCGATATCCCCGGCGCAGGCCAGGGGACCTACCGTGATGGCGGGCTGCTCGACTATCACCTGGACCTGCCCTACGCCGGTGACGATATCGTGCTTTACCCGCACTTCACCGACAAGGTCATCCCCGGCTGGTTCGACAAGGCCCTGCCCTGGCGTCGCGGTGACGCCCAACGCTTACGTAATGTCCTGCTGCTGGCACCCTCGCCGCAGTACCTGGCCAGCCTGCCCTACGGCAAGCTGCCGGACCGCAGCGACTTCAAGCGTTTCATGGGGGATGCCGGTAGCCGCCAGCGTTATTGGCACAAGGCAATGGCCGAAAGCCAGCGCTTGGGCGACGAGCTGCTTGAGCTGATAGAAACCGGCAAGCTGCACACGCATCTGCAACCACTGAAGTGACCATGCTGGTAAACTGACAGCCAGCATTGGTTTACAGAGTCAAGACATCGTGGAAATTTTCAAAGAGTTTACATTCGAATCGGCACACCGCCTGCCCCACGTCCCTGAAGGGCACAAGTGTGGTCGCCTGCATGGTCACTCGTTCAAGGTTGCCCTGCACCTGACCGGCCCGCTCGACCCGCATACCGGCTGGATTCGCGATTTCTCCGAGATCAAGGCGATCTTCAAGCCACTGTACGAGCAACTGGATCACAATTACCTGAACGACATTCCTGGCCTGGAGAACCCGACCAGCGAAGTGATCGCCAAATGGATCTGGGATCAGGTCAAGCCGCTGCTGCCGGAGCTGTCCAAGGTACGGATTCATGAGACCTGCACCAGTGGTTGCGAGTACTACGGCGACTGAATCGGTAAATGGATGTGAAGAGACCACCCTGCGGGGTGGTTTTTTTTCGGCTGGTTTTCACTCATGTGGGAGCGGCGGTGCGACGCTCCCACAGACGCCAGAAAGACAAAACCCCTACCTGCGTACGCAGATAGGGGTTTCGGAATTTAATCTTGACGATGACCTACTCTCACATGGGGAAACCCCACACTACCATCGGCGATGCATCGTTTCACTGCTGAGTTCGGGATGGGATCAGGTGGTTCCAATGCTCTATGGTCGTCAAGAAATTCTGTTGCCAGAAGGTCTTGTTTAAGACACTCCAGCGAATCGGGTATGTGATGTTTTGTGAGTTACAAATTCTCGGCTTTGCAGTCTTCACAACACCGCAATCTGGCTTTCGCTCAAATTGCTTGGGTGTTATATGGTCAAGCCTCACGGGCAATTAGTATTGGTTAGCTCAACGCCTCACAGCGCTTACACACCCAACCTATCAACGTCGTAGTCTTCGACGGCCCTTCAGGGAGCTCAAGGCTCCAGTGAGATCTCATCTTGAGGCAAGTTTCCCGCTTAGATGCTTTCAGCGGTTATCTCTTCCGAACATAGCTACCCGGCAATGCCACTGGCGTGACAACCGGAACACCAGAGGTTCGTCCACTCCGGTCCTCTCGTACTAGGAGCAGCCCCTCTCAAATCTCAAACGTCCACGGCAGATAGGGACCGAACTGTCTCACGACGTTCTAAACCCAGCTCGCGTACCACTTTAAATGGCGAACAGCCATACCCTTGGGACCGGCTTCAGCCCCAGGATGTGATGAGCCGACATCGAGGTGCCAAACACCGCCGTCGATATGAACTCTTGGGCGGTATCAGCCTGTTATCCCCGGAGTACCTTTTATCCGTTGAGCGATGGCCCTTCCATACAGAACCACCGGATCACTAAGACCTACTTTCGTACCTGCTCGACGTGTCTGTCTCGCAGTCAAGCGCGCTTTTGCCTTTATACTCTACGACCGATTTCCGACCGGTCTGAGCGCACCTTCGTACTCCTCCGTTACTCTTTAGGAGGAGACCGCCCCAGTCAAACTACCCACCATACACTGTCCTCGATCCGGATAACGGACCTGAGTTAGAACCTCAAAGTTGCCAGGGTGGTATTTCAAGGATGGCTCCACGCGAACTGGCGTCCACGCTTCAAAGCCTCCCACCTATCCTACACAAGCAAATTCAAAGTCCAGTGCAAAGCTATAGTAAAGGTTCACGGGGTCTTTCCGTCTAGCCGCGGATACACTGCATCTTCACAGCGATTTCAATTTCACTGAGTCTCGGGTGGAGACAGCGCCGCCATCGTTACGCCATTCGTGCAGGTCGGAACTTACCCGACAAGGAATTTCGCTACCTTAGGACCGTTATAGTTACGGCCGCCGTTTACCGGGGCTTCGATCAAGAGCTTCGCGTTAGCTAACCCCATCAATTAACCTTCCGGCACCGGGCAGGCGTCACACCCTATACGTCCACTTTCGTGTTTGCAGAGTGCTGTGTTTTTAATAAACAGTCGCAGCGGCCTGGTATCTTCGACCGGCATGGGCTTACGGAGCAAGTCCTTCACCCTCACCGGCGCACCTTCTCCCGAAGTTACGGTGCCATTTTGCCTAGTTCCTTCACCCGAGTTCTCTCAAGCGCCTTGGTATTCTCTACCCAACCACCTGTGTCGGTTTGGGGTACGGTTCCTAGTTATCTGAAGCTTAGAAGCTTTTCTTGGAAGCATGGCATCAACCACTTCGTCGCCTAAAGGCAACTCGTCATCAGCTCTCGGCCTTAAGATCCCGGATTTACCTAAGATCTCAGCCTACCACCTTAAACTTGGACAACCAACGCCAAGCTGGCCTAGCCTTCTCCGTCCCTCCATCGCAATAACTAGAAGTACAGGAATATTAACCTGTTTTCCATCGACTACGCTTTTCAGCCTCGCCTTAGGGACCGACTAACCCTGCGTCGATTAACGTTGCGCAGGAAACCTTGGTCTTTCGGCGTGGGAGTTTTTCACTCCCATTGTCGTTACTCATGTCAGCATTCGCACTTCTGATACCTCCAGCAAGCTTCTCAACTCACCTTCACAGGCTTACAGAACGCTCCTCTACCGCATCACCTAAGTGATACCCGTAGCTTCGGTGTATGGTTTGAGCCCCGTTACATCTTCCGCGCAGGCCGACTCGACTAGTGAGCTATTACGCTTTCTTTAAAGGGTGGCTGCTTCTAAGCCAACCTCCTAGCTGTCTAAGCCTTCCCACATCGTTTCCCACTTAACCATAACTTTGGGACCTTAGCTGACGGTCTGGGTTGTTTCCCTTTTCACGACGGACGTTAGCACCCGCCGTGTGTCTCCCATGCTCGGCACTTGTAGGTATTCGGAGTTTGCATCGGTTTGGTAAGTCGGGATGACCCCCTAGCCGAAACAGTGCTCTACCCCCTACAGTGATACATGAGGCGCTACCTAAATAGCTTTCGAGGAGAACCAGCTATCTCCGAGCTTGATTAGCCTTTCACTCCGATCCACAGGTCATCCGCTAACTTTTCAACGGTAGTCGGTTCGGTCCTCCAGTCAGTGTTACCTAACCTTCAACCTGCCCATGGATAGATCGCCCGGTTTCGGGTCTATACCCAGCGACTAAACGCCCTATTAAGACTCGCTTTCGCTACGCCTCCCCTATTCGGTTAAGCTCGCCACTGAATATAAGTCGCTGACCCATTATACAAAAGGTACGCAGTCACCTAACAAAGTAGGCTCCCACTGCTTGTACGCATACGGTTTCAGGTTCTATTTCACTCCCCTCTCCGGGGTTCTTTTCGCCTTTCCCTCACGGTACTGGTTCACTATCGGTCAGTCAGTAGTATTTAGCCTTGGAGGATGGTCCCCCCATATTCAGACAAAGTTTCTCGTGCTCCGTCCTACTCGATTTCATGACTAAGAGATTTTCGCGTACAGGGCTATCACCCACTATGGCCGCACTTTCCAGAGCGTTCCGCTAATCTCAAAGCCACTTAAGGGCTAGTCCCCGTTCGCTCGCCACTACTAAGGGAATCTCGGTTGATTTCTTTTCCTCAGGGTACTTAGATGTTTCAGTTCCCCTGGTTCGCCTCTTGCACCTATGTATTCAGTACAAGATACTCAGCTTATGCTGAGTGGGTTCCCCCATTCAGAGATCTCCGGATCAAAGTCTGTTTGCCGACTCCCCGAAGCTTATCGCAGGCTACCACGTCTTTCATCGCCTCTGACTGCCAAGGCATCCACCGTATGCGCTTCTTCACTTGACCATATAACCCCAAGCAATCTGGTTATACTGTGAAGACAACATTCGCCGAAAATTTGTAATGACTCACAAATTTTACCTTAGCCTGAACACACACCAGTGAAAGTGCTGTCCAGTCTATCTTTCTATCACATACCCAAATTTTTAAAGAACGATTCTGAAAAAGTTCAGAAATCAATATTCGATCCGAATATTCATTTCTAAGCTTTTACGTAAGGTGGTGGAGCCAAGCGGGATCGAACCGCTGACCTCCTGCGTGCAAGGCAGGCGCTCTCCCAGCTGAGCTATGGCCCCGTATTGCTACAGGCTGCACCACATGTAATTGGTGGGTCTGGGCAGATTCGAACTGCCGACCTCACCCTTATCAGGGGTGCGCTCTAACCAACTGAGCTACAGACCCAATCGTCTTCTTCAATGAATCAAGCAATTCGTGTGGGAGCTCATAAGACAGCTGATGTCTGTCGATTAAGGAGGTGATCCAGCCGCAGGTTCCCCTACGGCTACCTTGTTACGACTTCACCCCAGTCATGAATCACACCGTGGTAACCGTCCTCCCGAAGGTTAGACTAGCTACTTCTGGTGCAACCCACTCCCATGGTGTGACGGGCGGTGTGTACAAGGCCCGGGAACGTATTCACCGCGACATTCTGATTCGCGATTACTAGCGATTCCGACTTCACGCAGTCGAGTTGCAGACTGCGATCCGGACTACGATCGGTTTTGTGAGATTAGCTCCACCTCGCGGCTTGGCAACCCTCTGTACCGACCATTGTAGCACGTGTGTAGCCCAGGCCGTAAGGGCCATGATGACTTGACGTCATCCCCACCTTCCTCCGGTTTGTCACCGGCAGTCTCCTTAGAGTGCCCACCATAACGTGCTGGTAACTAAGGACAAGGGTTGCGCTCGTTACGGGACTTAACCCAACATCTCACGACACGAGCTGACGACAGCCATGCAGCACCTGTGTCAGAGTTCCCGAAGGCACCAATCCATCTCTGGAAAGTTCTCTGCATGTCAAGGCCTGGTAAGGTTCTTCGCGTTGCTTCGAATTAAACCACATGCTCCACCGCTTGTGCGGGCCCCCGTCAATTCATTTGAGTTTTAACCTTGCGGCCGTACTCCCCAGGCGGTCAACTTAATGCGTTAGCTGCGCCACTAAAATCTCAAGGATTCCAACGGCTAGTTGACATCGTTTACGGCGTGGACTACCAGGGTATCTAATCCTGTTTGCTCCCCACGCTTTCGCACCTCAGTGTCAGTATGAGCCCAGGTGGTCGCCTTCGCCACTGGTGTTCCTTCCTATATCTACGCATTTCACCGCTACACAGGAAATTCCACCACCCTCTGCCCTACTCTAGCTCGCCAGTTTTGGATGCAGTTCCCAGGTTGAGCCCGGGGATTTCACATCCAACTTAACGAACCACCTACGCGCGCTTTACGCCCAGTAATTCCGATTAACGCTTGCACCCTCTGTATTACCGCGGCTGCTGGCACAGAGTTAGCCGGTGCTTATTCTGTCGGTAACGTCAAAATACTCACGTATTAGGTAAGTACCCTTCCTCCCAACTTAAAGTGCTTTACAATCCGAAGACCTTCTTCACACACGCGGCATGGCTGGATCAGGCTTTCGCCCATTGTCCAATATTCCCCACTGCTGCCTCCCGTAGGAGTCTGGACCGTGTCTCAGTTCCAGTGTGACTGATCATCCTCTCAGACCAGTTACGGATCGTCGCCTTGGTGAGCCATTACCTCACCAACTAGCTAATCCGACCTAGGCTCATCTGATAGCGCAAGGCCCGAAGGTCCCCTGCTTTCTCCCGTAGGACGTATGCGGTATTAGCGTTCCTTTCGAAACGTTGTCCCCCACTACCAGGCAGATTCCTAGGTATTACTCACCCGTCCGCCGCTGAATCGAAGAGCAAGCTCTTCTCATCCGCTCGACTTGCATGTGTTAGGCCTGCCGCCAGCGTTCAATCTGAGCCATGATCAAACTCTTCAGTTCAATACTGCTTGGGTTTTGAGAAAACCCTAAACTTGGCTCAGCAATCTCAAATGACTTACTTTCAAATCTTTCGATTTTCGTGTAGCCACTTGTGATGCTGATAATCTTTTTGACTATCAGTCTGAGCTCACAAGCACCCACACGAATTGCTTGATTCAGTTGTTAAAGAGCGGTTGGTTAAGAGCTTTTCGTCTCAACCGAGGCGCGCATTCTACGCTTTCCTCAGAGCCTGTCAAGCGTTTATTTTGAAGTTTTTTCAGAATTTCTCTTTCAACTTCAACCACTTGACTCGCTGCGATCTCTCGTCAGCGGGAGGCGAATTTTACAGCGTTTCAAACCGCTGTCAACTGCCTTTTTCACCGCTGTCGATCTTTCGATCGAAGCCCTTCCGGATGACCCTGGAACCGCTAACCCTTTGAAACTCAAGGAGTTTTCAGTTCCGACTGCGCCGGAAGTGGGGCGAATTATAGAGAGATTAAATCGGCCGTCAAGGGTTAATTCAGGAAACCCCGAATAAAAGAATAATGCGCAGTATATTGCTCACCTTTTAGCCTTTGCGCATCATAGGCCGCCCGTGCTTCTACTTACTATAAGGAACGCCCTCCCGCGATGAACAGCCAACCCCGCAGCCTGGCCGCCACTCTCTTCCCTATTGGCTTGCTGCTGATTGCTATGGCCTCGATCCAGTCCGGCGCCTCGCTGGCCAAGAGCATGTTCCCAATCGTGGGCGCGCAAGGCACCACCACCCTGCGACTGATCTTCGCCAGCATCATCATGTTGCTACTGTTGCGCCCATGGCGCGCCAAGCTCAGCACCCGCACCCTGCGCACCGTGATCATCTATGGCATGGCCCTGGGCGGAATGAACTTCCTCTTCTATATGTCACTGCGCACCGTGCCGCTGGGTATCGCCGTTGCCCTGGAGTTCACCGGGCCGCTGGCCGTTGCTCTGTACGCCTCACGACGGGCCGTGGATTTTCTCTGGATCGGCCTGGCGGTCATTGGTTTGCTGTTGTTGATTCCGATTGGCCAGACCAGCGCGAGCATTGACCTGGTTGGCGCCAGCTATGCCCTGGGCGCTGGCGTGTGCTGGGCACTGTACATTCTGTATGGGCAGAAGGCCGGGGCCGAGAACGGCATCCAGACCGCCGCCCTGGGAGTGATGATTGCCGCGCTGTTCGTCGCCCCCATCGGCATCGCTCACGCCGGTAGCGCGTTGCTTACCCCGGCGTTGCTGCCTATCGCGCTGGGCGTGGCGATACTTTCCACAGCCCTGCCCTACAGCCTGGAGATGGTTGCTCTCACGCGCATGCCTGCCCGCACCTTCGGTACCTTGATGAGTATCGAGCCTGCGTTCGGTGCACTTTCAGGCCTGCTGTTCCTGGGTGAGGTACTGACCGTAGCGCAATGGCTGGCTATCGCTGCAATCATCACGGCCTCTGTCGGTGCCACCCTGTCGCTGCGCAAGGAAAGCCCGGCCCTGGTTGCCGCTGACTGATTTGAGAAATATTTGCATTTAAATAGACACTGGTCATTGTGCCGGGCATCCACCATCTTTAAGCTGTAACGTAACGTCAACCTTAAAGATATCTAATTGACAAGACAGGGACGCGAAGAGGCATCAGGGACGAAGCACGGGAAATTAGACACGGGCGATAGACCCGGTACGCATTAAGGACAGGAATGAAACGAATTTTGCTCATCCTAGCCATTTTGACCATCGCGGGGTGTGCGGCGACAGCAAGCACCGAAGTCAAACGAGGCAAGAAAGGTCTGCATATCAATTGCTCCGGCCTGTCTTCATCCTGGGATAAATGCTACGCCAAGGCCGACGCCTCTTGCGGCAGCAAAGGCTACAAGGTGATTGCCCGCTCAGGTGACGGCGACGCCGAACCTGGTGACTACCCGTTTGGCCTCAATCCGGCCGGCTACACCAGTCGCAGCATGATCGTCATCTGCAAGTAACCTGATCCAATAACAAGGGCAGCCCGCAGGCTGCCCTTTTTGTTGGTGCGTGAGCTCTGAACTCAGATCGGCCCGGTTCGAACCTGCAGCCACTTCAAGGCCGCACCATCCAGCAAGGGTTCGAGGCGTTCACGAACCTGTGCGTGGTAATGATTGAGCCAGGCACGCTCCTCGGCGCTCAGCCGATCCGGCAGCAGGCAGCGGGTATCAATGGGGCACAGGGTCAGGGTTTCAAACTCCAGAAAATCACCGAACGCGCTTTTACCCACCTCACGGTTGAACACCAGGTTCTCGATACGTACGCCCCACTCGCCCGGGCGATAGGTACCCGGCTCGATCGAGGTGATCATCCCTGCTTGCATCGCCGTCTGTGGCACCGCGGCCGCCTGATAGGCGATGACCTGCGGCCCTTCATGCACATTCATAAAATAGCCGACGCCATGCCCCGTGCCATGACCGTAATCGACCTGGTCAGCCCAGATCGGCGCCCGGGCAATGGCATCGAGCAGCGGTGATGGGATGCCCCGCGGAAAACGCGCCCGCGACAATGCAATGACGCCCTTGAGCACTCGGGTGCAATCCTGCTTCTGTTCAGTACTGGGCTCACCGATGGGGACCATGCGGGTAATGTCAGTAGTGCCACCAAGATACTGTCCGCCGGAATCGATCAGTAGCAGGCCATTGCCTTCGATACGCGCATGAGACGCTTCGGTTGCCCGGTAATGCGGCATGGCGCCATTGGCATTGAAGGCGGCGATGGTCGAGAAGCTCAGCGAGACGAACCCGGGACGACGCGCGCGCGCGGCGCTGAGCTGTTCATCCACCGTCAACTCTGTGAGCGGCTCTGCACGCGCCTGGGCCGCTTCAAACCAGGCGAAGAATTCGCACAGCGCCGCGCCGTCCTGCGCCATGACCTGGCGAATGTGCTCAAGGTCGACCTTGCTTTTCTGCGACTTCGACAACGTGGTCGGATTCAACCCTTCGATCAGGCGAACCCCAGGGGTGGTATTGGCCAACAAACCACTGGTAACCCGGGCCGGGTCGACCAACAGGCTTTCACCGGCGGGAATCGCGGCCAGCGCCTGAGTCACCTGCGCATAGTCGCGCAAGGTGATGCCATCGACTTCCAGCACACGACGCAAGTGCTCGTCGACCTTACTCAAGGCAACGAACAGGGTTGCCTGGTTCTGGCTGATCAAGGCGAAGGAGACGAACACCGGGTTATAGGAAACGTCACTGCCGCGCAGGTTGAACAACCACGCAATGTCGTCCAGGGTGGCGATGAAGTGCCAATCGGCAGCGCGTTCGCGCAGGGTCAGGCGCAGGTTGGCCAACTTCTCGGCACGGCTGATGCTGGCCTCGGGTGGCAAATGCTGATACACCGGGTTGCCGGGCAATGCCGGCCGGTCATCCCAGACCTCTGCCAGCAAGTCCTTCTCGGTCAGCAAGCGCACATTGCGAGCCTTGAGCCGCTCACCCAGCTGACGCGCCGATGCCAGCGCCATTACTGCGCCATCCACCGCTACCGCACCACCTTCCGGAGCCTGATCGGCCAACCATTCCAGTGGACCAGGTTTACCCGGCTGCAGTTTCACCAGCTCGATAGTGCTGCCCGCCAGCTCCTTCTCGGCTTGCTCCCAGTAACGGCTATCCGCCCACACACCGGCGAAATCAGCGGTAACGATCAGGGTACCGACCGAACCGTGGAAACCGGACAACCATTGCCTGGCCTGCCAGTACCCGGGCAGGTACTCGGAAAGATGCGGGTCAGCCGACGGCACCAGCAAGGCATCGACCCCCTCGCGCTGCATCACTTCACGAATACGTGCCAGACGCGTATTCACCGCTCCCTGCGTTGAAGACTGTGTGCTCATGCTGACTCCTGCTACCACGATATCCATTGTTGTTGGCGCAGATAATGGATCAGCCTTCAGCCATGGGCAACCGCCCAGAAGGGTTGTGAGTGTAACGAGGCCTTTATTGCCCGAACCGCCTCATCAATATCCTGTGCCTGGGTATAGCGCCCCAGGCTCAAGCGAATGGTCTGGCGCGCCGCTTGCGGGGCAAGCCCCAGCGCAAGCAGCACATGGGAAGCAGCATTGGCCGCCGAGTTGCAGGCGGAAGTCGAGGAGAATGCCAGGGTTCGGGCCAATTGCGCGAAGTCGGGACACTCAGCGCTGAAGGTCAGGCTCAGGGTGTGGGCGATTCGCTGCCTGACACTGCCATTGAGCTGAACCCCCGGCACCGTCAATAGCTGTTCCAGCAAGCGTTGCTGCAGTTGGCGGATGCGTGCGGTTTCCTCAACGAAAAGCGCCCCGGCCACGGCAAAGGCCTCGCCCATGCCAACGATCTGATGGGTCGCCAGGGTGCCTGAGCGCAAGCCGCCCTCATGCCCGCCGCCATGGATCTGCGCCTGTAACAAGGGCCTGGCACGCTCGCCGACGTAAAGGGCGCCAATGCCTTTGGGGCCATAGACCTTGTGTGCAGAAAAAGACATCAGGTCCACCTGCCAGCACGCTAGGTCGATCGGTAGCTTGCCCGCCCCCTGGGCAGCGTCAACATGCAGCAGTGCACCATGCTGGCGAACCACCTCGGCTAACGCGGGGATGTCGTTGACGGTCCCCAGTTCGTTGTTCACCAACATCAACGACACCAGGAAGGTGTCTTCGCGCAACGCGTTGCGCAGTGCTTGCGGGCTGATCAGGCCCTGGTCATCGGGCGTCAGCAAGGTCAGGGCGAACCCGTCCTGTTCCAGCTGACGCACCGTGTCGAGCACCGCCTTGTGTTCGATCTGACTGGTAATGATATGGCCACCCCGGCGCCCCTGGGCAAGGCCCTTGAGCGCCAGGTTGTTCGATTCGGTGGCCCCCGACGTCCAGATGATCTGCTCGGCTTGCGCGCCGACAAGCCCGGCAACCTGTGCCCGGGCACGCTCCACGGCCGCACGGGCGCTCTGCCCATAGCAGTGGGAGCTGGACGCCGGGTTGCCGAAAGTGCCGGAAACGCCCAGGCACTCGACCATTGCCTGGATGACTCGCTCGTCGACCGGTGTCGTGGCGGCGTAGTCGAAATACAGCGGAAGATTATTCATGACGGCAGGCTCTCGGGTTGTTGTCGCCGTGCAAAGCAGGCGCTTCCTAAATCCGTGTAGGTAAAGTGCGATCCCATACTGCACCAGCCCTGGTTAGAACAATAAATTATTAATTTTTATACTTATATAACAAATATCGGATCCGCTAATCACCGCTGCTGAACTTCTGCCGCTAAAGGACTTCACAATCAGTAGAGCCCCGCACAGGAGAAATCGCCATGCCACTGGGAAGTAAAGCCAACTACCCCGACAAGCAGTCTGGCGGCGGTAAGCGCGCCGGTGGCTCGCGCGCCAAAACCAGCGATGCCCTGCAGCACGCCTCCTGAACCCCGCAGAGGACCTGCCCATGCTCCGCTCAACCGACCGCAAGCAAGGCGTAGTGCTGCTGGATACGCGTCAAACCACACCCGCGCACGAGCACAGCGTGCACCTGAAGCTCGCCGAACGGCTCGCGCAGCTATTTCACACCGAGGTGGTAACACCCGCACAGCCGCCCACGGCCAAGGAGAACTTCTACTACCTGCCCACCGAAACCTTGATTGGCCTTGCGCGCTATCGGGCGATGGGCATCAGTGCACCTACGGATCTGTATGGAGGCCTGGTCAGCCAGCCCTACATGGCCACCAAGGCGATCTCCCATCCGCTGCCCGCCGATGCACGCTTTCCGCTGGGCTGGACCGATGATTTTGCACGTCTGGCCAGCGACGCGCTGTTACGGGGCTATAGCGTATTCAGCCTGGACGATGCGATTCGGGCCGCCGAGCTACTCTTGCGTGAAGGGCCCCTGCGCCTGAAACCGGTGCGCGCGACCGCGGGGCGCGGGCAAACGGTGGTCAACAACATGAAGGAGCTGGAACGCGCGCTGGCCAGCATGGATGCGCAGGAGATCGCCCTCTGGGGGCTGACCCTGGAAGAAAACCTGAGCGAGGTGCAAACCTTCAGTGTCGGTCAGGCGCTGGTCGCCGGTATCCTTTGCAGTTACTACGGTACCCAGCAGTTGACCCGCGACCACCAGGGTGCAGACATCTACGGTGGTTCCGACCTGGTACTGGTGCGCGGAGACTACGACGCCCTGCTGCAACTGGCGCTGGAGGATCACCTGCGCCTGGCCATCACCCAGGCCAGGACCTACGAACAGGCTGCATTGCAGGCCTTCCCCGGTTTTATCGCTTCACGGCGCAACTATGACGTCGCGCGCGGCCTGAACAGCCAGGGCAAGCTGCGCAGCGGCGTACTCGAACAATCCTGGCGCATCGGCGGTGCCAGCAGTGCCGAGGTTCTGGCGCTGCAGGCGTTTGCCGCCGACCCGGCATTGACACGGGTACGCGCCTCGACCCACGAAGCCTTTGACGCGCCTGAACTGCCCGCCGATGCCACCGTTTTTTATCAGGGGGACGACAGTGAAATCGGAAGCGTCTGCAAATACGCCCGGATCCGCGACTATGACCATCCATAGCGAACCGATTGAAATCCCGGTTGATGGTGAAAGTATTGCCGGGACCATCGTCAGCCCCGGCGCCAAGGTTCCCGGGATCCTTTTTGTGCACGGCTGGGGCGGCAGCCAGCAACGCGACCTGGCCAGGGCCAAGCAGATCACCGGGCTGGGTTGCGTGTGCATGACCTTTGACTTGCGTGGCCACGAGAAAACCGAAAGCCAGCGCCTGAGCGTTACCCGCGAGCAGAACCTGGCTGATCTGGTCGCCGCCTACGATCGGCTGGTCAGTCACCCGGCGGTCGATACCAGCGCCATCGCCCTGATCGGCAGCAGCTACGGGGGTTACCTGGCGACCCTGCTGACGGCATTGCGGCCGGTCAAATGGCTGGCGTTAAGGGTACCGGCGTTGTACTGGGACACTGAATGGGACGTGCCCAAGCAAGCGCTCAACCGTCAACGTCTTAGCGACTACCGTCAACGTGCTCTGGGCCCGGCTGACAACCGTGCACTGGGAGTCTGCGCCGAATTTGCCGGTGACGTGCTGCTGGTAGAGTCGGAACAAGACGATTTTGTGCCACACAGCACCTTGATGAGCTACCGCTCAGCGTTCGTCAGCGCCCATTCGCTGACCCACAGGATTGTCGATGGCGCCGATCACGCGCTCTCCAGCGACCGCAGCCAAAAGGCCTACAGCTCGATACTCAGCGCCTGGATCAGTGAGATGGTCATTGGCGCCCGCCTCGATCGCTACCCACACCATTCACCCTGGTATTCCTGACGCCATCGGCAGTTGGCAGTGCAGCCCATGTTCGGGGCCGCGGGCCAGGCTGCTGAGGGTATGGAAGGTATTGAAGTTGACACTCCTGGCCTGGTGCTGACGTATCAACTGCAAAAAAGGCTCCTGTTCGAAACTGCTGACAGCAGCTTCCCAAGCGGTTCGCGACTGCCATTGCAAGTATTGCAAGACCCTGCTGCCATCATCGCTGGCCTGGATACTGGCCGTTATCAGGCCGCTGTGTTGCTCGGCCAGGCGCTCGCTGCGCACCACCAGCGCCTGAGCCAGGGCGCGTTGGCGAGACGGCGCGACTTCGAACTCGATCATCTGGGTAAAACACAGGCTGTTGTCTGAAACCAGCATGGACATGCTCCCTCTGCCGTTGCACTTGCGGTGTGATGGCAGGCAGGGTAAAACCTCGAGTTAACTAGAGGTCAAGAGAAATTCCGCGATGCCCGATTCAGCCCCGAGCGCCCTCAGTGTCGGCCAATTGTCCGCGCGCAGTGGCGTTGCCGTGACGGCCCTGCACTTCTATGAAAGCAAGGGCTTGATTCACAGCACCCGTAGCGCCGGCAACCAACGGCGCTATCCACGCGAGACCCTGCGCCGCGTAGCGGTCATCAAGATGGCCCAGCGCCTGGGCATTCCCCTGGTAACCATTCATGCGGCACTACAAACGTTACCGGTGGGACGCGCACCCAGTGTGAAGGATTGGCAGCGGCTGTCGGAGCAATGGCGCCAGGACCTGACTCGGCGCATCGACACGCTGCTGGTGCTGCGGGACCAGCTCGACGGCTGTATTGGTTGCGGCTGCATGTCACTGCAAAGCTGCCCGTTGCGCAACTGTGACGATCAACTTGGCGAACAGGGCCCGGGCCCACAATTGCTCGAGCCTGGCCTCGAACGTAGCGACTAGTCGCCAGCCCCTGCCAAACGCAGCGCCAGCGCCTTGGCTTGCAAGGCGACATCGGTGACCGCCGTGCTCTCCCACCATAGGCCGCGCAAGGGTGGCCCCATGGCAAACAGGCGACGGCTCACCTGCCCTTCGGCATCGAGCACCGCCCCTCCTTCGTCGGCAGCGATCCCAAGGGCCAGAGGCCCTGGCTGGACCAGGCGGCGCTGCAGCAGGTTCTGCGGCAACGAGCGGGCAACCCGGCGCCAGTCGTATTCGATACCGGTGGAGTTGATCAACGCGGCAGCCGTTAGCCGTTCGACCAGCGCTTGCCCGCGAAAACGCAGCGTTACCACAGGCTGCCCGTCGACACCGATTTCGACTCCCTGCAGTGATGCCGCATGGATACGCAAACGCCCTTCTTCGACCAGGCGCGCCAGCAATGCCGCGCCCTGAGGCGGCGAACGATGATGATGGCTTTCCCACCAGGGTCGGACGTGGCGTACGAACTGGCGCTTGTGACGCTCGCTGGCCTGGCTCCAGAGCCTGGCGATATGCACACGCACGGTATCGAGCGGTGCCTGCCAGTCGATCCCCTGTTGTTGGGCGGTTCGGCATTGCCCGCGCAAGGCTCGTAACAATTGCAAGGGACTGCGCAGCGTCGGGTCAGTTGCCAGAAAATCTTCCCAGGCCGGCGGTTGCCGGCGTTCATGGGGCAAAAGGCCGTGGCGGGAGAACACCTCGATCAGCCCACGATGCCCGGCCGCCTGCAGCGACACTACGGCATCGACCATGGTCAAACCGGAACCGATGATGACCACCCGGCCATCGGCGTCAATCGACTGCATGGCCTGAATGTCCCAGGGATCGACCGCTGCGGTGTTCAATGCATTGTCGCTGAGCCGCGTGGTACGCGCCGCCGCAAACATGCCGGTGGCCAGCACAGCCCTGGTTGCGCGCAAGGTGCGCCCGTCGGCCAGACTGACGCTGACGCCCTGCTCGCCCACTGTCAGGTCAAGCGCTTCGGCCTGCACATGCTCAAGTTTCGAGCCCTGTTGTGAACCGATCGCCTCAGCTTCGGCCAGGCGCTGGCGCGCATAGACGCCAAACAGCCCGCGCGGCGCAAACAGCTCAGCCACGGGTACCTGCTGCTCGGCTGACTCCGGCCAACCGCCCGCTGCAATAAAGTGGCCGAGCCAGGCGGTCAGGTCATCGGCGTTGTCCGGATCGACACTCATGCGCGCGGCATTGCCATTGAGCGTGTGGCCCAGGTGTGTGGCGCTGTAGGCTTCACCACGGCCCAGCTCGCGGCGCGGCTCGACGATCAATACGCGGCGTTGCCCCGGTTGACGCAATAACTGGGCAGCCAGCATGGCGCCACTCAAGCCACCGCCGATGATCAGGACATCGCTCGCCAGGTTTTCTCGTTGCGCGCTCATCGGCTTCTCCGTCTTGTTTGCGCGCAATAATAAGCAGCAAAACACCCATTGCGCAGCCGGCCCCGTACCAAAGTAGGATCAGCCTCCAGGCGCGCAGAGGCGTCGCCGGTAATCACTGGGGGCAAACCCGGTGACTTTGAAGAACACTTTGCGAAAGGCGCCCGGATCCTGATAACCGACGCCCCAGGCGATCTGGTCGATGGATCGGTTGGTGAACTCGAGCATTCGGCAAGCCCGCCCCACCCGCACCTGCTGGCAGTACTCGGTTGGCTTGAGGCCGGTAGCACTGCGAAAGCGACGCAGGAAGGTGCGCGGCTCAAGGCCGGCACAATCAGCCATGGTCGCCAGCGACACGTCGCGCGCGCCGCTGCCCTGCAACCAGTGCTGGACCTTGAGCACCGCCTCGTCGCCGTGATCCAGCCGTGGGCTGAAAACACTGCCGGGGCGCTGCTCGCCGCTGACCCGCTGCACCGCAAGAAAACGCGCGGTTTGCGCAGCCAGGGTCTCACCCAGGTAACGCTCTACCAGCTTGAGGCCCAGGTCGGTCCAGGCCATCAAGCCGGCCGAGGTAATAATGTCGCCATCATCAAGCAGCGGCAGGTTGGCTTCTACCTGAACCCGGGGAAAACGCTCGGCCAGTGATTGGGCAAAATTCCAGTGAGTGGTCGCCGGGCGCCCATCGAGCAAGCCGCTGGCGGCGATGAAGAACACCCCGACGCAGACCGACACCAGCAACGCACCATCGCCATGCCATTGACGCAGACTGCCACGGTAGCGCGCGAGCAATTCCGGCGACGGGGCCTGGGTCAGGCTCGGCGGAATGACCATCGCGCGAAGTTGATGAGCAATGCCCGGATGGGTGTCGAATGAAACCTGCAACTGTTGATCAGCGCCCTCGCTCCAATGGCTTACGCGCAACACCGGCCGGTCCAGCGCTCCCAGTTCATGGCACAGGCGATTGGCCACGGCAAACAGGTCGGTCAGGCCATGGACCGCAGCCAGCTGCGCACCGGGATACATCAGCACGCCAATTTCCAGAGTGTCCCGCGCTGTCGCCATTGTCAGTTTTTCCCGCCATTTTGTCGTTCGCGCCAATCCGCAAGCGCATCGCTCAAGCCTATAACTATCGCCACACCACAACCACTCTCGACACGAGGCTTTTACGATGAGCAAACAGGCACTGATCGTCATCGACATCCAGAACGATTACTTCCCCGGCGGCAAATGGACCCTGGATGGCGCCGATGCTGCGGCCGACAATGCCGCCAGCATCCTTGCAACCGCCCGTGCCCGCGGCGATCTGGTCGTGCACGTGCGCCACGAGTTCGAGTCCAGCGATGCACCGTTCTTCACCCCGGGCTCCGAAGGCGCGCAGATTCACCCCAAGGCGGCCAACCGCGCCGGTGAGCCGGTGGTACTCAAGCACAAGGTCAATGCATTTTTGGGTACCGAGCTCAAGCACCTGCTCGATGACGGGCAAATCAGCAACGTCACGGTGATCGGCAGCATGAGCCACATGTGCATCGATGCCGTCAGCCGCGCGGCTGCCGATTACGGCTATGGCGTCACGGTGGTTCACGATGCCTGCGCTACCCGCGCTCTGGAGTTCAACGGTGTCACGGTTCCGGCAGCCCATGTACATGCCGCTTACATGGCATCACTGGCCTTCGCTTACGCCCAGGTGATCTCCACCGAGGACTATCTGACCGGCGCCAACCACTAACTGCGCCGACCCGCTGCGTGCTCAGATCACCACATTGCGCACAAAGCGGGTCGCCACTTCACCGTCATTTCTATAGGCATAGCGGCGGTTGCTGGCAAAAGTGAAGAACTCGCCGGCATTGAGCAGGTGTTGTTGCCCCTCGACCTGCAAGGTCAGGCAACCTTCGAACACGAACAACTGCTCGCTCCAGCCATCGGCATCGGGCTCGCAGGGGTAGACCTCGCCAGGCTCCAGGCGCCACTCCCAGAGTTCAACTTCACGGCTGGCAGCGGAGCTGGCCAGCAACACGGCCTTGCTGCCGGGATGCACGCCGGTCCAGGCCAGTTCGTTGATCCGGCTCGGGTCGCGGTTGTCTGGCGCTTTGATCAAGTCACTGAAGGCAACTTGCAGGGCTTGGGCGATCAGATCCAGCGTGGTCAGGCTGACATTTTTCTCGCCGGCCTCGATAGCCACCAGCATGCGGCGGCTGACGCCGGACTTTTGCGCCAGGGTGCTCTGGCTCATTTCGCCAGCATGACGCAGGCGACGAATGTTCTGGCTGACGTGCTGAAGCACCGAAGCGCGTTGACTGGAATCTTTGTGCACTATATTGCTCATCAATAGGGGTTGCGCAGTATACTGCCCACTTTCGCCGCAATTGTGCGTCGACCCTTTCCCGTGTGCAAGGCCATGACCCCAACGAACGCTGCTGAACGCCCTTCCGTTTCCTTCCGGCTGAGCAAGGCCGAACTGGTGCTGGTGTTTATCACCATGCTCTGGGGCGGCACCTTCTTGCTGGTACACAACGTGATGACGGTCAGCGGACCGATGTTTTTCGTCGGCCTGCGCTTTGCCGCCGCCGCCTTGTTCGTCGGCCTGGTCTCAGCCCGTACGTTGCCCGGCCTGACCGCCACCGAACTCAAGGCCGGGGTGTTGATCGGCGTGTCGATCATGCTCGGCTACGGCCTGCAGACCGTGGGCCTGCAAACCATCAGCAGCAGCCAGTCGGCGTTCATCACCGCCCTGTACGTGCCCTTCGTGCCCTTGCTGCAATGGCTGGTGCTGGGCCGCCGCCCCGGCCTGATGCCGAGCCTGGGCATTGGCCTGGCATTTGCCGGCCTGATGCTGCTGGCGGGCCCCGGCGGCGGTTCGCTGCAGTTCAGCCCCGGCGAAATCGCCACCCTGGTCAGTGCCGTGGCCATCGCCGCGGAAATCATTCTGATCAGCCGTTATGCCGGCCAGGTCGATGTCCGCCGGGTGACCGTGGTGCAGCTGGCCACTGCGTCGGCGCTGTCGTTCATGCTGGTGGTACCGACCCAGGAACGCCTGCCGGACTTCTCCTGGCTGTTGCTGCTCAGCGCCGTGGGCCTGGGCGCGATGAGCGCGGTGATCCAGGTGGCGATGAACTGGGCACAGCAATCGGTTTCGCCGACCCGCGCCACCCTGATCTACGCCGGTGAGCCGGTATGGGCCGGCATCGTCGGACGCATCGCCGGCGAACGCCTGCCGGGCGTGGCCTTGCTCGGTGGTGTGCTGATTGTCGTCGCCGTGGTGGTCAGCGAACTGAAGTTTCGTCGCCGTGGCGAAGAGCAGTCCCTGGCGGTTGACGCCGAAGAACCTGAAGCGGGTCTCTGATCGGCAAATGCAGGCTATCCTTTGAAAAAAACTGTTATAAAAAAAAGGATTGATACAGCGTTCTTGTAGGATTCTGCGACAGCTTGCGGGTTGGTGATCGACCGGTCGCCACGTATGATCCCTTACAAACTCCTGCAGATTAGAAATCTATGTCCTTGATAGTGCTACTGCTTCTGCCGTTTATCGGCAGCTGCCTGGCGGCTGTCTTGCCGCACAACGCACGCAACAGCGAATCGCTGCTGGCCGGACTGGTCGCCCTGGTGGGCACTGTCCAGGTCGCTTTGATGTACCCGCAGATCGCCCATGGCGGTGTGATCCGAGAAGAATTCCTGTGGCTGCCGAGCCTGGGCCTGAACCTGGTCCTGCGCATGGACGGCTTCGCCTGGCTGTTCTCTTTACTGGTGCTGGGCATCGGTACCCTGGTGTCGCTGTACGCACGCTACTACATGTCCCCGCAAGACCCGGTGCCACGCTTCTTTGCCTTCTTCCTGGCGTTCATGGGTGCCATGCTCGGCCTGGTGATCTCCGGCAACCTGATCCAGATCGTGTTCTTCTGGGAACTGACCAGCCTGTTCTCGTTCCTGCTGATCGGCTACTGGCACCATCGCGCCGACGCCCGGCGTGGTGCCTACATGGCCCTGATGGTTACCGGTGCGGGCGGGCTATGCCTGCTGGCGGGGGTATTGCTGCTCGGCCATGTGGTCGGCAGCTACGACCTGGACAAGGTCCTCGCTGCCGGCGAGCAGATTCGCCACCATACCCTGTATCCCGTCCTGTTGCCCCTGATCCTGCTTGGCGCGTTGAGCAAAAGCGCGCAGTTTCCATTCCACTTCTGGCTGCCCCATGCCATGGCGGCGCCCACGCCGGTCTCGGCCTACCTGCACTCGGCGACCATGGTCAAGGCCGGGGTGTTTCTGCTGGCGCGGCTGTGGCCGGCGCTCTCCGGCACCGAAGAGTGGTTCTGGATCGTCAGCGGTGCCGGTGCCGCCACCCTGGTGCTCGGCGCCTTCACGGCAATGTTCCAGAACGACCTCAAGGGCCTGCTGGCCTATTCAACCATCAGCCACCTGGGCCTGATCACCCTGCTGCTGGGCCTGAACAGCCCGTTGGCGGCGGTCGCAGCGGTCTTTCATATCCTCAACCACGCCACCTTCAAGGCGTCGCTGTTCATGGCCGCGGGGATCATCGACCACGAAAGCGGTACCCGTGACATTCGCCGCCTCAGCGGCCTGTTCCGGCTGATCCCCTTCACCGCGACCCTGGCCATGGTGGCCAGCGCCTCGATGGCCGGGGTGCCGCTGTTGAACGGCTTCCTGTCCAAGGAGATGTTCTTCGCCGAAACCGTGTTCATCAGCTCCACGGCCTGGGTCGAAGCGGCCCTGCCGGTAATCGCCACCCTCGCCGGTACCTTCAGCGTCGCCTATGCCTTGCGCTTTACCGTCGATGTCTTCTTCGGCCCGCCGGCCACCGACCTGCCGCACACACCCCACGAGCCGCCGCGCTGGATGCGCGCGCCGGTCGAGTTGCTGGTGATGACCTGCTTGCTGGTGGGGATCTTCCCGGCCCAGTCGGTCGGCCCGCTGCTGGCCGCCGCAGCGCTGCCGGTGGTTGGCGGTACCCTGCCCGAATACAGCCTGGCCATCTGGCACGGCTGGAATGCCCCGCTGATCATGAGCCTGATCGCCATGAGCGGCGGCATCGTGCTCTACCTGCTGCTGCGCAATCAGCTCAAGCTCGGGCGCTTCCCGTCACCACCGCTGATCGAGCGATTCAATGGCAAGCGCCTGTTCGAACACGGCCAGGTGCTGATCATGCGAGCCGCCCGCCGCTTCGAACGGGTGTTCACCACCCGGCGCCTGCAGAAGCAGCTGTTCATGCTGGTGCTGATCGCCCTGTTGGCCGGCCTGCTGCCGATGTTGCACAGCGGCCTGAGCTGGGGCGACCGGCCGAAGATTCCCGGTTCCGGGGTGTTCGTCATGCTCTGGCTGATCGCCATCGCCTGCGCCCTGGGCGCCGCCTGGCAGGCCAAGTATCATCGTCTGGCGGCCCTGACCATGGTCAGTGTCTGCGGTTTGATGACTTGCATTACCTTCGTCTGGTTCTCGGCACCGGACCTGGCCCTGACCCAACTGGTGGTCGAAGTGGTTACCACGGTGCTGATCTTGCTCGGCCTGCGCTGGCTGCCTCGGCGAATCGAAGGCGTCTCGCCGCTGCCGGGGACCCAGGAACGTGCACGGCTGCGCCGTCTGCGCGACCTGCTGCTGGCAATCGGCGTGGGAGGCGGCATGGCATTGCTGTCCTACGCCATGCTGACCCGCCCGACCCCCAACGACATCTCCTCGTTCTACCTGAGCCGGGCCATGCCCGAGGGCGGCGGCAGCAACGTGGTCAACGTCATGCTGGTGGACTTCCGCGGTTTCGATACCCTGGGCGAGATCACCGTACTGGTGGCCGTGGCTCTGGCGGTGTTCGCCCTGCTGCGACGCTTCCGCCCGCCCAAGGAAAGCATGCAGTTGCCGGCCCAGCAGCGCCTGCTGGCACCGGACGTGGTCACCGACCTGGTCAACCCGCGCCACGCGGCCGACACCGCGCTGGGCTTCATGATGGTGCCGGCGGCGCTGGTGCGCCTGCTGCTGCCGATCGCCCTGGTGGTATCGATGTACCTGTTCATGCGCGGCCACAACCAGCCAGGTGGCGGCTTCGTTGCCGGCCTGGTGATGTCGGTGGCGTTCATTCTTCAGTACATGGTGGCCGGGACCCAGTGGGTCGAGGCGCAGATGAGCTTGCGGCCGCTGCGCTGGATGGGCACTGGCCTGCTGTGCGCCACCCTGACCGGCGTCGGGGCGATGTTGCTGGGCTACCCGTTCCTGACCACTCACACCGCGCACCTGCACTTGCCACTGCTGGGTGACACCCACCTGGCCAGTGCGCTGTTCTTCGATATCGGCGTGTTCACCGTGGTGGTCGGTTCGACCCTGCTGATCCTCACCGCGCTGGCTCACCAGTCGGTGCGCGGTCATCGCCCGGGCAGCCAACAGAAACCCACTCAAGCAGGAGCCGCCTGATGGAAGAAGTCATTGCAATCGCCATCGGTGTGCTCGCCGCCTCCGGGGTCTGGCTGATCCTGCGGCCACGGACCTTCCAGGTGGTGATGGGCCTGTGCCTGCTGTCGTACGGGGTCAACCTGTTCATCTTCAGCATGGGCAGCCTGTTCATCGGCAAGGAGCCGATCATCAAGGACGGCGTGCCCCAGGACCTGCTCAACTACACCGACCCGCTGCCCCAGGCCCTGGTGCTCACCGCGATCGTCATCAGCTTCGCCATGACCGCGCTGTTCCTGGTGGTGCTGCTGGCCTCCCGCGGCCTGACCGGGACCGACCACGTCGATGGCCGGGAGCCTAACGAATGAGTGCGATGAACCAACTGATCGTCGCGCCCATCCTGCTGCCGCTGCTGACTGCGGCGCTGATGTTGCTGCTCGGGGAAAAACGCCGGCCGCTCAAGGCCCGTATCAACCTGATCTCCAGCCTGCTCGGTTTGGGCATCGCCATCACCCTGCTGCTGTGGGTGCAGGGCCAGGGGCAAGCCAGCTCGATTGGCGTGTACCTGCCCGGCAACTGGCCGGCGCCATTCGGCATCGTGCTGGTGGTCGACCGCCTTTCGGCCCTGATGCTGGTGCTGACCGGCATCGTCGGGGTCAGCGCCCTGGTGTTCGCCATGGCCCGCTGGGATCGCGCCGGCGCCAGCTTCCACGCCTTGTTCCAGATTCAACTGATGGGACTGTACGGGGCGTTCCTCACTGCCGACCTGTTCAACCTGTTCGTGTTTTTCGAGGTCCTGCTGGCGGCGTCCTACGGTCTGATCCTGCACGGTTCGGGTCGTGCCCGGGTCAAGGCCGGGCTGCATTACATCGCCATCAACCTCCTGGCTTCATCGCTGTTCCTGATTGGCGCGGCGATGCTCTACGGTGTCACCGGTACCCTGAACATGGCCGACCTGGCACTGAAGATCCCGCTGGTGCCGGAGGCTGATCGCGGCCTGTTGCACGCCGGCGCGGCGATCCTGGCCACGGCGTTCCTGGCCAAGGCCGGGATCTGGCCGCTGAACTTCTGGCTGGTGCCGGCTTATTCGTCAGCCAGCGCGCCAGTGGCTGCGTTGTTCGCGATCATGACCAAGGTCGGTTTCTACACCGTACTGCGTCTATGGACGCTGCTGTTCTCCGGCCAGGCTGGTGCTTCGGCGTTCTTTGGCGGCGACTGGCTGATCTATGGCGGCCTGGCCACCCTGGGTTGCGCGGCGGTGTCGATACTCGCGGCACAGCGCCTGGAGCGCATGGCCAGCCTGAGCATCCTGGTCTCGGCCGGCACCCTGCTGGCGGCTATCGGCTTCGGCCAGGCGACCCTGACGGCAGCAGCGT
This sequence comes from Pseudomonas sp. R32, assembly GCF_009866705.1. Classification (NCBI taxonomy): domain Bacteria; kingdom Pseudomonadati; phylum Pseudomonadota; class Gammaproteobacteria; order Pseudomonadales; family Pseudomonadaceae; genus Pseudomonas; species Pseudomonas sp. R32. The sequence continues at coordinate 1,935,229 of NZ_CP019396.1, read as the reverse complement.
TGTTCTACCTGGTCAGCTCGACCCTGGCGCTGTGTGCGCTATTGCTGCTGGCCGAACTGATCGAGCGTTCGCGCTCGGCCAACGAAATCCCCCTGGACGATGAAGGTGACGGCCTGCCCTCCTGCGTAGAATCGCTGCACCCGCCCAAAGGCATCAACCTCGATGACGAACAGAAGGCAGTGATCGGCCAGGTGATCCCCTGGACCATGGCGTTCCTGGGCCTGAGCTTCATCGCCTGCGCCCTGCTGATCATCGGCATGCCGCCGCTGTCGGGCTTTATCGGCAAACTCAGCCTGATCAGTGCGCTATTCAATCCCCAAGGCTTGGGTGTCTCGCCAGAGCAACCACTGAGCGTCGCCGGCTGGATGCTGGTGGCATTGCTGGTGCTCTCTGGCATGGCCTCGCTGATCGCCCTGACCCGCGTCGGCATCCAGCGTTTCTGGACCCCCCAGGAGCGCCCGTCGCCGTTGCTGCGCCGTTATGAGTGCATCCCCATCGTGGTGCTCCTGGGCCTGTGCGTGCTGCTCAGCCTGCGCGCCGAACCATTGCTGCGCTACACCCAGGACACTGCGGCCGGCCTGCAGGACCCTGAGCAATACGTCAGCGCCGTACTCGGTACCCGACCAGTGCCCGGGCCCACCACCCTGGCGGCCAGTAGCGAGGTGCAGCCATGAAGCGTGTGTTCCCTGCCCCGTTGCTGTCCCTGTCGCTGTGGCTGCTGTGGCTGGTCCTGAACCTGTCGATCAGCCCCGGCAATCTGCTGCTGGGTGCCTTGCTGGGCATCGTCGCGCCGCTGCTGATGGCGCCACTGCGGCCACTGCCGGTACGCATACGTCATCCAGGCACCATCGCGCGCCTGATCCTGCGGGTTGGCGTCGATGTGCTGGTGTCCAACCTGCAGGTCGCCCGCGGCGTCTGGTCAGCCAAGCGCCGGCCACCACGCTCGCGGTTCGTGCATATTCCCCTGGACCTGCGCGACGCCCACGGCCTGGCGGCGTTATCGATGATCACCACGGTGATCCCCGGGACCATCTGGTCGGAGCTGGCCCTGGACCGCAGCATCCTCTTGCTGCACGTGTTCGACCTGGACGACGAGACCCGCTTCATTGAGCACTTCAAACACACCTATGAACGCCCGCTGATGGAGATTTTCGAATGACTGGCCTGCTTGCCAATGCCATTCTCGCCAGCCTGTTCATCTTCGCCCTGGCCATGGCCCTGACCCTGGTGCGGCTGTTTCGCGGCCCCTCGGCCCAGGACCGGGTACTGGCGCTGGATTACCTGTACATCCTGGCCATGCTGATGATGCTGGTGCTGGGCATCCGCTACGCCAGCGACACCTACTTCGAGGGTGCGCTGCTGATCGCGCTGTTCGGCTTTGTCGGCTCCTTCGCCCTGGCCAAGTTCCTCCTGCGTGGCGAGGTGATCGAATGATCAATGCCAATGAACTGCCGTTTTGGGTAGAGATGCTGGTCGCCGCGTTGTTGTTGCTGAGCAGCCTGTTCGCCCTGAGCGGTGCCGTCGGCCTGATTCGCCTGAAAGACTTCTTTCAGCGCATGCACCCACCGGCGCTGGCATCGACCCTGGGCGCCTGGTGCGTGGCCCTGGCCTCGATCCTGTACTTCTCGATGCTCAAGGAGTCGCCGGTGCTGCATGCCTGGCTGATCCCGATCCTGCTGTCGATCACCGTGCCGGTCACCACGCTGCTGCTGGCCCGCGCCGCATTGTTTCGCAAACGCATGTCCGGCGATGACGTACCTGAAGAAGTCAGCAGTGGCCGCGATCGGGGCAACTAGGGTCTACCCCAGGATCAACCGCTGAGTTGCTGCAGCTCGCGGCGGACCATAGCGGCATACTCGGGCGGGCTCAGTTTGTAGAGCTCAGTGGCCACCCAATCGAACCAGGCAGCCTGCATCTGTGGGCGCTGCAATAGCCATTGTTCGGCCAGAGCCCTTGCTTGCGCCTGGTGCCGGACATGGAAGTCGGCACGACTGGGGCGTTCGACAGGCTCGCTCACTCGCTGGCCTTGAAGGTGGTCAATTCACCTTTCTGCCATTTGGCAACCTTGCGGGTCACAGCTTTGAGGGTCTTGCTCAGGCCCTCCTGCAACTGCTCATGGGCGGCGAATACCAAGGCTACGCCCTGCCCTTCTTTGAAGACGATGCCTTCGCCTTCCGGTACCGAGACAAAGGCATAATCACCCAGGCCGTACACCGTCAGCTTGATCTCGCGAAATCGAATCTCCAGCTTGCCACCTTCACGGCTGGGCAATACGGCGGCGCGAAAATGATCACCGACCTTGAGCTCCAAGCGCTGTTTGTCATCCACCACCAAGGCGGTTTCAGTATCGATCTCGGCCATGTACAGGCCCTCCGCATTCTGTTCGGTGACATAAACAAAACGCGATTGAAACTGTTTGACCAGTTTCGCCCTGAGGTCGCCCAGAACAAACAGGGCGTGTGTATCCAGATTGCTGACTGCCAAAGAAGAATTCCTCAAAACCGATTACACGCCACTCCCCCACCGGGCCACGAGACGCCCGCAAGGCAGCGGTACTTCAATTCGAAGTCTGAAAGACTAGTAGATTAGTGCGTGAAAAGTCTGTGCAGAGAGGCAAAGCAAGGTGCAGGAATACTTACCCATTGCTGCAAGCCTTGGCCCGTTTGCAGATTTTCAGCGGATTTCCTTAATCGGAAACGCTTTTTCTGACAGCACTATCGCAACAAAAGTGCGATAGATGAGAGCAAGCCCTTCGACAGGGCAGACCCCAGGAAATCATCCACCGCACACAGGGAAGCGAATATGCACGAAAACACTGAATTCCGTCGAGAGGCTAGAGGTGTTTCCTACACGGAATATGCAGCTGGGTACAACCTGAACAGGCCGCCGCGCTTTGTCGTGGTCCCCGCCGGCATCGGCTTCTTTCATATCACCGAGCAGGCAACCGGTCGGGTCAAAGGCTTTCGCCGTGAGCATACTGAAGCCTGCGCGCTGGCCCGCCACCTTGAAAACTGAACCCTGCCGGCCTCACCCGGCCTGACGCGCGACGTCAGGCCGGCCCGCAGTGCTCATCTGCTCCAGCCAGGCAGCACGGCACTCCTGGGCCTCACTGCGGCAGGCAAATGCGGTGCCGCGCCGCTCACCGTTGACCAGCACGACCCAACACACGCGCTTGCCCTGTGCCTGTAGCGCCGTCGGCACGCCGCTGCCAATCATTACCGCCACATCGACTTGGCTATTCATCATTCCCTCCGGAATTTATTAGCAACCTAACGATGTGCGCATGATAAGACCTGCCCGTCTGTGAAAAAAGCTAGCCTGTGCACAGCTGTTTTACATCGCAGGTAACAAAGCCCTGTCAGTTCTGCTGAGGCCGGTAGCCCAGGCGCAAACCACCCCAATGCCTGCCTTGTACCTGGATCGGTACCGACAGGTCGTGCATCAGCTCGCCCGTATCGCGGGTATAGGTTTGCAACAACACCGCCTGTTGATGGCTACCGCAACGAATACCGGTGCGGTCGTCGAACTTGCGCTTGCTGCGGTTGTGCGCGGTGTCCAGGGTCTGATCCCCGGTCAACGGCTGATTGAAGGCGTTGTTATGAGTAGGCACATAGCCCTGCTGGGTGCAGGCTATGGCGAACACCAGGCCTTCATGCTGCTTGAGCAACGGCTCCTGGATCGTCGGCAGGACCTGGTCGGTGTACTGATCGAAGCGGGTCCGGTAGCGTGCCGGTGAGGTCCCCGGCAGTTGCTGGTAATGACGATCAAACAGGTCTTCGAGGCTGATCCGGCCCTGAGCGATATCGTTTTCGAACTGTGCGCCAATCTGCTGTGCGCCTTGGCGGGCCAGGTCGTAAACGCGCTGGTGATAGTCATCCAGGCCGACCTCGGCCAGCCGCTCGCTGATGCTTTCAGCCTGCCCTTCCAGTTGCACGGCAGCCTGGGCCAGGCACTGGGTTTGCTGGTCGCTGACCTGCAGGTCGCTGCGCATCCGCGCGACCGCCTCGAACAGGCTGTCCAGTTGTAGCCGATTGGTCTCGGTGCCCTCGGCAATCTCGCCGATCTGCTGCTCGACCCCGGCGGCCAGCCCGGCGATGCTGTCCAGTTGCTCCCCGGTGTGCTCGACCTGGTCCACGCCGCTGTGCAGGTCATCCGACAGCTCGCGGATCTGCTCGACCACCTGAGCCGTACGTTGCTGAATGTCGGCAACCATCTGCCCGACTTCTTCGGTGGCGCTGGCAGTACGGCCAGCCAGCCCACGCACCTCGTCGGCGACCACGGCAAAGCCGCGCCCATGGTCACCGGCCCTGGCCGCTTCGATCGCAGCGTTCAAGGCCAGCAGGTTGGTCTGGCTGGCGATGGTCTGGATCACCAGGGTGACCCGGGCAATGTCCTCGCTGCGCTGGTGCAGGGCTTCGATCAACTCGCGACTGGCGGTGGCCCGTGAACTCAGGTGATGCATGCGCTGGATCGACTCGGCCAGCACCGTACGCCCGGCAGCGCTGCTTTCGTGGGCGCTGCGGGCAGCGACCAGGGCCTGCTGGCTCAACTGTGAAGTAGCCTTCTCGGTACCGATCATCACTTCGGCACTACTGACAATCTGCGCTGCCGCGCTCAGTTGCGATTGCAGCTTGTCCGCCAGTTGTTGCACCGAGAACGCCACGCCAGCTGCCGACAAAGCGTTGTGGCTGGTGGTGCGGGACAGGTCGCGGGTCAGCTCGGCCAACGGCTCGTTGGTTATCTGCGGCACGGCCGAGGCTTTGCGCAGGCGCGGCAACCACAGCGCCAGCAAGGCCAGGGGCAGGCAGATATAGAACGAAAGCTCGGCAAACGCCATGGCTGCCAGCAACCCTGCCAGCACCAGGCTCTGCAAAACCGAGTCTGACCAGCGCACATCATTGTCCGGGGCAGCTTGCCCTTCAACCACGGCGCCGGGCAGAGATCCTTCTCGCATCATGTTTTGGCTCCATCGCAACACATCTTGTTGTGCGGCCATTAAACGCCACTATTAGGCCATTAGCCATGCTTCCTTGGATGTAAGACTGCCGCTGTTGATACAGGGCAAGAAAAACAAAACCCCCGAAGATCGCTCTGCGGGGGTTTTGTCGGACACCTGCGCGGGTCAGGCCTGACGCTGGTGCTTATCGATTTGCTCGTGCCGCTCTTGAGCTTCGATGCAGTACTTGGTGGTCGGGCTGATCAGCAGGCGTTTCAAGCCAATGGGCTCACCACTGTCGTCGCACCAGCCGAAACTTTCGTCGGCAATCCGGCCCAGGGCCATTTCCAGCTGTGGCAGCAGACGCTGATCGCGCTCGATCGCGTTGACCAGCCAATGGCGCTCTTCTTCGACCGAGGCGGCGTCGGCAGGATCGGCAGGCGTGTCCAGGCTTTCGATGGTTACACGGCTTTGCTCGATGCGCTCATGGGTCTCGACCTTCATCGACTGCAGCAGATCGGTGAAGAAAGCCAATTGCTCAGCGTTCATGTAGTCATCGGCCGGCATGGCCAGCAACTTTTCCTTTGTCATTGATTTCTCTATAAAAAATACGTGCATTAAGGCGAATCGGGTGCTCCTGGCGAACAGCTCGCCAGCAGCGGAATTCTTCAAGCACCATCCGGCACTCAATTTACAGGGGGCGGCAGTCTAAGGCCGAGATTCACACTGGGCAACAGAAATGACGGTGGATTTGACCGAAAAGGCGCTAATGGCCCTCCCCCGGCGCTGGTTTATAACAAAAAAACTGCGCCGTAGGCGCTTTCCCGGGGACAAACGGTAACTCTCCGACAAAAACCTTGTAACAAAGATCCCTTTCAACTCAGCAACTGGCTCAACACCGCACGCAACTTGCCCGGCTTCACCGGCTTGTTCAACAACGGCGCACCCAGGCGTTGCATGGCACGACGGCTCTGGTCACTGCGATCGGCGGTGATCATCACGGCAAAGATACTCTGGGCGAAATGCCGGCGTAAATCTCGCACCACTTCGCAGCCGGTCACGCCGTGATCCAGATGAAAATCAGCCAGGATCAGCTCCGGCGCCCGGCCTTCGAGCACCTCCAGAGCACCGGTAAAATCGCTGGCGGTGAGCACTTCACAGCCCCACTGGCGCAGCAGTGCGGCCATGCTGTGCTGAATAGTCAATTCATTGTCCACCACCAACAGGCGGCGCCCGGGCAACGGATCGCCCACGCTGGGCTGTGCCAGCGCCGACAGGGGTGCCTCGCTCGGCGCCTCGTTCGAGAGCGGCACGTCGATACTGAACACCGAGCCGCGCCCCGGCCAGGAGCGGACCCTGACCGGATAATCGAGTATCCGCGCGATCCGTTCGACAATTGCCAGGCCCAACCCCACCCCTTTGCGGTCGGCAGCGCGGCCGACGTCCAATTGGTTGAACTCAAGGAAGATCGATTCAAGACGGTCGGCGGCAATGCCCCGGCCAGTGTCCCAGACTTCCAGACGCAGGGATTCGCCGCGCCGCCGCGCACCGAGCAGGATGCGTCCATGCTCGGTATAGCGGCAGGCATTGCTGAGGAAGTTACGCAGGATTCGCGTGAGCAGGCGCAGGTCGGTGCGTATTGCCAGGCGCGCGCTGCGCATGCGCAGGCTGAGCCCGGCGGCCTCGGCGACCGGCTGGAACTCCGAGGCCAAGGGCGCCAGCACTTCATCCAGGCGGTACAGGTCCAGGTCCGGCTTGATCGTCGCCTGATCCAGACGGGAGATGTCCAGCAGGTCGGTCAGCAGATCTTCGGCGCCCTCCAAGGCCTGATGCGCTCGCTCCACCAGTTGCTGCTCGCTCGTGGGCAGAGGCCGTTCGCGCAAGGTCGAGATCAATAGCCGTGCAGCATTAAGTGGTTGCAACAGATCGTGACTGGCCGCTGCCAGGTATTTGTCCTTGCTGCGGTTGGCCGCCTGGGCGGCATCACGGGCTTCGATCAGTTCATTGGTGCGCTCGGCGACCCGCTGTTCGAGCTGGTCGTTGAGTTGCTGCAGGCGCTCCTGGGCCAGCTTGCGCTCGGTGATGTCGGCGACAAAGCCCTCGACCACCCCCTCTTCGTCCGGACGCAACAACAGGTTCATCAGTACATCGATGCGGCTACCATCACGCCTGCGCAACTGGGTTTCATAGCCAATCAGCGCCTGCTCGCGCTGCAGCACCTGAGCGATGGCCAGTAGCTCATCCTGGCCACCAGCGAACAGATGGCTGGCCAGATCGTTGCGCGACAACACCAGTGCCTGGGCGTCCGGGTACCCCAGCATGCGCGCCAACGCCGGATTGGCCGCCCGCATGCCATCCTCGAGACTGGCCTGAAAGATGCCATGTACCGCATGCTCGAACAGCCACTTGTAGCGATTGCGTTCGGCTTCCAGCTCTTCAAGGCGCACCGCCAGTTCCGGGTAGTGGCTCTTGCGCACGGTGTGATTGCTCAGCCCCAGCAGCCCGGCCAGGGCATCGCCCGCCGGTTCAGAGGGCCTCGCCATACACCACCTCGACATCGCGCTGGCTGGAGCTGCGTGGGTTGGTCAGGATGCACGGGTCGTCCATGGCGTGCTGGGACAAAAAGGGAATGTCGGTCATGCCGACGCCATGCAGGCCAAGGGTTTCGTGAAAGCCCACGGCGTGCTTGAGCGCAATCAGGTGCTCGACCAGGCGCTGGCTGACCTGCTTGTGACTCAGGCCTCGGCAATCGATACCGAGGGTTTGCGCGATGACCTTGAAGCGCTCGGGGGCGGCGCTGTAATTGAACGCCACCACATGCTCGACCAGTACCGCGTTGCACAGTCCATGGGGCAGGTCGAGAAAGCCACCCAGGCTGTGGGACATGGCATGCACGGCACCGAGAATGGCGTTGGAGAACGCCAGCCCCGCCTGCATGCTGCCGAGCATGATCTTCTCGCGCAGGGCGATGTCGGCCGGGTTGGCGATCATCTGCACCAGGTTGCCGTTGATCAGGCGCATGGCTTCCAGCGCGTGGGGGTCGGTCAGCGGCCCGTGGCCGGTCGAGACGAACGCCTCGATGGCATGCACGAGCGCGTCGATGCCGGTACAGGCGGAGAGGAACGGGTCCATGCTCAGGGTAGTTTCCGGGTCGATCAGCGACACATCCGGCACCACCGCCTTGCTGACGATGGAAAACTTCATGCGCTCCTGTTGGTTGGAGATGATCACGAACTGGGAAACGTCGGCGGAGGTACCGGCAGTGGTCGGGATCAGGATCAACGGCGGGCTCGGCACGCGGATGGTGTCGACCCCTTCGAACTCGAGAATGTGCCGACCATGGGCAACCACGATGCCGATACCCTTGGCGCAATCCATGGGGCTGCCGCCACCGACCGCGACGATCACATCGCACTGTTCGCTACGGTAGCGCTCGGCGCCGGCCATGACCTCTTCAACCCGAGGGTTGGGCGAAACCTCGGTGTACAGGCAGTAATCAATGGCCTGCTGTTGCAGGCTGGCTTCGATATCAGCCACCCAGCCGGCGGCGATCACCCCTGGGTCGCTGACCAGCAGCACCTTGCGCGCGCCAAAGGTCTTGGCGTAATTGGCGACATGATGACGGCAACCGGCGCCGAAGATGATTTCCGGAGAGACGAACTTGCGCAACTGGCTCAGCTTCGGGCTCATGGGACGCCTCTATTCTTGTTGTACTAGCGCCAGCCTAAAGCATCCCGCCTCGATTGCAATCAGACCATCGCAGGCAGAAACAGAAGCGCCGACCGCTGCAAGCAGCGACCGGCGCAAGAGGGATCAGCGATTGGCGAAGTACATGGTCACTTCAAAACCGATACGCAGATCAGTGAACGCAGGCTTTTTCCACATAGGTCCATCCTCTTCTGGCACCACAGGATTGCGGTGCGCCTATTAATACACCGTTGCCGGTGCGGGTCGAATGCTACTTTGGAACCGTTTCTTTCAGGTTATCCGGGCCTTCAGAAGAACCCCAGCGGATTGACGTCGTAACTCACCAGCAGGTTCTTGGTCTGCTGGTAGTGATCGAGCATCATTTTGTGGGTCTCGCGGCCGACCCCGGATTTCTTGTAGCCACCGAACGCGGCGTGGGCCGGGTACAGGTGGTAGCAGTTGGTCCACACCCGCCCGGCCTGAATGCCGCGGCCCATGCGGTAGGCGCGGTTGATGTCACGGGTCCAGACCCCGGCGCCAAGCCCGAACTCGGTATCGTTGGCAATCGCCAGGGCTTCGGCTTCGTCCTTGAACGTGGTCACGCCGACCACCGGGCCGAAGATTTCTTCCTGGAACACGCGCATCTGGTTGTGGCCCTTGAGCAGGGTCGGCTGGATGTAATAGCCGCTGGCAAGGTCGCCCCCCAGGCGTTCACAGTCACCACCGGCCAGCACCTGGGCGCCCTCTTCGCGGGCGATCTGCAGGTAGGAGAGGATCTTGTCGTATTGCTGCTCGGATGCCTGGGCGCCGACCATGGTCTCGGTGTCCAGCGGGTTGCCGCGCTTGATCTGGCTGATCTTTTTCAGAACCTGGGCCATGAACGGCTCGTAGATCGACTCCTGGATCAACGCCCGCGACGGGCAGGTACACACTTCGCCCTGATTGAAGAACGCCAGCACCAGGCCTTCGGCGGCTTTTTCGATGAACGCGGGCTCGGCCTGCATAATGTCTTCGAAGAAGATGTTCGGCGACTTGCCGCCCAGTTCCACCGTCGAGGGGATGATGTTCTCGGCAGCGCATTTCATGATGTGCGAGCCCACCGGGGTAGAGCCGGTGAAAGCAATCTTGGCGATACGCTTGCTGGTGGCCAGGGCTTCACCGGCTTCGCGGCCAAAGCCGTGGACGATGTTGAGCACGCCAGCGGGCAACAGATCACCGATCAGTTCAGCGAACACGGTAATCGACAGCGGCGTCTGCTCGGCCGGCTTGAGCACCACGCAGTTGCCTGCGGCCAGGGCCGGGGCGAGTTTCCAGGCGGCCATCAGCAACGGGAAGTTCCAGGGGATGATCTGACCGACCACGCCGAGCGGCTCATGGAAGTGATAAGCGGCAGTGTGCTCGTTGATCTCGGCGGCGCTGCCTTCCTGGGCGCGGATGCAGCCGGCGAAGTAACGAAAGTGATCGGCAGCCAGTGGCACGTCGGCATTCAGGGTTTCGCGGATGGCCTTGCCGTTGTCCCAGGTTTCGCTCAGGGCCAGCACTTCAAGGTGCTGTTCGATGCGATCGGCGATCTTCAACAGGATCCGCGAGCGCTCCTGCACCGATGTGCGTCCCCAGGCTGGCGCCGCGCCGTGGGCGGCATCCAGGGCCAGGTCGATGTCAGCGGCCGCGGAGCGCGGGAACTCGGCAATGGCCTGGCCATTGACCGGCGAGCTGTTGCTGAAGTACTGGCCCGTCAACGGGGCCACGAATTCGCCGCCGATGTAGTTGCCGTAGACAGCCTTGAAACTGATCAGGGCATCAGGTGAGCCAGGGGGCGCGTAGATCATGGGGGGGCCTCATGTGCGGTGCGGGCCTGTCGGCATGACAGGCAGTTGAGCCGATGGTAAGCAGCCGCATGGCAGGCGCGAATCGGTCCTTGGCAGGTGCCGTCTCGTCAATTGGTAGTAACGCCTGGGTGGTAACCGGCTACCGCCTGCTCATGCGGGCGCAATCGTCTTATGTGGCCTCCCTTCTTTTTTGGAAGCCTCGCCAGATGACCGTCCCTTCCCTCCATCAGTCCATAGCCGAACAGGCGACCTTGAGCTGCGCGGTCGCCAAGCGCTTCGTCAAGCGTCCCGCCCTGCTCGAAATCGCCGGCCAGATCCTGCTTGAGCACTGGGCCCAACGGCAACTGCCACTGCAGCACAATCCGCTGACGCTCTATCTGATCAGCCACACCGAACCTCATGTTCTTATCCGCCAGTTGCCTCAAGTGCTGATCGAGCGATATTGCCTGGGCAGCACCTTGAACCTGAATGACGGGGAAGACTATCTCAGCCGCTACCCTCAACAAGGTGCCGATGCACACCTTGAGGTGGACCTGCATACCGTTGAACTGCTGGTCAATGACTGTGGTCCTTTGATCGTCGAGGCGTTCCTGCAGGCACTGGTCGAATTCTGGAGCCAGAGTGACGCACATGGCGAAACGCCCTGGGGCTGGTACGCCGCTTACCTGCAAAAGCTGATGAAGGATGCGATCGTTGTCGGCCTCAACGCTGGCCGGCTGACCCCGGCGCAAGCGGCTATCGCCAGCATCGTGCCGGCCTTTCCAACACCGCAGCAACGCAGCCGCTTTGACAACCTGCAGGGCTTGAGCGTCCAGCAGATAACGGTCGACCTGACCTCGGCCCAGCTCATTGATGCCGATCTGTCCAGTGCCTTGCTGGTCGAAGACTTTCCCGACCCACCCAAGGCCCAGGTGGCGATGCTGTTTACCCTGGTAGGCGCCCTGGCGCCCTTCGATTCCACCCAGGGTTTTCTCGACATGCTCACCCGGCACTGGCCAAGGTCGTTGTTATCCACACCTCCCCAGGCTCGATTCCGCGAGCCGACAACCTCGGCATTCGAAGCCCAGGCCGTCGGTTTTCTCAAGCAACAATTGCGTTTGATCGAGGTCATCGCCCAGGCATCGAGAACGCCTGAGCAAGCGGCAGCGCTCAACGCCATCATCGACCGCTCGACCTCGATGCTGGACCTGTGCACGGCTCAAGAGCTGGAACGTCAGAACAAGATCGCTTCACTATTGCCGGCATGGCTACTCGACAACGAGCTGGCCATCCGCTACAGCACCTTGCTGATCAATCAGGCCCAATCACACAAAGCGGCCGCCGGCAAAACCTGGCGTGACGGCATCGACACCGCCGAGGCCTTCGCCTGCAAGGCCCTGGACGCGAGGATTGAGCACGATCACCCTGCTGCCGGGTTCAAGGCCAGCGACGTGATAGTCACTAATCATCAGGTCATCGCCAGCGCCAGCGCCGGGCAAGACAGTGTGATCACCGACGGCGTAATCAAGGTCGTCAACTTTTCCCTCGCACAACTGGCCATCGACAATCTGGGCGTGCTGGCCGCAAACACTGTGAGCCTGCATTTGCTCAGCGGTGCCGACCTGCCCGACTGGATGAATGAAGCCTATGTGCGCACTCTGGTAGGTGAATTGGACATTGGTGGGCAATATCCGCAGACCTTGCAACGGCAATTGCTCGACGACCCCGATCAGTCGAAGACGCGGCGGACGCTGTTCAGTGCGCAGCTCAAGACCCAGTTGCCGCTCTTGGCACTGGAGCTGCATCTGCGCGACAAACGCATCAGCCTGGCGGCCTGCCAGGCGGTAGACGCCCTGTTTGGCCAGTCAGCGCCGGGGGGCTTCGTACTCAGGCCCCTGACCCTGCTGCGTGCAAGTGGCGCTACTGCCGATACGCCACTCAATGCATGGCTGATCGAACCTGGCGATGTCAGGCAAGGCCCTTGTTTGCTGTATCGTCCGTTGCATACCGAAGCGCTGCTGGAGTTTCGCGACCGGACTGCCCTGTTCGACGCGCTTGCCAGCAGCGGCCCGTTGCAGGATGACCTGCTCGATCGCCTGCCTGAACAAACCCGTCCGATCTATGCCAATGGCGGCCTGCATGAGCCACACATTCACCGCTTCGTCCCTGGTGCCGAGTTCGAACAGTTGCAGACGCCTGCACCGGCCAGCCTGGGTACGGCTCCGGCACAAGGGTCGCTACGCGAGCTGATCTACCAGGCCAGTGCCGAAGAACTGGTCGAACGGGCCAAGCGCCACTCGACCAGCACCGCGCAATCGCGCTGGAACGCCTGGAAGCAACTGGGTTGGCTGATGTTCAACACTTTGCTGCCGTTGTTCGAAGGCACCGTGGCCAAGGTCACCTGGATGATCCAGGTGCTCGACAGTGCCAAGCGCCTGCTCGAGAGTGATGAAAAGGACAGCCCGGCAGCGCATCGCCAGGCGTTCGCCGACCTGCTGATCAATATCGCCATGGTCCTGTTCGTGCACGCCACCCGCAGGCTGGGCATCCGCCCAGAAGCGCCCACGCCGCCCACCCACGCCTCTGTGCCAGCAAGAACACCCACCGCTCAGACGCTACCCGCACCGCAGGCCGAGCTGAACTTCAGCTGGGCGCGTCCTGACCACCGGCTTACAGCCCAGCAGAAAACCCACCTTGAAAGCCTGGCCAGCCCGCTATCACCCAGTACGCTCGGCTCCCCCATCGCGGACGGGACGCTGCAGGGCCTGTACCTGCACAACGAACAACTCTATTTCGCCCAGGGCGCTCGCGCCTATCCAGTGCAATTCGATGCCGCCATCGACCAACCGCGCATTATCGCCGGGCCCTGGCTGAGAAGAGATGAGGCCCTGCGCTGGACACTCGATCTGCGCTTGCGCCTGCGCGGCGGGCAGCCCCTGCGCAATCGCCTCAAGTCCGCTGACCTGGAGCAGTCGATCGACAACCTGGATCAGACATTACGCACGCAGCAAGCCGAGGCACTGGCCAGCCAGCAACGTCTGCAGGCATTTGCCCGGCAGCTCACTGACGACACCGACCCGCGCATCCTGCAAGGCTATCTGGGCAAGATGGAAACGTTGTCCCAGGACTTCGAGCGACACCGAGAGACGCTGCGTGAACGCAATGAAAAACGCCCCCTCAATCAGTACAAGACACTGCAGGCAAAAGCCCTGTTTGAACGAGCACGTTGCCAGCTGTCCATGCTTTCGACCCTGGGCAAACTGTACAAACCGTTGCGCCAGCGCTTTGTCCAGTCGGTCAGGGAAACCGACGGAGTCTTGCCTGAGCCAGGCTCAAGCAAACATTCAATGCAGGTCGATCTGCTCGACCAGATCGAGCTCCTGCTCGGCAAACTGATCAGCCATACCGAGACCCTGAGCGCTACCCGCGAGCAACTGCACAAGCTGTCCAGCATCCGTCAACCCACTATCCAGATGATGGAACTGAGCCTCAACGAACCTGCCGTCGGTCCTGCGTCGCGGCTGTACTGGTACACCCTGCGCAGCGAGGTGCTGAGCAACCGCTTGAGGCTGGTGGAGGCAGGCGAGGATGCCAGCGAAAGCGATTACTGGCTCGAGCACAGCTGGCGCAATATCGAGCAGGGCATGCTGCAGCGCATGAACCTGCAGGCCTTGAGCCGTGAGCAGGCAGAGGTTCATGCCCGCGTACTGGACAATATCCAGCGCCACTTCAGCACGGCGCTGCGCCAACTGGGCAATCTGAAAAACCTGGTGCCCGGTCAGCAGGCCGCCGACAGCCTGGTGTCCAGGCTCGAAACCGACTTGACCTTGATGCTCAAGGAGACCCGCGCCGACCTCGACGAATACCCGCAGCCGCTGCTTGAGCGCAGCAGCCTGCGTCAGTTGCACCGACAAGTGCCAGGGCTGATCGAAACCCGTGACGAGGGCGTGCTGCTAGGGCAACAGCGACGCGACAGTGAAGGTATCGTCGACATCCACAACCCACAGGACGACAGTATCCGTGCGTCCTACCGTGAAGATCCGCTTACTGGGACCTGGGAGCCCATATCCCCCGAGCAAGCGCTACCTCCACAGGTCACAGACGCCGATCTGAGTGCCCTGCTGCGTGAAGGCATGCGCCTTGCCGCACTCGCTAGGCAAGATATCCAGCGCCTTAAGAACCAGGGCAGAAGCACCTACCTGCCAATCGAAATCGAGGAAATAGCCGATCGCCGCCGGCTGGCGCTGACTGCGCAGCGCCAGGCCATCGAGCGAACCCTGACCCGCGACAACCAGACCGATCAGGCGGCTGGCAACACGGATGCAGCCCTGCAGATCAAACAGCTGGATGAAGTCGCTGGCGAACTGTTGCACACCGGCGAGCAACTGAGGATAGAGGCGGCCCTGACGCAAGCACCGAGCATGCGCGAGCTGGAGTACCTGCTGGGCAAGGGCCAGGTGAAACTCAAGCGGCTGGTCAAGCGCAAGCCGCTGGCCAGTACCCGGGGCTGGGCACAGGAGTACCTGGATGAGTACGTGGTGCTGCACGCCAACAAACCCTTGTGGTATGCGCACTTTCACTACGCGGCCGAGAACACCCCGGTCGACGACTTCAAGGCCGCGCACCTGAAGCTTGCCAGTCAGCGCTATGACCGCGGGCAGTTCGTCGAAGGCAACAAGGTGGTGCACCGCGGGCCGATAAGCCTGGCGGCGGCTCGACAATGGTTTTTCAAGGAGTGACGGTAGAAAACCGGGCGCTGGCAGCAGCGCCCGATCCATTTCAACGATCCTTGAACTGCGCCTCACGCTTGGCGATAAACGCGGCCATGCCTTCCTTCTGGTCTTCGGTGGCGAAGGCCGCATGGAACACCCGGCGCTCGAAACGCACGCCCTCGGCCAGGTTGACCTCAAAGGCACGGTTGACGCTTTCCTTGACCATCATGGTCATCGGGATCGACTTGCTAGCGATGGTCGCGGCCACTTTCAGCGCTTCCTCCAGCAACTCGGCCTGCGGTACTACCCGTGCGACCAGGCCAGCGCGCTCGGCTTCCTCGGCGCCCATCAGGCGGCCGCTCAGACACAGCTCCATGGCCTTGGCCTTGCCCACCGCACGGGTCAGGCGCTGGGTGCCGCCCATGCCTGGCAGCACACCGAGATTGATTTCCGGCTGGCCGAACTTGGCGTTATCGGCGGCAAGGATGAAGTCGCACATCATCGCCAGTTCACAACCGCCGCCCAGGGCAAAACCCGACACAGCGGCGATGATCGGCTTGCGCCGGTTGGCGATGCGATCAGCGTCGCTGAACAGGTCATCGACGTAGATCTGCGGGTAGCGCAGGTCGGCCATTTCCTTGATGTCGGCGCCAGCTGCGAACGCCTTGGCGGAGCCGGTCAGCACCACGCAACCGATGTTCGGGTCGGCCTCGAGCTGGTCCAGGGCCTGGTTGATCTCGCCGACGATCTGCGCGTTCAGGGCATTGAGCGCCTGAGGGCGGTTGAGGGTGATCAGGCCGACCTTGCCGTGGATGTCCAACAGAATGGTTTCAAATGACATGCAAGCTGCTCCCTTCAAAGATTGCGCGCAATGACCATGCGCTGAATGTCGCTGGTGCCTTCATAGATCTGGCAGACCCGCACATCGCGGTAGATGCGCTCCAGCGGAAAGTCGCTCAGATAGCCATAACCGCCGAGGGTCTGCAAGGCATCCGAACAGACCTTTTCGGCCATTTCCGAGGCGAACAGCTTGGCCATCGACGCTTCGACCAGGGCCGGACGCCCGGCATCGCGCAGCGCCGCGGCATGCAGGACCATCTGCCGGGCCACGGCAACGCGGGTGGCCATGTCGGCCAGGCGGAAGGCCACGGCCTGGTGCTCGATCAACGGTTTGCCGAAGCTCTCGCGCTCGCGGGCATAGTCACGGGCCACCTCGAAGGCGGCACGGGCCATGCCCACCGATTGCGAAGCGATGCCGATACGGCCACCTTCAAGGTTGGCCAGGGCGATCTTGTAGCCTTCGCCCTCCTCGCCCAAGCGGTTGGCCACCGGCACGCGCACGTTGTCAAAGACGATCTGGCAGGTGTCGGAGGCGTGCTGGCCGAGTTTGTCCTCGACTCGCGCCACTTGGTAACCCGCTGAGTCGGTGGGCACGATAAAGGCACTGATGCCGCGTTTACCGGCCTCGGGGTCAGTCACGGCAAACACGATCACCACCCCGGCGTTCTGCCCGGAGGTGATGAACTGCTTGCAGCCGTTGAGCACGTAGTGATCGCCATCTCGGCGGGCGCGGGTCTTCAGGCTGCTGGCATCGGAGCCGGCCTGCGGCTCGGTCAGGGCGAAGGCACCGAGCATCGCGCCACTGGCAAGCGGCGTGAGGAACTGCTGCTTCTGTTGCTCATTGCCGAACTTGAGGATCGGTACGCAGCCCACCGAGTTATGCACGCTCATGATGGTCGAGCAAGCGCCGTCGCCGGCGGCGATTTCTTCCAGGGCCATGGCATAGGCGACATAACCGGTGTCGCTGCCGCCCCACTGCTCCGGCACCAGCATGCCAAACAGGCCCAGCTCGGCCATCTCCTGGATGGCCTCCTTGGGAAAGCGGTGTTCGCGGTCCCACTGCTCGGCGAATGGCCGCAGGCGCTCCTGGGCAAACTGGCGCACCGCATCGCTGATTTGCTGTTGTTCGTCATTGATTAGCATGGTGCACCTCAGTACAGACACTCGACGGCCATGGCCGTGGCTTCGCCGCCGCCGATGCAGATGGCGGCAATCCCGCGATGCAGGCCTTTCTGGCGCAGGGCCGCGAGCAAGGTGACAAGGATGCGTGCGCCCGAAGCACCGATCGGGTGGCCCAGGGCGCACGCGCCGCCATGGACGTTGACCTTGTCGTGCGGCAGGTCCAGGTGCTTCATCGCCGCCAGGGTGACCACGGCGAAGGCTTCATTGATTTCGAACAGGTCGACCTCGGCCAGGCTCCAGCCGGTGCGTTTGACCAGCTTGTCGATAGCACCGATCGGTGCGCTGGGGAACAACGCCGGGGTGTCGGCAAATGCCGCGTGACCATGGATCACCGCCAGCGGCTTCAAGCCTTGCTTTTGTGCCTGGGAACGACGCATCAGCACCAGCGCCGCAGCACCGTCGGAGATCGAGCTGGAGTTTGCCGCGGTCACCGAGCCGCCGTCGCGAAAGGCCGGCTTGAGCTGCGGGATCTTGTCCAGGCGCGCCTTGGGCGGCTGCTCGTCGTCGCTGATCAGGCGCTGGGTCTTGCCCTCGGTCACTTCGACCGGAACGATCTCGCTGGCAAAGCTGCCGTCCTTGATAGCCTGCTGGGCGCGGGTCAGCGAGGCGATGGCGAAATCGTCCTGCTGCTCACGGGTAAATCCATTGCTCTGGGCGCAGTCCTCGGCAAAGGTGCCCATCAACCGGCCCTTGTCGTAGGCATCTTCCAGGCCGTCGAAGAACATGTGGTCGATGATCTTGCCGTGGCCCATGCGGTAACCGCTGCGGGCCTTGTCCAGCAGGTAAGGGGCATTGGACATGCTCTCCATGCCGCCGGCCACAACCACATCGGCGCTGCCGGCCAGCAGCAGGTCGTGGGCCATGATCGCCGCCTGCATGCCCGAGCCGCACATCTTGTTCAGGGTGGTGCAGGTGGTGGCCTTGTTCAGCCCGGCGCCCAGCGCCGCCTGGCGCGCCGGGGCCTGGCCCAGGCCTGCCGGCAGCACGCAGCCGAACAGCACCTGCTCGACGCTGTCGGGGGCTACCCCGGCACGCTCGACAGCGGCACGAATGGCCGCAGCACCCAGCTGCGGTGCGGTCAGGCTTTTCAGGTCGCCCTGCAGGCCGCCCATGGGCGTGCGCACGGCGCTGACGATTACAATCGGATCATTGGCAAGGGTCATGATTGAATACTCCGAAAATTATTTGGCAGCCATGCGCAAGGCGCCGTCGAGACGGATCACCTCACCGTTGAGCATGCTGTTTTCAATGATGTGGCGGGCCAGCGCGGCGTATTCCTGCGGGCGGCCCAAGCGTGGCGGGAACGGTACTCCGGCGGCCAGCGAGTCGCGTACTTCCTGGGTCATGCCGGCCATCATCGGGGTTTCGAAAATGCCCGGGGCGATGGTCATCACACGGATGCCGAAGCGTGCCAGTTCACGGGCGGCGGGCAAGGTCAGGCTGGCGATCGCACCCTTGGAGGCGGCGTAGGCGGCCTGGCCGATCTGGCCGTCATAAGCGGCGATCGACGCGGTATTGATGATCACCCCGCGCTCACCGTCGGCGCCCGCCTCGCCTTCGGCCATGGCCGCAGCGGCCAGGCGCAAGAGGTTGAAGCTGCCGATCAGGTTGACGTTGATCACCCGGCTGAAGCTGTCCAGGCCATGGGGGCCGTTCTTGCCCAGAACCTTTTCGGCGCCAACGATACCGGCGCAATTGATCAGGCCATGGAGACTGCCGAAGGCGGCAACGGCGGCATCGACCGCGGCCTTGGCGGCGGCCTCCTGACTGATATCGGCAACTGCAAAGCGTGCCTTGGTGCCCAGCGCCTGGGCCTTGGCAGCGACCGCCTCGGCATTGAGGTCGACCAGCATCACCTGGGCTCCGGCCTCGATGAGCATCTGTGCGGTGGCGGCGCCCAGGCCGGAGGCTGCGCCGCTGACGATGAAGTTCTTGTTGGCAATCTGCATGATGGTCGTTCCTCAGGCGCTGACGGTCGAAGCCTGCGCGGCTTGTTGTTTGGCAATTTCCTGGTTACGCAGGATGAAACGCTGCAGCTTGCCGCTCGGGGTCTTGGGCAGTTCGCTGACGAATTCGATTTCCCGTGGATAGGCGTGGGCGTACAGGCGCTGGCGGACATGCTGTTTCAGCGCCTCGGCCAGTTCCTCGCAGGGCTGTGTGCCGCTGGCCAGCACCACGAAGGCCTTGATCAGTTCGGTACGTTCCGGGTCGGGCTTGCCGACCACCGCGGCCTCGATCACCGCCGGGTGTTCGATCAGCGCGCTCTCGACATCGAACGGGCCGACCCGGTAGCCGGAGGTGGTGATCACGTCGTCACTGCGACCGACAAAGCTGATGCTGCCATCGCTATTGAGCTCGACGGTGTCGCCGCTCAAGTAGTACTTGCCGACGAAGGCCTTGGTCGGCAAACCGTGGTAGCCGTTAAACCAGCACAGCGGCGACTGCTCGCGATCCACGGCGAGAATCCCCGGTTGCCCTGCCGGCAGTTCACGGTGCTGCTCATCGAGCACGACGATGCGGTGGCCGGGAATGGCGAAGCCGGCCGAGCCCAGGTGCACCGGGTGCTCCAGGCCATGGTGGTTGCACAGCACCATGCCCAGCTCGGTCTGCCCGTAATGGTCGTGGATGGTCACCCGCAACTCATCGGCAAACCAGCGGATCACTTCCGGGTTGAGCGGCTCGCCGGCGCTGCTGACCACCCGCAAGCGGCCCTTGATCGGCGTGCTGAACGCGCGGCCGGCAGCGATCAGCAGGCGATAGGCGGTGGGCGAGCCTGCCAGGTTGCTGATGGCGTACTTGTTGATGACCCGGCAGGTGCTTTCGACACTGAACGGCCCATCGAAAAAGGTCGTGGCGTGCCCCAGCGCCAGGGGCCCGGTCACCGCGTAGTAAAGCCCGTAGGCCCAGCCCGGATCGGCGAGGTTCCAGAAATTGTCCTCAGGGCGCAGGTCGATGGCGTCACGCATGTAGCCCTGGAAGGCAACGATCGCCCGCAGCGGCACTTCCAGCGGCTTGGCCGGGCCGGTAGTGCCGGAGGTGAACATCAGCAGGAACGGCGCATCTGCACCGAGCAGCACCGGCGGGCAATGAT
Organism: Pseudomonas sp. R32; assembly: GCF_009866705.1. Classification (NCBI taxonomy): domain Bacteria; kingdom Pseudomonadati; phylum Pseudomonadota; class Gammaproteobacteria; order Pseudomonadales; family Pseudomonadaceae; genus Pseudomonas; species Pseudomonas sp. R32. Next base: position 1,914,973 of record NZ_CP019396.1, on the reverse strand, counting down.
CATCGGCTGCTGCCAGCGCCGTGTGAAAGTCGATATCGCTGGCGTCGTCGGCGGCACCAACACAGATGATCGTCGGGCAGTCATGGACCTCGTCGAGCTTGCTGCGATTGAGCGGCTCGGTGACCACCACCTTGGCCCCGGACTGTTCCAGCCGGTGCTCGATAGCCTTGGGGCCAAAAGCAGTGAACAGCGGTTGGTAGACTGCGCCCAAGCGCCAGGTCGCCAACACGGTGATCAGCAACTCGACCGTACGCGGCATCAAGCCGGCAACCCGGTCGCCGGCGCCTACACCCTGGGCCCTGAGCACATTGGCCAGGCGCGCAGCAGCTTGCTGCAGTTGCTCGAAGCTGTACTGGGCGCTGCTACCCTCGCGGCCTTCGCAGTTCAGTGCAATACGATTGCCGCCAACATGCCGGTCGCAGCACTCGACGCAGGCATTGAGCGCTTCAAGGCTGCCTTGCAGGGCGGCCGCAGCGGTTTGCGGGTAGTTGAATCCTTGCGCCGCGGCACGGTAATCACGCATCGCCAGACTCCTCGTTTTTTATTGTTGGAATAAAACGATTGATCTGAAGATAGTCGCGCCAGAGCCGTTACGGGACAATGGCCAAAGCTGTCAATCTGGATGACTGGTTTGGCCTCAAGGATTGCGTGGACCGTTTGCCGACGTTGCCGCAGCCGCGATCATCGCGCCGGTGGATGGGCTTCACCCTGCCCGATCAGCGTCCGATAGTGGCCGGGGTTGCAGCCATACCATTTGCGAAACGCCTTGTAGAATGAGCTGCTGTCGGCGAACCCCAGACGCTCGGCAATCTCGGCGAAGCTCACCTGCGCCTCTGCCAGCCAGGCAATCGACAGCTCTTTGCGCACACTGTCCTTGAGGCCCTGATAGGTCGTGCCTTCTTCGGCCAGACGGCGACGCAGGGTCGAGGCCGATATGCACAGCTGCTGGGCCTGGGTTTCGGTTTCCGGCCACTCGCCGGCGGGTAGCTGGCGCAGCGTTTCCTTGATCCGTCGCGCGAGGCTGGCCGGGTCACGGTACTTGACCAGAATGTTGGCCGGCGCCTCGGCCAGAAAGCGCTGCAACTCTTCCGGCGTACGTTTGAGCGGCAGGTCCAGGCAATCGGCCGCGAAGATCATCCGCGTACGCGGGCGGCCGAACTGCAGGTTCTCCGAAAACATTACCCGGTAGTCATCGCAAAATGGCGGTTCAGCGCAACGCAGCTCGATGGCCAGGATCGGAATGCGCCGCCCGGCCAGCCAGCAAGCAACCCCATGGACAATCATCCAGAAAGTGAAATAAGTGAAGGCCCGGCGCGGCTCATCCAGCGGCTCGCCGACGACGATTTCCGCCAGGCTCTGCTGGCGTACCAGGACCGGCTGCAGGTGCTCGAGCATCAGCCCGAGAAACGCCAGGGCGCTCTCCAGCGCGGCGCCCAGGGTTGGCTGGGCCATGGAAGAACGGCACAGGAAGGCCAGGCTGCCGGTGCGCAGGCCGCGCGGGTCCATGCAAAAGAATTCATCGTGGCAACGGCGAGCGAGCAAGCGCCAGAGCTGCGCGTAGGCACTGGCCGGCACCCGTGCGTCAGCTTCGTGCAGTTGCCCGGGATCGATCCCCACGCGGCCGAGCAAGGCCTGGCTGGGTGCACCCGGGGCATAACTCTGCAGCAGCGCTTCACGCACCAGTTGCATGGAGATGGTGTCTTTCTCCGTCATCAGCAGTATTTCGCCTTGCCTGTGTTATTTGATCGCCATCTTAGGAGCCTGCCGGGAAAAAACCAGCCCTGGCTCAGCGTACCGGAGCCAGGTTAAGAAAAGCCTGGATCAGGCGCAGTTCGCGGCGCCGCTGCAAGCAGCCGATCATGTGCTGGTTGACCAGCCCCGATCCGGCGATGGGCCGTGCCACCACCCGCGGGTCATGGCTGATTTCCGCCGAAGACACGATGCCGATGCCAAGCTGCGCAGCCACGGCTTCAGTCACTGCTTCACGGCTATCGAGCTCCAGCAGGACCCGCGGCTGAACACCGGCCTCACTGCAGGCCTGATCGAAGGTGCGGCGGGTGATCGAGCTGGGTTCGCGCAGCACCATGATCTGTGCGTCCAGTTCCCTCAACTGCAGCTCACCTGTACTGCCCGCCCAAACGTGCCCGGCCGGTAGCAAAGCGCAGATCCGTGAATCACCGAGGCTTTGCAGGTACAGGCCCTTGCGCGGTTCGACTTCGGTCAGGACCGCCACATCGGCATGCTCGCAGAGCAGCGCTGCCAGGGTTTCCTGGGCGTTGCCCAGGCGCAGGTTGACGGTGATGCCCGGGTAAGCCTCACGCAACTGCGCCAGCATCGGCATGACCCGGTGCGGGCCATCGGCCGCCACTTCCAGGCGCCCGGTGAGCAACTGCCGGTTGGCCTCAAGCATCACCTGCGCTTCTTCGGCCAAACCGAACATGGCGCGGGTAATCGCCGCCAGGCGAATGCCTTCCTCGGTCAGCTCGACCCGCCGGGCGGTGCGACGCAGCAAGGTGATCTGGTAATGCTCCTCCAGGGCTTTGATATGCCCGGTCACCGCTGGCTGGCTGATGAACAAGCGGTTGGCGGCGCGGGTAAAACTGCCCTCACGGGCCACGGCGTCGAAAGCGCGGAGCTGGAACAGGTTCATATCTATCGGCCTGACTTATGGCTGGCATAACAACAAACAATTTGATTGATAGCTCACGGAATTGCAACTTAGGCCCCATAGATTCAGCCCACCGCTTGTGAGGATTACCGGAATGAGTAACGCCCCTCTCCTGCTGACCCCCGGCCCCCTGACCACCTCAGCCCGCACCCGCCAAGCGATGATGGTCGACTGGGGCTCATGGGACCGCGACTTCAACCAGCTGACCGCCAGCCTCTGCGAGCAACTGCTGGCCATCGTCAACGGCGCCGACAGCCACCACTGCGTGCCCCTGCAAGGCAGCGGCACCTTTGCCGTGGAGGCCGCCATCGGCACCCTGGTGCCTCGCGATGGCAAGGTCCTGGTGCTGATCAACGGCGCCTACGGCCAACGCCTGGCGAAGATCTGCAAGGTCCTGGGGCGTGCCTGCAGCACTTTCGAAACCGCCGAAGACCAGCCGACCACCGCCGCCGACGTCGATCGCCTGCTGGCCGCCGACAGCAGCATTACCCACGTGGCGCTGATTCACTGCGAAACCAGCACTGGCATTCTCAACCCACTGGCGCAGATCGCCGAGGTCATCGCCCGCCACGGCAAGCGTCTGATCATCGACGCCATGAGCTCGTTCGGCGCCTTGCCGATCGATGCCCGCCACGTGCCGTTCGACGCCTTGATCGCCGCGTCGGGCAAATGCCTGGAAGGTGTGCCCGGGATGGGCTTCGTGTTTGCCAACAAACAGTCGCTGGCCGCCGCCGAAGGCAACTCGCCGTCGCTGGCCATGGACCTGCAGGACCAGCATGCCTACATGGCCAAGACCGGCCAATGGCGCTTCACCCCGCCCACCCACGTGGTAGCGGCGCTGCACGAGGCCTTGCTGCAATACACCGAAGAAGGCGGCCTGCCCGCCCGCCATCAACGCTATGCCAGCAACTGCAAGACGCTGCTCGACGGCATGGCCGCGATCGGCTTGCGCAGCTTCCTGCCGGCTGAGATCCAGGCGCCGATCATTGTCACCTTCCATGCCCCGCAGGATCCGCGCTACCAGTTCAAGGACTTCTACGAGCGGGTCAAGGCCAAGGGCTTCATCCTTTACCCAGGCAAGCTGACCCAGGTCGAGACCTTCCGCGTCGGTTGCATCGGCTGCGTCGGTCCGCAGGGCATGCAGGCTGCGGTCAATGCCATCGCCCACGTCCTGCAGGAAATGGAAGTGCTGGACATCTGACACCACGAATTCCTTTTACCTGACCAGCGCCACCACCCGCTCAAGGAACCCTGAACATGAACTACAGCAATCCGACCCACCTGCAAGCCGCGATTCTCGACTGGGCCGGTACCGTGGTCGACTTTGGCTCCTTCGCCCCGACGCAGATCTTCGTCGAGGCCTTCGCCGAGTTCGACGTCGAAGTGTCCATTGAGGAAGCCCGTGGCCCGATGGGCATGGGCAAGTGGGACCACATCCGCACCTTGTGCGACCAGCCGCAAATCGCCGAGCGCTATCGCAAGGTGTTTGGCCGCACCCCGAGCGATGCCGACGTCACCGCCATTTATGAACGCTTCATGCCGCTGCAGATCGAGAAGATCGCCGTGCACTCGGCACTGATTCCCGGTGCCCTCGACACCCTGACCGGGCTGCGCCAGGACGGCCTGAAGATCGGCTCGTGCTCGGGCTACCCGAAAGTGGTGATGGACAAGGTGGTGGCGTTGGCGGCGCAGAACGGTTATGTGGCCGATTACGTGGTGGCCACCGACGAAACCCCGAACGGCCGCCCGTGGCCGGCCCAGGCCTTGGCCAACGTGATTGCCCTGGGGATCGATGACGTCGCCGCCTGTGTCAAGGTCGACGACACCGTGCCAGGCATCCTCGAAGGTCGTCGTGCCGGCATGTGGACGGTAGCGCTGGTGTGCTCGGGCAACGCTCTGGGCCTGACTTACGAAGGCTACCGCGCTCTGGCCTCGGACACGCTCGAACGCGAACGCAAGCGCATTCATGCCCTGTTCGAAAGCTCGCGCCCGCACTACCTGATCGACACCATCAACGAGTTGCCGCAAGTGATTGCTGATATCAACAAGCGCCTGGCACGAGGCGAGATGCCGCAGGCGGTGTAAAACCACCCTCGCGGTGCAAGCCCGCTCCTACAGGCAGGAGCGGGCTTGCACCGCGATTAGCTGCCTCACTTCTGATGCCGCTCGACCCACACGGCAAATTTGTCGATAAAGGCCTGCAAGAACGGCCGGGTCTTCTCCGACAGTTTGCCGTGCTCATCGAACAGCGTTGCCGCCCCTGCGATATACGCCTCCGGCTGCTGCATACACGGCACATCGAGGAACACCAGCGACTGGCGCAGATGATGGTTGGCGCCGAAGCCGCCCACCGCACCGGGCGACACACTGATCACCGCCCCCGGCTTGCCGTTCCAGGCGCTCTGGCCATAGGGCCGCGAGCCCACATCGATGGCGTTCTTCAACACCCCCGGCACCGATCGGTTGTATTCCGGGGTGACGAACAGTACCGCATCACTGCTGCGAATCTGCTCGCGAAAGGTCTTGTAGGCCTGGGGCGGATTGGCATCGATATCCTCGTTGTACAAGGCCAGCTCGCCGATTTCGACACTGTGCAGTTTGAGGTTGGACGGCGCGAGCTCCGCCAGCGCACGGGCGACCTTGCGGTTGAGGGACTCCTTGCGCAAGCTGCCGACGACAACGGCGACTGAATACACCTGGCTCATGGCAATTTCCTGACGTGAAGAAGAAAGGGAGTTGTAGGTATAGATGATCCCGCCGGGGTCTGAAGTTTTTTTCCGTTCGGGCAAAACTTACCAGGCAAAACAGTGGTCTATGCCTGACAGATCCCTATTTCTTCAGAGGTTGCACGGTAAATGACAGCAGTACTGGTCGGACAGTTTCATGCACGGGACGCAGAGGGCCGCATCTATCCCGTTCATGAGTTCCAGGAAGCCACCCTGCAGGCCGACGGTAGTGGCGCAGCCCTGCCGGTTACCACCTATAAGCTGGCAATCGGCGACCGGGTCAATCATCTGGGTGAGGATCGCTTCGAGCTGGTGCAAAGCGGCGTGGAAATCATCCGCATTCCCTGACCGTGCTCACACCTTGATGCAATCGACGGTATAGATCCGCCCCTGCGCAGTCGTTTCGTGCTGCAACCCATGCACATCGGCGACAAAGCCGGGAAAGCCGCTGTCGAAGGCGGCGGCAAACGCCAGGTAATCGATGATCGAGCGGGTCGCCTCGGTAAACCGCTCCCCCGGCATGATCAACGGAATTCCCGGCGGATAGGGCACCAGCATGACTGCGGCGATGCGCCCGAGCAACTGCCCGATCGGCACCGCCTCGACCTCCCCGCGCACCATCCGGTCATAGGCATCGGCGGGTTTGATCACCACTTCCGGCAAGCGGGTAAACAGGCGCTTGAGCTGCTTGGCGATGGCATTGCTGCGGTAGCAGGCGTGCAGTTGGTCGCACAGGTCCCGCAGGCCCAGGCCCTGATAGCGCAGCGGATCGAGCTGAGCGATGCACGGCAGGCTTTCGACCAGGCTGGTATTGGCGTCGTAGTTGCGCTTGAACTCGAGCAACTCGGTCAGCAGCGTGCTCCATTTGCCCTTGGTGATGCCCATCGAGAACAGCACCAGAAAGGTATACAACCCGGTCTTCTCCACCACCAGGCCGCGCTCCCAGAGAAACTTGCTGACCACTGCCGCTGGAATGCCGTGTTCGCTCAAGGCTCCGCCGGCGCTGAGCCCCGGCATCACCAGGGTGACCTTGATCGGGTCGAGCAGCACGTAATCATCACTGACATCGCCAAAGCCATGCCAGTCGGCCTGCGGCTGCAACAGCCAGTCCTCGGTCGCTACCCGGCGTACGCCCTCCTCCAGCGGCGGCTGCCAGATGCTGAACCACCAGTCGTCCTTGTCCATATGCTCGCGCAGTTTGGCCATGGCCCGGCGAAAGCTCAGCGCCTCATCAAACATTTCCTGTAGCAGGGAGCGCCCGGCCGGGCCTTCCATCATCGCCGAAGACACATCCAGCGAGGCAAGGATGCTGTACTGCGGCGAGGTGGAGATATGCATCATGAAGGCTTCGTTGAAGCGGTCGCGGTCCAGCTGCCGGGCGCCACCGTCCTGCACATGAATCATCGACGCCTGGCTGAAGGCTGCCAACAGCTTATGGGTGGAATGGGTGCTGAACACCAGCGGGCTGCCGGCACTGCGCGAAGTACCCATGGCGTAACGCCCGCGGAAGAATTCGTGGAACGCCGCGTAGGCGTACCAGGCCTCGTCAAAATGCAGCACCTCGACACTGTTGCCCAGTTCCTGCTTGATCAGTTCGGCGTTGTAGCACAGCCCGTCGTAAGTGGAGTTGGTCACCACCGCCAGCTTGACCTTGGCCGGCCGGCCCCGGGCCAGGGGGTTGGCCTGAATCTTGGCGTGGATCGACGCCGGGCTGAATTCACTCAGCGGGATTGGCCCGATGATGCCCAGCTCGTTGCGCTCCGGGCACAGGTACAAGGGGATGGCCCCGGTCATGATGATCGCGTGCACCACCGATTTGTGACAGTTGCGGTCGACCAGCACCAGGTCATCACGGCCGACCATCGAATGCCAGACGATCTTGTTGGCCGTCGAGGTACCGTTGATCACGAAGAAGGTATGGTCAGCGCCAAAGTTTTTTGCCGCGCGGGCCTCGGCGGCGGCCAGGGGGCCGGTGTGGTCGAGCAGCGAACCGAGCTCGGGCACCGACACCGACAAATCCGAACGCAGGGTATTTTCCCCGAAGAACTGATGGAAGGCCTGGCCGACCGGACTTTTGCGGTAGGCCACGCCACCGCCATGACCGGGCGTATGCCATGAATAATTCGATTGCGCGGTGTGTTGCACCAGGGCCTTGAAGAACGGTGGCAGCAGTCCATCCAGGTAGCTGTGCGCCGCCCGTGCCACTTGCCGGGCGAGAAACGGCACGGTGTCTTCGAACAGGTAAAGAATGCCGCGCAGCTGGTTCAGCTCGCTCATCACATCGGCGGGGGCGTTTTCCAGCGTCACCTGCTCGCCAAGGGCGAAGATCGGCAAGTGCGGGGCACGCACCCGGGCCAAGCGAATCAGATCGACCATGTTCTGCAGCAAATGGGTGTTTTCGCCTGCGCCTTCGGCGGCAACCAGCATGCAGGCAAGGCCATGGTGGGTCGAGGCGACCAGACGAGCTTCGGCGTAGTCGATCGCCGGCAGGATGGTGAGACCGTCCTGGGCCAGCTCCTGGGCAATACCGCGGACACGCTCGCCGGCGACCGTATCGGCCTTGATGTCGCGATGCACGATCAGGACGGGAAACTTGAGGTCCTTGTACATGGGCGGGCGCTTCCTCCGAGTGACAGCTGCGTCAACTCAGGGTAGAAGGTCGCCAGCGCCTCTGCGCGGCAAATTGCCTCAGTTTGCGTCGGCCAGTTGCTGCCACAGTGCCGGGCCACCGGCGGACTTGGCAATCGCCTCCAGGCGAGCCATGTGCAGCTCGAGCTCTTGCTCGCTGGCGCGGATGATCCGCCCTGGCTGTCGGCTGGCGGGCAGGCGGCGGATCTCGCTGGCGCGGTTGTCTTGCCCCTCCTCCTCGCCGTCGGCACCGTGCCCGGCCAGCGACAGGCTGGTCTGGCCACCGGTCATGTTCAGGTAGACGTCGGCCAGCAGCTCCGAGTCGAGCAGCGCGCCGTGCAGCTCACGGCCGGAGTTGTCGACGCCGTAGCGCTTGCACAGGGCATCAAGGCTGTTGCGCTGGCCCGGATGCCGGGATCGGGCCAGCATCAGGGTGTCGAGAATGGTGCAGTGCTGGGTGATATCGGCGCGGTCGCGCTGACCGAGCAAGGCGAACTCGTTGTTGATGAAGCCAACGTCGAACGCCGCGTTGTGGATGATCAGCTGGGCGCCCTGGATGAACTCGAAGAATTCATCGGCGACCTCGGCGAAACGCGGCTTGTCGAGCAGGAAGGAATCGGTGATGCCGTGGACGCCGATGGCGCCTTCATCGCTCTCACGGTCCGGTTGCAGGTAGACGTGGAAGTGTCGCCCGGTCAAGCGTCGGCCCATCAGCTCGACACCACCGATCTCGATGATTCGGTGGCCGTCGGTGACCGGCATGCCGGTGGTTTCGGTGTCGAGGACGACCGACCTGTTGTTCTGAATCTCCACGCCGGGGGTCTCCTGCCGCGTACAGTCTGGTGAAAAGCCGGCCATTCTACCTCAGCTCAAGGGTGAGTGGCGGCCGCTGTGCTCAACGCAGACTACGGACCTCGTCAACGCCGCGGTTGGCCAACTGGTCGGCGCGCTCGTTGCCATGATGGCCGACGTGCCCGCGCACCCACTTCCAGGTGACCTTGTGCCGGCCCACCTGCTCATCGAGCAATTGCCAGAGGTCGGCGTTCTTCACCGGCTCTTTGGAGGCGGTCTTCCAGCCACGCTTCTTCCAGTTGACCATCCACTCGGTGATGCCTTTCATCACGTACTGGGAGTCGGTCACCAGCAGCACTTCGCATTCACGCTTGAGCGCTTCCAGGCCCTTGATCGCGGCCATCAATTCCATGCGGTTATTGGTGGTGTCGCGCTCGCCGCCCCACAGTTCCTTCTCGACGCCCTTGCAGACCATCAGCACACCCCAGCCACCCGGGCCAGGGTTACCCTTGCAGGCGCCATCGGTAAAGATCTCGACGCTATCGCTCATTTACAGCCTTTTCATCAATGATTTGACCCCGTGCCCTTGGGGCCCGGAACTCAGGGTTCGGAATGGCGCCGGTTGACCTTGGCCATCGGCAGCGGCAGCAGCTTGCCCATCGGTTCGCGGCGCTCCAGACGCAGGGGTCGCAACCCCACCACCATCTTGCGCGCCACCAGCAGGTAGACGCCGCCACCGGCACTCTGCCAGCCACCGGCAACCCGCTCCCAGCCGGCCAGGCGCTGTTGCCAGGCGGGGGATGCGAGCGGCGGACGATAGCACCCGAAGCGGCGTTTCTCCAGCGCGAAGCCCAGCAGGTTGAGCCAGTCGCCGACCCTTGAGGGGGAAATGCAGCGCGCCTTGCGCAGGGCATCATGGGCAAACACCCGACGCATGCCCCAACTGCTCCAGGGGTTGATACCGACGATCAGCAGATGGCCGCCCGGACGCACACTGCTGGCGGCCTCGCGCAACAGGCCATGGGGCGACAGGCTGAAGTCCAGGCCGTGCTGCAGCACCACAACGTCGGCGGCGTGCTCGCTCAGTGGCCAGGCCTGTTCTTCACAGACGATCTCGACCCCCGGCAGCGGCGCGCCCAAGCGCACGTTGCGCTGCACCTGCGGGGCTTTGGGCGGCGCTTCGGCGCAGGGGCCGTAGTGCACCAGGTAACCACCGAAGTAACGCCCCAGCTCCTCTTCGAGCAGGCGTTGTTCCTCCTTGAGCATGAGTTGCCCGAGGGGGCCGGCGAACCAGTCGCGGGCCTGGCTGATCAGCTCCAGCCACTGCGGATCGGCCTGGGCGAAGGCTTGATCGGTCATTGCAGTCTCCCTTGAAGGTTCTCGACAGCGCACATAGCTACTAAGATGCACCCATGTCCACCGTTTGGCGAATCGCACCATGATACAGATCGATGCCCTGCCCGCTTTCAACGATAACTACATCTGGTTGTTACAAGATTCTGCCAGCCAGCGGTGCGCGGTGGTCGATCCGGGCGATGCGGCACCGGTACTGGCCTGGCTTGAACGCCATCCCGGCTGGCACCTGAGCGATATCCTCATCACCCACCACCATCACGACCATGTCGGTGGCGTCGAGCAGCTCAAGGCGCGGACCGGCGCGACCGTCTACGGCCCCGCCCAGGAACGCATTCCCGGTCGTGACCAGGCCCTGGACGACAACGCCAGCGTGCGCGTTCTGGGCCTAGATTTCCAGGTCATCGCCGTCCCCGGACACACCCTGGGACACATTGCCTATTATTGCCAGCAAACAGCCACGCCCGTGCTGTTCTGTGGCGATACCTTGTTCGCCGCTGGATGCGGGCGCCTGTTCGAAGGCACACCGGAGCAAATGCACCATTCCCTGCAGCGCCTGGCCGCCCTGCCCGCCGAAACCCTGGTGTACTGCACCCACGAATATACCTTGAGCAACCTGCGCTTCGCCCAGGCCGTCGAGCCTGAAAACCCGCACATTGCCCAACGCTTCGCCGACGTTACCGAGCTAAGATCACAAGATCGCATCACGTTGCCTTCAACCCTGGCCCTGGAAAAGCTCACCAACCCCTTTCTGCGGACCTCCGTAACATCCGTTAAAGAAAAACTAGACGAACGGAATGGCCCGATAAACCCCACGCCAAGTGCTGTTTTTGCTGGGTTGCGCGCTTGGAAAGATCGGTTCTAAACAGCCGCTGTTGGTGACGGAAAGTTCTGAAAGGTTGACCGTTGAGGGGCCGCTTTCTAGAATCCCCCGACATTTTTGCCCGGAACTTTGTCCCAGCCAATGTCGTCCACTAGCCGCAGAACCTTCAATTCCGTCGCCCTGACGCGCCTGGCCCAAGCCAGTGCGCTGGCCCTGGCCGCCACCCTTGTGGGCTGCCAGAGCACCCGTCAAGTCGACGAATCCGACAGCGTTCGCGCGCACAACTACCAGGCTCGGGCCAAGCAGAAACCGCTGATCGTACCGGTCAAACCGGTGGAGCAAGCGCCTCAGGACGTCTGGGAACGCATGCGCCAGGGCTTCGTGCTGCAGGACGGCGTTGCAGTCAACCCACGCATCGAACAGCAACGCCTGTGGTTTGCCAGCAACCCCTCGTTCCTGGAAAACGCCGGCGACCGCGGCAGCCTGTACATCCATTACATCGTCGAACGCCTCGAAGAGCGCAACATGCCGCTGGAGCTGGCCCTGCTGCCAGCGATCGAAAGCGCCTACAACCCAATGGCCTATTCACGGGCCCATGCGGTAGGCCTGTGGCAGTTCATCCCATCCACCGGGCGTTACTTCAACCTGCGCCAGACCCGTTTCTACGATGGCCGCCGCGACATCACCGCCTCGACCAACGCCGCGCTGGACTACCTGACCCGTCTGCACGACATGTTCAACGGCGACTGGCTGCTGGCCCTGGCGGCCTACAACGCCGGCGAAGGCACCGTCAGCCGCGCCATCGAGCGCAACGAGAAGCTCGGCCTGCCGACTGACTACTGGAACCTGCCGCTGCCGCAGGAAACCCGCGACTACGTGCCCAAGCTGCTGGCCCTGTCGCAGGTGGTGATGACACCGCAGGCCTATGGCGTCAACCTTAACCCGATTGCCAACGAACCGTACTTCGAAGCGGTCGCGATCAAGGACCGCCTCGATCTGTCACGTGTCGCCGCCCTGGCCGAAATCGACGAAGACGAGCTGTTCCAGCTCAACCCGGCCTTCAAGAAGCGCATGACTGTCGACGGCCCGCAGCAGTTGCTGGTGCCGACCGCCAAGGCACAGCTGCTGACCGCCTCGCTGTCGAACATGAAGCCTGAAGAGCTACTGACCCTGCAGCCGAAAAAAGCCGTGTTCGAAGCTGCCATGGCCGAAGCCGCACCGCGCACCAGCACGACCCGCAACAGCCGCTACCGGGTCAAGCGTGGCGACAACCTGGCCAGCATCGCCAAGGCCAACAAGGTCAGCGTCAAAGACCTGCAGCGCTGGAACAAGCTCTCCGGCCAACGCCTGAAGACCGGCCAGACCCTGGTGATGCAGAGTACCCAGCCGGCTGGCGCAAAGAACCAGAAAAAATCCACCCAGTACAAGGTGCGCAAAGGCGACTCGCTGTACCTGGTGGCCAAGCGCTTCAACGTCGAGATGCAGCACCTCAAGCGCTGGAATCCACGCAGCGGCCACGCCCTCAAGCCGGGCCAGACCCTGACCGTCTACCTCAATCATTGAGGCCCGCGCTCCGGTCACTGACCGGAGCGCCCTGCAGCGCCCCATGCGGCACTCTTTTTCCAGTCGATACAAGCTGTTACTGTAGCCGGAATAAAGCCCAAGCCGCCTGGATCGGATCTCGACTTGATACGTCCCCTCCTGTTGCTGTCACTCAGCCTGGCCTTGAGCTTTCCCGCGGGCGCAACAATCAGCGAAAGCCACGGTTACGCCCAGTTCGGCACGCTCAAGTATCCAGCCAAATTCACCCACTTCGACTGGGTCAATCCGCAAGCGCCCAAGGGCGGTACCTTGCGGGCCATGGCATTTGGCACCTTCGACACCCTCAACCCCTATACCTTCAAGGGCTCAAGCCCGGTCACCACGCCGAACTTCTTGCAGTACGGGGTGAGCGAGCTGAACGAAACCCTGATGGTCGGCACCGGCCAGTACGACCCCTCCGGTGATGAGCCCACGTCCAGCTATGGCCTGATCGCAGGCTCGGTCGAGTACAGCGAAGACCGCAGCTGGGTGGTGTTCAACCTGCGTCCCGAGGCGCGCTTTCACGACGGCAAGCCGATAACCGCCAGCGACGTGGCGTTCTCCTACCGCACCCTGCTCAAGGAAGGTCACCCGATCTACCGGACCAACCTGCAGGAAGTAAAGCGCGTCGACATTCTCAACCCGCGACGTATCCGCTTCGTCTTCAAGCGCGCAGGCAACCCGCTGCTGATCCTGCGCCTGGGCGAGATGCCGGTGCTGCCGGCGCACTACTGGAAGGGCCGCGACTTCAAGGCCACCACCTTCGAGCCGCCGCTAGGCAGCGGCCCGTACCGCATCACCCAGGTCCAGCCTGGGCGGCGCCTGGTGTTCGAGCGGGTGAAGGATTACTGGGGCAAGGACCTGGCGGTCAACCGCGGCAAGTACAACGTCGACCGCGTCGAATTCGAGTTCTACCGTGACAGCGCAGTGGCCTTCGAAGCCTTCAAGGCCGGCGAGTTCGACATCTACATCGAGCACCAGGCGAAGAACTGGGCCAACGGCTACAACTTCCCGGCGGTGCGCCGCGGCGACGTGATCAAGGCGCAGATCCCGCACAAGATCCCGACCCAGACCCAAGGCCTGTTCATGAACAGCCGCCGCGCGACCTTCAGCGATGTGCGGGTGCGCCAGGCGCTGGGGTTGATGCTCGACTTCGAATGGACCAACCGCACCCTGTTCAGCAGTGCCTACCAACGTGCCAGCAGCTATTACCCCAACAGCGAGCTCGCCGCCAGCGGCCTGCCGGTGGGCAAGGAATGGCTACTGCTGGCGCCCTACCGCAAGCAATTGCCGGCGGCGCTGTTCACCGAGCCGTACAAGGTCAGCCACACCGACGGCCGCGGTATCAACCGCCAGACCCTGCGCCAGGCCCTTGACCTGCTCGGCCAGGCCGGCTGGAAGCTCAACGGCCAGCGCCTGCTCAACAGCGCCGGGCAACCCTTGAAGCTGGAGCTGCTGCTGGTCAATCCGAACCTTGAACGGATCCTGCAACCTTATGTCGAAAATCTTGCCAGCATTGGCGTCGAAGCACGCTTGCGCACAGTAGACCGGGCCCAGTACAAACAACGCCTGGACCAGTTCGATTTCGACATGATCCTGATGACCCTGAACCAGACCCTGAGCCCGGGCCTTGAACAATGGCTGTACTTCCATTCAAGCCAGGCCTCGACCAAGGGCAGCAAGAACTATGCTGGCGTGAAAGACCCGGTGGTCGATCACCTGCTCGACACCCTGCTGGCCGCCCAGAGCCGTGAGGACCAGGTGACTGCGGCACGCGCCCTGGACCGGGTATTGCTGTGGCAGTACTACATGATTCCCAACTGGTATCTCGACAACCACCGCCTGGCCTACCGCAATCGCTTTGCCTTTGTGGCCACGCCGCCCTACACCCTGGGGCTCAACAGCTGGTGGATCAAGCCTTCGGAGAAAGCCCAATGATGCCAATGTCCCGCCTGCGCCTGAAGGCCTGCGCACTGCTGCTGGCCTGCCTCGGCAGCCAGGCACTGGCTGCACCGCAACACGCCCTGACCCTCTACGATGAAGCGCCGAAGTATCCGGCAAATTTCAAGCACTTCGACTACGTCAACCCCGACGCGCCCAAGGGCGGCACCTTCCGCCAGGCCGGTTTCGGCGGCTTTGACAGCCTCAACCCGTTCATCAACAAGGGCGTAGCGGCCGACGACATCGGCCTGATCTACGACACCCTGATGACCCAGAGCCTGGATGAGCCTTTCACCGAGTACGGCCTGGTCGCCGGCAAGATCGAGAAAGCCCCGGACAACAGCTGGGTGCGCTTCTACCTGCGCCCCGAGGCACGTTTTCATGACGGCCAGCCGATCCAGGCCGACGACGTGGTGTTCACCTTCAACACCTTGATCAAGCATGGCGCACCGCTGTACCGCGGCTACTACGCCGATGTCGCCGAAGTGATCGCCGAAGACCCGCAGCGGGTGCTGTTCAAGTTCAAGCACAGCAATAATCGCGAACTGCCACTGATCCTCGGCCAGTTGCCGGTATTGCCCAAGCACTGGTGGGAAAACCGCGAATTCACCAAGGGCAACCTGGAAATCCCCCTGGGCAGCGGCCCGTACAAGGTCGCCGAGGTCAAGCCGGGGCGCTCGGTCCGCTATGAGCGGGTCAAGGACTACTGGGGCAAGGACCTGGCGGTCAACCGCGGCTTCTACAACTTCGACGAGATGACCATCGACTACTACCGCGACAGTGCGGTCACCCTCGAAGCACTCAAGGCCGGCCAGTTCGACTACCGCCTGGAAACCGCAGCCAAGAGCTGGGCCACTGCCTATGACGTGCCAGCAGTGCGGCACAAGCGCCTGATCCTCGAAGAGCTGCCCAACGGCAACCCGACCGGCATGCAGGGCTTTGTCTACAACATCCGCCGCCCGCTGTTCCAGGATATCCGGGTGCGTGAAGCACTGAGCCTGCTGCTGGACTTCGAATGGACCAACAAGCAGCTGTTCAACGGTGCCTACACCCGCACCGGCAGCTACTTCGAGAACTCCGACATGGCCGCCCGCGGCTTGCCCGACGCCGCTGAACTGAAGATTCTCGAACCGCTGCGCGGCAAGATTCCCGATCAGGTGTTCACCCAGGCCTTCGCCAACCCGGTCACCGATGGCAGCGGCATGATCCGCGAACAACAGCGCAAGGCCTACAAGCTGCTGCAGGAAGCCGGCTGGCGCATTGTCGACGACAAGATGGTCGACGCCCAGGGCAAGCCGGTATCCATCGAATTCCTCCTGGCACAGACAGAATTCGAGCGCATCCTGCTACCGTTCAAGCGCAACCTGGCGGACCTGGGTATCGACCTGGTGATTCGCCGGGTCGATGTCTCGCAATACATCAACCGCCTGCGCTCGCGGGATTTCGACATGATCGTCGGCGGCTACCCGCAGTCCAACTCCCCGGGTAACGAGCAACGCGAGTTCTGGCAGAGCGCCGCCGCCGACAATCCCGGCAGCCGCAACTTCATCGGCCTGAAGGACCCGGCCATCGACACCCTGGTAGAGCAGCTGATCAACGCCGATTCGCGACAGAGCCTGATCGAGCACTCGCGCGCCCTGGACCGGGTGCTGCAATGGGGCTACTACGTGATCCCCAACTGGCACATCAAGACCTGGCGCGTGGCCTACTGGAACCACATCGGCCACCCCAAGGTTTCGCCCAAGTACGACATCGGTATCAACACCTGGTGGATCAAGCCCGATGTCGAGCCGGTGGTGCCGCTGAACCCGGCGCCCGAAGCGCAAGCGGCCGAAGGGGCGAAATAGCATGCTGGCCTATATCTTTCGCCGTTTGCTGCTGATCATCCCGACCCTGCTGGGCATCCTGATCATCAACTTCATCATCATCCAGGCCGCCCCGGGCGGCCCGGTGGAGCAGATGATCGCCAAGCTCGAAGGCTTCGAGGGCGCCACCAGCCGCATCGCCGGTGGCGGCGCCGAAGTTTCGGTGGCCGGCTCCAACTACCGCGGTGCCCAGGGCCTGGACCCGGCCTTGATCAAGGAAATCGAGCAGATGTACGGCTTCGACAAGCCGGCGCCGGAACGCTTGTGGATCATGATCAAGAACTACGCCCACCTGGATTTTGGCGACAGCTTCTTCCGTGACGCCAAGGTCATCGACCTGATCATCGAGAAAATGCCGGTATCGATCTCCCTGGGGCTATGGAGCACGCTGATCATGTACCTGGTGTCGATCCCCCTGGGGATCGCCAAGGCCACCCGTCACGGCAGCCACTTCGATGTCTGGACCAGCTCGGCGATCATCATCGGCTACGCCATCCCGGCGTTTCTGTTCGCCATCCTGCTGATCGTGCTGTTCGCCGGTGGCAGCTACCTGGACTGGTTCCCGTTGCGCGGCCTGACGTCGAACAACTTCGATGAGCTGAGCACCACCGGCAAGCTGCTCGACTACTTCTGGCACCTGGCGCTGCCAGTCACTGCGCTGGTGATCGGCAACTTCGCAACCATGACCCTGCTGACCAAAAACAGCTTCCTCGACGAGATCAACAAGCAGTACGTGGTCACCGCCAAGGCCAAGGGCCTGAGCCCCAACCGCGTGCTCTACGGTCATGTGTTCCGCAATGCCATGCTGCTGGTGATCGCCGGTTTTCCCTCGGCGTTCATCGGTATCTTCTTCACCGGCTCCTTGCTGATCGAAGTGATCTTCTCCCTCGACGGCCTGGGCCTGATGAGTTTCGAGGCAGCGATCAACCGCGACTACCCGGTGGTCTTCGGCACCCTGTTCATCTTCACCCTGCTCGGGCTGGTGGTGAAGCTGATCGGCGACCTGACCTACACCCTGGTCGACCCACGCATCGACTTCGACAGCCGGGAGCACTGAGATGAACCTGTCACCTCTGAATCGCCGGCGCTTCGAGCGCTTCAAGGCCAACCGCCGTGGCTGGTGGTCGCTGTGGCTGTTCCTGATCCTGTTCGGCCTGAGCCTGGGCGCCGAACTGATCGCCAACGACAAGCCCCTGGTGGTGCGTTACGACGGCCAATGGTACTTCCCGGCGCTCAAGCGCTACCCGGAAACCGCCTTTGGCGGCGAATTCCCGCTGGAGGCCAACTACAAGAGCCCGTACATCCGCGAGTTGCTGGCGGCCAAGGACAGCCTGGTACTGTGGGCGCCGATCCCGTTCAGCTACCAGAGCATCAACTACGACCTCAAGGTCCCGGCCCCTGCCCCGCCGTCGACGCAGAACTGGCTGGGTACCGACGACCAGGGCCGCGACGTGCTGGCACGGGTCATCTATGGTTTCCGTATCTCGGTGCTGTTTGCCCTGACCCTGACCATCCTCAGCTCGATCATCGGCGTGATTGCCGGCGCCCTGCAGGGTTTTTACGGCGGCTGGGTGGACCTGGCCGGGCAGCGCTTCCTGGAAATCTGGTCGGGGCTGCCGGTGCTGTACCTGCTGATCATCCTCGCCAGCTTCGTGCAACCGAACTTCTGGTGGCTGCTGGGGATCATGTTGCTGTTCTCATGGATGAGCCTGGTGGATGTGGTGCGCGCCGAGTTCCTGCGCGGGCGCAACCTGGAGTACGTGCGTGCGGCGCGGGCGCTGGGCATGCAGAACGGCGCGATCATGTACCGGCACATCCTGCCCAATGCGATGATCTCGACCATGACCTTCATGCCGTTCATCCTCACCGGCGCGATCGGCACCCTGACCGCCCTGGACTTCCTCGGCTTCGGCCTGCCGCCGGGGGCGCCGTCACTGGGTGAACTGGTGGCCCAGGGCAAGTCCAACCTGCAAGCGCCCTGGCTGGGCATGAGCGCTTTTGCCGTGCTGGCACTGATGCTCAGCCTGCTGGTGTTCATCGGCGAATCCGCCCGCGATGCCTTCGACCCGAGGAAATGAGATGAGCAAGCAAACCTTGATCGAAGTCCGCGACCTGGCCGTCGAGTTCGTCACCGGCGATCAATGCCAGCGGGTGGTCGAAGGGGTCAGTTTCGACATCCGCCGCGGCGAAACCCTGGCCCTGGTCGGCGAAAGCGGGTCGGGCAAGTCGGTGACGGCGCACTCGATCCTGCGCCTGCTGCCCTACCCGCTGGCCCGCCACCCTAGCGGCAGCATCCTGTTCGAGGGGCGCGACCTGCTGACCCTCGACGAAAAACAGATGCGGCGCATCCGCGGCAACCGTGTCGCGATGATCTTCCAGGAGCCGATGACCTCGCTCAACCCGTTGCACAACATCGAGAAGCAGATCAACGAGATCCTCCTGCTGCACAAGGGCCTGCGCGGCAAGGCGGCCACCGAGCGCACCCTGGAGCTGCTGGCGATGGTCGGCATACCCGAGCCACACAAACGCCTCAAGGCGCTGCCACACGAGCTCTCAGGCGGCCAGAGGCAGCGTGTGATGATTGCCATGGCCCTGGCCAACGAGCCGGACCTGCTGATCGCCGACGAGCCGACCACCGCGCTGGACGTCACCGTGCAGCTGAAAATCCTCGAACTGCTCAAATCGTTGCAGGCGCGCCTGGGCATGGCCCTGCTGCTGATCAGTCACGACCTCAACCTGGTCAAGCGCATCGCCCATCGGGTCTGCGTGATGCAAAAGGGCCAGATCGTCGAGCAGGCCGATTGCGAAGAACTGTTCCGCAACCCCAAACACCCCTACACGCAGATGCTTCTCGGTGCCGAACCCAGCGGCGGGCCGGCCGGCAACCCGCCCGGCGCCCCGATGCTGCAGGTCGAGGACCTGCGCGTGTGGTTCCCGATCAAGAAGGGCCTGCTGCGGCGCACCGTCGATTACGTCAAGGCCGTGGACGGCATCAACTTCAGCCTGCCCCAGGGCCAGACCCTGGGTATCGTCGGCGAAAGCGGTTCGGGCAAGTCGACCCTGGGCCTGGCGATCCTGCGCCTGCTTGGCAGCCAGGGCAGCATCCGCTTTCAGGGCACGGCCCTGGAGAACCTGACCCAGCAGCAGGTGCGGCCATTGCGTCGGCAGATGCAGGTGGTCTTCCAGGACCCGTTCGGCAGCCTCAGCCCGCGCATGTGCGTCAGCGATATCGTCGGCGAAGGCCTGCGCATCCACCGCATGGGCAGCGCCGCCGAACAGGAGCAGGCAATCATTGCCGCCTTGCATGAGGTGGGGCTCGATCCGCAGGCGCGGCATCGTTATCCGCACGAGTTCTCCGGCGGTCAGCGCCAGCGCATCGCCATCGCCCGGGCGCTGGTGCTCAAGCCGGCCCTGATCCTGCTCGACGAGCCGACCTCGGCACTGGACCGTACCGTGCAGCGCCAGGTGGTGGAACTGCTGCGCTCATTGCAGAGCAAGTACAACCTCACCTACCTGTTCATCAGCCACGACCTGGCGGTGGTCAAAGCGCTCAGCCATCAGTTGATGGTGGTCAAGCAGGGCCAGGTGGTGGAGCAAGGGGTGGCGGCGGATATCTTTGCCGACCCGCAGCATGCGTATACACGGCAGTTGCTGGAGGCGGCGTTTCTGGCGCCAGCTGCCGTTCAGTAGCCTCTTCGCGGGGCAAGCCCGCTCCTACAAACCGATGGGAGCGGGCTTGCCCCGCGATGAAAACAAAAAAGGCCGCGTAAGCGGCCTTTTCTGTTTTAAGCATCCAGTACTCAGTAGCGAGTGATATCCGCTTTGGCTTCCAGCTGCTTGCGGTACGCCGCGAAGTCCTGCTGGCCGGCGCGCGAAGCGAGGAAGCGGCGGTAGGTCGCTTTCTCTTCTTCAGTGGCCGCAGCGCCTTCGTTGACGCCGTTCAGGCGCAGTACCACCAGGCTACCGTCAGCCAGGGTAACGCTGGCGTACACCGGCTTGTCCTTGGCTTCTGGCTTGCTCATGCGGAACAGCGCCTGCAGCTCGACCGGGTCGATACCTTCCTGGCTGCGCGAAACCGCTTCCTGGACTTTCCAGGCCTGACCGTCCTGGCTGGCCGCCAGGGCAATCTTGCCATCACGCAGACCGGCGATCAGGGCATCGGCCTTGGTCTTCAGGGCAGCAGTCGCCTGCTCTTTGGCCAGGTGCTTGCGGATGCTCTCGGAGACCACTTCAAGGCCCAGTTGCTCAGGCTTGCGGTGTTCCTTGACGCGCAGCACCACGATGGTTTCCGGATCCAGCTCGATCGCCGTGCTGTTGGAGCCTTCTTCCAGCACTTCGGTGCTGAATGCCGCCTGGATCACCGCACGGTTGGCAGTGATGCCTTCGCCGCCTTCACGACCGAACGCCGGCGAAGTCTGCACCTTCAGGCCCAGCTCCTGAGCCGGTTGGGCCAGGTCGGAGGCTTCGAACGCCGAGTCTTCCAGTTGCTTGGTCACTTCGACAAAGCGCTGTTCGACCTGCTGGGCCTTGAGCTCGCGGGTCAGCTTGTCTTTCAGGCTGTCGAAGCTTGGTACTTCCGGCGCCTGGACACCGAGCAGCTTGATCAGGTGGAAACCGTACTCGGTACGCACCGGCCCCGAGACCTGGTCCTTGTTCAGCGCGTACAGCGCCTCTTCGAAGGCCGGATCATAGACGCCCTGCCCGGCATAGCCGAGGTCACCGCCGTTGTTGGCCGAGCCCGGGTCCTGGGAGAATTCCTTGGCCAGGGTGGCAAAGTCTTCGCCCTTGGCCAGACGCGCCTGGATCTCTTCGATCTTGGCCTTGGCCTGCCCCTCGTTCACCTTGTCGTTGATTTCGACAAGGATATGCGCGGCATGACGCTGCTCGGCGAGGTTGGCGATTTCTTTCTCGTACAGCGCCTTGAGCTCGTCCTGGTTGACTTCAACCTGGTCGAAGAACGCGGACTTCTTCAGCTCGATGTAGTCGATGACGACCTGATCGGGGCTCATGAATTCCTTGGCGTGTTGGTCGTAGTGCGCCTTGATCTGCTCGTCGGTAACCTTGACCGCGGCCGGGTCGGCCTTGAAGGTCAGCGAAGCGAAATCACGGGTCTGTTTTTCCAGACGGGCGAAAGCGTTGACCTGGTCGTCGGTGACAAAACCGCTGCCGGCAAGGCCGGTGCGCAGTTGGCCGATGAGCATTTCCTGGGCCAGCATTTCGCGGAATTGCAGACGGCCGTAGCCCATCTGGCGAATGACCTGGTCGAAGCGCTCGGCGCTGAACTTGCCATCTTCCTGGAATTCAGGCGTTTGCAGGATCAATTGGTCGAGGGCCGCCTCGGAGAAAGCGAACTTGGCGTCTTCGGCGCCCTGGAGCAACAACTTGCGATCGATCAGCCCCTTGAGCGCGGCTTCACGCAGCATTTGCTCGTTGAGCATGGCCGGATCGAAATCCTTGCCCAGCTGTTGCATCAGCTGCCGACGTTGCATGTCGACGGCCTGGCTCAGCTCGTTCTGGCTGATCGTGTCGCCATTGACCTTGGCAGCGTCCTGGCTGTTGGTGGTGGCCTGGAAGATGGCATCGAAGCCGGTCAGTGCCATCAAGGCTACGATGACACCGATGATGGTCTTGGCAATCCAACCTTGTGAATTGTCCCTGATATTCTGCAGCATGCGTCCCCCAGAAACGGTTGTACTGAATGAACCAACCGTGGAGCGTGGGTAGAGTCCTGATAGAAGAAAGGCGCATCCGAGGATGCGCCTTCTCGTAACTGGCCGAGCGCCGGGAACCTGGTATCAGGCCTCCCGACGCTCGGCAGCCGGGCCAGGCATGAACCGGGCTCGGTTAGGCGTGTGCCTGAAGGAAGCGACTTAGTTGACGGCTTCTTTCAGAGCCTTGCCAGCCTTGAAGCCAGGCTTCTTGGCGGCAGGGATTTCCAGGGTCTTGCCGGTTTGCGGGTTGCGGCCGGTGCGCGCTGGACGGTCGGTGACGGAGAAGGTACCGAAACCTACCAGTACCACGGAGTCACCTGCCTTCAGGGCGCCGGTGACGGATTCGATTACTGCGTCCAGCGCTTTGCCAGCGCTAGCTTTCGAAATATCAGCAGATGCGGCGATAGCGTCAATCAGTTCCGACTTGTTCACTCTAAGTCCCCTTATATCTCTATTGAGTTTGTTTCTAAGTATGTAATGAAAAGCTAAACGAGCGCTGGGTGGCCTGTTGACACTTAAGTGCCGCTTTATAACAAGGGCCTGAAAATACTGTCAAGAAAGCCCCCCAGCCAAATACGTACTAATGCGTGCTGATTCTTTCCTTGGAATCGCTGTCGCGCTTTTCATCCTTGGCGACAATCTCCGGAGCCACATCGGGCAAGGGCTCCGGGGCGTATTGCAGCGCAATTTGGAGGACTTCGTCAATCCATTTGACCGGTTTAATCTGCAGATCCTGCTTAATATTCTCAGGAATTTCCTTCAAATCGCGCACATTCTCTTCCGGAATGATCACCGTCTTGATTCCACCACGGTGAGCGGCCAGTAGTTTTTCCTTCAAACCACCAATCGCCAGCACCTGGCCACGCAGGGTGATCTCACCGGTCATGGCCACATCGGCACGCACCGGAATCTGGGTCAGGGCCGAGACCAGGGCGGTGCACATGCCGATACCGGCGCTTGGACCGTCCTTGGGCGTGGCACCTTCGGGCATGTGGATATGGGTGTCGCGCTTCTCGTGGAAGTCGGCAGGAATACCCAGGCTCCGCGCCCGGCTGCGCACCACGGTTTGCGCGGCGGTGATCGATTCGACCATGACATCACCGAGCGAACCGGTCTTGATCAGTTGGCCCTTGCCCGGGATAACTGCCGCTTCGATGGTCAGCAATTCGCCGCCCACCTGGGTCCAGGCCAGGCCAGTGACCTGACCGACCTGATCCTGCTGCTCGGCCAGACCGTAGCGGTACTTGCGCACGCCAAGGTAGTGCTCGAGCTGCTCGCCCGTGACCTTCACCGCCACCTGCTTGAGGCCGGCGTGCTCTTTAACCACCTTGCGGCAGATTTTCGCGATCTGGCGCTCCAGGCCCCGCACACCGGCTTCGCGGGTGTAATAGCGAATGATGTCGCGAATGGCCGTGACATCGACCTCCAGCTCGCCCTTCTTCAGGCCGTTGGCCTTGATCTGCTTGGGCGACAGGTACTTGACCGCGATGTTGATCTTCTCGTCTTCGGTGTAACCCGGCAGACGGATGACTTCCATCCGGTCCAGCAGGGCTGGCGGAATGTTCATCGAGTTGGAGGTGCAGAGGAACATCACGTCCGAGAGGTCGTAGTCGACTTCCAGGTAGTGATCGTTGAAGTTGTGGTTCTGCTCGGGGTCGAGCACTTCCAGCAGCGCCGAGGCCGGGTCGCCACGCATGTCGCTGCCCATCTTGTCGATTTCGTCGAGCAGGAACAGCGGGTTGCGCACGCCAACCTTGGTCATTTTCTGAATCAGACGACCGGGCATCGAACCGATGTAGGTACGGCGGTGGCCGCGAATCTCGGCTTCATCACGCACGCCGCCCAGGGCCATGCGCACGAACTTGCGGTTGGTGGCGCTGGCGATCGACTCGGCCAGGGAGGTTTTACCCACACCCGGCGGGCCCACCAGGCACAACACCGGGCCACGGATCTTTTTCACCCGCTTCTGCACGGCGAGGTACTCAAGGATGCGCTCCTTGACCTCTTCCAGCCCGTAGTGGTCGGCGTCGAGGATTTCCTCGGCCTTGGCCAGGTCCAGGCGCACCTTGCTCTGGGCCTTCCACGGCACCTGCACCAGCCAGTCGAGGTAGGAACGCACGACAGTGGCCTCAGCCGACATCGGTGACATCTGCTTGAGCTTGTTCAGCTCGGCCTGGGCCTTGGCATAGGCATCCTTGGGCAGGCCGGCGGCGTCGAGGCGCTTTTTCAGCTCTTCGACTTCGTTGTGACCTTCTTCGCTGTCGCCGAGCTCTTTCTGAATGGCCTTCATCTGCTCATTCAGGTAGTACTCGCGCTGGCTGCGCTCCATCTGTTTCTTGACCCGGCCACGGATACGCTTCTCGACCTGCAGCAGGTCGATCTCGGCATCCAGCAGCGCCAGCACGTGTTCAACACGGGCCGAAAGGTCGAGGATTTCGAGGATTTCCTGCTTCTGCTCGATCTTCAGCGCCATATGCGCTGCCATGGTGTCGACCAGGCGCCCAGGCTCGTCGATGCTGTTGAGCGACGACAGGACTTCAGCCGGTACTTTCTTGCCCAGCTGAACATATTGTTCAAATTGTGACAGCAAGCTACGGACGAAGACTTCAGACTCGCGTTCGGCAGCCTGGGACTCGTCGATCAGCGAAACCTCGGCACGAATGTGCCCGTCGACTTCGTTGAAACGCTCAACGGCACCGCGCTGCTCACCTTCGACCAGCACCTTGACGGTGCCATCGGGCAGTTTCAGCAGTTGCAGGACGGTGGCAATGGTACCGACGCGGTACAGGGCGTCTTCGCCTGGATCGTCGTCAGCGGGGTTCTTCTGGGCCAGCAGGAGGATCTGCTTCTCGCCCGTCATCGCGGCCTCAAGGGCCTCGATGGACTTCTCGCGCCCCACGAACAGTGGGATGACCATATGCGGATAAACGACGACATCACGCAATGGCAGGAGAGGCAAGTCGAGGGTGGTCTTCATGATTTCGCCTCTACAGCGGCCTTATGGCCGGAAACCGATGGAATTTGAGCGTGGAGTTAATGTGGGGGCAGGCCCGCAAAAAAACAAGCGCTGCGACAGGAAAAGCAAAGGGGCCCGAAGGCCCCTTGCTTGAATCGAGCCGCAGGGCGACTCAGACGTCGGGTGCAGCCTTGGCTTGCGGCTCGCTGTTCTCGTAGATCAACAGCGGCTGCGAGGAGCCATCGATGACGCTCTCGTCGATCACCACCTTGCTGACATCCTTCTGCGAAGGAATCTCGTACATGGTGTCGAGCAGGATGCCTTCGAGGATCGAACGCAGGCCACGAGCCCCGGTCTTGCGCTCCAGGGCCTTGCGAGCCACCGACTTGAGCGCATCGCTGCGGAACTCCAGATCCACGCCTTCCATTTCGAACAGCTTGGCGTACTGCTTGGTCAGGGCATTCTTCGGCTCGGTCAGAATCTGCATCAGCGCAGCTTCGTCCAGCTCGTCGAGCGTCGCCAGCACAGGCAGACGACCAACGAATTCCGGAATCAGGCCGAACTTGACCAGATCGTCAGGCTCGACTTCACGCAGCGACTCGCCAACCTTCTTGCCTTCCTGCTTGCTGCGTACTTCGGCACCAAAGCCGATGCCGCCGCGGGTGGAGCGTGCCTGAATGACCTTTTCGAGGCCCGAGAACGCACCGCCACAGATGAACAGGATGTTACGCGTATCGACCTGCAGGAACTCCTGCTGCGGGTGCTTGCGACCACCTTGCGGCGGAACCGAAGCGACCGTGCCCTCGATCAGCTTGAGCAGCGCCTGCTGCACGCCCTCGCCCGAGACGTCACGGGTGATGGACGGGTTGTCCGACTTGCGCGAAATCTTGTCGATTTCGTCGATGTAGACAATGCCCATCTGGGCTTTTTCCACGTCGTAGTCGCACTTCTGCAGCAGTTTCTGAATGATGTTCTCGACGTCTTCACCCACGTAACCGGCTTCGGTCAGGGTGGTGGCGTCGGCGATGGTGAACGGTACATTCAACAGACGCGCGAGGGTTTCGGCGAGCAGGGTCTTACCCGAGCCCGTCGGACCGATCAGCAGGATGTTACTCTTGCCGAGTTCGACATCGTCGTTCTTCTTGTCGCGTTGATTCAGGCGCTTGTAGTGGTTGTACACCGCTACCGCCAGTACCTTTTTCGCACGCTCCTGTCCAATGACGTACTGGTCCAGGATGGTGCTGATTTCTTTCGGCGAAGGCAGTTTATGCGCGCTGCTTTCGGCCTGGGCTTCCTGCACCTCCTCACGGATGATGTCGTTGCACAGGTCGACGCACTCGTCGCAGATAAATACCGAGGGGCCGGCAATCAACTTGCGCACTTCGTGCTGGCTTTTGCCGCAGAAGGAGCAATAGAGCAATTTGCCGTTGTCCTCGCCGTTACGGGTGTCAGTCATTCGATCGATCCAATCCGGTAGGCTTGCAACACAAGATGAAGGCAATTGCGGGCTTTTTCAAGTCCGCAGGTAGGCGCAATGCGCGCCCGCCTGCTCTGGCACCCGGATTCAGGAGGCCAGTTGCCGCTTGTCGTAGACCGAGTCGATCAGGCCGTATTCGGCTGCGCGCTCGGCGCTCATGAAATTGTCGCGCTCAGTGTCACGCTTGATGGTCTCCAGGTCTTGACCTGTGTGGTAGGCCAGCAACTCGTTCAGACGCGACTTGATGGAAAGGATTTCCTTGGCGTGGATCTCGATATCCGTCGCCTGCCCCTGGAAACCGCCCAGTGGCTGGTGAATCATCACCCGCGAGTTCGGCAGGCAATGACGCTTGCCTTTTGCACCCGCAGCCAACAGGAAAGCACCCATGCTGCAGGCTTGGCCGATGCAGATGGTCGAGACGTCCGGCTTGATGAACTGCATGGTGTCGTAAATCGACATGCCGGCAGTCACCGAACCGCCCGGCGAGTTGATGTAGAGATGGATATCCTTGTCCGGGTTTTCCGCTTCAAGGAACAGCATCTGCGCCGCTACCAGGTTGGCCATGTAGTCCTCTACCGGGCCGACCAGGAAGATCACCCGCTCCTTCAGAAGGCGCGAGTAGATGTCATAGGCGCGTTCGCCACGAGCGGATTGCTCGATAACCATCGGGACCAGGCCGCCTGCGGCCTGGATGTCAGAGCTCTGCTGATAATAAGAATTGCGGGACATGTCCTGCACTCACTCCCAAATAGTCATGTCTTGAATACGCACAAGCCAGCTCGAAGGCTGGCTTGTGGTGTTTTCCTACGAAAGAAGGAAATCAGTCAGCGGCAGGTGCCTGGGCTGGCTTGACAGCTTCTTCGTAAGAGACCGATTTGTCGGTCACAGTCGCTTTCTGCAGAACAGTATCCACAACTTGTTCTTCCAGCACAACCGAACGGACTTCGTTCAGCTGCTGGTCGTTCTTGTAGTACCAAGCCACGACCTGCTCAGGCTCCTGGTAGGCCGAGGCCATTTCCTGGATCATTTCGCGAACGCGGGCGTCGTCAGGCTTGAGGTCGAATTGCTTGACCACTTCGGCGACGATCAGGCCCAGCACGACGCGGCGCTTGGCTTGCTCTTCGAACAGTTCAGCCGGCAGTTGCTCAGGCTTGATGTTGCCACCGAACTGCTGAACGGCTTGAACGCGCAGGCGGTTCACTTCGTTTTCCAGCAGGGCTTTCGGCACTTCGATCGGGTTGGCAGCCAGCAGGCCGTCCATTACCTGGTTCTTGACCTTGGTCTTGATCGCCTGACGCAGTTCACGCTCCATGTTCTTGCGAACTTCGGTGCGGAAACCTTCCAGGGTTGCTTCCTTGATGCCGAACTGGGCGAAGAACTCTTCGGTCAGCTCAGGCAGCTTTGGCTCGGCAACGCTGTTGACGGTAACGGTGAACTCGGCGGTTTTGCCAGCCAGGTCCAGGTTCTGGTAGTCCTCAGGGAAGGTCAGGTTCAGAACGCGCTCTTCACCCGCCTTGGCGCCAACCAGGCCTTCTTCGAAGCCCGGGATCATGCGGCCGGAACCCAGCACCAGCTGGGTGCCCTTGGCCGAACCACCGGCGAACACTTCACCGTCGACCTTGCCGACGAAATCGATGTTCAGCTGGTCTTCGTTCTGGGCAGCGCGGTCGGCGGCTTCGAAACGAACGTTCTGCTTGCGCAGCACTTCCAGCATGTTGTCCAGGTCGGCGTCAGCCACTTCGGCGCTCAGGCGCTCGACGGCGATCGAGTCGAAACCGGCAACGGTGAACTCAGGGAACACTTCGAAAATGGCGACGTATTCCAGGTCCTTGCCCTTTTCGAACGATTTTGGCTCGACGGCAGGGGCGCCAGCCGGGTTCAGCTTCTGCTCGACCACGGCTTCGTAGAAGGAAGCCTGTACCAGGTCGCCGAAGGCTTCCTGACGGGCGGCGTCTTCGTAGCGCTGACGGATCACGCTCATCGGCACTTTGCCAGGACGGAAGCCTGGGACCTTGGCACGACGGGCAGTCTGTTGCAGACGCTTGTTGACTTCGGTCTCGACGCGCTCGGCCGGAACGGCGATGGTCATGCGGCGCTCGAGAGCAGAAGTATTTTCAACAGAAACTTGCATGGATATTCCTCGTTGCACAGACGTTAGCCGGCGATACCCGACTCCAGAATCAAGGGCAAGCATTCTAGTGGCTCAAAGGCCAGAAGTCACCCCGTTCAAGACAACGGGAAAGCACGCCGGTCCATTTCATTCAAAGACCCCGGCAAAAATCCCGCCGAGGGCCGCTCAACACACGCAGGCCCTGGCCTGGACCCCACACGTGAACGCATGACGATCCAGCCCCGGGGCTGCAGAAAATATTGTCAAAACACTACAAAACCGAGTCGCCGCATTACGGCGCCTCCTCGATGATGTCGTTGAACGCGCAATACTCTTCCCACTCCATCCCCAGCGCCTCGGCCGCTTCGCGGTGCACCTCAAGGCGCATGGCCGCAAGCTCCCCGGGGGACTCGGCGATCAACTGCAAGGTCAACTCCCAGGGTTCCAGCCCCTGCTCCTGCGCGGCACCCTCGAAGGCCCAGAGGACCTGCTGAGCCTGCTCGTGCTCGCTGAGCGCGGCGATCTCCTCACGCATCTGCGGATGGGCCTGGAGATAGCGCTGCAGGGCAATGGCCTGACGTTCGGGTGAAATCATGGTGCTCTTCCTTTTCGCGACCGCAAACCCGGCCACTGTTTCAACCGGCTGAAATCTATCAGCTTTTGATCGCTTGTCACTAGCCATGCGCGATCAAGTGGCAAGTCAGTTTCAAGCCACCACAAAGACACTAATAACAATCATTAACATTTGATAATTAGTCTCGCTATACTGCGTTCCCGAAACCCCGATGCCGATCTCGCCCCCGATGGACACCCGCCACTCTCCAGCCGCGCTCAACACCTGCCTGAGCACACTCTACAACGACCATCACCGCTGGCTGCACCGATGGCTGCGAAACCGCATCGGCTGCCCGGAACATGCCGCCGACATTGCCCAGGACACCTTCCTGAGCATTCTCAGCTCCAAGGACCTGTTCAGCATTCGCGAGCCGCGCTCGTTCCTGTCGACCGTGGCGCGGCGGCTGATGGCCAATGTCTATCGCCGGCGCCTGGTCGAACAGGCGTATCTGCAAGCGTTGGCCAGCCTGCCCGAAACAGTGGAACCCTCACCCGAAGTCCGCGTGCTGGCACTCGAAGCACTGGCCTTGCTCGACCGCATGCTCGACGCCTTGCCGGGCAAGGTCCGCGAAGCGTTCCTGCTGTCGCACCTGCAGGGTTTGAAGATCGCCGAAATCGCTGAGCGCCTGCAGGTCAGCAGCCGCTCGGTGAAGCTCTACCTGGTTCGAGCCAACCAACACTGCTTTTTTGCCGACCTGTCATGAGCCCCTCGCCATTCAATCCGCGCACCACCCGCGAAGCTGCACAATGGCTCACCGAAACCATGGAAGGCCGGCTCAGCCCCGAGCAGCAGCAAGCGCTGGAACACTGGCGCGCCGCCCATCCGGATAACGAACGCGCCTGGCAGCACATCGAAGCGCTACGCCGCCGGATGGCCGGGCTGGAGCCGCAGGCCGGCTACAAGAGCCTGTCCCTCGGCAAGCGGAGCAGTCGCCGCCAAACGCTGAAAACCCTGGTGCTGCTCGGCCTGTTCGGCTGCGCCGGGCAACTGGCCTACCGCAACGTCTGGCGCCCTAGTCAGACTCTGACCTACAGCAACGGTGCCAGCGCGCCGCAGCACATTACCCTGGAGGACGGCAGCCAGCTGACCCTGGATGCTGACACCGAGGTAGCAGTGCAGTTCGATAGCCAGCAACGCCGCATCGAGTTACGCAGCGGGCGCGTGCTGATCAGCAGCGGCCACCCGCCGGACGCCGCCCAGCGGCCACTTGGCGTGGCAACGCCGCAGGGCCTGGTGCGGGCATTGGGGACACGCTTTTGCGTCGAACTGCAACCGGGCCTGACCCAGGTCGCGCTGTTCGAAGGGGTGATCGAGGTACGCACCGAGCAGTCGCCGGGCAGCACCCTGCGCCTGACACCGGGGCAACGCGCCCGCTTCACCCCGACGCGCATCGAGCCGGCTACCGCTAACCAGACCGAGCCAGCCTGGAGCAAGGGCTTGCTGATGGCCGACAACATGCGCCTGGATGCCTTTGTCGAGCAGCTCAGCCGCTATCGGCCAGGCCTGCTGCGCTGCAGCGACGAGGTTGCCGCGCTACGTATCTCTGGCGTCTATCCGCTGGCCGATACCGATGCGGTGCTCGACGCCCTGCCCCATTCATTGCCACTGCAGGTGCAGCGACGCTCGCGCTACTGGGTGACCTTGAGCGCTCGTTAAGCACCTTCATGGCGCCAGCTCGATGCGCACCTGGTGCCGGCCCATCGGGCTGACATGCACCTGGGCGGCAAATACCCGGGCGATACGCTGCTCGCTGAGCACCTGGGCTGGCGCACCACTGGCACAGAGCCGGCCGCTCTCCAGCAACCACAGGCGATCGCAATAACGCGCCGCCAGATTCAGGTCGTGTAGCACGCACACCACGGCAATCTGCGCGGAGCTGGCGAGCTTGCGCAAAACCCGCATCAGGTTCTGCTGCTGGCCGATGTCCAGGGCACTGGTGGGCTCGTCGAGCAACAGCAGGCAACCCTGGCCATCACGCCAGGCGTCAATCGTGGGGCTGATTGCCAGCTGGTTCATGGCCCGGGCAATGGTCACCCGCTGCAGCTCGCCACCGGACAGGGACAACACCCCGCGCCCCAGCAGATGGCGGATATCCAGGGCGTCGACAATGCCCGCGCAGGGCTCACCGGGATGCTGCTGACCGAGGCGAATGAACTCATCGACCTGCCAATCAAAGGCACTGTCCATCTGCTGGGTTACCAGGGCCCGCCTGCGCGCCAGTTGTCCGGGCAGGTAAGCAGCCAGCTCACGACCCAGCAATTCGATGCGCCCGGAATCTGGCTGCAGGTAACCAGAAATCAGCGAAAGCAGCGTGCTTTTACCTGCGCCATTGGGACCGATCAGCCCGAGCAGCTCACCGGCCTTGATCTGCGCATTGATGGGTGCCAGGGCGAACGGCTGTTCCAGGCTGACATTGATCAGTTCAAGCATCTCAGAACTCCCGCACCTTGCGACCAAGTAACAACCAGAGAAAATACGGCCCGCCAATGATGCTGGTGACCAGGCCTACGGGGATTTCCGCCGGGCTGGTCAAGCTGCGCGCCAGGGTATCGGCCACCAGCAGCAGAATCGCGCCGCAGAGCATCGAAGCCGGAATCAGCAAACGATGGCCCGGGCCGAAATACAAACGCAGGCAGTGTGGCACCAGCAAGCCGATAAAACCGATGATGCCGCTCAAGGCCACACACAAGCCTACCCCCAGCGACGAAGCCAGGACTACGCGACTCTTCAACCGGTCACCATCCAGCCCGGCAGCGTGGGCAGACACGTCCCCCAGCTGGAACAGGTCCAGGTCAGCGGCGCAACGCGCCAACACCCACAAGGTCAATGGCAGGACCAGGCAGGCCACGGCCAGGGTCGACCACTCGGCGCTGCTCAGGCTGCCCATCCCCCACAGGCTCAGTTGGCGCAGCTGTTCTTCGCTGGCGAGGTAGGTAAGGATGCCGCCCACAGCGCCCGTCAGGGTATTGATCACCAACCCCGCGAGCAGCAAGGTAATGGTCGACTCACGCCCCTTGTAACCACGACCGATACGGAAAATCACCAGGGTCACCAGCAAGGCGCCGATGAAACCGGCGAGAAACTGCCCATAGCGCTCCAACCCGGCAAAGCGGCCCTTGAACAGCACCACCCAGATCGAAACCGCAAGCCCCGCGCCGCTGGCTTGGCCCAGCAGCGTCGGGTCGGCCAAGGGGTTGCGAAACAGGCCCTGCATGGCTGTGCCGCCAGCGGCCAGGGTCGACCCCACCAGCACCGCCAGCAGCAACCGAGGCAGGCGCACTTCACTCCACACCTGCCACTCCAGCGCGCTTGGCAGCTCACCGAGCAGAATCCGCGGCGACAAGCCGATACTGCCGACCAGCGAGCACGTCGCCAGCATCGCGCACAACCCTGCCAGCATCAGCACCAGGGTCGGCAATGAGACATTCCCGGCGCCCTTCATGGGAACAGCGCTCCCGCATCCTGACGCAACTGCAACATGGCCTGCACCGTGCGCGGCCCGAGGTTGAGCAGCGCCTGGTCATCGACCAGCACCAGGCGCCGATGCTGTCCGGCGGGAGTGTGCGCCAGGCCGCCGAGCTTCCACAGGTTGTCTTCACCGCCCAATGCTGCCAGCCCGGCCTTGCTGACAATGACGAAGTCCGGTGCCAGCGCCACCATGGCTTCCGCTGCTACTTGCTTATAGGCATTGAAGCCAGCGCCGTTTTCGATACCGGCCTGCTCCAGCGCGGCCTGGGCTTCGGTACCACGCCCCATGATCAACGGCGTCATGCCGGCACGGTTGAAAATGAACACCGCCTTTGGCCCTTTCAATGCCGGCATCGTTGCCAGCGCCGCCGCTAGCTGGCGCTGCTCATCGAGCAACGGCTGAGCCTGTGCCTGGCGATTCATGGCCAGTGCAACCTGCTCGATCTTGCCCGGGATATCGCCAATACCCTTGCCTCGGGCGACACTTACGACCTCAAGCCCGAGACCGCCGAGTTGGCGCAGTACGCTAGTCGGGCGGGCGGCATCGCTGATCAGCAGCCGTTGCGGTTTGAGGGTCAGCACGCCTTCTGCCGAGAGTTGGCGCAAGTAGCCTACCGATGGCAGGTTGGCGATGGCTTCAGGATAACGACTGGAATCATCGCGGCCGACCAGGCGCGAGGTGCCGCCCAGGCGATCGACGATTTCCGCCAGGTCATTGCCGATCACCAGGGTGTCGGCAGATTCGGCCTGTACGGTCATTGCCGTACACGCCGCCAGCAGGCCGAGGAGCAAGCGCTTCATCGCGCCGCCTCCAGAGCATCCAGCCATTCACGCCAGGCCAACTGCTCAGGCTGCCCCGCCGGGCGACGGGCGAACACCTGGACGATCAGACGCTGCTCGGCGTCAAAAAACTCAAGGCTGGTGACGCCGCCGACCTGATTAGGCTTATAGACGCGCCAGATTTGCGCATCCGGCGCATCGGCGATTCTAAAGCCGGTAGGCGCCGCCTGTTCACTGGCAGGCATATCAAACAGCAGCTCAGCGCCCGCCTCGCTCATGCCCGTCAGCCGGCCCGTAAAGATCTGCACGCTACCGGCACTGTAGACGAACAGCATCAATTCCAGCGCACTGGCGGCCAATTGCCGGAACACCGCGACCGGGCTGGTTTGCGCCAGTTGCCGGGCGAACTGCGGCGCCACCAGGGCGTTACCCTCAAAGCGGGTCAGGCCGTGGCGCTTGAGCAAGGCAAAGTGCTCATGGACGTTGGCCATCGCCGCCCACTCTTCGACCAGGCCGGGCACCTGCGGATTGCGCTTGCTGAAGGAAGGTTGCACGCTGAAATCGGCCGGTTTCTCGACGCACCGTCCATACAGCGCTGCCCAGCCGGCCAGTGACGATTGCTCCGTCGAGGCCAGGCACAGCAGCAGTTTGCCGTGGCGATCGAAGACACTGAGGCTGTAGACACCCACCTCAGGATCAAGCGAGATGCCGACCCAGTGCCAGGCGCGCAGGTTCAAGCGCAGATCCAGGCCATCCTCGCCAATCACCAACCCCGCTTCGCTGATGTCGTCGGACTGCGGATAACGGCCTAGTTGCTCGATCGAGGCGTGGCTGGCCGGTGTGCGGGTGCGCACCGGGCCCAGGGTATGCAGTTGGGCGGCCACTTGCACGGCGGGCAGGTCCAGGCACTTGAACCCGCTATCAGTCAGTTGAGTCATGGATAAATTCCTTGTAGTGAAGGGTTCAATGGGCGGGCTGATCGCAGCCGCCCGCGTCGGCAACCAGGGCGGTACCGTCGGCATCCTCAGCTGGCAGCAGCCAGACATAGTCGGCATCCCGGGTCGTAAGGCTATGGCCCTGCTCGCTGATCACCAGCACTTTCAGCCCCGGATCACTCGCCCCTTGCGCCAGGTACTGCGGGGCGCCCAGGCTTTTCAGCGTGTGCAGGACGCCGGCGAACAACAGCCGGGGCGCTTCGGCGCTATCGAGCACCTGCGCCATGCGCTGGTCGCGGGCGTGCTGGATGGCAAGCAGGCCGTTCATGCGCACGGCATCGATCTGCCCGCAATGCATCTCTTTGATGTACTGGCGCTGGCGTGCGGCAATGCCGGGTGACGGGAACAGGCCGTCAGGGTCCTGTACCGCTGCCGCCATCAAGCGCTTGCGCTCAGCGGCCGGCAGGTTGCCGGCCAACAGCGTGGACGGCGCCGTCATCAGGGCCTCCATCAGGGGGCCGTACTGCTCCCAGCTCCAGCGCTCGTCCCAGTGGATGATCTGTTTCAGCCGCTGGCTGCGCACCTGGTTGCCCTGCCCCAGCCAGGCCTGGACTTCATTCACCGGGCGCTGCCGCTCACTGTCGAGCATTTCCAGCACCACCGCGCCCTGGGGCCGACGCTGCGCCAGGTGAGTGGCCAGCCATTGTTCGATCAGGTGATGGGCGAAGTTGTCGTGCACTTCGCCGACCATCACCGTCTGGGCCGGCGCCAGCTCATCGAGCAGTTGAGTGGGCGAGATCTGCTTGCCACTGCTCAGCTCGATGATCGCGCCCCATCCGGGAATGTGCGATTCGACCCGGGTGTAGGCACTGTCGGCCACCGGCGCATTGACGCTGGCGCAACCCGCAAGCAGTGCCAGCCCCATCCCTATAAAGGAAGACTTGAACATAAAGGGTCCTGTCAGTATTCGAGGGTGAAGCCGAACGAGGTCGTGCGGCCACGGCCGTTGCCTTGGTCCATCACCGCCGACATCAGGTAGTCCACCGAGGCGCTGTTGTTGTAGACCTTGTTGCCGACGTTCTCGACGTTGAAGAACAGGCTCAGGTTGTCCTGCACCCGGTAGCTGCCATACAGGTCCCAGATCACGCCGGTGGCGTTGGATTTTTTCGTCTCGTACCAGTCCCAACTGGTTTCCGACGGCCCGGCGTATTCACCACGGGCCCCCAGCACCAGGCGCTCATCGAACCAGCGGGTACCCAGGTCGAGGGTCCAGAAGCGGTCCGGCTGGCTGTTGATGTCCTCCAGCTCGATGCCGGAGGTGGTCGGCGATTTGGTCGTGGCCTTGGTCCACGACAGGTTGGCGTAGAAGAAGCCGGCGTCGTAGCGGCCTTCCAACTCGTAACCGCTCATGCGCACTTCTTCAGGCCAGTTGACCCAGTTCATCTTCGCCGACTCTTCGCCGTCGTCATCGAGGATGTCGAAGGACTGCGGCGTGATGTAGCCATCGATCTTGCTGATGAAGCGGTTGATCTTCAGTTGCCCGTAGTCGGCGTCGGTGAACAGCCCGCTGCGACTGAAATTGACCCCGAACTCGTAGTTGGTCGAACGCTCCTGGCGCAGGAACGGGTTGGCACCGACACCGTCGGCGTCGCTGGCATCGGCCTCCAGTGGCACTTTCTCGAAGAACATTTCCTGCACCCGCGGCGCCCGCGAAGTGCGCGACCAGCTGCTGTAGAGCTGCATCCAGTCGTAAGGCCTGACGGCGAAACCAACCCGTGGGTTGAAGCTGTGTTCGCGGCGGGTAATGTCTATGCCGCCACCGTCGATACCGCGGCACTGGCCAATGATCGAGCACTTGGGCACATGACCGCTGACCTTGTAGCCGTCGTAATGACCGGCCAGGGTCAGGGCATAGATGTCGTAGTTAAACTCCAGGGTGCTGAACAGGCTGTGGGTAGCCTGCTTGCCCTCGGGGTTGGCCCCGCGCTTCTCCGGGGTCTGGGCGACGAAATCATCGGTGTAGTAACGCGCGCCATTACTCCAGCTCGCCTCTACCGGCCCGAGGTTGAAACGGCTGACGTTGGTCAGGTCGAAACCGTGGGCATCGTCACGGGTCTTGCGACCGATGTAGTGGGAGTCTTCTACCGGCGGATACTCCAGCTCGGTCTTGTTCTGGTAGGCATTGACCGTCAGGTTCAGCCATTCGCTGTAGGGCGTATAGGCGTACTTGGCGCGATAGGTCTCGTTATCCAGCTGCCAGGGGTAGTTGTGATAGAACTCGTTGCGGTACTTCACCCCACTCAGGTCCAGGCGATGCATGTCGTTAGGCTGCAGGCGCAGCTTGAGCAAGCCGGAGCGCGGGCTCTGCTTGGTGGTGTCGTATTCGTTGGACTGGCCATTGGTGGTCTTGTACTCGCCGGTCTGGGTGCTGCTGACTGCCGCGACCAGGCCGTAAACGCCCTCGACATCTTCGGGGCGGGTACGGGCACCGGCGGCGAACATGCGGGTATTGCCGTAGCCATTGTTACCGGTGCGATAGGTCGTACGCAGACCTACGCGGTGGTCCGGCTTGACGATGTCATCAATATCGAAGGTACGAAAGTTCGCCGAGCCGCCCAGGGTGTTGGCCCCTTCGGCGCCATCCACCGAACCACGCTGTACATCCACCCCAGCCAGCAGGTTGGCGTCGACAAAAGCCATCGGCCCGCCCGAACCGTGGCCGGCGTTGTTACGGAAGGTTTGGGTGACGCCATCGATCATGGTATTGACCCGGCCCAACCCGGCCAGGCCGCGGATGTTCACCGACACCCCCGGCTGGCTGCGCGAATGCAGGGTATAGGTGCCCGGTATCGAGCGCACCACGCTGTTGAGGTCCTGGCGCTCGGCATGCACCTCGCGACTGCTCTGGATCGCCCCGGGCCGTTCAGCCAAAGCGCCGACCATGGTCGGCCCGACCTCCAGGGCACTATCGCTGCGCTCGTTCACGCGCAACACATAGGTGCGATCCTTCAGCCGCTCGACCCACAGGCCGGTGCCCATCAACAACAAGTCGAAGGCTTCCTTGAGCGTGTAATCGCCACTCAAGCCTTGGGTGCTGCGATTTTCGCCAAGCTGCGGATCAAAGGTGAGGGTCACCCCTGCAGCCCCAGCCAGTTGATTCAAGGCAGGTGCCAGCGGGCCTGGCGGAATGTCGTAAGGCTTGCGCAACGGCGCTTGCTGGGTCGCCGCCCTTTCAGTTGCATAGGCCAACGACCCGCCGCTACACCCGCCCACCAATGCCAGTGCGGTCAGCGCACTGCACGCAACTTTCCATGCACCGCTTTTGTTGTTGTGCTGCAGCCGCTGAACGGCGGCCGGCTGTGTGCTCTTCACGAGGCGCTCCCTTGCAGATGAAATGATCTTGCAAGAGAGGTCACGCGAAGGAATGAAAAAGGGAAATGAAAATCAGTTTTATATGAAACTAATTTCTATTTGGCGAAAAAGTAAGTCGCAGCCGTCAAACCCCAGAAACGACAAAAGCCGCACAAGGCGGCTTTTTCGAGGCTTTCAGGCGCTTCAGCGAAGGGCGGTGAAAGCGTGGATGGTGCGGACGAAGAGACTCGAACTCTTACAGCTTGCGCCGCTGGAACCTAAATCCAGTGTGTCTACCAATTTCACCACGTCCGCATGAAGCGCTTAAAACAAAGGCGCCAGATTTTCATCGGGCGCCTTCGGGAATATGGGGTGGACGATGGGAATCGAACCCACGACCACAGGAATCACAATCCTGCGCTCTACCAACTGAGCTACGTCCACCATATTGCATTTGCCGCAGGGCTTGTGTCAAAGCTACCTGCTGGCACATTCACGCGCTTCAGCGAAGGGCGGTGAAAGTTTGGATGGTGCGGACGAAGAGACTCGAACTCTTACAGCTTGCGCCGCTGGAACCTAAATCCAGTGTGTCTACCAATTTCACCACGTCCGCATGAAGCTTTTAAAGCAAAGGCGCCAGATTTTCATCGGGCGCCTTTTGGAATATGGGGTGGACGATGGGAATCGAACCCACGACCACAGGAATCACAATCCTGCGCTCTACCAACTGAGCTACGTCCACCATATTGCATTTATCGCTTTACTTGTGCCAAAGCTGCCTATTGGCGCACCCGGCAGGACTCGAACCTGCGACCATCCGCTTAGAAGGCGGATGCTCTATCCAGCTGAGCTACGGGCGCATATTTAATCTGCTTTCTGTTACGATTACAAATTAACTTTAGCCGTACTGAACAAGCTAATAAATCTGCTTATTCTGCCTGACCTTGCTAACCAGTGCTAGGCTCTGCCCGACAAGTGCGACGAATCTTATAGACGAGCGGAAAGGTCGTCAACTATTTTTTGAAAAAAATTCATTTTATTTAAGGGCTTAGGGCAATTGCCGGACCAAGCGCCTTTGCCCTCGGCCCCCTTCATGCGAGAATGCGCGCTCTTTTTATTCCCTCTCGATGGTTAATCACGCGTCATGACTGCACACCTTATCGACGGCAAGGCGATCGCCGCCAGCCTGCGCCAGCAGATCGCCCAACGTGTCGTGGAGCGTCGCCAGCAAGGCCTGCGTACGCCTGGCCTGGCGGTGATCCTGGTCGGCACCGACCCCGCTTCTCAAGTCTATGTCTCGCACAAGCGCAAGGATTGCGAAGAGGTCGGCTTTATCTCCCAGGCCTTCGACCTGCCCAGCGATACCACGCAGCAAGCGCTGACCGAGCTGATCGATCGCCTTAATGATGACCCGAACATCGACGGCATCCTCCTGCAGCTGCCGCTGCCGGCGCACCTGGACGCCTCGCTGCTGCTCGAGCGCATCCGCCCGGACAAGGACGTCGACGGTTTCCATCCGTATAACGTCGGCCGCCTGGCCCAGCGTATCCCGCTGCTGCGCCCGTGCACGCCAAAAGGCATCATGACCCTGCTGGAAAGCACCGGTCAGGACCTGTACGGCATGAACGCGGTTGTCGTCGGCGCCTCCAACATCGTTGGCCGGCCGATGGCCATGGAACTGCTGCTGGCCGGTTGCACCGTGACCGTCACCCACCGCTTCACCAAGGACCTGGCCGGCCACGTCGGCCGCGCCGACCTGGTGGTAGTCGCCGCCGGCAAGCCGGGCCTGGTCAAGGGCGAGTGGATCAAGGAAGGCGCGATCGTCATCGACGTCGGTATCAACCGCCAGGACGATGGCAAGCTGGTTGGCGACGTGGTCTACGAGACCGCCCTGCCCCGCGCTGGCTGGATCACCCCGGTGCCGGGTGGCGTCGGGCCGATGACCCGGGCGTGCCTGCTGGAAAACACGTTGTATGCGGCCGAAGCGCTGCATAAGTAAGTGCTGATGGCGGGATAAGAAACGGCACCGGTGAAGGTGCCGTTTTTTTGTGCCTGGCGTCAGGGCCTCATCGCGGGTCAAGCCCGCTCCTACACACAACCTGCGTGGTTACTTGCGTGCAGCCTCCCAGGATTTGAGCAGTTCGCTGTAGCTCACGGTCTCGCCCTTGGGCTTCTCGTTGGCCAGTTTCGGCTTCGGTGCCCCCGGCTGGTCGAACCAGTACTGGGCATCACGTTCCTTGTTCAGCTTGGGTGCGCAAGTCGCCTGAGCCTTGGAGCGCTCCAGACGTTCGAGGATGCGGTCCTGATCCTTGGCCAGGCCATCCAGCGCCTCTTGCGGGGTCTTCTCGCCACTCGCCGCTTCGGCGATATGGCTCCACCACAGCTGCGCCAGCCGCGGGTAGTCCGGCACGTTGGTGCCGGTCGGAGTCCATTGCACCCGCGCCGGGCTGCGGTAGAACTCCACCAGCCCACCGAGCTTGGGCGCAAGATCGGTCATGGCCTGGGAGTTGATGTCCGACTCGCGGATCGGCGTCAGCCCGACAATGGTCTTTTTCAGCGAGACGGTCTTGGAGGTAACGAACTGGGCGTATAGCCAGGCGGCCAGGCGCTGCTTCTCTGGCGTCGACTTGAGGAAGGTCCAGGAGCCGGCATCCTGATAGCCAAGCTTCATGCCCTCCTCCCAGTACGGCCCCTTGGGCGATGGCGCCATGCGCCACTTCGGCGTGCCGTCGGCGTTCATCACCGGCAGGCCTGGCTTGGTCATGTCGGCGGTAAAGGCGGTGTACCAGAAGATCTGCTGGGCGATGTTGCCCTGGGACGGCACCGGCCCGGATTCGGAGAAAGTCATGCCCTGGGCCTCTGGCGGCGCATAGGCGCGCATCCAGTCGACATATTTTTGCGTGGCGTAGACCGCAGCCGGGCCATTGGTGTCGCCGCCACGGGTAACGCTGGAGCCGACCGGGTGGCAGTCTTCGACGCGAATGCCCCATTCATCCACCGGCAAGCCGTTGGGCAGGCCCTTGTCGCCACCACCGGCCATGGAGAACCAGGCATCGGTGAAGCGCCAGCCCAGCGACGGGTCTTTCTTGCCGTAGTCCATGTGCCCGTAAACGCGCTTGCCGTCGATTTCCTTGACGTCCTCGCTGAAGAACTTGGCGATGTCTTCATAGGCCGACCAGTTCACCGGCACGCCCAGCTCGTAGCCGTACTTTTCCTTGAACTTGGCCTTGAGGTCGGGGCGGTCGAACCAGTCGGCGCGGAACCAGTAGAGGTTGGCGAACTGCTGGTCAGGCAGTTGATAGATCTTGCCGTCCGGCGCGGTGGTGAAGGAGATGCCGATAAAGTCCTTAAGGTCCAGGGTCGGCGAGGTGTAGTCCTTGCCTTCGTTGGCCATCAGGTCGGTGATGGATTCGGTCTTACCATAGCGAAGGTGGGTACCGATCAGGTCGGAATCATTGACCCAACCGTCGTAGATATTCTTGTCCGACTGCATCTGTGTCTGCAGTTTTTCCACCACGTCGCCTTCCTGCAGCAAGTCGTGGGTCAGCTTGATCCCGGTGATCTCGCTGAAAGCCTTGGCCAGCACCTTGGCCTCGTACTCATGGGTGGCGATGGTTTCCGACACCACGTTGATCTTCATCCCGCGAAACGGCTCGGACGCCTTGATGAACCACTTCAACTCTTCAAGCTGCTGCTCGGGAGTCAGGGTCGAAGGCTTGAACTCGCTGCCGATCCACTTCTTGGCGGCATCTTCATAGGCATCGGCCCAGGCACTGGCGTGAAAGCTGCCAAGCACCAGCAGGGCTGCCAGGGTCAAATGTCGCCGGTTCTTGTTGTTGTCGAACATTGTGATCTCCCGATTGAGTATTTTCCCGGAGCCGTGCCGATTGCCCTCGGCTAACCCCAGCGCATCACCACCAACAGCCAGGCCAGGGACAGCAGCGAGGCTACCCACAGGTTCCAGTCGCTGAGCCCGATTACCAGCAGGTGCAGGTAAGCGCTGACCAGCAAACCAATGAACAACCGGTCACCACGGCTGGTGGCGATCGGCAGAAAACCACGACGCTCGACGCACGGCCGACGCAGCTCATGCAGCGTCATGCCCAGCAGCAACAGGCCGATCGAGGCGAAGAAGATCGCTGTTGGCAAAGTCCAGGCCATCCAGTCCATAGCGCGCTCCTCAGACCCGGCCCAGGGCAAAGCCCTTGGCGACATGGTTACGGACAAACCAGATCACCAGCATGCCCGGCAGAATGGTCAGTACCCCGGCAGCGGCCAGCACGCCCCAGTCGATCCCCGAGGCCGACACCGTTCGGGTCATCACCGCGGCAATCGGCTTGGCGTTCACCGAGGTCAGGGTGCGTGCCAGCAGCAGTTCGACCCAGGAAAACATGAAGCAGAAAAACGCCGTGACGCCAATGCCGGAGCCAATCAGCGGCACGAAGATCTTCACGAAGAACCGCGGGAAGCTGTAGCCGTCGATGTAGGCGGTTTCGTCAATTTCCTTCGGTACTCCGGACATGAAGCCTTCGAGAATCCACACCGCCAGCGGAACGTTGAACAGGCAGTGGGCCAATGCCACGGCAATGTGCGTATCGAACAGGCCGATGGACGAATACAGCTGGAAGAACGGCAGGAGAAACACTGCCGGTGGCGCCATGCGGTTGGTCAGCAGCCAGAAGAACAGGTGCTTGTCGCCAAGAAAGCGGTAGCGCGAGAAGGCATAGGCTGCCGGCAATGCCACGCTCAGGGAGATCACCGTGTTCAGGCACACGTAGTACAGCGAGTTGATGTAGCCGCTGTACCAACTGGGGTCGGTGAAGATCACCCGGTAGTTGTCGAAGGTGAAGTTCTGCGGCCACAGGGTCAGGCCACCGAGGATCTCGGTGTTGCTCTTGAACGACATGTTCAGCAGCCAGTAGATCGGTACCAGCAGGAACAGGATGTACAGCAGCAGCGGCAG
The DNA here is from genome assembly GCF_009866705.1 of Pseudomonas sp. R32. NCBI lineage: Bacteria > Pseudomonadati > Pseudomonadota > Gammaproteobacteria > Pseudomonadales > Pseudomonadaceae > Pseudomonas > Pseudomonas sp. R32. The sequence continues at coordinate 1,872,229 of NZ_CP019396.1, read as the reverse complement.
CGTCTTGCGCAGATTCATGGGCGGCCCCTACTGTTTGTCGGCGTGGGTCATGGCGGTATAGAACAGCCACGACACCAGCAGAATGATCAGGAAGTAAACCAGCGAGAACGCCGCCGCAGGTCCCAGGTCGAACTGCCCGACCGCCATCTGCGTCAGGGTCTGGCTGAGGAAGGTGGTGGCATTGCCCGGCCCGCCACCGGTGAGCACGAACGGCTCGGTGTAGATCATGAAGCTGTCCATGAAGCGCAGCATCACCGCGATCAACAGCACGTTCTTCATCTTCGGCAACTGGATATGCCGGAACACCGCCCAGGCCGAAGCGCGGTCGATGCGCGCCGCCTGGTAATACACGTCGGGGATTGCGCGCAGGCCGGAGTAACACAGCAGCGCCACCAGCGAGGTCCAGTGCCAGACGTCCATCACCAGCACCGTGACCCAGGCGTCCATGGTGTTGGCGGCATAGTTGTAGTTGATGCCCAGCTGGTTGAGTGAAGCACCGAGCAGGCCGATATCGGCGCGGCCGAAAATCTGCCAGATGGTGCCGACCACGTTCCACGGGATCAGCAGCGGAATGGCCATGACGATCAGGCACAAGGACGACCAGCGGCCCTTGGTCGGCATGGTCAGGGCGATAGCGATCCCCAGGGGGATTTCGATCAGCAGCACGCAGGCCGAGTAGATGAACTGGCGCAGCAGGGAGTCGTGCAGGCGCGGGTCCTGCAGCACCTGGCGGTACCAGTCGGCGCCAACGAAGTAGCGGCTGGACTGGTCGAAAATGTCCTGCACCGAGTAGTTGACCACGGTCATCATCGGTACCACGGCGCTGAAGGCCACCAGCAAAAACACCGGCAGCACCAGCCACCAGGCCTTGTTGTTGGGCACCTTGTTCATGGCCGGGCCTCCAGCAGCACGTCATCGGCATAGAGCATCAGCCACTGCGCCGGAAAACTGATCCAGGCCTGGCCTTCGGGCAGCGCACGGTCCTCGCCCAGGCGCACCTTGAGCGGCACGCCCTGCAGGTCGAGGGTGAGGATCTTGTAGGTCCCCAGGTCTTCGACATCCACCACCCTGGCGCTGAAGCCTTCGTCGAACGGCGCGTCCCAGACCTGGACGAATTCCGGGCGGATGCCCACCTGCAGGTGCGTGGTGTTGCTCGCCGCCAGGCGCTCCTGCAGATCCCCAGGCAATGGCAGATGGATGCCGGCAAAGCCGACCCCGCCGGGCTGCACCTGCACCGGGATCAGGTTCATCCCCGGGCTGCCGATGAAGTAGCCGACAAAGGTGTGGCGCGGCCGTTCGAACAACTCGCGGGGGGTGCCGAACTGGACGATCTGCCCGCCATACATCACCGCGATCTTGTCAGCGAAGGTCGAGGCTTCGAGCTGATCGTGGGTGACGTAGATCATGGTGATGTTGAACTGCTCATGGATCTGCTTGAGCTTGCGCCGCAGCTTCCATTTAAGGTGCGGGTCGATCACCGTCAGCGGCTCGTCGAAGAGGATCGCCGAGACGTCGTCGCGCACCAGGCCGCGGCCCATAGAGACCTTCTGCTTCTCATCGGCGCTGAGGTTGCGGGCTTTCTTCTTCAACAGGTTACCCAGGTCGAGCACCTCGGCGATCTCTGCCACCTTCTTGCCGATGCGCGCTTCATCCAGGTCCTGGTTGCGCAGCGCAAAGGCCAGGTTGTCGAACACTGTCATGGTGTCGTAGACCACCGGGAACTGAAACACCTGGGCGATGTTGCGTGCCTGCGGCGACAGCGCGTTGACCACCTTGCCATCAAACAATACCTGGCCCTGGGACGGGCTGAGCAGCCCGGAAATGATATTGAGCAACGTGGATTTGCCGCACCCCGAAGGCCCGAGCAAGGCATAAGCACCGCCCTGCTCCCAGACATGTTCGAGCTCGCGCAAGGCATAGTCGTCAGCGCCCTGCGGGTCACGGCTGTAGCTGTGCGCCAGCTGTTGCAGGCGAATCTCGGCCATCAGGCGACCCTCGCTTCACGCAGGCCCGGCGCCTGCACCAGTTGCCCGGCGGTGTCGAAGACAAACAGCTTGTGGGTGGGGATGAACACCCGGATCGGCGCATCGACGTGGTACTCGTGCACGCCGGGCAGGTGCAGGACCAGGCGAAAGTGCTCGTTGCGCACATGCAGGAAGGTTTCCGAGCCGCTGATTTCCGCCAGTTCCACCAGCACTGCCAGCTCCAGGTCATCGTCGTTGGACGGCACCAGGCTGATATGGCTCGGGCGCACGCCGAAGCGGTAGTCGCCATCGCCAATGCGGCGCAGATCGGCGTTCATGGCGAAATGCACGGCACCGGCAAAACTCACCTCATTGCCGCTGATACGCCCGGGCATCAGATTGATTGGCGGCTCGGAAAACAGCTCGGCGGCCAGCACTGTGCGCGGCTGGTGATAGACCTGGGCAGTGGGCCCGCTCTGCACGATGCGCCCTTCATGGAGGATGGTGGTGGTGCCGCCCAGGGCCAAGGCTTCGTTGGGTTCGGTGGTGGCGTACACGGCAATGCAATGGCGGGCGGCGAACAGCTCGCGCATCTCCTGGCGCAGCTCTTCGCGCAGCTTGTAGTCGAGGTTCACCAGCGGTTCATCGAACAGGATCAGTTCGGCGTCCTTGACCAGTGCCCGGGCCATGGCCGTGCGTTGCTGCTGACCGCCCGACAGCTCCAGCGGCAAGCGTTGCAGAAACGGCTCGATACGCAGCATCTGCGCGGTCTGCTGGACTTTCTCGCGGATCAGCGCTTCGGCCATGCGCGCCTGGCGCAAGGGTGAGGCAATGTTCTCGAACACGCTCAGGGTCGGGTAGTTGATGAACTGCTGATAGACCATCGACACATTGCGCTGGCGTACCGGGCGGCCGGTGACATCTTCGCCATTCATCAGCACCCGGCCACGGTCCGGCCGATCAAGCCCGGCCATCAGGCGCATGAGGCTGGTCTTGCCGGCCAGGGTGCGGCCGAGCAGCACATTGAACGAGCCGGGCTCGAAGCTCAGGCAGGCATCGTCGATGCACACCTGGTTATCCACGGTACGGCTGACATGTTCGAGCGTGAGCGACATGGCGCGGCCTTCTTGTTGTTATCGAGCAGGCGCATAAGGCAGAGCCAGATTCGTGCCAGCGGTTGCCAAGCCTTTGCCGGCAAAAGCATTTCAGCGAATTGACCGATGGCCAGGGTTCACACCTGAACAGAAATGAACAGCTTTCGCTGCACAGTTGAACAGCCGCGACATTGACAATGAACAGGACTGAACAACACTGGATCAGACAAAAACAACAACACTGCCACCGGCAGAGGACGGGGCCATGGCCGCATCCACCAGCGCCCATGCGCAACTGATCCAGGCCTCCTGGCAGCGCTGCCGCGCCTACGGCCTGGATCACCAGTCACAACCGCAGTTCGGCGAAGCATCCGCCGCCCAGGTCAGCGAACTGCTCGAACGCGAGCATTCACTGCTGGGCACCACCCGCGACGAGGTGCTGCCGCAATACGCGCACCTGCTCGGCAACTCCAGTTACCTGATCATGCTCAGCGACCATCTGGGCCAGTTGCTCGATGCCTGGGGCACCCGCCGCTTTATCGAGCCGCGTCAGCGCCACGGCTTTGTCGCCGGCGCCTGCTGGCGGGAACAAGGGGTGGGCACCAATGCCATCGGCACCGCCCTGGCTACCGGCGAGGCGGTGCATGTCAGCCAGGACGAGCACTTCCTCAAGCTCAACCGCTTCATGGCCAGCGCCGCCGCCCCCTTGTTCGACGCCGAGCGCCAGTTGATCGGCGTACTCGATGTGTCCAGCGACAGCTACCTGCCGGCGGCGCAAACCCAGGGCCTGGTGCGGATGATGAGCCAAAGCCTGGAGAACCGCCTGATCCTGGCGCGCTTTGCCGGGGATTACCGGCAACTGAGCTTCAATACCGGCGCCAACAACCTCGACAGCCAATGGGCCGGGCTGCTGGTGTTCGATGACCAGGGCCGGGTGCTGGCGGCCAATCGCCGGGCCGACAGTTTGCTCGGCCAGAATCCGTTGCAACTGAACCTGGAGCAGTTGTTCAGGACGCCCCTGGTGCAACTGCTCGGCCACAGCGCAGAGCAACCGTTCGCCGTGCAGGTGACCGGGCGCAACCGTTTTCATTGCCTGCTGCATGCCCCCACCCAAACCCCGCGGGCCACACCGGTCAGCCATGCACAAACCACCTGCGACCCGCGTATCGACAAGGCCCTGCAGCAGGCCGGGTTGTTGCTGGAAAAGGACATTGCGCTATTGATCGAGGGCGAAACCGGAGCCGGCAAGGAAGTTTTCGTCAATGCCCTGCACCGCGCCAGCAGCCGCGCCGGCCAGCCGTTGATTGCGGTGAACTGCGCAGCGATTCCGGCCGAGCTGGTCGAGTCGGAGCTGTTCGGCTACGAGAAAGGCGCGTTCACCGGCGCCCATCACAAGGGCAACATCGGCCTGATCCGCAAGGCCGACCGGGGCATCCTGTTTCTCGATGAAATCGGTGACATGCCGCTGCCGACCCAGGCACGCCTGCTGCGTTTTCTGCAGACCCGCAACATCCAGCCATTGGGCAGTGGTGAACCGATCCCGGTGGATATCCGCGTGGTCTCGGCGACCAACCAGAACCTCGCCGACCAAGTACGCCTGGGCCACTTTCGCCAGGACCTGTACTACCGCATCGCCGGTCTCAGCCTGATGCTACCGCCCTTGCGCGAACGCAGCGACCGCCTGGCCCTGATCGAGCAGCTCCACCAGCAGTACCGCGAGCCCGGGGCGCCGACGCAACTGCCCGGCAAGGTGCTGGAACTGCTGCTCCAGCATCCCTGGCCGGGCAACCTGCGCCAGCTGGCCAGCGTGCTTCAGGTGGCGCTGGCGCTGGCGGGCGGGCGGCCGATTGCTGTGGAGCATCTGCCGGACAGTTTCTTTGCCGACCTGCCCGCCTCCAGGCCGCAGCCCCCCGTGTTGCCGCCGCCAGCTAGCGCTGACGACCTCGGCCAGTGCCTGCAAGGCCTCAACGGCAATATCTCGGCCCTGGCCCGGGCCCTGGGCATCAGCCGCACCACCCTGTACAAGCGGCTGCACGCCCAGGGCCAGGCCGGCACAGTTGACGAACGCCTGGGCTGATGGTCAGATGCCTGCCAGTTTCAGGTGCCTGCCGCCGCCGTGCGTCAGGTGAAACGGGAAGCCGGTGCGTCGTTATCGACCAGTCCGGCGCTGCCCCCGCAACGGTAAGCGAGTGAAGCATTCAACCCGCCACTGTGCCCACAGGCATGGGAAGGCGAATGGCTTCAAGCCTCGCAAGCCCGGAGACCGGCCTGAAGCCCCACGACTGCATGCAGTCATTTAGGCAAACCTGCGGAGGGCGGGCACGAGCCGGCTGCCTGGCGCGTGTTGGCTGGGGCCCTCCTGTGCGCTTCGCGAATGTTTTTCGAGAAGTCCATGACAGCAACAACCCCCAAGCGTCGCCGCGGCCGCGTCGCCGAAGATGAAATCCAGAGCAAGCCCGAGTGGTCGCAGATCCCCGAGCATACCCGCCACGTGATGCTCTGCACCGGCCCTCGCTGCGTGCAACGCGGTGCCCTGCCGCTGTGGAAAATCCTGCGCCGCGAGCTGCTGGTGGCCAATCGTATCGAAACCACTGACGGCGTGCTGCTGACCCGCAGCCATTGCCAGTTCCCCTGCAACCTCGGCCCAGTGCTGACGGTGTATCCGGACCGTTGCTGGTACCGGGTGGCCAACGCCGAAGACGCGCAACGGCTGGTGCGCGAACACCTGATCGAGGGCCAGCCGGTGCCCGATCTGCTGCTCAATGGCCAGGTGTCATGAGGGGGTTCGGCGCCAGCTTACTGGCCGTGCTGAGCCTGGCGCGGCAGCTGCGGGCCTTTAAGCAAGACCCACCTTGAGTCGTCACAGCAGATTCCGCTGTCTAACCCACTACTTCAGCTTTACCGGCTGAGCGCCCAACGCGCTTCAGCCGGGATTTATCATTGATCAGGTCGACAATAAGCACACAGCCAACCCCGGATGCGTGCCTCGATGCAAACAACAAATACAGTCTTGATGATCCGCCCGGCGCGGTTCGCCTTCAACCCGGATACCGCCCTCAACAACCGCTTCCAGCAGGCCCTGCTCGAGCCGGAGCAGGCACAGCAGAAAGCGCTGGAAGAGTTCGATGGTTACGTCGACACCCTGCGCCAGCACGGCGTCGAAGTGCTGGTGGTGCAGGACACCCCGGCGCCGCACACCCCTGATTCGATCTTCCCCAACAACTGGTGGAGCAGCCACGCCGACGGCAGCCTGGTGCTCTACCCGATGGAAGGCCAGAACCGCCGCCTGGAGCGCAGCAAGGGCGTACTCAAGGTGCTCGAGGAACGTTTTGCCGTTCGTCAGACCATCGATCTGAGCCCCCTTGAACAGCAGAGTATGTATCTGGAAGGGACCGGCAGCATGGTCCTGGATCGCGAGCACCGGATCAGCTACGCCTGCCATTCCGGACGCACCCACACCCAGGCCCTGCGCCTGTTCGCCGAACAGCTCGACTATCGCCTGTGCCTGTTCCACGCCGTCGACCGCCACCAGGCACCGATCTATCACAGCAACGTGATGATGAGCGTCGGCCGCGGGCTCTCGGTGGTCTGCCTGCAGGCGCTGCCCGAGGCCGATGAACGCCGCGCCCTGGAGCATTCGCTGCGCGACACCGGCAAGGACATCCTGGCCCTGGACTTCGACCAGCTCGAAGGCTTCGCCGGCAACATGCTTGAAGTCCATGACAAGCAAGGCCAGCCGCTGCTGGTGATGTCGCGCAGTGCCTGGCGCTCGCTCAGGCCCGAACAACGCCGGCAGGTGGAGCAGCACAGCCACCCGGTGGTGGTGAACATCGACCACATCGAGCGCATCGGCGGCGGCAGCGCGCGCTGCATGCTCGCAGAAGTGCACCTGCCCGTCCGTCACTGATTACAACAAAGGAGTTCATCATGACCCGCTATATCGACGTTACCGACCTCAGCCGCCTGGTGGTCCGCAAAGGCCTGAGCACCTGCATCAGCGAGATGGCCGAGTACATCCGTGAGGACTACCTGCGCTGGCACGACTTCGAAAAATGCGCACGCCTGGCCAACCACTCGCCCGATGGCGTGATCGAGCTGATGCCGGTGTCCGACGCCAACCTGTACGCCTTCAAGTACGTCAACGGCCACCCGAAAAACACCCAGCGCGGCATGCTCACGGTGATGGCCTTCGGCGCTCTGGGCGACGTCGATACCGGCGCGCCGGTACTGCTCAGTGAAATGACCCTGACCACCGCCATCCGTACCGCCGCGACCTCGGCCCTGGCCGCCCGCTACCTGGCGCGCAAGGACAGCCGCAGCATGGCGCTGATCGGCAACGGCTCGCAAAGCGAGTTCCAGGCCCTGGCCTTCCACGCCCTGCTAGGCATCGACGACATCCGCCTGTACGACCTGGACCCACAAGCCAGTGCCAAGCTGGTGGCCAACCTCAGCGCCTTCCCGGCAATCAAGGTGAGCGTCGCCGGCTCCGTCGCCGACGCGGTGCGCGGTGCCGACATCGTCACCACGGTGACCGCCGACAAGGCCTACGCCACCATCCTCACCCCGGACATGATCGAGCCGGGCATGCACCTCAATGCCGTCGGTGGCGACTGCCCGGGCAAGACCGAGCTGCACCGCGAAATCGTCGAACGCGCGCGGGTGATCGTCGAGTACGAACCGCAAAGCCGCATCGAAGGCGAAATCCAGCAAATGCCCGCCGACTCGCCGACCACCGAGTTCTGGCAGGTGGTCAACGGCCAGGTGGCCGGCCGCGAGAACGCCGAGCAAGTGACCCTGTTCGACTCAGTCGGCTTCGCCCTCGAAGATTACTCGGCGCTGCGTTATGTGCTGGATGTGGCCAGGGCGCTGGACATCGGCAGCGAGATCGCCCTGGTGCCGGAACTCAAGGACCCCAAAGACCTGTTCGCGCTGCTGCGCGCACCGGTTGAAAACCTGCAGAAAAAACGCGCCTGAGGCCGACCGATTCTGCTGCGCTACGGCGCGGCAGATCGGAAACTGCTGCATGCGAAGCCTAAACAGGAGGTGCTTCAGCCGATTCGGCTGCAATACACGCGTTAACAGCAAAATCCGGCAGCCGACGCCGGCGCAAACGACACAAAAAAAACGTCGTCATCGCGCATTCTGAGCCCGACCCGAGAGTCACTAAAAGACCAGAAGCGCACCACTGCCCTACATCAACTATAAAACTCAGGGATACTCATATGACTTCGCTGCGAAAGCTCCTCAGCGTGCTGCTCCTGCCACTGTGCGCAAGTGCGGTGCAGGCCAAGGAATGGACCGAGATCCGTTTCGGCGTCTACCCCGAATACCCTCCTTTTGAATCCGTTGCCGCCGATGGCAGCCTGCAAGGCTTCGACATCGAGCTGGGCAACGCCATCTGCGCCAAGCTGCAGGTCAAGTGCACCTGGGTGCACAATGAATTCGACGGCATGATCCCGGCCCTGCGGGCACGCAAGTTCGACGCGATCATGTCGTCGATGGCGGTGACCCCGGCGCGGCAGAAACAGATCGACTTCAGCGCCCGGCTGTTCCTCAGCCCGACCTCGGTCATCGTGCGCAAGAACGCCGATTTCGGCGACACCCCAGAATCGCTCAAGGGCAAGCAGGTTGGCGTACTGCAAGGCTCGCTGCAGGAAGCCTACGCCCGCGCCAAGCTGGCGCCGCTGGGGGCCCAGGTCAAGGCCTACCAGTCCCAGGACCAGAACTATGCCGACCTGATCAACGGCCGCCTCGATGCCACTCTGACCGACAAGCTCGAAGCGCAGCTGAACTTCCTCACCAAGCCCGAAGGCACCGACTTCAAGAGCGGCCCGGCGATCAAGGACCCGACCCTGCCACTGGATATCGCCATGGGCCTGCGCAAGAACGACAGCGAGCTCAAGGCCCTGCTCGACAAAGGTATCGCCGCGGTGCACGCCGATGGCACTTTCGCCGAAATCCAGAAGAAGTACGTCGGCGACCTGGATATCTACAACGAGTAAGCCGTGCCGTCGTGATCAGTTCGCCCTGAGCTGATCACGGTCGCATTTGCCCTGCGTCCTACCGAGATTTTTCCCGTGAACGACTTCCTTCACTCCCATGGCTGGCAGGCCCTGAGCTTGCAGGGCTTCGGCCCGCTGTTGCTGCAAGGGACCTGGATGACCCTGAAACTGGCGCTGCTGTCGCTAGCCCTGAGCCTGGCCCTGGGCCTGTTCGGCGCCAGCGCCAAGCTCTCGCGGCACACGTTGCTGCGGGTGCCGGCAACCCTGTACACCACCCTGATTCGCAGCGTGCCGGACCTGGTGCTGATCCTGCTGATCTTCTACACCCTGCAACTGTGGCTCAACGACCTGACCGACCTGCTCGGCTGGGACTACTTCGAGATCGATCCGTTTACTGCCGGGGTCATCACCCTGGGCTTTATCTATGGTGCCTACTTCACCGAGAACTTTCGCGGCGCGATCCTCAGCGTCCCAGCCGGACAACTGGAGGCCGCCACGGCCTACGGCTTGAGCACCGCGCAACGCTTTCGCCTGGTGCTGTTCCCGCAACTGATGCGCTTCGCCCTGCCGGGCCTTGGCAACAACTGGCTGGTGCTGCTCAAGTCCACCGCGCTGGTGTCGATCATTGGCCTGGCCGACCTGGTCAAGGCTGCGCAGAACGCCGGCAAGTCCACCAACAACACCCTGTACTTTCTGATCATCGCCGGGCTTGTGTACCTGCTGATCACCACCCTCTCCAACCGCTTGTTCAAGCACCTGGAGCGGCGTTACAACACCGGTATCAAGGGGCTGGCACGATGATCGAACTCTTTGAGCAATACGGCCAGGCCTACCTCTACAACGATGGCGCCGGGATGTCCGGGCTGGCCATGACCCTGTGGCTGTTCGTCATCACCATGGTCCTGGGCTTTTTCCTGTCGTTGCCGCTGGCCCTGGCGCGGGTGTCGCGCAGCCTGTGGCTGCGCTGGCCGGTGGAGTTCTACACCTTCGTGTTCCGCGGCACGCCGCTGTATATCCAGTTGCTGATCTGCTACACCGGCCTGTACGGGCTGGAGGTGGTGCGCGATCACGCCCTGCTCGACCAGTTCTTTCGCAACGCGCTGAACTGCACCCTGCTGGCCTTCGTGCTCAACACCTGCGCCTATACCGTGGAAATTTTCGCCGGGGCGATTCGCAACATCCCCCATGGCGAGATCGAAGCGGCCCAGGCCTATGGCCTGCATGGCTGGAAGCTGAACCTGTTCGTGGTGCTGCCAGCGGCCCTGCGGCGTTCGCTGCCGGCCTACAGCAACGAACTGATCCTGATGCTGCACGCCACCTCGCTGGCCTTCACCGCCACCATCGCCGACATCCTCAAGGTCGCCCGCGATGCCAACGCCGCCACCTTCCTGACCTTCCAGGCCTTCGGAACGGCGGCGCTGCTGTACATGTTGCTGTCCTTCGCGCTGGTCGGGCTGTTTCGCCTGGCCGAGCGACGCTGGATGGGCTTTCTTGTTCCTGCCCGAGGCTAACTCATGACCACTACCGTACACGCCCTGGCGACCGCCGAGCACACCCACAGCAGCCGCCCCACCCCGCGCATTGCCAGCATTGGCGCCGATGCCACGGTCAAGCTGAGCGTCGCCGACCTGCACAAGCGCTATGGTGAGCATGAAGTGCTCAAGGGCGTCTCGCTGCAGGCGCGCAAAGGCGACGTGATCAGCCTGATCGGCGCCAGCGGCTCGGGCAAGAGCACCATGCTGCGCTGCATCAACTTTCTCGAGCAGCCCGATGCCGGGGTCATCACCCTCGACAACCAAACGATCGAAATGCGCCAGGGCCGGGCCGGTGCCCGGGCGCCGCACCCGGCGCAGCTGCAGAACCTGCGCACGCGCCTGGCCATGGTCTTCCAGCATTTCAACCTGTGGAGCCACATGACCGTGCTGGAGAACATCTGCATGGCACCGCGGCGGGTGCTCGGGGTCAGTAGCCAGGAAGCCGAAGCCCGGGCGCGCAAGTACCTGGACAAGGTCGGTCTGCCGGCCCGCGCCGCCGACCAGTACCCGGCGTTTCTTTCCGGCGGCCAGCAACAGCGGGTGGCGATTGCCCGGGCGTTGGCCATGGAGCCAGAAATCATCCTCTTCGATGAACCGACCTCGGCCCTGGACCCGGAGCTGGTCGGCGAAGTGCTGAAAGTCATACAGACGCTGGCCGAGGAAGGTCGTACCATGCTCATGGTCACCCACGAGATGGGCTTTGCCCGTCAGGTGTCGAGCCAGGTGCTGTTCCTGCATCAGGGCCGGGTCGAGGAACAGGGAAGCGCCGAGATACTTGACCAGCCGCAGAGCGAGCGCCTGCAGCAATTTCTTTCCAACCGTTTGAAGTGAAGCCGAACCTGCATGGATACCAAGGTCAACAGCCCACAGACCACGCCGCCCCTGGACCGGATCGACGAAGCGATCATCGATGTGTTGCGCCATAACGGGCGCATCACCTATGAAAAGCTCTCATCGCTGGTGCACCTCACCCCACGCCCGTGCCTGGAACGAGTGCGCAAGCTGGAACGGCGCGGGGTGATTCGCGGCTATGGCGCAATCATCGATGTGCAGATGGTCTCGCCGGGGTTGTCACTGCTGGTGCTGGTGGCCCTCTCCAACCAGAGCGGGCGCGCCGCGCAAAAGGCTTTTGAGGCCTGCGTGCGCGCCTGTCCGCAGGTGTTCGACTGCCAGCTGATCAGTGGCCACTTCGATTACAGCCTGCGCATGCGCTGCCGTGACATGGAGCACTACCGGGTGCTGACCGAGACCTGGATGAACAACGACGAGCTGCACATCGACAAGCTAGTCGCCCACCCGGAGCTGGCGGTGGTCAAGAACACCGCCCCGCAGCTCTAAACCCGCCAATCAGGTACGCGGCGGCGCCACCGGCCCGCTGCGCGACCAGTCCAGCAACAGGCTGTAGGCCACCGCCAGCAAGGTCGGGCCGATGAACAGGCCGATAAAGCCGAAGGCCAGCAGGCCGCCAAACACCCCGAGCAGGACGATCACCAGCGGCAGGTTGCCGCCACGGCTGATCAGGTAGGGTTTGAGCACGTTGTCGACGCCGCTGATGATGAAAGTCCCCCAGAGGCCGAGGAACACCGCCATGCCGTACTCACCCTGCCAGGCCAGCCAGGCGGTGGCCGGCACCCAGGCCAGCGGTGGGCCCATGGGGATCAGGCTGAGCATGAAGGTGACGATTGCCAGCACCAGTGCCCCCGGTACCCCGGCAATCAGGAAGCCGATCAGCGCCAGCACGGCCTGCGCCGCTGCCGTACCAATCACACCGTTGACGACCCGTTGCACTGTGCCGGCGACCAGGTCCAGGTAATACTCACCACGCTCGCCGATCAGCCGGTCCAGCAGGCGCAGCACAAACGCCGCCAGCCGTGGCCCGTCCCGGTAGAAGAAGAACACGAAGACCAGGCTCAGGGTCAGCTCGAGAATGCCGCTGCCGATCTGCGCGCTGCGCGCCAGCAGCCAGTTGCCGACCTGGCCGAGGTACGGCTTGATCGCCGTCAGTAACGCCGCGCCCTGCTGGTCGATGGTGTCCCACATGCCGACCAGACGCCCGCCCACGAACGGCACGCTACCCAGCCAAACGGGCGCATCGGGCAGGCCGTCGACCTGCACGTCGCGTACGAAGGCGGTGGCATCACGAATGTGATCGGCCAGGTTGAAGCCCAGCCACACCAGCGGCAACGCCACCAGCAGGATCCACAAACTGGTCAGCAAGCCTGCCGCCAGGGTTTCGCGGCCGCCGAGCAGGCGGGTCAACAGGCGCATCAGCGGCCAGCTGGCATAGGCCAGGATGGCGCCCCAGAGCAGCGCCGAGATAAACGGTGCCATCACCCACAGGCCGGCGCCAAGCAGCGCCAGCAGGATGATTTGCACCAACAGGCGGTCATTATTGGGCATCATGCTTCTCGATCAACGAATCAGTTCGACGTGGAAACCATCAGTCTCGGCCTGACCCACTTCCAGCCGCGCCGGACGTACCCCGGCCTTGACCAGTTGCTCGCGCCAGGCTTCGGCCTTGGCCCCGCTCAGGCTCACGCGCAAGGTGGTGCTGTTGTTCAGGCTGCGCCCGAGCAGGTTGATCCAGGCTTCTGGTGGCTCGCCATCAAGGTCAGGGTAGTCGAGCTTGCCGGTGTCGAGCAGTTCGCGCATCAAGGTTGCCGGCGTTGGCAGCAGCTCGCCCAAAGGCGCGTCGGCGACGAATTCCTCGACGTGCAGGTAGGCGCGCTTGTTACCGCGAGTGATGCTGTACAGGGCGACCAGGGTGTTGTTCTGCTCGGCGGAGCGGCGCAGCAGAATGAACGCCTGTTGCTCGTCGGCGCCCGACAGTAGGCGGTTCTTGAACACCTCGTTGGCCCACAGGCTGTTTTCGCCGCAATCGCGGGCCTGACACCAGAACAACGGGTAGCCACCGTCCTTTTGCAAGGCTTCCCGGGCGGCGGTGAAGGCTTCATTGGCGCTGCGCTCGCGCGGCAGCTCATAGGTGGTCGAGCTGACCTGGCCGCGGCTTTCGATCTTGCCTTCGACCCGCAACTGGTTGCTGATCTTGCGCAGGCCACCCAGCGGGTAGACCCGTTCCTGTACCAGCGCCGGGCGCTGATCGACCACCTTGGCGTCCAGCGGGACCGGCAAGCTGTCGGCCAGCAACGGCGCGCTGGCAAGAACGCCGAGCCCGGCCATCGCGGCTTGGATAAAAAGTATGAGCCTCATAGGCTCGCCACCGAGCGCGGGGCGTCAAGGTGGTCAACGGATGTGGCGTTGTCTTGCTCGTTCATGGTTGTCTCCCTGTTCAACCCGCCAAGCCTCGACAGTTGCCCGCCACAAGTCAAGAAATGCCAAAGAAGCGATTGAAACAGTCTGCAACAAGGGTTGCGCCGGTCTCGTCATTCAGGTGCAGGTGATGGCCGCCCGGCAGTTGTTCTCGCTCAAAGGGTAGCTGCTCAAGCAACTCGCCGTGGCGCGCGAGCATACCGTCCGCGGCCACCACCAGTTTCGCCGGGCAGGCGATGCGCTGCACGAAGCTCATCGCCTGGGCTTCGTTGAGCCGGGTCGGTGATGGCAGGGTCAGACGGCTGTCGCTGCGCCAGCTGAAGCCACCGGGTACCGGCATCAGCCCGCGCTGGGCGAGCAGTTCGGCGGCTTCGCGGCTGACCGCCACCAGGCCTTTCATGCGCGCCTCAATGGCCTGGTCGAGGGTCGGGTGCACCGCCTTGCGCTTGCTGTCCAGGCGCAGTTGCGCCTGCAGGGCCATGCCCATGCGCTCGGCGGCATCCTGCGGGCCGCTGGTGGGCGGGATCACCCCGTCGATCAGGGCCAGTCGGGTGACCCGCTCGGGCAGCGCGCCGGCCAGCACGACCGAGATGATCGCCCCCAGCGAGTGTCCGAGCAGGGCAAAACGTTCCCACTCCATCTGCTCGGCGACCCGCAGCACATCATGGGCGTAGTCGGCCAGGGCATAGCCGGCGCCGGCCGGGCGATGCTCGGAATGGCCGTGGCCAGCCAGGTCCAGGGCCAGAATGCGCAAGCCCTTGAGCCGCGGCGCCAGGCGGGCAAAGCTGTTGGCGTTGTCCAGCCAGCCGTGCAAGGCAATCACCGGCAGGCCATCGACCGGGCCGAACAGGTGCGCGGCCAGTTCGATATGGCCGAGGTTCAGGCGCACTTCTTCCATTTCGGTGGTCATGCCGACGTATCCTGCCAGCGGTCGAACAAGCCCTTGATCAGGCTCGCGGTGTCGGTTGGGTGCTCCAGCGGAAACATATGCCCGCCGGGCAGGCTATGGTACTCCCCCCGGGGCATGCCCCGTACAGCCAGGGCATGATGGCGTTTGACCACCCGGCTGTGGCTGCCACGGACCATGGCCAGGGGCAGTTCAAGCAGTTTGGCCGGGCTCGGGCTGGTGTGCGGCAGGCTGCGGTAGATGCTGATTTCGGTGGCCGGATCAAAGCGCAGGCGCAAACCGTCTCCGCCCGGCTGCAGGCCATGCTCCAGGTAGGCGTCGAGGCACTCGGGGTCGAAATGCCGGAACAGCGTCTTGCCGGCGAAATAGGCCCGGGCGCTGTCACGGTCGGCAAACGCTTCGCGGCGCCCCAGGGTACGCCCGGCCGGGGTAATGCGATCGATAAAGCCCATGCGCTTGGCCGCCTGGATCAGCCACTGATCGACCCGGGTCAACACCGGCGAATCGAGCATCACCACGCCGCGATAGTACTGCGGGCAGCGCATGGCGGCATGCAGGTGCAACACGCCGCCCAGGGAATGGCCGACGCCCCAGACCGGCCCCGGCTGTTGTTCCAGGTGATGGATCAGCTCGTCGACCAGGCTCTGCCAGTTGTCATTGACCGGAAAGCGCGGATCGTGGGCGTGTTGGGCCAGGTGGGTCACCTGATAGTCCGGCGCCAGCGCAGCAAAGAGCTTGCCGTAGGTGGCCGAGGGGAAGCCATTGGCATGGGCGAAGAAGATCTGCTGCGACATGGCCGCCAATCCAGAGGGAAGTGATGGCTCATTGTCGGCAACCGCACCCGCGGCGGCAATGTCCGGAAAAGCCATCGGCGACGGCAATCAGGTCAATACTCGCCGAAACTGGCCATCGAGCGGCGCAGGCAAGCCTGCATATAAGCCAACTGCTGCTCCAGCGCTTCGCGGGCGCGACGTCTGTCTTCGACATCGAGTTCGAGTCGGCGCAGGGCCAGGCAACTGGTCTGCAACAGATGCGACATGCGGATACTGGCCTGGCGCAGCTGTTCCAACTCGTACTGGCCTTCGAACTTGCGCAACAGGTAGTCGAGCTTGGCATCGGCGCTGTCTTGCAACATGCGGTACTCGGCAAAATCCAGTGCCTGATGCCTTTGTACCTTGTCGAGCGTGGACCGCACGTCGACCGAGTACACCAGATCCAGATGTCTACTGCTCATAGTCGAATTCCCTGGGACCCCCTGCCCCGCAACTTCAACGCACGCTAACAAGCTGCACGGGACACGACAACTGGTAAAAATGCCAGGTCGATCAGCGGCTGGGGACGTCCTGGCCGAGAGGAATCACGGCCATGGTCAAGCGTGAAATGCAGCTGGCCTTGCCCTCGTCGCTGCTCAGGCGAATATCCCAGACGTGGGTACTGCGGCCGATGTGTACCGGTTTGGCCGTCGCCGTTACCCGCCCGCCACGGATCCCGCGCAGGTGGTTGGCGTTGATTTCCAGGCCCACGCAGTAGAATTTCTGCGGGTCGATGCACAGGCAGCTGGCCATCGAACCGACCGTTTCGGCCAGCACCACCGAAGCGCCGCCGTGCAGCAGGCCGAACGGCTGGTGGGTACGGTGATCGACGACGATGCTGGCGCTCAGCGAGTCTTCGCTGAATGCTTCAAAACGGATGTCCAGCACTTCGCCAATGGTGTTCTTCTGCAAGGCGTTGAGTTGTTCGATGTCAGGCTGGGTATGCCACAGGCTCATGGGCGCAATTCCTTGTTGTGCTTGTTATTGAGGGTGACTCACGGGTGCTTGAGACTCTTGAGGGTCATCAGCCCGGCCAGCGGCCAGTCGCCTTCAAGCTGTGCCAGGCTGGCGGTACTCATGGGCGCCGGGGTGCGGTAATGGCCGTGCTCCAGCAGCCCCACAAGCGTGCCCACCAGCGGCTGGTGACTGACCAGCAGCACCTCCTCCAGGCCCAGCTTGTCCAGCTCGGCGATGACCGCTTGCGGATCGCTGTCCGGCGTCAGCCAAGGCACGGTCTGCACCGGCTTGGCAAAACCGAGGGCCTCGTGGACCAGCGCGGCCGTCTGTTGGGCGCGCACGTAGGGGCTGGCGAGGATCACCTGCGGCGGCTGGCCAAGCAGCCCCGCCGCGCTGCGCAGCACCTGCTCGCGGCCATGGGCGGTGAGCCGACGCTCGGCGTCGGTGTGGGCCCGTGGCTCGGCTTCGCCGTGACGCAAGACCCAGAGCTTCACAGCTTTGGCTCTTCGTCACGCACCGGATGCGGCGCAGGCGGCACGCTGTGCGCGGCTTCGCCTTCCGGCGCGCGCGGGGTTGGCCAATCGGCGAATGGCCAGGGTTTCTGGTCGCTGTGGAAGCTGCCGAAGCGGCCGATCTGGGCCAGGAACTGGCTGAGGCTGTCGCCGAAATTCATCAGGCTGGCGCTCGGTGCACCGTAGATCAGCCGATAGATCAGTTGCACCAGCACCAGGCCGCCGAGCAACAGTTCGGCCAGCTGCCAGACCACCAGGAACACCAGCATCCACAACACGCGCAAGATGATCGATTCGCGCTGGGTCTGGTTGGAAGATTCGTTCATGTCCTGCTCCTGCTTAGTTGAAACCGCTGGTGGAGATAAAGTCGACATCGGTTTTCGGCTCGCCGCGCATCAGCAGCTCGATCACCTGGGTCAGGGTCCGGCCTTCGAACAGGATCGCATGCAGCCCGGCCACCAGGGGCATGTAGACCTGCACTTGCTGGGCTTTGACCTTGAGCACCTTGAGCGTGTTCACCCCTTCGGCGACTTCGCCCAGGCGGCTGACCGCCTCATCCAGGCTCAGGCCCTGGCCCAGGGCGTAGCCAACTTGATAGTTACGGCTCTTGGGCGAGGAGCAGGTGACGATCAGGTCGCCGACGCCGGCCAGGCCCAGAAAGGTCATCGGGTTGGCCCCTTGGCTGACGGCAAAGCGGGTCATCTCGGCCAAGGCGCGGGTGATCAGCATGCTCTTGGTGTTTTCGCCCATGCCCAGGGCCACGGCCATGCCGGCGATGATCGCGTAGACGTTCTTCAGCGCCCCGCCCAGTTCGACGCCAAAGCGGTCGCCGCTGGCGTAAACGCGAAAGGTGCGCCCGTGCAACACGGCCTGAACGCGCTGGCACAGCGCTTCGTCTTCACTGGCAACCACGGTGGCGGTCAATGCGTGTTCAGCCACTTCGCGGGCCAGGTTCGGCCCCGACAGCACGCCGATGCGCGCTTGAGGCGCGATTTCTTCGAGGATCTGGCTCATCAGTTTGAAGCTCTGCGCCTCGATGCCCTTGGTCAGGCTGACCAGCATCTTGCCGCCCAACAGCTGGGCATGGGGCGCCAGCACGCTGCGCAGGGCACTGGAAGGCAAGGCCACGAAGATCAGCTCGCAGGCCTCGAGGGTCGCCAGCAGATCGTTGACCGGCTCAACCCCGGCATGCAGCTTGATGCCTTTGAGGTAGCGCGGGTTCTCGCGGTTGCTGCGCATGGCCTCGGCCTGCTCGGGGTCGCGCATCCATTGCCGCACCCGAACGCCGTTTTCCGCCAGTAGATTCGCCACGGCGGTGCCGAAACTCCCGCCTCCCAGAACTGCAACAGGCTGCTGTTCAGTCATATCCAATCCGTTAAAACCAATTAAAGTGGCGACTTGCGCATTATACGGAGCGCCAGTGCCAGAGCCAGTGGCAGATGACCGAATCGGCCTTGGCATCGCCTTGAGCACGACTGGAAAATACCCGTCACTCGGTTAACATGCCCGACTTGAACCCGCTACCAAGGCCGCACTGTGTCTTTTGGCCCGACCTCCACACGCCCTTTGTTGCTGCTGACAGCCCTGCTCAGCGGCCCCAGTATGGCTGACGACCTGTTCGTCGACAGCCAGGCCCTGCCACAGGTGCTCACCGCCACCCGCCTCAAGCAATCGCCAGCGGCGGTGCCGGGCAGCATGACCGTGCTCGACAGCGAGCTGATTCGCGCCAGCGGCGCCCGCGACATTCCCGAACTGCTGCGCCTGGTGCCAGGCATGATGATCGGCTATGGCGCCGGCAACCAGCCGACGGTCAACTACCACGGCAGCAACGTCAACGATGCCCGGCGCATGCAGGTACTGATCGACGGCCGCTCGGTGTACCGCGCAGGCCTGGCCACCGTGGACTGGAGCGACATTCCGCTGGCGATGGAAGACATCGAGCGCATCGAGGTGTTTCGTGGCCCCAACACCGTCAGCTATGGCGCCAATGCGCTGATGGCGGTGGTCAACATCCTTACCCGCAACCCGGCCGACAGCCATGGCACGCGCCTGAAAGTCACCCGCGGCCAGCGCGGCATCAATGACTGGTACGCAAGCCAGGGCCTGGGCTGGGACGGTGGCGACCTGCGCCTGTCGCTCTCGGGGATGCAAGACGATGGCTTCGACGAAAACCGCTGGGGCCAGGACTACCGCGACAGCCGCCGCCTCAACCGTCTGGGTTTGAGTGCCAGCCACAGCCTGGCCAACAACCAGAGCCTGGACTGGCAATTCTCGGCCAAGGAAGGCAGCGATCAACGGCCCTATACCTATAAACCGGTGTTTCCCTATGTCACTGCGGCAGGCAACAACGCCGACCTCAACGCCAAGGACTATGCCGGTTCGCTGCGCTGGAACATCGACCTCAACCCCGACCACAGCCTCTATGTGCAGGGCTCGGCCCAGCACTGGGAGCGCGAGCAAGTGTGGCGTGCCTGTGACGC
This sequence comes from Pseudomonas sp. R32, assembly GCF_009866705.1. Classification (NCBI taxonomy): domain Bacteria; kingdom Pseudomonadati; phylum Pseudomonadota; class Gammaproteobacteria; order Pseudomonadales; family Pseudomonadaceae; genus Pseudomonas; species Pseudomonas sp. R32. Next base: position 1,852,696 of record NZ_CP019396.1, on the reverse strand, counting down.
GGCGCTGTCCTTCAGCCCGCAACTGACCCAGCTCTGGCGCCTGAACCCGAACTACGCAGAGCAGGTGGCCCGCAACATCACCTCTCCACTGCCTGCAGGCAGCGCCGAGGAGCGCGCCCTGGCCGAACAGGTGCAGCAGCAGTGGCGCAATGGCGGCGCGCAACAAGTATGCGGCGATATCGACCAGAGCACCCGCGAGACCCGCTATGACCTGGAGGTGCAGGACACCCTGAGCCTGTCCGACAGCCTGCGCCTGGTCAGCGGGGCCAACTACCGGTACGACCGCGCCGACTCGCAGACTTACTTCAATGGCAGCCTGGATGACAGCACCTGGCGCCTGTTTGGCCACCTGGAATGGCGCGCCGACGAGCACTGGATCCTCCAGGGCGGGGCGATGTACGAAGATACCCGCCTGTCCGGCAGCTCCCTGACCCCGCGGATGGCGCTCAACTACCTGATCACCCCGCGCCACGGCTTGCGTGCGGTGTACTCCGAAGCCGTGCGCTCCCCGGACATGTTCGAGAACAACGTCAACTGGAGTTATCGGGTCAACAACCTGGTACCCGGCGCCTTCGGCCAGCGCAACGCCGAGTACTTCGTCAAGACCCGCGGCCCCGGCGATCTTGAACAGGAGCGTATGCGCTCGCGGGAACTGGGCTATAACGGATACTTCGCCGATGCCGACCTGAGCGTCGACCTCAAGCTGTTCTACGATGAAATCACCGGCATGATCAGCGAGCCGCTGCGCAACAACCAGTACATTGCCAGCAACAGCAACAGGGCCCGCTTCAGTGGCAGCGAAGCGCAACTGGACTGGCGCCTGAGCCAGGCCGACCGTGTGCGCCTGACCTACGCCTACGTCGACGCCTGGGCCAGCAACCCGGCTGACCGCCGCCTGAGTGCGCGCAACAGCGGCTCGGCCGGCTGGCTGCGTGACTGGGGCATGGGTTGGTCCAGTGCTCTTTTCTACTACGGCGATGACGCCCTCAACCAGTACCGCTTCGAACGGGTTGATCTGCGCGTTGCCAAGCGCCTGCGCTGGGAGCGCACCAGCCTGGAGCTGGCGGGCATGCTCCAGCAGCGCCTGGACGACGAGCCGACGACCATCTACGACAACCGTTATGACAGCCGCCAGGTGCTGTCTTTCAGTGCGCAGTTGGAGTTCTGATGCGTTACCTGCGGCGCTGGCTGCTGCTGATCTGCCTGTGGCCCCTGAGTGCCCTGTCCGCCAGTGAAATCCTGCTCACCGGTAGCCAGGACAGCCCCGGCGTGCGCAACTTCGTCGAGGCGTTACGCGAACGCCGCCCGGCTGACCAGGTGCACTTCGTGCCAGTGGCCGAGCTGCCACGCCCCAGCCAGATCAAAGCCGCCACCCGCTTGATCCTGCTTGATGGCCCCAGCCTCGAATGGCGCCTGAGCGAAACCGCCGGGCCTGCGGCGCTGGCCTTGCGCGTGAGCCGGGTGCAGGCCCAGCAACGCCTGGGCAGCCTGCGCCCGGCGTACCTGAGCCTGCTGTGGAGCGACCCACCCCCGGCCCGCCAGCTGCGCCTGACCCGCTACCTGTTGCCACAGGCCAAACGGGTGGGCGTGCTCTATACCGAACATAGCCAGTTTCTCCTCGACGAGCTGCGCAAGGCGGCGCGCCCGTTGGGCCTGGAAATCATCGCCGAAGCCTGGCCCGACCTGCGCGACAGCCGGCCATTGCAAACCCTGCTGCAAAACAGCGATGTACTGCTGGGCATCGATGACCCGCAGTTGTACAACTCAAAGTCGGCGAAGAATGTTCTGCTCAGCAGTTATGGTCGACAGATGGCGTTGATCGGGCCGAATGCCGGGTTCGTCAAGGCCGGTGCCCTGGCCAGCACCCTGAGTGACCAGGACGACTGGCTGGCGGTGCTCGATCGGCTGCTCGAGCAACCACCCAACCGCTGGCCGCGAACGCTCTACCCTGATCATTTCAGCGTCCTGGGCAACCAGCAGGTGGCCCGCGCCCTGGGCATCGAAGCGATTGACCCGGCCGCCGCCGCCCTGGCCGTGGCCGAAGGAGAAAGCACACCATGAGTCGGCGCCTGAGCTGGGACATTCACACCCGCACGCAGATCATCAGCCTCGGCCCGGCCCTGTTGCTGACCCTGCTGCTGATCAGTTTCTTTACCTTCGTGCGCATCCAGGACCTGCGCCAGGAGCTCAACCACACCGGCCAACTGATCGCCAACCAACTGGCCCCGGCCTCCGAATACGGAGTGATCGCCGGCAACAACGAAGTGCTCGAGAGCCTCATGCGCGCTACCTTGAGCATCCCCCACGTGCGTTTTCTCGAGGTGCAGGACAGTAGCAACCATATTCTCGTCTATGTCGAGCAGCCGGATGAGAGCAGCAACCGTGCGCAGCAGGTGGAAGTGTTCCAGGCACCGATCCGCCTGCAGCAGATTCGCCTGGACAACGACTTTCTGCACAATAACGCGCCAACCAAGAACATCGGCGATGACTACCTCGGAAGGGTCATCGTCGGCATGTCGGACGACGCCTTCAGCGAGCGGCAACAGGAGATCGTGGTCAAGGCCGGGATCCTCGCCCTGTTCGCCCTGCTGTTCACCTTCATACTTGCCCGGCGCCTGGCCCTGAGCCTGGCCAAGCCGATCAGCGATATGGGCCATGCGGTCAAGGCCATCCAGCAAGGCGATTTCAATGCGCCGTTGCCGGTGGTCGATGACAGTGAACTGGGGCACCTGGCCCGGCACATCAACAACCTTGCCAGTGCGCTGGGCAAGGCCAGCCATGAACAGCAACAAGCCATGTCGCAACTGATCCAGGCCCGCGAGGAAGCCGAACAGGCAAACAAGGCCAAATCTGATTTCCTGGCGATGATGAGCCACGAGCTGCGTACGCCGATGAACGGCGTCATGGGCATGCTGCAACTTCTGGAAACAACCTCGCTCAACGAAGAGCAGGCCGAATACACCGCCGTGGCCAGCGAATCCACCGGGCACCTGCTCAAGGTCATCAACGACATTCTTGATTTCTCGCGCATCGAACGTACCGCCCTGGAGCTGGAACACATCGACTTCAACCTCGGCGAGCTGATCGGCAGCAGCGTCCAGTCGTTCCAGCACCTGGCCCAGCAGCGCGAGCTGGACCTGCAGTTGCACCTGCCGCCGGGCATGGAGCAACTGCAGGTAGTCGGCGACCCGACCCGCATTCGCCAGGTGCTGCTCAACCTGATCGGCAATGCACTGAAGTTCACCGAACACGGCAGTGTGCACATCGAACCACGCTGGCAGGTGCTCGACCGCCAGCTGATCTGGTTCACCTGTGCGGTACGCGACACCGGTATCGGCATCGACAACACGCGCCTGGAAATGATGTTCGTGGCATTCCAGCAGGCCGACAGTTCGATTTCCCGCCGCTATGGCGGCACCGGCCTGGGCCTGTCGATCGCCCGCACCCTGACCGAACGGATGGGCGGTACCCTGCGCGGCGAAAGCCGTGAAGGCCTGGGTTCGATCTTTACCCTGGAAATGCCCCTGGCCTTGTCCACCGCGCAAACGCCACGCCTGCCCGGTGGCCTGACCCGTGCCGAAGACGACGGCCAGGGCCGGCGCATCTTGCTGGTCGAAGACAACCCGGTGAACCAGACAGTGATCGAAGCCATGCTGCGCAGCCTGGGCTTTGAGGTGTGCGTCGCCGTCGACGGCGCCCAGGCCGTGGCCCAGGCCGGGCGCCAGCGCTTTGCCGCGGCACTGATGGACTGCCGCCTGCCGATCATCGATGGCTACGAAGCCACCCGGCGCATTCGCCAGCTGCCGCAGGCCGCCGCCATGCCGATTATCGCCCTGACCGCCAATGCCTTGCAGGGTGACCGCGAGCGTTGCCTGAACGCGGGCATGAACGACTACCTGGCCAAGCCGTTCAAACGCACTGATCTGCAGCAAATTCTGCAACGCTGGCTGCCCGGTCAGACAGCTGTGACTGGCGATAAATGCTAAATTGCGGCAGTCTTAGAGACTGGACAAGCGCCGCGAAGGGCTTGAAAATAAAATTTCAGTGCACAAGTGTACTTCTTTGCCCCGTGCGCTGTGACTTTCACTACAACGCAATAGTCTATGTGTAGGCTGCCGGCTCAAACGTACATGTTTTGGGACGGCCGGGAAGATTTGCCCCCTGCCGCACGGGGACTATTGAGGAGCTCGCATGACCAAACAAAACGCCTTTACTCGGGAAGACCTGCTGCGCTGCAGTCGCGGTGAGCTGTTCGGCCCAGGTAACGCGCAACTGCCCGCCCCGAACATGCTGATGGTGGATCGCATCACCCATATCAGCGCCGAGGGTGGCAAGTACGGCAAAGGTGAATTGGTCGCCGAGCTGGATATCACCCCGGACCTGTGGTTCTTCGCCTGCCACTTCGAAGGTGATCCGGTGATGCCAGGCTGCCTGGGCCTGGACGCCATGTGGCAACTGGTCGGTTTCTTCCTCGGCTGGCAAGGCTTGCCGGGCCGTGGCCGTGCCCTGGGTTCGGGCGAAGTGAAATTCTTCGGCCAGGTCCTACCGACCGCCCAGAAAGTCACCTACAACATTCATATCAAGCGCGTCCTCAAAGGCAAGCTGAACATGGCCATCGCCGATGGTTCGGTCAGCGTCGACGGTCGCGAGATCTACACCGCCGACGGCCTCCGGGTCGGCGTATTCACCTCCACTGACAACTTCTAAGGGTTATCCGCATGCGCCGCGTCGTTATCACTGGTCTGGGCATTGTTTCGTGCCTGGGCAATGACAAAGAGACCGTCTCCGCCAACCTGCGTGCAAGCCGCCCTGGCATCCGATTCAACCCGGAATATGCCGAAATGGGTCTGCGTAGCCAGGTTTCCGGCTCCATCGACCTCAACCTCGAAGAACTGATCGACCGTAAAGTCTTCCGTTTCGTCGGTCACGCCGCCGCCTACGCCTACCTGGCGATGGCCGACGCGATCAAGGACTCGGGCCTGACCGAAGAGCAGGTCTCCAACCCGCGTACTGGCCTGATCGCAGGCTCAGGCGGCGCGTCGACCCTGAACCAGATGGAAGCGCTGGACATCCTGCGTGAAAAAGGCGTCAAGCGCGTTGGCCCCTACCGCGTCACCCGGACCATGAGCAGCACCGTCTCGGCGTGCCTGGCCACCCCGTTCAAGATCAAGGGCCTGAACTACTCCATCGCTTCCGCCTGCGCCACCAGTGCTCACTGCATCGGTACCGCCATGGAACAGATCCAGATGGGCAAGCAGGACATCGTCTTCGCCGGTGGCGGTGAAGAAGAGCACTGGAGCCAGTCGTTCCTGTTCGACGCCATGGGCGCACTGTCCAGCAAGCGCAACGACACCCCGGAAAAAGCCTCCCGTGCCTACGACGCTGACCGTGATGGCTTCGTCATCGCTGGCGGTGGCGGTATGGTCGTGGTTGAAGAGCTGGAGCACGCCCTGGCCCGTGGCGCCAAGATCTACGCCGAAATCGTCGGCTACGGCGCCACTTCCGACGGCTACGACATGGTCGCTCCAAGTGGCGAAGGCGCCATCCGCTGCATGCAGATGGCCATGTCCACTGTCGACACCCCGATCGACTACCTGAACACCCACGGCACCTCGACGCCGGTCGGCGACGTTGCCGAGATCAAGGGCGTTCGCGAAGTATTCGGCGACAAGGCTCCAGCCATCAGCTCGACCAAGAGCCTGTCCGGTCACTCCCTGGGCGCTGCCGGCGTTCACGAAGCGATCTACTGCATGCTGATGATGGAAGGCAACTTCATTGCCGGCTCCGCCAACATCGACGAAGTGGACCCGGAAGTAGCCGACATGCCGATCCTGACCAAGACTCAGGAAAATGCCAAGATCGATACCGTGATGAGCAACAGCTTCGGTTTCGGCGGCACCAACGCCACCCTGGTGCTCAAGCGCTGGGCAGGAAAATAGGGGCTAGCCCCCCTTATGTTCGAACGCCCCGACTCGTCGGGGCGTTTTTGTTTGTGCCATCCAGGGCCGCTGCGCGCCCCATCACCGCCAAGCCCGGCGCCCACAGTTACTGCAGGCGCTAGCCCTTGTGGGAGCTGGCTTGCCAGCGATGGGCTGCACAGCAGCCCCTCCTACACCGAAAACCGCCCCACCAACCCATTGAGTTCGATCGCCAGCTGCGACAATGCCTGGCTCGCCGCGTTGGTCTGATTGGCCCCCGCCGAGGTCTGCATGGCCAAGTCGCGAATATTGGTCAGGTTGCGGTCCACCTCCCGCGCCACCTGTGCCTGCTGCTCCGAGGCACTGGCAATCACCAGGTTGCGCTCGTTGATCAGGCTGATGGCCGCGGCTATCTCCTCCAGCGCCGCACCGGCAGCATGAGCGCCCTCCAGGGTGCCGCGAGCCCGTTCGTTGGTCTGCTGCATACCTTCAACGGCGCGATGGGTGCCTTGCTGGATGCCATCGATCATCTGCTCGATTTCACGGGTGGATTGCTGGGTGCGATGGGCCAGAGCCCGTACTTCATCAGCCACCACAGCAAAACCACGCCCGGCATCACCGGCCCGTGCGGCTTCGATCGCAGCATTGAGGGCCAGCAGGTTGGTCTGCTCGGCAATCGCGCCGATCACATCCAGTACCTTGGTGATGCCATTAACCTGCTGCGCCAGTTGCCCGACCTCTTCGGCGTTGGCGGTAACACCGGCCGCCAGGCCCTCGATCGACGTCACGGTCAGGCGCACCTGCTCGCGTCCTTGACGGGCAATGCGGTCCGACTCGCGCGAAGCTTCGGAAGTGGCCACGGCATTGCTCGCCACCTCCTCCACTGCGGTGGTCATCTGGTTGACCGCGGTCGCCGCCTGCTCGATTTCCTGGCTTTGCTGCATCAGCCCACGGGTGGCATCTTCCGTCACCGCGCTGAGCTCCTCGGAGGCCGAGGCCAACTGGCTGGAGGAGTCGGAGATGCGCCCGATGGTATCGCGCAGGCTTTGCTGCATCTGCTTCAAGGCTGCAAGCAAGCGTGCCGGCTCATCCTTGCCCTGCACCGAAATCTGCGGGGTAAGGTCGCCGGTGGCCACCACTTCGGCAACCTTCAGGGATTGCGCCAACGGCCGGACGATACTGCGGGTCAGGGTCAGGGCCAGCACCACAGTGAGCACCACGGCGGCAATCAGCCAGCCAATCACCCAGATCCGCGCCTCCTTGTAGACGACTTCGGCAAGGTCGGTCGCGGTATTGGCATGCTGGTTATTGAGCGCGATCAGCTCGTTGAGGCTGGCCGTCAACTGGTCGGCCAGCTGATTCATCTCACCGTTGACCATGGCCACCGCCTCTTCGAGCCGGTGCTCGGCAGACAGCTCCATCACCTGCGCCTGCAGCTTGAGGTAACGCTGCTCCAGACTCAGGTAGCGGTCGAACAGGACCTGCTCTTCAGGCAGCACGATCAGCGCCTGGTACTTCTGCTGGGCCTTGCCCAGGCCCGCCTTGATCTCTTCGATGCGCGACTTGTTCTGCGCCAGCGCCGCCTCATCGCGATTGACCAGCAGGCGCAGGGTCAAGGCGCGGATGCGCAGCATGTCCTGGGTCATCTGGCCGACCGAAATGACGCTGGGCAACCAGTTGCTGTCGACCTGCTCGGACTGCTGGCGCATGCTGGTCATCTGCATCAGGGCAAACGCGCCCAAGGCAAACACCAGCGCCGCCACCAAGCCAAAACCCAGGCCGGCCCTGGGCGCGATATTCATGCTTCTCAAGCTCATCTTCTGGCTCCCTCCAAAAGCGCTGCACAACAGTGCAGCTGTCCTTGCTTCTAGACGGTATCGGCCTGGCGAAAATTTGCGTAAGACGAAAACGTGATATCAAAAGGCCTTATGATCGCGACGCCCCGGTGGCCCTGACTCAACGCACCGTAAAGCGCTGCTCGGCGAGCAACCGGTCCCCCTGGAAGACCATGAAATGCCACTGCCCCGGCACCATTTCGTGGTTTTCGGTGAACTCATAGGCCATCACATCCTGGGCAGCGCCCGGCACCAGCTTCTGCACGACTTCGAACTTGTCGTGGCGCTTGCCATCCGGGGTGCGCACACCCGGGGTGAGGTACAGCAGGGTCAGCGGCGTGTCTTCGGCGACCTTGCCCTGCAGCCGATAGCGCATGCCGAACTTGCTGCCCAGGCGCGCCGGGATCTCATCGGTCTGTTCAATCGTCTGGTTACTCTGGGTCAGCACCCGCTCGCCCGGCTGGAAGTTCTGGTGGCGGGTTTCAAACAGACCGTACTCGACCGGCCCTTCGAGACGAACCTCGGCGCTGGCCAGGCCACTGACCAGCAACAGCCCGCACAGGGCGCTGAAACGACGTGGAAACATAGTGAACTCCATCAGGTTGATGGCGGCAGGCTATGACGCAGGCATGACAGGCTGATGACAGCGCTGTTATTTGCCCGCCACAAACCCGGGTATAGCGCGGGCATGCGCTCGATATGGGCCACGGCAGGTTATGCTAGAAAGACGTCCCCCTTGGTCTGGAGCACACCGTGAGCCTTCCCCTGGTCATCCGCCCTCGCGCCGAATCGGTCGAAGGCCAACCTATCCTGCGCCCCCTGCCTTCGGCCCAATGCCGCAGCGTCGGGCCATTCGTGTTCTTCGACCATATGCTGGAGACCGACTACCCGGCCGGCCGTGGCATGAACATCCGCCAGCACCCGCATATCGGCCTGTCGACCCTCACCTACCTGTTCGAGGGCGAGATCCAGCACAAGGACAGTCTGGGCTCGGATCAACGGGTCAAGGCTGGCGAGGTCAGCTGGATGACCGCCGGCAGCGCGATTGCCCATGTCGAGCGCACGCCTGCCGATCTGCTGCCCGGCACGTCGCGCCTGCACGGCTTGCAGGTGTGGCTGGCCTCGCCCAAGGCGCACGAGCAAGGCCCGGGGCTCTACAGCCATCACCCGGCGGCGAGCCTGCCGGTCAGTGACAACCTCGGGGTCAGCATTCGCATGATTGCCGGCAGCGGCTTCTGCCTGCAATCGCCGGTGCCGGTGCTGTCACCGACCCTGTATGCGCTGGTGCAGATGCAGGCGGCCACCACCCTGACGGTGCCCACCGAACACGCCGAGCGCGCGCTGTATGTACTGGATGGCGAAGTCAGCCTCAACGACCAGGCGGTCGAGCCGTGCAGCCTGGTGATCTTGCCGCCCGGCGAGGAGATGAGCCTGTATGCCGATAGCGAAAGCCAGTTGGTGCTGTTCGGTGGCGCGCCATTGGACGGGCCACGGCGGATGAACTGGAACTTCGTTGCCAGTGACCCGGGATTGATCGAACAGGCGCGGGCACGCTGGGCGGCCGGAGACTGGCCGACGGTACCAGGGGAAAGTGAACGGATCGAGTTGCCTTGAGATTGATCGCCGGCAACGTCGGCTCCCACAGAGTGGATGCATGCAGGTCCAGTGTGGGAGCCAGCCTTGCTGGCGATGGGCTGCACAGCAGCCCCGCCCCCACTCAGCGCTGGAACACTTCATCGAGCAAATTGAACATCGCCCGGAACGCGCGCTTGGACGTGCGTGCGTCGTACTTCATCTTGCCGGGGATATTCGCTGCGGTATCGGTGAACGAGTGCACCGCGCCGCCATAGCTGATCAGCTGCCAGTCGACCTTGGCCGCGTCCATCTCGGCTTCGAAAGCCGGTAGCTGCTCCTTGGGCACGAACGGGTCGGCGGCGCCATGCAACACCAGCATCGAAGCCTTGACCCTGCCCTCCACGGCTGGCAGCGGCGTATCCAGGGTGCCATGGAACGATACAGCGGCCAGCAGGCGGGCATCTTCACGGGCCAGCTCCAGGGCACAGCAGCCGCCGAAGCAGAAGCCGAAGGTGGCCAGCTTGCCAGGCTCCAATACCGCCCTCGATTGGCCCAGCAACTGGTCCAGCGCCGCCTTCAAGCGCTTGCGCAGCTCGACGCGGTCATTCTTCAGCGGCGTCATCGCCGCACCGGCTTCATCCATGTCCGACGGACGCAGGGTCTGGCCGTAGATGTCGGCCAGCAACACCACATAACCCTGGGCGGCAACCTCGCGGGCGATACGTTCGGCGCCCTCGCCCACCCCCATCCAGTTTGGCGCCATCAAAAGCCCAGGCTGCTCACGGGCGCCCTGGGTATAGAACAAACGGCTCTCATAGGCTTTGCCGGCAACATGATAGACCAGCGATTCGACGGTAACCTTGCTCATGCACTCCTCCTTGCACCATGAAAAAAGCCCGCCGAAGCGGGCTTTCCTGCAACTACTTAAGCCGACAATTCGACCAGTAGCTTGTTCAGGCGACGAACGTACGCCGCCGGGTCCTTGAGGCTATCGCCCGCCGCCAGCGCGGCCTGATCGAAGAGGATGTGCGAGAAGTCGGCGAAACGGTCTTCGCTCTGCTCGTTGTCCAGTTTCTCGATCAGCGGGTGGCCAGGGTTGAATTCGAAGATCGGCTTGGAGTCCGGCACCTTCTGCCCGCTGGCCTCGAGAATCTGGCGCATCTGCAGCCCCAGGTCCTGCTCACCGATGGCCAGGATCGCCGGCGAATCGGTCAGGCGGTGCGACACGCGCACTTCGCTGACGCTTTCGCCCAGGGCCACCTTGAGGCGCTCGACCAGGCCTTCTTTCTCCTTGGCGACTTCTTCCTGGGCCTTCTTGTCCTCTTCGGAGTCCAGCTTGCCCAGGTCCAGGTCACCACGGGCGACGTCGACGAAGCTCTTGCCGTCGAATTCGCTCAGGTAGCTCATCAGCCACTCGTCGATGCGGTCGGTCAGCAGCAGCACTTCGATGCCTTTCTTGCGGAAGACCTCCAGGTGCGGGCTGTTCTTGACCTGCGCATAGGACTCGCCGGTGAGGAAGTAGATCTTGTCCTGACCTTCCTTGGCACGGGCCAGGTAGTCGGCCAGGGCAACGCTCTGCTCGCCGCTTTCATCAAAGGTGGAGGCGAAACGCAGCAGGCCGGCGATCTTCTCTTTGTTGGCGAAGTCTTCAGCCGGGCCTTCTTTCATCACCTGGCCAAAGTTCTTCCAGAAGCCCTTGTACTGCTCAGGCTCGTTCTTGGCCAGCTTCTCGAGCATGTCCAGCACGCGCTTGGTCAGGGCCGACTTCATCGAGTCGATGATCGGGTCTTTCTGCAGGATTTCGCGCGAAACGTTCAGCGACAGGTCGTTGGAGTCGACCACGCCCTTGATGAAGCGCAGGTACAGCGGCAGGAAGGATTCAGCCTGGTCCATGATGAACACGCGCTGTACGTACAGCTTCAGGCCACGTGGCGCTTCACGCTGGTACAGGTCGAACGGGGCACGGGCCGGTACGTAGAGCAGCGAGTTGTACTCAAGCTTGCCTTCGACCTTGTTGTGGCTCCAGGCCAGCGGGTTCTCGAAGTCGTGACCGATGTGCTTATAGAACTCCTGGTATTCCTCGTCCTTGATCTCGGTGCGAGGACGGGTCCACAGGGCGCTGGCGCGGTTGACGGTTTCCCATTCTTCGGCCGGCTTTTCTTCGCCTTCGGCGGCTTCGACCTGTTTTGGCAGCTCGATCGGCAAGGCGATGTGATCGGAGTATTTCTTGACGATGTTGCGCAGGCGCCAGCCGTCGGCGAACTCTTCTTCACCCTTTTTCAGGTGCAGGACGATGCGGGTGCCGCGCTCGGCCTTGTCGACCGTGGCGACTTCGAACTCGCCTTCGCCCTTGGACGACCAGTGCACGCCCTCGGCGGCTGGCAGGCCGGCGCGGCGGCTGAACACGTCGACCTTGTCGGCAACGATGAAGGCCGAGTAGAAGCCCACGCCGAACTGGCCGATCAGGTGCGAGTCCTTCTTCTGGTCGCCGGTGAGGTTTTTCATGAAGTCGGCAGTGCCGGACTTGGCGATGGTGCCCAGGTGCGCGATCACCTCTTCGCGGCTCATGCCGATGCCGTTGTCTTCGAGGGTGACAGTGTTGGTGTTCTTGTCGAAGCTCAGGCGGATTTTCAGCTCGGCGCCGCCTTCGAGCAGCTCTGGCTTGGCCAGGGCTTCGAAGCGCAGTTTATCGACGGCGTCGGAGGCGTTGGAAATCAGTTCGCGAACAAAGATTTCCTTGTTCGAATACAGGGAATGGATCATGAGGTGCAGCAGTTGCTTCACCTCGGTCTGGAAGCCCAGGGTTTCTTTTTGAGTTTCCACACTCATGGTCTTCAACACTCCGATCTGATGACAGTTGTCGCTGGGCAGGCCGACGGCCTGCTTTCACGGCGGGATGCACAACAGATGGGGGTGGCTCGGGCTATTTCAAGGGCGAGGTCATTTCTTCGATCTTGAAATGCGCCCGCGCCGTGGCAATCGGTTCGTCCGGGTCGCCTTGCCAGGCGGTGATCGCGACGTTGGTCACCCGCCGGCCCTGGCGCCACAACTGACACTGGGCGTAAGTGTCACGGTAATGGCCGGCGCGCAGGTAATCGATGGAAAAGTCGATGATTTTCGGGATCGCCGCACTCTCACTGAAAATCAGCAGGTACAGCGCCGCCGACAGCTCCATGAAGCCGGCGATTACCCCGCCGTGGATCGCTGGCAGCAACGGATTGCCGATATTGTCCTGGCTGGCTGGCAGGCAGAACAGCAGGTCGTCGCCCTGGCGGCTGCACTGGATACCAATCAATCCGGCATAAGGAATCAGCCGCAGCAAGGGTTCATAGTTGCCTTCGGCATGTGCCTGGCGCAGTTGCTGGTGCACTTCTGGCGGGATCATTGGCCGCTCCCCTTGAGCGTGTTGGCGAAATTGAGACCGCCCTTGATGCCCTTGCCCAGACGCATGAAGGTGCCGACCACCTGGGCGATCGGTTGCTCGGGATCGTCCTGGTAAGCCACCCCGCGGGTGAAGATCACATCCCGCGAGACGCGGTAGCAATAGGCGTGGCCGAAGATATCCTTGCCGGCCTCGGCCGGGTGCATGTAGTCGATACGCAGGTCTAGCGTCGGGCATACCTCGAACTCAGGCAACACGCAGAGGGTGGCCATGCCGCAGGTGGTGTCCATCAGGGTGGTGATCGCACCGCCGTGCACGGCCCCGGTTTGCGGGTTGCCAACGATCTGTGTGGAATACGGCAGTATCAGGGTCATGCCTTGCGCGTCCGCGTGATGCACCCGCATCTGTAATACCTGACAATGACGCAGTGCCGAGAGAAAGCGTTGGGCCATAGCCTGCAAAGAAGTGTCGATCATTTCAAAAAACTCTCAGGCCGTTGAGGCCATGCACAGAGAAAGGGAAATGTCCATATAGATCCATTTGTTATATATCTGTATGGTGCGCGGAACTTCTACCGGTTACTTGAGCTCAAAGGAACAAGTAACTTATTCCACAAGGAGAAACACCCCATGCGTAAACCTTTTGCTTTTGCCGTTATGCTCGCCGCTGCTCTGGGTCTGGCCGCTTGCGATAAAGCCAGCGAAAATAAAGCCCAAGATGCTCAGCAACATTCCGAGAACGCTCAAGAGAAAATGAACGAAGCTCAGGATAAAGTGAACGAGGCAGCGAAAGAAAACGTCGAAGCCGCCAAAGATCAGGCCGAAGCGCAACAAAAAGCCGCTGAAGAAGCTGCGAAAGAAGCCGCTCCTGCTGCCCCAGTTACTCCTGCTGAGCCTGCTAAACAGTAAGCAAGCCTGCCGGAATAAAAAAAACCCGACACTGTCGGGTTTTTTTATGGCTGCCGAAACTGGATTAAACGATTCAGTCGTCACTCTTCAGGCAAGGTTCTCTTTAGCCGGCTCCGGCGCAGGTGCTTCGGTAGGGGTGTAAACCATCACATCGAGCACATCCGAATGGAACTCGCGACGATAAAGCACCAACACTACCCCGGTACTCATCAGCATGAACAACCAGGGGCCGATAAACCAGCAGAGCATGGCCATCCCGAAGTAATAAGAACGCAAGCCGAAGTTGAACTGGTTGGCCGCCAGCGAAATAACCCTGGCCGCTCTAAGGGCAAATGCCTTGCGCTCCAGTTCACTGACATGGCGCTCACCAATCATCGGCGCCGAGCCCACCAGCACCGCGGCAAAGTTGTATTGGCGCATGCACCAGCTAAAGGTGAAGAAGGCATACACAAAGACCATCGCCAGGCACAGCAACTTGATTTCCGACATCCCCTGGGAAGCCTGCTGGACCAGCGGCAAATCCGCCAGTAACGATACAGCGCGGTCCGAAGCCCCGAGCACGGTGAGAATACCGGCCAGAATAATCAGGGTGCTGGAGGCGAAGAACGACGCATTGCGCTCCAGATTGCCAATCACGCTGGCATCGGCGATGCGGTTGTCACGCAACAACATGCGCCGCATCCAGTCTTCGCGGTAAAGGTGCAGTACGCTGGCCAGGCACGCAGTATCACGGCCCTTCCAGGTCGCGTAGCGGGTATAACCGCCCCAGCAGACGACAAACCAGCAGGCGGCCAGCAGGTGGATCAGATTGCTTTGAATGAAGCTCATGCAAGGTCCTGATTGAAGTTTCGAGCACAATAAAGCCCATTGACCGGCTTTCGACGCTTTACCGCAGAAAAAGACACGTCTTGCCCGCAGAAACGAAAAAGCCCCGCATCCTTTCGGACGCGGGGCTTGGAATCTGCCGTGACGGACACCCTGTTGGCTTGTGGCCGGTGTCCGTTACATGGCTAATTCTCAGGCCAGCGCTTCGCGCGGCTTGCCCAGCATGCGGTCACACAGCACCGCAACACCCAGGGTCACCACCGAAGGCACCAGCCAGGCCAGGCCCTGCTCGCTCAGCGGCAGATGCGCCAGCACGTCCGGCAGTTTGCTGGCCAGCACAGTGCCTTTGATGGCATCGATCATGCCGAACAGCAACGACACCAGCATCACTGGCGCCAGGATGCGAACTTGCGAGTTCCACAGGTCCTTGCAGAAGCTCAGGCCTACCACCACGATGCACGGCGGGTAGATAGCGGTCAGCACCGGGATCGAGAACAGGATCAGCTTGGTCAGGCCCAGGTTGGAAATCAGCAGCGAGAAGGCCGCGAGGATCACCACCAGGGTGCGGTACGACAGCGGCAGCACCTGGCTGAAGTACTCGGCGCAGGCGCAGGTCAGGCCGACGGCGGTCACCAGGCAGGCCAGGGCGATCAACACGGCGAGGAAGCCGCTGCCCAGCGAGCCGAAGGTGTGCTGCACGTAGGCATGCAACACCGCGGCGCCGTTGCTGGCACCGGCGGCGATCTCATGGCTGCCGGCACCCAGGCGGAACAGGCTGATGTACACCAGGGCCAGGCCGACACCGGCGATCAGGCCAGCGATGATCGCGTAGCGGGTGATCAGCTGCGGCGACTCGACGCCGCGCGAACGGATGGCGTTGACGATGACGATACCGAACACCAGCGCACCGAGGGTATCCATGGTCAGGTAACCATTGATGAAGCCCTGGGAGAACGGCGCGGCAACATAGGCTGGCTGTGCTTCGCCGATACCACCGGCTGGCAGCATGAACGCGGCGATGCCGAGTGCGGCCAGGGCAATGATCTTCAGCGGCGCGAGGAAGCGGCCGACAGTGTCGAGCAGCTTGCCCGGGTACATGGACACCGCCAGCACCACCAGGAAGTACACCAGGCTGTAGATGAACAGGGCCAGCGGGCTTTCACCGGTCAGCGGCGCAACACCTACCTCGAAGGATACGGTGGCGGTACGCGGGGTGGCGAACAGCGGGCCTACCGACAGGTAGCACACCGCTGCCAGCAGGCCGCCGGCGACCTTGCCGATCGGGCTGCTCAGCGCATCCATGCCGCCGCCGACCTTGGCCAGGGCGATGACAGTGATGACCGGCAGGCCCACAGCAGTGATCAGGAAACCCAGCGCCGCCATCCACACGTGTGGACCGGATTGCAGACCGACGATAGGAGGGAAAATGATATTGCCCGCGCCGACGAACAAAGCGAACGTCATAAAACCAAGTGCCAGGATGTCCTGGCCTTTCAAAACTTTCATTAAGGAAATACCACACTGCTGAAATCGGGATTTAGAGAGGGATTTCCCCTTGGGTGAGGGAAATGCTGCCTGGCTGGATGAGCCAGACCCGTTTAGCGTGTCGTTCCCTTTTGGGGAGCGGGCACAAAATGAGTGCATAGGTTAACGAATTTGTCATAGAAACGCACTGTTGCAGGGCTGCTTGTCCGATGTGTGAATATGCGTGTCGCTTGCGCGACAGCTCCAAGCCGCAAGTTACAAGCCGCAAGCTTGCCGCAACACCCTCTTGCAGCTTGAAGCTTGTCGCTTGAAGCTGCTGCCCAGTAAACAAAAAAGGCCACCCGAAGGTGGCCTTTCTTGTTTACTGGGCAGTGATTACTTCTTCACTTCCCAGCCAGTCAGCTCGGCCAGGGCCTTGCCGATGTCTGCCAGCGAACGCACGGTTTTCACACCAGCGTCCTGCAGCGCAGCGAATTTCTCGTCTGCAGTGCCTTTGCCGCCGGAGATGATGGCGCCAGCGTGGCCCATACGCTTGCCCGCAGGAGCGGTAACACCAGCGATGTAGGAAACCACAGGCTTGGTGACGTTGGCCTTGATGTAGGCAGCCGCTTCTTCTTCAGCCGAACCGCCGATCTCGCCGATCATGACGATCGCTTCGGTCTTCGGGTCTTCCTGGAACAGCTTCAGGATGTCGATGAAGTTGGAGCCCGGGATCGGGTCGCCACCGATACCGACGCAGGTGGACTGACCGAAACCGGCGTCAGTGGTCTGCTTGACCGCTTCGTAGGTCAGGGTGCCGGAACGCGAAACGATACCGACCTTGCCTGGCAAGTGGATGTGACCTGGCATGATGCCGATCTTGCACTCGCCCGGAGTGATGACGCCTGGGCAGTTAGGGCCGATCAGGGTAACACCCAGCTCGTCGCACTTGACCTTGGCATCGAGCATGTCCAGGGTAGGAATGCCTTCGGTGATGCAGACGATCAGCTTGATGCCGCCGAAGGCAGCTTCCAGGATCGAGTCCTTGCAGAAAGGAGCCGGAACGTAGATGACCGACGCGTCAGCGCCGGTAGCCGCTACGGCTTCTTTGACAGTGTTGAACACTGGCAGGCCCAGGTGGGTGGTGCCACCCTTGCCCGGGGTCACGCCGCCGACCATCTTGGTGCCGTAGGCGATGGCCTGTTCGGAGTGGAAAGTACCTTGCGAGCCGGTGAAGCCCTGGCAGATGACTTTGGTGTCTTTATTGATCAGGACGCTCATTACTTGCCCTCCGCAGCTTTGACAACTTGTTGAGCAGCGTCGGTCAGGCTGGTTGCAGCAATGATGTTCAAACCGCTTTCTGCCAGTACTTTAGCACCCAGTTCAGCGTTGTTGCCTTCCAGGCGAACAACAACCGGTACCTTGACGCCGACTTCTTTCACAGCGCCAATGATGCCTTCGGCAATCATGTCGCAGCGAACGATGCCGCCGAAGATGTTGACCAGAACGGCCGCGACATTGCTGTCGGACAGGATGATCTTGAAGGCTTCGGTAACGCGCTCTTTGGTAGCACCACCACCTACGTCGAGGAAGTTGGCTGGCTTGCCGCCGTGCAGGTTGACGATGTCCATGGTACCCATGGCCAGGCCGGCACCGTTGACCATGCAGCCGATGTTGCCTTCCAGGGCCACGTAGTTCAGCTCGAAGCTGGCAGCGTGGGCTTCACGAGGGTCGTCTTGCGACGGGTCGTGGAAGGTTTTCAGCTTAGGCTGACGGTACATGGCGTTAGCGTCGATGTTGATCTTGGCATCGAGGCAGTGCAGGTCGCCGTCGGCCTTGATGACCAGCGGGTTTACTTCCAGCAGGGCCAGGTCGTGTTCTTTGAACAATTTGGCCAGGCCTACGAAAATCTTGGCGAACTGAGCAACTTGCTTGCCTTCCAGACCCAGCTGGAACGCCAGTTCACGACCCTGGAATGGCTGAGCGCCAACCAGTGGATCGATAGTAGCCTTGATGATCTTCTCAGGAGTTTCGTGAGCGACTTTCTCGATGTCCACGCCACCTTCGGTGGAGGCCATGAACACGATACGACGGCTCGAACGGTCGACTACAGCGCCCAGGTACAGCTCTTTGGCGATGTCAGTGCAGGATTCGACCAGGATCTTGGTCACTGGCTGACCGTTGGCGTCGGTCTGGTAGGTCACCAGACGCTTGCCCAACCATTGCGCAGCGAACGCCTTGGCGTCTTCCTTGCTGCGAACCAGCTTGACGCCGCCCGCTTTACCGCGACCACCGGCGTGGACCTGGGCTTTGACAACCCACTCGGTGCCACCGATCTTGTCGCAGGCTTCTGCGGCAGCTTCAGGGGTGTCGACTGCGAAACCCTTGGAAACTGGCAGGCCGTATTCAGCGAACAGCTGCTTACCCTGATACTCGTGAAGATTCATGCTTTTTACCGTCTTCGTTAGGTACTGCGCTTCGGCGCTGCGCCCCAAAGGAGTGCCGCGCCACCTGTGACCACTTGCCCCCGGTATGCTCCGGGAGTTCGAGTCCGGCGGACTTTCCGCGGTGAGTCATGCACGCAAGACTCACGACGGGCCACCCGCCGTGGTTTCTTATTGTTTAACGCTTCTTACGGTTGGCAACGTGAATGGCACCGCCATTCACTGCCAGCGCGGCTTCATGCAGCGCTTCGGACAGGGTCGGATGGGAGAAAACCATCATGCCCAGATCTTCGGCGCTGGTGCCGAATTCCATTGCGATTGCACCCTGCTGCACCAATTCGGCAGCCGATGGGCCAATCACGTGTACACCCAGGACGCGGTCGGTCTTGGCATCGGCGATGACCTTGACGAAACCACCGGTGTCGTTGGCAGCCATCGCACGGCCGCTGGCCGCGAACGGGAAGGTGCCCACGTTAACCTCAACGCCTTCGGCCTTCAAGGTCTGTTCGGTTTTACCGACCCATGCGATTTCCGGGTGGGTGTAGATAACCGACGGGATCAGGTCGTAGTTCATCTGGGCTTTGTGGCCCTTGATGCGCTCGACAACCATGATGCCCTCTTCCGAGGCCTTGTGCGCCAGCATCATGCCACGAACCACGTCACCGATGGCGTAGACGCCCGGTACGCTGGTCGCGCAGTGATCGTCGACGAAGATGAAACCACGCTCGTCGATGGTCACGCCGCTGTCGGCAGCCAGCAGATCGGTGGTCACCGGACGACGGCCGACCGCAACGATCAGCTTGTCGAAGGTGATCTTCTGCTCGCCGTTGGCATCGGTGTAGGTCACTTCGACTTCAGCGCCATTGACCTTGGAGCCGGTCACGCGAGCGCCCAGCTTGATGTCCAGACCTTGCTTGGTCAGGGTTTTCAGCGCTTCCTTGGAGACAGCGGCGTCAGCGGCCATCAGGAAGGTGTCCAGGGCTTCCAGGACGGTGACTTGCGCACCCAGGCGAGCCCAGACCGAACCCAGCTCCAGACCGATCACACCAGCACCGATCACGCCCAGGCGCTTAGGTACGGCCTGGAATTCCAGGGCGCCGGTGGAGTCGACGATGACATTCTGGTCGACCGGAGCCGGTGGAATGTCGATCGGACGCGAACCGGAAGCCAGGATGACGTTTTCGGCTTCGATGATTTCGGTGGTGCCGTCAGCCTTGGTGACTTCGACCTTCTTGCCAGCCAGCAGCTTGCCGTGGCCCTGGATCGAGGTCACGCCGTTGGCCTTGAACAGGGTGGCAACACCGCCGGTCAGGTTCTTGACGATGCCGGCCTTGCGGCCAACCATCGCGGCGACGTCCATCTTCACTTCGCCAGTGGAGATACCATGGACGTTGAAGCTCTCTTTGGCTTCCTTGTATTTCCAGGAGCTGTCCAGCAGCGCCTTGGAAGGAATGCAACCCACGTTCAGGCAGGTACCGCCGAGGGCCAGCTTGCCTTCGCCGTCAGTGTACTTCTCGATACAGGCAGTGCTCAGACCGAGCTGCGCGGCCTTGATGGCAGCTACGTAGCCGCCAGGACCTGCGCCAATCACTACCACATCAAATTTTTGCGACATTCAGAAAATCCTCTTTAAAGCTGCAAGCGATAAGCTGCAAGCCACAAGTTCAAGCGCAAACCGTTCAGGCTTGCCGCTTGAAGCTTGCAGCTTGCAGCTGCTCAATCAGATATCCAGCAGCAGACGAGCCGGGTCTTCCAGCAGGTTCTTGATGGTCACCAGGAAGGTCACGGCTTCTTTACCGTCGATCAGACGGTGGTCGTAGGACAGTGCCAGGTACATCATCGGACGGATCACGACCTGACCGTTAACGGCCATAGGACGCTGGATGATGTTGTGCATGCCCAGAATCGCAGCCTGCGGCGGGTTGACGATCGGGGTCGACATCATCGAACCAAAGGTACCACCGTTGGTGATGGTGAAAGTACCACCGGTCATTTCGTCGATCGACAGTTTGCCGTCACGGGCTTTCTTGCCGAAGGTGGCGATGCCGTTCTCGATCTCAGCCAGGCTCATTTGCTCGGCGTTGCGCAGTACCGGTACCACCAGGCCGCGGTCGCTGGAAACGGCAACGCCGATGTCCGCATAACCGTGGTAGACGATGTCGGAACCGTCGATCGAGGCGTTGACGGCCGGGAAGCGTTTCAGCGCTTCGGTGGCCGCCTTGACGAAGAACGACATGAAGCCCAGGCGCACGCCGTTGTGGGTCTTCTCGAACAGGTCCTTGTACTTCGAACGCAGGGCCATGACTTCGGTCATGTCGACTTCGTTGAAGGTGGTCAGCATGGCCATGTTCGACTGTGCTTCTACCAGGCGCTTGGCCACGGTAGCGCGCACGCGAGTCATCGGCACGCGCTTCTCGGTACGATCGCCAGTGGCGACAACCGGGGCAGCAGCGGCGGCTGGCTTGGCGGCAGGAGCGGCAGCCGGAGCGGATTTCTTCGCTTCGATGGCAGCAACCACGTCTTCCTTGGTGATGCGACCGTCTTTGCCGGTGCCCTTGATGCTGTTCAGGGCAATGCCGTTTTCTTCGGCCAGCTTGCGGGCAGCCGGAGCGCCGATGGCGTCTTCGTCGCCAGCAGCGGCGGCGGCAGGAGCAGCGGCAGCAGGCGCGGCAGCAGCGGCAGGTGCTGCGCCAGCAACGCCACCTTCTACGATCGAGCCCAGGACTTCGTCGGACAGGACGGTGTCGCCCTCGCCCTTGACGATTGCACCCAGTACGCCGTCAGCGGTAGCCAGTACTTCCAGGACAACCTTGTCGGTTTCGATGTCGACGATCAGCTCGTCACGTTTGACGGCTTCGCCCGGTTGCTTGTGCCAGGTGGCAACGGTGCCATCGGCAACCGATTCCGGGAAAGTAGGGGCTTTGATCTCGATAGCCATTATCAGTGGTTCCTTAAATTCGGTTTCTGGTGCGCGATGGCATTAAACGGTGAAGGCATCTTGCAGCAGTTTTTCCTGCTGCTCGGCGTGCATCGAAGCGTAACCACAGGCAGGTGCTGCCGAAGCATCGCGACCGGCGTACTCGAGGACCAGGTCCTTGTTGTGACGGGTCAGGATACGACGCATGTGGTGCTGGCTGCTGTACCAGGCGCCCTGGTTCATCGGTTCTTCCTGACACCACACCACATCCTTGAGATTGGTGTACGGCGCGAGGATTTCGACCAGGTCGTCTTCAGGGAACGGATACAGCTGCTCGATACGCACGACGGCGATATCTTCGCGGCCTTCTGCACGGCGTTTTTCCAGCAGATCGTAGTAGACCTTGCCGCTGCACAGGACCAGGCGCGTGACTTTTTTCGGATCGAGGGTATCGATTTCCGGGATCACGGTCTGGAACGAGCCTTCGGCCAGTTCTTCCAGGGTCGAGATGGCCAGCTTGTGGCGCAGCAGCGACTTTGGTGTCAGCACGATCAGCGGCTTGCGCAGCGGACGGATGACCTGACGACGCAGCAGGTGGTAGATCTGAGCCGGGGTGGTCGGTACGCACACCTGGACGTTGTGCTCGGCGCACAGCTGCAGGTAACGTTCCAGACGTGCCGAGGAGTGCTCAGGCCCCTGCCCTTCATAACCGTGTGGCAGCAGCATGGTCAGACCGCACAGACGGCCCCACTTGTGCTCGCCGCTGGTGATGAACTGGTCGACAACCACCTGGGCACCGTTGGCGAAGTCGCCGAACTGGGCTTCCCAGATCACCAGCGCGTTTGGCTGGGTGGTCGAGTAACCGTATTCGAATGCCAGGACCGCTTCTTCGGACAGGAACGAATCGTACAGGTCGAAACGTGGCTGGCCTTCATAGAGGTTCTGCAACGGGATGTAGGTGCTGGCGTCCTTCTGGTTGTGCAACACCGCATGGCGGTGAGAGAAGGTGCCGCGGCCAATATCCTGGCCCGTCATGCGAATCGGGTGACCTTCGAACGCGAGGGTGGCGTAGGCCATGGTTTCGGCGTAGCCCCAGTTGATCGGCAAGCCACCGGCTTGCATCTTCTGGCGGTCTTCGTAGATCTTCGAAACCTGACGCTGAACCACGAAGCCTTCCGGCAGTTCCAGCAGCTTGGCCGACAGTTCCTGCAGGGTCTTCAGATCGAAGCGGGTGTCGTGACGCGCGGTCCAGGCGTGGCCCAGGTACGGACGCCAGTCAACGAACAGCTCCTTGTTCGGCTCTTTGACCAGGCTTTTTACGACGTGCAGGCCGTTGTCCAGCGCGTTGCGGTACTCGTCGACCTTGGCCTGGACGCGCTCGGCGTCAAGACGACCCGACTGGGTCAGGGCTTCGGCGTACAGCTCGCGGGTGGTGCGCTGCTTGGTGATCTGCTGGTACATCAGCGGCTGGGTGCCGTTCGGCTCGTCGGCCTCGTTGTGGCCGCGACGACGGTAGCAGACCAGGTCGATGACCACGTCACGCTTGAACTGCATGCGGTAATCAACCGCCAGCTGGGTCACGAACAGCACCGCTTCCGGATCATCACCGTTGACGTGCAGGATCGGCGCCTGAATCATCTTGGCGACGTCGGTGCAGTACTCGGTGGAACGCGAGTCCAGCGGGTTGCTGATGGTGAAACCAACCTGGTTGTTGATCACGATGTGCACGGTACCGCCGGTCTTGAAACCGCGGGTCTGCGACATCTGGAAGGTTTCCATGACCACGCCTTGACCGGCGAATGCCGCGTCACCGTGGATGGAAATCGGCAGTACCTTGTCGCCAACGGTGTCGTTGCGACGGTCCTGACGGGCACGTACCGAACCTTCAACCACTGGCGAGACGATTTCCAGGTGCGAAGGGTTGAACGCCATGGCCAGGTGAACTTCGCCACCGGCGGTCATCACGTTGGACGAGAAGCCCTGGTGGTATTTCACGTCACCGGAACCCAGCTCGACCTTCTTCTTGCCTTCGAACTCGTCGAACAGGTCGCGCGGGTTCTTGCCGAAGGTGTTGACCAGTACGTTCAGACGGCCACGGTGGGCCATGCCGATGACAACTTCCTTGGTGCCGTAGGAACCGGAGCGTTGAATCAGCTCGTCCAGCATCGGAATCAGGCTCTCGCCGCCTTCCAGGCCGAAACGCTTGGTGCCCGGGTATTTGGTACCCAGGTATTTTTCCAGACCCTCAGCGGCGGTGACGCGCTCGAGCAGGTGGCTCTGAATATCCGCGGAGAAGACTGGACGCCCACGTACGCTCTCCAGACGCTGCTGGAACCAGCTGCGCTGCTCGGAGTCGACGATGTGGGTGAATTCGGCGCCAATGGTGCGGCAATATGTCTGCTGCAAAGCGTCGAAGATTTCGCGTAGGCTCGCTTCCTCTTTGCCGATGAACAGGTCGCCGGCACGGAAGGTCGTATCAAGATCGGCATTGGTCAAGCCGTAATGATTGATCGACAGGTCTACTGGCGCAGGGCGCTGCCACAACCCCAGGGGGTCGAGCTTAGCAGCTTGGTGGCCGCGCATACGGTAGGCCTGGATCAGTCGCAGAACTTCAACCTGCTTCTTCTCGTGTTCACTGCTCACGCTGCCGGCGGAAACCGGTTGGGCGCGGCGCTGGTTCTTTGCCAGCAGTACGAAATGGTCGCGGATTGTAGAGTGCGATACATCGGTAGCGGTGCTGCCTTCGGCGGGCAACTTCTGGAAGTAAGTGCGCCACTCTTCTGGCACAGCGTTAGGGTCGTGCAGGTAAAGCTCGTAGAGCTCTTCCACATATGCAGCGTTACCACCTGAAAGGTGGGCGCTATCCCACATGCGCTGCATCACGCTTTCTTGCATGCTTGGTCACCCTCGGTTAGGGGACGGATCGGCAAGAGCCACAGCACGCCTGGAAAAAGTCCTAATGCAGCGACCCAACCAAGCCACCAAGGATCCTACAGATTTTCCGGGTACCAGCCCGGAAGCCCCTGCTGGTCTCATATCTTCATAGGTAAAAGCTTGGGCTTTGTGGGCCCCAGCTCGGGTTTCACCTTGGTGCGGGCAACGGCCCGCACCTTGGCGTACTACGGGTACAACACTTTTAAAATCAGGTACCGCTTTGCAGCAGCATGTTACGTACGTGACCGATGGCCTTGGTCGGGTTCAGACCTTTAGGGCAAACGTTCACGCAGTTCATGATGCCGCGGCAACGGAACACGCTGAACGGGTCATCCAGCGAAGCCAGACGCTCCTGGGTCTTGGTGTCACGGCTGTCGGCCAGGAAGCGATAGGCCTGCAGCAGTGCAGCTGGACCGAGGAACTTGTCCGGGTTCCACCAGAACGACGGGCAGGAAGTCGAGCAGCAAGCGCACAGGATGCACTCGTACAGACCGTCCAGCTTTTCACGCTCTTCCGGCGACTGCAGGCGCTCGATGGCCGGAGCCGGCGTGTCGTTCTGCAGGAATGGCTTCACCTTCTCGTACTGCTTGTAGAAGATGCTCATATCGACGACCAGGTCACGAATGACCGGCAATCCAGGCAAAGGGCGGACGATCAGCTTGTTGCGCTTGACCACGGCCGAAAGCGGCGTGATGCAGGCCAGACCGTTCTTGCCGTTGATGTTCATGCCATCGGAACCGCAAACACCCTCACGGCAGGAGCGACGATACGAGAAACCTTCGTCCTGCTCTTTGATCAGTGCCAATACATCGAGAACCATCAGGTCCTTGCCGCCGGTATCGACCTGGAACACCTGCATCTTGGGTGCCGAGTCGGTATCGGGGTTGTAACGATAAACTTCGACTTGCAACATTGTGGCCACCCTTAGTAAGTCCGGACTTTAGGCTCGAACGCCGGAACGGTTTTCGGCGCGAAGTTGACGGCGCGCTTGGCGACGCGCTTCTCACCCGGGAAGTACAGGGTGTGGCACAGCCAGTTTTCGTCGTCACGGTCTTCGAAGTCTTCACGGGCGTGCGCACCGCGGGACTCTTTACGGACTTCTGCAGCGATTGCAGTGGCTTCAGCGACTTCCAGCAGGTTCTGCAGCTCCAGCGCTTCGATACGCGCGGTGTTGAAGGCCTGGGACTTGTCGTTGATCTTGACGTTGGCGATACGCTCGCGCAGACCGGCCAATTGCTCGATACCCTTCTGCATGTATTCGCCAGTGCGGAATACACCGAAGTAGTTCTGCATGCAGCTCTGCAGCTCGCGACGCAGGGTAGCCACGTCTTCACCGGTGTTGCGCTCGTTGAGCTTGTTCAGGCGGCTCAGGGCAACATCGATGTCGGTGTCGCTGGCGTCGAGGTATTCGATACCGTCGCTCAGCGCTTTTTCCAGGTGCAGGCCGGCAGCACGACCGAAGACCACCAGGTCGAGCAGCGAGTTGCCGCCCAGGCGGTTGGCACCGTGAACCGATACGCACGCCACTTCACCTACCGCGAACAGACCCGGGATGATGTGATCAACGCCATCGGCGTCCTGGGTCATCGCCTGACCATGGATGTTGGTGGCAACGCCGCCCATCATGTAGTGGCAGGTTGGGACAACAGGAACCGGCGCGACCACAGGGTCGACGTGAGCGAAGGTCTTGGACAGTTCACAGATACCTGGCAGGCGGCTGTGCAGCACTTCTTCACCCAGGTGGTCAAGCTTGAGCATCACGTGGTCGCCGTTAGGGCCACAGCCGTTGCCGGCGATGATCTCTTTAACCATGGAACGGGCCACAACGTCACGACCAGCAAGGTCTTTGGCGTTAGGCGCGTAACGTTCCATGAAACGCTCGCCGTGCTTGTTGATCAGGTAACCGCCTTCACCACGGCAACCTTCAGTGACCAGTACACCAGCGCCGGCGATGCCGGTCGGGTGGAACTGCCACATCTCGATATCCTGGACCGGAACGCCTGCACGCAGGGCCATGCCGATACCGTCACCGGTGTTGATCAGGGCATTGGTGGTGGAGGAGTAGATACGGCCTGCACCGCCAGTCGCCAGAACGGTGGCCTTGGCTTTGATGTACAGGGTTTCGCCGGTTTCGATGCAGATTGCAATCACACCGACGAACGCGCCTTCCTGGTTCTTCACCAGGTCAACGGCGTAGTACTCGTTGAGGAAGGTGGTGCCTGCCTTCAAGTTGCCCTGGTACAAGGTGTGCAGCAGCGCGTGACCGGTACGGTCGGAAGCGGCGCAGGTACGGGCGGCCTGGCCACCTTTACCGAAGTCCTTGGACTGACCGCCGAACGGGCGCTGGTAGATACGGCCTTGTTCGGTACGCGAGAACGGCAGACCCATGTGGTCCAGCTCGAACACGGCAGCAGGGCCTTCCTGACACATGTATTCGATAGCGTCCTGGTCACCGATGTAGTCGGAACCCTTGACGGTATCGTACATGTGCCAGCGCCAATCATCGTTCGGGTCGGCCGAAGCGATGGCGCAGGTGATGCCACCCTGGGCCGATACAGTGTGCGAACGGGTCGGGAAGACCTTGGTGATCACGGCAGTCTTGTGACCGCCCTGGGCCAGCTGCAGCGCAGCGCGCATGCCGGCACCGCCGCCACCAATGATGATGGCGTCGAATGTAATCGTAGGAATGTTAGCCATGAATCAGATACCCCAGAGAATCTGCACACCCCAGACGAAGTACGCGAACATCGCGACACCACATACCGCCTGGAACAGGAAACGTACGGCAGTCGCCGACTTGCCCAGCGCCATCGGCGTCAGGTAGTCGGTGGCAATAGTCCACATGCCGACCCAGGCGTGAGCGCCCAGGGCTACAAGGGCCAGCAGACTGAAGATACGCATCGCGTTGTTGGAGAACAGAGCGTGCCACTGGGCAAACTCGATGCCCGGGTGCGCGATCAGGTATCCGATCAGGAAAATGAAATAAGCCGCGAGAACGACCGCAGAAACGCGCTGCGCCATCCAGTCATAGAGGCCCGAACGCGAGAGGTTCGTGACGTTGGTTACCATATCCAAACTCCTGCCAGCACAATCACCACCACGGAAACGGCGATGATAATTTTCGAGCCCAGTCGGCCGCCTTCCAGCGTTTCACCGATGCCCATGTCCATGATCAAGTGGCGCACACCGGCTACCAAGTGATACAGCAAGGCGGACAGGAGGCCCCATGCCACGAACTTGGCCAGCGGACTGGTCAAGCATGCCTTCACCTCGGCGAAACCTTCCTCCGAACCCAGGGATTTGCCCAATGCATAAAGCATGAAGCCAAGGCCCAGGAAGAGGATGATGCCGGAAACACGGTGAAGAAATGACGTAACGCCGGTAATGGGGAGTTTGATGGTCCTTAGGTCTAGGTTTACAGGTCGTTGGCTTTTCACGGCTTTTTTCACACTGAAGAGCCCCTAGCAAGCAGGGCAAAGTTGTTGGTAAGTGTACTGGTCAGGTACCCACCACCCAGGGAGTGACGACCCCAGCAACACGGGCTTGCAAGCCCCTGGCGGTCGGGGGCCGATTATAGACAGTTAGGCTACTAATGACAACGCAGACACCTAGCCCAAATAGCGCATTGCCTTTAATGAACAAAAGGCGTAAACGGGCGGTAATTTCGAGGAAAAACAGCGCCCAAAGCCCTTTACAACCGTGCTTTAGGCAAATTGACATTCGAATTTATCTCACTATAGTGGTGCGGGCCCTGCGTGGGGGGTCTGTCTGATGATTTCAAGCATTAATAGGAGGCCACATGGCTGACAAAAAAGCGCAGTTGGTCATCGAGGGCGCAGCCCCCGTCGAGCTGCCCATTTTAACCGGCACCGTTGGTCCCGATGTTATCGACGTTAGAGGGTTGGGGGCCACGGGTCACTTCACTTTCGACCCTGGTTTCATGGCGACCGCATCCTGCGAGTCGAAGATCACTTATATCGACGGCGACAAGGGTATCCTGCTGCATCGCGGCTATCCGATCGAACAGCTGGCCGAAAAATCCGACTACCTCGAGACCTGCTACCTACTGCTCAACGGCGAACTGCCGAATGCCGAGCAGAAGGCCCAGTTCGTCAGCACCGTGAAGAACCACACCATGGTGCACGAGCAGTTGAAGTCCTTCTTCAACGGCTTCCGCCGCGACGCTCACCCGATGGCCGTCATGTGCGGCGTGGTGGGTGCCCTGTCGGCGTTCTACCACGACTCGCTGGACATCAATAACCCGCAGCACCGCGAAATCTCCGCGGTCCGCCTGGTCGCCAAGATGCCGACCCTGGCGGCGATGGTGTACAAGTACTCCATGGGCCAGCCCATGATGTACCCGCGCAACGACCTGTCGTACGCGGAAAACTTCCTGCACATGATGTTCAACACCCCGTGCGAGATCAAACCGATCAGCCCGGTACTGGCCAAGGCAATGGACCGGATCTTCATCCTCCACGCCGACCACGAGCAGAACGCCTCGACCTCTACCGTCCGTCTGGCAGGCTCCTCCGGCGCCAACCCGTTCGCCTGTATCGCCGCCGGTATCGCTGCACTGTGGGGCCCTGCCCACGGCGGCGCCAACGAAGCGGTACTGACCATGCTCGATGAAATCGGCGATGTCTCGAACATCGACAAGTTCATCGCCAAGGCCAAGGACAAGAACGATCCGTTCAAGCTGATGGGCTTCGGTCACCGCGTTTACAAGAACCGCGACCCGCGCGCCACCGTGATGAAACAGACCTGCGACGAAGTCCTGCGCGAGCTGGGCATCAAGAACGACCCGCAGCTGGAACTGGCCATGCGCCTGGAAGAGATCGCCCTCACCGATCCTTACTTCATCGAGCGCTCGCTGTACCCGAACGTCGACTTCTACTCGGGGATCATCCTCAAGGCGATCGGCATTCCAACCAGCATGTTCACCGTGATCTTCGCCCTGGCGCGGACCGTCGGCTGGATTTCGCACTGGAAAGAAATGCTCTCCAGCCCGTACAAGATCGGCCGCCCTCGCCAGCTGTACACCGGCTACGAGTCGCGCGACATCGTCAAACTGGAAGACCGCAAGTAAGCCTTTGGGCCGAACACGAAAAAGGCTGCCTTCGGGCAGCCTTTTTTATTGGGGCCTGGGGGGGGGGGGGGGGGAACTCATCGCGGGTCAAGCCCGCTCCTACAGAACCTGTGGGAGCGGGCTTGACCCGCGATTATCTAACAGTTGACCAGCACCCCTCACCCACCACAACTGTACTGACTATTTCTCAGCCCTCTCCTTCAATGCCTTCAAGGTATTGAACGGCGCATCCACCACAAACTTGTTGGCCACCATTGACGGCACGCTACCGCCCGGTTCGGTGTGCACCTGGTAAGTTACCTCAGTGCCGCCATCTTTTGGCTGCAGCCTCCAGAAACCATCAACCTTGGCCACCCGCACGAAACCCTTCTCTTCCGGCAGGTATTTCGGCACACCTTCAAGCTTGCGGGTCAGGCTGCCATCGGCGGCCTCGGTAGTGGTGACATGCATGACCGAATCACGCGCAGTGACCGGCCACGGGGTATTGAACTGGGTGTAGGTCCAGCTCTGGTCGCCTTCGGTTTTCAGCAGCTTTTGCGACTTGCACTCATGGATCCAGGCACAGGCACCGACGACATCTTCCTGCAGGGCCCTGACCTTCGCCAGTGGTGCCTTGATAAAGGTGACGCCACGGTAGGCCTTGTAATCGGAACCGGCAACCTCGCTGAGCTCGACCTTGATCCCGTCCTCGTTCTTGGCCTGCTTCCAGTCCTCGGCATGGGCCAGCGGCACCAGTACCGCGCCAAGCCCCAACACCAGTGCCACTTGTTTAAACGATCCCATTCTCTTGTTCCTTATTGTCGAAGATCCGCGATTCAAGCTGCCGTCATTTGCTCCAGCCACCCCAGGATCCTGATTGCCTCGTCGCGGTCGTTGCCGCAGATTTCGGCCTCTGCCTTGAAACCGCCACACACCGCCGGACGCTCGGGTTTGCCGAACAAGCCACAGAGATTGGCAACCGACAGGTGCAAGCAGCGCTCGCCGGCTGGCTTGCCCTTGGGCATACCCGGTATCGGCGAGCTGATGGAGGGCGCGATGCAGCAGGCGCCACAACCTTCACGGCAGTTCATGACAACAGAATCCTCGGAGTAACAAATGATGAATGAACCCGGATAGTAACCGCTTAAACAGGCGTTTGAAATTACTGACGGGATGAAATATCAGCTGCACATGCGATGACCGAACAGTCAGTTTCGCCCTACTGCTTGAACTCGAACTCGATCGCCGCGCCCTCGACATCCTTGCGGCTTTCGTTTCGCAGCTGCAGCTGCATTTCGTTGCTGATCAGCCGGCCATTGAGCTGGAAGGGGCTGTCGGACGGAGGCTTTTCGCCGAACAGGTAGGGCAACAGCGGCTTGGGCAGCGGCGCATGTTCCTGGGTATCGGGCTTGAGCTCCTTGACCATGCCGGAGGGCAGGCTCAGGTCCAGCTTGGCCTTGGGCAATGGCTGTGGTGCCGCCTTGACGTTTTTGCGCGTGCTGCGCTGGGCGGCCTTGGTAGTCGCCTTCTTTCTCACCGGTGCCGCTTTCACCTGCTTTGGCTTGGCGGCAGGCTTGACGCTTTTCGTTGCAGGGGCCTTGCTCGCCGGTGCGGTTTCAGCCACTGCTACCGAGGTACAGGCCAATCCACCCAGCAAACACAGGGACAACCCGATACTACGCAACACTTTCATAGGCACCGACGACTATCCCTGAAAATGCTTATGCTCCCCGTTCCTGACACGACTGGCAAGTCTAGAAAAAAGCGCCCGAGGCAGATTCTTGGCATAACTGGCTGGCCAACATACCCAAGGTCATTACTGCCCGCTCCGCCTCACGGTTCCACGGGATGCCGCAGTTCAGGCGAATGCAGTGGTTGAACTGCTCGGTGTTACTGAAGATCAACCCCGGCGCAATACTGATGCCCTGCTGCAGCGCCCGTACATGCAACTCCTGGGTGTTGACCCGCCCCGGCAAGCTGACCCAGAGGATGAAGCCGCCGGTGGGCCGGGTCATCTGCGTACCTTCAGGAAAGTGCTGCTGCACCGCCAACTGATAAGCACTGAGATTCTTCCGATACTCCTGACGGATGTAGCGCAAATGCCGATCGTAGCCGCCGTTCTCCAGATAGGACGCCACCCCCATCTGGGTCACGCTGCAGGCCGAATGAGTGGTGAAGGTCTGCAAGCGCTGGATTTCCGCCTGGTACTTGCCGGCAACCATCCAGCCAATTCGCACCCCTGGCGACAGGGTCTTGGAGAAACTCGAGCAATAGATCACCCGCCCTAGCCGATCGAAGGCCTTGAGGGACTTGGTCTTGCCTTGCTCGAACATCAGCTCGCCGTAGATATCGTCCTCGACGATCTGAATATCGAAGTCCGAGGCCAGGCGCAGCAACTGCTTCTGCCGGTCTTCCGGGATGGTGCCGCCCAGCGGGTTGCTCAGGCGCGCGGTCAACACCAGCGCCTTGATCGACCACTGGTTGGCGGCCAGCTGCAAAGCCTCAAGACTGATGCCGGTGGACGGATCACTGGGAATTTCGATGACTTTCAGGCCGAGCAAATCGGCCAGTTGCAGCAAGCCGTAGTAAGTCGGCGATTCGGCGGCGATCAGGTCGCCCGGGCGGGTCAGCACCCGTAGCGACATCTGCAGGGCATCGACGCAGCCATGGGTGACCACTACTTCGCTGGGGTCGACCACCACACCGGCATCGCGCATGCGAATGGCGATCTGCCGACGCAGGGGCTCAAAGCCCGGGCTGAACATGTAGCTGAAGGCCCGTGGGCTATGAAAGCGGGTGACCTTGGCCAACTGCTGGTGCAGCGCCCGCACCGGCAGGTAATCGACATGGGGTACCGCCGCGCCAAAAGGGAACACCCCGTCGCGCCGAGCCTCGGTCAGCACCTGCTGGATGATGCTGCTGCGCGTGACCAGGCCGGGGCGCTCGACCCGGGCGATATCCGGCGTCTGCGCGGTCAGTGCCGGGGTCTGGTGCACATAGTAGCCGGACTGTGGCCGCGCGCGGATCAGGCCCTGGTCTTCGAGGTTGGCGTAAGCCTGGAGCACCGTGGCATGGCTGACATTGAGCTGCGAGCTCATCTTGCGCACCGACGGCACGCGCTCCCCTGGCTGATACACACCGCGGCGAATATCTTCGGCCAGTTGCTGGGCGATGCGCTGATAAAGCAGCAGGTTGGTCATGATCAGTTCTCGACACGCAGGCAATGTAGTTGTTTTTGTACGGCTGTTTTGAGCAAGAATACCGGAACAGTTGCGAAGTGTACTGGGACAGATTGCAGAATAGTCGACAATACAGTTGCGTGACAGAGGCTGGCGTGTGCCATTTTTCACAACCAGGCGATCGCCCATAAAAAAACCCGGAGCTGTGCGGCCTCCGGGTTTTTTCATCTATTACTCAGCGCGCCGCGCCAAGCTTGCCCTTCTCGTCGGAAAAGACGATCTCGACCCGACGGTTCTGCGCCCTGCCCCGCTCCGAGGCGTTAGCCTCGACCGGATACTGGTCGCCATAGCCTTCGACCTGGATGCGTTTTTCATCGACGCCCAGATCGATCAGCATATCTGCCACCGCCTGCGCCCGATCACGGGAGAGCTTGAGGTTGTCTTCCGGCGTACCGGTGCTGTCGGTGTAGCCCTCGATACGCACGACCCGCTTGGGGTTGAGCTGAAGGAATTGCACCAGCTTGAGCACGGTGCGGCTGGCCGAGTTCTTCAACTCCGCATGCCCGGTATCGAACAGCACGTCGCCCAAGGTCATGACCAGGCCGCGATCGCTCTGCTCGGTGGCCAGGCTGACAATCTGCGCCTCCAGCCACTTACCCTGCTGCTGCACGCTGGCAAGCTTGGCTTCGCGCAGGGCCAGCTGCAGGCGCTGACGCTCGAGCTCAAGCTTGGCCAGACGTTCCTGATTGAGCACCAGGTTGCTGTGCTCACGGGCGATGTCGCTGTAGCGCTGGCTCAAGTAAGCGTAATGACGCACATCGGCACCGGTGCCCAGATAACTGGACAGGCGCTCGGCACGGGCCAGGGATTCACCGGCACGAATCACGTCACGCGGCGCGCTGCGCAACACGTCGGAATCGTCCTTGACCGTCTGAAACTTGGCCGTAGCCTCATCCAGCGCCACCTCGCTGCGCTGGCTGGCACAACCCTGCAAGCCCACCACGCCGAGCAACAACAGTGCCACCAAAGGTTTGATCGAACTCACCGCTGCTCCCCCAACTGTTTACGCAGGCGATTGACCCGCGACTGCAGCAAGTCCAGCTGCTCCTTGCTCTTGACCGTCAGCACCCGCGCCTCGGCCAGACGCGCATCGAGCTCGGCCTGCTCGGCGCGCATGCGCGCGTCGCGATAGGATTCACTGGTCATGTTGGAACGAGCCCGGGCCAGTTTGTCTTCAGCCAGCTTCAGCTCGGCCACTTCATCGGTGGCACCGACCGCCTTGGCCTGCTCCAGCGCCTGCTCGGACAAGCGCAGCTGTTCATTGGGGGCCGGGTCATTGGCGCACCCGGCCAGGGCCAGCAACGCCAGAACGGCGAATAGTGAATGAGTTCTCACGCAATCTTCCTACTGTTTAGGGGCATCCAGCGGCGCCTGCATCTGCGCTTTCCAGCGTTCGACATTACGTTGCAGTACCGCCTGGGACACGCCGGAGGCCGGCAATTCTGTCAGTTTTTTTGCCAGTTGTCCGCGCAACCAAGCGTCATTGCACGCCGAATTATGCGACAGCGCCAGGTACAACCCCGGACGGTCCAGGGGCAAGCCGCGGGCAATCAACTCGTTGCTCATGCCCAGGGTCTGAGCCATGGCCATGCCGGCGTAGCGACCGGCCAGCACATAGTCGACCTGGCCGAGCAGCAGCTTCTGGAAGGCCTGGGTCAGGTTCTGTGCCGGCGCAAGCTGCAATTGACTCCTTGCATAGGCGGTAAATTCGGGTGTCATCCGCGCCTTTTCCGAGACGCTGCCCTGATGCTCATGCAAATCGGCCAGGGTGTTGTACACCAGCGTCGAATCGTGGCGGGTCCAGACTACATATTCATTGTTCAGCAACGCGGGGTGAACATAGTCGACCGTGGTCAGCTCGGCCACCGCGAAGGGTGAGTCGATCAGCAGGTCGACACGCCCGCTGCGCACCTCTTCCAGCGCCTGGCTGCGGCTGCCGCTGTCGAGGACTTCGACTTTGAGCCCCAACTCGCTGGCGACCTGCTTGAACAAATCAACGTTGGCACCCATCAAGTGCTTGGGATCTTGCGGGTCGCGCCACGAATAAGGCGGGGCATCGGGGCTGCCGGTGGCCACCAGCCGCTCGCACTTACCCACCGCCCAGGCTTGCAACGGCATCAACACCGCAGCGAACACAAGCGCCGTGTTTATCCGGCAACGCCTTCCCATGCAACGACTCCCTGATCTTTTTACCCCGAATGAAAAAGCCCGATCCGACGGGCTGTGCAAGGCAGGCCTGCACAGCCCGAACGGACCGGGCTCTTTTATAAGTGAAGCAGCTGGATTAAACCAGCTTCTCCAGCTCAGGGATGGCTTCGAACAGGTCAGCCACCAGGCCGTAGTCGGCCACCTGGAAGATCGGCGCTTCTTCGTCCTTGTTGATCGCAACGATCACTTTGGAGTCTTTCATGCCGGCCAGGTGTTGGATCGCGCCGGAGATACCGACGGCGATGTACAGCTGTGGTGCAACGATCTTGCCGGTCTGACCGACCTGCATGTCGTTGGGTACGAAACCTGCGTCGACCGCAGCGCGCGAAGCGCCAACGGCAGCGCCGAGCTTGTCGGCCAGGGCGTACAGGTGCTTGAAGTTGTCACCGTTCTGCATGCCGCGACCGCCGGAAACGACGATCTTGGCAGCGGTCAGCTCTGGACGGTCGGACTTGGCCAGCTCTTCGCCAACGAACGCCGACTTGCCCGCGTCGTGGGCAGCAGCGACGGCTTCAACGGCAGCCGAACCACCTTCGGCGG
The DNA here is from genome assembly GCF_009866705.1 of Pseudomonas sp. R32. Taxonomy (NCBI): domain Bacteria; kingdom Pseudomonadati; phylum Pseudomonadota; class Gammaproteobacteria; order Pseudomonadales; family Pseudomonadaceae; genus Pseudomonas; species Pseudomonas sp. R32. The sequence continues at coordinate 1,817,439 of NZ_CP019396.1, read as the reverse complement.
CAACGGCGTCAAAGCCGGTGGCACGTACGGTGATGACCTTGACGGCAGCGTTCGATTGCACGGTGGCAATGGCGTTACCGGCGTAGATCGGACGCTTGAAGGTGTCAGCCGATTCAACCGAGATGATCTCGGAGATCTGGTCGACGTCCAGCAGCGCGGCAACGCGCGGCAGGATGTTCTTGCCGTTGGAGGTGGCAGGTGCCAGCACGTGGCTATAGCCCTTGCCCAGCTCGGCGACCAGTGGCGCAACGTTCTCCGGCAGCTGGTGAGCGTAGGCGGCATTGTCGGCAACCAACACCTTGGCAACGCCGGCGATCTTGGCCGCAGCTTCAGCGACGCCAGCGACGTTTGCGCCTGCGACCAGCACGTGGATGTCACCACCGATCTTGGCGGCAGCAGCAACAGTGTTCAGGGTGGCCGGGGCAACGGCACCGTTTTCGTGTTCAGCGATAACCAGGATAGTCATTTAGATTACCTTCGCCTCGTTCTTCAGTTTCTCGACCAGTTCAGCAACCGACTTGACCTTGATGCCAGCGCTGCGAGCAGCCGGCGCTTCGACTTTCAGGGTCTTGTTGGTGGAGGCGGTGGAAACGCCCAGCGCGTCTGGAGTAACGGTTTCCAGCGGCTTCTTCTTGGCCTTCATGATGTTCGGCAGCGACGCGTAGCGCGGCTCGTTCAGGCGCAGGTCGGTGGTGACGATGGCTGGCAGGTTCAGCGCAACGGTCTGCAGGCCGCCGTCGATTTCACGGGTGACGTTGACCTTGTCGCCAGCGACTTCGACCTTGGAGGCGAAGGTGCCCTGGGCGTAACCGCTCAGTGCCGCCAGCATCTGGCCGGTCTGGTTGTTGTCGCTGTCGATGGCTTGCTTGCCAAGGATCACCAACTGCGGTTGCTCTTTGTCGACCACTGCCTTGAGCAGCTTGGCCACGGCCAGCGAAGTCAGCTCTTCAGCCGATTCGACCAGGATGGCGCGGTCGGCACCCAGTGCCAAGGCAGTACGCAGTTGCTCCTGAGCAGTGGCCGGGCCGACGGTAACGACGACGATCTCGCTCGCAACGCCCTTTTCTTTCAAGCGCACGGCTTCTTCTACGGCAATTTCGCAGAAGGGGTTCATGGACATCTTGACGTTAGCAAGGTCGACGCCGGAGTTGTCCGCCTTGACGCGAACCTTGACGTTATAGTCGACCACTCGTTTGACAGCTACAAGAACCTTCATGGATTCCTCGTTACTCTCCGGTGAAAAGAATGTCGCCTGGGACAAACCCGGCGATTGCGCGTGGGTACAAGGGCACCTCTAAAAACGATCACAGGTGGACGAATTTAACCCTGACCCAGCAGTCTCGATTCGGCCTGTCAGTTGCAAAACCCGTGGGTCATTATTTGTCGTGGCGTGTAAACTCCACTACAAAGCGGGTTGTGGCGTAACTACCCTGCTTTTCGCCTGGTTTTTAGGGGTGCTCCTGCATCCGGCGGTCAGCCTACGGCGAGCGCAAAACCGCTCGTATCTTGACCGTAACGCCCAATCCGGTCAATACGGCAAACCGGTCAGCTTCAAGCCGCGCTTCTTTGATTTTACTGGGCTGGGGCAAATTCAAACAAACGTTTGTATTGGACCCCGTGAGTGGTGTAGATATAATGCGCGGCCAAGAGAAAGCGGTGTAGTCCGTCATCGCTCGAGCTACAACCCGAGCGTCTGAAAAATGACCGCCTGACACCCGCCAACAAAGAAAAACCGATGAGCCTTGAGTAGGAGAGAACCTGTGGAACGCGAATACATGGAATTCGACGTGGTCATTGTCGGCGCTGGCCCGGCTGGCCTGTCCGCCGCCTGCCGACTGAAGCAGAAGGCCGCCGAAGCCGGTAACGAAATCAGCGTCTGCGTGGTCGAGAAAGGCTCGGAAGTCGGCGCCCACATCCTCTCCGGTGCGGTATTCGAACCGCGCGCCCTGAACGAACTGTTCCCGGACTGGAAAGAGCTCGGCGCGCCGCTCAACACCGAAGTCAAACGCGACGACATCTACGTGCTCAAGGATGCTGGCAGCTCGATCAAGGTCCCCGACCTGTTCGTGCCCAAGACCATGCACAACCAAGGCAACTACATCATCTCCCTGGGCAACCTGTGCCGCTGGCTGGCCCAGCAGGCCGAGAACCTGGGCGTGGAGATCTACCCGGGCTTCGCCGCCCAGGAGGCGCTGTTCGACGAGAACGGCGTGGTCCGCGGGATCATCACCGGCGACCTGGGTGTCGACCGTGAAGGCAACCCCAAAGAAGGCCTGTACACCCCAGGGATGGAACTGCGCGGCAAGTACACCCTGTTCGCCGAAGGCTGCCGTGGCCATATCGGCAAGCAGCTGATCAAGCGCTTCAACCTCGACAGCGAGTCCGACACCCAGCACTACGGCATCGGTCTCAAGGAAATCTGGGAAGTCGATCCGGCCAAGCACGAACAGGGCCTGGTGGTGCACACCGCCGGCTGGCCGCTGGACGTGATGAGCCCCGAAAATACCGGTGGCTCGTTCCTCTACCACCTGGAAAACAACCAGGTAGTGGTCGGGCTGATCGTCGACCTGTCCTACAGCAACGCCTACCTGTCGCCGTTCGATGAGTTCCAACGCCTCAAGCACCACCCGGTGATCAGCAAGTACCTCGAAGGGGGCAAGCGCATCAGCTACGGCGCCCGCGCCATCAGCAAAGGCGGCCTGAACTCGCTGCCGAAGATGGTCTTCAACGGTGGTGCACTGATCGGTTGCGACCTCGGCACCCTGAACTTTGCCAAGATCAAGGGCAGCCACACCGCGATGAAGTCCGGCATGCTCGCCGCCGAAGCGGTGGCCGATGCCCTGCTGGCCGGCAGCGAAGGCGGCGACCAGCTCAACAGCTACGTCGAAGCGTTCAAGGCCAGCTGGCTGCATGAAGAGCTGTTCGCCAGCCGTAACTTCGGCCCGGCCATGCACAAGTTCGGTCCGATCTTCGGCGCGGCGTTCAACTATGTCGACCAGAACTGGTTCGGCGGCAAGCTGCCGTTCACCCTGCACGACACCAAGCCGGACTATGCCTGCCTGAAGCTGGCCGCCGACTCGAAAAAAATCGACTATCCAAAACCGGATGGCAAGCTGAGCTTCGACAAGCTGAGCTCGGTGTTCCTCTCCAGCACCAACCATGAAGAAGAGCAGCCATGCCACCTGAAACTGGCTGACGCGAGCATCCCGATCGCCACCAACCTGCCGCTGTACGACGAACCGGCGCAGCGCTATTGCCCGGCCGGCGTGTACGAAGTGGTCACCCAGGAAGACGGCAGCAAGCGCTTCCAGATCAACGCCCAGAACTGCGTGCACTGCAAGACCTGTGACATCAAGGACCCTTCGCAGAACATTACCTGGGTCACCCCGGAAGGCGCCGGTGGCCCGACTTACCCGAACATGTAAGTCCGCTGGCAGCTAAAAAAAGCCCCCTCGCCGTTGTGGCCAGGGGGCTTTTTTATGCTTTGCATCAGGCCAATCTGACCTCTGCGAACAACTCAGGGTGCCCGATCAGCGGTCATTCAGCGAGTAACGATTGTCACAGCAGATGAACTCAGCAGCGTACCGCCTGATCTTCAAAGGCCAGCGCCTCGCGTGCGCCGAAGTACATCGCCGTGAGCACACCCACCGCGCCCATGACCAGACAAAAGCCGACACATACCCATGGGCTCCACGGCATCAGGGCAATCAGCAGCAACGGCGTGGTGCTCGCCCACAGGGCGTAGGCAATGTTGTAGGTAAAGGAAATCCCCGACACACGGATCTGGGCCGGGAACAGCCCGACCATCACCGACGGCACCACCCCCACCACCCCACAGGCCAGGCCTGCAAGCGCATAGGCCAGCCCGGTCCAGCCCCAACCACTGACCAGGCTGGCATAGAGACCGGCAATGCCCAGCGGCAGCAACAGGCTGTAGAACATCAGCGCCCGCCAGGCGCCGATACGGTCGACCAGCAAACCCGCCAGCACACAACCGATGTTAAGGAAGACGATACCCATGCTGCTCAAGGCAAAGGTGTGCCCGGCGCTCATGGCAAAACGCTGCTGCATCACCGTCGGGGTGATCACCACCAGCACCACCACCGCCGACGTCAGCACGCACGTCAGCAACGCAGCCGGAATCAACGCGCGGCGATGGTCACGCAGGACGGTACGCAGCGGAAAGGCCGGCGGCTGCTCACGTTGCTCGCGCAAGGCGAGAAACACCGGCGTCTCGCTCAGCCAGCGGCGCAGCCACACACCAATCACGCCAAACACACCGCCGAGCAGGAACGGGTAGCGCCAGGCGTAATCGAGAATTTCCTGCGGGCTGAACAGCTGTGCCAGCGCCGTCGCAGTCAAGGCGCCCAGCAGGTAGCCGAACGTCAGCCCCGCTTGCAGGAAGCCCAGGGCATAGCCGCGCCGCCCGGGCGGCGCATGCTCGGCGACGAAGGTCCAGGCGCTCGGTACCTCGCCGCCCACCGCTGCCCCTTGCAGGATACGCAAGGCCAGCAAGATCAGCGGCGCCGCATAGCCGATATCGGCGTAGGTCGGCATGACACCGATCAGCAGGCACGGCAGGGCCATCATCAGGATGCTCAAGCTGAACACCCGCTTGCGCCCCAGATGATCGGCAAAATGGGCCATCAGGATGCCGCCCAGCGGCCGCGCCAGGTAGCCGGTGACGAAGATCCCGAAGCTCTGCAGCAAGCGCAGCCATTCGGGCATCTGCGGCGGGAAGAACAGCTGGCTCAAGGTCAGGGCGAAGAACACGAAAATGATGAAATCGTAGATCTCCAGCGCCCCGCCCAACGCCGCCAGGCTCAGGGTCTTGTGATCGCGGCGCGACAGCTGCAACGGGCGTGCAGGGTCAGTGGCAGTCATAGAGGTATCCGCAAATGAACAGAAGCCGGCGCGACCGGGCGCCAGGGCAAACGCAAGAGGATAGCAAATGCCGACCGACCGTACCCAGCGCAAAGGCCGGGACAGGCCTAGGACTGACGGGAAAACGCGGTCTGGGCGAAGTTCATCCGCCGCGGGGCATAGCCCTGGTTGGCAGCGCGCTCGGCAACGGCGGGCAAGCGCCCAAGCACCTGCGGCGAATCGATGATGTTCATGAAGGACTGGATGGTTTCGTTGTCCGGGACCTTGGGCAGGCTGACGCTAACTGCCCGGCGCTGGCTGTCAGGAATGGCGGGGATCTTCAAATGCTGCGATTCATACAACAACGCGTGCTGAATCAACGGGTTGACCTGGCAAAAGCGCTCGAGGTCGACCCCGGCATGGCTGGCCAGGTCGATATTGCCCAGCAGCAGGTTGAACGGTTGCAATGCACTTTGCACCAGGCGCTGCAGATCTTCGAAACTCTCGACCGGGGCGATGCGGTAGTAGCCCATGCCATTGAGCATGCGCTCCAGTTGCAGCAACTGCATCGGATGTTCGTCGGCGATCAGTATTCGCAGCGATTTGTTCGGCATTGTCTATGACCAAGGCAAACAGCGTTAGCGATGTTCCTTGACCATACTGCGCCACTCATCAATTGCAGGCTATTGGCGAGCACCCGCCAGATAAAGGGTCTGTATTGATAGTTGTCGGGAATCGGGCAGAAATCAAGCAACGTCACCACGAATTTTTCACATCCGCCCCGCGCCTGGCCTTACTGCGACTCCCATTCGCGCATCCGCACCCGGCAGTGTTTCATGGCATTGACAATGTGTTTTTCCACCAGACTGCGCGAGATACCCAGGCGCTCGGCAATCTGCGGGTGCGACAGGCCATCGAGCTTGCGCAGCAGGAAACACTCGCGACAAGGCTGGCTGAGCTCGGCCAGGGCACGCTGCATCAGGTCCAGGCGCTGGTTGAGGTCCATGCTCTGGGACGGCGCCGGAGAAAAGAAACGCTCATCGGTATCGAGCACTTCAAGTGGCTCGGCCTGGCGCAGCAGCCCGCGCCGATGACCGTCGATCACCAGGTTCAGGGCCGTACGGTAGAGAAACGCGCGCGGATGCTCTATGTCATTCCCGCCAGTGCGCTCCAGTACCCGGATATAGGCATCGTGGGCAACGTCTTCAGCGGCCTGCCGGTTACCCAGGCGGGCACAAAGGAAACTCACCAGTTCGCGATAGTAGCTTTCCAACACAACACCTGGCCGCGACATCTGCGGGAATTCCCTTGGCTCTGGGTTAAGCGGGTCTGAATGATGGCAGAATGCAATAATACAAATTATAATTATTCTCAGCAAGCACCTCGCACCCCGGTAAATTCCAACGCCTTCACCTCGTTTACCTGGGAGCCTCCCGTGCCTGTCGAGTCATACCGCCAGGGTGAAGTCACGGGCCCTACCTTCTGGCTGGAACCCCTGCATGAGACGTTCTTCCACTCGCCGCCGCGCGGCCCTCTACAGCCTCGGCCTGCTAAGCCTCGGCGCCCTGCTCGCCTGGACAACCCTGCCAGCCGGCAGCGACCCGCTCAGTACCGTGGCCGTCACCCGCGGGGATATCGAAAGCAGCGTCACCGCCCTGGGCACCTTGCAACCCAGGCGCTATGTGGACGTTGGCGCCCAGGCGTCCGGACAGATCCGCAAACTGCATGTGGAGGTTGGCGACCAGGTCAAGGAAGGCCAGTTGCTGGTGGAAATCGACCCTTCGACCCAGCAGGCCAAACTGGATGCCGGGCGTTTTTCGATCGAAAACCTCAACGCCCAGCTCGATGAGCAGAAGGCCCAATACCAGTTGGCCGAGCAACAGTACAAGCGCCAGCACAACCTTGCCGCTGGCGGGGCAACCCGCGAAGAGGACTTACAAAGTGCCCAGGCCCAACTCAAGGTGACCCAGGCGCGCATCGACATGTATCGCGCACAAATCCGCCAGGCCCAGGCCAACCTGCGCAGCGATGAAGCCGAGCTGGGCTACACGCGCATCTATGCACCGATGTCCGGCACCGTGGTCGCTGTCGATGCTCGCGAAGGCCAGACCCTCAACGCCCAGCAGCAGACCCCGCTGATCCTGCGCATTGCCAAATTGTCGCCCATGACCGTCTGGGCGCAGGTCTCCGAAGCCGATATCGGCCACGTGAAGCCTGGCATGACGGCCTATTTCACCACCCTGGCCGGCGGCAAACGGCGCTGGGCCAGCAGTGTGCGGCAGATTCTACCGGTGCCGCCCAAACCCCTCGATCAAACCAGCCAGGGCGGTGGCAGCCCGGCCAGTGCCAGCGGCAGTGGCGCCAGCAGCAAGGTGGTGCTCTACACCGTGCTGCTGGATGTCGACAACCCGGACAACGCATTGATGGCGCAGATGACCACCCAGGTGTTCTTTGTTGCCGGGCGCGCCAGCAAGGTGCTGACCGTGCCGGTGGCGGCACTGGATGAACACGCCGATGGCAATGACCTGCGCATCGCCCAGGTACTCGACAGCAACGGTACGGTCAACCAGCGCCAGGTGCGCACCGGATTGAGCGACCGCCTGCGGGTACAGGTGCTCGACGGCTTGACCGAAGGCGAGCGCCTGCTGATCGGCGCACCCGCCGCGAGCGGGGGTTGAATGTCCACGCCCCTGATCGAACTGCGCGATATCCGCAAATCCTATGGCGGCATCGATACGCCCAAGGTCGAGGTGGTGCGCGGTATCAGCCTGGCCATCCACCCGGGCGAGTTCGTTGCCATTGTCGGCGCCTCCGGCTCCGGCAAATCAACGCTGATGAACATCCTCGGCTGCCTGGACCGCCCCACCTCAGGCAGCTACTACTTTGCGGGCAAGGACGTTGCCGAGCTCGACACTGACGAACTGGCCTGGCTGCGCCGGGAGGCCTTTGGTTTTGTCTTCCAGGGTTACCACCTGATCGCCTCGGGCTCGGCCCAGGAAAACGTCGAAATGCCAGCGATCTATGCCGGCACCCCCGCCACCGAACGCCACGCCCGCGCCGCCGCCCTGCTCGAGCGCCTGGGCCTGGCCAGCCGCACCGGTAACCGCCCGCACCAGTTGTCCGGCGGCCAGCAGCAACGGGTGTCGATCGCCCGCGCCTTGATGAACGGCGGGCACATCATCCTCGCCGACGAGCCAACCGGCGCGCTGGACAGCCAGAGCGGCGCCGAGGTGATGGCACTGCTCGACGAACTGGCCAGCCAGGGCCATGTGGTGATCCTGATCACCCACGACCGCGAAGTCGCGGCACGGGCCAATCGGGTCATCGAGATTCGCGACGGGCTGGTGCTCAGCGACTCGGCAGCGCAACAGACCTGCCCCGAACCCGGCACTCGCGGGCTGCGGGCCGAAGACCTGCGCCAGCGCCTGAGCCAGGGCGCGACCCTGAACGGCGCCTGGAAAGGCGAGCTGGTCGAAGCCCTGCAAGCGGCCTGGCGGATCATGTGGATCAACCGCTTGCGCACCGCCCTGACCCTGCTGGGGATCGTCATCGGCGTAGCGTCGGTGGTGGTCATGCTGGCCGTCGGTGAAGGCAGCAAGCGCCAGGTCATGGCGCAGATGGCCGCCTTCGGTTCGAACATTCTTTACCTCAGCGGTAGCGCGCCGACCCTGCGCGAACCTGCCGGGGTCGTAACCCTCAATGATGTCGCCGCAGTCTCCAGCCTGCCTCAGGTGAAGATGATCATGCCAGTGATCGGCAGCAAACTGATGGTGCGCTACGGCAGCAACAACCAACAGTTCTATGTCGGCGGCAACAACACGTATTTTCCCGAGATTTTCAACTGGCCGGTGGTCGAGGGCAGTTTTTTCACCGAAGCCGACGAACAGCACGCCGCAGCCGTCGCCGTGATTGGCCAGAAAGTACGCGAAAAGCTGTTTGGCGCCAGTACCAACCCCATCGGCCACTACATCCTGGTCGAAAACGTGCCCTTCCAGGTGATTGGCATGCTCGCCGGCAAAGGCGCCAGCTCCGGGGACCAGGACAGCGACGCGCGCATCGTGGTGCCCTACTCGGCTGCGGCAATCCGCCTGTTCGGCAGCCGCGACCCGGAGTATGTGACCATCGCCGCCGCCGACTCGCGGCGCGTGGCCGACACTGAAGCGGCCATCGACCGACTGATGCGCAAACTCCACCATGGCAAGCACGACTACGAGCTGACCAACGACGCGGCGCTGATTCAGGCCGAAGCACGGACACAGAACACCTTGTCGCTGATGCTGGGTTCGATCGCCGCCATCTCCTTGCTGGTGGGTGGCATCGGGGTGATGAACATCATGTTGATGACGGTTCGCGAGCGCACCCGCGAGATCGGTATCCGCATGGCTACCGGCGCCCGCCAGCGCGACATCCTGCGTCAGTTCCTCAGTGAAGCGGTGCTTCTGTCGATGGTCGGCGGCGTGACCGGCATTGCCCTGGCGCTGTTGATTGGCGGCGTGTTGCTCCTGGCCGATATTGCCGTGGCCTTCTCCTTGCCCGCCGTGCTCGGCGCCTTTGCCTGTGCAGTGATCACCGGCGTGGTGTTTGGTTTCATGCCGGCCCGCAAAGCCGCCCGCCTCGACCCGGTCAAAGCCCTAACCAGCGAATAATCCATGAACCTGCCCTGCCGTCTCAGTTTCCTCTCGATCAGTTTGGTGCTTGCCGCCTGCACGTCGACCGCCCCTACACTTTCAAGCGGCCTGCAGGCGCCAGCGCAGTGGCAAGGCCAGGCGACCAGCACCCCGCTGCCCCACGAGAACTGGTGGCGGCAGTTCTCCAGCCCCGCGCTTGATCAACTGATCGAACAGGCCAGGCGCAACAGCTTCGACCTGGCCGCTGCCGCAGCGCGTATTCGCCAGGCCCAGGCTTCGGCGGTCATTGCCGGCGCGCCGTTGTTGCCCGAGCTCAAGTTCGGCCTCGATGCCAGACGCCAACGCCTGCTGCATGGCAACGGCTTCGACCAGCTCGATGCCAGCAGCCGCGAACGCACCAGCACCTCGTTCGGCACCCGCTTGAGCGCCAGCTACGAAGTGGACTTCTGGGGCGGCAAGACTGCCGCACGCGACAGCGCCCTGTTCAACCTGGATGCCAGCCGTTTCGATCGCCAGACCGTCGAACTGACCCTGCTCAGCGGCGTCGCCAACAGCTACCTGCAGAGCCTGGCCCTGCGAGAGCAGGTGCATATTGCCCGCCTCAATCTGAGTAATGCCGAGGATGTCCTGCGCCTGGTCGAAACCCGCTATCAATCCGGCTCGGCCACCGCCCTGGAACTAGCCCAGCAACGCAGCCTGGTTGCCGGCCAGCAACGCCAGGTACCACTGTTCGAGCAGCAGTTGCAGGAGGCGCGCATCACCCTGGCGACCTTGCTCGGCGAGCCAGTGCAGGCGCTGCCCGCCCTTGAAGAATCGATCACCCGCCTGAACTGGCCGCAAATCGGCAGCGGCGTGCCCAGCGAGCTGCTTAGCCGCCGTCCGGATATCGCCACTGCCGAAGCCAGCCTGGCCGCCGCCCAGGCAGACGTACGGGTAGCCCGCGCGGCGATGCTGCCGAGCCTGACCCTGGGCGCCGACCTGGGTTCAGGCGCCGATACCTTTACCCAGGTGATGCGTAGCCCCTACTACACCTTGAGTGCCGGGTTGGCTGCGCCGATCTTCAACAACGGCCGCTTGCGCGCCGAACGCGACAAAGCCCGCGCTAAGCAGGATGAACTGCTGGAGAATTACCGCAGCAGCATCATCAACGGCTTTGCCGATGTCGAAAGGGCCATCAATGGCATCAGTGGCGTCGACCAGCAGCGCCAATCGCAGGATGAGGAAGTGGAGCAGGCGCAGATCGCTTTCAGACTGTCTGAGCGCCGCTACCAGGCGGGTGCCGAGACCCTGCTGACAGTACTGGAAACCCAACGCACGCTGTATCAAGCCCAGGACCAGCAGGTACAACTGCGCCTGGCCCGGTTGCAAGGCAGCGTGGCGCTGTACAAGGCATTGGGTGGCGGATGGCAGGTGGTTCGCTAAATCATTGGCCTGCCTGCACAAACCCTGTGGGAGCAACTGTCTTGATCAGGCTGTTTGCACTCGCCAAGGGGTATTGTCCCGCAGCATTGCATTCAGCCTGACGATCAGCACCCGCATGCAGGCTACGAGGGCCACTTTGGCGCACTTGCCACGCTCCCGAAGTGCTTCGTAGCGTGCTTTAAATTCCGTGTTGTGGCGGATGATGATCCAGCTCGACATGTACAGCACTCGCCTTACATGCGCCCGGCCACCCCATATCTGGCGGTGCCCTCGATGGCTACCGCTATCGTTGTTGTAAGGCGCTACGCCCACCAGCGCGGCGATTTGACGGCGGTCCAACTGCCCCAGTTCAGGCAGTGAGGCGAGCAGATTTGCGGCGGTTACCCGACCGATTCCGCTCACCGCCAACAACTGACGCGCCCTGGTATCGTCAAGTTGCACCATCGCCTGGTCAATTTCTTCGTCGAGGCGTTTGATCAGCACTTTCAGCTGCTCTATATGCTCATCGAAGTGGGCCATCACTGTTGCCGAGCGACATTGCTGGCGACGCCGCTTGTAGTCATCACGGCTCTGCACAAATTGGGCGCGCTGCTTCACCAGCTCTCGCAGCTCTTCGCGTTCAGGGCTGACCGGTTGGCCTTGAGGGGCGCTGAGGTGTGCAGCGAAGTCCGCAAGGACTTCGGCGTCGATCTTGTCGGTTTTGGCTTTTTTACCCATGGCATCGGCGAATTTTCGGGCACGGGCTGGGTTGATGCAGATGGTTTCCAGTCCTGCTGAGGCCAGGGCGATCAACACATCTTTCTCGTAGCCGCCTGTCGCTTCGATCAGCACTCGACTGATATTGAAGTCCTTCAGACGCTCAAGCAACGCCTCGAAGCCTGCGGAGTTGTTGGCCACTTCGAAGCGGATTTTTTGAGGTTTGATGCAGATCTCTAAAGTGGCTTTGGCAGTGTCGATTCCAACAGAAGACAACATGGCTGAACCCTCTTACACTCAGTTGTGAGAGCGCTCTGGCTTGGCCCACGCTTGTGATTCGAGAGGCGCTCAATCAACTGTTCGGGCTCGGGCCAGAGTGGAGAGGTGAATGGCAGCTTTGCTCCCACACGTGCTTTGAGCACTACCGGCGTGCAGCTTGCCATTCACCGCTCTCACTTCTGATTCTATTCCTACCTCAAGACACAAGCCGGCCTTGCCGGCGATGGCCTGCAAAGCAGGCCCAATACAAGGAATCAGGAAACAATCCCGCGCAATGACAGATGCCGCGCATACCAGGGCCGTTGCGGTACCCGGCGGACCAGGTCGCCAATCTTGTCGTCCTCACCAAAAGTGATACGCAAGGCCAGCTTCATGGTCTCTACATCCATTTCCACCGACTTGCCGGGGAACATCCCTGGCGTGGTACTGCAACCATGGGTCACTGGCCCCAGCCACGGGTCATCGACTTCGACCCAGCGTCCCGGGGCAAACCACTGCACCCCATTGACCTCAAGACGCCGTACTTGCCCGGCGTTGTAGCGCTCGTGGGCCCGGAACCAGTCCTCGATGCGGTCATCGATCCAGCCGTGAAAGCCCCAGAACACCGGATTCACATGGGACGAGAACGGGTCGCCGAGAAAGTCGTTTTCTGCTCCGAACCAACGCCCGGCAAAATCGGCCGGATCACGCGCAAAGGGAACCGGAGCACCGTTGACCGGGTCACGTGGCACCGAGGCCCAGCCCATGTGCAGCCAGTCGTGCAGGTTCATCTCCAGCTCCGAACCGAACGTGCCAAGGGTCAGCTTCGACAGGTACAGCGGGTCCTGGTACTGCGACTCCCAGACCTGAAAGTTACTGCAGAACGTCTCCCCGGCCTTGATCGCCGAGACCCACTGGCCATAAGCCTCATCGCCCGGCGCCCGCCACCCGGGCGGCACGCAGTAGCCATCGTGGTTATCGTAGTAGCGGGCAAAGCCCTGGCGGTCGTGCTCGACACTGGGTTGCGGCAAGGGGAAATGCCTCCAGGAAGGCAGGTCCTGCATGGAGCGGGCAGTGCCCAGCATGTGTCGGTGCATGAACAAAAAGTCCACCCCCGAGCCATTGCGATGCTTGCGCGGGCCTCGGGCATCACGCTCCCGCTCGCGCGGGCCAGGCTGCCAGCCCAGGCCGCGCAAGGCACCGTGCTTTTCTTTCGGCAAGCGGTGCCACTTGTCACGGGTGGCATGCCAGAGTTGATGGAACAACCGGTGCTCGGGGCTGATCAGCCACGCCTGCAATTGCGGTGTATAGGGCAACCGCTCACGGGCCTCGGGAAACAGACGTTTGACGGCGACGAAACGGCTGTCGGCCAAGGGCAACGCCATAGAACGATCCAGCGGCTGCAAGCGGCCACTGAGGGTACCGCTGCCGGCATTGCCGAAGTTGCCCCAGACTTCATCCAGGCTCGCCGAACATTCGTAGCCCGGCCCACCCAGGTTGCTCATCAGTCGCCAGCGCACCGTGGCCGTAGAGGCCGCCAGCAAGTCACCCAGCACCCGGTAAGCTGCCGGCCCATCACTGCGCAGGACGCTTTCGCGATCGACATAACCGCGCAGGCCACGGCCCTTGGTGGCGACGTCCAGGTACATCAGCACGCCTTCGCGAGGTAAGCCGGCCAGGCCGCCATCGACACCGTCAAAGCGCAGCTCCCAGACCCCACGCAACTGATCGGCCAATTGCTGGCCAGCGCTATCGGCCAGCTCGACGCTGGCCTCGCCGGGGGTCACGATATCGTCCTCGGGATCATGGGTCAGTTGCTTGTGCGCATAGTAGGCGGCTGGCACGGTCGCGCCCGCCACTGCCAGACCAGCTATGAATCCTCGTCGCGAAATCGTCATCGTCCTACCCGTATCAGCCATGAAGCAGGCTTTATCCAAGCTAGGACGTATCCTGAAAGGGTAAATTTAAGGTTCTTCACGGAATCCTGGGGGGCTAGGATCCTTGGCTTGGCTTGGCTTGTTCCGGCTGCGAGCTTATCCATTTGCTGTGGCGCCGCTGCCAGCAGCGGCGCCACACCGAATGGATAAGCCCACAACCTCAGCATCCCAACCCAGGACTCCGTTAAGAACCATAAAAAAGCCCGGTGCACTGCACCTGGCTTTTTTCCATAACGGAGGTTTACAAGCTCGCCACCGCCGCGCCGACGGCACGGGCAAACCGTCCGGCCACTTCATCGACTTGCTCAGCGGTGATGATCAGCGGCGGCAGGAAGCGCACCACCGCCCCCTGACGGCCACCCAATTCGAGGATCAAACCGCGCTTGAGGCATTCACGCTGCACCAGCGGTGCCAGACGCGGGCAGACTGGCGGATGCCCTTGGGTATCGAGCCGGCCATTGGGATCGACCAGCTCGACACCCAGCATCAAGCCACGGCCACGGATGTCGCCCAACTGCGGGAAGTCTTGCTGCAGACGCCGCAGATGGCCGGCTAGACGCTCACCCATTTCCTCGGCGTGCGCACACAGGTCATGCGCCTTGAGGAAATTGATCACCGCCGAGCCTGCGGCCATGGCCATCTGGTTACCCCGGAAGGTGCCGGCATGCGCCCCTGGCTGCCAGGTGTCCAGCCATTGGCGGTAAACCACCACCGCCAGCGGCAGGCTACCGCCAATGGCCTTGGACAGCACCACGACGTCAGGGGTGATGCCCGCGTGCTCGAATGCGAACATCTTGCCAGTGCGGGCAAAGCCGCTCTGAATCTCATCGACGATAAGCGCTACACCGGCTTTTTCAGTGATACGCCGCACACCGCGTAGCCACTCGATATCCGCCGGAATCACCCCGCCTTCGCCCTGGACCACTTCAACGATCACCGCCGCCGGCAATTGCACGCCGCTTTCCGGGTCGCTCAGCAGGTTTTCCAGGTAGTGCAGGTTGACCTTCACACCCGCCTCGCCGCCCAAGCCAAAAGGGCAACGGTAGTCATAAGGGTACGGCAGGAACTGCACGCCATTGGCCAGCAGGGCCGCCAGCGGTTTCTTCGGCCCCAGGCTCCCCATCAGGCTCAGCGCCCCTTGGGACATGCCATGGTAGCCACCCTGGAACGACAGTACGGTGTTGCGCCCGGTGGCGGTGCGGACCAGTTTCAGCGCCGCTTCCACCGCATCGGTGCCGGTCGGCCCGCAGAACTGGATTTTCGCTTCGCTGCGCAGTTGCTCAGGCAGCAGGCTGAACAGGTCCTGGACGAACTGGTCCTTGACCGGCGTAGTCAGGTCCAGGGTATGCAGCGGCAGTTCATCGGCCAGCACTTGCTGGATCGCTTCGATCACCACCGGGTGGTTGTGGCCCAGGGCCAGGGTGCCGGCACCGGCCAGGCAGTCGATGAACTGACGCCCTTCGACGTCCTCGACATAGAGGCCACGGGCACGCTTGAGCGCCAGCGGGATACGCCGCGGGTAGCTGCGGGCATTGGATTCCTGCTGGTTCTGTCGGGCCAGTAACGGCGATTCGTCGAATGCGTAAAGTGTTTCAGGAGCCAGGGTGTCCGAAGACACCGGGTGCGCCTGGGCAAGGCTGATAGCGACTGACATCGGGGAAAACCCTCGCAAGCAAGCGGATGTGCCCGTCACGCGCCTGTTACCAGATGGGTGCGGGTTGTTATCGCTTGAAAAACGCTTCAGCGCCGCGAGGATTTAGCCGCTTGGCTGTCACCGCTGAGGTTTTTTTCTGGCCCGCAGTACACAGCCCCTCATTGCGCGCGTGTGCGCAATGGAATCTGCAGCAGTACCCGCAAGCCATCGCTGCGGCTGTCAAAGCGCAAGCTGCCGGCGCAGCGCTGGACGATCGCCTGGACGATGGCCAGGCCCAGCCCGCAACCGCCACTCTGGCTGTTGCGCCAGAAGCGTTCGGTCAGGTGCTCAAGGTCCTGGTCGGCAATGCCCGGGCCGTGATCGCGGACCAGGAACGCCACCCGGTCCTGCTCCACCTGCACCGCCAACTCCACGGGTGCGCTTGCGCGGGTATGCCGCAGGGCGTTGTCGAGCAGGTTGCGCAAGGCCGTCACCGCCAGCGGCGTGGGCATGCCGAGGTAGACTTGGGCCGCACCGGGTGCCAGCTGCAGATCAATACGCCGGGCGTTGTCGATGCCGGTGTCCTGAATCGCCTGGCGAGCGATCTGCTCGGCATTGCATTGCAGGCCATCTTCGAACGACAGGCGACCTTCCACCCGCGCCAGCAGGAGCAATTGCTCAAGCGTCCGATGCAGGCGATCAGCGCCCTGTTCGGCATGCTCCAGCGCCTGCTCGCGGACCTCGCCGTCGGTCATCCGGGCCACCTGCAGGTGGGTCTTGATCGCGGTCAGCGGGCTGCGCAGCTCATGGGCGGCATCATCGGTCAGCCGCCGTTCGCGCTCGATGGTCTGGCCGATGCGCAGGAACAGCTGGTTCTGGGTTTCCAGCAACGGTTGCAGCTCACTGGGCAGGCCGCGCACCTGCAGCGGCTCAAGGGAATCCGGGCTGCGCCGGCGCAAGGCATCGCGCATGCGGTTGAGCGGCGCCAGGCCCTTGCCAACCCCCATCCACAGCAAACCGAGACTGCCGAGCAAGGCCATCAGCACCGGCGCCGAGGCCGCCAGCAGGATCGAACGGTTCAGGGCCTCGCGCTCCTGGTGGCGGTCGGCGGTGGTGATGCGTACATCGCCATGGGCATAGGTGAAACTGCGCCAGCGCGCACCATCGATGGTCTGGTCGTGAAAACCGCTGCGCTGGTCGTCGAGGGTCTGTTCGTTGTTGTGGCTGCGGGCGAGGATTTCACCCCGCAGCGAGCTGACCTGGCAGGCCATGCCGTCGACGCTCAGTTGATCAGCGCTCAGGCGCGTGCCCTCGCCCTTGCTCGACAACGGCTGCGGCAACTGGTCGACGAGACCTGCGACCATGCGCGCCGAGGCCACCAGGCGTTGATCGAGGGAGAACATCATCTGCATGCGCAGGTCGCGCAGCATCCACGCCGCCGCCAGCACCCAGATGACGATGAAGGCGGTACCCAGGATCAGGGTCAGGCGCAAACGCAGGGTCATGGTTGCGGCTCCTGCGGCAATTGCGCCGGCCCCAGGCGATAACCCAGGCCACGCACCGTTTCGACGATACCGTTGCCCAGCTTGCGCCGCAGGTGATGGATATGCACGTTCAGGGCATTGCTCTCGACCTCGTCACCAAAGCCGTAGACGCTGTCCTTGAGCTGCTCGCTGGACAACACCCGGCCACGGTTGTGCAACAGCGCCTGCAACAGCGCCTGCTCGCGGCGCGAGAGGTCGACCGGCTGGCCGCCCAGGCAGGTTTCACGGCTGCTGGGGTCGTAGCTGAGCGGGCCGTGTTCGATGACGTTCACCGCCCGCCCGGCCGCACGGCGCAACAAGGTGTGCAGGCGTGCGGCGAGCTCGCGCAGGTCGAAGGGTTTGAGCAGGTAGTCGTCGCCACCGGCTTGCAGGCCCTCGACCCGATCGGTGACCGCATCGCGGGCGGTGAGGATCAGTACCGGCAATGAATGACCCTGCTGACGCAAGCGCTGCAGCAGCTTGAGGCCGTCTTCGTCGGGCAGGCCCAGGTCGAGCACCATGACATCGAATGCTGCGGCCTGGAGCATGGCCTGGGCCGCGCTGGCGCTGGCCACCCGGTCGACGGTCATGCCCTGGGCGGTCAGGCCGGCGCTGATGCCGCTGGCGATCAGGTCATCATCCTCGCAGAGCAATACGTGCATGGTCGGGTCTCGGTCATGAAAGGCCTTATTCAAGCCCAGGCGGATTAACCGAGGATTATGCCGCGCCAGGCCACAGCCGTCGCGGCCTTGGCGACAATCGTCAGGCGCCGGGTTAACTTTCGGTTAATCGGGCTGGGCCAAGCTTGGCCCTTCATCGCATTGCCAAGGCGTCGACATGCGCGTTTTTCTGTTTGCCCTGATGTTCCTGCTAAGCGGCCTGAGCCAGGCCAACCCGTTTGCCCAGAGCGACTTCCTGCCGGTCAACAAGGCCTTCGTGTTCAGCAGCGAACGCCTGGAGACCGGGCAGATGCGCCTGCACTGGCAGATCACCGACGGCTACTACCTGTACCAGAAACGCCTGAAATTCGACGGCCTGGCGCCGGAGCAGCAGCCCGAATTGCCCGCCGCCCTGCCCCACAGCGACGAGTATTTTGGTGAAACCCAGGTATACCGTGGCGAGCTGGAACTGATCCTGCCCGCCAGCGCCAGCGGTGAACTGCGCATGGGCTGGCAGGGCTGCGCCGATGCCGGCCTGTGCTACCCGCCACAAACCAGCCTGGTCAGCCTGGGCGGCACGACCGTCGACACGCAAGCCAGCGACCAGGCCCTGGCCGGTGGCCTGCAGCAGTCCACTCTGGCCTGGAGCCTGCTGGCCTTCCTCGGCCTGGGCCTGCTGCTGGCCTTCACCCCGTGCTCCCTGCCGATGCTGCCGATTCTCGCCGGGCTGGTCCTGGGCAGCGGTGCCAGTGCCCGCCGCGGCTGGTTGCTGGCCAGTGTCTATGTGCTGAGCATGGCCCTGGTGTATGCCGCCCTGGGCGTGGTTGCCGCGCTGCTGGGGGCCAGCTTTCAGGCCTGGCTGCAGCAACCCTGGCTGCTGGGCACCCTGGCCGGTTTGTTCGTGCTGCTGGCCCTGCCGATGTTCGGCGCCTTCGAGCTGCAGCTGCCGGTGTGGATTCGTGACCGCCTGGAGCGGGCCGGGCACGGCACCCGTGGCGGCAACCTGTATGGCGCCGCCTTGCTCGGGGCCTTGTCGGGCCTGCTGATGGGCCCGTGCATGACCGCACCACTGGCCGGCGCCCTGCTGTACATCGCCCAGAGCGGCAACGCCGTGCATGGCGGCCTGGTGCTGTTCACCCTGGGCGTGGGCATGGGCTTGCCGCTGCTGTTGCTGGTGACCCTGGGCAACCGCTACCTGCCACGCCCGGGCGCCTGGATGAACCGGGTCAAGGGCCTGTTCGGCTTCGTCTTCCTGGCCATGGCGCTGTATACCTTGCGCGCGGTGCTAGAGCCGTCGCTGTGGCTCGGCCTTGCCGGCGCCTGGCTGATCGCCCTGGCTTGGGCCGCGTGGCCGGCGTTGCAGGCACTGCGAGCGCTGCGCGCAGCGTCGCTGCTGCTGGGGTTCTGGGGCAGCCTGTTGATCGTTGGCGCTGCCGCCGGTGGCAATGACCCGTGGCAACCGCTGCAGCCGTTTACCGCCGGCAACGGCCCGGCAACCCTCGCCGAGCACCGCGATGCCTTCACCACCGTGAGCCAGCCAGCCGACCTGCAGCGTGAGTTGGAGGCGGCCAAGGCCCAGGGCCAGTGGGTGATGCTCGACTACTATGCTGACTGGTGCGTGTCGTGCAAGGTCATGGAAAAACAGGTCTTCGCCCGTGCCGACGTGCTGGCGGCACTGAGCGGCGTGCGCCTGCTGCGTCTGGATGTAACCGCTGATGCAGCGTCCAGCCGCGAGTTGCTGCTGCGCTACCAGGTCCCGGGCCCGCCCAGCCTGATCTGGATCGGCCCGGAGGGCAGCGAACGCCGGGCCCGACGCATCACCGGTGAAATCGATGCGGCGAACTTTCTCCAACACTGGGCCGCCACCCGGAGCCAAGGATGATGCTGACTGTCGCGCTCGGGCCGCTGACCATGGCCCTGAACCACCTGCTGCTGATCTGTGCCCTGGCCCTGGCCAGCCTGGTCGGCTGGCGCGTCGCCAAGCGCGGTGGCGACAACCCGGAATCAGTGCTGTTCGGCCTGTTCTTGCTGGGCCTGTTCAGTGCTCGCGTGGGTTTTGTCATCCGCTACTGGTCAATGTACCAAGGGGACCTGCTGCAGATCATCGACCTGCGCGACGGCGGCTTCCTGCTCTGGCCAGGCCTGCTCGCGGTCGCCATCGGAGCGTTCTGCCTGGCTTATCGCCGGCCGGCCCTGCGCCGGCCGCTGGGCTGGGGACTGCTCAGTGGCGGCCTGTTCTGGCTGCTCGGCAGCCTGGCCAGCCATCTCTATGACCAGGGCACACAACTGCCCGACATGAGCCTGCGCAAGGCCAACGGCCAGGCCGTACAATTGGCCGAGTACCGCGGCAAGCCGCTGGTGATCAACCTCTGGGCCACCTGGTGCCCGCCGTGCCGGCGCGAGATGCCGGTGTTGCAACAGGCCCAGGGCGACTACCCGGACATCACCTTCCTGTTCGTCAACCAGGGCGAGGCGCCACAAACCGTGGTCACCTTCCTCGCGACCACGGGCCTGAACCTTTCCCACGTATTGTTCGACAGTGGTGGCCAACTGGCACAGAAAGTCGGCTCCATGGCCCTGCCCACGACCTTGTTCTACAACGCCGAGGGCCGCCTGGTCGGCAGCCACCTGGGCGAACTGTCGCGTGCCAGCCTCAGCCACGCCCTGCAATCTTTCGAGCGCGCGCCCGCGCCTGCCGCCCCATCCCCCACAAGGAACGTCGCATGCGATCTCTGCTAAAACTGCCCCTCACGCTGGCCCTGGGCCTGATAACCAGCCCACTGGTGCTGGCCGAAGACTTGCCCAAGGCCGTCCAGCAGCTGGAAGCCAAAGGCGCGAAAATCAAAGGCAGCTTCGATGCCCCCAACGGCCTGCGCGGCTATGCCGCCGAGTACCAGAACCGCGGCTTGGCGCTGTACCTGACCGCCGATGGCAAGCACGTGCTGGTGGGTAGCCTGTTCGACGAGCAGGGCCAGGACCTGAGCCAGGCGCCGCTGGAAAAACTGGTGTATGCGCCGATGGCCAAAGAGGTCTGGGCGAAGATGGAAAAAACCGCCTGGATCGCCGACGGCAAGGCCGATGCACCGCGTATCGTCTACCTGTTCAGCGACCCCAACTGCCCGTACTGCAATATGTTCTGGCAGCAGGCGCGGCCCTGGGTCGAGTCCGGCAAGGTGCAATTGCGCCATATCATGGTCGGCATCATTCGCGAAGACAGCCCGGGTAAATCCGCCACATTGCTGGCCAGCCATGACCCGGCCAAGGCCCTGGCGCAACATGAGCAGGCCGGCAAGGCTAGCACCCTCAAGGCCCTGGAGAAGATTCCCGAAGCCGTACAAAGCAAGCTCGACGCCAACCTGGCGGTGATGGAAGAGCTCGGTCTGTCAGCAACGCCGGCCATTTTCTACCTGGACGACCAGCAACAGCTGCAAACCCAACAGGGCGCACCGCGACCGGAGCTGCTCGGCAAGATCCTCGGCAAACGTTGAACAGCCGGCGGATGTAACAACAGGGCGGTCACGGCGTCTGGAGAATACCTGCCTCATCCAACCACATGACCCGCCCTGCCTGCCTTGACCGTTTCCTCCACTCCTCCCTCGACATCCAGCTGCTGCGCTGGAGCCTGATCCTGATCTTCTTCGGCTTTGGCTATACCAAGTGGTTCGACTACGAAGCCCAGGCGCTGATCCCGCTGATCGATAACAGCCCGCTGTTGTCCTGGCTGCACCTGGCCTTTGGCATCCAAGGCGCCAGCTATGCACTGGGCGTAGCAGAATGGGCGACTGGCGCGGCGTTGCTGGCCGGTATCTGGCAACCGCGGGTGGCAGTGATCGGAGCACTGGGTTCAGTGCTCACCTACACCACCACCCTGACCCTGATCATCACTACCCCGGGCGGCTGGGAGAACAGCGCCGGGGGCTTTCCGGCCATGGGTGGGGCGACGTCCTTCCTGATCAAGGACGCCGTATTGCTTGCCGCATCGGTCGCCTTGCTCAAGCACGACCTGCTGCGTACCCGCCCCGCCCCGGCCTGAAGCCCTACAGCGCTTCCAGCTCGGCCATCAGGTCACTGAGGCGGTCGACCTTGTCGTCGCTCAGCTCACTGGCCTTCAGGCCCTCGACATAGGTCGCCAGTTCCTCGACGGTACTGCACTCGAACATGGCCCGCAGCGGCACGTTCAGTTGCAGCACCTTCTGCACCCGCGAAGCGATCTGGGTGGCCAGCAATGAATGCCCGCCCAACTCGAAGAAGTTGTCGCGTACCCCGACCCGCTCAGCCTTGAGCACCTCGGCCCAGATACCGGCCAGGGTCGCTTCCAGTTCGCTGCGCGGTGCCAGGTAGGCCTGACGGTGCTGGGCGCCGATGTCGATGGCCGGCAAGGCCTTGCGGTCGAGCTTGCCGTTGGTATTGAGCGGCAGTTGCTGGAGCCAGGCCCAGTGTAGCGGCACCATGTACTCCGGCAGCTCGGCACGCAGACGCTGCTTGACCTGTTCCAGCTGCACGGAGGTATCGGCGCCTGCGTTGCTGGCCACCAGGTAGCCAACCAGGTGCTTGCCGTTGACCCCGTCCTGTACCCCGACCGCCGCATCACGAATCGCGCTCTGCTCATGCAGGCGTGCTTCGATCTCGCCCAGTTCGATGCGGTAGCCGCGAATCTTCACCTGATGGTCGATGCGCCCGACGTACTCGAGCACACCGTCGGTACGCCGACGCGCCAGGTCGCCAGTGCGATACAAACGTTCACCAGGCGCACCGAACGGATGCGGGATAAAGGCTTGCGCGGTGCGCACCGGGTCACCGACATAGCCACGGCCGACGCCGGTACCGGCAACGCACAGCTCGCCCACCGCCCCTAACGGCACCAGCGCCTGATCGTCGCCAAGCAGGTACAGGCGGTTGTTGTCGGTCGGCGTGCCGATCGGCAGGTAGCTGCCCCGGGTCGAGGCGGCATCGACGCGGAAGAACGCCACGTCATCCGAGCACTCGGCCGGGCCATAGGCATTGACCAGGCCAATGTGCGGATAACGCTGCAGCCACTGCGACGCCAGTTCCGGCGGCATCGCCTCACCGGTCGGGAGCATCCAGCGCAAGCCATCGAGCTGTTGGTGGTCGTTGGCAAGCATGCCCTGGATCAGCGACGGCACGCTCTCCAGCACGCTGATGCCGGTAGCCTGCACATGCACCAGCAAGCCCTGCGGGTCGTGGGCAATGGCATTCGGCACAATCGCCACCTGGGCACCAAACAGCGGTGCGGCGAGGAACTGCCAGACCGAAATATCGAAGCTCTGCGAGGCGGTCTGGGCAATCACGTCCTGCTCGTCCAGTTGCAGGTACGGCACCTTGCTCAACTGGTTATTGAGCATGCCGCGCTGCTCGACCATCACCCCTTTGGGCAGCCCGGTGGAGCCGGAGGTGTAGATAACATAGGCGAGGTTGTCCGGCCCGCTGTAGATGCCCGGGTTGCCATCCGGCCCGGCAGTTGCCTGGATCTGCTCCCAGATCAGCAGTTTCGGCCGCCCGGCACAGCTCAACTCGTCGAGCAAGGCACGCCCCTGCTCGGCACAGGCTTCACTGCACACCAGCACCGGTGTGCGGCTCAGTTCAACGATCCGTTGCAGGCGCGCACCGGGCAGGCCAGGGTCCAGCGGCAGGTAACCGGCGCCGGCCTTGAAGCAGCCGACGATCATGCCGAGCAATGGCAAGTCGCGTTCGGCCAGCAACGCCACTGGCTGATCGACCGCCACACCGGCGCCCACCAGGGCATGGCCCAGGCGGTTGGCCTGGCGGTTGAGCTCGGCATAGCTCAGCGTCTGCTCCAGGCAACGCGCGGCAATACGCTGTGGATGCGCCGCCACCCGCGCCTCGAACAATTCGGCGTAGCTCTGCTCCAGACTGTAGGCCTGCTCGCTGCGGTTGCAGTCATCGAGCAGGAAACGCCGCTCGGCTTCACCGAGCAACGGCAGTTCGCTGACATCGCCCTGGAAGCCCTCGGCCAGGGCCAGCAGCAAGCGCTTGAACTCGGCCAGCAAGCGCTCGACCGTGGCAGTATCGAAGTAACGCTGGTCGAACGACAGGTGCAGCCCCAGGTCGTCGCCTGGATAACAGACGGCGGTCAACGGGAAGTTGGTGTGGGTGCGCCCGGAATCGGAGCTGGCGTTAAGGCTCTGCGCTCGATCAAGTACGGCAACCTCCACCGGCGCATTCTCGAATACGAACAGGCTGTCGAACAGCGGCTGGCCCTTGGGCAGCTCGCTGCACTCCTGGATGCTCACCAACGGCAGGTACTCGTACTCGCGCAGCTCCATGTTGCGTTCCAGCAGGCCTTGCAGCCACTGGCGCACGCTGCAGCGCTCACCCGCTGCGGGCAGTTTCACCCGCAGGGCGATGCTGTTGATGAACAGCCCGACCGTGCGCTGCATCTGCGGCATGCTCACCGGCCGGCCGGCCACGGTAACGCCGAAGACCACGTCGCGCTCACCGCTGTAACGGCTCAGCACCAGCGCCCACGCGGCTTGTGCAAAGGTGTTGATGGTCAGCTGATGAGCCTGGGCCAACTCGCGCAGGCGGGCACCATCGACGGCATCGAGGCGGGTGTAGCAATCGCCGACGACCATGCCGGCATTCTCCACCGCGTGGTCACGCAGCAATGGCCGGTCGCTGGGCACCGCGGTGCTGCGCTCGAAGCCTTCGAGGTTGTTGCGCCACCACTGGCGCGCCTCGTCCAGGTCCTGATGCTGCAACCAGCCGATGTAGTCGCGGTAGCGCGGCGGCACCGGCAACTGCGCCTGACGGCCCTCGCCCATGGCCAGGTAGATCTCGAAGAAGTCGTTCATCAGCAGCGAACGGCACCAGGCATCGATGAGGATGTGGTGGTTGCTCATCATGAACCAGTAGCGGTCCGCGCCCACTCGCACCAGGCGCAGGTGGAACGGCGCCTGCCGGAGCAAGTCGAAACCGGCTTCGCGCTCCTGCTTGTGCAACGCTTGCAGGCGCGCTTCCTGTTCAGCTTCGGGAATAGCGGACCAGTCCTGATAGTCGACCGGCGTCGCCCCCGGCTTGTGAATGATCTGCAGCATGGCCTCGCCCGCATTCCAGCAGAACGAAGCGCGCAAGGCCTCGTGACGGCCGACCACCGCTTGCCAGGCTGCGGCGAAACGCTGCGGGTCGAGGGCGCTGTTGATCCGGTAGCGGTCCTGCATGTAGTAGATGCCGGTGCCCGGTTCCAGCAGGGTATGCAGCAGTAGCCCCTCCTGCATCGGCGTCAGCGGGTAGACATCCTCGATCTGCGCAGCGGCGACCGGCAAGGCATCGATCTGCTCCTGGCTCAACTGCGCCAGGGGGAAGTCCGAGGGTGTGAAGCTGCCGGCGCCCGGGCTCAGGCAATGCTCGATCAGGCCGATCAGTTCCAGGCGGTAGGCCTCGACCAGGGTTTCGATGGTCTGCAGGTCGTAACGCTCGCGGCTGAAGGTCCAGCGCAGTTGCAGCTCACCGCCATAGACCTGGCCATCAACGCTCAGCCAATTAGGCAGCGGCGACTCCAGGTCGTGGGCCAGCCCGGTACTTTCATCCACCGGCTGGTACAGCGCGCCGGCCTGGAACTGCTGGTCGAACTGGCCCAGGTAGTTGAAGGTGATACGCGCCTGCGGCAGCGCGGCCATGGCTTCGCGCACCGGGGTGTCGGCCAGGTAGCGCAGCACCCCGTAGCCCACACCCTTGTGCGGCACAGTGCGCAGTTGCTCCTTGATGGCCTTGATCGAAACGCCTTGCCCCGCAGCCCCTTCGACGTTCAACGGGTTCAGGCTCAGCGGATAGGCACTGGTGAACCAGCCGACGCTGCGGGTCAGGTCCATGTCCTCGAACAGGTTCTCGCGGCCGTGGCCTTCCAGTTGCACCAGCACCGAACTGTCGCCGCTCCAACGGCACAGCACGCGGGCCAGGGCGGTCAGCAGCAGGTCGTTGACCTGGGTGTGATAGGCACCGGGTGCCTCCTGCAGCAGTTGCCGGGTGCGGGTCGCGTCCAGGCGCACGCTGAGGGTTTGCGCCTGCTGGTGCAGATTGGCCCCTTGCGGATGATCACAGGGCAGTTCGCGGCTGGCGGTACTCAACTGTGCCTGCCACCAGGTTTGCTCGTCACGCAACGAATCACTGCCAGCATAGGCCACCAGCCGCGCGGC
Source organism: Pseudomonas sp. R32 (assembly GCF_009866705.1). Lineage (NCBI taxonomy): Bacteria > Pseudomonadati > Pseudomonadota > Gammaproteobacteria > Pseudomonadales > Pseudomonadaceae > Pseudomonas > Pseudomonas sp. R32. Next base: position 1,791,646 of record NZ_CP019396.1, on the reverse strand, counting down.
CCAGTCGCTCATGGCGCGGGTCTTGGCCGCCAGCAACTGACCGCGGTACAGCGCCTGCAAGTCTTCCAGCAATACGCGCCAGGAAACGCCGTCGACCACCAGGTGGTGGATCGCCAGCAACAGGCGCTGGCGCCCCTCGCCGTCCTCAACCAGTAAGGCGCGCAGCAGCGGCCCCTGCGCCAGATCGAGGCTGCGCTGCACATCGCTGTACAGGGCCTGGCAGTCAGCCAGATCGGTCACCGACGCTTGCCAGAGCAACTCGCGGTGGTCGGCCTGGGCGTATTCGCTCTGCCATTGCCCATCGGCCTGGGTGAAGCGCAAGCGCAAGGCATCATGCTGCTGCAGCAACTGCTGCAACGCCTGCTCCAGGTTCTTGCCATGCAAGCGTTCGACCGGCGCCAGCAGGACCGCCTGGTTCCAGTGCTGGGGTTGCGGCACATCGCTGTCGAAGAACCAGTGCTGGATCGGCGTCAACGCCGCACGTCCGCTCAGCGGGCCCTGATCGACCTGGGTGGTTTCACTGCGACTGACCACCGTGGCCAAAGTCTGGACGGTCTGATGCTGGAACAGGTCGCGCGGGGTGAAGTGCAGCCCGGCCTGACGCCCACGGCTGACCACCTGGATCGACAGGATCGAGTCGCCACCCAGTTCGAAGAAGTTGTCCTGCAGACCGACCTGCTGGACATTCAGCACTTCACGCCAGATCGCCGCCAACTGCTGTTCCAGCTCGCTGCGCGGCGCTTCATAGTGCTGACGGCCCTGCTCCAGGTCCGGCGCCGGCAACGCGCGGCGGTCAAGCTTGCCGTTGCCGGTCAACGGCATTTGCGCCAGCAGCACCAGGTGGGTCGGCACCATATAGTCCGGCAGGTGCAGGCGCAACTGCGCCTTGAGTCCGTCGCGCAGCTCGGCCTGCCCGGCGGCATCGGCCTGGGCCTGGTCGCACACTAGATAAGCGGCCAGTTGCTTGCCGCCAGGCATGTCCAGGGCCAGCACCACCGCCTCGCGCACCGCCGGGTGTTCGAGCAGGCGGGTTTCGATCTCGCCCAGTTCGATACGGAAGCCACGAATCTTCACCTGATGGTCGATACGCCCGACATACTCGACCAAACCGTCGGCACGTTGGCGCACCAGGTCGCCGGTACGGTACAGGCGCCCGCCGTTGTCGCTGAACGGGTCAGCGACAAAACGCTCGGCGCTCAAACCCGGGCGTTCGTGGTAACCCTGGGCCAGGCCGGCGCCACCGACGTACAGCTCGCCAATGCCACCTTGCGGCAACAGGGCCAGGTCGGCATCGAGGATGTACGCCGTGCGGGCACCGACCACGCGGCCGATCGGCACACTGCCGGCGCCGGCTTCAAGTTGCTCGGGAGCCAGGCACGCCAGGGGCATGACCACGGTTTCGGTCGGGCCATAGGCGTTGTAGAACTGCTGCGGCGTGAACGCCTGGCGAATTCGCTGCAGGTGCTCGCCGGTCAAGGCCTCGCCACCGGTAATCACCAGGCGCACCGGCAGGCTTTCATTGCGGCTGGCCAGCCACTGGGCGAGCTGGCTGCCATAGCTGGGCGTAAAGCCTAAGATCGACACCTGCTGCTCGCGGATCAAGCTGCAAATCTCTTGCGCCCCCCACTGCCCTTGCCCACGCAAAACTACCCGTGCACCACAGAGCAACGGCACCAGCAAGCGCTCGGTGGCAGCGTCGAAGTTGATCGAATAAAAATGCAGCTCGCAGTCGTCGCTGCGCATGCCAAAACGCTCGATCACCGCCTGGCAGTGCATGGCGATTTCACCATGGCTGACCACCACGCCCTTGGGCTTGCCGGTGGAGCCAGAGGTGTAGATCAGGTAGGCCTGATGACCCGGCAAGGTCAGCGCTGGCAAGGCTTCGCGACTGTAGGCGGCAAGCGCATCGCGGTCCTCTTCCAGGCACCAGCGGCCGACCTCGGCGGGCAACGCCCCGAGGGCCTCGAACAGTGCACGCTGGCCCAGCAGCAACGCAATGCCGCTGTCCTCGATCATGTAATGCAGGCGTTCCAGCGGGTACTCCGGGTCCAGTGGCACATAAGCGCCCCCGGCCTTGAGGATCGCCAGCAGGCCAACCACCATCTCCAGCGAGCGCTCCAGCGCCAGGCCGACGCGCACCTGCGGGCCGACGCCGCGCTCACGCAGCACGCGGGCCAACTGGTTGGCGCGGGCGTCGAGCTCAGCGTAGCTCAGGTGCTCACCGGCGAAGGTCAGGGCCAGGGCATCCGGCTGACGTGCTGCTTGTTCACTGAACAGCTGGTGAATGTTCTGCCCCAGCGCCAGGGCGCTGTCGCCCTTGAGCGAATCGCACAAGGCCCTTTGCTCGACCGCCGCCAGCAACGGCAACTCGCCCAGGCGTTGCTCGGGATCACCCAGCAGTGCCACCAGCAGGTTCTGCCAATGGGCGGCCATTTTCGCGATGCGCGGCGCGTCGAACAGGTCGCGGCTGTAGGTCAGGCAGCAACCCAGGCGGCGGTCGAGGTCGGTGACTTCCAGGTTGAGGTCGAACTTGGTCGCGCGGGCGTCGTTGACCAGGTACTCGACCTGCATCCCGGCCAACTCGCGGCTTTGCTGGAATTCCCAGCGCTGGACGTTGCACATCACCTGGAACAGCGGGTTGTAGGCACTGCTGCGAGGCGGTTGCAGGGCCTCGACCAGTTGATCGAACGGCAGGTCCTGATGGGACTGGCCATCGATCACGGTCTGGCGCACCTGCTCGATCAACTCAGCGACGCGCATTTGCCCGTCGAGCTGGCAACGCAGCACCTGGGTATTGAGGAAGGCGCCGATCAGGCCCTCGCTTTCCGGACGAATACGATTGGCTACCGGTGCACCGATACGCAGGTCGGTCTGGCCACTGTAGCGGTACAGCAACACCGCCAGCGTGGCGGTCATGGTCATGAACAGGGTCAGGCCGTGCTCGGCATTGAAGGCGCGTACCCGCGCGGCCAGCTCCGGGCTCAGGTCGAAGCGATAGAGCTCACCGCGATGGCTCTGCAGCGCCGGGCGCGGACGATCGGCAGGCAGTTCGAGCACCGGATGCTCATCGCCCAGCTGGGCTTGCCAGTAATCCAGCTGACGCTGGCGCTCGCCGTTTTCCAGCCACTGGCGCTGCCACACGCTGTAGTCCAGGTACTGCACCGGCAACGGTGGCAGCGGCGATTCGCGCTCGTCGACAAAGGCCTCGTAAAGCTCGCCCAGCTCGCGGGCGAAAATATCCATGGCCCAGCCTTCGGTAACGATGTGGTGCAGGGTCAGCACAAAGTAGTGCTCTCGCTCGCCAGCCTTGACCAGGCAGGCGCGCAGCAGTGGCCCGCGCTCCAGGTCGAAGGGCTGGTGCGCCTGCTCGTCGGCGAACGCCTGCAGGCGTTGATCGCGAACCTTCGCTGTGGCACTGGAGAAATCCAGCCAGCTCATCTGCAGGTTGCTGTCCTCGGCCACGCACTGATACGGCACGCCGTCGATGCTCGGGAAGGTCGTGCGCAGGGTTTCGTGGCGCACGATCAGCGCTTGCAGCGCCTGCTCGAAACGGCTGACATCCAGCACCCCGCTCAGGCGCGCCATGCCGCCGACGTTATAGGCCGGGCTGTCCGGCTCCATTTGCCAGAGGAACCACATGCGCTGCTGGGAGTAGGACAGCGGCACCGCCTGGCGACGGTCGATGCGCTGGATCTCGCCTTGCAGGTTGTGCGCACCGCTGCGCTGGATTGCCTCCACTGCCGCGGCAAAGGCGCCCAACTCGCTGGCCTCGAACAAGGTGCGCAGCGGCAACTCGACGTTGCAGGCCTGGCGGGTACGGGAAATGATCTGGGTGGCCAGCAGCGAGTGGCCGCCCAGGGCAAAGAAATCGTCCTGCAAGCCGACCCGCTGGATACCCAGCACCTCGCGCCAGATCGCGGCAATCTGTTGCTGCAGGGCGGTACCCGGTTCGATGTGTTCACGCGATTGCCATTGCGGCTCGGGCAAGGCCTTGCGCTCGATCTTGCCGCTCGGGCCCAGCGGCATCTGCACCAGGTGAACCAGTTGCGCTGGCACCATGTAGGCGGGCAGTTGCTCGGCCAGGGCTGCCAGCAACTGCGCGCTCGCGTCGATACCGCTGTAGTAGCCAACCAGCTGCGGGCCGGCGGCGCTGTCGCGAATCATCACCAGCGCCTGCTCGACGCCGGCCTGCTTCAATAGGCAAGCCTCGACTTCTTCGGGCTCGACCCGGAAGCCACGCAGCTTGACCTGCTGATCGAGGCGGCCAAGGTACTCCAGCGCCCCCAGGTCAGCCAGCCAGCGCGCCCGGTCGCCACTGCGGTACAGGCGCTGGCCGTCGCCATCGGGCTGCGGCACGAACCGTTCAGCGGTAAGCCCCGCACGCCCCAGGTAACCCCGGGCCAGGCCGGCACCGCCGAGGTACAGCTCACCCGGTACGCCAGGCGGCGTCGGTTCCAGCTCGGCATCGAGCACCCGGCACAGCACATTGGCCAACGGCCGACCGATCGGCGAGCGCGTGCCGTCGGCAGCGCTGCATTGCCAGTGAGTGACGTTGATGGCGGTTTCGGTCGGGCCGTAGCGGTTGTGCAGGGCCACCTGCGGCAATACCTGCTGCACCCGCTCGCGCAGGTTTGCCGACAGTGCCTCACCGCCAGAGAACAACCGGCGCAGGCTGCTGCACTGTGCGGCCAGCGGTTCCTGGACAAACACCTGGAGCAAGGCCGGAACGAAATGCAAGGTGGTCACGCCATGCTCGCGCACCAGCTCGGCGATGCGTTGCGGGTCGCGGTGCTCGCCAGGGCCGGCGAGCACCAGCTGGCAACCGTTGGCCAGCGGCCAGAAGCATTCCCACACCGACACGTCGAAGCTGATCGGCGCCTTTTGCATCAGCACGTCGCGGTCATTCAATGCATAGCGCTCCTGCATCCACTGCAGGCGCTCGGCCAGTGCCGCATGGGTGTTGCCAACGCCTTTGGGTTGGCCGGTGGAGCCGGAGGTGTAGATCACATAGGCAAGATTGTCACCGTGCAGGTGCAGGCCCGGCGGCTGGCTTGGCCAGCTGTCGAGCTTGAGGCGGTCCATGGCAATGGCGCTGACCTCGGCCGGCAGGCTCAGGCGCTCGAGCACGTCGCTGTGACTGAGCAGCAGGCTCGCGCCACTGTCGGCGAGCATGTAGGCCAGACGCTCGGCTGGATAATCGACATCCAGCGGCACATAGGCCCCCCCGGCCTTGAGAATGGCCAACAAGCCAATCAGCAGTTGCGGCGAACGCTCGGCGGCAATGGCCACGCACACATCCGGGCCGACGCCCTTGTCACGCAGGTAATGGGCCAGACGGTTGGCTTGCTGGTGCAGGCTGGCGTAGTCGAGACAGCCGCCCTGCCACACCAGGGCGGTACGCTCCGGGGTCTTGCGTGCCTGTTCGTTGAGCTGCTCGACCAGCCAATGCTGCGCCTGCGGTGCCGGGGCCTGGCCCCACTCGAGCAACCGCGCGCGGCCCTCGGCATCGAGCAATTGCAGCGCGCCAAGGGTGACGTCAGGTTGCGCGCAGACCTGTTCCAGCAAGCCGGTCAACTGTTCGATCAGGCGCTGCACGGTCGCCGCTTCGAACAGTTCCACGGCGTAGTCGAACGACAGCGTCAGCCTGCCCTGATGGTCCTCTTCACTGTGCAGTTGCAGGTCGAACTTGGCCTCGCGGCTGTGCCAGGGCAGTTCTTCGGCGAGCACCCCCGGGAGGCGGCGCAAGGCGCTGAGGTCGCGCTGCTGATGGTTGAACATGACCTGGAACAGGCCCTGCTCGCGCGCTTCGGGGAAGGCCTCGAGCAGTTGTTCGAACGGCAGGTCCTGGTGGGCCTGGGCCTCCAAGGTGGTGTGGCGCACCTGGGCCAGCAACTGCTTGAACGGCAAGCGTCCATCAAGCTGTGCGCGCAGCACCTGGGTATTGATGAAAAAGCCCACCAGGCCCTGGGTTTCCAGGCGCGGCCGATTGGCGTTGGGCACCCCGACACGGATGTCGGTTTGCCCGCTGTAACGGTGCAACAGGCTCTGGAAACCGGCAAGCAAGACCATGAACAGCGTGGCGTCATGAGCGCGCGCGAGGCTGCGCAAGGCTTCGGCCAGGCTCGGCTGCAGGCGCACGCTCAAGCGCGCGGCGGCATTGCTTTGGCGGTTTGAACGTGAGTAGTCGGTGGCAAGATCGAGCACCGCCTGCTGCTCACCGAGCCGATCCTTCCAGTACGCCAGTTGCCGGGCGCTTTCGCCCTGGGCCAGCCATTGGCGCTGCCAGCTGCCGTAGTCGGCATAGTCCAGGTGCAAAGCCGCCAGCTTGGCCTCCTGGCCCTGGCAATGAGCCGCGTACAGGCGCGAGAACTCGTCGATGAGAATGTTCATCGACCAGCCGTCGGCGATGATGTGGTGCAACGTCACCCACAGCTGATGGTCGTCGCAGTCCAGCCGCACCAGGGTCACGCGCAGCAGCGGGCCCTGGTGCAGATCGAAGGGTTGCATGGCTTCGGCTTCGCGCTGCGCCAGCACTTCCTGGTCACTGGCGCCAGACAGATCCAGGCGCTGCACGCTAAACGCCAGGCTCGGCAGGATGCGTTGCAGTGCCTGGCCATCCTCCTCGGCGAACACCGTGCGCAGGGACTCGTGACGCTCGACCAGGGCCTGGAAGCTGGCCTGCAACGCCACTTCGTCCAGTTCGCCACGCAGGCGCAGGGCACCGGGTATGTTGTATGCTGCGCTGTGCGGCTCAAGCTGCCAGGTCAGCCACAGGCGGTTTTGCGCCAGCGACTGCGGCAGGGCCTGCTCGCGGCCGAGGCGGCTGATGGCACCCCGGGCGACACCGCCATCGTTCTGCAACGCCGTCACCGCGGCGCTGAAGTCGGCCAGGGTCGGCGCCTCGAACAGCACCCGTACGCCCAACTCAAGCCCCAGTTCATCACCCAGGCGCGCACAGACCTGGGTGGCGGCAATCGAGTTGCCGCCGAGCAGGAAGAAGTGATCGTCCGCGGCAATCTGCTCCACGCCCAACTGCTCACACCACAGACGGCCGATCCGGGCCTGCATGCCGGTCGCCGACGCATCTTGCTCGGCCACGGCCGCCGCCTGCTGATCGGGGAAGCGCGCATAGCAATCGAGGCTGCCGTCGTCCATGCGCAAACGGCAGGCCGAACGCTGCAGCTTGCCGCTGGACGTCTTCGGCAATGCGCCCGGGTTGAGCAGCAGCACCACCGCCGGGGCTTGCTGGCAGGCATCGGCGATCACCTGACGCAGGGTCTTGATCAGGCTCGCCGGGGTCATGATCTTCTGCACGTTGCGGCTGATCTCGACGGCGACGCCAATACCCTCCTCGCCATTGTCATCGACCGCGAATACCGCCACACGCCCTTTGCGCAGGACCTCGACCTCGCGCTCCAGGGTCTTTTCCAGATCTTGCGGGTAGAGGTTGTGCCCGCGCACGATCAGCAGGTCCTTGAGGCGACCGGTAACGAACAGCTCGCCGTCGCGCAAAAAGCCCAGGTCGCCGGTGCGCAGCCAGGTACGCCCGCTCTGTTCGACGAAGGTGGCGGCGGTGGCCTCAGGGTTGCGCCAGTAGCCTTTGGCAATGCTCGGACCGCTGGCCCAGATCTCGCCCACCTGGTTATCGGCCAGCACGGCCAGGCTGTGCGGCTCGACAACCTGCAGCGCATGCTCGGGCTGGCTGCGCCCGCAGCTCATCTGCAGCGAGCCGTTGCCTGGCGCTGCCCGGTTGCATGCCAAGGCCTGGGTATCCAGCTCAAGCGCGCCAATCCCCTGGCCACGGGTGCTGCCGCTGACAAACAGGGTGGCCTCGGCCAGCCCGTAACTGGCGAAAAAGTGTTCCGCGACGAATCCGCAGGGCGCGAACTTGTCGGCAAAGGCCTGCAGGCTGTCCTGGCGGATCGGCTCGGAGCCGGAATAGGCCACCCGCCATTTGCTCAGGTCGAGGCTGGCCATTGCCGCGGCACTGACCCGTTCGCTGCACAGCCGATAGGCGAAATCCGGCCCACCGCTGATGGTGCCACCGTGATCGCTGATCGCCTGCAGCCAGCGCTGCGGCCGCGCCAGAAAATACGCCGGGGCCATCAACACACAAGGCACGCCGCTGAAGATCGGTTGCAGCAGACCGCCGATCAGGCCCATGTCGTGGTACAGCGGCAGCCAGCTGACAATCACGTCGTCCGGGTTTGCATCGATACCAAAGCCATGGCGAATCAACACTTCGTTGGCCACCAGGTTGCCGTGGCTGACTTGCACGCCCTTGGGCAAGGCAGTAGAGCCGGAGGTGTACTGCAGGAAGGCAATGTCATCGGCCTGCAAGGTCGGCGCCTGCCAACCGCCAGCCAGCTCCGCTGCCAGGCTATCGACCGCCAGCAATTGCGGCGCCGCGGGGTCGGCCAGCACGTCGAGGGCCTGCAGGCTGTCCTGCAAGGCGCTGATGGTCAGCAACAGGCGTGGCTCGGCATCGTCGATGATCGACAACAGGCGCTCCTGATGGTGGCGTCGTGAAGACTCCGGCGGGTAGGCCGGCACAGCAATCACACCGGCATACAAGCAGCCGAAGAACGCTGCGACGTAGTCCGGGCCACTGGGAAACAACAGGATCGCCCGATCCCCCACTGCAGTGCGCGCCTGCAAGGCAGCGGCGATGGTCCGCGCTCGCAGGTCAAGGTCGCGATAGGAAAGCACGGCTTCATCGCGCGGGTCTTCGGCCAGAAAGCGCAAGGCAACCCGATCCGGGCTGAGCGCTGCACGTTGAGCCAGTGCCTGGACCAGCGTAACCGGGAGTTCGAAGGCGTCCGTCATGGGGGTTCCTGCCAGAGTCTGTACATGAAATCAGGTCTCGGTTGGCGCGCCGGGCGGGCTTCCAGGCAGCGAAGTGCGCCTTGCCAGAGCCGAGGATGTACACAGAGGAACGGATGGCCGGAGGAAATAATTAAGCGGCGGGAACGGCGGGGGCAGCGGCGAAAAAGTGCGGAGTTTGAAGCCGGTCACAAAGCGCGAGCTTAGAAGCAAAAGGCATAGATACTTATTAACTTTCGCATTTGACAATAATTATCATTAAGAATAGCTTGTCGCACGTCGTAGGAAGCCTCCGATTCTGGAGACTTCCACTTCCCTCTTAGAGATAAGGTGATTTCCATGGCGGAACAACTATCCACAAGTAAGTGCGATTCACCGTTACTCCAGGCGTTTGTCGACAACCGCAGTATCCTGGTCAAGATTGCCGCACGCATCACCGGCTGCCGCTCGCGGGCCGAAGACGTGGTTCAGGATGCGTTCTTCCGGCTCGGCTCGGCGCCGCAGATCACGTCCTCGTTCAAGGCCCAGCTTAGCTACCTGTTCCAGATCGTGCGCAACCTGGCCATCGACCACTATCGCAAGCAGGCCATGGAGCTGAAGTACTCCGGCAGCGAAGAGGAAGGCCTGAACGTGGTGATCCAGGGGGCTTCGCCAGAAACCACGCACATCAACTTCGCCACCCTTGAACACATCGCCGATGCCTTGAACGACCTGCCGCAACGCACCCGCTATGCCTTCGAAATGTACCGCCTGCACGGCGTGCCACAGAAAGACATCGCCAAGGAGCTCGGCGTCTCGCCGACCCTGGTCAACTTCATGATTCGCGATGCCCTGGTGCATTGTCGGAAAGTCTCAAGCCAGAGGGCTTGAGAGCGACAAGCTGCAAGCTTCAAGCGGCAAGTGGGTGGTGATGCCGCTTGCCGCTTGAGGGTCAGAGCAACCTGCAACCTTCGAAGAACCGCTCCCGCCCCAGAATCATCAATGCCGCACGCTTGTGCGGAAAGTCGAATTCCTTCTCGCAATGAAAACACTGCTCGTGCATGTAGCCGATCATCTTGCCGTTGTCCGCTCGCGGCTCGGCCACTACCCGCTGGGTGCGCGGGTCGTCCAGGAACAGGTAGTGGACCAGTGCTGACAACCAGCTGGCGACCTTGTGCGGCCCGCGATGCTGCTCTTCCCCCACCAGCATGTGGATGCCGCGGTCGTAATCATCCACCGCATAGAACGGCGCGATACGGTCTTCCTTGGCCCAGTAGGCCTCGAAGTAGGCGAAGGGCTGATCATCGAAACACCCGATCAGGGTCAGGCTGTGCGGATCGGCCTCAAGCTTGCCGAGGTAGTCACGGTGTTGTTCGAGGCTGCCGCCCTCCTGCCAGAAGTTGAGCACCCGCGGGTTGTTCTGCCAGCGATTGAACCGCTCCAGGTCCTGGTCGATTTCCAGGGTGCGTAACGACACCCACGCCCCCAGCCGCGCATCGAAGCGTCGATACACCTCGCCGCGCGGCTTGGGTGCGCGCCGGGGGTGGCGCTTGCCTTCACTGATCTGCATCTGTTGCGGGTAGACGCCCGCGAACGGCTGGCCGAGCCAGGGTTGAGGCAACTGCCAGAACAAGCTGCGCTCACACAGGTACTGGCCCTGGCGCGCGGTGCTGACCAACAGGCCACTGTTCAACGCCTGCGGTGGCGGCTGATCCAGCTGCCAGGTCAGGCGCTGACAACCGGGGTCACGGGCGAACAACCAGTAGCAAACGGCCCACAGGGCTTGTTGCACACGGTCGCGGGCACAGTCTTCAAGCTGAACCTGCAAGGTCTCGCCACGTTGCAGGCGCACACGCACCAACGGGCTGCCTTCCAGCACCAGGCTCAGATGGCAATCGCCTTCATCGGCGCTGAGGCTACGCCAGCGAGGCAAGGACAAAGTCGGCGAAGCGGAATCGAATGGCATGATCTTGGCTCACAAGGGAATGATCGGCTCACCCTGGTGAACGTCGCCAACACAGACAAATTTAGTCAGCCTTGGGTGTGCTGACAGTGATGCGATAAGGCTGGAAGATTTTCAGCAACTCGCCATTGGCCCGCAAGGACTGCAACAAACCGGCAAATGCCGGGCCACTGATGGGGGCGCCGGGCCGCAACAGGGCGTAATGATGGTAGACCTGGTCAACGCGATCGGACGCCAGCAACTGCTCGGCGCTTTGCGGATTGCGCACCAGGAAGTCACTGAAATAGGAACGGGTGACCAGGGCAACCTCGGCGCGGCCGCGCTGGACCATCAGCAGGTTACTGTCATGGGAATAGGTCAGGGTCGCATTGTAGGTGTCGGCCAGGTACTTGGGGTCGGCGTTGAAATCGGCAAAGGCGTAGTGATAGCCACTGTACAGTGCCAGGCGCTTGCCCTTGAGGTCGCTGAAGTAAGCCTGGTCGCGGCCGGGCTGGCGATGAGCGACGAAGACCTCGGCGTCTTCCAGGCCCATGTCGACACTCTCATGGGGAATCTGCTGCCAGCCCCACGCGGGGTTCTCGAAGATCGCCATGTCGGTGCGCCCCTGCTGGAAGTCACCGAAGCGCCGTTGAATCGAAGTCGGCACCAGGACGAAACGATAACGTTGCTGGACGTTGTTCAGCGCCTCGACCAGTTGCGGCAGCAGGCCGGTGTCGGCGCCTTGCTCCGGGCGCACGGTGTAGGGCGGGAAGTGTGCGGCCCCGACTTTGACCTCGATCTCTGCTGCCGCCCAAGCCGAGGGGGCCAGCCATATCGCGGCAGCATTAACAACAAGGGCACCGTCTGTGGCATGGGCGCTGGACTCAAAGCAACACACTCTTTGCGGGATTAAACCGGAATCTAGCTAAGCTAGGCGTTTTCAAGGCGTTGCACAACTGTCGGTTACGCCAAGCGCAGCAGGCAAAATGCCAGGGGATACCCGGTTGGTCCGAGTTTGGCTACGCTCTTAGCAGTCTTGCATGGGAGCCTACTATGGGCCATTGGCTGGTGATCGACCTTGAAGCAACCACCGACGATGGTGGCTGGCCGGTCACAGATATGGAAATCATCGAAATCGGTGCGGCGCTGGTTGACCGCAAGGGCCGCGAAGTTGGTCATTTTCAGCGTTTCGTGCGCCCCAGGCGACGGCCGCAACTGACCCCGTTCTGCCGTGAACTGACGCACATCAGCCAGGCCAATGTCGATACAGCGGCGACCTTCGCCCAGGTGTGGGCGCAGTTCGAGCGCTGGCTCGAGCATCACGCCGGGCACCTTGAGGGTTGGGTCAGCTGGGGTGACTACGACCGCAAACAACTGTTGCAGGAATGGCAGCAGTACCAGGTCCACAGCTTGCTCGCCGAGTTGCCGCACATCAACCTCAAGCAACGCTTCGCCAAAGCCCGCCAGTTGCAACGGCCGCTGGGACTCAATGGCGCGTTGCAACTCGCCGGCCTGCAATTCAGTGGGCGCCAGCACCGGGCCCTGGAAGACGCCCGCAATACGGCCCGTCTGCTGCCCCTGTCGCTGCCGGCCAACGGCACCTGAAAGCGGATGACGACGCTGCGGGCCTTGGGCATACTGGCCTGCCTTTTTAGCCCCTTTTCAGGAGTCGCCCATGTTTAAAGTCAACGAGTACTTTGATGGCACGGTCAAGTCGATCGCCTTCGGCACCGCTGAAGGTCCGGCCACGGTTGGCGTGATGGCCCCGGGCGAATACGAGTTCGGCACTGCCCAGCGCGAAATCATGCACGTGGTGTCGGGTGCCCTGACCGTCAAACTGCCCGACAGCGACAACTGGGAAACCTTCAGCGCCGGTAGCCAGTTCAATGTCCCGGCCAACAGCAAGTTCCAACTCAAGGTAGCGGTTGATACTGCCTACCTGTGCGAGTATCGCGGCTAAGCCTGAATCAGGCGCCGACCCCATCGCTGGCAAGCCAGCTCCCACAAGTTGTTCACTGCAACCCTTGTGGGAGCTGGCTTGCCAGCGATGGGCTGCGCAGCAGCCCCCTCACTTCAGAAACGCGACAATCCTGTCCGCCGCCGTCGCCAGATGCTCGCCATGGCTGAACCCGGAAGCCTTCAGCGGCTTCAAGTCATGATCCCCCGCCTGCAGCCAGCACAGCTCAATCGCTGACGACAGCTCATAGCCTTCCACCGTTTGCCGATTGCCCAGGGCATCGCGCTCGCCCTGAACGATCAAGGTCGGTGTCTTCAGCCCAGCCAGGTGCGCCACCCGCGGCTTCTCCGGTTTGCCGGCGGCATAAAACGGATAACCCAGGCACACCAGCGCATCGGCGCCCAACTCGTCGGCCAGCAAACTCGCCATGCGCCCGCCCATGGACTTGCCGCCGATGGCCAACGCCCCAGTGACCAATGGTCGCACCTGCGCATACACCTCACGCCAGCAGTCCAGCAATTGGGCCTGCGGATTTGGCGGCCTTTTGCCACCATCGATGCGCCGCTGGGCCATGTAGGGGAACTCGAAGCGCAGCACCCCCAGCCCTTGCTCCGCCAGCCTTTGCGCGATTTCCTGCATGAACCCGCTGTCCATCGGCGCCCCCGCGCCATGGGCCAGGATCAGGCACCGCGATTGCTGGCCATCCCCCTGATTTTGCGGGGCATTCCAGCGCCAGCCGCGGCTTTCGACCAGCCGCGCCCATTGATCCCCGTCAATACCGGCCAGTTGCCCATTACTCATGCTTGCCTCGCTGTTTAGTCTGCCTATAACCGTGGATGGGAACCCATACATGAACACAACCAGCAGTACCGCCTACAACTACAAGGTGGTCCGCCAATTCGCCATTATGACGGTGGTGTGGGGAATCGTCGGGATGGGGCTCGGCGTTTTTCTCGCCGCGCAACTCGTCTGGCCTTCGCTCAACTTCGACCTCCCCTGGACCAGCTTCGGCCGCCTGCGACCGCTGCACACCAACGCGGTGATCTTCGCCTTCGGTGGTTGCGCACTGTTCGCCGCTTCCTACTATTCGGTCCAGCGCACCTGCCAGACCACCCTGTTCTCGCCACGCCTGGCAGCTTTCACCTTCTGGGCCTGGCAACTGGTGATTCTGCTGGCTGCGATCAGCCTGCCGCTGGGTTATACCAGCTCCAAGGAATACGCCGAACTGGAATGGCCGATCGACATCCTCATCACCATTGTCTGGGTGGCCTATGCCGTGGTGTTCTTCGGCACCCTGATGAAGCGCACCACCAAGCACATTTATGTGGGTAACTGGTTCTTCGGCGCGTTCATCATCACCGTGGCGATCCTGCACATCGTCAACAACCTGGAAGTGCCAGTCAGCCTGACCAAGTCCTACTCGCTGTACGGTGGCGCCACCGACGCCATGGTCCAGTGGTGGTACGGTCACAACGCCGTGGGCTTCTTCCTGACTGCCGGCTTCCTGGGCATGATGTACTACTTCGTGCCAAAACAGGCCGAACGTCCGGTGTATTCCTATCGCCTGTCGATCGTGCACTTCTGGGCGCTGATCACCCTGTACATCTGGGCAGGTCCCCACCACCTGCACTACACCGCCCTGCCCGACTGGGCACAATCGCTGGGCATGATCATGTCGCTGGTCCTCCTGGCGCCAAGCTGGGGCGGCATGATCAACGGCATGATGACCCTCTCGGGCGCCTGGCATAAGCTGCGCAGCGACCCGATCCTGCGCTTCCTCGTGGTCTCCCTGGCGTTCTACGGCATGTCGACCTTCGAAGGCCCGATGATGGCGATCAAGACCGTCAACGCCCTGTCGCACTACACCGACTGGACCATCGGCCACGTACACGCCGGTGCGTTGGGCTGGGTGGCGATGATCTCGATCGGCGCCCTGTACCACATGATCCCGAAAATCTTCGGCCGCGAGCAGATGTACAGCCTCGGCCTGATCAACGCGCACTTCTGGCTGGCAACCATCGGCACCGTGCTCTACATCGCCTCGATGTGGGTCAACGGCATCGCCCAGGGCCTGATGTGGCGCGCAGTCAACGAAGACGGCACGCTGACCTACTCCTTCGTCGAAACCCTGGTGGCCAGCCACCCAGGCTTCATCGTGCGCTTCGTCGGCGGGGCGATCTTCCTTACCGGCATGCTGCTGATGGCGTACAACACCTGGCGCACCGTGCGTGCCCCGGTGGCCGCGACTGCCCCTGCCGCCGCGCAGCTGGCCTGAGGAGACCCTGATGAAACACGAAGTAATCGAGAAGAACGTCTTCCTGCTGGTGCTGTTGATGGTGTTTGCCGTCAGCATCGGCGGCTTGACCCAGATCGTCCCGCTGTTCTTCCAGGACGTCACCAACAAGCCGGTCGAAGGCATGAAGCCCTACACCGCGCTGCAACTGGAAGGCCGCGACGTCTACATCCGTGAAGGCTGCGTGCAGTGCCACTCGCAGATGATCCGTCCGTTCCGCGCCGAAACCGAACGCTACGGCCACTACTCGGTCGCCGGTGAAAGCGTCTGGGACCATCCGTTCCTCTGGGGCTCCAAGCGTACCGGCCCGGACCTGGCCCGCGTTGGCGGCCGCTACTCCGATGACTGGCACCGTGCGCACCTGTACAACCCGCGCAACGTCGTGCCCGAGTCGAAGATGCCGGCCTACCCATGGCTGGTCGCCAACCCAGTCGACAGCAGCCACACCGAGACCAAGCTGCGCACCATGCGCACCCTCGGCGTGCCGTACACCGATGCCGACATCGGCGGCGCGGTGGAGTCGCTCAAGGGCAAGACCGAAATGGACGCGCTGGTCGCCTACCTGCAGGTGCTCGGCACCGCGATCAAGAACAAGAGGTAAGCGCCATGGACTTCACACTGGATATCGGCCAATTGCGAGGCCTGGGCACCCTGCTGGTGGCCATCGCCTTCATCGGCCTGTCGCTGTGGGTGTTCAACGGCCGGCGTGACCGTGAATTCGCCGAAGCCAGCCTGCTGCCGTTCGCCGACGACCGCCTGGCACCTGCCGCCAACGAACCCGAACCGAGGAGTAACGGGCAATGACCACCTTCTGGAGTACGTACATCAGCGTACTGACCATCGGCAGCCTGATCGGCCTGACCTGGCTGCTGCTGGGCACCCGCAAGGGTGAAACCAAAGGCACCACCGACCAGACCATGGGCCACAGCTTCGACGGCATCGAGGAGTACGACAACCCGCTGCCCAAGTGGTGGTTCTGGCTGTTCGTCGGCACCCTGGTGTTTTCGGTCGGCTACCTGATCCTCTATCCGGGCCTGGGCAACTGGAAAGGCATCCTGCCGGGCTATGAAGACGGCTGGACCCAGACCAACGAATGGCAAAAGGAAATGAACAAGGCCGACGCCAAGTTCGGACCGATCTTCGCCAAATTCGCCGCCATGCCGGTGGAAGAAGTGGCCAAGGATCCGCAGGCGCTGAAAATGGGCGGCCGTCT
The DNA here is from genome assembly GCF_009866705.1 of Pseudomonas sp. R32. Classification (NCBI taxonomy): domain Bacteria; kingdom Pseudomonadati; phylum Pseudomonadota; class Gammaproteobacteria; order Pseudomonadales; family Pseudomonadaceae; genus Pseudomonas; species Pseudomonas sp. R32. Next base: position 1,775,439 of record NZ_CP019396.1, on the reverse strand, counting down.
GTTCGCCTCCAACTGCGCGGTGTGCCACGGCTCGGACGCCAAGGGTGCCTACGGCTTCCCTAACCTCACCGACAAGGACTGGCGCTGGGGCGGCGAGCCGGAAACCATCAAGGCTTCGATCATGGGCGGTCGTCACGGGGTAATGCCGGCCTGGGCCGAAGTGATTGGCGAACAAGGCGTTGCCGACGTGGCCGCGTTCGTGCTGACCAACCTCGATGGCCGCAGCCTGCCGCAAGACGCCAAGGCCGACCCTGCCAACGGCGAGAAGCTGTTCGCCACCAACTGCGTAGCCTGCCACGGCCCGCAAGGCAAGGGCACCCCGGCCATGGGCGCACCGGACCTGACCCACCCGACCGCGTTCATCTACGGTTCGAGCTTCGCCCAACTGCAGCAGACCATCCGTTATGGCCGCCAGGGCCAGATGCCTGCCCAGGAAGCGATCCAGGGCAACGACAAGGTCCACCTGCTGGCCGCCTATGTCTACAGCCTGTCCCAGGAGGAACCTGCACAAGGCGAAACCCTGTCTGCCAAGTAAAACGATTGAGTAACTGAGCCTTGACTCAAACCGCCGCATCGGCACCCGATGCGGCGGTTCCCTTCACCCCTTGCGACCAAGTGTCGCACCCCGCCCTGCCCCCGCCTTGCACCCCCCTCGATCACAACTAAGCTTGTTGCCACAGCGACTGAAACAGCCGGCGCGCTTGCACCTTTTTGGGGCATTTTTCGTCAGCGGTTCTGCGCAAAGGCTGATGGGGCCGACTCAAGCGCCGATGTGCGAGTGATCAACGGCACTGAGCAAGCGTTCGGCAGAAGCCTTTGCCTTAGACGAAAAATCAAATTTTGGTACACATATCAATTAATTAATTGTGTACAATTTTCCCGCCGAAAAGGCTCGAAACCGCTGTGGGGCAGGCGTTGGCAAGGATCGGCGCGGGCGCCATCGCGTTGCAATAACCACACGGTTTATACATACTTGCGCCGATTTTTACCCTATAAAAACACCCAAACCGTGGAACCTTAGAATGAGCACAGCAATCAGTCCGACTGCTTATAACTATAAGGTCGTCCGCCAGTTCGCCATCATGACGGTGGTCTGGGGGATCCTTGGCATGGGGCTTGGTGTCTTCATCGCCTCGCAACTGGTCTGGCCCCAGCTTAACCTGGACCTGCCGTGGACGAGCTTCGGACGCCTTCGCCCGCTGCACACCAACCTGGTGATCTTCGCCTTCGGTGGTTGTGCACTGTTTGCCACTTCCTACTATGTCGTGCAGCGAACCTGCCAGACGCGACTGATTTCCGACAGCCTCGCGGCCTTCACCTTCTGGGGTTGGCAAGCGGTGATCGTCGGTGCGCTCATTACCTTGCCGCTGGGCTACACCACGACCAAGGAATACGCCGAGCTGGAATGGCCGATCGCCGTTTTGCTGGCCATTGTCTGGGTCACCTACGGTGTGGTGTTCTTCGGTACCATCGTCAAGCGCAAGACCAAGCACATCTATGTGGGCAACTGGTTCTACGGCGCCTTCATCGTCGTCACCGCGATGCTGCACATCGTCAACCACGCCTCCTTGCCGGTCAGCCTGTTCAAGTCCTACTCGGCTTATTCGGGTGCCACCGACGCGATGATCCAGTGGTGGTACGGCCACAACGCCGTGGGCTTCTTCCTGACCACCGGCTTCCTGGGCATGATGTACTACTTCGTGCCAAAGCAGGCCGAGCGTCCGATCTACTCCTATCGCCTGTCGATCGTGCACTTCTGGGCACTGATCACCCTGTACATCTGGGCAGGTCCCCACCACCTGCACTACACCGCCCTGCCGGACTGGGCGCAGTCGCTGGGCATGGCCATGTCGATCATCCTCCTGGCGCCAAGCTGGGGCGGCATGATCAACGGCATGATGACCCTCTCGGGCGCCTGGCATAAGCTGCGCACCGACCCGATCCTGCGCTTCCTGGTGGTCTCCCTGGCCTTCTACGGCATGTCGACCTTCGAAGGTCCGATGATGGCGATCAAGACCGTCAACTCGCTGTCGCACTACACCGACTGGACCGTGGGCCACGTCCACGCCGGCGCCTTGGGCTGGGTCGCGATGATCTCGATCGGCGCCCTGTACCACATGATTCCGAAGGTCTACGGCCGCGAGCAGATGCACAGCACCGGCCTGATCAACGCGCACTTCTGGCTGGCGACCATCGGTACCGTGCTGTACATCTCCTCGATGTGGGTCAACGGCATCACCCAGGGCCTGATGTGGCGTGCAATCAACGACGACGGCACCCTCACCTACTCCTTCGTCGAAGCCCTGCAAGCCAGCCATCCGGGCTTTATCGTCCGCGCCCTGGGCGGTGCGTTCTTCGCCTCCGGCATGCTGCTGATGGCGTACAACGTTTTCCGTACCGTACGCGCCTCGAAGCCGGCCGAAGCTGAAGCCGCCGCTCAGATCGCTGTAGTTGGAGCTCACTGATGAAGCATGAAGTAGTCGAGAAGAATATCGGCCTGCTGGCCTTCTTCATGGTCATCGCCGTGAGCATCGGCGGCCTGACCCAGATCGTCCCGCTGTTCTTCCAGGACGTCACCAACAAGCCGGTCGAGGGCATGAAGCCGCGTACCGCGCTGGAGCTCGAAGGCCGCGACATCTACATCCGCGAAGGCTGCGTGCAGTGCCACTCGCAGATGATCCGTCCGTTCCGCGCCGAAACCGAACGCTACGGCCACTACTCGGTCGCCGGTGAAAGCGTCTGGGATCACCCGTTCCTGTGGGGTTCCAAGCGTACCGGCCCGGACCTGGCCCGCGTTGGCGGCCGTTACTCCGACGACTGGCACCGTGCTCACCTGTACAACCCGCGCAACGTCGTGCCCGAGTCGAAGATGCCGGCCTACCCATGGCTGGTGGAGAACAAGCTCGACGGCAAGGATACGGTGAAGAAGATGGAAGTCTTGCGCACCCTCGGCACGCCGTACACCGATGAAGACATCGCCGGTGCCCGCGACGCGGTCAAGGGCAAGACTGAAATGGACGCCCTGGTTGCCTACCTGCAAGGCCTGGGCACCATCATCAAAAGCAAACGGTGACATTGATGGATATCGGGATGATTCGTGGCCTGGGCACCGTCGTGGTGATGGTGGCCTTTATCGGCCTGGCGTTGTGGGTGTTCAGTTCTCGGCGCAAGTCAGAGTTCGACGAAGCGACCATGCTGCCCTTCGCGGATGATCCCGAAGCCAGCAAGCACGTCGAGCAAGCGCAAGCGAAAGCGTCTAGGAGTAACAACGAATGACTACCTTCTGGAGTCTGTACGTCACCGTTTTGAGTCTGGGCACCATCTTCGCCCTGACCTGGCTGCTGCTGTCCACCCGCAAGGGCCAGCGCAGCGAAACCACCGAAGAAACCGTGGGCCACGCCTACGACGGCATCGAGGAATACGACAACCCGCTGCCCAAATGGTGGTTCATGCTGTTCGTCGGCACCATCGTTTTTGCCCTGGGCTACCTGGTGCTGTACCCCGGCCTGGGTAACTGGAAAGGCCTGCTGCCGGGCTACCAGTACCTGGACAACGACAAGAAAACCGAGTTCGCCAACGGCCAGGCCGGCTGGACCGGCGTGCACGAGTGGGAGAAGGAAATGGCCCGCTCGGACGCCAAGTTCGGGCCGATCTTCGCCAAATTCGCCTCGATGCCTATCGAAGAAGTCGCCAAGGACCCGCAAGCGCTGAAGATGGGCGGCCGTCTGTTCGCCTCCAACTGCGCGGTGTGCCACGGCTCGGACGCCAAGGGCTCCTACGGCTTCCCCAACCTCACCGACAACGACTGGCGCTGGGGCGGCGAGCCGGAAACCATCAAGGCCACCATCATGGGTGGTCGTCACGGGGTGATGCCGGCCTGGGCCGAAGTGATTGGCGAGCAAGGCGTTGCCGACGTGGCCGCGTACGTGCTGACCAACCTCGATGGCCGCAGCCTGCCCAAGGACGCCAAGGCCGATCCAGCCAACGGCCAGAAGCTGTTTGCCACCAACTGCGTGGCCTGCCACGGCCCTGAAGGCAAGGGCACCCCGGCCATGGGTGCGCCAAACCTGACCCACCCGACCGCGTTCATCTATGGTTCGAGCTTCGCTCAACTGCAGCAGACCATCCGTTATGGCCGCCAGGGCCAGATGCCTGCCCAGGAAGCGATCCAGGGCAACGACAAGGTCCACCTGCTGGCTGCCTATGTCTACAGCCTGTCGCACCAGCCTGAGAAGACTGCTGAAGCGAAGTAATTCGCGAGTGTAGCAAAAGGCCCCGTCAGTGCAGACTGGCGGGGCTTTTTTTCGAGCGCTATGCGCTCGATCGCCGGCAAGCCGGCTCCCACAAAGGACTCGCGCGCCCCTGTCGAGGCGGCTTGCCGGCGATGAGCCCGTGCGGATCACGCCTGTGCATGACCCATGTCAATTGACACGGGCCAATACACTATTACCCGCAATTCCCCAATGCGGCCAAAAGTCGCACCCCTCCCCCCTACCCGCAGGACAGGCGTATCATGCGCCCTAGAGCAGCAAGCTTCCGACTGCGGCCGGCAGGTACTGGCCGCGGCACTTCTCCACTGCCGTGGGACTCAATGATGAGCAAGCAGATTCCGGTACATGACGTCACCCCGCCTGCCAGTAAAGACAACAGCAGCGTCGACCTCTACGCCTCGCGTGAAAAGATCTACACCCGCGCCTTCACCGGCGTGTTCCGTAACCTGCGCATGGTCGGCGGCGCCGTCCTGTTCCTGCTGTACTTCGGTACGGTGTGGCTGAACTGGAGTGGCCACCAGGCCGTGTGGTGGAACCTGCCGGAGCGCAAGTTCTACATTTTCGGCACCACCATCTGGCCTCAGGATTTCATCCTGCTCTCGGGGTTGTTGATCGTCGCCGCCTTCGGCCTGTTCTTTATCACCGTGTACGCCGGCCGCGTATGGTGCGGCTATACCTGCCCGCAAAGTGTGTGGACCTGGATCTTCATGTGGTGCGAGAAAGTCACCGAAGGTGACCGCAACCAACGCATGAAACTCGACAAGGCGCCGATGAGCGGCAACAAGTTTCTGCGCAAGCTGGCCAAGCACAGCCTGTGGCTGAGCATCGGCTTTGTCACCGGCATGACCTTTGTTGGCTACTTCTCGCCGATCCGCGAACTGGTGATTGAGTTCTTTACCGGCCAGGCCGACGGCTGGGCGTACTTCTGGGTTGGTTTCTTCACCCTGGCCACCTACGGCAACGCCGGCTGGCTGCGCGAGCAGGTATGCGTGTACATGTGCCCCTATGCACGCTTCCAGAGCGTGATGTTCGACAAGGACACCCTGATCGTTTCCTACGACCCGCGCCGCGGCGAAACCCGCGGCCCGCGCAAGAAAGACCTGGACTACAAGGCCAAGGGCCTGGGCGACTGCATCGACTGCACCATGTGCGTTCAGGTGTGCCCGACCGGCATCGACATCCGCGACGGCCTGCAGATCGAGTGCATCGGCTGCGCCGCCTGCATCGATGCCTGCGACACCATCATGGACAAGATGAACTACCCCAAAGGCCTGATCAGCTACACCACTGAGCACAACCTCTCAGGGCAGAAGACCCACATGGTGCGCCCGCGCCTGATCGGCTATGCCGTCGTGTTGCTGACCATGATCGGCCTGCTTGCCAGCGCCTTCGTCATGCGCTCGCTGGTCGGTTTCGACGTCAGCAAGGACCGCGTGCTGTACCGCGAGAACGCCCAGGGGCGGATCGAGAACGTCTACAGCCTGAAGGTCATGAACAAGGACCAGCGCGATCACGTCTACGTGCTCGACGCTGGCGGCCTGCCCGACCTCAAGCTTGAAGGCGCACGGGAAATACGCGTCGCTGCCGGCGACATTGTCAGCCTGCCGGTACAACTGTCGATGGCGCCGGAACAACTGCCGTCGACCACCAACGAAGTCATCTTCACCCTCAAGGACGCTGACGACAGCGCCACCCAGGTTGAAGCCAAAAGCCGCTTCATCGGCCCGCAAATTCGATAAGAGACTGAGCCCATGCCTTCTGCAACTGCCGCTAGCCCCTGGTACAAGCACCTCTGGCCGTGGATCATCATCGGTGTACTGGCCACCTCGGTGACCCTCAGCCTGACCATGGTGACCATTGCGGTGAACAACCCGGACAACCTGGTCAACGATAACTACTACGAGGCCGGCAAAGGCATCAACCGCTCGCTGGACCGCGAGCTGCTGGCCCAGACCCTCAACCTCAAGGCCAGCGTGCACCTGGATGAGCTGACCGGCGAAGTCGACGTGCGCCTGACCGGCAACAGCCAGCCGCAGACCCTGGAGCTGAACCTGATCTCGCCGACCCAGCCGCAAAAGGACCGCAAGATCGCCCTGACCCGCAGCGACAGCGAAGCCGGCCGTTACCTTGGCCAACTCAGCGACAAGGTCGAAGGCCGTCGTTTCGTCGAGCTGCTGGGCAGCCAGGACCAGCATGTCTGGCGCCTGTTCGAGGAAGAAGAAGTCGCCCACGACAAGACCCTGGTACTCGGGGACGAGGCGCTGCAAGGGGCTGAACACCTCGAGAAATGAGTCGCCCCTATCGCTGGCAAGCCAGCGCCCACAGGTTGCACTATCCCTGTGGGAGCTGGCTTGCCAGCGATGCGGCCACCCTAAAAACCTGCGACGACTACCATGACCAGCCCCACGCCCTGCTACCACTGCGCCCTGCCCGTGCCTGCCGGCAGCCACTTCACCGCCCAGGTGCTCGGCCAGCCACGGGCGTTCTGCTGCCCTGGCTGCCAGGCAGTGGCCGAAGCCATCGTCGCCGGCAACCTGGAAAGCTATTACCAGCACCGCAGTGAAGCCAGCGCCAACCCCGACGCCCTGCCCCAGCAACTGGTCGACGAACTGGCCCTGTACGACCGCGCCGATGTGCAAAAGCCCTTCGTGCGCCACAGTGGCGAGCTGGCCGAAACCACCCTGCTGATCGAAGGCATCAGCTGCGCGGCCTGTGGCTGGCTGATCGAGAAACACCTGCGCAACCTGCCGGCGGTGGCCGAGGCGCGGCTGAACCTGTCCAACCACCGCCTGCAGGTCAGCTGGGCCGACAGCCAGTTGCCGCTGTCCAAGCTGCTCGCCGAGTTACGCCATATCGGCTACGCCGCTCACCCCTACCAGGCCGATCGCGCCGCCGAACAACTGGCCAGTGAAAACCGCACCGCGCTGCGCCAGCTGGGCGTCGCCGGGTTGTTGTGGTTCCAGGCGATGATGGCGACCATGGCCACCTGGCCGGAATTCAACATCGACCTGAGCCCCGAGCTGCACACCATCCTGCGCTGGGTAGCGATGTTCCTCACCACGCCGATCGTGTTCTACAGCTGCGCGCCGTTCTTTCGGGGTGCCGCCCGCGACTTGCGCACCCGCCACCTGACCATGGACGTCTCGGTATCGCTGGCCATCGGCCTGGCCTACGGCGCCGGGATCTGGACCGCAATCACCGGCAGTGGCGAGCTGTACTTCGACGCCGTGGGCATGTTTGCCCTGTTCCTGCTGGCCGGGCGCTACCTTGAACGCCGCGCCCGCGAACGCACGGCCGCCGCCACCGCGCAACTGGTCAACCTGCTGCCGGCCTCGTGCCTGCGCCTGGGCGCGGCCGGGCAGAGCGAGCGGATCCTGCTCAGCGAGCTGCGCCTGAAGGACTGCGTGCTGATCCAGCCCGGTCATGTGATCCCCGCCGACGGGCGTATTGTCAGCGGCCAGTCGAGCATCGACGAATCGCTGCTGACCGGCGAATACCTGCCACAACCGCGCAGCGCCGGCGACGCGGTCACCGCCGGCACCCTGAACGTCGAAAGCGCGCTGACCGTCGAGGTCCAGGCCCTGGGCCAGGACACCCGCCTGTCGGCCATCGTCCGCCTGCTGGAGCGGGCGCAGTCGGAAAAACCGCGCCTGGCGGAAATCGCCGACCGCGCCTCGCAATGGTTTTTGCTGTTCACTCTGATCGCCTCGGCCGCCATCGGCCTGCTGTGGTGGCAGCTCGACCCATCGCGGGCGTTCTGGATCGTCCTGGCCATGCTGGTCGCCACCTGCCCCTGCGCCCTGTCGCTGGCCACCCCGACCGCGCTGACCGCCGCCACCGGCACCCTGCACAAGCTCGGCCTGCTGCTGACCCGCGGCCATGTGCTGGAAGGCCTGAACCAGATCGACACGGTGATCTTCGACAAGACCGGCACCCTCACCGAAGGCCGCCTGACCCTGCGGGCGATTCGCCCCTTGAGCGATACCGATGCCGACCGCTGCCTGATGCTCGCCGCGGCCCTCGAGAACCGCTCCGAGCACCCCATCGCCCGCGCGTTTGGCCGCGCCAGCCAGGCCGCCGACGAGGTCCAGGCAATGCCCGGCCTCGGCCTGGAAGGCAAGGTTGGCCAACAGCAACTGCGCATCGGCGAAGCGGGTTTCGTCTGCGCCCTCAGTGGCACCACCGCTCCGGCGATGCCGGACGAAGCCGGGCAATGGTTGCTGCTCGGTGACCAGCGAGGCCCGCTGGCCTGGTTCGTCCTCGACGACCGCCTGCGCAGCGACGCCGCCGACCTGCTGGCCGCCTGCCGTGCCCGTGGCTGGCACACCCTGCTGTTGTCCGGCGACAGCTCGCCGATGGTCCACAGCGTGGCCGCCGAACTGCAGATCGACCAGGCCATCGGCGGCCTGCGCCCGGACGACAAGCTGGACAAACTCAAAGCCCTGCAGCAGCAAGGGCGCAAGGTGCTGATGCTCGGCGACGGGGTCAACGATGTGCCCGTGCTGGCCGCCGCCGATATCAGTATCGCCATGGGCTCGGCCACCGACCTGGCGAAAACCAGCGCCGACGCCGTGCTGCTGTCCAACCGCCTGGACGCCCTGGTCCAGGCCTTCAGCCTGGCGCGCCGCACCCGGCGGATCATTATCGAGAACCTGCTGTGGGCCACGGCGTATAATGGCGTCATGCTGCCGTTTGCCGCGCTGGGCTGGATCACGCCAATCTGGGCGGCGGTCGGCATGTCGGTCAGTTCGCTGATCGTGGTCCTCAATGCCCTGCGCCTGACCCGCGCCAGCGGCTTGCCGGCCAGCCATGCGCCAGCCACTGCCACGCATCCCGCGACGGCCTGACCAGGAGCCTCCATGCCCGCGCTTTACATCATGATCCCGGCCGCCCTGCTGATCGTCGCCATCGCCATCTACATTTTCTTCTGGGCCGTGGACAGCGGCCAGTACGATGACCTCGACGGCCCGGCCCACAGCATCCTGTTCGACGACCAGGACCCGCAGCACCAGGCCGCGATGGACGAGGCCGACGGCAAGAAACCCGACGACGGTACGCCGCCTCGTGACTGAACTTCTACCCCTGCTCAGCTCGGCTCTGATCCTCGGCCTGCTCGGCGGCGGTCACTGCCTGGGCATGTGCGGCGGCCTGATGGGCGCGCTGACCCTGGCCATTCCCAAGGAACAACGCAGCCGTCGTTTTCGCCTGCTGCTGGCCTACAACCTGGGGCGCATCCTCAGTTACGCCCTGGCCGGCCTGTTGCTGGGCCTGGCTGGCTGGGCCGTGGCCAACAGCCCGGTGGCGACGGCCATGCGCGTCCTGGCCGCACTGTTGCTGATCAGCATGGGCCTGTACCTGGCCGGCTGGTGGAGCGGCTTGACCCGCATCGAAGGCCTGGGTCGGGGCTTGTGGCGGCATATCCAGCCCGTGGCCAACCGCCTGCTACCGGTCTCCAGCCTGCCACGCGCGCTACTGCTTGGCGCCCTGTGGGGCTGGCTGCCATGCGGGCTGGTATACAGCACCCTGCTCTGGGCGGCGAGCCAGGGCAATGCCGCCGACAGCGCGCTGCTGATGCTGGCCTTCGGCCTTGGCACCTGGCCGGTACTGCTTGCCACCGGTCTTGCCGCCGAACGCACCAGCGCCCTGCTGCGCCAGCGCGGTGTGCGCATCGCCGGTGGTGTGCTGGTGATGCTGTTTGGCCTGTGGACCCTGCCAGGGCCGCACCAGCACTGGCTGATGGGCCACTGAAGCGGCGTTGATACAAATCAACACGGGTTTACCCCGCGCTCCCTAGACTCCGGACACTGCTGCTTTTTCTGGGGACTGCCCGCATGCTCGACGTTCTTCGTTGGGACTCCGACCTGATTCGCCGCTACGACCTGGCCGGCCCACGCTACACCTCCTACCCGACCGCGGTGCAATTGCACAGCGAAGTCGGCTCCTTCGACCTGCTGCACGCCCTGCGTGACAGCCGTCGCGCCGTACGCCCGCTGTCGATCTATGTGCATGTGCCGTTCTGCGCCAACATCTGCTACTACTGCGCCTGCAACAAGGTCATCACCAAGGACCGTGGCCGCGCCGCGCCCTACCTGCAACGCCTGGAACAAGAAATCCAGCTGATCGCCTGCCACCTGGACCCCAAGCAGACCGTCGAGCAACTGCACTTTGGCGGCGGTACCCCGACCTTCCTCAGCCACGTCGAGCTGCGCCAGTTGATGGCCCACCTGCGCCAGCATTTCAACCTGCTGGAGGACGACTCTGGCGACTACGGCATCGAGATCGACCCGCGCGAGGCCGACTGGTCGACCATGGGCCTGCTCCGCGAACTGGGTTTCAACCGCGTCAGCCTCGGCGTGCAAGACCTTGACCCGCTGGTGCAACGGGCGATCAACCGCCTGCAGAGCCTGGAGCAGACCCGGGCGATCATCGAAGCGGCGCGCACCCTGCAGTTTCGCTCGATCAACCTCGATCTGATCTACGGCCTGCCCAAGCAGACCCCGGAAGGTTTTGCCCGTACCGTCGAAGAAGTGATCAAGCTGCAACCGGACCGCCTTTCGGTGTTCAACTACGCCCACTTGCCGGAGCGCTTCATGCCCCAGCGGCGTATCGACAGCGCCGATTTGCCGGCCCCGGCGGCAAAGCTGGAAATGCTCCACAACACCATCGAGCAACTGACCGCCGCTGGTTACGTGTACATCGGCATGGACCACTTCGCCCTGCCCGATGACGAACTGGCGATTGCCCAGGAAGAGTCGACCCTGCAGCGCAACTTCCAGGGCTACACCACCCACGGGCATTGCGACCTGATTGGCCTGGGGGTCTCGGCCATCAGCCAGATCGGCGACTTGTACTGCCAGAACAGCAGCGACCTCAACACCTACCAGGACACTTTGTCCACCGCTCAACTGGCCACCAGCCGCGGCTTGATCTGCAGCGAAGATGACCGCCTGCGCCGGGCGGTGATCCAGCAATTGATCTGCCATTTCGAACTGGACTTCGCGACCATCGAGCGGGATTTCACCATCGACTTTCGCGGCTACTTCAACGACCAGTGGCCCGCCCTGCAGGCCATGCACGAGGATGGCCTGATCGAGCTGGGCAACGACAGCATCAAGGTGCTGCCCGCCGGACGGCTGCTGGTGCGCTCGGTGTGCATGGTGTTCGATGCCTACCTGGACCTGCATAACCGCCAACGTTTCTCCCGGGTTATCTGAGGTTTTTTGTCGCACTCCTATCCTGCCTGGCCTCGGCACAATCGTCCAAGCTGGCCGAAACACCCTAGCCTGGGTTACCCTTACGGCTTATGTGTGCTTTCCCACAAGGATTGAAGAAATGTCCGAGCCAGTCAAACTGCGCCCCCACAACCAGGCCCATTGCAAGGATTGCAGCCTGGCGCCTCTGTGCCTGCCCTTGTCGCTGAACTTGGAAGACATGGATGCACTGGATGAAATCGTCAAACGCGGGCGTCCGCTGAAAAAAGGCGAGTTTCTGTTCCGCCAGGGCGACAATTTCGGCTCGGTCTACGCGGTGCGCTCCGGCGCCCTGAAAACCTTCAGCCTGAGCGACAGTGGCGAAGAGCAGATCACTGGCTTCCACCTGCCCAGCGAACTGGTCGGCCTGTCGGGCATGGACACCGAAGCCTACCCGGTCTCGGCCCAGGCCCAGGAAACCACGTCGGTCTGCGAAATCCCCTTCGAACGCCTGGATGAGCTGTCGGTGCAACTGCCACAGTTGCGCCGTCAGTTGATGCGGGTGATGAGCCGCGAAATCCGCGACGACCAGCAGATGATGCTGTTGCTGTCGAAAAAGACCGCCGACGAGCGCATCGCCACCTTCCTGGTCAACCTCTCGGCGCGCTTCCGTGCCCGTGGCTACTCGGCCAACCAGTTCCGCCTGAGCATGTCGCGCAACGAGATCGGCAACTACCTGGGCCTGGCGGTCGAGACCGTCTCGCGGGTGTTCACGCGCTTCCAGCAAAACGGCCTGATCCAGGCCGAAGGCAAGGAAATCCATATCCTCGACCCGATCCAGCTGTGCGCCCTGGCCGGTGGCTCGCTGGAAAGCTGACCCTGCGGATAACGGGTATACTGGCGGGCATTGTTTTTCAGGATACCCGCCTCATGCCCAGCGCCGCCTTCGACCTCAAAGCCCTGATCCGTCCGGTACCGGACTTCCCCAAGCCTGGCGTGATCTTTCGCGACATCACCCCGCTGTTCCAGTCGCCGCGGGGCCTGCGCCATGTCGCCGATGCCTTTATCGAACGCTACGTCGAAACCGACTTCAGCCATATCGGCGCCATGGATGCGCGGGGCTTTCTGATCGGCTCGATCATCGCCCACCAGTTGAACAAGCCACTGATCCTGTTTCGCAAGCAAGGCAAGCTGCCAGCCGATGTGCTCGCCGAGGGCTATCAGACCGAGTACGGTGAAGCCTTCCTCGAAGTGCACGCCGACAGCCTCTGTGAAGGCGATTCGGTACTGATTTTCGATGACCTGATCGCCACCGGCGGCACCTTGCTGGCCGCTACCAGCCTGGTACGGCGCATGGGGGCGCAGGTGTTCGAGGCAGCAGCAATCATCGACCTGCCGGAGCTGGGCGGCTCCCAGCGCCTGAACGACGTGGGTGTGCCGACCTTCTGCCTGACCGAGTTCTCGCTGAGCGAGTATTGACAGCATCGCGGGGCAAGCCCGCCCCCACAGGCTAAGGTTCTGTGGGAGCGCGCTTGCCCCGCGCGTAAAGACCCAGGGTTACAGCGAGATCGGTTTGCGCCCGGCGAACGAATGCGCCAGGGTGCCGCCATCGACCAGCTCCAGCTCACCGCCCAAGGGCACGCCGTGAGCAATGCGTGAAGCGACCAGGCCTTTGTCGGCCAGCAACTGGGCGATGTAATGCGCGGTCGCTTCGCCTTCCACCGTTGGGTTGGTGGCCAGGATCACCTCGGCAAAGGTGCCCTGCTCCTCGATCCGCGCCATCAGTTGTGGAATACCGATGGCTTCCGGGCCCAGGCCATCCAGCGGCGACAGATGCCCCTTGAGCACGAAGTAGCGGCCGCGATAGCCGGTTTGCTCAACGGCATAGACGTCCATCGGCCCTTCCACCACGCACAGCAGCGTGTCGTCCCGGCGCGTGTCGGAACACTGCGGGCACAGTTCCTGCTCGGTCAGGGTCCGGCACTGGCGGCAATGCCCCACCCCTTCCATGGCCTGGTTCAAGGCCTGGGCCAGCCGGGTACCCCCACTGCGATCACGCTCAAGTAGCTGCAAGGCCATGCGCTGGGCGGTTTTCTGGCCGACACCAGGCAAGATGCGCAATGCGTCGATCAGCTGTCGGATAAGTGGGCTGAAACTCATGGGAAAAGGCCTTGATGCAAGTGAAGGCGGTTTATACCTGCCAGACTGGCCAACGTCAAATCTTACAGACATTTAGATTAGCATCGTAAGAAGATAATATTTCTATTTCTTCAGCAGGAACATTCCCTACATAACATACAGCAACTGGCACACCCTCTAACACCGGCAGAAGCACACCCCATCTAAAGTCTCCCAATCGTACAGCATCCGGCTAAATCCCCCCATTGCCACCACCCTCCTCCCTACATCCAGCCAATCAAATAAGCCGCATAATTTCCCGGCGTTCAAAAACAAGTAAATATGCCTCTACAACAACTCATTTACTTATTAACGCACAACCTTTATCAATCTAATTGGAAAACAAATGAACAAACGTACTTTGGGCTTTGCACTGTCTTTACCGCTGCTGGCCGGTATCAGTCTCCATGCCCAGGCAACTGATGGACAGATCGAATTCACCGGCAGTATCTCGGGCACCACCTGCACCATCAACGGCGGCCCTGGCGGCCAGAACTTCACCGTCCCCATGAGCCCGGCGCACACCAGCGAGTTCTCAGGGGCCGGCAGCATTGCCCAACCTCGCACCTTCGAGATCTCCCTGACCAACTGTGCCGCCGGTAGCAGCGGACAGGTAGACATCGAATTCCTGGGGGGCGCCCTGGTGCAGAACGGCCGCCTGAACATGGATGCCGGCCCTGCCAGCGCAACCAACGTGCAGTACCAACTGCTCAACCAACAAGGCGGACCGATCATTATCGGCGGGCCAACCGGTGCGCAGAACACCATCCCTGTGGCTCTGGAAGACGGCTCAGCAACCCTGCGCTACACCAGCCAGTACTACGCCACCGCCGCAACGGTCACACCGGGTGCCGCCAACTCCCGCGTTCAGTACCTGATCAATCTCCCGTAATGAACCGGCAGGCGCGCTCAGCGCGCCTGCTACCCCTAATCAGGCCGGATGTCGCTTTCATGACTCGCTTTTCCCCCTCCCTGCTGGCAGCCCTCGCGCTACTGGCGGCCAGCGTGCCCGCGCATGCCAGCGTTGTAATTACCGGTACCCGCATCATCTTTGCGGCTCAAGAGCGCGAAGCCACCGTCAACCTTGTCAACAATGGCAAAGACCCCAGCCTGGTCCAGGTCTGGGTAGACGATGGCGATACTCGTGCCGCGCCCGAGACCATCCAGGTGCCGTTTACCGTGACGCCAGTGCTGGCCCGTGTCGAACCTGCACAAGGGCAAAGTATTCGCCTGCTGCATACCGGCAGTCCAATGGCCAGTGATCGAGAGTCTCTGTTCTGGTTCAACATGCTTGAGGTCCCGCCAAAAACCAAGGACAGCAATGTCCTGCAACTGGCCTTCCGTACCCGTATCAAGCTGCTGTACCGCCCGCAGGGCCTGCCGGGCAAGGCCGAGGACGCACCGGCCCTGGTGACCTGGCACCGAGCGCCTGGACAAGACGGCAAGCCTGAGACGCTGGTTGGCCGCAACCCGTCGGCCTACTACGTCAATCTCGGTGAAATAAAAATTGAATATAACGGCAAGTCGACTTCACTGGGCACGGGCTACATTGCGCCTTATTCGCTGGGACATTTTATATCCTCGTCACCTGTCAACCCGCGCTCAACGGTCAACTTCACCAGTATCAATGACTACGGCGCCGGGAATAACCATAACCAACTATTGAGCTCTAGGCCTGCCAGTACTCCATCCCCTTAGCCCACTCTCCCTCCTCGACACTCCGGGCGTTCTCGAAGTTTTCGTGCGTGCCCAAGTTTAATATTGGCACCCCTGAAAATGACTTTAATATCATTACACTTTCGCTCGCCCCGAAAACAATCAGCCTCAACAATAAGCCGATTATCTGTTGGTCTGTCCGGTTTGTTGTCATGGCACGTTTCGGTCATGGCCGACACCGCCTTATCCGCGCAGGTTGAATTTGAACCGGCATTCCTGGGCAACGGCAGCAACCTGCCCGTGGACCTGTCGCGCTTCGAGCGGCGCAACGTCGCAAGCCCTGGAATCTACAATGTGGACGTTGTGGTCAACGACGAGTGGCACGGGCGCTTCAACCTCAGCTTCAGGGCCCGGCCCGGTAACGAAGAAGCCCTGGCCTGTTTCGACAATGCCCTGCTAGAGCGTCTCGGCCTGGATAGCAGCAAGTTTTACCCGCAAGCGCAACAGCAACTTTCTGCCGCCCAGGCCTGCATACCCATCGACGGAGCACTGGACGATGCCAGCAGCCGCCTGGACTTTGCCAACCAGCGCCTGTACTTGTCGGTGCCGCAAATCGCGGTCAAACGCAGCGCCCGCGAAACGGTTGACCCGTCACAATGGGACAGCGGCATAACAGCGGGTTTTCTCGACTACAACCTCAACACCTACAGCACCCAGCATCGCAGCCAGGGCAATTTTCGCCAGACCTACCTGGGGCTCGGTGCCGGGCTCAATATCGGGCCGTGGCGCCTGCGCCATGATGGTTCGCTGAACTGGAGCGACCAAGGCCAGCAGCGCTACCAGAGCATTGCCAGCTATGCCCAGCGTGATATCACCCCCTGGCGCTCGCAACTGACACTTGGTGAAAGCTACACCTCGGGCGGGCTGTTCGATTCATTGAGCTACACCGGCATACGCCTGGCCAGCGACGACCGCATGCTGCCCGCCTCGCTGCGCGGCTATGCACCAGTGGTGCGCGGTATCGCCAGCAGTAACGCACGAGTACTGATCCGCCAACGCGGTGTAACCCTGCACGAAACCACCGTCGCACCGGGCGCATTCGAAATCGATGACTTGTATGCAACCGGCTACGGCGGCGACCTGGAGGTCACAGTGACCGAGGCGGACGGCCGCGAACATAGTTTCTCCGTGCCTTACGCCGCCGTTCCGTTGTCCTTGCGCGCCGGTGCCAGCCGCTACAGTGCAACGCTGGGCACCTTGCGCAACCAGCAACTGAACAGCAACCCGGTGTTCGTCGAAGGCACCTGGCAATATGGCCTGAACAACCTGGTCAGCACCTACAGCGGTATGACCCTGGCATCCGGGTATGGCTCAGCCTTGCTCGGTGGTAGCCTGAACACTGAGCTGGGTGCGTTCGGCGCCGACCTTACCCAGGCCCGTACCCACCTGCCCGGGCTCGGCAGTCAGCAAGGCCAGAGCCTGCGCCTGAGCTACGCAAAGACCCTGAGCGAAACCGACACGCAGATCGCCCTGGCCACCTACCGCTACTCCACCCGCGGCTTCTATGGCCTGGAAGACGCCCAGCTCAGCCGCCAGTTCCTGCGCGATGCCGGCGATCAGCGCTACCAGCGCCATCGCAGCCGCACCACCCTGTCACTAGCCCAACCGTTGGCACTAAATTACGGCCAACTGCACCTGAGCGCCTCGGCGTCGAGCTACTGGGACCATGCCGGCAGTGATCTGAGCTACTCGATCGGCTATAGCAATCACTACAAGACCCTGGGCTACACCCTCAGCAGTACTCGGGAACGTGACCGCTTCGGGCGCGCCGGCAACACCCTCTATTTGAGCCTGTCCCTACCACTGGGCAGCGAGCGTGTGCGCAGCCTCAGCAGCAGTATTTCCAGGGACAGCAACGGCAACAGCCGGGCCCAGGCCACCCTTACGGGCGCCACCAGTGACGATCAGCACCTGAGCTACGGCATCACCGCCAGCCAGGACCGCCATCATGGCCAGAACAACCATACACTCAGCAGCAACCTACTCTACCGCGGCTCGGCCGCCGAGCTCAGCGGTTCACTCAGCCAGGGACGGCACACTTCGCAAGCCTCGCTTGGCCTGCGCGGCGCCATCGTCGCCCATGCTGACGGTTTAACCTTGTCGCAACCCTTGAGTGAAACCTTCGGCCTGATTCACGCCAAAGACGCCGATGGCGCACGAGTCACCTCCGGCACCGCGCTGAAAGTCGACAGCAGTGGCTATGCCGTAGTACCAAACCTTACGCCTTACCGGCGCAACACGGTTGCCATCGACCCCAAGGGGCTGTCGACCGACGTCGAGCTGCAATCGAGCAGCCAGCAGACCGTGCCACGGGCCGGCGCCATTCCACTGCTGGTATTCCAGACCCGCTCCGGGCGTTCGGCCGTTATTCACGCCCGCCAGGTCGATGGCCAGCCATTGCCGTTTGGCGCAGCGGTGCTGGATACCGACGGCAATGAATTGGGTGCCGTCGGACAAGGCAGCCAACTGTTCGCCCGCGGCCTTCAGGATGAAGGTGAAATCATCGTGCGCTGGGACAACGGCTCGACAGGCAATTGCCGGATTACCTATGCCCTGCCCCCCGCCGCGAAAAAAACTGCGGGCGCCGCGCCGCAAAATATTCAGTCCGTTTGCCTTGCAACGCCAGCCCACCCTTGAACCGTCGAGACCTGCCCATGCTTTGTTCTTTACCCGCGCGCATCGCCGGCGCGACAGGATTGCTGCTGCTGGCCCATAGCGGCATCAGTGCCGCCAGTTGTGTACATATCGGCTCCAGCCCTTCCCAAGCCTACATCACCATAAACTCGCAGCTGACGGTGTCTGCAATAGATCCGGTAGGCAAGGTGATTTATGACAGCGGCACCCGATACGCGACACGCATGGCCTACCGCTGCTCTGCCGCCCATGGGCAGCGAGCCGGTTTTACCGAGGTTTTCACCCACATCGGCGAAGGCATTCATCGAACCAATCTGGAGGGTATCGGTATCAAGATCACGGGCTCCGAAGCCGGCGCCAGTCGTTTTTATAGCTGGCCGGTCCCCACTATCACGCATCCGGCCGGCACTACCGATGTCACCCCTTGGTACAGACTGCAGTTGATCAAGACCGGACCGGTGAACAGCGGGCTCCTGTTTTTCCCGCAGACAATCATTAGCCACACCTTTGAGCCGCATACCCCGGCCAACACCGCCAGGCTGACGATGGTGCAAACCAGAGTCGAGGTTGTCTCAGCCGACCCCACCTGCGCCGTCGACCCGGGTTCGAAAACGATCCCCGTCAACCTGCTGGATCATCCATCAAGATTCTTTGACGCCGTGGGCAAGGTCACCGCACCCCAGCCGCTCGAGATCCGTCTCAACTGTGTCGGCGGCAGCAGTGGCAGCCGCCTCAACGTCAGCTATACCATCACCGACGCCAGCAACCCGGGCAACCAGTCCTCAACCATCAGCCTGGCCAGTCACGCTACTGCGCGTGGTATCGGTATTCGCCTGCTGCGTAACGACAACACCCCAATCGTGCTGGGCACCCGGCAACCAGGCGGTACCGTGGGTTCAGGCCCGGTGACGCACCGGATCCCCTTGCGCGCACAGTACGTACAGACCACCGCCCAGGTAACCCCCGGCTCTGCTCCAGGCCGGGCGACGTTCCTGATGAGTTACGACTGAGCACAAAAAAGCCAGGCAATAGCCTGGCTTTTTTAACCGTGCAACGACTTCAGAATGGCATCTTGAAACCTGGCGGCAACTGCATGCCGGCGGTCATGCCGCCCATTTTTTCCTGGCTGTTGGCTTCGACCTTGCGCACGGCGTCGTTGACGGCGGCGGCGATCAGGTCTTCAAGCACTTCCTTGTCTTCCTGCATCAGGCTGTCGTCCAGGCTGATGCGCTTGACGTCGTGACGACCGGTCATCACCACGCTGACCAGGCCGGCACCGGATTGGCCGGTCACTTCGGCGTTAGCCAGTTCTTCCTGCATCTTGGCCATTTTTTCCTGCATCTGCTGAGCCTGCTTCATCAGGCCGGCCATGCCACCTTTCATCATGGGGATCACCTCAAGTATTACGTTACGGGGTGCGGCGAGGGCCTGGCCCGGGCCGCTGGTGTTATTGCGTTACTCGCCCTGGGCAACCGGAGCGTCGACAGGTTCAATAGTATCGTGCCTGACCATGGCGCCGAACTGCTGGATCATCTGCTGGATCAGCGGATCATCCTGGATCGAGGCCTCTGCCTGGCCCTGGCGTTCGGCGCGCTTGCGGGCTGCGGCCTGGGCCGGGGTTTCCTGCTCAGGGCGAATCAGCTCGATGGTCAGTTTGAGCGTACGGCCCAGGTGCTGGTTCAACGCATCGTTCAGGCGCCGCTGTTGCGTGCTGTTGAACAAGGCGCTGTGGGCCGGGTCCAGGTGCAGCAGCCAATCGTCGCCTTCGGCACTGATCAGCGTACAGTTGGCGGCGATATTGCCGGTCATCCCGGAAATCGGCAACTGCGGGAACAATTCCAGCCATTTCAGCGCCAGGCCCGTGGCCGGCTGCGCGGCGGGCAATGGCTCGGCAGGCGGCGCATCAACTTCGTGAGCATGCTCGATGGCCAGCTCGTCCAGGTAACTGTAGCTGGCCGGGTCCATTTCCGGCTCGTAATAGTCTTCGTCCAGCGGCGGCTCGTCGTCGCGGTCCATGCCGGCCGGGCTGTAGCCGATGCCATCGTCGGGCGGCGGCACGTGCTGCGGCGCGACCTGCTGAGCCGGCGCAGGCGCGGGCGGCGGCTCTACGGCAACCGGCGCGGGCTCGACCTCAGGCTCAGAAGCGACGGGATCGTTCCAGGGCAGGTCGACAACCGGCTCAGGTAGCTGGGCCTCGACCGGCTCGGGTACAGGCTCTGGCTCTGGCTCTGGCTCCGCAACAGGCTCAGGCTCAGTAACCACGGGCGCAGCCGCCACGGCCGGCGCAGCCTGGGGGGCTGCTGCCACCGCGCTTGCAGAATCAGCTGTGGCCTGGCTGATCCCCACCGGCTTTAGCACCGGCTTCGGCGCATCGTCGGTATCGGCGGGACGGAACGCCAGCATGCGCAGCAGGACCATCTCGAAACCACCACGCGGATCCGGCGCCAATGGCAGATCGCGTCGACCGATCAGCCCCATCTGGTAATAGAACTGCACGTCTTCGGCCGGCAATGCCCGAGCCAGGGCCAGGACCCGGTCGCGATCGCCCTGGCCATTATCGACCGCCTCCGGCAACGCCTGGGCAATGGCCACGCGGTGCAGCACGTTGAGCATCTCGGCCAGCACGCCATTCCAGTCCGGCCCCTGTTCCGCCAGGTGCCGAACGGCTTCGAGCAAGGCCCGCGCGTCGCCTTCCAGCAAGGCCTGAAGCACGCCGTACACCTGACCGTGGTCGAGGGTGCCGAGCATTGCCCGCACATCGGCTGCCAGGACCTTGCCTTCGCCAAAGGCGATGGCCTGGTCGGTCAGGCTCATGGCGTCGCGCATCGAGCCGTCGGCCGCGCGGCCGAGCAGCCACAGGGCATCGTCTTCAAAGGGTACGTTTTCGGCGCCGAGCACATGGCTCAAGTGCTCGACCACCCGCTCGGGGGTCATGTTCTTCAGCGAGAACTGCAGGCAGCGCGACAGGATGGTCGCCGGCAGCTTCTGCGGGTCGGTGGTGGCAAGGATGAACTTGACGTAGGGTGGTGGCTCTTCCAGCGTTTTCAGCAAGGCGTTGAACGAGTGGCTGGAGAGCATGTGCACTTCGTCGATCAGGTAAACCTTGAAGCGTCCGCGGCTTGGCGCGTACTGCACATTGTCGAGCAGTTCGCGGGTGTCTTCGACCTTGGTGCGGCTGGCGGCGTCGATCTCGATCAGGTCGACAAAGCGCCCTTCGTCGATTTCCCGGCACACCGAACAGGTACCACAGGGCGTGGAGGTGATACCGGTTTCGCAGTTAAGGCACTTGGCGATGATCCGCGCGATGGTGGTCTTGCCCACGCCGCGGGTGCCGGTGAACAGGTAGGCATGGTGCAGGCGCTGGTTGTCCAGCGCATTGATCAAGGCCTTGAGCACATGGGTCTGGCCGACCATTTCGCGGAACGAGCGCGGACGCCATTTACGTGCAAGAACCTGATAACTCATCGAAAACCGTCGCGACTGCAAGCTGAAGACCGCTAATCGTAGCGGAGCGGGGGCAAAATTGCACCCCGCCGATCTCGGCTAAGCTGTCAGGCGGGCATCAGGGAGGATGCGGTGTGTGGAGAATACTGAGTGCGTTGCTGCTGGCAAGCACCGCCAGCCAGGCGGCCGACCCCGTACTGCGCTTTTCGGTGGCCGAAAGCTGGGCCATGCCACTGATACGCGTTGAACAGCAACAACCGGTCGAAGGTATTCTGCACGACCTGATGCTGGCCGTGGCCCGAGACGTCGGGCATCGCGCGCAGTTTCATGTATTACCGCGCCTGCGCTTGCAGCACGCCATGGAGAACGGCGATATCGATGTACGCTGCTATGTTGCCCAGTCCTGGCTCACTATCCCCGAGAATACCTACCTCTGGAGTTTGCCGCTGCTCCAGCAACGCGACTTGCTGGTCGGCCAGCCCGGCGAGATGCAGCCGCTGCTACCCAAGCAACTGGCACCGCAAGCCATTGGCACCGTGCTCGGCTACACCTACTCAACTATCGAGCCGCTGTTTGCCAGCGGCCAGTTGCAGCGTGAAGACAGCCGCAATCAATTGCTGGTACTGAACAAGCTGAACGCCAACCGCTACCGCTATGCAATCAGCAACCAGCTATCGCTGGACTGGTTCAACCGCGAGTTGCCTGCCGGGCAACGGCTGCGGCCTCTGGCCGTGGTCGAGGAGCAGAGCCTGGGGTGCGTTGTTCGCAATGCGCCGGACCTGCCGGTACAGGGTATTTTACGCGCGTTGCTGCACCTGAAGGCGTCCGGGGAACTCCAGCAGATCATCGAGCGTTACACTCAGCCAACCGTTGCAACGCCATAACCGCAAAAAACCGAGCGCGCGCCATCATTCGCTGGCCAATGGCAGCCAAGGGCATTCAAGGAGACAAGAGGTGATGCATGACGCACAAGGCGAGATAGGTGGCGACCCCACCAGCCACACCCCGGCACACAATGTCACCGCTGCGGCTGCTCCCTTCCAGGCCTGACCGGGTTCACGGCTGATCGTTGCGGGGGGACCGATGGGGTCACCATAACGCATGCTCATCTGGCGACGAGCCGCGCCATTGTACCGGCATCAGGCCAAGTTACAACCTTTAATTGCTAAAAACTCATCGTTACTCAATGACTTGGCGTTCCTGGCCAGCATCTGCCGGCGCTGTGCTCTCTTCGCGGGTCAGGGTTTGCACCAACGCATCGAAGGCGTTCTGCCGTGCTTCGCCGATCATCGCCGCCTGCTGCCAATAGTTGTCGTCCTCTTCGGCGGCCGCCTCCAGCGCTTGGCGATAAGGCCTCTGCATGGCGGTGAAGCGGTCCGGGTACTTGCGCCGCAGAAAGTCCTGCCAGAAATCCCGCGAACAGACGAACTTCTGCAAGGCCTCACCCTGCTCATCGGCCAACACCTGGAGCCGGGCTTGTTCCAACTGCTGCGGCCCTACCCCGGCCCAATCGTCATGGAGCATGGTGCGCGGCTGCCCCGGTAACGCCAATGCATCGGCCAGACCCAGGCGATAAGCCAGGCGCACTTCGATCTGATCCCGTGCCCGATCCACCAGCAAAGGCCTGGCGGCCAGCTCCTGGTCGGCGAAACTGTCCAACTGCTCCAGGCGAAACAATCCGCGGGCCAGTTTGAGTAATGGAGCGCTGTCGTTGGCATCGAGCGCCAGGGCGCCAACCTGATGCGCCAACATGCGGACCTCCATGGCACTGAAGTTGAGGGCCACGCTGTCGCCACAGGTAACATCACTGACCGCCAGATCGAATAACTCGCTACGCAAACCTGCGCTTGCCCAGGCCGCATCGAACAAGGCCCAGACCCGACACTCGAGATCGCCCCGTTGCAAACGGTAATCAGCGGTCTCCCCGAGACGCGCCAGCAGATCGAAAAACGCCCCGGCGCCGCTTTCGTGCTCCACCAGGGCCCACTGCAGTTCACGCTGCGCTTTCAGGGGCGCCGACAACAGGTCCAGCCAGTAGTAGGAGGCATGCCAGGTGGCCTGCTGACGCGGGGCCAACCCGCCCAGGGTAACGTTGGTACGCTGGCGATACTCCAGCAACCCTTGACGGGCAGCGCTGTCGAACGGGTTGTCACCCAGCAGCACCCGCGGCGCCAGCCGTGAATCAATTGCCAACAGCTCGGCGGGGAGCGTCACGATCGCGTTGTTGCGCAAGTCGGCCAGCTCCAGAAAGGCTCTGCCCGCCAGGCCCTCGGGGCAGGTTTGCAGCCCACAGCTTTGCAGTTGCAAGCGCCGCAGGTAGGGCATCCGTTCCAAGTTCGGCGCGGTACTCAACGGGTTGTCGGCAAGCCTCAGCTCCTCCAGTTGGGTCAGGCCGGACAGCGCCTGCGCCTGCTCCGCCGTCAAGGACAATCGGTTGTGCGACAGGTTGAGATACTTGAGATCGGTGCAGGCGCTGATCTCGGCCGTAAGCCGCTGAAGGTCATTATGATCGAGGGAAAGCCGCTCCAGATCGGGGAATGCAGCGAGAAAACCCTGGGGGATTTCGCTCAATGCCATATCGGTCAAGGTCAGTTCGACCACCAAATCAAAGTTGCAGGCTTCAAGCTCCGGCAGCCGACCGATGCGCGCGCCATGCAAATCCAGGCGAAAGCCATAGGCCTTGCCCTGAGGGTCGTAGGCGCGCTCCGCCTGACGCCCCCAGGCCCGGCGCAACTGCCGGGAAACCCGGCGCCTGGCACTGGTCGACGCCTCGCCAATGGCCTCCCCTTCCCAGTAGCGCAGGTCACTTTCAAGTTGCCTGAGCTCGGCCTTGCGCTGCACCAGGTAGCTCGCCAGCGTGGTGCCGCGAGCCTCCAGATACGCCACCAGTTGATTGATTTCACCATCCGTCATGTTCGGATATAGAGCGCGCACCTGGCCCGACCTTGAAGGGTGAATGGCCCAAAGGCGCCCCCTGCCGCTCAACGGATAGCCGAGCCGCCCCGCATCCAGACGCTGCGGTGAACGCAACCAGGCTGTCTCGTTCTGCAAACCCAGCAGTTGCGCACACCGCCTGCGCTGCAGCAATGCCGCACTGGCCAGTTCTGTACCCAGTTCAGCGGGCTCGGCGAAAGACCCTTGCAACGACGCAGAAAGCCGCTGGAAAAGCGCCGCGATGACATCCGTGTGCGGGTCGATCTGCTCGACCAGCTCTTGCGCCGTGACGGCCAGGGACTCACCTGCTGGCCAGCCCGGCAACCGCGGCAATAACCCCAGCGCCAGACGAGCGGTGTCGATGCCTGCCGATTGCCGGTGATAAAAGCCGATCAGCGCGCGATTGAGGCGCAGTTCACGCAAGGTTCGCACAGCCTTCTCGGCGAGTGCCGGCGCCACACGCTGGCGGCGGTTCATGACCTGCAGTTCAACGTCGGTTGCCGATGCGGCAATTTGTTCGGCGGCACGCACCGATAATCCGGGAAAGTCCCGCAGCAACCATTGACCGTGCACGGAGACCGGTTGCGGCCAGGGCAATCTGGCCCCACCCATCCGCTCGAAGGCATCGACAATCACCGCTGGCAGCGGCTGCTGCTCGATCAACAGCTGGCGAACGGACGCAAGATCATAGCCACAGACTCCCAGCGCCTGGTGAATCTGCTCATCGGCCAGGCCTTCGGCGCATGCCCCGAGGCGGCGTCCAAGCACGTGCAATTGCTGCCATTGCCAGGGTGACTCACCCGCGTGCAGCCAGCCGCCATCGCCGTTATGCCTAAGTGCCGGCGCAAAGGTGTGGCGCTCGTCCACTGGCTGGATATGCCAGGCATCCCCCTGATTGACCACGGCAAAATCGTGCTTCTGCATGCGCAAGTACTGGCCGCCTGAGGCCATGAACAACCCTGGGTGCTCGCCTGGCCCCTCGGCCAGGCGCAGCCCCGCCTGGCGGTATGGTGCAAGGTCGGGGTGCCATAGGCGCTGTTGGTTGCCAACAAGGCGTATTGACTGCAAGGCTTGCATAAAGCCCGAAGCCTCTGCCAGCTCTTGCAATACACGACCGCCCGCCGCCAGCGCGACAGCCCCGGCCACCTGTTCCACAGCGCGCTGCAGATGCTCGAGCGCCTCGTCCCGGTGATCATTGTGCCAAGCCTGGAAGCCTTCAAAGACTTCAGCGGCCAGTTGCACGGCCGCCACCCCCAGCATGACCTCGCCAAGCACCGGAATGAGCAAGCCGGCAACGCCCAGCAAGTCGAGGCCAGCCGTTTCGTACCATTCCCAGTTGCGTTGACGCACCCGCGCATCGACCTGGGCCGTGGGAACCGCCAGCCTGGCTGCATCTTCACGCAAGGCGGCAACTTGTGCGCGAACCATGTCGCGGAACAGGTTGGCTGCCAGCGGGGTGCCCTGGTAGCTGATGCTCAGCTCGACACTGCCAGCGGGTTGTAGACTTGCCAACTGCGCCTGCAACCTGCCGCGATCCTGCACACTGGCAAAGCGCAGCAATGAATCTGCATAGCCCGGCAGCCCGAGGCGCTGCTGCCATTCATCCCGCAGTTCGGCGACACTGGCAAACTCCTTGAGGCTGCCCTGAGCGTCGCCGGGAATGTAGAGGAACAGGCTGGCGGCCTGTTC
The DNA here is from genome assembly GCF_009866705.1 of Pseudomonas sp. R32. NCBI lineage: Bacteria > Pseudomonadati > Pseudomonadota > Gammaproteobacteria > Pseudomonadales > Pseudomonadaceae > Pseudomonas > Pseudomonas sp. R32. The sequence continues at coordinate 1,749,383 of NZ_CP019396.1, read as the reverse complement.
GAGGGAGTTGCACCGCTGCGGATGCTGGCCGATAACCAGCACCTCTCGCAGGGCCACGCCCATCAGGCTGGGAACAAAGGCGCGGATGTCGATGTTCTTCAAACGCAACGGCCCGGCCTGCGCCGTGAGGTTCTGCATCAGACGGAACCCCCATTCGGTCAGGTCACCTTGAAACCAGGCCAGGTAAGCCGTTACCCGTAAGTCAAAACGGCGCTGCTCTTCGAGCATCTCGTGCACCTCACGGGCCGCTGCCCCCTGGGTTTGGCCGGGACCGTCCATAGGGGTAAAGAGCGCTTCCAGGTGCGCCTGAAAACGCCCGCCCAGGTCCAGCTCACGGCAGCGCCGGGCAAAATCCGCAGCCCCTGCCCGGGCCCGCTTGCCAACGATCAGGTAACTTTCGCCCAGCGTTTCAGCCAGGGTTTCCTCTGCTTCGAAGTTGTCCATTGCAGCCTGCAGCATACTGCGGCGGGTTTCCACGCGCTTGTAGCTGACTCTTTGCGGTGGAATCTGCAGCGAGGATTGAGCGACCCTGGTGACTCGGCAAAACTGATCACGCTGCGGGTCGAAATCCTGCCCGAAGACCGGCACCAGCGCTTTTTTCAGTTCTGCATGGGCAAAGCCCGGCAGTGCCTGCAACGTGCTCAGTAACGACTGCACCCGGGCACGGTACAGGCGGCTCTGAGCCATGCTGTAGGCAAGTTCTGCAAGATGACTGGGCTGGGCCTGAAGCAGCCAGGCGGGCAAAGTACGCTGCAAGGCTTCATGGAAGCTCAGAGCGTCTGCGGGGTCGTGGGATTCAAGCATGGCGTCTTCTCTGTATGAACAGTGGGAAAGCGCCACGCTACCGGCCGCTCGGCGGCACCTGGCGGTAGATATCTACCCGTGCAGGCGACGCAGCCTTGCAACATCCCCCAGATCCCATCGCACCGCCTCTTCGCTCAGGCTGTGGATCAGTTCGGTGGTTTTTTCCTGGAACACTTTGTAGAGGCTCGAGTACCCGGCGTAGTACTCGGCATCGCTGATCGAGGCCCGACGCTCTTCCAACGCCTGCTCCTGTTGCTCCAGCGAGTTGCGCAGGGCAAGGAATGCCTGGGTGTCGCGCTGGCGCAACCAGTCGCACCAGAACCAGGTCCGGGAACAACATTGCCGATGGCTGCCCCGGCAGGTCCAGCACTTCGGCCAGCCTGACCCGATAACCCAGGCTGACTTCCACTTCCTCGACATCGCGCCAGCGCCCCTGGGTGCTTTCCCGCCGCAGCCTGATACCCGTCCAGCACCACCTTGTCGAGCTTGTCCAGGCGGAACAGGCCCTGGCCCAGACGCAGCAGCCGGGCGGTAACCTGGGAGCTCTCGCTTACCGACAGGGCCTGAAAGACCTGGACCTGGATTTCCAGGTAGCTGAAGTTCAGCGCAATACTGTTGCCGCAGGTACGCGGATGGCCCGCCAGCCTGAACAACTTGGCACGCAACTGACTGTCGGCGCTGGCAGCATCGACCATGCGCCAGACCCTGTCGAACAACTCGGTGCGCACCGCATCGTACTCGGCGACGTGCCCAAGGGGTTGTTACTCAGGTCAAGCACCTCCAGCCCGCTGCGCGCCACTGGACTGCGGCGCAGCATCATCCTGCACCCATTGACTCAAAGACTTGCGCAAACTGGCCAGTTCCTCGGCTTTTTCCCTGAGCAGCCTGGGCACATCGACAGCATCCGTGAGCCGCGGAAACAACTGCTTGGCCTGGTCGCGATAGAACTGCCAATACTCGCCCGCCGCACCACGGCCACTCAAGGGATAGCCGATCCGCCCATCGGCCAGGCGTGCGGGTGGCCTGAACCGGTCCTCCAGCACTACCTGGCCACTCAAGCGCCGGGCGCGATTACGGTCGGTATCGCTACCCTCCTGCCCCTCGACGCTGAAATGCCCCTCGGCGCTTTTGACCAGGGTACGCACCTGGCCCCAGCGGTCTGTTCCGGCACTTGCCAGCAGCACGCCGGCAGACCAGCCCGGCAGATGTTCGAGCGGGTCATGTTGGGGCTTCACAAAAGACACGAGGCTATTGCATTGCCCGGCAGCAGTTGCACTACATAGCTATGCCACCGGCGCCAGTTGACAGTCGGCCATGCGCAGATGAATGAAGTGCAGCTTGGCCACCACCGCCGACGGCAGCACGAACGGATAGAAATCCACCTGGCCCATGCTGCGCGACAGCTCATTGAGCATCGCTGACAGCTCGACCCAGGCATTGATAAAAGCGAGAAAATCTTTTGCCCCGGGGTCATCCGGGCGATACAGGTCCTCACAGGTGAAGGGCGGGAAATCCAGCTCCAGGCTGCTGGCACTCATGCCCAAGGCCAGAGCGGTGTCGAGTGCATCGGTCATGTGCAGATAGTGCGCCCAGGTTTCGGCCCAGTCTTCCCAGGGGTGCATGGTGGCGTAGGCACTGACATGGGCGGCCGCCCAATCACTCGGCGCGCCCTGCTGATAGTGACGCTCCAGCGCCTGGCCGTAGCTTTCGCGCTCATCGCCGAACAGGTCGCGAAAGCCGTCGAGCCAATGGCTGCCAGCAATCAAACGGTCCCAATAGTAGTGGCCGACTTCGTGACGCAGGTGGCCCAGCAGGGTTCGATAAGGTTCGTGCAGTTGCACGCGTACCCGCTCGCGCCAGTCGTCATCGGCCTCGCGCACATCAAGGGTGATCAGGCCATTGGCATGACCGGTCACCGGGGCCTTGCCGTCAAGGTCGACGCCGATGAAATCGAAGGCCAGGCCCGGGCCACCCTCCTCGCCTTTCGGCTCCACCGGCAAGCCCAGGTGCAACAGCTGCGCGGTCAGCCGGCGCTTGGCGGTTTCCAGCTTGCGCCAGCGTAGGTGGTTGTCGATGATGGAAAGGTCCGGAATGGTCCGGTTCAGGCGACAGGCCAGGCACAGGCTATCCGGCTCGTGGTCGGCCAGCAGCCAGTTGCAGGCGGCCGGGGTATCGAGGTTGGCGCAGCGCCGCAGCGGGCCGGCCTCAGGCTCACCATCGAGCAGCCAGAGCCCCTCTGCAGGCCCGGGCGAGAGACTCGCCACCCGGTTGCTCGGCGGCCAATAGCCCAGCGCCGACTGGCAGGCCAGGCACTGGCTGTTGCGAAAGAACACCGACTGCCCGCATTGGCACTGCCAGACCCGATCCGGGCGTTGCGGCTGGCTGACGAAGCGCACGGCGATCCTGGCGCCCAGCTGTTCGAAAAAACGGTACATGGCGATCCCTCCCTGGCTGCCTGCCAAGACTAGACCATGGTTACCGTCGCCAGTGCCGTGTTTATACCGCGATGCCGTGACCGGCCAGGAAGCCGACGAAGGCATCTTCATCCAGCACCTTCAGGCCCAACTCGCTGGCCTTGGCCAGCTTGGAACCGGCGCCGGGGCCGGCGACCACGCAGTGGGTCTTGGCCGAGACGGAACCGGCGACCTTGGCCCCGAGGCTTTCCAGCTTGTCCTTGGCCACATCGCGGCTCATGCGTTCCAGCGAGCCGGTCAGCACCCAGGTCTGGCCGGCCAGGGGCAAGCCTTCGGCGACTTTCTTCTCGCTCGACCAGTGCATACCGAAGTCGCGCAGCTGCGCTTCGATGGCCAGGGCCAGGGTGGCGTTTTCCGCGACCTGGAAGAAGGCCCGTACCGCTTCGGCCGGCTTGGCCGCCAAGGCCTGGCGCAGGTCGATGCCGTCAGCGGCGATGATCTTCTCCAGGCTGTCGAGCTTGGCCACCAGTTTTTCCGCGCCGGTGGGCCCGACCGACGGAATATCCAGCTTGGCAATCAACCCGGCCAGGGTAGTGCTGGCGGCGAACTCGGCGCCCAGCTCCCCTTCGTCCTGCAACTGCAAGCCGCGTTCGAGCAACTGCGCGATCACTGTGCGGTTGTGCTCGTCTTCGAAGAAGCTGTGGATCTCGTGGGCGACCTCCAGGCCGATGTCCGGCAGGTAAGTCAGCACCTGCGGCAACGCCGCCATGACCCGCTGCAACGAACCCAGGGAGCGAGCCAGTACCTTGGCCGTCTCCTCGCCCACATCCGGAATGCCGAGGGCGTAGATGAAGCGCGCCAGGCCCGGTTTTTTGCTGGCTTCGATGGCCGCCAACAGGTTCTTGCTCGACAGCTCGGCAAAGCCTTCAAGGTCGACGATCTGCTCAAAGGTCAGCTGGTACAGATCAGCTGGCGAACGGATCAAGCCTTCGTCCACCAGTTGCTCGACGCTCTTCTCGCCCAGGCCTTCGATATCCATGGCGCGGCGCGATACATAGTGAATGATCGCCTGCTTGAGCTGGGCGGCGCAGGCCAGACGGCCGACGCAGCGGTACACAGCGCCTTCGCTGACGGTCTCCTTGCCCTTGCTGCGCTTGACCAGCTGGGTGCGCTCGACCTGCGAGCCGCACACCGGGCATTCGGTGGGGATGTGCACGGGGCGGGCACCTTCCGGGCGACGCTCGGTGACCACCTGCATGACTTGCGGGATGACGTCACCGGCGCGGCGAATGATCACCGTGTCGCCGATCATCAGGCCCAGGCGGGCGACTTCGTCCATGTTGTGCAGGGTGGCATTGGACACCGTCACACCCGCCACCTTGACCGGCTTGAGCCGGGCCACGGGGGTTACCGCGCCGGTGCGGCCGACCTGGAACTCGACGTCCAGCACTTCGGTCAGCTCCTCCATGGCCGGGAACTTGTGGGCAATCGCCCAGCGCGGTTCACGGGCGCGGAAGCCCAACTCGCGCTGGGAAGCCAGGCTGTTGACCTTGAACACTACGCCGTCGATCTCGTAAGGCAGCTCGTTGCGCCGCGCGCCGATGTCGCGGTAGTACTCCAGGCACTCGGCCACGCCAGCGGCATGGCGCAGCTCGCGGCTGATCGGCATGCCCCAGGCCTTGAGCTGCTCCAGGGTGCCGATGTGGGTGTCGGCAACCGGCGCCGATACCTGGCCGACGCCATAGCAGCAGAATTCCAGCGGGCGGCTGGCGGTGATCTTCGAGTCAAGCTGGCGCAGGCTGCCGGCGGCGGCATTGCGCGGGTTGGCGAAGGTCTTGCCGCCCGCGTCGATCTGCGCCTGGTTCAGGCGCTCGAACCCGGCCTTGGACATGTACACTTCACCACGCACTTCCAGCACTGCCGGCCAGCCTTCGCCCTGCAGCTTGAGCGGGATGTTGCGCACAGTGCGCACATTGACGCTGATGTCTTCCCCCGTGGTGCCGTCGCCACGGGTTGCGCCCTGCACCAGTTGCCCATCACGGTACAGCAGGCTGACCGCCAGGCCGTCGAGCTTGGGCTCGCAACTGTAGTCGACTGCGGCGCCGTCACCCAGCAGGTCGCCAGCCGGCAGGTCCAGACCTTCAACCACACGACGGTCAAACTCGCGCAGGTCATTTTCTTCAAAGGCATTGCCCAGGCTGAGCATCGGCACTTCGTGGCGCACCTGGCTAAATGCCGACAACGCCGAGCCGCCAACACGCTGGGTCGGCGAGTCAGCGGTCACCAGCCCTGGATGTTCGGCTTCCAGGGCTTTGAGTTCATTGAACAGGCGATCGTACTCAGCGTCGGGCACACTCGGCTCATCGAGCACGTAGTAGCGGTAGTTGTGCTGGTCGAGCTCGGCGCGCAGTTCAAGGATTCGGGATTCGGCGGTCATGATGTGTCGTCTCTTGCAAAGCAAAAGAGCAGCCTTGGCTGCTCTTTGGGGCATGTCTCTACATATCGGTTGAGGCTTCATCGCCGGCAAGGCCGGCTCCCACAAGGACCGCATACACCGAACCCTGTGGGAGCCGGCGTTGCCGGCGATGCTGTCAGCGCTTCTGGGTCAGCGCCCGGCGCTCGAACTCGACGATGCGCTGGCGGTAGTGCTCGATGGTCTGCGCGGTCATCACGCTGCGCTGGTCATCCTTGAGCTCACCGTTGAGTTCGTGGGCCAGCTTGCGTGCCGCCGCCACCATCACGTCGAAGGCCTGCTTCGGATGACGCGGGCCCGGCAGGCCGAGGAAGAAGCTCACCGCACGGGTGCTGAAGTGGTCGATGTCATCGAGGTCGAACACGCCCGGCTTGACCGCGTTGGCCATCGAGAACAGCACTTCGCCATTACCGGCCATGCTTTCGTGCCGGTGGAAGATGTCCATTTCACCGAAACGCAGGCCGCTTTCAAGAATGTTCTGCAGCAACGCCGGGCCCTTGAAGCCGCCTTCGTCGCGGGAAATCACGCTGATCACCAGCACTTCTTCAACCGGCGGCAGGTCCTTGCCTTCGCTGGAACCGTAGCCAGTGGTTTTCGGGCTTTCGTCGGGGAAGTCATCGTCAGCATTGCCGAACAGGTCCGGCTCACGCGGTTCGGCGGCCAGGTTCAGGTCACCCTGTTGTGGCTCGTTGCCGCGCTTGTTGCGCTTGCCCTTGCCGACCTTGGGTTCACGCTCACGCCCCGCACTCATCGACGGCAAATCGTGTTCGTCCAGCGCTGGCTCTTTGTGGGTGTCGAGCACGCGCGGCTCGCCGATCACTTCGGTGCCACCGCTGCTGTCATCGTCCGGCAGGTTGGAAAAGCTGCGGTCCAGACGGAATTTCAACTTGCCCTTGCCGCCGCGCATGCGGCGCCAGCCGTCGAAAAGAATACCGGCAATGACAATAATGCCGATGACGATCAGCCACTCGCGCAGACCGATTTCCATGTAATCCCGTGCCTCTGTAAAAAATGCTGAAAAATAAAGGGTTTAAACCCCTTTAAAACGTGGCGCCAACTCTATGTTCTGACAGGCGTTTTACCCACGCAAAAAAATAAGTGACATTAAGCTAGCACGACCAAAGATAACTTTACACCGTCTGTCGCAACTGACAGGGCCATTTACCGCTGGTTCACACCTTATTGCTTCAAATCAGGCGTCGACCATGGCCATCGCCTCCTCCACATCCACCGCCACCAGCCGTGAACAACCCGGTTCATGCATGGTAACCCCCATCAGTTGATCGGCCATTTCCATGGCGATCTTGTTGTGGGTGATATAGATGAACTGCACTGTCTGGCTCATCTCTTTCACCAGCCGGGCGTAACGCCCGACGTTGGCATCGTCCAGCGGCGCATCGACTTCATCGAGCATGCAGAACGGTGCCGGGTTCAACTTGAAAATGGCAAACACCAGGGCCAGGGCGGTCAACGCTTTCTCACCGCCCGAGAGCAGGTGGATGGTGCTGTTCTTCTTGCCCGGTGGCCGCGCCATGATCGTCACCCCTGTATCGAGTAGATCTTCGCCCGTCAGTTCCAGGTAAGCGCTGCCACCACCGAAAACTTTTGGGAAAAGTGCCTGTAATCCGGCATTTATCTGATCAAAGGTATCCTTGAAGCGGTTGCGGGTTTCCTTGTCGATCTTGCGAATGACGTTTTCGAGGGTGTCCAGGGCTTCGACCAGATCGGCGTCCTGGGCATCCAGGTAGCGCTTGCGCTCGGACTGCTGCTGGTACTCGTCGATCGCCGCCAGGTTGATCGCGCCCAGGCGCTGGATGCGCGCATCGATGCGCTCGAGCTCTTGCTCGGCTTCCTGCTCGCTGGCCTGCTCGCCCAGGGTTGCCAGTACCCCGTCGAGGTCGTAGCCGTCGGCGAGCAGTTGCTCCTGCAAGGTCTTGCGCCGCACACTCAGCCCTTGCCATTCCAGCCGGTGCTGCTCGAGCTGGCCACGCAGCAGTTGCGACTGCTGCTCGGCCTGGGTGCGGCGCTTCTCGGCGTCACGCAGCTCACGGTCGGCTTCGTCCATGTGCAGCCGCGCCTGACGCATTTCGTCATCGACGCTCATGCGTTTTTCCAGCAGTTCTTCAAGCTTGAGGCGCAGCTCTTCCAGCGGCGCCTCGCCCTCCTCCAGGTTCAGGGTCAGCTGTTCGCGCTTCTCGCTCAGGCGCTCGGACTGCAGTTCCAGACGTTCCAGGGCCTGGCGGGTGGAATCGTGCTGGGCGCGCAATGACCCCAGGCGCACCGCTAATTGATGGGCATGATCCTTGTGCTGACGGGCTTCCTGACGCACCCGATCGAGACGTTCGCGCAAGCTGTCGCGCTGAGCCAGCAGCAGCTCGCGCTGCTCGGTGTCCTGAGCCATCAGGTCGAGGGCTTCCTGCAGTTGCAGCCGTGACTCACCGAGGTTTTCGTACTCGATGCTGCGTTGTTCGAGCAGCTCGGCCAGCTCTTCTTCAAGGCGCCGGCGGCGCAGGCTCAACTGTTCGGCGCGGGCCTTGCCGGCCGAGAGCCGGGCGTTGAGCTCGCTTTGTTGGCGCGCTTCGTCCTGTGCGCGGCGGCGCAGTTGCTCGCGGCGCTCTTCAAGTTGTTGCTGCTGCTCGCGCTGCTCCTGCAGCCTGGCCTCCAGCAGTTCCAGCGTCGCTTCGTGCTCTTGCAGCTCCAGGCCCAGGCGCTCCAGCTCCTGACCTCGGGCCAGCACCCCGCCCTGGGCATCGCTGGCGCGGCTGACACGCAAAAAGTGCCGGCCCACCCAGTAACCGTCCCGGCTGATCAGGCTTTGCCCCTCGGCCAACTGAGTGCGCAGGGCCAAGGCCTGTTCGAGGCGCTCTACCGGTTTGACCTGGCCGAGCCAGGGCGCCAGATCGATGCGCCCTTCGACCTTGTCGAGCAGGCTGCCGGGCATGCGCACGCCTTGGCCGCGGCTGTCGAGCAGGCGCAGCTCGCCTTGATCAAAGGCGCTCAGGTCCAGCCCATTGAAGTCGTCAACCAGCACCGCCTGCAGATCGGCGCCCAGCACGGTTTCCACCGCCAGCTCCCAACCCGGCTCAACGCGCAAGCCTTCGGCCAGGCGCGGACGTTGCTCCAGGCCCTGCTCGCGCAGCCATTGTGCGGTGCCGGTGCCAGGATCGAGCGCTGCTTGCTGCAGGGCTTCCAGTGACGCCAGGCGACCGCCCAGGCGCTGCAATTCGCCCTGGGCTTGCTGCTGGGCCTGTACCGCCTGCTGCAGCTGTTCGCGCAGCGCTTCGAGCTGCTCGACCACCTGCAGCTCTTCTATCTGCAGTTCTTCAAGCAGCAGTTCGCTGGTCGCGACCTGCTCGCCCAGTTCGAGGATCGCGGCGTCTTCCGGGTCGGCACTGAGCTGATCGCGCTCTTCGCCAAGCTTGCGCTGGCGCTCGGCCAGGCGCTCGAGGCTGGTTTCCAGCTGCTGGATACGCGCCTGCTGCACCTCGGCCTGGCGCCGCGGCTCGGCCGAGCGGGTGTTGAAACTGTCCCACTGCTCCTGCCAGCCGTGCATGGTGGTTTCGGCGTATTCCAGGGTGGCGGCGGCCTCTTCGGCAGCGGCCAGGGTCAGCTCCTGCTCGGGCTCGAGCATCTGCAGCTCTTCGCCCAGGGTGGCGAGCATCGTGCGGTCATGGCCCAGGTGCGACTCGGTTTCCAGGCGCGAGCGTTCGGCCTCCTTGAGGTCATCCTGCAACTGGCGCAGACGCTGCTGGCCGTGCTGAATGCTCTGCTCAACCCGGGCAATATCGCCGCCGACCGAATAGAAACGCCCCTGCACCAGGTTGAAGCGCTCGGACAGCTCATGGTGGCCATCACGCAGGCGCTCAATGCTGGCATCGGCATTGCGCTGTTCGGCCACCAGGGCCTCGAAGGCCACTTCCTGGTCGCCGATCACCGCTTCGCGCTGGCCCACCTGATCGTTCAGGGCCTGCCAGCGCAGGGCCGCCAGTTGTGCCTTGAGCTGACGCTCCTCGGCCTTGTATTCCTTGTATTTCTCGGCCGCCTGGGCCTGACGATGCAGGCGTTCGAGCTGGCGCTCGAGCTCTTCGCGCAGGTCGGTCAGGCGTTCGAGGTTCTCGTGGGTGCGGCGGATACGGTTCTCGGTCTCGCGCCGGCGTTCCTTGTACTTGGAAATGCCCGCCGCTTCTTCGATGAAGTTGCGCAGGTCCTCGGGCTTGGCCTCGATCAGCTTGGAGATCATCCCCTGCTCGATGATCGAGTAGCTGCGCGGGCCCAGGCCGGTACCGAGGAAGATATCGGTAATGTCACGGCGCCGGCATTTGGCGCCATTGAGGTAATAGGTATTCTGCCCGTCGCGGGTCACCTTGCGGCGGATGGAGATTTCCGCATAGGCCGCATACTCGCCCACCAGGGTGCTGTCGGAGTTGTCGAACACCAGCTCGATACTGGCCTGGCTCACCGGTTTGCGGCTGGTCGAACCGTTGAAGATGACGTCGGTCATCGACTCGCCACGCAGGTTTTTGGCCGAGCTTTCGCCCATCACCCAGCGCACCGCATCGATGATGTTGGACTTGCCGCAGCCGTTGGGCCCGACCACGGCGGCCATGTTGCTGGGGAAGTTGACCGTGGTGGGGTCGACGAACGACTTGAACCCGGCCAGGCGAATGCACTTGAGGCGCATGCTCAGGCAGTCGCCAGCGCCGCCAGCACCAGCTCGCAGCTGCGCTGGCAGTACTCGGCCAGCACCGTGCGGATACGCTGCGGGTCACGGGCCACCACGGCCTCGAGCAGGTTGGCGAACAGCACCAGGAAGTCGTTCATGTTGGCCTTGCGCTGATCCAGCGCCAGGTAATAGGCACGACTCATGGCCGGTTGCAGGTTCTCGACGGTTTCCTGCAGGTAGGGGTTGTTGGCGAACGGATAGGCGGCGCGCATCACCGCGAAACTGTCTTCGACGAAGACGCGGATGTCCTGGCGTTCGAATGCACTGGTCAGGCGCTGCTGAATCTTGAGGAACGGCAGCAGGTCGCCCTCATTGCGCCAGTTCAGGGCCACGGCGTTGCCGAGCAACGTATACAGCTCGCCCATCAGCGTACACAGGCTGCGCACGTTGTGTTCGTCGAGCTCGGTCACATGGGCGCCACGACGCGGCAGGATGGTCACCAGGTGCCGGCGCTCGAGGATCAGCAACGCCTCGCGCACTGAACCACGGCTGACATTCAATGCCTGGGTGACCTTCTGCTCCTGGATCCGCTCGGTGGGCTTGAGCTCACCGCGAATGATCCGCTCGGCCAGGTAATGGGCAATTTGCTCGGAGAGGCTGTCCGGCGCCTTGAACGTCATGGTTTTCCTTCAAAATCATTGAACTGTGCACAAGCGCCGAATTGTAGCGCACTTGCCCCCACGCCGCGCAGTGGCCATTTGGCAGAAGTTGGCACGATTGGCGCAAAAGATTCGGATCACACAGGGCCAACTATGCTCATAACTGAGCACCTGTAAAAGGGCGGAAGCGCCACGAGAAATTTCCTGACCCGAAGGTCAGAAAATTGTTGACCTGAAAATCAAGTCTGCTTACAGTCCGCTCAACAACAATAAGTCGCTTGTGAGGCCTTCCCGTGATCCAGTTTCTACTTAACCAGGAGCTGCGCAGTGAGCATGCCCTGGACCCCAACCTGACAGTCCTCGAGTATCTTCGTGAACACCTGGGCAAGTCCGGTACCAAGGAAGGCTGCGCCAGCGGCGATTGCGGCGCCTGCACCGTGGTGGTCGGCGAGCTGGCGCAGAACGATGACGGCCGCGAGCACATCCGCTACCGCAGCCTCAACTCGTGCCTGACCTTCGTCTCCTCGCTGCACGGCAAACAGCTGATCAGCGTCGAAGGCCTCAAGCACCAGGGCAAGCTGCACAGCGTGCAGCAGGCCATGGCCGAATGCCATGGTTCGCAATGCGGCTTCTGCACCCCGGGCTTCGTCATGTCGCTGTTTGCCCTGCAAAAGAACAGCGACGCCCCCGACCTGCACAAGGCCCAGGAAGCCCTGGCCGGCAACCTCTGCCGCTGCACCGGCTACCGGCCGATCCTGGCCGCTGCCGAACAGTCCTGCTGCCAGGCCAAGCCTGATCAGTTCGATGCCAGCGAAGCCCAGACCATCGCCCGCCTCAAAGCTATCGCCCCAAGCGAAACCGGTGAGCTCAACAGTGGCGACAAGCGCTGCCTGGTGCCGCTGACCGTGGCCGACCTTGCCGACCTCTACAGCTCGCACCCCGAAGCCCGGTTGCTGGCTGGCGGTACCGACCTGGCGCTGGAAGTCACCCAGTTCCACAAGACCCTGCCGGTGATGATCTATGTCGGCAACGTCGCCGAACTCAAGCGCATCGAGACTCACGACCAGCACCTGGAAATCGGCGCCGCCACGCCATTGACCGACTGCTACGACGCCCTGAGCCGCGAGTACCCGGACTTCGGCGAGTTGCTGCACCGCTTTGCCTCACTGCAAATCCGTAACCAGGGCACCCTCGGCGGCAACATCGGCAACGCCTCGCCGATCGGTGACTCGCCGCCCCTGCTGATTGCCCTGGATGCGCAGATCGTTTTACGCAAGGGTGAAAACACCCGCACCCTGGCGCTGGAAGACTACTTCATCGACTACCGCATCACCGCGCGCCAGGATAGCGAGTTCATCGAGAAGATCGTCGTGCCACGGGCCCGTGCCGACTGGGCGTTCCGCGCCTACAAGGTGTCCAAGCGCCTGGACGATGACATCTCGGCAGTCTGCGCGGCGTTCAACCTGCGCATCAGCAACGGCGTGGTCGAGGCTGCACGCATTGCTTTCGGCGGCATGGCGGCGATCCCGAAACGGGCCCGCGCCTGCGAAGCAGCGCTAGTCGGCAAGGCCTGGAACCAGGCCAGCATCGAGCGCGCCTGCCAGGCCCTGGCAGAGGACTTCACGCCGCTTTCGGATTTCCGTGCCAGCAAAGAATACCGCCTGCTCAGCGCGCAGAACCTGCTGCGCAAATACTTCATCGAACTGCAAACACCGCACATCGAAACTCGGGTGACCGCTTATGTCTAACCATCACGTCGCCAAAAGCCAGGCAGAGCTGGCCGAACTGTTCAGCCAGGACCTGACCACCGGGGTTGGCCGCAGCCTCAAGCACGATAGCGCCGACAAGCATGTGTCGGGCGAAGCGGTGTACATCGATGATCGCCTGGAGTTCCCCAATCAGCTGCATGTCTATGCGCGGCTGTCCGACCGCGCCCATGCACGGGTGCTGAGCATCGACACCAGCCCCTGCTACGCCTTCGAAGGCGTGCGCATCGCCATCACCCATGAAGACATACCGGGCCTCAAGGACATCGGCCCGCTGCTGCCCGGTGACCCGCTGCTGGCCATCGACACCGTCGAGTTCGTTGGCCAGCCGGTGGTCGCCGTCGCTGCCCGCGACCTGGATACCGCGCGCCGCGCGGCCATGGCCGCGATCATCGAATATGAAGACCTGGAGCCAGTGCTGGATGTGGTCGAGGCCCTGCGCAAGAAACACTTCGTGCTCGACAGCCACACCCACCAGCGCGGTGACTCGGTCAGCGCCCTGGCCAGCGCCCCGCATCGCCTGCAGGGCACCCTGCACATCGGCGGCCAGGAGCACTTCTACCTGGAAACCCAGATCTCCTCGGTGATGCCCACCGAAGACGGCGGAATGATCGTCTACTGCTCGACCCAGAACCCCACCGAAGTGCAGAAGCTGGTGGCGGAAGTCCTCGACGTGCCAATGAACAAGATCGTCGTTGACATGCGCCGCATGGGCGGTGGTTTCGGCGGCAAGGAAACCCAGGCGGCCAGCCCCGCCTGCCTGTGCGCAGTGATCGCGCACCTCACCGGCCAGCCGACCAAGATGCGCCTGCCGCGGGTCGAAGACATGCTCATGACCGGCAAGCGCCACCCGTTCTACATCGAATACGACGTCGGCTTCGATGACAACGGCCGCCTGCACGGTATCAATTTCGACCTGGCCGGCAACTGCGGCTGCTCGCCGGACCTCTCGGCGTCGATCGTCGACCGCGCCATGTTCCACGCCGACAACGCCTATTACCTGGGCGATGCCACCATCCATGGCCACCGCTGCAAGACCAACACCGCGTCGAACACCGCCTACCGCGGCTTCGGTGGCCCGCAAGGCATGGTCGCCATCGAAGAGGTCATGGACCACATCGCCCGCCACCTGGCCCTCGACCCGCTGGCGGTGCGCAAGGCCAACTACTATGGCAAGACCGAGCGCAACGTCACCCATTACTACCAGACCGTCGAGCACAACATGCTCGAAGAGATCACCGCCGAGCTCGAAACCAGCAGCGATTATGCCGAGCGCCGCGAGTCGATCCGCCGCTTCAACGCCAACAGCCCGATCCTCAAAAAAGGCCTGGCGCTGACCCCGGTGAAGTTCGGTATCTCGTTCACTGCCAGCTTCCTCAACCAGGCTGGCGCCCTGGTGCACATCTACACCGATGGCAGCATTCACCTGAACCACGGCGGCACCGAAATGGGCCAGGGCCTGAACACCAAGGTGGCACAGGTGGTGGCCGAAGTGTTCCAGGTGGATTTCCAGCGCATCCAGATCACTGCGACCAACACCGACAAGGTGCCCAACACCTCGCCGACCGCCGCCTCCAGCGGCGCCGACCTGAACGGCAAGGCGGCGCAGAATGCCGCCGAGATCCTCAAGAAACGCCTGACCGAGTTCGCCGCCCGTCAATACAAGGTCAGCGAGGAAGACGTCGAGTTTCGCAACGGCCACGTGCGTGTGCGCGATGAAATCCTCAGTTTCGAAGCCCTGGTGCAACAGGCATATTTTGCTCAGGTGTCGCTGTCGAGCACCGGCTTCTACAAGACCCCGAAAATCTACTACGACCGCAGCCAGGCCCGCGGCCGGCCGTTCTACTACTTCGCCTTCGGTGCGGCCTGTGCCGAGGTGATCGTCGACACCCTGACCGGCGAATACAAGATGCTGCGCACCGACATCCTTCACGATGTGGGCGCCTCGCTGAACCCGGCCATCGACATCGGCCAGGTCGAGGGCGGGTTCATCCAGGGCATGGGCTGGCTGACCACCGAAGAGCTGGTATGGAACGCCAAGGGCAAGCTGATGACCAACGGCCCGGCCAGCTACAAGATCCCGGCGGTGGCCGACATGCCGGTGGATTTGCGCGTCAAGCTGGTGGAGAACCGCAAGAACCCGGAAGACACGGTGTTCCACTCCAAGGCCGTGGGTGAGCCGCCGTTCATGCTCGGCATTGCCGCCTGGTGCGCGATCAAGGACGCCGTGGCGAGCCTGGGCGACTACCGCGTGCACCCGCTGATCGATGCGCCGGCGACGCCGGAGCGGGTGCTCTGGGGTTGCGAGCAGGTGCGCAAAGCGGTGGCGGCGCAACAGCCTGCTACCGAGGTTGAGACAGTGACACCGTGAGTCCGCTATCGCTGGCAAGCCAGCTCCCACAGGATCTGTGTACACCGGACCTGTGGGGGCTGGCTTGCAAGCGATGAGGCCAGAACAGGCACCGTAGAGGTAACTGAATAATGCACACCTGGATCAACGCCCTGTCCGACCTGCAATCTCGCGGCGAGCCCTGCGTACTGGTGACCATCATCGAAGAACGTGGCTCGACGCCACGCAACGCCGGCTCGAAAATGGTCGTCAGCGCCGAGCAGCTGTTCGACACCATCGGCGGCGGCCACCTGGAATACAAGGCCATGCACATCGCCCGGCAGATGCTTGCCGAGCGCCGTGAAGCGCCGCACCTGGAACGCTTCAGCCTCGGCGCCAGCCTCGGCCAGTGCTGCGGCGGCGCCACCGTGCTGCTGTTCGAACCGATGGGCCAGGTCCAGGCGCAGATCGCCGTGTTCGGCGCAGGCCATGTCGGCCGCGCTCTGGTACCCTTGCTCGCCGCCTTGCCCTGCAAGGTGCGCTGGATCGATTCGCGCGAGCAGGAATTCCCCGAGCACATGCCGGCCGGGGTCAGCAAGATCGTCAGCGAAGAGCCGGTGGATGAAGTCGATGACCTGCCCGCTGGCAGCTACTGCATCGTCATGACCCACAACCATCAGCTGGATCTGGAACTGACCGCAGCGATCCTCAAACGCAATGACTTCACCTGGTTCGGCCTGATCGGCTCGAGGACCAAGCGCGTCAAGTTCGAGCATCGCCTGCGTGAACGCGGCTTTGCCGAGGAGCGCCTGCAGCGCATGCGCTGCCCGATGGGCATCGCCGAGGTCAAGGGCAAGCTGCCGATCGAGATCGCCGTGTCGATCGCCGCCGAAATCATTGCCACCTACAACGCCAGCTTTGGCCAGCACAACAACGCTGCCAACGCCGGCCCCATTGCCCAATTGCTGCCGCCGTCACGGCGCAGCCAAGCCATATGACGAGAGCCCTATGAGCGCAACCCGCAAAGCCTACCGTGCCGCCATCCTGCACAGCATCGCCGACCCAGCCGAAGTAGGCGTCGAAGCCTCCTATCAGTATTTCGAAGACGGCCTGATGCTGATCGACAACGGCAAGATCAGCGCCCTGGGCCATGCCCGCGACCTGCTGCCGACCCTGGCGGCTGACATCGAGGTTGAGCATTACCAGGATGCCCTGATCACCCCGGGCTTTATCGACACGCATATCCACTTCCCGCAGACCGGCATGATCGGCTCCTACGGCGAGCAGTTGCTGGACTGGCTCAACACCTACACCTTCCCCTGCGAGAAGCAGTTTGCCGACAAGGCGCATGCCGACAAGGTCGCGAAGATCTTCATCGAAGAACTGCTGCGCAACGGCACCACCACCGCCCTGGTGTTCGGCAGCGTGCACCCCGAATCGGTCAATGCCTTCTTCGAACACGCCGAGCGCCTGGACCTGCGGATGATTGCCGGCAAGGTGATGATGGACCGCAATGCCCCGGACTACCTGACCGACACCGCCGAATCCGGCTATATCCAGAGCAAGGCGCTGATCGAGCGCTGGCATGGCAAAGGCCGCCTGCACTACGCGGTGACCCCGCGCTTTGCGCCGACCAGCACCCCGGAGCAACTGACCCTGGCCGGCCAGTTGCTGGGCGAATACCCCGACCTGTACATGCACACCCACCTGAGCGAAAACCTCAAGGAAATCGACTGGGTCAAGGCGCTGTTCCCGGAGCGCAAGGGCTACCTGGACGTCTACGATCACTTCAAGCTGCTCGGCCAGCGCTCGGTGTTCGCCCACGGCGTGCACCTGTGCGACGACGAATGCCAGCGCCTGGCAGAAACCGGCTCGGCCGTGGCCTTCTGCCCGACCTCCAACCTGTTCCTCGGCAGCGGCCTGTTCAACCTGCCGCAGGCCGAGAAGTTCAACGTCAAGGTCGGTTTGGGCACCGACGTCGGGGCCGGTACCAGCTTCTCGCTGCTCAACACCCTGAATGAGGCCTACAAGGTCATGCAACTGCAGGGTGCGCGGCTGAGCCCGTTCAAGTCACTGTACCTGGCAACCCTGGGCGGCGCCCGGGCGCTGAGCCTGGACGACCGTATCGGCAGCCTGCGGCCCGGCAACGATGCCGACTTCGTGGTACTCGATTACAAGGCCACGGCGCTGATGGACTACCGCCTCCAGCAGTCGAACAGCATCGACGAGACGCTGTTCGTGCTGATGACCCTGGGCGACGACCGTACCGTCAAGCAGACCTTCGCCGCCGGCCGCTGCGTGCACCAGCGCTAAGGCTCGCGCGCCAGCCCCCGGTACAAGGCGCCGCCGATCACTGCCCCGATCAGCGGCGCCACCCAGAACAACCACAGCTGCTGCAGCGCCCAGCCACCGACGAAAATCGCCGGCCCCGTGCTGCGCGCCGGGTTCACCGAGGTGTTGGTGACCGGAATCGAGATCAGGTGGATCAGCGTCAGTGCCAGGCCGATGGCAATCGGTGCAAAGCCCGCCGGGGCACGGCTGTCGGTGGCGCCCATGATGATCAGGATGAACATCGCGGTCATCACCACCTCACTGGCAAAGCCTGCCGCCAACGAATAGCCGCTGGGGGAATGCTCGGCATAGCCATTGGACGCCAACCCTGCCGACAACTCAAAGCCCGCCTTGCCGCTGGCAATGAAGTAGATCAGCGCTGCGCCGAGAATCGCGCCAATCACCTGGGCGATGACGTAGGGCAGCAGGTCCTTGAGCGGAAAACGCCCGCCCACCACCAGCCCGAGCGACACCGCGGGGTTGAGGTGGCATCCGGAAATATGGCCGATGGCGAAAGCCATGGTCAGCACGGTCAGGCCAAAGGCCATGGCCACCCCGACCAGGCCGATACCGATGGGGAGCGACGCGGCGATCACCGCACTACCGCAGCCACCCAGCACCAGCCAGAACGTCCCGATCAGTTCAGCACCCATGCGTTTGCTCAGGGGCATCGACATATACCTGTCCTCAAGTAGTTGAAGTTCTACGCATAGCGCGCAAGCCCAACTGCTTGATGAAGGTTTGCGGTGGATCAGGTGAGAATCTAGCAGAGGCTGGATAACCTGCCAGTGGCCGGAAAGCATCGCGGGGCAAGTCGAATCGTCGCACCGCGATTGGGTGTTACTGGCCTTCAACCCTTGAGCGGTGCAACCCCACCACGCTTCTTGGTCTGCAGCAGGTGCGAGAACACCGCATGCAGGTCATCCGACGCGCTGTCTTCGTCGAGGTTGAGCTTGCTGTCGATGTGGTCCATGTGGTGCATCATCAGGCTCACCGCCTGGTTGACGTCACGGGCCTCGATGGCGTCGATCAGTTGCATGTGCTCGTCGTAGGAGCAATGCGAGCGGTTGCCGCTTTCGTACTGGGCAATGATCAACGAAGTTTGCGACACCAGGCTGCGCTGAAAGCTGATCAGCGGCGCATTGCCTGCAGCCTCTGCCAGCTTGAGGTGAAACTCGCCGGACAAACGAATGCCGGCGCCGCGATCGCCACGGGAGAAGCTGTCACGCTCGTCGCGGACCATCTGGCGCAATTCGTTGAGTTGCTCGGCGGTGGCATGCTCGACCGCAAGCTCGGTGATGGCGCGCTCGACCATGCGCCGCGAGAAGAACACCTGGCGGGCTTCCTCGACCGTCGGGCTGGCCACTACCGCGCCGCGGTTGGGCCGCAGCAGCACCACGCTTTCGTGGGCCAGGCGCGACAGGGCGCGGCGGATGATGGTGCGGCTGACGCCGAAGATCTCGCCCAGGGCTTCCTCGCTCAACTTGGTACCCGGCGCCAGACGCTGCTCGAGGATGGCCTCGAAAATGTGCGCATAGACGATATCGTCCTGGGTTCCGCTACGACCGGCCTTGCCGGTACGCACTGGTTTCTTGAGAGGTTGCAGCTGTTCGTTCATGGGCACTCGAGCACGGAGATCCGCCAGTCGGACCCTGACTGTAATACCAGCCAGAGGGGCGATGGCAAGTCCTGGTAAGAAAATTAAACGATTAAGGTATTGGCACATTGTACACAGCCGCAGGGATTTCTGCAGGTGGCGATAGCCTTTATAGCTGCACAGGCAAATTATCTGAGCACAACAACGAAAACATTATTTGCATTCTTTGTATACAAACGCATAATCCATCCGTGCAACTTCCTGACCCAGAAGTCAACAAACGGTCCGGTGGCCTGCCATCCCATCCGCCTCACAGAGCCCCCCAGTGCGTGCGCAGGACTGGCTCTGGAAAACAAGAAAAGACTTGAGGAGTACACGCTGTGGAAAGCCGCAAATCCGACGCCCCTACGCTGGATCTTGCCCCACCGCTCGAAACGAGCTGGCTGGAGCGGATTTTCAAACTCAAGCTACATGGCACCACCGTCAAAACCGAAATGATCGCCGGGTTGACCACCTTCATCACCATGGCCTACATCATCTTCGTCAACCCCAACATCATGGCCGATGCTGGCATCGATCACGGCGCGGCGTTCGTCGCCACCTGCATCGCCGCCGCCCTCGGCTGCCTGTTGATGGGCCTGTACGCCAACTGGCCAGTAGGCTTGGCACCGGGCATGGGGCTCAACGCCTTCTTTACCTACACCGTGGTCGGGACCATGGGCTACACCTGGGAAGCTGCGCTGGGCGCAGTGTTCGTCTCCGGGGTGCTGTTCATGCTGCTGACCTTGTCGCGGGTGCGCGAATGGCTGCTCAACAGCATTCCAGTCAGCCTGCGTCATGCCATGGGTGCCGGCGTCGGATTGTTTCTCGGACTGATCGGTCTTAAAACCGCAGGGATTGTCGTCGACAGCCCGGCGACCCTGATCAAGCTCGGCTCGCTGCACGAGCCTGGCCCGCTGCTGGCGGCCATCTGCTTTTTGATGATCGCGGTGCTCAGCTACCACCGGGTGTTCGGCGCGATCCTGATCAGCATCATCAGCGTCACCCTCGCCGGCTGGGGCCTGGGCCTGGTGGAGTACGGCGGATTGTTCTCGCTGCCGCCGAGCCTGGCGCCGACCTGGATGGCCATGGATGTCGCCGGCGTGTTCAACGTCAGCATGATTGCCGTGGTCTTCGCCTTCCTCTTCGTGCACATGTTCGACACCGCCGGCACACTGATGGGCGTGGCCCAACGGGCCAACCTGGTGAATGCCGACGGGCGCATCGAAAACCTGTCGCGAGCGCTCAAGGCCGACAGTGCATCGAGTGTGTTCGGTGCCGTGGTCGGCGTACCACCGGTGACCAGTTATGTAGAGAGTGCTGCCGGGGTCGCCGCCGGTGGCCGTACCGGGCTGACTGCCGTGGTGGTCGGCCTGTTCTTCATCGCCGCGATGTTCTTCGCCCCGCTGGCCGGGATGATTCCGGCCTATGCGACTGCCGGTGCCTTGATCTACGTGGCGATGCTGATGATGGGCAGCATGGCCCATATCGATTGGGACGAAGCCACCGACAGCATTCCGGCAATCGTCACCGCGATCATGATGCCGCTGACCTTCTCGGTCGCCGACGGCATCGCCCTGGGCTTTATCACCTATGTGGTGCTCAAGGCCGGGACCGGGCGCTACAAGGAGATCTCGGCAAGCCTGTGGGTGCTGACGGCGATCTTCATTGCCAAGTTCGTGTTCCTCTAAACACGGCACACTGCTACAACAGAGCCTCACCTTCGGGTGGGGCTTTTTGTTGTCGGCTAAACAGTGCTGATGCCTGAGTGGTCCCTGTGGGATCTCGAATGACAGGCAAAAAAAAAGGTTCTTCACGGAATTTCGGGGACTATGAGCCTTGGGGTGGGGTTGGTTGCGAGCTTATCCATTCGGTGTGGCGCCGCTGCTGGCCCCTTCCGCCCTTACGGCGGCCTACTTTTCTCTTGGGAAAAGGTAGGCAAAACCGCTTGCTCCTGCATACGGCCCTACGCTGCGCTTCGGGTCCCTTCGCTACGGCGCCCTCCGGGGCATCGCGGCCTACGACTTGCTACGCCAAGTCTACGTCTCGCGTCTTCGGCTGACGCCGAAGGTGCTGCGCACTGCCCCTACAGGCACCTCCACTCAGCCTCCTGAAGTCGCTTTTGGCGGCGCCTGGAATTACGTGCATGAAGATCAAGATCAGCATCAAGATGAAGCAGGCCAGTCCTCGCTTTGGGGTCAGTTTGGCTACGCCATAATCTGCTTTCGCAGATACGCCAGTGCAGGCGCCGCCCGTAACTTCGCGACTTCAGGAGGCTGAGTGTAGGTGTCTGGAGGGGGCTGGTGCGCAGCACCCTTCGGCGTTAGCCGAAGACGCGAGACGTAGACTTGCGTAGCAAGTCGTAGGCCGCGATGCCCCTGGAGGACACCGAAGCGAAGGAACCCGAAGCGCAGCGTAGGGCCGTATGCGGGAGCGAGCGGTTTTGCCTACTTTTCCCAAGAGAAAAGTAGGACGCCGTAAAGGCGGAAGGGGCCGGCAGCGGCGCCACAGCAAATGGATAAGCTCGCAGCCGGAACAAGCCAAGCCAAGCCAAGCCAAGGATCCTAGCCCCCCAGGATTCCATGAAGAACCATAAAAAAAGCCCGCAGTGTGAGCGGGCAAGGACCTACGAAGATTCTTCTAGCGACCAACTAGCTTCCACGGTAGGTCGAGTAACTGTACGGCGAGATCAACAACGGTACGTGGTAGTGATCCTGCTCGGCACTGATGCCGAAACGCAGCACCACCACATCAAGGAAAGCAGGCTCGGGCAATTGCACGCCGCGGGCACGGTAGTAGTCGCCGGCGCTGAACTGCAACTGGTAGACGCCGCTGCGATAATCATCGCCTTGCAGCAGCGGCGCGTCGCAACGGCCATCGCTGTTGGTCAGGGTGGTGTTCACCAGTTCCAGCTGCTGGCCTTCGACCCGGTACAGCTCGACCTTGATCGAACTGCCAGGGCAGCCATGCGCGGCATCCAGTACATGCGTGGTCAAACGTCCCATTGCTTGCTCGCCTCTGTTCTATGTGTGGGCAAAAAATACCCGCACGCCAGGCTCAGAACGCCCGACAACGTGCGGCTGTCGGATTATTAAGACATTTTTCTTAAATATTGTACACAATAATTCAGTATTCTTTCCTGACACCCCGCCCCTCCCCTGTAAATACGCCATCAGTCGCAAAACCACGCCACTGGCCGACGTGCCCGTCATTAGCTGACCGATCAGGCAGGTTTCTTGCAGGGCTCCTTATAGAGGCTGGAGTGGGTAAAAAGGCAAAGAAAAGCGAAAAAACAGGCTTACAAATCGCAAACAAAGTTGTATACAATCATTCTATCGTCGTGGCCGATACCCTACCCGGGTGCCCACGCCCTCCGCATTCACGTACAAGAAGGAAGACTGCAGTGAGCGCTGATTACCCTCGCGACCTGATCGGTTACGGCAACACCCCACCCCATCCGCGCTGGCCGGGGAATGCCCGCATTGCTTTGTCTTTCGTGCTCAATTACGAGGAAGGTGGCGAACGCAACATCCTGCACGGGGATAAAGAGTCCGAAGCCTTCCTCTCGGAAATGGTCGCTGCCCAGCCACTGCAGGGCGCGCGCAACATGAGCATGGAATCGCTCTACGAGTATGGCAGCCGCGCTGGCGTCTGGCGCCTGCTCAAGCTGTTCAAGGACACTGGTGTGCCACTGACCATCTTCGCCGTGGCCATGGCCGCCCAGCGTCATCCGGACGTGATCCGCGCCATGGTCGAAGCCGGTCACGAGATCTGCAGCCACGGCTACCGCTGGATCGATTACCAATACATGGACGAGGCCCAGGAGCGCGAGCACATGCTCGAAGCCATCCGCATCCTCACCGAACTCACCGGCGAGCGTCCGCTGGGCTGGTACACCGGCCGCACCGGGCCGAATACCCGCCGCCTGGTGATGGAGGAAGGCGGCTTCCTCTACGACAGCGACACCTACGACGACGACCTGCCCTACTGGGAACAGAACAACCCGACCGGCAAGCCGCACCTGGTGATCCCCTACACCCTGGACACCAACGACATGCGCTTTACCCAGGTGCAGGGTTTCAACTGCGGCGAGCAGTTCTTCCAGTACCTCAAGGACGCTTTCGATGTGCTCTACGAAGAAGGCGCCGAGGCCCCGAAGATGCTCTCGATCGGCCTGCACTGCCGCTTGATCGGCCGCCCGGCGCGCCTGGCCGCGCTCAAGCGCTTCGTCGAGTACGCCAAGAGCCATGACCAGGTCTGGTTCGCCCGGCGCGTGGACATCGCCCGTCACTGGCATGCCACCCACCCTTTCCAAGCCGAGAAAGCACAATGACCGCATTCAAGACCCTGAAGCCTTCGAGCCTGGATCGCACAGCGTTCGTCGAAGCCTTCGCCGACATCTACGAACACTCGCCATGGGTTGCCGAGAAGGCCTACGACCTGGGCCAGTTGCAGGAAATCGAGCAGATCGAAGCCCTCCACCAGCGCATGAGCGACATCCTCCTGAGCGCCGACCACGCCGCTCAGCTGGCGCTGATCAACGCGCACCCGGACCTCGCCGGCAAGGCCGCGATCCAGGGTGAACTGACCGAATCGAGCACCCATGAACAGGCCGGCGCCGGTATCCACCAGTGCACCGCGCAAGAGTTCGAGCGCTTCACCGAGCTCAACGATGCCTACAAAGAGAAATTCAAGTTCCCGTTCATCATGGCGGTCAAAGGCAGCAACCGGCACCAGATCCTCGCCGCCTTTGAGAAGCGCATCCACAACTCGGTCGAGGCCGAGTTCAAGGAAGCGCTGGCGCAGATCAACCTGATCGCCCTGTTCCGCCTGCTGCAGCTTTAAGGGCGTCGACCGCCGGGCTGGCCCGAGTGCGCTACGCGAGCGTACCCAGGGCCTGACCGGCGCAACAACGACACCCTCCACAACACAGAATAAAGAGAATCCGCATGCGCACTTTAGTGATTGAGCCCCTGAGCAAAGAAGCCTTCGCCCCTTTCGGTGACGTGATCGAAACCGACGGCAGCGACCACTTCATGATCAACAACGGCTCGACCATGCGCTTCCATCGTCTGGCCACGGTCGAAACCGCACAACCCGACGACAAGGCGATCATCAGCATTTTCCGCGCCGACGCGCTGGACATGCCCCTGACCGTACGCATGCTGGAGCGCCATCCGCAGGGCAGCCAGGCTTTCATTCCGCTGCTCGGCAACCCCTTTCTGATCGTGGTCGCGCCACTTGGCGATGTACCTGTATCGGGCCTGGTCCGTGCCTTCATCAGTAATGGAAGGCAGGGCATCAATTACCATCGCGGCGTCTGGCACCACCCGGTGCTGACGATCGAAAAGCGGGATGACTTCCTGGTGGTTGATCGCAGTGGCACTGGCAACAACTGCGATGAGCATTTTTTCAATGAGGATGAGCAATTGATCCTCGCCCCCCACCAATAAGAGAAGACCTGAGCACCCGGCTACAGGGTGCCAGGGTAGAGGTAAAGACTGTGGAAGCACATCTGTTGGAATGGCTGAACCTGAGCGTGCGTTGGGTTCACATGATCACTGGCGTGGCATGGATTGGCGCGTCGTTCTACTTTGTCTGGCTGGAAAACAACCTCAACCGGGCCAACCCGCGCGACGGTCTGTCCGGCGATCTCTGGGCCATTCACGGTGGCGGGATCTACCACCTGGAGAAGTACAAGCTGGCTCCGCCAAAAATGCCGGAGAACCTGCACTGGTTCAAATGGGAAGCCTACTTCACCTGGATGTCGGGTATCGCCCTGCTGTGCCTGGTGTTCTACTGGAACCCGACCCTCTACCTGCTGGCCCCTGGCAGCACCCTGAGCGGCGGTGAAGGCATTGCCATCGGTGTCGGTTCGCTGATCGCCGGCTGGTTCATCTATGACTTCCTCTGCGACTCGCCGCTGGGCAAGCGCCCTGGCCTGCTCGGCCTGGTGCTGTTCGTGCTGGTCATCGCCGCCTGCTACGGTTTCAGCCAGGTGTTCAGCGGCCGTGGCGCGTACCTGCACACTGGCGCGATCATCGGCACCATCATGGTCGGCAACGTGTTCCGCATCATCATGCCGGCCCAACGTCAGCTGGTAGCCGCCATCGAAGCCAACCAGACGCCGGACCCGCTGCTGCCGGCCAAGGGCCTGCTGCGCTCGCGGCACAACAACTACTTCACCCTGCCGGTGCTGTTCATCATGATCAGCAACCACTTCCCGAGCACCTATGGCAGCCAGTACAACTGGTTGATCCTGGCCGGTATCGCGGTGGCTGCGGTGTTGGTGCGTCACTACTTCAACACCCGTCATGACAGCAACAAATACGCCTGGACCCTGCCGGTCGGCGCCCTGGCGATGATCTGCCTGGCGTACGTCACCGGCCCAGCGCCGATGCCAAGCGCCCCTGAGCAGGCCGCCGCCAAGGTCGAGTACCAGCCGTTGCCGGAAACCGCCCTGGGTGGCAAGACCGCTGCCGAGAAAGCGGCTGAACAGGCCGCCGCCCCAGCCCAGCCTGCGGCATCTGCGCAAGCGCCCGCCGGTGCCACCGCCAAGCTCGACGATGCCGGTTTCGACAAGATCCACAGCGTCATCCAGGAACGTTGCACCGTGTGCCACTCGGCCAAGCCGACCAGCCCGCTGTTCAGCGCCGCGCCTGCCGGGGTGATGCTCGATACCCCGCAGCAGATCCAGCAACAGGCCGCGCGCATCCAGGCGCAAGCCGTGGCGACGCAGATCATGCCGCTGGGCAACATCACCCAGATGACCCAGCAGGAACGTGACCTGATTGGCGCCTGGGTCGCCAAGGGAGCACCGACCCACTGAGGCCGCCACACGCTGCCAACTGTAAGCGACAAGCAAAAAGCTGCAAGCCAAGCGCAACCTCCTGCTTCTCCTTGAAGCTTGGCGCTTGAAGCTTGCAGCTCCAAGAATAAAAACAAAACCGAGGTGTTGCATGTCCGAGTCACGCAAGGCGTACATCCCTGTTGCGCCCCCACGACAGCCACTGCCCCTGTTCCAACTGTTCCTGGTGGGTCTGCAGCATGTGTTGCTGATGTACGGAGGCGCGATTGCCGTGCCGCTGATCATCGGTCAAGCCGCCGGACTTTCTCGTGAAGAAGTCGCTTTCCTGATCAATGCCGACCTGCTGGTCGCTGGTGTCGCCACCATCGTCCAGTCGTTCGGCATTGGCGCAGTCGGCATCCGCATGCCGGTGATGATGGGTGCAAGCTTTGCCGCGGTCGGCAGTATGGTGGCCATGGCCGGCATGCCTGGCGTCGGCCTGCAGGGGATTTTCGGTGCGACCATCGCCGCCGGCTTCTTCGGCATGGTCATTGCACCGTTCATGTCCAAGGTCGTGCGTTTCTTCCCGCCGCTGGTGACCGGCACGGTCATCACCTCGATCGGCCTGTCGCTGTTCCCGGTTGCGGTCAACTGGGCCGGCGGCGGTGCCGATGCCGCGCCCTTCGGCTCCCCCGTCTACCTGATCGTCGCCGGCCTGGTGCTGGCCACCATCCTGCTGATCAACCGCTTCATGCGTGGTTTCTGGGTCAATGTCTCGGTACTGATCGGCATGGGCCTGGGCTACATCCTTGCAGGTTCCATCGGCATGGTCGACCTCTCGGGCCTGAGTGAAGCGCCATGGGTGCAGGTGGTGACCCCGCTGCATTTCGGCATGCCGACCTTCAGCCTGGCGCCGATCCTGTCGATGTGCCTGGTGGTGGTGATCATCTTCGTCGAGTCCACCGGCATGTTCCTCGCCCTGGGCAAGGTCACCGACCGCGAAGTCACCCCCGGCATGCTGCGCCGCGGCCTGATGTGTGATGCCGGTGCGTCGTTCGTGGCCGGCTTTTTCAACACCTTCACCCACTCATCCTTCGCCCAGAACATCGGCCTGGTGCAGATGACCGGCGTGCGCTGCCGCTACGTCACCGTGGTCGCCGGCGGCTTTCTGATCCTGCTCAGCCTGCTGCCCAAAGCGGCGTTCCTGATTGCCTCGATTCCGCCTGCGGTGCTGGGCGGTGCGTCGATCGCGATGTTCGGCATGGTCGCCGCCACCGGCATCAAGATCCTCCAGGAAGCCGACATCGCCGACCGCCGCAACCAGTTGCTGGTGGCCGTCAGCGTCGGCATGGGCCTGATCCCGGTAGTGCGTCCGGAGTTCTTCGCGCAGATGCCGCAGTGGATGGAACCGATCACCCACAGCGGCATTGCCATGGCCACGGTCAGCGCCTTGGTCCTCAACCTGCTG
Source organism: Pseudomonas sp. R32 (assembly GCF_009866705.1). Taxonomy (NCBI): domain Bacteria; kingdom Pseudomonadati; phylum Pseudomonadota; class Gammaproteobacteria; order Pseudomonadales; family Pseudomonadaceae; genus Pseudomonas; species Pseudomonas sp. R32. The sequence goes on along the minus strand of NZ_CP019396.1, from coordinate 1,722,053 downwards.
TTCAACATCCTCGGTGGCGCCGAACGCGCCGCCCACAACGATACCGTCCACCAGCACTGAGCCTTTGGGCGGCGCTTGCCGCCCGGCATCACCCAAGCAATACGCAAGGCCGTCGACCCGTGGGAGCGGGTCGGCCGGGGCGCTTCGCGCCAAAAAAAACCGAAAACCAACAATAACAAAGCCGGGAATCACAACATGAAAGGCATCACCACTTCCCTCCTGTTGGGTAGCAGTCTGCTGGCCACCTTGCCAGCTGCCGCAGGGGACTTGCTGCTCTGGCACACCAACAGCCTCACCTACCTCTACGGCAAGGACTTCCAGGTCAACCCCGCGATCCAGCAGACGGTGACCTTCGAACATGCCAACAAGTGGAAGTACGGCGACACCTTCCTGTTCATCGACAAGATCTTCTACAACGGCGGCACCGACCGCAGCAAAGGCAACAACACCTACTACGGTGAGTTCAGCCCGCGCCTGTCGTTCGGCAAGATCTTCGATCGCAAATTCGAGTTCGGTCCGATCAAGGACGTGTTGCTGGCCATGACCTACGAGTCTGGCGAAGGCGACAACGAGGCCTACCTGATCGGCCCCGGCTTTGACCTGGCGATCCCCGGCTTCAACTACTTCACCCTCAACATCATGCAGCGCAACACCGAAGGCAGCCGCCCGGGTGATCGCGTCTGGCAGATTACCCCGACCTTTTCCTACACCATCCCTGTGGGCAAATCCGACGTCCTGATCGACGGCTACATGGACTGGGTGGTGGACAACGACCAAAGCAGGCGCGGCACCTATCACGCCAACCTGCAGTTCAACCCGCAGGTCAAATACGACCTGGGCAAGGCCCTGAACCTTGGGGCCAAGCAGTTGTACGTGGGTATCGAGTACAGCTACTGGAAAGACAAATACGGCATCGAGAACAGTGGCCGGCTGGACACCAATCAGAGTGTTACCAGCGCCCTGGTTAAGGTTCACTTCTAAAAGCTGACCAAACGCACAGTTTTTGCCCCACCCGCTCCAGGACGGAGCACTTGAGGACCGGCGCGCAAGCCAGTAATCTGCGCGCCCCCTCGATCAGGGCAGGACGGATCCTGCCTGCGTTTGCTGACCGCTCAGTCAATGAATTCGGGCGGTTGGCAAGCGTCACGCCAACCTGAAATACCCTTTTCAACTGTTCAGAAAGACGTCGAGCAGGATTGCTTGTGACTGACCCGGAAGGTTGGTCCAGCTCTTGCCAAACGTCTGTGGCCAATCGAAAAAAACTGACCCTAAAGACAAGTATTTACCCAAAAGGTGCCACACCAGAGCACCACGAAGAATCCATCAAGGGAGCAACTACGCGATGCGTATTACCAACAGCCTGATCCTTGCCAGCGGCCTGCTGGCGGCCAGCACCGCCGCCACTGCCGGTGATCTGCTGCAATGGCAGAACAACAGCCTGACTTACCTGTGGGGCAAAAACTTTGCCGTCAACCCGTCGATCCAGCAGACCGTGACCTTCGAGCACGCCGATGCCTGGAAGTACGGCGACAACTTCATCTTCGTCGACAAGATCTTCTACAACGGTGGCAAGGACTTCAACAACGGCCCCAACACCTACTACGGCGAGATCAGCCCACGCCTGTCGTTCGGCAAGATCTTCGACCAGAAGCTGGCCTTCGGCCCGGTCAAGGACGTGCTGCTGGCGATGACCTACGAGTTTGGCGAAGGCGACACCGAGTCCTACCTGATCGGCCCGGGTTTCGACCTGGACATCCCAGGCTTTGACTACTTCCAGCTGAACTTTTACCAGCGCAACACCGAGGGCAGCCGTGCCGGTGACAACGTCTGGCAGATCACCCCGGTCTGGTCCTACACCATTCCCGTGGGCAAGTCCGACATCCTCATCGATGGCTTCATGGACTGGGTCGTGGACAACGACGCCACCAGCCGCCGTGGCACCTACCACGCCAACCTGCACTTCAACCCGCAGGTCAAGTACGACCTGGGCAAGGCGCTGAACTGGGGCGAGAAGCAGCTGTATGTCGGTTTCGAATACGACTACTGGAAGAACAAGTACGGCATCAAGGACAGCGACGCCTTCGATACCGATCAGAACACTGCCAGCTTCCTGGTCAAAGCGCACTTCTGATCAAAGAGGCAAAGCCCTTCGGGCTTTGATCGCCGGCAAGGCCGGCTCCCACAGGAGCGGTTCAACACCTGACCCTGTGGGAGCTGGCGTTGCCAGCGATGAGGCCATCAGCTTCTGACAGCACGCCAGAGCTTGCCGATCAGCGCAACCACTGCCAACACTGCAGCACCGGCGACAATCCCCACCCCGGCATTGAGCAGCGTACTGGTCAGCACCCCGCCGCGCCCTTCGCTGAAGGCTTCAATGGCATGGTGCAACGGCGCCACGCCGTGGACCAGAATCCCGCCGCCAACCAGAAACATCGCCGCAGTGCCAATCACCGACAGGCTTTTCATCATGTACGGCGCCGCCCGCAGGATGCCGTTGCCGATCGCCTTGGCCGCGCTCGAGGCCTTCTGGGTCAGCCACAGGCCCAGGTCATCGAGCTTGACGATGCCGGCCACCAGGCCATAGACACCGATGGTCATGACAATGGCGATACCCGAGAGCACGATGATTTGTTGAGTCAGCGGCGCATCGGCAACCGTGCCCAGGGTGATGGCGATGATCTCGGCCGACAGGATGAAGTCGGTGCGCACCGCGCCCTTGATCTTGTCTTGCTCGAAAGCCACCAGATCGACCGCAGGATCGGCCACCGCTTCCGTCAGCGCCACATGCTCGGCCTGGTCTTCTTCCTTGCTGTGGAGGAACTTATGCGCGAGCTTCTCGAAGCCTTCAAAGCACAGGAATGCACCGCCGACCATCAGCAGCGGTGTCACCGCCCAGGGAATGAAGGCGCTGATCAGCAGCGCCGCCGGCACCAGGATCAGCTTGTTGAGGAACGAGCCCTTGGCCACCGCCCAGACCACCGGGATTTCCCGCTCGGCGCGCACGCCGGTAACCTGCTGGGCGTTGAGCGCCAGGTCGTCGCCCAGCACCCCCGCGGTCTTTTTTGCCGCGACCTTGGTCATTACCGAGACATCGTCGAGTACCGTGGCGATATCGTCGATCAATACCAGAAGACTGCTTCCTGCCATGTTTGCCTGATTCCAGCGGGTTGAGAGGGCCACAGTCTAGCTCAAAGTCGCCACCTTGAGCCGCTTGCGAACGCGGTGCTACCATGCGCAACCGCCCTCCCAGGCCCGGTGCCGCCAGCGGCCAGACACGAGGAACAGCGTCAACCATGAGCAGCATTCGCGAGCGCAACAAAGAACTGATCCTGCGCGCGGCCAGTGAAGAGTTTGCCGACAAGGGCTTCGCCGCCACCAAGACCAGCGACATCGCGGCCAAGGCCGGCCTGCCCAAGCCCAACGTCTATTACTACTTCAAGTCCAAGGAAAACCTCTACCGCGAGGTCCTGGAAAGCATCATCGAACCGATCATGCAGGCGTCGACGCCGTTCAATGCCGACGGCGACCCCAAAGAGGTATTGAGCGCCTACATCCGCTCCAAGGTACGCATCTCCCGCGACCTGCCGTTTGCGTCCAAGGTGTTCGCCAGCGAAATCATGCACGGCGCCCCGCACCTGAGCCCGAGCCAGGTCGAGCAGCTCAACGACCAGGCCCGGCACAACATCGAGTGCATCCAGGCCTGGATCGACCGCGGCCAGATCGCCCCGCTCGACCCGCATCACCTGATGTTCAGCATCTGGGCGGCGACCCAGACCTACGCTGACTTCGACTGGCAGATCTCGGTGGTCACCGGCAAGGCCAAGCTCGATGACAGCGATTATGAAGCGGCGGCGCAGACCATCATTCGCCTGGTGCTCAAGGGGTGTGAGCCGGACGCTTAGGCAAATTTGCCGAGATCCCTGTGGGAGCTGGCTTGCCAGCGATGAGGCCAGCGAGCGCTTTGCGCTCGATCGCTGGCAAGCCAGCTCCCACAGGTTCCGCGATAGGCCTTAAGCCGCTACACCGGCATCCGCCGTCAACCCCGCCTCCTCGATCGCACTGATCGCGCACTGCTCGTCGATATCCGAGGTATCGCCACTGATACCGATCGCCCCCAGCACCACGCCCTGCTGATTCCGAATCAGCACCCCACCCGGCGCCGGCACCACCGGGCTCTGGCCCAGGCCATTGAGCGCGGCAAAGAATGCCGGGCGCTGTTGCGCGTCCAGCGCCAGCAGGCGCGACCCCTTGCCCAGGGCAATCGCGCCCCAGGCCTTGCCCATCGCCACTTGCGGGCGCAACAGGCTGGCGCCGTCTTCACGCTGCAGGGCCAGCAGATGCCCACCGTTATCCAGCACCGCCACGGTCAACGGCGCGGAGGAGATCTTGCGCCCGGCCACCAGCGCAGCGTTCACCAGGCTGACAGCGACTTTCAAGGTCAAAGCGTTCATGAAAAGGTCCTCTTGTTGTTAGAAGCCCTGAGGGCAGGTGTAAAAATCAATAGAACAAATAGAACACAATGGCGAACTTATTTGTATACAATATTTTCTGTGCGATGAACCAATCCTGACGAAATGCCATTTTTAAAGGCTTCCCGACGAAAGCACCGATCGCCGATGAAAATGGATTGACCAGAGTCGCTTGGCGTGAATACACTCTGGTGAAAAGCCATTTGTATACAATTACAAAATCAAAGAGGCACAAAACCATGAGCAAAATGAGAGCAATCGATGCAGCCGTTCTGGTGATGCGCCGCGAAGGTGTGGAAACCGCGTTTGGCATCCCGGGTGCAGCCATCAACCCCCTGTACTCGGCCCTGAAGAAAGTCGGCGGTATCGATCACGTCCTCGCTCGTCACGTTGAAGGCGCCTCGCACATGGCCGAGGGCTACACCCGCACCAAGGCCGGCAACATCGGCGTGTGCATCGGCACTTCCGGCCCTGCCGGCACCGACATGGTCACCGGCCTGTACAGTGCCTCGGCCGACTCCATCCCGATCCTGTGCATCACAGGGCAAGCGCCACGTGCGCGTATGCACAAGGAAGATTTCCAGGCCGTCGACATCACCAGCATCGTCAAGCCGGTGACCAAGTGGGCGACCACCGTTCTGGAGCCCGGCCAGGTGCCGTATGCGTTCCAGAAGGCGTTCTATGAAATGCGCTCCGGCCGCCCAGGCCCGGTGCTGATCGACCTGCCGTTCGACGTGCAGATGGCGGAAATCGAATTCGACATCGACGCCTACCAGCCGCTGCCCGTACAAAAGCCTGCGGCCAACCGCGTCCAGGTCGAGAAAGCCCTGGCCATGCTCGACAGCGCCGAACGCCCATTGCTGGTTGCCGGTGGCGGCATCATCAATGCCGATGCCTGCGACAAGCTGGTGGAATTCGCCGAGCTGACCGGTATTCCAGTAATCCCGACCCTGATGGGCTGGGGCATCATCCCCGACGATCACCCGCTGATGGTGGGCATGGTCGGCCTGCAGACGTCGCACCGCTACGGCAACGCCACCATGCTCAAGTCCGACGTGGTACTGGGTATCGGCAACCGTTGGGCCAACCGTCACACCGGCTCCGTTGACGTCTACACCGAAGGCCGTCGCTTCATCCACGTCGATATCGAACCGACCCAGATCGGCCGCGTCTTCACCCCGGACCTGGGTATCGTTTCCGACGCCGGCGCCGCCCTGGATGTATTCCTCGAAGTGGCCCGCGAGTGGAAAGCCGCCGGCAAGCTCAAGGACCGCAGCGCCTGGCTGGAAGATTGCCAACAGCGCAAATCGAGCCTGCAACGCAAGACCCATTTCGACAACGTGCCGGTCAAGCCACAGCGCGTTTACCAGGAAATGAACCAGGTATTCGGCAAGGACACCTGCTACGTCAGCACCATCGGCCTGTCGCAGATCGCCGGCGCGCAGTTCCTCCACGTCTACAAGCCGCGTCACTGGATCAACTGCGGCCAGGCCGGCCCACTGGGCTGGACCATCCCTGCTGCGCTGGGCGTGGTCAAGGCTGACCCGACTCGCAAGGTCGTGGCGCTGTCCGGCGACTATGACTTCCAGTTCATGATCGAAGAGCTGGCGGTGGGCGCGCAGTTCAACCTGCCCTACGTCCACGTGCTGGTGAACAACTCCTACCTGGGCCTGATCCGCCAGGCCCAGCGCGGCTTCGAGATGGACTACTGCGTGCAACTGGCGTTCGAGAACGTCAACGCACCGGAACTCAATGGTTATGGTGTCGATCACGTCGCCGTGGTCGAAGGCCTGGGCTGCAAGGCCCTGCGCGTGACCGAGCCTGGCGAGATCGCCCCGGCCCTGCTCAAGGCGCAGAAACTGGCCGAAGAGTTCCGGGTACCGGTGGTGGTCGAGGTTATCCTCGAGCGCGTGACCAACATTTCCATGGGCACCGAAATCAACGCGGTCAACGAATTCGAAGACCTGGCGCTGGTCGGCAACGACGCGCCAACCGCGATTTCCCTGCTCGACTGATCGCTGCGAAGGCCCTGATGCCGGGTGCACAGGGCCCCTTTTTGCAAGGAGACAACCATGCCACGTTTCGCCGCCAACCTGTCCATGCTGTTCACCGAGCAGGACTTCCTCGCCCGTTTCAAGGCCGCTGCCGACGCCGGCTTCAGCGGGGTCGAGTACCTGTTCCCGTACGACTTCAGCTCGGCTGAAATCAAGCAGCAGCTCGATGCTCACGGCCTGACCCAGGTGCTGTTCAACCTGCCGGCCGGCGACTGGGCCAAGGGTGATCGCGGCATCGCCTGCGACCCGGCCCGCGTTGCAGAATTCCGCGCCGGTGTCGATCTTGCCATCGCCTATGCCCAGGTACTGGGCAACACCCAGGTCAACTGCCTGGCCGGCATCCGCCCGCAAGGCCCGGACTGCGCCACGGTGCGCACGACCTTCGTCGACAACCTCAAGTTTGCCGCCGACAAGCTGCAGGCCGCCGGAATCAAGCTGGTCATGGAAATGATCAACACCCGCGACATCCCCGGCTTCTACCTGAACACCACCCAACAGGCGCTGGAGATCCAGGCGCAAGTTGCCAGCAGCAACCTGTACCTGCAATACGACATCTATCACATGCAGATCATGGAAGGGGATCTTGCCCGTACCGTGGAAAGCAACCTGGCCAAGATCAACCACATCCAGCTGGCCGACAACCCGGGCCGCCACGAGCCAGGCACCGGCGAGATCAACTATCGCTTCCTCTTCGAACACCTGGACCGCATCGGCTACCAGGGCTGGGTGGGCTGTGAATACAAGCCGCTGACCACCACCGAAGCGGGCCTTGGCTGGCTGAAGACCCATAACGCGATCTGACGCACTGACGGGCCTCGACAATCCCTGTGGGAGCTGGCTTGCCAGCGATGAGGCCCTCACAGCTACACCGCATTGTTCCCATCGCTGGCAAGCCAGCTCCCACAGGGGCCCGGCCCGCCAGCCGAGATTGAATAATTACAAGAGGCATTTCTCATGGCTAAAATCGGATTTATCGGCACCGGCATCATGGGCCGGCCAATGGCGCAGAACCTGCAAAAAGCCGGGCACAGCCTGTTCATCTCCACCCACCACGATGCCGCGCCTGCCGACCTGGTCGCCGCTGGCGCCGTGGCCCTGGCCAACCCGAAAGAAGTGGCCCAGGAAGCTGAATTCATCATCGTCATGGTGCCCGATACCCCGCAGGTTGAAGCGGTGCTGTTCGGCGACAACGGCGTGGCTCAGGGCGTGGGCCCGAACAAGGTGGTGATCGACATGAGCTCGATCTCGCCGACCGCCACCAAAGCCTTCGCCGAGAAGATCAAGGCCACCGGCGCGACCTACCTCGACGCCCCGGTTTCCGGCGGTGAAGTCGGTGCCAAGGCCGCGACCCTGAGCATCATGGTCGGCGGTTGCCCGAATGCCTTCGAACGCGCCCTGCCGCTGTTCCAGGTCATGGGCAAGAACATCACCCGCGTCGGCGGCAGCGGCGACGGCCAGACCGCCAAGGTCGCCAACCAGATCATCGTTGCCCTGAACATCCAGGCGGTGGCCGAAGCCCTGCTGTTCGCCGCCAAGAACGGTGCGGACCCGGCCAAGGTGCGTGAAGCACTGATGGGCGGTTTCGCCTCTTCGAAGATTCTCGAAGTACACGGCGAGCGCATGATCAAGGGCACCTTCGATCCGGGCTTCCGTATCAGCCTGCACCAGAAGGACCTGAACCTGGCCCTGCAAGGCGCCAAGGAACTGAACATCAACCTGCCCAACACCGCCAACGCCCAGCAAGTGTTCAGCACCTGCGCCGCGATCGGCGGCGCCAACTGGGACCACTCGGCGCTGATCAAAGGCCTGGAACACATGGCTAACTTCTCGATCCGGGACGAAAAATAAGCTGCAAGCCCCAAGCTTCAAGCGGCAAGAAAAAGCAGGCCGCGCATCGATCTGCTTTCTCTTGCAGCTTGTAGCTTGAAGCTTGTCGCTACCAGCGCCCCTGGATATGCCTGCACGGAGGCGGATCCCGGGGCGCTGTCGATTCTGAAAAACAATAAGATTGGAGCCTGCCATGTCGGTCGATCCGCAACACTTTCTGCGCGAGCTGTTCGCCACGGCCATCGATGCCGCGCATCCCCGCCAGGTCCTTGAAGCCCACCTGCCCAGCGACCGCAGCGGTCGCGTTATCGTCATCGGTGCCGGCAAGGCTGCCGCCGCCATGGCCGAAGTCGTCGAGCGTGCCTGGAAGGGCCCGGTGTCCGGCCTGGTGGTCACCCGCTACGGCCACGGCGCCAGCTGCTCGAAAATCGAAGTGGTCGAAGCCGCCCACCCGGTCCCGGACGCCGCCGGCCTGGCCGTGGCCAAACGGGTGCTGGAAATGGTCAGCAACCTCACGGCTGACGACCGGGTGATCTTCCTGCTCTCCGGTGGCGGTTCGGCGCTGCTGGCGCTGCCTGCCGAAGGCCTGACCCTGGCCGACAAGCAACAGATCAACAAGGCCCTGCTCAAATCCGGCGCGACCATCGGCGAGATGAACTGCGTGCGCAAGCACCTCTCGGCGATCAAGGGCGGGCGCCTGGCCAAGGCCTGCTGGCCGGCCACCGTTTACACCTATGCGATTTCCGATGTACCCGGGGACCTGGCCACGGTGATTGCCTCCGGCCCGACCGTGGCCGACCCGAGCACTTCGGCCGAGGCCCTGGCGATCCTCAAGCGCTACAACATCGAAGCGCCCGCAGCGGTCACCGCCTGGCTGAACAACCCGGCGTCCGAGACAGTCAAGGCCGATGACCCGGCCCTGGCCCGCAGCCACTTCCAGCTCATCGCCCGCTCCCAGCAGTCGCTCGAAGCCGCCGCGGTCAAAGCCCGCCAGGCCGGTTTCAGCCCGCTGATCCTTGGCGACCTGGAAGGCGAATCGCGCGAAGTGGCCAAGGTCCATGCCGGCATCGCCCGGCAGATCGTCCTGCACGGCCAACCGCTGTCGCCGCCTTGCGTGATCCTCTCCGGTGGCGAAACCACCGTGACCATACGCGGCAATGGCCGTGGCGGGCGCAATGCCGAGTTTCTGCTGAGCCTGACCGAAAGCCTCAAGGGCCTGCCCGGGGTCTATGCCCTGGCCGGTGACACCGACGGCATCGACGGCTCCGAAGACAACGCCGGCGCCCTGATGACCCCGGACAGCTACGCCCGCGCCGCGGCATTGGGCCTGTCGGCCAGCGATGAACTGGACAACAACAACGGCTACGGCTACTTCGCCGCGCTCGATGCCTTGATCGTCACCGAGCCGACGCGGACCAACGTCAACGATTTTCGCGCCATCCTGATTCTCGAGAGTGCCCGACATGACGCCTGATAAGAAAGTCAAAATCCTTGCCACCCTCGGCCCTGCGATCAAGGGCATCGATGACATCCGCCAGCTGGTCGAGGCCGGGGTGAACATCTTTCGCCTGAACTTCAGCCACGGCGAACATGAAGACCACGCCCTGCGCTACCAGTGGATCCGCGAGGTGGAGAGCCAGCTCAACTACCCGCTGGGCATCCTCATGGACCTGCAAGGGCCCAAGCTGCGCGTTGGCCGCTTTGCCGAGGGCAAGGTCCAGTTGCAACGCGGCCAGGCCCTGCGTCTGGACCTGGACAGCACCCCAGGCACTGCCTCGCGGGTCAACCTGCCGCACCCGGAAATCATCGCCGCGCTGGAGCCGGGCATGGACCTGCTGCTCGATGACGGCAAGCTGCGCCTGCGGGTGACCGCCAAGCACAGCGACGCCATCGAGACCGAAGTGCTCAACGGCGGCGAGCTGTCCGACCGCAAGGGCGTCAACGTGCCGCAAGCGGTACTGGAGCTGAGCCCGCTGACCGCCAAGGACCGCCGCGACCTGAGCTTCGGTCTGGAGCTGGGCGTGGACTGGGTGGCGCTGTCGTTCGTCCAGCGCCCGGAAGACATCGTCGAAGCGCGCCAGCTGATCGGTGACCGCGCCTACCTGATGGCCAAGATCGAGAAACCTTCGGCGGTGACCCAGTTGCGTGCCATCGCCGAGCTCAGCGACGCGATCATGGTCGCCCGTGGCGACCTGGGCGTGGAAGTGCCGGCCGAAAGCGTGCCGCAGATCCAGAAAAGCATCATCAACACCTGCCGCGAACTAGGTAAACCGGTGGTGGTGGCTACGCAGATGCTCGAATCGATGCGCTTCTCCCCGGCCCCGACCCGCGCCGAAGTCACCGACGTGGCCAACGCCGTGGCCGAAGGCGCCGATGCGGTGATGCTCTCGGCCGAGACCGCCTCGGGTGACTACCCACTGGAAGCGGTGCAGATGATGAGCAAGATCATCCGCCAGGTGGAGAATGGCCCGGACTACCAGGCGCAACTCGACGTCGGCCGGCCGAAAGCCGAAGCCACCGTGTCGGACGCCATCAGCTGCGCGATCCGCCGCATCAGCGGCATCCTGCCGGTGGCGGTGCTGGTCAACTACAGCGAGTCGGGGGCTTCGACCCTGCGCGCCGCCCGCGAGCGGCCACGGGCACCGATCCTCAACCTGACCCCCAACCTGTCCACCGCCCGGCGCCTGAGCGTTGCCTGGGGTGTGCACTCGGTGGTCAACGATCGCCTGCGCCAGGTCGACGAAATCTGCTCCACCGCGCTGGAAATCGCCCAGGCCCAAGGCATGGCCAGCCGTGGCGATACCCTGTTGATCACTGCCGGTGTGCCTTTTGGCAAGCCAGGGTCGACTAACACGCTGCGGATCGAGACCTTGATCTGAAGGTGAGGCCTATCGCGGGTCAAGCCCGCTCCTACAGGCCTGTGGGAGCGGGCTTGACCCGCGATGAGTGCAACACAAACCCCAGGTGGGACAACCCGGCCCAAAGAGGCGCCCCACTCCACATCAACCCAGACTGCCCCCATGTACACCAAGAATTTCGTCAACCCGTGCCCCGACTGGGCCACGGCCTTGCTCAACGGCTTCAGCCAGGTGCTGCTGCAGCGCAATCCGCTGTGTGGCCTGTGCTGCTTGCTGGCGATTACCCTGACCGCGCCCGACCTGGTCGGTGGCGCCTTGCTCGGTGCCCTCGCCGGGCTGCTGACCGCCCAGCGTCGCGGCTACAACCGCAGCGACCGCCAGGCCGGCCTGTACAGCTACAACGGCGTGCTGATCGGCCTGTTGATCAGCTATGCCCTGCCCTGGTCGGCGATCCTGCCGCCCCTGATCATCGCCGCCGGCGGCCTGAGCAGCATGCTCGTGCACCAGTGGCTCAAGCGCGCCGGGCCCCGGCAACTGCTGCCCGCCTACACGGCGCCGTTCGTGTTGCTCGGCTGGGCTGCGCTGGCCATGGCCGAACCCGCCAGCGCCGCCAGCACCAGCGTCGAGGCCAACCCGCTGTTCGCCCTGGCGCGCGGTCTCGGGCAGATCTTCTTGCTCGACCAGCCCCTGGCCGGAGGGCTGATCGCCATCGGCCTGCTGATTTCCAATCGCTACGCAGCAGTCTGGGCCCTGCTCGGCTCGGCCATCGGCGGCAGCGTGGCGTTGCTCGGTGGCGAAGCGATGGCGGCCTATAACGGCCTGTTCGGCTTCAACGCTGCCCTTGCCGCCCTGGCCTTCAGCCAAGAGCGCCAGCGGCCCTGGTTGCCGCTGCTGGCCATCGTCCTGGCGATTGCCCTGCAACCGGCGTTCAGCCTGCTGCCAGTGCCCGGTCTGACCGCGCCGTTCATTCTCGCCTGCTGGCTGCTGCACGGCGGTGGCCGCCTGCTGCGCCTGCCGGCGTCCCACAGCCGGCGTCGCTTGCACAGCTGAGGTGCAGCCCCTAGGCTCTGCCCATCTGCCTTTGGAACGAGCCTATGGACACCCCTTCGAGCTGGCGCGAGCGGCTCTACGTCATCGTTTTTCAAACCGACACGGTCGCCGGCCGGCGCTTCGACAGCATCCTGCTGCTGATCATCCTTGCCAGCCTGGTCACGGTGATCCTCGACAGCATCGACGAGGTGCACCAGCGCTATGCCGGGGTACTGGCGGCCATCGAATGGGGTTTTACCGCGATCTTCCTGGTCGAGTACCTGATCCGCCTGTACTGCTCGCCCAAGCCCTTGCGCTACGCCTTCAGTTTTTATGGCCTGGTCGACCTGCTGGCGATCGTGCCGGGGATCATCGCCCTGTACTACAGCGACGCCCAGTACCTGCTGATCATCCGCGTCATCCGTATGCTGCGGATCTTTCGCGTGCTCAAGCTCAGCCCGTACCTCAAACAGGCCCATTACCTGCTCGCGGCCCTGCGCGGCAGCAAGCAGAAGATCATCGTGTTCTTGCTCAGCGTCTCGACCCTGGTCACCGTGTTCGGCACCCTGATGTACGTGGTCGAGGGCCCCGAGCATGGCTTTACCAGCATCCCCAAGGGCATCTACTGGGCCATCGTCACCCTGACCACCGTCGGCTTTGGCGACATCGTGCCCAAGACCCCGCTGGGCCAGGTGCTGTCATCGATGGTGATGATCACCGGTTACTCGATCATCGCCGTGCCCACCGGGATTTTCACTGCGGAGCTTGCCAACGCCATGCGCGGCGAACAACTGCAGCACGACTGCCCGGTGTGCCGGAAAAACAGCCATGAACACGGCGCCGCGTTCTGCTCGCGCTGCGGCAATGCGCTGTTCAGGAAAACGCTATAAGCAAAGCACTTTTTAATCTTTTAGCGCCTAAAGCCCAACCGCTATAGTCGCTGGCATAATGCCTTTAACGCCAACTCGAACAAGGAATGCGCAGTGAAAAAACTCTTCAGTGCCTCGCTTCTGGCCGCCGGCCTCGCCTTCGGCTCCCTGGCCCAGGCCGCTCCGGCACCGTTGCTGAACGTCTCCTATGACGTGATGCGCGACTTCTACAAGGACTACAACGCCGCGTTCCAGAAGCACTGGGAAGCCGAGCACAAAGAGAAAATCACCGTGCAGATGTCCTTCGGCGGCTCCAGCAAGCAGGCCCGTTCGGTGATCGATGGCTTGCCGGCCGACGTCATCACCATGAACATGGCCACCGACATCAATGCCCTGGCCGACAACGGCAAACTGGTCCCGGATAACTGGGTCACGCGCCTGCCGAACAACAGCGCGCCGTTCACCTCGGCTACCGTGTTCATCGTCCGCAAGGGCAACCCCAAGGCCCTGAAAGACTGGCCCGACCTGCTCAAGGACGGTGTCCAGGTCATCGTGCCGAACCCGAAAACCTCCGGTAACGGCCGCTACACCTACCTCTCGGCCTGGGGCTATGTGCTGAAGAACGGTGGTGACGAGAACAAGGCCAAGGACTTTGTCGGCAAGCTGTTCAAGCAGGCACCGGTGCTCGATACCGGTGGCCGCGCCGCCACCACTACCTTCATGACCAACCAGATCGGCGACGTGCTGGTGACCTTCGAGAACGAAGCCGAGATGATCGCCCGCGAGTTCGGTCGCGATCAGTTCGAAGTGATCTACCCAAGCGTTTCCGCCGAGGCCGAGCCGCCGGTGAGCGTGGTCGACAAGGTGGTCGACAAGAAAGGCAGCCGCGCCACCGCCGAGGCCTACCTGAAGTACCTGTGGTCGCCAGAGGCTCAGGAAATCGCCGCCAACAACTACCTGCGTCCGCGTGATGCGGCGGTACTTGCCAAGTACACCGACCGCTTCCCGAAAGTCGACTTCCTCTCGGTGGAGAAGACCTTCGGTGACTGGCGCACCGTGCAGAAAACCCACTTCAACGATGGCGGGGTTTTCGACCAGATCTATACCGGGCAGTAAGGGCCTCATCGCCGGGCAAGCCCGCTCCTACTGAATGTGTAGGGGCGGGCTTGCCCCGCGACAGCTTCGCGCAATACAACCCGCCGCCGCAGAAAGTCACCGAACAACAGGCCTGATTCGGCTTTAACGCCTGCGGGCATCGGTGCTAAAGTCGCGGCCATGAACCGCACCCCCTCCGACCGCCCGCTGATTGCCTGGACCTTGTACTTCTGTGTCCTGTTCAATCTGTTCGCCTGCGGTTTCGGTCACGGGCAGATGATGGGCTTGCAGCTCAATGGCATTGGCGGCGCCTATTGCTCAGCCATGGGCACCGCCGGGCCGACACTGAAAAGCGATTTCGGCGATCAGGCAGTAGCCGGCTGGGACAGCATGCAGACCTGCCCGGTGTGCGCCGCCGCCGTGGTGTGCCTGGGCCTTGCGCTGGTTATCGGCTGGCTGCTGGCGGTCAGCCGTGTACGCCGCTATCACCGCGAACTGCGCAGCAAGGCGCCGCCGCGTTATTGCTGGCCCGCCGCCAATCCCCGCGCCTCCCCGCTTCTGGCTTGAACCTCCTGGCAGCTCCCCGGGCTGCCTGAAACCGGCCGTTTTTTTGCTGCGCCTGCCTGACAGGTGCAGGCGGCCGTTGGCTCAATTTCCAGAGTGTGATTCATGCCCTACTCCTATCGCCTGTCCGGTTGCGCGGCACTGCTGTGCGCGCTGTCCTTCAATGCTGTGGCCGAGGCGCCGCTGACCTTGCCTGACCTGCGCATCAACAGCCGCGCCGACGCCGAAGACGGCGTACTGCTCGACACCCCTTCGCAAACCGGCTCGCGCCTTGGCCTGACCCCGCGGCAAACCCCGGCTTCGGTGAACATCGTCAACCGCCAGCAGATCCAGCAGCGCGGCGCCCAGACCACCCAGGACGTGCTCAACGGCGTGCCCGGCATGACCGCCGCCTCGCCGCCCGGCTCTGCCGGCTCAGTAGCTTATCGGGGCTTTTCCGGGGCACAGATCACCCAACTGTTCAACGGCATCAGCGTGCAGTACGACTCCATCGCCGCGCGCCCGGTGGACAGCTGGATCTATGACCGGGTCGAAGCCGTCGGCGGGCCGTCGAGCTTCCTCTTCGGTGCCGGTGCCGTCGGCGGCTCGATCAACTACATCACCAAGCTGGCCAGTCGTGACGAGAACTTCAACGAAGGGCGGATCACGTACGGCTCCTACGACAGCAGCGAAACCTCGTTCGGTTTCAACCATGCGCTCAACGACGGCGACGGCATCCGCAACTACGCCCGCCTGGATTTCAGCCACAGCAAAAGCAATGGTTATGTCGATCGCGAAGAGCGCGATGCCTGGACCGTGGCGTTCTCGCTGCTAACCGACATCAACGACCAGCTGTCCCACACCCTGGCCGTGGAGTATCAGAACGAAACGGTCGACAGCCCCTATTGGGGCAGCCCGGTGCTCAACCCGCTGGGTGGCGAAATGAAGGTCGACGAGAGCCGCCGCTTCGAGAACTACAACGTCGAGGACGGCCGCTACGAACAACGCGTGCGCTGGCTGCGCTCGATCACCGACTACCGTTTCAACGACACCACCTCGCTGCGCAACACGCTCTACCACTACAACACCGAGCGGAACTTCCGTAACCTCGAAACCTACGCCTACAACGCCGACAACAGCCGGGTAAACCGCTCCAACGCGCTGCTGCAACGCCACGACCAGGAACTCAACGGCAACCGCTTCGAGCTGCTCCACGAAGGCCAGTTGTTCGGCTTGAACAGCCAGTGGTCGGCGGGCCTGGACTACAGCCACAACGTGCAGATGAGCTACCCGCGCTCGATCACCGGCATTTTCGACAGCGTCGACCCGGCCACCTTCGAACCCGGGCATTTCTATGATCTGAACGGCATGGTCCCGGGCTATCAGAAGAACCGCGAGAACACCGTCGACACCTGGGCCGCTTTCGTCGAAAACCGTCTGCAGCTGACTGAGCGCCTGTCGCTGCTCACTGGTTTGCGCTACGACCATATCGACCTCGATGTGCATAACTACCGCACGGTCGATGCCAACAACCCGCTGGACTTCCAGCGCAGTTACGAGCCTACCACCGGGCGCATCGGCCTGGTCTACGAGCTGACCCCGGCCGCCAACGTCTATGTGCAGTACAGCACCGCCGCCGACCCGCCCTCGGGCATGCTCAGCACCGCCAGTTTTGCCTCGGTACGCGACTTTGACCTGAGCACCGGCAAGCAACTGGAAGTGGGCAGCAAGTTCAGCTTCCTCGACGGTCGTGGCGCCGCCACCGTCGCCGCCTACCAGATCGAGCGCAAGAACCTGGCCACCGCCGATGCCGCCAACCCCAGCGTCACCCAGCCGGTGGGCAAGCAGTCTTCGCGCGGGGTCGAGGTGGCCGCCTCGCTGCATGTCACCCCGAAGCTGTTGGCCGAGGGTAACTTTGCCTATGTCGACGCCCAGTACGATGAGTTCAACGAGAACGTCGGCGGTCGCTCGATCTCGCGCAAGGGCAACACCCCGACCAACATCCCCGAGCGGGTTGCCAACCTGTGGCTGACCTACGACATCGACCCGAGCTGGCAAGTCGGTGCCGACAGCCGCTATGTATCTTCGGTGTATGCCGATGCAGCCAACACCCGCTATGCGCCGTCATACACGATCTTCGGCGCCTTCCTCGGCTTCAAGGTCGATGACGACACGCGCATCACCGCCCGGGTGCGCAACCTGACCGACGAGGTGTACGCCCGCTGGACCTCTGCGAGCATGCTCTACCTCGGTGCCCCGCGCACCCTTGAGCTGGCCGTGCAGACGCGCTTCTAGGACGCCACCGATGAAACGTTACCTGTACCTGTGGCACCGCTGGCTGGGCATCGGCTTGTGCCTGTTCATGGCGCTGTGGTTCTTCTCGGGCATGGTCATGCTGTATGTCGGCTACCCCAAGCTGACCCCGCGCGAGCACTTCGCCCATCTACCAGCATTGCGCCTGACAGACTGCTGCGTCGACCTCGGTACTGCCCTGCGCAGTGCCGATGCCGAACGCAGCCCCGCGAGCATCCGCCTGAGCATGGTGGCCGCGCAGCCGCGCTACCTGTTCAGCTATCCGGGCCGCGCCAGCGTGGCGGTGGATGCCCGCACGGGCCAGCGCCTGCAACCGATCGAGCGCGAACAGGCCCTGGCCAGTGCTCGTCAGTACGACGCCGTGGCCACGGCCAGCTATCGCGGCGCAGTGTTTGAGGACCTGTGGAGCCACTCTCGCGCCCTCGACGCCGAGCGCCCGTTGCAGCGGGTACAGCTCGACGATGGCGAGCGCACCCTGCTGTACATCTCCGGGCACACCGGCGAAGTGGTGCGCGATGCCAGCGCCGTGGAACGCGGCTGGAACCTGGTCGGCGCCTGGCTGCACTGGCTGTACCCGTTGCGTGGCATCGGCGTGGACGGCCTGTGGAGCAATCTGGTGATCTACCTGTCGCTGGCCGCCACGCTGATGGCAGTGCTCGGTGCGGTGATCGGCATCCTCCGTTGGCGCCTGCGCAAGCCCTATCGCAGTGGCTCGCGCTCGCCCTACCGTGGGTTTGCCCGTTGGCACCATATCGGCGGATTGCTGTTCGGCGTGCTGGCGATCACCTGGATCTTCAGCGGCCTGATGTCGATGAACCCGTGGCGGCTGTTCAGCAGTTCAGTGCCGCTGAACGTTGCGGCGTATCAAGGCGGGCCGTTGTCGGCGGCGGCTTTTCCGGTGTCTGCCAGTGAAGCGCTGATGCGCTTTGACCAACAGGGCTTCAACGCACGTGAACTTGAGTGGCGCTTGATCGCTGGCGCGGGATACCTGGTCGCTCATGACGGCGCCGGGCGCACCCGGGTGCTGTCGATGGCCGACGGCCAGGTGCTCGAGCGCCTGCCCAGGGAGCTGCTCGAGCATGCAGCGCAAGCGTTACTGCCACAGGGCCAGATGCACAGCGAGCAGCTAGAAGCCTACGACTTCTACTACTACGCCAGGGCCGAACAGAGCATGCTCGGGCACCTGGAAAAACGCTTGCCGGTGTTGCGCGTGCGCTTTGCCGACCCGCAGCAGACCTGGCTGCATCTGGACCTGTACACCGGCGAGGTACTGGGCGTGCTCGACCAGCCGCGGCGCGTGTCGCGCTGGTTGTTCTCGTTGCTGCACAGTTGGGACTGGCTGCCGCTGTTGCAACAGCGCCCGCTGTGGGATGCCTGGATGATCGCCTTCAGCCTGGGCGGGTTGGTGCTGAGTGTCAGTGGTGTGGTGCTCGGCTGGCGACGGTTAGCCAAGTAGGAGCGGGCTTGCCCCGCGATGCGCGATGGCTGACAGAATGCTATCGCGGGGCAAGCCCGCGCCTACACAAGGTCCCTGAACACCAACGCCTTGAGCCCGCCCGCCGGATCGCTATCGAGGAACTCCGGCGGGTTGGCCAGGCGTTCGACGAAAGTCAGCCCCGGCGCTTCTGCGGCCATGCCGTCGACGAGGAAGTCCGGGCCGATCGCCGGGTCGTTGACGCAGGCCAGCACCGTGCCGCCGTCGCTCAACAGTTCCGGCAGGCGCCGCAGGATCTTGCGGTAATCCTGGGTCAGGACGAAGCTGCCTTTCTGGAAGGTCGGCGGGTCGATGATGATCAGGTCATAGGGCCCGGACTTGCGCACCTTGCCCCACGACTTGAACAGCTCATGGCCAAGAAAACTCACCTTGCCCAGGTCATGGCCGTTATGCCGATGGTTGTCGCGCCCGCGGCTCAACGCCGAACGCGCCATGTCCAGGTTCACCACCTGCTCGGCACCACCGGCAATCGCCGCCAGCGAGAACCCGCAGGTGTAGGCGAACAGGTTGAGCACGCGCTTGCCCACCGCCTGCTCGCGCACCCAGCGCCGGCCATAACGCATATCGAGGAACAGCCCGGTGTTCTGCTTAAGGCCCAGGTCCAACTGATAACGCAGGCCGTCCTCATCGATCAGCCAGTGCTCACAGGGTGTGCCGAGCAACCACTGCCCGGGGCTGTCCGGCAGGTAGCGATGCTGGAGCAGAATCGCCTGGCCACTCCAGCAGGGTGCTTCGGCCAGGGCCAGGAGCATGTGCTCCAGCGCCGGCAACTGGCCCTCGGGCGGCTCGCGAAACAGCGACACCAGCAGCACGCCCTGCAACCAGTCCACCGTGATCTGCTCAAGCCCCGGCCAGCAGCGCCCGCGCCCGTGAAACAGGCGGCGGGTTTCGGCCGGCGCCGGGTCAAGGGCGGCGAGCAGGTGCTGGTGGAGGGTGTCGATCACAGAGGTCATGGGCAGATTCAATCGGGTAAAGCCACCTATTCTACTCTGCCCCGCCGGTGACAGCAGGCCGTTCGGCCATTGATGAACACGATGGGTGAGTGTGGCCGGTTTTTGTCGCTTTTTTTGCCCGCCGCCGTTGCCGATAGTGCCCGCACCTTCACTCGCGGATCTTTGCCATGTCTACCCTGAAAATCGAATTCTTCCACGATGTCGTCTGCGCCTGGTGCTTTGTCCTGGCCCCGCGCCTAAAACAGTTGCAAGCCGAGTTCGAGCTGGATATCCAGCACCGCAGTTTCATCCTGCAAAGCAGCCGCGAGGCGATGATCCAGCGCTTTGGCTCGATGCCCCAGGCCAAGGAAACCATCCTTGATCACTGGCAGGCCTGCGCCCGCGCCGAGGACGAAAAACGCATCAACATCCCGGGCATGCGCGAGCAAGACTTCGAATACCCCAACGGCCTGCTCGCCGCCACTGCCTGCCAGGCAGCCCATGCGCTGGCTGGCAATGCCGGTCACGAACTGATGTTAGACCGCCTGCAGTGGGCGCACCTGGTCAAGAACCGCAACATCGGTGACAAGGCCACTGTGCTGGCAATCGCCGCAGAGGCCGGCTTCGATCCACAGGCCTTCGCCCACAGCTTGCAGCACGATGCGCCTGCGTTGCTGGAGCGGGATCTGCGCCAGGGTCGCGAACTGGGCTTGCGCTCGGTGCCCTCGCTGGTGATCGCCGAGCGCTTTCGCTTGTCTGAATGCCTGACCCTGAAGCAGTTGCGCCAAGTGCTCAGCGACATCCGCGACAACCTGGACAAGACCGAGGCGATTTTGTCTTAAGGTGCGCAGCGGCTATTGCAGCGCTGGCATAGCTCCCCCAGCACCTGCACCAGCAGTTGCACGTCGGGGCTGTGCCGCAGCGCTTGCGGGTAGCCAATGTACAGCGGCACTTCCCGCTGGCGTTGATGCTGCAGCGCCACGCGGCGCAAACGCCCGGCAGCCAGCGATTCATTGATCGCATGCTCGGGCAGCCAGGCAAAGCCCATCCCGCGCTCGACCAGGGTGCAGGCCGCCGCCAGGCTGCTGACCGTCCAGCGCTGGGAGGTGCCGAGCCAGCCGCTGTTCTGCGGATGGCGGGTGCCCGAGTCACGAATCACCACCTGCCGATGCGGCTGCAAATCCGCAAGGCCCAGCTCGCCCTGGCTGGCGGCCAGCGGGTGATCGGCGCCGACCACGCAGACCAGTTTTACCGTCAGCAGCAATTCCTGCAGGTAACCAGCGGGCAGGCTGCTGGCAATTCCCAGCTCGACCTTGCCGTCTTCCAGCAGCTCGCCCGCACCAGACAATGCGGTTTCATACAGGCGAATACGATAGTCCGCGAAAGTTGCCGAATACCCCTGCAAAGCCTCTTGCAACAGCTCGAGCGGGAACAGTACATCGACCGCCAGCGCCAGCTCGTTGAACAACCCCGGCTGGTACTGATTGGCCAATTGTTCAAGCTTTTGCGCCGCGCCGAGCAAATGCTTGGCCTGGGACAGCAACGCCTGGCCCAAGGGGGTCAAAACCGCCTTGCGACCCTCGATGATGAACAGCTCATGGCCGAGCAGCACCTCCATGCGATTGACCGAATGACTGACCGCCGACTGGGACTTGAACAAATGCTCGGCAGCCTGCAAAAAGCCGCCGCACTCGACCGTGGCGACAAATGCACGCCACTGCTCGAGGCTGATTTTGGAAAACATGCCTACCTCCCTGTATGCGCGTTCAACGTTGCGCGGCCACCAGGCACAGCATGGGCCGTTCCTGCTCTTCGGCCAATGCCGGGCAGGCCTGGATCTGTTCAGCGCTCGGCCCCCACTCCTGCACATGGGCCAGGGTGAAGCCGGCGCCTACCAGCTGATTGAGCAAGGTGCCCGGGGTGCGGTGATACTTGATCACGCCATCGGGCGCAAGGCCGCGTGCACGTTGGCGAACAGACGCGGCAGATCGTCGATGTAATGCAGGGTCAGGGAGCTGTAGGCAAGATCGAAGGCGGCCTTGGGCAATTCCAGGGTGTCGAGGTCTGCGCGCGAGCGCCCCGGCTGGCTGTAGCCATGGAAAAAGTCCGGATTGTCGTAGATGTTCTGGGCCATCGGCGCGGTCCTTCATAAGCAGTCATAAGCATCTACACTAGCATTCCACCCCTGCACTGGAGAACGATCATGAGCGAGACCCCGTCCATTGTCCTGGTCCATGGTTTCTGGGGCGGCGCCGCCCACTGGAGCCGGGTCATCCTCGAACTGTCACGCTTGGGCCACCGTAACCTGCATGCCGTGGAAATGCCCCTGACCTCACTGGCCGACGATGCCGAACGCACACGCAAGATGGTCGCCTCGATTACGGGCAAGGTGCTGCTGGTCGGGCACTCCTACGGCGGCGCGGTGATTACCCAGATGGGCAACCAGGCCAATGTTGCGGGCCTGGTCTACATTGCCGCCTTTGCCCCCGAAAAAGGCGAAAGCCCAGGCAGCATCACTGCCAACAACCCGCCTGAAGCGGCAGCCAACCTGCAGCCGGATGGCGATGGCTACCTGTGGATCAAACCCGACAAGATGCATGAAAGCTTTTGCCAGGACCTGAGCAAGGACGAAGGGCTGGTCATGAGCGTGACCCAGAAGGCGCCGCTGGCCAGCACCTTCGGCGACACCATCGGCGACCCTGCGTGGCAACACAAACCCACCTGGTACCAGCTCTCGAGCCACGATCGGATGATCCACCCGGACAACCAGAAACTCATGGCTGAACGCATGCAACCCAAGGAGTTGCTCACGCTGGACGCCAGCCATGCCTCGCTGGCCTCCAGGGCCGCCGAAGTGGCAGCCCTGATCGACCGTGCGGCGGTCAGTCTGGCTTGACCGCCGGAGCCTTGAGCGCGGGCTTGAACCACCAGCCTTGCTGCATACCGGCCGCGGCCAGCAGGATCGCGGCCACCCCCAGCCATTGCAGCGGCTCCAGGCGATGGCCGAAGGCGAACCAGTCGACGAAGATCGCCGCAATCGGGTAGATGAACGACAGCGCCCCGGTCAAGGCGGTCGGCAGCTTCTGGATCGCCCCGTACAGCAGCACGTACATCACCCCGGTGTGAACGATGCCCAGGGTCACCAGGCTGGCCAGCGCGCCGGCATCGCCCGGCAGGCCGCGGGTGTTAGCCCAGGGCGCCAGCAAGAGGATGCCGGTGCACACCTGGATCAGGGCAATCAGGTGCGGTGGGGTGCCGCTCAGGCGCTTGATGATCAGCGCCGCCAGCGCATACAGAAACGCCGCGCCCAGGGCCAGGGCAATGCCCAGCAGGTAGTCGTTGCCGCTGCCGCCCTGGTTGCCATGGGCACTGACGATCGCCAGCATCCCGGCAAAGGAAACCGCCAGCCAGAACAGCTTCGGCACGGTGATTTTCTCGCCGAGAAACAGCGCCGCCAGACCCACCAGCATGAACGGCTGGACGTTGTATACCGCCGTGCCGATGGCAATCGAGGCCCGCGAGTAGGAGGCGAACAGCAACACCCAGTTGCCGACGATGGCCACGCCACTGAGCACCGCCAGGGCGAAGGTGGTCAAGGTCAGGAGATTGGGCTTGAGAAAACCCATGGCCAGGCAAATCAGCAGCAAGGTGCCGGCGCCGAACACGCAGCGCCAGAACACCACATCCAGCACCGGTTGCCCGGACACCAGCACGAACCAGCCAATGGTCCCGGAAATCAACATCGCGGCGACCATCTCAAGCGACCCACGGCGTATTGAACTGTCCATCACTCACCTCCTTGACGATGGGCAAATTATGACAAGGGCTTCAGGGCCCGTTCCAGTGGATAAAACAGGCTAGACTGAACCTCTACCTTTACTATCAAGGCAGATTTGGTTTTTTGCCTAACGAGGCCAGTATGACCGACGACATCGACCAGTTGTTGATCAAGGCGCTGATGGAAGACTCGCGGCGATCGCTTAAAGCCCTGGCGCAGCTCAGCGGCCTGTCATCCCCCAGCGTCAGTGAACGCCTGCGCCGGCTTGAAGAGCGTGGCGTACTCACGGGCTACACGGTGGAGA
The DNA here is from genome assembly GCF_009866705.1 of Pseudomonas sp. R32. Lineage (NCBI taxonomy): Bacteria > Pseudomonadati > Pseudomonadota > Gammaproteobacteria > Pseudomonadales > Pseudomonadaceae > Pseudomonas > Pseudomonas sp. R32. The sequence goes on along the minus strand of NZ_CP019396.1, from coordinate 1,698,487 downwards.
TCGACCCGCGCTGTTTCGGTTACCAGTTGCAGGCGATCGTGCGGGTGCGGCCGCTGCCAGGGCAACTGCAGGAGGTGGAGCGGCAGATCATGGCCATCCCCGAATTCACCGAATGCGACAAGGTCACCGGCGACGACTGTTTTATCGCGCGCCTGCACGTGCGCTCGATGGAACAGCTCGACACCGTGCTGGACAAGCTCAACAGCCATGCCGAAACCAACACCGCGATCGTCAAGAAGACCCCGGTGAAACGACGCTTGCCGCCAATGGCCTGAAGCTGTATGCACTCGATCCTGTGCTGACCGCACTGGCCTCATCGCCGGCAAGGCCGGCTCCCACAGTGGAGTTGTGTGTACCCTGCAGGGCCGGCGGCGTTACTGCACCGGCTCACTCGACGGCCTGGCAATCAGGCCCTTCAATTCACTGGTCATCGGAAACTCCAGGTTAAGGCCATTGGGCGGGATCGGCTGCTGGAACCAGCGATTGTAGATGCCCTCGATGCGCCCGCTGCGATAGACATCCGCCAGCGCCTCGTTGACCAGCGCCAGCAGGCCCTCATCGCCCTTGCGCACCATGCAGCTGTAGATCTCCTTCGATTGTGCCTCGCCCACCACCACCCAGTCATGGGGGTTGCGCGCCTTGGCCCGCTCGCCGTACAGCAGCGCATCATCCATGTAGAACGCCGCCGCGCGCCCGGACTGCAGCATCATGAAGGCCTCGCCATGGTCCTTGGCGCTGATCACCGAGGCGCCAAGGTTGTGCTCCAGGTTGTAGTTTTTCAGGTACTTCTCATTGGTGGTGCCGGCGGTGCTGACCACGTTCTTGCCCTTGAGGTCATCAAGGCCCTGAATGCCGCTGTCCTTTTTGGTCAGCAACTGGCCTTTGACGAAGATAAAGCCATACGAGAAATCCACCTGTTTCTGCCGCTCGGCCGTGACCCCGGTGGTACCGCACTCCAGATCGACCGTGCCGTTCTGCACCAGTGGAATGCGCGTCTGCGAGGTCACCAGGTTGTAGCGCACCTTGAGCTGTGGCACTGCCAGCTTGGCCTGCAGGTGCTTGACGATTTCAGCCGCCAGGTCGACCGAATAGCCCATGGGTTTGCCGCTGTGATCGCCCACATAAGAAAACGGAATGGACGAGTCGCGATAGCCGAGGGTGATGCTGCCGGATTCGGCGATCTTCTTCAGGCTGCCGGTGAGCGGCGGCGTTTCGGCCAGAATGGGCTGCGCGAAGCACAATGACAGGACAAGCAGAGCAGGACGGTGCAAACGGGTAATCGACATCGGGACACTCCTTGCGGTTGTTGTTCTTATTCAGTTCAGGCCGCCCGTGGGGTAAGGCCGTGCAGGTCGATCGACGGCGTACGGCCGCCTATCAGTTCGGCCAGCAGCCGGCCACTGGCACAGGCCAGGGTAAAGCCCAGGGCGCCATGACCCAGGTTGAGCCACAGATTGCGGTACGCCGTGGCACCGAGCAACGGCACGCCACTGGGGGTTGCCGGACGCATCCCGGCCCACTCGCAGGCATGTTGGTAGTCGGCGGCCTCGGGCAAGGTCGCCACGGCCAACTGGCGCATGCTGGCCAGCCGCGCTGGATCGGGCGCTTCATCAAAGCCGACGATATCGACCATGGCGGCGATGCGCAGTTGGTCTTCAAGGCGGGCATAGACGATCTTGCGGTCATAGTCGGTGATGCTCACCTGGGGCGCCTGCTGCCCGGCCTTGATCGGCGCGGTCAGGCTGTAGCCTTTGAGGGGATAGATTGGCAGGTGCAACCCGGGCAGGCCGAGGCTGGCACTGCGGTGCCCGGCACACAGCACCAGGCGCTCCACCGGCAAGACCTGCTCACCCAGTTCCAGCGCCTGCACCACCGCGCCGCTGTAACGGATGCGCGTCACCGTCTGCCCGAGCCTCATGCGGCATTGCCCCGACGCCTGCAAGCGCTCGACCAGGGCCAGGCAGAAGCGGTGACAATCGGCGACCTCCTCATCGGCGGTAAACACCCCACCGATGAAAGGGGCATTGGCCAAGGCCGGCTCCAGCGCGCCGATCTCTTGCCCATCAAGCACGCGCTGGCCTTGCGGGTCGAGCAGGTGCTGGCGGGCATGCGTGAAGCTTGCGCGGTTACGAAAGGTCACCAACTTGCCGTTACGCCGCCAGGCGAACCCATCCAGTGCGTCTTCCTCGCGCCATTGCATCAACGTGCTCTGACTGTGCAGGGCCAGGCGCAGCAGGTGTGCGGCATTGGCACGATTGACCGAACTGCGGCATGCAGCCATGAAGGCCCCCATCCAGCGCCATTGCGCCAGGTCCAGACGCGGGCGCAGTTTCAGTGGCGAGTCGCGGCGCAGCAGCCAGCCCAGCGCTTGCAACGGCACCCCGGCATCGGCCAGGGGTGCGACATAGCGATAAGACAACTGCCCGCCGTTGGCAAAGCTGGCGCCGCCGGCAAGGCTGTCACGTGCCTCGATCAGGTCGACGGCAAAGCCGTCACGCACCAGGGCGTAGGCCGTTGCCAGACCAATGACGCCGCCGCCGATCACCGTTACCCGCTGTGCCATGTGCTTTCATCCGCCAATCCGAAGGCCTTCAGACTAGGCCCGGTGACAGCCTGGCGATAATGAATAAAAATGGGTAAAGCATAAACAAAGGTTATGGGCCGCCCCATGCGCTTGCGTCATATCGAAGTGTTCCAGGCCATCCGCCAGACCGGCTCCATCAGCGGCGCCGCGCAGTTGCTGCACGTGACGCAGCCTGCGGTGTCGAAGATTCTCCAGCACGCCGAAGCGCAGCTGGGCTTCCCGCTGTTTTTGCGCGTGCGCGGCAAGTTGCAGATCACCCCGGAGGCCCTGGCGCTGGAACGTGAGGTCGACAAGGTCAGCGACAGCGTTGAGGGCGTTCGCCGCCTGGCCGCCAGCCTGCGCCGACAACCGGGCATGACCCTGCGTATCGGGGCAACGCCGGCCTTGGCCCTGTCGCTGTTCCCCCCGGTGATCAGCCAGTGGGCCGAGCGCCATCCACAGTCCGAGTGCGAACTGTCGAGCTTGCACAGCCGCGAGCTGGTGCAGCAGTTGCTGATGCGCGAGATCGACGTCGCCCTGACCTTGCGCCATCCCGAACATCCCGGCTTGAATGTGCAGCCCCTGGCCCATGGCATGCTGGTGGCACTGGCGCCGAAGGGCTATTGGCGCGAAGACCGCCAGGGCGTACCGCTGGCGGTTGAAGCCCTGGCCGATGCGCCGTTGATCGGCCTGAGCAGCAGCGACCCGCTGGCCGCCCAGGTCGGCCATTACCTGAAGAGCCTGGAGCCGGCACCGCGAATCAGCATCCGCGTACAGACCTATTCCCTGGCCCGGGCCATGGTCGAAGCCGGTGCAGGGCTGGCGTTGATCGATCCGTTTACCGCCCAGGGCTCGGCGCAAACGCTGGTGCGGCCGTTGAATCCCGCCCTGCCCATTACCCTGTATGCCTTGACCCGTGCCAACGAGAGCCAGCCGCATACCCTCGACGACCTGTTGCGGCTATTCAGCGAGCGGGCCCATGAACAGATCGCCCGGGTCAGCCGCTAGCCATGCCTTGAAAAGCGCTGGCAAGCAGCCCATCCTTGCGCCCCTACCCTTGCAAGGATCGCAGCATGGTTCGCCTGTTCATTACCGTTGCCACGCTGCTGAGCAGCGCCGCCGTCCTGGCTGTGCCGCCCGTGCACGTCTATCAGGGCACCCAGGGCGACACCGAAATCGAAGTCGCCCTGACCTACGACGCCCAGCACAAGACCATCGAGGGTTACTGGCTGGAACCGCAGCGCCAATGGCTGATCCCGCTTGAGCGCACGCCCTACGACCATCGCTTGCCGCTGCTGATCAACATCCTGAACAACCCTGACCTGCCCTCCTGCGCACTGCTGATTCAGCCTTTCGTCTTTACCCATGACCGCGAGCTGCGCGGTGCCCGGGTGAACCTGCGCACCCGCGAACGGCAAACCCTGCAGCTCAAACGTGTTACGCGTTTCAGCGACCGCCAGGATTCGTCCTGGCAGGGCCAATTGCTGCAACTGCCATTGGACGGGCGCAGGCTATTTCGCGTGCACGCGCACAAGGGCGCAGGCGAGTACGTCGGCACTGTCGATAGCATCAGTATCATTGATCGCACCAGCGGCCAGACCGTGCAGGTCATCGACAACCTGGCGTTGTTCTTTCAAGGCAGTGCCAGCCTGAGCTTTGCCGACTTCAACGGCGATGGCGTGATTGACTTCAAGGCCACCCCGGTGGGCCAACTGGCCAGCGGTGGCGCTGCCGGCAAGGCCGTGCAGTACTACGTCTATCAACCGGACAGCGATCGCTACGCGCTCAAGACTGAGCAGCAAGCCATGGAGCGCAACCGATGAGCACACTACGCAAGTGCCTGCTGGCCGTCGGGCTGCTCGGCCTGAGCCTCGGCGCCCAGGCCTACCAGTCGGTGTACCACGGCACCTTGGGCACGCAAGCGATCACCCTGGTGATCGAGAAAACCAACGACTACAAGCACGGCTTCTACTTTTACGATCGCTATCGCACGCCGATCCGCCTCAAGCGCTCGGTGAACTACAGCCGCCAGTTGTTCATGGATGAACTGGACAGCGGCGGCTTGCCCACCGCTCGACTGAGGTTCTACAACCCCGATGGCAATGCCGCCAGAGAGCCCATGCTCGGCACCTGGACAGCCTACGCCAATGCCAGGCAGTTGCCCCTGGAGTTGCGCCTGGTGGCTGACTTCGGTCATCAGCAAGTCTGGCCTGCCGGCACCCCGTCATTACCCCAGGCGGCGTCCACCGAGCGCTTCTATTTCCAGATCCCGCTGGCCGATGACCATGACCGGGTGAAAACCATCGAGGTCATGGAAAAGGCCAGCGGCAAGCGCGTGCAAACCCTCGAGGTCGATCTGCCCGATTGCCACAGTCAGGGCATTGACACCCTCAAGGTGCGGCTCGAGGGCGGCAGCACCCAGGTGTTGCTGGAAGCCAGCAGCTATTGCCTGGGCAAGGTATTTGAGTGGCGCGAAGCCAAGGGCCAGTTCGAAGCACTGAACTGAGGATCAGCTCGGACAGGTGTGCTCGCCGTTGTTCAGGCCCTGCTTGTAGTTGCGGCTGAGCAGGCTGGCCTTGCCGTCGTGCCAGGTCAGGGTCAGCACATACATCGAGTCGAAATCGCCGCCGTCCCAGTCCTCGGTGATCACCCGTTTCTCCCCCAGCGCCTTGCCGGCCACGCTGTTGATCAGTTCCGGCAGGTAGCCGTGAGACCAGGCGGTGTAGACGGTGGCGTTGCGGTATTTGTCCTGCAGCAGCTCGTCGGCCAGCTCGCCGGTGTCATTGGCAGCGAAGTCGATATTGACCGGCAGGCCGAGCTTGATGGCGCTGGGGCTGATGGTCATCAGCGGGCGGATGTAACTGTAGGCGTCGTCCTTGCTGCCCTCTTCAACCTGCCGGGACGGGTTGGCGGCGAACACGTAGTCGGCCTTGCCGAATTTCTCTGGCAATAGCGTGGCCAGGTCCAAGGCACGGTTGAGGCCCTGGCAATTGAGCTGCCCCAGGCCTTCGCCGGGTTTTTCGGCGTGACGCAGGAACACCAGGGTCTGCACACCGTCCACAGGTTCGGCGCGACTTTCCACCGCCTCGACGGCCAGCAGGCCGACACCGGCAAGCAGAGCAAGGGACAACGCGGCGTGACGGTGACGCATGAACAGGGACGGCAACTTCATAGGGCTCTTCACAGCAAAAGGGTTGAGGCTGACCCGCCTGTGCCACCCCGCGGCCGAAGCCGCGGGGGGATCCCTGTCTGATGTTCCGTCCATGGAATCGGGCATGCTTCAGAGTGCAAGAATGCCGATTGGTTCGATCCCTGAAGGCTCGGCCCTGAGCCTGAGGCCACTGTAGCGTGGTGATGTTGCTGAATTAAGACGGCTGTCAGGTGCCGATGGCGATGAACCACTTCGGTTTCATCCGGCCGAAATCCTGCCGGCGGTTGTGCTTGAGGGCCTTCTTGGAGTCCAGCACGTAACACTCACCGGCCTCACGCACGAACACCACCCAATGCCAGAAGGGCCGACCGTTGTGCAAGCGCCATTTGATCGCCAGCAGTGCCCGGTTGGGCAGCGCCTGCCAGTTGCTGAACAGGGTCTGCTCGGCATTGGCGGTAATGCCCAGGTGGCTCAGCAAGCGCCGTACGTAGGTGGCGTCGGACCACAATTGCGGGTCCTCGGCATGAATACCGAGTGAATTGGCCAACTGCCGGGCCTGGGCATAATCGATCTGCGCCAGGGCGGCGCAGGCGGCAATACCGCAGCCAGAAGGCTGCTCTTGAATGACTGCATCCATGCAGGGTGCTCCTGTATCAATCGTCGCGGGTAAGGACTTCGAGCAGTTCGATCTCGAAGGTCAGGTCCGAATTGGGCGGGATCGCGCCTACGCTGCGCTCGCCATAGCCCAGATGCGCCGGCACCAGCAGCTTGCGCTTGCCGCCGACCTGCATGCCCATCAGGCCCTGGTCCCAGCCCTTGATCACCCGGCCGGTGCCGATCACGCACTGGAACGGCTTGCCGCGGCTGTGGGAAGAATCGAATTCGCTGCCGTCGGCGAGCCAGCCAGTGTACTGGGTAGTGATCAGCGCGCCCTTGACCACGGCCTTGCCATCGCCTGGCTGGATATCGATGATTTGCAGTTCGCTGCTCATGCTTGACCTCGTTGAAGCGGAATATGCCTTTGGTGGGCAGCGTTTTCGCAGGGTTGGCGGGGTTTTGCAAGGCCCATGACCATCATGGCATCGCGGGGCAAACCCGCTCCCACACGGGCCTCAGGCAGTCGCTGGCGCCCTGCCCGGCTCATGCTGGCGCATCGACCAACACACGCCGCCGATCACCAGGACAATCGCCGCCCCCTCCAGCAGGCTCGGGCCGCTCTGGCGCCAGATGAAGGCGTAGAGCAAAGCGAACAGGGTTTCGAAGACGATCAACTGGCCACTCAGGGTCAGCGGCATACGCTTGGACGCGGCATTCCACAACACCGCCGCCAGCCACGAGCCGAACACCGCGCACCCCAGGCTGTACAGCCAGAACAGCGCCCAACGCTCAGGCGGCGCCTGGACCTGCAACGGGGCCGGCTGCCACAGCGCCAGCACCGCCACCAGTACCAGGCTGAACACGCCGGTCATCACTCCGCTGAGCACCGACCACTGATGGCTATCAAAATGCCCGCACTGCTTGAGGTAACGGCTGTTGTGCACCGCGTACCAGGTCCAGCAGGCCAGCGCGCCCAGGGCATAGAGCACACCGGCAAGCTTGTCGGCCACCGCCCCGGGCTCCAGCGCAAAGGTCTGCAGGTTGATGCAGAGCATACCGGCAAGGATCAGGCCCAGCGGCAGCAACAATTGCCGCAGCGCCACCCCGCCGCTGTCGTGGCGGCCATACAGGGTGATGGTCAATGGCAGCACGCCGACGATCAACGACGCCGGCGCCACGCCCAGCCGCTGGATCGCCGCCACCAGGCAGATGAAATACAGCAGGTTGCCGATCAGGGCCAGGCGGCCGATCATCCACAGGTCGCTCAAGGTCAGACGTTTCAGGGCTTTGCGCATGGGAATCGCCAACACCAGCGTCACCAGGCCGAACAGCACGAAGCGCGCGCAACTGAGCAGCACCGGGCTGAACTCCGGCAACAGCTGCGGCACCATCAGCACCAGCCCCCACATCGCACCGGCTGTACCGGCATAGACCACACCCCGTTTCACGTGCCTGCTCCTGTTCAAAGAAGTGCGCAGGCTACCGCCTGGATAACGCCTGGACAAAAGATCATTCGGCATGCAGGCATTCTCCTGAGGAATACCTTTAACGCTGAAAGCATCGACCTTATGATTCAGCCATTCCCCAGACCGGATCGCCACATGAGCCGCTTCAGCCGTCACCTGCCACCACTGGACACCCTGATCGCCTTCGAGGCCGTGGTGCGCACCGGCAGCTTTACCCGTGCCGCCAGCGAGCTGTACCTGACCCAGAGCGCGGTGAGCAAACAGATCAAGGTGCTGGAGGAGCACCTGGGCACGGTGCTGTTCGAACGCCGTGCCCGGGGCATTGCCCTGACGCCGGCAGGCGACGGCTTCAACGCCATTGTCGAGCCCATGCTCGAAAGCCTGCTGGCCAATGTGCTGCGCCTGAAAAGCGGCCACGGCAGCCGCAACGTCAGCGTCATCTGCACCCACGCGGTGGCCCAGTACTGGTTGTTCCCGCGCTTGCTGCGCTTCAACGAGCAGCACCCGGAGCTGACGGTGAACATTCACGCCAGCAACGAAATCAGCGAGAGCGATATCGGCAACTACGACTTCGGCATTCTCTACGGCCACGGCCACTGGAGCTCGCTCAAGGCCAGCAAGCTGTTCGACGAAACCATCTACCCCATTGCCAGCGTCAAACGGGCCCTGCCCGCCGTGCATTCACTCAGCGAGTTGCAGACCTTGCCGTTGATCCAACTGGATGCCTCGGCCTGGAACTGCCTGGACTGGCAGGACTGGTTCGCCCATCAGGGCCTGCGCTACCAGGCGCCGGCAAATGCGGTGACGTTCAACCAGGTCAACCTGGTGTTCGATGCGGTCATGCAGGGAATGGGCGTGGGCCTGGGCTGGGAGTTCATGGCCCGCGAGCGGATCGACACCGGTTCGATCCGCCAGGTGTCAGCGTTTGTCGTGCACACCGGGCAAGCCGACTACCTGGTGCGAGACAAACAGGCCCTGCGCTCGCCGGCGGCCCAAGTGTTCGAGGCATGGTTACTGGCGCTTAGCTGAACATGGCCTCGACCTGCGCGGCGGTCATTTCCTCGGTCCGGTTGGCAAAACAGTAGTAGCCCGGTTTCTTGTCGACATACACCTGCAGATCGAAGATCCAGTCGGTATCGCCCTCCAGCACACCGACCGACACCGCATCGAAATTGCCAGATTTCAGCCGGTACAACAGGTGCGTGCCGCAGGTGCCACAGAAACCGCGCTGGGCCCAGTCGGATGAGTCATGGAACACCGGCTGGCCGCGGGTGAACTGCACCGGCTCAGCGCAATGCACCGACAGGAACGGCCCGCCGCCCCACTGCCGGCACATGCTGCAATGGCAGGCGTTGACGCTGGCTTTCTCCAGGCTGACGCTGAGTTTGACGGCGCCGCACAGGCAGCGGCCGTGTTTTTCCAGGGACATGGTCAAGGCTCCTTGCTGGGAGAGGTAGCCGGCAAGTCTAGCAGCTGTTATCCACAGACCGGGGTCAACACCGGCGCGCCGGCAAAGAATGCCTGCAGGTTCTTCAACACCAACTGCACGGTATCGCGCGCAGCCTGCGGCGACTGACCGGCGACGTGCGGGGTCAGCACCACATTGCCCAAGGCCTTCAAGGCATCAGGTACTGCGGGCTCTTGATCGAACACATCCAGCGCCGCGCCAGCAATCACCCCCGACGCCAAGGCCTCGACCAGATCGGCCGTATTGACCACGCTGGCACGGGCGATGTTGACCAGAAAGCCGTCCGCGCCAAGGGCTTCAAGAACCGGTTTGTCGACCAACTGGCGGGTATGGGCGCCGCCCGGGGTGGCGACGATCAGAAAGTCCGATGCGCGGGCCAATGCCAAGGGGCTGTCGCAGTAGTAATAAGCGGCATCGGTACGCGGATTTCGGTTGTGGTAACTCACCTGCATCTCGAAGCCCTGCGCCGCGCGCTTGGCAATCGCCAGGCCGACTGCGCCCAAACCGAGGATCCCCAGGCGCTTGCCGCTGACCGACGGACTGATCACCCGGTTCCACTCACCACGGCGAATCGCGGCATCAGCGCGGGGAATGTCGCGCACCACCCCCAACAGCAAGGCCATGGCATGGTCAGCGACCGCCGTGGCATTGGCGCCGGCACCATTGGTCACGGTGATGCCGCGCGCAGCAGCCGCTGTCAGGTCGACCTGCTCGTAGCCGGCGCCGATCACGCAGATGATCTTCAGTGCCGGCAAGGCGTCGATCTCGTCGGCATACAGGCCCAGCGGACCACGGGTCAGTACCGCGTCGATCTCCCCGCCATGGCGGGCAATGGCCTCGGCGCGCAAGGCCGGGGTCTGCGCGCGAATCAGGCGAAAACCGTTGTTCTCCAAGAGCGGCAGGTAGTCGTCGACCGTTTCTACCAGCACCAATACCGTCTGTGTCATGCCATGCCCCCGGGCTATTCGCGAGGGGGCATTATGCGGACTTCAGGCTACTGGGCGAAAGCCCGGCCCAGGCCGCCCGGCACGCCACTGCTGTCGGTTTCCTGCCACGGGCCGTTGAGGTTGGTCGACCAGCTCCAGCCGTTGTTCCAGCGGTAGTAGGTGCGCTGGCGGTAGAAAGTGTTGGGCTTGCCATCGAGCACGTACACGCCCAGGCGCGGGTCCCAGTGGCTGGCGCCACCGGGCGGTGGCGCAAAACTCGGTGAAGTGCGCTGCACCGGCTTGGGCACCGGGGTCACGGCTGGCTTGCTCGGCACCGCGCCCGGCTTGGGCGCAGGCTTGGTGCTCGGGCCCGGCGGCAGGGTCTCGATCGGCGGCGCGGTGGGTTCGGAGGGCTGATGAACGGTACATGCACTCAAGCCCACAACCAGGGATAGAAGGGTCAGGCGGGCGATGCTGTTCATAGTCGATCTCTTACTGGTCCGGGCGGTCGATGGTCAGGTGCTGCGCAGTGGTGGTGCTGCTGGCCAGGGGAGCACCCTGCCCGATCCATTCGCCACGGGTCGGCTGGCCAGCACGAGAGATGCGCGCAACCAGTTGGACTTCAGGGAAGCTCGACAGTTTCATGTTCGGCATCATCGCGTCGCTGTCGCTCAGCTCGACCTCGATCGGCAACTGGGCCACCGTCACCCGCTTGGCCGCCAGCGGCATCGGCGGGCCTGCACTTGCGCGGGCGAAGATGAACACGGTGTCATCGGGCCTGACCTTGTCCTTGAGCGCCGCCGCCAGCTCCACCCGTACCTTCAGGCGTGCCGTGGCCTGCTCGGCGACCGCCGGTGCGGCCTTGCCCTCGCCGGCCTTGAGCTTCTCGCTGGCGCGCTCGATCCCGCCCTGCAGCGCTGCCCGCGACGCATCGCCCTCGGGCAATTGCGCCAGCAGGCGGTTCCAGTAGCCGATGGCTTGCTGATAGTGCTCGCTCTCGAAGGCGGCGATGCCGAGCAAGCCGAGGCTGGTGACTTCGTTCGGGTCGGCCTTGAGCGCTTCGTCGGTCAGGGCCTGGGTCTGGGCATTCCACTGCTTGTTGTTGGCAAAGTACAACGCCTGGGCCCACTGCCCGAGCAGCTCCGGCTCACGTCCGGCAACCGCCACGGCACGTTCGAAAACCTTGGCCGCGTCACCTGGACGCTCCTGGGCCATGTAGGCACGACCGAGGAAGTACAGGCCTTCGGCCGAATCCGGCTGGGCCTTTACCGCCAGCTCCAGGCGACGGGTCATTTCTTCCATGGACTGCGGCGCCTTGGCAAACTGCTGGGTCAGCTCGACCTGCTCGCTGGCGCCAAAGTGCAGGTACAAGCCCAGGCCCATCAACGGCACCAGCACCGCGGCCAGCAGCGGCAAGGGCTTGCCCAGGCGGCCCAGGCGTTGCGGTTCGGCGCCCTCGGTGTCGGCCAGCAGCTCGCGCGCGGCCTCGTCGCGGCCCTTGCCGAACTGCTCGGCATCGAGCACACCCGCGGCCTGCTGGGCAGCCAGCTCGGCGACGCGCTCCTGATACAGGGCAACGTTGAGGGCGGTGCGGTCTTCTTCCTGCTGCGCACGACGGCCGCGCAACACCGGGATCAGCAAAAAGCTCAGGGCTACCAGCAACAGCAGGCCTGCAGCAAGCCAGAAATCAGTCATGGTTGTGTTCTTTGTCCAGCAATTTGGCGAGGCGCTCGCGCTCCTCGGGGGAAAGGTCGGCGTTACCTGCGCCAGCCTGGCCACGACGCTTGCGCACGATCAGCGCGAGCACGGTAAAGCCGCCCAGCAGCAACACGCCGGGGCCGAACCAGAGCAACCAGGTGCGGGCACTCAAGGCCGGCTTGTAACGGACGAAGTCGCCGTAACGATCAACCATGAAGTCGACGATCTGCTGGTTGCTTTTGCCTTCGCCGAGCATGCGGAAGATCTCCCGGCGCAGGTCGGCGGCAATCGGCGCGTTGGAGTCGGCGATGTCCTGGTTCTGGCACTTGGGGCAGCGCAGTTCCTTGGTCAGCTCGTGATAACGGGCGCGCTCGGCCTCATCGGCAAATTGATAGGTGTCGATCGCCGCCTGGGTCACCCCGGCCAGGCTCAGGCCGAGCACAGCGGCTGCCAGCCAGCGCTTCATGGCTTGGCCTCATCGACCAGGCTCTGGTATTGCGGCGCCAGTTGCTCGCGCCAGACGCTGGCATCGACCACGCCGACGTGCTTGTAGCGGATGATGCCCTTGGCGTCGATCAGGAAGGTTTCCGGCGCGCCGTACACCCCAAGGTCCAGGCCCAGGCTGCCCTGCTCGTCGCGGATATCCAGCTGGTAAGGGTTGTGGAACTCGGCCAGCCACTTGAGAGCGGCGGCGTTGTCATCCTTGTAGTTGACCCCGTGGATCACCACGCCCTGCTCGGCCAGCTTGTTCAGGTACGGGTGCTCGACCTTGCACGACGGGCACCAGGTGGCCCAGACGTTGACCAGCGCCGGCTTGCCGAGCAGGTCGGCTTCGGTCAGCGGCTTGCCGTCCACCGATTGCAGGGCAAAGGCCGGGAACGGCTTGCCGATCATCGCCGACGGCAGTTCGCTCGGGTCGAGGAACAAGCCGCGGTAGAGAAACACCGCCACCAGCAGAAACACCGCCAGCGGCAGCACCATGATCCAACGCTTCATGCAGTTGCTCCAGACATGCCCAGTGCCTCACGCACACGGGTTTTCACCTTGACTCGATAACGCCCGTCGAGCGCCGCCAGCAGGCCACCGAGGCCGGTCAACAGGCCGCCCAGCCAGATCCAGCGCACGAACGGCTTGACGTGCACCCGCACGGCCCAGGCGCCGTTGTCCAGCCGCTCGCCGAGGGCGACATAGAGGTCACGGGTGAAACCGGCATCGATACCGGCTTCGGTCATCATCGACTGCTGCACGGTATACAGGCGTTTTTCCGGGTGCAGCACGCTGATCTCGCGGCCGTTCTCGATCACCCGTACGGTGCCCTTGTCGGACGTGAAGTTCGGCCCTTCGAAGTGCTTGGCGCCTTCGAAGATGAACTGGTAACCGGCCAGCTCCACCGACTCGCCCGGCGCCAGGCGCAGGTCGCGTTCGGCACTGTTGTTGCTCGACAGCACCACGCCCAGGGCACACACCGCCAGCCCCAGGTGCGCGACATGCATGCCCCAGTAGCTGCGGTTCAAGCCCCGCAGGCCCTTGAACAGGCCTTTGTGGCGGGTCTTGTCGAGGATGTCGCGGGCACCGGCGAGGATGATCCACGCGGCCAGGGCGAAGGTGGTCAGCACCTGCCAGTCGAAATCATCCACCAGCAGGCCGCCGATCGGCGCCAGCACGGCGCTGGCGATCAGCACCGGGGTGAGCATGCCCAGCAGCCATTTGCTCGGGGTGTCTTTCCAGCGCACGATCACGCCCACCGCCATTACCACCATCAGCAGCGCCATCAACGGGATGAACAGCGCATCGAAGTACGGCGGGCCGACCGACAGCTTGGCCCCGGTCAGGGCGTCGAGGATCAACGGGTACAGGGTGCCCAGAAGGATCATCGAAGCCGCCACCACCAGCACCAGGTTGTTGGCCAGCAGCAGGGTTTCCCGCGACCACAGGGCAAAGCCGACCTGGCTCTTGACCACCGGTGCGCGCAGGGCGAACAGGGTCAGCGAACCACCGACCACGAACAACAGGAAGATCAGGATGAAGATGCCGCGCTCGGGGTCCGAGGCAAAGGCATGCACCGAGGTCAATACCCCGGAACGGACCAGGAAGGTGCCCAGCAGGCTCAAGGAGAAGGCCGCGATGGCCAGCAGCACCGTCCAGCTTTTGAACACGCCGCGCTTCTCGGTGACCGCCAGCGAGTGAATCAGCGCGGTGCCGACCAGCCAGGGCATGAACGAGGCGTTCTCGACCGGGTCCCAGAACCACCAGCCGCCCCAGCCCAGTTCGTAGTACGCCCACCAGGAACCGAGGGTGATGCCGATACCGAGGAAGGCCCAGGCGACGATGGTCCAGGGCCGCGACCAGCGGGCCCAGGCGGCGTCCAGACGGCCGCCAAGCAAGGCGGCAATGGCGAAGGCAAAAGCCACCGAGAAGCCCACGTAGCCCATGTACAGCATCGGCGGGTGGACGATCAGGCCGATGTCCTGCAGCAGCGGGTTGAGGTCGGCGCCGTCGCTCGGTACCTGCGGCAGCAGGCGCTTGAACGGGTTGGAGGTGATGATCAGGAACGACAGGAAGCCGACGCTGATCATGCCCATGACGGCCAGCACCCGCGCCAGCATCACCTGTGGCAATTGCCGGGAGAAGATCGACACGGCAAAGGTCCAGCCGCCGAGGATCATCGCCCAGAGCAGCAGCGAGCCTTCGTGGGCGCCCCACACGGCGCTGAACTTGAAGTACCAGGGCAAGGCGCTGTTGGAGTTGTTGGCAACATAGGCGACCGAAAAGTTGTCGGTCATGAAGGCGTGGCTCAGGCAGGCGAAGGCAAATGCCAGGAAGGCGAACTGGCCCCAGGCCGCCGGGCGCGCCAGGCCCATCCACAGGCTGTCGCCACGCCAGGCGCCAAGCAACGGAACGCTGGCCTGGACGCAGGCGAAGCAGATCGCCAGGATCATCGCCAGCTGGCCCAGTTCAGGAATGATCAGTGCCGCATTCATGGCTTGGCTCCGGCGTCGGTGGCGGCGGCCTGGCCGCTTTCCTTGAGGGCCTTGGTGACTTCCGGCGGCATGTACTTCTCGTCGTGCTTGGCCAGCACTTCATCGGCCACCACCACGCCTTCGGCATTGAGCTTGCCCAGGGCGACGATGCCCTGCCCTTCGCGGAACAGGTCCGGGAGGATGCCGCGGTAGGTGATCGGCACCGACTTGTTGAAATCGGTGACCACGAAGCGCACGTCCAGCGAGTCGCCAGAGCGTTGCAGCGAACCTTTCTCGACCATGCCGCCGGCGCGGATGCGGGTGTCCAGCGGTGCTTCGCCGTTGGCGATCTGGGTCGGGGTGTAGAACAGGTTGATGTTCTGCTGCAGGGCGCTCAGGGCCAGGCCCACGGCGACGCCGATGCCGGCCAGCAGGCCGAGGATGATGAACAGACGCTTTTTACGCTGCGGATTCACGGTTTGTTCTCCCGGCGCAGACGGCGCGCCTGTTCTTGCAGGTAACGACGCTTGGCCAATACCGGCGAGGCGACGTTGAAGGCCAGCACCAGCAGGCAGATGCCGTAGGCTGACCAGACGTACAGGCCGTGATGGCCCATGGCGAGAAAATCACTGAAGGAGGCAAAGCTCATCGCGCCATCTCCCGACCCAGGCTGTTCATTACTTCCTCCCTGACCCAGCTGGCGCGCGCCTCGCGCTTGAGCACTTCAAGGCGCATGCGCAGCAACAGCACGGCGCCGAAGAAGCAGTAGAAGCCCAACACCGACAGCAGCAGCGGCAGCCACATTTCGGCGGGCATCGCCGGCTTTTCGGTGAGGGTGAAGGTGGCGCCCTGGTGCAGGGTGTTCCACCACTCCACCGAATACTTGATGATCGGAATGTTGATCACCCCGACAATGGCCAGCACCGCGCAGGCCTTGGCCGCGCTCTCACGATTACTGATTGCATGGCTCAGGGCAATGAGACCGAAGTACAGGAAAAGCAGGATCAGCATCGACGTCAGTCGCGCATCCCAGACCCACCAGCTGCCCCAGGTCGGCTTGCCCCAGATGGCGCCGGTAACCAGCGCCACGGCGGTCATCCAGGCACCGATGGGCGCCGCGCACTGCAGGGCAACGTCGGCTATTTTCATCTTCCAGACCAGGCCCACCACACCGGCCACCGCCAGCATCACGTAGCAGGACTGGGCGAGCATCGCCGCCGGCACGTGGATGTAGATGATCCGGAAGCTGTTACCTTGCTGGTAGTCCTGCGGCGCGAAGGCCAGGCCCCAGACCATGCCGACGCCGATCAGCAGCAGGGCGGCAATCGCCAGCCACGGCAGCATCCGCCCGCTGATGGAATAGAACCATTTGGGTGAACCCAGTTTGTGAAACCACGTCCAGCTGATTGCGCTGCTTTTCATCACGGTACATCCAGGGTCTTTGCTGGGCAGTGCCCAGACCTCATTATTCGCCGACGCTGATCTTCAGGCCAGCCGCTATTGCAAAGGGTGCCAGAGTTACTGCCAGGGCGGTCAGGCTGCCAAGCCAGAGCAGATAACCGGTCGCCGGCATAGCTTGCAATGCCGCCTGCAAGGCGCCACTGCCCAGGATCAATACCGGGATATATAACGGCAAAATAAGTAGCGCCAGCAGCAGGCCGCCACGTTTCAAACCGACTGTCAGAGCCGCACCCACGGCGCCCAACAGGCTCAGTACCGGGGTACCGAGCAAAAGCGATGCCAGCAGTACCGGCAGGCAAGCAGCAGGCAAACCTAGCATCAGTGCCAGCAAGGGTGCCAACAATACCAGTGCCAGGCCGGAAAAGGCCCAGTGTGCCAGCACTTTCGCCAGCACCAGAAGAGGCAGGGGGTGCGACGAAAGGACCCACTGTTCGAGCGAGCCATCCTCGAAATCACTGCGGAAAAGCCCGTCCAGCGAGAGCAGAACCGATAAAAGCGCTGCCACCCAGACCAGTCCCGGAGACAAGGTTTGCAACAATTGAGTCTCAGGACCGACCGCCAACGGGAACAGGGCGACGACGATGGCGAAGAACACCAGCGGGTTGGCAAGTTCGGCGGGACGTCGGCACAACAGACGCGCTTCACGGCGCAACAACAGCACAAACACACTCATGCGGCCCACTGCCCCAGGTTCAGTTCACGGTAACCGGACGGTTTGCGTTCCAGCGTGTGGTGGGTGGTCAGCACGACCATGCCGCCCTGCTCGCAATGGGCGGCCAGGTGCGCTTCAAGCTGGGCCACGCCCTGCTTGTCGAGGGCGGTGAAGGGTTCGTCGAGAATCCACAGCGGCGGGCTGTCCAGGTACAGGCGGGCCAGGGCCACGCGGCGTTGCTGGCCGGCCGACAGGGTATGGCAAGGCACGTCTTCGAAGCCACGCAGCCCGACCGCGTCCAGGGCCTCGCGGATTGCCGCAGGCGCTGCCGGGCGATGCAGGGCGCAGAGCCAGGCGAGGTTTTCCTCGGGGCTGAGCACGTCCTTGATACCGGCGGCATGGCCGATCCACAAGAGGATGCGCGCCAGCTCGTTGCGCTGCTCGGCCAGCGGTTTGCCATCGAGGCGGATCTGCCCGGCCGTCGGGCTCATGAGGCCGGCCATCAGGCGCAGCAGGCTGGTCTTGCCACTGCCGTTGGGGCCGCTGATCTGCAGCATGTCGCCTGCGCCCAGGTGCAACTCGAGGTTTTCGAAGAGCATTCGCCAGTCGCGCTCGCAGGCCAGGCCCACGGCTTGGAGATGAGGGGTCACGGTTTCGCCTTATGCTTGGGATGCCTGTCTCAAGTCGGTCCCGGCCTTGCCGTTATACTGGCAACGACGATGTGGCCCGGCCGCGCTGATCGCCAAAGATCGGGCGGCATTATACATGTGATGTCCTACTGTAAAGAGGGCTATTTCAACAGGTTGCGAGCGGATGACAGGCGAAATCAATAACCTAGCTGCACTGATCCCGGCCAACCCGCCGCTACGCGCGGCAATGACCGCCGAACTGTTGCGCCTGCTGCAGCCGCAACAGGCGCTGCTGGCCCCGGGCGAAACCGCCAAGGCCGAAGTGCTGACCCTGCGCCAGGTCGGTCAGGACTTCCAGATGCTGCTCAAGCTCACCCTGGACAACGGCAAGCAGACCAACGTCCAGGCCAGCAGCACCCTGCCCCTGGCCCAGGGCAGCCAGCTGACGGTGAGCCAGAGCAGCAGCGCCAACCTGACCATCAGCGTGCAGCAGGCCATTGCCAGCAACGTGGCCACCCTGACCCGCATCGACACCCGCGAACTGCCGGTGGGCTCCCTGCTGCAAGGCAAGGTGCTGACAAGCCAGGCACTGCCGCAGAACGCCGGCCAACTGGCGCAGTTCCGCTCGCTGGTAACCCTGCTCGGCGGCCCCCAGGCCGGCGCTACCCTGGCCATCGACAGCCCGCGCCCATTGCCAGTAGGCAGCTTGCTCAGCGCTCGGGTGCAGAGTGATCAATCACTGAGCTTCGTACCGCTCAGCGGGCGCCAGGAGCAACTGGCGATCAGCCAGCAGCTAAGCACCCAGCAAAGTCGCCAAGCGTCCCTGCAGGGTTTGCTCAATACCCTGCAACAGCTGCCACGCGACAACAGCCAGCCCAACGAACTGCGCGCCACGGTAGATAAACTATTGGCCAGCCTGCCGGATGTGCGCCAGCTCAGCGACCCCAAGGGCCTGGCACAGGCCTTGAGCAACAGCGGCGTGTTTCTTGAGGCCAAGCTGCTGGCCGGGCTGCCAGCCGCGCTTGCCCCCGACCTCAAGGCCCAGGTGGTGCGCCTAGTGGCGCAACTGTTGCCGGGGCTGCCCGGCAACGCCACATTCAATCCGGGCGCTGCCGCCAGCACCCTGGCCCAGGTGATGCCCGGCATGGTCCGCAATGCCCTGGGCATGCTCGGCCAGGTCAGCCCGCGGCCACATCCCGGTGGCTTTCCCCTGCCCTCGCGCTTGCTGCAGAGCCAGGACGGTGAAGGTGACCTTGAGCATTTGCTGCGCCTGGCCGCTGCAACCATCTCGCGCCTGCAAAGCCATCAGCTGGCAAGCCTGGAACAGACCGGCACCACCGCCGATGGCAACCTGCAGACCACCTGGCAACTGGAAATCCCGCTGCGCACCGGTCAGGACTTCATGCCCCTGCAAATGAAACTGCAGCGCGAAGAAACCCCGGAGCAGCAAAGCGACCCGGAGCGCGAGCGCCGCGACCCGCTGGAGATGCTCTGGCGCATCGAGCTGTCTTTCGACCTGCATCCGCTGGGGCCACTGCAAGTGCAGGCGCAAATCAGCCAAGGCAGCCTGTCCAGCCAGCTGTGGGCCGAACTGCCGAGCACCGCGCAGCTGATCGAAAGCCAGCTCGGCCACTTGCGCGAGCGTCTGCTGGCGCGCGGCCTGAACGTCGGCGAACTGCAGTGCCATCACGGCACACCGCCCCAAGGACCACGCACGCACCTGGAACAACGCTGGGTGGATGAACAAGCATGATTGATAAAAGCCCACGCCAGGCCATTGCCCTGACCTATGACGGCCAGCAGGCCCCGACCCTCAGTGCCAAGGGCGACGACGAGCTGGCCGAGGCAATCCTGGCGATTGCCCGCGAGCACGAAGTACCGATCTACGAGAACGCCGAACTGGTGCGCCTGTTAGCGCGCATGGAGCTAGGCGACCAGATTCCCGAGGCCCTGTACCTGACCATTGCCGAAATCATCGCCTTTGCCTGGCAGCTCAAGGGCAAGGTGCCGGTGGGCTTTGTTGACGAGGGCCCGCAGGAGCGCGATATCACCCCTACCGACCTGAGATTGCCGGGGCCCTGAAAAGCATCGCGGGTCAAGCCCGCTCCTACACGTACCGTAGGAGCGGGCTTGCCCCGCGATCAATTCACTGCAACCCTCAGCTGCGGTGCAACTTGCTCATCAACTCCGCCTCAGCCTGGGTCAAGCCACAGGACTGGGTCAGTTCATCGACGCTGGCACCCATGCCCACCAGCCGCGCCGCTTGCGCGAACGACAGGCTGTTGGGGTCACGCTGCTCCAGTTGCAGGAGCTTGTCCGGCAAGGGGGCAACCACCGCCCGCAGCTCGTGCAAGGCTTCGCCCATGCGCACGCTGCCGTTCTGGTAGTCGTCCAGGCGTTTGCCCAGGTCCTTGATGCGCTGGTCGCGCACGGCATCGCCCTGGGCCTGTTGCGCGGCCAGCTCACGCTGGCGCTTGCTGTAGTTCAGGAAGAACCACAGGCTGACCGCCCACAGCAGCGCCAGAAATATGACTGCAACCTCAAGGATCAACTCAGATGTTCTCCAGCTCGGACCACTCTTCCTCGGTCATCATCTTGTCCAGCTCGACCAGGATCAGCAGTTCGTTGTTCTTGTTGCACACGCCCTGGATGAACTTGGCCGATTCCTCGTTGCCGACATTCGGTGCGGTCTCGATTTCCGACTGACGCAGGTAAACCACTTCGGCAACGCTGTCGACCAGGATGCCGACCACTTGCTTGTCGGCCTCGATGATGACGATACGGGTGTTGTCGGTGATCTCGCTGGACAGCAGGCCAAAGCGCTGGCGGGTGTCGATCACGGTAACCACGTTACCGCGCAGGTTGATGATGCCCAGCACGTAGCTCGGGGCCCCCGGGACCGGGGCGATCTCGGTGTAGCGCAGGACTTCCTGCACCTGCATCACGTTGATGCCGTAGGACTCGTTGTCCAGTTTGAAGGTCACCCACTGCAGGATCGGATCTTCGGAACCTTGTGCAGACGATTTTTTCATTCCCCTATCCCTCAAAATCCGCCATCGGCGGTGTGCTCAGTGCGGTCGCGGCAGATGCGGCCGATTATTTATGGTTGTCGTGCAGCTGCTTGACTGCGCCACTGGCGATCAACTCGGCCAGTTCGGCGACGTCGAGCAGCGCGCACATGTGTTCGATTACGGTACCGGCCAGCCATGGCCGCTGGCCGCGCTGGCTGCGCCATTTGATCTCGTTGGGGTCCAGGCGCAACGAGCGGCTGACCTGATGCACCGCCAGCCCCCATTCGTAGCCCTGAACCGAAATCACGTACTGCAGGCCCTGGCGAAAGTCATCCCGATAACGGTCGGGCATGACCCAGCGGGCGGTGTCCAGGACCTTGAGGTTGCCGCTCTGGCTGGGCAGGATGCCGAGGAACCAGTCCGGCTGGCCGAACAACGGTGTCAATTCGTGGCCAGCCAGCGAGTAGATCGAGCCCAGGCACACCAGCGGTACCGCCAGGGTCAGCCCCGCGACGTCGAACAACAGGCATTCGAACGGCTCGGCGGCCCAGGCCGGACGGCCGTCGATAGTGGCCGGCGGTACCGGTTGATTGGGGGCTGGCGGCAGGTGCACGTCCACCAGCGGCTCGACCGGCGCAAGCTGGGCAACCTCGGCCAGCGGCTGGGGCGCTTCGACTACGGGCTCGACTACCGGCTCGACCACCGGCGGCAAGGTCAGCGGCAACACCGGCCGCGGCGGTTCGGCAAATGGCCGTGGCGCAGGCGTCACCGCCGCCTGGGCCGCAACCTGGGCATCACGGGCCTGCTCTTCACGTACCGCCGCCTGGAATTCGTCCGGCTCGACCGATACCGGCAGCACCTCGTCGAGTTCTTCGGTGGCCTCCTGCAGCAAGCCATCGAGGTAGCTCTGCAAGGCCAGTTGTGGCCGGCTGGCAAGCTGTTGAGGGCGATTCATCAGGCCACCTGCAAGGCAAGGTTCTGCGTCAGCAGGTGCTTGAGCAACGCACGGTAGGCCACCACGCCGCGGCTTTTGCCATCGAATTGCGACGGCGTCTGCCCGGCCCGGCTGGCATCACGCAGGCGCGTGTCGACCGGGATGTAGCCCTGCCAGATATGTTCGGGGTAGGCGTCGCGCAGCACCCGCAAGGTGCCCATGGAGGCCTGGGTGCGGCGGTCGAACAGGGTCGGCACGATGTGATAGGGCAAGGCCTGCTTGCGCGAGCGGTTGACCATCGCCAGGGTGCTGACCATGCGTTCCAGGCCCTTGACCGCCAGGTACTCGGTCTGCACCGGGATCACCAGTTGCTGGCTGGCCGCCAGGGCGTTGACCATCAGCACGCCGAGCAATGGCGGGCTGTCGATGATGGCGTAGTCGAAATCCTGCCACAGCTGCGCCAGAGACTTGGCGATCACCAGGCCCAGGCCACTCTGGCCCGGCGACTGACGCTCGAGCACGGCCAGGGCGGTGCTCGACGGCAACAGCGAGATCTTCTCGTCACTGGTCGGCAGCAGCAATTGCCCGGGCAAGCCTTCGGGCACCGTGCCCTTGTGCAGGAACAGGTCGTAGCAGCTGTGCTCCAGCGCATCGGGGTTATGCCCGAAATAGCTGGTCATCGACCCGTGCGGGTCGAGGTCGACGACAACCACGCGCTTGCCCGCCTCGGCCAGCAGGCCGGCCAGGGCGATGGACGTGGTGGTCTTGCCGACTCCACCTTTTTGATTGGCTACTGCCCAGACTCTCATTGCGTTGCTTCCTCCCGGTACGGCAGCCTGCCCTGCCGGGATCGGTTATAGGGTCGGTGACGGGGAATTGACGCGATTGTCGCCCACCGTCGGTGCTACCGCTGCCGGTGCAGTTTGTGTGCCAGCCCGCTTCATGGCCGCATCCGGGGTGGCATTGGCGCTGCCAGTACCGGTCAGGCTGCGGCGAACCTCCAGGTTGCGCGAGATCACCAGCACCACCCGTCGGTTACGCGCGCGGCCTTCGGCAGAGTCGTTGGCGGCAATCGGCTGGAACTCGCCATAGCCGACCGAGGCCATGCGCGCCGGGTTCACCCCTTCCATGGCCAGCAGACGGACGATACTCGCCGCCCGCGCCGACGACAGCTCCCAGTTGGTCGGGTACTGCGCGGTACGAATCGGCAGGTCATCGGTAAAGCCTTCGACATGCACCGGGTTGGCGAACGGCTTGAGGATTCTCGCCACCTTCTCGATGATGTTGAACGCCACATCGCTGGGCATGGCGTCGCCGCTGCCGAACAGCAGCGAGGAATTGAGTTCGATCTCGACCCACAGCTCGTTGCCGCGCACGGTCATCTGGTCGGATTTGATCAGGTCGCCGAAGGCGTCGCGCACATCATCGGTGATGGTCTTGAGGGGGTCGCTGCTGGCCTGCGCCAGGCCCGCATCGACCTGCTCGCTGTCCTTGATCAACGGCTCGGCCGGCTTGACGCTGAGCGGGCGCTCGTCGCCGATGGGGATCGGCTTCATGCTTCGCTCGGGGTCGTTGAACACGCCGATCAAGGCCTGGGAAATGACCTTGTACTTGCCCTCGTTGATCGAGGAAATCGAATACATGACCACGAAGAAGGCGAACAGCAAGGTGATGAAGTCGGCATAGGACACCAGCCAGCGTTCGTGGTTTTCATGCTCTTCGGGTTGTCGACGGCGCGCCATGTGTTACTCCATGAAGCCCTGAAGCTTCAGCTCGATCGAGCGCGGGTTCTCGCCTTCGGCGATCGACAGCAAACCTTCCAGGAGCATTTCCCGGTAGCGCGACTGGCGCAGGGCCAGGGCCTTGAGCTTGTTGGCGATCGGTAGCAGGATCAGGTTGGCACTGGCGACACCATAAATGGTGGCGACGAAGGCCACGGCAATGCCATTGCCCAACTGCGACGGGTCAGCGAGGTTGCCCATCACGTGGATCAAGCCCATCACCGCACCGATGATACCGATGGTCGGTGCATAGCCGCCCATGCTTTCGAACACCTTGGCAGCCTGCACATCGCGGCTTTCCTGGGTGTAGAAGTCGACCTCGAGGATGCTGCGGATGGCCTCGGGTTCAGCGCCATCGACCAGCAACTGCAAACCTTTGCGCGCGTACGGGTCCGGCTCGGCATCGGCCACCCCTTCAAGGCCCAGCAGGCCTTCCTTGCGCGCGGTCAGCGACCAGTTGACCACCCGGTCGATGCCGCCGGCCAGGTCGACCCGCGGCGGAAAGATAATCCAGCGCACAATCTGCAGCGCACGCTTGAAGGCACTCATCGGCGATTGCAGCAAGGCTGCCGCCAGCGTGCCGCCAAGCACGATCAACGCCGCCGGACCGTTGAGCAGCGCCGACAGGTGACCGCCTTCGAGGTAGTTGCCACCAACGATGGCGACAAATGCCAGGATGATCCCGATTAGGCTCAAGACATCCATCAGACGCAGGCCTCGACCAAGTGCTTGCCGATCTCGTCCAGGCTGTACACCGCGTCTGCCAGGTTGGCTTTGACGATGGCCATGGGCATGCCATAGATCACGCAGCTGGCTTCATCCTGGGCCCACACCGTGCTGCCGCCCTGTTTGAGCAGGCGCGCGCCTTCGCGGCCATCGGCGCCCATGCCGGTGAGCACCACCGACAGCACCTTGTCGCCGTAGGACTTGGCCGCCGAGCCAAAGGTGATGTCCACGCACGGCTTGTAGTTCAGGCGCTCATCGCCCGGCAGGATCTTCACCGTGCCGCGACCATCGACCATCATCTGCTTGCCACCCGGGGCCAGCAGGGCCAGGCCCGGGCGCAGGATGTCGCCGTCCTCGGCTTCCTTGACGCTGATCTTGCACAGCTTGTCGAGGCGTTCGGCGAAGGCCTTGGTGAAGGCCGCCGGCATGTGCTGGATCAATACGATCGGCGCCGGGAAATTGGCCGGCAGCTGGGTCAGAACCCGCTGCAGGGCCACCGGGCCGCCGGTGGAGGTGCCAATGGCCACCAGCTTGTACGGCTTGCGCTTGGGCGCTGGCGACGCACTGGCCGCCGCTGCGCTGGCACGTGCCGGGGCTGCGGCGCGTGGCGCAGGCGTGCTGCCCAGGCTGCTGACGCTCGGCTGGGGGCTCGGTGCCGGGGCTGGCGCGGGGCTGGCGTAGGCGCTGAAACGACGGTTGCTGCGGGAAATGGTATGAACCTTTTCACACAGCAGTTGCTTGACCTTCTCGGGGTTGCGCGAGATGTCTTCGAAGTTTTTCGGCAGGTAATCGACCGCACCGGCATCCAGGGCGTCAAGGGTAACGCGGGCGCCCTCATGGGTCAGCGAGGAGAACATCAACACCGGGGTCGGGCAACGCTGCATGATGTGACGCACAGCGGTGATGCCATCCATCATGGGCATTTCATAGTCCATGGTGATGACGTCGGGCTTGAGCGACAGCGCCTGGTCGATCGCTTCCTTGCCGTTGGTCGCGGTACCGACGACCTGGATAGTCGGGTCCGCTGAAAGAATTTCCGAGACACGGCGGCGGAAGAAACCGGAATCATCCACCACCAGGACCTTGACTGCCATAAACACTCCATTAGGGGGCGCGGCATATGCGCCGCGCCACCAGAATCAAATACGCCGGGCGGCGTAACGCTTGAGCATGCTCGGAACGTCGAGGATCAGCGCAATGCGCCCGTCACCGGTAATGGTGGCGCCCGACATGCCCGGGGTGCCCTGGAGCATCTTGCCCAGCGGCTTGATGACCACTTCTTCCTGGCCCACCAGCTGATCGACGACGAAGCCGATACGCTGCGTGCCCACCGAAAGGATCACCACATGGCCCTCGCGCTGCTCTTCATGAGCGGCCGAACTGACCAGCCAGCGCTTGAGGTAGAACAGCGGCAAGGCCTTGTCGCGCACGATCACCACTTCCTGGCCGTCGACCACGTTGGTGCGCGACAGGTCGAGGTGGAAGATCTCGTTGACGTTGACCAGCGGGAAAGCGAACGCCTGGTTGCCGAGCATGACCATCAGCGTTGGCATGATCGCCAGGGTCAGCGGCACCTTGATGACGATCTTCGAACCCAGGCCCTTGGTCGAGTAGATGTTGATCGAGCCGTTGAGCTGGGAAATCTTGGTTTTCACCACGTCCATGCCCACGCCACGCCCGGACACGTCGGAGATCTCGGTCTTGGTCGAGAAGCCCGGGGCGAAGATCAGGTTGTAGCACTCGGTCTCGCTCAGGCGGTCGGCGGCGTCCTTGTCCATCACCCCGCGCTTGACCGCGATGGCGCGCAGCACGTCGGCATCCATGCCCTTGCCGTCATCGGAGATCGACAGCAGGATGTGATCGCCTTCCTGTTCGGCCGAGAGCACCACCTTGCCGCCGCGGGACTTGCCAGCGGCTTCGCGCTCTTCCGGGGTCTCGACACCATGGTCGACGGCGTTGCGCACCAAGTGCACCAGCGGGTCGGCCAGGGCCTCGACAAGGTTTTTGTCGAGGTCGGTCTCTTCACCGACCAGCTCCAGGTTGATCTCTTTCTTCAGCTGCCGGGCCAGGTCGCGAACCAGGCGCGGGAAGCGCCCGAAGACCTTCTTGATCGGCTGCATGCGGGTCTTCATCACCGCGGTCTGCAGGTCGGCGGTGACCACGTCGAGGTTCGACACAGCCTTGGACATGGCCTCATCGCCGCTGTTCAGGCCCAGGCGCACCAGGCGGTTACGCACCAGCACCAGCTCGCCGACCATGTTCATGATCTCGTCGAGCCGCGCGGTATCGACCCGAACGGTGGTCTCGGTTTCGCTGGCCGGGTGCTTCTCGGCAGCCGGTGCGGCCTGGCGTGCAGGTGCAGGCGCAGGTGCCGGTGCAGCCGCTTTGGCAGCCGGGGCTGGCGCAGCAGCCTTGGCGACCGCTGCCGGCGCAGGCTTGGCCGCAGCCTTGGCTGGCGCTGCGGTGGCGGCAGGTGCAGCAGTGGCTACGGCATCCGGGGCGAACTTGCCCTTGCCGTGCAACTCATCGAGCAGCGCTTCGAACTCGTGCTCGGAGATGTGCTCGCCGTCCGCGGCAGGCGCAGGGGCGGCAGCGGCGCCCGGCAGTGCATCGACGGCAAAGGTACCCTTGCCGTGCAACTGATCGAGCAGCGCTTCGAATTCGTCATCGGTGATATCGCCACTGGCGTCGCTGCCAGCAGGTGCTGCGGCGGGGGCTGGCGCGCCGGCACCGAGGTTGTCGGCGGCGAACTGGCCCTTGCCGTGCAACTGGTCGAGCAGCGATTCGAACTCGGCGTCGCTGATTTCGTCACTGCCAGGTTCGGCCACCTGGGCCTCGGCTTCGGCCTTGACCGCGTTGAGCGAGTCGAGCAGCTGTTCGAATTCGGTGTCGGTGATATCCGCCTCGGCCTCGGCCGCTGGCGCTTCAACCACCTCGGGTTCAGCCGCAGGTGCCGCCACTTCGTCTTCCCCGGCAGGCTCGGCCAGGCGCGACAGCGCCGCCAGCAGCTCGGGGGTGGCAGGTGTGATATCGGTGCGTTCGCGCACCTGGCCGAACATGCTGTTGACCGTGTCCAGGGCTTCCAGGACCACGTCCATCAGTTCGGCGTCAACGCGCCGGGCACCCTTGCGCAGGATGTCGAACACGTTCTCGGCGATATGGCAGCACTCCACCAGCTCGTTGAGCTGGAGGAAGCCGGCGCCCCCTTTTACAGTGTGAAAACCGCGAAAGATCGCATTGAGCAGGTCGGCATCATCCGGACGGCTTTCCAGCTCGACCAGTTGCTCGGACAGTTGCTCAAGAATTTCGCCGGCTTCTACCAGGAAATCCTGAAGGATTTCTTCATCGGCGCCGAAGCTCATTAAACGTGCTCCCTAAAAACCCAGACTGGACAGCAGATCGTCGACATCGTCCTGACCGGACACGACGTCTTCACGCTTATCGGCATGAATCTGCGGACCTTCACCCCGAGTCGGATGTTTTTCTTGATCTTTTTCAGCGCGCAGCTGCTGGTGGTCATGTTCGATACCGGCAAAACGGTCGACCTGGCTTGCCATCAGCACGAGCTTGAGCAGATTGCTTTCTACTTCGGTGACCAGCGTCGTGACGCGCTTGATCACCTGGCCGGTCAGGTCTTGATAGTCCTGAGCCAGAAGGATGTCATTGAGGTGCCCGGCGACCTTGCGGCTGCCCTCCTCGCTACGCGTCAGGAAACTGTCGACGCGTTTGGCCAGCTCACGGAACTCCGGTGCCGCCACTTCGCGGCGCATGAAGCGCTGCCAGTCGACGCTCAGCGCCTTGGCCTCGTCGCTCAGTTCGTTGAGTACCGGCGTGCTGGCTTCGACCAGGTCCATGGTGCGGTTGGCCGCGCCCTCGGTCAGCTTGACCACGTAGGACAGCCGTTCGGTCGCATCGGTGATCTGCGACACTTCCTCGGCCTGCGGCATGTGCGGGTCGATCTGGAAGCTGACGATCGCGCTGTGCAGCTCGCGGGTGAGTTTGCCGACTTCCTGGTACAGGCCTAGGTCACGGGTCTGGTTCAGCTGATGGATCAGTTGCACCGCATCGCCGAACTTGCCTCGTTCCAGGCTGTCGACCAGTTCCTTGGCGTGTTTCTTGAGTGTCGACTCAAACTCGCCCAAGGATGATTGTGTTTGCTCCATAGCGCCCCCGTGGCGTACCTCAGCTATTGACGCGCTCGAAGATCTTTTCGATCTTTTCTTTCAGCACCTGGGCGGTAAATGGCTTGACCACATAGCCGTTGACCCCGGCCTGGGCGGCTTCGATGATCTGCTCGCGCTTGGCTTCGGCAGTCACCATCAGCACCGGCAGGTGCTTCAGGCGCTCGTCGGCACGCACCTTGCGCAGCAAATCGATACCGGACATGCCAGGCATGTTCCAGTCGGTCACCAGAAAGTCGAAATGGCCGCTTTCAAGCATCGGCAGCGCAGTGTTGCCGTCGTCGGCTTCCTGGGTGTTGGTAAAGCCCAGGTCACGCAACAGGTTCTTGATGATCCGCCGCATCGTCGAAAAGTCGTCCACGATGAGGATTTTCATGTCTTTGTTCAATTAGACCTCCAAGCAGTCTTTAACGCGTTCAGCGCGGAACGCGCATTCAATCAATTCGGCACTACATTTCACGACTGCATCGAACCGGTGTTCAACGCGCCCGCCATTCCCCCAGGCGGCCACGCAAACGTGCCGCGCACTGGCTGTGCAACTGGCTGACACGCGACTCACTCACCCCCAGGACCTCACCGATCTCCTTGAGGTTGAGTTCTTCGTCGTAGTACAGCGCCAGGACCAGACGCTCACGCTCCGGCAGGTTGGCGATTGCATCGGCCAAGGCTGCCTGAAAACGCTCGTCCTCCAGATCGCGCGAAGGCTCGAGCTGGGCACTGGCACCGTCCTCGTGCAGGCCTTCATGTTCGCCGTCCTGCAACAGGTCGTCGAAACTGAACAGGCGGCTGCCCAGGGTGTCATTCAAAATCCCGTAATAATCATCGAGACTCAATTGAAGTTCGGCAGCAACTTCGTGATCTTTAGCGTCGCGGCCGGTTTTTGCTTCAATTGCACGAATCGCGTCACTGACCATGCGGGTATTGCGGTGTACCGAACGTGGCGCCCAGTCGCCCTTGCGCACTTCATCGAGCATGGCCCCGCGAATACGGATGCCGGCGTAGGTCTCGAAACTGGCCCCCTTGCTCGCGTCATACTTGTTGGCGACTTCGAGCAGGCCGATCATCCCGGCCTGGATCAGGTCCTCGACCTGCACACTGGCCGGCAACCGTGCCAGCAGGTGGTAGGCGATACGCTTGACCAACGGCGCGTAACGTTCGATCAACTCATACTGGGCATCACGCGAAGCCTTGCTGTACATCCGATAACCGCTGGCGTTCATAGCACCGGACCCGCACTCGTCGGTTGCACCAGACGCTCGACGAAGAACTCCAGGTGCCCCCGTGGGTTGGCAGGCAGCGGCCAGCTATCGACTTTCTGGGCAATGGCCTTGAACGCCAGCGCGCACTTGGAACGCGGAAAGGCTTCATAGACCGCTCGCTGCTTCTGCACCGCCTTGCGCACGCATTCGTCGTAAGGCACCGCACCGACGTATTGTAGGGCGACATCGAGGAAGCGATCAGTGACCTTGGTCAACTTGGCGAACAGGTTGCGCCCTTCCTGCGGGCTCTGGGCCATGTTCGCCAGGACACGGAAGCGGTTCATGCCGTAATCGCGGTTGAGCAGCTTGATCAGCGCATAGGCGTCGGTGATCGAGGTAGGTTCGTCGCACACCACCAGCAGTACTTCCTGGGCGGCGCGGACAAAACTGACTACCGAGTCACCGATACCCGCAGCGGTATCGATCACCAGTACATCGAGGTTGTCGCCGATCTCGCTGAAGGCCTGGATCAGGCCGGCGTGCTGGGCCGGGGCCAGGTGCACCATGCTCTGCGTACCCGAAGCCGCCGGCACGATGCGCACACCGCCAGGGCCTTGCAGCAGCACATCGCGCAGCTCGCAACGGCCTTCGATGACATCGGCCAGGGTGCGTTTGGGCGTCAGGCCCAACAGCACGTCAACGTTGGCCAGCCCCAGGTCGGCGTCCAGCAGCATGACCCGACGGCCAAGCTCAGCCAGCGCCAATGACAGGTTCACTGACACATTAGTCTTGCCGACGCCACCTTTGCCGCCGGTCACGGCGATCACCTGTACGGGATGCATGCTACCCATGTTTGTTCTTTACCTTGTCTTACTTAGACCGAGGCCACATGACTGGGCTGCGCTTTCAACACCTGAAAAATGCCTGGCAGACCATTGATGTAGGTACTTTGCAACGTATTCATATTCACCTCAGCCCACGCGTTTGCCGGAGCTGTGGTAGAGATCAGCGAACATGTCGGCCATGGCCTCTTCGCTGGGCTCGTCCTGCACCTGCACACTCACGGCACGGCTGACCAACTGGTGCCGGCGCGGCAGGTGCAGGTCGTCAGGAATGCGCGGGCCATCGGTAAGATAGGCCACCGGCAATTCGTGACTGATCGCCAGGCTCAATACTTCGCCGAGGCTGGCGGTTTCATCTAGCTTGGTCAGGATGCAACCGGCCAGGCCGCAGCGCTTGTAGCTGTGGTAGGCGGCGGTGAGCACCTGCTTTTGGCTGGTGGTTGCCAGCACCAGGTAATTCTTGGCCTGAATCCCGCGTCCGGCAAGGGTTTCAAGCTGCATGCGCAGCGCCGGGTCGCTGGCCTGCAGGCCGGCGGTATCGATCAACACCACGCGCTTGCGCAGCAGCGGGTCGAGGGCCTGGGCCAACGACTGGCCCGGGTCGACGTGAGTGACCGAGACGTTGAGAATCCGCCCCAGGGTCTTGAGCTGCTCCTGGGCACCGATGCGAAAGCTGTCCATGCTCACCAGGGCCAGGTTCTGCGCGCCGTACTTGAGCACATAGCGCGCCGCGAGCTTGGCCAGGGTGGTAGTTTTGCCCATGCCGGCCGGACCGACCATGGCAATGACACCGCCTTCTTCGATAGGTTCGATTTCCGGCACTTCAATCATGCGTGCAAGATGCGCCAGGAGCATGCGCCAGGCGTGGCGCGGCTCTTCGATTTCGGTGGTCAGCTCAAGCAGTTCACGGGCAATCGGGCCGGACAGGCCAATGCGCTGCAAGCGACGCCAGAGGTTGGCCTGCTGTGGCTTGTTGCCCTGCAACTGGCTCCAGGCCAGCGAGCCGAGCTGCACTTCAAGCAGTTCGCGCAGGCCCGACAACTCCGAACGCATCGAGTCGAACAGGCGTGGATCGATCGGGGCAGCCGCCGGCGCAGCAGGCACCACCGGCGCTTCGACCTGCGGGTCGATCAACGGCTCGGAGGCGGTCAGCGGCAGGCCGGCAAACAGCTGGCGGTTGGCGTCTTCGCTCTCGCTGCGACTGCTCAGTTCGGCCTGGGCGGTGACGATGCGCGACTGGGTCTTGCGCAACTCGTCCTCAAGCTCGACATTCGGCACCCGCGGCGCCAGGGCGGACAGCTTGTAGTCCAGCGCAGCCGTCAGCTCGACACCGCCAGCAATCCGTCGGTTGCCGATGATGGCGGCCTCGGCCCCCAGCTCATCGCGAACCAGCTTCATGGCCTGACGCATATCGGCGGCGAAAAAACGCTTAACTTGCATAACCCACTACCTCAGCCGTTCGGGCCCACTGTGGCGACGATGGTAACTTGCTTGTTGTCAGGTATTTCCTGGTACGCCAAAACATGCAAATTCGGTACAGCCAGGCGACCGAAGCGCGACAGCATGGCTCGTACCGGTCCTGCGACCAGGAGGATCGCCGGCTGCCCTTGCATCTCCTGACGCTGGGCGGCTTCGATCAACGAACGCTGAAGCTTTTCGGCCATGCTCGGTTCCAGAAGAACACCGTCTTCCTGGCCTTGCCCAGCCCTTTGCAAACTATTGAGCAAAATCTGTTCCAATCTTGGCTCAAGGGTGATGACAGGCAGCTCGGACTCAACGCCGACAATGCTTTGCACGATAGCGCGACACAATCCGACGCGCACCACCGCCACCAATGCGGCGGTATCTTGACTCTTGGCCGGGTTGTTGGCGATAGCCTCGGCAATGCTGCGAATATCGCGTACCGGAACCTGCTCGGCGAGCAATGCCTGCAGGACCTTGAGCAGCCCCGACAATGAAATGACGCTCGGCACCAATTCTTCGGCGAGCTTGGGCGAGGCCTTGGCCAGCACCTGCAGCAACTGCTGCACTTCTTCGTGACCGATCAGCTCGTGGCAGTGCTTGTGCAGGATCTGGTTGAGGTGGGTGGCGACCACGGTACTGGCGTCCACCACCGTGTAGCCCAGCGACTGCGCCTGGCTGCGCTGGTTGATGTCGATCCACACCGCTTCCAGGCCAAAGGCCGGGTCGCGAGCGGCAATGCCGTTGAGGGTACCGAACACCTGCCCCGGGTTGATCGCAAGCTCGCGGTCCGGGTAAATCTCGGCCTCGGCCAGGATCACCCCCATCAGGGTCAGGCGGTAAGCGCTGGGCGCCAGGTCGAGGTTGTCGCGAATGTGCACCGTAGGCATGAGAAAGCCCAGGTCCTGGGAGAGCTTTTTGCGCACCCCCTTGATCCGCGCCAGCAACTGCCCACCCTGGTTGCGATCGACCAGCGGAATCAGCCGATAGCCGACCTCCAGGCCGATCATGTCGATCGGGGTGACGTCATCCCAGCCCAGCTCTTTGGTTTCCATGGCGCGCTGTGGCGACGGCAGCAGGTCCTGCTGGCGTTGCACCTCTTCCAGGGCCTTGACCTTGGCCTGGTTCTGCTTGCGCCAGACCAGGTAGGCGCCACCGCCGGCCAGCAGGCCCAGGCTCAAGAAGGCGACGTGCGGCATGCCCGGGACCAGGCCCATGACGATCATCAGGCCGGCGGAGACCGCCAGGGCCTTGGGCGAGTCGAACATTTGCCGGTTGATCTGCTTGCCCATGTCCTCGGAGCCCGAGGCGCGGGTAACCATGATCGCGGCCGCAGTGGACAGCAACAGCGATGGCAACTGCGCCACCAAACCGTCACCAATGGTCAGCAAGGCATAGACCTTGCCGGCATCGGCAAAGGTCATGTTGTGCTGGAACATGCCGACGGCCATGCCGCCGATCAGGTTGATGAACAGGATCAGCAGGCCGGCGATGGCGTCACCGCGGACAAACTTGCTGGCACCGTCCATCGAACCGTAGAACTCGGCCTCCCCGGCCACTTCGGCGCGGCGCGCCTTGGCCTGGGCCTGGTCGATCAGACCGGCGTTGAGGTCGGCGTCGATGGCCATCTGCTTGCCGGGCATGGCGTCGAGGGTAAAGCGCGCGCTCACCTCGGAAATACGCCCGGCACCCTTGGTGACCACCACGAAGTTGATGATCATCAGGATCGCGAAGACCACGATACCGACCACGTAGTTGCCGCCGATCACCACCTCGCCGAAGGCCTGGATCACCTTACCGGCGGCTTCGTGGCCATCGTGACCATGGAGCATCACCACCCGCGTGGACGCCACGTTGAGCGCCAGGCGCAGCAAGGTTGCCACCAGCAGGATGGTCGGGAACGCGGCGAAGTCCAGCGGGCGCAAGGCATAGACGCAGACCAGCAGGACCACGATCGACAGGGCGATGTTGAAGGTGAAGAACACGTCGAGCAAAAACGGCGGGATCGGCAACATCATCATTGCCAGCATCACCAGCAGCAACAGCGGCACACCCAGGTTGCCCCGGCCTAGACCGACCAGGTTGCTACGGGCACTGTTGATTAACTGAGAGCGATCCACCGGTATTCCTCGTTAGCTCAAGCAAAACTTTGACGCCTTTGAGGCGCGCTGCGCTGCCTTTGCAAGAAGCTTTCCAACTTTGCTGAACGAGGTGGTTTGAGTGGCCCGGGGCTGCTGCGCAGCCATCGCCGGCAAGGCCGGCTCCCACAATGAATCTGCGTAGACTTGGTCAGGAGTCGCGACGCAAATCCGGCGGGATCGGCAGGTCCTTGAGCGGCTCCGGCGGCTTGCCCTTGCCGGCGCGGTACTGGCGGATCTGGTAGACATAGGCCAGCACCTGGGCCACTGCCAGGTACAAGCCGGCGGGAATCTCTTCTTCAAGCTCGGTGGAGTAGTAGATCGAACGCGCCAGCGCCGGCGATTCGAGCACCTGGATCTTGTGCTCGTTGGCGATCTCGCGAATTTTCAGGGCAATGAAGTCGGCACCCTTGGCCAGCAACAGCGGCGCCGAGCCCTTCTCCGGGTCGTACTTGAGCGCCACCGCATAGTGGGTCGGGTTGGTGATGATCACGTCGGCCTCGGGGATCGCCGCCATCATCCGCCGTTGCGAAGCCTCGCGCTGCAACTGGCGAATACGCTGCTTGACCTCGGGCTTGCCCTCGGAGTCCTTGTACTCGTCACGCACTTCCTGCTTGGTCATCAGCAGTTTCTTGTGCGCCTGCCAGAGCTGGATCGGCACATCGACGGCGGCAATGATCAGCAGGCCGGCGGCCATCCACAGGGCACTCCAGCCCACCACCTGCACGCTATGAATGATGGCCTGCTCCAGCGGTTCGTTGGCAATCGCCAGCAGGTCATCGCGATCGGCCGAGAGCACCGCCAGGGCGACGATGAGAATCATGAAGAACTTGGCCAGGGCCTTGAGCAGCTCGGACAAGGCGTTGACCGAAAACATCCGCTTGATCCCCGACAGCGGGTTCATGCGGCTGAACTTCGGCGCCAGCGAGCTGCTGGAAAACAGAAAGCCGCCCAGCGACACCGGGCCGATGATCGCGGCAATCAACAACACCAACAGCACCGGCTGGGTTGCCAGCAGGGCGATCTTGCCGGACGCCATGAGAAAGATCCCCATGGAGCGCTCATCGATGAGCACCTCGCGCGACAGTGTGAAGTTGGTGCGCATCAACTCCATCAGGGTTTGCGCCAGGCCACCGCCAAACGCCAGCAATGCACCCGCCCCGGCCAGGGTCACCGTAACAGTGTTGAGCTCCTTGGAACGGGCGATCTCACCCTTCTCGCGGGCGTCCTTCTTGCGCTTCTCGGTGGGGTCTTCTGTCTTGTCCTGACCGCTTTCGCTCTCTGCCATGCTCAGCGCGCCCGTGCCAGTTCACGCAGCCATTGCAGGGCCTCGGAGGCCAGCGAATGGTAGTGAGGAATGATATCGGCCAGGGTAATCCAGAAGATCACCAACCCCAGCACCAGGGTCAGCGGAAAGCCGATGGAAAAGATGTTCAGTTGCGGTGCTGCACGCGTCATCACACCAAAAGCAATGTTGACCACCAGCAGCGCGGTAATCGCCGGCAACACCAGCAGCATCGCCGCACCCAGCACCCACCCCAGGCGCCCGGCCAGGTCCCAGAAATGGTTGACCAGCAAGCCGCCGCCCACCGGCAAGGTGGTAAAGCTTTCGGTCAACACCTCGAAGACCACCAGATGGCCGTTGATAGCGAGGAACAGCAAGGTCACCAGCATGGTCAGGAACTGGCTGACCACCGCGACGTTGACACCGTTGGCCGGGTCGACCATGGAGGCGAAGGCCATGCCCATCTGGATCGCGACGATCTGCCCGGCAATCACGAAAATCTGGAAGAACAACTGCAGCGCCATCCCGAACAGGGCGCCAATGATGATCTGCTCGGCAATCAGCAGCAGGGCCTTGAGGTCCAGCGCATTGACCTCAGGCATGGGCGGCAGCCCAGGGACGATCACCACGGTAATCGCCAGGGCGAAATACAGGCGAATGCGCGCCGGCACCAGGGTGGTGCCAAAGATCGGCATGGTCATCAGCACAGCGGTGACGCGAAACAGCGGCAGGATGAAGCTGGCCACCCAGGTACTGATCTGCGCATCGGTGAGCTCGAGCACGGCCAGGTCAACCAATCAGTTGCGGAATGCTGCCGTACAACGACAGGATGTATTCCATGAATTTCTGCACCAGCCAGGGCCCGACCACGATCAGGGTGATCAGCATGACCAGCAGGCGCGGCAGAAAGCTCAGGGTCTGTTCGTTAATCTGCGTGGCGGCCTGGAACATGGCCACCACCAGCCCCACCAGTAGGCTCGGCACCACCAGGATGGCCACCATCAGGGTGGTCAGCCACAGCGCGTCACGAAACAGGTCGACAGCCACTTCAGGGGTCATGGACTACTTCTCCTCGCGACGTCAGACGCCGCCGAAACTGCCGGCCAGGGTACCCATGATCAGCGCCCAGCCATCGACCAAGACGAACAGCATGATCTTGAACGGCAACGAGATGATCAGCGGCGAGAGCATCATCATACCCATGGCCATCAGCACACTGGCGACCACCAGGTCGATGATCAGGAACGGGATGAAAATCATGAAACCGATCTGGAACGCGGTCTTGAGCTCCGAGGTGACGAAGGCCGGCACCAGGATGGTCAGTGGCGCCTGATCGGGGCTGGCGATGTCGGTGCGCTTGGACAGGCGCATGAACAGGTCCAGATCACTCTCGCGGGTTTGCGCCAGCATGAAGTCCTTGAGCGGCACCTGGGCCTTGCTGATGGCATCCTGGGCGCTGAGCTTTTCGCTCAGGTACGGCTGCAGGGCATCCTGGTTCACCCGGTCGAACACCGGCGCCATGATGAACATCGTCAGGAACAGCGCCATGCCGGTCAGGATCTGGTTCGACGGGGTCTGCTGCAGGCCCAGGGCCTGGCGCAGAATGGAGAAGACGATGATGATGCGGGTGAAGCTGGTCATCAGCACGACGAACGCCGGGATGAAGCTCAGCGCCGTCATGATCAGCAGGATCTGCAGGCTGACCGAATACTCCTGCTGCCCGTCTGCCCCGCTGGACAGGGTGATCGCCGGGATCGACAGCGGATCAGCCGCCAAAGCCATTGGCGCCGCCAGCAACAGCGCCAGCGTCAACATCATGCGCAACGCGCCCATTACGACCTTCCCTTCTGATCCTTGCCCATCAGCTCCATCAGGCGCTGGGCGAATTCTGGTGTTGCCTGACGCGCACTGGCGGGCACTTCAATCGGTTCGGCCATGACATGCAGGGCCTCGATGGTGCCCGGCGAATGGCCGATGAGAATCTGCTCCTTGCCAACCTGCACCAGCAGCAAGCGATCACGCGGCCCCAGCGCACGGCTGCCCAGGATCTCGATGACCTGGCCACTGCCCGGTGCGGCGTTCTGCACCCGGCGCAGCAGCCAGGCCAGGAAGAAGATCAACCCCAGCACCAGCAGCAGGCCAAGCACCAACTGCGTCAGCTGCCCCGCCGCGCTGCCGCTCGCCGTCGGCGCCACCACAGCAGCGGCCGGCTGCGTAACGGCGGCCAGGGCGACATCCACATACAGGCCACCACACAGGGCCAGGCCGTTGCGCAGGAGCCTGCTCACTCAGCGCAACTTCTTGATGCGTTCGCTTGGGCTGATCACGTCAGTCAGGCGGATGCCGAACTTTTCGTTGACCACGACCACCTCGCCGTGGGCGATCAGGGTGCCGTTGACCAGCACGTCCAGCGGTTCGCCGGCCAGGCGGTCAAGCTCGATCACCGAGCCCTGGTTGAGCTGCAGCAGGTTGCGGATGTTGATTTCGGTGCTGCCCACTTCCATGGAAATGCTCACCGGGATATCCAGGATCACATCCAGGTTCGGACCATCGAGGGTCACCGGCTCGTTGCTGCGCGGCGAACTGCCGAACTCTTCCATGGCCAGGCGGTTGGGCGATGTATTGCCGGCATCGGCAGCCAGCAAGGCGTCGATATCGGACTGCCCGGCGTCGCCAGTTTCTTCCAGGGCCGCAGCCCACTCATCGGCCAGGGCCTGCTCCTCCGGGGAGGTGATATCGTTTTCGTTAGCCATTTTGTCCTCGACGGGCAATCAATTCGGAGTTGGAACCACAAGCGCCTCAGCGGCGCTCGATCGGATCGATAATCTGCAGGGCCAGGTTGCCCTTGTGCGAACCCAGCTTGGCCTTGAACGACGGCACGCCGTTGGCCCGCAGGATCAGTTCTTCCGGCAGCTCGACCGGAATCACGTCGCCCGGCTGCATGTGCAGGATGTCGCGCAGCTTGAGCTGGCGACGGGCAACCGTGGCACTGAGCGGCACGCTGACGTCCAGCACGTCTTCGCGCAGGGCCTTGATCCAGCGCTCGTCCTGGTCGTCCAGGTCGGACTGGAAACCGGCGTCGAGCATCTCGCGCACCGGCTCGATCATCGAGTACGGCATGGTCACGTGCAGGTCACCGCCGCCGCCGTCGAGCTCGATGTGGAAGGTCGAGACCACCACCGCCTCGCTCGGCCCGACAATGTTGGCCATGGCCGGGTTGACCTCGGAGTTGATGTACTCGAAGTTGACCGGCATGATCGCCTGCCAGGCCTCCTTGAGGTCGACGAAAGCCTGGTCCAGGACCATGCGCACCACGCGCAACTCGGTCGGGGTGAACTCACGCCCTTCGATCTTGGCGTGACGACCGTCGCCACCAAAGAAGTTGTCCACCAGCTTGAACACCAGCTTGGCGTCGAGGATGAACAGCGAGGTACCCCGCAGCGGCTTGATCTTCACCAGGTTGAGGCTGGTAGGCACGTACAGCGAGTGCACGTATTCGCCGAACTTCATCACCTGCACGCCGCCCACCGCCACGTCGGCGGAGCGACGCAGCAGGTTGAACATGCTGATGCGGGTATAGCGGGCGAAGCGCTCGTTGATCATTTCCAGGGTCGGCATGCGTCCGCGGACGATCCGATCCTGACTGGTCAGGTCATAACTTTTGACACTGCCGGGTTCGGCATTGCTTTCGGTTTGCACCAACCCATCGTCGACGCCATGCAGCAAGGCATCGATTTCATCCTGGGACAGCAGGTCCTGCACGGCCATCTGGGGCTCCTACTGCAATACGAAATTGGTGAACAGCAGCTGGTCGACGACCGGCTTGCCGACTTCCTTCTGCGCCACTTCCTGGACACTGGCAGTGGCTTTCTGACGCAGCATCTCCTGACCGACCGGGCTGGCCAGGGTGTCGAACCCCTGCCCCGAGAACAGCATGACCAGGTTGTTGCGGATCACCGGCATGTGCACCTTGAGGGCATCCAGTGCAGCCTGGTCGCGGCCTTGCATGGTGATGCTCACCTGCATGAAACGCTGGCGGCCGTTCTGGTTGAAGTTGACCACGAACGCTGGCGCCAGGGGCTCGTAGATGGCCGCAGGCTTAAGGTTGGCCAGGGCCGGATCGACGGCCGGCTTGCTCTCGGACTGGTGCAGGAAGAACCAGGTGGCACCAACCGACAGACCGACGGCCAGCAACAACGCCAGTACCAACAGCAGGATCAGCTTGAGTTTGCCTTTTGCGGCGGGGTCTTTCTCTGCTTCGCTCTTCGCCATGCCAATAATCCGTCATTCATCGGAGATTTCAGTCACATGGCGAGGGTTGAGCAAGTGTTATGCCAACCTGGAAGGGCAAGGCTGCGCCTTGCATCGCTGGCAAGGCCAGCTCCCACAAAGACCGCAGCCAATCAGGCGTAGTAATCCACCGCGCTGGAGCCCACAACCGACTGCTGCTCGACCGGCATTGCGCCCGGTGCAATTTCAGCGGATTCACCAGCTTCATTGCGCCGCGCCGCCACGCCACTGAACTTCGGTGCATCCTGGGCGCCCTGCTGCTGCCCGCCACGGGACTGATCGGCGACGTTGACGTCCGGCTGCCCCAACCCCTGCTGGGCGAACATTTCCTTGAGCCGGTGCACTTGGTTCTCCAGCGCTTCGCGCACCCCGGCATGACCACTGACAAAGGTCACCTGGGCCTGTTGTTCCGGCGCCAGGTTGACGCGGATGTCCAGGCGCCCCAACTCGGCGGGCTCAAGCTTGATATCCGCCGACTTGAGGTTCTGGCTGGACAGGTACATGACCCGGTTGACCAGGCCTTCGGTCCAGCCGCCCTGGTTCATCGCCAACGGCTGGTTGAGCGGCGTCGCCACCGGCACGGCATTGGCAGTCTTGGCCGTGGCCGCCTGGGTCAGGCTGCTCAGGCGTTCGGCAAAGTTGTCGACGCGGGTATCGCTCGAAGCACTTTTCAGGTCCTTGAGCCCATCATCGATCAGGCCGCTGAAGGCTTTTTCGCCCGGCTCGCTCTGCTCGGCATCGGCACCCGGCTTGTCCAGCAGGGCCGCCAGGGTATTGACGGCAGGCTGGGCAGGCATCGCCTCAGGCTGGGCAGCAGCAGGCTTGGCCGCGTGGGTGGAGGTAGTGCCCTGGGCCTGGGCACTCTGCTCCAGGGCCAGGCGCAAGGCCGGCAGGTCGGCCAGAGGGTCTGCCTCAGGGTCAAAAGCAGCCTGCGGTTCAAGCACAGCTTCTGCTGCCGGCGACGCCACGACCGCAGGCTGTACCTGAAGCTGCGCAGCAGCCTGCACCACTGGCGCGACCGCTTCGGCCTGGGCCTGAATCAGTTGGGCGCCCGGCTGCGCATCGGTCACCTGGCCAGCCACCAGGCTGGAGTCGAGCAAGGTCGGATCTGCGCTCAGCGCCGGATCCGCTTCAGCGCCATCCTGCTCCTCAGGCAACTTTTTGCCGCTATCGGCAACCTTCGCGTCATCACCGGCGGTTTTCTTGCCGTCGTTGACGGAGGCAGGCGTGGCGCTGGCGTTTTCACGCAGCGGCGGGTCGCCAGCCGTAGCGTTCGCCTCGCGAGACTCCTTGGCATACACCTGAGAAAAGCCGCCAGCCT
Organism: Pseudomonas sp. R32; assembly: GCF_009866705.1. Taxonomy (NCBI): domain Bacteria; kingdom Pseudomonadati; phylum Pseudomonadota; class Gammaproteobacteria; order Pseudomonadales; family Pseudomonadaceae; genus Pseudomonas; species Pseudomonas sp. R32. The sequence continues at coordinate 1,657,747 of NZ_CP019396.1, read as the reverse complement.
TGTCGTTGGAGGCCTGCGGCGATTTTTCCGGCGCGCCGGTAGCGACGCGCGATGGCTTTGCCGGCGCACTGGCTTGCAGCAGGGAATTGGAAGCGACGGGCATGTAGGCGTCTCCACTACAGGGGTCGAAAGCGTAAGTTGGCGAAATTCACGCAAAAGTCGCGCCAGGTTCCATTACTGACGCCACAATTTGCTCAGCCGATCGATACGCGCCGACGCTCTTCGCGATATAACTGACGCACCGCCGAATACTCGCGGTCGATCTGATTGATCAGATCCTCGATCCCCTGCAGCGGCCCATTATTGACCCGGTCTTCCAGCTGCCGGCACAACTCGGCCAACGCCAAGGCGCCCATGTTGCTGCTACTGCCCTTGAAGCTGTGCGCGGCATGCGCCAGCTCGTCGGCGTTTTTCGCTTCATGCAACTGGCTGAGGCGTTTTTCGGAATCGTCAAGAAAGGTTTCCAGCAAGTACAGGTAGCCATCTTCCATGACCTCCTGCAAATCGCTAAGCACCTTGCGATCGATGTGAATGTCGGACACTTGCTCACTCCTTGATCAAGTTGGATTATGCCTGAGCCTCCCAGGCGAACTCCACGCATGCGCGGCGCCCCTCGTCGGCCCATTCGGCACGCCGGCTCAAGCGGCGCACGAGATTCAGCCCGCGCCCGCACAACCCTTGCTCGGACACAGGCCTGGCCAGCACTTTACTCACATTGAAGCCCTTGCCGCTATCTTCGACCTCGATAATCAGACGCCCGCCCTGACCAAGAGGTTCAACCCGCAGGTGCACGCGGATGAAGCCTGCGCTCAGCGCCTGTAGACGCTCGTTGCGCATCTGGTAATAGCTGGCAAAGCTGCGCGCATCGCGCTTGAGCGCAGAATCCAGGCCCAGCACCCCGTGCTCCAGGGCATTGGAATACAGTTCGGTCAACACGCTGTGCAGCGCCCCGCCCTGAGCCCGCAGGCCGTGAATTTCCTGCAGTAACTGCTGCAGGTAAGGCAAGGGGTTGAAGCGCTTGAGCGTCTCGGCACGAAACTCGAACTGCAATGACCAGTCCAGCGGGCTGGACTGACCACTATCAGAATAGATCACAGGCAACGGCGACGACAGTTGCGGCTCCACCACCTCGATATCCAGCAGGCTGACGTCGTCGCGCGAGCGCCCGCGAAAGCCGTCGAGCGCCTGCAGCACCTCTTCGAACAACAGCGCCGGCTGACGATTGGCCGCCAGCACCCGGCGCAAGCGCTCGACGCCAAACAACTGGTCGTTTTCATCACTGGTATCGACCACCCCGTCCGACAGCAAGAACAACCGCTCTCCCAACGCCAGCGGCAGCACCTCGGTGGTGTCGTCGAACTGCTCAGGCGCCAGGATGCCCAGCGGCAGGTGCCGCGACACCAGCGGCTGCGGCTCGCCCCCACTGGCCGGCAACAGGTAGCCGTCGGGCATGCCGCCATTCCACACTTCGACCACCCGCCTCTGGAAGCTCAGGTTCAGCAGCAGCGCACAACAGAACATGTCCACCGGCAGAATGCGCTTGAGCTTGGCATTCATCTCCCGCAGGGTTTCGGCCAGGCCGTAGCCCTTGGCCGTCATGCCGTAGAACACTTCGGCCAGGGGCATGGCGCCGACCGCGGCCGGCAAGCCATGCCCGGTAAAATCCCCCAGCAATACATGCATGTCGCCAGCCGGCGTGTAGGCGGCCAACAGCAAATCACCGTTGAACAAGGCATAGGGCGATTGCAGGTAGCGGATGTTCGGCGCACTCAGGCAGCCGGCATGGGCCACCTGATCAAATACCGCCTTGGCTACCCGCTGCTCGTTGAGCAGGTGATTGTGATGCCGGGCAATCTGGTCACGTTGCTCAAGCACTGTTGCCTGCAGCCGGCGCAAGCGGTCCATGGCCTTGATTTTGGCGGCCAGGATCACCGGGCTGTAAGGCTTTGCCAGAAAATCGTCGCCACCCGCCTCCAGGCAGCGCACCAGCGCCTGCTCTTCGCTCAACGACGTCAGAAAGATGATCGGCACCAGCGCCTCACCCGCCAGGGCCTTGATTTGCCGGGCCGCCTCGAAGCCGTCCATCACCGGCATCATGGCATCGAGCAGGACGACATGCGGGCGCCGCTCGGCGAACAGGGCAACCGCCTGCTCGCCATTCTCGGCAGTGAGTACCTGGTGCCCCTGCTTGCGTACGATGGTGGCGAGCAGCAAGCGATCGGCCGCGCCATCTTCGGCGATCAGTACGCTGAGCGCCTCGACATCAGCACAGACCTGGTTCAACTGATGTCAAACAACTTGTCAAAGTTGGAGATAGCCAGGATTTTGCGCACGTCGGAACTGGCATTGACCACCCGCACATCCGACTCGTCACCCCCGGCATGATCACGCAGCAACAGCAGCATGCCCAGCGCTGAACTGTCGAGGTAGGTCGCCTCCTTGAGGTCTACCACTACCGAGTCCGGCCTGGCTGGCTTGTGCTCATAGGCATTGCGAAACTCCTGATGCTTGCCAAAGTCAAAACGCCCTTTGACCTTGATCGTCAGCTTTTTCCCATCCTGGGACACCACAGATTCAACTGCCATGTAGGCGATTCCTTCCGTTACGACGATTACAGACAACTAGAAGGTTTAGCAGCCCAGCCACCCAGCGGCAACCCTTGGCGACCAATACCTGCCTCAGTAGCGGTCGTGACGCGGCAAACGCTGGGACAGTTCGTCGAGCAGCTTCTGTTCACGTTTGTCTTCGGCCATTCGCGCTTCATCGATATAGCGCTGCACCAGCTTGCGCAAGCCCTCGACCCGGGCGTAAGCCTGCTGCCAGGTGCCCCGGGCGTTCTTCAGGTTGCTCTGGTGCCAGGCCAGGCTTTGGCGCTGCTGGGTCATGGCAGCTTCCAACTGACCAAGGAAGCTCTGGTAGTTGACCAGCCAGCTACCGGACACGCCCTGCCCGCCACGGTTGATCCACTGCAACTGGTAATCTTCGCGAAAGCGGTCGAGCTCACTGAGCTTGGCCTGGGCCATGTTCACCTGCTGCTGGAACTGCCCCAAGCGCTGGGCAGCCTGACGCTCAGCGTTTTCGGCCATTTCCACCACTGGCGCCAGGCGCGCGGCACGACTGGGCTGGGCCATGGCCTATCAGCCGCCAGTCGCAGGCTGGGCGAACACGCTGGCCAGATGCTCGCGGCTCTGTTGCATGCCAACGTTTTCGTTCAGGCCCTGGCGCAGGAAATGCACCAGGCGTGGCTGCAGGGCAATGGCCAGGTCGGTCTCGGCATCGCCGCCGGCCACATAGGCACCGACGCTGATCAGGTCGCGGCTTTGCGACAGGCGCGACCACAGCTGCTTGAACTGCTGCGCCTCGGTCATCTGCTCGGGGCTGACCACCTGCGGCATGACCCGGCTGATCGAAGCCTCGATATCAATGGCCGGGTAGTGTCCCTCCTCGGCCAGACGCCGGGACAGCACGATGTGGCCATCGAGGACACCCCGCGCCGAGTCGGCAATCGGGTCTTGCTGGTCATCGCCTTCGGACAGCACGGTATAGAAGGCGGTGATCGAGCCACCTCCGGCCTCGCCGTTACCGGCGCGTTCCACCAGTTTGGGCAGCTTGGCGAACACCGATGGCGGATAACCCTTGGTGGCTGGCGGCTCGCCGATGGCCAGGGCGATTTCCCGCTGGGCCTGGGCAAAACGGGTCAGTGAATCCATCAGCAACAGGACGTTCTTGCCCTTGTCGCGAAAATACTCGGCGATGCGCGTGCAGTACATGGCGGCGCGCAAGCGCATCAATGGCGCGTCATCGGCAGGCGATGCCACCACTACCGAGCGCTTGAGGCCTTCCTCACCGAGAATGTGCTCGATGAACTCCTTGACCTCACGCCCACGCTCACCGATCAGGCCGACGACGATGATGTCCGCCTCGGTGAAGCGGGTCATCATGCCCAGCAGCACACTCTTGCCCACGCCGGTACCGGCAAACAAGCCCAGGCGCTGACCGCGGCCAACCGTCAACAAACCGTTGATGCTGCGAATACCGACATCCAGCGGCTGGCTGATCGGGTCGCGATTGAGCGGGTTGATGGTCGGACCGTCCATTGGCACCCAGTCTTCGGCCTTCATTCCGCCCTTGCCATCCAGCGCCCGCCCCGCGCCATCGAGCACCCGCCCGAGCATGCTCATGCCCATGGGCAGGCGGCCACTGTCGGCCAGCGGTACCACGCGCGCACCGGGCGCGATGCCGGCAACGCTGCCAACCGGCATGAGAAATACCTTGCCGCCGGCAAAGCCCATGACTTCGGCCTCGACCCGCACCGGGTGATAGCTGTCGTCGTTGATCACCACACAGCGGCTGCCAACGGCCGCACGCAGGCCCTCGGCTTCCAGGGTCAGGCCGACCATGCGCAGCAGGCGGCCTTCGACCACCGGCTGAGACGGTAAATTGACGGCATCGGCGTAGGCGCCAAGGCGCTTGCCAAAACTGGTTCGCTCAAGGCGCATCGGCGTTGCCCAGGTCAACCTGCAGGTCTGGCGCGGCCGGGTGCAGGCCTTGGTCATGGAGCTGATCAAAGAGTTGCGCCATGGCTTTCTCGATACGGGTTTCCATGGTCGCGTCGATGCGGCTGTGATCGGTTTCGATGCGGCAGCCGCCCGGCAGCAACGCCTCGTCTTCGAGCAGCTTCCAGCGCTCTTCGTGGCGCTCACGCAGGGCCTTGGCCAACTCGAAGTCCTGCGGGTTGATATGGATGCGGATGTTCTCGGCGCCCATTGGCAGCAGTTTCAGCGCTTCACGCAGCACCTGGCTGATCTGGCTGGAATCGCTGCGCAGTTCGCGGCCAATGACCTCGCGGGCGATATGCCCGACCAGGTGCACAACGGCCTTTTCGATCTGGCTGTCCTGTTCGGCGATGGGTTCGAGCAAATGCCCCATGAGCTGTTCAAGGCTGGCCAGCTTGGCGCCCAGGGCCTCTTCGGCTTCCTGACGGACCTTGAGCTGGGTGCTGTGAAAGCCCTCGCGCTCACCCGTGGCAAAGCCTTCGTTGTAGGCTTCCTGGCGGATGCTTTCGAGCTCTTCGAGGGTCAGTGGCTGGACTTCTTCCAGCGGCACTTCTTCGATTTCTTCCTGAACCTCTTCAGGTTCCGGCTCTGGCTCCGGTTCTGGCTCGGGATCGAAGCTGGGCAGCGCCCAGCGATCGAAGCCCTCGAGATCGTTGGCGCGAATCAGCTCACTGAGGTGCTCGTTGGTTGACATGATTTCACGCACTCGTAAAGCATCGCGGGTCAAGCCCGCTCCTACAGGACCTCTGTAGGAGCGGGCTTGACCCGCGATAAGGTCTTAGATCATCTCTTCGCCGCCCTTGCCACCGAGGACGATTTCTCCGGCTTCGGCCATACGGCGGGCGATGGTGAGGATTTCCTTCTGTGCCGTCTCGACATCGCTGACCCGCACCGGGCCCTTGGCCTCGAGGTCGTCGCGCAGCAGCTCGGACGCACGCTTGGACATGTTCTTGAAGATCTTCTCCTTGACCTTCTCGTCGGCGCCCTTGAGCGACACCACCAGCACGTCGGAAGACACTTCACGCAACAGCGCCTGGATACCACGATCGTCGACATCGGCCAGGTTGTTGAAGACGAACATCAGGTCTTCGATCTGCTCGGAGAGTTCGCCGTCGATGTCGCGGATCGCATCCATCAACTGGCCTTCGACGGAGCTGTCGAGGAAGTTCATGATGTCCGCAGCCCGCTTGATACCACCCAGGGTGGTGCGCGCGGCATTGGAGTTGCCGGAGAACTGCTTCTCGAGGATCTGGTTCAGCTCCTTGAGCGCCGCCGGCTGCACGGTGTTCAGCGACGACACGCGCAGGATGATGTCCAGGCGCACCTTGTGGTCGAAGTTGCCCAGCACTTCACCGGCCTGATCCGGGTCCAGGTAGGCGACCACGATGGCCTGGATCTGCGGGTGCTCGTAGCGGATGACATCGGCCACGGCGCGCGGCTCCATCCACTTGAGGCTGTCCAGGCCGCTGGTGTTGCCACCCAGCAGGATGCGGTCGATCAGGCCGTTGGCCTTGTCCTCGCCCAGGGCCTGGGTGAGCATCTTGCGGATGTAGCCGTCGGAGCCAACGCCCAGGCTGGTCTGGTCGCCGACGATCTCGACGAACTCGCTCATCACCTGCTCGACCTGCTCGCGATGGACGTTGCCCATCTGCGCCATGGCCACGCCGACCCGCTGCACTTCCTTGGGGCCCATGTGCCGCAGCACTTGCGCGGCATCGGTTTCACCCAGCGACAGCAGCAGGATCGCGGCCTTGTCGACGCGGGTCAGTTTGGCGGTAAGGGCTCGGTTATCACTCATCGGCGTTGATCCACTCTTTCACGACCTGGGCCACACGACCCGGGTCTTCGGCCACCAGGCTCTTGATTGCATTGAGCTGTGCGTCATAACCCTCGCTCGGGCTTGGCAGCAGAATGCTTTGCGGACCACCCAGGCTGACGCGGTCGTTGGCCAGATCGCCATCCAGACCGAGCATGCCGCCCAGTTCCATGTCGCCATCGGCACCGGCGCCTTGCTTGCCATTGCCGGTGATGTTGTTGAGGACCGGACGCAGCACGCCGAACACCAGGACCAGGATGAACAGCACACCCATGACCTGCTTGATGATGTCCCAGAACCATGGCTGCGAGTAGAACGGAATTTCGCTGATCACCTCGCCACGGTCGGCGGCGAACGGCACGTTGATCACGCTGACGCTGTCACCGCGGCTGGCGTCGAAGCCCACCGCGTCCTGCACCAGGCGGGTAAAGCGCGCCAGGTCCTCGGCAGCCCACGGCGTGCGGGCGGCATCGCCGGTGGCCGGGTCGACCTTGAGCTGGTCATCGACCACCACGGCCACCGACAGGCGGGTCAGGCGCCCCTGCTGCTGACGGGTATGGCTGATGGAACGGTCCAGCTCGAAGTTCTTGGTCGACTGCTGACGCTTGTCGGCCGGGTACGGCGCGAGCATCGGCTGGCCGGTGGCCGGGTCCATGATCTGCTGGCCGTTGGCATCGAGCAGCGGCTGACCCGGCTGAATGGCGCTGGCAGCGGTTTGCGTGCCGCCGGTGGTCTGCGGCGCCGAGGCCGGGCCGGGTGGCTGGTTGCTCAGGGCACCGGGCACACCTTGCGGCCCCATGCTGCTGGAGCGTTGTTCGTTGACCGACTGCTCGCTGCGCAGCGCCGGCTGGTCAGGGTTGAACTGCTCGGAGGTCGACTCGACCGCGCTGAAGTCAACATCGGCCGACACTTCAGCCTTGTAGCGATCGTTGCCCAGCACCGGCTGGAGGATGTTGTGCACACGCTGGGTCAGCAGGCCTTCCATGCGGCGACTGTAGTCAAACTGCTTGCCAGCCATGGTCAGCTCGGAGTTTTCCGCCTGATCGGACAGCAGGTTGCCCTTCTGGTCGACCACGGTGACCTGGGACTTGTTCAGCTCCGGCACGCTGGTCGCCACCAGGTTGACAATGGCCATCACCTGACCGGCTTCCAGGGCGCGCCCCGGATACAGCTCGACCAGTACCGAAGCGCTGGGCTTGCGCTCGTCACGTACGAACACCGAACTTTTAGGAATCGCCAGGTGCACGCGGGCACCCTTGACGTTGTTGAGGCTGGAGATAGTCCGCGCCAGTTCGCCTTCCAGGCCACGACGGTAACGGGTGGCCTCCATGAACTGGCTGGTGCCCAGGCCCTGCTCCTTGTCGAGGATCTCGAAGCCGACATTGCCATCGCTCGGCGCCACGCCGGCGGCAGCCAGCTTCAGGCGGGCACGGGAAATATCGTCGGCCTTGACCAACAGGGCCCCGGAATTGGGTTCGACGTTGTAGGGGATGTCGGCAGCGGCCAGGGTGTCCATGACCTGCTTGGTGTCCATGCCGGCCAGGCTGCCGTACAGCGGCCGGTAGTCCGGCTGCTGCGACCACAGCACCACGGCAAAGCCGATCGCCACGCTCGCGGCCAGACCGACCAGCAGGCCGACCTGACGCAGCATCGGCATCTGCGAGATGTTTTCCAGGAACGACATGCCGAACAACGGCGGCTTGGGCGCTGACCCGCTGCTTTTGGCGGGCACGTTATCGACGACTGCTTCGGCCATGACTCAATCTCGCCCTTATACCGGCATCTGCATGATGTCTTGATAGGCCTGCACCAGCTTGTTGCGCACCTGGGTCAAGGCCTGGAACGACACAGTGGCTTTCTGCGAAGCGATCATCACGTCGGTGAGGTCAACGCCGCTTTTACCAATCTCGAAAGCGTTGGCCAGCTGCGAGGAAGCCTGCTGGGTGTCGCTGACCTTGTTGATGGCCTGCCCCAGCATGTCGGCAAAATTGCTCGAACCGAGCTCTGGCGCAGCCGCAGCCTTCGGCATCGACATGGCGTCCATTTGCATGGCCCGCATGTCCAACATCAATCGATTAAATTCAACACCTTGGCTCATGGACTTCTCTCTCCGACGGCCCGCATTTTTTTGACACTCACGCAGCGGATAGGCAGGACATAGCAACAAGAGTGCCAGCTCTGCCCGCGGCCCGAACAAAAACTCTAATTCAACACCCTGTCAGCTCGCGTAGAGGCTGGCCTCGACATCCATGCCGGCATCACGCATCTGCGCCAGCTTGTAACGCAGGGTGCGCGGGCTGATACCCAGGCGCTCGGCAGCCTCCTTGCGGCGGCCCCGCTCGGCGCGCAGGGTGTCGATGATCATCTGGAATTCGTGGCGGCGCATGTCATCGCCCAACCCGCCTGCGGCCTCGACCTCAGCCTCGACCGGCGCAGCCGTCATGACGGGCGCTGCGGCAAATACCGGCAAGGCACCGGCAAGACAGAAATCCGCCGCTTCGATCACCCCGCCCTGCTGCAGGATCAAGGCCCGCTGGATGGCGTTGTCCAGCTCGCGCACATTGCCCGGCCAGGCATAGCCCTGCAGGCAGGCCTGCGCCTCGGCCGACAGGCGCACCGGAGCGTGCTTCATTTTATTGACGTGGCGCGCCAGCAAACGTTCGGCCAGCGGCAGAATATCGGCGCTGCGCTCGCGCAGCGGCTTCCAGGCCAGCGGGAACACCGACAGGCGATAGAACAGGTCCTCACGAAAACGCCCCGCCGCCACTTCGCCCGCCAGGTCGCGGTTGGTGGTGGCGACCACGCGAATGTCCAGGGCAATCGGTTTGCGCCCACCGACCCGCTCCACTTCACGTTCCTGCAGCACCCGCAGCAGCTTGGCCTGCAGCCCCAGGGGCATCTCGGAAATCTCGTCGAGCAGCAAGGTGCCGCCATCGGCCTGCTCGAACTTGCCGGCCTGGGCGGCAATCGCGCCCGTGAACGAGCCTTTCTCATGACCGAACAGGGTCGCTTCGAGCATGTTGTCGGGGATGGCTGCGCAGTTAATGGCCACGAACGGCTGATTGGCCCGTGGCGACTGCTGGTGAATGTAGCGTGCCAGCACCTCTTTGCCGGTTCCGGACTCGCCCGAGATCAATACGGTCGACTCACTGCGCGCCACTCGCGCCGCCAGCTCCAGCAACTGCGCGCTGGCCGGCTCGCGCGCCACCGGCCCTTCGCTGTCAGCGGCACTGGCCACCCCCAGGGCGTGACGCGCCACCAGCTCAAGCAATGCCTTGGGTTCGAACGGCTTGACCAGGTAATCCGCCGCCCCCTGGCGCATGGCCTCGACCGCACGCTCGACGGCGGCATGAGCGGTCATCAACAGCACTGGCAAGTACGGCTGGCGAGCACGCAACAGGGCGAGCAACTGATGCCCGTCCATCCCCGGCATGTTGACATCACTGACCACCAGGCTGAACGCCTCGCTGGCGACCACCTCCAGCGCCTCCTCGGCCGAGCCCACAGCCTGGTGGGCAAAGCCGCCCAGCTCAAGCGTATCGGCCAATGCCTGACGCAGGGCGCGGTCGTCTTCGACCAGCAGCACCTTGATTGCTTTCATTACTCTGTCTCCGCCTGCTGCGCGCCGATCAGCGGCAGGCTGATCCGGGCACAGGTGCCGCGACCCGGTCGCGAACGTAATTGCAAACTGCCCTGATGGGCGCGCACCACCGCCTTGACCACCGCCAGGCCCAGCCCGGTACCGGTGGCCTTGGTGGTCAGGAACGGCTCGCCCAGGCGCGCCAGCAAGGCGCTGTCGATACCGCCACCGGCATCGCTGATGCACAGGTGCAGCACCTGCTCGCGCCGATACAGGTGAACCTTGAGCCGCGCAGGCTCGCCACTGGCCTGCACCGCGTTTTCGACCAGGTTGAGCAGGGCGCCGACCAGGGTGTCGCGATTACACAGCAACTCGCCCAGGTGGCTGTCGCACTGCCAGCGCACGGCATGCCCCTGGACATGGGTCTGAGCCGCCTGCTGCAACGCCTGGAACAGCGCCTTGGGTGTCAGCCGATCGGTCAGCGGCAACTCGCCGCGGGCAAACACCAGCATGTCACGCACCTGGTGCTCCAGTTCATGCAGGCGCTCCTTGAGGCTGCCGGCAAATCGCTGCTGGGTTTCAACCGGCAGGCTTTGCTCGGCCAGATGGCTGGCATAGAGCATGGCCGCCGACAACGGCGTGCGAATCTGATGAGCCAGGGAGGCAACCATGCGCCCCAGGGACGACAGGCGCTCGTGCCGGGACAGTTGGTCTTGCAGGCGACGGGTTTCGGTAAGGTCGTTGAGCAGCACCAGTTGCCCAGGCTCGGCATCCAGCGAGCGCGTGGCGATCGACAGGCGCCGGCCATCGCGCAGCGACACCTCATGACCGTCATCCTCGCGCGGGGCAAAACTGCGGGCAATCACCTGGCGCCACAGCTCGCCCACCAGCGGCTCGCCGAGCAGGTCACAGGCCGCTGGATTGGCCTCGCGCACACGGCCCAGGCCATCGATGACAATGACCCCGCCCGGCAACAGGTCGAGCAGGTTCTGCAAACGGTTGGCCAGGCGCTCCTTCTCGGCGAGCTCGGCCATGCGCTGGGCACTGACCACTGCCAGCTCACCCTTGAGTTCGGTGACCCGGGCTTCGAGCAGGTTATAGGACTCACTGAGCTGGGTGGACACCTGATCGAACAAGGCAAAGGCCTGCTCAAGACCGAGGCGGCTTTCCTGCTCGGCGGCGTTCGGCCCCTTCGGTTCAGGGACACAGGAGATGGTGGCGACCTGGGGCATCGTGCTCTCTCGCGTGACTGACCGTCATAAAACGGTATGGTGTCAGCGATATAGCAATAGCCGTGCCGGATAGTTTCAGAGTGGCTGCGAGCAACGCTGCAGGGCGCTGGCAAAGGCCGATAGGGCGGGCGTTACAGCCCTTTGAAAGATAGGGTTATTGGCCATGATGAGCGCGCTACGCAACTCATCATGGCGACACAGGCGTCAATCCTCCGCCTGTTCATCCCCGTCGCGACGGCTCATGCCGTACTTGCGCATCTTCTCCACCAAGGTCGTGCGGCGAATGCGCAGGCGCTCGGCGGCGCGGGCGACGATACCGTTGGCATCATCCAGCGCCTGCTGGATCAGACCCTGCTCAAGCCCACCGAGGTAGTCCTTGAGGTCCAGGCCCTCAGGCGGGAGCATGGCGTGGCTGGCGAAGTTCGGCGTATGGCCGTTGATGGCCACGCGCTCTTCCAGGTCCGAGCGCAGACTGTCGACCAGTTGCTCGTCTTCGTCGTCGACGTAGCGGAACTTCTTCGGTAGCTCCGACACACCGATGACCCCGTACGGATGCATGATCGCCATGCGCTCGACCAGGTTGGCCAGTTCACGGACGTTGCCCGGCCAGCCATGACGGCACAGCGACATGATCGCCGCCGAGTTGAAACGGATCGAGCCACGCTTCTCGTGCTCCATGCGCGAGATCAGCTCGTTCATCAGCAACGGAATGTCCTCGACGCGCTCGCGCAGCGGGGCCATCTCGATGGGGAAGACATTAAGGCGGTAATACAGGTCTTCGCGGAAGGTACCCACCTCGATCATGCTTTCGAGGTTCTTGTGGGTCGCGGCGATGATGCGCACGTCGATGCTCTGGGTCTTGTTGCTGCCCACGCGCTCGAAGGTGCGCTCCTGCAACACGCGCAACAGCTTGACCTGCATCGGCAACGGCATGTCGCCGATCTCGTCGAGGAACAGGGTACCGCCATTGGCCAGCTCGAAACGCCCGGCGCGGCTGGTGATCGCCCCGGTAAAGGCGCCCTTTTCGTGGCCGAACAGTTCGCTTTCAAGCAGCTCGGCCGGAATCGCGCCGCAGTTGACCGGCACGAACGGCGCTTCGCGGCGCTTGGAATGGTAGTGCAGATTGCGCGCGACCACTTCCTTGCCGGTCCCCGACTCGCCGAGGATCAGCACGCTGGCGTCGGTGTCCGCCACCTGCTGCATCATCTGCCGGACGTGCTGAATGGCCCGGCTGGTACCGACCAGGCTGCGGAACAGATTGGGTTCGCGCTGACGGCCGCGCTCGCGGGCCTGGTCGTACATCTCTCGATAGACCTGGGCACGGTGCAGCGAATCGAGCAACTTGCTGTAGCTCGGCGGCATTTCAAGGTTGGAGAGAACGCGACGGCGCAGGTCTTCCGGCAACTCGGCAGAAGAAATTTCGCCCAAAAGCAGAACCGGAAGGAACTCATCCCACCCAGCCACTGTCTTAAGCAAGCCCATCAGACTTGCCGGAGCATTCACGGCCCCGATCAGGACACAGAGCACTTCACGACTGGATGACAACGACTCGACAACCTGCTGCCAATCATGGCTCGAGCAGGGCAAATTTTCTTCGCCAAGAAAATTCAACACTACTGCCAGATCACGGCGGCGAGCGCTATCGTCATCGATCAGGAGAATTTTGGTTTCACGCCACATGCAATAACAACTTCCCTAGTCATCTCGGCGCCCTTGTAAGGGCAAGCTCGACATCATTCCGACTGAACGGTCAGTGTTCGGACGTCTGAAATTAGAAAACAGCCACTAGTTAAGTCAAAAAACCGTACATAGTCAAATTTATGGCGCACTGCTTTTTGTTTTGCCCAGTTTCAGCTGAACAAATGGTATACCTTTGCCGCGTTTTTGGCTTGTCGGATCTGCATCATCTCATCGACTATTGATTGACGCTCCCCGCTTGCAACCTCGATTAATTCCTTGTACACGCCCAGCAACTCTTCAAGCTTGCTGCGCAGCGTCAGCTCATCGACCGACGCCTCGGCCAGCACGTCATCGACACACAGACGGCAACTGACGTCGAGCTCGCTGATCGCCTCCCAGTCGCGACTGGCCAGGGCCCCGAGCAATGCCTCGCGGGTTTGTTCGATACGTTCGAGCACGACACTCATGGCAATCTCCTGTTCAGACGTCGGCGGGCTGCTCGCCGATAGCGTCCCAACCTTCCTTGACAGTAATCAACAACCGGGCCACCTCATTGAGGATCTCCGGGTCGTTCTGCACGTTCGCCTCGACCAGGCGCTTGCTCATGTACGAATACAGGTTGTCCAGGTCAGTCAGCGAGTCAGCATGGTTTTCCAGGTCCAGGCCTTCGCGCAGGCCGCCAACGATACCTATGGCCTTGCCGATCAGGATGCCGCGCTGGGCCACATCGTTGCGCGCCATGGCGCCCTTGGCCTGGGCAATTCGATCCAGACCACCCTGCATCAACATCTGTACCAGACGGTGCGGGCTGGCCACGGAGGTCTGGGCCACGCCGTTGACTTTCTGGTACTGCCGAAGGGCCAACATCGGATTCATGCTCTACCTCGTCACCGCAAAAAAGGTTTCATATACCGCTTGTATCGCCTGCGCGTCAAAAAACTTTAGCGCGTACGGCAAAAAGCCCGGAGTCCCCCTAGGGATACTGCCGGGCTTGTGTCACAGCGCTGAATCAGGAGTTTTTCTGCTGCGCCTCGATCGAGGCGAACATCGAGGCGATGTTCTTGCGCTGCGCCTCGAGCTTGCCGACCAGGGTATCCATGGCCACATAGCGCTTGGTCAGCGACTCGGTGAGCGAGGTGATACGACGGTCAAGCGCCAGTTGCTGATCGGACAGGTCCTTTTGCAGCTTGTCCAGGCCGGCCTTGCGCGAGTCGAGGATGCCGCCCGTCTGCAGGTACGGCTCGACAGCCTTGGTCATGTTCGCGAACACGCCATTGGTGCCGGTGAACAGCTCCTGCACGTCAGGGCCGAGCTTTTTATCCTTCATCGCCGCGTCGTACTTGGTGGAGTTGAACTCCAGGGTACCGTCCTTGGCCGTGTTGATACCCAGCTGACTGAGCGTGGTCAGGCGACCACTCCCCGACGGGGTAGACAGCTGCTTGCGCAGCTCGGACAGCAGCGAGCGAGTGGTCGGATCGCTGGTCAGCGGCCCGAGTACGGTTTTGCCGTCTGCATCCTTGGACACCGCGCTCAGCGCATTGGCGGCCTTGACCAGCGTATTGTAGGCATCGACAAAAGCCTTGACCGATGTCTTCAGGCCTTCGGTGTTTTCACCGACAGTAACCTTGATTGCCTTGTCCTTATCAAGCCCGGTGACCTGGAGCAGCTCCAGGCTGATGCCGCTGATTGCACCATCAACGGTATTGGTCTTGCTGGTAACCGGCAGACCATCGATGGTCAGCTTGGCGCTCTGGGCAACGCCGTCGATATAGCCGGCACCGTTACTCGCCATCGAGACAGTGCCGTCGATCTTCAGCTCGGCAATGCCATCGACCGAGATGTCGGTACCCTCACCGGTCTTGGTCGAACTGAACACCAGGCGCGAGCCGTCCTTGCCGTTGACGATGTTGGCACTGATGCCCTTCTCGGCCAACGAGGTGTTGATCGAGTCGCGCACCGTCTGCAAGGTCGCCCCTGGGCCAACCTTCACGGTATGGATCACACCATCCTGGGTGATGGTCAGGTCACCTTCAGGTATCGACGTGCTGGCACCGCCGGTAAAGTTCTGACTGGCCACCTTGGACGAGGTGGCGAGTTTTTCGACCAGGACCGAGTAGGTACCCGGTACTGCGGTATTGTTCGAGGTCGCCTTGACCGTGGCGTCGCTGCTGGAGGTCGCGGTATAGGCGTTGAAGGACGGAGCCTTCGGATCATTGAGTTTTTTCATCGCTTCCTGGTACACAGAAAGCGCACTCTTGAGCGACGCTACCCCGGAAAGCATGGCCGTGTTGTTGGCGGTCTGGCGCTTGATCTGATTCGCCTTGGGATTGGTTTCCGCCTTGACGAGCACATCAACGATCTTGTTGATGTCTACGCCGGAACCCAGACCGACACTCGGTAAAATTGTACTCGCCATAACTACTCCCTCATGGTTACGCGCCGCCCTAGCCTTGCCAGGCTAGCGAACTTGCCACTCAACTGCCAGGTCAGCTTCAGACCTTGGCGTTGAACAGCAGGCTGTTTACATCGCTCAGACTGTGAGCGATCTTCAACGCCTCTTCCGAAGGAAGTTGGCGGATCAGCTCTCCGGTCTCACTGGCGATGACTTTAACTACAATTCGGCCGGATTCTTCATCCGTGGAAAATTCAAGGTTACGTCGCGATGAAGCAAGGAACTTCTCGATATCCTTGACCGCGTTCTTCACCTTCTCAGCTTCGGACAAGCCTTTGTCGGCAGCATCCTTGGCCGGCGTGATGGCTTCAACACCCGCTACGGGCTTCGCCGCAGGGCGTTCGGTGGTCGCTTCGACCGGCTTCACCGTCGGGTACGACAGGTTCAGCTTGACGCTCATATCCATGTCACCACCTCTCAATGCAAAAGGCGGAGGAGCGCCGTAGTTGCACTCCTCCGCCGATAACCACTAGGAGATTAGCCCAGCAGCTTCAGTACCGCCGACGGCAGTTGGTTGGCCTGGGCCAGAACCGAAGTCGAAGCTTGTTGCAGAGTTTGCTGCTTGGTCATCTGAGCAGTTTCAGCGGCGAAGTCGGTATCTTGTACACGGCTACGAGCAGCTTCGGCGTTCTCGTTGATGTTTTGCAGGTTGTTGATGGTGCTGGTCATACGGTTTTGTACAGCACCCAGCGCAGCGCGGGAGTCACCGATGGTGCCGATAGCCTTGTCGATTGCAACCATGGCAGCCGAGAAGTTGGTTTCGGCAGTGGCGCTGTCGCTACCGGCGATGGTGATGGCGCTGGTGATACCCAGGTCGCTGGCCAGGAACTTACCGGTCAGGTCGATCTTGATCTGGTTTTCAGCACCAGTGTTGGAACCGACCTGGAAGGTCATGACGCTAGCCGAACCGTCCAGCAGGTTCTTGCCGTTCAGCTGGGTGGACTGGGCGATACGAGTCAGTTCCGCAGTCAGCTGCTTGAACTCGCCGTCCAGCGAGGTACGGTTAGTCGAGTCGTTCGAGTCGTTTCGCGACTGTTGAGCCAGTTCACGCATACGCTGCAGGATGTTGACCTGCTCTTGCATCGCGCCTTCAGCGGTCTGGGCGATCGAGATACCGTCGTTGGCGTTTTTGATTGCCATGGTCTGACCGCGGATCTGCGAGGTCATACGGGTAGAGATCTGCAGGCCAGCGGCGTCGTCTTTGGCGCTGTTGATTTTCAGGCCGGAGGACAGACGGCTCATCGAGGTGCTCAGAGCGTCGGAAGCGCGGTTCAGGTTCTTCTGAACGCCCAGAGAGGTAGTGTTA
The DNA here is from genome assembly GCF_009866705.1 of Pseudomonas sp. R32. Classification (NCBI taxonomy): domain Bacteria; kingdom Pseudomonadati; phylum Pseudomonadota; class Gammaproteobacteria; order Pseudomonadales; family Pseudomonadaceae; genus Pseudomonas; species Pseudomonas sp. R32. The sequence goes on along the minus strand of NZ_CP019396.1, from coordinate 1,641,125 downwards.
GTGTTAACGGTTAATGCCATGACGAATTCCTCGTGTTTGGGATACTGCGGCTTCCGGCCCTGGCATCCGCCGGGTGTGGCCTAGAGAACCTTCGTAATAGTTATCGTCGTCTGGCGCGGTTGCTTTAGGGCTTTTTAGAAATTTTTTAATGGCACCCTGCCACCCCAATGAAATCAAGGGTTTGACGCCAGAAAAATCGCTTACTGGCCAACACCTGGGTTGAAAAAAGGGTTCTTCACGGCATTTCGGGGACTATGATTTTGGGGATGGGATGGGATGTTGAGGTTGCGGGCTTATCCATTTTGGATGGCGCTGCTGCCGGCCCCTTCCAGAATGGATAAGTCCACAGCCTGAACAACCCAACCCAAGGATCATGGTCCCCAGGATTCCGTAAAGCCCCCCCAAAAAAAAAGCGCCACCGGTGAAACCGGCAGCGCTTTTTTTACCGCAAGGCTCTATATCAACCCTTGCGCTCGATGATCGCCGAACCCCATGACAGGCCAACGCCAAAACCACTCAGGGCAACACGCTGGTGCTGCGAACCCAGCACATGCTTCTCCAGCAGCAGCGGAATGCTCGACGACACGGTATTACCGGTTTCGACCATGTCCTTGACGAATTTGTCCGGGTCATCCTCGAACCGACGCGCCACCGCATCGACAATTGCCGCACTGCCCTGGTGAATGCAGAACAGGTCGATATCCGCCGGTGCCAACTGGCTTTCGCCCAGCAACTCATGCAGGTGCGCCGGCACCTTGAGCAAGGCGAAGTTGAACACCTGGCGGCCATTCATGAAGAACACCCCATCGCTGACCTTCAGATGCGCAGCACCACCACCATCGGTACCGAACTTGGCCTTGCCCAGCTGCCAAGGGGCGCCCTCGCCCATCCAGGTCACGGTCGCCGCATCACCAAAGAGCATGGTGGTGTTGCGATCTTCCGGATCGACGATCTTGGAGTACGGATCAGCAGTGATCAGCAGGCCGTTTTTCAGCCCTGCCGCTTCCATGAAGCCTTTCATGGCGTAGAGGCCATAGACATAACCCGAGCAGCCCAGGGAAATATCGAAGGCAGCGACAGGGGTCGGCAGGCCGAGCTTGTCCTGAACGATGGCAGCGGTGTGCGGCAACCCTTCTTCGTCGCCATTCTGGGTAACGACGATCAAGGCATCGATGGACTCAGGCGCCAGGCTCGGATTGGCAGCGAACAGGGCCTTGACCGCCTCCACACACAGGTCGGAGGTTTCCTGGCCTGCTTCTTTGCGCGGCAGAAAGGTCGAACCGATCTTGCCGAGAATGAACTCTTGGTCCTTGGCGAACTTCGCACCCTGGGCGTAGTTGTCCACACCCTCGACAGGTACGTAACTCGCAATGCTTTTGATGCCAATCATTGTGGCTTCCCGATAGATATGCGGATTTTCACGGGCACTGGAACCGGATAACCCGGGGTGTTGCGAGCCTGCGCAGCCCCCGCTCGCCAGTACCGCCCGACGACTCAATAGATTAAAGATGCCCGTTTCGACTGCCAAGTCACTGTTGCGCAATCATTACTCAATACAAAGCGACGGCCAACCGGAAAAACCAGGCCAAACAGCACGAAAAGGAAAGGTGTCGCGCAGAAGTCCAAGGCGTATGTGCAACATTGTCAGCCGGCATCTGCGCGGGGCATTGCACCCCGACTGCCTGCTGCTGCGAGCAGCAATGAAAAAGCCGGGTCTAAGACCCGGCTCCTGTACACGGCGTTCAGGCCAGTTCGGCCAACCACTCCAGCTCAGCCGGCTTGCCGACCGTTGGCGAACGCGAGATATCGACCGCGTTGCGCACATCGACCACTACCCGAGTGCTGAACGCGGCGGGCCAGCGTGCACTCAGCGCCTGTGCATCCAGGGTCGGCACACCCGCATTGAGCATTTGCGCTTGCGGTGTCCACAGGACCAGCTGACCGGCCTGGCCGACCTTCAGGCACAGATCGACATCGGCCCCTTCAATGTCATCCAGGCCAGCGCACTGCTCAAGCAACGCCTTGCCGATCATCAGGCAATCATCGGATACCGCCTGGCAACTGCGCACCGCCGCCAGCCCCAGCGCCGCCACAGCAGCCTGGCGCGCCACGCCTTGCCAGGCCCCACGCACCTGCTGGCTGGCCAACAGCTCATAGCCGCCATGGCTGATCAAGCCCTCGGCGTCATGCATCTGGCAACCCACGACCCCCACTTCAGGGCGCTGCGCCTGGTTGAGCAAAGCTTCGATCCAGGCCGGCGTGACCACCTGGCAGCGGCTGGACATCAGCACCAGGTACTCGCCCTGGGCCTGCTTGGCCGCCATCTTGACCATTTGCGCACGGGTGCCGGCGAACTCACTGGCCATCAACTTCACCCGGCCACCCAGCCCCTGGAGGTTGCCAAGGCTTGCCGCCGTCGCCTCAGCACTGGCCGCATCGGTCATGACGATCACTTCGTAGCGCGCATAGCGGGTCCGCTGGACGATGCTCGCCAAGCTGCGCTTGAGCTGCTCAAGGTCCGAGTCGATCGACAGCAGAATGCTGACCTGAGGGGTGGTCGGGTGACGGAAATCGATCTGCAAGGCGCCATCTCGCCCCTCACTGACCTGCCCCCGGTAACCGAGTACGCTCAAGTGACGCTTGAGCGTTGCCTGCGCGTCGGCCTGCATCGCCTCGCCCGCCTGCTGGCCGATGACCAGGTACTCATCCAGATGGGCCAGGCCTGCAACGCCATTGCGCTCAATCAGGCGCAGCAGGACATCGAACTCCAGCGCCGCCTGGCAGGTTTCGCTGTAGCCACCCAGCTCGACAAGGCTTTGCCGACGCACCAGCCAGTGGCGAGACATCAAGTCCGGACGCGCGCGCAACAGGTCCAGGTTGGCCCCCGGACGCACCACACTGAGCAAGCGGCCCTGCTCATCACGCTGGACTTCATTGGCACAGATGGCCTGGCAGGCTTGCGCCGCAGACAACTCCACCTGCAGACGCAACAGCCCGCCTGGTGCCAGCACATCACCCGCTTGCAGTTGCAGCAGCCAGGCACTGGACAACTGCTCCACCACCTGATTGAGGTGAGCGACCAGATTGCTGGCAGTGACGCGGATGAAATGCAGCGTATCCTTGGCAGTGGTAATGGCGGGCAACGCACCGGCCTTGAACACCACTATCTTGAAATCACGCAAACCGCTGGCCAGCAAGCTGTCGAAGGTGGCTTGCAGGGCCGCGTCGTTGTTCTCCAGATCCACCACCAGGAAGGCGATCTGTGGCGACTGGATCGAGCCCAGGTGGGCCTGAATACGCTGACGAGCGTCGCTGTCCGGGGTTGCAGCAGCAATGGCCGCGAGCACTTGCCCCGAAGGTGATGCCGCCAGTCGTGCTTGCAGATCGGTCGCCGGCAACTGATCGAGCTGCGCCACCCAGTGGTGCAGATGGGGGACGAAATCCTGCTCTTCATCACTGCCCAATGCACCGAGCAGGTTGTGGCAGACGCCCGGATTGAAAACGCCCAACTCAAAGGCCTGCCAATAACGCGCCTTGAGACTTTCGGCGCTGTCATTCGGATGCCGGACCATCAGCGCCTGCTGCTGGACCCAGACCCCCTCCAGCGCCTCAGTGTGAACCTTGCCAGCCGGCCAGGCGTGGAGGAAAAACTCCAGCTGACGCAACTGCTCGAACAGCGGCGCGGTGTAGTACGGCATCTCGACATACTGCACAGGTTCGAATACGCACTGCGGCGCAGCCACTATGCTGATCCAGCGCGAGGTGACCACGCGCGGCGCCTCGAGCCCCGCCCAGGTGCTGGCGACGAATGCCGTCAGCGCCTCAAAGCCCTTGGCGTCGGCACACACCGCGCCCTGCTGGGCATCCCACTGACGAATCTGACGCACGGCCAGGGCCTGCCGCTCTTCGCGTGCAAGCTGCGAAAGCGCAGAGGGACTGTACTCGGCGACCAGGGTGGTTTGCTCGACGACCGTGGCCACACCCTGGGCCAGCAGGCCAAAGGATACCGCCACACACCAGGCTTCGAAGCCCAGGTCGACCGGCACACTGCGCAGCAACGCTTTCAGGACCTCGACCCTGACGACCGAGCGCCAGGCCTGCAGCCCGTTGTCACCGTACAGGGCAATACGCTCGCATGCGTCGCCGACCACCGCCGCCGGCGCAATCGCGCCACCCAGCTTATGGTAGGCAACTTCACTGTTACCAGGCCGGTAACCCAGCGCATAGCCGTGGGCCATCAGGCAGTGCGGGGCATCACGCAGAGACTGCACCAGCGATGCAGTGGCAGCGGCCAGGAGAAAGTCGCTGTCTGGCGTCAATACCACGAACGGTGTGCTCAAGCGCTCCAGGGTATCGAGCAGTTGCGCCTGCCAGCCCTCGGCATCGGCGCCTTGCACCGCAACCTCGAACAGCGCATGGCCCGGGAAGTTCTGCCGGTAGTAGTAGCCGGCGCGCTCACGGTAACTGGCGTCGCCTTGGCCCAGCAGTACGATACTGAGGTCTTGCGCCCCGGCAGTCGAATCGATCATTTTTTCGCCCATAGCGCACCCAATACTCTCGTTGTTCTGGTTCGGGCCGGCACAATTGCCGGCCGCATTCATCAATCGGCCAACCAGGCGTTGGCCCAATGCTGCAGGTTGTCCTGGGTCAACACGTAGTCGCGCAACACGACCTCGCGCAGTTCATCCCCCATGCGGTAGCTGGCCTGCGGATCGGCCAGGTGCATGCGTATCGCCTCCAGCCACGCCTGCGGCGAATTACCCAACACCCGGGTGCAAGGCAGGTAGCCCTGGTACGCCTTGGTATCGGCACATACCACCGGAAAACCGCAGGCGCCATATTCAAGCAGGCGCAAGTTGCTCTTGCAGTCGTTGAACAGGTTCGACTCCAGCGGCGCCACTGCCAGGTCCAGGTTGAGGCCGGCAAGTTTTTGCGGGTAATAGGCCAGCGCGATACCGCTATGAAACTCTTTGATATAGGGCCGCAGCAGGTCCGGACACATGCCGAAGAACACCCAGTCCACCTCGTCGGCCAGCGCCTTGACCACGTCGGCGATCAGTTCCAGGTCGCCGCGGTGACTGGTGCCGCCGGCCCAGCCCACGCGCGGCTTGATCGAGGTCTGCCGGCGGCTTTTCAGTCCGCTCCACAGGTGCGAGGCGAGCATGTTCGGCACCACGCGAATATCGTGGTGCATGCTCGACAAGGCATCGGCCAGCGGCGCGGTCGACACCACTACCCGATCGCACATGGCAATCCCGCGGCTGACCATTTCACGCATGTTGCCCGGCATGTGGCGGGCGTGCGCGTTCTTCTTCGGCACATCAATGATGTAATCGTCGATCTCGTAGATGCGCCGCGCATTGGAGAAGCGCTTGATTCGCTCAAAATCCTCAAGTGAGCGCGGCATGTAGCGACACTGCAGAATCATAACGTCGGGTTGATGACGACCCAGCGCAATCGTGTTTGGCGTTCCGTAGTCCATCTGCCCCTGGATCCAGCCAGCATTCTCCAGCTCGGTAAAGGGCTGCGCGACGCGGTAATGGCCAACGGCAGTGTTGTTGATCGGCAGTGCCATCACATATGGCAGGATGCGTTTGCTGAACGGATCCCAACCGCTGCGTAACCCGGGGTCGAGGTTGTAGCTGGACATTCTCAGGCTGAGGTTGCGGTTGTAGGCACTGTCATTGGCCACATTCGGCAACCAGCGCTCATAGAAGGCGTCCTGGTCATGGTCCTTGCGCACCGGGCTCGACAGCCCAGACACAGGCAGCCGGGCGATCAGTGCATACGGGGTCCAGACCACCAGATAGCCATGGTTGCGAACCCGCAGGCACAAGTCGGCGTCGAACAGCGTGGACTCGAACGCCGCGGCATCCAGCCCCCCAAGCTCAGCGAAGATTTCCCGACGCACCAGCAGGCAGTCGGCACTCACCGCACTCAGGTTCTGCACGGCAATCAGCCGATTCATGTAGCCACTGGCATCGGACGACTGACCAACGAATGGCGTGCTGGCCGCCCCATACAAACCGAGCACCAGCCCGGCATTCGCTACAAAGCCTGCCGTGCTGACCTGCTTGGGCCCCACCACCCCCACTTCCGGGCGCTGGGCCTGGGCAAGCATTTCATTCAGCCAATACTTGTCGAAGAACACGCTGCCGACATCGGTCAGCAGCAGATAACTGCCCTGGGCGTACTCACTGGCTTGGTTGAACATCTGCGGGCCATCTTTGGCGACCACCGGCACGATCCGCAACTGATCGCTACCAAGGTGACGCATGGCCTCGAGCCATCCCTGGACATCCGCAGGCTCATCGCCAGTGACCGCCAGTAACACTTCATAGTGCGCGTAGGCGGTATGTTCGAATATCGATTCGACACAGCGTATCAGGGCACGCAAATCCTGCCCGGCAGCGATGAGGACTGACACCAGGGGGGTCTGCTCATGCAGATACTGAACCCGGGCAAGCATCGAGCCCTCGGCACTGATCACCTCGGCAGCCACCCCCAGGCGCTGCAGATGCGCCTTGAGGACCTTGGGTGCCTGGTCTATGCAGCCTGGATCGACCTGCCACTGGGCATAACCGTCACGGCATTGCACCAGCAGCTCGGCGACATGCTCGACAACGTGCAAGCCATGGGCTTCGACCAGCCGCCAGAGCATGTCTTGAGGTGCCAAACCTTCGAATTCAGTGGCAAACCCGCCCACTTCAAGCAAGCGGTTTCGCTCGAAAGCCAGCATGCGCCCGACATAGGGGAAGGTGCGCATCAGGTCGAGGTTGAAGTCCGGCTTGAAAATGGGCTGGCCAGCCTGCAGGCCATCGTCGGTACCTTCATCGGTGTACAGGCAATAGCGGTCAGCATGCAGGGCCATGCGCTCGGCCATGATCACCAGGGCATGCGGATGCAGGCGATCACCCGCTTGCAGCAGGAAGATCCAGTCAACGCCATTGGCCTGCGCGAGGCGCTGGTTGAGTTGCTCGAAAGGGTTGCCGCGCAAGGCAATATGCTCAACCCCGGGTTGCGCCAGGCCAGTACCGAAAACCCAGACCTGGCTGGCGGCATAAGACTGCTCGCCGACGCTGGCCAAGGTCGCTTTCAGCGCCGATGCATTATCCTGGGGATCGAAGACCACCACGGCGATGCGCGGCTGCAGTGGCCATTGCTCGATACGCTTGGGCAGCAAACGGGTCTGTGCCGGCGACAGCGTGCGGCAACTCAGCCACTCGCTATAGAGCTCGGCAAAGCTCGTACTGTACGTACCCACCTGCTGCTGGAACCCGGCAATCTGCCCGGCATAGAACCGCGTCAGCTCGAACTCTTCCCAGTCCTGTTCTTCACCAGCCTGATATTCCTCGATCGGCTTGAAGCGCAACCAGCCGGCCGCTGGCGCCGGTTCGCTGGTGCGCGAGAGCAGCATCTGCGAAAGCCATTCGGTTTCACTCTTGAACGCCAGGGTCATGCTCGCATGGTTGCTCAAACGCCCTGGATGCATCCGCTCCATGCTGAGTAACGAGACCAGATACCCCAGGTGACCGCGGCGCAACAGGCAGATGAACAGGGCGAAATCCAGGCGCGCCTGGAAACCACCCTCCTCGACCAGCATTGGCAAGAGCTCTTGCACCTGATCACGACGCATCAGGGCATGACTGATACCCCCGAACAGGTTCGACACGTTGGCCTCGATGGCCTCAAGCAAGTCCCCACCCTTGATCACCGCGCTGCACTGCGATAGCAGACAGTTGGCCGGACGCGGCGGCAGCAGCGTTTCATCAGCGGCGCAGATCAGCCGATGGTTGACCACCAGGCTGACTTGCGGGCAATCGATCAGCGTCTGTGCCTGCTGGCTGATACAGCCGTCGACCAGCCAGTCGTCATCGCAAAGGAACTTGATGAAGGCCCCGCGCGCCTGCGCCAGGCCGCTCAGCAAGTTACGGGCAAACCCCAGGGTGCGCGGGTTGCGTACATAGCGCAGCTCACAGCTCGCCTGCCCGGCCCACTCATCGAAAATGGCCTTGACCTCGTCGCCCGGACTGTCATCACAGACAATCACCTCAAGATTGGAGTAACGCTGGGAGATGGCACTGATCAGGGTGCGGGTCAGGAATTCGGGGTTGAAGGCGGGAATGACGATACTGACGAGAGGCAGTTGGTTCATGAGGACAGACCTGGAGAAGGCCCCGGGTGACGGCTGGCGTCACCCGGGTGAATACAACGCGAAAGGATCAATCAGAGGCGGTTGAACAAGCCAAGTCCGGCAAGCTTGCTGAAGGCCAACTGCGAGGCTTGCAGCATGTTCTGCTGAAGGTTCAGACGAATCAGCACTTCAGCCGGATCGGCTTCACGGATCGAACTCTGGGTGATGGTATTGGCCGATTGCAGCGCTTCGTTGGTCTCCGCCTGGACGTCCAGCGCCGCGCCGCGCCCACCGACCGAACTGATCGATTCAGCGACCTTGTCCGCTGCACTGGCCAGGTTGGCAATGGCCGAGTCCATCGACGCGAGGAAGTTCTGACGCGCGACCGGATCCTTATCGACCGGGCTTTCCAGCGCGGTACGCAACTGCTTGATGGTGTCCAGGACGTTCTGGTTCTGGTGGTTGTTGACCTGCACCGAGAACTGGTCGCCCGTTGCCGGTGCGCCGCTGAACGAGAAGTCGACACCCATGACCCGCGTCGGGCTGACCGTTGTATCGCCGCTGCCCAAGGGCCGGCTGTCGGCGGTCATCGGCTGAGCGTAGACATCAAAGGTGGTGGCGGTCTTGAACTTGATGACCGCGCCACCGCCTGGGAATGCGGCGTCATACTTGGCCTTGTCGCCAATCACCACGTTGCCCAGCTGGGCCATGGAGGTGTTGCCCGGGCTGCGCGAGCCGCCGATCTCGTCCGGCTTCGAGCCCAGGGTGAAGGTATGCCCGGCGATGGCGGCATCCGGATTGGCTTCATCGCCCGGCTTGAAGGTAATGCCCAGGCGCAGGTCGACACCGCGGAAGCTGATGTAGTCGTCGTCACCCTTGGGATCAAAGGTACCGCCTTTGCTGGCCTCCAGCGTCACGTCATTACCACCGGCGTCGGTGACTTTGAACTGGGTGCTGCTGGTGAATTCGATCGTGTACGGCTCACCACTGCGGAAGCGGTCGTTATAGATGGTGCTGCCCGACACCTGGCCATTGGACAGGCTGACGCGTCCGTCATTCGGGGTCGGCGCGGTCATCGTAGTCTGGCTGCGGCTGGTGTTGAGCGCTTGTTCGAAGACGCTGTAGCCGCTCTCGTTGGAAGCAACGCTGAGCATGTCGCCAACCTGCAGGCTGGTGGTGCCCTGGTCACCCTTGTACGAGTACGTGCCATCGGCGTTGCGTTCGAACGGCTTGGTATCGCCACGGGAGCCGGAGAAGATGTACTTGCCGTTCTCGTCGCGGCTGTTCATCAGGCTGAACAGCTGCTCTTCGAGCTGGGTCAGCTCTTGCGCGTTGGCCAGGCGATCCTTGTCGGTCATGTTGCCGCTGCCGGAGCTGATCGCCAGCTCCTTTACCCGCGCCAGCACGTTGGTAATGCTGGTGAGGGTGGTTTCAGAGGTGCTCAGGCTGCTGCGAAGGCTGGCGATGTTGCCGCTGTACTGGTCGATCATGTTGCTTTGCTGCTCGAGTTGCAGCAGGCGAGCAGCGCCGACCGGATCATCGGCGGCAGTACGGATGCGCAGCATGTCACTGGCTTGCTGCTGGGATTCGACAGCCTTGGCGAAGTTACGCTGATAGTTCGAAGTACTGTTGTTATAGAACTGGGCGGTAGAGATACGCACGGTCTACGTCTCCTTAAAGGCTGTTGATCAGCGTGCTGAAAGTTTCCTGGGCGATCTTGATGATCTGCGACGAGGCCGTGTAGTACTGCTGGTACTTGATCAGGTTGCCGGTCTCTTCATCCAGGTCGACACCCGACACCGAGTTACTGGCTTCGCTGGCCGACTTGCGCAGGGCACCGGTCGCATCGCTGTCGAGCTTGGCCTGGGCAGTCTTGCCGCCAACGTTCTCGACCAGCTTGCCGTAGGCATCGGTGAAACTGACGCCCCTGCCGTTATCGCCCAGGTCGATGGTCTGTTTGGTCTGCAGGTCAATGACTGCCTGGCCGTTGCGGTTGTCGGCAGAGCCGGCACCGGTCATGGCCACGGTGTAGTTGTCACCCTTCTTCGGCGCACCGGCCACGGTCATGTCGAAGCTGAAGGTCGCCGCCGGCGTGACGGCGTTGCCATTGGCATCGACGATCGGCACGTTGATCTGCAGCTTGTTTTCCTGCCCCGGAATGATGGTCCCGCTCGCGATCGGATCACCCTTGGCGTTGTGCACGGTGTAGGTCTGCGGGACGGTCTTCTCATCGCCGAACACCAGCTTGACCGGCGTCGAGTACTTCAGACCGTTCTCCAGCGCCAGGCGCTGGGTCGAATCGTAGATATCCAGCTTGGACGTCAGGTTCGGCTGGCCGATGATCCCGGTCCCCTGGTTACCCGCGCCACTGGTGGCATTGAGCGACGCCGCCAGGGCAATGCGCTTGGGATCGGTGAGCACGGTATCGATGCTGCCGGCCGCCCCGCGAGTCGGGGTGATCTTGAACGAATCGCCAGCCTGCACCGCACCGCCATTGAGGTTCAGGCTAAAGCCATCGATCACCTTGGGCGGATTGTCGTTAAGGTCGAAGGACCCCATGTCGGTACCGTCAGGCAGTTTCTTGACGCTGTAGCCGGTCGCGCTGGTGAAGGTCACCTGATAGTCGCTGGTGGTCAGCTTGCCGGTGTTCTTGATAGTCACATCAAGGTTGCCGGAGCCTGCACTGTTACCGGCCTTGGCAATGCTGCGCTGGCTGATCAGGGCCGCGCTGTTGATGTCATTGAACATCGACGCGCCGAAGTTGCCGTTCTTGTCGATCCCCTGGGCCAACTGGCTGTTGATCTGATCGGCAACCACCAGCGCGACCCGCCCCAGCTCGTTCAGGCTCGGGTCGAGCACATCGGTGCGGTAGCGCAGCACGCCGCCGATTTCACCACCGGTGACGCTGGCGGTGATATCGATCTTGGTAGTACCGCGATTGAGCTGCAGGTTCATCCGCGTCGGATCGGTCGGGCTGGCGACCGTGGACAGGGTATTGGTGCTCGTACCCAACACCAGCGACTGGCCGTTTTTCAGGTAGACATCCAGGTTGCCTTCGCGCTCGGTCACATCCACGCCCACCAGCTCGCTGAGCTGGCGCACCGCTTCGTTGCGCTTGTCGAGCAGGTCGTTGGGGCTGCCCTGCACCACCGAGACCCGCGAGATCTGGTCGTTGTACTGGGCAATGGCTGCGGTCAGGTTGTTGACCTGGGTGCTCATCGACGACAGGTTGCCGTTGAGGTTGCTGTTTTGCTGGTTGAGCTGCGCGGCGATGGTATTGAAGCGCTTGCTCAGGGCCTGGGCACTGGTCAGCAGCAACTGCCGCGAAGCATCTTCGGTAGGTTTGGCCGCGGCATTTTGCAGCGACGAGAAGAAGCTTTTCAGGGCACCGGTAATACCGGTGTCCTTGTCCGACAGGAGTTTGTCGATCGGCCCGATCTGGTCCAGATAGGCATTGCTGTCGCTGCTCAGCGACGAGGTGGTCCGCAGCTGGTTTTCCAGGAAGTTGTTGTACACCCGGCGCACGTCCGCCAGGGTGGTACCGGTTCCGATGAACACATGGCCTTCGCGAATCGAGCCTTTTGTGCTCTGGATATTCTGCTGGCGCGAGTAACCGGCGGTATCGACGTTGGTGATGTTGTTACCCGTGGTGTGCATACCTGACTGGGCATTGCTGGCACCGGATAAGCCGATATTGATCAAACTCGCCATGGTTCAAACCTTATAGTTTCGTTGTAGTACCGACAGCCGCATAGCTCTCGTACGACTTCATCTGTTTTGCGATCTGCGAAATCTTGCTGGCGTAGTCCGGGTCGGTTGCATACCCGGCCTTCTGCAGCTCCCGCACAAACTGTTCTGGCTTATCGGCCGACTTCACCGCTTCTTTATAGCGCGCGTTGTTCTGCAGCAGGCTGACCAGGTCATGGAAGCTGTCCTGGTAGGAGTCGTAGGAACGGAACGCTGCGGTCTCCTTGACGAACTGGCCGTCGCGGAACTCGCTGGTGATCGCCCGCGCCTGGCCGCCCTGCCAGTTGCCGGTGGCCTTGATGCCGAACAGGTTGTGGCTGCTGCTACCATCGGCCTGACGCATGACCGACTTGCCCCAGCCGGTTTCCAGCGCAGCCTGGGCCACCAGGTAGCGCGGATCGATACCGATGCGCTTGGCGGCTTGCTCGGCCATCGGCAGCATGGTGGCGACGAACTCATCGGAGGAGCCGAATGCGCGCTTGGCCGGCGCCAATGGCGGCTGGGCCACGGCGCGACCATAGATGCGCATCGAGCCCGGCGCGGCAAAGCTCTGCGCCGACTGCCAGTCACCCTTGACCACGGCATCGGTCATCGCCGTGGTGCGCTGCGGCAAGGCCGCGGTGTTGGTGGTGGCTGCGGCGGCACCGGCCGACGGCACGATGCCAGCCAGCAGGCGATCGGTCAGCTTGCCCGGCAGTGCCAGGCGCCGCGAATTGAGTGCGGCCATGTCGTTGCGTGCGGCCGTGGCGTGTTCACCGCGCTCAGGCTCGGCCACCTTGGCCGCCCACAACGGACGCTGCTGGATATCCACCCGCGGGAACGGGCTGTTGTTGCTCGCGGCACTGGCCTTCTGCTTGGACAACTGACGCATCAGCACTTCCTGCAAGCCGATACCACCGCCCTCGCGGGACATACTCACCGCCAGTTGCTGGTCGTACATCTGCTGGTACTGCTTGGTGGTCTCGGTGTTGAGCGGGTTGTCCTTGGCCAGCACATCGCTGGCCGAGCGCATCGACTTGAGCATCTCGTTGAGAAACAGCGACTCGAACTCCTGGGCCACCTTGCGCAGGTTGGCGTCGCTGTCGCGATCGCCGACCTTCAGCGAGTTCAGGCGATTGAGGTCGGTGTAGGCGCCACTGTCGGCAGCATTGAAGGCGCTTTTCGGCATATCCATGGTCCGCCCCCTCAGATCACGATCAGGTCGGCTTGCAAGGCGCCGGCCTGTTTCAGGGCTTCGAGGATCGCCATCAGGTCACCGGGCGCGGCGCCCACCTGATTCACCGCGCGGACGATTTCATCCAGGGTGGTACCCGGGCCGAACTTGAACATCGGCTTGGCTTCCTGCTCGGCATTGACTCGCGAGCGCGGCACTACGGCAGTCTCACCATTGGAGAACGGCCCAGGCTGGCTGACGATCGGGTCTTCGGTGATGGTCACCGTCAGGCTGCCGTGAGTCACCGCCGCCGGCGAGACCTTGACGTTCTGGCCGATGACGATGGTGCCGGTGCGCGAGTTGATGATGACTTTGGCCACGGCCTGGCCCGGATCGATTTCGAGGTTCTCGAGAATCGACAGGTAGTCGACCCGCTGGCTTGGATCGAGCGGTGCAGTGACTCGCACCGAACCACCGTCCAGGGCCTGGGCCACACCCGGGCCGAGCAGCTCGTTGACCTTGTCGACGATGCGCTTGGCGGTGGTGAAGTCCGGGCGATTGAGGTTCAGGGTCAGGCTGTTGCCCTGGTTGAAACCGCTGGGCACGGCACGCTCCACCGAGGCACCGCCAGGAATGCGGCCAGCCGACGGGACGTTGACGGTGATCTTCGAGCCATCGCGGCCTTCGGCATCGAAACCGCCGACCACCAGGTTGCCCTGAGCGATGGCGTAGACGTTACCGTCGATACCCTTGAGCGGGGTCATCAACAGGCTGCCGCCGCGCAGGCTCTTGGAGTTACCGATCGACGAGACGGTGATGTCCACCACCTGCCCCGGCTTGGCGAACGCCGGCAGGTCGGCATGCACCGACACCGCAGCGACGTTCTTCAGCTGCACGTTACCCGACCCCGGCGGCACCTTGATGCCGAACTGCGAGAGCATGTTGTTGAAGGTCTGCAGGGTGAACGGCGTTTGCGTGGTCTGGTCACCCGTGCCGTTGAGCCCCACCACCAGGCCGTAGCCGATCAGCTGGTTGGTGCGCACGCCGGAAATGCTGGCGATGTCCTTCAGACGCTCGGCCTGCACGGCGAACGCAGTGGACAGCAGAATCGTAGCGGCAATCAGCTGCTTGAAGTTGAACATGGTCATCCGAACCTAGAAAGGCCAAAGCGGGCTGATGAAGAACCGGTCAAGCCAACCCGGCTGGCTGGCATCGGCGAACGAGCCGGTGCCCGAGTAGGTAATGCGCGCATCGGCAACACGGGTCGAAGGCACGGTGTTGTCGGTGGCAATGTCATCGGCACGGATCATCCCGGCGATGCGCACCAGCTCGTCGCCGGTGTTGAGGGTCAGCCACTTCTCGCCGCGCACGGCAATGATGCCGTTGGGCAGCACGTCGGCAACGGTGACGGTGATCGAACCGGTCAGGGTGTTGCCCTGGGCCGCCTTGCTATCACCCTTGGTTGAGCGGTCGCCGCTGTAGCCGGCACTGAGGCTGAGGTCGCCATCACCAAACGGATTGTTGGTGGTCACGCTGCTGCCGAACAACGAGGTCAGGCCGAGTTCGGCCTTGCTGTTCTTGTCGATCTGCGAGTTGGCATTCTTGCTCGCCTGGGTGCGCTCGTTGAGGGTGATAGTGATGATGTCACCGACCCGGAAAGCCTTGCGGTCGCTGTACAGGTTCTGTTCGAAACCGGCCTGGTAGATCGAGCCGTTGTTGGCCGCCGCCGGCAATGGCGTGCGCGGCAATACCGGCGCGTAGTAGGGATCGTTGGGCTTGGGCGTCGGCGCGACGCAACCGGCCAGCAAGGCGACCCCACTCAGGGCTAGTATGCAAAACAAACGACTCATGACTCTGACCTCACGGTGTAACAGGCGCCGTTCAAGCGACCTCGAAGACTTCACTTACAGGTTCTGGGTAACGTACGAGAGCATCTGGTCGGCGGTGGAGATGACCTTGGAGTTCATTTCGTAGGCACGCTGGGTAGTGATCATGTTGACCAGCTCTTCCACGGTGCTGACGTTGGAGTTTTCCAGGGTCTGCTGCTGCACCACGCCAAAACCGTTGAGGCCCGGGGTACCGATTTGCGGCGCGCCGCTGGCGGCGGTTTCCAGGAACAGGTTGCTGCCCATGGCCTGCAGGCCGGCCGGGTTGATGAAGTCGGCGGTCTGGATGTTGCCGATGATCTGCGCCGCCGGGTTGCCGGCAGTGGTGATCGACACGGTGCCGTCCTGGCCGACGGTGAAGGTCTGCGCCTCGGGCGGCACGACGATCGCAGGCTCCAGGGCAAAGCCGTTGGCCGTGACGATCTGGCCATCGGAGTTCAGGTGGAAGGTACCGTCACGGGTGTACGAAACAGTGCCGTCCGGCTGCAAAATCTGGAAGAAGCCACGGCCATTGACCGCCATGTCCAGCGGGTTCTCGGTGGTCTGCAGGCTGCCGGTGCTGAAGTTCTTCTGGGTGCCGACGATGCGCACACCGGTACCGACTTGCAGGCCCGACGGCAGTTCGCTGTCCTGGGTCGACTGGGCACCCGGCTGACGCTTGATCTGGTAGAGCAGGTCCTGGAACTCGGCACGATCACGCTTGAAGCCGGTGGTCGAAACGTTGGCCAGGTTGTTGGAAATGGTGGTCAGGTTGGTGTCCTGGGCGGACAAACCGGTTTTACTGACCCAAAGAGCCGGAAGCATGCTGTTCTCCTCGCGCGCCTGTTTTACGGCGCTACGTCTGTGTAATTAGCCGATTTGCAAAACCCGAGCCATGGCTTCGTCGCCTTCCTTGGCCGTGGTCATCATCTTGACGTGCAATTCGAATTGACGGGACAGCGCCAACACCGAGGTCATTTCCTCGACCGCATTGACGTTGCTTGACTCCAGGAAACCGGAGACCACCTGGACGTTGGCATCGGCAGCGGCAGGCTGGCCGTTCTTGGTATGGATCATGCCGTCCAGGCCCTTGGTCATGTTCTTCAGGTCCGGGTTGACCAGCTTGATGCGGTCGACCTCGGCCATCACCCGCGGGCCTTCGCCCATGGCGCGAATACTGATGGTGCCGTCCTGGCCGACCTCGACCTTCTGCTCTGGCGGCACGGCAATCGGACCGCCGTTGCCCATCACCGGCATGCCGTTGCCGGCCCGCAGCACGCCCAGACCGTCAATGTTCAGGCTGGCGGTGCGCACATAGGCTTCACTGCCATCAGGGGCCTGCACGGCGATAAAACCGTCACCGCCGATGGCGATATCCAGGTCGCGACCGGTCTCCTGCATCGAGCCCGGGCTAAAATCGGTGGCCGGGCGCTCGGTCATGGCATAGGCCCGCGCCGGAAAGCTGTCACCAAACACCGGCATCGAACGCGCCTGCTCCAGGTCGCGCTGAAAACCGCTGGTGGAAATGTTCGCCAGGTTGTTGGCATGGGCCTTTTGCGCCAGCGCGTTCTGGCTGGCGCCGGTCATGGCCACGTATAGCATCTTGTCCACAGTCATCCTCCGCTGCGCTGGCGAACACTTGCCGTCCGCCGCTGCTCTGCAGTGCCTGTAGCAAGTTTCAAACCAACTTTTACAAACAACGGAAAACGCCCGGCAGACAAGGGCTTGAGCGGCGCACGAAGAGAACCGCGAGAGAAGCGCCGTCGAAAATACGGCGCCGGTTTGCCGCTAGCGGCAAGTTTCAGTAGTCACGGCAACCGGCATTGTTGAACGGCCCGGCAAACAGCTTCCAGCCCGGCCCCGGGGAAAACTGCGCGCACACCAGGCGACCGTCGGCCTGGCTTTCCCAGCGATACCATGGCGCCATGTCGGCCCAGGCCTGAGCGCCCAGCACTCCCGCAAGCAGCAAGGCAACACTTAAACGTCGCAGCATGATCCTTACCCTTGAAACGACAGACCCCTTCCGAGAAAGGGGTCTGTCCATACTCAACTCACGCCACCCGAATCAGGTCATCTGAATGATGGTCTGCATGATGGTGCTCTGGGTGGAGATGGTTTTGGCGTTGGCCTGGTAGTTGCTCTGCGCCTTGATCAGCTCGACCAGCTCGTTGGTCAGGTTGACGTTCGAGGCCTCCAGCGCGTTGGACTTGATCGCGCCCAGGGTGCCAGTGGTCGGCGCATCGATACCCGGAATGCCCGAGGCGAAGGTTTCTTTCCAGCGCGTACCGCCCATCTGCTCCAGGCCCTGCTCGTTGGCGAAGCTGGCGATGGCCACCTGGCCAATGGCGCGAGACTGCTGGTTGCTGAAGCTGGCGAACATTACACCGGTGGAGTCGATGCTCAGGCTGGAGAGAATGCCGGTGGCATAGCCGTCCTGGGACTGGGACATCCGCGCCGTCTCGGTGTTGTAGGAGGTGGTGCTGTTCATCGACAGACGCATGCCATCCGGGTTGCCGCTCGAACCGTTAGGACCCCACGTATTGGTGGTCTTGTTATACACCGCCGGAATCCAGCCCTTCATGGTGAAGGTGTTGTTGGCCACACTGAACTCGTACTGACCTGGCGGCGTGGTCGGCACACCGGCGGCACTGGTGGACATGGCCTTGATGCTGCCATCGGAGTTGAAGCTCATGGTGCCGGTCAGTGGCGTGGCGCTGGCCGGATCGTAGGGGTTGCGACCGTCGACCAGGGTGTACATGGTCCACTCGTTGGTGTCGGTCTTGCGGTAGTACTGCTCCATGACGTGCTCGTTACCCTGACTGTCGTAGACCTTGGTCGGGAACGACTTGGTGTAGGTGCTTTCGTCAGTCGGGTTGAACGGCGCGTTGGGGATAGTGGCAGCCGGGTTGCTCGGATCAGGCTTGGTCAACGGAATCGGCGATGCCGACGAGTTCAGGTTGATACCCTGGTCGATCAGCGTGGTCGACTTCGGCGCCAGCGCCGAGGTGTCGATCTTCAGATCGGTCAGCACGCCCTTGGCAATCTTGCCGGTGGAGTCAGCGGCGTAACCCTGCAGGCGGATACCGTCCGCGGTGACAACGTAGTTGTCCTTGTTGGTCTGGAACGCACCGGCACGGGTGTAGCTCAGCGAGCCATTGTCGCTGAGGACGAAAAAGCCCTGCCCCTGGATACCCATGTCCAGCACGTTGCCGGTGTTGTTGACATCACCCTGGCCAAACTGCTGCGACACCGCTGCCAGGGTCACGCCGTTACCGACGGTCTTGCTGCCGACACCGAGCTTGCTCGCCGAATAGGCGTCAGCGAACTCGGCACGGGACGATTTGAAGCCGGTGGTGGCAACGTTGGCGATGTTGTTGCCGGTCACGTCCAGTTGCTTGTTGGCTGCATAGAGACCGCTAAGGCCGATATTGAAAGACATCTTTCCACTCCTTGTGCCGCGTTAGCCGGCTCTATATACCGATGGTTTGGACTTTGGACAGGGCAACGCTGCCCAGGCCGGCGAGGTTGAGCATCAGCTCGCCACCCGTCTGACTGATAGTGACGCTGCTGACCGTGGCCGGCAGCAAGGTGTACATCTCCACCTGCTTGTCCTCGACCTTGGTCTTGGCGGCAAAGCTGTAGGTGCCCGGGTCGACTTTCTGGCCCGCGTCGTTGGTACCGTCCCAGATGAACTCGGCGTTGCCCGCCTTGGTTTCGCCCATCTGCAGGGTCTTGACCACCTTGCCATCCTTGTCGGTGATGGTGATGGTCGCGGCACTGATGCTCTGTGGCACCACCACGGAGCCGGTGAAGCTCTTGGTGGTGTCGACCACCGCCTTGTCGCTCTGGGTGATGACCGAACGGCCGACCAGCGACGAGGCCTGCAGGGCCTGGGACGACTTGTAGTTGCCGGTGATCGCATTGACCGACTCGTTCAGGCTGGTAATGCCTTCCAGGCTACTGAACTGCGCCAGCTGGGCGACGAATTCACTGTTGTCCTGCGGGTCGAGCGGGTTCTGGTGCTGCATCTGGGTAACCAGCAGCTGCAGGAACGCATCCTTGCCCAGGGTTTGCTTGTTGCCGGCCTTGGCGGCGACGGTGCTGCCCAGGGAACTGGTCTCAGTGGTCTTCTTGCCGGAAGACTTGATGACGTCGTTCAGGCTGAGCGTGCTGTCTTTGACGGTAGTAGCCATTGGCTTAGTCCTTTATCACTGACCCAGGGTCAGGACCTTCTGCATCATGGTTTTAGCCGTGTTCATCAGCTCGGCATTGGTCTGGAACGAGCGGCTGGCGGAGATCATGTCAGCCATTTCTTCCACCACGTTGACGTTCGGGTAGTAGACATAGCCGTCCTTGTTCGCCGCCGGATGATTCGGCTCGTAGCGCGCCTCGAGGTTGCTCTGGTCTTCGACCACGCCAAGCACCTGCACGCCCTGCCCTGCAGCGTCCTGGTCCTGGAACAGCGATTGGCTGACACCGGCCTGGGCCTGCTGGAAGGTGGTGGCGAATACCGGATGACGGGCGCGGTAGGTCTGGTCGATGCTCGACGAGACGGTCTCGGCGTTGGCGATGTTCGAAGCGACGGTGTTCAGACGCGTGGTCTGGGCGCTCATGCCGCTACCGGCAATGTTGAAGACACTGGCGAGGGACATGACTTACTCTCCGCGCAGGGCCGATACCAGCCCTTTGAATTTACTGTTGAGCAGCGTGAAGCTGGCCTGGAAGCCCACGGCGTTTTCCGCGTAGCTCGATTGCTCGAGCTGGGCATCGACGGTGTTCTGGTCGATCGACGGTTGCATCGGCGTACGGTACTGCAGGGACTCGTCACCCATGCTCAGGCCTTCGGCCTCGATGTGCCGGGCGTTGGTACGATCCAGCGAGAAATGGCCCTTGCTGGTCTGCTCGGCCTGGGCCGCCAGGACCGAAGCGAAGTCCATGTCGCGCGCCTTGTAGTTCGGCGTGTCGGCGTTGGCGATGTTGTTGGCCAGCACCTCGGCGCGCTGGGCGCGAAAGCCCAATGCCTTTTCGTGGATGCCGAGCGCTTTGTCGAAGCTGATGCTCATGTCGGGGAAACCTTCGAAGGTTTTTCGTTGACTGAGCTAGAGCAAGAGCCATGCCAAAAAACAAAACCCCGTAAATACGGGGCTTTGAGGTGTTTGCCGGTGGCGGCAATGCCAGAAAAGTGGCAAAAGAGCGGCAAGCGGCAAGCTTCAAGCGGCAAGAACAAGCCAGGCGGTGCACGATCTGCTCTTTCTTGCCGCTTGAAGCTTGTGGCTTGCCGCTAAGGCCTATTTGGCCTGGTAAATGATCCCCGGGCTGCACTGGACCATCTGGTAATGATCCGGCAAGCCATTGAGCGCCTCGGAAGCGCCAAGGAACAGGTAGCCACCCGGCTTGAGCGTGCCGTGAATGCGCAGGAGGATGTCCTTCTTGACCTGGGCCGAGAAGTAGATCAGCACGTTGCGGCAGAACACGATGTCGAATTTGCCCAGGCTCGCGTAGCTGTCGAGCAGGTTGAACGAGCGAAATTCGACACGGCTGCGGATCGGCGCCTTGATCGCCCAGCGCCCCGGCCCCTTGACGTCGAAGTAGCGCTGCAGGCGCTCCTGGGACAGGCCGCGGGCAATCGCCAGGCTGTCGTACTCGCCGGTCTTGCAGTTGGTCAGCATCGAGCCGGACAGGTCGGTGGCAACGATCTGCGCCCCCATCTTCAACTGGCCGATATTGCTGCGCTCGAACTCGTCGATGGCCATGGAGATGGAATACGGCTCCTGCCCCGACGAGCAGGCCGCCGACCAGATGCGCAGGCGCTGACCGGGGTTGGCCTTGATCTGCTCGGGCAATACCTTGTTCTTGAGCACTTCAAACGGATAGGTGTCGCGAAACCAGAGGGTTTCGTTGGTGGTCATGGCATCGACCACCTGCTCGCGCAAGCCACTGCGCGGCTGGCTCTGGATCCGTTGCACCAGTTCGCTCAGGGACTTGATGCCCTGCTGCTCCATCAGCTTGTTGAGACGGCTGGAGACCAGGTATTGCTTATTTTCGCCCAGCAGGATGCCACAGGCTTTTTCCAGGAAGACCCGGAACTGTTCGAAATCCAAATTACCCGTAGACAATGATGCCGCCTCTTAAATCGTATGTACCGCCAGGGGCGATCGCCCCTGGCCGTTAGTGCGTGGCCTTGATCCGATCAACAACGCGCTGGGCGAGGTCGTCCGGCCGGAATTTGGCCAGGAAGTCATCGGCACCGACCTTCTTGACCATCGCCTGGTTGAACACCCCGGACAGCGAAGTATGCAGGATGATGTGCAACTTTTGCATGCGCGGGTCGCTGCGAATCTCGGCGGTCAGGGTGTAGCCGTCCATCTCCGGCATCTCGATATCGGAGATCATCATCAGGAACTCTTCTTCCGGACGCTTGCCCTCGTCGACCAGCTTGCGCAGGTAGTCGAGCGCCTGGCGGCCATCGTTGAGCGCCACCACCTCGACGCCGACGGTCTGCAGGCAACGGCTGACCTGCTTGCGCGCCACCGACGAGTCATCGACCGTCAGCACCCGCAGCATCACCGCCTTGTCCTGCACCTCGGCATCGACCACACCGGCGGAAATCGCCTCGGAGGTCGGCGCCACTTCGGCGAGGATTTTCTCCACGTCGATGATTTCGACCATCTTGTTGTCGACCCGGGTCACTGCCGTCAGGTAGTGATCGCGCCCGGTGCCCTTGGGTGGCGGATGGATCTCCTCCCAGTTCATGTTGACGATGCGCTCCACCGAATGCACCAGAAACCCCTGGGTCTTGGTGTTGTACTCGGTGATGATGACGAAGCTCTTGCTTGTTTCTTCACTCAGACCGGGCATCCCGGTCGCCATCGCCAGATCGAGGATCGGGATGGTTGCCCCACGAATATTCGCGACCCCGCGCACTACCGGGCTGGACTTGGGCATCACCGTCAGGTTCGGGCATTGCAACACTTCCCGCACCTTGAACACGTTGATGCCGTAGAGCTGCTCGCCATTGAGGCGAAACAACAGCAGCTCCAGGCGGTTCTGCCCTACCAGTTGCGTGCGCTGGTTCACCGAATCCATTACACCAGCCATGCCAGACTCCTTCACCAAACGCTTCGAGCTTCGTACCCAGTCGGCACGCGCTTTGCTTTTTTTAATCGTATGAACACGAAAACGACATTTTTCCGACGCCTGACCCGCCACCTGCCCGGCTTCCTTGCTGCGCTGTGCCTGCTGGCCCCTGGCGTTCGAACTCTGGCTGACGCTTTCACCTTGCCTGAACAGCTTATCGGTGTCACCCAGGGGTTTCTTGAATTCACCGTAGAAGACTATCTGGCCACCAGCCAGACCGAGGGCCGCTACGAGATCCAGGTCAACAACCTCGACCCGCGCCTGCGCATGCCGCTGTGCGACCAGCAACTGGGCGCCTCGCTGGAGAGCCCGGCGCAGCCATTGGGCCGTGTCACCGTGCGGGTTCGCTGCGACGGCAGCTCACCGTGGACGGTGTTCGTGCCCGCCCAGGTACGCCTGTTTCGCAATGTCGTGACCGTGGTCCGCCCGCTCAAGCGCGACAGCATTGTCGGTGAACAGGACGTAGCCCTGCGCGAGCGCGATGTAGGCATGCTCAACCAGGGTTTTCTCGGCAACCTCGACCAGGCAGTCGGGCTCAAGGTTATCCGACCAACGGTCATGGACCAGGTACTCACCCCCCAGCACCTGGAGCAGGCCGAGGTGGTGCGCAAGGGTGATCAGGTGGTGATTACCGCGCGCAGCGGCAGCCTGGCCGTGCGCATGCCCGGCGAAGCCCTGAGCAAGGGCGGCCTGAGCGAACAGATCCGGGTGCGCAACCTCAACTCCAAACGGGTGGTCAAGGCCAGGGTGACCGGCCCGGGCCAGGTGGAAGTGGCCATGTAAGTACTTGAATCAGGAACAACACTGGCGATCAGGAACTGCTTTTCCTAAACTGTGTCCCATTGGGTGCCCAGAACTGGCCGCGCAGGCCGCCGTGCATTTGCGCCTAAAGTTTCTTTCGGGTTGGCCGAAAACAAGGCAAGCGTCCAAATACCCAGAGGTTTTCTGATCATGGTCATCGACTTCAGTCGTTTGAATAACTCCCCGTCGGTTGCCGGCGGCGTGCGCACTGGCAGCAGCCAGGAAAGTACTGCCAGCACGGCTTCGGCCAAGGCCGGCAGCGCCGTTGAGCACAGCGCCAGCGGGGAAACCGTACACCTGAGCCACGAGGCCCAGCAGTTGCAAAAGGTCAGCGACAAGCTGCGCGACCAGCCGATTGTCAACAGCGCCCGGGTGGCCGAGTTGAAACAGGCTATCGCCGACGGCAGCTACCAGGTCGACAGCAACCGCGTCGCCAGCAAACTGCTTAATTTCGAAGCCCAGCGCTAGCCCCTGGCGCGCTGACTTCAGGACGCTTGAACCAAAGAGCCAGCCATGCACGACACCACTCTGCTGCAACTGATCGAGAGCGATATTGCTCCAGCGCAAGATCTACTCGAGTTACTGCAAACCGAAGCCGCTGCCCTGCACGGTCGCGACATGCCGCTGCTGGAAAACATCCTGGCGCGCAAACAGTCGCTGGTGATCCAGCTCGATCAGCAAGGCCGCCGACGCAGCGAGCTGCTGGCCAGCCTGGGCCTTTCCCAGGACCGCGAGGGTGTTGCCCAACTGGCCAGCCAGTCGCCTCTGGGTGAACTGCTGCTGCAACAACTGGACGCACTGGGCAAATTGCTGGGCGACTGCCAGGCAGTCAATGAGCGCAACGGCCGCGCCATCCTGCTCCAGCAGAGCACCACGGCCAACCAGATCAAAATCCTCATGGGCGGCGAAACACCGTCGCTTTACGACAGCCGTGGGTCAACCTCTCCCCTTGCCAAGCCACAGGCACTCAGCCAGGCTTGATTCCCTGTATCAAGGCACGGAACATACTGGCAAAATGCCGTAACTTGCGTGTGACGTTTTTGCCTGGAGATTGATTAACCGTGTTCAATGAAGCAGAAGCTCCGCAGCCTCCGAAGGTGCTGACTACCCCTTTGGAAATTGCCGCCAACTTGCGGTCGCTGCAAGAGAGCCATGACCCGCTGATCATCACCTTCCACGAACGCAGCCAGCGTTTTCAAAGCTATGTGGTCGAAGTCGACCGCGAAGGCAATCGCCTGGCCCTTGATGAAATGATCCCCCGTGACGGCGAACGCTACCTGCAGAATGGCGAACCGTTTCGCGTCGAAGGCTTTCATGATGGTGTGCGCATCGCCTGGGAGTGCAACACCCCACTGAGCATTGTCGAGGCCGACGGCCATCGCAGCTACCGCGGCACCCTGCCCAGCGAAGTGGCCTATCACCAGCGCCGCAATGCCTTTCGCGCGGCACTCAAGCTTACCCAGCTAGTGGATGTTGTCCTCGACGGCGACAAGCTCAAGGGCAATGGTGCCCTGCGCGGCAAACTGCTGGACATTTCCGCCACCGGCTGCAAGTTGCGCTTCGAAGGCAATGTCGAAGAGCGCCTGCAACTGGGCCAGGTCTACGAAAAGTTCGCCACCGGTGTGCCGCTGGGCTTGTCTCAGGTTGAGGTGGAACTGCGCCACTTGCACTTCGAAGAGCGTATCAACGCCACCTTCGCCGGCGTGCGCTTTCACAACCTCAACGGGCAGATGCAGCGCAAGATTGAAACCTTTGTCTATCAGTTGCAGCGTGAAGCGCGGCGCTTCGATAAAGACGACTACTGAGTCGACCCCTATCGCGGGTCAAGCCTGCCCCCCGTGTGGGAGCGGGCTTGACCCGCGATGGCATCACACCTGCATCGGCTTGACCTCTTCAGCCACAACCTCAGCTTCAGCCCCCTCCTCCGCCTCGGTATCCTCTGCTGCCACCGGCGTCTGCATCTGATCCTGCACCACCTGCTCGTCAACCCGTGGGTCCAGCGCTGCCGACAATGGCGAACCGGCCGCCGGCATGGCCACGTGATGCAGCGGCGCGTCGTCGACCTGGTGCAGGCCGGTAACCGCTTTCGGACGGATGCGCCAGACCAGCACCAGGGCGAAGAAGACGAAGAAGGCATAGAGCATCTGGTTGCCCAGCACCTTCATCAGCACCCCGGCCACCAGCGGCCCGATACTCGCGCCTACGCCATAGGTCACCAGCAGCATTGCCGTCAGCGAAACCCGTCGCTCGCTCTCGACGTGGTCGTTGGAGAACGCCACCGCCAGCGGGTACAGGCAGAACTGCAGCAATGACACGGCAAAGCCGACTACGAACAGCACCTCCAGCGGCACGCTGGGCATGATCGCCAGCGGCAAGGCGACAATCGCCAGGCCCACCGCAACACTGCGAATCAGCACGGCGCGGTCGTAGCGATCGGACAACCAGCCCAGCGGCCACTGCACCAGCAGCCCGGCAAAAATACAGCAGCCCATGAACAGACCGACCTGCTCGGTACTCAACCCCTGCTTGGCTGCATACAACGGTGCCAGGCCATAGAAGGAACCGACAATGAGCCCGGCACCGAGCACCGTACTCAGCGACTGCGGCACACGCTTGATAAAGAAGCGCGGCTCCATCGGCGCAGGCCGCAGCGGCGCCGGGTGAATCCGCCGAGTGAGCGCCACCGGCACCAGGCACAGGGCAAAACACATGGCCACCAGCATCAGCAGCTCAAGGCCCAGCTGCGGGTGCGCCACCAGAATCAACTGGCCGAGCACCAGCCCCAGATACGAGGCGATCATGTAGCCACTGAATACCGCACCACGCTGCTTGGCGTCAGCCTGCTCGTTAAGCCAGCTCTCGATGACCATGTACTGGCACATCATCCCCAGGCCGACGATGACCCGCAGTACCACCCAGGCCGGCAACCAGCTGACCAGACCATGGCCGAGCACCGCCGCCCCGACGATACCGGCGCAGGTAGCGTAGGCACGGATATGCCCGACCCGGGCAATCAGCCGGTGGCCGATCTTGCCGCCCAGGGCCAGGCCGAAATAGTTGGCGGCCATCAGTGCACCGACCCAGAGGCTGTCGACATGATCGGCAGCCAGGCGCAGGGCCAGGTAGGTACTCAACAAGCCGGAGCCGATCAACATCATCAGCGCCGCGAAATACAGCGCGCGAAAAGACTTCCAGATCTGTCGCATCAGCGTCCCGATTGGCTCCTTGAGCGGATGGAAAAACTGCTTGAAAGCATAAGTGAAAAAAACCGCCTTGCCGTCGGCGAGCATAAAAAAACAGGTGGCAGAGCGTTTTCGAAAAATGTCCGCCACCTGCCTTGATGCTATGCCTGGGCGGCCAGTACGCGGCGCTCCCACGGGGTGATCTCATCGAGGAAACTGCTCAACTCCAGCGTCTTGGTGGCGATGTAGCCTTCGATGAACTCCTTGCCGAACAGTTCCCGCGCCAAGTCGCTACGCTTCAGACGCTCCAGGGCCGCATGCAAGGTACATGGCAGGCTCAATTGATCCGGCACCTCGAACTCGCCCTGGATAGCCGGGGCGGGTTCGAGCTGCCGCTCGATACCGTGCAGGCCCGCCGCCAGGCTTGCGGCGATCGCCAGGTACGGGTTGGCGTCAGCGCCCGGCAAGCGATTCTCGACCCGTCGCGCCTCCGCCGAGCTGGCCGGGATGCGCAGGCCGGCAGCGCGGTTGTCTTCGGACCAGCAGGCATTGTTGGGCGAGGCATAGGGGTGACACAGGCGCTGATAGGAGTTCACGTTCGGCGCGAACAAGGCGGTGAAATCCGCCAGGCACGCCTGCTGGCCGCCGATGAAGTGATAGAAGGCCGGCGTCGGTTTGCCCTGTGCATCGCTGAACACATTGCCGCCGCCCGCCACCTCGACCACGCTCTGGTGAATGTGCATGGAACTGCCCGGCGTGTGCGCCAGCGGCTTGGCCATGCACACCACGGTCAGGCCATGCTTGAGCGCAACTTCCTTGAGCAGGTGCTTGAACAGCAGGGTCTGGTCGGCCAGCAGCAGCGGGTCGCCGTGCAGCAGGTTGATCTCGAACTGACTGACGCCCATCTCGTGCATGAAGGTATCGCGCGGCAAGCCCAGGGCGGCCATGCAGCGATAGACCTCGTTGAAAAACGGTCGCAAGCCGTTGTTGGAACTGACGCTGAACGCCGAATGACCTTGCTCGCGGCGACCATCCTTGCCCAGCGGCGGCTGAAACGGCTGGCTGGGATCGCTGTTGGGGGCGAAGACAAAGAACTCGAGCTCCGTCGCCACCACTGGCGCCAGGCCACGGGCAGCGTAACGGGCGAGCACGGCCTTGAGCAGGCCGCGAGTGGACAAGCCCGAGCTTTCACCACTGAGCTCTAGCGCATCACAAATCGCCAGGGCCCGGGGCTCATCGCTCCAGGGCAGGCGATAAATATGGTGTGGATCGGCCACCAGCGCCAGGTCGCCGTCGTCGCTGCCATAGAAGCGCGCCGCCGGGTAACCGCCCATGATGCATTGCAGCAGAACGCCGCGGGCCATCTGCAGGCGGCGACCTTCGAGAAAGCCTTCGGCGGTCATCACCTTGCCGCGAGCAACGCCATTGAGGTCCGGGGTAATGCACTCGATTTCATCAATGCCCGTCAATCGCTCGGCGAGAGAACGTTGGCCATTGCTCGTCATGACTTGGTCCTTGTTATCTTTAACAAGCCGCGAACGGCGACCCCTCAACATAGTCTCGGGGTGTTAAAAATATCAAGCACTCACACCAGGGCAATGCCATTGGCATTGCCCTGTAGAGACAAGCCTCAGTCGCCGAGCCAGGCGCTGCGCCATGCATCCAAAGTCCCCTGGTCAAGCATCCACTCACGCTGCACCGCCGCCCGCAATTGCAGACCCGCCTGGCGCAATGCGGAGCGGTCAGCCAACTGCGCACGGATGGCCTGTACCCAGTCAGCGGGACTGTTGTTGACGCGAGTGACCGGCAACGTCGTGCGATAGCCAGGCATGTCACTGCAGACCACCGGGAAGCCGCAGGCACCATACTCCAAGAGACGCTCAGGGCCCTTGAACTCGCTGCCCAGGCTCGCCCGCAAAGGTGCCAGGGCCAGATCCAGATTGAGGCGGGCCAGCGCCTGGGCACGCTGTGCTGGCGCAACAACGGGATGAAGCTCCTTGATATGCGCACGCAGCGCGGGCGGACAGCAGCCATACATGACCCAGTCGACCTCTGCCGACAGGGCCTCGATCACCTCGGCAATCGAGGCAAGATCGTCCGCCTCCGCCGGCGCCCCAAACCAACCCACCCGCGGCCGCGCCGGACGCTGCGCCGCAGGTTCCGGCAGCAGCCACTGCTCAGGGTCCAGACGACTTTCGATCAAGCGCACATCTGCATGCAGATGCCGCCCGACCTCGGCCATCATCGAAGTCGCCACCACCACCCGGTCGACCTCAGCCAGCATTTCACGCAGCAACTGCATGTCTTCACGGGACTCGGGCAGCACATCCAGCTCGTAGACCCGGGCAGCGCTGGAGTACGCCTTGATGCTGCGCAGCGCCTGGAGCTTGGCCGGCTCTGCACGCCCGTGCATGACGATCACCTGGGCACCAAAGCGTTCGAGCTCGACAGCCCCGGGCAGGGTTCCAACCTGAGCGGTCTGAATCGTTGCCAGTTGTTGATGGCGGTGCAGCGGCTGGCCCAGACGATCCCAGGCGCTGTAGCTTTGCTGATCGACATGGGCCAGAACGACCGGCGCGCCGAGGCTGAACAACGGCCGCCAGTTCAAGGCCAGCGAGCCGAGCATGCTGGCGCTGCGATCATCCAGCGAAACATTGCCGTTGCAGGCCGGGTCGCGGGCAAGCTTCGCCAGCCAGCGCTCACACAGTGCACGCTGGGTCGTGCCGGCAAACGGCGCGAGCTCGGCAGTGTTCATGTACAGGCAGCGCGCTGCCCACACCGTCAGATAGCCATGCTGCCCCAGGCGCAGGCACAGGTCGACATCGGCGCCTTCGTCGGCGAAAGCCGACGCATCGAAGCCGCCCGCCTCGGCAAACAAGGCCGTACGCACCAACAGGCAATCCTGTGTCACCGCGCTGTAGTTCTGGTCCAGCTGCAGACGACCGAGGTAACCGGACGCTTCGCCGCTGTCACCGGCAAACACCCGGCCGGCCCCGGAAAACACCCCGGGAAGCAAACCGGCGTGGGAAATTTTGCCATCCGCCGAAAAACCCTTGCCGCCGACCACTGCCACTTCCGGGCGCAAACCGTGATTGAGCAGGTGCTGCAACCATTGCCCCTCGATCACCGCCGATTGGCTGGAGAAGAACAACAGCAACTCACCCGAGGCGTACTCGGCACCGAGGTTCCTTGCCGCACTGGCAGTGCACAGGCTCTCGGCACGCACGATGCGCAATTGCCCCGGGGTGAACTGTTCGACATCCTGCAACCACTGGCTGACCTCCTGCGGCGCGTCACCGCACTCAACCACCAGCAATTCGTAGTGCGGGTACTGCGTATGCTCCAGCACGCTGGTGAGGCAGCGCTCCAGTGCCGCCAGATCGCTGTTGGCGACGACCACGATCGAGACCAGGGGCTGATGCACATGCCCATAATCAATGGCAAAGCGGCCCTCACCGAACGCCGACACCTGGGCATCACTGTAGCCACGCGCATCCAGGTGCTGCGTGATTGCCAAGTGCCCGGTATTGGCCTCAATAACGGGCGGCCGGCTGAACAACAGCGGTTCTGGAATGTGCCCGAAACCATTGATGCCATGCTGGTTGACCAGGCGCAGAATCAGCTCGAACTCCATCGCCCCAGCGAAGCCTTCGCTAAAGCCGCCACAGGCCAGCAGTGCCTCTCGGCTGAACAGCCAGTGGCCAGCCATCACCGAAGGATTGCTGAGCAAAAAGTCCAGGTTGAAGCCCGGCCGCAACCCTACGCTGACCTGCCCCTTGGCATCACGCGTGGCGTAATCTGCGAACACCGCCGCACAGGCTGCAGCACCCGGCAGCTCGAGGGCGACGCAAGTCAGGCCGGCGGCGGTAAATTCCTCCCCTGCCCGGGCCAGCAGCACCCAATCACAGTGGCTTTGCTCAAGTAACTGGTTGAGCTGGGCGGCCAGTGCGTGCGGCTGCAGTTGCATCAACGTGCAAGACGAAGGCCCAGCCTGCACTTGCGGGTCGGCACTGAGCACCATGACCTGAGGGGTATAGGCCGAATCCTGGCGATACAGGCTGTCAAGCGTAAGCTGCAGCGCCTGGCGGTCAGCGTCAGGGTCGAGGACAATAATGCCGATGTTCGGCTGCTGTGCCCGGCCCTGCAAATGCTCGGCAAGCAACCGGCGGTGTTCAGCACCCAGCACACGCCCGTCCATCCAGTGGGCAGTGAACAGCGCCGTTTGCACACGGATCGAGTTATCGATGATCATCTTCATGAGGTTGACCGGCTGGAACAGCGAGCCGGGTTGCAGCGGTGCCACATCAACCATCACACCGCCTGAAGGATCAGCCCAGCCCAGCTCATAGACGCTGCGGGTAAAGTCCTTCTGCCCTTGGCCAGCCTCCAATTGGGCCCAATTGACCCGACTGAACTGCTGTTGCGACACCCGATAGCGGGTCAATGGCCGCTCCAGCAAGGCCAGGTTGCCCCGCTGGAACAAGCGCGCCGCCATCGCCATGTCACCGAAGCCGACGATCAGTTTCCCCTGCAGCGACATCACCTGGTCGCCGAATGCCAGCAGATCCTCGCGTCGGCACAGCATGCAGCTCGGCTCACCGATGAAGTTGAGCGGGTAGCGCGCCAGGAACGCGACCAGTTGCGGCCCATCGATCACCACATCGTCAGCGAAGGGGAACATGTACGGCAATTTCGGCGGGGTGATTTCACCTTTCTCGTTGATCACCAGCCGTCGCGAGGATGCCAGGGCGATCGAGGGATCGCGCTCCATGACCTCGACCAGCGTGGCAACGCAATCGGGCAACAGCTCGTCGTCATCGTGCAGGGTCTTGATGTACTTGCCACGCGCCGCCTCGACACAGGCGACGGCATTGGGGATCTCACCAAGCGGCTGCTCGTTGTAGATGTAATGAATCGGTACCCGGCTGCTGTCGCGATAACGCTCGACGATCGCCGCGATCGCACCGCTGCGATTATCGTCGCAGATCACGATCTCGAGATTTTCGTACGTCTGGTTACAGGCGCTCTGCAGCGCTACCTCGAAGTAGTCAGACTTATAGGCGGGAATAACAACGCTGACCAGCGGGTTCGACGTAAGCATAGGAATTCAGGCACCACCGACAAATAGACAGGACACCCGCGCCGAACAGCCAAAAAGCCGACACCGCGAGCCGCGCCTAGCGCCAAAGCAAGTTCCAAGCCAGCGCGTTATGGGCGCCTGGCTACACGGTCCCCGGCAGGGTCAGGCCATTCGCCGGTAGCGGCAAGGCGGTCTTGTAGCGCACCTGCTTCAAGGCAAAACTCGAACGGATGTTGGCCACCCCCGGCAAACGGGTGAGGTAATCGAGAAAGCGCTCCAGGGCCTGGATGCTCGGCAGCAGAACGCGCAGCAGGTAGTCCGGATCGCCGGTCATCAGGTAGCACTCCATGACCTCCGGGCGTTCGGCAATCTCCTCTTCGAAGCGGTGCAGGGATTGCTCGACCTGCTTCTCCAGGCTGACATGAATGAACACGTTCACATCCAGGCCCAATACCTCCGGCGCCAACAAGGTCACCTGCTGGCGAATCACCCCCAGTTCTTCCATGGCCTTGACCCGGTTGAAGCAGGGTGTCGGCGAGAGGTTTACCGAGCGCGCCAGTTCGGCGTTGGTGATGCGGGCATTTTCCTGGAGGCTGTTGAGTATGCCGATGTCCGTACGATCCAGTTTGCGCATGAGAGAAAGTCACCTGTTTTTTGTCTTTATAAGGAATGTTTATCCGCAAGCCGCAGCAAAGGCAACGAACTTGAGAAAAATATTCTTCAGGCGCCGGAATATCATGTAGGGCAAGACTGACTAGCTGGTCACAAGCCAGATGTCAGTAGCGACCGCTTCAAAGCTCAACAAAAACACAAGACAGAGCGAGCGTAAAAAAGCATGAACGAGTACGCCCCCCTGCGTTTGCATGTGCCCGAGCCTACAGGCCGGCCAGGCTGCCAGACTGATTTCTCCTACCTGCGTCTGAACGATGCCGGCCAGGTCCGTAAACCTCCCGTCGATGTAGACGCCGCCGATACCGCGGACATCTCCTACAGCCTGATCCGGGTGCTGGATGACAAGGGCAATGCCCTGGGCCCCTGGGCCGAGGACGTCAGCCCCGAGATCCTGCGCCAGGGTATGCGCACCATGCTCAAGACCCGGCTGTTCGACAGCCGCATGGTGGTGGCCCAGCGGCAGAAAAAGATGTCGTTCTACATGCAGAGCCTGGGTGAAGAAGCCATCGGCAGCGGTCAGGCCATGGCCCTGAACCGCAGCGACATGTGCTTCCCCACCTACCGCCAGCAAAGCATTCTCATGGCCCGCGACGTGTCGTTGGTGGAGATGATCTGCCAACTGCTGTCCAACGAGCGCGACCCGCTCAAGGGTCGTCAGTTGCCAATCATGTACTCGGTGCGCGAAGCCGGCTTCTTTACCATCAGCGGCAACCTGGCGACCCAGTTCGTCCAGGCGGTCGGCTGGGCCATGGCCTCGGCCATCAAGGGCGATACCAAGATCGCCTCGGCCTGGATCGGTGACGGCGCCACCGCCGAATCGGACTTCCACACCGCGTTGACCTTCGCCCACGTCTACCGCGCGCCGGTGATCCTCAACGTGGTCAACAACCAGTGGGCGATCTCCACCTTCCAGGCCATCGCCGGTGGTGAATCGACCACCTTCGCCGGTCGTGGCGTGGGTTGCGGCATCGCCTCCCTGCGGGTCGACGGCAACGACTTCATCGCGGTCTACGCCGCCTCGCGCTGGGCCGCCGAACGGGCCCGTCGCGGCCTGGGCCCGACGCTGATCGAATGGGTCACCTACCGCGCCGGCCCGCACTCGACGTCGGACGATCCGTCCAAGTACCGCCCGGCCGACGACTGGAGTCACTTCCCCCTGGGCGACCCGATCGCCCGCCTCAAACAACACCTGATCGCCATCGGTCACTGGTCCGAGGAAGAGCACCAGGCGGTCAGCGCCGAGCTCGAAGCCGAGATCATCAAGGCGCAGAAAGAAGCCGAGCAATACGGCACCCTGGCCGGCGGCCAGATGCCGAGCCCGGCGTCGATGTTCGAGGATGTCTATAAGGAGATGCCGGAGCACTTGCGCCGGCAGCGCCAGGAACTGGGGATCTGACATGAACGATCACAACACTTCAATCCAGTTGGAAACCGCCATGGCGACCACCACCATGACCATGATCCAGGCCCTGCGCTCGGCCATGGACATCATGCTAGAGCGCGATGACAACGTCGTGGTGTATGGCCAGGACGTCGGCTACTTCGGTGGCGTATTCCGTTGCACCGAAGGCCTGCAGGCCAAGTACGGCAAGTCGCGGGTCTTCGATGCGCCGATCTCCGAAAGCGGCATCGTCGGTACCGCCGTGGGCATGGGTGCCTATGGCCTGCGCCCGGTGGTGGAAATCCAGTTCGCCGACTACTTCTACCCGGCCTCCGACCAGATCGTCTCGGAGATGGCCCGCCTGCGCTATCGCTCGGCCGGCGAGTTCGTCGCCCCGCTGACCCTGCGCATGCCTTGCGGTGGCGGCATCTATGGCGGCCAGACGCACAGCCAGAGCCCCGAGGCGATGTTCACCCAGGTGTGCGGCCTGCGCACGGTGATGCCGTCCAACCCTTACGACGCCAAGGGCCTGTTGATCGCCTCGATCGAAAACGACGACCCGGTGATCTTCCTTGAGCCCAAGCGCCTGTACAACGGCCCGTTCGACGGCCACCACGACCGCCCGGTAACCCCGTGGTCGAAACACCCGGCCAGCGCCGTGCCGGACGGCTACTACACCGTACCGCTGGACAAGGCGGCAATCACCCGCCCGGGCAAGGACGTCACCGTGCTGACCTACGGCACCACCGTGTATGTATCCCAGGTGGCCGCTGAAGAGACCGGCGTCGACGCCGAAGTCATCGACCTGCGCAGCCTCTGGCCGCTGGACCTGGAGACCATCGTCGAGTCGGTGAAGAAGACCGGCCGTTGCGTGGTGGTCCATGAAGCCACGCGCACCTGCGGTTTTGGCGCCGAGTTGATCGCACTGGTCCAGGAGCACTGCTTCCATCACCTCGAAGCCCCGATCGAACGCGTCACCGGTTGGGACACCCCCTACCCGCACGCGCAGGAGTGGGCGTATTTCCCCGGCCCTTCGCGAGTGGGCGCGGCATTGAAACGGGTCATGGAGGTCTGAATGGGCACGCACGTCATCAAGATGCCGGATATCGGTGAAGGCATCGCACAAGTTGAACTGGTGGAATGGTTCGTCAAGGTCGGCGATACCGTCACCGAAGACCAGGTCGTGGCCGATGTCATGACCGACAAGGCCACCGTCGAAATCCCTTCGCCGGTCAGCGGCAAGGTCCTGGCCCTGGGCGGCCAGCCCGGTGAAGTCATGGCGGTGGGCAGCGAGCTGATCCGCATCGAAGTCGAAGGCGCCGGCAACGTAGGCGCGGGCTTGCCCCGCGAGGAGGCCCCGGCGATCACCGCAAAGGCCCCGGAACCTGCCGCCAAACCGGCTGCACCAGCACCTGTTGCAGCACCCGCAGCCGCAGCACACCAGCCCGCCGCTATCGTCCCGCGCGAAGCTCACGAGCGCCCACTGGCCTCGCCTGCGGTACGCAAGCGCGCCCTGGATGCCGGTATCGAGCTGCGCTATGTACACGGCAGCGGCCCAGCCGGGCGCATCCTTCACGACGACCTCGACGCGTTCCTGGCCCAGCCAACCACCCGCAGCCAAAGCGCCCCTGGCGGTTACGCCAAACGCAACGACAGCGAACAGATCCCGGTGATCGGCCTGCGCCGCAAGATTGCCCAGCGCATGCAGGATGCCAAGCGTCGCGTCGCCCACTTCAGCTACGTCGAGGAAATCGACGTCACCGCCCTCGAAGAGCTGCGTCAGCACCTGAACAAGAAGTGGGGCGACAGCCGCGGCAAGCTGACCCTGCTGCCGTTCCTGGTGCGCGCCATGGTCGTCGCCCTGCGCGAATTCCCGCAGATCAACGCCACCTACGACGACGAAGCCCAGGTCATCACCCGCCACGGCGCGGTGCATGTCGGCATCGCCACCCAGGGCGACAACGGCCTGATGGTACCGGTGCTGCGTCACGCCGAAGCCGGCAGCCTGTGGAGCAACGCCGGCGAGATCGTGCGCCTGGCCAATGCCGCCCGCGGCAACAAGGCCAGCCGTGAAGAACTGTCGGGCTCGACCATCACCCTGACCAGCCTTGGCGCCCTCGGCGGCATCGTTACCACACCGGTGGTCAACACCCCGGAAGTGGCGATTGTCGGAGTCAACCGCATGGTTGAACGGCCAATGGTCATCAACGGCCAGATCGTCATTCGCAAGATGATGAACCTCTCCAGCTCGTTCGACCACCGAGTGGTCGATGGCATGGACGCGGCACTCTTCATCCAGGCCATTCGCGGCCTGCTCGAACAACCTGCCAGCCTGTTTGTGGAGTGACCATGCAACAGACGCTCAACACTACCCTGCTGATCATCGGCGGCGGCCCCGGCGGTTATGTCGCCGCCATTCGCGCCGGCCAGCTGGGCATTCCCACGGTACTGGTCGAAGGCCAGGCCCTGGGTGGCACCTGCCTGAACATCGGCTGCATTCCGTCCAAGGCGCTGATCCATGTCGCCGAGCAGTTCCACCAGACCCAACTGCACAGCCAGCAGTCGAACCTGGGCATCAAGGTTTCACCGCCGAGCCTGGACATCAGCCAGAGCGTGGCCTGGAAAGACGGCATCGTCGATCGCCTGACCAGCGGCGTTGCCGCCCTGCTGAAAAAGCACGGGGTCAAGGTGATCCACGGCTGGGCGCAGATCCTCGACGGTAAGCACGTCGAGGTCGACGGCCAGCGTATCCAGTGCGAACACCTGCTGCTGGCCACTGGCTCAAGCAGCGTCGAACTGCCGATGCTGCCGCTCGGCGGCCCGATCATCTCCTCCACCGAGGCCCTGGCACCGAAAGCCCTGCCCAAGCACCTGACCGTGGTTGGCGGCGGCTACATCGGCCTGGAGCTGGGCATCGCCTACCGCAAGCTCGGCGTCGAGGTCAGCGTGGTCGAAGCCCGCGAGCGCATCCTGCCGACCTACGACAGCGAACTGACCGCGCCAGTGGCCGAGTCGATCAAGAAGTTGGGGATCAAGCTGTACCTCAAGCACAGCGTCGAAGGTTTCGATGCCGACAAGCAGGCATTGCAGGTACGTGATCCGCAAGGCGAACTGCTGCAACTGAGTACCGACCAGGTACTGGTCGCGGTTGGTCGCAAGCCTCGCACCCAAGGCTTCAACCTCGAGAGCCTGGCGCTGAAGATGAACGGTTCGGCGGTTGCCATTGATGAGCAGTGCAAGACCAGCATGCTCAACGTCTGGGCCATCGGCGATATCAGCGGTGAACCGATGCTCGCCCACCGGGCCATGGCCCAGGGTGAAATGGTTGCCGAAATCATTGCCGGCAAGTCGCGGCGCTTCGAACCGGCCGCCATTGCCGCGGTGTGTTTCACCGACCCGGAACTGGTGGTGGTCGGCAAGACCCCGGAACAGGTCGAGCAGGAGGGCCTGGACTGCATCGTTACGCAGTTCCCGTTCGCCGCCAACGGCCGGGCGATGACCCTGGAATCGAAAAACGGGTTCGTGCGCGTGGTCGCCCGTCGTGACAACCACCTGATCCTTGGTTGGCAAGCGGTTGGCGTTGGCGTCTCGGAGCTGTCCACCGCCTTTGCCCAGTCACTGGAAATGGGCGCCTGTCTTGAAGATGTGGCCGGGACTATCCATGCTCACCCGACCTTGGGTGAGGCGGTGCAGGAAGCGGCACTGCGTGCCCTGGGCCACGCCCTGCATCTGTAGACACTGAAGCGGCTGAGGCCGATTTGACCCGCTGCCCTGCGCAGCGGGTCCTTTTTCATTTCGCCCACCGGCGGCGATTTGAATTGACTTGCCGCAGACGGCAAGGGTTGTCCTCTTCGAGGCAAAGCATGCTCCGCATCCCTCCCTGGCGTATAGCGCCACCCCCCGAAAATACTAGCTCTTGGCCCTGCCAGAAGAGCTGGCACAAGACTTGCCACTGACCGAAGGTCAACTTGCATCCATCAAGGAGAGTGATCAGGTGAGTAGCATCAACGCAGTCGGCGCTCAGCCGCTGGCCATCAACCCGACCCGTGGCGTGGCCGAAGCAGCCGCCGCCGAACAGGCCCAGTTCCGCCCGCCCGTACCAATCAGCAGCGCCGACCGGCAGCAGCACAGCCATGCCAACACCTCGCAGCAAAGTGCCGAAGATGCCCGCGAGGAGGCCTTCGCCAAGCTCAAGGTGCAGCTGCAGAACCCGGATGTGGACATGCGTGAGCAAGCCAGTATCGGCAACAGCGAAACCGGCAAGAGCGCCGCCCAGGAATTTCGCGACTACATGGCCCTGAGCCCGGCAGAGAAGATCAAGCTCAAGCTGCTGAACGAACTGGGCATCAGCAAGGAAGAGTTCGAGGCCTTACCGCCTGCCGAAAAGGACAAGATCGAACGCAAGATCGCCGAGCAGATGAAGAAGCAAACCGAGCTGGAGTCCCTGGCCAGCCTCAACGCTCATCTGCAAGCGCCTGAGCTGTCGAGCAAACTGGTGGCCAACCTGACAGCGACCCAAGGTGCCAGCCAAGGCACTGGCGATGACCATCGGGAAAAAGACTTCAGCGCCTGACCCTCCTCCCCGCTGCTGCCGCGCGCGGCGGCAGCGCCCTACCGAGCCAATGTTGGCCGACTTCTTGCTGAGCCAGGGTAATCACAGTCAATTGTCGGATTCATGGCGCCCACGCCGGTTGATCCAGACCATGACTCGGTGCCGTGGCGTAGCCCCAGCAATGCCATGTGCCATTTTTCAGTCATCACGAGCACCCATTGCCATGGCCGAATCCGTTCCCGTCACCAGCCCGCTGCTGCCACCGCTGGAGGAGTTCATTCCCTACCTGCAGCAAATCTGGGACAGCAAGCGCTTGACCAACGGCGGCCCCTTTCATGAGCAACTGGAGCAGGAACTGGCCGATTACCTCGGGGTGAAACACATCTCGCTGTTTTCCAATGGCACCCTGGCCCTGGTCACCGCGCTGCAGGCACTGCGCATCACCGGCGAAGTCATCACCACGCCCTACTCCTTCGTCGCGACCGCCCATTCGCTGCTGTGGAACAACCTCAAGCCGGTCTTCGTCGACATCGACCCGCTGACCAACAACCTCGACCCCAAACGCGTGGAAGAAGCCATCACCTCGGCAACCACCGCGATCCTGCCAGTGCATTGCTACGGCATTCCCTGCGATGTCGAAGGCATCCAGCGGGTCGCCGACACCTATGGCCTGAAAGTCATCTACGATGCCGCCCATGCCTTTGGCGTTCGCGATAATGGTACGAGCGTGCTCAACCATGGTGACTTGTCGATCCTCAGTTTTCATGCGACCAAGGTGTTCAACACATTCGAGGGCGGCGCCATCATCTGCCCCGACGCCAAGATCAAGCAGCGCATCGATTACCTGAAGAACTTCGGCTTTGCCGATGAAGTCACGGTCATGGCGCCCGGCATCAATGGCAAGATGAACGAAGTGCAGGCGGCCTTCGGCTTGCTGCAGTTGCGTCACATCGATGATGCCCTGGTCCGCCGCCGGGCGGTGTTCGAACGCTACCGCCAGGCCCTTGAAGGCGTACCAGGCGTGCGCCTGCTGGAGCCACCGGCAGGCCTGGAATGGAACTACGCCTACTGCCCGATCCTGATCGATGCCGAGCGTTTCGGTTGCAGCCGCGACGCGCTGTACCAGCGCTATCGGGACCAGGACATCCTCGTACGCCGTTACTTCTACCCGTTGATCAACGAGTTCCCGATGTACCGGGGCCTGCCAAGCGCCGACCTCAGCGGCCTGCCTCATGCCTGGCAGGTGTCGCGTCAGGTACTGTGCCTGCCGATTCATCCGCAGCTGTCCACCGAGATACAACAGCAGATCATCGACCTGGCGCTGGCCTGCCATGCCGAACAGACCCGCTCTTCATCTACCGCGCTTGAGCTTTGATCCAGTCAATGAACGCCAGCACCTGGGGCCGCTGCAAGGCATCGGCCCGGCACACCAGGTAGTAGGCAAAGCGCGCTGGCCAGGGTTTGTCGAGGGCCAGTTGCAACTTGCCGCTGGCAAGATCCTCCTCGGCATGAGTGTCCTGCACCAGGGCGATCCCCTGGCCGGCAGCCGCTGCCCGCAGCAGCAGAAGGTCATCCTCGAAACTGGCCCCACGCATGGCCCGCGGATCATCAGCAACGCCATGGGCCTGCAACCACAGCTGCCAGTCGGCGCGATCGGCATCGTGCAGCAACGGGTACTTCAAACAATCGGCAGGCCGCTTCAATACCGGGCCCTGCGCCAGTAGCCGGGGGCTGGCCACCGGCAGCAGTACCGGCGCCATCAGCCGGATCGACTCCAGCCCCGGATACTGGCCCAGCCCATGGCGCAGGGCGACGTCAATGCGCTCACGCTGAAAATCCACCCGCTTGGCCGAGGCTTCCACACGCACCTCAATCTGCGGATGCAGAGCATTGAAATGCCCCAGACGCGGCACCAGCCAGGACGCCGCAAAAGACGGCACAGTGCTGATGGTCAAGGTCTTGCCCGGCGCCAGGTGCGCCAGCAATGCCAGCGATGCCTCGATCTGATCGAAGCCTTTAAGCAGCCCCGGATACACTCGCGCGCCGGCCTCGCTCAAGTGCACGCCATGCCGGCCGCGCACGAACAGCACCACGCCCATGCGTTCCTCGAGCAGGCGCACTTGCTGGCTGACCGCCCCCGGCGTTACCCCCATCCGTTCGGCGGCCGCCTTGAGGCTGCCCAGACGCGCCGCTTCAGTGAAGGCCCGCAATGCCAGTAACGGTAGGACCGCGCCCATTTTTACCTCTCCATGGTTTAGAAAATCTATCGCCTAAACGCAGGATTGATCGTTTTTCAATCAGCCAAGGCCCGCCTAGCATAGCCCTCATCAAAAACAGTAACCAAGGAGATGGGACATGCAGTTGATCCTTTATAGCGATAGCTCACCTAATGGCTTCAAGATCACCATCGCCCTGGCGGAACTGGAGCTTCCCTACACCCTCAAGCACGTGCAGATCGACCGTGGCGAGCATCGTCAGGCTGATTTTCTCAAGCTCAACCCCCACGGCCGCATTCCAGTGCTGGTTGACCCTGAGCACGACATCACCCTGTTCGAGTCTGCGGCGATCCTGTTGTACCTGGCACAAAAGTACGGACGCTTGCTGCCGGACAACCCGAGCGAGCGCTGGGCAGCAATCACCTGGTTGCAGTTCCACGCGGCGAGCATGGGACCGATTCTCGGCCAGCGAGTGCATTTCGAACGGTTCGCCAAACACCCCTGCCCCGATGCCATCGCTCGCTACCGGCGCCTGAGTGAAGAACTGTTCAGCACCCTCGATCAACGCCTGGCCGAACACCCCTGGCTTGCCGGCAGCGAGTACTCGATCGCCGACATTGCCACCTTCGGCTGGACCCATATCGCCCGGATCATCGAGTTTGATTTCAGCCAGTACCGGCATTTGAGCGCCTGGCACGAACGACTCGGTCAGCGCCCTGCCGTCCAGCGTGGCATCCACCTGCCGGCACCCGCCACGGGCCCCTGAAACGCAATAGAGCCGCTGTTTTGCGCCGTTGCCATTGAGGCAGGATTGGTAGATCGCTGGAAACTACAGCGCTCAATCGAACGCGGCCTGGATGAACAGTTCCAGCGCCTTTTCTTCGAGGATCTCGATAGAGAAATGCCCGAAACGCTTGGGCAGCCAGATGATGCGTGTTCCGGACGGGGATTGCAGGTCGCTACGGGCCAGTGGATTGCCGTTCTCGTCTTCTGGCTGCACGCCGTCGGCCTGCAGTTCGTCGTAGGCCTTCTCGATGTCCGGTGTCGAGTAACAGTGGCGATAAATCATGCCCTCGCCCTGGATATCCAGCAATTGCTTCAAGTTCCCTGCCGATGGCTGCACCAGCATGAAACGCTCCTGACCTATCAGCGCAATCGCGTACCGTACACTCAGGCCACCTCGCTCCCACACCAGTGTTCTGGAGATTCTGGCTTTGAGTATCTTTGCGTAGTAGGCGCAGGCTTCGTCGAGGTTCTTGACCAACACATCGACATGGCTGAACTTCAACTCCATTGCACGACTCCAGGTAAAATGACCAACAGGAACCGGGCAACTTTAGAACAGATACGCAAACCGATGTGCATCAGGCTGGTCGAGTGACAGCGGATTACGCTGCACGCCTTGAAAGGATGGTGTCCCAGGCAGGATTTGAACCTGCAACCTTCCCCTTAGGAGGGCCAAATAAACATACTCAATATCAATCGCTTACCCTTAAAAACAGACACTTATAGTTTGGTTGCATCCGGTAAAACCGCCTGATGTTGTAATTTTTGCT
Organism: Pseudomonas sp. R32; assembly: GCF_009866705.1. Lineage (NCBI taxonomy): Bacteria > Pseudomonadati > Pseudomonadota > Gammaproteobacteria > Pseudomonadales > Pseudomonadaceae > Pseudomonas > Pseudomonas sp. R32. The sequence goes on along the minus strand of NZ_CP019396.1, from coordinate 1,599,649 downwards.
GCCATGCTGCTGTCACGGTGAGCCATGAAAACCAAGTTCAGCCAGAAGTTGCTCAACGGCCTGAAGCCTGAGAATAAGCCCTACCGCGTCCACGACACCAATCAGCCCGGGCTTTTCATCCGCGTGCTGCCCAGCGGGCACATGAGCTATATGGTCACCTGGGCACGGAACAAGAACGTCACCCTTGGCCGTGTCGGCAAGATGACGCTCGAGCAGGCCCGGCAGGAAGCTGCCCGCTAGTTGGCCGATGCCCACGAGCACGGCGAACAACTGGCAGTCCCCCAAGGCCGTAAAGGTGCGACCTCCCCTACCCTGCGCGCCTTCATAATATAGGCGCCGGAAGACGCCGAGTTCGACGGTATGCCACGAGAAGCCATCGAGACCGGCATGGTCGATCTGGCGCTGCCTGGTGGAAATACCGCAAAAGCAGAGACTCCGGCGGGGCTTTTCTAATAGATGAACGATGAGATTTGATGGGTACCAACGTTTTATGACTCAGCCAGCCCACGTCCCATTGGGGTTTCAGCTCATTCGAGACACGCCATTGTTGAGCGCCCACGGTCCATTCGCCAAAAACAAATCGACATAATATTGACACCAAAACACCCATCCGTCGGAATATTGGCACGCCGCACTGTTAACTGCGCTTAACACCTTTACAAAGCCTGACCCCACAACTAAACAAACATCAAACTGATATCAGGAATGGCCGTATCCCTGAGTCGGTGCTACCCAAAACACGGCCTCACCCAGCCTTTCTCCAGGAGACCCTTCCACATGGGTACTCTCAGTCTATTGCGTGCCATGCGCAGCGCAGCCCCAGGCTGGCGTCCACGTTCGCCCGACTTGTCCTGCGATGCGCGGCTCAAGCGCGGCGAACATTTCCACCCCCGCAATACCCGCGCGCCTCTGCCGGCAGCGCTTGTCCCGTCAGCTGGCCGACGATGTCCAACGGCCGCCTCGCACCGCCCAAGAACAACCTGAGCGGCGCAAGAACGGGACATCGTCCTGTTAGCAGTCCCTAGCGATTCTAAAAATAAAAAATGGCATTTTCGGGAGAAAGACATGGCTACCACCACAACGACCAGCGGCGGCACCGTTACTTCGCTTTCCAACACTCCGCAGGCGCAGGACGACATTTTCACTACCGGTGTAATTGGCGCGAGCACCGCGGCCATCACTGAAGACCTGCTGAGAGTCATATACCTGGACGTCATGTCCAATGACCTCGGCGGCAACGCAAAGACACTTTGGTCACTCGATGACGCGACCAGTCTTTCTACTGCCACCAAGATTTATGCGCCGGCCGACCTCCTGATCCAGGACACCGGCAGAATTGAGGCGACGAGTACTGACACCAGTTTCAACGGGGCAAAGATCTGGATTTCGTCGGATGGCAAGGTCGGCTACGACGCCGCTACGTTGTCGACTGCTTTCAAGGCACAACTCCAGTCGCTTGCTGCCGGAGGCTCCCTGACAGACAGCTTTACCTATGCGATTCGTCTGGGCAACGGCACGCTCAGCTGGGCCACTGCGCAGGTGCAATTCGCTGGCGTGAATGACGCTGTGACAATAAGCATCGGCGCACAGTCCGGCACGGTAACCGAAGAGGGAGCTACGACGCTGAGCCCGACCGACTCGCTGAATACGACAGGCACTATTGCTTTTAACGATGTAGACCTGAGCGACACACATACCGCCTCTTTCGTGGCTGCGGGAGGCAACACCACAGCGCTGGGCAACTTCGTCCTTGCGCCAGTGAGTGAAGCGACCAACGCGGCAAACGGCACCGTTAACTGGACTTACACCCTGAATAATGCGGCAGCCCAGCACCTGGCTCAAGGTCAGACTGCTACCGAAACCTATGTGGTCACCCTCAATGATGGGCATGGCTCGACGACAACGCGGGATGTAACTATCACCATCACCGGCACCAACGACCAAGTACAGATCACCAGTGGCGTGCAGGCCGGCGATGCCAAGGAAGACAGCGGTGACTACGCGGCCAGCGGCAGCATCACCTTCACTGACGTCGACCTGATCGACACCCATAGCGTCAGCGTCACGCCAGGTGCTTCCGGCTATCTGGGCACTTTCACCACTAACCCACTGAGCGACAGCACCGGCACGGGCAGCGGTTCTCTTGGCTGGAACTTTGCGGTGAACAACTCCGCATTGCAGTTCCTCGGCCAAGGCCAGAGCGTCACCCAAACCTATAACGTGGTAATCGGCGACGGCGCGGTGCAGACCGTGAGCATTACGATTACCGGCACCAACGACCAGCCGACGCTGACGATTGTCGACAGCACTGGAGCGATGAACGAAGGCAACGGCACGGCCACCCTGAGTGACAGCGGTGCCCTGAGCTTTGCCGATCTGGACAACGCCGACACAGTGACCGTGTCGCAGACCGCTAACAACGACATCGTCTGGAGCGCCGGCGTGCTCAATGCGGGCGTGGCCTCGGCGCTGGTAACCGGTTTCTCGGTCGACCAGAACAGCTGGGACTACAGCAGCAATCAGAACCTCGACTTCCTCGGTGCGGGTGAAACCATCGCTTTCTCGTACGCGGTGGTCGCGACCGACGATAGCGGCGCGGCTAACGCTGCCTCGTCGACACAGACTGTCACCATCACTATCACCGGCACTAACGACGCGCCCGTACTCAGCTTCGCAACGGGCGATGATGCCGGTGCAGTGCAGGAAGACACCACACTCAGCGTGAGCGGCCAGTTCAGCTCGGCCGACATCGATCACGCTGCCACCGCGACCTGGAGCATCGCCGGTACGGATACCGGCACTTACGGCTCGATCGTAGTCGACAGCACCGGAAAATGGACTTACACCTTGGCCAATGGCACCGATGGCGTCGCCAGTGCGGTGCAGTCGCTGAAGGCGGGCGAGAGTCACGATGAAGTGTTCAGCGTGCAGGTCAGCGATGGCCTGGGTGGCGTGGACACTCAACTGGTGACCGTTACCGTCAGCGGCACCAACGACGTCGCCGTACTGTCCTCGGCCAGCATCACGCTGACCGAAACCAATGCCCCACTGAGCACCAACGGCACCCTGACCATCAGCGACGTCGATAGCGCCGCGACCTTCGTCGCCCAGTCCAATACCGCTGGCAGTTACGGCCAGTTCTCCATCGGCACTAATGGCGCCTGGAGCTACGTCGCCGACTCCGCCCACAACGAGTTCGTCGCCGGCACCACCTACACCGACACCTTCGTGGTGAGCAGCGCCGACGGCACCGCGACCGCAGTGACGGTGACCATCACCGGCAGCAACGATGACGCCGTGCTGTCCGCCGACATCGCCAACCTGACCGAAACCAACGCCCCACTGACCACGGCTGGCACCCTCACCATTAGCGACGTCGACAGTGCCGCGACTTTCGTCGCCCAGACCAACACCGCCGGCAGTTACGGCCAGTTCTCCCTCGGCACCAATGGTGCCTGGAACTATGTCGCCGACTCCGCCCACAACGAGTTCATCGCTGGCACCACCTACACCGACACCTTCGTGGTGAGCAGCGCCGACGGCACCGCGACCGCAGTGACGGTGACCATCAACGGCAGCAACGATGCCGCCGTGCTGTCCTCGGCCAGCGTCACGCTGACCGAGACCGATGCCCCACTGACCACCAACGGCAGTCTGACCATCAGCGACGTCGACAGCGCCGCGACCTTCGTCGCCCAGACCAACACCGCCGGCAGTTACGGCCAGTTCTCCATCAGCACTGACGGTGCCTGGAGCTACGTCGCCGATAGCGCCCACAACGAGTTCGTCGCCGGCACTACCTACACCGACACCTTTGCGGTGAGCAGTGCCGACGGCACCCTCACCTCGGTCACCGTGCATATCCTCGGCAGCAACGACGCCGCCGTGCTGTCCTCGGCCAGCGTCACGCTGACCGAAACCGATGCCCCACTGACCACCAACGGCAGTCTGACCATCAGCGACGTCGACAGTGCCGCGACTTTCGTCGCCCAGACCAACACCGCTGGCAGTTACGGCCAGTTCTCCATCGGCACTAATGGTGCCTGGAGCTACGTCGCCGATAGCGCCCACAACGAGTTCGTCGCAGGCACCACCTACACCGACACCTTCGCGGTACTCAGTGCCGATGGCACCGCGACCGCAGTGACGGTGACCATCACCGGCAGCAATGACGCTGCCGTGCTGTCCTCGGCCAGCGTCACGCTGACCGAGACCGATGCCCCGCTGACCACCAACGGCACCCTCACCATCAGCGACGTCGACAGCGCCGCGACCTTCGTCGCCCAGACCAACACCGCCGGCAGTTACGGCCAGTTCTCCATCGGCACCGACGGCGCCTGGAGCTACGTCGCCGATAGCGCCCACAACGAGTTCATCGCCGGCACCACCTACACCGATACCTTCGCGGTACTCAGTGCCGATGGCACCGCGACCGCAGTGACGGTGACCATCACCGGCAGCAACGATGCCGCCGTGCTGTCCGCCGACATCGCCAACCTGACCGAAACCGATGCCCCGCTGACCACGGCTGGCACCCTCAGCATCAGCGATGTCGACAGCGCCGCAACTTTCGTCGCCCAGACCAACACCGCCGGCAGTTACGGCCAGTTCTCCCTCGGCACTGATGGTGCCTGGAGCTACGTCGCCGATAGCGCCCACAACGAGTTCATCGCCGGCACCACCTACACCGATACCTTCACGGTGAGCAGTGCCGACGGCACCCTCACGTCGGTCACCGTGCATATCCTCGGCAGCAACGACGCCGCCGTGCTGTCCTCGGCCAGCGTCACGCTGACCGAGACCGATGCCCCGCTGACCACCAACGGCACCCTGACCATCAGCGACGTCGACAGCGCCGCGACCTTCGTCGCCCAGACCAACACCGCCGGCAGCTACGGCCAGTTCTCCATCGGCACCGACGGTGCCTGGAGCTACGTCGCCGATAGCGCCCACAACGAGTTCGTCGCTGGCACTACCTACACCGACACCTTTGCGGTGAGCAGTGCCGACGGTACCGCGACCGCAGTGACAGTGACCATCACCGGCAGCAATGACGCTGCCGTGCTGTCCTCGGCCAGCGTCACGCTGACCGAAACCGATGCCACACTAACCACCAACGGCAGTCTGACCATCAGCGACGTCGACAGCGCCGCGACCTTCGTCGCCCAGACCAACACCGCCGGCAGTTACGGCCAGTTCTCCCTCGGCACTGACGGTGCCTGGAGCTACGTCGCCGATAGCGCCCACAACGAGTTCGTCGCCGGCACCACCTACACCGATACCTTCACGGTACTCAGTGCCGACGGCACCGCGACCGCAGTGACGATGACCATCACCGGCAGCAACGATGCCGCCGTGCTGTCCTCGGCCAGCGTCACGCTGACCGAAACCAACGCCCCACTGACCACGGCTGGCACCCTCACCATTAGCGACGTCGACAGTGCCGCGACTTTCGTCGCCCAGACCAACACCGCCGGCAGTTACGGCCAGTTCTCCCTCGGCACCGATGGTGCCTGGAACTACGTCGCCGATAGCGCCCACAACGAGTTCGTCGCCGGCACCACCTACACCGACACCTTTGCGGTGAGCAGTGCCGACGGCACCCTCACGTCGGTCACCGTGCATATCCTCGGCAGCAACGATGCCGCCGTGCTGTCCTCGGCCAGCGTCACGCTGACCGAGACCGATGCCCCGCTGACCACCAACGGCAGTCTGACCATCAGCGACGTCGACAGCGCCGCGACCTTCGTCGCCCAGACCAACACCGCCGGCAGTTACGGCCAGTTCTCCATCGGCACCGACGGCGCCTGGAGCTACGTCGCCGATAGCGCCCACAACGAGTTCATCGCCGGCACCACCTACACCGATACCTTCGCGGTACTCAGTGCCGATGGCACCGCGACCGCAGTGACGGTGACCATCACCGGCAGCAACGATGCCGCCGTGCTGTCCGCCGACATCGCCAACCTGACCGAAACCGATGCCCCGCTGACCACGGCTGGCACCCTCAGCATCAGCGATGTCGACAGCGCCGCAACTTTCGTCGCCCAGACCAACACCGCCGGCAGTTACGGCCAGTTCTCCCTCGGCACTGACGGTGCCTGGAGCTACGTCGCCGATAGCGCCCACAACGAGTTCATCGCCGGCACCACCTACACCGATACCTTCACGGTGAGCAGTGCCGACGGCACCGCGACCGCAGTGACAGTGACCATCACCGGCAGCAATGACGCTGCCGTGCTGTCCTCGGCCAGCATCACGCTGACCGAAACCAATGCCCCACTGAGCACCAACGGCACCCTGACCATCAGCGACGTCGACAGCGCCGCGACCTTCGTCGCCCAGACCAATACCGCTGGCAGTTACGGCCAGTTCTCCATCGGCACTAATGGCGCCTGGAGCTACGTCGCCGATAGCGCCCACAACGAGTTCATCGCCGGCACCACCTACATCGATACCTTCACGGTGAGCAGTGCCGACGGCACCGCGACCGCAGTGACAGTGACCATCACCGGCAGCAATGACGCTGCCGTGCTGTCCTCGGCCAGCATCACGCTGACCGAGACCGATGCCCCGCTGACCACGGCTGGCACCCTCAGCATCAGCGATGTCGACAGCGCCGCAACTTTCGTCGCCCAGACCAACACCGCCGGCAGTTACGGCCAGTTCTCCATCAGCACGGGCGGTGCCTGGAGCTACGTCGCCGATAGCGCCCACAACGAGTTCATCGCCGGCACCACCTACACCGATACCTTCACGGTGAGCAGTGCCGACGGCACCGCGACCGCAGTGACAGTGACCATCACCGGCAGCAATGACGCTGCCGTGCTGTCCTCGGCCAGCGTCACGCTGACCGAAACCGATGCCCCACTGACCACCAACGGCAGTCTGACCATCAGCGACGTCGACAGTGCCGCAACTTTCGTCGCCCAGACCAACACCGCCGGCAGTTACGGCCAGTTCTCCCTCGGCACCAATGGTGCCTGGAGCTATGTCGCCGACTCCGCCCACAACGAGTTCGTCGCCGGCACCACCTACACCGACACCTTCGCGGTGAGCAGTGCCGATGGCACCCTCACCTCGGTCACCGTCCACATCACTGGCAGCAACGACGCGCCGGTAATGACGGCTGGTGGGTCTCTGTCATACACAGAAAACCAGGTAGCGACGACGATCAACTCGGCGCTGACGGTCACCGATATCGACAGTAGCAACCTGACGGGCGCGACAGTATCGATCACCAGTAACTTCGCCACGGGTCAAGACGTACTCGCGTTCACCAACCAGAACGGCATTACCGGCAGCTACAACGCTGGCACTGGCATGCTGACACTGACCGGAGCCGCTACGGTGGCGCAGTATCAGACCGCGCTGCGCTCGGTGACCTACTCCAACAGTAGCGACAACCCTTCAACGACGGCGCGCACCATTAGCTTCCAGGTGGATGATGGGACGGCGGCCAACCATGCCAGCAATGTCGCAACAACGACCGTCACGGTGTCGGCAGTCAACGAAGCACCGACGACTTCTGGCTTGGCCATAACCGAGACGTCGATCAGCTTCGTCGCGGCCGACCCGGACAATGCGACGCTGTCGCTGCAGAGTCCATTTGCCGCAGCATTCGGCAACCCCTCGATCACCAGCGGCGCCAGCACGAATCTGTCCCCCGTGGAGCAAGGCTCCGTGGTGTCGGGTACCTTGCAGGTGAAAGATGGCAGTGTTGCGGCGAGCGTGGTGGAACTCTATCTCGGCACGAGCGCGGGCAACAACTTCCAGGCGGGCAGTTCCGATACGGCGATCTACGGCTTCGGTGGCACGGACAATCTGTCCGGCGGTGCGGGTGCTGACTGGATTTTTGGCGGCGCGGGCAACGACGTGATCGTTGGCGCGGCGAATGACCGCCTGCTCGACGGCGGCACCGGAACCGATACCCTCAATGTCGGTAGTGTCTTCATCAATACGAGCGACAGCCAGATCGCGAACATTGAAAACATACAACTCACCGCAGCGTCAGGAGTACTGATCCTGAACGCTCAAACCGAAAGCTTCACCATCTTTGGTACTTCGGGTGCCGATCAAATCGTCACGGGCAGCGGGAATGACACGATCTTTGGCACTGACAACGACACACTGCTGGATGGCGGTACTGGCACCGACACCCTGGGTACGGGTCCCAACTTCACGAGCACAAGCGACGGGCAAATTACCGGTATCGAGAATGTATTGATCGGAACGGCAGCGACCCTGAACCTCTCCAACCAGACCGAAGGCTTCACCATTACCGGTTCTTCGGGTGTCGACACCATCACCGGCGGCACAGGTGCAGACAGCATCAGCGCGGCGGGTGGCAACGACATCATCAACGGTGCGCAGAACGACACGCTGCTCGACGGCGGAACCAATACCGATACGCTCAACGTCAGCGCGAACTTCACCAGCACCAGCAACGCCCAGATCGCCAATATCGAAAACGTGACGCTGACGGTTTCAGGGCTGACGCTCAACCTGGGCAACCAGACCGAAGCCTTCAATATCAATGGCTCATCCGGCGTCGATAACATCAGCGGCGGCAGCGGGGCCGACACCATCAACGGCCAGGCGGGCAACGATACGCTGACCGGTAATGGCGGGGCTGACCAATTCCGGTTGCGCACCAACGGTGGCACGGACACGATCACCGACTACACGGACAACATCGACAAGATTGGCTTCCTGGGTGGTGCCGTGACGGGTGGTGTCGGCTTCACAACCGCAGGGAGTTCGGCCGGTACAGCGCTGCTCTCCGCCGACTTTCAAACTCGCAACAGCATCAGCAACATCAACAACAATGACGACAACAAGATTGATCTGATCGACGCGAGTTCGCAGACGACGTCACAGATCACAACCGGCACTGGCGGCGGTGCCACCAACACCTACGTGATCGTATTCAACTCGACGACCGGCAAGGGCGAAATCTGGTTTGACACAGACTGGAGCAATACGGCGAGTCGGGTACAAGTGGCAACGCTGAACAACGTTACAACGTTGGCCGGGGTCGCTAACATCACAGCCTCAGACATCGTTGTCCATGACAGTATCCTCGGTCCAGCCGGTGTTGCCGGCAGCCCGATTAACCTGGGCCTGACCGATGCGGTGACTCACGCAGATGTCACCACGGTGAGCATTTCCGGTCTTCCCGCAGGCTGGACCCTGAACCAGGGCACCGACAATGGCAACGGCACCTGGACGGTGGACCAGAGCAGCCTGGACACACTGACGGTCACAACAGCGGCGGATTTCGTGGGCGCCAGGGTTTTGCCAGTCACCATGACCTGGACCAATGCCGATGGCACGGTGGAAAGCGAAGTCATTCGTGACAACGTCGAGGCCTACGCCCCCGGCTCGCCAATCTTCGCCTTGTCAGCGGACGACAACCTCACCGGTTCCAGCAGCGCCGACCTGTTCGTGTTCGCCCAGCCGATCGGCAATAACGTCATCCATGGCTTCGATGCGGCGGCGGACAAGATCGACTTGATCGGCTTCACCGGTGTCACTGGTTATGCTGACTTGAGTATCGCTAACGACGCAAACGGCGATGCGCTGGTCAACATCGGCTACGGCCAGACGGTCACCCTGAAAGGTGTCGATGCGGCGGACTTGAGCGAAGCGAACTTCCAGTTCGATGTGGACCCGCTCACCAACAACGCCGGTACCCTCAGCATTGCCGACGGCGCGATCATGCCGTTCGGTGGCAGCATCCATAACACCGGCACGATCGAGCTCGGCTCCGCCGGCAGTGCGACCCACCTTGAGATTCTGTTTCGTGGCGCAACCTTGACCGGTGGCGGTCAGGTGCAGCTATCCGACAGCGCGCAGAACGTGATTTTCGGTGGCAGCGCCGACACCGTGCTGACCAATGCCGACAACCGCATTTCCGGTGCCGGCCAGTTGGGCGCAGGGCAGATGGTGCTGGTCAATGCGGGGCTGATCCTGGCCAGCGGGCTGAACAGTCTGGTGCTCGACACCGGCACCCACACCATCACCAACAGCGGAGTGCTGGAATCTACGGGTACAGGCGGCATGACGGTGGCCAGTGCGGTCGACAACTCCGGCCACCTGTGGGCCAATGGTGGCGACCTGCACCTGCTGGCCGACGTGACCGGCAATGGCAATGCCACCATCGACGGCGACGCAACCCTGAGCTTCGATGGCACCGCCCATACCTCAGTCGCCTTCCACGGCGAAGGTGCAGGCACGCTGGTGATCGCACAGGCCGAAGCGGCGAGCTCGCTGGTCGGCATCCTAGGTCTGGAAAGCGATGACATGCTGACCTTCGGCGATCTCGCCTTCGGCGCCAACACCCAACTCAGCTACAACGCCAACGCCTCTGGCGCCGGCGGCCTGCTGACGGTGGATGACGGTGTGCACCGGGCTGAAGTGAATCTGCTGGGGCACTACTCGGTGAATGACTTCCAGGCCACCGACGGCGGCGAGGCCGGCACCCAGGTCAGTTACCACGGCGAATCCAGCGGCACACTGGTGGGGAGTATGGCGGCGGACGTACTCAGTGGCGGCGACGGCAACGACATCATTGTGGGTCGTGGCGGGGAGGATACTCTCAGCGGTGGCGCGGAAGCCGATGTGTTCGCCTACTTCAACGTGAATGAAGGCGGCGACCATATTCTCGACTACAACTTCGCCGAAGGTGACACAGTCGACCTCTGCGCATTGCTCAGTGCCAACTTCGTTAGCGGTACCAGCCAGGTGTCCGACTTTGTCCAACTGGCGCAGTCTGGCAGCGACATCACCGTGAAGGTGGATGTCGATGGCGCAGCCAATGGTACGAACTTCGCCGATGTGGCGGTCCTTGCCAACACGGGCACGAGCGGTACCGATCTGGTGCGCACCTGGTTTGGGGAGGCTGACCATACGCTGACGGCTTGATGTTGGGCTGGAGTTGAATCCAACGCTGCAGGCAGCCACAAAAAAGCCCCACCAGATCACTCTACGTGGGGCTTTCAAATTTATGGTGTCCCAGGGCAGGTTCGAACTGCCAACCTTCCCCTTAGGAGGGGGATGCTCTATCCAATTGAGCTACTGAGACGCAAAGCGGGCAACGAGCGTCGCGCGGCAAGGACGGCGTGCATGTTAACCAGCAGGCCGGCGTTTGTCATGTCATCCGTGGGGCTTTTTGCCTGTGGGCTTTATCCGCCCGGATGCCCTGATCGTGCAATCTGCAATGAGGCAGTCAGCCATCATTGCAGTCTGCACGAAAAAGCCGACCAAAAATCAACACAACCCACTGATTTTTAAAGGAAAAAATGATAATAAAGGCTGGTATGCAGTGTGCATTGTCTACTTCATAGAAAGTGGCTCGGGGTCAGCCCTCACTTTTGCGGAGTATGCCCATGAACAGCACCCTGCTTGTGCTCAATGCGTTGGCTCTGGCCGCCCTGGTTGGCCTGATTGTGCAACCTGACGGTATTGCCGTGCCTGCGCAGGCGGCGCCATCGATGAAAGCGCAGCTGGCGGTGTTCGCTACCCAGCCCGCGCCGGTACAGAACGCACCCAGGGTCAGCAGCGAACGGCTGGTATTCTAGGGCTCAGTTCGCGCCAAGCAAGCCTTGTTCGCGCAACAGCGCGAGCAAACGCTGTACCGCAACGGCCAGCGACGTGGAGTTGTCGAGTACCTGTACCTCGCCGTCCTCTACCCTCACCTGCTGGGCACGCGCCAGACGCAGCTCGATGTCTTGCGCAGATTCCCGTGCGCGATCCAGCAAGCGCTGGCGCAATACGTGGTGATCCACCCGCAGCAGCACCGCTAACAGATCCGGGTAGCGTTCACGGGCCTGCTGCAAATGCACGCGCGAACCATTGACCAGCACCGCATGCCCCTCGGTCAGCCAGGCATCGATCTGCACCGGTATGCCATACGCCAGGCCGTTGGCCCGCCACTGCAGGGCAAAAGCGCCCTCGGTGCTCAGGCGCTCGAACTGTTCAGCAGATACACCCAGCGCATCTTCGCCTTTGGCCTCGGCCGAGCGGGTAATCACGCGCCGGGCAACGTGCACGTTATGGCGTTGAAGTTCGTTGCGCGCCGCATCAATCAGGGAATCTTTTCCGGCCCCGGAGGGTCCCATCAGGTACACCAGTCGGCCCGGGGTTGCTGTACGCTGCGTCGCGCTTGCGTCATGCTGCATAGCCACTATGCTCAATGGTAGGAAAGCACACGCATTCTAGACGCTTTCCGTGGCTGTTTCCGCTTGTTGCATGCTGTAGCCGACGAAGGTCTGAATAACCGGAAACCGAGAAAATGAAAACTTTTCAAACCAGTGCTCATTTCTGATAATTGGTACTGGCAAAACGCCTTTATCCGGTTCAATATTTGTCACAGAATTGACGCCAAGGAACCGGCGATAATGAGGCATGATTCACACCTCATTCACAATTCAGGTTGAACATTTTGACGCCGGGATGGTCGTAGTGACATCGTGCGGCCAATTTCGAGAACCGCTTCCCCCTGAACTAAAACCGGTCAATTATATGCGCCCAATGAAACAGGCTATTTACTCAAGCCGCACCGCTGACAAATTCGTCGTCCGCCTCCCCGACGGAATGCGTGAGCGCATTGCCGAGGTAGCGCGCAACCATCACCGCAGCATGAACTCGGAAATCATCGCTCGCCTGGAGCAAAGCCTTATTCAGGAAGGCGCACTGGGTGAAGAACTGAGCATGCGTCTGGACAGCCCGGAACTGTCCCTGCACGAACGCGAACTGTTGCAACGTTTCCGCCAGCTTTCCCATCGCCAGCAGAATGCGCTGGTGTCGTTGATTGCCCATGACGCCGAGATGGCCGCTGACGCTTCCTGATTCCGCGGCTCAATCCCCCAAGGCCAATGCTTGCGCATTGGCTTTTTTTTGCCTGCGGCGCGCCGATCACACGCCTGGCCAGTTGCAAAGCAGCCAGGGCAGTAAACGCCAGGCAAAAAAAACACCCCTCGCGAGGGGTGTATTTTTTTGCCTGATGGCCAATCAGAGCAGGAAGATGGTGGCAAGGCCAAGGAAGATAAAGAAGCCACCACTGTCGGTCACTGCCGTGATCATCACGCTGGAGCCCATCGCCGGATCGCGACCCAGGCGCACCAGGGTCATCGGGATCAACACCCCCATCAGCGCCGCCAGCAACAGGTTAAGAGTCATGGCGCCGGTCATCACCACGCCGAGCGACCAGCTGTCGTACAGCAGGTAGGCGACCACCCCGATCACCCCACCCCAGATCAGGCCGTTGATCAGCGACACCGCCAGCTCCTTGCGCATCAACCGCGAGGTGTTGCCGGGGCTAACCTGGTCCAGGGCCATGGCGCGCACGATCATGGTGATGGTCTGGTTACCGGAGTTGCCGCCGATACCGGCAACGATCGGCATCAACGCCGCCAGTGCCACCAGTTTTTCAATCGAGCCTTCGAACAGGCCGATCACTCGCGAGGCAACGAAGGCGGTGATCAGGTTGATCGCCAGCCACGCCCAACGGTTGCGCAGCGAGCGCCAGACCGAGGCGAAGATGTCTTCTTCTTCGCGCAGACCAGCCATGCTCAGCACTTCGTTTTCGCTCTCTTCACGAATCAGGTCGACCATCTCGTCGATGGTCAGACGGCCGATCAGGCGATCGCTCTTGTCGACCACCGGCGCGGAGATCAGGTCGTAACGTTCGAACGCCTGAGCGGCATCGTAGGCGTCTTCGTCCGGGTGGAAACTCACCGGATCGCTGGCCATGACCTCGGCGACTTTCTTCTCCGGGTCGTTGACCAGCAAACGCTTGATCGGCAGCACACCCTTGAGGATGCCGTCGTAATCGACCACGAAGAGTTTGTCGGTGTGGCCTGGCAGCTCCTTGAGCCGGCGCAGGTAACGCAAGACGACTTCGAGGCTGACGTCTTCGCGGATGGTGACCATCTCGAAGTCCATCAGCGCACCGACCTGATCCTCGTCGTAGCTCAGAGCCGAACGCACGCGTTCGCGCTGCTGGGCATCGAGGCTTTCCATCAGCTCGTGGACAACGTCACGGGGCAGCTCTGGCGCCAGGTCGGCCAGTTCGTCGGCGTCCATTTCCTTGGCGGCGGCGAGCAGCTCGTGATCGTCCATGTCGGCGATCAGGGTCTCACGGACCGAGTCGGACACTTCCAGGAGGATGTCACCGTCGCGCTCGGCCTTGACCAGTTGCCAGACGGTCAAACGATCGTCCAGCGGCAGGGCCTCGAGGATGTGGGCAACGTCAGCGGAGTGCAGATCGTCGAGCTTGCGCTGCAGCTCGACCAGGTTCTGGCGGTGAACCAGGTTTTCTACCAGGTCATGGTGATGACCTTCCTGACGGTGGGTCAGGTCTTCGACCACGCGTTGACGGTGCAGCAGTTCGACCACCTGGGCCAGGCGATCCTGCAGGCTCTCTTGCGTCTTTTTTACTTCGATTTCAGTCATAGGCGAACTCCACTCCCAGCAGCGGAGCACGCCGGGAGGATCAATCAGTCAATTCTTGATTGGCAAAACTTGCTATTGAGTAACTACTGGGTAAGTCCATGGTGGGATTCCACAAGCCCCGGCGGGGCTGACGGGCGCAATCATACACCGCTTGAGCTGTCTGAGTGCTGAAAAAATCGCGGCTAGAACAATCGTTTGCGAGACATTGTTGTGACAACGTGTGCAGCCAACAGTGCGACGGCGGCAACGCGAAAAAAAACACATCGGGGTCGGCAAAAAATGGCGCGGGGCAGGCACGGCAACGATGACAGTTTATGCATCGCGCCTTACCGGAAGATGAACGCCGGAAAGCAAAAAGCCCGCCTTGATAGGCGGGCTTTCTGTTGTATGGTGCACTCAGGAGGATTCGAACCTCCGACCGCTCGGTTCGTAGCCGAGTACTCTATCCAGCTGAGCTATGAGTGCAGGTTGGCGCTTGATGGACCAGATCACCTCTGGTTACAGCTAAAGCAACTTTCAAATTGAAAATGGCTTTGATGTATGGTGCACTCAGGAGGATTCGAACCTCCGACCGCTCGGTTCGTAGCCGAGTACTCTATCCAGCTGAGCTATGAGTGCAGGGTTGGCGCTTGATGGACCAGATCACCTCTGGTTGCAGCTGAAGCAACTTTCAAACTGAAAATGGCTTCGTCGTATGGTGCACTCAGGAGGATTCGAACCTCCGACCGCTCGGTTCGTAGCCGAGTACTCTATCCAGCTGAGCTATGAGTGCATTTGTTACCGCGCATTATAGGCCGCTAAATCATTTTGCCAACCACTTTTTCGTTTAATTTCAACGACTTAGGCGATTCAGGCAGATTACAGCGTCCTACATGAATAATGGCGGAGAAGGGGGGATTCGAACCCCCGATACCCTTGTGAGGTATACTCCCTTAGCAGGGGAGCGCCTTCGGCCACTCGGCCACCTCTCCGCAACACGGGGCGTATAATAACCAGACCCTTCCCCGTTTGCAAACTCTTTTTTGAAAAAAACTCGATAAAAATTAATGGGTTGGTTCTTCGTCCTTCTCTTTCTTGATCCGCAGGTAGATTTCCTCACGGTGGACGGCCACTTCTTTAGGGGCATTTACCCCGATCCGCACTTGGTTTCCTTTGACGCCGAGCACGGTCACGGTGATTTCGCCGTCGCCAATGATCAGGCTCTCGGCGCACCGACGAGTCAGAATCAACATAGCTTTCTCCTCACGCAATTCAGTTCAGGGATAACAGTCTGCAAAAAAAAGGGCTTCAGCCTACAACCCGTGACGGCTGCCGACCTACGCCTAAGTATTGACTAGCGCGAGCAAAAGCACAGATTTCTCACACCAGCCAGAAAAACGAAGGGCGCGGCCAAGCCGCGCCCCCTGAGGCAGTCGCCTTACTCACCCTGTCGGGCAGGGGCGTCCAGCTCGAAGGCGGTGTGCAGGGCGCGCACCGCCAGCTCCAGGTACTTCTCTTCGATAACCACCGAGACCTTGATCTCGGAAGTGGAGATCATCTGGATGTTGATGCTCTCCTTGGCCAGCGCTTCGAACATGCGGCTGGCCACACCGGCGTGGGAACGCATGCCGACGCCGACGATCGAGACCTTGGCGATGTTGGTGTCACCCACCACTTCGCGGGCGTTGAGCTCCGCGGCAGTCTTGTCCAGGACCTTGTGGGCCTTGTCGTAGTCGTTGCGATGCACGGTGAAGGTGAAGTCGGTGGTGTTATCGTGCGAAACGTTCTGCACGATCATGTCGACTTCGATGTTCGCGGCACTGATAGGGCCGAGGATCTTGAAAGCAACGCCCGGGGTATCCGGTACGCCACGAATGGTCAGCTTGGCTTCATCGCGATTGAAGGCGATGCCGGAAATGATCGGCTGTTCCATGGATTCCTCTTCATCAATGGTAATGAGGGTACCCGGACCCTCCTGGAAGCTGTGCAGCACGCGCAGCGGGACGTTGTACTTGCCGGCGAACTCGACAGCGCGGATCTGCAACACCTTGGAACCGAGGCTGGCCATTTCCAGCATCTCTTCAAAGGTGATCTTGTCCAGGCGCTGGGCCTGGGCCACCACGCGCGGGTCGGTGGTGTAGACACCATCGACATCGGTGTAGATCTGGCACTCGTCAGCCTTCAGCGCTGCCGCCAGGGCCACGCCGGTGGTATCGGAGCCACCACGACCAAGGGTGGTGATGTTGCCGTGCTCGTCGACACCCTGGAAACCTGCGACCACCACCACGCGGCCGGCCTTGAGGTCGCCACGGATTTTCTGATCGTCGATCTGCAGGATGCGCGCCTTGTTGTGCGCGCTGTCGGTGAGGATCCGCACCTGGTTACCGGTGTAGGACACCGCCGGAATACCGCGCTTGATCAGGGCCATGGCCAGCAAGGCGATGGTCACCTGCTCGCCGGTGGAGACGATCACATCCAGTTCACGCGGAACCGGCTGATCGCTGATCTTCTTGGCCAGGTCGATCAGGCGATTGGTTTCACCGCTCATCGCCGACAGTACAACCACCAGGTCATCGCCGGCTTCGCGGAACTTCTTGACCTTGTCGGCAACCTGCTCGATTCGCTCGACTGTGCCGACCGAGGTACCGCCAAATTTCTGTACGATCAACGCCATTTCAAAGCCGCCTCAGCCCATGAAGGGCACCCAATAAACATTCAAACGACGCCATGGCCCGCCACTAGACAGCGGGCCGATGTACGCCTTAAACGCCCTGCTCCACGAATGGCACGGTCAGGGCCAGCGCGTTGTCCAGCGCTGCGGTGTCTACGCCACCACCTTGCGCCATGTCCGGACGACCACCGCCCTTGCCACCCACCGCGGCAGCGGCTTGTTTCATCAAATCACCGGCTTTGAGTTGGCCAGTCAGGTCCTTGGTCACACCGGCAACCAGTACGACCTTTTCCTCATGGACACTGCCGAGCAGGATCACTGCGCGGCCGAGTTTGTTCTTCAGCTGATCGACCAGCGCCAGCAGCGCCTTGCCGTCCTGGCCATCGAGACGCGCGGCCAGGACCTTGACGCCCTTGACCTCGACGGCTGCGTTGGACAGGTCGTCGCCAGCAGCGCTGGCGGCCTTGGCCTGCAGTTGCTCCAGCTGTTTTTCCAGCTGGCGGTTGCGCTCGAGCACGGCCGAGAGCTTGTCGATCAGGTTGTCGCGACTGCCCTTGACCAGTTGCGCGGCTTCCTTGAGCTGCTCTTCGGCAGCGTTCAGGTACGCCAGTGCGGCAGCGCCGGTGACCGCTTCGATCCGGCGTACGCCGGAGGCCACGCCACCTTCGCTGATGATCTTGAGCAGGCCGATATCACCGGTACGCTTGGCGTGGATACCGCCGCACAGTTCGACGGAGAAATCGCCGCCCATGCTCAGCACCCGCACGCTGTCGCCGTACTTCTCGCCGAACAGCGCCATGGCGCCCTTCTGCTTGGCGGTTTCGATATCGGTCTCTTCGGTTTGCACCTCGGAGTTCTTGCGCACTTCGCGGTTGACGATGTCTTCCAGGGCCTTGAGCTGCTCTGGCTTGACCGCCTCGAAGTGACTGAAGTCGAAGCGCAGGCGCTGGCTATCGACCAGCGAGCCCTTCTGTTGTACGTGATCGCCCAGCACCTGGCGCAGCGCCGCGTGCAGCAGGTGGGTGGCGGAGTGGTTCAGCGAGGTGGCGTGCTGGACATCGGCATCGACGCGGGTCTGCACCTGAGTACCGACGACCAGGGTGCCGCTGGCCACCACACCGTGGTGCAGGAAGGCGCCGCCGGTCTTGGTGGTGTCGCGCACGTCAAAGCGTACGTTGCCCGCCTGCAGGTAGCCGGTGTCACCGACCTGGCCGCCGGATTCGGCGTAGAACGGCGTGCGGTCGAGGATGACCACGCCCTCCTCGCCTTCGCCCAACTGTTCGACGACTTTACCGTCCTTATAAAGAGCAACGATGTTGGCGCTGCCTTCGGTGGCGCTGTAGCCGGTGAACTCGGTGGCCACATCGACCTTGACCAGGGTGTTGTAGTCCAGGCCGAAGGCGCTGGCGGAACGGGCGCGCTCGCGCTGGGCTTCCATCTCGCGCTCGAAGCCTGCTTCGTCGATGGTCAACTCGCGCTCGCGGGCGATGTCGGCGGTCAGGTCCATCGGGAAACCGTAGGTGTCGTACAGCTTGAACACCACGTCGCCCGGTACCACGGTACCTTTGAGCTCGGCCAGGTCCTGCTCGAGGATCTTCAGGCCCTGCTCCAGGGTCTTGGCGAACTGCTCTTCTTCAGCCTTGAGCACGCGCTCGATGTTGGCCTGCTGCTGCGTGAGCTCAGGGAAGGCTTCGCCCATCTCGGCCACCAGGGCGGCAACGATCTTGTAGAAGAAGCTGCCGGTGGCGCCCAGCTTGTTACCGTGGCGGCAGGCGCGACGGATGATGCGGCGCAGCACGTAGCCACGGCCTTCGTTGGACGGCAGCACGCCGTCGGCAATCAGGAAGCTGCAGGAACGGATGTGGTCGGACACCACCTTGAGCGACGACTGCTCCTGGTTGGCGCAGCCAATGGCGGCGGCCGAAGCGCTGAGCAGGTTGCGGAACAGGTCGATCTCGTAGTTCGAGTGCACGTGCTGCATGACCGCACTGATACGCTCCAGGCCCATGCCGGTATCCACCGACGGCGCTGGCAGCGGGTGCAGCACGCCATCGGCGGTGCGGTTGAACTGCATGAAGACGTTGTTCCAGATCTCGATGTAGCGATCGCCATCTTCTTCCGGCGAGCCGGGTGGGCCGCCCCAGATGTCGGCGCCGTGGTCGTAGAAGATCTCGGTGCACGGGCCGCACGGGCCGGTATCGCCCATGGTCCAGAAGTTATCGGAGGCGTATGGCGCGCCCTTGTTGTCACCAATGCGCACCATGCGCTCGGCCGGCACGCCGATCTCTTTGGTCCAGATGTCGTATGCCTCATCGTCGCTGGCATAGACGGTGACCCAGAGTTTCTCTTCCGGCAGGTTCAGCACCTTGGTCAGGAAGGTCCAGGCGTAGGTGATGGCGTCACGCTTGAAGTAGTCACCGAAGCTGAAGTTACCCAGCATTTCGAAGAAGGTGTGGTGACGGGCGGTGTAGCCGACGTTTTCCAGGTCGCTGTTCTTGCCGCCGGCGCGCACGCACTTCTGGCTGCTGGTGGCGCGGGTGTAGGCGCGCTTTTCCTGGCCAAGGAAGCAGTCCTTGAACTGGTTCATCCCCGCGTTGGTGAACAGCAGGGTCGGGTCGTTGCCCGGAATCAAGGAGCTGGAGGCAACTCGGGTGTGTCCCTGCTCTTCGAAGAAGCGAAGGAAGGCTTCACGGATTTCTGCGCTTTTCATAGGTTCTTCCACGGAAACGGCGGCCTTAAGGCAAATGCTTGCGTCAAATTGACGAAACGACGGCAAAGGGCCGCATTATATCGGGCCTTCGGCTTGGGTGCAGTGTGTTTATGCTATAGAAACCGTCAATTGGACGGCCTGCAACGACAACGACAGCGAAAAACCGCTCACCGCCACCCCGCCGGGCCTCTACGGGCCTGATTTTGATCTGGTGACACGGTATTACTGGGGCCGCACACAGCAATTGGCAAGGTTTCCCGGATGAAATGTCATTCATCCGGGAAAAAACGTTAGCAGCCTATACGTTTACCTGACATCTGTGCTAATAATTCCCCGCCGCCGAGTATCGACGGCAACGTTCTCAGGGCGGGGTGCAATTCCCCACCGGCGGTAATTGCGCGTAACGCGCATAGCCCGCGAGCGCTTGCAGGCCAGCCTGCAAGGTCAGCAGACCCGGTGTGATTCCGGGGCCGACGGTCATAGTCCGGATAAAGAGAGAACGGGATAGGTGCAGCCGCGCCTGTCGTTGTGCACCTGCACGGCGAAATCCCCTTCGATCCAGCGCCCTGTTTCTCATACAAACAGGAGTCCGTTTCAATGCAACCCACCGCAATCGATAGCAAGAACCCTTCCCACGAGCGCATCGCCTTCATCCAGGCCTGCTGGCACAAGGAAATTGTCGACCAGGCACGCAAGGCCTTTGTCGAGGAAATGGGTAAACAAGGCTATCAGGCCAGCGACATCGACTTCTTCGAAGTCGGCGGCGCCTTCGAGATCCCCCTGCACGCCAAGCTGCTGGCCCGTGGCGGTCGCTACGCCGGTATCGTCGCCGCCGGCCTGGTGGTCGATGGCGGCCTGTACCGCCACGAGTTCGTTGCCCAGTCGGTGATCAGCGGCCTGATGCAGGTGCAACTGGAAACCGAAGTACCGGTGTTTTCGGTGGTGCTGACCCCGCACCACTTCCATGCCGGCGATGAGCACCAGAACTTCTACTTCGAGCATTTCCTGGTCAAGGGTGCCGAGGCGGCCAAGACCTGTGCCGATACTTTGCAGAAGTTGCGCGCTCTGCGCCGCAATGAAGTGCCACAGAAGATGGCCGGCTGAGAATGCCGCTGGAGGAGTGGGCTTGTCCCGCGATGCGATGCAGCAGGTAGATCGCAATCGCGGGGCAAGCCTGCCCCCACTCAATCAGCCCAGCTGTTCGGGGTTGGCGGGGACGATCAGGATCCCCGCCCGAAGGCCATTCTTGACCTTGGGGTTGGGGAAGATGATGCGGGCGCCCTGCTCCTCGACGATCCAGCGCGTATCGGCGATGTCCTCGGCCAGCAAGTAGCCTGGCTCAAGCTCGGAGAAGTTCTCGATATCCGCGGGCAGGTTCAGACGAAAGTGCTCGCTGTGCTTGATGATTTCGCGAGCCACGCTGAACAGCTGCAAACCATCCAGTGCTTCAGGCGCTTCAGGCTCAGTGCCTTCAATGATCTGTTTCAGGCGGGTTTCCAGGCGCTCGAGGTTGACCTGAGCGTTTTGCCCGAACGGCCGTGCCTTGCCCAGCTCCAGGGTAAAGGCTTCAGCCTCAAGCTGCTCATAGGTATAAGCGGTGAAGGTGATCGAGACCTTGCTTTGCAGCAGCACCGCCTCCATGCCGGCCGCGCCCAGGCGCGCCAGCTCGCGGCGCGAATGCTGGCGACCGTCCTTGTACGGATAGAGGGCGAACTGCTCGATCTTCGACCCGCGAATGGCAGTGTGCAGGTCGTAATGCAGGCGACTGCGCCCAGGGATGCTGAAGAAAGTCGCCGCCAGGCGCTCCAGTTCACAGGCACGCAGGGCTTCGGCACCACTGGTCTGATCGTGGCGGCCATTGAACAGGCGGTTGACGTCCTGCTCGATGTAACGCTCACCGCGGCGAATCGCCTCGGGGTTACCGAACAGGAAGAGAATACGGGCACAAGGCTTGAGATCGCCACGGGCGATGTCGTGCAGCAGCCGATCGAGCAACTCGATCGGTGCGGTTTCGTTGCCATGGATGCCTGCCGACAGCAGCAGGTCCAGGCCATTGTCACGGGCTTCGGGCGGGCGCACTTCGAGGGCGCCCTCACCGAGCCAGCGCATGCGTACGCCGTCGACAGTCAGCTGGGTCTTCTCTGCCGGTTCGCGACCGGCCAGGGTCAGTTCAAGCAGTTTGCCGAGGGCGAGCATGGGCTATTCCTTAGTGATGGTGGCCGCAATCAGGACCATGGACGTGATCATCATCGTCGCCGGCATCGGCCGGTTCCATTTCCAACTGCAGGCTCACCAGGTTGGTGGCCAGTGGGCGCAGCAGCAGGTTGGCGTACTCGGTGTCGTCTTCTTCGACGTCGACGCCGATCAGCAGCTGACCACGGCCATCCTGCTGAATCCATACCTCCTTGCCTTGCCAGACCACCGCAAAGCGGGTGCAGGAAGTTTCCAGCTGGGTGCCATCGTCATCTTCAAGGATCAGCTGCAGGGCGTCGGACATAGTCGAATTCTCTCTCAAGGTTGGAGTTGGAACGGATAGACCGAACCCAGTTTGAGGATCTGGGTCAGTTCATCCAATGCCGTACGACATTCCAGCAACAGCTGCGGATCGGCCAGGTCGGTTTCGCTCAGGCGATCGCGGTAGTGCTTGTCGACCCACTGGGTCAGGGTGTCGTACAGCGGTGCGGTCATGATAACGCCTGGATTGACCGCTGCCAGTTCCGTTTCATTCAATGCCACGCGCAAGCGCAGGCACGCCGGCCCGCCGCCGTTCTGCATGCTCTGCTTGAGGTCGAAGACCTTGACCTCGCCAACCGGCCCGCCGGCGCTGGTCAGGGCGCTCAAATAAGCCCAGACCCGCTCGTTGTTGCGGCACTCTTCCGGCACGATCAGCAGCATCGAACCATCGGCGCGAGACAGCAACTGGCTGTTGAACAGGTAGGAACGCACTGCGTCCTCTACCGTGACAGCCGAGCGCGGTACGCAGATCGCCTTGAAGTTACCGCCCCGTTTAGCCAGTTTAGCCTGCAGTTGGGCAAGCATCGCCTCCGTCTCGAGGAAGGCGTCCTCGTGGTAGAACAGCACTTCACCGTTACCCACCGCGATCACATCGTTATGAAACACGCCCTGGTCGATCACCGCCGGGTTCTGCTGGGCGTAGACCACACCCTCCTCACTCAGCCCGTGCAGGCGCGCGACGGCTTGCGAGGCTTCGAGGGTCTGGCGTGCCGGGTACTTCTGCGGCGCCGGATAACGGGTGTCGAAGGCGCTGCGGCCATAGACGAAGAACTCGACGCCGGCCTCGCCATAGCTGCGGCAGAAGCGCGTGTGGTTGGCCGCGCCTTCATCACCGAACTGCGCCACGGCCGGCAGCGCCGCGTGGTGGGCAAAGTGCTGCGAATTGGCGAACATGGCGCCGAGCACGCGACTGGTTGTCGGGTGCTCGATGCTGCGGTGGTATTTGCAGTTGAGGTTGGCGGCGGTGAAATGCACGCGGCCGTCAGCGGTGTCGGCACTCGGGCTGACCGTGGCGGCGTTGGCCACCCACATGCTCGATGCCGAGCAACTGGCGACCAGCAGCGGCATGGCCTCTTTGGCTGCCCGCTCGATCACTTGTGCGTCAGTGCCGGCAAAGCCCAGGCGACGCAACGCAGCCACGTCCGGACGCTCCTGCGGGGCCAAAACGCCCTGCTGGAAGCCCATCTCCATCAACGCCTTCATCTTCGCCAGGCCCTGACGCGCCGCTTCCCGCGGGTTGGACGCCTGCTGGCTGTTGCTTTGCGAAGCAACGTTGCCGTAGGACAGCCCGCCGTAGTTGTGCGTCGGTCCGACCAGACCATCAAAATTCACTTCAAACGATTTCATCGGCAAGGCTCCGTGGACCTTTTGTTATAGGGAGACGCCTGGCGTCAGTGTGGCGGGCAGGGTCAGGCTGGCGGTCTCCAGCGAGGCTACCGGGTAAGCGCAGTAATCGGCCGCGTAGTAGGCACTGGCGCGGTGATTGCCGCTGGCCCCCACACCACCGAATGGCGCGCTGCTGGCGGCGCCGGTCAACTGCTTGTTCCAGTTGACGATACCGGCACGGCTTTGCAGCCAGAAGTACTGATAGCGCGCGTGGGAATCGGACAACAGGCCGGCCGCCAGGCCGTACTGGGTGTTGTTGGCCTCGGCGATCGCCGCATCGAAATCGCTGTAGCGAATAACCTGCAGCAGCGGGCCGAAGAACTCTTCGTCCGGGCGATCCGCTACCGCGCTGACATCGATGATGCCTGGGGTCAGCAAGGCCGCCGTGGCCTGCGGCTGGATCATTTGCAGCAGCGCGATACCGCCGTTGCCCAGCAGTTGCGCCTGTGCATCGAGCAATGCCTTGGCCGCGCCCAGGGAGATCACCGAGCCCATGAACGGCGCCGGCTGCTGATCAAACGCACCGACAGAGATGTTCTTGCTCACCTCGACCAGCCGCTTGAGCAGCGCATCGCCCCAGGCGCCTTGCGGTACCAGCAGGCGGCGCGCACAGGTGCAGCGCTGGCCGGCGGAAATGAACGCCGACTGGATAATCGTGTACACCGCGGCGTCCAGGTCTTTGACCTCGTCGACCACCAGCGGGTTGTTGCCGCCCATCTCCAGGGCCAGGATCTTATCCGGACGACCGGCGAACTGCTGGTGCAGCAGGTTGCCGGTGCGGCTGGAGCCGGTGAAGAACAAGCCGTCGATGCCCGGGTTGGCGGCCAGGGCCACGCCGGTTTCGCGGGCGCCCTGGACCAGGTTGAGCACACCCGCCGGCAGGCCGGCCTCGATCCAGCACTTGACCGTCAGCTCGGCGACTTTCGGGGTCAGCTCGCTCGGCTTGAACACCACGGTGTTACCGGCCAGCAGCGCCGGCACGATGTGACCGTTGGGCAGATGGCCGGGGAAGTTGTACGGGCCGAACACCGCGACCACGCCATGGGGCTTGTGCCGCAGCACGGCGGTGGCATCGGCCAGCGGGCCGCTCTTTTCACCGGTGCGCTCGCGGTAGCTCTGTACCGAAATCGCCACCTTGTTGACCATGCTGGTCACTTCGGTCGCAGCTTCCCACAGCGGCTTGCCGGTTTCTTCACCGATGCAGCGTGCCAGTTCGTCGGCATTGGCCTTGAGCGCGGCGGCAAAGGCCTCGAGCACGCTGATGCGCGCGTCCAGCGACTGCAGCGCCCAGCCGGCAAAGGCCTGGCGTGCGGCCTTGACCGCACTGTCGACCTGCTCGGCATTGGCGCCCTGGCCTTGCCAGACAACCTGTTGGCTGACCGGATCGAGCGATTGCAGCGCTTCACCCTGCCCTGCCTGCCAGCTACCGGCGATAAAGTGAGTCGTCATTATTTGGCCTCCCGGGCAGCGGACAGTGGTACGGCACGCACCTGGTCACCGGCGCTCAGGCGCAGGCGTTTGGCGGTCTGTGGATCGACCACCAGGGTGCCGGCCGCCAGGCGCGCAGGTGCGGCGGTGATGCGGCAGTCTTCGCGCTTGCGGTTGTGGATGATGAAAGGGGTTGCGTCGTCGCCCGGGGTGCCAACGGCCAGTACCAGCGCCTGGCTGTCGTGCACGGCGCGGATCTTCGACGTTTCGCACTCCACCGCGGGGCCCGCGTCGAAGATGTCGACATAGCCCTGGTAGCTGAAGCCTTCGCTCTTGAGCATTGCCAACGCAGGCTCTGTGTCGGTATGCACCCGGCCAATCACACTGCGCGCCGCTTCCGAGAGGAAGCAGGTGTACAGCGGGAACTTGGGCATCAGCTCGGCGATGAAGGCCTTGTTGCCAACGCCGGTCAGGTAGTCGGCCTGGCTGAATTCCATCTTGAAGAAGTGCCGGCCCAGGCTTTCCCAGAACGGCGAGCGCCCCTGCTCATCGGACATGCCGCGCATTTCGGCGATGATCTTGTTGCCGAACAGCTCCGGGAACTCGGCGATGAACAGCAGGCGCGCCTTGGCCAGCAGGCGGCCATTGAGACCACTGCGGTGATCGCCACGCAAGAACAGCGAGCACAGCTCGGAGTTGCCGGTCAGGTCGTTGGCCAGGAACAGGGTGGGGATTTCCCGATAGATGTTCAGTTCCTGGGACGCGCTGACGGTCAGGCCGACCCGGTAGTTGTACCAGGGCTCACGCAGGCCCACCGCACCGGCGATGGCGGAGATCCCCACCACCACGCCTTCGTCGTTTTCCAGCACGAACAGGTAATCGGCATCGCCACGCTCGGCTTCGCCACGGAAAGTCTTCTCGGCCCAGCCGACCCGGTGTGCCAGGCGCTCTTCGTTGGCCGGCAAGGTGGTCAGGCCGGTGCCGGTGCTGCGCGCCAGCTCGATCAGCGCGGGTAAATCGCTGCTGCGTACGGGACGAACGATCATGCTATCTCCTCGGGCGGCGGCCTTGGGCCTGCCGCAAAACTCGACCTGGGTACTCGGTTATCGAACCGCAGGGATCAAACCGCGACCAGACGCACGCTGGCGCCTTCGCCGACGCCCAGGGCTTCGGCGGCTTCAAGACTCAGGCTGACCGGCTTGCCAGGTGCCCAATCGAGCTCCAGCAGCACCGCACGGTAATCCTGCAACTGGCCGTTGCAGACCAGGTACGGGCGCCCACCCTTGCTGGCGGTATCGTCCAGCTTGACCGGCATCACCCGGCTCTGGGCAATCGAACGGATCCCGGAAACCCGCGCATGCAGGGTCGGGCCGCCGTCGAAAATGTCGATGTAGTGATCGGTCTCGAAGCCTTCGCGCATCAGGATGTCGAAGGTGATCTGCGCCCGCGGGTGTACCTGGCCCATGGCCTCTTGCGCGGCATCCGGCAGCAGCGGCACGTAGATCGGGTAATGGGGCATCAGCTCGGCCAGGAAGGTCCGGCTCTTGAGACCGCACAGGCGCTCGGCCTCGGCGTAGTTGAGGTCGAAAAAGTTGCGCCCGATGGCGTCCCAGAACGGCGAATCGCCATGTTCGTCGCTGTAGCCGACGATCTCGGTCACCACCGATTCGGCAAAGCGCTCCGGGTGGGCGGCCATGAACAGCAGGCGGCCACGGGAGTTGAGCTCGGCCCAGCCGCTGCCGACCAGTTCCGGCAGCACGTAGAAGCTGGTCAGCAGGCTGTTGCCGGTCAGGTCGTGGCACTGCGACAGGACGTGAATCTTGTTGTGGATCTTCAGCTCCCGCGACGCATGCACGAAGGTCTCGTTACGAAAGCTGTAGAACGGCTCGGAATAGCCGGCCGAGGCAACGATGGCCGAACAGCCGACCAGCTTGCCGGTGCTGCTGTCTTCGAGGACGAAGAAATAGCTCTCCTCGCCATTGAAGCTGACTTCGGCAGCGAAGGACGTTTCCGAGGCGGCAATCTTGTCGCTCAGGCGACCGGCATCATCCGGCAAGGACGTGACACCAATGGGGCTGTCTGCGGCAAGACGCTGTACTTCGCCCAGATCAGCCATTTGCGCGGGGCGCATCACCAGCATGGTGTCACTCCTTTCGGGAAAACAGGCCGACATCCGCCGGCTCAGAGAAAAACAGCAGGCGCCCGCAGGCACCTGCTCTGGAATTCGGTTTCACCGGCCCCGCAGGGCCGATGAAAGGACCAAAGGCTTGAATCAGCCCTGAGTCAGTTTTGCCGCAGCACGCTCGAAACGGTCCAGGCCTTCGTCGATATCGGCATCTTCGACCACTAGGCTCGGGGCAAAACGCACCACGTCAGGGCCGGCTTGCAGCACCATCAGGCCTTCTTTCTCGGCAGCATTGAAGACGTCCTTGGCCTTGCCTTTCCAGGCTTCGGACAATACGCAACCGATCAGCAGGCCAACGCCACGCACCTGGGTGAACAGGCCGTACTTCTCACCGATCTGCTCCAGGCGCGCCTTGAACTTCTGGTGCTTGGCCTTGACGCCGGCCAGCACTTCAGGGGTGTTGACCACATCCAGCACCGCATTGGCTACGGCACAGGCCAGTGGGTTGCCGCCGTAGGTGGTGCCGTGGGTGCCGACGGTCAGGTGCTTGGCCAGTGCTTCGGTGGTCAGCATCGCGCCGATCGGGAAACCGCCGCCCAGGCTCTTGGCGCTGGAGAGGATGTCCGGGGTCACGCCGTAGTGCATGTAGGCAAACAGCTCGCCGGTACGGCCAACGCCGGTCTGCACTTCGTCGAAGATCAGCAGCGCGTTGTGCTTGTCGCACAGCTCACGGGCGCCTTGCAGGTAGGCAACGTCTGCCGGCACCACACCGCTCTCGCCCTGGATCGGCTCGATGACCACGGCGCAAGTCTTGTCGGAGATCTGCGCTTTCAGCGCTTCCAGATCGTTGTACGGCACGTGGCTGATGCCAGTGATTTTCGGCCCGAAACCGTCGGAGTACTTCGGCTGGCCGCCGACGCTGACGGTGAACAGGGTGCGCCCGTGGAAGCTGTTCACGGTGGCGATGATCTCGTGCTTCTCGGGGCCGAAACGGTCGTGGGCAACACGACGGGCCAGCTTGAACGCGGCCTCGTTGGCCTCGGCGCCGGAGTTGCAGAAGAACGCGCGGTCGGCGAAGGTCGCGTCGACCAGCTTGTGCGCCAGGCGCAGGGCCGGCTCGTTGGTGAACACGTTGGACACGTGCCACAGCTTGTTGGCCTGCTCGGTCAGGGCGCCAACCAGCGCCGGGTGGGCATGGCCAAGGACGTTAACGGCGATGCCGCCGGCGAAATCGATCAGCTCGCGGCCCGCCTGATCCCAGACGCGGGAACCCGCTCCACGGACGGGGATGAAAGCCGCCGGTGCATAGTTGGGGACCATCACCTGGTCGAAATCGGCGCGTTGCACCGGAGCTTGCTCAACGGACATCGGAGTCTCCTGAAGAGGAACGCCTGCCTGGAACTGGCGAGCGATGGGGGGATTGTAAGGACAGATCGGCGCCTGACCTTGCCGCCAAGCGACAACTTCTTATAGCGCCAAACCCTGTTTTACCAAGGCTTTCGGCAATGCGACAAATAGGATCGCAAAGGCGCAGTTTAAACGGTGTGAGGGATGCGGGGACACAACTGTATTCGGGCTGCTGCGCAGCCATCGCCGGCAACGCCGACTCCCACAAGGGACTCTGCATACACAACAACAGCGGGAGCCGGCGTTGCCGGCGATAGCAGCGGCGATCAACCGCGCTCGGCGGGCACCGAAGACAGTTCGAACGGGCTGCTGCTACGTCGCTGGTTGCGATCTTCACGCGGCGTTGCGCCAAAGAAGTTGCGATAGGCACTGGAGAAATGCGGCCCCGAGGAGAAGCCACAGGACAGCCCGATCTGGATGATCGACTTGCTGGTCTGCATCAGCATCTGCCGTGCCTTGTTCAGGCGCAGCTCCAGGTAGTACTGGCTCGGCACGCGATTGAGGTATTGCTTGAAGATCCGCTCCAGTTGACGACGCGATACACACACATGCTGGGCGATCTCGTCGGTGGTCAGCGGCTCTTCGATGTTGGCTTCCATCAGCAGCACGGCCTGGGTCAGCTTCGGATGGCTGGAGCCGAGACGGTTTTGCAGCGGAATGCGCTGGCGCTCGCCGCCTTCGCGAATTCGCTCGACCACCAGTTCTTCAGACACCGCACCGGCAAGCTCGGCACCATGATCGCGAGCCAGCACCGCCAGCAGCAGGTCGATGACCGACATGCCGCCGCACGCCGTCAAACGGTCCCGATCCCAATCGAACAAGTGGCTGGTGGCAATGACCTTGGGGAAGCGCTCGGCGAAGTCATCCTGCCAGCGCCAGTGCACCGCAGCCCGATAACCATCGAGCAGGCCCAACTGCGCCAACGGGTAAACCCCCGCCGACAGGCCGCCGACCACGCAACCGGCACGCACCAGCTGCTTGAGTGCGCTGGCCAGGCTCGACGCCACGGCCTGGGGCGGCTCGTCAGCCAGCAAAAACAGCTTCTGGCAACCTTCGAGCTTGCCGGCCCACGGCTCGCCCGGCAGGCGCCAGGCACCTTCGCCAGGTGCTTCAGCCTGCAGGAACGACAGCTCGTAGACCACTTCCGGATGAACCTTCTGGGCAACCCGCAACACCTCTTCCGCCAGCGCCAGGGTCAGGGCCTTGGTGCTGGGCCAGATGAGAAAACCGATTCGCTGGGTGGTCATGGGATGCGGTCCGAAACCTGAAAAAGGTCAAGAAGTTAGAGCCTGGTCATGCTGCGCGTACGATGCAGCATGACCCATTTTGGTGCAAAACGGCAATCTTACTTCAGGCTGCCCGAAAGGAACTGTTGCAGACGCTCCGATTGCGGGTTGACCAGCACTTCGCGCGGGTTGCCGCTCTCTTCCACCAGGCCCTTGTGCAGGAACACCAGCTGGTTCGACACCTCGCGGGCAAAGCCCATTTCGTGGGTGACCACGACCATGGTCCGGCCTTCCTGGGCCAGCGACTGCATGACCTTGAGCACATCACCGACCAGCTCCGGGTCGAGCGCCGAGGTCGGCTCGTCAAACAGCATCACCTCCGGCTCCATGGCCAGCGCCCGGGCAATCGCCACGCGCTGCTGCTCGCCACCGGACATATGCCCAGGATAGGCGTCCTTGCGGTGGGCGACACCCACCTTGGCCAGGTAATGCTCGGCTTTTTCCAGGGCGTCTTTTTTCGACATGCCCAGCACGTGCACCGGCGCTTCGATGATGTTTTCCAGCGCGGTCATGTGCGACCACAGGTTGAAGTGCTGGAACACCATCGACAGGCGCGAACGCATGCGCTGCAGCTGCTTGGGATCGGCGGCCTTGAGCGCGCCGTCCTTGTTGGCCACCAGCTTGAGTTCTTCGTTGTTGAGCAGGATCTTGCCCGCGTGCGGCTGCTCAAGCAGGTTGATGCAGCGCAGGAAAGTACTTTTGCCCGAACCGCTGGAGCCGATGATGCTGATCACGTCGCCTGCCTTGGCCGCCAGGGACACGCCCTTGAGCACTTCGTGACTGCCGTAGCGTTTATGCAGATCTTGGACTTCGAGTTTGTACATGCTGTCGATTCTCACAAAGCAGTCAGTCTTGAGCTAACGCTCAGGGCGAAATAATAGGCGCAGGCCTCAGTGCTTGCGCGGCGCCAGGTAGCCGAGCCAGCGGCGCTCGGCCAGCTTGAACAGGCGCACCAGAATGAAGGTCAGGCACAGGTAGAACACGCCGGCAGTGATGTAGGCCTCGAACGGCAGGTAGTACTGGGCGTTGACCGTGCGCGCCGCACCGGTGATGTCGATCAGGGTGACGATCGACGCCAGGCTGGTGGTCTGCAGCATCATGATCACTTCGTTGCTGTACTGCGGCAGCGCCCGGCGCAGGGCCGATGGCAGGAGGATGCGGCGGTACATCTTGACCCGCGACATGCCCATGGCCTTGGCCGCCTCGATCTCGCCGTGCGGCGTGGCCTTGAGGCTGCCGGCGATGATCTCGGCGGTATAGGCGCTGGTGTTGATGGCAAAGGCCAGGCAGGCACAGAAGGTCGCACTGGACAGCCACGGCCAGAGGAAGCTTTCCCGCACCACTGCGAACTGGGCCAGGCCGTAGTAGATCAGAAACAGCTGCACCAGCATCGGCGTGCCGCGGATCACATAGGTGTAGAGCCAGGCGCTCATGTTCACCAGCGGCTGCTTGGACACCCGCATCAGCCCCAGCGGGATGGCCGCCAGCAAACCGAACAGCAGCGACAGCGCCAGCAGCTTGAGGGTGGTCAGCAGGCCGCTCAGGTACAGCGGCAGCGCTTCCCAGATGACGTTGTAGTCGAAAATCATAGATCAGCCGCCTTTACGCCAACCGAGTAGCGCTTCTCGAGGTAACGCAGGGCCAGCAGCGAAACACTGGTGATCACCAGGTACAGCGCCGCTACCGCCAGGAAGAAGGTGAAAGGCTCGCGGGTGGCGTCGGCCGCCTGCTTGGCCTTGAACATCATGTCCTGCAGGCCGACCACCGAAATCAGTGCGGTAGCCTTGGTCAGGACCAGCCAGTTGTTGGTGAAGCCAGGGATCGCCAGGCGAATCATCTGCGGCACCAGCACCCGGAAGAAAATCTGCAGGTTGCTCATGCCATAGGCCATGCCGGCTTCGGCCTGCCCCTTGGGAATGGCCATGAACGCGCCACGGAACGTTTCCGACAGATAGGCACCAAAGATGAAACCCAGGGTGCCGATACCCGCCATCAGCGGATTGAGGTCGATATAGTCGTCAAAGCCGAGCAAGGGCGCGACGCGGTTGAGCAGATCCTGGCCGCCGTAGAAGATCAGCAGGATCAATACCAGATCGGGAATCCCGCGAATCACGGTGGAATACAGATCGCCGAGCCAGGCCAGCCAGCGCACTGGCGACAAACGCAGCGCCACACCGATCAGACCGAGCACGATGGCCAGGGCCATGGACGACAAGGCGAGCTGTAGCGTCAGCCACGCTCCGTCGAGGATGACTGCCCCGTAGCCTTTCAACATGATGAGGTCCTCGACCTTAGGGATGAAAAAATGGTGCAAACCTCAGAGTCTCTGCTGCTTGCACCATTGAACAGGTGAAACGTCGACGATTTACTTGGCTTCAGGGCCGTAGATGTCGAAGTTGAAGTACTTGTCCTGAATCTGCTTGTACTTGCCGTTGGCACGGATGGCCGCGATGGCAGCGTTGATGCGATCCAGGTTGGCCTTGTCGCCTTTGCGCACGGCGATACCGATGCCGTCACCAAAGTACTTGGCGTCGGTGAACGACGGGCCAACGAAGGCGAAGCCCTTGCCAGCGTCAGTCTTCAGGAAACCGTCTTCCAACAGCGTAGCATCGGCCACGGTGCCATCCAGACGGCCAGCGGCGACGTCCAGGTAGATTTCATTCTGGGTGCCGTAAGGAACGATGGTGGCGCCTTGCGCACCCAGCACTTCCTTGGCGAAGCGGTCGTGGATCGAGCCGCGCTGCACGCCGATCTTCTTGCCCTTCAGTTCAGTCAGGCCTTCGCTGACGGCAGTACCTTCCTTCATCACCAGGCGAGCCGGGGTCAGGTAGTACTTGCCGGTGAAGTCCACGGACTTCTTGCGATCGTCGGTGATCGACATGGACGACAGGATGGCGTCGATCTTGCGCACCTTAAGTGCCGGAATCAGGCCGTCGAACTCTTGCTCGACCCAGGTGCACTTGACCTTCATCTCTTCGCACAAGGCGTTGCCGATGTCGTAGTCGAAGCCGACGATGCTGCCGTCCGGCGCCTTCGATGCGAACGGTGGGTAGGCGGCCTCGATCCCGATTTTCAACGGTTTCTCATCAGCCAGCGCTGCCAGGGAAAACACGGACAGCGCCAAGGCGCCAAGCAGTGCGAGTTTCTTCATCTGGAACTCCATCGGTAAAGGGCAATACAAGGCAGGGTTGACGACTGCCCGATATGCGAATGGGTACAACGCGAGCTGCGCAGGGTCGGCATTGAAGCAGACGCGACGAGCGAGTGATCGGCATTTTAACGACAGCTCCGAAGCCGATATTTCTTCAATGCGACAACTAGTTACAGAAGCGCAGGAACGCAGGGCCGGAGATATTGACAGCTTTCGCGGAATATGCAAAAGCAAAAGACAAATAACCAATCAATGAAGCAATAAGCGGGCCTATTATTGGCAAAGCCTTCTAATCCGGCAAGCGTAGCGTTTCAGCAGGCCGAAAAGCACCGGCAAAACGCCCCGAAAATGCACCCTGGCGTTTCGCTTTGCCCCGCTTTTGTGCGAAAGCGGTGACAGAAGGGTTACCGATGATTGTCGAAGTAACAGAATGAACAAAGCCCCGCCGGCAGATGCCAGACGGGGCATTTGAGTAACACATGAGGGCCTCATCGCTGGCAAGCCCGCTCCCACAGTGGAAACATCACCCTGTGGGAGCCGGACTTGCCGGCGACAGGCTGCGAAGCAGCCTCAGACTCAGGCCGAAGCCTTGTTCATGTCCTTGTGGGTATCGATCAGGTGCTGCACCACACTCGGATCGGCCAGGGTCGAGATATCACCCAGGCCGTCGTACTCGGCCGTGGCAATCTTGCGCAGGATGCGGCGCATGATCTTGCCCGAACGGGTTTTCGGCAGCCCCGGCGCCCACTGGATGACATCCGGCGAGGCGATCGGGCCGATTTCCTTGCGCACCCAGTTCTTCAGCTCCAGGCGCAGTTGCTCGGTTGACTCGACTCCACCGTTGAGAGTGACATAGACATAGATGCCCTGCCCCTTGATGTCGTGCGGCACACCAACCACGGCAGCCTCGGCGACTTTCGGGTGGGCGACCATGGCGCTTTCGATCTCGGCGGTACCCATGCGGTGGCCGGAAACGTTGAGCACATCGTCAACGCGACCGGTGATCCAGTAGTAGCCGTCTTCGTCGCGGCGGGCACCGTCACCGGTGAAGTACATGCCACGGAAGGTCTTGAAGTAGGTATCGACGAAGCGGTCGTGATCGCCGTACAGCGAACGCGACTGGCCCGGCCAGGAATCGAGGATCACCAGGTTGCCTTCAGCAGCGCCCTCGATCAGGTTGCCGAGGTTATCCACCAGCGCCGGCACCACACCAAAGAACGGACGGGTCGCCGAGCCCGGCTTGAGCGCGGTAGCACCTGGCAGCGGGCTGATCAGCACGCCGCCGGTCTCGGTCTGCCACCAGGTGTCGACGATCGGGCAACGCTCCTTGCCGACGGTGTGGTAGTACCAGTTCCAGGCTTCCGGGTTGATCGGCTCGCCCACCGAACCCAGCAGGCGCAGGCTGGAGCCATCGGCACCGGCCATGGCGGCCTGACCTTCGGCCATCATCGCGCGGATCGCGGTCGGTGCGGTGTAGAGGATGTTGACCTTGTGCTTGTCGACGATCTTCGACACGCGGGTAATGTCCGGGTAGTTCGGCACGCCCTCGAACAGCACGGTGGTCGCGCCGTTGGCCAGCGGGCCATAGACGATATAGCTGTGACCGGTGACCCAGCCAACGTCGGCGGTGCACCAGTAGACTTCACCCGGGCGGTAGTCGAACACCCGCTCGTGGGTCAGCGCGGCATAGACCATATAGCCGCCAGTGGTGTGCAGCACGCCCTTGGGCTTGCCGGTGGAGCCGGAGGTATAGAGGATGAACAACGCCTCTTCGGCCCCCATTTCCTTCGGTGCACAGTGGCTGGAGGCAACCTTCATCAGGTCTTCGTACCAAATGTCGCGGTGCTGGTGCCAGGCGATGTCGCCGCCGGTGCGCTTGCAGACGATGATCTTCTGCACGCTGCTGGTTTCCGGGTTGGTCAGGGCCAGGTCGACGTTGGCCTTGAGCGCAGTACGACGGCCACCACGCAGACCTTCGTCAGCGGTAATGACGATCTTCGATTTGCAGTCGATGATGCGCCCGGCCAGCGCTTCAGGCGAGAAGCCACCGAACACCACCGAGTGGATCGCACCGATACGGGCACAGGCCAGCATGGCAACCACGGCCTCGGGGATCATCGGCATATAGATAGTGACCACGTCACCACGGTGTACATCCTGACCGCGCAGGGCGTTGGCAAACTTGCACACCTGCTCGTGCAGTTCGCGGTAGGTGATATTGCGGTGCTCGGAAGGGTCGTCGCCCTCCCAGATGATTGCAGTTTGATCGCCACGCTCGGCCAGATGGCGGTCCAGGCAGTTGTAGGACACGTTCAGAGTGCCGTCAGCAAACCATTTGATATCGACATGGTGATCGTCGAAGGAGGTCTGCTTGACCTTGGTGAAAGGCTTGATCCAGTCGAGGCGCTGAGCCTGCTCGCGCCAGAAGCCGTCCGGGTTGATCACCGACTGCTGGTACATGGCCTTGTAGGTCGCCTCGTCGGTCAACGTGTTGGCCGCGACCTCGGGACGAACGGGATACAGGGGAGCCGCACTCATCTTTGTTACCTCGGTGTAATAGTTGTTTTTGTATGACCTCGTTGTAACTGTACCAGACTGCGCCGGCCATTCGACGTTGGTAGTAACGACCTCGTCTTTTCTCCCTGCGGCCAGCAGCGAAGCGTCAAGGCCGGGCGTGCACGGCGAAAAATAAAAATATCCCGGCAGCCTGCCAGACGATTGTTACAGTTTCTGCCAACAGTGTTTATCAAAACCGTGGCTGTTTAAGCGCAGGCCGCACTCCTAGAATTCACCTCGCCAGCAACGGCACCACGATTAACTTTCTTGTAGCCCCCCACGAAGGGAAGTTAATCGGCAACTAATCGTGATAGTTGATCCTGTTGTACACGCGGCGCCACAAGCGCTGCGTGCCCCCTTACGACCTTAGACAGGTAAAAATGAAGATGAAAGCTTTACTGGTATTGGCACTGGGTAGTCTTTGCAGCGTGGCCATGGCCGAAGAAGTTGCACAAGGCGGCGCCGAGCAGATCCCGGTTGAACAGTACAGTTACTCGCAGCACCTGGACATCGCCAAAGTCATTGCCATGAGCGAAGTGCCGAATGTCTGCGAAGTGGTCCCGGCGCGCATGACCTACGAAGACTCCCAGGGCAAGCGCCACATACTCGAGTACCGGGTGATGGGCAACGGTTGCTCGAACGGCTGAGCCAACGGCTCGACCGCCTGCAGCGCCTCGGTTGTTAATCAACGAGGCGCGCTGCACTCATTGAGCCTCATGCGTGCAACTAACAACCTGCCGTTATTTCCCTTACTTTATTAACAGCGGATTAATTAATCCGATTTGCCAACGCCATGTTCACGCAACTTGTTGGCAATGGTTGTATGGGAAACACCCAAGCGTTTACCCAATGCCCGACTGCTGGGAAATTCGCTCAGCAAACGTTCCAGTACCGCTTTCTCGAAACGCCCGACTATTTGCCCCAGGTCGCCCTCAAGGGAGAAGTCACCCAGCGGCTGACGCCCACCGTACTCCGGCAAGCGAATATGTTCGCTCTTGACCACCCCGCCATCACACAGCGACACCGCCTGGAACAACACGTTCTCCAACTGCCGTACATTGCCCGGCCAGTGGTACTGGCTCAGGCGCTCCATTGCTGGCGGTGCAAGCTTGGGCAGTGAGCAACCGATCTGCCGGCTGGCCTGATCGAGAAAGTGCTCGACCAGCGGCGGCAAGCCATCCAGGCATTCGCGCAATGGCGGAATATGCAGGGAAAGAACGTTGAGACGATGGTAGAGGTCCTGGCGGAACTCGCCACGGGCACACAGCTCGGACAGGTCGACCTGGGTCGCACAGATCACCCGCACGTCCAGATATACCTCTTCATCGCTGCCTACACGACGAAAGCAGCCGTCCTGCAGAAAGCGCAGCAGTTTCACCTGTAAGCGCGGGCTCATCTCACCTACGCCATCCAGGAACAGGGTGCCGCCAGCCGTCAGCTCCAGCAATCCGAGCTTGCCCTCGGCCCGCGCCCCTTCAAAGGCGCCTGGGCCATAACCGAACAATTCGGTCTCGGCCATCGATTCGGGCAACCCCGCACAGTTGAGCGCCATCAACGGCGCCTGGCCACGGGGGCTGGCCAGGTGGCAGGCGCGGGCCAGCAACTCCTTGCCGGTACCGGTTTCCCCCTCGATCAGCAGCGGGGCATCCAGCGGCGCCATGCGCCGCGCCTCGCGGACCACCGCCGCCATGACCCGCGAGCTCTGGAAAATGCTGTCGAAGCCGCGCAGCTCCTGCTTGCGCACGTTATAAATGCGCTCACCGATGCGGTCAGCGCGGTGCAGGGTCAATACCGCGCCGGCCAGCGCCTCGCTGTCATCGTGCTCGGATTGCAACGGCGCGATGTCGGCGAGAAACACATCGCCCTTGACCTTGACCCGCAGACCATTGATACGCGACTTGTTGGCACGCACCAGTTCCGGCAGGTCGAAATCCTCGGCATAACGCGACAGCGGAATGCCCGGCACCTCATCGACCCGCACCCCGAGCAACTGCGCCGCCGCACGGTTGGCGGCAACGATGGAACCGCCCATGTCGATCGACAGCACCGGGAAATCCAGGGCGCCGAGCAGGGCATTGAGCTCCATGTGCCGGCGCTCGCTGGGCATCAGGCCTAC
Organism: Pseudomonas sp. R32; assembly: GCF_009866705.1. Lineage (NCBI taxonomy): Bacteria > Pseudomonadati > Pseudomonadota > Gammaproteobacteria > Pseudomonadales > Pseudomonadaceae > Pseudomonas > Pseudomonas sp. R32. The sequence goes on along the minus strand of NZ_CP019396.1, from coordinate 1,561,863 downwards.
ACGCTTGACCCCGAACACCCCGGCAATCGACTCGAATTTTGGTCGCAGGGCCTGAAACTGCAGGTTGATCAGGTTCGGGCAGTGCAGATAGATGGCATTGCCATGCTCGCCGCCGACCTCGCCGCGAGCGACGTTGATGCCGTACTCAACCAGCAGGTTGAGAATGTCGCGCAGGATGCCGATGCGGTTCTGGCAATGCACTTTAATACGCATGAAATGTCCTACTAGAAGGCCTGGTACGCGGCACGACAGCGATTTTTTTTGCAGCGACCGAATAATTTTCGTAAAGATTATGTGACAGACAGCCTGACTTTCAAGGAGCAAACCCCCTGATTTATCGGGATTCTGTCAATTTCGTAAAGTTATCGTTACAAATGCGAGTAACTATCACGGCACATCAGCCGCCAGGACGCTACAACCGGCACGCTAGCAGGGTAACACTAGGGGTAATGGCTTGATCACATAACAAGAATGGCCCCCAGCAGGAGAGCAGCATGAAACAGACGCAATACGTGGCTCGCGAGCCCGATGCGCAGGGTTTTATCGACTACCCGCAGCATGAACATGCGGTGTGGAACACCCTGATCACCCGCCAACTGAAGGTGATCGAAGGCCGCGCGTGCCAGGAATACCTGGACGGCATCGATCAACTGGGCCTGCCGCACGACCGCATTCCGCAATTGGGCGAGATCAACAAGGTGCTGGGTGCCACCACTGGCTGGCAAGTTGCCCGCGTCCCCGCACTGATTCCTTTCCAGACCTTTTTCGAACTGCTGGCCAGCAAACGCTTTCCGGTGGCGACGTTCATTCGCACCGAACAAGAGCTCGATTACCTGCAGGAACCGGACATTTTCCATGAGATTTTCGGCCACTGCCCGCTGCTGACCAACCCCTGGTTCGCTGAGTTCACCCACACCTATGGCAAGCTCGGCCTGCAGGCTACCAAGGAAGAGCGCGTGTACCTTGCCCGCCTCTACTGGATGACCATCGAGTTTGGCCTGGTCGATACCCCGCAGGGTCGCAAGATCTATGGCGGCGGCATCCTGTCCTCACCGAAAGAGACCGTCTACAGCCTGTCCGGCGAACCTGAGCACCAGCCGTTCGACCCGCTGGAGGCCATGCGCACGCCATACCGCATCGATATCCTGCAGCCGCTGTACTTTGCCCTGCCTAACCTCAAGCGCCTGTTCGACCTGGCCCACGAAGACATCATGGGCATGGTCCACACAGCGATGAAGATGGGCCTGCACGCACCGAAGTTTCCACCCAAGGTCGCCGCTTGAGCGACCTTGCAAACCAATAACAACCACTTGCGGAAAACCTTATGAACGCCTTGAACCAAGCCCACTGCGAAGCCTGCCGTGCCGATGCGCCACAGGTCAGCGACGAAGAACTGCCGGTACTGATCAAGCAGATCCCGGATTGGAACATCGAAGTCCGTGACGGCATCATGCAGCTGGAAAAAGTCTTCCTGTTCAAGAATTTCAAGCACGCCCTGGCCTTCACCAACGCCGTTGGCGAAATTTCCGAGGCCGAAGGCCATCACCCAGGCCTGCTGACCGAATGGGGCAAGGTCACCGTGACCTGGTGGAGCCACTCGATCAAAGGCCTGCACCGTAACGACTTCATCATGGCCGCGCGCACCGACGAGGTCGCCAGCACCGCCGAAGGCCGCAAGTAATGCACTTCGGCGCCATTGGGCGCGTACCCGGCGATCCGATCCTCGGGCTGATGGAGGCGTATGCCAAGGACAGCAACCCGAACAAGTTCGACCTCGGTGTCGGGGTGTTCAAGGATGCCCAGGGCCTGACGCCGATTCCGGCGGCGGTCAAGCAGGCCGAACAGCGCCTGCTTGAACAGCAGACCAGCAAGAGCTACGTCGGCGGTCATGGCGATGCGGCCTTTGGCCGGCTGATCGGCGAACTGGTGCTGGGCAGTGATTCGTCGCTGCTGAGCAACCAGCGCGCCGGCGCCACCCAGACCCCGGGCGGCACCGGCGCCCTGCGCCTGGCGGCGGAGTTCATCGAACACTGCCTGCCGGGCCGCGGCATCTGGTTGAGCGATCCGACCTGGCCGATCCACGAGACCATCTTCGCCGGTGCCGGCCTCAAGGTCAGCCACTATCCCTATGTCGGCACGGACAACCGTCTGAACGTCGCCGGGATGCTGGCCGCCCTGGAAGTCGCGCCTAAGGGCGATGTGGTGTTGCTGCACGCCTGCTGCCACAACCCGACTGGCTTCGACCTGAGCCAGGACGACTGGCGCGCCGTGCTCGAGGTGGTGCGCCGCCGCGAGCTGCTGCCGTTGATCGACTTCGCCTACCAGGGCTTTGGCGATGGCCTGGTAGAAGACGCCTGGGCGGTACGGCTGTTCGCCGCGGAACTGCCCGAGCTGCTGATCACCAGTTCCTGCTCGAAAAACTTCGGCCTCTATCGTGACCGCACCGGCGCCCTGCTGGTGTGCAGCCATGATGCCGAGAAGCTGCTGGATGTGCGTAGTCAACTGGCATTGCTGGCGCGCAACCTGTGGTCGACGCCACCGGATCATGGCGCGGCGGTAGTGGCGCAGATTCTTGGCGACGCCGACCTCAAGCGCCTGTGGGTCGAAGAAGTCGACGCCATGCGCCAGCGCATTGCCGAGCTGCGGGTCGGCCTGGTCGAGGCCTTGGCACCCCACGGCCTGAGCGAACGCTTCGCGCATATCGCCAAGCAACGCGGGATGTTCTCCTACACCGGTTTGTCGCCGGAGCAGGTCAAGCAGCTGCGTGAACGGCACAGCGTGTACATGGTCGGCACTGGCCGGGCGAACATCGCCGGCGCCGATGCGGCACGCCTTGAAGCACTGGCTGCCGCCATCGCCGACGTCTGTCGCTAAAAGCATCGCTGGCAAGCCAGCTCCCACAGGTCATGCATACACCGGACCTTGTGGGAGCTGGCTTGCCAGCGATCGGCTGCGCAACAGCCCCGGAAGATCCCCTGATCGTCAACACCAATCAGCAGGAAAATTCATACTGTCATTCAGACTCCTGTATCCTGCACAGGCTTTCACAAGCCCATGCGCGCCTTGCGCAGCCTTTCCACACACTTGCGAGGAACGACGAGATGCATGAAATCCCGAATCTTCCCTTCCCAAGCCTGAACCCAGAAGAGCAGACTCCTGCCACTCACAGCGCCGAAGCAGCCCAGGCTGACCACGACGGTGACGAAACCTCCAGCGCCGACCAGGAATAATCGCGCAACGATCAGACTGTGTGAAAACGGCTGATGCAGGGACCACCCCGTCAACACGTTTTCACACCGTCAAGAATTCCTCTTCTACGAAAGCCCGCACATGCCCGACTCACCGCGCTCCCTTGCGGTCACCCTGCAAGTCGTCTCCATCGTCCTGTTTACCTTCATCGGCTACCTGAACATCGGCATCCCCCTGGCCGTGCTGCCCGGCTACGTGCATAGCGACCTGGGCTTCGGCACCGTGGTCGCGGGCCTGGTGATCAGCGTGCAGTACCTGGCCACCTTGCTCAGCCGCCCCTACGCCAGCCGCATCATCGATAATCTGGGCAGCAAGCGCGCCGTGCTCTACGGCCTGGCCGGTTGTGGCTTGAGCGGCGTGTTCATGCTGATTTCAGCGTGGCTGCAACATGCGCCATGGCTGAGCCTGGCCAGCCTGTTGGTCGGCCGCCTGGTGCTGGGCAGCGCCGAAAGCCTGGTCGGCTCGGGCTCGATCGGTTGGGGCATTGGCCGGGTGGGCGCGCAACACACCGCCAAGGTGATTTCCTGGAACGGCATCGCCAGCTATGGCGCCTTGGCCATCGGCGCACCGCTGGGCGTGGTGCTGGTGCAGCAGTTCGGCTTGTGGAGCATGGGCGCCAGCATTTTGCTGCTGTGCGTGCTGGGCCTGGCCCTGGCCTGGCCGAAAACCGCCGCCCCTGTGGTTGCCGGTGAACGCCTGCCGTTTCTGCACGTGCTTGGCCGGGTGTTCGGTCACGGCTCGGGGTTGGCCCTGGGCTCGATCGGCTTTGGCACCATCGCCACCTTCATCACCCTGTACTACGCCAGCCACAACTGGAACAACGCGGCGCTGTGCCTGAGCCTGTTCGGCGCCTGCTTCATTGGTGCCCGACTGCTGTTCGGCAACCTGATCAACCGTATCGGTGGCTACCGGGTGGCGATCGCCTGCCTGTCGGTGGAAACCCTCGGCCTGCTGCTGCTCTGGCAGGCTCCGAGTGCCGAGCTGGCCCTGGCCGGTGCGGCGTTGAGCGGCTTTGGTTTCTCGCTGGTGTTCCCGGCCCTGGGGGTCGAGGCAGTCAATCTGGTGTCCGCCTCCAATCGCGGCGCGGCCGTGGGCGCCTATTCGCTGTTCATCGACCTGTCGCTGGGGATCACCGGGCCGCTGGCTGGGGCGATTGCTGCCGGATTCGGCTTTGCCTCGATCTTTGTCTTTGCCGCTGGCGCGTCTTTCTGCGGTTTGCTGCTGAGCCTGTACCTGTATCGCCAGGCCCGTCTGCAGCCACCACGACACCTGCTTTAATAATCGATCTTGCCGCGCCCGGCCTTGATCGCTCCACGCTTGCTCTTGGTGTCCAGGCGCCGGGTTTTCGAGCCCAGGGTCGGCCGGGTCGGGCGCCGCGCCTTTTCGACCTTGGTCGCCGAGAGAATCAGTTCGCGCAGGCGCTCCAGCGCATCGGCCCGGTTCTGCTCCTGGGTTCGAAACTGCTGGGCCTTGATGATGATCACCCCGTCACGGGTAATGCGACTGTCGCTCAGCGCCAGCAGACGCTCCTTGTAAAACGCCGGCAATGACGAAGCCTGGGTGTCGAAACGCAGGTGCACGGCGCTGGAGACCTTGTTGACGTTCTGCCCGCCGGCGCCCTGGGCGCGGATGGCAGTCAACTCGATCTCGTCGTCCGGGATCTGCACCGCGTTGGATAACTGCAACATCACACATCCTTTGATCAAACATTCAGGCCGACTCAGGTATTCGGCAGCGCTCGCGCTCGGCCTCTTGCGCCCCCTGGCACAACACTTGCGCTACCCGCTGTACGCAGCCCTGATCCACCGGGGACAACTGGCGAAACAAAATCAGCAGCTCGTTTTCGACTTCACTCAAGCGTTGCACAGGCGAAGCGTCACTTTCCGTGTTGAATGCGCAGGTTTTATGCTCCGACATGATCACCCTTCCCTAGCGAGACTGAATGCATCGACGTTACGAGCAATTCTCTGCGAACCCACTAGGACCGTTCCGAGCGTTTCGTAGGAAAATTGAGATAATAGCTATACGCCACTACCTTTTGCGTCGTGCATGGCCCCGACAATTCTATGCACAACTTCTTGGTCGGCGATAGCCAATGACCGGTATTGAGCCAGCAAGCGCTGTTCCGGCTCGTTCAACGAAGCGCCGCCATCAATCGTGCGCACGCCGGTAATCACGTAGCGCACATCGACCCCTGCCCCCGCAACTGCCGCCAGGTACGCCGCGTCCGGGTTGCGCTCGCCTTTTTCATAACTGCCCTGGGTATTGCGGTTGACCCCGCCAAGCTGGGCGAAATCATCCTGACGCAAGCCCAGACGGGTACGTTCCTGGCGCAATCGTTCTCCGCTCTCTGCCGATTTCGGTGCAGAATTTGCACAATTTTTCAAACAAAACCCCTTTACACGAACATTTTTTTGGGCATAATCGGCATCCGAACACCACAGACAGCCTTGCCGAGCACTATGCTCCCGCTGTTTACCTCGGGCAAGGCCAAGCAAAGCACATAAAACCAAACATTCGCACGTTCCATCGTCTAACAAAAACGTGTGAAAAATCGTCACGGATGACACAGGATCAGGGATTCGTCCCTGGTAATTGGCAGAGCAAGCTTGCCTTGCGCTGCCTGAAGAACCATCCGCTGCCGATTCCTGCATAAGACCCACAACGGCACGGAGGTTCATTCATTTTCAAAGGACCGAACAATGAACACCAAGCCTTTGTGTACCCTGACCGCGCTGCTGACCTTCGTCAGTGCAGGCGCACATGCCAGCAGCACTGACGTCAATATCAGCGGCACCCTTACTCCGGCAGCGTGTACGCCGTCGCTTTCCGCAAACGGCCAGGTCGATTTCGGCAATATTTCCATGCCCGAACTTCCGCCCCAGCCCGTGATTCCCGATCACTCGGCCCTGCCGCCGCGCAACCTGACCTTCACCGTCGTCTGTGACCGGCCAACCCGTTTCGCCCTGATAGCCACCGGCAATCGCCGCGACAGCACCTCGATGCCAATGCCCAAGGCATTCGGCTTGGGCACCACCACCAGCGGTGAGTCCCTGGGCTTTTACAGCGCCGTATGGGCGGACAGTGATGCGACCCTCGACAATCTGCCAGCCGACACCCTCTACTCCGAAGACAAAGGCAGCACCTGGACTCGCATAGCCGGTGGCGGCTTCGAGCACCAGGGCGACAAGCCAGACTCACGCCTGGGCTTTGCCCGGCGCAGCCAGAACAGCCCATCAGCCGCAGAGCTACTGAATCTGCGACTGGAAGTCACGGGTTGGTTGCGCAACGACATAACCCACGTCGATGAAGCCCTGCTGGATGGCCACATGACCATCGAGCTTCAGTACCTCTGAAGACGGCAAAGCAGGCAAGACTCGAAATAGCCGGGAACGGCTGCCTTCGCTCGGAAAACGCCGGTGTGGTCGATCAGCACCTTCTCACCAGCCTGACCTCAAGAGGACTCGAGCTTCTACCCATAGGCACGACACCCTAATAACAGCCAAGCCTGGCCGACAAGAACCCGGCACACGCCCAAGCCACTGCCTGCCGAACGACAGGGAGCGGGCAACTGCGCGCGCAAAACGGGTCACCGCAACACTTAAAACACCAACATCCAGAAGGAAATCACTGTGAAAAAGTCCGTACTGACCCTAGCGGCCCTATTGAGCCTGGCCACCGCCAACGCCATGGCCGCCACCACCGACCTGAGTGTCACCGGCACCATTACCCCGGCGGCCTGCACGCCAACCTTGAGCAATGGCGGCGTGGTTGATTACGGCGTGCAGTCGCTGTCAAACCTTGAAGAAACCTCAACCACCTACAAGCTCCCCGCCAAAAGCCTGAACTTTGCCATCGAATGCAGTGCACCGGCCGCCATCGCCGTCATCGCCAACGACAATCGCCGCGAAAGCGCGGGGCCCAACCCTTGGCTGTTCGGCCTTGGCATGTATGAAGATCAGCCAATCGGCATCTACTACATGCATTGGGACGACGAAGAAACCCTGATCGACGGCGGCAGCGGCATGAACCTGATCTCGCGTGATGCTGGCAACACCTGGGACAGCCACCGCACCGCCACCCTCGTCGATGCCGGCCGGGGCCCGGACGAAAGGATTTCTTTCTCCAACCAGACAGTCAGCAGCCCAACAGCAGTCACCAGCGTAACCATGAACATGAATGTAACAGGCCACATAAACAAGGACTTGTCGTTCAACGACAACGTAACACTGGACGGCAGCGCAACCATCGAGATCGTCTACCTCTGAACCTTGCCCGAGCGCTTGAAACGACAGCCCGTAGCGCAGCAAGCAGACCGTTTGCCAAACGGGCGACAGCCAATACCCACACTGAAAGGAAATCGCTGTGAAAACCTCCGTCCTCTCCCTTGCTGCACTGCTTTGCCTGGCCACCACCCACGCCATGGCCGCCACTACCGACCTGACAGTCACCGGCACCATCACCCCGACCGCCTGCACACCGACCTTGAGCAATGGCGGGCAGGTGGACTACGGCGTTGTATCGCTGGCAAACCTTGGGGAAACAGGCAACTACTACCTCCTTCCAGCCAAAAACCTGTCCTTCGCCATCGAGTGCAGCGCGCCGACCAGCATTGCCGTTATTGCCAGCGACAATCGTCGCGACAGTGCGCCCTCAGAGTCGAACCGGTTTGGACTTGGCATGCATGAAGACCAGCAACTCGGCAATTTTTTTATACGCTGGATAAACGGCGGCACCCTGGTGGATGGTGAAACGGGCTACCACCTGGATTCGCTGGACGGCGGTACCAGCTGGATCCCCGCGTCGACTCTCATCCTAAGCGACTTTGGCAAGGACTCGGGCTTCCGGGCCTCTTTTGCAAACCAGCCTTCACCGTCGGCGCCCAGTGCAGTCACCAGCGTCAGTATCAACCTGGAAGTCAACGGCTTTCTCAACAAGAGCCTGACGTTAACCGACAACGCTCAGCTTGACGGCAGCGCGACCCTCGAGGTCGTGTACCTCTGATCGTCATCCGTGACCAAGGGCGCGAACACGGAACGCTCGCCGCCCACCTCTGACATCCGGCTCGCGCACTCCCCGATCACGCCTGATGGAAGCAGCCCGGGGAGCTGCGCCCGACGCCCAGCACTGAACAGCGACCATGATCAAAGCGTGCAAACTCGTTGCAGGCCCCCTGCTGCCTGCAATTCTTCTGTGCACCCTACCCCTGCCCCAGGCATACGCCGACGGTATGGTGCCCAGAACCTCAGTGGTCATCGTCGAAGAAGCCCGCGCCAGCGGCAGTGAATTCGTGGTGACCAATACCGACCCACAAGCCGCCCTGCTGGCGGTGTTCATCGAGAACCCAGCTGAAGACAACGACAACCTGCTGGTGGTCCAGCCCACGGTCGCCCGGGTGGAAGCCGGCAAGGAACAACAGGTGATCTTCCACTATGTAGGCAAGGAGCCTCTGCACAGCCAGCGCCTGCGCCGGGTGATCTTCGAAGGCATTCGCGAAACCGCTCCCGGTAGCACCCAGAACATGCGGGTCAACTTCGGCGTGCGCCAGAACCTGCCGGTCATCCTTCACCCCAAGGGCCTGGCACGCAACAGCGAGCCCTGGAAAGGGCTGGTCTGGCGCGTGGATGGCAAGCAATTGCGCGTAGAGAACAACACGCCTTACGTCGTTCGCCTGGCCCAGGAGCTGCAACTGCTGCCTGGTCAGCACTCACTGGACCTGGGCCGCAACTACGTCCTGGCCCACGAAACCATCACACTCGACTTGCCTGATGCCGCCGCCGCGGCCACTACCGTGCGCTTTCAGCCGGCCACGGTTTATGGCTTTGCGGTCGACCCCTTCGAGGCAAGCATCCTGTGAGCACCCCCGATGACGCCCTGGGCAAAAAGCGCCCGCGCGAGCAACTGATACTCGGCCTGTGCCTGACATTGCTGGGCCTGGATACCCTGAAACCTGCGCAGGCGGCCAATGAACCCGTTCACGCCGAGCACAGCGTGTTCGACCAGGAAGTGCTGCGCCAGCGTGGCATCGATCCGAAGCTGGCGGCCTTGTTCGGCCGACAAACGCGCTTCCCGCCCGGCCGCCAGCAAATCAGCCTGACGGTCAATGGCCGCGACAAGGGTGCCACCCAGGCCCGCTTCAGCCAGGACGGCAGCTTGTGCTTCGATGACGCGTTGCTGGCATTTGCCGGGATCGAGCGCCCCGCCGACTGGCCCACTACCCTGGACGAGCAGGATGCCCCGGTCGATCCGGCCTGCCTCGAACTGGGCGAGGCCTTCCCTCAGGCGCAGGTCGAGCTGCAGCCAGGGCAACACCGGGTGCAGGTCGTCGTCCCCGACCAGGCCCTGGTGCAGCACCGTCAACTGTCGCAAGACTATAACCAGGGCGGGGTTGCCGGCCTGCTGAACTACGACCTGTTCAGCTCGTTCAACCGCTACGACGGCCAGTCCAGCCGTTACGCGGCAGCCAACACCGAACTGGGATTGAACATGGACAACTGGATCCTGCGCAGCCGCCAGGTGCACAGCCGCTTCGACGGCAAGGTGCACAGCGAAATGCTCGACACCTATGTACAGCGCAGCTTCGCCGAGCATCGCAGCCTGTTCCAGGCTGGCGAAATCAGCCTGGTCAACCCGGTGCTCAACGGCGCGCAGATCATCGGGGCGCAGGTAACCCCCGAATATGGCCTGCTCTCGCAACTGGACAATGCCAGCGTGCAAGGCATTGCCAACAGTCAGGCGCGGGTCGAAATCCACCAGAACGGCGCATTGCTGTACAGCACCGTGGTCCAGCCCGGGCCGTTTACCATCAGCAACATTCCGCGCATCACTTCGCGTTCGGACCTTGAGGTCACCGTCATCGAGACCAACGGTGAGCAACGACGCTTTCGCGTACCGGCCAACCTGACCGCCAGCGTTCGCCCGCAAACCGGTTTCAGCGTCGGCGCCGGGGTTGTGCGCAGCCACGGCCATGACAGCGACGACCCAGCAGTGGTGAGCCTGGGCCAGACAGGCGCATTGGGAGATCGCTCAAGCCTGAGCAGCGGCGTGATCCTCGCCCAGGGGTACCGGGGACTAGGGGCCAGCGTGGGCACAGTACTTACCCCCCAGCTCAACGGCGAAGTCTTTACCCTCGGCTCACAAGCAACCACGCTGGACAAGAGCGGCGCCCAACTGGGCGGTCAGCTCAACTGGCAACTGAATGAGCAATGGTCGAGCCTGGTGGCCGGCAATCATCGCACCCGTGGTTACCGGGAGCTGCTCGACAGCACCAACCGGGACAACGAGGAGCACTGGTCCAGCTACCGTGATCAGCTCAGTACCAGTTTGCGCTGGACTAGCGCCGCCCTGGGCAGCTTCAACCTCGGCTACACGCAAACCACCTATTACGAGCATGACAGCAATCAACGCCTGTTTCTGTCCTGGGGCAACAGCTACGGTGGGCTGACCCTGTCAGCCACGATGGAAAAGTCCGTCGGCAGCAGCAATGGCTACAACGACGATGCCCTGTACTTCAGCGCCAGCATTCCGCTGGACGGCAAACGCCGTTTGCGCAGCAGTGTCCGCCACAGCGGCGGGCACAGCAACAGCACGCTGGCCTACAACGAACAGGTAAACGACAGCTTCGGCTATCGCCTGGGCGCCGAGCATCGTTCGGGAGATTCCAGTACGCTGGCCAGCGCCGGCCTCTCGGCCTTGCCGCGCTATACCCAGCTGGACCTGAACTACAGCGGCGACGGTGATAACAGTAACTACAACCTGGGCCTGCGCGGAGGCGTTGCAGTGCACGGCGCAGGCATCACACCAACGCCCTACCCGATCCGCGATACCTTTGCCATCCTCTCGGTCACCGATACCCCCGGGGTCAAGGCCAGCACCCCCAGCGGCCCGGTGTGGACCGACCATACAGGGCATGCGGTGATTCCCGCCCTGGCCGCCTACGGTCGCAGCCCGGTCCAGATCGATACCCAGAGCTTGCCGATCAACATCAATGTCGATGAGGGTGCCGGCGTGCTGCGCGCCCACCGTGGCGCGGTGCCGCGCCTGAGTTTCAGGGCCTGGAGCACGCGTCGGGTGCTGCTGACCCTGCTCGACAACAGCGGCCAGCCGCTGGCCAGCGGTGCTTCGGTATTCGATGACCGCGGCCGCTTCATCAACCTGGTGCAGCCCGGCGGCCTGGTGTTCATCGATAACAGCGACGACATTGGCCACCTGATCGTCAGCGACCATCAGGCCAAAGAGTGCCGGGTCACTCTGGAACCGGACACTGGCAACACCACCGAAAGCTACTACACCCAGGCTCAACGCACATGCAGTTGAGCCCCAGCGACGACCTGCCCCTGGCAATCAGACCTTGTGTCGTCAGCCTACTCGGCAGCCCGAAGAGGATGCGCCAGCACATGAACACCCTCCCCCCCATGCTATTGCTGTTCGTCTTGCCCCTGTCGGCCATGGCGGCCGAATGCCGGCTACAGGTCAGCCCTGATCCACTGGACTACGGGACGCTTGATCGAAGCCGACTGGAAGCCGGCAGCCCTGGCCTGGCATTGGCGAAAAAGACCGCGCAACTGAGCATGAGCTGCAACGACCCTGCCGACCTCAGCCTGTTCTACAGCGCCAACGGCCTGGACAAGGAGCGCTTCACGCTGGCGGGCTCGGGCCACTATCGATTGCAAGCCAGCGATGCCTTTGTCGACGGCGTGCGCGTGGACCTGGCCCGCCTCGATCAGCCCGGGGCAGTTCCGGCCCCGGCCAACGCCCACCTGAACTGGCAGCCACGCAGCGGCATCACCCCGGTGGCGGCGGGTAAACCGCTAAAAGGTCGCAACCTCAACCTGACCCTGGTGCTTGAGGGCGAACTCGATGCCCAGGCCTTTGCCGTGCGTGAGTCGACGCAGTTCAGAAGCACCGGGCAACTTCACGCCCCAGCGTCGGGCAGCACAGCCGAACTGGCCATACACTGGCAGATCATCCCAGCAGCCTGTACCCCGAGCCTGTCCCAGGGAGGCGTAGTGGACTACGGCAGGATCACCAGCCAAAGCCTGAACAGCGACCGGCGTACGCGCCTGCCCACCCGTCAATTGAACCTGTCGATCAATTGTGACAGCCCGGCGCGTTATGCCTTGCGCATGCACGACAACCGTGACGGCAGCTCGCTGGTCAACTCGCTGATTTTCTATGGCCTGGGACGCGATGGCGCCGAGAACAGGATCGGCTTGTATGAAGTACAGTTCGACCCGCAGTCGATCACTGCCGACCAGCTAGCGGCGGTTTACCTGACCCAATCCACTGCCGGCGGCATCGGCTGGAGCGATTCGGGCAGCGAGCCGAGGAGCATTGCCGATACCACCGTACTCGGCTTCAGCGATGAAGCCATGACCGCGAAGGGACCGGTGGCCATTCGCAACCTCAACGCGACAGTCAACATACTGCCGGTGATCGCCCCGACCAACGAACTGGACAACCGCCAGGATATCCAGCTCGATGGTTCAGGCACCCTCGAAATCATCTACCTGTAAAGCAAAACGCCCCGCGCAGCGGGGCGTTCGTTCAACCATTTGAATCAGCGCTTGAGCGGTGCTGAGCTGGCTGCGACCGTGGCTTTGCTGCGGTTGGTTTTCAGGCTATAGCACACGCCCATCACCAGCAGCCAGACCGGAATCGCATAGACCGAGATCTGGATGCCCGGGATCTGCAGCATGATGCCCAGGATCAGCACCACGAAGGCCAGGCAGATGTAGTTGCCATAGGGGTACCACAGCGCCTTGAACAGCGGCGTCTGGCCGGTCTTGTCCAGGTGCTGGCGGAACTTCAGGTGCGAGTAACTGATCATCGCCCAGTTGATCACCAGGGTTGCCACCACCAGCGACATCAGCAGCTCCAGTGCATGCTGCGGCATGAAGTAGTTGAGCAGTACGGCCACCAGGGTCACTGCAGCAGAGGCCAGGATCGAGCGTACCGGCACACCGCGCTTGTCGATCTTCGACAGGCTGGCCGGAGCATCGCCCTGCTCGGCCATGCCGTAGAGCATGCGGGCATTGCAGTAGGTACCGCTGTTGTACACCGACAACGCCGCAGTCAGCACCACGAAGTTGAGGATGTGCGCGGCAACATCGCTACCGAGCAGCGAGAACACCTGCACGAACGGGCTTGCACCATAAGTGCCACCGGCCGAGTCCAGGCTGGTAACCAGGCTGTCCCATGGCGTCAGCGACAGCAGTACCACCAGGGCACCGATGTAGAAAATCAGGATGCGGTAGATCACCTGGTTGATCGCTTTGGGGATCACGGTCTTCGGCTTGTCGGCTTCAGCGGCGGTGAAACCGAGCATTTCCAGGCCACCGAAGGAGAACATGATGATCGCCAGGGCCATCACCAGGCCGCTGACACCATTGGGGAAGAAGCCGCCATGTTCCCACAGGTTGCTCACCGAAGCCTGCGGGCCGCCGCTACCACTGACCAGCATCCAGCTGCCCAGGGCGATCATGCCGACAATGGCCAGAACCTTGATGATCGCGAACCAGAACTCGGCCTCGCCAAACACTTTGACGTTGGCCAGGTTGATGGCGTTGATCAGGATGAAGAAGGCTGCCGCCGAGGCCCAGGTCGGAATCTCTGGCCACCAGTAGTGCACATACTTGCCGACCGCGGTGAGTTCCGACATACCGACAAGGATGTACAGCATCCAGCAGTTCCAACCGGAGAGAAAGCCGGCAAAACCACCCCAATACTTGTGCGCGAAGTGACTGAAGGAACCGGCTACCGGCTCTTCAACGATCATTTCACCCAGCTGGCGCATGATCATGAAGGCAATGAAGCCACAGATCGCGTAGCCGAGAATCATCGACGGGCCCGCCGATTTCATCACCCCGGCCGATCCCAGGAACAGCCCGGTACCAATTGCACCGCCCAGGGCGATCAACTGGATATGGCGATTTTTCAGGCCGCGTTTCAGCTCGCCTGAATGCGTGTTTTGTCCACTCATGAACGAAGTCACCTGCTTGTTTTTATCTGTGACGGAATCGGACCCACCGCGCTCGTGGCGCAGCGGAATTAACAAGGTGGTTACCTTGAAGGTTCTTGGACGAGGGTTCAGGTCGCGGGCAAGAGCCCTGGACGCATCAACCGGGTGTCAGCAAGAGTGCGAGGTACGCATTGGGGTCACAGTTAAAACGCGGCGCATTGTATACCCCTGCAGACGCGCAGGGGTCAACACGTTGCGTGACTGTCTGACGACAAAACGCACCGTTCCTGAGGAAAGGGTCAAGCCTGGGGGGGTAATTGGCGTACATAGCGCCTCCATTTGTTCTTATCAATGCCTGGCTCTCCGGCCCGGCTACGCACCGCAATGGCGCCTATCTCACCGCTGCGCAGACCTGCGGGCAAGCTGTTGACGGTTACGTAAAGCGCCCCGCCCCGGGCGACTCGGAAAGTTCTGTTTACAGCAGAAAAAAAAATCGCAGGAACAGCCCAATAACCGGCAAGCCTTTGTAACGAAATATTTACAAGGTGGTTTAAATTCTTTCCACGCCTTACGGAAGTATCTGTAAGACAAGGAAATTTCGAGCAAAAAAAAGCCAACCCGAAGGTTGGCTTCTTCAACACTGTAGGAACGGGCTTGCCCCGCGATTACGATTTATCCGATCCAACGCAATCGCGGGACAAGCCCGCGCCTACCCACCCACCTTACGGGCGTGGTTTGTTGCGGGTGCTGCCCGGACGCTTGGGTGCCGGCTTGCCGCGCTTGTTCATGTCGCTTGGGCGCTCGGCCACCGTGCTGCTGCCACGGCCACTGTCCTTGCGCGGGGCTTCGCCACGCGGTTGGCGGGCTGGACGCTCCTCGCCCCGCGGCTGACGGGCAGGACGTTCGGCTTCACCACGGGGCTGACGTGCAGGGCGCTCACCAGCAGTGGCTGCATCCTGAGCCGGGCGCAAGGTGCGCACGCGCTCGCCACGCCCCAAAGGACGGGTGGACTTGCGCTGCAGGCGCTCGAGCTTGTCCTTGGACTTGTGGTTCAACGCCGGCATGGCCACCGGATTCAGGCCCACTTCAGCCGCGAGGATGTCGACTTCCTGCTGGCTCATTTCGCGCCAGCGGCCCATCGGCAGGTCGGAGTTGAGGAACACCGGACCGAAACGCACGCGCTTCAGGCGGCTGACCACCAGGCCCTGGGATTCCCACAGGCGACGTACTTCACGGTTACGGCCTTCCATCACCACGCAGTGGTACCAATGGTTGAAGCCTTCACCGCCAGGTGCTTCCTGGATGTCGGTGAAACGCGCCGGGCCGTCTTCGAGCACAACACCGGCCTTGAGGCGGGCAATCATGTCTTCGTCGACTTCACCCCGCACACGCACCGCGTACTCACGGTCCATTTCATAGGACGGGTGCATCAGGCGGTTGGCCAGTTCACCGTCGGTGGTGAACATCAGCAGGCCGGTGGTGTTGATGTCGAGGCGGCCGATGTTGATCCAGCGCCCTTCTTTCGGGCGTGGCAGGCGGTCGAACACGGTCGGACGGCCTTCCGGGTCGTCACGGGTGCAGATTTCGCCGTCGGGCTTGTTGTACATGATCACTCGGCGCACGGTTTCGGCGGCTTCTTCGCGCTTGATCAGGCGGCCGTCGACCGAAATCGCATCGTGCAGGTCGACGCGCTGGCCAAGGCTGGCATCGACGCCATTGACCTTGATCCGGCCCTGGCTGATCCAGGCCTCGACGTCACGGCGCGAGCCCACGCCGATACGGGCGAGCACTTTTTGCAGTTTCTCGCCTGATGGCGGCAATGGCTGGGCTTCTTGCAGGTCTTTTTCACTCATGCTGGGCACCTCCCGGTGTATTGACAAAAATCTGGTATGGCGGACAAGCGCCAAAAAGGGTCGCGAATCATACGCTGATCGCGGCGTGAACGCACCTGAGACTAGTCGAAATTGCAAAAGTTGCCGGGACTCTGCGCCCGAAGGCCGAGGTTACTGATGCGGCGCCTGCGGTTCGGTTTCCAACGGCTCGGCATCGAGGTCGAGCGGTGTTTCGTCGATCAAGTCATCGAAGTCGGTCTTGAGCCCTTCTTCCATGGCGTCCAGCTCGGTCAGCAAGCTGCGGAAGCTGGTTTCTTCCGGCGCCTCCTGCGGCTCGGCGCTCGCATCAGCCAGGGCCTGCAGGTGCGCCGGCACCGGCGCGTCGTCCAGTTCCAGCACAGGTTCCGGCGCAGGCTCCATCTCGCGCAATTCGGCCAAGGGCGGCAACTCGTCGAGGTTCTTCAGGTTGAAGTGATCGAGAAAGGCCTTGGTGGTGGCGAACATCGCCGGTTTGCCGGGCACTTCACGGTAGCCGACGATACGAATCCATTCGCGTTCGAGCAGGGTCTTGATGATGTTGGTATTGACCGCCACGCCGCGCACGTCTTCGATCTCGCCGCGGGTGATGGGCTGACGGTAGGCAATCAGCGCCATGGTCTCCAGCAGTGCCCGGGAGTAGCGCTGCGGGCGCTCTTCCCACAGCCGGCCGACCCAGGGCGCGTAGTCCTCGCGAATCTGCAGGCGGAAACCCGAGGCCACTTCCTTGAGCTCGAAGGCGCGGCCATTGCAGGATTTGCGCAGCACCTCCAGGGCCTTCTTGAACACCGCAGGCTCCGGGCGCTCAGCTTCCTCGAACAGCTCATACAGGCGCTCGAGGGATTGCGGTTTGCCCGAGGCCAGCAAAAAGGCCTCGAGCAGGGGCGCCAGGTCGCGCGGTTCATTCAGGTTCATGGGCTTGCTCAGTTGTTACTCGGCGCGGGCGCGGACATGGATCGGCGCAAAGGGCTCATTTTGCACCAGTTCGATCAAGGATTCCTTGACCAATTCGAGAATCGCCATGAAGGTCACCACCACCCCGAGCTTGCCCTCCTCGGCCGTGAACAACTCGACGAAGGGCACGAAACCGCCGCCCTTGAGACGTTCAAGCACTTCGCTCATGCGCTCGCGGGTCGACAGCGCCTCACGGCTGACCTGGTGGCTTTCGAACAGGTCGCCACGGCGCAGCACTTCGGCCATCGACACCAGCAGTTCTTCCAGGCTGACCTCGGGCAACAGTTTACGCACCTTGGCCTGTGGCGCGTCCAGGCGCGGCACGACGACCTCGCGGCCGACGCGGCTGAGGCCATCGATGCCTTCGGCGGCGGCCTTGAAGCGTTCGTACTCCTGCAGGCGACGGATCAGCTCGGCGCGCGGGTCGGCCTCTTCCTCCTCGACCTCGGCGGAACGCGGCAGCAACATCCGCGATTTGATCTCGGCGAGCATCGCCGCCATCACCAGGTACTCGGCGGCCAGCTCCAGGCGCACGGTCTTCATCAACTCGACGTAGCCCATGTACTGGCGGGTGATTTCCGCCACCGGAATGTCGAGGATGTCGACGTTCTGCTTGCGGATCAGGTACAGCAGCAGGTCCAGTGGGCCCTCGAAGGCCTCCAGGAACACTTCCAGGGCATCCGGCGGGATGTACAGGTCCACCGGCATCTCGGTCATGGCTTCGCCATACACCAGCACCAGCGGCAGTTCCTGCTGAGCCCCTGCTTGCGGATCGATGCTCGGCTCGGTGATGGTCGCCTGGCTCACGCTTCGACCATGAACGGCGCAGGATCGCCACAGCCGACGCGGATCACTTCCGGCTCGTCACCGGCCAGGCTGATCACGGTCGAGGCCTTGAGGTCGCCAAAGCCGCCATCGATGATCAGGTCGACGTGATGCTCCAGGGCCTGACGGATCTCGTAGGGGTCGGTCATCGGCTCGTCTTCGCCGGGCATGATCAGGCTCACGCTCATCAGCGGCTCACCGAGTTCTTCGAGCAGGGCCAGGGCGATCGGGTTGGACGGCACACGCAGGCCGATGGTGCGGCGCTTTTCGTGCAGCAGCAGGCGCGGCACTTCACGGGTGGCGTTGAGGATGAAGGTGTACGGCCCCGGCACATGGGCCTTGAGCAGGCGAAAGGTGGCGGTATCGATCTTGGCGAACAGGCCCATCTGCGACAGGTCGCAGCAGATCAGCGTGAAGTTGTGGTTCTTGTCCAGCTGGCGCAGGCGGCGAACCCGTTCAACGGCGTTCTTGTCGCCGATCTGGCAGCCCATGGCGTAGGAGGAATCGGTGGGATAGACCACCACACCGCCCTTGCGAATGATTTCGACGGCCTGTTTGATCAAGCGCGGTTGCGGGTTTTCCGCATGAATCTGGAAAAACTGACTCACGTTCTCTTCCTGTTCAGACTGCCGCGATAGGCTGCTCATATTTGAATCGGCGCCACAGGGGTGGCAGGTCCTCTGGCAATGGCCGGTAGACACCGATCTCGCCCCAGGTGCCCGGGCCATGGAAATCACTGCCGGCACTGGCCAGCAGACCGAATTCACGGGCCAGGATCGACAGAGTGCCTACCTGTTCAGCCGGCATCATGCCGTTGACCACTTCCAGCGCCTGGCCGCCTGCTTGAATATAGTCGGCAATCAGCCGGCGGCGCTTGCTGCGGGTTAAATCGTAGTGCATCGGATGGGCCAGGCTGACCCAGGCATCGGACTGGCGCAGGGTCTGGACGGTGTCCTCCAGGGTTGGCCAATGCAGCTTCACATCGCCCAGCTTGCCGGCCCCCAACCACTTGCGAAACGCCTCGGCGCGGTCTTTTACATAGCCTGCGCGCACCAGGTACTCGGCAAAATGCGGGCGCGCCGGGGCATTGCCGCTGTCGCCCAGCTCCTGCTGAATGGCCCGGGCACCCTCGAGCGCACCCTTCATGCCCTTGAGCGCCAACCGTCGGTCGATTTCTTCCGAACGCAGCCAGCGACCACGGTGCAGCGACTCGACCGCGGCCTGCAATGGCGCGGCGTCGAGCGGGAAGTTGTAGCCCAGCACGTGGATGGTCGCCCCGCCCCAGGTGCACGACAGCTCGATGCCGCTGACCCACTGCATCCCCAGCGCCTGGGTCGCGGCGCGCGCTTCGAGTTGGCCCTCGAGGGTGTCGTGATCGGTCAGTGAGAGCATCCGCACGCCGTGCTCATGGGCCCGGGCAACCAGTGCCGTTGGCGACAAGGCGCCGTCGGAGGCCGTACTGTGGCAGTGCAGATCAACATTCATAGGTGGCGCTTTCGCTGTCATTGATGTTTGTTATTATGCCGACACATCCTGCTTCTGGCTGCCACTGTGAAACAATTCATCGATTTCATCCCGCTGCTCCTGTTCTTCATCGTCTACAAGCTCGAACCGCGTGCCGTCGAATTCGCCGGGCACAGCGTCGAGCTCGGTGGCATCTACAGCGCCACGGCGATGCTGATCATCAGCTCGCTGGTGGTCTACGGCGCCCTGTTCATTCGCCAGCGCAAGCTGGAGAAGGGCCAGTGGCTGACCCTGGTCGCCTGCCTGGTATTCGGCGGCCTGACCCTGGCCTTTCACAGCGAAACCTTCCTCAAATGGAAGGCGCCGGTGGTCAACTGGCTGTTCGCCCTGGCCTTTGCCGGCAGCCACTTCATCGGTGAGCGGGTGCTGATCAAGCGCATCATGGGCCACGCCCTGACCCTGCCGGAGCCGGTATGGACGCGCCTGAACATCGCCTGGATCGGCTTTTTCCTGTTCTGCGGTGCGGCCAACCTGTTCGTCGCCTTCACCTTCCAGAGCATCTGGGTCGACTTCAAGGTGTTCGGCAGCCTGGGCATGACCGTGCTGTTCCTGGTGGCCCAGGGCCTCTACCTGTCCCGCCACCTGCATGACGCCGACCCCAGCACCCCGCCTTCAACCCCTAAGCACGAGGAATGACATGCTTTACGCCATCATTGCCACAGACGTAGCCGATTCGCTGGAAAAACGCCTGGCCGCCCGCCCGGCGCACATCGAACGCCTGCTGCAGCTCAAGGAACAAGGCCGTGTGGTCCTGGCCGGCCCGCACCCGGCGATCGACAGCAACGACCCCGGCGCCGCTGGCTTCACCGGCAGCCTGATCGTCGCCGAGTTCGACTCGCTGAGCGCCGCCCAGGCCTGGGCCGATGCCGACCCGTACATTGCCGCTGGCGTCTACGCCAACGTCATCGTCAAGCCGTTCAAGCAAGTCCTGCCGTAATCCCCTGGGGCGGTGGCCGAGCAGGCACACCGCCCTTTGCAGCTTTCGCTGCGCAACTGCTCATTATTCTCGCCTGATGGCCGACAACCTCCTGAACCACTCAATGGAATCAGGAGTTCCGATGCGTCAAGGTCCGTTGTCCCTGCTGCTGTGCCTGTTGCTGCTGACCCCCTTCGCCCAGGCCGAAGAGCCCGCCGGCTCCAGCACCCCGTTGTCGCTCAGTGCCGGTAGCCAGATCACCGAGCTGCAACAGCGCCTGAAGGAAAGCGAGCGCTTGCGCGAAACCCTGGTCCAGCAACTGCACAACGCCGACAGCGAACGCGAAAGCGCCCAGCTCACCCGCCTGCGCCAGGAAAACCAGCGCCTGAAACTGGCGATCAAGGAATCACAGGCCAGCGCCGCACCGAAACTCATCACCGACCAGCAACAATGGTTTTTGATTGGTGGCGCAGTTGCCCTGTTTGCGGCACTCTGCGGTATCTTTGCCAGTGGCGGACACAGAAAGCGTCGGCAATGGTTGAATTGAGTGAGTCATGAGCGAGCTGTTACTGATTGATGATGACCAGGAACTCTGCGAGCTGCTCGGCAGCTGGCTGACCCAGGAAGGTTTCGTGGTACGTGCCTGCCACGATGGCCAGAGTGCCCGCCGGGCCCTGGCTGAACAAGCGCCGGCCGCCGTGGTGCTGGATGTGATGCTGCCCGACGGCAGCGGCCTGGAACTGCTCAAGCAACTGCGCAGTGAGCACACCGAATTGCCGGTGCTGATGCTCTCGGCCCGTGGCGAGCCGCTGGACCGCATTCTCGGCCTGGAACTGGGTGCCGACGATTACCTGGCCAAACCCTGCGATCCGCGCGAGCTCACCGCCCGTCTGCGCGCCGTGCTACGCCGCAGCCACCCGAGTGCGACGCCCAGCCAGGTGGAAATTGGCGACCTGTGCTTCAGCCCGGCCCGTGGCGTGGTCAGCATCGATGAGCACGAACTGACCCTGACCCTCTCCGAAAGCCGCATCCTCGAAGCCCTGCTACGCCAGCCCGGCGAGCCGCTGGACAAGCAGGAACTGGCACAGCTCGCCCTGGGCCGCAAATTGACCCTGTACGACCGCAGCCTGGACATGCATGTCAGCAACCTGCGCAAGAAGATCGGCCCGCACGCGGACGGGCGCCCGCGCATCGTTGCCCTGCGCAGCCGCGGTTACTACTACAGCCTGTAATGTCAGCACGGCGACCAGGCGTCTTTACTCAAGCTTTACCCTTGCCTGACCGCCACTGACCTTGATCTCTCTAGACTGGGTACATCCGGTAATCACCGGCCTCAAAAAGGAGAGTTACCATGCGCAAGACCCTTATCGCCCTGATGCTCGCTGCCGCCCTGCCTACCGTCGCCATGGCCATGCCTGATGCTGGCGGCCCTCCGCACGGGGAGCATCATAGCGAGCACCAAGGCGAGTACCACCGCGGTGGCGGCGAGCACCACCGCGGTGGAGCGCCTTTCGCCCAGCTGGACCTGAGCCGCGAACAGCGCCAGCAGATCGGCAAGCTAATGGGCGAGCAGATGAAGAGCCGCCACGAAATCACCCAGCGCTACCTGGAAAAACTCCCGGCCGCCGACCAGCAGGCCCTGAAAGATGAGCTCAAGGCCAAGCGAGACAAAACCCAGGCCGAGATTCGTGCCCTGCTCAAACCCGAACAGCAAAAGCAGTTCGACGAAATGAAGAAGAAGCAGGATGAACGCCGCGCCGAATGGGCCGAGTTCAAAGCCTGGAAAGCTGAAAAAGCCAAAAAGGCCCAGTAAGCTGTCAGTCGCCCGCCCGGCCTGCCCCAGCAGACCGGGCTTTTTCCGTTAGAGGTGTCTCTTTTGCGTTCATTGTTCTGGCGCATCCTGGCCAGTTTCTGGCTGGCCATCGCCCTGGTTGCCGGGCTGTCGATCCTGCTCGGCCACATGCTCAACCAGGACGCCTGGATTCTCAGTCGCCATCCAGGCCTCAGCACCCTGGCCAAGAACTGGACCCAACGCTATGAGCAGCAAGGGCCAGAACATGCCCAGCATTACCTGGAACACCGCAAGCGCCGCTACAACATCGACGTGCAGGTACTCAATGACAGTGGCGATGCCGTGGTACCTGGGACCTTCCCGCGCCGCGCCGCCGCTTTCGAAGCACGCCGCCACAATGACGAAAGGCACCTGCCGTGGCGACGCCTGACCGAGGAGTACACCAGCCCCGACAGCGGTGAGACCTACCTGTTTATCTACCGCATTCCGCACCCGGAACTGGACGCCTGGCACCGCGACAGCCTGCTCTGGCCGCTGAGTGCGCTGGGGATTGCCTTGGTGGTGCTGACCCTGTTCAGCCTGCTGGTGACCCTGTCGATCACGCGCCCCCTGAGCCGCCTGCGCGGCGCCGTGCATGACCTGGGGCAAACCGCCTACCAGCAGAACAGCCTGGCACGCCTGGCCAACCGCCGTGATGAGTTCGGCGTGCTGGCCAATGACTTCAACCGCATGGGGGCTCGGCTGCAGAGCCTGATCGGCAGCCAGCGCCAGCTGTTGCGCGATGTATCCCATGAACTGCGCTCGCCCCTGGCACGCCTGCGCATCGCCCTGGCCCTGGCCGAACGCGCCGGACCCGAGCAGCGCCAAGCCCTGTGGCCACGCCTGACCCGCGAGTGCGACCGTCTGGAAGCGCTGATCAGCGAGATTCTGGTGCTGGCCAGGGTCGACGCCGAACAAGCACGGGCTGAGCCGGTGAACCTCGATACGCTGTTGGCGTCGGTGCACAAGGACGCGCAACTGGGCGCGCCGGAGCAGGAGATCCAGCTGCAGCATGAAACCGGGCTGCACCTGCAAGGCTGGCCGACCCTGCTTGAGCGGGCGCTGGACAACCTGCTGCGCAATGCGGTGCGCTTCAATCCTGCCGGGCAGCCGATCGAAATCACCGGGGTACGGGATAACGACAGGATTGTACTGAGCGTGCGCGACCATGGCCCCGGCGTGGCCCAGGAGCATCTGGCGCAGCTGGGCGAACCGTTCTTCCGCGCGCCCGGGCAAAGCGCCGCGGGCCACGGCCTGGGGCTGGCCATTGCGCGCAAGGCGGCGGAGCGCCATGGCGGCAACCTGAGCCTGGGCAATCACCCGGAAGGCGGGTTTGTGGCCAGGCTGGAATTGCCGCTAGTCGGGCCGGGCAAGGCTTGAGAATGCCGGGGCTGCTGCGCAGCCCATCGCTGGCAAAGCCAGCTCCCACAGGTCCGGTGCACACAGGTCCACTGTGGGAGCCGGCCTTGCCGGCGATAGGGGCGGCACAGCCCCTACAAAAACTTACCCCCAGGCACTGACGAAGTCAGCGGTCGCCAGCACCGGCGCCGTGCGCGGCTCATGCTGCGGCGTACCCAGGTACAGGAAGGCGATGATCTCTTCGTTATCCGCCAGCCCCAGCCCTTTGGCCACATGCTTGCTGTACGACAGCTCACCGGTGCGCCACACCGCACCGATACCCTGGGCATGGGCGGCCAGCAGAATGCCATGGGCCGCACAACCGGCCGCCAGGCGCTGCTCGGACTGCGGCACCTTGAAATGATCCTGCAGGCGCGCGACCACAACCACCAGCAACGGTGCCCGCAAGGGCATGGCCCGGGCCTTGTCGAGGGCCGCGTCGCTGGCGTCACCGTTGAGTTTCACCGCGTCGGCCAGCAACTGGCCAAGCTTGAAGCGCGCCTCGCCCTCGACCGTCAGAAAGCGCCAGGGCCGCAACTGGCCGTGGTCCGGCGCACGCAGGGCGGCCCGAAACAGCGCCTCGCGTTGTGCGGCATTAGGTGCCGGGTCCATCAGACGTGGAACCGAAACACGGTTGAGCAATGCGTCGAGAGCCTCCATTGGCTACCCCTTGTGAATAAATGTCAGGCTATTCTAGCGTTTACTTAAAAAGGTCCATAGGTAGAATGGCGCCCTTCCGTTTCGAGTCAGAGCAGATCACATGGCGTTGCCGACCTTAAGGATCATTGGTTTCATCATCGGCATCTTCCTGATCACCCTGGCGATCAGCATGGTCGTGCCCATGGCCACCCTGGTGATCTTCGATCGCACGGGCGACCTGCCGTCGTTCCTCTGGGCCAGCATGATCACCTTTGTTGCCGGCCTTGCCCTGGTCATCCAGGGCCGCCCCGAGCACGTGCACCTGCGCCCCCGCGACATGTACCTGCTGACGGTCAGCAGCTGGCTGGTGGTGTGCATCTTCGCTGCCCTGCCGTTCTTGCTGACCCAGCACATCAGCTACACCGATGCCTTTTTCGAAAGCATGTCCGGTATCACCGCCACCGGCGCTACCGTCCTTAGCGGCCTCGACAGCATGTCGCCAGGCATCCTGATGTGGCGCTCGCTGCTGCACTGGCTCGGCGGTATCGGCTTTATCGCCATGGCCGTGGCGATCCTGCCGCTGCTGCGTATTGGTGGCATGCGTCTGTTCCAGACCGAGTCCTCGGACCGCTCGGAAAAGGTCATGCCGCGCTCGCACATGGTCGCCAAGTCGATCGTGCTGGTGTACATCGGCATCACCACCCTCGGCGCCCTGGCGTTCTGGCTGGCCGGCATGAACGTCTTCGATGCGATCAACCATGCCATGTCGGCGATTTCCACCGGTGGCTTCTCCACCTCCGACCAGTCCCTGGCCAAATGGGACATGCCGGCGGTGCACTGGGTCGCGGTGGTGGTGATGATTCTTGGCAGCTTGCCGTTCGCCCTGTACGTAGCGACCATCCGCGGCAACCGCAAGGCACTGATCAAGGACCAACAGGTGCAGGGGCTGCTGGCCATGTTGCTGGCCACCTGGCTGGTGCTGGGCACCTGGTACTGGGCCACCACCGACCTGCACTGGCTCGACGCCCTGCGTCACGTGGCGCTGAACGTGACCTCGGTAGTGACCACCACCGGTTTTGCCCTGGGCGACTACAGCCTGTGGGGCAACTTCTCGCTGATGCTGTTCTTCTACCTGGGCTTTGTCGGTGGCTGCTCGGGCTCGACCGCCGGCGGGATCAAGATCTTCCGCTTCCAGGTCGCCTACATCCTGCTCAAGGCCAACCTGAACCAGCTGATTCACCCTCGGGCGGTGATCAAGCAGAAGTACAACGGTCACCGTCTCGATGAAGAGATCGTGCGTTCGATCCTGACGTTCTCGTTCTTCTTCGCCATCACCATCTGCGTCATCGCCCTGGCCTTGTCGCTGCTGGGCGTCGATTGGATGACGGCGCTGACCGGTGCCGCCAGCACCGTATCGGGCGTTGGCCCGGGCCTTGGGGAAACCATAGGCCCGGCGGGCAACTTCGCCACCCTCCCGGATGCGGCAAAGTGGATCCTGGCCTTCGGCATGCTCCTTGGCCGCCTGGAAATCATTACGGTGCTGGTGCTATGTATGCCGGCGTTCTGGCGTCACTGACCGATCCATTCTCCAGCGGGGCTGTCGCGGCCCCGCTCAAACGCGCCCGGTACTCGCCAGGCGTGGCGTTGAACCAACGGCGAAATGCCCTGAAGAAATTGCTCGGGTCGGCAAAACCCAACAGGTAGGCGGCTTCCAGCAGGGTCATGTTGGGTTGCGCCAGGTACTGCTCGGCAAGCTCCCGACGGGTATCGTCCAGCAACGTCTGAAAACTCGTGCCCTCTTCCTGCAAGCGCCGCTGCAAGGTGCGCTGCGACAAGTGCAGGGCCTGGGCGATGGTTTCACGCTTGGGCTCGCCCTGGGGCAGCACCCGGCACAGCACCTGGCGTGCACGGTGGGTGACGCGGCTTTCCGAGAAACGCGCCAGGTACTCGCCGGCAAAACGGTCGTGCAGCACGGCCATGGCTTCATTGGCGGTTGGCAGCGGCGCCTCCATGTCGGCGCGCTCGAACACCAGCGCATCGTGCGGCGCGCTGAATTCCAGCGGGGCATGGAAGGCAGTCTTGTAAGGTGTCAGGTCCTTGGGCTGCAACCCCTGGATCAGCACCCGGCGCGGCTGGATCACCCGCCCGCTGAGCCAGCTGCACAGCGACAGCGCGCAGGCCAGCGAGGCTTCGGCGCTATGCCGGGTAGGCGGCAGGTGATCGCCATGGACGGTAAGAATCAGCGCATAACCATCGGGCTGCAGACGAAAACTCAAGTCGGAGCTTTCAGCGATGATCCGCTGATAGCGCACCAGCCGCTCGAAACCTTCGGCCAGGGTGCGGCTCGACATCAGCGCGTAACCGACCACATGAAAGGACGCCGGGCGTACCACCCGTGCCATGTTCAGGCCGATCGCCTGGTTGCCGGAAAGATCGACCGCCAGTTGCCAGAGGCGGGTCATGGAATCCTGGGTGAAACGTGCGTCGGGGTCGTCGAGCGAAGCGAAATCCAGGCCAAGTTGCTTGAACATGGCACGGCAATCGAGCCCTTCCAGTTCGAGTGCCTTGACGATCCCTGATGCCCAGCTTGCTGAAGTGGTTCTTTCGCTCATGGCTGGCTTCTTTTCTTACCGGCAAGCCGCTCCTGCGGCGAACTCAAAGGATACTCAATTGGCGCCTATTGTCACTGCTCTGTCGTGTTACTCACTCTAGACTCAGATCAGGCTCCACGCCGTGTATCTTCGTCAGGTCGAGAAGCCTCTGGAGCAATGTCGTGAACAGCCCTCAGCAGTTTCGCAGTTTTGCCGAGTTCTACCCTTACTACCTGAGCGAGCACAGCAACCCGATGTGCCGCCGCCTGCATTTCGTCGGCACCAGCCTGGTCATCGCCGTGCTCGCCTTTGCCGTGGGCAGCGGCAGCTGGCGGTCGCTGCTGGCCTTGCCCTTTGCCGGTTACGGCTTTGCCTGGGCCGGGCACTACTTCTTCGAGAAAAACCGCCCGGCCACCTTCACACACCCGCTGTACAGCCTGATCGGCGATTTCGCCATGTACCGCGACATGTTGCGCGGCAAGATCAGCTTCTGATTTCGGCCCGCAAGGCCAGAAACCCGTCCCGCGCGGCCACTGTCCCGACCAACGGTGCGGGTAGAGTGCCTTGAAACACCGCGTCTCGGAGCGCCGATGAATCAGCAGGCTCGTTTCATTCACATGCAGGACGGTACCGAACAGGACTGGGCAATCATTGCCGATGACTTTCGGGCCTATGCCAGCCAACTGGCCAACCGCATCCTGGCGCACTTGCGCCTGCTCGATGGCGACTTTGGCGGCTTTCCCATCGACCGCCTGAGCCATTCGCTACAGACCGCCACCCGCGCCTGGCGCGACGGGCGTGACGAGGAGTACGTGGTCTGCGCGTTGCTGCACGACATCGGCGATACCCTGGGCAGCTACAACCACCCGGATATCGCCGCCGCCATCCTCAAGCCCTTCATCAGCCCGGAAAACCTGTGGATGGTGGAGAAGCACGGGATCTTTCAGGGCTACTACTTTTTCCACCACCTGGGCATGGACCGGCACCTGCGCGAGCAATTCCAGGACCATCCGCAGTACCAGCAAACCATCGAATTCTGCGCCCGCTACGATGCAGCGGCCTTCGATCCGGCCTACGACAACCTGCCCTTGAGCTTTTTCGAGCCCATGCTGCAGCGCCTGTTCGCCCACCCTCGGCAGTCAATCTACAGAGCTGCGCTACAGCAGCCCGCCGCCGCCACCGCCTGAGTCAACCAGCGCCGCAAGCCCGGCTTGGCGCCGGGCGGCTTCGGCCTGGGCATCGGCCAGGCGATAGAGCTCGATGCTGCCATCCCAGTGCTCGATCAGCGCCGAGCACGACTCGACCCAATCGCCACAGTTGAGGTAATCCACCTCGCCGACCTTGCGGATCTCGGCATGGTGGATATGCCCGCACACCACACCGTGGAAACCGCGCTTGACGCATTCATGAGCGATGGCCTCCTCAAAGTCGCTGATGAAGCTGACGGCGGTCTTGACCTTGTGCTTCAGGTACGCCGACAACGACCAGTAGCCGTAGCCATAGCGGGCACGCCAGTGGTTGAGCCAGCGGTTGAGGGTCAGGGTGAACTCGTAGGCCGAATCGCCCAGAAACGCCAGCCAGCGGTGATAGCGGGTGATCACGTCGAACTGGTCGCCATGAATCACCAGCAGGCGCCGGCCATCGGCCGTCAGGTGCTCAGCCTGGTCGACCAGCTGGATATTGCCCAGCACCAGTTTGGAGTAGCGGCGCAGGAACTCGTCATGGTTGCCGGTGACGTAGATCACTTCGGTGCCACGCTTGCTCATGGTCAGCAAGCGGCGGATCACGTTGGTGTGCGCCTGGGGCCAGTACATGCCGCTGCGCAGCTTCCAGCCATCGATGATGTCGCCGACCAGGTAGATGCGGTCGGCCTGATAGCCCTTGAGAAACTGCGACAGGTGCTCGGCCTGGCAATCCCGGGTGCCCAGGTGCACGTCCGATATCCACAAGGTGCGTACGCGCTGTTTGCGCGAGGGTCTGGCAAGCTCGGCACGGGTCATCGGCAGGCTCCGGGAAGGTTTGCGCCAGCTTGCCAAGCGGTGGTTAATCGAAAGTGACCATCAAGTGTCGATCTGATGACATGCCCGCCCCGCCGCTCAGCCTGTACACTGCGGCGATTGCCGGAGGACCTTTCGATGAGCAGCGGCCCGATTCTTTCCCTGCGCCATTATCGCCACGACCTGATCGCCCATAGCCACGAACACCCGCAATTGGTGTTCGGCCTGCGCGGGCGCCTGGAGTTCGAGGTCGAAGGCCGCGGTGCGCGGCTTGATCGCCAGGACCTGATGGTGGTCCCGGCCGGCAGCCACCACACCTGCGGCAGTGCCGCCGGCAGTGATTGCCTGGTGCTGGATATCCCCGCCGACGATTGGCTGAGCCAGCGCCTGGGCGCGCACCTGGATGCCAGTCAACGCCTGCTGGAGCGGGCCGGGTCATTGAACCTGGACCATCGCCAGCAGCAACTGGTGGACTGGCTGGCGGCAAGCCCGATCAACGACCCGCTCATTGCCCAGCAGGGCGCGGTATTGCTGCTGGCCAGCCTGAGCAGCAGCGCGGCACCGGCAACGGCGACACCGTCACTGCCGTACGCCCGCTTCGACGCCCATATCGAGCAGAACGCTGCCTACCCGCTGCAGGTAGCCGACCTGGCGCGCCTGGCCGGGCTGTCCAGCGCGCGCCTGCATGCGCGGTTCATGGCCGAATGCGGGGTCACGCCCATGGACTATGTGCGCCAGCGCCGCCTGCTGCGTGCACGCCAGTTGCTGCGCAACACCCAGTTGCCGATCGGCGAGATCGCCTGCCAGGTCGGCTACAGCTCGCAAAGCGCCTTTGCCGCCGCCATGCTCAAGGCCTTTGGCCGCTCCCCCGGCGCCTTGCGGCGAGACTCTGAAGACAATTGACGCGAGGACCGCGACAGACAGTGGCAGCGACCGGCTCGTAAACTGACGCCGCTGCCCTGCCCTACCACAAGGACCACCATGAACCACCGCACTGCCCTCGGCGCCCTGCACATTGGCGCATTGTTCTTCGGCCTGACCGGCGTGTTCGGCAAACTGGCCAGCGCCGCGCCTGCGATCATCGTCTTCGGCCGCGCCGCCTTTGCCGTGCTGGCCCTGGGGGTGTTCGCAGGCTTCGCCCGCCAGGCCTGGCACCCCCTGCAGGCGCGGGACTGGCAACGTCTGGCGCTGGGTGGTGTATTGCTCGCCGGGCACTGGGTGAGTTTTTTCATCGCAGTAAAAGTTGCCGGCGTCGCCATCGCCACCCTGGGCTTTGCCAGCTTTCCGGCCTTTACCGTGATCCTTGAAGGGCTGCTGTTTCGCGAACGCATCCGCAGCAACGAGATCATCCTGGTGCTGCTGGTGAGCATCGGCCTGGTGCTGGTGACCCCGGACTTCGACCTGGCCAGCCAGGCCACGGGCGGTCTGCTCTGGGCCCTGCTTTCAGGCCTGTTGTTTGCGCTGCTGTCGCTGACCAACCGCGCCGGTTCCGGGCGCATCCCGGCGGTGCAGGCAGCGCTGTGCCAGAACGCCGTGGTCGCCTTGTGCCTGCTGCCAGCTGCGGCGCCCGCGCTGGGCGCCGTCAGCGCCATGGACTGGCTGTGGATCGGCCTGCTCGGGGTATTCTGCACCGGCGTGGCCCACAGCCTGTTCGTCGCCAGCCTGGCGGTGATCAAAGCGCGCACCGCCGCCGTAGTGTTTGCCCTGGAGCCGGTCTACGGCATCGCCATGGCCTGGGTCATCTTTGCCGAAACCCCGACCTTGCGCATGTTGCTCGGTGGCGTGCTGATCATCCTCGCGATCGTTGTTTCCAGCCGTCTGGCGGCCAGCAACCCACCAGCCAAGACCGTGGCCGTAGAGGGTTAAGGATCAGGGCCGGTCGCTGTGACCGAGGTCGCGCTGCGGATCGATCTGGTCGCGCACGCGCTGCTTGAGCACCTTGGCTTCGGGGAAGCCGCCATCAGCCTTGCGCTCCCAGATCTGCACACCATCGCAGGTGATCCGGAAGGTGCCGCCCGTGGCAGGCTCAAGGGCCACCCGGGCCAAGTCATCGCTGAAGGTGCTCAACAGTTCCTGGGCCAGCCAGGCGGCGCGCAGCAGCCATTGGCATTGGGTGCAGTAGGTAATGACAATTTCCGCTTTAGGCGTGGACATACACTGAACGTCTCCTGACAGGTGGGCATGCTTATACTAGCGGTCTTTAGCCTTCGCTCCGAGAGCCATGATGCACCGCCTGCTGTTATCCCTGCTGCTGTTGTTCGTTTCCCTCCCGCTGCTGGCAGCCGAAGCGCCCCGACCGAAAGTCGGCCTGGTACTCTCCGGCGGTGCTGCCCGTGGCCTGGCGCATATCGGTGTGCTCAAGGCCCTGGAAGAACAGGGCATCAAGGTCGATGCCATTGCCGGCACCAGCATGGGTGCGGTGGTGGGCGGCCTGTACGCCTCCGGCTACAAGGTCGAGGAGCTGGAAAAACTGGCGCTGGGCATCGACTGGCAACAGGCGCTGTCCGACGCTCCGCCGCGCAAGGACGTGCCGTTCCGGCGCAAACAGGATGACCGCGACTTCCTCGTCAAACAAAAGCTGAGCTTTCGCGACGACGGCAGCCTGGGCCTGCCACTGGGGGTGATCCAGGGCCAGAACCTGGCGCTGCTGCTGGAAAGCATGCTCGCCCACACCAGCGACACCCGCGACTTCGACAAGCTGCCGATCCCCTTTCGCGCCGTGGCCACCGACATCGCCAGCGGCGAGAAAGTGGTATTTCGCCGTGGCCACCTGCCCCAGGTGATTCGCGCCAGCATGTCGATCCCGGCGGTATTCGCCCCGGTCGAGCTCGATGGCCGGCTGCTGGTCGATGGCGGCATGGTCGACAACATCCCGCTGGACGTTGCCCGCGAAATGGGCGTGGATGTAGCCATCGTCGTCGATATCGGTACCCCGCTGCGCAGCCGCAAGCAACTGACGACCGTGGTCGATGTCCTCAACCAGTCGATCACCCTGATGACCCGGCGCAACTCCGAGGAGCAACTGGCGGCCCTGCACCGCGACGACATCCTCATCCAGCCACCGCTGTCGAGCTTTGGCGTCACCGATTTCGGCCGCGCCCAGGACATGATCGACGTCGGCTACCGCGCGGCCCGCGCCCTGGATGCACGCCTGGCGGTGCTCAAGCGCCCGCCAACTACCGATGGTGAGCTGCTGGCCGCCCGTTCACCGAGCCAGCGCACCCCGGTGATCACCGCCATCCGCATCGAGAACGACTCGAAAGTCAGCGACGACGTAATCCGCTACTACATTCGCCAACCCATCGGCGAGCCGCTGGAACTGGGCCGCCTGCAGACCGACATGGGCACCCTCTACGGCCTGGACTACTTCGACCGGGTGCAATACCGGGTGGTGCACAAGGGTAACGACAACACCCTGGTGATCAACGCCCGTGGCCGTCGCGGCGGCACCGACTACCTGCGCCTGGGCCTGAACCTGTCGGACGACTTGCGCGGCGACAGCGCCTTCAATATCGGCGCCAGCTACCGGGTCAATGGCATCAACACGCTCGGCGCCGAATGGCTGACCCGCGCCCAGATCGGCGACCAGCAGGAGCTTTACAGCGAGTTTTATCAGCCGCTGGACGCTGGTTCGCGTTACTTCATCGCCCCATACATCGACCTGGGCTCGCAGAACATCGAGGCCACCCTGGACGACGACCCGATTGCCGAGTACCGCCTGGAACGCTACGGCTTCGGCCTCAACCTGGGGCGCCAGATCGGCAACAACGGTGAAGTGCGTTTCGGCGTTGGCCAGGCCTGGGGCCAGGCCGAGGTGCGCATCGGCGACCAGGACCTGCCCAAGGTCAACTTCAACGAAGGCTTCTATGAGCTCAAGTATTCGTTCGACACCCTCGACAACGTCTACTTCCCCCATAGTGGCGAAGACATCAACCTGACCCTGCGCCAATACGACCCGAACCTGGGCTCGGACCAACGTTACCGGCAGTGGGATTTCAATCTGGACAAAGCCATGAGCAGCGGCCCCAACACCTGGGTGGTGGGTGGCCGTTACGGCAGGACCCTGGATGATGCCGAGGTGGTCACCTCAAGCTTCGTGCTCGGCGGCGCCCGGCAACTGTCGGGTTTTCGCCAGGACTCGGTGTCCGGGCAGAACGTCAGCCTGATGCGCGTGGTCTATTACCGCCGCCTGACCCCGCGCGCCTACCTGCCGCTGGACTTCCCGCTGTACCTGGGCGGTTCGCTGGAACGCGGCCGGGCCTGGAACAACGACAACGAGTTCGACAGTGGCTACATCAATGCAGCCAGCATCTTCGTCGGTTTCGAGACGCCCCTGGGGCCGCTGAACTTCAGCTACGGGGCCAATAGCGAGAATCAGAAGGCGATGTACCTGAACCTGGGTCACACCTTCTGAGGGGGCTCAGGACTTTTCCAGGTTGGCCAGGATTCGTGCATGGACGCGCATGCAGATGCGCAGTTCCTCTTCGTCGACGCCGACAAACAGCTCGGCGCGCAGGGCGTTGGCAATGGTTTCGATCTGCTCGATCAGCGGCGTGGCCGGCGGGCAAAGGACGATCTTTTTCGCCCGACGATCCTCCAGCACCGCCTGACGGCGTACCAGGCCCTGGGTTTCCAGGCTGTCGAGCAGGCGAGCCAGGGTCGGGCCTTCGACCCCGACACTCTGGGCCAGCTCGCGCTGGGTCGGTGCTTCGTCGAATCGGGCCAGATGCAGCAGCACCAGCCAACGGGCCTGGGACAGGTTCAGCCCGGCCAGGCGGCGATCCAGTTCGGCGCGCCAGCCGCGGGACATGTGTGCCAGCTGCATCCCGAATTTGTGTTGGTCGGTCAACGGCATAGAGAAACTCATCATCAGAACTAATTATTAGTCAGCTAATCATGACCGTGAGCCGCAAGCAAGGCTCATACGGCTGGCAGTGCTTCGATAATCGTTATAAATGATGACAAAGCCGGGTTTACATCTCGAATTCAGCCGCCAGCGCAGCCCGCACGCAATACAGCACGCCTTCGGGCACCCGTGCGCCAAACTGTTCGGCAATGGCTGACACCGGCGGCAGCTCGCCTTCACCATCGAGGAAGGCATCCTGTATCTCGCCCAACAACTCTTCCGGCAGGTCCAGGGCCTGGTCCAGCGACAGTTCCTGGCGGCCGATGGCTTCGGCGAGCAAGCTGTAGACGTTCTTTTCGCTGCAGTTCAACTGCCCGGCGATCTGCATCGGGGTCATGCCGGCACGGGCCAGGCTGACCAGTTCGTGGCGCAGGTCGGTGACGATCTTCGGCGCCTCGACGCCACCGCCCAGCACTTCGAGGAAGGCTTCGCCGTAGCGCTCCAGCTTGCGCGCGCCAACACCGCTGACCCGGCCCATTTCGCTGAGGCTGGTGGGCTGGCTGCGTAGCATTTCCAGCAGGGTCGAGTCGGGGAAGATCACATAAGGCGGTACGCCGTGCTCTTCTGCCAGCTTGCGCCGCAGCGCCCGCAGGGCTTCCCACTGCTCGCGCTCGTCGCCGCGCACCAACTGGCTGGCCGGGCTGCCGCCACTGCTGGCGCCGCCCTTGCTGCTGGTTTGTGGCTTGAGGTCCTTGCGCAACTCAAGGCTGACTTCGCCGCGCAACAACGGCCGGCAGCTGTCGGACAGGCGCAGGCCACCGTAGCCTTCGAGGTCGATGTCGGCCAGGCCGCGTGCCACCAGCTGGCGGAACAGCGAGCGCCAGTCGTGCTCGGAACGGTCCTTGCCAACGCCATACACGGCGAGCTTCTCGTGGCCGAAGTTGCGGATCTTTTCGTTGTCGCGGCCCAGCAAGACATCCACCAGGTGGCCGACGCCATAGCGCTGACCGGTGCGATAGACCGCCGACAGCGCCTGGCGCGCAGGCTCGGTGGCGTCCCAGGTCTGCACGCCATCGATGCAGTTGTCGCAATGACCGCACGGCTGGGGCAACTCTTCGTCGAAGTAGTTGAGCAGGGTCTGACGGCGGCAGCGGGTTTCTTCGCACAGGGCCAGCATGGCATCGAGCTTGTGTTGCTCGATGCGCTTGTGGCGCTCGTCACCCTCGGAGTTCTGCAGCATCTGCTTGAGCATCACCATGTCCTGCAGGCCGTAGGCCATCCAGGCATCGGCAGGCAGGCCGTCACGACCGGCACGGCCGGTTTCCTGGTAGTAGGCCTCGAGCGACTTGGGCAGGTCCAGGTGGGCGACGAAGCGCACGTTGGGTTTGTCGATGCCCATGCCGAAGGCGATGGTGGCGACCATGATCAGGCCTTCCTCGTTGAGGAAGCGCCGCTGGTTGGAGGCCCGGGTCTCGGCAGGCAGGCCGGCGTGGTAAGGCAGGGCCGGGAAGCCCTGCTCACACAGGTAGGCGGCCACATCGTCGACCTTCTTGCGCGACAGGCAGTAGACGATACCGGCGTTGCCACGCCGCTCGCCGAGGAACGCCAGCAACTGCTTGCGTGGCTGCTCCTTGGGCACGATGCGGTAGAAGATGTTCGGCCGGTCGAAACTCGACAGGAAACGCTCGGCGTTCTGCAGGTGCAGGCGGGTGACGATCTCTTCGCGAGTGCGCATGTCCGCGGTGGCGGTCAGGGCAATGCGCGGCACATTCGGGAACAGTTCGGCCAGTTGCCCCAGTTGCAGGTACTCGGGACGGAAGTCATGGCCCCATTGCGATACACAGTGGGCTTCGTCGATGGCGAACAGGGCGATGTCGAGGGTGCGCAAGAAGTCGAGCATGCGCGGCTGCACCAGGCGCTCGGGGGCCAGGTAGAGCATCTTCACCTCGCCCCGGCGAATACGCCCGGCCAGCTCGCGCTGCTGCTCGGCGCTGAGGGTGGAATTCAGCGAGGCGGCGGCGACGCCCAGCTCGTCGAGGGTCGCCACTTGGTCATCCATCAACGCGATCAGCGGTGACACCACCACCGCCAGGCCCGGGCGCAGCAGGGCCGGGACCTGGAAACACAGCGACTTGCCGCCGCCGGTGGGCATCAGTACCAGCGCATCGCCACCCTTGGCCACGCACTCGATGATCGCACCCTGGCGTCCCCGAAAGCTGTCGTAACCGAAGATGTCCTTGAGGACGCGCTGAGCCTGTTCGAGCATAAAAACTCCAAAAATCGCAGAACCATCCTGGGCACAGGCTGGACGAAAAACCCGCTGGCAACACGCAAAAATGCGTAAGCGGCTTTTACCCGACCCCCGAGTTGCGAGGGCCCTGGGATAAAAACCGGGCATTATACCGGAGCCTGCGACCTTGCAGGATGCTCTGCGATAGACGTCTTCCTTTGCATCGTTTGCGCTGCAAGGTGCTAGAATTCAGTATCGTTTATTCCCAAGGTAGCCCCGTAATGTCCTTCGCCGAGCAACTGACCCGCCTGCAAGCCTTCCTCGACGCCGACGAGCTGCACGAAGAGGCGCTGGACTACGTGGCCGCTCACGGCTTCCTGACCGCGCTGTCGATTGGTGCCGAGGAAATCCCCGAGCGCGAATGGATCGATGCCCTGTTCGCCGAAGAGCCGCATTACAAGGACGACGCCCAGCGTCAGGACATCGAAGCCACGCTGATCCAGCTCAAAGCCCACGTTGCCCGCCAACTGGCCAGCGACGAGGAATTCGAGCTGCCTTGCGACCTGGACCTGGGTGACGACCCGGATGACTCCGACCTGCGCGGCTGGTGCATCGGCTTCATGGAAGGCGTATTCATGCGCGAGGAAGCCTGGTTCGAGACCGCTGAAGAAGAAGTCAGTGAAATGCTCCTGCCGATCATGGTCGGTTCCGGCTTGTTCGATGAACAGCCAGAGTTCGCCGACATCGCCAGCGACGCCAACCTGATGGACGACATGATCGTGCAGATCCCGGAAGCCCTGACTGCGCTGTACCTGTTGCTGCACGCACCGGACGAAAAACCGGCACTGCTCAAGCCTCGCCACCACTGAGTCGGCGTCAATGCGCTACCTGCTGCTGGCCACCGGCTGGCTCAGCGTTGCGCTGGGGGTGATCGGGATCTTCCTGCCGGTACTGCCCACCACCCCGTTCCTGCTCCTGGCCGCTGCGTGCTTTGCGCGCAGCTCGCCGCGCTTTCACCACTGGCTGGTCAACCACCCCAAGCTCGGGCCGTGGATTCGTGACTACCTCAGTGGCGAAGGCATTCCCCTCAAAGGCAAGGTCTACGCCATCGGCCTGATGTGGCTGAGCATCGGTTTGTCCTGCTACCTGGTGCCGCTGATCTGGGCGCGGGGGTTCATGCTCACCAGCGCGGTGCTGGTGAGCATTTACATCTTGCGGCAAAAGACCCTGCGGCGTCCGTCCTGAGCCAGCTCCCACAGGTCTACACAGTCAGACGGTGTCCACCTTCAACGAATTATCATTGAGCATGCCGTTGATGATCGTCGCCGTGTCCTGCCCTGCCGCAATCACCCCGCCGGCCCCTGCCGTCACACCATAATGCTGGGCCAGATTGACGCCCTCCAGGTCGATGGTCTGGGTTGGCGCCGCCCCCGCCACCGAGCTGACCTCGATGGTCGATACCACGCTGGCGCCACTGCCAGTGACCTTGAAGTGCAGGTAATCATCCAGCGACGCTGTCGTCGCATTCTCACCCTGCAGCAGTTGCGACAGGTCCAGGTGATCGGTGCCCGGGGTAAAGTCGGTGACCACGTCATGGCCGCTGTTGCCCTGCTGATACAGGAAGGTATCGCTGCCCGAGCCTCCCGTCAGGGTGTTGTTGCCCGGCCCGCCGATCAATACATCGTCGCCGTCACTCCCTATCAGGGTGTCGTTACCCAAGCCGCCATTGAGCACGTTGGCATTGTCGTTACCGGTCAGGCTGTCGTCGTAGTCCGAACCGATCAGGTTTTCGATCGCCGCCAGGGTGTCAGTGCCCGCGCCACCGGTATTCTGCGCACCGGCTGTACCCAGGTTGACCGTCACCGCACTGCCTGCACTGGCATAGCTGGCGGTGTCGATACCCGCGCCACCGTCGAGCAGGTCGTTGCCGGCACCACCGATCAACAGGTCGTTGCCATCGCCACCGTAGAGGAAATCGTTGCCATCCCCACCGATCAGCACATCATTGCCCGCCCCGGCATTGAGGGTGTCGTTGCCGGCACCTGCCAGCAGGGTGTCGTCGCCGCCGGTACCGGTGAGGGTGTTGCCCACCTGGTACGTGATGTCGACATTGCCGGTGCCGGTGCCGCCATGCCCGTCGCTGACGGTGTAAGTGCCGTAGGCGGTTTCGTTCTGCGTATTGGAATAGTCGACCGTCATGGTCAACGCGTAGTTCTCCGCAGCGGTGGAACCGTTACTGTTGGCCAGGTTGACCAGGTGGATGCTGTAGACACCAGCATGGCTGGCGGTGAAGGCGCCACCGTCAGCGATGGTCTGATAGCTGCCGCTGTCATCCTTCCACTCCATCAGGATGTTGCCGGCCACCAGGTTGTGATCGAGGGTCAGTGTCTCGCCTTTTTTCAAGGTGACGGTCAATACGTCCTCATCGTTGGCGTTGCCCCCGTTCACTGCCCCCAGGTAACCATTGACGATCAAAGCCGCGGTCATGCTATTGGCCGGGCCGCTGAAAGAGCTGCGCGGCAGATCCCGCAGCCGGTTGCCGCTGCTGCTGTTGGTACCGTTGAAGTTCACCGTCGGTGTACCGCTGCCCACCGTAAAGCCCGTGCCCGTGGCCTCCCAGCCGGTACTGAAGGTGGTCGTCGAAGGCACGCTGAGGCGGTCATGGTTGGCATCGCTGTCGTTGGCCAGCAACGCCTCGGCTGGCACGGTGATGCTGCTCGAAAGGATGTTGGTGATGATATGGTCGGCCCCGGCCACTGGCGCGGTATTGGCATAGACATTGATCACCAGGTTGGCGCTGGCGGTATCGCCATCGTTGTCACTGACCACGAAACCGATCTGCTCGACCTGGCTGCTGCCGCTGTCTTTAGGTGGCGTGTAGGTAAAATCGCCGGTGTCCATGTCGACCACGATGCTGCCGCCTATCGCGGTCTTCACGGTGATGCTGTTGGTACCGGTATCGAAGGTGCCGCGGTCCGCCGCACCGCTGGCGGCATAGGAACCTGCGCCGCTGTTGCCCGCGGGATCGAAGGTGTAGGTAGTGCCGTCAATCACCAACGACTTGATGAAGCCGCCGTCAGCGCCAAACTCGCCGCCACTCATCAGGCTGCCGGTGATCGGCGCGCCCTGTACGGTGCCGGACAGCACCGAATTGAGCTGGTTGAGGTCGGTGACCACGGTGGCATTGGTGTCAGTGTGGGTACTGCCATCGTACGCCAACGGATTGAGGTTGCCGGCGTTGACACCACCGCCAAGGCCAATGGCGTAG
The DNA here is from genome assembly GCF_009866705.1 of Pseudomonas sp. R32. NCBI lineage: Bacteria > Pseudomonadati > Pseudomonadota > Gammaproteobacteria > Pseudomonadales > Pseudomonadaceae > Pseudomonas > Pseudomonas sp. R32. Next base: position 1,522,767 of record NZ_CP019396.1, on the reverse strand, counting down.
GACTTGATGCCGTTGCTGTCGAGGAAGCTCTCCCAAGCCGCTTCCCGTACCGCAGTGATGGAATGGCCCGAGGTCGGTTCGCCATCGGAGAAGAAATACACGATGTTCTGCGCACCGGTAATTTTGCCACCCGTGGTGTAGGCCGACTGCGCCGAGTTGACTGCCGAGTCGTAATAGGTCGAACCACCCGCACTCAGGCCGTTGACGATAGCCTTGGCCTGGTCGACGGTCACCCATACGGCTGAAGGCTGGCTGGCCCCCGTCGAGAACGTCACCAGCTGGACCTTCACGTCGCCCATTTCGTCGTACTTGTCGAGCAAGGCATTGATGGCCTGCTTGGCCAGTTGCATGCGCGTCAGCCCTGGCACGCCAGAGGCTTCACCCATACTGCCGGAGACGTCGATCACCAACAGCAGGTTGGAGTCCACCTGCCCCGGGGTAACCGAGCGTTCGGCCCCCACTGCACTCGGCACATCGTCGACGATCTTCACATCGATCGTCGCATTGGCTGAACTGCCATCGGTGTCGGTGGCGACGACATTGATGCTCTCGTTCAGATTATTGATGCCATTGGCGTTCGGGTGGTTTTCGCTGTCGAGCAAGGTGTAGGTGTAACTGACCACTCCGGTAGCCGGGTTGTAGCCGGTGATGGTGATGGAGTTACCCAGCGGCGTAGTCCCCGTCTGCGGGAAGCCATTGACAACGCCGCCACTGACGACGCTGACACCACCGACGGTCAGGCTCTGCAGGCCATCGGGGGCCGTCACGGTGAAACTGCCGGACTGGGTCAGGGCCGGAGAGTCGGGGCTGGTGCCGTCACTGAGGTTCTTCTCGTAGACCGTCAGCTCACCGCCATTGACGTTCAGGCCGTCAAGGGTCACCGGGTTGTCCAGGTTGCTGACATTGAGTTTCAGCGTCGCCGTGCTGGTATCACCATCGGCATCGCGCAAGGTGTAGGTGAAACTCTCGACCCCATTGCCACCGCCATGCAGGTTGATGAAGTCCTGGTCGCCAGGGTTCAGGGTGTAGGTGTAGGAGCCATCGGCTGCCAGTACCAGAGTGCCGTAGGTACCAGTGAAGGTGCCTGGGGTAATCGGTCCGGTTACGCGGTCGGCACCTTGAACGTCATTGGTCAGCACATTACCGGTCAAGGTCAGCTGCACTTCGCTGGCAGTGGCCGCGTTAGTGTCATTAACGGCGCTCGGCAGATCATCGACGATGTTGACGTCAATACTGCCTGTGGCGCTGCTGCCGTCGGTATCGGTGGCGGTTACGGTGAAACTTTCGCTGAGGCTGTTGGCACCGTTGGCCGTAGGGTGATTCTCATTGTCGAGCAAGGTGTAGCTGTAAGTCACCAAGCCGGTGGCCGGGTTGTAGCCGGTGATGGTCAGGGTGTTGCCCAGTGCAGTGGTCGCCGATTGCGGGAAGCCGCTGGCCACCCCGCCGCTGACTACACTAATGCCGCCGACGGTCAGGGTTTGCACGCCGTCCAGCGCCGTCACGGTAAAGCTGCCGCTCTGGGTCAGGGCCGCATTGCTTGGGTTGCTGCCATCGCTGAGGTTGCTCTCGTAGACGGTCAGTTCACCACCATTGACGTTCAGGCCGTCGAGGGTCACCGGGTCGTTGAGGTTGCTGACGTTGAGTACCAGGTTGGCGGTGGACACATCGCCATCGGCATCGGTCAAGGTGTAGGTGAAGGTCTCGATGCCGTTGCCGCCACCGTGCAGGTTGAAGAAGTCCGGATCAGCGGTATTAAGCGTGTAGGTGTAGGAACCGTCGGCAGCCAGCACCAGGGTGCCGTAGGTACCGACGAAGGTACCAGCAGTAATTGGCCCGGTCGGCACACGGTCAGCACCCTGTACATCATTGCTCAGCACGTTGCCGGTCAGCGTCAGTTGGTTCTCGGTGGCGATAACAGCATTGGTATCGCCCGCTGCGCTCGGCAGATCATCGACGATGTTGACGTCGATACTGCCTGTGGCGCTGCTGCCGTCGGTATCGGTGGCGGTTACGGTGAAACTTTCGCTGAGGCTGTTGGCACCGTTGGCATTCGGGTGCGCCTCGTTGTCGAGCAAGGTATAGCTGTAAGTCACCACGCCGGTTGCCGGGTTGTAGCCGGTGATGGTCAGGGTGTTGCCCAGCGCCGTGGTCGCCGATTGCGGGAAGCCGCTGGCCACTCCGCCACTGACCACGTTGATGCCGCCGACGGTCAGGGTTTGCACGCCGTCCAGCGCCGTCACGGTAAAGCTTCCACTCTGGGTCAGGGCCGCATTGCTTGGGTTGCTGCCATCGCTGAGGTTGCTCTCGTAGACGGTCAGTTCACCACCGTTGACATTTAGGCCGTCGAGGGTCACCGGGTCGTTGAGGTTGCTGACGTTGAGTACCAGGTTGGCGCTGGACACATCGCCATCGGCATCGGTCAAGGTGTAGGTGAAGGTCTCGATGCCGTTGCCGCCACCGTGCAGGTTGAAGAAGTCCGGATCAGCGGTATTAAGCGTGTAGGTGTAGGAACCGTCGGCAGCCAGCACCAGGGTGCCGTAGGTACCGACGAAGGTACCAGCAGTAATTGGCCCGGTCGGCACACGGTCAGCACCCTGTACATCATTGCTCAGCACGTTGCCGGTCAGGGTCAGTTGGTTCTCGGTGGCGATAACAGCATTGGTATCGCCCGCTGCGCTCGGCAGATCATCGACGATGTTGACGTCGATACTGCCTGTGGCGCTGCTGCCGTCGGTATCGGTGGCGGTTACGGTGAAACTTTCGCTGAGGCTGTTGGCACCGTTGGCATTCGGGTGCGCCTCGTTGTCGAGCAAGGTATAGCTGTAAGTCACCACGCCGGTTGCCGGGTTGTAGCCGGTGATGGTCAGGGTGTTGCCCAGCGCCGTGGTCGCCGATTGCGGGAAGCCGCTGGCCACTCCGCCACTGACCACGTTGATGCCGCCGACGGTCAGGGTTTGCACGCCGTCCAGCGCCGTCACGGTAAAGCTTCCACTCTGGGTCAGGGCCGCATTGCTTGGGCTGCTGCCATCGCTGAGATTGCTCTCGTAGACGGTCAGTTCACCACCGTTGACGTTCAGGCCGTCGAGGGTCACCGGGTCGTTGAGGTTGCTGACGTTGAGTACCAGGTTGGCGCTGGACACATCGCCATCGGCATCGGTCAGGGTGTAGGTAAAGGTCTCGATACCGTTACCATCACCATACAGATCAATGAAGTCCGGATCGGCAGTGTTCAGCGTGTAGGTGTAGGAACCGTCAGCAGCCAGCACCAAAGTGCCGTAGGTACCCACGAAGGTACCAGCGGTAATTGGTCCGCTCGGCACGCGGTCCGCACCCTGCACGTCGTTGCTCAGCACGTTGCCGGTCAGGGTCAACTGGTTCTCGGTGGCGCTGATGGCGTTGGTATCGCCCGCTGCCGTCGGTACATCGTCGACGATATTGACGTCGATGACGCCACTGGCAGTGCTGCCATCAGTGTCGGTCACACTGACCGTGAAGCTCTCTCCCAGGCTGTTAGTGCCATTGGCCGTGGCGTGGGCTTCGTTGTCGAGCAAGGTGTAGCTGTAGGTCACCACGCCAGTCGAGGCATCGTAGCCGGTGATGGTCAGGGTATTACCCAACGCCGTGGTCGCCGATTGCGGGAAGCCGCTGGCCACCCCGCCGCTGACTACAGTAATGCCGCCGACGGTCAGGGTTTGTACGCCGTCCAGCGCCGTCACCGTGAAGCTACCCGTCTGAGTCAACGCAGGCGCATCCGGGCTGCTGCCGTCGTCCAGGTTCTTCTCGTAGACGGTCAGTTCGCCACCTTCGACGTTCAAACCATCGAGGGTAACGGGATCGTTGAGGTTAGTGACGTTGAGCACCAGGTTGGCGGTGGACACATCGCCGTCAGCGTCAGTCAGGGTGTAGGTAAAAGTCTCGACACCATTACCGCCGCCATGCAGGTTGAAGAAGTCCGGATCGGCTGTATTGAGCGTATAGGTGTAGGAACCATCAGCAGCCAGCACCAGGGTGCCGTAGGTACCGACGAAGGTACCGGCGGTAATGGGCCCGCTCGGCACGCGGTCCGCGCCCTGCACATCGTTGCTCAGTACGTTGCCGGTCAGCGTCAACTGGTTCTCGGTGGCGATGGCGGCGTTGGCATCACCCGCTGCCGTCGGCACGTCATCGACAATGGAAACATCGATACTCATGCTCGCGCTGCTGCCATCGGTGTCGGTGGCAACCACATTGAAACTCTCACCAAGCGAGTTGCTGCCATTGGCCGTGGCATGCGCCTCACTGCCGTTCAGGGTATAGCTGTAGGTCACTTCACCGGTAGCCGGGTTGTAGCTGCTGACGGTCAGGGTATTGCCCAGTGCGGTCGTGAGCGATTGCGGGAAGCCATTGACCACCCCGCCGCTGATCACATTGATGCCGCCAACCGTCAGTGATTGCAGGCCATCCGCTGCGGTCACGGTAAAGCTGCCGCTCTGGGTCAGCGCCCCGGCATCGGGGCTACTGCCAGCCGCCAGGTTTTTCTCGGACAGCACCAGCTCGCCGCCGTTGATGCTCAGCCCGTTGAGCTCCACCGGATCATTGAGGTTGGTAACGTTCAGCACCAGGTTGGCGCTGGACACATCGCCATCGGCATCGGTCAGGGTGTAGGTAAAGGTCTCGATGCCGTTACCACCACCCTGCAGATTGAAGAAGTCCGGATCGGCAGTGTTCAGCGTATAGGTGTAGGAACCGTCGGCCGCCAACACCAGAGTGCCGTAGGTACCGGTGAAGGTGCCGGCGGTGATCGGCCCGCTCGGTACTCGGTCTGCGCCCTGCACGTCGTTGCTCAGCACATTGCCGGTCAGGGTCAGTTGGCTCTCGGTCGCGGTGACGGCATTGGTATCGGCCAGCGCCCGCGGCACATCGTCAATCACTGCGATGTCCAGTGAGCCACTGGCGACGTCGCCATCGGTGTCACTGACCAGTACCGCGATGGTTTCGCCGAACCCGTTGGCGCCAGCGCCGCTCGTGTGGGGCTCGGCACCGTTGAGGGTGTAGCTGTAGCTGACCACACCGGTCGCAGGGTCGTAGCCGGTGATGGCCAGCCCATTGCCCAGGCCGGTGGTGATCGACTGGCCGACACCCGTCACTGCACCCGCAGTAACAACGTTGATGCCACCGACATTGAGGTTGAACACCCCATCCGGCGCCTGCACCGTGAAACTGCCCACCTGGGTCAGCGCCGCCGGATCGCTGGCCGACCCCTGGGGCAGATGGGCCTCGTTCAACGACAGTTCGCCGCCCTCGACGGCGAGCCCTTCGATGCTCACCGGGTTGTCGACCACAGGCAGCGGCGGTGCGTCGTTATTGGTGTTGATCAGGCCGACGTCCAGCTCCGGCAACTCGGGAAAGCCATTGAAACCTGCAGTAGGAAAGCCAATTTGCGGATCAACGCGCCCGGCCACCTCATCGAGAATCACAAAAGTATGCCCGCCCCCCAGTGCACCCGGGGCACCGCCAGTACCTGGGCCCGCCGCAGTGGGGTCGGCGTCCTGGGTCGGGTCGGCACCGGCGGCGATGGCTTGCTGGAGTTTTTCCACGTCGCTCAGCTGGGCCTGGCTGGGGGTCAGCGCCTGCGGTGTGTCGACATGAGGCGCGTGGTTGGCCAGTAGCTCAGGGGTCAGGGTCAGACTGCTACCGCGGCCAAGGGTCAGTTCAGCACCGTTCTGCAGGTGGACGGCGACAGCGCCCGCCAGGCCTGTGTCCAACTGCTCACCGGCATACAGCCGATCGCCTTCAACCAGCGCCCGGCGGCTGCCATCGCTGCCTACAACGAAGACTTCGCCCACCACCTTGCTGACGATACCGATTAACTTAGCCATGAGCGCACTCCTCCACTGCAAGTCGGTTGATTGCAGCAAACGTGCGCTGAACATTGCGTGACTACCCCGGCGGGATTACCCCGGGCTAGCGCTGAAACAGCCCAGCAGGCGCTATGATTTCAATGAAATCAATAACTTCGCCTGCCAGTGCCGTGGTGAACGTGATTGAACGAAGTGGCCAAGTGACATGTGCCAATAAATTGTCGCCAAACTTCGCCCCGCCTCCATCCCCTCCGCTACATCCATGCCCTTTGCTGCAAAACACGGGAACTTCCTCTGACGCCCGAAAAAATGCACCCTAGCGCTGATTCCACGGGCGGTTTGATATGAACAATGTCTCGAATTTCTTAGACCGCATAAGTTTTTTTTCGCATAACTCTTATGAAAAAATCTTCTTAGCTGCACGCGTAAATGTTCTTAGCTCTGTTGTTACAAGCCTGATACGGTTTAACCTCAGGTTTTCGTCACTTTTTTGACGAATCGCAGGACCATTACTAGAAATCAGGGAGATGTAACCCATGCGCGTTTTGACCCCCATCACCAGCGCAATTCTGTTGGCCATGGCATGTTCCAGTGCCCAGGCGATGTCAATTAATGAAGCTGTGCAAAGCGCCGTGGATAACCATCCGGAAATCAATGCCAGCAGGAACAGCCGGTTGTCGGCCGATGAAGATGTGAAGTTCGCCAGAGGGGGCTACTTCCCGACGGTCGATTTGGTGGCCGGTTATGGTCGCCAGCGTTCCGACAACACCAATACCCGTGGTTTCAACACCGACGGCAGCCGCAACCATAATAAAGAGACGCTGACCTACACCCAGTCGGACCTGCGTCTGCGGCAGATGTTGTTCGATGGCTTCAACACCCCCAACGAAGTCGGCCGTACTGAAGCTGTGGTCAACTCGCGCGCCTACTACACCCAGGCCACCGCCGAGTCGATCGCCCTGCGCACCGTCGAGGTGTACCTGGAAGTGCTCAAGCGCCGCGAGCTGGTGACCCTGGCCAAGAACAACCTGCAAGCCCACTTGCGGGTCAACGATCAGATCAGCCTGCGCAGCGAGCGCGGCGTCGGCAGCAACGCTGACCGAGATCAGTCCACTGCCCGTCGCGCCCTGGCAGAAAACAACCTGTACACCGCCGAAGTCGACCTGGCCGACGCCGAAGCCAACTTCTATAGCGTCGTTGGCCGTTCCGCCGATGAGCTGGAAACCCCGGTGACCATCAAAGGCGAAGTACCTCCCGACCTGGGTGCCGCGCGCCAAGGCATGCTCGACAACAACCCTTACCTGAAGTCCGCCCAGGCCGACGTCAATGCGGCCGAGCAGCAATACGAAGTGGCCAAGTCGCCGTTCTACCCGCGCCTGGACGCGGTGCTGGCCACCGGTGCCAACAACAACACCGCAGGTCAGGTCGGCCACGACAACAACGACTGGCAAGCCGGTGTCGAGCTCAGCTACAACCTGTTCCGCGGCGGCAGCGACAAGGCCCGCCTGCAGTCCGATGCACACAAGATCAACCAGGCCATGGACATCCGCAACAATGCCCTGCGGACCCTCAACGAAAACCTGGCCCTGTCATGGAACGCCATGAACAACGCCCGCGTACAACTGCCAGCAGCGCGCGAATACGCCGAGACCACTACCCGCGTGCGGGCCGCCTACCAGGACCAGTTCGGCCTCGGCCAACGCACCCTGCTCGACCTGCTCGACAGTGAAAACGAGCTGTACAACGCCAACCGCCGCTACACCGAAGTGCGCTACACCGAAGAGTTCTCCATGTACCGGGTACTGGCCAACATGGGTGAGCTGTTGAGCAAGCAGCGCATCTCGCTGCCAGCCGAAGCGATCGCCAAGAGCGAAGTGAAGAGCGAGGCGCGCTTGCCCGATATGCGCTAATCCCCTCCACCCGCTACAGGAGTAGGCGACCGTGACCAGCATGCAATCTGCGAGCTCGGCAATAGATCCGCGCCAGAGTTTCGATGACCCGTTACTCGATGGCTTGCTGATCCTCTGCAAGCTGCACGGTTGCACCGCCAGTCGCGCCGGCCTGAGTGCCGGCCTGCCGCTGCCCGAGCAACGCCTGAGCCTTGAGCTGCTGCCCCGGGCTGCGGCACGGGCCGGGCTGCAGGCACGTGTCCTGCGCCGTGAGCTGGGGGCGATCTCGGCGCTCAACCTGCCTGTGCTGTTACTGCTCAAGGACGGCCGCTGCGCAGTGCTGCGCCGCTGGGGCGATGACGGCCGGGCGTTGATCCTGCCGTGTGAAGCCGAAGGTGGCGAGCAGTGGGTCAGCCGCCAGGAACTGCTTGAAGCCTACGCTGGGGAAGCGCTGTTCGCCCGCCCCCGCCACGAACTCGAAGACCTGCGTGCGCCGTTGATGCCGCGGGTCAACGCCTGGTTCCGCGACACCCTGAAGCTGTCCCGCTGGCTCTACAGCGACGCCATACTCGCCAGCTTGCTGATCAACCTGTTGGGGCTGATGGTGCCCTTGTTCGTCATGCAGACCTACGATCGGGTGGTGCCCAACCAGGCCACTTCGACCCTCTGGGTGCTCACTGCCGGCCTGCTCATCGGCACCCTGTTCGAATTGACCCTGCGCGTGGTCCGCGCCCACTTGCTCGACCAGGCCGGGAAAAAGACCGACCTGATTCTCTCTGCCACCCTGTTCGAACGCATCACCGGCATGTCGATGAAAGCCCGCCCCGCGACCGTTGGTGGTTTTGCCCAGAGCATTCACGACTTCCAGGGCTTGCGTGAATTTCTCACCGCCGTAACCCTGACCAGCGTCATCGACCTGCCCTTCGTGGTGCTGATGCTGGCGGTGATCGGCCTGCTCGGCGGCTGGCTGGTGGTCATCCCGCTGATCGCCTTCCCGCTGACCATCCTCTTCGCCTTGTTCATTCAGGTGCGCCTGCGCGATACCGTGCAAAAAAGCCTGGCCCTGGGTGCCGTGCGCCAGGCGCTGCTGATCGAAACCCTCGGCGGCCTGGAAACCCTCAAGGCCTGCAGCGCCGAAAGCGAGCGCCAATACCAGTGGGAAAGCACCCATGGCGCCCTCACCCGCCTCGACGCCCACGCCCGCAACCTGTCGGCCATCGCCACCAACGGCACCCTGTTCATCCAACAGTTTTGCGGCATGGCCACCATCGTTGCCGGGGTTTACAGCATCATTGCCGGCAACCTCAGCGTCGGTGCCCTGGTTGCCAGCTACATGCTCGGCAGCCGGGTACTGGCACCGCTGGGGCAGATCGCCGGGCTGATCACCCGCTACCAGCAGGCACAACTGACCATGCGCAGCACCGATGCGCTGATGGCCTTGCCCCAGGAACGCCAGGCCGGCCAGCAGCCGCTGGAACGCACCCACCTGCACGGCGCCCTCGACGTCAACCACGTGAACTTTCGCTACCACGGGCAAAACGCCGCCGCCCTCAACGACATCAACTTCAGCGTCAAGCCGGGCGAGCGCATCGGCATCATCGGCCGCAGCGGCTCCGGCAAAAGTACCCTGGCACGCCTGCTGATGGGCTTCTATGCCCCGGATGAAGGGCAAATCCTGCTCGACAACATCGACCTGCGCCAGCTGGACATCGCCGACCTGCGTCACCAACTGGGCTATGTCGCCCATGACCTGCCGCTGCTGGCCGGCAGCCTGCGCGACAACCTGACCCTCGGCGCCCGCTATGTCAGCGATGCGCGCATGCTCGAAGTCGCCGAACTGACCGGCGTCAGCGAACTGGCCCGCCAGCACCCGCAAGGCTTCGACCGCCCGGTGGGCGAGCGCGGTCAACTGCTCTCCGGTGGCCAGCGCCAGGCCGTGCTGCTGGCCCGGGCGATGCTGCTCGAACCGCCGATCATGATCCTCGACGAACCCACCAGCCACATGGACAACAGCAGCGAAGACCAACTGCGCCAGCGCCTGCATGGCTGGGTGCAGGGCAAGACCTTGCTGCTGGTCACCCACCGCACCTCGCTGCTAAGCCTGGTCGACCGCCTGCTGGTGCTGGACAACGGCAAGATCGTTGCCGACGGGCCGAAGGACGCGGTCATCGATGCACTGCGCAAAGGCCGCGTTGGCGCGGCACTCTAGGGGGTCCATCCATGTCCGTAAGCCAAGGCCTGCGCAGTTACTTTCAGAGTTTCGGCAAGACCGCCGAACGCGAGTTTATGCCCGACGTGGCGGGCGCCACGCTGCAGGATTCGCCGCGCCTGTCACGCATCACCGTATGGCTGGCCGCAGCGTTGTTGCTGGTAGCGCTGCTCTGGGCCAAGTTTGCCGTGCTCGATGAAGTGACCATGGGCGAAGGCAAAGCCATTCCGTCGAGCAAGGTCCAGGTGATCCAGAACCTTGAAGGCGGCATCGTCACCGAAATCTTCGTGCGCGAAGGGCAGATGGTGAACAAGGGCGATACCCTGCTGCGCCTGGACGACACGCGCTTTTTGTCCAACAAGGGCGAGAGCGAGGCCGACCGCTTTGCCCTCACCGCCCAGGTCGAGCGCCTCTCGGCCGAAGCCGAAGGCCGGCCGTTCCAGCTCTCCGAAGAGGTACGCAGCAAGGCACCACAGGTGGCGGAAGACGAGCTGGCGTTGTATCAGTCGCGCCAGCGCCGCCTGAACAGCGAGAAGCAGACCCTCAACGAACAACTGCGGCAGAAAACCCAGGAACTGGCCGAGTTCCGCTCCAAGGTCGAGCAGTACCGCTCGGCCCTGGCGCTGCTGCAGCAAGAGCTGAACATGTCCACGCCCCTGGTCGGCACCGGGGCAATCTCGCCGGTAGAGATCCTGCGCCTCAAGCGCAGTACTGTGGAAGCCCGCGGCTCGCTCAACGCCACCAGCCTGGCGATCCCCCGCGCCGAAGCGGCAGTGGCCGAGATCAAGAGCAAGATCGAAGAGTCTGAAGCCGGGTTTCGCTCGGAGGCCGCCAAGGAGCTCAACGAAAAACGCACCGACCTGTCGAAGATCACTGCCTCGAGCATCGCCATCGACGACCGGGTGACCCGCACCACGGTGGTTTCGCCAGTACACGGGATCATCAAGCTGCTCAAGGTCAACACCATCGGCGGCGTGGTCCAGCCCGGCAGCGACCTGCTGGAAATCGTGCCGCTGGAAGACAACCTGCTGATCGAGGCCAAGGTACGCCCACAAGATGTTGCCTTCCTGCATCCCGGGCAATCGGCGATGGTCAAGTTCAGCGCCTATGACTACACCATTTATGGCGGCCTCAAGGCCAAGCTCGAGCTGATCAGCGCCGATACCGTCACCGATGACAAGGGCAATGCCTTTTACCTGATCCAGGTACGTACTGACCGCAACCATCTGGGCGGTGACAACAAACCGCTGCTGATCATCCCGGGCATGACGGCCACGGTGGACATCATCACCGGGCACAAGAGCGTGCTCGACTACCTGCTCAAGCCGGTGCTCAAGGCACAGACCGAGGCGATGCGCGAACGCTGAGGCGTTCGGGAGCTGCTGAGTGCAGCTCATCGCCGGCAAGGCCGGCTCCCACAGTGAGTGTGTCTACCGGTCTTGTGGGAGCTGGCCTTGCCAGCGATCGAGCGCGAAGCACTCGCAACAGGTCAGCGCAAATGATTACGCTCGTACGTCTCGCGCCCCATCGCCGCGATCTGCCCCTCGATCAGCGCCTCGAACGGCTTTAACAACGCATCGAAACACTGCGGCGCCTCCAACACGTTCAATGCCTGTACCACCGCCTCCAGGGTCGACAACGCGCCCGGCTGCGGTGCCTTGCGCAGGCGATAACGCGACGGCAGCACTTGCGCCAGGGTCACCCGCGGCAATCCGCCCAGCAACGGATTCAAATGCAGCAACTTGCTCGCCTTGCGCCAGGTGCCATCCGGCACCACCAACTGCCACGGGCGATCATCCTGGCCGTCGGCATAAGCCTCCAGCGGCAACGCCTCATCCCCCGGAAACAACAACGCACTGCGATACCCCGGCGCCTCAAGCAGCTCAGGCAGGTCCTCGAACACTTCCCCCACCCGCAACTGCGCATTACGCAAGCCAAGCGCCGCCAGCTTGGCGGTATTGAGGGCATGGCGCACTTCACTGGGATGCTGCAGCAACAGCACGCGGGTGCGGCTGCCCAGGGACGGGATCAACGGACAAAGACAATGAGCTTGTGGGCGCAAACAGCGCTCGCAGTGGATTCTGGACATCGGGTTCTCCTGAGCGGGCAAAGTGTGCCACAGCAGCCCCGAAAAAAGCCCACTTCCCTGTGGGAGAGACGCAAAGCGTCAGCGGTTGAAACGTTCAGCCAGGCTGTACAGGTAATCGGCCATGCGTTCGAGGTCCTGGCTGATCTCGGCGCCCTGCTTGGCCTGCCCGGCGCTGTGATCGCAGAGCTGGGCGATGCGGGTGATCTGTTGGTTGATGTCCTCGGCGACATGGCTCTGCTGTTCCGAGGCGGTGGCCATCTGCTGACTCATACCGGTGATGCGGCTGACCGCCTGGGTGATGCCCACCAGCGCCGACTGCACCGCTTCGACGCTGTGCACACTGTCGCGAGAAATCTGCTCGCCTTTGCTGGCACTGGAGACCGCCCGCTCGGCGCCGGCGCGCAACGAGGCGATGATCTGGTGGATCTCCTCGGTCGAGGTGCGGGTACGCTGAGCCAACGAACGCACTTCGTCAGCGACCACGGCGAAGCCCCTGCCCTGCTCGCCGGCCCGCGCCGCTTCAATGGCGGCATTGAGCGCCAGCAGGTTGGTCTGCTCGGCAATCGAGGTGATGACATCGACCACGCTGCCGATCGACTGGGTCTGGTCGGCCAGGGCATTGACCGCCTGACCGATGTCGCTGACCGCCTCGGCCATGCTGCCCATGGCGCGTAGGCTCTGCTGCGCCAGGTCACTGCCCTGCTGAGCCAGGTGGTCGGCGTCAGAAGCGGCGGTGGCGGTGTTCTGCACATTGTGGGTCACTTCCTGGATGGTCGCCGCCATTTGCGCGATGGCCGTGGCCGACTGGTCGGTTTCGCTGCGCTGGCGGTCGAGCATCTGCGCCTGGGCGCCAGACAAATCGGACGACTGCGCGGCACGCGCCTTCACCCCCACGCCAGCATCCACCAGCCGGGTCAGTGCCGTTTGCAAGCGCGCTTCTTCACTGAGGATTGCCAGGTCCAACTGGCCCTGCAGGCCGCTGTTGTCGCTATAGGTCAGGGCCACCAGAGGGCTGGTGAAGGCTTTCGGGTGCTCGCCCAGGGTACGGCGGATCACCCGGTTCTGGCGTGCCTCGATCAGGTACCAGGCGCTGAGCAAACTGGCCATCAATACGCCCAGCGCAGCGTACTGCGGTAGCCACAGGTAGCTGATCGCCGAAAGCACACCCGCCGCCACCAGTGGCCAGCCATGTTCCAGGCTAGCGCCAAGTCGCGCCGCCAGCGGTACCGGGCTTCGCCCCTGGCGCAACCGCGCATACAGACTTGTCGCGCGGCGGATCTGCTCGCGGCTCGGTACCGAACGCACCGACTCGTAGCCGCTGATCCGGCCGTTCTCGTAAATCGCCGTGACGTAGGCACTGACCCAATAAAAATCGCCATTCTTCGAGCGATTTTTCACCACCCCCATCCAGGGTTTGCCCTGTTTGATGGTGTCCCACATGTGGCCGAACACTGCAGGTGGCATGTCCGGATGACGCACCAGATTGTGTGGCTGGCCGAGTAATTCCTCGTAGGTAAAACCGCTGATGGCGACAAAGGCATCGTTGCAATAGGTGATACGGCTGTTGAGGTCGGTGGTGGAAATCAGCCGTTGTTCGCTCGGAAAGGTTCTTTCATGCTCAGTGACGGGCAAATTCATGCGCATCTGGGCGATCCCTGCAAAGGAAATGATGGGAAATTTCATCAAGCCAATACAGGTTTAGCAGAGCAATTACGGGGTTGCGGCCGATACTTTCAGGATTTTTTGCAGCAGTGACTAATTTTTTCAGTGACTGTTTCGTTCAGGCAGACGTGAGTTGCGCCTTGAGCAGATCGCGGAAGGTCTGAATCAAGGGTTCGCGGCTGCGGCCACGGCGAATGATCATGGAGAACGGCGCCTGATAGCCGAAGGTCGCCGGCGATAGTACCCGCAAATCGCCCTTATCGGCCCAGGCCTGGGCATAGTGCTCCGGCAGGTAGCCGATATAGGCGCCCGACAACACCAGAATCAGCTGCGCCTCCATACTTTCCACGGTCGCCGCGCTGTGCTTGAAACCGTGGCGGGCAAGCTCTGCCTGGCTCCAGTAGCCGCGACCGACCATGCGCTGCTGGGTGATCACCTGCTCGGGAATGCGCCGCTCGTTGAACAGCGGGTGGCGGTTGCTGCAATACAGCCAGTGCTGCTCACGGTACAACGGCTGATACACCAGGCCGCTCATGCGCGTGGAAAAGGCGCCGATGGCCAGGTCCAGGCGGTTGTCCTGTACCCCCAGTTGCAGCTCGTAGGGGCTCGATACCGAGAGGTGCAAGTGCACCGCCGGGTGTTCCTGGCTGTAGGCGCCAATGGCTTCGGCCAGGGGCAAGGCCCGATCACCCACCGTGGAGTCGATCACGCCCAGGTTGAGGGTGCCGCGCAATTCGCCCTTGAGCGCCGCCGCGTACTGCTCGAAGCCGTCCATTTCCGCCAGCAGGCGCAAAGTCTCCTGGTGGAACAGTTCGCCCTTGCTGGTCAGGCTGAAACCACCGCGGCCGCGATGGCAGAGGACGATGCCCAGCGCCGCCTCCAGCTGGCTCATGTAGGTACTGATCGCCGAGGTCGACAGGTTCAGCTCGCGCTGGGCATTGGCGAAACCCTGATGACGCACGACGCTGACAAAGATGCGCAGGAGTTTCAGGTCAGGCAAGGCAGAGGCCATCTGATCGCGGTCCGCTGAGTGACAGATGGCCGGATTCTAACCCCAACACTGACATTAGTTCAGAAAAACCTGAACTAAGTATTTGCCTGTAGCGATTCTTTTCATCCACTACCTTTTGCAGACTCTGCCGCAATGCACCTGCTTGCCGGCATTTCAGGGGTTGCCCCGGGCCAGCCAGACAGGTTCCAACAACTAGAACAATCGAATCGATGAGGCCCGACCGTGGACAAGATTCTGCACCAACCACTGGGCGGCAACGAAATGCCGCGCTTCGGCGGCATCGCCACCATGCTCCGTCTCCCTCACCTGCAAAGCGCCGAAGGCCTGGATGCCGCGTTCATCGGCATCCCCCTGGACATCGGCACCTCGCTGCGCTCCGGCACCCGCTTCGGCCCACGGCAGATCCGCGCCGAATCGGTGATGATCCGCCCGTACAACATGGCCACTGGCGCTGCGCCCTTCGATTCGTTGTCGGTTGCCGATATCGGTGACGTGGCGATCAACACCTTCAACCTGCTCGACGCCGTGCGAATAATTGAAGAAGCCTACGACGAAATCCTCGAACACAACGTCATCCCCATGACCATGGGCGGTGACCACACCATCACCCTGCCAATCCTGCGGGCGATCCACAAGAAGCACGGCAAGGTCGGGCTGGTGCACATCGATGCCCACGCAGACGTCAACGATCACATGTTCGGCGAGAAAATCGCCCACGGCACCACCTTCCGCCGCGCCGTCGAAGAAGGCCTGCTGGACTGCGACCGTGTGGTGCAGATCGGCCTGCGCGCTCAGGGCTATACCGCCGAAGACTTCAACTGGAGCCGCAAGCAGGGCTTTCGTGTGGTTCAGGCCGAAGAGTGCTGGCACAAGTCGCTGGCGCCGTTGATGGCCGAAGTGCGCGAGAAAGTCGGCGGCGGCCCGGTGTACCTGAGCTTTGACATCGACGGTATCGACCCGGCCTGGGCGCCCGGTACCGGCACCCCGGAAATCGGCGGCCTGACCACGATCCAGGCGATGGAAATCATCCGCGGTTGCCAGGGCCTGGACCTGATCGGCTGCGACCTGGTGGAAGTCTCGCCACCTTACGACACCACCGGCAACACCTCGTTGCTCGGTGCCAACCTGCTGTACGAAATGCTCTGTGCACTGCCGGGCGTGGCTCGCCGCTAACGGTTGCACACCAGGAGTTGCAACAGGGCAGGAGCCATGACAGTCGGGCCGCAACGACGGCCCACTGAGTAGACGAATGACCCGGCGCCAGGCTTGCCTGGCGCCGGGGTCGATCTCACCATAATAAAGATAATTGGAGACACCCATGGCCTTGGACATATTCGTTGTTCTGATCTACGCGGCCGGCATGCTCGCGCTTGGCTGGTTCGGCATGCGCCGGGCAAAAACCCATGAAGATTACCTGGTGGCCGGGCGCAACCTGGGCCCAAGCCTGTACATGGGCACCATGGCCGCCACGGTCCTGGGCGGCGCTTCGACCGTCGGTACCGTACGCCTTGGCTATGTACACGGGATTTCCGGCTTCTGGCTGTGCGCCGCACTGGGCCTGGGCATCATTGCCCTGAACCTGTTCCTGGCCAAACCACTGCTGCGCCTGAAGATCTTCACCGTCACCCAGGTGCTGGAAAAACGCTACAACCCCATGGCCCGCCAGGCCAGCGCGGTGATCATGCTCGCTTACGCGCTAATGATCGCGGTGACCTCGACCCTGGCCATCGGCACCGTCCTGCAAGTGCTGTTCGACCTGCCGTTCTGGGGCGCGGTGCTGCTCGGTGGTGGCGTGGTAGTGGTGTACTCGACCATCGGCGGCATGTGGTCGCTGACCCTGACCGACATCGTCCAGTTCGTGATCAAGACCGTCGGCCTGATGTTCGTCCTGCTGCCCATCTGCCTGTACAAGGTCGGTGGCTGGGATCAACTGGTGGCCAAGCTGCCCGCCAGCAACTTCAGCCTGACCACCATCGGCTGGGACACCATCATCACCTACTTCCTGATCTACTTCTTCGGCATCCTGATCGGCCAGGATATCTGGCAACGGGTGTTCACCGCCCGTGACGAGAAGGTCGCCAAGTATGCGGGCACCACCGCTGGGGTTTATTGCGTGATCTACGGCCTGGTGTGCGCAGTGATCGGCATGGCGGCGCATATCCTCCTGCCGGATCTGGACAACGCCAACAACGCCTTTGCCGCAATCGTCAAATCCGCCCTGCCTGACGGCATCCGCGGCCTGGTGATTGCTGCTGCGCTGGCGGCGATGATGTCGACCGCCAGCGCCGGCCTGCTGGCAGCGTCCACGGTACTGACCGAAGACCTGCTGCCGAAACTGCGTGGCGGCAAGCAGTCGAGCCTGGGCATCAACCGCCTGTTCACCCTGCTGACCGGTATTGCCGTGCTGGGTATCGCCCTGGTGGTGACCGATGTCATCAGCGCGCTGACCCTGGCTTATAACCTGCTGGTGGGCGGCATGCTGATTCCGCTGATCGGTGCCATCTACTGGAAACGCGCCACCACCGCAGCGGCGATCACCAGTATGAGCCTGGGCTTCGTCACCGCTCTGGCGTTCATGATCAAGGACGGGATGGATGCCAACACGCCGATCTACTACAGCCTGGCGATCGGCCTGGTGAGTTTTGTGCTCGTCAGCCTGATGTCGCGCCGCCCGGTAGGCGCCGTCAACCTGGCCTGACCTGCAGATGCAGCACGGCCGTCGCATCAGCAATGATGCGGCGGCCGACGTGTTTTAGCGACGTGGCTGGCGCTTGCGCTGTTCTTCGTCGGTTGGAATCGGCACCGGCTGTAGCGGTGGCGGGATCAGGCCCAAGGCAGCGGCCAGGTCGTGGAGCCAGTTGAACAGATGGTTTCTCATAACTCCCCCTTACGGGTCAGCCTGCACGGCGAACAAATCCTGCGATGCTTCATACAGATCATAGCCCGATGTCTTACATTGCGCATGTTGAAAACATACGACCAAAGCCAAGTTTGATCTCCCTCAAGCACTGACCGCCAGCCCCGGCGCCTGTGCAACTGTTTCCCCTTGTTGCAAATCGATCCAGGCACTCAGGTTCGCCCCGCGCATGCCCTTGCGCCACATCAGCCAGGTGGTGGCCTGACCGAACGGCGCCTGCAGGCGATGCACCGCCACCCGCTCCCTGCCCGGCAGGCTGTCGAGCATCGACTGGGCCATCAGCGCCACCCCTGCTCCGGCGATTACGCAGGCGAGCATGCTTGGATATGACTCGATCTCCATGGCCCGGCCCATGGCCGCATGATCATGGGCATACCAGGCTTCCAGGCGCATCCGGTAGGAACAACCCTGACGAAAGGTGAACACCGCCCGCCCGGCGACATCGCGGGCACTGCGCACTGGCGCATGGCCGGGCTCGGTGATCAGCACCAGGGTTTCATCGCACAGCGGTACCCCATCGAGCCCGGCCAGGGCTAGCGGTCCATCAACCAATGCCGCGTCCAGGCGACCACTGAGCAAGCCTTCGAGCAACTCGCCGCTGGGCGCCGCCTGCACCTGCAGGTTCACCGCCGGATAAGCGCTGTGGTACCGGGCCAGCAGCTCCGGCAGGTGAATCGCCGCAGTGCTGTACATCGAGCCGAGGACGAACTCCCCGGCGGGTTGCCCGCCCTGCACGGCGGCAAAAGCTTCATCATGCAGGGCAAGCATGCGCCCAGCGTAATCGAGCAGCACCTTGCCCGCCGGTGATAGCTGCAAACGCTGGCGTTCACGGCGGAACAGCTCGACGCCCAGTTGCTCTTCGAGCTGGCGCAGGCGGGTCGACAGGTTCGACGGTACCCGGTGCAGGCGCTCGGCAGCGCGGGTCACCGAGCCCTCCTCGGCCACCGCCTGAAAAATCCGCAACTGGCTGAGCTCCATGAGCCATTCTCCAAAACAGAATAAGTTTCTCATCATTATTCAATTTTATTGAAAGTCAACCGGCTTTAGCCTGACGGTCATCCACGCCTGTGCAGGAATCGCCGCCATGTCGCCACTTGCCCGCCTTCTCGCCTGTGCCGTTGCCCTGATGATGGCCATGGGCATTGGCCGCTTCGCCCTGACCCCGCAGTTGCCGCACCTGATCAGCGAAGGCCAGATCAGCCTGACCGCCGCCGGCCTGATCGCCGCCGCCAACTACCTGGGGTATTTCCTCGGTGCGCTGGACGCCATGTTCGCCCGCCGCCCGGGCCAGGTCAGCGCGCGCCTGCACGCAGGGCTGTGGCTGTGTGTAGTGCTGACCCTGGCGTCGTTCTGGGCCAGCGGCTTCTGGGCCCACCTGCTGCTGCGCTTTGGCACCGGCGTGGCCAGCGCCTGGGTGCTGGTCATGCTCACCAGCTTCAGCCAGCAAGTGGCGGCGGCCAGCAACCGGCCACGGCTGGGCGCCCTGGTATTTGCCGGGCCTGGCGTGGGAATTTTGCTTACCGGCATGCTGGCGCTGGTCGCCAACCTCAAGGGCCTGGGTTCGGCACCTTTGTGGCTGATCTACGCGGCGGTTGCCCTGCTGATGCTGCTGGTCGTGCTGCCAGCGCTGCCACGTCCGCAGCCAGACATGCCTGCTGGCAGCCCGGCGCTCGCCCAGCCCGCCGCACAAGGGATGGGCCGCTTGGGCGGGGTGTATGCGCTGTACGGTATCGGTTACATCATCCCCGCGACCTTCATGTCGCAGATGGCCAGCGCGCGCTTTCACGGGCACTGGCTGGCTGATCTGTTCTGGCCCGGCTTCGGCCTGGCGGCAGCGCTGGGCGTGGTGCTGGTCAGCCTGCGCCGCCCGGGCATGGGCAGTACCTCACACTGGCTGATCGCAACCCTGTGGCTGCAGGCCGCCGGCGTGTTCGCTTGCCTGCTGGGCAACGGCCTGGGCCTGGCGCTCGGGGTGGTCCTCTGTGGCGGCCCGTTCCTGGCCTGTATGCAACTGGTAATGCAACGCTCGCGGGAGCTGGCGCCGCAGGCAAGCCAACGCAATGCCGGGTTGCTGACCGCCTGCTTTGCCCTCGGCCAGCTCAGCGGGCCGTTGCTGGCGGCGCTGAGCAATCAGTTTGCCGGCAGCCTGCAAGCCGCGCTGGTCATCGCGGCCAGCGGCCTGTTACTCGCAGGCATGCTGCTGTTGCGCGCGCAGGCTAGCCGAGCAGGCTGCGCAGGCGTCGGCGCACCCACTGCTCAGCGCTGACCAGGGTCACCCCGAGCAGCACCATGATCGCCCCGAGGACGAAGTTCAGGCTCAGCGGCTCGCCGAGCAGCAGCACCCCGAAGGTCACCCCGAACAACGGGGTAATAAAGGAGAACACCGCCAGGTTCGAGGCCAGGTAGCGGCGCAGCAGCCAGAACCAGGTCAGGTAGCTGAAGAACGACACGATCAGGCCCTGGAACAGCAGGCTGCCGATCGATAGCGGGGTGAACTGCACGTGGGTAACCTGACCACTGGCGACGGCTATCAGCAGCAAGCCGACGAAACCGACCGCCAATTGATAGAACAGCGTCAGAGTCGCCGGGGCTTCAGACAACCGCGAAGCACGCACCACCACGGTGGTTGCGCCCCAGGCCAGGCCCGCCAGCACACCGAAGGCATCACCGAGCAACATGCGCCCGTCCAACTGCGCCAACGAGATACCACCTGCAAAAGCAAAGGCAATGCCGCCAAACGCCAACAGGATGCCCAGCCACTGCAAGGGCCGCAGCCGCTCGCTCGGCAGCATGAAATGCAGGCCCAGGGCAGTGAACACCGGTGCGGTGTAAAGGAATACCGACATGTGCGCCGCCGAGGTCAGCTTCAGGCCTTCGGCGATGAACAGAAACTCCAGGCCGAACAGCGCACCGGCCAGCAGACCGCCACGCCAGGTGCTGGCTACCTGATCCCAGCCGCCGCGAAAGCACATCAGCAGGCCGACCAGCACCGCCGCCATGCCCGAGCGCATGGCCTGTTGCATGACCGGGGCGATATCCGGCGCGGCCCACTTGATCATGACCTGCTGGATACCCCAGATCAGGCACAGTACCAGCATCACTTGCAGGGCAAAGGCATCGGTATTGCGGCGGCTGACGCTCATCGGGCGCCCCCGGAATCAGGCATCGACATGGCAGGTTCTCGGCAGAAGTGGATCCATCGCCGATTATCAGCGGCAGCGGCCGCTCAATGCCAGCCTTGTGTTGCCTGCTTCAGGCAATCTGCGCCCTGGAGGCCAATTGATCGAAGGTCGTTTCGTCCAGGGGATCGTCCTGTTCATCCAGTACCTGACGCGGGTGAGCGTTGCCCGGAATGCTGCTGTCCAGCAGGCTCAACAGCCGCGAGCCGCGTTCGGTGAGGATGAAGTTCTCGCCGTTGCCGCCCTCGTCTTCCGGGCGTGACGCAAAATAACCGCGCTCGAACAGCAGCTTTTCGTACTCACATGCCTTGGTTTTCAGATGATCGAGATCGCCAGGGGCCGCACCCTCGGCCGCCAGCTGGGCCGCATGCTGCTCGGCGTAGGGCCTGGGGGTAAAACTGTGCCCGGCGCTGTTCTGCGCTTCGTGCAACAGGCGTTCGATCAGGTCCCAGTCATAGGTGGTCATTGGCATAGCCTCAATCAGGGTAAGTAAGATTGTGACCGGTGCGCGGGGCTGCGGTTCGACTGATTTTAAGCGTGCCGCCAGCCTGCTGCCCGCTGATCGACAAGCGGTTGCAGGAGCTGAAGGCAGCGGAGAAAAAGACCTGAAATCGGGGTGGGGCTATCGCTGGCAAGCCAGCTCCCACAAGGACGGCAAAGAACCTGTGGGAGCAACTGTCTTGATCAGGCTGTTTGCACTCGCCAAGGGGTATTGTCCCGCAGCATTGCATTCAGCCTGACGATCAGCACCCGCATGCAGGCTACGAGGGCCACTTTGGCGCACTTGCCACGCTCCCGAAGTGCTTCGTAGCGTGCTTTAAATTCCGTGTTGTGGCGGATGATGATCCAGCTCGACATGTACAGCACTCGCCTTACATGCGCCCGGCCACCCCATATCTGGCGGTGCCCTCGATGGCTACCGCTATCGTTGTTGTAAGGCGCTACGCCCACCAGCGCGGCGATTTGACGGCGGTCCAACTGCCCCAGTTCAGGCAGTGAGGCGAGCAGATTTGCGGCGGTTACCCGACCGATTCCGCTCACCGCCAACAACTGACGCGCCCTGGTATCGTCAAGTTGCACCATCGCCTGGTCAATTTCTTCGTCGAGGCGTTTGATCAGCACTTTCAGCTGCTCTATATGCTCATCGAAGTGGGCCATCACTGTTGCCGAGCGACATTGCTGGCGACGCCGCTTGTAGTCATCACGGCTCTGCACAAATTGGGCGCGCTGCTTCACCAGCTCTCGCAGCTCTTCGCGTTCAGGGCTGACCGGTTGGCCTTGAGGGGCGCTGAGGTGTGCAGCGAAGTCCGCAAGGACTTCGGCGTCGATCTTGTCGGTTTTGGCTTTTTTACCCATGGCATCGGCGAATTTTCGGGCACGGGCTGGGTTGATGCAGATGGTTTCCAGTCCTGCTGAGGCCAGGGCGATCAACACATCTTTCTCGTAGCCGCCTGTCGCTTCGATCAGCACTCGACTGATATTGAAGTCCTTCAGACGCTCAAGCAACGCCTCGAAGCCTGCGGAGTTGTTGGCCACTTCGAAGCGGATTTTTTGAGGTTTGATGCAGATCTCTAAAGTGGCTTTGGCAGTGTCGATTCCAACAGAAGACAACATGGCTGAACCCTCTTACACTCAGTTGTGAGAGCGCTCTGGCTTGGCCCACGCTTGTGATTCGAGAGGCGCTCAATCAACTGTTCGGGCTCGGGCCAGAGTGGAGAGGTGAATGGCAGCTTTGCTCCCACACGTGCTTTGAGCACTACCGGCGTGCAGCTTGCCATTCACCGCTCTCACTTCTGATTCTATTCCTACCTCAAGACACAAGCCGGTCTTGCCGGCGATGAGGCCGGCGCTTACTCCGCAGCCGGCGCCGGCTTGCGGCGCTTGAGCGGTGCCAGGCCATCGGCGCTGGCCAGCGGGGCGTTAGGCTTCGGCTTGGCGGTCGGCTTGCGCTTGGCTACGACCTTCTTGTCGCCTTTCTTGTCAGCTTTTTTCTTCTTCACACCGGCCGCCTTGCCCGAGGCCTTGACCTTCTTCGGCCCGGTGTACGTGCCTTTGACTTCCTTGATCACCCGACGCTCGAAGCTCTGCTTCAGGTAGCGCTCGATGCTCGACATCAGGTTCCAGTCGCCGTGGCAGATCAGCGATACCGCCAGGCCTTCGTTACCGGCACGGCCGGTACGGCCGATGCGGTGCACGTACTCGTCGCCACTGCGTGGCATGTCGAAGTTGATCACCAGGTCCAGGCCGTCGACGTCCAGGCCGCGGGCGGCGACGTCGGTGGCAACGAGGATCTTGGCGCCGCCCTGCTTCAGGCGCTCGATCGCCAGCTTGCGGTCCTTCTGGTCCTTGTCGCCGTGCAGCACGAACGCCTTGTAGTCCTTGGCCACCAGGTGCCCGTAGATGCGGTCGGCCATCACCCGGGTGTTGGTGAAGATGATCGCCTTGTCGTAGGTCTCGTTCTGCAGCAGCCACTGCACGATCTGTTCTTTGTGCTGGTTATGGTCGGCGGTGATGATCTGCTGGCGGGTGCCTTCGGCCAGCTGGCTGACGCTGTTGAGCATCAGGTGTTCAGGGGTTTTCAGCACTTTGCCGATCATGTCGCGCAGGCCGGCACCGCCGGTGGTGGCGGAGAACAGCATGGTCTGTTCACGGTTCGGGCATTCGTTGCACAAGCGCTCGACGTCTTCGGCAAAGCCCATGTCGAGCATGCGGTCGGCTTCATCGAGCACGATGACCTGGACATGCTCCAGGTGCAGGTTGCCGGCATTGAGCTGTTCGAGCAGGCGACCCGGGGTGCCGATCAGCACGTCCGGCACCTTGCGCAGCATCGCTGCCTGTTCCTTGAAGTCTTCACCGCCGGTGATCAGGCCGGCCTTGATGAAGGTGAACTGGGAGAAACGCTCGACTTCCTTGAGGGTCTGCTGCGCCAGCTCGCGGGTCGGCAGCAGCACCAGGGCGCGAATTTCGACACGTTTTTGCTTGAGGTCAACCAGGCGGTTGAGCATCGGCAGGACGAAGGCTGCAGTCTTGCCGCTACCGGTTTGCGCCGTCACCCGCAGGTCACGCCCTTGCAACGCCAATGGGATGGCCGCTGCCTGCACCGGCGTCGGCTCGACAAATTTCAGCTCGGCCACGGCTTTGAGCAGGCGTTCGTGCAGGGCGAATTGGGAAAACACGGGTGTACCTCGGGCATGTGCAAAAAATTCAGTTGCATAGGGTAACGTTTTCCGGCGTCGGAGCCGAATTTCTTTTGGCAACTTCTTGCCAATACGCGCTCTAATGGCCTTGTTTTCGACTTGCGGACCCTCTACGACACCGTTATGGACATTCAACAGCTGTGGCAAAACACCCTGGACCTCTGGGGCACCCTCGATCAACACCCGGTGCTGCACGCCGGTATCGGCCTTGGCGTCCTGTTGGCGATTGCCCTGGTGCTGGGCCGGGTGGCGCGTTTCCTGGTGCTGCACGCCGCCCGCCTGCTCGGTCGCCAGCCGGCCCTGCACTGGGTCAACGACCTGCGCGAGAACAAGGTGTTCCAGCGCTTGGCCCAGACCACCCCGTCGCTGGTGGTGCAGTTTGGCCTCAAGCTGGTGCCGGAGCTCAGCGCCACCAGCCAGCATTTCCTCGGCAACGTTGCCCTGGCCTTCACCATCCTGTTCCTGACCCTGGCCCTGAGCGCCCTGCTCGACGCCCTGCTGGACATCTACGCACGCACCGAGCACGCCCGTACCCGCTCGATCAAAGGTTACGTGCAGTTGGCCAAGATGGTCCTGTTCGTGTTCGGCGCCATCGTCATCGTCGCCACCCTGATCGACCGCTCGCCGCTGTTGCTGCTCTCAGGCCTGGGTGCGATGTCGGCCGTCATCCTGTTGGTCTACAAGGACACCCTGCTGTCGTTCGTCGCCAGCGTGCAGCTGACCAGCAACGACATGCTGAGGGTCGGCGACTGGATCGAGATGCCCCAGGTCGGCGCCGATGGCGATGTGGTGGACATCACCCTGCACACGGTCAAGGTGCAGAATTTCGACAAGACGATTGTTTCCATTCCCACCTGGCGCTTGATGTCCGAGTCATTCAAGAACTGGCGCGGCATGCAGCAATCGGGCGGGCGGCGGATCAAGCGCAGCTTGTTCATCGATGCCGGCGGCGTGCGTTTTCTGACCAGCGCCGAAGAGCAGCGCCTGTCCGAGGTGCGCCTGCTGACCGACTACATCGCCCGCAAGCGCAACGAACTGCACAGCTGGAACGAGGCCCAGGGCCCGGTGGCGGAGCTGTCGGCCAATCGCCGCCGGCTGACCAACGTCGGCACCTTCCGCGCCTACGCCCTGGCTTATCTGAAAAGCCACCCGGACATCCAACCGAACATGACCTGCATGGTCCGCCAGATGCAGACCACCGCCCAGGGCGTGCCGCTGGAAATCTACTGCTTCACCCGCACCACGGCGTGGGCCGAGTACGAACGCATCCAGGGCGACATCTTCGACTACCTGCTGGCGGTGTTGCCGGAGTTCGGCCTGAGCCTGTACCAGCAACCCAGCGGCAACGACCTGCGCGCCGGCCTGTTACCCTCGACCTTGCCCAGCCAGCAGCGGGCGCTGAGTGCCGAGACGACTGAACCATAGCGACGCCAGGATCACCGCCCCGCCGATGAACAACCGGCCCAGCGGCTCGTGCTGGTTCCAGATCAGCAGGTTGAGCAGCAACCCGACCGGTACATGCAGGTTGTTCATCACCGCCAGGGTGCCGCCTGAAACCAGGCAGGCGCCCTTGTTCCACCAGTACAAACCCAGCGCCGTCGGGCACAGCCCCAGGAACAACAGCACCAGCCATTGCACGTCGGTGCTCGGCAGGTGCTGGGTGTTGCCGAACAGCAGGAACGCCGGCAGCACCACCAACAAGGCACCCAGGTAGAAGTAGCCGAAACGCCGGTAATGCGGCAGGTCGCTGGGGTTGCGCGCGATCAGGTGGCGGTACAGCACCTGCCCGGCGGCATAGGTGAAGTTGGCCAGTTGCAGGAGCAAAAAGCCCATGAAGAAGTCCGGGCTGATGCGGTCAAAGCGAATCACCGCCGCGCCGGCAACCGCCACCAGCGCCGCCACCAGCGCCCAGGGGTTGAAACGCCGGTTCAGGGCATCTTCGATCAGGGTCACGTGCAAGGGCGTGAGAATGGTGAACAGCAGCACCTCCGGCACTGTCAGCACGCGAAAGCTCAGGTACAGGCAGACATAGGTGATGCCGTATTGCAGCGCACCGATTAGCAGCATCGAACGCATGAAGCGCGGTTCGACCTGGCGCCAGCGAGTCAGCGGCAGGAACACCAGCCCGGCCAGCAGCACCCGCGCCAGCACGGCGAAGTAGCTGTCGACATGGCCGGCCAGGTACTCGCCGATCAGGCTGAAGGAAAACGCCTGGATCAACGCGACAATCAATAAATAGCCCATGTGTGCCCCTTGCTGTGGAGGCGGCGACCTTAGCGGTTAGCGGGAGGCCCGGCAACTGCTGAAGGCCCTGCGGGCCTTATCGCTGGCAAGGCCAGCTCCCACAGTGCTTGCATGCAATCGCGAAATAAAAAAGCCCGGTCCTGCACAAGGCAGCGACCGGGCAGGCACACCCAAAGGAGCAACAGGTGTCAGGCGGGAAAATTCATTGCCGGCTCATGCCACCGCAGCAAGCTGCGCCTTGGCCTGGTTCAGGCCCTTCTCGTGGAAATCGCCGCCCATGTTCAGGCCTTCGGCGTGGATGAAGGTCACGTCATGGATACCGATAAAGGCCATGACCTGGCGCAGGTAAGGTTCCTGATGATCGCTGCTGGCACCGGCATGGATACCACCACGGGCGGTGAGGATGTAGGCGCGCTTGCCGGTCAGCAGGCCCTGCGGCCCGGTTTCGGTGTACTTGAAGGTGATGCCGGCACGCAGTACATGGTCCAGCCAGGCTTTAAGGGTGCTGGGAATGGTGAAGTTGTACATCGGTGCGGCCAGGACCAGCACGTCGGCCGCCAGCACTTCATCGGTCAACTCGTTGGAGCGGGTCAGGGCCTGCAGCTCATCGGCATTGCGCTGGGCTTCGGGCTTCATCCAGCCACCGAGCAGGTTGCCATCCAGGTGCGGCACCGGGTTGACGGCCAGGTCGCGCAGGGTGACCTGGTCGGCCGGGTGGGCGGCTTGCCACTGGCTGACGAAGTCACGGGTCAGTTGCCGGGAGATCGAGTCCTGCTGGCGGGCGCTGCTTTCGATGACGAGTACACGGGACATGGGGCTTGCCTCCATCGGCGAGTTCGGTAAGTCGATGGAGGCAAGATTAATGATTGACCTATCGATAAAAAAGCGTAAAAACTGGGTCCAACCTATCAGTTAAATTGTTTTATTCCGGTTTGCAGCTCAAGGCGATACGCAGCTTGATGATTTCCCGGTTGAACTTGGCCGTGGCATCGACGCTTTTTTTCGCCGGCACCAGTACGCGGCGCACCCGTGGCGCTTCCGGACCGTTGCGAAAGGACACCTTGCACTGCGCGGCAACGTCGCCATAGTTGTTCAGGGTGATCGAGCCAATGTCACGGTCGGTGTCGTAGGTGGTGTAGTCGACCTTGACGCCGTCGATGTCCTTTTCCACGTCGATGGGATAGGCCAGGGCCGTGAGCGGAAGCAGGGCCAGCAATACAGCACAATATTTCTTCATACGACGCTCTCCATGAAAGAGCGCCAGCTTAGGACAACAGGAGCCGAAGATGAAAGCGCCGCGCGTAACCCTGGACCAGTGGCGGACCCTGCAGGCGGTGGTCGATCATGGTGGCTTTGCCCAAGCCGCCGAGGCCCTGCACCGCTCGCAATCCTCGGTGAGCTACACCGTGGCGCGCATGCAGGACCAGCTCGGCGTGCCGCTGCTGCGCATCGACGGGCGCAAGGCCGTGCTGACCGAGGCCGGCAACGTGCTGCTGCGCCGCTCGCGGCAACTGGTCAAGCAGGCCAGCCAGCTCGAAGACCTGGCCCACCATATGGAACAGGGCTGGGAAGCCGAAGTGCGCCTGGTGGTCGATGCCGCCTACCCCAACGCCCGCCTGGTCCGCGCCTTGAGTGCGTTCATGCCGCAAAGCCGTGGCTGCCGGGTGCGCCTGCGTGAAGAGGTGCTGTCCGGGGTCGAGGAAGTCCTGCACGAAGGCGTCGCCGACCTTGCCATCAGCGGCTTCAATATTTCCGGCTACCTGGGCACGGAGCTCAGTTCGGTCGAGTTCGTTGCCGTTGCCCACCCCGAACACAGCCTGCACCGCCTGGGTCGGGAACTGAGCTTCCAGGACCTGGAAAGCCAGCTGCAGGTGGTGATCCGCGACTCCGGCCGCGCGCAGCCACGTGACGTCGGCTGGCTGGGCGCCGAACAGCGCTGGACGGTCGGCAGCCTGGCCACCGCCGCGACTTTCGTCAGCAGCGGCCTGGGCTTTGCCTGGTTGCCCCGCCACCTGATCGAACGCGAGCTGCGCGAAGGCCTGCTCAAGCCTTTGCCACTGGATCAGGGTGGCAGTCGCCACCCACTGTTCTACCTTTACTCGAACAAGGACAAACCCCTGGGCCCGGCGACGCAGATCCTCGTCGAATTGCTGCGCAACTTCGACACCGCACCGCTGGATGTGCCCTTCGCCGCGCCCGCCCAAGCCTGACAGGAATCACGCCGATGGCCTACTTCGAACATGAAGGTTGCTCGCTGCACTACGAGGAATACGGCCAGGGCGAGCCGCTGGTGCTGCTGCACGGCCTGGGTTCCAGTTGCCAGGACTGGGAAATGCAGGTGCCGACGCTTGCCCGCCAGTACCGGGTGATCCTCATGGACATCCGCGGCCACGGCCGCTCCGACAAGCCCCGCGAGCGCTACAGCATCGCCAGCTTCAGCGCCGACCTTCTAGCCCTGCTCGAGCAACTGCAGACCGGCCCGGTGCACCTGGTCGGCCTGTCCATGGGCGGCATGGTCGGCTTTCAGTTTGCCGTCGATCACCCCGAGTGGCTGCGCAGCCTGTGCATCGTCAACAGCGCCCCGGAGGTCAAGCGCCGCAGCCGCAGCGACTGGATCTGGTGGGCCAAGCGCTGGGCCCTGGCGCGGCTGCTGAGCCTTGAAACCATCGGCAAGGGCCTGGCCGAACGGCTGTTCCCCAAGCCACAGCAGGCCGACTTGCGGCGCAAGATGGCTGAGCGCTGGGCCAGGAACGACAAGCGTGCGTACCTGGCCAGTTTCGACGCCATTGTCGGCTGGGGCGTGGCGGAACGCCTGGGGCAGATTCGCTGTCCTACCCTGGTCATCAGCGCCGACCAGGATTACACCCCGGTACAACTTAAAGAGCGCTACGTGGCCCTGATTCCACACGCACGGCTGGCGGTGATCGAAGATTCCCGGCACGCTACGCCCCTGGACCAACCTGACCTCTTCAATCAGACGCTGCTGCAGTTCCTGGCGGCGTCCACCACCTCTCAAGGATCATTGAGCCCATGCTGAAAAAACTCCTGCTCGCCACCTGCTCGGTCGTCTTCGCCACCAGCCTGATGGCCGCTGAAAAAGCGCCTCATGTAATGCTGGAAACCAGCTTCGGTCAGATCGAAATCGAACTGAACGAAACCAAGGCGCCGATCAGCAGCAAGAACTTCCTGCAATACGTGGACAGCGGTTTCTACAACAACACCATCTTCCACCGGGTGATCCCGGGTTTCATGGTCCAGGGTGGTGGTTTCACTGAGCAGATGGTGCAAAAAGACACCAAGGCGCCGATTCGCAACGAAGCCAGCAATGGCCTGCAAAACGTCCGTGGCACGTTGTCGATGGCACGCACCTCCAACCCCAACTCGGCCACCAGCCAGTTCTTCATCAACGTTGCCGACAACGCCTTCCTCGACCCGGGCCGTGACGCCGGTTACGCAGTGTTCGGCAAGGTCGTCAAAGGGATGGATGTGGTCGACCAGATCGTCAACTCGCCGACCACCGTCAACAAAGGCATGCGCGATGTACCGGTCGACCCGGTGTTCATCAAGTCGGCCAAGCGTATCGACTGACCCAGGGCTTCACAGGGACGTGAACCAGGCCTGCGGGTCGAACTGAACAGGAGTTACCGTTTTCATGCTGTTTCGCCGCTTCGAAAAGCTCATCGACATCTTCCGTGAGGCGCCTACTGCGGCGCCGCCCACCACGGTATGGCCGTTCTATGTGTACTACCTGCGCCAGGTGTGGCCAAGTTTTGCCGCGCTGCTGGTGATCGGATTCATCGGCGCATTGATCGAAGTGGCCCTTTTCAGTTACTTGAGCCGGATCATCGACCTGGCTCAAGGCACCCCTTCGCTTGATTTCTTCAGCGATCACGCTGCCGAACTGCTGTGGATGCTGGTAGTGGCGCTGATTCTGCGCCCGGTGTTTCTCGGCCTGCACGACCTTCTCGTACACCAGACCATCAGCCCGGGGATGACCAGCATGATCCGCTGGCAGAACCATACCTTCGTGCTCAAGCAGAGCCTGAACTTCTTCCAGAGCGATTTTGCCGGACGCATCGCCCAGCGCATCATGCAGACCGGCAACTCGCTGCGCGACTCGGCGGTGCAGGCGGTGGACGCGCTGTGGCACGTACTGATCTATGCGATCAGCTCGCTGGTGCTGTTTGCCGAGGCCGACTGGCGGCTGATGTTGCCGCTGATGACCTGGATCGCCTGCTACATCGGCGCACTCTGCTACTTCGTGCCACGGGTCAAGGCCCGAGCCGTGATCTCCTCCGATGCCCGCTCCAAGCTCATGGGCCGCATCGTCGATGGCTACACCAACATCGCTACCCTGAAACTCTTCGCCCACACCGACTTCGAGCAGCAATACGCTCGTGAAGCGATCAGCGAGCAGACCGAAAAAACCCAGTTGGCCGCCCGCGTGGTCACCAGCATGGACGTGGTCATCACCAGCCTCAACGGCCTGCTGATCGTCAGCACCACGGGCCTGGCGCTGTGGCTATGGACCCAGTCGCTGATCACGGTCGGTGCCATCGCCCTGGCCACCGGCCTGGTGATCCGCATCGTCAACATGTCCGGCTGGATCATGTGGGTGGTCAACGGCATCTTCGAGAACATCGGCATGGTCCAGGATGGCCTGCAGACCATCGCCCAGCCGGTGAGCGTCACCGACTCGCCGAGCGCACCTACGCTCAAGGTCGATCGCGGCGGGGTGAAGTTCGACAACGTCAGTTTTCACTACGGCAAGGGCAGCCGCATCATCGACGGCCTGAACCTGGACATCCGCCCGGGCGAGAAGATCGGCCTGATCGGCCCGTCCGGCGCGGGCAAGTCAACCCTGGTCAACCTGCTGCTACGCCTGTACGACCTGGAAAGCGGGCGCATCCTCATCGATGGCCAGGACATCGCCCAGGTGACCCAGGCCAGCCTGCGCGCGCAGATCGGCATGATCACCCAGGACACCTCGCTATTGCACCGCTCGATTCGCGAAAACCTGCTGTATGGCCGCCCCGACGCCACCGAAGAAGAGC
The DNA here is from genome assembly GCF_009866705.1 of Pseudomonas sp. R32. NCBI lineage: Bacteria > Pseudomonadati > Pseudomonadota > Gammaproteobacteria > Pseudomonadales > Pseudomonadaceae > Pseudomonas > Pseudomonas sp. R32. The sequence goes on along the minus strand of NZ_CP019396.1, from coordinate 1,491,475 downwards.
TGTGGGAAGCGGTACGCCGGGCCCGGGCCGACGAGTTCATTCCGCAACTGTCCGATGCCCAGGGCCGCACCGGCTTCGACGCGCATGTGGGTGAACGCGGGGTCAAGCTCTCCGGCGGCCAGCGCCAGCGCATCGCCATTGCCCGGGTGCTGCTCAAGAATGCGCCGATCCTGATCATGGACGAGGCGACTTCAGCACTGGACTCGGAAGTTGAAGCGGCGATCCAGGAAAGCCTGGAAACCCTGATGCAGGGCAAGACCGTGATCGCCATTGCCCACCGGCTGTCGACCATCGCCCGCATGGATCGTCTGGTGGTCCTGGAGAAAGGCCGGATCGCCGAGATGGGTAGCCACGCGGAGTTGCTGGCGCATCAAGGCTTGTATGCGCGCTTGTGGCATCACCAGACCGGGGGGTTTGTCGGGATCGACTGACAGTAACCTCATCGCGGGTCAAGCCCGCTCCCACAGTGGGAGCGGGCTTGCCCCGCGATGAAGCCCTCAGCCTTGCCGATAAGGCAACGCTAAACGCGCCTCCTCGGCATACGCCAACACCCCCGCCCGCTCCTGCTGCAGGAACTCCTCCACCGCCCGGCGCAAGCCGGGGTGCAGCAGGTAATGCCAGGAACGGGTGATCACCGGCTCAAAACCGCGAATCAGCTTGTGCTCACCTTGCGCCCCGGCATCGAAACGCTGCAGGCCTTCGGCAATCGCCAGGTCCATGCCCTGGTAGAAACAGGTCTCGAAGTGCAGCCGGTCGAACGCATCCAGGCAGCCCCAATAACGGCCATACAGGCTGTCGCCACCGACCAGGCTGAAGGCCATGGCGACATCGCGGCCGCCCTGACGGGCCATGACCACACGAATCGCTGCGGGCATGCGCTCAGCCAGCAGACTGAAAAACGCTCGGGTCAGATAAGGTGCACGACGGCGTACGGCATAGGTATTGGCATAACAGGCAAAAACGAAATCCCACTGGGCCTCGCTCAGTTCATCACCGCGAAACCAATGAAACTCGATGCCGTGCCCCACGACCTGCTCACGCTCCTTGCGCATCTGTTTGCGCTTGCGTGAACTCAAGGTGTCGAGAAAATCCTGGAAGTCGCGGTAGCCCTGATTACGCCAATGAAACTGGCAACCCAGGCGTTCCATCCAGCCTTCACGCTCGCGCATCAGCGCATCGGCGCGCTCATCGGTGAAGTTGATATGCGCGCCGGACATCCCCTGTGCAAACAGTTCGTCCGTCAGTTGATCGACCAGCTCGGCCGCCGCATGCGGGTCGCCCAGCAAGCGCGGGCCGGTCACCGGCGAGAACGGCACGGCGCAGAGCAGCTTGGGATAATAGGCAATCCCCGCCCGCTCGCAGGCATCGGCCCAACCGTGGTCGAACACGTACTCGCCGAATGAGTGGGTCTTCACATAGGCCGGCAAGGCCGCGCGCAGTTGGCCGGCACTGTCGGTGAGCAACTGATGCGCCGGGCTCCAACCGGTGTGGCGGCTGACGCTGCCGCTGTCCTCCAGGCTGGACAGAAACGCGTGGCGCAAAAACGGCTGCTCCTGTGGCACCAGGGCATCCCAGGTGGCAGGCGTGAGTTCGGCAAGGTGTTGCAAGATGAGCTTGGGCATTGACGCAGTCTGCCTCGTCGCGCAGACGAAAAAAAGCCCCGCACAAGCGGGGCTGAAGATCTAACGGATGAGGAGCGGTATTGCTTAGAACACGTACTGCGCGCGCATGACGAAACCGTCGCCGCTGTCGTCGCCGACAGCGTTCTCGGCATTGTCGACCTTGGCTTTGACGTACACGCCGCTGAGCTTGATCGACTCGTTGGCGTACCAGTTCAGACCAACGTTATGCACCTTGCCTTCGATATCGCTGACGTTGGCGAACGCGCCATTGTCGTCATCGACGCTCAGGTGGTCATAGCGGTAGAACACTTCCCAGGCACCGATCTGCTTGTTCGAGGGTTTGATGCTGTCGAACTTGCCGAGCTTGTAGCCACGGGCTTCACCGGTGATGGTGTAGGCCAGCTGACCGTAGTAGCCGTCAGCCTTGATGTCGGAGAACGCGGCGCTGTCGGCCTGGACGTCACGCTTGACGTATTCGCCCTGAACCGAGAACGGGCCCATGGCCCAGGCCGCTTCCAGCCCCCAGGCCTTGTCGGTGTCATAGGCACCGGCCGGGGTGTTGTTGCGGCCGCCCAGGGTCAGGCGGTTGCCGTTGGTACCGGCATCCTGGCCGCCGTCGGTGCTGACGCCGCGCATGCCCAGGCGGCTGCGGATACGGCCGTCGAACGCGGTGTCGGAGAGGTCGCGCTGGGCATAGTTGATACCCAAGTGCAGGACGTTGCCGGCTTCGTGCATCGGTGCGAAGACGCCGCGCAGGTTGAACTGCTTGGTGCTGTCGCCGTCCTTGTCCTGGTTGGTGGCGTCCTTGGCGAAGGCACCGACCGAGCCATACAGCGAGTCACCGGCGTTACCCGAAACCTGCAGGCCCAGGCCGCCGTTGTGGGCGTTGGTCCAGTCGACCAGGTCGTAGGCAGCGGTACGTTCCTGAGCGGTTACCCACTTGGAGCTGGTGGCTTTTTCCAGGCCGAACTCAGGGTCGAAACGACCGAACTTGATCGATACCGGGCTGAAGCCGTTGTAGGCCAGCGAGGCTTCATCGAAGTAACCGTCTTCGGAACGGTTGTCACCGCCGGAGTTGTGCGAGAAGTCGTAAGCGATCTGGTAGGCCCAGTCCTTGTACATCACGCCGCCCAGTTCCAGGTAGGCGCGGCGGAAGTAACCGGCGTCAGCGGTGTTGCCGTTGTTGGTGTAGAAACCGTCGAAACGGCTGTAGTCGGCCTGAATCCGACCGCCCAGCTTGAAGCTGAACTCTTTGTCGGTGGTAGCGACCTCGAGGCCACCCTTGGTCTTGACTACGATATCGGCGCCGTCGGTGGTCACGGTACCCGCGAAAGCCTGGGCGGTAACGGCCATGGCCAAGGCGCTGGCTGCGAAACCTGCGAAGTGCTTACGGATCATCGAAGAAGCTCCCCTACTTTATGGTCTTGATAATGTTGGAAAAACACGCGGCTCAAGCCACTTGTGCTGGGGAGGAATCTTGGCGGGGGCTTATGTCAGATCAGTGGCTTTTAGATAAATGTTTTGTGACAAGGGAACTTTTTTACTTCGAAATGAAATAAGCCGGAAAGCTCCGTTGCAGAGCCTTCCAAGCGTGATTCAGGAGTTTTTCAGCTCCCGGGCCAGACGCTCGGCCAGGGCATCGCTGTCGACCACCGGCGCCTCCGGCAAGGCCCGTACCGTCGCCTGGGCCACGCGCATCTGCTTGAGAAAGCGCCGGCAGTGGCGACAGAACAACAGGTGCTGACGCACCATCAGGCGCTCGCCCAGGGTCAGTTGTTCATCCAGGTAGTCGCTTGAGCGGGCGACGAGTTGCTTGCAGCTCAGCATTGGCCGGTTTCCTCGAAATGTTCCAGGGTCGCAAAGACCTTGAGGCGCGCCCGGTGCAGCAGCACGCGGACATTGGAGAGGGAAATCTCGAGAAGATTACAGATCTGCTCAAGCTCCAGACCCTGCCGCTCGCGCAACACCAGCACACTGCGTTGCAGTTCCGACAGGCTCAGCAAAGTATGTTCAAGGCATTCGCGCAACTGCTCACGGCTGAGCATGGCCTCTGGCGTGTCTTCGTGCCAGGCCGAGGGCCCTTGCAGCCAGTGCCCGTCGGTGGCGAAGCGCTCGTCGCCGACCGTGCCATGAGGGCCAGGCAGGTCATCGAGCAGCACTTCGCGGCGATTCTGCTTGTAGCGGGTCTTGGCCGCGTTGGCGGTAATGGTGAGCAGCCAGGTCTTGAGGCTCGAACGCTGCTCGAAGCCCTTGAGGTTACGCACCACCGCCAGCCAGGCATCCTGTACCGCCTCATCGGCGTGCCGGCTGCCGACAATCGCGTTGGCGACTGCGCGCATGGCGCCCTGATAGGTGTCGACCAGTTCCTTGAACGCTTGTTGCTCACCCTTGAGCAGCCTCTCCAGCAAGCGGGCTTGTTGTTCGCCAGTCATCGCCATCCATCCATCGTTCTGCGGGTAGAGTCCGATTAGGCGGATTTGTTACAGCCAACGCCATCAGCGAAGTGCACCAGCACGGTGGGACACTTCGCCCTTAACTGAAGCTCAGCGCTTGCGCAGGATCACGCTACCAATCGAATAACCGGCGCCGAACGAGCTGAGCACGCCCAGCGCGCCCTGTGGCAGGTCATCCTGATGCTTGTGCAAGGCGATCACCGAGCCTGCCGAACTGGTGTTGGCATAGCTGTCGAGGATCACCGGTGCCTCTTCTTCCAGGGCATCACGGCCGAGCAGTTTCTTGACGATCAAGTGGTTCATGCTCAGGTTGGCCTGGTGCAGCCAGAAGCGCTTGACGTCGCTGACGTTGAGGTTGTTATCGGTCAGGTGCTGGCCGATCAGCTCGGCAACCATCGGGCAGACCTCGCGGAACACCTTGCGGCCTTCCTGGACGAACAGCTTGTCGGGGGCGCCGATGCCCTCTTCGCCCGCGCGGTTGAGGAAGCCAAAGTTGTTGCGGATGTTGTTCGAGAACTGGGTCAGCAGCTTGGTGCTGACAATGTCGAACTGATGCTTGGAGGTCGCCAGGTCGGCGCGTTCGACCAAGACGGCGGTGGCCGCATCACCAAAGATGAAATGGCTGTCGCGGTCACGGAAGTTCAGGTGGCCGGTACAGATTTCCGGGCTGATCACCAGTACCGCGCGGGCCTGGCCCAGTTGCACGCTGTTGCAGGCGGTCTGGATGCCGAAGGTGGCCGACGAGCAGGCCACGTTCATGTCGAAACCAAAGCCGTTGATGCCCAGGGCCTGTTGCACTTCGATGGCAATGGCCGGGTACGGGCGCTGCAGGTTGGAACAGGCAACGATGACCGCATCGACGTCCGCAGCCGTGCGGCCTGCGCGTTGCAGGGCCTGTTCGGCGGCGGCCACGGCCATCTGGCAGAGGATCGACGGTTCGTCGTTGGAGCGCTCCGGCAGGCGCGGCTTCATGCGCTGCGGATCGAGGATGCCGTCCTTGTCCATGACGAAGCGGCTTTTGATCCCCGAGGCTTTTTCAATGAAGGCGGCGCTGGACTCGGCCAGGGCCTGGACCTCACCGCGCTCGATGGCGGCGGCGTTGTCGCGGTTGAACTGCTGCACGTAGGCGTTGAAGGACTCCACCAGCTCTTCGTTGGAGATGCTGTTGGCCGGGGTGTACAGGCCGGTGCCGCTGATGACGACGTTATGCACGGTCGTTCCTCTGTTCGGGGCCATTGCCAGCCCGGCAACGGCCTGTTCGGTCGGTTTGAGTTGGCACCAAAGTACCAACTTTGACTGGTAATGACCCTGACGTGCAGGGCCCCTGCGCAGTGCTGCATTCGAGAGCCGCGCACGCCCGGCAGGTAATTCCGGGGTACGCGGCGAATATCAGCCAAGTGTGCCACAACTGCAGGGGTTTAGGCTTCCACCTGACTCCACTGCTTGCTCAGTCGTTTGTCGGAAACCGGCACCTTGGTACCCAACTGCTGGGCGAACAACGACACCCGGTATTCCTCCAGCCACCAGCGGTACAGCTGCAGCTGCTCGTCGCGCTTGCCTTCCTGGGCGTGCTTGTCGAGGCGGGTCTGGTACTGGCTCCAGAGGTTGCCCAGCTCACCACTCCAGACCCGGTCCTTCTGCACCTGGGCACCGAGTTTCTCCAGGCGCAATTCGATGGCCCTGAGGTAGCGTGGCAGTTCCTTGAGCCACAGCCCCGGGGTTTCACGGACAAAGCCCGGGTAGACCAGGTTAGCCAATTGCTGCTTGATGTCGTTGAGGGCCACGGCCTGAGCCAGGTCGATCTTGCCCTTGAAGCGCTTTTGCAGGCCGTGCCAGAGCTTGAGGATCTCCAGGGTCAGACGCGCCAGGCGTTCGGCGTGCTCGGCCCAGCTTCCGCGCTTGCGCTCGGCCAGCGAGGCCAGGCCTGCGCCATCGCGCGGCAGGGTGCTTTCGCCGTCAAGGATGCAGCTGTCGAGGCTGGCCAGGAGGATATCTTCGACCAGCGCCTCGACCCGGCCCAGTTCACGGTACAACAAGCCAAGCTCGGTCAGCCCCGGCAGCTTGCTGCGCAGGAACTTGGCCGGCTCCGCCAATTGCTGCAGCAACAAGCGCTGCAAGGCACGGCGGTGCTGGAATTCGGCTTCGGCCTGGGTCGAGAAACGCCCCTCCTTGACCGTGCCGTTGTCTTCCACCAGCGCCGGATACACCGTCATCGACAGCCCGGCAAACTTCTGTTGCGCGGTCTCGGCCACCTGGGTAAAGGCCTTGGCCTGCACCGGCTGCTGGCTTTGCGCAGTCTGCGGCACCGCCAATGCCGCCTGACTGGCAGCGGCGAAGCGTGCAGTCAGTTCAGCCAGGTCGCGGCCTTCACCAAGGAACTTGCCCTGGCCATCGACCACTTCCAGGTTCATCTTCAGGTGGCTGTCGACCTGCGAAGCGGCTTCGGCCCAGGCTTCATCGCTGACCCGCACACCGGTCATGCGCAGCAGCTCGCGACCCAGCGCCTGGGGCAACGAGCCTTCGCCAAAGCTCATGCGCTGCAACGCGGCCTTGACGAAGTCCGGCACCGGCACGAAGTTCTTGCGCAGCGCCTTGGGCAGGTTGCGCACCAGGCCAATGCACTTGGCTTCCAGCAGGCCCGGCACCAGCCACTCCAGGCGCTCGCCCGGCAGGCTCGGCAACAGGGGCGCCGGCACCCGCACGGTGACGCCGTCTCGCGGATGGTTCGGCTCGAAGTGGTAGCTCAGGGCCAGGCTCAGGTCGCCCAGGCGCAAGGTGTCCGGGTACTGCGCGGCGGTGACTTCACTGGCCTCGCGGGCCAGCACGTCTTCCTCGCGCATGATCAACAACTGCGGGTCTTTCTGGCTGTTGACCCGGTACCAGCTGTCGAACGTTGCGGTCTGGTGGATCTCGGCCGGCAGGCGCGCTTCATAGAAGCCGTACAAGGTTTCTTCATCGGCGAGGATATCGCGCCGACGGGCCTTGGCCTCCAGCTCGTCGAGCTGCTCGAGCAAGCGCCGGTTGGCGCTCAGGCATTTGGCTTTGGACTGGATCTCGCCACCGACCAGCGCCTCGCGGATAAACAGCTCGCGGGACATCACCGGGTCGACCGGGCCGTAATGCACTGGCCGACGGCCGACCACGATCAGGCCATAGAGGGTGACCTGCTCGAAGGCCACCACCTGGCCGCGCTTCTTCTCCCAGTGCGGTTCGAAGTGGTTTTTCTTGATCAGGTGCCCGGCCAGCGGCTCGATCCAGTCCGAATCGATCTTGGCCACCATGCGCGCATAGAGCTTGGTGGTTTCCACCAGCTCGGCGGTCATCAGCCACTGCGGGCGCTTCTTGCCCAAACCGGATGACGGGTGCACCCAGAAGCGCCGCTGGCGGGCACCGAGGTAGTCACCGTCTTCGGTCTTCTGGCCGATCTGGCTGAGCAGGCCGGACAGAATCGCCTTGTGCAGGCGCGGGTAGTCAGCAGGCTCTTTATTGATGCTCAACTGCAGATCACGACAGATCAGGCTCAACTGCCGGTGAGCATCGCGCCATTCGCGCAGGCGCAGGTAGTTGAGGAAGTTTTTCCGACACCAATTGCGCAGCGGGCTGGCGGTCAGGGCCTGGCGCTGCTCCTCGAAGCCGCGCCACAGGTTGACCAGCGCGGCGAAGTCGGAGTCGGCATCCTTCCATTGCGCATGGGCCTGGTCCGCCGCTTGCTGGCGCTCCGGTGGACGCTCGCGCGGGTCTTGCACCGACAGCGCACTGGCGACGATCAACAGCTCGTTGAGACTGCCTTGCTTGGCGCCTTCGAGCAGCATGCGGCCCAGCCGCGGGTCCACTGGCAGGCGCGCCAGTTGCCGGCCCAGGGGCGTCAGCTGGTTCTCGCGGTTGACCGCCGAGAGCTCCTGCAACAGGTTGAAGCCGTCGCTGATGGCCTTGCCATCCGGTGGTTCGATGAACGGGAACGCGTCGATCTCGCCCAGGCGCAGGTGCAGCATCTGCAGGATGACCGCAGCGAGGTTGGTGCGCAGGATTTCCGGGTCGGTAAAGGCCGGCCGCGCGTTGAAGTCTTCTTCGCTGTACAGGCGCACGCAGATGCCCGGTTCGACCCGGCCGCAGCGGCCCTTGCGCTGGTTGGCACTGGCCTGGGACACGGCTTCGATCGGCAGGCGCTGGACCTTGGCCCGGTAGCTGTAGCGGCTGATCCGCGCGGTGCCGCTGTCGATCACATAGCGAATGCCCGGCACTGTCAGCGAGGTTTCGGCGACGTTGGTGGCCAGCACCACACGCCGCCCCGGATGGGACTGGAAAATCTTCTGCTGCTCGGCCGGTGACAGGCGCGCGTACAACGGCAGGATCTCGGTGTGGCGCAACTGGGCCTTGCGCAGCATCTCGGCGGCGTCGCGAATTTCGCGCTCGCCCGGCAGGAACACCAGCACATCGCCCGGGCCTTTGCCCAGGCTGCGCTCGTGGGCGGCAATCTCGTCGAGGGTGGCGAGGATCGCCTGGTCAACGGTGAGGTCGTCCTCGACGCGGTTGCCCTCCTCGTCCTGCTCACTGGTCAATGGCCGGTACCAGGTTTCCACCGGGTAGGTGCGACCCGACACTTCGATGATCGGCGCATCGTTGAAGTGCTTGGAGAAGCGCTCAAGGTCAATGGTCGCCGAGGTGATGATGACCTTGAGATCGGGACGGCGTGGCAGCAGGGTCTTCAGGTAACCGAGCAGAAAGTCGATGTTCAGGCTGCGCTCGTGGGCTTCGTCGACAATGATGGTGTCGTAGCGCTCAAGAAAACGGTCGTGCTGGGTTTCGGCCAGGAGGATGCCGTCGGTCATCAGCTTGACCAGGGTGTTGGCATCGCTCTGGTCTTCAAAGCGCACCTGGTAGCCAACCAGCGCCCCCAGTGGCGTGCCCAGCTCTTCGGCGACCCGGGTAGCGACACTGCGCGCAGCAATCCGCCGTGGCTGGGTATGGGCGATCAGACCATGCTGGCCGCGGCCAAGCTCCAGGCAGATTTTCGGCAACTGGGTGGTTTTGCCCGAGCCGGTTTCACCGGCGATGATCAGCACCTGGTGCTCGGCCAGGACCTTTTTGATCTCGTCACGCTTGGCCGCAATCGGCAGGCTGTCGTCGTAACGGATGCTCGGCACGCTGGCCTTGCGCGCAGTGACCTGGGCGCAGGAGGCCTGAACCTTGTCGACCCATTGCGCAAGCTTGGCCTCGTCCGGGCGCTTGCGCAGCTCGTGCAGCTGCCGGCGCAGGCGGTGACGCTCGGCAATCATGGCGTGGTCGAGGTTTTTCAGCATTTGATCAATCGCGTGGTCAGTCATGGGGGCTTTTTAGTCGTGCAGGTGAGCCTGCTTTTGCATGATCGGCTTTTTCAAGGGCTGCGATTGTCGCAGATTTGCCGACGCTCGGCACGGTTGCAGGCGGCCCGGGCATTGTTTAGTCAAGACTTACCTGAAGTTGCACAAAGGCTTATTTAATGAACCTTCCCCGGCATGGGAGTATCCAGGCATGACTTCGTCTCCCGGTTTGCCCCGTCCGCTGCTGCGTCCTTCGTTCCCGAAGGTGCGGGCACGCTCTGGGGAAAATCCGCTGGTGCACATCATTCTCGCCTTCTGGGCCTTGTGGCACTGCCGCCATGCCCGCCCACCGGACGCCCGCCTCGCTCTGCACTGAACCGTGCGGCCAGCTTCTGGCCGACCTTCCTTGTCGAAGACTGCCGCCTGACCGGCTAGGCAGTCCTGTGCGCCTGACGGCGCGAGCGAGCGCACCATGCAATTTGCCCCCATCGAGCAGGCCCGAACGTTTCTGGCCACCAACCCCGATATCGAAATGATCGAGCTGTTCATCCTCGACGCCAACGGCGTGCCGCGCGGCAAGCTGCTGCACCGCGAAGAGCTGCTGGCGGTGTACGAAAGCGGTCGGCCATTGCCCAGCACCATCCTCGGCCTGACCCTGAACGGCGACGACGTGGAAAACTCCGGGCTGGTCTGGGATGTCGGCGACATTGATTGTCGCGCCTATCCCCTGGAAAACAGCCTGGTGCGTCTGCCGTGGCGGCAGATTCCCACAGCGGCGCTGCAGGTCAGCATGCACCCCAGCGAAGGCCTGCCGGCGAGCATTGCCGACCCGCGCCATCTGCTGATCAAGGTCATCGATGCGCTCAAGGCCGACGGTTACTACCCGGTGATGGCCTGCGAGCTGGAGTTCTACCTGCTTGACCAGAAGCGCGACAGCCAGGGCCGGCCGCAACCGGCGCTGGACAGCGACGGCGGCCGCCCGCGTGGCACCCAGGTCTACGGCCTGCGCGAACTGGAACAGATCGAGCCGTTTCTCGCCGACCTCTATGCTGCCTGCAAAGCCCAGGGCATTCCGGCGCGCACGGCGATTTCCGAGTACGCCCCGGGCCAGGTGGAAATCACCCTGGAGCATGGCGACGCGCTGCTGGCCATGGACCAGGCAGTGCGCTACAAGCGCCTGGTCAAGGGCGTGGCACACAAGCACGGGATGCAGGCCTGCTTCATGGCCAAGCCGTTCGATCACCTGGCCGGCACCGGCATGCACATGCACGTGAGCCTGGCCGATGCCCTGGGCAACAACCTCTATGCCAGTGAAGACAAGGCCGGCACGCCGCTGCTGCGCCAGTCGGTGGCCGGCATGCTCAAGCTGCTGCTCGATTCGCTGCTGCTGTTTTGCCCCAACGCCAACTCCTATCGACGCTTCCAGGCCAACAGCTATGCGCCGCTGGCGCCGACCTGGGGGGTGGATAACCGCACCGTCAGCCTGCGCGTGCCAGGCGGCCCGGCCAACAGCCGGCATATCGAGCACCGCATCTGCGGCGCCGATGCCAACCCTTACCTGGCCGCGGCGGCGATCCTTGCCAGCCTGCATCACGGCATCCGCCAACAACTCGACCCTGGCGCACCGGTCGAGGGCAATGGCTATGCCCAGGCCACCGAACTGCTGCCCACCGACTGGCTGACGTCGCTGACTGCGCTGGAGCGTTCGAGCTGGGCACGGGAGGCCTTCGGCGCCGAGTTCCTCGGCGTGTACCTTGCGGTCAAGCGCGCCGAGTACCGCCAGTTCATGGCCGAAGTCGGCGAGCAGGACTGGCGCTGGTACCTGACCCAGGCCTGACTCTCTCTTTTTGCGCCAAGGATTTTTGTCATGAATGCAGCCGTAAATCCCGGCCCTGCCCAGCGCAGTGCCTCCTACTACACCGCAAGCCTCAATGACGCCACGCAGTACCCGACGCTCAAGGGCACGGTGAAGGTCGATGTGGCAATCATCGGCGGTGGCTTTACCGGTGTCGCCAGCGCCGTGGAGCTGGCCGAACGCGGCCTGAAGGTCGCCATTATCGAAACCAATCGCATCGGCTGGGGCGCCAGCGGGCGCAACGGCGGCCAGGTCACCGGCAGCCTCTCGGGCGATGAAGCGATGCGCAAGCAGATGCGCGACAAGCTCGGTGATGACGTCGATGACTTCATCTGGCACCTGCGCTGGCGCGGCCACCAGATCATCGAGCAAAGGGTGGAACGCTACGGCATCGACTGCGATCTCAAGCGCGGCCACCTGCACGCGGCGATGAAAGCTTCGCACATGGGCGAACTGCGCGCCTTTGCCGCCGAGGCCGAGCGCCACGGCATGGGCGATCAGGTCGAGCTGCTCGACCAGCATGCCATGCGCGAACACCTGCAAAGCCCGCTGTACCTGGGTGCCTTGAAGAACCGCCGCAACCTGCACCTGCACCCGCTCAACCTGTGCCTGGGCGAGGCCCGCGCCGCGCACAGCCTGGGCGCGTTGATCTTCGAGAACTCCGAGGTACTGGACATCATTCACGGCGACCAGCCGGCGGTGGTGACGGCCCACGGCCGGGTCGAAGCCAAGCAGGTTTTGTTGGCCGGCGACGTCTATCACAAACTGGAACAGCGCCAGCTCAAGGGCAAGATCTTCCCGGCCATGGGCGGCATCGTCACCACCGCGCCACTGGGTGAGCTGGCCGCGCAGATCAACCCCCAGGACCTTGCGGTGTACGACTGCCGCTTCGTCCTCGACTACTACCGGCTGACCGCCGATGGCCGCCTGCTGTTTGGCGGTGGCGCCAACTATTCCGGGCGCGACTCACGGGATATCGCCGGTGAACTACGCCCGTGCATCGAGCGCACGTTTCCGGCGCTCAAGGGCGTGCCGATCGAGTTCCAGTGGAGTTGTGCGATGGGGATTGTGGTCAACCGCATTCCGCAGCTGGGCAAGCTGTCGGATAACGTCTGGTACTGCCAGGGCTATTCCGGGCACGGTATCGCCACCAGCCATATCATGGGCGAGATCATGGCCGAAGCCCTGACCGGGACGATGGAGAAATTCGATACCTTTGCCGGCTGCAAACACATCAAGGTGCCAATGGGCGATGTGTTGGGCAATCCGTTGCTGGCGGCGGGGATGTGGTACTACCAGATGCTCGAAAAATTGCGCTGAAACCATCGCTGGCAAGCCAGCTCCCACAAGGGCCAATTACACCGTACCTGTGGGAGCTGGCTTGCCAGCGATCGAGCGCGAAGCGCTCGCCTGAAACTCAGGCGATCTTCTTAAGGCCCAGCTTCTTCAGCTCTTCATCACGCAGTTCACGGCGCAGGATCTTGCCAACGTTGGTCGTCGGCAACGCATCACGGAACTCGACAAAGCGTGGCACTTTGTAGCCGGTGACATTGGCGCGCATATGCTCCATCACCTGCTCCTTGGTCACGGTCATGCCCGGCTTGACCACGATGAAGATCTTGATCACTTCACCGGACTTCTCGTCCGGCACGCCGATGGCCGCACACTGCAGCACGCCTGGCAAGGCCGCCAGCACATCTTCGAGCTCGTTCGGATAGACGTTGAAACCGGAGACCAGGATCATGTCTTTCTTGCGGTCGACGATACGCATGTAGCCGTCCGGCTGGATCAGGGCGATGTCACCGGTCTTCAGCCAGCCTTCGCTGTCGAGGATCTCGTTGGTGGCATCTTCACGCTGCCAGTAGCCCTTCATCACCTGCGGCCCCTTCACGCACAACTCGCCGACTTCGCCCAGTGCCAGTTCCACACCGGCGTCGTCGATGATCTTGCACAGGGTCGAGGGCATCGGAATACCGATGGTGCCGATCTGGTTCTGCTCGGCCGGGTTGACCGCTGCCACCGGGCTGGTTTCGGTCATGCCGTAACCTTCGCAGATGGCGCATCCGGTCACTGCCTTCCAGCGCTCGGCGACACTCATCTGCAGCGCCATACCGCCCGACAGGGTGATCTTCAGGCCGGAGAAATCCAGCTTGCGGAAATTCTCGTTGTTGCACAGGGCGACGAACAAGGTGTTCAAACCGACAAAGCCGCTGAACTTCCACTTCGACAGTTCCTTGACCATCGCCGGTAAGTCACGCGGGTTGCTGATCAGGATGTTGTGGCTGCCGATCAGCATCATCGCCATGCAGTGAAAGGTGAACGCGTAGATGTGGTACAGCGGCAGCGGTGTGATCAGGATCTCGCAACCTTCGTTGAGGTTCGAGCCCATCAGCGCCCGGCATTGCAGCATGTTGGCCACCAGGTTGCGGTGGGTCAGCATCGCGCCCTTGGCCACCCCGGTAGTGCCGCCGGTGTATTGCAACACGGCCACATCATTACTGCCCGGATTGGCTTCCTGAACAGTCTTGCCGCGGCCTTTGCTCAAGACATCGTTGAACTTCACCGCTTTGGGCAGGTGATAGGCCGGGACCATTTTCTTCACGTACTTGATCACGCTGTTGATCAACAGGCGTTTAACCGGTGGCAACAGATCGGCCACTTCGGTGACAATAACGTGTTTGACCTGGGTCTTGGGCACCACCTTCTCGGCCAGGTGCGCCATGTTCGCCAGGCAGACCAGCGCCTTGGCGCCGGAATCGTTGAACTGGTGTTCCAATTCCCGCGCGGTATACAACGGGTTGGTGTTGACCACGATCAGGCCCGCCCGCAGGGCACCGAACACGGCAACGGGGTATTGCAGGACGTTGGGCAGCTGCACGGCAATACGATCACCCGGCTGCAGGTCGGTATGCTGTTGCAAGTAGGCGGCAAAGGCCCCCGACAACTCATACAACTCGCCGTAGGTAAGGGTTTTGCCCAGGTTGCTAAAGGCCGGTTTATCGGCAAAGCGTTGGCAAGACTGCTTCAATACCGCCTGAATATTCGGATACTCATCAGGATTGATTTGCGAGGCAATCCCGGCTGGGTACTTATCCTTCCAAAAATTTTCGATCATGGAAGCCCACTCCTCCAGCAGCAGCGAATTCTTCACCGCAGTCGATGCGATTATTATTGATATAAGATTACGGTTTATTGCAAACCTGATAATCCGAAGCGGGCCGAGAGTAGCAGCTTTGCCAAGGGCCGCCTAGAGCTAAAGTAGCCCAAACAGTCACGGAAATGACTCTTGATTATCACGTAGTCATTTTTAGAGTAAAAATTCTAAAGCCTTGGGTTTCAAGAAGCAAGCCGCAAGCTGGAGGCGTGCTTGCGGCTTGCCGTCAGGCTATATCGCGCAACTCCCTGCGCAGAATCTTGCCCACCGCCGTCATCGGCAACGACTCCCTCAATACAATGTGCTTGGGCACCTTGTAGCCCGTGAAATTGGCCTTGCAATAAGCCTTCAGCTCTTCAAGGGTCACCCCGCCCTCGCGCGGTACCACGAACAGCTTCACCGCCTCGCCCGAACGCTCGTCAGGAACGCCGATCACCGCGCAACTGGCCACCTGCGGATGGCCCATCACCACCTCTTCGATCTCGTTCGGATACACGTTGAAACCCGAGACAATGATCATGTCCTTCTTGCGGTCAACGATGCGGGTAAAGCCATCCGGGTCGATCACTGCAATGTCGCCGGTCTTGAACCAGCCTTCGCTGTCCAGCGCCTCGGCGGTCGCCTCAGGGTGCTGCCAGTAGCCTTTCATGACTTGCGGGCCCTTGATGCACAACTCGCCGCGCTCGCCAAAGGGTTGCTCGACGCCCTCGTCGTCAATGACCTTGAACGCCGTGCCCGGCACCGGAATGCCCACGGTCCCCAGGCGCGCCAGCTGGCCATAAGGGTTGGTACTGGCGACCGGCGAGGTCTCGGTCAGGCCGTAGCCTTCGACAATGCGGCAGCCGGTGATGCTCTCCCAACGCTCGGCGGTGGCGCTGACCAGTGCGGTACCACCGGAGTTGGTGACTTTCAGCGCCGAGAAGTCGAGGTTCTTGAACTCGGGGTGGTTCATCAGTGCCACGAACAGGGTGTTGAGCCCCAGCAGCGCAGAAAACTTCCACTTCTTCAGTTCCTTGATAAAGCCAGGAATGTCCCGCGGATTGGTAATCAGCACGTTGTGGTTACCGGTCACCATCATGCACATGCAGTTCGCGGTGAAGGCATAGATATGGTAGAGCGGCAGCGGTGCAATCATCACCTCCTGCCCTTCCTTGATCAGGCGCTGGCCATCGGGCCCATGCTGGGAGAAACACGCCAGCACCTGGAGCATGTTGGCCACCAGATTGCCGTGGCTCAGCATCGCGCCCTTGGCCAGGCCCGTGGTGCCACCGGTGTACTGCAGCACGGCGATGTCGTCCAGGCTCTGCGCCACCGGCTTGAGCGACTGGCCCTGGCCCTGGGCCAGGGCGCTCTTGAACGGCACTGCCTGGGGCAGACGGTAGTCAGGGACCATCTTCTTGACCTTGCTGACGATGGTATTGACCAACCAGCCCTTGGCCGTCGGCAGCATGTCGCCCATCTTCGCTTCGATGAGAAACTCGATGCCGGTGTCGGGCAGCACTTCCTGCACCAGCTTGCCGAACATGTTCAGGTACACCAGGGCCCGCGCGCCGGAATCCTTGAACTGGTGGCGCATTTCGCGGGCGGTATACAGCGGGTTGGTATTGACCACGATCAGCCCGGCGCGCAAGGCGCCGAACACGGCGATGGGGTACTGCAGCACGTTGGGCATCTGTACCGCGATGCGGTCGCCCGGCACCAGGTCGGTGTGCTGCTGCAGGTAAGCGGCAAAGGCCGCAGAATAGCGTTCGAGCTCAGCGTAGCTCAGGGTTACCCCGAGGTTGCTGAACGCCGGACGGTCAGCGAACTTCTTGCAGGAGCGTTCGAAGACTTCGACCACGGACTTGTAAGCATTTACGTCAATTTGCGAAGGAACGCCTGCCGGGCGCTTGTCATTCCAGAAATCAGCTTGCATTTATTCTTGTCCTCATACCTGAGCCGTTCCGGCCCCCTTGCCTGCTTGGCGAAGAAGGTGCTCTGCCGACGTTAGCAGGTATGTCGCAGGTGGCAAATACGCCAAGCGCTGTCATTAACATTGTGAATCTTATTGCTGAGGACCCTGCGATTGTTCGCCTGGGTTATACACTGAGCTGATTCTCCGACTTGTGTGACAAGGACTCGCCATGCACCACGACGCGTTCTGGCTTGCGGCCAGCGATCACTGCAGCCTCTACGTTTACCAATGGCTGCCGGACACGCCGATCAAAGCGGTGGTGTTGCTCGCCCATGGCATGGCCGAGCATGCCGGGCGCTATCAACGCCTGGGCGAAGCCCTGACCAACGCCGGCTATGCCCTGCTCGCCCACGACCAGCGTGGCCACGGACGCACCGCCGAACTTGGCACTTTAGGCCTGTTCGCCCGACACAATGGCTGGAACAGCGTGATCAATGACCTGGGCCTGCTCAGCCAGCACATCGGTCAGCAGTTTCCGGGCACGCCGGTGTTCCTGTTCGGCCACAGCATGGGCAGCTATATCGCCCAGGCCTACCTGATGCACCATGGCGCCAGCCTGCAGGGCGCGATTCTCAGCGGCTCGAACTTCCAGCCCCCGGCCCTGTACCGCACCGCGTGCCTGATCGCCCGCTTCGAAGCCTGGCGCCAGGGCCCGCTGGGGCACAGCGCGCTGATCGAATGGCTGTCGTTCGGCTCGTTCAACAAAGCCTTCAAGCCCAACCGCACGGCCTTCGACTGGCTCAGCCGCGACAACGCCGAAGTCGACAAGTATGCTGCCGACCCGTTGTGCGGCTTTCGCTGCAGCAACCGTTTGTGGATCGACCTGCTGATGGGCCTGGAACAAATCAGCCAGCCCCGCAACCTGGCGCAGATCGATCCGAACCTGCCGATCCTGGTAATGGGCGGCGAATGTGATCCGGTCAGTGCCGGCAAGCGTCTCAAGGATCTGGCCGGTGCCTTGCGCCTGGCCGGCAATCAGCACGTACAGTTGCAGCTCTACCCCCAGGCGCGGCATGAGCTGCTCAACGAAACCAACCGTGACGAGGTCACGGCCGCGATCATCGACTGGCTGCAGCAGGCGCTGACCATTGCTCGCCCCGCCCGCAGCGAATGACCGGCCGGCCGCCACGATAGAAGGAAAAACAAGTGATGACCCAGGTCACCAACACGCCGTACGAAGCCCTTGAAGTCGGCCAGACCGCCAGCTTCAGCAAGACTGTCGAAGAACGTGACATTCAGCTGTTTGCTGCGATGTCCGGTGACCACAACCCGGTGCACCTGGATGCCGAGTTCGCCGCCAAGAGCATGTTCAAGGAGCGTATCGCCCACGGCATGTTCAGTGGCGCGCTGATCAGCGCCGCAGTGGCCTGCGAGTTGCCTGGCCCTGGCACCATCTACCTGGGCCAGACCATGAGCTTCCAGAAGCCGGTCAAGTTCGGTGACACCCTGACCGTGCGCCTGGAAATCCTCGAGAAACTGCCGAAGTTCAAGGTGCGCATCGCCACGCGCGTGTTCAATCAGAACGACGAGCTGGTGGTCGACGGCGAGGCCGAGATTCTCGCCCCGCGCAAGCAGCAGACCGTCGACCTGGTCAGCCCGCCACCCATCACCATCGGCTGAGCCTCACAGCTCGCGCAGACGGCGCTCGATAAAGCGCCGCTCGGGGCCCTGGCGGGTCAGTTCAAGGGCGCTGCGATAGGCCTCGCGGGCTTGATCCAGCCGGCCTAGCTGGCGGCACAGTTCGGCGCGGGCCGAATGGGCCAGGTGATAGTCCTGCAACTGCCCACGAGCCAGAATCGCCTCCACCGCCGCCAATCCCGCCTGGGCACCATCGCGCCGGGCCAGGGCGGCCGCGCGGTTGAGCTCGACCACCGGCGACGGCCAGTGCTGCAGCAGCACATCGTACAGACCGACGATCTCATGCCAATCGGTTTGCTCGGCACTGTCCGCCTGCGCATGCACGGCGGCAATCGCTGCCTGCAAGCTATAGACGCCGAACTGCTGACTGCGCAGGGCCTGCTGCACCAGTTGGCAGCCTTCGGCAATCAGCTCGCGGTTCCACAGGCTGCGGTCCTGTTCATCGAGCACAACAAGCTCGCCCTGGGCATCGCTGCGCGCTTGCTGCCGCGAGGCCTGCAACAGCATCAGCGCCAGCAGGCCGAGCACCTCCGGATCGGGTAGCAATTGCTGGAGCAAACGCCCCAGGCGGATGGCTTCATCGCTCAAGTCATGGCGCATCAGGCTCTCCCCCGAAGACGCCGAATAGCCTTCGTTGAACACCAGGTAGATCACCCGCAGCACGCTATCAAGCCGCTCCGGAAGTTCGGCCAGCGACGGCACCTGATAGGGAATCCGCGCATCGCGGATCTTGGCCTTGGCGCGGACAATACGCTGGGCGATGGTCGCCGGGCTCTGCAAAAACGCGCGGGCGATTTCTTCGGTGGTCAGGTCGCAGACTTCGCGCAGGGTCAGCGGTACCTGGGCATCGGCGGCCAGCGCCGGGTGGCAACAGGTGAAGATCAGGCGCAGACGGTCATCCTCCAGCTCTTGGTCATTCACCTGAACCTCCTCGAGCGACGCCAGCGCCTGCATCAACTGCGCCTGAGAACGGTCGAAACGCGCCCGCCGGCGCAGGCTATCGATTGCCTTGAAGCGCCCGGTGGACACCAGCCAGGCCCTGGGGCTTGCCGGAATGCCGTCGCGCTGCCAACGCTCGACAGCGATGAAGAACGCCTCATGCATGGCCTCTTCGGCGAGGTCGAAGTCGCCGAGCAGGCGAATCAGCGTCGCCAGGATACGCCGCGATTCCTGCCGGTACACGGCCTCCAGTTGCGCCCGTACCTGTGCCAGCGCGGCCATCAGTCGGGCATCTGCGTGGTCACCACCGCCACCAGGCGATCCAGGCTCTCACCCCAGCCACGGTGAAAACCCATCTCTTCATGGGCCTGGCAATCGGCAGCACTCCAGTGCCAGGCGCGGGCGGTGTATTGGGTCTTGCCATGGACGTCGTCGAAGGTCACCACCGCCGTCATGAAGGCTTTGTTCGAAGGCACCCAGCCCGGGCCAAAGGCATCGGTGAAGACGATCCGCGCTGGCGGCACGATCTCCAGAAACACCCCCTGATTCGGGTACTCGCTGCCGTCGGGGGCACGCATCACCGTACGAAACAAGCCGCCCACCCACAACTGCATCTCACATTCCGGTGTGGTCATGCCGTTGGGGCCCCACCATTGGGCAAGCAGTTGCGGCTCGGTCCAGGCCCGATACACCTTGCTCCGCGGCGCGTCGATCAGGCGTGTCAATGACAGCTCGTGCTGCGCCTTGGGCTGCTCGGGGGGTAGAAGGCTCATGGTGTTGTTCTCCTTCGCTTCAGGGTTGCAACTCTCGGATCGGCCGCACCTCGACACTGCCGACCCGCGCAGCGGGAATGCCCTTGGCAATGTTCAAGGCCTCGTTCAAGTCTCGCGCATCGACCAGATAGAAGCCGGCCAACTGCTCCTTGGTTTCGGCAAAGGGGCCGTCGGTCAGGCTCATCTGCCCGCCGCGCACGCGCACGGTAGTCGCGGTCTGCACCGGCTTGAGCGCCTCGGCGGCAAGCATGCGACCACTGCCCTGGATCGATTCGGCGTAGGCCATGCACTCGGCGTCGGCCGGGCTGTCGGGCAGGCTGTGCAGCAGACTTTCATCACAGTAGACCAGGCACAGGTATTTCATCGTCGTCTCCACAGCTGGGGATACTATGGCGGCAGATCGCACCGCCTTAGAAAGCGCGATTCGGCATAACTCTCGGGTTTTTCAGCTCAAGGCTTGAGCGAGAACAGCGCGGCTCCGGACTCCATGTCGAACGGTGCCGACCAGTGCTCATGAATGACCTTCCATTGCCCGCCGATGCGCTGGTAGCCGACGGTAACCCGCATGTAGCAGCTTTGATCCTCACCGCCTTCGCTGCTGGCCGGGCCACAACGGTTGAGCCAATGCGCCAGCGCCAGCTCCGGGGTGGCCTGGATCTGCAATTGCTCGACCTCGAAGACCATCTCGCCCGGGCAATGCTCCATACAGGCCTGCCAGTGGGCGCGGTAGGCAGCCTTGCCCTTGAACTGCAGTGCCTTGACCGCATCGAAGGCGCGGATGTCATCGGCGTAAGGGGCGGTGATGGCCTCGATATCACGGGCGCGAACAGCCGGAATCCACTGTTCGATGAGTTGGCGGATTTCGTTCTCGGCGGCACTGTTCATGGTCGTGTCCTCTGCGCGATCAGGCGCCGAACCATTCGGCGCGTTCACAGATGGTCGATTGGCGGCGGCTGAAATCGACAGACAGGGAAAATGGTTGTTCACGGAATCCTGGGGCTATGATTCTTGGGTTGGGATGTTGCAGGCTGCGGGCTTATCCATTTTGTGTGGCGCTGCTGCCGGCCCCTTCCGCCTTTACGGCGGCGCCTTGAACTACGCGCATCAAGATCAAGATCAAGCAAGTCGGTGCTCGCTTTGCCAGCGAGCTTGTCCCGCTCCGGCGTCAGCTTGGCTGCGCCATAATCTGATTTCGCAGATACGCCAGTGCAGGCGCCGCCCGTAACTTCGCGACTTCAGGAGGCTGAGCGTAGGTGTCTGGAGGGGGCTGGTGCGCAGCACCCTTCGGCCCAAGCCGAAGTCGCGAGACGTAGACTTGGCGTAGCAAGTCGTAGGCCGCGATGCCCCTGGAAGGCACCGAAGCGAAGGAACCCGGAGCGAAGCGTAGGGCCGTATGCAGGAGCGAGCGGTTTTGGTTCCTTTTGCCAAGAACAAAAGGGACCCGCCGTAAGGGCGGAAGGGGCCGGCAGCAGCGCCACAGCGAATGGATTAGCTCACAGCCTCAAAAACCAACCCAAGGATCGCATCCGCGAAGCCCCCTAAAGATCAGCCCTTGGCCAAAGGCTTGAGAAAGTACACCACCCGCTCAGTTTCACTAAAGCCCAATGCCGCATGCATCGCGTGACTGCTGTGGTTGTCCAGGGCAGCATCCGAGGCCAGCTCGCTGCAACCCAGGCTGGCGCCCCACTGCTCAACCGCCGCAATCAGGTGCCCGGCAACACCCTGGCCCCGAGCCTGGGGCGCGACGAACACGCCTTCGAGAAAGGCCACCGGCGAACTGTTGCTGCCATTGACGTAATCACTGCGGATCGAGGCTTCGGCAAAACCCAAAGCGCGCCCGGCGCGGTCACGGGCCAGAAAGGCCACCAGGCGCTGGGGCTGCTCGATGATTTCGCGCACTGACTGGCGGTGCTCCTCCAGCGGGCACTGGGGCCACAGCGCCTGGCGCAGCACAAGCCAATCGTCTTGCTGTACATCGGTGCAGGTTTCGATCATTTGCTTTCCAGAGGCA
Source organism: Pseudomonas sp. R32 (assembly GCF_009866705.1). Classification (NCBI taxonomy): domain Bacteria; kingdom Pseudomonadati; phylum Pseudomonadota; class Gammaproteobacteria; order Pseudomonadales; family Pseudomonadaceae; genus Pseudomonas; species Pseudomonas sp. R32. The sequence goes on along the minus strand of NZ_CP019396.1, from coordinate 1,469,776 downwards.
GCCATATTTCCATCACGCTATTGCGGTCATCGGGGTTGAAGTCCTGGCCATAACGCTCGAACTCAGGCGCGTTGGCCACGGTTTCGCCGGACACCGGCACCCAGTCCTTCCATATGGCCTGAAAGGTGGCCTTGAGATTGTCGAGGCTGCCGTGGTGCTCAAACACTGCGTAACGTCGGGCCTTGAGTTCGACATGCTGAAAACCGGCCGGCAGCGAATCGGTGTCCTGCACCCGGACCCCGGCGATATAGTCGAAATTGCCTTGGCCATCACCGTTGCTGCACACCCCGTAGGTTTCCCCGCCTATCTGCCCGGGAACCCGGCCAATGTGCTGCTCGAAGCGTTGCCACAGGGTGGGGATTTGCTGGAGGGTGGCCTGGCCATAGCGCTCACCAAGTCCGGCAACCGTGAAGGTACGACCGTCTTCGAAACGCGCGGGTTTGATCGGGGGAGTCTGCAGAGTCATGTCCTTTGCCTCGTTCGCCAGGGTAATGGGCACAGCGTATCCGTACCCAGCGCTAGGGTAGCGGCAATTACCCATTCTCGGAATCTGCTCGAGGGCCCGCCCCTGACGAAAAGAGCCCCTTGCGGAGCTCTTGGCATTATTGCGAAAGAAAACTGCCGCCTGAGCGTTTGGCGCGTTTGGCGGCGTGTTTTTCTTTGGCGGTTTTCAGTGGTTTTTTCTTCGTCGCCTTTTTTGCATCCAGACCTTTCATCGAAGCTCCTCCTGCCTGACGGCACCTGCGCACCGGTGTCTCGAATCATTATAGACCCGGCGCGGCCGCAGGCACGGCGAGGATGAACTCGCGGTAACCGGAAAGAATCACGTAGCCGGCGAAATAGCAGAAAATGCCCGCCGACAGCAGGTACGACCAGGTCAGCAAGCGATCCCCCAACAACCGTCCGCCATGGCTGGCAATGCCGCACAACGACAGGCACCAGATCAGCCCGGCGGCAAAAAAACCGGAGAGAAACAGCCCGGCTTCGAACAGGCTGCCGCCACCGGAACGGGAAATCAGCACCCCGCCGACCGCGGCAAACCAAAGGATGGCGCTGGGCGACGACATGGCCAGGAAGATCCCGCGCATGAACTCGCGCCAGCCCGATTCCACGACCACCTCGCCACGGGTCTCCAGGTGGGCGTTGCCACGCAGCGCCGCCAGCAGCATCTTGATGGCAAACCACACCAGCAACACCGACCCGCCCAGCCACAACACCCAGCGTACCGTTTCAAATTGCAGCAGCACGGTCATCCCCGCCAATGCCGCAATGGCATACAGCAGGTCACCGACACAGGTGCCCAGCCCCAGCCAGAAACCCTGCAGGAAGCCTCGCTGCATGGCCAGGGTGATCATGGCGATATTGGCAATGCCGATATCCAGGCACAACGACAAACTCAGCAGAAATCCATTTGAAAAAGGCATCGACGTTCCGTAACCGCTGTTGAGGGCAGGCGCTATTTAAACGGTTTTTCGCCGGGCTGTATTGGAAGAAATTGCCTTTACTCAGGCTTGTGCTGCACGCTCAAACACTTCATCGGCCCATTGGTTGAGGCTCTTGCCTGCCGATTGAGCTGCGATGGTCGCCGCGGCATGGACTTCTGGCCTGATACGCAGCATGACTTTGCCGGAAGCGGGTTTTTCCGGCTTGACCCCACGCTCGGCGCAATCGGCCAGGTAGTCATCCAGCGCCAGGTGAAACGCCTCGTGCAACTGCCTGACGGCGCTGGCGTGGAAGCTGATGATGTCACGCACACCCAGGACACGACCGACGAAAATATCGTCCCGTGGATCGTATTCGACTCGGGCGGTGTAGCCCTTGTAGCTCATAGTGTTCATGGTTGAACTCCTGCCCGTAGAAGAAACTCGCGGGCTTCTTCCACCTGATATCGCTTGGCCTCTTTGCCCGGGTGCGGCCGGTGACAGCGCCAAAGCTGATCACCCAGGATCAACTTGACCCTGGAGCCCTCACGTTCCTGCACTTGCCCGCCCAGATACAGCACTAGCGCCTCGATGTCGGTAAACACCAGGCTGGCGCTGGTCGGTGTGCGGAAGATGCTGTCGAGGATCTTTCGATATCGATTGCTCATCGGAAAATGCTATCAAAATAAGATAGCACTTTTTCCAATGCTTCAATTCAGGATTTTTCAATCACCCGCCAATACCTGCGCATACCGCTGCCGATCAATATTCGCCCCGCTGAGAATCACCGCCACCTTGCGCCCCTGCTGGCGCTCGCGCTCCTGGATCAGCGCGGCAAGCCCGGCGGCCCCTGCGCCTTCGGCGGTGTTGTGGGTGTCTTCGTGGTAGATGCGCATGGCCTGGGCCACTTCCTCATCGCTGACGCGCACGATGCGCGCGGCATGCTGGCGGATGATTTCGAACGCTTCGGGCAACGGCATGCGGCAGGCCATGCCGTCGGCGAAAGTATTGGCCGTGGCGGTAGTGACGATGCGGCCCTGCTCCAGGCTCTGGGCAAATGCGTCCGCAGCACTGGACACCACGCCGACGATTTCTGTGCGCAGGCCAAGCAGGTTGCGCGCCTGGATCAGCCCGCAGATGCCCGAGCCCATGCCGATCGGCACGTAGACGCAATCGAGCGCATGCACCGCCTCCAGCAACTCCAGGGCATAGGTGGCGACGCCGCGAATCAGCTCGGGGTGAAACGGCGGCACGCTCTCAAAGCCGTGCAACTCGGCCAGGCGCGCGGCCTCTTCGCGGGCCTGGTCAAAGTCGGCGCCGTGCTCGACCAGTTGGGCGCCAAGGGCGCGCATCGCCGCATTCTTCTCCCGCGAGTTGCCCTCGGGAACCACGATGATGATCGCCAGCCCGGCAGTGCGCGCGGCCAGGGCCATGCTCTGGCCGTGGTTGCCACGGGTCGCGGTGACCAGGCCACGTACCGTGGGCTTCTGTTCCCGCAACCACTGCACATACATCAGACCGCCGCGCACCTTGAAGGCGCCAGTCGGCGCGTGGTTCTCATGTTTGACCCAGACCTCGCAGCCCAGCCGTTCGGCCAGGCGCGGCCAGGCGTATTGCGCGGTGGCGGGAACGCTGGCATGAACCAGGCGGGCAGCATCTCGCAGGGCAGGCAGGTCGAACATGAAACACCTCGGCAGGATCGGATTTGACCTGATCCTAGTCGCCGCGCATTGTATGGGTAAATTCTTATATTGCATGGCCAACAATAAATGTGGACCCCTACCCTCAGCGCCGATGCCCAGCCGCGCTACCTGGCCCTGGTCGACGCCATTGCCGCCGCCATCGAGCGCGGCGAACTGAAAGTCGGTGAACGTCTGCCGCCACAACGACGCCTGGCCTGGAACCTGGGGCTCAACCCCAGCACCACCCAGCAGGCCTACCGCGAAGCTGCAGCCCGGCATTTGGTTTCGGGGGAAGTCGGGCGTGGCACTTATGTGCTGGCCGGCAGCAAGGAGGCCACACTGTTTCGCCTCAAGCAGAAGGACCTGCAGCCGAGCCTGATCGACCTGTCGACCAATGTACCGGTGATCGACCCGGCCAACCGCGACAGCGAAACCACCTTGCAGGTGCTGTTGCAGGACGGCCAGGCGGCTTGCCTGGACCATTACCTGAGCGCCGAAGCGTTGCTGCGCGGCCGTGTGCACGGTGCCGCCTGGCTGGCCAACCGTGGCCTTGAGCTCAATGACCGGCAGTTGCTGCTGTGCGGTGGTGCCCAGCAGGGCTTGTTCACGGTGTTGCTGTCGCTGTGCCAGCCGGGTGAAGCGGTGCTGGTCGAAGCCCTCACCGCACCCGGTATCAAGGCCGCCTGCCGGCAGTTGCGCCTGCCGCTGCATGGTATCGCCCTGGACGATCAGGGCATTGTGCCAGACGACCTCGATCGGGTCGCCCGTGCCACCGGCGCGCGCATCATGGTGCTGACCCCGAGCCTGCACAATCCTACCGGTGCGTGCATGAGCAGCGCACGCCAACAGGCGATCGCCGAGGTGGTCGAGCGCCATGACCTGCGGGTGATCGAAGATGATGTCTACGGCGCGCTGACCGACCAGCCACCGCTGTGGCGGTTGCTCGGGCACCGCGGCGTGTTGATCAGCAGCCTGTCGAAAACCGTTGGCGCCGGCCTGCGCCTGGGCTGGATCGTGGCTGATCCAGCCCTGCTGGCACAGGTCGATCCCCATGCCCAGGCCACCCATTGGCAGGTGTCGCCACTGAACCTGCAGATCGCCTGTCGCTGGATTGCCGATGGCACGGCGCAGCGGCGCCTGGCCTGGCAGCGCGAGGAAGTCCGCCAGCGCTGGCGCCTGGCCTGCAGAATTCTGGGTAGCCACCTGGTCAATAGCCAGCAGCCTTCCCCACACATCTGGGTCAAGGCCGGGCACAGCGCCGCCCGCTTGACCGAGGCCTGCCGGGCCAGCGGCGTGGCGGTGGTGCCAGGCGACGTGTTTGCGGTAAAACAGCATGACCTGGCGGCGATCCGCATCAGCCTGTCGGCGGCTGGCAGCCGGGCCGAACTCAAACAGGCACTGGAGCACGTGGCAAAGGCGCTGGAGGCCTGATGAGCAAGCACGCTTTGTATGCCGAGGCGCAAACCTACCTCGCCGCCCTGGACCGACGATGGGCCGCGCACATCGAGGCAGTCGGTCCTTGCCTGCATCAACCCAAACCCACCCGCGACCCGTATCAGGCGCTGGTGCGGGCCATCGCCTACCAGCAACTGCACGCCAAGGCCGGCGATGCGATTCTCGGGCGCTTTCTGGCGCTTTACCCGGACACCGGGTTTCCCAGCCCCGAGCAGGTGCTGGCAACCACCCCTGAGCAATTGCGCGGTTGCGGCTTCTCGGCGAACAAACTGGCGACCATCCAGGGCATCGCCCGGGCACGGGTCGAAGGGCTGGTGCCGGACTATCAACAAGCCTCGGCACTGGCAGATGAAGCGCTGATCGAGCGCCTGGTCAACCTGCGTGGAGTAGGCCGCTGGACTGTCGAGATGCTGCTGATCTATACCCTGGAACGCATGGACATCCTGCCGGCCGACGACTTCGGCGTGCGCGAGGGCTATCGCCGTTTGCAGGGCCTGGAGAAGCAACCGACGCGCCGGCAGATGATCGATCTGGGCAAGCGCTGGAGCCCTTACCGGACCGTGGCCGCCTGGTACCTGTGGCGGGTACCGGCCAAGCGAGTTTGAACGCAAGACCCGGAGTTCTTCCCGTGAGCCGCAGCCGTAGCCTGAACCCATCGATCAACGCCAGGAGCACCCCGTCATGAGTACAGGCAAACCACGGATCAGCGAATCCGACCCGCGCTGGCAGGCCATACTGGCCCGCGACCCGGCCGCTGACCAGGCCTTTGTCTACGCCGTGCGCACCACCGGTGTGTACTGCCGGCCGAGCAGCACCTCGCGCCTGCCGCGCATCGACAATGTCGAGTTCTTCGACAGCGCCGAACAGGCCGAAGCCGCCGGCTACCGGCCGAGCAAGCGCCGCGGCGCCGACCAGACCCATGTCGCCGAACAGCACCGGGCCCAGGTCACCCGCGCCTGTGCCTTGATCGAAAGCGCCGACCCGGCGCCGAGCCTGAACCAGCTGGCCGAACAGCTGAAGATGAGTCCGTTCCACTTTCACCGGGTGTTCAAGGCGGTGACCGGGCTGACGCCCAAGGCCTACGCCTCGGCCCACCGCGCGCGCAAGGTACGCGTTCAATTGCAGCAGTCGGCAACGGTCACCGACGCCTTGTACGAGGCCGGGTTCAACTCCAACAGCCGCTTCTACGAATCGAGCAATGCCCGCCTGGGCATGACCCCGGGCACCTATCGTGACGGTGGCGCCAACACCGACATCCGCTTTGCCATCGGCCAGTGTTCGTTGGGGGCGATTCTGGTGGCGCAGAGCGAACGGGGGATCTGCGCAATCCTGCTCGGTGACGACCCGCAGGCGCTGCTCAATGACCTGCAAGACAAGTTTCCCAAGGCCAACCTGATCGGTGGCGACGCCGGGTTCGAAACCCTGGTGGCCAGGGTCGTGGGCTTTATCGAGGTGCCGGGCATCGGCCTGGACTTGCCACTGGACCTGCGCGGCACAGCGTTCCAGGAGCGGGTCTGGCAGGCTTTGCGGGCGATCCCGGCCGGCAGCACTGCCAGCTATGCCGAGATCGCCCAGCGGATTGGCTCCCCCAGGGCTGTGCGCGCCGTGGCCCAGGCCTGCGCGGCCAACGCCCTGGCTGTGGCCATCCCGTGTCACCGGGTGGTGCGCAGCGATGGCAACCTCTCGGGCTACCGCTGGGGCGTGGAGCGCAAGCGTGAGCTACTGGCGCGCGAGAGCCAGTGAGGCGGGTTACTGGAAGTTGACGTCGAAGGCCTGGTAGAAGGCGTTGCCGGTATCGGCGACCAGCCACAGCAGGACGATCACATGATGGCCGTGCTTGTTGCTGGGTAGCTTGACCTCATGTTCGACCTTGGCCTTGAGCTTGTCCTTATGCTCGTAATACGGCGTGTAGGGATAGAGGTCTTCGGCAAACGGCGCAGCCTCGAGCTGGGCGCGACTGACGCGCTTGTTCACATCCCAGCCATCTTTGGTAATAAACCAGCGATAGCCCCGGGTGGTATGTGCTGCGGTATATTCCCACTTCACCTGGAAGGTCTGGCCCGGCGTCACATTCAACAACGGCCAGTTAAAGGGCGTGCCGAGTTTGGCGGACATTTCCGCGTTCGTGTAATTGACGACGTCGCGAGCGTCCTGTTTGCCACCACTTAGAATATATCCATCCGCGGGTGGCACGACACTGGGGGCATCCGTCTGGAAGGGCGCAGGCACCGGCCCGGCCACCAAACTTGGGAAGTTTTTACCGCCTTCCATTTCATTGACTTGCCAGTTGCCGAGCAATCCCAGTTCAACGGTCTTGGAACCACGGCTGGCCGGTGAAATAACGCGGCCGTGCCGCAGGTTTTTCTCAGGGCTGTTCATTGCATTCACTCCATGTGAGATAGGAAAACTGTCCACCCTGGACACGATTGACCCTAGCTCAAGCCCTGCAATGCGCAACCCAGAGGTGCCGAACGGTATCAGCCGTTGCTGCAACCGTCACCCATGGCGCGGTACTCGATGGTGTGGCGCTGCCCCTGGTGGTCTTCGTAGGTCATGGTTGCCGGTACCACTTCACAAACATTGGGAATGGTCGACAAACTGATGACTTTGGCAATATCCAGGTTGCTGCTGTAGTCATACTGTTCAACAACAGGTTGCGCAGCCGCAGTATTGATTTCATCCGCCAGGGCGAACGAAGAAACAGCCACCAGGGCAAGTGCAAATAAACGTTTCATGATAATAGGCCTGCAAAGCAATCAAACTAATCGATTGACTTCATTTACCTTGAACGGCGCGGAGAAGTTGTTATATCAAACAAGGGGACATAACACGAAGTACCGACCCCACTGTAACTTTCTGCGTGGGATGTGGTTAGTCTACAAGGTACTTCGGACGGTTAAATCACGAAGCCGGACATTCACTGTTACTGCTTTTGCAACAATAGCCTCGGTACAACGCTCTCGACAGTTTTTGCCTTCCGGTGTAAAAGCCCGGTGTAGAGCCTTTGCCAGATCAAACCAGTGACCCGATTACGCTACTGCCGGCTGCTTGCGCCCGAGCGGCCCTTGCTGAATAAATTCTACCGAAACCACGGTTCGCCCATGCGCGCGGCTGCCCAGGGCCAGCTGTGGGTGGCCAGGGCCGAGGAAATCGTCGCGGCGTTGTGCCTGAGTGACGTGCCCGGCGGCCATTGGCTGACCGGCTTGTTCGTCGCCCCCGCGTGGCGCGGCCAGCAGGTCGCCCGCCAACTGATCGAAGCGGCAGCGGCCGAACTGCCAGGGAATATCTGGCTGTTCTGCCACCCGGCCCTGGAGGGCTTCTATGCCCGCCAGGCGTTCAGCAGCACCGGCGCCCTGCCCGCGCCCTTGGCCGAGCGCCTGGCCCGCTACCAGCGCAGCAAGCCCTTGTTGGCAATGCTGCGGGGTCAGTCGTCGCTGGCCGGGTCCAGCCCGGGGAACAGCACCTCGGTATAACCGAAGCGGCTGAAGTCGTGGATGCGCGAGGGATAAAGGCGGCCGATCAGGTGATCGCATTCATGCTGCACCACCCGGGCATGAAAGCCCTCGGCGTTGCGCACAATTGGCTGCCCTTGCGGGTCAACGCCTTCGTAGCGAATCCGCTGGTAGCGCGGCACCACGCCACGCAGCCCCGGCACCGACAGGCAGCCTTCCCAGCCGTCCTCGACCTCGGTGCTCAACGGCGTAATCAGCGGGTTGAGCAGAATGGTCCGCGGCACCGCCTCGGCCTCCGGGTAGCGTTCACTGCGCTCGAAACCGAAGATCACCAATTGCAGGTCGACACCGATCTGCGGCGCGGCCAGGCCCACCCCGCCGACATGTTCCATGGTTTCGAACATATCGGCGATCAGCCGTTCAAGCTCGGCGCTGCCGATCATGTGTTGCGGCACGGGCGGGGCGATGCGCAGCAAGCGCTCATCGCCCATTTTCAGGATGTCATGAATCATGGCTTCGACTCAGGGGTTCGCTGGCAGGTGTGGTTTGATGATCAAGCGAATGATCACGGCCAAGCCCGGAGACATGCTTTTTTTCATGCTCATGGGCGACGCCATCAACGTCTTTTTCGCCGGGCTCTTTGCTTTCCTCCGACATGCGTTCGATCACCGCATTCATTTCAGCCCCCAACAGCAAGACGGCAGCGGAAATATAGAAGTACAACAGCAGGACAATGATCGCTCCGATACTGCCGTACATGGCGTTGTAGTCGGCGAAGGTCTTGACGTAGTAGCCAAAACCCAGCGAAGCGATGATCCACACTACCACCGCCAGCACCGAGCCCGGGGTAATCAAGCGAAACGTCTGCTTCACATCGGGCATGACGTAATAGATCAACGCCACCGCGACCATCATCAGGATGATGATCGCCGGCCAGCGCAGCACGGTCCACAGGGTGACGATGAACTCCTGCATGCCAATCTGCGAGGCAATCCACTCCATCACCTGCGGCCCCAGCACCATCAGCGCGGCGGCAGCCAGGAGCATGCCGGCGATGCCGACGGTGTAGATCACCGACAGCGGAAAGCGCTTCCACACCGGGCGCCCCTCGACCACGTCGTAAGCTGCGTTCATCGCGCTCATCATCAGCCGCACACCGGCCGATGCGGTCCACAGGGCAATGACGATACCCACCGAGAGCAAACCGCCCTTGGACTGCTGCAACTGGTCGATTACCGGGTTGACCTGCTCCAGCGCCTGGGGCGGCAATACCAGTTCCGACTGCAGGCGCAACCAGGAGAAAAAGTCCGGTAAATGCAGGAAGCCGATCAGGGCGATCAGGAACAGCAGGAAGGGAAACAACGAAAACAGCATCTGGTAGGCCAGCGCCGAGGCATAGGTGGACATCTCGTCATCGAGAAATTCCTTGACCGTGCGCACCAGCACACGGTGCAACGGCAAGCCGCGCAGGTCGGGGAAAATCATAGCGTCTCCTTTCGCCGCTCGAGGGTCATTGGCAGGCTCCTCACAGCACTCATCAGGCAGGTACGTCCTGAAGTCTAATCGACGATCGCCTCAAAGTTGCGATTGATTACGGCAGATAGCACAACGGCCACCCGAAGATGGCCTTCGTCCTGTCCGTGTTCTCAGGGTTCAAGGCTTCTGCAGCGCATCCTTGACCTTGCCAACGTTCTCGTTAGCCATGCCTTTGGGGCAATCGATACGCCGGCGAGTAACGTCGCTTTATGTTTCATCGAGTTGCCAGCACAATAAGCGACCTTTCAAGCGTCACCCGTAGGAACCTGCATGAAACTCGACAAACCCACCGCCATTGCCCGCCGCAACCAGGAACTGGAACGACCAGTGCTCAACAGCGACAACACCCTGTTTGCCGTGCTCGACACCAAGCGCAGTCTGTGGTGGTTCGATGTGCCGGTGAAGCTGCTGCGCAAGGGCCAGCCCGACTGGGTCAACCTGCTGCTGCACACCCCGGAAACTGACGAGCTGCAGCATTTGAAGGTGCCGGTGAACTACCTGCAGGCCCATCAGGAAAAAATGGAAATCCGCCACCCGGGCAAGCGCCGCTCGACCATCAGCCTGGCGCTGAGTGCCGATCGCGATTCGCTGCTCAAAGACCTGCGCCCAGGCGGTGAGAACCTGAGTTTCGCAGGCTTCAAGCAGGTCTGATCAGGCCAGTTCGATGCGGTCGGCGTGGATGACGATGCGGCCATCCTTGTACAAGGCGCCGATGGCCTTCTTGAAGTTGCCCTTGCTGACCCCGAACAGGTCGCTGATCAACTGCGGGTCGCTCTTGTCGCTGACCGGCAGCACGCCGTTGGCGTCCTTGAGCTTGGCGAGGATCTTGTCGTGCAGGCTGTTGGCCAGGTCCTGGCCGATGGGCTGCAGGCTCAGGGCGATCTTGCCGTCGCTGCGCAGTTCCTTGATGTAGCCCTTCTCCTGCTTGCCCGAACGCAGGAACTTGAACACTTCATTCTTGTGAATCAGGCCCCAGTGCTTGTTGTTGATGATCGCCTTGAAGCCCATCGGGGTTTCTTCGACCACCAGCAAGTCAACCTCCTGGCCAACCTTGTAGTTCGCCGGCACCTTGTCCAGGTAACGGTCCAGGCGCGCGGTGGCGGTGATGCGGCGGGTGCGCTTATCGAGGTAAGCGTGCACCACGCAGTACTCGCCGGCCTTCATCTGGCGTTTTTCTTCGGAGTACGGCATCAGCAGGTCTTTGGGCAGGCCCCAGTCGAGGAAAATGCCGATACTGTTGATTTCCTTGACCTTGAGGCTGGCGAAGTCACCCACCTGCAACTTGGTCTTTTCCGTGGTGGCGATCAGCTTGTCTTCGCTGTCGAGGTAGACGAAGACGTTCAGCCAGTCTTCAACCTCGGTGGGCGTATCCTTGGGGATGTAACGGTTAGGCAGGAGGATTTCGCCGTCCGCCCCGCCGTCCAGGTACAGACCGAAGTCCGTGTGCTTGACCACTTGCAAAGTGTTGTAACGCCCAACTAAAGCCATTTCCGGAAATCCTCGTTGCGAGCGGGGCATTCTACACCTCACGCGGCGATTGCGCCCGGTTGCCGATGACGGCCCGTCAGCAAAATGAACCGTGAAGGCGCGCCCTGTTCTATAAAGACAAGCAAGCCTTCGCAAGGATCCGCTCATGTACGCCTGCCTGTCCAAGTACCTGCGCACCGTGCTGTTGCTGGTGATATCGGCCTTGCTGGTCATCGCCTGCAACCGTGTCGACCTGGCCTACCGCAACCTCGACATGCTGGTGCCCTGGTCGCTGAACGACTACCTGAGCATGAACCGCCAGCAGAAAACCTGGCTCAACGATCGACTCAAACAGCAACTGGCCTGGCATTGTCGTACGCAATTGCCCGGCTACCTGACCTGGATCGACGAAATCCAGGCGATGGTCGCCAGCAATGCGGTGACCGACCAGCAACTGCAGGTACGCACCCAGGAAGCCCGCCAGGCCATTGCCAAGGTTGCCGAGCAGATCACCCCGTCGGCCGCCGAACTGTTGCGCAGCATGGATGATGAGCAGGTGCGGGAAATGCGCGAAGCCTTTGCCGACGACATCCGCGAGCGCCAGGCCAAATATGTCAATACACCGCTGGCACGGCAAATCGAACGCCGCGCCGAGCGCATGGAAAAACGCCTGAGCACCTGGCTCGGCGAGCTCAGCGCGCAACAGAAACTGCGGGTCATGACCTGGTCACAAAGCCTGGGTGAACAGAACCGCCAGTGGATCGCCAACCGCGCCCATTGGCAGGCGCAGTTCAGCGCGGCCATGGACCAGCGTTACAGCGACAGCTTCGAGCCGCGCCTGGAAATCCTCCTGAAGAAGCGCGAAAGCCTGTGGACACCGGAGTACCGGATCGCCTTCCAGCGCACCGAGCAGGAGGCGCGGCGGTTGCTGGTGGATGTGATGGCACAGAGCAGCGAGCAACAGCGCCAGCACCTGGAGCAGAAGCTTGGCCAGGTGCGGCAGAGTTTCAGCGAGTTGAAGTGCTTGAAGGGGTAGCGGCCGCATTCAACTGTAGGAGCGGGCTTGACCCGCGATGAGGCCAGTACAGTCAGCAAACCAGGAGTTGCCTGGCATACGACCGCTACGCGCTCGATCGCGGGGCAAGCCCGCTCCCACAAGGTCCGGTGCAGGCTGCTCACACAGCGACAAATCGAAATGTTGTAAGTGTTTTCTGTCAGACCGTTCTGAATCATACTTTCGCCGCCGTTGCTCTGTTGTGCCAACCCCGTCAAGAACCTAGGCTGCTGCCGTCGTTGGAAAATCCAACGATCGGATTTAGCAGTCCGGCTCATTACTCGATGTCGACGGCACAACGCTATATGGCGGTTGTACGTGGGGCGCCTTCGGGTGCGCCGGGTTCCTCGAGTTACCGGTCTGCTAACCCGCGTACAGCTGCCACCCATCGTTTAGCAGCGAGGCGTGGTTGCTTCATAACTTGAGGTCAATCATGAAAAAGCTTGTCCCAGATCCCCCCAGTCTCGGCCTATCCAACGCAACCACCGCCAACACTCCGTTCGGCACCAACCGCATGTTCAACGTTCGCGAAGGTATTCCCGCCGAAGAAGCCCTGCTGCACGCCGGCCAACTGCTGCGATGCGCTGAAGCCACGGTCAGCGATGCGCTGGATCATCTCACCCTCAACGACCGCGCCATCGTCGCCGGTGCCGGCCAGCATATCGAGATTGCTCGTGCGCTGATCGATGCGGTGCTTGATGGGGTGGGTGTACAACGAATTTTCTCGGCCTGAAAGCATCGCGGGGCAAGCCCGCTCCCACAGATTCACCCTCATTCCTGTGGGAGCGGGCTTGCCCCGCGATGTTGTTCAGCTCTCCCGGCACTTGCGCCGATACGGGAACACATCGATCACCTTGCCGCCGCGGATCGCCGCCTGCAGGCTTTTCCAGTAGTCGGCATCGTACAACTCACCATGCAACTGGCTGAACAAGCGGCGTTGACCGCTATCGGCAAACAGGAACGGCGGGAACTCCTCGGGAAACACATCCAACGGCCCGATCGAATACCAAGGCTCGGAGGCCATTTCATCCTCGGGGAAACGCGGCGGCGGGATGTAGCGGAAGTTCACCTCGGTGAGAAAGCAGATCTCGTCATAGTCATAGAACACTACGCGCCCGTGGCGGGTGACGCCGAAGTTCTTCAACAGCATGTCACCCGGAAAGATATTCGCCGCCGCCAGTTGCTTGATGGCCAGGCCATAGTCCTCCAGGGCCTCGCGCACCTGGGCGTCGTTGGCGTTTTCCAGGTAGAGGTTGAGCGGGGTCATGCGCCGTTCGGTCCAGCAGTGGCGGATCAGCACCGTGTCACCGTGCACTTCGACGGTGGACGGCGCCACTTCCAGCAGTTCGGCCAGGCACTCAGGCTCGAACTTGCTCAGGGGGAAGCGAAAATCGGCAAACTCCTGGGTATCGGCCATGCGCCCGACGCGGTCGACGCTTTTTACCAGGCGGTACTTTTCGATCACCGTAGCGCGATCGACGCTCTTGGACGGCGAGAAGCGGTCCTTGATGATCTTGAACACGGTGTTGAAGCCCGGCAGGGTAAACACGCTCATGACCATGCCACGCACGCCCGGGGCCATGATGAAACGGTCATCGGTGCCGGCCAGGTGGTTGATCAAGGCCCGGTAGAACTCCGATTTTCCGTGTTTGTAGAACCCGATCGAGGTGTACAGCTCGGCGATGTGCTTGCCCGGCAGGATGCGTTTGAGAAAACCGACGAACTCGGCCGGTACCGGCACATCGACCATGAAGTAGGAACGAGTGAAGGAGAAGATAATCGACACCTCGGCTTCGTCGGTGATCAGCGCGTCGATCTCGATGCCGTGGCCTTCGCGGTGCAACAGCGGGATCACCAGCGGCCATTGCTCGTCCTGGGTGTACAGGCGCCCGACCAGGTAGGCGCCCTTGTTGCGGTACAGCACCGAAGAAAACAGCTCGACGGCCAGGGCCGGGTCCTTGCACACCCAGTCCGGCAGGTTCTCCCGCAGCTGCGCTTCAAGGCGCGCCAGGTCGCCGGCAAGGTCCGCGTACGGCACATCGAAGCGGTAGTCGGCGAAGACCTGCGCCAGCAACGCGCCAAGGCCGCTTTGCGGCCGATAGATTCGGGTTTGCGCCGCCCGCTCGTGACTGCGCAGCGATGGCCGGGTGGTGTGGATGAACATGCAGCCATCGCTGATCAGGTCATGGCTGAACAGGCTGCAGAAGATCGAGTTGTACCAGGTCTCCGACAGTTCATCGTCCAGGCGCGGATCGATCAGGCCGATATAGGCACTCTTGACCAGCGGCCACAGCGAGACGTCGAGCAGCACCTCGTCCTCGAAACCCTGACGCAGCCAGCCACTGACCTCGCTGACCTTTTCCTCATAGAGGTTGATGCGCGCCGCCGAGGCGCTTTGGGTCTGTTGCCACTGGGCCTGCTCGAACCGCTCGCGGGCGCCGTCGGTGATCTGCCGGAAATGTTCACGATAATCATCGAAGCCATCGAGGATCATCCGGGCGATATCGGCGGCCGGCCATTGCTGGGGCATACGTCAGACCTCTGCGGGAATGTCAAAGCCTGAGCTTAGCCAGTCGCCACGGGCAGGGAAAGCCTGTTGGCGCGGGTGTATCGGCCAAACTCGCCGAGCGCGGAATTTGAGCGCAAGAAAGGGAGAGAGCATGGCCCGGTTTGTAACGTAAACTCGCGCCCTGCCCCCAAAGGACCCGGAGAGCCCATGAGCCCCATCGCCATTACCCGCCTGTTGATACTCGCTGCTGTCTGGGGGGCGAGCTTTCTGTTCATGCGCATCATTGCGCCGGTGCTTGGCACCTTGCCCACGGCGTTTTTCCGTGTCTCCATCGCCTGCCTCGGCCTGCTGGTGATTCTTGCCCTGCTGCGGGTGCGCTGGGACTTCAACGGCAAGCTCAGGGCCTGTCTGGTGCTGGGCATGATCAACTCAGGGATTCCAGCCACGCTGTATTCAGTGGCGGCCCAAGTGTTGCCGGCCGGCTACTCGGCAATCTTCAATGCCACCACGCCGTTGATGGGCGTGCTGATTGGCGCGCTGTGCTTTCGTGAACCACTGACCCTGGCCAAGCTCAGCGGCATTTTCCTTGGTTTGTTCGGTGTCGGCATACTCAGTGGCGCGGGCCCGGTGGCGTTTGACGCGAAACTGCTGCAAGGCGCCCTCTCGTGCCTGGCGGCAACCGCCTGTTATGGCCTGGCCGGTTTTCTGGCCCGGCGCTGGCTCGATCACCAGGGCGGCCTCGACAGCCGCTTGTCGGCGCTGGGCAGCATGATGGGCGCGACCTTGCTGTTGTTACCGTTGTTCGGCTACAGCGTGCTGACCCAACCACCGGCAAGCTGGGGCGGTTGGGAGGTGTGGGGGTCGCTGCTGGGCTTGGGGCTGGTGTGTACCGCCTTTGCCTACATCCTTTACTTTCGCCTGATCAGCGAGATCGGCCCGGTCAAATCCAGCACTGTGACCTTCATGATCCCGGCCTTCGGTGTGCTGTGGGGCGCCTGGCTGCTGGATGAGCCGTTGTCGCTGGCGCATCTGTACGGCGGGCTGTTGATTGCCGTGGCGTTGTGGCTGGTGCTCAAGCCTGCGGCGGTTGGCAAGCCGGTTCGCGCCTGACAGGTTAATCCGTAGCCCTGAGGGCGCAGGTTTGCCGCCCGGCGTTTTGCCGGGCGGCAAGCAGTGCTAGTCAGCTTGCAGTTGCGCCTGCGCGGCAGCGGGCTTGCGGAACACGAACAGCAGGCCAATGACGATCAGCCCCATGCCCAACAAGCTGAGCGCCGCCAGGCGGTTACCGAAGATCAGGTAGTCCATCACCGCAGTGACGGCCGGCACCAGGTAGAACAGGCTGGTGACATTGACCAGGTTGCCCTTGGCGATCAACCGGTACAACAGCAAAGTCGCCAACAGCGACACCACCAGGCCCATCCACAGCAAGGCGCCGATGAAGCTGTCGGTCAGTTCCACCTGCAGCGGCTGAAACGGCGCAAATACTGCACACATCATCAGCCCGGCAAGGTATTGCAGTGGCAAGGTGCCCATGGGGTTACTGGTGATGCGCTTTTGCATGATCGAACCAAAGGTCATGCTCATCAGCGCCAGCAAGGCAAACAGCATCCCGGCCAGCGACACACCGCCGAGGTTGATGCCTTGGTAGACCACCATGATCAAGCCGCTCAAGCCCAGGCCCAGGCCGAACAACCGGCTCCAGGAACGCTGGCGTTCCATCAGCACCACGGTGAGGATCGGTTGCACGCCCATGACCGTGGCCATGACCCCGGGCGTGACGTGGGTGTTGAGCGCCAGCAGGTAGAAGATCTGATAAGCGCCCAGCAGCACGCAACCGGTGGCCAGGGCTTGCAACACCGCCGGGCGGGTGCGCGGCCAGTGCAGCTTGAGCAAGGGGCTGAGCAACAGCAGGCCCGCCAGGGCCAGGGCCGAACGCAGCAGCAGGAAGGCAAAGGGGCTGGCGTGAGCCAAGCCAAGCTTGGAGACGATCGCCCCGCTACTCCAGAGCAGGACGAACAGGCTGGTAGTGGCCGCCGAGACCACGGATTGTTTCGATAGAACAGACATGAATGCCACCTGTAATTCGGGCAGATAAGCCGAACGGTGCTACCCGCGAGGGGCAGCCAACCGTATTCAGTAGGGTGCAGGTGTGTGGGGACGCAGCGATTGGCCGCTTAGCCCAGCACTACCACTGCTGGCGGTGCGACGACGCACACGACCACGCTACTGACAGGTGGTGGGTAGTGACTGATCATGGCCGGCTGCTGATTCCCACGCACAACGACAACCGCGTCAGGCGCGGTAGCGAATACGGTGGATGGGCAGGACGCTGGCATGAGCAGGTCTTCGGTGAGGTGAAGTGGGGTGACTATAGACCAGCCTGTTTCAGGCTGGCAAGTCGGTGGTGAATGCAGATGCCGGCCTTGCCGGCGATGGGCCGCAAAGCGGCCCGAAACAATCAGAACAACCAGCGGTACAGCAGATAGGCAACCACCACCGCCAGCACCGGACGCAACACCCGGTAGGCCTTGGGGTTGGCCCGTTTGAACTGCTTGACCCGGTTGCTGATGACGTTGCTGAAGCGCTTGCTCCAGGCATAGGCCTGGTTGATGCCGCCCACGCGTTCGTCATCGGTGTTCTGCGGCGCGGTGGCGCGGCCGAGGAACGCACTGACCTTGCGGTTGATGCGGGTCATCAGCGGGCTGTTGAGCGGCCGCTCGACGTCGCAGAACAGGATCACCCGGGTGGTTTCGGTTTCGTTCTTGACCCAGTGCACATAGGTTTCGTCGAACATCACGTCTTCACCGTCGCGCCAGGCATACACCTGACCATCGACGTAGATCCGGCAATCGTCGGAGTTCGGCGTCGACAGGCCCAGGTGATAACGCAGGGAGCCGGCAAACGGATCGCGGTGCGGATTCAGGTGACTGCCGCCGGGCAGCAAGGCGAACATCGCGCCCTTGACGTTGGGGATGCTGTTGACCAGCTCGACGGTCTTGGGGCACAGCGCCTCGGCCGAGGGCAGCGGCTTGTCGTACCACTTCAGGTAAAAACGCTTCCAGCCCTTTTTGAAGAACGAGCCGAAGCCGGCGTCGTTGTCTTTTTCGGCTGCGCGGATGTAACCCTCGTCGAACAGGTGCATGGCCTCTTCGCGGATGACTTCCCAGTTGTCCTTGAGCACGTCGAGCTCGGGGAAGCGCTTGCGCTCCAGGTAAGGTTTGGACGGCACACCGGAAAACAGGTACATCAGGGCGTTGTAAGGGGCAAACAGCGCCGAATGGTTGACGAACTGGCGCAACAATGGCAAACGCGCCTTGCCGCGCAGGTGCACATACAACGTGCTGCCGAAAAACAGCAGCAATACACCTGCCTTGGCGACAAAGGAAAAAGTCATGCAACACTCCTTGGAATTTCGATCAGGCCATCACTGCCGAATTAATCGAACATATTAACCGATCCGGTCCCAGTGAAAACCTGCGGGACCGGGAATCAGTGTTAAGGATTGTGCAACAAACAGCGGCGCCGGTTATTGCCCGGGATCAGCACCGCCGCGACTTACTGCTGGTTTTCCTGCTCGGTGAACAGGTCGGAAAACAGCATGCTCGACAGGTAACGCTCACCAGAATCCGGCAGAATCACGACGATCGTCTTGCCCTGCATCTCCGGCTTTTCCGCCAGGCGCACCGCCGCAGCCATGGCCGCTCCGGAGGAAATACCGCAGAGGATGCCCTCTTCCTGCATCAGGCGCAGGGCCATGGCCTTGGACTCCTCGTCACTGACCAGCTCGACCTGATCGACCATGCTCAAGTCGAGGTTCTTCGGCACAAAACCGGCACCGATGCCCTGGATCTTGTGCGGGTTGGGCTTGATCTCTTCACCGGCACGGGCCTGGGTGATCACCGGCGAGACGATCGGTTCGACCGCTACCGAGAGAATCGCCTTGCCCTGGGTCCGCTTGATATAGCGCGACACCCCGGTAATGGTGCCGCCGGTGCCGACACCGGCGACCAGCACATCGACCGCGCCGTCGGTATCGTTCCAGATTTCCGGGCCGGTGGTCTTCTCATGGATCGCCGGGTTGGCCGGGTTCTCGAACTGGCCGGGCAGGAAGTAAGCCGACGGATCGCCAGCAACGATTTCATTGGCTTTTTCGATTGCACCTTTCATGCCCTTGGCCGGCTCTGTGAGCACCAACTCCGCACCCAGGGCCTTGAGCACCTTGCGCCGCTCGATGCTCATCGACGCCGGCATGGTCAGCAGCAGCTTGTAACCCCGGGCGGCGGCAACAAAGGCCAGGCCGATGCCAGTGTTGCCCGAGGTCGGTTCGACGATGGTCATGCCCGGTTTGAGCTTGCCGCTGCTTTCAGCGTCCCAGATCATGTTCGCGCCGATCCGGCACTTGACCGAATAACCGGGGTTACGGCCCTCGGTCTTGGCCAGCACGGTGACGCCGCGAGGGGCGATGCGGTTGATCTGCACCAGCGGCGTATTGCCGATGGAATGCGCGTTGTCAGCAAAGATACGGCTCATGGCGGGGTCCTTTTATGCACCGGGCGGAAAACTTCAAGGGTAAGCCTGCAGCGCCAATGCGTCCACAACCGGCGAACCCCTGAAGCTGACGGGGGTCAACCGATCACTACCCTGCCGGAAACCGTCGCCGATGAAACGTCGCTACCGCTGGCCCCTGTGGGGGCTGTTGAGCATCGCCCTGTTACTGCTGGCCCTGCACCTGACCCTGCCGCTGCTGGTACGCAACTACCTTAACGACAGGCTCGCCGACATGGGTGAATACCGCGGGCAGATCGCCGACGTCGACCTGGCCCTGTGGCGCGGCGCCTACAAGATCAACGGCCTGAACATCGTCAAGACCAGCGGCAAGGTTCCGGTGCCGTTTCTCGAAGCACCCTTGATCGACCTGTCGGTCAGCTGGCATTCGCTGTGGCACAACCAGGCGGTAGTGGCGCAAGTGACCTTCTTCAAGCCGCAGCTGAACTTCGTCGACGGTGCCAGCAAACAGACCTCGCAGACCGGCCAGGGCACCGACTGGCGTCAGCAACTGGAAAAGCTGCTGCCCATCACCCTCAACGAAGTCCGCATCGACGACGGTATCCTGAGCTTTCGCAACTTCAATTCCACGCCGCCGGTCAACCTCAAGGCCACCCGGCTCGATGCCAGCATCCGCAACCTGACCAACGTCGAGGACCGCAAGGGCCGGCGCGACGCCACGTTCGACGGCAAGGCCCGCCTGCTCGGCGATGCCAGCGTCGAAAGCAGCGCCACCTTCGACCCCTTCAGCGATTTCCAAGACTTCAAGTTTCGCTTGCGCGCCACCGATATCGAGTTGCGCCGGCTTAACGATTTTGCCAGTGCCTATGGCAAGTTCGACTTCAATGCCGGCCATGGCGACCTGGTGATCGAAGCCGAAGCCAGCAACGGCCAGCTCAACGGCTACATCAAGCCGTTGCTGCGCGACGTCGATGTATTCAACTGGCAACAGGACGTTCAGAGCAAGGACAAGGGCTTTTTCCGCTCGATCTGGGAAGCTCTGGTCGGCGGCAGCGAAACCGCGCTCAAGAACCAGCGCAAGAACCAGTTCGCCACCCGCGTAGCGCTCAGAGGCAGCGTGCATAAACGCGATATCAGCGCCTTCGAGGCGTTTTTGCAGATCCTGCGCAATGGCTTTGTCCAGGCCTTCAACGCCAATTATGAACAAACGCCACCCAAGGTTGACTGAGTCACCGAGTGACGGTCCATTCAGAGACTGAATGGGCCGTCTGCGTTCCCAGTCGCCCGGAGCCCGCGTTATAGTCGTGCATGACAATTTTTCCGCCTGGGGCCATGTACCCCCGGCGCTACGTTAGAGGATCGGTTCATGAAGTTCGAAGGCACCAGCGCTTATGTCGCTACAGACGACCTGAAACTGGCAGTCAACGCAGCGATCACCCTGGAGCGGCCGCTGCTGGTCAAGGGTGAACCGGGCACCGGCAAGACCATGCTTGCCGAGCAGTTGGCCGAATCCTTTGGCGCCAAGCTGATCACCTGGCACATCAAGTCGACCACCAAGGCCCACCAGGGGCTCTACGAGTACGACGCGGTCAGCCGCCTGCGCGACTCGCAACTGGGCGTCGACAAGGTGCACGACGTGCGCAACTACCTGAAGAAAGGCAAGCTCTGGGAGGCCTTCGAGTCCGACGAGCGGGTCATTCTGCTGATCGACGAAATCGACAAGGCCGACATCGAGTTCCCCAACGACCTGTTGCAGGAACTGGACAGGATGGAGTTCTACGTTTACGAAACCAACGAGACGATCAAGGCCAAGCAGCGCCCGATCATCATCATTACCTCGAACAACGAAAAAGAGCTGCCGGACGCCTTCCTGCGCCGCTGCTTCTTCCACTACATCGCCTTCCCCGACCGCGACACCCTGCAGCAGATCGTCGATGTGCACTACCCGAACATCAAGAAGGACCTGGTCAGCGAAGCGCTGGACGTGTTCTTCGACGTGCGCAAGGTGCCGGGCCTGAAGAAAAAGCCGTCCACCTCCGAACTGGTCGACTGGCTCAAGCTGCTGATGGCCGACAACATCGGCGAAGCGGTGCTGCGCGAACGCGACCCGACCAAGGCCATCCCGCCGCTGGCCGGGGCCCTGGTCAAGAACGAACAGGACGTGCAGTTGCTCGAGCGCCTGGCCTTCATGAGCCGTCGCGGTAACCGCTGAGCCGGGAGCAATAGCCATGCTGCTCAATCTGTTCAATGAAATGCGCGCGGCCAAGGTGCCGGTTTCGGTGCGCGAACTGCTCGACTTGCTCAATGCCCTCAAGCAGCGCGTGAGCTTCGCCGACATGGACGAGTTCTACTACTTGTCGCGGGCCATCCTGGTCAAGGACGAGCGCCATTTCGACAAGTTCGACCGGGCGTTTTCGGCCTACTTCAAAGGCCTGGAGAACCTCGACCGGCACCTGGAAGCGCTGATTCCCGAAGACTGGCTGCGCAAGGAGTTCGAGCGCTCGCTGACTGACGAGGAGCGCGCGCAGATCCAGTCCCTGGGTGGGCTGGACAAGCTGATCGAAGAGTTCAAAAAGCGCCTGGAAGAGCAAAAGGAACGCCACGCCGGCGGCAACAAGTGGATCGGCACTGGCGGCACCAGCCCGTTCGGCTCGGGCGGCTTCAACCCCGAGGGCATCCGCGTCGGCGATGCCGGCAAGCGCCAGGGCAAGGCGGTCAAGGTCTGGGATCAGCGCGAGTACAAGAACCTCGACGACCAGGTCGAACTGGGCACGCGCAACATCAAGCTGGCCTTGCGCCGGCTGCGCAAGTTCGCCCGCCAGGGTGCGGCCGAAGAGCTGGATATCGACGGCACCATCGACCACACCGCCCGCGATGCCGGCCTGCTCAACATCCAGATGCGCCCAGAGCGGCGCAACAGCGTCAAGTTGCTGCTGCTGTTCGACATCGGCGGCTCGATGGACGCCCACGTGAAGATCTGCGAAGAGCTGTTCTCGGCCTGCAAGACCGAGTTCAAGCACCTGGAGTATTACTACTTCCACAACTTCGTCTATGAGTCGGTGTGGAAGAACAACCTGCGCCGTACCTCCGAGCGCACCTCGACCCTGGACCTGCTGCACAAGTACGGCGCCGACTACAAGGTGGTGTTCGTCGGTGACGCGGCCATGGCGCCCTACGAAATCACCCAGCCGGGGGGCAGCGTCGAGCACTGGAACGAGGAAGCCGGTTACGTGTGGATGCAGCGGTTCATGGAGAAGTACAAGAAGCTCATCTGGATCAACCCCTACCCAAAGGACACCTGGGGCTATACGGCATCGACCAACATCGTTCGCGAGCTGGTCGAGGACCGGATGTTCCCGCTGACCTTGCGCGGGTTGGAAGAAGGGATGCGGTTTTTGTCCAAGTAGACACGGGGCCGCTACGCGCCCCATCGCCGGCAAGGCCGGCTCCCACAGAGGTTTGCATTCACCTGTGGGAGCTGGCTTGCCAGCGATGAGGCCCGCTCAGCCAACAAACCTCTCAAGAAATGCCCGCTGCTCAAGCCACGCCATCTCCTGCACCACCGGCCGGAACCGTACCACGTGCCCCGGCAGCATCTGCGCCATTCTCGCCAGCGCCAGCGGCGTCAACGCCCCCAAGCGCGGATAACCACCAATGGTCTGCCGGTCATTGAGCAGCACGATTGGCTGGCCATCCGGCGGCACCTGCACCGCGCCCAACGGGATACCCTCGGAGACCATCGCCGGGCCCTGGTACTGCAAGGCCGGCCCCAACAGGCGGATGCCCATGCGATCAGCGCGGCTGTCGAGGGTCCAGTCGCGGTTGAAGACCTCGAACAGGCTCAGGCCACTAAAATCGCCGATCTGCGCGCCGAGCAACAGATCAAGCGGCGCCCTGTCGGTAAAGTCCGGCCACAACGCCTCCGGCACTTCTTTGAGCGCTTTCGCCACGCCGGCATATTCCAGCGGTTGCCCCTTGGCCAGCGGCGAGCCCAAACCATCCAGCCCGCCGAGCTCTTCACGCACCACGCTGGCACAACTGCCCAGCACCTGCGGCGCCTTGAACCCGCCCGGCGCGGCGATGTATGCGCGGGCCCCGTGCAACGGCGAGTTCAAACGCAGGCGCTGGCCCTTGCTCATGCTGAAACTGCGCCAGGGCTTGAGCGGCTGGCCATCGAGGCGTGCGTCGAGGTCGGCGCCGGCCAGGGCCAGGCAGCAGTCCTGCTCGGCAATCAGGCTGAAACCACCGAGGGTGACCTCGACCACCGCAGCCTCGGGCGCGTTACCCAGCAGCCAGTTGGCCCAGCGCATCGACACCCAGTCCAGCGCCCCGCCCTGAGTCACGCCCAGGTGGCGCACGCCAAAGCGCCCGGCATCCTGCAACAGGCACAGCGGCGTGCTGGCCTCGATCGACAACCGGCTCATGCCTGTGCCTCCAGCGGCGTATCGTCGCCGCCCAGGTTAAGGAAGGTCGCACGCTCAACCGCCACGAAGCGCACCCGGTCACCCGGCTGCAGCAGGCTGTAGCCCTCGCGCTGACGGTCAAAGAGTTTGCTCGGGGTGCGCCCGATCAGGTTCCAGCCGCCAGGAGAAACCGCTGGATAAGCGGCGGTCTGCCGCTCGGCAATCCCCACGCTGCCGGCCGCCACGCGTTTGCGCGGGGTGGCCAGGCGCGGCGCGGCCAGTGCCTCTTCGACCAGGCCCATGAAGGCGAAGCCGGGGGCAAAGCCAAGGGCGAAGACCTGGTACTCACGCTCGCTGTGACGGCGAATGATGTCTGCCAGCGAGGTCTGGCAACGCTCGGCCAATAATTTCAGTTCCGGGCCGACGCTCAGGTCGTACCACACCGGGATCTCATGCTCACGACCGCCGCTGCCAGCGTCCGCTTGCAGGTCGCTGAGCGCTTCGCGGATGCAGGCCTGAGCCTCGGCTGGCGACATCTGGAGCAAGTCGAACTGCACCATCAGCGTGGTATAGGACGGCACCAGATCAACCAGACATTCGGCAAACGCGCTGCGCAAGCGCTGGCTGGCGGCGAGCATCCACGGCATGTTGCTTTCGTCGATGCGATCGAACAGGCGCACCATCAGGCAGTCGATGGCTACCACTTCAATACGGTAGTTCATGGCACCGCCTGGGCATCGAGGGCCTGACGGATCTGCCGGACGGCGGCAATCGAGCTGTCGTTGTCACCATGCACGCACAAGGTATGGGCCTGCAGCAGCAGCGCGCTGCCATCGCTGGCAATCAGCGGCTCGCCCCGGGCCAAGCGCAAAGCCTGTTCGACGATCAGCGCCGGATCGTGATGCACCGCCCCCGGCAAGCGCCGCGACACCAGGTGGCCGCTGGCGTCATAGGCGCGGTCGGCAAAAGCCTCGAACCACAGGGTCACGCCGTACTCATCACCCAGGACCTGGGCCGCGCTGTTGTCGGCGGTGGCCATCAGCATCAGCGGCAGTTGCCGGTCATAGGCGGCCACAGCTTCCAGCACGGCACGCAGCTTGAGCGGGTCGGCCATCATGTCGTTGTACAGCGCGCCGTGGGGTTTGACGTAGGCAACCTGCGTCCCCTGGGTGCGGCAAATGCCGTCCAGGGCGCCGATCTGGTAATGCAGCAGGTCGCGAATCTCTTCGGCACTGCAGGCCATGGAGCGACGGCCGAAGCCGACCAGGTCCTGGTAGGCCGGGTGGGCGCCGATGCGCACCTGGTTGGCCACGGCCAGGGCCACGGTCTTGCGCATGATCCCGGGGTCGCCGGCGTGGAAGCCGCAGGCGATGTTGGCGCAATCAACATAGGGCATGACCTGGGCGTCCAGGCCCATGGTCCAGCTGCCAAAACTTTCACCCATATCGCAATTCAGTAACAGGCGGCTCACGAGTGATACTCCTTCAGGCTCGGCCTTAACGGGCTTCAAGTTGTTTGCCGCGGGTTTCCGGCAGGCTCAGTGCTGCCAGAATTACCACTCCGTAGGACACTGCGGCAAATCCGCCGATACCCAGGCCCAGCGGAATCTTCTGGCTGAGCAAACCGATCAGCAGCGGGAAGAACGCCGCCAGGGCGCGGCCGATGTTGTAGCAAAAGCCCTGGCCCGAGCCGCGGATGCGGGTGGGGAACAGTTCGGTAAGAAACGCGCCCATGCCGCTGAAGATCCCCGAGGCGAAGAAGCCCAGGGGGAAGCCCAGCCAGAGCATCACGCCGTCACTGACCGGCATCTGGGTGTAAAGCAGGACAATGATGAACGAGCCGACGGCGAACAGGATGAAGTTCTTTTTCCGGCCCAACAGGTCGGTCAGGTAGGCACTGATCACGTAGCCGATGTAGGAGCCGAAGATCACCATCGCCAGGTAGCCGCCGGTACCCAGCACGCTCAGGCCCCGTTCGTTCTTGAGAAAGGTCGGCAGCCACGAGGTGATGGCGTAGTAACCGCCCAGGGCGCCGGTGGTCAGCAACGAAGCGCGAATAGTGGTGAAGAGCATGCCCGGAGCGAAGATCTCATAAAAATGCGAAGGTGCTTCGGTTTTCTCGGCGGCCCTGGCCTGCTGGTAGATCTCCGGGTCCTTGACCAGGCGCCGGACAAAAATCACGAACACCGCCGGTACGATGCCCAGCAGGAACAGCGCACGCCAGGCGTCTTCCGGCGGCAACAGCGAGAACAGCACGGCATACAGGATCGCCGTCAGCCCCCAGCCAATGGCCCAGCCGGACTGCACCATGCCGACCGCCTTGCCACGGTCCTGAGCGCGGATCACCTCGCCGATCAGCACTGCGCCGGCCGTCCACTCACCGCCAAAGCCAAAGCCCATCAGGGTACGGGCGATCAGCAGTTGTTCGTAGTTCTGGGCAAAGCCGCAGAGGAAGGTAAAAAATGCAAACCACAACACCGTCAGTTGCAGGGTGCGCACGCGGCCGATGCGGTCGGAGAGGATGCCGGCGATCCAGCCGCCCAGGGCCGAGGCGATCAGGGTGCTGGTGTGAATCAGCCCGGCCTCGGCGGTGGTGATGCCCCACAGGGCGATCAGGGTGGGGATGACGAAGCTGAGCATCTGCGTGTCCATGCCATCCAGGCCGTAGCCGATCTTGCAGCTCCAGAAGGTCCGGCGTTCCTGCTTGTTGATGTTGCGGTACCAGTCGAATGGTCCCGCCACTGACCTGGGTTTGACCTGTTGCTGCACGCCCGATGGGTTCATGGTTGCCTCAGCTTGTTGGTATTGTTTTAACGACGACAGCATATGTCGCGGCCTGAGGATCATTTTTCGACGGGCGCAGGTTGTCGTCCAACGAGAAAAACCAGCTGTCTGGCATAAGAAAAACTTGATCAGTGAGCGCGCCATGAACCTCAAATTCCTCGAAACCTTCGTCTGGGTGGCCCGGCTCAAGAGCTTTCGCCTGACCGCCGAAAAGCTCTTCACCACCCAGGCGTCGATCTCCAGCCGTATCGCGGCGCTGGAGGCCGACCTCGGGGTCAGGTTGCTGTTGCGCGACTCACGCGGCGTGAGCCTGACCCCGGAAGGCAGCAAGGTGCTGGAATACGCCGAACAGATGCTCGACACCGCCAAGGCCCTCAAGCAATCGCTGGACAGCGACCGGGCCAAGGTCGGGCGCATTCGCATCGGCGTGATGGACACGGTGATCCACACCTGGATGAGCCCGCTGGTGTCGGAGCTGATGGAGCGCTACCCGCAGGTGGAAATCGAACTGGTCGCCGATACCGCGCTTAACTTGCGCGAACAGCTGCAAAAAGGCTTTCTCGATGTGATTCTGCAAACCGACCTGTTGCGCCAGGAATCGATCCGCAGCCTGGACCTGGCGCGCTATCCCATGGGCTGGATCGTCGCCCGCCAGTCGATCTACAACCGCGACTACGCCTCGCTGGCGGACCTGGCCCGCGAGCGCATCGTCACCTTCTCGAAGAACTCGCGTCCGCACCAGGAAGTGCTCAGCCTGCTACAGGCCGAAGGCGTCGGCGCGCCACGGCTGAACTGCGTGAATTCGGTGGCGGCGATTACCCGCTTGCTGCGTGACGGCTTTGGCATCGGCGCCCTGCCGCCAGCGCTGGTCAGCGAAGAACTGGCCCGTGGCGAACTGATCCTGTTGCCGCTGGCCCAGCAACCACCGAGCCTGGAGCTGGTGGTGGCCTGGCAGACCGGTGTCGAGCTGGTCGATGAGGTGGTGCAACTGTGCCGCAACGTGCTGGAGCGCTACGCCCGCGATGCCGGGCCGCAGCGCATCGTGCTGGTTTAGCGCCAGCTCTCCTGCACCGCCTTGCGCCGCCCGCCAAGTGCGACCCAGCCAAGCAACAGCAGCAGGCTTTCGACCACCAGCGCCAACACCAGCGCGCAGCTCAGGCCCCAGGCCAGGGCCTCGGGATTGAGGAGGATCTGGTAGCGGTAGCCGTTGAGGGTTTCTTCGCGCAGTTGCGGGTTGGCGGTGACCAGCACATGCCAGGTTTTCGCCAGCCACGGGCCTTGCAGAATCTGCCATTCCTGCTCGAACTGGCGGTTGCGGATCAACAGGCTTTCGATGCTGTTGGCATCGCTGGTGAACACCGGGTCGTCGCTGCTGCGGTAATGGCCCAGCAGCGCCTGCAGGTCGCCGTTGAAAAAGCGTTTGGCGGTGTCTTCAAAGCCCTTGAGGCCTTCGCGCGATTCGAGCAGGTGCGCCTCGACCCGCTGGCCATAATCGACGATATAGCCCGGCACTTGCAGGCCAACCAGCAAACCGCAGGTAAACAACAGCAAGCGCAGGTAACTTCTGAACATAGGGCTGATCCTTAGCTGGCCTGACCTTCGGCGATGCACTCGCCACGGCGCCACAAGGCCCACTGGCCAGGCGCGTAGCGGTGCCAGGTTTCGTTCTCGGTGAGGGCCTCGGTGGCGATCACCGTGACCACATCGTTAGGGGTGGTTTCAGCCTGGAAGTCGACGATCATGTCGACGTCCTTCAGCCGTGCCGGGCCGAACGGCGCACGGCGGGTTATGTGCACCAGCTTGGTCGAGCAGAAGCAGAACAGCCAGTCGCCATCGCTGAACAGGCAGTTGAACACGCCCTTGCCACGGTATTCGGCGCAGGCCGCGACCAGTACCGGCAGCAGTTGCTCGACCTCAACCGGCTCGGGGAAGGCTTCGCGCACACGGTTGAGCAGGTCGCAGAACGCCGCTTCGCTGTCAGTGTCGCCGATCGGTCGGTAGAAGCTCGCCTGGCCCTTGAACTCACCGAGCTGGCCGTTGTGCGCAAAGCACCAGTTGCGGCCCCACAGCTCGCGTACGAACGGATGGGTGTTGGACAGGCTGACCTTGCCGACATTGGCCTGGCGAATGTGGCCGATCACCACCTCGCTCTTGATCGGGTAGCGTTGCACCAGGTTGGCGACTTCCGACTCGCAGCTCGCCGCCGGGTCCTGGAACAGGCGCAGGCCACGGCCTTCGTAGAAGGCGATGCCCCAGCCGTCACGGTGCGGGCCGGTGCGCCCGCCACGCTGCATCAGCCCGGTGAAGCTGAAAACGATGTCGGTCGGCACATTGGCGCTCATGCCCAGTAGTTCACACATGCTTGGCTGCTCCGGGCAAATCCTACAGACGCGGCTCGACCCGCGTGCCGCTGCCGCCCAGCGGCGCTGCAGGTGGCGGGTTACGGTAGCGGTCGCTGCGGTCGGCGGCGAACGGCTCATCGCTCACAGGCTCCTGGGCTTCACGCTGGGCGGCCGCTTCGGCCTGCTCACGGCGGGCCTTGGCGCGCCGCTCCAGCGGCCAGCGGATGAACACGAACAGTGCATACAAGGCGAAGGCGATCATGCCGTACATGGCCAGGTCGGCTGCGGCGCGCAGGGCGTTGTTGCCGACCTTGAACAGGGTATCGAGGGCGGCAATGGCGATGGCCGGGGCGAATTTTTCCTTGACCGGGTCGACGATGGTCGGGGTCAGCAGCAGTACCGCCATCAGTACCCGCAGCGGTTCACGCAGCCAGCGCCACATCCAGCCAGTCAGGCGAAAGCCCACCAGCAGGCATCCCAAGGCGGCAAGGGCATAGAGGCCCCAGGCGAGCAGATAGTCGTTCTCGGTCATGGTGTCCGTGGCAAGCTAGGCAAATAGACGCTTATGATAAACACTTTTCCGCGCGCAGGCGCCCCCCAGCCAAGAGAATCCCGCATGTCCGCAGACGCCACCGCTCCCCGTGCCCCGATTGCCCACAAGGCCGAAGGTGCCGATCCCTATGCCTGGCTGCAGCAACGCGACACCCCCGAGGTGCTGGCTTACCTGAACGCCGAGAACGCCTATCAGCAAGCGCAACTGGCCGATCAGGCGCCGCTGCGCGAACAGCTGTTCGAAGAGATCAAGGCGCGCATCCTTGAAACCGACTTGTCGCTGCCTTCGCCCTGGGGCCCGTACCTGTACTACACCCGCACCACCGCCGGTGACGAGTACGCCCGCCATTACCGCTGCCCGCGCCCGGCCGATGATGCCAATACCGTCGATGAAGCGCGCGAGGAGCTGCTGCTCGACCCCAATGCGTTGGCCAAGGGCGGCTTCCTGTCCATGGGCGCCTTCAGCATCAGCCCCGACCACCAGCGCCTGGCCTACAGCCTGGACACCACGGGCGACGAGATCTACACCCTGTACGTCAAGGACCTGGCCAGCGGCGCCATCGAGCAACTGCCGTTCGAGGACTGCGACGGCAGCATGACCTGGGCCAACGACAACCAGACGTTGTTCTTCGCCGAACTGGACGACACCCACCGCCCGCACAAGTTGCTGCGCCATCGCCTGGGCAGCGCCAGTGTCGAAGCAGTCTATGAAGAAATCGACGGTCGTTTCTTCTTGCACTGCTACCGCGCCAGCTCCGAGCGCCAATTGATCCTGCTGCTCAACAGCAAGACCACCAGCGAAGCCTGGGTGCTCGATGCCGAACACCCCGAGCAAGCCTTTACCTGCCTGGCGCCCCGGGTCGAGGGCCATGAGTACTACCCTGACCACGGCCAGCTCGAAGGCCAGTGGCGCTGGTTTATCCGCAGCAACCAGGACGGCATCAACTTCGCCCTGTACCAGGCTGTTGCCGACGTAGTGCCCACCCGCGAGCAATGGCAACTGTTGGTGGCCCATCGCGACACGGTGATGCTCGAGGGCCTGACCCTCAACGCCAGCGCCCTGAGCCTGAGCCTGCGCGAAGGCGGCCTGCCGATCATCGAGGTGCACCCGCAGGGCTTGCCGGCCTACCGCGTGGAGCTGCCGGACGCCGCCTACAGCCTGTACGTACAGGACAGCCTGGAGTTCGTCAGCACGCGCATCCGCCTGCGTTACCAGTCGCTCAACCGCCCGGCCCAGGTGCGCCAGCTGGAGCTGGCCAACGGCGCCCAGCAAGTGCTCAAGGAAACCCCGGTGCTCGGCCCGTTCGACCCGGACGCCTATGTCAGCCAGCGCCTGTGGGCAACCGCCGCCGATGGCACCCAGGTACCGATCAGCCTGGTGCAGCGCCGTGCCGACGTTGGCAAGCCGGTGCCGCTGTACCTGTACGGTTACGGCGCCTACGGCGAAAGCCTCGATCCGTGGTTCTCCCACGCCCGCCTGAGCCTGCTCGAGCGCGGCGTGGCCTTTGCCATTGCCCACGTGCGTGGCGGCGGTGAACTGGGTGAAGCCTGGTACCACGCCGGCAAGCAGGCGCACAAGCACAACACCTTCGGCGACTTCATCGCCTGTGCCGAACACCTGATCGCCCAGGGCGTGACCGGCGCCGAGCAGTTGGCGATCAGCGGCGGCAGCGCCGGTGGCCTGCTGATCGGCGCGGTGCTCAACCAGCGCCCGGAGCTGTTCAAGGCCGCAATTGCCGAAGTGCCGTTCGTCGATGTGCTCAACACCATGCTCGACCCCGAGCTG
Source organism: Pseudomonas sp. R32 (assembly GCF_009866705.1). Lineage (NCBI taxonomy): Bacteria > Pseudomonadati > Pseudomonadota > Gammaproteobacteria > Pseudomonadales > Pseudomonadaceae > Pseudomonas > Pseudomonas sp. R32. The sequence goes on along the minus strand of NZ_CP019396.1, from coordinate 1,438,828 downwards.
CCGCTGACCGTCACCGAATACGACGAGTGGGGCAACCCCGAAGAGCCCGAGGTGTATGAGCGGATCAAGGCCTACGCCCCCTATGAGAACGTCCGTGCCCAGGCCTACCCTGCCCTGCTGGTGGTTGCCGGTTACAACGACAGCCGCGTGCAGTATTGGGAAGCGGCCAAGTGGGTAGCGCGGCTGCGGGTGACCAAGACCGACGACAATCTGTTGCTGCTCAAGACCGAAATGGGGGCCGGCCACGGCGGCATGAGCGGGCGCTACCAGGGGCTGCGCGACGTGGCGCTGGAGTACGCGTTCGTATTTAACGTGCTGGGCGTGGTGTAAATCGGAAAATTTGTTGTCTGATCAAGCGAATCGCCGGCCAGGCCGGCTGCCACAAATCCTGTGGGAGCTGGCCTTGCCAGCGATGGGCTGCGCAGCAGCCCCAGAACAGACACCACAAAACTAAAAGAACGACGCAAATGCCTGAACCCACCCACCTCAACAACGAAATCCGCGACATGCTCATGGACTGCGGCCTGTTCGACCAGTTGCTGCCCGGCGACTTCCAGGCCGCCGCCGGCTACTTCAGCATCAGCAACATGAGCCAAGGCACCCAGATTTTTCGCGAAGGCGATGCCGGCACCTTCATGTGCATCATCCATCACGGCGTAGTTTCAGTGCGCAAGACCGACGCCGAGCAGCGCCAGGTGGAAATCGCCACCCTGCGCAAGGGCCGCGCCTTCGGCGAAATGGCCGTACTCGACGGTGAACGGCGCTCGGCCAGCTGCATTGCCGCCAGCGACTGCCAGTTGCTCAACCTGGGCAAGGACTCGCTGGAAAAGATGCTCAACGACGCCCCGAAGATCGCCGCCAAGATCATCCGCGCCCTGGCTGTGGCCCTGTCCCGGCGCTTGCGCATGCAGGACGGTCAGCGCCTGGCCCAGCAGGTCTAGTCGCCCTTGGCCTTGCTGTTGTCCGGGTTCAAACCAGGCAATGGCTGATCCTTGGGCGGGTTGGGCACCGGCATCGGCGGCAGCAATGGCGCGCCCGGTTGCGCATCACCGGCGCGCGGCGGCGTACTCGGCGTCACCTGCGGATACGGCGTTGGCGTCGCCGTGCCCGGCGCACCCGGCACCGGGGTGATCAGCCGTGGCTGCAAATCAGCGGCCATGGCAGGTTGCAGGCTGGCACAGATCAATACCGCAATGATCGCGTAACGCATGCACAGGCTCCTTGAGGGTCCTGGCTACAGGCTACTCCCACCGCGCACGGTTTGCCTGTCCGAATTGCCCGCCATCGGGCTAAACTTCAAGGCATAACCGTAACAAGCCCGAGAAAAGGTAATCCCATGAGTTCGTCATCCTCTGCCGCCGCCACCGCACGGCTAGACCGCATCCTCGCCGACGCCAAGCGCGACAAGGAAATGGGCTACCGTGACAAGGCCCTGCGCATGTACCCGCACGTGTGTGGCCGCTGCGCCCGCGAGTTCGCCGGCAAGCGCCTGAGCGAGCTGACCGTGCACCACCGTGACCACAACCACGACAACAACCCCCAGGACGGCTCCAACTGGGAACTGCTGTGCCTGTACTGTCACGACAACGAACACGCCCGCTACACCGACCAGCAGTACTTCAGCGAAGGCTCGACCAGCAGCCCGACCATCGCCAAGGCCACCCACAACCCGTTCGCGGGCCTGGCCGGCATGCTGAAAAAGGACTGACTGCCCAAGCGCGCCCCACAGGTGCCGGCAAGCCCGTATAATCGCGTCTTTTTTGCGAAGGGCCCCGGCACGTGGCGAACAAACGGTACAGCTGCATTGGTCTGTTCAACCCCAAGTCAGCAGAGAACGTAGGTTCGGTGATGCGCGCTGCGGGTTGCTACGGCGTCAACTCGGTGTTCTACACCGGCAAGCGCTATGAGCGCGCCCGCGACTTCGTCACCGACACCAAGCGTGTGCACTACGACATCCCGCTGATCGGCATCGACGACCTGCAGAAGATCATCCCCCTGGGCTGCACGCCGGTGGCGGTGGAGCTGGTCGACGGCGCCCGGCCGCTGCCCGAGTACACCCACCCGGACCGCGCGATCTATATCTTCGGCCCTGAAGACGGCTCCCTCGACCCGAGCGTGCGTGCCTGGTGCGAAGAGACCATCTACATCCCGACCAACGGTTGCATGAACCTGGCCGCCACCGTCAACGTGGTGCTCTATGACCGCCTGGCCAAAGGCCTGAACACCCGCTCCGGGCCGAAGTTCAAGTAACTCGACTGAACAGCCCGGCCTGCCCGGCGGTCTGCTGTAGACCATCGCCCCTACTGGAGAATGACCATGTCCGAGAAACAGACGCTTATCCCGGCCAACTCAGCGCAGATGGCCAGTGAACATAACGTCCACGGCTGGGAACGCGCAGGTTCCGTCGCCACCGGGGTAATCATGGTCGGCAAGGGCCTGCGCCGTGGTGGCTTGCTGGGGATGATTCAGGTGGCGGTCGGCGGGGTTGCCCTGGCCCGTGGCATTACCGGCCACAGCTCGGTGAAAAGCCTGATCGAGCGCGGCCGCAGCGATCTGGACAACCTCCGCGCCAAGGTCGAACGCAGCGGCGCCGAGCTGCAAGCACTCAAGGCCAACGCCGCAGCCGCCCCCCGTGGCACCACGGTGACCGGCAACGACGCCCTGAAAGACCCCAGGCCTTAACGCAACAGCGGGCTCTGCAGCACCTCGGAGGATTTGCCCAGCACGCTTTCGCTGAGCTGGATGAACTCCGCGGTGCTAACGCTGTTCAGGCGCATCATCGCCCGGGTGACATCATCCAGTGAACGCTGGTTGTGGGTGTGCAGGCGGATTTCCTGGTCCAGCGCCCGCAACAGCAGCACGCCACGGGCGATCACCGCGCTGTCGACCTGCTCGCCGCGCAAACTGCTGACCTTCTTGCCACTGCGCTCAAGGCTCGCCTGCTGGGCCTGATAGCGCTCCTCGGTCATGCCACCGGCACGGCGCAGCAGTTCGCTGGCGTAATACTCGGCCAGGCTCTCGCCAATCCAGTCGCTGTCCTCGCGGTCGTTGATCTGCGCAAACACATGCACCAGTTCGCGCAGCACCGGGCTTGAGCCGTTCTCGCCAACCAGCGGGCGGCTGCTGTGCAGGTAAATGGAGTGATGCCCGGCGCGGGCGCCACGCCACAGCTCATCCCGGGCGCCGACCAGTAACAGCTTGGGCGGATTGCGCGGGAACACCGCCTGCAGCTGCGGCCAGACAAAGGTCAGCAAGGTCAGGTTGTCCAGGCGGCGCATGGCCTGGCCTTGCGGCGCGGCGACGCTGACGTCGGTTTCGCCCAGGCGCGCGCGGCGGGTACCGATGGTGCCGGCGAGCATCCAGCCGGTCGGGCGGTCGAACAGCCGCGAGACGTTGTCGATGCGAAAACGGTGCTTGCCAATGCGCGGCCACGGCGTCTCGACGCTTTTCCAGCCCTTGGGCAGCTCGAAACTCAAGCGCGCCACCAGTTCGGTACCGTCGTGCTGGTCCAGGCGCGCCGGCGGCACCAGGTCGTCACCGCGAAACAGCGCCCAGCCCGGGGTCATGCGGGTTTCATAGGCGCCGCCCTTGAGCCGCTGGCTCAGGCGCACCTTATAGCTCAGCTGGCTCTTGCCTGGCGCCGGTTGCCAGTGGCCGCGCTGATCGCCGCCCTGCAGCTGCCATTGGCCGTCGGCCTTGAAGTCGCTGTAGGCGCCGTCCTTGCCCAGGTCGAAGTCCAGGCTGCGCACGCTGGCGCCGTCTGCCAGGGTCAGGCGCACTTCGGCCTGCTCGCTTTGTGGCAGCAAGCGCACGTGGTAATCCAGATCGACTTTTTTCGCCCAGGCCGGCGAACTGGCCAGCAGGCCCAGCACCAGCCACCCGTGGCAACGCACACGCATACAGAAACTCCTCGTTCCCCCAAACGCGATCCCCGACAAGCCTCTGCAGCTCAACCGGCGCGGAAAATCAGATAGTCTTCCCAGTCGTCCTCCTCGACGCTGACTTCGCTGAGCATGCGCCCGGATTGTGAAATCCGTTGCTTGTGCACCTGCTCACGGTCACCACACACCAGGTGGTGCCAGTCGGGCAGGTCCTTGCCCTCGCTGACCAGGCGGTAGCCGCAAGTGGTGGGCAGCCATTTGAACTGATCGGCCTTGCCCGGCGTCAGCTGGATGCAGTCAGGCACGATCTGCATCCGCTTCGGGTAGTTGCTGCACTGGCAGGTCTTCATGTCCAGAAGTTTGCAGGCGATACGCGTGTAATAGACGCTGTTGTCGTCTTCATCTTCAAGCTTTTGCAGGCAGCACAAGCCACAGCCGTCACACAGCGACTCCCACTCCTGCGGGTCGAGTTGCTCGAGGGTTTTACGCATCCAGAATGGAGCGGCGTTGGCAGTCATGTAGCGGGTGTCCTGTTTCAATTCGTGCGCGGCGGCGCGGCGGCGCCAGTCTAGGGCCTGTCACCGGCCATTGCCAGACCGCTTGTCAGCGCTCATATGACACAGTAGTTTGACCAGCGGTCACCACCCCAACCCTCAGGAACTCAAGATGAGTGCAAATCCTCGCGTTGCCGATCACGCCATCAACGAACAGTTCATCCAGCGCTGGTCGCCGCGCGCCTTCACCGGCGAGCCGATCGACCAGGCCACCCTGCTGAGCTTCCTTGAAGCCGCACGCTGGGCCCCTTCGGCCTACAACTCGCAGCCCTGGCGCTTTCTCTACGCCCGCCGCGACACGCCGAACTGGGAACGCTTCCTCGGCTTGCTCAACGAATTCAACCGCAGTTGGGCCCAGCACGCTTCGGCGCTGGTGATCATCATGTCCAAGACCACCTTCACCGCGCCTGGTGCCAGCGAAGAAACCCCGGCGTTGTGGCACACCTTCGACACCGGCTCGGCCTGGGGCCACCTGGCGTTGCAGGCCAGCCTGAGCGGCTGGCACACCCACGGCATGGCCGGTTTCGACCAGGAACTGACCCGCAGGGAGCTGAAGATTCCTGAAGGATATGCCCTGCACGCGGCGGTGGCGATCGGCAAGCTGGGCGACAAGTCGACCCTCGCTGAAGGCCTTCAGGCGCGGGAAGTGCCAAGCCCGCGGCGGCCATTGAGCGAGTTGGCGGCTGAGGGTGATTTCAGCCTTTGATTTTCAGGGCTGCTCTGCAGCCCATCGCTGGCAAGGCCAGCTCCCACAGGGTCAGCGGTGCCTACAAAACCTGTGGGAGCCGGCGACGCTTTTAATAGCCGCGCTGAAAGTCCACTTCCCCGCGTAACGCTTCACCTGCCTGATACGCCCGCAGATTCTCGACAAACACGCGCACCATCGCCGCCGGCGAGGTCGGTGCCGAGCTGTGCCCGGTCAACAGCAAGCCCCAGGCGGTCCAGAACGGATGGCGCTGGGGCAACGGTTCCTGGCGGCAGACATCGATCACCGCGCCGGCCAGATGGCCCTTCTTCAAGGCTTCGACCAGGTCGGCATCGACCACCGCGACGCCGCGCCCGGCATTGATGAACAAGGCCTCGGGGTTGAAGCGCTGGAACAGCGCGGCGTCATACAGGTCATGGGTCGCCGGGGTGTCGGGCAGCAGGTTGATGACATAATCGACCTGCCCGACCAGACGGCCAAGGTCCTCAAGGCCTGCCACTTCGATAAACGGCGCCTGCTCGCGCGCTTGGCTGGCAATGCCGTACAACTGTACGCCAAACGGCAGCAGGAACTCCGCCACCCGCTGACCGATATCGCCAGTGCCGACGATCAGCGCCCGGCGCCCTTCCAGGCTGCGCCCGGGGCGGTCATCCCACTTGCGCTCGACCTGGCTGACCAGCCGTGCCAGCACCTCGCGCTCGTGGCCAAGCATGTAGGTAAGCACGTACTCGGCCATGACCTGGCCAAAGATCCCCACCGCCCGGGTCAGGCGATAATTGCGCTGCAGGCCGTCAGCCAGCAACGGCGTGATCCCGGCCCAGGTCGATTGCAACCACTGGGGCTGATGGCCCTGGCGCAACAAGGTCGCCAAGAGGTCCGGCTGGCCCAGCCATACCGGGCTGTCAGCGGCCAGCCGCGCAAGTTCCGCCGAGTCGCCACTGTTCAGGACCTCCAGGTCCGGTGCCGCTTCGCGCAACAGGCGAGCGTAGAGGGCATGATCCTGTTCAGCGATCAAAACACGCATGTTCATAACAACCTTGGGTAACGGCGAAAGCCGCCAGGGGCTGGCGGCGTATCAGATAGGGAGGTCAGACCGGATCGTTGCGGCGCAGCAGCTCTTCGGGCAGGTGCTCGATGTACTCGTCCTCGGCGGGCGGCATCTGCAGGTGGTAACCCTGCTGCTCGAGGTTTTCCAGAACCTTGGCGATATCTTCGCGGGCCAGCTTGCGCTCCGGGCTCAGCACCAGGTCGAAGGCATGCACTGGGGTACCGAAGAACGGCAGCAGGCCTTCGGGCACACGCTCCAGGCCGTCAGCCTTGAGCACGTACAGATACATTTCGTTCTTGCGGGGGCTCTTGTAGATCGAGCAGATACGTTTCATGAAGGGTCTCCGGCGCCCGCCAGGCAATCGAGCAGCGCCTGCCCCATGCGCTCACGGCGCCAGCCGCGCAGCGACTCGGGGAGTTGATAGGGTCCGTTGGGGTAACCGCTCTTGAGCAGCAGTTCCAGGGGTTTCTTGCGCAGCATCAGCTCGGGGGCGATGCTCAGGCGTTCGGCCTCGGCCTGGCCGATGGCGCGCAGTTGCTTGAGCAGCACCGAGGCTTCGATCGGCAGCGGCTCGGGCACCGCTGGCGGCCATTGCTCCGGCGGCAGGCTGGCAGCCTGCTTGATCAGGCCGAGCAGGAACTCGCCATCCTGACGGATGGTGCGCGGGTGCATGTCTTCGATCTTGGCCAGCGCCGACAGCGAATCCGGCTGGGTGCGGGCCATGGGCCACAAGGCGTTTTCGCGGACGATGCGGTTACGCGGCAGGTCGCGGGCACGGGCTTCGCGTTCGCGCCAGGCGCACAGCTCGCGCAGTACCGCCAGTTGCGCGCGCGACAGCTTCCAGGCCAGCTTGGCCTCGCGGTACAGCTCGTACGGGTCGGTTTCGCGGCGCAACTGGGCAACCAGCTCGGCACCGTCCTCGAGGACCCAGGCGTGTTTGTCGGCGGACAGCTGCGGGCGCAGGCGCTCGTACAGTTCGGCCAGGTGCACGGCGTCTTCGGCAGCGTAGCTGACCTGGGTTTCCGACAACGGGCGTTGCAGCCAGTCGGAACGGGTTTCGCCCTTGGGCAGGTCGATGCCGAGCACCTCCTGAACCAGGCGCGAATAGCCCATGGAGAAACCCAGGTTGAGGTAACCGGCGGCCAGCTGGGTGTCGAACAATGGCGCCGGCAGGCTGCCGGTCAGGCGCGACAGCACTTCGAGGTCTTCGCTGCAGGCATGCAGGACCTTGATCACCTGCGGATCTTCAAGCAGGCCGGCCAGCGGCTGCCAGTCGCCGATCCGCAGCGGGTCGATCAGGTAGGCCCGCGCCCCGTCACCGACCTGGATCAAACCGGCTTTCGGATAGAAGGTATCGACCCGCATGAACTCGGTGTCGAGTGCCACGAAGGGCAGCGTGCGCCACTGCTGGCAATGCTCTGCCAGGCTGCGGTCGTCACAAATCCAGTGAATATCGATGGCCACAAGGCTCTCCCACAAACAATGGCGCGCAGTATATACGGCGCAGGCCATCGTCGGGAAACCACTCGACCGCTATCCCTGCCGCCGTTACCGCGCCTGTGATCAGTGTCTGGCCAGCATGGGCCGACAGCTGGCGAACAGGTCCAGCTGCGGCTTGTACAGGGCGGTGTGCACCTGCAGCAGGCCGAGCATGGAGTGGAACAGGTTGTCCTGGCTCAACGGCGCATTGCGGGCCTTTTGCAGGCAGTCGCTATCGACGCCGAAGCTGGCCTTGTAGCTGTCGGAAAACCACGCCAGCAGCGGCACGTGCTTCTGCTGCTCCGGTGCCAGCATGTAGGGCGTGCCGTGCAGGAACAGGTTGTATTCCCCAAGGGATTCGCCATGGTCGGACAGGTACAGCATGGCGGTGTCGACCTTGTCCTGCTTGCTGCGCAGGATGTCGATCAGCGAGGCCAGGACATGGTCGGTGTACACCAGGGTGTTGTCGTAGGCATTGACGATGCTGTCCTGGCTGCACTGGTTCAGGGCATTGCTGCGGCACACCGGGGTGAAGCGCTCGTATTCTTTCGGGTAACGCTTGTAGTAGTCCGGGCCGTGGCTGCCCATCTGGTGCAGCACCAGCACGGTGTCCTGTTGCAGGTTGTCGATGAAGCTGTCCAGGCCCTTGAGGAGGATGTCGTCGCGGCACTCGTCATCGGCGCACAGTGCCGGGTCCTTGACGTTGCTGACATTCTCGAACACAACCCGGTCGCAAGTGCCCTTGCAGCCGGACTGGTTGTCGCGCCAGCGCACCGCCAGCCCGGCCCGCTGCAGCACATCGAGCAGGCCTTCCTGGTTTTTGGCGGTGCTGGCGTCGTAATCCTTGCGGGTGAAGCCAGAGAACATGCACGGCACCGACACGGCGGTTTCGGTGCCACAGGAGTGCACGTCGGTGAAGGCGATCAGGCCCTTTTCCTTGCTCAGCTGTGGGGTGGTATCGCGCCCATAGCCGAGCACCCCGAAGTTCGGCGCGCGGGCGCTCTCGCCGACCACCAGCACGGTCAGCGACTTGCGCGTGCGTTGTTGCCAGGCCACGTCCAGTTTCGCGTCCTCGCCGATCTTGCGAAACGGCTTGGCGGCGCTGCCGACCCGCTCGCCCACATACCCCAGGGAGGCGCCGACGACATTGCTCGGCACCAGCAACAGGCGGATTTCATGGTGGTTGCGAAACAGCGAAGCCAAGCCTTGATAGTTCACCAACGCCACCGCCGCCAACACGACAATGCAGGCAACGCTGATGAGCAACTTGCCGACTAACTCACGCACCCAGTTACGGTACAGCACCGGGATGCTATACAACAATAAAGAAGGCAATACACCTAACACTACGATATATAAAAAAAGTTTCATCGAGAGCAGGTCACGTACTTCCGTGGCATTGGTCTCCATGGCATTACGGAGCATGCCCACATCAACCATCACGCCGTACTGGCTCATGAAGTAAGCCACCCCGGCGCTGACCATGAACAGGCTGATCAACAGCGGTTTGAGCACGGGCCTGAAGGCCAGCAGGGTCAACACCAGGTTGAACGCACAGAGGATCATCACGCCAAACGCCACGCGCAGCAGCAGGCCATGGCCATCGCTGGAAAGCACCGACGCCAGGTGTTGCCACAATAATGAGTTGAAGCCGATCAACAGGTACAGGCTGGCAATCAACGTGACCCATTCGGCCCGCAGGGGTTTGACCTTGAACATGATAATTCGCTTAGTTAAACGTCGGGAACAGTGCCCTTGCGGCACGGCCTGGAAACTGCCCGAACTGTAAGTAGCGAGTCATCAATTTTTTGTGAAAAAGACGCCAACAATTAGTCGACTGGCGTCTATTTAATACGCCTGTTCAGCCTGTGTTCAGCCCGGCGTCTGTTTACCCCGGCAGATGCACTTTTGAATAAGAATCGCGATCAATATCGATCACCTCGACGCACAGCTGGATGTCCAGCCCCGGGGCGCCCGGCAGCGCGTCCTTGAGCACCTCCAGCAGGCTCGCCGACAACTGGCGTTTGATCTCGGCCGAGCGGCCGCTGAGGATCGCCAGCTTGATGTGGGCGAACCCGCGTTCCACCGGCGCCACGCCGACGCGAAAGCTGGCCAGGGCCACGGCGCGGCTCTTGATGTCGAGCTCTTCAGCAAACTGGCCGCTGCCCACCAGGGCATGGTTAAGACGCAGCAGCAGGCGATCGACCTCAAGGTTTTTCAGGTTGTCGCTGTATTCCACATGAAGGTGAGGCATTGCACAAAGTCCTGGGGTGGGCAAATGTTGCAACAGACTACCCCAGCCGCGAAACCCGGCAAAGACGACTATCCTCTAAGTTCATGACTTCCACCCCACACCCCCGGAGAGGTGAAGAAATGCCGGTCAAGCACGATTTACTCGCAGACCTGAATCTGACCAAGGATCAATTTCTCGCGAAGAAACAAAGTGACCCGCGGCTGAGTCAGCTGCATGAAGAGTACAACCGCAAAGACGCCGAAGTCGTCGATGCCGAGAACAAAAGCGCCGCCGATGACACGGTCACCCGGCTACGCAAGGAACGCCTGAAGATCAAGGACGAGATCGTCGCCCACCTGAAGTAGCCCCTGTGGGAGCGGGCTTGACCCGCGATTGCGATCTACCTGCCCCATCGCATCGCGAGGCAAGCTCGCTCCTACGGGCAGCCCTTATGGCTGCGCCCACACCACCGGAAACCAGTCCTCGCGCATGCGATCGCCGGTCTTCAGGTCAATCCCCGGAAACGGCGGCGAGGTCCGCCCAGGGCGCTGGATATAGCGCACATCATCGCCCATGAAACGGGTCGAGAAGGCTCGCCGGCGATTGCTGCCGATGTTGCCGGCGGCGCCATGCACGGTACGAAAATCGAACACCACCGCGTCCCCCGGTTCCAGCTCCGGCGAGAGGATCTGGTACTCGCCGTTCTCCACGTCCGGCATGTCCATGAACAGGCTTTCGCCGGAGCCTGCATCGCTGGCGCCATAGAAATCCTTGTTGCTGGCCCAGCTCTTGGGCCGTACCGGCTTGGGCCAGCGATGGGAGCCAAGCACCACGCTCAGGGTGTTGTGGCGGGTGACCGGATCCAGCGGTATCCAGTAGCTGGCGGTCTGCAGGCCGTCGACGCAGTAGTACGGCAGGTCCTGGTGCCAGGGCGTGGGTTTGGAGGTGCCGGGTTCCTTGACCAGGATATGTTCATGGAACACCTGCACTTGCCGTGACTGCATCAACGCTCCGGCAATCGCCGCCGCCGGCGAATTGAGCACGAAATCCTTGAACGCCGGGATACGCTGCCAGTTGCAGTAATCCTCGAAGAAGCGCCCGCCTTCACCACTGCCGACGTTCTCGATGGCAAAGGCACTGGGCGCGGCCAGGTTCTGTTCAAAACCTTCGCGCAGCGGTTCGATCCAGTCACGGAACACACCACGCAGCACCACGGCACCGTCACGCTGGAACTGTTCGATATCGGCCTTCATCGCGATCACCCTCTCTTGTTGTAATGAACAAAAGTATTGGGCGGCCCCGCGCAGCCGGTAAACCACAGATTACCTATTCGCCACTATAGGCAATCTGTATGGCGCGCGGGTTGTCAGCCTCCTGCCTTTGGCCGGTTAATGGCCCTGCCTGTGTCCTACGGCGCCTTGCTATCCAAGAATAAGAACAACGAGGAGTTACCTGGGATGAACGAAAACAGCACCGCCATGCGGCGCGGTCTGAGTACCCGCCACATTCGCTTCATGGCGCTCGGTTCTGCCATCGGCACCGGGCTTTTCTATGGTTCGGCAGCGGCCATCAAACTGGCCGGCCCGTCGGTGTTACTCGCCTACCTGATCGGTGGCGCGGCGATCTACATGATGATGCGCGCCCTGGGTGAAATGGCCGTGCGCAACCCGGTGTCCGGCTCCTTCGGGCAATACGCCAGCCAGTACCTGGGGCGCTTCGCCGGTTTTCTCACCGGCTGGAGCTACGCCTTCTCGATGCTGGTGGTGTGCCTGGCGGATGTCACCGCCTTCGGCGTCTACATGAGCTTCTGGTTCCCCGACACGCCGCGCTGGATCTGGGTGCTGGGCATCGTCTTCTTCATTGGCGCCCTGAACCTGTGCAGCGTGCGGGTGTTTGGCGAACTGGAGTTCTGGCTGTCGCTGCTGAAAGTCACCGCCATCGTCTCGATGATCCTCGCAGGTGCCGCCGTGCTGATGTTCGGTATCCAGTTGGGCGGCGCCGGCGAGCCGCTGGCGGCAGTGAGCAACCTGTGGAGCCATGGCGGCTTCTTCCCCAATGGCGTGGGCGGCATGATCGCTTCGTTCACCGTGGTGATGTTCGCCTTCGGCGGCGTCGAGATGATCGGTATCACCGCCGGCGAAGCCAAGGACCCGCAACGGGTGATTCCCCGGGCGATCAACTCGGTGCCGCTGCGCATCCTGCTGTTCTATGTGTTCACCCTGTTGGTGCTGATGTCGATCTATCCCTGGACGAAGATCGGCAGCGAAGGCAGCCCTTTCGTGCAGATCTTCAGCGGCCTGGGGATCGGCTCGGCAGCCACGCTGCTGAACATCGTGGTGATCTCGGCGGCCGTGTCGGCGATCAACAGTGACATCTTCAGCGCCGGGCGGATGATGTACGGCATGGCCCACAACGGCCAGGCGCCCGCCAGCTTTGCCCAGCTGTCGCGCTTTGGCGTGCCGTGGATGACTGTAGTGGTAATGGCCGTCGCCCTGCTGCTGGGGGTGGTGCTCAACTACCTGGCCCCGGACAACCTGTTCCTGATCCTCGCCGCCGTGGTGACCTTCTCGATCGTCTGGGTGTGGCTGATGATCCTTCTGTCGCAGATCGTCATGCGCCGTGGCATGAGCGCCGACGAGGTCGCCAGGCTGCACTTCCCGGTACCGTTCTGGCCGGTCGGCCCGGCGTGTGCGGTGGTGTTCATGCTGTTCATCTTCGGCGTGCTGGCCTGGTTCCCGGACACACGCATGGCCCTGTACGTGGGCATCGGCTGGCTGGCCTTGCTGTCGTTGGGCTACTGGCTGTTCGTCGCCCGCCAACCGCTGGCAACCCTGGCAGATCCGGTCAGCCGCTGATCAGGCCGGAAACTGCTCGCTGGCCCAGTCGAGGAACGCCTGCGCCGCAGGCGACGGGCGCATGGCGCTGGACTGGGCCAGCACCACCGGCTGCGGGCTGACCGCTTCCAGCAGCGGCCTGCAAGCCAGGGGTTGGCCGTCGTAGCTGCAATCGGCCACCGGCCGGGTACAGGACAGCGCCACGCCATAACCATGGGCGACCAGCCCGCGCTGCATCTCGAAGGTCTGGGTCAGTTGCAGGCTTGCCGGTTGCAGGTCATGGGCCCAGAACAACGACAGGAAATATTCGCGGGTCCGGGCGATGTCTTCGAGGATCAGGCATTCATTGGCCAGGTCCACCAGTGAGACCCGCTCCTGCAGCGCCAGTGGATGGTCGGCCGGTAGCAAGGCATAAGGCGTCAACTGCGCCAGCACGCGTTTTTCGATCGGCGCATCGAGCCCCACGTCATAGGTCAGCGCCAACTCCGCCTTGCCATCGGCCAGACGTCGATTGACCTCGGCAAGGTCAGCCTCGAACAGGGTGATGGTGACTTCCGGATGGCGCCGGCGAAAGCCGCTCAGCAGCCGTGGCGCGTAATACGGCCCCAGGTCCTGGAAGCAGATCAGGCTCAAGGCCCCGCGCACCACCTGTTGCTCTTCGCCCTTGCCGCTGATTGCCGAGGCCAGGTTGAGCATCTCCCGCGCCTGCTCCAGCAAGGTGCGCCCTGCCGGGGTCAGTTCCAGACCGCGGCTGACCTGGCGATGAAAGAGTTTTTCGCCCAGACTCGCCTCCAGCTGCGACAGCGCCAGCGATACTGACGGCTGGGAAATATGCTTGGTGCGCGCCGCCGCACTGACGCTGCCCTGCTCGGCGGCAGCGACGAAATACTCCAACTGGCGAAAGGTGAAGCCGATCATCGCAATGCCCCTCTGGGATGCTGAAACCAACAGTCGCGCAGTTACCCCGCCAGCGCCGGGCTCAACGCCGCGGGCGTATGCCAGGGGATATCGGCCCAGGCACCGCTGCCGGGGGCCAGCAACTGGCGCAGATGCTGCTCGTGGAACGCTTCGCCCAGCGAGTCGACGCGAAACGCCGCGACCCACTGCTCGCGCCCCAGCTTATAGGCTTTGCCGAAATCTTCCCAACTGTCGAAACAGTCTTGCGCCCGCTGCGCATTGAGCAGCAGCACACGCCAGGCAAGATCAGGTTCGAGCCAGCGCATCAGCAGCGCGCAACGGGCCACAAACGCCACCCGCGCACAGGCAAAGGCCATCGCCGCACGCGGCTCATCGCTGGCCGTCAGCGCCTGCAGGTCGAGGCTGTACCATTGCTGTTCGAGGGTCGCGCTGAAGTGCGCGCGCACCGCCTCATCATCGCAGTTGCTGCGAACCCCGGCCTGGTGCAGCAACGCTGCCCGCACGATCTTCTGCGCTTGCTCGTTGAAGTGATCGCAGGCCGGCGAGTAGAAGCCCTCGACGCCCATCGCATCGGCCATGGGCCTGGCCAGCAACAGCGACCAGTGCTTGCGCTGACTGAACAACGGCGCGGCGCGCGGTCGCAACGCCCGCCACAACAACCAGGCTGAAACAACCGCCGCGATCAGTAAAAACATGCGCTTCTCCTTACCTTGCCCGGGCTTGCCAGGCCTGGATTTCCTCGCCCTCGGCCGGCGTCATGTCCGGCCACGGCACACCTTCGGTCTGATACAGAGGATCATTGAGCTGACGCTCAGCGCGCTTGCTGAGGATATGCCGGGTGGCGTACTTGACCGACACCGCTTGCGGGGCAGCCTGCAAGAACTGCTGCGGCTGACGCCCGGCCACCAGCCACTCGACCATGGCCGAAGGTGCATCGAGGCGCTCGTACAGTTGCGGGTAGCGGGCTACCAGACGGGTCTGGGCGGTAGCATCAGTGACCTCTTCGATACGCAGCCAGGCGGACTCGGTGCGCACGATGCCGATGGCGAGACAGTCAGCGGGGGTCTGCTGGTCGGTGCCCAGAGCATTCAGGCACTGCAGCAGGTCCTGGTAGTAACGCTCGACCGGCGGCCGGTTCTGCTTGCCCTTGACCTGCTCGACCGTCAAGGTGCCGTCGGCCTGGACAATCAGGCTGATGGTGATGTGCGGCTGGCCCTGGCCGTCGCGAAAACTGAGCACACGCATGCGCCGCTGTTCCACCGCTTCGGCATAGCGCTCGCCGTAGCCACCGCTCAGGGCGCGGCGGTCGGCGAACTGGCCGAGGCAATGGCGCATCACATAGCTTTCAAAGGCCATTTCGGCGCGCAACAACGGGCTGTCGGGCCGCAGCTCCTGCAATACATGTTCGCCGGTAGTCACGACCGTGGCCAAGGCCTCAGGCTGGCTCTGACGCCAGCCCTGGTCAACCCGCGCGGCCATCTGCGCGTGTTCTTTTTCCCACAGCGCCAGCGCCTGCGGGCAGTTGATCCGATCAAGCTTGCCGGCCAGCGCAGTGCCCTGGCGCGAGGTGAGAAACTCCACCAGCAAGGCCTCCTGCGCCAGCAGTGAGGCTTGCTCCGGGTCGACCCATACCAGGGGCGCAAGCACCTGCTGCGACGCTTTACCGACGTCGCTCAAGTGCCTGGCCACCCATGGCGGTGGCTCCGTTCCCAGTACCTCGACGGCCTGCTCCAGGGCCAGGATCCGGCGCGCCGGCTCGAAGTTGCCGACCAGATGACGGTAGAAATGGTTGAGCAACCATTTACTCACCTCTGGGGCATCACTGCGGGCCTTGCTGCGCTCGGCAATACCGCGTTTGAGCTGATCGGCATTGAGCGCATTGCGCGGGGCGTAACCGGACTGTCGCAGCTCCGGTGTCACTTCCATATCTGCCACCAGGCCTTGCCTGCCGTTTTTTG
This sequence comes from Pseudomonas sp. R32, assembly GCF_009866705.1. NCBI lineage: Bacteria > Pseudomonadati > Pseudomonadota > Gammaproteobacteria > Pseudomonadales > Pseudomonadaceae > Pseudomonas > Pseudomonas sp. R32. The sequence goes on along the minus strand of NZ_CP019396.1, from coordinate 1,423,217 downwards.
CGGTGCCTGCAGCTCGGCGATCATCTCGTTGAAGACTTTATTGTTTCTCTGGTCGACGGCGTTGTCCGGATCGCTGCGCAGGATGGCGCGCTGATAATAGGCCAGGGCCTCTTCCTTGCGCCCGAGGTCCTTGAGCACATCGCCAGCGCAGCCCAGCAGCGAGCTTTCGTCCCTTTCATTGACCTGCGACGCGTAACGCTGCCACAGGCCGGTGGCCGCCTCAGGCAGGCTATGAGCCAGGTACATGGCGACTTTCAGCCGGGCGAACAGCGGCGAGTATTCCAGGTCCTTGTCACTGACCCCGCGCTCTTCCTGCCACTTCAAGATACGTTCCAGCCAGATCAACATTTCCCGGTCGCGATCCAGGCGATACAGCGCAAACGTGACGTCTTGCAGGTAGTCATCCGGCTCATGGCGGCTGTAGCCGTAATCCGCCGCGTAGTGCCAGAGTTGCTCCGCCGCCTCAGCGATAGCCGCGTAATCCTTCTGGCAGATACGTGCATTGAGCACGCCGTGATAGTGCTCGGCAAACGAACTGGCGGCGATGCCGCAAGCGTGCAGTTCAAGGGCCTGGTCATACATCTGCTGGTCGTTGTAGCAGCGGTAGTTGATTGCCAGGTTGTTGCACAGCATCGAGTACAGGTGGGCGCAGCCGTCATACCGGTGGCCGCTGCCACTGGCAAAGCACTGTTCCATGCGCACCCGGCCCTGCTCGTAGGCAGCCCGCTGCAGGAAGCGCAGCAGCGACCAGGCTTCGTTCGTGGTGGCTTCATCGAGGCTTTTGACCTGCTCTTCCACCTTGTCCTCGACATACCCGGCGTACTCGTAACAGTACATGCCACTGGCCAGTTGCGGCATCGGCTGCTTGAGGGCATCGATGACGCCGAAGGCTTTGACGTGCGCGCAGAACACACTGTAGGCACTACGTCGATCCTGCAGGCCGCCGGCTTTTACGGCGTCCTGCAACATGGCCAGCTCAGTCTTGGCGTCGATCAGGCCGGCATCGCCCTCTCGCACCGCAACCAGGCGGGTGATCCATGGGTGATTCGGCGCACGGCGCTGGGCTTCTTCGCGCGCCTGGGCAAACAGCGCGTCGCGCAGTTCGGGGTTCTCCCGGGTCGCGTGCAGCGCTTCGAGCAACGGGTTCAAGGCCGGTGTCGCCTCGCTGCGCTCGGGCAGGCAGGCAACAAAGCGCTCCAGCAAAGCGGCGTTGTCGCAGGCGCGCATCACGCACAGCGGCCACCACACCGAGTTGTCCTCGGCCTCGAGCAACCGGTCGTGAATCCAGAATGGCGTGCCGGGCCACATCTGCTCGAGCATTTCATAGACATCCATGAACGCCCGTTGCCCAGCCTCCTCGATCCGCCCACTTTCGAGCAACCAGGGCAATTCGAAATTAATGAAGTTATCGCCACCATCCGAGTCCAGGCTGCGGCTCGCCACTTCACAGATCTTCAGGGCCCCGGGCAGGTCGCCCTGGGCCTGCAATGCACGGGCGGCCAGCCGCGCCAGGCGCACTTCCCACTCACGGCGCCGGGGCAGCGACAACTCGGCGATCGACTGCACGACGGGCTGCTCGAACATCGCCAGGCGCAGCGGCACGATTTCGATCAGCGCGTCGCCCAGCCACAGCCAGTCGTTAGCGTCGACGTCCTGATCCTCGCCTGCGGTGCGCAAGGCGGCAATCGCACTCAAGGCGGCTTCGCGGGCCTGCTCGTCTTGCTCGTGGGCGGCCAGCACCCGGGCCCGGCGCCGGTGCTGGTCGGCATCGTCCCAGGCCCGCAGGGCGTGGCGCCCGGGGTTGATCAGCGCCAGGGTGTGGCGCACCTCGATGGCCTTGAGCGCGACGTCGAGCGTGGTGTGTTCGAGCTCGTCGAAGATGCGATAGCGCCGGTATTGCTCGACGTCGAAGTCGAGCCGCTCGTTGCTCAGTTGCTGCAGGCTGTCGAGCCCCTGCAGCAGGCCCTCCTCGTCTTTGAGGTAGTTGGCCAGGCGCAGCTGGTAAACCAGCAGGTTGAGTTTGAGTTCGTTGCGCGCGTCGTCAGCGCAGGCCTCGAGCAGCGCCTGACCGTCTTCGGCCAGTACCGCCCTGGCGGCATCGACGTCACCGGCGTTGACCCACAGCACGTGCAGGCGGTCGATCGATTCCAGCGAAGCAGCCTTCAGCGGCTGGCCGCGCAGCTGGCTCAGCAGGTAATCGGCACCGTGTTCCTGATGCTCGACCTCAAGACGGTCCATGAATTGATCCAGCTGAATGCCGGACAGCACGGTGCTGTTTTGCGTCATTGTGAACTCCCTTTGCGAATGACTGTGCATCGCCCGATGCGTCCTGCGCCGGCGCCCTTGATGGGCCAACGGATACCCGCGTACGTCTGCCCTGGACAGGCAACGATGGCGAAAGGGATCGGGCAATACAGCGAGGTGCTGCACGCTACCAGTTGGCGTTTGAAAAAAAAAGGGCGTGCGGGGGAGCGGGATCAGTGATTAACGTGCAAACAGCGGATCGACACTGTGCAGGCATCGTTTGATGGAATCGAAGTCCGGTGCCTGTGACAGGCACAGTTGAATCCTGCCATTGACGGGCACCGACACCTGCGAAGAGTCGGCGCGCTGCCCTTCATAGATAAGCGCATGACGGATGCGCGGGTTGTCGTGGCAGAACTTCAACAGGTTGAACTGCCGGGAAGGCACCAGCACCGTGTTGACGATCAAAAGGTCGAAGGGGGTGCCCTGCGTCCGGGTAGCCGCCTGCAACGCTTGAAAGCTACTCAAGTGGGCAACGCGGCAATACCCCAGGCGGTTGAGCATGTTCTCTATCTTGCTGCGCTGATCCTGCTGCCGATCAGCGATGACGATGCGCAATGCTGTGTTTGACATTCGGTAAACCTGACAGATGGGCTCCGCGAGTCTTTATAGACACTGCGACTCGCTGAAGTATTGGCAAGGTTACCGTTGGTCGTGGGCGCAGACTCTAAGACAATTCTCAAACGCCCTTACGCCGAAGGCTTAAGGCGTGGTCAGGGTGATCAGGTAGGCGCCGGAACTGACCGCCTTGCCGGCAGCATCCACCAGCGCGTACTGCTGGTGATAATAGCGCCCGGCCTTGCCGCTATCGGCCACCAGCCTGACGTTGACCGGGGTTTGATCGGGCGCACTGACCGACGCTTGCGAGTCAACCCGCTGCAGGCCGATACGGGTACCCCGCACCTGCGCCGGGCAATCGTTGAGGTTGAAGGCACCGGCCTGGGTCGAAGGCGTGCACGGCGACTCGACAATACTGCCGGTGAAATTGATCACCCCTTGGGCGACCGGCGTGGCGGCCACACAGGCCCCGTTCAGGCCGAACAGCAACCCTGCAGCGATAGCAACATACTTCCCGTTCATGCCGACACTCCTGCGATAGCGGTTGATACCTTGAGTGTCGACCAGACGGCGCATTGTTTAAGGATTGTCTGATAGTCAAAGCCGCACTTTGCCAAGCAGGTCGCAGAACCGGGTAAATGAGCGGCGCCTGGCTGGCCAACAGGGTCGACAACGCCTATGTTTAAGGATCGTCTGATGTCTGTAGCGCACGCGACTCACTAGAGTCCGCGGATGAGATTAAAAAGCTACCTGCTGCAAATCAGCCCCCTTCTTTCCAGCCCCGAAGCCGCCCGCCGCTTGCTGCGCTTGTTCGCCGTGGTGTTGCTGATCGGCATTCTCAGCGGCGTGTACAACTTTCTGTTGTTCACCTTCAACAACGACATCTCCCAGCGTCGCGGCTACATGAGCAGCGCGATTGCCGAAGCGCACACCTTCTTCACCAATCGCGAAGCCTTGCTGGAAAGCCTGAGCCTGTCGGCGGTGCGCAAGTCGAAGCAGGCCAAGCCCCTGGTCTACCTGCCATCGACCGAAGAAGTGCACCTGCAACTGGGCAGCACCACCGACAACCGCTGGAGCATCTGGCTGACCCAGCGCATGCGCGACTACATGAAGGACAAGCAGGTCAGCCTGCTGTATGTCGACACCGGGCCGAACGCGCAAGTCAGGCGCTTGTACAACTCCGCCCCCGGCGTGCCCGGGTTCTCGCCGCGCATGCTCGAACAGTTGCAGGCGCTCAAGGACAACAACCCGTCACCCAGCGCCGAGCTGTGGCTGACCGACCAGACCGAGCAACGTTCGTACCTGTACATCTTCATCCGGCTTGATGAACGTGACGTCGAGTCGGGCTGGCTGGGCCTGGAGATGGACAGCCGCGAAGTGTCCACTGCGCTCAGTGACCAGAGCGCCGGCGAGTTCATGATGCTCAACTCCGAAGGCATGCTGGTGTTCACCAACAGCCACGACACACGATTGGGACAGATGCTGCTCAACTCGAAGGGCGAAAACTTTTTCGGCTTTGTCGGCGACGGCTGGATACCCGACCACCTGGTGATCCGCAAACACCTGCAATCGTCGGACTGGCAATTGGTGTACTCGATTGACCTGCTGGCAGTGATGACCGGGCTGTGGCAGCAACTGGTCGGCTCGCTGCTGTTCTGCCTGTTCACCGTGACCCTGGTCCTGCTGTTGATGCGCCGCATCGAGCATCGTTTCATTGCCCCGGCGATCAACCGCATCCAGGCCCTGATCGAAAGCGAGGCGTTCAGCCGCGATGTCATCCAGACCGCGCCCGTGGCCTTGTGCGTACTGCGCCGTACCGACGGCAAGGTGGTGCTGGAAAACACCCTGGCACAACAATGGCTGGGGGACGGCCTGGAGCGCGATGTGCTGTGTGCCGGTTGGATCAACCAGGCCTTCGCCAGCCAGCAACCTGAACGCACTGACTACTTTGCCACCGCCGATGGCCGTCACTTGTACCTGAGCAGCGCCCCAACCCGCTACAACGGTGAAGACGTGCTGTTTTGCGCCTTCAGCGACATCAGTGCACGCAAGCAGGTGGAAGCGGCGCTGGAAGAGGCGCGGCAATCGGCCGATGCCGCCAACGAGGCCAAGACCCTGTTCCTGGCGACCATGAGCCATGAAATCCGCACCCCGCTGTACGGCGTACTGGGCACCCTGGAACTGTTGGCGCGGACCCAGCTCGATGCCCAGCAGCGCGACTACCTGCATGCCATTGAGGGCTCCTCGGCGACCCTGTTGCAGTTGATCTGCGACGTACTGGATGTGTCGAAGATCGAAGCCGGGCAACTGGCGCTGGAACTGAGCGAATTCTCGCCGCTGGAGCTGGTTCACGAAGTCATCCAGGGCTACAGCGCCGCAGCATTGGGCAAAGACCTGCAACTGTATGCCTGCTTCGATCCACAACTGCCGGAACGGCTGATCGGCGATGTGACGCGGATCCGGCAGATTCTCAACAACCTGCTGAGCAACGCGGTCAAGTTCACCGACAGTGGCCGGGTGGTGCTGCGGGTCAAGCTGATCAACCGTGATGGCGAACGCTCGAGCCTGATGTGGCAAGTGTCGGACACCGGCAAGGGCATCGCCGAAGAAGACCATGCGTACATTTTCGAGCCGTTCTACCAGACCGAAGGCAACACCAATGTGGTGGCCGGTACCGGCCTGGGCCTGCCCATCTGCCAGCGCCTGACCCAATTGATGAACGGCCAGTTGCGCATGGTCAGTGAATTGGGCCTGGGCAGCAGCTTCACCCTGACCCTGCCGCTGGAAGAAGCGTCGGCCAGCACCGACCTGCCCGCCCAGGGCGGCCTGTTGCCCGAGACGATCTATGTGCTCTCGCCGATTCGCGAACTGGCGCAGTCGATCAGCGGCTGGCTGCGCCGCTGGGGCGCACGTGCCCAGGTCGGGCGGCCGACGCCCGCGGACTCAGCCAGCGGCTGCCTGCTGCTGGAGCTGCACCCTGGCAGCGCCGAACAGCCGCTGGTGGCCGACTGGAGCGGCCCGCTGATCCTGGCCAGCGCCCACGGTTGCTGCGAGCCACAGCTCGAAGACGGTCGCTGGCAGGTCAATCTCAACCACCTGAGCGCCTTATACCAGGCCGTCAGACAAGCCCAGGGACTGTGGATCGCCCGCACCGATAACCCGCAAAAGCGCGAAATACAGAAGCTCGACCTGCACATCCTGGTGGCCGAAGACAACATCATCAACCAACTCATCCTGCGTGATCAGCTTGAGGAGCTCGGCTGCACCGTCGAGTTGGCGGGGGACGGCAACGAAGCCCTGCAGTTGTGGAAAAACGGGCACTTCGATGTGGTCCTGACCGATGTGAACATGCCCAAACTCAATGGCTATGAACTGGCCAGAGAGCTGCGCCGCCAAGGCTGTTCGATCCCGATCATCGGGGCGACGGCCAATGCCATGCGCGGCGAAGCAGAACTGTGCCTTGCTGCCGGAATGAACCATTGCCTGGTCAAACCTTTCGCGTTGCGGGCCCTGTTCAACTATCTGGCGCCTTATCAAGAGACCTCCCATGAAGCCCTATAACATCTTGATCGTCGAGGACCACCCGTTCCAGCACATGTACCTGCAGCACCTGTTCAGCGAATTGGGCGATTTCCATTTCGAAGCGGCCCAGGACGGCAAGGAAGCGCTGGAACACCTGCAGCGGCGTGACTTCGACCTGGTGCTCACCGACCTGCTGATGCCGGGCATGGACGGCGTGCAATTCATCCAGGGCCTGGCCAGGCTGCGCAGCAAGCCGGACCTGGCGATCATGAGCGCCGCCTCCAAGCGCATGCTGATGGCCGCAAGCCTGGTGGCCAAGAACCTCGGCGTAGAAGTGATCGGTTTGATCTCCAAGCCGGTCAAGCCGGCCGCCCTGCGCAACCTCACCGAACAGCTCGGCGGCAAGAACCGCAGTGCGCCGCAGGTACCGCCGGCAGTGGCGCAGTTCGACTACCAGGCGCTGATTCACGGCCTGAGCAACGGCCAGTTCCAGGCCTGGTTCCAGCCGAAAAAATCCCTCAGCAATGGCCGCATCGTCGCCGCCGAAGCCCTGGTGCGCTGGATGCACCCCGAGCAAGGCGTGCTGTTGCCTGGCTCGTTCCTGCCGGCCTTCAAGACCTTCGAGCTGGAAGAGCGTCTGTTGTGGCTGATGCTCAAGCAGGCCATCCACGCCCAGGCGCGCTGGCGCCAGCAGGGTTACGACATTCCGGTATCGATCAACCTGCCAACCCACCTGCTCAACAGCCATGACCTGGCTGACCGCCTGCTGGAGTTCGTCCTGCATCACCAGGGCATCCCGGGCAAGATCTGCTTCGAGCTGATGGAGTGCTCGGTGCCCCAGGACATCAGCAACTTCTACGCCGGTGCCTGCCGCCTGCGCATCAAGGGCTTCGGCCTGTCGCAGGATGATTTCGGCAAGGGCTACAGCTCGTACATGAACCTGGTCTCCACGCCCTTCACAGAACTGAAGATCGACCGCGCCCTGGTTCAGGGCTGCCATGAAAACGAAGGCATGACCTCGGCGCTGACCAGCATCGTCGCCCTGGGCCGCAAGCTGGGGCTGACCGTGGTTGCCGAAGGCGTCGAGACGCCCCAGGAGCTTGCCCTGTTGCGCAAGATCGACTGTACCCAGGCCCAGGGCTTTCTGATTTCACATGCGGTGTCGTCCGAGCAGTTCCAGCAACTGCTGAACCATGACGGGCCGGCAACCTTCTATTGATGTGCCGCGCAGCCTTTAATTGCCAGCAGAGGTAAACTCCATCCAGCCACCTACATTACCGTTATTGCGGAAGTTCCTGATGAAGCACGACAACGCCCTGCTGGACAAACTCACCCGCAGCTCGTTGCGCCTGAACAAAGGGATGATGGTGCTGCTCGGGCTGGCGTTGTTGTTGGTGGGCACCAGCTATTGGTCGTTTCAGCGCCTGGTCGAAGAGGAGCACGACACCGTGCGCTTTCATTTTGCCCGGCTGATGGAAAACATCCGCGAGCAGGAAGTGTTCTTGCGCAACCTGGCGCAACGCAGCCACCAGGGCGAGTTGCTCAAGGGCGAGAATGCCGAAGTTCGCTTGTTGAAAGCCTTGCCGGAAGAAGGCCCGAATATTTATCAGGGCCAGGCGTTTTCTTACTCCATGCCCTTCAGCGCAAAAATCGACCCGCAAAAAATCGCCGCCAGCGAACATGCCAAGATCTTTTCCCTCGGCGTGCACCTGGCGACGTTCTACAGTGCCTTCTGGTCGACTTCACATTACCAGTCGCCGCATGTATTTCTGTTCAACCAGCACGGCAACTTCGACATTACCGTGCCGGCCGCCGGCCATTCACGGACCAAGACCGTACCGCTCAATGAAACCTTCATCGACATGGTCAAGACCGTGGTCGACCGCCTGCCGCGCGATCATCAGTTGCTCAACGAGGGGGAGGTCTGCTGGCAGCATTATGGCCCGAGCGCCGAGAGCCCTGGCCCGGCGCGCCTGCTGGCGTATATCGGCATCGAGCTGGCCGCAGACGAGATACACATCAAAGGCGCCGACACCCAGGTGATGATCGCCAGCGTGCTAGACCTGTCCCAGGCCAATGATTACGAACGCACCATGGAATGGTCGATCTATGACCACTTCACCCTGGTGGCGCCTTCCGGCCAGGTGCTGATTGGATCGCTGTGGCCGCAATCGCCGCTGCATGAAGGGATCAACTTCAAGCCCGAAGGCCTGGTGTTCAAGCTGGTCAACCACGCGGGCCCGGGCTGGACCGCCATTTATGCCCTCAACTACAGCAGCTTTTTCCGCTATGCCCTGTGGCCACTGGCAAGCCTTGGTGCCTTGTTGTTCGGGGTCATCGCCATGGGCTGGGGTGCCAACCGCTGGTACCGCCGGCAAGTGATCCTGCCGGCCCGCCAGGCCCATGCCAGTATCGCCGAAAGCGAAGCCTTCAGCCGCGTGGTCATCGATACCGCGCCCACCGGATTATGCGTGGTGCGCCGCACCGATAACCAGGTACTGGTGGAAAACCAGCGTGCCCAGCAATCGCCGGGCAGCGCCAAGCTGATCAATGCCCTGGAACACCGCCACGACCAGGGTGAAACGGGCGAAACCCACCTGGAAATCGACGGCCGTCACCTGCAGGTGGGCTTTGTCTCGACCCGCTACCAGGGCCAGGACGTACGCCTGTACGCCTTCAACGACATCACTCGGCACATCGAGGATGCCACCGCCCTGGAAGAAGCCCGACGCGCCGCCGATGCCGCCAACGAAGCCAAGACCCTGTTCCTGGCGACCATGAGCCATGAAATCCGCACCCCGCTGTACGGCGTACTCGGGACCCTCGAACTGCTCGGCCTGACCCGCCTGGAGCCACGCCAGCAGGAATACCTGCAGACCATCCAGCGCTCCTCGGCGACCCTGTTCCAACTGATCAGCGACGTACTTGACGTGTCGAAGATCGAGTCCGGGCAGATGGCCATCGAGGCCATCGAGTTCTGCCCCCTGGACCTGATCGAAGATACCCTGCACACCTATGCCGCCTTCGCCCAGCGCAAGGGCCTGCAGCTCTATGCCTGCACCGACGCCACCCTGCCCGAGCGCCTGCTGGGCGACCCGATGCGCATCCGCCAGATCCTCAACAACCTGGTGAGCAATGCCATCAAGTTCACCGACACCGGGCGCGTGGTGTTGCGCACCCGGGTGCTGGCCCACGAAGACGCCAGTGTCAGCCTGGAGTGGCAGGTCACCGATACCGGCATCGGCATCTCCACGGCGCAGCAGGCCAAGCTGTTCGAGCTGTTCTATCAGGTCCAGGATGCCTGCAGCGAAGGCGGTGCCGGGCTGGGCCTGCCGATCTGCTGGTGGCTCAGCGAAATGATGGGCGGGCAGTTGAAAGTGGTCAGCGAACCCGGGTTGGGCAGCAGTTTTGCCCTGCGCATGAGCTTGCCGGTGCTGCCAGCCGAAGCGACCGCCAGTACGCCAGGCGCAACCTACACAGTGCCGGTATATGTGCGCGCGCCGGTACAGGAGCTGGCGCAATCATTGCTCGACTGGCTTGTCCGCCTGGGCGTCCCTGCCACGCTGGCGCCGCAGCCGCTGGAAGCCAAACATGCGCCGGCAATTCTGGTCGATGCACTGCCGGCCGCCGCCGAGCAGGCCTGGCCCGGGCCACGGGTGCTGTGCACTGCGGGCGGGCGCAACCCGCCTGAATACAGCGCGCAGGGCTGGGACGTCGACCTGCACAGCGTGCGCGCAATCGCCGCGGCGGTCGCCCTGGCCCGGCAAGGCAAGCCGCTGGCTGAGCAGCAAACCCCGGAACAACCGGCCGACAACCTGCAACTGCGCATCCTGGTGGCCGAAGACAACCCGATCAACCAGGCCATCATCAAGGAGCAACTCGAGGCCCTGGGCTGCACCGCGGTGGTGGCCAGCAATGGTGAACAGGCGCTGCACCTGTGGCAACCCGAGGTCTTTGACCTGGTGCTGACTGACGTCAACATGCCCGTCATGAACGGCTATGAACTGGCCCGCACCCTGCGCGAGCATGACCCGCAATTGCCGATTGTCGGTGTTACCGCCAATGCCATGCGCGAAGAAGGCATGCGCTGCATTGCCGTGGGCATGAACGCCTGGATCGTCAAACCGCTGAGCCTGCAAACCCTGCGCGGCCATCTGCTCAAGCTCTGTCGCCCGGCCTTGCACAGCGCCGCCGCGAGGGTCGAGCCGGATACCCTCACCGCCCCCGCAGCCGTCCAGGCCAGTGATAACCTGCAGCTTTCCGAGAAGATGCGCCCGCTGTTTATCAGCACCATGCGCGATGACTTGCAACTGATCCGCTGCGCGCTGGAACAAAGTGACGGTAGAATCGTTGCCCAAAGGCTGCACAGCATCGCCGGTGCCCTGGGCGCGGTACAGGCCATCAACCTGGCCGAACACTGCACGGCGCTGGAGTGTCAGCTGGCGGGCGGGGTGCTCGATGCATCCCTGAACCTGAAAGTGCAGCAGATACTGAGCCGACTTGCCGCTGTTGTGGATGCGCTCGAGTAACAACAATCAGGCTTACCTGCGGCCGTATGGACACCCTCTAACCCTCTATACCGGTACTACGGACGGCCTTTATGGACAAACTCAAAGTCATCATCGCGGACGATCACCCTATCGTGCTGCTTGGCGTGCGCGAACTGGTAGAACGTGACGAACGTTTTTGCGTGGTCGGCGAGGCCGTGTGCTCGAAAGGGCTGATCGAACTGCTTGAGCAACAACCGGTGGACCTGGTGATCACTGACTACAACATGCCGGCCGATTCACCTTACGGCGACGGCCTGAAGTTGGTCGATTACCTGAAACGGCACTTTCCGCAGTTGCAGGTGCTGATTCTGACGATGATCTCCAACCACCTGATTCTCACCCGCCTGCATGAGCTGGGCGTGGTCGGGGTAATCCAGAAGAGCCAGCTGCACACGGAAATCCAGCTGGCACTCAAGGCCGTTGCCCAACAGAGCCAGTATCGCAGCCTGGAGCCGGCGAAAACCTCGGTCATCGAAACCACGGCGGCGATCGAGGATCGGTTCGCCACCCTGTCACCCAAGGAGTTCGAAATACTGCGCCTGTTTGTCGCCGGTAAAAGTGTTAGCGATATTGCCCGCAGCCAGAACCGAAGTGCCAAAACCATCAGCGCGCAAAAGATTTCGGCCATGCGCAAACTGGAGGTTAATAGTGATCAGGATTTACTGACTTATTGTTTGGAGCGCAGCATCTTCAACTAACCGGTATGGCAACAACGTCATCCGTCGACAATGGCTTTGTTGCGCAAGTAGCCGCCACTTCTTCAGCACAGACCTTATAAGAATCGTCTGATGTTCGGCAAACACCCCGCGACCTATTGTGTATTGGCATTTTCATGCAGCACTTTCCAACCAATACAAATGGACATCACCATGAAGAAGTTCTCACTGGCCCTTATCACCCTGTCCGTCATTGCCGCCTCCGGCAGTGCCCTGGCTGCCGATCCGCCCCCTGTTCAAGGTGGCAGCGGCAAGATCACCTTCACCGGCGTGATCAACAACGACGCCTGCTCGGTTGACGGCGCCAACGCCGACCGAGTGATTTCCGTCGATATGGGCACTGTGTCGATCAAGGACATGGGCACCGCCGAAAGCCCATCCTCGGGCCGTGTGACCGGTAAAGACTTCAACCTCAACGTCAACTGCAACCTGGGCACCAAAGTCTCGATGATCTTTGACGCTGCCAGCGGCGGTTCGGGCCTGGTCACCGGCAAGAAAGTCCTGGCCCTGACCAAAGGCACCGGCACTGCAGCCAACGTCGGTATCGCCCTGCTCGACAGCAACGGCGCGCTGATCGACCTGAGCTCGAAAACCACCGCCAAGATCCAGAGCGACATGCACGGTACCAGTGCTGCCGGTGGCGACGCGATCCTCAACTTCTCCGCCGCCTACGTCACCACTGGCGCAGCCGGCACCGCCACTGCCGGTCGCGGTGACGCCACCCTGCCGTTCATCCTGCAATACGAATAACGCGTAGCGCCTGAACTGCTATGTGCGAGGCCGCCCGGCCTCGCCATTGACGCTGAATCAAAAGCCCTGAATCAAACGGTACACACCATGTTGCGTCGTTCTATTCCCGCATGCCTGGGGTTGCTCGGCATGCTCATGGCCGGCCAGGCCATGGCCAGTATTTCATTGAGTGCCACGCGTATTGTCTTTGATGGCAACCACAAGGAAGCCAACGTCACCGTGCGCAATGGCAACCAGGATGTGCTGATTCAATCCTGGGTCGACGACAACGATACCCAGCGCAGCGTGCCCTTTGCCGTCACCCCGCCACTGGCACGGGTGTTCGCCCGTGAACAGCAATTGCTGCGGGTGTTGTACGAAGGCACGGGCATGCCCGCCGACAAAGAGTCGGTGGTCTGGCTCAACGTACAGGAAATCCCTCAGGCTGCGGCGGCGGCCAACACCTTGCAGTTGGCTGTGCGCCAGCGCATCAAGATTTTCTTCCGCCCCGCCGGCTTGCCAGGCAATGCCCTGCTGGCGCCGACCGAACTGCAATGGCAACTGCTTCGCCAAAGCGGCAAGACCCTGTTGCAGGTCAATAATCCGAGCCTGTATCACGTGTCGATGGCGGATATAAAACTTGAGGCGGGCAAACACAGCGAGCTGGCCGTGGATTCGACCATGGTGGCGCCCGGTGAAGTAAAAACGTTCCCGGTTAAATCGCTAAGCGCCGACAACAACGTGCGCCTGATGTTCTCCAGCATCAATGACTACGGTGCGCAAAGTCAGTACACCGCGACACTGTCCAGCGGCCACGCCAGTACTGCTGCCGAAGCGCCGACGAAACAATAACGATTGAGGCCAAGGCTTTAATCCTGCGCGTGATTGCGCCCCTCGCCGCGCCCAGTCGTCATTGACGATGATACAGGTTCCTTTGCATGTCTTTTTCTTCCGGTAACAGGCCAACTCATTGCGCCGGCCAACGCCTGCGCGCCCACACTGCAACTGCCAGCCTGTTGAAGTTGAGCGCCCTGTCGCTGGCGGTAGTTGCCGCGCTGCCGGCCCTGGCCGAACAGCACGCCAGCGATGCGCAACAACTGGAAGCCTTCAACACCACCTTTTTGCAAGGCGCGCCGTCGTCGGTTGACCTGCAACTGTTGCTGTCGGCCAACAGCGTACTGCCGGGCAATTACCGGGTCGACCTGTACAGCAACGAAGTGCTGGTGGGCCGGCGTGACGTCGACTTCAACCGCAACCCGGCCACCGGCCGCGTCGAGCCCTGCCTGACCCTGGAACTGCTGCAACAGCTGGGCATCGACATGAACAAGCTGCAGGCCCAAGGCAAGTTCGACCCAAACGCCCCGCAAAGCTGCTACGACCTGCCCGCCATGATCGAACAGGCCAGCCTGCGTTATGACGCCGCCCGCCTGCAGTTGGCGGCCAGCGTACCGCAAGTGGCGATGCAGCGTGGTATTCGCGGTTACGTCGACCCCGCGTTGTGGGACGACGGCGTGCCTGCGGCGCTTATCAACTACCAGTTCAACAGCAGCCGCAGCGCCGGCGAGACCGACACCCGCATCGCCAACAACTTGGGCCTGCGTAACGGCATCAACCTCGGTGCCTGGCGTTTTCGCAACGAGTCGAACTTCACCAGCAGCACCGGCCGCCCGAGCACCTTCAAGAGCAACCGCAGCTACCTGCAACATGACGTAACGGCGATCAAGGGCCAGTTCAGCGCCGGTGATATTTTCAGCGATACCGACCTGTTCGACAGCGTGCGCTACCGTGGCGTGAAGCTTGCGTCCGACGAAGGCATGCGCGCCGACAGCGAACGCGGCTACGCGCCGATCATCCGTGGCGTGGCGCAGACCAACGCCACCGTCGAGATCCGCCAGAACAATTACATCCTGTATACCGCCAGCGTGCCACCGGGGCCGTTCGAGATCAGCGATATCTACCCGTCCGGCTCCAACGGCGACCTGCAGATCACCATCATCGAAGCCGACGGTCGCCGCCGGGTGACCACCCAGGCGTTCTCCAGCCTGCCGATCATGGTCCGTGAAGGCCAGGTGAAATACAGCGTCTCGGCCGGCCAATACAACAGCAACACCGACGGCATGGCCACGCCGAACATTCTCAGCAGCACCCTGGCCTACGGCATCAGCAGCAACCTCACCGGCATCATCGGTGTACAGGCCAGCGACAACTACAAGGCGCTGTCGCTGGGCGCCGGCAAGAACACTGCGCTGGGCGCCGTGTCATTCGACGTCACCCACTCGAGCAGCCGCGCACAGGGGCAAACCACCCAGGGTAATAGTGTGCGCGCCCTGTACGCCAAGACCTTCACCGGCACCGACACCAACTTCACGCTGGCCGCGTACCGCTACTCCACCGAAGGTTTCCGCACCCTGACCGACCACGTCCAGGACTTGAGCAGCGACCTCGAACGGCGCCCGGGTAACTCCAAGACCCGCACCGACCTGACCATCAACCAGAGCATGGGCCGCAACCGCGAACTGGGCAGCCTGTACGTCAACGCCAGCGACCAGCGCTACTGGAACCGTGGCGGCTCGCAGAGCTTTTCGGCCGGCTACAGCAACAATTGGGGCGAAGCCAGCTACAACATCGGCGTCACCCGCAGCAAAGACCTGGGCGATGGTTTTGGCGGCTCAAGCAGCGATACCCAGCTCAACCTGTCAGTGTCCTTCCCACTGGGCAGCCGCGCCCGCGCGCCGCGTGCATTCATCACCACCAGCACGCAAAAAGGCGGCGACAGCACCCAGGTCGGCGTCAACGGCTACCTGTCCGAGACCAGCGACACGTTCTATTCGGTACAGGGCGGCAACAGCAGCTCCGGCGGCAACTCCGCGTCGGCCAACCTCAACACCCGCACCTCGGTGGCCGACATTACCCTGGGCTACAGCCAGGGCCGCGGCTACGACTCGCAGAACCTCAACGTTGCCGGATCCGTGGTCGCCCACGAAGGCGGCATCAACCTGGGCCAGACCGTCGGCGAAACCTTCGCCCTGGCCCAGGTGCCGGGGGTCAAAGGCGCCAAGATCAGCAGCTACAGCGGTGTCGAAACCGGGCGCAACGGCTACGCAGTGATCCCCAGCGCACAACCTTACCGGGTCAACTGGATCAGCCTGGACACCCGCGAGCTGGGCGGTGACATCGAAATCGACAACGCCACCCAGCAACTGGTGCCACGCCGTGGCGCCGTGGTGGTGGCCCGCTACACCGGCAAGAGCGGGCGGCGGGTACAGTTCGAGCTGTTCGACGAACAGGGCGGGATGATCCCGTTCGGCGCTTCACTGGAAGATGCCAGCGGCAAACAACTGGCGATTTCCGACCCCAACGGCAAGGCGCTGGTACTACTGGAAGAAGACCAGGGCAGCCTGACAATCAAGTGGGGGGAGCGCCAGTGCAGCGCACCATACAACTTGCCTGAGCGCGACAAGGCGCTGAACTATGAGCGACAGCGCCTGGTGTGCCAGCCCTGAGCACGGCACACCCGCCTGGATCGATTACATGCGTTGAAGCACGTAACTGTTCTCGAAGCCATGCACACAGCCCAGTACATGGAAGCCGTTGAAGTAGCCCGTGGCCCTGAGCAGGTCAACAGCCGGTCCGACCTCGGGCGAATGCTGGAAATCACCATAGTCATCGAACACGATAAAGCCGCCAGGCACCACGCTCGGTGAGTACAGCAGGAAGTCCAGCAACACGTTGCGGCCGGCATGACCACCGTCGATATGCAACAGCGCGACCTTGGGTGCGAGGCTGTAGAAGCGCTCGGCACACAGCTCCGAGAAACCGCGGATCACTTCGGCATTAGGCAACATCAGTTGCTTGTAGTGGCTGAACTCTTCGAACTGGTTTGGCAGCGCGAACGGGTCGATACCAATGATGCGGCGCTCGCGGTTGCACACCTCATTCATCAGCACCAGCGACTTGCCCTTCCACACGCCGATTTCCACCACATCACCCGGCACCTCGGCAATCAGCAGAGACAGATAGCCCAGCAGGCGCACATGATCATGAAAGGACAATTCGCGGCGCGGCATTGCCTGCTCGGCCGGCAGGGTCGCCTGCGCTTGTTCGAAGTGCTGGCCGATCAAGGCCCAGACCTGCCCGATACTGTCATTCAATTCCGGATTGCTGATGAAGTCGTTGAGCTCTTGGATGGTAATCATGTTTTCTCTGATTGCTTCGAACGAATAAAGGCACGTGTGCTGTAAAGCACGCTGAATTCAGGCCTGGGCCAATGGTGGTTGATAGTATTCTGGCGTCAGAAAAAGTAAAGCGCGGCGTAGTGGCATAATTGCCCTACCTCAAACAGCAGAAACGAAAAGCCCCTGAATCTTGCAATTCAAGGGCTTGCTCATGCATAGCAACGTCTCGCTACACCAGCCTGTCGGCAAAACGCTAGGGCGCAAGAGTCCTGGCTGTCAGGTCCATGGCCGCTGCTGTACCGGGCTCACCTTCAAACGCTTGTTGCGGTACCGCCGCTGGACGTACGCGCAACAGACGACAGGTCATCCACCAGCAAAGCGCAACGAAGACGTTGTACGGGAAGAACACCAACCAGAGAGGCATCAGCCACCATTTCTTGCCCTGCTCTTCCCCCGGCTCTCCCGTGCGCCAAGGCACGTAATGACGCAATGCCTGACGGGGTGTCAGGCAGATAGCGTTATGCGGTACAGACCACCAGTGGGGTTCTTGAGGAACGGGCAGTGTATCCGGGCCATGGGCCATGAACTGACGAATGTATTCCCACACCTGAGCAACGAAGATCGGCCGTGGATCGCTGGGTTCATTGCTGTCTATGCAGATGCTATAGGTGGGTGCCCAGGATTTGGCATTCTGCCGGGCTTGCGGGCTGTCTTGATGGCTATCGAATGCATTCAGGATTAAAGAAGTAGTACTACTGAACGACCGACCGGAAAACTCGGTTCGCCCGATTATGCCGGCGTTGACATTCCCCCAGTCACCGACAAGCAGTGTCTTGCCCTTGAGGTAGTAGATTTTCTGGGTGTGGCGATTGAAATAGAAGTTCGATTGACTGCTGATCAAGTGGATTCGGTAGAAAAGGAACAACGAAACGCCCAGCGGCATGAGCAGGGGAATGAAAAGCACCCAGACTTCAGCGGATGGCGTGTCATTGATCACGGCACAGAACATCCATACCCACAGCAGTAGCGTAATGACTATCGTGGCAGAGAACATCTTTGCCATGAACGCTGAATCCGCCGGCATGGGATTGCGCAGGCACAAAACGTTTCCGTCCATGGAAATGTACTGATCACCAATAGACGGTACCGCCTCGGCCTTGTCTTTTGCTGTCCACGTCCAACTGATGGTCATGTGTACCTCCCTGGTCGACCCGCTCACATCTTAACGTGGCGACGCTGGTTGTATCACTGCCTTGGTCGGGGCTGGCTGAGCGTGCAGACCGTCAATTCATGACAATCGAAAAACAAAAAAGCCCCTTAAACCAATGGTTTCAGGGGCTTTCATTTGTATGGCGGAGAGATAGGGATTTGAACCCTAGGTACTGTTGCCAGTACAACGGATTTCGAATCCGTCCCGTTCGGCCACTCCGGCATCTCTCCAGTGGCGCGCATGATACCAGCAGTTTGCCGAAAGGCAAAGCCTGTTTGCGAAAAAAATTCGCGTGGTATCAGGCGCTTGCGTGAACTTGTCGCTTACAGCGGCACGCCCAGGCGTTTGGCAACTTCTTCGTAGGCTTCGATAACGTCGCCCAGACCCTGGCGGAAGCGGTCCTTGTCCATCTTCTTGCGGGTCTCTTTGTCCCACAGGCGGCAGCCGTCCGGGCTGAACTCGTCGCCCAGGACGATCTCGCCGTGGAATACGCCGAACTCAAGCTTGAAGTCGACCAGCAGCAGGCCGGCGTCGTCAAACAGCTTGCTCAGCACTTCGTTGACCTTGAGCGACAGGGCTTTCATCTTCACCAACTGCTCGGCGGTACCCCAGCCGAAGGCAACCACGTGGGATTCGTTGATGAACGGGTCGCCCTTCTCGTCGTTCTTGAGGAACAGTTCGAAGGTCGAAGGCTCGAGCTTGATGCCTTCTTCGACGCCCAGGCGCTTGACCAGGCTGCCGGCAGCATAGTTACGCACGACGCATTCGACCGGGATCATGTCGAGCTTCTTGACCAGGCACTCGTTGTCACCCAGCAGCTTGTCGAACTGGGTCGGGATGCCGGCTTCTTCAAGCTTTTGCATGATGAAGGCGTTGAACTTGTTGTTCACCATGCCCTTGCGGTCGAGCTGTTCGATGCGCTTGCCGTCGAACGCCGAGGTGTCGTTGCGAAACAGCAGGATCAAGCGGTCAGCGTCGTCGGTCTTGTAAACCGACTTGGCTTTGCCGCGGTAGAGTTCTTCACGTTTTTCCATGATGGGCTCCGCTTGCTAAATGAGATGGGCTAGGCGATTTCACGCCAGTCGAGCCCGGAATCCTGATTGGCCACTTGTAGCCAGTCCGGGTCGCAGCCGAGGGTATCGACGAAGCATTGCCGGGCCAGCTGTGGCTGGTTGTTCTTGCTGCTGAGATGGGCCAGCACCAGGTGTTGCAGGTTCTGCCAGTCCAGCTCCGACACCAGGCGCGCGGCCTGATGGTTGTTCAAATGTCCGTAGTCGCCGCCCACCCGCTGCTTTAAAAACATCGGGTAAGGCCCGCGTCCGAGCAGGTCGCGACAGTGGTTGGCCTCGATCAGCAGGGCATCCAGGCCCTGGTAGCTGCTGAGCAGGGCCGCGTCATACGAGCCCAGGTCGGTCAGCACACCAAAGCGCCGGCGACCATCACCAAATACGTACTGCAGCGGCTCCAGCGCGTCGTGGGTGACGCCGACGGCAGTAACGCTCAAGTCGCCCAGCTGCAACGTGTCATTGGCGGCCAGAAAGCCTGCGGCCTCGACCGGCTTGCGCATGCCGCGCAAGGTGCCACGGCTGAGGTAGACCGGTACATTGTAGCGCCGCGACAGCAACCCGACCCCATGCACGTGGTCGGCATGTTCGTGGGTGACCAGCACCGCGCTCAATTGCGCCGCAGAAACGCCAAGCAGCGCCAGGCGCCGCTCGGTTTCACGCAGGGAAAAGCCGCAATCGACCAGGAGCAAGGTATTGCCACTGGCGATCAGCGTGCCATTTCCCTGGCTTCCACTTCCAAGTACGGCGAAGCGCACTTAACCCAGGTTGTCCTGAATCACGCTCAGCACGCGGCGGGCGACGTCTGCCGGGGCCACGGTGTTGATGTTCTTCTCGACGGTCACCTGGACGCTTTCGCCCACCTTGCTCAGGCGAACCTGATAGCGCTCGGCACGGGCTTCACGCTCTTCCTTGCTCGGTGCGCTGCCGAACAGGCGGCTGAAGAAGCCTGGCTGCTCCTTGGTCTCGGCCTTCTCGGCGAGGTTGATGTAGTACAGGCCCAGGCTGCGGTTGATGTCCTCGACGCGCCAATCACCCTGTTCCAGGGCACGGCCAACGCTGGACCAGGCGCGATCGAGGTCGGCGCCCAGGTTCAGCACCGGGTTGCCGCTGCCGTCTTCGCTGAGGCTGACGCGGCTCGGGGCGTCGAAGTCGCGAGCGGCGAGCAACGATACCGAACCACCCTTCTCGGCGCTGCGGGTCATGCTGGCGAGCATTTCGTCGACCAGGATGGCGTCGACACCGGTGTTGGCCGAACGCGCCGGGAAGTCCTGCTCGGCCGTGCTGCCGGCCGGACGCTCGACGGTAACGATGTAGACCTCACTGGTGTTGCGCTGCACGCCCGGCTCGATGCGGATGCGTGCACGGACTTCGTTGTCGCTGCTGCTCGAAGCACTGCCCAGGCGCTTGGCCATGGACGCCGAGAGCTCGTCGAAACGCTGCCAGGTGGTGTTGAATTCGCCGGTTTGTGGACGCTCTTCGGCAATCCGGAAGCCATTGTCTTCGAAGAACTGACGGGCAACCGGCCAGACTTCAGCCGGCGAACGCTGGGCCAGGACCCAACGCGCGCTGCCGCTCTTCTGCAGGCTGAAATCGCTGATGTCGGCGCCCGCGCTCAGCGGCTGCGGACGTGGCACTTCGAACTCGCCCTTGACGTTGTCGTCGGCGACGTTGCGCGGGATCGGCAGCAGCGGATCGAGCCGCTTGGCGCTGCTGACATCCGGTGGCAGCTGCATCGGCGGCTTCTGGGTGGCCTCCAGATAATCGCTGCCGCGGTCACGGAAGTAACCCTCTTCGCCCCAGAGCCAGCCACAACCGCTGGTACTGGAGATGATCAAGGCAAGGGCGGAAAGACCAGCCAATCGCTTCATGCGGTGTACGTCCTCAATTAAAACTGCAGGCCGCACTGGCGCATCGCCTGGCGTACCGTATCGTGACAGGATTCGCTCAGCCAGGTCAGTGGCAGGCGGATGCCTTGCTGCATCAGGCCCATTTCGACCAAAGCCCACTTCACCGGAATCGGGTTGGCTTCGATGAACAGGTTCTTGTGCAGCGGCATGAGTTTTTCGTTGATCGCGCGAGCCTTCTCGGCATTGCCCTCAAGGGCGGCTTCGCACAGATCGGCCATTTCCCGCGGCGCGACGTTGGCGGTCACGGAGATGTTGCCTTTACCGCCCATCAGGATCAGCTCAACGGCGGTCGGATCGTCGCCGGACAGGACGATGAAGTCCTTGCTCACTCCGTCAAGGATGGCCTTGGCGCGCGTAAGGTCGCCGGTGGCTTCCTTGATGCCGATGATGTTCGCCACGGTCGACAGGCGGATCACGGTCTCGGCCTGCATGTCGCAGGCGGTGCGGCCGGGTACGTTGTAGAGGATCTGCGGGATGTCGACGGCTTCGGCAATGTGCTTGAAGTGCTGGTACAGGCCTTCCTGGGTCGGCTTGTTGTAGTACGGCACCACCAGCAGGCAGGCATCGGCGCCGGCTTTTTTGGCGTTGCGGGTCAGGTGCACCGCTTCGCTGGTGGAGTTGGCGCCGGTACCGGCGATCACCGGGATGCGGCCGGCAACGCGCTTGACCACGAACTCGATGACCTTGATGTGTTCATCGACGTCCAGGGTGGCGGACTCGCCGGTGGTACCGACGGCGACGATGGCATGGGTGCCCTTCTCCAGGTGGAAGTCCACGAGTTTGCCGAGGCTGTCCCAATCAAGACGCCCTTGTGCATCCATGGGTGTGACCAATGCCACCATACTGCCCGCAATCATGAATCTGCTCCTGCCGGAAAAAGAGAGCGGTAATGGTACTGGCGCCATCGGCCTTGCACAAGCGAAGCAGGCGGGCGGAGCATTCCCCTCGGCGGCCATTTTCGCTACCCTTCTGTCTTTGATCGGTACATAGTGGCCCGCCGGGCTGCCGACAACGCGCGTAGCCAGCGCCCGAAGCCTCGATCCTGAGCCCCGGGCTCTTGCCTGCCGGCCTTTTTGCCACGTCAGGTACCGACCGCTCATCGCTTTAGGAATGCTGCATGTCCACCCCCACCGTTCGCGAACAATTCCTTGTCATCAGCGCCCTGGGTGCCAACCCCATGGAGCTGACCAACATCCTGTGCCGGGCCAGCAACGACAATCGCTGCTCGGTCGTCACCTCGCGCCTGACCCGCCACGGCGAGTGCAGCGCCCTGGTGCTGCAGGTCACCGGCAGCTGGGACGCCCTGGCGCGCTTCGAAGCCGCCCTGCCGGGCCTGGCCAAGAAGCACACCTTCACCGTCAACGTGGTGCGCAGCGCCGAGCTGGAGGTACGCCCGCTGTCGCTGCCGTACGTGGCCTATGTCAGCGCCGCCTATCGCCCGGACATCATCAACGAGCTGTGCCAGTTCTTCATCGACCACCACGTGGAGCTGGAGAACCTGACCTGCGACACCTACCAGGCGCCGCAGACCGGCGGCACCATGCTCAACGCCACCTTTACCGTGACCTTGCCGGCCGGTACCCAGATCAGCTGGCTGCGTGACCAGTTCCTGGACTTCTCCGATGCGCTGAACCTGGATGCGCTGATCGAACCGTGGCGCCCACAGAACCCGATGTAAGGAAGCTTTCATGGCCGTTGAACTCGACCAACCCGTCGCCGATTTCCAGGCCCTGGCCACCAGTGGCCAGAGCATCAGCCTGGCTGAGCTCAAGGGCAAGCAGGTGGTGCTGTACTTCTACCCCAAGGACAGCACCCCGGGCTGCACCACCGAAGGCCAGGGTTTCCGTGACCAGCATGCGGCCTTCGACGCGGCCAACACTCTGGTGTTTGGCGTTTCGCGCGATGGCATCAAGTCCCACGAGAACTTCAAGGCCAAGCAGGCCTTCCCCTTCGAGCTGATCAGCGACAAGGACGAGGCCCTGTGCCAGCTGTTCGACGTGATCAAGCTGAAGAAGCTCTATGGCAAGGAATACCTGGGCGTGGACCGCAGCACCTTCCTGATCGACAAGGACGGCGTGCTGCGCAAGGCCTGGCGCGGGGTGAAGGTGCCCGGGCATGTCGATGCCGTACTGGCGCAAGCGCAGGCGCTTAACAAGGCCTGATAGCGCTTTACCTGTGGGAGCTGGCTTGCCAGCGATTGCATCACCGCGCTAGCCGCAAGGGCCAATGCGCCTGTATCGCTGGCAAGCCAGCTCCCACAAAAGCTCACAGCAGCGGCGCCACCATCGGCTCGCGCCGCGGCCAGGCATCCAGCACGGCCTTGAACAAGGTCGCCAGCGGGATCGCAAAGAAAATCCCCCAGAACCCCCACAAGCCGCCAAACAGTAGCACCGCGCAGATGATCGCCACCGGGTGCAGGCTCACCGCCTCGGAGAACAGCAACGGCACCAGCACGTTGCCATCCAGGGCCTGAATGATCGCGTACACCGCCATCAGGTAGATGAACTGATCGCCCCAGCCCCACTGGAACAGCGCAATCAAGGTCACCGGCACGGTCACCACCACCGCGCCGACATAGGGCACCACCACCGACAGGCCGACCAGCAGGGCCAGCAACGCCGCATAGTTGAGCCCCAGGCTGATGAAGGCGATGTAGGTGGCCACACCACAGATCAGGATCTCGATGCCCTTGCCGCGGATGTAATTGGCAATCTGCCGGTTCATCTCTTCGGCCACCCGGGTCATCAGCGCCCGCTCCTTGGGCAGGTAACCGCTGACCCAGTGGGCGATCTGCTCGCGGTCCTTGAGAAAGAAGAACACCAGGATCGGCACCAGCACCAGGTAGATCATGATGTTGACCAGCAGCGGCAGGCTCGACAACGAGAAGGTCAGCGCCCACTGGCCGAACTTGCCGATCTCACCGCGCATCACCTCGATGGCCTGCAGCACCTGCTCGTCAGAGACCAGGTGCGGGTAGCGCTCGGGCAACAGCAACAACAGCGACTGCCACTTGCCGAGCATGCCCGGCAGCTCGTTGAACAGGGTGATCAACTGGTGCCAGAGCAGCGGCACCAGCACCAGCAGGAACACCGCCAGGGCGCCCATGAACAACGTGAACACCAGCGCCACCGCGTATCGGGTCGGCACCCGCAGGCGCTCCAGGGCATTGACCAGGCCCTGCATCAAGAACGCCAGGACCATCCCCGCCAGCACCGGGGCAAGCATGCCGCCCAGGGTCAGGACGGCGGTGAACGCCAGAAACAGCAAGACCGCCAATACCACCGCTTCTTCATCGGAGAAGTAGCGCTGCATCCAGTCGCGAAGCACCTTGAACATTGACGATCCTTTAACAGAGAAAACTCAGGCTTTCTTCAACCAGTAGGTGTACACACCGGCCTCGGCCTCTTCGAGCAGCAGCGTATGACCGGCCAACTTGGCAAAAGTGCGAAAATCGCGCTGGGAACCGGCGTCGGTGGCAATCACCTTGAGCACTGCGCCACTGTCCAGGCGGTTGAGCTCCATCTTCGCCTTGAGCAGCGGCAGCGGGCAGTTCAGCCCGCTGGCGTCGAGTTCGGCGTCATGGGTCGGGGTAGCGCTCATGGGGTTCTCCAGGCAGGAATGCGGGCACAGGTAGCATTTTGAACAAGCCCGGTAGGATACCGCCACTGGTCGCCAACGTGTGAGCGGGCTACAGTAAGGTTCTTTGTCGACCAGAGCTTCGTGCATGAATTTTCTGCGCCCTACCCTGCTGACGCTGGCCTGTTTGATGGCGCTCCCCAGCCATGCCGACGACCTGCCGTCACTCGGCGACGCCAGTTCTGCCATTGTCTCCCCGCAACAGGAACACCAGCTGGGCCGCGCCTGGCTCAGCCTGCTGCGGGGCAATGTCAACCAACTGAACGATCCCCAGCTCAAGGATTACGTCGAAACCAGCGTCTACCGCCTGGCCGAGACCAGCCAGCTACAGGACCGGCGCCTGGAGTTCATCCTCATCGACAGCCGCGAACTCAACGCCTTCGCCGCCCCCGGCGGGATCGTCGGGGTCAACGGCGGGCTGTTCCTCAATGCCCAGACCGAGGGCGAGTACGTCTCGGTATTGGCCCACGAACTGGCTCACTTGTCCCAGCGCCACTTCGCCCGGGGCGTCGAGGCCCAGCAACGCATGCAACTGCCGATGATGGGTGCGCTGCTGATCGGTATCGTCGCCGCCGCAGCAGGGGCCGGTGATGCCGGTATTGCCGCGATCGCCGGCACCCAGGCCGCCGCCATCCAGGAACAGCGGCGCTTCTCCCGGCAGAACGAACAGGAAGCCGACCGCATCGGTATCCTCAACCTCGAGAAGGCCGGCTACGATCCGCGCAACATGCCGACCATGTTCGAGCGCCTGATGCGCCAATACCGTTATGACGCCAAGCCGCCGGAATTCCTCCTGACCCACCCGGTCACCGAATCGCGGATCGCCGACACCCGTAACCGCGCCGAACAGGCGCCCAAGGGCGGCACTGAAGACAGCAAGCGTTATCAACTGATTCGTGCGCGGGTGGCATTGATCTACGAAGGCACCCCAGGGCTTGCGGCCAAGCGCTTCCAGGCGCAGCTCGACGAAAACCCGCAACAGGACGCCGCCCGTTACGGCCTGGCCCTGGCCCAGATCAAGGGCGGGCGCCTGAACGAGGCGCGCGAGAACCTCAAGCCGCTGCTGGCCAAGGCGCCCAACGACATCACCTACAACCTGGCGCAGATCGACCTGGACATCACCAACAACCGCTTGCCCGATGCCCAGCAGCGCGTCGAACGGATGCGTGGCCTGTACCCGGGCAACTACCCGTTGCAACAGGCGCGCATTGACCTGCTGCTCAAGCAGAACCGCCCCGCCGAGGCGGAAAAGGCGCTGGATGCGCTGCTCAAGAATCGCCCGCAAGACCCGGATGTCTGGTATGACGTGGCGGAAGTGCGGGGGTTGTCCGGCAACACCATTGGCCTGCACCAGGCCCGCGCCGAGTACTTCGCCTTGGTGGGCGACTTCGACCAGGCCTTGCAACAGCTCGATTACGCTAAACAGCGGGCCGGCAACAACTTTGTCCTGGCGTCGAAGATCGATGCGCGTCAGCGCGAGCTGATGGAGCAGCAGCGGATGGTCAAGGACATGATGCGCTAAGACCGCAAAAAGCATCGCGGGGCAAGCCCGCTCCTACGGTAGGAGCGGGCTTGCCCCGCGAAGGCGTCGTCAGGCGTTACCGGACAACTTCATCCGCGCCGCCTGGGTAAAGTCGAGCATACGCTTGAGCGGCTTGATCGCCTGGGGGATCAGCGCTGGCTCGACGAAGATCTCGTTGCTGCCTTCACGCAGGCACTGCAAGGTGCGCTCCAGGGTATTCATCGCCATCCATGGGCAATGCGCGCAACTGCGGCAGGCCGCGCCGTTACCGGCGGTGGGCGCTTCGATGAAGATCTTGTCCGGGCACAACTGCTGCATCTTGTAGAAGATGCCGCGGTCGGTGGCGACGATAAAGGTCTTGTTCGGCAGGGTTTGCGCCGCAGCAATCAGCTGGCTGGTGGAACCGACCGCATCGGCCAGGTCAATCACCGCCTCAGGCGATTCCGGGTGCACCAGAATCGCCGCATCCGGGTACAGCGCCTTCATGTCGGCCAACTGGCGCGACTTGAACTCTTCGTGAACGATGCAGGCACCGTCCCACAGCAGCATGTCGGCACCGGTCTGCTTCTGGATGTAGCGGCCCAGGTGCTGGTCCGGCCCCCAGATGATGGTCTCGCCGTTGTCCATCAGGCTTTCGACGATTTCCAGCGCGCAGCTGGAGGTCACTACCCAGTCAGCTCGGGCCTTGACCGCCGCCGAGGTGTTGGCATACACCACCACGGTGCGTTCGGGGTGCTTGTCGCAGAACGCCGAGAACTCTTCAACCGGGCAGCCGAGATCGAGCGAGCAAGTCGCCTCGAGGGTCGGCATCAGCACGCGCTTTTCCGGAGTGAGGATCTTGGCCGTCTCGCCCATGAAGCGCACACCGGCCACCACCACGGTCGTGGCTGCGTGGTTCTTGCCAAAGCGGGCCATTTCCAGCGAGTCGGACACGCAGCCGCCGGTTTCCTCGGCCAGGGCCTGGATCACCGGGTCGCAATAGTAATGGGCAACCAGCACCGCATTTTGTGCCTTGAGTTCGGCAGCGATGGCGGCGCGGTAGTCGGCCTCTTGCTCGGGCGTCAGCGGCTTGGGCTGCTTGGCATCGAGGTGGGCTTGGACGAGAAGGCGTTCGGAAATCTGGGTCATGATCGCTGGACCTGCAGGCGCTTGAGCGCGTAAGTCGAGTGTATCACCGAGCCCTGGCAAATCGGCTACAGGCTCCGCAGGCAGGGCAACTCAGCCTTGCACACAGAACCACGGACCAGCTGCGGCCTCGGGTTTTTATAGGATGCCGAAGGCTACAGATAATCGGATGAATTCAAAAGGTTTTTTTAGTGAAACAAGCCCGGGGCGGGCGCCCCGGGCCTGAACATCAACCGCCTGTCGCCTGCATTGCGCTGGCGTTGGCCATGATCACGCTGGCGAACTGCTCAACGGTCATCTTCTGGCCGTTGAAGTCGACCATGCCATCGGCATAATGCAGCGTGGTAACGATGTCGTTGCCCTCGACCTTGGCCATCTGGCTTTGCACCGCCATCATGCTGACCATTTCCCCGGCCTGAGCCGCTTGCTGGGAGACGATGGCAGCATCGGTCTGGCCTTCGAACTGCGCCTGCAGGGTCGCCAGGTCACCGATCATCGGCTTGGACAGCGACAGCTTGCTCTGCAGCTGGGTGATCAACTGCTTGTACAGCTCCTGCGGTGGCAACTCCAGAGAACTCGGGTTGGCCAGGTCAACGCTGAAGTTGAAACGGCTTTCGCCATTGGCAGTCTTGAACGACAGGTTCTCCAGGGCGATCTGCGGCTTGGCCGCCAGCAGACGCTGCACATCGCTGCGCACCTGGGCCGTTTCGGCCTCGGTCATCGCCAGGTCCGGCATGCCTTCACCTTCGGCAGCGGCCTTTTGGAACTCCGGCAGGCGGCTCTGGTACCAGCCGATCAGCGCTTGCATGGCCGGGATGTCGAGACGCTTGAGGCTCCAGACCATCTCGCCGGCACCGATGGCCTTGCCGTCGAAGTTGATGTCGGCAACCTTGTATTCCATGCGCACCGAGAGCTTGTCACCGTCGTTCTTGTACTCGTTGTTCTGCGCCAGGCCCTTGAGCACCAGGACCTTCTGCTCGTCGCCGAAGGTCGCGACCGTGTCAGCCACGGCCATGTCCATCTTGCCGACATAGAAGCCGAACGGCGTCTTGGTCATGTCGCCGGTCAGGCTCAGGCCCTTGATCTCGACTTTCAGCACTTTGCTGTCGGGGTCGACCAGGTTCAGGCTCAGGCCGGCCGACTGGCCGGTGAGTTGCACATGTTCGGCGCCTTCGTTGCCGTGGCCACTGACTTCAATCCCGGAGAACTTCAGCGACGAGCCGTCCTTGCTCCACTCGATCGGCGCCACCTGGAAAGCACTGTCCATCGAGCGATCGTAGCCGTAGGCGACCTGGCCTTGCAGCGGCGAAACGTCCTTGGTCAGGGCGAACCAGTCAGCGGTGGCAGCGTCTTTTTCCAGGGCGTAGTGGCTTGCAGCCATGACCGGCATCAGCTTCAGTGCCTTGACCCGCGACAGCGGAAACGGCCCGTGTTCGATCTGGTCGACAAAATTCAGCTCGAAACTTTTGCTTTCTTCACCAACCTGCAGGTTCTGCACCTTGAGGCGGTATTTGGCGGTACTGCTGAACAGACGGCTGTCCAGCGATACCAGTTGCAGCTCCATAGTGGTTTCCATGCCCAGCAGCGCCTGCTTGGTCTGGGCATTGGATTCGGCGATGGTGGTTTCGAGCACGCCGGGCAATTGCTTGCCGGTGTACCAGGCACCCGCGGTGCATGCCGCTGCCACTACCACTGCGAGGCCGAGTACGCCTGTAGATTTCTTCATGAATTGTTTCGCTTCCATTTGTAGAGAGTTGTTGCTTTGGTTAAGCCTTGTGGCTTATTCGTTGACATCCATGTACTCACGGGCCCAGACGATGTAGTCGCCCGGTACGGTGTAAGTATGGGTGAGTTCGGTGGCGCTCAGGTCCGAAGCGCTGCTGGTGATCCGCCGCTGTTCGCGCAGGCAGTCGTAGGTGGCCTTGATCGCGGCAAAGTAGGCGCCATGACCATCGACGGCGATACGCACGCCAAGCTCGGCCAGGCGCGCATCGTCGTGCAGCTGCGGGTTGCCGTAGGTCACCAGCATCAGCGGCACGCTCAGGTGCGCGGCGATCTGTTCAAGGTGGTCGAAGTCGCGGATACCGACCATGCACAGCGCGTCGGCGCCGGCGTTCTGGTAGGCCACGGTGCGGGCGATGACTTCTTCGGTCGGGATCAGCGCCGCGTTGGTGCGGGCAATGATCGACAGCTCCGGGTCGACCCGTGCCTCCAGTGCCGCGCGGATCTTGCCGACGCCTTCGGCGATGCTGACCAGGTCGGTGGACTTGCGCCCGAACTGGGCAGGCAGCAAGGTGTCCTCGATGGTCAGCGCGGCAATCCCGGCACGCTCAAGCTCGGTCACCGTGCGCATCACGTTGAGCGCATTGCCATAACCATGGTCGGCGTCGGCAATCACCGGTAACTGGGCCACCCGGCCGATCCGCGTTGCCTGCTCGGCGAATTCGCTGAGGGTGATCAGGGCAAAGTCAGGTGCGGCCAGCACCTGCAAGGATGCCACCGAGCCCCCCAGGATGCCCACCTCAAAGCCTAAATCGGCGGCAATGCGCGCCGACATCGGGTCGAATACGGAGGCGGTGTGGTAGCAGGCAGGTGAGGCAAGCAGTTGGCGGAACGCGCGACGCAGGTCTTGGTGGGAGGCTCTTGGCATGGTCTTTCCAGGCTATCGACTTCATTTAGTAGGTCGAACATTACCACTGCTGGCTATCTGACTGACAGCGCCG
The DNA here is from genome assembly GCF_009866705.1 of Pseudomonas sp. R32. Classification (NCBI taxonomy): domain Bacteria; kingdom Pseudomonadati; phylum Pseudomonadota; class Gammaproteobacteria; order Pseudomonadales; family Pseudomonadaceae; genus Pseudomonas; species Pseudomonas sp. R32. Next base: position 1,393,473 of record NZ_CP019396.1, on the reverse strand, counting down.
CGCGTTTGAGGGTCTCGCTGGGCAGCTCCCTGAACAGCTTGCGGTAGCTGTCGGAAAACCGTCCTAGGTGCCAGAACGACCAGTGCATGGCCACCTCGGCCACGGTGGTGTCGCTAGGCCCGCTACTGAGCAGTTCACGCCGGGCACTGTTGAGCCGGCGCAGGCGTAGCCACTGTGCCGGGGCCATGCCGGTGAAGGCCTTGAAGGCGTGCTGCAACTGGCGCAAGGACACCCCGGCGACCTGCGACAGCTCCAGCAGATTAAGCGTTTCTTCCGGGCAATCGGCCGCCCATTCGCCGACCTTTCGCATGATCGCGCGCTCTTCGGTACGCCGCCACAACGCCCCGCGATCGAGGCAGATGCACGCGTTATCGAGAATGAACAGACAGTCTTCGAGCAGTTGCCCGGCCAGCGCATCCTGGCTTGGCGGGTCGATGGTCTGCGAGATGCGCGTGAGCGTCCCGCTCAGCCAGCGGCTGAACAGCTCGTTCTGCATCGAGTTCAGCGGCGCCATGAACAGCCCGTCGAGGCGGGCGATGTCCAGGCCGTGGCGCTGGACGAATTCCGGGCCGAACACCACGGCTACTTCCTGGTAGTTCTCCGGGGTGATCCAGATGTTGCGGCTTTCGCCATTGAGCACGTAGAGGCTGTGGTCGCTGCGGTCGAAGCAAAACGCCAGGGAGCCGGCCGGCGCACTGAAATTCTGCTCGATCCGGGTGTTCATGCACTCTTCGTAGATCTCCACGCCCTGCAGGTCAAGGCAGCGCAACTGGCCGGCGAAATGCCCGGGAGACATCTGTTGGTAATGCTGGGTCCAGCCTGGGGTGGCGCGGACCTGTTCGGTGACATCGGCGGTGTTGAAAGCCTGGACCCGCAAAGGCGTTGACGCTGTCATGAGCTGCTCTTTATGCACTCTTTTGGTGCATTTTAGTCTTGCTGAAAGTGGATAGATCGAATGCGCACGCGTCACCCAAGATAGACCTCAACGCGCTACAGGGGAAGCCGCTCGGGTGGCAAGCCGGTCGCAACTGCCGGTCCTGGCGTGGATAAAACCAACAACGAGGTCTTTATGAATGCCCCTTTCGATCAGCTGTCTGCGTGGCTGAAAGAGCACAAGATTACCGAAGTCGAGTGCGTGGTCAGTGACCTGACCGGTATCGCCCGCGGCAAGATCGCACCGACCAACAAGTTCCTGCATGAACGAGGCATGCGCCTGCCGGAAAGTGTGCTTCTGCAAACGGTAACCGGGGACTTTGTCGACGACGATATCTACTACGACCTGCTCGATCCCGCCGACATCGACATGGTCTGCCGCCCGGATTCGGCCGCGGTGTATGTGGTGCCGTGGGCCATCGAGCCAACCGCCGTGGTCATTCACGACACCTTCGACAAACAGGGCAAGCCGATCGAACTGTCGCCGCGCAACGTGCTCAAGAAAGTCCTCAAGCTCTACACCGACAAGGGCTGGCAGCCGATCGTCGCCCCGGAGATGGAGTTCTACCTGACCCAGCGCTGCGAAGACCCGGACTTGCCGCTGCAAGCACCGCTGGGCCGCTCGGGCCGGGCCGAAAGCGGTCGGCAGTCGTTCTCGATCGATGCCGCCAACGAATTCGATCCGCTGTTTGAAGACGTCTACGACTGGTGCGAAGCCCAGGGCCTGGACCTCGACACGCTGATCCACGAAGACGGCCCGGCGCAGATGGAGATCAACTTCCGTCACGGCGACGCCCTGGACCTCGCCGACCAGATCACCGTGTTCAAGCGCACCATGCGCGAGGCGGCGCTCAAGCACAACGTCACCGCCACCTTCATGGCCAAGCCTGTGGGCGACGAACCGGGCAGCGCCATGCACCTGCACCAGAGCGTGGTCGATATCGCTACCGGCAAGCCGATCTTCGTCGACGCCAACGGGGAGATGAGCGAGCTGTTTCTGCACCACATCGGTGGCCTGCAGAAGTACATCCCCAAAGTGCTGCCGATGTTCGCCCCCAACGTCAACTCGTTCCGCCGTTTCCTGCCCGACACCTCGGCGCCGGTCAACGTCGAATGGGGCGAAGAGAACCGCACCGTGGGCCTGCGCGTACCGACCTCGAGCCCCGAGGCCATGCGCGTGGAAAACCGCCTGCCAGGCGCCGACGCCAACCCCTACCTGGCGATTGCCGCCAGCCTTTTGTGCGGTTACCTGGGCATGGTCGAAAAGATCAACCCCAGCGCGCCGGTGCAGGGCCGCGCTTATGAGCGGCGCAACCTGCGCCTGCCCATCACCATCGAAGACGCCCTGGCGCATATGGAGGACTGCCCGACCATCGAGCAGTACCTGGGCAGCAAGTTCGTGCGTGGCTATGTGGCGGTCAAGCGTGCCGAGCACGAGAACTTCAAACGGGTGATCAGCTCCTGGGAGCGTGAGTTCCTGCTGCTCAGCGTTTGAGCTCGACCTTGTAACAAGTATCGAAAACAACAATTCGAAAAGGTGTCGATATGCGTCCCATGAAAACAGTCGTTACTGCAACCCTGGCGCTGCTGGTCAGCGCCGCGGCCCAGGCCCAGCCCAGTGTCAGCGTGTACAACTGGACCGACTACATCGGTGAAACCACCCTGGCGGACTTTCAGGGCAGCACCGGTATCAAGGTCATCTACGACGTGTTCGACTCCAACGAAACCCTGGAAGGCAAGTTACTGGCCGGTCGCACCGGCTACGACGTGGTGGTGCCGTCCAACCACTTTCTGGCCCGCCAGGTCAAAGCCGGGGCCTTTGTGAAACTGGACCGCGAGCAGTTGCCGAACTGGAAGAACCTCGACCCGGTACTGCTCAAGGCCCTGCAGGAGAACGACGCCGACAACCAGCATTCGGTGCCCTACCTGTGGGGCACCAACGGCATCGGCTACAACGTCGACAAGGTCAAGCAGGTGCTGGGCGTCGATCACGTCGACTCCTGGGCAGTGATGTTCGAGCCTGAGAACCTGAAAAAACTCAGCCAGTGTGGCGTGTCGTTCATGGATTCGGCCGACGAGCTGTTCCCGGCCATCCTCAACTACATGGGCATGGACCCACGCAGCAATAACCCTGAAGACTACAAGAAGGCGGAGGCGAAACTGCTGACCCTGCGCCCCTATATCACCTATTTCCACTCCTCCAAATACGTCTCGGACCTGGCCAACGGTGATATCTGCGTGGCCTTCGGTTACTCAGGCGACGTGTTCCAGGCCGCCAATCGCGCCAAGGAAGCCAAGAACGGCGTCAACATCGCCTACGCCATTCCCAAGGAAGGCAGCAACCTGTGGTTCGACCTGCTGGCCATCCCCTCCGACGCCAGCAACCGCAAAGAGGCCTATGCCTTCATCAACTACCTGCTCGACCCGCAAGTGATCGCCAAGGTCAGCGGCGTGGTCGGCTACGCCAACGCCAACCCGCCGGCCAAGCAGTACATGGATGCGCAGCTGGTCAACAACCCCGAGGTGTACCCGCCGCAAGAGGTGCTGGACAAGCTGTATGTCTCCACCACCCCGACGCCGGCGATCATGCGCCTGATGACCCGCTCCTGGAGCAAAGTGAAGTCGAACAAATGAACCAGCACACCTATGAACACGCCCGCTCCTACTACAGCGCCACGGCCCACAACCTGGCGGCTTACCCTGCCCTGGGCGCCGAACTGCAGGCCGATGTCTGCGTGATCGGCGGCGGCTTTACCGGGGTCAACTGCGCCATCGAACTGGCCCAGCGCGGGCTCTCGGTGATCCTCCTCGAAGCCCGGCACATCGGCTGGGGCGCCAGCGGTCGCAACGGCGGCCAGCTGATTCGCGGTATCGGCCACGAGGTCGAGGGCTTTGCCCGCTACGTCGGCCAGGACGGGGTGAAGTACCTGCAACGCGCCGGCATCGAATCGGTCGAAGTAGTGGCCGAGCGCATCCGCGCGCACGGCATCGATTGCGACCTGCGCTGGGGCTTTTGCGAACTGGCCAACACCCCGGCGCAGTTTGTCGCCTTCCGTGCCGAGCAGCAGAGCCTGGCCGAGCTGAACTATCGCCATGAAACGCAATTGGTCGGACCCGAGCAAATGCACCAGGTGGTCGCCTCCGACGTCTATGCCGGCGGCCTGATCGATCGCGGTTCGGGCCATCTGCATCCGCTCAACCTGGTGCTTGGCGAGGCGCGCGTGGCCGCGTCCCTCGGCGTACGCCTCTTCGAACAGAGCCCGGTGGTGGAAATCAGCCATGGCGCCACCGTGCAGGTAAAAACCACCCACGGCACGGTGCGCGCCGGCAGCCTGGTGCTGGCCTGCAACGCCCACCTGGAGGAACTGGAGCCGCGCCTGAGCGGCAAGGTGCTGCCCGCCGGCAGCTACATCATCGCCACCGAGCCGTTGTCACAGGCGCAGGCTGAGCAATTGATCCCGCAGAACCTGTCGCTGTGCGACCAGAAGGTCGGTCTGGACTACTATCGGCTGTCTGCCGACCGGCGTCTGCTGTTCGGTGGCGCCTGCCACTACTCCGGGCGCGACCCCGTGGATATCGCCGCCTACATGAAGCCGAAGATGCTCAAGGTATTCCCGCAACTGGCGCACACCCGCATCGACTTTCAATGGGGTGGCAAGATCGGCATCACCGCCAATCGCTTCCCCCAGGTCGGCCGCCTGCAACAGCACCCGAACGTGTTCTACGCCCAGGGCTACAGCGGCCATGGCCTGAACGTCAGCCATTGGACCGCGCGGCTATTGGCCGAGGCCATTCATGCCGGGCACAGCCAGGGCCTGGATGTGTTCAGCGCCGTACCGCACCTGACCTTCCCCGGTGGCAAGGCCCTGCGCTCGCCACTGCTGGCCCTGGGGATGTTCTGGTACCGCCTGCGTGAGGTGCTGGGCTGACTCAGCCGGCCGCCGGCAACACGCTCAGCGGATCGATCGGCTTGCCGTTCTGGCGGATCTCGAAGTACAGCTGCACCCGGTCGGTATCCAGGTCGCCGGCTTCGGCGATCTTCTGGCCCTTGCTGACGGTCTGGCCTTCCTTGACCAGCAACTTGCTGTTGTGACCGTAGACGCTGGCATGGGAGGTGCCGTGCTGGAGGATAATCAGGTTGCCGTAACCACGGATGTTCGTCGCGAACGCTACCTTGCCGCCGAGGCTGGCGTACACCGGCTGGCCCGGTGTGGCGGCGATGCGGATGCCCTTGTTGAGCTTGTCGGCGGACGAGTAGCGGCGGATCACCGTGCCCTGCAGCGGCCACGCCCACCCGCGCAAGGTGACCTTGGTGGCGGGCGCCACGGGTCTTGCCTTGCTGGCGCTAGCGGTGCTCGTGGTGGTCCGTGTGGCGGTTCTTGCACCGCCAAAGCGGATGGTCTGGCCGACATTCACCGCATAGGGCGCGCTGATGCCGTTGTAACGCGCCAACTCCTTGAAGCTCCAGCCATGACGCGAAGCGATCGAATACAGGGTATCGCCGCGCTTGACCTTGTAGGTGCCGGCCACGACTTTGTTGGCAGAAGGACCGGGGCTTGGGGAATGCGAACTGCATGCGGACATCGCCAGCATTACGGCGATCAGAACAAACCTGAAAAACACACCACTTCCTTTTCCCGGAGACGCCATTGACGAGGGCGCTACTATAAATCAGTCGGCGACATTACGCGGCAAAGTCCGTGCAAGTTCGATAAAGGCGCGGGTCGCTGGCGAGATGATTCGCTCATCGACCACCGCCAGCCCCACCGTGCGCCTGACCTGCGGATCGAGCGGGCGTTGCACGTACTCCAGGGTCGTGCTCAGCGGCAGGGACGCCTGGGCCACGATGCTCAAGCCTTCACCGCTGGCGACCATCTCCAGGGTGCTGAGCAGTTGTGAGGTGCGGTAGCGAATGCGTGGTTGCAGCCTGGCGCTGAGAAACAGGCGCGAGACGATCTCGGCGGACCCGGCCTCGGTCAGCACGAAGGGATCGCGGCAAAGCTGCTGGAGGGTCACCGCCGGTTGCTGCGCCAGCGCATGATCAACAGGCAGCAGCGCGACCATCTGGTCTTCCAGCAACGGATAGGTGTCGAGCTGCTCTTCAGGCAGCACCACGAAACCGATATCGATGCGCCGCTCCTGCAACCATTGCAACACCTGGCGATCCGGGCCCTCGTCGACATGCACTTCGATGCCAGGGTAGGCCTGGCGGTAAGCCTTGAGTATCGCCGGCAACAAACGCACCGACGCCGTCGGCCCGAACGAACCGATGCGCAGCGTGCCCTGCTTCATCCCTCGCGCATCCAGGGCCTCCTGGCGCATGGTTTCGGCCAGGCCAAGCATCGCTTGCGCCCGTTGCAGCAAGCGGCTGCCAATATCTGTCAGTTCGATCCGGCCCTGCTGGCGTTCGAACAAGGCCACGCCCAGCTCCTGCTCCAGGGCGCGAATAGCGTGGGAAACACCGGATTGCGAGATGTTCAGTTGCGCCGCCGCGAGGGTAAAGCCTTTACGCGCCGCCACCACGGCGAAAATTTCCAGCTGGGTCAAGGTCATCGGTAGCAGCCCCATGAGCGTTTGCTCATTTCCCTATGAGTTGGCATTCGATCAAGTATGGCGTATCGACGCCACATCGTCAGCCAGGGCCGCCCATGCCAACTCACGCTTGCACCTTTCTGAAACTCTCACTGGTCGCGATGATCTGGGGCGGCACCTTTGTCGCCGGACGCGCCCTTGCCAGCGGTATCGACCCGCTGTTTCTCGGCAGCCTGCGCTTCATCCTCGCTAGTGCGGTGCTGGTGCTCATCCTGATGGTTTCGAAACAAGGCTTGGTGCGGGTCAACACAGCGCAGCTCGTGCACATCGTGGGGCTGGGCTTTTTCGGGATCTATGCCTATACCCTGTTCTTCTTCCACGGCTTGCAGTACACGGACGCCTCCAGAGCCTCACTGATCGTTGCGACCAATCCTGCCGTCATGGCGATCGTCGCCTACCTGTGCTTCAGGCAACGCCTGGGCAGGGCCCAACTGCTGGGCGTCGCCCTGTGCCTGCTGGGCGCCGGCTGGGTGGTGCTGGCCCGAGCCCCCGGGGCGCTCGGCCAGGGCAACGGGATCGGCGATGGGTTGATTTTCGGCTGTGTACTGAGCTGGGTGATCTTCAGTGTCTTCTGCACCCGCGTGGTGACACAGATCGGTGCGCTGCACACCGTGACCTATGCAGTGTTCGCCGGGGCGGCGATGCTCAGTGTGCACGCTACGCTCAACGGCAGCATGAGCATCGCGTCGCTACGCGCGCTGACGGCGCGCGACCTCCTCAGCCTGGCCTATCTCGGGGCTGTGGGTTCCGCGCTGGCATACGTGATGTACTACGATGCCATCGCTAAAATCGGTCCGACCCGGGCCGGCAGCTTCATCGCCCTCAACCCGCTGACCGCCGTGGTCGCCGGCGCCTTGCTGCTGGGTGAGCAACTGACCGGTGCCATGCTGGCCGGCGGCACCCTGGTGATCCTTGGCATACTGCTGGCCAACCGGGTGCCGGCGCCGCTCAGTTTACCTGGTTCCAGTGCAGGTTCACCTTGCCAGTCTGACCCGGAACAAGGGTGACTGTGCTCAACTGCTGCTCGCCATTACGCGAGGCGACCAGGTTGTATCTGCCCGGCGGCAGCTTGACGTAGACCATCGGCCCAACCTGATTCAGTTGCAGCAGGGCTTGCCCCTGCCCCCCTTGAATCGTCAGGTCGACGTCCGGCGCATACTCGTTCTGCGGGCCGGTCGAGAAGGTCAGATGCAGGTTGTAGCCCTGGACCTGCTGAATAGCCCGAGACTCATCAAGACCAATACCGCCGGTGAGGTAGCTCACGCCATTCTGCTCTTGAGGCTGCAGGTTGACCCCGGACGTGTCAATCGGCTCCTGGTACTGCGCAGCCTGCAATTGCAGAGCAGGCCAGCCCTGCAGTACCGCGGCCAGTGCAGTGATTAACGCAAGTGTGCTGAAGGATTTCATTGCCATGACTCCTGCGCTACAGCGTCGATACCATTTTACCCCGCTCATCCGTGGCGTTTAGATCGATTCGGCGTGACGGACGCGGGCAATACAATGACGGTTTAATAGCGTGCTAGAGTCTGCGGCCCAATCTGAAGGTGGACCACGAATGGACCTCTCCCCCGCCGAACGTCAGCTGTTGCAGGACCACCATCTGGCCCTGTTCGAGGGTTGCGTGATCTTCGACACTCAACCGCCCATTGACGCAGCCAACCTGGCCCGACTCGAAACCCACCTGAACGGCCCAGTGCCTGAGCAACTGCTGCGATTGTGGCAAACCTGCTTTGGCGGTCGCGTGGGCTATGACCTGGAGGTGGTCTACAACGGCCACCGTCATCCGTTTTCCTTCAGCGAACTGTTCTATCCGGGCAGCGACGGTTATCGCGACCTTTGGGGCTGGATCGAGCACGAACTGGAGCAGGCCGAAGAAGCCGCCCGCGCAGCGGGGCACCCATGGAGCGGCAAGCTGGACTACCTGCCGTTCGGTGGTTTCGAGTACCTGGAACGCCTGTACGTGTGCGTCACCCCAGGGCCCGAGTACGGCGCAGTGATTGCCTGGAGCCGTGGACTGCCGCCAGCCTGGGCCGGCAGCCTGCACCAGGACAGCCTTGCCCGCATCGCCGATGACGTCGGCGCGCTGTTGCGCCTGCTGGCCTACGAAGCAGATCCCTTCGACCCAGAGACTGAATACAGCAGCGCCAGCGAACTGCTTGAAGCGCTGGATGAACTGGACAATGACGGCGAAGCGGGCATGGCGCTCAAGGCCCGACTGGCGGCATTGCTGCGTCAACGGGTGCTGGACTGGCGCCCGGCACTGGCTGACGGCAGCCTCGCCAACCAGCCCCGCTTGCGCCAACTGGCGATGCTCGATGCCGCCGAACACGGCGACATCGAGCGTCTGGACGCCCTGCGCAAAGCCGGCTGCGACCTGAGCGAGGCGCTGCGCGGGCACGCCGCCAGCCTGGAGTGCTGCCTGCAGCACGGGCACCTGGCAGCGGCCAACTGGTTGCTCGACCAGGGCATCCCGGTGCAAGCCGACACGCTCTTGGTGGCGGCTGCCCAGGTGACTCCGGCATTGGCTTGCCGCTTGCTGGACATGGGTGCCTTGAGCGACCCCAACGCCGTGCTGAGCGCCGTTGCCCAGGGCCACATGGAAAGCGCCGAAGTCATGGCCCGACCACTGCTTGAAGCATCGCAGGCCAGTGCCGACGCGTTGCGCAAAGCGCTGGTCGAGCGCGCCGAGCAGCAGCGTCGCGACGCCAAGCGGATCAAGGCTGGCAAGCTGTACAGCAATCTCGGTTTCGAACAGTACCTGGCCGAAGCTGAACGCATGGAAACATTTCTGCGCCAGCACGTGCACTGAGGCCTTGAACGGGCCCGCGACAGCTGAAGGTCGTGGGCAGCCGTTTTTTGAAATTATTTGTTACAACTGAGCGTGAAACTGAAGCTTCAAGGGCGCTTATCATAAAAACGTATCTGTTAATAATTCTCATAAACAACAGCGTTTTTATTTGTGTAGGTAGCTCCGCCCATGACACGCGAACTCACCCCCGGTCGTTCCTCCCGCCCCTTCATGGCTTCGGCAATCGGCCTGGCTGTCGCCTCGGTCTCAAGCTATGCCGTCGCCGACAAAGCACCGTCCTCCCCCCTACAGCTGGACAACATCAACGTCGACGCCCAGGCTGGCGGTGACTACAAGACCGAACATTCGGCCTCGAGCAAGTACGCCACATCACTGCTCGACACGCCACAAACCATCACCGTGGTGCCTTCCCAGGTCATCAAGGAGCAGCAGGCCCTGAGCCTGCGCCAGGTGCTGTCCAACGTCTCCGGCATCACCTTCAACGCTGGCGAAGGCGGCGGCGGTTCGGGCGACAGCATCAACATCCGCGGCTTCTCGGCCAACAGCAACATCCAGATCGACGGCCTGCGCGACAGTGCGCAGACCAACCGCACCGACACCTTCAACATCGAGCAGGTCGAAGTCATCAAGGGCCCCAACTCGGTGTTCGGCGGTGCCGGCACTACCGGCGGTAGCATCAACATCATCAGCAAGCAGCCCCAGAACCAGGCATTTACCCGCCTGGGCGGCAGCGTCGGTACCGACAACTACTACCGCATGACCCTGGACAGCAACCAGCCGCTGGAAGGCGTGGGGCAAGACAGCGCATTTCGCATCAACCTCATGGGCCACCAGAACGATGTCGCCGGTCGCGAGCAGATCGACCGGGAACGCTGGGGTGTCGCGCCGTCCCTGCGCCTGGGCCTGAGCGAGTCCACGCTCCTGACCCTGAGCGCCTTCCACCAGGTCGATGACAACCTGCCTGACTACGGCGTACCGGCCCTGGACGGCAAACGCCTGGCAGGGGTTAACCGCGACGACTATTTCGGCTGGAGGAACCTCGACAAGGAAGAGATCGAGCAGAGCTCGCTGACCGCCAACTTCGAGCATGATTTCAACGACAACCTGCGCCTGCAGAACCTCACGCGCTACAGCCATATCGCCCGCGATACCACGGTATCCGCTTCCCACGTCAATACCACCGGCGTCCCCCCGGGCCGTTACCGCCCCGCAGGCCCGCAAGGCTATGGCCGCGACGCGACCACCGAAATGTGGATTAACCAGACCAACCTGATCAGCAACTTCAACGTGCTGGGCATGCGTCACGACCTGGTCAGCGGCATTGAAGTGTCACGTGAAACCCTGGACCTGAAAACCTACGGCTATGGGCTGAGCAACGCCCTGTACCCTGCCAACGGCTACGACCTGAGCAACCCGCCGGGGTATTGGTCGGGGCCGGCCAACAAGGCCACCAGCGGCTACACCGAGACCGAGCTGAACAACCAGGCGCTGTACGTGTTCGACACGATTGCCCTGCATGAGCAATGGGACCTGAACCTGGGGCTGCGCTACGACATGTTCAAAGGCGAGGCCCAGGGGTACGACGCCGCCCGCGTGCGCACCTCCGACTTCGAATCGACCGACGAGAAACTCAGTGGCCGCGCCGGGCTGGTCTACAAGCCGACTGAGAATGGGCGCATCTACCTGGCTTGGGGCAACTCCTTCAACCCCTCCGCCGAAAGCCTGGCCTCCACCGGTGGCGGCCTGAGTGCTACCACTGAAAACCTCGCCCCGGAGAAAAACCAGACCTGGGAACTGGGCACCAAATGGGAGTTGCTCGACAAACGCCTGGAGCTGGACGCCGCCCTGTTTCGCGTCGAGAAGACCAACGCGCGCGAAACCATGGCCGACGGCTCGACCCAACTGGCCGGCAAGCAGCGCGTACAGGGCGTGGAAGTCGGCGTGACCGGGCACATCACTGAACAGTGGGATGTGTTCGCCAACTACACCTTCCTCGACAGTGAAACCCTCAAGGCCGCCGACACCGCAGCCGGTATTGCCCGTGAAGGCCAGGCGCTGGGCAACACCCCGCCACGCTCGCTCAACCTGTGGACCACCTACGAGCTGCCTGCTGGCTGGACCCTGGGCTATGGCGCGCGCTACGTCAGCGAACGCAACGTGACCTCCAGCACCAGCGCCAAGCTTGACGCCTATTGGCTGCACAATGCGATGGTGGCGTACCGGGTCAACGAGGACCTGGATCTGCAGCTGAACGTCAACAACCTGTTCAACAAGGACTATGTCGAACGTGTTCGTCAGCAAAACGGTACCGGGGCACGTTCTTCGGCAATCGAGTATGGCGATGCGCGTTCGGCGATTCTCTCGGCGACCTACGCGTTCTGATTGGTAGGAGCGAGGGTGCAACCTGCCTCGCGATTGCGAATGTCCTTCATATCGCAATCGCGGGGCAAGCCCGCTCCCACAGAAACGAAAAAGCCCGCGACCTTTGCAGGACGCGGGCTTTCTCTTACAGCGTATGGTGGGTCGTGTAGGATTCGAACCTACGACCAATTGGTTAAAAGCCAACTGCTCTACCAACTGAGCTAACGACCCGTTGGATGGCGCGTATAATACTGATTTCTAACAGGAAATCAACACCCCATCGCAAAATAATTTAAAAATATCGGGTCGGGTCCTCTACACCGGCGGCTTTGAAGCCCTCGGCGCGCAGGCGGCAGCTGTCGCATTTACCGCAGGCACGGCCTTCACCATCGGCCTGATAGCAAGAAACGGTCAGGCTGTAATCGACCCCACGGGCCATGCCGGCCTGGACGATCTGCGCCTTGCTGAGGTTCTGCAGCGGTGCCTGGATGCGAAAGCCTCGCCCTTCGACACCGGCTTTGGTGGCAAGATTTGCCATGCGCTCGAAAGCCTCGACGAACTCAGGACGGCAATCCGGGTAGCCGGAATAATCCACGGCGTTGACGCCGATGAAGATATCGCGGGCCTCAAGCACCTCTGCCCAGCCCAGGGCCAGGGACAGGAACACCGTATTGCGCGCAGGCACGTAGGTGACCGGGATGCCCTCGCTCGGCGCCTCGGGTACATCGATGCTGCTATCGGTCAGGGCCGAACCGCCAATACCGTCCAGGTTCAGGCCAATGACCTTGTGCTCGACCACGCCCAGGTCACGGGCAACCCGCGCGGCGGCGTTCAGCTCAGCGCGATGGCGCTGGCCGTAATCGAAGCTCATGGTGTAGCAGCTATAGCCTTCGGCCTTGGCCATGGCAACCACGGTGGCCGAGTCCAGGCCGCCGGAAAGCAGAATTACCGCACGTTTCTCAGTCATTGCATCACTCCTGTCAGCGTCCCGGTTCGTCGTTCCACAGCAGCTTGTGCAGCTGCATCTGAAAGCGAACCGGCAAATTATCGGCCACGATCCAGTCGGCCAGGTCGGTGGCGTTCACCTGATGGTGGCTTGGCGAGAACAGCACTTCGCCGGCGCGTTTTTCCAGGCCGTACTGAATGAGTTTGGACACCGCCCAGTCATAGTCTTCACGGGAACAGATAACGAACTTGACCTGATCGTTGGGGGTCAGCAGTTCGATGTTCTCGTAACGGTTGCGGTGCACTTCCTCCGAGCCTGGGGTCTTGAGGTCGACGACGCGGCTGACCCGGGTGTCGACCTTGGAAATATCCAGGGCGCCACTGGTCTCCAGCGAAACGTCGTAACCGGCGTCACACAACTGCTTGAGCAAAGGAATGGCATTGGGCTGGGCCAGCGGCTCACCACCGGTGACGCACACGTAGCGCGGCTTGTAACCGGCGACCTGGTCGAGGATCGAATCGAGGGTGCGGATGCTGCCGCCGCTGAAGGCGTATTCGCTGTCGCAATACTGGCAACGCAACGGGCAGCCGGTGAGGCGGACGAATACCGTGGGCAGCCCAGCGGTACGAGTTTCACCCTGCAAAGAGTAAAAAACTTCGGTGATACGTAATGTGTCTTGCATAGTCGCCACGGGCGTAACAGCTAAACAGGCTGTCCGCCTCCGTCAGGCACCGCTGAGAACCCGTCATCGCGTAGTTCGCAGCAGCGTGTTTCATAAAAGGGCAATGATTCTAACGAAAAAACCCGCGACTAGCGCGGGTTTCTTCTAAAACGGCTGGTTCAGAGCTTTTGCAGGTCACGCTGGGCCAGTTGTGCAGCCGAGGTCCCCGGGTACTGGGTAACCACCTGCTGGAGAATGCCCTTGACCCGGTCGGTGTGACCCAGGCGGCGTTCTACATCGGCCAGCTTGTACAGCGAGTCCGGCACCTTGTTGTGCTTGGGATACAGCTGGCTGACCTTGGCGAAGGCTTGCCCTGCAGCTTGCAGGTCGCCCTTGGCCAGGTTTACTTCACCGAGCCAGTACTGGGCGTTGCCGGCGTACTGACTGTTCGGGTATTTGCGCAGGAAGGCGTTGAACGCCTGGCTGGCCTTGTCGAAATCCTTGGCTTTGATCAGGTCGAAAGCAGCGTCGTAGTAGAGCTTCTCTTTCGCCGGATCACCAGGTTCGCTGCTGGCGGCAGGCAGTTGGCCGGCGGCAGCACCGGCGGCGGCGCCTGCAGCAGCACCGGCAGCGGCTTCGCCACCGGTAGGGGAATTGGTCGGAGTCGCGGCAGGTGCTACACCGCTTCCGATACGCCGATCCAGGTCCTGGTAACGCTCCAGGCTCTCCTGTTTCATGCGTGATACATCATTTTGCAGCTCTTCAATGATGCCTTGTTGACGCGCAATCTGCTCCTGCATTTGCTGCAGTTGCATGAACAGCTGGCCCTGTGCCGAGGCAGGGGCCGTAACCCCTCCCCCGGCATAGGCGCCGTTCGTACCATAACCCGCAGGTGGATAGCTGCTTGCGCCGCTATAGCCTGCGTTGTCATCAACAACAGGAACCTCAGCCCAGGCCATGAGAGGCAGGGTGAGAGCCAGGACGGTTACAGCACGACGGCACGTTCGCATATCGAATTACTTACGCAGTTCGACGCGACGGTTCTGAGCCCAGGACTGCTCGTCGTTGCCGGTAGCAACTGGACGCTCTTCGCCGTAGGAAACCAGTTCCAGCTGGGCAGGAGAAACGCCTTGCAGAACCAGGTAGCGTTGAACGGCTTTCGCACGACGCTCGCCCAGAGCCATGTTGTATTCGCGAGTACCACGCTCGTCGGTGTTACCTTCCAGCACGACGCGAGCGCCGTTGGCTTTCAGGTCCTTGGCATGAACGTCCAGAGCGCGCATGGCTTCTGGCTTCAGGTCCGAGCTGTCGTATTCGAAGTAGAAGGTGGTGATTGCGCGCAGAGCAGCTTCTTCGCTCAGGCTGCCGTCAACAGCGCCAGTGTTGGCACCGTAGCCAGCGTTAGGATCGACTTGGCCTTGGCCAGCGTCATCACCGCCCTTGGAGGAGCAACCTACAGCTACGGCCATGGCCAGAGCCAGCGCAGCAAACTTACCAAACTTCAGCATTTCCATCGTGAAACTCCTAATGAACCCCAGTGTGTTAAGTAAAACGTAAAGCGCCGCGTCAGTTCAGGTAAGGGGACCAGGACGGTTCTCTGACTTCGCCTTGAGCGGTAGGAAGCGGGAGCCTCACGCGTCCATTGAGAGAGACGAGCATCAAGACTCCCCGGCCCTGCTGGCGGGTGGCGTAGATTAGCATGGTGCCGTTGGGCGCAACAGTGGGTGACTCATCAAGACTGGTCTCGGAGAGAATCTTTACACTACCGCGTTGCAAATCTTGTGCAGCCACTTTGAAGTTGGTGAAACCTTGTTGGCGATGAATCATCACCAGGGTCTTTTCATCCGCCGACAGTTTAGGGTTGGCGTTGTAGTTACCCACAAAAGTTACCCGCTCTGCACCACCGCCGGAAACATTGGTTTTGTAGATTTGTGGTTTACCACCACGGTCGGAGGTGAAGTAGATAGTCGAGCCATCTTTACCCCAGAACGGTTCGGTATTGATACCAGGACCTGCAGTCACGCGCGACAGCTGGCGCGAGCCCATGTTCATCACGTAGATGTCCGGGTTACCGTCCTTGGACAGCACGAACGCCAGGCGCGAACCATCCGGCGACCAGGCTGGCGCACCGTTGAGGCCTTCGAAGTTGGTGATCTGCTCACGGCGGCCGGTATCGATGTGCTGAACGAAGATGCGCGGACGCTTCTGCTCGAACGACACGTAGGCAATACGCTTGCCGTCTGGTGCAAAGCGCGGCGACAGGATCGGCTCACGCGATTGCAGCAGGGTTACCGCCCGCGCACCGTCGTAGTCCGAACGCTGCAGGGTGTAACGGGTGTTGTTGGTCGAGAAGCGCTCGGCGGTCACGTAGAGCATGCGGGTGGAGAACGCACCCTTGATGCCGGTGAGTTTTTCGAACGACTGGTCGGCGATGTAGTGCGACATGTCGCGCAGTTGATCGACGCCGCCCGAGACGCTGCCGGTCAGCACTTGCTGCTCGGTGGCGACGTTGAACAGGGTGTACTGCACCTGCAGGCGACCGCCCGCTGGCACAATGCTGCCGACCATCACGTACTGGGCGCCCAGGGCTTTCCAGTCGCGGAAGATCACTTCGCTGGCCTGGCTCGGCTGGCTGATCATGTTCTGCCGAGGGATCGGCGAGTAATAACCGGAGTTGCGCAGGTCATTACCAATGATGTCAGCCATGTCTTCAGGCAGCACGCTGCCGCCCTGCAGACCGAACGGCACGACGGCGATCGGCGTGGCGCGATCGCTACCGCTGGTGACCAGAATGTTCTTTTCATCTGCTACGGCCAACCCTGCTGCGCAGCAGAGAACGACCAGCAGTCCTCGAAGAAGGTTAATCACAAGGCTAGATCCTCAGGTGTGAATGTCATCTTGAATGAACGATAGGGATTGAATTCGCTCGGTTTCAAGCCCTGCATTTCGGTTAAACGACCAATGTTCTTGACCGCTGCCACAGCCGAGCTGTCAAACGGACCGTCACCACTGGAGCGGGCTACGCTCACCGAGGTAATGGTGCCATCCGGCAACATGCCGATCTGCAGGACCACCGTCATGTTCTTGCGCGCAGAAGGTGGACGTGCCCAACCCTCGGCCGCACGTGCACGAATCAGATCGTCGAAGTCGCCGGCTACCTGATCACCCTGCTCGTCAGCCAGGGCTTGCTGCCGTTCGGTGGTGTCGGACAGAAGCTCGGCCAGGGCCTGGGCTTTCTTGTCTTCCGCCGCCTTGCGGGCTGCATCCTGTGCCTTCTTCTTGGCCGCATCGGCTGCAGCTTTCTTCTTGGCGTCTTCAGCGGCCTTCTTCTTCGCTTCTTCGGCCACTGCTTTCTTCTTGGCATCCTCGGCCGCCTTCTTCTTGGCGTCCTCGGCTGCTTTTTTCTTGGCTTCTTCAGCCGCCTGCTTCTTGGCCTCTTCGTCAGCCTTTTTCTTGGCTTCCTCTTCGGCCTTCTTCTTGGCGATGTCGGCCTGTTGCTTCTCGGCGGCCTTTTTCGCCTCTTCGGCCTTCTTGGCTTCGGCGGTTTTCTTCGCTTCTTCAGCCTTCTCGGCTTGTTCGGCTTTTTTCGCTTCGGCTTCGGCTCGCGCCTCTTCGGCCTTTTGAGCCGCTTCTTCTTTCTTTTGTTCCGCAGCCTTCACTGCCTGCTGCTCGACCTTCTTCTGCTCCATCTGCTCTTCTTCGGTTTGACGCGAAGCAGTCTTCTTGGCTTCACCGGCAATCTTCTGATTGGTCTGAGTGGTGGCCTGACTCTTGGATTTGAGCTGGTACAGGGTTGCCTGGACAATAGGCTTGGCCGGCGGCAGTTCCGGGGTCATGGCAAAACTGACGAACAGCATGCCGAACACCAGAACGTGCAGCGCAATGGCCCAGACGCTGGGCCAGAAATAGCTTTCCGAGGCGGATGGCTCTCGCTGTTGCATCAGGGCGCCTCGGTAATCAGGCCAACGTTACCGACACCTGCCTTCTGCAACCCGCCCATGGCACCCATGACCGCACCGTAGTCGACGGACTTGTCGCCACGGATGAAGACCTGGGTCTGCTTGCCCTGGTCACGGCCGGCGCCGATGATCTTGGTCACGGCGTCGGTCATTTGCGGCAAGGTCATGGCCTTGTCCATCTGCTTGTCGGTGTCGACTTCGCTGCCAAGGTTCCAGTAGTAGGTCTTGTCAGCCTTGATCGAAATGGTCAGGACCTGGGTGTTGTTGTCCTGCGGCAAGGCTTCGCTGGAAACCTTGGGCAGGTCGACCTTCACGCCCTGGTTGAGCATCGGTGCGGTCACCATGAAAATCACCAGCAGTACCAGCATCACGTCGATGTATGGCACCACGTTCATTTCGGCGACCGGCTTGCGTTTGTGGCGAACTCGGGCCATGGGCTTTTACCTGATCACTCTTCGCTGGTGTGCACTTTACGGTGCAGGATGGCCTGGAACTCGTCGGCGAACGTGTAGTAGCGGCCGATCAAGACTTCACTGCGGGCAGCGAAACGGTTGTAGGCAATAACCGCAGGGATCGCGGCGAACAGGCCGATCGCGGTGGCGATCAGGGCTTCGGCGATACCCGGGGCCACGGTGGCCAGGGTCGCTTGCTGCGCCGAGGCCAGGCCGCGGAACGAGTTCATGATGCCCCAGACAGTACCGAACAGGCCGATGTACGGGCTGGTCGAACCGACAGTGGCGAGGAACGGCAGGCTCTGCTCGAGCTTCTCTTCCTCGCGGGAGATGGCGACGCGCATGGCCCGGCCAACGCCTTCCATGACCGCATCGGGGTCGACGCCCGGCTGCTGGCGCAGACGCGAGAACTCCTTGAAGCCGGCGCGGAACACCTGCTCTACGCCCGAATCAGGGTCCGGGTTGCTGCCAGCCTGACGGTACAGCTTGGACAGGTCGATACCCGACCAGAAGCGCTCTTCAAAGCTGTCCAGCGCACGACGACCGGCGCGCAGCATGGTGCTGCGCTGAAAAATCATGATCCATGACGTTACCGATGCGGCCACCAGAATCAGCATGACCAGCTGTACCACGATGCTGGCATTGCTGACCAAGCTCCACATGGAGGTATGGTCGACGACGTTAGCTTCCACGCTTAATCTCCTGCATTTGAATGAGTACCCGGATCGCCCGCCTCGGCAAAGGCCGCGCGCAGCGCTTGGGGGATGGCCCGGGGTTTGAAAGTATCGGCGCGCACACAGGCCACCAGGAACTGCCCCTCACAGAGCAGCGTTGCATCTTTTTCGCGCCATACCTGCTGCACGAAGCGCAGGCTGGCGCGGTTCAATTCAAGCACTTGCGCGGTAACCCGCAATTCATCGTCCAACCGCGCTGGCGCGTGATAGCGCGCCTCGCTGGAGTGGACCACGAACAGCAGGTTGTCCTGCGCCAGTGCCGACTGGGCAAAGCCCAGGTCACGCAACCGCTCGGTGCGGGCACGTTCCATGAATTTCAGGTAATTGACGTAATACACCACGCCGCCGGCATCGGTATCTTCGTAATAGACACGACAACGATGTGCGAACGGCTCTAGCTCATTTTGCGCGCGCATACTCTAGTGCTAACTCCTCAGCTTGCCAATCCGCCCCGGCAACTGTTTTTCATCGATTATGTCGTATTGCCAGCGCGACTGAGGCATGCCCGCGGTTAGGACCACAGAAACGCTGGATAAATCTGTCATTCATCGGTCTGGGCAGAAAAACCCTCGCCACTGATCGATTCGCCCAGGCGGTTGGGGATGTTCAGGCCGAAATGCAGGTAGGCGTGACGGGTAACCACCCGCCCCCGTGGCGTGCGCATGATGTAGCCCTGCTGGATCAGGTAGGGTTCGAGCACATCCTCGATGGTGTGGCGCTCCTCACTGATGGCCGCAGCCAGGCTGTCGACCCCGACCGGGCCGCCATCGAACTTCTCGATCATGGTCAGCAGCAGGCGCCGGTCCTGGTGGTCGAAGCCGCGCTCGTCGACATCCAGCAGGTTCAGCGCCATGTCGGCGACCGGCTTGGTGATATGGCCCTTGCCGCGCACCTCGGCGTAGTCGCGCACCCGCCGCAGCAGGCGATTGGCGATCCGCGGCGTGCCACGGGCCCGGCGGGCGATCTCGAAGGCGCCTTCGTCTTCGATCGGCAAGCCGAGAATGCCACCGGAACGGCTGACGATGGTCGCCAGGTCCTCGGTGTTGTAGAACTCAAGGCGCTGGACGATGCCGAAACGGTCGCGCAGCGGGTTGGTCAGCATGCCGGCCCGCGTGGTGGCGCCGACCAGGGTAAAGGGTGGCAGGTCGAGCTTGATCGAGCGCGCCGCCGGCCCCTCACCGATCATGATATCGAGCTGGAAGTCTTCCATGGCCGGGTACAGCACTTCTTCGACGATGGGCGACAGGCGATGGATTTCGTCGATGAACAGCACATCGTGAGGCTCGAGGTTGGTCAGCAAGGCGGCCAGGTCCCCCGGACGCTCGAGGATCGGCCCTGAGGTGCTCTTGATCGACACGCCCATTTCCTGGGCGATGATGTTGGCCAGGGTGGTCTTGCCCAGCCCCGGCGGACCGAAGATCAGGGTGTGGTCGAGGGAGTCGTTGCGCCCACGGGCAGCCTCGATGAACAAGGCCATCTGCTCACGCACCACCGGCTGGCCGATGTATTCGGCCAGGCGCAAGGGGCGGATCGCCCGGTCCTGGACCTCTTCACGGTCACGTCCGGTGGCGGCTATCAGGCGGTCAGCTTCAATCACTTAGATCATTCCCTTCAGACTGCGACGAATCAGCTCTTCGCTGCTCAGACCCTTGGCATCCACCGCGGCCACGGCCTTGCTGGCTTCCTGAGGCTTGTAGCCCAGGGAAATCAGCGCGCTGACGGCATCCGCTTCGGCGCTGGAGACGCTGGCAATCGGTAGCGGACCATTGGGCACAAGGGCAAACATGGCCGGAGAGGTTTCCCAGGCCTTGAAACGATCCTTGAGCTCGACCAGCAGGCGCTCAGCCGTCTTTTTACCAACCCCCGGGACCTTGACCAGGGCCGAAGCATCCTGGGCCTGGACACAGCGTACCAGTTCGTCGACCTCCAGGCCCGACATCAATGCCAGGGCCAGTTTGGGACCCACGCCATTGAGACGGATCAGCTCGCGAAACAGCTCGCGCTCGCGCTTTTCATGAAAGCCATACAACAGATGAGCGTCCTCGCGCACCACCAGGTGGGTGTGCAAGGTCACCACTTCACCGACCTTGGGCAGACGGTACAGGGTGGTCATCGGCACTTCGAGCTCGTAGCCCAGGCCGTTGACATCGACAATCAGGTGCGGCGGCTGCTTTTCAGCCAGGGTTCCGCGCAAACGTCCAATCACGTTCCGATCCTTCCTCTTGGGCACCGGCAAACGACCGGTCAACCCTAACAGCAAATGCAATGGCCGATGGCATTGCCCGGGCAAAATGTGTTTCAGCAGATGATGCTATCAGAGCCGCAAACGCCCACTGCGACTGCGCGCCGCCCCCAGGCCATGGGGCACCAGGCTTGAGCGGGTATGGGCGTGGCACAAGGCGATGGCCAGGGCGTCGGAGGCGTCGATCTGCGGTTTCTGCGTCAGTTTAAGCAGGTGCATGACCATCATCTGCACCTGCTCCTTGTTGGCGCCACCCGTGCCGGCAACCGCCTGCTTGACCTGGGTGGCGCTGTACTCGGCAATCTCCAGGCCTTCTTCGATGGCGGCGACGATGGCCGCGCCGCGGGCCTGGCCGAGCTTGAGCGCCGAATCGGCGTTGCGTGCCATGAACACCCGCTCGATGCCCATGGTCACCGGGCCGTGCTGGCGAATGATCTCGCGCACGCCACGAAACACGATCTGCAGTCGCTCCGGCAGCTCGCCCGCGCCGGTACGGATACAGCCGGACGCCACATACTCGCAGCCGCGCCCAGTATGGCGCACCACGCCATAGCCGGTGATGCGCGAGCCAGGGTCGATGCCAAGAATCAGAGTCATAACGCCTGCATACTCAATGACGCGTGATCGCGCCGTACTAAAAACAGAAGCCGGACCGGCTCGCAGGTGCAATGCATCTGCAGGCGGATCCGGCCTCGGACAAACCAGAAGCGAAGCTTAGCCGAGCTGCTCCATGACTTCGTCAGGAATTTCGGCATTGGAGTAGACGTTCTGCACGTCGTCCAGGTCTTCAAGCATGTCGATCAGCTTGAGTACCTTCTGCGCGCCGTCCAGGTCGAGTTCGGCACTGGTGGTCGGCTGCATGACGATTTCGGCGTCGGCAGCCTTGAAACCGGCCTCTTCCAGGGCATTACGCACGGCATAGAAGCTGTTGAACGAGGTGAAGACATCGAACGAGCCGTCGTCGTTGCTGACCACGTCGTCGGCATCGGCCTCCATCGCCGCTTCCATCAGCGCATCTTCGTCGACGCCAGCGGCAAAACTGATCTGCCCCTTGCGCTCGAACAGGTAGGCCACCGAGCCATCAGTACCGAGGTTACCACCGCATTTGCTGAAGGCATGACGCACCGCAGCTGCGGTACGGTTGCGGTTGTCGGTCATGGCCTCGACCATGATCGCCACGCCACCGGGGCCGTAACCTTCGTAGCTGAGTTCTTCGACGTTGTCGGCTTCGGCCGTGCCAGCACCACGGGCAACCGCCCGGTCGATGATGTCGCGGCTCATGTTCGCTCCCAGCGCCTTGTCCAGGGCCAGGCGCAAGCGCGGGTTGGAGGCCGGGTCGCCACCGCCCTGCTTGGCGGCAACGGTCAGCTCACGAATCCACTTGGTGAAGATCTTGCCTCGCTTGGCATCCTGGCGCTCTTTGCGGTGCTTGATGTTTGCCCACTTGGAATGACCAGCCATAACGCACTCCGAATCCTTTGTAACAATGCCACGCCCCGGCCGCGCTCATGCCCGACCGAGACCTTGAAATTCATGCGCCTTAACGCAAAGGCGCATCCATGTGGATGCGCCCGGGGTCCGCTTACTCAGCCTTGGGCTGTTCGCGCAGACGGATATGCAACTCACGCAGGGCCTTGGCATCGACCAGGCCCGGGGCCTGGGTCATGACGCACGCGGCGCTCTGGGTTTTCGGGAAGGCAATCACTTCGCGAATCGACTGGGCGCCGGTCATCAGCATCACCAGACGGTCCAGGCCGAAGGCCAGGCCGCCGTGCGGCGGTGCGCCGAACTTCAGGGCGTCGAGCAGGAAGCCGAATTTCTCTTCCTGTTCAGCCGCTTCGATACCCAGCAGACGGAAGACCGCCTGTTGCATCTCTTTGCGGTGAATACGGATCGAACCGCCACCCAGCTCGGTACCGTTGAGGACCATGTCGTAGGCACGCGACAGCGCGGTGGCCGGGTTGGCCTCCAGCTCTTCGGGGCTGCATTTTGGCGCGGTGAACGGGTGATGCAGGGCGGTGAAGCTGCCGTCGTCGTTCTCTTCGAACATCGGGAAGTCAACCACCCACATCGGGGCCCACTCGCAGGTGTGCAGGTTGAAATCGTTACCGACCTTGATGCGCAGGGCGCCCAGCGCCTCGCTGACGATCTTGGCCTTGTCGGCGCCGAAGAACACGATGTCACCATCGACCGCGCCCACGCGATCAAGGATCACGTTGAGGTTGGCCTCTGGGATGTTCTTGACGATCGGCGACTGCAGGCCGTCGACGCCCTTGGCGCGCTCGTTGACCTTGATGTACGCCAGGCCCTTGGCACCGTAGATGCCCACGAACTTGGTGTACTCGTCGATGCGGCTGCGCGGCATGCTCGCGCCACCCGGCACGCGCAGGGCGGCAACGCGGCTCTTCGGATCGTTGGCCGGGCCGCTGAAGACCTTGAATTCGACTTCCTTGAGCTGGTCGGCAACGTCGACCAGTTCCAGCGGGATACGCAGGTCCGGCTTGTCGGAACCGTAGCGGCGCATGGCTTCTTCAAAGGTCATGTGCGGGAATTCGCCGAATTCCAGGTCCAGGACTTCCTTGAACAGCTTGCGGATCATGCTTTCGGTCAGGCCCATGATCTCGGACTCATCGAGGAAGCTGGTCTCGATGTCGATCTGGGTGAATTCCGGCTGACGGTCGGCGCGCAGGTCTTCGTCACGGAAGCACTTGGCGATCTGGTAGTAGCGGTCGAAGCCGGCCACCATCAGCAGTTGCTTGAACAGCTGCGGCGATTGCGGCAAGGCGAAGAAGCTACCGGCATGGGTACGGCTTGGCACCAGGTAGTCACGCGCGCCCTCGGGGGTGGCACGGGTGAGGATCGGCGTTTCGACGTCGAGGAAGCCGTTTTCATCGAGGAAGCGGCGGATGCTGGTAGTGATCCGCGAGCGCAGGCGCAGCTTCTCGGCCATTTCCGGGCGACGCAGGTCGATGAAGCGATAGCGCAGGCGGGTTTCTTCGCCAACGTCGGAGTATTCGTTGAGCGGGAACGGCGGCGTTTCTGCTTCGTTCAGTACGGTCAGCTCGTAACCCAGCACTTCGATGGCGCCAGACGCCATGTTGGCGTTGACCGCACCCGCCGGACGCGGACGCACCTTGCCGGTGATCTGCACCACGTATTCGCTGCGCACGCGATCGGCGGCGGCGAAGCTTGCTGCGCGATCCGGGTCGAAGACGACCTGGGCCATGCCTTCGCGATCACGGATATCGAGGAAAATCACCCCGCCGTGGTCGCGGCGACGATGGACCCATCCGCAAAGGGTAATTTCCTGACCTTCCAGGCTCTCGTTCAGTTGGCCGCAATAATGGCTGCGCATCATGATGGTGGTTTCGCTTCTCGTCATTCGTATGTTCAGTGGAGGCCCTGCAGCCCCAAAGGGCTAATAGTGCAAGACCCTGCCGGGGCAATCAACTCAGTCGGCCTTGTCGCCGCCTGCCAGGTTCTTTTTCGCACCGGTCTTGAAGTCGGTTTCGTACCAGCCCGTACCGCCCAGGCGGAACCCCGGGGCCGAGATCAGCTTCTTCAACGCAGGCTGCTCACACGCCG
This sequence comes from Pseudomonas sp. R32, assembly GCF_009866705.1. Taxonomy (NCBI): domain Bacteria; kingdom Pseudomonadati; phylum Pseudomonadota; class Gammaproteobacteria; order Pseudomonadales; family Pseudomonadaceae; genus Pseudomonas; species Pseudomonas sp. R32. Next base: position 1,369,199 of record NZ_CP019396.1, on the reverse strand, counting down.
GACAATCGGTCAGCGGTGCGGCACTGAGCTTCTGGAGGGCTTCCATCTGGTGGTTGCAGGAAGCACATTGATAGTCGTACATGGGCATAGGCGTGTCTCGTTAACCACAGCGCAGGCTGGTTCAGGCAGTAAAGCGCGGGATTATATATGGTTAAGGAGTGCTGTGCAGCCCGGCAACCGACTAGCGTGTCACCTTCGCCCCCAACAGGTAGACCACGCAGACCACGCGGATCAGCCCGCTGAAATTTTTAACCCCGCCATGACGCAAGTGAACCTCACGGTCTACATACGACAGCACCGCGTTGACCGTGCACTGGTTGGCCTCGGCGATGCGCTCGAGAATGGTCCAGTAGATCTCCTCAAGGCGCAGGCAGGTGGCAAAGCCGTTCAGGCGCACCGAACGCGATAACGGCTGGGCCAGGCCCATATTGAAATCTGCCTCGAACGGATCGACGCCTTCCTTGTGCGCACCACCTGTGCGCCCTGTATGGTTCATCCATGCCGACATAGTCGTACCACGCCACTGTTTTAACCAGGAAACAAACCCGCGTGCGCTGTGCACGCCGGAACATGCCCTTAATAAAGCGCCGTGCCGTCGGTCGGTGCCAGCAGACTCACTCACTCTGCCTGTAGGAAGACTCGGTAATAAACCCGGTACTTGAAACACCGGAAACCACTTCCACACGAACTAAAACGCCCGAACTCAACAACAAGTTCGGGCGTTTGCAGTGGGCTCGAGAAACGCGAAGATCACTTTCCTTCGAGCAGAGAGCGCAGCATCCAGGCGGTCTTTTCATGCACCTGCATGCGCTGGGTGAGCAGGTCGGCGGTCGGCTCGTCGCTGACCTTGTCGAGCACCGGGAAGATGCTGCGCGCCGTGCGGGTGACCGCCTCCTGGCCCTCTACCAGTTGCTTGATCATTTCGTCGGCGGCCGGCACGCCCTCCTCCTCCTTGATAGAGGAAAGCCGCGCATAGATCGAATAAGCGCCGGGCGCCGGGAAGCCGAGGGCGCGAATACGCTCGGCAATTGAATCGACGGCCAGGGCCAGTTCGTTGTACTGCTCTTCAAACATCAGGTGCAAGGTACGGAACGCCGGGCCGGTGACATTCCAGTGGAAGTTGTGGGTCTTCAAATAAAGTACATAAGTATCCGACAACAGGCGCGACAAACCCTCGACGATGGACTTGCGATCTTCTTCGCTGATACCGATATCGATTGCCATGCAGTTCCCCTTTGCTTAGTGCTTGCTGATCAAGCGGGTACAAACCACTGTACCAAGAGTTTTCAGCCCCTGCAGCCTCGTGCCTGCGACACAGGGCTGCAGGCCGCGCGACACACGGTGGGCCACTGATTTGAGAAGCCCGGGGCTTTGCTGTTAAATAGGCAGCGTGCCGCCCGCGCCGATTGTCATTGCGCGGGCGCATAGGCTGACCTTTTTCACGTTTTTGCGCTTTTTGACCCGTGCGCGCCGTGAAGTCAGCTCTTCCTGTGATCCGCCTTATCAATGTGAGCCAACCAACATGTTCAAGATCGTCCACCTGTTGACGGGCGTTGCAGCTTTGCTGCTGTCCTTCATACCCAGCCTCAGAACCGAAGCCATTCCCTTCCTGCAGCAACCGGAGGCCGTTTATCTGGCACTCTTCGGCCTGCTCAACCTGGTCATTGCTCCCGTGCTTCCCCAGCATTACCGGGGCGTACGGCAACATCTGCAGCGTGCTGCCAGCGCCTTGCTGGTGCTTGCCGTGATCCTGCAGACCGTGACCCTGCTGGCCCGTCCAGAGCTCGGCAACCTGCCAGCGCTGGCCTGCGCCCTGCTGGCCAGCGTCCTGCATCTGATTGCCGGCTTCGCCAAAAACACGGCCTCACGCAGCCAGAACACCCAGTACGACATGTCCAATCGCGATACCGGTACCGTGAAGTGGTTCAACACGTCCAAGGGTTTCGGCTTTATCTCCCGCGACTCGGGCGATGACATCTTCGTTCACTTTCGCGCCATTCGCGGCGAGGGCCATCGTGTCCTGGTCGAAGGTCAACGTGTCGAGTTCTCGGTCATGAACCGTGACAAGGGCCTGCAGGCCGAAGATGTGATTGCCGCGCCACGACGCTGATCGCCAGCCACAAAAATCTATGGTCACCCCATTTTTTGCAATACTGATTAACGGATGAAATGGTTGGCTTGCTTAAATCTATCCGGCGTCAAATTGGGGCAAGCCCCGCGCCACGATGAGAGTCGCGCCTGACGATCCTTAAAAACCGCTCGGCTTCGAGAGCCGATTTTTATGCCAGGATCTTCGCCAGGCCGGTAGGCCGTTCAGTTCATCTATTGCTCAGCTATCGCAAAACCTGAAAGGTGAGTCGTGGTACAGCAACAACCGCAGGGTCAGGCGCTCAAGGCGCCTGGCCCTGTTTCGTATTGGGTGTGGTGAGCAGAAATCGCCCAAGCTATGCGGGCGAGCTTGTTGGCCAGCGCGCAGGCGACTACGTTTGAGTGCCGCCGCGTCAGAAGTGCTCGCACCCAGTCCGCCAACGGCCCTTTCTGCCGCTCCAGGTGCTGCATGTAGACTCTGGCGCATTGCACCAACAGCCGTCGCAGATTCTTGTCGCCACGCTTGCTGATACCTAGCAAATTAGCTTTGCCGCCTGTGCTGTATTGCCTGGGCACCAAGCCTAGAGATGCCGCAAAATCTCGACTGCAGCCGTATTGCTGGCCGTCGCCCATTTCCACAGCCAGCAGGCTGGCGGTGATCGGCCCGACACAGGGCATGCTCAGCAAACGACGCCCTAGATCATCGTCGGCCAGCTGGCCTGCCAGCTCTTTATCCAGCTCCTTAATTTGCTCGTCCAGATACACAAAATGGCCGTGCAGACGTTGCAGTAGCACCGTCAGCCGAACAGGCAGCTCGTGCTCCGCCAGTACAGCAGACAGACGCTTCATGACCGCCAGCCCCTGCGGCAAGCTAATGCCGAACTCAAGCAAGAACCCATGCATCTGGTTGACGGCCTTGGTGCGGTCGCGGATTAGTGACTCGCGTAGGCGATGCAACACAGAAAGGGTCTGCTGGGCTTCGGTCTTGGGCGAAACGAAACGCATCGAGGGGCGTGAAGCGGCTTCGCAGATTGCTTGCGCATCGACGAAATCGTTTTTATTGCCTTTGACAAAGGGCTTAACGAATTGAGGCGAGATCAGCCTGACCTGATGCCCTAAGGCAGCCAGCTCGCGAGCGACGAAGTGTGCACCGGCACACGCTTCCATAACCACGGTGCACGCTGGCAAATTGGCAAAAAACCGCATCATTTGCTGTCGTGAGAGTTTCTTGCGAAACAGCTCTCGGCCGGACTTATCCTGGCCGTGCAAATGGAAGGTGTGTTTGCCTAGGTCGATACCGACCAGTGCCAAATCGCTCATGGTGATGGCCTCCGGAAATAAAACACCCTGCGAAAGCGTAGCCCTCGCAGGGTGTCGGGGTGACCATCTCATTAACCGCGACGGCATCACTGCCCATCGCGGTTTTTTTACACCCCAGAATCAGTAATGGGGCGGCGGTGCTTCTTCTTCACTGGCCTGGTACTGGCCGACCATTTCTTCGTAGCGCTTGAGCAGCGCCGCCATTTGCAACTGCAGGCGTTCAACGACCCGCTGCTGCTCGACCAGCACATCGTTCAAGGCCAGCAAGGTATCGTCCTGAAAGGCCAGCCGACTTTCCAACTCGGTCACCCGCGCTTCAAGGGTCATGATTCAAGCCTCCATGAACTGAAAATCGTCAACCAATACCTCGGCCAGGCGCAAACGAACATCGGCCAACTGTTGTGGCGAATATTCAATCGCAGGCTTATTGCCCCAAACAAGCGCCGGCCAGGCCGGATCAGTGCGACGACGAACAATGACGTGCATATGTAGCTGGCTAACTACATTGCCGAGGGTCGCCACATTCATCTTGTCGGCGGCAAAGGTATCCTTGAGCACCTGCGCCAAGGCTGTAGTTTCTTTCCAGAGTTGCTGCTGATCTTTGTCATCAAGTTGAAACAATTCACTGATATCCGCACGGCGCGGCACCAGGATAAACCAGGGATAGTTGGCATCCTTGCTCAGCAGCAGGCGACATAGTGGAAAGTCACCCAGGCACAAGGTGTCTTGTTGAAGACGTTGATCCAGAACAAACACAGCGAAATCTCCTACAACAGCACAATACCTCGCCCACGCAAGCACCGCGAGCCACAGCCAGCAGGATACTCCTGATCGGCTGCCGCGGCATTGCCTGCTGCCGTATAAATGAAGAGACGCACTGTTTTGGCCCCCAACCGGCTGAAAAAAGGCCTGCAGACGAACGGGTGTTACGGTGCCCGATCGATAAAACGCTACTTTTCGCACCAAAATGAAGCCACCCATCCCCTCCTCGCCCACCGAACATCCACAAACTACTCAGCTTTAGCCTTCAGCGGTAACGCTTTGACTTTACGGGCAACTTTTTCAGTTATTCCATGGTAAGCGCCGACGGCTAACCAAAGGTTCTTTGACCCCCGGTTTCTCGGCACCTGGCCGCCCTGCACTGCAGAAAAGTGAAAATTTCGTGAACCCTGTTCGATTTTGTGCACGCTTGTTGCATTGTCATCCACCACAGTCGGCACGCCATCTGCATTGAAGCGGTGAGCGGCGACAAATTAACAACAGCTGCATGGGGTAACCAGGGAGTTTCAGAAGGTGCGGGCTAGCGTTTTTTACCTATCCTTAAACCGCCTGAAACAGCGCTGGAGTTGTACGGCCCGCGAAAAACGGGGCGTGATTTGCGACAAGGACATAACGGTTAGCGACATGACCGTAAAGTTACCGAAAGGTTCTTTGCCCCCATATCGCCAACGATGGTCAGCGTGATATACATTTCCGCCGACACAAAAAGAAAGAGCCGCGCTGTATAAAAAAATCAAACAGCGACGGCAGTACTCTTCCTAAAAACCAAAGGAGCAAATCACGATGCGCGTGATGAAGTGGAGCATAATCGCCCTGGCTGTTGCAGCCGGCACCTCGCAGATGGCAGTGGCCTCTTCTCAGGATGAGTCCAAGGGCTTTGTTGAAGACAGCAAACTCAATGTCAAAACCCGCATGCTGTATTTTAGCCGTGACTTCCGTAACGTGCCTAATGATGAACAAAGCCGCGTTGAAGAAACCGGCCTGGGCTTCCTCGGCACCTTCCAGTCGGGCTTTACCCAAGGCACCGTAGGTGTCGGTGTCGACGCCATCGGCATGCTCGGCCTGAAACTGGACAGTGGCAAGGGTCGCGCCGGCACCGGCCAGTTCCCGCTGGGCGAGGATGGCCGTTCGCAAGACTCGTTTTCCGAAGGTGGCGCGGCGGTCAAGTTCCGCATCTCCGACACCGTGCTGAAATACGGCACCCAGTTCACCGCCCTGCCAGTTCTGGCGACCGACGACAGCCGTCTGCTGCCGGAAACCGTCGAAGGCTTCCTGGTTACCAGCAAGGAAATCAAAGGCCTTGAGCTGAACGCCGGTCACTTCACAGCACTGAATGCTCAATCGCAGTCCTACCACGACAGCATCGGTGGCAAGAACCGCACTACCTGGGTCAAGAACCCAGGCCTGACCCAGGCCGACGTATTCGGCGGCACCTATGCCTTCACCGACACCCTGAGCACCAGCCTCTACTATTCCAAGGTCGAAGACTACTGGCGCAAATACTACGCCAACGTCAACTGGGCACTGCCGATCAGCGACAAGCAAGGCCTGGTGTTCGACTTCAACATTTATGACACCAAGAGCGACGGCGCGGCCAACGTTACCGCATTCGATGGTGACAAACTTGATAACCGTGCGTTCAGCCTGTCGGGCGCCTACAACATTGGCGCGCACACCTTCACCCTGGCCTACCAGAAAGTTACCGGTGACGGCGACTATGCCTACGGCATCGACGGCGGCGGTACCATTTTCCTGGCCAACTCCATCGCCCGTTCCGACTTCAACGCCGAAGACGAGAAATCCTACCAGGCACGTTACGACCTGAACTTCGCCGAATACGGCGTTCCAGGCCTGACCTTCATGACCCGTTATGTCAAAGGTACCGGCGCCAACGTCACAGGCACCGACAACGGCAAGGAATGGGAACGCGATATCGAGGCCAAGTACGTCCTGCAGGAAGGTCCGGCCAAAGACCTGAGCTTCCGCATTCGTCAAGCCACCTACCGTTCCGGCGACGGCGTTTACTACGGTTCGCCATCGATCGACGAACTGCGCCTGATCGTCGAGTACCCGCTGAGCATCCTGTAAGCCTTAGGGTTTCAGTATCCCCAGTACGAAGAAGCCCGGCACTGCCGGGCTTTTTCTTGTCTCGATTCGGGCTGACAACGCCTTCGCGCTCCGGCATCCTGTACGTCACCGAATCGCCCCCGTACAATGCGGGGTCATTTAAAGTCTTAAGCAACCGACAACGGCCTACCATGCGCACCAGTCAATATTTGCTCGCTACCCAGAAAGAAACTCCTTCCGACGCGGTCGTCATCAGCCATCAGCTGATGCTGCGTGCCGGCATGATCCGCAAGCTCGCATCCGGCCTTTATACCTGGCTGCCGATGGGCCTGCGGGTAATGCGCAAGGTCGAAGCCGTGGTCCGCGAGGAAATGAACGCCGCTGGCGCCCTTGAAGTGCTGATGCCGGCCATCCAGCCTGCCGAGCTGTGGCAAGAGTCCGGCCGCTGGGAACAGTACGGCCCCGAGCTGCTGCGCCTCAAGGACCGTCACGGTCGCGAGTTCTGCGTGGGCCCGACCCACGAAGAGGTCATCACCGACCTGGCCCGCAACGAACTCAACAGCTACAAACAGCTACCACTGAACATGTACCAGATCCAGACCAAGTTCCGTGACGAGATCCGTCCGCGCTTCGGCCTGATGCGTGGTCGCGAGTTCATCATGAAGGACGCCTACTCCTTCCATGCCGATCCGGCTTCCCTGCAGGAAACCTACGATCGCATGCACCAGGCGTACAGCAACATCTTTACCCGCCTGGGCCTGGACTTCCGCCCAGTGCAGGCTGACACCGGCTCGATCGGTGGCAGCTACTCCCACGAGTTCCACGTGCTGGCCGAGTCCGGTGAAGACGATGTGATCTTCAGCGACAGCTCCGACTACGCCGCCAACATCGAGAAGGCCGAGGCCATCCCACGGGAAACCGAGCGCCCTGCGCCGACCGAAGCGCTGCGCCTGGTCGACACTCCGGACGCCAAGACCATCACCCAACTGGTCGAAAACTATGCCCTGGCGATCGAAAAGACCGTCAAGACCCTGATCGTCCACGCCGCCGAAGAAGGCAAGCTGATTGCCCTGATCGTCCGTGGCGACCACGAACTCAACGAAATCAAGGCCGCCAACCTGCCAGAGGTTGCCAGCCCGTTGGTCATGGCCAGCGATGAAGAACTGCGCAACGCCATTGGCGCCGGCGCCGGTTCCCTCGGCCCGCTGAACCTGCCGCTGCCATGCATCATCGACCGCTCGGTCGCCCTGATGAGCGACTTCGGCATTGGCGCCAACATCGACGACAAGCACTACTTCGGCGTCAACTGGGAGCGTGATCTGCCGGTTCCGCAAGTGGCCGACCTGCGCAACGTCGTCGAAGGCGACCCAAGCCCGGATGGCCAGGGCACCCTGGTGATCAAGCGCGGCATCGAAGTCGGGCACATCTTCCAGCTCGGCACCAAGTACAGCGAAGCACTCAAGTGCCAGGTGCTGGGCGAGAACGGCAAGCCGGTGACCCTGAGCATGGGTTGCTACGGTATCGGCGTATCGCGCGTGGTTGCCGCAGCCATCGAGCAGAACTACGACGAGAACGGCATCATCTGGAGCGATACCCTGGCACCGTTCCAGATCGCCCTGGTGCCGCTGCGCTACGAAACCGAACAGGTTCGCGAAGCCACCGACAAGTTGTATGCCGAACTGACCGCCGCCGGTTTCGAAGTGCTGCTGGATGACCGCGACAAGAAAACCAGCCCGGGGATCAAGTTCGCCGACATGGAACTGATCGGCATTCCACACCGCATCGTGGTCAGCGACCGCGGCCTGGCTGACGGCAACCTGGAATACAAGCACCGTACCGAGCGTGACGCACAGCCGCTGCCAGTGGCCGAGGTGCTGTCGTTCCTGCAAGCCCGCATTCGTCGCTAAGCCAACGCAAGAGTAATCATGTTCAAGCGAAGTACCATCAACCTGGGGGGCGCCGCACTGTGCGGCGCCCTGCTCCTCAGCGGTTGCGCCAACCAGATGTCCCAGCGCAGCGAACATGAGGAGCGCATCGAGCGCAAGCTGCTCGAACACAGCCTGCAGATCGATGTCGGAGACCCCAAGGTACTCGAACTGCCGCAGCGGCGTGTGCGCATCCATGAGCAGAAGAACTTCGAAGTCACCGAGTTCGAAGTGACTCGTCGCTACGATCGCTACACGCCTTACCAGCCCTGGCGCGAAGTCTACGAGATTCCGCTGGGCGCGGTGGCGGTGGTTGCCGGTGTCGGCGCCAACGTGGTCAACGTCTTTGCCCTGGGCAACCTGCCCGACAGCGTTACCCGTGACTGGTTGAGCTATGGCTTCGACGGCCTCAACCCGTTCATGAACGCCCAGTCCAACGGTCGTGCGCAGCAGAACCTGGCAGGCATCACCGAGGTGCAGAAGGACAAGCGTCAGGAGTACGCCAGCGTGCCATGGAGCGAGCGGCCGGTAACGGTCATGGCTGGCAAGGTGAATCACGAGCTGACCACCGACCGTAATGGCGTACTGCAGCTGAACCTGCTCGACAGCCCGTTCAGCGAGCAGAACCTGACCCATATCGGCACCCTGCACCTGCAGGTGGCGGATGAAGACACCAATGTGCGTGGCGATGCCAGCCTGCTGATCAGCAGCAACTTGCGCGGCAAACTGGTGGAAGCCCACGAACTGATTTTCGATGACCTGGAAGACGATGAAGTCAGCCAGTGGGTGCATCGGGTCAAGCGTCTGTCGGAGCTGGGCCTGGAAGAAGAAGCCAGTGAACTGGAGCAAAGCCTGATCGAGCTGACCCGCAACGATCCGGAACTGCAACAGGAATTCCTCAAGTCGCTGACCAAGGACGCTGGCCGCCTGGTTGCCGACCCCGGCGTACACTGACCTGCGCGTTACCCGGATAGCGCCAGCCTGCTGGCGCTGCCCTCCTCAGTCCTGAGTGAACAGTTCCAGCTGTTCATGGGCGCCGCGCAAATCCTGCAAGCGCACGCCGATCCCCAACAGCCTCACCGGCTTGCCACCACGGGCAAAGGCCTGGCTGAGCAATTGCTGATAGCTGCCAAGGTCACGCCCCGCCCCTGACTGTTCAAGTGTGGTCTGGCTGAAATCATGGAACTTCACTTTAACGAACGGCTTGCCCGGGCGATAACTGTCGTCGATACGGGCCATACGCCCGGCAAGGGTTTCCATCAGCTCCGGGAGTTTCTCCAGGCAGCTGGCCAGGTCCGGCAGATCGGCATCGTAGGTGTTTTCCACGCTGACCGACTGACGACGACTGTCGTTCTGTACCGGTCGGTCATCGATCCCTCGCGCCAACCCCCACAGCCGCTCACCAAAACTGCCGAATTCACGGGCCAGGGCCAGACGGCTCCAGTCACGCAGCTCCAGGCAATTGCTGATGCCCAGGCGGCCCATCTTGTCAGCGGTGACCTTGCCTACCCCGTGCAGCTTGCTGACCGGCAAGGCGGCAACAAAGTCCTCGACCTCATTGGGGGTGACCACAAACAGCCCATTGGGTTTGCGCCAGTCGCTGGCGATCTTGGCCAGGAACTTGTTCGGCGCGACGCCGGCTGACACGGTGATATGCAACTGCTGGGCAACCCGACGGCGAATATCCCCCGCAATACGGGTGGCGCTGCCGGCGAACCAGGAACTGTCCGACACATCCAAGTAAGCCTCATCCAGTGACAAGGGCTCGATCAGATCGGTGTACTCGCGAAAGATACTGTGAATTTCTCGCGAGGCTTCCTTATACGCATCCATGCGCGGCTTGACGATCAACAGGTCCGGGCACAGCTTGAGGGCATGCCGCGAGGACATCGCCGAACGCACCCCGAACGCCCGCGCCTCATAGTTGCAGGTAGCGATCACCCCACGCCGCTCCGCCGCACCGCCCACCGCCAACGGCCGCCCGAGCAGACGCGGGTCGTCGCGCATTTCGATGGCGGCGTAGAAGCAATCGCAGTCGATATGGATGATCTTGCGTTGAGACATAGGTAGCGTAAGAACAGGTTTAAAGTGATGTAAGCAGTATCTCACCCGATAGCGGCCCACGCATCACAACTAATTTATTCTCCGCCAGATACCCTGCAAGGCCCGCCCCAGCTAGCCTGCAGCCCTTTTCGGGCGCGCTAAGCGATTGAAGGAAAAAGGATTTCTGTAAATGAGCTATTGACAGCCACGGGCAAAACTGTAGAATCTCATTCCACAGGCGCGGGATGGAGCAGCCTGGTAGCTCGTCGGGCTCATAACCCGAAGGTCGTCGGTTCAAATCCGGCTCCCGCAACCAGATTCAGGAAAGGCCACTCTCACGAGTGGCCTTTTTCTTTGCCCGGAATAAAGCTCCAGGCAATTTTTTATTGTAAATCAACAATTAAGCGTTGACAGCCAAGCCCAACGCTGTAGAATCCGCCCCACAGACGCGGGATGGAGCAGTCTGGTAGCTCGTCGGGCTCATAACCCGAAGGTCGTCGGTTCAAATCCGGCTCCCGCAACCAAACAACAGAAAAGGCCACTTTGAAAAAAGTGGCCTTTTTTGCGTCTGTACCTCAAGCAATTCCCCTTACCGCGCCCTCCCCCTGCCGCTCAGGCAATATGAAACTTCTTTAACTATCCTCAAGGTGCTCAGCGGCCCGATCATACCGGCCATTACGTCTCCATAGGGATTGGTACTTTGACCGGATACACCCTGCTTGTCGCGCGCAAGCCACGAGGTGGTTGATGCGCACCCAGCCACCCGAAACACACGCTCCTGTTACTGCCGCACTGCCCAATGCCGAGCATCGCCTGCGCTGGCTCGAACGCCTGAGCAAGTACCGCCAGCCCATCGGCCTGGGCGTGACCTTGCTGCTGTTCGCTGTCGCACTGATCGCCTGCCGTCATCTGCTCAGCGAGCTGGACATTTATGCCCTGCACGATTCGCTGCTCAGCGTGCCGCCAACAGCATTGGCCGGCGCGTTGCTGGCCACGGTTGCCGGCTTCGTCATACTGCTCGGTTATGAGTGGTCGGCCAGCCGCTACGCCGGCGTTCAGTTACCGACGCGCACCCTGGTCATGGGCGGTTTCAGTGCCTTTGCCATCGGCAACGCCATCGGCCTGTCGCTGCTGTCCGGTGGCTCGGTGCGCTATCGCCTGTACGCCCGCCACGGTATCGGGGCCGCAGAAGTGGCACGGATGACCTTGTTTGCCAGCCTGTCCCTTGGCTGCGCCTTGCCGCCCCTGGCGGCATTGGCAACCTTGAGCAACCTGCCTGCCACCGCTTCAGCCTTGCACCTGTCGCCTGCGCTGCTGGCAGCGATCGCCCTGGCAGTACTTGGCCTGAGCGCGGCGCTGGTCTATGGCCTGTACCGTCGGCGACTGCCCGAACAACCATTGGCTGACAACCTGCTGGTGCAAGCAGGCCGGCGCACCTTGCGCCTGCCCGGCGCGCGCCTGAGCCTGCTGCAACTGCTGATTACCGCCCTGGACGTTGCCGCTGCCGCCACGGTGCTTTACCTGCTGTTGCCGCAGGCGCCGCCGTTTGGCGCCTTCCTGCTGGTGTATCTGCTGGCGCTGGCAGCCGGGGTACTCAGCCATGTGCCCGGCGGCGTCGGGGTCTTCGAGGCGATCCTGCTGGCGGCCTTTGCCGACCAGCTGGGGGCCGCGCCGCTGGCCGCCGCCCTGCTGCTGTATCGCCTGATCTACGTGGTATTGCCACTGCTGCTGGCCTGCGTCCTGCTGCTTGCCAGCGAAGCCAGGCGCCTGCTGTTTGCCCAGCAGGCGATCAGGGCGGCATCCGGGCTGGCAGCCCCGGTGCTGGCGGTGCTGGTGTTTCTCTCCGGCGTGGTGCTGCTGTTTTCAGGCGCCACGCCGGAAATTGATGAGCGCCTGGAACACCTGGGGTTCCTGGTGCCGCACCGATTGATCGACGCCTCGCACTTCGGCGCCAGCCTGATTGGCGTACTGTGCCTGCTGCTGGCCCAGGGCCTGCGGCGGCGCCTGTCGGCCGCCTGGATACTGACCACCATCCTCTTGCTGGTCGGCGCCCTGCTCTCGCTGCTCAAGGGCTTCGACTGGGAAGAGGCCAGCATCCTGACCTTTACCGCCTGCCTGCTGGCCGTCTTCCGGCGCTCCTTCTACCGCCCCAGCCGCTTGCTGGAACTGCCGTTCTCACCGGTTTATCTTGTCGCCAGTGCCTGCGTACTGGGCGCGTCGGTATGGCTACTGCTGTTTGCCTATCAGGATGTGCCGTACAGCCATCAACTCTGGTGGCAGTTCACCCTCGATGCCGATGCCCCACGCGGCTTGCGCTCGGCACTGGGCAGCGCGGTGCTGCTGGTGATCGTCGCCCTGACCTGGTTGCTGCGCACTGCACGGCCAGTCATCCACCTGCCCACGAGCGAAGAACTGCAACGCGCCAACGCTATCCTGCAAGCCTCCGATCAACCCGACGGCGGCCTGGCACTGACCGGCGACAAGGCCTTGCTGTTCCACCCCAATGACGATGCCTTCCTCATGTATGCCCGCCGTGGTCGCAGCCTGGTGGCGCTGTATGACCCGATCGGCCCGGCACATGAGCGCGCCGAGATGATCTGGCAGTTCCGCGACCTGTGCGACGTGCATCACGCCCGCCCGGTGTTCTACCAGGTGCGCGCGGAGAACCTGCCCTTCTATATGGACATCGGCCTGACCGCAATCAAACTGGGCGAAGAGGCCCGAGTCGACCTCAAGCGCTTTGACCTCGACGCCAAAGGCAAGGAAATGAAAGACCTGCGCTACACCTGGAACCGCGGCGGCCGCGACGGTCTCAGCCTCGAAGTGCACGAGCCGGGGCAAGCCCCGCTGGAAGAACTCAAGGCCATCTCCGATGCCTGGCTCAGCGGCAAGAACGTGCGCGAGAAAGGCTTCTCCCTTGGCCGCTTCAGCCCTGAGTACCTGCAACACTTTCGCATTGCCCTGATCCGCTTCGAAGGGCGCCCGGTAGCGTTTGCCAACCTGCTGGAAACCCGCAGCCTGGAACTGGCCAGCCTCGACCTGATGCGCGCCCATCCCGAAGCGCCGAAGCTGACCATGGAATACATGATGATCGGCTTGATCCAGCACTATAAGCAGCACGGCTATGGGCGCTTCAGCCTGGGTATGGTGCCACTTTCCGGGCTGCAACCACGGCGCGGCGCGCCACTGACCCAGCGCCTGGGCTCGATGGTGTTCCAGCGCGGCGAGCAACTCTACAACTTCCAGGGGCTGCGCCGCTTCAAGGACAAGTTCCAGCCGGACTGGGAACCTCGCTACATGGCCGTGCCGGCCGGACTCGATCCGCTGGTGGCACTGGCCGACACCGCCGCCCTGATCGCGGGCGGCCTGACTGGATTGGTGAAACGCTGATGATTCGACGTTACTGGCTGTATCTACTGGTACCCCTGCTGTTGGCCTTGCTGGCTGCCGCTTTGGGCTTCTGGCTATGGACCCGCCCGGCTCCCGAGGCGAGCCTGGAACACCTGAGCCTGAGCGATGGCAGCAGCCTGATCCGGGTCAACCCGGGCACCCGTACCAAGGCGCGAGTGGCCATCGCCGTGCCCCAGGACCAGGCCCTGAGCGAGAAGCAACTGCTCGACCTGAGCCAAAGCGGTGAAGCGCAGATGGTCCAGGTGATCCTTCCACCTGCCGATTGCAGCAAGCAGCAGCAAGCCCTGCAGCAAGCACTGCAACAACTCCAGGGTACCCCGACCCTGGTGGCCGGGATCGGTCCTGGAGCGGCCCAGGCCTGGAACTGGCTCGCCAGTCAGACCGATGACAAGGCCCAGGCAATCTCGGTGGACTTCACGCTCGAACAACCCGGCTGCGCCACGCCGCTGCCCAAGTCTGCCGCCCACGGCCACTGGAGCGTGGCCTGGAACGACAACCCGGATGACGCCAGCGCGGCGTTCGTCCGCGACCAGCCGAACGCCGAGACCAGCATCAGCGACTATGACATCCATCTGCCACAGGTGCTCAAGGCCCAACTGACCCAGGCGCTGGTGGGGGAGGATGGCAACGCCATGAGCATCCCGGTGGTCGAGGTGCCTGCCGGGCAGACCACCGATACCGTGACCCTGTTTCTTTCTGGCGATGGCGGCTGGCGTGACCTAGACCGCGACGTGGCCGGTGAGATGGCCAAGCTCGGCTACCCGGTGGTCGGCATCGACACCCTGCGCTACTACTGGCAACACAAGACCCCGGAGCAGAGCGCCATCGACCTCTCCGAGCTGATGCAGCACTACCGGCAGAAGTGGGGCACCAAACGCTTCGTGCTGACCGGCTACTCCTTCGGGGCCGACGTGTTGCCGGCGATCTACAACCGCTTGCCAGCCGAAGACCAGAAGCGCATCGATGCGGTGATCCTGCTGGCCTTTGCCCGCAGCGGCAGCTTCGAAATCGAAGTCGAGGGCTGGCTGGGCAATGCCGGCAAGGAAGCACCGACCGGACCGGAGATGGCCAAATTGCCGGCCGCCAAGGTGGTCTGCGTGTATGGCGAGGAAGAGGCGGACGAGAGCGGCTGTACCGACCATACTGCGGTCGGCGAGCGCCTGAAGCTGCCTGGCGGGCATCACTTCGACGAAAACTACCCGGCGCTGGCCAAGCGCCTGATCGGTGACATCGAAAACCGCCAGGGCAAGACCAGCGTCGCCGAGCAGGATTGAAGCGCGCCTTGGCGCGCAGCTGCAAGCTACAAGCCTCAAGCTGCAAGCTAGAGCCGTGCGCGATTTGCTCTAGCTTGCAGCTTGACGCTTGAGGCTTGCCGCTCCCTAGATCTCTACCTGCGTCCCCAGTTCGATCACCCGGTTCAACGGCAAATTGAAGAACCTCAAGTTGCCGTTGGCATTCTTCAGCAAAAAGGCAAACAACAGCCCCCGCCAACGCGCCATGCCCACCAGCCGCGACGCAATCACCGTCTCGCGGCTGAGGAAATAGGTGGTACGCATCGGGCTGAAATCCAGCCCTTCCAGATGACAGAGCTTCAACGCCGCTGGCACATCCGGCTCATCCATAAAGCCAAAGTGCAACAGCACCCGATAGAAACCCTCGCCATACGCCTCGACTTCAAAGCGCTGCTGCGCCGGCACCCGCGGGGTGTCCTCGCTGACCACGGTCAACAGCACCACCTGCGAGTGCAGCACCTGGTTGTGCAGCATGTTATGCAACAACGCGTGAGGCACGGCATCCGCACGTGCGGTGAGAAACACCGCCGTGCCTTCGACCCGATGCGGCGGCTGCACGCGAATGCTGCTGATAAACAACGGCAACGGCAGGCTGCCCTCGTCCAGGCGTTCGACCAGAATCTGCTTGCCGCGCTTCCAGGTGGTCATCAAGACAAACAGGACAATCCCCGCCAGCACCGGAAAAGCCCCGCCCTGAACGATTTTCGGCACGTTGGCGGCAAAGAACAGGCCATCGACAAAGAGAAAACCCAGCAAAATCGGCACCGCCAGCAGCGGCGGCCATTTCCACAGCAGCAACATCACCGTCGACACCAGCAGGGTGGTCATCAACATGGTGCCAGTCACCGCCACGCCATAGGCCGAGGCCAGCGCCCCGGAAGACTCGAAGCCCAGCACCAGCAGAATCACCCCGACCATCAGCGACCAGTTCACCGCACCTATATAGATCTGCCCCTGTTCGTCACTGGAGGTGTGCTGGATCTGCATGCGCGGCACATAGCCAAGCTGAATGGCCTGGCGGGTCAGGGAGAAGGCCCCGGAAATCACCGCCTGGGAGGCAATCACTGTGGCCAGGGTGGACAAACCGACCAACGGTATCAGC
The DNA here is from genome assembly GCF_009866705.1 of Pseudomonas sp. R32. Lineage (NCBI taxonomy): Bacteria > Pseudomonadati > Pseudomonadota > Gammaproteobacteria > Pseudomonadales > Pseudomonadaceae > Pseudomonas > Pseudomonas sp. R32. The sequence goes on along the minus strand of NZ_CP019396.1, from coordinate 1,353,171 downwards.
GCCCAGTTCGGCGCCAGCAGATAGAATGGGTTGCGCGCTGCCTCCGGGTTTTGCAGCAACAGCGCGCCCTGGCCGAAATAGTTGAGCACCAGCGCCGGCAGCACCAGGGCAAACCAGGCGCGGGCAATGGGTTTGCGGCCAAAGTGGCCCATGTCGGCATACAGGGCTTCAGCGCCGGTCAGGGCCAGCACCACGGCGCCAAGAATCGCCACGCCCATGCCCGGGTGGACAATAAAGAAGCGCACCGCCCATACCGGGTTGAAAGCCTTGAGCACCTCCGGGCTCTGGGCGATGCCATGCACGCCCAGGGCGCCGAGCACCACGAACCAGGTGACCATCACCGGACCAAAGAGGATGCCAATGCGCGCCGTGCCATGCTTCTGGATCAGGAACAGCGCCACCAGCACGATCAACGCCACCGGTATCACCCAGTGGTCGATGCCGTCGAAGGCCAGCTCCAGGCCCTCTACCGCCGACAATACCGAAATCGCCGGGGTGATCATGCTGTCGCCGTAGAACAGCGCCGCGCCGATCAGGCCGCAGCCGACCATCAGCGCCTTGAGCTTCGGGTACGGCGTCGAAGCGCGCCGGGCCAAGGCGGTCAAAGCCATGATGCCGCCCTCGCCCTGGTTGTCGGCGCGCAGGATGAACACCACGTACTTGATCGTCACCACCCAGATCAGCGACCAGAAAATCAGGCCGAGGATGCCCAGCACCCCATCATGATTGACCGGTACGCCATAACCGCCTGAAAACACCTCCTTGAGGGTATATAAGGGGCTGGTGCCAATATCGCCGTAAACCACTCCGACCGCCGCCACCAGCAGGCTCAACGGCTTTGCCACCGAATGCCCGGAATCGGCCTGACTACTTGCCTGAACCATCCATCACTCCCGCCACCAGGCCCCTTGCACCAGACACAGGCACACTGCCGCGAAGCATAGCTGAGCGTTCGTCGTATTTCTGCTGGTCAAGTGACTTTGCGCTCGCTAGAATTGCGCACTTTTTGATCAGAGGCGCCCAAAGCGCCCATCAGGTTTGCCCGCCTGCCCGGCCCCGCAAGCCCTTCAACACCGAGGTTAGTCATGTCCACCACCCCTACGCCCACCACGCCCAAGGTCGGCTTCGTTTCCCTGGGTTGCCCCAAGGCCCTGGTCGATTCCGAGCGCATCCTGACCCAGCTGCGCATGGAAGGTTATGAAGTCGTGCCCACCTACGAGGACGCCGACGTGGTGGTGGTCAACACCTGCGGCTTCATCGACAGCGCCAAGGCCGAGTCCCTGGAAGTGATTGGCGAAGCCATCAAGGAAAACGGCAAGGTCATCGTCACCGGCTGCATGGGTGTCGAGGAAGGCAGCATCCGCGATGTGCACCCGAGCGTGTTATCGGTGACCGGTCCCCAGCAGTACGAGCAGGTGGTCAATGCCGTGCACGAAGTCGTGCCGCCGCGCCAGGACCATAACCCGCTGATCGACCTGGTACCGCCTCAGGGCGTCAAGTTGACCCCGCGCCACTATGCCTACCTGAAGATTTCCGAAGGCTGCAACCACAGCTGCAGCTTCTGCATCATCCCGTCGATGCGCGGCAAGCTGGTCAGCCGTCCGGTCGGTGAAGTGCTGAGCGAGGCCGAGCGCCTGGTCAAGGCCGGGGTCAAGGAGATCCTGGTGATCTCCCAGGACACCAGCGCCTACGGCGTCGACGTCAAGTACAAGACTGACTTCTGGAACGGTCGCCCGGTCAAGACGCGCATGCTCGAGCTGTGCGAAGCCCTCAGCAGCCTGGGTGCCTGGGTGCGTCTGCACTATGTGTACCCGTACCCGAACGTCGATGACGTGATCCCGCTGATGGCAGCCGGCAAGATCCTGCCGTACCTGGATATCCCGTTCCAGCACGCAAGCCCGAAAGTGCTCAAGTCGATGAAGCGCCCGGCCTTCGAAGACCGCACCCTGGCGCGCATCAAGAACTGGCGCGAGCAGTGCCCTGAGCTGGTGATCCGTTCGACCTTCATCGTCGGCTTCCCGGGTGAAACCGAAGAAGACTTCCAGTACCTGCTCGACTGGCTGACCGAAGCCCAGCTCGACCGCGTCGGCTGCTTCCAGTATTCGCCGGTCGAAGGCGCCCCGGCCAACGACCTGGGCCTGGACGAAGTGCCGGACGACATCAAGCAGGAGCGCTGGGACCGTTTCATGGCCCACCAGCAGGCCATCAGCACCGCACGCCTGCAACTGCGCATCGGCAAGGAAATCGACGTGCTGATCGATGAAGTCGAAGAAGAAGGCTCGGTTGGCCGCAGCTTCTTCGATGCCCCGGAAATCGACGGCAACGTGTTCATCGACGGCAACCACGGCTTCAAGCCGGGCGACACGGTTCGTTGCCGGGTAACCGACGCCGACGAGTACGACATGTGGGCCGAACCGATCTGATTCGGCGCCGGTAAAAAAGCCCCGCCAGCAATGGCGGGGCTTTTTTTTGCAACTATCGTTTCCTCAATTGCCCCGAGGAGAGCACCGCCATGCGCAGGCAGATGACCGTGCAGACGCCCAGCCTCAGCGACTACCCGGAGCTGGCGCGGGTGTGGGAAGCCTCCGTGCGTGCCACCCATGACTTTCTTCCCGACAGTTACATCTGCCTGCTGCGCGAGCTGCTGCTGACCCAGTACCTGGACGCGGTGATGCTGATTTGCTGCAAAGACGCCAGGCAGCGTATCCGCGGCTTTGCCGGGGTCGCCTGCGGGCGGGTGGAGATGCTCTTCATCGACCCCGAGGCACGCGGCCAGGGCCTGGGCTCACGGCTGCTGCGGGTGGCCATTGACGAGCTGCACGCCGAGCAACTGGACGTCAATGAGCAGAACGCCCAGGCCCTTGGCTTCTACCTGCACCAGGGCTTTGAGGTGGTCGGCCGCTCGGAAACGGACGGCATGGGCCAGCCCTACCCCCTACTTCATATGAGGCTAATTCGTACGCAGTCTGCCCGCTCCGGCTGAAGGCTTGTGTAATCTTCCTCTGAAATGCCGCGAAATAGCAGATTAATGGTCGGATCGACGAATGTTCCCGGCCCCAAGCCAGCCGGGGCAGTTACAATAGGCACCTTTCCCTGTGCCTACGGCTGTCGTCATGTCTGAACCCATTCGCCTTTCCAAACGCCTCATCGAACTGGTCGGTTGCTCCCGGCGGGAGGCCGAGCTGTACATCGAGGGCGGCTGGGTCACGGTGAACGGCACCGTGATCGACGAGCCGCAGTTCAAGGTCACCGAGCACAAGGTCGAACTGCGCCAGGGTGCCAAAGCCGAAGCCCTGGAGCCGGTCACCCTGCTGCTCAACCAGCCCGCCGAACTGGACGTCGACAGCGCCTGTGCCAGCATCAGCGCCGACACCCTCTCGCAAGAGCACAGCTACAGCCGTCGCCCGCTCAAGGGCCACTTCGCCCGCCTGAGCTGCGCCGCGCCATTGCAAGAAGGCGCCAGCGGCCTGCAGGTGTTCACCCAGGACTGGCGCGTGACCCGCAAGCTCAATGCCGACCTGGCCAAGCTCGAGCAGGAATACATCGTCGAAGTCAGCGGCGAGATGATTGCCCACGGCCTGGAACGGCTGAACCGTGGCTTCAACTGGAAGGGCAATGAACTGCCAAAGATCAAGGCCAGTTGGCAGAACGAAACGCGCTTGCGCATGGTCCTGAAGAACCCGCCCGCCGGGCTCATCAACCTGCTCTGCAGCAGCGTCGGGGTCACCCCGGTGAGCATGCGCCGGATCCGCCTGGGCGGCGTCGCCATGAGCAAGCTGCCACTAGGCCAGTGGCGCTACCTGGCAACCAGCGAAAGATTCTAAGCAACACGGCGCCATCACCCGGGCGGCGCCCCTGAACAGGATTGTCCCAATGATTCACAACGATGTACTGCGCAGCCTGCGCTACCTGCTGGACGTCAACGACGCCAAGCTCACCGATATCATCAAGCTGACCGGCTTCGAGGTGTCCACTGCCGATATCGCCGCCTACCTCAAGAAGGAAGACGAAGAAGGTTTCGTGCGCTGCCCGGACGAGGTCATCGCCTATTTCCTCGACGGCCTGGTGATTTTCAAGCGTGGCAAGGACGACAGCCGCCCGCCGCTGCCGATCGAACTGCCGGTGACCAACAACATCGTCATGAAGAAGCTGCGCGTGGCCTTCGAGCTCAAGGAAGACGACCTGCACGCTATTCTCAAGGCCGCCGACTTCCCGGTGTCCAAGCCGGAACTCAGCGCGCTGTTCCGCAAGGTCGGGCACAACAATTACCGCCCTTGCGGCGACCAGCTGCTGCGCAACTTCCTCAAGGGCTTGACCCTGCGGGTTCGTGGCTGAAGCGGCGATGAACTACAGCGTCGCACCGATCGGCTACGTCCGCTCCTGCTTCAAGGAAAAATTCGCCATTCCGCGCCAGCCACAGCTGGCGCCGGCTGCCCGCGGGGTGCTGGAGCTGCTGCCACCCTACGACAACGGCGAGGCGGTGGCCGGCCTGGAGCAGGTCAGCCATGTCTGGCTGCTGTTCCTGTTCCACCAGGCCCTGGAAGACAAGCCACGGCTGAAGGTGCGCCCGCCACGGCTGGGCGGCAACAAGTCCATGGGCGTGTTCGCTACCCGTGCGACGCATAGGCCCAATGGCATAGGCCAGTCCGTGGTAAGGCTGGAGAAAGTCGAGGCAGGGCGCCTTTGGCTGTCTGGCATCGACTTGCTCGATGGCACGCCGGTGCTCGACATCAAGCCCTATGTCCCCTACGCCGACGCCGTGGCCGGGGCAGTCAACCAGATGGCCGACGCGCCGCCTGAGGCGATAGCGGTACACTGGAGTGATGCTGCCCTGCCCCAGGCCCGCGAGCACGCCTTGCGCCTTGCCGAGCCGCTGGTGGAGCTGATCGAGCAGTGCCTGGCCCAGGACCCGCGCCCCGCCTACCAGGTACCACCGCCCGAGCGCGTGTACGGGGTGAAGTTCTGGGATGTGCAGGTGCGTTGGCACTACCCGCAGCCGGATCAGATCCGGGTGCTGGAAGTGGTGATGGACCTGTAGGTAGCGTCCTGCGCTTCATTGGGCCGGGCTGGCGAGCCAGTGGGAGCGGGCTTGACCCGCGATGAGGCCAGTACAGCCAGCACATCAGGTATCGCCTGGATTGCGGGGCAAGGCCCGCGCCCACAAGTCCGCGGCATGCAGACCCGCTACTTCAGGCACAAAAAAAGCAGGCCGAAGCCTGCTTTTTTGTTTTCAGCGCCGCTTACTTCTCGACGAATGCACGCTCGATCAGGTAATCGCCTGGCTCGCGCATACGTGCCGAAATCTTCAGGCCGAAGCTATCGAGCACTTCGCTGGTCTCGTCGAGCATGCTCGGGCTACCGCAGATCATCGCGCGGTCGTCCTGCGGGTTGATCGGTGGCAGGCCGATGTCGCTGAACAGCTTGCCGCTGCGCATCAGGTCGGTCAGACGGCCCTGGTTCTCGAACGGCTCGCGGGTCACGGTCGGGTAGTAGATCAGCTTGTCACGCAGGGCCTCACCGAAGAACTCGTTCTGCGGCAGGTGCTCGGTGATGAATTCGCGGTAGGCGACTTCGTTGACGTAGCGCACGCCGTGGACCAGGATGACTTTTTCGAAGCGCTCGTAGGTTTCCGGGTCCTGGATGACGCTCATGAACGGCGCCAGGCCAGTGCCGGTGCTCAGCAGGTACAGGTGCTTGCCCGGGTTCAGGTCGTCGAGCACCAGGGTGCCGGTAGGCTTCTTGCTGATGATGATTTCATCGCCTTCCTTCAGGTGCTGCAGCTGGGAGGTCAGCGGGCCATCCGGCACCTTGATGCTGAAGAACTCCAGATGCTCTTCCCAGTTAGGGCTGGCGATCGAGTAGGCGCGCATGAGCGGGCGGCCGTTTGGCTGTTGCAGGCCGATCATCACGAACTGACCGTTCTCGAAGCGCAGGCCCGGATCACGGGTGCACTTGAAGCTGAACAGGGTGTCGTTCCAGTGGTGAACACTGAGGACACGTTCGTGGTTCATGTTGCTCATGTACGGGCTCCTGAAGAAAAACGCGGCGCTAAGCGAGAGCGCGATTGCGCAATAGTTTAGTGCCAGCGACAATATCTGTTAAATGAATTATCAAGATATGTCTTATCGGTTATATAGATATGCGATTTACCCTTCGTCAGCTCCAGGTGTTCGTTGCCGTGGCCCAGTACCAAAGCGTCTCGCGGGCCGCCGGGATACTGGCGTTATCGCAATCGGCCGCCAGTACATCGATCACTGAACTTGAGCGCCAGTCCAGCTGCCAGCTGTTCGACCGCGCCGGCAAACGCCTGAGCCTCAACGCCCTGGGGCATCAACTGCTGCCCCAAGCGGTAGCCCTGCTCGACCAGGCCAAGGAAATCGAGGACCTGCTCAATGGCAAGTCCGGTTTCGGCTCGCTGGCAGTGGGTGCAACGCTCACTATCGGCAATTACCTGGCCACCCTGTTGATCGGCAGCTTCATGCAGATCCACCCGGAAAGCCAGGTCAAGCTGCATGTACAGAACACTGCGCATATCGTGCAACAGGTTGCTCACTACGAAATTGATCTGGGTCTAATCGAAGGCGACTGCAACCACCCCGACCTGGAGGTCCAGCCCTGGGTCGAAGATGAGCTGGTGGTGTTCTGCGCGCCTCAGCACCCCTTGGCCAAACGCGGCCAGGCGAGCATGGAGGAGCTCACCCACGAGGCCTGGATCCTGCGTGAACAGGGCTCGGGCACCCGCCTGACCTTTGACCAGGCCATGCGTCACCACCGCTCCAACCTCAACATTCGCCTGGAACTGGAGCACACCGAGGCGATCAAGCGCGCGGTCGAGTCGGGCCTGGGCATCGGCTGCATCTCGCGCCTGGCCCTGCGCGATGCCTTTCGTCGCGGCAGCCTGGTGCCGGTGGAAACCCCGGAACTGGACCTGGCCCGACAGTTCTTCTTCATTTGGCACAAGCAGAAGTACCAGACCTCCGCCATGCGCGAGTTTCTCGAACTGTGCAGAAGCTTTACTGCCGGTGTCAGCCGCAGCGACGAGATCGTGCTGCCGACCATCGCTTAAAGCAGGATCACCGCCCAGACCAGGCCGACCATGCTCAGGGCGACGAGCTGGGCGGCACTGCCCATGTCCTTGGCGTTCTTCGACAAGGGGTGGCGATCGAGGGAAATACGGTCGATCGCTGCCTCTACCGCTGAATTGAGCAATTCGACAATCAGCCCCAGCAAGCATACGGCGATCAGGATCGCCCGCTCGGCGCGGCTGACATCCAGCCAGAACGCCATCGGGATCAACAAGACGTTGAGCAGCACCAGCTGGCGGAACGCTGCCTCGCCGGTGAACGCGGCGCGCAGGCCATCGAACGAATAGCCGGCGGCATTGAAAATACGTTTAAGGCCGGTCTGGCCCTTGAAAGGCGACGACATAGAAGGTCACTTCATCCACTGAAAACGCTGCAGCCTAGTGTAGGCGGGGTTAAAAAAGCGTGAAGGCCAAAGGCCTTAACCGGCTGAAACCGATTCCAGTTGTTGCAGCAGCAAGGCGGCCTGGGTCCGGGTACGTACGCCGAGCTTACGGAAGATCGCCGTGACGTGGGCCTTGATGGTGGCTTCCGAGACGCTCAGCTCGTAGGCAATCTGCTTGTTCAACAAACCTTCACAGACCATGGTCAGCACCCGGAACTGTTGCGGCGTCAGGCTCGCAAGGCCTTCACTGGCGGCCTTGGCCTCAGCAGACACATCGACTTTCTCGAAAGCCTGCGGCGGCCACCAGACTTCACCGTCGAGGACCTTCTGCACTGCGTCCTGAATCACTTCCAGGGGGCTGGACTTGGGAATGAAGCCACTGGCGCCGAATTCACGGGACTTCACCACGACCGCGGCTTCTTCCTGAGCCGAAACCATCACCACCGGAATCTGCGGATACTGACCGCGCAGCAGGACCAGTCCGGAGAACCCGTAGGCTCCAGGCATGTTCAGATCCAGCAGCACCAGGTCCCAGTCGGCCTTTTCAGTCAGGCGGGTTTCCAGTTCGGCGATGCTTGCCACTTCAACCAGACGTACATCCGGGCCCAGGCCCAGGGTAACGGCCTGGCGCAGCGCGCTGCGAAACAGCGGGTGGTCATCGGCAATCAGGATTTCGTATGTGGCCATCGATCTAATGATCCTGTTCTGTGCAGGCGCAGGAAGGAAGAATAGGCGCCTGGCGGGCAACTCGGGGCTACGGCGACGCCGTATGCCCAACAGGCACATCGAGGCCAGGAAAAACAGCGTTTCAAGCCTTCGTCGTGCCCGAATCGGCGCCAAGGATGCCGAGCCCGGACCGGGTGGTCAAGTTCAATACCCGCCGCGCTCGCCGACCCTGGCCACCAATCTGCCCATTATGCAACAAAGTCCCGCGCCTGCCCCTTGTACTATAGGAAGGTATGCAAACGCTGGTGCACGGTATCCTGCTCATCCAGCGGCAATTGATGCTTGGCACTCAGGTAATGGGTGGTAAACACATCCAGGTAGGCGTCCAGCGCTTGCGCTGCGCGCTGATCGCCAGCCAGTTCCAGGCACATGGCCGCCACTTCGGCGGTGCAGAAGTGATCGTCACGCTTGGAGCGGCGCAGGCGATAGCGCGATATCTGCTCAGGTTGCAGGCTCAGCACCGGGAAGCGGTTGAGGTACGGGCTCTTGCGAAACATCTTGCGTGCTTCGGTCCAGGTGGCATCCAGCAGAATGAACAGCGGACGCTTGCCCGGCGTACGTACCACCTCGTTGACCACCCGCCCAGGCTCGACGAACTCGCCGGGGAAGACGATGTAAGGCTGCCAGTACGGCTGATCGAGCAAGGCCAGCAGTGACTCGTCGACGGCCGTTCGCTGCCAGCCGAATGCCGAGGTGTCGGCAATCAGGTCGGCGATCAGCCAACCGGTATTGGTCGGCTTGAGTGGCTCGGTGTCATGCATCAACAGGCAAATGCCCGAGTCGGCCGGCACTTGCGGGCGCCAGGCGCACAGGCAATAGCTGAAAATGACCCGGCACTGCGGGCAGCGTGGCGCCCGAGAACCGCGGGCAACGAAGGGTTTGACACTGCGTGCCAAGCGTTCGGCGCGCAGGCGCGATACGGCATGGCTCATGACTGGGCGCAACGTAAGCAAGAAAGGGATGGCACTGCACGGACTCGGCAAGACGGGAAACCCACGCAGTTTATCAGAGCCTGCTTACGGGTTGAGGGGAATTGCCGTGCAGCTATAGCGGCGACTCCCTATAATCTTCAACCTGTCGCTACCCGCTGGCATTGCCGTTGCGCCGTGACGGAACACCGTGCGCCGTTGTTGGTCCAATTGCCAGTTACCGAACCAGGAGAGATACATGCTGCGTTTCATCGTCCCGTCCCTGAGCCTGTTGCTCGCCCTGCCCCTGGCGGCCAATGCCGCGTCCAAGCAGGAATACGAGCTGAGCCAGATGCTGCAAAAAGTTGCCACGCAGAGCAGCGTGGGCACGCCGCGGGCGATCAACGAAGACATCCTCGACCAAGGCTACACCGTTGAAGGCAAACAACTGATCAACCACCTCAGCGTACGCGCCAGCCACGCCCAGCAAATGCAGGCCAACCCGGACAAGGTTCGCGACCAGTTGGGCGCCAGCGTGTGCAAGAACAGCGGTTTTCGCCAGTTGCTGGCCAAAGGCGCGGTGTTGACCTATCGCTTCACCGAGTACAAGAGCAACCGCATGGTGGGTGAACAAGCGTTCAATGCCGCCAGTTGTGGCCTGACCGTCAAGAAGTAACCGCCTTAGGCAACCCGCTCCCTGTCGCGCCGTTGTTTTTCATCGGCGCGCAGTTCGGCCACCAGGGCCTGGATGTACCGCGAGTGCCGCTCCCCTCCCCCCAACCGCCGCAGGCACTCCTGTTCAAGGCTCAGGTTATTGGCCTGGGCTGCACGCTCCAGCAACTGGTATAGCTGCTCGTCGAGCTCTAGATCAAGCCGTTGCATATTGCAGCCTCCCTGCACCGCGACTGTCGCTCTGAACTTCAGTTAACCACCCTCGCGCAATGATTGGATCCCAGCTGACGAGCGGTCTGTGCTTAAGCGCGGCCTGACGGCGTGTCTCGCTCGTATCATTCGGCATAAACGCGTGCCAGGGTCTAGATTGATAGCAACCACCCTTCATTTTTCGGGCAAGCAAAGGGGGTTGCCCAGCGACGCTTTGCGCACATGAAGAACAATAAGTTGTATGGACCCATTACCACTGCACTGAGACCTTGCAGGTCTACTGCACTGCTCGGGGGTCACACTCGAGCCACGGCAGCCAGCGACACATGCAGTGTCGCGGCCGGGCAGCCCATTGAAGCCCGGTCAGAGGTTTTGCTGCAGAAGGAGACGCTTGAATGCCTTACCAACCGAACGAACTGCTTTCGAACCACTTCAAGGACAACGGAATCGACCTGAGCAAGATTGAAGAACAACTGGACCTGGTTGCGCCCAACAGCCCTAACCTGCCGCTGTACCGCGATATGATGCTGACGGTCCTGCGCATGGCCCACGACGACCGCAACCGCTGGAACGCCAAGATTACCCTGCAGGCCCTGCGCGAGCTTGATCACGCCTTTCGCACCCTGGAACAGTACAAGGGTCGACGCAAGGTCACGGTGTTTGGCTCGGCCCGCACCCCAATCGAACACCCGATGTATGCCCTGGCCCGCGAACTGGGCGCAACCCTGGCGCGCTCCGACCTGATGGTTATCACCGGCGCCGGTGGCGGCATCATGGCCGCCGCCCATGAAGGCGCAGGCGTGGAGCACAGCCTGGGCTTCAATATCACCCTGCCGTTCGAGCAACATGCCAATCCCACCGTGGATGGCACCGACAAGTTGCTGCCGTTCCACTTTTTCTTCATTCGCAAGCTGTTCTTCGTCAAGGAAGCCGATGCCCTGGTGCTGTGCCCGGGTGGGTTCGGCACGCTGGATGAAGCGCTGGAAGTACTCACCCTGATCCAGACCGGCAAAAGTCCGCTGGTGCCAGTGGTGCTGCTGGACTCACCAGGCGGCACCTTCTGGCAGGATGCCTTGAATTTCATCACCCGCCAGTTGGAAGAGAATCGCTACATCCTGCCCAGCGACATGAAGCTGCTACGCCTGGTGTACAGCGCCGACGAGGCCGTGGAGGAAATCAACCAGTTCTACAGCAACTATCACTCCAGCCGTTGGCTGAAGAACCAGTTCGTGATCCGCATGCAGCATCCGCTCAGCGAAGCAGCGCTGTTTGATTTGCAGGAAGGTTTTGCGGACTTGCGCCTGAGTGGCCACTTCCATCAGCACGCTTATGGCGGCGAACACCATGACGAAGCGCGCTTCAGCCACCTGACGCGTCTGGCGTTTGCCTTCAACGGTCGCGACCAGGGCCGCCTGCGTGAATTGGTGGATTACATCAACCTGTCGGAAAACTGGGCCAAGCCTGAACCCATGCACACCACCCAGCGCGCACGTGAAGCGCTGAAAGTTACCTAGGGTCAGTCATCCAGCCCTCGGCCGCTTAACAAGCGGCCGACAGCTTCCATGGAAAAACCACGGTAAACCAGAAAACGGGTTTGCTGTGCGCGGCTGCGCGGATCGGTCGGCAACTGGCCAGCGAACTTGCGTTGCCAGACGTCCAGCAACCGCGCCGACCAGTCCACACCACATTCACGCAGGGCCTGATCGATATCGCCACGGTGCAGCCCGCGCTGGCCCAGCTCTTCACGAATACGCGCCGGACCATAGCCCGAACGTGAACGGTAGCTGATGAAGCTTTCCAGATAACGGGCTTCGCTGAGCAGGCCCTCTTCCGTCAGACGGTCGAGCTCCTGGTCAATCAGTTCGGGGGGAGCACCGCGCTGACGCAACTTGCGCGTCAGCTCGACTCGACCGTGCTCGCGACGTGCGAGCAGGTCCATGGCTGTCCGCCTTACGGCGACGGGAGTATCGAGTACGGCGGACATGGGTGCGATCAATAATCAGCGTTAGCGTCAGCCAGGTCTTCCGGCTCAGCCTCGGCTACTGCCGCTTTACCGGCGGCTTCGACAGCACCGGCGTTGAGCAGCTTGTCGCGGATCTGCTTCTCAAGGGTGGCAGCGATCTCCGGGTTCTCCTGGAGGAACTTGGCCGAGTTGGCCTTGCCCTGACCGATCTTGCTGCCCTGGTAGCTGTACCAGGCACCGGATTTTTCCAGGAAGCCGTGCAGCACGCCGAGGTCGATGATCTCGCCGTTGAGGTAGATGCCCTTGCCGTAAAGGATCTGGAATTCAGCCTGACGGAATGGTGGCGCAACCTTGTTCTTGACGATCTTGACCCGGGTTTCGCTGCCGACCACTTCGTCGCCTTCCTTCACCGCGCCGGTACGGCGGATGTCGAGACGGACCGAAGCATAGAACTTCAGTGCGTTACCACCGGTGGTGGTTTCCGGGCTGCCGAACATCACGCCGATCTTCATGCGGATCTGGTTGATGAAGATTACCAGGCAGTTGGCGTTCTTGATGTTACCGGTGATTTTACGCAGCGCCTGGGACATCAGACGCGCCTGCAGGCCCACGTGCATGTCGCCCATTTCGCCTTCGATTTCGGCCTTGGGTACCAGGGCCGCCACGGAGTCGACGATGATCACGTCAACGGCGTTGGAACGCACCAGCATGTCGGTGATTTCCAGAGCCTGTTCGCCGGTATCCGGCTGCGAGACCAGCAGGTCGTCGACGTTGACGCCCAGCTTGCCGGCGTATTCCGGGTCCAGGGCGTGCTCGGCGTCAACGAAGGCACAGGTAGCGCCCATCTTCTGCGCCTGGGCGATCACCGACAGGGTCAGGGTGGTTTTACCGGACGACTCAGGGCCGTAGATTTCGACGATACGGCCTTTAGGCAGACCGCCAATGCCCAGGGCAATGTCCAGGCCCAGGGAGCCGGTGGAAATGGCCGGAATCGCCTGGCGCTCGTGGTCGCCCATGCGCATGACCGCGCCTTTACCGAATTGACGCTCGATTTGCCCCAGGGCCGCAGCCAAGGCGCGCTTCTTGTTGTCGTCCATTGAAGTCCTCACGTAATCGATAGGGCCTGACGGCCAGAACACCTGTATAAGTAGCCAGTATTATTCCACAGGGTTTTCTTCCCGCCTACCCCCGATGTGCATTTACTCTGCACCAAGCTGTAACAAGCCCTCTAGCGCGGCGATTACCGTTTGTCGGCGTACCGCATCACGGTCGCCGTCGAAGTGCCGGCGCTCGCTGCTGACATGGCTGCCGTCGGCCCAGGCCAGCCATACGGTACCCACCGGTTTTGCCGGCGAGCCGCCATCGGGCCCGGCCACGCCGCTGACCGCCACGGCAAAGCGCGCGCCGCTGGCCGCTTGGGCGCCGCGGACCATGGCCTCGACCACTTCCTGGCTGACCGCCCCGACCTGGCCGAACAACGCCTCGGGCACCGCCAGTTGGCGAGTCTTCTGGCTGTTGGAGTAGGTCACGTAACCGGCTTCGAACCACGCCGAACTGCCCGAAGTGCGGGTGATGGCCTCGGCGATGCCGCCCCCGGTGCAGGATTCGGCAGTGCTCACTTGGGCATTGAAGCGGCGCAAATGTTCCCCCAGGCGGGCGGAAAGCGCAGTGATCGGGTCCATGGCAGGCTCCTTGAAAGTCTGCCGCCTACCCTACACCAGCCGCGATCAGCTACACAGCCTCATTGCGCCAGCGCCCGCACATAGGCCTGGCAAGCGCGCAAGGCGATCAGTCCGCGGTCACCGTCGTCGGTGATGGCGACAATTCGTCGAGCATGCGCCGGGTCAAGTCGGGCGCGTACGGGGTCATGATCCAGGCTGCCGGTGCCGGCGGCGGCAGGCACGCCGGCGCAACCGGCGGCGTCGCGCTCGACCAGGACCGACAGCCGCAAGTCAGCAGTAGCCAGGCGATCACGCAGGCGTGCCTGAGTCTGTTGGCCATCGAGTAGCTCCTGATAATGTTGTTGCTCACTGAGCTCCAGCCGTTGCGCCAGCCCCTGGCGTTGCAGGCGTTCGGCGACCAGTTGCGCGGCAGCGGACTCGGCCTGGGCTTGCCACTCCCGACCATGCTGTTCGGCTTGCTCCGCCAGTTGCCGGCCCATGCGCCAGCCCTGGACCTGCCAGGTCAGCGCACAGGCCAGCAGTGTCAACAGCAGGCATGCCCCCGACTGCCAGCGGCTCAACACAGCACCTCACGGGCCCTCGCCCAGAGTTTCAGGCGATCCTCCAGGCCATTGAGCCCGCCGTTGATATGCCGGGTGATGCGGTTGAACTCGCTGCGGTCAGCCAGTTGATTGAGGCCGCGCGAGTGCCAGAACCAGGCAGCAGACTCGGCTGCCCATTGCGGTTGCTCCAGCAATTGCGGCTGCTTGAGCAAGCGCTCGTCGCCAAACAGGGCCATGCTGCAGGCCCGGTAGTTGTTGCGCCCGGTGACCTGGATCAGGCCCCGGCCGCAGTACAGTTGACCGTCGCCATCCGCCTCGGCGGTATTGCCCAGGCGCAGGGCCAGGGTGCCAGTGTCGTAGCGCGCCAGGTAGCGGTCATTGCCCAGCTCCTTGACGTAGCGTAACTGGCCGGACTCATGGCCGACCTGGGCGAGGAAGGCCGCTTGACGCCGCGGGGTATCGATTTCCCAACGGGCCATGGCGAGGTTCAAGGCAGGTAGAAAAACGCCCGCATTGAGGCGGGCGTTGGGAAATATCTGCAGTAGTTGCAGTTCATCGATCAGCATTAACGCGACCTCCTTGTTGGTCTGGCCAGATGAAATCCGCAAAAAATCAGTAAAAATAGCCGCCAGGGGGCGGTTCATGAAGGCGCTGTTGGCCAGTCTGGCTGTTCGGGAAAACCGTCCTGATCCGGCATCCGATTCAACGCGACACGGTATCTCTTCCAGGCTTTGAGCTGCTCCACCTCAACCGTGCTCGCCTCGTCGATGTCGACGGCATCCTGCAATGGCGCAATCGCTTTGTCTGCCCCATCACGCAACCTGAGCATTTCACCTTGCACCTTCTCTAGCGCGGTAGGCTCCGGTGCCTTGAGCACCTCAGCCGGCAGCGGCTCTACAGCCACGTGGAGGTCAATACGGTGCTGAAGGTCCACCGCTTTGTCTGCACGGCTGACCTGGACTATCAACAAGGGGGCGACATGACGAATAACCACTTCAACGCCGGCGTCTACCGGGTTGAGCACGTACCCCCAGCCTTCAGGGGCAGGCACCATACCTAGCGTGCCAAGCACCTGATATTCGCCTGGGCCAACACGTTGGCAGGAGATATCCGCCTTCCCCAGCGAAGTCACATTGATGACCTCACCGGTACTGCCCTGGATGTTAACTGCTGCTCGCGTCATGACTCAGATCGCCTTCAAGGTGCCGTCTGCGGCACGGGTGGTATTCCCAGTGTGGTAAATCACATGGAAGCCAGCGCTGACGTAGCTGCCGGATCGAATCACCAACCGGCTTTCCGGTACCTGGCCGAAGAACAGTTGCCCACCACGTTTCTCTCCCTGGCTGTATGGAACAGTCAGCATCGTTCCATACGACATGCCGGTAGCTTCCAGATACTGCCCCCCTGGTGCCAGCAACTTGAAGCTGCCTTCGTAGGTATTGACTGAGGCGGCGTTCTCTCCTGTCAGGTCAAGGGAGACTGTGGAAGCGCCATTGACTCTCTTGCCGGCATTTGCACCCGGACATCGATCCAGCTAAGCAAAGGCACGTCCAATGCCTGCCCCTTGACCAGTTGCATATCACCGTGGTCATCAAGCACCCAGCGTTGTTTGAACAATCGCAGAATTATCGTACCGTCCTCACGTTGCTCGCTTTCAGTTATACCCAGCATGCGCCCGCCATCCGGCGAACAAGGGTCCTGTACCCGCCAGCCTTCCCGAGCCAGGCCCAGACAGCCACTGATGCTATAGACGCCGACGTCCAGCCGTTGCACCGTGACCCCACGTGCTTCGTCATTGACAGCCCCCCATGGGCCCGCCGGCGCAAAGGATTGCTCCAACAGGTCCGCGCGCTGGCTATTGTGATTGTCGGCAATACGAACAATCGGCGACGCGGCCGACAAAGCGCCACTAGAACTACGCGTTACGTTGCCGGTGTGATAGAACTCAGCCCATGCCGTCCCACCGCCCGCTTCGGGCATGACCGAGCGAAAGAACGCTCGGTTTTCCGAAATACCAAGCGCCAGCTGCGATTGCCAGCGCATGTCTGGCCCCCATTGTGTCGACAAGGTCTGGATTGAAGGATGAGGTGCATTGGCGCCGTAGTAGGAGCCATAGATTCCTGTCTTGCGGCGGGTTAGAAGGTCACCTTGGTCACTGATCGATGCACCAAGCCAGCCACCGGCTCCAACGGCCATGACCTGACCGGCTTCAGTACCGATGTTGGCGCTGGCGGCATTACCCAACCTGCCAAGCTGCTCGTAAACCTCATTGAAATTGGCCTGGGTTTTCACCCAGGCACTGCGTGCAGTATCGCCACCCTCACCACTGGGTGCTGCGCCCAGGTTGATTGTTTGCATTGTCATTGCTAAGACTCATCCTATGTGATGGCCTTCTCGCCGTGCGCGACAATACGACCGAAGCGCGATAAACGCGATCAGCGAGAAGGTGATTGAAGTGTCGTTTAAGTACCGGTTCTCAAACTCGAATGACCGGTATAGCAGGCATGCTGTAGTACACAGCGTCAGGGATACCCGGTGCGTTACTTACGCCTGCGTACGCTCTTTGCATCAAGAGAGGCCAGCCTTCAGTGGCGAACCCCCAGCATATGTAGACCAAGGCTCGATATGGATTGCCATTCACGCGTACCATGCCCAGTTCGAGGTCCAACGCTAACCCGACTGCGAGGTAAACATCGGCTGGCCAGTTCCAGACAGCCGGGCGATAGACATCTATCCGGCCTGCCCCGGCGAACGGCTGACCGCGAATACGCACCCAGTTTTCGGGCTTGCCTTCGAGTTCACCCATGAAGGTCAAGGGCAACCGTGTCGAATCGAAAACGAGTTCCTGCTGGCTGTTGCGAATTCTCATTCCATAGCCAGTAAGCGCCGGCAGGTCATAGGCGTAAAGTCTGATCCAGACAGTACCGGAGGTGTGCGCATCCAATCCGGAAAACCCCAGAATCGCCCCGGTCCAGTTGCCTGGCTGACCTTGAAATTGAACGCTGTTGAAAAACAACCCCGGATTTTCCCAGCGTCGAACAGCTAGCACAGGCGGAGCATCGGAGGTGACAGTGGGGAAGTTGAGCGTGTAGTAAGCGGTGGTTGTAACACTGATCTGCTGCTCCAGAAGCAGCGCCATGTTGCGATAGGTCGAGTCGATGATGACGTCCCCACCGGCATTGCGAACCAGCAATCCATAAGTACTCATCGTTTAGCCACCACAAACAGTGTCCCTGAAGCCCGATCTGCCACCGGCCACCAGCTTTCAACGCCCCATGTCACCGCACCGTTTCCCATCACCGCCCAAGGAGGACGTCGATCGGATTGATGCGTCATGACATAGGCCGAGGCATTGCTTTCATTGAAACCTGGCAATGCCAGCGAACCACTGGAACCTGCCGCCAAGGCTTGCGAATGAATGACCCTGAGCATTTTGTCGGTTACCTCCACCGCCAGGGTTCCATCCTCCTTGTAGGTCCTCAACCCATATAGCGTGCTCATGTCAGCAACCCCATCTGCACACGCACGACGCCACTGCTATCACGCACCGTGAAGGATCCCGCCTTATCGAGCTTCCAGATTGGCTGCCCGCCGTTGCCCAGAAGGGTGGACTGGATGGAGTCCCCAATTTTGGCACTGGTGATGGTGCCATCTTTGATAAAAGCCGAGTTCATGAACACTTGTCCATTCTGTACGGCAAAGGGCGTAAACAACGCTCCACCTGCCTGGGTCCCGACAACCGCAAATCGATCAGCGCTCACCAGGAACTGGCTCTGGGTTGCACCTGCCGGATCTGTTTCGATGCCCAGGCCTATCCCTGCGACCACCTGTTTGTTGTCGCTGGTCACCTGCATTTTTACCGACCACATTGTCCTGAGCCGGTTATCAGTGCCCGCCTGCGCTTCGCTGATCTGCTGCACCGATGCGCTGGTATTGGCTTGTAGCACCTGAACCGTGTCGATACGTCGGCCCAGTGCCAGACCGTCCTCGATCCGAGCTGATTGTTCGGACCAGACGCCAACATAGCTTTGACTCGAGCCTGCCAGATCACCAGCGCTGCCGGCCATTGGCGGGTTGACCTGAGCGTAGATGCCATCGACCCGGTTCGCTTGACTGGTGAGCTTGCCATCTACCTGCTGGACCTTGGTATCCAGTGATGTGATTGCCGAAGCCTGGGCACTGTTGACACCTTCAGCCGATGTAATACGGTTGGTAAGGCTGGTCAGGGCACTGCCCTGGGCGGTGATCGAACTGCCTTGCTGCGTAACTTTGCTGTCGAGCCCAGAAAGTGCGGTGGCCTGGGCAGCATTGACACTCTCGGTGCCAGTAACTCTATTGGCTAGCGCCGTCAGGGCAGAACTCTGGCTATCGATCTTGCCTTGGGCTTCGGTCACTTTACTCGACAGGTTGTTGAGTGCCGATGAGTCGGCCTTGTTACTCAGCGCAGCCTGCAACCCGGTGAGCTGCGAAGCCTGGGATGTGTTTACACCTTCGGCAGCAGTCAGACGCGCTTCGCTAGAGCTGACCCGCGCTGCCAGACCATTGGAATCACGTACTACCTGGCCAATATCCAGCCAAAAACCGCTTGCCGGCGGCGGTGTATTGACCGGCACAGCCTTGAGCGCCTGGTACAGGCGCTGCTGCAGGCGAACCGTATCACCCAGAGCATAGGTTTTGCTCGGCCCATACTCCAGAGCATCGACTAATTCACCCAACGCCTCGATACGCTGCTGCACGTCTTTGTCCAGAGACTCGAGCCGCTGGTTGACCGAGCCTGGGCCGGCACCATCGATGAGTTTGATCCGATCAAACAGATGCTTACCCAATGCCGATTCCCCGATTTTGCCGGAGAAGTAAGCCTCATACTCACTCTGATTGGAACTGGACTGGACGTTGATGCCATTGCCCTCGGGGAACCAGGCACCTTCGTTACCGCTACGATCAACCAATCGAGCCCAATAGAAGAAGCTGACACCAGCGGCTAGCCCCTGAATTTCATGACTGGCTTGTGGATAGGCAAAATCACCCAGCTTTTTGGCATTAGCCCTGGACGCATTGGTGCTGAACCAGATTTCGGTGCGTTGGGTATCTGCAGAGTCCTGAGGAAACCCCCAACTCAGACCGATGCCGTAGACAAGACTTTTACCAGTCAGATGGGTGACCGCTGGCGGTACACCTTGCTTGCCCTTCAATGGGGTAAGCATCGATGTCTTCCAGATCGAGGTGATCTCGAACGTGCTGATTGCACGAACCCGTGCCAAATAAGCGCCAGCGTATATCCCGCTGACCTCGATATTACAGGCGCCCGTGCGTGGCAACCTGATCCAGTTGCCATTGTCCTTACGCCATTCAACCTCATAGGCTTGCGCCCCGGCGACCGCAGGCCAGGCAATGTTCAGAGTGCTGACGGCAATGCCTTGACTGACCGAATGCGTGGCGCTAAGCATCACGTTTTCCGGCGCCGGTACCAGGGTAATGGGGCGCACGCTGATCGGCCGCTCGGCCAACCTCGCACCGGTATCGATGTGAGCGAACTTATCCGGGTCATACTGGACGGCATTGATCTCGTAGACGCCCGGCTCTGGTCGGGTCACACCGGTGACCCGGTACAGCGGCACACTCAACTCCTCGGCATCCAGAGCCCAAACCAGTTCGGCTTCAGGCTCGACCGAGTAAGCGGTCTGCACGATCAGCACCCGATCTGCCACCGAAGCGACTGTACGAGCCTGGCAGGTACCGTTGGGTAGATTGAGTATGAGCCGATCCCCCGGCTTGGCCTGGGTATCGCGATCCAGAGTAATTTGCCGCCCCTGAGCCTCCGCGATACGGCCACCAATGGCCCGACCGGCCAGTAACTCATCCGCTACCGGGACGACATAACCAGGCAGCGGAATCCGACCGTCCAGCCCTACCCGGAAGCTGATGCTGCGATCTCGGGAATTGGTCAGCAATGCCCATTTGCCACGCCTCTGCGCCTCGGACTCACGCGTGCAGCCTATGGCGCTGATTTCCAGCGGATTGTCGCCATAGCGACGTTGCAACTTCTGATCGGTAACGACCGTGACATCGGTGTCGTAGTTGTTGAGCGGATTATCGTAGCTAACCAGCGCTCGACTGAATCGTGCCCGTTCAGAGCTACTGGAGTAACTGAATTTGCCATCGATTACATTGGCCCGGGTATAGGCAAAATCGAAGTCGGTATCGCGCTGCATGTCGGCAAGACTAAACAGCTGACCCTGTGCCCAGTAGGTCATGCCTCGATAGATTGCCGCAATATCGCGCAGCAGTGACCAAGCGTCAGCCTTGCTTTGCAGGTTAAGGTTACAAGTGAATCGCGCCTCCTCACCTCCCTTGCCGTCAGGCACGTTCATGTCACAGTACTGCGCGATGCGATACAGCTCCCACTTGTCGACCATCCAGGGTTTGATCCGACGACCAAGACCGAAACGGTCATTGGTAGTGATGCCATACGTCACCCAGGCAGGGTTGTCGGTCCACGCTTCCTTGAATGTACCGTCCCAGATCCCCGAATAGGTTCGGGTCTGCGGCTCATAGTTACTAGGTACCTGCCATTTGCGTCCGCGACATTCGACCGTGACTGCCGGAATGTTACGAAACTGCTCTGCTGAAAACTCGATGTACAACAATGCCGTGTTCGGATAGCGCAGCTTGGCATCGACCACTTCCGTGTAGCCGGCGATCTGCATGGTATCGGCAACTTTGTTGTTGTTCTGGTTGGGAGTCAGGCGAGTGACCTTGATAGTCCACTCGCCCTCAGCCTTGGGTAAGTCAATGCGACGGGTACGCTCATAGGTACTGGTGGTCTTGCCGTCCACGGCATCGCGCAGTACCTCATGAAAGGCCCCGCCATCAGTCGCTACCTCGACCAAGTAGTCGATACGATGGCCATTGATATTGCCAGCGCTGTCTACTGCCTGCAGCATAGGCCAGGCAAAGCGCAGCCGTATCGCGGACAGGTGCGGCTTTTTCAGGGTCTTTACCCAGGGCTTGTCGCTGCGCAACTCCACCCCTTCAGTGAACTCCGCGTCCACCGAAGGAATACCGGGAATGTGTTCCTGTTCAACCGAGCCACTGCGCCACTCCCAACGAACCCCGGGGAAATTATAGTTCCCTCGGGCATCGACCAGCGGCGTACCGTCCAGGTAGATGTCCTCTGCGGACGGCGCTTGGGCAAACTCACCTTCGCCCACCGCGACAAGCATTTTTGCCATCGCAACAGAGCGCAGGCTATCTGGCGCCTCCACAGGCGTCTTGGGTTTCTTTTCACCGCCTTTGCGGCCAGTGATTGCAGGCTTTTTCGATGCGCCCATATGTTCCTCCAGGCGTAAAAAAACCGCCAATAGGCGGTATGGGAAAGCTCGGCGCGCTCTACATCCGGTCCTCGGCGTATATCGCAGCGCTGATCACGGCACCACCCCAGCGACGCTTACCAATGCACAACGGCACAGGATTACCCGACGCGGTTGTGTTACGAGCGCTACCAAAGGCATAGCCAGGCGTATTCTCTGGGCCGGCACTGAGGGTCAGGCCCTTGGCCTGCGGACTGAGCATCTGCACCACGCCACCAACCGCGAAAGCAAGGCCCATGTTCGCTGCCGCGCCGGTCAGGCCGCCGGCGGAAAACGCCATGCCTGCCCCGCCCGTTGCCACACTGGCAACGACAATCAACGCCACACCAATAATGGTTTGCAGTGCACCAGCTCGTTTGCTGCCAGCAATCACGGGGGCCAGAGTGATTGCCCCGTCCCCCTGATAGTCGATTTCCTGCTCGGACAAATTACGCTTATCACGAAAAACCGCGAACTCCAGGCCACGGGCATTGGCGTTAAGTAAAAATCGCTCAAAGCCTGGTACCTGCACACACAACGCCCTCACCGCTTCTCGCGGAGTTCGCACAGCCAGCCGAAAGCTGCGACCAAACTGGCGCAACTGTCCGGTTAAACGCACAGTGGTAAGCGGGTGATACTGGGCTGCAGCAGCCGACATGGTTAACCTCCTGTGAATAAAAATAAATGGACATCCGGGTCATGACTGCGCCTTGCAATGGCGCAAAATTAGGCGCGTTCGGCTAAGCCAGGGCCCACCGAACACAATGACTTGCGAAGGCCTGCCATACAGATGATGCAACAGAAAAGGCCCGGCTCCCGTCGCGATCCAGGACTCGCCTGGTAGTGTTGGGTCATGTCCCAGATAGATTCCGGCATGATTCGGGTGCGCGGTACGGCCAACCGCCATGACGATCAGATCACCTCGCTGAGGCGTGTCCACACGTTCAAAACCTTCCACCTTATAGTGCTGTTCGTACAAGCTGGGGCCGTCATGGCGCTCCCACCAGCCATCCTCTCGCGTGTACTGCGTGAAAGTCAGCCCCCACTCTCGTTCATACCAATCCGCGCAAACCTGCCAGCAATCCCAAGCACCATGGACAAAGGGCCGTCCAAGCAACGCGGTGTGGCCCTTGGGCATGATCGTTCGCAAATCTCCCTCCGGCCAGGACAGGATGTGCCAGGGCACTCCTGTTAGCTCGCACATCGCCAGATCGCGCGCTGAAGGTCGACTACTGGCATCTGGATGCGAATGGACTATGGCTAGTACCTCGCCCAACGCTTCCGCCGCCGCATAGTCTCGCGGGTCGATGCGGAATTCTTCATGGGGTTCGCAGGCACTGTTCAGGCAAGGAACATAGTGGTGTTTACCGGCTGTCCCAATCACCAGGCCACAGCATTCATGAGGATACTCGACTGCGGCATGGTCCATGACTGCACTCAAAACTGAAGCCTCCATGGCTCAGTTCCTGGCGATCAGCGAAACCGCAGGAAAGCCGCCATAAGGCAGCTCATTATTTGCACCAAAGCGTTTTTTGCAGGACGCAAGCGAACCACCGCACTGATCCTTGGCTGGATCCGACACCTGCATATCATCCTCATCGAACAGTGCCAATCCGGTATAACCACAGTCCACTCCACGATAGCCATTTGTCATTGCCCAGTGGCAATAGGCAGTCATTTGCCGTCCTGGCAGACCATGGCTATCGATTTCGCCAGGCGATGACAACTCCCATTGCACCTGTTCGTCGTCTTCGCCCGTTTTTTGATCGACAAACCAGATTTCCAGAACTTCCTGGGTAGGATCGGCAGATAGGTTCCCTTCAACAAAGTTCTTCGCATCCAGGTATTGCGACAATGTCTGACGGATAGTCAATTTGAACTTGAGCAAGTCCTCGAAAGCCAGGCACAAGGCTGTAATACGCCCATCGACGTTACCTGCGCGAAAGGTAGGACGCGTTGCTCGACCATTACTGTTGGCGCCAATACCCTCGATCTGCACAGGCCACGCTGCATATTCCTGCCCTTGCCACCAGATGGATTTTGCCGGCAATTGACTGTCGTCCACCGCTACTGATTCCAGTTCTGCCGTTGTATGGGCAATGGCATGTCCATGGAATCGCAAGGTATTAGCACCGAACTCGCTACCGTCCAGTTCGAACAAGGTGATCTCGGCACCGGGTTCGAGTTTTTGAATGTCTCCCGTCAATGCCATGATGTGACTCCCTCATAAACCTTCATGGGTGAAAACTCTGTTCGAAGGTTGCCGCTAAGCTATACAATCCGCCGCCCTTCGCCGTCGGTTGATAGCTTTTGCAGCGATACAGGCCTTTTTCCCCCAAAGGTGCAGTCCAGTAGAATGAACGCGCTCCGGCATGACGATCGAGAAACTCGACAATAGCCTTGATTCGTTGCTCATCGCCAACGAAGGAAAGGGGCCAGGACTGCCGCTTGCTGTTGAGGCCATCCCCTACCACTTGCTGATAACCATCACCAAATTGCGACGTACGTACGCGATATTCGACATTGCCAGTAGGCTCGGTCTTCGGGCTCCAGCTAAAGGTTTCCATTGCTGTGTTTTCTCCTATCTATCGGCCATGGATCGCGGCCCAGATCTGCCCGCCGGGCATCAGTTCTCTACCGATCTGCTCAGCAGCGCCCTGGCGCGCAGCACTGGCGTAGGCGTTGGCCAGCCGCTGGCTATTCATTTCACCAGCACCAGCCGAAGGCTGGTTCTGCGGAACATTGATGGTTTGCTGAATTACCACTTCAGTACTGCTGCTGGTGCCACCAGTGCCGATTGCCCGTACACCAAGGCTGCCATCTGCCCCTCGTCTGAGCGGCATCACCGCTTCCGGTCCGGCCTCACCAAACAGGGCCATGGGCGCCAGCGTCGGTCCGGTAGCAACGCTATTGGTAAACACGCCACCCTCTGCCATTGCGGTTGTAACGGGTTGCCCATACTTCAGCCCGGTGCTATTTAGCTGGAAGAATGATTTGTCCCCACTTCCTGCTGTGGGGGCCGGCCCTTTGAAGAAACTGGAAATCGCCGTTCCGGCAAACCCGAGCAACATGCTCAAACCTTTGGACATCGCGGTTTGCGCTGCCATCTTGGCCATGTCAGCCATTACCGACTTGGCAAATGAAGAAAACGACAAGCTGCCACCCAAGGCAAACTCACCGACAGACTTGTTCATGCTTGCAAACGCGTCTTCGAACACTTTCCTGGTTTGTGTAGCCACATCGCCGGCCTTGGTCTGGTAATCATCCCAGGCTTGATCCGCGCCTTGCATCCACTGCCCGAAAACCGTGCTAGATGCCTGGGTCTTGCTACTATCACCCGCACCTTGCGCCATCGGCACACCATTATCTGGCCAGGGCATCAAGCCGCTCGTCTGGTCGGCCTGGTCAAAGCGCGCGAAAGCATCGGTCGATACCTGCAAGGTGGACTGCGCCAGAGCTGTGGAGGTTTGCAGGTACCGCTGTCCGAATGCTTCGACCCGTCGTTGCATTTCTCGCAAATTCTTGTCGCTGATTCGAGATGCCTTGGCCAGCATCTGCTCTAGGCTGGTGAAGTCGAATGTCGGGCTTGAAGCGTATGCATTTGCCATAGCCCTACTCCTCATAAAAAAACCCGCCGTAGCGGGTTTCGTGGATTAAAGGCGGCACCGACATCAGTGCCACTCACTCATTGCCTGCTCGAGCGACACGCCCAGGCGTCGCTCATGTGGCATGAAGTCGATCAACTCGGCGGTGCCTCCACTCTGACGGTGTAGCTGCAGGGCCAGCATGGCACTGCAGGCTTCCAGACGACGACCACCGTGCAGGGAGCCATAACGCTGGATGTACAGCCCCCAGGCTTGCGCTTCCTGATAGCTCAGCCGTTCCTTGGCTTCACGGATGGTGCGGCCGCCAACACCGTTAAGCACCAGCTCATGCCAGAATTCATCGGCGGCCGTCAGCGCTTTGCGGGGGTGTTACCTGTGCCGTTGACTTCATTGATGGCATTGAGGATCAGAAAACCCAGGGCCGGCTCGAGATTGAAGGCGTCGTCATAGGACATGGCCTCTTCACCTTCTTCGCCCAAACCGACCGAGGCGGCGATATAGCGTGCGTTTCGACTCTGGATCGGATCGTCTACGGCAAAAAGCCGTTCAATTACTCCGAATGAATGACGACGCACATGCAAGGTTAGGATCTCAGTGGTTTCCTCACCACTAAGATCGTCGTGCCGATGCCAACTGATCTGCTTACGCACGCGCTGGCTATCGACAATGCCACCCACAGCCTTGAGTTGATTGAGATTCATGGATGCTCCTTCAAGCCTTCTTCACCCAGCTCGAGCCGCCGGTCCGCTGGATGGTCACCGAGGTGGTCACGACGGTATTCAGAGCGAAATTGAACGGGAAGTCCGATACGTAGCCATCGAAGGCGAACCACGTACGGGTGGCAGGCAGTTCGAAAGCGTCCCCTTTGCTGTTGACGGTGGGAACGATGTCCTTGCCATCCGACCAACCAACCACCCACTTGATAGCCGTATCCCCTTTGGCTTCGGAGAGTTGGTGCAAACGAATATGGCTGGCATTGGTTGGATCGGCATTGAGCCCCAGGGTCGCAGTACCCGGGGTACGCAGGCCTTTCTTGTAGCTGCGCTCCTCGGCATCGAGACTGGTGTCTTCGATTTGCTCGGCAGGGGCGCCGCCCGGTTCGAAGGACGTGACGTGCTCGATCTCGAGTACGGTGGCGGGCCCAGTGCCGGTTACCGGTGGAACCAGCGCATAGATTTGAGTGCCTTGAGTAAGAATCGACATACAGTGTTCTCCTTGAACATAAAAAAACCCGTCGAAACGGGTCAGAGGTTTAACGCAGGTTGGGTGCTAGCGTATTCAAGCCGCCGACGTACCATCCAGATACAGCGGTGCCGATGGGTCCGGTTCAAGACTCTTGAAATGGGTGACCAACTGTTCGCTGCTCAGCGCCAGACGCTCCATGGTCTGGCTCATCAAGGTCATGACCGAAGTCTGTTGTTGCAAAGCCGTCAGCAGATCGGCCATCTGTTGCTCGCTCAATGGAATGCTCCTTTTTCAACGGTTACTATCCTGTCGCGGATCATGAGCAGACTCCCCTACCCCTAATCGTTTTGCTGCCCAGCGCTCATACAGGCCAATGGCCACATCAGCGCCGGCCATGGCAGTCAGGCAGCCAAAAGCGCTGGCACTCCAGATCGACATACCACTGGCATACAACAGCATCACCGTCGATACGCCGCAGACCATGCAAGCGCCGGAGCGCAACAGCAATCGTCTGAACAGTGCCCAGCCTCGGGCTCCGGCCTTGTCCGCCCTCCACATCTCGCCAGAGACCCCGCCCAGCAGCGCCAGGATGATTACCAGCCAGATCGGCATTTCCAGCAACGTCTGTTGCTCGTTTGTCACTGTCCTGTCTCCTTTGACGAAGTCTCGTGCACACATGGTTGAAGATCAGTCCGCGAGCGCAGGCGGCACGGGCAACTCCGGCAAGTCCGGGGCCATGACGTGAAGCATCAAGGTGCTGATCATCTGATAGGGTTGACCGTCCTTGGTCAGGTTGACATGCAATTCGCCTGAAGCATGGTCAAAGGTCACCTCTACATCTGCTTTGGCGTCCATTTGGCTCAGGGAATACCCCCAACCAACACCATGAGGCGGAAAAGGCACCAGCCCCTGACTGCCCATCACCTTGAACACACCGGTAGAGATGAGTTCGCACGTCAGCGCGGCGCCTGCCGGTGTCACGTCGTGGACCGTACCGTCGTTGAGAAGGGTAATGATTGCGCGCATTCAGGCCACCTTGATCGTGCCGTCGTTTCCGACCTTGCAGTTTGATGTATTGAGAGTATTGATAATGGTCAGAGGGGACTGGACCAGTCCGCTGGCAGGCGCTGGAAGATCACCAGTAATCGTCCAGCCCTTTTCTTCACCTAGCGGCATGTTCAGGTTGCCGGTATCGATGACGCTCAACGCAAACCTGGGCAAGTAAACCTTGAGCGGAAACTTGATATACAGATTGGTCAGGCCATTTTCGGCATAGACGATGATCTGCATCGAACTGCCAGGAAAGTAACCCAAGGTCGCCAGTGAGGGCGACGTAGCATTTACCAGGGCAAATCCGGAATTGACCACCCCCTGGTAGAAGTACCAACTCAGATCTATGGTGACCGGCGATGTGTACCCTGACGCACAGCCCTGAAGTTTGAGCAGCGGCGCACTGGCCTCACCGGCTGGAATTTTGGTCTTGATGGTGAAAGAAGTGACATACCCTAGGCCAACCTGGGCTACTTCACGTGACAAGTAGCCCTGTAGCAGGGAACCATCTGCCTGAAATGCCCGGTCCTTAAGCGAGCTGTTCAATTGCTGGAAATTACGATTGTGCTTTTCAAAGCCGGATCGAACAGTGTCCCCTCCGGTGCCCGTGGGTGCGACACCCACATTGATAGTCTCAAAGTTCATTTGATCCCCCGCATTGGCTAAACCACGCTCACTGACGTCCACCGCTGGTGAACTATTTTCAACTCGGCATTCCAAAAAGCCCGGCCTCCCCAGGCTTTTCAGTAATGCGTTGTCGAACCGCCCGCCACGACTGGTGCGCTGGGCGACTCCGCTTCAAATTGTTCCTCCGGCCGCGGCCACCTGCCCGCCGGATAACTGCTTCTGGTGCTTTACGCTGCACACCTGGGCCAGTTGCCAACCCTCTGAACAGTTCAGGCCTGTTCATCGCTGCCTTTGTCACTACCGGTGTCGACCGGCTTGAGACAAAGATTATGCATTGATGCATATGCAGTCAATGCATTTGTGGAAATATCTATGCATAGGAAAATGCACCTACGCATGTAAGCCTTGATCTGCCTGGGTTGGTGAGGTTTTCTGAAGGCGAAAAAAAACCCGCCGAAGCGGGTTTTCAGAAGGCACGGACTACTCAGCGCGCGTACATGCCCCACCAGAACACATGGCCGAGGATGCTGATCTGTTCTTCCTGCATCTGCTGGAAGCTGTAGTCTTCATCCGGGTGTTCGTCGCGGTTGAAGCTGCGCAGGCGAATGCCGGTAGGCAGGCGATAGAGCTGCTTAACCCGCAGCTGGCCATTGTGGTTGATGGCGTACAGGTCACCGTCGACGATGTCGCCAATGCCGCTCTTGCCGGCGTTGACGCCGACCGTGGCACCGTCACGCAGTACCGGCAACATGCTATTGCCGCGTACCGTCACGCACTTGGCCTGGTCGAACTGCACGCCATTGTGGCGCAGGCTGCGCTTGCCAAAACGCAGGCTGGCCTTCTCGCTTTCTTCGATGACGAATCTTCCTGATCCTGCTGCCAACTCGACCTCGCGAAGAAACGGAATGGACACCTCGTCGTCCTCGACGGGGGTGTCGTCATCCCACAGGCTGATGTCGCGCAACTCGGCGTGGCTGCGCGCGGGCGCGGCTTCGCGGCTTTCACCGAGCTCGACGCGACCGCGTAGCTGATCAGTGCTGACGCCGAAATATTCAGCAATCTTCGACACATGCTTATCGGACGGATCGACGATCTTCTCGCTGAGAATGCGCGACAGGGTGGATTGCGGCACGCCGGTACGCCGGTGCAGCTCCGTGGGGGAGAGACCGTGGCGATCGAGCAGTGCTCTGAGGACGGATGCTACGTTGCGTTTTTGCATAAAATGCATAATGCCGGGGACTTAAATAGAATGCAAACACCGTTATGCATGGATATGCACGGACAAATGGTCGCGCCCGCCCGTTTGCCCTCGGCAGCCCAGGCAAAATCCCTGTACCATTGCCCGCTTGCCTTTGGTCTACAACGACACTGCGAGCCAAGTTTTTGCAATGAGCGATCTTTCCGCACACACCCCGATGATGCAGCAGTACTGGAAGCTGAAAAACCAGCACCCGGACCAGCTGATGTTCTACCGCATGGGCGATTTCTACGAGATCTTCTACGAAGACGCGAAGAAGGCCGCCAAACTCCTGGACATCACCCTGACCGCCCGCGGCCAGTCGGCGGGCCAGTCGATCCCCATGTGCGGTATCCCCTTCCATGCGGCCGAGGGCTACCTGGCCAAGCTGGTGAAGCTGGGCGAGTCGGTGGTGATCTGCGAGCAGATCGGCGACCCGGCCACCAGCAAGGGCCCGGTGGAGCGCCAGGTGGTGCGGATCATCACCCCCGGCACAGTCAGTGACGAAGCCCTGCTCGACGAGCGTCGCGACAACCTGATCGCCGCCGTGCTGGGTGACGAGCGCCTGTTCGGCCTGGCCGTGCTGGACATTACCAGCGGCAACTTCAGCGTGCTCGAGATCAAGGGCTGGGAAAACCTGCTGGCTGAGCTCGAACGCATCAACCCGGTCGAGTTGCTGATCCCCGATGATTGGCCCCAGGGCCTGCCAGCGGAAAAACGTCGCGGCGCGCGCCGTCGTGCGCCCTGGGATTTCGATCGCGATTCGGCACGCAAAAGCCTTTGCCAACAGTTCGCCACCCAGGACCTCAAGGGTTTTGGCTGCGAGAAACTGACCCTGGCCATCGGCGCCGCCGGCTGCCTGCTCGGCTACGCCAAGGAAACCCAGCGCACCGCCCTGCCGCACCTGCGCAGCCTCAAGCATGAACGTCTGGACGATACCGTGGTGCTCGACGGCGCCAGCCGGCGCAACCTCGAGCTGGATGTGAACCTGGCCGGTGGCCGCGACAACACCCTGCAGTCGGTGATCGACCGCTGCCAGACCGCCATGGGCAGCCGTTTGCTGACCCGCTGGCTGAACCGCCCGTTGCGCGACCTGAAAGTGCTGCAGGCGCGTCAGGGCTCGATTCGTTGCCTGCTCGACGGCTATCGCTTCGAGAAGCTGCAACCGCAGCTCAAGGAAATCGGCGACATCGAGCGTATCCTCGCCCGCATCGGCCTGCGCAATGCCCGTCCACGGGACCTGGCGCGCCTGCGCGATGCCCTCGGCGCCCTGCCCGAGCTGCAGAGCGCCATGGCCGAGCTTGAGGCGCCCCACCTGGCGCGCCTGGCAGCCATCGCCGGCACCTACCCGGAGCTGGCCGACCTGCTGGCAAAAGCCATCATCGACAACCCGCCGGCGGTCATCCGCGACGGCGGCGTGCTCAAGACCGGCTACGACAGCGAGCTGGACGAACTGCTGGCCATGAGCGAGAACGCCGGGCAGTTCCTGATCGACCTGGAAGCGCGTGAAAAAGCCCGCACGGGCCTGGCCAACCTCAAGGTCGGCTACAACCGCGTGCACGGCTATTTCATCGAGCTGCCGAGCAAACAGGCCGAGCAGGCGCCAGCCGACTATATCCGCCGCCAGACCCTCAAGGGCGCGGAGCGCTTCATCACTCCAGAGCTGAAAACCTTCGAAGACAAGGCATTGTCGGCCAAAAGTCGCGCGCTTGCCCGCGAGAAGATGCTCTACGACGCGCTGCTGGAAAACCTGATCGGCCACCTGGCCCCCTTGCAGGACACCGCTGCAGCCCTGGCCGAGCTCGACGTACTGAGCAACCTTGCCGAGCGCGCGCTGAACCTGGACCTGAACTGCCCAAGCTTCGTCGACGAGCCGTGCATGCGCATCAGCCAAGGTCGTCACCCGGTGGTCGAGCAAGTGCTGACCACGCCGTTCGTGGCCAACGACCTGGCGCTGGATGACAACACCCGGATGCTGGTGATCACCGGCCCGAACATGGGCGGTAAATCCACCTACATGCGCCAGACCGCGCTGATCGTGCTGATGGCGCATATCGGCAGCTTCGTCCCGGCCGCCGCCTGCGAGCTGTCGCTGGTCGACCGCATCTTCACCCGCATCGGCTCCAGCGACGACCTGGCCGGTGGCCGTTCGACCTTCATGGTCGAGATGAGCGAAACCGCCAACATCCTGCACAACGCCACCGAGCGCAGCCTGGTGCTGATGGACGAAGTCGGCCGCGGCACCAGTACCTTCGATGGCCTGTCGCTGGCCTGGGCCGCCGCCGAGCGCCTGGCGCAGCTGCGTGCCTATACCCTGTTCGCCACCCACTACTTCGAGCTGACGGTACTGCCGGAGAGCGAACCGCTGGTGGCCAACGTGCACCTGAATGCCACCGAGCACAACGAGCGCATCGTGTTCCTGCACCACGTGCTGCCAGGCCCTGCCAGCCAGAGCTACGGCCTGGCCGTGGCGCAGCTTGCCGGTGTACCGTCGCCGGTGATCCAGCGTGCTCGCGAACATCTCGGCCGGCTGGAAACCGCCAGCCTGCCCCACGAAACACCCGCCTTGCAGCAAGGTGCGCCAGCCGTTCCGCACCAGAGCGACCTGTTTGCCAGCCTCCCGCATCCGGCCATCGAGAAGCTCGGAAAGCTGGACCTGGACAACATGACGCCGCGTCATGCTATCGAAATGCTCTATACACTGAAGACTCTGTTATAACGCGCGCCCGCACAAGCTGATAGAATCCCGCGCGGTTTGGTGGCGCCGCAGGTTACTAGCCTGGCCTGCAGCCGAACAACCAAACCGAGCGGCCCTGTCTGGAAGGGCACCGCTGCCGTCGCCTGAGGAGAGAATTAGAAATGACCTTCGTCGTCACCGACAACTGCATCAAGTGCAAGTACACCGACTGCGTAGAAGTCTGTCCGGTGGACTGCTTCTACGAAGGCCCGAACTTCCTGGTCATTCACCCGGACGAGTGCATCGACTGTGCACTGTGCGAGCCTGAATGCCCCGCCGTCGCCATTTTCTCGGAAGACGAAGTGCCTGCGGGCATGGAAAACTTCATCGAGCTCAATGCTGAACTGGCGGAAATCTGGCCGAACATCACTGAAAAGAAAGATTCGTTGCCAGATGCCGCAGAGTGGGATGGCAAGCCAGGCAAGATCGCCGATCTGGAGCGCTAAGCGCAAGGATCAACAAAAAAGGCCCTTCAAGGGCCTTTTTTCATGTTTGTTGCGGGCAAAAAAAAGGGGCGGTTTAACCCGCCCACATTTTTTCCGTAGTCCCTTTGTTCCCTTTCATCATCCTGATGAATCGCATCCTGCGATGTCCTTGGCCCTCATCCTTGAAAGCCTGTGTCAGTCCGTAGACACAGGACAAATACTAACGCGTCCAAGATTTACGACAACCGCATAAAGCTCTCAAAAAGCTGCGGTAACCATACTGTCACAAACAAAATAATCGTTATATATCAATAAGTTAAACAAAAGCGCACACTGAAAACGACAACGATTTACTACAGCGTACAGCTATGGCTTACATCACGGGTAAGCGATGACTTACACGAACTAGAACAGTACCAACATCGCCGTCGGACCTCGTCCAAACCCTGATGTTTCAAGAACGTCATCGGGAAACCATTCTCAGGTATTCCGCTTGAGCCAGATGCAAAAACGCCCCGAAAGGTCGGGGCGTTCTTCACTGCGATATCGCGGCTTTTTACTGGAAAAGCGACTCGCTGGACAACCCATTCTTCTCGAGGATCTCACGCAGGCGCTTGAGCCCTTCTACCTGAATCTGCCGTACGCGCTCCCGCGTCAGACCAATCTCCAGGCCAACATCCTCCAGCGTGCTGCTTTCGTGACCGCGCAGGCCAAAGCGGCGAATGACCACCTCACGCTGCTTGTCGGTCAGCTCGCTCAGCCACTGGTCGATGCTCTGGGACAGATCGTCATCCTGAAGCAGTTCGCACGGATCGGTTGGACGGTCGTCGGTGAGGGTATCGAGCAGGGTCTTGTCCGAATCAGGCCCCAGGGATACGTCCACCGACGAGACCCGTTCGTTGAGCCCAAGCATGCGCTTGACCTCACCGACCGGTTTTTCCAGCAGGCTGGCAATTTCTTCCGGGGACGGTTCGTGATCGAGCTTCTGGGTCAGTTCGCGGGCGGCGCGCAGGTAGACGTTGAGCTCCTTGACCACATGAATGGGCAAGCGAATGGTACGGGTCTGGTTCATGATCGCCCGCTCAATGGTCTGCCGGATCCACCAGGTGGCGTAGGTAGAAAAGCGGAAACCACGTTCCGGATCGAACTTCTCGACCGCACGGATCAGGCCGAGGTTGCCCTCCTCGATCAGGTCGAGCAGCGAAAGCCCCCGGTTGACATAACGCCGGGCGATTTTTACCACCAGGCGCAGGTTGCTTTCGATCATGCGCTTGCGCCCGGCCGGGTCGCCACGTTGCGACAGGCGCGCAAAGTGCACTTCTTCTTCCGGCGAGAGCAGTGGTGAAAAACCGATTTCGTTGAGGTAAAGCTGGGTCGCATCAAGTGCCCGAGTGTAGTCGATGTACTTGTGCTGTTTGAGCGTAGAGCTCTGTTTAGCCTTGGTCCGAACCGTAGGTACAGCAGGTTCGTCTGACATCACATCCGTTTCCAAAACAATGCCGGTCTCCATCAGGAGAACCTCATCGTCGATGTCAAACTCCGGCACTTCTTTACTGAGAGCCATTGTTATAGTCCTTTGCTGAGTTCGAACTCAGACTCAAGCGACGCCTTAATCCTTGGCAGCGCTGGAGCCCGTCCCCTCTACGCGAGGAACAGGCTGGGCCTAGCAATCAACGACGTGGCAGGAATTGCAGTGGATCGACAGGTTTGCCCTGGCGGCGAATTTCAAAATGAAGCTTCACCCGGTCTGTACCCGTGGACCCCATTTCGGCAATTGTCTGCCCTACCTTGACCTGCTGTCCCTCCCGAACCAAAAGCCTGCGGTTGTGGCCGTAGGCACTGACGTAGGTATCGTTGTGCTTGATGATTACCAACTCGCCGTAGCCCCGCAAGCCACTCCCGGCGTAGACAACCGAACCATCAGATGCAGCAAAAACAGGCTGTCCCAAATCACCGGCGATATCAACGCCTTTATTCAAACTACCGTTTGAAGCAAATTTCCCAATCAATACACCGTTGGCCGGCCAGGCCCAACCGGCCGTCGAGCGCCCTGCAGGAGGGACTTGCGCAGGCGCAGTGGTAGCCACCACCGGAGCAACGGACGGGGTGGTTGGCGTGGTTGCAGGCGTTGTGGTGGCAGGCGCGGTGGTGGCAGGGGCCGCTATCGGCTTGCCAGTGCTATCGAGCGGTCGCTTGATGATAGTGGTCTTGATTGAGGACGACGGCGTGCTGGCAACCACCGTGCTGCCCGCTACCGGCGCCGGGCCACTGGAGCGGCCGTCGAAACGGATCGCCTGTCCCGGGCGAATGGTGTAGGGCGGGGTGATGCCATTGCGTGCAGCCAGGGCCTTGTAGTCCCAACCATAGCGAAAGGCAATGGAGAACAGGGTGTCGCCGGGACGCACCACGTACTGGCCGGTGGTGACCACAGGGCGCTTAGGGGCAGCGTTGTTGCGATCGACCACCCGGACACTGTTGGAAGACGTGCTGGAGCACCCCGTCACCAGCGTACCCACGGCCAGTGCAATCAGCAGAAGCTTGAAGCGTGATGGATCCCTGCGCTGCCGAATGATTGTGTGACCCACCCGCCGCTCCCTCTAATGGTGACCGATGAAAAAAATGCAATATTGTTGCAATTATACCCGAGCGCACCGCCATGCGGACGTCAGGCAATTGCCAAAGGTGATCTGCAACAGACTATGGTAGCCCGCCAGATAGACAGGGCAATGCCGCCGAAATTCGCCCAGGCGAAAAAAAAGCCCGGTCAGGCCAGTGGCCCGGTGAGCAACGGCACAAAACGCACGGCTCCCAGTACCCGCCGCGAGAAGCCGTGCTCTTCGCGCACAATCAGCATCAAGTGCTGGGTTTCGCCGGCCGGCCCCACTGGAATGACCATGCGCCCGCCCGGGGCGAGCTGGTCGAGCAAGGCCTGTGGCACTTCTGGCGCCACGGCAGTAACGATGATGCCATTGTACGGTGCCAGCGCCGGCCAGCCTTCGCAGCCATCGCCCCAACGAAACACCACGTTGCGCAGGTTCAGCTCGATCAGGCGCTCCTTGGCGCGATCCTGCAACACCTTGATGCGCTCAACGGAAAACACCCGCTCGACCAGTTGCGCCAGTATCGCGGTCTGGTATCCCGAGCCGGTACCGATCTCCAGCACCTTGTCGAGCGGGCCGGCTTCGAGCAGCAGCTCGCTCATGTGCGCAACCATGAACGGCTGCGAAATGGTCTGGTTGTTGCCGATCGGCAGGGCCGTGTCTTCGTAGGCGCGGTGGGCCAGGGCCTCATCGACAAACAAGTGCCGCGGCGTACGGCGCAGCACGTCGATCACCTTGGGGTTGGATACCCCCTCCTCGATCAGGCGCTTGATCAGCCGTTCACGGGTTCGCTCAGAGGTAAAACCGATACCATGGCGCATCAGATCATCCTGTTCGCGCATCAGAGTAGCCCCTCCAGCCAGCCATCGAGGCGCTCGAAGGCATCGTTGAAGGTCCGGTCAAGCTGCAGCGGCGTGATCGAGACATAGCCCTGCATCACCGCATGAAAATCCGTACCCGGGCCACCGTCTTCGGCATCACCGGCCACGGCGATCCAGTAACCTTCCTTGCCCCGCGGGTTGACCACCTTGGTCGGCGCCGCCGCGCGAGCGCGATGGCCCAGGCGGGTCAACTGGATACCACGGATGTGCTCCAGCGGCAGGTTGGGGATGTTGACGTTGAGCACCGTACGCGGCGGCAGTTCGAGACTGGCGTGGGCCTCAACCAGTTTACGCGCGAAATAGGCGGCTGTCGGCAGGTTGTCGGGCAAGCGCGAGAGCAACGAGAAGGCAAACGAGGTACCACCCAGAAAGCGCCCTTCCAGCGCCGCAGCCACCGTGCCGGAATACAGCACATCATCGCCCAGGTTGGCGCCCAGGTTGATACCTGAAACCACCATGTCCGGGGTGTGCTCCAGCAGGCCATTGAGCCCCAGGTGGACGCAATCGGTCGGCGTGCCGTTGAGGCTGATAAAACCATTGGCCAGGGTTTGCGGGCACAACGGCCGGTCGAGCGTCAGCGAACTGCTGGCGCCGCTTTTGTCCTGGTCCGGGGCGATCACCACACATTCGGCATAATCCGCCAGCGCAGCATGCAGCGCGGCGAGACCGGGTGCGGTAACCCCGTCGTCGTTCGAAATCAGAATACGCATGGGCTGTCCGTCTGCCCTGCCGGCACCAGATCAACAAGCTCGCGCACCACCACGGTGGCGAAGCATCCGGCCGGAAGGACGAATTCCAGTTGCAGGATATCAGGCTCAGGATAATGCCACGTCAGCCCGCTAATGGGCAGTCGCAGAATGCGTCGTTCGTGACTCATGCCCGCCCGAGCCAGCCATTGGCACAAGGCAGCGTGCTGTTCACCGATGCGTTGCTCGAGCGCGCCGGCCGCTCCCGTGGCGCCCGACTGCCCTTCGCCCCATAGCGGGCCAGTGGGGTGCAGATCGAGAATGGCCAGGCGCGGATCGGAACATTCGGCCTCGCCTGCCGGAAAAAAGCTGCGGCTGTCGGTAAACGCCAGCAGATCACCGACCTGCGCCTGCTGCCAGCTGCCGTCGGCGACGCGCTGGGCCAGCACCTGGTTGAACAGGTAACTGCGGGCGCTGGAGAGCAGCCGCGAGCGGACGTTGCGCTGCTCCGGCAACGCCTGGCGACTGGCCCAGTCGCAGGCATCGTGAACATTGCCGCCGCCGTGACCGAAACGCTGGGTGCCGAAATAGTTCGGCACGCCCTGGCTGCGGATCTGCTCAAGCCGCGCATCCAGCGCCGCGCGCTCGGCCTTAAGGCCCGTCAGGCGCAAGGTAAAACCATTGGCCGAATGCGCGCCCCGCTGCAGTTTGCGCGAGTGACGGGTTTGCTTGAGGATGCTCAGGGTTTCGTTTTCAGCGACGCTCAGGTCCGGGTCGGCCTTGCCCGGCAAATGCAGGCTGAACCATTGGCGGGTCAGGGCCTGACGGTCCTTGAGGCCGGCATAGCTGATGCTGCGTACCGGCACACCCGCGGCGCGGGCCAGACGGCGGGCAGCCTCTTCGGTGTTGAGGTCGCGTTTTTCGACCCACAGCCACAAGTGCTCACCGGCCCCGCTCAGGGGAATGTCGAGCACTTCATCGACCTGGAAGTCTTCGGCGGTGGCCTTGAGAATCGCGCTGCCCAGCGCTTCGCCCGCGGCACGCGGGCCCAGCAGTTCGAGTTCGGTCATGCCGGCAGCAACAGCGCAACGGCGTGAACGGCAATGCCTTCCTCACGCCCGGTGAAGCCGAGCTTTTCGGTGGTGGTGGCCTTGACGTTGACCTGGTCCAGCTCGACCTGCAGGTCCTGGGCGATCAACTGGCGCATGGTGTCGATATGCGGGGCCATCTTCGGCGCCTGGGCAACGATGGTGGCGTCGATATTGCCGACCTTCCAGCCTTTGGCCTGGACGATCTTGACGATATGGCGCAACAACACGCGGCTGTCTACACCCTTGAACTGCGGATCGGTGTCGGGGAAGTGCCTGCCGATATCGCCCAGCGCCGCAGCGCCCAGCAGGGCATCGCTCAGGGCGTGCAGCAGGACGTCGCCATCGGAATGGGCCAGCAGCCCGAACTTGTGCGCAATGCGCACCCCACCCAAGGTGATGAAATCGCCTTCCGCGAAACGGTGCACATC
Organism: Pseudomonas sp. R32; assembly: GCF_009866705.1. Taxonomy (NCBI): domain Bacteria; kingdom Pseudomonadati; phylum Pseudomonadota; class Gammaproteobacteria; order Pseudomonadales; family Pseudomonadaceae; genus Pseudomonas; species Pseudomonas sp. R32. The sequence continues at coordinate 1,315,100 of NZ_CP019396.1, read as the reverse complement.
GTAGCCGTGGCCAATACGCATAAAAAAACGCCCTGATTGAGTCAGGGCGTGATTCTACCTGCTTTGCCGGTGCTTGGGCTTGATTTGTAGGATCAGTTACCCGCACCGATCAGCGCTGCGGCATGATGACGCAAGTGGTCATCGATGAAGCTGGCGATGAAGTAGTAGCTGTGGTCATACCCCGGCTGCAGCCGCAACGTCAGCGGATGGCCCGCTGCCTTGGCCGCCTGCTCGAGCACCTGCGGCTTGAGCTGGTTGTCGAGAAAATCATCGCGATCGCCCTGGTCGACCAGCAACGGCAAGCGCTCGCTGCCCTGGGCAAGCAACACGCTGGCATCCCACTCGCGCCAGCGGGAGCGGTCTTCACCCAGGTAGCGGCTAAAAGCCTTCTGCCCCCAGGGGCAATCCATCGGGTTGCTGATCGGCGCGAATGCCGACACTGAACGATAGCGGCCGGGGTTACGCAAGGCACACACCAGCGCACCATGGCCGCCCATGGAGTGACCACTGATACCGCGCTGCGCGGACGCGGGGAAATGCGCCTCGACCAAAGCCGGCAACTCCTCAACCACATAGTCGTGCATGCGGTAGTGCTGCGCCCACGGCTGTTCGGTAGCGTTGAGGTAGAAACCGGCACCCAGGCCAAAGTCCCAGGCACCCTCCGGATCGCCCGGAACCTGCGGGCCACGCGGGCTGGTGTCGGGGGCGACGATGATCAGCCCCAGTTCGGCCGCCAGCTTGTGGGCGCCGGCCTTTTGCATGAAGTTCTCATCGGTGCAGGTCAGGCCGCTCAGCCAGTACAGCACCGGCAGCTTGCCGCCCTGCTCGGCCTGCGGCGGCAGGTAGACGGCAAACACCATGTCGCAGCCGAGCACCTGGGAGCGATGACGGTAGCGTTTATGCCAGCCACCAAAGCTCTTCTGACAGGAGATGTTTTCCAGGCTCATGGCAGACCTCAGAAGTGGATGACGCTGCGAATGCTCTTGCCTTCGTGCATCAGGTCGAATGCCTTGTTGATGTCTTCCAGGCCCATGGTGTGGGTGATGAACGTATCCAGCGGGATTTCGCCTTTTTCCGCCATTTCCACGTAGCTTGGCAGCTCGCTGCGGCCACGTACGCCACCGAAGGCAGAACCGCGCCAGACCCGGCCGGTAACCAGCTGGAACGGACGAGTGGAGATTTCCTGGCCAGCACCGGCAACGCCGATGATCACCGATTCACCCCAGCCTTTGTGACAGCATTCCAGCGCCGCGCGCATCAGTTGCACGTTACCCACGCACTCGAAGGAGAAGTCCACACCGCCGTCGGTGAGGTCGACAATCACCTCCTGGATCGGACGGTCGTAGTCTTTCGGGTTGACGCAGTCGGTAGCGCCGAGCTGTTTGGCGATCTCGAATTTGCCCGGGTTGATGTCCACGGCAATGATTCGCGCGGCCTTGGCCTTGACCGCACCAATGATCGCCGACAGGCCGATGCCGCCCAGGCCGAAGATGGCCACGGTGTCACCCGGCTTGACCTTGGCGGTGTTGAGCACTGCACCGATACCGGTGGTCACGCCGCAACCGAGCAGGCAGACCTTCTCCAGCGGTGCCTCCTTCTGGATCTTGGCCACGGAGATTTCCGGCAGCACGGTGTACTCGGAAAAGGTCGAGGTGCCCATGTAGTGGAACAGTTGCCGGCCCTTGTAGGAGAAACGCGTAGTGCCGTCGGGCATCAGGCCCTTGCCCTGAGTGGCGCGGATGGCCTGGCACAGGTTGGTCTTGCCGGAGCGGCAGAATTTGCACTGGCCGCACTCGGGGGTGTACAGCGGGATCACATGATCGCCAACGGCAACCGAGGTCACGCCCTCACCGATGGCCTCGACGATGGCACCGCCTTCATGGCCGAGGATCGACGGGAAGATGCCTTCCGGGTCGGCACCCGACAGGGTGTAGGCATCGGTATGGCAGACGCCGCTGGCAACCACGCGCAGCAGCACTTCGCCGGCCTTGGGCATGGCCACGTCGACTTCGACGATCTCCAGCGGTTTCTTGGCCTCGAAGGCAACGGCGGCACGGGACTTGATCATCAATCTTCTCCAGCAAAGGGTCAGTTCAAGCTGGCAGTGTAATTCATCGACATTTGATGAATAATCCAGACAAAGACAAAACATTATTGCCACACAGGGATAATCAATGAGCAACCGCTGGGAAGGCATCGACGAGTTCGTCGCCGTCGCCGAGTCCGGGCAGTTCACTGCGGCCGCCGAGCGCCTGGGGGTATCGTCGTCCCACGTCAGCCGGCAGATCGCCCGCCTTGAAGAACGCCTGCAAACCCGCCTGCTCTATCGCAGCACCCGGCGGGTAACCCTGAGCGAGGCCGGGCAGACGTTCCTGCAACACTGCCAACGCCTGCAAGATGGCCGCGAGGAAGCCCTGCGCGCCATGGGCGACCTGACCAGCGAACCGAAGGGCCTGCTGCGCATGACTTGCGCCGTGGCCTACGGCGAGCGTTTTATCGTGCCCCTGGTAACCCGTTTCATGGCGCAGTACCCACAACTGCGGGTGGATATCGAACTGAGCAACCGCACCCTGGACCTGGTGCATGAAGGTATGGACCTGGCCATTCGCCTGGGCCGCTTGCAAGACTCGCGGCTGGTGGCAACGCGCCTGGCGCCGCGGCGCATGTACCTGTGTGCATCGCCCGCCTACCTGGAACGCTACGGCCGGCCGCACAGCCTCTCGGAGCTGGCGCGGCACAACTGCCTGATTGGCAGCTCCGACAGCTGGGCTTTGCAACTGGATGGGCGGGAAATCGGCCAGCGGGTTCAGGGTAACTGGCGCTGCAACAGTGGCCAGGCGGTGCTGGATGCAGCGTTGCAGGGGATGGGTTTGTGTCAGCTGCCAGACTATTACGTACTCGAACACCTCAAAAGTGGCGCGCTGGTGTCGCTGCTAGAAGCTCATCAACCGCCCAATACAGCAGTGTGGGCGCTGTACCCGCAGCAGCGGCACCTGTCGCCGAAGGTGCGCAAGCTGGTGGACTATCTGCGCGAGGGGTTGGCGGGGTTGCCTGAGTATCGAGGTGCCTGAAAAGCTTCGCGGGGCAAGCCCGCTCCTACAGTAGGAGCGGGCTTGCCCCGCGAAGAGTGCTCAACCGCGCTTGGCCCAGCGCTGGCGCAGCCACTCCAGGTCTTCCGGGCGGGTGACCTTGATGTTGTCGCTGCGCCCTTCGATCAGGCGCGGCGCCTGCCCGGCCCATTCAATCGCCGAAGACTCATCGGTGATCGCCACGTCAGCCACCAGGCTGTCGGCCAGGGCCCTGTGCAAGGCACCGAGGCGGAACATCTGCGGCGTATAGGCCTGCCATACGGTACGGCGATCGATCGTGGTGCTGACCCGACCATTGGCATCCGCGCGCTTGAGCGTATCGCGCGCCGGCACCGCCAGCAGCCCACCGACCGGATCATCGGCAAGCTCGGCCAGCAGACGGTCGAGGTCACTGCGTGCCAGGTTCGGCCGCGCGGCGTCATGCACCAGCACCCAGTCGCTGTCCGCCGCGCCCTGGGCGTGCAGCAGCAGCAAGGCATTGAGCACCGAGTCGGCACGCTCCCGACCGCCTTCGGCGCGCTGGATACGTGGATCGCTGGCGCAGCGCAAACCGGGCCAGTAAGGATCGTCAGCGGCAACGCTGACCACCACCCCTTTGACACAGGGATGGTCAAGAAAACAGTCGAGGCTATGCTCGAGAATGGTCTGCCCGCCCAGTTGCAGGTACTGCTTGGGACGGTCGGCAGCCATGCGGGCGCCAACACCCGCGGCGGGAATCACGGCCCAGAAGGCCGGCAAGGTCTGGTTCATTGGGCAAGCTGGTAGAGGGTTTCACCCTCCTTGACCATACCCAGTTCGTGGCGAGCCCGTTCTTCGACGGTTTCCATACCTTTCTTCAACTCCAGCACTTCGGCATCAAGCACGCGGTTACGCTCCAGCAGACGCTCGTTTTCGGCGTGCTGGTCAGCGATTTGTTGCTTGAGTTCGGCGACCTGGGCCAGGCTGCCATTGCCCACCCACAGACGATACTGCAGGCCACCGAGCAGCAGGAGCAAGACGAGGAACAACCAATAAGGACTGCGCATCAGGGTATCCAGTGGAAAAGACCGCCATATCTGCAGGTCGCTGATGGCACGAAGCCTGGCCGAAGCCAGGCTTTGTGTTCAGACACCTGCAGCAAAGGCTTCTGAACGATCAGTATGACCGTTCGGCGCCGCTTTGCTGCGGTCTTTTTACCATCTCTTGCTTAGCCGCGAAACTCGGCACGGCCACGGTACACAGCCTTGCTGCCCAGTTGCTCTTCGATACGCAGCAGCTGGTTGTACTTGGAGACGCGGTCGGAACGGCACAGCGAACCGGTCTTGATCTGGCCGGCAGCGGTACCCACGGCCAGGTCGGCAATGGTCGAGTCTTCGGTTTCGCCCGAACGGTGCGAGATCACCGCAGTGTAACCGGCAGCCTTGGCCATCTGGATGGCTTCCAGGGTTTCGGTCAGCGAACCGATCTGGTTGAACTTGATCAGGATCGAGTTGGCGATCTTCTTGTCGATGCCTTCTTTCAGGATCTTGGTGTTGGTCACGAACAGGTCGTCGCCGACCAGTTGCACCTTGTCACCGATCTTGTCGGTGAGGATCTTCCAGCCAGCCCAGTCGGACTCGTCCAGGCCGTCTTCGATCGAGATGATCGGGAAACGCTCGGTCAGGCCTTTGAGGTAGTCGGCAAAACCGGCAGCGTCGAACGACTTGCCTTCGCCGGACAGGTTGTACTTGCCGTCTTCGAAGAATTCGCTGGCCGCGCAGTCCAGGGCCAGGGTCACGTCGGTGCCCAGCTTGTAACCGGCGTTGGCGACGGCTTCGGCGATGGCCGACAGCGCGTCTTCGTTGGATGCCAGGTTAGGCGCGAAACCACCTTCGTCACCGACAGCGGTGTTCAGGCCACGGGCCTTCAGCACAGCCTTGAGGTGATGGAAAATCTCGGTGCCCATGCGCAGCGCGTCGGAGAAGGTCTTGGCACCCACCGGCTGAACCATGAACTCCTGGATGTCGACGTTGTTGTCGGCGTGCTCGCCGCCGTTGATGATGTTCATCATCGGAACCGGCATCGAGTACTGGCCTGGGGTGCCATTGAGGTTGGCGATGTGCGCGTACAGCGGCAGGTCCTGGTCCTGGGCAGCAGCCTTGGCGGCAGCCAGGGACACAGCGAGAATGGCGTTGGCGCCCAGCTTGGCCTTGTTCTCGGTACCGTCCAGCTCGATCATGGCGCGGTCGAGGGCTTTCTGGTCAACCGGGTCCTTGCCCAGCAGCAGGTCGCGGATCGGGCCGTTGATGTTGGCAACTGCCTTGAGTACGCCCTTGCCCATGTAACGGCTCTTGTCGCCATCACGCAGCTCCAGCGCTTCGCGCGAGCCAGTGGAAGCACCGGACGGCGCGCAGGCGCTGCCGATGATGCCGTTGTCGAGCAGCACGTCCGCTTCTACGGTAGGGTTACCACGCGAATCGAGAACTTCACGACCTTTGATGTCGACGATTTTTGCCATTGTTGTAAGCACTCCAGAATTGACGAAAACAACGCAGCTGAGAAAAATCTTGCCGCTCGCCGGGCAATGTAAAACAGGCAGGCCCGGCGAAAGCAGACCCCTGACCCGAGGGTCAGAGGTTGAACGGGGGGTACTTTACCGGAGAATCGAGGATTACGCGGTTTCTACCGTCGGAAAACTCTTCACCAGGTCATCCAGTTGCTTGAGCTGGGCCAGGAAAGGCTCCAGTTTGTCCAGGCGCAGAGCGCATGGTCCGTCACACTTGGCGTTGTCCGGATCCGGATGCGCCTCGAGGAACAGGCCGGCCAGGCCCTGGCTCAGGCCCGCCTTGGCCAGGTCGGTGACCTGGGCACGGCGACCACCGGCGGAATCGGCGCGACCACCCGGCATCTGCAGGGAATGGGTCACGTCGAAGAACACCGGGTACTGGAACTGCTTCATGATGCCGAAGCCGAGCATGTCCACTACCAGGTTGTTGTAACCAAAGCTCGAACCACGCTCGCAGAGGATCAACTGATCGTTACCGGCCTCTTCGCACTTGGTCAGGATGTGTTTCATCTCCTGGGGTGCGAGGAACTGGGCTTTCTTGATGTTGATCACCGCGCCGGTCTTGGCCATGGCCACCACCAGGTCGGTCTGGCGCGAGAGAAACGCCGGCAACTGGATGATGTCGCAGACCTTGGCCACCGCGGCAGCCTGCTCTGGCTCGTGCACGTCGGTGATGACCGGCACGTTGAAGGTCTTCTTGATCTCTTCGAAGATCTTCATCCCCTCTTCCAGGCCCGGGCCACGGTAGGAGTTGATCGACGAACGGTTGGCCTTGTCGAAGCTGGCCTTGAACACGTAAGGGATACCGAGTTTCTCGGTAACCCGCACGTACTCTTCGCAGACCTTCATGGCCAGGTCACGGGATTCCAGCACGTTCATGCCGCCGAACAGGACGAACGGCTTGTCGTTGGCGATCTCGATGTTACCGACGCGAATGATCTTCTGGGTCATGTATCAGGCCTTGTTCTTTTGAGCCAGTGCCGCCTTGACGAAACCGCTGAACAGCGGATGGCCGTCACGCGGAGTCGAGGTGAACTCTGGGTGGAACTGGCAAGCGACGAACCATGGATGATCCTGGGACTCGACCACTTCGACCAGCGCGCCGTCGCCGGAACGACCGGAGACTTTCAGGCCGGCTTCGACCAGTTGCGGCAGCAGGTTGTTGTTCACTTCGTAACGGTGACGGTGACGCTCGACGATCACGTCCTTGGCGTAGCAATCGTGGACCTTGGAGCCGCTTTCCAGCTGGCACTCCTGGGCGCCCAGGCGCATGGTGCCGCCCAGGTCAGAGGCTTCGGTACGGGTTTCGACCGCGCCGGTGGCGTCTTCCCACTCGGTGATCAGGCCAACGACCGGGTGACCGCTGTTGCGATCGAACTCGGTGGAGTTGGCGTCTTTCCAGCCCATGACGTTACGAGCGAATTCGATGACCGCCACCTGCATGCCCAGGCAGATACCCAGGTACGGAACCTTGTTCTCGCGAGCGTACTGCACGGCAGTGATCTTGCCTTCGACGCCACGCAGGCCGAAACCGCCTGGAACCAGGATCGCATCGGCGCCTTCGAGCAGGCTGGTGCCCTGGTTCTCGATGTCTTCGGAGTCGATGTAGCGCAGGTTGACCTTGGTGCGGTTCTGGATGCCGGCATGGCTCATCGCTTCGATCAGCGACTTGTAGGCGTCCAGCAGCTCCATGTACTTGCCGACCATGGCGATGGTGACTTCGTGCTCGGGGTTGAGCTTGGCGTCGACGACCTTTTCCCACTCGGACAGGTCGGCACCGTTGCATTGCAGGCCGAAACGCTCGACGACGAAGTCATCCAGGCCCTGGGCGTGCAATACGGCCGGGATCTTGTAGATGGTGTCGACGTCTTCCAGGGAGATCACCGCACGCTCTTCGACGTTGGTGAACAGGGCGATCTTGCGGCGCGAGGAGACATCCACCGGATGGTCGGAGCGGCAGATCAGTACGTCAGGCTGCAGGCCGATGGAGCGCAGCTCCTTGACCGAGTGCTGGGTCGGCTTGGTCTTGGTCTCGCCAGCGGTGGCGATGTACGGAACCAGGGTCAGGTGCATCAGCATGGCGCGCTTGGAGCCCACTTCGACGCGCAGCTGGCGGATAGCCTCGAGGAACGGTTGCGACTCGATGTCACCCACGGTACCACCGATTTCCACCAGGGCCACGTCGGCATCGCCGGCACCCTTGATGATGCGGCGCTTGATCTCGTCGGTGATGTGCGGAATGACCTGGATGGTCGCGCCCAGGTAATCACCACGGCGCTCCTTGCGCAGCACGTGCTCGTAGATACGGCCAGTGGTGAAGTTGTTGTTCTGGGTCATGGTCGTGCGGATGAACCGCTCGTAGTGGCCCAGGTCCAGGTCGGTCTCGGCGCCGTCGTGGGTGACGAACACTTCACCGTGCTGGAACGGGCTCATGGTGCCCGGGTCGACGTTGATGTACGGGTCCAGCTTGAGCATGGTGACCTTGAGCCCCCGCGCCTCCAGGATGGCCGCCAATGAAGCCGAGGCAATGCCTTTCCCCAATGAAGAAACAACACCGCCCGTGACGAATATGTAGCGCGTCATGAAAAACCCTAGAAGTCTGCGTTAAAGCGGTCAGTGCCGCCGGGGAAAGCGAAGGAAGGCCGAAGCCCCCGATCACCTGCGTCAATCACAGTGCATCTTAAAAAACTGCCGCGTCTGGTCACACCGGGGGTTGGATACCCGGCTAGGAGCTCGCTAAACATTTTTAGAATCGCCCAGCAAAAAACTGCTTGGTAATCGGCAACTGCTGTGATTTCGGGGAAGCCACAGAAGCTGTATCAAGAAGGGAGCGTAGTCTACCCGAATGTGCCTTTCATCTCAAACCTTGCTCGCTCGTCGGCGCATGCCAATGCAATTGCCAGTCGCCCTGGCTCAGCCCCGGCAGGTTGGCCACCGCCAGCAATTGCTCGGCGCAATACAGCAACGGCAGGCGCGAACGGGCGAATGACGGCAGCTGCGACCCGTTGAGCAGGCGCTTCAGGTCACGCTGGCCACGGCCGCTGACTGCCAGGGTTTCGCCGCCCTGGCGGTAGGCAATGTGCAAGGGGCCCTGCGGCAACGTGCCGCTGAGGCTGACGCTGCCGTTATGGTTCAACGCCAGCGGCTGGGCCGGATCAGGCCAGATCGGCTGGCCAGCCGGCGGCTTCAGCCAATCACCGGCCAGCCACCAGATTCGTCCATTGGCGCGCTGCAGTTCACCGTCGGTCAGGCGCCACAGTGGCCGTCCGTCGGATGCCGCGTCGCGCAGGGTCTCCCAGCCGGCCCAGTGGCGGCTATCGGGCAAGCGTGTGCGCGGCGCCAGCCAGTACTGCAGGGCGTTGCGCTGGCGAGCCGGGGATAGCTGGCGCAGCACCTCGAGGTCCAGCGAGTCGAGGCCAAGCCAGGCGAACGGTGCCGGGGTCGCCGCCTGGGCCAGGTCCGCCTGCGCCAGCTCATCGAGCAGGCCCTGGGCTTCGCTCAGGTGCTCGGCGCTGCGCGCCAGGTTTTGCGCCGCCTGCGGCCAACGTTGCAGCAGCGCCGGGAACACCTGGTGACGCAGGTAGTTACGGGAGAACCGGGTGTCGCTGTTGGACGGGTCCTCAATCCAGGCCAGGTGCTGCTCCTGGGCATAGCACCGCAGCTGATGGCGCGAAACGCCAAGCAACGGCCGCACCAGCATGCCCTGCCCGAGCGGACGCCACTCGGGCATCGCGCTCAGGCCGCGCAGGCCGGCACCGCGCAACAGGCGAAACAGCAGGGTTTCGGCCTGGTCCTCGCGGTGCTGGCCGGTCAACAGGACTTCATCACGGCGCAACGAATCGGCGAGTGCGGCATAGCGCGCGTCACGGGCGCCCTGCTCGATGCTGGCACCGGGGGCGACCTTGACCCGAATGATCTGCAGATCGACGCCCAGATCGTCACACAGGCGCTGACAATGCTCCGGCCAGGCATCAGCCGCAGCTTGCAGGCCGTGATGGATGTGGATGGCGCGCAGTGGCGGCAAGCGTTGCTGGCGGGACAGGGTTGCCAGCAGATGCAGGAGGACGCTGGAGTCCAGGCCGCCGGAGAGGGCGATGCACCAGGAGGGGGCGGTTAGCCAGGGGGACAGCCTTGGGTAGAGATCGAGCATCGGATGGACCTCTTTTACGAGTGCTGCGCACTCGTTCGCTGGCAAGGCCAGCTCCCACAGGTCCGGTAGTGAACCCAATGCCTGTGGGAGCCGGCCTTGCCGGCGATGGACCTCAGATCAGAGCCCGTAGCTCATCAGGCGGTCATAACGGCGCTTGAGCAGCGCGTCGTTGTCGAACTTCTTGAGCATGTCCAACTGCTCGATCAACTCGCCGCGAACGGTGGCGGACATCTTCGCCGGATCACGGTGCGCACCGCCCAGAGGCTCGGCGATGACCTTGTCGACGATACCCAGGCCTTTCAGGCGTTCGGCGGTGATACCCATGGCTTCGGCTGCGTCCGAGGCCTTTTCGGCAGTCTTCCACAGGATCGAGGCGCAACCTTCCGGCGAAATCACCGAGTAGGTCGAGTACTGCAGCATGTTCAACTGGTCGCACACGCCAATGGCCAGCGCACCACCGGAACCACCCTCACCGATAACGGTGGCGATGATCGGGGTTTTCAGGCGCGCCATGACTCGCAGGTTCCAGGCAATGGCTTCGCTCTGGTTGCGCTCTTCGGCGTCGATGCCAGGGTAGGCGCCCGGGGTGTCGATGAAGGTCAGGATCGGCATCTTGAAGCGTTCGGCCATTTCCATCAGGCGGCACGCCTTGCGATAGCCTTCAGGGCGCGGCATGCCGAAGTTGCGGCGTACCTTTTCGCGTACTTCGCGGCCTTTCTGGTGACCGATGACCATCACCGGCTTGTCGTCCAGGCGCGCGATACCGCCGACAATGGCAGCGTCATCGGCGAAATGACGGTCGCCGTGCAGCTCGTCGAACTCGGTGAAGATGTGCTCGATGTAGTCCAGGGTGTACGGACGGCGCGGGTGACGGGCCAGGCGGGCGATCTGCCAGCTGGTCAGGTTGCCGAAAATGCTCTCGGTCAGGGTGCTGCTCTTGTCTTGCAGACGGGCGATCTCATCGCCGATGTTCAGCGAGTTGTCATTGCCGACCAGGCGCAGCTCTTCGATCTTGGCTTGCAGGTCAGCAATCGGCTGTTCGAAATCCAGAAAATTCGGGTTCATAGGCATCCGTCTTGGGTCTACGGCCAGGCGGCCGGCCGGTTGATCCGTTTGGCGCCCTACCTTAAGGGATCAGGCGCATTCAGGTCGAGATTAAAAATTCATCGATATTGCAAAAAGACGTTCTCACGTCCGAACTGGTCACGCAGGGCCTGAATCAGGCCATCGGCCGGGTCGATACGCCAGCTTTCGCCGAACTGCAGCATGGCCTTAGCATCGCTGCCGGTATATTCCATGGTGATCGGGCAGGCGCCGCGATGGCGCTTGAACAACTCGCCCAGCCAGCTCAGCCGGTCCCCCTTGAGGGCATCGGCATGCACCTTCAGGCGCAGGCTTTCGGCAAGGTTGGTGCGGGCATCTTCCATGCTCATCACCCGCTTGACCCGCAGGCGCAGGCCACCGGAGAAATCGTCGTTGCTGACCTCGCCTTCAACCACCACCATAGCATCGGTCTGCAACAGCGCCTGGGCAGCCATGAAGGCATCGGCGAACAGCGACGCCTCGATGCGCCCGGAGCGGTCGTCGAGGGTGACAAAGCCCATCTTGTCGCCCTTCTTGTTCTTCATCACCCGCAGGGCAATGATCATCCCGGCAACGGTCTGGGTGTCGCGCGCAGGCTTCAGGTCAATGATGCGCTGGCGGGCAAAGCGGCGGATCTCGCCTTCATACTCATCGATCGGGTGACCGGTCAGGTACAGGCCCAGGGTGTCTTTTTCACCGCGCAGGCGCTCCTTGAGGGTCAGCTCGCGAGCCTTGCGGTGGTTGGCATAAACGTCGGCATCCGCTTCGACGAACAACCCGCCGAACAGGTCGGCATGGCCGCTATCGGCCGTGCGCGCGGTCTGCTCGGCAGACTTGATGGCCTCTTCCATCGCCGCCAGCAGTACCGCCCGGTTGCGGTCGATATTGGCCTGGTAGGCCTTGAGCTCGTCATGGAAGTACGGGCCCAGGCGATCCAGCGCACCGCTACGGATCAGTGCGTCGAGGGTGCGTTTGTTGATGCGCTTGAGGTCGACCCGCTCGCAGAAGTCGAACAGGTCCTTGAACGGGCCAGCAGCGCGGGCTTCGACGATGGCCTCGACCGGCCCCTCACCCACGCCCTTGATCGCCCCCAGGCCGTAGACGATGCGGCCATCGTCATTGACCGTGAACTTGAAGTCGGAGGTGTTCACGTCCGGCGCATCGAGGCGCAGCTTCATGCTGCGCACTTCCTCGATCAGGGTCACGACCTTGTCGGTGTTGTGCATATCCGCCGACAGCACCGCAGCCATGAACGGCGCCGGGTGGTGGGTCTTGAGCCAGGCAGTCTGGTAGGAAACCAGGCCATAGGCGGCGGAGTGGGATTTGTTGAAGCCGTAACCGGCGAACTTCTCCACCAGGTCGAAAATGTTACCGGCGAGGTCCGGATCGATGTTGTTCGTGGCACAACCTTCGATGAAACCGCCGCGCTGCTTGGCCATTTCCTCGGGCTTTTTCTTACCCATGGCTCGACGCAGCATGTCCGCGCCGCCGAGGGTGTAACCGGCCATGACCTGGGCAATCTGCATCACCTGTTCCTGGTACAGGATGATGCCGTAGGTCGGCGCCAGAACGGGCTTGAGGCCTTCGTACTGATAATCCGAATGCGGGTAGGCAAGTTCCGCACGACCGTGCTTGCGGTTGATGAAGTCATCCACCATGCCCGATTGCAACGGGCCGGGACGGAACAGCGCCACCAGTGCGATCAGGTCTTCCAGGCAGTCGGGCTTGAGCTTCTTGATCAGCTCCTTCATGCCCCGCGATTCAAGCTGGAACACCGCCGTGGTTTCGGCTTTTTGCAGCAGGTCGTAGGTTTTCTTGTCATCCAGCGGGATGAAGTCGATGTTCAGGTCATCCAGGCCTTTCTTGGCCTGCTCGCGGTTGATGGTTTCCATCGCCCACTTGATGATCGTCAGGGTTCGCAGACCGAGGAAGTCGAACTTCACCAGGCCCGCAGCCTCAACGTCATCCTTGTCGAACTGGGTGACCAGGCCGCCGCCCTCTTCATCACAGGCAATCGGCGAAAAGTCTGTGAGCTTGGTCGGAGCGATAACCACACCACCGGCGTGCTTACCGGTACCGCGGCAGACGCCCTCGAGCTTGAGGGCCATGTCCCAGATTTCCTTGGCGTCTTCGTCGCTCTTGAGGAAATCGCGCAGAATCTCTTCCTGCTCGTAGGCCTTTTCCAGGGTCATGCCGACTTCGAAGGGGATCATCTTCGACAGACGGTCAGCCAGGCCGTAGGACTTGCCCTGCACCCGCGCCACGTCCCGCACCACCGCCTTGGCGGCCATGGTGCCGAAGGTGATGATCTGGCTCACGGCATTGCGCCCGTAGGCGTCGGCCACGTATTCGATGACCCGGTCACGACCATCCATGCAGAAGTCGACGTCGAAGTCGGGCATCGATACCCGTTCCGGGTTGAGGAAACGTTCGAACAGCAGGTCATAGGCCAGCGGGTCGAGGTCGGTAATCTTCAACACGTAGGCGACCAGCGAGCCGGCACCCGAGCCCCGGCCCGGGCCAACCGGCACGCCGTTGTTCTTGGCCCACTTGATGAAGTCCATAACGATCAGGAAGTAACCGGGGAAGCCCATCTGGATGATGATATCCAGCTCGAACTTCAAGCGGTCGAGGTAGACCTGGCGCTTCTCTTCGTAATTCGGTGTGGTGTCTTTGGGCCACAGCACCGCCAGGCGCTCTTCCAGGCCTTCGTGGGAAACATGGCGCAGGTAGTCGTCGATACCCATGCCGTTGGGCGTCGGAAAGTCGGGCAGGAAGTGCTTGCCCAGCTGTACCTGGATATTGCAGCGCTTGGCGATCTCGACGGTGTTGGCAATCGCCTCGGGCAGGTCGCTGAACAGCTCGGCCATTTCCTCAGGGCTTTTCAGGTACTGCTGATCGCTGTAGTTGCGCGAGCGGCGCGGATCGTCCAGGGCACGGCCTTCGCCGATGCACACACGGGTTTCGTGGGCATCGTAGTCGGACTGCTTGATGAAGCGCACATCGTTGGTCGCCACCAGCGGCGCGTCCAGCTTGTCGGCCAGGGCCACGGCGGCGTGCAGGTATTCTTCGTCACCGGCGCGGTTGGTGCGCTGCACCTCGACGTAAAAGCGCTCCGGGAACATCTGCAGCCAGTCGCGCAGCAACGCTTCGGCTTCATCCGGGTTGCCATTGAGCAACGCCATGCCGATGTCGCCTTCCTTTGCCGCAGACAGGGCAATCAGCCCCTCGCTGGCCTCGGCGATCCACGGCCGCTCGATGATCACCAGGCCATTGCGCTGGCCGTCGACCCAGCCGCGGGAGATCAACTCGGTAAGGTTGCGGTAGCCCTTGGCGTCCATCGCCAGCAGGCAGATGCGCGACAGCGGCGCATCCGGGTCGCTGTTGGCCAGCCACAGGTCGGCGCCGCAGATCGGCTTGATGCCGGCGCCCATGGCGTTCTTGTAAAACTTGACCAGCGAGCACATGTTGCTCTGGTCGGTGACCGCGACCGCCGGCATGTTCATCGCCACCAATGCCTTGGCCAGCGGCTTGATCCGCACCAGGCCATCGACCAGCGAGTATTCGGTGTGCAGGCGAAGATGAACGAAAGAAGCCGACATGATGATCCTATAGCAGCACAAAACAACAAGGCCCGGATTGTACCGGGCCTTGATCAAAACAACAGCCAGTGCGGGACGATCCTGACTACTGACGCCCGCCGCGCCTGGTCAGACCTCGGCAAACCCGCCATTGATGGCGTCGCGGGCTTCGAAGGCGGCGCGCACCGGTGCGAACGAGCGCCGGTGAATCGGCGTCGGCCCCAGGCGCGCCAGGGCTTCGAGGTGCACCGGCGTCGGGTAGCCCTTGTGCCCACCGATGCCATAACCGGGGTAGATCAGCTCGAACGCCGCCATCTCGCGATCACGGGTGACCTTGGCCAGGATCGATGCAGCGGCAATGGCTGGCACCTGGCTATCGCCCTTGACCACCGGCGCCGCCGGTACCGACAACTGCGGGCAGCGGTTACCGTCGATCAGCGCCAGTTTCGGCGTGATGCTCAAGCCTTCGACAGCACGCTGCATGGCCAGCATGGTGGCGTGAAGGATGTTGAGCTGGTCGATTTCCTCGACCTCGGCACGGGCGATGCAAAAGCTCAGGGCTTTTTCACAGATTTCGTCAAAAAGCTTTTCACGCTTGGCTTCGGTGAGCTTCTTCGAGTCGTTGAGCCCCAGAATCGGCCGCTTTGGATCGAGAATAACCGCAGCGGTCACCACCGCGCCGCACAGCGGGCCACGGCCCACTTCGTCGACGCCGGCGACCAGCTCCTCGACCAGGTTGAAGTCCAATCCCATTTGCATCTATCGGTTTTCCAGCAGGGCCAACACCGCGTCAGCTGCCTGGTTCGAGGCATCGCGGCGCAAGGTACGGTGAATCTGGTCAAAACCTTCGGTCTGCTGCACACCGCCATGCACCAGCGGCGCCAGGGTCTGGGCCAGGGCATCGGCAGTGGCCGCTTCCTGCAGTAACTCGGGCACCAGCATGCGCTGGGCCAGCAGGTTGGGCAGTGACACGTACGGGCTTTTTACCAGGCGTTTGAGAATCCAGTAGGTCAGCGGTGCCAATCGATACGCCACGACCATTGGCCGCTTGAACAGCAAGGCCTCAAGGGTCGCGGTACCCGAGGCGATCAGTACTGCATCGCAAGCGGCCAGGGCCTGGTGCGAACGACCGTCAAGCAGGGTCACCGGCAAGTCGCGGCCTTGAAGCATCTGCTCAAGCTGGGCCCGACGCTCGGCATTGGCGCACGGCGAGACGAAACGCACCCCGGGCACCAACTCGCGCAGACGCTGGGCGGTATCGAGAAACAGCGCGCCCAGGCGGCCGACTTCGCCGCCCCGACTGCCGGGCATCAAGGCAACCAACGGCCCTTCACCCAGCCCGAGCTGTTCGCGCGCAGCGTCACGGTCGGCGTCCAGTGGAATGCTGTCAGCCAGCGGATGGCCGACAAAGCGTACCGGCACGCCCTTCTCCTCATAGAACCTGGCTTCGAACGGAAACAGCGTGAGCATCAGGTCGCAGCCTTCGCGGATCTTCAGCACGCGCTTCTGCCGCCAGGCCCAGACCGACGGGCTGACGTAATGCACGGTCTTGATCCCGGCCTTGCGCAGGTTCAGTTCGATATTGAGGGTGAAGTCCGGGGCATCGATGCCGATGAACACATCCGGGCGTTCGGCGATCAGGGTCTGGATCAGCTCCTTGCGGCGCTTGAGCAACTCGCGCAGGCGCCCTAGCACCTCGACCAGGCCCATCACCGCCAGGCGCTCCATGGGGAAGTACGAGGTCAGGCCTTCGGCCTGCATCAACGGCCCGCCGACGCCAATGAAGCGTACCTGCGGGTGGCGTGCCTTGAGCGCACGCATCAACCCGGCGCCGAGAATATCGCCGCTGGCCTCACCCGCCACCAGCGCTACACAAAACTCGGCCATATCAGCGGGTGATGCCGCGGGTGGAGTTCTGGATCGACTGGAGGAACACGTCGACTTCCGGGTACTGGGTCGCAGGCTCCGCCAGTTCGGCAATGGCCTGCTCGATGGTCAGGCCCTGGCGGTAGACCACCTTGTAGGCCCGGCGCAGCGCGTGAATGGCGTCCTCGCTGAAACCCCGACGGCGCATGCCCTCGAAGTTCATGCTGCGCGCCTCGGCCGGATTACCGAATACAGTGACGTAAGCCGGAACATCCTTGCCGATGGCGGTCCCCATGCCGGAGAAGCTGTGGGCACCGATGCGACAGAACTGATGCACCAGGGTGAAACCGGAAAGGATCGCCCAGTCGTCAACATGTACATGGCCCGCCAGTGCGGTGTTGTTGACCAGGATGCAATGGTTGCCGATGACACTGTCATGGCCGATGTGGGCATAGGCCATGATCAGATTATGATCACCCAGGGTGGTTTCCGAGCGGTCCTGCACGGTGCCGCGGTGGATGGTCACGCCCTCGCGGATCACATTGTGATCGCCGATCACCAGGCGCGTGGCTTCACCCTTGTACTTGAGGTCTGGGGTGTCTTCGCCTACCGAGGAAAACTGGTAGATGCGGTTGTGCCGACCGATGCGGGTCGGCCCCTTGAGAATCACATGCGGACCGATAACGGTCCCCTCGCCGATCTCGACCCCGGCACCGACGATCGACCAAGGGCCTACCTCGACACCGTCGGCGAGCTTGGCCGACGGATCGATGATTGCCCGAGGGTCAATCAAACTCATAGTTTGCGTTCCGCGCAGATGATCTCGGCCGAGCATACCGGCTTGCCGTCGACCGACGCCTGGCACTCGAACTTCCAGATCTGGCGCTTGCAGCTGATGAACTTGGCTTCGAGGATCAGTTGGTCACCCGGCAGCACTGGCTGGCGGAAGCGCAGCTTGTCGGAGCCAACGAAGTAGTACAGGGTACCGTCCGCAGGTTTGACGTCGAGCATCTTGAAGCCGAGGATGCCGGCCGCCTGGGCCATCGCCTCGATGATCAGCACGCCCGGCATGATCGGATGTGCGGGGAAGTGACCATTGAAGAAAGGTTCGTTGATGCTGACATTCTTGTAGGCACGAATGCGCTGGGCCTCGACGTCCAGTTCCACCACCCGGTCCACCAACAGGAACGGGTAACGGTGAGGCAGGTATTCGCGAATCTCGTTGATGTCCATCATTTCGGGGGGAAGCCTGTAGTAAAGATAGGGAGCGCCGGTTTTCACACGGCGCTCCTTTAGCAAATCAAAGAGTCAGTCTAGGGCTGTTCACTCTTGATCAGGAAATGGTATCAGCCTTCTGATGAAGCTTTATCGCCAGAGGTCACGGCGGCGAGACGCTTTTCCAGTTGTTGAAGGCGTTTTGACATCTCGTCCAGCTGGCGAATCCGTGCGGCGCTTTTACGCCACTCGGCCAACGGCTGCATTGCCGTACCGGAAGAATAGGCGCCTGGCTCGGTGATCGAGCGCGTCACCATGGTCATCCCGGAGACGAAAACGTTGTCGCAGACATCGATGTGTCCAACCATGCCGACACCGCCGGCAATGGTGCAATGCCTGCCAATCTTGGTGCTGCCGGAAATCCCGACACATGCCGCCATCGCCGTATGATCGCCGATCTGCACGTTATGGGCGATCTGGATCTGGTTGTCGAGCTTGACCCCGTCACCGATGCGAGTGTCAGCCAGGGCACCACGGTCAACCGCAGTATTGACGCCGATCTCGACATCATCACCGATGCTCACGCCGCCAATCTGGGCAATCTTCTGCCAGACACCCTTGTCGTTGGCAAAGCCGAAGCCTTCGCCACCGATCACCGCGCCAGACTGAATAACCACACGTTTACCGATACGTACGTCGTGGTACAGGGTCACCCGCGGGGCCAGCCAGCCGCCCTCGCCGATCACGCAACGCGCGCCGATAAAGCACTGGGCACCGATGGTCACGCCCGGGCCGACCTGCGCACCGCTTTCGATCACCGCGCAGGCACCAACGCTGGCACTGGCATCAACCTGGGCATCGGCGGCAACCACGGCGCTGGGATGAATTCCCGCTACAGCCCTGGGCTTCGGATCGAACAGGTGGGAGAGGCGTGCGTAAGCGAGGTACGGGTCGGGAACGATCAGCGCGTTACCGGCAAAGCCTTCGGCGTCGGCCGGCTTGAGCAGGATCGCTGCCGCGTGGGTTTCACCCAGGTACTTGCGGTACTGCGGGTTGGCCAGGAAGCTCAACTGCCCCGGCCCGGCTTCCTGAAGGGTCGCCAGGCCAGTGATTTCCAGCTCCTCGGGGCCACTCAGGGTGGCTCCGAGGAACTCGGCCAACTGACCGAGTTTCATGGTCACGGTCATGATCAACGGGACTGATTCATGCGCTCGATGACCTGGCGGGTGATGTCGTACTGAGGTTTGACATCAATGACCGCGCCACGCTCAAGCACCAGATCGAAACCGCCTTTCTTGATCACTTCTTCAACCGCGCCGTCCAGTTTCGGCTTCAGTTGCTTGAGCATTTCGCGGTCGGCCACGGCCTTGGACTCGTTCAGTTCCTTGGACTGGAACTGGAAGTCACGGGCTTTCTGCTTGTATTCAAGCTCCAGGCGCTCGCGCTCAGGCTGGGCCATCTTGTCACCACCGGCACGGATGCGGTCGGCAATGCCCTTGGCGCTGCTTTCCAGGTTCTTCAGCTTGGTCAGCTGTGGGCCGAACTTCTTCTCGGCGTCGACGGCGTACTTCTTCGCCGCGTCCGACTCGAGCAGGGCCATTTGGTAGTTCAGGACGGCAATTTTCATTTCGGCGAAAGCCGGGGTTGCGACCAGGGCCGCAGCCAGTACTGCCAGTTGAGTCAACTTACGCACGATGCACTCCTACAGAATCCGTTGTCGTTAGCAAGGGGCAGACCTTAGAAGGTCTGACCCAGAGAGAATTGGAACACCTGGGTATCGGCTTCGTCCGGTTTCTTCACCGGCATTGCCAGGCTGAAGCTCAACGGGCCGAGAGCGGTAATCCAGGTCACGCCCAGGCCGACGGAGCTGGCCAGGCCCGACAGACCGACCTTCTCGCAGTTCGGCTTGGAACCGCAGTTGGTGTCGAAAACGTTACCCACATCCCAGAAGACCGAGGTGCGCAGCGAGCGTTGGTCCTTGACGAACGGCAGCGGGAACAGCAGCTCTACACCACCTTGGACGAGGACGTTACCACCGAACGGCAGCGGGTCCTGATCCGGGTCTTCAATGGTACCTGGCTTGTTGCCCTTGCTCGGGGTACTGCGTGGGCCCAGGCTGCTGTCCTTGAAGCCACGTACCGAGTTGAAACCGCCGGCATAGTAGTTCTCGTAGAACGGCAGACCGGAGGTCGAACCGAAGCCATCACCATAGCCCAGCTCGGTGTGCAGGCGCAGGGTGTAGTCGTTGGTGATCGGCTTGAACAGCTGACCACGGTAATCCAGCTTGAAGAACGACAGGTCGCTACCCGGAGTGGTCGCTTCCAGCACCAGGCTTTGCGAGTGACCACGGGTGGCCAGCACGCCCTTGTTCAGGGTCGACTCGGACCAGCCGGCCGAGGCCTTGAAGTTCAGGTACTTGTCGCCTTCCTTGTCGACGAAGTCAAAGATCTCGTCAACGGTGTATTTACCGGTCTTGATCTCGTCCTGCTGTACGGTCAGGCCGAAGGTCAGGCGCGAGGTCTCGCTGATCGGGTAACCGACGCTGACACCGGCACCGAGGCTGTCAACCGCATAGCTGGCGACGTCGACGTCGAGGTCATCGTAGTCGGTGGTGCGGTAGAAGGCGTTGTAGCCCAGGCTGACGCCATCGGCGGTCCAGTAGGGGTCAACGAAGCCGAAGTTGTAGCGGCTCTGGTATTCGCTGCGGGTCAGGCCGATGGAAACCTTGTTACCAGTACCGAGGAAGTTGGTCTGGCTGATCGAACCACCGAGGATCAGACCGGCGCTCTGGGCGAAACCGACACTGGCGGTAATCGAACCGGAAGCTTGCTCTTCAACGCTGTAGTTGACGTCGACCTGGTCGTCGGTACCTGGGACAGCCGGGGTCTCGACGTTGACTTCCTTGAAGAAGCCCAGGCGTTCCAGACGGGTCTTGGACTGGTCAATCAGGTAGGTCGAAGCCCAGCCACCTTCCATTTGGCGCATTTCGCGACGCAGCACTTCGTCTTCGGACTTGGTATTGCCACGGAAGTTGATGCGGTTGACATAGGCGCGCTTGCCCGGATCGACCACGAAGGTGATGTCGACCGTGTGATCGTCATCATGAGGTTGTGGCACGCCGTTGACGTTGGCGAAGGTGTAGCCTTCGTTACCCAGACGACGGGTGATCAGCTCGGACGTGGTGGTCATCACCTTGCGCGAGAACACCTGGCCTGGCTGCACCAGCAGCAGCGACTTGACCTGGTCTTCCGGCACCTTGAGGTCACCGGAGAGCTTGACGTCACGAACGGTGTACTTCTCGCCCTCGTTGACGTTGACGGTGATGTAGACGTGCTTCTTGTCCGGGGTGATCGACACCTGGGTGGAAGCGATGTCCATGTTGATGTAGCCGCGGTCCAGGTAGTAGGAGCGCAGGCGCTCCAAGTCACCGGAGAGTTTCTCACGGGCGTACTTGTCGTCATTCTTGAAGAACGACAGCCAGTTGCTGGTCTTGAGCTCGAACAGGCCGATCAGGTCTTCGTCAGGGAAGACGGTGTTGCCGACCACGTTGATGTGCTGGATTGCAGCAACGGTGCCTTCGTTGATCTTGATCTTCAGGCCCACGCGGTTGCGCGGCTGCGGCACCACTTCGGTGTCGACCTCGGCCGAGTAGCGGCCCTGGGCAACGTACTGGCGTTGCAGTTCGTTACGCACGCCCTCAAGGGTGGCACGCTGGAAGATCTCGCCTTCGGACAGACCGGACTGCTTCAGCCCCTTCATCAGGTCTTCAGTGCTGATCGCCTTGTTGCCTTCGATCTCGATGCTGGAGACCGAAGGACGCTCGACCACGGTAATGATCAGGACGTTGCCGTCCCGGCTCAGTTGGATGTCCTGGAAGAAACCGGTCTTGAACAGGGACCGGGTGGATTCCACCAGGCGCCGGTCATCGGCCTCATCGCCGACGTTCAATGGCAAGGCACCAAAAACGCTGCCCGCGGAGACCCGCTGCAGACCATTGACACGAATATCGGAGATGGTGAAGGACTCGGCGTGAACTTCAGCGATCATCAGTACGGCGAGAACCGCAGTTAGCAGCAGACGTTTCATGAAGTCCTTTCTTATTCCAACTGGCAATAAACGACCCGCCGCGGGACGCGGCAGGTTCGCAATTGAGCGAAGCTTTACAGTCGACCCAAATCGTTGATCAGGGCAAGCAACATCACCCCGACTACCAAACTGATACCGATCTGGATCCCCCAACCTTGCACCCGATCCGATAACGGACGACCACGCGCCCACTCGATCAGGTAGAACAGCAAATGCCCCCCATCCAGTACAGGAATGGGCAGCAAATTAAGAACCCCCAGGCTAATGCTCAGGTAGGCGAGGAAATTCAGGAAATCCCCAACACCGGACTGGGCCGAAGCGCCCGCCACTTTAGCAATGGTTATCGGTCCGCTCAAGTTTTTTACCGAGAGCTCGCCGAACAGCATTTTCTTCAACGATTCGAGGGTCAGGACGCTCATGTTCCAGGTGCGTGAAAGTCCCTCCCCTACAGCCTCGAGCGGCCCGTAGCTGACCTCGCGAAGCATGGCATCCGGCCACTTCACCCCTTTGACCCCGGCGCCCAGATATCCCGTGGCCGTTTTGCCCTCGCCACGGCTGGCCAGGGTTACCGGCAACTCCAGCGGCGCACCGTCGCGCTCGATGCGCAGGACGATCTTGCTGCCAGCCCGGCCACGTACGGTATCGACCACTTGCTGCCAGTTGTTCAGCGCCTGGCCATCGAGCGCCAGCAAACGGTCACCGGTTTTCAGCCCGGCAGCCTTTGCCGGCCCCTTCGGGTCGAGTTCAGCCAGCACCGGCGGCAATACCGGGCGCCACGGGCGCAAGCCCAGCGAGCGAATCGGGTCCGGATCGTCGGCGCCCTTGAGCCAGTTATTGAGGGTCAGCACGTGCGGGCTGTCGACCGACGCGCCCTCCTCGCGCACACTGATGTGCAACTGGCCGCTTTCACCCAGACGGCGGATCAGTTGCAGGTTGACTGCCGCCCAGCCACTGGTTGGCTTGCCATCAATGGAAACAATTTCCTGGCCAGCCGTGAGCCCGGCCACTTCGGCGATACTCCCCGCTTCGACCGCACCGATGACCGGACGCTCCTGCTGGGTGCCGACCATGGCCAGGATCCAGAAGAAGAAAAACGCCAGGAGAAAGTTGGCCACCGGGCCCGCCGCGACAATCGCGATGCGCTGACGCACAGACTTGCGGTTGAAGGATTGTTCGAGCTGCTCGGGGGGCACCGCACCTTCGCGCTCGTCGAGCATTTTCACGTAGCCGCCCAGCGGAATCGCCGCTACCACGAACTCAGTGCCATGCCGGTCATGCCAGCGCAGCAACGGCATGCCAAAACCAACGGAAAATCGCAAAACCTTGACGCCGCAACGCCGGGCCACCCAGAAGTGACCGAATTCGTGAAAGGTGACCAGCACACCCAATGCCACCAGGGTGCCGATAATCATGTAGAGCGCACTCATGTCTTTCTCCGAATGACGTTCAGCGGCACCGGGCCTGACGCACTGCTGCGCCAGACCTCAGCGGCCGTGATGAGCCAACCATTGTCCGGCCAGCTGCCGCGCACGCTGGTCGGCGGCAAACACCGCATCGAGCGACTCGACTGCAACCACCGGCTCTTGATCGAGCACTTGTTCGATCATACTCGCGATCTCGGGGAAGCGGATGCGCCGCTGGAGAAATGCTTCCACCGCCACTTCGTTGGCCGCATTAAGTACCGCCGGCGCGCTATTACCCGCCTCGGCCGCCTCGCGGGCCAGGCGCAGGCAAGGGAAGCGCTGTTCGTCCGGCGCCTTGAAGTCCAGGCGGGCAACCGCGAACAGGTCCAGTGGCGCCACCCCCGAATCGATACGCTCCGGCCAGGCCAGGGCATTGGCGATCGGCGTGCGCATGTCCGGATTGCCCAACTGGGCCAATACCGAACCGTCGACATAATCGACCAGCGAGTGGATCACACTTTGCGGGTGCACCACCACCTCGACCTGGCTGGGCCGTGCATCGAACAGCCAGCACGCCTCGATAAGCTCCAGGCCCTTGTTCATCATGCTTGCCGAATCGACCGAGATCTTGCGGCCCATGGACCAGTTCGGGTGGGCGCAAGCCTGTTCAGGGCTGACATCCATGAGCTCGGCCATCGGCGTTTCGCGAAACGGCCCGCCAGAGGCGGTCAACAGGATACGGCGCACGCCAACCTGGGCCAGGCCGCGGGAGTAATCACCCGGCAGGCACTGGAAGATCGCATTGTGCTCGCTGTCGATCGGCAGCAGCACGGCGCCACTGCGCCGCACCGCCTGCATGAACAAGGCGCCGGACATCACCAGCGCCTCCTTGTTTGCCAGCAGCACCTTCTTGCCTGCTTCGACTGCTGCCAGGGTCGGACGCAGGCCGGCAGCGCCGACGATCGCAGCCATCACGGCATCGACCTCGGCAGCTGACGCGACCTGGCACAAGCCCTCTTCACCGACCAGCACCTGGGTGGCCAAACCCGCTACTGCCAGGCCTTCACGCAGCTGCTGTGCAGCCTCGGCCGAAGGCACCACGGCAAACGCCGGGGCATGGCGCACGCACAGGGCCAATAGCTCTTGCAGGCGCGAGTAGCCGCTCAGGGCGAACACCTGGTAACGATCCGGATGACGAGCGATCACATCCAGGGTACTGAGGCCGATCGAGCCGGTCGCGCCCAGCACGGTAATACGCTGTACGCCGCTCACATTACGCCCCAATTGGCTGCCCAGAGCAGCACGGCAAACACCGGAATGGCTGCGGTGAGGCTGTCGATACGGTCCAGCACGCCGCCATGACCCGGCAACAGGTTGCTGCTGTCCTTGATCCCCGAGCGGCGCTTGAACATGCTTTCGGTCAGATCGCCAACTACCGAGACGAAAACCACGGCTGCAGCGCCGAACAGGCCGAGCACCAGCTCACCCGCGCTCCAGTCACGAGAGATAGCCACTACTGCGGTAATCACCAGGCTCAGGGCCAGGCCACCGTAGACGCCTTCCCAGCTCTTGCCCGGGCTCACCTGCGGGGCCAGCTTGCGCTTGCCGAAGGCGCGGCCGGAGAAGTACGCACCGATGTCCGCCCCCCAGACCAGCACCATGACCGCCATGATCAGCCAGTTGCCCAGCGGCCACTGCTTGAGCAGCACCAGGCCTTGCCAGGCCGGCAACAGGATCAGCAGACCGATCAGCAGGCGGCAGGCAGCACTGGCCCACAGCTCGCTGCTGCGCGGGTACGTCAGCACCAGCCAGGTTGCCAGCGCCCACCACAACACCGAAGCCCCCAGCACCCAGGGCGCCAGGTCCGGCATCAGGTAGAGCAGCATCAGCAGGCCGGCGACCACGGCAGCGTAAGCCACACGCAGGGCTTGGCCGACCAGGCCGGCCAGACGCGCCCATTCCCAGGCCCCCAGGGTCACCACTACGCCGATGAACAGGGCGAAGTCGCCGCCGTTCAACAGGAAGAAGCCACACAGGGCGATCGGCAGCAGGATCAGCGCCGTAATGATGCGTTGTTTAAGCATTAAGCACGGGCTCCAGCTTCGACCTGCTCGCTGGTTTTCCCGAAGCGGCGCTGGCGCGAAGCGAAATCGGCCAGCGCGGTACGCATGGCCTCGTGTTTGAAGTCCGGCCAGAACAGGTCGGAAAAGTACAACTCGGCGTAGGCCAGCTGCCACAGCAAGAAATTGCTGATGCGGTGCTCGCCACCGGTACGGATGCACAGGTCGGGCAGCGGCAGGTCGCCTGTGGCCAGGCAGGTCTGCAGCAGCTCGGGGGTGATGTCGTCCGGACGCAGGTGGCCGGCCTGGACTTCCCGCGCCAGGCGCTGGGCGGCCTGGGCGATATCCCACTGACCACCGTAGTTGGCGGCGATCTGCAGGATGAAACGATTGGCGCCGGCGGTCGCCGCTTCGGCCTCACGCATGGCAGCCTGCAGCTCAGGATGAAAGCGCGAGCGGTCACCGATGATACGCAGGCTGATGTTGTTGTCGTTGAGGCGTTTGGCTTCCCGGCGCAGGGCCGAGAAGAACAGCTCCATCAATGCCCCGACCTCTTCGGCCGGGCGCTGCCAGTTTTCACTGGAAAAGGCGAACAGGGTCAGCACCTCGACCTTGGCCTCGGCGCACACCTCGATGACCGCGCGCACTGCGTCCACGCCGGCCTTGTGCCCGGCAACACCGGGCAACAGGCGCTTCTTCGCCCAGCGATTATTCCCATCCATGATGATCGCGACATGGCGCGGCACCGATGGGGACACACCTTGCTTGGTCTTTTCCATTGAAAAAAGTCCCGACCCTTAAACGGCCATCAGGTCCTTTTCTTTTGCCTTCACAGCGACTTCGATGTCAGCTACGGCCTTGTCGGTCAGCTTCTGCACATCGTCAGCTGCACGACGCTCTTCGTCTTCGCTGATTTCTTTCTCTTTGACCAGATCTTTGAGCTGGCTCAGCGCATCACGACGAATGTTACGCACGGCAATACGGGCATCTTCAGCCGCATCGCGCGCCTGCTTGGTGAAGCCCTTGCGGGTTTCTTCAGTCAGGGCCGGCATCGAGATCAGCAGCAGTTCACCCAGGTTGGTCGGGTTGAAGCCCAGGCCCGAGTTGAGAATGGCTTTTTCCACCGCGGCCAGCATGTTGCGCTCAAACGCCACGACCTGAAGGGTACGGGCATCTTTAACAGTCACGTTGGCGACCTGGTTGATCGGAGTGTCAGCGCCGTAGTAAGGCACCTGGACACCGGCCAGGATCTGCGGGTTGGCCGCACCGGTACGAATCCGGCTGAACGCGTGCTGCAGCGATTCCAGGGACTTGACCATGCGTTCCTGGGCGTCTTTCTTGATTTCGTTGATCATTTTTGAACTTCCTCGATCAGAGTTCCTTCAGCGCCGCCATGCACGATGTTCAGCAGGGCGCCGGGCTTGTTCATATTGAAGACGCGCAGCGGCATCTTGTGATCGCGGCACAGGCAGATTGCCGTCAGATCCATCACGCCCAGCTTGCGATCCAGTACTTCATCGTAGGTCAGATGATCGAACTTCTCGGCATGCGGGTCTTTGAATGGGTCTGCAGTGTATACACCATCGACCTTGGTTGCCTTCAATACCACGTCGGCATCGATTTCGATGGCGCGCAGGCAAGCCGCGGAGTCGGTGGTGAAGAACGGGTTGCCGGTACCGGCAGCGAAGATTACGACTTCTTTGGAGTTCAGGTGGCGCATGGCTTTGCGACGATCATAGTGATCGGTAACGCCAACCATGGAGATGGCCGACATGACGATCGCGGTAATGTTGGCGCGCTCAAGCGCGTCGCGCATGGCCAGGCCATTCATTACGGTCGCCAGCATGCCCATGTGGTCGCCAGTGACGCGGTCCATGCCGGCTGCACTGAGCGCCGCGCCACGGAACAGGTTGCCCCCGCCGATTACCAAACCGACCTGAACACCAATGCCGACCAGTTGGCCGACTTCCAATGCCATGCGATCCAGGACCTTGGGGTCGATCCCGAACTCTTCCGAGCCCATCAGGGCCTCGCCGCTAAGCTTGAGTAGAATGCGTTTATAGCGAGCTTGATAACCACTGCCCTGCTGAGCCATTGCGAATCTCTCCTGCGGCGTTTGTAAAAAAATCTGGCGGGCTGTTTTCAGCCTGCGCGTAACTCTAGCGTGGCGCAGCTACTGCGCCAACGAAAGGCGGCTTTGTAAGCCGCTCCCGCTTTGACAAAGAGGCTGCGCGCGTGAGCGGGCAGCCTCTTCGGGGCGACAGAGGTGAATCTGTCTTATTGCTTGGCAGCAGCCAGCTGAGCAGCAACTTCTTCAGCGAAGTTGTCGACTGGCTTCTCGATGCCTTCGCCTACTTTGAAGTAGGTGAAGGAAACGATTTCAGCACCGGCTTTCTTGGCCAGCTCACCGACCTTGATTTCCGGGTTCATGACGAACGCTTGCTCGACCAGGCTGGCTTCGGCCAGGAACTTCGAGATACGGCCTTTGACCATGTTCTCGACGATGTTCTCAGGCTTGCCCTTGATCTTCTCTTCGTTCAGGGTCAGGAAGACGTTCTTCTCGCGCTCGATTGCTTCAGCCGAAACTTCCGACGGCAGCAGGAACTCTGGGTTGCTTGCCGCCACGTGCATGGCGATTTCTTTGGCCAGCTGGACGTCGCCGCCCTTCAGGACAACAGCAACACCGATCTTGTTGCCGTGCAGGTAGGTGCCGACAACGTCACCTTCAACGCGCACCAGGCGACGGATGTTGACGTTCTCACCAACCTTGGCAACCAGCGCTTCACGAGCCGATTCGCGGGAAGCGATCAGCGGAGCGGCGTCGGTCAGTTTCTCGGCGAAAGCTTGGTCAACGCTTTCAGCGACGAAGGTTTTGAAGTCGTCTTGCAGAGCCAGGAAGTCGGTCTGCGAGTTGACTTCCAGCAGGACGGCGGATTTGTCGTCGGCCTTGATGGCGATTGCGCCTTCAGCGGCAACGTTGCCAGCCTTTTTAGCGGCCTTGATGGCGCCCGAAGCGCGCATGTCGTCAATGGCTTTCTCGATGTCGCCGCCGGCCTTTTCCAGGGCCTTTTTGCAATCCATCATGCCTTCGCCGGTACGCTCACGCAGTTCTTTGACCAGCGCTGCAGTAATTGCTGCCATTTCAAATTCCTCTTGGATAGGTTTTCAACCATTCCACCCGATACTTGACGGGCGTTCAATTCTGTAAATCCACTCACCAGCACTCATGCAGTAACAAGGTTGCAACGGCGATGCTGACAAGAGGATTTCAAGGTGGCAAAAAGGGGGCAAAGCCCCCTTTTCGCGTGCCGAGTAGACGCCAGGCGTCAATTACTCAGCAGCTGGTGCTGCTTCTTCGGCGTACACTTCGGTACCGCCAGCAACGTTGTTGCGGCCACGGATCACGGCGTCAGCCATCGAACCCATGTACAGCTGGATAGCGCGGATGGCGTCATCGTTACCTGGGATGATGTAGTCAACGCCTTCTGGGCTGGAGTTGGTATCGACAACGCCGATGACCGGGATGCCCAGCTTGTTGGCTTCGGTGATAGCGATGCGCTCGTGGTCAACGTCGATCACGAACAGGGCATCAGGCAGGCCGCCCATGTCCTTGATACCACCCAGGCTGCGATCCAGTTTTTCCAGATCACGCGAGCGCATCAGGGCTTCTTTCTTGGTCAGCTTGGCGAAAGTGCCGTCTTCGGCCTGGGTTTCCAGGTCGCGCAGACGCTTGATCGAAGCGCGGATGGTCTTGTAGTTGGTCAGCATGCCGCCCAACCAGCGGTGATCGACGTACGGCGAACCGCAACGTGCTGCTTCTTCAGCAACGATCTTGCCAGCGGAACGCTTGGTGCCGACGAACAGAATCTTGTTTTTGCCCTGGGCCAGACGCTCTACGAAGGTCAGTGCCTCGTTGAACATTGGCAGGGTTTTTTCAAGGTTGATGATGTGAATCTTGTTGCGCGCACCGAAAATGTACTTGCCCATTTTCGGGTTCCAGTAACGGGTTTGGTGACCGAAGTGCACACCGGCCTTCAGCATATCGCGCATGTTGACTTGGGACATGATAGTTCCTTGATAAGTCGGGTTGGGCCTCCACGTATCCCAATGACCA
Source organism: Pseudomonas sp. R32 (assembly GCF_009866705.1). Lineage (NCBI taxonomy): Bacteria > Pseudomonadati > Pseudomonadota > Gammaproteobacteria > Pseudomonadales > Pseudomonadaceae > Pseudomonas > Pseudomonas sp. R32. The sequence goes on along the minus strand of NZ_CP019396.1, from coordinate 1,285,929 downwards.
ACCCGCGATCCGTGGATCGAAGGCACCCAGGTCATCGTGTCGACACGTGTGTGGGTTTAGTGCTTCCGGAGCTATCCCCGGAAAGCGGCGCATTTTATACCACACAAGCCCGCCAAGCGAAACCAGAATTACCATTGAACGTCACAGGCTTTTGCACACATCGCCCATTAGCGCCAGAATGGCCCTTATATAAAGGCTGTATCAGCGCCATGGCCGCCTGAATCGGGCCTGGCTCTGTTAGAATCCGGCCTTTCCCCAGATTATTTGCGCCTTGCTGCGCCGTAGAGAGCCTGTAATGACCGTTACCATCAAAACCGCCGAAGACATCGAAAAGATGCGCATCGCCGGCCGCCTGGCCGCCGAAGTCCTGGAGATGATCGAAGAGCACGTCAAGCCCGGTGTCACCACCGAGGAGCTCGACCGCCTGTGCCACGACTACATCGTCAACGTCCAGCAAGCGATTCCGGCGCCGCTCAACTACAAGGGCTTCCCCAAGTCGATCTGCACCTCGGTCAACCACGTGGTCTGCCATGGCATCCCGGGCGACAAGCCGCTCAAGGACGGTGACACCCTGAACATCGACGTCACCGTGATCAAGGATGGCTACCACGGCGACACCAGCCGCATGTTCCACGTCGGCACCGTACCGGTATGGGCCGAGCGCCTGTCCCAGATCACCCAGGAGTGCATGTACAAGGCCATCGAACTGGTCAAGCCAGGCTGCCGCCTGGGCGACATCGGCGAAGTGATCCAGAAGCACGCGGAAAAGAACGGTTTCTCGGTGGTGCGCGAGTTCTGCGGCCACGGCATCGGCAAGGTGTTCCACGAAGAGCCGCAGATCCTGCACTACGGCCGCGCCGGCACCGGCATGGAGCTCAAGGAAGGCATGACCTTTACCATCGAGCCGATGATCAACCAGGGCAAAGCCGACACCAAGGTGCTGGGCGACGGCTGGACCGCCATCACCAAGGACCGCAAGCTCTCGGCCCAGTGGGAACACACCCTGGTGGTGACCGCGACCGGTTACGAAATCTTCACCCTGCGTAAAGACGACACCATTCCCCGCACGTCGGCCTGATTGTCACAGGAAAGCCTCTCGATGCCCCAGGTGGATCCCGAGCTGTTCGATCGCGGTCAGTTCCAGGCGGAACTGGCCCTCAAGGCAAGCCCTATCGCTGCCTTCAAGAAAGCCATCCGCCAGGCCGGCGAGGTGCTCGACAACCGCTTTCGCAGCGGCCGCGAGATCCGCCGGCTGATCGAGGACCGCGCCTGGTTCGTCGACAACATCCTGCAACAGGCCTGGAACCAGTTCACCTGGAGCGAAGACGCCGATATCGCCCTGATCGCCACCGGTGGCTACGGGCGCGGCGAACTGCACCCCTACTCCGACATCGATCTGCTGATCCTGCTCGACAGTGCCGACCACGAGGTTTTTCGCGACTCGATCGAACGCTTTCTGACCCTGCTCTGGGACATCGGCCTGGAAGTCGGCCAGAGCGTGCGCTCGGTCGATGAATGCGCAGAACAGGCCCGCGCCGACCTGACGGTAGTCACCAACCTGATGGAAAGCCGCACTATTGCCGGCCCCGAGCACCTGCGCCAGCGCATGCTCGAGGTCACCAGCACCGCGCACATGTGGCCGAGCAAGGAATTCTTCCTGGCCAAGCGTGCCGAGCAAAAAGCCCGGCACCACAAGTACAACGACACCGAGTACAACCTGGAGCCCAACGTCAAGGGCTCGCCAGGCGGCCTGCGTGATATCCAGACGGTACTGTGGATCGCCCGGCGCCAGTACGGCACCCTCAACCTGCACGCTCTGGCTGGCGAAGGCTTCTTGCTGGAAAGCGAGAACAACCTGCTGGCCTCGTCCCAGGAATTTCTCTGGAAAGTGCGCTACGCCCTGCACATGCTGGCCGGGCGTGCCGAGGACCGCTTGCTGTTCGACCACCAGCGCAGCATCGCCGCCCTGCTCGGGTTTGGCGACGAAAACCCCAAGCGCGCCATCGAGCAGTTCATGCAGCAGTACTACCGGGTGGTGATGAGCATCGCCGAGCTCAGCGACCTGATCATCCAGCACTTCGAAGAAGTCATCCTCGACGACGACAGCGCCAGTGCCCAGCCGCTGAACGCACGTTTCCAACTGCATGACGGCTATATCGAGGCAGTACGCACCAACGTCTTCAAGCGCACGCCGTTCGCCATGCTGGAAATCTTCGTGCTGATGGCCCAGCACCCGGAAATCAAGGGCGTGCGCGCCGACACCATTCGTCTGCTGCGCGAGCACCGGCACCTGATCGACGATGATTTTCGTAATGATATCCGCAACACCAGCCTGTTCATCGAGCTGTTCAAGTGCGAGATCGGTATCCACCGCAATCTGCGGCGGATGAACCGCTACGGCATTCTCGGCCGTTATTTGCCGGAGTTCGGCCTGATCGTCGGGCAGATGCAGCACGACCTGTTTCACATCTATACCGTCGATGCGCACACCCTTAACCTGATCAAGCACCTGCGCAAACTGCAGTACACCCCGGTTTCGGAAAAATTCCCGCTGGCCAGCAAGCTCATGGGCCGCCTGCCCAAGCCAGAGCTGATTTATCTCGCCGGGCTTTATCACGACATCGGCAAGGGTCGTCAGGGTGATCACTCCGAGTTGGGCGCGGTGGACGCCCAGGCCTTCTGTGCGCGTCATCAGCTACCGAGCTGGGACAGCCGGCTGATTGTCTGGCTGGTGCAGCATCACCTGGTGATGTCGACCACCGCCCAGCGCAAGGACCTGTCCGACCCGCAGGTAATCTACGACTTCGCCCAACTGGTGGGCGATGAAACCCGCCTGGATTACCTTTATGTACTAACGGTGGCCGACATCAACGCCACCAACCCGAGCCTGTGGAACTCTTGGCGCGCCAGCTTGCTGCGCCAGCTCTACACCGAGACCAAGCGTGCCCTGCGCCGCGGCCTGGAAAACCCGTTGGACCGCGAAGAGCAGATCCGCCAGACCCAGAGCGCAGCACTGGACATCCTCATTCGCGAGGGCACCGACCCGGACGACGTCGAGCAACTGTGGTCGCAATTGGGTGACGATTACTTCCTGCGCCATACCGCCGCCGACGTGGCCTGGCACAGCGATGCCATCCTCCAGCAGCCGGCCGACGGCGGGCCGCTGGTGCTGATCAAGGAAACCACCCAGCGCGAATTCGAAGGCGGCACCCAGATCTTCATCTATGCCCCCGACCAGCACGACTTCTTCGCCGTGACGGTGGCGGCCATGGACCAGCTCAACCTGAACATCCATGACGCGCGGATCATCACCTCGAGCAGCCAGTTCACCCTCGACACCTATATCGTGCTCGATAACGATGGCGACTCGATCGGCGACAATCCCGTGCGGGTCAAGCAAATTCGCGACGGTCTGACCGACGCCTTGCGCAACCCCGACGACTACCCGACCATCATCCAGCGCCGGGTACCGCGCCAGCTCAAGCACTTCACCTTTGCCCCGCAGGTGACCATCCATAACGATGCCCAGCGCCCGGTGACCATCCTCGAACTCAGCGCCCCCGACCGCCCCGGCCTGCTGGCGCGGATCGGCAAGATCTTCCTGGAGTTCGACCTGTCGCTGCAAAATGCCAAGATTGCCACCCTCGGCGAACGGGTCGAAGACGTGTTCTTCATCACCGACGCCGACAACCAGCCCCTGTCCGACCCGCAGTTGTGCAGCCGCCTGCAGGATGCGATCGTCGAGCAACTGCGCGTCGACCAGGCGACCGGGGTGCCTTTGACCCGCCTGACCATTTGACCGTTTGACGAGACCTTGCGCCGATGAACAACGCTTTGAACCAGCTTCAGCCCTACCCGTTCGAGAAACTCCGTGCGCTGCTCGGCAGCGTGACGCCTGCGGCGGACAAACGCGCCATTGCCCTGTCGATCGGTGAACCGAAGCATGAGTCGCCGGCGTTCGTCGCCCAGGCCCTGGCCGACAACCTGCAGCAGATGGCCGTGTACCCGACCACCGCCGGCCTGCCGGCGCTGCGTCAAGCCATCACTCGCTGGTGCGAACGCCGTTTCGGCGTCCCGGCCGGCTGGCTGGATGCCGACAAACACGTACTGCCGGTCAATGGCACCCGTGAAGCGCTGTTTGCCTTCACCCAGGCGGTGGTCAATCGCGCCGAGAACGGCCTGGTCATCAGCCCCAACCCGTTCTACCAGATCTACGAGGGCGCAGCGCTGCTGGCCGGCGCTACCCCGCACTACCTGCCCTGCCTGGACAGCAACGGCTTCAACCCGGACTTCGACGCCGTGCCGGCCGAGACCTGGCAGCGCTGCCAGATCCTTTTCCTCTGCTCCCCAGGCAACCCGACCGGCGCCCTGGTGCCAATGCAGACCCTGAAAAAACTGATCGCCCTGGCCGACCAATACGATTTCGTGATCGCCGCCGACGAGTGCTACAGCGAACTGTACTTCGACGAACAAAGCCCACCGCCCGGCCTGCTCAGCGCCTGCGTCGAGCTTGGGCGCAGCGACTTCAAGCGTTGCGTGGTGTTCCACAGCCTGTCCAAGCGTTCCAACCTGCCGGGCCTGCGCTCGGGCTTCGTGGCCGGCGACGCCGAGATCATCAAGCCGTTCCTGCTCTACCGCACCTACCACGGCTGCGCCATGCCGGTGCAAACCCAGCTGGCGAGCATTGCCGCCTGGAACGACGAAGAACACGTGCTGGCCAACCGCGACCTGTACCGCGAGAAGTTCGATGCAGTACTGAAGATCCTCGCCCCGGTACTGGATGTGCAGCGCCCGGACGGTGGTTTCTACCTGTGGGCCAAGGTGCCAGGCGATGACGCCGAGTTCACCCGAGACCTGTTCGAAGCCCAGCACGTGACCGTGGTGCCGGGTTCGTACCTGTCGCGCGAAGTGGATGGCGTCAACCCGGGTGCCGGGCGGGTGCGCATGGCATTGGTAGCGCCATTGGCCGAGTGTGTAGAAGCAGCCGAGCGGATTCGCGCGTTCTTGCAGAAGTAAACGGCCCCATCGCGGGGCAAGCCCGCTCCCACAGATGATGGTAGGAGCGGGCATGGCCGGTGATTGCCTTACTTTACCGGCCCCAGATTCGCCTCACTCATATCCAGCTCCCCCAGCACCTGACGCACCACGTCATCGCCGATCTGGTGCTTACGATGCAGGTTGTACAGCTCCAGGCGCTGGGCCCGCAGCGCGCGCAGGCGCAAGCGCCGCTCAAGGTGGTCCATCTGTGCGGCCAGGGCCTGGGCTTCGGCGCTGTCGTTGAAGGTATCGAGCTGATGCCGGTACTCGGCCATCAACCGCGCCTTGAGCTCGGCCGCCAGCGCCGCCTGGGAGGCATCCAGCGGCGTACCGGCCTCGCTCAGGTCTTCTGCCTCAAGGGCGTGAATCGCCGCTTCAGCGGTGCGCCGCCAGGCGTCCTGGGCCTCTTGGCGCAGGGCGTCGTCGGGGCTCTTGGTAACACCGCGCAATAGCAGTGGCAAAGCGATACAGGCAGCGACCAGCGACAGCAGAATGACCCCGGCCGCGATGAAAATCAGCAAGTCTCGCTCGGGGAAGTCCTTGCCGGCGCTGATCAGCAGCGGCACCGACATGACACCGGCCAGGGTCACCGCCCCGCGCACCCCACCAACCGTCAACAACCAGCAGGAACGGGCGTTGGGCACCAGCACCAGGTCTTCCTTGCCGCGCCAGCGGCGGATCACCCCGATCAGGCGCCAGATGCTCTGCACCCAGATAAAACGCAAGGCCAGCAGCACGGCGAAGATCGCCACCACATCCATGCAGCGCCACAGCAAGGTCGGCCACAGCGAGGCTTCGTGGCTGGTCACCGCCTTGATGATGTCGGGCAACTGCAAGCCCAACAGCAGAAAGATCAGACCGTTGAAGGCGAACTCCAGCAACGACCAGACGCTGCGGTTGAGCAGGCGCGTGCTGGTCTGGCGCGGCAACAGGTCGAGCCAGCTCTGCATCATCCCCGCCGCCACCGCCGAGAGAATGCCGGAGGCGCCCAGGCGCTCGGCCAGCACATAAGCGGCAAACGGCAGCAGCAACATGAACACCACGTGAGTGGCCGGGTCGTCCCAGCCGCGGGCGATCATCCAGGCGCGCAAGCGCCCGACCAGCCAGCTCAGGGCCACACCAATGGCCAGGCCGCCGACAGCGACCAGAACAAAGGTCAGGCTGGCCTCAGCGAGGGAGAACACCCCGGTGATCGCCGCCGCCAGGGCGAACTTGAAGGTCACCAGGCCCGAGGCATCGTTCATCAGCGCCTCGCCCTGGAGCATGTGCATCAAGGGCGTCGGCAGGCGGTCCTGGGTGATGGCCGAGACCGCTACGGCGTCGGTCGGCGACAGCACCGCGGCCAGGGCAAAGGCCACCGGCAACGGAATGCCGGGCAGGATCCAGTGAATGAAATAGCCGGCACCGACCACGGTAAACAGCACCAGGCCGACCGCCAGGGTCAGGATCGGGCCGCGCAACCGCCAGAGGTCACGCTTGGGCATCCGCCAGCCATCGGAAAACAGCAACGGCGGCAGGAACAAAAACAGAAACAATTCCGGGTCCAGGGCCACGTGCAGGCCCAGGGTAGGCCATGCCAGCAAGGCGCCGGCGGCAATCTGCACCAGCGGCAAGGGCAGCGGGATCATCCGCCCGACCAGTTTGGAAACACTCACCAGCATCAGCAGGATGAGAACGGTGTAGGCTGATTGCATTCGGCGAGTCCTGTTCAATTCAAACGCATTCAACGACTTATGCTGGCCTGGGCACGGCATTGCCATTGAAACGACATATTAGCCGCTTAGGCTGCCGGCGCACCGCTGCACAAAAGTCGCAGAACCGCCCAGAACCTGTAACACAATGCTACAAAGAGCCATGGCAACGGCAACCCAAAGCCGCCGACCATGGCATAATCCTTCACCATTTTTTCCCAGGAGGGGCAAGACATGACCAAACGCGACACGCCATTGCACCTTTATGGAATCAAGGCCTGTGACACCATGAAGAAAGCCCGTACCTGGCTTGAAGACCAAGGCCTGGGCTACGATTTCCACGACTACAAGACCCAGGGCATCGACCGTGCGAGCCTTGAGCGCTGGTGCGATGAACATGGCTGGCAAACAGTACTCAACCGTGCTGGCACCACCTTCCGCAAACTCGAAGACGCCCAGAAGGCCGATCTCGACCAGGCCAAGGCCATCGAACTGATGCTGGCCCAACCGTCGATGATCAAGCGCCCTGTGCTCGACCTCGGTAAGCGGACCCTGGTCGGCTTCAAGCCTGATCTGTACGCGGCCGCCCTTCAGTAAACCGGCGCCGAGCTTTCATTCAATTCGCAAGAGGTAACTGCATGTCCACTACCCTGTTCAGCCTGGCCTTCGGTGTCGGCACCCAGAACCGTCAAGGCGCCTGGCTGGAAGTCTTCTACGCACAACCGTTGATCAACCCGGCTGCCGAACTGGTTGCGGCCATCGCCCCGGTCCTGGGCTATGAAGGCGGCAACCAGGCGATCGCCTTCAGCACCAGCCAGGCCGCGCAGCTTGCCGAAGCCCTCAAGAGCGTCGACACCGCCCAGGCCGCACTGCTGACCCGCCTGGCCGAAAGCAACAAGCCACTGGTCGCCACCCTGCTGGCCGAAGACGCCGCACTGACGTCCACCCCGGAAGCCTACCTGAAGCTGCACCTGCTCTCGCACCGCCTGGTCAAGCCGCACGGCCTGAACCTGGCCGGCATCTTCCCGCTGCTGCCGAACGTGGCCTGGACCAGCCAGGGCGCCATCGACCTGGCGGAACTTGCCGAGCAGCAACTGGAAGCGCGCCTGAAGGGCGAGCTGCTGGAAGTGTTCTCGGTGGACAAGTTCCCGAAAATGACCGACTACGTGGTCCCTGCCGGCGTTCGCATCGCCGACAGCGCCCGTGTGCGCCTGGGTGCCTACATCGGCGAAGGCACCACCATCATGCACGAGGGCTTCGTCAACTTTAACGCCGGCACCGAAGGCCCGGGCATGATCGAAGGCCGCGTCTCCGCGGGCGTCTTCGTCGGCAAGGGTTCAGACCTGGGCGGCGGCTGCTCGACCATGGGCACCCTGTCCGGTGGCGGCAACATCGTCATCAAGGTTGGCGAAGGCTGCCTGATCGGCGCCAACGCCGGTATCGGCATCCCGCTGGGCGACCGCAACACCGTCGAAGCCGGCCTGTATATCACTGCCGGCACCAAGGTAAACCTGCTGGACGAGAACAACCAGCTGGTCAAGGTGGTCAAGGCCCGCGACCTGGCCGGTCAGACCGACCTGCTGTTCCGCCGCAACTCGCTCAACGGCGCCGTGGAGTGCAAGACCCACAAGTCGGCCATCGAGCTGAACGAAGCGCTGCACGCCCACAACTAAGTGGTACCATCGGGTCTGGCCTAACGCCAGGCCCGATTTTCAGGTCCGATCATCATGTTCCAGCCCTCCCCCTGGCGCGCTGACTTTCCAGCCATCGACGCCCTGCAACGCCAGCACCAGACCTACCTGGACAGCGCCGCTACCACGCAAAAACCGCAAATCCTGCTCGATGCCTTGAGCCACTATTACGGTCATGGTGCTGCCAACGTGCACCGTGCCCAACACCTGCCCGGCGCCCTGGCTACCCAAGCCTTCGAACGCAGCCGGGAAAAGGTCGCCGGCTGGCTGAATGTCGCCGACAGCCAGCAGATCGTCTTCACCCATGGCGCCACCTCGGCCTTGAACCTGCTCGCCTACGGGCTTGAGCCACTGTTCGAAGCCGGCGACGAAATCGTCATCAGCGCCCTGGAACACCATGCCAACCTGCTGCCCTGGCAACAGCTGGCGCAGCGCCGCGGGCTGAAGCTGGTGGTCCTGCCACTGGACAGCCGCGGCCTGATCGATCTGAACATCGCCCTGCAACTGATCGGCCCACGTACCCGGGTGCTGGCGGTCAGCCAGCTGTCCAACGTGCTCGGCGCCTGGCAGCCACTGGAGCCCCTGCTGGCCCATGCCCAGGCCCAGGGCGCGCTGACTGTGGTCGATGGCGCCCAAGGCGTGGTCCACGGCCGTCACGACGTACGCCAGTTGGGTTGCGACTTTTATGTATTCTCCAGCCACAAGCTCTACGGCCCTGACGGCGTCGGCGTGCTCTACGGCCGCGGCGAAGCATTGGCGCGCCTGCGTCATTGGCAGTTCGGCGGCGAGATGGTGCAAATCGCCGACTACCACAGCGCCAGCTTTCGCCCGGCACCCCTGGGTTTCGAAGCCGGTACCCCGCCGATTGCCAGTGTGATCGGCCTCGGTGCCAGCCTCGATTACCTCGCAGGTCTCGATGCCAATGCGGTCGCCGAGCATGAAGCCGGCCTGCACCGGCATCTGCTGCGCGGCCTCAACGACCGCGAAGGCATCCGCCTGCTCGGCCAACCGCAACTGGCCCTGGCCAGCTTCGTGGTCGAGGGGGTGCACAATGCCGATCTCGCCCATATGCTCACCGAGCAAGGCATCGCCGTGCGCGCCGGCCATCACTGCGCCATGCCGTTGCTGAAAAGCCTCGGCCTGGATGGCGCGATCCGCGTGTCCCTGGGCCTGTACAACGACTCCGACGACCTGCAGCGCTTCTTCGAAGCCCTGGACCAAGCCCTGGAGTTGCTGAGATGAGCCTGCCCCTGGCTGCGCAGCAAGCGCTGGATGTTTTCGAACAGGCGACTGGCTGGGAACAGCGCGCACGCTTGCTGATGAAATGGGGCGAGCGTCTGGCGCCCTTGAGCGCAGAGGAACAGTCCGAAACCAACCGTGTACACGGCTGCGAAAGCCAGGTCTGGCTGGTGGCCGAGCAGCAGGACGGCCAGTGGCGCTTCAAGGGGGCCAGTGATGCACGGATCATCCGCGGCTTGCTGGCACTGTTGCTGGTGCGGGTCGAAGGGTTGTCCAGCACTGAGCTGACGCAACTGGACCTGCCCGCCTGGTTCAATCAGCTGGGCCTGGGCCGCCAGCTCTCGCCTTCACGCAGCAACGGCCTGAACGCCGTCCTGCAACGCATGGCTCAGCTTGCCGCCGGTGCCTGAGCCTTGCTGCGCTCGGACGGGCGGCGGGCGCCAGCCACAAGCTTTTCCACCGCCTTGCTGGCGGCGACCATGCCGAAGGTCGCGGTGACCATCATCACCGCGCCGAAGCCGCCGGAGCAGTCCAGCTTCACCCCCTCGCCAACAAAACTCTTCTGCAAGCAGACGCTGCCGTCACCTTTGGGATAGCGCAGCTGTTCAGTGGAGAACACACAGGGCACGCTGTAGTTGCGGGTCACCGTGCGAGAAAAACCGTAATCGCGGCGCAACGTCGAACGCACCCGCGAGGCCAGCGGGTCATTGAAGGTCTTGTTCAGGTCGGCAACGCGGATCTGGGTTGGGTCGATTTGCCCGCCGGCACCACCGGTGCTGATGATGGTGACCTTGTGGCGCTTGCACCAGCCAATCAGCGCGGCCTTGGCCATGACGCTGTCGATGCAGTCGATCACGCAATCGATGTGCTCGCCGATGTACTCGGGCAGGGTTTCCTTGGTGACGAAATCCACCACTGCATGCACTTTGCAGGCCGGGTTGATGGCCCGCAGGCGCTCAGCCATGACCTCGGCCTTGGCGCGGCCGATATTGCCCTCCTGGGCATGCAACTGGCGGTTGGTATTGCTGACGCAGACATCATCGAGGTCGAACAGGGAGATTTCGCCGACGCCACTACGGGCCATGGCTTCGGCCGCCCAGGAGCCGACCCCGCCGATACCGACGATGGCCACATGGGCCTCGCGCAGGCGCTGCAGGCCGTTGTCACCGTATAACCGGGCGACACCGGCAAAGCGTGGATCTTCTGTACTCATGGCCCAACCCCGAAAAAACCGGCGCGCATTATAGGCCTCTTGCGGCGCGATGGCACCCTGCAGTACCTGCCGCCCGAGCCATGCATTGGTAAAGGTAGTTGTAATCCTGCTTTAATGTCCTATGCAATCCAAAGACTTGGACGACAAAAGTACGGGCTAAGAACTTCAGCGCCTGAAGCTAATCCAATCTTCTGCCACCGACCTGTTCCCACACTGCCTGGGCAGGAAGTACGCAGGATTCGCGCCCTCTGGCGCCCGCCCGTTCCACCTTTCGGAACCCGAACTATCTATGTCATCGCGTAAATTTGGTATCAACCTGGTGATAGTCATGGCAATCGCCGCGCTATTCACCGGGTTCTGGGCGCTGATCAACCGCCCGGTTTCCGCCCCCAACTGGCCGGAGCAGATTTCCGGCTTTTCCTATTCGCCGTTCCGCCAGGGCGAGAGCCCGCAAAAGGGCCAATACCCGAGCGAGGACGAGCTGCGCCAGGACCTTGAGCAGCTCAGCAAGCTGACCGACAGTATCCGGATCTATACCGTGGAAGGCACCCAGGCGGAAATCCCGCGCCTGGCCGAAGAGTTCGGCCTACGCGTGACCCTGGGGGTGTGGATCAGCCCGGACCTTGAGCGCAACGAGCGGGAAATCGAGAAAGCCATCGAACTGGCCAACAGCTCGCGCAGTGTCGTGCGGGTCATGGTCGGCAACGAAGCGCTGTTCCGCAAGGAGATCACCCCGCAGGCGCTGATCCAGTACATGGACCGGGTACGCGCCGCGGTAAAAGTACCGGTGACCACCAGTGAGCAGTGGCACATCTGGAAGGAACATCCGGAGCTGGCCAAGCATGCCGACCTGGTCGCCGCGCACATCCTGCCGTATTGGGAGTTCATCCCGATGAAGGATGCCGGCCAGTTCGTTCTGGACCGTGCCCGCGACCTCAAACAACAATTCCCACGCAAACCCTTGCTGTTGTCTGAAGTCGGCTGGCCGAGCAACGGCCGCATGCGTGGCGGCGCCGAGGCCACCCAGGCCGACCAGGCCATCTACCTGCGCACCTTGGTCAACAAGCTCAACCGCCAGGGCTACAACTACTTCGTCATCGAAGCCTACGACCAGCCATGGAAAGCCAGTGACGAAGGCTCGGTGGGCGCCTACTGGGGCGTGTTCAACGCCGCCCGCCAGCAGAAGTTCAACTTCGAAGGCCCGGTAGTGGCCATTCCGCAATGGCGCGTACTGGCGGTCGGTTCGGTGGTACTGGCGATGCTCTCGCTGACCCTGCTGCTGATCGACGGCTCGGCCCTGCGCCAGCGCGGCCGCACCTTCCTGACCTTCATCGCCTTCCTCTGCGGCTCGGTACTGGTATGGATCGGTTACGACTATAGCCAGCAATACAGCACCTGGTTCAGCCTGACCGTGGGCTTTTTGCTCGCCCTTGGCGCCCTTGGCGTGTTTATCGTGCTGCTGACCGAGGCCCATGAACTGGCCGAAGCTGTATGGATTCACAAGCGCCGCCGGGAGTTTTTGCCGGTACAGGCCGACGCCGCCTACCGGCCGAAAGTCTCGGTGCATGTGCCGTGCTACAACGAGCCGCCAGAGATGGTCAAACAGACCCTCAACGCCCTGGCGGCGCTGGATTATCCGGACTACGAAGTCCTGATCATCGACAACAACACCAAGGACCCGGCGGTCTGGGAGCCGATCAAGGCCCACTGCGAGATGCTCGGCGAGCGCTTCAAGTTCTTCCATGTCGCGCCCCTGGCCGGCTTCAAGGGCGGTGCGCTGAACTACCTGATCCCGCATACCGCCAAGGACGCCGAAGTGATCGCGGTGATCGACTCGGACTACTGCGTCGACCGCAACTGGCTCAAGCACATGGTGCCGCACTTCGCCGACCCGAAAATAGCCGTGGTGCAATCCCCCCAGGACTACCGCGACCAGAACGAGAGCACCTTCAAGAAGCTGTGCTACAGCGAGTACAAGGGCTTCTTCCATATCGGCATGGTCACCCGCAACGACCGTGATGCGATCATCCAGCACGGCACCATGACCATGACCCGGCGCTCGGTGCTCGAAGAGCTGGGCTGGGCCGACTGGTGCATCTGCGAAGACGCCGAGCTCGGCCTGCGCGTGTTCGAGAAGGGCTACTCAGCGGCGTATTCCCACGAGAGCTATGGCAAGGGCCTGATGCCCGACACCTTCATCGACTTCAAGAAGCAGCGCTTCCGCTGGGCCTACGGCGCCATCCAGATCATCAAGCGCCATGCCGCAAGCCTGCTGCGCGGCAAGGACTCGGAGCTGACCCGTGGCCAGCGCTACCACTTCCTGGCCGGCTGGCTGCCGTGGATCGCCGATGGCATGAACATCTTCTTCACTGTCGGCGCCCTGCTGTGGTCGGCGGCGATGATCATCGTGCCGCAACGGGTCGACCCGCCGCTGCTGATCTTCGCTATTCCGCCACTGGCGCTGTTCGTGTTCAAGGTCGGCAAGATCGTGTTCCTCTACCGCCGCGCGGTGGGCGTGAACCTCAAGGACGCTTTCGCCGCGGCCCTGGCGGGCCTTGCGCTTTCGCACACGATTGCCAAGGCGGTGCTGTACGGTTTCTTCACCAGCAGCATTCCGTTCTTCCGTACGCCGAAGAACGCCGACAGCCATGGCTTGCTGGTGGCGCTTTCCGAGGCGCGTGAGGAGCTGTTCATCATGTTGCTGTTGTGGGGCGCGGCGGCCGGGATCTACCTGGTCCAGGGCCTGCCGAGCAACGACATGCGCTTCTGGGTGACGATGCTGCTGGTGCAGTCGCTGCCGTACCTGGCGGCGCTGATCATGGCCATGCTGTCGTCGCTGCCTAAGCCTGTGGATGCAGCGCAGCCGGCCCAGGCCTCCTGATCCTGAGATAACCTGTAGGAGCGGGCTTGCCCCGCGATGCGATGCCGGCCGAAAGTCCGCAATCGCGGGACAAGCCCGCTCCTACAGGGCTCTGAATTGCTATAAGATAACCCCCCTCGAATTCGTGCCCTGTCTTGCCCCGGAGTTCCTCATGACGGCCCCAGCCGACCTCTCGCCTACCCTTGAACTGGCCTGCGACCTGATTCGCCGTCCGTCGGTAACCCCGCTGGACTTCGACTGCCAGAAACAGATGATGCAGCGCCTGGGCGATGCCGGTTTCATGCTCGAACCGATGCGGATCGAAGACGTCGACAACTTCTGGGCCACCCATGGCACCCAGGAAGGTCCCGTGCTGTGCTTCGCCGGCCACACCGACGTAGTCCCGACCGGCCCGGTGCAGGCCTGGCAGAACGATCCGTTCGACGCCCTGATCGATGCCGACGGCATGCTCTGCGGGCGTGGCGCTGCCGACATGAAAGGCAGCCTGGCGGCCATGGTGGTGGCCACCGAGCGCTTCGTCGCCGACTACCCCAACCATCGCGGCAAGGTCGCCTTCCTGATCACCAGCGATGAAGAAGGCCCGGCCCACCACGGCACCAAGGCCGTGGTCGAGCGCCTGGCGGCACGCAACGAGCGCCTGGACTGGTGCATCGTCGGCGAGCCGTCGAGCACCAGCCTGGTCGGTGACGTGGTCAAGAACGGCCGCCGCGGCTCGCTCGGCGCCAAGCTCACCGTGCGCGGCGTCCAGGGCCATGTGGCCTACCCGCACCTGGCGAAGAACCCGATCCACCTGGCAGCTCCGGCCCTGGCGGAACTGGCAGCCGAACACTGGGACGAAGGCAATGCGTTCTTCCCGCCGACCAGCTTCCAGATCTCCAACCTCAACTCCGGTACCGGTGCCACCAACGTGGTGCCAGGCGAGCTGACTGCGCTGTTCAACTTCCGTTTCTCTACCGAGTCGACGGTCGAGGGCCTGCAACAGCGGGTTGCCGCCATCCTCGACAAACACCAGCTGGACTGGCACGTGGACTGGGCACTGTCGGGCCTGCCGTTCCTCACCGAGCCGGGCGATTTGCTCGACGCGGTATCGGCCAGCATCAAGGCGGTTACCGGCCGTGAGACCAAGGCATCGACCAGCGGCGGCACTTCCGACGGGCGCTTCATCGCCACCCTCGGCACCCAGGTGGTCGAGTTGGGCCCGGTCAACGCCACGATTCACCAGGTCAACGAGCGGATCCTGGCCAGTGACCTCGATGTGCTGACCGAAATCTACTACCAGACCCTGACCCGGTTGCTTGCCTGATGCTCACCTGCCCGATCTGTAGCGCCGCGCTGAGCACGCTCGACAATGGCGTGGCCTGCCCGGCCGGCCATCGTTTCGACCGTGCTCGCCAGGGCTACCTGAACCTGCTGCCAGTGCAGCACAAGAACAGCCGTGACCCGGGCGACAACCAGGCGATGGTCGAGGCCCGCCGCGACTTTCTCAACGCTGGCTATTACGCCCCGGTAGCCCGGCGCCTGGCCGAGCTTGCCGCTGAACGCGCACCCGAGCGCTGGCTGGATATCGGTTGTGGCGAGGGTTACTACACCGCACAGATCGCCCAAGCGCTGCCCAAGGCCGATGGTTACGCCCTGGATATCTCCCGCGAGGCGGTCAAGCGGGCCTGTAAGCGCAACCCGGCGGTGACCTGGCTGGTGGCGAGCATGGCCCGGGTGCCGCTGGCCGATGCCAGCTGTCAGTTCCTGGCCAGTGTCTTCAGCCCGCTGGACTGGCAAGAGGCCCTGCGCCTGCTGAGCCCCGGCGGCGGCCTGATGCGCGTTGGCCCGACCAACGAGCACCTGATCGAGTTGCGCCACAAGCTCTACGATGAAGTGCGCGACTACGCCGACGACAAACACCTGGCACTGGTGCCAGCGGGCATGCAGCACGCCCATAGCGAAACCCTGAAATTCCACCTCAGCCTTGCCGATAGCAAGGCCCGCGCCGACCTGCTGGCCATGACCCCGCATGGTTGGCGCGCCAGCGCCGATAAACGCGCGCGCGTCATCGACCAGGCCGAGCCTTTCGAGGTCACGGTATCGATGCGTTACGATTACTTTGTGCGCCAAGACTGAGCGCACCCGGAGCCCCTATGCGCCAACCCGATATCGAGATTTACCTGAAAGACGCCGACGTCGACCACAAGCAGATCGCCGCCTGGCTCACCGAGGCACTCGGCCCGTGCAGCGATTGGCAACAGAAAGGCCAGACCTACAAGTGCAAGGCCGGTAACATTCCAGTTACCTGGTTACCGAAAGCTGTGGGCAAATGGAACAGTCTTTACCTGGAAAGCGACCAGACGCCGTGGGCAGACGACATTGAATGCGCTCGCGCCGCCTTTGCCGCGCTAAACGTCGAAGTGCGTTGCGCACCGGGCAGTTGGGTCGAGGAAGAAGGTGAAGAGGACGCCGATCGCTGGATCCGCATCAGTGCCGACGGCGAAGAAGAAATCACCTGGCGCACCAGCTGAAACAACTTTTTCGAAAAGGCCCGCCCCGGTCGTCCGGCGGCGGGCCTTTTCGCTTCTGGGCCCAGGCTCGAGGCTTGTGGCCCGGCGCTTACAGCCCGACTACGTCTTCTGCCTGCAGGCCTTTCTGGCCCTGAGTCAGACTGTATTCGACCTGCTGCCCCTCGAGCAGGGTGCGATGCCCCTCACCCCGGATGGCACGGTAGTGAACGAACACGTCCGCGCCACCTTCACGCTGAATGAAGCCGTAACCTTTGGCGTCATTGAACCACTTTACACTTCCAGTCTCACGAGACGACATCTGAACTACTCCGGATTTTTATTTTGGAATCGCCTTGCATGCAGAGAGGTCACCACCCCCTGCCGACGCAGCTTGCCGAAATCTCTTGCAAGCGGCGGACCGAGTATATGACACACTTAAATTAATTTTCATGACCGGGGCGCTTTTTGCTGAACTTGCGCAGATACGGCACACTAGCCCACTGAGCAATTACTCGAAAATCTCATCCAGAGCACACACCGTATGACCCGTTCTCCCCTGCGCCGCCTGATCTTCGGCGCCCTGCGTCGCCTGTTGTACCTGTGGGTTCGCTCCGAGACCATCAACCAGTCATCCTTCACCTTGAACCTGGATCGCAGCCGGCCAGTGTTTTACGCCCTGCAATCGCCATCGCTGACCGACCTTGCGGTACTCGATCGCGAGTGCACCAAAGCCGGGCTGCCTCGCCCGGTACTGCCCGTAGCCGTCGGGACCCTGCAAGAACCTGCCGCGTTCTTTTACCTGACCCCGGAGCCAGACTGGCTTGGCCGTCACGACAAGCGCGGCGCCCCGCCCACCCTGGCACGGCTGGTCAACGCCATCAGCCAGCATGCCGAGGAAGACGCGCAGATCATCCCCGTCAGCGTGTTCTGGGGCCAGTCGCCGGCCAGCGAATCCAGCCCCTGGAAGCTGCTGTTCGCTGACAGCTGGGCGGTTACCGGGCGCCTGCGGCGCTTGCTCACCGTGCTGATCCTTGGGCGCAAGACCCGCGTGCAGTTCTCGGCGCCGATCCATTTGCGCGAGCTGGTGCAGCACAACAAGGGCCACGAGCGCACCATGCGCATGGCCCAGCGCCTGCTGCGCGTACATTTTCGCAACCTCAAGACCGCCGTCATCGGCCCGGACATCTCCCACCGCCGTAACCTGGTCAAAGGCCTGATCCACGACCCGCTGGTGCGCCAGGCCATCGCCGATGAGGCCGAGCGCGAGAAGATCCCGCTGGCCAAAGCCGAAGCCCAGGCCCTGCGCTACGGCAATGAGATCGCCTCGGACTACACCTACACCGCCATCCGCTTCCTGGAAGTGGTGCTGAGCTGGTTCTGGAACAAGATCTACGACGGCATCAAGGTCAACCACATCGAGCAGGTGCAAGGCATCGCCCCGGGCCATGAAGTCATCTACGTGCCTTGCCACCGCAGCCATATCGACTACTTGCTGCTCTCCTACCTGCTGTTTCGCAACGGCCTGACCCCGCCGCATATCGCCGCCGGGATCAACCTCAACATGCCGGTGATCGGCGGCCTGCTGCGCCGCGGCGGGGCGTTCTTCATGCGCCGCACCTTCAAGGGTAACCCGCTGTACACCGCAGTGTTCAACGAATACCTGCACACGCTGTTCACCAAGGGTTTTCCGGTCGAGTACTTCGTCGAAGGTGGGCGCTCGCGCACCGGACGCATGCTGCAACCGAAAACCGGCATGCTCGCCATTACCCTGCGCAGCTACCTGCGCTCTTCGCGCACGCCAATCGTCTTTGTCCCGGTGTACATCGGCTATGAACGCGTGCTCGAAGGCCGCACCTACCTGGGCGAGTTGCGCGGTGCGAGCAAGAAGAAAGAATCGATCTTCGACATCTTCAAGGTCATCGGCGCGCTCAAGCAGCGCTTCGGCCAGGTCGCGGTCAACTTCGGCGAGCCGATCCGCCTCGGCGCCTTCCTCGATCAGCAGCAACCTGGCTGGCGCGAACAGGAACACGGCCCGCAGTTCCGCCCGGCCTGGCTCAACGAGACCACCTCGCGCCTGGGCGAGAAAGTCGCCCAGCACCTGAACGAGGCGGCGGCGATCAACCCGGTCAACCTGGTGGCCCTGGCGCTGCTCTCCACCAGCCGCCTGGCCCTGGATGAACGTGCTCTGGCGCGGGTGCTGGACCTGTACCTGGCGCTGCTGCGCACGGTGCCCTATTCGCCGCACACCACCTTGCCCGAAGGTGATGGCCTGGCCCTGATCAGCCACGTCAAGGGCATGGACCTGCTGGCCGAACAGAGCGATGCGCTGGGCAAGATCCTCTACCTGGACGAGCAAAATGCTGTCCTGATGACCTACTACCGCAACAACGTGCTGCACATCGTCGCTCTGCCGGCCTTGCTGGCGAGCTTCTTCCAGAGCAGCTCGCGCATGAGCCGCGAGCTGATTCTGCAGTACACCCGGGCGCTGTACCCGTACCTGCAATCGGAGCTGTTCATTCGCTGGGAGCTCGATGAGCTGGACGCGGTCATCGACCAGTGGCTGGAGGCTTTCGTCGAGCAAGGCCTGCTGCGCTTCGAAAACGGCGTGTACCTGCGCCCGGCACCGAGTTCGCGGCAGTTCGTGCTGCTGACCCTGCTGGCCCGTGCCATCACCCAGACCCTGCAGCGCTTCTACATGGCCACCGCCCTGCTGCTCAACAGCGGCCAGCACACCCTGAGCGCCGAAGAGCTGGAAGACCTGTGCGTGATCATGGCCCAGCGCCTGTCGATTTTGCATGGCCTGAACGCCCCGGAGTTCTTCGACAAGACCCTGTTCCGCCACTTTATCCAGACCCAGATCGAGCAAGGCGTATTGCACCCGGATACCAACGGCAAGCTTGGCTATCACGCGAAGCTCAGCGAGTTGGCCGAAGGCGCAGCCAAGCGGGTGCTGTCGGCAGAGGTGCGCCTGTCGATCCGCCAGGTGGCCCTGCATCGCAGCGAAGAAACCACCGAGACTGCGGCATAGGCCATACTGGCCTGTGCCTTTGGAGCTATACCCATTGACCCGGTTGGCGACCGCCCCAGCGGCGCCACCGAAAAGGAGCTACTGATGAAAAAACTGTCCCTGATCCTTCTGGGCAGCCTGCTAGCCGCGTGCAGCAGCACCCCTGAAGCGTCCAAGGCCAGCCTGGATGGCGAAGTGTTCTACCTGCAGCGCATCGCCCTGCCGCCCGCCGCCACCCTGAGCGTCGCCCTGCAGGACGTGTCGCTGATGGACGCCCCCGCCGTCACCCTGGCCAGCCAGAGCGGCCCGGTCAAAGGCAATGTGCCGCTGCCCTTCCACCTGAGCTACGACCCGGCGCAGGTCAAGCCCGGTCACCGCTATGCAGTCAGTGCGCGGATCGAACTAGATGGCAAGCTGCTGTTCATCAATACCGAGCATCACGGCGTACAGCTCGATGGCAACGACCCGCAGCCGGTGCGCATCAAGGTCGATGCCGTTCGTTGATTGATTGTTTTTCCTTCGCATAAGGATGCTGCCATGTTTCGCCCAGCTCTAACCTTCACCGGCCTGTGCGCCGGCCTGCTGCTGTCGGCAAGCGCCCTGGCGCTGTCGCTCGGCGACCTCTCGCAAAAAGATGCCTCCACTGGCCTGAAGGACGCCCTGACCCAGGGCGCCCAGGTCGCGGTCAAACAACTGGGCACCCCCGGTGGTTTCAGCAATAACCCGGATGTGCGTATCGAGTTGCCGGGCAACCTTGGCAAAGCCGCCAAGAAGATGAAGGCGTTCGGCATGGGTGCCCAGGTCGAGCAACTGGAAACCAGTATGAACAAGGCCGCTGAAGCTGCCGTGCCGCAGGCCCAGGCGCTGCTGGTCGATGCCGTGAAGAAGATGACCGTGGAAGATGCCAAGGGCATCCTCAGCGGCGGCAATGACTCGGCCACCCAGTACCTGAGCAAGACCAGCCGCGAACAGATCCGCGCCAAGTTCCTGCCGATCGTCAAGAAGGCCACCGACCAGGTCGGCCTGGCCCAGCAGTACAACAACTTTGCCGGGCAAGCGGCGACCCTGGGCGTGCTGGATGCCAAGAATGCCAACGTCGAAGGTTACGTCACCGAACAGGCGCTCAACGGCCTGTTCGAGATGATTGGCAAGCAGGAACAAACCATCCGCCAGAACCCGGCTGCTGCGGCTACCAGCATCGCCAAGAAGGTGTTTGGCGCGCTTTGAGCCTCTCGCTCCAAAGGGCTGCTTGCGCAGCCCATCGCCGGCAAGGCCGGCTCCCACAATAGATCTGTGTCACCGCCCTCAGGCTTTCTTGACCCTGAACCACGCCGCATACAAGGCCGGCAGGAACAACAGCGTCAACGCCGTCGCCACGATCAGGCCGCCCATGATCGCCACCGCCATCGGCCCGAAGAACACGCTGCGTGACAGCGGGATCATCGCCAGCACCGCCGCCAGAGCGGTCAGCACGATCGGCCGGAAGCGCCTTACCGTCGCCTCGATAATTGCCTGCCAGCGGTCAAGCCCAGCGGCGATGTCCTGCTCGATCTGGTCGACCAGGATCACCGAGTTGCGCATGATCATGCCCGACAGGGCAATGGTCCCGAGCATGGCGACAAAGCCGAACGGCTGGCGGAACACCAACAGGAACAGGGTCACGCCAATCAGCCCCAGGGGCGCGGTGAGGAACACCATCACCGTGCGCGAGAAGCTGCGCAATTGCAGCATCAGCAGGGTCAGCACCACGACGATGAACAACGGCACCCCGGCGTTCACCGACTTCTGCCCGCGGGTAGAGTCTTCCACCGTGCCGCCTACCTCCAGCAGGTAGCCATCGGGCAGTTCGGCACGCACCGGGTCCAGGGTCGGCAGGATCTGCTGGACCAGGGTCACCGGTTGCTCTTTGCCGTAGATGTCGGCGCGCACGGTGACATTGGGCAGGCGGTTGCGGTGCCAGATGACGCCCTCCTCAAAGCCGTATTCCAGGGTCGCCACCTGAGACAGCGCCACACTACGGCCATTGTCGGTCGGCACCGCCAGGCTTGGCAGGTTGGCAAGCTCGCTGCGCTCCTGCTGGGTACCGCGCAGGAGGATCTCGATCAGCTCGTTGTCCTCACGGAACTGGCTGACCGCAGAGCCGGTCAGCGAGCTTTGCAGAAACTTCGCCAGGTTCGCCGTGCTCACTCCCAGGGCGCGGGCGCGGTCCTGGTCGATGTTCAGGTAAACCACCTTGCTCGGCTCTTCCCAGTCGAGGTGGACGTTGACCACATGGGGGTTCTCACGAACCTTGGCCGCCACTTTGCGGGCCAGGGCGCGGACTTGCTCGATATGCTCGCCGGTGACCCGGAACTGCACCGGGTAGCCCACGGGCGGGCCGTTTTCCAGGCGCGTGACCCGCGAGCGCAGGTCGGGGAATTGTTCATCGAGGGTGGCGATCAGCCAACTGCGCAGTTGTTCACGCTCCTCGATGGTTTTCGCCAGCACCACGAACTGGGCGAAACTTGGCGCCGGCAGTTGCTGGTCCAATGGCAGGTAGAAGCGTGGCGAACCCGTGCCCACATAGGCTACATAGTTGTCGATGCCGGCGCGTTCCTTGAGCAGTGCTTCCAGACGTTTGACCTGCTCGGCGGTGTTACTCAACGAGGCGCCTTCGGCAAGCTTGAGGTCGACCATCAGCTCCAGGCGCCCGGAGGCCGGGAAGAACTGCTGGGGCACGAAGCGGAACAACAAAATGCTGCCGATAAACAGGGCGATGGTTGCCAGAATCACCGTCTTGCGCCGCTCCACGCACCAGCCGACCAGGCGCCGCACGCGCTGGTAGAACGGTGTGCCATACGGATCTGGTCCACCTTCGGCAGTGCCATGCTTGGCCGCGTGCAGCTTGGCCAGGTCCGGCAGCAGGCGCTCGCCCAGATAGGGCACGAACACCACCGCGGCAATCCACGAGGCGAGCAAGGCGATGGTTACCACCTGGAAGATCGAGCGGGTGTATTCACCGGTGCCGGACTGCGCGGTGGCAATCGGCAAGAAGCCTGCGGCGGTGATCAAGGTGCCGGTCAGCATCGGGAAGGCGGTGCTGGTCCAGGCATAACTGGCGGCCTTGAGCCGGTCGAAGCCCTGCTCCATCTTGATCGCCATCATTTCCACGGCAATGATCGCGTCATCCACCAGCAAGCCCAGGGCCAGCACCAGCGCGCCAAGGGAAATCTTGTGCAGGCCGATGCCGAAGTAGTACATGGCGGCAAAGGTCATCGCCAGCACCAGCGGGATCGCCAGCGCCACCACCAAGCCGGTGCGCATGCCTAAGGAGAAGAAGCTCACCAGCAAAACGATGGCCAGCGCCTCGACCAGCACCTGGACGAACTCGCCCACACCGGTCTTCACCGCCGCTGGCTGATCGGACACCTTGCGCAGCTCCATGCCGGCCGGCAGGTTGTGGGCGATGCGGGCGAACTCGGCTTCTAGGGCCTTGCCCAGCACCAGGATATCGCCACCGGCCTTCATCGACACCGCCAGGCCAATGGCGTCTTCGCCCATGAAGCGCATGCGCGGTGCCGGTGGGTCGTTAAAACCTCGGCGCACATCGGCGACATCGCCGATACGGAAGGTCCGGTCGCCGACCCGGATCGGGAACTGCTGGATCTGCTCAACCGTGGTGAAACGCCCACTGACCCGCAGTTGCAGGCGCTCGCTCGGCGTCTCGAAGAAGCCTGCAGTGCTCACCGCATTCTGCTCTTCCAGCGCCTGCTGCACCGTGGCCAGGGGCAGGCCAAGGGTGGCCAGCTTGAGGTTGGACAGCTCGATCCAGATCTTCTCGTCCTGCAGGCCCAGCAGCTCGACCTTGCCGACGTCCTTGACCCGTTGCAGCTGGATCTGCACGCGGTCGGCGTAGTCCTTGAGCACGGCGTAGTCGAAGCCGTCGCCGGTCAGCGCATAGATATTGCCGAAGGTGGTGCCGAATTCGTCGTTGAAGAACGGCCCCTGGATACCCTGGGGCAAGGTGTGGCGGATATCGGCGACCTTCTTGCGGATCTGGTACCAGAGCTCGGGGATGTCGGCCGAATGCATCGAGTCGCGGGCCATGAAGGTGACCTGCGATTCACCAGGCCGCGAGAACGAGACGATCCTCTCGTACTCGCCGGTTTCCATCAGCTTCTTTTCGATGCGTTCGGTGACCTGGCGCGAGACTTCCTCGGCGCTGGCGCCGGGCCAGAGGGTGCGAATGACCATGGCCTTGAAGGTAAAGGGCGGGTCTTCGCTCTGCCCCAGTTTGGTGTAGGACAGTGCGCCGACCACGGCCAGCAAAATCATCAGGAACAGCACGATCTGCCGATTGCGCAGGGCCCAGGCGGAAAGGTTGAAACCCATCGGGACTTACTCCTTGACCGCCAGATTCACCACACGATTGGACCGATCCACCGGACGCACCTGTTGCCCCTCCTGGAGCACATGCACGCCGGCCGCTACCACCCAGTCCGAGGCATTCAGGCCTTCGAGCACTGGCACGCTGCTTTCACCGTAAGCACCGACCCGCACCGGCACGCGCTTGAGGGTGTTGTTGGCATCGACACGCCAGACGTAGGTCTGGCCGTTCTCTGCGGTCAGGGCCGAGAGCGGTACCGCCAGGGGAATCTGCTCGGTGTGCTGGATGAACACCCGGGCGCTCTGGCCAAGCTCGGCCGGCACCTTGCCGGCGGTAAAGGCGATACGCGCCGCAAAGGTTCGCGAGCGTGGATCGGCCGAAGGTGACAGCTCACGAATACGGCCATTGAAGCGTTGATCCGGTTGCGACCAGAGCTCCACCGACACCGGCTGACCTACCTTGAAACGGCCGAAGTGCTGTTCCGGCAGGCCGATCAGCACTTCACGCTCGCCATCGGTGGCCAGGGTGAACACCGTCTGGCCAGCGGACACCACCTGCCCCACTTCGACCTGGCGCTTGGCAATCACCCCATCCTGCGAGGCCCGCAGCACGGCGTATTCCGCCTGGTTGCCGGCCACATCAAACTCGGCGCGCACCTGTTTGAGCCGGGCCAGGCCCGCGCGGTAAAGGTTTTCAGCATTGTCATATTGCGAACGGCTGACCATCTGCCGGTCGAGCAGGGTCTTGTAGCGGTCGCGTTCGGCCTTGACCAGGCTCAGGTTGGCTTCGGCGGCGGCCAGTTGTGCACGGCTGGCTTCCAGTTGCAGGCGCACATCCTGAGGGTCAAGCTCGGCCAGCGCCTGCTCGGCCTTGACCCGCTGCCCTTCCTCGACCAGGCGCTTGCTGACCTTGCCACCGATACGGAATGCCAGCTCCGGCTCGAAGCGCGCACGCACCTCGCCGGGGTAACTGTCGGCAGCGGCGCTGGCCGGCTGCGGCTGCACCACCATGGCCGGACGAAGGGAAGTCTGCGGTGCGCTTTCCTGCCCACAGGCAGCAAGCAGCAACACAAGACCGACGGGCAAAGCGAGGGGCAAGGCATGGCGCAACATGATGAATGACCTTTCGCGAATGGCGCTTTGAATATTTATACTGATGGGTATATTAAATCAGGGAGCCGGACCGGGGAAGCAGGCGTACGAGAGAATTCCGACATTTATGCCGGGCGCAGCACGTCGATATTTGCCCGCCGAAATACCGGTCGCGATGTACCATGTGCACTTACTGGAATATGTAACTTTTCACTCATGCCCAAAGTCACTGCTGCTACCGGCCCCGGCCGGCCCAAGGACCTGGCAAAACGCCAGGCCATTCTCGAGGCAGCCAAGACGCTGTTTCTAACCCTTGGCTATGCCAACACCAGCATGGATGCGGTCGCGACAGCGGCAGGTGTGTCAAAACTCACGGTCTACAGCCACTTCACCGACAAGGAGACGCTGTTCTCTTCGGCGGTGGTCGCCACCTGCACGGCACAATTGCCCGAACTGATCTTCGAGCTGCCTGAAGGTGTGCCGCTGGAGCAGGTGCTGCTGAAGATCGGTCGCGGTTTTCAGGCGCTGATCAGCAGCGACCTGTCGGTCAAGCTGCATCGGCTGATCATGGCCCTGGGCAATCAGGACCCGAAGCTCAGCCAGATCTTCTTCGAGGCCGGCCCGATGCGGGTCCTGCATGAGATGGAGGCGCTGCTGCGCCAGGCGGATGCGCGCGGGTTGCTGCGCATCGAGCTGCCGGCCAACGCCGCCGAGCACTTCTTCTGCCTGCTCAAGGGCGCGGCCAACTTCCGCCTGTTGCTCGGCTATGCCCCGGCGCTGGATGCCGAGGCCGCCGAGGCCCATGTCCAGGAAGTGGTGGCGCTGTTCATGCGCGCCTACCGCCCCTAAGGCTTGAGGGCTTTTTTCGGGTAGATGTCGTAGCGGCTGGATTTGCCTTCCAGGCAGTGGCTGGGCTTGGGCCCGTCGATGATCGGCGCCTTGCGCGGGCGCTTGACCACCACCCGGTGGCTGGCCAGGGCCAGGGCGGCGGCGAGCAGCGCCGGGGCGTCGAGGTCGTCACCGACCAGCGGGCGGAACACGCGCATTTCCTTTTTCACCAGGGCGCTCTTGTCGCGGTGCGGGAACATCGGGTCGAGGTAGATCACCTGCGGCGGTTCGCCCTGCCAGTTGTGCATGTGCTCGATGGCATTGCCGGTGAGCAGGTGCATGCGCGCGACGATCGGGCCCACCTCGGCATCATTGCGGGCGCGGGCCAGGCCATCTTCGAGCAAGGCCGCCACCAGTGGCTGGCGTTCGATCAGGGTCATCTGGCAGCCAAGGCTGGCCAGCACGAAAGCGTCCTTGCCCAGCCCCGCCGTTGCATCGAGCACCTGTGGGCGTACGCCTTGAGCAATACCCACGGCCTTGGCGATCATCTGCCCGCTACCGCCGCCGAACACCCGCCGGTGGGCCGCCGCGCCTTCGACGAAATCCACCCGCACCGGCCCCGGCGCCTGCGGGCCGAGCTGCTGGATCTGCAGGCCACTGGCACCGACCTGCACGGCAAAGCCTGCGCTATCGTCGCTCAGCGGCAACTCCAGGCGCTGTGCCCACTCGACAGCCTGGGCCTGAAAATCGGCCGTCAATGCCTCGACCCGGATGCCGCCGTCCGCCAGTTGCTCCACCATCAAATCCTGTACTCAAAAAAATTAAATGATCGTCGGCCACGGCCGATATACGAAGTATTCGCTATTTTGCCAGACCAGAACCCTCTGCGACTGCCATGACCGACATTCTTCAGCTCAACTCAGGTTATATCTCGCCCGTCGGCGACTATGGCCGGCACAATACCCAGGCACTGGGCGGCGTCAGCCACCTGTGGCAGGACTTTTTTGCCCGCGCCCTGGCTGAGCAGCAAGGTCAGGAAGACGCAGCCAAGGCCATGGCCGCCGAGCAATTCGACAAGGTCACCGGCGAACCGCTGGGCGGCAGCCAGGTGCTGGCGCAGATTCACAGCCAGCGCCTGTGCGATGTGCATGACACCGAACTGGCCCCGCCCGAGCCGCTGTTCATGCCGATTGCCGAACTCGAACCTGAACTGCTGGAAAAACTCGCGCCGCCGTTCAGCGCCGCCGAACTGATCGAGCAGCAGCGTCAGTTGGACATCAGCAACACCTGGGTACGCCCGATCGTCATGAGCCAGGGTCAGCCATTGCCTGAGCCAGGCCCGGCACCACAGGCCAAGCCGCTGTACCTGCCGATCGCCGAATTCGAGATGGACCTGCTGGACAAGGCACCCGAACCTTTCGACGAAGCCACCATGGCCGTGCAGCAATCGCAGCTGGACTTCGACAATCGCTGGGCCCGCCCGGTGGTGCTGAACAACGTGCGCATCGCCGCCTGAGCCTCAGCGGCAGATCTGCCAGAAGCCCATGTCCAGATGAAAGTGATTACGGTGCGCGCCGTTGTAGTCGGGCCCCAGCACCGTATTGAAGCTGTCGCAGGCACTGGCGTGCACATCCCTTAAGAACTTCGCTTTGACGCCCTCCCCCGGCCAGTCCTTGAGCAACTGAATACGCTGCCCGTCGGCCAGGCGAAAGCCGGCGATGTCCAGGGCGTTGGCCGTGGCGTGCTGGCTGAGGCGGCCATTCTTGCGGTTGTACATGTTGCGACAGGCGAAGCTGCCCAGGTGATCGACCTGCACCACCGGTTGGGCAAAAGCACGCTGCGCCGCCGGTTGCAGGGCATGGCGCTCGAACAGCGCATAAGCCACCGCCATCGGGCAACTGGCGAGAAAGCTGCTGCTCAGGCGCACCGAGGAGCCTTCGACCCGCACCACGTTTTCCAGCGGGCACGGCGCGTTGGCCGGGCTGTCGGACTGCCTGCGATAGCGCAGGTTCGAGGTTGCCAGGGCCTGCTCGCACAGCTGCGGATCATCCTGCAGACGGCCCAGCTTATACGGTGTCAGCAGGTTCGGCGGCTGGCGCACATCCAGCGCCGCCCAGGGGTTCCAGGCATCCGGCAAACGCCAGCCCATGCGCCAGGCAACGACGCTTACGGCAATCGACATCAGGCACAGCACAGCGAGCAGTCCTTTGCGCATGGTCGATCAACGCCTGAATAACTGGTTGAGCTGGTCGAACGACAACGCCTGGTCGGCGTAGTCGAAACGGCCTTGATCGTGAATCCGTTGCGCGGCGTAGAAAAACGCCCCGTAGGCCGCCCGCGCCAGCGACGAGCCAACACTGATGCGCTTGACACCAAGGGCCTGGACATCGGCAAAACTCAGCTGCACACCGCTCAGGCCCATCAGTACGTTGACCGGCTTGGGCGCTACCGCCCGCACCACACGGCGGATCTCTTGCGCGGTGCGCAGGCCCGGGGCATAGAGCACATCGGCGCCGGCTTCGGCGAAGGCCTGCAGGCGGGCGATGGTGTCATCCAGGTCCATGCGCCCGTGCAGCAGGTTTTCCGCGCGGGCACAGAGCATGAACGGGAAGTCCAGGCTACGGGCGGCGGCCACCGCCGCTTCGACCCGCTCCACGGCGTGATGAAAGCTGTAGATCGGGTCTTCGGCGTTGCCGCTGGCATCCTCGATGGAACCGCCGACCAGGCCGACGGCGGCGCCCTGCAGGATCGCCTCGGCGCCCCCCTTGGGATCGTCGCTGAAGCCATTCTCCAGGTCCGCGGCCACCGGCAACGCCGTGGCGTCGACAATGCAACGGGCGTTATCGAGGGTTTCATCCAGGCTCATGGCCCCTTCGGCATCCGGACGCCCCAGGGAGAACGCCAGCCCGGCACTGGTGGTGGCCAGCGCCTCGAAGCCGAGGCTGGCCAGCAACTTGGCGGAACCGGCATCCCAGGGGTTGGGAATGACGAAGGCGCCATCGCGTTCATGCAGGGCTTTGAAGGCTTCGGCACGCAGGGTTTGCACATCCATGATCATGACTCCCGGGCAGGCGGCAGGGCAGGTCAGAGCAAGCCGAGTTGTTCGGCTTCTGGTGTCCTGTCCAGTTCAGGCAAGGCTGCAAGCCCCGGCAGACGTTCCATCAGGCCCTGATGGAAACGCTGGGCCAGGGCGGCGGCCAGGCGGTTGTCGGCAGTATGCAAGAAAACGTAGGGGCTGCGCCCCTCCTCGATCCAGGCCGCGACTTTGTCCAGCCACGGCTGCAGGAACGGCTCGTTGGCAGCAAGCTCGGGGTGGCCGATGAACCGTATCTGCGGGTGCTGGGTGAAGGCGGTCGGGCGTGGCGGCACGCGCGGCTTTTTCGACTGGGCGTGAAGCACCTCGGGGCTGCGCGACGTGCAGCTGAACAGCGCCCGGGGATCAAGACAGATGCGCTCGACGCCGCGATCGAGCAGCAAGCGGTTGAGCATGCGCTCTTCATCGCCCTTGCTGAAGAACGCCGCATTGCGTACCTCCACGGCGATGGGCACAGCGGCCTCGTCGAGGAAATTCACCAGCTCACCGAGGCGCGCCGGACCGAAGGTTGCCGGCAACTGCAGCCAGTAAGGGGCTACGCGTGTGCCCAAGGGCTTGAGCAAGTCGATGAAGGATTGCGCAGCCGCCAATTGACCGTGCAGGTCACCACTATGACTGATATCGCCGGGGAACTTGGCGGTAAAACGAAAGTGCGCGGGCATTACCTGCGCCCAGCGCTCGATCGTCGCCGGTGCCGGGCGGGCATAAAAGGTGGTGTTGCCTTCTACGGCATTGAAGACCTGGCTGTAGAGGCCGAGAAACTCGCCGCTTTTGGCGTCAGCCGGGTACAGGTACTCGCGCCAGGCGTTTTCACTCCAGGACGGACAACCGACAAAATAGGGAAGCGTGGACAGACTCATCCATCAAATGTACAGGTCCAGCCCCAGTACTTCCATCTCCCAGTCAACGAAACCGGCAGTGGTCAGGTAGCTGGCCAGGGCATGGGCGGTGCGTTTGTTGCGGGCCCGCGGGAAGATCATGTCCTGGGGCCGTGCCGGCAGGCCGCCAGGGCGCGCCTGGCCGTGGCTGGCGCTGGCTTGCGGCTGCACTTCGAACTCGCCCGGCAGATCCTCGTCGTCCACATCATCGCTGCGCACCGGCGCTTTGCGCGGGGCACGCTTGATGGGGTAGGACTGCGAGGAAAAACCGTCGATACGCATGGCGATTACTCAAGAGCAATGATGGCAATTTAGCAGCATCGTTGATCCTTCGCTAATGCCCGATTGATAACTGGACCACAGTTCGGGCAAAAGGTTTTACTTGGCCTGGGAATAGTCGACGAGTTGCACTCAGCGCGCTTTCGGCGTGGCCACTTTGTCGCGCAGGTACACAGGCTGCGCAAGGTCTGCGGCAATGGCCTCGCCACGCTGCCAGGCGAACGTCGCCAGGCTCAGCAGGTCCTGGGCATGGGGCAGCAGGCTGGCATCCTGAGCGTTGACCTTGACCGCCAGGCGGTCGGCATAGCCCCAGCCGGTGCCGGCACCGAACCAGTCGCCGCTGGCGCCAAGCGGCAGCGCAACCTGCTCCGGTGGCAGCACTGCCTCGGTGCCCTGCAGGCGCATTTCGCCGTCGACATTCTGATAGCAGCCCCAGTAGACCTCGTCCATGCGCGCATCGATTGCCGCCGCCACTTGCTGTACGCCCTGCTCGCGCAGGGCACGCTGGGCCAGCACGGCCAGGTTGGACACCGGCAATACCGGCCGTTGCAGGGCAAACGCCAGGCCCTGGACCACGCCAATGGCAATGCGCACGCCGGTGAAGGCACCCGGGCCACGGCCAAAGGCGATGGCATCGAGCTGTTGCAGGGTGACACCGGCATCGGCCAGCAGTTGCTGGATCATCGGCAGCAGCTTCTGCGCGTGCAGGCGCGGGATCACCTCATAATGGCTGGAAACCTTGCCGTCATGCAGCAAGGCAACGGAGCAGGCTTCAGTGGCGGTATCGAGGGCCAGCAAGGTGGTCATCGGGGGTTCCAGGGGCAAGAAAAAAGAGCGGCATTATAAACAACAACGGCCCGCAAGCGGGCCGTTGTCTGCACTACCGAGCGTCGATCAGCTCAGTGCGGCCAGGACCTTGGCGGTGATCGCATCCACCGAGCCGACGCCTTCGATATGGCTGTACTTCGGCTTGCCTTCCGCGGCCGCCAGCTTCTGGTAGAAGTCAACCAGAGGCTTGGTCTGGGTGTGGTAGACCGACAGGCGATGACGTACGGTTTCTTCCTTGTCGTCATCACGCTGGATCAGGTCTTCGCCAGTGGCGTCATCCTTGCCTTCCACCTTCGGTGGGTTGTACTGGATATGGTAGGTACGACCCGAAGCCAGGTGCACGCGGCGACCGGCCATACGACCCACGATCTCTTCGTCGTCTACGGCGATTTCCACAACATTGTCGATGGTCACGCCCGCTTCCTTCATGGCTTCAGCCTGAGGAATGGTGCGCGGGAAGCCGTCGAACAGGAAGCCGTTCGCGCAGTCAGCCTGGGCAATGCGCTCTTTGACCAGGCTGATGATCAGTTCGTCGGAGACCAGCTGACCGGCGTCCATGACCTTCTTCAGTTCCAGGCCCAGCGGGGTGCCGGCCTTGACTGCGGCGCGCAGCATGTCGCCAGTGGAAATCTGTGGAATACCGAACTTCTCGGTGATGAACTTTGCCTGAGTACCTTTACCGGCCCCGGGAGCTCCCAGCAGAATTACGCGCATCTCGTGCTCCTCATTTTTTTGTAAGCAAATCAGTGGGTTTGCCACGCAGGGCCAATCCCGGAATTTGGGTGATGATCGTAATTTCGATCAAAAGGCTGCTCAAGATACACAGCGCCCGCAAGCCACACAAGCGGTCGAAAGTCGGAAAAACCCGTGCACAGTGGCCGTCTTGAGCACAGGTTGCGCTGGGCGCAACCTGTTGCTTTACAAGCATTCTGCCCGCCCTGTGCAACGGATCGGCGGGCCGGGTTTTGCACTCACCCGGTATTGCGCAAACCCGCCGCGATACCGGCCACGGTAACCAGCAAGGCCTGTTCCAACGGGCTATCCAGAGCGGCTTCGCGCCCGCGCGAGCGCGCCAGCAGTTCGGCTTGCAATAGATGCAGCGGGTCCAGATAGGTGTTGCGCAAGCGGATGAATTCCAGGGTCTCGGGGCTGTGTGCCAGTAGCACCGGCTGCCCGGTCAGCCCCAGTACCACCTGGCACGCCTGCGACAATAGGTCGCGCAAATGTGCACCCAAAGGTCGCAGTTCTGGTTGCACTAGACGTTCGTCGTAGGAGCGGGCGATATCGGCATCGGCCTTGGCCAGGACCATTTCCAGCATGTCGATGCGTGTGCGGAAAAACGGCCACTGCTCGCGCATCTCGGCCAGCAACGGCCCCTGGCCACGGGCCAGGGCATTGTTCAGTGCCGCTTCCCAGCCAAGCCAGGCCGGCAGCATCAGGCGCGTCTGGGTCCAGCCGAAAATCCACGGGATCGCCCGCAGGCTTTCAATCCCGCCGGCGCGACGTTTGGCCGGGCGGCTGCCCAGCGGCAGGCGGCCCAACTCCTGCTCCGGGGTGGATTGACGGAAGTACTCGACGAATTCGGGGTTGTCACGCACCACGCCACGGTAAGCCTTGACGCCGTCGGCGGCCAACTGGTCCATCAGCGCGCGCCAGGCCGGTTGTGGCGGCGGCGGTGGCAGCAAGGTCGCCTCCAGCACCGCGGCCAGGTAGAGGTTGAGGTTCTGCTCGGCGATGTCCGGCAGGCCGAACTTGAAGCGGATCATCTCGCCCTGCTCGGTGGTACGGAAACGCCCCGCCACCGACCCCGGCGGCTGCGACAGGATCGCCGCGTGGGCCGGGCCGCCGCCACGCCCGACGGTACCGCCGCGACCGTGGAACAACAGCAACTCGACCTGTTGCTCGCGGCAGATGCGCACCAGGCTTTCCTGGGCGCGGTACTGGGCCCAGGCCGCCGCCGTGGTACCGGCATCCTTGGCCGAGTCGGAATAGCCGATCATCACTTCCTGCGGGCCATGCAAGCCGGCGCGGTAGCCCGGCAGGCCGAGCAGGCGCTCCATCACCGGCCCGGCGTTGTCCAGGTCGGCGAGGGTTTCGAACAGCGGCACCACGCGCATGGGCCGCAGTACGCCGGCTTCCTTGAGCAGCAGTTGCACCGCCAGCACATCAGAGGCGGCACCGGCCATGGAGATGACATAGGAGCCCAGCGAGGCCGCTGGCGCTGCGGCAATCTCGCGGCAGGTGGCAAGCACTTCGGCGGTGTCGGCCTGGGGCTTGAAGTAGCTTGGCAACAGTGGCCGACGGCTGTTGAGTTCCTGCTGCAGGAAGGCGACGCGTGCGTCTTCATCCCACTCGGCATAGCGACCAAGACCCAGGTATTCGGTGATTTCGCTGAGCGCCGAGGTGTGCCGGGCGGCGTCCTGGCGCACATCCAGGCGTACCAGGAACAGGCCGAAGGTCACCGCCCGGCGCAGGCAGTCAAGCAGCGGGCCATCGGCAATCACGCCCATGCCACAGGCGTGCAGCGACTCGAAGCACAACTGCAAGGGCTCGAACAGTTCGCGGTTGTCCTGCAGCACTTCGGGGGCAGGAGCCTGCGCGGCGGTCAACGAGGCGTGGGCCCAGGCACGGGTGATCCGCAAGCGCTCACGCAACTGCTTGAGCACGGCCCGATAGGGCTCGGCGGAGTCACCCACTTTGGCCCTGAGCGCCTCGCTGGCCTGCTGCATCGACAGCTCGGCAGCCAGGGCATCGATATCACGCAAGAACAGGTCAGCGGCCATCCAGCGCGCCAGCAACAACACTTCGCGGGTAACCGGCGCGGTGACATTGGGGTTGCCATCGCGGTCGCCGCCCATCCACGAAGCAAAGCGAATCGGCGCCGCCTCCAGTGGCAGGCGCAGGCCGGTGGCCTGGTGCAGGGCCGTGTCGACCTTGCGCAAATGATGCGGGATCGCCTGCCACAGCGAATGCTC
This sequence comes from Pseudomonas sp. R32, assembly GCF_009866705.1. Taxonomy (NCBI): domain Bacteria; kingdom Pseudomonadati; phylum Pseudomonadota; class Gammaproteobacteria; order Pseudomonadales; family Pseudomonadaceae; genus Pseudomonas; species Pseudomonas sp. R32. The sequence goes on along the minus strand of NZ_CP019396.1, from coordinate 1,252,342 downwards.
GATCACCGCAAAGCCCCATTTGGCTTCGTCCACCGGAGTTGGCCGGGTGCGGCGGATTTCTTCGGTGTGCCAGGCTTCGGCGATCAGGCGTTGCAGGCGTTCGCGGATCTGCTCGCGCTCGGCGGGGATCAGGTCGCGGTGATCCTGGGCGGCCAGCTGCGCGGCAATCGCGTCGTACTTCTGGATCAGGGTGCGCCGGGCCACTTCAGTCGGGTGAGCGGTCAGCACCAGTTCAATGCTCAGTTTGCCCAGTTGCCGGGCCAGGGCATCGTCGCTGTGGCCGGCAGCCTTGAGCCGCGCCAGCAACTCGGGCAGCACACGGGCTTCGAAAGGTTCGGGCTGGCCGGCGTCGCGGCGGCGGATCAGCTGATACTGCTCGGCGATGTTGGCCAGGTTGAGAAACTGGTTGAAGGCCCGGGCCACCGGCAGCAGTTCGTCTTCGGCCAGGTCGTTGAGGGTCGAGCTCAGTTGCTCGGCACTGCCGCTGCGGTCGGCCTTGGCACTGCGGCGAATGTCCTCGATGGTCTGCAAAAACGCTTCGCCGTGCTGCTCGCGCACGGTGTCGCCCAACAACTCGCCCAACAAATGAACATCTTCACGCAAGCGCACATCGATATCAGTCATCAGCCCTGTCTCCGGCATTCGGGAAAACCGCTCTGGGCCCAGAGTGCCCCAGTAGTGGTCGAGCTTCAAGGCAGAGCCACGGCTGAACTACGCTCAACTTAGGGCTCAACTTCGGACTCAGCTCAGCGCTCAACTCAGGCCCACAGGAGAACATCATGAAAATCCGTGATCTTGCCCAGCATTGGGAACAGAACGCCAAAGGCCCGTTGAGCCCCACTGGCCATGTCCTGCACCTGGACATGGAAGCAGCGGCGCGCCTGGCGGCCCTGGCCGAAATGTACCCCAAGCGCCAGCCCGAAGAGCTGCTCGGCGAGCTGCTGGGGGCAGCGCTTGAGGAGCTGGAAGCGAGCTTCCCCTATGTCCAGGGCTCGCAGGTGATTGCCACCGATGAAGAAGGCGATCCGCTCTACGAAGACATCGGGCCGACCCCGCGTTTTCTTGCGCTGTCTCGCCGTTACCTACAGGAAATGAGCAGCGCCAAAGGCGACATCAGCGCTTGATTCACCCCGTCTGCAGCTGCGTTCCGAGCGCCTGCGCAGGCGCTCGCGTACCGCGGACACAGCTGAAAGTTCAACGAAAAAACCACTGACCGATCAGTCAGAAAAAACCGTAACCACGCGGCACATTTTTCTGAACTATTGAAAAAACGCTTCGGTCACAGCCAATAGCCATTACGGCAAAACCCTCTCAGAACCGGGTAAAAGCACTCCCGACGCTGATGGGGCACGCCGATGGACTGTTATGGAATTCGTTGTTCATCAGGAGTGATCCAATGGAGTTGACCACCATGCAGACCCGTACCGCAAACACCTCATCCACTCACCTGCGCGGGCTCAAACTGGCCGCGCTGGCACTGGGCAGCAGCCTGGTCCTGGCCGGCTGTGCCGGCAATCCACCCAGCGAGCAGTACGCTGTGACGCAATCGGCGGTCAATTCCGCTGTCAGCGCCGGCGCTACCGAGTTTGCCGCCGTTGAAATGAAGGCCGCGCAGGACAAGCTCAAACAGGCGGAAATCGCCATGCACGACAAGCAGTACGACGACGCCAAGCGCCTGGCCGAACAGGCCGAGTGGGACGCCCGCGTCGCCGAGCGCAAGGCCCAGGCCGCCAAGGCCGAGAAAGCCGTACAGGATGCCCGCCAGGGCGTTCAGGACCTGCGTGAGGAAGGCATGCGCAGCGTCGAGTGACGCCCGCCCGCCGACCCGTGCATTCGTAATCGATCAAAGGATGAACCATTATGCGTAATCACGTGATGATCCCAGCCCTTCTGGCCCTGAGCGTTGGCCTGGCCGCCTGCGCGACGCAGCCGAACGCCAACCTGGAGTCGGCCCGGAGCAACTTCTCCGCCCTGCAGAGCAATCCGCAGGCCGCCAAGGTCGCGGCCCTGGAAACCAAGGACGCCCAGGACTGGCTGAACAAGGCCGACCAGGCCTACATGGACAAGGAAGACCAGAACAAGGTCGACCAGCTCGCCTACCTGACCAACCAGCGAGTTGAAGTGGCCAAGCAGACCATTGCCCTGCGTACCGCCGAAGGCAACCTGAAGAACGCTGCCGCCCAGCGTGCCCAGGCCCGTCTTGATGCCCGCGATGCGCAGATCAAGAAGCTGCAGGATAGCCTCAATGCCAAACAGACCGACCGCGGCACCCTGGTGACCTTCGGTGACGTGCTGTTCGACTTCGACAAGGCCAACCTCAAGAGCAGCGCCTACCCGAACATCACCAAGCTGGCGCAGTTCCTTCAGGAGAACCCTGACCGCAAGGTGATCGTCGAGGGCTACACCGACAGCAAAGGCAGCGCCAACTACAACCAGTCGCTGTCCGAGCGTCGCGCCGCCGCCGTGCGCATGGCGCTGGTACGTGCCGGGGTGGATCCGGCGCGGATCGTCGCCCAGGGGTACGGCAAGGAGTATCCGGTTGCCGAGAACACCAGCAACTCGGGCCGTGCCCAGAACCGGCGGGTGGAAGTGACCATTTCCAATGACAACCAGCCAGTGGCACCGCGCTCGGTGAGCCAGCTGAACTGATGTTCGCTGCGCAGTAACAAAAATCCCGCCGAGTCTGGCGGGATTCTTGTTTGTGTTGCGGGCCTCATCGCGGGTCAAGTCGAGGCGTCGCACCGCCGCTCCCGCAGAGGGCCTGCATTTACCCCTCCTGTGGGAGCAACTGTCTTGATCAGGCTGTTTGCACTCGCCAAGGGGTATTGTCCCGCAGCATTGCATTCAGCCTGACGATCAGCACCCGCATACAGGCTACGAGGGCTACCTTGGCGCACTTCCCACGCTCCCGAAGTGCTTCGTAGCGTGCTTTAAATTCTGTGTTGTGACGGATGATGATCCAGCTCGACATGTACAGCACTCGCCTTACATGGGCCCGACCACCCCATATCTGGCGGTGCCCTCGATGGCTACCGCTATCGTTGTTGTAAGGCGCTACGCCCACCAGCGCGGCGATCTGACGGCGGTCCAACTGTCCCAGTTCAGGCAGTGAGGCGAGCAGATTTGCGGCGGTTACCCGACCGATTCCGGTCACTGCCAATAACTGACGCGCCCTGGTATCGTCCAGTTGCACCATCGCCTGATCAATTTCTTCGTCGAGGCGTTTGATCAGCACTTTCAGCTGCTCTATATGCTCATCGAAGTGGGCCATCACTGTTGCCGAGCGACATTGCTGGCGACGCCGCTTGTCGTCATCACGGCTCTGCACAAATTGGGCGCGCTGCTTCACCAGCTCTCGCAGCTCTTCGCGTTCAGGGCTGACCGGTTGGCCTTGAGGGGCGCTGAGGTGTGCAGCGAAGTCCGCAAGGACTTCGGCGTCGATCTTGTCGGTTTTGGCTTTTTTACCCATGGCATCGGCGAATTTTCGGGCACGGGCTGGGTTGATGCAGATGGTTTCCAGTCCTGCTGAGGCCAGGGCGATCAACACATCTTTCTCGTAGCCGCCTGTCGCTTCGATCAGCACTCGACTGATCTTGAAGTCCTTCAGACGCTCAAGCAACGCCTCGAAGCCTGCGGAGTTGTTGGCCACTTCGAAGCGGATTTTTTGAGGTTTGATGCAGATTTCCAAAGTGGCTTTGGCAGTGTCGATTCCAACAGAAGACAACATGGCTGAACCCTCTTACACTCAGTTGTGAGAGCGCTCTGGCTTGGCCCACGCTTGTGATTCGAGAGGCGCTCAATCAACTGTTCGGGCTCGGGCCAGAGTGGAGAGGTGAATGGCAGCTTTGCTCCCACACGTGCTTTGAGCACTACCGGCGTGCAGCTTGCCATTCACCGCTCTCACTTCTGATTCTATTCCTACCTCAAGACACAAGCCGGCCTTGCCGGCGATTGGGCTGCAAAGCAGCCCCGGGGCTTACTGGACTTCTTGCGGGGTCTCCTGCCCCAGGCAGCGCACGGCCTGCTTCTTGTTGTTCACCAGAACGCCGGTCAGGCCCTTCTGCGCGGTGTCGAACAACACCAGCACACCATCAACGCATTGCGCCACCTGGTTGGCCGGCTGCAGGGAGATCTTGTAGTCCTCGCCCGGAATGGTCTTGAGCATGGTGAAATCGGACAACAGCAAGGCATCCTCAGGCTTGGCGAAATGCAGGTAACCGTAGTACCACAGGGCCGCGACGGTACCGATGATGCTGCAGACACCGGTAATGATCAGCGGGATGGCGTTGCGTTCTTCACTCATTGCGACTTCTCGTCAGGGTAATTGGGGACTTCGGCCAGGCGCCGCAGCCCGTTGAAATGGCTCGGGTCGTCCAGAAAGCGCAACATGACCTGGCGCCAGGTCTTGTCGGCAAAGGTCTGCACATGCCCGCCACGGGTCAGCTGCAACACCCTCGGTGGTGGCGCAGCCTGGTACAACTGGATGCCGTTGGCCAGCGGCACGATGGGGTCGTCGATGCTGTGGAAAAACAACTTGGGCGGCGCCTTGATCCGAGCAATCGAATGGATCGCACTGTCGCCATCGGGCACCAGCCACGACAACGGCACCTGTAGCGGCCAAGTCATCCAGGAGTTGCTCAGGGCAAACCGCCCGACCTGGCGATAGCTGGCCGGCACGCCATCGAAGACCATGGCCTTGAAGCGCTCGGCCTGCCGGGGATGCTCGGCCAGGTAGTGAATGGCCATTGAACCGCCCAGGCTTTGACCGAGCAGGACCTGTGGTTTGCCCTGCACCTCGGGCGCCTGGTCCAGCCAGTCCAGCGCTGCGGCGATGTCCTGGTAGACCTCGGGCAACTGCGGTTTGCCCTCGGACAGGCCGTAACCGCGGTAGTCGAGCAACAGCACCTGATAACCCTGCTCCGGCAACCACCAGCTGCCACCCAGGTGCCAGGCCAGGTTGCCGCCATTGCCATGCAGGTGCAGCACCGTGCCCTTGACCTCGACACCGGCCTTGGCCGGCAGCCACCAGCCGTGCAGGCGGGTGCCGTCGGCCGCGGTCAGGGTAACGTCGCGGTACTCGAGCCTGGCTTTTTCCGGGGTGAACGGCTGGCCAGGCTCGGGAAAGAACAACAGTGAACTGCAGCCGCCCAGACTCAGCAGCACCAGCAGCAGGCCCAGGGGCCTGCGCCATGCATCAGAGAATGTTCGAATAATCGGCTTCAATCCGGTCCAGGCTCAGGTGGTTGAGGAAGTTGGAGAAACACATCCAGGCCGACAGCGCGTTGAGGTCGCGAAACTGCTCCGGCAGGTACTTGGGCGGTTCCACCAGGCCTTCATCGACCAGTTGGCGCAAGGTGCGCATGTCTTCAAGGGTGGTCTTGCCGCAGAACAACAAGGGGATCTGTTCGAGCTTGCCCTTGCGCACGGCCAACTGAATATAGTTGTAAACCATGATAAAGCCCTTGAGGTAGGACAAGTCCTTGGTAAACGGCAGGCCGTTGGGCACCGACCCGCGGAATACCCGGCTGGCGTTGCCGTAGCTTTCGGCCATCTCGAAGCCCTGGGCGCGGAAAAACTCATAGACCTGCATGAAATCCGCGCCCTCCTCGACCATATGGATGGCCCGGGTACGGTTGGTCAGCTTGCGCAGGCGGCTGGGGTAGGAGGCAAAGGCGATCACCTCCATGAGGATCGCCAGGCCCTCCTGGGTCACGGTCGATGAGGGCGGGCCCTTGGCCAGGAAGGTGCAAATCGGCTGGTTGAGGCCGTTCAGGGTAGTGCCGACGTGCACCAGGCCTTCATGCACCTCCAGCGCCCGTACGTCGCGGCTGTTGAACATGGCGTCGGCGCGGATCTTGATGTAGTCGGCACCGGCGGCGGCGTCGGCGACGATACCGTCGGACTCGAACACGCGGATGGTGTCTTCAGCCTCATTGAACACTTTGTTCAGGCGGCCCTGGAGCATCTCCACGGCCTGCTTGGCGGTGAGGTTCTTCGGCTCGTCCTTGAGGTCGCCGCGGCCGTCGATGTTGTTCAGGTAATCCGAGAGCATCAGGCCCAAGTCGGCCAGGGTCGGGTCACCGGCATGGAAGGCGTCGGAGGCGGCGCCATACAGCTCTTGGGAGATCAGGCCGAAATCCTCGGTGCCACGCGCTTCGAGCATGCGCACCACCATGCGGTATTCCTTGCACATGCGCCGCATGATCTGCCCGACCGGGTTGAACTGGCCAAGCTGGCGAGTGATGTCGCGCTCGATGTTCTGGAACTCGAGCTTGACCGCCGCCGAATCGAACGACAAGGGCCGGCCCTGGTAATAGGCGCGGTCTACCGCTGGCGGCTCCTTGCCTTTGGACATGAGGAAACCCTGGCGAATGCTGTCGTCCCACTTCACCGCATCGAGCACGCGAATGGGCGTTTGCGCCAGGACAATGCGATCAGACAGGGCGCGTATCGTCTGCTGGTACTCGTCCACCCTACACTCCTTGAGTTGCAACTATCACTTGCCGGCCCGCGTGAAGCGCGCCACTTCGATGAACAGGTCGGAGTTGGCCGGGTCGTCCAGATAGGCCAGGACACGCTCGGCCGGGCTGTCGATCAGGATGCCTTCGCCGTTGTCTTCCGGCACCTCGATGGTGCGGCCACTGAGTTCTTTCTTGCGTACGGCCTGGTTGACCTGCTCGACATCGAGGTTGTAGACCACCAGTTCCTTGTTATCGAGCACTTCGAAACCGCCGATCAGGAAATTGCCGCCCAGGCGTTTGGGCACGCCGGCCGAGAGGTACCAGCGATTGCCGTGCTGGGACACAGTGAAGGCGTACTCGTCGCGCTTCTTGTCCTTGCCGATGGCCACCGCCTTGTAGGCGTTGCCACCGCTGCGGCTGATCTGCAGGGTCAATGGTTCACCCCAGGCGTCCTTGCTCGTCCATGTGCCCAACAGGGCCTTGGGCGCGGGCTTATTGGCCGGGATCGGCTCGTTGAAGGTGACCAGACAACCGCCAAGCAGCAAGAACGACAATGCCAACAGCAGGGTTCTGGCTTTCATCAACCTCTCCTTGAATTAGGTTCGCGCCTTACACCGACGCCAATACCAGATGCAGGTACCGGGTAAGAATAGCGAGCATCGGCGCTTCAGCCTGGGCGTGTTCGCCGTCGAGCAGGCCCTGATATTCCATCTGCTCGATAATCGCCGTCAACACCAGGGCATCCTGTTGCGGCTGATGCGAGCCTACCACTTGCAGCATCTGCACGGCGCCGCGCAGGAGGATCTGCTCGTGTGACTTGACCAGTTCGGCCAGCCGCGGGCACAACAGCGCCTCCTGGCGGAAGGCCTGCTCGGCCATGAGAAAGTCACGGCGGTTGTGCAACTGGCGCTGCACGTAGTCGGTGGTCATCTTCGCCACTTCGTCGGCCAGGCGCGCCCGCGACTGCGGGCTGCCATCGCCCTGGGACAACAACTGGCGCAGCACCACCTCGGTGTTTTCCCAGAGTTTGGCCAGGTAGGCCGCGCTGCGTTCGACATACTGGGCGAAGGTGTCGGTGAGCAGGTCTTCGATGTCCTTGAAGTAATAGGTGGTCGCCGACAGCGGCACCCCGGCCTCGGCGGCCACCGCACGGTGACGTACGCCACGCACGCCATCACGCACGACGATGCGCATGGCCGCATCAAGGATTTGCTGGCGGCGAAGTTCGCTACCTTCGCGGCTGGCCTTGCGGCCCTGGTACTGCACGCTTTCGGCCACCGCTGTAGCCACGCCGGCGGCGCCTTGTTGAGTCATTGCGGGAGTCACTGCTGGTCTACCCCAAACGTTGGATCCGATCGAAGAATTTATTGCAGGCATGAAAAAGCCGCCCCGGAAGGCGGCTTGTTCAGTTCGCTCAGGCCTGAGGGCGCATGTGCGGGAACAGGATGACGTCGCGAATCGATGGCGAGTTGGTCAGCAGCATCACCAGACGGTCGATGCCGATGCCTTCACCGGCGGTTGGCGGCATGCCGTATTCCAGGGCACGGACGAAGTCGGCATCGTAGTGCATGGCTTCGTCGTCACCGGCGTCCTTCTCGGCCACCTGGGCCATGAAGCGCTCGGCCTGGTCTTCGGCATCGTTGAGCTCGGAGTAGGCGTTGGCGATTTCGCGGCCACCGATGAACAGCTCGAAGCGGTCGGTGACGTTCGGGTTCTCGTCGTTGCGGCGGGCCAGCGGCGAGACTTCGAACGGGTACTGGGTAATGAAGTGCGGCTGCTCCAGCTTGTGCTCGACCAGCTCTTCGAAAATCATCACCTGCAGCTTGCCCAGGCCTTCGAAGCCGAGGACCTTGGCACCGGCGTTCTTGGCGATTGCGCGGGCCTTGTCGATGTCCTGCAGGTCGGCCGCGCTGATCTCAGGGTTGTACTTGAGGATCGAATCGAACACCGACAGGCGCACGAACGGCTCGCCGAAGTGGAACACCTTGTCGCCGTACGGCACGTCGGTAGTCCCCAGGACCAGCTGGGCCAGCTCGCGGAACAGCTCCTCGGTCAGGTCCATGTTGTCTTCGTAGTCGGCGTGGGCCTGGTAGAACTCGAGCATGGTGAACTCGGGGTTGTGCCGGGTCGATACGCCTTCGTTACGGAAGTTGCGGTTGATTTCGAAGACTTTCTCGAAACCGCCCACCACCAGACGCTTGAGGTACAGCTCCGGGGCGATACGCAGGAACATCTGCATGTCCAGCGCGTTGTGGTGGGTTTCGAACGGCTTGGCGGCGGCACCACCGGGGATGGTTTGCAGCATCGGCGTCTCGACTTCGAGGAAGTCGCGGGCCATCAGGAAATTGCGGATGTGCGCAATGACCTGCGAGCGGACGCGGAAGGTGTGACGGGTCTCTTCGTTGACCATCAGGTCGACGTAGCGCTGGCGGTAGCGCTGTTCGGTGTCGGTCAGGCCGTGGTGCTTGTCCGGCAGCGGGCGCAGCGACTTGGTCAGCAGGCGCACGCTGGTCATTTCGACGTACAGGTCGCCCTTGCCGGAACGCGCCAGGGTGCCTTCGGCGGCAATGATGTCGCCCAGGTCCCAGGTTTTGACTGCGGCCAGGGTTTCTTCCGACAGGGTCTTGCGGTTGACATAGACCTGGATACGACCGGTCATGTCCTGGATCACCATGAACGAGCCACGGTTGAGCATGATGCGCCCGGCAACCTTGACCGGAATCGCTGCAGCTTCCAGCTCTTCCTTGGTCTTGTCGACATACTGTTTCTGCAGGTCGTTGCAGTAGCTGTCACGGCGGAAGTCGTTGGGGAAGGCATTACCCTTGGCGCGCTCGGCAGCAAGTTTTTCCTTGCGCAGCGCGATCAGGTTGTTTTCTTCCTGTTGCAGGTCTTGCGGGTCGAGTTGTAAGTCGCTCATGTCGTCACATTTTCCATCACGGGTTCATTGTCCCTCGCCTTGGGCAAGGGATCGCGGGGCAAGCCCGCCCCGACAGGGAGCGGGCCGGGGCCGCGCGGTTACAGCCCTTGCTTGAGGCTGGCTTCCAGGTATTCGTCGATATCGCCATCGAGCACCTTGTCGCAGTCGCTGCGCTCGATGTTGGTGCGCAGGTCCTTGATCCGCGAGGCGTCGAGCACGTACGAACGGATCTGGTGACCCCAGCCGATGTCCGACTTGCTGTCTTCCAGGGCCTGGGAAGCGGCGTTGCGCTTCTGCATTTCCTGCTCGTACAACTTGGCCCGCAGCATTTTCATGGCGGTGTCCTTGTTGGCGTGCTGGGAACGTTCGTTCTGGCAGCTGACCACGGTGTTGGTCGGTACGTGGGTGATACGCACGGCCGAGTCGGTGGTGTTTACGTGCTGACCACCAGCGCCCGAGGAGCGGTAGGTGTCGATGCGCAGGTCTGCCGGGTTGATCTCGATCTCGACCTTGTCGTCGATCTCTGGCGACACGAACACCGCCGAGAACGAGGTGTGGCGACGGGCGCCGGAGTCGAACGGGCTCTTGCGCACCAGGCGGTGCACACCGATCTCGGTACGCAGCCAGCCAAAGGCGTACTCGCCCTTGATGTGCACGGTGGCGCCCTTGATGCCGGCGACTTCACCCTCGGACAGCTCCATGATGGTGGCGTCGAAGCCACGCTTGGCGGCCCAGCGCAGGTACATGCGCAGCAGGATGTTGGCCCAGTCCTGGGCTTCGGTACCGCCGGAACCGGCCTGGATGTCCAGGTAGGCGTTGTTCATGTCCATCTCGCCGCTGAACATGCGTCGGAATTCGAGCTTGGCCAGGGATTCTTCCAGGCCCTGGAGCACTTCGACGACGTCGTTGACGGCGGCTTCGTCGTTCTCTTCGACGGCCATGTCGAGCAGCTCGCGGGAGTCGACCAGGCCACCGGACAGTTCATCCAGGGTCTCGACGATCTGCGCCAGCATGGCGCGTTCGCGGCCCAGTTCCTGGGCGTACTCGGGCTTGTTCCAGACGTTCGGGTCTTCGAGCTCGCGGTTAACTTCGATCAGGCGGTCATGCTTGTGATCGTAGTCAAAGATACCCCCGAATGGACTCGGAGCGCTCGGTCAGGTCCTTGATGGTGTTCAGGATCGGTTGGATTTCCATGGGCGGGCAGCTCTCGTGCGTATTCTGTAGAAAAGCCGGAGAGTATAGCTGAGTTACAGCTTCAAGCGGCAAGCTACAAGCGACAAGAGGCCGGAGAAATGCCGGGCGCTGCGGTTTTTCTTGCCGCTTGAAGCTTGCCACTTGTGGCTGCTGTCAATCCACCCCAACCTGGTTGCGCCCATTGTTCTTGGCCAGGTACAGGCCCTTGTCCGCCGCCGAGATCAACTGCCGGCAATGGCTGCCGATGCCTGGGGTCAGGGTCGCCAGGCCGATGCTCACGGTCAGGACCGAATCGGGGTTGGGCATGGTATGGGCGATGTTCATGGCCTCTACGGTCTGGCGCAGTTTCTCCGCGACCAGGCGTGCACCGCCCGGCGAGGTGTTGGGCAGCACCAGGGCGAATTCCTCGCCGCCGTAACGGGCCGGCAGGTCGCTGGGGCGCGCGCAGGAGGCGCGAATGGCTTCAGCCACCTTGCGCAGTGCTTCATCCCCGGCCAGGTGGCCGAAGGTGTCGTTGAACAACTTGAAGTAATCGACATCGACCATCAGCAACGACAGCTGCGCCTGTTCACGCATGGCCCGGCGCCACTCCAGCTCCAGGTACTCGTCGAAATGGCGGCGGTTGGAAAGCCCCGTGAGGCCATCGGAGTTCATCAGCCGTTGCAGCACCAGGTTGGTGTCGAGCAACTGCTGCTGGCTGACGCGCAGGGCCCGGTAGGCCTCGTCGCGTTGCAGCAGGGTCAGGTAGGAGCGCGAGTGGTAGCGGATGCGCGCCACCAGTTCGATGTTGTCCGGCAGCTTCACCAGGTAGTCGTTGGCCCCGGCGGCAAAGGCCGCGCTCTTGACCAGCGGGTCTTCCTTGGTCGACAGGACGATGATCGGGATGTCCTGGGTGGCCGGGTTGTTGCGGTATTCGCGCACCAGAGTCAGGCCGTCCAGGCCGGGCATGATCAGGTCCTGGAGGATCACCGTGGGCTTGATCCGCACCGCCTGGGCCACTGCTTGGTGCGGGTCGGCGCAGAAGTGGAAGTCGATGTTCTCTTCGTGAGCCAGGCCACGCCGCACCGCTTCGCCGATCATTGCCTGATCGTCGACCAAGAGGACCATCGCCGAATTTTCATTCATGGTCGGAAAACCGTCGAGCGGTAAATCATTCATGCGCTGTCACCTGGTCACTGCCGGCCAGCCGGCATGGCTCAATACATATCGTCATTTTGGAAAAACTTCCATCAATCGCGAGGCGATTCGCTCCAGCGGGCGAATCTCCACGGCGGCGTCTATCGCGGCGGCTGCCTTGGGCATGCCGTACACCGCGCTGCTGTGCTGATCCTGGGCAATGGTCAAAAAGCCCTGTTGGCGCATCAGCTTCAAGCCCTGGGCGCCATCGCGGCCCATGCCGGTGAGCAACACGCCGACCGCGTCGCCGCGCCAGTAGCGGGCCACGCTTTCGAAAAATACATCGATGGAGGGCCGGTAGATCTCGTTCACCGGCTCCGCGGTATAGGCCAGGTTGCCGTTCTTGAGCAGGCGGATGTGGTGGTTGGTCCCGGCCAGCAACACCTGCCCCGGCTGTGGCGGCTCGCCTTCGCTGGCCAGGCGCACCGCCAGGCCCGACGCACTGCTGAGCCACTCGGCCATGCCGGCGGCGAACACCTGATCAACGTGCTGAACCAGCACGATCGCTGCGGGAAAGCTCTTGGGCAAGGCTTTGAGCAGCACTTCCAGGGCGGCCGGGCCACCGGCCGAGGAGCCGATGGCAACCAGGCCCTGGCGCTGGGCAGCCTCACGGACCGGCGCGGCCATGGCCCGGGTCGGGCTGCTGCGCTGCTGGCCGATCAGCCAGCCGATGTTGAGGATCTTGCGCAGCAGCGGCGCGGCGGCCTCGCGCGGGTCGCCAGCCCCCAGGGCCGGGGTGTCGACCACGTCGAGAGCGCCATGGCCCATGGCCTCGAACACCCGGTGGACATTCTGCTGGCGGTCGACGGTAACGATAACGATGGCGCAAGGGGTTTCAGCCATGATCCGCCGGGTTGCCTCGACACCGTCCATGACCGGCATGATCAGGTCCATGAGGATCAGGTCCGGCAGTTGCTCGGCACACAGCTTGACCGCCTCGGCGCCATTGCTGGCGACCCAGATCACCTCATGGGCCGGTTCGAAGGCCAACGCCCGGCGCAAGGCCTCCACGGCCATGGGCATGTCGTTGACGATGGCGATTTTCATCCCTGCGCTCCCCCGATCAACTCGACGACGGCGTCGAGCAAGGCATCATCGTGAAAACTGGCCTTTGCCAAATAGTAGTCGGCCCCGGCGTCCAGTCCACGGCGACGATCTTCTTCGCGGTCCTTGTACGAAACCACCATCACCGGCAGCGATTGCAGGCGGCTGTCACGGCGCAGCAAGGTGACCAGTTCGATACCGTCCATGCGCGGCATGTCGATGTCGGTGATCAGCAGGTCGAAGTCCTCGCTGCGCAAGGCGTTCCAACCGTCCATGCCGTCTACTGCAACGGCCACTTCATAGCCTTTGTTGCTGAGCAACTTGCGCTGCAATTCGCGCACGGTCAGCGAATCGTCGACCACCAGCACGCGCTTGCGCGCCGCCTCGCGCACGCTGCGCTGGCCGCGTTCGATACGTTCCAGGCGACCGGTGCTGAGGAGCTTTTCCACCGAGCGCAGCAGGTCTTCGACGTCGATGATCAGTACCACCGCGCCATCGTCGAGCAAGGCCCCGGCGGAAATGTCCTGGACCTTGCCCAGGCGCGCATCCAGCGGCATCACCACCAGCACCCGCTCGCCGATCAGGCGTTCGACCGCCACGCCATAGAGCATCTCGCGCTCGCGAATCACCACCACTTTGATGCTCTGCCCTTCGCCCTGGCTCGGCGGGCGATTGAGCAGCTGGCTGGCCGAAACCAGGCCGATATGCCGGCCCTCATGCCAGAAATGCTGACGGCCTTCGATCTGCACGATGGCCTCGGCCGGTAGCTCCAGCGTGCGTTCGATGTGCGCCAGCGGGAAGGCATAGGCCTCGGCGCCGACCTCCACCACCAGGCTGCGCACCACCGACAGGGTCAGCGGTACTTCAAGGTGAAAGCAACTGCCCTGGCCGCTGGCCTGGGTCAGCTCGATCGAGCCGCGCAGCTGGCGAACCATGTGTTGCACGGCATCCAGGCCGACACCGCGCCCGGAGACTTCAGTCACCCGGTCACGCAGGCTGAAACCTGGCAGGAACAGGAAGGTCAGCAGCTCGGCCTCGCTCATCTGCGCCACGGTCTCGGCAGGCGACAACTGGCGTTCAACGATGCTCTGGCGCAAATGCGCCAGATCGACGCCGCCACCATCGTCGCTGATCTCCAGCACCAGCAGCCCGGCCTGGTGCGAAGCGCGCAGGCGGATCAGCCCTTCCAGCGGCTTGCCGGCCACCAGGCGCCGTTCGGGCGACTCGATGCCGTGATCGACGGCATTGCGCAGCAGATGGGTCAAGGGCGCTTCGAGTTTTTCCAGTACGTCGCGGTCGACCTGGGTCTTCTCGCCTTCGATTTCCAGGCGCACCTGCTTGCCCAGCGAGCGGCCAAGGTCACGGACCATGCGGCTTTGCCCGGTCAGCACATCGGCAAACGGGCGCATGCGACAGGCCAGCGCGGTGTCATACAGCAGTTGCGCGCGTTGGCTGGCTTGCCAGCCGAACTCGTCGAGGTCTGAGGCCTGCTGCAACAGAATCTGCTGGGTTTCCCCGAGCAAACGTTGAGCCTGGGCCAGGGCATCCTGGACTTCCGGGCTCTGGCCGCTGCTTTCCAGTTGCTGCTTGAGGCCGTCCAGGGCGCGGATGCTTTGCCCGTGCATGCGCTTGAGGCGCTGCAGGGTGGCCAGATAGGGTTTCAAACGCTGGGTTTCGACCAGCGATTTGCTCGACAGGTCGAGCAGACTGTTCAGGCGCTCGGCAGTGACGCGCAAGACCCGCTCGCCGCCCTCACTCGTGCGCTTGCCGCTGCGCACAGGCGCTGCTTCGACCTCCGGCTCGGGTTCCAGCATGGCCGGCTCGACCAGCAGGGGTTCGGGTTCCGGCAAGGCAACGGCTGGCGGCGCCATAGCCGGCGGCGGTGCCGCGCCCGGGTCGAGCAACGCGGCCATCTGCACCAGAAAGGCTTGCACCGCGGCATCGATGCTGACGTCACCGGGGGTGGCGATACGCATCAACAGGTCAGTACCTTGCAGCAAGGCATCGATATGTTCCGGGCGCAGCAGCACGCGGCCTTCCTGGGCGCCGACCAGGCAGTCTTCCATCACATGGGCGACGCTCACCCCGGCGTCGACGCCAACAATCCGCGCCGCACCCTTGAGCGAGTGGGCCGCGCGCATGCAGGCTTCAAGCTGATCGGCCTGGGTCGGGTTGCGCTCCAGCGCCAGCAACCCGACGCTGAGCACCTGGGTCTGGGCTTCGGCCTCCAGGCTGAACAGCTCGAGCAACGAGGCATCGCGCATTTGCTCTGGGGTCATGACAGGCTCCGGTTCACGGCAGACAGCACTTGTTCTTCATCCAGCACGCGGACACTGCGCCCGCGCCATTGCAGCACCGCTGCGGTAAAACGTGTTTCACCCTGCTCCACAGCCAGGCGGTCGGGGTCCAGGCCATGGATACCATCCACTTCATCGACCTGGACCACCACCGAACCACCCGCAGCGGCAATGATCAGCATGCGCGGCATGACCCGCGCCGAGGTCGCCGCCGCGGCCTGGGGTTCAAGGCCGAGCAGATCGCTCAGCGACAGGCACGGCACCAACGCACCACGTACATTGGCCACCCCATGCAGCACCCGCGAGCGCTGGTGCGGCAGGGAATGCACCTGCTGCAACGGTGCGACTTCGACCAGGCAACGGGTGGCCAGCGCCAGCCACTCCTCGCCCAGGCGAAACAGCAACAACGAGCGGCCACTGCTGGCTTGCTCGAGGGCCGCGCTTTGCTCGTGGGCTTGCTGGGACAGCGAGTAACGGTCCAGCAGGCGCGTGGCTGCGGCCGCATACACCTCGCAGTTTCGGCAATGGATATGCGCCTCGAGCAGCGGGCAGCGCTTGTCGCCATGGACCCCGATACGGTTCCAGCAGTCGTCGATGCTGGCGGCGTCACTGGCGACCAGTTGCACGTCGTTGTCACCCATCATTGTTCAGACTCCCGGTCGGCGCGCCGTGCGGCCCGTTCCTGCAGGCGCCGGGCGCCTGCGACATCACCTTGAGAAGCCAGCAACGCGGCCAGGTGCACCAGTGCCTCCGGATGCTGGGGGTCGAGGTACAACGCCTTGCGGTAATGGCTCAACGCATCGCTGCTGTCGCCGGCGGTGTCACTGAGCAAGCCCAGCCAGTAGAACACCTGGGCATTGGGCGGGTACTGCTGCAAATAACGTGCGCAGGCAGCCTGGGCCTGGGCGCTGCTACCGGCATTGGCCAGTTGCGCAATCTGCGCCAGCAATTCGCTCGCCGACTCTTGTGCGGCGGGCCTGGCAGGCGGTGGGGCAAAAGGCTTGATCCTGCGCACCAGGGCAGGCGCCGGGCGCGGCACGCTGGCCACCGTCAGCGGCACCGTCAAGGGCACTGGAATGGCCAACGGTTTGCTCGGCGGCGCAGGCTCCATCTCGGTTTGGCGCACATAGGCAAAAGACTGGGCGATACCCACCGGGCGCATGCCCATGCGCGCCAGCAGGCTGCCCTCGGCCGGGCCGATAAACAGCACGCCCTGTTCGTGAATCAGGTTTTTGAGCACCTTGAACACCCGTTGCTGGGTGGGTACGTCGAAGTAGATCAACAAGTTGCGGCAAAAGACGAAATCGTAGCTGCCTTCGCGGGAATTCAATGCCGGATCGAGCACGTTGCCCACCTGCAAGTTGACCTGCTGGCGAACCCGATCATCGAGGCTATGGCCCTCGGCGCTCTCGCTGAAATGCCGCTCACGAAAGTCCAGGTGCACACCGCGAAACGAGTTGCGCCCATAAAGCGCCTGTTCGGCCCGGCCAATGGAGTTGGGGCTGATGTCCATCGCATCGACGCGAAAGCTGTGGGCGGCAAAGCCGCCGTCGAGCAAGGCCATAGCAATCGAATACGGCTCTTCTCCGGTGGAGCACGGCAGGCTGAGGATGCGCAGCGGGCGCAGGCCGCCAAGCTCGGCCAGGCGTTTGCGCGCCAGGGTCACCAGGGCATTGAAGGACTCCGGGTAGCGGAAGAACCAGGTTTCCGGGACGATCACCGCCTCGATCAGTGCCTGCTGCTCCTGATTCGACTGCTGCAGGCGCAACCAGTAGTCATCCAGGTCCCGGGCCTCCAGGATCGCACATCGCTGGCGCAAGGCGCGCTCGACCATCGGTGCGCCGACCGAGGCAACGTCCAGGCCGATGCGATCCTGCAAAAAGCGAAAAAAGCGCTGCTCGCCACTCATGCTTGCCCCTCGCCACCTGCCGTAACGTCGGGCGGGTACAGCAGCTCGCGTACTTCGATGCCGAGCAGGTCCTGCACACCGATACGCTGCAGCAAACCATGGGCATCCTCGCGCACCGGGCCCAGGTACGGTGCCTGCCGATTGTCCAGGCCATAAGGCTGGAACTCGGCAGGGTCGCAACGCAGGGTATCGGTGGCCTGCTCAAGGATCAGCCCCAGTAACAACGCCGGGCGCAACGGGTCGGCGCGGTAGTGCACCAGCACCAGGCGCGTGCTGGTGCGCACCGGCGCCGGCAAGCCAAAACTCAAGGCGCCGACATCGATCACCGGCACCAGCGCGCCGCGATGGGCCAGCACCCCGGCAACCCATGGCGGGGTTTGCGCAATGGGCTTGAGCGGCAGGCGCGGCAGCACCTCGGCGACTTCATGGGCGTCCAGGGCAAAGCGCTGCTCGCCGATACGGAATACCAGGTACAGAGTGCCGTGGGAGGCCGCGTCCTGGTTGCGGCGGGGCTGAAGGTCGTTCATCGGCAGGTCAGACTTTGAACCGCGACACGCCGCCACGCAGGCCGGTGGCCACCTGGCTCAGTTCGTCGATGGCAAAGCTGGCCTGGCGCAGCGACTCGACGGTCTGGCTGCTGGCATCGCCCAACTGCGCCAGGGCATGGTTGATCTGCTCGGCGCCGGTGGCCTGGGCCTGCATGCCTTCGTTGACCATCAGCACCCGCGGCGCCAGGGCCTGGACCTGATGAATGATCTGGGTCAGTTGCTCGCCGACCTGCTGCACTTCGAACATGCCACGGCGCACTTCCTCGGAGAACTTGTCCATGCCCATGACCCCGGCCGATACCGCCGACTGGATCTCGCGAACCATCTGCTCGATGTCATAGGTGGCCACGGCAGTCTGGTCAGCCAGGCGCCGCACCTCGGTGGCGACCACGGCAAAGCCGCGCCCGTACTCACCGGCTTTTTCCGCCTCGATGGCGGCATTGAGCGACAGCAGGTTGGTCTGGTCGGCGACCTTGACGATGGTTACCACCACCTGATTGATGTTGCCGGCCTTCTCGTTGAGGATCGCCAGCTTGTTGTTGACCAGGTCCGCCGCGCCCATCACCTGGTGCATGGTCTCTTCCATGCGCGCCAGGCCCTGCTGGCCGGAACCGGCGAGGATCGAAGCCTGGTCGGCAGCCGAGGTAACTTCGGTCATGGTCCGCACCAGATCGCGGGAAGTCGCCGCGATTTCCCGGGAAGTTGCGCCAATTTCAGTGGTGGTGGCAGCGGTCTCGGTGGCGGTCGCCTGCTGCTGCTTGGAGGTGGCGGCGATTTCGGTCACCGAGGTGGTGACCTGCACCGACGAGCGCTGCGCCTGGGACACCAGGTTGGTCAGCTCGCCCATCATCTCGTTGAAGCCGGTTTCGACGGCGCCGTACTCGTCCTTGCGGTCCAGGTTCAGGCGCACGCTGAGGTCGCCGCCGCTGAGCTTGTCCAGGGCATGGACAATCCGCTGCATTGGCGCGGTGATGGCGCGCATCAGCACCAGCCCGCAGGTGGTCGCGGCAAAAATGGCCAACAGCAGCGAGATGACCATGCTGAACTTCGCCGTGGACACGGCGCTGACGATCGACTCGGTCGCATTTTCGGCGGCATGACGATTGCGCTCGATCACCCCGTTCAAGTGCTTGCGTCCGTTGATCCAGGCAGGCGTGAGGACCTCGGCGAGCAGGCGCTGGGCTTCGGGGTAATCCTTCTTGCGGTAGGCATCCAGCACGATGTCCACCGCTTTGAGGTAATCCGTCTCAAGCTGGGTGAATTGGTCGAGGGTGGCCAGATCGTCCTTGTCGCGGATGGTCGACCGGTAGCTGGCCATGTGCTGCTTGAGGCGCTCTTCAAAACCCTTGTACAGCTCCATGTCGGCCGAGCTGATCTCGCGATGATCGCTCAAGCCGACCAATTGCTGGGTCAACACGTAGCTGTCGACCCAGGCGCTGCGGATCATGGAGCTGTAGTAGACCCCGGGAATGCTGTCGGTTCGCACCGCTTCCTCGCCGGCCTCAATTGCCACCAGTCGCGAATAGGCGGCGACCACCATCAGCGACATGATGGCGATAATCACGGCGAAACTCGCCAGGATCCGTTGGCGCAAGGTCCAGTTTTTCACAGTCAGCCCTCAAATGTTCTACGCGAGCAGGAAAAATGGGCAGAGTATAGCCCAGCGGCTGCGCGCATTTGCGGCTGACTTAACCGCTGGACCAGGCCAAACGGGCTAGATACTGGCCTTTAGCCCGATTTCATTGACTGGCGGCAAGTTTTACCTGGCTTTCCAGCTCGCTCTTGAGCGCAGGATCAAGCTTGAGCTGGCGCGCCAGTTCGTCCAGGTAGGCGCGTTCCATGAAATGTTCCTCGTCCACCAGCATGACACTGGCGATGTACATCTCGGCGGCCATTTCCGGGGTGCTGGCAGCGCGGGCAACGTCAGCCGGGTCCAGGGGTTTGTTCAGCTCGGCGTGCAGCCAGTGCTGCAGCGCCTGGTCGCTGGACAGCTTGACGAACTCGCCCTCGATCAGCGCCCGTTCGCGCTCATCGACGTGGCCGTCGGACTTGGCCGCGGCCACCAGGGCCTTGAGGATCGCCTGGCTGTGCTGCTCGACCTGGGCCGGCGGCAGGCGGTCGAGGGTCTGCGGCTCGCCCTGCACGGCGGCCCCCTGCTTGGCCTGCCAGTTGCCGTAGGCCTTGTAGGCGATCACCCCAAGGGCCGCCAGGCCACCATAGGTCAGGGCCTTGCCGCCGTATTTGCGAGCCTTTTTGCTGCCCAGCAGCAAGCCCATCGCCCCGGCTGCCAGGGCACCACCTCCGGCACCGGAAAGCAGGCTGCCCAGGCCACCGCCGCCCTTGCCGCCGAGCAGGTCGCCAATACCGCCGGCTTTGTCGGCGGAACCTTTGCCGGCCTGGTTCTGCAGCAGGTCCTGGCCGGATTTGAGCAGTTGATCGAGCAAGCCTCGGGTGTTCATCGGGCATCTCCAAGGGAGGAAAGAAACCCCAAGAGTACTGCCGCTGGCTGAAGCGAAGCTGAATGCATTTGCTTCCAGATGTTGCCCAAGACCGGGCTACGCTGGACCCAGGCAACAGCAACTACGCTTAAAGCAGCTATACCTGCACTTTCACTGCCCCGAGATAATTTCAACAAGAGGGAACACCATGTTCGTGCACAAGACCGCCACGCTCTGCGCCCTGAGCACCGCCCTGCTGGCCAGCGCCGGCCTGCAGGCCGCCGATCCCTTGAAAGCCGTGGGCGCCGGCGAAGGCCAGCTGGATATCGTCGCCTGGCCGGGTTACATCGAGCGCGGCGAAAGCGACAAGGCCTACGACTGGGTGACCGGCTTCGAGAAGGACACCGGGTGCAAGGTCAGCGTCAAGACCGCCGCCACCTCCGACGAAATGGTCAGCCTGATGACCAAGGGCGGCTATGACCTGGTCACCGCCTCCGGCGACGCCTCGCTGCGGCTGATCGCCGGCAAGCGCGTACAGCCGATCAACACCGCGCTGATCCCCAACTGGAAAAACCTCGATCCACGGCTCAAGGATGGCGCCTGGTACGTGGTCGATAAAAAGGTCTACGGTACGCCCTACCAGTGGGGCCCGAACGTGCTGCTGTACAACACCAACGTGTTCAAACAGGCGCCTTCCAGTTGGGGCGTGGTGTTCGAGCCGCAGAACCTGCCGGACGGCAAGCCGAACAAGGGCCGGGTCCAGGCCTACGACGGGCCGATCTACATCGCCGATGCGGCGCTGTACCTCAAATCGGTCAAGCCTGAGCTCGGCATCCAGAACCCCTATGAACTGAACGAAACCCAGTACAAGGCGGTGCTCGACCTGCTGCGCCAGCAACAGCCGCTGATCCACCGCTACTGGCATGACGCCACGGTGCAGATGAGCGACGTCAAGAACGAAGGCGTAGTCGCCTCCAGCTCCTGGGGCTACATGGTCAATGGCCTGCAGGCCGACAAGCAACCGGTGGCCTCGACCATTCCCAAGGAAGGCGCCACTGGCTGGGCCGACACCACCATGCTGCATAGCGAGGCCAAACACCCCAACTGTGCCTACAAGTGGATGGACTGGTCGCTGCAGCCCAAGGTCCAGGGTGATGTAGCGGCCTGGTTCGGCTCGTTGCCAGCGGTGCCGGCGGCCTGTACCGGCAGCGAGCTGCTGGGCGCCGAAGGCTGCAAGACCAATGGCTTTGACCAGTTCGACAAGATCGCCTTCTGGAAAACCCCGCAGGCTGAAGGCGGCAAGTTCGTGCCGTATAGCCGCTGGACCCAGGACTACATTGCGATCATGGGTGGGAGGTAAGGCCCTATCGCCGGCAAGGCCGGCTCCCACCATGGACCGGTGTACACCAGCCTGTGGGAGCTGGCCTTGCCAGCGATGGGTTTCGCCCCCACTGACCTGTGGAGCACCTGAGCATGACCCTTGCAGTCCAGTTCACCAATGTCTCGCGCGCCTTCGGCGAGGTCAGGGCCGTTGACCAGGTGTCGATCGACATTCACGACGGCGAGTTCTTCTCGATGCTCGGCCCCTCGGGTTCGGGCAAGACCACCTGCCTGCGCCTGATCGCCGGTTTCGAGCAACCCAGTACCGGTTCGATCCGCATCCATGGCGCAGAGGCTGCGGGCTTGCCGCCCTACCAGCGCGACGTCAACACGGTGTTCCAGGATTACGCGCTGTTCCCGCACATGAACGTGCGCGACAACGTCGCCTATGGCCTGAAGGTCAAGGGCGTGGCCAAGGCCGAGCGCCACACCCGCGCCGAAGAAGCCCTGGCCATGGTCGCCCTGGGCGGTTACGGCCTGCGCAAGCCGGTGCAGCTTTCCGGCGGCCAGCGCCAGCGCGTGGCCCTGGCCCGGGCACTGGTCAACCGCCCGCGGGTGCTGCTGCTCGACGAGCCCTTGGGCGCGCTGGACCTGAAGTTGCGCGAGCAAATGCAGGGCGAGCTGAAAAAGCTGCAACGCCAACTGGGCATTACCTTCATCTTCGTCACCCATGACCAGACCGAGGCGCTGTCGATGTCGGACCGGGTCGCGGTGTTCAACCGCGGCCGCATCGAGCAGGTCGATACCCCGCGCAACCTGTACATGAAGCCGGCGACCACCTTCGTTGCCGAGTTCGTCGGCACCTCCAATGTGCTGCGCGGCACACTGGCGCAGCAGCTCAATGGCAGCGAGCTGCCCTTCTCGATCCGCCCGGAACACATCCGCCTTGGCGACCAACCGGCCGCCAGCAACGAAATCCAGGTCAGCGGCCTGCTCCACGATATCCAGTATCAGGGCAGCGCCACCCGCTACGAGCTGCAACTGGACAACGGCCAACTGCTCTGCATCAGCCAGGCCAACAACCAATGGCAGGAACACGCCGCGCCCTGGCAGCCCGGCCAACGCCTGCAGGCACGTTGGGCCCGCGAGGCGATGACCGCGCTGCTGGAAACCGTGCCCGGCGAGGGCCGCTGAGATGAGCCAGGCCCCGGCAACAGCCGCGCCGACAGCCATGCGGCGCTTCTCCAACCTGCTCTACCGGCGGCCCAACCTGTACCTGGCGCTGCTGCTGGTGCCGCCACTGACCTGGTTCGGCGCGATATACCTTGGCTCGCTGCTGAGCCTGCTGTGGCAGGGCTTCTACACCTTCGACGACTTCACCATGGCGGTCAGCCCGGAGCTGACCCTGGCCAACTTCAGCGCGCTGTTCAACCCGTCGAACTTCGACATCATCCTGCGCACCCTGAGCATGGCCATCGCCGTATCGATCGCCAGCGCCACCCTGGCCTTCCCCATCGCCTACTACATGGCCCGATACACCAGCGGCAAGACCAAGGCGTTCTTCTACATCGCGGTAATGATGCCGATGTGGGCCAGCTATATCGTCAAGGCCTACGCCTGGACCTTGCTGCTGGCCAAAGGCGGCGTGGCCCAGTGGTTCGTCCAGCAACTGAACCTGGGGCCAGTGCTGCTGTTCATCCTCGGTATTCCCGGGGTTGGCGGCAGCACCCTGTCGACCTCGCACCTGGGGCGCTTTCTGGTGTTCGTCTACATCTGGCTGCCGTTCATGATCCTGCCGATCCAGGCCTCGCTGGAGCGATTGCCGCCCTCGCTGCTGCACGCCTCGGCGGACTTGGGCGCCAGGCCGCGGCAGACCTTCATGCAGGTGATCCTGCCGCTGTCGGTGCCGGGCATTGCCGCCGGCTCGATCTTTACCTTCTCGCTGACCCTGGGCGACTTCATCGTCCCGCAACTGGTCGGCCCGCCCGGCTACTTCATCGGCAGCATGGTCTACGCCCAGCAGGGCGCCATCGGCAACATGCCCATGGCCGCCGCCTTTACCCTGGTGCCGATCGTGCTGATCGCCATCTACCTGTCCATCGTCAAACGCCTGGGGGCCTTCGATGCACTCTGAGCGCGCCTCGATCGGCCTGCGCCTGGCGGCCTGGGGCGGGCTGGTGTTCCTGCACTTCCCGATCCTGATCATCTTCCTCTATGCCTTCAACACCGAAGACGCCGCCTTCAGCTTTCCACCCCAGGGCTTTACCCTCAAATGGTTCAGCGTGGCGTTTTCGCGCCCGGACGTGCTGGAGTCGATCAAGCTGTCGCTGCAGGTCGCCTGCCTGGCCACGCTGATCGCCCTGGTGCTCGGCACCCTGGCCTCGACGGCGCTGTACCGGCGCAGTTTTTTCGGCAAGGAAAGCATCTCGCTGATGCTGATCCTGCCTATCGCCCTGCCTGGGATCATCACCGGGATCGCCCTGCTCTCGGCGTTCAAGACCCTCGGTATCGAGCCCGGGATTTTCACCATCGTCGTCGGCCACGCCACCTTCTGCGTAGTGATCGTCTACAACAACGTCATCGCCCGCCTGCGACGTACTTCACAGAGCCTGATCGAGGCGTCGATGGACCTCGGTGCCGACGGCTGGCAGACCTTTCGCTACATCATCCTGCCCAACCTCGGCTCGGCATTACTGGCCGGCGGCATGCTGGCGTTTGCCTTGTCGTTCGATGAAATCATCGTCACCACCTTCACCGCCGGCCACGAACGCACCCTGCCGATCTGGCTGCTCAACCAGTTGAGCCGGCCGCGCGATGTGCCGGTGACCAACGTGGTGGCCATGCTGGTGATGCTGGTGACCATGCTGCCGATCCTCGGCGCCTATTACCTGACCCGCGGCGGCGAAAGCGTCGCCGGAAACGGCAAATAACTCCTGGAGGACTAGACCATGCAAACCCGACTGTTGATCAACGGCCAACTGGTTGAAGGCGAAGGCGCAAGCTGTGCGGTACTCAACCCGGCGCTGGGCAGCGTGCTGGTGGAAGTCAACGAAGCCAGCGAGGCCCAGATCGATACCGCCGTGCGCGCTGCCGACCACGCCTTCCAGAGCTGGTCGCAGACCACACCCAAGGAGCGTTCGCTGCTGCTGCTCAAACTCGCCCAGACCATCGAGGCCCACGGTGAAGAGCTGGCCCGGCTGGAATCGGACAACTGCGGCAAGCCCTACGCCGCCGCACTCCACGACGAGATCCCGGCCATCGCCGATGTGTTTCGCTTTTTTGCCGGCGCCACCCGCTGCCTCGGCGGCTCGGCCGCGGGTGAATACCTGCCGGGGCACACCTCGATGACCCGCCGCGACCCGCTGGGCGTGGTCGCCTCGATTGCGCCATGGAACTACCCGCTGATGATGGTGGCCTGGAAGATCGCCCCGGCCCTGGCCGCCGGCAACACCGTGGTGCTCAAACCGTCGGAGCAGACGCCACTGACGGCGTTGCGCCTGGCCCAACTGGCCAGCGACATATTCCCGGCCGGCGTACTGAATATCCTCTTCGGCCGTGGCCCAAGTGTCGGCACGCCGCTGGTGAACCACCCGAAAGTGCGCATGGTGTCGTTGACCGGTTCAATCCCCACCGGGGCCAACATCATCGCCAGCACCGCCGACAGCGTGAAACGCATGCACATGGAGCTGGGTGGCAAGGCACCGGTGATCATTTTCGATGATGCCGATATCGACGCCGCGGTCGACGGCATCCGCACCTTCGGTTTCTACAACGCCGGCCAGGACTGTACCGCCGCCTGCCGGATCTATGCCCAGAGCGGCATCTACGAGCCATTCGTTGAAAAACTCGGCAAGGCCGTGGCCAGTATCAAGCATGGCCTGCAGAACGACCCGAACACCGAACTCGGCCCACTGATCAGCGCCCAGCACCGCGACCGGGTGGCGGCCATGGTCGAACGGGCGATTGCCCAGCCACATATCCGCCTGGTGACCGGTGGCAAGGCAGTGGCCGGTGACGGCTTCTTCTTTGAACCGACGGTGCTGGCCGATGCCCAGCAGGATGACGAGATCGTGCGTCGCGAAGTGTTCGGGCCTGTGGTCTCGGTGACCCGTTTCGACAACGAAGCTCAGGCCCTGGCCTGGGCCAACGATTCCGACTACGGCCTGGCGTCGTCGCTGTGGACCGCTGACGTCGGCCGCGCCCACCGCATCTCGGCGCGCCTGCAGTACGGCTGTACCTGGGTCAACACGCACTTTATGCTGGTCAGCGAAATGCCCCACGGCGGTCAGAAACTGTCCGGCTATGGAAAGGATATGTCCATGTACGGGCTGGAGGACTACACCTGCATCCGGCATGTGATGTTCAAACATTAAGGTAAGGACACCCATGGAAATCACCCGACGCGACTTCATCAACGGAGTCGCCATCGGCGTTGCAGCGGGCTTGACCCCGTTGCAACTGCTTCAGGCTGCCCCCAGCGGGCACTACTACCCACCGGCGTTGACCGGCTTGCGCGGCAGCCATGTCGGCGCCTTCGAAGTCGCCCACCAGATGGGCTGGGAAAAACAGACCTTCGCCACCGACGCCTTGCCGATCAGCGAGGCGTACGACCTGGTGGTGGTCGGCGGCGGCATCAGCGGCCTGTCGGCAGCCTTCTTCTACCGCGAGAAGCACCCCGCAGCGAAGATCCTGATTCTCGAGAACCACGATGACTTCGGCGGCCATGCCAAGCGCAACGAGTTCAGCGCCGGCGGGCGGATGATCCTCGGTTATGGCGGCAGCGAAGCCTTCCAGTCGCCCAACCACCTGTACAGCAAAGAGGTCAACGGCCTGCTAGCAAAACTCGGGGTGGACATCAAGCGTTTCGAGAGCGCCTTTGACCGCAGCTTCTACCCGGACCTGGGCCTGTCGCGCGCGGTGTTCTTCGACCGCGAGACCTTCGGCGAAGACAAGCTGGTCAGCGGCGACCCAACGCCAATGGTCGCCGATGACATTGCCCCCGCGCAGCTAAACGCCCGCTCGATCGGCGATTTCATCAACGATTTCCCCCTGCCCGAAAGCGACCGCAAGGCCCTGATCGACCTGCACGAAGCGCCCCGGGATTACCTGGCCGGCAAATCGCTGGAGGACAAGAACGCCTACCTTGAGCGCACCAGCTACCGCGATTTCCTCCTCAAGGACGTCGGCCTGTCGGCCAAGGCAGTCAAGTACTTCCAGGGCCGCACCAACGACTTCATGGCCCTGAGCATTGATGCAGTGGCCGCCGCCGACGCCTACAACACCGGCTTCCCGGGCTTTGGCGCAATGAACCTGGAACCCATCAGCGAAGAAGCCAAGGCGGAGATGGAAGAGCCGTACATTTACCACTTCCCCGACGGCAACGCCTCGCTGGCGCGCCTGCTGGTGCGCAGCCTGGTGCCGACGGTGGCGCCGGGCAAGGACATGGAAGACATCGTCCTGGCCAACTTCGACTACAGCCAGCTCGACCGCGCCGGGCAACCGGTACGCCTGCGCCTGAACAGCACGGCGGTCAGCGTGCGCAACGTCGACGGCGGCGTAAATATCGGCTTCAGCCGTGGCGGGCAGCTGGCCCAGGTGCGTGGCAAGCACTGCATCCTGGCCTGCTACAACATGATGATCCCCTACCTGCTGCGCGACCTGTCGGCCGACCAGGCCCATGCCCTGAGCCAGAACGTCAAATTCCCGCTGGTGTACACCAAGGTCATCGTGCGCAACTGGCAGGCCTTCAAGAAGCTTGGCGTGCACGAGATCTATGCCGCGACCCAGCCCTACAGCCGGATCAAGCTCGACTACCCGGTAAGCCTGGGTGGCTACGAGCACCCGCGCGACCCGGCGCAGCCTATCGGCTTGCACATGGTCTACGTGCCGACCAGCCCCGACAGCGGCATGAACAGCCGCGACCAGGCCCGCGCCGGGCGTGGGCGCCTGTACGGTACCTCATTCGAGGTGCTGGAGAGCCAGTTGCGCGAACAGTTGCAACGCATGCTGGGCCCGGGCGGCTTTGACCACAACCAGGACATCCTGGCGATCACCGTCAACCGCTGGCCCCACGGCTACGCCTGCTTTACCAACACCCTCTACGACGATCCCGAGCAGATCGAGCAATGGCAGGAACTGGCGCGCAAGCCCGTTGGCAAGGTCAGCATCGCCAATTCGGATGCGGCCTGGAGTGCTTATGCCCATGCAGCGATTGATGAGGCCTGGCGGGCGGTGGGGGAGCTGGTTTAAGTAAATCGAATCATCGCACTGCCGCTCCCACAGTTGATACACCCGCCCTGAGAACGGTGCCTAACCTGTGGGAGCGGGCCTTGTCCCGCGATCGAGCGCAAAGCGCTCGTAATCCAGTCTGCGCCTGATGTGCCGGCTGCACTGGCGTCATCGCGGGACAAGCCCGCTCCTACAACCCGCGATGGGTTGCTTCAATCGCGCAAATCAGACTCGTGAATCGGCTGCTCGCGACTGGTCGCGCGTTGATACTGCGCCGGCCACACCGCTTTGTTGCCCCCCAGGTCGTCGTCGGCGTGCAGCGGCCAGTACGGGTCGCGCAGCAGCTCGCGGGCGAGGAAGATGATATCGGCCTGCGCCGTTCGCAAGATGGTTTCAGCCTGCATCGGGTCGGTAATCAAGCCCACCGTCCCGGTGGCAATCCCCGATTCTTCCCGGACTTTTGCCGCAAACTGTGTCTGATAGCCAGGCCCGGTGGGAATCTCGGCCTTCGCCGAGGTACCGCCGGAGGACACATCGATCAGGTCCACGCCCAACTGTCTCAAGCGCTTGGCCAGCTCGACAGTCTCATCGGGATTCCAGCCATCCTCGACCCAATCGGTGGCCGACAGGCGCACGAACACCGGCAGTTCAGCCGGCCAGACGTCACGCACCGCTTCGCTCACTTGCAGGGTCAGGCGAATGCGGTTTTCGAAACAGCTGCCGTACTGGTCACGGCGCTGGTTGCTCAATGGCGAGAGAAACTGGTGCAACAGGTAACCGTGGGCGGCATGCACTTCAACGACTTTGAAACCCGCCACCAGGGCCCGCCGGGCAGCATCGACAAACGCCTGGATGATCTCGCCGATCTGCGCTTCGGTCAGTTCGGTCGGTGCCGTGTGCTCCGGGTCGAAGGCAATCTTCGAGGGCCCCACCGGTACCCAGCCGCCATCGCTCACCTTGACGCTGCCATGCTTGCCCAGCCAGGGCCGATGGGTGCTGGCCTTGCGCCCGGCATGGGCCAACTGGATGCCTGGCACTGCGCCCTGGGCGGTGATGAAGCGGGTGATGCGTTGCAGCGGCGGGATCTGCGCATCGTCCCATAAGCCCAGGTCCTGCGCGGTAATGCGCCCATCGGCAGTCACGGCGGTGGCTTCAGTGAAAATCAGGCCGGCGCCGCCCACCGCGCGGCTGCCCAGGTGCACCAGGTGCCAGTCGTTGGCCAGGCCGTCGACACTGGAATACTGGCACATGGGTGACACGGCAATACGGTTGGGCAGGATCAAGTGGCGCAAGGTGTACGGCTCAAGCAGCAGGCTCATGGGGCACCTCTCAAATCAAGTGGTAAGGCTCCAGATAGTTGACAGGCCGACTACTGAATCTTCCCCGCAGGTTCTTCGACCGATCATTCGAAGCCTAGACCACTTTGCCCCGTGAGTTCAGCGCGGCTCGATATGGGCGATCATCAGTTGCACGCTTTCCTGGCCGCGGAACTCGTTGACGTCGAGCTTGTAGGCCAGTTCGACCCAGCGCACGGTCGGATTGGGCCAGACTTCGCGGTCAATGCCAAAGGCGATGCCATCGAGCTTGAGCGAGCCGCATTCGCTCTTGAGCACCACCTTCAGGTGCCGCTCACCCACCACCCGCTGCTCGACCAACTGGAACACGCCATGGAACAGCGGCTCGGGGAAGTGCTGCCCCCAGGGCCCGGCATGGCGCAGGGCGCGGGCCAGTTCCAGGTGAAACTCCTCGACCGCCAGGGTGCCGTCGGACAGCAAGCGCCCGGTCAGGTCCTCTTCACGCAGTTGACGCCGGGTTTCTTCGTCGAACGCCTGGGCAAAGGCCGGGAAGTTCTCGGCCGGCAGCGACAGGCCGGCAGCCATGGCGTGGCCACCAAACTTGCTGATCAGTTGCGGGTGACGGGCGGCCACGGCATCCAGCGCATCACGAATATGAAAGCCCGGCACCGAACGCGCCGAGCCCTTGAGCATGCCCTCGCCAGCATCGGCAAAGGCAATGGTCGGGCGGTGATAACGCTCTTTGAGGCGCGAAGCGAGGATGCCGATCACGCCCTGGTGCCAATCCGGCTCGAACAGGCACAGGCCGAACGGCATCGATTCCAGCGGCAAGTCCTTGAGCTGGGCCAGGGCTTCGCGCTGCATGCCCTGCTCGATGGACTTGCGGTCCTGGTTCAGTTCGTCGAGCTGGCCGGCCATTTCCCGTGCCAGGTTGGCATCGTCACTGAGCAGGCACTCGATGCCCAGGCTCATGTCGTCCAGGCGACCGGCGGCATTGAGCCGTGGGCCGAGGATAAAACCAAGGTCGGTGGAGGTGATGCGCGCGTGATCGCGCCGGGCTACTTCGAGGATTGCCTTGAGCCCCGGCCGTGCCCGCCCGGCGCGGATCCGCTCGAGGCCCTGATGGACCAGGATGCGATTGTTGGCATCCAGCGGCACCACGTCGGCCACGCTGCCCAGGGCCACCAGATCGAGCAACTCGCCGATGTTCGGTTGCGCTGCATTGTCGTAGTGGCCCAGGCTGCGCAACCGCGCGCGCAAGGCCATCAGTACATAAAAGATCACCCCGACCCCGGCCAGCGCCTTGCTGGGAAACTCGCAGCCCGGCTGGTTGGGGTTGACGATGGCATCGGCCGCCGGCAGTTCATGGCCTGGCAGGTGGTGATCGGTCACCAGCACTTTCAAGCCCGCCGCCTTGGCGGCTGCCACGCCTTCGACGCTGGAGATGCCATTGTCGACGGTGATCAGCA
The DNA here is from genome assembly GCF_009866705.1 of Pseudomonas sp. R32. Classification (NCBI taxonomy): domain Bacteria; kingdom Pseudomonadati; phylum Pseudomonadota; class Gammaproteobacteria; order Pseudomonadales; family Pseudomonadaceae; genus Pseudomonas; species Pseudomonas sp. R32. Next base: position 1,222,046 of record NZ_CP019396.1, on the reverse strand, counting down.
GTTGCGGCTGGCGCTGCAGGGCCACCTCGACGATCTCCGGGGTCAGGCCGTAGCCGTACTCGAAGCGGTTGGGCACCAGGTAGTCGACATGGGCGGCACCGAGCAGGCGCAAGCCGAGCACGCCGACGGTGCTGGCCGTGGCGCCGTCAGCGTCGAAGTCGCCGACGATGAGGATGCGCTGACGTTCGGCCAGTGCGGTCACCAGCAGGTCGACCGCCGCCTCGATGCCCTTGAGTTGCTGGTAAGGCAGCAAGCGCGCCAGGCTCTTATCCAGCTCGGCTGCCGATTGCACGCCGCGGGCGGCATACAGGCGGGTCAGCAACGGCGGCAGGTCGCCAAGGAACGGCAGCGTGGACGGCAACGGGCGGGGATCGATACGCATGGGGCGATTGAGGCTTCTCGTGAATCAGGAAAATGTGATGGCGGTGCAATCGCGGCTTCAGCCGCGCTCGCCCATCAGCCATTGAAGCTGGACTTCATGCTGGCCGCGATCGTCGGTAACGAACACCGTGCCTTCGCTGATCATCACATCCCACTTGATCGCGCGCGGCATATCCTTGGCCAGGGTTTCCAGGACTTCCTGGGGCACGGCGGCGATGTTCAGGTTTTTCAGGTTCTTGACCGCCGGCACCACCTTGGTTTCCCACACGCGCAGGCTGCCATAGGCCAGCAGGCTGGTGCGTTCGGTACGGCGCGAACACCAGGTCAGGCGATCGGCATCCGGTTGGCCAACTTCGATCCAGTGCAGGATGCGGTCGTCCAGGCTCTTTTCCCACACAGCAGCTTCGTCTACATCCGACAGACCGCGGCCAAAAGCCAGTTGTTCGTTGTACCACAGGGCGTAGGCCAGCAAACGCACGGCCATGCGCTCTTCGGTTTCCGAGGGGTGACGGGCGATGGTCTGCTTGACGCTTTCGTACACGCCGCGGTCAAGGTCGGTGAGGTTCAGTTCAAACTTGTAGGTGGTGGACGGCTGGGCCATGGACGGGCTTCTTGCGGCAAGGAAAGTCGCCCAGTCTAACCGATCCGCATGTTCGTTGCGCCGCGGCAGTATCTGAGCGGCCCCAGCTATGATAAAAACGGGGGCCCTGACCCGCTGCCACGGACGCCTCATGCCTACGCCCAGCAAACCTCTCGCCGGCCTCAAAGTCATCGAACTCGGTACCCTGATCGCCGGCCCGTTCGCCTCGCGCATCTGCGCAGAATTCGGCGCCGACGTGATCAAGGTCGAGTCGCCCGATGGCGGTGACCCGCTGCGCAAGTGGCGCAAGCTGTACGAAGGCACGTCGCTGTGGTGGTTCGTGCAGGCCCGCAACAAGCAGTCGCTGACCCTCAATCTCAAGCATGCCGAAGGGCTGGAGATTCTCAAGAAGCTACTGGCCGAAGCCGACATCCTGATCGAGAACTTCCGCCCCGGGGTGCTGGAAAAGCTCGGCCTGGGCTGGGACGTGCTGCACGCCCTCAACCCGAAACTGGTGATGGTGCGCCTGTCCGGCTTCGGCCAGACCGGGCCGATGAAGGACCAACCGGGTTTCGGCGCGGTTGGCGAGTCGATGGGCGGGCTGCGCTATATCACCGGCTTCGAGGACCGCCCGCCGGTACGTACCGGGATATCCATCGGCGACTCGATTGCTGCGTTGTGGGGTGTCATCGGCGCATTGATGGCCCTGCGTCATCGCGAGGTCAACGGCGGCCAGGGCCAGGTGGTGGATGTGGCCCTGTACGAGGCGATCTTCGCCATGATGGAGAGCATGGTGCCTGAGTTCGACGTGTTCGGTTTTATTCGCGAGCGTACCGGCAACATCATGCCCGGCATCACCCCCTCCTCGATTCACACCAGTGCCGACGGCAAGCATGTGCAGATCGGCGCCAATGGCGATGCGATCTTCAAGCGCTTCATGCAGGCCATCGGCCGCAACGACCTGGCCGACGATCCGGCCCTGGCCAGCAACGACGGCCGCGACGTGCGCCGCGATGAACTGTACGGGGTGATCGACCGCTGGGCCCGGACCCTGCCGCTGGACGACCTGATGCAGGTGCTCAATGACGCGCAAGTGCCAGCCAGCCGCATCTACAGCGCCGAGGACATGTTCAGCGACCCGCAGTTTCTCGCCCGCGAGATGTTCCTCCAGGCCAAACTGCCGGACGGCAAGCCGTTCAAAATGCCGGGGATCGTCCCCAAGCTCTCGGATACTCCGGGCTCCAGTGAGTGGGTCGGCCCGCAGCTGGGAGCACACACCGATCAATTGCTTGGCGGGCTGGGTTACGACGCCGCCGCTATTGCCCGGCTACGCAGCCAAGGGGCGGTCTGAACAAGGCCTTGCCTGAATCCCGTGGCAATGGTGGAGAGCCGAACATGACCTTTCACTGGCAAACCAGCCTGCGTCGTGGCTGGCCGTTGTTGCTGGGTTTGCTGCTGAGCCTGGGCATGCCGACTTCGGCCTGGGCCAAGGAGCGCTTGTTCTGGCTATTGCGTGACCTGCCGCCGCTGACCATTTTCGAAGGCACCGGCAAAGGCCAGGGGGCGATCGACCAGTTGCTGGCGCTGCTGATCGACCAGATGCCCGAATACGATCACAGCATTGTCCGGGTCAACCGCGCCCGGGGCATCCAGATGCTTCAGGAGCCCACCTTCACCTGCGACCCCACCTTGCTGTGGACGCCCGAGCGAGCGCGTTACGTGCACTTCTCGATTCCCAGCCTGGGCGTGCTGAGCAGTGGCCTGGTGGTTCGGCGCAAAGACCAGCACCTGCTCGAACCCTATCTGCAGGGCAATCAGGTCGACCTGCCGGCGTTGCTGGGCAACACTGCACTCAAGCTCGGTGTGGTAGCCCAGCGCAGCTATAGCACTGCGGTTGATGAACTGCTCAAGACTCTGCCTGACACTACCCTCAGCCGCCACTACGGTAACGATGCAGTCACCAGCCTGTTGCAGATGCAGCAGCATGACCGCCTGCAACTGGTGCTTGGCTACTGGCCAGAGGTGCGCTACTTGCTGCAACAACAAGGCTGGCCGACCGATGACTACACCTTCTTCCCGATCCAGGGCGTCGAGCAATACCAGTTGTTACGGGTAGGCTGCTCCGACACGCCGCTAGGCCGCGAAGCCATCAGCCATATCAACAAACTGCTGCTGCCGTTGCGCAACGATACCTTGCCCGACCTCTACGCCCAGTGGCTGGCCCCGCAAATGCGCGAGCAGTACGTGCATGACAGCCTGCGTCTGTTTGGCGAGCACGACTGACCCGGGCCAAGACAAATCCCGGGCAAAAAGAAACCCCGAACGGTGGGGAGGCCGCCCGGGGCTAAACAGAAGCCCATCGGGGCTTCGCACGACAGCATCACGACATCGGAGCAAAATCCCGATCAGCTGTCCTTGTAAGATCTGATTGCGCTCATCGGCAAAGGTTCCGTCACACCCGGGCGCTGATCGACCGCCCTTGCTGCAAGTGGCGCTGGGCCGCTATCACGCAGGGCTGCAAACGCCCCTCGACGATGAGCAAGTCGCGCTGCAAACCATCGACCAGGTCGACCAGCAGGCGCTGGTCCTGCAACTGGCTGGGTTTTACCGTACGCTGCAGCACGGTGCGGTTCGCTTCATCGCTCAGGCACAGGTCAAAATCACAACCGGTGCTCAGGCGCACCAACCTGACCCGGTAAGGTGCCAATGCTTCGCCGAGCAACAATCTGATACATTCCATCTCATTCATTGTTCACCTACCTGTCGAGAAGGGGTCTTTCACTGACCCTGCGGCAGCCGGAAAAGTTCTCACTGTGCGATTTCCTCGACCCAGCATGCCCGGCAAAAATGACAGATTGAAATCCAGCCGATTGATCGGAGCCTGCCTGTGATGGATCCTGCCTCTGGCGAACTGCGCATCATCCTTGCCGATGACCACCCGATCTTTCGCATTGGCCTGCGCGCCGTGCTCGAACAGATTCCATCGGTACGCGTGGTCGCAGAGGCCGGTAGCCCGCTGGAGCTGATGCAGCTGGTGCAGTCGCAGGATTGCGATGTGCTGGTGACCGATTTCATGATGCCCGTCGAGCAGCAGAACGATGGTCTGAAACTGCTCGAGCAGCTACGGCGGCACTCTGCGCAGTTACCCATCCTGGTGGTCACGATGCTCAACAACGCCGGCTTGTTCCGGGCAATGCTGGCCCAGGGCGTCAATGGCCTGCTGAGCAAAGCCAGCCTGGCTGACGAGTTGCCCCAGGCCATCGCACGCTTGCAACGCGGCAAGATCTACCTGGCCGACTCGGTGCAGCAGTTACTGCTGCAGGAGGGCGCGGTGCGCGAAGACCTGGCCCGTGCCCAGACGGCCTTGTCGCCGCGGGAACTGGAAGTTTCCCGCCTGCTTGCCGCCGGCCACACGGTCGGCCAGATCGCCGCCCTGCTCAACCGCAGCAAGCAGACGGTGAGCAGCCAGAAGGTCAGTGCCATGCGCAAGCTGGGCCTGGCCAATGATGCTGCGCTGTACCTCTATATGCAGGAACATGGCCTGGGCTGAAAGTGGCTCACGCCCTGCGCCGCTGCTTGGCTTCGCCCGGCTCACGCTCCAGCATCCATTGGCAGAGTTCTACCCCTGCCATCGGCCGGGCAATGAAGTAACCCTGCATGACTGGGCTGCCCAGGGCCTTGATCGCCATCAGGTCGTCAACCGTCTCGACCCCTTCGACCACCACCTTGAGGTCCATGCGCCGGGCCATGATCAGGGCACCAGCGACCACCGCCGCCTTGCGACCATCGTCGGCCATGCCACGGACGAACTCGCTGGGCAGCTTCAGTTCGCTGAACGGCAGTTCGAGCAGGCGCTGGAGGTTGGATACGCCCATGCCGAAGTCATCGATCGACAGTTGGCAGCCCTGAATGCGCAGGTGCAGCAAGCCTTCGAGCTGGTTGCTGTCGAGCTGGCAGCCATGGGTTTCAATGACCTCCAGGGTCAGGGCGCTGGCCGGCACGTCATGACGTTTGAGGGCAGCGACGACCCGCTCGGCAAAATCGTCGTGAACCAGCATCTGCGGGGCAATGTTGACCGCCACCGGCAGTGGCTGGCCACTGTGCCGCCTGACCTTGGCGCTGAAAGCCAAGGCCTGGTCGAGCACATGCCAGCTCAGCGTCTCCAGCAAACCGGCGCCCTCGACCAGCGGGAAGAACTGCCCCGGGCCGAGCAAGCCAAGGCTCGGATGCTGCCAGCGCACCAACGCCTCGACCCCGGCCAGGGTGCCGTCGAAAGCGACCTTGGGCTGGTAATGGACCACCCATTGCGCTTTGCTCTGCGCCACTTCGGCCGGCGACATGGCCAACAGTTCGGCATGGGCCGGTGCGGCGACCGCCTGGGGGGGAGCACCGGGCTCATCCAGGTAGCGGCGCAGCAACTTGTGCAGAGAAACGCTGCAGGCTGGTTTCTGCAAGCTGCCGAGAACCCGCAAGCCCAGTTGCCGAGCCAGGTCGGCAACACTATCGAGCACCCCGCGTTCGGCACTGCTGAGGATAATCAGCGCTGCAGCAAGCCCGCTGTCGGCCAGGTGGCGGATCAGCTCCAGGCCGTCCTGACCGTCCATGTGCAGGTCGCAGATGGCGATGTCGACACGTCCGCGACGCGACAAGGTCTGCCGGGCACCCTCGACCGACTCCGCCGTCAGCACATCGAAGACGCCATTGGCGTTGAGCATCTGATGCAAGGCCATCAGTTGAAAAGGATGATCCTCAAGGATCAGAACCTTAAGTGAGCGCATGAAAATTTCCCCGCAGTAGCCGATCTGAACGACAGCACTGTGCAACTCTAGGAAAATCGACCTGAAACGCCCATAGGACATGTCCTAAAGTTCAGGCAATAATTTCCACAGCTCCTGTTCAATATCCTGACTCAACTGGCCGATCACCACCTGCAACGCTGACCACGCCGAGTGCGCCGCCTGCGTAGAACAAGCCTGGCTGGCGCTTTCAAGTTGCCGACAGGCCTGTGCCAGGGGCAGCGCATCGATCAGGCAGGCCACGCCCTTGAGACGGTGCAATGACACCCCGATTCGCTCCCAGCCCTGCGCCTCAACGGCCGCTGCCAGCAGGATCGATTCTTCGGCCAGATTTTTCCGTAATTCTTCCAGCATGCGTTGCAGCACTGCAGGTTTGGCCTGGGTCATCTTCTGCAGGGTCTGCATCTTGAAGCTGTGGCGGGGAGCCAGCTTCTCGATAACAGCCACCAGCTGGGCGAGCGCAACCGGCTTGACCAGGCATTCGTCCATACCGGCCTCAAGGCAGCGAGCACGTTCTTCCTTCATGGCGTTAGCGGTGCAGCCGACGATGGCGATGGCTGGCCGCTGGCTGCTGCGCTCCAACCGGCGAATGCCACGGGCCAGTGCATAGCCGTTCATCACCGGCATGTTGCAGTCGCTGAGCACCAGGTCGAACGCCCCGTTCTGCCAGGCCTGCAGCGCGCTCTGGCCGTTCTCCACGGCCAGCACTTCATGGCCGAGAAACTCAAGTTGCTGGCTGAGTACCAAGCGACTGGCAGACAGGTCGTCGACCACCAGGATCCGCCGCGCTGGCCCACCGGACAGGCCGGCGGCATCCTCCGTCGGTGCAGGCTCGGCGGCCAGGGCTTCCAGGGTCAGCTCGACACAGACCTCGGTGCCCTTGCCCAGCACACTGTGCAAGGTAATGCTGCCGCCCATCAACTCGACCAGTTGCCGGCAAATACTCAAGCCCAGGCCCGAGCCGCCATAGTCGGCGCCAGCATCGGCCTGTGAGAACGGCTGGAACAGTTCGCTCTGCTGTTGCGCACTGATGCCGATGCCGGTATCGCACACACACAGCCTGAGGCCAACGCCGTGCAAGCTGTCGTGCCCGCTGCGGCCGACCTGCAACTCCACCAGCCCCAGGTGGGTGAACTTCAGGGCGTTACCCAGCAAGTTGGTCAATACCTGGCGCAAGCGTAGCGGGTCGAACCAGTACACCCCATCCACATCGCTTGCCAGTTGCAGGCGCAAATCCAGGCCCTGGCCCTGGGCCTGGGCGTGAAACTGCTCAACGATTGCGCTGAGAAACGGCTTGAGCGCCCGTGCCTGGGGCTCCAGTTGCAGGCTACCGGCCTCAATGCGAGCGAGATCCAGGCTGTCGCCGATCAGGGCAATCAGCTCACGGGCCGACTGATGGGCCGTTTCCAGTCCTTGGGAAGGTTGCGCGCCGCGGGCAAGGGTGGTTTCCCGTTCAAGTTCGAGCAAGCCGATGATGACCGCCATGGGGGTGCGAATTTCGTGACTCATGGTGGCCAGAAACGCACTTTTGGCCTGGTTGGCCTGTTCGGCCTGCTGCCGGGCATGCACCAACGCTTCTTCCAGTTGCTTGCGCTCAGTGATGTCGATCCAGCCACCGAGCAAGCCCTGCAGCTGTCCATCGGCACGGTAGAACGGCACGGTCCACTGGTAGGCATCGGTACGCTGGCCTTGGAACTCAATATGCCGATCGACGAATACCGGCTTGGGATCCTTGAGTAGCTCCAGGTAATCGCCATGCAGCTGCTCGGCCAGTTCGACGGGAATGACCTCGATATCGGTCAGACGCTGGCCCTTGACGTCTTCCAGGCGCAACGAGAACACCTGTTCATAGCTCTTGTTGCAGGTGATCAGCCGCCCTTCCAGGTCGCGTACATAGATGGGGTTGGGGATGCCGTCGAGCAATGCGCGCTTGAAGGCCAATTGGTCGTTGAGGGCTTCTTCAGCCTTTTGCCGCTGGCTGATCTGCGCACGCAGGCGGCTGCTCCAGACCAGCGACACCAACCCGAACAACACAGCAGCAGCCACGGTCCAGTAGATCCATGGCGCAATCCGCTGCCAGGCGGGTGCGGGCGGTGCCAGCGCACCCAGCCACTTCATGCGCACGGCGCGCAACTCGGCGACCGGGAACGCTTCCAACGCCTTGTTCAGGATGCTCTCCAGCTCCGGCGCAGTGCGCCGAACCGAGAAGCGGTCCGGCGCCCACTTGCCCTCCACCCCCCGCCCGACCTTGAGCACCGGGTCATTGCCGACCACGCTGTAGGCACCGATTTCACTATCGATGGTCGCCAACGCTTCGCCGCTGCGCACCTTTTCCCGAGCTTGCTCCAGTGATTCCACCAACATCAGGCGAATACCGGGGTGATCCTGGCGAATGGTGTTTTCCAGCGCGTGCTGCGCTGGCAGTGCCAGGGTCTGCCCGGCCAGTTCATCCAGCGACGCCAGGCCCAGTTGCGGCTTGCGCACGATGAACACCCAGCTCTGGCCACCAATGGAATGGGTGAAGTCGAGAAACTCGCGACGTTCCGGGGTCTCGCTCAGGGTCGTGCTCATGTCAGCCTGCCCGCTCTTGAGCAGTTCCAGGCTCTGGGCAATCGACGAGGATGGCGCGTAGACAAACCGCAGCCCGGTCATCTGCGCGATGGTCGCCAGCACATCACTGTTAAGGCCAACCCAGGCCCCCTGGCGCGTGCGGAACAGGTAAGGCGGGTACTGGCTGCCGACTACGCTCACGCTCGGGTGGTTGGCGATCCATTGGCGCTCGGCCACGCTCAGTTCAACCCGGTTATGTGCCACGTCCGAGCCTAGCCCGGAGGTCCAGCGGCCGAGAATTTCGCGGCGCACCGACTCATCAATGCTGGCCAGCGCGTCGTTGAACATTGCCTGTAGCAGCCGGTCCTCGTTGCGCACGGCAAAGGCAAAGCCGATCGGCGGCAAGGCACTGGGGCCGACCACCTGCAACCCCAGGTACGGGCGCAGGGCATTGAAAGCGCGGATGATGATTTCGTTGCCGATAAACGCATCCACTTCGCCCTGATTGAGCGCTTCCAGTGCGCTACTCAGGTTGGGTGCCAGCAGCACCTGACTATCGGGATAAACCCGGTGCATAACCTGGGTGTCGGCGTAACCGTCGAGCAGGACCACCTTCATGCCCGCCAGTGAGGCCGGCGGAATCGGCGCACCGCCGCGCACCACGACCATGGAGCGGTCCGGAATGTAATCGTCGGAGAACGCCAGGCCCGGCACGCTACGCTCGAAGCCATTGGCGCTGGTCAGTACATCGATATCGCCCTGGCGCAGGGCCTCGATGGCCTGCTCGCGCTTGGCAAAGGCCAGCACCTGGGTTTTCACCCCGAGGCGTTCAGCGACCAGGCTCAGGTAGTCGGCGCTGATACCCTGGTAGCGATTGCGGTCGATGGTGATATCCACCGGCTCGTAATCGGCAAACGAGATGCCCACCCGCAACACCCGTGCCGGGCCCAGCCACTGTTGTTGGGCGGAGGTCAGCGGCATTGGACCAAGCTCGGTAAACGGCGGCACCAGGGTAAAGGGCAGGCTCTGGGCGGCCTGGGCCCATTGTCCGGTACATAGCCCCAGCAGGCAAACCCATAGCAGCCCTGCTGCGCGACGACGTCCTGTGCTCATTGATACCCCTGATCCGTTGCTGCAAACCAATGCCAGTGTAGAAACAAAAAAGCCCGTCAGAGACGGGCTTTCATGTGCCGATCAGTCGATCAGAGCGGCTTTCCGCGATTACCGTGCTGGCTGACGAAGGCCTGAACGGCTTTCAGGTCGTTGGCCAGGACCGTGCACTTCTCGTCACGGGCAAACAGGTCGCTCAGGTGTGCAGGCAATTCCAGGGCCTTGCCGACACCGGCCTTCTCCACCGCTTCCGGGAACTTGACCGGGTGCGCGGTACCCAGCACCACCATCGGCGTGTCCAGGCTGCGACGGCATTCGCGGGCGGCCTTGACGCCGATTGCGGTGTGCGGGTCGAGCACCTCGCCCGTCTGGGCGAAGACTTCGGCGATGGTTTCGCAGGTTTGCGCATCATCGACCGCCAGCGAATCGAACAGCTTGCGTGCTTCGGTCCAGCGGTCCTGTTCGACGCTGAAACCGCCGCCCTGCTTGAAGTTGTCCATCAGGCCGGCGATGGCCGCGCCGTTGCGACCGTGCAGGTCGAACAGCAGGCGCTCGAAGTTCGACGAGACCATGATGTCCATCGACGGCGACAGGGTCGCGTGCAGGGTTTCCTTGACGTACTGGTTGCCGCTCATGAAGCGGTGCAGGATGTCGTTGCGGTTGGTGGCGACGATCAGTTGGCTGATCGGCAGGCCCATGTTGCGCGCCAGGTAGCCGGCAAAGATGTCGCCGAAGTTGCCGGTCGGTACCGAGAACGCCACCGAACGAGCCGGGCCGCCCAGCTGCAGGGCTGCGTGGAAGTAGTAGACGATCTGGGCCATGATCCGCGCCCAGTTGATCGAGTTCACCGCGACCAGGCGGGTGCCCTTGAGGAAGCCCTGGTCAGCGAAGCTGGCCTTGACCATTTCCTGGCAGTCGTCGAAGTTGCCTTCGATGGCGATGTTGTGGATGTTCTCACCGAAGAGGGTGGTCATCTGCCGGCGCTGAACTTCCGACACGCGCTGGTGCGGATGGAGGATGAAAATGTCGACGTTGTCGCAACGGCGGCAGCCTTCGATAGCGGCAGAGCCGGTGTCGCCACTGGTGGCGCCGATGATCACCACGCGCTCGCCACGCTTGGCCAGCACGTGGTCGAGCAGGCGGCCGAGCAGTTGCAGGGCGAAGTCCTTGAACGCCAGGGTCGGGCCGTGGAACAGCTCCAGTACCCATTCGTTGCTGTTCAGCTGACGCAGCGGCGCGACCGCGGCGTGAGCGAACTCGCCGTAGGTTTCTTCGAGAATCTTCTTGAAATCGGCATCGGCGATGCTACCGGTGACGAACGGGCGCATCACCCGGAAAGCCAGCTCGTGGTACGGCAAGCCGGCCCAGGAAGCGATTTCTTCCTGGGTGAAGCGTGGCAGGTTTTCCGGCACGTACAGGCCGCCGTCGCTGGCGAGACCTGCCAGCAGCACGTCTTCAAAATTCAGGGCCGGTGCCTGGCCGCGAGTACTGATGTAGCGCATTTTTGCAAACCTTCGGTTTGAGCTTCAAGCTTCAAGCTTCAAGCTGCAAGTCACCGCAGTCCCGCTGTGATCTTGCAGCTTGTAGCTTGCCGCTTGCCGCTGTTGTCAATTGAGTTGTTCGACGCGGATACGCACGACGTTGCCGACCACATCCTGCAAGGCTTCCAGGGCGGTGATGGCATCGTTCATGCGCTGCTCGATCACTCGATGAGTGAGCAGGATCATGGGCACCAGGCCGTCCTGTTCCTCGGCTTCCTTCTGCATGATCGATTCGATGTTGATGCCGCGCTCGGAGAGAATGCTCGCCACCTGGGCCAGCACGCCCGGGTGATCCTTGGCCTGGATGCGCAGGTAGTAGGCGCTTTCGCAGGCTTCGATCGGCAGGATCGGGTGGGCCGACAGCGAGTCCGGCTGGAAGGCCAGGTGCGGTACGCGGTTCTCCGGGTCGGACGTCATGGCGCGAACCACATCGACCAGGTCAGCCACCACCGACGAAGCGGTAGGCTCCATGCCGGCGCCGGCACCATAGAACAGGGTGGAGCCGGCAGCGTCGCCGTTGACCATCACCGCGTTCATCACGCCATTGACGTTGGCGATCAGGCGGTCGGCCGGGATCAGCGTCGGGTGCACACGCAGTTCAATGCCGTTGGCCGTGCTGCGGGCCACGCCCAGGTGCTTGATGCGGTAGCCCAGTGCTTCGGCGTAATTCACGTCAGCGGTGGTCAGCTGGGTGATGCCTTCGGTGTAGGCCTTGTCGAACTGCAGCGGGATACCGAAGGCGATGGACGCCAGGATGGTCAGCTTGTGCGCGGCATCGATGCCTTCGACGTCGAAAGTCGGGTCGGCTTCGGCGTAACCCAGGGCCTGGGCTTCGGCCAGCACATCGGGGAACGCACGACCTTTCTCACGCATTTCAGTGAGGATGAAGTTGCCGGTGCCGTTGATGATCCCGGCCACCCAGTTGATGCGGTTGGCCGACAGACCCTCGCGGATCGCCTTGATCACCGGGATGCCGCCGGCCACGGCCGCTTCGAACGCGACGATGACGCCCTTCTCGCGTGCCTTGGCGAAGATCTCGTTGCCATGCACGGCAATCAGCGCCTTGTTGGCGGTGACCACGTGCTTGCCGTGGTCGATGGCCTTGAGCACCAGTTCGCGGGCGATGGTGTAGCCGCCGATCAGCTCGATGACAATGTCGATTTCCGGGTTCGTGGCAACCTCGAACACATCAGCGGTAATGGGGGTACCGGTAATCTGGCAATTCGGGTTTGGCGAACGCATGGCAATCTGTGCCACTTCAATACCACGCCCGGCACGGCGGGCGATCTCCTCGGCGTTACGCTGAAGTACATTGAAGGTACCGCCACCGACGGTCCCCAACCCACAGATGCCTACTTTGACCGGTTTCACTGTGAACTCCCCATGAAACGACCGGCTGGCAGCCGATCGTGAAACTGCCGCCACCCCAAGGTGGCGGCTTCAGATTGAATTACTTGGCCAGGGCCAGCTTGGCCACCTGCGGCGCCGGCTGGTAGCCCGGAATCACCTGGCCGTTTTCCAGGACGATGGCCGGCGTGCCGTTGACACCGATCGACTGGCCCAGGGCGAACTGCTTGCCGACCGGGTTGTCGCACTTGGCGGCCTTGATTTCCTTGCCGTCGATCATCTTGTCCAGCGCCGCCTTGCGGTCGCTCGAGCACCAGACCGCCTGCAACTGCTCGTCACCCGGCGAACCCAGGCCCTGACGCGGGAAGGCGACGTAGCGCACTTCGATACCGCGACGGTTGAGCTCAGGTACCTCGGCGTGCAGCTTGTGGCAGTACGGGCAGGTGGTGTCGGTAAACACGGTGATGTGCGACTTGGTTTCGCCCTTGGCAGGATAAACCACCATCTCCGCCGCTGGAATGGCATTGATGGTCTTGGCGATGGCCTGCCGTTCGGTCTTCTCGGTCAGGTTGACCGGCTTGCCGTCCTGGATCTGGAACAGGTAGCCCTGCATGACGAACTGGCCATCGGCGCTGGCGTACAACACCCGGCCGCCTTGGAGCTTGACTTCATACAGGCCGTTCAGCGGGCTGCTGGCAACGCTGTCGACCGGCACGCCCAGTTCCAGGGATTGCAGGGTCTTGCGGATCGCCTGCTCGGCGTTGTCGGCGGCAGCGGCAAAGGTACTGACCAGCGCCAGGGCGGCGGCGGCGAAAATCTGGGTCACGCGCATGGGAACTCCTGAAGGCGGACAGGGGGCCGGATGCAGCACGCCCGTCCTGAAAAACGGGGTGTCATTGCGGCCCTCGGTGCAAACCGCCCAAGCCTACCACAGAAGCGGCGGCGGTCGGAGGCGTGCTCGATCGGGAGAACAAGGCAGATAGCGCCAGGTGTCGGTGATCGACATTTACCGACAAATCTTGTCCAGATGGCCCAAGGCATAGCTGCACGTACCTTGGGCGCCGGGTTGTATGTTCTGTAAGTGGATGAAGAATTTGCGCGCGTGCTCGCTCATGACCCTGACAAATTCATCTTTATCGGCGGCGACAGACACCTCGCGGTGGCAATTGACGCTCACCTGCAGACGACCATTGGCAGGGGTCAGTTTGACTTCGATTGGCTGGTCCGGAAAAAAGCAGCTGAACGATTGACCCTCGCTGACCTTCAGCAGTCCTTCTGACAAATAGCTCCACAGGTCGTCGACGTAATCAAACATGCTTTGATCAATAAGACGTTTACCATTGATAGATAGAACCAAAGCCCCTTCAATTTGATCCAGGTGGCGTACCTCGCCTTGAAACTCAAAAAAGTCAACGAAACCGTCGGCGATTTTAATGTAGGTTTCAACGATGATTCTATTTTTCATGTTCACCCTTGAATGTAATCACCGACTGCAAGCATCTAGAGCGGATATTCACCAGCCGTTACAGATGAAACAGCTAAACCACCTCAACCACTGCAACGTACCGCCTGCCTTCATACACGTTTAAAGAATACCCTTTTCTTAGTAAAGAGGATGGCGCGCTCTCCACCGTCCTTCTCATATCTCCAGCCTCCACAGGCTATCTGGCAAGCCCGCTTTGGTTCGACTTTTGAGCAGCGCTCAGGTCGATTGGGCGCGGCGTAGAATAGCGCGCAGTTGATTCGCCAATTCATCTACTTCCCGGTAGCTAAAGTCGCCACTGCAAACTGCACGGGAGGCGCCCTTCAAGCCGGCGAAAACCAGATCCTGTTCAGGAGTTTCCAACCTCCAAATGACGCGTCCGAAGGTGTGATTACGTCGATGAGAAAACACCAGGAAATCGTCGAACAAAGTGCCACAGGTTAGAAAAAACGGCCTGGCGCGCTCACTGAAATCCTCAGTTTCTTCCTCATCGAACGAAGAAAGATCCTTTTCCAGCAAGGCGAAAGTCTGCGAGACACTTAGGGAGTCATAGCACTCAGGCAGGTCTGGTTTATGCAGCAGGTCCTCAAGGCAACCCAGCAGATAACCTTCGAAGTAGATCAAATCCTCCAGAGAGCCCAGCGGCTGAGAACTGAACCAGAATCGAGCATACCCCATCAGTTCGACACTATCGGTCAGGACATATTCGATGGCGATTGATGTTTTGTTGCCGATGACGTTCATCAGAGTGCGCAGCCTTTGAGGTTTCTGGCAAATTTCGGAACACCTCACCTATCTACGGCACCCTATCAATCACCGTCTGCCAGCAAAACCTCATCTGCCTCACTGGCAGTTTTCAAAAATTCAATAAAAAGAAGCACACTGCCATCTGCATCCTTCGACAGGAGCGTGACGAGTATTTTTTGATGTTCAGGATAAATTCTTGTTCGACCATAAGGATCAATATAAATACCCGTCTTTTCGCGCAACCCAGCAAAGGCATCATGGACGCGTGCGACGTCAGCATCACTTAGCTGAAGAAAAGGCTTATCGCCTCGTTTGTCTGACAAATAAGAGAAGTCCAACATCAAAAACACCTTAAAAGTGAGAGGGGTAAGAGGTTACTACTTTATCCTTCACTGGGTCATAGATTGTGACATGACCTTTCTCACCCCGTGTACCGATCACCCTACCATAATCACGCTCATAACGAATTCGCCCATCATTCTGACGAACAACTCGGGTGGGGTGGTTCATGGTTTTGTCCTCTAGCTTCTTGTATTGGCTCGGCTTTCTGTACTTGCTTTTTGCTTGTAGCTTTCTATGTTCCGCAGGCGTGAATTTACTTTTGCCTACATCATTGTGCCGCCTGACATGCCGATTCGGAACGTGCCGGGTCCTTCTAGGTCCACAGGAGAGTCCCAGTGGATCGATCCACTCAATCGGGTTCGCACTGTACTGATAGAGGTTTATACCACCGGCCAGACTGATCGGGTCCGTCTGGATAAAGCGACCGATATCCGGATCATAGAACCGAAACGTGTTGTAGTGCAGACCCGTCTCACGGTCGAGGTACTGGCCCTGGAACCTGAGGTTCTGCTCTTCGATGAAATGCGCCTCACGCACTTCCTGCAGGGTATTGCCCCAGACCTGATAACGCGCCAGCCAGACCGCTTCGCCACTGTCATCCGTCAGTTGTTCGGGTAGGCCGTTGAGGTCATTGTGGTAGTAGCGCACCTGCTGGTGCTGCCCCGTACCGTCAACCCGAGCCAAGGGTTCGTGGCTGTCTTCGACATACAGGTACAGGCTGGTCTGGCTGTATCGATGCTCCTGCAGCAAGCGCAGGCCATCCCAGGCAAAGCGGGTCTGGTCGAGCAGATTGCCCTGATCGTCGTGCTCGCTCTTTTCGATACGCCGCCCCAGCGGGTCGTAGCGCATGTTCAGTACCCGTTCGCGCCCACCGTGCTGGCTGCGCACCTGGATCAGGCGGTGCTCGGCGTCGTAGCTGAAGTGCTGGATGCCACGCCGGCTGCTGCGTTTCTCGATCAGACGGCCGAAGCCGTCGTAGCGATAGCGTTTGTCCTGATAGGTGAGCACGCGGTTATGGCGCACCAGGCCGATGCCGGCTTGCGGCCCATCGAGCAGGTTGGCGGCGGCGTCGTAGGCGAAGGCTTCACTTTGGCCCTGGCCGGCGTCCTGGCTGGCCATGATCCGCCCGCTGGCATCGTAGTGCAGCAATTGCTGGTACTGGCTGCCGGGCTGCTGGTTGTAGCGGCTGATCAGGTTGTCTGCCGGATCGAAATCGAAGCGTTGCTGTACCTGAGCCGGTAGTTGTGGCGGTTGGTGGCTTGGGCGGCGCAGGCGCGAGCGCAAACGGCCGCAGCGGTCGTACTCGCTGCGGGTGCTGATACGGCCCTGGCTGCGCAGCACTTCGCGGTGCAGGCGGTCGCGCTCGAAGTCGCTGATCACCTTGCCGTCGAGGTTGAGCTGGTGCAGATGACCGCTGCCGTAGTACAGGCGGTTGAGCCAGCGACCATCGGGCAGCTGGGTCTGGATCAGGTTGCCGAGTTCGTCGTAGTGATGCTGCAGCACTCCGCTGGCGCTGTGTTCCTCCAGCAGTTGGCCAAGGGCGTCGTAAGCGAACGCCAGCTGTTCGGTGTTGCCCGCATTGTCGGTGAAGCTGATGGCCGTCAGTTGATCGAGAGGATCGTAGCTGTACAGGGTTTCGCCATCGTCGGTGTGCTTTTTGATCAAGCGCCCGACGGCGTCCCGGTGCAATTGATGGATGATCACTTCAGCACCGCCTCGCGGGGTGGGGAGGTACTCAACGCAACTGAGGTTATCCAGCCGGTCGTAGTGATAGCGGCTTGCGCTACCGTCCAGGTCCTGCTGTTCAGCCAGGCGATCAGCCAGGTCCCAGCTGAACCTGTAGCTCTCGCCATTTTCGTTGCTTAGCGCCTGTAGGCGGCCGTAGGCGTCATAACTGAACTGCACCCGCCGACCATGCGGGTCGATGCGCTGATGCACCTGACCACGCCGGTTATAGCGGTACTGGGTAGTGTGCCCGGCGGGGTCGGTATAGCTGCTGAGCTGGCCGTTGCGATCATGCTGATAGTGCTGGTTGCGCCCGTCCGGCAGTTGCGAACCGAGCAGGCGGCCCTTCGAGTCGTGTTGATACTCGGTGCGTTCGCCGAGGGCATCGGTGACAGCCTGCAGATGCCCGCGCCGGTCATAGCTGAAGCGGGTCGGATACCCTGAGCAATCGACCTGCTCAATCAGCAGGCCCAATTCGTTCCAGCGCAGGTGCTTGTGCTTGCCCGCCGCATCGATGATCTCCACCACCTGGCCGCGTTCGTCATGGCGGTAGCGAGTGGTGTGGCCCAGC
The DNA here is from genome assembly GCF_009866705.1 of Pseudomonas sp. R32. Classification (NCBI taxonomy): domain Bacteria; kingdom Pseudomonadati; phylum Pseudomonadota; class Gammaproteobacteria; order Pseudomonadales; family Pseudomonadaceae; genus Pseudomonas; species Pseudomonas sp. R32. The sequence continues at coordinate 1,204,873 of NZ_CP019396.1, read as the reverse complement.
GGGTCGGTTTCGCTGCTGCAGTTGCCGCGTTGATCGTAGCGATAGCTCCAGCGCTTGCCGGCCTTGTCGGTCTGTACCCGGGGCAGCGACCAGTGTTCCAGCCATTGGGTCGCCTCGCTGCGACCCAGTGGGTCGATGCTCTCGCAGAGGTTGCCGGATTCATCGTACAGATACTGCCATTGCCCGCCCTGCGGGTCGGTAGCGGCCAGCAGCTGGCGTTCGTCGTTCCACTCGAAATGCCAGGTGTGGCCGAGGGCGTCGGTGTACTGGGTGATCTGGTACTGCGGGTTCCAGTGGCGGCTGCTGACCCGCTGCAGGCCGTCGGTGACCCGGGTGATGCCCGCCTCGATGTCGTAGTCGAAGCGGTATTCGTCGCCGTCGTCGGTCCAGTGCCGGGCCACGCGCCAGTCGTCTGCAGCACGAGTCCATTCGTAGAAGCAGCGCAGGCCGCTGGGCAACTGGTGCTCGACCATGCGCCGGCCCTGGTCGTAGGCGAAGCGCCGTTGCAGCTGGCCGCTGGCGTCGCGCACTTCGGCCAGGTCGCCGTTGCTGTCATAGGCATAGCTAACCAGCAGCTCGTTCGACTCGTCGCTGTACCATCGCTCGATATGGCTGACCCGGGCTGGCCATTGGCTGCTGTAAACCAACTGCACCTGGACCACATCGAAGGTATCGCGCAGCCTGAGCAAGCGGCCGTTGGTGTCGTAGTCCAGGTAGATGCGGTTGTCGTTGCGGTCACCCAGTTGCGCCAGGCGCAGGCGCTGCGGGTCGCCCGGGGTTGGCTGGAACAGGCGATAGAGGCCGTCGACGCTTTCGATCAGCAACTCGCCATTGTGCGCGCGCCGCACGCTCAGGCCTTCGCCAGCACTGAATACCGCATCACCCCGGGGAATGTTGCCCATGTCGACGACCCGCGCCTGTTCGTCGGTGAACAGCAGGCGCTCGCCGCCTTCAGGATGCGCTTCGATGGCGACGAAGACTTCGTAATCGACGCTCCAGCCAGCACCGAACAGGCCGTCGCGGCGCTCATCCCGGTTGTTGTAGTAGCGTTGCCAGTCCAACGGGATCAGCCCCGGCAGGCTGAAATCGAGTTCTTCCTCGCCGCTGAGAATCTTCGCCCCGGTGGGTACATGCACCGGGTTGGGTGAGCCGGCAATAGCGCTGGTGATCGCCCCGCTCACCTGGCTGGTGACCGCGCTGGCAATGCCACCGATCACCATGCAGCCGAACTTGCTGTAGAACTTGCCGCCGCGCCCGCGCAGCATCATCAAGGCGGTAATCGCCAGGCCGATGCCCGGGGTCTTGCCGCTGCGAATCTCGCGGACCACGATCGAGCCGCCGCCGATGCGCACGTTATCGGAGATCAGCCCGGCGTCGACGATCACCGCCTCGCAGGTGCTGCGATCGCCGCTGCGGCAGGCCGGATGGCCGTTGATGGTGACCTTGCTCGAACCTTCGGCCAGGTACTGGGGCGGCATCGGCGGGTGCTTGCTGCAGAGGATCTTGTCGTCGTCGGCAGGCTCGGTGTTCGGCGCCGGGCTGGCGACGGTGGGCCGCCACATCTGCGAGAAAAAACCCTTGGCCATGTCGAGGAAGCTTTCTTCCTCCTCCTCGGCCGGCGGCTGAGCGGCATCACTGCCAGCGGGCGCCGCGGCGGCAACGATGACACCGGCGGCGCGGGCGGCCGGCTTGCCATTGGTGTGGGTGTTCTTCGAGCCGGTGAGGATGTTGGCCTGCACCGAGGGCGGGAACAAAAAGTTGCCGATGCCCTCGCATAAACTGCTCAAGCCTTTGTCGGCGCCGGTCTTGCTCATGGCCACGCCGACCACGATGCCCACCACTGCACCGAGCACGAAGCAACCCAAGCCACCGGTGGCCACGGTCAGGCCCAGCGCCGCGGTCACCGCGGCGGTGGCCAGGACGCCGATGGCGACGTTGGCGGCCACCTCCAGCACGCCGCTGACGATGTCGGCCATCATCGAGGTGTGCATCAGGGCGTCGCCCTGGCGGGCGGCCCACAAGGCGTCAGACATTACTGACCTGCAACGGCACGGCTACAGGGCACTTGAACCTGGTCATGCTTGATTTCCATATCGAGCGTTTGAGGTGTCGGAATCTGCTGGATGATCGCCCGAGCGTCAACCCCGGGGGTGATGCAAAGCGTGTAGTTCCTGCAGCCGCGCACGGGCCACATGGGTGTAGATCTGGGTGGTCGACAGGTCGCTATGGCCCAGCAGCATCTGCACCACCCGCAGGTCGGCGCCGTGGTTGAGCAGGTGGGTGGCGAAGGCGTGGCGCAGGGTGTGCGGCGACAGGCTCTTGTCGATACCGGCCACCAGCGCCTGGTGCTTGATGCGGTGCCAGAAGGTCTGGCGGGTCATTTGCTCGCCACGCTGGCTGGGAAACAACACATCGCTGGGGCGCCCACCGAGCAGCTCGTTGCGCCCGTCACGCAGGTAGCGCTCGATCCACACCACCGCCTCTTCACCCATGGGCACCAGGCGCTCCTTGCTGCCCTTGCCCATCACCCGCAGCACGCCCTGACGCAGGTTGACCTGGTCCAGGGTCAGGCTGACCAGTTCGGTGACGCGCAAGCCACAGGCGTACAGCACTTCGAGCATGGCGCGGTCGCGCTGGCCGATCGGCTCGCTCAGGTCCGGCGCCTGCAACAACGCCTCGACGTCGGCTTCCGACAGGGATTTGGGCAACGGCCGACCCAGTTGCGGCATTTCCACCTGCAGGGTCGGGTCGAGGCCGATCAGCTTTTCCCGCAGCAAGTAGCGATAAAACCCTCGCACACCGGAGAGAAAGCGTGCCGTCGAACGCGGCTTGTAGCCCTGTTCCAGGCGCCAGGCCAGGTGATCGAGGATCAGTTCGCGCCCGGCATTGGGCAACTCGACGCCCTGCTCCTTGAGCCAGCCGTTGAACAGCGCCAGGTCGCTGCGGTAGGCATCGCGGGTGTTGTCGGCCAGGCCCTTTTCCAGCCATAGGGCGTCAAGAAACTGATCGATAAGCGGATGTTCAATAGCGGGCATGACAACTCTGCGGCAGGCGACGAAAACGAAGAATTGCCGCTAGTCTTCCATAACACTGCCGGCATAGGGAGCCCGAATGAACGAACAACAGATATTGCTGGCATTTGGCGGGATAGGTCTGGCGGCGCTGTGCTGCCAATGGCTGGCCTGGCGCCTGAAGCTGCCGGCAATCCTTTTCCTGCTGCTCAGCGGCATTCTCGCCGGCCCCGTGCTCGGCTGGCTCGCCCCACAGGAACTGTTCGGCCCGCTGTTGATGCCACTGGTATCACTGGCAGTGGCGCTGATCCTGTTCGAAGGCAGCCTGACCCTGCACCTGTCGCAGTGGCAAGACATCGGCAGCGTAGTGCAGCGCATGGTCACCCTCGGCGCGCTATCGACCTGGCTGGTGATCACCCTCGCGACCCACTGGCTGCTGGATTTCGACTGGCTGCTGGCGACCCTGTTCGGCACCCTGACCCTGGTCACCGGGCCGACGGTGATCGTCCCGATGCTGCGGGTGGTGCGACCGAAAGCGGCCATCGCCAACATCCTGCGCTGGGAAGGCATCGTCATCGACCCGATCGGCGCACTGCTGGCGGTAGTGGTCTACAGCTTCATCATTGCCAGCGCCGCCGGTGATGGCCTGAGCCATAGCCTGGTGACCTTTGCCGGGGTGATTGTCTGCGGTAGCGCTTTCGGTGTGGCCGGCGGCTGGCTGCTGGGCCAGGTAATGCGTCACCAGTGGTTGCCCGAGTATTTGCACAATCTGGCTTCGTTGGCGGCGGTGCTGGGGATCTTCATTGCCGCCAACCAGGTGATGCATGAGTCCGGGCTGTTGGCGGTCACCCTCATGGGCATGTGGCTGGCCAATATGAAAGGGGTGGATGTCCGGCAGATCCTGCACTTCAAGGAGAACCTCAGCGTGCTGCTGATCTCCGGGCTGTTCATCCTCCTGGCCGCACGCCTGGACCTCGATGCCTTGATTGGCTTGGGCCCGGCGGTACTGGCCTTGTTACTGATCATCCAGTTCATTGCCCGCCCCTTGAACGTCGCGCTCTCGACTGCGGGCTCGCACCTGAACTGGCGTGAACGCGCCCTGCTCGCCTGGATCGCCCCGCGCGGCATTGTAGCGGCGGCGGTATCGGCGATTTTTGCCATTCGCCTGGATCAAGCCGGGCATGAAGGCGCCCTGCTGCTGGTGCCGCTGACCTTCGCGGTGATCATCGGCACCGTGGTGCTGCAGAGCGCCACCTCGCGACCATTGGCGCGCCTGCTCAAGGTCGCCGAACCCGCGCCCAGCGGCTTTCTGATCGTCGGCGCCAACCCGCCGGCCCGCGCCCTGGCCAAGGCCCTGCAGCAACTCGATTGCCGAGTGTTGCTGGCTGACTCCAGCTGGGAGAACATCCGCGCCGCACGCATGGAGGGCTTGCCGACTTACTTTGGCCACCCGGCCTCGCAACATGCCGATGCCCACCTGGACCTGGTCGGGCTGGGCCATCTGCTGGGGCTGTCACCTGCAGGCGAGCTCAATACCCTGGCCTGCACCCGCTTTCGCCATGACTTTGGCGCACAGCGGCTGTTCGTCCTGGCCAGCGGCCTGGAGGCCAAGCGCAGCGACAAGCACCGGGCCAGTGATGAACATCGCGGGCAGACGCTGGGGAACCAGCCGCTGACCTACGGGCAGTTGGCCGGCTTACTGAACAAAGGTGCCGAGCTGTATAGCACCAACCTGACCGAGGCCTTTGGCTGGACCGATTATCAGGCGCTGCATGGCGAGCGGGCGAACCTGCTGTTTGCCCGCGATGGTAGTGGCTGGGTGCATGTGTTCGGGCCGGACACTGCGCTGAAACCTGGGCCTGGGTGGACGTTGGTGGCGTTGATTCAACCAGATCAAGGCTAACCTCAAGGGCCTCATCGCTGGCAAGGCCAGCTCCCACAGGGGCCGGTGCAAGCCGATCCATTGTGGGAACAACTGTCTGTCATCTGGTTAACGGTGGGAGCCGGCCCTGCCGGCGATGAGGCCTGACCTGCTGACGTCAGAACCCGGGCAACACCGGCACCGGGCGCTTGTCTTCATCAATGGCGACAAAGCTGAACAGGCCGTGAATGGCCTTCTCGCGGCTGTCACAGCTCATGCTTTCGACAAACACCTCGACCTCGACCTTGAGGCTGGTGTTACCCACAGTCGCTACCCGCCCGACCAGTTCGACGATGGAACCTGCGGCAATCGGGTGTTTGAAGTCGATGCGGTCGGTCGACACGGTCACCAGCGGCAAGCGGCAGAAACGCGTGGCGGCGATGAACGACACTTCGTCCATCCAGGCCAGCGCGGTGCCGCCGAACAGGGTGTTGTGGTGGTTGGTGGTGGACGGGAATACCGCCTTGGTCACGCGGGTCACCGACAGTTCGGTGCGGCGTTCGATTTCCTGCTCTCTGGGGCTCATGGGCTTCACATAGGACGACAAAATTCAGACAACAAAAAAGCAGCCCGAAGGCTGCTTTTTTCGCATGGTGGCCGCAGCCACCGGTCAAGCTGTCCTCAGGACAGTTTTTCCTTGATGCGAGCGGCTTTACCGGACAGGTCGCGCAGGTAGTACAGCTTGGCTTTACGCACGTCACCACGACGTTTCACGGCCAGGCTGTCGATTTGCGGGCTGTAGGTCTGGAAAGTACGCTCAACGCCAACACCGTTGGAGATCTTGCGAACAGTGAAAGCACTGTTCAGACCACGGTTACGCTTGGCGATTACAACGCCTTCGAAAGCCTGCAGACGCGAACGATCGCCTTCCTTCACTTTCACCTGAACGACGATGGTGTCGCCCGGGGCAAAGGTCGGGATCTCTTTGGACATCTGCTCAGCTTCGATCTGCTGAATGATTTTGTTGGTCATGCTGTGCTCCTAAGGTAAATCGTCGGATCTACCATCGATACGTTAACTATCGTCCCGCTCTCGGAGGTACTCCTCGAGCAGCTTCTTCTCTTCTCCAGAAAGTGAGCGACTTTCCAGAAGATCGGCGCGTCGTTCATAGGTCCGCCCAAGGGACTGCTGTAAACGCCATCGCCGGATGTGTGCATGGTTGCCACTAAGCAACACGTCGGGAACACGCTGATCCGCATACACCTCAGGTCGGGTGTAATGCGGGCAATCCAGCAGACCATCGGTGAAGGAGTCTTCCTCCGCCGAGTCCGCATGCCCTAAAGCTCCAGGCAGCAGTCGTGTAACCGCATCGATCAGGACCATCGCCGGCAGCTCGCCGCCAGACAGGACATAGTCTCCAATCGACCACTCTTCATCGACATGAGCTTCAATAAAGCGCTCGTCGATGCCTTCATATCGACCGGCTATCAGAATCAACGATTCATGCTTCGCCAGGTCTTTGACCGCCGACTGGGTCAGCTTGCGGCCTTGTGGGCTCAGGTAAATCACCTTCGCCGCCTCTCCGGTTGCCTGCCTGGCACTCACCAGGGCGTCTTCCAGAGGCTTGATCTTCATCACCATGCCCGGACCACCGCCAAACGGCCGATCATCCACCGTATGGTGACGATCTGCGGTGTAGTCCCGCGGGTTCCAGCAGGTCAGTTGCAACAACCCCTGTTTCACCGCGCGGCTGGTAATGCCGTACTCACTGATGGCCGAGAACATCTCGGGGAACAGCGTGATGACGTCTACGCGCAGGCTGGCCATTGCTTAGAAGTCCGCATCCCATTCGACCCTCATTTCGCCTGCAACCAGGTCGATCTTCAACACGCATTGCTCGGTATAGGGCAACAGGCGTTCTCGATCATCCAGGCTGCCCGCGCAGGGCTTGACCACCATTACATCGTTCGCGCCGGTCTCCAACAGGTGATCAATCTTGCCGAACAGCTGTTCGTCCTGATTGATGACTTTCAGACCCACCAACTGGTACCAGTAGTACTCGTCAGCAGACAGGTTGGGCAAAAGGCTACGCGAGATACAAATCTCATAACCGCTCAGAAGACGGGCTTCATCACGATCATCGAGGCCTTTGAGCTTGGCGACCAGGTCCTTTTGAGTGGAACGGCCACTGACCAGCTCGACCTGTTTTACCTTCCCTTCGTGCCGAAGCGTCCAGTGACGGTAATCCAACAGGTTTTCAATCGGATCGGTAAAGGAAAAGACCTTCACCTCGCCGCGAACGCCGTGAACCGAAAAAATCTTGCCGACGACGATCAGGTCATCTGCATTTTCTGGCGTCGCGTTCATACTGTTCAGGCAGCAGCCTTGGCAGCTTCCTTCAGCAGCTGAGCAACGCGCTCAGACGGCTGTGCGCCAACGCTCAGCCAGTGAGCAACGCGGTCTTCTTTAACGGACAGGCGAACTTCCTGGCCACGAGCGATAGGGTTGAAGAAACCAACCTGCTCGATGTGCGAACCGGTAACCGGGTTACGCGAGTCGGTCACGGTCAGGGTGTAGAATGGGCGCTTTTTAGAGCCACCACGGGCAAGACGGATGGTTAGCATTGAACATCGTTCCTGTAGTCGGTGCTGCAAATCATAATGCACAGCGGGCACACGGGTGCCCGAAAGGCCGCATATTCTCAAGGAATACACGGACTTTTGCAAATGCCTTTTTACGCCGGGTAAAAAGGCCAGCCTGCCGATCTGCGGTTTGTGCAGCCTTTATATAAAGGCTGCGGCGTTCCCGCCGAGGCGGGGTTCCGATCGTCGGCCCGTTTCCAGGCCGCCGATCCGAATGGGGTTACAGCTTGGGCATGCCGCCGCCGGGCATCATGCCACCCAGGCCGCGCATCATCTTGGCCATGCCGCCTTTGGCAGAAAACTTCTTCATCATCTTCTGCATCTGCTTGTGCTGCTTGATCAGACGGCCGATGTCCTGCACCTGGGTGCCGGAACCGAGGGCGATACGGCGTTTGCGCGAACCGCTGATCAGGTCAGGGTCGCGGCGCTCGGCCGGGGTCATCGAGTTGATGATCGCTTCCATCTGCTTGAACTGCTTCTCGGCGGCGCCCTGGGCGCTGCCCATCTGGGCCAGGTTGACGCCGCCGATACTCGGCAGCTTGTCCATCAGGCCGCCCAGGCCACCCATGTTCTTCATTTGTTGCAGCTGGTCACGGAAGTCTTCGAGGTCGAAGCCCTTGCCCTTCTTCAGCTTCTTGGCCAGCTTGTCGGCCTTTTCCTTGTCGAGGGTCTGCTCGGCCTGCTCGATCAGGCTGAGCACGTCGCCCATGCCGAGGATGCGCGAGGCGATGCGGTCCGGGTGGAACGGTTCGAGCGCATCGCTCTTCTCGCCCATACCGATGAACTTGATCGGCTTACCGGTAATCGCACGCACCGACAGCGCGGCACCGCCACGGGCATCACCGTCGACCTTGGTGAGGATCACACCGGTCAGCGGCAGCGCATCGCCAAACGCCTTGGCGGTGTTGGCGGCGTCCTGGCCGGTCATGGCGTCGACCACGAACAGTGTCTCGATCGGCTTGACCGCGGCGTGCAGGTCCTTGATCTCGGTCATCATTTCGGCGTCGATGTGCAGACGACCTGCGGTGTCGACGATGACCACGTCGATGAACTTGAGCTTGGCCTCGCGGATCGCCGCTTCAGCGATGGCCACTGGCTTCTGGCTGATATCGGACGGGAAGAAGGTCACGCCGATGTCGCCCGCCAGGGTTTCCAGCTGCTTGATCGCCGCCGGACGGTAGACGTCGGCCGACACCACCATCACGGTCTTCTTCTTGCGCTCTTTAAGGAAGCGCGCCAGCTTGCCGGCGGTGGTGGTCTTGCCCGCGCCCTGCAGACCAGCCATCAGCACCACCGCAGGCGGCGCGGCGTTGAGCGCCAGGTCTTCGTTGGCGGCGCCCATCAGGCCTTCGAGCTCGGCCTGGACGATCTTCACGAACGCCTGGCCCGGGGTCAGGCTGCGTGACACTTCGGTGCCGACCGCACGCTCCTTGACCTTGTTGACGAAATCCTTGACCACCGGCAGGGCGACGTCAGCCTCGAGCAACGCCATGCGCACTTCGCGCAGGGTGTCTTTGATGTTGTCTTCGGTCAGCTTGGCCTTGCCGGTGACATGGCGCAGCGTCTGTGACAGACGGTCGGTCAGGTTTTCAAACATGGTGATCCTTTCGGGCTCTGTAGAACCGAGGTTTATCAGCTGCCTCTGGCGTATTCGGCCGGCCTTGGGCAGGGGCAGGCCGGCGATTATAACGAAGACTTGGCCCAGCGCACACCATGCCGTCGGCTGGCAGTCTTCCTAGGCGGGCGCGATCTATGCCAAACTCAGTCCCTTTCGGGCTTGCCTAACAGGACTTATGCTCCCCTTGTCACCCAGCTTGCTACCCAATCTCATCGCCGCCTGCCTGTATGCCGCCGCGACCTTCTATCAAGGCTCACGCCTGGCCCAGGGCACCAAGGCCGACAAACGCCTGCTCGGCCTGCTTGGCGCGCTGGCGGTCATTGCCCAGGGCACCGCGCTGTTCTGGCAGTTGCTCACGCCCCTGGGCCTGAGCCTGGACTTCTTCAGCGCCGCCAGCCTGATTGCCACGGCGGTGATCGCCCTGACCCTGCTGGCCTGCCTGCGCATCCCGGTGGAGAACCTGCTGCTGTTGCTGTTCCCGCTAGGCACCGCCACGGCCCTGATCGCCCAGTTTGCGCCGTCCGGCACGGTACCGCTGATCAACGAAGAGCCGGGCATCCTCGCCCATATCCTGCTGTCGATCCTGGCCTACGGCATGTTCACCATCGCCGTGGTCCAGTCCTTGCTGCTGCTGTTGCAGGATCACCAGCTCAAGCACAAGCACCCGTCCGGGCTGATCAAGAACTTCCCGCCGCTGCAGACCATGGAAAGCCTGCTGTTCGGCTTCCTCTGGGCTGGCTGGGGCCTGCTGTCGCTGTCGCTGATTTCCGGCTGGCTGTTCCTTGACAACCTGTTCGCCCAGCACCTGGTGCACAAGACCCTGCTGGCTTGCCTGGCCTGGATCGTCTTCAGCGTGCTGCTGTGGGGCCGTACGCGCCTGGGCTGGCGCGGGCACAAGGCGATTCGCTGGACTCTGGCCGGTTTCTGCCTGCTGATGCTGGCCTATTTCGGCAGCAAGCTGGTACGCGAATTCATCCTGCATATCTGACGGGCACAGGTAAATGGACGCTCTGCCGTTAGGACCGCTACTCGGCGTATTGGCACTGGCACTGCTCTGGTCGGCGCTGTTCACTGCGGTGGACACCGCCCAGCAGCTGAACGGCGCACGGCGCAACGCCCAGAGCGGCGAACACCCGGAACTTGCCGTTCCCCCCCAGGCCCTGGTGCTGTGCTCGACCCTGGGCAAGCTGCTGGTGCTGGCCCTGGCCTGCCTGATGGGCCAGCGCTACAGCGGCGAACATGGCTTCTGGCTGGCCGGCCTGGGCGCCGCAGCCGTGCTGCTGATCGTCGCCGAATACCTGCCGCGGCAACTGGCCCGGCGCAACCCCCAGGCCTTTATCGGCCTGGGCAACAGCCTGCTCAAGGCGCCGCTCAAGCTGCTGCAACCCCTGGCCTGGCTGCTCGATGGCTGCGCGCGCCTGCTGCTGCGCCCGTTTCGCGTACAAAGCCATGCCGTGGCGGTGCACGACAACGACGCTGCCGACCGCTATGACACCGATGCGCCTGACACCGAACAGCGCCTGAACCTGCCCGAAAGCCTGCTGGCGCTGGACAAGATCACCGTCAACGACATCCTGGTGCCGCGCAACGATGTTGACGGCATCAACCTCGATGAGCCGATCGAGGCGATCATCGAGCAGTTGATCATCAGCCGTCACACCCGCCTGCCGGTCTACCACAGCGACATCAACCAGGTTGAAGCGATCCTCAACACCAAGCAGATCAGCCACCTGCTGCCCAATGCCGAGCTGACCCGCGAAACGCTGCAAGCGGCCTGCTACGAACCCTACTTCGTGCCGGAAAGCACCCCGCTGCAGCTGCAATTGCTGAATTTCCACAAGCAGCAGCGGCGCCTGGGGGTGGTGGTCGACGAGTACGGTGAAGTGCTCGGTATCGTTACCCTGGAAGACATCCTCGAAGAAATCGTCGGCGAATTCGAAGACGAGCACAGCCTCGACAACCCGCACATCCACCCCCAGGCCGACGGACGCTTCGTCATCGAAGGCAACGTGTCGATCCGCGAGCTCAATCGCACCCTGGGCTGGCACTTGCCCAGCGACGGTCCAAAAACCCTCAACGGCCTGGTCACCGAAGCCCTGGAAAGCATCCCGGAAAGCGCGGTATGCCTGAAAATCGGCCGTTATCGCCTGGAAATCCTCGAAACCGAGGACAATTGTGCCAGTCGCATACTGGTCTGGACGCTCAAGCGCTAGCTATACTGAGGCTCGCTTACCCAGCCCCAGCCGTCTCGCCCGCTACCCGCACCGGCGTCACACGGCCCGTCAGCCTGGCTGCACATTGCGCGCAATAGCGGTACTGGTTCACACCCCGAACCTTGCCCGCGCCCGCCCCTATCCCAAAAAGGCGTATGTTCAGCCACGCGACCATAACAATTCGCTTCGGCGCGCGCCTTTGCCTGCCTGTTCAAACAGGCTGGGGCCATGCCCATGGAGCATTCGACTGTCAGGGATAATCGTATGACAACCAGCAGCACCTACTCCGAAACCGCCCAGGCCAGCCCCGGCAATTCGCCGGCGCGGGTCGCCACCGCCAGCTTCATCGGCACTGCCATCGAGTTCTACGACTTCTACGTGTACGCCACCGCCGCCGCGCTGGTAATCGGTCCGGTGTTCTTTCCGCAGACCTCCGGCACCGCGCAGATGCTCTCGGCATTCCTGACCTTCGGTATCGCCTTCCTCGCCCGGCCCCTGGGCTCGGCGCTGTTCGGCCACTTCGGCGACCGCATCGGGCGTAAGTCGACCCTGGTGGCCTCGCTGCTGCTGATGGGTGTCTGCACCACCCTGATCGGCGTACTGCCCGGCTACGACAGCATTGGTGCCTGGGCGCCGATCCTGCTCTGTGTATTGCGCTTCGGCCAGGGCCTGGGCCTGGGCGGCGAATGGGGCGGCGCGGCCCTGCTGGCCACCGAGAACGCGCCCAAAGGCAAGCGCGCCTGGTTCGGCATGTTCCCGCAACTGGGCCCGTCCATCGGTTTTCTGGCGGCCAACGGCCTGTTCCTGACCCTGGCCATGGTCCTGAGCGACGAGCAGTTTCGCAGCTGGGGCTGGCGCGTCCCGTTCCTGCTCAGTGCCGTCCTGGTCATCGTCGGCCTGTATGTGCGCCTGAAGCTGGAAGAAACCCCGATCTTCGCCAAGGCCGTGGCCCGTCACGAGCGGGTGAAAATGCCGGTGGTCGAGTTGTTCGCCCAATACTGGGCCCCGACCCTGCTGGGCGCTGCGGCCATGGTGGTGTGCTATGCGCTGTTCTACATCTCGACGGTGTTCTCGCTCAGCTATGGCGTCTCGACCCTGGGTTACAGCCGCGAGACCTTCCTCGGCCTGCTGTGCTTCGCGGTACTGTTCATGGCCCTGGCCACGCCACTGTCGGCCTGGCTCAGCGACCGCTACGGGCGCAAGCCGGTGCTGATTGTCGGCGGCGTGCTGGCGATTGCCTCGGGCTTTACCATGGAGCCGCTGCTGACCTCGGGATCGACCACCGGCGTGGCGCTGTTCCTGGCTATCGAGCTGTTCTTGATGGGCGTGACTTTCGCGCCGATGGGGGCGCTGCTGCCTGAGCTGTTTCCGACCCACGTGCGTTACACCGGGGCGTCGGCAGCCTATAACCTGGGCGGGATTGTCGGGGCCTCGGCGGCGCCGTTCTTTGCCCAGAAGCTGGTGGCCATGGGCGGCCTGAGCTGGGTCGGCGGGTATGTGTCGGCGGCGGCTGTATTGAGCCTGATTGCGGTGCTGTGCCTGAAAGAGACGCGGCACTCGGAGCTTTGACAAGCGGGGCTGCTGCGCAGCCCATCGCTGGCAAGGCCAGCTCCCACAGGGTTCGCGCAATGCAGATCCATGGTGGGAGCCGGCCTTGGGTTTAGAACTCTACCGTGACCGCCTGCGAAGCACGGGTCGCCTTGGCCCGGGCGGCTTCGATCGACTCGTCACGGGCCAGGCACACGCCCATGCGCCGCTGGCCGTTGACCTCAGGCTTGCCGAACAGGCGAATGGCGGTATCCGGCTCGCTCAGGGCGGCGCCCAGGTTGGCGAACGCGGTCTGCTGCGACTGGCCTTCCACCAGAATCACCGCCGAAGCCGACGGGCCGAACTGGCGGATCAGCGGGATCGGCAAGCCCAGGATTGCTCGCGCATGCAGGGCGAACTGCGACAGGTCCTGGGAAATCAGGGTCACCAGACCGGTGTCGTGCGGGCGCGGCGAGACTTCGCTGAACCACACCTGATCGCCTTTGACGAACAGCTCGACCCCGAACAGGCCACGGCCACCCAGCGCCTCGGTCACCGCCTTGGCCACCCGCTCGGACTCGGCCAGGGCCACCGGGCTCATGGCTTGCGGCTGCCAGGATTCCTGGTAATCGCCCTTTTCCTGGCGATGACCGACCGGCGCGCAGAAGGTGGTGCCGCCGACATGACGAACGGTCAGCAGGGTGATTTCGTAGTCGAAATCGATAAAGCCTTCGATGATCACCCGGCCCTTGCCGGCACGCCCGCCTTCCTGGGCGTAGTCCCAGGCCTTGCGCACATCGTCAGCGCTGCGCAGCAGGCTCTGGCCCTTGCCCGACGAGCTCATTACCGGCTTGACCACGCACGGGAAACCCAGGTCTTCGACGGCCTTGGAGTACTCCTCGAAGGTATCGGCAAAATGATACGGCGAGGTCGGCAGGTCCAGCTCTTCGGCGGCCAGGCGACGGATGCCTTCGCGGTTCATGGTCAATTGCGCGGCACGTGCGGTCGGCACCACGGTGAAGCCTTCGTTTTCCAGTTCGACCAGGGTCGCGGTGGCGATGGCTTCGATTTCCGGGACGATGTAGTGCGGCTTCTCGGCTTCGATCACGGCCCGCAGGGCGGCGCCGTCGAGCATGTTGATCACGTGGCTGCGATGAGCCACCTGCATGGCCGGGGCATTGGCGTAACGGTCCACGGCAATCACTTCAACACCCAGGCGTTGCAGCTCGATCACCACTTCCTTGCCCAGCTCGCCGCAGCCACAAAGCAGTACGCGGGTCGCGGTCGGCGACAATGGGGTTCCGATACGGGTCATTTCAGGTCCTCAGAGGGAAGAACATCCTGGGCCGCCCCGTACTCGGTGCAACCCGGTGAAAAGGAGCGCCATTTTACATGAACCGTGGCCGTCGGCCTCAGCCGGTGACCACCCGCTTGCGCGCGCGCCAGGCCATGGCCAGCCAGACCACGGTAACCCCGGCGAATTTCGACGCCAGGGCGGTGCCGACCACAGCCGGGGTCAGGGCGCCGATAATGCCGAAGAAGATAAAGGTGTCGATCGGGATACTCAGCGCCGAGCTCAACCACAGGCGATCATGCAACGGCCGCTTGGTCAGGGTGAACACCAGCCAGTCGATGCATTCGGACACGGCAAAGGCTGTGGCACTGGCCAGGGCGATGGCCGGCTCCGAGGTGATATAGGACAGCACCAGGGCCGCCAGCATGGCAATCAGCGCGCCGTGGCCGAAGCGGGTCTGGACCATGTCACGGAGGATGAACACCAGCCCGCCCCAGGCGGACCAGATGACGTCCAGGTGCGGGGCACTGGAGAAGGCGTAGTTGATCAGCACTACGCTGCTGATATAGGCAATCAGAAAGAACATGGGATCGACCGCTGGGCAAGCGCTACAGGGTACTGCAGCGACTGTCGGCGGCCAAGGGGCGGATCACGCGCCGACGCTGAAGACCAGCCCGGCGGCGACTGCCCGCTCATGGCACAGCGTGAGCACCTGGCGGCGCTCGCTGTTGTCCATCCGCCCCCAGCGAGTGATTTCAGCGGCGCTGCGCTGGCAGCCGGTGCAGATATCAGCGTCGTCCAGCGCGCAGATCTGCACGCAAGGCGAGGCAACCGGACGTTCAGGGCTGCTCATCAATCCTCCTGGGGCGCCAGGTCGCTGGCATAGCGCTCGGCATTGTGCACATAGTGCGCGGCGCTGGCTTCGAGCATTTTCTTCTGCGCGTCGCTCAGTTCGCGCACCACCTTGCCCGGCGAGCCCATGACCAGCGAGCCGTCGGGAATCTCCTTGCCCTCGGGGATCAGCGCATTGGCGCCGATGATGCAGTACTTGCCGATGCGTGCACCGTTGAGGATCACCGCGTTGATGCCGATCAGGCTGTAATCATCGACCGTGCAGCCGTGGAGCATGGCGTTGTGACCGACGGTCACGCCCTTGCCCAGGGTCAGCGGCGAGCCCATGTCGGTGTGCATCACCGTGCCATCCTGGACGTTGCTGTTCTCGCCGATATCGATCAGCTCGTTGTCGCCGCGCAGCACCGCGCCGAACCAGACGTTGGCCCCCGCCTGCAGGCGGACCTTGCCGATCAGCGTGGCGGTCGGCGCAACCCAGCTGCGCGGATGGGTTTCGACCCGCAGGTCGCCCAGACGGTATTTCATGCGTGGTTCCTCACGGTACGGCGTGGCTGGCGGGTGCACCCGCTCAAATGGGGGTGAAACGTTCAGGTGGCTGATGCAGGCTGATGTTGGCATCGTAAAGCAAGTTGACCAACTCGACGATCATGATCGCCGACAGGCCCCAGATCTTGTACTCGCCATAGCGGTAGCTGGGCACGTACCAGCTACGGCCCTGGTAATCGATACGGTGGGTATGGTCGCGCGGGTCCTGGCGGAAGAACTCCAGCGGTACGGTAAACACCGCGGCGATCTCGGCATCGTTGGCCTGGTACTCGACAAAATCCGGGATCAGGCCAACGAAAGGCGTGACCTTCAGGCCGTGCAGGGAGATCAGCGGGCTCAGCGGACCGATGATTTCCACCAGGCCTGGCGGCAGGCCGATCTCTTCTTCGGCTTCACGCAGGGCGGTGAAGATCAGGTCGGGGTCTTCCGGGTCGCGGCGACCGCCCGGGAAGGCCACCTCGCCACCGTGGGTCGACAGCCCCTTGGCGCGCAGGGTCAACACCAGTTCCGGCTCTTCGCTGCGGGTGATGGGCAATAACACAGCGGCCTCGGGAAAACGTCGGTCCGTCTCCAGGGTACTCGGCGTATGACTGCTCACGCGGCGAAGTAGCTCGTCCAGCATTGCTCTCTCTCGATTCCAAAGCCTGTCCTGCATGATGCACCAAAGCCGCGAACCGCCCAAGCCCCGACGACGATCCGGCTTGCGGCGGCGGTGACAGTGGCGCCAAGATAGGCGCACCTAACAGGAATAAAAGCATGAAATTCTGCAGCGCGTGCGGCAATCCGGTGATTCAGCGTATTCCCGAGGGCGATACCCGCCTGCGTTTTGTCTGCGATCACTGCAAGGCCATTCATTACCAGAACCCCAATATCGTCGCCGGGGTGCTGCCGACCTGGGGCAGCCAGGTGCTGTTGTGCCGCCGCGCCATCGAACCGCGCCGTGGTTACTGGACCTTGCCGGCCGGCTTCATGGAGAACGGTGAAACCATGGACCAGGCCGCCCGCCGGGAAACCATCGAAGAAGCCTGCGCCCGGGTCGGGACCATGAGCCTGTATCAGCTTTTCGACCTGCCGCACATCAACCAGGTGCACGTGTTCTTTCGCGCCGAACTCGCCGACCTGGACTTCGCCGTCGGCGTCGAGAGCCTGGAAGTGCGGCTTTTCGACGAAAGTGAAATCCCTTGGGACGAGCTGGCTTTCCGCACCGTCAGTCGTACCCTAGAATGCTATTATCGTGACCGCATCGAGCAACGCTTCCCGATTGGCAACGAATGCCTTTCGCCCATGCTCGTCTTGTCACCCAACACCTAGCATTTTCAGGGATATCGTTTCATGCGCTGGTTGCTTGCCCTTTTCTGCCTCAGTGTGGCTTCGATGTCCCAGGCGGGTTTCACCGAAACCATCATTACCCGGCCGGTCGACAAGACCGCGCCTTCGCCACTGCAACCGCAACAGCCGAAGCCTGCGATGATCGACAAGATCCTGGTGATCAAGTCCGAACGCCGCCTGCAGCTCATCAGTGACGGCGCGCCGCTGAAGACCTACCGCATCTCCCTGGGCAAGCAGCCCAAGGGCGCCAAGGTGCAGGAAGGCGACAAGCGCACCCCCGAAGGTTTCTACTGGATCGATTGGCGCAAGCAGAGCGATCGCTACAACCTGGCCATGCATGTGTCCTACCCGAACATCAGCGACGCCGCCCGCGCCCGTCGTGAAGGCGTCCCGCCGGGCGGCATGATCATGATCCACGGCACGCCCCTGAGCGAGGAGTACCCGGAAGAGGTGTTCCACACCCTGGACTGGACCGAAGGCTGCATCGCCATGACCAACCGCGACATGCGCGAGGTGTGGAACATGGTGCCGGACGGCACCATGATCGAAATCCGGCCCTGAGCTCCGTCACCATTTGAGCCTGCGGCTCAGCCTCGAATCATCGGGCTTGAGCCACTGGGCGCTGAGCAGCACCGGTGCCAAGGTTGCGCCGGGTTCGACAGCGCCTTGCAAACGCCCGCGGCGCTGGCGCAGGTCGGCGTCCAGTTCGAACTGATGCTGCCCCTGCAACTGCAATTGCGCCAACAGGTGCATGCCGACCGAGCAATCAACCCGCACCCGGGTGGCGCCCAAAGGCACTGACCATGGCGCAACCAGTGCCAGGTTGTGGCCAGCGATCTCACCCTGGCTGACCTGGCACTGCCGACCGCTACCCTGCACTTCGATCCGGCCTGTCCACTCGCCCGTCAGGCGATAGGACAAAGGCATTGCCAACGTGCGCTGCAACGGCTCGACAGCGGCGGTCCAGTTCCACGGCCAGCCAGCCACCTTGAGCTGCCAGTCCTGCCCCTGAAACCCGAGGTTGACCTGCGCCTGCAAACGCCAGGGCTGCCAGTGCCAGGCAAGCGGCCCCACCTGCCCCAGTCGCTGAGCCTGGCCTTGCCAGAGGCTGCCGGAGACACCCTGGGCGGCCATGGGCGCGAGCAACCAGTTCGCCGGTAACCCGGCCAACACGCTCACCAAGAACACCAGGCTGAACCAGCCGATGCGCTTCATTGTTGCAACTCCAGCTCGAAGGTCATGGCGGACTCAGCCTGCTCCAGTGACCAGCGCAGCGGGCGCAGGCCTTCGCCCTGCACGGCCAGTAACCAGCGCTGCAAACCTTGCTCATCGGCTGCGCGGCCCTTGATCTGCCAGCTGTGATTTTCCGCCAGTACCTGGTTGAGGACGATGCTGTTTGCCTGGGCTGATTGTTGCAGTTGCTCGACACTGAAGCGCGCGTCGACCGGCACGCTGGCCGCCGACCGCGCCAGCGCCTGCCACTGCTGCGCGGCCTGCCAGCGGGCCATGCCTTCGCGCATCACCAGGGTCAGCAGTAACAACGCGACCGTTGCCCAGGCGGCCGGCAGTAACCAGCGGCGCTGTATCCACTCACTCATGACGCCGCTCCCAGGTCGAAGACCAGTTGCAATTGATCTTCGCCACCGACGACTTCAACCAGCACACCGACCTGCTTGGCGATGGCCTCCCAGGTCGCGGCCGCAGGCGGCTGATCGCCACGAAGGCGCAGCGTCCAGCGTTGCCCGTCGAAGCCGGTGGCGGTCATGTGCCAGGCAGGCTGCGCTTGCAGCCATTGCTGCAACGCCGCCTGCAGCTGCTCGATCTGGCGCAGGCGCAGTTGGCGATCTTCCTCGGCCTGACGCAGGCGCTTGAGGACCTGGGCGGCCTGCCGCGGTGAAGTGACCGGCCCGGTCACGGCGACCACCTGCGCCTTGTAGACCTCGCTCTGGCGCCATTGCTGGGTCAGCCACAAGCCACTCCAGAGCAGGCCCAGTAGCGCGCACGCGCCAATCAGTCGCCATTGCCCGGGGGCCATGGGAAGCCGCAGCCGCAGCTCACGTGCCGGGCGCAGGTCAAACAGGCTGGGCAAACGCTCCAGCGCGACCAGTCGGGATGGCCAGGCACCCTCGAACTGTTCGCGTTGCAGGCCCGGCCAAGGTGCCGGCAGGTTCGGCCCGAGCAAGGTCGGCCAAGCCAGCCAGTGCTGTCGGGACTGTTCGGTTACGCCCTTGAGCAACAACAGATCAGGGCTGCGCTGCCAGCACAGGGACGTGCCTGCCGGCGTATCCGCCATCAACTGAAACTCGGCCCAGCAACGCTCCACGACTAGCCCCCAGTCCGTACACTGGGCCAACCACTGGCCGAGCAGCGCCTGATCGACGCTGACCAGCTCCAGCTGATTGCCCTGACGCGACACACAGCCACAACGGATGGACTCGGCGGGCTGCAGCAAACGCTCTTCAAGCAGCAGCGGCCACTCGTCACGCTTGAGCCCCGGTGGCGCCGCAAGCTGGCAATGGCTGCACTGGTTGCCCGGCAGGACCAGCGCCACGCAAGCGCCGTCAGGGCTGGGTGGCGGTCCCTCGCCGGCTTCGCGCCTGCCGTCTGCCAGGCGCAGCCAGCTCCAGGGCGCGTGCCCAAGACCAGGCCGTAGCAGCAGCCAGTTGCTCACGCGTGGAGATTGCCAGCGCTCAAGCCATTTCATCAGGGCGCCTCCGGCAGGGCGAAGGTACAGACATAAGGTGCTCCATCACGCTTGAACTCAAGCCGTATGCCGCGATCCGGGGCGGATCGCTCGGCAGAAGGAAAGGCCAGCCAGCGGCCCGAGTGAAAAAAGGAGAAGCTCGGCGCCGCAACCTGATCGAGCTGATCGCGCTCATGCCACTGCGGTTTCCCCACCGCATACAGGTCGGCGGAGGTTTCCAGCAGCAGGCGTTGGCCGCGTGGGTCGTAACTGAGGCGCTGGCGCTGCACGCGTGAACCGCCTTCAGCTTGCGGCCAGGCACTGCGGGCCACCCAGTGCAGTTGCAAGGCGGCGGGTTGCCAGTCCAGCCAATTGATTGCCAGAGGCAGGCGCTGCTCGTAGAGCTGACGCAACACCGTCGAGTCGAAACGCCGCTCCAGGGCCAGGCAAAAATTCAGTACCGGCGAGGCCTGGGCAGGTTGTTGCAGGCGTTCGCGCACACCCACCCAGGCATTGACCAGCGCTGCCAGCAAGATCCCCAGCACAGCAGTCAGGGCCAGGGCCACCAGCAGTTCGAGCAAGGTCAGGCCCTGCTGACGGCGCTTCATGGGCGCACCAGGAAGATGCGGTACTGGCCAAGGGGGTCGCGCCCGTCACGGTCGGCAAACAGGCGCAACTCGCCACGGCGCAGGTTGCGCACGCCCGTGGACGTCAGTTGCAGCTGCCAATGACAGAGGCCATCGCCCTGCTGCAATTGCCCGCCAACGCTGTTGTCCATCGGCCAGTACTGCTCGACGGCAAAACGCGCCTGCAGCTCCCGGGCACAGAACACGCCCAGGCGGTGTTGCTGCACGCTCTGCTGCACCGCCAGGCGCTGGCGCAGCACCTGGCTGGTCATGATGGCCAAGGCTGCGGCAATCCCTAAGGCCACGGTCACCTCCAGCAGGGTGAAACCTCGCTGTGCGCGCCTCACCGCGGTGCCCTGTGCAACTGGCCGGCGCCGTTCCACTGCCAACGCTGGGCCCCCTCCGGCCAATGCCAGTTCAAGGCAGCACTGCGGGCAACACCGGAGGGGGTGAACACCAGGCGTGGCTCGCGGCTGGCTGGCCAGTCGGCTTGCAAAACTGGCGGCCAGTCGCCCAAGGCAACGGGCTCGGTCTGCCAACGCTCATCGATCAGGCGGACAAATTCGGGACGGCTGCCATTCCAGCGCAGGCCACGAATCTCCCCGCCATGCAGCGCCAGCTCCGCCTGCTGGCGACTGGCACTGGCCAGGCGCTCAAGGGCCTGGTGCACCGGCGCCTTGCCGCTGTCGAGCCAGGCAATGCTCAAGGTGCTCATCAGCCCGGCAATCAGCAGCACCACAAGCATTTCCAGCAGGGTAAAACCACGCTCGGCGCGCATGCCTAGAGTTCCCAGTTACCCAGGTCGGCATCGATGCCTTCGCCGCCCTCGACACCATCGGCGCCCAGCGAGTAAATGTCGATGCGCCCGTGCTGGCCGGGGGCACGGTACTGATACGCCGTGCCCCACGGGTCTTGCGGCAGGCGGCGGATGTAACCGTCGGCGCGCCAGGCGCGTGGCAGCGGCTCTAGCGTCGGTTTGCTGACCAACGCCGACAGGCCTTGCTCGGCCGACGGGAAACGCAGGTTGTCGAGGCGGTACATGTCCAGCGCCTGCTCCAGGGTCGACAGGTCGGCCATGACCTTCTGCTTCATGGCCTTGTCCTGGCTGCCGAGCACGCTGGGGGCGACCACGGCGATCAACAGGCCGATGATGAAGATCACCACCATGATTTCCATCAGGGTGAAACCGCGCTGACGCGCGCGTGGGCTGTGCATGGTCTTGCTCCTTTTCAAAGTGTCAGGCCCTGGTTGAGCTGCATGATCGGCAACAGCACGGCGAGGACGATGAACAACACCACCGTGCCCATGACCAGAATCATCAGCGGTTCGAACAGCGCCATGGCGCTGTCCACCTGGCGGGCGAAGCCGCGCTCCTGGTTGTCGGCGACCCGTTCGAGCATGTCCGGTAGCGTGCCGCTGGCCTCGCCACTGGCGACCATGTTCAGCAGCAACGGCGGGAAGTGGCCGCTGGCATCCAGCGCCCGGTGCAGGCTGACCCCGCCCTGCACATCAGTGCTGACCCGTTGCAGGGCCAGGTGAATGCGCCGGTTGTTGACCGTGGCCGTGGCCACTTGCAGGGCTTCGAGCAACGGTACGCCGCTGCCGGCCAGAATCGCCAGGCTGCGCGACAGGCGCGCGCTCTCCAGCACCGCCAGCAGGTTGCCGATCCGTGGCAGGCGCAGCAGCAGGTCGTCGCGGCGCAAACGCCAGTGCGGGCGGCGCAACAGCCAGGCGCCGAGCAGGGCCGCCAGCGCCCCGCCGATCAGCAACCACGGGCCGAGCAGCACCAGCAGGTCGCTGATGCCGATCAGCAGCGAGGTGATCCACGGCAGGCTCTGCCCCGAGTGGGCAAACTGTTCAGTGAGCTTGGGCACCACGAAAGTCATCAGGCCAACCACCACCGCCAGCGACACGCCCATCAGCACACAGGGGTAGATCAGTGCCGTACGTGCCTTGTGCTGCTGGCGCTGGACCTGCTCCAGGTGTTCGGCCAGCCGTTCCAGCACCTGGGCCAGGCGCCCGGAGCGCTCGCCAGCCTCGACCAGCGCGCAATACAAACCGGAAAACAAGCCCCCCTGGCGCGCCAGGCTGCGGGCCAGGCTAAGGCCTTCGGCGAGCGAACCGCGCACCGCTACCAGCACGTTGCGCAAGGCCGGCTCCACCAGTTGCCGCTCCAGGGTCGCCAGGGCATCCACCAGGGGAATGCCGGCGCCGGTCAGGGTCGCCAGTTGCCGGGTCAGTTCACACAACTGGGCGCGGTTGACGCGCTGGCGTCGCGGCTGGGCGTTGCCGGTTTCGTGGCGTTGCAACTGCCGGGTGAACAGCCCCTGCTCACGCAATAACTGGCGGGCATGGCGCTCGCTGTCGGCCTGGATACTGGCCTTGTGCGCCCGCCCGCTGAGGTCCACTGCCTGGTAGCGAAAGGTCGGCATGGCTCAGCCCTGCACCGCGCGCAGCACTTCGGCGAGGCTGGTGTCGCCGCGGCGCAGGCACTCGCTGGCCATGCCGGCCAGGCTCTGCCGACGCCCGGCCAGGTGTTCGTGCATGGCCACTTCGCTGGCGCCGTCGTAGAGCAAGGCGATCAAACCGGCGTCCAGTTCGATGAATTCATAAAGGCCGAGCCGACCACGATAGCCCGTGCCCTGGCACTGCTCGCAGCCCACGGCATGAAATGTCTCACTCAACTCGGCCAGCTCCGGCCACAGCTGCCGCTCGGCCGCCTGTAAGGGCTGCGCTCGGGCACACGGGCACAGACGCCGGACCAGACGCTGGGCCATGACCCCGCGCAGGCACGAGGCAATCAGGAACGGCTCGATGCCCATGTCGCGCAGACGCGTCACCGCGCCGACGGCGCTGTTGGTGTGCAGGGTCGAAAGTACCAGGTGGCCGGTAAGGCTGGCCTGCACGGCGATCTGCGCGGTCTCGCGGTCGCGGATCTCGCCGAGCATGATCACGTCCGGGTCCTGGCGCAGGATCGCCCGCAGGCCGGTGGCAAAGGTCAGCCCGGCGCGCGGGTTGATTGCGGTCTGGCCGATACCGGCAATGGCGTATTCGACCGGGTCCTCGACGGTGAGGATATTGCGGCTGCCGTCGTTGAGGCTGTTGAGGCTGGCGTAGAGGGTGGTGGTTTTACCCGAGCCGGTCGGCCCGGTGCTCAGGACGATGCCATTGGGCCGCGCCAGGCAAGCGCGCAAGCCCTGCTCCACGGCCTGCGGCATACCGAGGTTGGCCAGCGCCAGCAAGCTGGCCTGCTTGTCGAGCACACGCATCACCACCCGCTCGCCATGGATGCCCGGCAGGGTCGACACCCGCACGTCCACTTCACGCCCAGCCGAGCGCAGGGTGATACGGCCATCCTGGGGCTGGCGCTTCTCGGCGATGTCCAGCCGGGCCATGACCTTGATCCGCGACACCAGCATCGCCGACAGCGCTCGCGGTGGGCGCAGCACTTCGCGCAAATGACCGTCGACGCGCAGGCGCACCACCAGGCTCTGCTCGAAGGTCTCGATATGAATGTCCGATGCCTGCAAGCGCAGGGCCTGGGCGAACAGGCCATTGATCAGGCGGATTACCGGCGCTTCGTCATCGCTTTCGAGCAGGTCTTCAATGCGCGGCATTTCGCTCATCAGGCCGTCGAGGTCGACCTGCTCGCCGATGCCTTCGATCAGCGCTGCGGTGGCGCCTTCGCCGGCCTGGTACAGCTGCCCCAGCTGGCTGTCGAAACTGGCGCTGTCCAGGTGGCAGACCTGATCCGGTTGGCCCTGTACGCGCAGCAGTTCCTGCAATTGATCGCTATCGGCATCACTGCGCAGCCACAAGCTCCAGCCAGTCGCCGAAGGCGCCACGGCAAGGCCGGCCTGGCGGGCCAGGCGATAGGGCAACAGTTCCATCACCAGACACCCTCGTCCAGGCGCTGGCGGCTGGCCGGGAAGGCCTGCAACAGCTTGCCGTCGTCACTGATGGCCGGCAGCTTGAGGGCGGTGTCCTGTTGCAGGTTGCGGTACTTCTCGGTGCTCAGGCTGGCCAGGCTCGGGCCGTCACGCAGGATCCGCGGGCGAATGAACACCATCAGGTTCTGTTTCACGCCCTGGTGCCCGGAGGAGCTGAACAGCCGCCCCAGCCAGGGAATATCGCCGAGCAACGGCACCTTCTGTTTGCTCGACGTGACCTCGTCACTGATCAGGCCGCCGAGGATCACCAGGCCGTTGTCCTCGACCATGACCTTGGTCTTGATCTCGCGCTTGTTGGTAATCACGTCGCTGGCCGAGGCGTTGTCGGCAATCGAGGAGACCTCCTGGACAATATCCAGGCGCACGGTGTTGTCGATGTTGATCTGTGGCTTGATACGCAGCTTGACCCCGACCTCCTTGCGCTCGATGGTCTGGTAGGGGTTGGTGTTGTCCTGGGTCACGGAGCCGGTGACGAAGGGCACCTCCTGGCCAACCAGGATCGAAGCCTCGGCGTTGTCCAGGGTCAGCAAGGTGGGGGTCGACAGCAGGTTGAAACCGCTTTTGCTTTTCAGCGCGTTGACCAGCACGGCGAAGTTGAAGCCGCCGCCGAAGTTGCCAAAGCCTGCGGTCAGGCCGTTGGTCCCGGACAGCAGCTTGCCCAGTGCGGCATTGTCCTTGGCTGCGGCGGCGCCCGCGATGGCGGCGATACTCGCGCCGCCGGTGCCGAAATTGACCGTGCCGGCGCCGAAGTGCTCATCGGCGAACAGCCACTGCACGCCCAGCTCTTCGGCGCGTGAATCCGAGACTTCGGCAATGATCGCCTCGACCACCACCTGCGCCCGGCGCACATCCAGTTGCTCGACGATGTTGCGATAGGCCGCCAGCTCACTGTCGGGGCCGACCATGACCACGGCGTTGGTGCCTTCTTCGTACTCCAGGCGGATACCCGAGCTGCTCACTGGCGGCGGCGCCTTGTCATCCTTGCCACCTTCGCCCGTTCCGGCTGGCAGGCTGTCCTGGCTGAGGCTACGCAGCACCTTGACCACTTCGCTGGCGTTGGCGTGGCGCAGGTAGATCACCTGGGTGTTGGAACTGCGCAGGTTATCGCCGGGGCGATCCAGTTGCGCGAGCAAGGCCCGCACCCGCTCACGGCTGTCGGCACTGCCGCGCACCAGCAAGGCATTGCTGCGCGGATCGGCCACCACCTGGGCGCTGTCGGCGCCCTGCTCGCGGGCCAGCAACTGGCTGATCAACTTGCTGGTGTCGTTGGCGCTGGCATGTTGCAGCGGCATCACCTGCATCGGTTCGTCACTGACCTGGTCGAGCTGCAGCAACAGGCTGTCGATGCGCTCCAGGTTGCTGCGCCAGTCGGTGATCACCAACAGATTGGCCGCCGGATACGGAGTGATCACCCCAACCCGTGGATCGATCAGCGGCTTGAGAATCCCCAGCAGTTGCTCGCTGGCGGCATTGCGCACATTGAACACCCGGGTGGCGACACCGTCGCTGCCTTGCGCCGATTTGCCCGCGCGCTCCACCGGTACCGGCTCAAGCCGTGCAGCCTGGTCGGGGACGATCTTGACGCTGCCGTTGGGCAGGTCGACGGCAGCAAAACCCTGGGCCCGCAGCTGGGCCAGGAAAATGTCGTAGATCGCTTCGCTGTCGTGACGATCGACGGTGCGCACAGTGACCTTGCCCTTGACCCGCGGATCGACGATGAAGGTGGTGCCGGTGATCTGCGAAACACTGTCGATGAACTCGCTCAGTTCGGTGTCGACGAAATTGACTTCGTACAACGGCGTCTCGTTGTCATCCAGCGCCACCGGCTCTTCGGCCCATGCCAGGTTGAGGCCCAGGCTCAGCACGCTGGCCAGGCAGAGTCTTGCGATCATCATTCATCCTTGGCGCTTGAAGCCGGTCACGGCGGGCCGTGGCGGCCAGGGCAGGCGTTCGCGCCGCCCCTGGTTGTCGAAAATCAGGCCCTGGTCGTCGATGCTCTCAAGGACGATGCCCGGGGCCAGGCGCTGGCCACGGCGCACGGTGCGCGTGGCCTGGCCGTAACGCAGCACCACCACGGTGGCGCTCAGCGGCACGGCCCTGAGGCCGCCCAGGTACTGCAGCGGTAAACGGGTCAGCGGCACGCCGCCGCTGTCGGCCTCGGCCTGCCAGTGGCCGAGCATCAGGCCCGGCAATGGCGTAGCGTCCTGTACCTGGGCCACTGCCGGCACAGGTGCCCGGCTGAGCTGCAGCACGCACTGGGCGGCGAGCCAGGCGGCCAGGGTCAGCAGTGCGCCGCTGAACAGGCGCGAGACGCTGATCACGCGTTCAACTCACGCGGATGCCAGCCGGGATGGCCCTGGACATAGCGCAGCTGCGGCAATTGCAATGCCGGCAGTTGCCAGTCGGCTGGCTGTTTCGACAGCCAGGCTTCGACCCGTTGCCACAGTGGCTCGCCGCTGCTGGAGGCGTACTGCAGGCCGAAGGTGCGGCACTGTCCTTGCACTTCGCTGAAACCGGACACGCGCTTGCCGCTCGGGCTGTAGCTGAGCTGCCAGGGCTGGCCCAGCCAGCGCGGCAGGTCCTGGCTGTTGTCGAGTAACAGCGGGTCGCCAAACAGTTGCTCGGCGGCGTTTTCCAATACCTGTTCGACTTGCCGGGCGGGCGCTTCGACCACCGGCGCCGGGTAGCTGCCGGTCAGGCTGATCAGGTGTTCGCGAGTGATGGCCTGGCCGGCGGCCAGGGGGCTGTCGTAACGCAGGCCTGGCAACAGCACCGGGTAGTCGCTGTCGGCCGACAGCGCTTGATGTAGCACGCGGTCCCAACTGCCGCCACGCGTATCGCGGCGCCACAGTGCCTGCGGTGCCCGGGCCAGGGGTTGATCGAGCCAGGCGGCGTGACCGGCGCGTTGCTGCGCCAACAGCCCACGCAACTGCGCCGCACGGGCCTGGGCGGTGGGCGTCAGGCTGCTGTCGAAAGCTGGGTGAAAGTGAGCGCTGAACTGCCATTGCCCGCCAGCGCGTTGGCAGCGGACTTGAAAGGCGCCGCTGGCCCGGCTGCCGGCAAACAGCACTGGCACCCGCTTGCCACTGGCTTGCAGCACGCTGACCGGTTCGGGCCAGAAGTCCTGGCCACGGGCGCAGAGCAACAGGTCGGCGTCGCTCAAACGCTCGGCCAGCCACAAGCCCGGGCCGGTGCCGACATCGGCCAGGGCGATCACCAGTTCGGCTTGGCCGCGGGCCTGCTCGAAGGCCGGCAACAGCGATTGGTACCACTGTTTGAGCGAGGCTTTCTGGTCCTGGGCATAGGGGTCGGTGATGCCGACCACTGCAACCCGTACCCCGCCACGGCGAATGACCGTCAACGGCGTAACACCCAGCGCAGCGGACTGCTCCGGGGCAAGACCTGCGCCCAGCACAGCCTGCCCATATTGCCGATAAAGCCCGCTGCAACGCTGCGGCCAGAGCACCCGCTCATCGCTGCTGACGCGCACGTCGCTGGCCAGCAATTGGCTGCCTTCAACACCACTGCCACCCTGGGTCAGGTAGGCCAGGCCACTGCCGTTCCAGCCCTGGCCGTTCTCCAGGGTCAGGCAGTTCCCGGCCCCGGCGGTTTGGCGCAGTTGCTCCAGCACAGCCGCCAGCACCGCATAGCCACCGGTGCGCACGCCATCGGCCAGATTGGCATCGAGCAGCGGGTTGAGTTCGGCTCGCGCCTGGCGGGCGCTGGCGCCGGTCATCCAGGGTGCCTGGCCCAGGTGGGTCACCGGCCCCAGGCGCGTGGCCGGGACCACCGGTTTGCCCGCCTGGCGGGCGTCGAGGGTGTCGGCGAAATACAGCACATCCAGCCAAGCATCGTTGCCGGTCGACGTCCCGCCCAGACCCGCACAGGCCGTGAGCAGCGGCGCCGCAGCGCCAACGCCAATCCAGTTCAACACTTCCCGTCTGTGCATGTTCAGCCTGTCCCGTCGCCTTCGCGCTTGTTGGTTGTCGGGCCGGGATATTGGGGCGCCTGGATTACAGTTTGATGGCAGTTAATCGACAGCCCAGGCAAAACCTCAGGCAAATCAGGTGGTAACGATTTATTTCTTCAACGCCTTTTAACAAAACTGCCAATCAATCATCACACTTGCTCACTAAAGTCCCGGTTTCTTTCACGCCGCATCATTGAACAAAAGGAACTGAACTGATGAGTCGAGACACCGGCGACAACCTGAACCGCAACCCAAGTGGCAACCTGCCCATGGACAGCGTTCTGGAGTCTTACCTGAGCCGCCGCAGCGTGGTACGCGGTGGCCTGGGCGCCGCGATCGCGATGATTGCCGGGACTGGCCTGACGGGCTGCTTTGACAGCAGTGATTCGGATGACGACGATCCGGTGGTCGAGCCGCCAACCCCGCCGAAACTGAAACTGGGCTTTACCTCCATCCCCGGCTCGCGCACTGACGCCTGCGTGGTCGCCGCCGGTTACACCGCCTATGTCCTGGCGCCCTGGGGCACACCGCTGAACACCAGCGCCAACCCGTGGAAAGCCGACGGCAGCAACACCGCCGCCGACCAGGCCAACTCGGTGGGCATGCACCATGACGGCATGCATTTCTTCCCCATCAACGGCAGCTCCGAAGACGGTCTGCTGGCGATCAACCACGAGTACATCGACGCCGACGCCCTGCACCCCAACGGCCCGACCAGCGACGGCAGCGGCAAGCGTCCGGTC
The DNA here is from genome assembly GCF_009866705.1 of Pseudomonas sp. R32. Classification (NCBI taxonomy): domain Bacteria; kingdom Pseudomonadati; phylum Pseudomonadota; class Gammaproteobacteria; order Pseudomonadales; family Pseudomonadaceae; genus Pseudomonas; species Pseudomonas sp. R32. The sequence goes on along the minus strand of NZ_CP019396.1, from coordinate 1,176,008 downwards.
GAGGAAGTACGCAAGGAGATCAACGCCCACGGCGCCGGGGTGATCCGCCTGAAGAAAGTCAGCGGCCGCTGGCAGGTGGTCGACAATGACCCACTGAACCGCCGCTTCACTACCGCCACGGTGATGAACATCGCCGGCCCCCTGCGCGGCAGCGACCACGTCAAGACGCGCTTCTCGAAGAGCGGCACCCAGGCCCGCGGCACCAACAACAACTGCGGCAACGGCTACACCCCGTGGGGCACCTACCTGACCTGCGAAGAGAACTGGCCGGGGATTTTCGTCAACACCAGCACCCCCCTGCCGGCCGACCAGAAGCGCATCGGCGTAAGCACCAAGGCCGGTAACTACAAGTGGGAAAGCGTGGCGGGCGATCCGACCGAAGTGGATGGCGAATTCAGCCGCTTCAACGTCACCCCGAGCGGCGCCAGCGCCACCGACGACTTCCGTAACGAGGCCAGCACCTACGGCTACATTGTCGAGATCGACCCGTACAACGCCAGCACCCTGGCGGTGAAACGCACGGCGCTCGGCCGTTTCCGCCATGAAGGCTGCTGCCCGGGCCTGCCGGTAGTGGGCAAGCCGCTGGTCTGGTACATGGGCGACGACTCGAACAACGAATATTTGTACAAGTTCGTCTCCACCGCGCTGTGGGAAGCGGCCGATGCCACCCCGGCCGACCGCCTGGCCACCGGCAACAAGTACATGGACCAGGGCAAGCTGTATGTCGCCCGCTTCAATGCCGACGGCTCAGGGGTGTGGTTGCTGCTCGACGTCAACACCCCGACCAGCAGCGGCAAGACCCTGGGTTCGATCTACGGCGACCTGCCGGGCATTATCCTCAACACCCGCGGCGCTGCCGACGCGCTGGGCGCAACGCCGATGGACCGCCCGGAATGGACCACGGTCAACCCGCTCAATGGCGACGTCTACCTGACCCTGACCAACAACAGCGCGCGCACCGCCGCCAAGGTCGATGCCGCCAACCCGCGCGGGCCGAACCGCCATGGTCATATCATCCGCTGGCACGACAGCGACAATCACCTGAGTTTCACCTGGGACATCTTCGTGTTTGGTGCCAACGCCGCCGGTACCGCCGACATCAACCGCTCGGGCCTGACCGAACTCAACCAGTTCGCCAGCCCCGACGGCATGAGTTTCGATAGCCGCGGCATCCTCTGGTTCCAGACCGACAACGGCGAAAAAACCCTGACCGACTACACCAACGACCAGATGCTGGCGGTGATCCCTACCGACCTGGTGAATGCCGCTGGCAAGCAGGTCCCGGTCAACGCCCAGAACCAGGTCGACCTGCGTCGCTTCTTCGTCGGCCCCAACGGCTGCGAAGTCACCGGCATTGCCTTCACGCCGGACAACAAGTCGATCTTCGTCAACATCCAGCACCCGGACAACTGGCCGTCCACCGATGTTGCCACCACCGTTACCCCGGCCGGCACCAAGGTGCGCCCACGGGCATCGACCGTGGTGATCCAGCGTGCCGATGGCGGTGAGATCGGCGTGTAACTCCAGAGCGGGTAACCTAAGCGTTGCGCAGCGCAGCCCTTACCAGGGCTGCGCTGTACGGCTGATCACCTGCACCTGCTGGGCCGGCACCAGCGCGTGCCATTGCACGATCCCTCGTGCCCGCAGCTGAAACTCGCTGCGCATCTTCTGCCCGTCCTGTTCGAACTCCAGTTGCAAGGCAAAGTCACCGCTGTTAAGCAACAAGCCTTCGCTCAACCGCGCGAATGTTGCGTCGTCCATCGCCCCCAGTGCCTGGCGCAACGCCCCTGCATCGTGATAACCGCCAGCAGGCCGGCCAGTGATAATCCGGGTCAGCAGCGAACGCGACACCTCGCCTTCGTACAGCGCTTCAAGCAATGGCAACTGCTCCAGACTCAAGGCATTGGCGTTAAGGCGCCAGCCGCTGGTCTGAGGCAAGACGCACAACTGCGGATAGCGTTGCTGCCGGCTGGCATCGGGCTCAAGCAAAAGGTTCAGTTCACTCATGTCGACCATCATCTGGTTGGCCGCCAGGCGCGCAGGTGACTGGCGCAGGTACTGGTCGCTCTCGGCGCCGCTGAGTCGGGCTTGCCCGTCGCTGTCGATCCAGTCGGCCAGGGCATCGGTCAAGCGTTGCGCGGCCATGTCATCGCCAAGCAGGTAGCGCAATTGCCGCGCGGCACGTTCGCTCTCTTCGCCAATCAGCGCGTTGACGTTGAAGCAGCTGTGCAGGTCGCGGATGCGCAAGGCCGCCGAACCGCCGGCAAAGGCATAAGACAACGGCTGCCCGCGCAGCGCTTGCCAGAACAGCGGGCTGGCGCGCCAGGCCGGGTCTTTCAGCGCCTGCTCGGCAAAGGCCAGGCCGGCGGTTTCCATGGCCCTGGCCTGCACCCGTTGCTGCACCAGGCGCACGCTGTCGATCTGCTGACGGCCGTCCTGCACCAGCCAGGTCAGGCCGCCTGCGAGCATCGCCAGCACCACCAGCACCATCAACAGCGCCGCCCCTTGTTGCCGCTTCGCACTCATGAACTGCACATCCCGAACCAATGAGCCGTCAGTCAACACAACGGATGTTGCAGGCACATGGCAAATACATCTGCACGTCACTTTTGCGTCACAAAGCGCAGGCAGGATAAGGCCTTCTTTTTCATGAGCTTGGAGCGTTTTTCATGGGTGGTATCGGGATCTGGCAGTTGCTCATCGTTTTGGTGATCGTGTTCATGCTGTTCGGCACCAAGCGCCTCAAGGGCCTGGGTGCGGACGTCGGCGATGCGATCCAGGGTTTTCGCAAATCCATGGGCAACGGCCCGGCCACGGACGAAGCCGTAAGCCCGGTCAAACCCCAGGCGCCGCTGCAGGCCGACAGCGTGCAGCACACGGAACGCCAGCGCTGATGTTCGAAGTCGGTTTTACCGAGCTGCTGCTGGTGGGCATCGTCGCTTTACTGGTGCTCGGCCCCGAGCGCCTGCCGACGGCGGCGCGCACCCTGGGCCGCGGCCTGGGCCAGGCTAAGCGCACCATGGCTGCGATCAAGGCCCAGGTCGACCGCGAACTGGACACCCAGGCCTTGAGCCAGGAACTCGATGCCGTGGCGTTGCAGCGCCTTGAGCAGGACCTGCGCCGCGGCGTCAGCCTGCAGCCGGACCACAGCCCAACCAGCGGAAACCCCTGATGAACACAGCAAGCCAAGACCCGGGCATGCCGCTCACCGCTCACCTGCGCGAACTGCGCAGGCGCCTGGTGCGCTGCCTGCTGGCCATCGCCGTGGTATTCCTCGGCCTGTTCCCGTTTGCCCAGACCCTGTATACCCAGGTCTCGGAACCGCTGCGCCGCTACCTGCCCGAAGGTGCGAGCATGATCGCCACCAGCGTCACCTCGCCGTTCCTGGCGCCGTTCAAGCTGACCCTGATGGCGGCGCTGTTCGTGGCCATGCCGGTGCTGTTGCACCAGGCCTGGAGCTTCATTGCCCCGGCGATGTACCGCCAGGAACGGCGCATCGCCCTGCCGTTGCTGGTGTCGAGCATCGTGCTGTTCTACTCGGGCATGGCCTTCGCCTTCTTCGTGGTCTTCCCGATGATGTTCGGCTTCTTTGCCAGCGTCACCCCGGATGGCGTGGCGATGATGACCGACATCGGCCTGTACCTGGACTTCATCCTCGCCCTGTTCCTGGCCTTCGGCCTGGCGTTCGAAATCCCGGTGGCGACTTTTATCATCGTCTGGGCCGGGGTCACCGACGTCGGTACCCTGCGCAAAAGCCGCCCCTATGTGATCGTCGGTTGTTTCGTGGTTGGCATGCTGCTGACCCCGCCGGATGTGTTCTCGCAAACCCTATTGGCGGTGCCGATGTGGATATTGTTTGAAGTCGGATTACTGGCCTGTGCTGCGGTCGAGCGCAAGGGCAACCAGGAAATCGTCTGCAACAACTGACAAGTGGTATTGACGTGGTATTTAAGTGGTATTAAATTTTTAATACCACTCGCCACCTGAAGCCACCGCCATGCCTCCGTTGACCGCCCTGCGCCCCGACGACACCCTGGCCACCCCGCTTTACCTTCAGTTGGCGCGCAATCTGGAACAGGCCATCCACGCCGGGCAGTGGAAAGCCGAACAGGCCCTGCCTTCGGAAAGAAGCCTCAGCGAAGCCCTGGACATCTCCCGGGTTACCGCGCGCAAGGCCCTGGAAGTGCTGCTCGAACAAGGCTTGATCCGCCGCATCCAGGGCTCTGGTACGTTCATCACCCCGCGCCTGGAACAACCGCTCTCACGCCTGTCGAGCTTCAGCGAAATGCTCCGCCTGAAGGGCTTTACCCCAAGCTCGCAGTGGCTGGAGCGCAGCGTCGACGCGCCGTCGGCCGATGAGCTGGTGCGCCTGGGCCTGTCGCCCAACGAACAGGTGGTACACCTCAAGCGCCTGCGCAAGGCCGATGACATCGTCATGGCCGTCGAATACAGCACCCTGCCCGCGCACTTGCTGGGCAACCCGGAAGCTATCGGCGATTCGCTGTACCAGTACCTCGACCAGATCGGCAAGCCGGTGGTGCGCGCCCTGCAACACATTCGCGCGATCAATGCCAGCGCCGAGCTGGCGGCGCGGGTCGGCATCGAGCCCGGCACCGCCATGCTGCTGATGACCCGGGTCGGCTACCTCGACGACAACACCCCCATCGAACTGACCGACACCTACTGCCGGGACGACTACTACGACTTTGTCGCCGAGCTGCGACGCTAGCGGAGCCCCCATGAGCGAACACAACATACTCACCCCGACGGGCTGGGTACGCGGACGCCTGTTGCTGCGTGACGGCCGCGTCGCCGCCATCGACGGCCAGCCGTGCGACCCGCAGAGCAACGATCTGCCCTACCTGCTGCCGGGTTTCATCGACTTGCACGTGCACGGCGGCGGTGGCAGCGACATCATGGAAGGCGCCGCGGCGTTCGCCACCATCGCCCGTACCCACGTGCGCTTCGGCACCACGTCGTTGCTGGCCACCACCATGACCGCGCCGAAGGAAGAGCTGACCCAGGTGCTCGCTGCCCTCGGTGAGTACGTTCGCCAGCCGCGCAGCGACGGCGCCCGGGTCCTCGGCGTGCATCTGGAAGGCCCGTACATCAACCCCGGCAAACTCGGCGCGCAGCCGAACTTCGCTCACCTGGGGCTGCTCGAAGAGGTCGACGCCTATATGGCCCTGGCTCCGATCAAGGTCATCACCATCGCCCCGGAAGTCGCCGGCCACCTGCCGTTGATCCGCACCTTGAGCGAACGCGGCGTACGCCTGCAGATCGGCCACACCCTGGGCAGCTACGAAGAAGGCGTGGCGGCCCTGGAAGCCGGCGCCACCAGTTTTACCCACCTGTATAACGCCATGAGCCCGCTGCACCACCGCGAACCGGGCATCGTCGGCGCAGCCCTGGCTCACGCACGCTTTGCCGAGCTGATTCCCGACCTGCTGCATGTGCACCCCGGCGCCATCCGTGTGGCCCTGCGCTCGATCCCCTGCCTGTACTGCGTAACCGACTCCACCGCCGCCGCGGGCATGCCCGATGGCGAGTACAAGCTTGGCAGCCACACCGTGACCAAATGCCTGGGCGGCGTGCGCTTGCCCGACGGCACCCTGGCCGGCAGCACCCTGACCATGGACCAGGCCCTGCGCAACCTGGTGAAGATCGGCCTGCCCCTGGCCGAAGCCTCCCAGCGCCTGTCGCAGTTTCCCGCCGACTACCTCGGCCTGCAAGCGCGCGGGCGCCTGCAGCCCGGTAGCTGGGCCGACGCCGTGACCCTGGATCGCAACCTCAACCTGATCGGCGTAATGGTCGAAGGAGAACACCTTGAGCTCTAAGATGCTTGCCGAAGCCCTGGCCTCTGCCACCGTTGTGCAGACCCAGTTGCAGCGCTGCGACGCGCGTATTGCCAGCGTCGCCGAACAGCTGCGTAGCCTCGCGCCGCAGGTAGCCCTGACGGTCGCCCGTGGCAGCTCGGACCACGCCGCCAGTTACTTTGCCTACCTGACCATGCAGCAGCTTGGCCTGCCGGTGGCCTCGCTGCCGATGTCGGTGGTGACCCTGCAGAACTCGCCCCTGCAGGTGCGCGGCCAAGTGGCCCTGGGCTTCTCCCAGTCGGGCCAGAGCCCGGACCTGGTCAACAGCCTGCGCACCCTGCGCGAACGCGGCGCCACCACCCTGGCGCTGGTTAACGCCGAGGACTCACCACTAGAGCATGCCTGCCAGTACCACCTGCCGCTGTGTGCCGGCCCCGAGTTGAGCGTTGCCGCGACCAAGAGCTTTATCGCCACCCTCAGCGCCAGCGCCCGTCTGATCGCCCACTGGCAGCAAGACCCGGCGCTGCTCGAAGCCGGCCTCGCCCTGCCCGGGCAACTGCGTGAAGCGGCAGAACAGGACTGGAGCCTGGCCATCGAGCGACTGCGCGATTGCCAGCGGCTGATGGTCATCGGCCGGGGCGCCGGCTTTGCCGTCGCCCAGGAAGCGGCGCTCAAGTTCAAGGAAACCTCGGCAATCCAGGCCGAAGCCTTCAGCAGCGCCGAAGTGCGTCACGGCCCGATGGCACTGATCGATGCCCATTACCCGTTGCTGGTATTGGCGCCTCGTGGCGTGGAGCAGGCGGGCCTGTTGCAACTGGCCGAAGACATGCGCCAGCGCGGCGCCACGGTGCTGCTGGCGGCGCCGGCGGACGTCCCCCAGCGCAACCTGACCTTGAGCAGCGCCGCCCACCCGGGCCTTGATCCGTTGCTGGCGATCCAGAGCTTCTATGTCATGGCTGCAGGCCTGGCCGAGGCACGTGGCATGGACCCGGATCAGCCCTGTCACTTGAGCAAAGTGACCCGAACTCACTGAGGCACCGAGGACCTTGCGCATGCCCGACAACAAGAACATCACCCTCCATGCCCCCCTCGAAGGCCCGCTGCTGCCACTGGACCAGGTGCCCGACCCGGTGTTCGCTGGCGGCACCCTGGGCAACGGCATCGCCATCGACCCGCTCAACGACTGCTTGCAGGCCCCCTGCGCCGGCACCGTCATCCACCTGGCGAAAACCCTGCACGCGCTGACCCTACGTGCCGACAACGGCGCCGAGATCCTTATGCACATCGGCCTTGATACCGTGCAGTTGCAGGGCCGCGGCTTCGAAGCGCTGGTGGCCAATGGCGAGCGCGTCGAACGGGCTCAGCCGCTGATTCGTTTTGACCTGGACCTGGTCGCACAACACTGCACCAGCCTGATCACCGTCATAATCCTGAGCAATAGCAGCGAATACCGATTGCTGCCGCGCACGACCCGTTCGGTGGCCCTGGGTGCGCCATTGCTGGATGTCATTCCCAACGCTGGCGTCGGCGCAGTCAAAGCTGCCAGCGCAGGTGAGACAGTGCGCGGTAGCACCAAGGTAGCCCATCACGGCGGCCTGCATGCGCGCCCTGCAGCATTACTGCGACAGACCGCCCAAGGTTTCGCCAGCCACGCCGAACTGCACTTCAACGGCCAGGTCGCCGCGCTCAACAGCCTGGTGGCGATCATGGGACTGGGGGTGGGTGAGCAGGATGAAATCGAAATCGTCTGCAGCGGTGCCGACAGTACGCCAGCCTTGCACGCCTTGTTGGCGGCAGTCGCCACAGCGACCGTCGGTGAACAGCATGCCGGCCCTGCCGTCAGCGTCCAGGCCAAACCCGTCGCCAACCTGGAGCCCGGCATTCTCAATGGTGTATGCGCATCACCTGGCCTGGCCAGCGGTCCGTTGGCGCGCCTGGATGCCATTCGCCTGCCGCACGACTCCGGCGGCCATCAACCCGGCCCGCAGCATCAAGCCCTGAACGCCGCGCTAGCCAGCGTCAAGGCCGCCATTGAAGCTGACCTGCAGCACCTGCAACAGGGCGATGCCGCGGCCATCTTCGAAGCGCACCTGGCACTGCTCGACGATCCGTCGCTGATCGACGCTGCGCGCCAGTGCATCGACCAGGGCAGCGCTGCCAGCCACGCCTGGAGCCAGGCCATCGACGCCCAGTGCGCAATCCTCAAGGCACTCGACAAGCCGCTGCTGGCCGAGCGCGCCAACGACCTGCAGGATTTGCAGCAACGGGTATTGCGCGACCTGCTCGGCGAAACCCGAGAGCTGAACCTGCCACCTTCGGCAATTGTCGTCGCCCATGAACTGACGCCCTCGGACCTGCTGCTGCTCGACAAGCACGCGGTAGCCGGGCTGTGCATGGTCGCCGGGGGCGCCACTTCGCACGTTGCCATCCTCGCCCGCGCCCGTGGCCTGCCGTGCCTGGTTGCCCTGGGCCCGGAGCTGCTGAACCTGCAAGCCGGCCAGGTTCTGGTGGTGGACGGCGAGCAGGCCCGACTGGAAACCGCACCGGATGCCGAACGCCTGGCCGAAGTCGCGCAGCTTCGCCAGCACCAGCAGCAACGCCGCCAACAGCAACAAGCCGCCGCCCAGGGCAGCGCCCAGACCCGTGACGGGCGCCTGATCGAAGTCGCCGCCAATGTCGCCTCGGCGGCCGAAGCTGCCCAGGCCCTGAGCCTGGGCGCTGACGGCGTCGGCCTGTTACGCACCGAGTTCCTCTTCGTCGACCGTCACACCGCCCCGGATGAACAAGAGCAGCGCGGCGCCTATCAGGCCGTGCTGGATGCCATGGGCGATCGTCCGGTAATCATCCGTACCATCGATGTCGGCGGCGACAAGCAACTGGACTACTTGCCCCTGCCCCACGAAACCAACCCGGTGCTCGGTCTGCGCGGCATTCGCCTGGGCCAAGTGCGCCCCGAACTGCTCGACCTGCAATTGCGTGCCCTGCTGCAGGTCAGCCCGCAGCGCCGCTGCCGGATCATGCTGCCGATGGTCAGCGAGGTCGATGAGCTGCTGGAAATCCGCCAGCGCCTGGACCACCTGACCAGCGAACTGGGCATCAACCAGCGCGCCGAACTTGGGGTGATGATCGAAGTTCCGGCCGCCGCCCTGCTCGCCGAGCGCCTGGCCGAACACGCCGATTTTTTCTCGATCGGCACCAACGACCTGTCCCAATACACCCTGGCCATGGACCGTGACCACGCGGGCCTGGCCGCCCGCGTCGACGCCCTGCACCCGGCGCTGCTGCGCCTGATTGACCTGACCTGCCAGGGCGCCGCCCGCCATGGCCGCTGGGTCGGGGTGTGCGGCGCCCTGGCCTCCGAGCCGCTGGCCACCGCAGTGCTGGTTGGCCTCGGGGTCAGCGAGCTGTCGGTCAGCGCCCCGCAGGTCGGCGAGATCAAGGAGCGCGTGCGCCAGCTCGACAGCAGCGAATGCCGCACCTTCAGCCAGCAGCTGCTGGGCCTGTCCAGCGCCCGCGCCGTGCGCCAGGCCTGCCGCGATTTCGCCGCACGCCCGCTACACCACCGCCACTCCCCACTTAGCACAGAACAATAACCGGAGAGCACCATGTACCAGCACTTCATCCAGGGCCTGCAACGGCTCGGCCGCGCCCTCATGTTGCCCATCGCCATCCTGCCGATTGCCGGCCTGCTGCTGCGCCTGGGCGATACCGACCTGTTGAACATCGCCCTGATCCACGATGCCGGCAACGCGATCTTCGCCAACCTGGCGCTGATTTTCGCCATCGGCATCGCCGTCGGCTTTGCCCGCGACAACAACGGTACGGCGGGCCTGGCCGGAGCCATCGGTTACCTGGTACTGGTCTCGACCCTCAAGGTCATCGACCCGCACATCGACATGGGCATGCTCGCAGGGATTATCGTAGGACTGCTGGGTGGTGCGCTGTACAACCGTTTCAAGGACATCAAACTGCCCGAGTACCTGGCCTTCTTCGGTGGCCGGCGTTTCGTGCCGATTGCCACCGGCTTGTCGGCGGTGGGCCTGGGCCTGCTGTTCGGTTTGATCTGGCCGCATGTGCAGGATGGCATCAATAGCCTGGGCAAGCTGATGCTCGACAGCGGCAGCATCGGCGCGTTCTTCTTCGGCGTGCTCAACCGCCTGCTGATCGTCACTGGCCTGCACCATATCCTCAACAACCTGGTGTGGTTCGTGTTCGGCAGCTTCCAGGGCGCCAACGGCTTGGTTGTAACCGGTGACCTGACCCGCTACTTCGCCGGCGATCCGCAAGCCGGGCAGTTCATGGCCGGGATGTTCCCGATGATGATCTTCGGCCTCCCTGCCGCTTGCCTGGCCATGTACCGTCATGCCCTGCCGGGGCGGCGCAAACTGATTGGCGGCATCCTCCTGTCGATGGCCCTGACCTCGGCCCTGACCGGCGTTACCGAGCCGATCGAATTCGCCTTCATGTTCCTCGCGCCGTTGCTGTTCCTGATTCATGCCGTGCTCACCGGCCTGGCCATGGCCCTGTGCGACCTGCTCAACATCCGCCTGGGTTTTACCTTCTCCGGTGGCGCCATCGACATGGCCCTGGGCTGGGGTCGCTCGACCAACGGCTGGATGGTGCTCCCGGTAGGGCTTTTGTATGCGCTGGTGTACTACTTCGTTTTCGACTTCTGTATCCGCCACTTCAACCTGAAAACCCCGGGCCGCGAAGACCAGCCCAGCGAAGAAGCTCCAGTCCAGGACGCTAGCGCACCACGCGGCACGCGCTACATCGATGCCCTCGGCGGTGCCGGCAACCTGCTGTCGGTGGACGCCTGCACCACGCGCCTGCGCCTGCTGCTCAAGGACCGTGGCCTGGCCCAGGACGGCGTGCTGAAAACCCTCGGCGCCATGGCCGTGGTGCGTCCGGGTTCAGGTGGCAGCCTGCAGGTAGTGGTCGGGCCGCTGGCCGACACCATTGCCGACGAGATCCGCAACCAGTTGCCCCATGCCCTGGCGAATGTCGTCGAGCAGCCGCAGGTGAAAGCCGAGGCGAGCGAAAGCATGGCTGCTGAAGACTGGCTGAGTGCATTGGGTGGCAAGGACAACTTGTTGAAAGTGGATTGCGTGGCTCTGACCCGGGTGCGGGTCGAGCTCAAGGATGCGCGCAAGGTGGCGCGCGAGCGCCTGCTGGCGTTGGGGTGCCAGGGGGTCAGTCCGCTGGCGGACGGGACCTGGCATTTGCTGCTGGGCAAGCGTGCTGCTGCCTTGAGCCAGGCGTTGCAGGGCTGAAAAGCATCGCGGGGCAAGACGGTGCTAACCGGTGACGGCCCGCTGCGGCTGGGTATTCCCCGAGACCGGGATGGCAGGCCGTTATCGGCCCACCCACACAAAATCTGACAGCCCCAGCGGGAGGCGTTGCCCGCTCCAACAGGAGCGTGAGCGCTAGCATGCTGGGGGCTCCATCCTCGATGAGCCCCCGCCATGACCTCTTCACCCACGACCCTGACAACCACCTTCGCGCTGGATCGACTGACCGAAATTGCCGAGTCGCTTTCACCGCAAGCCTTGCGCTCGATGCTCGCCCCGGTATTCGGAGACGACCTGCCAGAGACCTGCTACCAAAGATTGCACGACGCACTGCGCGACGGCGCGCTGGCCAGCCCTGACCACCAGATCGGCCCACAGGCGTTAGGCAAAGCCAGCTACGACAATGCCACCCGCATCATCCACCTGCACCCCGAGGTGATCGAGAACGCGCTGCGACAACCGCAGGCCGCCTGCGAGCTGGCCACCATCCTGCTGCACGAGTTCGGCCACCACCTGGACAACGTCCTGCGCCAAGACTTCGCACCTCGCCTGGCCGATGGCCGTGCCAGCGTCGCCGAAGACGCCCAGGGCGAAGAGGGTGCCCGCTTTGCCTACCTGTTCTGCAACGTCGCGCCCCTCGAGCCGGGCAAGCTGACAGTCGCCAGGCTGTGCGCGGGTGTTCGAGATACCCACTTGCAGGTGGACCACCCTGCGCTACGACGCTTCATCCGCCTGAGCCAGGGCGAGGATGCCCAACGCGCCGATAGCCACAACGCCCGCCACGAAGGCTTTTCTGCGGGGGGCGGTGACAAGCGGCATCCCGAGCGGTCCTGGGGCCACGGGTCGATCGAGGAGGATCTCAAGTACGCAGGCTTCAACGAACAGCAACGCAAGGCGATCTATTTTGGCAACTGGTTGCGCGACTATTCGCAGTTGCTCGACCCCAAGCTGGTCCGCGCACCCGACGCGCCGAAAGACTTCCCCGCCAAGTTTTCAAGGGAGGTCCTGACACAGCTCGTCGACCTGCTGGCGCTGAAGACCTTCCCCAGCCTGCAAGGCACACCGCAGGAGCGCAGCCACTATGTGGTCACCCCGCAGATGCTTGGGGTGTATCGGCCGAGCGAACACATCGACAACCCCTACAACCCTAGCGCATCGACCTTCGACCCACGCACCATCGACCCGGATTTCGAAGCGCCAGTCGCCCACGACGACCCGCTGCTTCAGGTCGACCCGAAAACCTCCATGAAGCGCCACATCTTCACCTCGGTCGACTACATGTGCGAGCGCCTGCGCGATGCCATGGCAACGGGCCCCACCCCCAAAGGCCTGCGCGAGTTTGGCGCGGCCCTGCACGTGCTGGAGGATTACTTCGCTCACTCCAACTACGCCGAACTCAGCCTGCGCAAACAGGGGCACAAGGCGGTGTTGCCATGGACCGGGAAAACCGATTGCAGGCACGCTTGGCCCGTCGTCACGGGCATGTTCGCCGGCACCGACGTGATCGCCAGCCTGGCCGAGCCGATGGCGAAGGTGTTGTTCAAGACTTCCGGCAGTTTCGAGAGCATCACACCCGGGCAGCGCGCGGACTCGGAGCTCGCCCTGCTGATCCTGCTACGCGACCATCCCGACCCGAAGTGGCAGGCGTATCTGCAGACGTCTCTGGAAGTGCGCGACGCCCTGGCGGACATTCCCGGGTTCAATGGGCTGAGGCGGGTCTCCTGGATCAGCAGCTCGCCCATTCGCCATACGCAGGACCTGATGAAGATGGGCTACCAGGCCGTCCTCAACCTGATCGGCAACACCGTCGACGACCTGCAAACCCTGCGTAAAGACAACCCCAATACATCCGGTTCGACCAACCCGACCCATTCCCAGCTCGCCAAGGACCATGACGTCCACCCCTTGCATACCCTGGCCAGTCTGATGGCGCGCGTTGCGGTACGGAACGTGGGCCTTGCCATGTACAAGCACTGGGAAGGCGGGCGGCTCCTCGACCCGGTAAAGGTCGCACGCAGTTACTTCACCCACCCCAACGACAGCGACTGGCAGGACGAACTGGTCAGCGTATGGGCAAGCGAGCACAGCGCAGAGATAAAGCGGGCCGGCAAAGCCTCCGTGTTCGACACGCCGCACGGGCATGAGCACCCGGACATCGACACCAGCGTCTGGGAGCGCATCCGTGGGTTGTTCAGATAAGCGCCTGTAAAAACGACAAGCCCCGGCAGGAGGCTGCCGGGGCTTGTCGTTTTGTAGCAGCGAGGCGTCAAGGCCCTCAGAAGTCAGCCAGCGGCCAGACCTCGTACGCCGGGGTCTCGTAGGGGTGGCTCTGCTTCAATGCAGTGACGACCTGCCCAACCAGCCCATCGGCCACTACCAGTTCGACCTTCCACTCCTCCACCACCTCGACCTGGCCGGCCTGCCCGAGAAACGGCTGGCTGCCGTCCAGCGGGCGGAACTGGCCCTGGCCCAGCACCTGCCAGGCGCAGCAGTCATAGTCGCCGATGCGCCCGCCGCCGGCGGCGAACACTGCGGCCTTGACCACCTCCACATGGCTTGGCGGGACGAAGAAGGCGAGCTTGTACACCCTTAGTTCACCCACGCCCGAGCGTTGCGGAACATGCGCATCCACGCCGCGTCTTCGTTCCAGTCATCCGGACGCCAGGAGTTCTGCACGGCACGGAAGACCCGCTCAGGGTGCGGCATCATGATGGTGACGCGACCGTCGCGGCTGGTCAGGCCGGTGATCCCGCGCGGCGAGCCGTTCGGGTTGGCCGGGTAGCTCTCGGTGACCTTGCCGTGGTTGTCGACGAAGCGCAGGGCCACGCAACCGGACAGGTCAGCTTCGAGCAGGGCTTCTTCGCTGGCGAACTCGGCATGGCCTTCACCGTGGGCGATGGCGATCGGCATGCGCGAACCGGCCATGCCCTGCAGGAAGATCGAGTTCGACTTCTGCACCTCGACCATGGCCACACGGGCCTCGAACTGCTCGGAACGGTTACGCACGAAGTGCGGCCAGAACTCGCTGCCCGGAATCAGTTCGTGCAGGTTGGACATCATCTGGCAACCGTTGCACACACCCAGGGTGAAGCTGTCGGTACGCTCGAAGAAGCCCTGGAACGCATCACGGGCACGGGCGTTGAACAGCGCCGACTTGGCCCAGCCCTCACCGGCGCCGAGCACGTCACCGTAGGAGAAGCCGCCACAGGCCACCAGGCCCTTGAAGTCGTTGAGGTCAACGCGACCGGCAAGGATATCGCTCATGTGCACGTCGATGGCGTTGAAGCCGGCACGGTCGAAGGCTGCCGCCATTTCGACCTGGCCGTTGACGCCCTGCTCGCGCAGCACTGCCACCTGCGGGCGCACGCCCTTCTTGATGTAGGGCGCGGCGATGTCCTGGTTGACGTCGAAGCCGAGCTTGACGCTCAGGCCAGGATTGTCTTCTTCCAGCAGCACGTCGAACTCTTGGTCGGCGCAGTCGGCGTTGTCGCGCAGACGCTGGATCTGGTAGCTGGTCTCGGCCCACTGGCGTTGCAGCAGGCGACGGTCGCCCTTGAACAGCTCTTCACCGGCCAGCTTGATCAGCACTTCGCCGTTGTTGATCGGCTGGCCGATCACCGCGACGCAGTCTTCGCCAAGGCCAGCAGCGCTGAACTGGGCCAGCACGTCCGGGGTGGCGTCCTGACGCACCTGGATCACCGCACCCAGCTCTTCGTTGAAGAGGATGGCGGCGATTTTCTCGCGCTTGCTGGTCAGGGTGTCCAGTTCCAGGTCCAGGCCGCAGTGGCCGGCGAAGGCCATTTCCAGCGCGGTGGTCAGCAGGCCGCCGTCGGAACGGTCGTGGTAGGCCAGCAGGTGGCCGTCGGCGTTCAGGCCCTGGATCACGGCGAAGAAGGCCTTGAGGTCTTCGGCATCGTCGACGTCTGGCGCTACGGCGGCCAGCTTGCCGTGGGTCTGGGCCAGGATCGAGGCGCCCATGCGGTTCTTGCCGCGGCCCAGGTCGATCAGGATCAGGTCGGTCTCGCCCTTGTCCATGCGCAGTTGCGGGGTCAGGGTCTTGCGCACGTCGAGGACCGGGGCGAAGCCGCTGACGATCAGCGACATCGGCGAGGTGACGCTCTTCTCCGCGCCCTCTTCGCTCCACTTGGTCTTCATCGACATCGAGTCCTTGCCCACCGGAATGGTCAAGCCCAGCTCCGGGCACAGTTCCATGCCGACAGCCTTGACGGTGTCGTACAGACGGGCATCTTCACCCGGGTGGCCGGCAGCGGACATCCAGTTGGCCGACAGTTTGATGTCGGACAGCTTGCCGATGTGCGCGGCGGCCAGGTTGGTCAGGGTCTCGCCGATTGCCATGCGCCCGGACGCCGGGGCGTCGAGCAGGGCCAGCGGGGTGCGCTCGCCCATGGCCATGGCTTCGCCGGTGTAGACGTCGAAGCTGGTGGCGGTGACGGCGCAGTCGGCCACCGGTACCTGCCACGGGCCAACCATCTGGTCACGGGCAACCAGGCCGGTAATGGTGCGGTCGCCGATGGTGATCAGGAAGCTCTTGCTGGCAACGGCCGGGTGACGCAGGACGCGCTCGACCGAGTCGTTCAGTTCCAGGGTGCTTGGGTCGAAGTCATCGCCCAGCTCCGCTTCGCGGGTCACCGAACGGTGCATGCGCGGCGGCTTGCCCAGCAGCACGTCGAGCGGCATGTCCACCGGGGTGTTGCCGAAGTGGCTGTCGGTCACGGTCAGGTGCGGCTCGGCAGTGGCCTCGCCAACGACCGCGAACGGGCAGCGCTCGCGCTCGCAGATGGCCTGGAAGCGCTCGAAGTCGCCGGCGCTGACCGCCAGCACGTAACGTTCCTGGGATTCGTTGCTCCAGATCTCGTGCGGGGCCATGCCCGGCTCGTCGTTGGGCACGTTGCGCAGCTCGAAGCGGCCACCGCGGCCACCGTCGTTGACCAGTTCCGGGAAGGCGTTGGAGATACCGCCGGCGCCGACGTCATGGATGAAGGCGATCGGGTTGTTGTCACCCAGTTGCCAGCAACGGTCGATAACCTCCTGGCAACGGCGCTCCATTTCCGGGTTCTCGCGCTGCACCGAGGCGAAATCGAGGTCGGCGGAGCTGGCGCCGGTATCCACCGACGAAGCCGCGCCGCCACCCAGACCGATGAGCATGGCCGGGCCACCGAGCACGATCAGCTTGGCGCCGACGGTGATCTCGCCCTTTTGCACGTGGTCTTCGCGGATGTTGCCCAGGCCACCGGCCAACATGATCGGCTTGTGGTAACCGCGTACTTCTTCACCGTGCGGGGTGTTGATCGACTGCTCGAAAGTACGGAAGTAGCCAGTCAGGGCCGGACGACCGAATTCGTTGTTGAACGCGGCGCCGCCCAGCGGGCCTTCGACCATGATGTCGAGGGCGGTGACAATGCGGTCCGGCTTGCCGTAGGCCTGCTCCCATGGCTGTTCGAAGCCCGGGATGCGCAGGTTGGAGACGGTGAAACCGGTCAGGCCAGCCTTGGGCTTGGCACCGCGGCCGGTAGCGCCCTCGTCACGGATTTCGCCACCGGAACCTGTGGAAGCACCGGAGAACGGCGAGATGGCGGTCGGGTGGTTGTGGGTCTCGACCTTCATCAGGATGTGCACCGGCTCCTGCACCGCGCCGTACTGGCGGGTTTCAGGGTTCGGGAAGAAGCGCCCGGCCACGGAACCGACGATCACCGAGGCGTTGTCCTTGTAAGCCGACAGCACGCCTTCGTTGTGCATCTGGTAGGTGTTCTTGATCATGCCGAACAGGCTTTTTTCCTGGCTCTGGCCGTCGATGTCCCAACTGGCGTTGAAGATCTTGTGGCGGCAGTGTTCGGAGTTGGCCTGGGCGAACATCATCAGTTCGATGTCGTGCGGGTTGCGCTTGAGGCCCTGGAAGCTGGTGACCAGGTAATCGATCTCGTCTTCGGCCAGGGCCAGGCCCAGCTCGACGTTGGCTTTTTCCAGGGCGGCGCGGCCACCACCGAGGATGTCGACGGCGGTCAGCGGCTTGGGCTGGGCGTGGCTGAACAGGCTGGCGGCCTCTTCAAGCTTGGCCAGCACCAGCTGGGTCATGCGGTCGTGGAGGATGTCGGCAACGATGGCGGCGTCGGCGTCGCTCAGCTCACCGCTGACGTAGTAGGCAATGCCCCGCTCCAGGCGCTGGATGTTTTCCAGGCCGCAGTTGTGGGCGATGTCGCTGGCCTTGCTCGACCAGGGCGAGATGGTGCCGAAACGCGGAACCACCAGGAACAAGCGCCCGCTTGGCTCCTGGACCGGTACGCTCGGGCCGTACTTGAGCAGGCGCGCGAGCACTTGCTGTTGGTCGGCACTCAGATCGCCGTCAACCTCGGCGAAATGCGTGAATTCAGCATACAAACCACTAACAGCGGGGACTTTCTGGCTCAGTTGCTCGATTAACTTACCGTGGCGAAAGGCAGAAAGGGCAGGAGCGCCGCGCAGGATCAACATCGTCGGGACAGCCTCAGGAAGGGGGTGTGCTTAGAGGCCGTGCATTCTAGCCTAATTCCAGCGCTTCCGGCACCCGAAACACAGCATTGCGACACCTGGACATGTCGGCCCGGCAAAGCGGACTCAGGGGTCAAAAAAAACCGCCTGTTTCGACCTGCATTTTGCCTTTAACGCAAAGATCGCTAGCAGACAAGCAAACCGTTGTCGAGATATGGCGCAACCGGTCCTTTGCGTATACTGCAACCTATGTTCGCCCAAACCGCTTTGCGCCAGCGGTGCGCCAGATGGCTCATCGCAACCGGACTCTTCCTGATGCTCGGTGCCTGTGTTGAAAAACCCAGCACCCTCGAGCGCGTCAAGGAGGATGGCGTGCTGCGCGTGATTACCCGCAACAGCCCGGCCACCTACTTCCAGGACCGCAACGGCGAAACCGGCTTCGAGTACGAGCTGGTCAAGCGTTTCGCCGACGATCTGGGCGTGGAGCTGAAGATCGAGACCGCCGACAACCTCGACGACCTGTTCAACCAGCTCGGCCAGCCTTCCGGCCCGGTGCTCGCGGCAGCGGGCCTGGTCAGCAGCGAGCAGCGCAAATCGCAGGTGCGCTTTTCCCACCCGTACCTGGAAGTCACCCCGCAAATCATCTACCGCAACGGCCGCCCACGGCCCACTGACGCCAAGGACCTGGTCGGCAAGAAGATCATGGTGCTCAAGGGCAGTACCCATGCCGAGCAGATGGCCGAGCTGAAAAAGCAGTATCCGGCGCTCGAATACGAAGAATCTGACGCCGTTGAAGTGGTCGACCTGCTGCGCATGGTCGACGAAGGGCAGATCGACCTGACCCTGGTCGACTCCAACGAACTGGCGATGAACCAGGTGTATTTCCCCAAGGTACGGGTGGCCTTCGACCTCGGTGACGCCCGCGACCAACGCTGGGCCGTGGCCGCAGGCGAAGACAACAGCTTGCTCAACGAGATCAACGAATTTCTCGACAAGGTGCAGAAGAATGGCACCTTGCAGCGTCTGAAAGATCGCTATTACGGGCACGTCGATGTACTGGGCTACGTAGGCGCTTATACCTTTGCCCAGCACCTGCAGCAGCGCCTGCCGCGCTACGAGAAGGCCTTCCAGGCCTCGGCCAAGAAGGAGCAGGTCGACTGGCGCCTGTTGGCTGCGATCGGCTACCAGGAATCCATGTGGCAGGCCGAGGTCACCTCCAAGACCGGTGTGCGCGGCCTGATGATGCTGACCCAGCGCACCGCCCAGGCCATGGGCGTGTCCAACCGCCTGGACCCGGTGCAGAGCATCCGCGGCGGCGCCAAGTACTTCATGTACGTCAAATCCGAGCTGGATGACAGCATCAAGGAGCCGGACCGCACCTGGTTTGCCCTGGCCGCCTACAACGTCGGCAGCGGTCACCTGGACGACGCGCGCAAGCTGGCCAAGCGCGAGGGCCTGAACCCTGACAAGTGGCTGGACGTAAAGAAGATGCTGCCGCGCCTGTCGCAGAAGCAGTGGTACAGCAAGACCCGCTACGGTTATGCCCGCGGCGGCGAGCCAGTGCACTTCGTCGCCAACATCCGCCGCTACTACGACATCCTCACCTGGGTGACCCAGCCGCAGCTTGAAGGCAGCCAGGTGGCCGAGAGCAACCTGCATGTGCCGGGTGTAAACAAGACCAAGCCGAGCGAGCAGACTCCGCCGTTGTGAGACTGGGGGCCGCTGCGCGCCCCATCGCCGGCAAGGCCGGCGATGGGCTCAGGCCTTCGCCCGCCGCGCCTTGAAGAACTCGGACAGAATCGCCCCGCACTCCTGCGCCAGCACGCCCCCCTCGAACATCACCCGGTGATTGAGAAACCCCTGGGTAAAGAACTGCCCCTGGCTTTGCACCACGCCCGCCTTGGGCTCCAGCGCGCCATACACCACCCGGCTGATCCGCGAATGGACAATCAGCCCGGCGCACATGCTGCACGGCTCCAGGGTCACATAGAGCGTACTACCCGGCAGGCGGTAGTTGCTCGCTGCCTGGGCGGCGGCACGAATGGCGACCATCTCGGCGTGGGCGCTGGGATCGCTGCCGCTGATCGGGCAGTTGAAGCCACGGCCAATCACCTGACCGTGCTGAACCACTACCGCGCCCACCGGCACTTCGCCCATGGCCGCGCCTTGCGCTGCCAACTCCAGCGCCAGGCGCATGAATTGCTGATCGCGGCTGCGATCGATGATCTGCGGCTGGCGCATCACGCCACCTCGATCGCGGCCATCAGGCCGGTTTCCATATGGTCGATCACGTGGCAGTGGAACATCCAGGTACCCGGGTTATCGGCCACCAGCGCCACCCGTGCGCGCTCGTTCTTGCCCAGCAGGTAGGTGTCGGTGTAGTACGGTTCGATCTTGCGCTTGTTCGAGCCGATCACCTTGAAACTCATGCCGTGCAGGTGAATCGGGTGTTGGTACTGGGTCATGTTCTTCAGCTCGAAGATGTAGCTCTTGCCCTTTTGCAGCGTGGCGATCGGCCGATCGGCACAGGTCTTGTCGGTGATGTCCCAGGCCTTGCCGTTGATCTGCCACAAGCTTGGCGGCTTGCCGTTCTCGGTGTTCACCGAGACCGAGCCGACCCACTCGAAATTGAAGTTGAGCTTCTCGGCATTGGCCAGGTCCGGCTCGGCAATCGGATTGGCCGGCAGCGCCGGCGGCCAGTCGCCCGGCCCTTCGCTGCTGGCCACCGAGCGCAGGGTCCCCAGGCGCACCGGACCATCGCGCAACGACAGCTCTTCACCGGCCGGCGGCATCTTGATCGCCAGGCAGATACGCATGCCCGGGCCCAGCCAGTAGTCCTTGCCCAGCGGGCGCGGGGTGATGGGATTGCCGTCCAGCGCGTAGACCTTCGCCTCGAAGTTGCCCTTGAGGTTGATGCGATAGGTCAGGGTGTTGTCGAGGTTCAGCAAGCGCACCCGCACGATTTGTCCGGCAGGCATGTCGACCACGGCGTTGGCCTGGCCATTGATGGTGATCAGCCGGCCCGCAGTGCCGCCACGGGCGGCCTCGCGCGGGATGCTGAAGGGCAGGTACGCGCCCTGCTCGTCCACGTGCCAGTTCTTCAGGCTCAGGGTGCGTTCATGCTTGAAGCCGGTAGGCTCGCGCTCCTCGACAATCAGCGGGCCGACCAGGCCGCGGCCGAGTTCCTCGGAGCTGTTCACATGCGGGTGGTACCAGTAGCTGCCGGCATCCGGCACGCGGAACTTGTAGTCGAAGTACTCGCCCGGCAACACCGGCAGCTGCGAGACGTATGGCACACCGTCCATCTCCAGCGGCAGGCGGATGCCATGCCAGTGGATGGTGGTGGCCACCGGCAGGTGATTGATGAAACGTACCCGCAACCATTCGCCCTGGCGCACCCGCAGTTCGGTACCCGGCGCCGACGGACCGAAGGCCCAGGCCTCGGTCTTGAACCCGCAGACCAGCTCGACATCCAGCGGTGCGGCGATCAGCTCGTAGTCATGCCCGGCATTCGGATCGGTGCGCCCCAGCCAGTAACGGGACGCACCACCCGCGCCCAGGCCAATCGCCACCAGGCCGCTCAGGCCACCGAGAATTTGTCGCCGGGTAAAGGACATGCAGCAGGTACCTCGTAATGCCAGGAACAACATGCCGGCACCCGGCGAAAAAAGCGCCAAGGTACCGGCGATGAAGGGCGAATACGATACACCTGCAATTGAGAAATATTAAGTGAAGAGTTGCCGCAGGGCCTACTCACCTGGCCTTATCACGCCTGGCGGGGCAGTAATGGCGTCACGAAACGCAACGGGCTGATCCTGCGTCTGCAATGCCAGGCGCAAGTCACCCTGTACGATACCGTCGGGGTTGCCCATGCTCGGCAAGTAGTATTCACCCGCATCCAGGGTAATGCCGGTCGCCTGCCCCGGCCCGGCATCGACCAGGCGCAAGCCTGGCACCCCTTGCAGTTCCGCCAGCCCTGGTACGCGCTTGTACAGGTTGCTGTGGGTGTTGCCGACCAGCGCCACCCATTTGCCTGCGCCAGGCTCCGCTTGCCTGGCGGTAATAACCCAGTTGGCATAGTAGTTCATGACTTTCTGGCGCAGCGGATTGAACGGTTGCTCAACCTCAAGGCCCTCCAACTGATAGCTCGCCACACAATCCACAGCCTGTACCCTGATACGGTTGGCCCGGGCTTTTCTTACCAGTTCAAGGAAGGTGTAGCGGCCAGTGGGATCGGTACGATGCCCGACATCCAGCCGCTCCAGATAGCGCCGCAATTTCGCACTCATGCGCCCGCTGCGATGGAACAGGTCCAGGTCCGCCTGGTGCAGATCCGTCATCAGGTGCTCGAGATAAAGCGTGCGTACGCCTTTGGCATACATCGGCGTGAGGTTTTCCAGCAGCCAACGCTTGCTGGCGATCGAGGCGTGTGATTCGCCAATGACCACGCCGGCGTGCTCGTCGAACAATTCGATGAATGCCCGCTGCGGGCTGATCGAGGCCGCTGGCGGGTGAATCCTGAACCTGGGCAGGGTTATCCGGGTGAAGAAAGTCTCGGCATCGGTGCGCAATTGCTGCCGAATCTGCTCCAGGCTATCGCGCACTTCCATCAGCGGCGACTCCGGGTCGTAGTAATCACCGCCGATTGCCCGCCGGTTCCTCGCACTGAGCAGTTCCAGCACCGCAGGCCGGGCCGGTTCGGGGACTTCATAGCGGCCTGGAACGGCCTCGAAGGGCGAATAATCCACCATCGCGACCGCCGGCTCGGGCGTCAGCCCTCCCAGGCACTGGCCGCCCCCGCGCAAACAGGCGGACTCAAGCACGATCCACTGCCCCTGCTCGTCCAGGCGCACGGGTATTACGCCATTGAAGGCAAACGGATTGTCTTCAGGAACAATCAACCAGGTACGCAAGGCCTGGTCATAGCGAACCCGGTAGGGCACCCCCTCGAGCTCGATGTACTGGGCACCATCAGCCAGGCTACTGACACCTTGCAAGGGGCCGCTCGTGGCCGCTGGCACATCGATGATCACATTGCCTTCAAGCGGGCCCAGCCCTTGCGCCGCCCCCCGCCCCAGTGGCAGCAGAAACGGCAGGTTGAGCAGCAGATCGACACCGGCAAGGATGGCCCCAAGCAAGCCCGCCCGACGCTCTTCGGGGTTGTCGCCATCGACCGCCTGCTCGATGTTCAACGCAAGGCTGGCAGTACCTACAGCCACCGCCAGCAGTGCCAACGGCCAACCGGCAGGCGCCACGGCACCGAGCAGGCGCGAAGCCACGCCCAGGTAGCCCACCCACAACTGCGCACGCAGTTCGGCATTGGTGCGCAGGGCCGCATCGGTTTCAAGTTCCATGTGCTGCCGGGCGTTGTCGCGCATCCAGGTGAAGACCTCGCCGTTGATCGGCGCACACTGCACCTGAGCGGCAAATGCCTCTACCGAGCCTTGCGCCCAGGAGGCGAGTTGATCACGCAACCCCTGCACCTGCTGCGGAGCGCTGGAGAAATAAGCCAACAATTGCTCGCGGCTGGCGGCCACCTGCAGCCAGCCAAACAGCCATTCGAACAGTTCCCGCTGGCTACTGAAAACCTGGAACGACGGCACCGCACCGGGCATGTAGAGCACATGCTGTGGCTGTGCCCCCGGCCCCTGCAACCACACCAGCGCCGACGACACCTGCCCGGCCAGGCTCAAGGTCGCAAGCTGAATGCCGGCAGCAGGTTGCTGCACTTGATCAAAATGCTGCAGATGCACAGCAACGCTGCTGTCGAAGCCGACAGCGTCGAACACCAGTTGCAACTGCTGCTCGTTCAGATGCCCACCGAGGCCTGCCTGCAACGCTTGCGCCAGGTAATTGAGCTTGCTGAGCGCGCGCACGTCAGCACCGTGCTCGACCCAGAACGCCGTACGCTGGCGCTGGAACCCGGCGCCAAAGTCCATCTCCCACAAGGCGTTAAGGACTTTTTGCGGATCCAGACGCACTTCATTGCTTTCATCGAAACGCCGCGCCTCTGGCCCCTCGGTGTAGAAACCGCCGTACAACTGCAGAAGGTCGGCGTTGTCCTGGTCACTGACGCGAAAGCGGCGCATGACTAACTCGGTCAAGGTCCAAGACTGATAAGGCGTTCCATAGTGCTCCCAACCGGTGTAGCTGCGGTCGTTGCTGGCGGCGTGGGAAAAACGATTCCAGTAGATCTTGTCCGGATCCCCGTGCTGGTTGGTTTGTGTGACCAGCAGTTGCATCGCCGCCAAGCGAGCGCTGGCATGCAGGTCCGGGAAGGCATTGACCACCGTTTCGGCAAGCTGGCGCAGCGATGCACGCGCCGCCTCAAGGTGCAGGTTGGACTGATCAACAGACTGCAAATGTTCCATGACATGAGTTCCTTTGCATAAGAAGCCCTCAGCCTGGGTTATACGTCGATGTCATCAGTCCTAAATAAGTATCCCTGACAGCCATCAGCTAGACAGCGAAACGGCTCAGTGCAACGCCAGAAAAATCTATTTCGTTGTATCAACAAATACCTATGACAGCAGGTACGACGCAGACCTCCTCAATGGGCATTCGTCTACAAGGAGATGCACATGCCCTATCAATTAAATGTCCATTCCAATTCGCTGGCCTCCAGCCAAGCTCAGAAGCAAGCGCTCAACACGATCGCCACCACGCTGGTGACTAAATGCCCGGACATGTGGGAAATGGCCCGCGAGGTTGCCCGAAATCTGTTGCTCAAATTCACCGGAAAGACGCCGGAACCAGACACAATCTACTGGCACCGCTTCGCTGGCGCGGTGAGCAGCATCCGAAGTTTCACCGGCTGGGAACATTACGGCCCACCGCTTGAGTCGATGACCTTGCCGCAGTTGGTCATGCGCCGTTTCAACAGCCACGACCAGGACAACAGCGATCTGCTGCAACAGAACGGTGGCTTTTATCGGGCCGGGCCACACAGCCCGGTTTTCAACGAAACCAATGAAATACGTATGCTGGGCCAGGATGTGCTCAATGAATTCTGGCAGATCGACTTCAGTACGCTGTTCAACCACAAGCTCGATGCCTTCTGGCAAGCCCATGCCGATGATTTTCGCCTGATGGCCAAGGTCAATTTTCTCGCCAAAGCGTATGAGGATTATCAAAGCGGCACTCTGTACCCGCAGCACTGCCAGGCGATCTTCAAGGCAGTGGCAGGCGACTTGCGCGCCCCGATAACCCGCAAGCAACTGGCGGTTGAAGTGCAGGCGGCGCAAGGCTGGAGCGTTCGAACATTCGACATTGGCGGCTACCTGGCCAGCGATATCGTGCGTATTGTCTCCCCTGAAGGCCATCAGTTTGTCTATATGCCCGGGGAAACAACCAGCCTGCACAGCTTCGAAACCAACAACGACCTGCACATCTGGGTACTGCAACAGGCCTGTACCGACCTGGTCAGCCTCGCCCGCTTCGAATCGCATTTTCCATTGTCGGCCCACCCGCCACGGGGCTCGGGTGTCGGCCTGAACAGCCTTATCGAACTGTTAGTAACCAGTTACGGTCATGGTGACCATTCGTTGATCAACCAGCTCGACCGGCCAATCGCCGGAGATCTGTTCAGCTACCTGCGAGACCAGGCCCGCGAACGCATGTATGCCGACGCTGATACGGCACTGCGCTCGAACACCGAACTGCGCAAACAGATGTGGATCGGGTATCTCAATGCCTTTACCAACACCTTTGGTGTCATCGGTGCGATGTGCTGGCCAGTGGCATTGGCGGTGGTAGGCGCGGACCTGGCCAGCCTGGGCCTGAACATCGATCAGGCGGTGAACGGCGACACCACGGCGCAACGCAAGGCCGGTGTCACTGGCGCCATCGTCAGCGCGGTCAGTGCCGCCTTCGACGCCACCTTGGTATTCGGCGCCAGCCCCGCCGGCGAAGTCGCGGAAATCATCGACCCACTCGAAGCCGAACGCAGCGCCAGCGCTGCAGGCACACCTCGACCGCCCTTCGCCAGTGAAACCCGTCCACTGCCGCAGGTGCTGGAACTGCCCCTGGAGCGGCCGATCGCCAACGTCATTGTCGATGGGCAACACCCACAACTGGAGGGCAAGCTGCGCGGCACGTACCTGCTCAATAGGCAGACCTACATCACCCTCAACGGTGATCCTTATGCAGTTCGCTACGTTGGTGAAATGAAAACCTGGGTGATCGTCGATGAACAGAACCCGTACGCGTTCTACCGCAGTCAACCCGTGAGGCTCAACGCCAATGGCCAGTGGGAACTGCCACCCAGGCCCGGCCTGCGAGGGGGAGGCAAGTTCTGGAGCAAACATCCCTGGGGCTCGAGCCCCGTAGCGCCAACACCCGTCGTACTGCCCCCGTCGCCCTACGAAGTACCCGTCGAATTACGCGCAAAACTGCAAAACGCCGCCAACAAGCCGGGCGACCGGTTCCTCAGCGGCTACACAGACATGGATGATCGCGAGCTCAACGCAGCGGCCGCCTCTTTCACTCGGATACGCCAGCAGTTGGCTGAGGAAAGCCGTACGTACCTTCGTAGGGTGCAGGTGCCGCCCCGTGTAGAGATCCCGTCGCTACCGACAAACAGCACGCCCAAGTCAATTATCAAGGAGGCTTTTCAGCGCGCCGAAGGGCTGGTGATTGGCGAGCGTCACAGCTCGATTGCGAGCAAGAAGTTCCTGATCGAGAACATGGAGGTGCTTGCCAAGCAAAAAGTCCGCACACTGTACATGGAGCATTTACTAACCGACTTCCATCAGGCCGACCTGGATACTTTCATGCGCACAGGGACGATGCCCCAAGGCCTGAACAAATACCTGGAGAGCCTTGATAGCGGGTTCAGAACCGACCCGTCAGGCCAGTTCACCTTTCTCAACCTGGTCAAGACCGCGCAGCGCAACCACCTGCGTATCCAGGCAATTGACTGCATGGCCAGCTACCGTCAGACGGGCCTGGTGGATCCGAAAGACACCCTGCGCATCGAAATGATGAATCGCTATGCCACTTCAATCATCAGTGCTGTAGAACAGCAAAGCCCGGGACGCTGGATTGCACTGGTAGGCGAAGCCCACGCCAATACCTTCGAGCAGGTGCCAGGGCTCAGTGAGTTGAACCAGGCCATTGGCCTGCGGGTAGCCGATGCCGAGGCAGGAACCACTGTCGGCCTGTTTGTCGATGAAGGCAGGTTTGGCGAGCTGTCCAAAAACGGGCCACCACGCTTCATCAAGAACGACCTGGTCCTGCGAATGGTGACTCCGGGCTCGTGGGCTGCCGATGTAGTGGCTACCCACGAAGCTCGCCTGCCGCGGACCGGTATGTTCCTGATCGAACGCCAGGGCGACCAAACCCTGCTGTTCCATCGCAGCATCGACCGTTCGATCGTACGCACCGTTATTCGCGTTACCGAGGACCATGTCTCAATCGACCGACCCTCCTGGCCGCGCGTCCACAGGCGGCGCTTCAACGACCTGCGCGAACTGGCCGCGGCGCTCAAGCTCATGGGGATGACCGAGGCCTGAAAAAACAAACGCCCCGACATGTCGGGGCGTTTGCTTCACGCGCTACAGCGGTTCACGCAGCGGGATCATTCCCACTCGATGGTCGCTGGCGGCTTGCTCGACACGTCGTAGGTGACGCGGGAGATGCCTTCGATCTCGTTGATGATCCGGCCGCTGACGGTTTCCAGCAGCTCGTAAGGCAGGTGCGCCCAACGGGCGGTCATGAAGTCGATGGTCTCGACCGCACGCAGGGCCACGACCCAGGCGTAACGACGGCCGTCACCGACCACGCCCACCGATTTCACCGGCTGGAACACCACGAAGGCCTGGCTGACCTTGTGGTACCAGTCGGCCTTGCGCAGTTCTTCGATGAAGATGTGGTCGGCGCGACGCAGCAGGTCGGCGTATTCCTTCTTCACTTCACCGAGGATGCGCACACCCAGGCCCGGGCCCGGGAACGGATGACGGTAGACCATGTCGTACGGCAGGCCCAGCTCCAGGCCAAGGCGGCGAACCTCGTCCTTGAACAGCTCGCGCAGCGGCTCGACCAGCTTGAGGTTCATCTCTTCCGGCAGGCCACCGACGTTGTGGTGCGACTTGATCACGTGGGCCTTGCCGCTCTTGGCGCCAGCCGACTCGATCACGTCCGGGTAGATGGTGCCCTGGGCCAGGTACTTGATGTTGTGCAGCTTGTTCGACTCGGCATCGAACACGTCGATGAAGGTGCGACCGATGATCTTGCGCTTCTTCTCAGGGTCAGCCTCGCCGGCCAGGTTGGTCAGGAACTGCTCTTCGGCGTTGGCGCGGATTACCTTGACGCCCATGTTCTCGGCGAACATGGCCATCACTTGCTCGCCTTCATGCAGGCGCAGCAGGCCGTTGTCGACGAACACGCAGGTCAGCTGGTCGCCGATGGCCTTGTGCAGCAGGGCTGCGACCACCGAGGAGTCGACGCCGCCGGACAGGCCGAGCAGGACGTTGTCGCTGCCAACCTGGGCGCGGATCTGGGCGATGGCGTCTTCAGCGATGTGCGACGGCGTCCACAGTGCTTCGCAGCCGCAGATGTCGAGGATGAAGCGCGAGAGGATGCGACCGCCCTGCTTGGTGTGGGTCACTTCCGGGTGGAACTGCACGCCGTAGTAGCCACGGGTGTCGTCGGCCATGCCGGCGATCGGGCAGCTCGGGGTGCTGGCCAGGATGTGGAACTCTTCCGGGATGCGGGTGACCTTGTCACCGTGGCTCATCCACACGTCCAGGCCGAGGACGCCGTCGGCATCGACGTGGTCTTCGATGCCATCGAGCAGGCGGCTCTTGCCGACTACATCGACGCGGGCATAGCCGAACTCACGCAGCTCGGAGCCTTCAACCTTGCCGCCCAGCTGTTCGGCCATGGTCTGCATGCCGTAGCAGATACCGAACACCGGTACGCCCAGGTCCCAGACGGCCTGTGGCGCGCGCGGGCTGTCGGCTTCGTGCACGGACTCGGGGCCACCGGCGAGGATGATGCCGCGCGGGGCGAATTCGCGAATCGCTTCATCGTCCATGTCGAACGGGTGCAGTTCGCAATACACGCCGATTTCGCGCACGCGGCGGGCGATCAGCTGGGTGTACTGGGAACCGAAGTCGAGGATCAGGATGCGGTGAGCGTGAATGTCGAGGGCCATGACTCAATCTCTGATGCAGTTGCAAGCTTCAAGCTGCAAGCTGCAAGTTGTTCGGGAATTACGCGGTAGCCGCTGCAGAGCAACTACCGCTTGGAGCTAGAAGCTTGTCACTTGCCGCTGGAGGCGTTAGCCGACCCGATAGTTTGGCGCTTCTTTGGTGATCTGTACGTCATGCACGTGGGACTCGGCCATGCCGGCACCGGTGATGCGCACGAACTCAGGCTTGGTGCGCATCTCTTCGATGTTGGCACTGCCGGTGTAACCCATCGAGGAGCGCAGGCCGCCCATCAGCTGGTGGATGATCGCGGTCAGGGTGCCCTTGTACGGCACGCGGCCTTCGATACCTTCCGGTACCAGCTTCTCGGCGCCGGCCGAGGAGTCCTGGAAGTAACGGTCGGAGGAACCCTGGGCCTGGGACATGGCGCCCAGCGAACCCATGCCGCGATAAGCCTTGTAGGAGCGACCCTGGAACAGTTCGATCTCGCCCGGAGCCTCTTCGGTACCGGCGAACATCGAGCCCATCATCACGGCCGAAGCACCGGCAACGATGGCCTTGGACAGGTCACCGGAGAAGCGGATGCCACCGTCGGCGATCAACGGGATGCCAGTGCCTTCAAGGGCCGCAGCGACGTTGGCGATGGCGCTGATCTGCGGCACACCGACACCGGCGACGATACGGGTGGTGCAGATCGAGCCCGGGCCGATACCGACCTTGACCGCGTCAGCGCCGGCTTCGGCCAGGGCCTTGGCGGCAGCGCCGGTGGCGATGTTGCCGCCGATGACCTGAACCTGCGGGAAGTTCTCTTTGACCCAGCGAACGCGATCGATCACGCCCTTGGAGTGACCGTGCGCAGTGTCGACCACCACCACGTCAACGCCAGCGGCAACCAGCGCCGCAACGCGGTCACCGGTGTCTTTGCCGGTACCGACCGCAGCACCGACGCGCAGGCGACCCTGGTCGTCCTTGCTGGCCAGCGGGTAGGCCTTGGCTTTTTCGATGTCGTTGACGGTCATCATGCCCTTGAGGGCGAAGTTGTCGTCGACGATCAGCACGCGCTCGATGCGGTGCTTGTGCAGCAGCTCGCGGGCTTCGTTCTTGTCGGCGCCTTCCTTGACCGTGACCAGGCGCTCTTTAGGCGTCATCACTTCACGGACGGTGGCATCCAGACGGTTTTCGAAGCGCACGTCACGGGAGGTGACGATGCCGACCAGGTCGCCATCGTGCAGCACCGGTACGCCGGAGATGTTGTTCAGCCGGGTCAGGTCGAACAGGTCACGTACCGTGGCGTCGGCCTCGATGGTGATCGGGTCCTTGACCACGCCAGCCTCGAACTTCTTGACCTTGCGCACTTCGGCAGCTTGCTGCTCGATGGTCATGTTCTTGTGAATGATGCCGATGCCGCCTTCCTGGGCCATGGCAATGGCCAGACGGGCTTCGGTCACGGTATCCATGGCGGCGGAAACCAACGGAATATTCAGCTCGATGCCACGGGTCAAACGGGTCTTGAGACTGACTTCATTGGGTAGCACCTCTGAATAACCAGGCACTAGGAGAATGTCGTCGAAGGTCAGGGCTTCTTGGCTGATACGCAGCATCGCGGGGGCTCCCGGGCGGGAAAAATGGAAGCGCGCCATTATACTCATCCAGTGCCCTTCGCTCAATGCAAAGATGGGCCTTCGGTCAGTTGCCTGCGCGAGTTACCTGCACCACGGCTACCGGGTGGTCCAGCCAATCGGCGAAGTTATCCAGAAAAGCCTGCTTGAACCCCGCTGCGCTCCAGTTATTGAAGATGAAACCGAGATTGGAAAATGCGCACGGTTGCAGGAACAGAAAGCCGTTGATGTCGTCTTCATGACCACACAATGGGCAGATGAAGTTTTCCGTTCGCCCGGGCATCCAGTCCTCCAGGCTTTCGAACAGCGCCACGCCGACTTCCTTGCGGCACTCGGCGCAGCCGGCTTCTTCGAGAAACCCTTCGGTCGGGGTATAGATGCAGCGCTTGGTAATGACCTCAAGGCCATTGACCGGCTGACCATACGGCAGCAACTCGGGATGCTCGACCACTTTGCGCGCACCTTCGGCGATGGCGTAGGCCATGCGGTTGCCGGTGCTGCCGCAGGTGCTCAGTTGCTCCTCGACGACCTTCTCGCGCACCAGCCAGCGCAGGATTGCCCGGGCGCGGGCCTCATGCACGGGGACGGTGGAAATCTTCGGGACAATAATGCTCTGGGTTGTCATGACAGCGGCCAAACAGGTTCAAAGGTACCAGTTTACCGCACTCAGGTAGCGGCCGATCAGGGCAATGCCGCTGGCCAGCACCAGCCAGGTGACCAGGCGTACGAAGGTGTCGCGCGACATGTTCAGGGTCAGGCGCCGGCCCAGGTACACCCCGAACGCCATCATCGGCAACAAGCACAGCGCCAGCAGCAACAGCGGCCGGTCGGCATACACACCGGCAATCAGGAACAGGCTCAGGCGCACCACCGTGCTGCAACTGATCAACGCGCTCTGGGTTGCCCGCGCCTGTTCCTTGGAAGGCAGGCGGGCATTGAGGTAAAGGGCGTATAGAAAGCCACCGCTGCCGAACAAGGCACCGAACAGGCCGCCTGCCGTCCCCATCGGCACCGACCAGGCGGCAGACAACTGCGCCGGCTTGACCTTCACCGCCAGGCTGTACAGGGCATAGGCGCTGATAAACAAACCCATCAGCAACAGCAACAGGTCGGACTTGAGGTTGAGCAAAAACACCACGCCCAGGGTGCAGCCCAACGCCATGCACGGCAGCAGGCGCATCAGTTCCGGGCGCGCCACCGCTTTGCGCGCCGGCAGCCAGTTACCGAAGGCGGCGACAAAGTCCAGCAACACCAGCAAAGGGATGATCCGCGACAGCGGCATGAAGTTGATCAGCACGGGGCCGGCCACCAACGCGGTGCCGAAACCGGCGATGCCGAAGACGACATAGGCTGCGGCCACGCCGAGCAGGATCGGCAGCCAGTCGAGGGAGGTAAAGGGCAATTGGGCAAACAGGGTCGGGATCATGGCGGCTTTCATCAGAGGAGGTCGGGAAACTTTAGCCAGAGGCAAGCCATGCCGACTAATATGCAATTACCTGATCAGCCATCTTGAAACGGCATAGCACCAATGATTTCTACCCGTCAGCTGCGTTACTTCGTCGAAATCGCCGAAAGCGGTAGCTTCAGCGCTGCGGCCGAACGCCTGTTCATCGCCCAGTCGGCCCTGAGCCGGCAGGTCAAGGAGCTGGAATCGCAGCTCGACACCCTGCTGTTCGAGCGCACCGCCCGCCAGCCGCGCCTCACCGCAGCGGGCCAGGCCTTTTTGCCCAGGGCGCGGACCTTGCTGGTGGACCTGGAAAAAGCCGAACGCCTGGCCCGTGAGGTTGGCCAGGGCGTGCGTGGCAGCCTGCGCCTCAACCATTCCAGCACCGTACCATTGACCGGGCAGTTGCTGGCACGGCTCAGCGGCTATCTGCACGACAACCCGGGCGTGTCCATGGAAATCGCCCAACAGTCGTCCGAGGCGCAGTTGGTGGAATTGGCTGAAGGTCGCCTGGAAGTCGGCCTGCTGCGCTTGCCGGTCCTGCGTCAACATGAAGGCCTGTGCGTGCAACCTCTGTTCGAAGAGCCGTTGCTGCTGGCGGTCGCCGAGGATCATCAATTGGCGCGGGAAACCAGCGTGCGCCTGGCGCAGTTGCGTGAGCAGGCGTTTATTTCCATCCCCCATCGCCAGCGTGGCGGCCTGAGTTACCTGTCAGCCGAACTGTGCATGCGTGAAGGGTTCTTTCCCAGGGCGGCGCGGGTGGTGTCGCGCAAGACCACCCAGTTGCAGTTGATCCAGGCAGGCTTTGGGGTGGCCTTGCTGCCGCAATGCATGGCGCAGATTGCCCCGCCTTCGCTGCGCTTCATTGCGCTGGCCGATGAGGGTTGCCGCAGCACGGTGGCGATGGCCTATCGGCGCGATGCAGGGGCTTTGGTTGAGCAGTTTGTGAGTCATATTCAAGGCTAAGGGCCCCAATCGCTGGCAAGCCAGCGATGCAGACACCACTGCCCCCACTGACACCCCCAAGCCACAATCCTTTATGATGCAGCCCATGATCAAAGACCCCTTCGAAAGACTCGGCCTGGACCGCGAAGTCCTGACCGTCAGCCAACTCAACGGCCGCGCCCGGGTGCTGCTGGAAGACGTGTTCCGCAATGTCTGGGTCGAAGGCGAGATTTCCAACCTCGCCCGCCCGGCCTCCGGTCATGTCTACTTCACCCTCAAGGACAGCGGCGCCCAGGTGCGCTGCGCACTGTTCCGCCAGAACGCCGCTCGGGTCCGCCAGGCCCTGCGTGACGGCCTGGCGGTCAAGGTGCGCGGCAAGGTCTCGCTGTTCGAAGGCCGTGGCGACTACCAACTGATCCTCGACACCGTCGAGCCGGCCGGCGACGGTGCCCTGCGCCTGGCCTTCGAAGCGCTGAAGGAAAAGCTCGGTGGCGAAGGCCTGTTCAGTGCTGAAAACAAGCTCGCCCTGCCCGCTCACCCGCAGCGCATCGGCATCGTCAGCTCGCCCACCGGCGCGGTGATCCGCGACATCATCAGCGTGTTCCGACGCCGTGCGCCACAAGTCGAGCTGACCCTGATCCCCACCGCCGTGCAGGGCCGCGAAGCCATCAGCCAGATCGTCCGCGCCCTGCAACTGGCCGACAGCCGCGGCTTCGACGCACTGATCCTGGCCCGCGGCGGCGGCTCGCTGGAAGACCTCTGGTGCTTCAACGAAGAGGCCGTGGCCCGCGCCATCGCCGCCTGCAAGACCCCCATCGTCAGCGCTGTCGGGCATGAAACCGATGTCTCGATCAGTGACTTCGTCGCCGACGTCCGCGCCCCGACGCCGTCTGCCGCCGCCGAGCTGCTGGCGCCGGACAGCAGCGACCTGCAACGGCGCATCGACAGCCTCAAGCGCCGCCTGCTGCTACGCATCCAGAGCCGCCTGCTGCACGAGCGCCTGCGCCTGGACAGCCTGACCCGGCGCCTGCGTCATCCGGGCGAACGCCTGCGCCAGCAGGCCCAGCGCCTGGACGATCTGGACATGCGCCTGCGCCGCGCCTTCGCGCAGCGCCTGAACCAGCGTCGCGAGCACCTCGCGCGCCTGGACACACGCCTGGCCGCGCAACACCCCGGGCGCACCCTGGCCCTGCTCAAGCAGCGTCTGGACAGCCTCGCCGAACGCCTGCCGCGGGCCATGCGCGAGACGCTCAAGGATCGTCGCCAACGCCTGCAAGCGCAGGCCCAGACCCTGCACGTGGTCAGTCCCCTGGCGACCCTGGGCCGTGGCTACAGCATCCTGCTCGATGAGCGTGGCCAGGCCATCCGCACTGCCACCCAGACCCACAATGGCCAGCGCCTGACCGCCCGCCTGGGCGAAGGCGAACTGCAGGTGCGGGTCGAAGACAACCACCTGACTCCGGTCACGCTCTCTTTACTGGACTGAATCATGCGCCGTCTGTTTGCCCCACTGTTACTGCTATGCCTGATGTTCGCCAGCAATGCCCAGGCCAGCTACATCACCCGCCAACTGAACAAGCCGGTACCCGGCGGCGTCGCCGTGATCGATCTGGGCCCGGCCGCCACGGCACCCAGCGCCCGCTTCGATGGCAAGCCGGTGCTGGTGGTCAGGGAACAGGACACCTGGCTGGCCATCGTCGGCCTGCCGCTGACGCAAAAGCCCGGCACTGCACAGCTCACCCTGGGCAGCCGCACCCTTAGCTTCACCGTGGGCAGCAAGAAGTACCCGGAGCAGCGCATCACCCTGAAGAACAAACGCCAGGTCAATCCCGACCCGGCCGACCTCAAGCGCATCGATGCCGAGCTTGCCGAGCAGATCAAGGCCTATCGCAGCTTCAGCCCCACCCTGCCGAGCAACCTGATCCTCGACAAACCAGTCAATGGCCCGCTGTCGAGCAAGTTCGGCGTGCGCCGCTTCTTCAATGGTGAAGAGCGCAACCCGCACGCCGGCCTGGACTTCGCCGTACCCGCCGGCACGCCGATCAAGACTCCGGCCAACGGCAAGGTGATCCTGATCGGCAACTACTTCTTCAACGGCAACACGGTGTTCGTCGACCATGGCCAGGGCTTCATCAGCATGTTCTGCCACATGTCCAGGATCGACGTGAAGCCCGGCCAGCAGCTCAGCCGCGGCGCCGTGGTTGGCCGCGTCGGCGCGACCGGCCGCGCCACCGGTCCGCACATGCACTGGAACGTCAGCCTCAACGATGCGCGGGTCGATCCAGCGATCTTCATCGGTGCCTTCCAGCCCTGACGCCTGGTTTGCGTCATTCAAAAAGACCGCGCAACTGGCGCGGTCTTTTCATAAATTACCCGCCATAAAATCTCGACAATCTGCATTTTTTAAGCATTTCTCTCAATCTTTTTGCAAGGCTTGCCATCTTTAACCCCACTGGTTAGGGTTGAAGCCATGAAAACCTTTCAGACCCTCATCCTGCTTCGTCAACACCGCAGCCTCTGCCTGGTCAGTGCACGACTACCAAGCTGAATCGCGTCGCCTCGCCTTTTCATCTCGTTTTCGTTCGGCGGGCCCCTTTCAAGGCCGCACATTCAAGGATTGCCTTCATGACCATGCTCAAAGACCCTTCGAAAAAATACAGCGCCTTCGCGACCGTCAACTTGCCGGACCGCACCTGGCCTTCGAAGACCATCACCCAGGCGCCGATCTGGTGCAGCTCGGACCTGCGTGATGGCAACCAGTCGTTGATCGAACCGATGGATGCGGTGAAGAAGCTGCGCTTCTGGAAGACCTTGGTCAGCGTTGGCGTCAAGGAAATCGAAGCCTCGTTCCCGTCCGCGTCGCAAACCGATTTCGACTTCGTGCGTACCCTGATTGAAGATGGCCACATTCCGGACGACACCACCATCCAGGTGCTGACCCAGGCCCGTGAAGACCTGATCGCGCGCACCTTCGAATCCCTGCGCGGGGCGAAAAAGGCCATCGTTCACCTGTACAACGCCACCAGCCCGTCGTTCCGCCGCATTGTCTTCAACCAGGACAAGCAAGGCGTGAAAGACATCGCGGTGAACGCGGCAAAATTGTTCGTCAAATACGCCGCCCAGCAGCCGGAAACCCAGTGGACCTTCCAGTACTCGCCGGAGACTTTCAGCGCCACCGAGCTTGAGTTCGCCAAGGAAGTCTGCGACGCAGTGATCGAGGTGTGGAACCCGACCCCTGAGCACAAGATCATCCTCAACCTGCCGGCTACCGTCGAAGTCTCGACGCCGAACATCTATGCCGACCAGATCGAATGGTTCGGCCGCAACGTCAACCGCCGCGACAGCGTGATCATCAGCCTGCACACCCACAACGACCGTGGCACTGGCGTAGCCGCTACCGAATTGGGCCTGATGGCTGGCGCCGACCGTGTCGAAGGCTGCCTGTTCGGTAACGGCGAGCGTACCGGCAACGTCGACCTGGTGACCCTGGCGTTGAACCTCTACACCCAGGGCATCGACCCTGAGCTGGATTTCTCCGACATCGACGGCGTGCGCAAGGTGGTCGAGGAGTGCAACCAGATCCCCGTGCACCCACGTCATCCGTACGTCGGTGACCTGGTGCACACCGCGTTCTCCGGCTCGCACCAGGACGCCATCCGCAAAGGCTTCACCCAGCAGAAAGAAGACGCCAAGTGGGAAGTGCCGTACCTGCCGATCGACCCGGCTGACATCGGCCGCAGCTACGAAGCTGTGATTCGCGTCAACAGCCAGTCGGGCAAGGGCGGCATCACCTACCTGCTCGAACAGGAATACGGCATCAGCCTGCCACGGCGCATGCAGATCGAGTTCAGCCAGGTGGTGCAGGGCGAAACCGACCGCCTGGGCCTGGAAATGACCGCCCAGCAGATCCACTCGCTGTTGCACCGCGAGTACCTGCAGGCCAACTCGCCATACGCCCTGGTCAGCCATCGCCTGCAGGAAGAGAACGGCCACAGCGCGGTGGAGGTGGAAGTCGCCGCAGAGGGCGAAACCACCCTGCACTGGCGCGGCAAGGGCAACGGCGCCCTCGAAGCCCTGGTGGCCGGCTTGCCGATCGCCGTGGAAATCATGGACTACAACGAGCACGCCATTGGTGCCGGCACCAACGCCAAGGCGGCGGCCTACATCGAACTGCGCGTCGCTGGTGGCCGCCCAGTGCACGGCGTGGGTATCGATGAAAACATCACCACGGCCAGCTTCAAGGCACTGTTCAGTGCCCTGAACCGCTCGCTGAGCCAACAAGCAGCCAAGGCCGCCTGAGCCACAGCCTGAGCTGTACGCTGCAACTGAAGTGCCCGCCTCCTTCCCGAGGCGGGCACTTTCGTTTGCGCCTGTGAAAATCGTCGGTCAGCTTACCGACAAGCCCCGGTATACTCCCCTCCTCGCTTTACCTTGCGCTGCGCGCACATCATGAAAGGACACTCGATGAGCAACTACCTCGAGCGGGCACTGAGCGGCCTGCGCACCATCGGCATCAACCTCGTTCGCCCCGTTCAGGACGCGCCTGTCCTGGTGTTGCTGGACCGCGTTGCACAATACGACACCACCAAGGTCACCTCCATCGCCACGGTTCTGCAGCAGTCCACCGCCTTCAACGGCATGGTTCGCGAGCAGATCGAGGGCATGGACATCTCCACCCGCTTCATGGACATCACCCAGAGCTTCACCTCGATCCGTGAAGACGCTGCCGCCATGGCCGGCTGGATGGACGACGGGCGCCTGGACAGCATGGAAAAACTCAAGCTGGCCTGGATGAACATGCGCCGCGGCTCGATCCCCAGCCGCTTCAACGACATTCGCGACAACTACCTGCAGGTGTGCAAGTCGGCCAACGACCAGATCAGCCGCGAGACGGTGATCCTCGAATCCTATATGGACTTTCGCATGGCCATGAAAGCCGCCGAGGTCGAAGCCCAGCAGGTGCTGGCCATTGCCGGCCAGGCCCTGGAACAGCGCACCGCCGAACTGAATGAGGCCAACCAGCAGGTCGCCGCCGCCGAATCGGCCGAGCCGGCCCAACGCGCGGCCCTGGAACTGCGCCGCGACGAAGCCGTGCGCGCCCTGCAGGATGAAGACAAGCGCTACCAGATCGTCAAGGACATCGCCGATGACCTCAAGGTCGGCTACAACACTGCCGAGATGGTCTTCGCCCGGATCAACCAGGTGCACGTGATCAAGGAGCGCCAGTACCAGCGCATGGTCTCGTTCTTCTCGACCAACGAAGTGGTACTCACCGGCCTGGCCGTGTCGTTCACCGCCAACAGCGGCCTGGCCGAGGCCACCCATACCCTCAACGCCACCACTGACGGTATCAGCAAGGGCCTCGAAGCCCTGGGCAGCACCGGCAACCAGCAGCTTGAAGCCGCGGTCAAGGCCAGCTACGGCTCGACCATCAAGGTCGATTCGGTGCGCGCCCTGGCCGATGCCACGCTGTCGTTCCAGACCGACATGAACAGCCTCACCGAAACCTACCGGGCAGAATCGAGCAACGCTTCGCGCGACATCGCCGCCGCGGTCGAGGATGCCAAACGTAAATTCGCCGCGCTGCTCAGCAAGGCGGCCTGATGAGTAGCATTCCACTCTCCGAACAGCTCGGAGCGATGGCGTTCGTCGACGAATTGCGCCACCAGCAGATGCAGCTCCAGGAACACCTGAACCTGCCCAAGCGCCGCACCGAAGTCGCGGCGCGTATTCGTGACTACTACCAGAGCCACAACATCGCCTTCGACGAGGCGCTGATCGACCAGGGCGTGCGCGAGTTCTTCGCCCGTCGGCTGATGTTCGAAGCCCCGCCGCTGAGCGGGTGGCAAAGGCTGCTGAGCAAGGCATCAATGGCGCGCAGCCAGCTCTACAAGCTATTTCTGGCGCTCATTGCCGCGGCGCTGATCACCCAGTGCACACGCATCGCCCATGACACCGGCGTGACGGTGGAAGTCCAGAACAGTGCCCGTGAGCTGCTTCGTCGTGATCAAGACCTGCGCAGCAACATCCAGCGGCAGCACGAGAAGCTTGAGCAATTGCAGCAAAAGGCTGTGGCACAGCCCGATGCCGCTGTCAGCCGCCTGCTCGAGTACGTCCGGCAAACCTTGCCGCCACTGGATCAGAGCTTTGCCAGCGATGTGCCGGATTTCATCCACAAGACCAACCGCGACAGCGTCAAGGCGCTGGTCGAGCAGCGTGAGGCGCAGCTCGAGCAGGCCCGCGACAACCTGTACGAGAGCCGGTACGCCTTAGCCACGGTCGAGGGCATCTACAAACAGCGCGATGAGCTGGCCAGCCTGTTGGCCACACCGACCTACCTGGAAGGCATCAAGCGGTTTGCCAAGCTCAAGGAGCTTGCCAGCTTGGCCGACCAGCAACTGCTGCAGGTCAAGGACGATAAAACGCTGAAAACAGCCACCCGGCAGGTCAACGAACTGGCTGAGCAGATCCTTTATACCAGCAGCTTGCTGGAGCAGTTCACCCTGCGCGAGCAACTGCTGCAGCGCTTCAAGGCGATGCCCCTGGCCGCTGGCGATCGTGCGCAACTGCAAGCGCTGTTCGCGCAAGCCAGCAACAGCCTGGACACCCAGGACACCTTCCAGGCCCAAGGTCAGCTTAAGCATCTTGAGCAGATGCTCGACTTCGCGGCCGTTGCGCTGACGATCCAGGTCGTGGACCGCACCGGGATCAAGTCCGGGGTCGAGCGTTGCTACGACGCCGCCGGTTGCAACCGCGGCGAGGCCACCGACAAAGGCAAGAGCTGGTTCCTGGTGGTCGAGGCCACCGACCCGGCTGGCATCAGCGCCAATGTCCCGGTCACCAGCTCTGAAACCGGCAAACAACGCTGGACCCGCTTGTTCGGCGTGCGCGTCAGCCAGGCCGAATACCTCAAGGTCAAGCAGGACAAGCTCGACGACGGCCATGTCGATGAGCGCATGATGGGCAGCAAGGCTGCCAATTCGCTGACCCTGCGCTTCAACCAGCGCACCACAAGCAACCCTGACATGATCCTGGACTGGTGAACACATGACGCCTAGTACCCTCACCAGCACCGTGGCACAGAACGCCCGCAGCAGCGAGGCCTTGCTGCGCAGTGCCGAACAGATGTTGTCGGCCCTGAGCGATCAGGAAGCACGCCTGGAGCAGGACATCCTCACGCGCCTGAGCAATATCGTCACGCTCAAGCTTGAACATCGCCCGGCCCTCGACCAGGACACCTTGCTGCAATTGCAGGCACGCCAGGAGGCCGAAGTGCAACTGCGCGCGGAGCTTGCCCAGGTCGAAAGCGATATTGCCGCCTCGCTGACCAGCCAGCACACCGTGCGCGAGCGTATTGAAAGCATCGAGCGCCAGGTGAAGGAGCAACTGGCGCTCGAACCTGCCTGGTGCGAGCTGGAGGAGCAACTGCTCGCCGCGCAAGAGGC
This sequence comes from Pseudomonas sp. R32, assembly GCF_009866705.1. NCBI lineage: Bacteria > Pseudomonadati > Pseudomonadota > Gammaproteobacteria > Pseudomonadales > Pseudomonadaceae > Pseudomonas > Pseudomonas sp. R32. The sequence goes on along the minus strand of NZ_CP019396.1, from coordinate 1,135,812 downwards.
CAATCGCGAAGCGATTACCGGCTACGCCGAGATCCGCCAGGAGTGCGTCGACAAGCTGCCCTCCTACAGTGCCAACCCGATCTATTACCACCTGCTCAAACGTGATTACGGCACCGACCAGTACCGCTACAACTTTCTGCACCGCTGGCTCGACAACAAGCTGGCCAAGCGCGTCAACTACCAGGGTAACCGCAGCAACGAGCTGATCCTGCGCGCCATGCAGACGCGCAACGAAGAACAGCAAGGCGAGCGCCTGGCCCTGATTGCCACGCGGCAAGCCGCGGTTGACCAGCACCTGGCCCAGGCGCGAACGGCGGCGGGCATGGACCCTTTGACCTGCGAAGACACCACGCTGAACAAACATATCGCCGCTGCCAAGGCGCGGGCCAACGAGCAGCACCAGCAATTGGCCGCTTTTGCCGGCAAGCAGGACCCGCACTACCTGCGGATCCGCCAGAACATCACCGAGCGCCTGCAGGCGCAAACGATCGAACAACTGCTGGTCGAAGTGCAAAAAACCCCGGACAGCAACGATGACAAGATCGCCGCCCAGCTCAAGGAACTGTACCCGCGCCTGCAGGATGTACAGGCGCGCTTGCCGGACCTGCGCGACCAGCATGACCGCGCCCTGCGTGACTACGAACGAGCCAAGGAACTGGAGCGGGCACTGCGCACCGATTACTACCGGGACAGCGATTACAGCTATAACACCAGCTTGAGCTTCGACCGCTTGCTGGCCGACTACATGACGCGCGATCTCAGCCTGCACGCCCTGGAAACCCTGCTGCAAAGTGGCCGGCGCCTGGTGCCGCGCAGCTCGTCATCCAGCGGCTCTTCGTCGAGCAGTTGGTCGAGCTCCGGCTCCAGTAGTTCAAGTTCGAGCAGTAGCGGTTTTTCCAGCTCCAGCAGCAGCGGTGGTGGGGGCTTCAGCACCAGCGACAGCTTTTGAGTACCCAGCCAGCCACGCCCGGATTTCAGGCGTGGCTGGCGTACAGGCCATCAGCCTCTGAGATGGTCAAAAACCCCAGAAACCGATATCGCCCTGCTCGCTATAGTGCTGGTAGCCCTCAAACAGGACCGCTTTTTTGATCTGCTCCCAGCTGAAGGGATTGATGGATGCGTCGCTGGGCAACATGACAATTTTCTGCGTAGCAAACGACGTGAGAAAGACCAGGTCTGCTCGAACCACGCGATCATATTCATCAACGACCAGGTCGACGAGATTGTTATCCGCCGCCTGTTTAAGCTTGCCGCCCGCCAGCATCTTGTGCGCATAGACCATGTTGACTTGATAAACATAGTTCGTCGCATGGGCCGGAACAGACAATGAACACTCGTCAGTGCTGGACTCGGAAAAGGCCTCGCCGTAGACGCTGGCCTCAGTGATCTCCGCACCTATTTTGATCGCCCCCAGCTTTACCCCAGCGCCGTAGGTTTTCGAGACGGCAGTCGCATAACTTTTGCTCATCCCCTGCTGGGTAGTGACTTTAAAGGTCTGTTCAACACTGAGCTTGTTGACCAGCGGCCTGAGGTACTCAAGGTAAGCAAAGATGGGTCGTGTCTGAACGTTCCAAGAAGAACCCAGGTAGCTGACACCACCTTCTACTGTCAGGCCCTCTACCCAGCATCCATAACTGGAAGCGCCTTCTGCAAACAAGTAGCGATCAATTTCATAGGCGCCTTCTTTAAAAGGCAAGTCGCGTATTGCTGGTTGCTGATTCATCGGTGAATTCCTTGTCAAAACGGGTAACGTCGGTAATGTCCAGGCACGCCTGCTGATCAGTAGCGTTTACGCGGATCGTTAAGCGCGTCCATATCAAAACTCCAGGCGCCGGCATTGACAGCCGCGGAGTACTTGTCGAGCAATATCAATTTGAACAGATCGTCTCTGGACAGAGGCTGTTCCACCTCTCGATCCAGTTCGCGGGCGCAAAGCCGATTGGTTGTCACCGAGGAAAGGAACAACAAGTCCTTTCGCCCCTCAGTCCGCGTGACGCAGGTATGATTGGAGCTGAACAGGCTGCCGATAGTGTCAGCAGCACCGAATGCGCGATGGGCATAGACCAGTGCCACCTGATAAACCAGGTAGGTCTCGCCACCCGGGACGAGTAACGATTGTTTTTGCGGCCGTGCGGGTGCCCAGGCCTGCTCGGAATTCATCCCGGTTTGAAGGTTTGAAAACGCATTGACTTGATCAATCGCCGGCGCCACGGAACAGTCTTTGGCCGTGCCCTTGAAGAACCAAAGGTGATGCCCCTGAGCAGCGGTGACTTCCATGGTCTGATTGCCAGTACCCTGTATCACCCGCGTATCAACATAAGCCAGATAGGCAAAAACCGGCCGGCTGATGGTCGGCCATTTGCGCTCCTTGAAGTTGACGTCGCCGTAGATTGACTGCCCGTCAAGCCAGCAGCCCCGGGTGAAGTTCTGATCACCGATCAAATAGCGTTCAATTTCGTATGACCCGCACTTGAGCGGGAACCCGACTGCCTCATGTACTTCTTCGTCTTGCATAACGCACCTCAGTTAAAAGTCGTTCAGCCTTTTAACCGTACGGCGCGGTCGATCATCTCGACAGCCGGACATGCTTCCCTTGAGCGTCAACACCCTCGACAAAATCACAGGCAAAAAAAAAGGTGCGCCGACCAAGCGCACCTCAAAGCCGTGTAGCACACAACGAATTCGGTTTCAGTCCAGCAGGGCCAGGGCCTCGGCGCTGCAAGCCTGGATGCGGGCCCAGTCGCGGTTGTTGATCCAGCTGCTGTCGAGCATCCAGGTACCGCCCACGCACATCACATTGGCCAGGGCCATGTACTGTTTCACATTGCCCGGATTGACCCCACCGGTGGGGCAGAAGCGCACGTCGCCGAACGGGCCGCCATAGGCCTTGATCGCCGCCACGCCGCCGCTGATCTCGGCCGGGAACAGCTTGAAGCGCCGGTAGCCGAGGGCGTAGCCCATCATGATTTCCGACGGCGTGCTGATGCCGGGCAGCAGCGGAATGTCGCTGTCGACGCCCGCTTCGAGCAAGTCCTGGGTGATGCCCGGGGTGACCACGAACTGCGCGCCGGCCGCTTGCACGGCGGCAAACATGTTGCGGTCCAGTACCGTGCCCGCCCCGATACACAGCTGCGGGCGCTGCTCACGCAGCACCTGGATGGCCTTGAGGCCGTGGGCGGAGCGCAAGGTCACTTCCAGGGTCTTGATGCCACCGGCGGCCAGGGCGTCGGCCAGGGGCAGAATGTCTTCTTCGCGGGCGATGGTGATCACCGGCAAAATGCGCGCCTGGGTGCAGATCTGATCGATCCGGGCAATCTTGTCGGCCATGGAAGCTCCCGGCTGTTTCAGTTCATGCGTGGTCATAACGGCAGATCCTTGGCTCATGGGCACCAGTAAATATCCAGAGGGTCTTGTAAGAAGGCGCGAATCGGCATTTGCGCCGAGTCGTCGCCGGCCAGCGCGGCGCGCAGGGTAGCGAGTTTGCCCGCACCTTGCACCGACAAGGCGGTAAAGCCGGCACGGGCCAGCAGTGCGCGGGTCATGCTCAAGCGCTGATGCGGCACCGCCGGCGCCCGCATCGCCAGGCAGCGACGCGGGCTGCTTGGGTCAAGGCCTTCGGCAAGGTTCGGGCTGTTGGGGAACAGCGAGGCGGTATGGCCATCGTCGCCCATGCCCAGCACCAGTACGTCGATCCCTGGCAGTTCGGCCAGGGCCTGATCGGCTTCCTGCGCAGCGGCCTCAAGACTGCCTGCGGCGCGATAGAGGCTGAGGAAACGCGCCTTGGCAGCAGGACCGGTCAACAAATGGCGCTTGAGCAGGCCGGCATTGCTGTCGGCATGCTCGACCGGCACCCAGCGCTCGTCAGCCAGGGTCACCAGCACCTTCGACCAGTCCAGCGGCTGCTTGAGCAGCGCCGCAAAGAAAGCCACCGGGCTGCGTCCACCGGACACTACCAGGGTGGCCTGGCCTTTAGCTGCAATGGCCATATTCAGGCGCCCGGCCACGTCCTTGGCCAGCCCTTCGGCCAATTGCGGCGCGGTGTTGAAATCATGTGCCGTGACGGTTGCCGGCAGTTGCAGTTCAGATATCGCCATACCAGGACCTCCCATCGCGGGTAATCAGTGCAATCGAGCTCATCGGCCCCCAGGAACCGGCGGCATAGGGCTTGGGCGCGTCGCCCGACTGTTTCCAGCCGGCGATCAGCTGATCGCACCACTTCCACGCGTATTCGATTTCATCCTTGCGCACAAACAGGTTCTGATTGCCGCGCATCACTTCCAGCAACAACCGCTCGTAGGCATCGGGGATCCGCGCGCTACGCCAGGTATCGGAGAAATTCAGCTGCAAGGGCCCGCTGCGCAGTTGCATGCCTTTGTCCAGGCCCTGCTCCTTGGTCATCACCCGCAGCGAGATACCTTCGTCCGGTTGCAGGCGGATGATCAGCTTGTTGCCAATCTGCAAACGCTGTTCCGGGGCGAAGATGTAGTGCGGGGTTTCCTTGAAGTGGATGACGATCTGCGACAGCTTCTGCGGCATGCGCTTGCCGGTGCGCAGGTAGAACGGCACCCCGGCCCAGCGCCAGTTGCGGATATCGGCGCGCAGAGCGACGAAGGTTTCGGTGTCGCTCTGGGCGTTGGCGTTGTCTTCTTCCAGGTAACCGGGCACCGGCTTGCCTTCGCTGTAGCCGGCAATGTACTGGCCGCGCACCACTTGCGTGCTCAAGCCCTCGCCCTTGATCGGCGCCAGGGCCTTGAGCACCTTGACCTTCTCGTCACGGATACTGTCGGCCGAGAGATCGCTGGGCGGGTCCATGGCAATCAGGCAGAGCAGTTGCAGCAGGTGGTTCTGGATCATGTCGCGCAGTTGCCCGGCCTTGTCGAAATAGCCCCAGCGCCCTTCGATGCCGACTTTTTCGGCGACGGTGATCTCCACGTGGGAGATCGAGTTCTGGTTCCACTGGGTTTCGAACAGGCTGTTGGCAAAACGCAGGGCAATGAGGTTCTGCACCGTCTCCTTGCCCAGGTAATGGTCAATGCGGTAGACGCGGTTTTCTGGAAAGTACTGGGCCACGGCGTCGTTGACCCGCCGTGAGGATTCCAGGTCATGGCCGATGGGTTTTTCCAGCACCACCCGGGTACGGGCGCTGAGGCCAACCTTGTCGAGGTTCTCGCAGATGCCGCCATACACCGCCGCCGGGGTGGCGAAGTAGGCGATCAACTGGCTGTCGCTGCCAACCTGCTCGGCCAGGGCCTGATAGTCATCGGCCTGGAGAAAATCCACGTGCAGGTAGCTCAGGCGGGCCAGGAAGCGCTGCAACACCGGCGCCTCGATCTGCCCGGCGGGCACGAACTCCCGCAGATGCGCTTCTATCGACGCCAGGTGTTGTTCAACGCTGCCCGCCTCGCGGGCCAGGGCCAGCACGCGGGTGTCGGCGTGCAGCAAATCGGCCCGGTCGAGCTGATAAAGCGCCGGAAATAGCTTGCGCAAGGCCAGGTCGCCAAGGGCGCCAAACAGGGCAAAGGTGCAGGGTTCAACGCTGATCGAAGCCATGATGTTGGTTCTTTTATCAAGTTGACGTAGAAATACCGTTTTCAATCGCAGTTTTCAAGGAATAATGTAGTAAAAACCACAACATTTTACCCAGTGGACAGATTCAAGTGGTGTGCCACCCATGCCATCAGTACGATAGGCCACCGTGTCAAAAGCCCGCAGCTGTCACCAGCCGGGTGCCTCATCGACCCAAGGAAAACACCCATGGACCGCGTGCGAAACCTCCTGGAGCAGATCCAGGGCCGCCTCGAAGAGCTGAACAAGGCTGAGCGTAAAGTCGCCGAAGTCATCCTGCTCAACCCCCAGCAAGCCACCCGTTTCAGCATTGCCGCCCTGGCCCAGGCCGCCAAGGTCAGCGAGCCGACGGTCAATCGCTTTTGCCGCTCGTTCGGCGTCAGCGGCTACCCCGAACTGAAGCTGCAACTGGCGCAGAGCCTGGCCAGCGGCGCTGCCTACGTCAGCCGGGCAGTGGAAGCCGACGATGATCCGGCGTCCTACACCCAGAAAATCTTCGGCAGCGCCATCGCCTCGCTGGACAGTGCCTGCCAGCAACTGGATCCGCAGCTGATCAGCCGCGCCGTCGACATGCTGATCCAGGCCCGGCAGATCCACTTCTTCGGCCTCGGCGCCTCGGCCCCGGTGGCGCTGGATGCCCAGCACAAGTTCTTCCGCTTCAACCTGGCGGTGTCGGCCCACGCCGATGTGCTGATGCAACGCATGCTGGCCTCGGTGGCCCACACCGGCGAGCTGTTCGTGATCATCTCCTACACCGGGCGCACCCGCGAGCTGGTTGAAGTCGCGCGCCTGGCCCGGGAAAACGGCGCCTCGGTACTCGGCCTGACCGCCGCCGACTCGCCATTGGCCAAGGCCAGCAGCCTGAGCCTGAACATCCCGCTGCCGGAAGACACCGACATCTATATGCCGATGACCTCGCGAATCATCCAGCTGACCGTGCTCGACGTGCTGGCCACCGGCATGACCTTGCGCCGCGGCGTCGACTTCCAGCCGCACCTGCGCAAAATCAAGGAAAGCCTCAACGCCAGCCGTTACCCGATCGACGACGAACTCAACTGAGCAGGTGCGCCTGCAAACGCAGGTGTGCTTGCTCCCCTGGCGCCAGGCTCAGGCTGTCACTGCTGCCACTGGCCGCCTCGACACAGACGAAGCCCAGGGTTTCGCTGCCACTGACACCCATCAACGGCCGACTGCCGGGGTGCCAGACCACGGTATCCTCGCTGTCACCGGTATCGATGCACAGCTGGCGCTGCCAAGCCGGATCGTGCAACTGCAGGGTCGCCGCATTGGGAAACACCCGCTGGCAACCGCCGTGGACCTTCAAAGCGCCCTTCTGGCGACAGGATTGACGGTTCAAACGGTCGTAACCTTCAATGTTTTCCAGCCCAGATAGCGCTATCTCAGAAACGTCACTAATACGCCAGTAAGCCAGCAGAGCATGACTCAACTGACAAGGCTGGCTGTCCTGGTGTTCGGTACTCAGCTGCAGCTCCATGCGTTTACCCAGCCTGGCCAACAGGTCGACCTGCCAGTCGCACAGTTGCAGGCGCCATTTGAGGGTCACGCCGTGTTCATCTTCGCTGCTGTCGATCAGCTTCCAGTCGAGCAAGCGCGCCCAGCCGTGGGCCGGCCACATGTCTTCGCTGGGATGACGGCCATACCAGGGCCAGCACACCGGCACGCCGCCACGGATGGCGCCAACTTGCGGCCACTGCGCCGCACACCACAGCCACGGGCGCTCGCCCTGCGGTTGGAAGTGCAACAATTGCGCACCCTGACGGCTGAACACCGCCTGGCATTGCGGGTGATCGATGATCAGCACATCGCGCTGCTGGTAACGCTCCCACTCGAAGGTCGGCCGCGGCCTCTGCGAGGTGAAGAAACGTTGTAGCGGGTGCTCTGGCATGGCTGGGAACTCTTGTTATTCAGTGGGAACGCTATCGCTGGCAAGCCAGCTCCCACAGGATCTGCGCAACCCATGTGGGAGCTGGCTTGCCAGCGATCGACCGCACAGCGGTCGCAATATGCGTAAATTTACAACATATCACCTCAGAACGACGACTGAATCTTCAACCCGGCGACCAGCGCGTTATCCACCTCATCGACCCCGCCCGGGCTCTTGATGTACTGCAGGTTCGGCCGCACGGTCAGCCAGTTGGTGACGTGGAAGCCGTAGTACAGCTCGGCGTTGTATTCGGTCTTCTGGATCGGCACGAAACCGGCGTCGTTGTAATCCTCGATGCCGCTTTGCTGATTGAGCAGTTGCGCGCGATCCTTCACATCATCGTTGACGTGAATGCGCGCCACGCCAAAGCCGATGTCATCCTTGGGCCGGCCATCGAAGGCACCCTTGTAGACCATGCCCACCTGCTGGTAGTTGTCCACCACGTTGGTGGCCTTGTCGTGCACGGTGAAGTTGGCGAACAGGCTCAGGCCGCGGTTGGCATCGCCGTTGTGCGCGGTGACCTGCTGCTGGGCCACCACCCACCAGCCATGCTTGCTCGAATGCGACTTGAAGGCGGCGCCGGTCAGCGCCTGGGGCTGGCCATTGACATCGTCATACAGGTCATCGGCCTTGGCCGTGCTGTAGTAGTAACCCAGGCGGTACTCGCCCGGCAGGCCATTGACCTGCGGCGACCAGACCAGTTCCACCGGCAGGATCATGCCCTTGGTGCCGCTGCCGCTGAGCTTGAAGCCGTTGCCGGTCTCGAGGTTGGAGGGGTTCTGCTCATACACGCCGACCTGGGCGAAGAACTCCGGGGTTATGTTGTACTTGACCCGCATCGCCCATTGGCTGACCGGCCAGTTGTACCAGATGCCACCCACCCAGTTGCCCACTTGCGAGCCGCAGAACGCCAGGTTCTGGAAGTCGCAGGGGAAGCTGTTGAAGTCCTCGCCTTCGCCAAAGCGCCCGACCTTCACGTCCAGGGCGCCGTCGAAGTACTTCTGTTTGACCCACATCTGCGTCAGGCGCCAGGTCTGGCCGCGGCCCCAGACCTCCTGAACCGAACTGAACTGCCCGGCGCGCGGGTCGCTGATACGGTCGTTGGACAGGTTGCGACCGCTACGCTCGGTGATCGCCAGCTTGAACTCGGCATCCTGCCAACCGAAGATCTTCTCCAGGTCCAGGTGCGCGCCGAGGGCGAACTGGTCACTGTAGCGGGCAGTCTTGTCGTCGTTGTAGCCACCGTTGAGGTTGCCGGCCACCTCACCGACGTAATCGAGGGTGAAGTCGTAGCCCTTCTCCAGCAATTCGGTACGGGTACCGCCCCAATCGCCGCTCATCCATTTCGACTCCGGGGCAAAGGCGCCGGCCGCCTGCACCCCGCAACTGACGCCCAGGGCCGCCAGCAGGGTCAATGGCGCCAGTGGCTTGATACGCTTGAAGTGATCCATCCCTTGTTTCCTCGTTTTATTGTTCTCGATGGGTTTCTACGTTCTCTAACGAATTCAGCGGCCCTTGAATTGGGCGACATTATCCTTGCCCGCCTGGGCCAGTACCGGCGCAGCGACGCCCAGGCGCTCGCCAGTGGCGGCATCGAACAGCAGCACCCGCGCCGGGTCGAACTGCAGGTTCAGGGTGTCGCCCACCTGGGTCGGTACATCCGGGGCCAGGCGGCAGCAGACTTTGGTCTGGTTCAAGGTAACGAACACCAGCAGGTCCGGGCCGGTGGGTTCGGTGACTTGCACCTCGGCACGAATACTCGGCAAACCATTGGCCTGGGCCGGGGCCAGGGCGATCTGTTCCGGGCGAATGCCGAGGATCACTTCACGGTCCTCCAGGCCCGCCGTCTCGATACCCAAGGGTAGCTCGCAGCGCGCCTGGCCACTGTCGAGCAGCGCCAGCAGGCGGCCGTCCTGGCGTTGCAGGCGCAGGGGAATGAAGTTCATCGGTGGCGAACCGATGAAGCTGGCGACGAACAGGTTGGCCGGATCGTTGTAGATCTGCTGCGGGGTGCCGAACTGCTGGATCAGCCCGTCCTTCATCACCGCCACCTTGTCGCCCAGGGTCATGGCCTCGATCTGATCGTGGGTGACGTACACCGTGGTGGTCTTCAGGCGTTGATGCATCAGCTTGATTTCGGTGCGCATCTCCACCCGCAGCTTGGCGTCGAGGTTGGACAGCGGCTCGTCGAACAGGTAGATCTTCGGTCGCCGCGCCAAGGCCCGGCCCATGGCCACGCGCTGCTGCTGCCCCCCGGACAGCTGACCGGGCTTGCGCGTGAGCAGATGCTCGATCTGCAGCAGCTTGGCCACCCGTGCCACCTCTTCATCGATGGCGGCGGCGGGCATCTTGCGCATCTTCAGGCCGAAAGCGATGTTGTCGCGCACGTTCATGGTCGGGTACAGCGCGTAAGACTGAAACACCATGGCGATGTCGCGATCCTTGGGGCTCATCCCGCTGATGTCGGCATCGTCCACCAGGATCGCCCCGCCGCTGATCTGTTCGAGGCCGGCGATGCAGTTCATCAGGGTCGATTTACCACAACCGGACGGGCCGACCAGGATCAGGAACTCGCCGGAGTCGATCGACAGCTCGATGTTTTTCAAGGTGTCCGGCAGGCCGCTGCCGTAGCTCTTGTTGACGTTGCGCAGTTCAAGCGTTGCCATTGTGTTTACCCCTTGACCGCGCCGGCCGTGAGCCCGCGCAGGAAATACTTGCCAGCCAGCACATAGACCAACAGGGTCGGTAACCCGGCGATCATCGCCGCCGCCATGTCGACGTTGTATTCCTTGACCCCGGTGCTGGTATTGACCAGGTTGTTCAGGGCCACGGTGATCGGTTGTGCGTCGCCGCTGGCGAACACCACGCCGAAGAGAAAGTCGTTCCAGATCTGGGTGAACTGCCAGATCAGGCAGACCATGATGATCGGCACCGACATCGGCAGCAGGATGCGCCCGAAGATGGTGAAGAACCCCGCGCCATCGAGCCGCGCCGCCCGCACCAGGGCATCCGGCACGCTGCAGTAGTAGTTGCGGAAAAACAGCGTGGTAAAGGCCAGGCCATAGACGATGTGTACCAGCACCAGGCCGCTGGTGGTGCTTGCCAGGCCAAGCTTGCCGAGGGTGAACGAGGCCGGCAGCAGCACGGTCTGGAACGGCAGGAAGCAACCGAACAGCAGCAGCCCGAAGAACAGCTGCGAGCCCCTGAAGCGCCACATCGACAGCACATAGCCATTGAGCGCACCGAGCAGGGTCGAGATCAGCACCGCCGGCACGGTGATCTTCACCGAGTTCCAGAAGTAGCCACCCACCGTGTCCCAGGCCTTGATCCAGCCAATGCCGGTGATCACCTCGGGCCAGCTCAGCAGATTGCCGGTACGGATGTCTTCCGGCGACTTGAAGCTGGTCAGCAGCATCACGATCAGCGGGATCAGGTACAGCGCGCAGGCCAGGATCAGGGTCGAATAGATGGCCAGGCGGCTGAGGCTCAATGAGCGGGGAGCGAGGGACCTAGTCATGGCGCTTGTTCCTCAGTTCCGAATACAGGTAAGGCACCAGGATCGACAGGATCGCGCCGAGCATCAGGATCGCACTGGCCGAGCCCATACCCATCTGCCCGCGGCTGAAGGTGAAGGAGTACATGAACATCGCCGGCAGGTCCGAGGCATAGCCCGGGCCGCCCGCGGTCATCGCCGCGACCAGGTCGAAGCTCTTGATCGCGATGTGCGCAAGGATCATCAACGCACTGAAAAATACCGGACGCAGGCTCGGCAGGACGATACGCAGGTAGATGCTCGGCAGGCTGGCGCCATCGACTTGCGCGGCGCGAATGATCGATTGATCGACGCCGCGCAGGCCGGCCAGGAACAGCGCCATGACAAAGCCCGAGGCCTGCCACACGGCGGCGATCACCAGGCAGTAGACGACCCGGTCGGGGTCCACCAGCCAGTCCAGGCGAAAGCCTTCCCAGCCCCAGTCGCGGAGCATCTTGTCCAGGCCCAGGCCGGGGTTGAGCAGCCATTTCCAGGCGGTGCCGGTGACGATCATCGACAGCGCCATCGGGTACAGGTAAATGGTGCGAATGAACCCTTCGCGGCGGATGCGCTGGTCGAGCAGCACCGCCAGCAGCACGCCGATCACCAGGCTGATGGCGATGAACATACCGCCGAACAGCAGCAGGTTCTTGCTCGCCACCCACCAGCGGTCGTTCTCCATCAGCCGCGCGTACTGCGCCAGGCCCACCCACTTGTAGCTGGGCATGAAGCTTGAGTTGGTGAAGGACAGGACGAAGGTCCAGAGGATGTAGCCGTAAAAGCCCACCAGGACGATCAGCATGCTCGGCGCCAGTACCAGTTTCGGTAGCCAGCGCTGCAGGGCGTCCAGGGGTGAGGCCTTGTTGATTGTGGCAACAGTGCTCATCAGAAAGTCTCGGTTGAAGGGCGGCGCTGCGCACCGCATCGCTGGCAAGCCAGCTCCCACAATGGACTGCATGCACCGACCCTATGGGAGCTGGCTTGCCAGCGATGAAGCCCCGCAGAGTCGTTGCCTACACCATCACTTGGCCGACTTGATCGCCGAATTCAGCTGTTTGACCGCCGTCGCCGGGTCGGCTTTCGGGTCGTTGAAGAAGTTGGTGACAACATCGAAGATCGCCCCTTGCACCGCCAGGGAGGTCGCCATGTTGTGGGCCATGCTCGGTTGCAGGCCGTCACCTTTTTCCGCTTCCTTGAAGTCCGCCGCCGACTTCTGCGTACAGGCGTCGAACTGGCTCATGTCCATGTCCTGGCGCACCGGCAGGGAGCCCTTGTTCTGGTTGAACACGGTCTGGAACCGCGGCTCCAGGGCGACCTTGGCCAGGTCGTTCTGGGCCTTGATGTCGTTCGCGTTCTTGAGCTTGAACATCGCCAGCGAATCGATGTTGTAGGCGAAGCTGCCCTGGGTGCCGGGGAAGGCCACGCACTGGTAGTCCTTGCCCGCGACCTTGCCGGCGGCAGTCCATTCGCTCTTGGCCCAGTCGCCCATGATCTGCATGCCGGCCTTGCCGTTGATGACCTCGCCAGCGGCAATGTTCCAGTCACGTCCGGCGCGGTTAGGGTCCATGTAGGTGCCCAGGCGTTGCAGGGTCTTGAACACCTCGATCATTTTTTCGCCGGTCAGGGTGTCTTCGTCCAGTTCGACAAAGGCTTGGTGATAGCCCTGGGGCCCGAGGATGCTCAGCACCAGGTCTTCGAACACGGTGCTGTCCTGCCACGGCTGGCCACCATGGGCCAGCGGGGTGAAGCCGGCAGCCTTGAGCTTGTCGGCGGCAGCGAACAGTTCGTCGAGGGTGGTCGGCACCTTGGCACCGGCCTTGTCGAACACCTGCGGATTGATCCACAACCAGTTGACCCGGTGGATGTTCACCGGCACCGCTACATAGTGGCCGTCGTACTGCATGAGCTGCGCAACTTTCTTTGGCAGCAGGGCATCCCAGTTGTTGGCTTTGGCGACATCATCGAGCTCAGTGAGCAGGCCCAGCGCGCCCCATTCCTGGATATCCGGCCCCTTGATCTGGGCGGCGCCCGGCGGGTTGCCGGCGACCGCGCGGCTTTTCAGCACGGTCATGGCCGCGGCGCCACCGCCACCGGCGACGGCATTGTCCTTCCAGGTGAAGCCGTCTTTCTCGACTTGTTCCTTGAGGGTTTTCACCGCCGCGGCTTCACCGCCGGAGGTCCACCAGTGGGTGACTTCGACCGTACCGTTAGCGGCAGCAACAGCACTCAAGGGCAACAAGGAGGCGAGAGAAATGACAGCGGCGAGGCGATTGATCGCATTCATCGAGAGGAACCTTTTCTTGTTGTTATGCAGGTGCAAGTCGTGGTGCTTGCGCTTGCATCAGAGTCTAACCAGCGGCACCTATGCCGGAGGTAACGAAGGGATGCGCGAATGTCACAGGCTGGTGACATTCGCTTTCAGTCACTGCTGCGCGGCAGGCTCAGGGTCACCCGCAAGCCGCCCTCACGCAGGTTGCGCAGGCTCACTTCACCGCCATGGCTGTGCGCGATGTTGCGCGCGATACCCAGCCCCAGACCGTAACCCTGCTGCTGCCCGGCCAGGCGAAAGTGCGGCTCGAACACCTGTTCCTGACGCTGCTCAGGCACACCCGGGCCCTCGTCGTCGACCTGCAAAACGAAGTCACTGTCGCTGTCGAGGATGCGCAGGTGAGCACGCTCGCCATACTTCAGGGCGTTGTCGATCAGGTTGCCGATGCAGCGCTTGAGCGCCAGTGGCTTGCCGGGATACGGCGCCAGCGCGCGGCCTTCAAGCGTGATCTGGCCGCTGCCCAGGTACGGCTCGACCAGGCATTCGAGCACCTGGTTGAGGTCGATACGCTCGATGTTCTCGTGGATGTCGGTGTCTTTCACGCATTGCAGTGCGCCCTTGACCAACATCTCCAGCTCATCCAGGTCGCGGCCGAACTTGGCCTGCAACGGCTCGTCATCCAGCAGCTCGACCCGCAGGCGCAAACGCGTGATCGGCGTGCGCAGGTCGTGGGAGATGGCGCTGAACAACTGGCTGCGTTCGGTCAGGTAGCGGCTGATGCGCTCGCGCATGGCATTGAAGGCCCGGCCCACCTCCTCCACTTCGCTGCCACCGCCTTCCGTCACCGGCTCGACATCGGCCCCCAGTGACATTTCCCTGGCAGCCAGGGCCAGGCGCTTGAGCGGGCGGCTCTGCCAGTGCACCAGTAAACCGATGAACAACAGCAGGAACGAGCTGGTGAGCACGATGAACCACAGCTGCTGACTCGGCAGACCCTGTTCTTCGAGGCTGGTGTAGGGCTCGGGCAGCAACGAGGCGATGTACAGCCATTCGTCTTCATCCAGGCGGATCTGGGTCACCAGCACTGGCGGGTTGATCGGCTCCAGGGTCAACGCATAGTGCGCCCAGGAGCGCGGCAGCTCATCGAGTTTCAGGCCGCTGTTGAAGATCCGCAGATCCTGCGGGCTGACGAACTGGATGGAGATTTCCAGCTGCGCGCCAAGGCGCTGGTGCAGCACGTCGCCGACGGCATCGATCACCGCTTGCTTGCGCGGCGTGGCCGCCAGCACCTGCATGCCCAGGGGTTTGTCATTGAGGGAAACGACAAAACGGGTGCCGCCCATGCTGCGCAACTGGTCGAGCACCATCGGCCGGTACGCCACCGGCAGCGAACGAAAGTAACTGACGCTGGCACTCATCGAATGGGCCAGGCTGCGCGCGCTGGCGACCAGGCCCTCCATCTGGCTGGCGCGCAGTTGCGACAGCCAGATCAGGCTCGACAGGCCCTGCGCCAGCAGCACCACCAGCAGGGTCAACAGCAGCATCCGCCCCAGCAGCGAGCGCGGCAGCGGCAGTCGCCAGCGCCCTTCAGTGCGCAGGCGCAACGTTGGCCGCCAGCAGGTAACCACTGCCGCGTACGGTACGAATCAAACGCGGCGGTTTGTCTGTGTCGCGCAGGCGTTGGCGCAGGCGGCTGACCGCCATGTCGACGATACGGTCCAGGGGCATCGGCTCGCGACCGCGGGTGGCATTGCCGATGGTGTCGCGGTCGAGGATCTGTTGCGGGTGATCGAGGAACAGTTTGAGCAAGGCAAAGTCGGCGCCGGAAAGGATCACCTCTTCACCATCGCGGTGGAACAAGCGGTGGCTGATGGTATCCAGGCGCCAGTCATCGAAGGCCAGCACATCACCGCCATTGCGCTCCTGGCCAAAACCGGCACGGCGCAACAGGGCTTTGATCCGCGCCTGCAGTTCACGCGGACTGAAGGGTTTACCCAGGTAATCATCGGCGCCCAGCTCCAGGCCGATGACCCGGTCGGCCTCGTCGGAGCTGGCAGTGAGCATGATGATCGGCACCTGCGCCAGGCGCGGATGCTGACGCACCCAGCGGCACAAGCTGAAACCGTCTTCGTCGGGCAGCATCACATCGAGGATCACCAGGTCGCAATCGCTGGCATCCAGAGCCTGGCGAAAGCCGCGCCCGTCGGCCACCGCCTGGACGCTGAAACCGGCACGGCTCAGGTAGGTTTGCAACAGCTCACGGATGTCCTGGTCGTCGTCGACCATCAGTATCGACTTGCTCACGCATCACTCCTTGTCTATCAGGGAGAGGGCCTCACGGGGCAAGCCCGCCCCCAGATATCAGCCGGCTTGTTGCAAAGCTACGCCAGCCCCGAGTAAACCGGAGAACTCAGCGGTTACCAACCATACCGGGACATCCTTGAAGTAGCCACTCATGCAGCCCTTGTCGGCAAAGCTGGCGCTAAAGCCGCTGCGCAGGAACAGTTCGGCAAAGCGCGGAATCACGCCGCCGACGATATACACCCCGGCGCGTGCGCCGAGAGTCAGGACATCATTGCCCGCTACCCGGCCCAGGAAGCAGCAGAACTGCTCGATCACCGCCAGGGCAACAGGCTCACCGGCCAGCGCCGCATCGGTGATCGCCGCCGGGCTCTGCAGCGGTGCGGGCAGGCCGTCCAGCGCGCAGATGGCCTGGTACAAACGCAACAGGCCGCCGCCGCTGAGGACGGATTCGGCGCTGACATGACCGATTTCGTTCTCGATCTGCTGACGAATCTGCGCTTCGCGGGCATTGCCCACCGGCAGGTCGACATGCCCGCCCTCGCCGGGCAAGGCCATCCAGCGGTCCTCTCCCAGGCTCAGCAAGGTGCCGACGCCAAGACCCGTGCCCGGGCCGATCACCAGGGCCGGGCGGCCGGCATCGGGCGTGCCGTCGCAAACGGTACGGTACTCGCCCGTCTGCAGACGGGTCATGCCCAGGGCCATGGCGGTGAAGTCGTTGATCAGCAGCAAGCGCTCGACCTGCAAGGTCTTGCAGAACGCCTGACGGCTGAGGCGCCAGTGGTTGTTGGTAAAGCGGAACTCATCGCCATCGACCGGCCCGGCCACCGCCAGGCACACCGCGCCCAGCTCACCGCGGGCCAGGCCATGATCGGCCAGATAGGCACCGATGGCCTGTTCCGGGCTGGTGTAGTCGGCCGTGGCAAAGACCTGCACCGCGTGCATGCGGTTGTCTTCCCAGAGGGCAAAGCGCGCGTTGGTGCCACCGATATCGCCGACCAGTGCGCGCTTCACTTGAGCGTCTCCAGTGCCGAGGTGAAGGCGCTGGCGCCCTTCTCCGCCGGGCTCAGGGCGGTACGCAGGAAGCCAAACAGCTCGCGGCCGCAGCCCAGGTCATTGCCGCTCGGCGCCGCCGGCAGTTCACGATCAGCCAGTTCGGCCGCACTGAGCTTCACGGTCAAGGTGCCGGCCACACCGTCGACGCGGACGATATCACCATCGCGCAGGCGTGCCAGCGGGCCGCCATCGAAGGCTTCAGGGCAAACATGAATGGCCGCGGGGATTTTCCCCGAAGCGCCGGACATACGCCCGTCGGTTACCAGTGCCACCTTGAAGCCACGATCCTGCAGCACGCCGAGGAACGGGGTCATCTTGTGCAACTCGGGCATGCCGTTGCAGCGCGGGCCCTGAAAGCGCATCACCGCGACAAAATCGCGCTCCAGCTCGCCGGCCTGGAACGCATCGGCCAGCGCCTGCTGGTCATGGAAGACCCGCGCCGGGGCTTCGACCACCTGATGTTCGGGAGCGACGGCGGAGACTTTCATCACCCCGCGCCCGAGGTTGCCTTCCATCACCCGCAGGCCGCCTTCGGGCGAGAACGGCCGCGCGACCGGACGCAGGATTGCCTCGTCCAGGCTCGCCTTTGGGCCTTCGCGCCAGACCAGCTTGCCACCCTCGAGGAACGGCTCCTGGGTGTAACGGCGCAGACCGTGGCCAGCGACGGTGTTGACGTCTTCGTGGAGCAAACCGGCATCGAGCAGTTCGCGAATCAGCAAGGCCATGCCGCCGGCGGCCTGGAAGTGGTTGATGTCGGCCTTGCCGTTCGGGTAGACGTGAGACAGGGTCGGCACCACCTCCGAAAGCTCGGCCATGTCCTGCCAGGTCAGCTGGATGCCCGCCGCCTGGGCAATCGCCGGCATGTGCAGGGTATGGTTGGTCGAGCCGCCGGTGGCGTGCAAGGCAACGATGGAGTTGACCAGGGCTTTCTCGTCGACGATCTCGCCCAGGGGCATGAAGTTACCGCTGGCCTTGGTCATGCGCGTGACCTGTTGGGCGGCCTCGGCGGTGAGGGCATCGCGCAGCGGCGTGTACGGGTTGACGAACGAGGCGCCCGGCAGGTGCAGGCCCATCACTTCCATCAGCAACTGGTTGGTGTTGGCGGTGCCGTAGAAGGTGCAGGTGCCGGGGCTGTGATAGGACTTCATCTCCGACTCCAGCAGCTCCTCGCGGCTGGCCTTGCCTTCGGCGTAACGCTGGCGCACATCGGCTTTCTCCTTGTTGGAGATGCCCGACGGCATTGGCCCGCCCGGGACGAACAGGGTCGGCAGATGGCCGAAGCGCAACGCGCCCATTAGCAGGCCGGGGACGATCTTGTCGCAGATACCGAGCATCAGCGCCGCGTCGAACATGTTGTGCGACAGGGCAATGGCGGTCGACATGGCGATCACTTCGCGGCTGGCGATGCCCAGCTCCATGCCTGGCTCACCCTGGGTGACCCCGTCGCACATGGCCGGCACGCCACCGGCGAACTGGCCGACCGAGCCAATCTCGCGCAGCGCCTGTTTGATCTGTTCGGGGTAATGCTCATAGGGCTGATGCGCCGAGAGCATGTCGTTGTAGGCGGAGACGATGGCGACGTTGGCCGCGTTCATCATTCGCAGGCTCTGTTTGTCCTGGCTGCCACAGCCGGCGACACCGTGAGCGAAGTTGGCGCATTGCAGCTTGGCGCGCATCGGCCCGTCGCTGGCGGCCCCGCGAATCAGTTCAAGGTAGCGTTCACGGGTGGGGCGACTGCGGGCGATCAGCCGTTGGGTGACCTCAAGAATGCGCGGATGCATGTACTGGACTCCAGGCTATCGGTGGTTGCGACCTCTGCGGCGGTTTCCCTTATCAACGATCGCGGCCTAGGCTCAAAAACAGGGGCGATGCGTTGCGGGAGGAACGGCTTGGCCGATCGCTCGTTGTAGATTGAACAAAATACTGCCAGCAAAAAGGCTTGTTTTCTATTTTTTTACGAATAATCTTGTAATTCCAACAACAAAAACAGATGCAGTGAAGCAAAACTTCAATTGCCACGGGCTTCACCCGGTCTGCCAGAGGTAGCTCCATGACCCTTCGTATCGCAATCAATGGCTTTGGCCGCATCGGCCGCAACATCCTTCGCGCACTCTATACCCAAGGCTACCGCCAGGACCTGCAGGTCGTCGCCATCAACGACCTGGGCGACAGTGCGATCAATGCCCATCTGCTCAAACACGACAGCGTCCACGGCAGCTTTGCTGCCACGGTTGAATCCGATCACGAGAGCATTACTGTCAACGGCGACCGCATTGCCGTCAGCGCCATCCGCAATCCGGCGGAGTTGCCATGGAAAGCCGAAGCCATCGATGTGGTGTTCGAATGCACCGGCTTGTTCACCGAACGCGCCAAGGCGGCCGCCCATCTTACTGCCGGGGCTGGCAAAGTCATTATCTCGGCACCGGCCAAGGGTGCTGATGCCACAGTGGTGTATGGGGTCAACCATGACATCCTGCGCCCTTCGCACCAAATCATCTCCAGTGCTTCGTGCACCACCAACTGCCTGGCGCCGCTGGCCCAGGTACTGCACCGCGAGTACGGTATCGAACAAGGCTTGATGACCACCATCCACGCCTACACCAACGACCAGAACCTGACCGATGTCTACCACAGCGACCCGTTCCGTGCCCGCTCGGCGACCCAGTCGATGATCCCGAGCAAGACCGGCGCGGCCGAAGCGGTGGGCCTGGTGCTGCCGGAGCTGGCCGGCAAGCTCACCGGCATGGCCGTGCGGGTGCCGGTGATCAACGTGTCGCTGGTCGACCTTACCGTCAACCTTGAGCGCGAGGCCACGGCCACGGCAGTCAATGAGTTGTTCAAGGAAGCCAGCCGGCATTCCAAGGTGCTGGGCTACAACAGCCTGCCGCTGGTGTCCTGTGATTTCAACCATAACCCGCTGTCGTCGATTTTCGATGCCAATCACACCCGCACCAACGGGCGCATGCTCAAGGTGCTGGCCTGGTACGACAACGAATGGGGCTTCTCCAATCGCATGCTGGATAACTGCCTGGCGCTGTGCAACGCCCGTTGACGATCGCTGTGGGAGCTGGCAAGCCAGTTCCCACAGGTCCAGTGTCGCAGGTTAAAAAACGCCAATACTTGACCAAGGCGTTGATGATAAGCATTATCATTCGCCACGCCATGGTCGGGTACCGCTGTGAGTCAGTCCCAGTTCAACGCCGTTTTCCTCGCGCAGCGCGTCAGCCTGCTGCGTACCCTGCAGCGCATGGTGGATAACCCCAGCACTGCCGAGGACCTGTTGCAGGAGACCTACCTGCGGGTGACCCGCGCCCTTGGCGAACGCCCCATCGAACACCTTGAACCCTTCGTGTTCCAGACTGCGCGCAACCTCGCCCTCGATCACTTGCGCGCACGCCGGGCGCAGTCGCGCAACCTGGTCGACGATGTACCCGAGCAGATCCTGCACAACGTCGCCGCGCCCAGCAGCAGCGCCGAAGACGCCGCCCACGCCGAACAATTGCTCAAGCGCCTGAGCGTCAGCCTCGCGCAATTGACCGAGCGCCAACAACGGATCTTCATCCTCAGCCGCCTGCATGGCGCCAGCTACCTGGAAATCGCCGAGCAGTTGAACGTCTCGGCAAGCACGGTTCAGAAGGAACTGAAACTGATCATGGCCATCTGTGTGGGGGTAGCCGACCGGCTGCAGTAAACAGCCTGTCGTCGATCGCAGCTAAACCCTTGCCATCCCCATGGATACCCCCGATCATTCGCGCAAAAGCGCCAACCCGCCAAGGACCCACCCGTGACCGACCGTCCCGCCCCTCGCCCCTCGCCACCTGGCCAAGGTGCCAGTGATCAGGCCATGGACCAGGCTCTGGACTGGCTGATTCGCCTGCAATGCGCGTCGGAACAAGATACCCAGGCCTTCGAAGCCTGGCTGGAAGCCGATCCGGCCAATGCCCGGGCCTACGTCGAGGCCGAAGCGATCTGGAACGGCGCGCCGTTGCGTCAGGTTGCCAGCCAGTTGCAACAGGGGCAGCGCCGCACGCTACGCTCACGCATCCGCCCGCACTACAAGCCCCTGGCCGCAGCCGCCGTGCTGCTGGTAGGGATTTTCACCCTTGGCAACCTGCCGCTGCGCCTGCAGGCCGACCACCTGACCGTGGTGGGTGAACGCCAGCGGCTACAGCTGGACGACGGCTCCAGGGTGTTGCTCAACACCAATTCGGCCTTTGCCAGCGACCTGCGCGACAACCGTCAGGTGGCCCGGCTGCTGCAGGGCGAGGCCTACTTCGAAGTGCCCGCCGGTACCCAACCGCCCCTGGAGCTGCAGGCCGGCCCGTTGCGGGCCAGCGTGCGCGACACCGATTTTGCCGTGCGCTACCTCAACGGCGAAGCCCAGGTGCGGGTGCAACGCGGTGACGTCGACCTGCAGGCCAGCAGCGACCAGCGCATTCGACTGTCGGCGGGGGACAGTATCAGCGTCGGGCCCAACGGTTTCAGCCAACGCGGGCGCCTGGACGCGCAGAAGGACCTGGCCTGGGTCCAGGGCCGCCTGGTATTCGAAAATTGTCCGTTGAGCCAGGTGCTGGCCGAACTGCGCCGCTACTACCCCGGCTGGATCATCAACGGTAATGAGCACCTGGCAAACGTCGCGGTCACTGGCAACTACCGCCTCGACCAACCCCTGGAAACCCTGCGCGCCCTTGCCCACATCACCTCGGCGCAGCTGCACGAATACCCGGCACTGGTCATTCTCAACTGACGCAAAAGTTTTTTTACGCGATCCCTGAAGCTGTTACGTCTCGTTATAGCCAATGCAACTGATTCTTATTTTTGAGTCAGCCAGCACCTATAACATTTGCGCGACAGGGAGCGCTTTCGATGCCCACTGGTTTCACTCGTCGGTCTTCAGCCACTTCACCTACCCCCGGCCTGCAGCGTTGCACGTTCTCCCTGCTGACCCTGGCCCTGCTCGCCAGCGGCGCCTGCAGCCTGCCGGCGCTGGCCGCGGAACCGGCCCAGGCCAGTGCCCCGCGGATGGGCGACTACCGCTTCGCCATCAGCCAGCAACCACTGGTGTCGGCGCTCAATGCCTTTACTGTGGTGACCGGCTGGCAAGTGGGCTTCTCCGCTGAACTGGCCGAAGGCGTGGCCTCCCCGGGGGCGCAGGGTTCGCTGAAGCCGGAAGCCGCGTTACAGCAACTGCTGGCCGGCACCGGCTTGAGCTACCGCACCCTCGGCAGCGGCAACGTGGTGATCGAACGCAGCGCCAGCAAGGCCATCGCCCTGCAGCAGATCACCGTCAGTGCCACCCGCAGCGCCCAGGACATCAGCCAGGTGCCGAGCACCGTCAGCGTGCAGACCCGTGAGCAGCTCGACCGGCAGAACGTCAACAGCATCAAGGACCTGGTCCGTTACGAGCCGGGTGTGTCGGTCAGCGGCACCGGGCAGCGCAGCGGCCTGAACGGTTACAACATCCGTGGTATCGACGGTGAACGGGTACTGACCCAGATCGACGGCGTGTCGATCCCCGACAGCTTCTTCTTCGGCCCCTACGCCCAGACCCAGCGCAACTACGTCGACCCTGAGATCGTCAAGCGCGTGGAGATCCTCCGTGGCCCGGCCTCGGTGCTGTACGGCAGCAACGCCATCGGCGGCGCGGTCAGCTACTTCACCCTCGACCCCGACGACATCATCAAGCCTGGCCAGGACCTCGGCGCACGCCTGAAGACCGGCTACAGCTCGGCAGATGAGAGCTGGCTGAACTCGGCCACCGTCGCCGGCCGCCAGGGGGAATTCGACGGCCTGCTGCACCTGAGCCAGCGCAACGGCCATGAAATCGAGTCCTACAGCAGCCACGGCGGCACAGGCCTGGCGCGTACCGCCGCCAACCCCGAAGACGTACGCACCACCAACATCCTCGCCAAGGCCGGCTGGAACTACGCTGACGACGCGCGCCTGGCCTTCACCTACGAAAGCTACAAGGACGACCGCGACCTGAAGCAGAAGAGCGCCGTGGGCGGGCCGTTCATTCCAGGCTTTGGCGCCATGAACTCGTACCGCGACCGCACCGGTAACGACACCGTGACCCGCGAGCGTTTCGGTATCAACCACGAATTCGCCCTGGGCAGCGTACTGGCCGACAACATGAAGTGGAGCCTGAACTACCAGATCGGCAAGACCGACCAGCGCACCGAAGAGCTCTACTTCGCATCGGGCCGCCAGGTGTTCCGTGACCGCCAGACCACCTACAAGGATCGCCAGTGGCTGTTCGACGCGCAACTGGACAAAGCCTTCAGCGTCGGCGCCACCGAGCACCTGCTGACCTACGGCACCACCCTCAAGCACCAGAAGGTCACCGGCTCGCGCAGCGGCACCGGCACCTGCCTGAACGTTGGTGGCGACTGTCAATTCATCGGCCAGGCCAGTGCCAAAGACAGCCAGGCCCTGGTCAGCGATTTCCCCGATCCGACCGTCAACACCTACAGCCTGTTCGCCCAGGACGAGATCCGCTGGAACCAGTGGACCTTCCTGCCGGGTGTGCGCTACGACTACACCGAACTCAAGCCGCACATGACCGACGAGTTCCTCCGCGGGGTTGGCGCCAGCGCCACCGACCCTGTCGATGACGACGCCAAGAAATGGCACCGGGTCTCGCCCAAGTTCGGCCTGACTTACGCCTTCAACGACAACTACACCTGGTACGGCCAGTACGCCGAAGGCTTCCGCACGCCAACCGCCAAGGCGCTGTACGGCCGCTTCGAGAACCCGGGGCTGGGCTACAGCGTGCGTGGCAACTCCAACCTCGAACCGGAAAAGAGCAAGAGCTACGAAACCGGTCTGCGCGGCAACTTCGAAGCGGGTAACTTCGATGTTGCGGTGTTCTACAACAAGTACCGCGACTTCATCAACGAAGACGCCGTGCAGGGCAGCAACCTGGGCCAGACCTTCGAAGCCAACAACATCAAGCACGCGACCATCAAGGGTGCCGAGTTCAAGGGCCGCCTGAACCTCGACGCCTTCGGTGCTCCGCACGGCGTGTACACCCAGGGCTCGCTGGCCTACGCCCACGGCCGCAACGACGACAGCGGCCAGCCACTCAACAGCGTCAACCCGCTGACCGCGGTGATGGGCCTGGGCTATGAGCAGGAACAATACGGCGCGCTGCTGAGCTGGACCCTGGTCAAGCGCAAGGACCGCGTCGACGACACCACCTTCTTTGCCCCCGACGGCACCAGCAAGCAGTTCCGCACCCCCGGCTACGGCGTGCTCGACCTGACCGGTTTCTACAAGGTCACTGACGACATCAGCGTCAACGCCGGTCTCTACAACCTGACCGACAAAAAGTACTGGCAGTGGGATGACGTGCGCGGCTACGACGGCCTCGGTGAAGCGGCAGTGACCGCCCCGGCCAACCTCGACCGCCTGACCATGCCGGGCCGCAACGTCGCCATCAACCTGGTCTGGGATATTTAAACCGCATCGCGGGGCAAGCCCGCTCCTACAGATTTTGTAGGAGCGGGCTTGCCCCGCGAAAAGCCTTTGAGGTGAGGTTTTTTTACTGTCACGCGTCTTCTCATTCGTCTAGTCATCAGGCACGCCCATTTCGCAAGGAATCACCATGACCGCCGCTACCACCGCCGAACGCGCCAGCCTGCGTTCGCAACGCTTGAACCAGCTGACCCACGCCCCGCACAGCGAACTGGACGCCCTGGTCAAATCCCACGCGCCGTTCGAAACCCGCGAGAGTTTCGCCCGCTTCGTGGTTGCCCAGTACCTGTTCCAGTCCGAGCTCAAAGCGCTGTACACCGATCCGGCACTGATCGCCATCGTCCCGGATCTGGCCGAACGCTGCCGCGCCGAACAGGCCGGCCTGGACCTGGCGGACCTGAACACCGAGATCCCGGCCGACTTCGCCGGCGCCCTGCAGAACCCAAGCCTGGGTGAAGCCATGGGCTGGATCTTCGTTTCCGAAGGTTCCAAGCTTGGCGCCGCGTTCCTGATCAAGCGTGCCGTAGGCCTGGGCCTGTCGGACAGCTTCGGTGCCCGTCACCTGGGCGAACCGGCCGGTGGCCGCGCCGAAGGCTGGAAACAGTTCACCCGCATCCTCGACGGCCTGCAACTGAGCGCCGAAGAAGAAGCCAAGGCCGAGCAAGGCGCCGTGGCCGCCTTCGAGCGCTTCACCGAACTGCTCAAACACGCCTATGCAACTGCGCCTAAAGCCGAACTGGCCTGATGCGTCGTACCCGGTTACCCTCGCGGTAACCGGGCCTTGCCCGTGCACACCGACAAGCCCATGACCCGCCCAGCCGCTTCAAAACTCTCACGCCTGCTGTTTGGCCTGCTGGCTTACGTCAGCCTCGGCATCGGCCTGGTGGCGATCGTGATTCCCGGCCTGCCCACCACCGAATTCATCCTCCTTGCCGCTTGGGCCGCCACCCGCAGTTCGCCGCGCCTGAGCGCCTGGCTGGAAAACCATCGCTTGTTCGGGCCGATCCTGAGCAACTGGCGCAACGGCAAGGTGATCCAGCGCCGGGCCAAGGTCAGCGCCACGCTCAGCATGCTGCTGTGCGCCAGCCTCATGCTGGTGTTCCTCGACCATCGCTGGCCGGTATTTCTCGCCATTGCCGGCATGACCCTGGGCAACCTGTGGATCTGGTCGCGGCCAGAAGCCGCGCCCTTGAGCCTTGACGACCGTTCATCGGCACACACTCATGGCTAAGGCTATAAGGCCGATGAACTGTTATCGCTAAATGGATGTAGCGAATCGAGCCCGTACGGTGGCTCGGTCCCTGCCGGCCTGCCTTTTAGCGAGTACGTCCATGTTCGACACGCTCTCGATCCGCCTGAAAATCGTCCTGCTCTCCGGCCTCTGCCTGCTTGGCGTGGTCGCACTTGTCGTCGGTATCAACCTGTATCAATCGCACCAGAGCGATGAACTGGTCGCTGACGCCAGCACCACCATGCTCACCCGCAACGTCCAGGCCCTGCTGCAGGCCCGCGCGGGCGAGAAAGCCGAGATGCTGCGGCGCACCTTCAGCGACAGCCAGACCGTCATCACCGCCCTCGCCGACCAGGTCCAGGACCTGCAACAACTGGCCCGTGACCGCGGCCTGAGCGGCGGCGACCTGCGCGAAGCGATCAACCAGAGCCTGGCCACCAGCTTCAAGCGCAACCCCGACGTGCTCGGCATCTGGCTGGCCTTCGAGGCCGATGGCCTGGAGGGCGGCGACAGTGCTTTTGCCAACGACGCCAAGCGCCTGAGCAACGAAAGCGGGCGCTTTGCCAGTTACTGGAGCCGTGCCCAGGGCCAGGCCCTGAACACGGTGATCAGCGATGTCGACCTGAACAAGACCGAGATCAACCTCAGCGGCACGCCCTACAACGTCTGGTACACCTGCTCGCGCAACAGCGCCCGGGCGTGCCTGCTCGAACCCTACTCCGACACCGTCGGCGGCAAGCAGATGCTGATGACCAGTATCACCATGCCGGTGCTGCACAACGGCAAGGTGATCGCCGTGGCCGGCGTGGACATCTCCCTCGATGCCCTGCAATCCGCTGCCGCCAAAGCCCAGCAGGAGCTGTTCAACGGCGCCGGGCGCTTGATGATCGTCGCCCCCAGCGGCCTGCTGGCCGCCAACAGCAACGATGCCGGCAAGGTCGGCAAACCCATCGACCAGGACGGCCAGCAAGCACTGCAAAAGCTCGCCGCCAACCAGCCGCTGATCCTTGAGCAAGGCCAGACCATCCGTGCCGTCAACCCGGTGCAACCGATTGCCGACAGCAAACCCTGGGGCATTCTGATCGACCTGCCCAAGCAGGTACTGCTGGCCGACGCCACCAGCCTTCAGGCTACCCTCGAGGACGCCCGCACCAGCGGCACCGTCAAGGTGCTGCTGTTCGCCACCCTCGCCGGCCTCGGCGGCCTGCTGCTGATGTGGCTGACCGCCACCGGCGTGACCCGCCCGCTGAACAGCGTGGCGAGCATGCTCGAAGACATCGCCAGCGGCGACGGCGACCTGACCCAGCGCCTGCGCTACGCGCGCAAGGACGAACTGGGCCGGCTGACCGGCGGCTTCAACCGCTTCCTCGACAAGCTGCAGCCGACCATCGCCCAGATCAAGCAGAGCATCACCCAGGCCCGAGCCACCGCCGACCAGTCCTCGGCGATTGCCCAGCGCACCAGCGAAGGCATGCAGGTGCAGTTTCGCGAGATCGACCAGGTGGCCACCGCCTCCAACGAGATGAGCGCCACCGCCCATGACGTCGCCAACAGCGCCGCCAGTGCCGCCGATGCCGCCCGAGGGGCCGACCGCTCGGCCAAGGACGGCATGGCAATCATCGAGCGCAGCACCCGCGACATTACCGTGCTTGCCGAACAGGTCAGCAAGGCCGTCGGCGAAGTGGAAACCCTGGCGCAGAACAGCGAGCAGATCGGCTCGGTGCTGGAAGTGATCCGCAGCATCGCCGAACAGACCAACCTGCTGGCCCTCAACGCCGCGATCGAAGCGGCCCGCGCCGGCGAAAGCGGCCGTGGCTTTGCCGTGGTGGCCGATGAAGTGCGCAATCTGGCACGGCGCACCCAGGACTCGGTGGAAGAGATCCGCCAGGTGATCGAACGCATCCAGAGCAACACCCGCGAGGTGGTCGCGACCATGCATTCGAGCCACGGCAAGGCCCAGGAAAACGCCGGGCAGATCCACCAGGCGGTGCAAGCGCTGGACAAAATCAGCGAGGCGGTCACGGTGATCAGCGACATGAACCTGCAGATCGCCAGTGCCGCCGAGCAGCAAAGCGCCGTGGCCGAAGAGGTCAACCGCAACGTCTCGGCGATTCGTGGCGTGACCGAAACCCTGACCGGCCAGGCCGCCGAATCGGCGCAGGTGAGCAGCCAGCTCAACACCCTGTCGTCGCAGCAGATGGCCCTGATGGATCAGTTCAGGGTTTGACCTGGCGCCGCTGATGGTCTGCAATGGCCCTTCTGCTGGAGGGCCATTGATGACCGCGCTACTCGACACCCTTGTCGCCGAACTGCAGCTGCCAACGGCACTGCGCAATACCCTGCGCTTTCACGGCAACGGCGCCCTGCCTTCGACTTTCGCCGTCACCGCGCTTGCCAGCAGCAGCGTTGCCGCCTGTGGCCTGGCAATCGCCGAACTGCTGCGGCGCCAGCTTGAGCAACAGCCTGCCGTTGAAGTTGACCGCCGCCTGAGCTCGTTCTGGTTCGCCACCAGCCTGCGCCCGCAAGGCTGGAGCACACCGCCCTTGTGGGACCCGATTGCCGGTGACTACCGCGCCGAGGACGGCTGGATTCGCCTGCATACCAACGCAGCTCATCATCGCGCCGCCGCCGAGAAGGTAGTGGGCCGTGCGGCTGATCGCGCACAAATGGCTGACCTGGTTGCGCGCTGGCGCGCAAGCGAGCTGGAAAGCGCGATAGTCACCGCTGGCGGTTGCGCCGCGCAAATGCACAGCGGGTCCGAATGGTCGGCCCATCCTCAGGGCCTGGCAGTGAATGCCGAGCCGTTGATTCACCGCCAACTGGCTCCAGCCTTTACAAGCAGACGCTGGAGCGGTAACGCCGTCCGACCTCTGGCCGGGGTCAAGGTGCTGGACCTGACCCGCATCCTCGCCGGCCCCACAGCCAGCCGCCTGCTGGCTGGCTTCGGCGCTGAGGTACTGCGGATCGACCCGCCAGGCTGGGAGGAACCGGCGGTGGTTGCCGAGGTGACCCTGGGTAAACGTTGTGCGCACCTGGACTTGCACGATGGGGATGATCGACGGGTGTTTGAACGCCTGCTCAGTGAAGCCGATATTCTCCTGCATGGTTACCGCGCCGATGCCCTCGAACGACTGGGGTATGCCAGCGAACAGCGCCGCCAGCTCAACCCCGGGCTCATCGATGTGAGCCTCAACGCCTACGGCTGGAGCGGCCCTTGGCAGCAGCGCCGGGGCTTCGACAGCCTGGTGCAGATGAGTTGCGGCATCGCTTGCGAAGGCATGCGCTGGCAACAGGCCGACCAGCCCGTGCCGCTGCCGGTGCAGGCGCTGGACCATGGCACCGGCTACCTGATGGCGGCTGCGGCGATCAAGGCGTACAGCGATCGCCTGGGCAGCGGTTGCGGGGCAACCTTGCGCCTGTCGCTGGCGCGCACGGCGAAGTTGTTGATCGATCAGGGCACCGTGGTAGCGGATGTGCCGTTGCAGGTAGAGACGGCGGCGGATCTGAACCCGCTACTGGAGCAGACGCCCTGGGGGACGGCGCGACGGCTAAAAGCGCCGCTGCGGGTTGCAGGGGCGCCGCTGGTTTGGGAGCGGGGGGCTTGTGAGCTGGGTTCTGCTGCTGCCTGTTGGTGAATGCGAGGGCCTCTCGCGGGCAAAGCCAGCCCCCACAGAGTGTGCTGCACACCGGTCTACTGTGGGAGCCGGCCTTGCCGGCGATGGGCTGCGCCGCAGCCCTGATTAAAGGCTCAACACCCCACTGTACAAGCCATAAGCCGCCAACCCCGCGCCCACCAGCACCGCAGCAAAGATCAGCTTCTCCCAAGTGGTAAACAGCGCCTGCCCCTGCTCATGCTTGGCCCTGGCGAACAGGATCACCCCCGGCGCGTACAGCAGCGCCGACAACAACAGGTACTTGAGCCCGCCGGCGTACAACAGCCAAATCGCATACACCAGGGCGATACCGGCAATCACCAAGTCCTTGCGTCGCGCCCCCGGGTGCCCTTCGTACGATTCCCCGCGCACCGCCAGCAATACCGCATAAGCCGCCGACCACAGATAGGGCACCAGGATCATCGACGACGCCAGGTAGATCAGGCTGGTGTAGGTCCCGGCAGAGAACAGCGTGATCAGCAGGAACAGCTGAATCATCACGTTGGTCAGCCACAGCGCATTGGAGGGAACGTGGTTGGCGTTTTCCCTGGCCAGAAAGCGCGGCATGGTCTGGTCGCGAGCGGTGGCAAAGAGAATCTCGGCACACAGCAAGGCCCACGACAGCAAGGCGCCGAGCAGCGACACCGCCAGGCCGATACTGATCAGCAAGGCCCCCCAGGGCCCGACAATATGTTCAAGCACCGAGGCCAGCGACGGGTTCTGCAAGGCCGCCAGTTCCGGCTGGGTCATCACCCCGAGCGACAGCACGTTGACCAGCACCAGCAGGGCCAGCACGCCAAGAAAGCCGACCACCGTGGCCTTGCCGACGTCCGAGCGCTTTGCCGCGCGCCCCGAATAGACGCTGGCACCCTCGATACCGATGAACACGAACACCGTCACCAGCATCATGTTGCGTACCTGGTCCAGCACCCCGCCGAACTTCGGGTTGCTCATGCCCCAGATATCACGAGTGAAGATGTCGGCGCGAAACGCCACGGCGGCAATGACGATGAACATCACCAGCGGCACGATCTTGGCCACGGTGGTGACCTGGTTGATGAACGCCGCCTCCTTGATTCCGCGCAGCACCAGAAAGTGCACCGCCCACAGCAGCAACGAGGCACAGGCAATGGCAATCGGCGTATTGCCCTCACCGAACACCGGAAAGTAGAAACCCAGGGTGCTGAACAGCAGCACGAAGTAGCCGACGTTGCCCAGCCAGGCGCTGATCCAGTAGCCCCAGGCCGAAGAAAAGCCCATGTAATCGCCAAAGCCGGCCTTGGCGTAGGCATACACCCCGGAGTCGAGCTCAGGTTTGCGGTTGGCCAGGGTCTGGAACACGAAGGCCAGCGCCAACATGCCCACCGCCGTAATCCCCCAGCCGATCAGTACCGCGCCGACGTCAGCACGTGCGGCCATGTTTTGCGGCAGCGAAAAAATCCCACCGCCGATCATCGAGCCGACCACCAAGGCGATCAACGCACCCAGGCGCAATTTCTGTCCAGGTTCGGACATGCAGATCCCCTTCTGTCTCGTGTTTGTAACGCCAGAGGTACACCCTGAGTTAAATACAAGCTCAGTCTTAGCGTCTATATATATTAAACCACTAAGCGCCCCCTGCTCATAACTAGTGCGTCTATGCCTGACGAACTAAACGGTGAGTTATGGGCACAATTTCCGCCTCTTCAAGCTAATAAGAAATTTTCTCAGTGAAAATTTGCGATTCCCCCAAAACGGACTAGCTTCAATTCTCGCAGCCCCCGCAAGAGCGATTGCTCTAAAACGCCATGGAGGTGCCGGTGGACAAGGCTTGCAGCACTGTGGTCGGCGTACTCCGGGAAGCTGTTTCAGTCATTGATTTGCAATGGAATGTCCTCATGAACTGACCTGAATCAGCTAATGAATTCGCCGCTGGATTTATTCTAGCGCCATCTCTTCTCCTGGTACGGAGTTATTCAATGTCAGACGCTCCCGGAAAACTACGACTTGGTGCGCTGGTTGCACTTGTTGTCGGCTCGATGATCGGCGGCGGGATCTTTTCGCTGCCGCAAAACATGGCCGCAAGTGCCGATGTAGGCGCTGTTCTGATCGGCTGGGGCATCACTGCCATCGGCATGCTGACCCTGGCTTTCGTATTCCAGACATTGGCCAATCGCAAGCCTGACCTGGACGGCGGGGTGTACGCCTACGCCAAGGCCGGTTTCGGCGATTACATGGGCTTTTCTTCGGCCTGGGGCTACTGGATCAGTGCCTGGCTCGGCAACGTCGGCTACTTCGTATTGCTGTTCAGCACGCTTGGCTACTTCTTCCCGATCTTTGGCGAGGGCAACACCCCGGCGGCGGTCATTGGCGCCTCGGTACTGCTCTGGGCCGTGCATTTCCTGGTGCTGCGCGGCATCAAGGAAGCGGCCTTCATCAACCTGGTCACCACCGTGGCCAAGGTCGTGCCGCTGGCGCTGTTCGTGCTGATCGCGCTGTTCGCCTTCAAGCTGGACATCTTCACCGCTGACATCTGGGGTTCGATGAACCCGGACCTGGGCAGCGTGATGAACCAGGTGCGCAACATGATGCTGGTCACCGTCTGGGTGTTCATCGGCATCGAAGGCGCGAGCATCTTCTCGGCCCGGGCGGAAAAACGCTCGGACGTGGGCAAGGCCACGGTCATCGGCTTCATCACCGTGCTGCTGTTCCTGGTGCTGGTCAACGTGCTGTCGCTGGGCATCATGACTCAACCGGAACTGGCCAAGCTGCAGAACCCGTCGATGGCTGCCGTGCTTGAGCACGTGGTCGGTCACTGGGGCGCGGTCCTGATCAGCGTCGGCCTGATCATCTCGCTGCTCGGCGCGCTGCTGTCCTGGGTGCTGCTGTGCGCCGAGATCATGTTCGCCGCCGCCAAAGACCACACCATGCCGGAGTTCCTGCGCCGCGAGAACGCCAACCACGTACCGGCCAATGCCTTGTGGCTGACCAACGCCATGGTGCAGATCTTCCTGGTCATCACCCTGTTCTCGGCCAGTACCTACCTGTCACTGATCTACCTCGCCACCTCGATGATCCTGGTGCCTTACCTGTGGTCGGCAGCCTATGCCTTCCTGCTCGCCCTGCGCAGTGAAACCTACGAACAGGCCCTGGCCGAACGCAAGAAAGACCTGATCATCGGCGCCATCGCCCTGCTCTACGCGGTCTGGCTGCTGTATGCCGGCGGCGTCAAATACCTGCTGCTCTCGGCCCTGCTCTATGCCCCTGGCGTGATCCTGTTCGCCAAGGCCAAGCGCGAGGTCGGCCAACCGATTTTTACCAACGTGGAGAAGCTGATCTTCGCCGCCGTGGTCCTTGGCGCCCTGGTGGCGGCCTACGGCCTGTACGACGGCTTCCTGACTCTGTAACCACCCGTTTTCGCAACTTGGAGGAAATGAACCATGTCCACGGATAAAGTTAAGTACGGCGTACATTCCGAAGCCGGCAAACTGCGCAAAGTGATGGTCTGCTCCCCTGGCCTGGCGCACCAGCGCCTGACCCCGAGCAACTGCGACGAACTGCTGTTCGATGACGTCATCTGGGTCAACCAGGCCAAGCGCGACCACTTCGACTTCGTCACCAAAATGCGCGAGCGCGGCATCGAAGTGCTGGAAATGCACAACCTGCTGACCGAGACCGTACAGAACCCCGAAGCACTGAAATGGATCCTCGACCGCAAGATCACCCCGGACACCGTCGGAGTCGGCCTGACCAACGAAGTGCGCAGCTGGCTCGAAGGCCTGGAGCCACGCAAGCTCGCCGAATTCCTGATCGGCGGCGTGGCCGGTGAAGACCTGCCCGACAGCGAAGGCGCCAGCGTCATCAAAATGTACCGCGACTACCTGGGCCACTCCAGCTTCCTGCTCGACCCACTGCCCAACACCCAGTTCACCCGCGACACCACCTGCTGGATCTACGGCGGCGTAACCCTCAACCCGATGTACTGGCCGGCGCGACGTCAGGAAACCCTGCTGACCACCGCCATCTACAAGTTCCACCCCGAGTTCAGCGGTGCCGACTTTGAAGTCTGGTACGGCGACCCGGACCATGACCACGGCAAAGCCACCCTCGAAGGCGGCGACGTCATGCCGATCGGCAATGGCGTGGTCCTGATCGGCATGGGCGAGCGCACCTCGCGCCAGGCCATCGGTCAACTGGCGCAATCGCTGTTTGCCAAAGGCGCGGTCGAGAAGGTCGTGGTGGCCGGCTTGCCGAAATCCCGCGCAGCGATGCACCTGGACACCGTGTTCAGCTTCTGCGACCGCGACCTGGTCACGATCTTCCCGGAAGTGGTCAAGGAAATCGTCCCGTTCGTCATCCGTCCGGACAGCAGCAAGCCGTACGGCATGGACGTGCGCCGCGAGAACAAGTCGTTCCTCGACGTGGTCGCCGAGTCCCTCAACCTCAAGCAGCTGCGCGTAGTGGAAACCGGCGGCAACAGCTTCGCCGCCGAACGCGAGCAATGGGATGACGGCAACAACGTGGTGGCGGTCGAGCCTGGCGTGGTCATCGGCTACGACCGCAACACCTACACCAACACCCTGCTGCGCAAGGCCGGTGTCGAAGTCATCACCATCAGCGCCGGCGAACTGGGCCGCGGTCGCGGCGGCGGTCACTGCATGACCTGCCCGATCGTGCGTGACCCTATCGACTACTAAAACGACCATCCAACCGTCTGCACCCACGGGTGCAGACGGGCCGATCACCGCTTTCCGTTCACACGAACAGGAGAATCATCATGGCGTTCAACATCCACAACCGTAACCTGCTGAGCCTGGAACACCACACCCCTCGCGAGTTGCGCTACCTGCTGGACCTGTCCCGCGACCTGAAACGTGCCAAGTACACCGGCACCGAGCAGCAGCACCTCAAAGGCAACAACATTGCGCTGATCTTCGAGAAAACCTCGACCCGCACCCGTTGCGCCTTTGAAGTGGCTGCCTACGACCAGGGCGCCAACGTCACCTACATCGACCCTAACTCCTCGCAGATCGGCCACAAGGAAAGCATGAAGGACACCGCCCGGGTGCTTGGGCGCATGTATGACGCCATCGAATACCGTGGCTTCAAGCAGGAAATCGTCGAAGAGCTGGCCAAGTTCGCCGGCGTCCCGGTGTTCAACGGCCTGACCGACGAATACCACCCGACCCAGATGATCGCCGACGTGCTGACCATGCGTGAACACGCCGACAAGCCGATCCACGACATCAGCTACGCCTACCTGGGCGATGCCCGCAACAACATGGGCAACTCGCTGCTGCTGGTCGGCGCCAAACTTGGCATGGACGTGCGCATCTGCGCGCCCAAAGCCCTGTGGCCGCACGACGACCTGGTCGCCCGTTGCAAGAAATACGCGGAAGAAAGCGGCGCACGCATCACCCTCACCGAAGACCCGAAAGCGGCGGTCAAGGGCGTCGATTTCATCCACACCGACGTCTGGGTATCGATGGGCGAGCCGGTTGAAGCCTGGGGCGAACGCATCCAGCAACTGCTGCCGTACCAGGTCAACGCCGAGCTGATGAAAGCCACCGGCAACCCGCGGACCAAGTTCATGCACTGCCTGCCAGCGTTCCACAACTCCGACACCAAGGTCGGCAAACAGATCGCCGAGCAGTACCCGAACCTGGCCAACGGTATCGAAGTGACCGACGACGTGTTCGAGTCGCCTGCCTGCATCGCCTTCGAGCAAGCGGAAAACCGCATGCACACCATCAAGGCGATCCTGGTCTCGACCCTGGCTGACCTGTAATCCAGCTGCCAATCTCTGTGGGAGCGGGCTTGCCCCGCGATAGCGTCACCGCGGTGCAGCAGATGCACCGCCATCGCGGGGCAAGCCCGCTCCTACAGGGTGGCATCTCCCTTTCCTAGAAGGACATCATCATGCGTATCGTTGTTGCATTGGGCGGCAACGCCCTGCTGCGCCGTGGCGAACCCATGACTGCAGACAATCAGCGCGCCAATATCCGCATCGCCGCCGAGCAGATCGCCAAGATCCATCCGGGCAACGAGCTGGTCATCGCCCACGGCAACGGCCCGCAAGTCGGTCTGCTGTCGTTGCAGGCGCAATCCTACAAGCCGGACGAAGCCTACCCATTGGACGTGCTCGGCGCTGAAACCGAAGGCATGATCGGTTACATCATCGAACAGGAGTTGGGTAACCTGCTGGACTTCGAAGTGCCGTTCGCCACCCTCCTGACCCAGGTGGAAGTGGACGCCAACGACCCGGCCTTCAAGGACCCGACCAAGTTCATCGGCCCGGTCTACAGCAAGGAAGACGCCGAGCGTCTGGCCAAGGAGAAAGGCTGGGTGGTCAAGGCCGACGGCGATAAATACCGCCGAGTGGTGGCCAGCCCCAAACCCAAGCGCATCTTCGAGATTCGCCCGATCAAATGGCTGCTGGAAAAGAGCAGCATCGTCATCTGCGCGGGCGGCGGCGGCATTCCGACCATGTATGACGCCGAGCGCAAGCTCAAGGGCATCGAAGCGGTAATCGACAAGGACCTGTGCTCGGCGCTGCTGGCCGAACAGCTCGAAGCCGACCTGCTGGTAATCGCCACCGACGTCAATGCCGCATTCATCGACTACGGCAAGCCGAGCCAGAAGGCCATTACCCAGGCGCATCCGGACGAGCTCGAACGCCTCGGTTTCGCCGCCGGCTCCATGGGCCCGAAAGTCCAGGCCGCTTGCGACTTCGCCCGCCATACCGGCAAAGTGGCGGTCATCGGTTCGCTGGCTGACATCGAGGATATCGTCAAGGGGACCGCCGGTACCCGGGTGAGCACCTCGAAGCCTGGAATCAGCTACCGTTGAATGCAGTGGGCGGGCTTGAGGGCCCGCCATTTTCAACCTTCCGGAGGATTGCACCATGGCCCAGTTTCAACCTGGTCACGTCCATATCGAGCGCACCGCACTGAACCAGAATGATCACAGCTACGACCTGAACATCAATTACGAAGTGGCGCAGGACCCCAGGGAAGGTCGAGGCATTCAGTTCCACATGCATGGCAACATCGAAGGCAAGCCGGTGGACGAAAAATTCTTCC
Source organism: Pseudomonas sp. R32 (assembly GCF_009866705.1). Taxonomy (NCBI): domain Bacteria; kingdom Pseudomonadati; phylum Pseudomonadota; class Gammaproteobacteria; order Pseudomonadales; family Pseudomonadaceae; genus Pseudomonas; species Pseudomonas sp. R32. The sequence continues at coordinate 1,099,723 of NZ_CP019396.1, read as the reverse complement.
TGGCCAAAGATCAGGTCCTCCCCAGTTTTCTCAGCCTTACCACACGCAAGGCCCAGAGCTACCTGCCAGCGCCGAAGAAGTTCGAGAGCCTCGGGTCGCCACACAAGATCTATGACCTGATGTTCGAAGATATTCGGACTCAGCTGAATATGAAGTCTGGCGACTCGGTCAAGCCAGAACATCTGGAATAACCTTCGGGCCTCATCGCTGGCAAGCCAGCTCCCACAGGGAAATGCATGCGCCGATCCTGTGGGAGCTGGCTTGCCGGCGATTCGACCGCAAAGCGGTCGCAAGGCATACTTGGTGCCTTCGGCAGCCTTGAACCCCTCCCCCCATGCGCATCCACGTCAGTTTCATCGACCGCGTCGGCATCACCCAGGAAGTGCTGGCCCTGCTCGGCGCCCGCAACCTCAACCTGGACGCTGTGGAGATGGTGCCGCCGAACGTCTACATCGACGCCCCGACCCTCAGCCCCCACGTGCTCGAAGAGCTGCACGACGCGCTGTTCAACGTGCAGGGCGTGCAAACCGTACAAGTGGTCGACATCCTCCCCGGCCAGCGTCGCCACCTGCAGCTCGATGCCTTGCTGGCGGCCATGAGCGACCCGGTGCTGGCCCTCGACAGCGCCGGCCACGTGTTGCTGGCCAACCCGGCGTTGGTGGCACTGTGCGGGCAGGAACCGTCCGACCGTTCGGTGGCCGACCTGTTTGGCGACCCCGGTTTGCTCGACGCCTTGATCGAACAGGGCTTTCATCTGCCCTTGCGCGAAGTGACCCTCAACGGCCAGACCCTGCTGCTCGATGCCACGCCGATCACCAACGCCGGCGCCCTGCTGACCCTGTACCAGCCCAACCGCATCGGTGAACGGTTGTCGGCGCTGCACCATGATCACGCCGAAGGTTTCGATGCGCTGCTGGGTGATTCGCCGCCGATCCGCACCCTCAAGGCCCGCGCCCTGCGCGTCGCAGCCCTGGATGCGCCGCTGCTGATTCACGGCGAAACCGGAACCGGCAAAGAGCTGGTGGCGCGCGCCTGCCACGCCATCAGCAGCCGTCACAACGCGCCCTTCCTGGCGCTCAACTGCGCGGCGCTGCCGGAGAACCTGGCCGAAAGCGAGCTGTTCGGCTACGCCCCCGGCGCCTTTACCGGCGCACAACGGGGCGGCAAGCCGGGGCTGATGGAGCTGGCCAACCAGGGCACGGTGTTTCTCGACGAGATCGGCGAAATGTCGCCGTACCTGCAAGCCAAGCTGCTGCGTTTTCTCAACGATGGCAGCTTTCGCCGGGTCGGCGGCGACCGTGAAGTGAAGGTCAACGTACGGATCCTCAGCGCCACCCACCGCGACCTGGAAAAGATGGTCGCCGAAGGCACCTTTCGCGAAGACCTGTTCTACCGCCTGAACGTACTCAACCTGCAGGTGCCGCCACTGCGCGAGCGCGGCCAGGACATCCTCCTGCTGGCGCGCTACTTCATGCAACAGGCCTGCACCCAGATCCAGCGCCCGCTGTGCCGCCTGGCCCCGGCCACTTACCCTGCGCTGCTGGGTAACCGCTGGCCGGGCAACGTGCGCCAGTTGCAGAACGTGATCTTCCGTGCCGCGGCCATCAGTGAAAGCAGCCTGGTGGACATCGGCGACCTGGACATCGCCGGCACCTCGGTGGCCCGCGGGCATGACGCTGAAGTCGATAGCCTGGAACAGGCAGTGGAAGACTTCGAACGCAACCTGCTGGCCAAGCTCTATATCAGTTACCCCTCAACCCGCCAGTTGGCCAGCCGCCTGCAAACCTCGCACACCGCCATTGCCCATCGCCTGCGCAAATACGGCATTCCGGCAAAGCCCTGAGCACCCGTATCGAAATCACTACACCGTAACGATATCAATACATCACAGTTTCAGGGCCGCAGTGCAAGGTTCTGATCCACTTGCGCTTTTTTTCCCGCCTTCTGGTGTAGCGATTTCGCTACAGCCAACCGAAACGCTCGCCCTTACAAATACATAACTTATTGTTTTATAACGATATTTAATAGATGGCCGCAATATTGCTATGGCATTACTCATCCCTGGGCTCATTTGAGCCACGCCCACAGCCGTCCCCTGCGGCCCTTGAGGAGTTTCCATGAGCGAGTTGCGTTTTACCGAAGATCACGAATGGCTGCGTAGCGAAGCGGACGGCAGCGTCACCGTCGGGATTACCGCCTTCGCCCAGAACGCCCTGGGCGATGTGGTCTACGTGCAACTGCCGGAGCTGCAACGCTACGAGCAAGGCGCCGAAGCCTCGACCGTCGAATCGGTCAAGGCCGCCAGCGGCGTGTACATGCCCCTGACCGGCGAAGTGGTAGCGGTCAATGACCAGCTCGAAGGCAACCCCGAGCTGGTCAACGAAGACCCGCTGGGTGAAGGCTGGTTCTTCCGTTTCATCCCGGCCGACGCCGGTGCCGTCGCGCAACTGCTCGACCAGGACGCCTACGACCGCCTGATCAAAGCCAACGCTGACGCCTGAGGAACCGCCATGACCATCAACCTCGGCACTGCCAACGAATTCATCGCCCGCCACATCGGCCCACGCCAGCGCGATGAGCAACACATGCTCGCCACCCTCGGTTTCGACTCGCTGGAGGCCATGAGCGCTGCGGTCATTCCTGACAGCATCAAGGGCACCAGCGTCCTTGAGCTGGGCGCAGGGCAAAGCGAAGCCGACGCCCTGGCCTCGCTCAAGGCCATCGCCGGCAACAACCAGTTGTTCAAGAGCTTCATCGGCCAGGGTTACTACAACTGCCACACCCCGGCACCGATCCTGCGCAACCTGCTGGAAAACCCGGCCTGGTACACCGCCTACACCCCGTACCAGCCAGAGATTTCCCAGGGCCGCCTGGAAGCGCTGCTGAATTTCCAGACCCTGATCAGCGACCTCACCGGGCTGCCGATCGCCAACGCATCCTTGCTCGACGAAGCCACCGCCGCCGCCGAAGCCATGACCTTCTGCAAGCGCCTGAGCAAGAACAAGGGCAGCCACGCCTTCTTCGCTTCCGTGCATTGCCACCCGCAGACCCTCGACGTACTGCGCACCCGTGCCGAACCACTGGGTATCGAGGTAGTGGTGGGTGATGAGCGTGAATTGAGCGATGTCAGCGCCTTCTTTGGCGCCCTGCTGCAATACCCGGCCAGCAACGGTGAAGTGTTCGATTACCGGGAGCTGGTCGAGCGCTTGCACGCAGCCAATGCCCTGGTCGCCGTGGCTGCCGACCTGCTGGCCCTGACTCTGCTGACCCCACCGGGCGAATTCGGCGCCGACGTGGCCATCGGCAGCGCCCAGCGCTTTGGTGTACCACTGGGCTTCGGTGGCCCGCATGCGGCGTACTTCTCGACCCGCGACGCGTTCAAGCGCGACATGCCGGGCCGTCTGGTCGGCGTGTCGATCGACCGCTTCGGCAAGACCGCCCTGCGCCTGGCCATGCAGACCCGTGAGCAGCATATCCGCCGCGAGAAGGCCACCAGCAACATCTGCACCGCCCAGGTGCTGCTGGCCAACATCGCCAGCATGTACGCCGTGTACCACGGCCCGCAGGGCCTGAAGCAGATCGCCGAACGCACCCACGCACTGACCGCGATCCTCAAGGCCGGCCTGCAGCAGTTGGGCGTGAAGGTCGAAGTCGAGCACTTCTTCGACACCCTGACCCTGGCCACCGGCAGCGCCACCGCCGCCCTCCATGACCAGGCTCGTGCCCAGCGCCTGAACCTGCGCCAGATCGACGCCCAGCGCCTGGGCCTGTCGCTGGATGAAACCAGCACCCAGGCCGACGTCGAAGCGCTGTGGCAGCTGTTCGCCGATGCTAAGGCCACGCCAGACTTCGCCGCCCTCGCGGCCCGCGCTCAGGTGCAATTGCCTGCAGCCCTGCTGCGCCAGTCGGCGATTCTCGAGCACCCGGTGTTCAACCGCTACCACAGCGAAACCGAGCTGATGCGCTACCTGCGCCGCCTGGCCGACAAGGACCTGGCCCTGGACCGCACCATGATTCCGCTGGGCTCGTGCACCATGAAGCTCAACGCTGCCAGCGAAATGATTCCGGTGACCTGGGCCGAGTTCGGCAACCTGCACCCGTTCGCACCGGCCGAGCAGAGCCAGGGCTACCAGCAACTGACCAGCGAACTGGAAGCCATGCTCTGCGCCGCCACCGGCTATGACGCCGTGTCGCTGCAGCCCAACGCCGGTTCCCAGGGCGAGTACGCAGGCCTGCTGGCGATCCGCGCCTACCACCAGAGCCGTGGCGAAGCGCGCCGCGACATCTGCCTGATCCCCTCCTCAGCCCACGGCACCAACCCGGCTACCGCGCACATGGCCGGTATGCGCGTGGTGGTCACCGCCTGTGACGCCCGTGGCAACGTCGACATCGACGACCTGCGCGCCAAGGCCATCGAGCACCGCGAACACCTCGCTGCGCTGATGATCACCTACCCCTCGACCCACGGCGTGTTCGAAGAAGCCATCGGCGAGATCTGCGCAATCATCCACGACAACGGCGGCCAGGTGTACATCGACGGCGCCAACATGAACGCCATGGTCGGCCTCTGCGCACCGGGCAAGTTCGGTGGCGACGTTTCGCACCTGAACCTGCACAAGACCTTCTGCATCCCTCACGGCGGTGGCGGCCCGGGCGTCGGCCCGATCGGCGTCAAATCGCACCTGGCGCCGTTCCTGCCCGGCCATGCGCACATGGACAACAAGCAGGGCGCGGTCTGCGCCGCACCGTTCGGCAGCGCCAGTATCCTGCCGATCACCTGGATGTACATTCGTATGATGGGAGGTGCCGGGCTCAAGCGCGCTTCGCAGATGGCCATCCTCAACGCCAACTACATCGCCCGCCGCCTGGAAGAGCACTATCCTGTGTTGTACACCGGCAGCAACGGCCTGGTGGCGCACGAGTGCATCCTCGATTTGCGCCCCCTCAAGGACAGCAGCGGGATCAGCGTCGATGACGTCGCCAAGCGCCTGATCGACTTCGGCTTCCATGCCCCGACCATGTCCTTCCCGGTGGCCGGCACGCTGATGATCGAACCGACCGAAAGCGAGTCTAAAGAAGAACTGGACCGCTTCTGCGAGGCGATGATCCGCATCCGCGAAGAGATTCGCGCGGTGGAAAGCGGTAGCCTGGACAAGGACGACAACCCGCTGAAGAACGCCCCGCACACCGCCGCGGAAATCGCCGGTGAATGGAGCCACCCGTACAGCCGCGAGCAGGCGGTGTATCCGCTGGCGTCGCTGGTGGAAGGCAAGTACTGGCCACCGGTTGGCCGGGTCGACAACGTCTTCGGCGACCGCAACCTGGTCTGCGCCTGCCCGTCGATCGAGAGCTATCAGGACGTCTGAGTCCGGCCTGATGGCCTAATCGCTGGCAAAGCCAGCTCCCACAGGTTCTGGAAATACCAAAGAACCCTGTGGGAGCCGGCCTTGCCGGCGATGCTTCTCCCCAACAATGAGGGTACGACCATGTCACTAAGCGTCTTCGACCTGTTCAAGATCGGCATCGGCCCCTCCAGCTCCCATACCGTTGGCCCGATGCGCGCCGCCGCGCGCTTTGCCGAAGGCCTGCGCCGCGACGACCTGCTGGCCGTCACGGCGTGCGTCAAGGTCGAGCTCTACGGCTCGCTCGGCGCCACCGGCAAGGGCCACGGCAGCGACAAGGCCGTGCTGCTTGGCCTGGAAGGCGAGCATCCGGACACGGTCGATACCGAAAGCATTCCCGCCCGCCTGCAGGCCATCCGCAGCAGCGGCCGGCTCACGCTGCTCGGCGAGCACGCGATCGACTTCGTCGAAAAACAGCACCTGGCGATGATCCGCAAACCCCTGGCCTTTCACCCCAACGGCATGATCTTCCGTGCCTTCGACGCCGCCGGTTTGCAGATTCGAAGCCGCGAATACTACTCGGTGGGCGGTGGCTTTGTAGTCGATGAGGACGCAGCCGGCGCCGATCGCATCGTCGAAGACAGCACCGTGCTGCCCTACCCGTTCAAGACCGCCAAAGAGCTGCTCGGCCATTGCACCGCACAGAACCTGTCGATCAGCCAGATCATGCTCGCCAACGAGGCGGCCTGGCGCCCGGAAAGCGAAACCCGCAGCGGCCTGCTGCACATCTGGCAAGTGATGCAGGACTGCGTGTCCGCCGGTTGCCGCAACGAAGGCATCCTGCCCGGCGGGCTCAAGGTCAAGCGCCGGGCCGCAGCGCTGTACCGCCAGCTGTGCAGCAACCCGGAGGCGAGCCTGCGCGACGCGCTGTCGGTGCTCGACTGGGTCAACCTGTATGCCCTGGCCGTCAATGAAGAAAACGCCTTTGGCGGACGCGTGGTCACCGCGCCGACCAATGGCGCCGCCGGTATCGTCCCGGCAGTGCTGCACTACTACATGCGCTTTATCCCGGGCGCCAACGACGACGGCGTGGTGCGCTTTCTGCTCACGGCCGCCGCCATCGGCATCCTCTATAAAGAGAACGCCTCGATCTCCGGTGCCGAAGTCGGTTGCCAGGGCGAGGTCGGCGTCGCCTGCTCGATGGCCGCCGGCGCCCTCTGCGAAGTCATGGGCGGCAGTGTGCAGCAGGTCGAGAACGCCGCCGAGATCGGTATGGAACACAACCTGGGCCTGACCTGCGACCCGATCGGCGGCTTGGTCCAGGTGCCCTGCATCGAACGCAACGCCATGGGCTCGGTCAAGGCGATCAATGCGGTGCGCATGGCCCTGCGCGGTGACGGGCAGCACTTCGTCTCGCTGGACAAAGTCATCCGCACCATGCGCCAGACCGGCGCCGACATGAAAAGCAAATACAAGGAGACCGCCCGCGGCGGTCTGGCCGTCAACATCATCGAATGCTGACACCCTCTCAAGCCCCAAGGAGTCATCAATGTCCACCGAAACACTGCTCAAGACCCCGCTGCACGCCCTGCACCTGGAACTGGGCGCCCGCATGGTGCCTTTCGCCGGTTACGACATGCCGGTTCAGTACCCGTTGGGGGTGATGAAAGAACACCTGCACAGCCGTGAACAGGCCGGCCTGTTCGACGTTTCGCACATGGGCCAGATCCGCCTGAGCGGCGCCGGTGCCGCCAAGGCCCTGGAGAGCCTGGTGCCGGTCGACATCATCGACCTGCCAGTGGGCATGCAGCGCTATGCCATGTTCACCAACGAACACGGCGGCATCCTCGACGACCTGATGGTTGCCAACCTGGGCAACAACGAACTGTTCCTGGTGGTCAACGCCGCCTGCAAGGAGCAGGACCTGGCGCACCTGCGCAAGCACATCGGCGACCAGTGCCAGATCCAGCCTCTGTTTGAAGAGCGCGCCCTGCTGGCCCTGCAGGGCCCGGCAGCGGTCAAGGTGCTGGAACGCCTGGCGCCAGAAGTGGCAAAAATGACCTTCATGCAGTTCCAGCCGGTACAACTGCTGGGCAGCGACTGCTTCGTCAGCCGTTCGGGCTACACCGGTGAAGACGGTTTCGAGATTTCCGTGCCGGCCGAAAACGCCGAAGCACTGGCCCGCCGCCTGCTGGCCGAAGCGGAGGTCGCCGCCATTGGCCTGGGCGCACGCGATTCGCTGCGCCTGGAAGCCGGCCTGTGCCTGTACGGCCACGACATGAACAGCCAGACCACGCCAATCGAAGCCAGCCTGCTCTGGGCCATTTCCAAGGTGCGCCGGGCCGATGGCGAACGTGCCGGTGGTTTCCCCGGTGCCGAGGCGATCTTCGCCCAGCAGCAAAACGGCGTTGCCCGTAAACGCGTAGGCCTGCTGCCGCAGGAACGCACCCCGGTCCGTGAAGGTGCTGAAATCGTCGATGAAGCGGGCACGGTAATCGGTAGCGTCTGCAGTGGCGGCTTTGGTCCGTCATTGAATGCGCCGGTGGCCATGGGCTACCTGGATGCGGCCCATATCGCCCTGGAAACTCCGCTGTGGGCCATTGTTCGCGGCAAACGCGTAGCGATGAAAGTCAGCAAGATGCCGTTTGTTGCCCAGCGTTACTATCGCGGCTGAATCGTTACTTGAAACTGGGTGTCATGACGCGTTCGGATTTTCGAATCCGAACGTGGTTTATAACTTTCGAAAAGCCTTGCAACACCGCTTGGAATGAGCCGGAAGCAATCGACCGAACGGCCGCTAAAAGGCACAGCCGCAGCGGTCTGCAGGGCTTGTTTTTGTCTTCAAAGTTAGCGTATTGTCTGTGCACTGTGTTTGCATGGGTCGCTATGGTTCGTGACCTGGGCAGTAGCTCTGATGTTTGCTACACCCGTTCGACGTCTCTTACTTTCCTGCAACCCAGCCCAGTACTCTTTCATTTGGAAGAAGCTGTTACTAATTCTAAGTTTCAAAGGAAATAAGACAATGTCCCAACGTCAGAGCGGTACCGTCAAGTGGTTTAACGACGAGAAAGGTTTTGGTTTCATCACTCCAGAAAGCGGTCCGGATCTGTTCGTACACTTCCGCGCTATTCAGGGCAACGGCTTCAAGAGCCTGAAAGAAGGCCAGAAAGTCACCTTCATCGCCGTGCAGGGCCAGAAAGGCATGCAGGCTGACGAAGTTATCGCGGAAGCCTGATTTCCCGATAGAAAAGCCCCTGCTGGCAACAGCAGGGGCTTTTTTGTGCGCGCTCGCTGAGTGCGGCCTGATGCGTAAACCGTGTCGCAGGGCAACGCATTGTGCGCGCAATTTCGTAGAATGGCGGTTTTGCCCAAGGAGGGCCATGTATGCCCAAGCAGTTGTTGCAGCCCCAGGGTGATTTCCCCCCGGTCGACCTGGGCCGCCGCCTGGCCGCCATGTTCTACGATTTTCTGCTGTGCACCGCGCTGCTGATCGTCACTGCCGGCGCCTACAAGATGATCCAGATGGCCATTATCGGCGAGGCGCGCATGCGCGAGCTGACCGAGGCTGGCGCGCTGGATGGCGATCCGCTGCTGTCGACCATCCTGCTGTTCGCCCTGTTCGGCTTCTTCGCCAAGTTCTGGACCCACGGCGGCCAGACCCTGGGGATGCAAGTGTGGGGTATTCGTGTACAGAACGCCGATGGCAGTGCCATCAGCCTGTGGCAGGCCCTGCTGCGTTTCGTCGTCGCCATCGCCTCCTGGCTGTGCCTGGGCCTGGGGTTTATCTGGGCCCTGTTCGACAAGCGCAAGCGCAGCTGGCACGACATCTATTCCGACACCCAGCTGGTGCGGATCCCCAAGCGCAAGAAATAGCAGGCAGAAAAAAGCCGACCCAAGGGTCGGCTTTTTCTTGTCTGCCGCGGCCTATCCAGCGCGCCGCAACAACCACAACCCCGCCACCGCACAGATCGCCGCCGGCAGCACCACCGCCAGCAACGGCGGGAAGCCGAACACCTGGCTCGAAGGCCCGAGCAAGTCCTGGGCGATGCGGAACACGAAGCCCACCAGCACACCGGTAAATACCCGCTGGCCGAGGGTAACCGAGCGCAGCGGGCCGAAGATGAAGGAGATGGCCATCAGCACCAGTGCGGCGGTGACCATCGGCTGCAGCACCTTGGTCCAGAACGCCAGCCAGTAACGGGCGTTGTTCAGGCCCTGGTCGGACAGGTAGTGGATGTAGTCCCAGAGCCCGGTAATCGACAGCGACTCTGGCGCTACGACCACGGTATTGAGCAGTTGCGGAGTGACGGATACGTCCCAGCGCTCTTCAGGGGTTTTGACCACTTCGGTGTGGTCTCCACGGAAATACGTGGTGGTAACGTCGCTGAGCAGCCAGTGATCGTCCTTGTACTGGGCGCGGCGGGCAAAGCTTGAGGTCTGCATGTGCCGCTCGTTGTCGAAACGGTAGCGGGTCACGCCGTACAGCAAGCCGTTGGGCTGCACCGAGTTGATGTGCACGAACTCGTCACCCTGACGGTGCCACATACCGCGCTTGGAGCTCTGCGCCTCACCACCGCCCTGGGCCAGGGAACGCTCGGCCTGGGCCTTGTTCTCGGTGACCGGGGCCAGGTACTCGCCAATCAGGATACCGGCCAGCATCAGCACCAGCATCGGTTTCATTACCGCCCAGACGATCCGGCCAATGGACACGCCCGCGGCGCGCATGATGGTCAGTTCGCTGCTGCTGGCCAGGCTGCCCAGGCCGATCAGGCAGCCGATCAGCGCAGCCATCGGCAGCATGTCGTAGAGGCGCCGCGGCGCGGTGAGCAAGACGAAGTTGCCAGCGTCCATCAACGTATAGGTATCGGTGACGTCACCCATTTCATCGATGAAGGCAAACAGCGAGGCCAGGCCGAGAATGATCCCGAGTACGGCCAGAATGGCCACCAGCACGCTTTTGCCGATGTAACTATCGAGCTTAACCATGGGCCACCTCCGCACGGCGAGCAGCGCGCTTGAGGCGCAGCGGCTCCCAGTACATCAGCCCCAGGCCGATCAGCAGGAACAGGCCATGGACCCACCAGATGCCCAGGCCGATCGGCAGTTTGCCTTTCTCCAGGGCGCCACGCACGGCAATCAGCATTGTCAGGTACGCCATATACAGAAGAATCGCCGGCAGCAGCTTGAGGAAACGGCCCTGGCGTGGGTTGACCCGCGACAGCGGCACTGCCAGCAGGGTCACGATGAACACCAGCAACGGCAGCGACAGACGCCATTGCAGCTCGGCGCGCTCGCGCAAGCCGTCGCTGCCGATCAGTTGCGAGGTCGGGATGGCTTCGCGCTCGGTGACTTCTTCACTGACCTCGGGCTTGGGCAACAGCACGCCGTAAGTGTCGTACTTGATTGCCCGGTAATCGGCCTGGCCAGGGTTGCCGTCATAGCGATAGCCGTTTTCCAGGATCAGGTAACGGTTGCCATCGGGGTTGACCTGCTGGTGGCCTTTTTCGGCAACCAGTACCGACGGGCCACGATCCTTGGTCTTGTCCTGGCTGAAGCGCTTCTCGGAGATGAACACGCCGGCAAGGTTGGCGCGGTCTTCCGACAGTTGTTCGGTGTAGGTCACCCGCGAACCATCGCGCAGGGTCTGGAAGCGCCCCGGCACCAGGGTGTCGAACTCGGTCAGGGCATCCTGCTGGTTGATGATCTGCGCCACCTGGGTGACGCCCTGAGGCGCCAGCCCCAGGCTCAGCCAGGCGACCAAGACGGCGACCAGCGCAGCCGGGGCCATGGTCATGCCCAGCAGGCGCTGCTGGCTCATGCCGGTGGCCGAGAGCACGGTCATCTCGCTTTCCAGGTACAACCGGCCATAGGCCAGGAGGATGCCGAGGAACAGGCCCAGGGGCAGGATCAGTTGCAGGAAGCCCGGCAGGCGATACCCCATGATCAGGAACAGTACGCTCGGATCGAGCACGCCCTGGGCAGCCTGCGCCAGGTATTTGATGAAGCGCCCACTCATGATGATGACCAGCAGCACGGCGCTGACGGCACTCAAGGTCACCAGGACCTCGCGGGACAGATAACGAAAGACGATCAAACCAGACACTCCTGGGTTGTCAGGCTCGGACAGCCGAACAAGGAATCCATAACAGCCAAGATAGTAGCCCGCTCGCCAGAGCGGACCCGGGTAAAAGTTGGCGCATTATCCTGTGATTGACCGTGCCTGTCACTTGGCGCCGCACAATGCTTCATCTCGGGGTTGTCAGGGCGGGCGAAGCAGGCTCAAACTGGGGGCTTTATCACTGGTACGCGACCACGCGGCCAGGAGCCTTGGCGCGCCGGCATACCGTGTGCGCACTGACAGATCATTCGGGGAACCTGACATGGAACTGGTTGTAAAAAGCGTAGCCGCTGCATCCTTGAAAACCGCCACGCTGGTGCTGCCCGTGGCTGAAGGCGGCAAACTCGGCGCCACCGCCAAGGCCATCGACGAGGCTACCGGCGGCGCCCTGGCCAGCGTGCTCAAGCGCGGCGACCTGACCGGCAAGGTCGGCCAGACCCTGCTGCTGCACAGCCTGCCCAACCTCAAGGCCGAGCGCGTACTGCTGGTCGGTACCGGCAAGGATGCCGAACTGGGTGATCGCAACTGGCGCAAAGTGGTCGCCAGCGTTCTGGCGGTGCTCAAGGGCCTGAACGGCAGCGATGCGGTGCTGGCCCTGGACGACGTCGCCGTCACCGGCCGCGAGGCCTCTTATGGCAAGACCCGCCTGCTGGCCGAAACCCTGCTCGATGGCCAGTACGTTTTCGACCAGTTCAAGAGCAAGAAGGCCGACCCCCGCGCCCTGAAGAAAATCACCCTGCTCAGCGCCAAGGCTGGCGTCAGCGACGTCGAGCGCGCGGTCAAGCACGCTGTCGCCATCGCCAACGGCATGGGCATCACCCGCGACCTGGGCAACCTGCCACCGAACGTCTGCCACCCGAGCTACCTGGCCGAACAGGCCAAGGCCCTGGGCAAGGAATTCAAAGGCCTGAAGGTCGAGGTGCTGGATGAGAAGAAAATCAAGGACCTGGGCATGGGCGCGTTCTACGCCGTGGGCCAGGGCAGCGACCAGCCACCACGGCTGATCGTGCTCAACTACCAGGGCGGCAAAAAGAGCGAGAAGCCTTTCGTGCTGGTGGGCAAGGGCATCACTTTCGACACCGGCGGCATCAGCCTCAAGCCCGGCGCCGGCATGGATGAAATGAAATTCGACATGGGCGGTGCCGCCAGCGTCTTCGGCACCCTGCGCGCCGTGCTCGAACTGCAACTGCCGATCAACCTGGTGTGCCTGCTGGCCTGCGCCGAGAACATGCCAAGCGGCGGTGCCACCCGTCCGGGCGACATCGTCACGACCATGAGCGGGCAGACCGTCGAGATTCTCAACACCGACGCCGAAGGCCGCCTGGTGCTGTGCGATACCCTGACCTACGCCGAGCGCTTCAAGCCGCAGGCGGTGATCGACATCGCCACCCTGACCGGCGCCTGCATCGTCGCCCTGGGCAGCCACACGTCCGGCCTGATGGGCAACAACGACGCGCTGGTCGGGCAACTGCTCGATGCCGGCAAGCGCGCCGACGATCGCGCCTGGCAGTTGCCGCTGTTCGATGAATACCAGGAGCAGCTCGACAGCCCGTTCGCCGACATCGCCAACATCGGCGGGCCGAAAGCCGGCACCATCACCGCCGGTTGCTTCCTCTCGCGCTTTACCAAGGCCTACGACTGGGCCCACCTGGACATCGCCGGCACCGCCTGGATCAGCGGCGGCAAGGACAAGGGCGCCACGGGCCGTCCGGTACCGCTGCTGACCCAGTACCTGCTCGACCGCGCCAACGCCTGAGATGACGCTGGCCGCCTGCGCCTTCTGGCGTAGCCGGCCGGCAGGCCGATCATGACCAAAGTCGATTTCTACATATTGCCCAGCGCCGCGCCCTCGGCGCGCCTGGATTTCGCCTGCAAGCTGTGCGAAAAGGCCTGGCGCCTCGGGCACCGGGTTTACCTGCATTGCAGCGACGCTGCCCAGCGCGATGAACTGGACGCACGCCTGTGGGCGTTCAAGGGCGAGGCCTTCGTGCCCCACAGCCCGGCTGAAGATGACCCGCAGGCCAGCGTGGCCCTTGGCCTTGGCGATGACGCCGGCAGCCATCAGGACCTGCTGATCAACCTGGACCTCAAGGTACCGCCCTTCGCTGCCGGTTTTGCCCGGATCGCCGAGATCGTGGTCGAAGAGCCGGCGATTCGTCTGGCGGCCCGAGAGAGTTTCCGTTTCTACCGCGAACAGGGCTATGCTCTGCAAGATCACCGCTTACAGCGACTCTGAAGACGATGGACAAATCCACTCCCCTGCCCCAATCCGCGCACCTGCTGGACGACCTGGAGTCGATCCGTCAGTTGCTTGGCGATGCATCCCTCGAGCCACCGCTGTTGACCGACACCGTCGAGGAGCAGATCCCGCTGCTGCTCGAAGAGGCCGAAGTGCCGCCAGCGCCCGTGCCTGAAGCCCCTGCCGACCCACAGGCCAAGCGCCAGGAAACCCTGCTGCACCTGGACGCCGAGCTGCGCGCAGCCGCGCAATTGATCATGCAAGACGTGATCAACGATTTCGCCCCGCATATCGAGAGCGAGATCAAGCGCCGGCTCGATGCCCGCCTCGAGCGCCTGCTTAACCAATAAAAAGCAGTTACAAGCTTCAAGCGACAAGCTGCAAGAGCCGTGCGGCGCTCTGAGCTTGTCGCTTGTCGCTTGAAGCTTGCCGCTTCGTTATACTCTCCGGCTTTCCTGAATAAATGCCTAAGGGTCCCGCCGCGCATGGATAAGACCTACCAGCCGCACGCTATTGAAACTTCCTGGTACAACACCTGGGAGTCCGAGAATTATTTCGCTCCGCAAGGCGCGGGCGATTCCTACACCATCATGATCCCGCCGCCGAACGTCACCGGCAGCCTGCACATGGGTCATGGCTTCAACAACGCGATCATGGACGCCCTGATCCGTTTCCGTCGCATGCAGGGCCGCAACACCCTGTGGCAGCCTGGCACCGACCACGCCGGTATCGCCACGCAGATGCTGGTCGAGCGCCAGCTTGAAGCCAAGGGCCAGAGCCGCCACGACCTGGGCCGCGAGAAATTCCTGGAAAAGGTCTGGGAATGGAAGGATCAGTCCGGTGGCAACATCAGCCGCCAGATTCGCCGCCTGGGCTCGTCAGTCGACTGGAGCCGCGAGCGCTTCACCATGGACGACGGCCTCTCTGAAGCCGTTAAAGAAGCTTTCGTGCGCCTGCATGAAGACGGCCTGATCTACCGCGGCAAGCGCCTGGTCAACTGGGATACCAAGCTGCACACGGCGATCTCCGACCTCGAAGTGGAAAACCACGACGAGAAGGGCCACCTGTGGAACCTGCGCTACCCGCTGGCTGATGGTGCCAAGACCGCCGACGGCAAGGACTACCTGATCGTCGCCACCACTCGTCCGGAAACCATGCTCGGCGACGCCGCCGTGGCCGTGAACCCGGAAGACGAGCGTTACAAAGCGCTGATCGGCAAGTTCGTCGAGCTGCCCCTGGTTGGTCGGCGCATCCCGATCATTGCCGACGACTACTGCGACCCTGAATTCGGCACCGGCTGCGTGAAGATCACCCCGGCCCACGACTTCAACGACTACGAAGTCGGCAAGCGCCACAACCTGCCGCTGCTGAACATCTTCGACAAGAACGCCTTCGTCCTGCCGGCCGCACAGGTGTTCAACCTCGACGGCAGCGTCAACGACAGCATCGACGCCACCCTGCCTGCCCAGTATGCCGGCCTGGACCGCTTCGTCGCGCGCAAGCAGATCGTTGCCGACTTCGACGCCGCGGGCCTGCTGGTCAGCGTCGACGACCACGCCCTGAAAGTACCGAAAGGCGATCGTTCAGGCACCGTCATCGAGCCGTGGCTGACCGACCAGTGGTACGTGTCGACCAAGCCGCTGGCGGAGCCGGCGATTGCTGCCGTTGAAGACGGCCGCATCCAGTTCGTGCCCAAGCAATACGAAAACATGTACTTCTCGTGGATGCGCGACATCCAGGACTGGTGCATCAGCCGTCAGCTGTGGTGGGGCCACCGTATTCCGGCCTGGTACGACGAGTCCGGCAAGGTCTATGTCGGGCGCAGCGAAGAAGAAGTGCGCAGCAAGCACAACCTCGGCGCAGACGTGGTCCTGAACCAGGACAACGATGTTCTCGATACCTGGTTCAGCTCGGGCCTGTGGACCTTCTCGACCCTGGGCTGGCCGCAGCAGACCGAATTCCTGAAGAAATTCCACTCCACCGACGTGCTGGTCACCGGCTTCGACATCATTTTCTTCTGGGTTGCCCGGATGATCATGCTGACCATGCACCTGGTGAAGAACGAGGACGGCACCCCGCAGGTACCGTTCAAGACCGTTTATGTTCACGGCCTGGTGCGCGATGGCCAGGGCCAGAAGATGTCCAAGTCCAAGGGCAACGTCCTTGACCCGCTGGACATCGTCGACGGCATCACCCTCGACGAGCTGCTGGAAAAACGCACCAGCGGCATGATGCAGCCAAAACTTGCCGAGAAGATCGCCAAGCAGACCAAGGCCGAGTTCCCGGAGGGCATCGCCAGCTACGGCACCGATGCCCTGCGCTTCACCTTCTGCTCGCTGGCCTCCACCGGTCGCGACATCAAGTTCGACATGGGCCGCGTCGAAGGCTACCGCAACTTCTGCAACAAGATCTGGAACGCAGCCCGCTACGTGCTGGACAAGGGCGAGGACTGCGGCCAGAACGGCGAAGCCTGCGAACTGTCGCTGGCCGATCGCTGGATCATCTCGCAGTTGCAGCGCACCGAAGCCGAAGTCACCCGCCAGCTCGATCAGTTCCGCTTCGACCTCGCCGCCCAGGCGCTCTACGAGTTCATCTGGAACCAGTATTGCGACTGGTACCTGGAGCTGTCCAAGCCGGTCCTGTGGGACGAGAACGCGCCGGTCGAACGCGCCCGTGGCACTCGCCGCACCCTGGTGCGGGTACTGGAAGTGGCACTGCGCCTGGCCCATCCGTTCATGCCGTTCATCACCGAAGAAATCTGGCAGCGCCTGGCGCCGCTGGCCGGGGCCGAAGGCAAGACCATCATGCTGCAGCCATGGCCAGTGGCCAACGAAAGCCGCATCGACGCCGCTGCCGAAGGCGACATCGAGTGGCTCAAGGAGCTGATGCTCGGCGTGCGCAACATCCGTGGCGAAATGAACATCGGCCCGGGCAAGCCACTGCAACTGTTCCTGAAAAACGCCAGCGCCGAAGACCAGCGTCGCCTGCAGGAAAACGAAGCGCTGCTGAAGAAGCTGGCGAAGATCGAGTCCTTCACCGTGCTCGGCGAACAGGACGAAGCGCCACTGAGCGCCACCGCCCTGGTTGGCGATCTGCAGGTGCTGGTGCCGATGGCCGGCCTGATCGACAAGGATGCCGAACTGGCTCGCCTGAACAAGGAAATCCAGCGTCTGCAGGGTGAAGTCCAGCGCGTCGGCGGCAAGCTGTCCAATGCCGCCTTCGTCGACAAGGCACCGCCTGCGGTGATCGACAAGGAGCGCGCCAAGCTGGCTGAAGCCGAACAGGCCCTGGCCAACTTCACCGAGCAGCATGCGCGGATTGCCGCCTTGTAACACTCGCTGACCTCAGTGATGCTTTCGCGGGTCAAGCCCGCTCCTACACAACCCTGTAGGAGCGGGCTTGACCCGCGATGCTTTCCACCGGACATCAACATGACCACAGCCAACAAACCGACCCTGCACCCGCGCAACCGCCACCAGGGCCGCTACGACTTCCCCCAACTGATCAAGAGCAGCCCTGAGCTGGGCCGATTCATGATCACCAATCCCCATGGCAAGCCCAGCATCGACTTTGCCAACCCCGAGGCTGTGCGGGTCTTCAACCGCGCCTTGCTCAAGGCTCAGTACGGTATCCAGCACTGGGACATCCCGGCCGACTATCTATGCCCACCGATCCCTGGCCGGGCGGATTACGTGCATGTGCTGGCCGATTTGCTCGCGCAAGAAAACAACGGCGAAATCCCCCGGGGTGCGCACGTCCAGGCCCTGGATATCGGCGTCGGCGCCAACTGCATCTACCCGTTGCTGGGCCACAGCGATTACCGCTGGCGCTTTCTCGGCTCGGACATCGACGCCACGGCGCTGGCTGCGGCCGGCGCCATCGTCCAGGCCAACGGCCTGGGCAAGGCCATCAACCTGCGCCAGCAAGGCAACCGCAAGCACATCCTGCTGGGGCTGCTGAACAGTGACGAGCGCTTCGACCTGACCCTGTGCAACCCGCCCTTCCACGCCTCGCGCGAAGAAGCCACCCGTGGCAGCCAGCGCAAATGGCGAGCCCTGGGCAAGGCCGACCCCAAGCGCAAGCTGCCGGTGCTGAACTTTGGCGGGCAAAACAACGAACTGTGGTGCGAAGGCGGCGAGATCCGCTTTGTCAGCCAGTTGGTGACGGAGAGCGCCAGCCTTGGCCAGCAGGTGCTGTGGTTCACCAGCCTGGTGTCCAAAGCCTCCAACCTGCCCGGCATCCAGGCGGCGCTGAAAAAGGCCGGTGCGCTCGATCAGCGAGTGGTGGAGATGGGCCAGGGGCAGAAGCAGAGCCGCATGATCGCCTGGACCTTCCAGGATGCTGCAGCGCGCCAAGCCTGGCGCCAGCAGCGCTGGAGCAAAACCAAGGCATAAAAAATCTATGGTCACCCCATTTTTTGCAATACTGATTAACGGATGAAATGGTTGGCTTGCTTAAATCTATCCGGCGTCAAATTGGGGCAAGCCCCGCGCCACGATGAGAGTCGCGCCTGACGATCCTTAAAAACCGCTCGGCTTCGAGAGCCGATTTTTATGCCAGGATCTTCGCCAGGCCGGTAGGCCGTTCAGTTCATCTATTGCTCAGCTATCGCAAAACCTGAAAGGTGAGTCGTGGTACAGCAACAACCGCAGGGTCAGGCGCTCAAGGCGCCTGGCCCTGTTTCGTATTGGGTGTGGTGAGCAGAAATCGCCCAAGCTATGCGGGCGAGCTTGTTGGCCAGCGCGCAGGCGACTACGTTTGAGTGCCGCCGCGTCAGAAGTGCTCGCACCCAGTCCGCCAACGGCCCTTTCTGCCGCTCCAGGTGCTGCATGTAGACTCTGGCGCATTGCACCAACAGCCGTCGCAGATTCTTGTCGCCACGCTTGCTGATACCTAGCAAATTAGCTTTGCCGCCTGTGCTGTATTGCCTGGGCACCAAGCCTAGAGATGCCGCAAAATCTCGACTGCAGCCGTATTGCTGGCCGTCGCCCATTTCCACAGCCAGCAGGCTGGCGGTGATCGGCCCGACACAGGGCATGCTCAGCAAACGACGCCCTAGATCATCGTCGGCCAGCTGGCCTGCCAGCTCTTTATCCAGCTCCTTAATTTGCTCGTCCAGATACACAAAATGGCCGTGCAGACGTTGCAGTAGCACCGTCAGCCGAACAGGCAGCTCGTGCTCCGCCAGTACAGCAGACAGACGCTTCATGACCGCCAGCCCCTGCGGCAAGCTAATGCCGAACTCAAGCAAGAACCCATGCATCTGGTTGACGGCCTTGGTGCGGTCGCGGATTAGTGACTCGCGTAGGCGATGCAACACAGAAAGGGTCTGCTGGGCTTCGGTCTTGGGCGAAACGAAACGCATCGAGGGGCGTGAAGCGGCTTCGCAGATTGCTTGCGCATCGACGAAATCGTTTTTATTGCCTTTGACAAAGGGCTTAACGAATTGAGGCGAGATCAGCCTGACCTGATGCCCTAAGGCAGCCAGCTCGCGAGCGACGAAGTGTGCACCGGCACACGCTTCCATAACCACGGTGCACGCTGGCAAATTGGCAAAAAACCGCATCATTTGCTGTCGTGAGAGTTTCTTGCGAAACAGCTCTCGGCCGGACTTATCCTGGCCGTGCAAATGGAAGGTGTGTTTGCCTAGGTCGATACCGACCAGTGCCAAATCGCTCATGGTGATGGCCTCCGGAAATAAAACACCCTGCGAAAGCGTAGCCCTCGCAGGGTGTCGGGGTGACCATCTCATTAACCGCGTCCGGGCAACCCGGACGCGGTTTTTTCGAGCTGTTTACAATTACTTGTTTACAGCGTCGGTCAGCACTTTGGCTGGCACGAACTTGACGACTTTCTTGGCAGCGATTTCGATGGCAGCGCCAGTCGAAGGGTTGCGGCCGGTACGGGCAGGACGCTCGGTGATTTTCAGTTTACCGATGCCTGGCAGGGTGATTTCGCTGCCATTTTCCAGCTGATCAGCAACGATCTGACCCAGTTGCTCCAGAGCGTTACGCGCGGTGGTTTTTGGCGCGTCGATAGCTTCAGCGATATCGGCGATCAGTTGGTCTTTGGTCAATGCCATGGTGGTGTTCCTTCCCTATCAAATTCAGTGAGTATGCAGAGTGCTACGTCAGTCATCGAGCCAGACCTGCGGGGGATCCGGCGGTCCGGTGTTACAGCCACGTCAATCGCGTATGTAGATACGTAAAACGACGTTTGGTTCGACGTGACGCGAGCGGTCTGCCAGCAATGCGCCACACACGGGGCGCAAGACCGGGCAAAACTACCACAGGAATAGATAAATATCCGCCTCCCTCAAGGCAAATGTGCAGGTTTTTCGGGGGTTTGCGCGAAAAAACGCAAAATTCTGAACAAAAAACGAACAACCGACATATCTGCCAACATCTGGCCACTGAATCACCCCTGGCATGAGGTACACTTGGCGACTTTGCAACGCGGCCAGCACCGCCCATTTTCGACCGAGAATCCCATGCCGATCCGTCATTGCATCGTCCACCTGATCGACAAGAAACCCGATGGTAGCCCCGCCGTGCTGCACGCACGCGACTCGGAACTGGCCGAGTCCGGTGCCATCGAAAACCTCCTGGCCGACCTCAACGACAGCTACAACGCCAAACAGGGCAAGGCCTGGGGCTTCTTCCACGCAGAATCCGGCGCCCACCCGTTCAGCGGCTGGCTCAAGGAATACCTGGAGGAAGGCAGCACCTTTACCGCCTTCAGCCGGGTCGCCGTCGAACACCTGCAAAAACTGATGGAAGAGTCCAACCTGTCCGTCGGTGGCCACGTCTTGTTCGCCCACTACCAGCAAGGCATGACCGACTACCTGGCCATCGCCCTGCTGCACCACAGCGAAGGCGTGGCGGTGAACGCCGACCTCGACGTGACCCCGTCGCGCCACCTGGACCTGGGCCAGCTGCACCTGGCTGCACGCATCAACCTCTCCGAGTGGCAGAACAACAAAGCCTCCAAGCAGTACATCTCGTTCATCAAGGGCAAGAACGGCAAGAAGGTCTCGGAGTACTTCCGCGACTTCATCGGCTGCCAGGAAGGTGTCGACGGCCCGGGCGAAACCCGTACCCTGCTCAAGGCCTTCAGTGACTTCGTCGAAAGCGAGGACCTGCCCGAAGAAGCCGCTCGAGAGAAAACCCAGACCCTGGTCGACTACGCCACCAGCCAGACCAAGGCCGGCGAGCCGGTGACCCTTGAGGAGCTTTCGGGGCTGATCGACGAAGACCGCCCTCGGGCCTTCTACGAGCACATCCGCAACAAGGACTACGGCCTGTCGCCGGAAATCCCGGCCGATAAACGCACCCTCAACCAGTTCCGCCGCTTCACCGGGCGCGCCGAGGGCCTGTCGATCAGCTTTGAAGCCCACCTGCTGGGCTCGAAGATCGAATACGACGAGGAAGCCGGTACCCTGATCATCAAGGGCCTGCCGACGCAACTGACCGATCAGCTCAAGCGTCGCAAGGACTGAGCCCCGACCAGGAGGCCACCAGCGCTTCCTTGGCACTTTTGCGCAGCTTCTTCACCAGCCGCTCCTGTTGCAGGGCCTTGGTCTTGTCCGGCCAGGCTTCGACATAGACCAAAGCCACTGCCGGGCTGGTACTGAAGTAGCGTGCGCCCTGGCCCTTCTGATGGGCCAGGAAGCGCCGTGCGGGGTTGTCACTGATCCCGCAATACAGCGAGCCATTGGCGGCGCGCACCAGGTAGACGTACCAGGGTTTGTTCAGGGGTTCGGGAGTGGGCTCGGACACGACGGCTACTATCAACGGCAAAGCGCACAGCTTAGCGCTTCAGCGCCCGGCCTGAAACGCCCGCAGGCCTTTCTGCGCCTGGGCACGCACCTTGCCCTGCACCAGTGGTGACCAGCCCAGCAACAACCCGCTGGTGCCCAATGCCTGGCGCGACCAGCCCCACAGGTCGAAGCTATCGTGGTGCTCGCAGATCTTGCCGTCCCGCAGGACGAAACGCGCCTGAATGTCGTTGACCACGGTACGGCCGGTCTGGCTGAACAGGTAGCGGGCGACCCAGTGCGCACTGGCGCTGCGTTCATCGGCACGCACGCTGTCGAAGGTCAGGGAAAAATCCTTGGCACGGGTGGTGAGCATGCGCCACATGTCACCCGCGTCCTTGCCGCGCAAGGTGCCGAAGGCCGGGTCGCTGAAGATGATATCGTCGCTGTAGCAGGCAACCATGGCTTCGGCATCCAGGCGCTGGAAGGCCTGGTAGAAGCGGGTGATCAAGGCAGTGTTGGCGTCGCTCATGGGCGGGTCCGTTTCGAAGGGAATAGACCTGAACGATAGTCCGCTGGAGTGGCAAAAAGCTATGGACATTTGCCTGGCGAATGTCTGCTTAAACCCGGGCCGCTTCGCAGCCATCGCCAGCAAGGCTGGCGCCCACAGGAGTGTGCAGCAGTTCCCCTGTGGGAGCCGGCCTTGCCGGCAATAGCCTCAACGCAATCTCAAACCCGCTCGCTGACCACCTGCACATGCAAGTTGCGCCCGGCCTTGAGGCCAAAACCAATGGCGCCAGCCCCCAGCACCGCAAAGATCCAGCCTACCGCACTCCAGCCGCCGGTCAAATCATGCACCAGGCCGACCGCGAACGGCCCCATCGAAGCCAGGGTATAGCCGATGCCTTGAGCCATACTCGACAGGTTGGCCGCCACATGGGCGTCTTTGGAGCGCAGCACGATCAGGGTCAGGGCCAGGGCGAAAGTGCCGCCCTGCCCCAAGCCAAGCACGATTGCCCAGCCCCACAGGCCATCCAGGGGCGCATACAGGCAGCCGAACAAACCGGCCAGGGCCATGAGCATGACGATCACGATGGCCAGGCGCTGGTCCTTGCCGCGGGTCGCCAGCCAGGGGGCGCTGAGCGAGCTGATCAACTGCACGATGACTGAGCCGGAAAGCACCAACCCGGCCTGGGTCGGGCTCAGGCCGCGACCGATGAGAATCGACGGCAGCCAGCCAAAGACGATATAGGCCAGCGACGACTGCAGGCCCATATACAAGGTCACCTGCCAGGCCAGCGGGTCGCGCAGCAGGCCACGCACCCGATAGGCGACGTGATGCGCACCGTGTCCCTCGCGCGCCTGGGGCAACCAGATCAGCGCGGCCAGCAATGCCGGGATCAACCAGAAACCCAGACCTAGCGACCAACTGTCACCCAGGCGCTCGCTCAGGGGGACGGTGGCGCCGGCCGCCATGGCCGCGCCCAGGCACAAAGCCATGGTGTAGACACCGGTCAGGGTCCCGGCGTGCTTGGGGAAATCACGTTTGACGATGCCAGGCAACAGTACGCCGATCACGCCGATGCTGGCCCCGGCCATGATGCTGCCGACGAACACGCCAGTACTGCCGAAGGCGCTACGCACGGCAATACCCGCTGCCAACACCAAAAGAATACCGAGGATCACCCGCTCGCTGCCAAAGCGCCGCGCCAGCAACGGTGCCAGCGGCGCGAACAGGCCCAGGCAAAGCACTGGCAAGGTCGTCAGCAAACCGGCCTGCGACGCTGTCAGGCCGAGGCTGTCGCAAACCTGGCTAAGCAGCGGCGCCATGCTCGACAACGCTGGCCGCAGGTTCAGCGCCACCAGCACCAGGCCGAGCAGCAACAGCCAGGGCCGCTTGAGCAGCACCGGCTGCTGTTGCACCTGTTCGTCGTCGGCCTCGGCGTCGATCAGCAGTTCTTCCAGCTCCGGCCCATTGGCTGGCGCCGCAGTTCGGGTTGTGTCATGGCCCATGGCAGTCTCGCAAGGTCAGGATTCGTTGATCAGGGTCCGGCTCAGGGCCTTGGCCCGGTCCGGATCGCGTTGTTCGATGGCATCGAGAATCTGCCCGTGCAGGTCGAAGACCAGCTGACAGCGGGGCGCGTGGGACAGGTTGTGGTGCAAGGTGGCGGCCACCACACCGGAAAAGTACCGATACAGCTCGCTCAGGGCCGGGTTGTGCGCGGCATCGACCAGGCGCTGGTGGAACACCAGATCGCAACGGATGTACTGCTCCAGGTCGGCATGAAAATGCGCGCCGCTGTGTTCGAGCGCTTCGCGAAGAGCGTGCAGGTCCGCGTCGGTACGGCGCAGCGCGGCCAGGCCAATGGCTTCGGCTTCAAGAATATGGCGAGTCTCGCGCGCCTGCTCCAGATCGCAGCGCGACAAGGCCTGTAGCGCCTGCAGCGGGTCGACGGCGCTGCGCAGGTAGCTGCCATCCCCCTGGCGGACTTCGACCAGGCCGCTGAACGCCAGCACGCGCATGGCTTCACGCACGGTGTTGCGACTGATGCCCAGTTCGCTGGCCAGTTCCGGTTCGGTGGGCAGGCGCTGGCCCACGGCCCAGGCACCGCTGGCCACGCGCTGGCGCAGTTGCTCGACGGCTTGTTCGACCAGGGAGCGCTTGATCAATAACGTCATGACATCCAATCATCGGATGAATTCAGAAGGGAAAGATTACCGGTAACAAGCATCGCGGGGCAAGCCCGCTCCCCCAGTGGGAGCGGGCTTGCCCCGCGATAAGGACTGAGCAGTTTCAGTTCAGCGCATCAAGCAACGCCTGGTTCTGCTCCGGGGTACCGATGGTGATGCGCAGGAACTGGGCAATCCGCGCCTGCTTGAAGTGCCGCACGATCACCCCTTGCTCGCGCAGGCGGGCCGCAAGCTCGGCGGCGTCCTGCTGCGGGTGGCGGGCAAAGATGAAGTTGGCCGCCGACGGCAGGACTTCAAAACCACGGGCGCTCAATTCCTTGACCAGCGACTCGCGGCTGTCGATCACTTTGCGGCAGGTTTCGTCGAAGTACGCACGGTCGGCGAACGCTGCCGCCGCACCGACAATCGCCATGCGATCGAGCGGGTAGGAGTTGAAGCTGTTCTTGATCCGCTCCAGGGCCTCGATCAG
This sequence comes from Pseudomonas sp. R32, assembly GCF_009866705.1. Taxonomy (NCBI): domain Bacteria; kingdom Pseudomonadati; phylum Pseudomonadota; class Gammaproteobacteria; order Pseudomonadales; family Pseudomonadaceae; genus Pseudomonas; species Pseudomonas sp. R32. The sequence goes on along the minus strand of NZ_CP019396.1, from coordinate 1,075,108 downwards.
GTCCGGGTGGCCCACCGCCAGACCGACCCGCAGACCTGCCAGCGAGCGCGACTTGGACAGGGTCTGGGTGACCAGCAGGTTGTCGTAGCGATCCACCAGGCTGATGGCGGTCTGGCCGCCAAAGTCGATGTAGGCTTCATCGACCACCACCACCGAATCCGGGTTGGCCTTGAGCAGTTGCTCGATGGCCTCCAGGGCCAGCAGGCAACCGGTCGGTGCGTTGGGGTTGGGGAAGATAATCCCGCCATTGGCCTTGCGGTAATCGTCGACACGGATCTGGAACTGCTCATCCAGCGCCACCGCCTCGAACGGGATGCCGTACAGGCCGCAGTAGACCGGGTAGAAGCTGTAGCTGATGTCTGGGAACAACAGCGGCGCATCGTGCTGGAACAGGCCATGGAAGATGTGCGCCAGCACTTCGTCCGAACCGTTGCCGAGAAATACCTGGTTGCCCTGCACGCCGTAGTATTCGGCCACCGCCTGCTTGAGCAGGTCGCTGTTAGGGTCCGGGTACAGGCGCAGGTTGTCGTTCAACTCGCCACGCATGGCTTCCAGCGCCTTGGGCGATGGGCCGTAGGGGTTTTCATTGGTGTTGAGCTTGACCAGCTTGGCCAGCTTTGGCTGCTCGCCCGGCACGTAAGGCACCAGGTCCTTGACGAAGGGGCTCCAGAATTTACTCATGTTCAGTTCCCCTTTTTGTTATCGGCAAGGATGCGGTATTCGGCGCTGCGGGCGTGGGCGGTCAGCGATTCGCCACGGGCCAGTACCGAGGCGGTGTGGCCCAGCTCGGAAGCGCCCTGCTCGGAGCAGAAGATGATCGACGAACGCTTCTGGAAGTCGTACACCCCCAGCGGCGACGAGAAGCGCGCAGTGCCGGAGGTTGGCAGTACGTGGTTGGGGCCTGCGCAGTAATCGCCCAGGGCTTCGCTGGTGTGGCGGCCCATGAAGATCGCACCGGCATGGCGAATCTGCGGCAGCCAGGCTTGCGGATCGGCCACCGACAACTCCAGGTGCTCCGGCGCAATACGGTTGGCAACGTCCATCGCCTGCTGCATGTCGCGCACCTGGATCAGCGCACCACGGCCGTTGATCGAGGTCTTGATGATCTCGGCGCGTTCCATGGTCGGCAGCAGCTTGTCGATGCTGGCGGCAACCTTGTCGAGGAACGCGGCGTCAGGGCTGACCAGAATCGCCTGGGCATCTTCGTCGTGCTCGGCCTGGGAGAACAGGTCCATGGCGATCCAGTCCGGGTCGGTCTGGCCGTCGCATACCACGAGAATCTCCGACGGGCCGGCGATCATGTCGATACCTACCTGACCGAACACATGACGCTTGGCGGTGGCCACGTAGATGTTGCCCGGGCCAACCACCTTGTCGACCTGTGGCACGCTTTCGGTGCCATAGGCCAGGGCGGCAACCGCCTGGGCGCCACCGATGGTGAAGACCCGGTCGACACCGGCGATGCAGGCGGCGGCCAGGACCAGCTCGTTGACCTCGCCACGCGGGGTCGGCACCACCATGACCACTTCACCGACACCGGCGACCTTGGCCGGAATCGCGTTCATCAGTACCGACGAGGGGTACGACGCCTTGCCGCCTGGCACATACAGGCCGGCGCGGTCCAGTGGCGTGACCTTCTGGCCGAGCACGGTGCCGTCGGCTTCGGTGTAGCTCCAGGAATCCTGCTTCTGCCGTTCGTGGTAGCTGCGCACCCGCTCTGCGGCTTTTTCCAGCGCTTCACGCTGGGCCGGGGTGATGCGGGTCAGGGCCAGCTCCAGGCGCTCGCGACCGAGGATCAGGTCGTTGATCGAAGTGGCTTGCACGCCATCGAAACGCTGGGTGAACTCCACCAGCGCCGCATCGCCGCGCTCGCGCACGGCCTTGATGATGTCGAGCACGCGCTGGTTGACCGCGTCGTCAGAGACACTTTCCCAGCTCAGCAGATGATCCAGATGTCGGGCGAAATCCGGGTCAGCGGCATTGAGTCGGGCGATTGCAGTGGACGTGGTCATAGCGAGGGCCTCAATAAATGGCGAATGCTCAGGCGCCCTAAGCTACCAGTCCATCCGCGCGGGCACCCGAGAAAATTGGCTATGACGCGGATAGACGGGCGCGACAGCGAAGGCCGCGCGCAGGAGGTAGAAAGTCTTAGCCGCGGTGTCGCGATTCGACCGCCTGGCGCAGGGTGTCGATCAGGCTCTGGATGCGGGCGTGCTGCATCTTCATCGAAGCCTTGTTGACCACCAGCCGGGAGCTGATGGTGGCAATCAGTTCCTGGGGTTCCAGGCCGTTGGCACGCAGGGTATTGCCGGTGTCGACGACGTCGATGATCTTGTCGGCCAGGCCGATCAGCGGCGCCAGCTCCATCGAGCCATACAGCTTGATGATATCGACCTGACGGCCTTGTTCGGCGTAGTAGCGCTTGGCAACGTTGACGAACTTGGTGGCGATGCGCAAACGGCCTTTAGGCTCGGCAGCGCCGATCTTGCCGGCGGTCATCAGCTTGCACTGGGCAATCTGCAGGTCCAGCGGCTCGTACAGGCCCTGGCCACCGTACTCCATCAGCACGTCCTTGCCGGCCACGCCCAGATCGGCGGCACCATGCTCGACATAGGTCGGCACGTCGGTGGCGCGCACGATCAGCAGACGAACGTCTTCCTGAGTCGTAGGAATGATCAGCTTGCGGCTCTTGTCCGGGTTCTCGGTCGGAACGATACCGGCTTCCGCCAGCAGCGGCAGGGTGTCGTCGAGAATCCGACCTTTGGATAGCGCGATGGTCAACATGGGAAACGTCGGTCCTTATGCGGCTACAGCCGGCCGGGCACTCAACAGGCCCGACCGCATTAATTCGGTGCAGCAATTGGCTGGCGCGTCCCTGCGCCACTCACAGACTAGCCCGGTACGCGACGGATCTTGGCGCCGAGCATCTGCAGTTTTTCCTCGATGCACTCGTAACCACGGTCGATGTGGTAGATGCGGTCGATCAGCGTATCGCCTTCGGCAACCAGCGCCGACAGCACCAGGCTGGCCGAAGCCCGCAGGTCGGTGGCCATTACTGGAGCGCCTTTGAGGGTCTTGGTCCCGGTCACGATGGCAGTGTTGCCTTCGACCTGGATCAGGGCGCCCATGCGGTGCATTTCGTAGACGTGCATGAAGCGGTTTTCGAAGATCGTCTCGATCACCGCGCCGGTGCCTTCGGCAATGGCGTTGAGGGAGATGAACTGCGCCTGCATGTCGGTCGGGAACGCTGGGTACGGAGCGGTACGCAGGTTGACGGCTTTGGGCCGCTTGCCGTGCATGTCCAGCTCGATCCAGTCTTCACCGGTGGTGACTTCGGCACCAGCTTCCTTGAGTTTTTCAAGGACGGCTTCGAGGATGGTCGGATCGGTGTCCTTGACCTTGACGCGGCCGCCAGTAACGGCAGCAGCCACCAGGTAGGTACCGGTTTCGATACGGTCAGGCATGACGCGGTAGGTCGCCGAACCCAGACGCTCGACGCCGTCGATGGTGATGGTGTCGGTACCGGCGCCCTGAACCTTGGCGCCCATGGCGTTGAGGAAGTTGGCGAGGTCGACCACTTCCGGCTCGCGCGCGGCGTTTTGCAGCACGCTGCGGCCTTTGGCCAGGGCTGCGGCCATCATGATGTTCTCGGTACCGGTCACGCTGACGGTATCAAAGAAGAAGTGCGCGCCACGCAGGCCGCCTTCAGGGGCCTTGGCCTTGATGTAGCCGCCTTCGACCTCGATCTTCGCGCCCATGGCTTCCAGGCCACGGATGTGCAGGTCGACCGGACGCGAACCAATGGCGCAACCGCCAGGCAGGGCCACTTCGGCCTCGCCGAAACGGGCGACCATCGGGCCCAGCACCAGGATCGAGGCGCGCATGGTTTTCACCAGCTCGTACGGCGCGACCAGGGTCTTGATGGTGCGTGGGTCGATTTCGACCGAGAGCTTCTCGTCGATCACCGGCTCAATGCCCATGCGGCCGAACAGCTCGATCATCGTGGTGATGTCGTGCAGGTGTGGCAGGTTGCCCACGGTGACCGGGCCATCGCAGAGCAAGGTCGCCGCCAGAATCGGCAGGGCAGCGTTCTTTGCCCCGGAAATGCGGATTTCGCCATCGAGGCGAACGCCGCCAGTAATAATCAGTTTGTCCATTAGAGTCTCGCCGCCAAGTTGGCTCAGGTGCGCTCAGCCCAGGCTGCGCTGCTGAAAAATTTCATGGTTACCGCATGGATGCTGCCATCGGTGATCCACGGGTTAAGGTGAGCATAGATCTGCTGCTGACGCTTGACCGGGCTCAGGGCCGCCAATTCATCGCTGATCACGTTCAACTGGAAGTTGCAGCCTTCGCCTTCAACTTCGACCCGGGTTCCCGGCAACTTTTCTTCAAGGAAGTTCTTAACTTCTACGGCCTGCATGCTCAACCTCAATCGGCGCCCTGTGCGCGCGGGTCGGCCATCATACAAAAAAGCCCCTCGCCTGCGAACCCCGTAATCGGAGACTCTGACAGAGGGGCCAGTCGCTGGCTGGCGGTCATTGACCGGCCAGCACCTCATCGAGGTCATAAACTTCGGCGATTTCACGCATGTCCTGGGGCATGGAGCGGACCTGCACGGCCTTGCCCGCCGCCTTGCCATCGCGCATGAACGCCAGCAGCAGGGACAGGCCGACGCTGCTGGATTTCTCGACCTTCGAGCAATCCAGCACCAAAGCCTGGGCCTTGCACGCCGCGATCAGGGCCTTGCCTTCCTTGCGCAAGGCAGGCCCGCTGCGGTAATCCAGGACCCCGGCCAGGTTCAATACACCCGGCTCGCTCATGGTCACGGCGTTGTCGGTCATTGCGCTTGCTTCTCGGCCGCTTGCTCGGTGGACTCCTTGGCCTTGGCCACTTCGCCGGCCCAGCCGTCGATGGTCTTGTCCAGGTTGTTGCCGTTGCGCTGCATGGCGTCGGCGAACTGGTCACGGAACAGCTTGCCGATGTTGATGCCGTTGACGATGACGTTACGCACTTTCCACTCGCCATTGAGCTTGGTCAGGGTGTACTGCACCGGGTAAACGGCACCGTTGTTGCCCTTGACCGTCATGTCGACGCTGGCGCGCTCATCACCGTCCTGCTTGGCATTGCCGACAGTGATGCCCTGGTTGTTGTATTCGAGCAGGGCGTTGCCGTAGAACTGCATCAGGCTGCGCTTGAAGTTCTCCTGGAAGCGCTGCATCTGCGCCGGGCTGGCCTGGCGCGAATACTTGACGGTCATGATGCTTTTCGAGATGCCGTCGGCATCGACGACCGGGCCCAGGTTGGCATTGAGCGCATCGTAGAACGCACTCGGGTTGGCCTTGTACTGTTCTTTGTTGGTCTTGAGGTCAGACAACAACTGGCTGGTGGTCTTCTCGATCACCTCTTTGGGGGACTGAGCAGCCGCGCCGGCCATCAGTGGCAGCGCTGCCAGCAACACCAGCAAGCTGCGTCGCAGGATAGAAATCATGGAAACTCCTTATTTAGCTTCTTTGCCAACGGTATTGAGCAGGAACTTGCCAATCAGATCTTCCAGTACCAGCGCCGACTGGGTGTCGTGAATGGTTGCACCATCCTTGAGCACCGCATCTTCTCCGCCCACGCTGATACCGATGTACTTCTCGCCGAGCAGCCCTGCGGTGAGGATAGATGCAGTGGAGTCGACCGGCAGATTGTCTACCCGTTTTTCCAGCTGCAGCGTCACCCGACCGGTAAAGGTGTCACGATCCAGATCGATGGCGGTGACCTTGCCGATGGTCACACCGGCCATGGTCACTTTAGCTCTGACAGTCAAACCGGCGATATTGTCGAAATTGGCATAAAGTTTATAGGTATCGCTGCTCGGGCTCGCCGACAGGCCGCTGACACGCAGGGCCAGCAGGATCAGCGCCAGGATCCCGGCCAGAAGAAACAGGCCGACACCGATTTCCAGGGTGCGGTTTTGCATCAGAAATCTCCAAACATCAAGGCGGTCAGAATAAAGTCCAGACCCAGGACTGCCAATGAGGCATAGACCACGGTCTTGGTAGTGGCACGACTGATCCCCTCTGAAGTGGGCTCGCAGTCATAGCCCTGGAATACGGCAATCCAGGTCACGACGAAGGCAAAAACCAGGCTCTTGATCACCCCGTTGAGCACATCGTCGGTAAAGGAAACACTGTTCTGCATGTTGGCCCAGAACGAGCCTTCATAGACGCCCAGCCAGTCCACGGCAACCCAGGAGCCACCCCAGATGCCGACCACGCTGAAGATCAGCGCCAGCAACGGCAGGGAGATGAAACCGGCCCACAACCGTGGGGCAACGATGTACTTGAGCGGGTCGACACCGATCATTTCCAGGCTGGACAACTGCTCGGTGGACTTCATGTTGCCGATCTCGGCGGTCAGCGCCGAGCCTGCACGGCCGGCAAACAGCAAGGCGGTAACCACCGGCCCGAGTTCACGCAGCAAGGTCAGGGCAACCATCTGCCCCACCGCCTGTTCCGAGCCGTACTTGGTCAGGATGCTGAACCCCTGCAGGGCCAGCACCATGCCGATGAACACCCCGGAAACGACAATGATCGCCAGCGACAGCACGCCAACCGAATACAGCTGCCGGACCAGCAGCTGGAAGCCGCCGCCGGTGCCGCTGCGCCCTACCAGCGAATGCAGCAGGAACAAAAAGGAGCGGCCGAGTACGGCCAGCACGTCGATGGCCGAACGGCCAAAACGACGAATACGTTCGAGCATGGATTTTTTGCGCATCAACGCTTCCCCAGAAGATCGGCGCGGTAATCCGGCGCAGGAAAGTGAAAGGGCACCGGACCATCCGGATCGCCTTTCATGAATTGACGAATGCGCGGGTTATCGGAGCCCATCAGTTCCTCTGGCGTGCCCTGCCCCAGGACCTGACCATCACCCACCACGTAGATGTAGTCGGCAATGCTGGCGGTTTCGGCCAGATCATGGGAAACCACGATACTGGTGATGCCCAGGGCGTCGTTGAGCAGGCGGATCAGCCGTACCAGCACCCCCATGGCAATCGGATCCTGGCCGACGAACGGCTCGTCGTACATGAGGATCTGCGGGTCCAGAGCGATGGCCCTGGCCAGGGCGACGCGACGCTTCATGCCTCCGGACAACTCGTCGGGCATCAGCTCGATGGCGCCGCGCAGGCCAACGGCCTGGAGCTTCATCAGGACGATGTCGCGAATCATCTCGTCGGACAGCTGGGTATGTACCCGCAACGGGAAGGCGACGTTCTCGAACACATCGAGATCGGTGAACAGCGCGCCGCTCTGGAACAGCACGCCCATTTGCTTGCGGGCATCGAACAGGTCACTGCGCGACAGGGTCGGCAGATTCTGCCCTGCCACCCAGACTTCGCCGCTGGCCGGACGCAACTGTGCGCCCATCAGCCTCAGCAGCGTGGTCTTGCCGCACCCGGAAGGCCCCATGATACCGGTAACCTTGCCGCGCGGAATGCGTATGTCGACATTATTGAAGATGCTGCGCGAACCGCGCTTGAAGGTTACGCCCTTCAATTCGACCGCGTAGGCGTTATCAACGCTCATCTAGACTCCTTGCGATGCAGCCTTCTCACTCAGACGCGCGCCCCCTTCGTGGAGGCACGCCCGCACCGAGCGGGCCGAACAGCAGCGAACTATAGCACCGCTGATAGGGCCGCCCCAAGGCCGCCACGGTGCTTGTTCAGGTATGGTTAAGCTAAGTGGACGACTGTATGACAATCACAAGGTGAGGCTTTTGCCCTTTACCGCTATAATCGCCGCCTTTTCATCAGGCAATCCGATTTTCGACATGAGCCAATCCAGCGACCTGATCCAATCCGCGCAGCGCACCATCCGTTTCGAACTCGAGGCGGTTGAGGGCCTGCTGGCCCACATCGACGCCGATTTCGTCAAGGCATGCGAGCTGATCCTGGCCAGCAAAGGCCGGGTAGTGGTGGTCGGCATGGGCAAGTCGGGGCACATCGGCAACAAGATCGCCGCCACCCTGGCCAGCACCGGTACGCCGGCGTTTTTCGTCCACCCGGCCGAAGCCAGTCATGGCGACATGGGCATGATCACCCGTGATGACGTGATCCTGGCCCTGTCCAACTCGGGCTCGACGGCCGAGATCGTCACCCTGTTGCCGCTGATCAAGCGCCTGGGCATCCAGTTGATCAGCCTCACCGGCAACCCCGACTCGCCGCTGGCCAAGGCCGCCGAGGTCAACCTCGACGCCCGTGTCGCCCAGGAAGCCTGCCCGCTCAACCTGGCACCGACCTCCTCGACCACCGCAGCACTGGTACTGGGCGATGCCCTGGCCATCGCGCTGCTCGAGGCCCGCGGCTTTACCGCTGAAGACTTCGCGTTCTCGCACCCCGGCGGCGCCCTCGGCCGACGCCTGCTGCTCAAAGTCGAGAACGTCATGCACGCTGGCAACGAGTTGCCGCAGGTTCAGCGCGGTACCCTGCTCAAGGACGCGCTCCTCGAAATGTCTCGCAAAGGTTTGGGCATGACCGTGGTACTCGAAGCCGACGGACGGCTGGCCGGGATCTTCACCGACGGCGATCTGCGCCGTAGCCTCGATCGCAACATCGATGTGCACAAGACCCTCATCGAGGAAGTCATGACCGCCCACGGCAAGACCGCCCGCGCCGAGATGCTCGCCGCCGAGGCCCTGAAGATCATGGAAGACCACAAGATCAGCGCCCTGGTGGTGATCGACAAGGACGAGCGCCCGGTTGGCGCCCTGAACATGCACGACCTGTTGCGTGCGGGAGTGATGTAAATGACCCAGGACCTGCTCCAGCGCGGCAAAGCCATCAAACTGGCGGTTTTCGACGTAGACGGCGTACTCACCGATGGGCGCCTGTACTTTCTCGAAGACGGCAGCGAATTCAAGACCTTCAACACCCTCGACGGCCAGGGCATCAAGATGCTCATGAACTCGGGCGTGACCACCGCCATCATCAGCGGGCGCAAGACCCCGGTGGTCGAGCGCCGGGCAAAGAACCTCGGCATTCCTCACCTGTACCAGGGCCGCGAAGATAAATTGGTGGTATTGGACGAGCTTCTTGGCCAGCTCAACCTAAGCTATGAACAGGTTGCCTATCTGGGCGACGACCTGCCTGACCTGCCCGTGATCCGACGGGTCGGGCTGGGCATGGCGGTGGCCAACGCCGCCGCCTTCGTTCGCGAGCACGCTCATGGGGTGACCCTGGCGCGCGGCGGCGAAGGTGCCGCTCGCGAGTTCTGCGAACTGATCCTGCAAGCCCAGGGCAATCTTGAAGCGGCCAACAGCCATTACCTGTAGAGCGACACATGTTCAGTAAGAAAATCCGCAATATTGCGCTGTTCAGTGTGATTGCCGCCTTGCTGGTGGCGATCGGCTACTGGAACATCAGCCCTGAGAGCTTCCTCGACAACAAGCCTGTTGTCGGGCCCGACCAGAGCGCCATTGACTATTACGCCGTGAACGCCCGCAGCGTGCAGTTCCTGCCCGACGGCAAGATGCAGTACGAGATGACTGCCGACAAGGTCGAGCACCTCAAGGCCAGCGAAGTGACCTTGCTGACCACGCCGGACCTGCAGATGTACCGTGGCACCACTTACCCGTGGCACGTGCAAAGCGAGCGCGGCGAGGTCAACCCCGATGGCAGCGAAGTCGAACTGATCGACTCGGTACGGGTTGCCCGCACCGATGAAAAAAACCGCACCATGATCATTACCACCAGCCGCATGACGGTATTCCCGCAGAAGCAATATGCGCAAACCGAGCAAGCCGTTAGAATCGACGGCGCCGGTGGCGTAACTACGGGCAATGGAATGAAAGCGTATTTGAAAGACGGCAGGATGGACCTGCTGTCCAACGTAAGAGGACAGTATGAGGCTCGTTAAAACCCTCCCCTTTTTGCTCAGCCTGAGCGCAGCACTGGGAAGCGCGAGCGCCTGGGCCCTGCCGACCGACCGTGACCAGCCGATCCGTATCCAGGCTGACCATGCTCAACTGGATGACAAACAAGGCGTCGCCACCTACACCGGTGACGTGATCATCACCCAGGGCTCGATGATGATCAAAGGCAACACCGTGACCATCACCCGCACTGCCGGTGGCGACATCGACGTGGTGACCTCGGTGGGCAACCTGGCCTACTTCGAACAGCAGCAGAGCGCGGCCAAGCCAGACAAGATGCAAGGCTATGGCAAGACCATCCAGTACAATGCGCCGCAAAACCGCATCGTCCTGATCGACCGCGCCAAAGTGATCAACGAAGGCAACACCACCGAAGGCGAGAAGATCGTCTACGACACGGTGAAACAGATCGCTACCGCCGGTCGCGGTGGCAAAGTCACCGAGTCGCGCCCACGCATCGACATGGTGATCCAGCCGAAGAAGAAGGCCGAGTAAATGGCAACCCTCAAAGCCCAGCACCTGGCCAAGAGCTACAAGAGCCGGCAAGTGGTCCGCGACGTCAGCCTGTCGATCGACAGCGGCCAGATCGTCGGCCTGCTCGGCCCCAACGGCGCCGGCAAGACCACCTGTTTCTACATGATCGTCGGCCTGGTCCAGGCCGATCAGGGCCGCGTCCTGATCGACGACCACGATGTCAGCCATCAGCCCATGCACGGCCGCGCGCGCGCCGGTATCGGCTACCTGCCGCAGGAAGCCTCGATCTTTCGCAAGCTGTCGGTGGCCGACAACATCATGGCCATCCTTGAAACCCGCAAGGACCTCGACCGCGATGGCCGGCGCAAGGAACTGGAAAGCCTGCTGCAGGAATTCCACATCAGCCACATCCGCGACAACCTCGGCATGAGCCTCTCCGGTGGCGAGCGTCGCCGCGTCGAGATCGCCCGCGCCCTGGCCACTGCGCCGAAGTTCATTTTGCTCGACGAACCCTTTGCCGGTGTCGACCCGATCTCGGTCGGCGACATCAAGCAGATCATCCACCACCTGAAGGCCAAGGGCATTGGCGTTCTGATCACCGACCACAACGTCCGTGAAACCCTGGATATCTGTGAAACCGCTTACATCGTCAACGATGGCCAACTGATCGCCGAAGGCGATGCAGAGACCATCCTGGCCAACGATCTGGTCAAAGAGGTTTACCTCGGCCATGAGTTCCGCCTGTAGGCTCAAGGTGTAAGGCGCTGCCAGAGCGCTCTCGATCAAGCCAGTTCATGGCTTAATTGTTACGGCGCTCTAGGCAAACGCTGCAATTTCAGGCATATAATTTGCTTAAAGTTGGCGCTTCGGTGCCCTTGTAGTGGATGGCGCATGTGCGCCGGCAAATAAGGTGTTAAGCCCCTGCCATGAAACCATCGCTCGTCCTAAGAATGGGCCAGCAACTGACGATGACCCCGCAGTTGCAACAGGCCATACGTCTGCTCCAGCTTTCTACCCTGGACCTCCAGCAGGAAATCCAGGAAGCGCTGGAATCAAACCCGATGCTCGAACGCCAGGAAGACGGCGACGACTTCGACAACAGCGACCCGATGGCCGACAACGCCGAGAGCAAACCCGTCGCCGAAGTTCAGGAAACCAGCTTCCAGGAGACCGCCCCGACGGTGGACAACCTCGAAGAAGGCGAATGGAACGAGCGCATCCCCAACGAGCTACCGGTCGATACCGCCTGGGAAGACATCTACCAGACCAGCGCCAGCAGCCTGCCCAGCAACGACGATGACGAGTGGGACTTCACCACCCGCACCTCCGCTGGCGAAAGCCTGCAGAGCCACCTGCTCTGGCAGCTCAACCTGGCACCGATGTCCGACACCGACCGGCTGATCGCCGTGACCCTGATCGACTGCATCAACAACCAGGGCTACCTCGACGAAACCCTGGAAGAAATCTGCGACTCCTTCGACCCCGAGCTCGACATCGAGCTGGATGAAGTCGAAGCCGTGCTGCACCGTATTCAACAGTTCGAACCGGCCGGCATCGGCGCGCGCAACCTCAGCGAGTGCCTGTTGCTGCAATTGCGCCAACTGCCGCCAGGCACCCCGTGGATGGCCGAAGCCCAGCGCCTGGTCAGCGACTACATCGACCTGCTCGGTGGCCGCGACTACAGCCAGCTGATGCGCCGCATGAAGCTCAAGGAAGATGAACTGCGCCAGGTCATCGAACTGGTGCAGAGCCTCAACCCGCGCCCAGGTTCGCAGATCGAGTCCAGCGAAGCCGAATACGTGGTGCCGGACGTGATCGTGCGCAAGGACAACGAGCGCTGGCTGGTCGAGCTCAACCAGGAAGCGGTACCGCGCCTGCGGGTCAACCCGCAGTACGCCGGCTTCGTTCGCCGCGCCGACACCAGCGCCGACAACACCTTCATGCGCAACCAGTTGCAAGAGGCGCGCTGGTTCATCAAGAGCCTGCAAAGCCGTAACGAGACCCTGATGAAGGTCGCCACCCAGATCGTCGAGCACCAGCGTGGCTTCCTCGATCACGGCGATGAGGCGATGAAGCCGCTGGTGCTGCACGATATCGCTGAAGCGGTGGGCATGCACGAATCGACCATTTCCCGGGTCACCACGCAAAAATACATGCACACCCCTCGCGGTATTTACGAGCTGAAGTACTTTTTCTCCAGCCACGTCAGCACCTCCGAAGGCGGCGAGTGCTCGTCCACGGCGATCCGCGCGATCATCAAAAAACTGGTTGCAGCGGAAAATCAGAAAAAGCCATTGAGTGACAGCAAGATCGCTGGTTTACTGGAGGCACAAGGCATCCAGGTAGCACGTCGCACCGTCGCCAAGTACCGCGAGTCCCTCGGCATTGCACCGTCGAGCGAGCGCAAGCGATTGATGTAACGGCTCCTGAGGTGTGCCACCGCAGTTCAGTGGCAGGCGCAACACCTGCCTCTTATGCACCGGCAACAAAGGAGAAGCTGTATGCAAGTCAATATCAGTGGACAGCATGTAGAAGTTACTCAGCCCCTGCGTGAGTACGTCGAGCAGAAGTTGAAACGGCTGGAGGGGCATTTCGACAAGATTACCAATGTGACGGTAATCATGAAGGTCGAGAAGTTGCAGCAGAAGATTGAAGCAACGCTGTTCATTCCCGGCGGCGAAGTGGTTGCAAATGCCGAACACCAAGACATGTATGCAGCGATCGATGCCTTGACTGACAAGCTCGACCGCCAACTGAAAAAACACAAGGAAAAACAGCAAAGCCTGCTGCAAGGTGCAGCGGCCCGCTGATCCCCCTCATCCATGATCCGACTTGAAACCATCCTGACCCCCGGCCGTTCCCTTGTGAACGTGCCGGGCGGCAGTAAAAAGCGTGCGCTCGAACAGATCGCCAATCTGATCGGCAAACAAGTGCCCGAGCTGGACACCCAGGACGTGTACGAAGCCCTGATCGCCCGGGAAAAACTGGGCTCTACCGGCTTCGGCAACGGCATTGCCATTCCGCATTGCCGCCTCAAGGGCTGCGAATCGCCGGTCAGCGCACTGTTGCACCTTGACGCCCCTATCGATTTCGACGCCATCGATGGCGCCCCGGTCGACCTGCTGTTCGTACTGCTGGTCCCGGAAGCGGCTACCGATGCGCACCTGGAGCTGCTGCGCCAGATCGCCAGCATGCTCGATAGCAAGGACGTACGCGACAAACTGCGTGCGGCCACCAGTAACGAATCCTTGTACCAGGTCGTACTGGACGTACAGAACGGGCACTGAACATGCGCTTGATCATCGTTAGCGGCCGGTCCGGCTCCGGCAAGAGCACCGCCCTCGATGTACTTGAGGACAACGGTTACTACTGCATCGACAACCTGCCGGCGGGCTTGCTGCCGCAGCTGGCCGAAAACGCCCTGATCAATACCGAACTGATGCAGCCCAAGGTGGCGGTGTCGATCGACGCGCGCAACCTGCCAAGCCACCTCACGCGCTTCCCCGAACTGCTTGAGGAAGCCCGTAGCCGGCACATCCAGTGCGATGTCCTGTACCTGGACGCCGACGAAGAAACCCTGCTCAAGCGTTTCTCGGAAACCCGTCGCCGCCACCCGCTGACCAATGCCGAACGCTCGTTGGCCGAAGCCATCAAGGTCGAGAGCGATTTGCTCGGGCCGATCGCCGACCTCGCTGACTTGAAGATCGACACCACCAACCTGAACCTCTATCAGTTGCGTGATTCGATCAAGTTGCGCCTGCTGAACCAGCCGGAGCCAGGCACGGCCTTCCTGGTCGAGTCCTTCGGCTTCAAGCGCGGCATGCCGGTAGACGCCGACCTGGTGTTCGATGTGCGCTGCCTGCCCAACCCTTACTGGAAGCCGGAACTTCGCGACCATTCAGGGCTGGAGCAACCGGTGATCGACTACCTGGCAGCACAGCCGGATGTCGAGGACATGTTCCAGGACATCTCCAGCTACCTGCTCAAATGGTTGCCACGCTTTGCCGCCAGCAACCGCGCCTATGTCACCATTGCCATCGGCTGCACCGGCGGTCACCACCGCTCGGTGTACCTGACCGAGCGACTGGGACAGCTGCTGCAACAATCGTTGAAGAACGTCCAGGTTCGCCACCGCGACCTCTAGCCCACAGGATCCCCGCCTCGATGCCCGCTCGTGAAATCACCATCATCAACAAGCTGGGGCTGCACGCCCGGGCGGCGGCGAAATTCGTAGGTGTAGCCGGACGCTTTCCCTGCCAGGTCCGAGTGGGCCGTACACCCCAGAGCCTGGTCGACGGCAAGAGCATCATGGCCGTGATGATGCTCGCAGCTGGCAAGGGCACTCAGGTGCACCTGCACACCGAAGGCGAAGAAGACGACGCAGCACTGGCTGCACTGGTCGAGCTGATCAACAACTACTTCGACGAGGGCGAGTAACCCGCCCCCGTTTTCTCAAGACAGCGCCGTGTCCATCACCATCATCAGGCAGAAGCCGATGCACAGGCCAAGACTGGCCAGCCGGTGATGGCCATTGCTGCGCGATTCCGGAATGATTTCCTGGGTCACCACCAGCAACATCGCACCTGCCGCGCAGGCCAGCCCCAATGGCAGCAACAACTCCGCCACGCTAACCAGCCAGGCGCACACCACTGCCGCCAGCGGCTCGACCAGACCTGAAGCCGCACCGATCAGAAACGCCTTGAAACGGGCCATCCCCGCCCCTGCCAGCACCAGGGCGATGACCAGGCCTTCGGGCACATCCTGCAAGGCGATACCCATGGCCAGGCTGTCGGCATCAGGCATGCCGCCGCCGGCAGACACGCCAATGGCCATCCCTTCCGGAATGTTATGGGCAATGATGGCGATGACGAACACCCAGATCCGCGCGGCGATCACCGGCTGCTGGGCAGTACCGACCAGCGCCTCCGGTGAAGCGCCGGAGACCTTCAGGTCCACCAGGTACAGACAGAAGGCCCCGAACAGCAAGCCGAAGCTGATCAAGCCACCCGCGCCCCATTTACCCAGGCCAATGGCCTGGGCGGCATCCAGCCCGGGAATGATCAGCGAGAAAGCCGTGGCCGCCAGCATCACCCCGGCACCGAAGCCCAGCAGGGTATCGGCGAGCGCCACCGGCATGTTGCGGATCACCAGCACCGGCACGGCGCCCAGGGCAGTGCCCAGGGCGCACAGCGCACCGCCTTCAAGTGCCCGTAGCATGCGCGGCTCCAGATCAAGCCAGGCGATACCCTGAGCCACCAGCAGCGCGAAGCCGACCAGCAGCAACAGGGTACCGAGCGCCAGGCGAAACAGCCGCACTCCGGCAATGGACATCACATCCGAACGCATACCAGCGCGACTCACACAAGCGCGGCTGCGTAACGACGCTCTACCTCGGACCAGTCGATCACGTTGTAGAACGCGTTGATGTATTCCGGACGGCGGTTCTGGTACAGCAGGTAGTAAGCGTGCTCCCAGACGTCCAGGCCGAGGATCGGCGTATTGCCGTTCATCAGCGGGCTGTCCTGGTTACCACTGCTTTCGACCACCAGGGTCTTGGCCGGGGTCACGCTCAACCAGGCCCAGCCGCTGCCGAAACGGGTCAGCGCAGCCTTGGTAAAGGCTTCCTTGAAGGCGTCGGAGCCACCCAATTGCTCCTCGATGGCCTTGGCCACGGCGCCTTGTGGCAAGCCGCCGCCCTTGGGCGACATCACCGTCCAGAACAGCGAGTGGTTGGCGTGGCCGCCCCCCTGGTTGATCACGGCGTTCTGCAGTTTTTCCGGCAGCTGTTTAACGCTGGCGACCAGTTTTTCCACCGGCCACTCGGCATACTCGCTGCCTTCTACCGCCGCATTGAGGTTGTTGATGTAGGTCTGGTGGTGCTTGCTGTGGTGAATCTGCATGGTCTGGGTATCGATGTGCGGTTCCAGCGCATCGTAGGCGTAAGGCAATGCAGGCAAGGTATAAGGCATATCACTGGATTCCATATCGTAGGGCTGAAGGCGCGGTGCTTTCCTGGCCGGCATGCAGGGCCGGCTGCGGCTCGTGCCGGTAGAGCAGACGTTCGGTGCGCGGGTACTGGCCGTACTCGCTGATAAAGCTCAGCAACTCGGTGTAGGTCTTGCTGCTGTGGCGCAGCGCAGCTTCACGCAACCTCGGCGCCAGGCGTGGGTCCTGGGCGCTCTGCAGCAGCCGCTGGTGAATGGCGCAGAGGTACTCGGCGCTTTCCTGCGGCTGATTCAGGCGCAGGTGCAAGTCGGCCAGGTTATGGTGGGCGATGACACAAGCGGCCACCGCTTCGTCGGCGTCATGCCAGCGCTCGAACAACACCTGGGCAAGCGCCAGGGCCTGCAGATACAACTCGCGGGCATCGACCAGCTCGCCCTGCTCGAACAAGCGGTTGGCAATTTCGGTGGTGCGTTTCCAGTGCTGCATGACTAACCTCCAGAGCGGTGGACCGGCTCAGATCCCGCCAGCGGTGAGCTTTTCCGGATCGAGCAGCGCTTCAAGCTGGCTGCGCGGCAGGTCGGTATGTTCCAGGGCCACGTCAATAATCGGGCGACCCTGCTTGTAGGCGGTCTTGGCGATCTCGGCGGCCTTTTGGTAGCCGATGATCGGGTTCAGCGCGGTCACCAGGATCGGGTTGCGTGCCAACGCTTCCTTGAGTTTTGGCTCGTTGACCTTGAAGCTGGCAATCGCCTTGTCGGCCAGCAGGCGGCTGGCATTGGCCATCAGCTCGATGCTGCTGAGCAGGTTCTGGGCAATGATCGGCAGCATCACGTTGAGCTCGAAGTTGCCCGACTGTCCGGCCACGGCGATGGTCGCGTCGTTGCCGATCACCTGCGCGGCAACCATGGCGGTAGCCTCCGGAATAACCGGGTTGACCTTGCCCGGCATGATCGAGGAGCCCGGCTGCAAGCCTTCGAGCTCGATTTCGCCAAGGCCCGCCAGTGGCCCGGAGTTCATCCAGCGCAAGTCGTTGGCGATCTTCATCAGCGCCACCGCCGTTGTCTTGAGCTGGCCGGAAACGGCCACTGCGGTGTCTTGCGAGCCGATCAGGGCAAACAGGTTATCCCCAGGGACGAACTCGACGCGGGTCAGCGCGGTCAGTTGCCGGCTGAAGCGGGCAGCGAATTCAGGGTGGGCATTGATGCCGGTGCCCACCGCGGTACCGCCCTGGGCCAGCGCCTGCAGGCTTGGCAAGGTGGCTTGCAGGTGAGCAATAGCCGCCTTGATCTGCGCCGCCCAGCCACCCAGCACCTGGCTCATGCGCACCGGCATGGCGTCCATCAGGTGGGTGCGGCCGGTCTTGATGAACGGATGCACCTGTTCAGCCTTGGCGTCGATGACCTTGACCAGATGGTTTAGTGCCGGCAGCAACTGCTCATGCAAGGCCAGCGCGGCGCTGACATGAATGGTGGTCGGGATGATGTCGTTGCTGCTTTGCCCACAGTTGACATGATCGTTGGGGTTGACCGTGTCGCCCAGCACGCGGCTGGCCAGGGTGGCGATCACCTCGTTGGCGTTCATGTTCGAGCTGGTCCCGGAACCGGTCTGGAAGATATCCACCGGGAAGTGCTGCATGAAATCGCCCGCCAGCAGTTGCTCCACGGCGTTGACGATCGCCTCGCCCCGGGCCGGGTCCAGCTGTTTGAGCTCGATATTGGCCTTGGCCGCGGCAGCCTTGGCCAGCAGCAGCGCGCGAATGAACTGGGTCGGCATGCGTTGCTGGCTGATGGGAAAGTTGTTCACCGCGCGCTGGGTCTGGGCGCCATACAGGGCCTCGGCCGGCACCAGCAGTTCACCCATGCTGTCGCGCTCGATACGGGTATTACTCATCATCAAGTCCTTGCATCAGTTCATCGTAGGAAATCGAAGGCAGCAGCACGCAGTTCGCCAATTGCAGGGCGAAGGGCTGCCAACGCTGGTTGTGTTCATGGCGATCGAGGTTGCGCAGCTCCAGCAGCGGGCGCCAGGCCTGGTCCAGGCACAGGCAGCGCCAATGCCAGGGCAGTGCACGATCGCAGGCGGTATCCAGCAACAGGCGAAATGAAGTCAGGGCGACGGTCCAGGCGCTGGTACCGGTGCAGCACACCAGGTAGCGGCCTTCAGTGAGGTAGTGCTCGATCAGGCGCGGCTCGTCCGGGTCCAGGGCACAGCGAATGCGCCGGCTCAGCCAGCGCCAGTTTTCCAGGTAGGGCAATTCGTGGAGGACTGGTTTCATGAACATCATCGCCGAGATAATGATATTCATTATTAGGTGATAATCAGAATCAGTTCAAGGACAAGAAAAAAAGAAAAACAAAAAGCCCGACACAGGGCCGGGCTTTGCAGGGGGTGTAGGAACGGGCTCTGCGCGCTCGATCGCTGGCAAGTCCAGCTCCCGCAGGTCCAGCTTACATCGAACCATTGTGGGAGCTGGCTTGCCAGCGATGAGGCCGGTAGGGGCTTAACTGCCCGCTACGG
Organism: Pseudomonas sp. R32; assembly: GCF_009866705.1. Lineage (NCBI taxonomy): Bacteria > Pseudomonadati > Pseudomonadota > Gammaproteobacteria > Pseudomonadales > Pseudomonadaceae > Pseudomonas > Pseudomonas sp. R32. Next base: position 1,056,256 of record NZ_CP019396.1, on the reverse strand, counting down.
TCATCCGCTCAATCAATACCGAACCTGTGTGAATATTGCTGCGGGTTTCAAGATCATTACCGATCGCGACGATTTGCTGGAACATGTCCTTCATATTGCCGGCGATCGTCACCTCCTGAACAGCGAACTGAATCTCGCCGTTTTCAACCCAGAAGCCTGCGGCACCACGAGAATAGTCACCGGTGACCATGTTCAGGCCATGGCCCATCAGCTCGGTGACCAACAGCCCGCGGCCCATGCGCCGCAGCAAGGCCGCCTGGTCTTCGACGCCATGGGTAACGAACAGGTTATGCACGCCACCGGCGTTGGCGGTGCTCGGCAAGCCGAGCTTGCGTCCGGAATAGGTGCCCAGCACATAAGACACAAGCTGGCCATTCTCGACGAACGGTTTGGCGTAGGTTGCCAGGCCATCACCGTCGAAGGCCGCACTGCCCAACGCCCTTTGCAGGTGCGGACGCTCATCCAGCGTCAGCCAGCTCGGGAACAGGCGCTGGCCCATGGCGCCATCAAGGAAAGATGACTTGCGATACAGGTTGCCGCCGGAAATCGCCGAGAGGAAGCTGCCGAACAAACCGCCAGCAAGCTCGGCGGAGAACAGCACCGGTACTTCACAGGTCGGCACCGGGCGCGCGCCGAGGCGGCTGGCCGCCCGTTGCGCGGCGCGAATGCCGATGCTGCGCGGGTCGGCCAGCAATTCGCCCTGGCGGTTGACGTCATACCAGTAATCGCGCTGCATCTGCCCGTCGGCTTCGGCAATCATCACGCAGCTCAGGCTGTGCCGGGTCGAAGCGTAGCCGCCAATAAAGCCATGGCTGTTGCCGTAAACGCGGCAGCCCTGGTGGGTGTTAAGGGTGGTGCCGTCGGCGTTCTTGATCCGTGCATCGGCGTCGAAGGCCGCAGCCTCGCACTCAAGCGCCTTCTCGATAGCCTGCTCGGGGGTGATGTCCCAGGCATGGTACAGGTCGAAATCCGGCTGTTCACGGGCCATCAGTGCCGGATCGGCAAGCCCGGCGCACTCGTCTTCGGAGGTGTGCTTGGCAATCGCCAAGGCGGCGGCGACGGTTTCCCGGATCGCCTCGCTGCCGCTGGCCGACGTGCTCGCCGAGCCCTTGCGCTGCCCCACGTACAAGGTAATGCCGAAACCCTGGTCGCGGTTGAACTCCACGGTTTCGACTTCGCGCTGGCGCACCGAGGTCGACAACCCCTGCTCCAGCGATACCGCCACTTCACAGGCGCTGGCGCCCTGGCGCCGGGCTTCGGCGATGATCTGCTCGACCTGCTCCTGCAACGCCGGCAGGGCCTGTGGACCTACGCTCTGGACTGCACTCATGGTTTTCTCCACTCAAATTCTGCGTTCGGCGCGGGTCAATCTACGACCGGACCGGACAAGCGGCCCCCGACTGGTTATCATGGCGGCGATTCTCAGCGGACTGCCCCCATGGTTGATTCTTACGACACCGCCTTTGACGGCGAAAAAAGCAAAACCCAGATCAAGCGCGAGATGCAGGCGCTGGTTGATATGGGCGAGCGCCTCACTACGCTCAAGCCCGACACCCTGGCCAAACTGCCGTTGACCGACGAACTGCGCATGGCCCTGGAAGAACACAAGCGGCATACCGCGAACGAGGCGAAAAGACGTCATAAATCGTTCATCGGCAAGCTGATGCGTGACCAGGACATCGACGCGATCAATGCGCTTCTTGACCAGCTCGACGCCTCCTCGCGCCAATACAACGAGCGCTTCCACAATCTCGAACGCTGGCGCGACCGGCTGATCGACGGCACCGACGAAGTCCTGGAGAAATTTGTCCAGGAGTATCCGGATGCCGATCGCCAGCAGCTGCGCTCGCTGATCCGCCAGGCCCAGCACGAGCTGGCGCGCAACAAAGCGCCAACCGCGAGCCGCAAGATCTTCAAATACATCCGCGAGCTCGACGAGATCCAACGCGGCCTGCGTTGAGCCCCGCACACGGGCAGGCGCCCTGCCTGCCCGGTTTCACCTTCATGCGCCCGTGCCACCGACGGTGATCGCATCGATCTTCAGGGTTGGCTGGCCGACGCCCACCGGCACCGACTGACCATCCTTGCCACAGGTACCGACACCGCTGTCCAGCGCCAGGTCGTTGCCGACCATCGATACCCGGCTCATGGCTTCCGGACCGTTACCGATCAGGGTTGCGCCTTTGACCGGAGCGGTGATCTTGCCGTCTTCGATCAGGTACGCCTCGCTGGTAGAGAACACGAACTTGCCGCTGGTGATGTCCACCTGTCCGCCGCCGAGGTTGGCGCAGTAGATGCCCTTTTTCACCGAGGCGATGATTTCTGCCGGGTCGCTCTCGCCAGCACGCATGTAGGTGTTGGTCATGCGCGGCATCGGCAGATGCGCATAGGACTCGCGGCGGCCATTACCGGTGCGCGCCATGCCCATCAGACGGGCGTTGAGCTTGTCCTGCATGTAGCCCTTGAGGATGCCGTTCTCGATCAGGGTGGTGCACTCGGTCGGAGTGCCTTCGTCATCGACGCTCAGCGAGCCGCGACGCCCTTCCAGGGTGCCATCATCGACGATGGTGCACAGGCTTGAAGCGACCTTTTCGCCCATGTGGCCGCTATAGGCCGAGCTGCCCTTGCGGTTGAAGTCACCTTCCAGGCCATGACCCACCGCCTCGTGCAGCAACACGCCGGACCAGCCCGAACCGAGCACCACCGGCAAGGTACCGGCCGGCGCCGGGATCGCTTCAAGGTTGACCAGCGCCTGGCGCAGGGCCTCGCGGGCAAAGCCCATGACCCGCTCGTCAGTGAAATAGCGGTAATCGGTACGCCCGCCACCGCCATGGCCGCCACGCTCGCGGCGACCGTTCTGCTCGACAATCACGCTGACGTTGAAACGCACCAGCGGGCGAATGTCGGCCGCCAGGCTGCCGTCGGCAGCGGCCACCAGGATGCGCTCCCAGACCCCGGCCATGCTGACGGTGACTTGCTGGATGCGTGGATCAAGCTTGCGCGTGGCGGCGTCGACCCGTTTGAGCAGGTCGACCTTTTCGGCGCGGCTGATGACTTCCAGCGGGTTGTCGGTGCCATACAACTGGACGACGTCCTGGCTGTTGAACGCTTGCACACTGCCATTCTGCCCGGCACGGGAAATCGACCGGGCCGCGCGGGCCGCCGACGTCAGGGCTTCGAGATTGATGGCATTGCTGTAGGCAAACCCGGTCTTCTCGCCGGACTGGGCACGCACGCCCACGCCCTGATCGAGGTTGAAGCTGCCTTCTTTGACGATGCCGTCTTCCAGTGCCCAGGATTCGGAAATCTGCCCCTGGAAGTACAGGTCGGCGGCATCGATGCCTGGCCCTGCCAGCTCGCCCAGCACTGACTGCAGGCTGTCGAGGGTCAGGCCGCCCGGCGCCAGCAGGTGTTCGCTGACAGTGGATAACATCTGGCTCATAGTCACTCCGAGGTGTGCGCAGGCCGCAAGGCGTCCTGCGAGAAAAAGCGCCGGTGCAAGGTCACCGGCATCCGCGCCCGGATGGACGCTTGTTCGCTGCTGTCGCGCTCGCCGAGCAGCACGGCCTCGCCACTGGCCTGTTCGGCGACGATGCGCCCCCAGGGGTCGACGATCGCCGCATGGCCATAGGTTTCCCGTGGCCCCGGGTGGGTGCCGCCCTGGGCTGCGGCCAGGACATAGCATTGGGTTTCAATGGCCCGTGCGCGTATCAGCACTTCCCAGTGCGCTGCACCGGTCACCGCAGTGAAGGCCGACGGGGCGCTGATCAATTCGGCCCCGGCCTCGCGCAGCGCACTGTACAGCTCAGGGAAGCGCAGGTCATAGCAGACGCTCAGGCCCAGACGACCCACCGGGGTATCGGCAACCACCACCTGCCCGCCGTGGGCATAGTCATCGGATTCGCGATAGCGGCCGCGGTTATCCGCCACATCGACATCGAACAAGTGCAGCTTGTCGTAGCGCGCCACCTGCTCGCCATGTTCATCGATCAGCAAGGAACAGGCGTGGGACTTGGCCTCGGCCTGGCCGATCGGCGGCAGCGGCAAGGTCCCGGCCACTATCCATAACTTGAGGTCGCGGGCAGTCTGTTTCAACCAGGGCAGGATCGGGCCTTCGCCCAGCGCTTCGGCGCGGCCGATTGCAGCGCTGTCGCGCCGGCCCATGGCGGCGAAGTTTTCCGGTAGCACGGCGAGCCGCGCGCCACCTGCGGCCGCCTGCTCAAGCAGGTGCCGGGCTCGCTCCAGGTTGGCCAGAACGTCGCTCTGGCTGACCATCTGGATAACCGCTGACTTCATGCCGGCTCCTAGCGTGTTTTTTCGAAAGGTTTGATAAAGCTTATCTTAGGCTCTTTCCACGGACCCTCGACGCGATAATGCACGCTGGCGTATCGCGCCACCCGATCACCGAGCAGCCGGTCAACCAGGAACAATGCCCCGCCGATGGCCGGCGCCCCGACAATCAGGGCGGCAATCGGCAGGTTGTTGGTCACCGGCAAGGTCACCAACAGGTTGGCGTCGACCCGGTCACGGACCATGTCCAGGGTGCCATCCAGTTCCAGGTTGCTGGACGGGCCCGTCAGGGTAATCGGCTCGCGGGTCACGTAGACCCCTTCACTGGCCACCAGCAGGCCCTTGACCCGGTCGTAGCTCAGGCCCTTGTCGAGCAGGTCGGAGAAGTCCAGGCGCAAGCGCCGACCAATCGAGTTGAAGTTGAGCAGGCCGAACACCCGCAGCGCCTGGGCGCCGCCTTCCACTTCAACGAACTGACCTTTGCGCAAGGCAGCATCGAGGCTGCCGGAGAAACGCTTGAGCCCGACCCAGGCAGGCGAGCCGGGCCAGCGACCATCGACATCGAGGCGGAAATCACGGCTGGTGACCGTCGGGGCAAAGTTCCAGGCCTTGAGGATGTCAGCCAGGTTCTTGCCTTCCAGGCGGCCCTTGTACCAACTGGCGCTGGCCCCCGGCGCGCCTTCCCAGCCACCGTTGCCGTCGATCTGCAGGCCTTTGACGCTGACGTCGAGGTCGTTGAGAGCGATACCTTTGGCGGTCGGGCGAACTTTTACCGCCCAGCTGCCGAGCAGGTCGTCACCGCGGAACAGCTTGTCGATGGTCAGGTCGACGGCTGGAATCTTGCGCGGATCGATGTTGGCCATCGGATCCGGACCGTCATCGGAAGAGACTTCAGCAGGGTCGGCGGGCGGCAGGTGAATGGTCTGCAGGTTGATCACCATCGGCGCCCCCTTGGCATCAGGGATGCGGGCGTTGCCGATGAGTTCCTTGCTGTCCAGGCGCAAGGCCCACAGGTTGCCGCTGCGGTCCACACGTACCACCGCCTGGGCCAGGTTCAGGCCAAAGCCCTTGAGCTGGCCAATACTCAGGTCGACGCCGCGCAGCATCTGCTTGGCACTGCCGCTCGGGTCATTGCCGGCAAAGCGATCAAGCTGCTTCTGCCAGGGCTCCAGGTCCAGCTCCGCCAGGCGGCCACGCACCCGCAGGCCCTGGCCCGGTGGCAACTGGGCGGTCCCGGCGCCGAACAGCAATTCGCCACGCCCCTGGTCGAGCTTGTCCATGGGCGCGGCATAGAACGCCTTGGCGACATCGGCGTAAGTGACATTGAAACGCCGCTCCGGCCCCTGCAAGGTCATGCTGAACTGGCTGTTGCGGGTTTCACTGGAAGCCTTGCCAAAGGGTGCTGGCAAGTCCACCGTCAAGCCCTTGAGGCTTGAATCGACCGTCAGCAGGTTTTCGCGACTGCCCAGGCTCACCTGCAACTGATAAGGCAATTCGCCGGACAGCGGCAGGGCCTGCTTGACCTGCAGCCAGTCGGTCAGCGCCTTGACAGGCATCTGGCCCTTGGCGTTGACGCGAGTTTGCAACTGGCCGGACTTGCCTTCGGCAAAGATCTGCGCGGTGATCGGCTTGTCGAAGGACCGTGCGCTGATGTTCTCGCCGCTCAGGCCCTTGTCGAAGTCAAAGCGGAAATCGCCCTTGAGCTGGTTCAGCTCCAAGGCTGGCGCGGCGATCTTCAACCGTGCATCGCCGGTAGCGAAATCGACCACGATCTTGGGCTTCTGCCCCTTGGCCAAGGGGATATCCAGCTTCAGCTTGCCCTTGAGGCTGCCCTCGCCTTCCCAGCCGGCGAAGATCGGCCCGGTGCCGATCGGGGCGTCCTGGAGAATCTTCAGGCCATCGCCGAGCCCGCCGTCGAATTCACCGTCCAGATAAAGGTGATTGTGTTCACCGGCCACGACATGGGGAATGTTGACCTCAACGTCACGCACCTGGGTATTGAGCAACTGCCCGCTTTGCGCCTTGATGCGCACGCCAGCGTCGTCGATGAACACATCACCGGCAACTTTCTGCACCTGCGGCCAGCCCGGCTGAAAGTCCAGGGCGGCATCGTGCACCTTGAAGAACAGGCTGATGCTCCGGGCCTGCGCCGGGGCACCGTGATTGATCGAGCCCTGATACTGGAAATACCCTTCATCAACCGCGCCCTTGAGGATTGCCGTGCGCAGCCATTCATCCAGCCCCGGGCTGAGCACCTCGGGCAGGTACTTGGCAGTGTAGCGACCATCGCCGTCAACCAGGCCGACACGCAGGTCCATGTAGTCTTCGCGGGTTTCATCGAACAGCAGGCGAATCAGGAAGTCGCCGGCGATCTTGCCCTCATCGCCCAGCACCTTGAGGTACGGCGCGATCAAGGTGAAGCCTTCCTGGTCCAGGCGCCAGGTCAGCCGTGCATTGGCCTTCTGGTAGTGCCAGGGTTTCTCGAAGATCGGGTACAGGTGCAGCATGAAGGCATCGGTATCCAGGCGCAGCTCGCCCTGGCCGAGGTCGCCGCTGATGCTGCCGCTGACATTCCCCGCCGCCGGGGCGCCGTGATAGGCATCAAAACCTACCCGCTCCAGGTTGGCAGCGAAGCTCAGGCGCTGGTCACCCTGGGCTTTAGGCCGGATATCCAGACGCACATTGCGCAAGGCCCCCGTGACCTTGAGGCCATCGACTACCGCCATGAGTTTTTCCGGAAGCGGTGCCAAGGCATCGAGCAGCGGCGTGACGGGCGTCAGGTCGAGGCGGTCGGCCTGGATCGCCCAGGTTTCATCGCTCGACTCGGTCGCTGCCGTCTGCTTGAGCTGCACGTGGGATTCCCAACGGGTCTTGCCCAGGCTCATGGCCAGGGAGTCGACCAGCACATCAAGCCCCTTCTCGCTTCGCTGGAACCAGGCATTGAGGGCCAGGTTATCGACCTGCACCGGCTTGCGTTCGGCATAGTTGCCGCGCAGCTGCGGCGCATTGAGGCGCACCATGGCGCTTTGCAACTGGCCCTTGCCCCAGTTCGCCCACAGCTCGCCACCCGCGCGCAGCTCGGTGGCCTGCCACTGGCCCAGCAGGCGAGGTGGCAGCCAGCGCGCCCAGTCGCTTTGCGGCAAGCTCAGGTAGGCATCGACTTCACCGTCGCGCCACTGGCTTGGGCGGATGCGGCTGCGCAGGCTCAACGCCAGCGGCTGGCCATCGGGCAGGGTCACCCGCGCATCCAGGCGCTGACGCACGCTGCCGGTCTGCAGGCCAAGGCTGACGTAGGTGAGGGTCATCGGCTCGCGCTGGAACGCCTGCAGCGTCACCTGGCTGTCGACCACCGTGACCTTGGACACCACCTGGATTTGCTTGAGCAGTTGCTCGGGGTCCAGCGGCTTGTCGTCTTTTTTCGGCAGCCCTTCCAGAGCCCAGGCGCCATTTTCATCTTCGCGCAGACTGAGCTGCAGGCCACCGACCTCGAGGTTGGCCAGGCGCACTTGACGCTCGACCAGGCTGGCCCAGAGGTCGGGCACCAGCTTGACGCCGTCCAGACGCAGGGCCGTTGCCCCTTCGCCGACCTGGATATCACGCACCCGTACAATCGGCGCCAGGCCGCTCCAGTGCCCTTCCAGGGCACCAATATGCACCGGCATGCCCAGGGCCTGCTCGGCCTTGGTCTCGACTTCGGCGCGGTACTCGGCCACCAGCGGAATGAACTGCCGACCGAGGCTGACATACAGCGCCACCAGCACCGCCAGCAAGGCGCTGAAGCCGAGCCCCCAGCGGGTCAAGGCGCCAAGAACGCGTATTAGTCGTTCCATGCCAGTGGCCCTCCAGATCGTGGCTTAACTATGGCCGCAACCCGGCGCTTTGCCAGCCGACGCACGGCGCAATGTTGTTCAGAACGAGTCAGAGGAGCACCACATCGTATTGTTCCTGGGAATACATGGACTCGACCTGGAAGCGAATGGTTCGACCGATGAAGGCTTCAAGCTCGGCAACATTGCCCGACTCTTCGTCCAGCAAGCGGTCTACCACCTTCTGGTTGGCCAGTACTCTATAGCCTTCGGCCTGATACGCACGGGCTTCGCGAAGGATCTCGCGGAAAATCTCGTAACAGACTGTCTCGGGGGTTTTCAGCTTGCCGCGCCCCTGGCAGCAGTAGCAGGGCTCGCACAGCACCTGCTCGAGGCTTTCGCGGGTGCGCTTGCGAGTCATCTGTACCAAGCCCAGTTCGGTGATGCCGATGATGTTGGTCTTGGCGTGGTCGCGCTCCAGCTGTTTTTCCAGGGTGCGTAGCACCTGGCGCTGGTGTTCTTCATCTTCCATGTCGATGAAGTCGATGATGATGATCCCGCCGATGTTGCGCAGGCGCAGTTGCCGGGCAATGGCGGTGGCCGCCTCAAGGTTGGTCTTGAAGATGGTTTCTTCGAGGTTGCGGTGGCCGACGAAGGCCCCGGTATTGACATCGATAGTGGTCATCGCCTCGGCCGGGTCGACCACCAGGTAGCCGCCGGACTTGAGCGGCACCTTGCGGTCCAGGGCACGCTGGATTTCGTCTTCGACGCCGTAGAGGTCGAAGATCGGTCGCTCGCCCGGGTAATGCTCCAGGCGATCGGCGATCTCCGGCATCAGTTCGGCGACGAACTGCGTGGTTTTCTGGAAGGTTTCCCGCGAGTCGATGCGAATCTTCTCGATCTTCGGGTTGACCAGGTCGCGCAAGGTGCGCAAGGCCAAGCCCAGGTCTTCATAGATTTCGGTCGGCGCGCCGACGGTCTTGATCTGAGTGCCGATCTGCTCCCAAAGCCTGCGCAGGTAGCGGATGTCCATGAGGATCTCATCGGCGCCGGCACCTTCGGCGGCGGTACGCAGGATGAAACCGCCGGCGTCCTGGATGTTCTCCTGGGCGATACAGTCGGTAACCACCTGTTTGAGGCGCTCACGCTCGGCTTCGTCTTCGATCTTCAGGGAAATGCCGACATGGCTGGTGCGCGGCATGTACACCAGGTAACGGGACGGGATCGACAGCTGGGTCGTCAGGCGCGCGCCTTTGGAGCCAATCGGGTCCTTGGTCACCTGCACCACCAGGCTCTGGCCCTCATGCACCAGGGCGCTGATGCTCTCGACCGACGAACCTTCGCGCAGGGAGATTTCCGACGCGTGGATGAACGCTGCGCGGTCCAGGCCGATGTCGACGAATGCCGCCTGCATGCCCGGCAGCACCCGCACCACCTTGCCTTTGTAGATGTTGCCAACGATGCCGCGGCGCTGGGTGCGCTCGACATGCACCTCCTGCAGTACACCGTTTTCCACCACCGCCACGCGTGATTCCATCGGTGTGATGTTGATCAGAATCTCTTCACTCATGGCAGGCTCTCGTCAAATGACTTCAGTAATGATGGATCGCGCGTTGGCGACTGGCTAGGGCAGTTCTGGCTTATCCTCGCTCAACGGGCCGACAGGCGCTGCCAGCAGGGGATGCCGAATTGGCCAAGCAGTCCAGCGGTTTCACTTAGAGGCAGGCCGACCACCGCCGAATAGCTGCCTTCAAGGCGCTGAACGAAAACGGCACCCAGGCCCTGTATGGCATAGCCGCCCGCCTTGTCGGCCGGCTCGCCGCTGGACCAGTAGGCCTCGGCTTCCTCGGCGCTGATGGGACGAAACAGCACATGGCTGCTGACACTGACGCTCAGGCAACGCTCATGATCGGCCACGGCGACTGCGGTCAGCACCTGATGCTGGCGCCCGGAAAGGGCTGCCAGCATCGCCAGGGCATCTTCGCGGTGTTGTGGCTTGCCGAGAATTCGACCTTCGAGCACCACGGCGGTATCGGCCCCCAACACCGCTACCGGGCTGTTGTTGCCCTGGGGCAACGACGCCAGGCCGGCGCAGGCTTTTTCCCGCGCCAGACGCTCGACATAAGCCTCGGCCAACTCGGCGGGCAGCGGCGTCTCGTCGATCGCGGCACTCAGCGAAGAAAAGGGAATGCCGATCTGGGTCAGCAACTCACGGCGGCGTGGCGAGCCAGAGGCCAGGTACAGCAGGGTCATCTTGACGTCTCCCTGTCAGCGTCGAATGTGAGTGCTCAGTTGATGCTCAGGCGGCGGCGCAGACCACGCAGGCCATAGCTGATCCACGGCCAGAGCAAGGCGCTGATGACCGCCGACCAGATCAGCGCCAGGGTCGGCAGGCGGTTGCCGGTCAGGGCGCTGAGCCACAGCTGGATCAACTGGGCCAGGCCGAAGATCACCAGGATCACCAGGCTCTGCTGCCACATCGGGAACATCCGCAGGCGCTGTTGCAACGACAGCACCAGGAAGGTGATCAGGGTCAGCACCAGAGCATTTTGGCCCAATAGCGTGCCGTACAGTACGTCTTCGGCCAGGCCCAGGACGAACGCGGTGGTCATGCCGACCCGGTGCGGCAGGGCCAGGGTCCAGAAGGCCAGCAGCAGTGCCAGCCACATCGGCCGGAACACTTCGGCGAAGGGCAGCATCGGCGATACGCTGAGCAGCATACCGATCAGAAAAGTCAGCCAGACGACCCAGCCATTACGACTGCGGGTGCTTACCATCAGTGTCTCTCCCGGGAAATGACTGGCGCGCCCGGCGTTGCAGCAGGGGCTGCGGGGGCTGCCGTGGCGGGCGGATGGGCACTGGTTGCCGGTGTGGCGGGTGCGGCAGGCGCTGGTGCTGCCGGCGTCGAAGCGGCCGCTGCCGGTGTGACCGCAGCAGGCGCAGCCGGGGACGCGGCAGGCGCAGCACCCACCGCCGAAGCAGGCAGGCCCTGGCGATCCGCCTGTTCCTGGGCAATCGCCGCATCACTGGCACGTTGCTCGGGCGAACGACTGTCGGTGAACACCAACAGCAGGTAGCGGCTGCGGTTAAGCGCAGCAGTCGGGATCGCCCGGACGATGGCAAACGGCTGGCCGGAGTCGTGGATCACTTCCTTGACCGTGGCCACCGGGTAACCGGCCGGGAAGCGCTGGCCGAGGCCCGAGCTCACCAGCAGGTCGCCTTCCTTGATGTCGGCGGTGTCGGCAACGTGGCGCAGCTCAAGGCGCTCCGGGTTGCCGGTACCGCTGGCAATCGCCCGCAAGCCGTTGCGGTTGACCTGCACCGGAATGCTGTGGGTGGTGTCGGTCAGCAGCAGCACCCGCGAGGTGTAGGGCATCAGTTCGACCACCTGGCCCATCAGGCCACGCGCGTCGAGCACCGGCTGACCGAGGACCACGCCATCGCGCTCGCCCTTGTTGATCAGGATCCGGTGGGTGAAGGGATTGGGATCGACGCCGATCAATTCGGCGACTTCGACCTTCTCGTTGACCAGCGCCGACGAGTTGAGCAACTCGCGCAGGCGCACGTTCTGCTCGGTCAGGGCCGCCAGCTTCTGCAGGCGACCTTGCAGCAGCAAGGCTTCGGTCTTGAGTTTCTCGTTTTCGGCAGCGAGTTCGGTACGGCTGCCAAACTGGCTGGCAACCCCCTGCCACAAGCGCTGGGGCAGATCGGTAACCAGGTAGGACGGCATCAGCACCAGGCCCATCTGGCTGCGCAGAGGCTTGAGCAGGGTGAAGCGTGCATCGACCACCATCAGGGTGATCGACAGCACAACCAGCACGAGCAGGTGTACGCCCAGCGAAGGGCCCTTGGCGAAAAGCGGTTTAATGGGCCGCTCCTCGTGGACGACGATTCAAGAGGTCATTCATACGGCAACGCACCGGCCTGCTTGCGGATTGACGGAAAATGACGCCCACACGGACGTCAGCCCAGCACATACAGGTAGCACTGTGAGCACTACCTGTAAACCGGGCGGCGTGAACTGCAGGTTCCAGCTTATTCGCTGGAGAGCAGGTCCATGGTGTGTTTGTCCATCATTTCCAGGGCACGGCCACCACCGCGCGCCACGCAGGTCAGCGGGTCTTCGGCGACGATCACCGGCAGGCCGGTTTCCTGGGCCAGCAGCTTGTCGAGGTCGCGCAGCAGGGCGCCACCACCGGTCAGCACCAGGCCACGCTCGGCGATGTCCGAAGCCAGCTCCGGCGGCGATTGCTCCAGGGCGCTCTTGACCGCCTGGACGATGGTCGCCAGGGACTCCTGCAGGGCTTCAAGCACTTCGTTGGAATTCAGGGTGAAGGCACGTGGCACGCCCTCGGCCAGGTTGCGGCCGCGGACATCGACTTCACGGACTTCGCCGCCCGGATAGGCGGTACCGATTTCCTGCTTGATGCGCTCAGCGGTGGATTCACCGATCAGGCTGCCGTAGTTGCGACGCACGTAGGTGACGATGGCCTCGTCGAAACGGTCGCCACCGACCCGTACGGATTCGGCGTAAACCACACCGTTCAGGGAGATCAGCGCGATTTCAGTGGTACCACCACCGATATCGACGACCATCGAACCGCGAGCCTCTTCAACCGGCAGGCCGGCACCGATGGCGGCGGCCATCGGCTCTTCGATCAGGAACACTTCACGGGCACCGGCGCCCAGCGCCGATTCACGAATGGCCCGGCGCTCGACCTGGGTCGATTTGCACGGCACGCAGATCAGCACCCGCGGGCTTGGCTGCAGGAAGCTGTTTTCGTGAACCTTGTTGATGAAGTACTGCAGCATTTTCTCGCAAACGCTGAAATCGGCGATCACGCCGTCTTTCATCGGACGAATGGCAGCAATGTTGCCAGGCGTACGGCCCAGCATGCGCTTGGCTTCAGTACCGACAGCGACGACACTTTTCTGGTTGCCGTGAGTACGAATGGCCACAACCGATGGCTCATTCAGGACGATACCGCGCTCACGCACGTAAATAAGGGTGTTGGCAGTGCCCAGGTCGATGGAAAGATCGCTGGAAAACATGCCACGCAGTTTCTTGAACATGGGAAAGTGACCCTAGGCAACGCGTGGGTAAAAAAGTGCGGCAAACTCTAACAACGGCGGGGATTTTGGGCAAGGCACCAATATGTTAAATTGGTGGTTTTTCCGAGCAAGCCTGCACATGATCGCGGCCTTATGACCGTAATACTGCCAGCATGTTCCTCATCGCGGACCAAATCCGTTTTTGTTTCCCCAGGAGATCCCCATGGCGCTTGAACGCTGCGACGTGGAAAAGATCGCTCATCTGGCCCGACTTGGCCTGAATGAAAGCGATCTGCCACGCACTACCGATGCCCTGAACAGTATTCTGGGACTGGTCGACCAGATGCAAGCAGTCGACACCACTGGCATCGAGCCACTGGCCCACCCACTGGAAGCCACTCAGCGCCTGCGCGCCGATGTGGTAACAGAAAGTAACCACCGTGACAGCTACCAGGCCATCGCCCCGGCGACGGAAAACGGCCTGTACCTGGTTCCGAAAGTCATCGAGTAAGGGAATAGAGCCTGCCATGCATCAATTGACCCTGGCCGAGATCGCCCGCGGACTCGCCGACAAGAAGTTTTCTTCCGAAGAGCTGACCCGTGCCCTGCTGGCGCGGATCCACCAGCTCGATCCGCAAATCAACAGCTTCATCAGTGTCACCGACGAACTGGCCATCAGCCAGGCCCGTGCTGCCGACGCCCGTCGCGCTGCCGGCGAGAGCGGCGCCCTGCTGGGCGCGCCGATCGGCCACAAGGACCTGTTCTGCACCCAGGGCATCCGCACCAGCTGCGCCTCGAAGATGCTCGACAACTTCAAGGCGCCGTATGACGCCACCGTGGTCAGCAAGCTGGCCGAAGCCGGTACCGTGACGCTGGGCAAGACCAACATGGACGAATTCGCCATGGGTTCGGCCAACGAGAGCAGCTACTACGGCCCGGTGAAAAACCCGTGGAATTTCGAGCACGTGCCTGGCGGTTCCTCCGGTGGTTCGGCTGCCGCGGTTGCCGCGCGCCTGCTGCCGGCGGCCACCGCCACCGACACCGGCGGCTCGATCCGCCAGCCGGCGGCACTCACCAGCCTGACTGGCCTGAAACCGACCTACGGCCGTGTTTCGCGCTGGGGCATGATTGCCTACGCATCGAGCCTCGACCAGGCTGGTCCGCTGGCCCGCACCGCCGAAGACTGCGCACTGCTGCTGCAAGGCATGGCCGGTTTCGACGCCAAGGACTCCACCAGCATCGATGAACCGGTGCCGGACTACAGCGCCAGCCTCAATGCCTCGCTCGAAGGCCTGCGCATCGGTCTGCCGAAGGAATACTTCGGCGCCGGCCTCGACCCGCGCATCGCCGACCTGGTCCAGGCCAGCGTCAAGGAGCTGGAAAAACTCGGCGCCGTGGTCAAGGAAATCAGCCTGCCGAACATGCAGCACGCGATTCCGGCCTACTACGTGATCGCCCCGGCTGAAGCCTCGTCCAACCTGTCGCGTTTCGACGGCGTGCGTTTCGGCTACCGCTGCGAGAACCCGGTCGACCTCACCGACCTGTACAAGCGCTCCCGTGGCGAAGGCTTCGGTGCCGAAGTGCAGCGCCGGATCATGGTCGGTGCCTACGCCCTGTCGGCCGGCTACTATGATGCCTACTACCTGCAGGCGCAGAAAATCCGCCGTCTGATCAAGAACGACTTCATGGCTGCCTTCAACGATGTCGACGTGATTCTCGGCCCGACCACGCCAAACCTGGCCTGGAAGATCGGCGCCAAGAACAACGACCCGGTCGCTGAATACCTGGAAGACGTCTACACCATCACCGCCAACCTCGCCGGCCTGCCAGGCCTGTCGATGCCGGCCGGTTTCGTCGATAGTCTGCCGGTTGGCGTGCAGTTGCTCGCGCCGTATTTCCACGAAGGCCGCCTGCTCAACGTCGCGCACCGCTATCAGCAAGTGACTGACTGGCACACTCGCGCACCTAACGGCTTCTGAGGGACCACCACATGCAATGGGAAGTTGTCATCGGGCTGGAGATTCACACCCAGCTCGCCACCCAGTCGAAGATTTTCTCCGGCAGCGCCACCACTTTCGGCTCCGAGCCAAACACCCAGGCCAGCCTGATCGACCTGGGGATGCCCGGCGTACTGCCGGTGCTGAACCAGGAAGCGGTGCGCATGGCCTGCATGTTCGGCCTGGCCATCGATGCCGAAATCGGCCAGCACAACGTGTTCGCGCGCAAGAACTACTTCTACCCCGACCTGCCCAAGGGCTATCAGATCAGCCAGATGGAGCTGCCGATCGTCGGCAAGGGCCACCTGGACATCGCCCTCGAAGATGGCACGGTCAAGCGCATCGGCATCACCCGTGCGCACCTTGAAGAAGACGCCGGCAAGAGCCTGCACGAAGACTTCAGCGGCTCCACCGGCATCGACCTCAACCGCGCCGGCACGCCGCTGCTGGAGATCGTCTCGGAACCTGACCTGCGCAGCGCCAAAGAGGCGGTCGCCTACGTCAAGGCCATCCATGCCCTGGTGCGTTACCTGGGCATCTGCGACGGCAACATGGCCGAAGGCTCGCTGCGTTGCGACTGCAACGTCTCGGTACGCCCCAAGGGCCAGGCCGAGTTCGGGACCCGCTGCGAGATCAAGAACGTCAACTCGTTCCGCTTCATCGAGCGCGCCATCAACACCGAAGTGCAACGCCAGATCGAACTGATCGAAGACGGCGGCAAGGTCATCCAGGAAACCCGCCTGTACGACCCGAACAAGGACGAGACCCGCTCCATGCGCAGCAAGGAGGAAGCCAACGATTACCGTTACTTCCCCGATCCGGACCTGCTGCCGGTGGTCATCGAGAACGCCTTCCTCGAAGCCACCCGCGCCACCCTGCCGGAGTTGCCACCGCAAAAGCGCGAGCGCTTCCAGAGCCAGTTCGGCCTGTCGGTCTACGATGCCAACGTGCTGGCGACCAGCCGTGAGCAGGCAGACTACTTCGAACAGGTGGTCGGCGTGTGCGGCGATGCCAAGCTTGCCGCCAACTGGGTCATGGTCGAGCTGGGCAGCCTGCTCAACAAACTGGGCCTGGAAATCGACCAGTCGCCGGTCAGTGCCGAGCACCTGGGCGGCATGCTCAAGCGCATCCTCGACAACACCATCAGCGGCAAGATCGCCAAGGTAGTGTTCGAGAAAATGGCCGCCGGTGACGGTGATGCCGACCAGATCATCGAAGCCGAGGGCCTGAAACAGGTCACCGACAGCGGTGCGATCGAGAAGGTCCTGGACGAAGTCCTGGCAGCCAATGCCGAGCAGGTCGAGCAGTACCGCGCTGCCGACGAGGCCAAGCGCGGCAAGATGTTCGGCTTCTTCGTCGGCCAGGCCATGAAAGCCTCCAAGGGCAAGGCCAACCCGCAGCAAGTGAACCAATTGCTCAAGAGCAAGCTCGAAGGGTAGTTCGCATTACCCTGTGGGAGCCGGCGTTGCCGGCGATGCAAGGCGAAGCCTTGCCAGTTTCTGGGGCTGCCGAGCAGCCCATCGCCGGCAACGCCGGCTCCCACAGGTGATCACTTCACCTCGGAGCAACTGATTTGATGTGGCGTCCCCTCAGCGCACTCGCGCTCTTCACCCTGCTGGCCGGCTGCGCCAGCCACGATATCGACCCGCGCGGTTACGACCAGACCGGTACCGCCTCCTATTACGGCTCCCGTCACCACGGCAAACGTACCGCCAGTGGCGAGCCCTTCAATCAACACGGTATGACCGCCGCCCACCGCAGCTTGCCGTTTGGCTCGCAGGTCAAGGTCACCAACCTGAACAACGATCGCAGCGTCGTGGTCCGCATCAACGACCGCGGCCCGCATACCCGCGGCCGGCTGATCGACCTGTCACGCGCTGCCGCGGAAAAACTCGGGATGATCCGTAGCGGAACCGCGCGCGTACGGGTACAAAGTCTCAGCGACTGACCTGCCCCCGGAGCACGACCATTTTCGACCTGGCCGCTTTACCCACCTTCAGCCTGCTGCAACTGAGCATCGGCCTGCTGTTGCTGATCGCCGGCGCCGAGCTGCTGGTACGCGCCGCCCTGCGCCTGGCCGCCAGCCTGCAAGTACGGCCGCTGATCATCGGCCTGAGCCTGGTGGCATTCGGCAGCAGCGCGCCGCAATTGACCGTCAGCCTGCAGGCCGCCTACACCGGCGCGCCCGACGTGGCCGTCGGCAGCGTGATCGGCAGCAATATCTTCAACATCCTGGTAACCCTGGGCCTGGCTGCGCTGATCATTCCGTTGCGGGTCTCCCGGCAACTGGTGCGCCTGGATATCCCGCTGATGATCGCCGCCAGCCTGGCGGTGTATCTGCTGGCCTTCAACGAACTGCTGGGCCGGCTGGAAGGCGCACTATTGCTGTGCGGCCTGTTCGGCTACCTGGCGATGCTCTGGCACCAGTCCCGTCATCATGCCCGCACCTACCCGGCCCCCGGCCCACGCCCGCAACGTGGTGGCCGCTTCTGGCTGGGGAGCGTGCTGCTGATGCTGGCCGGGCTTGGCCTGCTGAGCATGGCCGGTCATCTGCTGCTGGAGGCGGCGGTGGAGGTCGCCCAGGACCTGGGCCTGTCGGAACGGGTCATCGGCCTGACCGTGGTCGCCGTCTGTACCTCGCTACCGGAGCTGGCCACTTCGCTGATCGCCGCCCTGCGCGGCGAGCGCGAAATCGCCGTGGGCAATGTCATCGGCAGCAATCTGTTCAACCTGCTGGCGGTGCTCGGCCTGACTGCGCTGGTCGCCCCCGAGCCCTTGTCGATCTCACCCAATGCCCTGGCCTTCGACCTGCCGGTGATGCTCGGGGTCGCGGTGCTGGCCCTGCCGGTGTTCTACTCCGGCTACCGGGTGACGCGCGCCGAAGGTCTGGTGTTCCTCTGCCTGTACCTGGCTTATGGTCTGCACGTGGTGGCCTTTACCACCGGCATGCCACTGGCCAGCCGACTTGAAAAACTGATGCTGTTCTACGCATTGCCAGCACTGGGGGCGTTGCTGCTGTACACCACCCTGCGTGCCTGGCGCCGCCAACACTAAGGAAAACAAAAATGGGCGACAACAACAAAACCGGCGAACAGGTTCGCCGCCAGGTCATGGGTGA
This sequence comes from Pseudomonas sp. R32, assembly GCF_009866705.1. Taxonomy (NCBI): domain Bacteria; kingdom Pseudomonadati; phylum Pseudomonadota; class Gammaproteobacteria; order Pseudomonadales; family Pseudomonadaceae; genus Pseudomonas; species Pseudomonas sp. R32. The sequence goes on along the minus strand of NZ_CP019396.1, from coordinate 1,037,993 downwards.
TGCCTTCGTCGATCGCGCACTGAACAACGCCACCGACTTCACCCAGCCGCTGCAGGACTTCGTCAATGAGCATGCCTGGGGCAGCGTCTGGAGCCGCGAAGGCCTGCCCTTGAAAACCCGCAGCCTGATCACCCTCGCCGCCCTCACCGCACTCAAGTGCCCGCAAGAGCTCAAGGGCCACGTGCGCGGCGCCTTGAACAACGGTTGTACGGTCGAGGAGATTCGTGAGGCGCTGCTGCACTGCGCGGTGTATGCCGGTGTCCCGGCAGCCATCGATGCCTTCCGCGCCGCCCAGGAAGTGATCGACAGCTACCAGCAGGGCTGAACGATCACTTGCGCCAAGGCCGTCAGTTGCTGACGACTGGGGCCTTCTGGCCCTTTTTCTTCAGCCAGAAGGCCACGCCCAGGGTGGCGATCCAGGCCGGGATCAACATGACCGAAATGCGGATCGGCGGGGTCAGGTACATCACCACCAGAATCAGGCCGATGAACGCCAGGCACAGGTAGTTGGTCAGCGGATGCCCCCAGCTCTTGTAGAAGGTCGACTCGCCCGACGCCTGCTTGGCGCGGCGGAACTTCAGGTGGGTGATGCTGATGCTGGCCCAGTTGATCACCAGTGCCGAGACCGCCAGGGCCATCAACAGGCCGAAGGCCTCGCCCGGCATCAGGTAGTTGATCAACACGCACAGACCGGTGGCCAGGGCAGAAACGCCCAGGGCGGTCAGCGGTACGCCACGGCGGTTGACCTTGAGCAGGGCCCGCGGCGCGTCACCCTGGCTGGCCAGGCCGAACAGCATGCGGCTGTTGCAGTATACGCAGCTGTTGTACACCGACAGCGCGGCGGTCAATACCACCACGTTGAGGATGGTCGCCACCAGGTTGCTGTCCAGGTTGTGGAAGATCATCACGAACGGGCTGCCGCCCTGCACCACCTTCTGCCACGGATACAACGACAGCAGTACCGCCAGTGCACCGATGTAGAAAATCAGGATGCGATAGACCACCTGATTGGTGGCGCGCGGAATGCTGTGGCGCGGATCGTCGGCTTCGGCAGCGGTGATACCGACCAGCTCCAGGCCACCGAAAGAGAACATGATCACCGCCATGGCCATCAGCAAGCCGGTGAAGCCGTTGGGGAAGAAGCCGCCGTACTGCCAGAGGTTGGCCACGCTGGCATCCGGCCCGCCGTTACCACTGGCCAGCAGCCAGGCGCCAAAACCGATCATGCTGACGATGGCGATCACCTTGACCAGGGCGAACCAGAACTCCATCTCGCCATAGACCTTCACCTGGGTCAGGTTGATCAGGTTGATCACCACGAAGAAGATCGCCGCCGTGGCCCAGGTCGGAAAATCCGGCCACCAGTACTGCACATAGATGCCTACCGCTGTCAGTTCGGCCATACCGACCAGTACATAGACCACCCAGTAGTTCCAGCCAGAGACGAAACCGGCGAACTCGTTCCAGTAGCGGTGGGCAAAGTGGCTGAAGCTGCCGGCAACCGGCTCGTCGACCACCATCTCGCCCAGCTGGCGCATGATGAAGAACGCCATCAGGCCGGCAATCGCGTAACCCAGCAGCACGGCCGGGCCGGCCATCTGGATGGTCTGGGCAATGCCCAGAAACAGGCCGGTACCGATGGCGCCACCCAGGGCAATCAACTGGATATGGCGATTTTTCAACCCGCGCTGTAATCGCTCTGGGGGGATCTGTTCTTGCATGAAGTGTCCTTGAAGGTGGAAGGCAGTGTTGGCTTTATTGTCGGCACAGAATCTAGATCCAGCCGCCCCACTGCAAGAGGAAAATGCCGATATTCGTGGTTATGGCGGCCATCAGCGTGGTAATCACGATGATCGAGGCGGCCAGTTCATGGTTACCGTTGGCCGCCCGGGCCATGACATAACTGGCGGCGGCGGTCGGGCTACCGATGTACAGGAACAGGATGCCCAGTTCCGCCCCGCGAAAGCCGCAAAGCCAGGCAGCCAGGGTACCGATCACCGGCAGCCAGATCATCTTCACCAGGCTGGCGCTGACCGCCAGGCCGCCGCTTTCACGCAAGGAAGCCAGCGACAGGGTACCGCCGATGCAGATCAACGCCAGCGGCAGGGTCATCTGCGCCAGGTAATCGCCGGAGGTCAGCAGCCAGTTTGGCAGCGGCACTTGCCCGTAGGCCATGGGCGTAGCCAGCAACACGCTGATGATCAGCGGGTTGCGCAGGATACTCTTGAAGATGCTCCAGGGGTCGGACTTCATGCTCGGGCTGTACACCGCCAGCACCACCGATGACAGCGAGTTGTACAACAGAATCACCAGGCCGGCGAGGATCGCCCCCAGCGAGATGCCGTAATCGCCATACATACTCGCCGCCAGGGCCAGGCCAATGACCCCGTTATTGCCGCGAAAGCCGCCCTGGGTGTAGATGCCACGATCCTCGCGCGGGCAGCGCCACAGGGCAAAGCCCCAGGCCAGGGCAAAACTGCCCAGCGTGGCGACCACGAAAAACACCAGCAACCCGGGTTTGACCGCCGCCGTCAGGTCAGCGTGATAAATCCCGAGAAACAGCAGCGCCGGCATACAGACGTTGAACACCAGCGACGACGCGGTGTGGATGAAGCCGTCGTTGATGGCCTTGATGCGCTTGAGCAGCACGCCCATGAACAGCATGGCGAACACCGGCGCCGTGATGTTCAGCGTCTGGATAAAAAGGGCGAGCATGCAGGGTGGTCCCGATGGCTGTCGTTAGGGGGCTAATGATACGTCAGCCGCAAGTTGATGAATCGCATTCTGACGTAAGAAAAAAGAATTGTTGACGTAGGAGACAGATTGGATATGATCCAAACAACTGTACATATATACAGTTGTTTACGGAAATCCATGACATCTCAAAGGAGTTGAATATGTCAGGTATGCAAACCGGACTGCACGCCCAAAAGGCGCTCGCCACCACCGTGGTCGCCGACCTCGATGCCCTGTTCAGTGTCGACGGTATCAAGATCCCCGGCCCCGATACCCGTATCGTGCTGGTGCTCGATGGTCACCACACGATCAAATACCACCGCCTTGGCCTGCCCGCCAAACCGCCAACCAGCGGCAAGCCGGTGCTGCGCTTCGAAGGTGGTGAACACACCGCCATCGGCGACAACACCCTGCTGCGCTTCAGCCAGGACAGCGCGCCGATCCCCGCCTGGAAAGTCGCCCTGCACCTGCCCAACGGCCTGACCCTCAGCTATGGCCAGATCGTTGCCCTGGGCGGCGACTTCTATGGTGTTCCCGAGCGGCCGATTGCCGATGGCGCCAATGCTGAAGAACGCGTCCAGCGCTTTGCCGCCGCCTTTGATTCGCTGGCCGTGCTTCCCGCCTCCCGGGAAGAAGCCGGCAAGATCCTGGCGGTCATGCAACGGGAAATCGCCGCGGCCAACCAGGCGATCAAAGACGGTCGCCAGCCCCACGAAGCCTACGATCAGTTGGGCGACACCCTCTCGGAAGAATGGAACAAGATCACCGGAGGTGGCAGCTTCGTCTCGCCGATGTTCCCACTTGGCCGCTACCTGAAACTGGCTGCGAGCAACTGGGACCACTTTGGCGAATGGGCGCTGCTGGCCTATATCGCCGGCCACACCGCCGCTCTGCGCCAGGCCGTGAAAGCACGGGCCAGCGGCGATGACGGGCAGCTGGAGCTGGCCTACGCGATGAACGCCTTCGCTGACCACTTCCTCACCGACCTGTTCTCGGCCGGCCATGTGCGGGTGCCGCGCAAGGCCATCAAGGACAACGTCACTCCGGCCGACCTCGGCTCGCTGATCTCGCGCTTCATGCACGATGAAGACAGCAAGTACGGCCTGGTGCTGCGCAACGCCCAGGGCGATACCTGGCGTGGCTATGGCGACAAGCGCTACTTCGACAGCATCGATGTGGCCAACCGCAAGCAAGTGGGCCTGGCGGTGCAGAAGTCTGCCGATGAGATCTTCCAGGCGTTCGACAGCGGTAATCTGCCCGCGCCGACAGCCTATGGCGCCCTGCGCATCGCCGCCGACCTGCAGGCCGCGGTAGAGGGGCAAGTGCCGGGCAACTTCGCGCCGCTGTTCGCCCTGCGCAACGGCAAACTGATGCGCCGCGCCGACGTCAACAACCTCAATGACCCGGCGCAGATCGACAACTGGTGGGGCTGGAGCACCTACCTGCTGCTCAAGGACTACACCCCGAACACACCCGCCGGCTACCTCCAGGCCCCTGCCGGTGCACCGAGCGTGCGCGCCGACGGCTGGCAGACCCAGGTACCGAGCCAGCCGAACTGGCTGCCCGGCCATGCCGTGCGGTATGCGGTCAGTGTGGTCAACGGCCTGAATGAATCGTACATCGGCCCGTGGAGCGACTATGCCGAACTGACCGAGCGCTTCCAGCCGACCTTGACGGTGCCGGTGGACACCTCCGGCAAGTCAGTTTCGCGCAACCTGTTTCGCCAGTTCCGCGGTGGCTCGCCGGAACTGATCACCTCGCTGGATGCGAGCACCACGACCTACATCGATCAACACCCGTGATAAGGAAATCACTCATGAGCATTACCCTGAACATTGAGCTGGCGTCGGGCCAGTCTCTCAAGGATGTCCCCCTGGAACTGCTGCGCGATGGCGTAGTGATCGGCCGGGCCAAGCTGGCCGAGACGGGCAAGGTGGTGTTTGACGCCGCGCCCGGGGCCGGGCAGCTGGCAGTGAGGGTGGATCGAACGATCCTCGGCGGCAAGTAGATTCATCGCGGGGCAAGCCCGCTCCCACAGATAAGGCGCTGCTCCCGGGGTTGGCGCAGGACCTGTAGGAGCGGGCTTGCCCCGCGATTTGCGCTCAGCGCCGCACCGGGCGCTTCTGCAGTTTGCGCTGCAAGGTCCGCCGGTGCATGCCCAGGGCACGGGCCGTAGCGGAGATATTGCCTTCATGCTCGGTCAGCACGCGCTGGATGTGCTCCCACTGCAGGCGGTCGACCGACATCGGGTTTTCCGGCACCAGGCTGTCGAGGTCGGCATGCTCGGAGAGCAATGCGGCCAGCACATCGTCAGCATCGGCCGGCTTGCACAGGTAGTTGCAGGCACCGCGCTTGATCGCTTCAACCGCCGTGGCGATGCTCGAGTAACCGGTGAGGATCACCACGCGCATTTCCGGGTCCAGCTCCAGCAGCTTGGGCAGCAGTACCAAACCGGAATCGCCGTCCATCTTCAAGTCCAGCGTGGCGTAGTCCGGCACGTCGTCCTGGGCGATTTTCAGGCCCTCCTCGGCAGAACCTGCGGTGCTCACGCGAAAGCCGCGGCGACTCATCGCCCGGGCCATCACCCGGGTAAAGGTGGCGTCGTCGTCAACCAGCAACAGGTGCGGCAGCTCTTCGCCTTCAACCTGGATTTCATCACTCATCACACATCTCCTCGCGCGTCACGCGGCAGGCGCAGCTCGGTGAGCGTACCGCCTTCTTCATGACTATAGAGTTTTACCGAGCCGCCAGCACGGGTCACGCTGGCCTTGCTCAAGAACAGGCCCAGGCCGAAGCCTTTGCCCTTGGTGGTAAAGAAGGGTTTGCCGATCGATTCGGCAATCGCCGCCGGCACGCCGGGGCCATGGTCACGGATGCTGATCACCATGTCCTGGGCATCCCAATCCAGGCGTACTTCCAGATCATCCGGGCAGGCATCGGCGGCGTTGTTCAACAGGTTGAGCAGGGCCTGGGTCAGGTCCGGCGGCGGCGCCAGACGTGGCACGCTACCCTGGCCCAGGCGCTGGAAGCGGTAACTGGCTTCCGGGCGCATCAGGTGCCAGCGGTTGAGCGCCTCGTCGAGCCAGAAGGTCACTTCCTGGTTCTCGACGGCCAGGCGCCGGTTGGCTTCGGCGGCGCGCACCAGATTCTGCAGGGTTTCCTTGCACAGTTTGACCTGATCCTGCAGCACCGCCAGGTCTTCCTGCAGCAGCGGGTCGCTGTGGTCCTGGCGCATTTCCTTGATCAACACGCTCATGGTCGCCAAAGGCGTGCCCAGTTCATGGGCGGCGCCCGCCGCCTGGGTAGCCACGGCCAGCAGTTGCTGGTCACGCAGCCCCTCCTCCCGGCGCTCGGCGCGCAGTTGTTCCTGGCGGCGCAGCTCTTCGGCCATCTTCGCGGCGAAGAAGGTAATCACCGCGGCGGCCAGGGCGATACTCAGCCACATGCCGTAGACCTGCATCTTCTCCCGGGCCATGGGGAAGGTTTCCAGCGGGTAGAACTGCACCAGCAGCAGGCTGTAGGCCGCCAGGGCGATACCGGAAAGGATCAGCGAATAGACCCAGGGCAAGGTCACCGCGGCGATGGCCAGTGGCACCAGATAGTAGGACACGAAGGGGTTGGTCGACCCCCCCGAGTAATACAGCAAGGCACTGTGGATCAGCAGGTCACAGGCCAGCTGGAAGGCATACTCCAGCTCGGTGACCGGCAGCGTAAGACGCAAGCGCAAGGCCGTGAAGGCGCACAGCAGCATCGACAGGCCAAGGGTGATGACCAGCGACAGCCACGGCAGCGGCAGCAGTTCGGTCCAGTAGGCGACACCGACCGAGCCGGCCTGGGCGGCAAGCACCAGGATGCGGATGAAGGTCAGGCGCCAGAGGTTCTGACGGGTTGCAGACAACATTTGTACGGGGGCGAGCATGAGCTCTCCTGATGAGTGCTCCAGGCGAATCGTCGCGAGTATACCGAAGCTGTGGCCTGGTCTGCAGTGATGCGGCAAAGCGCCACACTTTTTTACACAACAATGATGGCCATTTTGAACCTCACTACACTGTTGCCAGTCTTATGGGCCTGCGCACACTGCTTCTGTTCAGTGTTCGCGCCTCAATTTCAAGGAGTCATACATGTCTATCACCCGCAGCAGCGCCGCCCTGGTCATGGCCACCAGCTTGCTTGCCAGCCTTCCGGCCCTGGCTGAAGAAGCCCCTCGCTACAACCAGATTTCGCTGCGCGCCGAAGTCAGTAAGGAAGTGGCCCGCGACCTGATGGTCGTGACCCTGTACAGCGAAGCGCAGAATACCGACCCGGGCAAGCTTGCCACGCAAATCACCGAAACCATGAACAAGGCGGTGAAACAGGCCCGCGAAGTCAAGGACGTGAAGATCAGCCAGGGCAGCCGCAACAGCTATCCGATCTACGACAACAAGGGCCAGAGGATCACCGGCTGGCGTGAGCGCGCCGAACTGCGTCTGGAAAGCGCCAACTTCCCGGCCCTGTCGCAACTCACCGGTACCCTGTTGCAGGACCTGAAAATGGGCGGCATGGACTTCTCCATCGCCCCGGCCACGCGCAAGACCAGCGAAGACGAGTTGCTCAAGGATGCCGTCAGCGCCTTCAAGGCCCGCGCCCAACTGGCCACCGAAGCGCTGGGCGGCAAAGGCTACAAAGTGGTCAACCTCAACCTCAACAGCAGCGGCTACCCACATCCTTATGCCCGTAGCGCGCCGATGATGATGAAAGCCGGCATGGCCGAAGACGCTGCTGCCGTTCCAGAAATCGAGGCGGGCACCAGCCAGGTGACCCTCAGCGCCGACGGCACCATCGAAGTCCAGATGCCGTAAACAACGTTACTTTTCTGCTGTTTCGCGGCAGCTTCGGCTGCCGCGAACCCTGTTACTCGTAGCACCTCACGCCCCAATTTAGTGCAAAGACTGACTCGATATAGAGACAACGTCTTCGAAATACACTGAAACACCCCCTCGCAAACGATCAACTCCATAAAAAATTATACGGATGCGACATTCTTGTACGTTCGTCCCACTGTTTTCCGTCACACATCCCTTTGAGTGTTGCATTGGGTATGGGGCCTGCATAAGTATCCGCAGGTCGGCTCACAAGGCCCCCTCAAATCAAAAATGACAACAATGAGGCCACCATGCTCAAACACGCGGTCATTCCGTTTCTGGTCGGCGCAGGCTTGCTTGCCGGCGCCCCCTCTGCCCTTGCGGCGACTAACCTGGTGTTTTGCTCCGAAGGCAGCCCTGCGGGCTTCGACCCTGGCCAATACACCACCGGAACCGACTTCGATGCCTCAGCCGAGACAGTCTTCAACCGTCTGAGCCAGTTCGAGCGTGGCGGCACTGCGGTCATCCCGGGCCTGGCAACTCGCTGGGACATTTCCGAGGATGGCCTGACCTATACCTTCCACCTGCGTGAAGGGGTCAAGTTCCATACCACCGATTTCTTCAAGCCGACCCGCGAATTCAACGCCGACGACGTGTTGTTCACCTTCAATCGGATGCTCGACAAGGACATGCCGTTCCGCAAGGCATACCCCACCGAGTTCCCGTACTTCACCGACATGGGCATGGACAAGAACATCGCCAAGGTCGAAAAGCTCGACGATCACACGGTCAAGTTCACCCTCAATGGCGTCGACGCCGCCTTCATCCAGAACCTGGCCATGAGCTTCGCCTCGATCCAGTCCGCCGAATACGCCGACCAGCTGCTCAAGCAGGGCAAGCCCGCCGACATCAACCAGAAACCGATCGGCACCGGCCCGTTCGTGTTCAGCAAGTACCAGAAAGACGCGCAGATTCGCTTCAAGGGCAACAAGGACTACTGGAAGCCTGACGATGTGAAGATCGACAACCTGATCTTCGCCATCACCACCGATGCCTCGGTGCGCATGCAGAAGCTCAAGAAGAACGAGTGCCAGGTCACCCTGTTCCCGCGCCCGGCCGATATCGAGCCGCTGAAGAACGACCCCAACCTGAAGATGCCTGACCAGGCCGGCTTCAACCTCGGCTACATCGCCTACAACGTGATGGACAAGATCAAGGGCAGCAACCAGCCCAACCCGATGGCCCAGCTCAAGGTCCGCGAAGCGCTGGACATGGCGGTGAACAAGCAGCAGATCATCGACTCGGTGTACCAGGGCGCCGGCCAGCTGGCGGTCAACGCCATGCCGCCGACCCAGTGGTCCTATGACACCACCATCAAGGACGCCAAGTACGATCCGGAAAAAGCCAGGCAACTGCTCAAGGAAGCCGGCATCAAGGAAGGCACCGAGATCAACCTCTGGGCCATGCCGGTGCAACGTCCGTACAACCCCAATGCCAAGCTGATGGCCGAGATGCTGCAGTCGGACTGGGCCAAGGTCGGCATCAAGGCCAAGATTGTCAGCTACGAGTGGGGTGAGTACATCAAGCGCTCCAAAGGCGGCGAAAACGGCGCCATGCTGATTGGCTGGAGCGGCGATAACGGTGACCCGGACAACTGGCTGGGCACCCTGTTCGGTTGTGATGCCCTGGAAGGCAACAACTTCTCCAAATGGTGCTACAAGCCGTACGACGACCTGGTCAAGCAAGCCAAGGCCACCTCCGACCAGGCCAAGCGCACCGAGTTGTACAAGCAAGCGCAACACATCCTCAAAGAACAGGTTCCGATGACACCCATCGCTCACTCGACGGTGTATCAACCTATGCGTTCAACCGTACAGGACTTCAAGATCAGCCCCTTTGGCTTGAACTCCTTCTATGGGGTCAGCGTGACCAAGTAGCAGCCAAACGGATCGGCCCCGCGACGCCACACGGCACCCGGGGCCGCAACCTGATGGCCTGGCAGGTCAACCGCTAGCGCATCGACAAGGAAACGTCGCCCGCTCTATCGGATACCTCCTACACACCTCTGCGCAATCGCACCTATCTGCAACGCCCTGATGGACCTACCGTCAAGGGTGCAGCGTAGTCGGCGCGATTCGTACAGCTGTGCGCCATGGACCACGTGAAAAACAACAAGAGAGAAGGGATTGTCATGCGCCACACTCCGATTTATGCGGCATTGCTGGGCCTTGGCCTGCTCGCCCAGGCCCCTACCAGCCTGGCCAACAACCTGGTGTTCTGCTCCGAAGGCAGCCCGGGCGGTTTTGACACGGCGCAGTACACCAGCGCCACCGACAACGACGCCGCCGAACCGATCTACAACCGCCTGGTGGAATTCGAACGCGGGGCGACGGCCGTGAAGCCAGCCCTGGCGAAAAGCTGGGAGGTTTCCGACGACGGCCTGACCTACACCTTCCACCTGCGCGAAGGGGTCAAGTTCCACAGCAACAAGGCTTTCACTCCCAGCCGCGACTTCAACGCCGACGACGTGCTGTTCACCTTCAACCGGATGCTCGACCGCAACCACCCGTTCCGCAAGGCCTACCCCACCGAGTTTCCCTACTTCGTCAGCATGAGCCTGGACAAGAACATCGCGCGGATCGAGACGACCGACCCGATGACCGTGGTCTTTACCCTCAACAGCGTCGATGCCGCTTTTGTGCAAAACCTGGCGATGAACTTTGCCTCTGTACTCTCGGCCGAATATGCCGAGCAGTTGATGACGTCGGGGCGCCCCAGCGACATCAACCAGAAGCCGATCGGCACCGGCCCGTTCGTGTTCCAGCGTTACCAGAAGGACTCGCAGATCCGCTACCGCGGCAACAAGGACTACTGGGACCCGAGCCAGGTGAAGATCGACCAGTTGATCTTCTCGATCAACACCGACCCGTCGGTGCGCATCCAGAAGCTGCGCAAGAATGAATGCCAGGTCACCCTGCACCCGCGCCCCGCCGATCTCAACGCCCTGAAGAGCGACCCGAAGCTGCAGGTCATCGAAAAGCCCGGATTCAACCTCGGCTACATCGCCTACAACGTGCGGCACAAACCCTTCGACCAGCTCGAGGTGCGCCAGGCCATGGACATGGCGATCAACAAATCGGCCATCGTCAAAGCGGTGTACCAGGAGGCTGGGCAGCTGGCGGTGGGCAGCATGCCGCCGACCCAGTGGTCCTACGACGACAGCATCAAGGATGCCGATTACAACCCGGACAAGGCCCGCGAGTTGCTCAAGGCTGCCGGGGTCAAGGAAGGCACCGAAATCACCCTGTGGGCCATGCCCGTGCAACGCCCGTACAACCCCAATGCCAAGCTGATGGCCGAAATGCTCCAGGCCGACTGGGGCAAGGTCGGTCTGAAAGTGAAGATCGTCAGCTACGAATGGGGCGAATACCTCAAGCGCACCAAGGACGGCGAACACGACATCTCGCTGATCGGCTGGACCGGCGACAACGGTGACCCGGACAACTGGCTGGGCACCCTGTACAGCTGCGACGCGATTGGCAGCAACAACTACTCCATGTGGTGCGACCCGCAGTACGACGCCCTGGTCAAGAAAGCCAAGACCATCACCGACCGCGAGCAACGCACCGTGCTCTACAAACAGGCGCAGCAGCGCCTCAAGCAACAGTTGCCCATCACCCCGATCGCCCACTCGACGGTCAACCAGCCGCTCAGTGCCAAGGTCGTGGATTTCAAGGTAAGTCCTTTCGGGCGCAACAACTTTTCAGGCGTCAGTACCGAATAAAAACCGACTTCTCCCTCGGGGGTGCGCATCGCCCTCGCAGGAGAGCTCAGCCTGAAGATGCTCGATTGCCCTACAGCAAACGTTTGCAACCCTTGTTCCATCCGGCAAGACGCCCAGCTCAAAAAGCCAGGCGATCACTAAAAAAAGAAAAGAAAAGGGAGCTTTACCTTGAAACGAACCAAAACCGCAGTACTGGCATTGTCCCTCAGTGGCCTGTCAGCCGTGGCCCAGGCCGAACCCGCCAGCCAGGACTTCGTCCCGGTCAGCGTCAAATCCACCAGCGCCCAGAGCGAAGCCAAGGGTTTCATCGAAGGGCAGAGCCTGTCCGGTTCGACCCGCAACTGGTACGCCCGCGAACGCGCCACCCGCGCGCCGATGTGGAAGTACTACAAGAGCGATGGTACCCGCCACGACACCCACAGCCGGGACAACTGGGTCCAGGGCACCATCCTCAACTACACCTCGGGCTTTACCGAAGGTACTGTTGGTTTCAGCACCGAAGTCGCCGCCTACAACGCCATTGCCCTGCAGCGCGGCCGTGCCGCAGTGGCCGGGCCGAACAACCGGACCCTGACCCACAGCGATGGCGACGTCATCGGCCAGTGGAGCAAGATGGGCCTGGCCAACGTCAAGGCGCGGGTTTCCAACACCACCCTGACCGCCGGCCGCCAGTCGATGGACACCCCGGTACTGGCGTTCATTGGCAACCGTGCGTTACCGTCGAGCTTCGAGGGTGTGAGCATCCACAGCGAAGAGTTCGACAACCTGTCCTTTGATTTCGGTACCTTCGACCGGCTCTCGACCCGGACCGAACAGGGCACCAGCAAGTTCGTTGCCGAGTATGGTGATCGCGCCTTTGAAGCCGATCACGTCAACATCGCCGGCGTCAGCTACCAGCCACTGAAGAGCCTGAAGACCAGCTTCTACGTGTCCAACGTCGAAGACCTGTGGAACCAGTACTACTTCGGCGCCAGCCATGAGCTGGGCGACAGCGCGGTGCTGAGCCTGACCACTGGCCTGAACTACTACAAGACCAAGGACGAAGGCAAAAGCAAGCTCGGCGACATTGATAACGACACCTACAGTCTGTCGTTCGGCCTGACCCACCAGGCTCACAACCTGACCTTCTCCTACCAGCAGGTCAACGGCAACGAATACTTCGACTACCTGCACGACACCAACGCGATCTTCCTGGCCAACTCCCTGCTCTCGGACTTCAACGGCCCGAACGAGAAGTCGATGCAGATTGCCTATGTATTGAACATGGCCCAATACGGCGTGCCGGGGCTCAAGTTCAACCTGTACAACGCCCGTGGCTGGGGCATCGACGGTACCCACTACAAGGGCACCGGTTACGACGTCCGCGGCCTGGACGACGAGAACCACTACGAGTGGGGCATCGGCACCACCTACGCGGTGCAGAGCGGCACCCTGAAGGACACCACCATCCGCGCGACCTATACCGCCCACCGGGCCAGCAAGGCCCAGGCCGACGGTAGCCTGGACGAGCTGCGGATTGTCACCACCATTCCTTTCAACTTCCTCTAGAACGCGGTTTCCCGGTCGGTTCGCCGAACCGGCCGGGACGACTACTCTGGTTAATCGATTGCAGGAGGTTTCATGAAACTGTTACCACTACAGGCTGCCCTGGCAGCCGTCCTGTTGAGTACTGCGGCGGGCCTCTCGGCCAAGCCGCTGGTGGTATGTACCGAGGCCAGCCCGGAAGGCTTCGATATCGTCCAGTACACCACTGCCGTGACCGCCGATGCCTCGGCCGAGGCCATCTTCAACCGCCTGGTCGACTTCAAGCCAGGCACCACCGATATCCAGCCAGCCCTGGCCGAACGCTGGGACATCAGCGCAGACGGCCTGACCTACACCTTCCACCTGCGCGAAGGGGTCAAGTTCCACACCACGGATTACTTCAAACCCACTCGCGATATGAATGCGGACGACGTGCTGTGGAGTTTCCGACGACAGCTGGACCCGAATCACCCGTGGCACAACAAGACCAGCATCGGTTTCCCTTATTTCGAGAGCATGGGTTTCAAGGACCTGCTCAAAAGCGTCGAGAAGACCGACGATCACACCGTGGTCTTCACCCTCAATCGCCCCGAAGCGCCTTTCCTGCGTGACCTGGCCATGGCCTTCACCTCGATCTACTCCGCCGAGTACGGCGACCAGTTGCTCAAGGCCGACAAGACCGCCGAGCTCAACAGCAAGCCGATCGGCACCGGCCCGTTCATCTTCCAGCGCTACAACAAAGACGCTCAGGTCCGCTACAAGGCCAACCCGGAATACTTTCGCGGCAAGCCACCAGCCGATGCCCTGATCTTCGCCATCGCCAACGACAACAACGTGCGCCTGCAAAAGCTCAGGGCCAACGAGTGCCAGGTGGCGCTGTATCCCAAGCCCGACGACATCCCCAGCATCAAGGCCGACCCCAAATTGAAAGTGGCCGAGATGGAAGCGCTGACCACCGGCTACATCTCGCTCAACACCGAACACAAGTACCTGAGCGATGTGCGCGTGCGCAAAGCCATCAACATCGCTTTCGACCGCCAGACCCACGTCGACCAATTGTTTGGCAAAGGCAACGCGCTGGTCGCGGTCAACCCTTACCCACCGACCCTGATTGGCTACAACACCGACAATCAGAACCCGCCCCGCGATCTCGACAAAGCCCGTGCCCTGCTCAAGGAAGCCGGCGTGCCGGAGGGCGCGGTGCTGACCCTGTTCACCCGCAACGGCGGCGGCCCGACCAACCCCAACCCGCGCCTGAGTGCCGAAATGCTCCAGGCGGACCTGGCCAAGATCGGCCTGAAAGTCGATATTCGGGTGATGGAATGGGCCGAAATGCTGCGCCGTGCCAAGAAGGGCGAAGCGGACATGGTCTCCGCAGGCTGGGCCGGTGACAACGGCGATCCGGACAACTTCCTCAGCCCGCTGCTTAGCTGCGACGCGGTGAAAAGTGGCGAGAACTATGCCCGCTGGTGCAATCAAACCTTCCAGCAGTTGATCACCAAGGCCCGTGAAGTCACCGACACCAATGAGCGCGCAGCGCTCTATGTAAAGGCTCTGGCGGTGTACGATGAAGATCAACCGTGGATCAGCATGGCGCATCCGAAGATGTTCACCGCCATGCGCGACAACGTTGAGGGGTACCACATCAACCCCCTCACCAATAACAACTTCGCCACTACCCAGGTGAAGTAGAACAAGAACGACCGCCGACACCCTACCCGGGTGTCGGCGGGCATGCCTGACCGGCTGATGAGGTACTCCAGAAGATGTTTAGTTTTATTGCCCGGCGCCTGGGATTGCTGATCCCGACCTTCTTCGGCATCACCTTGCTGACGTTTGCGCTCATACGGCTGATACCCGGCGATCCGGTTGAAGTCATGATGGGTGAACGGCGGGTCGACCCGGAAATGCACGCCCAGGCCATGGAGCGCCTGGGGCTGAACAAACCGCTTCCCGAACAGTACCTGGACTACGTCAGCAAGCTTGCCCAGGGTGACCTTGGCGAATCGCTGCGTACCCGTGAAAGTGTCTGGACCGAGTTCCTCGCCCTGTTCCCGGCGACCCTCGAGCTGGCCATGGCGGCGCTGTTTTTCGCCGGGGTGATCGGCCTGCTGGCCGGGGTGATCGCCGCGCTCAAGCGCGGTTCGCTGTTCGATCACGGGGTCATGGGGATCTCGCTGGCCGGCTACTCGATGCCGATCTTCTGGTGGGGCCTGATCCTGATCATGTTCTTCTCCGTAAGCCTGGGCTGGACCCCGGTTTCCGGGCGCATCGACCTGCTTTACGACATCGAGCCGAAAACCGGCTTCATGCTCATCGACACCTTGCTCAGCGACGAGGAAGGCGCCTTCAAGGACGCGCTGATGCACCTGATTCTGCCGGCCATTGTCCTGGGCACCATTCCGCTGGCAGTGATCGCCCGGATGACCCGCTCCTCCATGCTCGAAGTGCTGCGCGAAGACTACATCCGTACGGCCCGCGCCAAGGGCCTGTCACCGGCCCGCGTGGTGTTCGTGCACGGCCTGCGCAACGCGCTGATCCCGGTGCTGACGGTGTTCGGCCTGCAGGTCGGCACCCTGCTGGCCGGTGCGGTACTGACCGAAACCATCTTTTCCTGGCCGGGCATCGGCAAGTGGCTGATCGAAGCCATCGGCGCCCGTGATTACCCCGTGGTACAGAACGGCATCCTGTTGATTGCCTGCCTGGTGATCCTGGTCAACTTCGTCGTGGACATTCTCTACGGCCTGGCCAACCCACGCATCCGTCATCAGCGCTGAGGGCCTCGTCATGACTACCCCACTTCCGAAATCTGTCACCACCCCGGCCACCGCTGTCGACCAGAGCCTGCTCTACCCTTCGCCGTACAAGGAGTTCTGGCAAGCCTTCTCGCGCAACAAGGGTGCGGTCGCCGGGCTGATGTTCATGAGCCTGATCGTGTTCTGCGCGCTGTTCGCACCCTGGGTGGCGCCGCACAACCCCAGCGAGCAGTACCGTGACTTCCTGCTGACCCCGCCGGTGTGGCTCGAAGGCGGCAACTGGCAGTTCATCCTCGGCACCGACGAACTCGGTCGCGACCTGCTCTCGCGCTTGATCCAGGGCTCGCGCCTGTCGCTGCTGATCGGTCTGTCGTCGGTGGTGATCTCGCTGATCCCGGGGATCTTCCTCGGTCTGTTGGCCGGGTTCTTCCCGCGCATCCTCGGGCCGTCGATCATGCGCCTGATGGACGTGATGCTGGCCCTGCCCTCGCTGCTGCTGGCGGTCGCGATCGTCGCCATCCTCGGCCCTGGCCTGATCAACACCGTGATCGCCATCGCCATCGTCTCGTTGCCATCCTATGTGCGCCTGACCCGCGCGGCAGTCATGGGTGAACTGAACCGCGACTACGTCACCGCCGCACGCCTGGCCGGTGCCGGCCTGCCACGGCTGATGTTCGTCACCGTGCTGCCCAACTGCATGGCGCCGCTGATCGTCCAGGCCACCCTGAGCTTCTCTTCGGCGATCCTCGACGCTGCCGCCCTGGGCTTCCTCGGCCTTGGTGTGCAGCCGCCAACCCCCGAGTGGGGCACCATGCTGGCCTCGGCCCGCGACTACATCGAACGCGCCTGGTGGGTCGTGAGCCTGCCTGGCCTGACCATTTTGCTCAGCGTGCTGGCAATCAACCTGATGGGTGACGGACTGCGCGATGCGCTGGACCCGAAACTCAAGAATGCCGCCTGAGGAGATCGCCATGTCACTTCTGCAAATCAAGAATCTGAATGTGCGCTTTGGCGACGCCAATGCGGTACCGGTGGTCGACGGCCTGGACCTGTCGGTCAATGAAGGTGAAGTCCTGGCCATCGTCGGCGAATCGGGCTCCGGCAAGTCGGTGACCATGATGGCGTTGATGGGTCTGATCGACGCCCCCGGGCGTATTACCGCCGACGCCCTGACCTTCGACGGCACCAACATGCTCAAGCTCAGCGGCCGGCAACGACGCAAGGTGGTCGGCAAGGATATGGCCATGGTCTTCCAGGACCCGATGACCGCTCTCAACCCCAGCTACACCGTGGGTTTCCAGATCGAGGAAGTCCTGCGCCAGCACCTCGGCCTGCGCGGCAAGGCTGCCCGCCAGCGTGCCCTGGAGCTGCTCAAAAAAGTTGAAATCCCTGGCGCCGAAAGCCGCCTGGACGCCTACCCGCACCAGCTTTCCGGCGGCATGAGCCAGCGGGTGGCGATCGCCATGGCGATTGCCGGCGAGCCCAAGCTGCTGATCGCCGACGAACCGACCACCGCCCTCGATGTGACCATCCAGGCGCAGATCATGGAACTGCTGCTCAACCTGCAAAAAGAGCAGAACATGGCCCTGATCCTGATCACCCATGACCTTGCCGTAGTGGCCGAAACAGCCAAACGGGTGTGCGTGATGTACGCAGGCCAGGCCGTGGAAGTGGGTCAGGTGCCCGAACTGTTCGACGTACCGGCGCACCCCTACAGTGAAGCGTTGCTAGCGGCGATCCCCGAGCACAGCCAAGGCGCCGAGCGCCTGGCGACCCTGCCGGGCATCGTCCCCGGGCGCTACGATCGCCCCGAAGGCTGCCTGCTGTCGCCGCGCTGCCCGTACGCGCAGGACAACTGCCGCCGGCAACGGCCAACCCTCGACCCCCAGGCCCATAGCCAGGTGCGTTGTTTCTACCCGCTGAACCAGGAGGTGGCGTAATGACCGTCGTCCTTACCGCCCGTGAACTGACCCGTCACTACGAAGTTTCCCGTGGCCTGTTCAAGGGCCATGCCCTGGTACGCGCACTCAACGGTGTGTCCTTTGAACTGGAAGCCGGCAAGACCCTGGCGGTGGTTGGCGAGTCCGGCTGTGGCAAGTCGACCCTGGCCCGGGCCCTGACCCTGATCGAAGAGCCGTCTTCCGGTTCGCTGAAGATCGCCGGCCAGGAAGTCGCCGGGGCCAACAAGGCCGAGCGCAAGCAACTGCGCAAGGACGTGCAGATGGTCTTCCAGAGCCCTTACGCCTCGCTCAACCCGCGGCAGAAGATCGGCGACCAGTTGGGCGAACCGCTGCTGATCAACACCAACCTGAGCAAGGCCGAACGCCGCGAGAAGGTGCAGGCGATGATGCAACAGGTCGGCCTGCGCCCCGAGCACTATCAGCGCTACCCGCACATGTTCTCCGGTGGCCAGCGCCAACGTATTGCCCTGGCCCGGGCGATGATGCTGCAACCGAAAGTGCTGGTGGCCGATGAACCGACTTCGGCCCTCGACGTGTCGATCCAGGCCCAGGTGCTGAACCTGTTCATGGACCTGCAGAAGGAGTTCAACACCGCCTACGTGTTCATTTCCCACAACCTGGCGGTGGTGCGCCATGTGGCGGATCAGGTGCTGGTGATGTACCTGGGCCGGCCAGCGGAAATGGGCCCCAAGGAGGATATCTACAGCAAGCCGCTGCACCCTTACACCCAGGCGCTGCTGTCGGCGACACCGACCATTCATCCGGACCCGCTCAAGCCGAAAATCAAGATCGCCGGCGAGCTGCCCAACCCACTGAATCCGCCACCTGGCTGTGCCTTCCACAAGCGCTGCCCGTATGCCACTGAGCGTTGCGCGGTGGAGGAACCGGCGTTCCGCCAGGTAGGGACGCGACAAGTGGCGTGCCACTACGCCGAGCAGTTCCTGTAACCGCATCGCGGGTCAAGCCCGCTCCCACAGTGCACTGTGTGGGAGCGGGCTTGACCCGCGATTGGCCCCTCCATCACTATCCAGCAATGACCCCAACCCCTATCCCCGACGGCCCGGAACAAACCCCGGAAACCGCCGCCACCGTCCTGCGCTACCACCTGTGCTGGAAGCATCGCGACCTCGACGGGGTCATGGCCTTGTATCACCCCGATATCCACTACAACGACTTCTTCCAGAACCGCGTCTTGCACCTCGACCAGCTGCGCGAATACGTGCGCGTGAGCATGCCCCGCGAAGCCGATGAAGACATCGTCCACAGTGACCGCATCCGCGTCGACGGCTGCACCGCCTTCATTCAGTATCAGGTCACCCTGCGCGGAGGCGAAGGCCTGGTGGCGTTCCAGTCCAGCGAAGCGATCACCGTGCGCGACGGTTTGATCTGGCGGGTCAACGAGTACGCCTCGTTGGTCCGTGCCCCCAGCCAGGCCCCCGGCCACAACGACCTGCGCCCGGCAGTCAGCCGCTTGGGCCTGTCGCCGCGCCAGCTGAGCTTCATGGCCCAGGACCTGGAACAGTACTTCCGGCACCAGCAACCCTACCTCGACCCGGAGCTGGACCTACAGTGCGTCGCCCGCGAAAGTGGCTACAGCCGTAACCAGATCTCCTACCTGCTCAACCAGGTGCTCGGCCAGAGCTTCTACCGCTACGTCAACCAGGCCCGCCTGCAACACCTGCTGACCAGCCTGGAGGCCAGCACCACAGTCGCGCGTGTCGACGAGCTGGCCTTTGCCGCCGGTTTCAACTCGCTGTCGGCGTTCTACAAGTGTTTTCGTCAGCACACCGGCCTGTCGCCCAAGGCCTACGTGAAGCAGAATTCTCTGCGTGCACGCACGTAAGACACAGCGCCCCGCAAGCTTCTAGGATCGCCACAGACCGTTACCGATGTGGAGCCGAACAATGCTGGCATGGCGCAGTATCAGCCTGTGGATGGACCAACTCGATGAGCCGTTGGCCTCACGCCCGGCGCTGCAACAAGACCTGGACGTCGACGTCTGCATCATCGGCGCTGGCTACACCGGGCTGTGGACCGCCTACTACCTCAAACGCCTGGCGCCGCAACTGAACATCGCCATCGTCGAAGCGCAGATCGCAGGCTTCGGTGCTTCCGGGCGCAATGGCGGCTGGCTGATGGGTAACCTGCTCGGCGAAGACCGCCTGCTCGCCGGCTGCACGCCCGAACAGCGACGCGCCAGCTATGACCTGCTGCACGGCATCCCCGATGAAGTTGCCCAAGTGCTCGAGCGCGAAGGCATCGACTGCGACTACCGCAAAGGTGGCGTGCTGTATTGCGCAGCACGCTACCCCGAGCAGGAAACCAGCCTGCGCACCTACCTGAACAAATGCTACAAACAGGGCCTGAGCGAAGCCGACTACCGCTGGCTGAGCCCCGATGAGCTGGCGCTCCAGCTGCGTATCAGCCGCCCCTATGGCGCAATCTTCAACCCCAATGTCGCCACCATCCAGCCGGCCAAACTGGTACGCGGCCTGGCCCGTACGGTGGAGGCCATGGGCGTGAAACTCTTTGAGAGCAGCCCCGTCACCCAGTGGCGCGCCGGCGAGGTGCGTACGTTGCAGGCACGGGTCAAATGCCAGTGGCTGGTGCCGGCGGTCGAGGGCTACTCGGTCAATCTGCCGCCACTGGGCCGCTATCAAATGCCGGTACAGAGCCTGCTGGTGGCCACCGAACCGCTGCCCGAACAGACCTGGGAGCAGATCGGCCTCAACCGCGGCCAAGCCTTCAGCGAGAACAGCCGTCAGGTCACCTACGGTCAGCGCACCCTCGACAACCGCCTGGTGTTTGGCGCCCGTGGCGGCTACCGCTTCGCCGGGCGCCTGCGTGACAACTTCGACCTCACCGACAGTGAAATCGAACTGCGCCGCTACCTGTTCGGCGAACTGTTCCCGCAGCTCAAGAACGTCGCCATCGCCCATGCCTGGGGCGGCAACCTGGGCATGGCCCGGCGCTTCCAGCCGCACATGTTCTGCGACCGCAAACAGCGGATTGCCCTGGCGGGTGGCTACGGCGGCGAAGGCGTCGGCGCCAGCAACCTGGGCGGGCGAACCCTGGCCGACTTGATCCTGGAGCGGCGCAGCGTGCTTACCGAACAGCCCTGGGCCAACCACGACCGGACCCTGCACAGCCTGCCCGGCTGGGAGCCTGAACCCTGCCGCTGGCTGGGTTACAACGCAATCATCAAGAGTTTCGTCCATGAGGACCAGACCCTCGCCGCCCCCTCCAGCGCCCCCTGGCGCCGACGCCTGGCCAGCGGCGTGGCGGACTTCATGGAAGGCTTCATGCGCTGACTTTTCGTTCCCCCTGCACAGGACTCACCGGTATGAGCATTACCCAGTTCAAGAACACCGACAGCGTCACCCTCGACGACTCCAACCCGGTGGCCGTACCGCTCGGCGAGCCGGTCTCGATCGCCTCGGTAACCTGCGTCGAGCGCAGCGATGGCGTCGAAACCGGCATCTGGGAATGCACCCCGGGGCGCTGGCGCCGGCAGATCGTCCAGCAGGAGTTCTGCCATTTCATCAAGGGCCGCTGCACCTTCACCCCTGACGGTGGCGAACCGCTGAGCATCGAAGCCGGCGACGCCATCCTGCTACCGGCCAACAGCACCGGCACCTGGGATATCCAGGAGACCGTGCGCAAGACCTACGTGCTGATTTTCTGATCATTTGATCGCCTGCCTCCTTCGATAAAAAACAGACCAAGCAAGGAATCCAGACATGCGCCCATTGCTCTTCGCACCACTATTGCTGGCCGCCTCCATCGCCCAGGCGGCCGATACGGTGAAAATCTACAACTGGTCCAGCTACATCGCCCCCGACACCCTCAAGCACTTCCAGCAGGCCAGCGGCATCGTGCCGACCTACGACGTGTTCGACAGCAACGAGACCCTCGACGGCAAGCTGATGACCGGCAACTCCGGCTACGACGTGGTGTTCCCCTCCAACCACTTCATGGCCCGGCAGATCCAGGGCAAGGCGCTCAAACAACTGGACAAGCGCCAGCTGCCCAACTGGAAAAACCTCAACCCGGTGCTGCTCAAGGCCCTGGAGGTCAACGACCCGGGCAACCAGTACGGCTTCCCGTACCTGTGGGGCAGTACCGGGATCGGCTACAACATCGACAAGGTCAAGGCGGTGCTGGGCGACAACGCCCCGGTGGATTCCTGGGACCTGATCTTCAAGCCCGAGTACATCAGCAAGCTGAAAAGCTGCGGCGTGGCGGTGCTCGACAATGGCCCGGAACTACTGCCGATCGCCCTCAACTACCTGGGCCTGGCGCACCACAGCCAAGACCCGAAAGACTACGACAAGGCCAAGCAACTGCTGATGACCGTGCGCCCGTACATCAGCTACTTCCACTCCTCCAAGTACACCGGCGACCTGGCCAACGGCGATATCTGCGTGGTGGTGGGCTTCTCCGGCGATGTGCTGCAGGCCAAGAACCGGGCAGAAGAGGCGAAAAATGGCGTGAAGGTCGGCTATTCGATTCCCAAGGAAGGCGCTCCGATGTGGTTCGACATGGTCGCCATGCCGGCCGACGCACCAGACGAGAAAGCCGGCTACGCCTATATGAACTACCTGCTGCAGCCTGAAGTGATGGCCAACATCAGCAACCATGTGCAGTACGCCAACGGTAACCTCACGGCCGACACCCTGGTCGACCCGGCGCTAAAAGCCAACGGCATGATCTACCCCAGCGACCAGATGCTCGGCAAGCTCTATGCCCTGGAAGCGATGCCGGCCAAGATCGACCGCATCCGCACCCGGATCTGGACCAGCATCAAAGCGGGAAACTAAGCCTTCGGCCAGCTGCAAGCGCCAAGCTTCCAGCTGCAAAAAAAAAAGCAGACCGCGCACGGTCTGCTCTTTCTTGACGCTTGAAGCTTGAGGCTTAAGTTAGTGATGCTCGCGGGTCGCGCGGAACTTCACATCCGGCCAGCGCTCTTCCATCAGCGCCAGGTTGACCCGGGTCGGGGCCAGGTAGGTCAGGTGACCGCCACCGTCGATGGCCAGGTTTTCCACGGCCTTGTTCTTGAATTCCTCAAGCTTCTTCTTGTCGTCGCAGCTGATCCAGCGCGCCGACCAGACGGTGATGGGCTCGTAGGCACACTCGACCTTGTACTCTTCCTTCAGGCGGCTGGCGACCACATCGAACTGCAGCACACCGACGGCGCCGAGGATGATGTCGTTGCTGCGCTCCGGGAAGAACACCTGGGTCGCACCCTCTTCAGCCAGTTGCTGCAAGCCCTGGCGCAGTTGCTTGGACTTGAGCGGGTCTTTCAGGCGCACGCGGCGGAACAGTTCCGGAGCGAAGTGCGGAATACCGGTAAAGCCCAGGGCCTCGCCTTCGGTGAAAGTATCGCCGATCTGGATGGTGCCGTGGTTGTGCAGGCCGATGATGTCGCCGGCCCAGGCCTCTTCCAGTTGCTCACGCTCGGAGGAGAAGAAGGTCAGCGCATCGCCGATGCGCAGGTCCTTGCCGGTGCGCACGTGGCGCATTTTCATGCCTTTTTCGTAACGGCCCGAGCAGATACGCATGAAGGCGATACGGTCGCGGTGCTTGGGGTCCATGTTCGCCTGGATCTTGAACACGAAACCGCTGAACTTCTCTTCGGTCGGCTCGACGGCGCGCTCGTTGGCCTCGCGCGGCAGCGGGCGTGGCGCCCAGTCGACGACGGCATCGAGCACGTGGTCGACACCGAAGTTGCCCAGCGCGGTACCGAAGAACACCGGGGTCAGCTCGCCACGCATGAATTCGCCCTGGTCGAACTCGTGGCAGGCGCCCTGCACCAGCTCCAGCTGCTCAAGGAAGCGCTCGTACTCGTCACCCAGGTGGGCGCGGGCTTCATCGGAGTCGAGCTTCTCGATGATCTTCACCTCGGTGCGCTCGTGGCCGTGGCCCGGGGTGTAGACGATGATGTAGTCGCCCGCCAGGTGGTACACGCCCTTGAAATCGCGGTAGCAACCGATCGGCCAGGTGATGGGTGCGGCCTTGATCTTCAGGACCGCTTCGATTTCATCGAGCAGTTCGATCGGGTCGCGGATGTCACGGTCAAGTTTGTTGATGAAGCTGACGATCGGCGTGTCACGCAGGCGGCAGACGTCCATCAGGGCGATGGTCCGTGGCTCGACCCCTTTACCGCCGTCGAGCACCATCAGCGCCGAGTCGACGGCGGTGAGGGTACGGTAGGTATCTTCCGAGAAGTCTTCGTGGCCCGGGGTGTCGAGCAGGTTGATCATGTGCTCGCGATAGGGGAACTGCATCACCGAGGTGGTGATGGAGATACCACGCTGCTTCTCCATTTCCATCCAGTCGGAGGTGGCATGGCGGTCGGACTTTCGCGATTTCACCGTACCGGCGACGGCAATTGCCTTGCCCATCAGCAGGAGCTTTTCGGTGATGGTGGTCTTACCCGCATCGGGGTGGGAAATAATGGCGAAGGTGCGGCGTTTCGCGACTTCGGCGGCCTGGTTGGTCATGGGAAATCGCCTGGCAGGTGATTCAAAAAAAGGGCGCAGATTATAGCCCAAATTTGCCCCCGAACTGAACCGTTGGGTTAATCAGCGCTGGCCAAATGCCGCTTCAGATGGGAACCTTTAAGGCTGTGGAGGCGTCCACTCCCCTGATCCGCAATCGGTCATGACCGTTCGTCAGGGTTGGTTTCACCGGCACTACGAGCCTGACGAGGCTTCGCTTATGGCGTGTTCCGCTCCGTTTTCGGACAACGCGCTGCTTATCGCGATCACACTGCCTGCCGCCTGGAATGGTGGCTGCCACGGGAGTGTGTTCGCCGACAACAAAAGGAGTCCGCCTGTGGCTAAAAGCTATGGCAAGGGGCTGATGGGATGTGCCTTCGTGCTCGTCATCCTGGCCCTGCTGATCCACTGGATCGGCATCGATACGATCGCGCACTACCGCGCCGATCTGTGGTTCTACCTGCAAGCGCACCTGATGCTGGTGTTGCTGTCGATGGTGGCGGCGCTAGCCGTGGGCATACCCGCTGGGATTGCCTTGAGTCGACCACATCGGGTCGACCGCGCCGAACGCTTCATGCAGTTTTTCAACATTGGCAACACCATCCCCCCTTTGGCCGTTCTGGCCATCGCCCTGAGTTTCCTGGGCATTGGCGCCGGTCCCGCCGTCTTCGCGCTGTTCCTCGCCTCCCTCCTGCCCATCGTACGCAACACCTACGAGGGCCTGAAAAACGTTCCCGCCTCGCTCAAGGAAGCCGCCACCGGTATCGGCATGACCCCGCGCCAGACCCTTTGGCGGGTCGAGTTGCCCAACGCCGTGCCGATCATCGTCGGCGGTGTGCGGGTGGCCCTGGCGATCAACGTCGGTACCGCGCCGCTGTCGTTCCTGATTGGCGCCAATAGCCTGGGCAGCCTGATTTTCCCCGGCATTGCCCTGAACAATCAGCCGCAACTGCTGCTCGGCGCTGCCTGTACCGCCCTGCTCGCCCTGGTGCTCGACGCCCTGGTGGCGCAGTCCAGCCGCCGTTGGCTTGAACGCGGCCTGGCCCACTAAGCGAAGGAGCTCCCATGAAAAGAATCGCCTTGTTGCTGGGCGCGGCCCTGCTGTTCGCAGGATTTGCCCAGGCCGCGACCAAACCTGTGATCCGCCTCGGTGCACGGGTCTTCACTGAACAGACGGTGCTGGCTGAAATCACTGCCCAGTACCTCAACCAGAACGGCTTTGACGTGCGTATCACCGGCGGCCTGGGCAGCAACCTTGCCCGCAGCGCCCACGAAACCGGCCAGCTGGACATGGTCTGGGAATACACCGGTGTTTCGCTGGTGTCCTACAACCATATCGACGAACGCATGCCCAGCGCCGCCGCCACCTACGCCAGGGTCAAGGAACTGGATGCCAAGAAAGACCTGATCTGGCTGACGCCGTCGAAGTTCAGCAACACCTATGCCCTGGCCCTGCCGCGCAAGGTCGCTGAGCAATACCCGCAGGTCAACAGCATCAGCGAACTGAACCAGGTGCTGCGCGACGAGCAGGGCCGCATCCACGTGGTGGCCCTGGACACCGAGTTCGCCAACCGTCCCGATGGCCTGGTGGGCCTGAGCGAAACCTACGACCTGCAGCTGACCCGCCGCGACATCCGCCAGATGGACGCCGGCCTGGTCTACACCGCGCTACGCAACGGCCAGGTGTTCAGCGGCCTGGTGTACACCACCGACGGGCGCCTGAGCGCCTTTGACCTCAAGCTGCTGGAAGACGACAAGCACTACTTCCCCGATTACACCGCAGCCCCGGTGGTGCGCAAGGCCGTGCTCGACGCCCACCCGCAACTGGCCAGCCTGCTCAAGCCCCTGGCCGAACAGCTCGACGACGAAACCATGCGCCAGCTCAACGCCAAGGTCGATGTCGAACACCAGAGCCCGGGCAAAGTCGCCGCCGAGTACCTGCGCCAGCATCCTCCCGCACAGGAGCAGCCATAACATGCTCGATACCTTTACCCACCTGGACTGGGCCCAGGTCCTGCACCTGACCTGGCAACACATCACCCTGGTCGGCATCGCCGTCAGCCTGGCGATTGTCATCGGCGTGCCGCTGGGCATCCTCATGACCCGCTTCCCGGCTCTCGCCGGCCCGCTGCAAGCCGCCGCCACGGTGCTGCTGACCATCCCCTCGATCGCCCTGTTCGGCCTGCTGCTGCCGTTCTACTCCACGTTCGGCCAGGGCCTGGGGCCACTACCGGCGATTACGGCGGTGTTTCTGTATTCGCTGTTGCCGATCCTGCGCAACACCTACCTGGCCCTGACCAACGTCGAGCCGGGCATCCGGGAAGCCGCCCGCGGCATCGGCATGACCTTCGGCCAGCGCCTGCGCATGGTCGAGTTGCCCATCGCCGTGCCGGTGATCCTCGCCGGTGTACGTACCGCCGTGGTGATGAACATCGGCGTCATGACCATCGCCGCGACCATCGGCGCCGGTGGCCTGGGCGTACTCATCCTCACCTCCATCAGCCGCAGCGACATGTCGATGCTGCTGGTCGGTGCCGTGCTGGTGAGCCTTTTGGCCATCATCGCCGACCTGCTGCTGCAAATCCTGCAACGTGCCCTGACTCCAGAAGGACTGCGCAAATGATCGAACTCCAGAACCTCAGCAAGACCTTCCACGCCAACGGCAAGGACGTCAAAGCCGTCGACTCCGTGAGCCTGACCGTCAACGAAGGCGAGATCTGCGTGTTCCTCGGCCCGTCCGGTTGCGGCAAGAGCACCACGCTGAAGATGATCAACCGCCTGATTGCGCCGACCTCCGGCAAGGTGCTGATCAACGGCGAAGACACCACCGGCCTCGACGAGGTGACCCTGCGCCGGCGCATCGGCTATGTGATCCAGCAGATCGGCCTGTTCCCCAACATGACCATCGAGGAGAACATCACCGTGGTCCCGCGCCTGCTCGGCTGGGACAAGCAGAAATGCCACGAGCGCGCCCGCGAGCTGATGAGCATGATCAAGCTCGAACCCAAGCAGTACCTGCAGCGTTACCCCCGAGAGTTGTCCGGTGGCCAGCAACAGCGCATCGGCGTGATCCGCGCCCTGGCCGCCGAAGCACCGTTGCTGCTGATGGACGAGCCGTTCGGCGCGGTCGACCCGATCAACCGCGAGATGATCCAGAACGAGTTCTTCGAGATGCAGCGGGCGTTGAACAAGACCGTGATCATGGTCAGCCACGACATCGACGAGGCGATCAAGCTGGGTGACAAGATTGCGATTTTCCGCGCCGGCAAGCTGATCCAGATCGACCACCCGGACACCCTGCTGGCCCATCCTGCGGACGATTTTGTCAGCAACTTCGTTGGCCAGGACAGCACCCTCAAGCGCCTGCTGCTGGTGCGTGCCGAAGACGCCGCCGACAACGCGCCGGCGGTAAGCCCGCAAACGCCGGTGGCCGATGCATTGGAACTGATGGACGAACATGACCGTCGCTACCTGGTGGTCACCGACGGGCAGAACAAAGCCATGGGCTATGTGCGCCGTCGCGACCTGCATCGCCAGCAAGGCACCTGCGCCGACTTCCTGCGTACCTTCAACGCCACCGCCTCGCACGATGAGCACCTGCGCATCCTGCTGTCGCGGATGTACGAATTCAATCGCTCGTGGTTGCCGGTGCTGGATGCCGAGCAGGTGTTCCTCGGCGAGGTGACCCAGGAATCGATTGCCGCCTACCTGAGTTCGGGGCGTTCGCGTGGGGGCAAGACCTGCATTGTCTCGCCGGCACAAGCGCTGGCCTGACACTGAAAAGCATCGCTGGCAAGCCAGCTCCCACAGGGTCCGGTGTCCACCCACCCTGTGGGAGCCGGTCTTGCCAGCGGCCCCTACTGCTTAAAACCCTACACTGGCCTGCACATAGAAGGTGCGCGGCTCACCCAGGTAGATCCCCGCGTTGTTGTCGCTGGAGCGGGTGTAGTACTGCTTGTCGAAGATGTTCTTCACCCCGGCTGCCAGCTTGAGGTTCGACAGTTCCTTGCCGAAGTCATAGCCGCCGCGCGCCGCCCAGGTCACGTAGCCCGGAATGTCGCCGTACTGGCCATCGGCACTCGGCTCGGTGATGTAGTTGCCGTTGAAGCTGCCGTCGGCATTCATGCCGGTACCCGGTGCGCGCTGTTTCGATTGGGCGTAGGCATCCAGGTTCCAGGTCCAGCGATTGATCTCATAGCGCAGCCCGGCATTGACGATCTGCCGCGAGTAAAACGGCAGGTCGCGCCCCTTGAAGCCCGGGATCTCGCCTTCATAGGTGGCACGGGTGTAGGTGAAGCCGGCATTGGCGCTCAGCCCCTGCAGACGCGGATCAAGCCCCGACAGGTCGTAATGCATCGAGGCTTCGATGCCCTGGTGCTTGGTCGCCCCGAGGTTGGTCCAGCCGATGTCGTTGCTGATGTACTGCAGCTCATCATCGAAGTCGATGTAGAACGCGGTCAGCTCACCCCCCCAAGTGCCGTTGTTGTAGCGGGTACCCACTTCATAGGTCTTGGCTTTCTCGGCTTGCAGGCCGTTGGCGGTCTGATCGCCGCTGCCGCCCTGGCCAAGCTGGAAGTACTGCAGGCTGCCGAACGAGGTTTCGTAGTTGGCGAACAGCTTCCACTCATCGGACAGGTGATACATCACGCTCAGTGCCGGCAGCGGTTCGTTGCTGGTCACGCTGCGGTTCTTTTCCTGCACCGGCACACCGTTGGTGCCGCGCACCGGGCGCTCGTGCCAGTCGGTGTTGATGTGCTCGAAGCGAACGCCCGGGGTGATGGTCCAGTTGCCGACATCGATCTTGTCATCGATGTAATAAGCGCTGGCTTCGGTACCGCCGGTTCGGTCCTGGAACACATGGCCGTCGGAGGTCGGGGTGACGGTCGGCACGTTGTTGATCAGCGCCAGGCGGGTCGACTGCTCGTGCATCGCCTCTTTCAGGTAACGGTAACCGACGCTGACTTCCTGAGTGGTGGGGCCGGCGAAGAAGATCCGTGAAACCCGTGGCTCAATGGCGAAGGTGTGGTAGCTGCGCGGGTACGACGACAGGGTCTTCTGGTCGCGGGCAGCGATGCTGCTGCCACGGAAGCTGTCGGTGTAGTAGGTCTGCACTTCGAACTGGGTGACGTCGTCGATCTGGCGCAGGTACTTGAAGGATACGTCCTTGCGTCGGCCGCTGAACGTGTCGTAATCGCGGTCGGACTGGTACGGGTCGTCGTCGAATTGGGCCTGGGTCAGGCCGCCGGGCATGTCGGCCTTGGCGTCGTAGTAATGGAAGTTGAGCCAGAACTCGTCGCTGTCGGTGACTGCCCAATGGGTCTTGAGCAACACGTCATCGATGTCGTTGTCGTTGTTGCTGCTGCGGTAGCCGTTGCCATTGACTCCGGAGTACAGCAAGGCTGCCCCCAGGCCATTGTCGGCGGTGCCGCCGAGGAAAGCCGATTCGATATGCTTCCAGCCACCATGGCGGGAAGTTTCCATCGTCGTGGACAGCTCGCCGGTGGCTTTCTCGGGGATCGCCCGAGTGACGAAGTTGATCACCCCGCCGACGTTCTGCGGGCCATAGCGCACGGAGCCGGCACCACGCACCACGTCGATGCTGTCGAGGTTGCCGGAAGAGATCGGTGCCATCGACAGTTGTGGTTGGCCGTAGGGCGCAAACGCCGCCGGGATGCCGTCGATCAACACCGTGGAGCGTGGCGACAGACGCGAGGTCAGACCGCGCACGCCGACGTTCAAGGCGATATCACTGCCGCCAGTGCCATTGGAGTCCTGCACCTGGACACCCGGCACGCCGCGCAGTACATCGCGCACGTTCAGCGCGCCCTGCTCGATCATTGCTTCGCGGCGCACCACGGTACGGGCGCCGGGATGGTTGTGGACCACGGTTTCTTCGGCACTGCCGAGCCAGTCACCGACCACCTTGACGTCGGTGGGCGCCAGCTCCAGGCTGCCGGTGGTCAAGGTCCCGGCAGTCTGCAGCGGGTGCAGGACGACGGTGCCCTGGGAGATTTCATAGGTCAGGCCGCTGCCCTCAAGCAAGGCTTGCAGCGCTTCTTCCGGCTGCAGGCTGCCGGACACTGCCGGTGCCTGTTTACCGGCCACCAGTTCGGGGCTGAAGAACAGCTGCAGCGAAGTCTGCTGGCCCAACTGGCTCAAGGCCCAAGCCAGGGGTTGAGCCTGGATCTGGATGCTGGCCGGTGCCGCTGCAGCATAGCTGCTGGCAACACCGCCACTGACAGCCAGGGCCAGGGCCAGAGGCAAGCAGCGGCTAGAACGCGGGGAAAACTTGTTGTTGTTCACGTCGTCGAGAGGTCCTGAGGGTCCACATAGATGTCAATGCCATGCAAATGGAAATGCTTGGCAGTTGCAGTTGGACAGGAAGACGAACAACTGGAAAAAAACCTGAATCTATTTTGCGATTATTTCGCTGGAGCCATCGGCATGGGTCTTGATCGCCACTGGCAGGATGCTCGGCAGCGCCCGCAGCAAGGCGTCGGTATCGTTGGCATTGAAGGTGCTGCTCAGGCGTAGCGCGGCAACACTGCCTGGGGCGACACGCAGGGGCTGCTCACGGTAGCGCGAGACGTCCTTGACCACCTCGCTGAGCGGCGCATCGTTGAACACCAGCTTGCCCTTGCGCCACGCGGTCACTGCTGCGGCATCTACCGCGTAGGGCGCCGCCACCTGGCCTTGGGCATCGATATGCGAACCGAGCCCGGCGGTCAGCAGAGCCCTGGAGGCATCGCGGCCTTCGACCCGCACCGAGCCGTTTTCGACCGTCACACGGGTTTGCTCCGGGTCCTGGCGAACATCGAAGCGGGTGCCGGTCACCGTCACTGTGCCATTGCCGGTGCTGACCACGAATGGCCGCTCGCTGTCGTGGGCGACGCTGAACATCACCTCGCCCTTGAGCAACTGGATATACCGCTGACCGGCGCTGAACTGCACCGCCAACTGCGTTCGGCCGTTGACTTCAAGCTGCGAACCGTCGGGCAAGTTCAGCTGGCGCCGCTCGCCCAGGGCCGTCTGCAATTGCTCCTGGTAATTGAGCTGATGCTCTTGCCAGCCAAACCAGCTCAAGCCCAGCGCCAGGGTCGCGATACCAGCCGCCAGCGCCTGGCGGACAAAACGCCGACGTGGCAACCGGCTGACCGGATCGGCCTGGCAAAGGGCCTCAAGATGCGCGCGCGGCACGTGCCCGGCAGCGCCCCAGAGCGTGCCAAGCAGATCGAATTCGTATTGATGCTGCCGGTGCTCGGCCAGCCAGCGCTGCAGTTCGTCCTGTTGCGCCGGCGCCAGCGCGCCATCACGGCTGCGGGCAAACCATTGGGCCGCCTGCTCGCGCACGCGCTCGCTGCCGCAACGGCACGCGTCCTGATTCATGAAAACATTCGCCTGACTCATCTCGTCGACACATCCAGGTGCTCACGCAGATGCCGGAGCGTGCGGATCATATACTTTTCGACCATGTTCTTGGTCAAGCCCATGCGCTCGGCGATCTCCGCCTGGGTCAGGCCTTCGAGCTTCTGCCAGATGAACACCCGCCGGCAGTTGAGGGGCAACTCGGCCAGGGCACGTTCGACACTGTCGGCCAGCTCCAGTGCATGCATATATGCCTCCGGATCACCGCTGGCACTGCCGCCCGCTTCGAACGTGTCCTGCTCAAGGGCCTGGCGGCGGTCTTCGCGGCGGTAGCCGTCCACCGCAATGTTGCGCGCGGTCTGGTGCAGGTAGGCCCGCGGTTGCTCGACTCCGGCCCGGTCGTTTTCCAGTACCCGCACAAATGCGTCGTGTGCCAGGTCCTCGGCCTGCTGACGACTGCGCAGTTTGCGCGTCCAGGTACCGATCAGCTCATGGTAGTGGTCGAGAAAGCCTTTGTGTCGCGACACGATGCACAGGTCTTCACAGGCGAGGAGGAGTGGCGCGAATAGTAATGTTTCTTATTAAGACCGGCAATCGAAGATCGCTGCTGCCGACGAAGCGCCCGGCGGGAAAAAAATCGACGAAAAAGTGTGTCGACGACCAGCTGTCAGGGCGGAAAAAAATATGAACGGCCACCGATTAAACGCATGCTGCGCTTGAGCGTCGTTGCGCCCCCAAATGACCGATATTTACCGCACTTTAGCCACCAACTTCGACCATTGCATCCATTTGCGTGTTCTACGGGAGATCCAGGCGTATACCGGTATTTTTAACGCTTTTGTCATCAAATTGAACATCTACTGTTTACCTGGGTCGGTAACAAAGTGGCTGGCCGCCCCGGGGCGACGGACGTGTGCAAAAACGCGACATTTTTTGTTGATCTCAAGCCCCTCAGGTCCTAAAGTTCGCGCCGAACGTCCATGCTGGAAACGATCCATCCGGCTCAAGTACTGACGACGAGACAGCAAGGTCACCCGTAGCTCGCTTTATCACGCACGGATGACCTTTTTGCTTTCGGCGACATGCCTTGGGAAGTAGGCGAACCAAAGTGGGGATACGGAGGACGTTCAGTTGCAGCCACTTATTTTTTCAGTTTGCCCATGGAGTCCCTAAGCATGTCGATTCAGGTCGAAGACTACTTCGCGCGCGATACCTTCCAAAAAATGAAGGCGTTCGCCGACAAGCAAGAAACCCCGTTCGTGCTCATCGACACGCAGATGATCAGCCAGGCCTATGACGACCTGCGCGCCGGTTTCGAATTCGCCAAGGTCTACTACGCGGTCAAGGCCAACCCGGCCGTGGAGATCATCGACCTGCTCAAGGAAAAGGGCTCGAGCTTCGACATCGCCTCGATCTACGAGCTGGACAAGGTGATGGGCCGCGGCGTCAGCGCCGATCGCATCAGCTACGGCAACACCATCAAGAAATCCAAGGACATTCGCTACTTCTACGAGAAGGGCGTGCGCCTGTACGCCACCGACTCCGAAGCCGACCTGCGCAATATCGCCAAGGCCGCCCCGGGCTCGAAAGTCTACGTGCGCATCCTCACCGAAGGCTCGACCACCGCCGACTGGCCACTGTCGCGCAAGTTCGGCTGCCAGACCGACATGGCCATGGACCTGCTTATCCTCGCCCGCGACCTGGGCCTGGTGCCATACGGCGTGTCGTTCCACGTCGGCTCGCAGCAGCGCGACATCAGCGTCTGGGACGCAGCCATCGCCAAAGTGAAAGTGATCTTCGAGCGCCTGAAAGAAGAAGACGGCATCGAACTCAAGCTGATCAACATGGGTGGCGGCTTCCCGGCCAACTACATCACCCGTACCAACAGCCTGGAAACCTACGCCGAAGAGATCATTCGCTTCCTCAAGGAAGACTTCGGCGACGACCTGCCGGAAATCATCCTCGAGCCAGGCCGTTCGCTGATTGCCAACGCCGGCATCCTGGTCAGTGAAGTGGTGCTGGTGGCGCGTAAATCGCGTACCGCTGTCGAGCGCTGGGTGTACACCGACGTGGGCAAGTTCTCCGGCCTGATCGAAACCATGGACGAGTCCATCAAGTTCCCGATCTGGACCGAGAAGAAAGGCGAGATGGAAGAAGTGGTGATCGCAGGCCCCACCTGCGACAGCGCCGACATCATGTACGAGCACTACAAGTACGGCCTGCCGCTGAACCTGGCAATCGGTGACCGCCTGTACTGGCTGTCGACCGGTGCCTACACCACCAGCTACAGCGCGGTGGAATTCAACGGCTTCCCGCCGTTGAAGGCCTACTACTTGTAATCTAACCGCGATGGCGACACCTCCTGTCGCCATCGCAACCCTTGAGCGTCAACGACGCTCTTCGCCAACGGATTGAATTTCCAGTGTGAATTCAAGCACGTCTCCGTTTTCGGCATTCAAAAAGCAGTACCAGTGATCGCGCACCTGTCGCCGGGTGTGTGCGCGCAAAGGTTTTTTGCGATTTGCCAACAGGTGCATACGTGAGTGGAGTCCGGGCTCTACAGTAAACCCGTTGAATTGGACGTCGCCCATCCACCAATGGGCAAGCGGTTCGCTACCGGGCGCATACAGTCCGACATAGCTATTCTGACTCAGGTCCAGGCGATAGTTGTGATAAGCCTCATGGCGAGCCCATCGTCTGATTTCGTATCCCAGGCTTCCATCGGCATGGCGAAAACAGCCGAACCAGAACGGCTGCGGTGATAACGGAAAATCAGTAGCCGTCACCCAACCTGTTTGATTGGGCAACACTTCGCCTGGTTGGAAAGGATTTCCACCGGGACGGACAGGTTTGAGTTCACTCGCTTCGACGCGCCCCCGATAACCGGGCGAGGTACATGCTATTGAGGCGAGAAAAGACAGATGCTGCAAGTAAGTCGTCATGATCGAGTGCTCTTTCTGCATTGCCGAGATAGGCAGCCCAGTCGACGTTAGGTCAACCTCTCGCTCGCTATCAGCTTGCACACTTTCCCCGCTTGCCTGCTGCAGATGGCCGACAGCATGTACGAGCACTGTAAGTACCGCCTGCCGCGATCGGTGACCGCCTGTACTGGCTGTCGACCGGTGCCTACACCACCCGCTACAGCGCGGTGGAGTTCAACGGCTTCGCGCCATTGAAAGCCTATGACCGGTAGTACCTGAGCGAGGGCGGCGACAAGCGCCGCCCTCATCAATGGCACAAGAGCAAATGTCAGAGCAGATAGATGTCAGTGGCGACCATGCTCAAGCGGCTCCCCTCATCGACATTGAGAAACTTGTCGCCATTGAAGGACTCGTAGTTTCCCGCCAGATGGCCTCTATGGTCACGCAAATAGAACTGCAGCCGATTACTGCCGTCCCAATCACCGATGGTCTCGAGTTTCCAGAATGGCGAGGCATCGTTTTCATACAGTCCGATGTAGCCATTACGGCTGACGCCCAACTCGCGACCGTAGTAGTTTTCCACGTTCGAATCGCAACTGATGCGGTAGTGAATTCGATCACCTCGCGTCTCCAGGTAGTCGAAGCGAAATCTCGCACCGCTGACATCGCGCCTGTTCCTGGCGGTGATCACCTGCAACCAGCCGCTAGTGGCAAGGTCGACAATGATGCTTCGGCTGGTGCGCGAGATGCCGACCTGCCCTTGATGTCCGGGGGTCGTGCTGTTCAGATACGCATGGAATGAGTGCTTTCGAGGGTCTTTCATAATGGCCTCCTGGCCTGGGTAGACGGTCAACGGAAACGACCTCCGCCCACCTTATCCCTGCCCAGTGCCTAGCCCCACCACGCAGGCTTTCCTCAAGGGGAAACCTTCGTTCATCAAGTCCGCGCGGTGTCGATTTGCGCCGTAATGCAAAACCTGGGGCATCACCACCGCCAAGCTTTGCGCATCTATCATTCACGCACGGCTGGGGTTATCAGTATATTAAGCAACGCTTACAGGAGCGCCTTGACCCTGACCGCGAAGCTCAGTGGCTTACCTTCATAAGCATTTAAAAACCTGTCGCCGTCCCGATGACTGTAGTAGTCCCTTACCTCGTGGCCCTCGTAGTCACGCAGGATGAAGTGGCGTTCACTGCCACCGTACCACTCTGCGAGCGGCTGAACTTTCCAGAAGAAGGTAATTTCGTTTTTTCCGTATAACCCGAGATAGCCGCCACTACTTCTTCCCAGCGTCTTCCCCAGGTAACCGTCAACCTTGGATGCACAGGTAATGTCGTAATGAATCCGGTCACCTTGATCTTCAACGAACTGAAAACGAAAGTTGATCGGCCGTACCCGCTGCCCATGCCCAACAATCTGTAGCCAGCCACTTTCTGCAAAATCAAACTCGGTACGCTGTGCACTGATGCCAATCTGACCTGAACGGCCGGATTTTGTTGAGTACAGGGTCGCGATAAACGATTTATCAACGTGATCAACCATTCTAAAGTCCTTTTAGATTTAGGCCAGGTACTCGATCTTGGGCGTTCCGTCACAAGCAGCGCAGACTGCATTGATTCCCTGGAAACTCATCGAAGACTTCCCGTCTAACGGTGAAACTGCATGAGCGCCAGACGCTGCTCATAGGCACGCAGGACAGGCAGCAGGCGCGAGCGCTGGACCTGCTGCAAGGTGGATACGCTACTGAGCAGGAAATTCTGATTGCCGCCCTGCAGGGCTTTGTCAAACCAGAGCATTGCGTCATCGAACTGATTGCGCTCCATCAGCACCGTGGCATAGCTGAACTGCCCGCGAAAATCCCCCGCCTCGGCTGAACGGCGATACCAGTCGAGAGCCATGCCGACGTCGCTTTCACAGGCCAGCCCCTGCTCCAGGTAACGGCCATACAGGTTCATCGACTTGGCATGGCCCATATGGGCGGCTTGTCGATAGCAGCGCAATGCCAAGGGATGGTTCTGAACCACCCCACGACCGGTACCCAGCAGGTTGGCGTAGTTGTACAAGCCCCAGTCCAGCCCCATTTCAGCAGCCTGTCGATAGGCCGTGGCTGCAGTCGAGACATCTGGCGCCCCTCCCCAGCCATGCTCCAGGCAACGCCCGAGCATGTTGTGCGCCATGGCACTGCCACGCTTGGCGGCGATGGCAAACCAGCGCCGGGCCAGGGCCGGGTCTTTCTCGATGCCACGCCCGTCGAGAAGGATCTGTCCAAGCAGCACCTGCGCCTCGACGATGTCCTGCCCCGCGGCGGCCAGCAATGCCTGGGCAGCTTTGCCCGGGCTGTGTTCGAGCATCTGGGCGAACTGTGCGCAGTCCAGTTCCTGGCGGTTGCGCAAGGCGAAAGTCATGGCTCAGACCTCGACCCAGCGGCGCAACAGGTTGTGGTAGGTGCCGGTCAGCTGGATCAGCGCCGGGTGATCAGGCACATCGGCGCCCAACTGCTGGATGGCCTGGTCCATCTCGTACAGCAACGCACGCTGGCTGTCTTCGCGCACCAGGCTCTGGGTCCAGAAAAACGCCGCATAACGCGCCCCACGGGTCACCGGGTTGACCTTGTGCAGGCTGGTGCCCGGGTACAACACCAGGTCGCCCGCTGCCAGCTTCACCTGCTGCACGCCATAGGTGTCCTGGATCACCAGCTCACCGCCGTCGTAGTCCTCGGGGTTGCTCAGGAACAGCGTCGAGGACAGGTCCGTACGCACCCGCTCGTGGCTGCCTCGGGGTTGGCGCAAGGCGTTGTCGATGTGAAAACCGAAGCTGCCGCCCTCTCGATAGCAATTGATCAGCGGCGGGAACACCTTGTGCGGCAAGGCCGCCGACATGAATTGCGGATGCTGCCACAAGCGTTCGATCAGCGCCGTGCCAATTTCCTTGGCCAGCGGGTGGCCTTCGGGCAACTGCAGGTTGTGCTTGGCCTTGGCCGACTGGTAACCCGCGGTGATCTTGCCGTCGGCCCATTCGGTTTGTTCCAGCGCCTCACGAATGCGCTGAACCTCCTCGGTGGAAAACAGGCCGGAAATAGGTAGCAGCATGGCACAGGACCTGAAGGTGAAAGGATGCCAATGGTATTGATTCCCATTGACTCTCTACAAGCTCTTTCGGCCGAAGGGGCACTATCAGGATCGAACATGGCCTGAGTGCGAACGTCCACTTCAGATTGGTGCGTGCAGCAAGCCCCGTTCATTTAGGTGAGCTGGGCTTTTGTGTATCAAGGCATAATGCGCGTCGCATTCGCATTTGCGACACGACAAGGTGATTGATGTGGTGAAGAAATCCCTGTTTCAACTGCACTGGTTCTTCGGCATTACTGCCGGCCTGGTGCTGGCGCTGATGGGCATTACCGGTGCCATCTGGTCGTTCCAGGATGAGCTGCTGGAACTGTTCAACCCCGAGGTACATACCGTCGAGGTACGTCAGCAAGGCTTACTGCCGATGCCTGAGCTGGTGCGCAGGATCGAGACCGAGCAAGGCGACAAGGTCGCCATGCTCTGGGTCCAGCCGCGTAGCGACAGGGCCGCGCGGGTTTTCTTCACCCCTCCTCCCGGCGAGCGTCGGGGCGTGTTGCGCTATGCCGACCCGTACACCGGCAAGCTGCAGGGCGAGGTAGCCGGTCAGGGCTTTTTCGACCTGATGCTGCAGTTGCACCGCTTCCTGGCCATGGGTGATAGCGGCCGACAGATCACGGGCGCCTGTACCCTGATGCTGATTTTTTTCTGCCTCTCGGGCCTCTACCTGCGCTGGCCGCGCAAGGCGCTGAACTGGCGGACCTGGCTGACCCTGGACTGGGCGAAAAAAGGCCGCGCCTTCAACTGGGACCTGCACGCCGTGGCCGGTACCTGGTGCTTGCTGTTCTATCTGCTGTTTGCCCTCACCGGCCTGTTCTGGAGCTACGAGTGGTACCGCGAAGGCCTGAACAAGCTGCTCGCCGACAGCCCGGCTGCTGGTCAGCAACACAAGCGCGGCGAAGGCCGCGGCGGGCGCCCGGGTGGGGCCCTGGGCAAGGACGCCAAGCCGCTGGTGGTCGACTACGACGCCGTCTGGGCCAGCCTGCAGGCCGCTGCCGGCCCCGACATGACCAGCTACAACCTGCGCCTGCCGCCAGCCGGCGGGCAACCGGCAACGATCTTCTACCTGCTTGAAGGCGCCGAACACGAACGCGCGCTCAACACCCTGAGCATCGACCCGGCCAGCGGCCAGGTGAAGACCAACGAGCGCTACGCCGACAAGTCGTTCAAGGCACAGCTATTGGCCAGCGTCTATGCCCTGCACGTGGGCAGCTACTTTGGCCTGACCGGGCGGATTCTGGTGACTATCGCCAGTTTGAGCATGCCGCTGTTCTTCGTCACCGGCTGGCTGTTGTACCTGGACCGCCGGCGTAAAAAGCGCCAGGTTCGCGCTGCACGAGGCAATCTCGCGCCTGCGAACGGGCAAGACGGCGGCTGGCTGGTAGGCTTTGCCAGCCAGAGCGGCTTTGCCGAGCAACTGGCCTGGCAAAGCGCCGGGCAACTGCAGGCTGCCGGCGTCGCGGTACAGGTCCGGCCCCTGGCCGAGCTGACCGAGCAGGACTTGAACCAGGCCCGGCAAGCGCTGTTCGTGGTCAGCACCTTCGGTGACGGCGAAGCTCCCGACAGCGCCCGCGGCTTTGAACGTAAAGTGCTTGGACAGCCCTGGGCCCTGGGTAATCTGAACTATGCCCTGCTCGCCCTGGGCGACCGCCAGTACCCGCATTTCTGCGGCTTTGCCCGGCGCCTGCAGGCCTGGCTTGGCGAGCGCGGTGCCACTAGCGCCTTCACCCCGGTAGAAGTCGACAGCGCTGACCCGGCGGCCTTGCAGCACTGGCAGCAAGAGCTTGCGAAAATCACCGCAAGCACGCCGCCTGCTGCCTGGCAAGCACCCGAGTTCGGCAACTGGACCCTTGTCAGTCGAGAATTGATCAATCCGGGCAGCCAGGGCTCGGCGGTCTATCTGCTCGGCCTCACGCCTGAGCAACCCGCGCAGTGGGAAGCTGGAGACCTGGTGGAGATCCTCCCCCGCAACAATACCCGGAGTCTTGAGCTGTTCCTCAAGGGCCTGGGGCTTGATGGCGAAACTTGCGTGCAGGTCGAAGGCCTGCAGGAGAGCCTGCTGCAGGCCCTGGCCAGCCGCCAGTTGCCGAAAAGCCGCGAGCACCTGGTCGGCCTGCACGCCCAGGCCCTGGTCGATGTGCTGATCCCGCTGGCTGCTCGGGAATACTCGATTGCTTCGATCGCCAGTGACGGCGTGCTAGAGCTGATCGTACGCCAGGAACGCCACCCTGACGGCAGCCTGGGCCTGGGTTCGGGCTGGCTGACCGAGCACCTGGCTGTGGATAACAGCGTCAGCCTGCGCCTGCGCCGCAACAGCGGTTTCCACCTGCCGGCACCGGCAACGCCAATGATCCTGATCGGCAACGGTACCGGGCTGGCCGGGCTGCGCAGCCTGCTCAAGGGCCGCATCGTGGCCGGCGAGCAGCGCAACTGGCTGCTGTTCGGCGAACGCAACCAGGCGTATGACTTTCTCTGCGGGGATGAGCTGCAGGGCTGGCAGCGCAGCGCTGATCTGGCGCGGCTGGACCTGGCCTTTTCTCGCGATCAGAGCCACAAGGTCTACGTGCAGGACCGCTTGCGCGAACAGGCGCCAGAGCTGCGGCGCTGGCTGGATCAGGGCGCGTCGATCTACATCTGCGGCAGTTTGCAGGGCATGGCCAGTGGCGTCGACGAGGTGCTCAACGAGGTGCTGGGGGCTGCCGAGGTTGAACGGCTGATCGAGCTGGGGCGCTATCGGCGGGATGTGTACTAAGCCTTGAGGGCCCCATCGCGGGTCAAGCCCGCTCCCACAGGTCTGGTATGGGAGCGGGCTTGCCAGCGATTGCGATCAATGCAGATCGAAGGTATCGGCATCCAGATTGGCCGGAAACCGCGCGCGGTAGGCCGCAAGGTCCGCCGCGCTGAGCACGACGGTAAACACCCCGTCAGCCTCCCCTGCACTCAGCAGGCTCTCTCCCTGGAAGTCCAGTACCTGGCTGTCGCCGGTGTAGGCAAAGCCCTTGCCGTCGGTACCCACGCGGTTCACCGCCGCCACATAGCAGAGGTTCTCGATGCCCCGCGCCGGCAACAGGCGGTTCCAGTGCTGGCGACGGGCGGCCGGCCAGTTGGCGGTGTACAGCAGCAGGTCGGTGTCCTGGGCATCGCGGCTCCACACCGGGAACCGCAGGTCGTAGCAGATCAACGGCCGGACCCGCCAGCCCTTGATCTCGAACTGCACCTGGCGTTCGCCTGGGGTGTAGTGCTTGTGCTCACCGGCCATGCGGAACAGGTGGCGCTTGTCGTAGAACAGGATCTCGCCATCGGGCCGCGCCCACAGCAGGCGATTGCGGTGGCTACCGTCGGCGGCCTGGATGATCACGCTGCCGGTAACCACGGCATCGAACTTTTTGGCCTGGCTCTTGAGCCATTTGTAGGTCGGCCCGTTCTCGGGCTCGGCCAGGCTTTCGGAGTCCATGGAAAAACCAGTGGTGAACATCTCCGGGAGAATGATCAGGTCGGCGCCACGGGCCTGCTCCAGCAGGGTCTCGAAATGTTCGTAGTTGGCCAGGCGGTCCTGCCAGGCCAGGCTGGTCTGCACCAACGCGATGTTCAGGTTCGGCAGGCTACTCAGATCGCGCATAGTTTTTCCGCTGCCTGACGCAGCGTCTCCTCGCGTTTGGCAAAGCACAGGCGCACCAGGCGCTGCTCGGGGATAGGGTGCTGGTAGAACACCGACACCGGAATGGTCGCCACGCCATGCTCACGGGTCAGCCACAGCGACATGTCGACGTCGTTCAGGTCCGGGCGAATCTGCGAATAATCCACCAGTTGGAAGTAAGTGCCAGCGCTGCGCCTGAACTCCAAGCGCGAGCTGCCCAACAGGTCGCAGAACAGGTCGCGCTTGGCCTGGTAGAAGGCCGGCAGTTCTTCGACATGTTCCGGGTGCGCCGCCATGAAATCGGCCAGCGCCCATTGCAGCGGCGTCACGCCGCAGAAGTTGACGTACTGGTGGACCTTGCGCAGCTCGGCGCTGAGGGCCGGTGGCGCCACCACATAGCCGGTTTTCCAGCCAGTGACGTGATAGGTCTTGCCGAACGAGCTGACCACGAAAGCGCGCGGGTACAGCGCCTCATGGGCCAACACACTGGCGTGCTGCACGCCGTCGAATACCAGGTGCTCGTAGACTTCGTCGCTGATCAGGTAGATATCGCGCTCGGCGATCAGCAGCGCCAGCTTGTCCAGGTCGTCGCGGCTGATCAACGCGCCGCTGGGGTTGTGCGGCGAATTGAGGATGATCATCCGCGTGCGCGGGCTGAGCGCGTCGGTGAGTTTCTGCCAGTCGATGGCGAACTCGCCGTCAGTGAGTTGCACATGCACGCAACGGCCACCGGCCAGCTCTACCGAGGGCTCATAGCTGTCGTAACTGGGGTCGAAGACGATGACCTCGTCGCCTGTGCGAATCACCGCCTGAATGGCACAGAAGATCGCTTCGGTGGCACCGGGAGTGATGGTGACTTCATGCTCGGCATCGACGCTGACGCCATAGCTGCGGGCGATCTTGTTCGCCACCTGCTGGCGCAATGCCGGCAAGCCGGTCATGGGGCTGTACTGGTTGTGTCCGGCACTGACATGCCGGCCTACCGCATCGAGCAGTGCTTGCGGGCCGTTGAAATCGGGAAAACCCTGGGACAGGTTCAAGGCGCCGGTTTGCGCGGCGAGCTGGGACATGGTGGTAAAGATGGTCGTGCCGACGTTCGGCAACTTGCTACTGATCATGGAGCCCTCTTTCCTGCAGCACTATCCGGCTCGAGGCGGCGCGGTCTGGGACCGAGCATAGCGGATTGATCGGTCAGGAAAAAGGTTGT
Source organism: Pseudomonas sp. R32 (assembly GCF_009866705.1). Classification (NCBI taxonomy): domain Bacteria; kingdom Pseudomonadati; phylum Pseudomonadota; class Gammaproteobacteria; order Pseudomonadales; family Pseudomonadaceae; genus Pseudomonas; species Pseudomonas sp. R32. Next base: position 995,639 of record NZ_CP019396.1, on the reverse strand, counting down.
AACAGTCGCAGGCCAATCGCGGGTCAAGCCTGCTCCCACAGAGTGGGAGCGGGCTTGCCAGCGAAGAGGCCCTCAAGCCTTGTTAGCGTTTGTCTTTACGCTTCTTCTCGGCTTTCTTGTGGTGCGACATCAAGCGACGCTTCTTGTTGACCTGGCGGTCGGTCAAGGTGTTCTTGTTGCCTTCGTACGGGTTGTCACTGCCCTTGTACTCGATACGGATCGGCGTACCGACCAGCTTGAGTACGCGGCGGTAGGTGTTTTCCAGGTAGCGCGAGTAAGACTTGGGTACCTTCTCGACCTGGTTGCCGTGGATCACGATGATCGGCGGGTTGGCGCCACCGAGGTGGGCATAGCGCAGCTTGATCCGGCGGCTGTTGACCATCGGCGGCTGATGCTCGCTGACTGCGTCTTCGAGGATCTGGGTCAGGCGGCTGGTCGGCCAGCGGGTGACCGCCGACTTGAACGAGTTCTGTACCGACTGGTACAGGTTGCCCACGCCGGTGCCGTGCAGCGCCGAGATGAAGTGGATGTCGGCGAAGTCGACGAAGAACAGCCGGCGTTCCAGCTCGGTCTTCACGTAGTCGCGCTCGCTCGGCTGCATGCCGTCCCACTTGTTCAGGGCGATGACGATGGCGCGACCGGCTTCCAGGGCAAAGCCCAGCAGGTTCAGGTCATGGTCGACCACGCCTTCGCGGGCGTCCATGACGAAGATCACCACGTTGGCGTCCTTGATCGCCTGCAGGGTCTTGACCACGGAGAACTTCTCGACTTCTTCGTGGATCTTGCCGCGCTTGCGCACCCCGGCGGTGTCGATCAGGGTGTACTTCTCTTCGTTGCGCTCGAAGGGAATGTAGATACTGTCGCGGGTGGTGCCGGGCTGGTCATAGACGATGACCCGCTCTTCACCAAGCATGCGGTTGACCAGGGTCGACTTGCCGACGTTGGGCCGGCCGATAATGGCGATCTTGATCCCGTCTTTTTCGCTCGGGCCAGGAATGCGCACCGCTTCCTCGCCTTCGGCGACGTCGGTGTCGATCTCTTCCTCGTCCTTGTCGCGCGGGAAGTCGCTGAGCACGGCTTCCAGCAGGTTGTTGACGCCACGGCCCTGGGCGCCGGCGACACCAATGGCGTTACCCATGCCCAGCGGCGAGAACTCGGCGATGGCCGCCAGCGGATCGATGTTGTCGATCTTGTTGGCGACCAGGAACGAGCGTTTGTTGCGCTTGCGCAGGTGCTCGGAAATCATCTGGTCGGCGGCGGTCAGGCCGGCACGGGCATCAACCAGGAACAAGACCACATCGGCTTCTTCGATGGCCAGCAGCGACTGCTCGGCCATTTTTTCGTCCATGCCTTGCTCGTCACCGGAAATACCACCGGTGTCGACCAGGATGTACGAACGGCCTTGCCAGCGCGCTTCACCGTACTGGCGGTCTCGGGTCAGCCCGGACAGGTCGCCGACGATAGCGTCGCGGGTCCTGGTCAGGCGGTTGAACATGGTGGATTTACCGACGTTCGGTCGGCCCACCAGGGCGATTACGGGAACCATTCGGCTCTCCACTGCGTAAATTCAGAAAATACAAAGGCCGCTGCACTGCAGCGGCCGGAGTTCGAGCGGCACCCGAAGTGCCGCAGCCCGAGGCCGGCATGGCCTCAAGCATAGCCTCAGCGGATGGTCAGCGCCTCGAGCTTGCCGCTGTTGCCGTACACATAGATGGTGTCACCCACCACCAACGGACGGGCGCGCAGGCCATCGCTGTCGATACGCTCACGACCGACGAAACGACCATCGACCTGGCTGAGCAGGTGCAGGTAACCTTCCAGGTCACCCACCGCCACATAGCTGGAGAACACTTCCGGCGCCGACAGCTGGCGGCGTGCCAGCGAGTCGTTGCTCCACAGCGCGCTGGAGGAGCGCTCGTCGATGCCTTCCACGGTGCCCGAAGCCAGGCTCACGTAGACGTTACCGAAGCCCTGGGCCACACCGGTGTAGCTGGAAGCATCACGCTGCCACAGTACCCGGCCGCTCTCCAGGTCCAGGCCGGCGACGCGGCCCTGGTAGCTGGAAACGTACAGGGTACCGCCGGACAGCAGCAGGCCGCCGTCGATATCCACCACCCGGTCAAGCTCCGAGCGACCTTGCGGGATGGCCACGCGCTGCTCCCAGACCGGCACGCCGTTCTGGGTGTCGAGGGCAATCACCTTGCCGGTCGACAGGCCGACAACGGCCAGACGGTTGGTCACGATCGGCGCGCCGGTACCACGCAAGGTGAGTACCGCCGGCGTGCTTTCGTAGATCCAGCGACGGTCGCCAGTGCTGGCGTCCAGGCCGATCACGCGGTCGTCCTGGGTCTGCACCACCACCACGTCACCGTTGGTGGCCGGCGGAGCCAGTACTTCACTGGTAACGCGCGAGCGCCAGCGTTCTTCACCGGTGCTGGCATCCAGGGCAATCACTTCGCCTTTGAGGGTACCGAGCATGACCATGCCGTAACCGACGCCAACGGCGCCGGACACCGGCAGTTCGAGGTCCTTCTTCCAGGCCACGTCGCCGTTGTTGCGATCCAGCGCCATCACCACGCCGGTGACATCGGCGGCATAGATGCGGTCGTTTTCGATCGCCGGCACCAGCATGTTGAAGGTCTCGCCCTGACCGTCACCGATCGAGCGGCTCCACTGCTTCTTGAGGACCACCTCTTCGGTGAACTTGGTGAGTTCGGCCGGCGGCAATTCCTTTTTGCTGTTGCTGCTGCAACCCACGGCCAGAAGGGCCAGGGTCAGCACTGCTGCATGTTTCCAACCGATCACGTCACGCATCCCCTTTGGCCAGGTCGTCGAGCTTGAGTTGCAGGCCACCGATCGCGGCGTCGTCAGACAGCGCGGCCTTGGCTTTTTCGTAAGCGGCATGGGCTTCGCCAGCGCGGCCCAGTTGTACCAGCAGGTCACCCTTGAGCTCTTCGCGGCTGGCCAGGAAGGCCTGGTCGGCATCGCCTTCGAGCAGCTTCAGCGCCTCTTCAACCTTTTTCTGCGCAGCCAGGACACGGGCCAGGCGCTGACGGGCGATTTCGCCCAAGGTTGCGTCAGCCGGCTTGTCCATCACCAGCTTGAGCTCGGCGGCGGCGTCATCGAGCTTGCCGCTCTCGACGGCCACCTTGGCCACGAACAGGCTGGCGTACTGGGCATAGGCCGAGCCGCCAAATTCGTTCTTGAGCTTGCCGGACAGCTCGGCGACCTTGGCCGCGTCAGGCTCGCCAGTTGGCGTCAGGGTAGTCTCCAGCAGGGCCTGGTAGAGGTTCGAGGCGCCTTGCGACTGGTTGGTCTGGTATTTCTGCCAGGCTTGCCAGCCGAACACCACGACCAGCGCCAGCAGGCCACCGGTTACCAGCGGCTTGCCATTGCGGTCCCACCAGTCCTTCATCGCGACCAGTTGTTCATCATCGGTACTCGACACCCCAATACTCCTTTTCACCAAATCGGCTGTTGACTCGCCTCACGCCTGCGCGAGCGAGGCTTCCAGGTGCTCTGCCAGAGCATCCCAGGCAATGTTTTGTTGTTCGCCCTGACCGCGCAGGGGCTTGAAACCTACCACTTGTTGCGCCAGTTCGTCGTCCCCCAGGATCAAGGCGAACAGCGCGTTGCTCTTGTCGGCCTTCTTGAACTGGCTCTTGAAGCTGCCAGCACCGGCGTTGACCTGCAGGCGCAGGTTCGGCAGACGGTCACGCAGGCGCTCGCTCAGGGTCAGCCCAGCCAGCTCGGCCTGCTCGCCGAAGGCGCACAGGTAAACGTCGACCTGGCGGTTGATCGATTCCGGCACCTGCTCAAGGGTTTCCAGCAACAGGATCAGGCGCTCGATGCCCATGGCGAAACCAACGCCCGGGGTCGGCTTGCCGCCCATCTGCTCGACCAGGCCGTCGTAGCGGCCACCGGCACACACGGTGCCTTGGGAGCCGAGCTTGTCGGTGACCCATTCGAAAACGGTCTTGCTGTAGTAGTCCAGGCCACGCACCAGCTTGGTGTTGATCACGAACGGGATGCCGGCGGCATCCAGGCGTGCTTTCAGGCCGTCGAAGTGCACGCGGGACTCTTCGTCCAGGTAGTCTTCGAGTTTTGGCGCGTCGACCAGCACCGCCTGGGTGTTCGGGTCCTTGCTGTCGAGGATGCGCAGCGGGTTGCTTTTCAAGCGGCGCTGGCTGTCTTCGTCCAGTTGCTCCAGGCGCGCCGAGAGAAACTCGACCAGCGCGTCACGGTAGCGGGCACGGGCTTCGCTGGTGCCCAGGCTGTTGAGCTCGAGCTTGACCGCGTCACGGATGCCCAGCAGGCCCCAGAGGCGCCAGGTGAGCATGATCAGCTCGGCGTCGATGTCCGGACCGTCAAGGTTGAAGACTTCGACACCAATCTGGTGGAACTGGCGATAACGGCCTTTTTGTGGACGCTCGTGGCGGAACATCTGGCCGATGTACCAGAGCTTCTGCACCTGGCCACTACCGCTGATGCCATGTTCGAGCACAGCCCGCACGCAGGCGGCGGTGCCTTCCGGGCGCAGGGTCAGAGAGTCGCCGTTGCGGTCGTCGAAGGTGTACATCTCTTTTTCGACGATGTCGGTGACTTCACCGATCGAGCGCTTGAACAGCTCGGTGAACTCGACGATCGGCGTGCGGATCTGGCGATAGCCATAGGTATCCAGCAGACCGGCCACGGTGCTCTCGAAATAGCGCCACAGCGGCGTCTGATCGGGCAGGATATCGTTCATGCCACGGATGGCTTGCAGCGATTTGCTCACGGAAAATCCCTTAACAATTCTGTGTCAGTCAGCCACGGGCGATCAGCGCCGCGTCGGCCTCGGCTTTTTCAGCCGCTTTCTGGCGGATGAGTTTTTCCAGCTCATCGACCAGGTTGTCATTGGTCAGCTTCTGTGCAGGCTTGCCGTCGATGTAGATCAGGTTCGGCGTGCCGCCGGTGAGCCCGACATGGGCTTCCTTGGCCTCGCCCGGACCGTTGACCACGCACCCGATCACTGCCACGTCCAGCGGCACCAGCAAGTCTTCCAGGCGCCCTTCCAGCTCGTTCATGGTCTTGACCACATCGAAGTTCTGCCGCGAGCAGCTCGGGCAGGCGATGAAGTTGATGCCACGCGAACGCAGGTGCAAGGACTTGAGGATGTCGTAGCCGACCTTGACCTCTTCGACCGGGTCAGCTGCCAGCGAAATGCGAATAGTATCGCCAATCCCTTCAGCAAGCAGCATACCCAGGCCCACTGCGGATTTCACCGTGCCCGAGCGCAGGCCGCCGGCTTCGGTGATACCCAGGTGCAGCGGCTGGATGATCTGCTTGGCCAACAGGCGGTAGGCTTCGACGGCCATGAACACGTCGGAGGCCTTGACGCTGACCTTGAAATCCTGGAAATCCAGGCGGTCGAGGTGCTCGACGTGACGCATGGCCGATTCGACCAGCGCCGCCGGGGTTGGCTCGCCGTACTTTTTCTGCAGGTCTTTTTCCAGGGAACCGGCGTTGACGCCGATCCGGATCGGGATACCGCGGTCGCGGGCGGCATCGACCACCGCACGCACGCGGTCTTCGCGACCGATGTTGCCCGGGTTGATGCGCAGGCAGTCGACACCCAGCTCGGCCACGCGCAGGGCAATGCGGTAGTCGAAATGGATGTCGGCGACCAACGGTACGCTGACCAGTTGCTTGATCTTGCCGAAGGCTTCGGCAGCGTCCATGTCCGGTACCGAGACGCGCACGATGTCGACGCCGGCATCGACCAGGCGGTTGATCTGCGCCACAGTCGCGGCCACGTCATTGGTGTCGGTATTGGTCATGCTCTGGACCGCGATGGGAGCATCGCCGCCAACAGGCACATTACCTACCCAGATTTTCCGGGATTCGCGACGTTTGATCGGAGATTCGCCGTGCATGACTTATTGTCCCAACTTCAGGCGAGCGGTCTCGCCACTGGTGAACGGCGCAACGTCGACAGGCTGGCCGTTGTAGCTGACCTGCACGCCACGGGCAAAGCCCAGGCGGACCGCGAATGGCGGCTTGCCGGTCAGGTCCAGGCTGTCGCCCTTGCGCTTGATGGCGCTGAACAGCACCTTGCCGTTGCCATCGGTGACCGAAGTCCAGCAATCGGCGTTGAACTGCAAGTGCAGCTGGCCGCTACCAGCCGGGGCTGGAGCAGCAGGTACTGCCGGTGCTGCGGCAACCGTGCTATTGACCACCGGTGCAGCCGGGGCTGGCGCCGGAGCAGGCACAACCGGGGCCACCGGAGCCGCTGGCGCTAGCGCAGCGCTGGCAGCAGGTGCGGCAGCCGGGCTGGCCGGTGCTTGCGCGGCGGGTGCTTGTTCAGTCGCTACTTGTTCAGCTGGTGCTGCGCCGGCCTGCTCGGCGGGCGTCGAGGCCTGCTCAAGGTTCAGCGTCGTGCTTTGCGGTTGCTGACCCGCGGTCACGGCCTGGTCTTCAGGCTCGTCCAGCGGGTGAATCTGGGTAGTGCCGTCGGCGCTTTCGACTTCGACGTGCTCCAGGGCCATGTTGGCCAGGTCCTTGCCGCGCAAGCTGGTCTGGTCCTGCCACCAGAAGAAGCCACCGCCGATCACCACCACCAGCAGCACCAGGCTGACGATGCGCAGGATATTGTGCGACAGGCGTACCGGTTCTTCGATGCGGCCCAGGGCGTGCACGTCGCTGCCCTGGGCGTGGGTACCGGTGCACTGGTCGAAGGCCTGCACCAGAGTGGCCTGATCCATGTCCAGCAGCTTGGCATAGGCGCGGATGTAGCCTCGGGCAAAGGTATGCCCCGGCAGCTTGTCGAAGGCGCCGGCTTCAAGATTGTTCAGGGAACTCACGGTGAGGTTGAGCTTGCGAGCCACTTCGGCCTGGGACCAGTCCCTGCTCTCGCGGGCCTGACGCAGGATTTCACCGGGATTTTCGCGAGTCGCTGCTGCTGCTTCGGGATGCGCCGCTTTCATCATTGCTCCGACAGGTATTGCTGATATTCCGGCGTACCGGGATAAAGTCGTTGTAATTGCAGGCCCAGCTCGCTGGCCTTGTTCCGTTCTTCGAAGACATTGGCCAGGCGACTGCCCAGCAGCAGGCTGCGGGCACTGTGGTCGCTCAGCTGGCTGAAACGATCGTAGTAGTCACGGGCCGGCACATAATGCCTGTCTTCGTAAGACAACTCAGCCATTTCCAGCAACGCGCGCGGTTGCTGCTGGTTGAGTCGCAAAGCTTTTACCAGGTATTCCTGCGCTTGCGCGCGCTGGCCTTGCCTGAGCGCGGTCAGGCCGAGGTTCTCGAACACTCGGGAGCGCTCAGGATACAGGGTATCGGCCGCCGCTTGGGCAAACATCTGCTGCGCCTGGGCGTATTGCCCACGAGCATAAAGGAAACTGCCGTAATTGTTGCGAATTCGGCTGTCGTCCGGGCGGCTGGCCAGGGCCTTGCGAAAGTGCGCCTCGGCCAGTTCCGGCTCGTCTTCGGCCTGAAACACCAAAGCCAGGGCCGCATTGGCTGCGGCATCCTGGCTATCGAGGTCGAGGGCTTTTTTCAGCGGCGCCTTGGCCTGCTCGGTCAAACCTTGTTGCAAATAACCCAGGCCCAACTGCACATAGGCCTGCCGCGCCTGTTCGCGCCCTTCACGACTGCCCAGCGCGTCCGAACTCCCGCCGGACACGCAACCTGCAAGCAGGGCGAGCGCCAGGATCGACAGCGCGAAGCGCAGGGTCATGGAGGTCCTCTCTTTAGTTACGCGCGGCGCTTTCTTGCACGTCAGCGTCGGCGTTCAACTGACGCACGGCGATATAGCGCTCGCTGCGACGGGTGCGGTCCATTACCTGGCCAACCAGCTGGCCGCACGCCGCGTCGATGTCTTCACCACGGGTGGTACGCACCGTGACGTTGTAACCGGCGTGATGCAGGTGGTCCTGGAAGCGGCGGATGGCGTTGTTGCTCGGGCGCTCGTAACCGGAATGCGGGAACGGGTTGAACGGGATCAGGTTGATCTTGCACGGTACGTTCTTGAGCAGCTCGGCCATTTCCACGGCGTGCTCGAGCTTGTCGTTGACGTCCTTGAGCAAGGTGTACTCAATGGTCAGTACGCGCTTCTCGCCCAGTTGCGACATGTAGTTCATGCACGCCTCGAGCAATACCTTGAGCGGGTACTTCTTGTTGAGCGGCACCAGTTCGTTGCGCAGCGCATCGTTCGGCGCGTGCAGCGACAGGGCCAGGGAAACGTCGATGTGCTTGGCCAGCTCTTCGATCATCGGAACAACGCCAGAGGTGGACAGGGTCACCCGGCGCTTGGAAATACCGTAGCCGAGGTCGTCCATCATCAAATGCATGGCGGCGACCACGTTGTCGAAGTTCAGCAGCGGTTCGCCCATGCCCATCATCACCACGTTGGTGATGGCGCGGTCGATGGTGGCGGGAATGCTGCCGAACGACTTGTTGGCAATCCACACCTGGCCGATCACTTCGGCGGCGGTGAGGTTGCTGTTGAATCCTTGCTTGCCGGTGGAGCAGAAGCTGCAGTCCAGGGCGCAACCGGCCTGGGACGAGACACACAGGGTGCCACGCTTGCCCTGGGGGATGTACACGGTCTCGACGCAGCTGCCGGACGCCACGCGCACCACCCATTTACGGGTGCCGTCGCTGGAGATGTCCTCGCTGACCACTTCCGGACCGCGAATCTCGGCAACCGCCTTGAGCTTTTCGCGCAAGGCCTTGCCGACATTCGTCATGGCGTCGAAATCATCGACGCCAAAGTGGTGAATCCATTTCATTACCTGACCGGCACGGAAACGCTTCTCCCCGATAGAGTCGAAGAATTTTTCCATTTCCGGCTGGGTCAGCCCCAACAGGTTAGTTTTGCCAGTCGATGTCGTCATGGATTCACCCTCACCCGTAAGCTTTCGCTTAGCGAGTGGTTACCTCGGTAGCTGCGAAGAAGTAAGCGATTTCGCGAGCAGCAGCGGCTTCGGAGTCCGAACCGTGAACGGCGTTGGCGTCGATGGATTCAGCGAAGTCAGCGCGGATGGTGCCTGGAGCAGCTTCTTTAGGGTTGGTAGCGCCCATCAGCTCACGGTTCAGAGCGATAGCGTTTTCGCCTTCCAGAACCTGAACAACAACAGGACCGGAGATCATGAAAGCAACCAGGTCACCGAAGAAACCGCGCTCTTTGTGCTCAGCGTAGAAGCCTTCGGCTTCGGCTTTGGACAGTTGCTTCAGTTTCGAAGCAACGACGCGCAGGCCGGCTTTTTCGAAACGGGTGGTGATCTCGCCGATCACGTTTTTAGCAACTGCGTCAGGCTTGATGATCGAGAAAGTACGTTGAACAGCCATGGAAAACTCCAGAAACGTTGAGTGAAGCGAAAAATTAAACCCGCGAATTATACGCGGGTTCCGGGGGATTGCCTAACCTGCCGAGCGCGCTCAGTCGGCTTCTTCGATCCAGGCCGCCTGGATGGCTTCGAGAACCTTCTCGCCGCCACGCTGCGGATCGTCACTGAAATCCGGCAATGCCAGCACCCACTGGTGCAGATCGACGAAGTTCACATAACGAGGATCGACTTCCGGCTTGCTTTCGGCAAGCTGGATTGCAATTTCAAGTACATCAACCCATTTCAGACTCATGATGGCTCCCTGAATCAGTGCGGCGCTTCGGCGGCCAGGTTGATCGTGTACTTCGGAATCTCGATGGTCAGGTCTTGCTCACCAACGATCACCTGGCACGCCAGGCGCGACTGTGGCTCCAGGCCCCAGGCCTTGTCGAGCATGTCTTCCTCGAGTTCGTCGGCTTCTTCGAGCGAATCGAAGCCTTCACGCACGATGCAGTGGCAGGTGGTGCAGGCACACACGCCGCCACAGGCACTTTCCATCTCGATGTGGTGCTCGTGGGCCAGCTCCAGGATGTTGGTTCCTGGTTCCACCTCCACCACCAGCCCTTCTGGGCAGAACTTCTCGTGGGGCAGAAAAATCACCTGCGGCATCAGTTATTCCTCGATCTCATTCAGGTTGCGCCCGGCCAAAGCGGCTTTTACCGTCGAATCAAGGCGACGGGCGGCAAAGGCATCGGTCACCTGCGACAGACGCTTGGTCTGCTGCTCGATGGCCACGCCATCGGTGCCGGTGATCAAATCACGCAAGTCTTGCATCTGTTGCTCGATCGCCAGGCGCTCTTCGGCGTCCAGCAGGCGCTCGCCATCGGCGTCCAGGGCGCCCTGCACCGCTTCGAGCAGGCGCTCGGCGTCGACCTGGTGCTCGCGCAGCTGGCGCGCCACCTTGTCGAAACCGGCATGTTCGAAGGAGTCCTTGAGCATGCGGGCAATTTCGCCGTCGGTCAGACCGTAGGACGGCTTGACCTGGATGCTCGACTCAACGCCCGAACCCAGTTCGCGCGCCGAGACATTGAGCAGGCCATCGGCATCGACCTGGAAGGTCACGCGGATCTTCGCGGCACCGGCGACCATCGCCGGAATGCCACGCAGTTCGAAGCGCGCCAGGGAGCGGCAGTCACTGATCAGTTCGCGCTCACCCTGCAGCACGTGGATCATCATGGCCGACTGGCCATCTTTGTAAGTGGTGAACTCCTGAGCACGGGCAACCGGGATGGTGGTGTTGCGCGGAATCACCTTCTCCATCAGCCCGCCCATGGTTTCCAGACCCAGGGACAGCGGAATCACGTCGAGCAGAAGCAGTTCGCCACCATCGCGGCGATTACCGGCCAGGGTATCGGCCTGGATAGCGGCGCCGATGGCGACCACCTGGTCCGGGTCGATTTCGGTCAGCGGGGTACGGCCAAACAGCGCACCGACAGCCTCGCGCACACGCGGCACGCGGGTCGAACCACCGACCATGACCACCGCAGCGACTTCTTCGAGCTCCACGCCGCTGTCACGCACGGCGCGACGGCAGGCCTTGAGGCTGCGGGCGACCATCGGTTCGATCAGGGCATCGAAGGCACTGCGAGTCAACTCGGCCTGCCAGCCGCCATAGGCAACCGTCACCGCATCAGCGCTGGTCAGGGCCTCTTTGGCCGCACAGGCGGTTTGCAGCAGCTGGCGCTGGGCACCGGGATCGAGGTCCGAGGACAGCCCAGCCTGCTCGACGATCCAGCTGGCGATGGCGTGATCGAAGTCGTCGCCACCCAGGGCGCTGTCGCCGCCAGTGGCCAGCACTTCAAAGACACCGCCGGTCAGGCGCAGGATCGAGATATCGAAGGTACCGCCACCCAGGTCATAGATGGCCACCAGGCCTTCGGCATTCTGGTCCAGGCCATAGGCCACGGCCGCCGCGGTCGGCTCGTTGAGCAGGCGCAATACGTTCAGCCCGGCCAGGCGCGCGGCGTCCTTGGTGGCCTGGCGCTGGGCGTCGTCGAAATAGGCCGGCACGGTGATCACCGCGCCGACCAGCTCGCCACCCAGGGTCTCTTCGGCGCGCTGGCGCAGCACCTTGAGGATATCGGCCGAGACTTCCACCGGGCTTTTCGGGCCCTGGACGGTGTCGATGAACGGCATGTGCGACTCGCCGCCGACAAAGCGGTACGGCAGCTGTTCGCCCAGTTGCTTGACGTCCGCCAGGCCACGGCCCATCAGGCGTTTGACCGACAGCACGGTATTGAGCGGGTCGCTGGAGGCGGCGTCGCGGGCCCCCTGGCCGACATCGATGCGGTCGGCGTGATAACGCACCGCGGACGGCAGGATGACCCGGCCTTGGGCATCCGGCAGGGGCTCGCTCCGGCCACTGCGCAGGGCAGCAACCAGGGAATTGGTGGTACCAAGGTCAATACCCACCGCCAGGCGACGCTGGTGCGGCTGGGGGCTCTGACCGGGTTCGGCGATCTGCAGTAGGGCCATGCTTATCTGAATACCAGGGGCGCCGCCAGAAGCAGCGCCGGGTTAATCGTCGAGGCGCTCTTCCAGCTGGCGCACTTCGTAGGCGAGCTTGTCGAGAAACTGCATGCGGCGCATCAGGCGCTCGGCCTGTTCACGCTGCGCAGCATCATCCCAGCAGGCGGCGAAGTTCTCATTGAGTGCTTCCTGGGCAGTTTTCAAGCGACGCTTGAAGACGGCCACGCCATCGAGGTCGGCACTGTCCTGGAGGTCTTCGAGCTCTTCACGCAGCTGCATCTGCTGCAGCAGGAACTCGGGATCATGGACGGTGACTTCCTGCGGCACTTCATGACCGCCGATCGCCAACAGGTAGCGTGCACGCCGGGGCGCGCTCTTGAGAGTCTGGTAGGCCTCGTTCAGCGCAGCCGAACGCTCCAGCGCAATGCGCTGCTCACGTTCGGAGGCATCGGCGAAGCGATCCGGATGGACCTCGCGGGCCAGCTCGCGATAGCGAACGGCCAGCTTGTCGAGATCCAGACGGAAGCCAGGTTGCAGGTCAAACAGGGCGAAATGACAAGGAGTACCCACGCGCAGCCTCAGACGTTGAAGCTTTCGCCGCAGCCACACTCACCGCGCACGTTGGGGTTGTTGAACTTGAAGCCTTCGTTCAACCCTTCCTTGACGAAATCCAGTTCGGTACCGTCGAGGTACGTCAGGCTTTTCGGATCGATGATGACCTTCTCGCCATGGCTCTCGAAGACCAGGTCTTCGCTGTCCGGCTGATCGACGAACTCCAGCACATAGGCCAGGCCCGAGCAGCCGGTGGTGCGCACGCCGAGGCGAATACCTTCACCCTTGCCACGTCCGTCGAGGGAGCGCCGCACATGTTTGGCGGCGGCTTCTGTCATGCTGATAGCCATCGAGACTCCTTACCTGCAACAGGCGACCTTAGAGCAAACCTTTCTTCTGCTTGTAATCGCGCACGGCCGCCTTGATGGCGTCCTCGGCGAGTACCGAGCAGTGGATCTTCACCGGCGGCAGCGCCAGTTCTTCGGCCAGCTGGGTGTTCTTGATGGTTTCGGCTTCGTCCAGGGTCTTGCCCTTCATCCACTCGGTGGCCAGGGAGCTGGAAGCGATGGCCGAACCGCAGCCGTAGGTCTTGAACTTGGCGTCTTCGATGACGCCCTGCTCGTTGACCTTGATCTGCAGACGCATGACGTCGCCGCACGCCGGGGCGCCGACCATGCCGGTGCCGACATCCGGGTCCTCGGCATTCATCTTGCCGACGTTACGCGGGTTTTCGTAGTGGTCGATGACCTTTTCACTGTATGCCATGGTGCAATTCCTTCCTCATCAGAGAGCCGCTCTTGCCGGCGACTACTTAGTGCGCAGCCCACTCGATCTTGGAGATGTCGACGCCGTCTTTGTACATATCCCACAGCGGCGACAATTCGCGCAGCTTGGTCACGGCCTCGCAAACCTTCTGCGCGGCGTAGTCGATTTCTTCTTCGGTGGTGAAACGACCGAAGGTGAAGCGGATCGAGCTGTGTGCCAGTTCGTCGTTGCGGCCCAGGGCGCGCAGTACGTAGGACGGCTCGAGCGAAGCCGAAGTACAGGCCGAGCCGGACGAAACGGCCAGGTCCTTGAGCGCCATGATCAGCGACTCGCCTTCGACGTAGTTGAAGCTCAGGTTCAGGTTGTGCGGAATGCGCGCGGTCATGCTGCCGTTGATGTACAGCTCTTCGAGGCCTTCAACCTGCTTGTAGAAGCGGTCGCTCAGGGCCTTGATGCGCACGTTTTCGCTGGCCATCAGTTCTTTGGCGATGGCGAAGGCTTCGCCCATGCCGACGATCTGGTGGGTGGCCAGGGTGCCCGAACGCATGCCGCGCTCGTGACCGCCGCCGTGCATGGCGGCTTCCAGGCGCACGCGAGGCTTGCGGCTGACATACAGCGCGCCAATGCCTTTAGGGCCGTAGGTTTTGTGCGCCGAGAACGACATCAGGTCGACTTTCAGCTTTTGCAGGTCGATCTCGACCTTGCCAGTGGACTGCGCGGCATCGACGTGGAACATGACGCCGCGGGCGCGGGTCAGTTCGCCGATGGCGGCGATGTCGTTGATGGTGCCGATTTCGTTGTTCACGTGCATGATCGACACCAGGATGGTGTCTTCACGCAGGGCCGCTTCGACCATGGCCGGGGTGATCAGGCCATCGGCACCTGGTTCGATGTAGGTGACTTCAAAACCTTCACGCTCCAACTGACGAGTGCTGTCCAGAACAGCCTTGTGCTCGATCTTGGAGGTGATCAGGTGCTTGCCCTTGGTGCTGTAGAAGTGCGCGACGCCCTTGATTGCCAGGTTGTCGGACTCGGTTGCACCGCTGGTCCAGACAATTTCCCGCGGGTCGGCATTGACCAGGTCGGCGACCTGGCGACGGGCGTTCTCGACCGCTTCCTCGGCTTTCCAGCCAAAGACGTGGGAGCGCGACGCCGGGTTACCGAAGTTCCCGTCGACCAGCAGGCAATCGCTCATCTTCTGGGCGACGCGTGGGTCGACCGGTGTGGTCGCGGAGTAATCGAGGTAGATCGGCAACTTCATTGAATATCTCCTATCAGGCGGTCGCGCCGCGCATCGAAACGGTCATTCGACGGCGGACGTCTCAATCTTGTCCAGCTGCGGTGCCCGGCCTGCGATACGACGCAGGTCCTGGCGCTGGGCGACTTCTTGTACCTCACGGCGAGTGACAAGGTCAGCCAGGCTGATGCCGCTGAGGAATTCGTGAATCTGCTGGCTGAGGTCGCACCACAGGTGGTGGGTCAGGCAGGTGTCGCCGGCGTGGCAATCACCCAGGCCCTGACAACGCGTGGCATCGACCGATTCGTTGACCGCGTCGATGACCTGGGCGACCTGAATGCTCTCCATGCTTCGCGACAGCTGATAGCCGCCGCCGGGGCCGCGCACACTGGAAACCAGGCTGCTACGGCGCAGCTTTGCAAACAGCTGCTCCAGATAAGAGAGGGAAATGCCTTGGCGCTCGGAAATGTCGGCCAGAGACACCGGCCCATTCTGCGCATGCAACGCCAGGTCGAGCATGGCGGTCACGGCGTATCGGCCTTTTGTAGTCAGTCGCATGGCTAGTAGGTACCACGGGGTTACGGAATGGGAGCGAGTATGCTATTCCCGAGCGTTTAAGTCAACTATAAGACCTAGTGCTTTAGTCGGGTTTACCGCAAGAGGGCGGCCGAATGATAGCAAACTAAGGGGCGCTTGCGCACGCCCCTTCTGTCAATGCGTCGACGCGTCGCTACGAGCCTCGTCCTTGATCTGGGCGAAGTCTTCTTCACGCAGGGCCGGCAGCTCCTTGGCGCAGTAGTCGCTGCCCAGGTTCTTCAGCGCGCCGCACATGTCCTCCAGGCGCCCGTCGACGGCCTGCAGGTGGTCGAGCAGCTGACCAATGGCGCGAGCCACCGGGTCGGGCATGTCCTCGCTGACGCCATAGGCATCGAAGCCGATCTTCTCGGCCATGGCCTTGCGCCGGGCTTCGACTTCGGCATCGGTCTTGACGATAATCCGCCCCGGAATACCCACGGCAGTCGCACCGGCCGGCACCGCCTTGGTCACCACCGCATTGGAGCCGATCTTGGCCCCGGCGCCGACGGTGAACGGCCCCAGCACCTTGGCCCCGGCGCCCACCACCACGCCGTCTTCCAGGGTCGGATGACGCTTGCCCTTGTTCCAGGTGGTGCCCCCCAGGGTTACGCCCTGGTACAGGGTGACGTCGTCGCCGATTTCAGCGGTTTCGCCAATAACGATGCCCATGCCATGGTCAATGAAAAATCGCCGGCCAACCTTGGCGCCGGGGTGGATCTCGATCCCGGTCAGCCAGCGCCCGAAGTTCGACACCAGCCGGGCCAGCCACTTCCAGTCCCGCAACCACAGGGCGTGCGCCGCGCGATGCAGCCAGATCGCATGCATGCCCGGGTAGCAGGTCAGCACTTCAAAGGCATTGCGCGCCGCCGGGTCACGGTGGAAAACGCTCTGGATATCTTCACGCAGACGCTCGAACATCTATTGATCCTTCCGCTTATGCGGTTCGCCACGAGCCACTTTCTGGGTTTCCGTGAGAATGCCGCGCAAAATACTCATTTCCGAACGATTGACCGAGCTGCGCCCGTACAGCCGACGCAGACGCGGCATCAGGTGCCTGGGCTTCTCCGGGTCGAGAAAACCGATGTCGACCAAGGTCTTTTCCAGGTGCTCGTAGAACAGCTCCATTTCATCCATGGTCGCCAGCTCGCTGCTGCGCTCCGGCGCCACTTCAGTGTTTTCCGTCTTCGACAGCTGCCCCTCCAGCGCCAGCCAGGCCATGCGCACTTCATAGGCCAGCACCTGCACCGCAGCACCGAGGTTCAGCGAGCTGAAGTCCGGATTCGAGGGGATGTGCACATGAAAATGGCAGCGCTGCAGTTCTTCGTTGGTAAGGCCCGCATGCTCGCGACCAAACACCAGGGCGATCTCCTCGCCCTGAACGGCATGCTCGATGACCTTGCTCGCGCACTCGCGCGGGTCGACCAGCGGCCAGGGGATACGTCGCTCGCGGGCACTGGTGCCGAACACCAGGTTGCAGCCGACCAACGCGTCTTCGAGGGTGGCGACCACTTGCGCACCGGCCAGCACGTCATCGGCACCCGACGCACGGGCATCGGCCTCGTGGGACGGGAAATCCTGCGGGTCGACCAGTACCAGCCGCGACAAGCCCATGTTTTTCATGGCACGCGCTGCGCCGCCGATATTGCCCGGGTGGCTGGTATTGACCAGAACAACACGAATATTTTGCAGCAAGGCGAGCGCTCACAGACGTTGCGAAGGGGGAGCAAATCTTACAGAAGCGACCGACTTTACGCTACGAAAGCAAATGTCACCCTTCTTCGCGCAAAGTTTTCTGCTAGAATGTTCGGCTTTCTTTAACGACCCAGGTGAAACGTCCATGCAGCCCATGCTGAATATCGCGCTGCGCGCCGCCCGCAGCGCCAGTGAATTGATTTTCCGCTCCATCGAGCGCCTGGATAGCATCAAGGTTGATGAAAAAGACGCCAAGGATTACGTCTCCGAAGTCGATCGCGCCGCAGAGCAGAAAATCATCGATGCCCTGCGCAAGGCCTACCCGAACCACTCCATCTACGGCGAAGAGACCGGCCTGCATGCCGGTAGCGGCGAAGAAGGCAAGGACTACCTGTGGATCATCGACCCACTGGATGGCACCACCAACTTCCTGCGTGGCGTTCCGCACTTTGCTGTCAGCATTGCCTGCAAATACCGTGGCCGCCTTGAGCACGCCGTGGTGCTGGACCCTGTCCGCCAGGAAGAATTCACCGCCAGCCGTGGCCGTGGCGCCCAGCTGAACGGCCGCCGCCTGCGCGTCAGCCCTCGCACCAGCCTGGAAGGCGCCCTGCTCGGTACCGGCTTCCCGTTCCGTGACAACCAGATGGCCGACCTGGACAACTACCTGGGCATGTTCCGCGCCCTGGTCGGCCAGACCGCCGGCATCCGCCGCGCCGGCGCTGCCAGCCTGGACCTGGCCTACGTTGCCGCTGGTCGTTTCGATGCCTTCTGGGAATCGGGCCTGTCGGAGTGGGACATGGCTGCAGGCGCCCTGCTGATCCAGGAAGCCGGCGGTCTGGTGAGCGATTTCACCGGCGGCCACGACTTCCTCGAGAAGGGTCACATCGTTGCCGGTAACACCAAGTGCTTCAAGGCCGTCCTGACTGCTATCCAGCCGCACCTGCCTGCCTCGATCAAACGCTGAGTTTCGACCGGGCACAAAAAAGCACCCTTCGGGGTGCTTTTTTTTGGCCTTATGGACCACCTTCTCTCTGTGGGAGCTGGCTTGCCAGCGATGAGGCCGGTATAGCCAACACTGTAGCCGGCACCTGGACTGCGACCGCTTCGCGCTCGATCGCCGGCAAGCCCAGCTCCTACAGAGACCGCGCCGTTACTGACCGGGCTGGGCCTGGCCGAGCACCAGCTTGCCTTCTTTATCCAGCGGAATCTGCGAACCCGGATCACGGTCCATGCGCACCTGACCGACCTTGTCGCCGATCGAGTACTTCACGTCATATCCGACAACTTTCTCGCTCAGGTCATTGACCGTGTTGCAGCGGGTTTGCGTGGTGGTATAGGTATCACGCTCCTGCATGCCCTCCTGCACCTTGTTACCGGCATAGCCACCACCGACAGCACCTGCCACGGTAGCGATTTTCTTACCGGTGCCGCCGCCAATCTGATTACCCAGCAGGCCACCCGCCAGCGCGCCAACCACAGTACCGGCGATCTGGTGCTGATCCTTTACCGGCGCCTGACGCGTCACGGTGACATCCTTGCACACTTCACGAGGTGTCTTGACTGTCTGCTTGACCGGCTGCACCGCCAACACTTCGGCGAACTCCGGTCCACCCTTGACCAGGTTGTAGGTGGCAACAGCACCTCCGGCTGTTACACCGACAGCACCCAGAACCGCACCCACCAGCATCGACTTGTTCACCTGAACCTCCTGATCGTACCTGCAGGACAAAGCCCGCCTTCTCCCTGCCTTGGAGCATAAAAAAAGGCGCGAGTTCAACACTCGCGCCTTTTTGTACGGCCAACAGCGTGGGAAAACCCTTATGGACGGTCGTCCACGCCCTCGGCTTTTACGGTCGGGATCAGGTCTTCGCTGCTCAGGTTCAGCCAGATCAGCACCACGTTGGCGATGTAGATCGACGAGTAGGTACCCGCCATGACGCCAATGAACAGCGCCAGGGAGAAGCCCCACAGGTTGTCGCCACCGAAGAACAGCAGCGCGGCAATGGCCAACAGGGTCGATACCGATGTTGCCACGGTACGCAGCAGGGTCTGGGTGGTCGAGATGTTGATGTTCTCGATCAGCGAAGCCTTGCGCAGTACCCGGAAGTTCTCCCGCACCCGGTCGAACACGACGATGGTGTCGTTGAGCGAGTAACCGATGATCGCCAGCACCGCCGCCAGTACCGTCAGGTCGAAGGTGATCTGGAAGAACGAGAGGATCCCCATGGTCACGACCACGTCGTGGATCAGCGACAGGATCGCACCCAGGGCGAACTTCCACTGAAAGCGGAAGGCCAGGTAGATCATGATGCCGCCAAGAGCCAGCAACATGCCCAGGCCGCCCTGGTCGCGCAGCTCTTCACCGACTTGCGGACCAACGAACTCGACGCGCTTGACCACTGCAGGGTTGTCGGAACTGACCTTTTGCAGCGCCTCGGACACACGATTACCCAGCAGCGGGTCATCGCCTGGCATGCGCACCAGCAGGTCGGTGGTAGCACCGAAACTCTGCACCACAGCATCCTCGAAGCCGGCCTTGACCAGCTCCTCGCGGACCTCGCCAAGGTTGGCCGGACGCTCGTAGGTCAGCTCGATGAGCGTACCGCCGGTGAAGTCCAGGCCGAAGTTGAGGCCCTTGTAGAACCAGCTGAACAACGCCAGCACGGTCAGTAGCAGGGTGATGCCGAACGCAACGTTGCGCACACCCATGAAGTTAATGGTACGTAACATGGCAGCCCCTTATACCCACAGCTTCTTGATATCACGCCCGCCGCAGGTCAGGTTGACCATTGCGCGGGTAACCATGACGGCCGTGAACATCGAGGTGAAAATCCCGAGGGACATGGTAACCGCAAAGCCCTTGACCGGGCCGGTACCCATGGCGAAGAGGATGCCACCGACCAGCAAGGTGGTCAGGTTGGCATCGACAATCGCCGTGTAGGCACGGTTGAAGCCTTCGTGGATGGCGCGCTGCACCGACATGCCGTTGGCCAGCTCTTCGCGGATCCGCGAGAAGATCAGCACGTTGGCGTCGACCGCCATACCCATGGTCAGCACGATACCGGCGATACCCGGCAGGGTCAGTGTCGCCCCCAGCAGGGACATCAGCGCCAGCAGCATGACCATGTTACCGGCCAGGGCGATGGTCGCAATCAGACCGAAGAAGCGGTAGATGGCCATGATGAACAGCGAAACGAACAGCATGCCCCACAGGGAAGCGTCGATACCCTTGGTGATGTTGTCGGCACCCAGGCTCGGGCCAATGGTGCGCTCTTCAGCGAAGTACATCGGCGCCGCCAGACCACCGGCACGCAGCAGCAGGGCCAGTTCCGACGATTCACCCTGACCGTTCAGGCCGGTGATACGGAATTGGCTGCCCAGTGGCGACTGGATGGTCGCCAGGCTGATGATCTTCTTCTCTTCGGTGAAGGTCTGCACGGCAACGTCTTTTTCGACGCCGTCGACCATCTGCTTGACGTAGCGCGTGGTAGGACGCTGCTCGATGAAGATCACCGCCATGCTGCGACCGACGTTGCTACGGGTAGCACGGCTCATCAGCTCGCCGCCATGACCATCCAGACGGATGTTCACTTGCGGACGGCCTTGCTCGTCGAAGCTGGCCTGGGCGTCGGTGACCTGGTCACCGGTGATGATCAGGCCACGCTCGACCGCAGCCGCACGACCGCCCTCGCGGAATTCGAAGGTTTCGGTGGTGGCTTTCGAGGCACCTGGCTCAGCACCCAGGCGGAATTCGAGGTTGGCGGTCTTGCCGAGGATCCGCTTGGCTTCGGCGGTGTCCTGCACGCCTGGCAGCTCGACCACGATGCGGTTGGCACCCTGGCGCTGAACCAGTGGCTCGGCTACACCCAGTTCGTTGACCCGGTTACGTACCGTGGTCAGGTTCTGCTTGATCGAGTATTCACGGATTTCCGCGACCTTGGCCGGGGTAATCGCCAGACGCAGCACGGACAGGCCGTTACGCTCGGTGGTGGTCAGCTCGAAATCGTTGAAATTCTTGCGGATCAGGCTACGGGCCTGTTCGCGGGAGTCATCATCGGAGAAGCCCAGCTGAATGCCGCCATCTTGTTGCGGCAGGCTGCGGTAGCGCACGCGCTCTTTGCGCAGCAGGCTTTTGACTTCACCTTCGTAGACTTTCAGGCGGGCCGACATGGCCTTGTCCATGTCCACTTCAAGCAGGAAGTGCACACCACCGGAAAGGTCCAGACCCAGCTTCATCGGGCTGGCGCCCAGGTTGCGCAACCATTGCGGGGTAGTCGGGGCCAGGTTGAGCGCTACTACATAGTCGTCGCCCAGTGCCTTGCGCACTACATCCTTGGCTGGCAGTTGGTCTTCCTGTTTGGTCAGGCGCACCAGCCCAACCTTGCCCTTCTCGCCCAGGCTCGCGGCCTTGACCTGGATTCCGGCCTCAACGAGCGCTTTGCTCACGCGGTCCAGATCAGTCTGATTGACCTGCAGCGCCGTGCTGGCACCACTGACCTGAACGGCCGGATCATCAGGGTAGAGGTTGGGAGCGGAATAAATAAAACCGATCGCCAGTACCACCAGGATCAGTGCGTATTTCCACAGAGGGTATTTGTTCAGCATCACGCCGCCCGTTCAAGACGCGGGGCGCCTTGCGCGCCCCGTCGATTGGTAAAAAACTGAAACTTAGATCGCTTTGAGCGTGCCTTTAGGCAGGGTCGCGGCTACGGCGCCCTTCTGGAACTTCAGCTCGACGTTGTCGGACACTTCCAGAACCACGAAGTCGTCGGCAACTTTGACGATCTTGCCGGCGATACCGCCGTTGGTGACAACTTCGTCACCTTTTTGCAGGTTGCTCAGCAGGTTTTTCTGCTCTTTGGCACGTTTGGCCTGCGGGCGCCAGATCATCAGGTAGAAGATGACCAGGAAACCGACCAGGAAAATCCACTCGAAGCCAGTACCGGCTGGGCCGGCGGCTGGGGCAGCTGCGTCCGCGTATGCGGCAGGGATCAGAAAGCTCATTTAGCACTCCAGTTGCAAATCAGTACTTGTTAGGGATCGACAATACATCAATCCAAGGGCGGCACAGGCAGCCCGCGCTTGGCGTAAAAGGCATCGACAAAGGCGGCCAATGTACCTTGTTGAATAGCCTCGCGTAAACCAGCCATCAACCGCTGGTAATGGCGCAAGTTATGGATCGTATTCAACATACTGCCCAACATTTCGCCGCATTTATCCAGGTGATGCAGATAAGCACGGGAGAAGTTCTGGCAGGTATAGCAATCGCAGGTCGGATCCAGGGGCGAATCATCGTGGCGATGGAACGCGTTACGGATTTTCAGCACGCCGGTATCGACAAACAGATGACCGTTGCGCGCGTTGCGCGTGGGCATCACGCAATCGAACATGTCGACGCCGCGGCGCACACCCTCAACGAGATCTTCCGGCTTGCCTACCCCCATAAGGTAACGAGGTTTGTCAGCCGGCATGCGCCCTGGCAGGTAATCCAGCACCTTGATCATTTCGTGCTTGGGCTCGCCCACCGACAGGCCGCCGATGGCCAGGCCGTCGAAACCGATCTTTTCCAGGCCTTCGAGCGAGCGCATACGCAGGTTTTCGTGCATGCCGCCCTGGACAATGCCGAACAGCGCCGCAGTGCTGTCGCCGTGGGCGTTTTTCGAGCGCTGGGCCCAGCGCAAGGACAGCTCCATGGACACGCGGGCGACGTCTTCATCGGCCGGGTACGGGGTGCATTCGTCGAAGATCATCACCACGTCCGAGCCCAGGTCGCGCTGGACCTGCATCGACTCTTCCGGGCCCATGAACACCTTGGAGCCGTCGACCGGCGAGGCAAACGTCACGCCCTCTTCGCGGATCTTGCGCATGGCGCCCAGGCTGAACACCTGGAAACCACCGGAGTCGGTGAGAATCGGGCCCTGCCACTTCATGAAGTCATGCAGGTCGCCATGGGCCTTGATCACCTCGGTGCCCGGGCGCAGCCACAGGTGGA
Source organism: Pseudomonas sp. R32 (assembly GCF_009866705.1). Classification (NCBI taxonomy): domain Bacteria; kingdom Pseudomonadati; phylum Pseudomonadota; class Gammaproteobacteria; order Pseudomonadales; family Pseudomonadaceae; genus Pseudomonas; species Pseudomonas sp. R32. The sequence continues at coordinate 972,982 of NZ_CP019396.1, read as the reverse complement.
AGGTATTGCCAAGGATCATGTGCGCGCCGATCGCTTCGATGTCGCGCGGCAGCATGCCCTTGACCGTGCCATAGGTGCCCACCGGCATGAACGCCGGGGTCTCGACCACGCCGCGGGGGAAGGTCAGGCGGCCGCGACGGGCCTTGCCGTCGGTGGCCAGCAATTCGAAGGACATACGACAGGTGCGACTCATGCTTGATCCTCGGGGCCGCGTGGCGCCGGATTGCGGGTGATGAACATGGCATCACCGTAACTGAAGAAGCGGTATCCGTTCTCGACCGCCGCCGCATAGGCAGCCATGGTCTCGGGATAACCGGCGAAGGCCGAAACCAGCATCAGCAGCGTGGATTCAGGCAAATGGAAGTTGGTCACCAGGGCATCGACCACATGAAATGGCCGGCCCGGGAAGATAAAGATATCGGTATCGCCGCTGAACGCCTTGAGCACACCATCACGGGCGGCGCTTTCGAGCGAACGCACGCTGGTGGTGCCCACGGCAATCACCCGCCCGCCACGGGCGCGGCAGGCCGCCACGGCGTCGACCACGTCCTGGCCGACCTCCAGCCACTCTTTATGCATGTGGTGGTCTTCGATGCGCTCGACCCGCACTGGCTGGAAGGTACCAGCCCCCACGTGCAGGGTGACGAAGGCGGTTTCCACGCCTTTGGCGGCGATCTTGGCCAGCAGCTCTTCATCGAAGTGCAGGCCGGCGGTCGGTGCGGCCACGGCCCCGGCGCGCTCGGCATATACCGTCTGGTAGCGCTCGCGGTCGGCGCCCTCGTCCGGACGATCAATGTACGGCGGCAGCGGCATATGGCCGACGCGATCGAGCAGCGCCAGCACCTCTTCGGCAAAGCGCAGCTCGAACAGCGCGTCGTGACGGGCGACCATCTCGGCCTCGCCACCGCCGTCGATGACGATCAGCGTGCCCGGCTTGGGCGCCTTGCTCGAACGCACGTGGGCCAGCACCCGGTGACTGTCGAGTACGCGCTCGACGAGGATCTCCAGCTTGCCGCCGCTGGCCTTCTGGCCGAACAGACGCGCCGGAATCACCCGGGTATTGTTGAACACCATCAGATCGCCCGGGCGCAAATGCTCGAGCAGGTCGGTGAACTGGCGATGCGCCAGTGCCCCGCTCGGCCCGTCCAGGGTCAGCAGCCGGCTGCTATGGCGCTGCGCCAGCGGATGGCGAGCGATCAGGGAATCAGGAAGCTCAAAAGAAAAATCGGCGACGCGCATGATGGTGTTCGGTTCGACAGGGCCGGAAAGTTTAGCCGAAACCGTGAAAATTGACCATGAAACCTGATTGACCAACGGTAGGCGCCTCTTTATACTTCGCCGCCACAAGCCCTGATGGCGGAATTGGTAGACGCGGCGGATTCAAAATCCGTTTTCGAAAGGAGTGGGAGTTCGAGTCTCCCTCGGGGCACCATATAGAAGTTCCAAGAGGTCCCTACCAGACCCGGAACACCAGAGAAACCGGCCACTGAGCCGGTTTTTTTGTGCCTATCGTTCCCAGTAGTTCCCTTGTAAGCCCGAAAGTATGTGAGTAGATTTGTGAGTAGGACGAGTTCGGTCCCGAAATCTACTCACACACTGACCGCCCCCCCTCAGCGTGCTCAGGTAACTGCAAGGGAATCGCCGTGGCGCTCACCGACACTGCCATCCGCACCGCCAAACCCCGCGACAAGCTGTATCGCCTGGCTGACGCTCACGGCTTATGCCTCGAGGTAACGACGACCGGCAGCAAACTGTGGCGCGTCCGCTACCGATTCGAAGGCAAGGCGAAAATGCTGGCCGTAGGCGCCTACCCCGCTGTCACGCTCGCCCAGGCCCGCGAACGCCGGGATGCCGCGCAGAAGTTGCTGGCGCAGGGTGTAGACCCAAGCGCCCATAAACAGCAGGAAAAGGTAGCCGCAGCGATCCAGGCCCTAACGGTCGAATCGCTGGCGCGGGAGTGGTACGCCTACAACCAGCCACGATGGGCACCGGCCACCGCGTCGAAGGCATTGCAGTATCTGGAGTCGGACATTTTCCCGGTGATCGGCAAGCGGCCCGCTGCCGAGGTACAACGCCCGGAGCTGGTCGACCTGGTGCGCAAGATTGAGCGGCGCGAGGCGTTCAACGTCGCCCGCAAAGTTCGCCAGTGGCTGAGCCAGATATTCCGCTTTGGCCTGGCCAAGGGCGTAGTGCCTGGCAACCCCGCCACCGATCTGGACGTGGTAGCCGCGCACGCCCCACGCACTCGCCACCACCCGCATGTATCAGAGGCCGAGCTTCCCACGCTGCTGGAGAAGCTTGAGACAGCCCAGTGCGACTTCACCAGTAAGATCGCCATTCGCCTGCTGCTGCTGACAGCAGTGCGCCCCGGCGAGCTACGGCTGGCACCCTGGGGCGAGTTCGACCTGGATGCCGCGACCTGGACAATCCCAGCAGCGCGGATGAAGGCACGACGCCCTCACATTGTCCCACTCCCACGCCAGGCCGTGGTGCTGCTGCGCACCCTGCATGAGCTGACCGGCACCTACTCCCTCGCCTTCCCTGGACGCAATGACCGGGCCAAGCCCATGAGCGAGAACACGGTGAACAAGGTGCTATCCACAATGGGTTACGAGGGACGTCAGACCGGCCACGGCTTCCGCCACCTGCTGAGCACCAGCCTCAACAGCCGGGGATACAACCGCGACTGGATCGAGCGGCAGCTGGCCCACGGCGATCAAGACTCGATACGCGACACCTACAACCACGCGCATTACCTGGAACAACGCCGGGAAATGATGCAAGCGTGGGCTGACTCCATCGACGCGATGTGTGCCGGTGAAAACTCCAAGATTCGAATCATGAGGGCTTGCTAATGCTTTGCGAATATTTCCGCCATATAGACTTGGAGGGTGTCTATGAGGACATGGAAGCCTTCACGGCGTATGAAATACACAAGCTCTCCAACATACCCGAACAGTTCGCAGACACATTGCAAACCGTATTCGAGGATCTGGCTGACGTAACGTGTCAAGACAATGAAGCATGGAAGACTCTTGAGCCGATAGAACTAGCAGCCGAAGTTGGCGATGTGATTGAAGGAGATTTAGAGCGCCTCGCCATGGCTGCCGATATCACCTTGCCTGGACCACGAACATCCGCAAGCAAGACCATCGAAAAATTGAGAACCCTCTCAATCCACGCCTCTTTTGGTGACTTTGACTACTGGCAGAAAAACAGCCTTTTAGCGTATCAATACGACATTCTTTGCTGGCTGTACAGCAAGGGGAAAATGCCGGAGGCCTTTGAAGTTTATGAGATGCTACTTAGAACCTTCGGAGAAATTTCCGCAAAGTACGCCTTAAATGTCGCCTTTCATAAACAGAATGAAATAGCCTCAAATATTGCACGCGAGCGTGCCAATAAACGGCACGCCTCCACCAACAAGAAAAAGACTGAACTACTGGATGAATGGATCAAAACCGGTGCTGAGTACAAAAGCCGTGCAGATTTCTGCCGAGTTGTATCACGACTCCGTGGCCTGAAAGAGCGGACAGCCCAGGAGTGGATTCAGGCTTACGAACGAGAGCGCACGTAAGCCGACTACGGTCTGCACTGCAAACCGTACATTATGCTCGGCAAACTGTACGGTTTGCAGTGCATACCGGACTGTTGCCACCGTCTCTTACCCGCCAGCATTGCCATCGTCAATTACCCAAAACGCCCTAGGAGGCGCCGACGATGACAGCCACCACCCACGCCATCCGCAAACAATCGAAGCAAGCCGTAATAGTCCCCGGTGACAATCCGGCAATCCGTTTTATTAAGCGCCAGGAAGTGGAAGGCATCACCGGCCTCTCATGTACCGAGATTTACCGCCGCATTGCCGCCGACAACTTTCCGAAGCAAATCATGCTGGGGCCGAAGTGCGTGGTCTGGGTAGAGGCTGAAATTTACGGCTGGATGAATGACCGCATCGCGGAAAGCCGAGCGGTGGCCTGAAATGAAAAAGGCCACGATCCCCGAAGAGAAACGCAGCCAGTCGCAAGGCAATACTACCACCAGCAAAGCGCCGAGCAAGATTGCCCGTGTGCTGGCGTACATGCTGAATGACGGCAGTCTGCAACGGTTCGAGGCAGAGCGCCTGGGCGACCACTGCTTGCACTCGACCATCAGCAGCCTGGCCAACGGCTATGGCCTGAAGTTCCAGCGCCAGCTCGAGCGCGTGCCGAATCACTGGGGCGAGCCTTGCACGGTGACCCGGTACACCCTTCCTGCCAGCGAGCGCCGCCGCGCCAGCGCCGTGCTGGAGATGCTGTGTTCGCCACTGAAGCAGCGCCAGCGGGTGGCAGCATGAAAAAGACGACCGTGTCGCCGGCAGAGCCTGGCAACGAGAAATCCTCCATCACCTTGACCCAGCACAACGGTGAGCCACGCGTGGATAGTCGCCTGCTGGCTGAACAGTTGGAGAACAAGCACAAGAACTCCATGGCGCTGATCGACCGCTACCTGGCCAAGTTCGAAGAGTTCGGGGTTGTTCCGTTTCAAACGGAGAAACCCTTGGCCGGAACTGCTGGTGGTAGGCCGGAACGCTTCGCCCTGCTGAATGAAGATCAGGCGTTCTTCCTGCTGGCGCTGTCCCGCAACAGTGATCGCGTGGTTGGTCTGAAAGCCGACCTCATCATGGCCTTCCGCGAGGCAAGGTATGGGTATGCCCGCCAGGCCTTGGAAGCTCGCCAGCAGCAAGCCAGCGATTGCGGTCGCCGCCTGGCTCACTGGCGCTACGACAAGCCAGGCGCGTATCAGCACGTCGCCCATTTGCGGGAGCAACTGAAGCTCCCACTCGACCCTGAAGGTAGCCACCAATGATGCTGGCGCTCAAGACAGAAGATGACCGGTCGATATTTTCTATTGCAGGCAGTCGTGTTGCTCGGTATGGTTTGCCCGTCGCTGCAAATTCAGCGGCCGGGCGTAGGAACCCGATGAGCAAAAGGCGCAACAGCGCCCAGATCACTACTGCCGGCGTTTTTTTTCGCCTGCAGTTCCGTGTTATGGCGGCTGTGTGCGGGCAGGCTTCGGCCTGGCCGGGTTCCTTTTGCCCCGGTATTCCTACCCCGTGCACAGCTGCCACCCAATCCCGTAGGAAGGATCGTGGCAGCTCCTCGACAGCAGAAGGAGCTCCACCCATGCACGCCCTCAATCCGTCCGCAATTTCCCCAGAACATCAGAAAGCCTACTGCTCGCGTCTGTTGAAGACGTTACTGCGCTATTCCTCCGCAAACGAGCTGGGCCGTATCACTGCAACTCTTGAGGGCGAAGTCAGCAAGACGCTGGCCACGCGATTCGTCCCTGGTCTCAACGATGCAAGCTATGACGTTTATCGCAGCTTCTGGCTGAAGGGTGGTGCCAAATGAGTATTCCTGCCCGCCTCCGCGCCCTTACTCACCGCCGTATGGCCCTGAGCGCCCTCCGTGCAAATTCGTCCCTTTCCGTCCGCCTCGCACGCTACAGCCATCACGTAGAGATTGCCCGCGCCCTTGAAGCGCAAGGTGGTGCCAGATGACTCATGCTCTCCGCGCAGCCGGTGCCGTTCCAGGCTTTATCGAATGCCGAGTCGTGATCAACGTACCGGGCCAGGAGCCATTTCGTCTTCCAGCAATTATTGGCCGCAGCTCAGCCTCCGCCATAGCCAGCTTGCTGCATTCAGATTTCCCCGACGCTTCAATCAGCATTCAAGAGCGTTGCCAGTGCTCTTTGGACGGTCTGGATGAAGCCTTGCGTGTATCGGATGACGTCAGAGCCATGCTGGTGGAGTGCCAACACCAATCGCGCCCAGGTGCCGCGCTGCTGAAGCACTTCAAGAACGCGGCTTGTGTCGGGGGTGTCCAATGAGCTGCTTCCCAAACGCTGCAATCCTTGAAGGGGAGGTGCTACCTAAAGCGGTCCTCGACGCCCACGCAATGAGTTCAATGAACTTTGCCCGCGAAGAGTTCGACAGGCTGGAGCGCATCCTCTTGCCGCTGCTAGACCCGCTGCTGTGTCGGGAGGAAAACACCATCGCCTCTGACGTTGCCCGCCACCTTGAGCAGATCCGCATCTTCAGCGCCAACTTCTGCTGGAAGCACCGCCACTTGGGCGCCTCGTATGGCGTCGTAGGCAAGTGCGCTGACATGGACGGGAGGGCTACCGCATGAATCCCCCTATCCAGATGCCCGACGACACCCACGACGATCTGCGCGAGGTGCAAGGCATCCTTGTACTGCTGAGCCTGGCGCTTGCCGTCATTGCCTCGCCCGCCACCCCCGTCATCGTGGCCCGTGTCACCGCCGCGATAGCGCAGCACACCGCCATGGCCTGGGCCGAAATGCTGGAAGGCGTGATCGCTGAGCAAGGGGGTGACCTGTGAATGCCGTGATTAAAGCTCCCATCGTTTGTCGCGACGATCTCACTTTCACAAGCCGGGACGATTGCGGGCGGATGGTCAACTGGCCGCGCAACAACCCTGGTGTCGCAGCTGACTGGGAAAAGGGCATCGCCTTTTTCGACAGTGAAATTGCCGAACTGGCGGCCAACGATGAGACCGCAGCATATGAGGCCATCAGGTTTGCTATTGCTGGCATGGGCGGGCGTACGACCAATCTAGAGCTGGGCTTTGCAGACGCATTGGCCAGGGCTGCCGCACTTGGCCTGAGAGTAGTACGCAACGGCGCCGAACGCTTCACGCCTAAAGACTTCGACGGGGAGTAACACCATGAAAATTCAAAACGGTGCTTCAGCGCCGATGGGATCGGCTTGCCTGAAGAAAGCTGCCGAGCTGTTTTACGTGACTCACCCCAAGGCTTCTAGGGCTGTGCTTGGGCCATTCCTCAGCCAGGCCGATGCCGAGTGCGGGCGCGTAGTTTTGCGTAGCGCTGACGCCATGGTGACGGCTTGCCTCGTCGATTCGCTGGACGAACTGACCTACTGGCACGCGGTGAACAATGGCCAGGTCTGCCGGGCATTCAATGGCGCTGATCGGGAGGGCGTGAGCCATGACTAAGGTCACGCCTATTCGCCGCAAGGGTGCCGGTGGTCCACCTACTGCTGGCGCTCACATCGACAGCGGCAGCTATGCGCTGCTGGTGGAAACCCTGATTGGCTTTTTGGAACTGCGCATTGTCGAGGATGATGCTGGCCGTCACTGCCCTGAGCTAGAGCGCCTGACCCAGCAACTCGAACGGCTCGCCCAGCGTTTCACTCAGCCGCAGGGGGCCGCATGACCGACGCCACGATCCTTTTCCGTGAAGCGCTCCAGTCGGTCTATGGGCTGCTCGACTGGCTGCCCCTGGGCGATGGCGACATTCACCGCTTCCACGTCCCCGGCGACAAGTCCGGCACCCTAAACGGCTGGTACTGCCTGTTTGCCGATGGCATCGCCTCGGGTGCGTTCGGGAGCTGGAAGACGGGCGGCACCAGCACCTGGTGTAGCCGTGAGCCGGTGGACGCCCGCGAAGCCGAGCAGGTGCGCCAGCGCATCGAGCAGGCCCGGCACCAGCGGGAGGCCGAACGGCAGCGGCGCCAGCTCAAAGCGGCGAATCTGGCTCAACGTTGGTGGCGTGACGCCCGCCGTGCCGACCCGGCCCACCCGTACCTGCTCGCCAAGGGCATTCGTTCCCATGGCCTGCGCCAGCGTGGTCACGACCTGCTAATTCCTCTGTATGCCGGTGGTGTGCTGGTGAATCTGCAGCGGATCGCCGCGGATGGCGAAAAGCGCTTTCTGTTCGGCGGGCGGATTAAGGGCACCTATTCGCCCCTGGGCCGCATCACACCGGGCAAGCCGCTGTGCATCTGCGAAGGCTGGGCCACGGGCGCCACGCTTCACGAAAGCGGTTACACGGTCGCCTGCGCGATGAACGCCGGGAATCTGAAACCGGTGGCGCTGGCGCTACGGGCCGACTACCCCGGTACCGAAATCATCGTCGCCGGCGACGACGACCGCCAGACCGAAGCCGAAGGCAAGGGCAACCCTGGGCGCATCGCCGCCCATGAAGCCGCGGCCGCGTGTGGTGGCCTGGTGACCTTCCCCGAGTGGCCAGCCGATGCGCCGCTGACCCTTTCTGACTTCAACGACCTCGCTGCCTGGAGGTGCCGCCATGCGCCCGCCTGAAACCAACGTCATCAACCTGCGGCCAGAGGCGCCCAAGGTCGAGCCTGATCGTCCGTGCTGGGGCGTGTATGAGCACTGGGTGACCAATGAGAAAGGCCGCAGGCTCAAGCCTGGCGTGTACTGGCACGGCTTCAAGCGAAGCGCCGCCGACGATGACGGCGACGACGACAAGGCCGATCGCCCGATCACTGATGAGTGGATCGCCACGCCCGTGACCGTCGCCGCTCGCACCACCAACAGCGACGACGGCAGCGAGGGCCGGTTTCTGCGCCTGCTCACCGACAGCGGTCCCAAGGAGTGGATCATTCCTATGGAGGTGTTCGGGGGTAGCGGTGAGGACGCCAGGCGGACGCTGTTTGGCATGGGCGTCATCATCGCCTTGAAGAAGCGCGGCCAGTTCATGGAGTACCTGCTGGACCAGCGCCCTGCAGAGGTGTTCGCCACTACCTGCCGCCCCGGCTGGCATGAGTCGGGCGCCTTCGTGCTGCCTGGACGCACCATTGGCAGCGACAAGGTGCGCTATCAGGCCAGCGCCAAGGGCCAAAACCTATTCAGCGTGCGCGGGAGCCTGGATGGCTGGAAGGTCGAAGTGGCGGCCAAGTGCGAGGGAAACCCGGTGCTGACCCTAGCTATCGGCTGCTCCCTTGCTGGCCCGCTGCTGAGCCTGGTGGGCGTGTTGGGTGGCGGTGTTCATCTGGTGGGCGATAGCTCCAGCGGCAAGTCGCTGGCTCAGTTGATCGGCTCATCGGTATGGGGCGACCCGGGCATATTCGCCGCGTCATGGGATATGACCAAGGGCGGGCTGGAGATTGAGGCATCGAGCCGCAACGACACAATGCTACCCCTGGACGAGATCAAGCGGGCCGACCCCAAGCGCGTACAGGAGATGGCGTACTCGCTCGCCAACGGTCAGGGCAAGGGCACCATGACTCGCGATCGGGAAGCCCGCGGGAAACTGAGCTGGCGCCTCCTGGCGCTATCCAGCGGCGAGCGCTCCCTATCTGAGCACGCGGCCATCAGCGGTAACGCCGCACATGCTGGTGCTGAGTTGCGCATGGTGGACGTGAACGCCGGCACCCGCACGCACCGGGCCTTCGATGAATTGCACGGACTGGAGGGCGCCGACTTCCACCGCCAGCTCACTGTGGCCGTGGGAGCAAACCATGGGCATATCGGGCCGGCATTCGTGGAGAAGCTGCTGGCCAGCGATGACCGCCCCGGCCTACTCGAGGACTTCGCCGGTATCCGCGCCCAGTTCGCTGAGGACAACGCCCAAGCCGGGCGGGTGGCCGACCGCTTCGCGGTGATTGCCCTGGCCGGCGAAATGGCCATTGCCTACGGCCTGTTGCCGTGGACGCCGGGCGCCGCTCTGGCCGACTGCCAGTTGCTGTACGGCGAGTGGTTGAGCCGGGTGGGCGGTGGCAACGCCGAGGACCGCCAGATCCTGGCCGGCATCCTCGACTTCATCGACAAGCACGGCACCAGCCGGTTTTCGGACGTAGAAGACCAGACACCGGACACCAAGGTGTTCAACCGGGCCGGGTACTGGGAGGTGGTGGGCGCCAAGCGCCTGTACCTGTTCAACAAGTCCGCACTGACTGAGGCCGCTCATGGGCACGGGCTGGCGCGTGTCGTGAAGGCGCTGGAAGGCGCTGGCGCTCTCGCCAAGCACGATACCGACCGTGACAGCCGCAGAACCAAGAAATACCGCCTGCCTGCTGGTGGGTCTGCCCGCCTGTATGTGATCGATCCCGACGCCATGGATAGCGAAGGCGGTGGCCTATGACCGTCATCACCATCCAACGCCAATGCCCGAATCCACAGGAACCTAAAAACGTGGGGAACAGGGGGAACGGGGGAACAGCCAGTAAATACGCGGGCTGTAGCCGTTCCCCCTTATTGAAGTGTTGGGGAACAGGGGGAACACAAACATGTTTTTGAATATAAGCGCCTGTGCGTTTCCTGATGTTTGGTTATCACTGTTCCCCCGTTTTTCGCGTGGGGAACACGTACCCCCGCTGGAGGCCCCGGAAACACTGGGTGTTCCCCGCGTTCCCCCGTTCCCCCGATTTTTTTTCACAGACACATTTGGGAGTTATGGAAATCAGGGAGAGGTGACGCCATGAGCCTCCTTGCTGACCTGCTCAATCACATGCCGCCGAACGTTGCTGGCGCTGACAAATCATCCGTGGCGAAACGCGCCCAGGATCGCCCACGCCTGGTACTGGTTGAGCCTGCGCAATTGCCGTCCAGCCCTTACACCAACGCCGCCAATGCCACGCCCGAGTGGCGCCAGGCCCGTGACCGGTACATCAACCACGTTATGACCTGCCGGGGCTGCTATGCGCCTGGTGGCCGCCATTGCCTGACCGGTGCCGAGCTGCGCGCCGCCTACGACAACACGCCCATGGAGGCCCACCCATGAAACCCACACAGACCATGCGCCTGTGCGATATCGCCCTGAAGCCAGGGGCCAGCGCCAGCACGCAGCTCATCACCACCCGGCGCATCTGCCGCAACATCAACCGCAACCTCGATTCGGTCCGCGATGAGCGACGTGCCATGCGCCGCCAAGCGGGCAAGCTGAAAGCGTTCTTGCCGTTCACCCGCCAGGCCATTGCCGATCTGGAGCAGCAGGCTCAAGCGCACCGAGAGGACGAACGCAGCAAGGCCCTGGTCGCGCTTGCCGGGTTCGGCCAATCACTGCTGTTCGACCATGACGGGCTGGCCGGCGCCCTGGGGTTCGACCGTATGTGCGATCTGCTGAGCGTGAACACTGTTGAGCGCGAGCAGGCCAGGCGGGAGGGCGTCACCAGCCTGGAAGACCTGGTGTTCGCCCATGCGCTGGAGGACAGCGCAGAACACCGGGGGCAAGAGTGGAATGACGCGCCGCTGTTCAACGCCTGCCATGCGGCGATGGCGGACTTCATCAGGGAGTGCCCCAAGCATCTGCTGCCCGATCCCTTCGCACCCGGGGCACCGTTCGGGCCGAAGCTGCCACCCAAGCTGAGCGTGGTGTGAGCCATGACCACGCCAATGAAACAGGCAGATTCAGCCGCCAAGACGAAACAACGGGTTTCAGATGAGCAGCGGCACCTGGTGCTGGAGTTGCGCCGCCGTCACTCGCTGCGCGAAGTGGCCGAAGCGACCGGCCTGCCGCTGGGAACGGTGAAGACCCTGGTTTCACGCTCCGGGGCATTCCGCGACAACGAGCAGCACCGCGCCATGTTCACTCTGCCGCCGATCAGCGCCAGCACCGAGACCCTGCCGAGCGTGCCCGAGCTGCCGCCGCAGGAGGTCGTGACCGGGGATAAGGAGGTGGATGCGGTGCTCTGGTTGCGCTCGATCATCAGTACCGGCCAGACCGCTCTGATTGACCGGGCCATGGAGGGCGCCAAGAAGATCAGGACGCCGCTCGATGTGCTGGAGAAGCGTTACCGCGATTACCTGGTGGCCGCCAACCCCGGTCACCTGTTCGCTGCCATGTCGTCGTTCGGCTTCGCTGACCTCGAGGCGCTGGCCAGTCGGGCCATTGGGCAGCACCAGCTTCGGCTGGAAGGCGCCGCCCGCTTCGGTGACGACCTGCTGGCCGACACCTCCGCGGAAACGTTCTGCATCGAGGCGCTTCGCGGGCTGGAGGCTACCGGCCAATTCGGCGACTTCGATAAAGACCAGGTAGCCGCCAGGTTCAACGCCCACCCTGAGCTGCTGCCGCACACCCTCGCGGATTGCCTTTACGAGCTGGGCTACTGGGATCAGCTCTACCGCCTGCGCCACGCCGCGGACCGGGACGCCAGCGACGGGCCGCCCGATGCAACAGCACGGGACTGGTTTGTGTTCGGCCTGCTGGCGCAGATCCGGCCCCGAGACAAAGCCGAGGCGCTGACGGTGTTCCGCTACCTGATCGCCAGCCAGCGCGACGACATGGCGGAGTCTGAGGCAATTCTTTGCAACTTGATTGGATAGGCCGCGCCACGAAACGCAACTGCGAGAAAACGTGGCGCGACATGGAACAACACCACCGGGCACTAGCCCATGACCAGCGCCAGCGGCGCACTGAGGTACGCATGACAGAACCAAGCAACAGCAGGGCTTCACAGCCAACCCACCGCGAGCGTTTTGCCGAAGCCTGCAAGATCGCTGACTTTGAGGAACACCCCACAGTGGTGGGCGGTTACAAGGTCTGGGACGTGAGCGACATCGTGAAGGGTGGGCGCAAGGACTTCGACGGTCCTTACTTCACCGAGGACGAAGCGAGGATAGCTGCCGAGCTTTGGCAGGCAGTGCCAGAACGCAAGTGCGCACGCGCTGAGGTGTCCATCCATTGCGCAGCCTGGAACCCTGATCCGATACGTGAGAAGGCCATTAGAGAGGATGCGATGGCCGCTCGCATGATCCTTGCCGAGCAGATCGGCGCCGCTGTACCAACCCGCACCCAAAACGACAGTTGAGAGGCAAAGACCATGGCCGCATTAGCAATCGAATACAGCCCGCGAACCATCATCAAACTTGGCGGCTATCTAGGGAGGAAATACGGAAGGGAGCACCCGTACCTTCTTTCCGACCATGGCGACACTCGTGAAGCGATGAGGGCGATTGATGTAAATCACCCCGGCTTCTTGAAAGACCTCGCGGATGCGCGATCGAAGGGGCTGGACTTCGCGGTGTTCCGAAACGGCAGGAATGTCGGCGAAGAAGAGTTCGGCCTGGGCGGTTGTCGCGAGATCAGGATTATCCCAGTGGTCCGTGGGAGTAGCGCTGAGTAAGCCATGAGCACCTCCTTTTGGCTGAGTGGGTTTCCCTAAGATATGGGGATTCCCGTGATGGCTATCAACAGGGACGCTGATTATTGCCATGGTGCATTCCGTGTCAATGGCAATCTGTCTCTATTTGTACCTCACTATCGGGAGGCGTGCATAGGGAAAGGCATCATGCCTGCCACTTTGTTGTACCCAGCCTTTACCGAGTGTGAGACAGGCATGAGACGGAAACCGTATGGCCTGGGCGCCCGAGGCCTCACGCCAGGCTGCGTCGGTAAAACTGGCGATCGGCTCCGTCTTACATTCTGGTGGTGCCGGACACTTGTTTGACCACGCTTTGACGGAGTGAGGGCCAGGCAGATGGCGACCGCGCCTGTGGGCGGGCGTCTAAGGTCCGGCCGGTGCTGGAGGCCGTCAAAGTAGAGGGTCTGGCCGTCTCATACCCCTGACAGACCCCTGACGGATTTTGGACAGCTTTGGACGGATCGGCGCCAGCAACAGGTGGGAGGGGTGGGCCTGAGGGCAGATGCCATTGAGCATTCAGCCTGGGTTGGCGACTTCGTCAGCGTGCGGGCCGTCAAAAATCAACAGCGAATGTTTGACTGACACTAGACAGAATTAGACGAGTTGCCACGAGCATGCGGTGCTCAAGCCCACGACTGGCCTGGGCGGCGACCCAAACAGTGGTCCCGACGCGCCTCACCTCGTCAAACATTTTCGAGTGCTTATTCTGGACAGGCTCTGGACGGATTCAGGGTGCCAGCAGGTGGCCACCTGGGCCGGGGAACGCGCCAGGCGGGGCTTACAGATGGTTGGTGTCGAGCGCCAGGCGAACGCTCGTCCAGAATCGCGCCCAGCCTTGACAGTCCTTGACGGAAATTCTTGACCCTTCTTGACGGATTGGGACACTGGCGCTTGAGCGGGATCGACTGTAGAGCTTGCTGTACAAGGGCTGGCGCTGTATCTGGCGGACCTGTGGGAGCGGAGGTCGTCAAGAATTCTCGGCCGTGTTCGTCAAGGGAAAACCGGTCGGTCCAAAACCTGACATGTCGGGTCTGCGAAGCGGGCGGCCAAGCGGCGCGGTTCAAGGCTGTCGCGCATCCTGTCGGAGCGGGAACCAGGGTCAACACCACTGATAAGGGTGGATATCACCACGCCCTGGCGGCAAAGGTGTCTCCGAGGAGACACCATGAGAGCGGGGGTATTGCCTGAGTAGGCTGCCCTAGACGAAATTACTTTTGCTCTACCTTATCGAGCCCTGACCAAGTGCGCCCTTTGGACTGAGTTACCAGTATGCCCCCTTTCTTTTTGGTAGATTTAACAGCATCTTTTACTGAGTCGAGCACGATCTGGCGGATCTTTTCGTCACTCGAAAGGTTGTACTCAGCTGTTGGCAATTGGACAGTGACCCCATTGCCGCCAGTGATAGTGTTTGTGAAACCAAGCTTCTCCATTGCTTCGTGCAACGTTCGATAATCCTCAGAATCTGCGTCATGCAGCTCTACACGTACAGTGAAACTCGTCATTACAGCCTCCTCACGGCTCGTTGATAGACGAGGTTGTATGTGATGGCTTAATGCCTCTATTTCAAGGGGCCCGACTGGGCTCGCAGGATCATCAGGCAGATGGGGCTGTAATTACGGGATTCCCCGTAGTTGCCTGGTCAAGGGGTTGCTGTCATCGCAACACCCGCCAGCGAGAACTCATGGTCATTGGGTGGTGAAGCGCCACCCCACCCTTCCTGGTCGCTGGTATTCCCCGGTGAAGGGTGAACGATCCGTTCACCCAGTGGCCTTACCCTGATCTACCCGTGACAGGTGCCGAGCACTACCCCGAAACAGGGTGGCGATAACACCGCCGATTTGTCCGATTAAGAGTCGCAAAGGGGCCACGCGAAGAAAAGTGAGTAGATTTGTGAGTAGATCAAAAACCACAAATCACGAAAAACCCATAAACACTAGACAAAGCCCCATGTGTTTTAGTCCCCCTCGGGCACCAAACGCAAAAAGAAACCGACCCTCGGGTCGGTTTTTTTGTGCCCGGCGAATCAAGCGCAAGCCACCAGGCGCTGCACCTGCCGGTGGGTTTCCTCACCGTGATTGAGCTTGGCAGTGCGCAGGTCAAACGCCGTCTGCAGGTTGAGCCAGAACTCGGGGGTGGTGTCCAGGCAGGTGGCGAGGCGCAAGGCCATGCCTGCCGATACACCGCGACGCCGAGAAAGAACGCCATGGATCGAAGTGGCAGACACGCCGAGCGCACGAGCCAAAGCGGCAGCGCTAACACCCATCTCGCTTTGGAAGTCCTCGCGCAAGACCTCTCCTGAGTGGACCGGACGCATGGCGTTCTTGCAGATCATGATGCACCTCAGTGGAAGTCCGTAGTTTCAACACTTACAGGCTTAGCGCATTGCGCAATGGATTGCCCGTCACTGCACCACCCCACACGCAATCCGCGCCCCACCACCACCCAACGCCTGTGGGTGATCGCTGTGGTTATCACCGCCGCCATGCACCATCAGCGCATGGCCCTTGAACTCTTCGGCCTTCAGGCGTGGCGCCAGGACCGGATAACGGGCGGTGCCGTCGGCGCTGACATACAGGGCCGGCAAGTCGCCTTTATGCCCGGCATCGTCGTATGGGCCCAGGTGTTTTTTTCTCTGTTGCGGATCCCAGTGCCCGCCCGCAGCACCTGCCGGTGTGGTCTTGCCATCGGCGGTTGCCGGTGCACAGGAAGGCTGTTCATGCAGGTGAAAACCGTGTACGCCCGGCGGCAAGTCGCGCAGGTCAGGCGTGAGCAGGGTGCCGTATTGGTTCTGCTCGAGGGTGATGGTACCGACCGGTTTGGCGCTGCCGTCGGCGCCCACCAGGGCCAGTTCCACAGTCTGGGCCTGGGCGGCGCCCGCTGTTGCCAGGGCGGCAGTGAACAAGAGTGCTTTCATGGTGTTGCTCCTTGTGGGTCGATGCAGCCGAAGGGCACCTTATCAAGGAGACCCTTGGTCCGGCGTGGGGATTGCATTACCGGCTTTGTCAAAATGTGTAGGATCACTGTCCCCCCTCATTTGCAGATCGAGTCGCGCCATGCAATTGACCCACCGCCCCGTCCAGCCCCACGACATCGCTGCCATTTGCTGCTTCCCCCAGGGCCCGGACGAGCTGTTCTACATGTTCCCCAAGGCCAGGTACCCGCTGACACCCGCGCAACTGAGCGAGGCCATCGCCCAGCGCAGCGGCTCGACCGTGGTCGAGGGCGACGGGACCGTGCTGGCCTTCGCTAACTTCTACAAGGCAGAGCATGGTGGCGTTTGCGCCCTTGGCAATGTGGTGGTGGCCCCCGCCGCGCGCGGCCATGGCGTAGCGCGCTATCTGGTGCAGAGCATGATCGAGCTGGCGCGCCGTCAGTTCGAAGCTCGCGAGGTGCAGGTGTCATGTTTCAACAGCAACACCGCCGGGCTGCTGCTTTATCCACAGCTGGGCTTTGAGCCCTTCGCCATCGTCGAACGTGAGGGCCCCGGCAATACGCGGGTCGCACTGGTGCAGATGAAGCAGGCGCTGTAGCCGATCGATGGGCTGCAACGAACCTTGAGCGTGCGACGGCGTTCGATCCCGTGCGCTGGTGGTGCTGGTCAGCTTTCGCAACAGCAGCGCCTACAACCGCTGGTGGGAAGCGCGCACCTTGTGGGGCGGGCTGGTCAACAGTTCACGCAGCTTTGCCCGCCAGGTGCTGACGCTGATCGATGATTTGGATGACGGCGTCAACCCGATCAAGACGACATTGCTGCGCCGCCATATCGCCTATGTGAACTGCCTGGCCGCACACCTTCGCGACGAACCGTGCCCGGATGAACTGATGGCCTTCATCCCGCCCGAAGAATTCGACCGGCGCAGCCGCTCGAACAACTTCGCCAACGACATCCTCACCGGCTCTGCGGCGCTGCTAACCCGCGAATACAAGGCCGGGCGCCTGGACAGCATTCGCCTGGCGCGGCTGGAATCGACCCTGGTCGACCTGTCCAACAGCCAGGGCGGCATGGAGCGCATCGCCAACACGCCCCTGCCCTACCCTTACGTGTATTTCCCGCGGCTGTTTATTTCGCTGTTCTGTTTGATCGTGCCGATCGGGCTGGTCGAATCGCTGGGCTGGTTTACCCCGCTGGCGTCGACCGTGGTGGGGTTCATGCTGCTGGCCATCGAGCGCATCGGCACGGATTTGCAGAGCCCGTTCCGGATCAGTGAGCATCAGATTCAGATGGATGCGATTTGTGAGACCATCGAAAGGAATTTGGAGTCGATGCAACGGGATGCGCAGTGTGGGGAGCTGGTTGGCGAATCTACCCATTGACGTGCAATCGAGTGCGGGCGACTCAGAGTCTCGACGAAGCATGAGGGTGGGCCAGAAGATCAATCCCTAGCGCCCGGATGACCTTCAGTACAGTGTCAAAACGAGGCTTCGCACCGGGGGTCAACGCCTTGTACAGGCTCTCGCGCCCCAATCCACTGGCAGTTGCGATCTGGCTCATGCCGCGAGCCTTGGCGATATAGCCGAGGGCGCGAATCAGTTCGTCATGATCACCATCCGCCAGCACTTGAGAAAGGTACTCGCTGATTGTCTCATCGCTATCGAGCAACGCGGCCATATCAAACGTAGTAAGTGACAAACTCATATCAAATTTCCTTGGCCAGCTTCCTGGCCAGTTGGATATCAACAGATTGCGATGACTTGTCACCACCTGCCAACAAAACAATGACTACACCGTCCCGAGCCGTGAAATACACCCGATAACCCGCCCCCACATCGATGCGCATCTCGCAGACCTGACCACCGACGGACTTCACATCTCCCAGATTTCCCGCCGTTACACGCTCTATTCGCCGTGCGATTGCCACCCTTGCACGCATGTCGCGTACGGAAATCAACCAAGAGGTGAATCTGGGCGTTTGCAAAACACTGTATTTCAAGGCTCACACCAATGTATCCCATTGGATACAAGCAAGCAACCAGCAACCCACACCTCTCATCGCCTGGCCAGAAATTTGGCCGGGTTATGCAGATGCCTGAAGATGGCAACAATGACACCGAGAGAAAGGTTGCTGGATACCGCTGCTTCGCTGTTTCGTGTAGTCCATTTCCCAAGCATAATCCCCAAGCACTTCAGCTGTTGCGCCTGCATCGCTAGCTGCCTAGTCTTGGCCGGTCGTTGCCAAATCAACGACCGGTTTTGACAGACCGCTGTTGATACAGTCGCACTGCTCTATGGCAGCTGTGCGTGGGGCACATTCGTGTGCGCCGGTTCCTGTATCACCGGTCTGTCAACCCACGTACTGCTGCCACCCTCCTGTTTGACAGCGGGTTTGTGGCGGCTCGACCGATACAGGAGCTGACCATGCTGAAAATAGTCCCCGATCCCCCGCTTCTCTCCACCGATTCCCCTCATTGCCTTGAAGACATCCTGGTTCATGCCGGCGAGCATCTGGCCTGTGCCCTGGCTGTCGGCCAGCAAGCGGTGTTGTTGCATCCCGATAGGCATGGGCAGGCGCTGGTGCGTACTGCCCTGCACGAGATGGAAACGGCGCGCTGGCGGGTTGAACAGGCGCTGGCCTGCGTTCAGGTAGCCCACTGATTACGAGCGCTTTGCGCTCGATCGCTGGCAAGCCAGCTCCCACAGGGTTCGGCGCATGCCGATCGTTTGTGGGAGCCGGACTTGCCGGCGATGGGCGGCGCAGTCGACCCGGGCATCCCCAGCGAACAGGCACTGGAGCACGCCTCGCTAGGTGCCAGCGAAGAAGACCCCACCCTGGCCTGGGCCGCGCACCTTCTGGGCGAGATGGCAAGGCGATTGTTGATGACATGGGCCTGGGTTTGCAGCAGGCCGAGCACGCAACAGGTAAAACCCAGTGAGGATTTCGCCCGCGCGGCCGTTATCCTCAAGGTAAGACCCTGCGCCCGAGGTAACGATGTTTCAACAATGGAGCGAAATGCTGCAGCTCTACAAACGCAGCCGCCCGAACTATTGGCACGCGATTCGCCACAATCCGCTGGCAGCGCACCTGTTGCCGACCTGGCTGGTGGTGCTGGCAATCATTCTGGTGGTCAGCGCGTCCTTCAGCGTGCAACAGCACCCGCTGGGACCGGTTACGGTGATGTTCAGTACCAGCCTGTGCATGTGGGCGCTGTTGCTGGCCCGTGAGTACTTTGTCGCCGAGCAGTTCAAAAGCCTGTATCAACGCCACGCCATCGCCAGCCAGCCGCTGCTGCAGCGCGACAGCTACCTGCGCTATGCACATTTCCTGCAGATGCTTGAACAGAACGCTGTCAGTGCGGCCCAGGCGGCCGAGATCGTAGCGTTTGCGAAGATTTCCGAGAACCCGCCCAAGTCGTTGAACCTGACCCAGAACGCGATGTTCGTGGCGATCATGACCTTCCTCGCCACCATTGCGGCCGAAAAGGCCAAGTTGACCGAGCTGTGGGCGTTCGGCAAAGGCAACCTGGTCATCCTGCTGACCTTCGCCGTCCTACTGGTGCTGTGGCTCGGATTGATAGTGGTGCGCGATCACCTGCATTACAAGGAACGGATCATCCGCTACCTGGAATGGGCCAGCCATGATCTGCCCGCTCGTGAAACCCCTTGGAAATGAGACTCACTCTTATTAGTATGCGCGACTCGCGTGGGGCGAAATCAGGGTGGCGGGGGCTGTGGCCGTGGAGACGAATCAACAAAAGCTCAGCACGCTTTTTATCGGGCAGCGCAGTGCCTTGATCCGCATGCTGTCGCGAGTCGTCGGCTGCGCCAGCCTGGCCGAGGACCTGGCGCAGGAAACCTATCTGAAAGTGGCTAAAGCGCTGAACACCCGACCGATCGAGCATTTGCACCCGTTCCTCTACCAAACCGCCCAGTACCTGGCATTCGATCACTTGCGCAGTCAACGAAGCAAGCGTCGCTTCGAAGACCCGTACGCGGATGAAAACCTTGTGGTGGAAGTGCCGACCAGCGCGCCTGGCCCGGACAGTCACGCCCAGGGCCAGCAACAGTTGCAACAGTTTCAGCAAGTGCTCGCAACCTTACCCAAACGCCAGCAACAAATCCTGATATTGCATAAACTGCATGGCCTTGCCCAAGCTGAGATTGCCCAGCGCCTGCAGGTTTCTCTGAGCACGGTGGAAAAAGACCTACGCAATGCGCTCACTGCCTGCATTAAAGCCACCGACATGCAGACCGCCCATGACTGAAGCATCCCCCCTCCTCATTCCCGGCGAATCAGCCAGAGAGCAGGCAAGCTACTGGTTCGCCCACCGTGCCCAGATCGCCAGTGATCAGGCAACCCGCCAGCGCTTCGAGCAGTGGCGCGGTGCCGATGCAGAACATGACGCAGCCTATGCCGAGCTAGAAGCACTGTGGAACAACCGCGCGTTCGAGCAGGCTCTGCAAAGCCTGGAAGTCGATCTGGGGTTGCCACCCGCGCCTGTCCAGCGCTCCTGGCGACGCCCAATGCGCCAATACCTGGCCACCGCCGCTGCCGTACTGCTGATGCTCGGTGCCGGCTGGATGGCCGATGTGCCGATGCGCTTGCAAGCCGAGCACCTGACCGCCATTGCCCAGGTCGAACACCTGGAGCTGGCTGACGGTTCGCATATCGTCCTGGGCAGCAACAGCGCAATCAGCACCGCGTTTGACGGTCAATCCCGGCATATTCGCTTGCTGCGTGGCGACCTTTACATCGAAGCCTTTCACGACGCCGCGCGCCCGTTGATCATCGATACCGGCGAAGCCAGGGTAACGGTGGTCGGTACTCGCTTCAGCGTCAGCAAGCGTGACAAGCAAGTCACCGTTGCCGTACGCGAAGGCCGGGTACGCTTCGCCAACAACGCCGGTGACAACAACCTGCTGCTGGTCGGTAACTGGCAACAACTCAAGGCCGGGCACCTGCAACCTGCGCACCAGGAAGGCGGCGAACGGCAGATGGCCTGGATCAATGGCCGCCTGTCGTTCCAGGATGCGCCGCTGGCCGACGTTCTCAGCGAGTTGCGCCGCTACTACCCGGCGCCCATCCTGCTGTTCAACAGCACTGCCGCCACTCAGCGCGTCAGCGGCAATTACCAGTTGGATGAGCCCCTGGCGATTGTCCAGGCGCTGAGCAAAGTTACCGCCACACAGGTCACCCGCCTGCCCGGCGGAACCCTTGTGGTTCGCTGAGCGACACCAGCCGATCACACCGGTGAAAAAAGTTTTACGGCTTTCGAGCTTTCAACCCGTCAAGGTTTTTGCGCTTGCAAATAATTCCTATTCAGAACGGGGCTCGCATGCACCTTCCAGCACTCCACCCAACCCACGCCCATAGCATCCTGGCACTGGCCATCTACCTGGCCTGTAGCAACGCCATAGCCGCCGAGATCATCGACACACCGATTGGCAACCAGGTGCTGAGCACCCACGATTTCGCCATTGCCGCACAACCACTGGCCAACGCCCTCGATCAATTGAGCGAGCAGAGTGGCTTGCAGATCGCCTATTCGGCAGATCTGGCCCAAGGTGTGCAATCGTCCGGTGTCAGTGGCCAGATGACCAGCCAACAAGCGCTGGCCCAACTGCTGGCAGGCACACAGCTGGGCTTCGAGCCCAACGGCGCGAATGCAGTCATGCTCGTGCGCCGCCCTGCCCCGGGTTCGGCACTGGAGCTGGGCGCCACCAGTATTATCAGTAACCAGCTAGGCACGGTTACCGAAGGTACGGGCTCCTATACCCCAGGCACTATCGCCACGGCAACGCGCCTGGTCCTGACACCCCGGCAAACCCCGCAGTCGATCACCGTCATCACTCGCCAGCACATGGATGACTTCGGCCTCAACAACGTTGATGACGTGATGCGCCATACACCCGGTATCACCGTCTCGGCCTTCGACAGCGACCGTACCAACTATTACGCCCGTGGTTTTTCCATCAACAACTTCCAGTACGACGGCATTCCCTCCACCGTACGCAACGTCGCCTATTCGGCGGGCAATACCCTGAGCGACATGGCCATCTATGACCGTGTCGAGGTACTTAAAGGCGCCACAGGACTGTTGACCGGTGCCGGGTCCCTGGGCGCCACCATCAATCTGGTGCGTAAAAAACCCACCGCTGATTTCCAGGGCCACGCCAGCGCCGGGATGGGCTCCTGGGATAACTACCGCAGCGAACTGGACCTCAGCGGGCCCCTGACCGACACCGGCAATGTCCGTGGCCGGGCGGTGGCGGCCTACCAGGACAAGAACTCGTTCATGGACCACTACTCGCGTAAAAGCTCGGTGTACTACGGCATCCTCGAGTTTGATCTGTCACCTGACACGATGTTGACCGTGGGCGGCGATTATCAGGACAGCAACCCCAAAGGCTCGAGCTGGTCGGGGAGCTTCCCGCTGATCAACTCCGCGGGTGGTCACAACAGCGTCTCGCGCTCGTTCAACAACGGCACCGACTGGTGCGGCTGGGAGCAATACACCCGCACCGTGTTCGCCACCCTCGAACATGAGCTGGGCGATGGCTGGGTCACCAAGCTGCAACTGGACCACAAGATCAATGGCTACCATGCCGCGCTTGGCTCGATTCAGTTCGACCAGCCCAAGCCCGATGGCAGCGCCAGCATCAACGCGCAGAAGTACACTGGCGAAACCACCAGCGACTCGGCCGATCTCTATGTCAGCGGGCCCTTCACGCTACTGGGACGCGAGCATGAGCTGGTGCTGGGTGGTTCGATCGGTACCTCGCACTGGAAAGGCAAGGGCTACTGGGACGTGACCCATCGCGGCCCCAACATTGTCGATTTCAATCATTGGAACGGCAATTTCCCCGAGCCTGACTGGGGCCCGGTGTCCCAACGTAGCGATGATGTGGTGCGCCAGACCGGCGCCTACATGACCACCCGGCTGAACCTCAGCGATGACCTGAAAGTCTTTCTTGGCGGCCGCGTCGTGAACTATCACCTGACAGGCCTGAACCCGTCCTACAAGGAGTCGGGACGCTTCGTGCCTTACGTCGGCGCAGTCTATGACCTCAACGACACCTATTCGGTGTACGCCAGCTACACCGACATTTTCATGCCCCAGGAAAGCTGGAACAAAGACCGCGACAGCAAGCTGCTCGAACCGGACGAAGGGCAGAACTACGAGTTGGGCCTGAAGGCGGACTTTTTCGAAGGCCGCCTGAACAGCAGCCTGGCCTACTTCGAGGTGCATGAAGACAACCGCTCCATGCCCGATGATGACTACAACAACCTGCAACCCACGCCACCCAACTACGCCTTCAAAGGCACCCAGGCGGTGACTAAAGGGTATGAGCTGGAGATTTCCGGGGAGCTCAGCCCGGGCTGGCAGTTGCAGGCCGGCTACACCCACAAGATCGTGCGCGATGACAATGATCAAAAGATCTCGACCTTTGAACCGGAGGACCAGGTCAGCCTGTACACCAGCTACAAGCTCAACGGTCGCCTGGAAAACCTGACCGTCGGCGCCGGCGCGCGCTGGCAAAGCGTGGGTTGGCAATCGATCTACAACGCCCCTCTCGGGCATTACCAAGACATCTCCCAGGAGTCCTACTGGCTGGTGGACCTGATGACCCGTTACCAGTTCAGCGAACACCTGTCGGCAACGCTCAACATCAACAACCTTTTCGACAAGTACTACTACACCAACGTCGGTTTCTATAACTCGGCGGCTTATGGTGAGCCACGCAATTTCATGCTGAGCACCCGCTGGGACTTCTGATCCGGGCACATCGCGGTAAACAAAGCCAGCGGACTGATCAAGCCCGCACAAACCGCTGCCTGAGCACGTCACTCAAGGCATCCACCAGCAACACCAGCACCAGCATGGCGATGATCACCGTGCTGGCCTGGGCTTCCTGGAACAGGCTCAGGGTGGTGTAGAGCATCTGCCCCAGGCCACCGGCACCAACAAAACCCAGTACGCTGGCCATGCGGATGTTGTTCTCCCAGCGGTACAGGCTGTAGGCCAGCAACTGCGGCCAGAGGTTGGGCAAGGTGCCGAAGCAGAACGCCGTGACCTGGCTGCCGCCTTGCAGGCGAATGGCCGCAGCCGGTTCTGGCGGGGTGTTTTCCAGCGCTTCGGCGAACAGGCGGCCGAGTACGCCTGAGGTATGCAAGGCCAAGGCCAGCGTGCCGGCATTCGGTCCAAGGCCCGCGGCCAGGACGGTCAAGGCCGCCCACACCAGCTCCGGAATCGCTCGCAATGCGTTGAGCAGCAGGCGCGCTACGCCTTGCAACGGCCAGCCAAAACGCCCGGCTGCCGGCAAGGCCAGCAACAGGCCGAGCACCACCGCAAGCAAGGTACCCAGCCCTGACATCGCCAGGGTTTCCAGTGCGCCTTTGCCAACCGCCCGCAGGTGATCGGGGCTCAGGTCGGGGCTGAGGAATCGCAGCGCGTATGCACCCATCTGCCCTAACCCGCCATCGCCAAACAGCGCCTGCAGATCAAGACTCAAATAAGCGAACGAAGCTGCCACCGCCGCCAACAGCGCCAGCACCAGCGCCGTGTTGACCAACGCTCTCATGCCAGCCTCCCGCGCAGCAGGCGACTGAGCTGGTCGGCCAGCCATACCAGCAGCAGAAACGTCAGCAGCATGCTTGCTACCTCGGCGCCTGCGAACATGCGCATGGACAGGTCGATCTGCTGGCCCAACCCGCCCGCGCCGACAAAGCCCATCACCACCGAGGCACGGATCGCGCATTCCCAGCGGTACACCGTGTAGGACACCAGCTCCGCCGCCGCAGCGGGCAGGATGCCGTAAAAAAACGCGCTCAAGCGGCTGCTGCCGGCCTGCAACAGGGCATGGGCCGGGCGCTGGTCGACCGATTCGAAGATCTCCGCGTAGACCTTGCCAAGCATGCCGCTGTAGGTAATGGCGATGGCCAGCACCCCGGCGGTCGGGCCCAGGCCGACCGCGCGGACGAACAACAGCGCCCAGACGATCTCCGGCACGCTACGCAGGAAGATCAACAAGGCGCGCACCGGCAGACGCAAGGTGCGCGACCAGAAGCCCAGGCGCCCGCCCCGTGAGGCAGCGCGCAACGACAGCGCCCGGCTGGCCAGCAGGCTGGCCGGGATCGCCAGCAGCAAGGCCAGGGTCATGCCGGCGGTAGCCACTGCCAGGGTCTGCAAGGTGGCATCCAAAAGCAGCCGAAGGAAGTCAGGCTCATGGGCCGGCGGCCAGAAGGCGCTGAGGAAATTGGCCATCTCCCGGCGGTTGTCGGCCTGCAGCAATACGCCGGGGTTCAGTTCGCTGAGGCGGATGCCCGGCCACAACAGGGCAATCGCCAGCAGCGCCAGCAGCACCCTGGGCAGTGCCGCCGGGTCGCGGCTATCGACCTTCAGCATCGGGGAATCTGCAGGTTCAACGCTGGCAGCGGTAGCGGCGGCGACACCAGATGTTCGTTGGCATACAAGCCATCGAGCATGTCGCTGGAGACCTCGCTCGCCGGGCGATCAAAGACGATCCGCCCTTCTCGAACACCAATCACCCGCGGGAAATGCGCCAGCGCCAGCTCTACCGCATGCAGGCTGGCGATCAGGGTCACGCCGCGCTCATTGGCATGCTGGTTGAGGGTTTTCAGGCTGTGTTCGGCCAGCACCGGGTCCATGGCCGAAACCGGCTCGTCAGCCAGCAGAATCTGTGGTTGCTGATACAGTGCCCGGGCAATGCCGACCCGCTGCAACTGGCCACCGGACAGTTGCCCGCACTGGACAAAAATCTTCTCGGCCATGCCCAGGCTCGTCAGCACTTCGCGTACACCCGGAACGTCCGCCGGGTGCAGCAGATTGAGCAGCCCGCGCAAGGTGCTCCACTGCCCCAGGCGCCCGGCCAGCACCGCCGTCACCACCCGCTGGCGCGGTGGCAGCGGCGGCGCCTGATGGATCAGGCCGATGCGCGCGCGCAGGCGCTGACGCGCCCCGGCCGACAAGCGCCAGGGCGCCACATCGAGCAGCTCGACGGCGCCGGTACTGGGGGCCAGGGCAGTGCCCAGCAACTGCAACAGGCTCGACTTGCCCGCCCCCGAAGGGCCGATGATCGCCACCCGCTCGCCGGCGCCAATCTGCAGGTCGATGCCGTGCAGGGCCTGGACCTGGCCATGGCGCAGGCTGGCGCCGGTCAAACGGATGGTCATTTCAGCAGTTCGGCGGCGCGCGCGGCCTCTTCGATGCCCTTGTAGTTGTCCGGGCTGGTTTCGATAAAGCGGCTGGCGGCCTGCAGGTCGAGGATGGCCTTGTCGGCGGGCTTGGCCGGATCGAGGTCGAGGAACGCCTGTTTGATCTTGTCTTTCAGCGCCGGGTCGAGGCTGCCGCGCACGGTCCAGTTGTAATCGAAGTAGCTTGGGGTGGTGGCGAACACCTTCACCTTATTGGTATCGACCTTGCCCGAGGCCACCAGCTTTTCCCAGACGCTGGCGTTGAGTACCCCACCGTCGGCCTTGCCGGCCTGGACCCACGCCGCCGTAGCATCGTGGGCACCGGAATAGGCGACGCGGCTGAAGTAGGTTTCAGGCTTGATGCCATCCTTGAGCATGAAGTAGCGCGGCATCAGGCTGCCCGAGGTGGACGAAATGGAACCGAAGGCAAAGGTCTTGCCCTTGAGATCGGCGAGGCTCTTCACATCCGGGTTGGCGGTGATGAATTTGCTGGTGAACTTGGCGTCCTGTTCACGCTGTACCAAAGGCGTGGCTGTCGGATCCTTGAGGTGCACCTGCACGAAAGTGAAACCGCCCAGCCAGGCCATATCCAGCTTGTTGGCGACCAGCGACTCGACCACCGCCGGGTAGTCTGCCACCGGCACGAACTCGACTTTCATCCCCAGCTTCTGCTCCAGATACTCACCCAACGGCTTGAACTTACGCAGCAGTTCGGTGGGCGCTTCGTCAGGGATCGCGCTGACCCGCAGGGTATCGGCCGCCTGGGCCAGGTAAGACGTGCAGGACAATAGCAGACCGGCAAACAGCGCCAGGGGACGTTTGAGCATGGGGATTCTCCGGTTCAATAGCGGGGAAAGGGCCGGTACGGGCCACCCCGGAAATTATAAGAGGCATCGGCGCAAAGGCCAGCTTTGCTACACTCGGGCCTTGACGATTTTTCGAGGTGCGTATGAGCGAAACGATTCGCCTGACCCAGTACAGCCACGGTGCCGGCTGTGGCTGCAAGATCTCTCCGAAGATGCTCGAGGTGATTCTCGCCGAAAGCGGTACCCAGGCGCTGGACCCGAAACTCTGGGTCGGCAACGCTTCGCGCGATGACGCGGCAGTTTACGCCCTCGATGACGAACGCGGTGTGGTTTCGACCACCGACTTCTTCATGCCGATCGTCGATGACCCCTATGACTTCGGCCGCATTGCCGCCACCAACGCCATCAGCGATATCTACGCCATGGGCGGCGACCCGCTGATGGCCATCGCCATTCTCGGCTGGCCGGTCAATGTGCTGGCCCCGGAAGTGGCCCGTGAAGTGATCCGCGGCGGCCGTGCCGTGTGCGCCGAGGCCGGCATTCCCCTGGCTGGCGGCCACTCCATCGACGCCCCCGAGCCGATCTTTGGCCTGGCGGTAACCGGCGTGGTGCAAAAGCGTCACATGAAGCGTAACGACACCGCCACGGCAGGTTGCCGTCTGTACCTGACCAAACCCTTGGGTATCGGCATCCTCACCACCGCCGAGAAAAAGGCCAAGCTGCGCGATCAGGACAAGGGCCTGGCCCGCGACTGGATGTGCACCCTGAACACCCCCGGCAGCCGCTTCGGCAAGCTGGCCGCGGTCAAGGCCATGACCGACGTCACCGGCTTCGGCCTGCTTGGCCACCTGGTGGAGTTGGCCGACGGCAGCGGCCTGAGCGCACGCCTGAACTACAACGCGGTGCCCCGCCTGCCGAGCGTCGAGCATTACCTGGCCGAAGGCTGCGTGCCCGGCGGAACCCTGCGCAACTTCGACAGCTACGGCGACAAGATCGCGCCCCTGAGCGATGAGCAGAAGCACCTGCTGTGCGATCCACAAACCAGCGGCGGGCTGCTGGTGGCGGTGACCCCGGAAGGTGAAACGGAGTTTCTCGCCGTCGCCGCCGAACTGGGCCTGAACCTGGCGCCGATCGGCGAACTGGTAGAGCGACAGAGCCATGCGGTTGAGGTGCTTTGATGCGCGACAACTGCACCGACTACCGCCAGCTGTTTCTCAACGATGTAGCCATGATGGACCTGCGCGCCCCGGTCGAATTCACCAAGGGCGCCTTCCCCAATGTCAGCAACCTGCCGCTGATGAACGACCTTGAGCGGCAAAAGGTCGGCACCTGCTACAAGCAGCAGGGCCAGCAGGCCGCCATCGCCCTCGGCCATCAACTGGTCAGCGGCCAGACCAAGGACCAGCGCATTGCCGCCTGGGCCGCGTTCGCCCGGGCCAACCCAGAAGGTTACCTCTACTGCTTTCGCGGTGGCCTGCGTTCGCAGATCGTCCAGCAGTGGCTCAAGGCTGAAGCCGGCATCGACTATCCGAAAGTGGTCGGCGGTTACAAGGCAATGCGCACGTTCCTGATCGAGACCACCCGGCAGGCCGTGGCGGAGTGCGACTTCGTGCTGATCGGCGGCCTCACCGGTACCGGCAAGACCGAAGTGCTACAACTGCTGGATAACACCATTGACCTGGAAGGCCACGCCAACCACCGCGGTTCCAGCTTTGGCAAGCGCGCCACCGGCCAGCCGGGGCAGATTGACTTCGAGAACGGCCTGGCCATCGATGTGCTGAAGAAACGCGCCCGGGGCATCGAGCAGTTTGTGCTGGAAGATGAGGGCCGCATCGTCGGCAGCTGCACGGTGCCGCTAGAGCTGTACCAGGGCATGCAGGGTTACCCGCTGGTGTGGCTGGAAGACAGCTTTGACAACCGCGTCGAGCGGATTCTCGGCGATTACGTGATCAACCTGTGCGCCGAGTTCGTTGCCCTGCACGGTGATGAAAACGGCTTCAGGCTGTTTGCCGAACGCCTGACCCGGAGCATGGCCAATATCCTCAAACGCCTGGGCGGCGAGCGCTACCAGCGACTGTCGGCGTTGCTCCAGCAAGCGCTACAGGAACAACTGCGCAGTGGCGCGGTGGAGCTGCACCGCGCCTGGATCAGCGGCCTGCTCAGCGAATACTATGACCCGATGTACGCCTACCAGCGCGACAGCAAGGCCCAGCGCATCGAGTTTGCCGGCGATCAGCGCGAAGTGCGCGAGTACCTGCGCGAGCGCGCCGCCCGGCGCTGATCTCAGGGCTGCAGCAATGCCTGCAGTTCGTCTGCCCGGTCCCGGGTGCTGCCGAGGATGCACCCGGCGCCATTGAGCTGGTCGATAGTGCCGCCGGTGAGGCTGTAATACAGGTTGCAGTTGGCGTCGCGGTACTTGATCCAGGCCCGCTGGGCCTCACGCAGCTGGGTTTGCTGAGGGCCTTCGAAAGCGGCCATGGCCTTTTTGTAGGCGCTGTTGAGGCGGCTGTCCTGGCGCTTGATCTCGGCGCCGTTGCAGTTGTTCATGGCCAGGGTGGACTCGGCGGTTTTCATGCAGGCTGTGTAGGCCGGGGAGTACTCGTCCTGGGCCTGGGCTATTGAGGAACCACAGACCAATAGGCCGAGGAGCAAAAATGGGCGGTTCATGCTGCGGACTCCGTCTTGGGTGGGAGCGGGCTGATCGTGGTCGGCATGCTAGATGGCGCCCTTGTCGATCTGGACCGGCGTCGGTGGCTCGATCACTTTCTTTAGCTGAAAGTGCAGGCTAGGCGTCTGGATCGCGTAGACGATGGCAATGTTGAGCACGATTGCCAGGCCGCCATCAAGCCAGTGCCAACCCGGCATCTGCGCGCCTTTGACCCCCTGTCGGCACCACCAGGCCTGCGCTACGCAGAAGAAGCCGATCGATAGCAGCCAGACGTAATAACCGGGGCCGAAGCCTGTGACGTCGAGAAAACTGTAGCTGTGATTGTCTGGCAGACGCTCGACTTGCAGCGCGCTGAGTGCCAGGTACAGCGCGCCAAGGCCAAGCACCAGGGCCAGCCAGCGCCAACGCCGGTGCATCAGGATCGCCAGCCCCAGCAACGGGTTGGCAAACCAGCCGTAGATCTGCATGACAATGCCCCAAGGCCCGAGCAGCAGCACCTGCAAAGCATGCAGAGAGCCGTCAGCCGACAGGTAGATGGCTTTGAAGCACAGGCTCAACAGGTACAACGCCAGGGTGATTGCAACGTAGAAACGGGCCATCAGTTGCCTCCGCACTCAATGCACGGTACCTGCTCGGGGACCGACCGAAACGGCACTTTACTCCAGGGCGTGAATGCCAGCGGCACACTGACTACGATGCCAGCGACCAGCACCCAGCCCGGCCAGCCCAGCAGCGGTACCCTGCTGCTACCCGCAGGTTCCTGGCGGTAGCGCCACTGGCCAAGGATGAACAGCGCCATCGCCAGCAACCACACGTAGTAGCCGATCAGCAGCCCCGGACCGTTGGGCGAATCGGGTACCGGGGTCAAGTCGAACCAGCCCAGCGGCACCATCGAGCCACTGAGCAACAGCGCAGCGCACCCCAGGTACAGGGCCACCCGTGGTTGTTTGCGGTGCATCACCAGGGCGGCGAAATACAGCGGATTGGCATACCAGAAGGAGCCGCCCAAGACCCCCAGGGCCAGGGCGTGCATGCCACGCATCACATCGTGCTCACGGGCACAAGCCTCAAGGAACAGGCAGGTCAGGTAGCAGGCGAGGCTGAGGGTCAGGTAGTTCAGGGGCACCAGTAAATCCATTTGGCTGGTCAAAGAGCGCGCGACAATAGCGCAGACTGCGCTGCCGCGCTTGAGTATTCAACCTTCCATTGGCGCCTGATCGAGCAGCAGCCCGTATAGCCCCGAGTCCGACAGCTCACCGGCGACACACCAGCGCTGGCGCAGCAACCCTTCGAGCACAAACCCCTGACGCTCCAGGGTGCGTGCCGAGCCGTGGTTGCGCGGGTCGATTTCGGCCTCCAGGCGCCGCAAGTGCAGGCCGTGAGCCAGGTAGTCAATGAAACAGGTCAGCGCCTCGTCCATGAAACCACGGCCTTGGGCAGCACTGGCCAGGCAGTAGCCGATTTCCCCGCGGCGCGAAGTGGGCTCCAGATTGAACAATTGGCTCATGCCGATCAGTTCGCTGTTGTCGCGCCGGTAGATGCCCAGCTTCAGCATCTGCCCAGCGGCATAGGCGGCGCGGTCTTCGGCCAATGCCGCCCGTGCCTCGGTCAGCGCTTGCCAGGGACGGTGGTGCCAGTAACGCATGACCTGCGGGTCGGCCATGATGGCAAACCATGCGTCGGCATCCTCGAGCACCATCGGGCGCAGTTGCAAGCGCGGGCTTTCCAGGCACAGGTCAGCGGGAAAACTGTACATGCGGGTCACGCGGGACCTCCTGTCCGATTCATGAACCCGCCAGTGTACCCCTCAAGCCGCGCCTCAGGCGACTTCAGCGCCCTCGTCCGGCCAGATCGGTTCGTTGGCCTCGAGCGGTGGCAGCCCATAGGCGGCGCGGGCCGCATCGCAGCTGGGGTTGGCTTCGCCATTGACCCAGGCCGCGTCGAACTCCCGGCACGGGCTGGAGCGTTGTTCATACAAGGTGCAGCTCACACCTTTGCCGATCTCGCCTTCGAGCCCGATGCAGCGACAGGGCTTGCTGTCGGTGCCGATCATCGCCACGCGGCTGGGGCTGATCTGGACCACCAGATCGTCGGGCACGACACCACCCGCCGACGTGCACTCACCCCAGAAGAAAGACACACGGAAATACCCGCAGCAGGCGCCGCAGTTCAAACAAGGATTATGTTCGGACATGATCAGAAGGGGGGGAGGTTGATTATCGTTATAGGGAGAAACCCGCCGCCATTCTATGCTTTGCCGGATGTTTGAGAAGGGGGGTATTGCAGAAATAAATCGCCGCTGACGGACGGTTGTTTCGCTGCGGCAATCCCGCTCCCACTGTAGGAGCGGGATTGACCCGCGATGGCCTGTACGCTTATTTCTGGGCCGGCTTGCTGCCCACACCATCAGCCCTGAACATCTGCCGGATGCCGCGCACCGCCTGACGGATGCGGTCCTGGTTCTCGATCAGGGCAAAGCGCACATGGTCGTCGCCATAATCACCAAAGCCGATGCCCGGCGACACGCAGACCTTGGCCTCGGCCAGCAGCTTCTTGGAAAACTCCAGCGACCCCAGGTGCGCGTACTCTTCGGGGATTTTCGCCCAGACGTACATCGACGCCTTGGGGTTCTCGACCATCCAGCCCAACTCGTGCAGGCCCTTGACCAGCACGTTGCGACGCTGGCGATACTGCTCGGCGATATCGAGCACACACTGCTGATCGCCTTCCAGCGCGGCAATGGCCGCGACCTGCAGCGGGGTGAAGGTGCCGTAGTCGTGGTAGCTCTTGATGCGTGCCAGGGCGCTGACCAGCTCGGGGTTGCCGACCATGAAGCCGATCCGCCAGCCGGCCATGTTGTAGCTCTTGGACAGGGTGAAGAACTCCACGGCAATGTCCTTGGCCCCCGGCACCTGCATGATCGACGGTGCTTTCCAGCCGTCGTAGACGATGTCGGCGTAGGCCAGGTCGTGGATCACCAGCACGTCGTACTGCTTGGCCAGGGCCACCACCCGTTCGAAGAAGTCCAGCTCGACGCACTGCGCGGTCGGGTTGGAGGGAAAGCCAAGGATCATCATCTTCGGTTTCGGGATGGTTTCGCGGATTGCCCGCTCCAGCTCGTTGAAGAAATCCACCCCCGGAATCAACGGCACCGAACGCACCTGGGCACCGGCTATCACCGCCCCGTAGATGTGAATCGGGTAGCTGGGGTTGGGCACCAGCACGGTGTCGCCATGGTCAAGGGTGGCGAGCATCAGGTGCGCCAGGCCTTCCTTGGAGCCGATGGTGACGATGGCTTCGCTTTCCGGGTCGATCTCGACCTCGTAGCGGTCCTTGTACCAGCGCGAGATCGCCCGGCGCAGGCGTGGGATACCGCGGGAAGTCGAGTAGCCGTGGGTGTCTTCACGCTGGGCGACCTGCACCAGTTTCTCGACGATGTGCGGCGGCGTGGCGCCGTCGGGGTTGCCCATGCTCAGGTCGATGATGTCCTCGCCACGACGGCGCGCGGCCATCTTGAGCTCGGCAGTGATGTTGAAGACGTAGGGGGGGAGACGATCAATGCGCGCAAAGCGGCGCGGCGAACCTTGGTCAGCCATGGCTTCCTCGAAGACGTAAGCGCCCGGAACCGTCCGAGCGACGTTGGCCACTGCGGTGGCCGAGGCAAACCATAGAGCCTTTGCCCGCCGGGTGTCCAGTAACTGCAGAAAAATACCTCGCCAAGCCTTTCTTTTGCATTACAGTCCTGACACCATAATGAGAATCATTTGTATCACATTTATTAATTAGCCAGCATTCAAAGGAACTGCAATGCTTCCCCCCCTCCCCCAGCACCTCCCGTTCACACCGACACTTCTTGCCATCGCGCTATGTGCCGCCAGTGCCGGGCTGCACGCAGCCACGCCAGAAGACGACACTGAACCTGTCGACGTTCATCACCATCATGTGTGGGAACTTGGCGAAACCCAGGTCATCAGTAACCAGCTGGGGACCATCACCGAAGGCAACGGCAGTTACACCCCGGGCACCATCGCCACTGCCACCCGCCTGGTGTTGACCCCCAAGCAGACTCCGCAGTCGATCTCGGTGGTCACCCGCCAGTTCATGGATGACTTCAATCTCAACGCCATCGACGAGGTGATGCGCCATACACCGGGCATCACGGTATCGAGACTGGACAGCGAGCGCACCACCTACTATTCCCGTGGCTATTCGATCCAGAACTACCAGTACGACGGCATTCCCACCCTGGATAACGGCGTCAACGCCGCCGGCAACAACCTCAGCGACACTGCCATCTACGACCGCATCGAGGTGATCAAGGGCGCCAACGGCCTGCTTTCCGGTGCCGGCAAACCTGGTGCAGCGATCAACTTCGTACGCAAGAAACCCACCGCCGACTTCAATGCCCATATCGGCGCCAGCGGTGGCTCCTGGGACAACTACCGCAGCGAGCTCGATGTCTCTGGCGCACTCAACGACAGCGCCAGCGTGCGGGCTCGGGCCGTGGCCGCCTTCCAGGACAAACACTCGTTCCAGGATCACTATGAACGCAAGACCAGCGTCTACTACGGCATTGTCGAAATGGACCTGGATGACGACACCCTGCTGACGTTGGGCGCCGACTACCAGGACAACGACCCCAGGGGCTCCAGTTGGGCGGCCATCCCGATATTCAACAGCGATGGCAACCTGAACAAGGTTTCGCGTTCGTTCAATCCGGGGGCGCAGTGGAGCCGTTGGGAGCAATACACCCGTACCGCATTTGCCAGCCTGGAACGGCACTTTGCCAGCGACTGGGTCGCCAAGTTCGAGCTGAGCCACAAGCTCAACGGTTACCACGCAAGGCTCGGCTCTCTCAGCGGCGGTGCCCCCAACCCTCGCACGGGCAGCGGCAGCGCCCTGTACTCGGGCAAGTTCACCGGCGAAACCAAAACCGACACCGCAGAGCTCTATGCCACCGGCCCTTTCGAGCTGTTCGGGCGCGAGCACGAGTTGGTGGTCGGCACCAGCTATTCGCGGGCCAGGTTCGATGCCAAGGCCTATGACGCGGCGGCGGGTTACAACAACCGGGTCGACAACTTCTACACCTGGAACGGCAACATTGCCGAACCGGACTGGAAGCTGTCGCGCACCGACGACCTGACCACCCGCCAGACTGCCAGCTACATCACTGCGCGTTTCAAGCCCACTGATGATCTGGCACTGATCCTCGGGAGCCGGTTTGCCAACTTCACCCGCTCCGGCGACAGCGATCAGAAGGAAAGCGGACGCGCCGTGCCTTACGCGGGCGTGGTCTACGATCTCAATCCGACCTACGCCGTCTATGCCAGCTACACCAGCATTTTCAACCCGCAGTCCAGCCAGGATCGCTTTGGCAAGACCCTGGAGCCCAACGAGGGCGACAACTATGAAGTCGGTCTGAAGGGCGAATGGTTCGACGGGCGCCTCAATGCCAGCCTGGCCTACTTCGAGATCCATGAAGACAACCGCGCCGAACAGGACCGCAGCGGGCAACCGTCACAGGTTCTGAGCCCCTATGTGGCGACCAAGGCCAAGTCCAAAGGCTACGAAGCGGAGATTTCCGGGGAACTGGCCCGCGGCTGGCAGGTGCAGGCCGGTTATACCCACAAGGTCATTCGCGATGACGATGGCGACAAGATCTCTACCTGGGAACCGGAGGACCAGGTCAGCCTGTTCACCAGCTACAAGCTGCCCGGCGAGCTGGAGCGCATGACCGTTGGGGGTGGCGCGCGCTGGCAGGGCAAGTCATGGCAAGCGGTGAACAACCCGGTTCGCGGCCGGGAAGACTACACCCAGGAAGCCTACTGGCTGGTCGACCTGATGACCCGGTATCAGTTCACCGACAGCCTCTGCGGCCAGGTCAACCTGAACAACCTGTTCGACAAGAAGTACTTCACCAACGTCGGCTTCTATAACTCCTACTACTACGGCGACCCACGCAACGTGAGTGTCAGCGCTCGCTACGATTTCTAAGCCATGTCTCAGCGAATTTCCTGGTAGGAAGATGCCTGCCAGGTGATAGGCGCTGCCAACCCGGCAGGCGGCATCAAGGTGCCGCCCTTCACCGCAGAGAAGCCAGCGCCCTGGCTGCCCAGCGAAACAGCCCGCTCGCCCTTCTCCGACTCGGTCAGCACGGTGTAGGAATGCGTGCGCATTGCCTGGTACTTGCTGTCGTCGCGCGCGAGCACCTGGTGATAGGCCTGCAGGTCGCGCTCGCCGAGGTTGAGCATTTTCTGCAGTTTCACTCCCCAACGGGTCAGGCACACTTCAGCAAAATGGCGAACGATCAGGCCCGGCTCGGCCAGCACCTTGCCACCGGCGGCACCATCGGCTGCAGCATTGCCCACCAGAGTGGCATGGCGCCCGGGCATCGGGTAGACATGGCAACGGGTGCTGGCATGGGTCTTGGGGATCACGCAGGAGAAACCTTTGGAGCGTTCGTCGCGGGAGAAGAAGCCAACGTACTGCTTGACGTTTTCGCCCAGTTGCACCCGGTGGTGGTCGAAGTTGCCAATGCCTGGTACCGGATCGATGGCGAAAATATTCACCGCAAGCTTCTTCAACTCACTATCGCCAAGCAGGGCATTGGCCAGCATGTGACAGCTGACGCCGCCTCGGCTCCACCCCACCAGGTTGACCTGGGTGGGGATGATGCCGTCCTTGCGAAATTGCTTGATGATCTGCTCCTGGAGCATTTGCGGCGTAATCTTGCGGTTGCCGTAGTTGTAGGTGCGCCAGAACCAGGAAGCCGTTGCCGTCGAGTTGGGGATTGGGACGCCAGCGGCTTTCAGGCGCTGATACTCCTCCTCACTCAGTTCCGTGCGCTGCCAGTTGCTCTCGCCCTTGATGATCTGCAGTGCATGCTGGACATTTTCCTCCCAGCCTTTGCCAAACAGGGTCTGGTTCCAGTTGTAGTAGCCACCTGGCTCCACGAACAACTCATCGGCCTGCAGGTTGCCACTGCCTGGGCCGTCGACGGCAATCCAGTGGGCATACTCCTTGCCCTGGTCGTTGGAGGCCAGGGTCGAAACCAGCTCGCCATTCCAGAAGTTGGGGTTCTTGTCGTCGAAACGATGAGAGCCGGTGCCACAAAAGTAAACGGTCAAAATGCTCATGTCATGATCCTGTCAGGTTGAGGACCAGCACACGCTATTGCAGCCCGAGCGCCACCGACAGACGGAAAGAAACCCTGACAGCGGGCACCCCGCTGTCAGGGTCAGCGCCTCAGTAGACCTGAACCCGCCAGAGCTCGCGCGAAGCCGAAGCCGGCGACATCGGCAAGCGACCATGCAGGGTCTGGTAGTTGTCGATCAGAACCAGATCGCCCTCGACCCACTCATGGGCGATCAGGCAATCCTCGTCATAGACCAGCGCATTGAGCTGCTCGAGCAAAGCCTGCTGGGCTTGCGCCTCGAACCCGTGCACTTCCTGGCTCAAGGTCTGCAGGGTCGACTCGGTGCCTTCCTGGTAGCGCAAAATACGTTCACCGGTGCGCGGGTGCAGGTCCACCAGGCTGTAGCTACGCGGCGAGCCACCGAAGTAGGTCATGCGCGTGTAATAGGTAATGTCCACGGCCTGCCATTGTCGGGCTACCTGGCTGCCGACCTTGCGCAGGGCATTGCGGCTGTCGACGATGGTGGTCTGGCCTTCACCCGGCTGCGGCGCGGTCTTGCAATAGAGCATGAACTTGCTCGCGCAGAACTTCGGATCACGCTGCACCTGGGCATCGCTGGCCGGCAGCATGTTCAGGTCCCAGTGCAGTGGCGTCTTCTCCAGCGAGTGCACCACGCCCTCGGGCTTGTCCGCCGGCTTGACCACATGCACCTTGCCGAAGGCCCATTGGTAGATGGTGCCGAAACGTTCGCAATCGCGGGCGAAGCTGTCGCGGTCTTCGAAGGTGCAGCCGCGCAGGCAGACAAAACCGAAGGTTTCCACCAAGGCTTCGAGCAATTGCGTCGAGAAACGCTCAAAGCCCAGGCCCAAGGGGGCGCGTACCAGCAAGCCGAACAACGGGCGCTTCTGGAGCTCGAATTCAAAGCCCTGCAGCGCCTCGCCGGTGGTTTCGTGGTACAGCCAGGGGCGCCCCTGGTACTGCACCAGCAGGTGCCGGTCGATATCCACTTCAGCCCGGGTGCGCAGCGTTTGGCTGCCATCCAGATGACGCACCGGCACCGCATGCCAGGGGCTGGAAACCCGTGTCAGGCCATCAGCCAAGGCCAGGGTGAACTTCGGCCCGGCATTGTCGTACTGATGCACCGACAGACGAATGTCGTCCGGGAAGAAGCGATTGACCGCGGCATTCAGCGCTTGCCCGCGGAACATCATCTGATAGGCCTTGTAGCCGATCTGCAGCAGGTGCTCGTCTTCGCTCTGCCCCGCTTCGCGGCACAGACGCAGGTCGTTGTAGAGGTGGCTGCAGAGCTTGTCGTGGGCATGACTGAGGGTCTCGTCATGGCGACTCTGCGCGATCAGCGCCTCGACGTTCTTCCACGGCAGCCGGGCCTGCTTGACCAGCGTGGCGCGCACGGCATCGGCGCTGCTGGCCTGGGGGAACAGGTCTTCCATGCTTACCCAGTTGATCGTGTGGGTGGTGCACAACTCGCGCAATGCCTGGTTGTAGGCTTTGCGCACGTCGTCGGGCACGCCGACGATATCGTTGAAGGTCGTGCCGTCACTCAGGATCGATACCACGCAACCTGGCGCGTACAGCGCCGCGATCTCCTGGCCCAGTTGGTCCAGACGCTCGATGGCCATGGCTTCGCCGTAATCTGGCAGCACACCGAACGTCTGGTCGCGGGCATTCGGCGACTTGCACGGGAAGCCCGGCAACACCAGGCGTACCGGCGCCTGTTGATCGTAGAAGTGGGCAAGGCTGGTGGCCAGGCTGGCCCGACCTGCCCTGTCGAACCGATCGTCGTTGTCCTTGAGCAGATAACCTGCCAGCACATCGCTGACCGCCTTGATCCAGGTGTCCTTGTGTTGCATGACCTTTCTTCCTTGAGAGGTGGTGTATCAGAGCGGGCTGGCAATAGCGCCAGCCACGCAGGTTGGGTTGGCCCGCTGCACGGCATGCAGCAGGTCTGCCGGTTGATCGCAGTACAGGTCCGCCGTCTGTGCTTGCAAGGCATAGGCCCGACCGTAGCCCCAGGTCACGCCAGCGGCGTGCATGCCGGCTGCGCGTGCGGTCATCAGGTCGATGACGGTATCGCCGACGAACAGGCAGCGGGAGGGTTCCACCGCCAGATGCCGGGCCGCTTCCAGGGCAGCATCCGGCTGGGGTTTGAGCGGGTGGCCACGGCGCTGGCCAAGAACGATTTCGAAGGTGTTTGAGGGGAACAGCTGCCCAGCCACCTGCAACGCCATGTCGTGGGCCTTGTTGGTGACGATGGCCATCGGCAATTGCAATTGGCGACAGCCCTCGAGCATTTCCAGCACGCCCTCGAACGGTCGCGAGAACTGCACCAGGTGCTGCTGGTAGCAGGCGATGTAATGGGTATGCAGGGCCTTGTCATCGGCAATGCCCAGGCGCGCGGCGACACGCTCGAGCATCGCCCCGGTTCCACCGCCGACATAGGCGCTGATGGTCTCCCGTGGCAGCGGCTGATAGCCCTGATCCTGCAGCACCCGGTTCAGGCACCAGACGATGTCCGGCAAGGTATCGACCAAGGTACCGTCGAGGTCGAAAATCACGGCATCTGCCGTCAATGCTGGAAGCATCATTGCGCACTGGCGTAGTGGCAGGGGCGGCCCTGGCGGAACACCAGGCGGCTGTAGCGCTCGTCGATATTGCTGCGCTTGTCGAGCATCACCACCCCGCGGCGCTTGATCGCTACCGAGTGCCAGGGCGTACGCCACAGGTCGCTGGTGGGCACCAGGCGGATGCCGATCTTCTGTGACACGGCCAACTGCGGGTGAATCGACAACCGCAGGCACTGTGGGTAGCGCGCCTGCAACAGCGCGCTCCAGGCTTCGCTGCGCTGGATCACCCGTTGCGACGCCGGCTTGGCGATCTTCTTCACGGCGTTGAGGCTCATGCCGGCGAACTCGGCAAGCCCCGAGTAATCCTCGGACAGAAAACGGTGAATGCCGCAGTACATCAGCATCATGTGTGGCTCATCCTGAAAGCGCTGACCCAGTGCGATCAGCGACTGGCCATACTCGATCATCAGCTCCTCGCGCATGGAGTCCAGGCAGCCCAGTTGCGGGTAGGCATCCTTGAGATCGAACAAGGCGAAGCTGTGCGGATAATGCTGCTCGGCGTAACGCTGGATTTCGTCGGTGTAAGCCTTGACGTGGGCATCGGGCACACGCACCAGGTCGGAAAACACGTAGCCGTCGGAACAGATGTGAATCAACGCGCCCGGCGCATACAGCGCCTGGATTTCAGCGCACAGGTGCTGCAGTTCATCGATGGCGTGACGCTCGGCAAGGTCCGGTAGGTGGCTGAGGGTTTTCTGCCGGTTCGGCGACTTGCCCGGGAAGGCTGGCAGGACCATTTCGATGCGCTGGCCGGCCTCGATCGCGCTGAGGACTTTATCCAGATGCGGCTCGAGCACTTCAGCCGACAACTCGTCGTCCTGGCCCGGTGCCAGGCTGCGGCGGCGGAACAGGCAGTCGAGCACCTGCAAGGCGGTATCGAGGTGCGCAGAGGTATGGCGTTCGCGCAGCAGCGCGAGGCACGCCCGTTGAGCAACGGCGTTTGGCTCGGTCATGGACAATCCCTTGTGTGGTCAATCACGGCCAGCATCCTCTGGCCATACGCAGATACTCCTTACCCGCGCCGCGCTAAAATCCGGCAAACCCCGGGTACTTGTCAACAGCAGATTCGGTCGTTGTGGCGTTCACTATCGATCGCGGGACAAGCCCGCTCCTACAGGGTTGATGCAATTCCTGTGGGAGCGGGCTTGACCCGCGATGAGCCCACCGGCACAAACAAAAACGCCCCAGGCTCTGCAGCCTGGGGCGTTTTTGTTACACGCGGATGAATCAGTGCGCGTAAGTCAGCAACAGCTCGGTCGGCACCTTGGTGTCCAGCGACATCATCACGCTCAGGGCAGTGATGGTGAAGATCGAGAACACGAACAGCTTGCGTGCCCACAGGCGATCGTCCACTGCCTTGTAGCCGGTCCAGGCCATGTACAGCCAGTACATGCCCATGGCGGCGGCAACGGCCATGTAGCTCATGCCCGCGTAGCCGCCCAGGGTCAGCATCAGGGTCGCGACCAGGAACGCCACGATGTACCAGAGGATGTGCTTCTTCGCCACCAGGATCCCACGCTTGACCGGCAGCACCGGAATCGATGCGGCCAGGTAGTCGTTGAAGCGGAAGATCGCAATGGCGTAGGAATGCGGCATCTGCCACAGGCTGAACATCACCAGCAGGGTCAGTGCAGCCAGGTCGAAGCTGTTGCTCACCGCGCAGTAGCCGATCACCGGAGGCATGGCACCGGACAGGCTGCCCACCAGGGTGCCGTGCACCGATTTGCGCTTGAGGTACAGGCTGTAGAAGCCGACGTAGATGACAAAGCCGATCAGGCCGAACAGCGCCGCCAGGGCATTGGCCTGCACATACAGCAGGCCAAGGCCGGCCACCCCAAGCAGGGTGGCGTAGGCCAGCGCGACGTTCAGCGAGATCTGGCCCTGGACCATCGCACGGTTCTTGGTGCGCTCCATCTTGATGTCGATGTCACGGTCGATGCAGTTGTTGAACA
Source organism: Pseudomonas sp. R32 (assembly GCF_009866705.1). Lineage (NCBI taxonomy): Bacteria > Pseudomonadati > Pseudomonadota > Gammaproteobacteria > Pseudomonadales > Pseudomonadaceae > Pseudomonas > Pseudomonas sp. R32. Next base: position 931,716 of record NZ_CP019396.1, on the reverse strand, counting down.
CGCAACCGGACGCCACCACCAGCGAAGTGCCAATCACCGTGGCCAGGAACAGCATGAAGTCGACATGCCCTTGCGCGGCAAGGAAAAAACCGCCTGCCACAGAAAGCACGTTACCGAAAATGATCCCCGGTTTGGTGATTTGGATAAAGTGCTTAACGGACATGTCGTCTTACCTCACTTCGCCATCATGCTGGTGTGGATGCTGAACATGATCCACAGCGACAGGCCGACCAACAGTGCAATGACCATCGCTGTAAACAGGAAGGTCGACACGTTGGAGCGCTGCTCGGCGGAACGGTCCATGTGCAGGAAGTACACCAGGTGAACCACGACCTGAATGACCGCCAGGGCCACCACGATCATGATCGTGATGTCCTTCGGCATGCTCGGGAACATCACCAGGCCGAACGGAATCGCCGTCAGGATCACCGACAGGATGAAACCGATCACGTAGGACTTGACGCTACCGTGGTTGCCCTCGGCGTGGCTGTTATGTGCGTTAGCCATTTACAGAACCCCCAGCAGATACACGACGGTGAACACGCAGATCCAGACCACGTCCAGGAAGTGCCAGAACAGGCTCAGGCAGCTCATGCGGGTCTTGGCGGTACCGGTGATACCGTGCTTGTTGATCTGGTACATCATCACCGCCATCCAGATCAGACCTGCGGTCACGTGCAGGCCGTGGGTACCGACCAGCGCGAAGAACGCCGACAGGAAGCCACTGCGCTGCGGGCCGAAGCCCTCGGCGATCAGGTGATGGAACTCATAGACTTCCATCGCGATGAAGCCGGCACCGAACAGGAAGGTGACAGCCAACCAGCCCAGCACGCCGCCCTTGTTGCCTTTGAACATCTGCAACATGGCGAAGCCGAAGGTGATACTCGAGAACAGCAGCAGTGCGGTTTCGACCGCGACAAAGTCCAGCTGGAAAATGTCGTGACCCGACGGGCCGCCGGCAAAACTGCCGGACAGCACCGCGTAGGTGGCGAAGAGCGACGCAAACAGGATGCAGTCGGTCATCAGGTACAACCAGAAACCGAATACGGTCATCTGGCCCGAGTCGTGGTGGTGGTCGTCATGCCCATGGTCGTGACCATGAGCATGAGTATCAGCGTTAATTACATGACTGGACATTGATTAAACCCGTTCAAACGATTCGACACGTGCGCCAACCGGGGTACCGGTAGCCAGGCCCAGGGACTTCATGCGCTCACCTTCGATGCGCGCCACTTCCTCGGCTGGAACCATGTAGCCCTGGTCGTCACGAGCAGCGTGGGCGACGAAGACCGCGATGGTACCGATCAGGCTTGCGCCGACCAGCCACCAGATGTGCCAGATGAAGGCGAAACCGAATACGGTGAGCAAGGCACCCATGAACACACCGGTAGAGGTGTTGTTCGGCATGTGGATCGCTTCGTACTTGGCTGGAACCTTGTAAGCCTTACCGGCTTGCTTGGTTTCGTGCCATGCATCCAGATCGACATTCTCAGGCATGCTGGCGAAGTTGTAGAACGGCGGTGGCGACGAAGTCGACCATTCCAGGGTACGGCCGCCCCATGGGTCGCCGGTCACGTCCATGTTGTCCTTGCGGTCGCGGATCGAGACGTACAGCTGGATCAGCTGGCAAGCGATACCGAACAGGATCAGCACGGCGCCGAACACGGCTACGTACAGGTAGGGTTCCCACAGTGGGTTGTCGGAGTGGTTCAGACGACGGGTCATACCCATGAAGCCCAGTGCGTACAGCGGCATGAAGGCCACGTAGAAACCGGAGATCCAGAACCAGAAGGCAGCTTTGCCCCACTTCTCGTTCAGGGTGAAACCGAAGGCTTTCGGGAACCAGAAGGCGAAGCCGGCAATGTAGCCGAACACCGCACCACCGATGATCACGTTGTGGAAGTGAGCGATTACGAACAGGCTGTTGTGCAGGACGAAGTCAGCACCTGGAACAGCCAGCAGTACGCCGGTCATACCACCGATCGAGAAGGTCACCATGAAGCCCAGGGTCCACAGCACCGGTGCGGTGAAGCGCAGACGGCCCTGGTAGATCGTGAACAGCCAGTTGAACAGCTTCACCCCGGTCGGAATCGAGATCAGCATGGTCGCCAGACCGAAGAAGGTGTTGACGCTGGCGCCCGAACCCATGGTGAAGAAGTGGTGCAGCCATACCGCAAAGCCCAGTACCGCGATCGCGCCCGAAGCGTAGATCATCGACTTGTGGCCAAACAGGCGTTTGCCGGCGAAGGTCGAGGTGACTTCCGAGAACACACCGAAGGCCGGCAGGATCAGGATGTAAACCTCAGGGTGACCCCAGGCCCAGAACAGGTTGACGTACATCATCGGGTTCCCACCAAGCTCGTTGGTGAAAATGTGGAAGTCCAGATAACGGTCAACAGTCAGCAGAGCCAGTGCAGCGGTCAGGATCGGGAACGAAGCGACGATCAGCACGTTGGCCCAGGTGCAGGTCCAGGTGAAGATCGGCATGTCCATCAGCTTCATGCCAGGAGCGCGCATTTTCAGCACGGTGGCGAGGAAGTTGACACCCGTTAGCGTCGTACCCAGACCCGATAGCTGTAGCGCCCAGATGTAGTAGTCGACACCCACGCCAGGGCTGTACTGGATACCCGCCAGCGGTGGATAGGCGACCCAGCCGGTCTTGGCGAACTCACCAACACCCAGGGAGACGTTGACCAGCACGACGCCGGACACCAGCAGCCAGAAGCTCAGGGAGTTCAGGAACGGGAAGGCAACGTCACGTGCACCGATCTGCAGAGGCAGGGCCAGGTTCATCAGGCCGGTGAAGAATGGCATTGCCATGAAGATGATCATGATCACACCGTGAGCGGTGAAGATCTGGTCATAGTGTTCGGGAGGCAGGTAGCCCTCGGAACCGCCGGTGGCCATGGCCAGCTGCGTGCGCATCATGATGGCGTCGGCAAAGCCGCGCAGCAGCATGATCATCGCGACGATGATGTACATCACCCCGATTTTCTTGTGGTCGACCGAAGTCAGCCACTCGGACCACAGGTAGGTCCATTTCTTGAAATAGGTGATTGCACCGATCAACGCAATACCGCCGAGCGCGATCATGGCAAGTGTCACCATGACTATCGGCTCGTGATACGGAATCGCATCCAGACTTAGTTTACCGAACATCTCTTACTCCTCTGCCCCAGCAGCTGAATGCATAGTCACGTCCATCCCTTCGGTACCGGCCGCTTCTTTGCTCTGCTCTTTTTCGTGGACCGGCCGACCGCGGTTCATGCCTTCGTACTTGTCGACGATGGACTGGAACTGCTCAGGCGAGGCCACGCTGTACAGCGCGACTGGATTGTTTTCGCTCGTTTTGGCCAATGCCGCGTATTCAGCCGCATCCAGCTGTTTAGGCGATTGCTTGACTTCGTTCACCCATGCTTCGAAATCAGCCTGGGAGGTGGCGGTTGCCTTGAACTTCATACCGGTGAAACCAGCACCGCTGTAGTTGGCGGAGATACCGTCGAACTCACCGTTCTCGTTGGCGATCAGGTGCAGTTTGGTGGTCATGCCAGCCATTGCGTAGATCTGCCCGCCCAGGCCCGGGATGAAGAAGGAGTTCATCACCGAATCGGAGGTCACGCGGAAGTTGACCGGGGTGTTGGCCGGGAAGACGATCTTGTTGACCGTGGCGATGCCTTGTTCCGGGTAGATGAACAGCCATTTCCAGTCCAGGGCGACCACGTCGATCTGCACCGGCTTCACGTCGGAAACCAGCGGACGATACGGGTCCAGCTCATGGGTGGTCTTGTAGGTGACGTAACCCAGGGCAATGATGATCAGCACCGGGATGGTCCAGACCGCCACTTCGATCTTGGTCGAGTGCGACCAGTCCGGGGTGTAGGTGGCTGCCTTGTTGGAAGCGCGATACTTCCAGGCAAACGCCAGGGTCATGAAAATGACAGGAATCACCACCAGCAACATCAAGCCGGTAGCGATCAGGATAAGGTTCTTTTGCTCAATGCCGACCTGGCCCTTCGGGTCGAGCAGGGTCCAGTTGCACCCACTGAGTAAAAGCATGCCTAAAAAGGGCAGAATGCCAAACAGTCTGGGGTAACGCTTTTTACTCATCTCACGACCTCTAGAGCAGCTTGCTTCAATGCAATTTGTGTTTTGGTCGCCAACACTTCGTCCTGCCAAGCGTCAGCATTTATGGGATCGAATACGGTCATGCCTTGAGGCCAGCTGCGGCGGCTCGGCATAAACCGGGTATTACGGTGTTTATTGTTTTGACTTCAGTAGGCAACAGGCCTGTCTTCAGACCAATTCCATTTGGTGCGGGAAATCACGGAGGGGGGTCAGCCCGGCATCGCCGCAGGCGATGCTCGTCAGAGTCAGCGAAAAGAGCCTGGGCTCCTTTAATCCTGCGACTCGCAAGCGGTGCCGAACGGAAATTGGGGGCGATTGTAGATAGGTAACCAATCGTTGACTATGACTTATTGAGCAACAGTCCTTTACCGATTACGTAACAATAGCGCCTGAAAAATCAGTTTCGCGACAGTTTGTCGCACCCCTTCCAATACCCCTGGAACGCCCGTTTTACAAGGGCCGAGACTTGATCAGGATCAAGTCTGGTGCGACAAACTTTGCAAATCTCATTGCGCAACGGACTTGCGTCAATACATGACTTTTGTCTAAGCCTGGCGGCGGTTGCGGTAGATGCCCAGAGGCACCAGAACGGCGGTCAGGATAAAGGCCGCCAGGGCCCATTGCGCCAGGGACAGGCCCATGACCGGCGGGTACGGCGTGGAGCAGAAACCATCGACCTGGAACACCAGTGGCAGCACCGACGCCAGCGGCAGGCCGTCGACGATCGGTTGCAGGGTATCGATGCCGCAACTGACCGCTGGATTGGCCAGAATGTACACATGATTACCGGCAGCGGCGATACCGCCGATGGCGCTGAGCACCACCAGGCCTTCGAGCACGGTCAGGCTGCGTTTGCCGGGCATGGCCGCACCGATGAAGGCAAACAGCGCGATCAGCAGCAAGGCATAGCGTTGCAGGATGCACAGCGGGCATGGCGCCTCGCCCAGCACGATCTGCATGTAAAGCGCCCCGCCGATCAGGGCCAGGCAGATCACCCCCAGCAGTACCAGAAAGCGCCGTTCCCGATTCAGGCGCGATGTTTGCTCGTTCATTGCTGTTCCTTCGTAGACTGGATGGCTCGACTGCCGATACGCAATTCTACACGCTGAAGCAGACCATAGAGAGCGGCAAAAGTGCCGCGCCAGGCCCTCGTGGAGAGAAGCGAAGAGCAGAATACTGATTTGCCACTATCTTAGTCCTGTGGATTACCCTATCATTAACACTGTACAAATAAACAGTATCGAATACATCGATTACCAAAGGCATGTGAGGTGATGAATGGCCGTCGAAGTGGTATACCGCAGCAGCCGCGACCTGGAGCGCTTGTTCATGGATAAAGCCGAAGCAGACCGTCACGACAAGATGCTCGAGCTGGCCGAGCTGTTGGCCGAGGTCCTGAAGAAAGCCGTGCCTTCGCTGAGCGAACAGCAGGTCGAGGATGCCGGTATCTATATGGCGAAAAACCGTGATGTGTTCGCCAAGGCCTTCAAGAGCCAGCCCGACGCCCTGTCCGAGTTGCTCAACGACAGTACCGCCGAGTAACCGTCTTCAGTTGTAGATCAACTGCTCGGCCAGCATCTGCGCCACCCGCGCCGGCGAGCGCTTCTCGGCCTGGGCATGAGCGAAGACCTCGGTCAGGCGCAAGGGGATGCGCGCCAGGTGCGCGGTAATGGTGCTCAGGTCCTCGCCACGGTGCCTGAGCGCCACGTAGATCAACCCGCCGGCATTGATCACGTAATCCGGGGCATAAAGGATGCCGCGGCTTTCCAGCTGATCGGCCACCTGCAAGGTGGTCAACTGGTTGTTGGCCGCCCCCGCCACCGCCGCACAGCGCAACTGCATCACGCTCTGCCCCGTGAGCACCGGCCCTATCCCGCACGGGGCAAAGATGTCGCAGGGTGTGCTGATCAACATCTCGTTGGCCACCGGCCGGGCATTGAACTGCTCAATGGCCAGTTGCACCCGCCCCGGGTCATGATCACTGACCAGCAACTCGGCACCCGCTGCATGCAACTGCTCAGCCAGCGCATAACCGACATTGCCCAGGCCCTGCACGGCAATACGCAAACCTTCGAGGTTATCGCTGCCCAGGCGTGCCATCGAGGTAGCGCGAATGCCGGCGAACACACCCATGGCCGCATGCGGCGAGGGGTCGCCGGCAGCGGTGGTGCTGGTGACATGCTGGGTGGTCTGGGCGATGCAGTCCATGTCCAGGGTCGAGGTGCCGCTGTCCACGGCCGTAATGAAGCGCCCCTGCAGGGTATCGACAAAGCGCCCGAACGCCTCGAACAAAGCTGCACGGTTTTCCACATGGGGGTTGCGAATGATCACCGCCTTGCCCCCGCCCAACGGCAACCCTGCCAGCGCAGCCTTGTAACTCATGCCCTGGGCCAGGCGGATGGCGTCGATCATGGCGCTGTCGTCGTCCGGGTAAGCCAGGTAGCGGCAACCTCCCATGGCCGGGCCCAGGTGTTCGCTATGAATGGCGACCACTGCTTTGAGGCCGGTCGGCGGATCGATGCACAGGTGCAGCGACTGCGTGCGGGTGCTTTGCATGAGAGCGAACATCAACGGGCTCCTCGATGAGGTGCTGATCCCAGTATAGGTCGCGCTTTCACGCCTGATGACAACACTCGGACCACTGGACGAAAAGCCGCGCCAGCGCTACAACAGAAGCTTGAGCGGAGATTGTCATGAACCCACGTAGCGCCTGCCTGGCTTGCCTTGAACGTGACCCGGTCGCCTTGCTGGAAGCGGCACTGTGGATTGCTGCCGAGCACGATGAGAGCGTGGTGCCGGCGCAGGTCCTGGCCGAGGTTCAGGCATTGCAGCAGGAGGTCAGCGCCGGGCTGCCGATGCTGCCGCTCAGCGAACTGGCCCAACCCTTGTTGCGCCGCCTCAACGCCCTGGGTTTCCAGCAGGACGAGTACCACCCCCTGCGGCCCCAGTCGGCGCTGCTCGACAAAGTCATACAGCGTCGCCGCGGTCAACCATTGGCCCTGGCCCTGCTGACCCTGGAACTGGCCCGTGGCCTGTCGATCCCCCTTGAGGGCGTGAACTTCCCCGGGCATTTCCTCTTGCGGGTGCCAGGCGCCGATCACCTGCTCGATCCTTGTGGCGGGCGGCGCCTGTACCCGGCCGATTGCCGCGAACTGCTGGGCCGTCAGTTCGGCCCGCAACTGGCCCTGAGCGCCGACCACCTGCTGACCGCCAGCCCTATGCAGATGCTCCAGCGCCTGTCACGCAACCTGCGCCAATTGCACGCCAGCCACGATGACTACCTCGAAGCCCTGAAGGATGCCGAACGGGTGTTGCAGTTGGGCCCGGGCACGGCTGCCGACTACATGGCACGCGCCACCCTGTATCAGCACCTGGAATGCCCCCAGGCCGAACGCTTCGACCTGGAGCACGCCCTGCTGCTCAGTGACGATCCAATCCAGCGCTTGCGCCTGACGGAACGCCTGAGTCATTTGCCACCGGCGTCGCCATCGGTGCATTGACCGCCTCGGCCGGGCTGCGCACCTGAATGATCAACAACGCTGCCAGCACCGCCGGAATCGCGCAGAAGAAGAATATCTGCTCGACCGGCAGGTGCATGGCCAACAGCAGGCTGCCGAACAGCGGCCCGAGGATCGAACCAAAGCGCCCTACCCCCAGCGCCCACCCCGTGCCGGTGGCGCGCACCTGGGCTGGATAGAAGTTGCTGGTAAAGGCGTTGAGCGTCAGTTGCCCGCCGATGATGCAGAAACCGGCGGCGAACACGCAGACCACCAGCCAGCGCGGGTTGCTGTGGTTCAGGCCGACCAGCACGGTAAACACCGCCGCCGCCAGCAGCACGGCACTGAGCAGGCGCACCTTGCGCTTGAGGCGGTCGGCGAACCAGGCCATGAACACCGCACCCAGGGTGCCGGCAAACAGGAACATCGAGGTCACCAGGTTGGCCTGATTCAGGGCCAGACCGCTTTCAAGCAGCAGCGAGGGCAGCCAACTGATCATGAAATACAAAAGGATCAGGCTGACGAAGAAGGTCGACCAGATCAACAGGGTCGGCCTGGCGTAGCCATCACGAAACAGCGCCACGACAGTGAGCTTGTTCTGGTTGTCTGCCATGGCCTGCGCACTGGCTGCAGGCGGCTGCCAGCCCGGGAGCATCTTCGCCGTGATCTTGAGCAGGCGCGCATAGGGCGGCGCATCACGCAGCAAGCGGGGCAAGGATTCAGGCAGGTACAAGACCAGGAACGGAAACAACAGCAGCGGCGCAATACCGCCGGCGAGGAACACCGCCTGCCAGCCGAAGCTGTCGATAAACCCGGCAGCGACGAAACCGCCCGCAGCGCCCCCCAGCGAGAAACCGCAAGCGGCCAGCGTGACCATCAGGGTACGCAAGCGCGGCGGCGCATATTCGGACATCAGCGCCATGGCACTGGGCATTGCCCCGCCCATGCCGATGCCACACACAAAGCGCGCCAGCATCAGGCTGTTGAGGGAGTTGGCGAACACCATCATCACGGTCAGGCTGGAGTACAGCAGTACACAGCACAGCAGCACCCGACGCACGCCAAAACGATCCGCCAGCGGCGTCACCGCCAGCGAACCGAGGGTCAGGCCCAGCAGGTTGGCGCTGAACACCGGCCCGAATGCGGCCTTCTCCAGGCCCCAGTCCTGGGCCAGAGAAGGAATCACATAGCCCAGCACCTGAGCATCATAACCATCGGTAACCAGCAATAAGGCGAGTAACAACAGCAATAACCACTGATAACGCGACACGGGCCGGGCATCCAGCGCCGTGCGAAAGCTGGCAATCTGATTGTGCATCGCAAGGTACCTTTTATTGTTATGGGTATCAGGTGCGGGCAGCGGGGTTTATGGCGTATCGGGCTGCCTCGACGGATGAGCCTGGGCGAACGCCGCATGTTGCTCGGCCAGCGCGGCGACCCGGCGAATGCGCGGGAAGCCACTGAGGTCGATGTTGAAGCGTTCGGCGGCATACAGTTGCGGAATCAGGTAGACGTCAGCCAGCCCCGGCTCGTCGCCAAAGCAGAAGCCTTCATCGCCGATCAACTGCTCGACAGCAGCCAGGCCCTGGCTGATCCAGTGGCCGATCCACTGGTTGACCTGGGCGTCATCGTGGCCCAGGCCACGCAACTGGTTAAGCACACTGACGTTGTGCAGCGGATGGATATCGCAGCCGATCAACGCCGCAACACCACGGGCCTGGGCCCGCCGAAGCGGATCTTGCGGCAGCAGCGCCGGCTGTGGATAAACCTCTTCCAGGTATTCGATGATCGCTGGCGACTGCACCAGCACCTCACCGGAGTCGACCTTCAGCGCCGGCACCCGCCCTTGCGGGTTGAGGGCCAGGAAGTGCGCCTCGCGCTGCTCGCCCTTGAGCAGGTTGACCGGCAGTTGCCGGACCTCCAGCTGCTTGAGCGCCAGGGCAATCCGCACCCGGTAGGACGAGGTCGAGCGGTAGTAGGTAAAGAGTTCCATGGCCCTGCCCTCTCAGTGAGCCGCAAGGATCTTGCCGCGGCATTCACCGAAGCCGATCGAGGCCACGCCATCGCGCTTGCAACGGGCGCGCAGGATGATCTCGTCACCGTCTTCGAGGAACTTGCGCACCTCGCCCGACGCCAGTTCGACCGGCTCCTTACCGCCCTGGGTGATTTCCAGCAGGCTGCCGAACTGGCCCGGCTGGGCACCGGACAGGGTGCCGGAACCGAACAGGTCGCCCGGCTGCAGCTGGCAACCGTTGACGCTGTGGTGGGCAACCATCTGCGCCACGGTCCAGTACATGCTCAGGGTGTTGCTCAGGGTCAGGCGATGGGCCGGCAGCTTCTGCTCGCGCATGCGCTCGGTCAGCAGCAGCACTTCCAGCTCGATATCGAAGGCGCCGTTGGCCTGGTCGCGCTTGTCGAGCAGGTACGGCAATGGCTGCGGATCACCTTCCGGGCGCGCCGGCTGGGCGCAGCGGAACGGTTCCAGAGCTTCGGCGGTGACCACCCACGGAGAAATGGTCGAGATGAAGCTCTTGGACAGGAACGGGCCCAGCGGCTGGTATTCCCAGGCCTGGATATCGCGTGCCGACCAGTCGTTGAGCAGGCAGAAGCCGGCGATGTGTTCAGCGGCTTCGGCGACCGGGATCGAATCGCCCATGTCGTTGCCCTGGCCGATCCAGATGCCCAGCTCCAGCTCGTAATCCAGGCGCGCGCACGGGCCGAAGCTCGGTTCGCTCTGGCCGGCGGGCAGGGTCTGGCCTTTTGGCCGGCGCACGTCGGTACCGGACGGGCGAATGGTCGACGCGCGGCCGTGGTAGCCGATCGGCACGTGCTTGTAGTTGGGCAGCAGCGGGTTATCGGGGCGGAACAGCTTGCCGACATTCTTGGCGTGTTCGATGCCGACATAGAAGTCGGTGTAGTCGCCGATACGCGCCGGCAGGTGCAGTTGGCACTCGCTGGCCGGATACAACAGCGGCTTGAGCGCGGCCTGGTGCTCGCTGTGCTCGCCGAGCAACTCCAGCAGGCGTTCACGCAGGGCGACACGCGCATTACGGCCGAGGGCGAAGAAAGCGTTCAGCGCACCGCCGCGGGTGGCTTCAACCGCAGCGCGTGCCTGGCCGTCGAACAGACCGGCAGCCAGCACGGCTTCCAGGTCGAGAATGGCATCACCGATAGCCACGCCACAGCGCGGCGCCTGGTCCTTGCGGCTGAAGATCCCCAGAGGCAGGTTCTGCAGCGGGAAGTCGCCGTGGCCGTTGGCGTGTTCGACCCAACTGCGGGCAAGGGCGGACTGATTCATGGGTTATCTCCGATTCGGGGTAAAGGTGCTCGGCAACGAGGCCCAGCAACTATCGTAGTCGGCCTGCAATTGCGGGCATTCGAGCGCATGACGGCTCGGGCGCAGCACCTGGCTGGTCTCGAACATGAAGGCCATGGTGTTGTCGATCTTGTTCGGTGCAAGCTCCACGGCAATGGCCTTGCTACAGGTCTCGGCATCCGGGCCATGGGCGCTCATGCAGCTGTGCAGCGAAGCGCCGCCGGGCAGGAAGCCTTCGGCCTTGGCGTCGTACTCGCCCTTGATCAGGCCCATGAACTCGTTCATCAGGTTGCGGTGGAACCACGGCGGACGGAAGGTGTTCTCGGCCACCATCCAGCGCGGCGGGAAAATCACGAAGTCGAGGTTGGCCATGCCTGGCACGCTGGTCGGCGAGGTCAGCACGGTGAAGATCGAAGGGTCCGGGTGGTCGAAGCTGACCGTGCCAATGGTGTTGAAGCGGCGCAGGTCATATTTGTACGGCACGTTGTTGCCGTGCCAGGCGACCACGTCCAGTGGCGAGTGGTTGAGTTGGCAGCCCCACAACTCGCCGAGGAATTTCTGCACCAACTGCACCGGGCCGTCGATTTCTTCGTAATGGGCCACCGGCGCCAGAAAATCGCGCGGGTTGGCCAGGCCGTTGCTGCCGATCGGCCCCAGGTCCGGGATGCGCAGCGGCGCACCATGGTTTTCGGCCAGATAACCACGGGCCTGGGCGTCGAGCAGTTCGACGCGGAACTTCAGGCCACGGGGCAGTACCGCGATCTCCAGCGGCTCGACGTCCAGCACGCCCAGCTCGGTGACGATGCGCAGGCGGCCCTGCTCCGGCACCAGCAGCAATTCGCCGTCGGCGTTGAAGAACACCCGTTCCATGGAGCGGTTGGCGCAATAGGTATAGATGCTGATGCCCGCCGGTTTTTCACCCGCCGAGTTGGCCGCCATGGCCACCCAACCGTCAATGAAGTCGGTCGCGTCGCTCGGGATCGGCTGTGGGCTCCAGCGCAGGCGATTGGGCGTCACCGAGCCCAGCGGACCACCGGCCAGTTGACGCTCCAGGCGCTCGAAGCGCGGGTGCAGGGCCGAAGGGCGAATGCGGTACATCCAGGTGCGGCGCAACTCGCTGCGGGCCATGGTGAAGGCGGTACCGGAAAACAGTTCGGCATACAGGCCGTACGGGGCTTTTTGCGGCGAGTTCTGCCCGACAGGCAGGGCGCCAGGCAAGGCTTCGCTGGCGAATTCGTTGCCGAAGCCGCTCTGGTAGCCGAGGACAGGGGTGTTATCGAGGTTCATCGAGCCTCCGGGCCCAGTGCAGGCCGGTCAATGGCAGTTGGCTGCAGGCCTTGAAGGGGTGGCAGCGCTTCTGCGTTATTTTTATCGTAATTACATTACGCATAACGTAATTTGATTGACGAAGACCGTCAAGCTATAAAGACGCCCACTGAACTCCCCGGATCGACTCCACCATGGCCAAAGCCAGCTCCCCCGCCGACAGCTCCGGCAAACAGAAGGTCCGCTCGGCCGAGGTCGGTACCGACATCCTCAAGGCCCTGGCGCAGTTGTCGCCGTCCACCTCGCTGTCGCGCCTGGCCGAGCATGTGGACATGCCGGCGAGCAAGGTCCACCGTTACCTGCAGGCGCTGATTGCCAGCGGTTTTGCCGAGCAGAACCCGGCCACCAACCACTACGGCCTGGGCCGCGAAGCCTTGCGCGTGGGCCTGGCCGCGCTGGGCGGGATGGACGTATTGAAAGAGGCGGCGCTGCCGCTGTCGCAACTGCGCGATGAGCTTAACGAAAGCTGCTTCATTGCCGTATGGGGCAACCAGGGCGCAACCGTGGTCAGTATCGAGCCGGCGGTACGCGCGGTCACCGTAGTCACCCAGATCGGTTCGGTACTGCCCTTGCTCACCTCCTCGACGGGCCTGGTGTTCGGCGCCTACCTGCCAGAGCGTGAAACCATCGAACTGCGCGAGCAGGAGCTGGCCACTTCTGGACACCGCTTCAGCGACTACGAAGCCTTGTTCGCCACGATCCGCCAGCGCGGCCTGCACCATGTCCATGGCCTGCTGATGCCGGGCGTCGATGCACTGTCGGCGCCGGTGTTCAACGCGGTCGGCAAGATTGCCGCGGTGCTGACCGTGGTCGGCCCGACCTCCATCTTCCATGCCGACGAGCAGGGGCCGGCAGCACAACGGCTGTTGGCTGCGGCGAAGCTGATCAGTTGGCGTATGGGGTATGAGGAAGCGCCGGCGGGATAAACTTGTTTACACACGATCACAGTCTTTCATCAAGCCAGCGCTTAATCTGACCACCGGGCACTGTTACTAGAGTTGTAACAGTGAATGTCACAATCGGCTATTTTTCCTCACCGATCAGCGGCTTATCCTGAACGCACTTACACAGCAGCAGGCAAAGCCCCAAGCCAGCTGTCTATTCCGGGCCTTTGCGGCGTGAACACCCCGCCCCCGCGACCTGTAAGCCCAGGTTCACCGACGTTGATTTTGAAGCTCCTTGATCTGCGTCTTACTTGGCCGCTGCACTGCAGCGGCCTTTTTTATGCCCGTGATTCAATCGCCATCGGCGTCGTCAAAGTGAAATCGGTGCAACAATCGGTGAGCGATGGGCGCCAGGATCAAGCCGATGCTGGCGACGAACACCAATCCCACATAAAGCCCGTAACCGGCGAAGAACAACTTGCCGCCGATGGACTCGGGGAGGATTACCGGCCCCACTCCGCCGAGCAGCAAGGTGGCATTGAACAGCGCATCATGCCAAGGCACCTGCGGCTCGAAATACAGATGCCCGACCACACCAAACAGAATCGAGCCAATCAGCAACAGGCAGGCTGCGAAGCCGTGCCACATCAGGCGGTAGCCAAACTGTCGGGTAGAGATGACAGCATCCGTTCTGGATTCGTACATCCACTGTGCTCCTGCAACCTGGGTGGCCGTCCAGCATAGGCAACTTTAGCCGACGACCACAACCTTGGGGCAGGTTCAGCCCTGTGGATACTTCTGCAGATTGGCCATCATCTGCTGTAAGGCTTGCAGGCTGTCTTGCGGGTGCACAGCGTTGTCGAAGTCGCCGATCTGCTGCCAGTTCACCGCAATATCTTCGGGTGAAAAGCCCTCGCGCGGGTCAAAACCGACACCCAGGCTGCGCTCCCAGCGCACCTTGCCGACCCAGCCACCGCCCACTTCGTAGAGGCCGCCGCTGTCCTGGCAATCGTCACTGCCCAGGTACACCACCAGCGGGCTGACCAGTTCCGGCTTGAGCTGTTCGAACACCTGCGGAGGAATCAGCCCTTCGGTCATGCGCGTGCCGCCGGTGGGGGCAATGGCGTTGACCAGGATGCCGTGCTTGCGCCCTTCGATGGCCAGGGTGCGGGTCAGGCCATACAAGCCGAGCTTGGCCGCACCATAGTTGGCCTGGCCGAAGTTGCCATAGATCCCCGAGGTCGAGGCAGTGAAGATCACCCGTCCCCAGTTCTGCTCGCGCAGGTGCGGCCAGGCGGCGCGGGTGACCTTGTAGGCACCTTCGAGGTGCACCTGGTAAACCTGCTCCCAGTCACTGTCCTCCATCTTGTGGAAGGTCTTGTCACGCAGGATACCGGCGTTGTTGATCACCACATCGACCCGACCGAAGCTGTCCAGGGCCTGTTCGACAATGCGCTGGCCATCGGTGACCGAGTCATGGTTGGCAACCGCAGTGCCGCCGGCTTCGCGAATCTGCGCCACCACCCGGTCGGCGGCCGAGACGCTGGCGCCTTCGCCATGGGTCGAGCCGCCCAGGTCGTTGACCACCACCCTGGCGCCATGCCGGGCGAACAGCAGGGCATGGGCGCGGCCCAGGCCACCGCCGGCTCCGGTGACAATCACCACTTTTTCGTCCAAGCGAATCGTCATGCTCATTTCTCCAGCAGAACAAGGGAGGGATGCCCGAGTGTCGGCCAGCACTGGCTGGCACACAATCAAGCGGGCAGACGCTGAATGGCAGGCGATAAGGCCGGGCGATAATTGCGCACACCTGGCCGCTCAGGACCAGGCGACCTTCTGCGGCATATTCACCAGGGGTTGCTCGCGAAACGCCAGGTAATGGCGCAGCACCTGTACCGGTGCTTCGGTATGCGGATAGTGGCCGATGCCCTGGAGCATCACGGTGTCGGCGTTGGGCACCAGCTCCTGGTAGCGCTCAACCATGTGTGCGCCGGAAATCGGATCGACCGCGCCGTTGATCAGCCGCAGCGGCACGCCTTCGGCCTGCAACGCCCCGACCCAGCGCTCACGATGGGCAACCCGTTCGGGCAGGTAAGTGATCAGCTTGTGCAGGATTCGTGTACCGCGGTTGGAAGCGACAAGGCTCCAGTAATCGTCCAGTGCGCTTTCACTGGGATGGGTGCAGGGGCCGTAGATCTGGGTCACGTTGCGCACCAGGTCGTCTCGCCCGAACGAACGCCCCACCAACCAACCCAGGCGGCTGAGCAGCAGTTTCTGGATCAGCAGCGGCCGATGACGCTCGGGAAACAGGCCGCCATTGAGGAATACGCAACTGGCGATTTGCGCACGGCCCTCATGGTGGCGGGCGAGCAATTCCTGGGCGACGCTGCCGCCATAGTCATGCCCGAGCAAATGCACCGGCTGCTCGACCTGCAGGTGCGCCAGCAGCGCCTGCAGCAAGTCGGCCTGCTCCAGCAGGCTGTAGTCGTGAGACAGCGGCTTGGCCGAATCGCCAAAGCCAAGCATGTCACAGGCAATCACCCGAAAACGCTGGGTCAGGGGGGCCCAGAGGTAATGCCAGTCCCAGCTGGCGGTGGGAAAGCCATGGATGAGCAGGAGCGGTTCGCCCTGCCCTGCGCTCCAGTAGCGGATGGCCAGGCCACGGAAGGAGAAATTCAAGCCCCGGGTCCGCCAGACGCACAATGGAATCTCGGCCAAAGGCATCACAGTGGTCCCGGTAGGTTGTAGCTGTTCGTGTTGGGCAAGGCATCGGCTGCGATCATTGCAATCACCTCGGCACATTCGTGTGCTCTACTGACTCAACAGTCTAGTCAGGCAGGCCCGTGCCGAGAGTTGCGTTGGCAGCCAGCTTATTGACCTTGGGAGTCAGCGCGCAAAATAGCGTGGTGAATCACAGCAGCAAGGTCAGCAACGGCGCGGCAAACAGGTTGAGCAAACCGGTCAGGACCATGACCAGGCCGGCCACCGAGCCCTCCTCGCCACCCACTTCATGGGCGCGGCTGACGCCCGCTCCGTGAGCGCCGACACCAAACAGCGCGCCACGGGCCAATGGCGTGCGCAGCGGCAGGTACTTGAGCAGCACGCCACCCAACATCGCCCCCAATACACCGGTAAACATCACGAATACGGCGGTGAGCTCCGGCACACCGCCCAGGTCCTTGGCCAGCGGCATGGCAAAGGGCGTGGTGATCGAGCGCGGCACCAGCGACAGACTGACCGAGCTGTCCAGTGCCAGCAGGTGCGCCAGGCCCCAGGAGCTGCCGATCGACGCCGCGCTGCCCATCAGCATACCCAGGGTCAGGGCCGGCCAGTGGCGGGCGAGCAAGGCCCGCTGTTGCCAGATCGGTACGGCAAAGGCCACGGTCACCGGGCCCAGCACCGTCATCAGCCAATGGGTATTGCGCGCATACTCGGCGTAGGCGGTATGCAACGGCACGGCAATCGCCAACAGCACTGCCGGCACCAGAATCAATGGCGACAGCAGGTAGCGCCCGGTGCGCCGGTACAACCAGCGGCTGCCCAGATAGGCCAACAGGGTGATGAGCAGCCAGAACAGCGGCATCGGCTCAAGCGTCATGGCGCAGCCTCCAGCGGCAGACCCACTCCACGGTTACCGCCGTAACCACCATTACCAGCAAGGTACTCACGCCGATCACCAGCAAGATCCGCCAGCCTTCATCGCGCAACAGGCTGCCATAATCGAGCAGGCTCATCAGCGCCGGAATGAAAAACAACAGCATCTCGGCCATCAGTACCCCGGCACCCAGCTGCAACATGGCCGGCTTGAGCACGCCGGCGGCGAACAACAGCAACAGCAGGGCCAGGCCAATGACCCCGCCTGGAATCGGCCAGGCCAACCAGGCGGCCAGCACACCACCGACCTTATAAAGAGCCAGCAACACCGCCAGCTCGGCGAGCAGGCGGACAAATCGGTTAAACGCAGGGGGTTTCATCGCGGGGGTCCTCTCAGGCCTTCATTTTAAAAGCCCGCTCCCCACGCCAAAAGCGAATTGTTAGACTGCCAGCTATTCCAGATTGGAATTGCGCGAATGGAATTCAAACAGCTACGCAGTTTTCTCGAAGTGGTGCACCGCGGCGGTTTTACCCAGGCCGCGCTGACCTTGCACATCAGCCAGTCCGCAGTGAGCAAGCAGGTCGCGCAACTGGAGCAGGATCTTGGCGTTGCGCTGCTTGAGCGCCAAGGCTCGCAATTGCACCTGACCGCCGCCGGTAAAATCGTTCTGGAACGCGGCGAAGCCATGTTGCGCCTGCGCCAGGAGCTGCTCAGCGAACTGGATGACCTCAGCCAGCTGACACGCGGCGAGCTGCGCCTGGGCCTGCCGCTGCTGGGCAGCGATGCGCTGTTCGCCCGGTTGTTCGCCGAGTACCGGCGGCGCTACCCGAATATCAGCATCCAGCTGTTTGAAGGCGGCAGCCGCAGTGTCGAGCACGCCGTGCTCAGCGGCGAGCTGGAACTGGGCGGCAGCCTGACGCCAAACGACCCGGCCTTTGCCTACCAGCCGTTTTGCAACGAGCCCCTCGACGCCCTGCTGCCCACCGATCACCCGTTGGCGAACGCCGGCCAGGTCAGCCTGGCGCAACTGGCCGACACGCCGTTCCTGCTCTATCAGCGCAGTTTCGTGCTCAATGATCGTTTGCTCAGTGCCTGCCAGCAGCTGGGATTTACCCCGCGCGAAGGCGGGCGCAGTGGTCAGGCCGACTTTCTCGCCGCGCTGGTGGCGGCGGGCCAAGGGGTCGTACTGCTGCCCAGCGTGGTCGCCCGTGGCCTGGAGCGGCCGGGGGTGGTTCGCCTGTCACTGAGCGAACCGACGGACCTGCGCTGGGACATTGCCTTTATCTGGCGCCAGGGCGCCTACCTATCGCGTGCCGCCCAGGCCTGGCTGCAGCTGCTGCGCGAGCAGCCACAGCCGCAGTGATCAGCCGCGCAGTTTTTCCACCAGCTCGGCAATCCAGGGCTCTGCGTCGGTTTCCGGAGTAACGGTTTCGCTGGCATCCAGGCGCAGCATCGGCAGCACTTCCTCCAGGCCCAGCTCGGCGAACAGTTCACGCAGTTGCTCGCCGCCACCACAGAAAGTATCGCCATAGCTGGAATCGCCCAGGCCGATGACCGCGCCCTTGAGTCCACGCCACTCGGCGGGCAGCACGTCGCGAATGGCACTGTACAGCGGCATGATGTTGTCCGGCAGCTCGCCCATGCCAGTGGTCGAGGTCACGGCCAGGAATGCCTGCGGGGCAAAGCCCTGGATGTCCTGCAGGGTGGCCCGGTTCGCGTGCCAGGCCTCGAAACCTGCTTGTTTGAGCAACTTCTCGGCGTGCCGAGCAACTTCTTCGGCGGTGCCGTAGACCGAACCGGAAAGGATCGCGACTTTCATAGAGGTTTCCGAAACTGAGTAAAAACGTAGGATACTAGCATCCGGCACTGGCAAAAGGCCTTATTCGGCAGCTGTACAGCGACGGTCAATCTACTAGAATCAGCCAGCATGCCCGATCTACAGCCCTTGCGGACCTAACAAGATGATCAATGCCACATTGCTGCAGCGCATGATTGACGCCTCCAATGACGGGATCGTAGTGGCCGAACAGGAGGGCGACGACGACACCATCCTGATCTACGTGAACCCGGCCTTCGAGCGCTTGACCGGCTACGACGCCAACGAAATCCTCTACCGCGACTGCCGCTTCCTGCAGAACGACGATCGCGACCAAAGCGCCCGGGCACTGATCCGCCAGGCGATCAAGGATGGCCTGCCAAGCCGGGAAATCTTGCGTAACTACCGCAAGGACGGCAGCGCATTCTGGAACGAACTGTCGATCACCCCGGTGCTCAACGAGGCCGACAAGCGCAAGTATTTCATCGGTATCCAGAAAGACGTCAGCCGCCAGGTCGAAGCCGAACAGCGGGTGATCGCGCTTGAGCGCCAGCTGGCTGAAGCCCGTGCGCGCATCGCTGCGCTGGAAGCCGACCAACGGTCTTAACAAACCCGCCGTTTGGTTGTCCATGACGGTGAAAAAACGCACTCACGACTGCAACTTCGAGTTCGACCATGCAAGCAGATGCCCTTCTGACCCAGGATGAGCTGGACTTCATCCGCTCCATGCAGCACGCGCCCCAGCCCCACCCGGCTGAACCGCCGTCGCGCCTGATGGTCAATGGCGGCAGCGAAATCAAGAACCTGCTGACCCGTCTGATCGCCGACGAGCAGGTGACCCTGCAGGCACAGTTCAACAACCAGCAGATGACCTTCCCGCTGCAATTGGTCGAAGACGAGTTCCACGCCCTGCACCTGCAACTGGGCGTGCCGAACATCTACGAAGAAGGTGCCGTGGTCCGCCCTTGGCGCCTGACCCTTGAGCAGCCGGTGGCCCTGGAAGACGAACTGGGCTTGAGCACCGGTTTGTGGGTGCGGGAAATCTCCTTCAAGGGTGTGCTGCTGGAAGTGCGCGAGCAACCCGAGCCACCCAAGCATTTCGAGCTCTGGTTCAGCCCCGACGGCGATGCCCCCATTGCCCTGCATGGCACCCTGCAACGGCGCACCGGCGATCGTCTGGCCGCCTACAACCTGGGCCAGAGCCTGCCGGCTGAAATCGAGCGCTTACGCGAGTACATCCTCAAGGCCCACCGCCGCGCCCACCCCGAACTGCACCCTTAAGAGTCCAGGTGACCGGCCAGGTATTGCTGCAGCCGCCGGCGCATCAATCGCCCGTCGCTGCCCAGGCAGGCCACCTGCGATCCGATCAGGCTGTCCTGAGCCAGGTCTGCGGCCTCCCCCGCCAGCAGCAACGGGCACTCCAGCCCCAGCGCCAGGCGCGCCAGGCGCTTGGGCAAGTCACTGGTCGGTGGCAGGTTGGAAAACAGCACCAGGGCATGAGGCGTCATGCGCTCGCAGACCAGGCTCAACTCTTCCAATGGCTGGCCAAGGCCGAGCACGCTGATGGCAATTTCACTGGTGCCGAGCAATAGCGCTGCCACCAGCAACTCCAGCTCGCGGCATTGGCCGGGAATTGCCGCCAGCACCACGCGTACTTCCTGCTGCTCACGGGCCAGCTGCAAACGCTGCAACACCCGCCCGCGCAAAAAGTTGTCGAGAAACAGCCATTCGCTGGCCTGGCCAAAGGCCTCGTGGGTGCTGCGCAGCGCCTGCCAGACCGGCATGAGGATGTCCTGGAACACCACCAGCTGTGGATAACTGCTGAACACCTGACCGTACAGTTGCTCCAGACGACGCTCGTCGAACGCCCTGACGGCCTGGCGCACGTGCGCCTGCCATTGATTGAAGTCGGCCAGGGATTCGTCGCTGCGCTGCGGCTGGCTTTCGGCCTTGAGGTTCTGGCTTTTGGCGAGGATGCGCCCGACTTTGCTGACAGCCACACCGCGTTCGATCCAGCCGAGGATGCTGCGCACCTCGTCGATATCGGCTTGTGAGTACAAACGGTGCCCACTTTCGGTGCGCGTGGGCTGAATCAGCCCATATCGGCGCTCCCAGGCACGCAGGGTGACCGGGTTGATACCGGTCAGGCGGGACACTTCGCGGATCGGGAACAGTTCTTCGTGGTCGAGCTGATGAGTACTCAATGAAGGCTGGTCAGGTTCGATCATTGCCAGGAAACCGCGGGTTTATGGGCCAACAGCCATTCTACTCCGGCTGCTGCAAGCGCGACCATTGGCATTTCTATCAGGTCGGCGACCGCCAGCACTGACGAGTCAGCCGATTTAGGGAATAATCCGCGCCCGATTCTTGCATCGATTCTTGCAAAGAAGCGAATACCGTCCAACACCCCGGGCGGCGTTCAAGGGGCAGGCCTACCGGCCACGCCCAGTTGCCAGGAGATATACCATGTCTACCCCACCCGTAACCCTGATGGTTACCCGCCGCGTCGCCGATGGTCGCTACCAGGACCTGATGGCCTGGTTGCACGAAGGCGAACAGCTGGCCACCGACTTTCCCGGCTACCTGGGCTCGGGCGTGCTCGCCCCGCCGCCGCAAGGCGATGAGTTCCAGATCATCTTCCGCTTCGCCAACGAGCAGACCATGCACGCCTGGGAGCATTCGGCCTCGCGCAAGGCCTGGCTGGCCCGTGGCAATGGCCTGTTCGCCGAGCCGTCGGAACAGCGGGCCAGCGGCCTGGAAGGCTGGTTCGGCAACAACCCGGTACAGCGCCCGCCGCGCTGGAAGCAGGCGGTGGCGATCTGGCTGGCATTCTTTCCGGTATCGCTGCTGTTCAATCTGCTGTTCGGCCACTGGCTGGGCGCGCTGGACCTGGTGCCGCGCATCCTGCTCAGCACCTTGGGCCTGACACCGTTGATGGTGTACTTCTTCATTCCACTGTCGACCCGCCTGCTGGCCAACTGGCTGAACGCCAGCCCTGCCCGCCCGAGACCGCAGGGCGCGCGCAATCCCGCCTAGTTCGGGTATGCTGGGGGTTATCCAAGCGAACCAGTAAAAGTTGACCGCCCCCACCATGAACAGCCCAATTCTTGTCACCGGAGCCAGCCAGCGAGTCGGGCTGGCGCTGGCCCTGAACCTGGCGCAGGCCGGCCATACCGTGGTCAGCGCCAGCCGCAGCAAAAACCCCGAGGCCGCACACCCGAACATCGTCCAGTTCCAGGCCGACCTGTGCCGGGAAGACGATCGCCTGGCCCTGATCGAGCACCTGCAAGGCCACTACGACGGCTTGCGCGCCATCGTCCACAACGCCTCGTTGTGGCTCGACGATGACCTGGCCAACCTCAACACCATGTTCAAGCTGCACGTCGAGGCGCCCTATCACCTGAACCTGGCCCTGGGCGCCCAACTGGCCAAGGTGGACAAGGCCGACATCATCCATATCTGCGACGAGACCTCCTCACGCGGCAGCGGCAGCCATATCGGCTATGCCGCCACCAAGGCTGCATTGCAGAACATGGTGCTGTCGTTTGCCGCCAAGTACGCGCCGAACATCCGCGTCAACGCGATTCTGCCGGGCTTGCTGATCCTCAAGGCAAACAGCGACGAGGCCTACCGCCAGCAAACCCTGAAAAAGGCCCTGCTGGAATTCGAACCCGGCGCCCAGCCGTTGATCGATGCCGTGCGCTTCTTGCTCGACAGCCAGTACAGCACCGGCAGCAATCTGGTCATCAACGGTGGCCGTCACCTGAAAAACCGCCTCGCGGTAGACTGACCTACCGCTGACACGAGAACGTCCATGAACGATCAACAGAAGCTAGAACTCGAAGCCGCCGCCTTCCGCCGCCTGGTTGCCCACCTGGACAGCCGCAAGGACGTGCAGAACATCGACCTGATGAACCTTGCCGGCTTCTGCCGCAACTGCCTGTCCAAATGGTACAAGGCCGCCGCCGACGAAAAACAGATCGAGCTGAGCATGGATGAAGCCCGTGAAGTGGTCTACGGCATGCCTTACGCCGAATGGAAATCCCTTTACCAGCAAGAAGCCAGCGCCGAACAACAAGCGGCGTTCGCCAAAGGAAAGCCCCATGACTGATCTGAACACCCTGCGCGCCAGCCTGAAATCCGGCGAGCACGTCTTCGCCGACACCCTGGCCTTCATCGCCGAGCACTACACCTATCAGCCACAAGCCTTCAACAATGGCGGCGTAGAGAATGCTGCCGGGCAGAACGAAGGTTCGTGCAAGACCCTGGGCCTGGCCCTGCTCGAAGGCCTGAGCGATGAAGAAGCCCTGCTGGCGTTCGGCGAGCACTACCGCTCGGTGCAGGCCACCCCGCAAGGCAGCGACCACGGCAACATCCGCGCGCTGATCGAACACGGCCTGGCTGCGGTCAAGTTCGCCGAGCAGCCGCTCAAGCGCCTGGCCTGATCAAACGCCCCGGCGTGCCTTCGGCCAATTGCCCGTGGCGCAGCCAGTGCAGGGCAATTGGCCACAGCCTGGGCTGGAAGCGGCTGTGGAAAAAGGCGAAATGACCGATACGGTTCTCGGCGATATCACCTGGGGCAATGCGCAGGTGACTGCGCTCACTGGCCTGGAAGTACCCCAGTAAACGCTCGATGGCAGCAACCGTGCCGAACGGGTCGTCGGTCAGGCTGATGGCCAGGGTTTGCGCCTTGACCCGGGCGAACGGCAATCCATTCAGCCCATTCAGCGCCCGCCCGCTAGGGCGATGCTCATAGCTTGCAGTGCGCGTGCTCCAGTCCTGCACCACCCCGGCCGGGGTATCTTCCAGCCACCCCAGGCGCTTGCCGGGAAAGTAACCGAATACCCGGGTCAGCAGCGGCATCAGCACATGCCATTTGCCGAACAGTTGCCAGCGGCTGTCAGCGGCATAATCGCGCCAGTAGGCAAACTGAGCGCCGACCGTCACCAACCGGCGCAGTTGATCGGCCGACGGCGCCAACCCCGCTGCACAGCCACCAAAACTGTGACCGACCACATCGACAGGCTGGCCAGGAAACTCGCGCCGGGCGCGTTGCAACATGGCTTCGAAATCCAGCGCGCCCCAGTCGGTCCAGGAGGCTTTGAAGTGGCGCATGGAGGCCGGGCGCGACTCACCGATGCCGCGATAGTCATAGGTGATGACGTCGAAACCATGGGCAAACAGGTACTGGGCAAAGCGGGCGTAATAGCTGCAGCGCACCGAGGTGGCGGCGTTGATGATCACCAACGGGCGCGTGGGGGCCGGCACCTGGTGGCGCCAACAGAAACCGCCAAGGGAATAACCGTCGGCGGTTGTCTCACGGAAGGCGTGCCCGCTGTTGCTGGCTACGGGCAAAGCCGGGAATGCTTCGAGACTGCTCATCGACCTCTGTCACGCCGAAGCCGCTACCTGCGGTGCAGGGACCTTGCGCAAGTCGCTCAGTCGCGAGCCATCGTAGCGGGTTTCGCGGAACAGGCGCCAGCGCCCGAACACCCCATACACGTGCGTCACCCGGCCCTGCTCTTGATAACCCATGCGCAAATGCATCTTGAGCGCCGGGATATTGTGGGTTTCACAGACATCCACCACTGTGCGGCAACCCTTGGCGCGCATGGTCTCCCACAGGCTGACCTGGGCATCTGCCGACAAACGAGTGCCAAAGTAGGCGCGGGTCATTTCGCCGCCGAATTCAAAGAACTCACCGGGCTTCACCGGGAAGGTGCAGCCGTAATAATGACGGTCGTGATAGTCGCGCATGCTGGCAAAGATGAACCCTACGGCATCGCCTTGTTCATCCAGGTACATGTGCCCGGTATGGCCTTCGGCGGCCAGCTCGCGCATGGTCTGCACGCGGTCGCCAAAATAGCGGGCGAAGGCATCGGCGTTTTCCGCGGTAATGTCCACCAGGCGTACCGCAGGATGGTCGCGCAGGTTGTGCGGCGGTACCGGGCTGACCAGGTCGCGTTCCATCCACAGCAACTCCCAATGGAAGAAGATGTAACGCTCATAGAGGGTTTTAAGGACTTTTTGCAGACCCTTTTGCCTGATCCGCTCTTTTAGTTTTTGTAGCCCACTCATGGTGCCTCCTGTCGAAACCTTGACGGTTTAAAAGGGCATGTAGAGAGTGGTATAGAACAGTGGCGGCGCGGGAGTAGCAAAGGGCCAGAAACGGACTTGTTTCAAATTGTTTCAAGACTGAAACTGTTGCCGCACCCGGTTAAAAACAGGTGCAGCAACAAACACTTGGCAAGTGCTACTTACAGCTCTATGCAGTCGAACCGTACGTCGGTAGCCACATCGGCGTCATAGTCAACATCCTGACGCTCGAAACCGAACAGGTTGAGGAACTGCTTCTTGTAACCGGCGTAGTCGGTAATTTCGAACAGGTTCTCGGTGGTCACCTGCGGCCACAGGGCCTTGCAGGCATCCTGTACGTCGTCGCGCAGCTCCCAGTCGTCCAGACGCAGGCGGCCTTCTTCGTCCAGCGCCGCCGGCGCGCCATCAGCACGGTACAGACGGTCACGGAACAGGCGGTCGAGCTGATCCTGGGTACCTTCGTGAACGTTCTTCTCTTTCATGATCTTGAAGACCATCGACAGGTACAGCGGCATCACCGGGATGGCCGAGCTGGCCTGGGTGACCACGGATTTCAGTACCGCGACGTTGGCGCCACCACCGACCTTCTGCTCCAGGCGCTTGGCGGTTTCGTCCAGGTCCATCTTGGCCTTGCCCAGGGCGCCGTGCCAGTAGATCGGCCAGGTGATTTCAGTGCCGATGTAGCTGAAGGCCACGGTGCGCGCTTGCGGCGCCAGAACACCGGCGGCGTCCAGGGCGTCGATCCACAGCTGCCAGTCCTGACCACCCATGACGGTGACGGTGTCGGCAATTTCCTGCTCGCTGGCAGGCTCGATGGACGCCTCGATGATGGTGTCTTTGTTGGTGTCGATGGCGGTTGACTTGTACGGCTGGCCAATTGGCTTGAGGGCCGAGCGTACCAGCTCGCCAGTCTGTGGCAGCTTGCGCACCGGCGACGCCAGGGAGTAGACCACCAGGTCGACCTGGCCGCCCATTTCGTTCTTGATCAGCTCGATGACCTTGGCCCGCGCTTCGTCAGAGAAGGCGTCGCCGTTGATCGACTTGCTGTACAGGCCTTCGGCCTTGGCGAACTTGTCGAAAGCGGCAGCGTTGTACCAGCCCGCAGTACCGGCCTTGGTCTCGGTGCCCGGCTTTTCAAAGAACACGCCCAGGGTATCGGCCTTGAAGCCGAAGGCGGCGGTGATGCGCGCCGCCAGGCCGTAACCGCTGGAAGCACCGATCACCAGGACCTTTTTCGGACCATCCTCGCGCACGCCCTGCTTGCGGGTGGCTTCGATCTGATCACGTACGTTCAGCTCGCAACCGGTCGGGTGCGTAGTGGTGCAGATAAAACCGCGGACTTTGGGATGGATAATGGCCAATGTCTGTACCTCGTCAGTGAATTTGCTGAGGGAGCCGAATCGCTTGGACTCGAGGTTCCGTGTGCTGTGAGGGTGAGACTACACCCGCAGCGTTGCCGACACATCCGGCCCCCTGGAATCCTTCAGGGCGCTACTTTGTCACAGCGTGGAAAACTTCAGCAACCGCTGATCTCAGACCCGGAACGCACCGATCAGGCGCTTGAGTTCCAGCACCTGGGTCGACAGCTGGCGGCTGGCGTCCTCGGTCTGGTGCGCGCCCTGGGTGGTGTTTTCCGCCGCCCGGTTGATCTCGACGATGTTCTGGTCGATGTCGTGGGCCACCGCCGTCTGCTGCTCCACCGCCGCAGCGATCTGCTGGTTCTGGTCGACGATGCTGCCAATGGCGCCAAGGATGTTCTCCAGCGCCTGCTGCACCTGCTGCGATTCGCCAACCGTGCCCGAAGCCATCTGATGGCTGCTGTCCATGGCCTTGACTGCGGCCCCTACCCCACCCTGCAGGCGCGAGATCATCTGCTCGATCTCTTCGGTGGACTGCTGGGTGCGCTTGGCCAGGGTGCGCACCTCATCGGCAACCACGGCAAAACCGCGGCCCTGCTCGCCCGCCCGGGCCGCCTCGATGGCGGCATTGAGGGCCAGCAGGTTGGTCTGCTCGGCGATGCTCTTGATCACCTCCAGCACCCGGCTGATGGCCTGGCTGTCGCTGGCCAGCTGGTTGATCACCGCCACCGACTGATCGATCTCGCCGGCCAGGCGGGCGATATTGCCTTGCTGGGTTTCCACCAGGCCACGCCCGCTGACGGTTTCCTGGTTGACGCTATGGGCGCTGCTGACTGCCGCCGCAGCGCTGCGTGCCACCTCCTGGGCAGTTGCCGACATCTGGTTCATGGCCGTGGCCACCTGCTCGATCTGCCCGCGCTGGCCACTGACCGCCTGGTTGCTGCGCGCCGATACCGCATGCACCTGCTCGGCCTGGCGCTCGACCTCGGCGACGGTATGGCCGACCTGCTCGATCAGGTCATGGATGCGCCGCACCGTACCGTTGAACACCTGGCCCAACTCACCCAGTTCATCGCGGCTGCTGGCCTGGAAATTCGCCGTCATGTCGCCGGCGGCAACCTTGTCCATCACCGCACCGAGGCTTTTCAGGGTATTGCGGGTCGAGGCGTAAAAGCCGCTATAGAGGTAGACGATCAGCAGGAATACGGCCGCCAGCGCCGACACCAGCAAAATCATGTGCAACCGGTGCTCGGCCAGACGCTGCTCGAGCTGCTGGCCGAGAAACTCGCCAATGGCGGTATTGAGCGTGTAGGTCTGCTCCATCAAGCCGCTAATCTGCTTGTAGAACCCCGGCCACGGTGCATCGAGGGTGTCGGCCACCACGACCTGTTCTTCGATCAGCTCGCTGGCCTGCTTGAGCGACGCCTGGCTGCTGTTGCCCAGGCTGCCAAGCCTGGCCTGGGCGCCGGGCTCGGTGGCAAGCGCCTCATCCAGGCGGATGGCATAGTCGGCGCCGAGTTTTTCCAGTTTCAACAACAGGTCATCGAAGCGCGCGCTGGAGGCCGAATTGACAAAGCCCTGGCCTAGTGAATACGAGCCGATGGCCCGCCCTTCGCCGAGCGTCTGGGTAACTTGCGGGGTCACCGTGGTCATCAGTTCGCTCAGCTGGCGGATCGCCGAGTCGCTGTCCTGGCTGAGCCCGGCCTGGCTGGCAATCACCTTGCTCAGTACCTGGGCCTGGCCCAGCAGCTTGTCGAACAGCGCCACCTTGCTCAACAGCGAGGTCTCGCTTTGGGCGGTTTTGAGCGTCTCGAGCATCTCGGCGCGCTTGCCATCGAAAGCCTTGGCCTGGGCCTCGTCACCGCTCACTGCAATCAAGCCGGACAAGCGGCTCTGCACCTGTTGCTCGACGCTGGCGATCTGCGCCTCGACATCCTCGGCCTTGCCCGACTGACCGAGCACGGCGTTGATCTGCACCAGGTTGCCGAGGGTTTCCACGTCACCGCGCAAGGCCAGGCTGCTGCCGAGCAGTTCCAGGCTCTGCAGTTCGGTGCGGGTGGCATGGAACTGCGCATAGGAATCGCGGACCAGGTAGTAGTTGGTGACCAGCATGGGCAGGAAAAACAGAATACTGATCAGGCTGAACTTCATCCCGAAGCTCAGGCGGTTCATCAGCGCGATGGCCGGATACAACAGGCTCTTCAAGGGTGGTGCCCTCCGATTCTTATTGTTTTTACGGTTCCTGCCTTTGCACCATCCTCTGCAGGAGCGGGCTTGCCCCGCGATTGCGGTTTGCGCCCCCACAGTGGCACAAGGCCACCGAACGTATTCAGCAACACCTGTATAGCGCATATCGGATCGGGGGTTTGTAACTTAAGGTTAACCGGCAGCGGAGCGACCAACGGCCGCTCCGCGATGGGCTTTAGCCGAGTACGGTCCACAGGGCGAAACAGGCGTACCAGAGCACTGCCGAGCGCAGCAGCAGCTCCCACAGGTTGTCGAGGCCGAGCAGGCCATCGGGGCCTGCCGACGCGTTGCCGGGCAGTTCAGCGGCGACGCGGCCGACCGAGTCGATCAAGCCGGCCGCGCTGATGTGCCAGTTCAGCAGTTCGTGCAACATCACCCGGCTGACTGCAACGAAGTTGCCGACCAGGGCGAAGCTGACGCCCAGCACGCGCACCGGCGCCCAGTCAAAGGCGTGGCGCAGTTGCAAGGCATGGTCACGCAGCACAGGGGTACGCCCATGCTCGGCGGTCAGTGCCAGCAGCCGATACGCCAGGGCTGCGGCCGGGCCGAGGAGGAAGTACCAGAAAATCACCGCAAAAAAGCTCTGGTAGGCCTGCCACAACAGGTTGCCCTGCACCCGCTCCAGCAGGGCCTGGGCATTGTCGGCGGTCAAACCCAGGTCGCGCTCGGCGACATGCACCGCTGCTTGCTCGTCACCGCGCCGCCAGGCATCGCGAAACGGCCCTTGGGCGGCCTTGATGTCGCCCCGGCCGAGGCTGTAGATCAGCACCAGCAGGTGCACCGGCAAGGCCAGCAAGCCATAGGCCACCGGCTCCAGCACGTGCAGCAGCAAGGCCAGCAAGGCCACCGGCAGCAACACCAGGATGGTCAGCACCCACCAGGGATGGCGCCTGCCGTCACGCTCCAGGCGGGTAAGTTCGGTGACATAAAAACCGTCGCGTTGCAGACGCTGGCGCAGGGCCGAGAACTTCTCGAACCACAACACCAGCAACAACACCAGAAAACTCATGCTTCGTCCTCCTTGTCCTTGAGGCTTGCGCGGTAGCGCAGCCAGTCAAAAGCGCCACCGGGGTCGGTCTTGCGTCCCGGAGCAATGTCGCTGTGGCCCTGAATCCGTTCAGTGCCAATGGCCGGCCAGGCGTCCTGGATCTGCCGGGTCAATGCTTGCAGTGCCTGGTACTGGGCATCGGTGAAGGGCAGCTCGTCAGTGCCTTCAAGCTCGATGCCGATGGAAAAGTCGTTGCACGCCTCGCGCCCCTCGAAACAGGACACCCCGGCATGCCAGGCACGCTCCAGACAGGAGACAAACTGCGTGACCTTGCCGTCACGTTCGATGAGGAAATGCGCCGACACGCGCAGGTGCTTGATGCCTTCGAAATAGGGGTGCTCGCTGGCATCCAGCCGGTTCTGGAAGAACTCCTGGACCTTACCGGTACCAAATTGCGCCGGCGGCAGGCTGATGTTGTGGATAACCAGCAGGGAGATGACTTCGCCTTCGGCGCGGGCATTGCAATTGGGCGAAGGACAATGGCAGACGCCGGCGAACCAGCCAGTAGCGCGGTCCAGTTGCATAGAAAATCCTGAGACACGGGGGCACCGGCTCAGTATGCCCCGTGGTGGCTATAGTTGCATCGTTAAAACGCGTAGGAATCTAGCGTGCCTGCGCCTGGCGCAACTGGCTGAGCACCGAGTCCAGTGCCCGGTCGAACAACAGGGTGTCGTCCAGCAAGCGTACATGGCCGCGGCGCAAGGCCACGGCCAGGGCCATGCGCGACCATTCGCGGACTTTGAGCCCGGTACGGTTGACGAAAATGAAACGGTCGGTGCTGTCGATCTGGGCAATCAGCTTGCAGCGCTGCACTTCATCGTCGCCGATCAACTCGACCCAGGCGCCAATACGCAGACGCTCGACCTGCAACAACGCCGGGTCGTCATCGGCCAGGCGCACCAGGGAAGCTTCCGACTCACCGCCTTCGGGGGCACGCAAGACGATTTCATCGAGCACCAGCACCCGTTCGCTGGCATTGACAGGGATAACGCGCCCGCCCTCCACCGCGGTATCGAACAGCTGCACATGCAGGGTTTCGAGCTGGGCGAAGAACTCGCTGGTGGCAAAGGGATCGAACGCGGCGCCGGCGAGGCCATCGCGCAACGCCTTGAGTAGCCCCGGCACCAGTTCCAGCAGGCGCAGGCGTGCCTGCTCGTCACTGTGCGGCTGCACGCTCCAGATCAGTTCATCCATGGTTTCCAGCGCTTCAAGCCATTGGCGAGAGGTGTCGCCGTGTTTGAGACAGGCGAGCAACAGCACCTGACTCCAGGCCTGTTCGAGAAAGCGCACCACCACCCGCGGCAACGAACGGCCAAGCAGGCGCTGATTGAATTCCTGCTGCACCCGCTGACGCGCCAGTGCGGTACGTGCGCGGCCTTCTTCCGCATCGCGGGTGCGCTGCTCAAGCAACTCATTGCGGCGTCGCTCGTCACTGCTGAAGGCAATAAACTCAGCGAGCAGTTCAGAGAAGATCGCCGGGTCATCGACAAAGTCGCTGAGCAGGCGCTGAACGATTTTTTCCACCCGCAGGTACAGGCTGTCGCGCTGGCAATCATCGCTGGCTCCCCAACCCATGGCCGCCGTGGCAATCTCGTTGAGCAAGCGCCGGGCCGGGTGGTTGCTGCGGCTGAAGAAGCTCTTGTCGAGCACCGCCACCTTGAGCATCGGGATCTGCAGGCGACCAATCAGGGCTCGCAGCGAGTGCGGCAGGTTGCGATCGCCAAGGATGAACTCGAAGAGCATGGCAATGAGGTTGATGACATCCTCGTCGACCACCTCGATCTTGCGGTAGGTGCCGCTTTTGACGCTGACCCGGGTCAGCAGTTGTTGCAGCTGTTGGTGCAGGTCGAAATCGTCACTCTCAGAGGTAGGCGGCACGTAGTGCTGCAGGTGCGAGAGCAGGCGCAACAGGTCACGGGTGCTGATCGCCTGCACCTGCTCGCAGGCCTCAAGGCGCGGGGCAACACGCCCGCGTACCGGCGAGAGCAAGGCCTGCAGCGAGGCGAACACCGCCTGGCCGTTGGCATCCAGCGGGTTGCTGTGCGGTTTGCTGTCGCCCTGGCTGGCCGACGGCTCGCATTCGGCCAGTGGCCGCTCCCGAGCCCGGCGTCGCGGCACGGCCTTGAGCTCGGGCAGCACCCCGGTGGCGATCAACAACTGGTTGGCTTCGCCGTACAACGGGTCGGCATCCTGCAGCACATAACGCTCGAACAGCTTGAGAATGATCAGTTTGACCTTGATCCCCACTCCCAGGCTGCGCCCGGCGCGCAAAAAATAATCACAGAGCATCGCCGGGCCCAGCGGGTTGCGCGCATCGTCCAGCGTCTGGCCCACCAGGGCGCCGAAGCGCAAGGTCAACTGGTTCAGGGCGATGCCGTCGCGCGCCAGTACCCGCGCGACCATGGCATCCAGGGCCATGTTGCGCTCCAGCTCATCGTTGGCCACCAGGGTCAGGCGCTCGCAGGCATCGCTACGCAGGGCCGGCAGTGCATCGGACTGACCGATCTGCACGAAGGCTTCATAGAAGTGGTCGAGATAGCCGCGCTCGATGTTCTTGCGCTTGAGGCGCAGGTCGCGCATGGCTTCGAAAAGGATGTTCTGTTCAACATTGTTGGCGGCCTTGTCGGCCATCTCGAACAGCGTATCGTCAGCGTTGTCGAATAGCGCCTGCAGGCTTTGGCGCAGCTGCAGCGCGGCCTTGTCACGGACCTGAAGAAGCACCACCGGCAGACGAGCGAGGGGCGCATTGTGCGCCTGTTCGGTGATGGCCTTGATCGGCACCACCTTCCCGTCGTTGTGCATCCTGGTCTCCTTGCCGGTTCGGTTTTGAGCGCTTGAACGCTCGTCAAAGCTATGACGCCAAATACAAGGCGCATTATCGAGTAAAAACCCTTCACTCGCCAGTGCACGGCACGCCGCGGCCGATAGACCCAGGTCCGGGTAAAACGCTCATTCGGCCTGACCAAAGGTCAAGCGTTGGCCACCCCTGCAGTGTTTGCTGCAAGCGCAGGCTGCCCTGCCCTATAATCCCGGGCACTTAGCTTGTGGAGCCCGCCATGCCGAATTTACGCCTCGCCGACCTGACCGCCGAAATCGAAGCCAACGTGCGCCGTGCGTTACTCGAAGACATCGGCAGCGGCGACATCACCGCCCAGTTGATCCCGGCCGAGCGCCTGGCCAAGGCCACCATCATTACCCGCGACGACTGCGTGATTGCCGGCACGGCCTGGGTCGATGCGGTGTTCCGTCAGCTCGACCCGCGGGTGGCGGTGCACTGGCAGGTCAAGGATGGCGACCGCGCCAGCGCCAACCAGGTGCTGTTCAACCTTGAAGGCCCGGCGCGTTCGCTGCTCAGTGGCGAGCGCTCGGCGCTGAACTTCCTGCAGATGCTGTCGGGCGTTGCCACGCACGCGCAATTTCTCGCCGACAAGGTCGCCGACACCCAGGTCAAGTTGCTCGACACCCGCAAGACCCTGCCCGGCTTGCGTCTGGCGCAGAAATACGCGGTCACCTGCGGCGGTTGCCACAACCACCGCATTGGCCTGTACGACGCGTTCCTGATCAAGGAAAACCACATCGCCGCCAGTGGCGGTATCGCCGAGGCAATCACCGCCGCGCACCGCATTGCCCCAGGCAAACCGGTGGAGATCGAGGTAGAAAGCCTGGACGAGCTCAAAGAAGCCCTGGATGCGGGCGCCGACATCATCATGCTCGATGAGCTGAGCCTGGACGACATGCGCGAAGCGGTGCGCTTGAACGGCGGCAAGGCCAAGCTTGAAGCCAGTGGCGGCGTGACTGAAAGCACCCTGCGGGTGATTGCTGAAACGGGTGTGGACTACATCTCGATCGGGGCGATGACCAAGGATGTAAAGGCGGTGGATCTGTCGATGCGCCTTAGCCTCTGAGGCTGACTGCAGGTATAAAAAAACCGGCCTTAGGGCCGGTTTTTTTTAGATTGACTCTATCAGAGCGCTGCGTTCTGCAGGCCGTCCAGGTAGCGCTCGACATCCAGCGCCGCCATGCAACCGGCACCGGCCGAGGTAATGGCCTGACGGTAAACATGGTCAGCCACGTCACCGGCAGCGAACACACCTTCAACGTTGGTCGCAGTGGCGTTGCCGTCACGGCCGCCATTCACCACCAGGTAGCCGTCTTTCAAGGTCAGCTGGCCTTCGAACAGCGAGGTGTTCGGGGTGTGACCGATAGCGATGAACACGCCATCGACCTTGATGTCGTCGAAGCTGCCGTCGTTGTTCTTCAGACGCGCGCCGGTGACCCCCATATTGTCACCCAGCACTTCGTCCAGGGTGGCGTTGAGTTTCAGCTCGATCTTGCCTTCGGCCACGCGGGCGTTGAGCTTGTCGACCAGGATCTTCTCGGCGCGGAAGGTCTCGCGGCGGTGAACCAGGGTGACCTTGCTGGCGATATTGGCCAGGTACAGGGCTTCCTCAACAGCGGTGTTACCCCCACCGACCACGGCCACCGGCTTGTTGCGGTAGAAGAAGCCGTCACAGGTCGCGCAGGCGGAAACGCCCTTGCCCATGAACGCTTCTTCCGATGGCAGGCCCAGGTAGCGAGCGCTGGCACCGGTGGCGATGATCAATGCATCGCAGGTGTAGGTGGCGCTGTCGCCCTTGAGGGTGAACGGCTTGCTGGCCAGGTCAACGGCATTGATGTGGTCGAACACCACTTCGGTCTCGAAGCGCTCGGCGTGTTCCTGCATGCGTTGCATCAGCGCCGGGCCGGTCAGGCCATGGGCGTCGCCCGGCCAGTTGTCGACTTCGGTGGTGGTGGTCAGCTGGCCGCCGGCCTGCATGCCGGTGATCAGCAGCGGCTTGAGGTTGGCGCGCGCGGCGTACACGGCAGCGCTGTAACCGGCAGGGCCGGAACCGAGAATAATCACTCGCGAATGACGTACTTCAGACATGTCACACTCCTGTCGAGCGGGCGTTCAATTGCCCGCATCGTATCGCCGGGATCACCGGCTGGAATAAAAAAGAACCTGCGAAGCACTTGGGGAAGGCTTTTGGCCGCAGGTCCTGAAAAACGTTGAATCGCAGCCTTACAGGCTGGCGGCGTTCTCGGCCAGGTAGTCGGCAACGCCCTTGGCGTCGGCCTTCATGCCTTTCTGGCCAGGGCGCCAGCCGGCCGGGCAGACTTCACCGTGCTGTTCAGTGAACTGCAGGGCTTCGACCAGGCGGATCATCTCGTCGACTTCGCGGCCCAGCGGCAGGTTGTTGACCACCTGGTGCTGGACAACGCCTTGCTGGTCGATCAGGAACGAGGCACGCAGGGCCACGCCGTCATCGTGCTCGATACCGTAGGCACGGGTAATCTCGTGCTTGACGTCGGCTACCATGGTGAACTCGACCGCGCCGATGCCGCCCTTCTCGACCGAGGTGCTGCGCCAGGCGTGGTGGGTGAACTGCGAGTCAATGGACACACCGACCACTTCCACACCCAGCTCGCGGAACTTGTCCATGCGATTGTTGTGGGCAATGATTTCCGACGGGCAGACAAAGGTGAAGTCCAGCGGCCAGAAGAACAGCACGACGTATTTGCCGCGCAGGGAAGAAAGCTTGAAGCTATCGACGATCGAACCGTCGCCCAACACCGCCGCCGCATCGAAATCAGGGGCTTGCTTGTTGACCAGAATGCTCATGGAAACTCCTTGAAAATCAGAATTCGAAGGCGTTGAAAAGATGTGCGCACTTTAGCGAGGTGGCAGAGATTAAGGAAATATCCTTAGACAATCCACCTTATAGGCCTGCTCTATTTATCAACAAAAGCGCTCGTGGTTTATCTATGAAGCCCTGCCCGGGATGCTGCCGAGGTTTTGTTACAGCCCGTTTCTCGCTCTGCACCGCGCTTTCGCCAGGCGCACAAACTCGGTAAGGTCAGCGCGTTTGCCTTTACCCGGAGCCTTCCCCTTTATGCAAGCCCCTGTCCTCTCTGGCCCACAGTACCTACGCGAAGGGCTGAAACTGGTCCTGAGCCCGAGCCTGCGCCTGTTCGTGTTGCTGCCGCTGGCGGTCAACCTGCTGCTGTTCGTCGGCCTGATCTACTTTGCCGGCCATCAGTTCAGCCTCTGGGTCGATTCGCTGATGCCCAGCCTGCCGAGCTGGCTGAGCTTTCTCAACTACGTGCTGTGGCCGCTGTTCGTGGTTTTGGTCGGGCTGATGGTGTTCTTCACTTTTACCATGCTGGCCAACGTCATTGCCGCGCCGTTCAATGGTTTCCTGGCAGAAAAGGTCGAAGTGGTGGTGCGCGGCACCGATGACTTCCCGGCCTTCAGCTGGGCGGAGCTCATGGCCATGGTGCCACGCACCCTCGGTCGCGAGGCGCGCAAGCTCGGCTACTTCCTGCCACGGGCGATCGGCCTGTTCATCCTCTCGCTGATCCCGGTGGTGAACATCATCGCCGCGCCGCTGTGGCTGCTGTTCGGTATCTGGATGATGGCTATCCAGTACATCGACTACCCGGCGGATAACCACAAGATGAGCTGGCAGGACATGCTCGCCTGGCTGCGCGAAAAACGCTGGCAGAGCCTGGGCTTTGGCGGTTCGGTGTACCTGGTGTTGCTGGTGCCCTTCCTCAACATCCTGATGATGCCGGCCGCAGTGGCCGGCGCCACGCTGTTCTGGGTGCGCGAACGCACCTGAGCCCTGGCCGCGTAGCCGCCCGGCTACGCGGCGCAGCCATCAGTTCGACAGCTGGTTGGAGAACTGCCCCACCGCATTGACTACCTTCTGCGCACCGTCCTGAATCTCGACGATCACCGTACCGGTCTGCCCGGCCAGGGACAGGCCCTGCTCGGCCTGGCGCTTGCTGCTGTCGATGATATCCACCGCCGCCTTGGCCAATTGCTCATTCTGCTGCACCACGCGAGCGATTTCTTCGGTGGCGGTGCTGGTGCGCGAGGCCAGTTGCCGGACCTCGTCGGCAACCACAGCAAAGCCGCGCCCCTGCTCGCCGGCACGGGCGGCTTCGATGGCGGCGTTGAGGGCCAGCAAGTTGGTCTGCCCGGCGATGTCGCTGATGGTCTTGATGATCGAACCGATCACCTGCGACTGCTTGTCCAGCGCCTCGATGCCTTCGGCGGCTTCCTGCATGTAGGTTTCCAGGCCGCGCATGACGTCCACGGTCTGGGTCACCACCTCGGTGGCCTTGCGTGCACAGGCGTCGGTTTCCAGCGAGGTGTTGTAGGCGATGTCGGCAGCCTGGGCTACGGCGGTTTCCTGGTTGACCTGGTCGGTGATCACCGTGGCGAACTTGACCACTTTGTAGAGCACGTCGTGGGCATCGATGATCGGGTTGTAGGACGCCTCCAGCCACACCACACGGCCATGGGCATCGATCCGCTTGAAGCGCTCGGCGACGAACTCACCATGGCGCAGTTTGTCCCAGAAGGCCTGATAGGCCACCGAGTTGTACTCCTCAGGCTCGCAGAACAAGCGGTGGTGCTTGCCCACGACCTGATCGAGCTTATAGCCCATGGTCTGCAGAAAGCGGTCGTTGGCGGTCAGCACTTCACCATTGAGGTTGAACTCGATCACCGCCGTGGAGCGCATCAGCGCCTTGATCAGGCTTTCGTGCTCGCGGGAGGTTTCGATGGTGCGGGTCAGGTCGCTCGAATGCAGGGAGAAGTACTTGATCCGCCCTTCGCTGTTTTTCACCGGCTGCAGGATCGACCGCAACCAGGCTTCCTGGCCATTGCCGCGCAGCAGGCGGAAGGCGCCATTGAGGTGCTCGCCACGGGTGATGGCGTGCTTCATGCGCTGGTAAAAGTCGAGCTGCTTGACGTGCGGGGGAACGATTTCCTCGATGTTGCGACCAATCAGTTGATGGCCGCTATAGAGCATCTCTTTTTCGAAGTTGCTGTTGACCGATTCGATTCGCCCTTGAGGGTCGAGTTGTAACACCAGCATCTCGCTGTCGAGGCTGCTTTTGACCTGTTCCATGGACTGCAGGTCTTCACGCAGCTGGAGGATTTCTTTCTTGAGTTTGCTGTTGAACATGACGCTCTCCCGGAGCGAAACCAGTCATTCGAATGCCTCTGCATCGGCTGCTGGCCAGGCAATCTTGAGTCACTTGCTGGGAAATATTTAAGCGCTGAAAACCGCCGGTAATCAGGCGTCATCGATCTGTCATTTATTGGTCACAGAGCGGCAATCCGGGCGGTCGACACTGGCTTCATGAGCACACTGTCCCTGCATGTCACCCTGATCAGTGAAACCTTCCCACCGGAAATCAACGGCGTGGCCAATACCCTTGGCCGCCTCAGCGATGGCTTGCGCTCGCGCGGTCACCGGGTCGAGCTGGTGCGCCCGCGGCAACTGGCCGAACAGCCCTCTGCCAGCGATGAAAACCTGCTGTTGTGCCGGGGCTGGCCGTTGCCGGGGTATCCGGGTTTGCAGTGGGGCCAGGTGTCGATGCACAAGTTGATCCGCCGCTGGCGCCGGCAACGCCCCGACGTGCTGTACATCGCCACCGAAGGCCCGCTGGGCCTGAGCGCCCTGCGCGCGGCGCGGCGCCTGGGGATTGCTGTGGTCAGCGGTTTTCACACCAACTTCCAGCAATACTCCAGCGAGTACGGCCTGGGCCTGCTGGCGCGCCTGCTGACCCACTACCTGCGCTGGTTCCACCGGCGCACCCACACCACCCTGGTGCCCAGCCTCAGCCAGCGCCTGGAGCTGGAACGGCGCGGCTTCGATAATCTCAGCCTAATGGCCCGCGGGGTCGACAGCCAGCTGTTCAACCCGGCACGGCGCAATCAGGCGTTGCGTGAACAATGGGGCCTGGGCGATGACGATATCGCCCTGCTGCATGTCGGGCGCCTGGCCGCCGAGAAGAACCTCGGTTTGCTCCAGCCGTGCCTGGAGGCCCTGCAGCAGCAGTATCCACAGCGGCGCATCAAGCTGATCGTAGTGGGTGACGGGCCCCAGCACAGCATGCTTGAACAACGCCTGCCGGGCGCAGTGTTCTGCGGCGCCCAGCGTGGCGAAACGCTGGCCGAGCACTATGCCTCGGGGGATGTGTTCCTGTTTCCCAGCCTGACCGAAACCTTCGGCAATGTGGTGCTTGAAGCCCTGGCTTCAGGCCTGGGCGTGGTCGCCTACGATGAAGCGGCAGCAGCCCAGCACATCCGCCACGGGCACAGCGGCGCACTGGCCATGCCGGGTGACGAAGCGGCCTTTATCGATGCCGCCGCCTGGTTGCTCGAAGAGCCGGAAACCCTGCGCCGGGTGCGCCTCAATGCCCGCCAGCACGCCAGCCGCCAGGGCTGGCCGGCGATTGTCGAGCAGTTCGAAGCGCACTTGCAGGCAGCCTGCCGCCAGGACCAGGGCAACGTTGCGCGCCCGAGCCCGGCAGCACTTGCAATCAAACCAGAGTCGTCAACGCCTCACGGCTGAACGGCAGGATGTCCTGCTCGCGGCCATCACGCACTTTGGCTGCCCAGTCTGGGTCCACCAGCAGCGCCCGGCCGACCGCCACCAGGTCGAACTCGTCGTTGTTCAGGCGCTTGAGCAGGTTCTCAAGGCTAGCCGGCTGTGCCACTTTATCGGTGGCGACCATGAACTGCAGGAACTCGCCATCCAGGCCGACGCTACCGACGGTGATGGTCGGCTTGCCGGTGAGCTGGCGGGTCCAGCCGGCCAGGTTGAGGTCCGAGCCTTCGAACTCCGGCTCCCAGAAGCGCCGGGTCGAGCAATGGAAGATATCCACACCGGCGTCGACCAACGGCTGCAGGAACGCCCCCAGCGCCTCGGCGCTCTGCACCAGGCGCGCGCTGTAATCCTGCTGCTTCCACTGCGAGAAGCGGAAAATGATCGGGAAGTCCGGGCCCACCGCCGCGCGCACCGCCTCAATCAGCTCGATGGCAAATCGCGAACGGCCAGCCAGGTCGCCACCATACTCGTCGCTGCGCTGGTTGCTGGTGTCCCAAAAGAACTGGTCGATCAGGTAGCCATGGGCGCCATGGATCTCGACACCGTCCATACCAATGGCCTGGGCGTCGCGGGCAGCCTGAGCAAAAGCCTCGATCACTTCACGGATATCGGCCTTGGTCATGCCGTGCACCACCACCTGGCCATCCTTGAGCTTCTCGCTCGGACCATGGCCCGGCACGCTGGCATCCGGCTCGGTGCCCAGGCGGCGCACGCTACCCACGTGCCAGAGCTGCGGAACGATGCGTCCGCCTTCGGCATGCACGGCTTCGACGACTTTTTTCCAGCCGGCCAGGGCGTCTTCCCCGTAAAAACGCGGCACATTCGGGTAGCCATTGGCGGCTTTGTGGCCGACCGTGGTGCCTTCAGTGATGATCAGACCGACGCCTGCCGCGGCGCGGCGACGGTAGTATTCCACCACTTGCGCGTGCGGTACGCCGCCAGGGCAGAAGGTACGGGTCATCGGTGCCATGACCACCCGGCTTGGCAGCGCGAGGGTGCCCAGTTGGAAGGGAGTGAAGAGTGCGTTGGCGGACATGGGGCGCTCCAGGGAATGGGGAATGCGCCTGAGGATAGGGGGAGCCGTTCGGGTGGCCCAGTACTATTGATCTGGGTGATTGAACAGCATCGCGGGGCAAGCCCGCTCCTACACTTCTGTAGGAGCGGGCTTGCCCCGCGATAGGGCCGATCAGGCCAAAGCCTTCTCGATCGCCTGCACCACTGTCGGATCATCCGGCGCGGTACGTGGCGAGAAACGCGCCAGCACGCGGCCGTCCTTACCGACCAGAAACTTCTCGAAGTTCCAGGTGATATCGCCCGGAAACTCGGCGCCTTCACCCGCCAGCAAGCGATACAGCTGATGACGGTCGTGGCCGTTGACTTCAAGCTTGCTGCCCAACGGAAAGCTCACGCCGTAGTTCAGGCTGCAGAACTTCTGGATTTCTTCTTCAGTCCCTGGCTCCTGGCCGGCAAACTGGTTGCACGGCAGGCCCAGCACACTGAAGCCTTTGCCCTTGTACTGCTGATAGAGGTTTTCCAGCGCCGCATACTGTGGGGTCAGGCCACACTTGGAGGCGACATTGACCACCAGCACCACCTGGCCCTTGAACGGCGCCAGAGGCAACTCCTGGCCATTCAGTGCCTGCAGCTTCAGGTCGTGAAATGCACTCATGACGTACTCCCCTTTCCAGATCCCGGTTGCCGCTGCGAGCTGCAATCAGTAAAACCAGCCCATCAAAAAGGCGCCCTGCCAAGCCGTCTTCCCCTGCTGGAGCGACGGACTTGCCCGGGCGCCTTCGCGACTCTCTGAGCTTAGCGCAGAAAATCAGTGGTGATGGCCACCTTCGCCATGAACGTGGCCATGGGCTACTTCTTCTTCGCTGGCATCACGCACGTTGACGACCTTGACCTTGAAGTTCAGGCGCTGGCCAGCCAGTGGGTGGTTGCCGTCGACGGTGACGTCGTCGCCGTCCAGGTCGCGAATGGTGACGATCTGCATCTGGCCATCCGGCGCCGAAGCGTGGAACTGCATGCCCACTTCCAGCTCGTCGACACCTTCGAACATGCTGCGGTTCAGGGTGCTGACCAGCTCGGCCAGGTATTCGCCGTAGGCGTCTTCCGGCTCGACGGCAACGTCCAGCTCGTCACCGGTGGTTTTACCTTCCAGGGCTTTTTCCAGGCCCGGAATGATGTTGCCTGCGCCATGCAGGTAGACCAGCGGAGCGCCGCCGGCGGAGCTGTCGATGACCTCACCAGCGTCGTTGGTCAGGGTATAGTCGATGGAGACAGCCTTTTTGGCGGCGATCAGCATGGGGCGAGACCTTTTGCATAAGAATGTAGAACGAACAAGTGTAACCAAGGCCTCGCCTGAAAGCGAACGCAACCCGGACAAACGGGTTGCCGGATATTTGCGACGGGTGCGCTCGGGGGG
Organism: Pseudomonas sp. R32; assembly: GCF_009866705.1. Taxonomy (NCBI): domain Bacteria; kingdom Pseudomonadati; phylum Pseudomonadota; class Gammaproteobacteria; order Pseudomonadales; family Pseudomonadaceae; genus Pseudomonas; species Pseudomonas sp. R32. The sequence continues at coordinate 890,531 of NZ_CP019396.1, read as the reverse complement.
TCGATAGCGATACCCTTGGCAATTGATTCTTTTGCACAGCTCATTTCGAGAAGCTCGCATGCAGACATTTTTTATCGCGCCGACCGACTTTGGCGTCGGCCTGACCTCCATCAGCCTGGGCCTGGTGCGCACCCTGGAGCGTGCCGGGTTGAAGGTTGGCTTCTTCAAGCCGATTGCCCAGCCGCACCCGGGCGATACCGGCCCGGAACGCTCCACCGAACTGGTTGCCCGCACCCATGGCCTCAAGCCACCGCAGCCGCTGAGCCTGGCCCATGTCGAGCGTATGCTGGGCGACGGCCAGCTGGATGAGCTGCTCGAGGAAATCATTACTCTCTACCAGCAGGCCTGCATCGGCAAGGACGTGGTGGTGGTCGAAGGCATGGTCCCGACCCGCCACGCCAGCTACGCCGCGCGGGTCAACCTGCACCTGGCCAAGAGCCTGGATGCCGAAGTGATCCTGGTGTCGGCACCGGAAAACGAGGTGCTCACCGAGCTGTCCGGGCGCGTCGAACTGCAGGCCCAGCTGTTTGGCGGGCCACGCGACCCGAAAGTGCTCGGGGTAATTCTCAACAAGGTGCGCACCGACGAGGACATGAGCGCCTTCGCCGCGCGCCTGGTCGAGCATTCGCCGCTGCTGCGCGGCGGCGACTTCCGCCTGCTCGGCTGCATCCCCTTCCAGGCCGGCCTCAACGACCCACGCACCCGCGACGTGGCCGAACTGCTCGGCGCCCAGGTACTCAATGCCGGCGACTACGAAACCCGGCGGATGAACAAGATCATCATCTGCGCCCGCACCGTGGCCAATACCGTGCCGCTGCTCAAGCCCGGCACGCTGGTGGTGACCCCGGGGGATCGCGACGACATCATCCTCGCCGTGAGCCTGGCGGCGATCAACGGTGTACCGCTGGCGGGCCTGCTGCTGACCAGCGACAGCAAGCCCGACCCGCGCATCCTCGAACTGTGCCAGGGCGCGCTACTGGCCGGCTTGCCGGTCCTGTCGGTAAGCACCGGCTCCTACGACACCGCCAACCAGCTCAACGGCCTGAACAAGGAAATCCCGGTGGATGACCGCGAGCGCGCGGAGCTGATCACCGATTTCGTCGCCAGCTACCTGGACGCCGACTGGCTGCACCAGCGCTGCGGCACCCCGCGCGAGCTGCGCCTGTCGCCAGCCGTGTTCCGCTACCAGTTGATCCAGCGCGCCCAGCAGGCCAACAAGCGCATTGTCCTGCCCGAAGGCGCCGAGCCGATGACCGTGCAGGCCGCCGCCATCTGCCAGGCCCGCGGTATTGCCCGCTGTGTGCTGCTGGCCAAGCCCGACGACGTTCAGGCCGTGGCCCGCGCCCAGGGCATTACCTTGCCCGAAGGCCTGGAGATTCTTGACCCGGACCTGATCCGCGAGCGCTACGTCGAGCCGATGGTCAGCCTGCGCAAGAGCAAGAGCCTCAATGCACCGATGGCCGAGCAACAACTGGAAGACCCGGTGGTGATCGGCACCATGATGCTGGCCCTGGACGAGGTCGACGGCCTGGTGTCGGGCCTGGTGCACTCCACCGCCAACACCATCCGCCCGGCCCTGCAACTGATCAAGACCGCGCCGGGCTGCAGCCTTGTGTCGTCGGTGTTCTTCATGCTGTTCCCCGAGCAGGTGCTGGTGTACGGCGACTGCGTGATGAACCCGCACCCAACGGCCCATGAGCTGGCGGAAATCGCCCTGCAGAGCGCCGACTCCGCCGAAGCCTTCGGTATTGCCCCGCGGGTGGCGATGATCAGCTACTCCAGCGGTGATTCGGCCAGTGGCGAAGAGGTCGAGAAGGTTCGCGAAGCCACCCTGCTGGCCCAGGAAACCCAGCGCGGCCTGCTGATCGACGGCCCCTTGCAGTACGACGCTGCGGCCAACCTGGACATCGCCCGGCAACTGGCGCCCAACAGTCAAGTGGCCGGCCGCGCCACCGTGTTCGTGTTCCCCGACCTGAACACCGGCAACACCACCCACAAGGCCGTGCAGCGCAGCGCCGATTGCGTAAGCCTGGGGCCGATGCTGCAAGGCCTGCGCAAGCCGGTCAACGACCTGCCGCGCGGCGCCCAGGTCGACGACATCGTCTACACCATCGCCCTGACCGCCATTCAGGCCAACCGCTCACTGGATAGTTGAACATGCTCGGATTGCTACCCGCGCCGCTGCGCGGGGTTATCGCCTCGTTGCTGCTGGGGCTCAACACCATCGTCTGCTGCACCCCGTTGTTCATCGTCAGCCTGTTCAAGCTGTTGCTGCCGTTCGCCGCGGCGCAGCGGCTCACCGATGAACTGATGCGCCACATCCACGAAACCTGGATCAGCAACAACAACGCCTGGATCAACCTGCTGGGCAAGGCCCGCTGGCAGGTCGAGGGCCTGGCCGGGCTGGACTACCAGCACAGCTACCTGGTCACCAGCAACCACCAGAGCTGGGTCGATATCCTGGTACTGCAGTACGTGCTCAACCGCCGTATCCGCCCGCTGAAGTTCTTCCTCAAGCAGGTACTGATCTGGGTGCCGGTGATCGGCCTGGCCTGGTGGGCGCTGGGCTTCCCGTTCATGAAGCGCTACTCCAAGGCGTACCTGGCCAAGCACCCGGAAAAGGCCGGCAAGGACCTGGAAACCACCCGCCGCACCTGCGCCAAGTTTCGCGGCAAGCCGACGGCAATCTTCAACTTCGCCGAAGGCACGCGGTTCACGCAGGCCAAGCATCGCCAGCAGCAGTCGCCGTTCAAGCACTTGCTCAAGCCCAAGGCCGGCGGTATTGCCTTTGTGCTCGATGCCATGGGCGAGCAACTGCAGTCGATCATCAACGTCACCATTCACTATCCAAACGGGGCGCCAGGCTTCTGGGACTTGCTGTGCGGGCGGGTCAGGCACATTGTCGTGCACTTCGAGGAACTGGCGATTCCGGCCGAGTTCCTGGGCAGGAACTACGACCAGGATGAGACCTATCGCCTGGCCTTCCAGCAATGGATCAACCAGCTGTGGAGCGATAAGGACGCCTTGCTCGAACGGCTGCGACAAAACGCCGACGGGTAATTTGCCGGACAGCATCTATGCTCACTTCCTACGATGATTTCACTAGCAATCACAAGGAACGTAAGCCTATGAAACCGCTGCGCCGCTTTGCCCATGCTTTTGCTGTTGTTTCACTTCTGTCTGCAGCCAGTTTCACGGTGCAGGCAGAAGACATCCTGATCGACGCTGTCGCCACTGAGGATGTGGTGAATACCAAAGTCCTTGCCGTTGACCTCGATAAGCGCGTCGTTACGGTGGCAGGGCCTGAGAACTCTGAGGTGCCGATCCAGGTGAGCGAACAGGCCAAGGACCTGCATAACCTCAAGGTCGGCGACCTGGTCAACATCACAGTCAACCGCTCGGTTGCTACTGTGCTCGAAACCGACCTCACCAAGGCCCCGGGCATCAGCAAGGAGGCCGGTGTCATTCGCGCCACCAAGGACAACCCTAACCCAGGTGGTGAGGCATTTCGGCAGATCAAGGTCACCTCGAAGATCACCAAGATCGACCTGAAAACCCATGAGGTAACGCTGACGCCACCTGAGGGCCCGCAAAAGGTGGTGAAGGTCGAAGACCCTGACCTTCAGGCACGCATGAAAAATCTCAAGGTCGGCCAGTCTGTGGTCATCGTTTATACCGATGTACTGACAATCACTACCAGAAGCCCAAGCTGAGTCGCCTGACCTACCGTATCGCCGGCAAAGCCGGCTTCCACAATTAATCTGGGCACACACCGGACCTGTGGGAGCTGGCCTTGCCAGCGATCGAGCGCAACGCGCTCGCAACTCAGGCGCCGCCTGGCATCCTGATCACACGGCTCTCCAGCCCATCGAGCAACGCATCAATCAATGCCTTGGCCATTTCATGGGAATGCAGGGTCGCCTGAAGAAACCCTCGCCCCGGCTCACAGGTATGCTCGACCGCTAGCGGCCCGGTCAGGCTTGCGCACTTCAAATACAGCGATGCATGCACCAGCGCATCTTCGACATTGACCCCGGCGCGCACGGCGAATAACTGTGGATGACCAGCATCGCAGAGGCCGAATGGGGTTTCTGTGGTTTCGAGAAGGTGGAATTCAGGTGGGTCTGGAACGATTTTTTTCATGATGAAGCTCCTTTTGGAATGGAGCAGCCACCGACTCGTCGCCAAACGAAGGGGTGGCGGCTGTACGCGGATTGGCGAACCGAGCCAAAAGGGAAACCCGGCAGGGCCGAAGCCCTCCCGCGCACAGCCACCATAAAGTGAAGTCAGCGCAACTTAACGCCGACAAGCATTCACATGGTGCAGTCTTTTGTTTGCTCCAGGTCGCCAAACCCGATCGCTGATACATCAGCGACCCAGTGAGCCTAGTGGTGTACTTCCCCCGGAGCAATCATCTGCAGGGCGACAGAATTCGTAGGATAGGTCCTAGGACGCTCAAACTACCAGTCCAAGGCTGTTGCAGGATGCTAACCAGGCCTCTGTGAGAGCTGGCTTGCCAGCAATGAGGCCACTGCAGGCACAAAAAAGGGGAGCCAGGCTCCCCTTTCTTACATCTTGCAACTTACTGATACTGCTGCCCAGGAATCGGCTTGAGGTTGACCTCTACCCGACGGTTCTGCGCGCGGCCGTTGGCGTCGGCGTTGCTGGCGATCGGCTGGTCCGGGCCCAGGCCACGGGCGCTGACGCGGCTCGGGTCAACACCCTGGGAGGTCAGGTAGCTGACCACCGATTGCGCCCGACGTTGCGACAGGTCCATGTTGTGCTGACGGCTGCCGGTACTGTCGGTGTAGCCGACCACTTCAATGGTGTTCTGGTTGAACTGCTTGAAGGAGTTGGCCAGGTTGTTCAGCGGCGAGTAGAAGCTCGGGGCAATGTTGGCCGAGTCGGTGGCGAAGGTGATGTTACCCGGCATGATCAGCTTGATCTGATCGCCCTGACGTTGAACCTCGACACCGGTGTTGGCCATGCTCTCACGCAGGGCAGCTTCCTGCTTGTCGGCGTAGTAGCCATAACCTGCGGCGGCGGCGCCCACCGCGGCAGCGCCGATCAGCGCACCCTTGCCGCGGTTGTTATGGTCGATGGCCGCACCGGCAATGGCACCGGCCAGCGCGCCCAGGCCGCCGTACTTGGCAGTTTTGCTCATCCCTGTGGAACCCTGCTGCGCCTGACCCTGGCTGTCATACGGGTTGGGGCTGGCACAACCGGACATCAGCGCGGCAGCGGTAGCGACGATAATCAAACGACGCATGGTGAACATGGACAAGCTCCTACTGTAATTCGAAAGTGCAGCGGATCTGATTCGGATCTATGCCAGCCTTGGATTGCAGCAAAGCAGAAAAATTCCCTGAAACTTCACGCGCGCACGAACGGGTTCTGGCGCATCTCATCACCCAGGCGGGTATCCGGCCCATGTCCGGTCACCACCGTGGCCTCTTCATCCAGGCTGTACAAGCGCTGCTTGATAGAACGAACGATAGTCGCCTGATCACCACCCCACAAATCGGTGCGACCAATCCCACGGCGAAAAAGCGTATCGCCTGCAATCAGCAGCTTGGCCTCGGCGAACCAGAAACTCATCGAGCCCGGCGTGTGCCCCGGGGTGTGCAAGGCCACGCCACAGCCGCAGGCCAGTTCTTCGTCATCGGCCAGCCAGCGGTCCGGCGCCGGCACCGGAGTGTAGGGCACGCCGAACATCTGGCACTGCATTTCCAGGTTGTCCCAGAGGAACTGGTCGTCCTTATGCAGGTGCAGGGTGGCGCCGGTCTTCTCCTTCAACTGCCCGGAGGCGAGGAAATGATCCAGATGCGCGTGGGTATGGATGATGCTCACCACCTTCAGGCCATGGGCATCCAGGCGGGCGAGGATCTGCTCGTGATTGCCACCCGGATCGACGACGATGGCCTTTTTGCTGATCGGGTCACCGATGATGGTGCAGTTGCACTGCAACGGGCCGACGGGGAAGGTTTCGCGGATCAGGGCGGGTTTAGCCGGGTTCATGGGGCAATCCTGTGGAGCAAAGGGTGGAGTGTCGCACAGCCTTCCACCTCCGGCGACGACACTCGTCACTTCACCTCAAGGCGATACTCGCGATCCGCACTCAAGCCAGCACACTGCGTACCAAACGTCCCCACCGACACCACGAAGTGATAGACCCCCGCACGTTGCGGTGTGCCGACCAATGTCGCGTCAGGCCTGCGGCCCTGGTGCTGCAGTGTCAGCCCTGGCGGTAAGGGTTCGGCATAGAAGCCACTCACCGGCGAACTGCTGGCGATGAGCGTGATCTGCGCCTGATAGGGCTGCCCCACCCTCGCCAGCGGCAAGGCTTCAGGGGAGAGCGTCGGCTGCGCACGCAAAGCGCAGCTGACCAGGGTAATCGGGTACAGGGCAATCTGACACCCGCACAATGGCAGCAACAGCCCGGCCAACAGCCCGCGGGATAACCACTTCACGGCAAATAGAGCCTGAAAAGCCCCCCGCCCAACACCCCGCCGTTGGCAATCTCGATCCGCCCCTTGACGCCGTTGCGCTCGTGCAGAGCGGCAATCCGCGCCGCGAAGTATAGCCCCAGGCCGGTGCTGCCGCTCTTGCCGTCGATACCCTGCACATACTCCTGCTGACGCTCGAGCATGCGCGCCGGGAAGCCCGGGCCGTCATCGTTGATGCTCAGTAGCAGTTGTTCGCCTTCGTCGCTGACGCTGATCAACAAGGTATGCCCGGCATAACGAATGGCGTTGTTGAGGATGTTGGCCACTACCGAGCCAACCAGTTCGCGGTCGAAGAAACCCAGCGGGCTTGCGGTTTCAATGCGCCAGCTGGCGAGGATGTCGCGGTGCTGCAGCAGGTTCTGCTGGGCCGCCAGCTGGGCTTCGATGAAATCGTCGAGCTCGTGATAGTCGGGGCACATGGGCAGTTGGTTGACGCCCAGCTTGTACAAGCCCAGCAACTGCACCAGCATGCCGTTGAGGTGGCTGAATTCGTGCTCCATCACCCCCTGTTCGCTGCCGCTGCGCAACGCTTCGGGCAGGCGCGCCAGCCACTGGCTGTGGGCCTGGGTCAGGGCCGCCAGGGAGTTCTTCATGTCGTGTACGGTGGAGGCGATCACCGTGGAGAAATCCAGCCCCTGGTTGTCCTGGTTCATGCGCCAAAGGCCCGGATGTGCAGTTTGCGGTAGCGATCGTAACGGTTGTCGCTTTTCGGGATGCCGGTCACGCTGCCCAGGCAGGCACGGCACTCGTCCATGATCGCCGGCGGCGGTGCCTCGCCACCGATGCGCAGCAGCGCCTGGGCGGTGTTGAGGGCAATACTGATGTTCTTCGGCTGCAGCGTCAGGGCCCGGCGGAACTGCGCCAGCGCTTCGCTGAGCTGGCCGGCCTGGTAACTGCGAACGCCCTGGCGGTTAAGGTCGACCGCTTCGGTCACCGCGCCCAACACGCTCGGATCATCGGTCAGTTGTGCCACGCTCTGCATGACCTTGGGGTCGTCGCCGTAGGTCTCCACGCAGCCCTTGAGAATAGAGGTGCCGGCAGCCTCCTGACCGAGCTTTTGCAACTGCGTGGCCACCACCAACGCGGCTTCCACCGAGAAAAACTGGTCCATTTTCTCCAGCCGGGCCATGGCCTGTTCGGTCAGCTTGGCGGCGGTTTCGGCGTCGCCAGCCTGCTGCAGGCTGGCGGCTTTCATCAACCGTGCGCGCACCTGCAGCCCCTGGTCTTCGACGTTCTCTTTGGCCACTTCGCTGAGCACGGTGTTGATCTCGACCCGGGTACGTGCATCCAGGCCGTTGCCGGCGTTCTTGTTCATCAGCGCCTGCACCAGCCCGAGGTTGCTCTCCGGGTCTTTGTAACGCGAGCTCTGGCCCTGGTTGACGGCGTGCCGGTAGGCCTTGGACGAGGTGTCGTAGTCGTCGTTGCTCAGGGCCAGCTTGCCCAGCATCATCTGCCGGCGTACGGCCAACGGTGAAAGGCGCACGGCCTCTTCCAGCACACCCTGGGCGCGCTTGCTTTCACCCAGGGCCACCAGCACCTCGGCCAGGCCATCGTACAGCCCGGGCATCATCGGGAAAGCCTTGAGTGCTTGTTCGTATACGCCCTGGGCCTGGGCCAACTGGTTGCGCTTGTACAACAGGTTGCCCAGGGCGGCATAGGCCCAGGGCGTGGCGCGGCTGGCGATGATGGTGGTGAGGAACTTCTCCAGCTCATCGACGCGGTTGAGGTCGCGCAAGGCATCGGCGCGATAACGCAGGCACAGCGGCGCGAAGCGCGGGTCCTTCTTGCACAGCTCGGCACAGGCCGCCAGCACCTCGGCCGGACGGCCGCGGTCCAGGGCCTGGAGGATCGGTTTGAGCAAGGTCTTGCGCTGCACCAGTTTTTCCAGGCGCTGAGCCAGGCCGATGCGGTTGAACGGCTTGGTCAGGTAGGCGTCGGGCTCGTGCTCCAGGGCGCTGAGGACAATCGCCTGGCTGCTTTCGGCAGTGACCATGAGGAACACGCACTCATGACTGATCAGTTTGTCGAGGATCAGGTCCTCGAGCACCTGCTGGCCGTTCTTCTTGCCATCGCCCAGGTGGAAGTCTTGAAGGATAAAGTCGTAACGTTTCTGCGCGCACATGCGCAGTGCCTGCTCGCCACTGTCGGCGGTGTCGACATCGCGCACGCCCAGTTCGCGCAACATCGAGCGGGCCGAGCTGCGAAAATCGGAGAAGTCATCGACAATCAGAAAGCTTTTTTGGCTGTAGACCTGCATCCACGAAACCTGTCATGGCAAATGAAAAAATAGACGCAGAGGCACCTTCACGGACAGGCTCGGCTTCGCGGGTAGATTCGCTGCGGCAATGAATCGGGCCGCACTCGCAGAGTATCGGCCACACAGGGCGATAGCTTGAGGCTTGCGCTGCGCATATTTGGCGCACGATCGTACCAGCAATGACGCAAATAATAGCACTATGCTATCACTGTTCATGCCAAGCACAGAGTAAAGCGCCGCGCCCCTGTTGCGGACAACGGTGCTGAGGTGACGATACATACCGACCCGTCTCACCACTGTCTCAAAATGAGACGGAGCATCCCGGCGACAGGCTGCCAACGTTGCCCGACAGCGCCTGAAAACAGGGACTTCGCCACGTTGGCACACGCGTTGCGAACACCCGGCACTCACTCACAACAATGAGGTTTGCCATGTCCACCACTGCCCCCCTGCACCCCGACGTCGAAGCCTTCATTCGCCGCGCGCCACGCATGCTGATTGGCGCCGACTGGGTCGACTCCAGCGATGGCGCCCGCCTGACCCTGCGCAACCCGGCCAACGGCGAGAACCTCTGCGAGGTGCCCGCCGCCACCCCGGCCGATGTCGACCGCGCGGTACACGCCGCCCGCCAGGCGTTCGATGACTCCGCCTGGAGCCGCACCCGCCCACGCGAGCGGCAGAACCTGCTGTGGCGCCTGGCCGACCTGCTTGAGCGCGACGGCGAAATCCTCGCCCAGCTCGAATGCCTGAACAACGGCAAGAGTGCCGTGGTAGCCCGGGCCATGGACGTGCAGCTGTCGATCGACTTTCTGCGCTATATGGCCGGCTGGGCCACCAAGATCGAAGGCAGCACCGTCGAGGTGTCGATGCCGTTGATGCCCGCCGATCAGTTCCACGGGTTCGTGCGCCGTGAAGCGGTCGGCGTGGTCGGCGCCATCGTCGCCTGGAACTTCCCCCTGCTGCTGGCCTGCTGGAAGCTCGGCCCGGCCCTGGCCACCGGCTGCACCATGGTCCTCAAGCCTGCCGATGAAACCCCGCTGAGTGCTCTGAAACTGGCCGAACTGGTACTGGAAGCGGGTTACCCGGCGGGGGTCTTCAACGTCGTGACCGGCACCGGCCTGGTCGCCGGCGATGCCCTGACCCGCAACCCGCTGGTCGACAAACTGACCTTCACCGGCTCCACCGCCGTGGGCAAGACCATTGGCAAGATCGCCATGGACTCCATGACCCGGGTCACCCTGGAACTGGGCGGCAAATCACCGACCATCGTCATGGCCGACGCCGATCTGGCCAGCGCCGCCGCCGGCGCCGCCAGCGCGATCTTCTTCAACCAGGGCCAAGTGTGCTGTGCCGGTTCCCGCCTGTACGTACAGCGCAAGCATTTCGACAATGTGGTGGCCGATATCGCCGGCATCGCCAATGCCATGAAACTCGGCAACGGCCTGGACCCCAGCGTGGAAATGGGGCCGCTGATCTCCGCGCGCCAGCAGAAGCGCGTCTACGACTACATCGAGCAAGGCCGCAGCAGCGGTGCGACCATCGCCTGCGGTGGCGAGCAATTCGGCCCCGGTTACTTCGTCAAGCCAACGGTGATTGTCGATGTCGACCAGCGTCACCCGCTGGTGCAGGAAGAAATCTTCGGCCCGGTGCTGGTGGCCATTCCGTTCGATGACGAAGCTGACGCGGTGCGCATGGCCAACGACAGCCCCTACGGCTTGGGTGCGAGCATCTGGTCCAACAACCTGGGCGCGGTGCACCGGATGATCCCGCAGATCCGCTCGGGCTCGGTATGGGTCAACTGCCACAGCGCCCTCGACCCGGCGTTGCCGTTCGGCGGCTACAAGATGTCGGGGGTCGGCCGGGAAATGGGCGCAGCAGCCATCGAGCACTACACCGAGCTCAAGTCGGTGCTGATCAAGCTGTAACCCTTAGAGTGGCAATGCGCTGTTGCTGGCCGCGCTCGCCCAACGGGCGGTCGAGGCCAGCAGGCGCTGGATCAAGGCGGCGTCTGCTTGAGCTTGCGGTACAGGGTTGCACGGCTGATGCCCAGGGCCTCGGCTGCCGCAGTGACATTGCCAGCATGGCGTTCCAGGGCCTGGCGAATCAGCACGCTCTGGCTGTCACGCATGCGTGTGCTGGGCGGCTGGGCGCTGTCGCGCAATTCGTCGAGCAGGTTGTCGGGCAGATGATCCAGGCCCAGTTCCTGTTCACCGGCTTCACGCATGGCCAGCAGCAAGCGCAAGGTCATTTCCAGCTGACGGATGTTGCCCGGCCAGTGATAGCCGGCGAACAATGCACTCAGCTCGCTCGAAAGCTCGACGCCCTGGCCACCGAGGCGATCAAGCAGGCTGCGCACCAGCGCCGGCAGGTCTTCGCGCTCCCGCAGCGCGGGCAACTGCACGCTGATGCCATGGATACGGTAAAAAAGGTCTTCACGAAACTGCTGGCTTTGCACCTGGGCCTTGAGGTCGCGATGGGTGGCGCAGATCAGGGCGATATCCAGGTCTTGCTCCTGGCCCGCGCCCAACGGCGCAACCTTGCGCTCCTGCAACACCCGCAGCAGGCGGGCCTGCAAGGCCAGCGGCATATCGCCAACTTCGTCCAGAAACAGCGTACCGCCATGGGCCTGCTGCAGGCGCCCGATCATGCCGCCGCGACGCGAGCCGGTGAACGCCCCTTCACGGTAGCCGAACAGCTCCGACTCGATCAGGCCTTCAGGGATCGCCGCGCAGTTCACCGCCACAAAGGGCTTGCCGGCGCGCGCGCTGTCCTGATGCAGGGCGCGCGCTACCACTTCCTTGCCGCTGCCGGTCTCGCCCAGCAGCACCACCGGCAGGCCGTTGGCCAAGCCCTGACGCGCCATGCGCAGGGCCCTGGCGTGGCGGCTGTTGCCGGCGCCAAGGCGCTCCAGGTCCGGCTGTTGAGTGCTTTGCCGAGGCGCCCGTGCAGCCGGCACGACAACACTCAGTGGCCGCTGCGGCACCTGCAGGGCCTTGTAGAAAAAACCACCCTTGGCTGTCTCGGTGCTTTCGACGCTGCCTGGTTGCACGCGCGCCAGCCATTGCTCCAGGCGCATGCCGAGCAGGCTGTCGCAACGTCGGCCGAGCAGCGCCTCGCGCTGACTGCCGAGCAGTTGGCAGGCCTGGTTGCTGGCGGCCAGGATACGCCCGTCCAGGCCCAGTGCCAGCAGGCCCTGCCAAGGGGAGCCGAGGTATTGCCGGCGGCTGTGAAACGCCAGCACGATCTGCTGCGGGTAACTGTTGTTGAACAGCTTGCCCTCAATCTGGCTGACCGCCAGGGCGAGCAAGGCAGTGCGGTCCTGCAAGCGGCCCAAGGGCCCTTGGCGGGTCAGGTCGAGCACGCCGAACAGGTCACCTTGCGGGCAGTGGATCGGCACTGAGGTGCAGGAATAATCGCTGAGCCGTTCGAGAAAATGTTCGCCACAATCGATCTGCACCGTGCGCGCCTCCACCAGCGCCGTCCCCAGGGCATTGGTGCCGCATTCGGCTTCACTCCAGCGGGTGCCAGGGGCAATCCCCGCCTCGGTGCTGTGGCGCACAACGTCGGCCGGGCCTTCAACGGCCAGGATGGTCGCATCGGCGTTAGCCAGGATGATCAGGGCGTCCTGGCCCTGATGCCCACTCAAGTAATCGAGTTCCGCGGTGGCGGCATCGAGCAGCAAGCGGTTGTTGGCGAGTAACAGATCAAGGTTGGCCACCGGGGCCAGGCCGAGGTCATGCTGACTGTGCACGCCGACGCCATGATCAAGGCTGCGGCGCCAGGAGGCGTCGATTTCGGCACGCAACACGCCTTCCGGCACCTGGCCGTCCACCGCGAGTATTTCCCGGGCTAGGCGTGTACTGGGAGGGAGTGCGATCGTTGTTGTTTGTTGCGGGCTCATCGGCTGCTCCGGATCGGTATCCCGATTCAAGCAAGTCCCACGCCAGCAATGGTCGACGGGGCAAGCGGCTCCCATCCTTTTACGTCAAGGACGGTTGCGCTGCAATCACCCGGTGTCACTATTGCAGCATCCCCAGGGCCTTGGCCCGGGCCACCGCCTGGGTCCGGCGCTCGACGCCCAGCTTGCTGTTGATGTGGCTGGCGTGGGTTTTCACCGTGTGCAGGGAAATGAACAGGCGCTCGCTGATTTCCTGGTTCGAGCAGCCTTGGGCAATCAGCTCCAGCACGGCCATCTCGCGGCTACTCAACGATTCGTTGCCAGCCATCGATTCGACCGATTCAGGCGTCGGCAGCAACCCCAGCAAGCTGCTTTGGGCGGCCCCCTGAGGGTGTTGCAGCAACTGCTCACGCAGCCATTTCGGGTGGTCCTGCAGCAGGCGCTGGAAAGGTTGCAGAACACCGCCGCGCGCGGACTCCAGGGCCAGGCCCAGCAGGTCTCGCGCCTGCGCCTCGTTATTGCTGGCCAGCAGCAGAACCATCCACTGGCACAGCGCAGTGACGCAGAGCATCTGCCCGCCGCTGGCCTGGCCGCGCTCCACCAGTGCCTGCAAGCGGCGCCCGGCCTGTTCCAGACGACCTTGGGTGCGTTCGAGCAAGGCCTGCTGCAGTTCGATATGCAGCGGCAACAACGGGTGGAACTCGGGAGCAGCCGCCGCCTGTTCGCCACCGTAGGTCTGGCCCAGGCGCAACAGCCAGGACTCGGCCAGGTCGGTGCGGCCCTGGGCCAGCCACAGCTCGCACTTGACCAGGGTGATCATCGCCAGATAGAAAATCGGCGGAACGTCCCAGATGTGCATCAGCCGCTCGGCTTCGGCAAGCTCGGCAAAGGCTTCGGCGAAACGCCCTTCGCGGCCATCCAGCGAAGCGATCACGCAATGGCCGATCAGTACGCTGATGTCGCGACAGGCGCGCGCCTCGATCAGCCCGGCGCGCAGGCGGCTACGGCCGGCTTCCGGTTTTAGCCGTGCCGCCAGCAGGTAGCCCTCGTACAGGGTCAACCGCGCTCGTGCCGCGTACAGCCGTTGCGCCGACAAACCCTGCAGGCGCTGCAGGCCCTGGCGCACTTCATCCAGGGCGCGCAGCACCTCACCACGGGCGTGCAGTACCCGCGCGCGGTCGTAATGGGCCAGGGCTTCGAACAAGGGATTGCCGACCCGCTGGGCCAGCTCCAGCGCTTCGCGGTTCCAGCCGCGGGCACGCCAGAAATCGGCATCGGCGATGGCCAGGTTGGACAAGGTCGACAGGCATACCAGACGCTGCCCATAGCGCTTGAACGGCAAGCTGTGCAGCGCCTCGGAGCAGTATTCGAGGGTGCGCTGGCGGTCGCCGCGACCACGGGCAATGACCCCGCTCAACGCCAGCCACTGGGCCAGCATGGATTTCTGCGCGGTGGCTGAAGGCGCCGGCAAAAAACGGCTCAGGTGGCTGGCCAGCTCTTCGGCGGCATCCAGTTGCCCGGCCAGGCCCAGGGCCCAGCTGTACAGCACGATCAGCCGCGGCGTGCTGATCAGCAGGCTGTCGGGCAGGTCCATCTTCCAGCGCAGGAGCATGCCGACGTTCTGCTCGGCCAGCAGTTGCTCCTCGGACAGGTTCTGCACCAGGTTGGCGGCCACATCCAGGTGCCCGGCACGCAAGGCCTGCTCGACGGCTTCATCGAGCAGGCCCTGGCCATGGAACCAGCGACAAGCGCGCAGGTGCAGGCTCGACAACGGCAGGCTGGCCTGGCGGGTGCGCAGCAGGTCGGAGAACAAGTGATGATAACGGAACCAGCGCCCGTGCTCGTCCAGCGGCACCAGGAACACCTGGTGTGCCTGCAGGTATCGAAGGATCTCGGCACTGTCATGGCTTTCGCGCAGGGCGTCACAGAGCTCGGCGCAAAAGCGCTCCTGGCAGGCGGTGTCGTATAGAAACCCCTGCACTTCGGCGGGCAGCATCTCGATCACTTCTTCGAGCAGGTAGTCACGAATCAGCCCTTCGCCGCCATGCAGGGCCTGAGGCAAGGCACTGTCGGCCCCCGCCTCGTTGGCGGCGAGCAACCAGAAACGCAAACCGGCGACCCAGCCATCGCTGCGCTGGATCAGGTTGTCCAGCGCCTGTCCGCGCAGCACGCTCGGTTGCTGGCCAAGCACGGCGAGGGATTCATCGGTGGTCAGGCGCAAGTCCTGCTCATTGAGTTCGAGCAACTGGCGCGACAGACGCAGGCGCGCCAGGTGCCAGTCTGGCCGCTGCCGGCTGGTCACCAGCAGCACCAGGCCAGGCGGCAGGTGATTGAGGAAAAACTGCAGGCAGCGATCGAGCACCGGGCCCTGGGCCAGGTGGTAATCATCCAGCACCAGCAGCAAGGGGTTGTGCGGCTGCAGGTGCCGGGCCAGCTCATCGAGCAGGCCGTCGAGCCATTCTTCGAAGGCGAACGGCTGATGCCGCTGGCGCATTTTCAGCAGGCCCAGGGCCTGGCCGCCAAGCGCCGGGCAGTACTGCTGCAAGCCTTCGAGCAAGCGCTCAAGAAAGCGCCCGGGGTCGTTGTCGCGCCGGCTCAGCCCCAGCCACAGGCTGCTCCAATGGTTGGGCAACCCCTGGCAGAACTCCACCGCCAATGAACTTTTACCGAAGCCTGCCGGTGCGTTGACCAGCAACAAGCGCCCACCGAGCCCCGCGTGCAAACGCTGGCACAAGCGCGCTCGCGGTACATAGCCTTCGGGCAATGGCGGACGAAAGAAGCGGCCCTCCAGGACGCTCATGGCCTGGCTGGCGAACCCTTGCGTACGGGACAGATCAGTCATGGCCGGCTCGTTCTAGTTAGGGAATCTTCGGCAGTACGGATCAAGGCAGACTAACGGGTTAAACCGCACATTTGAAGATGATTGCCCCTTTATGCCGAAAAAAGACTACAACAAAAAACGACAAACCTGAGCGGGTCACGCTGCGCAAACAGAAACGCCCCGGCAAGCCGGGGCGTTCTGGGAGATCACACGGAGGTTTTAAAGCTTAGCGCACACCTTCCTGGCGAAGCGCGGCAGGCTGGAAGTCAGCCTTGGAGGCAGTGAAGCCAAAGTCGTAGGCTCTCTTTTCCTCGTTCTTCATGCCCAGAGCCAGGTAACGACCCGATTGCAGGTCGTAGATGACTTCCAGGGCGTACCACGGCACCTGGACGTTGTAGTAGTCCTGGGAGTGGGCCTCGGACACGCGCCACAGCTGGTTGCGGCCGTCGTACTGGTCGATCACCGCGGCTTGCCAGGTGTCTTCGTCGATGTAGAAGTCACGCTTGGCGTAGATATGGCGCTGGCCCGGTTTCAGGGTCGCAACCACATGCCATACCCGGCGCAGCTCGTAACGGGCGAGGTCCTGGTTGATGTGCCCGGCCTTGATGATGTCGGCGTACTTGAGCTTTGGATCGTCGAGCTTGTAGCTGTTGGAGGCAATGTACAGCTCTTTCTTGCCTTCCAGCTTCCAGTCGTAGCGATCCGGCGCACCGTTGTACATGTCCAGGTTATCGGAGGTGCGCAGGCCGTCGGCAGCAGTACCCGGGCCGTCATAGGAAACCTGTGGCGCAGCCCGTACCCGACGCTGGCCGGCGTTGTAGACCCACGCTTTGCGAGGCTCTTTGACCTGGTCCAGGGTTTCATGCACCAGCAGTACGGTACCGGCCAGACGCGCTGGCGCCGTCACCTTCTGTTTGAAGTAGAACAGTACGTTGCCCGGGTTAGCCGGATCGTAATCCTTCATCCGGTCACGGAAAACGAACTGGTCCTGGAAGTACACCAGGCTGTACGAGCCGTTTTGCTGCGGCGTGGCCTGGGTTACCAGACGGGTCACGCTGCCGCCACGGTAGCGGGTGATGTGGTTCCAGATCACTTCCACGCCGCTTTTCGGAATCGGGAACGGTACGGCGTTGTCGAAGTTCTCCAGGCCGTTGCCACCACCGACCAGGTTGGTGCTGGTGGCGTTTTTCTTGATCGCGGCAAACACTGCATCCGGCACGGTGGAACCGCGGTGGGTCGGGTACACCGGAATCTTGAAGGTGTCCGGATAGCGCTTGAACATAGCGACCTGGCCTGGGGACAGTTTGTCCTTGTACTGGTCGACGTTCTGCGCGGTGATGGTGAACTTCGGTTGCTCGTTGCCGTACGGGTCGGAAAGGAAGCCCTTGCCGTCGACGCTGCCGGCGCCGGTGGACAGCGGTTTCCAGGCGGTGATCGAGCCGTCGGCGTTACCGGCCTTTTCCGCCCCCATCGGCGTCAGGCTCGCGCCCAGCTTGGCCGCCTCGTCGGCGGAAACCGCCGCCATGACACTGGTCGCCAACAGGGACAGGCCCAGTACACCGGCTTGCAGCAGAGTCTTGGTTGTTTTCATCTTCATGGTCGTCCTGAATCCGAATTCTTAGAAGTTCACGCCGAAGCTGAGGGCGATGAAGTCGCGGTCATCCACGGTGGTGTACTTGCCGTCGAAGAAGTTGGTGTACGACAGGCTGGTGGTGTAGGTGTTCTGGTACTCGGCGTCCAGGCCCAGGCTGATCGCCTTGCGCCCTTCCTCGAAGTTGCCGCCAGGGCCTGGCGAGTAACCGGAGACGTCATGGGACCAGGCGATGTTCGGCTTGAGGTTGACCCCGGCGAACACGTCGTTGTAGTCCCAGATCGCCCGGGCGCGGTAGCCCCAGGAGGTGCTGGTGGTGTAACCGTCGTTTTCGCACTTACGACTGCGGTTGTCGCCCGAGGTGCCGGGGCCTGCGCCGGTGATGGTGCCACTGTTGAGGATCTGCGAGCAGGTATCGAAACCGCCGGTTGCCGGCAATGGACCAGGACCGTAGACCGGGTCACGGCCATAACGCACTTCGTGGGCGCTTTCCAGGCCGCCGACATGGGTCACGCCCAGCTCACCCACCACGGTCAGACGGCTGGCGCCCATGACCTGGTCGAAGAAGTGCGTCAGGGTGGTCTGGAACTGGGTGATTTCCTTGCGCCGGTAACCGTGCAGGTCCTGGCCAGGAACACCATTGAGCAACGAGGCGTTAGCCAGGGTCCCGCCAATTGGACGCACGCCAGCAAACAGGATGTCGGTGGTGTTCAGTTGCACCGGCGCATTCGGCCGGTAGCTGATTTCACCGCTCCACGCGGTACCGGTAGGCAGGGTGGTGGAGAAGCTCAGGCCATACAGGCGGATGTCTTCAGGGTACTCGACGAAGTACTGCGAGTTGCCCGCAACGATCATCGGCGCCAGCGGCCGCAGGGATGCCGGCAAGCCAGCCAACCCGGCATAGACCGATGGCGCGGCGCCGGTGGCGCTGAAGATCGGCGCACGGCTGTGGTAATTCATGAAGTAGGCGCCGAATTCGGTACCCAGCGGGTCGTACATGTAACGGAAGGCCACACCGAACTGGCCGCTGTCGCGCGCATCGCGGTCCGGGCCACGGCGTACCAGCACGCCTTCTTCGTTGATGTTCACCCCGCGGGTGGCGAGGAACTGCTGGGCAGCGCCCGGCACCGTACGGCTGCTGTTAAGCACGCGCAGGTTGTCGGTACAGCCGTCGGCAATGATGTCCGGCTGGGAGAAGAAGGTGCCGCAGTTGTCGACGACGGTCTGGTCCCATTCGATCTGGTAGAACGCTTCGGCCGAGAGGTTGTCGGTCAGGCTCTGGGACACATAGAACATGTTGACCGGAATCAGGCCTTCCTTCACTTCGGCGCCCGGGCGACGGAATGCGGCGACGTCGATCGGGTTGATCGAGTTGATGCCGCCACCGATGAAGGTACTTTCACCCCAACTGACCACCTGCTTACCCAGGCGCACCGAGCCCGGCTGATCGGCGATGGAGTAGTTGTGATAGACGAAGGCGTCGAGGATCTGCCCGCCGGACGATTGCGCGCCCTCTTTGCGGTTGGAATCGCTGATGTCCTTGAACTCGCGATGCTCGTCCTTGAGTTCGAAGTCGTACCAGTACTTGCCACGGACGAATACCCCGGTATCGCCGTACTTGAGCTCCAGGTCATGGATGCCCTTGAAGATCTTCGAGAAGGTTTCACCGCGCTTGAAGTTCAGGTGGCCGTCATCGGAGGTTTGCGACAGGCCCTTGCCGCCGTTGTTGACGCCGATCAGGTTCTTGTTCGGGTTGGCTGTCGACCAGCTCGCCCCCACCGACAGCGACGAGTCGAACGAGCCTTCGATTTCACCGATATTGAAACTGACGCCGAAAGCAGGACCGGCGAGCGTAGAAGCGAGGCTGACGGCCAGGGGCAGTTTCGCCCGGCGCCAGAACAGATTTGCTGATGTCATCGACGCTACTCCATGTACTTTATTTTTATGGCAGTGAGTCCTTTGCAGAAACGCATCGTTCGAGCGGTGTGAGCGCACCTTTTGCTCGAGCGAGTGGCTGGGCACATGCATGTGCGATCCCCCGTTCCTGAAAATCCCCTGAACCGACTATAGCCAGCAGGTTGAACTGCTTGATCCCTCTAAAGTGTGATTTGCATCCCAACCCCTCTGCCGTGGTCTGCATGACCGGCCACTACGCTGGCAGGGGGAAGAATGGCTGAATTTCGTCATTTGACAAGGCAGCCATGCGTCTGGCGTGCGGGTCGCGCCCGAATGGGCACGACCCGCCTGACGTTACAGGGTCGAGAGGAAGGTGCTGTTACTGGCTTGCCATTGGCTGATATCCACGCGGATTCGCTTCTTGTCGAGCTTGCCGACGCTGGTCTTGGGAATTTCAGTAACAAGGGCGATCTGACTGGGGATTGCCCACTTGTTGATGTGCCCCAGCTCCACGAACGGCTTGAGGTGCGCCTTGAGCGCCTTGGCATCGATGCTCTGGCCTTCGTGGAGCACCAGCAGGGCAAACGGCCGCTCGCCCCACTGTGGATCGGCGACGCCGACCACTGCCACTTCGCGGATCGCCGGATGACGGCTGATCAGGTCTTCGAGCTCCAGTGAAGAGATCCACTCACCGCCGGTCTTGATCACATCCTTGATCCGGTCGCGGATATCGATCACGCCCATGCTGTCGAGGGTGGCGACGTCGCCGGTGTGCAGCCAGCCGCCGTGCCAGAGTTCGGCGCCCTTCTCGGCCTCGCGGAAGTAACCCATGGTCAGCCACGGCGCCCGCAATACCAGTTCGCCCTGGGTTTCGCCATCGGCCGGGAGGAACTTGCCAGTACCGTCGACGATCGCCGCCTCCACCAACGGTACCGGCACCCCGGCCTTGATCCGGTAGGTGATGCATTCATCTTCGCTACCGGCCAGCAATTCGTCGTTGAGGTGGGCACAGGCCACCAGCGGGCAGGTCTCCGACATGCCATAGGCCGCGGTCAACTGGATGCCATGGGCCTTGGCCGCCTCATACAGGGCGCGGTTCAGCGCACTGCCGCCGATGATGATCTTCCAACCGCCAAAGTCCTGCTGCTGGGCGCCCTTGGCGTTGAGCAGCATCTGCAGGATGGTCGGTACGCAGTGCGAGAAGGTCACCTGCTCCTTGCGCCACAGCTCGCACAGCATCTCCGGTTCGTAACGCCCCGGGTAAACCTGCTTGATGCCAAGCATGGTTGCCACGTAGGGAATACCCCAGGCGTGGACATGGAACATCGGGGTAATGGGCATGTACACATCGTTGCTGCCGAGCAGGCGCACGCTGTCGATACTGCCGGTGACCGACGCCGCCGCCAGGGTGTGCAGCACCAGTTGCCGGTGGGTGAAGTACACCCCCTTGGGGTTACCGGTGGTGCCGGTGGTGTAGAACGTGGTGGCCACCGAGTTCTCGTCGAAATCGGGGAAGTCGTACACCGGGCTGGCCGCCGCCAGGAGTTGCTCATACTCACCGACCAGATTGGGCAGGTCGGCGGTTTTTTGCTCACCATCGGTCAGCAACAGGGTTTTCTCGACCGTGGTCAGTTGCCCGGCGATAGCCTGGTAGAGGCCGACAAAGTCGCTGTTGACCAGCACGAAGCGGTCGTCGGCGTGATTCATGGTGTAGAGGATCTGCTCCGGCGACAGGCGCACGTTGATGGTGTGCACCACTGCGCCGATCATCGGGATGGCAAACATGCATTCGAGGTAGCGATGGCTGTCCCAGTCCATCACCGCCACGGTGTCACCGGCCTTGACCCCCGCCGCGGTGAGCACGTTGGCCAGCCGCGCGATGCGTTCGTTGAGGGTCAGGTAGCTGTAGCGCAGTTGATCGCGGTAGACGATTTCGCGGGTTTTCTCGTAGCGACTGCCCGACAGCAGCAAACGCTTGATCAACAGCGGAAACTGATAGGCGCCCTCGGCGGGAGGAATGACGCGAGTCTGCAACATAGGAGTCCCTTTTCTAGTGTGCACAAGCTAAGCAAGACATGTCCTACTCTAGAACGCCACAGCAGCGGCCAAATCAGCCAAAGGAATGATTTGACCGGTGCAGGGACCAGCGGCGTTTAACCATCACTGTCAGTGCATCTCGGTGAAGGCAATCTTCACGCCCAGGGCAATCAGCACCGCCCCCATGCTGCGGTCGAACCAGTGGCCCATGCGCGCAAAGGCGGCGCGCACCCGCTGCTGGCTGAACAGCCTGGCCACCAGGCAGAACCACAGGCCGGTGGCCAGTGCCAGGTAGACGCCGTAGCCGGCCTGCACGGCCAACGGGGTGTGCGGGTTGATCACCACGGTGAACAGCGACAGGAAAAACAGCGTCGCCTTGGGGTTCAGGCCGTTGGTCATGAAGCCTGCGACAAAGGCGGCACGCGGCGTGCGCTCGACCGTCGAGACCTGCACGGCGTCACTGCCAGGCGCCGCAGGGCGGGCGCGCAGGGCCTTGAAACCGATATACAGCAGATAACCTGCTGCCAGCCATTTCAGCACGTTGAACAGCATGATCGACTGCGACACGATCAAGCCGATACCCAACAGCGAATAGCCCACATGCAGGAAAATCGCCGTACCGACACCGCAGGCCGTCCAGGTGCCGGCGCGCCGGCCGTGGGTAACACTCTCGCGTACCACCACGGCAAAGTCCGGGCCGGGGCTGGCCACCGCCAGCAGGTGAATCAACGCGACAGTCAGAAATTCAGCCCAGTACATGGGGGCTCCTTGCGGCAAAGAAGGCAATCGGGGGCGCTACATTACGCTTTCGTCCTTTCGGGCAACAGTCTCTGGTAGGAGCGGGCTTGACTCTCCTCCTGAGGGCAGGGGTTAGCCTCAGCGCTTTTGCCCCTGGACCTGCCTTCGATGAGTAAACGAATCCTGGTGATACTCGGCCACCCTGCGCGCAACAGCTTCTGCGCCGCGTTAAGTGACAGCTACATCAATAGTGCCCGGGATAAAGGCCATAGCGTCTGCCTGCTGGCACTCGGCAACCTGGCCTTCGACCCGATCCTGCATGACGGTTATCAACAGGTGCAACCCCTGGAGCCCGACCTGCTGCACGCCCAGCAACTGATCAGTTGGGCCGAGCACCTGGTGTTCATCTTCCCGGTCTGGTGGGGCGGTATTCCGGCGTTGCTCAAGGGCTTTCTCGATCGCATCCTGCTGCCCGGCTTTGCCTTCAAATACCGCAGCGGCTCGCCCTTCCCCGAACAACTGCTCAAGGGCCGCAGCGCCGACCTGCTGGTGAGCATGGACACGCCGCCCTGGTATTACCGCTGGGTCTATCGCATGCCGGCCCTTGAGCAAATGCGCCGCACCACCCTTGGCTTCTGTGGAATCAGGGCCAAAAAGACGTTAACGTTCGGTCCTGTCATCAGCTCAAGCGAACGGCAACGCGAAACCTGGCTGCAACAGGCGCGCACACTGGCTCGCCGGCATTAAAAGGACGTTCGATGTACATTGGCAAAGCCGCGCAGTTGTCCGGGGCGACCATCAAGAGCATTCGCCACTATGAGCGCATCGGCCTGTTGCCGGCGCCCAGGCGCCAGGGAAGCTATCGCCTGTATGACCAGCAGAGCGTCGCCCTGCTGAGCCTGATCAAGTGCGCGCAGAAGCTCGGTTTCAGCCTCAAGGAAATGCAGGCGCTGGTCGGCGATGATCAGGCCGGGCTGCCGATGGAGCGCGTGCGCCAAGCGATTGCCGGCAAGAAAGCCCAGTTGCAGGCGCAGATCCAGGCGCTGCAGCAACAACATCAAGGCCTGCTCGAACTGGAAAGCAGTCTTGAGCAAAGCCATTACGATTGCTTCGTCTACAACGCCTGAGCCCTCACAGGAGTCATCCTAATGTCCATCTCCCGTCGCGCCGTATTTCTCGACCATAGTTCCCTGGACCTGGGTGACCTGGCGCTGGATCGCCTCAAGGCCTGTTTCGATGATTTGCAGCTGTATCCGGCAACCGCTCCCGAGCAGGTCGCCGAACGCCTGCAGGGCGCAACCGTGGCGATCAGCAACAAGGTCATGATCGACGCCGCCACCCTGGCGGCCTGCCCCGAACTGAAGCTGATCCTGGTGGCCGCCACCGGCACCAACAATGTCGACCTGCAGGCGGCACGCGCTCAAGGTATCGTCGTCAGCAACTGCCAGGGTTACGGCACCCCGTCAGTGGCGCAGCACACCCTGGCCCTGCTGCTGGCCCTGGCCACCCGCCTGAGCGACTATCAAAAGGCCGTCGCCGACGGCCGCTGGGGCCAGGCCAAGCAGTTCTGCCTGCTGGACTTCCCGATCGTCGAGCTGGAAGGCAAGACCCTCGGCCTGCTCGGCCATGGCGAGCTGGGTGGCGCCGTGGCGCGCCTGGCCGAAGCTTTCGGCATGCGCGTGCTGCTAGGCCAATTGCCCGGCCGTCCGCCGCGCGAAGACCGCCTGGCGCTGGATGAGCTGCTGCCGCAAGTCGACGTCTTGACTCTGCACTGCCCGCTCAACGAGCACACCCACAACCTGATCGGCGCCCGCCAACTGGCCCTGCTCAAGCCGGGCGCTTTCGTGATCAACACCGCCCGCGGCGGCCTGATCGACGAGCAGGCCCTGGCCGATGCCTTGCGTGCCGGCCACCTGGGCGGTGCCGCCACCGATGTGCTGAGTGTCGAGCCGCCAGTCAATGGCAACCCGCTGCTGGCGACGGACATCCCGCGCCTGATCATTACCCCGCACAGCGCCTGGGGCGCGGTCGAATCACGCCAGCGTATCGTCGAGCAGTTGAGCGAAAACGCCGAGGCGTTTTTCGCCGGCAGCCCGCGCCGCCAGGTCTAAGCCAGGCCCGGCTCTGGTAAACTGCGCCACTTTTTTCAGGAGTCGCCGTCCATGGACCCGCGCAGTGAAGTGTTGCTTCGTCAGGCTGATCTTTTCCAGGGCTCGCTGTTGCTGGCCGGTTTGCCTGCTGACGACCTGCTCGGCAAGCTGCCAGCGGCCCATGGCTGGAGCTGGCATGCCGGCGATCATGCGGCGCTCGATGCGCGCTTCGCCGGGCGCAGCCACTTCGGCGTAGAAGCACCGGCCCAGGCCTTCGACGCCGCCGTAGTGTTTTTGCCCAAGTCCCGTGACCTGGCCAATTACCTGCTCAACACCCTGGCTTCGCGCCTGGCCGGCCGCGAGCTGTACCTGGTCGGCGAGAAACGCGGCGGCATCGAAGGCGCGGCCAAGCAGCTGCACGCCTTCGGCAAGCCCCGCAAGCTCGACAGCGCCCGCCATTGCCAGTTGTGGCAGGTCACCGTGGAGCACGCACCGCAAGCCAAATCGCTGCAAAGCCTGGCCGAGCATTTCGAACTGGCGCTGGCCGATGGCCCGCTGCAGATCGTCAGCCTGCCGGGGGTGTTCAGCCACGGCCGCCTGGATCGCGGCAGCGCCCTGCTGCTGGAAAACCTCGATCAACTGCCCACCGGCCACGTGCTGGATTTTGGTTGTGGTGCGGGCGTCCTCGGCGCGGCCATAAAACGTCGCTATCCGCAAAACCGCATCACCTTGCTCGATGTCGATGCCTTCGCGGTCGCCAGCAGCCGCCTGACCCTGGCCGCCAATGGTCTGGACGGCGAGGTGATCAGCGGCGACGGCATCGATGCCGCACCGCGCGAGCTTGACGTGATCATCAGCAACCCGCCGTTTCATACCGGGGTGCACACCAATTACCAGGCCTCAGAAAACCTGCTGCGAAAATCAGCCGATCATCTGAAAAAAGGCGGAGAAATGCGCCTGGTGGCCAATAGCTTCCTGCGCTACCAACCGCTGATCGAAGAGGCCCTGGGCAACTGCCGGATCCGCGACGAAGGGCAAGGCTTTCGCATCTACCAGGCAACACGCGGTTAAAATCAGCGCTTGCCGAAACGGATTTGCCTAGGCAGAATCCGCTCCGTCCTAGGGGAGTAGTCTCCCGCGAGCACCCAGCTCGCCCGGTACGCGTCAACATACTTGGTCCACAGACCATGGCGCGTGCGACCCACGGTCCGCACAGACGGACCCAGGGTTTGACAAGACCTATGACACGAACACCTTACCCGGGGCGGGAAGGCTGTACGTGTCATAGCCGTGTCGACCCGCCCCCGTAGGAATCCTGATGCTGGAATCATTGCTCGTCCCCACCGCGATCGTGGCCCTCGCCGAAATTGGCGACAAGACCCAATTGCTCGCGCTCATCCTTGCCGCCCGCTTTCGCAAACCCTGGCCGATCATTGCCGGCATCATTGCTGCGACCCTGGCCAACCATGCGGCTGCAGGCGCGGTCGGCGCCTGGGTCAGCACCTTCTTCAGCGCCGCCACCTTGCACTGGATTCTCGCGGCCAGCTTTGCCGCCACGGCGTTGTGGACGCTGATCCCGGACAAGATGGACGATGACGAAGCCAGCACCGCCCGGCGCTTCGGCCCGTTCCTGACCACCCTGATCGCGTTCTTCATCGCTGAAATCGGCGACAAGACCCAGGTCGCCACGGTGATGCTGGCGGCACAGTATCCGCACCTGATCATGGTGATTATCGGTACCACCCTGGGCATGTTGATTGCCAACGTACCGGTGGTGCTGGCGGGCAACTTCGCCGCCGAGAAACTGCCGCTGACCCTGATCCGCCGCCTGGCTTCGGCCGCGTTCTTCGTCCTGGCCGCTGTGGCGGTGTATTCGGCAATGCAGGTCAGTGGCTGGATAGGCTGATCGGTGGTGACTTCATCGCTGGCAAGCCAGCTCCCACAGGCCTTGTATACACAGAACCCTGTGGGCGCCGGTCTTGCCGGCGATGGGCCGCAGCGCGGCCCCGGCTATAACTTACTTGCGGGCCTGTTCGTACAACGGCATCACCTTCGGAATCGCCGCCTGCAACGACGCCTGGCGGCTCGCCGAGGCCGGGTGAGTGCTCATGAACTCCGGCTGCGAACCGCCCGAGGCCTGAGCCATCTTGTCCCACAGGCTGATGGCTGCATTCGGGTTGTAACCGGCTCGGGCGGCCAGTTCCAGGCCGATCAGGTCGGCTTCGTTCTCGTTAGCCCGGCTGTTGGGCAGGGTCAGGCTGTATTGCACCACGGTGTCGGCAATTGCCAGGCTGTCCTGGCCCAGGCCCAGCAAGGCTCCCGCGCCCTGGCGGGCCATCTGCACACCATAGGCCTTGGACATCGCTTCACGGCCATGCTCGCGCAAGGCGTGGGCGATTTCATGGCCCATCACCGCAGCCAGCTCGTCATCGGTCAGCTTGAGTTTGTCGATCAGGCCGTTGTACACGAAGATCTTGCCGCCAGGCCCGCAGTTGGCGTTGAGCTCGTCGCTCTTGATCAGGTTCACTTCCCAGTTCCACTGTGCCGCATCCGGGCGGAATTGCGGTGCCTGGGCAATCAGGCGATTGGCGATGGCCTGCACGCGCTTGGCATTGGCGCTGCTCTTATCGAGCACACCCTTGCTCGAAGCCTCACCCAGGGTCTGCTGGTAGGACTGGGCGTACATCTGGTTGACTTCATCGGTCGACAGCATGCTGAACATATATTGCTTACGCTCGACACCCACGGCGCCGCCGCTGGTGGTGTTCACCGCCTGGCAGCCAGCAAGCAGGACGCTGGCGCTCAATGCACCGATTACAAATGACTTACGCATGAAAACACTCCCTTCGAACATGCCGCGTATCCTAGGCCGACTCGCTTGAGCCCGCCATATCCCTGATGAAGATTTCTCCAGACGGTGCTCATGCTTTCGCCCCGCCGGGCCGATAACGCAAGGCAGACGCCTTTCCTTGCGCTTGGAGCCCCACATGAAGTTCCGGTCGATCCAGTTTTCCGTCGCCGCCCTGGCTGGTGCCATTGTCCTGAGCATTGTTGCCGCTCTGGTGCTCTACGCCGTGTATGCCGGCGAACGCACCCAGGAACTGGTGCAAACCCGCACTCAGCAGCAGTTCGAGGCGGTGATCGAGCAGCGCCTGACCGCCCTGGCGCGGACCCAGGTCAGCGAAATCCAGCGCGGCCTGGAAGCGCCCCTGCTGATCGCCCGCGGCCTGGCTACCAGCAACGCCATGCTTGGCATGCAGGACAGCAACGGCAATGCCCTGATGAAGATCGAACGCGAGCAAATGATTGCCCTGCTCAAGCAGACGGCGCTGACCAACCCGCTGATTCTCGGCACCTACCTGGGCTGGGAGAGCAATGCCCTGGACCACGATGACGCGCGCTTCGTCGGCACCTCGGTCACCGGTATCGACAGTGCCACCGGGCGCTTCCTGCCCTGGTGGTTCCGCAACGAAGACGGCAGCCTGGGCCTGGACAAGCTGGCCGACGTCAATGACCAGACCGTCCTCGCCACCGGCGTGCGCGCCAGTGAGTACTACCTGTGCCCACGGGAGTCGAAAAAAGCCTGCGTTATCGACCCGGCACCTTACAAGGTAGGCGACAAGGTGGTGATGCTCGCCTCGTTCGTCGAGCCGATCATGATCGACGGCAAGTTCCAGGGCATTGCCGGCGCCGACCTGTCGGTGAACTTCATCCAGGAACTGCTCAATACGGCCGACCGCCAGCTCTATGACGGGGCCGGCGAACTGGCGCTGGTGTCCGGCAACGGCCGCCTGGTGGCCTTTACCAAGGACCCGGGCAAGTTCGGCGAAAAAGCCAGCGACGCTCTCGACGCCAATGCCGCCGGCACCCTGGCGCAACTGAGCGGCGAAAACCTGCACTACGAAGTCGACAAGAGCGCTGGCCGCATCGAGCTGTACCTGCCATTCAAGATTGCCAATACCGACGCCCGCTGGACCCTGCTGCTGGAGCTGCCGATCAGCGCAGTGATGGCCGATGTGGAAAAACTGCAAAGCGATCTCAGCGCCCAGCGCAGCACCGACATCACCGGCATGACCCTGGTAGGCCTGGGCATCGCCGCGCTGGGCCTGCTGGTGATCTGGCTGCTGGCCCACGGCATCGCCCGACCACTGCGGCAGATGGTGGCGATGCTCGATGACATCGCCCAGGGCGAAGGCGACCTGACCCGCCGCCTGAGCAGCGACCGCGCCGATGAACTGGGCTCGATCGCCAAGGGCTTCAACACTTTCCTGAGCAAGCTGCAGGCGATGATCAGCCAGGTGGTGGCCTCGGTGCAGAAGGTCAGCGACTCCTCGGAGCACACCGCCGACATCGCCATCCGCACCAACCAGGGCGTGCACAAGCAAATGGCCGAAATCGACCTGGTGGCCACCGCCGTGCACGAGATGACCGCCACCGCCCAGGACGTTGCGCGCAACGCCACCCATGCGGCCCAGGCCGCCAGCAACGCCGATCAGGCCGCCCACCAGGGCCTGGAAATCGTGCGCAACACCTCCCATTCGATCAGCGCCCTGGCCGAGGAAATCGGCCGCGCTGTCGGCGTGGTGCAAACCCTGGCCCGCGACAGCGAGAACATCAACGCCATCCTTATCGCCATCCGCGCGATTGCCGAACAGACCAACTTGCTGGCGCTCAACGCCGCGATCGAGGCAGCGCGCGCCGGTGAACAGGGCCGTGGTTTTGCCGTGGTGGCCGACGAGGTGCGTAACCTGGCGCAGAAAACCCAGCAGGCCACCGAAGAAATCCAGCAGATGATCCAGCAACTGCAGCAGGGTACCCGCGATGTGGTGCGCGTCATGGAAGACAGCCAGGGCAAGACCGACGACAGCGTGCAGCAAGCGGCGCGCGCCGCCGAAGCCCTGGAGAGCATCACCCAGGCGGTATCGGTGATCAACGACATGAACACGCAGATAGCCAGTGCAGCCGAAGAACAGAGCGCGGTAGCCGAGGATATCAACCGCAACGTGATCAATATCGGCCAGGTGGCCAACGAAGTGGCGGGCGGCGCCGATGAGTCAAGCACCGCCAGTGCCGAGCTGACCAAGCTGGCCGAGCAGCAGCGGCGGTTGATCAACCAGTTCAGAGTGTGAGGCCTTGGGGCTGCTTCGCAGCCCATCGCTGGCAAGGCCAGCTCCCACAGGGTCAGTACACACTCCATTGTGGCAGCCGGCCTTGCCTGCGAAGCCCTTTCCAGCCCCCTCAAGCCGGGGTCAAGCACTCCGGCCCATTGAGCTTGGGATCGTTGACGAAATTGGCCAGCACCCGCTCGCGCAGCGGTGCCTGGCCGCCCGCCAGCAATTCGTACAAGCGCGCCGGCGGGGTCTGGGGATCAAGCCACGCCGCTTGCCCGGCGGCATCAAGAATCAGCGGCCGTCGCTGGGTCATCGCCGCCTGGGTCACCACCGCGGTGCTCAGCCAGACCTGATCCTGCACCGGATACGCCTCCCAGATCGCGGCAAAAAACAACGAGGAGCCCTCCCCCGGCGTCAACCAGTAGGGGCGCTTGCGCTGGGTGCCACGCCATTCGTAAAAACCGTTGGCCGGCAACAGGCAGCGGCGCAGGCGAAAGGCCTCACGGAACATCGGCTGTTCGGCCAGGGTCTCGGCCCGGGCATGGGCCGGGGTGCGTGACAAGTCGGTGAGCCAGGCCGGAGTCAGCCCCCAGCGCGCCCGCGCCAGTTCCATCTGGCCATCGTCGAGACGGCGCTGGATCAGCACCGAGGCACCGGGGGAGATGTTCCATTGCGCCTGCTGGTCACTGGGAAATCCCGGCAACGCAGCAAAGGCGGGAGACCAGCGAAACAGCGCATAACGTCCACACATGAGGGGCAAAAACCTAGCAAATCAGGGTTCCGGGGAGGTTCTCCGGTTCGTCGCCCACAAGTGGCTGGGCGCTATTGTACGCGGCGATCAGCTCGCGTGCGCAGGCGGCCTGCTCATCAGCCACCGCCAGGCCCAACAGACCGTGCATCGGCAGGTCGCCCATGGCGCCCATCAGGTCGCGGCCGACCAGGTGCACGGTGATGCCTTCACTGGCGAGCATGCCGATAAGCATTTGCGCTTCCAGCAGGCTTTCAGGCTCGTAAATTCGCTGCATCAGTCATTCTCACCATAAACGTCCAGCATCCATTCCTCGCCATGCACCTGCAGCACGAAGCGGATCGGCTTGCAGCACACCTGGCAGTCCTCGATGTACTCCTGATCGCCGCCCGACAGGTCCACCGTCGTCTCGACTTCTTCACCACAATAAGGACAATCGTAGATCGCTGTCTCCAGCATCGCGGCCTCCCGAGTGACTTGTGCGTATAATTGCCGGTCTATTTACAGGCCCTGAGTGTGTCTGAGCCGTTTTTCAGACCCCGGCCCTACCTATTACCCTAGCCGTTTCCAACAAGAGAGCATGATGGGCGAATTCGATGCCATCCGACCGTACGACGACGCTGAAGTCCCTGCCGTTCTGGCACGGCTGCTCAGCGACCCGGCATTCCTCGATATCCTCACCCACTTCCGCTTCCCGCGCATGGCCGGGGCCTTCGGCTGGCTGCTCAAGCCGTTGATCGCCCGACGCCTGCGCAAAGAGTTTGCCGGGGTCAGCTGCGTCTCGACGCTGCAGGACAAGGTCGAATACTACGTCGACCACACCATCGAGCGGGCAACCGACGGCGTGACCTATACCGGTGTAGAGCAGCTCAAGGCCGGTACCGCCTACCTGTTCCTGGCCAACCATCGCGATATCGTCATGGATCCGGCGTTCGTCAACTATGCCGTCTACCACGCCGGCCTGCCGACCCCGCGCATTGCCATTGGCGACAACCTGCTGCAAAAGCCGTTCGTCAGCGACATGATGCGCCTGAACAAGAGCTTTATCGTGCACCGCTCGATCACCGGCCGCCGGGAAAAGCTTGCCGCTTACCAGTTGCTGTCGGCCTACATCAACCATTCGATCCGCAATGACTGCCAGTCGATCTGGATCGCCCAGGCCGAAGGCCGGGCCAAGGATGGTGATGACCGGACCGATTCGGCGATCCTGAAAATGTTCCACATGAGCCGCAAGGACGAGCCGTTCGGCGCAGTGATCCAGTCGCTGAACCTGAGCCCGGTGTCGATCAGTTACGAGTACGACCCGTGCGATCAGGCCAAGGCCCGCGAGCTGTACATCCGCGCCACCACCGGCACCTACAGCAAGGCGCCAGGTGAAGATGACGTCAGCATTGCCCAGGGCATCACCGGCTACAAAGGCCGCGTACACATCAACTTTGCCCCGCCGGTGAGCGAGTTCGTCGAGGACACCAAGCAACTGGCAGCCGAGATCGACCGGCAGATTCTGGCCGGTTACCGGTTGTTCCCGGTGCATTATCTGGCGTATGCGCAGTGGACCGATGCCGACCCGACGCTGGCAGTACCGGTGGCGGCCAAGGTGTTTCCGGCCGATGAACTGGCCCGTGCCCAGGCCGAATGGCAGCGCCGCCTGGACGCTTGCCCGGCCGAGCATCGGCCGTTCCTGGTGCAGCAGTATGCGACGCCGGTACGCAATCAGTACCGGGTCAAGGCGGGGTTGGCGCTTTAGGTCGCACCGCGTCGCCTGCATCGCTGGCAAGCCAGCTCCCACAGGAACACTCTGTGGGAGCCGGCTTGCCAGCGATGGGCTGCGAAGCAGCCCCGATCACACCCAGGTACTGAACCAGGACAGCAACAAGGCCAGCGCCAGGAAGGCGAAACCGAGGATGTAGTAAAAACGGTTGATGCGCAGGCTCATGCCATCGACCACCGCCTCATCGGCGGCCATGCCCGCCAGGGTTTGCGCCGCGCGACGCCGGGCGCTGTGCAGCAGCAGGCCGCCCGGGCAGGTCAGCAGCAGGGCCAGCAGATTGATCAGCTTGGCCGGATGGGCGGCAAACAGCCCCCAGATCACTTGCAACGACATCGCAAAACCTCAAAAAGAAGTACATCGATACTTTCGACACGGCGGGCATTCTACCCAAGCGCCGCGCCCGTGCCTGCCCTTTGCGACCAACGACGATTAATTCGCAGCGTCACACGCTCGTCATCTGGACACGCCACTCTATCGGCCGTCGCCACCCACCGGAGCTTGTCATGCTGCACGCCGAAAACCAGGACCGTCTCTACCTGATCGCCCAGAGCGACGAGCAGCAGGCGCTGATCGACGGCCTGGCGTTCAACGTCCAGGACCGCCAATGGCTGGTGTACTGCGCCCTGGGCGGACATGCCCATGATGATCTGCCCGAAGTCGACGGCCCTACCGGTATCAGCGTACTGGATTTCTACGTCGAAGCCGCCTGAGCGTCCAGAAACGCAAAAGCCCGATGCCTACCCTGCAGGCATCGGGCTTTTTACTGTCTGGGCTTACTCGCCGAGGATCTGGCCGACGGCCTGGTCCTTGAACAGACGGGTCAGGGCGTCGCTCAGCACATCACCCACCAGCTTGGTGTTGGTTTCCTGGTTCGGCGCCATGCCGAAACGCTGGTCGAGCGAGGCGCCGTAACGGCCGCTGTAGCGACGGTTG
Organism: Pseudomonas sp. R32; assembly: GCF_009866705.1. Classification (NCBI taxonomy): domain Bacteria; kingdom Pseudomonadati; phylum Pseudomonadota; class Gammaproteobacteria; order Pseudomonadales; family Pseudomonadaceae; genus Pseudomonas; species Pseudomonas sp. R32. The sequence continues at coordinate 858,134 of NZ_CP019396.1, read as the reverse complement.
GCGTTGGCCACATCAGCCTTGAAAGTCGCACCGATGGTGGCTTCGGTCACGTACATGCCTTCTTTTGGCGACTGGTACTTGAGCTCGGTCAGGGTCACGGTCAGTTGCGGCGCGTTGTAGGCATTCGGCGTCGGCGTGAAGCCCAGCAGCCGCACAGCCGCTTCGGCCTGGGCCTGCAGTTTTGGCAGGATATCGTTGCTGGTCACCGTGATGGCACTGGTTTCCGGGTACAGGCCGCCACGGGTGCCCAGGGTTTGCGAGGCACGGCCATCGACCACCTTGACCACCACCGGCTGGCCATGACCGACCGGCGCCAGCTGAGCGGTGAGTTTCGGTTGCGGGCTGAGTTGTTGCGGGCTGTGGGCACAACCGGCCAGGGTCAGACTGGTCACCGCGATCAAACCGAACAACAAACGTTGCAACATGCTCATCTCTCCAGAATAGGCAGCAAAGGCCGCCAGTATAACCAGCACAAGGCAGCCCAGCTATCGGCGTGCCATTAGTGAGTAAGACAGGCCGCAGCGGCCACGGTTCGCTGTCACAATCGTTTCATCACTGCCCGGTTATCCTTGTCTCAAATCTTCACAGGGATACCGCCATGCCCTCGCTCCTGGCCCTGCTGTTCAAACGCAATCCACAACGCTGCTTTGCCCGCCTCGACGCCCAGGGCCATTGCCAGGCCTTCAAGCAGTGCGCGCAGGCCCCCGCGACCAGCGGCTGGGTGGAAATCAACGAAATTCGCCTGGCCTGGCTCAACCGTCCACTGCCCGCCAACGCCCGTGTTTCAAAGCGTGTCAGCGGAAACTGGCTGCAACGCACCCTCGCCGCCTGAGTTTTGCCTCAATAAAAGTCGCTAATAAAGAGTTTTTCTGCCCGCGACATCGCTATAATCTCCCCCCGATTATAAGGACGTCTCCTGATCGGGCCTCGCAGTACCGCCAATGCACAGCATTGCGCATCCCCCGCACCGCCCACAGAGAGCCTTCCACACAGGTCTTGCACCAGCCAGTGTGCCTGCGTCATTCGGCCCTCTGCCCTGCCTGAACCTGCCGGGTCTGCCATCGCGCAGTCCATTTTGAGGTTCACGTCTCCAAAAGAGCGTGAAAAAACGGGTTTTCACAACTTCACGAGAGTGTGGCGAGCAATGAACAGTCTGGCATGTGCAAAAGCACCTAAAGTGTCCCGAACAGCCCTGAACAGCTGGCAACAGCGCTCATTTGCAATGGGTGCCTGAAACCGGTCCATAACGCACGACGGATACCTTGACCATAAGTCGAATTGCCGCACCGGCTGTAAAATGCGTTCATAGGCAACGCAAAGCCCGGTTGGTGGTGTCCGCTGAAGTTGCAAGAACTGCGAAGAATCGGACATGGCGATCCTGGCAAGCCAGGGATCCTATGCTGTCAATTTGGTGCTGAAGATTTTGGAGACGCGTTAATGGCGCAGAACGAAGCAGTCGATGTAGTACTGGTAGGGGCAGGCATCATGAGTGCCACCCTGGCCGTACTGCTCAAGGAACTCGACCCGGCGATCAAGCTGGAAGTCGTCGAGTTGATGGATTCGGGTGCCGCGGAAAGTTCCAACCCGTGGAACAACGCCGGGACCGGCCATGCCGGGCTGTGTGAACTGAACTACACGCCACAGGCCGCCGACGGCAGCATCGATATCAAGAAAGCGGTGCATATCAACACCCAGTTCGAGGTTTCCCGGCAGTTCTGGGCTTACCTGAGCAAAAAAGGCGCGTTCAGCTCGCCACGGGCGTTCATCAACCCCGTGCCGCACCTGAGCTACGTCGAAGGCGAAAAGGGCATCAGCTTCCTCAAGAAGCGTTTCGAGCTGCTCAAGCAGCACCATGCCTTCGCCGAGATGGAATACACCGAAGACAAGGCGGTGATGAACGAGTGGATGCCGCTGATGATGCCGGGTCGCCCCGCCGACCAGCAGATCGCCGCCACCCGCGTCATGAAAGGCACCGACGTCAACTTCGGCGCGCTGACCAACAAGCTGCTCAAGCACCTGGCCAACGCGCCCCAGGCGCAGGTCAAGTACTGCAAGAAGGTCACCGGCCTGCGCCGTAACGGCAGCGGCTGGACCGTCAGCATCAAGGACGTCAACAGCGGCAGCAGCCGTGAAGTCGACGCCCGCTTCGTGTTCCTCGGCGCCGGTGGCGCGGCCCTGCCGCTGCTGCAACTGTCGGGTATCGAGGAGAGCAAGGGCTTTGGCGGTTTCCCGGTCAGCGGCCAGTGGCTGCGTTGCGACAACCCTGAAGTGGTCAAGCACCACCAGGCCAAGGTCTACAGCCAAGCCGCGGTCGGTTCGCCACCCATGTCGGTACCGCACCTGGATACCCGCGTAGTTGACGGCAAGACCTCGCTGCTGTTCGGCCCGTATGCCGGCTTCACCACCAAGTTCCTCAAGCACGGCTCGTTCCTCGACCTGCCGCTGTCGGTACGCATGGGCAACATTGGCCCGATGCTGGCCGTGGCCCGCGACAACATGGACCTGACCAAGTACCTGGTCAGCGAAGTGATGCAGTCGATGGAGCAGCGCCTGGAGTCCCTGCGCCGCTTCTACCCCGAAGCCAAAGCCGAGGACTGGCGCCTGGAAGTGGCTGGCCAACGCGTGCAGATCATCAAGAAAGACCCGAAAAAAGGCGGCATCCTGCAGTTCGGTACCGAACTGGTTGCGGCCAAGGACGGCTCCCTGGCCGCCCTGCTCGGTGCTTCGCCAGGTGCTTCGGTGACCGTGTCGATCATGCTGGAACTGATCGAGCGCTGCTTCCCCGAGCAAGCCAAAGGCGCCTGGGCTGCCAAGCTCAAGGAAATTTTCCCGGCCCGGGAAAAGGTCCTGGCCACCGACGCTGCCCTGTACCACAAGATCAGTGCGTACAACGACGAGGCCCTGGGCCTGGTCGAGAACAGCCCGGCGCAGAGCTACGCGTAACTTGCCGGCATAAAAATCTATGGTCACCCCATTTTTTGCAATACTGATTAACGGATGAAATGGTTGGCTTGCTTAAATCTATCCGGCGTCAAATTGGGGCAAGCCCCGCGCCACGATGAGAGTCGCGCCTGACGATCCTTAAAAACCGCTCGGCTTCGAGAGCCGATTTTTATGCCAGGATCTTCGCCAGGCCGGTAGGCCGTTCAGTTCATCTATTGCTCAGCTATCGCAAAACCTGAAAGGTGAGTCGTGGTACAGCAACAACCGCAGGGTCAGGCGCTCAAGGCGCCTGGCCCTGTTTCGTATTGGGTGTGGTGAGCAGAAATCGCCCAAGCTATGCGGGCGAGCTTGTTGGCCAGCGCGCAGGCGACTACGTTTGAGTGCCGCCGCGTCAGAAGTGCTCGCACCCAGTCCGCCAACGGCCCTTTCTGCCGCTCCAGGTGCTGCATGTAGACTCTGGCGCATTGCACCAACAGCCGTCGCAGATTCTTGTCGCCACGCTTGCTGATACCTAGCAAATTAGCTTTGCCGCCTGTGCTGTATTGCCTGGGCACCAAGCCTAGAGATGCCGCAAAATCTCGACTGCAGCCGTATTGCTGGCCGTCGCCCATTTCCACAGCCAGCAGGCTGGCGGTGATCGGCCCGACACAGGGCATGCTCAGCAAACGACGCCCTAGATCATCGTCGGCCAGCTGGCCTGCCAGCTCTTTATCCAGCTCCTTAATTTGCTCGTCCAGATACACAAAATGGCCGTGCAGACGTTGCAGTAGCACCGTCAGCCGAACAGGCAGCTCGTGCTCCGCCAGTACAGCAGACAGACGCTTCATGACCGCCAGCCCCTGCGGCAAGCTAATGCCGAACTCAAGCAAGAACCCATGCATCTGGTTGACGGCCTTGGTGCGGTCGCGGATTAGTGACTCGCGTAGGCGATGCAACACAGAAAGGGTCTGCTGGGCTTCGGTCTTGGGCGAAACGAAACGCATCGAGGGGCGTGAAGCGGCTTCGCAGATTGCTTGCGCATCGACGAAATCGTTTTTATTGCCTTTGACAAAGGGCTTAACGAATTGAGGCGAGATCAGCCTGACCTGATGCCCTAAGGCAGCCAGCTCGCGAGCGACGAAGTGTGCACCGGCACACGCTTCCATAACCACGGTGCACGCTGGCAAATTGGCAAAAAACCGCATCATTTGCTGTCGTGAGAGTTTCTTGCGAAACAGCTCTCGGCCGGACTTATCCTGGCCGTGCAAATGGAAGGTGTGTTTGCCTAGGTCGATACCGACCAGTGCCAAATCGCTCATGGTGATGGCCTCCGGAAATAAAACACCCTGCGAAAGCGTAGCCCTCGCAGGGTGTCGGGGTGACCATCTCATTAAACGCCCTTCGGGGCGTTTTTTTATGGGCGCTGTTTTCAGCTGCGGGCCTTGTCGATGATCTCGATGTAGTCGGCGGCGTTACGCTGATCCTTGATGATCTCGACAAAAGTCTGGCCGTGCTCGTCCTTGCCGTCCAGGTCAAAGCCAGCCTCGACGAAGAAGCCGACATAGCGCTCGAAGTCATCGATGCGCAGGCCGCGGTAGCCCTTGATCAGCTTGTGCAGCGACGGCGAAGTGACGTTATCAGCCGGCTCGTACTGGAGGAACGACTTGACGTAGTCGTCGCTGATCTCATCACCAATCACTTGCTTCTTGTCTTTACGCATTGCCGACTCCAACTGAACCATCACGGACATTTTCACGGGTCGGCAGTTTACCCCCGGGCAGCGCCGGCACTCAACGCGCGCGTACGCTACCGGTGTGCAGATCGGCCCAGATGTGACCATTGGGGTAGCTGAGGAACTGCACATAGACCGTATCGTTGCGCAGCAGATCGAGCATGACCCGGTACTGGGCCAGCGGGTAGTTCAGCGTCAGAGTCTTGCTCTTGTCATCGAACACCGGCTTTTTCAGGCTTTTGCTTTCGGCATCGAAGCTGATCAACACCTGGCTGATGGTCGCGCCCTTGCTCAGCGGCTTGCCTTTGAGGCGCAGGATCAACGGTGAGGTCACCGGGATAGGCTGCTGGTTGGACTGGCGCTGGTTGCCGACCACTACGGAGTAGCTGGTGACCTGCAGCAGCTGCTGTGACTCAGCAGCTTCCTTGCGCAACCCAAGATCATCGGGCGGCAGGAACTGGCTATGCAGGGGCGCTGCGGCCAGCGGCATGCTCAGCAGGAACAACAGGGGGAAGATCGCACGCATGTCAGGCTCCTTGGGGGCAGCCTGGCACTCTAGCATGGGCCGATGATCGCGGGGCAAGCCGCTCTCACAGGTTATGTGAGAGCGGCGCTGCGGCGCCTCGGCTTGCCCCGCGATTGGAAGTCAGAGTCCTTTAACCGCGTAGATACCGTTGGCGTTACGCCAGTAACCTTTGTAGTCCATACCATAACCGAACACGTAGCGGTCGACGCAGCTCAAGCCGCAGAAGTCGGCCTTGAGGTCGGCGCTGGCCTTGCGATCATGGTCCTTGTCGATCAGTACGGCAGTATGCACGGCACGGGCACCGGCGTGCTTGCAGAAGTCGATAATAGCGCTAAGGGTATGACCTTCATCAAGGATGTCGTCGATGATCAGCACATCACGATCAATGAACGAAACTTCCGGCTTGGCCTTCCAGAACAGGTCGCCGCCGCTGGTCTGGTTGCGGTAGCGGGTGGCGTGCAAGTAGGACGATTCCAGCGGGAACTGCAGATGAGTCAGCAGCTTGCCGGCGAAGATCAGGCCGCCGTTCATCACGCAGAACACTACCGGGTTGCTATCGGCCAGCACTTCGGTGATCTGCGCGCCCACGCGGGCGATGGCTGCCTCGACTTCGGCTTCGGTGTGCAGGCAGTCAGCCTCGCGCATGACTTGACGGATGTGCTCGAGATCGGCGGACATGGCGCTCTCCAAGGGGCGGCAATTGAGAAAAGCGGGCAAAGGTACGCATCCCGTCGCATCAGATCAAGCATTTCTGGACTAACGTCCAGTAAGTCTGAGGACATGCATGGCTGAATAGATTAATCTAGCGCGGTTTTTTTGCCCGCCCCCCGGAGCCTTTCCCTATGCCTACCCGTGAGATCCGTCACCCGCTGATCCGCCACAAGCTCGGCCTGATGCGTCGCGCCGACATCAGCACCAAGAATTTTCGCGAGCTCGCCCAGGAAGTCGGTACGCTCCTGACCTACGAAGCCACCAAAGACCTGCCCCTGGAAAGCTATGAAATCGATGGCTGGTGCGGCAAGGTCCAGGTCGAGAAAATCGCTGGCAAGAAAATCACTGTAGTACCGATCCTGCGTGCCGGCATCGGCATGCTCGATGGCGTGCTCAGCCTGATTCCGGGCGCCAAGGTCAGCGCCGTTGGCGTGGCCCGCAACGAGGAAACCCTCGAAGCGCACACCTACCTGGAAAAACTCGCCCCGGAAATCAACGAACGCCTGGCCCTGATTATCGACCCGATGCTGGCCACCGGCGGCTCGATGGTCGCCACCATCGACCTGCTGAAGAAAGCCGGGTGCAAGGACATCCGCGCCATGGTCCTGGTCGCCGCGCCCGAAGGCATCGCCGTGGTGGAAAAAGCCCACCCGGACGTGCAGATCTACACCGCCTCGATCGACCAGCGCCTGAACGAACACGGTTACATCATCCCTGGCCTGGGCGATGCCGGTGACAAGATTTTCGGCACCAAGCAGAAGGACGCCTGAACATGCAGGATGAGTTCAACGACCCGCTCTGGCGCCAGGTCGTCTCTGGCGCGCAGATGCTCTTCGTCGCCTTCGGCGCGCTGGTACTGATGCCGCTGATTACCGGCCTTGACCCCAACGTCGCGCTGTTCACGGCGGGTCTGGGAACTCTGCTGTTTCAGGTGGTTACCGGTCGCCAGGTGCCGGTGTTCCTGGCTTCGAGCTTCGCGTTCATTACCCCGATCATCCTTGCCAAGGGCCAGTTCGGCCTGGCCGAGACCATGGGCGGGGTAATGGCGGCAGGTTTCGTCTACACCTTCCTCGGCCTTGCGGTAAAAATCAAAGGCACCGGCTTTATCGACCGCTTGCTGCCGCCGGTAGTGATTGGCCCGGTGATCATCTCCATCGGCCTGGCAATGGCGCCGATTGCCGCCAACATGGCCATGGGCAAGGCCGGTGACGGCACCGAGCTGCTGCCCTACAGCACCGCGATGATGATCTCCATGCCGGCACTGCTGACCACCCTGATCGTTGCCGTGTTCGGCAAAGGCATCTTCCGCCTGGTGCCGATCATCGCCGGCGTGCTGGTGGGCTTTGGCCTGTCGTTCTACTTTGGCGTGGTCGACACCGCCAAGATCGCCGCCGCGCCATGGCTGGCGCTGCCGCACTTCACCGCACCTGCGTTCAACTGGCAGGCGATCCTGTTCATCGTACCGGTGGCCCTGGCGCCGGCGATCGAGCACATCGGCGGCGTGATTGCCGTTGGCAGCGTGACCGGCCGCGATTACCTGAAAAAGCCCGGCTTGCACCGCACCCTGCTCGGGGACGGCATCGCCACCACCACTGCCGGCCTGTTCGGCGGGCCACCCAACACCACCTATGCCGAAGTGACCGGCGCGGTGATGCTGACCAAGAACTACAACCCGAAGATCATGACCTGGGCGGCAATCTTTGCCATCACCCTGGCCTTCATCGGCAAGTTCGGCGCGCTGCTGCAGAGCATTCCGGTACCGGTAATGGGCGGCATTCTCTGCCTGCTGTTCGGCTCGATCGCGGCGGTAGGCATGAACACCATGATCCGCCACAAGATCGACCTCAGCGAGGCGCGCAACCTGGTGATCGTTTCGGTGACCCTGGTGTTCGGAATCGGTGGCGTGCTGATCGGTAGCGGCACCGGCCCCGATGACTGGGGCCTGAAGGGCATCGCCCTGTGCGCGGTGGTGGCTATTGCCCTGAACCTGCTGCTGCCGGGTAACGACAGCTGGAAGAACAAGGCGCTGGACGATCAGTTGCCTTGATCTGAATGCCAGTCAGGGCCGCTGCGCGGCCCATCGCCGGCAACGCCGGCTCCCACAATGGCAATGCATGCCATTTGTGTGGGAGCTGGCTTTGCCAGCGATGAGGCCCTCAAGCCTCTTCGCACATCCCCTTCAAGGCCTGTACCCACTGCGGGTGATCATTCAGGCACGGCACCAGCACCAGCTCTTCGCCGCCCGCCTCGACAAACTGCTCGCGCCCACGATCACCGATCTCCTCCAGCGTCTCGATGCAGTCGGCGACAAACGCCGGACACATCACCAGCAGCTTTTTCACCCCAGACTTGCCCAGCTCGTCCAGCCGCGTTTCGGTATAGGGCTCGATCCACTTCGCCCGCCCCAGCCGCGACTGAAACGACACCGACCACTTGCCGTCGGCGATACCCATCTTCTGCGCAAAGGCCTGGGCGGTGCGCAGGCACTGGCCGCGGTAACAGACCGCAAGCATCTCGGGCGAAGCATCGCGACAGCAATCAGCGTCCTGGAAACAATGGTTGCCGGTCGGATCGAGTTTTTTCAGGTGCCGCTCGGGCAGCCCATGAAAACTCAACAACAGGTGATCGTAATCCTGCTGCAGATAAGGCTGTGCACTGGCCACCAGGGCATCGATGTACTCGGGCTTGTCGTAGAACGGCTGCAGAATCGCCATCTCGATCGGCAGCTTCTGCTCGGCAATTACCTGTTTAGCCTGCTCGACAACCGTGGTCACGGTGCTGTCGGCAAATTGTGGATAAAGCGGTGCGAGGGTGACGTTCTTCACCCCCTGGGCTGCCAGGCGCGCCAGCACCGTCGGCAGCGAAGGCTCGCCGTAGCGCATGGCGATTTCCACCGGGCCGTGTGTCCATTGCTCGCGCATGGCTGCCTGCAGGCGGCGGGTCAGCACCACCAGTGGCGAACCCTCGTCCCACCAGATCGAGGCATAGGCATGGGCCGACTGCTCCGGGCGCTTGATCAGGATCAGCGACACCAGCAGGCGCCGCACCGGCCACGGCAGGTCGATGACATAAGGGTCCATCAGAAACTGATTGAGGTACCGGCGCACGTCGGCGACAGAAGTGGAGGCCGGTGAACCCAGGTTGACCAGCAGCAAAGCGTGATCGGTCATGCAACGTCCTATTTCAGAGGCGGCTGGACAGTTCGTCCAGGGCCGATTGCAGATCATTGAAGCGGAAGGTAAAACCGGCCGCCAGCAAACGTACCGGCCGCGCCCGTTGCCCACCCAGCAGCAGGGTCGACAGCTCGCCAAGCCCGGCCTTGAGCACCAGCGCCGGCAACGGCATCAACGCCGGGCGGTGCAAGGCCCGGCCCAGACGCTTGGCGAACTCGCGGTTGCGCACCGGCTCCGGGGCGCAGGCATTATAAGGACCGCTGGCATCCTTGTGCTGCAAGAGAAAATCAATCAGGGCGATCTGGTCATGTATATGAATCCACGGCATCCACTGCCGACCATCGCCGATAGGCCCGCCCAGCCCCAGTTTGAACGGCAGGCGCAGGCGCGACAAAAAGCCGCCCTCGCTCGATAGCACCAGACCGGTACGCACCAGTACCACCCGAATACCCAAGGCCTGGGCTGTCATTGCGGTTTCTTCCCAAGCGATGCACAACTGGCTGGCGAAATCCTCCTTGACCGGCTGTGAAGCCTCGGTCAATTCACGCTCGCCGCCATCGCCGTACCAACCGACCGCCGATCCGGAAATCAGCACCTGCGGACGTTGCTGGCGCGCCTCAAGCCAGGCTATCAACTGTTCAGTCAGGGTGATTCTGCTTGCCCACAATAGCGCGCGGCGCCCGGAGCTCCAGGGGCGGTCGGCGATCGGCGCACCGGCCAGATTGATCACCGCATCCAGGGTGTCGTCATTGCTCAGGTCTTCAAGCCGGGCAATGCCGCGCACACTGGCACCACACAGCCTGCCCACCTGTTCAGGGCGGCGACTCCAGACCGTCAACCGATGCCCCTGGGCCAGCCAGTGCTGACACAGCTGTTGGCCGATCAACCCGGTACCGCCGGTCAGCAATATATGCATGGCTGTGTCCTCACATGGCGCGCCAGTGGTCTATTTTTAACAACAAGGCACTTTTTTGACCGATCGCTCTCGGATAAACATAGGCCAACCTGTGGTAACGAGCGGAATCATCTTATACATGATCCATGCATTGTACAGGTTAGCCGGGCAGCATAGTCTGCAACCCTAAGGTTCGAAGAGGCCATCATGACTGTACCTATTGCCATCATCGGGGCCGGTATTGCCGGCCTGTCCGCGGCCCAGGCGTTGCAAAAGGCCGGGCAGACCGTTCATTTGTTCGACAAAGGCCACGGTAGCGGCGGACGCATGGCCAGCAAGCGTAGCGATGCTGGCGCCCTTGATCTCGGCGCCCAGTACTTCACCGCCCGCGACCGGCGCTTTGTCGACCAGCTCCAGCAATGGGTGGCCGCTGGCTGGGCGGCCGAATGGAAGCCGCAGCTCTACCACTATCAGGACGGCGTGCTCAGCCCCTCGCCCGACGAACAGACGCGCTGGGTCGGCGTGCCGCGCATGAGTGCAATCACCCGCGGCCTGCTCAAGGACGTCACGGTGAATTTCAGCTGCCGCATCGCCGAGGTCTATCGCGGCCAGAAATACTGGCATTTGCAGGACACAGACGGCTGCAGCCACGGCCCCTTCAGCCGGGTCGTGGTCGCTGTACCGGCGCCCCAGGCCACCCAGTTGCTCAGTGCTGCCCCCAAGCTCGCCGCCACCGCTGCGGGCGTACAAATGGACCCGACCTGGGCCATCGCCCTGGCCTTCGACACCCCGCTCGACACCCCGATGCAGGGGTGTTTCGTCCAGGACAGCGCCCTCGACTGGCTGGCACGCAACCGCAGCAAACCCGGGCGCGACGAACATATGGATACCTGGGTGCTGCATGCCACCTCCAGTTGGAGCAAGCAACACATCGACCTGCCCAAGGAGGCCGTGATCGAGCAACTGTGGGGCAGCTTTGCCGAACTGGTCGGCTGCGTGGTCCCTGCCCCGAATTTCTCCCTCGCCCATCGCTGGCTGTATGCACGCCCCTCCAGCAACCATGAGTGGGGCGCATTGGCCGACGCCGACCTGGGCCTGTATGCCTGTGGCGACTGGTGCCTGTCCGGCCGCGTCGAAGGGGCCTGGCTCAGTGGCCAGGAAGCGGCTCGGCGCTTGCTGGAACACCTGGAGTAAATCAGCGGAGCTACCCTCGTTCAGCCCCGCCGCCGTTCAAGACCCTGCTGAAAAGCTGTACAAGAAAATTGACTTGCATAGGTTTATCTCTATGATGAGATTTACCTGTACAAGATTTTATTTCTGTACAACTAATACAGGATCTGTTCATGGACGCGTGCGACCTGCCGTGCAAACCTAGAATTGCCGTCAGCGCCTGCCTGGTCGGCCAGGAGGTTCGCTTCAACGGCGGCCACAAGGCATCACGACTGTGCAACGAGGTCCTGAGCAAACATTTCGATTTTGTTCCGATATGCCCGGAAGTGGCCATTGGCCTGGGCGTGCCTCGCCCGGCCATCCGCCTGGTGGGCGACCCCGCCGACCCGCAGGCGGTGTGCAGCCGCGATCCAGGGCTGGACCTGTCCGGCCCGTTGCGCGCCTATGGTCAGCAAATGGCCAATGACCTCAATGACATTTGCGGCTACATCTTCATGCACAAATCACCGTCCTGCGGGTTGCAGCGGGTCAAGGTGTATCAGGCCAATGGCTACCCCGCAGTAGAAGGTGGCCGCGGGCTGTTCGCCGCCGCGTTCTGTCAACAGCGCCCCGACCTGCCGGTGGAAGAAGACGGCAGGCTGTGTGATCCAGTGCTGCGGGAGAACTTCATCACCCGGGTCTACGCCTATGCCGACTGGCAGCAATTGCTCGCCGCAGGGGTCAGCCGCGGGGCCCTGATTGCGTTCCACGCCCGCTACAAGTACCAGTTGATGGCCCACAATCCGCAGCAGTACAAAACCCTGGGCAAGCTGTTGGGCAGCATGACCCGTGACAACGATCCAACAGCACTCGCTGCGCGCTACTTCAGCCAGCTGATGCAGGCCCTGAGCCGCTGCGCCAGCCGTGGTACCCACAGCAATGTGCTGCTGCACCTGAGCGGTTACCTGCGCAACGCCCTGAGCGGCAACGACAGACAGGAAATCCAGCAGCTGATCGCCCAGTACCACGCCGGCGAAGTACCGCTGGTAGTGCCGCTGACGCTGCTCAAGCATCACCTGCGCAATCACCCCGACCCGTACCTGCTGCAGCAGGTCTACCTGCAGCCACACCCGCAAAGCCTGAGCCTGCGTAATGCCATCTGAAGCGCTGCTGCCGATCCGTGAAGTAACGCGCCTGACCGGCGTCAACCCGGTCACCCTGCGCGCCTGGGAGCGGCGCTACGGGTTGATCGTGCCGCAACGCACTGGCAAGGGGCATCGCCTTTACAGTCAGGATGACGTCCAGTGCATCCGGCAGATCCTCACCTGGCTCAATTGTGGCGTTGCAGTGAGCCAGGTCAGATCCTTGCTGGAGGCTGCGCCCAGTGCAGCGCAAGCGCCGCCCGGCAGCGACTGGCAAACCTTGCGTGAGCAACTGACGGAGGCCATCGGCGCACTCGCCGAGCGCCGTCTTGAGCAACATCTGAACCAGGCCATGGCCCTGTACCCGCCAGCAACGCTGTGCCAACAGCTGTTGATGCCGCTGCTTGCCGACCTAGAACTGCGCTGGCAAAGCCAGTTCGCCGCACACCTTGAGCAAGTGTTCTTTCACTCCTGGCTGCGCAGCAAACTGGGCGCGCGGGTGTACCACAACAATCATCAGCTGGGCGGCGCCCCGCTGTTGCTGGTCAACGCCTCTGACCTGGCCTTCGACCCGCGGCTATGGCTGAGCGCCTGGCTGGCGAGCAATGCCGGCTACCCGGTGCAGGTCTTCGATTGGCAACTGCCGGGCAATGAGCTGCCCCTGGCCATTGCCCGCCTGCAACCCTGGGCGCTGCTGCTGAGCGTCGACAAAACGCTCGACCTGGCGCGCCTGCAGCGAAACCTGGCCAACATTGAAATTCCGAAACTCCTGTGTGGCCGCGCAGTCAGCATTCATAACCAAGCGCTGAAAACCTGGAGCGACGAGACGCTGTTTGCCCTCGACTCGCCCCAGGCGGCGCTTAACTGCCTGCAGCAACTCAGCGGACGCGCCCAGAACACCACCGACAACGGCCAAGGATTCCCATGCAACTGATCTGGCTGCGCAGCGACCTGCGCGTACTCGACAACACCGCACTGGCAGCGGCCTGCGAACGGGGCCCGAGCCTGGCAGTGTGGCTGCTGAGCCCCGGGCAGTGGCAAGCCCATGACGATGCCGCGTGCAAGGTCGACTTCTGGCTGCGCAACCTGCAAGGCCTGAGCACAGCATTGGCGCAGTTGAACATTCCGTTACTGATCCGTCGCGCCGATACCTGGCAGCAGGTACCCGAGGCCCTGCTGCAACTGTGTCAGGAACATCGGGTACAGGCCGTGCATTTCAACGACGAATATGGCGTCAACGAAAGCACCCGCGACCAGGCTGTGCGCTGCACCCTGGAACAGCAAGGCATTGCCGCTCACGCCTACCTCGACCAATTGCTGTTCAAGCCCGGTAGCATCCTGACCCGCAGCGGTGGCTACTTCCAGGTCTTCAGTCAGTTCCGCAAAGTCTGTTACGAGCGTTTGCACCTAGGGCTGCCGCACCAGGTCAAAGCGCCCAAGGCGCAAGCACCGACGGGTGTGGCAAGCGACCCGGTGCCGGCTGAAGCTGCCGGCTTCCCTCTCCCCGCACAGCCTTTACGCGAACTTTGGCCTGCGGGTGAAGAAGAAGCCCGGCGCCGCCTGCGACGCTTCACCGACGAATGTGCCGAGGACTATCAGAAGCAGCGCGATTTTCCCGCCGTCGCCGGTACCAGCCAACTGTCGGCTTACCTGGCGGCCGGGGTGATTTCGCCACGCCAATGTCTGCACGCGGCGTTGAGCAACAACTTCGGCGAGTTCGACAGCGGTAACCAGGGCCTGCTGACCTGGATCAACGAGCTGCTCTGGCGCGAGTTCTACAAGCACATTCTGGTGGGCTACCCGCGCGTATCCAAACACCGCGCCTTTCGCGCGGAAACCGAAGCCCTGCCCTGGCGTCACGCGCCGGATGAGCTCAAGGCCTGGCAGCAGGGGCAAACCGGGATCCCGATCATCGACGCCGCCATGCGCCAATTGCTCGCCACTGGCTGGATGCACAACCGCCTGCGCATGGTTGTCGCCATGTTCCTGACCAAGAACCTGCTGATCGACTGGCGCGAAGGCGAACGCTTTTTCATGCGTCACTTGATCGACGGTGACCTGGCCGCCAATAATGGTGGTTGGCAGTGGAGTGCCTCGACCGGCACCGACGCAGCGCCCTATTTTCGCATCTTCAATCCCCTGAGCCAGTCTCTGCGTTTCGACCGCGCCGGCCACTTCATTCGACAGTGGCTCCCTGAACTGGCTAGCCTGGATGAAAAAAATATCCACAATCCCGTGCCTGCTGACGATCTTTTTGCTACTAATCTTTATCCACAACCTATTGTGGACCTCGGTAGCAGTCGCCAACGTGCGTTGAATGCATTCAAGAATTTACCCACGCGGCAGGAAGAGAGGGCAATAACGTGATCGAACCCATCGCGCGCAAGGTGTGGGTCACCGGTGCAGGCTCCGGCCTGGGTCTGGCGTTGGTGCAACAACTGCTTGCACAGGGCTGGAAAGTCGCCGCCAGCGGGCGGGCATCAACCGAACTACAGGGGCTGTCGCAACTGAACCCGCAGCAGTTGTTACTGCTCGATGGCAACTTGACCGATGCCGCCCAGGCGGCGCAGGCCAGCCAGCGACTCCAGGCGCAGTGGGGTGCCCTTGATTGCCTGCTGGTCAATGCCGGAACCTGCGATTATCTCGACGCGAGTATCCCGCCGACGGCAATTTTCGAAGCGATCGCCAGCAGCAACCTGAGCGCTTCGGTCCACTGCCTGCACAATGCGCTGCCACTGCTGGAGAACGGCCAGTCGCCGCAGATCATGGCAGTGCTCAGTCGCTATTCAGCGCTGCAGCTCTACGAACCAAGTCAGCCGGCAACACCGGACAACAGCCTGGCAGAAGTGTTTCGCAGCGAGTGCCAGCACTTGGCAAGCAAAGGTATCGACCTGACCCTGGTCGCGCCCCAGACCCTGAAAGTGCCGCTGGTGGCGACGCAGGTCATGCCGCAAGAGTGGACTGCAGAAAGTGCCGCCGATGTGTTGCTCCAGCGGCTACCTGAGCGGGCCCCGGAGTTGCTGCTCGAAGCCCTGAATCTCAACAGCCTCTGGCCATTGCCCGAACAACCTTCAAGCCCTGTGTAAAACCCAGGGCTGTCGTTGCAGAGGTCAGAGCGGCATACGATAGTGTAGCGAGTAACTTTCCACACCGTCGTTGGGCATCTTCAGCCCGGCATTGGAATAGTGGATCGCGCGTACACCTACTTCATGTCCGCCGGCAAAACGCAGGCCGAAGCCGATACGGTCTTCGAACTGGAAGGAGGAGCCGAGTTCATTACTCTCAAGTTCGGTACTGGAAAACGCTGCCACACCGATGCCGGCTTCGATGTAGGGTTTAACCGACTCACCGGCGAACTCGTAAACGAACACGGGTGAGAACGACAGGCTGTGGTTGCTGGCGGTTTCATCGCCATCCCAATAGGTGTAGGCACCATCCCAATAACCGGTAATGCGCCCTACGCTAGTTTGCCACCAACTGGCATCCCAGTTCGATTGCAGGCCCAGCCGATAGGTCATGGTCGAATCGCCGGTCTGCCCGACCGACAACGATACGTCCGCTGCTTGAGTGGTAAAAGATTGCCCCAGGGTAACGGCTGCAAGCGCAGCCAAACAAAGCAGTTTCTTCATGAGAAACATCCTTTTTCCTAATGCTGTTGTTGGTTTCTCTGTCTCACCAGACAATAAAATAAAAATCGGCGGCGTTGCGTTAGCTCAGTCAATGTTGAGTGCTTTTCACACTCTTTTTACATCGTGAAGCTTCGCACACTGTCAGATTTATTCCACAACATTGGAAGGATCTTTCGCAAATGTTCGGGGCTGGCACTGGTCCAGAATTGCGCGTCCTGTGCCGGTCCCGCGGCTAGCAAGTGACGCTCGCCAAGCAGGCGCTGCAATTGGCGGGCAACCGCAGCGCCGGTATCGATAATTGCCACCGAGGCCGGGACCATTTCCGCCAGCAGAGGCTTGAGGAAGGGGTAATGGGTGCAGCCCAGGATCAGCGTGTCGCAGCCAGCGTCGAGCAAGGGATTTACATAGCCTTGCAGCAGTTCGCGCACCACCGGGCTGTTCAGGTCGCCAGCTTCGATGCACTCCACCAGGCCTGGGCAAGGCTGGGTAACAACCTGCACATCGTTGGCAAAACGATCGAGCAAGGCGACGAACTTGGCGCTTTGCAGGGTGCCGGTGGTGGCCAGCACACCGACCACGCCACTACGGGTAGCGGCAGCCGCAGGCTTTACCGCTGGCTCCATCCCCACCAGTGGCCACTGCGGATACTGTTCGCGCAAATCAGCCACCGCGGCCACCGTCGCCGTGTTACAGGCCAGGACCATGGCCTTGGCACCCTGCTCACGGAAGAACTCAGCGACGATGCGACAGCGCTGGCGAATGAATGCCGGCGACTTCTCACCATAGGGGATGTGCCCGCAATCGCCGACATACAGCAGCGACTCATTGGGCAACAGGCGCTGGATCTCGGCCAGTACCGACAGGCCGCCAACACCGGAATCGAAGACGCCGACCGGCGCCGCCGCGCCGTCAGCCATGATCCTTGCCACAGACGCTGCAGCCCGGGTCGCGCTTGACCCGCAGCTCACGGAAACGGCTGCCCAGGGCATCGATCAGCAACAAGCGCCCTACCAGCGGTTCGCCAAACCCGGCCAGCAGCTTCAGTGCCTCAAGCGCTTGCAGGCTGCCGACCAGACCGACCAACGGGCCGAGTACACCGGCTTCACTGCAGGTCAGCTCGGCTTCGCTGCCATGGCCGTACAGGCAGTGGTAGCACGGGCTTTCAGGGCGGCGTGGGTCGAACACCGACAACTGCCCTTCCAGGCGAATCGCCGCGCCGCTGACCAACGGCTTGCCCAGGGCCACGCAGGCGGCATTGACCGCTTCGCGGGTGGCAAAGTTGTCCGAGCAATCCAGTACCAGGTCCACCGCCTTGACCGCCTCGGCCAAGGAGTCTTCGTCCAGGGCGTGGCGATGGGCGAGCAACGTGATTTCCGGGTTGATCGCCGCGAGGCGTAGCAGTGCCGAATCGACTTTGCTCATGCCCACCGATGCGCTGTCGTGCATGACCTGGCGCTGCAGGTTGGTGACGTCCACCGTGTCGAAATCGGCCAGGTGCAGTTCGCCAACACCGGCAGCCGCCAGGTACAAGGCGACCGGCGAACCCAGGCCGCCCAGGCCGACAACCAGCGCCCGGCTGTTTTTCAGGCGCAGCTGACCGTCGATATCCACCTGCGCCAGGAGGATCTGCCGGCTGTAGCGCAACAGCTCCTGATCGGTCAGCACGACAGCCGGCCCAGGGTGATGCGCTCGTGGCCATTAAGGTCAAGGCGGCTTTCGATCTGTTCGAAATCATGCCGGGCCAGCAGCTCGCGCACGGCGGCGGCCTGATCGTAACCGTGCTCGAGCAGCAGCCAGCCGCCGGGCAGCAGGTGCGCCGGCGCCTGACTGACGATGCTGCGCAGATCGTCCAGGCCATCGTCGCCGGAGACCAGCGCGCTGCTTGGCTCAAAGCGCACGTCACCGGCCACCAGGTGCGGGTCGGCAGCGGCAATGTACGGCGGGTTGCTGATGATCAGGTCATAGCGCTCGCCGCCCAGGGCATCGAACCAGTGGCTGCTGCGCACCGTCACGTTGTTCAGTTGCAGGCGCTGGCGGTTACGCTCGGCCAGGGCCACGGCTTCCAGCACCCGGTCAACCGCAGTGACCTGCCACTGCGGGCGCTCACTGGCCAGGGCCAGGGCAATCGCGCCGGTACCGGTGCCCAGGTCGAGCAGCTTGACCGCACTTGCCGGCAGCAACTGCAGAGCGGTTTCGACCAGCAGCTCGGTTTCCGGCCGTGGGATCAGGGTGTGCGGCGCCACCTCCAGGTCGAGGTTCCAGAACCCCTGCTGACCGAGGATATAGGCGACCGGTTCACCGGCGCGCCGACGCTGCAGGTAATCGGCAAAGGTCAGCGCCGCTTCGCTGCTGACAATCCGCTCCGGCCAGGTGTGCAGGTAGCTGCGCGACTTGCCGATGGCCGCAGCCAACAGCAGTTCGATATCCAGACGCGCCGTCGGCGAATCCGGCAGCTCCGCGCCGCGGAGCAAGCTGGCAATAATCGTCATTTACTCACCCAGTGCAGCCAGTTGGTCAGCCTGATACTCGGCCAGCAATGGCTCGATGACCGCATCCACCCCACCGGCCAGCACATCATCCAGGGAATACAGGGTCAGGTTGATGCGGTGATCGGTTACCCGCCCCTGTGGATAGTTGTAGGTACGAATCCGTTCGGAGCGGTCGCCGGAGCCAACCAGCAGCTTGCGCTCGCTGGCCATGGCATTCTGCGCCGCGCTGGTCTGGATGTCGTTGAGCTTGGCCGACAGCCAGGACATCGCCCGGGCGCGGTTCTTGTGCTGGGAACGTTCTTCCTGGCACTCGACGACGATGCCGGTGGGCAAGTGGGTGATGCGGATCGCCGAGTCGGTCTTGTTGATGTGCTGACCACCGGCACCGGAGGCGCGGTAGGTATCGACGCGCAGGTCCGCCGGGTTGATCTCGATCGCCACCTGCTCGTCCGGCTCGGGCAGCACCGCCACGGTGCAGGCCGAGGTGTGGATACGGCCCTGGGATTCGGTTTCCGGTACGCGCTGGACGCGGTGGGCACCGGACTCGAACTTCAGCTTGCCATAGACGCTGTCGCCTTCGACCCGGGCGATGATCTCCTTGTAACCGCCATGCTCGCCTTCGTTCTCCGAGAGAATTTCCAGGCGCCAGCCGCGCTTTTCAGCGTAGCGCGAGTACATGCGGAACAGGTCGCCGGAGAAGATCGCCGCTTCGTCACCGCCGGTACCGGCGCGGATTTCCAGGAACACATTGCGCCCGTCGTTGGGGTCCTTGGGCAACAGCATGCGCTGCAGCTGGTTTTCCAGGACAGCCAGTTGCTCCTTGGCCTCGCGAACTTCTTCCACCGCCATTTCGCGCAGGTCCGGATCGCTGTCCTTGAGCAGCGCCTGGGCACCGGCCAGGTCATCCTGAACCTTGCGCCACTGGGCGTAGGCAACGGCGACCGGCTCGACTTCGGCGTATTCACGGGAATAGGCGCGAAAGCGAGTCTGGTCGGAAATGACCTCGGCATCGCCCAGCAGGGCGGTCAGTTCCTCGAAGCGGTCCTGGAGCGTGTCCAGTTTATTCAGCAGCGACGCTTTCATTGCGGGGTTTTATCCGTCGAACCCTCGGAGAGGGCAAAGAGTTCCTGGGCCATGGCCAGCGCATCGAGGCGGCCTTCGGCAGAGAGCTTTTTCAGCTGCACGCTGGGCGCATGCAGCAGTTTGTTGGTCAGGCCACGGGCCAGTTGCACCAGCACGTCATCGGCGCTGGCGCCATTGGCCAGCAGGCGCTGGGCCTTTTGCAGCTCCTCGTCGCGCAGGCGTTCGCTCTGCTGACGGTAAGCCTTGAGTACATCCACCGCAGCCAGCTCGCGCAGGCGCAGCATGAAATCTTCGGCGCCCACCGAAACCAGCTCTTCGGCGGCCTGGGCAGCACCCTGGCGGCTCTTGAGGTTTTCGGCGACCACCTCGTGCAGGTCATCGACGGTGTACAGGTACACATCGTCCAGCTCGCCAACCTGCGGTTCGATATCCCGCGGCACGGCGATGTCGACCATGAAGATCGGCTTGTGCCGGCGCTGCTTCAGGGCGCTTTCCACCGCACCCTTGCCGAGGATCGGCAATTGGCTGGCGGTGGAACTGATGACGATATCGCTGTTGACCAGCTCCTGGGGAATGTCGGCCAGCAATACCGCATGGGCGCCGAACTGTTCGGCCAGGGTGCTGGCGCGCTCCAGGGTCCGGTTGGCGACGACAATGCGCCGTACGCCCTGCTCGTGCAGGTGACGGGCCACCAGGGTAATGGTTTCACCGGCGCCGATCAGCAGTGCCTGGCTACGGCCCAGGTCGCTGAAGATCTGCTTGGCCAGGCTGACGGCGGCGAAGGCCACCGACACCGGGTTTTCGCCGATGGCGGTATCGGTACGCACCTGCTTGGCGGCGCTGAAGGTGGCCTGGAACAGGCGCCCGAGCAGCGGGCCGATGGTGCCGGCTTCGCGGGCCACGGCATAGGCCGACTTCATCTGCCCGAGGATCTGCGGCTCGCCCAGCACCAGCGAATCGAGCCCGGAGGCTACCCGCATCATGTGCCGCACAGCATCGTGATCTTCATGGATGTAGGCGCTGGCGCGCAGTTCATCCAGGCTCAGCTGATGATATTCGGCCAGCCAGCGCAGAATACTCTCTGCGCCCAGGTGGTCCTGCTCTATATAAAGCTCGCTGCGGTTGCAGGTCGAAAGGATCGCGGCTTCGCGGCTGGCGGTCAGTCGGCAGAGCTGCTGCAAGGCGTCCACCAGCTGCTCAGGGGTAAACGCCACGCGCTCGCGTACGTCTACCGAGGCAGTCTTATGGTTGATACCGAGGGCAAGAAAGGCCATGCAAGGTCGCTGATTGTGACGAGAAGCCGATAATTGTCCTACTTCGCAAGGCGCAGAACAACCACTGCTCGCTATTGTCTCTATAGTCTACCTCTACCGAGACCTTCGCTTATGGGTTTGCCCCGGCGCTTGTGTCATGATGATCCGACCGCTGGTAAGCCGCCCAAATCCCGATTATGAATAGATCCTACGCGTTGCTCCTTGCCCTTGCCTTGCTCCAGGGCTGCCAGACCCTGGCTCCGCATTCACCGGATGCCAAGTCGCCTGCAGAGGCTGCCCCGGTGCAACCGGCCAAGCCCACCGTCTACGGGTCGTTCAGCCAGGACACCGTCTACAGCCTGCTGGCCGCCGAACTTGCCGGCCAGCGCGACCGCTTCGACATCGCCCTGGACAACTACGTCAGCCAGGCGATCAAGACCCAGGACCCAGGCATCTCCGAGCGCGCCTACCGCATCGCCGAATACCTGGGTGCCGACCAGGCTGCCCTGGACACCGCACTGATCTGGGCAAAGAACGCCCCGGACAGCCTCGACGCCCAGCGTGCCGCCGCCATCCAGCTGGCCCGCGGCGGTCGCTATGACGAGTCCATGGCCCACATGGAAAAAGTCCTTCAGGGCCAGGGCGACACCCACTTCGACTTCCTCGCCCTGTCGGCCCTGGAAACCGACCAGGACACCCGCGAGGGCCTGCAAAAGAGTTTCGACCGCCTGCTGGTGAAATACCCCGACAACAGTCAGTTGGTGTTCGGCAAGGCGTTGCTGCTGCAACAGGACGGCAAGGCCCAGGCCGCCCTCGACCTGCTCGAAGCGCACCCGCCCGAAGACGGCGAGATCGCTCCGGTATTGTTGCGTGCCCGCCTGCTGCAGGGCTTGGACCGCGGCAAAGAGGCCCTGCCGCTGCTGCAAAAAACCATTCGCCAGTACCCGGACGACAAACGCTTGCGCCTGACCTATGCGCGCCTGCTGGTCGAACAGGACCGCCTGGCCGATGCCAAGGCCGAGTTCGTCAGCCTGGTCCAGCAGTATCCGGATGACGACGAGCTGCGCTACTCGCTGGCCCTGATCAGCCTGGAAACCAAGGACTGGGACGAAGGCGCCGGCTACCTCGAAGAGCTGATCGCCCGCGACAGCCATGTCGATGCCGCACACCTGAACCTGGGCCGCATCCATGAAGAACGCAACGACCCCGAAAGCGCGCTGAACGAATACGCCCTGGTCGGCCCCGGCACCGACTACCTGCCGGCACAATTGCGCCAGGCCGATATCCTCATCGCCAACGGCCGTAGCGCCGAAGCTTCGCGGCGCCTGGCCGCAGCCCGGGAAAGCCAGCCCGATTACGCCATCCAGCTGTACCTGATCGAAGCCGAAGCCTTGGGCAACAACGACAAGGACGCCCAGGCCGAGCAGGTTCTGCAGCAGGCGATCAAGCAGTACCCGGACGACCTCAACCTGCTCTACACCCGGGCCATGCTGGCGGAAAAACGAAACGACCTGACCCAGATGGAAAAGGATCTGCGCAACATCATCAGCCGCGAGCCGGAAAATGCCATGGCCCTCAACGCCCTTGGCTACACCCTGGCTGACCGCACCAGCCGTTACGCCGAAGCCAAGGCGCTGATCGACAAGGCACACCAGATCACCCCGGAGGATCCGGCGGTGCTCGACAGCCTCGGCTGGGTCAACTACCGCATGGGCAACCTTGACGAAGCCGAGCGCCTGCTGCGCCAGGCCCTTGAGCGGTTCCCCGATCACGAAGTGGCCGCCCACCTGGGTGAAGTACTCTGGGCCAACGGCAAGCGCCGCGAAGCCCGCCAGGTCTGGGCCAAGGGCTTTGAAGCCCAGCCCGACAGCCCCATCCTGCGCAAGACCGTCCTGCGCCTGACCGGATCCGAGACTCTATAAGCCTATGTTTTTGCGCCACTGCATCACCTTCACCCTGATCGCCCTGCTTGCCGGCTGTGCCGGCTTCGGCTCCCGTGAGGCCCTGCGGGGCGAGGGCAGCCCACAGCTGTGGCGCGAGCACAAGCAACAGCTGAGCACCCTCGATGGCTGGCAGATCAACGGCAAGGTCGGCATCCGCGCGCCGAAAGACTCCGGCAGCGGCACGCTGTTCTGGCTGCAGCGCCAGGATTACTACGATATCCGCCTGTCCGGCCCGCTGGGCCGCGGCGCCGCGCGCCTGACCGGGCGCCCCGGTGGCGTCACCCTGGAAGTCGCCAACCAGGGCCGCTTCGAGGCAAATAGCCCCGAAGCCCTGCTCGAAGAGCAACTGGGCTGGGAGCTGCCGGTCTCGCACCTGGTCTGGTGGATTCGTGGCCTGCCCGCCCCCGACAGCAAGAGCCAGCTGACCCTCGACGGCGACAGTCGCCTGGCCAGCCTCAAGCAGGACGGCTGGGACGTGCAGTACCTGAGCTACGCCGAACAAAACGGCTACTGGCTGCCCGAACGCATCAAGCTGCACGGACAGAACCTCGACGTGACCCTGGTGGTCAAGGACTGGCAACCACGGCAACTGGGCCACTGATCTATGAACACTGCAACCCTGACCCTGCCGGCACCGGCCAAGCTCAACCTGATGCTGCACATTCTTGGCCGCCGCCCCGACGGTTACCATGAGCTGGAAACCCTGTTCCAGTTTCTCGACCATGCCGACGAGCTTTCCTTCGCCCTGCGCGAAGACGGTGAAGTGCGCCTGCACAGCGAGATCGACAATGTCCCCCACGACAGCAACCTGATCGTCAAGGCCGCGCGCAAGCTCAAGGCCTTGAGCGGTTGCAGCCAGGGCGTGGATATCTGGCTGAAGAAAATCCTGCCGATGGGCGGCGGCATTGGTGGCGGCAGCTCCGATGCCGCCACCACCCTGCTCGGCCTCAATCATTTATGGCAACTGGGCTTGAGCGAAGACCAACTGGCCGAGCTGGGCCTGACCCTGGGCGCCGACGTGCCGGTTTTCGTCCGCGGCCATGCGGCATTCGCTGAGGGTGTGGGTGAGAAGCTGACCCCGGTCGACCCCGAAGAGCCCTGGTACGTCGTGCTGGTCCCGCAAGTATTTGTTAGCACAGCAGAAATTTTTTCAGATCCGCTGTTGACACGTGATTCCTTGCCCCTTAAGATGCGCCCCGTTCCCAAGGGAAACAGTCGAAATGACTGCCAACCGGTGGTAGAGCAGCGTTACCCAGAGGTACGCAATTCATTGAATTTGTTAAACGAATTCACTGACGCTCGGCTTACCGGAACTGGAAGTTGTGTGTTTGGGGCCTTCCCAAACAAAGCTGAAGCTGATAAAGTTTTGGCCCTTCTTGCAGAGACCCAAACAGGGTTTGTAGCTAAGGGAAGCAACGTTTCGATGTTGCATCGCACGCTGCAGAGCCTGCTCTAGGAATCGAGCACCAGGTGCTCGCAGCAACAGATACAGGGGCGTCGCCAAGCGGTAAGGCAGCAGGTTTTGATCCTGCCATGCGTTGGTTCGAATCCAGCCGCCCCTGCCATTTTCCTTATACTCATCCAGGTATACCCTCAGCCTTCAGGTACTGCGCGTGTCCAAGATGATGGTCTTTACGGGGAACGCCAACCCCGATCTGGCTCGGCGTGTCGTACGTCAGCTGCATATCCCACTGGGTGATGTTTCTGTCGGAAAATTTTCCGACGGCGAAATCAGCACTGAGATTAATGAAAATGTTCGCGGTAAGGACGTTTTCATCATTCAGCCGACTTGCGCGCCAACCAACGATAACCTGATGGAACTGGTAGTGATGGCCGATGCCTTCCGCCGCTCCTCAGCTTCCCGAATCACTGCCGTGATTCCTTACTTCGGATATGCCCGCCAGGATCGCCGTCCGCGTTCGGCGCGTGTAGCTATCAGCGCCAAAGTCGTCGCTGACATGCTCACCGTCGTAGGTATCGACCGTGTTCTCACCGTCGACCTGCACGCTGACCAGATTCAGGGTTTCTTCGATATTCCGGTAGATAACATCTACGGCTCCCCCGTTCTGGTGGATGACATCGAAGACCAGCGTTTCGAGAACCTCATGATCGTGTCCCCGGACATCGGCGGCGTCGTGCGTGCACGTGCTGTTGCCAAGTCCCTGGGCGTTGATCTGGGCATCATCGACAAACGCCGTGAAAAGGCTAATCACTCCGAAGTGATGCATATCATCGGCGACGTCGAAGGACGTACCTGTATTCTCGTCGACGACATGGTCGACACCGCCGGCACCCTGTGCCACGCGGCCAAGGCCCTGAAAGAACACGGCGCTGCCAAGGTTTACGCCTACTGCACGCACCCTGTCCTGTCGGGTCGGGCGATCGAGAATATCGAGAACTCCGTGCTGGACGCACTGGTGGTGACCAACACCATCCCGCTGTCCGCTGCAGCACAAGCCTGTGACCGTATCCGTCAACTGGATATCGCACCGGTTGTTGCCGAGGCGGTTCGCCGCATCAGCAATGAAGAATCGATCAGCGCGATGTTCCGCTGAGGGTTTTACCCTCGCGAACTCACGTTGACGTAAAGCGCCCCGCCCCAACACTGGTTGTTGGGGCGGGGCTTTTTTGCCCATCCCGCTTTGGCGCTGGTCGCAAACGCCACTCGGGAATGGCTATTTTGGAGATACAACATGACTGATTTCATTCTGAACGCCCAAGCGCGTACTGACCTGGGGAAAGGTGCGAGCCGCCGCCTGCGTCATTCCGCCAACATCCCTGCCGTTGTCTACGGTGGTGGCCAAGCTGCTGAATCCGTGACCATCCTGACCAAGGAAATCACCAAGCTGTTCGACAACGAAGCTGCCTTCAGCCACGTTATCGAACTGAACATCGACGGCAAGAAACAAAACGTCGTTGTTAAAGCCATGCAGCGTCACCCTGCCAAGCAGTTCATCATGCACGCTGACTTCGTCCGCGTTGTTGCTGGCCAGAAACTGACCGCCAAAGTACCTGTGCACTTCATCAACGAAGAAGCTCCGGTCAAGAAAGGTGGCGAGATCTCCCACACCGCCAACGAGATCGAAGTTTCCTGCGAAGCCAAAGACCTGCCTGAGTTCATCGAAGTCGACCTGGCCAACGCCGAAGTCGGCGCGATCATCCACCTGTCGGACCTCAAAGCTCCGAAAGGCGTTGAGTTCGTCGCTCTGGCTCACGGTAACGACCTGGCTATCGCCAACGTTCACGCTCCGCGTGTTGCGCCTGAAGCTGCAGAAGGCGCTGCCGAGTAATCTACTCAGCACGCCGGCGTTGACCGGGTTACAGCGCCCAGCGCTGTAACCCACAACTCCAAGGAAGAGCCCCTGACGTGACCGCCATCCAACTGATCGTCGGCCTGGGAAACCCCGGCCCCGAATACGAACAGACCCGGCATAACGCAGGGGCTCTTTTCGTAGAACGCATTGCCAGCGCCCAGCGCGTCAACCTGACTGCTGATCGCAAGTATTTCGGCCTGACGGCAAAATTCAGCCATCAGGGCAACGACGTTCGTCTTCTGATTCCGACCACCTACATGAACCGCAGCGGCCAGGCCGTTGCTGCACTGGCGAATTTTTTCCGCATCCCGCCAGATGCCATCCTGGTGGCCCACGACGAACTCGACCTGCCTCCCGGCGTCGCCAAGCTCAAGAAGGGCGGCGGCCACGGCGGGCACAACGGGCTGCGCGACATCATCGCCCAGCTCGGCAACCAGAATGACTTTCACCGTCTGCGGCTTGGCATCGGCCACCCGGGTGACAGCAGCAAGGTCTCCAGTTTCGTCCTCGGCAAGGCGCCACGCGCCGAGCAGGAGAAACTGGACGCCAGTATCGATTTTGCCCTCGGCGTGCTGCCGGACATCCTCGCCGGCGACTGGACGCGTGCGATGAGAGAGCTGCACAGCCAAAAGGCCTGACTCCACGAAGAGGGATTCACCATGGGTTTCAATTGCGGCATCGTCGGCCTGCCCAACGTCGGCAAGTCCACCCTGTTCAACGCCCTGACCAAATCCGGCATCGCCGCTGAGAACTTCCCGTTCTGCACCATCGAGCCGAACAGTGGCATCGTGCCGATGCCTGATGCGCGCCTGGACGCCCTGGCGGCCATCGTCAAGCCGAACCGCGTGCTGCCGACCACCATGGAATTCGTCGACATCGCCGGCCTGGTGGCTGGCGCCTCGAAAGGTGAAGGCCTGGGCAACAAGTTCCTGGCCAACATCCGCGAAACCGACGCCATCGCCCACGTGGTGCGCTGCTTCGAAGACGAGAACGTGATTCACGTCTCCAACAGCGTCGACCCCAAGCGCGACATCGAGATCATCGACCTGGAACTGATCTTCGCCGACCTCGACAGCTGCGAGAAGCAACTGCAGAAGGTTGCGCGCAACGCCAAGGGCGGTGACAAGGACGCCCTGGCGCAGAAAGCCATCCTCGAAAAACTCATCCCGCACTTCACCGAAGGCAAGCCTGCGCGCAGCCTGATGAAGGCCATGGGCGCTGACGAGAAGGCGCTGATCCGCGGCTTCCACCTGCTGACCAGCAAACCTGTGATGTACATCGCCAACGTTGCCGAAGACGGCTTCGACAACAACCCGCACCTGGACGTGGTCAAGGCCATCGCCGAAGAAGAAGGCGCGCTCGTGGTGCCGGTGTGCAACAAGATCGAAGCCGAGATTGCCGAGCTCGACGACGGCGAAGAGAAGGACATGTTCCTCGAAGCCCTGGGCCTCGAAGAGCCAGGCCTGAACCGCGTGATCCGCGCCGGTTACTCGCTGCTCAACCTGCAGACCTACTTCACCGCCGGTGTGCAGGAAGTACGCGCCTGGACCGTACGCGTCGGCGCCACCGCTCCACAAGCGGCCGGCGTGATCCACACCGACTTCGAGAAAGGCTTCATCCGTGCCGAAGTGGTCGGCTACGACGACTTCATCCAGTACAAGGGTGAAGGCGGCGCGAAGGAAGCCGGTAAATGGCGCCTGGAAGGCAAGGACTACATCGTCAAAGACGGTGATGTGATGCACTTCCGCTTCAACGTCTGATCCGCTCCCTGATGAGCCCGAAACCCCTTGAGGCTATGCTTCAAGGGGTTTTTCTTTGCCTGCGTTGCGCACAAATGCTGGCCAAAACCCAGGTCTATACTCAAAGCCGCACTCAAACGGCTTTCGTCCACAGACCAGGTATCGGCGCATGGCTAAAAAGAAGGAAAAACAAAGCAACAGCGAACGCCTCCCCCGTAAAGAGTACGAGCAAGCACTCAAGGCCCTGCACGTCGAGCTGGTCAAATTGCAGCAATGGGTGGTAGCCAAGGGCCTGAAAGTCTGCATCGTCTTCGAAGGTCGCGACGGTGCCGGCAAGGGCGGAACGATCAAGGCCATCACCGAACGCGTCAGCCCGAGGGTGTTTCGCGTAGTGGCGCTGCCAGCACCGACCGAACGGGAAAAAAGCCAGATGTACGCCCAGCGCTACATCCAGCACATGCCCTCGGCCGGCGAAGTGGTGATCTTCGACCGCAGTTGGTACAACCGCGCCGGTGTTGAGCGGGTGATGGGGTTCTGTACCGAAGAGCAGTCCCGCAAGTTTCTTTCGGTGGTGCCATCGTTCGAAAAGATGCTGGTCGAGTCCGGCATCGTTCTCATCAAGTACTGGCTGGAAGTCAGCCCCCAGGAGCAGGAACGGCGCCTGAAAGAGCGCATCACCGACGGTCGCAAGATCTGGAAACTGACCCCGATGGACCTCAAGTCCTTCACCCGCTGGGACGACTACACCCGCGCGCGCAATGAGATGTTCGCCGCCTCGGATACCTCATGGGCCCCCTGGTACGTGGCCCCTTCAGAGGACAAACGACGGGTGCGCCTGAATATCATCAGCCACTTGCTCAAGCAGGTGCCCTACGAGGACATCACCCACAAGCAGAAGATCGAACTGCCCAAGCGCGGCAAGATCGGGCGCGACAAAAGCACCAGCTACACATCGCGCATGGTTCCCGAGCGCTTCTGAAAGACACCTGGCGCGCGACACCGCTGCAAGTGTGCTACAGAGTGCCCTGATCGGCGCGCTGGGCCCTGAAGGCCCGCCGCCGGGCACTGCGGGCGAACACCACGAACAGCGCCGCCATGGCCGTCAGGGCCATTGGCAGGCCATGGGGCGCAACGTCCATGGCCGCGCCGCTGATCAGCGGCCCGAGCAGGCTGCCGACGCCCCAGAGCAAGCCGACGCTGGCATTGGCGGTGACCAGGTCCTGGCCCTTGAACTGCTGGCCGATCAGCACCAGCGCCAGGGTATAGACCCCGCCCGCCACCGCACCGAGCAGCACCAGTGCTGGCCATAGCAACCATTGCATGCCGATCAGCCACGGCAGCGCCAGGCCGATCAACATCGCCACCACGCCGCACACCAGGTGTACCGTCGTGCGCTCGCAGCGGTCGGCCAGCCAGCCGATCGGCAGCTGGAAGAGCATGTCGCCGGTAAGGATCACCGTCACCATCAACGCCGCCACCCCCACCGCATAGGCATGGTTGGTGGCGTACACCGGCAGCAGCGAAAGAATCACTGCATCGAAGAACGAGAAGAACAGCACGCCCATGCACAAGGCCGGCGCCACGCGGAAAAAGCCCGCCAGGGAAAAGCTCTTGCCGCCCTCCTCGCCATGCTCGACATGATCATTGGGCACCGTCAGCACGATACACAGCAGCGCCAGGCCGTAGCAGGCGGTCACCACTGTCGTCACCCAGGTGCTCTGTGCCCCGAGCAGCGCCAGCATTGCCGGGCCGAGCATCTGGAAACCGGTGAACGCCGTGGCGTACAGGGCCATGATCTTGCCGCGGTTGTGCTCCGGACTCAGCTCGTTGACCCACGACTCGCCGAGGATGATCGCGATGCCCATGCCGATCCCCAGCCCCAGCCGCAACAGCCCGAGCAAGTAGATCGAAGAGAAGCCCCACTCAAGCAAACCGATGCTCAGGGTGCACAGGCCGAAGCACAACAGGTAGATGGTGCGCCGGGTCAGGTGCCGGCAACAGGCATCGACCATGAACGCCGACAGCATCATCCCCGCGGCCGGAATCGCCGAGACGATACCGATCTGCAAAGTACTGGCGCCGGCGTCGAGCAAACGCAGGGACACCAGCGGCAAGCTCGCCCCGAGACTGAAACCGACCACCGACACCGCAAACAACAAGCCCAGCAACAAACGCATATTCATCACAACTCCAGACTCACCGGCGCAGGCACGACATCGCACCTGCGCAGGCGCATACATGACCGTAAAAGGATTCGGTTAGCGGCGAGCTCAGCCACGGCAGAACGCCGGGCACACAGCCGCAGGGTCAGGAGGTGTGAAGGTGCGGCGAGAAGGTAAACGCGAACAACACGCTGCGCCGACGCTTGAGCACCGTGTCACACGGCCAGTCGCACACGACGGCCTGGATAACAGCCGGCTGGATGGCGCAAGGACGGGAAAAGCGGTTCATGGGTCGACTACAGGAAAAAGGCAGGCCGGCACTCTAGGGGAAGCCCGGGCCAGACGTCAATCTCGCTGTGCTACTCTCGCGCCATCATGGAAGAGGATCAGCGCATGTCCGAACATCATCAGTTCATTTTCCCCCGCTATCGCCACCTGCCCGCGCCCGATTGGAAAAGCCTGGAGCAACAGCTGCTGACCCTGGGCTGGCTCGAGCCCGCTGCGGCCGATGCCCTGGATGAAACCGGCGACAGTGACGACAGCCTCTGGTGCAGCCCGTTGTACCGACCGAGTGCCGAGTTGTTCCGAAGGCTCAGGGTCGAAGCGGACCCCGCGCAGGTCGTGCGCCTGTTCGAGTTCGAACCCGGCCAGCCGTTTGTCTGCGCGGGCGAGAACTTCAGCCTGCCAGGGCAATACCTGCAGGCACAGGTGGCCGAAGAGACCTTCATGCAGTTCATGGGCGACGCTATCGAGGCGCCGCACACCACCTGGTGCAGCCCCGTCGACAAAACGACGTACTACCTGATGGATCTGGATTGGGACTTCAGCTTCGGCGTTGGCGAGCAGGTCCTGCGCAGCGACCGCCTCAACCGCGCCGAAACCGAACGCCTGGCGGCACTGATCGGCGAACTGGCCGGGCAGCCGATGAGCTGCGCCCACCGGCATCGCTAGGCAGCTTCAACGCTTGCCGGTGGACGGCAGGAGGATTGCCAGCAGGCCGAACAGCGGCAGGTACGAGCACAGGCTGTAGACGTATTCGATGCCCTTGAGGTCGGCCAGATAGCCCAGCGCCGCTGCGCCGATGCCGCCAAAGCCGAACATCAGGCCGAAGAAGATGCCAGCGATCATCCCCACGTTACCCGGCACCAGTTCCTGGGCATATACAACAATGGCCGAAAACGCCGAGGCGAGGATAAAGCCGATGATCACGCTGAGCACGCTGGTCCAGAACAGGTCGACGTAAGGCAGCAACAGGGTGAATGGCGCGACACCCAGGATCGAGAACCAGATCACCGCCTTGCGCCCGATGCGGTCACCGATCGGCCCGCCAAAAAAGGTTCCGGCCGCTACTGCGCCGAGAAACAGGAACAGGTGTAGCTGCGAGCTGGCCACCGAGAGGTCGAACTTCTCGATCAGGTAGAACGTGAAGTAGCTGGTGAAGCTGGACATGTAAAAGTACTTGGAGAACACCAGCAACCCCAGCACCACCAGGGCGCCGATCACCCGCTGGCGGGAAAGGCTATGGGTCGCGCGCTGGCCTTGCTTGGCCTTGAACAGGTTCAGGTGTGCCCTGTACCAGCGGCTCAGGCCATAGGTGACCAGCACGGCGCAGACAGCGAACAGGCCGAACCACACCACATTGCCCTGACCGAAGGGGATGATGATCGCCGCCGCCAGCAACGGGCCGAAGGCGGAGCCTGCATTGCCACCAACCTGAAAGCTTGACTGCGCCAGGCCAAAACGCCCACCCGAGGCCAGCCGGGCAATACGCGAGGTTTCCGGGTGGAAGGTCGACGAACCAATGCCCACCAGCGCCGCCGCCAGGAGGATCATCGGGAAGCTGGCGACATACGCGAGCATGACGATACCCACCAGGGTGCACAGGGTGCCCAGCGGCAGCAGGTTCGGCATCGGCTTGCGATCGGTATAGAAACCCACCCAGGGCTGCAGCAACGAGGCGGTGATCTGGAAGGTCAGGGTGATCATCCCGACCTGGGCGAAGCTCAAGCCATAGTTGGCCTTAAGCAGGGGGTAGATCGACGGCAGCACCGACTGGATCAGGTCGTTGATCAAATGCGCCAGGGCACAGGCGGCGATGATGCGCATCACCAGCGGGCTGCTCTGGGCAGTGGCGGTACTGGCGGGTGACGACGAGGCAGTGCTCACAGCCATGACAAAAGCTTCCATCCGGTGGGCGGGATCCAATTATCCAGAATTCGTTAGCAAGCGCACTATTCTTTTCGACCAACGTACTTTTGACGTTCTTGTTAATGATTATCAATAACGATATAGTCAGTGCGCTTTCACCACCCCCACTGCCCGCCTATCCGAGGCCTGCATACGCCATGCCCGCTGACCTGCCATGACCCCATCGCCAAACCAACTGGAACTGCCGGCGCGCCGCCTGCACAAGATCGAACGCCGCGTGGCGCCACGCTCCTGGGGCGTTTGGGCAGTGGCGGCCAGCCTCTTGCTGATCAGCGCCCTGGTGATGCTGCAACTGCCATTGCTGCAGCGCCTGAACAGCGATGTCGCCACCGCCGTTGGCGAACGCCGGCAGATCCAGCTGGCCGATGGCTCGCGGCTGACCCTCGACAGCGCCAGCGCCGTAGATGTCGACCTGCGTGGGCCTGTGCGTACGCTGCGCCTGGTGCAAGGGCAGGTGTTCATTGAAGTGACCCACGATGGCCGGCCTTTTGTCGTCAACATCGATCAGGCGCAGGTGCAGGTGCTGGGTACGCGCTTCTCCGTCAGCCGCGGCCGCGATCATGACGAAGTGGTGCTGCTCAAAGGCAAGGTCGAGGTCAGCAGCGGCGGCGACAAACGCATGCTCGCCCCCGGTGAGCGCGTGACCCTGAACGGCAGCCGCCTGGGCCAGGTCGAGAAGGTCAATGCCGAACGCCGGCTGGCCTGGCGCGAGGGCCAACTGCGGGTACGCGACGTGCCGTTGCGCCAGGTGCTGGAACAGCTTGCCGAATACCAGGGCGGCCGCCTGTTGTACATCGACGAACAGCTCGGTCAGCGCCCGGTCAGCGGCAGCTTCAACCTCGACCAGGCCAGCAGTGCAATCAATGCTCTGGCCCGCAATCAGAACCTGAGCGTAAGCAGCCTGGCCGGGCAATGGATCATCGTGCCGAGCCCATAAATGGCTAAGCAGTTGATCGCGCGTTAATTTTTTTGAAAAAGAGTGTTGACACAAATCTGTTTCAGGCGAATAATGCGCGCCACTTGGCTACATAGCTCAGTTGGTTAGAGCATAGCATTCATAATGCTGGGGTCCGGGGTTCAAGTCCCTGTGTAGCCACCAAGTACTAAAAAGGGCTTACCGCAAGGTAAGCCCTTTTTTCTTGCCTGCGATTTTTACCCCGCCCGCTTAACGTACATTGGCAAACACCACTGCCACCCCCAGGCCGATCAAGGCCACGCCAATCACCCGATCGACCAGGCGCTGGCGCTCAAGCATGGCCCGGCGCAATACCGCGCTCGAGAAGAATACCGCCACCAGGCTGAACCACAGCCAATGGGCGAACGACATGAACGCGCCATAGCCGAAGTTGATCGCCAGCGAGCTGCCCGGTTGCACCACCTGGGTGTAGGCGCTGACCACAAAGAGCATGGTCTTGGGGTTCAGGGCATTGGTCAGAAAGCCCGAGCGCAAAGCCACCAGCACCCCGAGCTGACTGGCGCTGGCACCGTCCAGGGAAATCCGTGTGGTGTTGGTCAGCGACTTGTAGCCAAGATAAATCAGGTACCCCGCCCCCAGCACCTTCATGGCCAGAAACAGCGCCGGACTCTGGCTGATGATCACCGCAATGCCCAACACGGTGTACAGCACATGCACCTGCACCCCCAGGGCAATGCCCAGGGCCGCAGCCAGGCCCGCACGCCGGCCGAAGGCGTAACTGCTGCGGGTCACCATGGCAAAGTCGGCGCCCGGGCTGATCACCGCTAACACGGTGAACAGGGCAACGGCGATGATTTCATTCACGTAAAGCTCCTCGATCTGCTAGGCCAATGCACAGATACGTCTGCGCGCGGCCATTATCGAAAGCTTCTGGCAAGGCAAAAAGCGATTTATAGTGAGTGAAATCCGCTAGTTTTTCTCACAGATATGAAGCTGCCCGCGCTTTCTGCCTTTCGCTATTTCGACGTCGCCGCACAAACCCAGAGCTTCGTGCGCGCTGCCGAGCTGCTCAATGTCACCCACGGCGCCGTGAGCCGGCAGGTACGCCTGCTGGAAGAGTCGCTGGGGGTGCAACTGTTCGAGCGGCGCAACCGGGCGATCTTTCTCACCGCCGCCGGGCGCGCCCTGCACGGCACCACCCTGTCGGTGTTCGAACAGCTGGAGGGCGCGGTGTACCGCCTGCAGCAACAGGCGCGGGAGAACGTGCTGGTGCTGTCGTGCGAGCCGACCATCGCCATGCGCTGGCTGATCCCCCGGTTACCGGCCTTTCATGCCGCCCACCCGGATATCCACCTGCACCTGGTGGCGGCCGGCGGGCCAATCGACTTCGCCCGCAGCGGTGTCGACCTGGCCCTGCGCCGCGATGATTTTCGCTGGGATGCCAACCTGCATGCACTGAAGATCTGCGACGAATGGGTCGGGCCGGTGTGCAGTGCCGGCCATGCCCTGCCCGAACCAGGCCTGGCCGGCCAACGCCTGCTGCACAGTGCTTCGCGGCCCAATGCCTGGGCTACCTGGCTACACCGAAGCGGCGAATCGGCCAAGGGCAGCAGCCGCGCCGATTACGAGCACTTTTACCTGTGCATCCAGGCGGCGGCGGCCGGGCTGGGCGTAGCCATGGCTTCGCGCTTGATGGTCCAGGACGAAATCGACAGCGGCCAACTGCAGGCGCCACGCGGCTTCATCCAGGATCAATCAGCCTACTACCTGCTCAGCCCCCAGGCGATTCTTGACGATGGCAAAAGCCGCTGCTTCGCCGAATGGGTGATCGAGCAATCACACGCTTGCCTGGCTCACCTGGCCTGAGCCTTGCCGGCCATCGCCGGGGCACAGAAGGAGGAACCGCTGCTGAAGTCGCTCCCCCAGGTGCGGTAGCCTGCCGTGTCGATGTGAATGCGCCCCGATGGGTATCGCCCCAGGCCCATGTTCCAGCCCTTGCCGTGGGCCTGCCAGAAGCGGCACAACGGCGCCGGATCGGCCCAGCCCGGCAACAGCAAGTCGACCGCAAAGGCGCGGGTATGGGCGCTGGCCACGGCGCCGCCAGCGCAGCGGTTGAGCGCTGGGTTGCGGTAGGCCGACACCACTTCATAGCGTTTGAGCACGCCCTGATCGCTCAGGGTCTTGAGCAATTGCAAGGTCGAACGCACCGCCGGCCACTGCACCGCTGGCGCCACCGCAAACGGCTCGGCCTTGCACAGACGCCAGTCACTGGCCGAGCGCAGCAGTTGGTGGATTGGCACCACCCCATACAGGCGCGCATCCACCAGCATCTGGCGAAAGGGCCGGGTCTGATGATCGCCCGCCCACTGGGCAAACAGATGCAGGTCACGCTCCTCGGCCTGCGCAGTGCCCAGCACTGTCAGCAAAAGTCCTGCACCAATACCAGCCTTACGCCACGGATTCATCAGCTTGCCCCCCTTCCCAACCCCCGGGAAATTCCTCCAGTATGGTAAGCCTCCCGACTGCAGGGAGAAACTGACAAGGAGTTAATCATGCACAAGACTGCTCCATTGACCTTTGCCCTGGCCGCCCTGACCTTGAGCAGCGCCGCCCTGGCTGACACCCGCATCGACCTGGGCAGCCAGGAACGCGTGACCCGGCTGTTTGCCTACCCCAACAACTGCAATGTCATCTGCTTTCGTGACTGGAGCCTGGAACGAACAGTAGAGCACTACCTGACCCAGAGCGTGCAGCGCGACGGTTACGCCACCGCGACCGTGAAGGTCAATCGCGACAACGACAAACTGCATGCTGACATCCAGGGTGTGCCAAGCGACTACAGCAAACCCCTGCAAGCGCTGCTCACTACCGGCGATCTGGCCTATCAAGGCGCCAACCAGCTCAACCGCGAAGGCAAATGGGCCTACAGCTGGAACCTGTTCCTGCCACTCGGCATGGCCCTGGAAAATCGCCGCAGCATTCAGCTCTTGCACTTCCCGCCGGACTACTCGCTGACCCAGGCCCAGGATTACCTGCGCTCCAACACTACCGACCGCTGGGCCACGCTGCTGACCTTCAACGGCATCCCCGCGGAACAAACCCCTGCCTACCAGACCATCGTCGACATCGCCCCGATCGCGGCGCCAGCCAGCGCCGGCAAAGACCTTGAAGGCGTGTATGGCTACTTCAAGGACTATCAGGTGCAGATGGTCAAGGAGGTGACCCGAACCGGCAATGGCGCATCCTTGCCAATGGTTGCCTTCGGTTCGCCGGTGCGCAGCTGGATCGAGCAGCAGTATGGGCCCAAGCTCTACGTTCTGGGCCTGGCGACCATCAGCCCGACGCCCGGGCAAAAGGTGTCGGTGCTGGGTGCCAACCACCCGAGCGCGATCTGGTATGCGGCGGATAAAACCAACTATGACGGCGACCAGGACAAAGCCGATCAGGCCGGGCTGAAGATGATGGGCCAGGACTTGAGCGCCGCCTGCTGGCAGTCGGGCATGGGCCGCAACCCGGCGGCGGATGCCAAGGCCACCCTGGGTGCCTGTACGCAGAAGTGGCAGGTGACAGCGAAGAAGCAGACGTGCGAGCTGTATTTCCGCACGATTCGCAACATGCCCCCAGAGCAGGCCAGTGCCAAGTGCAATACCGGGGAGGTGACGCGCACGTTGCGTGATTTGCAGAAAGCTTGAGGGGTATCCATCGCGGGGCAAGCCCGCTCCCACATGGACCGGTTCATACAGATCCTGTGGGAGCTGGCTTGCCAGCGATTGGCCGCCCCGCGATAGGCTCAGTCCTGCGGACGCAACCGGTACTGCGGCGGCAGCTGGTCCAGGCCACTGATAGTCGCGTTCAAGCTCTTCCAGCGCCCATCCTTGATGCCATAGATGCAGCCATGCACCGACAGGCTCTGCCCGCGGTGCCAGGCATTCTGAACGATAGTGGTATGGCCGACATTGGCCACCTGCTGGATCACGTTCAGCTCGCACAGGCGGTCCACCCGCTCTTCCTCGGTCGGCAGCTTGGCCAGCTCCACGCGGTTTTCGTAGTACAGGTCGCGAATCGAACGCAGCCAGCCATCAATCAGGCCCAGCTGACGATCCTGCATGGATGCCCGCACCCCGCCGCAACCGTAATGGCCGGTGACCAGGATGTGCTTGACCTTGAGCACGTCCACCGCGTACTGGATCACCGACAGGCAGTTCAGGTCAGTGTGCAGCACCACGTTGGCAACGTTGCGGTGAACGAACAGGTCGCCCGGCAGCATGCCGACGATCTCGTTGGCCGGTACCCGGGCATCCGAACACCCGATCCAGAGGAACTCCGGTGTCTGCTGACGCGCCAGCTTGGCGAAGAAATCCGGATCTTCCTGCTTGATCGCATCGGCCCAGCGCGCGTTGTTATCAATCAGTTCTTGTAGATCGTGCATGTTCAAGCCTCATGGTTGATGCCCATCCTGTGACAGGCGCCGGCCTGTTCAGGTCACGCCTTTGAATCTTCCGGCAAACGGCAGGTCAACCGTTTAGGCCCCTCTGCAGGAGGATCGACCATGAGCCAGAAACACCGCCCGCTTCACGCCCCGCAGCCCGCCCCGAGCGATGAAGACGAAGACCCCATGGGCTCGGTTGAAGAATTGCACTTTGACGAGGATACCCCCAACGTTGATGTCGGTTTCGACCCAACCGACGATGACCTCGAGCCGGAAACCCTGATCCCCGAAGACGGCGCCCGCTCCGCCAACGAGCCGGGAGCAAATCACCCTGCGGACTGGGACCTGAGCGTAGTCGACCAAGGTGACATCGGCGGCGGCAAAGGCCTGGATGAAGCAGAGCTGGCACGCCGCGACCCGCTGGACGGCAAGCCGGAGCGCTGACCCCTTACTCGAACAGGGTGCAGGCCATGACCAGGGCGTCTTCGCGACCGCCAGCAACCGGGTAGTAATCACGCCGGCGGCCGATTTCATTGAAGCCGTAGCGCTCGTACAGGCGATAGGCCGACTGGTTGCTGGCACGCACTTCGAGGAAACACTCACGACCGTTGAGCGCATAGGCGCGCCTCATCAGCTCCTCCAGCAGGCGCAGGCCCAGGCCGCGACCCTGGCTTTCCGGCTTGACGGTGATATTGAGCAGGTGCGCCTCGTCGATGATCACGTTGATCACGCCATGGCCGACCTGCTGCTCGCCTTCGAACATCAGCCAGATTTCATAGGACTTGAGACCGTCGAGGAAGATCCCGCGGGTCCAGGGGTGGCTGAAGGCGGCGTATTCGATCTTCAGTACGGCATCCAGATCCGCCTCGGTCATCCGGCGGAAGCTGATCGTGTCACTCATCACTTGGTTTCCAGCGCGCCATCAGCCGGCGCATGGCTTGCCAGACGTGCGCCTTGCGCTGCGGCTCGTCCATCAACAGTTCGAGCCCCGGCAAGGCCCAGGCAGCGCCCAGCCCTTCAACCGGCAACTCGCGGTAAT
Source organism: Pseudomonas sp. R32 (assembly GCF_009866705.1). Classification (NCBI taxonomy): domain Bacteria; kingdom Pseudomonadati; phylum Pseudomonadota; class Gammaproteobacteria; order Pseudomonadales; family Pseudomonadaceae; genus Pseudomonas; species Pseudomonas sp. R32. The sequence continues at coordinate 819,680 of NZ_CP019396.1, read as the reverse complement.
AAGCATCGGCGTCGGCCTCGCCGGCAAAACGCACGGCAGGCAGGCCGATCAGCCACAGGCAGACGCACGGCGCTTCTTCAAGCCGGGCCTGGATAAAGCCCTGGACGAAATCGGTCGCCGCCTGCGGCCCCTGATCGAGGTTGCCGCGCACCAGCAACGGCCAGCGCACCGGCTCGCCGATGATCTGCGGGCTGTCCGGCAGGCCGGCGGCGCGCAGCATGTCCTTGAGCAACAGGTAGGAAGGGTCGCGGCTCTGGAATGGCTCGCCGGTGGCAAGCTCCACCAGCAGCAGGCAATTGCCGGCGCGCAGCAGTTGCAGGGCAAAGCGTGGAGGCGGCACCGGGGCCGGCCTGGCCGGCACTGGCGCCTTCTCGGCCTCTTCCACTGCTTTGGCCGCCACTTTCGGCATGCTGCCCGGGCGCGGGATCTCGATCTTCGGTCGCTCAACGGTGCGTGCTACCGGCGCGCTCGCTGCTACGGCAGCGGCAACAGGCGCCTGCTCCTGCGGCTCGAACGCCGGTTCCTCCAGCGCCGCCACCGGCAACAACAGCTCCGGGCGCGACGGTGCAGCGAACGGCAGTTCGGCACGCGGCAGCCAGTGCACCACTTGCATGGCGTTGAGGTAAGCGCGGCGGCGGGACTCGATTAACAAGAAGGATCGGCCATCTGTGGATAAGTCAGGGGCGATATTCTAACGTTGTTCGCCGTTTGGCGCCGCTGTTGATCGGCAGAAAACCGCTCGACAGCAGGATCAAGCGATCAGGGGGTGAATCGACAGGCGTCTGATGCAGTACAATCGGCGCTTTTATTTGGCAACGAGTCGACCCGCCAATGATCGAACCCAAGCGCGTCCTGCGCGCCCTAGCCGAACACTGGGCCCTGCTCGAGCCGTTGTGCGAGCGCTTCGACGGGGGCACCCTGAGCCTGGCCGAACTGCGCCAGCAACTGGCCACCCAGCAGTTGGAGAGTACCCCCCAGGACATCACCAGCCTGCTCGACGTGTGGATCCGCCTGGATATCCTGGTGCCGGTGGCCAAAAGCCCGAACCGTTTCGAGCTCAACGCCCAGATCCATGACTTTCTTGCCTACCTGCGCCGTGAGCACCGCCTGGGCCTGTGCCTGGAGATCGAAGCCTACCTGCGCCACCTCGAGCGCCTGGCCGGGCATATCCAGGACGCCTTCGAGATTCGCGACGGCAACGACCTGGCGCGCCAGCTGCGCCTGCTCGACATGCGCGTGCGCGACGTCCTGAAGAAGCTCGACAACGACGAACAGGCGCTGGTCGCCGTGGCCGAACGGGCCAAGACCAGCGACCGGCAGATCCCCCTGCGCCAGCGTTACGCCGAAGTCCTGGCGACCTGGGACGAATATGTTGAACCGATGATCCAGCTGGTCAACGCCGACGGCGCCTTCGAGCAAGGCGTGCGCAAGGTCGAGACCGTGCTGCTGCGCTTGCTCGGCGAGCAGGCGCGCCTCGGCCATCTGGTCGACGACGACATGCTCCTGCGTACCCATGCGCGCATCCTCGAGATGCAGACCAGCGCCCAGTTGACCCTGCGCCATGCCCGCGAACTGCTGCTGCCGCTGCGTGAAGAAGCCCGCCGCCACAACGCCGTGACCCGTGGCGCCGCCCTGGCCCTGTCGGTGATCCGCCGCAAGGGCCTCGATGCCGTGCCGCAGGCGGCCATGCCGCTGTTCACCCGCCCGCAGAGCACCTTCCTCGGCAGCGCCAGCCAGGTCGAAGCCTATGTCTATGCCCTGGCCCGTTTCGAGCCCAAGCCTGCGCAGTTCCCCAAGGCCCACAAAAGCCACAAGGGCGACGCACCGCGCGCACCGCGCACGGTCAAGGAAATGCTCGAACGCTGCGAGGACGCCCTGCCGCTGCCGGACCTGATGGTCTGGCTGCTCGACCAGGAGCCCGAAGGCGCCACCGACGAGCTGCTGTACTGGTTCTCGCGCCTGTCGCGGGAAAAACGCTTTGCCCGCGAGCGCCTCGAGCGCCGTGAATACACCACCCGCGAACACCTGGTCAGCCTGCGTTCCTTCGCTCTGACATCGAGCCGCGAACCATCGCCTGAGCCAACTGCGAGCCCTGCCCATGCATCTTGATCTTTCCGAACTGTCCCAGCTCGCACCGATCTTCCGCGAGCTGTTCAAGGGCTTCCACATCAGCCGCCGCGACCCGGAGCTGTACGCCCAACTGTCGAACTTCCAGGACCAGTACCGTGGCCTGTTCAAGGCCCTGGGCTTTGAACTGGTGTGCGACACCCGTGGCTTCTACTACTTCGTCCCGGACCTGGCCGCCGCCCAGGTCAACAAGACCGCCCAGCGCCTGTCGCTGTTCACCTTCATCCTGGTCGAACACCTGGCCGACCAGGGCCGCGACCCGATGTCGGTGCTCGACGGCGGCAGCCTTGGCCGCGACGAGCTGCCTTCGCTGCTGGAAAAGTACCGCGACCTGTTCATCCAGGCCGAAGTGCAGACCCCGGACGAGCTGGAAGAAAAGATCATGCGCCGCATGACCCAGCTCGGCTTTGCCCACGAAGAGAACGGCATCTACCGCTTCCTGCCGCCGATGCACCGCTTCCTCGACGTCTGCCTGTCGGTCCAGCAGGACCGCGACCTGGCCGCCAGCCTGCACAGCGCCCTGCCGCTGCCAACGCCGGTGCTGGTCGAGGAAGAGAGCCCGGAAGAGCTCAACCGTACCGACGACCCGCTCGACCTCAGCCCGTTCGAAGAAAGCGAAGAAGACGCCTTGGCCCGAGCCATTGCGCAAGAGCAACAGGAGATTGACGCATGAGCCAGGAACGCTACGGCATTCGCCGCTTCGCACTGCTCAACACCGCCGGCTACAGCCTGGGTCTGTTCCCCCTGGAACACCCATTGTCGGTCTACGGTGCCAACAACCTGGGCAAGAGTGCCTCGATCAACGCCCTGCAGTTCCCGATCCTGGCGCGCATGTCCGACATGAGCTTCGGCAAGTACAGCCTGGAGCAGTCGCGGCGCTTCTACTTTGCCAGCGACACCAGCTACATCCTCTGCGAGGTCAACCTGCCCCACGGCCCGCACGTGATCGGCGTGGTCGGCCGCGGCCCGGGGGGGGGCTTCGGTCACCAGTTCTTCGCCTATGCCGGCGAGCTGGACCTGGCCCACTACCAGAAGAACGACACCTGCCTGCGCCAGAAAGAGCTGTTCAGCAACCTCGAGCGCAACGGCCTGAAAGCCTATGAGCTCAAGCCTGACGAGCTGCGCCGGTTGCTGGTCGGCGGCCACACCTCGATCCCGCTGGACCTGACCCTGATCCCGCTGCGCTCCACCAGCGAACAGAGCCTGAAAACCTTCCGCGCCCTGTTCATCAACCTGCTGCACATGCGCGAGATCACCGCAGCCAAGCTCAAGCAGCTGTTCCTCGATGCCTTCGAGCACAGCCTGCGTTCGGGCAGCGTCGACTACATCGCCGCCTGCGAAGAGGCCTTCCGCGACGTACGGCGCATGGAGCAGGACTACAACTCGCTGGTCGCCGCCGGCCCGCTGGTCGAGGCCCTGGCCAACGGCGTGGCCCAGCGCGACATCCTGCGCGGCAAGCTGCATCGCCTGTCGCCACTGCTCGACTCGCTGCTCGGCACCTGGCAGGACTACGCCAGTGCGCGCAAAGAAGAACTGGTGATCCAGGCCGAGCACTATAAAAACGAACAGGACAGCCTGCAGAACGACCAGCGTGGCGGCACCCAGGAGCTGATGCGCCTGGAGCGCGAGATCACTGGCGTGCAACGCTGGCTCGGTGAGCTGTCGGTGCTCAAGCACCGCTTCGCCCTGGTCGACGACGTCAAGGTCCTGGAACAGCAACTGCTGGCCGCCAAGGACGCCCACGACGAACTCGCCGGCGCCCTGGCGCAGTCGCGCCAGTTCAGCGCCGAAGACCTCGAAGAGCGTCTGCGCGAGCTGGAAAAACGCCTGAAGTCGGTCAAGCAGCAACTCGATCATGCCGACAACAACAGTTATGCACGCCTGCGTGAAGAGTTCTCGCAGCAGGACGTCGAGCGCCTGATGCGCCTGTTCAACGGCGCGCTGTTCAGCTTGCCGCTGGGCGAGCGCGGCATCGAGCTGGACGACAGCGATGTCTGGGTCAAATCCCTGGAAGCGGTGCTCGACGGCTTCAAGGGCGAGCGCTTCGAAGCCCCGGGCCTGTCCATCGACCTCTCGCACATCGAGCCCCCTGCCCTGCAGGCCCTGGCCGACCGCGCCGCCCTGCGTGACCAGAAGGAACGCCTGGAGAAAGAGCTCAAGCAGCTCAAGACCCAGCAGGCCGTGGCCGCCGACCGCGCCGCGAGCAAGACCCAGACCGAAGCCCTGTACCAGCAGGTACTGGATGCGCAGAAGGCCCTGGAAGACTTCCGCCGCAGCGAGACCCTGTCCGCCGAAGAAGGCGACAAGCTCGAACAGCTGGCGCAGATGGAAGCCGCCCAGGACGAGCTCAAGCGCTCCAGCGACGCCTTCACCGAACGCGTCCAGCAACTATCGGCCAAGCTGCAACTGGTCGGCCGCCAGATCGCCGACATGGAAGCCAAGCAGCGCACGCTCGACGACGCCCTGCGCCGTCGCCAGCTGCTGCCCGCCGACCTGCCGTTCGGCACGCCGTTCATGGAGCCGGTCGACGACAGCATGGACAACCTGCTGCCGCTGCTCAACGACTACCAGGACAGCTGGCAGGGCCTGCTGCGGGTCGATGGCCAGATCGAAGCGCTGTACGCCCAGGTACGCCTCAAGGGCGTGGCCAAGTTCGACAGCGAAGACGACATGGAGCGCCGTCTGCAGCTGCTGATCAACGCCTACTCGCACCGCACCGAAGAAGCCCTGACCCTGGGCAAGGCGCGCCGCGCCGCGGTTACCGACATCGCCCGGACCCTGCGCAACATCCGCAGCGACTACGACAGCCTCGAGCACCAGCTGGCGCTGTTCAACCGCGAGATCAACAAGCGCCAGGTTTCCAACCTGCAGAGCTTTCGCATCGTCCTGGCGCCGAACAAGGAAGCGCTCAAGCACATCGACCAGATCATCCACAGCGCCGGCCAGTACGAGGAAGGCGAGACCCTGTCGGTGTTCGACCTGAGCCAGAGCGCCGAGCAGGACAACAAGAACGAAGAGGCCAAGGAGTACCTGGCGCGGCTGGTGGCAGCCAACCACAACCAGCTGGGCCTGAAGGATCTGTTCGAACTGGCCTTCGAGATCACCAAGGTCGGTGGCCAGCCGGTGATCCACACCGACATCGACGGTGCGGCGTCCAACGGCACCACCATGACCATCAAGGCGCTGACCAACATGTATTTGTTGCTGCACCTGATGGACCGCGACCTGGCCGGCCGCGTACGCCTGCCGTACTACCTGGACGAGGCGGCCGACATCGACGAACGCAACCAGGCAGCGCTGCTGGAAACCAGCTTGCAGCTGGGCTTCGTACCGATTCTGGCGAGCGTGAAGCCGCAGGTTTCGGCGCATGTCGCCATCGACCTGGAAGGCGGCAGTGGGCCGAACGGGATCTACATTGACGAGGCCGACTGGAAGTACATCAGCCGCCGTGATGTGGAGAAGGCGGTGGTGCGGGAAGAAGAGGAAGAAGCTTCGGCTTGAGGCCTCTCCAGGGGCCTTTCAGGCCCCATCGCCGGCAAGGCCGGCTCCCACAGGGATCACGGTGGTCCTTGTGGGAGCTGGCTTGCCAGCGATGCATTCAACTCGGTTTTACTGAGCCCACGGCAGGATCGGAATCGCCGTTACCGCGTTCTGCGGACTGCCTTCGATCACACGATCCGAGTACACCAGATAGACCAGGGTATTGCGCTTCTTGTCGAGAAAGCGCACCACCTGCATGGTCTTGAACACCAGCGAGGTACGCTCCTTGAACACCTCGTCACCGTCCTTGAGCTGCTCCTTGAAGCGAATCGGCCCGACCTGACGGCAGGCGATCGACGCCTCGGCGCGGTCTTCAGCCAGGCCCAGGCCGCCTTTCAGACCGCCAGTCTTGGCCCGCGACAGGTAGCAGGTCACGCCCTCGACCTTCGGGTCGTCAAACGCCTCGACAACGATGCGGTCATTCGGCCCGACGATCTTGAACACCGTCGATACCTGGCCAATCTCCTCGGCCGACGCCAGTACCGGCAACGCCAGCAGCGCCGCTGCAATCATCCCTTTGAACACACGTATTTCCTCAGACCAGAATCAGGTTGTCGCGGTGCACCAGCTCCGGCTCGGCGATGTAACCCAGCAGGGCCTCGATCGCGTCGGACGGCTGGCCAATGATTTTTTGTGCTTCCAGGGCGCTGTAGTTGGCCAGTCCGCGGGCGACTTCGAGGCCATCCGGACCAACGCAGACCACCATCTCGCCACGCCGGAAGCTGCCCTGCACGGTCTTCACACCGACCGGCAACAGGCTCTTGTTGTCCTTGCGCAGGGCCTTCACTGCGCCATCGTCGAGCACCAGGGTACCGCGAGTTTGCAGGTGGCCAGCCAGCCACTGCTTGCGCGCGGCGAGCATGCCGCGCTCAGGCGACAGCAGGGTGCCCAGGCGTTCGCCCGCCTTGAGGCGGTCGAGCACGCGCTCCAGGCGGCCACCGACGATGATCGTGTGGGCACCGGAACGCGCTGCCAGGCGCGCGGCACGCAGCTTGGTCTGCATGCCGCCACGGCCCAGGGCGCCACCGGTGCCACCGGCCACGGCATCGAGGCTCGGATCGTCGGCACGGGCTTCGTAGATGAGCTGCGCATCAGGGTTGTTGCGCGGGTCGGCATCGAACATGCCGTCGCGGTCGGTGAGGATCACCAGCAGGTCGGCCTCCACCAGGTTGGCCACCAGCGCCGCCAGGGTGTCGTTGTCGCCGAAGCGGATCTCGTCGGTAACCACCGTGTCGTTCTCGTTGATCACCGGCACCACACCCAGTTCCACCAGGGTGCGCAGGGTGCTGCGGGCATTGAGGTAGCGCTTGCGGTCCGACAGGTCGTCGTGGGTCAGGAGGATCTGCGCGGTGTGCCGGCCATGCTCGGCAAAGCTCGATTCCCAGGCCTGCACCAGGCCCATCTGGCCGATCGAGGCCGCGGCCTGCAGCTCGTTCATCGCACTCGGTCGCTTGGTCCAGCCCAAACGGCTCATCCCGGCGGCAACCGCCCCGGACGACACCAACACCAACTCGACACCCGCCTCATGCAACGCCACCATCTGCTCGACCCAGACACCCATGGCCGCGCGATCCAGGCCCTTGCCATCTGCTGTCAGCAGGGCACTGCCGATTTTCACGACCCAGCGCTGCGCACCCGTCACCTTGCTCCGCATCTTCTTCCAACCTATTCAGATCTTTAGATACCAAAACGCCGCTCCTGAGAGCGGCGTTTAGTGTACTGCAACGAATCAGTCGCGCACGTAAATGATTTCCGGGCCGTCTTCGTCGTCCTCGTCCCAATCATCGTCATCGTCGTCGCCGATGTCGTGCACGCTCTTGACGCCGCTGCGGCGCAGGGCGCGGGCGTCGTCCAGGGCCTGCAGCTGAGCACGGGCTTCGTCTTCGATGCGCTGGTCAAGCTCGGCCAGCTCTTCGGCGTAGGCCGGATCGTTGGCCAGGCGGTCGGCGCGGTCTTCGAGGTAGCGCATGATGTCGCGGCTGAGCTGCTCGGTGCCCTGCTTGGAGATCGCCGAGATCACGTAGACCGGGCCTTCCCACTGCAGACGCTCGACCACTTCCTTGACCCGCTCGTCACGCTCGTCGTCCATCAGCATGTCGGTCTTGTTCAGCACCAGCCAGCGGTCACGCTCGGCCAGCGACGGGCTGAAGCGGGTCAGCTCGTTGACGATGACTTCGGCGGCATCGGCGCTGCTGCTTTCATCCAGCGGCGCGAGGTCGACAAGGTGCAGCAGCAGGCGGGTACGCGCCAGGTGCTTGAGGAAGCGGATACCCAGGCCGGCGCCGTCGGAGGCACCTTCGATCAGGCCGGGAATGTCGGCGATGACGAAGCTCTTCCAGCGGTCGACACTGACCACACCCAGGTTCGGCACCAGGGTGGTGAACGGGTAGTCGGCGACTTTCGGCTTGGCGGCCGATACCGAGCGGATGAAGGTACTCTTGCCGGCGTTCGGCAGGCCCAGCAGACCGACGTCGGCCAGTACTTTCATTTCCAGTTTCAGGTCACGCTGCTCACCCGGTTTGCCCGGAGTGGTCTGGCGTGGCGCACGGTTGGTACTGGATTTGAAACGGGTGTTGCCCAGGCCGTGCCAGCCGCCCTGGACCACCATCAGCTTCTGGCCCGGCTTGACCAGGTCGCCGATGACTTCCTGGGTGGCGGAGTCGATCACCGTGGTGCCGACCGGCACGCGCAGGATCAGGTCGTCGCCCTTCTTGCCGGTGCAGTCGGTGCTGCCGCCGTTGGAGCCGCGCTGGGCCTCGAAGTGACGGGTGTAACGGTAGTCGACCAGGGTGTTGAGGTTGTCGTCGGCAACCATGTACACCGAGCCGCCGTCGCCACCATCACCGCCGTTGGGGCCACCGTTCTCGATGAATTTCTCGCGGCGGAAGCTCATGCAACCGTTACCGCCATCACCGGCTTTGACCCGGATCGATACTTCGTCAACAAACTTCATAAAAACCGCCTCTCGTCAGCTGGACGAGCTGAGTGACACAAAGACATAAGGCTCTTGCAAAAGTGAGCGCGGCGGCCCCGTCACGATAGTAACAACCCACGCCGGCAGCCCATACAAACAGCTTTGCAAGAGACTCACCCCACAAACGAAAAAGCCCCGTCGCGAGACAGGGCTTTTCCAGCGTTCGCGCGATTACTCGGCGACAACGCTCACGTAACGACGACCGAAGGCGCCTTTTACTTCGAACTTGATCTTACCCGCAATCTTGGCGAACAGGGTGTGATCCTTGCCCATGCCAACGCCGTAGCCAGCGTGGAATTGGGTGCCGCGCTGACGCACGATGATGTTGCCAGGAATGATAGCCTGGCCGCCATACATCTTCACGCCAAGGCGTTTGGCTTCTGAGTCGCGACCGTTACGGGTACTACCACCAGCTTTTTTGTGTGCCATGGTTCAATTCTCCAGAAATGGATTCAGGCGATTAAGCCGAAATACCGGTGATCTTGATTTCGGTGAACCACTGGCGGTGGCCCATACGCTTCATGTGGTGCTTACGGCGGCGGAACTTGATGATGCGCACTTTGTCGTGACGACCTTGGGAGATCACTTCAGCAACAACTTTGGCACCAGCAACGACTGGAGCGCCGATGTTCACGTCGTCGCCATTGGCAACCAACAGAACGCGGTCGAAAGTCACGGATTCGCCAGTGGCGATTTCCAGTTTTTCGATTTTCAGGTATTCACCTTCGGCGACTTTGTACTGCTTGCCACCGGTAACAATTACTGCGTACATGGGTATTTCTCCGATAATCCTGCTCACCCAGCTCTTTATAGGAAGAGTATTGGCTGGCATGGCTGCATAGGGCTGGAACGGCCCAGTGCAATTGCGTAAGGCAGGTGCTGCCCAGGAAGTTCAGGGTGCGCGATTGTACGCAAGCCCTGCTTTGCTTGCAAGTCCCACCCCCGGCCCGCGGGCAGCGCGCCTTGACACGCCGGGACCCGCGACCTAGCATGCCGCGCAACCTTTATGGAGCACCTGTGGCCGATGCAACCCCAAGCTTTCTACCGTGCGGTAGCGGACGACTTCAGCGCCGTTGACGAGATTATCAAGAAACAGCTGACTTCGCGTGTACCGCTGGTATCGAAAATCGGCGACTACATTACCTCGGCTGGCGGCAAGCGCCTGCGTCCACTGCTAGTGCTGCTGTGCGGCAAGGCCTTGGGCCGCGAAGGCGACGACCTGCGCCTGCTGGCCGCCACCATCGAGTTCCTGCACACCGCCACCCTGCTGCACGACGACGTCGTCGACATGTCCGGCATGCGCCGTGGCCGCTCCACCGCCAACGCCCTGTGGGGCAACGCGCCAAGCGTGCTGGTCGGTGACTTCCTGTACTCGCGCTCGTTCGAGATGATGGTCGAACTGGGCTCGATGCCGGTCATGCAGATCCTCTCCAAGGCCACCCGGGTGATCGCCGAAGGCGAAGTCCTGCAGTTGTCCAAGGTGCGCGACGCCAGCACCACCGAAGAAGTCTACATGGACGTCATCCGCGGCAAGACCGCGATGCTGTTCGAGGCCTCGACCCACAGCGCCGCGGCCCTGGCCCAGGCGAGCGAGGAACAGAGCGAAGCCCTGCGCACCTTCGGTGACCACTTGGGCGTGGCCTTCCAGCTGGTCGACGACCTGCTCGACTACAAGGGCGATGCGCAGACCCTGGGCAAGAACGTCGGTGACGACCTGGCCGAAGGCAAGCCGACCCTGCCGCTGATCTACACCATGCGCGAAGGCACCGCCGAACAGGCCGCGCTGGTGCGCCAGGCGATCCAGAAGGGCGGCATCGAAGACCTCGAGAGCATCCGCGCGGCCGTCGAAGCCTCAGGCTCCCTGGACTACACCGCCAAACTGGCCCGCGACTACGTGGCCCGCGCCATCGCCTGCCTGGACGTGCTGCCAGCCAGCGAATACCGCGACGCACTGGTCGAACTCAGCGAATTCGCCGTCGCCCGCACGCACTGATTCGCCACTTCCCTAATCGCGGGGCAAGCCCGCTCCCACACGGTGGGAGCGGGCTTGCCCCGCGATTGCATTCGCCCCACGACAACAAAACCTTATACAATGTAGGTTTTGTACCTGTACGTCTTGAGGAACCTTAGTGAGCACTTTGCCACCCTGCCCCAAATGCAACTCCGAATACACCTACGAAGACGGCGCCCAGCTGGTCTGCCCCGAGTGCGCCCACGAGTGGTCGGCTGCCGGTGATGCCGAAGCAGCCAGCGATGAGGCGGTAAAAAAGGATGCAGTGGGCAACGTCCTGCAGGACGGCGACACCATCACCGTGATCAAGGACCTCAAGGTCAAGGGCACCTCGCTGGTGGTCAAGGTCGGCACCAAGGTCAAGAACATCCGCCTGTGCGATGGCGACCACGACATCGACTGCAAGATCGATGGCATCGGCCCGATGAAGCTGAAATCTGAATTCGTCCGCAAGGTCTGATTCTGGTGGGTTCGGGGCCGCCCTGCGGCCTCGACAGCCCACAACCTGGAAAAAACCGCCAATAGGCACTTGCTATTTTGATAATAAGAATTATTCTCATTGAACGCTTTCAAGGAGAATAGCCATGACTTATCTGATAGACGCCTGGCTTGACCGCCCCCATCCATACTTGCGCATCCTGCACCGGGAAACCGGCGAGGTCTGTGCCGTGCTTGAAGAAGAAGCACTGGACGAACTGCGCGACCAGGGTGACCTGGATCTCAATGGTTTGAATTCGAGTGAGCCGGGTGTGCTCAAGGAACTGGTGAGGAACCTGTTCCTGTTCTGCTATGCGCGGGCGTTGCGCCCGGGTGGCGGGACCGATTGGAACTGAAACCGCATCGCCGGCAAGGCCGGCTCCCACAATGGACCGGTGTGAAGCGAATCCTGTGGGAGCTGGCTTGCCAGCGATGAGGGCCGAAAGGCCCTCTGACGTTCTGAAAGAACGTCTTACAGAACGTCCAGCAGCTCGACGTCGAACACCAGCACGCTGTGCGGCGGGATGCTGCCAACGCCCTGAGCGCCGTAAGCCAGCTCGCTCGGCACGTACAGGCGCCATTTGCTGCCGGCATTCATCAGTTGCAGGGCTTCGGTCCAGCCGGCAATCACGCCGCTGACCGGGAATTCTGCTGGCTGGCCGCGCTCGTAGGAGCTGTCGAACACGGTGCCGTCGATCAGGGTGCCGTGGTAGTGGGTACGCACGCTGTCGTCGCGGCTTGGCTTGGCGCCTTCACCTGCGGTCAGTACTTCGAACTGCAGGCCCGAAGCCAGGGTGGTGATGCCGTCACGCTTGGCGTTTTCAGCCAGGAAGGCCTTGCCTTCGCCAGCGGCAGCTTCGGCCTTGGCAGCAGCTTCGGCTTGCATGATTTCGCGGATGACCTTGAAGCTGGCCGACAGGTCGGCTTCGCTGACGCGGCTGTCCTGGCCGTTGAAGGCGTCGGTCAGGCCGGCCAGGATGGCGTCCAGGCTTACGCCTGGTGGCGGGTTGTCACGCAGTTGGCCACCCAGCTGACGGCCGATGCCGTAGCTGACGCGAGTTTCGTCGGTAGACAGGTTGAGTTCGGACATTTGCTTGCTCCGCTGCAGGGCGCATGACAGCCGCGCCCTTTATGAAAAGGGCGAGCAGCCTAGCACACTGCGCTGGCGCAGATCAGCTACCAGGCCGAACGTCGTGGCATCGGTATTTTCAGGTCGCCATCGCCGGCATCGCCACCGCCGCACATCTCATCATCCATCGACCAGTGCACCAGGTGCACTGGCACCGCTGGCAAACCGCTGAGCAGGCGTTGCGCATCGACTACCGAATGCACTTTCAGGCGCTGCCCATGGGTGTCCGAGAGCGGATGGGCGTGGCCCTTTACCCGTGCCTCGATAATGAAATCACCGCCCTCGATGGCGATCAGGTTGAGCTCTTCGACATGACCGGCTCTGGCCTCGGTGTTCAGTTGGTGAAGGTTCATTGCGATACCTCGTTACCGGAACTTCGAGTGACCGTTCATTTTCTGTACAGCCGCGCACAAAGCACAAGGCGAAACCGCAACCGCCCGTCCGTTTTGCAACGCACGGGCGGTTGTTGACTGGGCAAAACGCCTGATCAGTGCTTGGTGACCTTGTCCAGGTAACCCATGGCAAAGGCCGAGACCACGAAGGTCATGTGGATGATCACGTACCACATCAGGTACTGGGGCTCGATGTTGCGCGCGTCCATGAACACCCGCAGCAGGTGGATCGAGGAAATCGCCACGATCGAGGCGGCGACCTTCATCTTCAGCGAAGACGAGTCCATCTTGCCCAGCCAGCTGAGTTTTTCCTTGTCCTCGTCGATGTCCAGTTGCGAGACGAAGTTCTCGTAACCGGAAATCATCACCATCACCAGCAAACCACCGACCAGGGCCATGTCGATCAGCGACAGCAGCACCAGGATCAGGTCGGCTTCGGCCAGGGCGAAAACGTTGGGCAGGACGTGGAAGATCTCTTGGAAGAACTTCAGTGCCAGCGCCAACAGGCCCAACGACAGACCAAAATAGATCGGCGCGAGCAGCCAGCGCGAGGCATACATCGCATTTTCGATAATACGTTCCATTGAAAACTCGTCAGGTTGGCAAAAAAGCGAGCGCGAGTATAACAGCCACCCATGACAGAAAAAGCCCGTGGCACGCTGCCACAGGCGTGGCGCCTGCGACTCAGGTTTCCGGATGGAACTGGAAGTCGCCGACGTGATGGACGCGCTCGCCGTTGATCCGGCGCAGCTGGGCTTGCAGGTGCACACACCAGATCTGCGGATCATCGGCCAGCTGATAACCGTGCAAGGTCAGGCTGTCGACAATGGCATTGAGCACCGACTCGGCCACGAACGGCCCGTGAAACGGCCCTTGGGCCTTGATCGCAGAGGGCTGCTCGCCAGCCATGCCGGCGGCAAACAGCAAGGTCCACATGCCATTGTCACCGGCCAGTGGGCGGATACTGCATTCAATGCGGGTCACCAGGCCCAGGCATTGACGGGTGAGGCTGAGGCTGCGCGGCATGGCGAAGGTCCTCGGTAAACCCTTGTTCAGCCCTCAGGTGAAGGCTGTCTCGTTCCTGTACCTACGACTGTCCCTGATCTGAAGAATAGAAGAATTCCACCCAGGCGTGGAAAAACCGGCGCCGAATGGTCACACCCCATTTAGCGCCGTTTTTTTGACTCGTACCACTCAGTTCAAGAAGCTTTTACCTGCGCCAGGGCCTGCTCGGCATGTTCCTTCTCTGCCTCCTTGAGGTCCTCTTCACTGATCATCTCGGCGATGACCCGCAGGCGCTCCACCACCCGGGCGTTGACGCTGCCTTCAGGGAACTGGCCCTCTTCATCCGGTTCACCGGCAGGCTCACCGACCAGCAGGCTCAGGGCCTCGTCGGCCTGGCTTACCGCATAGACGTGGAACATACCGGCGCGCACCGCCTGCAGCACCCGCTCATCGAGCATCAGCGTGGCAACGTTGGCACGCGGGATGATCGCGCCCTGTTCACCGGTCAGGCCACGTGCTTCGCACAGGCGGAAGAAGCCTTCGATTTTCTCGTTGACCCCACCCACCGCTTGCACTTCACCGAACTGGTTGATCGAACCGGTAATGGCGAAGCACTGCTTGAGCGGCGTCTTCGACAACGCCGAGATCAGCGTGCAGGCCTCGCCCAGGGAGGCGCTGTCACCGTCGACGTAACCATAGGACTGCTCAAGGGCGATACTCGCCGAGATCGCCAGGGGGAATTCCTGGGCATAACGGCTGCCCAGGTAGCCGGTAAGGATCATCACCCCCTTGGAGTGGATCGGCTGACCAAGGTTGACCTCGCGCTCGATGTCGACGATGCCGCTGCCACCCGGGTAGACCGTGGCGGAAATCCGCGCCGGGATACCGAATGCCGAATCGCCGACTTCGAGTACGGTCAGGCCGTTGCACTTGCCCACCGCGGCACCGTCGGTGTCGATCAGGATGATGCCGGCCAGCATGTCGTCGAGAATCCGCGCCGACACGCGGCCAGTGCGGGTGGCCTTGGCCTTGAGGGCACGTTCGATGTGCCCGGCGTCGGTCATTTCGTCGTTGGCCAGGTGGCGGATGAAGTCCGCCTCGCTGACCAGTTGGAACAGGTCGCCGATGCGCGCCGACAAACGCCCCTGGTGCTCGGCCAGGCGCGCGCTGTAGGTGGCCAGGCGCGCCACCGCATCAGCGCTCAGCGGCGCCATGCCCTCTTCGCTGGTGCGGGTCTTGAGCAACTGGGCGAACTGCTCCAGGCTCTCGTCGACCATGGGGATGTCTTCGTCGAAATCGACCAGTACCCGGAACATTTCCTGGAAGTCCGGATCGTGATCCTGCAGGGCGTAGTACAGCTGCCGCGCGCCGATGATCACCACTTTGATATTCAGCGGGATCATCTGCGGATTGAGGGTCACGGTAGCCAGGCGGCCGTACTCGCCCAAGGGCGATTCCATCTTCAGCTTGCGCGACTGCAGGGCGCGCTTGAGCGCGTCCCAGACAAACGGCTCGCCGAGCATCTTCTCGGCCTCAAGAATCAGGAAACCGCCGTTGGCCCGGTGCAAGGCCCCGGGGCGCAGTTGCCGGTACGTGGTGTACAGCGCCCCCTGGTCGGTGCTGTATTCGATACGGCCAAACAGGTTGTCGTAGGTCGGGTGCGGCTCGAACACCACCGGCGCGCCGCCGCTGGCGTGATGGCCGACCACCAGGCTTGGCGAGTACTGCTCTTCGAGCAGCTTGCGCGCCTGGGCATCGGTCTTGCTGTCATCGACCAATTGCTCGACCACGGTGCGCAGCAGGTACACCTGCATGGCCTGCAGATAAGCGCAAACGGCGGCGTTTTCTGCGTACTTTTCAGACAGCGGCGCCAGCAATGGCTGCAAGGCCAGGGTGATGGTTTCTTCGTTGAGGTGGCGTAGCTGGTTGCTCGACTCGCGCTTCCATTGCGGCAGGCTCGCCAGCTCTTCGTTGAGGCGCTCCTCCAGGGCGGCGATGTCGTCGTGGAAACGCTCACGCTCGGCTTCCGGCAACTGGGCGAATTCGGCTTCGTCCAGCGCCTTGCCGTCGGCCATCGGGGTGAAGGCGACGTTGCTGCTGTCGCGGTACAGGGCTACGTCCTTTTCCAGTGAGGCGCGCTCGATCACATCCAGGGCGCGGTCGTAGCGCTGGTTGAAGGCGCGATCGATGGCGCTCTTCTTCTGCTGGTAGGACGGGTGCTCGAAGACCGCCGGGAAAGTCGCCAGCAGGTTGTCGATCAGGCCACCGATGTCGCTGATGAACGCCCCGGCGCTGCCTGGCGGCAACTCCAGGGCGCGCGGCTCGCGTGGCTCGTCGAAGTTGTTGACATAAACCCAGTCCGAGGGCGTATGCAGGCGTTTGCCTTCCGCCTTCAGGTAGCGTTTGACGAACGAGAAACGGCCAGTGCCGGGCTCGCCCATGACAAATACGTTGTAACCAGGGCGCGGCATGGCGACGCCGAACTGCAAGGCTTCGACCGCACGCTCCTGGCCAAGCACACCGCGAAAAGGCTCCAGATCATTGGTGGTGGAAAAAGCGAACTGTTCAGCGGAAAACGGCCGGGTCAGGGCTTCGGGCGCAAGACGCAGGCTCGCAGCGACAGGATCGGGCATCGGGCTTCCTTACTTCGGCGGGGCAGATGTCAGCATTCTGGCGCCGTGCGCGTACGCCTTGCAAGGCTCATCGCTGCGAATTGTCGCAGGGGCGAAAAGCCGATCTACGTCAACATTTTCAGGCAATCTTTCGCAATAAATCACGCAACCCTTAGATCGTGCCTAAACTCCAAACTGCGCGGCTGGGTAAATAACCGACCCGCCCTGGCAACTGGTCCTACAGATATGCCAGACAACCCTGACCTTTGGTATGTACTTCTAGAAAGAGAACAATGCTATGAAACGGATTCTTCTGGGTACTCTGTTCACTGCGGTTTCCCTCAATGCCATGGCCCAGGCGCCTGGCGGACCGGACTGCGGCTGGGGCAACATGCTGTTCGAGGGCCAACGCGGGACACCGGCCCACTTCCTGGCCTCCACCACCAACGGCACGTCCGGCAACGCCACTTTCGGCATGACCTCGGGCACCAACGGCTGCTCGACCAACTCTGCGCTGACCTATGGCGGTAAATCATGGTTCGCCATGAACGGTATGATGAACGAACTCTCCGAGGACATGGCCAAGGGTCAAGGTGAAGCACTGACCACCTATGCCGTGGTGCTGGGCGTTGCCCCGGAAGATCGCGCGCACTTCGCCGCGGTTACCCATCAACACTTCCAGGACATCTTCAAGACCGCCGATGTCACGGCTGAAGACGTGCACAGCAACACCCTCGCGGTGCTGAAAAGCGACCCGCGCCTGGCCAAATACGCCACCCAGGCTTAAGCTCGGCCCACCCGCCCCGTCACCGGGGCGGGTTGTTGTCCGCCTCTATCGGCATCATTCAGACTTAGTTGCCCGACATGCTCAAACGCCTTGCCTACCTGGCGCTCTGTGCCTGCGCCCCGCTGCATGCTGCCCCTACATTCGATGACGCACGCCTGAAGCAACTGGCGGCCGAGCGCTACTGGATCGCCCTCGGTCACTACGAGACGGCCAAGCTTGGCGGTTGGCGCAGCTACGTCGACGACCAGCGCTTCTTTCTCGCCGCAGACGGCGCCCATCACCCGGACCAGGAGCTGCGCGCCACCGTCCAGGCGCTGTATGCCCCGGCGAGCCTCGGCAACAAACACGCCCAGTGCGTGTTCCCGGCGCGTACCCGCTGGTTGCGCGAGCAGTTGCAACTCAGCGACCTGCCAACCCCGGACTGCCAGGAATACACTCAGTGGTTCAAGGACGTCTCACCGCACAGCGCGGTGATGATCTTTCCGGCCGCCTACCTGAACAGCCCGTCGTCGATGTTCGGCCACACCCTGTTGCGGATCGACCAGGCCGACGTGCAGAGCAACGCAACCGCCCTGCTCAGCTATGCGATCAACTTCGGCGCCTATATCGAGGGCAGCGACAACAGCATCCTCTATGCCTGGAAGGGCCTGATGGGCGGCTACCCGGGCCTGTTCGCCCTGGTGCCCTACCAGGAAAAGCTCTCCGAGTACCGCAGCCTGGAAAACCGCGACCTGTGGGAATACCGGCTGAACCTGACCCCGGAAGAAACCGGGCGCATGGTCGAGCATGTCTGGGAACTCAAGCAGATCCAGTTCGACTATTTCTTCTTCGACGAAAACTGCTCCTATCGCTTGCTCGAACTGCTGCAAGTGGCACGCCCGAGCCTGGACCTGACCTCGCAGTTCCCGTTGACCGCGATTCCCACCGACACGGTCAAGGCCGTCAAGCAGTCCGGCCTGGTCGAACGCATCGACTACCGGCCGTCACGCGAACGTGAGCTGCTGGAGCGGGCCAAACCGCTGGATGCCGGCGAGCAACAGCAGGTGCTGGCGGTCAGTGCCGACACCGCCCAACTGCAAAGCCCCGAATTCACCGCCCTGCCGCGCGAGCGCCAGGCCCTGGTACAGGACGCCGCCTATCGCCTGGAGCGTTACCGGGCCAACGGCCAGGAGCGCGACCCGGCACGCAGCAAACGCAGCTTCGAGCTGCTGCGGGCGATTAACCGCAACCCGCCGCCGGAGCTTGAAATCGAACGCCCGGGACTGCCTGAAGACGGCCATCAGTCGCGCACCTGGCAGTTGGGCCTGGGTAGCCGCGATGATCGCGCCTATGCCGAGTATGGCCTGCGCATGGCCTATCACGACCTCAACGACAACGCCTACGGCTTTCCCCTCGGCGCGCAGATCGAGATCCTTCAGCTCAAGCTGCGCCAGTACGAAGGCAACGACTGGCAGGTGCAACGCCTGGACCTGGCCACCATCCGCTCGCTGACCCCGCGCAATGCCTTGCTGCAACCCTGGTCGTGGCAGGTTGCCGGGGGGCTGGAGCGGGTGCTGGGCAAGCATGGCGATGAGGTACTGGTCAGCCACGTCAACGGCGGCGCCGGCGGTACCTGGCAGCTGGCCGATGACCTGCTTGGTTTTGCCCTGGGCACGGTGCGGGTCGAGCACAACAATGACTTTGCCGGTTTCATCGCCCCGGCAGCGGGGTTCAACACCGGGCTGCTGTGGCGCAATCCGCTGGGCAACCTGAGTGTCGAGGCCAAGGCCGACTACTTCACCAACGGCGAGGTGCGGCGTAGCCTGAGCTTGAACCAGCAGTGGGAATTGTCCCGCGATCTGGGCCTGCGGCTCAGTGCCAGCCGCGACTTCAGCAAGTTGGCGTCGGCGCAGAACGAGGTGATGCTGGAATTGAAGTGGTACCAGTATTAGCAAGGCTGCGCCTTGCATCGCTGGCAAAGCCAGCACCCACAGGTCAGGTGTACACGGTCCAGTGTGGGAGCCGGCCTTGCCGGCGATGGGCTGCGCAGCAGCGCCAATGCCCTGATCACATCCTTTTGACACGCCAGCGACAATTCCCCACCTAGACTTTCCCTGGCAAGCGGAGAGTTTGAACATGCGGCGGTATTGGCTGGTCATGGTGGTAATGGGCGTGCTCACAGGTTGCCAGACAACCCACGAGCAACTGATCAATCAGGGTTATCCACCGGCCTACGCCGATGGTTTCCAGGACGGTTGCAGCAGCGGTCGCCAGGCCGCCGGGGTGATGGCCGGGGATTTTCGCAAGGACGTGCCGCGCTACCTGCACAACCGTCAGTACGAGTCCGGCTGGGACGATGGCTTTCGCCAGTGCCACGCCATGCAGGAGAACCAGGACCTGCAGGAATACCGCGCCCGACACTGGGATGACCGCGATGAGCAGTGGCAGGAAGAAAAGGATCGGGATGCCGCGCGCGCCTATCGACGCAAGTAGGTCGCAATCGGACATCCGATGCAACCACCGGGCTGTCAGCATGGTCTCCCATGAAAGGAGGCCCTCATGAGCCGAGCATTCGTCAACGAAGACCAGGCCGCCGCCCAGGCCAGCCAGCCGGTGGAACGCCGGATCAGCGAGCAGCCCAACCATGTTACCGCCTGCGGCCTGACCCTGCTGCAACAACGGCTCGCCGAGCTGAACAGATTGCGCAGCGAACTCCTGAGCCAGGGCGATCAGGCTGACCAGCAGCGCCTGGCCGAAATCGAACGCGACCTGCGCTACTTCAGCGCCCGGGTGCAAAGCGCCCAGGTCGTCGCCCCCGCCACTTCCCATGAAAAGGTGCAGATCGGCAGCCGGGTACTGTTTGTCGATGAGCAGGGCCAGCAGCATCAGGTGCAACTGGTCGGTGAAGACCAGGCCTATGCCGCCAGCGGCCTGATCAACTGGGGTTCACCTCTGGGCCGGGCGTTGCTGGGAGCCGCGCCCGGTGATGAGGTGCTGTGGCGACGACCGGCAGGGGATCTGCGAATCGAGATCGTCGCCATCGAGCCGGAAGCTTAAACCACGCCCTGGGCCAGCATGGCATCGGCAACCTTGACGAAGCCGGCGATGTTGGCGCCCTTCACGTAGTTGATCCGGCCGTTCTCTTCGCCGTAGTGCACGCAGGCATGGTGGATCGATTGCATGATGTTGTGCAGCTTGCTGTCCACTTCACCGGCGGTCCACAACAGGCGCATGGCGTTCTGCGACATCTCCAGGCCACTGACGGCCACGCCACCGGCGTTGGAGGCCTTGCCCGGAGCGAAGAGGATGCCGGCTTCGATGAAGATATCCACAGCCTCGAGGGTGGTCGGCATGTTGGCGCCCTCGGCCACGCAGATGCAGCCGTTGCGCAGCAGGGTGCGGGCGTCTTCGGCGTCCAGTTCGTTCTGGGTCGCGCATGGCAGGGCGATGTCGCAGGCCAGGGTCCAGGGGCGCTGGCCCTTGCGGAACTCCAGGCCAAAACGTTCGGCCAACTCGCTGATCCGGCCACGCTTGACGTTTTTCAGCTCCATCAGCGCATCCCACTGCTCATCGCTCATGCCGGCTTCGCAGTACAGCGTGCCTTCGGAGTCGGACAACGAGATCACCTTGCCGCCCAGGTCCATGACCTTGCGCGCAGCATACTGGGCAACGTTGCCGGAGCCGGAAATGGCCACCCGGCGACCGTCGATGCGCAGGTCCTGGCGCTTGAGCATCTCTTCGGCGAAGTACACGCAGCCGTATCCGGTGGCTTCCGGGCGAATCAGGCTGCCGCCATAGGTCATGCCCTTGCCGGTCAGCACCGAGGTGAACTGGTTGGCCAGGCGCTTGTACTGGCCGAACAGGAAACCGATCTCGCGGGCGCCGACGCCGATATCACCGGCCGGCACGTCGAGGTCGGCGCCAATGTGGCGGTACAGCTCGCTCATGAACGCCTGGCAGAAGCGCATGACCTCGGCATCGCTCTTGCCCTTCGGATCGAAGTCCGAGCCGCCCTTGCCGCCGCCCATGGGCAGCGAGGTCAGGGAGTTCTTGAACACCTGCTCGAAAGCCAGGAACTTCAGCACGCCGAGGTTCACCGAGGGGTGGAAACGCAGGCCGCCCTTGTACGGGCCGATGGCACTGCTCATCTGGATGCGGTAGCCGCGGTTGACCTGGACCTTGCCCTGGTCATCGACCCACGACACGCGGAACAGGACCGCCCGCTCCGGCTCGACCATACGCTCGAGGATACCGGCCTGCAGGTAATGAGGATTGGCTTCGAGGAACGGCCAGAGGCTGCGCAGCACCTCTTCGACGGCCTGATGGAACTCAGGCTGGGCCGGGTCGCGTTGCTTGAGGCGAGCGAGGAAATCTTCGACAGATTCGATCATGTAGACATTCACCAGATGGAGTGGGCTTATTGGTTTTTTCCCCGACTGTACCAAGAAGCCACCGCACCGCAACAGGGCGAAATGTCGTTTTTATGAAATTAAATGGTGCATTTGTATAAGTGTATACACTTCATCTTTCAGCGCTAAATCTGTGGGAGCTGGCTTGCCAGCGATGAATTCGACACAAATCCAGGCAAAAAAAAACGGGACCCGAAGGCCCCGTTCCAGTGCACAGCCCTGAGGGTTATGCCAGTTTTTTGTGCCGTACCCGGTGCGGCTGAGCAGCGGCTTCGCCCAGGCGCTTCTTGCGATCGGCTTCGTACTCGGTGTAGTTGCCTTCGAAGAACACCGCCTGCGAATCGTCTTCGTAAGCGAGGATGTGGGTGGCCACACGGTCCAGGAACCAGCGATCGTGAGAGATCACGATGGCGGCGCCCGGGAAGTCCAGCAGGGCTTCCTCCAGCGAACGCAGGGTTTCGACGTCGAGGTCGTTGGACGGTTCGTCGAGCAGCAGGACGTTGGCGCCCTCTTTCAGGGTCAGGGCCAGGTGCAGACGACCGCGCTCACCACCGGAGAGGTCCTTGACGAACTTCTGCTGATCGCCGCCCTTGAAGTTGAAACGGCCCACGTAGGTGCGCGACGGAATCTCGTAGGTGCCGATGCGCAGTTGGTCGGAGCCGTCGGAGATCTGCTGGAACACGGTCTTGTTGCCGTCGAGGTCTTCGCGGCTCTGGTCAACGCAAGCCAGTTGCACGGTTTCACCGATCTCGATGCTGCCCGAGTCCGGCTGTTCCTTGCCCATCAGCATGCGGAACAGGGTCGATTTACCGGCACCGTTGCCACCGATCACGCCGACGATGGCGCCTTTTGGCATGGAGAACGACAGGTTGTCGATCAGCACGCGATCGCCATAGCCCTTGGTGACGTTCTTGAACTCGATGACCTTGTCACCCAGGCGTGGACCGGCCGGGATGTAGATCTCGTTGGTCTCGCTGCGCTTCTGGAACTCCTGCGACTGCATTTCTTCGAAGCGTTGCAGACGGGCCTTGGATTTGGACTGACGGGCCTTGGCGCCTTTGCGCACCCACTCCAGTTCTTCCTTCATGGCCTTTTCGTGGGCCGACTGCTGCTTGGATTCCTGGGCCAGACGATCGGACTTGGCTTCCAGCCAGCCCGAATAGTTGCCTTCGTACGGAATACCGGCGCCGCGGTCGAGTTCGAGGATCCAGCCGGCGACGTTGTCGAGGAAGTAACGGTCGTGGGTAATGGCAACCACGGTACCCGGGAAGTCGTGGAGGAAATGCTCCAGCCAGGCGACGGAATCGGCATCCAGGTGGTTGGTCGGTTCGTCGAGCAGGAGCATGTCAGGGGCCGACAGCAGCAGACGGCACAGGGCCACACGGCGCTTCTCACCACCGGACAGGTGCTCGACCTTGGCTTCCCAGGCCGGCAGGCGCAGGGCGTCGGCGGCCACTTCCAGCTGACGCTCGAGGTTGTGGCCATCGCTGGCCTGGAGGATGGCTTCAAGCTTGGCCTGTTCGGCAGCCAGCTTGTCGAAGTCGGCATCCGGCTCGGCGTAGGCGGCGTAGACTTCGTCCAGGCGGGCCTGGGCATCCTTGATCACACTGACCGCTTCCTCGACCACTTCACGCACGGTCTTGGACGGGTCCAGCTGGGGCTCCTGCGGCAGGTAGCCGATGTTCAGTTCGGGCATCGGACGGGCTTCGCCGTCGAACTCGGTGTCTACACCCGCCATGATTTTCAGCAGGGTGGATTTACCCGAGCCGTTGAGGCCGAGCACGCCGATCTTGGCGCCGGGGAAAAACGACAGGGAGATGTTCTTCAGGATTTCCCGCTTCGGCGGGACAACCTTGCCCAGCCGATGCATGGTATAGACGTATTGAGCCATGGATAAACCTAGCGTCAGAGACGAAAAAATAAGGACGATACAGATGAAGGAAGCCGTAGCCCCCAGGAAAGGGCCAAAGCTACCGTAATGCGCCGGGTTGGGCAAACCGCCGACGAACAGGGCTGGCACTTTGCCACGTTTGCGGGCATGCTAGCCGCCCTTCGGGCGTCCGGCTTATAGTGCGCAACCGGAGCCGTCGCCAGGAACGCGGCACTTGCCAACCAGCAGCTCTAAACCTGCCATCCAGCCATACCGCAGGATCAACGTTTGACCAATCTCTCTCAGCCGTCATCCCTGCGCAAGCCGGCCACTGCGTCAGGCTCGCCGCTGCGCGGTTCATTGAAAGGCGCGCTGGCCCTGTTGGTGCTGTTGCTGCTCGGCCTGCTGCTGTGGCAGTTGATTGCCCAGTTCCGTCATACCCAGGCTGACCAGTATCAGCAAAGCTTGAACGACAGTGCCGAGCTCGCCGATCACATGAGCCTGAACATGGCGCTCAAGGCCCAGGTGGCGCTCAATCAGTTCCAGCAATACCGCGTGTCGCCTGGCCCGGAACACCTGCCAAAAGTCATCGCCCAGTTGCGCCAGCAACAGCCGAACCTGCTCAGTGTCGCCTGGATCGGCGCCGACGGCAGTCTACAGGCCGACAGCCTGAACGCCAGCCCCGATTACCAGGTGCTGGACGAGCTGCTGCGGCTGAACCAGGGGCGCGACTACTATTACAGCAACAGCGCCGATAACCAGCAGGTCTACCTGTTGCTGCGCCAGCCGGGCGAAGCGCCCGGCGGCTACTGGTTCCTGCGCCTGGCGCCGAGCTACTACAGCGACCTGACCACCCACCTGGACCGGCCCAACCACCCCTTGTGGTTGCTGGAAAACAGCCGTACCGGCGACATCATCAACCGCCATCAACCGACTCCCGGCAGCGATGAGCCGCTGCAAAGCGTGATGCTGGCGTTTCTCGACAACAGCACCTGGCAGCTGCGCGGCCTGTTCGATGCAGGCCTTGCCCGCCAGCAACTGTTGCCGGCACTGATCGGCAAATGCGTACTGGGGCTGTTCTGCGCACTGATACCGCTGCTGGCCTTGATCAACATGCGCCGCCGGCATCGCCTGCTGCAGGAAAGCCGTCGGCGCTACCACGACATTTTCGAAGGTACCGGGGTCGCCCTGTGCGTGCTCGACCTCTCCGGCCTGCCCGGTCAGCTCGAGCGTTATCGCCTGCGCAGCCGCCCGGCCCTGGAACAGCGCCTGGCGTTCGACCAGCCTTTGCGCCGGGTGCTGCTGCAAGAACTGAAAGTCACCGAAGTCAATCAGGTGGCCCTGCAACTGCTCGGCGTCAATTGCTGTGACAGTGCCTGGCAGCGCCTGGTCGAAGGTTCGCAGACCGACAGCGACGGTATCGGCGTCCAGCTGCTCGGGGCGATCCTCGACAACCAGCAACAGCTGGAGCTGGAGGTACGCCTGCCGACGGCGGATGGCGAAGACCTGCACCTGTGGCTGATGGTGCGCTTCCCGCAGCAGCGCCGTGATTATCAGGCGGTGATCCTCAGCATCAGCGATATCACCAGCCGCAAGCAGGTCGAGCTGTCGTTGCTCGAACGCGAAAGCTTCTGGTCGGACGTGGTGCGCACCGTGCCTGACCAGCTGTACGTGCAGGATGTGCAAAGCCAGCTGATGATCTTCAGCAACCGCAACCTCGGCCAGACCCTGGGCTACAGCCGCGCGGAGCTGGCGAAGATGGGCGATCATTTTTGGGAGTTGCTGCTGCACCCGGACGATGCCCAGCTGTACCGGCAATTGCGCCAGCAACAACGCCACTCGGGTTATGTCGAGCAACTGCATTGCCAGCTGCGTTTGCGCCACCACGACCAGTGCTGGCGCCGCTTCGACATTCGCGAACAGGCCCTGACCCGCAACAGCGCAGGTTGCGTGACGCGGATCATCGGCGTCGGCAAGGACGTTACCGAGCAGATCGAGGCCAGCGAATCCCTGCGCGACAGCGAACAACGCTACCGCATGCTCGCTGAAAGCATCAGCGACGTGATCTTCTCCACCGACAGCCAACTGCAGCTGAACTACGTCAGCCCGTCGATCCAGGCGGTCCTGGGCTTTGAAGTGGAGTGGATCATCGAAAACGGCTGGCATTCGACCATCGCCAACCCGGCCCAGCTCACCGGCATCTACAGCCTGGTCGAGCGGGTCAACAAGGCCCTCGGCGATCCCGAACAGCTGGAGCAGTTGCGCACCCAATTGCCTACCCAGCTGTTTCTGTTCGACTGCCTGCGCGCCGATGGCCGCAAGATCCCGATCGAGCTGCGCCTGGTGCTAGTCTGGGATGACCAGGAGCGCTTCGAAGGCATCCTTGGCGTCGGCCGCGACATCAGCCAGCAACGCCGCGCCGAGAAAGACCTGCGCATGGCCGCCACGGTATTCGAGCACTCGACCTCGGCGATCCTCATCACCGACCCGGCCGGTTACATCGTCCAGGCCAACGAAGCCTTCAGCCGCGTCAGTGGCTACGCCGTGGCCGATGTACTGGACCAGTTGCCGAGCCTGCTGACCGTCGATGAGCATCAGGATGCCCACCTGCGCTACGTGCTCAAGCAGCTGCACCAGCGCGGCACCTGGGAAGGCGAAGTGTGGCTCAAGCGCCGCAACGGTGAACACTACCCGGCCTGGGTCGGCATCACCGCGGTGCTCGACGATGAAGGCGACCTGGCCAGCTACGTGTGCTTCTTTACCGACATCAGCGAGCGCAAGGCCAGTGAACAGCGCATCCACCGCCTGGCCTACTACGATGCCCTGACCCACCTGCCCAACCGCACCCTGTTCCAGGACCGCCTGCATACGGCCCTGCAGCAAGCCGATCGGCACAAGGCCTGGGTGGTGCTGATGTTCCTCGACCTCGACCGCTTCAAGCCGATCAACGACTCCCTCGGCCATGCCGCGGGCGATCGCATGCTCAAGGACATGGCCGAGCGCCTGCTCGACTGCGTCGATGACGACGACACCGTGGCGCGCATGGGTGGCGATGAATTCACCTTGCTGCTGCAACCGCGCGCCACCCGGGAAATGGCCTTGAACCGCGCCATTCACGTGGCCGAACAGATTCTCGGCAGCCTGGTGCGACCGTTCGTGCTGGAGAACCGCGAGTTCTTCGTCACCGCCAGTATCGGCATCGCCCTCAGCCCGCAGGATGGCAGCGAGCTCAGCCAGCTGATGAAGAACGCCGACACCGCCATGTACCACGCCAAGGAGCGCGGCAAGAACAATTTCCAGTTCTACCAGGCCGACATGAACGCCAGTGCCCTGGAGCGCCTGGAGCTGGAAAGCGACCTGCGCCACGCCCTGGAGCAGAACGAGTTCATCCTTTATTACCAACCGCAGTTCAGCGGCGACGGCAAGCGCCTGACCGGCGCCGAGGCGCTGCTGCGCTGGCGCCATCCGCGACGCGGGCTGGTGCCGCCAGGGGACTTCATCCCGGTGATCGAGGAGCTCGGCCTGGTGGTCGATGTCGGCGATTGGGTGCTCAAGGAGGCCAGCCGCCAGCTCAAGGCCTGGCACCAGGCCAAGGTGCGGGTGCCGAAGGTCTCGGTGAACATCTCGGCGCGCCAGTTCTCCGACGGCCAGTTGGGCGAGCGCATCGCCACCATCCTCAAGGAAACCGGCCTGCCGCCGGCGTGCCTGGAGCTGGAACTGACCGAAAGTATCCTGATGCGCGAGGTCAACGAGGCCATGGTGATCCTCGACAGCCTGAAGAACCTCGGCCTGAGCATCGCGGTCGACGACTTCGGCACCGGCTATTCGTCGCTCAACTACCTCAAGCAGTTCCCCATCGACGTGCTGAAGATCGACCGCACCTTCGTTGACGGCCTGCCCGAGGGTGAACAGGATGCGCAGATTGCCCGGGCGATCATCGCCATGGCCCACAGCCTGAACCTGGCGGTGATCGCCGAGGGCGTGGAAACCCACGAGCAGTTGGAGTTCCTCCGTGAGCACGGCTGTGACGAGGTGCAGGGTTACCTGTTCGGGCGGCCGATGCCGGCGCATCAGTTCGAGGCGCAATTCAGCAACGAAACCTTGTTCATGTTCGAGTAGGCAGGAAGCTGCAAGCCTTAAGCTACAAGCGGCAAGTTAGAAGCGTTACGCGTTCGGCCTTTGACTTGCCGCTTGAAGCTTGCAGCTTGCAGCTTGTCGCTCATGAGCCCCATTTGTCTGCGACATGATGCCCTTTCATATGCCAGACAAAAGCTGATGAGGTAGAATGCCCGCCTATTTCAGCACGATCCTTGAGGACCGCCATGTTCAGCCGTGATTTGACCATTGCCAAGTACGACGCCGATCTCTTTGCCGCCATGGAGCAAGAAGCTCAGCGCCAGGAAGAACATATCGAGCTGATCGCCTCGGAAAACTACACAAGCCCCGCTGTCATGGAAGCCCAAGGCTCGGTGCTGACCAACAAGTACGCCGAAGGCTATCCGGGCAAGCGCTACTACGGCGGTTGCGAATACGTCGACGTGGTCGAGCAGCTGGCCATCGACCGTGCCAAGGAACTGTTCGGCGCCGATTACGCCAACGTCCAGCCGCACGCCGGTTCGCAAGCCAACAGCGCCGTCTACCTGGCCCTGCTGTCGGCCGGTGACACCATCCTGGGCATGAGCCTGGCCCACGGTGGTCACCTGACCCACGGCGCCAACGTCAGCTCCTCGGGCAAACTGTACAACGCCATCCAGTACGGCATCGACGCCAACGGCCTGATCGACTACGACGAAGTCGAGCGCCTGGCGCTCGAGCACAAGCCGAAGATGATCGTTGCCGGCTTCTCGGCCTACTCGCAGATCCTCGACTTCCCACGCTTCCGCGAAATCGCCGACAAGGTCGGTGCCTACCTGTTCGTCGACATGGCCCACGTTGCCGGCCTGGTCGCTGCAGGCGTGTACCCGAACCCGGTGCCATTCGCCGACGTGGTCACCACCACTACCCACAAGACCCTGCGCGGTCCACGTGGTGGCCTGATCCTCGCCCGCGCCAACGCCGAGATCGAGAAGAAGCTGAACTCCGCGGTATTCCCGGGCGCCCAGGGCGGCCCACTGGAGCACGTGATCGCCGCCAAGGCCATCTGCTTCAAGGAAGCACTGCAGCCTGAGTTCAAGGCCTACCAGCAACAAGTGGTGAAAAACGCCCAGGCCATGGCCGGCGTGTTCATCGAGCGCGGTTTCGACGTGGTTTCCGGCGGTACCCAGAACCACCTGTTCCTGCTGTCGCTGATCAAGCAGGAAATCTCCGGTAAAGACGCCGACGCCGCCCTGGGTCGCGCCTTCATCACCGTCAACAAGAACTCGGTTCCAAACGACCCACGTTCGCCGTTCGTCACCTCCGGCCTGCGCTTCGGCACCCCGGCCGTGACCACTCGTGGCTTCAAAGAGGCCGAGTGTAAAGAACTGGCTGGCTGGATCTGCGACATCCTCGCCGACCTGAACAACGAAGCGGTGATCGACGCCGTTCGCGAGAAGGTCAAGGCCATCTGCGCCAAGCTGCCGGTATACGGCAAGTAAGCACAGCGTCATGATGTGAAAAAGCCCGGCTCAAGAGCCGGGCTTTTTTGTACCTGTAGGAGCGGGCTTGCCCCGCGATGCAATAGTGATCGCACCATCGCATCGCGGGGCAAGCCCGCTCCTACAGAGTCAAAGCCTCAAACCCTTCGCGAATCTTCGCCTCCGGCAAATCGTCGGCAATGAACACCATCACACTCTCGCGCACTTCCCCCTCTGCCCACTCAGTATCCCAGTCAAAGCCATAAAGCTTGAGCACGCCCTGGAACACCAGGCGCCGCTCCTCTGCGGCAATGTTCAGCACGCCCTTGTAGCGCAGCAGCTGCTTGCCGTGCTCCTCCAGCAACTGGTTCATGAAGTCGCTGAGGCGATCAATGTCCAGCGGCGTATCGGTGCGCAGCACCAGGCTGGAGATCCGATCCGGCGTCGCCGTCTGCACGACCGGGCGCAGGCTCAAACCGCCACCCAGGTCGGCATTGAGGTTGAAGCCGCGCACATCGAGCAATTCGGCCAGGTCGATCTTGCCATGCTCCACCACCCGAATCGGCGCACGACGGTTGATCCGCCCCAGGCGCTCGCTCAGGGCCTGGAAGCTGGCGCCATCGACCAGGTCGGTCTTGCTCACCAGCAGGCGGTCGGCAAAGCCGATCTGCGCCTGGGCAATGGTCTGGGTCAGGTGCAACTCAGCGTGCGCCGCATCCACCAGGGTGATGATGCCGTCGAGGATGTAGCGCTCGCGCAGTTCTTCGTCGATGAAGAAGGTTTGCGCCACCGGCGCCGGGTCGGCCAGGCCCGTGCACTCGATTACCAGGCGGTCAAAGGCGATCTCGCCGCTGTCCAGGCGCTCGAGCAGCAGGTACAGCGCTTTGGTCAGGTCGGTGTGGATGCTGCAGCACACGCAACCGTTGGCCAGGGTCATGACCTGCACCGGTTCATCGCCCAGCAACTGCGAATCGATGCCGGCATCGCTGAATTCGTTTTCGATGACGGCGATCTTCAGGCCATGCTCGGCCTTGAGCAGGTGACGCAGCAAGGTGGTCTTGCCGGCGCCGAGAAAGCCACTGAGTACGGTGACGGGAATGGGAGATAACAAACCGAATACTCCTGAACGCTGAAAATGACTGTGGGAGCCCGGCGCGAACCAGGCTCCCACAGCTTTGTCACTTGCCTTGCATGCCGCTTTTCAACAGCACTTGGGCCCACCCTTGCCGCCGTAACGAGCCTCCTGGCGTTCGCGGAAGAACTCCTCGTAGGTCATCACCGGCTTGTCCGGGTGCTTGGTCTGCATATGCTCGACGTAGTTGTCGTAGTCGGGCATGCCGACCATCAGGCGGGCTGCCTGCCCCAGGTACTTACCCAGTCGACCGAGATCGTTGAACATCACTGCATTCCTCTTCGGTTACGCATCCGGCAGGGCCTGGAACGGGGACTCTTTGTCAGTCCGCTCTTTTTTGCCCAGGGCAGCGATGCCGACCTTGAGGGCGAAGAACAGAATGCTGAAGACCACGAACAGGAACAGGCCGGTCAGGGCCGCGTTGGTGTAGGCGTTGAAAATCACGTGCTGCATCTGGCCGATGTCCTTGGCCGGGGCCAGCACCTGCCCGGCGTCGAGCGCCGCGCTGTACTTGTTGGCCAGGGCCAGGAAGCCGACTGCCGGGTTCGGGTCGAACAGCTTGATGAAGCCGGCAGTGGTGGTGCAGATCAGCAGCCATACCGCAGGCACCAGGGTGACCCACATGTAGCGTTGGCGCTTCATCTTGATCAGCACCACGGTGCCGAGCATCAGGGCGATGCCGGCGAGCATCTGGTTGGAGATGCCGAACAGCGGCCACAAGGTGTTGATGCCGCCCAGCGGATCGATCACGCCCTGGTACAGCAGGTAGCCCCACAGCGCCACGCAACCGGCGGTGGCGAG
The DNA here is from genome assembly GCF_009866705.1 of Pseudomonas sp. R32. Classification (NCBI taxonomy): domain Bacteria; kingdom Pseudomonadati; phylum Pseudomonadota; class Gammaproteobacteria; order Pseudomonadales; family Pseudomonadaceae; genus Pseudomonas; species Pseudomonas sp. R32. Next base: position 788,880 of record NZ_CP019396.1, on the reverse strand, counting down.
CAGGTTGGCGCCCCACGATTCGGTGCGTTTGAGTGCAGGTACGAAGCTGCCCAGCAGGTCCTGAAGCATGAAGCGCCCGGCACGGGTACCGGCGTCCACAGCGGTGAGGATGAACAGCGCCTCGAACAGGATCGCGAAGTGGTACCAGAAGGCCATGGTGTTTTCACCCGGCAGCACCTGGTGGAGGATCTGCGCGATCCCCACCGCCAGGGTCGGCGCACCGCCGGCACGAGCCAGGATGGTGTGCTCGCCGATGTCCTTGGCCACCGCTTCGAGGGCGTCCGGGGAAATGGCAAAGCCCCAGCTGCTGACGGTCTGCGCCACCGACACGACGTCGGCGCCAACCACTGCGGCCGGGCTGTTCATGGCGAAGTACACGCCTGGCTCGATCACCGAGGCGGCAACCATGGCCATGATCGCCACGAACGACTCCATGAGCATGCCACCGTAGCCGATGTAACGGGCGTTGACTTCGTTATCCAGCAGTTTCGGCGTGGTCCCCGAAGAGATCAGCGCGTGGAAGCCCGATACCGCGCCGCAGGCGATGGTGATGAACAGGAACGGGAACAGGGTGCCTTTCCAGACCGGGCCGGTACCGTCGGTGAACTGGGTCAGCGCCGGCATTTTCAGCTCGGGAGCGATGATCAGGATACCGATGGCCAGGCCGACGATGGTGCCGATCTTGAGAAAGGTCGACAGGTAGTCACGCGGTGCCAGCACCAGCCACACCGGCAGTACCGCGGCAACGAAACCGTAGCCCACCAGCATCCAGGTGATCTGCACGCCGGTGAAGGTGAACGCCGGGCCCCAGACCGGGTCGGCGGCAACCTGGCCCCCCAGCCAGATCGACAGCAACAGCAGCACCACGCCAATCAGCGAAATCTCACCGATATGGCCCGGGCGGATGTAGCGCATGTAGATGCCCATGAACATCGCGATCGGGATGGTCGCCATCACCGTGAACATGCCCCATGGGCTCTCGGCCAGGGCCTTGACCACGATCAGCGCCAGCACCGCAAGGATGATGATCATGATCAGGAAGCAGCCGAACAGGGCAATGGTGCCCGGAATCCGGCCCATCTCTTCACGGACCATGTCGCCCAGCGAGCGGCCGTTGCGGCGGGTGGAGAGGAACAGGATCATGAAGTCCTGTACCGCACCGGCCAGCACCACCCCGGCAATCAGCCAGAGCGTGCCCGGCAGGTACCCCATCTGCGCCGCCAGCACCGGACCGACCAAGGGACCGGCACCGGCAATCGCGGCGAAGTGGTGACCGAAAAGAATGTGTTTGTTGGTCGGCACGTAGTCCAGACCGTCGTTGTTAAGCACCGCCGGAGTGGCCCGACGTGGGTCCAGCTGCATCACCTTGGTGGCGATGAACAGGCTGTAGTAGCGATAGGCGACCAGGTAGATGGCCACCGAAGCGACGACAATCCACAAGGCGTTGATGGCCTCGCCACGACGCAGGGCGACCACACCCAGCGCACAGGCTCCTATGACTGCCAGCGCCAACCACGGAATGTGGCGTAGCAGGCTATTATTGTTGTTCATGGTTTGCTTCCAGCTAGTGGATAAAAGACAGCCTTTCGAGTCTAGCGATACTGGCAGGAAAGGCCAGCCCCCACGTTGGTCTAGAGCCCTCCAGCGTGGGTTGGACAAACCTCGTTATGCGCCCTTGCGCGGGCCTTGGCAAGTGCTGAGCTATAGTCAGGAAGAACCCCGGAGTGCCTGAACATGAGCGACCCCCAAGAACGTCGACGTTTCCAGCGAGTAGCCTTCGATAGCCCCACCGAACTGCGTCAGGGCGATCGGTACTGGCCGGTCGAACTGATTGACCTGTCCCTCAAGGGCTTGCTGATCAAGTGCCCAGAACCTTGGGACCCCGACCTGACCCAGGACTTCGAGGCCCTTGTCCACCTAGGGGAGCAAGTAACGCTATGGATGCAGGTGGAACTGCGCCATGAGGAAGGCAATCGACTGGGTTTTGTTTGCCTGCGTACTGATATCGATTCATCGTGCCATTTGCGGCGTTTGGTCGAACTCAACCTGGCCGACAACCCCGAAATGATGCGTGAACTGCGGGAATTGATCGAAGATTAGAATCTGTTAGCACCCTAACCACCAGCCTACCCCTTGCTTTTCTGTCCATCTGGACAGCTTTTTCAGCCTCCCTGTCATTTCTCACGCAGCCTTGCGAGGGCTGCGCGCAGCTGTTGGAACGATCTCTGCATCCAGCCCTGAAGCCAAACCATAGGTAGGACTGTTCCTACGCAAATCTAAAAATTGTATACAATTGTTCTGGCATTCATGTGTAGGACTTGTCTACAGTAGCGCCACAACAATAAAACTGAGAACTTGCCCCATGAATACGTCCTCCCCTAGCACGTCTTCAGCCCAGCGTCCCGAAGACGAGAACCTGGGCCTTGGCGCCAACCTGGCTTATGGCCTGCAGCATGTTCTGACCATGTACGGCGGTATCGTCGCCGTGCCTCTGATCCTCGGCCAGGCAGCCGGCCTGGGCCCCGCCGATATCGGCCTGCTGATCGCCGCGTCGCTGTTTGCCGGTGGCCTGGCAACCCTGCTGCAAACTCTCGGCCTGCCGTGGTTCGGTTGCCAGTTGCCGCTGGTGCAAGGGGTGTCGTTCGCCGGTGTGGCGACCATGGGCGCGATCCTCAGCAGTGAAGGCGGTGGCGGCTTGCCCGGGGTATTGGGCGCGGTCATGGCGGCGTCGCTGATCGGTTTTCTGATTACCCCGGTGTTCTCGCGGATCACCAAGTACTTCCCGCCGCTGGTCACCGGTATCGTCATCACCACCATCGGCCTGACCCTGATGCCGGTGGCCGCACGCTGGGTGATGGGAGGCAACAGCAAGGCGCCGGATTTCGGCAGCATGGCCAACATCGGCCTGGCTGGCCTGACCTTTGTCATCGTCCTGGTCCTGAGCAAGCTGGGTAGCGCGACCATCTCGCGGCTGTCGATCCTGCTGGCGATGGTCATCGGCACCCTGATCGCCTGGTCGCTGGGCATGGCTGACTTCAGCAAAGTTCTCGACGGCCCGCTGGTGGCGTTGCCGACGCCGTTCCACTTCGGCATGCCGACCTTCCACATCGCCGCCATCCTGTCGATGTGCATCGTGATCATGGTGACCCTGGTGGAAACCTCGGCGGACATCCTCGCCGTCGGTGAAATCATCGACACCAAGGTCGATTCCAAACGCCTGGGCAATGGCCTGCGCGCCGACATGGCCTCGAGCATCCTGGCGCCGATCTTCGGCTCCTTCACCCAGAGCGCCTTCGCCCAGAACGTCGGCCTGGTAGCCGTGACCGGGGTCAAGAGCCGCTACGTGGTGGCCACTGGCGGGGTGATCCTGGTGGTGCTCGGCCTGCTGCCGATCATGGGCCGGGTGATTGCCGCGGTGCCGACCTCGGTACTGGGTGGCGCCGGCATCGTGCTGTTCGGCACCGTTGCCGCCAGCGGCATCCGCACTTTGTCCAAGGTCAGCTACAAGAACAACGTCAACCTGATCATCGTTGCCGCCTCCCTGGGCTTCGGCATGATCCCGATTGCCGCGCCGAACTTCTACGCGCAGTTCCCCAACTGGTTCGAGACCATCTTCCACTCCGGCATCAGCTCGGCTGCGATCATGGCGATCGTGCTCAACCTGGTGTTCAACCACTTCACCGCCGGCAACTCCGACCAGCAGTCGGTATTCGCCGCCGCCTACGAACGCACCCTCCACTACTCGGACATTTCCGCCCTGCGCGATGGTGACTACTTCGAAGACGGCAAGCTGTTCAACGCCGAAGGCAAGGAGGTACCGGTGATGAGCGAGGGCGAGCATGGAGAGCCGCCGGCGCGACGAGAGGCGATTTCGGAGCACTGATTGGGTTGCGCTTGATTCAACAGGGCCGGTGCTTATGCACCGGCCTTTTCTATTGCGCCGTTATTGATGCGCCGATGACAGCTGCTGGGTAATGAATCCCTCGGCGGTCAGCGCACGGATAACCCCACGCAAAAGGTAGCTGTGGGAAAAGCCCAAGGTGTATTGGCGGGCATTGGGCTTGATCGGGACCAGCATGCCGCGCTCAACCAGTTTCTTGATCTGATACGTACGTTGAGGGCCATTCAGTCCCGGCATCGCGGCTGCCAGGTCACTCGATCTGGCAATTGCGCTGTCACTATCGAGCAGCAACCGGAGCACTCCGTACTCAAGCTCGGTAAGCAACGCCCGCTCACGGGCATGGGCCAGTGCTGGAGACAGGATGGCCTGTTTCAAATAACGGTAATCCAATAATCGATCAAGCTTCCTGAGTTCGTCCAGAATGCCCCGCAGAACATACTCGCACCACCGCTCCTGCCCTTCGGCCGTACCGGCATCCGCTTGGGCAAGCATTTCGTAATAGCGTTCGCGGTCATTGCAAAACACCGCGGTCGGGTTGAGCAAACGCCCACCTGCAGCGACGTTGAATCCATATTTGATCAACATCACATAGGTCAATAACCGCACCACGCGGCCATTGCCATTGCTGAACGGGTGAATCCAACCGAATCGATGATGAGCGATGGCAACCTTCATCAGATCGTACTTTTGGGGGTCCCTGAGATTGATGAAAGCAACCAGCTCTTCCATGTAACCTTGGACCTGCACCGGATCGGGCGGGAGATGGCTCGACTGGGCGATACGCACCTGTCCAGCGCGGAAACTGCCAGGGGTTCGATCCCCTTCCCTGTCGAGGTCGTCGACGGTAATGGCATGCAACTCTCGCAGCAGATGCAAACCGACGTCATCCGCCTCATTGAAATGGTCCTCGACAAAAGTCATGGCTTTTTCGATATTGGATATTTCGCGAAGCTGGTCCGATGCGGAGTCAGTCCCCTCCACTTTGCTTTCGACATAGTCCGCAAGTGTCGTGTGGTTACCTTCGATACGTGCCGAACCCAAGCTCTCTAGAAGGTGGAAAATGCTCTTGAGCTGGAAGAACAGACTGGAAGGTGTGGTGCCAGCAAGCCGATAGCGACGTAAGTGCTCAAGCTCCGTCAAGACATCCACCAATGGCGAGTCGAAGGAAGGGTTAAGCAGTGCCAGTTCGTGGTGCTTGAAAGTCGGCATGTCGAATTATCTCAAGAGCACTTCTTCAGTAAGTCAAAAAATAGCACATGAAAGCCCTGTAAATACTGGGTTTTATAAGAAAGCGCTTAAGCAATTATGTCAAAACACGGCGAGTAGCCAAGTCAAACGCTTGGTTACTGCAAGTCAAATGGCAAGCTGAACTCAGCCTGCAGCCAAATCCCCCGGGCCGCTGGCAAAGTAGCCATTCAGTTGCTGCAAATCCTGCGGTTCCAGCACCCCAGCCAGATAACGCAGCTGCAACCAGGCGCGCAGGTAATCGTAGCGCGCCTGCGCCAGGTCGCGGCGGGCGCTGTACAACTGCTGTTCGGCATCGAGCACGTCGAGGTTGACCCGCTCGCCACCGGCCACGCTTTTGCGCGTGGCCGTGATCAAGCCGCTGGCTGACTTGACCGCCAACTCATAGGCGCGGATCTTCGCCGTGCTGCTGGCACAGAGGTTGAACTGCTTGCGCAACTGATTGAGCGTGTCGGCAATCTGCCCATCCAGGCTGAAGCGCGCACTGTCGCGCTCGGCAGCCGCCTGGCGGGTGGCCGCCGATACGCCGCCGCCGGCGAACAACGGCAGGCTGACCTGGATGCCGATGCTGTCGGTGTCATAGCGCTGGTCGTAGCTGCTTTCGGAGCTGGAGCTGGATTTGCCGGTGCTGGCATAGGCACTCAGGGTCGGCAGGTGGCCGGCGCGCTGACGCTCGACGGCGTAGTCGGCGGCAACCAGGGCGTGACGCTGGGACGCCAGTTCGGCGTTGTGGGCCACGGCAAGATCCCGCCAGCTTTCGAAGCGCAGTGGCTGCAAGGGTTGAACGCGGAAATCACCATTCAACGGCGCCAGGTCGGCAACCTCCAGCGGCTCGCCGATGATCGCCTGCAGCGTACGCAGTGCAGCATCGAGGTTGTCGCTGGCTTCGATTTCCTGGGCCTGGGCCAGCTCATAGCGCGCCTGGGTTTCCAGCAGGTCGGTACGGGTACCCTCGCCGCCCTTGAGCAAGCGCCGATTCAGTTGCAATTGCTCGGCATAGGCACGGCGCTGGGCCTGGGCCAGGGCGATCTGCTCGTTGGCGAACAGCGCCTCACTGTAGGCGGCGAACACCCGCACCGCCAGCTCCTGGCTGCGGCTGCGAAAACGCTCGTCCGCCAGCAACGCCTTGGCCACGCCCTGGCGGTATTCGGCCCAGGCACCATAGTCGAACAGCGGCTGTTGCACGGTCAGCGTCGAGGTGTAGCTGCGGTAGTCACGCTGGCTGGTGACGTTGCCGCGGGCGTTGGTCTGGGTCACTTCGGAATCGTTGCGGGCATTGTTGTAGCGGTAGGACAGGTTCGGCAGCAGCGCCGCCCGGCCGATGGCGCGGCTCTCAAGGCCGGCATCGCGCTCGGCGATGGCGGCATGGAAGGTCGGGTCGTTGCGCAGGGCCAGGGCATAGGCATCGCCCAGGTCCACTGCAGCGGCCGACAGGCTGGTGCCCAACAACAGCAGGCATGACCACACACGCATCGACATCATTCCTCCGCCAGGGCGACATGCACCCGGTCGGTCAACGGCTTGAACAGGTAATTGAGCAGCGAGCGCTCGCCGGTACGCACGAAGGCTTGCACCGGCATGCCGGGGCGGATGTCCTGGCCGGCCAGTTGCTGCAAGCCGGCGTCACTGACCTTGGCGCGTACCTGGTAGTAGGGCTGCTGGGTTTTCTCATCGACCAGGCGGTCGGCCGAGACCAGGGTCAGCTCACCCTCGACCCGTGGCGTTTTGCTCTGGTTGAAGGCGACGAACATGATCTCCACCGGCAACCCCGGGTGCAGGCGGTCGACCAACTCCACCGGCGCACGGGCATCGATCAGCAACGGCGCATCGCTGGGGACGATCTCCATCAGTTGCTGACCGCGGGCGATCACTCCGCCATTGGTGAACACGCTCAGGCCCACCACCGTGCCGCTGGCCGGGGCGCGCAGCTGGGTGTTGGCCAGTTCGAAGGCGGCGCTGCGCAGGCGGTTGCCGAGGTCTTCGGCGCTGGACTGCATCTCGCTCAACTGCTGGCCGACTTCGCGCTGGTACTCCTGTTGCCGCTGGGCCATGCGCAGTTTCAGCTCCAGAACCTGGCGGCGGGTGCGGCCGATATTGCCCAGGTCCTCCGAAATCGCGCCGTTGATCTGCGCGTACAAGCGCTCGCTGTCGAGCAGGCGGTTGCGTGCAATGTAACCGTCACGGGCCAGATCACGCAGCCCCTGCAGTTGTTCATCAAGCGCAGCACGTTGTTCCTGCTTGTGGCTCATCGAGCCCTGCACACCGGCCAGCATGGCCTCGGCGCCGGCGATGTTCTCGCGCAGGCCGGCCAGCTCCATGTCCAGCGACTGGCGCCGGCTGTTACGCAACTGGCGCTGCAGTTCCAGGGCGGTGGCCACCCAGGGCTCGGCCGCCAGGGCCTGCAGCTCGGTCGGGAAGGTGATCGATGCCAGCCCGTCACGCTCGGCTTGCAGGCGCGCTTCACTGGCCCGGGCGTTAACGTACTGAACCCTTAACGAATCATGCTGGGCCTGAGCCTGGGTGGCGTCCATCTGCACCAGCACCTGCCCGGCACTGACACGGTCGCCGTCGCGCACCAGCAGACGTTCGATGGTGCCGCCCGTGGGATGCTGCACAGCCTGGCGACTGCCGGCGACCACCACGTTGCCCGAAACCGGCACGCCCTTGTCCAGCGGTGCCAAGGCGGCCCAGAGGATGAAACCGCCAAAACCACCGATCACCAGCCAGCGGCCCAAACGGCTGTGGCGGCGGGCATCGAGGGTCAGCAGGTTGTCGGGAATGGCATGCGCGTGAAGCGACTGAGGGACGGTCATGATCAGGATCTCGGGGTGCCGTAGCTCATGCTGACGCTGGCCGCGCTGCGTAGCGCCGGGGTGGGGGTGGGAATGCCGGCCGGCTTATGGCTGCGCTGCAGGTCCTGCAGCACCCGTGCGCTCGGACCGAAGGCCTGCATCTGGCCGTTCTGTAGCACCAGCAACTTATCCACAGCCGCCAGCAGGCTGGACTTGTGGGTAATCAGGATCAGCGTGCGCTGCTGCGCCTTGATCTGCTTGATAGCCTCAAGCAAAGCGCGCTCGCCAACATCATCCAGGTTGGAATTGGGTTCATCGAGCACGATCAGCGCCGGCAGGCCGTACAACGCCCGGGCCAGGCCGATGCGCTGGCGCTGGCCACCGGACAGCCCCGCCCCGCCTTCACCCAACTGGGTGTCATAAGCATTGGGCAGTTTCAGGATCAGCTCGTGCACACCGGCCCGTTGTGCGGCGGCCACCACCTGTTGCGAGTCGACCGCACCCAAGCGGGCGATGTTCTCGGCAATGCTCCCGGCGAACAGCTGCACGTCTTGCGGCAAGTAACCGATGTGGGTGCCGAGCAGGCCCTTGTCCCAGTGCTGCAGCTCGGCGCCATCCAGGCGCACCTTGCCGGCAGCCGGCAAGGCAGCGCCAACCAGCAAACGCGCCAGCGTCGACTTTCCCGAGCCGGACGCGCCAATAATCCCCAGGCTGTCGCCGGCCGCCAGCTCGAAACCGAGATTGACCAGGCACGGCTTGCGCGTGCCCGGCTGCATCGCACTGAGCTGCTCCACCAGCAAGCACCCGCTCGGTGCCGGCAACGGCATGCCGGCCGCGCGCGGCGGTTGCTCGCTGAGCAAACTGTACAACCGCTCATAGGCCTGGCGTGCCGACCCCCACTGGCGCCACACGGCAATCAGCTGGTCGATCGGCGCCAGCACCCGGGCCATGAGAATGGAGCCGGCGATCATCATCCCCGGGGTAATCAGTTGCTCGATCGCCAGCCATGCGCCCAGGCCCAGTACCAGCGATTGCAGGGCCAGGCGCAGGCCCTTGGACACTGCGGTGATCGCTGCCGTGCGTTCGCTGCCGAGGTTCTGGCGCAGGAGAAAACCGTGGTGCAACCTGGCCCAGCGCTGACGCACCGCCGCCAGCATGCCCATCGCCTCCATGACTTCGGCATTACGCAGGTTGGCGCCAGCCTGCTGTCCGGCCTGCTGCGACAGCTGCCCGGCTTCGGCGAATGGCGCCTGGGTCAGGCGCTCGTTGATCCAGGCGAGGATCGTCAACAACACGGCGCCAACCAGCGCCATCAACCCCAGCCAGGGGCTGAACAGGAACATCACCAGCAGGTACACCGGGAACCATGGCGCATCGAAAAAGGCGAACAGCGCCTGGCCGGTGGCGAACTGGCGCAAGGTGGTCAGGTCGCTGAGCACCTGGGTCGCCGCACCCTTGTGGCCGGCCAGGCTGGCCTGATAGGCGGCCTCGAACACGCGCGGGTTGAGGCGCATGTCCATCTGCGTGCCGAGACGGATCACCACCAGGCTGCGCACCCATTCCAGCAGGCCCATGAAGGCGAACAGGCCCAGCACCATCAGGCTGAGCATCAGCAGGGTCATCTCATTGCCCGAAGACAGCACCCGGTCGTAGACCTGCAGCATGTACAGCGCTGGTGCCAGCATCAGCAGGTTGATCACCGCAGTGAACAGGCCGATGTTGGCAAAGCCGGCGCGGCAGGCCTTGAGCGCCTGCAATACTTCGTTCGCAGGGCGGGAGCGGGTTGCTTTCATGAAGGACCTCAACAGGGCGAGCCCGCGGGCGGTTGACCTCGCCGGCGCAGGCTCGCAGAATTCGCACCACCGCCGCCTGGGCCCGGCAAAGACGCAGGCGGCGGGGTAAGCCAGCAGCGAATGGAGGAGTGATCTTCCATTCGCTTTTTTTTGCCTGGGGTCAGGCGGCCAGGGCAAAGTCCTCGGCCAGGGCTTGAACGCCCACCACATCAGCCGAAGCGACATTCAGCGGGCCACCGGCCAGGGCAGCGCTGATGGCGTCGAAGGTGTCGTCGGTGGATACGCCGTAACCGGCCAGCAGGTTGTCCAGCACGCCTTCCAGGGCCGAGGTGTTGCCCTGCATCAGGCCGTAGATCACGCTCTGCACTTCGTTGCCGGCGCGACCGGCGCCCAGCGCCGCCTCCAGGTCCAGGCCATTGAACGTGACCACTTCTTCGGCCAGGGTGAAGTTGCTGCCATTGCCGCCACCGAGCTTGTAACCCAGCGAAACGCTGTCCACTTCGCCCCACAGGTAGTGGTTCATGTTGCTGCTGGCCGGTTGGCCCGGGTTGAACACATAGTGCAGGCCGTTGGTGGTATCGCTGCTGGCTACGAAGGCGTAGTCGGAACCATTGGCACCGTGGGTCGCATACTGCTCGCCGTTGAAGCCGCCTTTGTTGAAACCGCCGGTGTTGCTGTAGCCATGACCTGCGGTGGCGAAACCGGCCGCCCAGGTGGCCAGGTAATCGTCAACGGTGTAGGAGGCGTACGCTGCATCGTAAGAAACGGAAAGGCTCATGTCTCATCCTCTAAATAGTTGAGGGTTGTGGTTCGAAGGCGTGCTCCATGCCTTCGGTGTTGCCCGGTATGGGCAATTCGGTCAGAACTTGTACTCGAGCATCCCGGTCAGGGTCCGGCCACGGGCCAGGGACAGGTTGTTGCTGTCGCCCATGGCCACGAAGTACGCCTGGTCGGTGAGGTTTTCCAGGCTCAGGGCCAGGTTCAGCTGCGGCGTCATCCAGTAGCTGCCGTACAGGTCGTAGACCTTGTACTGCGGCCACAGGGCCTGATCGAGGTAGGAGTAGTTGTGGGTGTCCAGGTTGGTGCCGTTGCCTTTGCTGTAACGCAGGCGGGCACCGACATCGAGCTGGTTGTCGAGAAAACGCAAACCGACGGTGAGCGAACCGCGATCAGCCGGCATGTAGGTGGCGTTACCCATGATGTCGCCGCAGCGGCTGTAGTTGTTGAGCTCTGCATTGTCGAACGCCTCGCTCACCGGCACCCGCCGCATGATGATGCGATTGCCGACCTTGAGCGGGCGCAGCACCGTGCCCACGCGTTTGAGATCCTTGGCTCCCCCCAGGTAGAACTGCGGCGAGCAGAACTCGTTGCTGCCGATCATGTGGGTATAGCTGAGCTTGCTGTAGAACCGCCCGGCGTCGTAATCCACGGCGTATTCCACGCCACGGAACTGGGTCTGCTGCTGGTTGTTCTGGTACGCCATGCGTCCGGTCGAGGTGCCTGCTGCGGTCAGGCCCGGCACATCGACGTTGATATCGAGGAACGAGAAGTTGTCGATCCGGGTGTCGAAGTAAGCGACCTTCATGCCCAGCCGATCGCCTTCACGGAACAACGACTCCTTGAAGATGTTCACCCCCAGCTCCCAGTCGTGGGAGCGTTCGGCTTGCAGGAACGGGTTGGGGTAGACCATCTCGGCGCCACCGCCGCCGTGGGGACGGCCGGACATGAACACTTCGGTGACCGAGGGTGGCCGCCAGCCACGGCCCCAACGGGTGTACAGCTGCAGCCAGTCGACACCCGGCTTGACGGCAATGCCGAAGGTCGGCGAGAAGCGCCCTTCTTCCTGTGCCTCGTCAAACAGCAGGTGCGTCGCCGGCTTGCCCAGGTCGGCCTCAAACGGTCCGTCCGGGTACATCCACACGGTCATGCCGGTTTCACCCGTGAGCCGGTAGCGGTCATAGCGCAGGCCGGCATCCAGGGTCAGCCAGTTGCCGTGTTCGTACTGCATTTGCCCGAACAGGCTGGCCATGACGCGCTTGCCGCCCGGCGTCGACCCCTGAACGTAGGGGTAGGCTTCTTCGTTGCTGGCCGGCACGCGATCGGTGCGCGGCTTGAATTTGTCCTGGAACAGCTCGGTGCCGTAGTCGAACGTCAGCTGGTCGCTCGCCCCAAAGTAGAAGCGCGAGGTGTTCTGCAACTGCAGGCCCCAGGTATCGGTCTGGAAGCGATCGCTGTAGGCCGCATAGTAGTTTCCGCTTTGCGGGCTGGCATTGTTGCCGGCATTCCAGCGATCCTGGCGGGTGCTGACGAAATAGAGCTTGGCCCTAAAATCGATCAGGTCGCTGTCGGGGCTGAAGCTGTAGTCGAGGGCGACGTTCTTGGCATTGATGTCGTTGCTGCCGGAGCGCTGGTAGAAGTACTGGTCCTCGGTGTCGTTGAGCCAGGTCCAGGCATCCTTGCTGTCGGTGTCGGTCTCCATGTAGCTCAACTGCACGCGCTGATCCTGGGGCAGGTTCAGGCCCAGTTTGATCATCTGCGAACGGGTGACGCTGCCCATGTCTTCGACTTCACCCTTGAGCCAGTCGTCCCAGGCGGCGGGAAACTGGTTCTTCAGGCGAATCTCGGTGCCGAGGTTGTCTTCATTGTTGCTGCCCGCCCGGTAGTTGCCGAAATGGCGCTCACTGACGCCGAGCAAGACATCGCCGACGTCATTGCCGAACGCGAACAGCGCACTGCCATTGAAGTACGTGCCGTTACCCAGTTCACCGATACCGTGACCGGCGCGCAGGCGGCCGCCGTATTCCTTGCCGGCACCGAGAAACTCGCTGGCCTGCACGGTGTTGAAACTGGCAATACCACCGATGACCCCGGCGCCGCCCATGCCTGAGCGCGAACCTTTTTCGATCTCGACACTGCTGATGAACTCCGGGTCGACGAACATCACCCCGTTGCGCTGCTGGTGACCGTTGACGTTGAAGTTCTGGCGCATGCCGTCGATGTTCATGTTGACCCGGCCGTAGTCCTGCACGCCGCGGATATTCACCGACAGGCCCGGGTCGCGCTGGTTGACGGCGGTGTAGACGCCGGCGGTTTCTTCGAGCATGTCGGCGGCATGGCGTGGCGGGCGCTTGTCGATCTGCTCGCGGGTGATGACGCTGACCGAACGGGGAGTCTGATAAACCCAATCGGCATCGCTGTTCGAGTCGACATGCGTGGCGCCCAGCTCCAGCGCCTGGCCGTCGTCGCTCACCCGCTCCAGGCCGACCCGGTCGGAACCGCTGAAGCGATAGCGCACGGGCGAGCCGCGCAACAACAGGCCAAGCCCTTCCTGTGCCGAATGCTCGCCGCGCAAGCCTTCACTGCGCAGGCCTGCCAGCTTGCGGCTGTCGAAGAACACCTGCACCCCGGCCTGTTCGGCGAAGGCCAGCACAGCACTGTCCAGGGCCTGGGCGGGAATGTCGAAGTGGATCAGCGCGGTGCGCTGGCTGGGTGTCGCGAGCTCGGCCGCCTGGACGCTGCCAATCCCCATCGGCAAGGTCCAGGCGCCCAGCATCAGGCTGCTGGCAAGGGCTACCCGACCGAGCGGCCGGGTGCGTCGTTGGTGTGGATTGCTCACGTCTGTTGCTCGCTGTGTTGGCGTTTTCTAGTAATGAAAATCAATCTCAACAAACAGACGTGCAACGTGGGGAAAGTCAGTAAAGAAATTTCAAAAGAAATTTAACCCGTGAACATCAGACGCCGCAGGTGAGCGCCGATTGCCCTTGTTTACGGTCCTTGCCGCTGTTTTCGATGATCGATGCCGTCACCGCAACCTCATCGCCGCTGGCCGACATGTCGCCGTCTTCGGCCACCCGGTAGCCCAGTTTGCGAAACAGCGTACGTACCTGATCGGGCGGCGCATCAAAATAGATCCCGTGCCATTCATAGCCGATGAATACCGCCGTGACCTTGATGCCATGGAAGGGCAGGTCGACCGGGTAGCTCACCTCCTCTTCCTGCGCCTCGGCAGGCAGGGCCTGACGCTTGGCAATCGCCTTGTCGAAGTAAGGCTCAAGCGGTGCACCGAACTCGCAGGTGGCGGGGTCGAACTGCACCAGGTTGTCGTCGGCCGCCAGCACCTGAGTGCTGCACAATCCGAGCAGCAAGGCGCCGGAGAGGGATGAAGCAATACACGCGAGAAAACCACTGGCCATATCCCTGCCTTCAGATCATCGTGAAAACGCCAGTTTCGTGGAAAAAACCGCTGCCGACAATCGCCCGCCAAGGCACTCAATAGATCAGGGTCAGCCCCGGCAGATCCAGCCGACTGACCTTGAGTTCATCGGTCAGCAGGCCCAGCGCGGCGTCCAGGTTATCCAGACGAAACATGCCGCTGACTTCACGCCGTGCCAGGGCCTGATCGGTGATCAGCAGGTGCCCGCTACGATAGCGATTGAGTTGCGCGGCCACCTCAGCCAGCGGTTCGCGCTCGAACACCAGCACGCCGCGCTGCCAAGCGGTGGCCCGACGCACGTCCTGCTCAGGCCACAGGCGAATACCGTGGGTCGTGTCGTAGCGCAGGCTCTGACCTTCCTTGAGCAACTGCTCGCCGCTGCCCGTTTGCGCGGCGTCCTGCAAGGTAACCGCAACACTGTGCTCGAGCATGCCGACCCAGGTGCCGCCATCAGGCTCGGGGCCCACCACGAAACGCGTGCCCAGGGCACGGCTGCTGCCCCCTGCCCGCTCGACCACGAAAGGCCGTTGTTCGGTGCCGGAGACCGGCGCAACAGTAAACACCGCTTCACCGGCCAACAGGCGCACACGACGTTCGCTGTCGCTGTAGGCCAGCTCGATGCCACTGTGACTGTCCAGGTCGACCTGGCTGCCATCGGGCAAACTCACCCGGCGCACTTCACCTTTGGCCGTTGCGTAGTCGGCGTGCAATGCCAAGGAAACGCTGGGCAACTGATCCACAGCGACAACCGCCAGCACCCATGCAGCCGTAGCGCTCAATGCCCAGCGCAAGCGTGAACGGCGTCGGCGCCCGGCCAGTGGACGGGCCACGGCAAGCGACGCCCTTGGCGCACCCTGGTCAAGCGAGCCAAGACGGCCAAGGTCGGCCCAGGTCGCCTGGGCAAACGCCAGCGCCTGGGCATGGCGCGGATCACTGGCCAACCAGCGCGCCAGCGCCTGCTCCTGCTCGGTTCTCAACGGGCCGGCGCTGAGCAGCACCGCCCACTCGGCGGCCTGCTCGCGAATGGCTTGCTCTGGCGAGTTCTGGCTGGTCACACGGTTCTCTCGAGTTCTGGTTATGTGAGTGCTGACGTCTGAAGGCGCATTTCCCAGTAAACCGTTCGTCATCCTGGTTCCTGCAGACACTGCATCACATAGGCCAAGGCCTTGGCCAGATGCTTCT
The DNA here is from genome assembly GCF_009866705.1 of Pseudomonas sp. R32. Taxonomy (NCBI): domain Bacteria; kingdom Pseudomonadati; phylum Pseudomonadota; class Gammaproteobacteria; order Pseudomonadales; family Pseudomonadaceae; genus Pseudomonas; species Pseudomonas sp. R32. Next base: position 773,754 of record NZ_CP019396.1, on the reverse strand, counting down.
GCACCGAGCTGTCGGAAATGTCCAGCGCGCGCGCCACCTCGGCGTGAGTCATGCCTTCCAGGCGGTTAAGGCGGAACACGTCCTGGGTACGCGGCGGCAAGTCGGCCAGCGCCCTGCGCAGGCGGCGCATGTGCTGTTCAGTGGCGGCATGTTCATCCAGGCCCGGGCGGTCTTCGACGATGGTTTCCAGTGCCTCGTGAGGCACCGAATCGGTCTTGCGCCGTTGCTGCTGACGAACATGATCGATCATCAGATTGTGCGCAGTGCGATAGAGATAGGCCGGGGTGTTGTCGATCCGTTCATGGCCCTGTTGCTCGGCCAGGCGCAGAAAGCTCTCCTGCACCAGGTCGGCAGCCAGTTGCGGATCACGCACCTTGCGCGTCAACACCCCCTGCAAGGTTTTCGCGTGCTTGAGGAACAGCCGCTTCAAGTCGGACTCCGCCACGCGAACTCCCTGTGGATGGCCGGAAGAAGGCGGTATGCTACTCGTTAGTGAGAATCACTTGCAACTTCACCCCGACACGCCTTGCACGCGCCGGGGTGCGCAGGTCACTCGAACAGCGCGTCCAGTGCCTGCTCAAGCCGGGTCACGGCAATCACCTGCAATCCGGGCGGCGCTTCCTTCGGTGCGTTGCCCTTGGGCACGATGGCACGCTTGAAGCCATGCTTGGCCGCTTCCTTCAGACGCTCCTGGCCACTGGGTACCGGGCGTACTTCGCCGGACAGGCCGACCTCGCCAAACACCAGCAGGCCGTTGTCCAGCGGGCGGTTGCGCAGGCTGGACATGATCGCCGCCATCAGCGCCAGGTCGGAGGCTGTCTCCAGCACCTTGACCCCGCCGACCACGTTGAGGAATACGTCCTGATCGTGGGTAGGGATGCCGCCATGGCGATGCAGCACCGCCAGAAGCATCGCCAGGCGGTTCTGGTCCAGGCCTAGGGTAACCCGCCGCGGGTTGGACAGGTGGCTGTCATCGACCAGCGCCTGTACCTCCACCAGCATCGGCCGGGTGCCTTCCCAAGTGGCCATGACCACACTGCCCGGCACTTCTTCCTGGGCACGCGTGAGAAAGATCGCCGACGGGTTGGAAACTTCCTTCAAGCCACGGTCGGTCATGCCGAATACACCCAGCTCGTTGACCGCGCCAAAACGGTTCTTCACCGCGCGTAACAGGCGCAGGCGGCCGTCGGACTCGCCCTCGAAATACAGCACGGTATCGACCATGTGCTCGAGCACGCGCGGCCCGGCCAGCGCGCCTTCCTTGGTCACGTGACCGACCAGGAAGATCGCCGTGCCGCTCTGCTTGGCATAGCGCACCAGCAACGCCGCACTCTCGCGCACCTGGGAAACGCCGCCGGGAGCCGACTGCAACTGTTCGGTGAAGATGGTCTGGATCGAGTCGATGACCATCACCTTGGGCTTCTCGACCCGCGCCGTGGCGATAATGGTTTCGATGCAGGTTTCGGTCATCACCCGCAGTTTGTCCTGGGGCAGGCCCAGGCGCCGGGCACGCATCGCCACCTGTTGTTGCGACTCTTCGCCGGTGACATACAGCGCCGACATGCGTGTGGCGATGGCGCACAGGGTCTGCAGGAGGATGGTCGACTTGCCGATCCCCGGGTCGCCGCCGATCAGCACCACCGAGCCATCGACCAGGCCGCCGCCGAGCACCCGGTCCAGTTCGGCGCTGGCGGTGGTGAAGCGCGGGATTTCTTCGACGCTGACTTCGGCCAGGGTCTTGATCTGCGCCTGTTGCCCGGCCCAGCCGGTGCGCCCGCTTGGGGCCGCGGCGGCGCCGCTTTCCAGCACGGTCTCGACCAGGGTGTTCCAGGCGCCGCATTCAGCGCATTGCCCGGCCCATTTCGGGAAGGTGGCGCCGCACTCGGTGCAGCCGTACATGCGCTTGGCCTTGGCCATGGGACGGTCCTCTGGAAAAAGGCACCATCATAGCCGACCTCGACAGCCTGGGCGGGCACAGAAAACCACAAAACTATTCGGTATAACCGCAGTCTGTTGCAGCAGCGCGGAGCATGAAGCGCATAGCTGATTTACACTGCGTTTACCAATCTCATCTGTTACAAGGAATAAACCATGGGCGTGCTCAGTGAATTCAAGGCCTTCGCGGTCAAAGGGAATGTCGTCGATATGGCCGTCGGTATCATTATCGGTGCCGCCTTTGGCAAAATCGTTTCATCTTTCGTAGGTGATGTGATCATGCCACCGATCGGTCTGCTGATCGGCGGCGTCGATTTCAGTGACCTGGCGGTAACCCTCAAAGCCGCCGAAGGCGACATACCGGCCGTGGTAATGGCCTATGGCAAATTCATTCAGACCATCCTCGACTTCATCATCGTCGCCTTCGCGATCTTCATGGGCATCAAGGTCATCAACCGCCTGAAACGCGAAGAAGCCGCCGCACCCACCCTGCCGCCGGTACCCAGCAAAGAAGAAGAGCTGCTCACCGAGATCCGCGACCTGCTCAAGGCGCAGAATCGGCAACCCTGAGTGCAGGGATAAAAAAACGGCGCCTGCGGGCGCCGTTTTGCTTGCGGCTTACCAGTAGGTCTCGACGGCTACCTGGCCGGGGCGGCGGCTGAGGCTGAGGTTCATGTCGCGTTGTTTGAGCACTTTGCGGGTGTCATCGACCATCTGCGGGTTGCCGCAGAGCATCACCCGCGAATGTTCCGGGGTCAGCGCCAGGCCTGCTGCGCGTTCCAGATCGCCATTCTCGATCAGGGTGGTGATGCGCAGGTTCAGGGCGCCGGGATGCTGTTCACGGGTAACGATCGGGATGAACTGCAGCTTGCCGGCAAATTCCGCCAGGTAGTCGCGTTGCTCAAGGCCCGCGATCAGCTCCAGGTACGCCAGCTCCCGGGCTTCGCGCACCGAGTAGACCAGCTTGATCGATTCGAAGCGCTCCCACACCTCGAAGTCCTGGAGGATCGACAGGAACGGCGCAATACCGGTGCCGGTTGCCAGCAGCCACAGGTCGCGGCCGTCGACAAAGCGGTCGAGGGTCAGGTAACCAAAGGCCTGGCGATCGATCAGCAGGCTGTCGCCTTCGCCCAGTCGGCTCAGTTCACTGGTGAACTCACCGCCCGGCACCACGATGGAAAAGAAATCCAAGTGCTCGTCGAATGGCGAGGACACCATCGAATAAGCGCGCCAGACCACGCTGCCGTCAGCCTTGGTCACCCCTAGGCGGGCGAACTGGCCGGCACGAAAACGAAAGCCCTGGTCGCGGCTGGTACGCAGGCTGAACAGGCTGGGGGTCAGTGGCTGGACGTCGAGCAGCGTCTGGCGGGTGAACTTTTCAGCACTGGCAGTCATGACTCGCTCCAAAGAAAAGATGGCCCAGTGTCGCGCAAACGCTGCGGGATAAACACCGTTGGTTTGTAGTGGCATCGACCAGTGGCGTGGTCAGTACCAGTGATAGCCCATTGATTTCAAACTGATATCAAACAACTACGCCACTGTGTGCTAAAGAACATCCCTGTAGAAATGTTCACATTTCTATAGCCAAAAAACCCAACAAAATCGTGGGACATTTCCTACACTACTTTCCACCTTTATTCAGTTGTTGGATCCATCAACGAGAGACTGGCCCCATGCCGCACTGGAAAGAACAGCAGCTAGAGCAGTTGCTGGGTGAAACCGACGAACAACGGATGTTTGAGCTCGCGGTTTCCCTGGCCCAGCAATTGGGCATGGAGTACCTGGCCTTCGGCATGCGCGTGCAGATCGCGACTCTGGCGCCTCAACTAAGAACCTTCAACAATTATCCCGACGCCTGGAACGAACACTACCAACGCTGCAACTACCTGGACATCGACCCAATCGTCGCCCACGGCCATCGTTCGCTAATGCCGATCCTGTGGTGCGATGACCTGTTCCGAGAGACGCCTCAATTCTGGGAAGACGCCCAATCCCACGGTCTGCGCCATGGCTGGAGCCAGTCGGCACACGATATGCGTCACAACGAAAGCATGCTCAGCGTCGCCCGCAGCCAACAAGCAATCAGCCTCGAAGAGCTCTACGACAAGGCCGGCCAGACGATCTGGCTGTGCAACCTGCTGCATACGCTGATGATTGACCGGCAGCCGGGGCACCAAACACCGGCCTGCAATTTATCCACGCGGGAGACCGAAGTACTGAAATGGTCTGCCGCCGGCAAGACCGCCGCCGATATCGCCTGCATCCTTTCGCTGTCGCAGAGCACGGTGAACTTTCACATCCGCAGCATCATCAGCAAAACCAACGCGAGCAACAAAGCCGGCGCGATCGCCATTGCGGCGATGCGTGGCCTGATCTGAGCCAACAGCCCCGTCCCCCTGCAAAGCACGGTAGAATCACGGCCCTGTAGAGCGCGCCACGCGCGCACATCAATGCCCCAGAGCCTTACACCATGCCCCTGCTGACCAGCCCTTTCGCCGAACTCGACCTGCTTCGCCAGCCCGAGCAAGCCAACGACCCCCTGCAAGCCTTCGATGCTGCCGACGAGTATTTGCTGGAGCACCTGGCCGAACAGTCACCGACGGCGAGTACCCGGGTGCTGGTGCTCAATGACAGCTTCGGTGCCCTGGCCACCAGCCTGGCCCCCCATGTAGCGGTGCTCAGCAGCGGTGATTCGCACCTGGCGCATCTGGCCCTGGAAAAGAACCTGGTGCGTAACGGCCTGGCCTTCGATGCAGTACCGTTCGTGGCGGCCAGCAAGCCGTGGCAGGGGCCGTTCGACCGGGTACTGGTACGTGTGCCCAAGACCCTGGCGTTGCTCGAGGAGCAACTGATCCGCTTGCAGGGCCAACTGACGCCCGGCGCGCAAGTGGTTGCCGGCGCCATGATCAAACACCTGCCCCGCGCGGCGGGTGATCTGCTGGAGAAGTATATCGGCCCGGTGCAGGCATCGCTGGCGAAGAAAAAGGCCCGGCTGCTGATTGCCACCTTCGAGCCAAAGCCGGCGTTCACCTCTCCTTACCCGACCCGCTATCAACTCGACGCGCCACACCTTGAGCTGCTCAACCACGCCAACGTGTTCTGCCGCGAAGGCCTGGATATCGGTACCCGGGCGTTCCTGCCGCACCTACCCAAAGACCTCGGCGATGCACGGGTCGCGGACCTGGGCTGCGGCAACGGCGTGCTGGCGATCGCCAGCGCCCTGGCCAACCCGCAGGCGCAGTACACCCTGGTCGATGAATCGTACATGGCGGTGCAATCGGCACTGGAGAACTGGCAGGTGGCGCTGGGCCAGCGTGAAGTCACTGTACGCGCTGACGACGGCCTGGCCGGGCAGCCCGCACAGTCGCTGGATGTGGTGCTGTGCAATCCGCCGTTCCACCAGCAGCAGGTGGTCGGCGACTTCCTCGCCTGGCGGATGTTCCAGCAGGCTCGTGAGGCATTGGTGGTCGGCGGCGCACTGTACATCGTCGGCAACCGTCACCTGGGGTATCACAGCAAGCTGGCGCGCTTGTTCCGCGGGGTCGAGCAGGTGGCGGCGACGCCGAAGTTCGTGGTGCTCAAGGCGCGTAAATAAACCAGCACCGCGTCACCTGCATCGCTGGCAAGCCAGCTCCCACCATAGACCGGTGTCCACTGGCCCTCTGGGAGCTGGCTTGCCAGCGATGAGGCCCTAGCCCTAAAAAAAACCCTCCGCAGCTGACGCTGCGAAGGGCTGTAAATCCGCCGCAAGGCGGGATGGGAAATATCGTTTCAGTGCGTGCTCAGTCCGGCCGCACTCATGAACAGGCGCATCAGCCAGGCCACCAGGGCCAGGCTCAGCACACTGCCCACCCAGATCAGCGCCAACCAGCCCAGGCGCTGCCAGAGCGGTTTCTTCTCTTCGTCAATCGTGCCTTTGCCAGTCATTGCCATGCTCCCCTAGTGGTAACCATCTTCGTGGGTCACCTTGCCGCGGAACACGTAGTAGCTCCAGAAGGTGTAACCGAGGATGAACGGGATGATGAACAAGGTCCCGACCAGCATGAAGCCCTGGCTCTGCGGTGGCGCAGCAGCATCCCAGATCGAGATCGACGGCGGGATGATGTTCGGCCACAGGCTGATGCCCAGGCCGCTATAACCAAGGAAGATCAGCACCAGGGTCAGCAGGAACGGGGTGTAGTGAGCATTACGCGCCACCGCCCGGAGCAAACCGTAGAGGGTCACCAGCACCAGGATTGGCACCGGCAGGAACCAGAACAGGTTCGGCAGGCTGAACCAGCGCTCGGCAATGTCCGGATGGGCCAGCGGCGTCCAGATGCTGACGATACCGGTCACCGCCAGCAGCACCAGGGCCAGCGGGCGCGCCAGGTCATGCATCTGCAGCTGCAGTTTGCCTTCGGTCTTCATGATCAGCCAGGTGCAGCCGAGCAAGGCGTAGGCGACGATCAGGCCCAGGCCGCAGAACAGGCTGAACGGGGTCAACCAGTCGAGGCTGCCGCCAGCGTAGTTGCGATCGACCACCTCGAAGCCTTCGATGAAGGCGCCCAGCGCCACGCCCTGGAAGAAGGTCGCCGCCAGCGAGCCGCCGATGAACGCCTTGTCCCACAGGTGGCGCTTGGCCGCAGTGGCCTTGAAGCGGAACTCGAAGGCCACGCCGCGAAAGATCAGCCCGACCAGCATCAGCATCAACGGCAGGTACAACGCCGAGAGCACCACTGCGTAGGCCAGCGGGAAGGCGCCGAACAGCGCCGCACCACCGAGCACCAGCCAGGTTTCGTTACCGTCCCAGACCGGCGCCACGGTGTTCATCATCACATCGCGGTCCTGCTCGCCCTTGACGAAGGGAAAGAGAATGCCGATGCCCAGGTCGAAGCCGTCCATGACCACGTACATCATGATGCCGAAGATGATGATGATGGCCCAGATAAGCGGAAGATCAATGCCCATGATTCAGTTCCCCTTGTTCAGGCTGGCGGGCTCGCCATTGTCATGGTCGTCATCGGCGGCGGACAGCGGCCGGGCGGGGGTGCGTTGCTGGCCAGGGCCACCGGGATTGGTCTCGTCGCCTTCACCGGTTTTCGGCCCTTTGCGCACCAGGCGCATCATGTAGCCCAGGCCAGTGCCGAACAGCGCGAAGTAGACCACCACGAACATCACCAGGGTCAGGCCGAGCTGGCCGTAGCTGTGGTTCGAAGCGCCATCGGCGGTACGCATCAGGCCGTAGACCACCCAGGGCTGGCGACCGATCTCGGTGGTGAACCAGCCGGCGAGGATCGCGATCAGGCCGGACGGCCCCATCCACAGGGTCAGGTACAGGAACGGCCGCGAGCTGTAGAGCTTGTCGCTTTTGCGCAGCCACAAGCTCCAGAGGCCGACGAAGATCATCAGCATACCGAGGCCGACCATGACCCGGAACGACCAGAACACGATGGTCGAGTTAGGCCGGTCTTCTTTCGGGAACTCCTTCATCGCCGGCACTTGCTTGTCCAGGCTGTGGGTCAGAATCAGGCTGCCCAGCGCCGGGATTTCCAGCTTGAAGCGGGTGGTCTCGGCCTGCATGTCGGGGATGCCGAAGAGGATCAACGGGGTCGGTTCGCCCGGCACGTTTTCCCAGTGGCCTTCGATCGCAGCAATCTTCACCGGCTGGTGCTTGAGGGTGTTGAGGCCGTGGAAGTCGCCGATCACTGCCTGTACCGGGGCCACGATCAGGGCCATCCACATGGCCATCGACAGCATCTTGCGGATCGCCGGGTTATCGCGGCCGCGCAACAGGTGCCAGGCTGCCGAAGCGCCGACGAAGAACGCCGTAGCCACAAAGGCGGCCGTCGCCATGTGCGCCAGGCGGTAGGGGAACGACGGGTTGAAGATCACTGCGAACCAGTCCACCGGAACGACCACGCCGTTGACGATTTCGTAGCCCTGCGGGGTCTGCATCCAGCTGTTGGAAGCAAGGATCCAGAAGGTCGAGATCAAGGTGCCGATGGCCACCATGACCGTGGCGAAGAAGTGCAGGCCACGGCCGACACGGTTCCAGCCAAAGAGCATGACGCCAAGGAAACCGGCCTCGAGGAAGAAGGCCGTGAGTACTTCATACGTGAGCAGCGGGCCGGTGACGGAGCCGGCGAAGTCGGAGAACTTGCTCCAGTTGGTGCCGAACTGGTAAGCCATGACCAGGCCGGAGACCACCCCCATGCCGAAGTTGACGGCAAAGATTTTCGACCAGAAATGGTAAAGGTCACGGTAGACGCTGTTGTTGGTTTTCAGCCACAACCCTTCGAGAACAGCCAGGTAGCTCGCCAGGCCAATGGTGATGGCCGGGAACAGGATGTGAAAGGACACGGTAAACGCGAACTGAATTCGGGCGAGATCTAGAGCCTCTAATCCGAACATAGTGCTTCCTCTGTCAGGTAATCCGGCGTCAGGCGATGGCCTTGGCGCCAACTGCCCCCACGGTAGTTGAGTGCGGCAAGTTGGAATTGTTCTGTAAACATCACATCGCAGGGAATTCGGCCGTCTGGCCCTACCGTTGCAAATGAAACAATTGATCCAGATCAACGGTTGCCTGAAAGGATAGTCCTGAACGGCCTGCGCGCTTGTGTGGTTGATTGCCGCGTGACCGGTTGTCTCACCCCCTTTACCGCGCCCTAAAACAGTGCGCTAACCGCACGCAGGCCGAACTCCTCGCAACCTACTGTTACAAAGTGATGATAATCTGCACCGCCGATCCCTTCGCCGAGGCTCTGTTTCGCCGATGTCAGACCCTGTTCTGCTACTGCGTCATCACCGTCCCTTCCTGGCCTTCTGGCTGGCCCGGGTGTTTACCGCCAGTGGTTTCCAGATGCTCACCGTGGCGATCGGCTGGCACCTTTACCAGTTGACCGGCAATGTCCTCGACCTGGGCCTGGTGGGACTGGTGGAGTTCGCCCCGCGGGTGCTGTTCATGCTGCACACCGGGCACGTTGCCGACCGTTATGACCGGCGCCGGGTCGCGGCCTTGTGCCAGAGCGCCCAGGCCATGATCGCCCTGGTGCTGGTGGTTGCCAGCAGCACCAACAGTGTCAGCCGCGAACTGATCTTCCTGTTGGCGTTTTTGCTCGGCAGCGCACGCTCGTTCGAAATGCCGGCAACTCAGGCGCTGCTGCCGAACGTGGTGCCTTCCGAGCTGTTCCCGCGTGCAGTGGCCGCTTCTGCCTCGGCGATGCAGGCAGCAACGATCGTGGCGCCGGCGGTAGGCGGCTTTCTGTATGCCTTCGGCAGCGTCTGGGTGTATGGGCCGACGGTGGCGCTGTACCTGATCGCCTGTGTACTGACCCTGGGCCTGGTCTCCCGTCAGCAACCGGGCAACCAGGGCCGCGCCAGCCTCGAATCGTTGATGGCCGGGATTCGCTTTATCCGCAGCCGCCCGGACATTCTCGGCGCCATCTCCCTGGACCTGTTCGCCGTGCTGCTGGGCGGCGCCACCGCACTGCTGCCGGTGTTTGCCAAGGACATCCTGCTCACCGGCCCATGGGGCCTGGGCCTGCTGCGCTCGGCGCCGGCGGTGGGCGCCTTGCTGATGTCGCTATGGCTGGCGCGCTTCCCGGTGGAGCGCAAGGTCGGGCGGGTGATGTTCACTGCCGTCGGCGTGTTTGGCGTGGCGACCATCGCCTTTGGGCTGTCCACTTCGTTCTGGTTTTCCCTGGCCGTGCTGGCGGTGCTGGGTGCCGCCGACATGATCAGCATGGTGATTCGCGGCGCCTTCGTGCAACTGGAGACCCCGGACGAGATGCGGGGCCGGGTGAGTGCGGTGAACGGGCTGTTCATCGGTGCGTCGAACCAGCTCGGTGAGTTCGAGTCGGGGGTGACGGCGCACTGGTTCGGCACGGTGCCGGCGGTGGTGCTGGGCGGGGTCGGGACGCTGCTGGTGACCGGGGTGTGGATCAAGCTGTTCCCGACCTTGGCTGGGCGCGATCATATGCAGAACAGGCCCGAGGATTGACCTCAGGGGCCTCATCGCTGGCAAGCCAGCTCCCACAAGTCCGGTGCATGCAAAACCTGTGGGAGCTGGCTTGCCAGCGATAGGGCCAGCACTGTCACACCCGCAACAGGCCTGCCACCCGCTTGCGCAGCGCCCGCCCCGCCACCTGTTCAACCAGCACCAAGGCAAACTCCAGCGCCGCCGCCGAGCCCTGCGCGGTGATGCAATTACCATCCACCACCACCGGCTGATCGACAAAACTGCACCCGGACAAGCCCTGGCTGACACCTGGATCACAGGTCATGCGCCGCTGACGCAACACGCCATAGGCCTGCAGCGCCAAGGGCCCTTCGCCGATCGCGGCAAAAAACTTCCCGGCCTTGGCCTGATCCTTCACCTGCTGCGCCAGCGGCTGGTGGGCAGTCATGTGCTGTGCGCCTTTTTCGCCCCCGGGCAAGACCATCAGGTCAAACGGCTGGGCCAGCAGGTCGACCAGCATGCCGTCGGCGGTCAAACGCGTGCCACGGGCACAGGTGAGCATCCGCCGGCCTTCAATGCTGGCCACCACTACTTCCAGTTCGGCGCGGCGCAGCACGTCGATCAGGGTCACGCTTTGCAAGTCATCCACGCCTTCGGCGACGACGATCAGGGCTCTGTGGGTCATCAACTGCTCTCCGCCGGGGTATCTAACAAGCGTAGTCGCTCACAGCGCCAGGGTCAGTTGACACTCATACCCCTTGCGCGCGCGGTAGCCATCACCACTGTCGACCCAGCCGGTGGCCCGGTACAAGGCCAGGGCGGCGTGGTTGCCCGGGTCCACCGATAGCTGCAGGCAGCGCACCGCGGGCCACAGGTCGCGCACCAGGCCCGGCAATGCCTGCATGCAGAATCGCCCCAGACCACGCCCCTGCAGGCGTCGATCCACCTGCAAGGCATTGACCGTCGCGGCATCGACCCTGGCCCAGGGCGCCAGGAACGCCCCGCGCTGGAGCAACAGGAAGGCACGCGGCACGGCCTCCACCAGCAGCGCCACGCCGCGCAGGTCAGGGCTGTCGGTACGGTGCAGGATGTACAGCGCGCCGGCCATATCACCGGCATAGCGCTGTTGCTCGGGCTGCACCTGGATGTCGATCAGCCGATCGCGCTGGGCCGGGGTGAGGTCGCGGTAGTCGATCAGTTGCACAGCGTGGTCTCGTGAGGGGGGGGAACGGCGCAGAACCTGCAGATATCTGCAGTGTATCGCGACATTAATTACCGCTGCCCGAGCATGCTGGTATGATGCGCGGCTTTTTTCCGACCCAGGGAAAAACCACAGTCTCCCGGTACAGTCTGTGCTTTGCTAACTGGGTCGATACATTCACGGCGCCGGGAGCGCCACGGGGAGCAGGCATGCTGGAAAGGCTGTTTCAACTAAAAGCACACGACACCAATGTCCGCACCGAGATTCTCGCGGGCGTGACCACCTTCCTGGCCATGGCCTACATTCTGTTCGTCAACCCGAGCATCCTCGGCGAGACCGGCATGGACAAGGGCGCGCTGTTCGTCGCGACCTGCCTGGCCGCGGCCATCGGCTCGACCACCATGGGCCTGATCGCCAACTACCCGATCGCCCTGGCACCGGGCATGGGCCTGAACGCCTTCTTCACCTACACCGTGGTCCTGCACATGGGCCACACCTGGCAGGTGGCCCTGGGCGCGGTGTTCATCTCGGCCGTGTGTTTCTTCCTGCTGTCGATCTTTCGCATCCGTGAATGGATCGTCAACAGCATCCCGTTGCCGCTGCGTTCGGCGATTGCCGCCGGTATCGGCCTGTTCCTGGCGCTGATCGCCCTGCACAACGCCGGCATCGTCGTCGATAACCAGGCGACCCTGGTGGGCCTGGGCGATCTGAAGAAGCCAGCGCCGATCCTCGCCACCCTGGGCTTCTTCCTGATCGTTGCGCTGGAGGCCATGAAAGTCCGTGGCGCGGTGCTGATCGGTATCCTGGCGGTAACCGTGGCCTCGATCGGCCTGGGCTTCACCCCGTTCAACGGCGTGGTGTCGATGCCGCCGTCGCTGGCGCCGACCTTCCTGGAACTGGACATCAAGGGCGCACTGGACGTCGGCCTGATCAGCGTGATCTTCGCCTTCCTGTTCGTCGACCTGTTCGACAACTCCGGTACCCTGATCGGCGTCGCCAAGCGCGCCGGCCTGATGCGCAAGGACGGCCACATGCCGAAAATGGGCCGTGCGCTGATCGCCGACAGTACCGCCGCCATGGCCGGCTCCCTGCTGGGCACCTCGACCACCACCAGCTACATCGAATCCGCTGCCGGCGTGAGTGCCGGTGGCCGTACCGGCCTGACCGCCATCGTCGTGGCCATTCTGTTCCTGCTGGCGTTGTTCTTCGCACCGCTGGCCGGTAGCGTGCCGGCCTTCGCCACCGCCCCTGCGCTGTTGTTCGTCGCCGTGTTGATGGCTTCGGGCCTGGCTGAAATAAACTGGGACGACATTACCGAAGCCGCGCCGGTGGTGGTTACCGCCCTGGCCATGCCGCTGACCTACTCGATCGCCAACGGCATTGCCTTCGGTTTCATTGCCTGGACCGCGATCAAGCTGCTCTCTGGCCGTGCCCGTGACCTCAACGCGGCGCTGGTGATCCTCTCGATCCTGTTCGTCATCAAGCTGGGCTGGTTCAACGCATGAGTGCTGTCTTCGATCCTTCGACCTACACCCAACAGCTCGACGCCAAGGTCGCGCGCCTGCGCGAGCTGCTGGCGCCGTTCGCGGCTCCCGAACCTGCGGTGTTCGACTCGCCGCGCGAGCACTATCGCCTGCGCGCCGAGTTTCGCCTGTGGCGCGAAAACGAGCAGCGCTTCTACGCAATGTTCGCCCCGGGCGAGAAGTACACGCCGATCCTGATCGAAGACTTCCCGATTGCCAGCCAGCAGATCAACGACCTGATGCCACGGCTCAAGGCCGCCTGGCAGGCCAGTTCGGCGCTGAGCTTCAAGCTGTTCCAGGTGGAGTTCCTCACCACCCTGGCAGGCGATGCAATGATCACCCTGTGCTACCACCGCCCGCTGGACGAGCACTGGGAAGCCGCCGCGCAACAACTGGCCAGCGACCTGGGCGTGAGCATCATCGGTCGCTCCAAGGGCAAGCGCGTAGTGATCGGTCGCGATTACGCCGTCGAAGAGTTGCAGATTGCCGGGCGCACCTTCCGCTACCGCCAGCCTGAAGGCGCCTTCACCCAGCCCAACGGCGCGGTCAACCAGAAGATGCTCAACTGGGCGTATGAGGCCCTGGGCGAGCGCGAGGACGACCTGCTTGAGCTGTACTGCGGCAACGGCAACTTCACCCTGCCGCTGGCCACCCGGGTACGCAAGGTACTGGCCACCGAGATCAGCAAGACCTCGGTGAATGCCGCCCTGCACAACCTCGACGACAACGCTGTGGATAACGTGCGCCTGGTGCGTTTGTCGGCTGAAGAGCTGACCGAAGCACTGAACGAGGTCCGGCCATTCCGCCGCCTGGAAGGCATCGACCTCAAGAGCTACCAGTTCGCCAGCGTGTTCGTCGACCCGCCGCGCGCCGGCATGGACCCGGACACCTGCGAGCTGACCCGACGCTTCGACAACATCCTGTACATCTCCTGCAACCCGGAAACCCTGGCGGCGAATATCGCCCAGTTGCACGACACCCATCGCATCGAGCGTTGCGCGTTGTTCGACCAGTTTCCGTATACCCACCACATGGAGAGTGGGGTGTTGCTGGTTCGGCGTTGAAGCTATCGCGGGTCAAGCCCGCTCCCACAGGTTTTGTGGGAGCGGGCTTGACCCGCGATCAGGGCCCTTCAACCAAGCCCCGAACACATCAACAACGGCACCACCTGATCCTCATCGGTCAACGCCCCATGGTGCCCCCGCCACTGGCTGGCGTGCTTCTCCACCTCGCTGCGAATGATCCCGCCGGCCCCGCTCGGGATCACGATCAAATCGCCAATCCGCGCTTCCGCCTGGCTGAGCAACACATCGCCGAACAGCCCCTTGGCAATTGCCTGGGCCTTGCTCAATACCCGGTATTGATCCCCGAGACGATTCTGCCAACGTTCGTGCACACGATCCTGCTGGTGCTTGTGGGTATACAGATAACGCGCACGAATATCCCCGGCCATCGCCCGCACGCCTTCCTGGAGCACGGGGTCCAAGTCAAAATCATGCACCTGTTCGCTGTCCAGCGCTTGCATGCCGTGATCGGCAATCACCATCATCCGGGCCTGTTCGGGCAAGCGTCGGGCGATGGCCTGGGCCAACTGATCGGCAATCGCCAGTTGCTTGAGCCAACCCTCGGAGCCTGGGCCGAACAAGTGCCCGGCAAAGTCCAGGTCGCCGAAATAGGCAAAACAGAACGCCGGCCCCGGCACCGCCAGGGCGGCGTTGATCAATTGCGGATAAGCGTCATAGGCCGGTGCCGGGAGGATCGTGCCGGCCTTGTAGATCGCCCGGCTGAAGTCGGAGTTGGCATAGCGCCCGAGCATCACCGTGCTGATGGCGACGCCCTGCGCGGCGGCCTGGCTCCAGGCATCGGCGGGCACGATAAAGGCCTCCGGCGGCGGCGCGACGTTGGCCTGCGCCTCGACCTGCAAGGGCGATGTGGTCCAGGTCAGCGGCGACAGTTCGGTCTGTTCATCCAGGGCAAACCCGCAGCCAACGATGCCGTGGGCGCCGCTGCCCAGCCCTGAGGTCACCGAGGCCAGGCTGGTCGCAGTGGTGGCCGGAAACCCGACCTTGAAGTGGCTGTCCGGCTGCATCAATGAGGCAAGAAACGGTGCATGCCGGGCATGCGCCTGCAGCAGGTTCCAGCCCAGGCCATCGATCAGTAGCAGGCAGGTGCTGCGCGAATGATCGAGGCGAAAGGCATTGCGAAAACCATGGCCACCCAAGGCGGCGAAGATCGACTGGGTCAGGTTGGCCAGGCCTGGCCAGGTCTCACCCAGCGACTGCAGCTCGTTGATCGGCGTTGCCATGTCTCCCTCCGTGGTCAGGTGCAAAGCAACATGTGTAGCACAGGCTGTGCGATCAGCGCACAGAAAACACATCTGCGGGCCTACGGCCAATTGACCAAATTAACCATTCGGTACATTTTCTAACTGACGCGCTCCCTCTTCATTACCAAGAACAACAACGGAGTTTTCAGCATGGCTTTGGCCTCCTCTTCCGGCATCCTCGCCGGCCTTATCGGCGCCGGCATCCAGACCTCGCGCACCCCGGCGCTGCACGAGCACGAAGGCGCCGCGCAAGGCCTGCACTACCTGTACCGGCTGATCGACCTGGATCAGCTCAAGCTCGACAGCAGCGCCCTCGAAGAGCTACTGACTGCGGCCCAGTACATGGGCTTCACCGGCCTTAACATCACCTTCCCGTGCAAGCAGGCGATCTTGCCACTGCTCAATGAACTGTCGCCGCAAGCCCGGGGCATCGGCGCGGTGAACACCGTAGTGTTCAAGGATGGCAAACGCATCGGCCACAACACCGATTGCCTGGGTTTTGCCGAAGGTTTTCGTCGCGGCCTGGCCGATGCGCCGCGCCGCCAGGTAGTGCAGATGGGCGCAGGTGGCGCCGGGGCTGCGGTGGCCCATGCGCTGTTGGAAGAAGGCGTCGAGCAGCTAACGGTGTTCGATGTCGAACTGGCCCGCGCCCAGGCCCTTATGGATAACGTGAACCAGCACTTTGCAGGCAGCCGCGCCAGGGTCGGCCATGATCTGCAGAGCGCCATGGCCAGCGCCGACGGCCTGGTCAACACCACGCCCATGGGCATGGCCAAGCTGCCGGGCATGCCGGTGCCCAAGGCGCTGTTGCGGGCTGAACTATGGGTGGCGGAGATCGTTTATTTCCCGCTGGAAACCGAGCTGCTGCGCGAAGCCCGGGCCCTGGGTTGCCGCACCTTGAGCGGGGCGAACATGGCGGTGTTCCAGGCGGTGAAAGCGTTTGAACTGTTCAGCGGGGTGAAGCCGGATGCGGCGCGGATGATCGAGCACTTCAACAGCCTGGGTGACTGAAAAGCATCGCCGGCAACGCCGGCTCCCACAATGGATCTGCATGCGCCGCAACTGTGGGAGCTGGCTTGCCAGCGATGGGCCGCAAAGCGGCCCCGGATCCTCAGGCCTGCAAGAACCTCTGCACCGCCTCGCAAATCATTTGCCGATGCCGGTCCTTGACCGCCTTGTCCTCGAAATCCACCTGGAAGATCTCGCCAAAGGTATGCCGGTTCGACACCCGGTAGAAACAGAACGAGCTGATCAACAGGTGCACATCCAGTGCCTCCAGCCCCTGGCGGAAGACGCCCTCGGCAGCCCCGCGCTTGAGCACTTCATCCAGCGCTGTCAGCACCGTCTTGTTCATCGAGCGAATGGTCGACGAGCGCTTGACGTACTCGCCGTGGTGCATGTTCTCGTTGCAGACGATGCGCACGAAGTCGACGTTGCGATCATGGTGATCGAAGGTGAACTCCACCAGCCGGCGGATGCCCAGGCGTGGCTCGAGCTCGGCCAGGTGCAGGTTGCTTTCAGTGCTGCGGATATCGCCGTAGAGCTTCTCCAGTACCTCGACGTACAACTGCTCCTTGCTGTTGAAGTAGTAGTAGATCATGCGCTTGGAGGTTTGCGTGCGCTCGGCGATCGCATCGACCCGGGCGCCAGCCAGCCCCTGCTGGACGAACTCGCTGATTGCCGCCTGGAGAATGTTCTCGCGGGTCTTTTCCGGGTTGTTCTTGCGGCCCTTGCGCGGCGCTTGTTCAGGGGCTGCGCAGAGTGCTGGGGTAGTCGTCATACGGGACTCATGGCCATCGGTTAACCCGGCAATTATGAGCCCCGGGTGCTGAGTAAGGAAGCCTCGCCGCCTGTGCTCTACAACTTGGCCTGCGCCGGCGCGCCGGCACGGGCCTTGGCCATGGCGGCCAGGCGCACGGCGACGTTGGCCGCACCATAGCCACTGTAGCCGTTACGCCGCTGCAGCACTTCGAAGAAGAAGCGTTCCTCGAACGGCTCGGTATACACATGAAACAGTTCACCACCCTGGGCATCGCGGTCGTACAGCACGTTGTAGTAGGCCAGCTCGCTGAGAAACTCGTCGTCGAAATCAAAGCGCGCGGCAAGGTCGTCGTAATAGTTGAGCGGGATGTCGAGCAAGGCCACGCCGGACTCCTTGGCCTGTTTGACCGCAGCAAAAATATCGGCGCAATCAAAAGCGATGTGGTGCACGCCCGAGCCCCGGTAATGCGACAGGGCATGGGCAATCGCTGTGTTGCGGTTTTCCGAAATGTTCAGCGGCAGGCGGATCGAGCTGCAGCGGCTGCGCAAGGCGCGGCTCTTGACCAGGCCATAAGGGTCCGGCAGCACGACTTCGTCATCGGCGCTGAAATCCAGCACGCTCTTGTAGAACAGTGCCCAGCTGTCCAGGCCGTCGGCCGGCAAGGCCAGGGCCATATGGTCGATGCGGGTCAGGCCCAGGCTGTTGCCCGGTTGTACCTGCACACTGAAATCGGTGTCATAGATGGTCCGGCCCTGGGCGTCCTGGTCAACCAGGTAGATCAGGCTGCCGTCCGGTGCGCGCACCGCGGCCAGCTCGCGCTCGTTGGGGCCGACCAGGCCACGGTAAGGCTGGCCATGGTAGGCCACGGCACGGGCCAGGGCCTGGGCGCTGTCCTTGACCCGGATCGCCGTGGCGCACAGCGACGGACCATGGCTTTCAAAGAAGTTGTGGGCGAACGAATAGGGTTCGGCATTGAGGATCAGGTTGATGTCGCCCTGGCGCAGCAGGCTGACATTCTTCGAGCGGTGCACGCCGGCGCGGGTAAAGCCCAGACGCTCCAGCCAGATACCCAGCTTGGCCCCCAGGGCATCGTCGACGGCAAACTCAAGGAACTCGATACCGTCATAGGCACTGGCAGGCGGTGGGGCGAACAGCAGGTCCTCGCTGGCGGGCGCTACGCGCTCTTGCTCAAGACGCTGACGGGTTTTTTCTTCCAGATACAACAGCGAGCGCAGGCCATCGGCGGCATTGGCCCGTGGCGGCGCGGCGCGGAATCCATCGTTGAAGATTTCCAGCGACAACGGGCCACTGTAACCACTGGCCAGGATCGGTGCCAGAAAGCCTGCCAGGTCGAACTCGCCCTGCCCCGGGAAGCAGCGAAAATGCCGGCTCCACTCCAGCACGTCCATGGCCAGGATCGGGGCATCGGCCATCTGCACGAAGAAGATCTTGTCCCCCGGCACTTGGGCGATGGCCCTTGGGTCGCCCTTGAGCGACAGGGTGTGGAAACTGTCGAGGATCATCCCAAGGCTGGCATGGTCAGCGGTTTTGACGATGTCCCAGACCTGCTCCCAAGTGTTCACATGGCGGCCCCAGGCCAGGGCTTCGTAGCCGATGCGCAAACCACGGGCACCGGCCCGTTCGGCCAGCAGGCGCAGGTCGTCCACCAGCACCTGGCGCTCTGCAAGGGAGTCGGCAGCGACGTTGCTGCACACCAGCACCAGATCGGTGCCCAGCTCCTGCATCAAATCGAATTTGCGCTCGGCCCGCTCCAGGTTGCGCGCCAGGCGATCGCGGCGGCAGCCCTCGAAGTCGCGAAACGGCTGAAACAAGGTAATTGCCAGGCCCAGGTCGGCGCAGCGCTGGCGAATTTCACGCGGGCTGCCGGCGTAGTACAGCAGGTCATTTTCAAAGATCTCGACCCCATCGAAGCCCGCGGCGGCGATGGCTTCGAGCTTTTCTGGCAAAGTACCGCTCAAGGATACGGTGGCGATCGAACGCTGCATTATTCTGGCTCCGATGGGCAGGCAAAAACCGGGTAGAGGAATTATTGGCGTTGAGCAATTTTTGCTCAATAAAAAAGGTACGAACTAGTTAGTTTTGTGTTCGATTATCGCCCAAAATAGCGTTCGATGAATTGACCCTTTTTTGACCACAGGCGCACCATTTCGACACGGGGCAAGTGACCCACGAGCCAAAAGCTCCCCGCCACCTGCCAACTACTCGACTGCCGAACACCTCGGCGACCGTTGCGTTGCGTTCCACCCCAAGGCTTGACCCATAAACATAAAAATACGGGTAACCCGCGATGATCCACTCTCAACCCACCCGCATGGCCCAGCCTCTGGGCAGTACTCCGCACGCAGGCATCGGCGACAAGCTGCGTGGCGCCATGGCCGTCGGCAAGACCCGTTGGGTCATGCTCGCCCTGGTGTTCTTCGCCACCACCTTGAACTACATCGATCGCGCCGCTCTCGGCGTGATGCAGCCGATCCTGGCCAAGGAAATGAGCTGGACGGCGATGGATTACGCCAACATCAACTTCTGGTTCCAGGTCGGTTACGCCATCGGCTTCGTGCTCCAGGGCCGCTTGATCGACCGGGTCGGCGTCAAGCGCGTGTTCTTCTGCGCCGTGCTGCTCTGGAGCCTGGCCACCGGTGCCCACGGCCTGGCGACCTCGGCAGTGGGCTTTATGGTCTGCCGGTTCATCCTTGGCCTTACCGAAGCGGCCAACTACCCGGCCTGCGTCAAGACCACCCGCCTGTGGTTCCCGGCCGGTGAACGGGCGGTGGCCACCGGCATCTTCAACGCCGGCACCAACGTCGGCGCCATGTTCACGCCGATGCTGCTGCCGTTGATCCTCACCGTCTGGGGCTGGCAAGCAGCGTTCATGGGCATGGGCGCGCTGGGCCTGGTGTGGGTGGTGTTCTGGGGCCTGAAGTACTTCAACCCCGAAGACCACCCTAGCGTCAGCAAGGAAGAACTGGCCTATGTGCAAGGCGAAGCAGAACCGGATCAGGCTCGCGTGCCGTTCTCACGCATCCTGCGCATGCGCGGTACCTGGGCCTTCGCCCTGGCTTACTCGGTGACCGCGCCAGTGTTCTGGTTCTACCTGTACTGGCTGCCGCCGTTCCTCAATCAGCAATACAGCCTGGGCATCAGCGTGACGCAGATGGGTATCCCGCTGATCGTCATCTACCTGAGTGCGGATTTCGGCAGTGTCGGCGGCGGCATTCTCTCCTCGTTCCTGATCGGCCGCGGCATGGCCCCGGTCAAGGCGCGACTGCTGTCGATGCTGTTGTTTGCCACCACCATCATCGGCGTGATCTTCGCCGCCGGCGCCAACAACCTGTGGGTCGCGGTACTGGCGATTTCCCTGGCGATCGCCGCGCACCAGGCCTGGACCGCCAACATCTGGAGCCTGGTAATGGACTACACACCCAAGCACATGATGAGCACGGTGTTCGGTTTCGGCGGCATGTGCGCGGCGATCGGCGGCATGTTCATGACCCAGTTGGTCGGCTACATCCTCACCACCACCAACAACAACTACACCCTGCTGTTCACCATGATCCCGGCCATGTACTTCATCGCCCTGACCTGGATGTACTTCATGGCCCCACGCAAGGTGCCAAAAGTCGAGGCCTAACGGCGCCTCTGCAACCAGGCGGCGCCCAGGCCGCTCAGGCAGATCAAGGCAATCCCCACCAGCCCGGCCATGTCCGGGCTGTGTCCGAACAGCACCAGGCCGAGAATCCCGGCGAACACGATCTGGCAGTAGCTGAACGGCGCCAGCATGGCCGGTGGCGCATGGCGAAAGGCCTGGGTCAGGAACAGGTGCGCAGTCATCCCACAAGTGCCCAGGGCTACGGCCATCAGGCCGTGGATCAGGCTCGGGGTCTGCCAGAACATCGGCACCACGGCGCTCATTACCAGGGTGTTGAGCAGGCCAGTGAAGAAGTTGCTGGTGGTCGGGCTATCGGTGCCGCTGAGTTTGCGCGTCAGCAACTGGTAGAAGCAGAAGCACAGCGCCGAGCCGAACGGCAGCAATACCGCCGGGGTGAACAACGCCCCACCCGGATGAATGATCACCGTCACCCCGACGAAACTCACCAGCACCGCCACCCACTGCCCACGCGTGACCTTCTCGCCCAGCAGTGGCAGCGACAGCGCCGTGACCAGCAACGGCGCGAGGAAGTTGACCGCCGTCGCCTCGGCCAGCGGTATGTACTGCAAGGCCGTGGTAAACAACAGGCTGGTGCCCAGCAGGCACAAGGCCCGCAAGGTCTGCAGCCCCGGCCGCCGGGTACGCAGCACGCGCAGGCCCGACTGCGGCAGGAAGATCACCATCATCAGCAGGGTGTGCACCAGGTAGCGCGCCCACACCACCCAGAGAATCGGGTAGAACCCCGCCAGGTACTTCGACAAGGCGTCGTGGCTGGCGAACAGAAAAGTCGCCAGCACCACCAAGGCAATGCCCTTGAGCGGTTGGCTGACAGCGTCGAGCGCAGTGGGACGGGGCATCGATAAAAGCTCGCAGGTTCAGAGTTGACGGAGCAACTGATGGGTCTTGTCCAGGGCCATCTGCGCCCGCTGCAAGGCACTCAGGCCCTGGTCGCGAACGGGAATTTCCAGGCTCAGGGCGATATTTTGCGGCAGGCTACGCAGCAGGCCGGGCAAATCGCAATTGCCGTTACCGGGAAAACGCCGCTCGTTGCGCGCCTGGCGCAGGATTTCAGCCATGTCGTCCGGGCGCGGGCCGGCCACGTCGCACAACTGCGCATAGCGTAGCCGCGAGGCCGAGACCTGGCGCAGTTCTTCCAGCGAGGACGCCGAGCGGTCGAAGTGAAAGGCGTCGACCAACACCCCGCCATTGTCGCGCCCGGCCTGTTCGACGATACGCCAGGCCTGGGTGAGGTTCTTGGCGTCGGTCCAGGGCATGAACTCCAGGTGTGGGTGCAGGCCGTATTGCCCGGCCAGGTCGCAGAGGGCGGCGAAGTTGTCGGTCTGGCGCTGTTCGTCGGGGTCGTTGCCGGCGACCAGCAGCTCGCTGGCGCCAAACTCGGCGCCCACCGCCAGCAAGGTCTCGAAGTCGGCCACGCGGGTGTCGGGTTTGAGCCGCAGTATCTCCACATCCAGCACCTTGATGCCGGTGTCGCGCAGGCGCGCGGCAGTCTGGCGACGCAGGCCAGCGTCGGCCACCAGCGGGAAGTGGTGCTCCTCGGCCGTGGCCGGCTCCAGACGCAGGCCGACATGGCTGTAGCCGGCACGGGCGGCGACCTCGACCATGTCCACAGGCGACAGCTCGAGTACCGTCAGGGCGGCGAGGGACATCACGCGTTGCGTCATTGTTGTTGTCTCGGCGGGTTGAACTTGGAAATATTTAGAACCCAGTTCCAATTTCAATGCAAGCAAAAAAACGACACCCATCGCTGGCAAGCCAGCTCCCACAGGTTCGGTGTATGCAGTACCTGTGGAAGCTGGCTTGCCAGCGATGCTTTTAAACGAACAACTCGGACGCAGGGCTCGCCGCCGACAACTCCGCCACCGCCGCCAATAACACCGGCGCCAGTTCGTGCATGCGCGCCTCGCTCATCCGCGCGCTAGGCCCGGCAACGCTGAGCACTCCTAGCGCGTGACCGTCGAGCGGGTGACGCACTACTGCCGCCAATGCCGAAGTACCCACTGCCGAACTTTCCACCACCCAGGCATAACCATGCTCGCGGGCGATGCGCAGGCGCTCCAGCAACTCGGCATTGGATTTCGGCGCATTGGGGCCGAAATCCGCCGGGTCGGCAATCCCCTGGCGTTCCACCAGCAACAAGGCCTGGGCATCACTCAGGCTGGACAGCCAGGCATGCCCGGAGGCGGTGTAGAACAACGGCGCATCACGGCCCATGTCGGGGTCGTAACGCAAGCCGGAACGGGCGCCCTGGGCCTTGGCGATCCAGGTCTGGCGCTCACCGTCGATCACCCCCAGGCGCACCAGTTCACCGGTCTGCTGCGCCAGCTGATCGAGGATCGGCTGGACGATATCGGCACCGCTGCTGGCCAGGTAGCGAAAGCCCATCGCCACCAGGCGAGTGCTCAGGTGGTAACGGCTGCTCTCGACGTTCTGGCGCACATAACCCAGGCGCATCAGCTCGGCGAGCATGCGATGGGTGGCGCTCTTGGGGATGTCCAGCTCTTCGGCCAGGGTCTGCAGGGGCAGCCCGCGCGGGGCGCTGGTAAGGCGTTCGAGAAGGTTGAACGCGCGTTCGATCTGACTGCCGGCCATGGTCATGGTCCCTGAAATTTGTGCCGATTCTAAAGAGCCCCGGCGAAAGCGCAAATCACTGTCCGATCTTCGCCCACTTTGTCGTGGCACGCCTTGGCTGGGCAATCTCTCGAACCGTAGAATATGGAATCAAGTTCCAAAATATAACAAAACTTGTTGGAGGATACTGCCCATGCCCGTCGACACCCCGCTGGTCGAATGCGATGTACTGGTCATCGGCTCCGGCGCCGCCGGACTGGCCGCTGCGGTGACCGCCGCCTGGCATGGTGAAAAAGTCATCGTGGTCGAAAAAGACCCGGTGTTCGGCGGCGCCACGGCCTGGTCCGGCGGCTGGATGTGGGTGCCGTGCAATCCGCTGGCGCAGCGCGCCGGGATCATCGAGGAGCGCTCGCAGCCACGTACTTACCTGGAACATGAACTGGGCGAACGTTTCGACGGGCAGATGATCGATGCGTTTCTCGAGGCGGCACCCAACATGGTGTCGTTCTTCGAGCGCCATACCGCCCTGCAATTTGCCGACGGCAATGGCATTGCCGACATTCACGGCAATACCCCTGGCGCCGGCACCGGCGGGCGTTCGGTAATTGCTGCACCCTACGATGGCCGCCAGTTGGGCAAAAAGTTGCTCACGCGCCTGCGCAAAACCATGCGCGAAACCTCGTTCATGGGCATGCCGATCATGGCCGGCAACGACCTCGGTGCCTTCCTTATCCTGACCCGTTCCTGGCGCTCGTTGCTGCATGTGAGCAAGCGCTTCAGTCGCCACCTGCTCGACCTGGCAACCCACGGCCGGGCCCTGCAACTGGTCAACGGCGTAGCCCTGGTCGCGCGGCTGGCCAAGTCGGCTGAAGACCTCGGCGTGTTGCTCTGGGAATCGGCAGCGGCTCGCCAGTTGATCCGCGAGCATGGCCGGGTCAGCGGTGCGCTGATTGAAACCGCACGCGGGCCGATCCGAATCAATGCGCGCAAGGCCGTGGTGCTGGCCGCCGGCGGCTTTGCCAATGACGTCGAACGGCGCAAGGCGCTGTTCCCGCGTACACCTACCGGCCACGAGCACCTGGCCCTGCCGCCGCTGGGCGTCAACGGTGACGGCCTGCGCCTGGGCGAAAGCGTTGGCGGCCAGGTTGCCGATGACCTGCACAGCCCGGTGGCCTGGGCGCCGGTGTCGCGGGTGCCGCACACGGACGGCAGCATTGGGCATTTCCCGCACATCATCGATCGGGCCAAGCCCGGCATCATCGGCGTGCTCGCCAACGGCAAGCGCTTCGTCAACGAAGCCGACGGTTACTACGACTACGTCAGCGCCATGGTCGCCCAGGCGCCGGGGGACAAGGTCGAGTCGTGGCTGATCTGCAGCCATGCCTTCCAGCGTCGTTATGGCCTGGGCATCTCGCGGCCGTTTCCTTTACCGGTGCAGCCGTTGATCAAATCCGGCTACCTGAAAACTGGCGACAGCATCGAAGCCCTGGCGCGGGCCTGCGGGATTGACGCTCAGGGCCTGGTCGCGACCGTCGCCGAGTACAACCGGCATGCCCGCAACGGCGAAGACCCGCAATTCGGCCGCGGCTCGACGCCCTACAACCGCAAACAGGGCGATGCCCTGCACGGGCCTAATCCGTGCGTGGCGCCGATCGAACAGGGGCCGTTCTATGCGGTAAAGGTCGAACCAGGCTGCTTCGGCACCTTTGCCGGGCTCAAAACCAACGCCCATGCGCAAGTGCTGGACGAGCACCAGCAGGCCATTGCCGGACTGTATGCGGTGGGCACCGACATGGCCAGCATCATGGCCGGACATTATCCGGCGGGCGGAATCAATCTGGGGCCGGCGGCGACCTTTGGTTACATCGCCGGGCGGCATATTGCCGGGGTGACAACGTACGAATGAGGGAGCTCTTGGGGCTGCAAGGCAGCCCCAAGAAAGCATCAGAAATCGAAGAACACCGTCTCGCCTTCACCCTGAATGCGGATATCAAAGCGGTAAGCCAGCTTGCCGTCCACTTCACAGCGGCTCGCCACCAGGGTCTCGCGCCGTTGTGGCTGCTCGATCAGGTTGAGCACCGGGCACTGGGCATTGGCTTGGGCCTCGTCATCGAAGTACAGGCGGGTCTGCAGGTGGATATTGATGCCGCGGGCAAACAGGCTGACGTTGATGTGCGGCGCCATTGGCACGCCTGCGGCGTTTTTCGCCACGCCCGGTTTGATGGTGTGCAAGGTCCACTCACCGGCATCGAATGTCGTGGCGGTACGGCCAAAACTGTTGAACGGTTTTTCCAGGTCGAAGTCGCCCTGGTAGTCGCCATTGTGGTCGGCGTGCCAGAACTCCAGGAACGAGTCGCGCACCAGGTGACCGTTGCCGTCATAGACATTGCCGAACACCAGGATGTGCTCGCCCGGGGCATCAGCACGCGCCATGCGGTTCCAGATCTCCTGGTCACGAGTCGGGTTGCCGGCAGCCTCCAGGGCCAGGCCGATATGTACGTAGGGGCCGGCGGTCTGCGAAGGGGTTTCCGGCAGCAGTTCGATAGGCATTGGTAGCGCCTCCTCAGCAGTTTTCGAAGTGGGTCTTGCGCTGCCCGCGCAACACGATGTCGAAGCGATAGGCCAGGCAATCCATGGGGTTGGCATTGCTCATGTCCAGGCGTGCGATCAGGCTCTGCACCGCGTCAGGGTTGGCAATCGACTTGACGATCGGGCACATCGGAATCAACGGGTCGCCTTCGAAATACAGCTGGGTAATCAAGCGCGTGGCAATCGACGGGCCGCTGATCGACACATGGATATGCGCCGGGCGCCAGTCGTTGGGGCCATTGCGCCAGGGGTACGGGCCCGGCTTGATGGTGCGGAAGCTGTAGTAGCCTTCGCGGTCGGTCAGGGCACGGCCGACGCCACCGAAGTTGGGGTCCAGCGGCGCCAGGTAGCGGTCGTTCTTGTGCCGGTAGCGGCCACCGGCGTTGGCTTGCCAGATCTCCACCAGGGTATGCGCAATCGGCTTGCCGTACTGGTCGCAGACGCGGCCGGCGAGGACGATGCGCTCACCGATCGGCAGGCCGCCGTTGTTGAAGTTGAGCAGCAGGTCATGGTCGTGCGGGCCGAACTTCAGGTGCGAGAAATCCGGGCCGGTGCTTTCGCTGATCGACTGCGGGATGCTCACCAGGGCCTGGCGCGGCGAACGGGCGACGGACGTCTTGTAGTCCGGGGTGAAGGCTTTCGGGTGCCAGTTACGGTCACGGATAGCGAAGCGACTGTTGTCTTGCGCAGACATGCCGTTCTCCTGTGTTTGGAATTATTGGAGGGCCTGGGCGTGGCAGGCGAGCTTGCAGTTTCCGGTATGCGGGGCCCGGCGAATACTGAAAAGAACAGCGCCATACATAACCAAATGGTTATGTGCAAATCAGGAATCTGACAGAGCCCCGTGCGGTGATCTAATCTTTGTGCTCATGTTTCCAAGCTCCGGAGAGCACTCATGCAATGGCGAAAAGGCAGGCGTAGCGACAATGTGGTCGATGCCCGTGGCGAGGGCGGTGGCGGCATGCGCTTCGGCGGTGGCAAAGGCCTGAGCCTGGGGGCGATCCTGTTGATTGTCGGGATTGGCTGGATCACCGGCCAGGACCCACTGCAGATCCTCGGCCAACTGGCCGGGCAGATGGACCAGCAGCAGACCGCGCCGGCCACCAACGGCACGGGCAAGGCGCCACCGGCCAATGACGAGCAGGCCGAATTCGTACGCTCCGTGCTCGGCGACACCGAAGACACCTGGAAGGCCATCTTCGCCCAGGCCGGCCGCCAGTACCAAGACCCCAACCTGATCCTGTTCAGCGGCCAGATCAACTCGGCCTGCGGCTTCGCCTCTTCGGCGGTCGGACCGTTCTATTGCCCGGCGGACCAGAAGGTCTACCTGGACATGAGCTTCTTCCGCGAAATGGACCAGCGCTTCTCGGCCGCCGGCGATTTTGCCCAGGCCTACGTGATTGCCCACGAAGTCGGCCATCACGTACAAACCCTGCTCGGCGTCTCGGCCAAGGTCCAGGCCGCACGCCAGCGCGGCGAACGCATGGAGGGCGACAACGGCTTGCTGGTGCGTCAGGAACTGCAGGCCGACTGCCTGGCCGGGGTCTGGGCCTACCAAGCGCAAAAACGCCTGAACTGGCTGGAACCGGGCGATGTCGAAGAAGCCTTGAATGCCGCCAACGCCATCGGCGATGACCGTCTGCAGCAGCAGGGCCAAGGCCGGGTGGTACCGGACTCGTTCACCCACGGTACCTCGCAACAGCGCCAGCGCTGGTTCAAGACCGGCTTCGCCAAGGGCGATATCAACCAGTGCGACACCTTCAGCGCACGCACGCTCTGACCCGTCTCACCACGGTTTCGCGGCCACCTGAAACCTCAGAGTGGCCGCGGAAACGCCCTGTTACCTACCGCTGATCATTTTTGCTGAAAAAGCGTTTCAGCTCCGGCGCAAGCCGCCGATAAACCCTGCTCAGAACATCGGCTGGCCATCAATAACAACAACCTTCCACCGATTCGGATCAAGAAGCACAACGTTCCTGGAGGGATTGCATGAATAGCTGGTTTGCCAACATCAGCGTCAACCTGAAACTCGGCCTGGGCTTTGGCCTGGTGCTGTTGCTTACCGGCCTGCTGGCCCTCACCGGCTGGAACAGCCTGGGCAGTCTGATCGATCGCAGTAACTGGATGAGTGATATCACCCAGCTCAACAGCGACCTGACCAACCTGCGCATCACCCGCCTGCAGTACATGCTGACCAACGGCGACGATGCGGCGGCCGGCAACGTCCAGGTCAAGCTCAATGCCTTCAGCGAACAGCAGCAAAAACTGCTGAAGAACTTCAAGAGCCCCGAGAACATCAAGCTGCTCCAGGACCTGGGCCAGACCATCAGCGCATATCAGGTATCGATCAACAAGATGCGCGCCGGTTACAAGACCAGCCTGGCCGCACGCGATTCGATGAACCAGGCCGCGGCCCGCGCCATCGAGCTGATCGAAACGATCAACCGCGACGTGCTGGCGCTGCCCGAGGGTGACGCCAGCCGCCTGGAGCAGTTTCGCACCATCACCCAGGCCAAGGAGCAACTGCTGCTGGTACGCCTGGCCGTGCGCAGCTACATCGCTGACATCAGCAGCGAAACCGAGCAACTGGCCTTGCGTCAGCTCGACACCGCCCTGGCCGAAATTGCCAGCCTGAACCGCCAGCTGCCAGGCGAAGCCGCGCGCATCAAGCAGTTCGAAACCGCCGTCATGGCCTACCGTGACGCCGTGCGCCAGTTCCGCGATGCCACTGCCGATATCGCCGTAGCGCGTCAGGAAATGACCGTTCAAGGTGCCGACATCGTCAAGACCAGCGACGCCCTGTACCAGATCCAGCTTGACCGTCGCGACAGCGAAAGCACCCAGGCCCGCTCCCTGCAACTGACTGCCACCTTGCTGGCGCTGCTGGTTGGCGTACTGGCGGCGGTGATCATCACCCGCCAGATCACCCGCCCGCTGCGCGAAACCCTGGCCGTGGTCGAGAAGATCGCCGCCGGCGACCTGACCCACAACCTGCGCGTCACCCGCCGCGACGAACTGGGTGTGTTGCAACAAGGCATCCAGCGCATGGGCTCGACCCTGCGTGACCTGATCACCGGCATCCGCGACGGCGTCACGCAGATCGCCAGCGCCGCCGAAGAGCTGTCGGCCGTTACCGAAGAAACCAGCGCCGGGGTCAACAGCCAGAAAGTTGAAACCGACCAGGTAGCGACCGCCATGCATGAAATGGCCGCCACCGTACAGGAAGTGGCACGCAACGCCGAGCACGCCTCAGAAGCCGCCACTGAAGCCGATAGCCAGGCCCGTGCCGGTGATCAGGTTGTCGCCGAAGCGATCGGCCAGATCGAACGCCTGGCCGAAGAAGTGCACCGTTCTACCGAAGCCATGGGCCTGCTGCAGCAGGAAAGCCAGAAGATCGGCAGCGTCATGGACGTGATCAAGTCGGTGGCCGAGCAAACCAACCTGTTGGCACTCAACGCCGCCATCGAAGCGGCCCGTGCCGGTGAAGCCGGGCGTGGTTTTGCCGTGGTCGCCGACGAAGTCCGTGGCCTGGCCCAGCGCACGCAGAAGTCCACCGAAGAAATCGAAGAGCTGGTGGCCGGCCTGCAGAGCGGTACCCAGCAGGTCGCCAATGTGATGCTTGGCAGCCGCAACCTGACCGACAGCAGCGTCGAGCTGACCCGCAAGGCCGGTGCCTCGCTGGAAAGCATCACCCGCACGGTGTCGAACATTCAGTCGATGAACCAGCAGATTGCGGCAGCGGCGGAGCAGCAGAGCGCGGTGGCCGAGGAGATCAGCCGCAGCATTCTGAACGTACGTGACGTGTCCGAGCAGACGGCGGCGGCCAGCGATGAGACCGCAGCGTCGAGTGTTGAACTGGCGCGCCTGGGCAACCAGTTGCAGACCATGGTCAGCCACTTCCGCGTCTGACCCGCTGAAGCTGGGGCTGCTTTGCAGCCCATCGCCGGCAAGGCCGGCTCCCGCAATGGATCTGTTTACACCGACCCCTGTGGGAGCTGGCTTGCCAGCGATAGCTTCACCCCTTATTTAACGATCTGCCCCACTCCCCGCCCACGCGGATCGGAAGCAGTTTCCAGCGCCGTGCCATTAACGCGGATGGCCTGGATATCGCCCATCTCCCAACCCTGATCTTCCAGGGTGTAGCCCATCTTCTTCAGCGCTTGCGCGACCTCGCCGTTAAGCGGTGCAAAGGCATCGAAATAGATCGTGTCCTTGGGCAGCAACTGGTGATGCACGCGCTGCGCGGCCACGGCTTTTTCCAGCGGCAGGTTGTAGTCATAGAGGTTGTTCAGCACCTGGAAGATCGAGGTAAAGATCCGCGAACCACCCGGGGTACCCAGCACCAGGGTGACATTGCCATCGCGGGTCACCAGGCTCGGGCTCATCGACGAGAGCATGCGCTTGCCCGGCTCGATCGCGTTGGCATCGCCACCGACCACACCAAAGGCGTTGGCCACGCCCGGCTTGGAGCTGAAGTCGTCCATTTCGTCGTTGAGCAAAAAGCCTGCGCCCTTGACTACCACACCGCTGCCGTAGTCCCAGTTCAGGGTGTAGGTGTTGCTGACCGCATTACCGTCCTTGTCGACGATGGAGAAGTGCGTGGTCTGGTGTGGTTCAAGGCCCGGGCGGACTTTCTCGGTGTCCGAGATGGCCGTCGGGTTGACCTCCTGGGCGCGCTTGGCGAGGTAGTCCTTGGCAATCAGCTGCTCCACCGGCACCTTGGAAAACGCCGGATCGCCAAGGTAGTCGGCGCGGTCGGCGAACACGCGTTTTTCGATTTCGGCCAGCAGGTGGATGTAGCGCGCCGAGTTCAGCTCGACGCCCTTGAAGTCCGCGGCGCGCGCTTCCTTGATACCCAGCAACTGGGCCAACGCGATGCCGCCGGAGCTTGGCAGCGGCGCGGTATAGACGGTGTTGCCGCGCCAGTCGATCTTCATCGGCTCGCGCCATACGGCTTTGTAGGCCTTGAGGTCGTCCTTGCTGATCAGGCCCTTGTCGGCCTGCATCTGCGCGACCAGCAGGTCAGCGGTCTTGCCTTGGTAGAACTCGCTGACGCCCTTGTCGGCGATGCGCTCCAGGGTTTGCGCCAGCTCCGGCTGCTTGAAGGTCTCGCCGACTTTCATGCTGCCGAAATAGTCGTTGAAGTTGGTGCTGTCCTTGAACAGGCCCAGGGCATCTTCGCGGTATTGGTACTGTTTGGACGCAACCTTGAAGCCGCTCTTGGCGTACCCCACCGCCGGGGTCAGTAGCTCGGCCCACGGCAGCTTGCCGAATTTCTGATGCGCCTCCCAGAGCCCCATCACCGTGCCCGGCACGCCGGCCGCGCGGGCACCGACAAGGCTGAGGTTCTCGATGATCTCGCCCTTGTCGTCCAGGTACATGTTACGGCTGGCGGCCTTCGGCGCGGTTTCTCGGTAGTCGAGGAAGTAGGCCTTGCCGTCGACATAGAGGGTCATGAAACCGCCGCCGCCGATGTTGCCTGCCTCAGGGTAGGTGACCGCCAGGGTAAAGGCGGTGGCCACGGCCGCGTCCACCGCGTTACCGCCTTTTTTCAGGATATCGGCGGCGACCTGTGCACCATATTGATCAGGTGCAGCCACCGCACCACCCTCCAGGGTCACCGCGTAAGCCGCGTTACTGGCGAAGATCGCGGCGCCCAGGGCCAGGGATCGGAACATCACAACGCGCATGAGAGCTTCCTTAGTGTTGTTTTCGTTGAACAGCCATTAAGGCTGATGTCCGACGAGTTATCAAACACCGTGGGGGATTTCGCCGCGCATAGACAGAAGCTGTCGCGTATGGAGTGATCAGCAGGCGTAGACCGCCAGCTTGTTCTGAATGAAGTCGAGGAAGCACTGAATGCGCAACACCAGTTGGGTATTGCGGTAGTACACCGCATTGATCGGCTGGCGATAGCCGCTGTTGTGCTCGGCCAGGATCACCTGCAGGCGCCCGCTGCGGATGTCTTCATGGGTCATGAAGTGCGACAGGCAGACGATGCCTTCACCGGCCAGGGCCAGCTCACGCAGGGTTTCACCGCTGGAGGCCGACAGGCCCGGACGGATCAGCAGGCGGTCGCCCTCGGCATGGCGCAACGGCCAGTGGTTGAGGGTTTCGGTCTGGGTGAAACCGAGCAGTACATGCCCTTGCAGGTCTTCGACCCGTTCAGGGGTGCCGTGGCGGGCCAGGTACTCGGGGCTGGCCAGCACGTTCAACGGGCTGCAACCGAGCGCGCGGGCATGCAGGCTGGAGTCGGCCAGTTCGCCGATGCGGATGGCAACGTCGGTGCTCTGCTCGATCAGGTCGATGATCAGGTCGCTGGTGTTGAGTTCCAGCTGGATCTGCGGGTACAGCGCGCGGAACTCGCCGACCCAGGGGACGATGGCGTGCAACATGAACGGCAAGGCCGCATTGATGCGCAGGCGCCCGGACGGCGTCTGGTGGTGCACCGACAGATGCTCTTCGAGCTCGTCCATCTGCTGCAGGATCGACTTGGCCCGCTCGAAGAAAAACCGCCCTTCTTCGGTCAGGTCCATGCGCCGGGTGGTGCGGTTGATCAGGGTGGTGCCAAGCTTGGCTTCCAGGCGCGACAGGGTCCGGCTGATCGCCGATGGCGTTTGCCCGCCCTGCTCGGCAGCCGCGGTAATCGAGCCGCACTCGATTACCGAGACGAACACCTGCAATTCATCGGACTTGGCTTTCACGGCTGTACCCCGGGGTTGGCAACAGCCGTGATAGATAGCCGCTTGGCGCGGCCAGCGCAAGGCTTCATCAGGCTTGAGCCTGGAAAACCTCGGCCAGGTGCTGCTCGTAGGCGGCCACGGCGGCTTCGACGTTGGGGCGCTTCATCACGTCCACGGCAAGATACGTCGGCAGGCCGCTCATGCCGAGGAACTGGTTGGCCTTGTGGAACGGGAAGTACACCGCGTCCACGCCCTTGCCTTCGAAGAAGTCGCTGGGGTCATCAAAGGCTTGCTGCGGCGCGTTCCAGGTCAGCGACAGCATGTACTGCTTGCCCTGGATCAGGCCACCGCTGCCGTACTTTTGCGAGGCATCGGAACGGGTGCGACCATCGTTAGCGTAGAGGCTGCCGTGGCCGGCGGTGAAGACCTCGTCCAGGTACTGCTTGACGGTCCACGGCGCGCCCATCCACCAGCCAGGCATCTGATAGATGATGACGTCGGCCCAGAGGAACTTCTGCACCTCTTCGGCGTTGTCGTAGCCGCCGTCGATGTAGGTGGTCTTCACATCGAACCCGGCGCGATCAAGGAATACCAGCGCGGCTTCGTGCAGGGTTTCGTTCAAGCGGCCATCGGAGTGGGCGAACTTTTTACCACCGTTGAGCAACAGGACTTTTTTCATAGGTGCCTCATCTGTGTTCGATCAGGGGCAAGCAAGCCTGTGACCGAGTGAATTTGATGGCGGCAGAATAGAGATCGGCCTCGCGGGGAAACAGCCGCGCCGGGGCAAAATACATTTGATCAAAAAGCACGAATCCAACGCTTATTGTTGCCTTAGAATCGTTTAGCACCTTCCTTTCAGAGGCTTCTTCATGAGCGAGCAGTACGGTTTCATTCTCAAAGCCAAGACCCGTCCGGAAATGTCCGAAGCGTTCGAAGCGCTGTTTCGCGCCTACGTCGAGCCAAGTCGCCAAGAGCCAGGCTGCATCGAGTACCACATGCTGCGCGACAAGCAAGACCCCAGCCTGTTCGTGTTCTACGAGATCTGGGCCAGCAAGGCGGCGCTGGATGTGCATTCGGCCCTGCCGCACATGCAGGCGTTTTTCGACAAGCGCATGGATTATCTGGAGCGCGACTTCGACATCCAGTTGATCGACATGCTCAGCCCCTCTTCGGCTAGCCGTTAAGCAACAGGTGCGCGCCGAGCAGGGCAAGGCCGATAAAGAAGCAGCGCTTGAACAGCTCGGCGCTGATGCGCTGACGCAGCCACTGGCCACCGAGCATGCCCAGTAGCGCCGGCGCCAGCACCAGCAATGACGCGCCCAGGGCCTGCGCGCCGAGCGCATCCTGGCCCGCCAGGCCGATCGCCAGGGCCAGGGTCGAGACGCTGAACGACAGGCCCAGGGCCTGGACCATTTCGTCGCGGCTCAGGCCCAGGCTCTGCAGGTAAGGCACCGCAGGAATCACAAACACCCCGGTGGCAGCGGTGATCACCCCGGTGCTCAGCCCGCAGAGCGGCCCAAGCCAGGGTTCATGTGCAGCCGCCAGGCGCACTGCTCGGCCGAACAGGCCGTACAACGCATACGCCAGTAACGCCCCACCCAAGGCACGCGCCGCCCATTCGCCACTGTTGATGCCCAGCCAGGCGCTGCCCAGCAAGGTGCCGACAAAAATCATCGCCAGCATCGGCCACAGCCTTTTCAGCAGGGCCCGCAAGTGTCCACCAAAGGCCAGTTGCCAGAGGTTGGTCAGGGTCGAGGGCACGATCAGCAAGGCCGCTGCCTGCGCCGGGGACATAGCCATACCGAGCAGGCCCATGGCTATGGTCGGCAGGCCCAGGCCAATCACGCCCTTGACCGCGCCGGCCAGCACGAAGGTCGCCAGGACCAGCAGCGTCAGCGCTGGACCGATATCCTGATAGAAGCCGAACAAGGTAGTCATGGCGCTATCCTGCACCTGGCCTGCGAAGCTGAAAATCTGCCATATACTCAGCCAGACTATTGCTCAGGTAGAGGCTGATGCATTTCGATCTGATTGACCTGCGACTGTTCCAGCACACCCTGGAGTGCGGCAACATCACCGCCGGCGCCCAGCGCAGCCACCTGTCGCTGCCGGCCGCCAGCGCGCGCATCCGCGCCATGGAAAGCTCACTGGGCACGCCGCTGCTCGAGCGCAACCGCCGAGGCGTGCAGGCCACGCCTGCCGGGCAGGCGCTGCTGCAGCATGCTCGGCTGATCGGCCAGCAGGTCGAGCGCCTGCAGTTCGACCTCGGGCAGTACGCCCAGGGCCTGCAGGGCCAGGTCCGGCTGTTGTGCAACACCGCGGCGCTGACCGAATACCTGCCGGAATTGCTCGCAGGCTTTCTCCAACAGCACCCGGCCATCGATCTCGATATCCACGAACTGCCCAGCCTGCGCATCGTCCAGGCGATCACCCAAGGCATGGCGGAAATCGGCATCATCTCCAGCGCGGTGGCCAGCGAGCACCTGCAGACCCTGCCGTTTCGCGACGACCCGCTGATGTTGATCATGCCGCCCGGGCATCCGCTGGCCAGCCACGCCAGCCTGCGCTTTGCCGACACCCTCGGCCACGGCTATGTCGGCCTGCAAGCCGACAGTGCCCTCGCCCTGCACCTTGAAGAGCAAGCCCTGCACCTGGGCCGGCGCCTGCAGGTACGGGTGCGCGCCGACGGCTTTGACGGGGTGATCCGCATGGTCGCCCATGGCGCCGGCCTGGGCATCGTGCCGATGGCCGCCGTGCAGCGTTGGCAGGGGCTGCTGCCCTTGCGCAGCCTGGCGCTGAACGAGCCGTGGGCCAACCGCCAGTTGCGCCTGTGCAGCCGGGATTTTGCCAGCCTGCCCGGGCATGCACGGGCCCTGCTCGACTGCCTGAGTGCCGGCGCTATTGCTCCGGCAGGGGCAATCCACCGACAATCGCCCCCGCGGACCTAGTTGCTGCTGCACTGATCGCCAACCGAGTCGTAAAGGGAGTTTCACCGTGCCGTCGATCTACCAGCTCAAACCCCGCTTTCAGGCGCTGTTGCGCCCGACGGTCGAGCGCCTGTACCAACGAGGTGTCACCGCTAACCAGGTGACCCTGAGCGCCGCCGTGGTTTCCGTCTTGCTTGGCCTGTTGCTGGCCTGGCTCCCGCAGGTCACCTGGCTGTTCGCCCTGGTGCCGGTGTGGATGCTGCTGCGCATGGCCCTCAATGCCATCGACGGCATGCTCGCCCGTGAATTCGGCCAGCAATCCAAGCTCGGCGCCTACTACAACGAACTCTGCGACCTGATCGCCGACAGCGCCCTGTACCTGCCCTTCGCGCTGCTGCCGGGCGTCTCGGCGGCGCTGCTGGTGATCGTCGTGCTGGCGGCGCTGATCAGTGAATACGCCGGGGTCATGGGCCCGCTGGTCGGTGCCGAGCGCCGCTACGACGGGCCCATGGGCAAGAGCGACCGTGCCTTTGCCTTCGGCGTGCTGGGCGCCGGCGTTGCCAGCGGGCTGTTGCCGGCCAGCTGGATCAACGGCGTGCTGCTGGTGATCTTGCTGCTCTCGCTCTATACCCTCTACAACCGGGTCAGCCGCGGTCTGGCGCAAACCCGCTGAAGCTCTTTGTGCCAGATAAGGATATTTGCCATGCGCAACGCGCAATCGCTGCATTTCACTACCCACGACGGCGTCGAACTGCATTACCGCCACTGGCCCGCCGACGTCGCTGACGACCAGCCGCGCCGCGCCGTGGTGATGTTCCACCGCGGCCACGAACACGGCGGGCGCATGGCGCATCTGGCCGATGAACTGCAACTGCCCGACCACGACATCTTCGCCTGGGACGCCCGTGGCCACGGCCAGTCGCCCGGGGCCCGGGGCGACAGCCCGAGCTTCGCTTGCAGCGTGCGCGACGTGCAGACCTTCATCGAACATATCGCCCGCGAGCACGGCATCGCCGAAGAGGACATGGCAGTGCTGGCGCAAAGCGTCGGAGCCGTACTGATCGCCACCTGGGCCCACGACTACGCGCCCAAGGTGCGTTGCCTGGTACTGGCCTCGCCGGCCTTCAAGGTCAAGCTGTACGTGCCGTTTGCCCGCCCGGGGCTGAAGCTGATGCGCGCCTGGCGCGGCAACTTCTTCGTCAACAGCTACGTCAAGCCGCGCCTGCTCAGCCACGACCCCGAGCGCATCGCTTCGTATGAAAGCGACCCACTGATCAGCCGGCCGATCTCAGTGACCATGCTGCTTGGCCTGTATGAAGCCGCCGACCGCGTGGTGGCCGATGCCCAGGCGATCCAGGTGCCGACCCAGGTGCTGATTTCCGGCGCAGACTTCGTGGTCAAGCGCAAACCCCAGGAGCAGTTCTTCGAGCGCCTGGGTAGCGTGCATAAAGAGAAACACATCCTCCCCGGGTTCTTCCACGACACCCTTGGCGAGCGGGACCGCAGCCATGCCCTGGCGCGGATCCGGCGCTTTATCGAGCACTGCTTCAGCCAGGCGCCGCAGCGCCCTTCGCTGCTCGATGCCGACCGACTGGGCGCCAGCTGCGCCGAGGCCGAAAGCCTGGCCGCGCCGCTGCCGCGCAACTCGCCAGCGGACCTCTACTGGCGCGCCACCCGCGCCGGCTTGCGCCTTGGCAAAGGCTTGTCGGACGGGGTCAAGCTTGGCTTCGACACCGGCTTCGACTCCGGCAGCACCCTGGACTACATCTACCGCAACCAGCCCACCGGCAAGGGCGCGATCGGACGCATGATCGACCAGAACTACCTCAACGCCATCGGTTGGCGCGGCATCCGCCAGCGCAAGCTGCATGTCGAGGAACTGCTGCGCCTGGCCATCGAGCGCCTGCGCGAACAGGGCAAGCCGGTGGATATCGTCGATATCGCCGCCGGCCATGGCCGCTACATCCTTGAAGCGTTGCAGGGCCTTGAGCGCAAACCGGAGTCGATCCTGCTGCGCGACTACAGCGAGCTCAATGTCCAGCAGGGCAGCGCGCTGATCGCCGAAAAAGGCCTGGCCGAGATTGCCCGCTTCGTCCAGGGCGATGCCTTCGATGCCCAGAGCCTGGCCAGCCTCGACCCGCGCCCGACCCTGGCGGTGGTTTCCGGCCTGTATGAACTGTTCGCCAGTAACCAGATGGTTGGCGACTCCCTTGGCGGCCTGGCCCAGGCGGTGGAGCCCGGCGGTTACCTGGTGTACACCGGCCAACCCTGGCACCCGCAGCTGGAGATGATCGCCCGCGCCCTGACCAGCCACCGCGCAGGCCAGGCCTGGGTGATGCGCCGGCGCAGCCAGGTGGAGATGGATCAACTGGTGGAGGCGGCAGGCTTTCGCAAGGTCTGCCAGCGGATCGATGAGTGGGGCATCTTCAGCGTCAGCCTGGCCCAGCGGGTCGCTTGATGAGCACTGTGCGCGAGCCCGGATTGATCAAGCGCGGGGTGCTCTGGCTATTGTTGCTCGGCCCGCTGTTCTTTCTCAGCTATGGCCTGACCAACACCTACACCGCCGGGCGCAACGACGTCGGCAGCCTGGTGTTCGCCTGGGAAGGCGACATCCCGCTGTGGCCCTGGACCATCATCCCGTACTGGTCGATCGACCTGCTCTACGGCCTGTCGTTCCTGTTGCCGCTGAGCCGCCGGGAGATGGACCGCCACGCCCTGCGCCTGCTCAGCGCGCAGCTCATCTGCATCCTCGGTTTTCTGCTCTGGCCACTGCGTTTTACCGTCGAACGGCCTGCGCTGGATGGCCTGTTCG
Organism: Pseudomonas sp. R32; assembly: GCF_009866705.1. Lineage (NCBI taxonomy): Bacteria > Pseudomonadati > Pseudomonadota > Gammaproteobacteria > Pseudomonadales > Pseudomonadaceae > Pseudomonas > Pseudomonas sp. R32. The sequence goes on along the minus strand of NZ_CP019396.1, from coordinate 735,804 downwards.
GCTGGTTGTTCGATGTGCTGATGGGCTTCGACAAACCGTTCAACCAGGCGCCGTCGCTGCACATCGCCTTGCTGGTGATCATCTGGGCGATGTTTGCCCGGCATATCCACGCAAGGCTGCCGCGCTTGCTGGTGCATGGCTGGATGGCACTGATCGGCGTATCGGTGCTGACCACCTGGCAACATCACTTTATCGACCTGCCCAGCGGCGCGCTGGTGGGCGTGCTGTGCGTCTGGCTGTGGCCGGTCGAGGGCAGGCCGGTGCTGCGCCATCTGCAACTTGCCCGCGACCCGCAGCGCTGGCGCCTGGCGCTGCGCTATGGGGCCGGAGCGGCATTGCTGGTGGGGCTGGCGCTGTACCTCGGCGGTGCTGCCCTGTGGTTGATGTGGCCGGCGGTTGCGTTGCTGGTGGTGGCGCTCAACTATGCGCAACTGGGCGCCGAGGGCTTTCAGAAAGGTGCCGATGGCCGGCTCTCGTATGCCGCGCGCTGGTTGCTGGCGCCCTACCTGATTGGCGCCTGGCTCAACTCACGCGGGTGGACGCGGCGTCATCCCCAAGCGGATGAAGTGTGCGATGGCGTGTACCTCGGGCGAATTCCGGGCAAGGGGCAGGCCGCACACTTCGCCGCCATTGTCGATCTGTGCGCCGAACTGCCGGCCTCGCTCGCCCCGGGCCAGGCCTACTGCGCCCTGCCCAGCCTCGACTTGATCGTGCCCACGGCCGAGCGCTGCCGGGAAGCGGCAACGGCCATCGAACAGCTGCGCACCCAGGGCCCGGTACTGGTTTGCTGCGCCCTCGGTTACTCACGCAGCGCCAGCGCCGTGGCTGCCTGGCTGGTGCTCAGCGGGCGCTGCGCCGATGCCGGGCAAGCGCAGCAACGCATTAGCCAGGCACGCCCCGGGGTGGTCCTGCATCCGCAGCACCTGCAGGTGATTGAACGCCTGCAAACGGAGCCTTGCCTGTGAGCGGCGAAACCCAACTGGCCCTGGTCGCCAGCCTACTCAAGCGCGGTCGGCAGGTTGAGCGCCTGGCCGACGGGATCAGCCTGCTGGCGGTACTTTTTGGCCTGGCGGCGCTGCTGATCGACGCGCCCGCCCCTTGGTTCAGCGCTGTGCTGTGCAGCCTGTTGCTGTTGGCCGGCTTGGTGCAGAAGTTCTTCGCCCTGCGCGTAGCGCTGGATGCCGATCTGTTTGCGCACCTGGCCGCCCGCAGCGATCAGCTCACGCAGCACACCCAGGTACTGGACCAGTCGCTGTTCAGCCTGGGGCTCAAGGCCAACCCGCTCGATCAGCGCGACTGGCAGGCACGCAGCCTGGCGGCCATGGGCCTGCTGCGCAAACAACTGCTGTGCTTTGCCGTACAAGCCGTGCTGGCGTTGGCCAGCATCCTGCTTTTGCCCTTGCTTCACGTTGCCGGATAAGGACCTTGCCCATGCTTGCTGCCCTCACCGCCTTTGCCATCACCTCGGTCGCCCGCCTGATCACTGGCGCCCGCGCTTTGTGGCTGGGTTGCACGCCGCAACCGGTGCAACGGCTGTACTACGCCAACCACAGCAGCCACGGCGACTTCGTGCTGATCTGGGCCTCGCTGCCCCAGCCGCTGCGCCAGCACACGCGGCCGGTAGCCGGTGCCGATTACTGGCAAAAGCCGGGCATCCGCCAGTTCCTGATCAAGCGGGTGTTCAATGGCGTGCTGATCGAGCGCCAGCACAGCGATGCCATAAGCAACCCCTTGCAGCCGATCCAGGAGGCGCTGGCCCAGGACGACTCGCTGATTTTCTTCCCCGAAGGTACGCGCAACCTCAGCGACGAGCCGTTGCTGGCGTTCAAGAGCGGACTGTTCCACCTGGCCAGCGCCCACCCGCAGGTCGAGGTGATCCCGGTGTGGATCGCCAACCTCAACCGGGTCATGCCCAAGGGTCGCGCCCTGCCGCTGCCCTTGCTGTGCACCCTGAGCTTTGGCGAGCCGCTGCACCTGCAAGCGGACGAAAGCAAGCACGCGTTTCTCGACCGGGCCCGCCAGGCCCTGTTAGCCCTGGCCCCGAAGGAATCCTGAGATGGACAACAACACCCTTTCGCTGTTCGCCGGCATCGGCGGCCTGCTGTTGCTCGCCAGCCTGATCGGCCGCCTTCTCAAATGGCGCGCGGGCCCGGCGCCCCACGCTGTCATCGACAACCTCAATGCACGGATCAACGCCTGGTGGGTGATGGTCCTGGTCATCGGCCTGGCCTTCCTGTTCGGCAAGCTGGGGGTGATCCTGCTGTTCTACTGCGTGTCGTTCTACGCCCTGCGTGAGTTCCTGACGCTGACGCCGACCCGGCGCAGCGACTACCCGGCACTGGTCGCTGCCTTCTACGTCGCCCTGCCGGTGCAGTACCTGTTGATTGCCATGGACTGGTACGGGCTGTTCAGCATTTTCATCCCGGTCTATCTGTTCCTGCTGCTGCCGATCCTGGCCAGCTTCGGCGGCGATACCACGCGCTTTTTGGAGCGCGCCTCGAAGGTGCAGTGGGGCTTGATGATCGCGGTCTACTGCCTGTCCTCGGTACCGGCCTTGATGACCCTGGATATCCCCGGATACGAAGGCCGCAACCTGCTGCTGATCGCCTGGCTGATCCTCGTGGTGCAGATCTCCGATGTGCTGCAGTACGTCTGCGGCAAGCTGTTCGGCAAGCACAAGGTGGCGCCCAAGCTGTCACCGTCAAAGACCGTCGAAGGCCTGGTCGGTGGTGTGGCGCTGGCCACCCTGATCGGTGCCACCTTGTGCTGGATCACCCCGTTCAGCTTCTGGCAGGCGGCACTGATGGCCCTGACCGTCAACCTCATGGGCTTTGCCGGCGGCCTGGTGATGTCGGCCATCAAGCGCGACCGCGGCGTGAAGGACTGGGGCCATATGATCGAAGGCCACGGCGGCATGCTCGACCGCATGGACTCGGTGTGCTTCGCCGCACCGGTGTTCTTCCACTTCGTGCGCTACTGGTGGGTGTGACCGTTACAGCAACAGGTCGTAGGACAGCTTGCCGATCAGGATCAGCAGCAACACCAGAAACAGCGCGCGAACAAACGGCACGCCCTTGCGCACCGCCAGCCAGGTACCGGTCAGCGCGCCGAGGATGTTGAAGGCGGCCATCGGAATGGCGATCAGGTAGAGCACGTTGCCGGTGGGGATGAAGAACATCAGCGCGGCGACGTTGGTGGCGATGTTCACCAGCTTTGCCGACGCCGACGCATGGAGGAAGTCGAACGCGAAGCAGCGAATGAACAGGAAGATCAGAAAGCTGCCGGTGCCCGGCCCGAACAGGCCATCATAAAAACCGATGGCACCGCCGATGACGATCGCCAGCAGTTTCTCGCGGGTGCCGATGCGCATCGGCTTGTGCAGGGCGCCGAAGTCCTTTTTCCAGAAGGTGTAGATCGCCATCAGTACGATCAGCACCAGCACCGCCGGGCGCATCAGCGATTGCGGCACCAGCGACACCGTCGCCGCGCCGACGAAGGCCATGGCAAAGGCCGCACAGGCCGCCGGGATCACCAGGCTCCAGTCGATCACCACCTTGCGCACGAACGAGCGTGCGGCAAACGCCGTACCGCATGCCGAAGCAACCTTGTTGGTGCCCAGCAGGGCCGCCGGTGGCGAGGCTGGCAGGACGTTGAACAGCGCCGGGATCTGGATCAGCCCGCCACCGCCCACCGCGGCATCGATCAGGCCGGCGGCAAAGGCAAACACGCAAAGAATGACGAGATCGACCATGGATTCAGGCTCTGACGATGATGGATGGACGCGCCAAGGTTAACCAACGTACGGCTTTTGTGTTGCAATGCCATATTGCGAAAACTGCAACGAGGTAGTGCATGGCCCTGAATATGCTGGCAGAGCTGGAAGCCTTGGCGATGGTTGCCCGCAAGCGCAGTTTCGTCGCTGCGGCGCGTGCCCTGGGGCGCTCGCCCAGTGCGGTGACCCGTGCCGTGCAAGCCCTGGAGCAAAGCGCCGGGGCCAAGCTGTTGAATCGCTCGGCCAACGCCGTGAGCCTGACCGAGGCTGGGGAGCGCCTGTTGCCCTACGCCGAGAAAATGCTCGATCTGCAACGCGAGGCCGACGAAGAGCTGGCCGGGCTCAGCGGCCTGGCGTCCGGATGGGTGCGGTTTTCCGCCCCGGAATCGCTGGCCCAGGTATTGCCCGGATTGATTGCGCAGTATGGTGAGCGCTATCCACAGGTGAACGTCGATGTGATCTTCAGCGACGAGCCGATCGACCCGGGTAAAAGCAAACTGGACTTCTCGATTCGCGGCGCCTTCGCCCGGGACAGCGAACTGATCGGTTATCCGCTGTGGCGTTATTCTCGCTCACTGTATGCCAGCCCCGCTTACCTGCAACGGCATGGCGCACCCGAATCGATCGAGGCGCTGGAAACACACGCATTGATCCTGCATACCGCGCCACGGATTCTCAAGGAGTGGCAGTTTCGCAGCGCCGATCAGGCCGTCAGCCTGCGGGTGCATCCAAGGTTTCGCTTCAGCTCAGGAGTGGCCGTACTCCAGGCCGCCCTGGCCGGTGTCGGCATCGCCCGCCTGGCTGACTGGCTGGCCGAACCCGAGGTACAGGCCGGGCGCCTGCAGCGGGTGTGCCCCGAGTACCGGCTGACCGCCAGCAACGGCGACAGCCCGCAAATGCACGCGGTGTACCCGGCCGGCACGCTAGCGCAGCGGGTCAAGGCGCTACTGGAGGTGATCCGCAGCTTTGGCGACAACCTCGACCGATAAGCACAGGTTTGCGCTCCCAGACACCCAAAGGTCGAGACCAGACATCTGCCGAGAGCCAATCGCCCCTATGGTGACAGACCTTTGAGCAACCCTCTGGAGCCTGGAATGTCCGATTTCATCACCGTGCTGCGCGAGACCTGCCCTACCCCCGTGCTGGATGCGACCAAGTGGCAACGCATCGGCGGCGACCCGCACACCGTCAACCTCAACGCCTATGTGTCGGCCGATGGCAGCAAGATCATGGGCACCTGGATCTGCACGCCGGGCAAGTTCCAGGTCAATTACGAGAAGTGGGAGTACTGTCACTTTCTGGATGGCTATTGCGTGATCACCCCGGAAGGTGAACAACCGGTGCATCTGCGGGCCGGTGACGTGTTCGTCATCGAACCTGGGATGAAAGGCACCTGGGAGGTGGTGGAGACGGTGCGCAAGTATTTCGTTTTTGCCTGACAGCAGGGGCTGCCTTGGCAGCCCATCGCTGGCAAGGCCAGCTCCCACAGAATTAGGTGTGCGCAGTACCTGTGGGGGCCAGCCTTGCTGGCGATGCTCTTTTTACTCGGGCTTGCGATAACCTTCGACAATCGCCGAGAAATCCTTGCCACCCTCGCCACGCAGACTCATGGCCTGGTACAGCTGTTGGGCCACCGCGCCAAGAATCACCGGCTGGTGCGCCTGGCGTGCCGCCTCGGTGGCCAGCCCCAGGTCCTTGAGCATCAGCTCGGCACCGAAGCCACCGGTATAGCCACGCGATGCCGGGGCCGTTTCGATGATGCCTGGCCACGGGTTGTAGGTGTCCGAGCTCCAGCAACGGCCGGTTGAGCTGTTGATGATCCCGGCCAGTACCTTGGTGTCGATCCCCAGCGCGTTACCCAGGGCCATGGCCTCGGACACGCCGATCATGGAGATGCCCAGCAGCAGGTTGTTGCAGATCTTGGCGATTTGCCCGGTGCCGACATCGCCGCAGTGGACGATGTTGCGGCCCATCTGCGCCAGCACCGGCTGCAGGGTGGCGAACAGTGCGTCGCTGGCGCCAACCATGAAGGTCAGGGTGCCGGCTGCGGCGCCGCCAGTCCCACCGGACACCGGTGCGTCGGCCAGGTCGACGCCCTGCTTGGCCGCAGCAGCCGCTACATCGCGGGCCGTCTGCGGGTCGATGGTGCTGCAGTCGACCACCGGGGTACCGGCCTTGACACCGGCCAGCACACCGTCTTCGTTGAGGTACACACCGCGCACGTGGGCAGCAGCTGGCAGCATGGTGATCACCAGCTCGCTCTGCTGCGCGGCGTCACGCGGCGAGCTGCTGATCTGTCCGCCGAGCTCGGCAAGTTCAGCCAGCACGGTCTTGTTCAGGTCGAACAGGTTCAGCTGATGCCCGGCCTTGATCAGGTTACGGGCCATGGGCGCGCCCATGTTGCCCAGGCCGATGAATGCGATACGCATGATGAACTCCTTAGCGCAGGCTGATGGTAGTGTTCACGCCATCGTTGACGCTGTCATCATCGAACCAGCGGCTGGTGACGGTCTTGGTCTGAGTGTAGAACTGCACCACCTGTTTGCCGTACGGGCCCAGATCGCCGAGCTTGGAGCCGCGCGAGCCGGTGAAGCTGAAGAACGGTACCGGCACCGGAATCGGGATGTTGATGCCGACCTGGCCGACGTCGATCTCGGTCTGGAACTTGCGCGCCGCCGCGCCGCTCTGGGTGAACAGGCCGGTGCCGTTGCCGAAGGGGTTGCGGTTGACCAGGGCGATGGCTTCGTCGAGGGTGTCGACTTCCAGCACCACCAGTACCGGGCCGAAAATTTCCTGGGTGTAGATCTGCATGTCGGTGGTCACCCCGGAGAACAGGGTCGGGCCGACGAAGTTGCCTTGCTCGTAGCCCGGCACGCTGACCTCGCGGCCATCGAGCTCAAGCGTGGCGCCTTCCTTGATGCCGTTTTCGATCAGGCCCAGCACCCGCTCCTTGGCGCGCTTGGAAATCAGCGGGCCGACATCGGTGCCCGGCTCGCTACCGGCGTTGACCTTGAGCTTGGAGGCCAGCTCCTTGAGCTCCGGCAGCCACTCGCGGGCCTTGCCCACCAGCACCGCCACCGAGGTGGCCATGCAGCGCTGACCGGCCGCCCCGAAACCGGCACCGACCAGGGCGTTGAGGGTTTGCGTGCGGTTGGCGTCCGGCAGCACCACCGCGTGGTTCTTGGCCCCCATCATCGACTGCACACGCTTGCCGTGCTGGCTCGCCAGGTTGTAGACGTGGGTGCCGACTTCGGTGGAACCCACGAACGAGATGGCCTTGATATCGCTGTGGGTGCACAGGGCATCGACCACCTGCTTGCCACCATGGACGACGTTGAGCACGCCGGCCGGCACACCGGCTTCGATTGCCAGCTCCACCAGCATCATGGTCGACAGCGGGTCCTGCTCGGACGGTTTGAGCACGAAGGTGTTGCCGCAGACGATGGCCATCGGGAACATCCACAGCGGGATCATCGCCGGGAAGTTGAACGGGGTGATACCGGCGCAAACGCCGATCGGCTGGCGCAGGGTATAGGTATCGACGCCACCGGCGACGTTCTCGGCGAATTCGCCCATCTGCAGGCTGCCGATGCTGCTGGCATGCTCGACCACTTCCAGGCCGCGGAAAATATCGCCTTCAGCGTCGGCGATGGTCTTGCCCTGTTCGGCGCTGAGGACCACGGCGATGCGCTTGGAGTGTTCACGGATCAGCGCCTGCAGCTTGAGCATGATGCGCATGCGCGCGCCGATCGGGGTGTCGCGCCAGGTCTTGAACGCACGCTGGCCGGCGGCAATCGCGGCGTCGACTTCTTCGGCGGTGGCAAAGGGTACACGGGCCAGCACTTGTTGGGTGGCCGGGTTGACCACATCACGCCATTCGCTGGTTTTCGATTCGACCCATTGGCCATCGATCAGCAGCTTGACCTGCTCGACCTTGGTCTGGCCGGAAGTAAGGGATGCGTTCATGTGCGTTCTCCTGAAATTGTTGTTAGGGAGAGATCGACGCCGCCGGGTCAGCCACAGCGGGCGCTTGGGTCCAGGGCTTTTTTGGAGTATAGATGTGCAAACATCTAATAAGAACGCACATAAAAGCCGGACCAACATGCAAAAAAACATCACTTCCCTGGGGTCGTTGAACTGGGATGACCTGAAGTTCTTTCTCGAAGTGGCGCGCACCCGCAAGGCCAGCAGCGCGGCCAAACGCCTGGGTGTCGACTACACCACCGTGTCGCGGCGGATCAGTTCGCTGGAGGTGGCACTGGGCACCCTGCTATTCGAAAAATCACGGACCAACGGCTTTGTCCTTACCGCCGAGGGCCAGCGCCTGCTCAGCTATGCCGAGTCGATCGAGAGCACCCTGCACATGGCCTGCGAACAGGTGTCGGGCTCCGGCGTGGCGCTGTCGGGGCATGTGCGCATGGGCTGCACCGAGGGCTTCGGCAGCTTCTTTGTCACCCCGCAACTGAGCCATTTCGTCGACGCCTACCCGGCGATCTCGGTGGACATCCTGCCGCTGCCGCACTTCATCAGCCTGTCCAAGCGCGAGGCCGACATCGTCATCGCCCTGGAGCGCCCGGAACATGGGCCGTACGTATGCTGCAAGCTGTGCGACTACCGCCTGCGCCTGTACGCGACCCAGGAATACCTGGACAGCCACGAGCCGATCACCCGCAGCAGCGACCTGGCCCGGCATCAGTTCATCAGCTATGTCGACGACCTGGCCTTCAGCTCCGAGCTTCTGTACCTGGCCAACCTGATCCCGGCCGCCAGCGCCAACCTGCGCAGCACCAGCGTGATCGCCCAGTACGTCGCGGCCCAGCAGGGGCGCGGCCTGGCGATCCTGCCGTGTTTTCTGGCCGCGCAGGATCCGCGCCTGGTGGCGATTCTGCCGGAGGAGGTGGCGATTACCCGGCAGTTCTGGATGTACTGCCGCGAAGACTTGAGGAAACTGAAGCGGATTACCCTGCTATGGGATTACATCCGCAATGTCACCGAGCGCAACACCCCGCTGCTGATGGGCGAGTCGCGCACGATGAGCTTTGCCGACTGATTCAGTCGGAGGCGACCACGATCGACACCCGGCGGTTTTCCAGGCGTCCGGCGCGGGTGTCGTTGCTGGCCACTGGCTCGCTGCTGCCCAGGCCACGGGTTTCGACGTTCTCGGCACGCATGCCAATCGCAATCAGCACCTTGGCCACGCTCTGTGCCCGGCGCGTGGACAACTGCTCGTTGTAAGCGGCGCGGCCCGAAGCATCGGTGTGGCCATCGACGCGCACGCTCTGGATGTTCACCGACAGCAGCGACTTGCCAATGCGCTCGACAATGCTCCGGCTCTGGGCGTTGAGGGTGTCGACATCGCTGCCGAACAGCACTTTGCTCGACAGGCCGAACTCCCAGCCTTCATCGGTGAGCTGGAAGCCCTCTTGCTTGAGCAAGGCAATCTGTTCGGCAGTGAGGCCCTTGGGCGGCACGCTCTGGCAACCGCCCAGGGCGAACAGCGCCAGGACCAGGCAGATAACGTGAAAACGTAGACGTTGGCTCAGGTGAATCACGGTTCAGCTCCTGTTTTTTACGTGATGGGCAGAGCGCTCCGTCTCTGCCATTTGCCCCTGCCCGCGCAGGTTGCGCTTGGCCTGATACATCGCCGCATCGGCGGCATTGAGCAGATCTGACGGGCTGCGGCCGTCATCGGGGAAATAGGCGATGCCGATACTCAGCGAGGTAATGATGCTCCGCCCTTCGCTCAGGCGGATCGGCAACTTCATGCTGGCGGCAATCTTCTCGGCAATGCGCAAGGCATCTTCGCGCGCGTGCAGCGGCGCCAGCAGCACCGCGAACTCGTCCCCACCCAGACGGGCAACCAAGTCATTCTCGCGCAGTTGCGCGCGCACCCGCATGGCTACGCTGATCAGCACTTCATCGCCCGCGGCATGGCCAAAACTGTCGTTCACCTCCTTGAAGTTGTCACTGTCGAGAAACAACAGGGCCAGATGCTCCTGGTGCTTGTCGGCATTGCGCAGGGTGCGGCTCAGGCGGCCCTCGAAAAACGCCCGGTTCGGCAGACCGGTAAGGCTGTCATGGCTGGCCTGGTGGGCAAGGCTTTCATTTTCGCTTTGCAGGTGGCTTTGCCAGGACTCCAGCTCGTCAAGCAGGGCGTTGAAGTCATTGCCCAGTTCGTTGAGCTCGGCAATCTGCGCCGCTGGCACGCGGCGGTCGAAGCTACGTTCGCGGCGCGCGGCATGAGCGACATTGGCCAGACTGCGCAGAGGCCCGACAATATCGCCAAACATCCGCCGCGACAGATAGAGGGCGCTAAAAGCACTGAGTGCCGTGCACAGGAGGATGCCGGCCAGGCCACTGAGCAGGAAGCGCACCAGGCTACCGCCCTGGCCCACCAGTTCAATGTGCCCGACCTGCTGGCCCTGGTGCAGCACCGGCAAGACGATCGGTTCTTCCAGCAGGCTGCGGGCAATCACTTGCTCGGTCTGCGCCAGCAAGCCGCTCTCACTGCGCTGCCAGCGGGCCAACAGTACACCGTCATCATCGAAAACCTTGGCATCGGCCACCTCTTCAGTGGTGGCGATCAGTGCCAGCGCCTCGTTGGCCGCACCGGCATCGTTGAACACCACCGCCGCTTCCACGGTGTAGTTGATCGAACGGGCAATCAGGTGCAGGTTGTGATTGGCGTACACGCGCAAGGCCAATACGCCGAGCACGGTCAGGGAAACGCCGGCCAGGCCGACCGCCAGCAGCGCGACGCTCAGGTGGCGGCGTCCGAGGACGGCACGCAGGGTCGGGCGCTCGCGCCCCTTGCCAAAGCCAATCATGGTTGCGCCGCCCGTCGCCGCGATAGCTGCAGCACACTGGGGTGAATGCGCACGCCGCTGCGCGCCACCGAGTCGAGGTTGACGTCAAAGGCCACCTGGCGGTCGCTGACCCGCAGGCAGAACAGGCTGCCGACCGTGCACGGGTCGTCGGCTTCGCTCATGCTCAGGACCGGATGGCCGCTCACTGCAGTGAACAGCCGGGCGCGTTCGTCCTGGCTGAGCTTGCCGATATAAATCGCATCGCATTCATTGGCAATACGCGGGTCGTCGGCCAGCAAGCGGCGCACCTGTACCGGGCGGCCGGTGGCCTGGGTAGTGCCCTTGACCAGGTCGTCGGCGTATTCGGTCGGGCCGATCAGGCACAAGCGCAGTTGCACCGGTTCAACCGGCCAGCGTGCATAGCTGAGGATACCCAGCACCACCTGGGTGACGGCCTTGGCCCGCTGCTCGGCCAAGTTCGAAGTGGATCCAGCCTCGGCACCGGCCTGCGACGCGAACAGCAACAACAATGCGGTCAGCAGCGAACGCGTCAGGCTCCTCACGCGTCCCGATGTCGGGGCGGCCAGATTCATGAAGGAAATCTCTTAAGACCATGCAGGATGATGCCGCAACGATAGCACAGAGGCCGATTTTCCAGCGAGGCAGCAGCCCGCCGATGATCCGGTAAAAGGCCGAATCGCCGTGGTTATACCTGCTCCAGCATCAGCCCGGAGATCCGTTTGACCTTGCGCCGCACCGCGTCCTCGAACACGCCCTGGCGCGGCTCGATCAAACTGAAGCAGGTCTTGGCCCGGGTGATACCGGTGTAGATCAACTCCTTGGTCAACACCGGGTTCAGGGCGTCCGGCAGCACCAGCGCAGTATGGGTGAACTCCGAGCCCTGGGACTTGTGCACGGTCATGGCGAATACCGTTTCGACTTCGTTGAGGCGGCTGGGCAGTACGAAACGCACACCGCCGTGCCCGTCGTTGCGGGCGAAAGCCACGCGCAGCACGTGCTGCCCGTCATGCTGCTCGTCCGGCAGGCGCAGGGCGATGCCGATATCGCCATTCATCAGGCCCAGACCGTAGTCGTTGCGGGTCATCAGCACCGGACGGCCTTCATACCAGGGCTGTTCACTGTCGATCAGCCCGGCGGCGCCGAGTACCCGGCCAACCCGCTGGTTCAGGCCCTCGACACCCCAGGGCCCCTTGCGCACGGCGCAGAGCAACTGGAAGGTCTCGAAGCCTTGCAGCACCTGCATGGCCCAGGTCTCCCAACGCGGATCCTCCACCGGCGTGCCGAGTGGCGGGCGCTGCTGGCGGAGGGTCTGCAGGTAGCTGCGATAGCCCTGGGGCCCGGCGTTGCCGCGGCCCAGGCCTTCGAGCAGCAGGCGATCGAAGTTGCGATCCTGCTCGCCGCGCAGGCTCAGGGCAAACACATCGTCCTGCTTCTGGTTGAGCAGGGCCCGTGCCTGTTCGGCATCCTGGCGGTTGACCAGGCGCGCCAGCTGGCCGATGCCACTGCCTTCGCCGAAGCGCCGCGAGTAGCGCAACATCACCACTTGCTGCGCCAGGGGATACTGCCCGGCGCTGCCAGGCAGCAGCTCGCTGGCGGCCAGGGCTTCGCCACTGACCTGCTCCAGCCAGGCCTGCGTCTCGGGGCTATAGCGCCCGGCTTCGGCATCGCGGCACAGGTCACCCAATACCGCACCGGCCTCCACCGAGGCCAGCTGGTCCTTGTCGCCCAACAGCACCAGGCGTGCGTGAGGTGGCAAGGCGCCAAGCAGGTTGGCCATCATCTCCAGGTCAATCATCGAGGCTTCGTCGACCACCAGCACATCCAGCGGCAGCGGGTTACCGGCATGGTGACGGAAATGCCGCGAGCCCGGGCGACTGCCGAGCAGGCGGTGGACGGTGGAGACGTCGGTGGGAATGTTCTCACGAACCTCGGCGGCCACCGCCAGGCGCTCGACCTGCTGGCCGATGGATTCGGTCAGGCGCGCGGCGGCCTTGCCGGTCGGCGCTGCCAGGCGGATGCGCAGCGGGCGGCCGGCCTCGACGGCGGGCGCTTGCAGCAAAGCCAGCAAACGCACCACCGTGGTGGTTTTGCCGGTGCCCGGCCCGCCGGTGATAATGCTGAAAGCGCTGCGCGTAGCCAGGGCGCAAGCGAGCTTTTGCCAATCCACCTGGCCAGTGGGCGCACCGCCGTCGAACAGTTGCGCCAACCGCGCGCAAAGGTCCACCGGGGTTGGCTCGACCTGCTGCAGGCGCTCGCGCAAGGCGTTGTCGATCCGCCGCTCGTAGGCCCAATAACGGCGCAGGTACAGGCGCTGGCCGTTGAGCACCAGCGGGCGCGCGCTGTCTTCATCGCTGCCGCCATGGGCCACCAGGCGACTGCGGCTCAGTTGCTGCAGCCAGGTGTCGAGCGCCAGGCGCTCAAGCAGTTGCGATGGCAACAGCAACGGCCCGGCCAGGGCATCGCCTTCGGGCGGCAGCGACAGGGCGAAATCCGGCTCGGCCAGGGTTTCGCCCAGGTCCAGGCACACATGGCCATGGCCCAGTTGATGGCTGGCCAGGGCCGCCGCCAGCAACACCAGGGGTTCGCCGCACGGGTCGCGCTCGCCGAGAAAACTCACAAAGGCACGATCCAGCGCACGCAGCCAGCCCCGTTCGACCCAGCGATCAAGCAAGGCAAGCAGGTCGGCGCTCTTGCCCAACGGCTCCAGCGCCGCCAGGTGGCGGGCATCCAGCGGCGTCGGCAACAGGTCGTCGAGGCTACGGCTCATGGTGCGTCTCCGAGAAACAGGTCGTGTTGTTGCGGGGTGCTGACACCGCGGAACAGGGCGTCGAGCTGCTCGATCAGCTCACGCGGTGGCTTGGCGAAATACAAGCCGCGGGATGCCGAATCGACACCGCGCAGGAAGATGAACAGCGCGCCGCCGACATGCCGGTCGTAGTCATAACCGGGTAGCCGTGCGCGCAACTGGCGGTGCAGGGCAAGCAGGTAGAGCACGTACTGCAGGTCGTAGCGGTGGCTGAGGATTGCCCCTTCCATGGCCAGTTCGCTGTAGGCCTGGTCATCAGGGCCGAGCCAGTTGGATTTGTAGTCCGCCACGTAGTAGCGGCCGTCATGTTCGAAGGCCAGGTCGATAAAGCCCTTGAACATGCCATTGAGCAGCGCCGGTTGCGCGGCCAGGCGTGCGACGCCCTGATGGGTGTATTCGCACACCAGTTGATCGAGCCTGCCGACATCGACCTTGTGGCTGGCAAACCAAAACTCCATTTCAATCTGGTACTGGTCCAACTGGCTCAAGGACAACGGCGAACTGTCGGGCGCCAGGGCCATGGGTTGCTCGAGCAATTGCTGCAACCATTGGCTGAGGGTCGGGATCCAGCCGGTCCAGTCGCGGCGGTTGCAGCGCTGGCCAACGGTGCGGGTCAATTGCTCGGGGGCAGCGCTGACCTGGGCGAAACCTTCATGACCGGCCCATTCGAGCAGGCCGTGGAGGAAGGTGCCGGGGTTCGGCCCACGGGGGAAGCGATGAATATCACCGCTGCCGGGCATGACTTCACGCAACTGCTGCAAATCGGGCCGCTCGTCATCAAGCAGTTGTTGCGCCTGGGAGCTGTCGGCCGCCAGGGTCATGGCCTCTTCGCCGATACGCAAGGCGCTGTAGGAAGCGATCCACCAGTTTTCCGCAGCCCGGCGTTTGGGCTGGCGTGCGGGCAGCAGTTCGGTCTGGTTGCGTGGGGCGCTGTAGGCCTGTTCATCGGGCACTGGCAAAGCGATGCTGGCGATGGATGGGCAACCGGATTGCAAAGCCTGCAGCCAATCGCCCAACTGGGTCGAGGCTGGCAAGGCGCTGCCGCCGCCCAACAGGTAACCCAGGGCCGAACGGTGCAAGGTCGAGGTCTTGCCGGTACCACGCTTAAGGTCGGCGACACCAAGCCAGCAGGCATGCTGGGCGCGGGTCAGGGCCACGTACAGCAGGCGCAAGTCCTCGGCCAGGCGCTCATCGTCGGCCAGGGCGATCTGGTCGGCATCCGGGGTCAGGGTCAGGTGTGCCTGGCCTTCGCTGTCGTGCCAGGCCAGTGGCAAGCGCGAGCCATCCACCGGCTTGCTGGTGCAGATGAAGGGCAGGAACACCAAGGGATACTCCAGGCCCTTGGACTTGTGGATGGTCACCACCTTGACCAGTTGCTCATCGCTTTCCAGGCGCAGGATCTGCTCCTCGCCGGCCTGCCCGGAACTGGCCAGGTGTTCGCCCAGATGACGAATCAACGCCTGCTCACCATCGAGCTCGGTAGCCGCCTGTTGCAGCAGCTCGGCCAGGTGCAGCAGGTTGGTCAGCACCCGCTCGCCATCGCTGCGGGCGATCAACACCTGCGGCAGGTCGAAGTCGTGCAGCAGGCGCCGCAGCATCGGCAACACCCCCTGGCTGCGCCAGATCAGCCGGTACTGGCGGAACTGCATGACCCAGCGCTCCCAGACCCGCTCATCCTGGTTCAATTGTGCCAGGGCGCTAAGCGGCAAGTTGAGGGTGATGCTCGCCAGCGCGGCCTTGAGCAGGCGCTCGGCGTCCGGCTCGGCGCAGGCCTTGAGCCAGGCCAGCAGGTCATGGGCCTCCTGGGCGGCGAACACCGAGTCTTTGTCCGACAGGTACACGCTGCGTACATCGCGAGCCGCGAGCTCGGCTCGGATCAACTGCGCCTCGCGGCCATCGCGTACCAGAATGGCGATGTCCGACGGCAGGCAGCCGCGCAGTGGCTGATCAGCCTGAACGAAACCACTGCGCCCCTGCTGCCCGCCATTGAGCAGGGCGACGATCTGACTGGCGCAGCTGGCGGCCAGTTGCTGGCGATAAACGGCGCCGGACACCGGCTCTTCACTACTCAGTTGCCAGAGATTCAGTGCGGGTACCGGCGAGCCATCGACCTGCAACTGCTCGCTACGGCCCTTGGCCTTGACCTCGAGAAACGGCACCGGGTTGTCGCTGCCGTCGCGAAATAGGAAGGCGCCACGCCCCTGCTCGCGCACTTCGGCCTGCATGAACACATGGTTGACCGCCGTGACCATGGCCTGGCTTGAGCGGTAGTTGGTATCGAGGCTGTGCAGGCGCCCGGCCGTGGCCCGTCGTGCCCCCAGGTAGGTGAAGATGTCGGCGCCGCGGAAGGCATAGATCGCCTGCTTGGGGTCGCCGATCAGGAACAGGCCGGTGTCGCGAACGTTCTCTTCAATCCGGTAGATGCGCTGGAAGATCCGGTACTGCACCGGGTCGGTGTCCTGGAATTCATCGATCAGTGCCACCGGGAACTGCTCGCGGATCAGCCCGGCCAGGCGCTCGCCAGCATCGCCATGCAGCGCATGGTCGAGGCGCAGGAGCATGTCGTCGAAACCCATCTCGGCGCGGCGGCGTTTCTCCTGTTCGAAGCGTGCGCCAACCCAGGCGGCGGCATGTTCGAGCAGACAGGCATCGGGAGTGGGCAGCCCCTGGAGCTGATCACGCAAACCTTCCATTGCCTGCAATGCCGGGTGACTTGGCGCTTCGCCCTTCCAGGCTTCAGCCATGCCGGCGCGGGTAAAGCGACTGAAGCCGGTACCCAGGTCCAGCTCCAACGCCTGATCGTCCTCGGCCCAGGCCTTGAGCTTTTCACACCAGGGCTCGAAGTAGCGCGCCTGCATCTTGCGCCCGTCGACCTGCTTGGCGGCCAGGCCCTCACGACAGATCTGCAGTAACTCGCCGGACCATTGCGCCCAGGGCGCCTTGAGTGTGCGCAGCAATTCAGCGCGTTGCTCCAGCACCGCGTCGATCAGCGCCTGCGGCTCTTCTTCATTGCTGTCGATGTGCTGGCGCCCGAACAGCGCGCGCACCCGGGGCAGCAAGGTTTCAGGGCTGACCCAATGGCTGCGTACCCAGGCCAGCGCATCGCCCTGCATGCTGTAGCAGAAGCGTCGCCAGTAATCACGCATGACCTGGCCCAGCAGGTCGCTATGGTCGGTTTCCAGGGTCTGGGTAAACAGGCTGCCGCTGTCGAAAGCATGCTCGCGCAGCATGCGCTGGCACCAACTGTGGATGGTCGATACCGCAGCTTCGTCCATCCACTGCGCGGCCACGTCCAGGCGGTTGGCACAGGCGGCCCGCAGCGACGGCTGATAGTCATCGCGCAGTTGCTGGAGCAAGGGATCGGCTTCGCTCAATTCACCACGGAAGTAGCGCGCGGCTTCTGCCAGGCGGGTGCGGATACGCTCCCGCAGTTCCTTGGTAGCGGCGTCGGTGAAGGTCACCACCAGGATCTGGGGTGGCAACAGTTCGCGGCCAAAGCCCTGCTCGCCGCCATGACCAAGCACCAGGCGCAGGTACAGCGCCGAGATGGTGAAGGTCTTGCCGGTCCCGGCGCTGGCTTCGATCAGCTGACTGCCGTGCAGGGGAAAGGTCAGGGCCAGGGGGGCTGGGGCAACAGCAAGGCTCATCGAGCGCTCTCCTCTTTGCCCAGCGTCTGCCAGGGCGCTTCGAACATCGGGCGGTACAGGGCTTCGCACCAGCCTTCGAACTCTTCACTGGCACTGAGTGCCGCGAAATCGCTGAACTGCCGGGCCAGCGCGGTGCTTTCGCTGCGCTCGCCAAAGGTATTCTGGCCATCGCCGTCGTAAGCCTTGGTCGCCGCGGCCAGGGCCTTGTCTGGATCGCTCTGGGCCAGCCAGGCAAAGGCGGTCTTGACGGCTACCGGCAGGGGCGCATTCATACCGGCCTGGCGGGCCAGCAACAGATCACCCAGCAGCTCGGCGGCGCGGGCCTGCTCCAGGGGCGCGAGCAATAGGGTGATGTCGGTGGCGACCACCGCGCTATGCAGCTTCAGGCCAACCGCACAGGCCGCCAGGTGTATGACCCAGGTCGGCGTCAGACGGTGCCATTTGAGGGTGCGGCCATTGCTGATGCCGTTGGGCAAGGTCGTGATGCTCAGCAGCGAATCATCTTCACGCTGATAGACCCGGCCCAACCAACCTTCGAGCTTGAGCTGGCGGTACTCGAAACGGATTGGCAGGGCGTTGTCCACAGGCATCGGCCATTGCTGCAGCAACTGTTGATAACGCTGCAGCACGCCGGGCAACGGCTCGATCAGTTCGGCCTGCAGGCAATCTCCGAAGCCTGCCAGCGGCAACAACCCGTAGCCCTGCAAACGCCGGGCCTGGGTGGTCAGTGCCCGCTCGCTGTCTTGCGGGTCGGCCAGGGCTGCGGCCAGCAGGCTTTCGCTCAGGCTGTAGCGCTGCAGGGCATCGAGCACAAACGGCTCTTCATCGGCCAACGGCGCTTCCACCGACTCGAAGAACACTTTCAAGCGTTGGCTGAAAAAGTGCCGAAGCGGATGGCGGAGAAAATCCTGCAGCAAGGTCAGGGTCAGCGGTTCATCGCTGCTGTACGGCGGCAGCTCATCCTCTGGCTTGAGCTGTTGTTCGTCAGGCAGATGCAGCGTGCGCCACTCGCGGGCATAACTGAACAGGCCGCTGCCTTTGTGGAAGTAGCGCGCACTGAAGGGCTGCAATGGATGCTCCACGGTCAGGGCATGCAGCAACTGCTCACCGGCATTGAGCTTGCCGCCAGCGGCAGCGCCGGCCAGACGCCAACCGCCAGCCAGGTGGTCGCGCAACTGGCCGATCAGCACCGAGGCCGGGCGTTCGCTGTTGTCGCGGATGCTGCGCCCGACCCAGCTGACGTACAGCTGGTCACGGGCCGAAAGCAGCGCTTCGAGCAACAGGTAACGGTCGTCCTCACGCCGCGAACGATCACCCGGACGGTAGTCACTGCCCATCAGGTCGAAGTCCAGCGGCGGTTGCGCACGAGGATAGTCGCCATCGTTCATGCCCAACAGGCAGACCACCTTGAACGGGATTGCGCGCATCGGCATCAGGGTGCAGAAGTTCACTGAACCGGCAAGAAAGCGCTGGGACAAGCGGCCCTGGTCGAGCCCGGCCAACCAGGCTTCACGCACCACGGTGAGCGGCAGCAAGTCTTGCAGGCCGACTGATTCACAGGTCTGCAACCAGGTTTCACGCAAGGTCTGCAGTTGCACCAGCAGATAGTCGTCATGCTCGGTTTCTGCGAAGAAGAACACTTGCAGCAAGGCATGCAGGCGCTCACCCCACTCGGCCGCCGTTGCCGCTTGAGACAGTTGTTCGTGGGCGATTTCCAGAGCGTCGAGCAAGGCCACCAGCGGGCCGATCAAGGCAGCATCCAGGCCGCCGATTTCATCGAATGGCTCGATACCATCACACCCTTCACCGACACCGACGGCGTACCCCAGCAGCATGCGTCGCAAGCCGAATCGCCAACTGTTCTGTTCGAGGTTTGCCGGCAAGCCGAGGCCGGCGCGTTGCTCGGCGTTCAGCCCCCAGCGGATACCGGCGCCTTCGATCCAGCGGTGCAGGGTTGGCAGGTCGCTTTCCTTGATGGCAAAGCGCGCACGCAAGGCGGGCACATCCAGCAGGTCGAGGATCTCGCTGACCGCGAAACGGCTGTCGGGCAACTTCAGCAGGTGTTCCAGGGCAATCAGCAGCGGGTCGCGGCCACGCTGGCCCTGGTCGGTCAGGGTGAAGGGGATGAAGCGTGGGTCGTTGCGGTCCAGCTGGCCGAACACGGCGCGGATGTGCGGCGCATAGGTATTGATGTCCGGGAGCATGACGATGATGTCACGGGGGCGCAGCGTCGGGTCGGCACTGAAACGGGCGAGCAACTGGTCGTGGAGGATTTCCACTTCACGCTGCGGGCTGTGGCCGACATGGAAACGTACCGAGCGATCTTTGCCTGGGTCGACGTCTGGCCAACGCTCGCGGGTTTCAGCCAGCGGACGCAATTCAAGAATGTCGTCCTGCAACTGGTTGAGCAGGCTCTTGGGCTCGTTGTCGCTGAACAGGTCGATGCGCCCGTCGCTGAAGGCTGCGCGATAACTGCCAGGGTCGTCATAGCTGTCGAGCAGGTTGATGTAGTCGCGGCCCTGCTTGCCCCAGGCGGCCAACAAGGGATGAGCGTGCTGGTGCAGGGTTTCGGCGTCGATCAGGCTGGGCATGCCCTGCTTGCGCTGCTGGCGCTTGTATTGATGACGTAGCAGGTCCTTGTCGGCAACGATGTCGGCCCAGTGATGACGGCAGGGGTTGTGCACGCAGAGCAGCACCTGGCTGAAACGAGCCAGGCCGGCCAGCGCTTCCAGCGCCTGGGCGGGCAGCGAGGAAATGCCGAAAACGATAACCCGTGACGGTAAGCCAGGCGGTGCCTGCTCCAGGCTGTTGATGCGCTCGATGAAGCGTTGATGGACACCGGCGCGGCTCTGGGCCATGCCCTCTTCTCCGACATCCAGCAGCAAGGCGCGCCACAATTCGGCCTGCCAGCAGTTGGCGGGCGGCAGTGGTTTTGATTCGCCACGGGCGGTATTGAGCACATGGCGACCGGCTGCCCAGTCCTTGAGCCAGTCGGCACGATACACCTGATATTGGTCGAACAGGTCGGCCAGGCGTTCGGCCAACTGGTAGCGCTTGCGCAGGTCGTTGTCGTCGGTGAGAAAGCGCTGCAAGGGCTCGAAGTGCGGTTTGTCGATGACCTCCGGCAGCAGGCGCATCAAACGCCAGGTCAGCGGCGCCTTGTCGAGCAGCGATACCTCGGGGATTTCTTCGCGGCCCAGCACCTTGCGGTACAGCTGCCACATGAAACTGCCGGGCAGCTGCACCTCGACTGCGGCGGCGATACCGCAGCCGCCTTGATCGTCGTCTTGAGGGTCTTCGGCCAAGGCCAGCTTCAGCCACTGGGCGATGCCGTTGCTTTGCACCAGGGCGATTTCGTTTTCCAACGGTGCCAGCGGGTAACGCCGCATCCAGCTCACCACCAGGCTGCGCAGTTCATCCAGGCGGTTGCCGTGAACCACCATGAAACCTGGTATGAGTGGGTTTGCGTGCGGCATTGGGCATCCTTGAGGCTGTGCGGGCAGGGGGAAACCTTATCATGCTCGGGGAGCCTGACTGTGTTGTGCAACAGCCAGAAAGACAAAACCCCTACCTGCGTACGCAGATAGGGGTTTCGGAATTTAATCTTGACGATGACCTACTCTCACATGGGGAAACCCCACACTACCATCGGCGATGCATCGTTTCACTGCTGAGTTCGGGATGGGATCAGGTGGTTCCAATGCTCTATGGTCGTCAAGAAATTCTGTTGCCAGAAGGTCTTGTTTAAGACACTCCAGCGAATCGGGTATGTGATGTTTTGTGAGTTACAAATTCTCGGCTTTGCAGTCTTCACAACACCGCAATCTGGCTTTCGCTCAAATTGCTTGGGTGTTATATGGTCAAGCCTCACGGGCAATTAGTATTGGTTAGCTCAACGCCTCACAGCGCTTACACACCCAACCTATCAACGTCGTAGTCTTCGACGGCCCTTCAGGGAGCTCAAGGCTCCAGTGAGATCTCATCTTGAGGCAAGTTTCCCGCTTAGATGCTTTCAGCGGTTATCTCTTCCGAACATAGCTACCCGGCAATGCCACTGGCGTGACAACCGGAACACCAGAGGTTCGTCCACTCCGGTCCTCTCGTACTAGGAGCAGCCCCTCTCAAATCTCAAACGTCCACGGCAGATAGGGACCGAACTGTCTCACGACGTTCTAAACCCAGCTCGCGTACCACTTTAAATGGCGAACAGCCATACCCTTGGGACCGGCTTCAGCCCCAGGATGTGATGAGCCGACATCGAGGTGCCAAACACCGCCGTCGATATGAACTCTTGGGCGGTATCAGCCTGTTATCCCCGGAGTACCTTTTATCCGTTGAGCGATGGCCCTTCCATACAGAACCACCGGATCACTAAGACCTACTTTCGTACCTGCTCGACGTGTCTGTCTCGCAGTCAAGCGCGCTTTTGCCTTTATACTCTACGACCGATTTCCGACCGGTCTGAGCGCACCTTCGTACTCCTCCGTTACTCTTTAGGAGGAGACCGCCCCAGTCAAACTACCCACCATACACTGTCCTCGATCCGGATAACGGACCTGAGTTAGAACCTCAAAGTTGCCAGGGTGGTATTTCAAGGATGGCTCCACGCGAACTGGCGTCCACGCTTCAAAGCCTCCCACCTATCCTACACAAGCAAATTCAAAGTCCAGTGCAAAGCTATAGTAAAGGTTCACGGGGTCTTTCCGTCTAGCCGCGGATACACTGCATCTTCACAGCGATTTCAATTTCACTGAGTCTCGGGTGGAGACAGCGCCGCCATCGTTACGCCATTCGTGCAGGTCGGAACTTACCCGACAAGGAATTTCGCTACCTTAGGACCGTTATAGTTACGGCCGCCGTTTACCGGGGCTTCGATCAAGAGCTTCGCGTTAGCTAACCCCATCAATTAACCTTCCGGCACCGGGCAGGCGTCACACCCTATACGTCCACTTTCGTGTTTGCAGAGTGCTGTGTTTTTAATAAACAGTCGCAGCGGCCTGGTATCTTCGACCGGCATGGGCTTACGGAGCAAGTCCTTCACCCTCACCGGCGCACCTTCTCCCGAAGTTACGGTGCCATTTTGCCTAGTTCCTTCACCCGAGTTCTCTCAAGCGCCTTGGTATTCTCTACCCAACCACCTGTGTCGGTTTGGGGTACGGTTCCTAGTTATCTGAAGCTTAGAAGCTTTTCTTGGAAGCATGGCATCAACCACTTCGTCGCCTAATGGCAACTCGTCATCAGCTCTCGGCCTTAAGATCCCGGATTTACCTAAGATCTCAGCCTACCACCTTAAACTTGGACAACCAACGCCAAGCTGGCCTAGCCTTCTCCGTCCCTCCATCGCAATAACTAGAAGTACAGGAATATTAACCTGTTTTCCATCGACTACGCTTTTCAGCCTCGCCTTAGGGACCGACTAACCCTGCGTCGATTAACGTTGCGCAGGAAACCTTGGTCTTTCGGCGTGGGAGTTTTTCACTCCCATTGTCGTTACTCATGTCAGCATTCGCACTTCTGATACCTCCAGCAAGCTTCTCAACTCACCTTCACAGGCTTACAGAACGCTCCTCTACCGCATCACCTAAGTGATACCCGTAGCTTCGGTGTATGGTTTGAGCCCCGTTACATCTTCCGCGCAGGCCGACTCGACTAGTGAGCTATTACGCTTTCTTTAAAGGGTGGCTGCTTCTAAGCCAACCTCCTAGCTGTCTAAGCCTTCCCACATCGTTTCCCACTTAACCATAACTTTGGGACCTTAGCTGACGGTCTGGGTTGTTTCCCTTTTCACGACGGACGTTAGCACCCGCCGTGTGTCTCCCATGCTCGGCACTTGTAGGTATTCGGAGTTTGCATCGGTTTGGTAAGTCGGGATGACCCCCTAGCCGAAACAGTGCTCTACCCCCTACAGTGATACATGAGGCGCTACCTAAATAGCTTTCGAGGAGAACCAGCTATCTCCGAGCTTGATTAGCCTTTCACTCCGATCCACAGGTCATCCGCTAACTTTTCAACGGTAGTCGGTTCGGTCCTCCAGTCAGTGTTACCTAACCTTCAACCTGCCCATGGATAGATCGCCCGGTTTCGGGTCTATACCCAGCGACTAAACGCCCTATTAAGACTCGCTTTCGCTACGCCTCCCCTATTCGGTTAAGCTCGCCACTGAATATAAGTCGCTGACCCATTATACAAAAGGTACGCAGTCACCTAACAAAGTAGGCTCCCACTGCTTGTACGCATACGGTTTCAGGTTCTATTTCACTCCCCTCTCCGGGGTTCTTTTCGCCTTTCCCTCACGGTACTGGTTCACTATCGGTCAGTCAGTAGTATTTAGCCTTGGAGGATGGTCCCCCCATATTCAGACAAAGTTTCTCGTGCTCCGTCCTACTCGATTTCATGACTAAGAGATTTTCGCGTACAGGGCTATCACCCACTATGGCCGCACTTTCCAGAGCGTTCCGCTAATCTCAAAGCCACTTAAGGGCTAGTCCCCGTTCGCTCGCCACTACTAAGGGAATCTCGGTTGATTTCTTTTCCTCAGGGTACTTAGATGTTTCAGTTCCCCTGGTTCGCCTCTTGCACCTATGTATTCAGTACAAGATACTCAGCTTATGCTGAGTGGGTTCCCCCATTCAGAGATCTCCGGATCAAAGTCTGTTTGCCGACTCCCCGAAGCTTATCGCAGGCTACCACGTCTTTCATCGCCTCTGACTGCCAAGGCATCCACCGTATGCGCTTCTTCACTTGACCATATAACCCCAAGCAATCTGGTTATACTGTGAAGACAACATTCGCCGAAAATTTGTAATGTCTCACAAATTTTACCTTAGCCTGAACACACACCAGTGAAAGTGCTGTTCAGTCTATCTTTCTATCACATACCCAAATTTTTAAAGAACGATTCTGAAAAAGTTCAGAAATCAATATTCGATGCGAATATTCATTTCTAAGCTTTGACACGGTAGCAAGGGGTGGTGGAGCCAAGCGGGATCGAACCGCTGACCTCCTGCGTGCAAGGCAGGCGCTCTCCCAGCTGAGCTATGGCCCCAACAAGAAACTGGTGGGTCTGGGCAGATTCGAACTGCCGACCTCACCCTTATCAGGGGTGCGCTCTAACCAACTGAGCTACAGACCCAGTTAAGAGCTGTTACCGATATCGTCTTCTTCAATGAATCAAGCAATTCGTGTGGGAGCTTATAAGACAGCTGATGTCTGTCGATTAAGGAGGTGATCCAGCCGCAGGTTCCCCTACGGCTACCTTGTTACGACTTCACCCCAGTCATGAATCACACCGTGGTAACCGTCCTCCCGAAGGTTAGACTAGCTACTTCTGGTGCAACCCACTCCCATGGTGTGACGGGCGGTGTGTACAAGGCCCGGGAACGTATTCACCGCGACATTCTGATTCGCGATTACTAGCGATTCCGACTTCACGCAGTCGAGTTGCAGACTGCGATCCGGACTACGATCGGTTTTGTGAGATTAGCTCCACCTCGCGGCTTGGCAACCCTCTGTACCGACCATTGTAGCACGTGTGTAGCCCAGGCCGTAAGGGCCATGATGACTTGACGTCATCCCCACCTTCCTCCGGTTTGTCACCGGCAGTCTCCTTAGAGTGCCCACCATAACGTGCTGGTAACTAAGGACAAGGGTTGCGCTCGTTACGGGACTTAACCCAACATCTCACGACACGAGCTGACGACAGCCATGCAGCACCTGTGTCAGAGTTCCCGAAGGCACCAATCCATCTCTGGAAAGTTCTCTGCATGTCAAGGCCTGGTAAGGTTCTTCGCGTTGCTTCGAATTAAACCACATGCTCCACCGCTTGTGCGGGCCCCCGTCAATTCATTTGAGTTTTAACCTTGCGGCCGTACTCCCCAGGCGGTCAACTTAATGCGTTAGCTGCGCCACTAAAATCTCAAGGATTCCAACGGCTAGTTGACATCGTTTACGGCGTGGACTACCAGGGTATCTAATCCTGTTTGCTCCCCACGCTTTCGCACCTCAGTGTCAGTATGAGCCCAGGTGGTCGCCTTCGCCACTGGTGTTCCTTCCTATATCTACGCATTTCACCGCTACACAGGAAATTCCACCACCCTCTGCCCTACTCTAGCTCGCCAGTTTTGGATGCAGTTCCCAGGTTGAGCCCGGGGATTTCACATCCAACTTAACGAACCACCTACGCGCGCTTTACGCCCAGTAATTCCGATTAACGCTTGCACCCTCTGTATTACCGCGGCTGCTGGCACAGAGTTAGCCGGTGCTTATTCTGTCGGTAACGTCAAAATACTCACGTATTAGGTAAGTACCCTTCCTCCCAACTTAAAGTGCTTTACAATCCGAAGACCTTCTTCACACACGCGGCATGGCTGGATCAGGCTTTCGCCCATTGTCCAATATTCCCCACTGCTGCCTCCCGTAGGAGTCTGGACCGTGTCTCAGTTCCAGTGTGACTGATCATCCTCTCAGACCAGTTACGGATCGTCGCCTTGGTGAGCCATTACCTCACCAACTAGCTAATCCGACCTAGGCTCATCTGATAGCGCAAGGCCCGAAGGTCCCCTGCTTTCTCCCGTAGGACGTATGCGGTATTAGCGTTCCTTTCGAAACGTTGTCCCCCACTACCAGGCAGATTCCTAGGTATTACTCACCCGTCCGCCGCTGAATCGAAGAGCAAGCTCTTCTCATCCGCTCGACTTGCATGTGTTAGGCCTGCCGCCAGCGTTCAATCTGAGCCATGATCAAACTCTTCAGTTCAATACTGCTTGGGTTTTGAGAAAACCCTAAACTTGGCTCAGCAATCTCAAATGACTTACTTTCAAATCTTTCGATTTTCGTGTAGCCACTTGTGATGCTGATAATCTTTTTGACTATCAGTCTGAGCTCACAAGCACCCACACGAATTGCTTGATTCAGTTGTTAAAGAGCGGTTGGTTAAGAGCTTTTCGTCTCAACCGAGGCGCGCATTCTACGCTCTCCTCAGAGCCTGTCAAGCGTTTATTTTGAAGTTTTTCAGAATTTCTCTTTCAACTTCAACCACTTGACTCGCTGCGATCTCTCGTCAGCGGGAGGCGAATTCTACAGCGTTTCAAACCGCTGTCAACTGCCTTTTTCACCGCTGCCGATCTTTCGATCGAAGCCCCTCCAGGCAACCCTGAAACTGCTAACTCGTTGAAACTCAAGGAGTTTTCAGTTCCGACTGCGCCGGAAGTGGGGCGAATTATAGACAGATCCACAGGGGCGTCAAGGACTTATTTCAACTTTGTTTCAGCGGCGGCGTTTTAGCTATAAGCCACAAGCTTCAAGCTGCAAGTAGAAGCGCTAGCACCGCGCTCAACTTGCAGCTTGCAGCTAACGCCTTAGAGGCTCGGGAAGGCAAACTGCGAAGCTTCATGGCTGGCACGTTGTGGCCAGCGCTGGGTAATGGCTTTGCGGCGCGTGTAGAAACGCACGCCATCCGGGCCATAAGCATGCAGGTCGCCGAACAGCGAACGCTTCCAGCCACCGAAGCTGTGGTAAGCCACCGGTACCGGCAGCGGGACGTTGACGCCGACCATACCCACTTCGATTTCGTCGCAGAACAGGCGCGCCGCTTCACCGTCACGGGTAAAGATGCAGGTGCCGTTACCGTACTCGTGTTCGTTGATCAGGCGCATCGCCTCTTCCAGGCTGTCCACACGCACGACGCAGAGTACCGGCCCGAAGATCTCTTCTTTATAGATGCTCATCTCGGGGGTTACGCGATCGAACAGAGTGCCGCCGACAAAGTAGCCGTCTTCGTTACCGGCAACCCGGTAGCCCCGGCCGTCGACCACCAACTGCGCACCAGCAGCCACACCTTGGTCGATGTAGCCAACCACCTTGTCACGGGCCGCCGCGGTAACCAGCGGGCCCATGTCCAGGCCGCAGGAAGTGCCGGCACCAATCTTCAGCGCCTTGATCTGCGGCTCAAGCTTGGCGATCAGTGCATCAGCCACCTGGTCGCCGACGCATACGGCCACGGAGATTGCCATGCAACGCTCACCGCAAGAACCGTACGCTGCGCCCATCAGCGCGCTGACGGCATTGTCCAGGTCGGCATCAGGCATCAGCACCGCGTGGTTTTTCGCCCCGCCCAGGGCCTGGACGCGTTTGCCGCGCTTGGTGCCTTCGGCATAGATGTATTCGGCAATCGGCGTTGAACCGACGAAACTCAGGGCCTTGACCTCTGGCGCCTCGATCAGCGCATCAACCGCTTCCTTGTCACCATGCACCACGTTGAGCACGCCTTTCGGCAGGCCGGCTTCGTGCAGCAGCTGGGCTATCAGCAGAGTCGAGCTCGGGTCACGCTCCGACGGTTTGAGGATGAAGCAGTTACCGCAGGCAATCGCCAGTGGGTACATCCACAGCGGCACCATGGCCGGGAAGTTGAACGGGGTGATACCGGCCACCACGCCCAGCGGCTGGAAATCGGACCAGGCATCGATGTTCGGGCCGACGTTGCGGCTGTACTCGCCCTTGAGCACTTCCGGGGCGGCGCAGGCGAACTCGACGTTCTCGATGCCGCGCTTGAGTTCACCGGCGGCGTCCTCCAGGGTCTTGCCGTGCTCTTCGCTGATCAGTTGGGAGATACGCGCCTCGTTCTGCTCCAGCAATTGCTTGAAGCGGAACATCACCTGGGCGCGCTTGGCCGGCGGCGTATTGCGCCAGGCCGGGAACGCGGCCTTGGCCGAATCGATGGCTTGCTGCACGGTTTGCTTGCTGGCCAGGGCGACCTTGTGGATAGCCTGGCCAGTGGACGGGTTGAAGACATCGGCGGTGCGCGCGTCGGCAGCAACCAGTTCGCCATTGATCAGGTGTTGAACAGTGCTCATGCAGAACTCCAGAAAGGGGGTATGCCTGGGCGCGAGATCACTCGCGCCCGCTTCTTATATAGAGAGAGGAACGATCAATCGACCTGGTTGATGGCCTCACCCACCGCATCGAACAGACGATCCAGTTCCTGTGCCTGGCTGTTGAAGGTTGGGCCGAACTGCAGGGTGTCGCCGCCGAAGCGCACATAGAAGCCGGCTTTCCACAGCTTCATGGCAATCTCGTACGGACGCACGATGGCATCGCCGTCACGGGCGGCAATCTGGATCGCCCCGGCCAGGCCGTAGTTACGAATGTCGATGATGTTCTTCGCGCCCTTGACCCCGTGCAGCACCTTCTCGAAGTGCGGCGACAGTTCGGCGGCAGCCTGTACCAGGTTTTCCTTCTCCAGCAGGTCCAGCGCGGCGATACCGGCGGCGCAGGCCACCGGGTGCGCCGAGTAGGTGTAGCCGTGGGGGAATTCCACCGCGTATTCCGGGGTTGGCTGGTTCATGAAGGTCTGGTAGATCTCGCTGCTGGCGATCACCGCGCCCATCGGGATGGCGCCGTTGGTGACCTGCTTGGCGATACACATCAAATCCGGGGTAACGCCGAAGGCATCGGCACCGAACATCGAACCCATGCGGCCGAAGCCGGTAATCACTTCGTCGAAGATCAGCAGGATGTTGTGCTGGTCGCAGATTTCCCGCAGGCGTTTCAGATAACCCTTGGGTGGCGGCAGCACGCCGGCGGAACCGGCCAGCGGTTCGACGATCAGCGCGGCGATGTTCGAGGCATCGTGCAGCTCGATCAGTTTGAGCATTTCATCGGCCAGGGCAATACCGCCCTCTTCCGGCATGCCCTTGGTGAAGGCATTGCCCGGCAGCAGGGTGTGCGGAAGGTGATCGACGTCGAGCAACTGGCCGAACAGCTTGCGGTTACCGTTGACGCCACCCAGGCTGGTGCCGGCGATGTTCACCCCGTGATAGCCACGGGCACGGCCGATCAGCTTGGTCTTGGTGGCCTGGCCTTTCAGGCGCCAGTAGGCACGGACCATCTTCACCGCGGTGTCGGCGCACTCGGAACCGGAGTTGGTATAGAAGACGTGATTAAGGTTGCCCGGGGTCAGGTCGGTGATCTTCTCGGCCAGCTGGAACGACAGCGGGTGACCGAACTGGAAGGCCGGCGAGTAATCGAGCACGCCCAACTGGCGCGAGACCGCCTCCTGGATCTGCTTGCGGGTGTGACCGGCGCCACAGGTCCACAGGCCGGACAGCGCGTCATAGATCTTGCGACCCTTGTCGTCGGTCAGGTAGCTGCCTTCGGCGGCGACGATCAGCCGTGGATCGCGCTGAAAATTGCGGTTGGCGGTGTAGGGCATCCAGTGGGCGTCCAGCTTGAGCTGGCTGGCCAGACCGACAGGAGCGTTTTCAGGCAGATTCATCGGACAAGTCCTCGCAAGGCAATTGGGCAGCGACAAGTGTTGTTGCAGCTAAATTGGCATGAGCATAAAGTTTGGAAAACCTGGCTTTTCTAATCTTCAGATCAACTTTAGTTAAACATTCATTCAAAACTTGCAGCCGCAAGGATGTTACAAAGTGTTTCCATGCATCCCGGCAAGGCGCATGATGCCGGCGGCCCCCTTCAGGAGACTTGGCGCAGGACGCGCAAGCACGCCCACCATGAAAACCATCCTGTGTTTAATGATCTGCGCCCTGGTTGGCGCCGCCGTACAGTTTGCTGGTGTGCCTCACGGGCTGCTACTGGGCACCATCGTCGCCAGTGCCACGCTGGTCAGCCGGCTGCGCTTTACTCCCAACCTGCGCTTTGGCCTGGAATATGTGCAACTGGTCATGGGTATCGCCACCGGGCTGATGTTCCAGGCCTGGGATAGCGCCACAGTGGCCAGCATCCTGCCGAGCCTGGGTTTTCTGCTGTTGTGCCTGAGTGCGCAGATCAGCGTTGCCGGCCTGTGGCTGTTCAAGGGCTGCGGCTGGAGCCTCAAGGATTCGCTGCTGGCGGTTTACCCCGGCGCCCTGGCTGCGGTGTTCGACTTGCTGGAGTCGGAACGGGCTTCCAGCAAGGTGATCGTCGTGCACCTGATGCGCCTGGTGTCGATCACCCTGCTGGTAAGCCTGTGCATTCGCGCAGGTAGCGATGCACCTGCAGTCGCGAGCGCCTCGCTCACCCCGAGCCTGTTGCTGACCCTGGCATCGCTGCTTGCCCTGTGCATCCTGCTGGGGCGCCTGCTGCTCAAGCTTGGTGTTCCCGCGCCCTTCATGCTCACGGCGATCATCGCCACGGCGGCCTATGTAAAGCTTGGCTTGCTGCAGGCTTTTCACATGCCCGGCTGGAGCGTGGACTTCGCCGCGCTGATCCTCGGTGTGCTGATCGGCGCCAGGTTCAGGGAAATCCGCCTCAAGGAGCTCACCCGTCACGGCAGCGCCGGGCTGATGTCCGTGGGCTTGATGCTGCTGGTCGCCGCAGCCTTTGCCGGAGTGGCCGCCAAGGTCCTGGGCAGCGACCCCTTCACCCTGTGGCTGGCCTACATGCCCGGCGCCATCGAAACCATCGCCATCGTCGCCTTCAGCGGCGGGCTGAATGTGGTGTTCGTGCTGTCTCATCACCTGGTGCGAATGCTGCTGTTGCACTTCGCCCCGGCCCTGATCGTTCAGGCCCGTCGCTGGCGCGAGAATGTCTGATCAGCGTATGTTGTGTGCCTTTCATGTCCCTGAACGCAGAGGCATCGCGTGAAACGTCCACAACCCCTGGCCCAGGTCAGCGATTTCGATATCCGCCTGTTGAAGATCTACCGCAGCGTGGTGGAGTGCGGCGGCTTTTCGGCTGCCGAGAACGTGCTGGGCATCGGCCGTTCGGCCATCAGCCAGCAGATGAGCGACCTTGAGCAGCGCTTGGGCCTGCGCCTGTGCCAGCGCGGGCGCGCCGGTTTCTCGCTGACCGAAGAAGGCCGCGAGGTGTATCACTCGGCGCTGCAGTTGCTCAGCGCCCTGGAGAGCTTTCGCACCGAGGTCAACGGCCTGCACCAGCATTTGCGCGGCGAACTGAACATCGGCCTGACCGACAACCTGGTGACCCTGCCGCACATGCGCATTACCCATGCCCTGGCCCAGCTCAAGGATCGCGGCCCGGACGTGCGCATCCAGATTCGCATGATCGCCCCCAGCCAGGTCGAACAGGGCGTGCTCGATGGCAGCCTGCATGTTGGCGTGGTGCCGCAGACCAGCCCGCTGTCGGGCCTTGAGTACCAGCCGCTGTACAGCGAACGCTCGCTGCTCTACTGCGCGGTCGGCCATCCGCTGTTCTATGCCGACGATCGGCAACTGGACGACGAGCGTCTCAACAGCCAGGACGCCATCGCCCCGACCTTCCGCCTGCCCGCCGATATCCAGGCCCATTACCAGGCGCTGAACTGCACCGCCAGCGCCTCCGACCGCGAAGGCATGGCCTTCCTGATTCTGACCGGGCGCTACATCGGCTACTTGCCGGACCACTACGCGACGTTCTGGGTGCAGCAAGGCCGCTTGCGCGCGCTCAAGCCCGCCGAGCGCTTCTACGACCTGAGCCTGTGCTGGGTAACGCGCAAAGGCCGGCGCCCGCACCTGGTACTGGAAAGCTTCCTTGAAAGCCTGGCGGCTACTCGCTGAGAACTAATGCTGGTAGGTTAGCCAGTCATAAGAGATACCCATTGCCTTGTCTGGAATCGTTCATGACCTTTGAAGTCCCTGCGCATCGCCTCCAAGTCTCGGGCAAGCCCGCCGGCCGCATTCGCCAGAAGAACGAGCAGGCCATCATCCAGGCCGCCGAGGACGAATTCGCCCGCCACGGCTTCAAGGGCACCAGCATGAACACCATCGCCCTCAAGGCCGGGTTGCCCAAGGCCAACCTGCACTACTACTTCACCAACAAGCTTGGCCTGTATGTGGCGGTGTTGAGCAACATCATCGAGCTGTGGGACAGCACCTTCAACGCCTTGACCGTCGACGATGATCCGGCCCAGGCATTGAGCAGCTACATCCGCACCAAAATGGAATTCTCCCGGCGCAACCCGCAGGCATCACGGATCTTCGCCATGGAGATCATCAGCGGCGGGCAGTGCCTGAGCGATTATTTCAGCGAAGACTACCGCGCCTGGTTCAAGGGCCGTGCCGCGGTGTTCCAGGCCTGGATCGACGCCGGCAAGATGGACCCGGTCGACCCGGTGCACCTGATTTTCCTGCTGTGGGGCAGCACCCAGCACTATGCCGACTTCGCCACCCAGATCTGCCAGGTCACCGGCCGCAGCCGCCTGACCAAGCAGGACATGGAAGACGCCAGCAACAATCTTATCCACATCATTCTCAAAGGCTGTGGCCTGACACCTCGCGACTGAACCTGCCTTATGCCTTTTACCCTGCTCGACACCTGCGAGTTTCGCGAAGAGATTCGCAAGAGCCGTTTCATCACCCTGGCTGCGCCGATCAGCAGCCCGGCCGACGCCATGAGCTTCATCGAAACCCATAGCGACCTCGCTGCCACCCACAATTGCTGGGCCTGGAAACTCGGCGGACAATACCGCAGCAGCGACGACGGCGAACCCGGCGGCACCGCTGGGCGGCCGATCCTGGCTGCAATCGAGGCCCAGGACTGCGACCAGGTGGTGGTGCTGGTGATCCGCTGGTACGGCGGCATCCAACTGGGCACCGGCGGCCTGGCTCGTGCCTACGGCGGTGGCGCCAATAAATGCCTGCAGCAAGCAGAAAAACGCTTGCTGGTCAGCCGCAGCGAACTGACCTGCAGCTGCAGTTTCAGCGAACTGGCGCTGCTCAAGCTGCGCGTGGCCGAGGCCGATGGCCTGGTACTGGACGAACAGTTCACCGCCAATGGCGTCGACCTGCGCCTGGCCCTTGGCGAAGAACAGATCGAAGTGCTGCAGCGTCAGCTGGCCGACCTCAGCCGTGGCCGAATCCTGCTGGAACGCGCCTGAACATTTGCCCACATTCACTGTGGGCCCGGCTGTGGATAAGCTCTGAGCATTCGGCTGTGAGCCTTTAACCACGGGGCCTGCAGAAGAACGATCATATTTTGATCAAGATCTGATGACAGTGCTTCAACTGTCGAAAAATCAGCGAGTTATCCCCAGTTATTGCCAGGGCACAGCGGCCCTGACAGGCTTGTGTCCAGCGTTCACGCTTGCACACAAATACTGTGGAGCAAACTGTGGATAAGCCGTGCACCCCTGCGCCAACGGCTTGCTGGGCCACGGCTTGGCTAGACTGGTTATTCTTTGATCAACGATTGATGCCCCCTTGAAAGGAGTTCCCTATGTCCACGAACAAGACCGCCCTGATCATCGGCGCCTCGCGCGGCCTGGGCCTTGGCCTGGTGCAGCGCCTGGTGGAAGATGGCTGGAATGTGGTTGCCACTGTCCGCGACCTGGCCAAGGCCGAAGCCCTGAGCACCCTGCCCCGGGTGCAGGTGCAAACCCTTGAGATGAACAACGCCCGCCAGCTCGATGCACTGCAGGAACGTCTCGCTGCACACACCTTCGACCTGCTGTTCGTCAACGCCGGGGTCAAGGGCCCGGAGGAGCAGAACCCGGAACAGGCCAGGCTCGCTGACGTCGGCGAATTGTTCATGACCAACAGCGTGGCGCCGATTCGCGTGGCCCAGCGTTTCGCCCCGCAACTGCGCAAAGACACCGGGGTGATCGCCTTCATGAGTTCGGTGCTGGGCAGCGTGAGCATTCCCGATGCGCCGGAACTGTGCCTGTACAAGGCCAGTAAGGCCGCACTGAACTCGATGATCAACAGCTTCGTGGTGCAACTCGGCGAACCGCAACTGACCGTGCTGGCCATGCACCCGGGCTGGGTAAAGACCGACATGGGCGGTGAAGGCGCCGACATCGATGTGCCAACCAGCACCCGCGGCATGGTCGATCAGGTTCACGCCCACAGTGGCAAAGGCGGCCTGCAATTCATCAATTACAAGGGCGAAAGCCTGATCTGGTGAAACCCCGCGCGGTGGGTGTAGACTCGACACCTCGCCCACCGCGGCGGACCTGGATCAGCAGACAGGGCAACACTGAGCTGGCTAACCTGAACCCACTTTCAGAGGAGCCGGCACCATGCCTGCGACCCGCATCTGGTTGAAAAACCCCCTCGCCATCTTCACAGCCAACAGCCTCGACGCCCGTGGCGGCCTGGTGATTGAAGACGGCCGTATCCAGCAAGTACTTGGCCTGGGGCAAAGCCCGGGCAGCCCCTGTGGACAAGTCTTCGATGCCCGTGAACACGTGGTGTTGCCAGGACTTATCAACACCCACCACCACTTCTACCAGACCCTGACCCGCGCCTGGGCGCCGGTGGTCAACCAGCCGCTGTTCCCCTGGCTGAAAACCCTCTACCCGGTCTGGGCCCGGCTGACCCCGGCCAAGCTTGAACTGGCGACCCGCGTGGCCCTGGCCGAGCTGTTGCTGTCGGGCTGCACCACCGCCGCCGACCACCATTACCTGTTCCCCGATGGCCTGGAAAACGCCATCGACGTGCAAGTCGAAGCGGTACGCAAACTGGGCATGCGCGCCATGCTCACCCGCGGCTCCATGAGCCTGGGCGAAGCCGACGGCGGCCTGCCGCCGCAACAGACGGTGCAACAGGGCGAAGTGATCCTGGCGGACAGCCAGCGACTTATCCACAGCTACCATGAGCGTGGTGACGGTGCGCAGGTCCA
Organism: Pseudomonas sp. R32; assembly: GCF_009866705.1. Classification (NCBI taxonomy): domain Bacteria; kingdom Pseudomonadati; phylum Pseudomonadota; class Gammaproteobacteria; order Pseudomonadales; family Pseudomonadaceae; genus Pseudomonas; species Pseudomonas sp. R32. Next base: position 701,199 of record NZ_CP019396.1, on the reverse strand, counting down.
GATCGCCCTGGCGCCCTGCTCGCCGTTCTCGGTCACGCCGCAAATCATGCGCGCCAGCGCCGATCTGGCCAAAGCGCTGGACGTGCGCCTGCACACTCACCTGGCCGAAACCCTCGACGAAGAGGACTTCTGCCTGCAGCGCTTCGGCCTGCGCACGGTCGATTACCTCGACAGTGTCGGCTGGCTCGGCCCGCGCACCTGGCTGGCTCATGGCATCCATTTCAATCCGGACGAGATCGCCCGCCTGGGCGCCGCCGGCACCGGCATCTGCCATTGCCCAAGCTCGAACATGCGCCTGGCCTCGGGCATCTGCCCAACCCTGGAACTGACCCGGGCCGGGGCGCCGGTGGGCCTGGGCGTGGACGGTTCGGCCTCCAACGACGCCTCCAACATGATCCTCGAAGCGCGCCAGGCCCTGTACCTGCAACGGCTGCGCTACGGCGCCGAAGCGATTACGCCGGAACTGGTTTTGGGTTGGGCCACCCGCGGCTCGGCGCAGTTGCTCGGGCGTACCGACATCGGCGAGCTGGCGGTGGGCAAACAGGCCGACCTGGCCCTGTTCAAACTCGACGAGCTGCGCTTCTCCGGCAGCCACGACCCGCTCTCGGCCCTACTGCTGTGCGGCGCCGACCGCGCCGACCGGGTCATGGTCGGCGGCCAGTGGCGGGTTGTCGATGGCCAGATCGAGGGGCTGGATGTCCAGGCGCTGATCGCCGATCACCGTCAGGCCGCCGCACAATTGATCGCGGGCTGATAGCGCAAAGGCGAGCAATGCCAACATGATGACGGTGGCGAAGCGCACGAAGAGGGTCATGCCCTCGATCGCGTTGGTTTCGCCATCGTTGAAGGTTACCCGCAGGAACCGCCTGGTCAGCTTTCTCCGCGTAGACAGCGCAACCTCTGTAGAATGGCGGCAACCGCACCTGATGAGATTCCACCACTATGTACGACTGGCTTAACGCTCTGCCCAAGGCAGAATTGCACCTGCACCTGGAAGGATCGCTGGAGCCCGAGTTGCTGTTCGCCCTGGCCGAGCGCAACAAGATTGCCCTGCCCTGGAACGATGTCGAAGCCCTGCGCAGCGCCTATGCGTTCAACAACCTGCAAGAGTTTCTCGACCTCTACTACCAGGGCGCCGATGTGCTGCGTACCGAGCAGGACTTCTACGACCTGACCTGGGCTTACCTGCAGCGTTGCAAGGCGCAGAACGTGATTCACACCGAGCCGTTCTTCGACCCGCAGACCCATACCGATCGCGGCATCCCTTTCGAGGTTGTGGTCAATGGCATCAGAGCGGCACTCAAGGATGGCCAGCAGCAACTGGGCATCAGCAGCGGCCTGATCCTCAGTTTCCTGCGCCACCTCAGTGAAGAGCAAGCCCACAAGACCCTCGATCAGGCCATGCCGTTTCGTGATGCCTTCATTGCCGTCGGCCTCGACAGCTCGGAGATGGGCCACCCGCCGAGCAAGTTCCAGCGGGTGTTCGACCGGGCCCGTAGCGAAGGCTTCCTGACCGTTGCCCACGCTGGCGAAGAAGGCCCGCCCGAATACATCTGGGAGGCCATCGACCTGCTGAAGATTCAGCGTATCGACCATGGCGTACGCGCCATCGAAGACGAGCGCCTGATGCAGCGGATCATCGACGAGCAGATCCCGCTGACCGTCTGCCCGCTGTCCAACACCAAGCTGTGCGTGTTCGAGCACATGAGCCAGCACAACATCCTCGACATGCTCGAGCGTGGCGTGAAGGTCACGGTCAACTCCGATGACCCGGCGTACTTCGGGGGTTACGTCACCGAGAACTTCCAGGCCCTGCATGAGCACCTGGGCATGACCCAAGACCAGGCGCGGCGCCTGGCGCAGAACAGCCTGGATGCGCGGTTGGTCAAACCCTGACATTGGAGCTGGACCTGTAGGAGCGGGCTTGACCCGCGATGAGGCCAGTGCAGCCTGCACATCGGGTAGCGCTCGATCGCGGGGCAAGCCCGCTCCTACAGGTTAATCCTGAATCTCGCTCAGCTCCTCCAGGGTCTTACCGCGGGTCTCGACCCCGAACACCCCAACCACCAGCGCCGCCACGGCAAAGCACAGTGCCCCCAGGGCAAACACCCCGCCCTGCCCGGCCAACGGAAACAGCAAGCCGGTGACCATCGGCCCGAGCAGCGAACCGATACGCCCGACCGCCGAGGCAAACCCCGAACCGGTAGCCCGCGCCGAAGTGGGATAGAGCTCGGGAGTGTAGGTGTAGAGCACTGCCCACATCCCGAACAGAAAAAACTGCATCAGCAGCCCCGTGCCGATCAACAGCTCCACCTGCCCGCCAAACACCGCACTTTGCCCGTACAGGTAGGCCATGACACCACCACCCAGCAAGGTCATCACGCAGGTCGGCTTGCGCCCCCACACCTCCACCAGCCAGGCCGCGACGAGAAACCCGGGAATCCCGCCCAGGGAAATCAGCACGGTGTAGTACACCGACTGAGTAACAGCGAAACCTGACTGCTGCAGCAACGCGCTGAGCCACGAGGTCAGACCGTAGAAGCCCAGCAAGGCAAAGAACCAGACACTCCAGATCATCAGGGTGCGGCGACGGTACTGCGTCGACCAGAGCTCAACGAACGCCGAGAAAAAGCCCGGTGTCTGCGGCGCCGTTCGTGCCAATGGCACCGGTACGGGTAATTGCTGCAGCCCCAGCGAATTCATCACCTTTGCCTCGATGCCACGTAGCACCGTATCAGCCTCCAGCAGACGACCGGATTGCTCGAGCCAGCGCGGCGATTCGGGCAGAAAAAAGCGAATGGCCAAAACGAACACCGCAGGCACCGCGAGCACCAGGAAGATGTCGCGCCAGCCAATCAGCGGCAGCAGAAAATACGACAGCACGCCGGCGGCCACGAAACCCAGGGGCCAGAAACCATCCATCAGGGCAATGTAGCGGCCGCGGCGCTTGGCCGGAATCAGCTCCGAAAGCATCGACTGGGCAATCGGAAACTCCATGCCCATGCCGATCCCCAGCAGTACTCGATACAACGTCAGGGTTTCGACCGACTGCGCGGTCGAGCACAGGTAACTGGCCAGTCCCCAGAGCACGATGCTCCACTGGAACACCGGCTTGCGCCCGAAGCGGTCACCGAGCATTCCGGACAGCGATGCGCCCAGCACCATGCCGAAGAAGCTCGAACTGGCCAGTAACCCGGCCTGGGCAGTGCTCAAGCCGAACTCGGCTTTGATCGAGCCGAGCAGGAAGGTCATCATCGCCAGGTCCATGGAGTCGAAGAAGAACGCCAGGGCGATGATGATGAAAATCAGACGGTGGTAACCACTGATCGGCAAGCGTTCCAGACGCTGCGCCGCACTGTAGTCCTGAGCTGCCATGCAAGAATCCCCCGCAGTTGTGCCAACCCCGAGTGTCACGGCATCTGCCTTCGGGCGAGTTGTCAGCAGCGACCTCGCCAAATGCCGCAACGACGCCTGCCAAGCAGGCGCCTCTCCTCGGTTCAGCCGGCAGTCTTCAGCACTGGAACCTGGGCTATGCGGTTGATGTGTGCCAAACCCGTCGCGCTGATCTGCAACATGCGCGATGTTTCACTCTCACGTATCCAGCCGGACTGCAGAAACAGCTTGAGCAGGCTGCTGCCCAGCGCGCCTCCCAGATGTGGGCGGTGATCGCTCCATTCGCTGCAGCACCGGCAACTGCTGAAGCTTCGACGTTGATGCTGGGCCAGGGCCTCGATGAAAATCCCGTAAGCGGCGAACTGTGCGCGGCCGTGCGGGGTGACGTCGATGTGCTGCTCGCTGCCCTCCAGCCAGCCGGCATCGAACAGGCGCTGATAGAGATCGGCCGCCAGCTCGCCGCCCAGGTGATCGCCACACAGCCGTGCCCGGCGCATGGACAACGGAATGCCACCCACCTCCTGCTCGCGACTGTCTTCGGGTGTTTTGACCTGGACACTGGCCAGCGCCTCGACAGCCGCCCCAACTTCCGGCGCGGCTAACCTGAAATAACGTTTGCGCCCCCGCGGTTCCAGCTTCAGCAAGCCACTGGCCGACAACCTGGCCAGGTGAGCGCAGGCCGAAGAAGGCGTCAGCCCTGCCATGCTGGCGAGCTCATCGGAAGGTCGCGCCATGCCATCGATCAAGGCCCAGAGCATCGCACTGCGTTTCGGGTCTGCCAACAAGCTGGCGATCTGGCTGATACTCGTTACTGGTTTCATATCTCAACTCCCTGCGAGATCATGTCTGATATCGATTGATTAACCATGTCGGCAGCATTTACTGCGAGGTGTCCGATGCCAGAAAGGCAGGAAGTGGAAGTTATCAAGTCATCGTGTTCCTCCTGCAACACGAACATACAAAAGTTATTCAGGCTACTTGCGGTCAAGCACCTCACCGGCAGTCAGCCCGGGCCAGGGCCAGGCGATGTCTGAGTGAGAGGTAATACTTGCCGACCTGGACATGGAAGTATCTCTCGCTGGAAATGACTGCTGGATCCATTATAAGCCGCGTTGCGCCAACGTAATCCGGTCGATTTCCAAGGTATTGGCAACCTCAGCAATGGCCACCAGGCACAAGACTGAAGATACGTTTGGACATGAACACCCCAACCCCCATGTTACATATCTTGCTAGCAATTGACGGATTATTATCAAGTTCAGATCGCCCGATAAAACCTACAACAAATTATGCTGAAACTCACAAGAATTGCATGCCAGTCATGTAGGAGTGTCACGTAATAGCAACTTCTTGGGCAGTTTAACCCAGCAGTTTCTCGAGCATTATCTGACAACGCGCTCGAAGCATATTTCGCAATAACTGCACGGGTTTGCCCAACTGCGCCCGGTGGGTGCACATCAGGTTCAGGGGCGCCGCTTCACCACGCAGTTGTGGCATTAGCAACTTGAGGCGTCCGGCCTGCACATCGTTGGCCACATCCAGCCAGGACTTGTAAGCAATACCGACACCGGCCAGTGCCCAGCGCCGGACCACATCGGCATCATCACAAAAACGATCACCGTTGACGCTCACACCGACCTCACTGGCGCCCTCGCCAAAGCGCCAATGGTCATGCACACGGCTGCCCAACTGATACAGCAGGCAATTGTGCTCGGCCAGTTGCGCCACTTCGGCCGGCTCACCGTGGCGGGCCAGGTAGGCAGGTGATGCACACAGCACCCGGCGGTTATCCGGGCACAACGGCAACGCCACCAGACTGGAGTCTTCCGGGGCGCCATAGCGCAGGGCGATGTCCGCCGCCTGGCGAAACAGGTCGGCGTTGCGATCGCCCAGCAGCAAGCGCACGTTAAGCTGCGGGTGTTCATCCTGCAGCTCGTCGAGCCACGGCAAGAGTACGTTACGACCAAAATCCGAGGGCGCCGACAACAGCAGGGTACCGCTGACCTGATCCTGCCCATGGGCCAGGACTCGCTGCCCCTCCTCCAGGCTCGCCAGGGCGGAACGGGCATGCTGCAAGTACCCCTCACCCTCGGCGGTCAGGCGCAGATTGCGGGTCGAGCGCGCCAGCAAGCGCACGCCCAACTGCTGCTCCAGACGTTTGAGCGAAGCACTGGCCACTGCCGGTGACAGGTCAAGCAAGCGTGCGGCCGCAGACAGGCTGCCCAGCTCGGCGGCACGAACGAACAACTGCAGATCATCGATACGCATCCGAGACACTCGCCATTATCAAAAAAATATTGAAAGATTCTGTAGTTTTATCGGCTTTTAACGACAAGTGAAAGCGCCAATCATGGGGTCACGCCCTATCTGCCAAGGACCACCCCATGAAAGCCATTGCCTACTATCACTCCCTGCCCATCACCGACCCGGCAGCCCTGCAGGACATCGAACTGCCAGCCCCCGAGCCAGGCCCACGCGACCTGCTGGTGGCGGTGCGGGCGATCTCGGTGAACCCGGTCGATACCAAGGTTCGCCAGAACGTGTCGCCAGAAGGCGGCGCCGCCAAGGTGCTGGGCTGGGACGTGGCCGGGGTGGTCAAGGCGGTGGGGCGCGAGGTCAGCCTGTTCCAGCCGGGCGACAAGGTTTACTACGCCGGCTCCATCGCCCGTGCTGGCGGCAACAGTGAACTGCACGTGGTGGATGAACGAATCGTCGGGCACATGCCGAAAACCCTGGGCTTTGCCGAGGCTGCGGCGCTGCCTTTGACGGCTATCACGGCCTGGGAGCTGTTGTTCGAACGTCTGCAAATCGCCGAAGCCCAGCAGGACCAGGGCCAGAGCCTGCTGATCGTCGGCGCCGCCGGCGGTGTCGGCTCGATCCTCACCCAACTGGCGAGCACGCTGACCGGTCTCACCGTGATCGGCAGCGCCTCGCGCCCACAAACCCAGGACTGGGTGCGCAAGCTGGGCGCCGATCAGGTGGTCGATCACAGCCAGCCGCTGGCTGCCGCGCTCAAGGCTCAGGGCATCGAGCAGGTCACCCATGTCGCCAGCCTGACCCAGACTGACCAGCACCTCGATCAACTGGTCGAAGCCCTGGCGCCACAAGGCAAACTGGCACTGATCGATGACCCCAAGCAGTTGGACGTCACCAAGCTCAAGCGCAAGAGCCTGTCGCTGCACTGGGAGTTCATGTACACCCGCTCGCTGTTCGAAACCGCCGACATGATCGAGCAGCACAACCTGCTCGAGCGGGTTGCCGAACTGATCGATAACGGCACCCTCAAGACCACCCTCGGCGAGCACTTCGGCACCATCAATGCCGCCAACCTGCGCCGCGCCCATGCCCTGCTGGAAAGCGGCGCAGCCAAGGGCAAGATCGTTCTCGAAGGTTTCTGAAACCCCGCGCCCGCCGCGTTTTCGCGGCGCACGCGACCGTCAGTCCGACAACTGACCCAGGTCATTCCGCTCCCCGTGGCCAGCGCTACAATGCATCAGCCAACGCCAACCTCAGGTATGCAGATATGAATATCCAGGTCAGTGCATCAGCAAAAAAGCCCGGCTGCCCATGGCAGGTTCAGCTCGACCAGCATGTGGTGAGCTTTCGCAGCGAGGCCGAGGCCCGCGCCTTCGTCAACACCCTGCAAGCCCGGCTCCAGGCCCCGCACCCGCTCAAACGCAGCGGCTGAGAGTCAAGCGCCGGGTCAGCATCGCCACGCTCACCACCGCCAGGCCGCACAAGCTGATGACGATGGCCATCGGCACCGCCGTGCCATCGTGCAGCACCCCCACCAGCGCCGCGGCACCGGCGGCCACGCTGAACTGCAGGCAACCCAGCAGTGCTGAAGCGCTGCCGGCCCGGGCGCCCTGCCCGCTCATGGCACAGGCCGAGGCGTTGGGGATGATGCAGCCCAGGCTGGCAATACAGATGAACAGCGGAATCAACAACGGCCACAACGCCGTCGGGTGCAATGCACTGATCCCCAGCAGGGTCAGCCCCGCCGCCAGGTAAACCCATACCGCACGCGCCAGCAGGAAGGCCGGGCCACGCTTGGCCAGCAGCCGCGCGTTGACCTGCGCCACCAGGATGAACCCTGCGGCGTTACTGCCGAACAGCCAGCCATAGTGCTCGGCCGGCACGCCATAGAGTTTGATGAAGACGAACGGCGAACCGGCGATGTAGGCAAACATCCCGGCAATGGCGATGCCACCGGTCAAGGCGTGGCCGAGGAAGATGCGCTCCTTGAACAGCCTCCCGTACTGGCGCATGGCACCGGACAACGGCTGGCGCGGCTGGTTGGCCGGCAGGCTTTCCGGCAGGCCGAGCGCCACGGCCAGGGTGCACAGGGCACTGAACAGGGTCAGGGCGATAAAGATCGACTGCCAACCGTACAGGTTGACCATCAGGCCACCGAGCATCGGTGCCAGGATCGGCGCCAGGCCCATGACCAGCATCAGTTGCGAAAAGACTTTGGCCGACCCCACCGCATCGCACTTGTCGCTGACAATCGCTCGCGACAGCACCATCCCGGCGCAACCACCAAGGGCCTGGACGAAGCGCGCCACGATCAACGTGTCGAGGCTCGGGGCAAAGGCACAGGCCAGCGACGCCACGGTAAATAGCGTCACCCCGACCAGCAGCGGAATGCGCCGGCCAAAGCGGTCGGCCACTGGTCCATAGGCCAGCTGGCCAATCGACAGGCCGAGAAAGTACGCCGCGAGGGTGGTCTGGATATGCTTCTCGTCGGTGCCGAAGGCCAGCGCCATGGCCGGGAAACCGGGCAGGTAGAAGTCGATCGCCAGGGGCCCGAACGCACTCAAGGCGCCGAGAATCAGGATGGTTCGCAGGTTCATCGGAAATCCGTAGCAGGCTAAGCAAGTCCGCTAGTCTAACCGCCCTGCCGGGGTTTCGCTGACAGAGTTACGCCTGCGCGATGAATCTTTTATCCACCGCGCGGGCGTCAGAGGTCAGACGGCTTCGGCCGTGTAGCCCTCTTCGCGAATCGCCGAGAGAATTTCCTCGGCCGGCAACTCGCTCTGCACTTTTACCTGCTTCTGACCCAGATCGACCTCAACCCTGGCGTCTGCATCCTGGGCCTGAACCGCGCGAGTGACAGCCTTGACGCAATGGCCGCAGGTCATTCCTTGAACAGTGAATACTTGCATTGCAACAGCCTCCTGTGGGGTTTGAGCGCAGTCTCAAGCTTGCCACCGGGGCAAGGTCAAGTACGAGGATTGCCTGCCGGGCTGGAAATCGGCGCGCCGCTCCGCCAAGCTGCAAGCCTTAGAATCGATTTGCAGGAGTTTGAATTCATGCGCAGGGCAGCTTTGGGCCTTTTCGGCCTGATGGGAGCATTGAGCCTGATCCCCCCGGCCAGTGCCGAGGGCAATGCCGACTACAGCATTCTGACCATTTCCCGCGAGCGCCTGGAAGTGGCGACCTCGTGCGAGATCGGCGTGTACCTCGATGACCAGCTTTCGGCGCGGCTGTTTCAGGAGCAGTCGACCTCGTTCAACCTGCCGCCGGGCCAGGTCGCGGTGCGCCTGCGCCTGCTGCCGGCACAGGCCCCCGGGTGCCAGAACGGCCTGGAGAACCAGCGCAACCAAAAGCTGACCCTGAGGGCCGGTGAGATCAATAAATACCGCATTGCCGTGGATCAGAATGGCCTCAAGCTGATCAGGGCCGGCCTGGGCTATTGACCTTCCCCGCATGGCAAGGTTGATGCTTGAGGCCTGTCCAAGGAGGAGTGCCCCATGTCCGCATCTACCACGTTCGACCTGCCGATTGCCGGCATGACCTGCGCCAGCTGTGCTGGCCGGGTCGAGCGCGCCCTGCGCAAGGTCGTCGGCGCCGAACAGGTCAGTGTCAACCTGGCCACCGAACAGGCCCGGGTCCAGGCCCCGGCTGATAGCCTGCCAGCGCTGGTCGAAGCTGTTGAGCAAGCCGGCTACAGCGTCCCATCCCAGACCCTCGAACTGCAGATCGGCGGCATGACTTGCGCCTCCTGTGCCGGCCGTGTCGAACGTGCCCTGGCCAAGGTTCCGGGCGTGCAGCAGGTGACCGTCAACCTGGCCAACGAACGCGCGCACTTGCAGCTGTTTGGCCAGATCGACAGCAGCGTGCTGATCGATGCCGTCAGCCAGGCCGGTTACACCGCCAGCTTGCCGCAGAGCGCCAAGGTCAACCAGGCCGAGGCCGAACAGCGACTGCGCAAAGAGCGTTGGTCGGTGGCCCTGGCGGTGTTGCTGGCCTTGCCGCTGGTGCTGCCGATGCTACTGCAACCCTTTGGCATCCACTGGATGCTGCCGGCCTGGGTGCAGTTCGTCCTGGCCACGCCGGTGCAGTTCATTCTCGGTGCGCGTTTTTATGTCGCCGCGTGGAAAGCCGTGCGCGCCGGCGCCGGCAACATGGACCTGCTGGTCGCAATCGGCACCAGCGCCGGCTACGGCCTGAGTATCTACCAATGGGTCACGACCAGGGACGGCATTGTTCCGCACTTGTACTTCGAGGCCTCGGCCGTGGTGATTGCCCTGATCCTGCTCGGCAAGTACCTGGAAAGCCGCGCCAAACGGCAAACCGCCAGCGCCATCCGCGCGCTGGAAGCCTTGCGCCCGGAACGCGCGCTGTTGCTGGTCGACGGCCAGGAGCGCGATGTCGCCATCAGCGAACTGCGCCTGCATGACCTGGTGCTGGTCAAGCCTGGCGAACGCTTCCCGGTCGACGGTGAAGTGATCGAAGGCCTGAGCCACGCCGACGAAGCACTGATCAGCGGCGAAAGCCTGCCGGTACCGAAACAGCCGGGCGACAAGGTCACCGGCGGCGCGATCAACGGTGAAGGCCGCCTGCTGGTCCGCACCCTGGCTCTGGGCACAGAAACCGTGCTGGCGCGTATCATCCGTCTGGTCGAAGACGCCCAGGCTGCCAAGGCGCCGATCCAGAAACTGGTAGACCGGGTCAGCCAGGTGTTCGTACCGGCCGTACTGGTCCTGGCGCTGATCACCCTGGTTGGTTGGCTGCTCGATGGCGCACCGATGGAGTACGCACTGATCAACGCCGTTGCCGTGCTGGTGATCGCCTGCCCATGCGCCTTGGGCCTGGCCACACCGACGGCGATCATGGCCGGCACCGGTGTCGCCGCCCGCCACGGCATCCTGATCAAGGATGCCGAAGCCCTGGAACGTGCCTATGCGGTCAACCGCGTGGTATTCGACAAAACCGGCACCCTCACTTCCGGCAGCCCGCGCATCGTCCACAGCCGGGCACTGGTGGGCGAGCAGGCGCACCTGCTGCAACTGGCCGGCGCCCTGCAGCGCGGCAGCGAACATCCGCTGGCCAAGGCGGTGCTGGATGCCTGTGAAGAACAAGGCCTGCCTGTGGCCGCTATCAGCAACAGCCAGTCGCTGACCGGCCGCGGTATCGCCGGCAGCCTCGATGGCCGCGAACTGGCCCTGGGCAACCGTCGCCTGCTGGATGAAAGCGGCCTGCAACCCGGCGAGCTGGCCGCCAGCGCCCAGGCTTGGGAAGCCGAAGGCCGCACCCTGTCGTGGTTGATCGAACGCAGCCCGCAGGCGCGGGTGCTGGGCCTGTTCGCATTTGGTGACAGCCTCAAACCTGGCGCCGGGCAAGCGGTCCGGCAACTGGCCGGACAAGGCATCAGCAGCCACCTGCTGACCGGCGACAACCGCGGCAGCGCCAAGGTGGTGGGTGAAGCCCTAGGCATCACCGACGTGTACGCCGAGGTACTGCCCGCCGACAAGGCCGCCACCGTTGCCGCGCTCAAGCAGTCCGGCGTAGTGGCGATGGTCGGCGACGGGATCAACGATGCCCCGGCACTGGCCGCTGCGGACATCGGCATCGCCATGGGCGGCGGCACCGACGTGGCCATGCAGGCAGCCGGAATCACCCTGATGCGCGGCGATCCGCGCCTGGTGCCGGCAGCCCTGGAGATCAGCCGCAAGACCTACGCCAAGATTCGCCAGAACCTGTTCTGGGCGTTTATCTACAACCTGATCGGCATTCCCCTGGCCGCCTTCGGCATGCTCAACCCGGTGCTGGCCGGCGCCGCCATGGCCCTGTCGAGTGTCAGCGTGGTCAGCAACGCGCTATTGCTGAAAACCTGGAAACCGGCCACCCCGCCTGAGGACGATGCCCAATGAATATCGGCCAAGCCGCCCGCCGCTCGGGCCTGAGCGCGAAGATGATCCGCTACTATGAGTCGATCGGCCTGCTCAAGCCGGCCTTGCGCAGCGACAGCGGCTATCGCCTGTACCAGCAGGAAGACCTGCACCAGCTGGCATTCATCAAGCGCTCGCGGGACCTGGGGTTTTCACTGGAAGAAGTCGCCCGCCTGCTGACCTTGTGGCAGGACCGTCAGCGCGCCAGCGCCGACGTCAAGGCCTTGGCCAGCCAGCATATCGATGACCTCAACCGGCGCATCGAGGAGCTGGTGAGCTTGCGTGACACCTTGAGCGAGCTGGTTGCCCACTGCCAGGGCGACGACCGCCCGGACTGCCCGATCCTCAAGGACCTGGCAGCCGGCGGCAGTTGCTGTCACTGACGGCGTTTACTGGAGCCAGGGCGGCGCCGGTTCTTCGTCCTTGACCATGCCCCGTTCGGCGTCGGCCTTGGCCGCACGTCGACGGGCTTCATCGATGCGTGCCGCGTCGATCTCGCGCATCACCCCATCAACGTCGGCGCTGTGCTCATCATCGGCGAATACCCCGGTCAGCGGGCTTTCCGGGAGCAAGTTGCCGGCCTGGTACAGCGCCCACATCTCGCGGGCGTAACGCGTCTGCTTGAGCTCCGGGGCAAAGCGCCCGAAGTAGGCGGCCATGTTGCCGACATCGCGCTCGAGCATGCTGAACGCATGGTTGTTGCCCGCGGCATCGACCGCTTGCGGCAGGTCGATGATCACCGGGCCGTCGGGCCCGAGCAGTACGTTGAACTCCGAGAGGTCGCCATGGACCAGGCCGGTGCAGAGCATCAGCACGATCTGGCGGATCACGAAGGTGTGGTACTCCCGCGCCTGCTCAGGCTCCAGGTGCACGTCGTTCAGGCGTGGCGCGGCATCACCGTACTCGTCGGCCACCAGTTCCATGAGCAGCACACCATCGAGAAAATCATAAGGCTTGGGCACCCGCACACCGGCATTGGCCAGGCGGAACAACGCCGCCACTTCGGCGTTCTGCCAGGCGTCTTCGGCCTCCTTGCGGCCGAACTTGGAGCCCTTGGCCATGGCCCGGGCCTGACGGCTGTTGCGCACCTTGCGGCCTTCCTGGTACTCGGCAGCCTGGCGGAAACTGCGCTTGTTGGCTTCTTTGTAGACCTTGGCGCACCGTAGCTCCCGACCGCAGCGGACCACATACACCGCAGCCTCCTTGCCACTCATCAGTGGTCGTAGTACTTCGTCGACCAGTCCATCTTCAACCAGCGGTTCAATGCGTTTTGGAGTCTTCATCGGTTTCTGTCGGGGGTCCTGTCTGGCCAAACACGTGATTGTTATAGGTCACAGGTCCTGGAACCTGCTTGTCGCTGAAGCAAGACCGCACTGCGTTGTAACGGCAATCCGCCTGACTTGCCATTCTTTTTCTGCCCGATGGCGACCAATCGGTCACAAAAATCGCCAATCATCAATAAATACGGGGGATTCTTCCCGAGTAACACTTTATTTCCAGAGTCCACGGCCGATGTAGTCTGCAGCAGCCTCGTACGTTTACAAGAAAAATTCTGGAGCGCGGATGAACATAAAACAAAAACTGACCTGGGCTTTTGCCGTGATCGCCGGCTTGCCAGTGATCCTGGTCGCTACCCTGGTGGTCCTCAACCTGCGCAGTGAAGCCCGCGAAGGCTTCGTCGACGGCAGCAGCCGCGAGATCCGCCAGGTGGCCAACGCCATGCAACTGTTCTTCGAAGGCATCAGCCAGAACGTCGACTACCTGGCTGCCCAGCCACTGGTCAGCGCCACCGGCAACGAGCTGAAAAAGTACATGAGCGCAGATGCCGCACAGATCGCCTTGGGTGAACCTGACAAGAAACTCCACGATTTCTTCGCCAGCCTCGCCGCCAGCCATCCCGCCTACTCATATTTGTCCTACGGACTGAGCGACGGCGGTTACGCCATGTGGCCGGGCGACGCGAAAATGGCCAACTACGACCCACGCCAGCGCCCCTGGTACCAGGCGGCCATGGCCTCCCCGGGCAAAACCCTGCGCACCGACGCCTACTACTGGGCCGGTGACGATGCGGTGCTGGTCAGCACCGTGCGGGCAGTGCCCAACCAGCTCGGCAACCCCGGCGGCGTGGTCAGTATCGACGTCTCGCTCAAGCAGCTGACCGAGATCGTCAAGCAGATCAAGCTTGGCGAAAGCGGCTACCTGATGCTGCTCGAAGACAATGGCAACGTGCTGGTCGACCCGCGCGCTCCGGCGCACAACTTCAAGCCGCTGGGCAGTCTCGGTGCCGGGTATGCAGAACTGGCCAAGGCCGGCAAGGGCCTGGTCGAAGTCGAGCTCGATGGCGAGCGCTACATGGCCAACGTCTGGCCCTCGGAGCAACTGGGCTGGAACTTCATCGGCCTGATCCGCCACGACGAAGTGATGCACACCGCGACCCAGCTGACCTGGCTGGTGGCCGCCATCGCCATCGTGCTGGCGGCGGTGTTTGCCCTGGTCGGGGCCACTTTCGCCAAGCTCATCGTGCGCCCGATCCACAGCGTCACCAGCGGCCTGGAAGGTATCGCCCAAGGTGAAGGCGACCTGACCCGCAGCCTGGACGTGCGCGGTCGCGACGAAACCGCGCAACTGGCCAACTGGTTCAACCAGTTCCTGGCCGCGATCCGCAACCTGATCCAGAGCATCGGCCAGGCGGCGAACAAGATCCTCGCCACCTCCAGCAGCTCGACCCAGGTGTCCCACGACATGGCCGAAGCCGCCGGGCGCCAGCGTGAAGCGGTGGACATGGTGTCAACCGCCTTCCACGAAATGGTTGCCACCGCCAACGAAGTCGCACGCTCCTGCAGCCAAGCCGCCGATTCGGCCGACAGTGGCCAGCAACAGGCCCGCGAAGGCCAACAGCAGATCGATGCGGCGGTGCAGAGCGTCGATCGCCTGAGCCAGGAGATCGAGCAATCAGCGCAGTCGATGCAGCAACTCGAACGCGACAGCAACGCCATTCAATCGATCCTCGGCACCATCCGCTCGATTGCCGAGCAGACCAACCTGCTGGCCCTCAACGCCGCCATCGAGGCCGCCCGCGCCGGTGAGCAAGGCCGTGGCTTTGCCGTGGTTGCTGACGAGGTGCGGGCGCTGGCCAAGCGCACCGCCGACTCCACCGCCGAGATCGACAACCTGCTCGGCAACCTGGCCAAGCGCACCAGTGAAGTGGCCCAGCAGATGCACGCCAGCCTCGAAGTATCGCAGCAGTCAGTCAGCCGCATTAGCCTGGCGCGCAGCAGCTTCGGGCAGATCCGCGAGTCGGTGGACATCATCCGCGACATGAACACCCAGATCGCCACTGCCGCTGAAGAACAGCACCAGGTGGCCGAAGACATCAACCGCCATATCAGCCAGATCCACGGCGATGCGCAGTTGGTGGCGGAGCTGGCCAACTCGGCGCGCCAGGACTCGCAGAGCCTGGCCGGTTTGTCCAACGAACTGGATGCGCTGGTACGGCGCTTTCGTACCTGACGACTACAGGCGCAGTTCGCCCGGGGTGACGCCGAACAGGCCCTTGAACGCGCCGATGTAGGCCGAGGTGGAACGCCAGTCGCCCGGCCCCGGTGGTGAGTCAGCCGGCACGGGTCAACGCTCGATGATCGCCGTCACGCCCTGACCGCCAGCAGCGCAGATCGAGATCAGGCCACGGCCCTTGCCGGCACTGGCCAGCAACTTGGCCATGTTCGCCAGAATGCGCCCGCCGGTGGCCGCGAAGGGATGCCCGGCGGCCAACGAGCTGCCCTTGACGTTGAGCTTGCTGCGGTCGATCGAACCCAGTGGCGCATCCAGGCCCAGGCGGCTCGTGCAGTACTCGGGGTCTTCCCAGGCCTTGAGGGTGCACAGCACTTGTGCGGCGAAGGCCTCATGGATTTCGTAGTAGTCAAAATCCTGCAGGGTCAGGCCATTGCGCGCCAACAAGCGCGGCACCGCGTAAGCCGGGGCCATCAACAGCCCTTCCTGGCCTTTGACGAAATCCACCGCAGCGGTTTCACCATCGACCAGGTAGGCCAGCACCGGTAAACCGCGTTCGCGAGCCCAGTCTTCACTGCCCAGCAGCACCACCGAGGCGCCATCGGTCAATGGCGTGGAGTTGCCGGCGGTCAGGGTGCCCTGGCCGCTGCGGTCGAATACCGGCTTGAGGCTGGCGAGTTTTTCCAGGGTCAGGTCGGGGCGCAGGTTGTTGTCGCGGGTCAGGCCCAGGAAGGGCGTGAGCAGGTCGTCATGCCAACCCTCGACAAAGGCGCCAGCCATGTTCTGGTGACTGCGCAGGGCCAGCGCGTCCTGTTCCTGGCGGTCGATCTGCCAGGTCTTGGCCATCTGCTCGCAATGCTCGCCCATCGACAAGCCGGTGCGCGGCTCGCCGTTGCGCGGCAGCTCGGGTTTAAGGTGGCCGGGACGCAGCTTGAGGAAGGCCTTGAGCTTGTCGGCGGTGCTCTTGCCACGGTTGGCCTGCAGCAAGATGCGCCGCAAGCCTTCGCTCACCGCGATCGGTGCATCCGACGTGGTATCAACGCCACCGGCAATGCCGCAGTCGATTTGCCCCAGGGCGATCTTGTTGGCCACCAGCAGGGCGGTTTCCAGGCCCGTGCCGCAGGCCTGCTGCAGGTCGTAGGCCGGCGTTTGCGCTGACAGCCGCGAGCTGAGCACGCTTTCGCGGGCCAGGCTCATGTCGCGCGAATGCTTGAGTACCGCCCCCGCCGCCACTTCCCCAAGGCACAGGCCATGCAGGCTGTAGCGTTCGATCAGGCCTTCAAGCGCGGCGGTGAGCATCGCCTGGTTGCTGGCGGTGGCATAAGGGCCGTTGGAACGGGCGAAAGGAATTCGATTGCCGCCTATGATTGCGACCCGGCGCAGTGAGCGCATGCGTGCTGTCCTCTTTTTCCCCAATGGTCCGCTACAGCGTAGGTGTTTTTTGCACATTCGAACGACCAATGGCCAATCATGGTCCACACTTTGAAGCTATTTCAGGGAGAACCGCACATGAGCGACCGCTATATCGACTTCGCCAACTCCAAACTCGGCCACCGCCTGGTAGGAGCTGTCGGCCTGCCCAGCCCGGCCCGCCTGGAGCGCTGGGAAGCCGGCCGCCTGCGGCCGATCGAAGGCGCCCTGTTGCTTGGCGGCGGGCCGTTGGCAAAGACTGTCGAAGCCTTCGCCAAGCGCCTGACCGACGAGTTGTACAGCTTTGCCAGCCCCGAACTCGAAGCCAGCGAGTGGGTGGCCGGGCTGGGGCCCAAGCTCAAGGCAGTGGTGTTCGATGCCAGCGAGCTGGGCGATATCGACCAGCTCAAGCAATTGCGCGAATTCTTCCAGCCGTTGCTGCGCAGCCTGGCGCCCAGCGCCCATGTCGTCATACTCGGCCGCACCCCGGAACAGCTCGACGAGCCGCTGGCGCGCGTTGCCCAGCGCGCCCTCGAAGGTTTCAGCCGCTCGCTGGCCAAGGAGCTGCGCGCGGGCGGCACCCTGCAACTGCTGTATGTCAACCCAGCGGCCGAAGACCAGCTCGAAGGTGCGTTGCGTTTCTTCCTTTCACCGAAAAGCGCGTTTATCTCCGGCCAGGTATTGCGCCTGGAAGCCTGTGGCGCCGTGGTGCAGGACTGGAGCCGGCCACTGGCCGGGCGCAAGGCACTGGTCACTGGCGCTGCCCGTGGCATTGGTGCGGCGATTGCCGAAACCCTGGCCCGCGATGGCGCCGAGGTGATCCTGCTCGACGTGCCGCCCGCCAAGGCCGACCTCGAAGCCCTCGCCGCACGTTTGGGCGGGCGCAGCCTGGCCCTGGACATCTGCGCGGCGGATGCCCCGGCGCAGTTGCTCGAAGCCTTGCCGGACGGTATCGACATCGTCGTGCACAACGCGGGCATCACCCGCGACAAGACCCTGGCCAACATGACCCCGGAATTCTGGGACTCGGTGCTGGCGGTCAACCTCAAGGCCCCGCAACTGCTGACCCAGGCGTTGTTCGACAGCGGCGCCCTGCACGACAACGCGCGCATCGTGCTACTGGCCTCGATCAGCGGCATCGCCGGCAACCGTGGCCAAGCCAACTATGCTGCCAGCAAAGCCGGGCTGATCGGCCTGGCCCAGGCCTGGGCAGCGAAGCTGGCCGCGCGCGGCGCCAGCATCAACGCCGTGGCCCCCGGTTTTATCGAAACCCGCATGACCGCGGCCATCCCCTTCGCCCTGCGCGAGGCCGGGCGGCGCATGAGCTCGCTGGGCCAGGGCGGCTTGCCCCAGGATGTCGCCGAAGCGGTGGCCTGGCTGGCGCAACCGGGCAGTGGCGCAGTCAATGGCCAGGTGTTGCGGGTTTGCGGCCAAGCCGTGATGGGGGCCTGAAATGACCCGTAAATGGATTGAGCTGAGCAGCACCGCGGCGCTCTCCGGGCTATACCTGCGCGCTGCACGCAAACGCAAGATCAGCGGCGACAGCCTGCCGGCCAGCGGCTTGCGCTGCCACCTTGGCGTCGACCCGCAACAACTGGAGGCCTACCGCAAACTCTGTCACTTCAGCGACGACGGGCGCCTGCCGCCTACCTTTCCCCACGTCATGGCCTTCGCCTTGCAGATGCAGTTGCTGACCGCCGCGGACTTCCCCTTCCCGCTGCTGGGGCTGGTGCACCTGCACAACAGCATTCGTGTGCTGCGACCGCTGGGCGGTATCAGTCGCCTGCGTTTCAGCGTATCGGTGGATAACCTGCAGCCGCACGAAAAAGGCGCCACCTTCGAGCTGATCACCGAAGCCGAAGACGGCCTCGGCCTGCTCTGGTCGCAAACCAGCCGCATGCTCTGCCGTGGCCTGAAGCTGGGCGGCGAGCCGGCAGTTGCCGATGCGCCCGAAGCCCTGGCCCTGAGCGAACTGACCCGCTGGTACGCCGACAGCGATATCGGCCGGCGTTACGCCAAGGTCTGCGGCGACTACAACCCGATTCACCTGAGCGCCGCCAGCGCCAGGCTGTTCGGTTTTCCCACCGCCATCGCCCACGGCATGTGGAGCAAGGCCATGGCCCTGGCAGCCTTGCGCGGCCACTTGCCGGTCAGCGGCTATGAACTCGAAGTGGGTTTTCTCAAGCCGGTGCGCCTGCCCAGCGAAGTGATCCTCAACACCAGCCCGGCGGCGGCCGAAGGCCAGTTGCAACTCGACGGCCATGGCGAGCTGGTGCACATGCGCGGGGCCTGGCGGTCATTGCGCTGACAGCGCCCTCTTGCGTTGCAACGGCGCCCGCCTGAAGCTATGCCGCTTGAGGAGAGCGCCGATGAACCTGCAAGAACTGACCCAACGCCTGCACCGTATTCGCGACAACAACGACTGGCGCGGCTTTCACAGCCCGAAAAACCTGGCCATGGCTGCCAGTGTCGAGATGGCCGAACTGGTGGAAATCTTCCAGTGGCTGACTGAAGACCAGTCGCGCCAATTGCCGCCCGAGCAGCTGGCACACGCCGGCCAGGAAGTCGGCGACATCGTCCTTTACCTGTTGCTGCTGTGCAGCGAACTGGGCCTGGACATGGAACAGGTGGTCAACAGCAAGCTGGCCGACAGCGAAAGGCGTTTTGCCAAATGAACGACCGTCATTTCGATGAACTGGCTACCCGTTTTGCCGAGAAAATCTACGGCGGCGCCAAGGGCGCGATACGCCTGGCGGTGCTTCAGGCCGACCTCGCCGAAGCCCTGCCCGAGCGCCCCCTGCGCGTCCTGGATATCGGTGCCGGCCTGGGACATATGGCCCTGTGGCTGGCCCAGCGCGGGCATCAGGTCACCCTGGCCGAACCCGCCGCGCCGATGCTCGACGGCGCCCGCGAGCGCTTTGCCGACGCCGGCCAGCAGGCCACCTTCATCCAGGCGCCCTGGCAGGACCTGCTCGGCCAGCTGACCGAACCCTATGACCTGGTGCTATGCCATGCGGTGCTGGAATGGCTGGCCGAACCCGAGACCATCCTGCCGGTGCTGCATCAGTTGACCCGCGCTGACGGCATGCTGTCATTGGCGTTCTACAACCGCGACGCACTGGTGTACCGCAACCTGCTCAAGGGTCATTTTCGTAAGTTGCGCAGCAATGAACTGGCCGGCGAGAAGCAGAGCCTGACCCCGCAAAAACCACTTGATCCGCGTACGCTCAAGGCGCAACTTGAAGACTTGTGGCAGGTCGAAAGTGAAAGTGGTGTGCGGGTTTTCCACGACTACATGCCCCGCGATTTCCAGGCCAAGGCCGAACTGTCCGAGCTGCTGGAAATGGAACTGGCGCATCGTCGTCATCCGGCCTTCGCCGGGTTGGGCCGCTACCTGCACTGGATCTGTCGACCGCGCTGAACCGCGCCCGCCGGGAGGGTGACATGCCGTACCGTTTGACCCTGGCCCTGCTGGGCCTGGCCCTGGCCGCCTGCCAGGGCAGCAACCCTTATGTCGCCAGCTCCCGCCCGCTGCCACCGGCCCCAGCACAGGCAGCCACGACCTTCGATGCCAGCGCCTACCCCGCAGCTCCCCGCGACTACGCCCGCTACCGCAGTTGGGCCTGGCGCAATGGCCAGCTGCCGGCTGGCAGCACCTATGCCGATCCCGCCCAGCTGGCCGATGCCGTCAGCAATGCCCTCGACCAGCGCGGCCTGCGTCCGGCCCGCAATGGCCAGGAAGGCGACCTGCTGGTCAGCGCCGACCTGCGCCTGGAACGGCGCCTGCGTCAGGTTCGCGAAGATTATTCCGCCTATGACCGCTATCCCTATGGCGGCTATGGCAGTTACGGGCGCTATCACAATGGTTACGGGGTCTACACCAGCGTGCCGCTGGTGCGTACCTACGAAGTCGAGGTAATGGTGGTGCGCGTTGACCTGTATGACGCGCGCGACGGCCAGCCGGTGTGGAGCGCCAGCGCCGAAACCGCCAGCCAGGACTCCCAGGGCAAGCGCGCCGATGCCCTGCGAGAGTCAGTGCAAAAGGCGCTGGCCAGCTATCCTCCCAGTTAAAGGCAATCGGAGAACCACCATGTTGCGCCGTCTCGCTTTACTTTCGTTAATGCTGTTGCTCGGTGCCTGCCAAAGTGGCAACGTCACCCAGGACTTCGATGCCAGCCGCGATTTTGCCGCCTACCGTAGCTGGGTCTGGCAGGAGCCGGGGTTGCAATATCGCCCGGATGATCCGCGGATCAAGAGCGACCTCACCGAACAGCGCATCCGCCAGGCGGTGGCCGGCCAGCTTGACCAGCGCGGCCTGCGCCCGGCCCAGGGCAATAGCCGTGGCGACCTCAAGGTCCAGGCCTACCTGATCGTCGAGAACCGCCAGCAACAGATCACCACCCACTATGGCGGCGGTTGGGGGGGCTACTGGGGTGGCTACTGGGGCGGGCCGATGTACAACGAAACCCGCAGTGTCGACTACAAGGTGGCAACCATCCAGGTGGACATGTTCGACGCCCGCGACGGCAAGCTGGTGTGGCGCGGCAGTGCCGAGCAGATCATGAACAACTACCCGCCAAGCCCGGAAGAACGCAATACGGCGATCCACAACACCGTCGCCAAACTGATGGGCAACTACCCGCCCCGCTGAGTCTCACGGGTCAGTCGCCATAAAGGCGACTGGCCATTATCTTGGCTACACTCCCTTGCACTGCTGCCCCGCGCGGCCATCGGCCGGCAAAGGAGTGCTCGTGGCTTCTCGCTTTCCAGCACGACAACGTGGCGCTATCGGTTTGATCGCAGCCCTGACCCTGGGCATGGCCCTATTGTTCGTGCTCATGGTGGTCGACACCGGCAGGTTGTTTCTGGAACAGCGCAAACTGCAGCGGGTTGCCGACATGGCGGCGCTGGAGGCTGTCAATGGCAAGGGCACGTGCCTGGCCACTGGCCCGAGCGCGCAGGCCCTGGCGACCCAGGCGGCGACCCGCAATGACCATGCCCCAGGGCCCGATCGCAGCCTGCAGGTGGAGTGCGGCAGCCTGCAGACCGGCGCCGCCAGCTTGCGGGTTTTCACTGCCGATGCAAGCAAGGCCGATGCCGTCCGGGTGACGGCCGGCATTACCCTGCAGACCAGTATTGCCGCCGGTATCCGCTCGCTGGTGGCCTCCGCCACCTTTGACCCCAGCACCCGCCTCAGCGCCCAGGCAACCGCGGCCCAGCCCGGTCCGCCGCTGGCCCGCCTGAACATCCGCAGCACCTTGTTGAACATCGACTCATCACGCTCGGCGCAGCTCAACGCACTGATGGGCACGTTGCTTGGCAGCCAGGTCAACTTGAGCCTGGCCCAATGGCAGGGCTTGTTGCAGGCTGACGTCAACCTGCTCAACTACCTCGATGCCCTGGCGATCAAGGCCCAGGTCAGCGCGGGCAACTACACCGAACTGCTGGGCAAGACCGTTAATGTCGGTGAGGCGCTGGCGGTCATGGCCACGGTGGCTGCACAGAACAACCCGCTGGTGGATGTCAGCGGCCTGACCCAGCTCAGTGTCCAGGCCCAGAATGCCGGGGGGATCGTCCTCGGCGATTTACTGGACATCCACAATGGCGGCTCAAGTGCCGGGCTGGACGCCAAACTGCAAGCCCTGCAACTGGTCCAGGGCATGGTGCAACTGGCCAACAGCGCCCATGGTGCCGAAGTCAGCCTGCCGGTCAACCTGCTGGGCCTGGCCAATATCTCGACTAGGGTCAAGATCATCGAACCGCCGCAATTTTCCGCCCTGGGCAATCCGGCCAAAGCCACGGCAAACCCCAAAGACCCCGAGCAGATCTATGTCCGCACCGCCCAGACACGCATCCTGATCAAGGTCGACCTGGGCCCGCTGCTCGGCGGGATCAACCTGGGGATCATCCAGGTGCTACCCGACCCCAGCCTCGACCTGGGCCTGGAGGTTGCCAGTGCCAGCAGCCATGTCACCGGCTACAACTGCGCCTCGGCCGCCAGCAAAAGCCTGACCGTGCACAACGAAGCCGCGGCGGTAAAAGTGCTAATCGGCACGATCGACAGCAACAACTTTTTCTCAGCGGTCAAGCCGGTCGATGCCGCCCCACTGGTGCTACTGAGGGTGCTGGGCATCAATATCGGGCTGGGCACAAACTCACCGGTCTTCAGCCAGAGCGAAACCTTCACCTACCTCAAACCACCTGAGCTTGAACAGGACTCGGCCAACCACCTGCTCAGCTCGACAAACATCGTGGCCAGTGTCCGCAATACCCTGCAGAGCGTGGAGCTGACCCCGAAGGTCGCGCTGGTCAGCCTGTTGCTCAATACGGTTTCAGGCTTGATCGGCGGTTTGCTGGGGGCGCTGCTCGATCCAATCATCAACAACCTGCTGATGCTGCTGGGCATCGACCTGAATCAGGTGGTGATTGGTGCCAACCTCAGCTGCCACAGTGGTCGCGCTCAACTGATGATCTGAGCCCGTGGCAGCTCGATGCAGAACCGCGCGCCCAGCTCACCGTTCTCGACACTCAGGCAGCCGCCCATGGTGTCAATGATGCCGTAGCTCACCGACAGCCCGAGGCCAGTGCCGACCCCCACCGGCTTGGTGGTGAAGAACGGCTCGAAAATGCGTTCGAGTAAACGCGGTTCGATGCCGCCGCCGTTATCCTCGACCCATAGCCGCACCTGCCGCGCATCGCACTCAAGCCCCAGGGCAATCCACGGCTGCAGGTCGCGTTGCTGCTCCCGCCGGGCCAGCAGGGCATCGCGGGCGTTGACCAGCAGGTTGATCAGCACCTGCTCCAACTGATCCTGATGACCACTGACCTGCACGTCCTGCTCAGCGGGCTGCACGCGCAGCTCCACACCCTTGCCGCGCAAGCCGTCAGCCAGCAGCGACAAGGCCCCCTCCACCGCCTGCCAGGGCGCGAACAGTTGCTGCTCGACCTCCGAACGCCGACCGAACACGCGCATGTGATCGACCACCTTCGAGGCACGCAGCACCTGGGCATCGATACGCTTGAGCTTGTCTTGCAGGTAGTCGACCTGGACATCACCGTTTTCCAGACGCTTGAGCGCGTTGACCACGGCCATGCGCATGACGTTGAGCGGCTGGTTGATCTCATGGGCAAGGCCGGTGGCCATTTCACCGAGGGTGGCCATTTTCGCGCTTTGCAGCAGTTGCTGTTGGCTGCGCCTGACTTGCGTGTTGTCGCGGCCCACCGCCTGGACTTCCTGCAGTTGGCCGTGCTCGTCGAACAAGCCGCGGTCAGACCACACCCACCAGGCATGCTCACGCCCGGGCAATTGCAGGCAGATTTCAGCACTGCTGACCGGCTGCTCCGGGGTCAACCCCGCCAGGCGCTCGACAAAGGCCTGGCGCTGCGCTGCGGACATCCACTGGCCGAGGTTCAAGCCGGCCAGTTGCGCGGCTGAACACTCCAGGTAATCGGCCAGCGGCTGGTTGCCGAACACCAGGTTAAGGTCCGGCCGGTAGCGGCAGATCATCGCTGGCGAATCCTCGACCAGCACCCGATAACGCTCCTCGCTCTGGCGCACTTTTTCCGCAGCCTCGGTCGCCTCGCTGACGTCCAGCCAGATGCCCACCACCTCCACCGGCAGGCCCAGGTCATCGCGCAGCAGGCGCGCTTCATCGAGTACCCAGTGATAGCCCCCATGATGATCACGCAGGCGATAGCGGCTGCGGCTCTGGCCTTGGCGCAGCAGCGTACGGGTACGTTCCAGCCACAGCGGCTGGTCCTCGGGGTGCAGCCACTGCGCCGGTTGCAGGGGCTCGCCGGCCAGGGGCTGCCAGCCGAGCATCGGCGCCAGGCTGGCACTGCAGAATTCGGTCAGCAACGCGCCTTCGGCGTAGCGCTGGATATAAATCACCGCCGGTGAACTGGCGATCAGGTTTTCCAGGCGCGCCTGGGCTGCGCTGGCCTGCGCCTGCTGGGCCTTGATATCGCTGATGTCGAGCATGAAGCCTTGTACCCGGCGGTTGCTGCCACTGCCGTGCACCTGGCCGCACAAGCGATACCAGCGCGGCTGCGCCTGGGTATCGTGGTCCAGCAGGCGCAGGCTCAACTGCAAAGCGCAGCCCTCGCGCTGCAGGTCGCCAAAGGCCAGTTGCGTCGCTTCCCGGTCTGCAGGATGCACGCGGCTGAGCCATTGATTGACCGTCAGCGCCGCAGGCACGCCCAGGCTCTCGGCCAGCGCCGGGTCCAGGTGCAGCTGGGGATCGGCCAGGTGCCATTGCCACCAGCCGGCCCCCAGTTGCAGTTGCAGGCTGTCCAGGCGTTCGCTCTGCACTTGCAACTGATGGGCAGCCAGGCGACCGAGCAGCGGTTCGACAAAGGCCGCAGCAACCAGCAGGGCATCCTGGGCCTGCAGCACTTCTTGCGGCTCGACGCAGACCAGCCAGGCCTGATTGACCTGGCCTTGCGCAAAAGCCAACAGGTAGGTGGACAGCCCCGGCAACAAGGCCTGCAACGCAGGCTCGGTGGTGCTGCTGATCATGCTGGCGGGCAGCTGGCGATCCAGCACCGGCGCCATCTGTTCATCTCGCGGCCAGTGCCGTGCATCGCCGCTGCAGGCATAGGTCTGCCAGCCCTGATCGGTTTGCACCAGCACGCTCGCCCCCAGGGCCCGCCAGTGCCGCACCAGCCAGTTGAGCTGTTCTTCAGCCACCGCTTGCAGGCGTTCGATGCTGCAGGCACGCAGTGCGCAAGCCAGATGCGCCGTCAGGTGCTGCTGGCGCTCGGCAGCCAGCGCTTGCTGACGATGCTGCAGCAGGTCGCCGATATCGAACAGTTGCAGCAGCCAGCCGCCACGCTGGGCCAGCAACCAGCCACGGGTGTGCAGGGTGTGACCACCGGCCGCCTTGAAGTCCAGTTCCAGCGACTGGCCTTGCCAGTCGATCGGCTCACCTTCAAGCACCAGCAAGCTGTAGGGCTGCACATAGTCGTGCAGGCGCGCGCTGGGCTGGGGCGGCAGCGCCAGCACCGAACGCAGCGGGCCGGCCAGGCGCAATACCCTGGCCGATGCATCCAGCCACAGTTGCAGGCCTACCGCTGGTACCTCGGGCGCTTGCGGCAATGGCTCCTCGGCCGGCGCCGCGCGCCCACGCCAGCGCTCGAACAAGCCCTGGCCGCCACTCACAGTTGCAGGCTCGCTTCGGCCTTGAGGCTGGCGGGCAAGCGCGGGACTTCACCGATACCCGGCAGGTCCAGCACCGGCAACACCGAGGTCAGCTTGGCTTTGGCGTAGTCGATTTTCACTGTCAGCAGCTTGCCGGGGGTGAGCGTGACACTGGCATCGCTGTTGACCTGGAAGTCCAACGACGTCGGCATCCATGCCAGCTGTTCACCGAGCACACGTTTGGCCAGAGCATTGATGTCAGCGCTGTAGGTTGCACTGGCGGGGTCCAGCGCCACGCAGCGGCGCACCGCTTCGCTGCTGGCCTGGTTGAACGATTGCAGCATCAGCATGGGCAGTCCGTAGCTGAGCACCCCGTAGAAGACCGCGAAGAAGATCACGAATACCGCGACAAACTCGAGGGCTGCCGCGCCTTTTTGCCGCTTGCACAGGCTTGCTTGCATGATCGCGTCTACCCTGACAGAGACACCTGAAAGACAGCATAGAATCATTCACCACAAAGGGATGACCTTTCGCCAATGCAAAGCATTGTTCTGCTGCTGTGGCTTGCCTTGTGCTCTGAACAAGATCTGCGCGAACGCCAGATCGCCAATACCCTGACCCTCGGCGCCGCCGCCTGCGCCCTGGCCTATCTGTTCGTGACCGGGCACACCTGGATTGGCGCCGACGCCAGCGAAGGTGGCTGGGCGCTGGCCATCGTCATGCTCCTGACCCTCCCCGGCTACATGCTCGGCCGCCTGGGCGCCGGCGACGTGAAATTGCTCGGTGCCCTGGCCCTGGCCACCGATCGCATGCACCTGCTGGGTACGTTTATCGGTGCCGGTGTAGCCGTCGTTGCCTGGCTGCTGGGCCGTCGCTGGCTGTGGTCCCTGTTAAGTCAGAAGGTTAAGAACCGCCTGAAGCAACTGAACGAAGAGTCGTCAAAAAAACAGCCTTTCGCGCCGTTCCTGCTGGTCGGCTTTTTACTGGCTGCGGTCTGGATCCATTAGTCGAATGCTACGTGCAAATGGATGTACCCACCTTGTACATAGCCCAAAAGTGCGACTACTTTCTAATGTGTGCCGGATGGATCCAGGCTCAGCCTGGTCGAGGGAACACAAAGGCGAACAGCAGGGAGTTGCTTGTGAACAAATCAGTCAGTGAATTAAAGGTGCTGGTGGTGGACGACCTGCCACTGATCGTCGAAGAGTTGTGCGAATTTCTCCAGAGCAGTGGCTACCATTGCGTGCCCTGCCACTCCAGTACCCAGGCTATCGAACAGTTCAGTGTCGATCAGGAGATCGCGCTGGTGCTGTGTGATCTGCACATGCCCGACTACGATGGCCTGGAACTGATGCGTGCGCTCAAGGCCATTGCCGGGCCGCAGCGGCTGTTCGAAGCGATCATGCTCACCGGCCGCGCCAACAAGCAGGACGTGATCAAGGCGCTGCGCGAAGGCTTTGCCGATTACTACCAGAAGCCGGTCGACCTCAGCGAACTGCTCGAAGGCGTGCAACGCCAGGAGGCTGCCGTGCTGGAACGACGCAGAAGCTACCAGCACCTGGGTGACCTGAACCAGAAGCTGCAGTTTTTGGCCGACTCGATCGACGACCTCTACCAGGACCTGGACAAGGCCCGCGGGCTCGGCGCCCACCGCCGCGCCACCGACGTCGACCCCGAAGTGGAACCCGACAACCTGCCGACCCTGTTCAACAAGCTGTCACCGCGCCAGCTGGATGTGGCGCGGCTGGTCAGCAAGGGCAAGACCAACTACCAGATCGCCTGCGAACTGGGCATCACCGAAAACACCGTCAAGCTCTACGTGTCCCAGGTGCTGCGCTTGACCCACATGCACAACCGCACCCAACTGGCGCTGGCGCTGTCTCCCAGCTCCTCGCCCCTTCATCAACGTGTCACGGCGCACTGAGTGCCGCGCCGGTGTCAGGTGCAGGCGGCTCACCAGGTTGACCTGCGCCTGGAGATTGTCGTCGCTGCCTTCGTGCCTTGTTCCCGCTCATGAACCCAATGCCCTGCCCAGGGCGCTAAGGCCGGGGCCGGCCAATACGATCAGCAAGGCCGGAAACAGAAACACCATCATCACCATCGACATCTTCCCGGACATCTTCGAAATCCGTTCCTGCATGCGTGTCAGCCGACGGTCATCGAGCAGTTGCTTGAGCGCCAACAGCGACTTCATTGCGCCACCGCCCTGGCTCAGCAATTGCTGGAGAATCACGCAGGTGTCGCTGAACTCGTCGACGCTGAGCAACTGCGCGGTTTTCTCAAGCTCCGCAGCCAAGGCCATACCGGAGTCGACCCGCAGCAGAATCGCCCGCAACTCCTCACTCAACACTGGCAACAGTTGTCGCGACTCCTGACTCAGCACACGCAAGGTTTGCTCCACCGCCAGGCCCGACTCGAAGAGAATCCTCAGCAAGGGTATGAAGGTCGAAACTTCGCCGGCGATCTGTTGCTGGCGACGCACAGCGGCCCACGCCAGCAGGCGTTTGGGCAACAGATAGCCCGCACCCATGGCGCAAAACGGCACTACCAGCCACGGTACCTGGGTATCGCGGTACAGGGTCTCCTGCAGCGCTATGCCCAACCCCAGGGCCAGGAACGGCACGCCAACCTGGCAAGCGGCAAACAGCGCCCGTTGCCGACTCCGCCGCCAGCCCATGCGGTCAAGCAGCAGACGGGTCTCGCTATCCAGATTCAGCGAACGCTGGCCCAGCCGGCTGCTGCCGATCTGTTGCAGCCAGTTGCCCAAGCGGTTCTCACTGCCAAGCTGGCCCTGCAGACGCCGAGCAACCAGGCGCTGACGACGACGCTGGTGCAGCAACTGGCCTGCCAGCAAGACAAATGCGGCGAAGAACATCAGGGCACAGAGCAACCAGGCCATTTCAGATACTCCGTAACATGCGCCACAACACCAGGCAGCCCAGCACTTGCAGGATAAAGGCGCCGAGCAGCAGGAACTGACCGTTGCCGTCCTGCCACATAGCCAGCAAATAGTTGGGGTTGCTGATCAGGAAATAGCCGGCCATCCCCACCGGCAACAGGCCCAGGACAGTCGCGGTCATGCGGGTTTCACCGGTCATGGCGCGCAGTTGACGGCTACCCTGCTCACGCTCGCGAATCAGCTTGATCAGGTTCTCCAGCAGCTCGCTGGCGTTGCCGCCGTAGCGATGATTGATACGCAAGCCCAACGCGAACAGGCGCAGCTCATCCTGCTCATACAGTTCGGCCAGGTCGCTCATGGCATCGTCCAGGCTGACGCCCATCTGCACATTGCGCCGCACCCGCTGTAGAGCGCCATGCAAAGGGTCACGCGACGCATCGATGGCGCCCAGCACGGCATCGTTCAAGGTTCGCCCGGCCTTGAGGCTGCGCACACTGTGATCGAGCAACACCGGCAACTGTTCGATCATCCGCTGCAGCCGTCGGCGATAGCGCCAGCCCAGGAACAACCAGATCAGCAACGGTGCAAGCAGCACCAGCCCGACGCCTGCTGCCCACCCCAGGATCCGGCCACACAGCAGCGCTGTCAGCAGGCCGATCACCAGCCATATCAGCAACCGGTCATTGCGCCGCTCGATACCGGCGCGCTGCAACAGGCGGTCCAGCCAGTCACGGCTACTGGGCGTCAGCGCCGAGGTCACCTGAACCTGGCCAAGACGCTGCAGGATCCGCTCCTCACCCGACTTGCGCATGCCGCTGTAGAACAAGCGCACCGATACCCCCAGCAAGGCCAGGCAGATCAAGCCAAGTACCGCAGCAATCACGGCTGCAGTTCCGAATAGTCGCGGCGCAGCTTGTCGCCGGCAGGGTTCGGTGCCTCCCGCAAGAAACCCTCGCCGTTGTGCCGATCGAGACGGAACAGGGTATTGGTGACGTACACATCATCGCGCACCCCGACTACCTCCAACACCTCGCTGACACAGCGGCGGCCATCGGCCAGGCGGGTCAATTGAATGACCACATCCAGTGCCGCACAGATCATCTGCCGCAGGGTTTTCTCGGCCACCTGGCGGCCGGTCAGGCCGACCAGGGTTTCCAGACGCAGCAAGGCGTCCTGGGCGGTGTTGGCATGTACGGTACTCATTGAGCCGTCGTGACCGGTGTTCATCGCGGTGAGCACATCGAGCACTTCGACGCCACGGATCTCGCCGAGCAGAATGCGGTCGGGGCGCATCCTCAAGGCGTTGCGGATCAACTCGCTGGCCTTGATCTCGCCATGCCCCTCAGCATTCGGCGGGCGGGTTTCCAGGCGCACCACGTGAGGGTGATCGAGCTGCAGCTCGGCCACGTCCTCGATGGTCACCAGGCGCTCTTGGGGCGTGATCAACTGGCTGAGGATATTCAGCATGGTGGTCTTGCCGGTGCCGGTGCCGCCACTGACCAGAATGTTGCAGCGCCGCGCCACCGCCAGCTGGATGAAGTCGAGAATGCCCTGGTCGATGGTCCGGGTGGCCAGCAGGTCGGCGCTCTTGAGCATGTCCTTGCGAAACTTGCGGATCGACAGGCACGGACCGTCCAGCGCCACCGGCGGAATGATCGCGTTGACCCGGCTGCCGTCGGGCATGCGCGCATCGACCATGGGTGACGATTCATCCAGGCGCCTGCCCAAGGGCGCGAGAATCCGTTGCATGACCCGCTCGACATGGTGGGCATCGATAAAGCGCAGATCCGTCTGCTGCAGCAGGCCAGCCCGCTCGATGAACACCCGGTGCGGGCCGTTGACCAGGATTTCGGTGACGCTGGCATCGCGCAACAGCACTTCAAGCGGACCGAAGCCGGTCAGTTCGTCGACGATTTCCTCGGCCAGGCGTTCCATCTCGTAGCGCGACAGGGCCAGGTGCAGTCGGGCGATATAGTCGCCGACCTGCTCCACCACGAATTGCGCCAGGGCCGGGCGCGAGCCTTCGAGCAGGTTGCGCCCGCTGTCCTCGATGGCATCGATGATGTAACGATGCAAGGCGCGCTTGAGCCCTTGCGGGTCGGCCCCCAGGTTGTGCCGCGGGCCGCCGAACAGTTCGTCACCGCTCATTTATGCCCCCATAACCGATTGAGCCAGTTGGCGCTGACCGCAGGGTTGCTCTCGGAGCGGCGCGCCAGCCGTTCACCGAGCGCTTTCAAATGTTGGGTGAGCTGCTCGCGCGGTGCCAGTTCGAACAAGGTCAGGCCCTGGTTCTTGGCATTCAGGCGCACCTCTGGGCTGTAGGGCAAAACCCGCAGAACCGGCAAGCCATAGCGCTTGCCCAGGGCTTCGGAGTCCGGTGCGACGCCACGCAGGTAGCGGTCGACCAGCAGGCTGGCATGTTCGAGCTTCATGCCCTTCTCGCGCCATTGGGTCAGCACCTCCAGGTTGCGCCGGCAATCGAGGACATTCTGGTCGGTGTACCAGATCAGCTTGTCACAATGGCTGACGAAGGTGCGCAGGGCTTCGCTGTCAACCTGCCCGGTCAGGTTCACGACGATGTGCTGGAAATGCTGGCGCAAGGCGCTGAGCAGCATGTACAGCTCCGCCGCGCTGGTGCGTTCCAGCGGTTCGTCGGTCTCGGCGTAGGCCAGCAGGCGCAGGCCCGAACTTTCACGCGTGAAGGCGCTGTCGATCAGGGTATTGTCGAGCCGGCGCAGGTGGCGCAGGGCATCGCCGAAATGAAACGAGGCTTCCAGGCCGAGCAACGCCAGGCTGTCACCACGAGGCACGCCAAGGTCCAGCAGCAACGTTTGCTGGCCGCTGGTTTGCACCACCCGCGCCATATGGGTGGTCAGCAAGGCGCCATCAGCGGTGCACTGGGCGCCATAGAGTACCGTCAGCCCCCCAAGGCTGGGGTTGCTGGCTACTGGCGGCAGGCGTTTGCTCAAGCGCCGCACCAACCCTGCGACTTCACTGGAGCGCGAGCCATAGGCGACAAAGTCCCGCGCCCCGGCACGCATGGCATTGAGCACCAACTGGTTGTCCATGCCATCGCCCAGGGCAACGATTGCCAGCATCGGCTTGGCTTCCAGCACCCCCTCAATCAGTGCGCACTGATTGACCACCTGCTCACGATCCAGCCCCACGAACACCAAACCGGCAAAGGTGACATCGACCAGCGCCAGCAGCTCGTCAAGGCTGCCGCTGCCGGCGCCCACCACCTGCCCCAGTGGCGCCAGCGCACCTTGCAGCCACTGCAAGTCGCCATCGTTGCGGGTGATGGCGAGGAAGGTCTGGCTCAGGCTTTCACTCATGGGGATAACCCGCTGCGACGTTCGAAGTCGCCGTTATCGAGGGCGCTGCCAGCGCCATTGGCACCTGCGGCGCAGTGCACGGCAAGGCACAGAGCATCTGCTTGGTTACCCGCTCGGAACGACTGCTCATTGAAGGGCATCCTTGCTTGGTCAGGGGGTGGGCTGTCCGGCTTGATTTCCGCGGATGATCTCTATGCCGCGCGACGGTGCGACGCTGGCCAGCGGCTGGGCAGCGGGTACCAGGGCAAGCTGACTGAAGCGATAGAGTTTGCGATTGGCGCTATCGACTTCCTTGCTGCTGGCTTTGGGGTCCGCCCAATAGCGGGCCAGGCGCTTCTCTTCGGCGCTGCGTACGGCCAGGCGCAAACTGCCGGCCTGGGCGGCAAGCAGCAAGCGGCTGGCCAGTGCCTCGGGAACGGCAAGCACTACCGTGCGCGCAGCATTGGGCGGTTGCTGCGGCTGGCTCTTTTCATTCACTGGCGGCTGCGCGGGCTTGCCGTCATTGGTCAGGCCCAACTGTTCGCCGACACTGAGCAGACGCAATGCCGGCAGTACCACCTGAGCCGACGCTTGCGGGTTGCGGGTCTCTTCGCGCAGATACAGCAAGACATCGACATAGTCGCCCGGACTCAACTGCCCGGCGACGCCCACCACCTCATCCACAGCTACCGCCAGCGCGCGCTCATGGGGGTGGATCATCCGTGCCAGCGGGCCACCGGCTTCGAAGCTGCCCTGCTCCAGCCAGGTTCCAGCACTCAACGCGCGCCAACTGCTGCGCCCGAGCACTTGCTCAAGGGTCTGGAAACTGCCGGGCGGAGCCACCTGCAAGCGTTCTACTACCAGGTCGTCTGCCGTCAGCGGCACATACGCGGCAACGTCACGACGCAACACCACCACCGGCTTGCGCAGTTGGTCAGCGGCGTCTTTTGCCACTTGCTCAACGGGCGTCGGTACAGGTGCAGCGACAGGTGCGGCAAGCGGTTCACTGGGTGGGCGGCTCAGGACCAGGCCCCAGTAACCGGCCAGCAACGCACCGAGCAGAAAGAAGCCTGCGAGGATGATGGTAATGCGACTGCTCATGCCGATCCTCCTTCCCCTCAGCGTTCTTTCGGCCCTTTATGTGAAATGGCCCACAGCACTGCAGTCGGAAACAACTATTTCGCTATTTGACGGTAGCGCAGCTAAGACAAAATGCCATTACCCGTCAGATTTTTTTCCGTCGCAAAACCGGCAGCACCATAAAACAACAGCTTATTGGCGCCGGCATTGGGTTATAACTTTAGTATTAATACCTTCTTACATTTGCCGAAGTATGACCCGTTGACAATGCTGTGATGGCAAAGGGGAATCATCCAATACCCCTGCCACCTGCGCCAGCGGCGCAAGGAGAAATGCCATGCGTCTTTCCCGTGTCCTCAAAAGCTGCAAAGAATTCTTCTACCGCAAAGAGGGTGCCTCGGGCATCGAGTATGCGATTGCCGCGGCGATGGTGGCGGTGGTGCTGACAGCGTTCATCACCCCTATTTCCGGTAGTGTGTCTTCGGTCATGACCAAGGTTCAGGGGGCGATGACCAAGGCTCAAGCCACGACGCCTTCAGAGTAGGCCAGCATCACTGCTGTACCGTTTGGGTCTCTTGTTCAATCACGCTGCCATAGGACTACCTCATGCCGACCTCTTCCCCCCGTCAACAATTGCTCCTGGTGGATGACGAAGAGGACGCCTTGCTGGAGCTTGCCGAATTGCTGGAGGGTGAGGGGTTTTGCTGTCACACGGCTACCTCGGTCAAACTCGCCCTGCAACAGCTCACCCGCCACCCGGACGTGGCCCTGGTCATCACCGACCTGCGCATGCCCGAGGAAAGCGGCATTTCACTGATCAGGCGTCTGCGCGAGCACACCGCGCGTCAACACCTGCCGGTGATCGTCACCTCCGGGCATGCCGACATGGACGACGTCAGCGACTTGCTGCGCCTGCAGGTGCTGGACCTGTTCCGTAAGCCGATCTACCACAACCGCCTGCTGGAAACCCTGGACAACCTGTTCCCCAAGCCGCGGATGCAACTGGTGCAGTGAACCTTTCAGGTCTGCTGCGCAGCCCATCGCTGGCAACGCCAGCTCCCACGATAGACCTGCGTATACCTGGCGATGCACGTTCATAACTGCACACTGAAACTCAAGCTGACCCGCGGCTCGCGGTCAAAGCTGTCGAGGGCGACATCCGACAGCGGTTTGGCCAGCTCCAGCGCAAGGTTGTAGAAACGCCCGTCACCGATGCGCAGCCCCAATGCTGCTGAAGACAGGTGCGCATCACGCAGGTCCACTTCATTGAACCAGGTGCGCGCGGTATCCAGCACGGCATAAGGTTGCAGCAGTTTCAGCCAGCGGCCATCGCCGTTGAAGCTGTAGTTGACCTCATAAGCCAGGCCCCAGCCCTTGTCGCCCAG
Organism: Pseudomonas sp. R32; assembly: GCF_009866705.1. NCBI lineage: Bacteria > Pseudomonadati > Pseudomonadota > Gammaproteobacteria > Pseudomonadales > Pseudomonadaceae > Pseudomonas > Pseudomonas sp. R32. The sequence continues at coordinate 666,895 of NZ_CP019396.1, read as the reverse complement.
AGCCTGATCGGCGGGATAGCCGCGAGCGAAGCTTTGCCCGCCGAATACCACCCGCTCACTGTCAGGCAGGCTGTCGCCACTCCAGTACAAGGCCGCCGACACCACGCCCTGCCAGTTGCCGAACAGGCGGTCGCTCTGCAACCCGGACAGGCGCAGGCGCAAGAAATCCAGGTCGAAATCGCTGTTGGTTTTCGCCCCCAGATAATCAAGGCCCTGGTAGGCGCCACCACTGACGATCCGCAGTTGGTCTGCATTGGCCTTGCGCCACTCGCCCTCAAAGCCCAGGGCGCGCACATCGGTGCGGTTGCTCAGGCGCATGGGCGCGCCGACTGCGCGGTACAGCACATCGTCGTTGACCATGTAGAAGCGCGCGGCAACGTTGAGCGACTCGCCGGGCGCGGCGAGCAGTACCTGGCTCAAGCCGGCCGAGAAGCGGTCATTCTCGCGATGGGCCTTGAGTTGGGTGCCATCGCCGAGCAACACCTGGGCACTGGGGTTGCTGTCGTAACGCGACGCCGACAAGTGCAGCTGGCTGCCCTGGTCGTCCAGGTACTGGGCGTAATCCAGGCGAAAATAGCTTTCGTGATCTTCCCCGCGTGGCGCCAGGGTGGTGACACTGAACTGTTCGGCGAGCGCTGTCTGTGCGTTGCTGCTCACGGTGAGTAGCGCCTGGGGGTCATCGCGGGTGCCATCGGTGATGACCAGGGTTGCGCTGAACGGCCGGCGCGTGGCCTCGATGATCAGGCGGCTGGCACCATTGCTGGCATCGGCTGGCGACAACCGCGCCTGCACGCTGAAACCCGGCAGGCGACTCATCAGGGCGACATAGCGCTCGAAGGTCGTACGGGTCAGCGGGCGTTCGGCCTTGAGCCAACCCACCAGTTGCTCCACATAGGCTGCCGCCGGGCCAACCTTGCCATGCAGCTCAAGATCGTCGATGTAGCCTTCGACCAGCACCACCCGTACCCGGCCATCGGCGAAGTCCTGCTCGGGCAGATAAGCATGGGACAGCAGGTAGCCGTCCTGCTGGTAGCGCTGGGTCAGGCGCTGGGTGGCGTCGATCAGTTCGCCCAGACTGACCTCGCGGTTGACCAGGCCTTGATAGTTGTCGCGCAGGTCACTCAACGGATAGATGCTGCCGCCCTCGAAGCGCACCTTGCGCAGGAATATCCGGGTATCACGCAGTAATGGCTGGGCCAGGGTGACCGCAATGGGCACCTGCACACCCGGGTTGCTCGGCCGATAGGCATCGGCCGGCAGGTTGGGGGCGGGCAGGTTTCGTTCGATTTCGTGGCTGTCGAGAAAGCGCGGCAGGGGTTCGCTGCTGGCCACGCTCGCCCAGGACAATCCAACAATTGCGACAGCCAACGGACGCATCGGACACTCCATGATCCCGATCAGTACGCAGCCGCCAGGGCAGCGGCCTCGTCACCCCAAGCGTAGGTGCTGGCCCCGGCATCGTCTAATGCGCGTTGTCACTCGTTGACCTGGAACTCGACCCGGGCGGTTTCGCCACTTTCATCCAGGGCGCTCAACTCGAAGCGCCCGGCCTGGTCGAAGCTCGCCGTAAGGTTTTCCTGGCCGCTGGTTTCGCCCAGCGGCGCACCGTTGAGAAACCACCAGTGCCGACCGTTACCGCCAAGGGCCGAGACCTTGAAACGCAACGGCTCGCTGCTGGTGGCCGGACGGCGTAACTGATCGCCCTGACGCACACCGACGATCGACAACGGCGGCGCGCTGGGCGGCACCTGCGGCGGGCAACCCGGATCGACCTTGGGCAAGCGCGCCTCGCGGCGTTCCACCCGTGGCAGCCAGGGTTCCAGTGGCGACGGCCATAGGGCGATGTCCCGCGCCTGGGCGCCGGGGCACGTGGCATCGACGCGCAAGCCCTGGGTGTTGACCCAGACGGTCTCGCGCAGGCCGACGCTCAACGGTTGGTCCTGGGCCAGCAAGGTCGGCGGCGTGGTGCCGTCCAGGGTCCAGGCGAAGCGCTGGCGACGGCAGTTCGGGTCCTGGCGGGCCATGGGTTGCCCCAGCGGCCAGCAGATTGCCGCAACCCCGACATTGGCCGGCACCGCCGTCACGGGAGTGGCGATACCGCGCTGGCTGTCGCGGTTGCTCAGCACGTCATGCACCTGCAGCATCAACGGCGCCGCCGAGGCCAGGCCGAACTGCCCCGGCACTGGCGTACCATCCGGGCGGCCGATCCAGATGCCGATCAGGTAGCGCGGCCCCACGCCAATCGACCAGGCATCACGAAAGCCATAGCTGGTACCGGTCTTCCAGGCCAACTGCGGACGCTGCACCAGTTCGGCGTGAGGGTCGCGATCCGGGCGCGCCTGGCCGCTGAGAATACGCCGGATGATCCAGGCACTGCCCGGCGACAGCAGGCGCCGCTCAAGCAACGGCTCATCCGGCTGCAAGCGGATCGGCGCGCTCAAGCCATCTCGGGCAAACGCCGCATAACCACCCACCAGGTCCTCCAGGCGGCTACCGGCGCCGCCGAGAATCAGCGACAGGTTCGGCTCGGCCAACGGCGGCAGGATCAGCGGCACGCCACCACTGCGCATCTGCGCGGCGAAGCGCTTCGGCCCGTAGGCTTCAAGCAGTTGCACCGCCGGCAGGTTCAATGACAATGCCAGGGCGGAACTGGCCGCCACCGGCCCGCTGAAACCCATGGAGAAGTTGCCCGGGCGATAATCGCCGTAGCGCCGCGGCACATCCTGCAGCAAGGATTCGGAATGGATCAGGCCATCGTCCATGGCCATGCCGTAAAGAAACGGCTTGAGGGTCGAGCCGGGTGAGCGCAGGGCGCTGATCATGTCGACGTGGCCAAAACGGCGCTCGTCATTGAGATCAATCGAACCCAGGTAAGCGCGTACCGCCATGTTCTGCGCCTCGACCACCAGGATCGCCGCCGAGGTACGCTCCGGCAGCCGCGCACGCCAGCCCAGCAACAGGTCTTCCAGGCGCCGTTGCAAGGAGGCATCGAGGGTGGTGCGAATCAACGGCGGGCTGAGCGGACGATTGAGTCGGCGCGCCAGCAGCGGCGCCAGCGCCGGCTCCTGACGCGGTGCCAGCAACAGTGGCTCTTCTGCTGCCTCGGCAACCCGCTGCTGCGGCCATACCTGGTACTCGGCCAGGCGTTGCAGGACCTTGTCGCGCGCCGCCTGGGCACGCTCGGGGTGGCGATCCGGGCGCAGACGGCTTGGTGCCTGGGGCAGCACCGCGAGCAGCGCCGCCTCCGACGGCGTCAGGTGCATCGGCGACTTGCCAAGGTACGCCCAACTGGCGGCGGCGACGCCCTGCAAGGTGCCGCCGAACGGCGCGCGGTTGAGGTAGATTTCAAGGATCTGCGCCTTCGACAGGTGCCACTCCAGCTGTGCCGTGCGCCACAACTGACGCAGCTTGCCGGGCAGCGTGCGCGAATGTGGGTCGAGCAGACGCGCCACTTGCATCGACAGCGTACTGCCGCCAGACAACACCCGGCCACCGCGCAGGTTCTGCCAGGCCGCCCGCGCCAGCGCCAGCGGATTGACCCCGGGGTGATGGTAGAACCAGCGGTCTTCGTAAGTCAGCAATGCCTCCAGGTAATAGGGAGAAATCTGTTCGGCGCTGACCGGGTAGCGCCATACACCCTCGGCATCGGCGAAGCGCCACAGCGGCGTGCCGTCTTCGGCCAGCACTACCCGGGCCAGATCATCCGCCGGCATCGGCAACGGCCAGAGGCGGTCGGCGAGCCCTAGCAAGGCAACAAGCAGCAACGGGATACCGAGCAGCAAGCCCAGCGGTTTTCTGATGGCGCCGCGCAGGCGCGTTAAGATGTGCATCAAGTCCTCCTGGCGTAACAGCTACGCAGGGAACCGACCCGGCCAAGGCACGGCCAAAGGCTTGGCAACGGCGCATTCGCCGAATTGATCATCAGGAAGCAACTATGCATGTAGAAGGTTTTTTCGAGTGGCTCGGCCAGGCACTGGGGGCAGTGATCCGTTTTATCGTCGACGGCCTGAGCGGGTTGTTCAACTTGCTGGCCAACGCCGGTAGCAATTTCATCGAGGGCCTGTCACGCACCCTGGGCATGGACACTTCGCTGGTCAGCATCCTCGCCCTGATCATCGGCCTGATGCTGCTGTACTCGGCGATCCGCGCGTTCATGCGCGCTTCGATCATACTCGGCATCATCTGGCTGGTGCTGGGTTTGTGGGTGCTGAGCTGGATCATTCACTGAGCAATTAGAGCATGTGGGAGCGGATTCATCCGCTCCCACAAAGCCCTCTGTCAGCGGCCTTTGACTACCAGTTCGGCAGGCGTCTCGCCCACCGCGTTGTAGTTCGGCCGGTACATCGACTCGACCTGCGGCGGCGGTACCTTGTAGGTCCCCGGGGTCACCGCGCGGGCCAGGTACAGCAGGTGGGTGGTGGAGTAGTAGTCGATGTTCAGCGCCGCTACGTAGCGGTCATCGCGAAACTCCTGATGCACCACGTTGGCGTTCTGCATCGACTCTCGCCATTCCTTCACTGCACTGCTGGCGTTCTCCAGACTGGCCGCACTTTGCGCCAGGTTCTGGTTTTCCAGCTCCAGGCCCGCCGGCAGCAGGTCGACCACCAGGGCGTCCGGCACCTGGGTGTTGGCCGTCACGGCCAGGTGCACCAGCACCAGGTCACCGCTCTTGAGCGCCTTGATGTCCAGTGCCTGGCCATTCATGCCGAGGAACTCGCGGCGAATGGTCATGCCGCTGCCTCGGGCAACCGGGGCCTGACGCGGATAACCAGACAGGGTCAGTTGCTGGAACAGGGTCTCGCTGCCTTCGTTCTGGATGGTCAGCGGCGAAGCCAGCAGTGGGCCCTCGAGTTTCATCCCCGATTGCTCGGGATTGAACTCGCGCACTTCACCGGCGCTGTCCAGGCGCGCCGACCATTTGCTTTCCGGCTTGCCCAGCAGACCACGACCGGCAAGGAACAGCGCGTTGCGCTCCTGAGTCGACAGCCAGCGGTTACCCGCCATCTGATCGGAGAGCTCGAACAGCCGTGCATCGACCTTGTCGCTGGCCAGGTTGTTCTCGGTGAGCAGCGACAGGATCAGCGCCTGGTCACGCACGGAGCTGCCGTAGTCGCCCAGCCAGGTGTTTTCGTTGCGGGTGACGGCAAGGCCGGCCTGCAGCGCCTGTTGCCCACGCGGCTTGTCGCCCATCTTGTCCAGGGCGATGGCCAGTTGTACCAACGGCAGGCCCGAGCGCGAATCGCTGCGCCGCTCGAACAGGCTGCGCAGGGCGCCCAGCGGCGCCTGCTGGGTACGCGCCAGCACCAGGGCGGCGTAGGCCTGCACGGCGAAGCGGCTGTGCTCGGAGTTCTGGCTGTAGTTGACCTCGATCAGGTTGCGCTCCTGCAGGTAACGCAGCAGACGCTCGCTGGCCTTTTTCAGGGCCTCGGGCGGTACCGCATAACCTTGCTCGCGGGCGCGCAGGAGGAAGTCGGTGACGTAGGCGGTCAACCAGAACTCTTCCTGGTCATCGGCGCTCCACAGGCCGAAGCTGCCGTTGTAGCGCTGCATGCCCAACAGGTGCTCGATGCCCATCTCGATCTTGCGCTTGCGCACGTCCGCCGCTTCACCCTTGATACCGAGGCGCTTGAGGGTCGCGGCATCAGCGTACAGCGATGGGTACAAGCCACTGGTGGTCTGCTCCAGGCAACCATACGGATAGGCTTCGAGGGCGCGGATCTGTTCGGCCAGGTTCAGCGGTGGGCGGCTCGACAGGGCCAATGAGGCTTCAAGGCCGGCGGGTTCGAACAGTGCAAGGTCTGCGTCGGGCAAGGTCCAGGGTTGGTCTTTGAGGGCGACGCGATAGTGCTGCAGCATCGCCGGGTAGGCCGGGCGAATGCCCAGGGTCCAGTCGCGGCTGAAGGCCGTGGCTGACTCGCCCGGCAGTTGCAGGCCCTGCACGTCGACCTTGACCTTGCCCTGGCCCAGGCCACCGCTGGCCTGCACCGGCACCAGCAGGGTGACGCGCTTGCCTTCGGTGAGGTTCAGGGTCTGTTCGGCGGCGCCGAGCAGGTTCAACTGGCCTTCGGTGCTCAGGCGCACGGTCAGGTTCTGCGCCTTGCCCGACAGGTTGGACAAGTCCAGGGCCAGGGTGGTGCGGTCGCCACCGGCGAGGAAGCGCGGTGCCGAGAGCTCGGCGATCAACGGTGCGGCAACCACGGTCTTGCCTTCGGCCATGCCGTAGCGCTCGCCGGTCCAGGCCTGGGCCATCAACCGCAGTTCACCGTTGAAGTCGGGGATATCGACCGTGGCTTCACCTTCGCCCTTGTCATTGAGGGTGACCGGGGCGCTTTGCTTGGCGACGATGGTCACCGTGGTGTTCGGGCGCTTGCCGCCCTTGGCCATGGCGGCGTCACCACCGAAGGCCAGGCTGGCCAGACGGCCCTGCCCGGCTTCGATCAGTTGGCCATAGATGTCCAGCTGGTCGGCGCCATAGGCCTTGCGCCCGAACATACCGGTGAACGGGTCGGGGGTAGCGAATTCGGTGATGTTAAGGATACCCACGTCCACTGCCGCCAGCAGTACATGCACCTGTTTGGGCACGCTGCCGTCGGCATTGCGCGCCTGTACCTTGACGGTCAGCGGCTGCTTGGGACGCATCTTCTCCGGCGCGCTGAGGGTGACGGCCAGCTTACGTTCGTGACGATCCAGCGGCAGGTGCAGCACACCTACGGCGCGCTTCGGCGTGGCGTTGACCTTGCGCTCACCCGGGCGGATCACCAGGGCGCTGACATACAGGTCATGGCGCGCCCACTTCGGATCGAGCTTGACGGCGAAGCTCTTGCCTTCGGCCGGCACGTCGATTTCTTCCCACCACAGCGGGCCTTCGCTGGACTCGACCATCAGGTAACCGGTGCCTGCGGCAGGCGGCGTGACGGTGATGTTGGCGGTGGCGCCATCGGCGTAGGACGGCTTGTCGAGGGCCAGCTTGACCTGATCGGGACGCACGGCGCCGCCGTCGGCGTTGTCCTGGGCGCGGTAGCCGGCCCAGAAGCGTTCGCTCGACACCAGACCGGTCTGCGGGTCTTCGACCTCGACGCGGTACGGGCCCCAGTCAACCAGGAAGTTGACCCGCGCGGTCGAGCCGGCTTTGACATTGACCGTCTCTTCGTTCTGGGTCAGGTACTTCTCGTTGTAGTTGTAGCTCCAGCCATCGCTCTGCGAGTAGTTCCAGTAGTAGTCGCGACGCTCACGGATCAGGCGAACCTTGAGGTTGTTGACGGCCAGCTTGTTGCCTGCGTCATCGGCCACCAGCACTTCGAATTCCACCGGGCCTTCGCCGTCGGTCTCTTCACCGTCGAACAGGCCGCGCAGGCCAGGCAGGCGCCCGGCCGGCCAGATGGGTTGCTCAAGACGGCGGGTAATCGGCCGGCCACCGGACTCCTGCAGGCTCGCCTGCACGGTCAATTGCAGCGGCGAACGGGCTTCGGACCATTTGCTTTCGATGTTCAGCGTGGTTTTGCCTGCGGCATCGAGGGTAACCTCGTCCAGCTCCAGGTCCTGGCTCAGTTCCTCCTCGGTGATCGAACCGAACTTGTAGCCAGGCAGCGCCGGTACCGCTTCACGCAACGGGCGCACATAAGCCTGGCCGCTCAGGCGGTTGCCCGAGGCCGGGGCGCCATACAGGTAGCGACCATTGACCTTGATCTGCGCGGTCTGCTCCGGGCTCAACGGCTTGTCGCTGCCCTTGAGCTCCAGGGCCAGGCGCTCGGGCAAGAAGTCTTCGACGAGGAACTCGAACACCTGCTTCTTGCCGCCACCGAGGTCGAACAACAACTGCCAGCGCCCGGTCGGCGCTTCATCGGCCAGTTGCAGTTGGTACTGATAGAAGCCATTGGCATCGGCTTCCCAGACGAACTTGCGGCTGATCTGCTCATCCGGGCGGCGGACTTCCACGGTCACCGGTTGCGGCTTGAGCGGGCGGCCATCCTGGTCACGCAGCAGGCCGTTGAGCAGCACGGTTTCACCCGGGCGATAGAGGTCACGCGGGCCGAACACGAAGAACTGCAGCGGGTTGGCCTGAGGGCCGGTGATGTCGAACTCGGCCAGGTCCAGGGCAGCGCTGTTCAGGCGCAGCATGGTGGTGTGCACGCCTTGGTGGGCCAGCAGGGTTTCAGCCTTGGGCGGCATTGGCAACTGGGCGTGGCCGTCACTATCGGTTTTGGCCTGGGCCAGCACGCGGCCTTCGCCGTCGAGCAGTTCCAGCTCGACGCCGCTCAGCGCCTTGCCGCCTTCCAGGCCCTGGGTGAAGACATCCATGCGGTTCTGGTAGCGATGCGCCGAGACGCCGATGTCACTCAGGGTGAACAGCGTCGCCGGTTGCGAATAGTCATAGGTGCCGGACGCGCGCATCACCGCCAGATACACGCCGGGCTCTTGCAGCGGCTTGATCCCGGCAATCGGCAGCAGTACGGTCTCGCGGGTGTTCTTCGCCGGGTTGAGGTCGAAGCGGCCGCTGTAGACCAGCTCGGCCATGTCCAGGGTTTCCTTGGACTGGTAGTAGTACAGGCTGCTGTTGCGGCCCCAGGCGGCGAGGAACGGCGAGAGTTTGTCAGGCTTGATGCGGAAGAACTCGACATCGACCTTGTTGACGTTCAGGGCGATCACCGGCAAGCCTTCGGCCAGGCGGGTCGGCAGCAGCGAGCCACGGCTGGCGAAGCCGATGGTCGACTGCATGTCGCGGGTTTCCAGGCGGCTGATCGACTCGGCGGGCAGGCGCTTGCCGTTGACCGCGAGCAGGCCGGCGTCGATGGTCAGCACCAGCTTGCGCTGCGGCTCCAGGTGGCGCAGGCGCAGCTCCATCTTGTTGGCGGAGAGTTCCCAGGCGCCGTCGACCTTGCCTTTGACGGTATCGACCAGGTGCACCTTGTCGGCGAAGTTCTGCTGGTCATCCAGCGGCACCGAGAAGGTCAGGGCCAGGGCGCTGGCGCCATCGACCTGCACCTCCGAGACATCCACCACGCTCAGTTCGCGGCCGGCATAGCGCTTGGCCAGGGTCGCGGCATCGTCCTTGACCGGAGCGGGTTTTGCCGCTTCCACTTGCGCCGCCGGGGCGGCCGGAGCCGGGGCTGCGGGTTGGTCCTGGGTCTGCGCAGGCGGTTCGACGGGGGCCGGCGCCGGTTTATCCGGGGCAGACGAATCGCAGGCACTGAGCAAGGCCAGCGCGCAGGCCAGCAACAATCCTTTGTTGAGCATGGGAGTAGTAACTCTCGGGCAGCGGAATCTTAGGCGTGCACTATATATCAACCGCGCCGCAACGGTGATACGGCGAACGGATGTGAGACGGCCTTCGCACGATTTACTAGCGCAGCGGCTACAATGCCGGCTTGCCAGGAGCCTCCATGTCCCGTTTGCTGACCGACTGGCGCGACCGCCCGACCCATATCAAGGTCTGGGCGCTGGCCGCGCCGATGATCCTTTCGAATATTTCCGTACCATTGGTGGCCCTGGTCGACAGCGCCGTGATCGGCCACCTGCCCCATGCCCATCAATTGGGTGCGGTGGCGGTGGGCGCCAGCCTGTACACCTTCCTGGCCTGGGTCATGGGCTTTCTGCGCATGGGCTCGACCGGATTCGCCGCCCAGGCGGCGGGCCGTGCCGACGGTGCGGCGTTGCGCCAGGTGTTGCTGCAGGGCCTGTTGCTGGCGCTGTTGTTTGCCCTGCTGCTGGGCGTGCTGGCCCTGCCGTTCAGCCACTTGGCCCTGCAACTGATGCAGCCCACGGCGGCGCTGGAGCAATCGACCCACGACTTCTTCCAGACCCGCCTGCTGGGCCTGCCGGCGGCGCTGGCCAGCTTCGCCCTGGTCGGCTGGTTCCTCGGCACCCAGAACGCCAGGGCGCCGCTGGCCATCCTGCTGACCACCAACCTGTTCAACATCGCCCTCAACCTGTGGTTCGTGCTCGGCCTGGAGTGGGGCGTGATCGGTTCGGCCCGCGCCTCGGTGATTGCCGAGTGGAGCGCCGCCCTGCTCGGCCTGGCCCTGACCCGCCCGGCCCTGCGCGCCTACCCCGGGAAAATCGCCTGGGCGTTGCTGGCGCGCTGGCAAAGCTGGCGGCCGCTGCTCAGCGTCAACCGCGACATCTTCATCCGCAGCCTGGCGCTGCAGGCGGTGTTCTTCCTGATCACCGTACAAGGTGCACGCCTGGGTGAAGCGACGGTGGCGGCCAACGCCCTGCTGCTCAATGGCCTGTTGCTCACCGCCTATGCCCTCGATGGCCTGGCCCATGCGGTCGAGGCGCTGTGCGGGCACGCCATCGGTGCCGGCGATCGCCAGGCATTAAGGCGCTCGCTCACCGTTGCCTGCGGCTGGTCGTTGCTGGCCAGTTCCGGCTTTGCCGTATCGTTTCTGTTGGGCGGGCATCTGTTCATCAACATGCAGACCGACATCGCCAACGTACGCGAAACCGCCTACCAGTACCTGCCGTACCTGGCACTGCTGCCGTTGATTGCGGTGTGGAGCTATCTGCTTGATGGTTTGTTCATCGGCGCCACGCGGGCGCGGGAGATGCGCAACGGCATGCTGCTCAGCGTACTCATCGCCCTGCCGGTCGCCTATGTCGCCCGCGACCTGGGCAACCACGGCTTGTGGTTGGGGTTTCTGCTGTTCATGGCCTTGCGCGGGGTGACGCTGGGGGTGATGGGCTGGCGGTTGCAGCGGCGGGATGGGTGGTTTGTGCGGTAGTTTCTGGGTCTGCTGCGCAGCCCATCGCTGGCAAGGCCAGCTCCCACAAGAGTGCGGCACTGCACCTGTGGGAGCCGGACTTGCCGGCGATGGGGTCGACGCGCAGCCAGCGACTGCACGCGACCCGCACCACTGATCAGCTCGACAGGTAAGACGAGCGGGTCAGCCCCAGACGCAACGCGTCGAGGAACTGGGTCTTCTCACGGGCAGTGATCTTGGCGCTGGCGCACTTGTCGCGGTAGTGGGTCATCAACTCCTCCGGCGACAGGTGCACGTAACGCAGCATGTCTTCGATGGTGTCGTGGGTCTCGATACCGGCGTGGTACACGCTGCCGTTCGGGTTCTGGTAAATGTTCACCGAGTCGGTGTCACCGAACAGGTTGTGCATGTCACCAAGGATTTCCTGGTAGGCACCGACCAGGAAGATACCCAACAGGTAGTCCTCTCCCTCGTTGATCCCGTGCACCGGCAGGCTGGTCTCGATGCTCTGCTCGTCGACGTACTGGTTGATCTTGCCATCCGAGTCGCAGGTCAGGTCCTGCAGCACGGCGCGGCGCAGCGGCTCTTCGTCCAGGCGATGCAGCGGCAGGATCGGCAGGACCTGGCCGATCGCCCAGGTGTCCGGCAGGCTCTGGAATACCGAGAAGTTGCAGATGTACTTGTCGGCCAGCTTGTCGTTGAGCTCGTCCAGCACCTGGCGATGCGAGCGCTGACGGGCCTTGAGCGAGTTGTGCAGGCGCCGGCAAACGGCAAAGTAGCACTGCTCGGCCAGGGCCTTCTCGGCCAGGGTGATCTTGCCGTCGGCGTACTGGGCAGCCACGTCGCTCATGTAGTGGGTGGCGCGCCAGTAGGTCTCGGTGACCATCTCGATATCGGTCGGGCCGAGCAGGTCGACCAGCCACTGTACGGTCTCGGGCAGGTTTTCCTTGTTCTCGATCCGCGGCACTTCGTCGTTGTGTTTCTCGACATCGGTCACCTGCACCACCAGCATGGCGTGGTGCGCGGTCAGCGAGCGGCCGCTTTCCGAGAAGATGTGCGGATGCGGCAGGCCCTGGGCATCGCAGAACTCCTTGAGCATGCCGACCACGACACCGGCGTAGTCATCCATGTCGTAGTTGATCGAGCTGGCGTTGCGCGAGTGGGTGCCGTCGTAGTCCACGCCCAGGCCGCCGCCGACGTCGATGTGATCGACCGGCAGGTTCAGTGCGCGCAGCTCGCCGTAATAACGGATGGCTTCCTTGAAACCATGCTGGTAGTCGGCCAGGTTGGCGATCTGCGAGCCCATGTGGAAATGCAGCAGGCGGATGCCCTGGTCCAGGCCGGCATCGCGAAAGCGCTGCACTACCGAGATCAGTTGCGCGGCCGAGAGGCCGAACTTGGACTTCTCGCCACCGGTATCGGCCCACTTGCTCGAGGCCAGCGACGACAGGCGCACGCGCAGGCCGATCTGCGGCTTGACCTTGAGCTCGGCGGCTTCCTCGATCACCAGGGCCACTTCCGACTCTTTTTCGATGACGATGAAGACGTTGTGGCCAAGTTTCTGCCCCATCAGCGCCAGGCGGATGAACTCGCGGTCCTTGTAACCGTTGCAGACGATGGTGCCGCCTTTCGGCGCCAGCGCCAGCACCGCCAGCAGCTCGGGCTTGGAGCCGGCTTCCAGGCCAATGGACACGTTCTGGGTGGCGATGATGTTCTCGACCACCGCTTCCTGCTGGTTGACCTTGATCGGGTACAGCGCGGTGTACTGGCTCTGGTATTCCAGGCGCGCGATGTTGGCGTCAAAAGCGCCAGTCAGCTGGCGCACGCGGTCCTGGAGGATGTCCGGGAAACGGACCAGCAGCGGCAGCGAAAGGCCACTCTTGCGCAGCTCGTCAACCTGCTCGAACAGGTCGATCGGCGCACTGCCTGGCCCGTTCGGGCGGACTTCGACGCGCCCGGCCTCGTTGATTGCGAAGTAACCGGCCCCCCAATGGCGAATGCCGTAAACACTGCGGCTGTCCGCAACTGTCCATTGGCTGCCATCGTCTTTGCGTGTGCGTCGTACGGACATTGAAGTCCCCTATATAGAAAGTCGAAAAACACCGGCCTGCATGGGGCGGGCGCAGTGTAAAACCTGAAAGTGACGATTATCCGTGTTCAGGGATAGACCCTTCCTACGGGAACGAGTTTAGAAAGCGAACTGCAAAAAATCGCGATGCAGTCTTCAGCCGCCGGACTTTTTCGCTTTGAAGCCCTGTTTGATCAGCTCGGCCAACAACAGCTCGACATGATCGCCCTGGATTTCGATGACCCCGTCTTTCAACGCGCCGCCGGTTCCGCAGCGGCGCTTGAGCGTGCTGGCCAGATCCTTGAGCTGTTCCAGGGGCAGCGGCACGCCGCTGATGGTCGTCACCGTCTTGCCGCCACGGCCCTTGCTTTCGCGGCGCACGCGAGCAATGCCATCGCCTTCGGGGATGAGCGTCTGTTTGCAGATGCAGGCATCTATGGGTTTGCTGCAGTCCGGGCAATGCCGGCCTGCATCAGTGGAGAACACCAGGCCACCCAGGGCGGCGAATGATGCGGCTTTCTTGGCCACTTTTGATCCTCTACGGTGAGGATAAAAACTGGTCGACGCCCCTGGCGGGGTACCGACCGCGAAGCCCCACTCTGGCAGGGGCAGCGCAACTGCCGCATGAAGCGTGCGGCAGCCTTAAAAGGCCGCGCAGTGTAACGATAAATGTCGCGAATGCTAAGTACAAAACTGCGCCATTTTGCATGTGAATCGCGACGTCAGGCTTGACGGTCGATATAGCGTTGCAAAGCAGCCAGCGAATCGGGGCAATATGGCTGCTGCCGACTGTCGGCCAGGGCCTGTTCGACGGGGATGAAACGCGCTTCGCTGACCTCTTCCGGCTGCAGGCGCAAAGGCCCGTCCCAGACCGCCGAAAACACCGCGCACCAGAGCCGGTTGCCAGGCTGGTCAAAGAAAAAGCATTCGTGGGCCGTGAGCTCGACCCCGGCCACCCCGAGCTCTTCTTCAAGCTCGCGGGCCGCCGACTCGGCAAAGCTTTCGTCGGCCTGGACCATGCCACCGGCGGCGACATCCCAGTAACCCGGGTAGATCGCCTTGCTCTCGGTGCGCCGGTGCACGCACAGCTCACCAACGGAGTTGAACAGCAGGATGTAGGTACCGCGCCCGATCAGGCCGCGTTCACGTAGCTCGGCGCGGGGCAAGGCGCCGAGCAACCGGTCGTTTTCGTCGACCCAGGCGATCCGTTCGCGGTCGGAGGCGGCGCGGTGCGCCGCCTCCTGCTTGGAGATCGACACCGGTTCAGCCCTGGGTCAGCAGTTGACGCAGGTCGATCACCGCAGCGTTGGCCCGCGAGATGTAGTTGGCCATCACCAGCGAATGGTTGGCCCACATGCCAAAACCGCTGCCGTTGAGCACCATCGGGCTCCACAGCGGTTCCTGCGAGGCTTCCAGCTCACGGATGATCTGCCGCACGCTGACCGTGGCATTCTTCTTCGCCAGCACGTCGGCGAAGTCGACCTCGATGGCGCGCAGCAGGTGCGACAGCGCCCAGGCCTGGCCGCGGGCTTCGTAGAACACGTTGTCGATCTGCAGCCATGGGGTTTCGACCACTTCCTCGTCAACCTGCGGCACCTGGCCCGGCACCACCGATTCAGTCTTCAGGGTGCTGTTGAGCTTGACCCGGCCAACGCTCGCCGACAGCCGCTGCGACAGCGAGCCCAGGCGGGTGGCGACGTCGCCCAGCCAGTTGTTGAGGTTGTCGGCACGGGTGTAGAACAGCGCGCCCTGCTGGTCCGGCGAGGCCAGGCGGTTCTGGTAGCGGGTCAGGGAGTTGATGCCTTCCTGGAACTCGGATTCGCTCGACGGCAGGATCCAGCTCTTGTTGTCGAAGTTGAAGCGCGGCTCGGCCTTGGCCAGGTCCGCATCTTCGGTGGACTGCGACTGCGAGCGGGCAAAGTCCTTGCGCAGGGCACGGCTCAGGTCACGTACCTGGACCAGCACGCCGTATTCCCAGCTGGGCATGTTGTCCATCCACAGGCCTGGCGGGAAGCGGTCGTTGGAAATGTAGCCGCCGGGCTTGTTGAGCAAGGTGCCGGCCACGGTCTTGAGCGTCTCGATGGTGGTGTAGCCGACGACCATCTGCTTGCCGGTTTTTTCGGCGGCCGCCTGGGCGTTCTGCTGTACCGGGAACAAGTCGGGTTCGGCGCTCCAGTACCAGCCCAGGCCCACGCACACCAGCAGGTACAGGCCGATCAGCGAGCCCAGGGCGCGGCTGAACAGCAACCCGCCGAAATAGCTGCGGGTGGCGGCGGTGCGCGGCTCGACCCGCTCACGCGCCTCGGCTTTGCCTGTACGGTTTTTCCAGTCCAGCATGGCGTTGTCCTTTCAGTCACGTCGGTTCAAGGGGTTCGACCGCAACCCCCGGGCTTCGTGCCAGCGCGATGGCGTTTTGTGCCGCGCGCCACCTGCCGGGGTCGGCAAGTATCGCTGCACTATAAATCAAGCACGGCGGTTCGCATAAGCGACTATTGGGTCAGCAAATGAATAAACGGACTTGTACAGTTTATTGATACAAGGCACTCGATTGCCGGGAAAGTGGTGCTAGCATAGAGCCATCACTCGACCTCAGCCTCACCCTTATAAGTAGTCAGGACATGACCGAGCCAGAAGACCCCAATCGTGAGCGCCTCAAGCAACACTTTGCCCAGCGGGTCATTCATCAGGCCCGGCAAATCCTCGAAATCTGGCAGCGCCTGCAGCGCAGCGAGTGGTCCACTGGCGACCTGGGTGAGCTGTGCGAGGCCAACCTGCGCCTGCAACGCTATGCCGAACGCTTCGAGCAGCCCGAGCACAGCCAGTTGGCCGAAGCCATCGGCCATACCCTGGAGGCGGTCGAGGCCAACAGTGCGCGCCTGAGCAGCCAACTGATCAGCGAACTCAACCGGCTGATGCAGCGTCTGTCGCGCACCGGCCTGCGCCAGGGTGACCAGCTTGAGCAAGTGCCGCTGCCCCCCTTGCGCAAGCCGGTGTACATCATGCTCCAGGACCACGACCGCGCTGAGCGCCTGGCCCAACAGCTGGAATTCTTCGGCTTGGGTGTACAGGCCTTGTACAGCGCAGCCGCATTCCAGGCGACCATGAGCGAACGGCTGCCTTCGGCGATCGTCATGGACGTCGACTTCACCGGCCCCGGTGTCGGTCTGCAACTGGCGGCCCAGGCCCAGCAAGGCCTGGAACAGCGGTTACCGTTGCTGTTTTTCAGCCTGCACGAGACCGACACCCCGACGCGCCTGGCCGCCGTACGCGCCGGCGGTCAGGAATTTCTCACCGGCACCCTGGAAGCCTCGAGCCTGCTGGAGAAAGTCGAGCTGCTGACCAGCGTCACCCAGTACGAACCCTTCAAGGTGCTGATCATCGACGACTCGCGGGCCCAGGCCCTGCACACCGAGCGCCTGCTCAACAGCGCCGGGATCGTCACCCGCACCTTGATCGACCCGATCCAGACCATGGCCGAGCTTGCCGACTTCCAGCCCGACCTGATCATCCTCGACATGTACATGCCGGCCTGCACCGGCACGGAACTGGCCAAGGTGATCCGCCACAACGACCGTTATGTCAGTGTGCCGATCATCTACCTGTCGGCCGAAGACGATCTGGATAAGCAGCTCGACGCCATGAGCGAGGGTGGTGATGATTTTTTAACCAAACCGATCCGCTCGCGACACCTGATCACCACCGTGCGCAACCGCGCCGCCCGCGCGCGCAACCTCAAGGCACGGATGGTGCGCGACAGCCTGACCGGGCTGTACAACCACACCCACATCCTGCAACTGCTGGAAGACTGCAGCTTCCGCGCACGCCGCGAAGAACAGCCGCTGAGCTTCGCCATGCTCGATATCGATCACTTCAAGAAGGTCAACGACAGCCATGGCCACCCCATGGGTGACCGGGTGATCAAGAGCCTGGCGCTGTTCCTCAAGCAGCGCCTGCGCAAGACCGACTTCATCGGCCGTTACGGCGGAGAAGAGTTCGCCATCGTCATGCCCAACACCGACCTGGGTGCCGCTCACAAAGTGCTCGATGAGATTCGCCGGCGCTTCGCCGAGATCCATTACCCCGCCCAACCTCGCGACCTGTCCTGCACCTTCAGCGCCGGCGTTGTACAGTTGAGCGAAGGTCTGGATGCCCTGAGCATGGCCACCGCCGCCGATGAGGCGCTGTACCGCGCCAAAGGCGCCGGACGCAACTGCGTACAACGGGTGGAAGCATAAAGGCAAAGTGCCAGTTTTTTTCGCAAAACCGCCCGTCTCGTCATAACCCGGTCATAAAAACGCAATAACTTCAGGCGCTTACCATTCGGCCGTTGGTAGACCCGGACATGCGCCTGAAGCTGCTTACCAATTTCAATACCCTGTTGCTGGTTACCGTGTGCATCGCCCTGGGCGCGACCCTGTGGTGGTCGCAGCGCGCCCTGGAGCGCCCCTACTTATTAATGGAGCGCTACCTGTCGCTGTCGCAGCAATTCCAGAACCAGGCCGCACGCAACATCCAGGACTACCTGAGCAGCGGCGACGCCCTGCGCCATGCCACGGCGGTGCAAGCCACCGCCGCCCTGCAGGCCGAACTCGAACAATTGCCAGCCGCGCTTGCAGCCCGGCTGCGCCCGAGCCTGGACAACCTGCAGCGCTTCACCGCCAACGAACTGCTCGGTGCCGGCAAGCTGGCCGGCGATCCCCAGGCCCTGCTGCTCCAGGCCGAACGCGAGCTGGGCGCCAGCCTCGAACAACTGGCCAACTATGCCCAGAGCAGTACCCGTAGCGATGCCGGGCGTTATGCACCGGCGCTGTTCAACGCCTCCCTGCACCTGTCACGGCTGTCCCTGGCCCGCGACAAGCTGGTCAGCAGCGGCCGGAGCGAACTGGCAGATGAAGTCGAGCGCGAACTGCAGCAGATCGCCGCTCAGGCCCAGGTACTTGAGCAGTTGCCGCTGCTGGGCGTAACCGCCGCCCGCGAATCCAGCGCCGATGACTTTGCCGCGCTGATGGGCCTGGAAACCCAGGCCAGCACCGAGGCCGAAGACCATGGCGTGGCGCTCAAGCGCGAGCTCAACAGCCTGATCAAGCGCTACCCGGGCGAACTGCAGCGTACCCGCGAACAGATCCAGCAGCGCAGCGCCCTGGCGAACAGTACCTTCGAGCGCATCGCCGCCGTTCAGCAGGCCATCGCCGAGCTCGAACCCGGCGTGCGCAGCCAACATGCCGCCATCCAGGGCGAAGTGCGGGTGATCCAGGGCCTGATGATCGGCCTGATCCTGCTCATCGCCCTGCTCATCGACACCCTGCAGCGGCGCCTGGCACGGGTGCTGACCAACCTGGCGCCGGCGCTGTCGCTCTGGGCCGAGGGTGACTTCGGCCAGGCCATTGCCCTGGGGCGGAGCAACCGCGAGATGCATGACATCCAGGACTCGCTCAATCGCCTGCGCGCCTACTTGGTGGAGCTGGTCGGCACCATTCGCCATAACGCTGAACAAGTCGCCGGCAGCAGCCACGCCCTGGCCGGCATGAGCAGCGCCCTGCACGATGGCGCCGAACGCCAGGCCGGCGATACCGCGCAAATCCGTGATGCCCTGGGGGAACTGGAAGCAACCATCCTGCAGGTGGCCGGCGATGCCAGCCAGGCCGCCGACGCCAGTCATGACGCCGGGCGCGCCGTGGAGCAGGGCCAGGCGGTGATCGGCCAAAGCCTGACCGGGCTGCGAGCACTGGTCGATGAGGTGCAGGGCAACGCACAGATGATCGAACAACTGGCGCAAGAGTCGGCAACCATCGGCAGCGTGCTGACGGTCATCCGCTCGATTGCCGAGCAGACCAACCTGCTGGCCCTCAATGCGGCGATCGAAGCGGCGCGGGCCGGGGAAATGGGCCGTGGTTTTGCCGTGGTCGCCGAAGAGGTGCGCTCACTGGCGCAGCGCACCACCGGTGCCACTGGCGAGATCCAGACCTTGATCGGCCGCTTGCAACAGGCGGCACGCGACTCGGTGCAAGGCATGCGCGCCCAGCTCGAACATGCCCAAATCACCGCCGATCAGGCCCAGGCGGCAGATGGCGCGCTGGATGAAATTGTCGCGGCGATCCAGACCATCTCCGCCACCGCGGTACGGATTGCCGATGTCACGGCCCAGCAAAGTGGCGCGGTGAGCGAGATTCGCGATCACAGCGAACGGATTCATGGCCTCGGGGAGGACAACCTGCAGCGTATTGGCGAGGGCCGTGAGCAGGGTGAGCAATTGCTCCGGCTTGGGGGGGAGTTGAACACGGCGGTGCGGGCGTTTCGGCTCTGATCCAAGACGGTGGCGCCACCATCGCCGGCAAAGCCGGCTCCCACAGTAGATCTGCATCCACCGGCCCTGTGGGAGCTGGCCTTGCCAGCGATGCAGGCGCCGCGTAACTGCACGTAACGGCGCAGTCCGCTATCATGCAGGCACTTTTGTACTGCGAGACCGCCATGCGCCGCCTGCTTTGCCTCCTGTTTCTGCTCCTGGCCTTGCCCGCCGCCGGTGCCGGCCTGCTCGACAATCGCCCCAGCGCCACCCTGGGCGCGGCGTCGCTGAACAACAGCGCCGATTTCCTGCCGGTGCACGAAGCCTTCAAGCTGAGCCTGGTGCAGGATGAAGGGCAAAGCCTGAAGCTGCGCTTCGTCGCCGCCGATGGCTACTACCTGTACCGCCACCGCTTCCAGTTCCGCAGCGAACCTGCCGACATCGCCCTGGGCACGGCACAGATCCCGCCCGGTGAAGCCAAGCACGACGAATTCTTCGGCGACGTCGAGGTCTACCACGGCATCCTCGACATCGAAATCCCCCGCCCGGCCAACGAACAGCGCCCCTTCACCCTGCTGGTCGGCTACCAGGGCTGTGCCGACAAGGGTCTGTGCTACCCGCCGGAAACCGCGCGCCTGAATGTCGATGGCACTGCGAGCAGCGCTTTGCCAGGCGCTGCGGCCGTCGGCAAAGCCGGGTGGGACTGGCAAAGCCTGCTGCTGTTCTTTCTCGCCGGCGTCGGCCTGACCTTCACGCCCTGTGTGCTGCCGATGCTACCGATCCTCTCCGGGGTGGTATTGCGCGGCCAGGCCAGCGGTTGGCGCGGGTTTGCCTTGTCGCTGGCCTACGTGCTGCCGATGGCCGCCTGCTTCGCCCTGCTGGGGGCGCTGATGGGCCTGTTCGGCGCCGGCCTTAACCTGCAGGCGCGCCTGCAGTCGGTCTGGGTGCTGGTGCCGTTTGCGCTGTTCTTCGTGCTGTTCGCCCTGGCCATGTTCGGCCTGTTCGAGCTGAAACTGCCCCATGCCATCAGCAGCCGCCTGGAGCGCCTGGTGGGCCAGACCAAGGGCGGTTCGCTGATCGGCGCGGCGATCCTCGGAGTGTTCTCCAGCCTGCTGGTGTCGCCGTGCGTGTCAGCGCCACTGGCCGGCGCGCTGCTGTACATCAGCGCCAGCGGTGATGCCCTGGGCGGTGCGCTGAAACTGTTCGCCCTGGGCTTGGGCATGGGCGCGCCACTGCTAGTGATCGCGACCGGCGGCGCAGCCTGGCTGCCAAAGAGCGGGCCGTGGCTGGTGACGGTGAAAAACGCAATCGGCGTGCTGTTGCTGGGCCTGGCCATCGGCCTGCTCAGCCGCGTGCTGCCGGGCCAGGTCACGCTGTTGCTGGTCGGCCTGCTGGCCGCTGGCACCGCGGTGTTCCTCGGCGCCCTGGAGTTCACCCTGAAAACCACCCGCCAGCGCCTGGCGCAGTTGTTCGGCCTGGCCCTGCTGTTCTATGCCCTGGCCTGCTGGTACGGCGCCTTGAGCGGCCAGACCGACCCGCTGCGCCCGTTGCCTCAGGCAGGCATTGCCAGCACCGGCGCAAGCGTCCAGGCCAGCAGCGCCAGCGACTGGCAGACCCTCACCACCCCGGCGGCGCTGGACAGCGCCCTGGCCGCCGCCAAGGCTGCCGGCCAGCCGGTGCTGTTGGACTGGTACGCCGACTGGTGCATCAGTTGCAAGGTGATCGAGCATGAAGTGCTCAATGCCCCGGCGGTGCAAGCGCAGCTCAAGGAGTACAAGCTGCTGCGCTTCGATATCAGCGAAAGCAACGCCGAACAGCGCGCCCTGCTCGACCGCTACCAGCTGTTCGGCCCGCCCGCGCTGCTGTTCTTTGCCGCGAACGGCAGCGAAATGAGTGCTGATCGTGTGGTTGGCGAGATAAACGCCGGCGAATTTGCCGAGCATCTGACGCGCATTCGCGCCAATCTGGGTCTATAACTTCCTCTGGCCGCTAAAAAGCCAAAATCAATGACCGAAATTAATAAAGTAGTCACATATTTAGCGTGAATATCGGTCATCGTGCTGGCTATTGCCGGTAACTGGACAGTGCCCGCCGGTTTACGGCATAGTCGCCGCGCAAAGTTTCCTAACGATAAAAAGGAACCACAGATGGCAACGCTACTGGTGCTGCACGGCCCCAACCTGAACCTGCTCGGCACCCGCGAACCGGGCGTCTATGGCGCCGTGACCCTGGCCCAGATCAACCAGGATCTGGAGCAGCGCGCCCGCGCCGCCGGCCATCACCTGCAGTACCTGCAAAGCAATGCCGAGTACGAATTGATCGACCGCATCCATGCTGCGCGCGGTGAAGGCGTGGACTTCATCCTGATCAATCCGGCGGCTTTCACACATACAAGTGTCGCATTACGTGACGCGTTGCTGGCGGTGAGCATCCCATTCATCGAAGTGCATCTGTCCAACGTGCACAAACGCGAACCTTTTCGCCATCACTCCTACTTCTCTGATGTCGCCGTAGGGGTGATTTGCGGCCTGGGTGCCACGGGTTATCGCCTGGCCCTGGAGTCTGCCCTGGAACACCTGGCTGCTAACGCAAAGCCCTGATGACGAGACCCTGGCCTACGGGCCGGGGCTCACAAGAAACGTTTGCTAACACGTTTTTATATTTACGCCCCTGACCGAACCTTGGGAGTTGATGATTAATGGATATCCGTAAAGTCAAGAAACTGATCGAACTGCTGGAAGAGTCTGGCATCGACGAGCTGGAGATCAAGGAAGGCGAGGAATCCGTACGGATCAGCCGCCACAGCAAGACTCCAGCCCAGCAGTACTACGCTCCGGCTCCAGTCGCCGCTCCTGTTGCCGCACCAGCAGCCGCACCTGCCGCCGCCGCGCCAGCCGCCGAAGCCGCCGCACCGAAACTGAACGGCTCCGTTGCCCGTTCGCCAATGGTCGGTACCTTCTACCGCAAAGCCTCGCCTACCTCGCCAGCCTTCGTTGAAGTCGGCCAGACCGTGAAGAAAGGCGACACCCTGTGCATCGTCGAAGCCATGAAGATGATGAACCACATCGAAGCTGAAACCAGCGGTGTGATCGAGTCCATCCTGGTAGAAGACGGTCAGCCGGTTGAGTTCGACCAGCCGCTGTTCACCATCGTTTGAACCGCGGAGAGCCAACGATGTCTGCGAAGCTGGAAAAAGTCCTGATCGCCAACCGCGGGGAAATTGCCCTGCGGATCCTGCGTGCCTGCAAAGAGCTGGGCATCAAGACCGTCGCCGTACACTCCACGGCTGACCGCGAACTGATGCACCTGGGCCTGGCAGACGAGTCGGTCTGCATCGGTCCTGCTTCGGCCAGCCAGTCCTACCTGCACATCCCGGCCATCATCGCCGCGGCCGAAGTGACCGGCGCTACCGCCATTCACCCGGGCTACGGTTTCCTCGCGGAAAACGCCGATTTCGCCGAGCAGGTCGAGAACTCCGGTTTTGCCTTCATCGGCCCGAACGCCGACACCATTCGCCTGATGGGCGACAAGGTTTCGGCCAAGGACGCGATGATCAAGGCTGGTGTTCCAACCGTGCCGGGTTCCGACGGCCCGCTGCCGGAAGACGAAGAAGAAGCCCTGCGCATCGGCCGTGAAGTCGGCTACCCGGTGATCATCAAGGCCGCCGGTGGCGGTGGTGGTCGCGGCATGCGCGTGGTGCACAAGGAAGAGGACCTGATCTCCTCGGCCAAGCTGACCCGTAGCGAAGCGGGCGCCGCCTTCGGCAACCCGATGGTCTACCTCGAGAAGTTCCTGACCAACCCACGTCACGTGGAAGTCCAGGTCCTGTCCGACGGCCAGGGTAACGCCGTGCACCTGGGTGACCGCGACTGCTCGCTGCAGCGCCGCCACCAGAAGGTCCTCGAAGAAGCGCCAGCACCGGGCATCGACGAGAAAGCCCGCCAGGAAGTCTTCGCCCGCTGCGTCAAGGCGTGCGTCGACATCGGCTACCGTGGCGCCGGCACCTTCGAGTTCCTCTACGAGAACGGTCGTTTCTACTTCATCGAAATGAACACCCGTGTTCAGGTGGAGCACCCGGTTTCGGAAATGGTCACCGGTATCGACATCGTCAAGGAGATGCTCAGCATCGCCGCTGGCAACAAGCTGTCGTTCACCCAGGATGACGTGGTGATTCGTGGTCACTCCCTGGAGTGCCGGATCAACGCCGAAGACCCGAAGAAGTTCATCCCGAGCCCAGGCACGGTCAAGCATTTCCACGCCCCGGGCGGCAACGGCGTTCGCGTCGACTCGCACCTGTACAGCGGTTACGCGGTTCCACCGAACTACGACTCGCTGATCGGCAAGCTGATCACCTACGGCAAGGACCGCGACGAAGCCATGGCGCGCATGCGCAATGCCCTGGACGAGATCGTCGTCGACGGCATCAAGACCAACATCCCGCTGCACCGCGACCTGGTGCGTGATGAAGGTTTCTGCAAAGGCGGCGTCAACATTCACTACCTGGAACACAAACTGGCTAACCAGGAGTGATTCGGCAGTGATGTGAAAAAGACCCCGGTCCTGTGACCGGGGTCTTTTTTTGGGGCTGCTGTGGGAGCGGGCTTGACCCGCGATGGCGGTTTTCAGGCAAATCGCATCGCGGGTCAAGCCCGCTCCCACAGAGAATCAGCTTTTGGTCATCCGCGGCATCTCGATCCGGTGCTCATGCACCCGCCGATACAACGTCGCCCGCGAAATCCCTAAGGCCTTGGCGGTTTCCCCCGGCTTCCAGCGGTGACGAATCAGCGCATCGAGCAACTGCTGACGCGCCGGGCTGACACTGGCCTGAACCTGCGCCTGGACCTGCCCGCCACGAATCTCCAGCGGCAAATCATCGAGCTGCAAGGTGCTGCCGGAACAGATCGCACAGGCATAACGCAGGACCTGGCGCAGCTGACGCAAATTGCCCGGCCAGGGGTAATTGAGCAGCGCCTCCAGCGCACCGTCGCTCAAGCCGACATCAACGCCACAGCCCTTGGCTTCTTCGCCCAGCAACTGGTTGATCAGCGCCAGCCGGTCACTGCGCTCACGCAATGGCGGCAGTTCGAAACGGGCATTGGCCAGACGAAAGTACAGGTCTTCGCGAAAACGGCCGGCCGCGACCATTGCCGTCAGGTCGCGGTGCGTGGCGCAGATCACCTGGATATCCACCCGCTGGCGCGCCGAAGCGCCCAACGGCGCCACCTCGCCTTCGGCCAGCACACGCAGCAAGCGGGTCTGCAGGTTCAATGGCATATCGCCAATCTCATCGAGAAACAGCGTACCGCCATCAGCCTGTTGCAGCAGGCCCTGCATGCCCTTGCTGGAGGCGCCGGTAAAGGCTCCGGCGACATAGCCGAACAGCTCGCTCTCGATCAGGTTCTCGGGGATGGCGGCGCAGTTCAGCGCCACGAACGGCTTGCGGCTGCGCTGGCTCATGGCATGCAACTGACGGGCAAACACCTCCTTGCCCGAACCGGTTTCGCCCAACACCAGCACGGCCAGGTTGCAGTCCTTGACCCGGGTCGCAAGGCGCAGGCTGTGCTCGATCCGCTCATCAACCGGCTGGCGGGCAATGGCCGCGCTCCGCCGCCCTGGCTTGCGCCGCGGCGAGCTGATGCGCACATGCAGTTCGCCGCTTTCACCGCGCCAGCGCAGGCGCTGGGCCGATTCATCGGTGGCGGCGCGCAGGGCATCGAGGTCGAACAGCTCGCCGATATGTTCCGGCAGCTGCCCGTAACGTTCCAGCAGCACCTTGCGCGCCAGGCTGTTGAGCGCCTGCAATCGGCCATCGGCATCCCAGGCCAGCAGGTAATCCGGCTGGCTGTCGACATAACCCGGCGTGCTGTGGGCACGCAGCACCCAGTGCGGTTCGGCACTGTGCATGAAAAACGCGTTCTCGATCTCCCGCGCGCTCTGCACCACCATCTGCCGGATCAGGTGCTGGCTGCGCCGATCATCCGGTGATTGCAGCGCCGAGACATCGACCACGCCGAGCAGCTCGCCCCGGGGGTCGAACACCGGCGCCGCCGAGCAGGTCAGGCCGATGAAGGCGGCACGAAAATGATCGCGCTTGTGCACCGTCGCCGGTGCCTTGCTGGTCAGCACCGCCGCCACTCCGCAAGTGCCCTCCTCGCCCTCCGACCAGCAGGTGCCCAGGTACAGCCCGGCCTTGCGACAGTCGTTGCGTATGGTCGGCTCGACCCGGTAATCGATGGTCCGCCCCTGGGCATCGGTCAGCAGCACGCAATAGTCGGCATCGCGCACCCGTCCGTGCAGGCGCGCCACCGCATCGCCAGCAATGCGCAGGAACAGCTCGGAACGCTCGCGGCATTCGTCGAGCAGGCTTTGCGAGAGGATGCGCGGCCCCTGCTGGGACGCAGGGTCGAGCCGGTGCTGCTCCATCGAGCGACGCCAGGAGTCGAGGATCAGCGGCGGCACCGGCACCTGAGGCAGGCGTTCGGCGTTCTTCAGCACGCGGCTGACACAGTCGACGTGGGCTTTGGAGTTCGCGGCAAGCATGGGGCCTCCGGTTCTCGTGTTCTTGTCGTTATGGGCCTCATTAAGCGCCGAATGCCAAGGGTGAACAAGCACTCTGTGGATTCCCGGCCGGCTGAGACGCTGCGTCTCAGCGTCTCGCCCATAGCCAGCAGCGCTGACACCGAGCGTCTTGCCCCTGCCCGGGCCAACACCGCACAAACCGCTCTAGAGTGGACATCCGCATAACTTGGCACCGGCCTTGCTCCTGCCCCTGGCAAACAAGAACCAGAGGTGTGCCATGCGCCAACCCGCCCTGACCGTGGGGATCATCGCCAATCCGGCCAGCGGCCGCGACTTGCGCCGACTGACTGCCAATGCCGGGCTCTACTCCAGCACCGACAAGGCCTCGGCGGTGCAGCGCCTGCTCGCCGCGTTTGCCGCCACCGGTATCGAACAGGTGCTGCTGCCGCCTGACATGACCGGCATCGCCGCCGCCGTGCTCAGGGCCAGCCTCGGCCCGCATGCCGAGCAACAGCGCTGGCCGCAACTGACCATCCTCGACATGCCGCTGCGCCAAACCGTTGAAGACACCCGCCACGCCGCGCGCCTGATGGCCGCCCAGGGTGTGGCCCTGATCGCCGTGCTCGGCGGCGACGGCACGCACAAGGCGGTCGCCGCCGAAGTCGGCGACATCCCGCTGCTGACCCTGTCCACCGGCACCAACAACGCCTTCCCGGAACTGCGCGAAGCCACCAGCGCCGGCCTGGCGGGCGGTCTGTTCGCCAGCGGCCGCGTCCCGGCGCCAATTGGCCTGCGCCACAACAAGCGCCTAGTGGTGCGAGTGCCGGAACAACAGCTCTGCGAATGGGCCCTGGTGGATGTCGCGGTGTCGCCGCAACGCTTCATCGGCGCCCGCGCCATCAGCCGCGGCGAGGACCTCGCGGAAGTCTTCACCACCTTGGCCGAACCTCACGCCATTGGCCTCTCGGCACTGTGCGGGCTGTGGTGCCCGGTGTCGCGTACAGCACCCGAAGGCGCCTGGATTCGCCTGCATCCACAGGCTGAGCAAGCCTTGCTGGCACCGCTCGCCCCCGGCCTGTTGCAAGGCTGCGGGGTGACCGCCTCAGGGCTATTGATACCTGGCGTTGCCTACTCCCTGAGCCTGTCCAGCGGCACCTTGGCGCTGGACGGCGAGCGCGAAATCGAGTTCAGCGAACGCGACCAGCCAAGCATCTGCCTCGACGCTTTCGGCCCCTTGAGCATCGACGTCGAGGCGGTGCTGGCCTATGCCGCGCACCATCGCCTGCTGGCGGTCGGCCGCGAACACCCGCAACACCCTGCGAACCAACCGTGTTGAGACAACCCCGGAGAACAACAAGATGTCCACTCACCTGTCTACCGAGCAATTGCTGCATGCCTATGAAGTCATGCGCACCATTCGCGCCTTCGAAGAGCGCCTGCACGTGGAGTTCGCCACCGGCGAGATCCCCGGTTTCGTTCACCTGTATGCCGGCGAAGAGGCCTCGGCCGCTGGCGTCATGGCCCACCTGCGCGACAGCGACTGCATCGCCTCCAACCACCGCGGCCACGGCCACTGCATCGCCAAGGGCGTCGACGTGTACGGGATGATGGCCGAGATCTACGGCAAGAAGACCGGTGTGTGTGGCGGCAAGGGCGGTTCGATGCACATCGCCGACCTGGAGAAAGGCATGCTCGGCGCCAACGGCATCGTCGGTGCCGGTGCGCCATTGGTGGCCGGGGCGGCGCTGGCAGCGAAAATCAAGGGCACCGATGACGTCGCCGTGGTGTTCTTCGGCGACGGTGGCTCCAACGAGGGCGCGGTGTTCGAGGCGATGAACCTGGCCTCGATCATGAACCTGCCGTGCATCTTCGTTGCCGAGAACAACGGTTATGCCGAGGCCACCGCGTCGAACTGGTCGGTGGCCTGCGATCACATCGCCGACCGCGCCGCTGGCTTCGGCATGCCCGGGGTGACCATCGACGGCTACGACTTCTTCGCCGTGCACGAAGGGGCAGGCGCGGCCATCGAACGTGCGCGCTCGGGTCAGGGCCCGTCGCTGATCGA
This sequence comes from Pseudomonas sp. R32, assembly GCF_009866705.1. Classification (NCBI taxonomy): domain Bacteria; kingdom Pseudomonadati; phylum Pseudomonadota; class Gammaproteobacteria; order Pseudomonadales; family Pseudomonadaceae; genus Pseudomonas; species Pseudomonas sp. R32. Next base: position 639,260 of record NZ_CP019396.1, on the reverse strand, counting down.
GGTCAAGCTGACCCGCTACTACGGCCACTTCGAAGGTGACGCGCAAACCTACCGCGCACCGGATGAAGTGAAGAACCTGCGCGAAACCCGCGACTGCCTGATGCAGTTCCGCCAGCGCAGCACCCGCGCCGGCCTGCTCAGCGCCGAACAACTGGACCAGATCGATGCTCGGGTCGAGGACCTGATCGAAGACTCGGTGCGCCGGGCCAAGTCCGACCCGAAACCCGACCCTGCCGCCCTGCTCAGCGATGTGTACGTGTCATACCCCTGAGCCTGCCTGACAACAAGAACAAGTGGAGAAGTATCATGGCGAGAAAAATCAGCTACCAGCAAGCCATCAACGAAGCCCTGGCCCAGGAAATGCGCCGCGACAGCAGCGTTTTCATCATCGGTGAAGACGTCGCCGGCGGCGCCGGGGCGCCTGGTGAAGAGGACGCCTGGGGCGGCGTACTCGGCGTGACCAAAGGCCTGTACAAGCAGTTTCCCGGCCGCGTGCTCGACGCGCCGTTGTCCGAGATCGGTTATGTCGGCGCGGCGGTCGGCGCCGCCACCCAGGGCCTGCGCCCGGTGTGCGAACTGATGTTCGTCGACTTCGCCGGCTGCTGCCTGGACCAGATCCTCAACCAGGCGGCGAAATTCCGCTACATGTTCGGCGGCAAGGCGGTCACCCCGCTGGTGATGCGCACCATGGTCGGTGCCGGCCTGCGCGCCGCCGCACAGCATTCGCAGATGCTCACCTCGCTGTGGACACACATTCCCGGCCTGAAAGTGGTCTGCCCGTCCTCGCCATACGACGCCAAGGGCCTGCTGATCCAGGCGATTCGCGACAACGACCCGGTGATTTTCTGCGAGCACAAGCTGCTCTACAGCATGCAGGGCGAGGTGCCGGAAGAGCTCTACACCGTGCCGTTCGGCGAAGCCAATTACCTGCGCGACGGCGACGACATCACCCTGGTGACCTACGGGCGCATGGTTCACCTGGCCATGGAGGCTGCCGCCAACCTGGCGCGCCAGGGCATCGACTGCGAGGTCCTCGACCTGCGCACCACCAGCCCGCTGGATGAAGACAGCATCCTTGAGAGCGTGGAAAAAACCGGGCGCCTGGTGGTAATCGACGAAGCCAACCCGCGTTGCTCGATGGCTACCGACATCAGCGCCCTGGTGGCGCAAAAAGCCTTCGCCGCCCTCAAGGGGCCGATCGAAATGGTCACCGCCCCGCACACCCCGGTGCCGTTCTCCGACGCCCTGGAAGACCTGTACATCCCCACCGCGGCGAAGATCGAAGCCGCGGTGCACAAGGTGATTGGCGCGAGGAGTGCCGCATGAGCCAGATCCATACCCTGACCATGCCCAAGTGGGGCCTGTCGATGACCGAAGGGCGCATCGACACTTGGCTCAAGCGGGAAGGCGAGCAGATCAACAAGGGCGACGAGGTGCTGGATGTCGAGACCGACAAGATCTCCAGCAGCGTCGAGGCGCCGTTCAGCGGCGTGCTGCGCCGCCTGATCGCCCAGCCGGATGAAACCTTGCCGGTGGGCGCCCTGTTGGCGGTGGTGGTCGAAGGCGAAGCGGACGAAGCCGAGATCGACGCGGTGGTGCAGCGCTTCCAGGCCGAATTCGTCCCCGGCGGCGACGGTGAACAGGACAGCGGCCCGGCGCCGCAGAAAATCGACCTGGGCGGGCGCACCCTGCGCTACTTCGACCTCGGCGAGGGCGGCACGCCACTGCTGCTGGTGCACGGCTTTGGCGGCGACCTGAACAACTGGCTGTTCAACCATCAGGCCCTGGCCGCCGAGCGCCGGGTCATCGCCCTCGACCTGCCCGGGCATGGCGAGTCGGGCAAAACCCTGCAACGGGGCGACCTCGATGAACTGAGCCAGACAGTGATCGCCTTGCTCGACCACCTGGATATCCAGCACGCGCACCTGGCCGGGCATTCCATGGGCGGGGCGGTGTCGCTCAACCTGGCACGCCTGGCGCCGCAACGGGTGCGCACCTTGACCCTGATCGCCAGCGCCGGCCTCGGTCGCGAAATCAATGGCGACTACCTGCAAGGTTTCGTCGACGCCAGCAACCGCAACGCACTCAAGCCGCAACTGACGCAGCTGTTTTCCGACCCTGGCCTGGTGACCCGGCAGATGCTCGAAGACATGCTCAAGTTCAAGCGCCTGGAGGGTGTCGACTCGGCGTTGCGCCAACTTGCCGCGGCCCTGGCTGACGGCGGTGTGCAGCGCCACGACCTGCGCGCGGTGGTTGCCCAGCAGCCCAGCCTGGTGATCTGGGGCGCTGCCGACGCAATCATCCCCGCCAGCCATGCCGAGGGCCTGCCGGCCGAGGTCGAGATCCTGCCGGGCCAGGGCCATATGGTGCAGATGGAGGCCGCCGAGCGAATCAACCAGCGGCTGGCGGCCTTCCTCGCCAGCCATTGAACCAACCCGCGCCGCCGTCACCACGGCGGCGCTTTCGTGTACGCCAGGGAGATAACAACAATGAATGATCTTTCCAAACCCGCCGCCAGCATGCGCGCAGCGGTCTGGCACGGCCGCCAGGACATTCGCGTCGAAGATGTGCCCTTGCCCGCCGACCCGCCGCCGGGCTGGGTGCAGATCAAGGTCGACTGGTGCGGCATTTGCGGCTCCGACCTGCACGAGTATGTCGCCGGCCCCGTGTTCATTCCGGTGGAGGCGCCGCATCCGCTGACCGGCATTCAGGGCCAGTGCATTCTTGGCCATGAGTTTTGCGGCGAAATCCTCAAGCTCGGTGACGGCGTGCAGGGCTATGGCATAGGTGACCCGGTGGCTGCCGATGCCTGCCAGCACTGCGGTACCTGCTACTACTGCACCCATGGCCTGTACAACATCTGCGAACGCCTGGCCTTTACCGGCCTGATGAACAACGGCGCCTTCGCCGAGCGGGTCAACGTACCGGCCAACCTGCTGTATCGCTTGCCCGAAGGCTTCCCGCGCGAAGCCGGGGCGCTGATCGAGCCACTGGCGGTCGGTATGCATGCGGTGAAGAAGGCCGGCAACCTGCTCGGCCAGAACGTCGTGGTGGTCGGTGCCGGGACCATCGGCCTGTGCACCATCATGTGCGCCAAGGCAGCCGGAGCCGCCCAGGTAATAGCCTTGGAAATGTCCACTGCGCGCAAGGCCAAGGCCCTGGAGGTCGGCGCCACGGCAGTGCTCGACCCCAAGCAATGCGACGTGCTGGCAGAGATTCGCGCCCTGACTGCGGGCCTCGGTGCCGATGTCAGCTTTGAATGCATCGGCAACAAACACACCGCCAAGCTGGCCATCGATATCATCCGCAAGGCCGGCAAATGCGTGCTGGTGGGCATTTTCGAGGAGCCCAGCGCGTTCAACTTCTTCGAACTGGTGTCCACCGAAAAGCAGGTGCTCGGCGCCCTGGCCTACAACGGCGAGTTTGCCGACGTCATCGCCTTCATTGCCGATGGGCGGCTGGATATCAGCCCGCTGGTCACCGGCCGTATCGGCCTTGAGGCGATTGTCGGCCAGGGCTTCGAGGAACTGGTGAACAACAAGGAGGAGAATGTGAAGATCATCGTCTCGCCGGCCAGGCTCTAGGGACTACAGGGATCCCACAAACCCTTCGCACTCAAGTAAACTGGCGGGCTTCTCGCAGCCTCGGGCTGCCCCTGTAGATTTTTCCAAAGGTGCCCGCCATGCCTTGGCTGCAAGTACGTCTGGCCATCAGCCCGGAACAAGCCGAAACCTATGAAGATGCCCTGCTCGAAGTAGGCGCCGTTTCGGTCACCTTCATGGATGCCGAAGATCAGCCGATCTTCGAACCGGACCTCAACACCACCCCGCTGTGGTCGCACACTCACCTGCTGGCATTGTTCGAAGCCGATACCGACGCCAACGCGGTGTTCGCCCACCTGCAGTTGCTGACCGGCGCCGAACTGCCCGAGCACCAGGCTGAAGTCATCGAAGACCAGGACTGGGAACGCAGCTGGATGGACAACTTCCAGCCGATGCGTTTCGGCCAGCGCCTGTGGATCGTGCCAAGCTGGCATGCGGCGCCCGAGCCCGAGGCGGTCAACCTGCTGCTCGATCCGGGCCTGGCCTTCGGCACCGGCACCCACCCGACCACCGCCCTGTGCCTGGAATGGCTCGACGGCCAGGACCTGAAAGACACCCAGGTGCTCGACTTCGGTTGCGGCTCGGGCATCCTCGCCATCGCCGCGCTGCTGCTCGGCGCCCGCGAAGCGGTCGGTACCGACATCGACGTGCAGGCCCTGGAAGCCTCGCGCGACAACGCCGGGCGCAACGGCATCGCCGACGAGAAATTCGCCCTGTACCTGCCCGAGCACATGCCGGCCATGCAGGCCGACGTGCTGGTCGCCAACATCCTCGCCGGCCCGCTGGTCTCGCTGGCCCCGCAACTGTCGGCGCTGGTGCGTCCGGGCGGCTTGCTGGCGCTGTCGGGGATCCTCGCCGAACAGGGCGATGAAGTCGCCGCGGCCTACGCCAAGGACTTCGACCTCGACCCGATCGCCGTACGCGATGGCTGGGTACGCATCAGTGGTCGCCGCCGCTAAGTGCGCCTAGAATAACCTTCTGCATAACCCGGACCGCCGCATGACCGACAGTTTCGTCACCCAGTGCCCGCATTGCCAGACCAGCTTTCGCGTCAGCCACAATCAGTTGAGCGTGGCCCGCGGTGTGGTGCGTTGCGGCGCCTGCCTGCAAGTGTTCAACGCCGCACGGCAACTGCTGGAGCAAAGCGCGGCGCAGAACCCACCTGCACAACCGGCGCCTGTCGAACCTGTAGTGGAGCCTGCGCAAGCACCCAGCCAGCATGAGTGGAGCGCCGCCGAGCTGGACCTGGACCAGCTCGACCTCGATCAGGAACTGGCGCGCCTGGAACAGCGTGAAATCCAGCCAACGACCGAGTTCAAGGCCGCCGTACCGCGCCAGGACAACCTCAGCGCGCACCGCGACAGCCCCGAGCAGGACGACCAGCATTGGCCCGACAGCCTGTTCAGCAGCCCGGCTTCAGAGCGCGAGCAACTGAGCGCCGAGCTCGACGAGCCGCAGCCGCCACTGATCGAGCAGGAAGCCCTGGACCTCGCCCCGGCACCCGGTGAGCGCACCGAACCATCGTTGTCGCTGGATGTGCTCGACGACGACCTCGATGCGCCGGCTGCGCCCGCGTCTGCGCTGCATGCCGATGATGACGAACTGCCCGGCGAGCGCCTGTCGGCCCGTGAGCCTGACGACGACCTGGACCGCCCCGAGCCCGGACTGGACGAGCGCCGCGAGCCGGGCCTGGGCCCCGCCAGCGGCCGCCCTGCCCGCAAGGAGCCACTGCTCGACCTGGTCGACGACCCGATCCAGCTCGGCTGGCAGAAGCCCAAGGTCAACTGGGGCAAGCGCCTGCTGTGGCTCTTGCTGATCCTGTTGGCCGCCGCGGCGCTGGCTGGCCAGTACATCTGGTACCAGTTCGACGAACTGGCCCGCCAGGACCGCTACCGCCCCTGGTTTCAGACGATCTGCCCGACCGTCGGTTGCCAGGTTCCGTCGCGGGTCGACATCGCCCGGATCAAGAGCAGCAACCTGGTGGTGCGCAGCCACCCGGACTTCCATGGAGCCTTGATCGTCGATGCAATCATCTACAACCGTGCGCCGTTCTCCCAGCCGTTCCCGCTGCTGGAGCTGCGTTTTGCCGACCTGAACGGCCAGTTGATCGCCAGCCGCCGCTTCAAGCCCACCGAGTACCTCAGCGGTGAGCTGGCCGGCAAGGGCGAAATGCCCAGCCAGACACCGATCCACATTGCCCTGGACATCCTCGATCCGGGCCCCAAAGCGGTCAATTACAGCCTGTCATTCCGGTCCCCGGAATAACAGGCGAGCGGCAAGCTGCAAGCTTCAAGCTACAAGAAAAAGCAGCCCCATACGCTGATCCGTTTTTGCTTGCGGCTTGAAGCTTGCAGCTTGAGGCTTAAAGCCAACTGTTCAGATTTTATCCAAATCCATCTTTATCCGGTCACCGAGAGCGGGTATCATGCCAACCCTTTTTCGAACTCTAATGATCCGGCCCCACAACAGGGAACTCCTATGTCGGCGGTACGCATCGGCCCATACACACTGCAGAACGCCCTGATCCTCGCGCCGATGGCCGGGGTCACGGACCAGCCATTTCGTCAGCTGTGCCGACGAATGGGTGCAGGCCTGGTGGTGTCGGAGATGGTCAGCAGTGACATGAGCCTGTGGAACAGCCGCAAGTCGCGTCTGCGCATGATTCACGAAGGTGATCCCGAGCCGCGCTCGGTGCAGATCGCCGGCGGTGACGCGCAGATGCTCGCAGCTGCGGCCCGGGCCAATGTCGAGGCCGGCGCCCAGATCATTGACATCAATATGGGCTGCCCGGCAAAAAAAGTCTGCAACAAGGCCGCAGGCTCTGCTTTATTGAAAGATGAAGCCCTGGTCAGCGAAATCCTCCACGCGGTGGTTGCCGCCGTGGACGTGCCGGTCACGCTGAAGATCCGCACCGGCTGGGACAGGGCCAACAAGAACGGCCTGACTGTGGCGAGGATCGCCGAGCAGGCTGGCATCCAGGCACTGGCGGTACATGGACGCACACGCGCCGACCTCTACACCGGCGAAGCCGAGTACGACACCATCGCGGCAATCAAGCAGGCGGTGTCGATCCCGGTTTTTGCCAATGGCGATATCACTTCGCCAGAAAAGGCCCGAGCGGTGCTGGCTGCCACCGGTGCCGACGGTCTGCTGATTGGCCGGGCTGCCCAGGGGCGGCCATGGATCTTTCGCGAGATCGAGCATTACCTGCGCACCGGCGAAACACTGCCGGCGCCGCAGTTGGACGAAGTGGAACGAATTCTGCTGGAGCACCTGACCGCGTTGCACGCCTTTTACGGCGATGTGATGGGCGTACGTATCGCCCGCAAGCACGTCGGTTGGTACCTGGCAACGCTACCGGGCGCCAGGGAGTTTCGCGCCCAGTTCAACCGTTTGGAAGACACGCAAGCGCAGTGCGCCAACGTTCGCAGCTTCTTCAGCGAACGTGAACAGAGCCTTGAGACAGAGGACGGACAAGGGGTGGCCGCATGACGATGATGACCGAGACTTTAGTGAGTGGAACAACGCCCGTGAGCGACAACGTCAACCTGAAACAGCACCTGAATACACCGAGCGAAGAGGGCCAGACCCTTCGCGGCAGTGTGGAAAAGGCGCTGCACAACTATTTCGCCCATCTTGAGGGCGCGGCCGTCACGGACGTGTACAACCTGGTGCTCTCGGAAGTCGAAGCGCCGTTGCTCGAAAGCGTAATGAACTACGTCAAGGGCAACCAGACCAAGGCCAGCGAGCTGCTCGGGCTCAACCGCGGCACCTTGCGCAAGAAACTCAAGCAGTACGATTTGTTGTAAGCAAGCATCCAAACCAGAAAAGGCGGCTCCCATTCGATGAGGTCGCCTTTTTTGCTGACTCCACCGCGTTATGGAATCTGAAATGACCGACCAGACTACCCGCCTGCCGATCCGCCGCGCCTTGATCAGCGTCTCCGACAAGACCGGGATCCTTGAATTCGCCCGTGAGCTGCAACAGCTCGGCGTCGAGATCCTGTCCACCGGCGGCACCTTCAAGTTGCTCCAGGACAATGGCGTTGCCGCGGTGGAAGTTGCCGATTACACCGGCTTCGCCGAAATGATGGACGGCCGGGTCAAGACCCTGCACCCGAAAATCCACGGCGGCATCCTCGGCCGTCGTGGTACCGACGACGCCATCATGGCCGAACACGGGATCAAGCCGATCGACCTGGTCGCGGTCAACCTCTACCCGTTCGAAGCCACCATCTCCAAACCTGGCTGTGACCTGCCGACTGCCATCGAGAACATCGACATCGGCGGTCCGACCATGGTTCGCTCGGCGGCCAAGAACCACAAAGACGTCGCCATCGTGGTCAACGCCAGCGACTACGGCCAGGTGCTGGAAAGCCTCAAGGCCGGCGGCCTGACCTACGCCCAGCGTTTCGACCTGATGCTCAAGGCATTCGAGCATACCGCCGCCTACGACGGCATGATCGCCAACTACATGGGCACCGTGAACCAGGCCAGTGAAACCCTGAGCACCGAAGGCCGCAGTGAGTTCCCGCGCACCTTCAACAGCCAGTTCATCAAGGCCCAGGAAATGCGCTACGGCGAGAACCCGCACCAGAGCGCGGCGTTCTATGTCGAGGCCAAGCCCGCTGAAGCCGGCATCGCCACCGCCGTACAGCTGCAAGGCAAAGAGCTGTCGTACAACAACGTGGCCGACACCGACGCCGCGCTGGAGTGCGTGAAGAGCTTCGTCAAGCCGGCTTGCGTCATCGTCAAGCACGCCAACCCGTGCGGCGTGGCCGTCAGCCCGGACGCCGAAGGCGGCATCCGCCAGGCCTACGAACTGGCCTACGCTACCGACACCGAGTCGGCGTTCGGCGGCATCATCGCCTTCAACCGCGAGCTGGATGCTGAAACCGCCAAGGCCATCGTCGAGCGTCAGTTCGTCGAAGTGATCATCGCCCCGAGCGTCAGCGACGAAGCCCGCGCCGTGGTGGCTGCCAAGGCCAACGTCCGCCTGCTGTCCTGCGGCGAGTGGTCGGCTGAGCGTGCCGCTGCCTGGGACTTCAAGCGCGTCACCGGCGGCCTGCTGGTGCAGAGCCGCGACATCGGCATGATCACCGAGGGCGACCTGAAAGTGGTCACCAAGCGCGCGCCGACCGAACAAGAGATCCACGACCTGATCTTCGCCTGGAAAGTGGCCAAGTTCGTCAAGTCCAACGCCATCGTCTACGCCAAGAACCGCCAGACCATCGGTGTCGGCGCCGGCCAGATGAGCCGCGTCAACTCCGCCCGTATCGCGGCCATCAAGGCCGAGCACGCGGGCCTGCAGGTGCAGGGCGCGGTCATGGCATCGGATGCGTTCTTCCCGTTCCGCGATGGCATCGACAACGCCGCCAAGGTGGGCATCACTGCGGTGATCCAGCCAGGTGGCTCGATGCGTGATGCCGAAGTCATCGCGGCCGCTGACGAAGCCGGCATCGCCATGGTCTTCACCGGCATGCGTCACTTCCGTCACTGAGTGAAGCAGCGACAAGCTCCAAGCTGCAAGCTGCAAGAAAAAGCGCATCGCGTCGCATCCTCTTGCAGTTGCAGCCCCTTAAATTTCAGAGTTGCAAGCTACGCAAAAGGCAGCACTGGCTGCTTTTTCTTGTAGCTTGCAGCTTGCAGCTTCTCCGAAGGAGCCTTCATGAATATTCTGATTATCGGTAGCGGCGGTCGTGAACACGCCCTGGCCTGGAAAGTCGCTCAGGACCCACGGGTCGAGAAAGTCTTCGTTGCCCCGGGCAACGCCGGCACCGCCACCGAAGCCAAGTGCGAGAACGTCGATATCGACGTCACCGCCCTGGAGCAACTGGCCGATTTCGCCGAAAAGAACGTCGCCCTGACCATCGTCGGCCCTGAAGGCCCGCTGGTCGCCGGTGTCGTCGACCTGTTCCGCAGCCGCGGCCTGGACTGCTTTGGCCCAACCAAGGGCGCAGCCCAGCTGGAAGGTTCCAAGGCTTTCACCAAGGACTTCCTGGCGCGCCACAAGATCCCGACCGCCGACTACCAGAACTTCACCGAGATCGAGCCGGCCCTGGCCTATCTGCGGGAAAAAGGCGCGCCGATCGTGATCAAGGCCGACGGCCTGGCCGCCGGTAAAGGCGTGATCGTCGCCATGACCCTGGCCGAAGCCGAAGACGCCGTGCGCGACATGCTCGCCGGCAATGCCTTTGGTGATGCAGGTTCGCGCGTGGTGATCGAGGAGTTCCTTGACGGCGAGGAAGCCAGCTTCATCGTCATGGTCGATGGCCAGAACGTGCTGCCAATGGCTACCAGCCAGGACCACAAGCGTGTCGGCGACGCCGACACTGGCCCGAACACCGGCGGCATGGGCGCTTACTCGCCAGCACCGGTGGTCACCGCCGACGTGCACCAGCGCGTGATGGACCAGGTGATCTGGCCGACCGTGCGTGGCATGGCCGAGGAAGGCAACGTCTACACCGGTTTCCTCTATGCCGGTCTGATGATCGACAAAGCCGGCAACCCGAAAGTCATCGAGTTCAACTGCCGCTTCGGCGACCCGGAAACCCAGCCAGTCATGCTGCGTCTGGAATCAAGCCTGGTGCTGCTGATCGAAGCCGCCTTCGCCAAGGCCCTGGACAAGGTCGAAGCGCAGTGGGACCCGCGCCCGAGCCTGGGCGTGGTCCTGGCTGCCGGTGGCTACCCGGGTGACTACAGCAAAGGCGCCGCGATCAACGGCCTGGATGCTGCCGCGAAGCTGGAAGGTAAAGTCTTCCACGCCGGTACCGCACTCAAGGACGGCCAGGTGGTTGCCACCGGTGGCCGCGTACTCTGCGCCACTGCCCTGGGCAACAGCGTCGAGTCTGCCCAGCAACAAGCCTACCGCCTGGCTGCCGAGATCAACTGGGACGCCAGCTTCTACCGCAAGGACATCGGCTACCGCGCCATTGCCCGCGAACGCGGTGAACACCAGCAATAAGCAGGTGCCTGGAGGCCGCGACGCCGCAAGCGTCCTGCCTCCGGCTTGTCGACAAGGCCCGCCATGGGCCTTGCCTTCGGCTTGGCGCGCCGCGCATAGTTACCATCCGGCATTCAGCTAAGAAGGGATTTCGTCGTGCGTTGGCTCAGGATTGCCATTGGCCTCACCGTCAGCTTGCTGACCCTGCTCTGCCTGTTCCCGGCTGCGGCCGAACAAGGCAGTGGTTGGGCGGTATTGCTTGACGATCAGGCCAGCCTGCAATTGAGCGATGTACGCTCGGAACGCTACCGCAACCAGTTCAGCCCCCTCGAACTCAACGAACTCAACGCTGCCACGCCCGACCAGGCGTTGTGGCTGCACTACCGGCTGGAGCCCGGGCAGCAGGAAAAACTGCTGCGGGTCTTCGCCCCCGACCTGTCGCGCCTGGACCTGTACGCTCTCGACGGCGATCGGCTGATCAAGCAGATCCACAACGGTCGCCTGAACGACAGCGACGATCCTTACCTGCGCAGCAGCGACCATGTGCTGGCCCTGCCCAACAGTGCGCACGCGCTGGACATCTACCTGCGCCTGGTATCAGAGCACCAGCTGCGCCCGGCCATCAGCCTGGAGCCTGCCGCCCAGGCCGCCGCCGACCAGCGCCAGCCGCTGTTCTTCGGCCTGCTGTTCGGCTGCCTGCTGATGCTGATGCTGCACAACCTGATCCGCTTCGCTTACTCACGCTCAAGTACCAGCCTGGCCCTGGCGGTCTACCACGCGCTGATGCTGCTCAGCGCACTGATTCTGCTCAACCTGAGCGGCCCCTGGTGGAGCCTCTGGCACTCGGCACAAACACCGGCGGCCTACCTTACTGCCCTGCTGGCGTCGCTGGCCGGCCTGACCTTTACCCTGCGCTTCTTCACGCCTTGCGAACAACCGCGCCTGAGCCGCCTGCTGCAGGGCGAGATGTTGCTGATCGCGCTCTGCGGCTTACTGCTGTTGTTCGTCGATACCTTGCCGCTGAACCTGATGACCTACGCGCTGATGGCCGTCGGGACCCTGACCATGCTGCTGGTTGCCAGCTACCACTGGTACAAGGGCTACGCTCCGGCGCGGCTGTTCGCCGTGGCCATGCTGGCGTTCAATATCGGCTGCCTGGTGGTGTTGCCGGCCCTGCTCGGACTGACCCGCACGCCGACTCAATGGCTGCTGTTCATTCTCCTCGGGCTGACCAGCGTCAGCGGCCTGCTGCTCAACCTGGCGGTCAGCGAGCGCTTGCGGCGCATCAGCGAAGAGCGCTTCAGCGCCAGCCGTGAACTGGCCGCCAGCAACGCCGAGATCAACGCCAAGGCCGAATTCCTGGCCAAGATCAGCCACGAGATCCGCACGCCCATGAACGGCGTACTGGGGATGACCGAGCTGCTGCTCGGCACCCCGCTGTCGGTCAAGCAACGCGACTACGTGCAGACCATCCACAGCGCCGGCAACGAGTTGCTGACCCTGATCAACGAGATTCTCGACATTTCCAAGCTCGAGTCCGGGCAGATCGAACTGGATGACGTGCAGTTCGACCTCAATGCGCTGATCGAGGACTGCCTGAGTATCTTCCGGGCCAAGGCCGAGCAGCAGAACATCGAGCTGATCAGCTTCACCCAGCCACAGGTGCCGCGAGTCATCAGTGGCGACCCGACGCGCCTGCGCCAGGCCCTGCTGAGCCTGCTGGAAAACGCCCTGAAAAAAACCGACCAGGGCGAAATCCTGCTGGTGGTCGCCCTCGACCAACGCGGCGACAGCCCGCGCCTGCGCATTGCCGTGCAGGACAGCGGCGAGCCGATCCCGCCAGGCGAACGCGAAGCGCTGCTGCAGGCAGAGCTGCACAGCAAGCATTTCCTTTCCAGCAACAAGCTCGGCGGCCACTTGGGGCTGGTGATCGCCAAGCAACTGATCACCCTGATGCAGGGCGAGTTCGGTATCAAGACCAGCCACACCATGGGCAATACCCTGTGGATGACCCTGCCGCTCGACCCGCACCGTCTCGAACAGCCGCCTGCCGATCTCGACGGCCCGCTGCGCGGTGCCCGGGTGCTGGTGGTGGACGACAACGACACCTGCCGCAAGGTGCTGGTCCAGCAATGCAGCGCCTGGGGCATGAACGTCAGTGCCGTGCCGTCGGGCAAGGAGGCCCTGGCCCTGCTGCGTACCAAGGCGCACCTGCGCGACTACTTCGACGCGGTACTGCTCGACCAGAACATGCCCGGCATGACCGGCATGCAACTGGCGGCGAAAATCAAGGAAGACCCGAGCCTCAACCACGACATCCTGCTGGTGATGCTCACCGGTATCAGCAACGCGCCAAGCAAGGTCATCGCCCGCAATGCCGGGGTCAAACGCATCCTGGCCAAACCGGTGGCCGGCTATACCCTCAAGACCACCCTGGCCGAAGAGCTGTCCCAGCGCAGCAAGGGTCAGCCGAACATCCCGGTGCAGGCCGGGCTGTCGGCGCCACTGAACCTGCCCAGCGATTTCCGCATCCTGGTGGCCGAAGACAACAACATCTCGACCAAGGTGATTCGCGGCATGCTCGGCAAGCTTAGCCTGGAACCGGACACCGCAAGCAATGGCGAAGAAGCCTTGCAGGCGATGAAGGCCAACCACTACGACCTGGTATTGATGGACTGCGAAATGCCGGTGCTTGATGGCTTCTCGGCCACCCAGCAGCTGCGCATCTGGGAAGTCAGCAACCAGCGCCGGCGTACGCCGGTGGTCGCCCTGACCGCGCACATCCTCGCCGAGCACAAGGAGCGTGCGCGCCTGGCCGGCATGGACGGGCACATGTCCAAGCCGGTGGAGCTGTCGCAGTTGCGTGAATTGATCGAACACTGGGTGGCGCGTCGCGAAGCCGAATCAAGCCAGATTCCGACCCCATAATTCGCATACACTTGCTTCACTTCACCCTTGCTGCGAGCCTCGACCATGCTCCATGAGTTGTTCAGCGTCTACCTGAAAATGCTCGTGCTCTACAGCCCGTTCTTCGTGCTCTCGTGCTTCATCAGCCTGACCCGCGGCTACTCCAGCAAGGAGCGCAAGCAACTGGCCTGGCGTGTGGCAATCGCCGTGCTGATCGCCAGCGTGCTGCTGTACCTGTTCGGCCGGGTGATCTTCGGCATATTCGGCATCACGGTGGATGCGTTTCGCATCGGCGCCGGCAGCGTGTTGTTCATTTCGGCGCTGGGCATGGCCCAGGGAAAATCGGCGGTGCAAACCGACAATGTGCAGCAGGACGTGACCATCGTACCGTTGACCATACCGCTAACCGTCGGCCCCGGCACCATCGGTGCGCTGCTGGTGATGGGGGTTGGCCAGCCGCACTGGGATGACAAACTGCTGGCCATCGTCAGTATCGCCCTGGCCAGTTTCACCGTCGGCCTGGTGTTGTACCTGTCGAACCGTATCGAGCGGATTCTCGGCGACCAGGGGTTGCAGATTGTCAGCCGCTTGATGGGTTTGTTTGTCTGCGCCCTGGCGGCGCAGATCATCTTTACCGGGATCAAGGGTTACCTGGTGCCCTAGACCAGAAATGTGCCCAGGTTGCGCATACGACCGGCCTGGCGCATTTTTTCCACCTTGGCGCGCAGCTCCTGATCGAACAGCGCGACGTTGAAGCGCACCAGCTCGGCCTTGACCTGCCGGCTCTGGCGCTCGCGGAACAGAAAGCCGGCACGCGTCTGCGTAAGCGCCATCGATTCGTGATACAGCACCATGTCTACCTGCCCGGCCTTGCCTGGAGCACAGGGTAGCAATTGAAAAACCCCCGTTTTTTGCACCCGCTGCTCAAAATGCGCCAGCGCGTCGCGTGCGCCCCTGAGGGCCTCCAGGGTCCCGCCCATCGATAGTGCCAGTTCACTACCGCCGCTGGCCGCCGCAATGCTGCGCAGAGCCTTGTCGACGATGTTCGGTCGTTCACCGCCGGGCCAGTGCACCTCGCTTGCCTGAAGCGGGTCGTAACCGTAGAACATCAATTGCCGACGGTAATAGTTGAACCAGTCGTCGATCAGTCCCTGCTCGTAGGCATCACGGGTAACCATCTCGGCTGCCGATATGGCCAGTAGCACCGAATCGCGCTGCGCTGCGCTAACCTCGGGATGAAATGACAGGATGCTCGAGTCGGCGACCACGCCCGTTAGCTTACTCATGATTATCACCTTCAGGTTGACTGTCGAGCGCCATCACATAGTTGTGCTCCTGCTGCTTGCGCGCCATCAAACTGCGCAGATCGGCGCGCGAACCCTCGAACATCTTGCCATCCAACACAGCCGCCCCGCCGTTAATCACAACCTCGTTGCATAACACTTCGCCGGCCAACGACTGCTCGATTCCGGCCACTTCAGGCGCCTGTACGAGGGTAATGGAGATACTGCACAGGTCGATTACAGGACCGGGGTGTACCAGCCCGATTTCCATGATCAGAACTGCACCCGTATCGCGTGCCTCGAAAGTAAACCCACCAAAACACTCCAGGCCCTGTGCATCCCGAGTCAACGCCGCAATCCCTTGATCGATGATTGCACTTGCGCCGGTATATCGGGTTTCCAGCCAGAGTTGCAGAGGTTGGATCGCAGAGAGTAGCGAGCAATCAGATGCGGATTTGCTCTCATGATGGAACTTGGTGAAGATCCAGTCGCGTTCAGTCAGGGTGTTGCGATAGCGTTCGTACCACGTCTGGTAATTCAAAAAACGCGAGCCAGCGAACTTGTTCGCCACCAGTTGCGCATACAACACAGAGTCGAGTACCGCCTGGCGTTGATCCGGCAGTACGTCGGGGGCGATAAGCAACAACGAGCCACCATTCACCCATACACAATAGTCTTCCATGATCCCTCCTGGTCCAGTAGAAACTTGAATGTCAGGATGGCTAAAGCCTCCAGCCATCCCGACCGTCCAATCAGATATCGTGGAGGAGGACACGGCTCTGCTTGTGTTGTTTCAGCTTGTCGATAATGGCATCGCGAATGCTGTGATAGAGCTTGCGGTTCAGCATTAACGCTGCCGCTGCCTCGTAGGTATCAGAAGAGCTGCCCGCCCATTCGAACAAGGCCCAATCAGCATCTTTACCCGACTTGCTCGTCTGCACAGCACTTGTCACCAGCACGACGTCGTCGCTTTCGGTCACCAGGCAAGCGGCGAGGCCTACAGAGCCGGTTTTGCTATTGTCGGTCTTACGTTTGATTATTTGCTGAGCCTCTTCACTAAGGCCAAGCTTTTTCAGCGCCCCGTCAGCCAGCTTGCGCAGGGCCGTACCCGCCGGCCCGCCCAGAACAGCGCTGCCAATTCCGCTCACGGCTTTGGAGGCAATGGCGCCGATCTTGAGCGATTGGGATCCCGACTCAGTTTTTTGGTACTTCTGACGGACTACGACCCAGCCACAGTCCTGCATGACGCTGAGAAACTTCTTGAACCACTCTTCACACTGGGTATTAGGGTTGAAGAGTTTCCCGGCAACTTCGGAGGAAAACTGATAGGAGTCAATTACATCTTCACGGGTTGGATCTTTGATCTTGCCGGCAATGGCCAGCAGCGCGCCTGGAATAGCGATAGCCAGATCTTTAGAGGGCTCTTCTTTTTTAGCGACGTCGTTCATCTCGAATAATCCTTTATATGAAGCCCCGCTCGACATCGGCGGGAACTTCACACTATTCGAGACACGACCTTCGGTCAGGGCCGAAAGCCTTCCACGCCAGCATCAACCCTGCGCCGGATACCAGCGCGGGGTATAGACCCACTGCCCACCGTCAGCACGGGCAAACTCGCAGGTCGTCGAGGATCCGACCAGCACCATGGTGCGCATATCGACCATGTCCGGTTGCAGCTCACCGAGATTGACCACTTTCAGCGTCTGCCCCGGCCTACCGATGTCGCGGCCAAGGACTACAGGGGTCAGGGCGGTGCGATGCTGGCGGACGATTTCCAGGGCCCGCCCAAGCTGCCACGGGCGCGAGCGCGAGATCGGGTTGTAGAAGGCCAGCGCCAGGTCGGCCTGGCAGGCCAGGTCCAGGCGCTTCTCGATGATCGACCAGGGTTTGAGGTTGTCCGACAGCGACAGCACGCAGAAGTCATGGCCCAAGGGAGCGCCGGCCTGCGCCGCAGTCGCCAGGGAAGCGGAAACACCGGGCAACATTTCCAGCTCCACTGCATGCCAGTGTGGATCGCTCGACTCGTGCAATGCTTCGAGCACCGCCGCAGCCATGGCGAACACCCCAGGGTCGCCCGAAGACACCACCACTACCGAACGCCCTTGCACCGCCAGCTCGAAGGCATGCCGGGCACGCTGCATCTCTTCGCGGTTGTCGGTGCAGTGCAGCACCTGATCGGCACGGAACGGCCCGGCCATGCGCACATAGGTTTCATAGCCGAGCACATCGTTGGCTCGCGCAAGCTCCGCCTTGACCGCCGGCACCATCAGGTCGGCAGCGCCAGGCCCGAGGCCGATCACCGCCAGGCGCCCGCGGGCGCGGCCGATGTGCTGTGGGTCGATCGGCTGGTTGGAGACCACGATGGCCAGGCCATCGCTCACCGGCTGCGGTGGCAGCAATTGCGGCATTGCCTGAGCGGCCAGGGCACTGGCATCGCCGGCACCCGGGGCAAAGCGCAGGGCCACGCCCAGCTCGGCTGCAGCCGCGTGCAGGTCTGGGTTGGCCATGTGCTGCTCTGCTGCCAGCAGGCAGGCCAGCGCCGGCTCGGCAATCCGTGCTGCCTGCAGAGCAGTGCGAATGGCCTGGGCCAGCTCCGGCAGCACCTCGCTGACTGCCACCAGCACACAGCGCGGATAGATCACCAGCTCATTGGCAGAGGCTTCACGGGCGTCACAACCGACATGAATCGCCAGTTGCGCCTGCTCGCTTTGCGGCAGCTGCGCCTGTTCAAGCCAGGGCGCGGCGCCGTCAATGCGCACGCTTTCACCGGCCAGCAGATCGGAAACGAAACGCTTGCCCAGCTCAAGGTCGGCCAGGGCATAACCGCTGGGCGGGTTGAGCAGGCAGGTACCGAAACGCAGCTCGCCACTGGTGGTGATCGCCGCCGCCACACCCAGGCCGGCACCGATTTCCCGGGCCATGACATTGACCCCGCCCAGGCCACCGAGCAGCGGTACCACGGCGCTGCCATCCTCGGCCACCGCCAGTACCGGCGGCTCGGCGCCCTTCTCCAGCAACAGGCCGGCCAGGGTGCGGATGACGATACCGGCAGCGCACAGGGCGATGATTGGCGTGTCTTGCTGATAGAGCTGGCGCACGGTAGCGCCGAACGCCTGGTAACTGCGGTCGGCGCCTTCGACCCGGCCTTCAAGGCCATGGATCAGCGCGTCCGGGTACAGCTGCTGGATCTTACGGGCAGTGGCCAGGCTGCCTTTGCCAAGGATGACGATGGCCGGGGCTTTACGGGTCATCAACCTTGCCACCTTTCACCGGGCACGATGATCAGCGAGAAGTATGGCGAGGACTGCGGATCGACCTCGTCCAGGGCGACGATCTTCTGGTTGGCCATGGTCGCCCGCTCCACATACAGGGCCCGTTCGGCCAGGCCGAGCTCGGCCAGCACATCGCGAACCTTGGGGAAGTTACGCCCAAGTTTCATGATCACCGCGGCATCGGCATCGGCCAGGCGGCGCTTGAGTTCATCATGGGGCAGCACGCCAGAGAGCACCGACAGGCTCTGGTTGCGATACACCAGCGGCGCACCGAGCACCGAGGCGCCGCCGAGCATCGAGCAGACCCCCGGGATCACCTGGGCTTCGTAGCGTTCGGCGAGACGGTCATGCAGGTACATATAGGAGCCGTAAAAGAACGGATCGCCTTCGCAGATCACCGCCACGTCGCGGCCGGCATCCAGGTGCGCGGCAACCTCAAGGCTGGCGGCATCGTAAAAATCGCTGATGACCTGTTCATAAGACAACGGCGCCGGCAGCACTTCGGTGGTCACCGGGTACACCAATGGCAGCAAGGTCTGGGCTTCCTGCAGATGGCTTTCGATGATGCCGAAGGCGTTGCCGCGCTTGCCCTTGGCAACGAAGTAGGCCACCACTGGCGACTCGCGCAGCAGGCGCAATGCCTTGACGGTGATCAGTTCCGGGTCGCCGGGGCCGACGCCCAGGCCCAGCAAACGTCCACGAGCCTGCATCATTCGACCTCCGTGGCCAGCGCATTGACCGCCGCGGCGGCCATGGCGCTGCCGCCCAGGCGCCCCTGCATGATCACGAACGGCACGCCACGGCTGTCGGCGGCGAGCATCGCCTTGGACTCGGCGGCGCCGACAAAGCCCACCGGGAAGCCGAGGATCAGCGCGGGTTTGGGCGCGCCGGCGTCGAGCATTTCCAGCAGGTAGAACAGCGCAGTCGGCGCGTTGCCGATCACCACCACGCTGCCTTCCAGGTGCGGCCGCCACAGCTCCAGGGCCACCGCCGAACGGGTGTTGCCCAGCTCGCGGGCAAGCGCCGGCACCTGCTCGTCGCGCAGGGTGCAGATCACCGGGTTGTTGGCTGGCAGGCGTGCACGGGTAATACCCTCGGACACCATCCGCGCATCGCAAAGGATCGGCGCGCCGGCGGCCAGGGCATCGCGCCCGGCCTTGCCGGCACCCGAAGAGAACTGCAGGCCATCGATCGCATCGACCATGCCGCAGGCGTGAATCACGCGGACCGCGAGCTTTTCCAGATCGGCCGGGATGCGATCGAGCCGGGCTTCCTCTCGAATGATCGCGAAGGAATTGCGATAGATCTCCTGACCATCGCGGATGTAATCAATCATCAAGGGTGCTCCGTGAGCCGGCGTCTAGCAGTGCGCCGGCTTCTTTTAGTGTGAGGTTGCGTGCGCGCAGGCGGCCGAAGCCCGGCTCGGTTGCGTCACGCAGGTACAAGTCGTAGTGGCCGGGGCTTTGCGCCAGCAAGGTGGCGTGCGCCACGTGGGCCATGGCGCAAGAGCGCGGACAGCCACTCAGGTGCACGCTGGCCGGGGCACCGGGGGCCAGCAGAGTCGCCAGCAGGCGGGCATCGCCCTTGGTTTCGGCCTGGCCCTTGGCACAGCCGGCGGAACCGGTGCAGGCGACCAGACGGGACAGTTGTTCACTCGCCGAGACCAGCAGCCCCAGTTGGGCCAGACTCTCGCTGACCCGCTCGGCATGGCGCTGGGCAATAGTGGGCAGCAACAGGCTTTGCCAGGGTGTCATGCGCAGGGTGCCGTCGCCCTGTTCACGTGCTAGCCGGGCCGCGCCGCGCAGCATCGAAGGGTTCAGGCGACCCAGCGGCGCTGCGGCACCGACAGCGCTCAGGCCGGTTTGCAGTTGGGGATAAATGCCCAGATAGCTGGCCGCTGTCAGCGAGCGGCGCCATTGACAGACCGCTGCATCAGCCCGGATCGGCAAGCCCAACCCGGCGGTAAAGGCCTGCGGTGCATGCTCGGCCAGCAACTGGCGCATCCGTGTTTGCTCTGGGCGGGCCAGGTCGAGAAAACGGTTGAGCACCGCCAGCACCAGCTCATGGCCCTGGCTCAGGGGCACAGCGCCCAATGGCGCATCCTTGGCCGGGCACCCGGCCAGACCGAACGCCAGCCACAGTTCGTCGTCAAGCTTCAGCGGGCTGAGCCACAGGTCATGGGGGTGCTCGAGCATCGCCAGGGCCTCGCCGCCATCCAGCTGCACGGCGAACTTGGCCGAGAGCTGATGAAAGCGCGGGGTGGTTTCCAGCGACTGCAGCACCTGCTGCGCCAGTGGCCGGGTGTCGAGCAGCATCTGCGGATCGATGCCTGCGGTGGGGCTGAGCATCAGGTTGCGCACATCGTCGCCGGCGGCCTCGCGTGGCCCAAGGCCGGCAGCCAGCAGCAGCTCGATCAGCCCGCTATGGTCGCAGCCGATGCCGCGAATTTGCAGGTTGCCGCGGTTGGTGACTTCTATTTCACCCCCCGCATAGCGCTCGGCCGCAGTGGCAACGGCCTCGGCCTGATCCGCCGTCAGCGCCCCGCCTGCCAGCTTGATCCGGCAGATGCCGCCGTCCAGCGCCTGGACGATGCGCCACAACCCCGGACAGGCCGAGGGACGCAGCGAAGCTTGGGGCTGGTGGGCCGATACAGGCTGGTTCAAAAGGTCACCCGGCAATCGTGAAAAGGCACTTCAGTGTAGAAGGCGCGGTATTATGCCTGCTTTGTCCGAAGGCATGAAAAGCCTGCCGGTCGGATTGCGTTGAATTGAGGAAATCCATGTCGCCCTGGCTGACAGTAGTAGGTATCGGTGAAGACGGTTTCAGTGGCCTGGGCAAGAATGCCCGGCGCGCACTGCTGGGCGCCTCACGGGTGTTTGGCGGCCAGCGCCAGCTGGATCTGCTGCCGCACTGCATCACTGGCGAACGCCTGCTCTGGCCCAGCCCTTTTTCCCTGGCGCCGGTCCTGGCCCTGCGTGGCGAACCGGTGTGCGTGCTGGCCAGCGGCGACCCGATGTTCTATGGCGTTGGCGCAAGCCTTGCGCGGCAGCTCGATGTCAGTGAAATGAACGTGCTGCCGATGCCCTCCTCCTGCGCCCTGGCCGCCGCCCGCCTGGGCTGGCCGTTGCAGGAGGTACTGAGCCTTTCGGTGGTGGCGCGGCCGATCGCGGCGCTCAACGCTCATCTGTACAGCGGCATGCGCCTGCTGGTGCTGAGCAACGATGGCAGCAGCCCGGCTGCCATCGCCGCATTGCTGCGTGAGCGCGGTTTCGGGCCGAGCCGGCTGCAGGTCTTCGAGCACCTTGGCGGCAACGCCGAACGCCGACTCGAGGGCACTGCCGAGCACTTTGCGCACACACAGGTTGCCGACTTGAACCTGATCGCCATCGAATGCCTGGCCGCACCCGATGCGCCGCGCCTGTCGCCCCTGGCCGGTCTGCCGGACAGCGCCTTCAAGCACGATGGCCAGCTGACCAAGCGCGATGTGCGTGCCATTACCCTGGCGCGCCTGGCGCCGCGACCGGGTGAACTGCTCTGGGATGTCGGCGCTGGCAGCGGCTCGATCGGCATCGAGTGGATGCGCGCCCACCCCAGTTGCCGGGCGCTGGCCATCGAGTCCGATGAGGGGCGCCAGCAGTTGATCGAACACAACCGCGATGCCCTCGGCGTGCCCGGCCTGCAATTGATCCGCGGCCGCGCACCGATGGCCCTGCAGGGCCTGGAGCGCCCTGATGCCATTTTCATCGGCGGCGGCGTGACCCGCGCAGGCGTGTTGCAGCATTGCTGGGAGCAACTGCGCCCGGGCGGGCGTCTGGTGGCCAATGCCGTGACCCTGCAAAGCGAGCTGGCCCTGGTCAACTGGCGCGAGCAGCATGGCGGCGAGCTGACCCGCATCCATATCGCCCAGGCGCAACCGCTGGGCGAGTTCGATACCTGGCGCCAGGCCCTGCCGATTACCCTGCTAGAAGCGGTCAAGCCTGTCGATGCGTGACGAGACCCGGGAACAACCCGCCCCGCTGCGCAGCGGCCTGACCACCGGCAGCTGCGCCACCGCTACCAGCCTCGCAGCGGCCCGCCTGCTGCTTGCCGGCGAGGGCAATGACGCCGTGCACATCACCCTGCCCAAGGGCAAGGTGGTACAGATGCGCCTGGAGTTCTGCCGCCTGCTGGAGGATGGCGCCGAAGCCGGCACCCTCAAGGATGCCGGCGATGACCCGGACGTTACCCACGGCGCCCTGCTTTACAGCCGCGTGCGTTTACAGGCGGAGCCTGGCGTACGCTTTGTCGCTGGCAAGGGCGTCGGCACGGTGACCCGCCCCGGGCTGGTACTGGCGGTTGGCGAGCCGGCCATCAACCCGGTACCCCGGCGGATGATGACCGAACACCTGCAGCGCCTGGCCGCCGAACACGCTTACGCAGGCGGGTTCGAGGTCACGGTGAACGTCCAGGACGGTGAAAGCCTGGCGCTGAAAACCATGAACCCGCGCCTGGGCATTCTTGGCGGCCTGTCGATCCTCGGCACCAGCGGGATTGTCCGGCCGTTCTCCTGCTCGGCCTACATTGCCTCGATCCACCAGGGCATCGACGTGGCGAAAACCAACGGTTACCAACACATCGCCGCCTGTACCGGCAACGCCAGCGAAGACACCATGCGCCGAGTCTACAACCTGCCGGAAATCGCCCTGATCGAAATGGGCGACTTTGTCGGCGCGGTGCTCAAGCACCTGCGCAAAGTGCCTGTGGATAAACTCAGCCTGTGCGGTGGCTTTGGCAAGATCAGCAAGCTGGCCGCCGGGCACATGGACCTGCACAGCCGCCATTCGAGCATCGACCTGCCGCAACTGGCCGACTGGGCGGCAGCGATCGGTGCCGACGACGCCTTGCAAGACGCGATTCGCCAGGCCAACACCAGCCAGCAGGCGCTGGCCCTGGCCAGCGCCGCCGGCGTTGCCCTGGGCGACGCGGTCTGCGCCCATGCCCTGGCCTTTGCCCGCAGCGTAGTACCGGCGCAGGTGCAGGTGGAGGTGTTTGCCATCGATCGCCAGGGTGGCATCGTTGGCCATGCGGGGGGCTTTGCATGAAACGCATCCTGTTGCTCGGCGGCATCACCGAGGCCCTGGCCATTGCCCGCACCCTGGACCCGCAGCACGTCTACAGCCTGGCCGGAATTGGCCGGGTGCCCACTGACCTGAAGTGCCAGGTGCGGGTCGGAGGCTTTGGCGGTGCCGAGGGTTTGGCCGCTTACCTGCTTGCGCACAACATCGATCTGCTGATCGACGCCACCCACCCCTACGCCGCCCGGATCAGCGCCAACGCCGCTCGCGCCGCGCAGCTCACCGGCGTGCCGTGCTGGGCTTTGCGCCGCCCGGCATGGCAAGCCCAGGCCGGCGATGACTGGCGCGAGGTGGCCGACTGGGCCGAGTTGATCGATGCCCTGCGCCCGTTCCAGCGGCCGCTGTTCACCCTCGGCCGTGAGCCGCTGCAGCATCTGCAGGAAATTCCCGCCCATCAGTTCTGGACCTTGCGCGCCCTTGAAGCCTGCCCTGGCAATGAGCGCTGCGAAGTGATCGGCGCACGCGGGCCGTTTCACCTGGACGACGAACGCGCGCTGTTCGAGCGGCGGCAGATCGATGTGCTGATCAGCAAGAACAGTGGCAGCGGGGCGACCGAACCCAAACTTGAAATCGCCAGGCAACGGCGAGTGCCGGTGTTGATCCTCAAGCGACCGGAACTGCCGCCAGTCGACAGAGAATTCTTCAGCCCTTCAGAGTTATTGGCAGACCTGCCTTGATGGATTTGCTTGCACCACAACCTGTGGGAGCGGGACTTGCCAGCGATCGACCGCAGAGCGGTCGCAATCCAGACAACACAGCTTTATCGCCTAGCCTGGCCTCATCGCTGGCAAGCCAGCCCCCACAGAAGGCGAGCTATATTTTAGGAGGTTTCTTACTGGGTTGATTTGCCCCATCCCCACCCCACTGCCTTACACTACGCCCCTCCTCACCCCGGAAGACTTCACCCATATGGAAATGCAATGGTGGATCTGGCTGGTATTCGGTTTCGGCCTTGTAGTGCTCGAACTGGTCCTGCCAACCTTCTTCATCCTCTGGTTCGGCATAGGCGCCGTGCTGGTTTCGTTCATCGCCTTTCTGGCGCCGAGCCTGCAACTCGACATGCAAATGCTGCTATGGGTGGTGTTCTCATCCATCACCACGCTGTTGTGGTTCAAGGTGTTTCGCAAGAAGCAGCCAGACACCCGCTGGACCGCCGACAGCGTGATCGGCGAGGTCGGCCTGCTCACCGCCACAGTCTCTGAATTCCAGAAAGGCCGCGTGCGCTTCCAGAAACCCATCCTGGGCAACGAGGAGTGGATCTGCGTTGCCAATGCCGAGATCCCCTCGGGCGAGCGCGTGCGCATCACCGCCATCGAAGGCAATACCGCCCGGGTTACCCGGGCCTGATCAGCAAAAAAGGAAGCTTTGACTCATGACCAGCCTTATCGTCGTCGGCACGATCGCCGCATTCGCCCTCCTCACCCTGTTCAAGGGCGTGCGCATCGTGCCCCAGGGCGAGGAGTGGATCGTCGAGCGCCTGGGCCGCTACCACAGCACCCTCAAGCCAGGCCTGAACCTGCTGATCCCGTACATGGACGTGGTCGCCTACCGCCTGCCGACCAAGGACATCATCCTCGATGTACAGCAGCAGGAAATCATTACCCGCGACAACGCGGTGATCGTCGCCAACGCCCTGTGCTTCGCCAAGGTCGTCGACCCGCAGAAGGCCGCCTACGGTGTCCAGGACTTCACCTTCGCAGTGACCAGCCTGACCATGACCTCGCTGCGCGCCATCGTCGGCGCCATGGACCTGGACGAAGCGCTGTCGAGCCGCGAACAGATCAAGGCGCGCCTGCGCGAAGCCATGTCCGAGCAGACCGAAGACTGGGGCGTGACCGTGCGCTCGGTAGAGATCCAGGACATCAAGCCGTCGCAGAACATGCAGGCGGCCATGGAGCGCCAGGCCGCCGCCGAGCGTGAACGTAAAGCCGACGTCACCCGGGCCGAAGGCGCCAAGCAGGCCGCCATCCTTGAAGCCGAAGCGCGCCAGCAGGCAGCCAAGCTCGACGCCGAAGCGCAGATCAACCTCGCCGAAGCCTCGGCGCGTTCGATCACCCTGGTCAAGGACGCGGTGGGTACCGAGATCACCCCGGCAATGTACCTGCTGGGCGAGCGTTACATCGGCGCCATGGAAAGCCTTGCCAGCAGCGACAACGCCAAGGTCGTGGTGCTGCCCGCCGACCTGCAGGAAACCGTGCGCGGGCTGATGGGCCGCAACAAGCAGGCCTGATGCTGGCCGGGTGTGCGGCACTTCACCGCACCCCCGGTAATTTTCCCTATACTGGGCGTTACAATAGCCACCTCTGATTCCTGACCGGATCTTTCCATGTCCCCATATCGGCCCGCCATTGCCTGGATCGCCTGCTTCGCAGTGCTGTTCAATCTGCTGGCCATGCCGTTGGCGTCCGCAGCCCCCAAGGGGCCGGCCGAACAACTGCTATGGGGCGCCTTCTGTTCGAGTGTCGGCGGCAAGGCCAAGGCGCAAATCATTGCCCTGGGCAAGATCGACCTCGGCCAGCAAGGCGATGATCACTCCAGCATGCAGCACTGCTGGTGCTGCTCTGGCGCAGCGCCCTTGCTGGCATTGCCTGGCCACCCACCACGCTTGCTGATGCCCAGCCAGGATTTCGCCCGTGCGCCTGCGCTGCTTGCTATCCACCAGCCGACACCCCGGCAACAGTGGCCGGCCCTCAACCCACGCGCCTCCCCTCTGGTCTGAGTTCACTGCGCTACCTGCTGCGAACCTGAATCGACTGGAGAATCACCATGTTCAAGAACGCCCTGCTGCTGGCCGCACTGATGCTGCCGGCGACCTTTGCCAATGCCCATGAATACACCGTAGGCGAGCTGCATATCGCTCACCCGTGGTCGCAGGAACTGCCGCCCAACGCGCCCAACGTGGCGGCCTATTTCGTCGTGCATAACAACGGCAAGACGGCCGACACCCTGCTCAGCGTCAACAGCCCAATCAGCGACGATGCCCAGTTGCACGAGCATGTGCACAAGGACGGCCTGATGAAAATGCAGCAGGTACAGAGCGTCGACGTCCCTGCCGGTGGCGACCTGAAGTTCGCCCCCGGTGCCTACCACGTGATGCTGATGCAGCCCAAGGACCGCAGCCTGCTGGCTGATGGCAAGCGCTTCCCGCTGACCCTGCATTTCAAGAACGCCGGTGATATCACCGTCGAGGTCGCGGTACAGAAGCAGGCACCCGAGGAAGCCGCCCACAGCCATTGATCGCTGAAGGCTGCCCGGCGTGACGATCGCCCGCAGCAGCTTCAGCCACACCGCGCGTCCTGAGTCGAGGACGGTTCGCGGCAGCTGGCTGAGCCTGTTCGCCATGTTGATGATCTTTATCGGCCCACTGGTTTCCCAGTCGATGCCGATGGATCACCGTGCCATGCCAGCCGGCATGAGCATGGACAGCGCTGCCGATTATTGCCATGCCGACAGCCACCACGGTGGCAGCCCGGCGCTGAAGGTGATCTGGGAGAAGTGCGGCTATTGCAGCCTGTTCTTCCATTGCCCGGCGCTGCCCCAGGCCCTGAGCCTGCTCAACACCGAAGCCGTTCCCGCCAGCCACCGACTGCTCGTCCACCCGCGCCAGGGCCATGCCCGGCAGACGGTATTCCCCGGCGCCCGCAGCCGCGCGCCGCCTTCCCTCATCGTCGTCTGAGCCCACTACCTGCGCCCGAAGTCCGGCAACTGCCGTCGACTGCGCGCACCCTTATGACTGATCGATGTTGGAATCATTATGTCCGGCTGCACCGCTGTTTTTCGTCTGTCCCTGCAAGGGACCATCGCCGTGATCTGCGGCACCCTGCTCAGCCCCCTGGCCCTGGCCGCCAATCAGGCCCAGGACACGCATGTCCATGACCAGGCCGAACTGAGCCCGACGGTGATCACCGCCGTGGCTCCCAGCTCGCCACTGACCATCGTCACCAACCCCAAGGACCCACGCCAGCCGGTACCGGCCAGTGATGGCGCCGACTACCTGAAAACCATCCCGGGCTTTTCGGCCATTCGCGCTGGTGGCACCAATGGTGACCCGGTCCTGCGCGGCATGTTCGGCTCACGCCTGAACATCCTCACCAACGGCGGCGTGATGCTCGGCGCCTGCCCCAACCGCATGGATGCCCCGACTTCGTACATCTCGCCGGAAACCTACGACCGCCTGACCGTGATCAAGGGCCCGCAAAGCGTGATCTGGGGCCCGGGCGCCTCGGCCGGGACCATCCTCTTTGACCGCGAGCCGGAAAAATTCGGCGAGCTCGGCAGCCGCGTCAACGCCAGCCTGCTGGGTGGCTCCAACGGCCGCTTCGACAAGGTGCTGGATGCCGCCGCCGGCAATCGCTACGGCTATGCGCGTTTCGTCGGCAACCAGTCGCGCTCCGATGACTATGAAGACGGCAATGGCGACACCGTGCCGTCGCGCTGGGACAAATGGAACGGTGACGTCGCCCTGGGCTGGACGCCGGACGCCGACACCCTGGTGGAACTGACCGCCGGCAAGGGCGACGGTGAAGCCCGCTACGCCGGGCGCGGCATGGACGGCTCGCAGTTCAAGCGCGAAAGCCTTGGCCTGCGTTTCGAGAAGTCCAACATCGGCGAGGTCTGGGACAAGCTCGAAGCCCAGGTCTACTACAACTATGCCGACCACGTGATGGACAACTACAGCCTGCGCACGCCCTCGGGCATGGGCATGATGGGCATGCCGATGGTCAGCAACGTCGACCGACGGACCCTTGGCGGGCGAATCAAGGGCACTTGGCGCTGGGATGACCTGCAACTGATCAGCGGCATCGACGCGCAGACCAACGAACACCGCCAACGCGGCGGCATGGGCATCGATGCGCACAAGCACATGGCCTGGACCAAGGACGCCGACTTCCACAACTACGGGGTGTTCGGCGAACTGACCTGGTACGCCGCCGAACAGGACCGGCTGATCACCGGCGCGCGCCTGGACCGTGCCTCGGCCAAGGACTACCGAGCCACCAGCGCCACTCGCGACAATACCCGCGCCGATACCCTGCCCAGCGGTTTTATCCGCTACGAGCATGACCTGGTGGACGTTCCCGCCACCACCTACGTCGGCCTCGGCCACGCCCAGCGCTTTCCCGACTACTGGGAGCTGTTCTCGCCCAAGTCCGGTCCGGCCGGTTCAGTCAACGCCTTCGACAGTATCAAGCCGGAGAAAACCACCCAGCTCGACTTCGGCATCCAGTACCAGACCGAGACCATCGACGCCTGGGCCTCGGGCTATGTCGGGCAGATTCGCGATTACATCCTCTTCGACTACCGGCCGGGGATGATGGGCATGCCCAGCTCGCGCGCGCAGAACATCGACGCGCGGATCATGGGCGGCGAACTGGGCGCGGCGTACAAGTTGACCAGCAACTGGAAAGCCGACGCCACCCTCGCCTACGCGTGGGGCAAGAACAGCAGCGACGGCAAGGCACTGCCGCAGATGCCACCGCTGGAAAGCCGCCTGGGCCTGACCTACAGCCGTGATGTGTGGAGCGCCGGCGCCTTGTGGCGCCTGGTCGCGGCACAAAACCGCATCGCCGAGAATTCCGGCAACGTGGTGGGCAAGGACTATGAGAAGAGCGGCGGTTTCGGCGTGTTCTCGCTCAACGGCGCCTACAAGGTCAGCAACAACCTCAAACTCAGTGCCGGGGTCGACAACCTGTTCGACAAGGCGTACGCCGAACACTTGAACCTGGCGGGCAATGCCGGCTTCGGCTTCCCGGCCAGCGACCCGCAGCCGATCAATGAGCCGGGGCGTACGTTCTGGACCAAGGTCGACCTGAGTTTCTGACCCACCCCGGGCGCGATTACTGATCGCGCCTTCCCCAGGCAACACGGGAGCGGGCTTGCCCCGCGAGACCCTGCGACTGAAGAACCGCTATCGCGGGGCAAGGCGAATCGCCACGCCGCCGCTCCTACAGCAAATCCGTTAACATAGGCCCCCGCTTTTTCAGGCCCGCAGGACCTTGATGAGTACCCTGAGTATCAGCGACCTGTACTGGTCGCCCCTGGGCCACGGCCACTGCCACCACCAGTTCCAGCTGCGCGCCGTTGAGCTGCAGGTCGGCGTCGGCGAGTTCGTCGGCCTGATCGGCCCCAACGGCAGCGGCAAGACCAGCCTGCTGCGCTGCGCCTACCGCTTCAACAAGCCGGAACGCGGCCAGGTGCGCCTGGGCGCACATGACCTGTGGCAGCAGTCTTCGCGCTGGTGTGCCCAGCGCATTGCCGTGGTGCTGCAGGAGTTTCCCGATGCCTTCGGCCTGAATGTCGAGGAAGTCGTCGCCATGGGCCGCACGCCCCATAAAGGCCTGTTCGACGGCGACAGTCACGCGGATCGCCAGTTGGTGCAACAGGCCTTGCAGGCGGTCGGCCTGCAGGGTTTTGATGACCACACCTTCGCCAGCCTGTCCGGCGGCGAGAAGCAGCGAGTGATCCTCGCCCGCGCCCTGGTCCAGCAACCCCAGGTGTTGATCCTCGATGAGCCGACCAACCACCTCGACCCCCGTTATCAGCTGGAGCTGTTGCAGCAGGTGCGGCGCCTGGGCATTGGCACCCTGGCGAGCATCCATGACTTGAACCTGGCTGCGGCCTTCTGTGATCGCCTGTATGTGCTCGATCACGGGCGCATCGTCGCCAGCGGCACGCCTGACCAGGTGCTGACTGCCGAGTTGCTGCAGGAGGTGTTCGGCGTGCAAGCGCTGATCGACCGCCACCCTCTGGCTGACCACCCACGCCTTACCTGGATAACCCAGCGATGATTCGATCCACCCTGCTGCTCGGCCTGGCCTTGCTGCTGGCCAGCCCCGGCGTTTTCGCCGAGGCGACCCAATACCCGTTGACCGTGCAGAGCTGCAACCGCCAGGTGACCTTCACCCAAGCCCCGGAGCATGCCCTGAGCCATGACATCAACATGACCCAGATGATGCTCGCCCTCGGCCTGCGCTCGCGCATGGTCGGCTACAGCGGCGTCAGCGGCTGGAAGGCGGTGACCCCGCAGTTGCGCAAGCAACTCGACGGCCTGCCGGAACTGGCGGCCAAGTACCCGTCGGTGGAAACCCTGCTCAACGCCAATGTCGACTTCCTGTTCGCCGGCTGGGACTACGGCATGCGCGTCGGTGGCGACCTGACGCCACAGAGCCTGGCGCCGCTGGGCATCCCGGTCTATGAGTTGACCGAGTCCTGCGCCTTTGTCATGAAGCGCCCGGCCGCGAGCCTGGATGACACCTATACCGACCTGCGCAACCTCGGCAGGATCTTCGACGTGCAGGAACGCGCCGAGCGACTGATCGGTGAGATGCAACAGCGCGTCGCCGTGGTCCAGCAGCACTTGCCGGCACAGCGCCCACGGGTGTTTCTCTACGACAGCGGCGAAGACCGGGCCATGACCTCCGGGCGCCTGGGCATGCCCGAGGCGCTGATCGCCGCAGCGGGCGGGCGCAATGTGCTCGACGACATCGAGGCCAGCTGGACCCGGGTCAACTGGGAGAGCGTGGTCGAACGCAACCCCGAGGTGATCGTCATCGTCGACTATGGCGAAGTCAGCGCCGCGCAGAAGCAGGCGTTTCTCCAACAGCACCCAGCCCTGCAATCGGTCGATGCGATCCGCAACAAGCGCTTCGTGGTCATTCCTTACGTGGCGGCCACGCCAAGCCTTGAGAACGTCGAAGCCATCGAGACCATCGCCAAGAGCCTGCACGGCGCATGAGGTCCGCAAGCGCCCGTCATCGCCTGTTGCTGCTCGGGCTGTTCGCCCTGCTGCTGGTCTCCTGCGTGGTCTCCCTGGGCTTCGGCTCGGCACCGGTGCCGGTCGAGGTGGTCTGGCGGGTCCTGCTGTTCAAGCTGTTCGGCGTTACCGGCGAAGCACCTGCATGGAGCACCGGCCAGGAGCATATCGTCTGGTTGATTCGCGTGCCGCGCATGCTCCTGGCGGCGCTGGTCGGCGGCGGCCTGGCGATGATTGGCGCCGTACTGCAGGCCGTGACCCGCAACCCGCTGGCCGACCCGCACCTGCTCGGCGTCACCTCCGGGGCAACACTCGGTGCAGTACTGGTGGTGCTGCATATCGGTGAACTGCTGGGTGTGTTGACCTTGCCCCTGGCGGCCTTCATCGGTGCCCTGTGCAGCATGCTGCTGGTGCTGGCCATCGCCAGCCGCCACGGCCGCCTGGACAGCGACCGTCTGCTGCTCTGCGGCGTGGCGGTGGCCTTTGTGATGATGGCAGCGGCTAACCTGCTGCTGTTTCTCGGTGATCACCGGGCAAGCTCGGCGGTGATGTTCTGGATGCTCGGCGGCCTGGGCCTGGCGCGCTGGGAGCTGCTGCCGATTCCGGCCATCAGCGTGTTGCTGGGGCTGGCCTTGCTGCTGGGCATGGCCCGCTCGCTGAACGCGCTGATGGCCGGTGAGCAGACCGCCGTGACCCTTGGCCTGAATGCGCGCAAGGTCCGTCTGCTGGCGTTTCTGATCTGTTCGCTGTTGACCGGCGTGCTGGTGGCGATCAGTGGCTCGATCGGCTTTGTCGGCTTGATGGTGCCGCACATCGCCCGGCGCCTGGTCGGTGCCGAGCACAGCCGCCTGCTGCCGGTGTGCCTGCTGCTGGGCAGCCTGTTCCTGATCTGGGTCGACGTCGCCGCGCGCACGTTGATCTCGCCCGAGGACCTGCCCATCGGCATCGCCACCGCCGCCATTGGTGGCTTGTTCTTTATCGGCCTGATGCGCCGACGTTGATCGCGGTCAACACCGCCGGCGCCTTGAGACGTATTGTCGCGCTAGCGCCAGGAAGGCGCGTGTTAGCCTAGCGGCGCACAAAAAGACTGACCTCAACGGAATGCCTGCCGATGACTGTGAACCTGCCCCCGCAACACTCCGTTCCCGATGACCATGACCACCTGCAACGCAGCCTGTCCAACCGCCATATCCAACTGATCGCCATCGGTGGCGCCATCGGCACCGGCCTGTTCATGGGCTCGGGCAAGACCATCAGCCTGGCCGGTCCGTCGATCATCTTCGTCTACATGATCATCGGTTTCATGCTGTTCTTCGTCATGCGTGCCATGGGCGAACTGCTGCTGTCGAACCTCAACTACAAGTCGTTCATCGATTTCTCCGCCGACCTGCTCGGGCCCTGGGCCGGCTACTTTACCGGCTGGACCTACTGGTTCTGCTGGATCATCACCGGCATCGCCGATGTCATCGCGATCTCGGCCTATTCGCAGTTCTGGTTCCCTGACTTGCCGCAATGGGCGCCGGCGATTGCCTGTGTCGGCCTGCTGCTGTCACTGAACCTGATCACGGTGAAGATGTTCGGCGAAATCGAGTTCTGGTTCGCCATGATCAAGATCGTCGCTATCGTCGCCCTGGTCGGCACCGGTCTGTACATGGTCGTGGCCGGCTTCCAGTCGCCCGCCGGGCGCACCGCCGACATTGCCAATCTGTGGAATGACCAGGGCATGTTCCCCCATGGCCTGATGGGCTTTTTTGCCGGTTTCCAGATTGCCGTGTTCGCCTTCGTCGGCATCGAACTGGTGGGCACCACCGCCGCCGAAGCGAAGAACCCGGAGCGCAACCTGCCGCGGGCAATCAACTCGATCCCGGTGCGCATCATCGTCTTCTACGTGCTGGCGCTGATCACCATCATGGCGGTCACGCCATGGCGCGACGTGGTGCCCGGCAAGAGCCCGTTCGTGGAACTGTTCGTGCTCGCCGGCCTGCCGGCGGCGGCCAGCATCATCAACTTCGTGGTGCTGACCTCGGCGGCCTCGTCGGCCAACAGCGGCGTGTTCTCCACCAGCCGCATGCTCTTCGGCCTGGCCCAGCAGGGTGATGCACCCCGCAGCTTCGAACACCTTTCCAGCCGCAAGGTGCCGGCCAACGGCCTGTACTTCTCCTGCACCTGCCTGCTGCTGGGCGCCGCACTGATATATGTGGTCCCCGACCTGATCGAAGCCTTCACCCTGGTGACCACGGTATCGGCGATCCTGTTCATGTTTGTCTGGACCCTGATCCTGCTGTCTTACCTGAGCTACCGCAAGCAGCGCCCGGCGCTGCACCAGGCCTCGAAGTACAAGATGCCTGGCGGGCGCTTGATGTGCTGGGTGTGCCTGGCGTTCTTCGCCTTCATCCTGGTGCTGCTGGGCCTGGAGCACGATACCCGCCAGGCGCTGATCGTCACGCCGCTGTGGTTCGTGTTGCTGACCGTGACCTACCAGTTCGTGCGGCGTAACCGCGCGCTGCTGATGGCCAACGCCGACAGCTGATCAGCCGAACTACAGGCCGCCCTGCTCGTACGCCGCCGCCACACTGTCCCACAGCTGTTCCAGTACGGCGGCGGCCTCGGCGCGCTGTGCCTCGCTCGGGCCGTCGATGAACTCACTGCGGCCCTGGCCAAGGCTCAGGCAGGCATCGATGCCATTGCCCCAGATGTACGAATAGATCAGCAGAAAACTGTCCGAATCGACGTCGGCGTAGTGCGCGACCTGCCGCAGGGGCGCCAGCAGTTGCAGCATCTCGCCATAATTGTCAGTGAACTCCAGCACGGCGAACGTCCACACCCCGGCCTGCTCATCGTAATGACTGCGGCTACCCGGGGAGAACTCAACCCAACCTGCGATCAGGTCGCCCAGGCTGCAGGTAGTGGATCGGTCCAGGTCATGGGCGGACAGCTCACCCGCCCCGTAGGCGTCCTTGCTGTCATACCAGCGTTGCCAATCATCGAACTGCCGCGGGTTGGCCACCGGCGCGCTCATAACCGCCTGATAGGCAGCGGGGCTGAGGTTGCAGCGAATGTACAGCGACGAAGCTTCCATCGGGTCTGTCCTTGTTCCGTGGGTGAGGGTTGATTAAAGCCAGCACAGGGCCGCTTAGCGTTGTGCCGCCTTGAACAGTTCGGCCAGCACTGCGTCGGCCTCCTGACGTTGGGCCGGCGTCGGCGCCTTGGCAAACTGGCTGCGGCCGTTGAGGGTCAGGTAGGCGTCGTCGCCGTTGCCCCAGATGTACGAGTAGACCAGCATGAAACTGTCGGAGTCGGCCGCGCAATAGGGTGCGACGCTGCGTAGCGGCGCCAGCAGGGAGATCATCTCGCCGTAGTTATCACTGAACTGCAACAGGGCGAAACGCCAGGCGCCCGCCTTCTCGTCGTACTCCGAGTACGTGCCCCAACCAGTGACGCCGACCAGCTCTCTAAGGTTTCGCGCCACCAGCGGCCGCAGGTCTTCACTCCTGACCTTGCCCGGGCCATACATCCCATGGCTGTCGAACCATTGCTGCCAATCATCGAAGGCTGGCGCCCCGCCTGGCGGGGCGGCCTTGACCTCGGCGTACTGGGCAGCGGTCATGTTGCAGCGAAAATACAGCGAGGACGGCTCGCTGGCCTGCACCTGCCCCACTGCGGCCCACAAGCCGGCCACCAGCATCCCTGCACGCACGTGTCTGTTCACTGTCATCGTCCCTGAACGGTGTTGAAGGCGGCGATGATACCCGCGCGAACCAAAGCTGTGCAGACAAGTTTGCAGCGCACAGGTCCCGGCGCCATCACGGTGCAGGCACGCTTCATTGCCATCGCAAATCCCCATGAAACCCCTGTCCCAGACAACCTCGCGCTACCCGGCACAGCCCTTGCTAACGCTCTTGGGCGAAGTCGCCATCTGCCCAACAGAACATCCGATTCCATGGAGAGAGCACTATGAAGCGTCGCAGTCTGATCAAGGCCTTTACCCTCAGCGCGTCCATCGCGGCCATGGGCCTGAGCTGGAGCATCCAGGCCGCCGAGACCATCAAGGTCGGCATCCTGCACTCGCTGTCGGGGACCATGGCGATTTCCGAAACCTCGCTCAAGGACATGGCCCTGATGACCATCGAGCAAATCAACGCCAAGGGTGGGGTCAACGGCAAGCTGCTGGAGCCGGTGGTGGTCGACCCGGCCTCGAACTGGCCGCTGTTCGCCGAAAAGGGCCGCCAGCTGCTGACCCAGGACAAGGTCGCGGTGGTGTTCGGCTGCTGGACCTCGGTGTCGCGCAAGTCGGTACTGCCGGTGTTCGAAGAGCTCAATGGCCTGCTGTTCTACCCGGTGCAGTATGAGGGCGAAGAGATGTCGCCGAACGTCTTCTACACCGGTGCCGCACCCAACCAGCAGGCGATCCCGGCGGTGGAATACCTGATGAGCGAAGACGGCGGCAGCGCCAAGCGCTACTTCCTGCTGGGTACCGACTACGTCTACCCGCGCACCACCAACAAGATCCTGCGCGCCTTCCTGCACAGCAAGGGCGTGGCCGACAAGGACATCGAAGAGGTCTACACGCCGTTCGGCCACAGCGATTACCAGACCATCGTCGCCAACATCAAGAAGTTCTCCGCCGGCGGCAAGACCGCGGTCATCTCCACGGTCAACGGCGACTCCAACGTGCCGTTCTACAAGGAACTGGCCAACCAGGGCCTGAAAGCCACCGACGTGCCGGTGGTGGCCTTCTCGGTGGGCGAGGAAGAACTGCGCGGCATCGACACCAAGCCGTTGGTCGGGCACCTGGCGGCGTGGAACTACTTCGAGTCGGTGGATAACCCGGTCAACAGCCAGTTCGTCGCCGATTGGAAAGCCTACGCCAAGGCCAAGAACCTGCCAGGCGCCGACAAGGCGGTGACCAACGACCCGATGGAGGCCACCTACGTCGGCATTCATATGTGGGCCCAGGCGGTCGAGAAAGCCAAGTCCACCGATGTCGACAAGGTCCGCGAAGCCCTGGCCGGGCAGACCTTCAAGGCGCCGTCGGGCTACACCCTGACCATGGACAAGAGCAATCACCACCTGCACAAGCCGGTGATGATCGGCGAGATCCAGGATGACGGTCAGTTCAACGTGGTCTGGGAAACCGGGCAGCCGCTGCGTGCGCAGCCATGGAGCCCGTTCATCCCGGGCAACGACAAGCGGCCGGATTATGCGCTGAAGGGCAACTGAGCCCATCGCGGGTCAAGCCCCCTCCCACAGGGTTTGCACAGCCCTTGTGGGAGCGGGCTTGACCCGCGATGAGGCCGCAAAGCACACCACAAGGAAACCGTCATGCCCAAGGCCCTCCTGTGCCTTTTCCTCAGCCTCCTGCTGTTGCCCCTGACTGCCCAGGCCAGCGACGCAGACTACTTCATCGCCGCCAAGGCCAATGAGCAGGCGCGCCTGCTCCAGGACTGGGCGGCGCAACCGGACCCGGCCCGCGTTGAACTGCTGAGCGCTCTGCAACAAGGCCGCATCGCCGCCGGCGACACCCGCAAACTGCGCCTGAACAACCGCTTGCGCGGGCTTGTGGATAACGCCCTGGCCAGCCATCAGTTGCTCAGCGCAGATAGCACAGTGCGCCTGGCGGCTGCCCAGCAATTGCAGAAAAGCGCCCAGCCGGCCCAAGTCGCCTTCCTCGACCGGCGCTTCGCCAGCGAAGCCGACGCCGCCGTCCATGCGGCATTGGCCCTGGCCCTGGCCAACCTGCAACTGGTCGACAGCGACCCGGCCGTGCGCCTGGCGGCGGTGCGCCTGCTCGGCGAAACCGGCGACCCGATGGCCCGCACCCGATTGGAGGCGCTGCTCGAACCCGGTGTCGAGAGCAACGCCGGCGTGCGTACCGCAGCCGAAACCAGCCTGGCCCAGGTCAAGCGCAAGCTGCTGTTTGGCGAGCTGCTCGGCCAGGCCTTCAGCGGCCTGTCGCTGGGTTCGATCCTGTTGCTCGCGGCCCTGGGCCTGGCCATCACCTTCGGCCTGCTCGGGGTGATCAACATGGCCCACGGCGAGATGCTCATGCTCGGCGCCTACGCCACCTATGTCGTGCAGGTCCTGGTGCAACGCTACGTGCCCGAGGCCATCGTGTTCTACCCGCTGATCGCCCTGCCGGTGGCCTTCGCCGTCAGTGCCGGGGTCGGCATGCTCCTGGAGCGCACGGTGATCCGCCACCTGTATGGCCGCCCGCTGGAAACCCTGCTGGCCACCTGGGGCATCAGCCTGATCCTGATCCAGGCCATCCGCCTGCTGTTCGGCGCACAGAACGTCGAAGTGGCCAACCCGGCCTGGCTCTCCGGTGGCCTCCAGGTGCTGCCCAACCTGGTGCTGCCCTACAGCCGCCTGGTGATCATCGCCTTCGCGCTGTTCGTGGTGCTGCTGACCTGGTTGCTGCTCAACCGCACGCGCCTGGGCCTGAACGTGCGTGCCGTCACCCAGAACCGCAACATGGCCGCCTGCTGCGGCGTACCGACCGGGCGTGTGGACATGCTTGCCTTTGGCCTCGGCTCCGGTATCGCCGGGCTCGGTGGCGTGGCCCTGAGCCAGATCGGCAACGTCGGCCCGGACCTGGGCCAGAGCTACATCATCGACTCGTTCCTGGTGGTGGTGCTGGGCGGCGTCGGGCAACTGGCCGGTAGCCTCTGGGCGGCCTTTGGCCTGGGCATCGCCAACAAACTGCTGGAGCCGCAGATCGGTGCAGTGCTCGGCAAGATCCTCATCCTTGCGCTGATCATTCTGTTCATCCAGAAACGCCCGCAAGGCCTCTTCGCGCTCAAGGGACGGGTAATCGACTGATGAACCAGCCTCTGCTTGTTACCGCCAGCCAGAAGGCCGGCCCGCGCTGGACCCTGGCCATCGGCACCACGGTGCTACTGGTGCTGCTGGCCCTGCCAGTGCTGTCGTTGCTGCCCGCCGGGCACAGCCTGCAGGTCTCGGCCTATACCCTGACCCTGGTCGGCAAGATCCTCTGCTACGCCATCGTCGCCCTGGCCCTGGACCTGGTCTGGGGCTATGCCGGGTTGCTGTCGCTGGGCCATGGCCTGTTCTTCGCCCTCGGCGGCTATGCCATGGGCATGTACCTGATGCGCGAAGCGTCTGGTGATGGCCTGCCAGCGTTCATGACCTTCCTGTCGTGGAGCGAACTGCCCTGGTACTGGGCCGGCACCCAGCACTTTGCCTGGGCCCTGTGCCTGGTGGTGCTGGCGCCGGGTTTGCTGGCGCTGGTGTTCGGCTACTTCGCCTTCCGTTCACGGATCAAGGGCGTGTACTTCTCGATCATGACCCAGGCCCTGACCTTCGCCGGCATGCTGCTGTTCTTTCGCAACGAGACCGGCTTTGGCGGCAACAACGGCTTCACCCATTTTCGCAGCATCCTCGGCTTTGAAATCACCGCGCAAAGCACCCGCGCGGTGCTGTTCCTGCTCACCGTCGCCTTGCTGGTGGCCAGCCTGTACCTGGGCTGGCGCCTGGCCCGGAGCAAGTTCGGCCGGGTCCTGACCGCCCTGCGCGATGCCGAGAACCGCCTGATGTTCTGCGGCTACGACCCGCGCGGTTTCAAGTTGTTCGTCTGGGTGCTGAGCGCGGTGCTGTGCGGTCTGGCCGGGGCCTTGTACGTGCCGCAGGTGGGCATCATCAACCCTAGCGAGATGTCGCCGACCAACTCCATCGAAGCTGCCGTGTGGGTCGCCCTCGGCGGACGCGGCACACTGATCGGGCCGCTGCTGGGGGCCGGCCTGGTCAACGGCATGAAGAGCTGGTTCACCGTGGCCTTTCCCGAGTACTGGCTGTTCTGCCTCGGAGCGCTGTTCATCCTGGTGACCCTGTACCTGCCACGGGGCGTGGTCGGTCTGCTGAACAAAAGGGGCGAACAATGAGAGCCATCCCACTACCGCCGGTGCACCCGGAATTCATGCTCGAACCGATCCTCGACGCTGGCAGCGGCCGCGATGCCATCGGCCTCGGCCAGCGCCGCGGCGAAGGCCTGGAGGTGCGCCACGGCACGCTGCTGACCCTGGAAGACATCAACGTCAGCTTCGACGGTTTCAAGGCGCTGAACAACCTCAACCTGTACATCGGCGTCGGTGAGCTGCGCTGCATCATCGGCCCCAACGGTGCCGGCAAGACCACCCTGATGGATGTGATCACCGGCAAGACCCGCCCTACCAGCGGCAAGGCCTGGTTCGGCGACACCCTGGACCTGACGCGCATGAGCGAGGTACAGATCGCCCAGGCCGGAATCGGCCGCAAGTTCCAGAAGCCGACGGTGTTCGAGGCCCTGAGCGTATTCGAGAACCTGGAGCTGGCGCAGAAGGCCGACAAGTCGGTGCTGGCCAGCCTGCTGGCGCGCCTGAGCGGCGAGCAGCGCGAGCGCATCGACGAGATCCTGCAGACCATTGGCCTGAGCGCTTCGGCCCAGCGCCCGGCCGGTTTGCTCTCCCACGGCCAGAAGCAGTTCCTGGAGATCGGCATGCTGCTGATGCAGGACCCGCAGTTACTGCTGCTGGATGAGCCGGTGGCGGGCATGACCGATGCCGAAACCGAATTCACCGCCGAACTGTTCAAAAGCCTGGCCGGCAAGCATTCGCTGATGGTGGTCGAGCATGACATGGGCTTTGTCGGCAGCATCGCCGACCACGTCACCGTGCTGCACCAGGGCAGTGTGCTGGCCGAAGGGTCGCTGGAACAGGTGCAGGCGGATGACCGGGTGATCGAGGTCTACCTCGGGCGATGAGGCCAACAAAGGACGACAACATGCTGAAAATCGACTCACTGCACCAATACTACGGCGGCAGCCACATCCTGCGCGGCTTGTCGTTCGAGGCCAAGGTCGGTGAAGTCACCTGCCTGTTAGGCCGCAATGGCGTCGGCAAGACCACCCTGCTGCGCTGCCTGATGGGCCTGCTGCCCACCCGCGAAGGCAGCGTGCACTGGGAAGGCCAGGCGATCACCGCGCTCAAGCCGCACCAGCGGGTGCACGCCGGCATTGCCTACGTGCCCCAGGGCCGCGAGATTTTCCCGCGCCTGAGCGTCGAGGAGAACCTGCTGATGGGCCTGTCGCGCTTTGGCGCCAGCCAGGCCCACAGCGTGCCGGCGTTCATCTACGAGCTGTTCCCGGTGCTGCTGCAGATGAAACAGCGCCGTGGCGGCGACCTCTCCGGTGGCCAGCAACAACAACTGGCCATCGGCCGCGCCCTGGCCAGCCAGCCGCGCCTGCTGATCCTCGACGAGCCCACCGAAGGCATTCAGCCTTCAGTCATCAAGGAGATCGGCGCGGTCATCAGCACACTTGCCGCCCGTGGCGACATGGCGATCCTGCTGGTCGAGCAGTTCTACGACTTTGCCGCGGAGCTTGCCGACCAGTACCTGGTGATGTCACGCGGTGAAATCATCCAGGCCGGGCGTGGCGAAAATATGGAAGCCGAGGGTGTGCGCGGCCTGGTAACCATTTAACCTGAGCCGATCACAGTGCCCCTGTTCGAGAACCTGCCATGACTTACCTGTTGCGCGATGCAGTGCCTGCCGACCTGACGGGCATTCGCGATATCTATAACGACGCCGTGCTCAACACCACGGCGATCTGGAACGAGCAAGCGGTCGATCTGGACAACCGCCAAGCCTGGTTCGATGCTCGCCAGGCCCTGGGTTATCCGATCCTGGTGGCGGTGAACGCTGCCAACGAGGTACTCGGCTATGCTTCATTTGGCGACTGGCGGCCGTTCGAAGGTTTTCGCCATACCGTCGAGCACTCGGTGTACATCCGCAGTGACCAGCGCGGCAACGGCCTGGGGCCCAAGCTGATGCAGGCGCTGATCGAACGGGCCCGCGCCTGCAACAAACACGTAATGGTCGCCGCCATCGAAAGCGGCAACGCCGCCTCGATTCGCCTGCATCAGCGCCTGGGCTTCACCCTCAACGGGCAGATGCCCCAGGTCGGGGTGAAGTTTGGTCGCTGGCTGGACCTGACCTTCATGCAGTTGATCCTCAGCCCCGATGCCCCGCCCCCGACAATGGAGTGACGCCTGTGAATGCTGCGCAGCTCAATCGTGTGACCCATGAAAGCTTTGCCTACTACCGCGACGGCCTGGTGGCGTTGCTGCTCGATGCCGTGCAACACGGCGCCTCGGTGGGGTTTCTGGCCGATATCGATGCGCAGCAGGCCGAGGGCTATTTCGAGGAGGTGCGCCAGCGCCTGGTCAGCGGTGAGCTGTTGCTGTGGGTGGTGGGCAAGGACAAGGAAGTGCTGGGCAGTGTCCAGCTGGGCTTGTGCCTTAAGCCCAATGGTTTGAACCGGGCTGAAGTGCAAAAGCTGCTGGTGCACAGCGCGGCACGGCACCGGGGCCTTGGCCAGCAACTGATGCAGGCGCTGGAAACGACGGCGCGGCAGAAGCAGCGCGGCATGCTGTACCTGGATACCGAAGCCGGCTCGGGGGCCGAAGCTTTTTATCGGTCGCAGGGGTACAGCAAGGCCGGGGAGATTCCTGATTATGCCTGTGGGCCGGACGGGATCTATCGGGCAACGGCGCTGTACTACAAATTGCTCTAGGTCTTCAGGGCCTTGCCGGCGATCGGTCGCGCAGCGCAGGCAATGAACTCAGCCCTGCACAAACCGCCCCAAACGTTGCCTGAGCATGCTGTTCTCGCTGCGCAGTTGCTGCACTTCCTCCAGCAGCTCCAGGGCCAGCGCGACCCCTTCCCACTCCAGTTGCAGATCGTGGTGCAGCTTGGCCGCGCGCTTGGCCAGCACCGGCGCCTGATCGTCAAACAGCCAGTCTTCCGGCGTTCGCCCGGAAGGCTCGACAATGCCGTGTTCGACGATTTCGATCACGTAGGCCGCCGGCAGATCGGCTTCCTGACAGAGGGTCTGCATGTCCAGTTGAACGACCAGGGTACTGCTCATGATCAGCTACTCCATTGTGTCCTCGGGTTGAATGCGGCCTTTTCCGACAACTTGGTCCACAGCTCGCGGGCGGCGGCATCGGACTGGCTCGGCATCACCACTTTCAATTGCGCGAACAGGTCGCCGCGCTGGCCGTGCTTGTTGCCCAGGCCCATGCCCTTGATCCGCAGGCGCTGACCGTTCTGGCTGTCCGGACGGATGGTCAAGTTGACCTTGCCGGTCAGGGTCGGCATCGCCACCTTGGTGCCCAGCGCGGCCTCCCACGGTGCCAGCGGCACGGTGATGATCAGGTCATGACCTTCGACATCGAACAGCGGATGCGGTGCCATGCGAATGGTCAGGAACAAGTCGCCATTGGCCCCGCCACCGACGCCCGGTGCGCCCTGGCCCTTGAGGCGGATCTTCTCGCCGTCGCTGACGCCGGCCGGGATCTTCACGTTCAGGGTCTTGGTGGTAAAGCCGGTGCGCTGACCACTGGCGTTGTGCTGCGGCACCTGGAAGCTGATCTGCTTGGACTCGCTGGACAGGGTCTCTTCAAGGAAAATCGCCAGTTCCATTTCCACGTCTTGCCCCCGCCGTCCGGCACTGCGTTGCTGGCCGCGGCCAAATGGATTGCCATTGCCACCGCGCGAACCGAAGATCGAGCTGAAGAAATCGGAAAAATCGCCACCGTCACCAAAGCCGCCAGCACCTGCCGAACCGCGGCTTTGCCAGCCTGGCGGGCCCTGGAATGGCCGACCGTGCTGGCCGTATTTGCGCAGTTCGTCGTACTCGGCGCGTTTTTCCGGGCTGCTCAGGGCTTCATAGGCCTCGTTGGCCTCCTTGAATTTCTCCTCGGCGTCACGCTCTTTGCTGACGTCGGGGTGATACTTGCGCGCGAGCTTGCGGTAGGCGGTCTTGATCGCCTTGTCATCCGCCGTCGGCTCTACGCCAAGAATCTTGTAATAGTCTTTGAAGTCCATCTAAGGAATCACCATGGGTTAATCGAATGCTTGTGTAGATTGGGGTCAAGCATAGCCTTTCAAGGTGCCCATGGGTTTACTGCAAAGCAGATAATCGGTCTTGATTCTGCTGACGGCTGGCATAAACTGCGCGGCCGTTTTTCCCCCGGAAGTACAACCCATGAGTGACGCATCCCCGGCCCGTGCCTGCGGTATCGACTTTGGCACCTCCAACTCCACCGTCGGCTGGCACCGCCCGGGCGTGGAGTCGTTGATCGCCCTGGAAGACGGCAAGATCACCCTGCCGTCGGTGGTGTTCTTCAACATCGAGGAGCGCCGCCCGGTGTACGGCCGCCTGGCCCTGCACGAATACCTCGAAGGCTATGAAGGCCGCCTGATGCGCTCGCTCAAGAGCCTGCTGGGTTCCAAGCTGATCAAGCACGACACCAGCGTGCTGGGTACCGCGCTGCCGTTCAAGGACCTGCTGGGCATGTTCATCGGCGAACTGAAAAAGCGCGCCGAAGCCAATGCCGGCCGGGCCTTCGACGAGGTCGTACTGGGCCGCCCGGTGCATTTCGTCGATGACGACCAGGCCGCCGACCAGGAAGCCGAAGACACCCTGGCGCAAGTCGCGAAGAAGATCGGTTTCAAGCACGTGTCGTTTCAGTACGAGCCCATTGCCGCGGCCTTTGACTATGAGTCGAACATCCAGGGCGAAGAGCTGGTGCTGATCGTCGACATCGGCGGGGGTACTTCGGACTTCTCCCTGGTGCGCCTGGCCCCCGAGCGGCACATGCTCGATGACCGCCAGCAGGACATCCTCGCCACCGGTGGCGTGCACATCGGCGGTACCGACTTCGACAAGCAGCTGAGCCTGCAGGGCGTGATGCCGCTGTTCGGCTACGGCAGCCGGATGAAAAGCGGTGCCTTCATGCCCACCAGCCACCACATGAACCTGGCCACCTGGCACACCATCAACTCGGTGTACTCGCAAAAATCCCAGCTGGCCCTGGGCAGCATGCGCTACGACA
Source organism: Pseudomonas sp. R32 (assembly GCF_009866705.1). Taxonomy (NCBI): domain Bacteria; kingdom Pseudomonadati; phylum Pseudomonadota; class Gammaproteobacteria; order Pseudomonadales; family Pseudomonadaceae; genus Pseudomonas; species Pseudomonas sp. R32. The sequence goes on along the minus strand of NZ_CP019396.1, from coordinate 595,494 downwards.
TCGAAGACACCGACGGCATCGACCGCCTGTTCAAGCTGATCGAACAGCGCGCCGGGCACTGGCTGGCGATGGAAGTGGAAGAAACCAAGATCGAGCTGACCCACAACGAGCGCCGCCTGGTCGACCTCAAGCGGGTCGAGCCGGGCCTCAGCGTCGAGTTGAGCCGGGCGCTGTTCGAGGAGTCGATCGACAACCTGCTCGAGCGCGTGCGCGGCAGTGTCAGCGAGTTGCTGGTCAAGGCCGGCGTCGGCGTCGCGCAGGTCGACACGGTGTTCTTCACCGGCGGTTCCAGCGGCATCCCGGCCTTGCGCCAGAGCGTGGCGGCGATGCTGCCCAATGCCCGCCATGTCGAAGGCAACATCTTCGGCAGCATTGGCAGCGGCTTGGCGATCGAGGCGCGCAAGCGTTACGGTTGAGATAGCCGGGGCCGCGTTGCGGCCCTTTCGCCGGCAACGCCGGCGCTAGCCTTCAGTTCACACCAGCTCTTGCTGGCGCAACTCACTCTTCAGGTAGGCGTAGTAAATCGGCCCCGCCACCACCCCCGGCAAGCCGAACGCCGCCTCGCATACCAGCATCGCCAGCAGCAATTCCCACGACTTGGCACTGATCTGCCCGCCGACGATCCGCGCGTTGAGGAAGTACTCGACCTTGTGGATAACGATCAGGTAACCGAGCGCCGCCATCGCCACCCAGATCGACAACGACAGGCCGACGATGGTGATCAGGGTGTTGGACATCAGGTTGCCGATCACCGGCAGCAAGCCGAGCAGGAAGGTCAGCACGATCAGGGTCTTGGTCAGCGGCAGGTGCACGCCGAACAGCGGCAGTACCACGGCAAGGAAGATGCCGGTGAAGAAGGTGTTGAGCAGGGAAATCTTGATCTGTGCGAAGACAATGTTGCGAAACGCCTGCACTAAAAGCGCCAGACGGTTGAACAACGCCGCCGCCAGAGGCTTGCGCTTAGAGATGTCGGGGATGCGCTGCAGGGCGACAATGGCGCCGAGGATCATGCCGATCAGCAGGGTGACGAACATGTGCGCCGCGCCCTTGCCCACCAGTTGCAGCTCACCCAGGTGGGTCTTGAGCCATTCGCCGATGGCCACTTTGAACTCCGAGGCGCTGGCCGGCAGGTAGGCATCGATGAACGGCGGCAACTGCCCGCGGGCCTGGTCGACCAACAGCATGAACTTGTCCAGGGATGCCCCAGGGTTTTCCGCTTCATGCAGCAAGAAACTGATGGCGCCGGCGAACAGCAGGGTCAGGGTGCTGACCACCAGGGTGCCGAGCAACGCCACCGCCAGCCAACGCGCCCGTTGCCCGGCAATCAGGTGCTGCAGTTTGGGGGTGAGCATGTTGACCAGTTCGAACACCAGCAGACCGGCCAGCAGGCTCGGCAACAACTTGAGCGGCAACACCAGCAACAGGCCGGAGAAGACGATGATCCAACTGGCCAGGGTGATCTGGCGCGGAGTAAAGGTCATACAACCTCGAAAGGCGACGGCATGGAAAACCGGCAGTCTGCCAGCCTTCGCCCGGCAGGCATAGTGGCATGCAGCGGCACTGCGGCTGGCAATGCCGTTGTGATGTTTCTATGATTGCCGCCCCCCGATGGAATGGTGGCGTCTCGCAGCGCATTCGCAGGTAAGCGAAACAGGAGTCCCTCTGTGCCTTCCCACCTTCAAGGCAAAGAGCTCCAGACCATGTGCAAACTGCTTGTCCTGCTTCCGCTGATGCTGCTTGGCGGCTGTTCGGAAGACTTCGCCACCCTGCATTTCGCGCAGCCGGTAAGCGCCTACTATGGCGACCTCAGGCCGCAATACGGCGATGACCTGTACCAGGCCATCCTGGCACTGAAAATCGATCCAAAAGACATCGAGGTCGAGCTTGACGATGACCACCGGCAGAACTTGCTGATCAACGTCTCACGCTCGCTCGATGCCGGTAAGCGCCAAGCCCTGCGCGAGTTGTTCGATGAAATTCCCCGGGCTCGCGCCGCCGCTTCCTGGGAAGTCGATGTCACCCTTGAACCGCACGCGCCGGGCGCCAGGTTCGACGGTTTTAGCGAGGCGGTCAAAAGCATCCAGGGGCCAGTCACCCTGCAGCTCAAGCTTGGCAATCGTATCGAAGCGCTTTCCAGTGCCACGCTGCGCGAGCGCACGCTTGCCGCCGAGAACAACAGTGAAGTGTCGAGCATCATCACCTGTCACGCGTTGGCCGAGGTTTCCGGTGGGCCGTTCAGGTTCAGGTCGATCGTGCAGCGCGACGATGGCCCACCGGAACGCGCGCAGGTCATTATCGAGTACGCGCCGATGCATTTCGCCCAACTGCCGGCACGCTTCGACTTCAAGGACCCGACCCTGCGGGAGAGAATTCACAACGGCCAGGTCAAGGCCTGGCAAGCCGAGGGGACGCCGCAGCGCAGCCCGTGGCGCCCCTTCGAGATGGCCTTCGAGATCGGCTCGCTGGGCAAGCAGAGCCTGAACTTGAATCCGGGCAAGGACCTGCGTATCGGCATGCTCCAGGGCGACTGCCGGGACCTGGCCAACCGCGCCGGCCGGCCATTCTCGCTGTTTATCGGCGAGGGCCTGGACCGGCTCGAGTCGGTGACTTACGCCAACTGACGAAGGTTACTTTTTCTTCAGGCAGTCGCTCATGAACGCTTTGCGCTCATCGCCCTTGAGCGCCTTGGTGGTGGCATCGGCGTTGCAGGTTTTCATTTTCTCCTGCTGGGTCGCCGGCTTGGCTTTCAGGCAGTCGCTCATGAACGCCTTGCGCTCGTCACCCTTGAGCGCCTTGGTGGTGGCATCGGCATTACAGGTTTTCATTTTTTCCTGTTGCGCCGTGGCGGCAAATCCTTGGGAACACATCAGCAAACCCAGCAACAGCAACGGCACACGCACCATCTTCATGGCGTTTTCTCCTGGTCGCCGCGCACCACGCGCAGCTCTGGCGAGAGTGTAGACAAATATGGTTACAAACCTCCAGCACGCGGCTCTTCGGCCCGCGCTTGCCGCCGGTATTGCTCGGGCGTGCAGTGGGCCTGGCGCTGGAACATGGCGATGAAGGCCGAGGCGCTGCTGTAGCCCAGGTCGAAGGCAATCTGCTGAATCGGCAGGTTCTGTTCCAGCGCCTCGATGGCGCGCAAAAAGCGCAGGCGCAGGCGCCACTCGCCAAAGCTCATGCCCAGCTCGCGGATGAACTGGCGGGCCAGGGTGCGTTCGCTGACATGCAGGCTGGCGGCCCAATGGCCGAGCGGGCGATTGTCACCGGGCTGGGCATGCAGGGCCTGCAGCACCTCGCTCAGGCCGGCGCTGCGTGCGTATGGCAGGTAGCAGGTCTGGGTCGGTGCGCGGCGTAACTGGTCGACCAGCACCTGGGCCAGACGCTGGTCGGCCTGATCCTGCGCCACCTTGACGTCACGGGCGGCGAAGTCGCCGAGGATGGCCTTGAGGATCTCGCTGATCACCAGGGTGCAGGGGGCATCAGGCAGGCCCTGGCACAGCTCGCGATCCAGATAGACCGAGCGATAGACAATGGCCTGCGGGTTGTAGCAGCTGTGCTCGGTATCCGGCGGCACCCACACCGCATAGTGCGGTGGCGAGATGAAGCGCTGGCCGTCGATCTCCAGGTGCATGATGCCATGGGCCGCATAGTTGAGCTGGCCCCAGGCGTGCCGGTGCGCGGCGCTGTGGGTGTCGGCGCCGAATTCGTCGTAACGAAAGTACACTGGGGCCGGCAAGACCTCGAATTGCGGGATTTCTACGTACTTTATCGCCATGCTGTCTGGATCTATGCGTAGGTTGTCTGGATGCAAGTATAAGCAACAGGACAGACAAGCGGATAATGGCCGCCTGTTCCCTCAAGAGTTTCTGTTTCATGAATTATGCGTTTCCGTTGCTGGCGATCTTCATCTGGGCCGGCAATACCGTGGTCACCAAGATGTCTGCCGGGGCGATCTTCCCGGCCGAAATCGGCTTCTATCGCTGGCTGCTGGCAGGCCTGTTGTTCACCCCGTTCCTGCTGCGCCCGGTGCTGCGCAACTGGGCGGCCATTGGCCCGAACCTGGGCAAGGTCTTCATCCTCGGCGTATTGGGCATGGCGGTGTACCAGAGCCTGGCCTACTTCGCCGCCGCCATCACCAGCGCCACCAACATGGGCATCATCCTTTCGCTGATGCCGCTGATGTCCCTGGCCCTGGCGATCATCAGCCTCGGTCAGCGGCTGACCATCGGCGCGCTGATCGGGGCGCTGGTGTCGTTCATCGGTGTGCTGGTGGTGGTGTCGGCGGGCGATCTGGCGGTGCTGGCGCAACACGGGGTCAACGGCGGCGATGCGCTGATGCTGATCGCCACCCTGGCCTACGCGGTGTACAGCACCCTGCTGAAAAGGTGGCAGCTGCGTATCCCGCCGTTGCAACTGCTGTACCTGCAGGTGCTGGTGGCGATCATCGTATTGCTCCCGCTGTTCCTGTTCTCGGCAAAGACCGGCCTGGGCGCGGGCAACATCGGCCTGGTGGTCTATGCCTGCGTTCTGGCCTCGATGATCGCGCCGCTGGCCTGGATGCAGGCGGTCAGCCGCCTGGGCCCGAGCCGCACGACCCTGTTCTTCAACCTGTTGCCAGCGGTGACGGCGGTGATCGCCGCCGGGGTGCTGGGTGAGCAACTGGCCCTTTATCACCTGGTGGGCGGGGTCTTGACCCTGGTCGGGGTGATCCTTGCCGAACGCTGGAAAACACCCCTGCGCCGCGCGACTATAGCCCCGCAGCCTTGAGCCTGGCGGCATGCTCGGTGAACAGCCGCACCGGCTCCGCGCCCTTGCCCACCGCCCCTAGCGACTGGTTGACGATGTCCAGGTGATCGAGCGGATAGTCATCACCGATCACCTGGCCCAGGTGCGAACTGAAGCGCCCGACCATACCGTCACACTGGCCCTTTTCCCGCACGAACGTGCGGGCGAACAGGCGGCAAAAGCGGTTGCTGCCGTCCAGGCGGTTGAGGCCGCGGTCGGTGCGCCCCGGTTGCAGGGTGCCGGACCAGGAGTAGTAACGCACACCATTGACCTCGGCCGGGCCCTCACCGCCCCAGGTGGTTGGCAGGCCCTGTGGATAAGCCTGGTTGAACAACGCCACCCCGGCGCGGGTCAGGGAGTGGTGCGAAGCGTGCACGTCGATCGGCAGTTTCGGCCCACGCCAGCCAGTCTCCAGCCAGCCCATCAACACCCCCAAGCCATGCAACAGTGCTGTGAGCAGGCGGCCACGAACAGAATCGGCCGGGTAGTGTTCGAGCAGGTAATCGGCCAGTTCCGAGCCATGGTTGGGGCCGGCGATCGAGGTAACCGAGGCAACCCATTCCGGCCGCTTGGCCGCAGCGTAGCGCGCGGTCAGGGCGCCCTGGCTGTGGCCCAGCAGGTTGACCTTGTCGGCCCCTGTACGCTGGCGAATACCTTCGATGATCAACAGCAACTGCTCGCCGCGCACCTCACTCGAGTTGAGCGCTGACACCTGCACGGCAAACACCTTGGCGCCGCCCCGGCGCAACGCCGAAACGATACCGAACCAGTAGGGATACAACAGCAAGCGAACAAACCCGAGCATGCCCGGCACCAACACCAGTGGATAACGCGTGGCGAGCCCTTGGGCCATGGCTGCATTCCCCGTTCCGTGGACAGTCGGCCAACCCTACAGGCAATTCGATGGCAATCGCAATCGAACTCCCGCCGCTCGCTGGGGTTCCAAGCCAATAGACCCTCAGCAAGGAGCTCAACCATGTACAAACATACCCTGGCCATTCTGCTGACCACCGCCACCCTGGCCGCTTGCGGCAGCCGTCCTGAGAACCCGGTGGACTACGTCACCTACCACGAGGAACCGCTGGTCAAACAGGTCGAGAACGGCATGACCATGCAGCGGGTGATCGCCATTGGCGGCAGCCCGTCGACGGTGATCGACCTGCCCCACGGCGGCACCTGCAACAATTACATCCTCAACCGTGACGGCAAGCAGCAGGCCTACTACGTACGCTTCGATGCCACTGGCCATGTCGACGCCAAGGGCTTCAAGACCTGCGAACAACGCCAGGTCGATGACGATGCCGTCGAGAAGGCCAAGGCCAAGCTATAAAACTTTTCCGCCTGCCGGGGACTCACAGCTTAAGTAACCAGCGCGCCGACAGAGCGTGAAGATCTATCCATTTTCAGCCTGGAGATGATGATGAGCAACGTTGAACTGACCGATGTTAAAACCTTGCGTGAACGCGCCCGCCAGCATGTCGAGCAGGGCGCGGTGACCGAGGGCTACAGCGCCGACCGGGAGAAAATCCTGCGCCTGCTCAACGAGTCGCTGGCCACCGAGTGGGTCTGCGCCCTGCGCTACAAGCGCCACTACTACATGGCCAGCGGGATCAAGGCCAGTGTCGCCGCCGACGAGTTCCTCGAGCACGCCACCCAGGAGCTGGAGCACGCCGACAAGCTGGCCGAGCGCATTGTCCAGCTGGGCGGCGAACCGGACCTGAACCCGGACAACCTGAGCAAGAACTCCCATGCCCAGTACGTCGCCGGCAGCAACCTCAAGGAAATGGTCCTGGAAGACCTGATCGCCGAGCGGATCGCCATCGACAGCTACCGCGAGATCATCCAGTACATCGGCGAGAGCGACCCGACCACCCGGCGCATCTTCGAAGACATCCTGGCCCAGGAAGAAGAGCACGCCGACGACATGGCGGATTTGCTGCAAGGCCTCTGATCACCTCCCGCCAAAGGGCCGCGAAGCGGCCCCGCCCCTCACAATTACCCCGCCTTCACCGCCCGCGGTGCCTTGCCAGCCTTCATCTGCTCCAGCAACGGCGTGCACTGGTTGGGTACATCGCCACTTGGCGCAATCAACGCCAGCAAACCGGCTGCCGGGCCGGCAACCACGCCCAACGCCACCATCCCCGCCCCCCGCAGCGCTAGCGGCAGCGCCTGCACGCCAGCACTGGGCTTGGCAAACGGCCCGCGCACATACAGCGGCGAGCGCAACGAGAACAGGCGCACGCCCTTGGACTCGGGGTTAATCTTCAGGTCCAGCTGCTCGCTGGCAAAGTTGGCCGTGCCATCGATGTAGATGATCGCGTTCTCGGTGTCGAAGACGAACACCCGGGTCGTGGCCAGGCCATCCTTGATACCGAAATCGGCCGCCGCGCAGTTGATCTTCACTTCCTTGTCGCCAAACAGCTTGCCGACCACGTAGTTGCCGACGTTGAGCCCGGCGATCTCCATCAGTCCGCGGCTGATCGCACCATCGTTGATGAGCATTTTCAGGTCGCCATTGGCGGTGGCCAGCAAGGCCGCGACCGAGTTGCCGCGCCCGCTGATGTCGGCGTCGCCATTGATCTCGCCGAAGCTGGTCTTCATCGGCTCGAAGGTCGGGAACAGTTGCTTGAGCTTGAAGTTGCGCGCACTCAATTGCGCCCTGCCCTGCAGCGGCACGCTGCGGCCATCGAGGCGCACCTGGGCGTCGAGCTTGCCGCCGGCGATGCCAAAGCGCAGCGGCTCCAGGCGCAGCACACCGTCATCGAGGACGAAGTGGCTGGACAGGTCAGTGAACGGCAACTCGGCACTGTGCACGATGCGTTTGCCGCTGAAGATCACGTCGGCGTCCATGGTCCGCCAGCGTTCGGTACGAAACTCCTCGACCGGCAACACCTTGCCCGCCGGTTGCTTGCTGGCACCGCCGCGGGCTTTCTGCTGGGCGTTGGAGTCAGCGCCGATCAGCGGCGCCAGGTCCTTGAATAACAACTGGTTGGACACCAGCTTGCCGGTCAGCTTGGGCCTCGGTTGGCTGGCGACGAACGCCAGGTCGCCATGGATATCGCTGTCGCCGATCTTGCCATTGAAGCCTTCATAGCGAAATACCGCGCCGCCCGGTTCATGCAGCTTGGCGGTCAGATGACCGTCGGTGGCGTAGGGCGGCGAATCAGGCAGGGTCACGCCGGTCAGCGGATACAGGTTACCGAGGCTCGCGCCCGACAGCCGCAGGCGCAGGTCGAGGGCACCGAGGTTGCGCGGGTCGGTCAGGGTGCCAGCGACGGCGATGCGGGTATCACCAATGGCCATGTCTGCCTGCAGTGGGAACGGCTGCGAGGCGTCCTGCAGGGCCAGCAAACCGCCGATCTTGCCGGTACCGGCCAATGTCTGGCCTTTATAGCGACCCTTGACCATGAGGCCGAAGGCGTAGTCCTGGGCACTGCCGGCCTTCTGCGCTGAAGCCTTGCCGACGATGTCGCTGAACGGAATCGGTTTGCCCAGCGGGTCGATCAGTACGTCCAGACGGGTTTTCAATGTCTGGTCATCAACACTGACCTGGCCCTTGTCGAAGCCGATGGCGCCGATGTCCAGCACCCACTCCGATGGTTGGGCCTGCTCATCCTTGGGGCCGAAGTCGAAGGTCCAGTTGGCACGACCGTCGGCCAGACGCTTGAGGCTGGCGGTCGGCTGGTTGAGGTCGATGCGCGGAATGACGATCCGCTGCACCAGCAGCGGCAGCGGCGCCAGGCGGAACTCGACGCGCTTGAGGCCGACCATCTGTGGCTCCTTGAGCCAGTCCGGGTTGCCCAGGGTCAGGTCTTCGGCGATGAAATGCGGCCATGGCAACCAGGCGCGCCAACCACCCTGCTCCAGCTCGCGCTGCCAGCGCACCGTCAGGTTACCGTTGATAGCGAAGGGCCGGTGCAGCGCTTCGGAGACCTTGGCATTGAGGGTGGGCTTGACCCGGTTCCAGTCGAACGTGGCGATGACGATCACCAGTACGGCCAGGACCAGCAGCAGGCTGGCGAGGGTCCAGGTGATGAGTTTGGCGGGGCGCGTCATTGCACGATTCTCCTGATGACTGCATGGCAAAAAGCGGGCGCGTTGATGGCACTTATCTCTTCGGACTGATGAAAAGCCGAGGGGTTTAATGGATCAGCCATGATATCGAGGTTTTTTCTGACCTCTCTCTCAACTTTTGTTGATCGTTACCCCATCCGCCAGCCCCGCCAACGGCCTCAGCAGCGCTGCTCATCGCGCCGTAACCAGCTAGCTAGAGCGGTCGCGGTAAAACATCAATTCCGTTGATTGTTACCATTATCTTTATGAACTTTTATCTGGCGTGTCCCGGCGTAGCATTGGCTCCGTACCCACTTTCCAGCCCCGCCGAGGAGCACCGAATCATGAAACGCCAATTACTGCTGAGCCTGTCCCTGTCCATTCTGGCCGCCAACGCCTTTGCCGTTCCCGCCGCCGACCAAGCCCTGAGCGCCGAATCGCGCTCGAGCTCGACGGTGATTTCGCAGCCACTGAACCCGCTGGCTGAAGGCGGTTCGGATCGCGTACTGGAACGCAACAACCGTGTCGCTGAAGGCGGTTCCGATCGCGTACTGGAGCGTAACAACCGTGTCGCTGAAGGCGGCGCCGATCGCCTGAATGACCGGGTCAAAGTTGCCGAGGGTGGCTCTGATCGCCTGAAACAGTATTACAAAGTAGCCGAAGGTGGTTCTGACCGTCTGAAAGCACGCTTCGAGGTCGCAGAAGGTGGCGCTGATCGCCTGATCGAAATCCAACGCGCGAGCTGAAGCCTATGCCAGACAACAAGACTCACCAATACTGTAGCGGCTCCCCTCCCAGCCCGGTCCATTGACCGGGCTTTGTTTTTCCGGCGCCAGCCTATTAGAGTGCAGGGCTGTTTCACTGCCTGCCGATACTTGCCATGCTGCCGCGCGCCGAACAAAAGCAACAGACCCGCCACGCCCTGCTGGATGCCGCCCGCCACCTGATGGAAAGCGGTCGAGGTTTCGGCAGCATCAGCCTGCGCGAAGTGGCGAAAACCGCAGGTATCGTCCCGACCGGCTTTTACCGGCATTTCTCCGACATGGACCAACTGGGCCTGGCCCTGGTCAATGAAGTCGGCGAAACCTTTCGCCAGACCATCCGCCTGGTACGCCAGAACGAATTCGAGCTCGGCGGCATCACCGACGCCTCGGTGCGGATCTTTCTCGATGTGGTAGCGGCCAACCGCGCCCAGTTTCTGTTCCTGGCCCGCGAGCAATATGGCGGTTCGCAACCGGTGCGCCAGGCCATCGGTACCTTGCGTCAAGGCATCAGCTCGGACCTGGCTACCGACCTTGCGCGTATGCCGCGTTGGCAGCACCTGGACGCCGCAGCCCTGGCGGTGATGGCCGACCTGGTGGTGAAAACCGTGTTCGCCACCCTGCCGGAACTGATCGATGAGCCGAGCGACAATACCGCCGTGCCAATCAGCGCCCAGGAAAAAATCACCCAGCAGCTGCGCTTCATCTTTGTCGGCGCCAAGCACTGGCAGGGGCTCAGCACCCTGTAGGCTGTCTGTTGTGCTGGTTGTACTGGCCTCATCGCGGGGCAAGCCCGCTCCTACAGCCAGCGATGAGGCCGGCAAAGTCCCCGCCGTTTCCTGCTACCATTGCGCGCAAACGCACTGACCGCGACGAACTTTCTCCATGCCCGACCTTCGTACTGCCCAGCCTCAACTGCCCGCCCTGCTCGCCGAGGTCCAGGCGCACTTTGCCCAGCGCATCGTGCCGCTGTGGCAAGGCCCGGGCTGGAACGCAGAGATGGCCCTGCCCTTCGAAGCCCTCGACTCGCAGCAGCAGCCATTGCCTGCGCAGCGCTACCGGGCCATGGCCTGCGCGCGCCAGCTGTACCTGTTCAGCAGCCGCATCGAGCAGCCCGGCGCCAGCGAGCGCGCCGCGGCTCTGTTTCGCTCGTTGCAGCGGCACTTCCATGATGCCGAACACGGCGGCTGGTTCTACAGTATCGATGCCCAGGGCAAGCCGCTGGACCGGCGCAAGGACCTCTACACCCACGCCTTTATCGTCTTCGCCTGCGCGCATTACTGGGGCAAGGTTCGCGAGCCACTGGTCGAATCGACCCTCAATGCCGCACTGGAAGTGGTGGCCGTGCAGTTCGCCCGCGATGACGGCCTGTACGAGGCGAGCCTTGGCGAAGATTGGTCGGACCTGGCCAGCGGCCCGCTGCAAAACCCGCTGATGCACCTGGCCGAAGCCTTCCTTGCCACCCTGGCTGTGCGTGACGATGAAGCCGTTCAACACGCGCTGGAAACCCTGGCAGCGGCCATGCAGATGCACTTCATCGATCCCGATCACGGGGTGATGCTGGAAAAACCGCGCGGCGCTGTGGATAACTGGTTCGAACCGGGTCACCAGTTCGAATGGTTCTACTTGCTGGAGTCTTCGCCGCGGCTACGCGGTGGTGAGTTGCATGGGTCGCTCAGCCGGGCATTCACCTATGCCGAGCAATGCGGGGTGAAGGACACCGCGGTGCTGGCAATGCTCAGCGCCGATGGCCAGGTGCGCGACGCTACCCAGCGCATCTGGGCCCAGGCTGAATACCTGCGCGCCCTGACCTTGCGCCCGGAGAGCGCCGCCACGGTGCTGGCCCAGCTCAAGGCGCTGCAACAGAACTTCCTGCATGCCGGTGGCTGGTATGAGTGCCGGGATGCCAGTGGCAAGGTCAGCCGCTTCGATATGCCATCGACTACGCCTTACCATCTGGCGACGTGCCTGGAAGGCTTGCAGCGTCAGGTCTGACGCTATCGCCGGCAAGACCGGCTCCCACAACGGCCCTGGTGGCCTGAACGTCCTGTGGGAGCTGGCTTGCCAGCGATTAGGCCCTCACGCCTTGCCCGAACGATCGATAGAGAAACCCGCCCACGCCTGACTGACCGGCATCAGCTCAAGGCTGTTGATGTTGATGTGCGCCGGCTGGTTCATGATCCAGAAGATGGTCTCGGCGATATCCTGCGGCTGGATTGGCTCGGCCCCGGCATAGGTGGCGTCGTAACGCGCCTGGTCGCCACCGAAACGCACCAGCGAGAACTCGCTCTCGCACAGGCCCGGCTCGATGTTGCTCACCCGCACGCCAGTGCCCTGCAGGTCGCAGCGCAGGCTCAACGAGAACTGCCCGACGAACGCCTTGGTGCCGCCATACACGTGGCTACCCGGGTACGGATAGTTACCGGCCACCGAGCCGACGTTGAGGATGGTCGCACCACGGCCATGGGCGATCAGCCGTGGCAGCAGCAGGCGGGTGCTGTACATCAGGCCCTTGATGTTGGTGTCGACCATGGTTTCCCAGTCATCCAGGTCACACTTGGGCGCCGGGTCCGCGCCCAGGGCCAGGCCGGCGTTGTTGATCAGCCCGCGCAGCTTGGCGAACGACGGCGGCAGGTTGGCGATGGCTTCTTCCATGGCCTTGCGGTCACGCACATCAAGTACCAGGCCGTGCACTTCGGTCAGCTGGGACAGCTCGGCGCACAGCGCTTGCAGGCGCTCCTGACGGCGACCGGTGAGCACCAGCGACCAGCCGGCTTCAGCAAAACGACGGGCGCAGGCTTCACCGAAGCCGGATGTTGCGCCAGTGATGAAAACGGTAGAGGTCATGCGGGTCTCCTTGATGAGGCTGATCACAGGGTTTTCAGCATGCCCACCATCGCATCCGGCAGCAAGCCATTCGGTTTACTGTACAAAAATCGATCAAACCTTGGAAAGGCCCGGTATAGAAGGCCTGCGGCAAACTTTGCTCATCTTATCCACAAGCCCTTCCACAAAATCCGGGGGCAACTTGAAAACCCTGAAAGCCATGTAATCCGGGCCTTGCGCAAGTATTTTCCTTGACCTTGGGCGCTGGCCTTGACCTCAGGGCCGTGGCGCGCGCTCACGGCGCGGATTTCCATGATGGCTCCAGGCCTGTAACTACGCTGTGTACGTCGATCTTTCCAAGGCTTGCCCACAGAGTTATCCACAGGCATTTGGAGCCCGTTAATCGCTATTTGCACTAAGGACAAAACACTTGACAAACCCTGATGCGAACGCCGGAAAAAAACCTGATCAAAAAACAACCACAAGCCTGAAGGCCTTGTAAATAAAGGCCTACAGCAAGCTGCACCCAAGTTACCCACAGTCGCTTCCACACCAATGGTGGACAACTCAAAAGCTGATAAAACAGCCAGTTAAAGCGACTTTCTGTCGCGCCCAAAAGAACGTTACCGCAAGGTTTTCCACAAAACTGTGGACAAAAAAAGACGCCCCGTCAGGCGGGGCGCTTTTTCCAGCTACAGATCAGTGCCCGCCCAGATAAGCGTTACGCACCTCCTCGTTGACCAACAGCTCCTGGCCAGTGCCAGTCATGCGGATATGGCCGTTGACCATCACATACGCGCGGTCCGAGAGCTTCAGCGCATGGTTGGCGTTCTGCTCCACCAGGAAGATGGTCATGCCGGTCTGCGCCAGCTCGCGCAAGGTGGCGAAGATCTGCTTGACCACGATCGGCGCCAGGCCCAGCGACGGCTCATCGAGCAGCAGCAACTTGGGACGGCTCATCAGCGCCCGGGCGATGGCGAGCATTTGCTGCTCGCCGCCGGACATGGTCATGGCGCGCTGGTTGCGCCGCTCCTTGAGCCGTGGGAACAGCTCGAACATGCGCTGCATGTCCTCGCTGGCGAACGTGTCGCCAATGGGGATGGTGCCCATCATCAGGTTCTCTTCCACCGACATGTCGGGGAAAACCCGCCGGCCTTCCGGCGACTGGGCGATGCCGTTGGAGGCGATATAGTGCGAAGACTTGTGGGTAATGTCGGTGCCACGGTAGACGATCTGCCCGGCCGCCGCCCGCGGCTGGCCAAAGATCGACATCAGCAGGGTCGACTTGCCGGCACCGTTGGAGCCGATCAGGCTCACCGTTTCACCTTCATCGATGTGCAGCGAGACTTTTTTCAGGGCCTGGATCGGCCCGTAAAACACGTCGATCTCTTTCAGTTCGAGGATCGCTGTACTCATACCAGTTCCTCTTCATCGGCGCCCAGGTAAGCGGCAATCACCGTCGGGTTGTGACGGATGTCCTGTGGCGCGCCTTCGGCGATCAGTTTGCCGTGGTCGAGCACCACGATATGGTCGGAAATACTCATGACCATGCCCATGTCGTGCTCGATCAGCACCACGGTCAGGTCATGCTCGTCGCGCAGTACACGGATCATCTTGCTCAGCGCTTCGGTTTCCTGCGGGTTGAGGCCGGCGGCCGGTTCGTCCAGGCAAATGATTTGCGGGCGCGTGCACATGGCCCGGGCAATCTCCAGGCGACGTTGCTGCCCGTACGACAGCTCACCGGCCAGGCGGTTGGCACAGTCGACCAGGTCGACCACTTCCAGCCAGTAGAAGGCATGGTCCAGGGCATCGCTTTCGGCCTTGCGGTAGCCCTTGGTGTTGAGCACGCCAGCCAACAGGTTGCGGTTGACCCACATGTGCTGGGCTACCAGCAGGTTCTCGACCACCGACATTTCCCGAAACAGGCGAATATTCTGGAAAGTCCGCGCCAGGCCCGCGCGGTTGACCAGGTGGGTGCCGCCGAACATCTTGTAGTGCAGGCGGTTGATGAAGCGCTTGGGCGAGACGAAATCGCCCAGCCGGAAGCGCTCGCCCAACAGCTGGATCACGTTGGTGCGGGTGCCGCGCAGGTTCAGTTCGATGTTGCCGCCACTGGCTTTGTAGAAGCCGGTCAGGCAGTTGAACACCGTAGTCTTACCCGCACCGTTGGGGCCGATCAGGGCGAAGATGGAGTTGCGCTTGACCTTCAGGCTGACGTCACTGAGCGCCTTGATCCCGCCAAACTGCATCATCAGGTTGTCGACCGAGAGAATCACCTCATCGCTCATGGCGCTACTCCTTTACGCGGGACTACACCGGTACGGCTGATGCGAATCAGGCCGCGCGGTCTCCAGATCATCATCAGCACCATCAGCACGCCGAACAGCAGCACCCGGTACTCGGAGAAACTGCGCAGCAGCTCGGGCGCCACGGTCAGCACGAACGCCGCGATCACCACACCGACCGTCGAGCCCATGCCGCCGAGCACAACGATGGCGAGGATCAGCGCCGACTCGAAGAAGGTGAACGACGACGGGTTGACGAAGCCCTGGTAGCTGGCAAAAAACACCCCGGCAAGGCCGGCGGTGGAGGCGCCGAGAGTGAAGGCCGAGAGTTTCACCAGCACATGGTTCAAGCCCATGGAACGGCAAGCGATCTCGTCTTCGCGCAGCGCTTCCCAGGCGCGACCGACCGGCATGCGGGTCAAACGGTGCTTGATGTACAGCACCGCCAGCACCACCAGGAACAGCACGATGTAAATGAACAGGAATTTCAGGTTGGGGTTGTAATCAACGCCGAAGAACTCGTGGAACGGCACCCCGCCGTCCTTGGCCCGCCGGCCAAACTCCAGGCCCATGAAGGTTGGCGAAGGCACCGGCATGCCGTTGGGACCACCGGTGAACGACAGCCAGTTGTTGAGCACCAGACGGATGATTTCACCAAAGCCCAGCGTCACGATGGCCAGGTAGTCACCATGCATCCTCAGCACCGGGAAGCCCAATATGCACCCGGCCAGCGCCGCGGCCAGCGCCGCCAGCGGCAACACGGTCCAGAAGCCCAGCCCCAGGTACTGGTAACCCAGCGCCAGGCCATAGGCGCCGATGGCATAGAAGGCCACGTAGCCCAGGTCGAGCAGCCCCGCCAGACCGACCACGATGTTCAGGCCCAGGCCCAGCAGCACGTAGATCAGGCCGAGGATGACCACGGTGAGCAAGTACTTGTTGGCGAAGAACGGAAAGACGATGGCAATCACGATCAGTGCCGGGATGATCCAGCGCAGCCGCGACTTGTAGTCCGGCGCCAGCACGTGCACGCCGGAACCACTGCCCTCGAAGCCCTGGAGGATCGACTGGCCCTTGGGCGTCTGCAGGAACAGGCTGAGGATAAAGCGCCCGGCCATCACCCCGGCCACCAGCCAGGCAACACGGGTGGGTTCCAGGTTGAAACTGTAGCCGTCGAGCACCACGCCGACGATGGGCCCGAACACGATCAGGGAAATCAGCCCGGCGAGAATCGCATCGATCAGGCTGCGCTTGATATCGAATGTAGTTGTTTTGGCAGCAGACATACTTACACCTTCGCCACGAGTGGGCGACCCAGCAGGCCTTGGGGACGGAAGATCAGGATCAGCACCAGCAGCGAGAAACTGAACACGTCTTTGTAGTCGGAGTTGATCAGCCCGGAGAACAGCGACTCGGAAATACCGAGGATGATCCCGCCGAGCATGGCGCCCGGTAACGAGCCGATGCCACCGAGCACCGCGGCGGTGAAGGCCTTGATGCCGATGATGAAGCCGGCATAGAAGTCGAAGGTGCCGTAGTTCATGGTGATCAGTACGCCGGCCAGGGCCGCCATTACCGCACCGATGACGAACACATAGGAGATCACCCGGTCGGTGTTGATACCCAGGATCGAGGCCATCTTGCGATCCTGCTGGGTGGCCCGGCACATGCGCCCAAGCTTGGTGAACTTGATGATGTAGGTGAGTGCGGCCATGCCGACGAAGGCAGCCACCAGGATGAAGATCTTGGTGTAGGTCAGTTGGACGAAACCGGTGCCCACCTCGACGCGCCAGGCGCCTTCGAGCAGGGTCGGTACGCCTTGCTGGCGTGCGCCCTGGCTGATCTGCGCATAGTTCTGCAGGATCAGCGAGATACCGATGGCACTGATCAGCGGTGCCAGGCGGGTGGAGTTGCGCAGGGGTTTGTAGGCAATGCGTTCGATGGTCCAGCCGTAGACTCCAGTGACCACCACCGTGAAGATCAGCGTCCCGAGCATCAGCAAGGGGAAGGATTCGATACCGAAATACGCCAGCAATGCCAGGCTGATTGCCGCCAGATACGCGGAAATCATATACACCTCGCCGTGCGCGAAGTTGATCATGCCGATGATGCCATAGACCATTGTGTAGCCGATGGCGATCAGGCCATAGACAGACCCGAGGGTCAGCCCATTGACCAGTTGCTGCAGGAAAATACCATCCATAACGCAATCTCACGTATTTGAGATTGCACAAGCGCCGACTACGGTGAGCCCTGGATGAAGCGGCTCTCGCAGCGCAGGGTTGTGCAGATCTACGAGAAAAGACAGGTACGGCGCAAAACCGGGCAGCGACCCGGGCACAGGCCCGGGTCGCCTACCGTTGTTATTTTTGTTTTTCCAGTTGGTGATACTTGCCGTCCTTGTCCCACTGGTAGACCACGTAGTCGGAGACCGTCAGGTCACCCTTGCTGTCCCACTTCTTCTCACCCATCACGGTTTGCACCGGGTTGGCCTTGAGCCACTTGGCAGCGTCTTCGCCCTTGTTCGACTTGGCGCCGTTGAAGGCGGCGGCCAGGGCCTGAACCGAGGCGTAGGCATACAGGGTGTAGCCTTCAGGTTCGGTGCCGCCTTTGCGGAACTCTTCAACCACTGCCTTGCTGTCTGGCAGCAGGCGCGGGTCGGCGCCGAAGGTCATGTACACGCCATCGACGTACTGCGGGCCGCCAGCGGTGGCGACCAGTTCGTCAGTGACGATGCCGTCGTCGGACATGAACTTGACGTCTTTCAGACCCGCCTCACGCAGTTGCCGGACCAGTGGGCCGGCTTCCGGGTGCAGGCCACCGAAGTAGACGACGTCGGCACCGGTTCCGCGGATCTTGGTGACCACAGCGCTGAAGTCCTTCTCGCCACGGGTCAGGCCTTCATACAGCACTGGTGTCACGCCGCGTTTGACCAGTTGAGCCTTGGTCGCATCGGCCAGGCCCTGGCCGTAGGTGTCCTTGTCGTGCAGGACCACGACCTTCTTGCCCTTGAGCACATCGACGATGTAGTCGCCGGCGACGATGCCCTGCTGGTCATCACGCCCGCACATGCGGAACATGCCGGTCAGGCCGCGTTCGGTAACTTGCGGGTTGGTCGAACCCGGGGTGATGGCGATGACACCGGCTTCGTCGTACACCTCCGAAGCGGGGATGGTATTGGACGAGCAGAAGTGCCCGACCACACCGACGACCTTTTCCTGATCAACCAGGCGGTTGGCCACGGCCACGGCCTGCTTCGGCTCGCAGGCATCGTCACCCTTGACCAGCTGAATCTTCTCGCCGTTGACACCGCCTGCGGCGTTGATCTTGTCGGCCGCCGCCTGTGCACCTTTCATGTACTGCTCGCCAAACGCTGCGTTGGCACCGGTCATCGGGCCTGCTACGCCGATCTTGATGTCGGCCTGAACATACGAAGAAACGCCCAGCGCCGTAGCCACGGCAAGGGCCAGAAAGCCTTTCTTGTAAAACGTCTGCGACATGAGGTGGTGCTCCTGGAGTTTTTTTTGGTTGGCACTACAACTTTCAGCAATTGCTCTGAGCAAGCGCCGTGCCAGTGGTTTTTTATTCTGGAAAAACTCGTGAACAAGTTGCAGTGCAAGGATTCGCGGCCTTTTTTTATTGGTCGTGCAACCGTCTGCCTCACGGCAAGCGCCACCCGTTCCAGCAAAAAAGAGCAACCGCGAAGTGCCATCATTGCAACCCTTGGTTGTGGTTACGTGCAACCGGCCTGTAACAGGATGCGTAACCGAACTGCACATCCTTGGTGCGCGACTGCTACAGCGGGCACCATTACAGGCTAGCCGCTGAGCGCTAAAAGCGCCGCTACCTGTAGCCTGCTACTGAATTACCCCAGGCCTGGCCTGCCCCCGCAGCGATAAAGGCTGGCACAATGCGCAGGTCTGTGCGTCGTCGCGGCTGGTGATGGCGTGCGCCCCCTTTGGAGCCCTTTATGAGCGAGAGTGCATTTGCCGATCGCATCGTGCAGAACCTGCTCGACACCGATTTCTACAAGCTGACCATGATGCAGGCCGTGCTGCACAACTACCCCAACGTCGACGTTGAATGGGAGTTCCGCTGCCGCAATGGTGAAGACCTGCGCCCTTATCTGGCGCAGATCCGCGAACAGATCGAGCAACTGTGCGAACTGAGCCTGGGTAATGGCCAGTTGGGTTTTCTTGAGCAGATCAGCTTCATGAAGCCGGACTTCTTGCGCTTTCTCGGGCTGTTCCGTTTCAACCTGCGCTACCTGCAACTGGGGGTGGAGAACGATCAGCTGTACCTGCGCCTGCGCGGGCCCTGGCTGCACGTGATCCTGTTTGAAGTGCCTTTGCTTGCGATCATCAGCGAAGTACGCAACCGCCATCGTCATCCGCAGGCAAAGCTCAGCGACGCACGCGACCAGCTGTACCGCAAGTTCGACTGGCTCAAGGCCAATGCCAGCAGCGACGAGCTGGCCGAGTTGCAGGTCGCCGACTTCGGCACCCGCCGACGCTTCTCCTACAAGGTTCAGGAAGAAGTAGTACGGGTGCTCAAGGAAGATTTCCCGGCGCGCTTTGTCGGCACCAGTAACGTGCACCTGGCACGGAAACTGGATATCAAGCCCTTGGGGACCATGGCCCATGAATGGATCATGGCCCATCAACAACTGGGGCCGCGGCTGATCGACAGCCAGATCGCCGCGCTCGATTGCTGGGTGCGCGAATACCGCGGGCTGCTTGGCATCGCCCTGACCGACTGCATCACCATGGATGCCTTCCTGAGCGATTTCGACCTGTACTTTGCCAAGCTGTTCGACGGCCTGCGCCATGACTCGGGCGACCCGGTGCAGTGGGCGGAAAAGGCCATCGCCCACTACCGCAAGCTGGGGATCGACCCGATGACCAAGACCCTGGTGTTCTCCGACGGCCTGAACCTGACCAAGTCGCTGGAGATCTTCCGTGCCCTGCGCGGACGGATCAACGTCAGCTTCGGCATCGGCACCAACCTCACCTGCGACCTGCCCGGGGTGGCGCCGATGAGCATCGTGCTTAAAATGACCGACTGTAACGGCCAGCCCGTCGCCAAGATTTCCGATGAGGCGGCCAAGACCCAATGCCGCGACGAAAACTTCGTCGCCTACCTGCGCCACGTCTTCAAAGTGTCCAAGGAGTAATTCATGCAAGCCGTCCAGCGAGAGATTGCGCAAGCGCTCAAGGTCCAGCCGCCGTTTACCGACAGCGCCGCGCTCGACGCCGAAGTCGCCCGGCGCGTGGCGTTCATCAAGACCTGCCTGAGCAACGCACGGCTCAAGACCCTGGTGCTGGGCATCAGCGGCGGCGTCGACTCGTTGACCGCGGCGCTGATGGCGCAACGGGCGATCAACGAACTGCGCCGCGAGACCGGTGACGAGCAGTACCGCTTCATCGCCGTGCGCCTGCCCTACCAACTGCAGCACGACGAGCACGATGCCCAGGCCTGCCTGGAGGTGATCAAGGCAGACGAGGTGCACACCGTCGACATCGCCCCGGCCGTGCGGGCCCTGGCAGCCGAGGTCGAGGCCCTGGAGAACGGCACGCCGGCAATGGTCGACTTTGTCGTCGGCAATACCAAGGCGCGCATGCGCATGGTTGCTCAGTACACCATCGCCGGCGCCCGTCAGGGCCTGGTGATCGGCACCGACCACGCCGCCGAAGCGGTGATGGGCTTCTTTACCAAGTTTGGTGATGGTTCCTGCGACCTGGCACCGCTCAGCGGCCTGGTGAAGAACCAGGTACGGGCCATCGCGCGCAGCTTTGGCGCGCCGCACTCATTGGTGGAAAAGGTCCCGACGGCGGACCTGGAAGACCTGGCGCCCGGCAAGCCGGACGAAGCATCCCACGGGGTGACCTATGCGCAGATCGATGCGTTCCTGCATGGCGAGCCGGTGAGCCAGGAAGCCTTCGACATCATCAGCGCCACGTACCGCAAGACCCAGCACAAGCGCGAGATGCCGTTCGCGCCTTGAGGCGCTGATTGAATCGCCGGCAACGCCGGCTCCCGCAGTAATCGGTGTGGGAGCCGGCGTTGCCGGCGATGGGCTGCAAAGCAGCCCCAGGGCAATTACTTCAGGGTAACAGTGCCTTTCATCATCGAGATGTGGCCAGGGAACGAGCAGAAGAAGCCGTACTTCTCGTCTGCCTTGAGCTTGGACACGTCGATGGTCAGCGAATCCTTCTCGCCAGCGCCAATGATCTTGGTATGGGCGATCACGCGCGCGTCGCCTTCTTTCAGGTAGCTCTTGTCGATGCCAGCCGCCAGGCCGTCGGTGGCGATTGGCTGCATGTCAGCTTCTTTGCTGATCACCAGGTTGTGGCCCATGACGTTCTTCGGCAACGAACCGGAGTGGGTCAGCTCGACGGTGAAGGTCTTGCAGCTCTTGTCGATTTCGATGGCCTTGGTGTTGAAGGACATCTGGTCGGTGGAGTCGATCGTCGCCTTGCACTCAGCGGCAAATACCTGAGTGCTGGCGAGGGTCAGCAAGGATACTGCTACAACTTTGGCAAACATCGTGAATCTCCATGGCAGGGGTTTTTATCAGTTTGAAGACTGCCTGAAACCGCAAGACCGGCCCATGATGTGGGTCAAGCGCTGGCCGAAGAGCCAGGCAGTGAATTTGTTCTATGGATTGTATACAGGAAATCTAAGTGCCCATCATGCACCTTTGAGGGAGGATGAGACAACCTCTCATTTAGGAGTAAATGATCATGTCCTTTGGTACTTTCCTGAACAGCCTTCTGGCCGCCTACGCCTGCGGCGCTGCAGGCGCCTCCTGCGAGTTTGCCCGGCCGGAGTGAACACTGCGGGCTTGGAAGCGAGCGGCCAGCGCCTTACTCTGTGCACGCTTGTAACCGGAGAGAAGCAATGCCCGTACGTTCCGTTTGTGTATTCTGTGGCGCCAGCACCGGCGTCAACCCGGCCTACCGCGAGGCGGCCATCGCCCTCGGCCAGGCCATCGCCGAGCGCGGCCTGACCCTGGTCTACGGCGGTGGCGCCGTGGGCTTGATGGGTATCGTTGCCGATGCGGCCATGGCTGCGGGCGGCGAGGTGATCGGCATCATCCCCGAAGCGCTGAAAAACGCCGAGATCGGCCACACCGGCCTGACCCGCCTGGAAGTGGTCGACGGCATGCACGCGCGCAAGGCACGCATGGCTGAACTGAGCGACGCCTTCGTCGCCCTCCCGGGCGGCCTGGGAACCCTGGAAGAACTGTTCGAAGTCTGGACCTGGGGCCAATTGGGCTACCACGCCAAGCCGCTGGGCCTGCTCGACGTCAACGGCTTCTACAGCAAGCTGGGCAGCTTTCTCGACCATGTGGTGGAAGAGGGCTTCGTACGCCCGCAACACCGCGCCATGCTGCAACTGGCCGACTCGCCCGCCGAGCTGCTCGACGCCATGGACAGCTTCGAAGCCCCGGTCCTGCCCAAGTGGGTCGACAAAAAGCCTGACTGACTGTGGGAGCGGGCTTGACCCGCGATCGAGCGCGTAGCGGTCGCAATCCAGGCAACACCTGATGGGCCTTATCGCGGGTCAAGCCCGCTCCTACAAGGCAGCGGCTTCATCCAGCGGCATCACCGTGACCTGCACCTGCGGGTCATGGCTGCCGCCACCGAGGATCACCCCGCGCAACGGCGACACATCGGAAAAGTCCCGGCCCCAGGCCAGGGTGATGTGCTCCAGCGCCGGGCGCAGGTTGTTGGTGGGGTCGAAATCGATCCAGCCCTGCCCCGGGCAAAACACCGAAACCCACGCATGCGAGGCATCGGCACCAATCAGCCGTGGCTGGCCGGGTGGCGGACGGGTCAGCAGGTAGCCGCTGACATAGCGCGCCGCCAGCCCACGCGAACGCAGACAGGCGAGCATCAGGTGGGCAAAGTCCTGGCACACCCCACGACGGCGCTCCAGCACCTCCACCAGCGGCGTGGCGACCTGGGTAGCGTCGGCGTCGAAGGTGAACTCAGTAAAAATCTTCTCCATCAGCGCCTGCACGCCCGCCAGCAATGCCTGCCCGGGTTGAAAACAGGACTCGCTGAAGGCAACGAAGCGCTGCTTGAGCCGCACATAAGGTGACTCGAAGCGGTAGCGACAGGCTTCCAGAGCCGCGCTCGAAAGCGGCTGATTGGCATAGGTCAGGGCATCGCGTACCTGCTCCCACGCGGGCGCCGCGGCAAAGTCCGGCGCGGCCCGCTCCAGCACTTCGATTTGCAAACGCGCCACCACCCGCAACTGCTCATGCTGGCGCTCGAATGCCAGGCGGGTCAGCGGGTTGCCGAACACATCCCAGTCATCACGGCGCTGGGTCGGCTGCGGGCTGACCTGCAGGGCCTGGGCCGTACAGCGTTGCCAGGCACAAGGCCGCGGCCACAGGTGCGCCAGCTGCTGGGCCAGGGACACCGGGCTGTCGTAGCGGTAGTGGGTGTCGTGAACGATCTGGTAGCGGGCACTCATCACAGCGACACCGTCTGTTGGCTGACATCATCGACATGAGCGAAATGGCGTAGGGCCAGGCGCTCGGAGAGCTCGCCACTGGCGATGGTGACCGCTTGCAGCAGATCAGCCAGCCCGGCCAACACCGCCTGCACGCTGGCGTTGCCGAACAGTGGATGCTCCAGGCTGCGCAGGTCGAAGTGGCGCAATTGCTCAGCCAGCAGGGCCAGGGCCGGATCGCGAGGGCTGTCGAACTCTTCGCTCAAGCGCTGGTTGGCACGCACCAGCAGCTTGAGCTGGAACAGCACCGCGTGGGGGTTTTGTTCATCGAGCAACAACAGATCGAGCACCGGGATCAGTTGCGCAACGGCCAGATAACGCGAGCGATAAGTGATGCTGCTGTTGCCCAGCTCCAGCAACCATTCAAGCCCGGCTTGATCGTACACCGCCGGCCCGCGCAGAAACGCCGCCAGGCTACTGCACAGCGATTGCAGACGCTCGATGCGCCGGCCAAGCATCAAAAAGCGCCAGCCCTCGTCGCGGGTCATATCGTCCAGGGCAAACCCCGAGAGCGCCGCCAGCGACATCACCAGGCGGTTGAGAACATCCACCCGTTCGCCGAAATCCGCCTCGCCATCCTCCAGGCATTGCGCCTCCCGCTGCAGCTCGACCAGCGCCTGCCAGTTCTCCCGTGAGAGCTTGCCGCGCACCTGCGACGCCGCCCACTGCAGGCGCAGCAGGTTGGCGCGCAGGCTGAACGCCCAGTCCGCATCATCCAGCGCCGCGCGCAAGCGCCCGGGCAAGTCGCCCTCCTCCGGCAGCAGCGACAACTCATCGGCCAGCTCCACCGCTGCTTGCAAGGCCAGCGGATCGTCGCCGTCCAGGTAACGGGTTAGGATGATCCGCAGCAAACGCGCACTGGCATCGCAACGCTCGCAGTAGCGTCCGAACCAGAACAGGTTCTCTACCACGCGCGATGGCAGGTAAGGGTCCTGACGGATCAATTCGGCCACACCGATAGTGCGCTGGGCCCGCCACTGTTCACCCTGTGGTGCCGCCTCGCCAAGTACCCAAGTGTCCTTGCTGGCGCCGCCGCGCTGCATCGACACCACTTCGGCATCGGCCTGGGCCGCGACCCGGGTCAGGCCACCGGGCAACACCCGATACCCCTCGGCCGTGGCCACCGCGTACACGCGCATGCCAATGGCCCGCGCCTGCAACTGGCCCTGTTCGGCCTGCCACACCGGCGCCTGGGACAACTGCGCCAACGCCTGGGCCACGTAGGCATAGGGCCGGGCCTGGATGCGCTCGGCCAAGGCCTGGCGTTGGGCCGGGTCGAGGTCGCGACCGAACACCGGGCTGAAACTCTGCGAGGGAAACGCCGGCCTGACCACCAACATGGGCAACTGCTCCAGGGCGCGGGCCATCACCGGAGGCTCACCACACCACCAGGTGGCAATCGACGGCAGGCTCAGGTCTTCAGCAAAAAAACGCTGGTTGATCGCGGGCAAAAAGCCGAGCAGGCCAGGCGATTCCAGCACCCCGCTACCCAGTGCATTGGCCACCAGCACCCGGCCCTGGCGCACCGCATCAAGCAAACCGGGCACGCCCAGGGCCGAATCGGTGCGCAGCTCCAGCGGGTCGCAGAAGTCATCGTCCAGGCGGCGCATGATCGCGTGCACCCGACGCAAGCCGCTCAAAGTCTTGAGGTACACCGTGGCGTCGCGCACGGTCAGGTCGCTGCCCTCGACCAGTGGATAACCCAGTTGCCGAGCCAGGTACAGGTGCTCGAAATAGCTCTCGTTAAAGCGCCCCGGAGTCAGCAGCACCACCAGCGGCGCGTCCTTGTCGCTTGGCGCCAGACGCGCCAGGGTCTGTTGCAGGGTGCGGAAAAACCCGGACAGGTGCTGCACTTGCAGATCGCGGTAGAGCTCGGGCAAGGCCCGCGAGACGATGGTGCGGTTTTCCAGCGCGAAACCTGCACCCGACGGCGCCTGGGTACGGTCGGCGGTTACCCACCAGCGACCGTCCGGGGCGCGAGCAAGGTCCACGGCGTAGATATGCAGGTAAGTCCCTTCCGGCGCGGCGATACCCTGGCAGGGCCAGAGAAAATTGTTATGGCCATAGACCAGCTCGGCCGGCAGCAGGCCTTCACGGATCAACTGCTGCGGCCCGTAGATATCGGCCAGCACCGCATTGAGCAAACGCGCGCGCTGTTCAACTCCGGCCGCCAGCTGCTGCCATTCGGCGGCCGGCAGCAGGTGCGGCAACAGGTCCAGCTCCCACGGCCGGTCGGCGCCCTTGGGGTCGGCATAAACGTTGTAGGTGATGCCGTTCTCGCGTAACTGGCGGGTCAACGAGGCCTGGCGTTGAGCCAGTTGCGCCGGCCCGCTGCGCTGCAGGTAGGCGCACAGCGGTTGCCAATGGCCACGCACGGCGCCTTGGCCTTCGAGCATCTCGTGATAGGTCCCCGCACTCAGCGGGTAAGCATCAAACAGGTCAGGCATGGCAATGCTCGAAGGCCACAAGTCAGTTCAGAGTAGCGCTCAGCTGCGGCGCAAATCCAGGGTAAAGGGTAGTTCCGGGTTCACCTGCGGCTCAGCGATCGCCATCACGCCCGGGCTGTGTCCGAGGCGGAAGAAGCGCGCCTGACGCCGGCTCTGGGCTTCGTTGGCATTGACCGGCAGGGTCTGGTAACTGCGCCCGCCCGGATGGGCGACATGGTACTGGCAGCCGCCTAGCGAACGGCCCATCCAGGTGTCCAGCAGGTCGAACACCAGCGGCACATGCACCGCGATGGTCGGCTGCAAACAATTGGCAGGCTGCCAGGCGCGATAGCGCACGGCGGCGACGAACTCACCGACCCGCCCGGTTGCCTGCAAGGGTAGCGCCCGACCGTTACAGGTCAGTTGATAGCGCTCCGGCGACAGGCCGCTGACCTTGACCTGCAGGCGCTCCAGCGACGAATCGACATAACGCACGGTGGCACCGCCACTGCCCTCCTCGCCCAGTACATGCCAGGGCTCCAGGGCCTGGCGCAGTTCCAGTTCAATGCCATTGACGGCAAAGTCGCCGACCTTGGGAAAGCGAAACTCCAGGTGCGCGGCGAACCACTCGGCCCGCAGCGGGTAACCTGCGGCGTTGAGCTCGACCAGCACATCAGCGAAGTCCTGCTCGATAAAGTGCGGCAGCATGAACCGGTCATGCAGTTCGGTCCCCCAGCGGGCCAGGCGCTTGGGCGCATAAGGTTCACGCCAGAAACGCGCGACCAAGGCACGCAGCAGCAGTTGCTGGACCAGGCTCATGCGTGCATGCGGCGGCATCTCGAAGGCACGCAGCTCAAGCAAACCCAGGCGCCCGGCCGGACCCTCCGGGGAATACAGTTTGTCGATGCAGAACTCGGCGCGATGGGTGTTGCCGGTAACGTCGATCAGCAGGTTGCGCAGCAGCCGGTCGACCAGCCACGGCGGGCATTGCTCACCGGCCTCGGGCATCTGCGCGAAGGCGATTTCCAGCTCATACAGGGCATCGTTACGCGCTTCATCAACCCGCGGCGCCTGGGACGTCGGGCCGATGAACAGGCCGGAAAACAGGTAGGACAATGACGGATGGTTGTGCCAGTAGCTGATCGGGCTGCGCAGCAGGTCGGGGCGGCGCAGGAAGGGGGAGTCGGCCGGCGTCGCGCCGCCAAGGACGAAATGGTTGCCGCCACCGGTACCGGTGTGACGGCCGTCGATCATGAATTTTTCGCAGCTCAAGCGCGTCAGCCGCGCCTGTTCGTAGAGAAACTCGGTGCGCTCCACCAATTCATCCCAACTGGCCGAAGGCTGCACGTTGACCTCGATGACGCCGGGGTCGGGGGTGACTTTGAAATTGGCCAGGCGCGGATCGGCCGGTGGCTCGTAGCCTTCGAGGATGACCGGGCAATGCAGCTCGGCCGCGGTGGCTTCGATCACTGCGAGCAGCTCGAGGTAATCCTCCAGCCGTGACAGCGGCGGCATGAACAGGTACAACCGCCCCTCACGCGGCTCGGCGCACAGCGCCGTGCGCGTCAGCCAGTCTGCCGAAGCATCGATCTCGGGGGCTGCGCGCTCCTGCTGGTCGACTGCCTGCTGCGCACTGGCCTTGAGCAACTCTTCACAACCGGGCAAGTCGCCCAAGGTCTGGTTCGGGTCGGCGGGGTGCACATAGGGGTATTCAGCGGCCTTGACCCAAGGCTGCGCCGCCAGCGGCAAGCGATAGCCAAGCGGCGAGTCGCCAGGCACCAGCCGGCAATGTTCATCACGCAGGTACCAGCGCCCACTCTGCCAGCGTTGTTCGTCGGCGCTGCGGGCCAGCGGCAGAACCTGGCCGATGACCTGGTCCAGGCCCTGGCCAAACACCTTGCGCAGCCTCGCCCGTTCCATCTCGTCGTTCAGGCGCGCATCGTCGGCGCGCACATTGGACGGCAAGCCGCCCTCGCGCCATAGGTAATAGAGGTGGTCTTCATAAGCGGCGAAGACATAGCGTGGCGGCAGCTTCAGCCGTTCGGCAACGCTGGCCAGGAAGCGCCCGGCCAGGTTGCTGTCGGCACCGAGGTCCTCCTGCTCGTCGGCAATCAACGCCGGGTTGCTCCACAACGGCACACCATCGCGGCGCCAGAAGCAGTTGAGCGACCAGCGCGGCAGCTGCTCCCCCGGATACCACTTGCCCTGGCCGAAGTGCACCAGAGCGCTGGGGGCGTAATGCTTGTACAGGCGCTGGAACAGTTCGCCCGCCAGGCGCCGCTTGTTCGCACCCAACGCGGCGGTATTCCACTCGGCGCCGTCAGGGTCGTCGATGGCCACGAAGGTCGGTTCACCGCCCATGGTCAGGCGTACATCCGCCGCTTTCAGGTCGCTATCCACCTGCCGCCCGAGGGCAACGATGGCCTGCCATTGCTCATCGCTGTAGGGCAACGTCACCCGTGGCGATTCCCACAGGCGCTCGACGCTCATGTCATGTTCGAAGGTGCATGCGCAGGGCTCGACCAGGCCACTGATCGGCGCCGCTGAAGTCGGATCGGAACTACAGGCCAATGGAATATGACCTTCACCGGCAAACAGCCCTGAGGTGGCGTCCAGGCCGACCCAGCCAGCACCTGGCAGGTACACCTCGCACCAGGCGTGCAGGTCGGTGAAATCTTCTTCGGTGCCGGACGGCCCGTCCAGCGACTTGATGTCGGCCGTCAGCTGAATCAGATAACCGGAGACAAACCGCGCCGCCAAGCCCAGGTGGCGCAGCAGTTGCACCAACAGCCAGGCCGAATCGCGGCAGGAGCCGGAGCCCAGTTCCAAGGTCTGCTCCGGGGTTTGCACGCCAGGCTCCAGGCGAATCAGGTAACTGATGTCTTCGCTCAGGCGCTGATTGAGCGCCACCAGGAAATCGACGCTGGCTTGCGGCGCGCGCTCGATGCTTTGCAGGTAGGTGGCGAACATCGGCGTCAGCGGCAGCTGTTCCAGGTAGGGCATCAGCTCATGGCGTTCGTCACGGCCATAGCTAAAGGGAATCTGCTCGGCGTAGGGTTCAAGGAAGAAGTCGAAAGGGTTGAACACCGCCATCTCGGCGACCAGGTCGACTTCGACACGCAGGCTGTCGGTCTTTTCCGGAAACACCAGGCGCGCCAGGTAATTGCCCTGTGGGTCCTGCTGCCAATTGATGAAATGCCCACCCGGTTGCACTTTCAGTCCGTAGGAAAGGATCCGCGTGCGGCTGTGGGCCGCCGGACGCAGGCGCACGATTTGCGGGCCCAGTTCAACCGCGCGGTCGTAGCGGTATTCGGTGACATGGTGCAAGGCGACATGAATCGACACGGCGGGCCTCCTGCGAGCCTGGGCGGTAGTGGAACCGCGCAAGACTTGTGCCATGGCCCCAGGCCTGCGATTCCTTGCATGCAGCCCGTACCGTCGCACTCAAAACGCACCGTAGCGAGGCCGCCGTGCAAGCCTTGCACAGATTTGAGGCTTTGCCAGCGACGCAAACAAAAACGCCAGCCCGAAGGCTGGCGTTTCAGTTAGCGCGGCAGAACCGGCTGGCGGGCGGGCTTCTTCTTGCCCTTGCCGCCCTTGGCGGCATCCTTGCGCGCCTTGGCCGCTTCCTGGTTGCGGGCAAACGCCGCAGCCTTGGCCTGTTCGCGCTTGTCCCAAGGCTTGGAACCGTCACTGGCACGCGGCGGCAAGCCGTTGTGCTGGGTGAGGATCTTCTGTTCCTTGGCCACCTTGTGGCTGCCGGCCGGGGTCGAGTTCTTGCGCCGGGCACTCTGGTAGCTGTCGGTCGCCGGCTGGTGCAGCGGGATCAACTGGTGCTTGCCCGGGCCGATCAGGTCGGCACGGCCCATGCGTTCCAGGGCTTCACGCAGCATCGGCCAGCCCTTCGGGTCGTGATAGCGCAGGAACGCCTTGTGCAGGCGGCGCTGCTGCTCGCTCTTGACGATGGTCACCGGGTCGCTCTTGTAGGTGACCTTGCGCAGCGGGTTCTTGCCCGAGTGATACATGGCCGTGGCCGACGCCATTGGCGACGGGTAGAACGCCTGCACCTGGTCGGCACGGAAGCCGTTGCCCTTGAGCCACAGGGCCAGGTTCATCATGTCTTCGTCGGTGGTGCCCGGGTGCGCGGCGATGAAGTACGGGATCAGGTACTGCTCCTTGCCCGCCTCTTTCGAGTACTTCTCGAACATGCGCTTGAAGCGGTCGTAGCTACCGATGCCCGGTTTCATCATCTGGTTCAGCGGGCCTTCCTCGGTATGCTCCGGGGCAATCTTCAGGTAGCCGCCGACGTGGTGGGTCACCAGCTCCTTGACGTACTCCGGCGATTCCACCGCCAGGTCGTAACGCAGGCCAGAGGCGATGAGGATCTTCTTCACCCCTGGCAGGTCACGGGCGCTGCGGTACAGCTTGATCAGCGCCGAGTGGTCGGTGTTCAGGTTCGGGCAGATGCCGGGGAACACGCACGATGGCTTGCGGCACGCCGATTCGATCTCGGGGCTCTTGCAGGCGATGCGGTACATGTTCGCGGTCGGGCCACCAAGGTCGGAGATCACCCCGGTAAAACCGGGAACCTTGTCACGGATCTCTTCGATCTCGCGAATGATCGACTCGTGCGAACGGTTCTGGATGATGCGCCCTTCGTGCTCGGTGATCGAGCAGAAGGTGCAGCCGCCGAAGCAGCCGCGCATGATGTTCACCGAGAAACGGATCATGTCGTAGGCAGGGATTTTCTCCTTGCCGTACGCCGGGTGCGGGATGCGCGCATAGGGCATGCCGAACACGTAGTCCATTTCTTCGGTGGTCATAGGAATGGGTGGCGGGTTGAACCAGACGTCCACTTCGCCATGCTTCTGCACCAGGGCACGGGCGTTGCCCGGGTTGGTTTCCAGGTGCAACACGCGGTTGGCGTGGGCATAGAGCACCGGGTCGTTGCGAACCTTCTCGAACGACGGCAGACGGATGACCGTCTTGTCGCGGGTCATGCGCGGGCTGGCGAGAATCTGCACCACCTTGGCTTCGTTCGGGTCTTCGACCTCGCCCTTCTCCTGCTCGATGGCGCAGGCCTGGGTGTCCTGGGTGTTGACGTACGGGTTGATGATCTTGTCGACCTTGCCCGGGCGGTCGATACGGGTCGAGTCGACCTCGTACCAGCCTTGCGGGGTATCACGGCGTACGAAGGCAGTGCCGCGAATGTCGGTGATGTTCTCGATCGACTCACCGAACGACAAGCGCTGGGCCACTTCGACGATGGCCCGCTCGGCGTTGCCGTACAGCAGGATGTCGGCGCAGGCGTCGATCAGGATCGAATGACGCACCTTGTCCTGCCAGTAGTCGTAATGCGCAATACGGCGCAGGGAGGCTTCAATGCCGCCGAGGACGATCGGCACATGCTTGTAGGCTTCCTTGCAGCGCTGGCTGTAAACCAGGCTGGCGCGGTCCGGACGCTTGCCGGCCATACCGCCCGGGGTGTAGGCATCGTCGGAACGAATCTTCTTGTCGGCCGTGTAGCGGTTGATCATCGAGTCCATGTTGCCGGCCGCGACGCCGAAGAACAGGTTCGGCTCGCCGAGCTTCATGAAGTCGTCTTTGGACTGCCAGTTCGGCTGGGCAATGATGCCCACGCGAAAGCCCTGGGCCTCCAGCAGGCGGCCGATGATGGCCATGCCGAACGACGGGTGGTCGACGTAGGCATCACCGGTCACGATGATGATGTCGCAGGAATCCCAGCCGAGCTGATCCATCTCCTCCCTGCTCATCGGCAGGAACGGTGCTGGCCCGAAGCATTCGGCCCAGTACTTGGGATAGTCGAAAAGTGGTTTGGCTGCTTGCATGTCAGTGACCGGTGGCTAATCGATGAAAAATCGCGGGCGCGGAATATAGCACAAAAATTGACCAAATCCGACGGTGGTGGTCGGAATCAACCCACAACAATTATTTACCGCCCGTCGCCGCCAGTGCCGCGCTCTGATCTGCGTTTTCCACCAATGGAGACGCACACCATGCCCCCCTCAACTGTCGAGCAGGACCCACTGGCAGCCAACGACCAGCAACGCTGGTCGGATCGACTGACCCTGGAGCTGATTGAAGAGCATCTGAACCAGACCTTGCAAACCCTGGATGAACAAGAACAGCGCCGCTACCTGCAACTGGCCCGTCTCGGCCCGCAACTGCGCCAGCGCCTGAGCGATGCCCTGCGTCAGTTTCAACGGACTTTCGAGCACCAGGCCCTGGAGGACCTGCGCCAACAACTTGCCCTGGCATCCGGCCAGGCGCTGGACCCCCTGAGCACCTACCTGCACACCTATTCGCTGGAGATTCAGCGCGAGTTCCCCCACCAGGAAGTCGAACACCTGCAGACTCGCAGCCTCTGGCAGGCAGCCCAGGACAACTTTGGCTTCAACATTGCCCTGCAAAGCGGCTCAGGACAGGACTTCCTCAGGGCCAGCAGCATCAACACCCGCGAGTCAGGTGGGCGTCATTCGCTGATCCCGGTCAGCACCTTCGTCGATATCGTGCGCAAGCTGAACCTGGGCAAGCGCTTGCAAGACGCGTTGCAGCAGAAGCTACCTGCCCTGAGCGCACAAGCGGTCAGCGACTACCAGCGTGCCCTGCTGCAATTTGCCCTGCTGGAAGCCTATCGCAGCACCGAAGACCACGAATTCAACCGTGAGCAACTGGCTAGCCTGCAAACGGCCTGCGAGCGACCAGGGGGCCTGCAGTGGACGTATTTCAGCCTTAAGTTGCCGGACGGGGTCATCGAGCACCTGCTTCGGCTGGCCGAGGCCCAGCCACTGCTCAGGCCGATCAAGCAGGCACTGGATGCACTGGCCAGCCAGCGCATGACCCAGACCCTGATGGGCAACCTGATTCCTCTGCCATTCTTCGTGGTGCGCCTGGGCGATGGGGTTTTCAGCTATTTTCCCGAACGCCCGGGCGGCGCCTGGCGCTCTCACGTCTCGGCCGTCGACGCTGTGGACTCGCTGCGCCAGCAGATCCACCAGAGCCAAAACACCAGCGCGTTGCATTGGCTCTATCAATGGCTGCCGCTTGCGCTACAACAAAAGCTCTCGGCACTGCTCAAGCCTGACAACGTTGACCGCAACCAGCTCAATGCATTGGCCAAATGGCTGTACGACACCTTCGCCACCCAGCCCTCCACCGCCCTGCTCGATGTCGTCGAGAACCCGAACAGCCCGTGGAAATCGCAATCACTGCTCCAGGCTATCGCCCAGGAGCAGCAGCACGGGATCGCCGCCGACCTTTCGCTGATGGCGATCAGCAACAACAGCGTGGATTTCGACACCTTCCAGAAAGGTGCGCTGTTCGTGGTCAGCGAAGTGCTGGAGCTGCTGACGCTGTCGGTTCCCGGCGGCGTTACCGGTCTCAACCGCGCCATGCTAACCGCCACCTTCGCCAGCCTCGGTTTCCAGTCGATTTGCGCAGCCAACGCACTGCTGTCCGGCCGCACCAGCGAAGCAGTCCAGGCAGCGGCTGATATCGCCGACCTGATAATCAGCGCCAGGCTTCAGGGCCTCGGCGCACGGCTCTCGGCGCGCCGCTCAAGGCAGTTGGTGACGGCCCTTGGCCGTGCACCGGCAATTGAGGCACGCGTGGCGCAGCAACTGGATTCGCGAAGCTGGAGCGCCGCCAAATTGCTGGAACACCTGCTGCCTCAGCTCCCAGCCAAGGCGATAACCTCAGTGTTGCGCCTGAGCGGTGTGCAGCGCGAACAGCTGGAGGCGGCATGGCGCGTCGCAGCGGACCTGCCTTGGCAACTGCGCTGCGTGATTGAAAGGCAACAACCGACCAACGCAGAGGGCAACCCGGCCATTGCCGCCCTGACCCTGCGCTTCCCCGGTCTGTCTGTTGCGGCCGCGCGCGAAGCCCTGCACCGCCACCCCGAGCTGATGCAGCTACAAGCGGACAGCCTCATCGAGCCCGGCCCCATTGCGACCGTGCTCGGGCTTGCGCAAGAAAGCCGCAGCCTGTTGGCGCTGTGCAAGCTGGACGATGAACTGGCGGGCCCCGACCGGGATGTCGAAGCCCTGTGCTGTCAATTGCTCGCCAGCCACCCTGAGTGGCCAGCCACATCAGGCATCCGCATCGAAGAGAACCTTCAGGCCCCACCCGCTACAGGCTTCGCCCCCGCACCGCCCGTTCAGTACTTCGCTGCTCCCGACGCCACGGGCTACCTGAACTTGACCCGCACCGGCAGCCACTATCACTTCCAGGACATGCCAGGCGCTGCACTCCTGCAAGCCTTGCACGAGCATCCACACAACCCATTGCGCAAGGACGTTAGTGTTGCCATGTTGCGCGCACAACTGCTCGACATCGCCCTGCGCAACCGCGAACTGCTGCCGGAACTGCTGGCCGAGCCCCCTCTGCAAGCGGTCTCAGCCGGGCGATTGAGGGTCAGCGCCCATCCATTGGCCAGTACTGCTGGCACGCCTGGCAGCGGAATTCATCATTACCAAGGGACAACCTACGCCATGATCGAGGGCGCGGCATACCCGATAGTGCCTGACGCCCCGGCATCAACGCCAGAATGGCGGGTATGGCGGCTGGCAGACGGCCCGCGCGCCGATAGCCCGGCGATTGTGCTGTATCGCCAGCACTGGTACTACGCCCGGGTTCCTGGCGCCGCCGGCATGCCCCGCCGAGGAGGGCGTCTGGCGCAAATGCAGGAGCAGAACCGCGCAGCAGCCACAGCCGAGCGAGCTGCCCAATTTCAACAGCAGCACAACACTCGCCAGCAACTGCTTGAGGTCAACCAGGCACTGCTGACGACCGCCGACCAGATGACCCAAGTCACTGCCCGGGTCAACGCCGCGATTGGAGGCTCAGACACACAGCAACAAGCCATCGCCGCCCTGGTGGTGACCTACTGGAAAGCCATCAAACACATTTCGACGAAGATCGACCTGCTTGCAATCCTGGGCGATCCGCAAACACTGCCCCAGCAACGAGAGATGCACGTGTATCGGCTTCATTGCCTGGAAAAAATCATGCTCAGCCAGGACCTCGCCTTCACCGGTGAAACCGGGGAAATGCTGGCCGACCCGCATCAAGGCGAGCATGGCCGCTATCGCCTGCAACACCGGCGCATCCTCCAGCACCTGGAAGAAAAACGCCCCTTCCTCGACAAGCACGCCGCCTATATCGAGGCCCTGTCCAGCGGTTTTCCAGGCACTCAGACCGACACCTATCTCGCCCGAGCCAGGGAAGACTTCCCTGCAACCCCGCTGATGCGCCAAGCAGCGGTGATCCTGTTCAAGTTGGACTTGCTGGTGATCAGCGACACTCCGGACCCGCAAGCCCCGATCCAGTTCAATACCGAGGCGGCGCTGCGCCTGGTGCAACTGCACGACGCCCTGACCACCTACACCGACCTGGACAGCCTCCCGGAAAACTATCAGCTCTCACTGCTCGATGACCTGCAACGCCAGTTCGACAGCCACCAGCAAGGGCTAAGATCCATGCAGGACACCGCTGCCACGCTGGATAAAGCCCACCTGCGCGATATCGACCAGGTGCTGGTCAGCCTCATTCGGCAGATACAGCAGCGACTTGAGTCGATGTATCGGGACCTGACCAGCAACACCTTGTTGAGCCTTGATTCGCAGGCCCTGGACACTGACTTTCTGCCCGCCCAACCGCTGCAGCGGCCTGTCGCCGGGCCACGCAAGCGGGTGATCAAAGTCAGGCAGCAGGGCACTACGGCATTTAAGGTAGGGCAAGCACATACCGACGAGCAGGGCCGGGAAGTGGTCGATATCATCAGCCCCGGCATCGTTGCCGGGCCCCGGGTGCAGCGCTACGTCAATCCGGTGGCCGGCTACTGGCAGCCACTTGCCGTTGAGCGCAGAGTTGGCACCGCTGCGTCACTGGCAACGCAACTGTCCCAGGCCAATACGTTTCTGGGCAAAGTCGAGCAGCAACTGGACAGCGCACGCCAGGATGCCGAGAAACAGCAAAACCCGACCAACATCGTCGAGGCCCTTGAGCGTCACGCCGGGGCCTTGGAGGTTTTGGCACAGGGCATTGAGTCATCCAGCACCGAGGCTGAACAGCGAACACTGCTCGATCGCCTGCGCGGCGGCGCCCAGCGCTTGCGCCAGCACGGCGAAGCATTGCGCCTGATGCTGTACAAATCACCGGAAACGCTCGACATCAATCGCCTGCTGTACCTGATCGAGCACCGGCAAGTGAGCGTGCACAAGACACTGATGCGAGCGCCGCGCGGTAAAGGCCGGAACAAGCACTTCCTCGACATTTACCAGATCCGCGATGTCCAGGGCAGCCGCTCGACACTGTGGGAAGCGCATTTTCACTACGATGCCACAACGACCGCCATGGAGCAGTTCCAACTCAAGGGCGCGCACTTGAAGACCCTGGCGCAAAGCCGCCTGGGCGCGGCATCACAGGCCCAGGCCGAGCGGGAGGGGCAAGCCCATGTGCCGATCTGGCGTGCTGCCTTCAGCCCTCAGGCAGCGCGCGAACTGTTCAGAGCCGCCAGTGACGGCTGAGCGACTTACTCGTCGTCGTCGAAGTTGTAACTGCCCGGCGCGAGGTTTTCGAAGCGTGTGTACTTGCCGATGAAGGCCAGGCGGATAAAGCCGATCGGGCCGTTCCGCTGCTTGCCGATGATGATTTCGGCAATGCCCTTGTGCTCGGTCTCCGGGTGGTAGACCTCGTCGCGGTAAACGAACATGATCACGTCGGCGTCCTGCTCGATCGCACCGGATTCACGCAAGTCGGAGTTCACCGGGCGCTTGTTTGGCCGCTGCTCGAGGGAGCGGTTGAGCTGCGACAAGGCGACTACCGGGCAGTTGAACTCTTTGGCCAGGGCCTTGAGCGAGCGGGAGATCTCGGAAATCTCGTTGGTGCGGTTGTCGCCGCTGGAGCCCGGGATCTGCATCAGCTGCAGGTAGTCGATCATGATCATGGCGATGTCGCCATGCTCGCGCACTAGGCGGCGGGTACGCGCACGCATCTCCGACGGGCTGATGCCGGCGGTATCGTCGATGAACAGCTTGCGGTCGTTGAGCAGATTGACCGCCGAGGTCAGGCGCGGCCAGTCGTCGTCTTCCAGCTGGCCGGAACGCACCTTGGTCTGGTCGATGCGCCCGAGCGAGGACAGCATACGCATGATCAGCGATTCGCCTGGCATCTCCAGGGAGTACACCAGTACCGCCTTGTCGCTGCGCAGTACGGCGTTCTCCACCAGGTTCATGGCGAAGGTGGTCTTACCCATCGACGGACGACCGGCGACGATGATCAGGTCGGCGGGCTGCAGGCCGCTGGTCTTCTCGTCGAGATCGGTGTAGCCGGTGGACAGGCCGGTGATCGCGCTGTCGGTGTTGAACAACGTATCGATGCGGTCGATGGCCTTGGTCAGCAGGTCGTTGACGCCCACCGGGCCGCCGGTTTTCGGTCGGGCTTCGGCGATCTGGAAGATTTGCCGTTCGGCTTCGTCGAGGATCTCCGCGGCATTGCGCCCCTGGGGGTTGAAGGCGCTGTCGGCGATCTCGTTGCTGATGCTGATCAGTTGGCGCAGGGTCGCCCGCTCGCGGATGATCGCGGCATAGGCCTTGATGTTGGCCACCGACGGGGTGTTCTTGGCCAGCTCGCCCAG
This sequence comes from Pseudomonas sp. R32, assembly GCF_009866705.1. NCBI lineage: Bacteria > Pseudomonadati > Pseudomonadota > Gammaproteobacteria > Pseudomonadales > Pseudomonadaceae > Pseudomonas > Pseudomonas sp. R32. The sequence goes on along the minus strand of NZ_CP019396.1, from coordinate 558,179 downwards.
GTAACCCAGGCCGCCGACTTGCGAACTCAGGCCTTCCTTGTCCAGCTGCTCGTGCAGGGTGACCACGTCGAACGGGGCCATCTGGTCGGCGAGCTTGTGGATAGCGCGGAAGATCAGGCGGTGGTCATGCCGGTAGAAGTCGCCATCGGAGACTTGATCGAGCACCCGCTCCCAGGCGTTGTTGTCCAGCATCAAGCCACCGAGCACGGCCTGTTCGGCCTCGATGGAATGCGGCGGCACCTTCAGGGCAGCGGTTTGCAGATCATATTGCTCGGGGGCGGTTATCTCGTTCATGGCCACGCAGGAATCAGGGTGATGAAAAAGACAAAGGGCACGACCTGCAAAGCAGGATCGTGCCCGATGTTAACCGGCTGACACCCAAGGTGCCAGCCGATCGGTACAGCTTAGGCTGCGACAACAACCACGCGAACGGTGGCTTCAACGTCGCTGTGCAGGTGCACGGCAACGTCGTATTCGCCGACGTTACGGATGGTGCCGTTCGGCAGACGAACTTCAGCTTTGGCCACTTCAACGCCGGAGGCGGTCAGGGCGTCAGCGATGTCGTGGGTGCCGATCGAACCGAACAGCTTGCCTTCGTCACCGGCGGTGGCAGTGATGGTCACTTCCAGCTCAGCCAGTTGGGCAGCGCGAGTTTCGGCCGAAGCTTTTTTCTCTGCAGCGATTTTTTCCAGCTCAGCACGACGCTCTTCGAACGCAGCCAGGTTGGCAGCGGTCGCAGCGGTGGCTTTGCCGAATGGCAGCAGGAAGTTACGACCGTAACCGGCCTTAACATTTACCTTGTCGCCCAGGTTGCCCAGGTTGGCGACTTTTTCCAGCAGGATCAGTTCCATTTGGTATTAACCTCTTAACTTTTAACCTTCACCGTTCGCGTCATCGGCATCCTTGGATGCTGAACGACCACGAAAATCAATCAGGCTGTCGACAATGGCCAGAACCACGAGCAATGGACCGATCAAGTGCATGAAAGGCAACAGCGTGACGTATAACCCCACCAGCCAAAAATTGGCCAGGCGTTTCTGCGCGACCAGCCCGTGAATCAGGGCCAGCCCGGCGAACATGAACGCAACACTGCACAGCGGCAACAGAATCAATGCGTGCAGCCCCATGAACGGTGCTACAAACATGACGGCCAGCAATGCCAGCATCACGCCCTTGGGGAACCGAATCGCGCGAAATTCGCGACCGAAACCACCTGGGTTGTACAACAACGCCTGCCAATAACGCCCAAGAATCAGACATGACACGCTAAAGACCTGCAGCGTTATCGCTATTGAAGCGATCAAGATTGGGGCCATCACTGAGGCGAGCATTGCCTTCTGGTCCGCCGAGATAGTCTCGTAGGCTTTACCCATCACTAACGGCAAGGCATCTTGCGACGCTTTGGCGAGTGAATCGATGTAAGGACCCAGCAAGGTCCCCAGGCTCACCGCAAACAACAACCCCACTACCACGCTGACCAGCAGCACGCGGTTCCAGGAATGGCCTGCGCGCAAAACCAACGCAAGGCTGCAAGACCCCACCAGCACCAGCAACGCTGTCGGGTCCTTCAGGAAGTGCCAGCTCAACAACGTCGCCAGCAATCCCAGACCAAGGACGCTCAATGCGTCCGAACCGCGCCGCAGAAGCACAAGGCATCCCGCAGCGGCACTCAACCAGAACAACAGCGGCAATGCCGCCGATCCGGCCACGACAAGCGTGGCCTGCACACGTCCGCGCATGATGTAATCAGCTAGCGCTCGCATGCACTTTATCCTTTGCTACTTGTCGACGACCCGGTCTCAGCGGCCGTGGCTGTCGGTGTAGGGCAGCAGGGCCAGGAAGCGGGCGCGCTTGATAGCGGTAGCCAGCTGACGCTGATAACGAGCTTTGGTACCGGTGATACGGCTTGGAACGATCTTGCCGGTTTCGGATACGTAAGCTTTCAGGGTGTTGAGATCTTTGTAATCGATCTCTTTCACGTCTTCAGCAGTGAAGCGGCAGAATTTACGACGACGGAAGAAACGTGCCATGTAATAGGCTCCTCAAAAGGTCCGTGGATTACTCGTCAGCGTTATCGCTGTTGTCGCTGTCGTTGCTGTCATCGCCATCGGCGCTGTCAGCATGCTCAGGACGGTCGCGACGCTCACGGCGCTCACTGCGGTTCTCTTCAGCCTTGAGCATCTCGGACTGGCCGGTAACGGCTTCGTCGCGACGGATGACCAGGTTACGGATCACGGCATCGTTGTAGCGGAAGTTGTCTTCCAGCTCGGCCAGGGCCTTGCCGGTGCACTCAACGTTCAGCATCACGTAGTGAGCCTTGTGAACATTGTTGATTGCATAGGCCAGTTGACGACGGCCCCAGTCTTCCAGACGGTGGATTTTGCCGCCGTCTTCTTCGATCAGCTTGGTGTAACGCTCAACCATGCCGCCGACTTGCTCGCTCTGGTCAGGGTGGACCAGAAAGATGATTTCGTAATGACGCATGAATGCTCCTTACGGGTTGTAGTCTGCCACCAGAGTGGTCAGACAAGGAGTGAAGGACACTTGTATGTCTTGCCCTGGGAAAAGGCGCATGAACGCCTGCCAACATGGCAAGGGGCGCAATTGTAGAGAAGCGCCGAAAGACAAGCAAGGCAATTGGTGAATTATTGAGCAGCTAGAAAAGCATCGCGGGTCAAGCCCGCTCCTACAAGTCCTTGTGGGAGCGGGCTTGACCCGCGATAGATGCAGCGCCGATATCAAGCCTTGCGCTTGGCCTGCCGCTGACGAACGGCCTCGAACAGGCACACGCCCGTCGCCACCGAGACGTTGAGGCTGCTGACGCTACCGGCCATCGGCAGCTTGACCAGAAAATCACAGTGCTCGCGGGTCAAGCGGCGCATGCCCTTGCCTTCGGCGCCCATGATCAGGATGGTCGGGCCCGTCAGGTCCTGTTGATACAGCTCCTGCTCGGCCTCGCCCGCCGTGCCCACCACCCACAGGCCACGTTGCTGGAGCTTCTCCAGGGTCCGCGCCAGGTTGGTGACCGCCACCAAGGGGATGACTTCGGCCGCACCGCAGGCCACTTTACGCACCGCAGGGGTCAGGGTCGCCGACTTGTCCTTGGGCACCACCACCGCCAGGGCGCCGGCAGCATCGGCGGTGCGCAGGCAGGCGCCGAGGTTGTGCGGGTCGGTGACGCCGTCGAGCACCAGGATCAGCGGCGCGCCCTCAGTACGGTCGAGCAGCTCTTCGAGCATCGCCTCGCCCCAGACCTGGCTCGGGCTGACTTCAGCCACCACGCCCTGGTGCACGCCTTCAACCCAGGCATCCATCTCGCGACGCTCGGCCTGGCCGACCGCCACGCGGTTCTGCGCAGCAAGCTCAAGCAGTGGCTGCAGGCGCGGCTCGCTGCGCCCTTCGGACAACCAGATCTGCTTGACCCGCTTGGGGTGATGACGCAACAGGGCTTCCACGGCATGCACGCCGTAGATCTTTTCCAACTGACTCATGACTTGGCCTTGGGTTTACGTGACGCGGAGCCGGCTTTCGGCGGCCCTTTACGGTGCTTGCTCGGTTTTTCCGACTTGCCCGACTTGGATGCCGGCTTGCTACCTGCGTGCTTGGCATCGGACATCAAGGCCTTCTTCATCTCCCGGCTCTTGCGCACTTCGGCGTTTTTCGCCGCGGCATGGGAGGGGAAATAGGCTTCGGCGGTTTCGTTCTTCTTGCTCCGGCGCGCAGGTTCAGCGGCCTTGGTCACTTCAGCCTTGTCGAGCACCGGTACCGGCTTGCCGTCTTGTGGACGCACGCCTTCGCCACGCTGCTTGCGACCAATCGGCGCCTTGAGGGTGTTCTCGGCCATCTCGAAGTCGATCTTGCGCTGCTCGAGATCGACGCGCATCACCCGCACCTCGACGGTGTCGCCCAGGCGGAAGTTGCGCCCGGTACGTTCACCGGCCAGGCGGTGATGCACAGGGTCGAAGTGGTAGTAATCACCCGGCAAGGCGCTGACGTGCACCATGCCTTCGACGTAGATGTCGGTCAGCTCGACGAACAGGCCAAAGCCGGTCACCGCGGTGATCACACCCGGGAAGCTCTCGCCGACGCGGTCTTTCATGTACTCGCACTTGAGCCAGTTGACCACGTCGCGGGTGGCCTCGTCGGCACGCCGCTCGCTCATCGAACACTGCTCGCCGAGCTGTTCCAGGGTCGCCTCGTCGTACGGGTAGATACGCGCCTTGGGAATGCTCATCGCACCGGCACGCTTGACATGCGGGGTTTCCTGGCGCGAACGGATCACGCTGCGGATGGCCCGGTGGGTGAGCAGGTCCGGGTAGCGACGGATCGGCGAGGTGAAGTGGGTGTACGCCTCGTAATTCAGACCGAAGTGGCCATTGTTGTCGGCGCTGTACACCGCCTGGCTCAGGGAGCGCAGCATCACGGTCTGGATCAGGTGGAAATCCGGGCGGTCGGCGATGCTCGCCAGCAGTGCCTGGTAATCCTTGGGCGACGGCCCCTCCTTGCCCTTGTGCAGGGACAGGCCCAGCTCGCCCAGGAAGGCGCGCAGTTTTTCCAGGCGCTCCGGCGGCGGACCGTCGTGAACACGGTACAGCGCAGGGATTTCGTGCTTCTTGAGGAACTCGGCGGTGGCCACGTTGGCCGCCAGCATGCACTCCTCGATCAGCTTGTGGGCGTCGTTGCGCACGGTCGGGCGAATTTCGGCGATCTTGCGCTCGGCCCCGAAGATGATCCGGGTTTCCTGGGTTTCGAAGTCGATCGCACCACGGGTATGACGGGCCGCCAGCAGCACCTTGTACAGCGCATAGAGCTGCTTGAGGTCCGGCACCACGTTGCTGTACTGCTCGCGCAGGGCCTTGCCTTCGCGGGTACGGGCGTGTTCGAGCATGCTGCTGACCTTGTTGTAGGTCAGGCGCGCATGAGAGTGGATCACCGCTTCGTAGAATTGGTAATCGACCATCTGCCCGGACTTGTTGATGGTCATTTCACAGACCATCGCCAAGCGGTCGACGTGCGGGTTCAGCGAGCACAGGCCGTTGGACAGCTCTTCGGGCAGCATCGGCACCACGCGCTCGGGGAAATACACCGAGTTGCCGCGCACCTGGGCTTCGGCATCCAGGGCAGAACCCAGGCGCACGTAGCTGGAGACGTCGGCGATCGCCACGTACAGGCGCCAGCCACCGGAGAACAGGCGCAACTTGCCCAGGCTCTCGCAGTACACCGCATCGTCGAAGTCGCGGGCATCTTCGCCGTCGATGGTGACGAACGGCAGATGGCGCAGATCGACGCGGTGCTCTTTGTCTTTCTCTTCGACTTCCGGCTTGAGCTTGCGCGCTTCCTTGATCACGGCTTCTGGCCAGACATGCGGAATATCGTAGCTGCGCAGGGCAACGTCGATTTCCATGCCCGGGGCCATGTAGTTGCCGATCACTTCGGTGATATCGCCCTGAGGCTGGAAGCGCGGGGTCGGCCAGTGGGTGATCTTGACCTCGACGAACTGACCGATCTTGGCACCGCCGTTGCGACCCGGGGTGATCAGCACTTCCTGCTGGACCTTGGGGTTGTCGGGGGTGACAAAGCCGATACCGCCTTCTTCGAAGTAGCGGCCGACGATGCTCTCGTGGGCACGGGAGATCACTTCGACCACCACACCTTCGCGGCGGCCACGACGGTCCAGGCCGGAAACCCGGGCCAGGGCGCGGTCGCCATCGAACACCAGGCGCATTTGTGCGGGGCTGAGGAACAGGTCGTCGCTGCCGTCATCCGGGATCAGGAAACCGAAGCCGTCGCGGTGGCCGGCGATGCGGCCGAGGATCAGGTCGAGCTTGTCTACCGGGGCATAAGTGCCGCGCCGGGTATAGATCAGCTGGCCGTCGCGCTCCATCGCACGCAGGCGGCGGCGCAGGGCTTCGATCTGGTCTTCGGTGGTCAGGCCGAACTCTTCGACCAGCTGCTCACGGGCTGCCGGCGAGCCGCGCTCGTCCAGACGCTGGAGGATCAGCTCACGGCTAGGAATAGGGTTTTCGTATTTTTCCGCTTCACGAGCGGCCTCGGGATCGAGGGTCTGCCAATCGGCCATTAGGAGGGGTTCACCTTGTCTATATAAGGGTTAGTTTGGCATAGGCGTATTGAAACCGGAAATTTCAGGCTTGGACAGCCCTGTCAGAGCCCCCTCAATGCTGCCAAAACCATCATAAGGAACAACGACTTGAATTTTTTAAGATTTTTTCTGAACGGGGGTTTACAGCTCTCAGAGGCATCCGTATAGTGCGCACCACAGCGACGGACACCGTCGTTATAGTTGAGATGCAACACGATGTGAAGCATCATGTTCCTCAGCGAAATGCCCAGATGGTGAAATTGGTAGACACGCCAGCTTCAGGTGCTGGTGACCTTACGGTCGTGGAAGTTCGAGTCTTCTTCTGGGCACCAATTTCAAATCTTAGAACTGCCTCCGGCTTCTGAGATTTACTGCAACACGCTACACTGTTTTTGTTTCAAGCTACACCGCTTCATTTTGCCCAGATGGTGAAATTGGTAGACACGCCAGCTTCAGGTGCTGGTGACCTTACGGTCGTGGAAGTTCGAGTCTTCTTCTGGGCACCAATTCAGATCAAACCCGCGAAAGCGGGTTTTTTCGTTTCTGCCCCTCCCCTTTTCCTCGCCTGCAATCCTGAAACGACCGATAGCCTGCTCATGAATTTTCCCTCACAAGGGCATTTGAGAAGCGATATCGATTATCATTGTTTCCAGATATGTAGCCGCAAGCGAGGAAGTACCCGCATGACGTTCCGCAATAACACCCTGTTGCGCGGCCTGGCCGTCTCTGTTTTTGCCATGGTGCTGGGCACGCCAGCCGCCATGGCCGCCGATCCTGTGGCACTGACCCTGTACAACGGCCAGCACAAGGAAATCGGTGAAGCCATCGCCAAGGCCTACGAGGCCAAGACCGGTATCCACATCAACATTCGCAAGGGCAGCAGCAACCAGCTGGCCAGCCAGATCATCGAAGAAGGCGATCGCTCCCCCGCCGACGTCATCTACACCGAAGAATCGCCACCGCTGAACAACCTCGGCGAGCTGGGCCTGCTGGCCAAGATCGATGATTCGACCCTGCAGGTGCTGCCTAAGGAATATGTCGCCGGCAACGGCACCTGGATGGGCGTCACCGCGCGCACTCGCGTGGTCGCCTTCAACCCCAAGGTGATCGACGAGAAAGACCTGCCGCCCTCGGTGATGGATTTCGCCGACCCCGAGTGGGACGGCAAGATCGGCTTCGTGCCGACCAGCGGCGCGTTCCAGGAACAGGCCGTGGCCATCCTCAAGCTGCACGGCCGCGACGCCGCCGAAGAATGGCTGACCGGCCTCAAGGCCTTCGGCAAGACCTACACCAACAACATGGTTGCACTCAAAGCCGTGGAGAACGGCGAAGTCGCGGCGGTGCTGGTGAACAACTACTACTGGTACGCCCTGAAGAAAGAGCGCGGCCAGCTGGACTCGAAACTCTACTACCTGGCCGATGGCGACGCTGGCGGCCTGGTCACCATCTCCAGCGCTGCTGCGGTGAAAGCCAGCAAACACCCGAAACAAGCCCAGGCGCTACTGGCCTGGATGGCCAGCGAAGAAGGCCAGCGGGTGATTACCCAGACCACCGCCGAGTATCCGCTGCATAAAGGCATGGTCTCGGACCAGGGCCTGAAGCCCTTCGAAGACCTGCGCCCGCCGAAAATCAGCCCGGCCGACCTGGGTAATGCCGAAGAAGCCCTGGAGCTCGAACGCGAAGTTGGCCTGCTGTAATGAGCGCAGCCCTGCCCGCGGCCGCACTGGCCAGCCGTTACGTACCCAAGCGCAAGCGCCCGTCGATCTGGGTGGTGCTGCCGGTGTTGCTGCTGGTCGGGCTGAGCCTGTTACCGCTGCTGTATGTCGCCCTCAAGACCTGGGAAGCCGGCTGGCGCGAAGCCTTGCACCTGCTCTGGCGCCCGTTCGTTTGGGGCCTGCTGCGCAACACCCTGATGCTCATGGCCGGCGTCACCCTGGCCTGCATGGCCCTGGGCGTATCCCTGGCCTGGTTGCTTGAGCGCAGCGACCTGCCAGGGCGGCGCCTGTGGGGCGTGATCCTGTGCCTGCCGTTTGCCGTGCCGGCGTTTGTCAGCGGCTTTACCTGGGTATCGCTGAGCCCGCGCTTCGAAGGCCTGGGCGGCGCCATCCTGGTAATGAGCCTGTCCAAATATCCGCTGGTGTTCCTGCCGGTGGCGGCCACGTTGCGCAACCTCGACACCTCGCTGGAAGAGTCGGCGCGCACCCTGGGACAGACACGCTGGGGCGTATTCTTTCGCATCACCCTACCGCTGCTATGGCCGTCGATCATCGGTGGTAGCCTGTTGATTGCCCTGCACATGCTGGTGGAGTTCGGCGCCTTGTCGATCCTCGGCCTGCAGACGTTCACCACCGCGATCTACCAGCAGTTCGAGCTGGAGTTCAGCAACGCCAACGCCGCCATGCTCTCGGCGGTGCTGTTGTTCATGTGTCTGCTGATGCTATGGCTGGAACTGCGCGTGCGCGGCAAAGCCCGGCATGTGCGGATCGGCCAGGGCGTGGCCCGGCGTGGTGCGCCGATTCACCTGCGCGCGTGGATGCCGGTGGGGCAGCTGTACTGCCTGACATTGGCACTGCTGGGCAGCGGCATTCCGTTGGGAATGCTCGGCTACTGGCTGAGTGTTGGCTCGTCGGCGGCGTTTCCGCTGGCCGATATCAGCCGCGCCCTGTTCTCGTCGCTGTCGCTGTCACTGGGTGGCGCCGGGCTGAGCCTGTTGCTGGCACTGCCGGTTAGCTTCCTGGTGGTGCGCTACAAGGGCCGCCTGGCGATCTGGGCCGAGCGCCTGCCGTACTTGCTGCATGCGCTGCCGGGGTTGGTGATTGCCCTGACCCTGGTGTACTTCGCCCTGCACTACGTGCCGGCGCTGTACCAGACCACAGGATTGTTGTTGCTGGCTTATGCGCTGCTGTTCCTGCCGCTGGCCCAGGCACCGGTGCGCACGGCCCTGAACAAGGCGGCGCCACAGCTTGAAGAAGCCGCACGCACCCTTGGCGCGACGCAGTTCACGGCGTTCTGCCGGGTGACCCTGCCAATCATCTTCCCGGCCCTGGCTGCGGCATTTGCCCTGGTGTTCCTGGATGCCATGAAGGAACTGACGGCGACCCTGCTGCTCAGCCCGACCGGCATGACCACCCTGGCCACCGAGGTGTGGGCGCATACCGCCAACGTCGAGTTCGCGGCAGCGGCACCTTATGCGGCGCTGTTGATTCTGGTGTCCGGGTTGCCGGTGTATCTGCTGACTACGCGGATGTACCTGAACCGCGCGTGATGCCTGAAAAGCATCGCGGGGCAAGCCCGCTCCCACGGTGGGAGCGGGCTTGCCCCGCGATTACGCTCAAGCCCGGAACTGCCCCAAGCTGGCCTTGAGCTGCGCTGCCAGGTCATCGAGCACCTTGCTGCTGGCGGTGGTCTGCATCACCACCTCGGCGGCCCGCTCGGCCTGGGTGTGAATGGTCTGCACCCGGCCGCGCACCGCCTGAGCACCCTGCGCCTGCTGCTCAGCCGCACGGGTAGCCAGGCCGATGGCCGCATGCACCTGCTCCACCGAGGCCTGCACCGACTGCTGCACGCGAGCGTTATCGCGTAGCACCAGCAGGCCCTCGCTGGCTTGCCGCCCTGCCTGGCTGATCGCCGCCACCGCTTCTTTCGCCCCTTGCTGCAACGCACCGATATGCGCCTGGATATCACCGGTAGAGCTCTGGGTTTTGCTCGCCAGCGCCCTCACCTCATCGGCCACCACAGCAAAACCACGGCCGGTTTCCCCGGCGCGCGCCGCCTCGATGGCAGCGTTGAGCGCCAGCAAGTTGGTCTGCTCGGCGATGCCATGGATCACCGTCAGCACCACCTCGATCTGCTCGCTTTGCTGGGCCAGGCGCTCGATGACCTTGGAACCGGTCTCGACCTGCCCGGCCAGGTCCTCGATAAGCTTGGCCACCTGAGTAGAGGTACGGCTGTTCTCGTCAGTGGCCTGACGAATATCCACCACCTGCTGCAAGGCCGATTGCATGGCTTGGCTTTCGGCCTGGGCCTCATCGGCCATGCTCGACAGGTCGCGCAGGCTGGCGGCAACCTCATCGCGCTGCAGCTCGGCAGCGGCGTCGGCGCCAGCATTGCGCTGGGCCATGGCGCCGATCTCGATGCCGGTACGCTGGGCCACCTCGCCGGCCTCGCGAACGATGGGCTGCAGCTTGGCGACGAACTGATTGACCGCTGCGGCCATATCGCCGATCTCGTCGCGGCTGTCGATGGTGACGCGCTTGGTCAGATCGCCCTCACCCGCCGCCAGGTCGTTCAACGCAGCGATCAACAGGCGCAACTTGTTGACCACGCGCCGACCGAGCACCACGGCCACCACCAGCAACACGCCCAGGCCGACCAGGGCCAGACCCACGCCGATGTTCCAGCGCAGGGTTGCCGCGGCGTCCTGGACGCTTTGCGCAGTGTTGGCCTGCATGCCGGCCGCACTCGCCTGAGCCGCTTCCAGGCGCGCGCTCAGGGCCTTGTTGCTGTCTGCTGCGGCGCCCACCAGGCTGTCGCCAACCAGTTGATCACCACTGGCAATCAACGCCGAGAAGCGCTTGTCCAGCGCCACCAGCTCATGGTCAACCACGGCAGTGGAGACGCCCATCAGCACCTTGCCGATCTCGACACCGTTGGGGTTGATCGAGGCTTCGACAAGGTACACCGACGGGTCGTTACGCGCGGCGTCCAGTACCTTGTCCAGCGCCCGCTCGCCCTGCCCCCTCTCCAGCAGCGCCTGGTTGATCGGGTTCTGCCGGTTGAGGTAACGGGTCAGGTGCTGGCCCTGAGCGTCGTCGTACACCACGAACAACACGTTGGGGTTGCGCTGGGCCCGACGGGAGAACTCCGACAGGGTCGGCACGTCGTTATCCCACATGGCTCGCGGCGCCACCGAGGCCAGCAGCTCGGCCATGTCGTTGGCCGAATCCTTGAGGTTCTTTTCAAGGGTCGCGCGCAATTGTGCCTGTTCATCCTGCAAGCGCGTGGAAAGGCCTGCAGTCAGGCGCTGACGGGTACTGGTGGAGAGGCTATCGAGCCCGGAGCTGACCTCCCTGCCAGCCTGTTCGAGTTCAGCGGCAAGCTTCTGGCTGTCGGTAGCCAGACGATTGTCCAGATCGGCCTCCAGAGCAGTGACCGTGCTCCGGGTCAGCGCGACCGCGACCAGCACCTGCACCAAAAGAGCGATACCAAGAGCAACAAAGACAGGCCGCAACAGGCGGCTTCGTAACAGTGAGAGAACGGCAGACACGAAAGAACCCTCTACTTCTGGGGCCATTAAGGTGATGGCACCGCTTGAGCGATTCTTACAGCAAAGGTTGTGCCGATCAGCCGACAGAAACGACAAAGGCCCCTATCAAGGGGCCTTTGTCTTTACATCAGTCGCGAATCAGGCGAACGGATGACGCAGCACGATGGTCTCGTTGCGGTCCGGGCCGGTGGAGATGATGTCGATCGGCGCGCCGACCAGCTCTTCCACACGCTTGATGTAGGCACGGGCATTGGCCGGCAGTTCTTCCAGGGTCTTGGCACCCAGGGTCGACTCGCTCCAGCCCGGCATTTCTTCGTACACCGGCTCCAGGCCGATGTAGCTGTCGGCGTCGGTCGGGGCGTCGATAACGGCACCGTTCTCGTTCTTGTAGCCCACGCAGATACGGATGGTTTCCAGGCCGTCGAGCACGTCCAGCTTGGTCAGGCACAGGCCGGAGATGCTGTTGACGTCGATGGCGCGACGCAGGATCACGGCATCGAACCAGCCGCAACGACGGGCACGACCGGTGGTGGCGCCGAACTCATGACCACGCTTGGCCAGGAAAGCACCGACGTCATCGAACAGTTCGGTCGGGAACGGGCCCGAGCCAACGCGGGTGGTGTAGGCCTTGGTGATACCCAGGATGTAGTCCAGGTACATAGGGCCAACGCCCGAACCGGTAGCGATGCCGCCAGCGGTGGTGTTGGAGCTGGTCACGAACGGGTAGGTACCGTGGTCGATGTCCAGCAGCGAGCCCTGGGCGCCTTCGAACATGATGTCCTTGCCGGCGCGACGCAGGTTGTGCAGCTCGGCAGTGACGTCGAGCATCATCGGCTTGAGCAGCTCGGCGTATTCCATGCACTCGTCCAGCGTCTTCTGGAAGTCGATTGCAGGCTCTTTGTAGTAATTGACCAGCACGAAGTTGTGGTAGTCCAGCAGCTCGCCGAGCTTGGCAGCGAAACGCTCGCGGTGGAACAGGTCACCGATGCGCAGGCCGCGACGGGCAACCTTGTCTTCGTAGGCCGGGCCGATGCCGCGACCGGTGGTGCCGATCTTCTGCTCGCCACGGGCTTTTTCACGGGCCTGGTCGAGGGCCACGTGGTAGGACAGGATCAGCGGGCAGGAAGGGCTGATGCGCAGGCGCTCGCGCACCGGTACGCCTTTCTCTTCGAGCTTGTTGATTTCACGCAGCAGGGCGTCAGGTGCAACCACCACGCCGTTGCCGATCAGGCACTGCACGCCTTCGCGCAGCACGCCCGAAGGGATCAGGTGCAGCACGGTCTTTTCACCGTCGATCACCAGGGTGTGGCCAGCGTTGTGGCCACCCTGGTAGCGCACTACGGCGGCAGCATGTTCGGTCAGCAGATCGACGATCTTGCCTTTGCCCTCATCACCCCACTGGGTGCCCAGGACTACGACATTCTTACCCATAACACTTGTCCTCATTCGCGCAAACTTGGCGCCGGCTCGTACCGGCGGGGAATCTCAAATGGCCAGCGGCAGAACCTGCCAAAGCCCGTTTTGCTGAATCAATTGCCGATCGCAATCCGCCTCGACGGCGGCAGTCAATGGCTGCCCAGGCAAGGCCTGAACCACCCGCTGACCTTCACTGCGCAATTGGCAGACCAACTGCCAGAGTGCCGCATCGCTGCTGTCGGGCATCCAGATCCCGCCAGACGGCAATACCACCTCGGCTCGCCCCAGTGTGACCAGGGTCTTCAAATCCGTGGAGAAACCGGTGGCCGGGCGTGCCCGGCCAAAGTCTGCTCCGATGTCGTCGTAACGACCGCCCTGGGCGATCGACTGACCGACACCCGGGACGAACGCGGCAAACACCACACCGGTGTGGTAGTGGTAGCCACGCAACTCGCCCAGGTCAAAATACAGCGGCAGCTCGGGGTAACGCGTGGCCAGCCGCTCGGCGATCGCCATCAGGTCATCCAATGCCGCCAGTACCGCCGCCGGTGCACGGCCCAGACGCACACGCGCCTCGGCCAGCACTTCGCGACCACCGCACAGCTCGGTGAGCGAGCGCAGCATGGCGGCCAGGTCCGCTGGCAGCTTGGCGGTCAGCTCGATCACTTCGTCGACGGCCTTGCGCTGCAGGGCATCGAACAGCTGCTGCTCGATCGCGCCCGACAAACCGGCGGCACGGGCCAGGCCGCGGTAGATACCGACGTGGCCAAGGTCCATGTGCACGTCCGGCACATCGGCCAGTTGCAGCATGGCCAGCATCAGGCTGATCACCTCGACGTCGCTGACCGGGCTGGCGTCGCCGTACAGCTCGGCACCGAGCTGGATCGGGCTGCGCGAGGTCGACAACGCCCGTGGCAAGGCATGCAGCACGCTGCCGGCATAGCACAGACGGCTCGGGCCTTCACGACGCAGGGTGTGCGCATCGATGCGCGCCACCTGCGGGGTGATGTCGGCACGGAAGCCCATCTGCCGGCCCGATTGCGGGTCGATGACCTTGAAGGTCCGCAGGTCCAGGTCCTGGCCGGCACCGGTGAGCAGCGATTCCAGGTACTCGATATGCGGAGTCACGACGAAGTCATAACCCCAGCTCTGGAACAGATCCAACACCTGCCGACGCGCGATTTCGATGCGCGCCGCCTCAGGTGGCAGTACTTCTTCGATGCCATCTGGCAGCAGCCAGCGGTCTACCGTTGCCATTACGCCATTTCCCCTATGGTCCGGGCGGCTTGCCCGCGGGCGAGCCTTGAGTGAAGCAGGTATCGGCAAACAATGGCGCGCAGCACCGATTCCAGCGCTACCGCCGTGCCTATACCCTCGAATACCTTGGGCTGCTCTGTAGACCCGAGCCGGGTTTGAACCGTTCGATCTTGCAGACGCAAAAAAGCCGGGAATTTCCCGGCTGCCGCATCATACACCCGTTTTCTCGCGGGATCACCCCGCCAGGCGTTTTAGCCGCCCGGCGGGGTAGATGCTTATGGCTTGGTCTTGCCCATAAAGCGGAAGAACTCGCTGCTCGGATCGAGCACCAGTACGTCGCTCTTGTCGGCAAAGCTCTCGCGGTAGGCCTTGAGGCTACGGTAGAACGCGTAGAACTCCTGGTCCTGACCGTAGGCCTTGGCGTAGATCGACGCTGCCTGGGCATCGCCATCACCGCGGGTCTCTTCCGATTCCCGGTAGGCTTCAGCCAGCAGTACCCGGCGCTGACGATCGGCGTCGGCACGGATGCCTTCGGCCAGCTCGTTACCCTTGGCGCGGTGCTCGCGGGCTTCACGCTCGCGCTCGGTGCTCATGCGCTCGAACACGCTGCGGTTGACTTCCTTGGGCAGGTCGATGGCCTTGACGCGAACGTCGACCACTTCGATACCCAGTTCCTTGCTGGCCATACGGTTCAGCGAGGCAGTGATGTCAGCCATCAGCGCGTCACGTTCACCGGAGACCACTTCGTGCAGGGTGCGTTTACCGAACTGGTCACGCAGGCCGCTTTCCAGACGGCGCGACAGACGTTCGTCGGCAATCTGCTTGAGGCCCGAGGTCGCGGTATAGAAGCGCTCGGCATCCTTGACCCGCCACTTGGCGTAGGCATCGACCATCACCGCTTTCTTTTCCAGGGTCAGGAAGCGCTGGGTCGGGGCGTCCAGGGTCATCAGGCGGGCGTCGAACTTGCGCACCTGGTTGACGTAAGGAACCTTCACATGCAGGCCAGGCTGGACATCAGCCTGGACCACACGACCAAATTGCAGGAGTACCGCACGCTCGGTCTGGGCCACGATGTAGAAGCTGTTCCAGGCCACGATCGCCAGCACCACGGCCACGATCAGGGCGATCAGCGATTTATTGCTCATCAGCGGCTCTCCCTAGTACGCAACTGTGTTTGCTGCTGTTGCAGTTCCGCCGCCGCACGGTTGGCCGCATCGGCATTGGCCGACGGCGCAACGGTGACCGGGGCAGAGCCGGAACGGCTGCCCTGCACCATCTTGTCGAGCGGCAGGTAGAGCAGGTTGCTCTGGCCGTCCTTGCCGGAAACCAGGACCTTGCTGGTGTTGCTGTAGACTTCCTGCATGGTGTCCAGGTACAGGCGCTGACGGGTCACTTCAGGGGCCTTGCGGTACTCGGCAACCAGCTTGGTGAAGCGGTCGGCCTCACCCTTGGCACGCGAGACGACTTCGTCGCGGTAACCGTTGGCGTCCTCGATGATCCGCTGGGCCTGACCACGGGCCTCCGGCACCACGCCATTAGCGTAGGACTCGGCCTGGTTGCGGGCACGCTGCTCGTCTTCACGGGCACGGATCACGTCGTCGAAGGCTTCCTGCACTTCACGCGGGGCTGCCGCGCTCTGTACGTTGACCTGGGTGACAGTGATACCGGTCCGGTAGGTATCGAGGAAACGCTGCAGGCGCTCCTTGATTTCCACGGCCATCTGCTCACGACCTTCGGTCAGCACCTTGTCCATCGCGGTGGAACCCACCACGTGACGCAAGGCACTGTCGGTCGCGTGCTGCAGGCTGATTTCAGGCTGATCGACGTTCAGCACGAAATCCTGCAGGTTGGTGATCTTGTACTGCACGGTCAGCGGCACCTCGACGATGTTCTCGTCTTCGGTCAGCATCTGCCCCTGCTTGGTATAGGCACGTTCGCGGGTAACGTTCTCCATGTACTTGCGATCGATCGGCGGGAAGTAGATGTTCAGGCCCGGCCCTACGGTTTCGTAGTATTTGCCGAAGCGCAGCACGACTGCCTGCTCCTGTTCGTCGACCACGTACACGGCGCTGTACAGCCAGATAGCTGCAAGCACGGCGAGACCGATGCCGAGCAGGCCGAAGCCACCGCCCTTGCCGACGCCGCCATCACCACCGCGTTTCTTGCCACTGCCGAACATGCCGTTCAGGCTGTCCTGCAGCTTGCGGAAGGCCTCGTCGAGATCCGGCGGCCCTTTCTTGTCGCCACCACGGCGCCCGCCCCACGGATCCTGATTGTTCGAGTTGCCACCCGGCTCATTCCAAGCCATAGCGCTCTCCATCTGATAAAGCAAAGACGCGCCCACGGCGCGCCGTCCAATGCTACAGAATGCCTGTCACGGCTGCCCGACCGCGTCGCCGGGCATTTATTGCAAAGTATGTTGCTCGATGAATTCCAGCGGCTGCAAACCTTCGCGGCTGACCAGGCGGTTCAACTCCACCCGCGGCAGTCGCACAGCCAGCAGGCTGCTGCCTTCATCGTCATGCTCTTCGCTCTGCACCGCGCCCAGTTCAAAGAACTGCGCACGCAACCGGGCAAAACGCTGTTCAAGGCGCAAGGTACCGACAAACAGGTCATCCCCCAGCAATTCGGCGACCGCCTGCCCCACCAGCTCCAGCCCCCGACCATCGCGGGCCGAGACCCAGACCCGTTGCGGCTTGCCATCGGCATCGCGCTGAATCTGCGGCTCGACACCTTCAAGCAGGTCGAGTTTGTTATAGACCTCGAGGATCGGCAAGCCTTCTGCACCGATCTCTCCCAATACCGCCATGACCTGCTCGATCTGCGCCATGCGCTCAGGCTCATGGGCGTCGATCACATGCAGCAGCAGGTCGGAGTTGCTCGACTCTTCGAGCGTAGCCCGAAATGCCTCGACCAGCTTGTGCGGAAGGTGACGAATGAAGCCCACGGTGTCGGCCAGCACGATCGGCCCGAGATCGTCGAGCTCAAGCCGGCGCAGGGTCGGGTCGAGGGTCGCGAACAACTGGTCGGCGGCATAGACCTCGGACTGGGTCAGGGCGTTGAACAGGGTGGACTTGCCGGCGTTGGTGTAGCCGACCAGGGAAACCGAGGGGATATCCGCCCGTTTACGGCCACGGCGAGCTTGTTCACGCTGGCTGCGGACCTTCTCCAGGCGCGCCTTGATCTGGCGCAGGCGTACCCGCAGCAGGCGGCGGTCGGTTTCCAGCTGGGTTTCACCCGGGCCGCGCAGGCCGATACCGCCCTTTTGCCGCTCAAGGTGAGTCCAGCCACGCACCAGCCGCGTGCTCATGTGCTCGAGCTGGGCCAGTTCGACCTGCAGCTTGCCTTCATGGGTACGCGCCCGCTGGGCGAAGATATCGAGAATCAGACCGGTGCGGTCAAGCACGCGACACTCGAAGACTCGCTCGAGGTTACGTTCCTGACTGGGTGTGAGGGTGTGATTGAATATCACCAAATCTACCTGCTCGGCGTTGACCAGGTCGCGTAACTCTTCGACCTTGCCGCTGCCAATCAGGTATTTGGCGGTGGGCTGATGTCGCGCCACATTGGCGAACGCGACAATATCGGCCCCAGCCGACAGTGCCAGCTCCTGAAACTCCTGCGGATCTTCGCGCGCCTCAGGGTTCTGACCTTCCAAGTGAACGAGGACCGCCCGTTCACCACCACCGTGGCGCTCAAAGAACAAAGCAGACTCCTATCAGGCGTTACCTGGCTCAGCGTCGCCTTGCTCGGATTCGGTTGCGCTAGGCAGACGGATCGGACGCACAGGGACAACTGTCGAGATGGCGTGTTTGTAAACCATCTGGCTAACGGTGTTCTTCAGCAGAATCACGAACTGGTCGAAGGATTCGATCGTGCCTTGCAGCTTGATGCCGTTAACCAGATAGATCGAAACCCCAACTTTTTCTTTTCTCAAAGTATTCAAGTAAGGGTCTTGTAGCGAATGCCCTTTTGACATATGCCGCACTCCTGTAAGGATCAATAGTAAAAAAATCAAAGAAAAACTGATGGCTCAAGCCGCCCCACCCCAAGGATAGACGGCAATTGCAAGGACTCAGCTCAATATGGAGACCGATCCAAGGTATTTCAAGGTGCGAGACAGATTGTCGCAGGCCAGGCTGTCCAACCAGTGCAGGTCAGCCCAACTACGCAACCAGGTGAACTGCCGCTTCGCCAATTGGCGAGTGGCAATGATGCCGCGCTCCTGCATTTCAACTGAATTCAACTTGCCATCAAGGTGATCCCAGACCTGGCGATAACCAACCGCCCGTATAGACGGCAGCCCCGCGTGCAAGTCACTTCTGGCTCGCAGCAATCGGACCTCGTCAACGAAGCCCTGTTCCAGCATTTGCCCGAATCGTAGCGCAATCCGCTCGTGCAGTATGTGCCGATCGGTTGGGGCAATGGCCAGGCTGGCGACAGTATAGGGCAATTGTCCCGCTGCGGACGCGCCTGCGGCGCTACTTTCCGCGGATTGACGCTGGCGATGTGACGTCATCGTCAGGCCGCTGACCCGGTAGACCTCCAGCGCGCGGATCAGCCGCTGCGGGTCATTGGGGTGAATACGTGCCGCCGATTCCGGGTCGACCGCCGCCAACTGCTGGTGCAAGGCGTGCAAGCCGAGGCGCTGGGCCTCTTCTTCGAGCTCGGCACGCACCTGTGGGTCAGCCGCCGGCATGTCCGCCAGGCCTTCGAGCAAAGCCTTGTAATAAAGCATGGTGCCGCCGACCAGCAGGGGAATCTTGCCGCGCGCGGTGATATCGGCCATGGCCTCCAGCGCATCGCGACGAAAATCGGCGGCCGAATAGCTTTCAGCCGGGTCAAGGATGTCGATCAAGCGATGCGGATGGGCAGCCAGAATCTCTTTGGACGGCTTGGCGGTGCCAATGTCCATGCCACGGTAGACCAGCGCCGAGTCGACACTGATCAGCTCACATGGCAGGACCTTGGTCAGCTCAATGGCAAGGTCGGTCTTGCCCGCCGCAGTCGGGCCCATGAGGAATATCGCTGGAGGTTTGCCACTCATGTCATCGACCGCGCAAAAACAGTTTGTCCAGATCGTCCAGGCCCATCTGGGTCCAGGTCGGCCGGCCATGGTTGCATTGACCGCTGCGCTCGGTGTTTTCCATGTCGCGCAGCAGGCCGTTCATTTCAGCGATGGCCAGGCGCCGGTTGGCGCGGATGGCGCCGTGGCAGGCCATGGTCCCGAGCAGCTCGTTCAGGTGCGCCTGAATACGGTCACTGGTGCCGTATTCCATCAGATCGGCCAGAACGTCCTGGACCAGGCGGTTGGCCTCGGCCTGCTTGAGCAGCGCCGGAATCTGCCGGATCGCCAGGCTTTCCGGGCCCAGGCGCTGCAGCTCGAAGCCCAGGCGCTGGAACCACTCGGCGTGCTCTTCGGCGCAATCGGCTTCGCGCTGGCTCAAGGCCAGGGACTCCGGCACCAACAGCGGCTGGCCGCTGAGGCCTTCGCTGGCCATGGCCACCTTGAGGCGTTCGTACATGATCCGTTCATGGGCGGCGTGCATGTCCACCAGCACCAGACCGACGGCGTTTTCGGCAAGAATATAAATGCCCTTGAGCTGGGCCAGGGCGTAGCCCAGCGGCGGGATGTCGCCCTGGCCTTCGGGCAAGGCCACCGGCGCAGCCTCGGCCAGCGGCGCAAAGAACTCCCGGTACACGCCCTGAGCTTCGGCTGCAGGCAATGCCTGGGTCGGTCGCGGCGTGTACTGGTATTGATAGCCTGCGCCACTGCCATTGCTACCCACAGACGGACGCAGGCCCGGCTCGGCCATCGGCTGCTCAAGCAGGTTGGCAGCCAGGCGCATCTCGCCCTGGGGGCCGAACTCTCCGGCCTGAATGCCGCTGGGGCGGATGATCTCGCTGGTGGCAGCGGGCGCGGCCAGCTGATCTTCCGGGCGCACATCGGCCAGGGCGCGATGCAGGGTGCCGTATAAAAAGTCGTGAACCATGCGCCCGTCACGGAAGCGCACTTCGTGCTTGGTCGGGTGCACGTTGACGTCGACACCGGTAGGGTCGACCTCGAAAAACAGCACGAAAGTCGGGTGCCGGCCATTGAACAGCACGTCACGGTAGGCCTGGCGCACGGCGTGGGCGACCAGTTTGTCGCGCACGGCACGACCATTGACGAAGAAGTACTGCAGGTCGGCCTGGCTGCGCGAGAAGGTCGGCAAACCGACCCAACCCCACAGGTGCAGGCCGTTGCGCTCAACCTCGATCGGCAGCGCCTGTTCTAGGAAGCCCGGGCCGCAGATGGCCGCTACACGGCGGGCGCGCGCGGTATCGTCATGGGCTTCGTGCAGGCTGAGGATGCTTTTGCCGTTATGGCGCAGGTGAAAACCCACGTCAAAACGCGCCAGCGCCAGGCGCCGGATCACTTCCTGCAGGTGATCGAATTCGGTTTTTTCGGTCTTGAGAAACTTGCGCCGGGCCGGGGTATTGAAGAACAGGTCGCGCACTTCCACCGAGGTACCGACCGGATGCGCTGCGGGCTGCACTCGCGGGGCCATGTCGCGGCCTTCGGTTTCCACCTGCCAGGCCTGTTCGGCATCGCGGGTACGCGAGGTCAGGGTCAGGCGGGCGACCGAGCTGATCGAGGCCAGGGCTTCACCACGAAAGCCCAGGCTCATGACCCGCTCAAGGTCTTCAAGGTCGCGAATCTTGCTGGTGGCGTGGCGGGCCAGGGCCAACGGCAGGTCATCGGCGGCAATACCAGCGCCGTCGTCGCGCACGCGCAGCAACTTGACGCCGCCCTGCTCGACTTCAACGTCGATACGCTTGGCGCCGGAGTCCAGGCTGTTTTCCAGCAACTCCTTGATCACCGATGCCGGGCGCTCGACCACCTCACCGGCGGCAATCTGGTTGGCCAGCCGCGGGCTGAGCAGCTCGATGCGGGCACTGCTGCTCATTGCTGGGCCGCCAGGGCGGTGGTCGGGATGTTCAGGTGCTGGCCGACTTTGAGCTCATCGGTTTTCAGGCTGTTGGCGCTGCGCAGGCTGGCAACGCTGACCTGATAACGCACGGCGATCATCGCCAGGGTC
This sequence comes from Pseudomonas sp. R32, assembly GCF_009866705.1. Classification (NCBI taxonomy): domain Bacteria; kingdom Pseudomonadati; phylum Pseudomonadota; class Gammaproteobacteria; order Pseudomonadales; family Pseudomonadaceae; genus Pseudomonas; species Pseudomonas sp. R32. The sequence goes on along the minus strand of NZ_CP019396.1, from coordinate 537,058 downwards.
TCGCCCGGGCGCACCGAATGCTCGCGCGGGCCCTGGGCAATCTTGCCGCTGTCGCGCAGCCAGGCGACATAAGTGCCCGGCGGCGGGTTCTGCTGGAAGAACTGGCGCACGCCGCTGTGGATCGAACGCGCCAGGGATTGCTGGTGGCTCGGGGTAGCCAGCTTGGCCGCCTCGTTGGCGTTGGAGATAAAGCCGGTTTCCACCAGGATCGATGGGATGTCTGGCGATTTAAGCACCATGAAGCCGGCCTGTTCGACGCGCTGCTTGTGCAGCGGGGTGATCCGGCCCATGTTGCCCAGGACCTTCTGGCCGACGTTGAGGCTGGAGGAGAGCGAGGCGGTCATCGACAGGTCGAGCAGCACACCTGCAAGCATGCGGTCCTTGTCATCGAGGCTGACGTTGCCGGCACCACCGATCAGGTCGGAGCGGTTTTCGCTGTCGGCCAGCCAGCGCGCGGTTTCCGAAGTGGCACCGCGATCGGACAGCGCAAACACCGAGGCACCGAAGGCCGCCTTGGACGGCGCAGCGTCCGCGTGGATCGAAATGAACAGGTCGGCGCCCTTCTTGCGGGCAATCTCGGTGCGTTTACGCAGCGGGATGAAGTAGTCACCGGTACGGGTCAGCTCGGCGCGAAAGCCCTTCTCGGTGTTGATCTGGCGCTGCAGTTCCTTGGCAATGGCCAGGACGATGTCTTTTTCATGCTGGCCACGCGAACCGGAAGCACCCGGGTCTTCACCGCCGTGACCGGCATCGATGGCAATGACAATGTCACGCTTGCCGTTGGGCACTGGAGGCAGCTTGATCGCCGGTTGCGCCGGGGTTACCGGCACTGCCGGCGTGGTCGCCACCGGCGGCGTTGGCGGTGGCGGCGCGGCATCGGCCTCCTGGTCGAACAGGTCGACCACCAGGCGGTTGCCGTACTGGGCATTGGGCGCCAGGATGAAGCTCTTGGGCGTCACCGATTTTTTCAGGTCGACCACTACGCGCAAGTCGGTCGGCGTACGCTGGGCCGAGCGCACGCTGGTAATCGGGGTATTGGAGGTAGACACCGACAACGGCGCAGCCAGGGTCGCGCCATTGATGTCGATCACCAGGCGATCCGGGGCGGTCAGGGTAAATACGCTGTGCTGCACAGGGCCCGAGAGGTCGAAGACCAGCCGTGTGTTATCCGGCGCTCGCCATAAACGCATACTTTTGACTTGCGTGACGGCCAGAGCGTCAACGGTCACTACCGTAAGCAGCAGTCCTACGACAGAAACCAGTGCGCGAATGCGCATACCTATCCCCATTTTCTATTTGAATTCCAAGGCCAGAGCGGCACACCAGGCTTCGCCACGTGCCCCCTGCGGCGACAGGTTGAGCGAACGACCGCCCGCCTGGGGGCTTATGGTAATGGTCAGGTCGGGCTTTGGCAAAATGCCCGCCCCTTTTTGGGGCCACTCGAACAGGCACAAGGCGTCATCTTCGAAGTAATCGCGGATGCCCAAGAACTCCAGTTCCTCCGGATCGACCAAGCGATACAGGTCGAAGTGGAACGCGCGAATGTCGCCAATCTCGTAAGGCTCAACCACTGTAAAGGTAGGACTCTTTACCGCCCCTTGGTGTCCGAGGCCGCGAATAATACCGCGCGACAGGGTGGTCTTGCCCGCTCCCAGGTCCCCTTCGAGAAAAATCACGCCGTGACCTTGAGTCACCTTGGCAATGCTATGGCCAACGTTGACCGTGGCCTGTTCATCGGCCAAAAACAGGGTTATGCCAAACACGCTGAATGCTCCTCCAATAACTGACGAATTGCCGGGACCATGTCGCTGGCCGCCAGGCCGCGGCCCTGCACGGCCAGGCGCTCGCCCGCACAGGCATGCAGCCAGACGCCCAGGCAGGCCGCGTCCCAGGCCGACATGCCCTGGGCGAGCAAGGCGCCGAGCACACCACTGAGCACATCCCCCAGGCCGGCACCCGCCATGGCCGGATGACCGCGCGAGCACAGCGCCAGTTGCCCCGCCGGGTCGGCTACCAGGGTGCCGGCGCCCTTCAGCACGCATATGACCGCGTATTTACGCGCGAGTTTGCGTGCCGCGCCGGGCCGGTCAGCCTGCACCGCCTCGGTCGATACACCCAGTAAACGAGCGGCCTCCCCCGGGTGCGGGGTGATGACGCTGCCTTTGGGCAATGGCAAAGGCTGGCGCGCCAGCAGGTTCAGGGCATCGGCGTCCCACACCTGCGGCGCCTGGCTGCTGGCCACCGCCGACAACAGGCTGCGGCCCCAGGCCTCCTGCCCAAGCCCCGGGCCGACCACCAGCACCGAAGCCCGCTCGATCGGCGTCATCAACTGGTTGGCCGAATGCACACCCAGGCTCATCACCTCGGGCAGACGGGCCATTGCTGCGGGCACATGCTCGGCACGCGTGACCAGCGACACCAGCCCGGCGCCGCAACGCAACGCCGCTTCGGCACTGAGCAGCACGGCACCACCCGTGCCGCGATCACCACCGACCACCAGCACATGGCCGAAGTCGCCCTTATGGGCGTCGGCAGGACGTGGCGCCAGGGGCGCAAGGGTGACGCTGGTGAGCCGATGTGGCTCGTTTGCGGGGTGTTTGGTCTGAGGCATGGGTCAAAGGCTCTGATGTCTGGCAGAATTATACGCACCTGAGTCCGTATTGCCTTATTCCCATGTCTGCTTCCGCCCCCGACCTACCCACGCTGGCCCAATCGATCAAGGATTGGGGCCGAGAGCTCGGCTTTGCCCATGTCGGCATCGCCGGGGTGGACCTGGGCGAGCACGAAAAACACCTGGAGCGCTGGCTTGAGGCCGGCTATCACGGCGAAATGGACTACATGGGCGCCCACGGCAGCAAGCGCTCGCACCCGGATGAGCTGGTGCCCGGCACCTTGCGCGTGGTGTCCCTGCGCATGGACTACCTGCCGGGTGATACGCGCATGGCCCAGCAACTGGCCCAACCGGAGAAAGCCTATATCTCCCGCTACGCCCTGGGCCGCGACTACCACAAGCTGGTACGCAAACGCGTGCAGCACCTGGCCGAGCGCATCCAGAAAGAGATCGGCCCGTTTGGCTTTCGGGCGTTTGTCGACAGCGCCCCAGTGCTGGAAAAGGCCATCGCCGAGCAGGCCGGGCTGGGCTGGATCGGCAAGAACACCCTGCTGCTCAACCGCAAGGCCGGCAGTTACTTCTTTCTTGCCGAGCTGTTCGTCGATATGCCGCTGCCGGTCGATCCGCCACACGCCAGCGAACACTGCGGACGCTGCAGCGCCTGCCTGGACATCTGCCCGACCCAGGCCTTTGTCGGCCCCTATGTGCTGGATGCCAGGCGCTGTATCTCGTACCTGACCATCGAGCTGAAAAGCGCGATCCCCGAAGAGCTGCGACCGTTGATCGGCAATCGGGTATTCGGCTGCGACGACTGCCAGATTGTCTGCCCGTGGAACCGTTTTGCCCGCCCCAGCGGCGAGAGCGACTTCAAACCCCGGCACAATCTCGATAGCGCCGGGCTTGCCGAGCTGTTCATGTGGGATGAGCAGACCTTCCTCGATAGCACCGAAGGCTCACCGCTGCGCCGTGCCGGTTATGAGCGCTGGTTACGCAACCTGGCGGTGGGGCTGGGCAATGCACCGTCGACTATCCAGGTGCTGGAGGCGCTCAAGGCGCGGCGGGAGTATCCGTCGGAGCTGGTGCGCGAGCATGTGGAGTGGGCGTTGGGGCAGCATGCCGAGCGGCAGGCTGGCTGAATCAGCGGCGCAGGCATCGCTGGCAAGCCAGCTCCCACAGGGGACCAGGCGGGTTGCATTATTGAGACCGGTCAGGGGCTATGTGGGAGCTGGCTTGCCAGCGATGAGGCCGGCACAAGCAAATCAATGCTCGTCGTTGTAATGAAACTTGGGCATTTCCCAATGAAACCGAATCGCCAGCAGCCGTAGCAGGAAACCGCCAAACAAGGTCAGCAGAATCGCCTGCTCACCCGGCACATTGAAGTACACGCACCCCAGATAGAACCAGGCCGCCGCGAACGACACACTGGCATACAGCTCTCGGCGGAAGATCAGCGGAATATCGTTACAAAAGATATCCCGAAGAATGCCGCCAAACACCCCGGTGATCACCCCGCTGATCGACGCCACCAGCATGCCCTGGCCCATTTCCAGCGCCGTCATGCAGCCGATCAGGGTGAAGGCCACCAGCCCCAGGGCATCGAGCACCAGGAACAGCGAGCGCAGGTGGCGCATCAGCGGTGCAATGAAGATGGTCATCAGCGCCGCGAAACTGGTCAGCACCAGGTATTCCGGGTGCTTGACCCAGGTCAGCGGGTAATGCCCCAGCAGTACGTCGCGCACCGAGCCACCACCCAGCGCGGTGATGCAGGCGATCAGCACCACACCGAACCAGTCCATGCCGCGACGGCCGGCCGACAGCGCGCCAGTCATGGCTTCAGCGGTGATAGCAACGAGGTAGAGCATCAACAACATGGCGCAGATCCGAGCAATGGGGCGCGCAGTCTAACCAGTTGCCACAGGCACCAAAAGGGGGCGCCGCACGGATTGTCTGTACAAGCCGTCGGCGCTGCGATCAGAACTTGATGAAGTGCTCGCGATAGTGGCGCAATTCGTTGATCGACTCGCGGATATCGTCCAGCGCCAGGTGGGTACCGCCCTTCTTGAAGCTGTCGCGCACCTCAGGGGCCCAGCGTGCCGCCAACTCCTTGAGGGTCGAGACGTCGAGGTTGCGGTAGTGGAAGTAGTTTTCCAGGTTGCGCATGTGGCGATAGAGGAACCGGCGATCCTGGCAGATGCTGTTGCCACAGATCGGGGATTTGCCTTTGGGTACCCACTGCTCCAGGAAAGCGATGGTCTGGGCCTCGGCTTCGGCCATGCTGACCGTGCTGTCCTTGACCCGCTGAGTCAGGCCGGAGGCGCCATGGGTGCGGGTGTTCCACTCATCCATGCGCGCCAGCACTGCATCACTGTGGTGAATGGCGATCACCGGGCCTTCGGCCAGGGTGTTGAGGTCGCTGTCGGTGACGATGGTGGCCATTTCGATAATGACGTCTTGATCCGGATCCAGACCGGTCATTTCCAGGTCGATCCAGATCAGGTTCTGTGGGTTCTGCATGATTCTGCTCCTCGGTAGGTGCGCAGTTTAGCCTAGTGGAGCGTGCTAAACTCCCCGCCGTTAAATATTGCCTCCCGAACACGGAACCTTCATGGCCAAACGCCAGCTCAATCGACGCCAGAACTGGCGCATCGAAAAAATCCAGGGTGAACGCGCTGCCCGCGCCGCCAAACGCGAACAACAGACCCTGAAGGAGCTCGAAGGCGGCGACCTCGGCCCGGAACAACTGGGCCTGGTTATCGCCCACTTTGGCGTGCAGGTCGAAGTCGAAGCCCAGGACGGCGACGTTGCCGGCCAGGTGTTCCGTTGCCACTTGCGCGCCAACCTGCCAGCGCTGGTCACCGGCGACAAGGTCGTGTGGCGGGCTGGCAACCAGGGCATCGGTGTGATCGTGGCACAGATGCCACGCCACACCGAGCTGTGCCGCCCGGACAGCCGCGGCCAGCTCAAGCCGGTGGCGGCCAACGTCGACCTGATCGTGATCGTCTTCGCCCCGGCACCGGAACCCCATGCCAACCTGATCGACCGTTACCTGGTGGCGGCTGAACATGCCGGCATCCGGCCGTTGCTGCTGCTGAACAAGGCCGACCTGATCGACGAACAGAACGCGCCGGCGCTCAATGCGTTGCTGGCGGTGTACCGACAGCTGAGCTATCCCGTGCTGGAAGTGTCGGCCCATCAGGGCAATGGCATGGAGCAGCTGCAGGCGCAACTCGACGGCCACATCAGTGTGTTCGTCGGCCAGTCCGGGGTTGGCAAGTCATCGCTGGTCAACAGCCTGCTGCCCGATGTGCAGACCCGCGTCGGCGACCTGTCGGAATGGTCCGGCCAGGGCACCCACACCACCACCACCGCCCGCCTCTATCACTTCCCTGGCGGTGGCGAACTGATCGACTCCCCGGGTATCCGTGAATTCGGCCTGGGCCACGTCAGCCGCGCCGATGTCGAAGCCGGCTTCATCGAATTCACCGACCTGCTCGGCACCTGCCGCTTTCGCGACTGCAAGCACGATCGCGAACCCGGTTGCGCGTTGCTCAAGGCCCTCGAAGATGGCCGCGTGCAACAGCAGCGAATGAACAGCTACCGTTCGATCATCGCCAGCCTGCCGCAAGACAGCTACTGAGTACCCGAGGCTCGGAAACGGGCCTCAAACGGCTACAAAGTAGGACCTATATGTAGGGATTTTTACCCAAACAAGCAGGAAGCATCTTGTTTGTTGGTCGTACCTTGCTGTCCGAAAGACTTTCGCTGATTGTCACCTTTCAAGATTCGCCGCCATGAAGCGAATCGCCCCATGCCCTGCGTATGAAAGGAATCAACCATGACAATTCAGCCGTTACGCATCGATGCCACGCCCTCCAGCCTGGGAGGGCACCACTGATGCCAGTCTTTATCAGTTATCGCCACAGCCAACGCCTGGACGCCTTCATCATCAATGAACGGCTCAAGCTCGAAGGCATCAGTACCCAACTGGACCTGTTCGACAACGAGGCGCAGCAGACCACCGACGATATCAGCGGCATTATCCGGCGCAAAATCAGCCAATGTACCCATCTGATCGCCGTGCTTGCCCCCGAGACCGCCGACGCCTGGTGGGTGCCCTTCCAACTGGGGGCGGCGACCCTGGTCAATCGCCGGGTTGCCTTCTACCAATGCGGCGAGGCCACCTTACCGGCCTATCTGGAGAAGTGGCCAACCATGTACAACCGCGAGCACATTGACCTGTACGTTCGCGCCTACCATGACGAGCAGACCTTCAAGCGTTCGATCGACAGTGAAGCCTGCGAGGCCAATGCCACCAACCGCTCCAACGCCGATTTCTTCCATGCCGACCTCAAGGCCAAGATCCGCCGCGGCTTCTAGTCCGTAGCGTAAAAAAACGCCCGTGGGCATCGCTGCGCACGGGCGTTTTTCTACAAACAGTATTACTGCTTGTTTTCGTCCATCTTCAACACGCCGTCCTCGAAGATGTTCAGCTTCTGCCGCAACTCCCGTGGCTGCATCGGCTCGGGCTCGGCCGCCGGGGCCTGCGCTTGCGGGGCAGCCGGTACCGGCGCTGCAGCACCGGGTTGCGCGGCATCAGGGGCAGCAGGCTGGGTCTGCTCGCCCTCGATGGTACGCTGGGCCTTCTTGGTCAGGACAATGATATCGATACGGCGGTTGACCGGGTTGAGCGGGTTCTGCCGGTCGAACAACGACGACGAGGCGTAACCCACTACCCGTGCCACCTGGGTATCCGGATAGCCACCGGCGACCAGCGCACGACGGGCCGCGTTGGCACGGTTGGCCGACAGCTCCCAGTTACCGAAGTCACCGGTACCGGCGTACGGCTTGGCATCGGTATGGCCGCTGATGCTGATCTTGTTCGGCACCGCCTTGATGGTGTCGGCCATGGCCAGCAGGATGTCTTCGAAGTACGGTTGCAAACGCGCGCTACCCAGGTCGAACATCGGCCGGTTCTCGGCGTCCATGATCTGGATGCGCAGGCCGTCCTGAGTGATTTCGAAGAGGATCTGGTCCTTGAACTTCTGCAGTTGCGGGTTTTCTTCGACCTTGTTCTGCAGCTCCTGCAACAGCAGTTCCAGGCGTTCGCGCTCAACCTGCTCGGCCATGCTCTCAACCTTGTCCTGGTCCAGTTGCAAGCTGGTGTCAGGGGTCGGCTCGGATTTCACTTCCGGGTTGATGGTCTTTTCCGGAGCGAGCTGGGGCGAACCACCGAGATCGATGATGTAGGGCGTACCGCTCTCGGAAAAACCGATCGGGTCTTTGAAGTAGCCGGCAATGGCAATCTTCTGCTCAGGCGTGGCCGTCGACAGCAGCCACAGCACCAGGAAGAACGCCATCATCGCCGTAGCGAAGTCGGCGAAGGCGATCTTCCAGGCGCCACCGTGGTGGCCGTCGCCAAAGCGCTTGATGCGCTTGACGATAATGGGCTGATTGTTCTCCATGGCTTAGCGACCGCGAACTGCTTGTTCCAGCTCGGCGAAGCTCGGGCGATGGGCCGGGAACAGCACCTTGCGCCCGAATTCCACGGCCAGCGATGGCGGCATGCCCGAGGCCGAAGCCACCAGCGAGGCCTTGATCGCCTCGTAGATGTTGAGCTCTTCCTTGGCGTCATGGCGCAAGGATGTGGCCAACGGGCCGAAGAAACCGTAGGCGGCGAGAATACCGAAGAAGGTACCCACCAGCGCTGCACCCACGTGCAGGCCGATGGACTTCTGGTCGCCATCGCCCAGCGAGGCCATGGTCACCACGATACCCAGAACCGCAGCGACGATACCGAAACCTGGCATGCCGTCGGCGATGCCGGTCACGGCATGGGACGGGTGCTCGAGTTCTTCCTTCATGCTCAGCAGTTCCATGTCGAACAGGCCCTCGAGCTCGTGCGGGGCCATGTTGCCAGTGGACATGATGCGCAGGTAATCACAGATGAACGCCGTCATGCGCTCATCCCCCAGGACTGCCGGGTACTTGGCGAAAATCGGGCTGGCAGCGGCGTCTTCGATATCGGCTTCGATCGCCATCATGCCTTCGCGACGGGATTTGTTGAGAATCTCGTAGACCAGGCCCAGCACCTCGATATAGAAAGTGTGGGTAAAACGCGTGCCAAACATCTTCAGCGACTTCTTGATTACATGCATGGTCATGTAACCAGGGTTGGCCTGAAGAAATGCACCAAAGGCAGCGCCACCGATGATCAGCACTTCGAAAGGCTGAATCAGGGCCGCAATCTTGCCGTGGGAAAGAACATATCCGCCGAGCACACTCGCGAATACGACGATGATGCCGATAATTTTAGCCATAGATAGGAAGCACTTACTGTCGTGGTCAGGGTCGTGAGCGGAAGTTAAAAAAACTCTTCTTCTACTTATCGGCAGAAGTGCGCCAGACTATAGTCAGTCAAGGCGAAAAGCCAGTTCGGCCTACCTCCAGCATGCCTATTGAAACCATCGTGCCAAGTCAAACACCAAAAACACTCGATGCCTGGGTCAAGCTCCTCGATAGCGTGCGCCTACCGGTGCCGCTGGCCAGTTTCGAGCGGGTAAAAGCCGCCATCGACGACAGCCGCCGCTCATTGCGCGATATCGCCGAACTGATGCAGGACAGCCCGGCCCTGGTGCTCAGCGTGATGCGCGAGGCCAATCACCATAGCAGTACGGCCATGAGCGAGCCGGCCGAGAGCCTGGAAATCGCCCTCAACCGCCTGGGGCTTGCGCGTACCACAGAGCTGCTGGAACGCCTGCCGGCCGTGCCCGAGAGCGAGATTGCGCCCACCCTGCGCCAGTTGCAGATGGTCAGCCAGCACGCCAGCCAGCAGGCCAACGGCCTGTTCGCCAGCCGCCTGGCGCGTCTGTGGCAAGAAATCCACTGGGGTAGCCTGCTGTTCCTGGCGCCGCTGTGGCCGCTGGCGCTGACGCACCCCAAGCTCCTCGATGAATGGGAGCTGCGCGTGGTGCACAAAGGCGAGTCGGCCTCCCGAGTGGAAGAAGAGCTGTTTGGCGTACGGGTCATGAGCCTGTGCAAGGCCCTGGCCGAACACTGGCGCCTGCCGGACTGGGTAACCCGCGGTTACCATTTACTGCAGGAAGAACGCCGCCTGCTGGCCGAGGCGATCCTCATCGCCCGCGATCAGGACAGCCTGCACCAGCAACAACGCCTCGACGATCAGCCAAGCTTGCGCCGCTGGTTCAATCAGCCGGCCAATACCGTGCTACTGGCCAACGGCCTGGCCCTGGCCTCGCAGGCGGGCTGGACCAATGCACATGTGCAGCGCTGGCAACTGCTCACCAGCCTTTACCTGCAAACGCCGTTGGACGATGTGCAACAACTGGTGCACCAACAGGCGGCGATCAGTGCCCGTCATCACGCCTGCCCCGGCCTGTTCCACCCGGCCGAGGCGCTGCTCTGGCCCTGGCAGCAACAACACCTGCACCAGGGCCAGATCGCCCCGCCAACGCCCTCGGCCCAGGCCCTGGGCACCTGGCGCAAGCTCTGCGGCGAGTTGCTCGCCGAGCCGAGCCCGTTCAGCAATGCCATCCACCTCACTACCCTGGCGCGCGATGCCCTGGTCGCCTGCGGCATGCAACGACTGATGCTGTTGATGACCGACAAGACCGTGAGCCAGTTGCGGGTTCACCAGACTGCCGGCATTCCCGGTGAAGCTGCCAACCTGGTGCTGCCTATCGAGCAAAGCAAACTGTTGCAGCGTTTGCTGAGCAAGTCGGCGCAACTGCGCCTGACCCCGGACAACCACGCCCAGTTCTCGGCCCTGCTGCCGGCCAGCCTGCGTGCGCTGTTTCGCAGCGAACATGTGTTGCTGCGCTCGCTATCGAGCAATGGCCGGGTGGTGATGCTGCTGGTCGCCGACCAGGGCGGCAAGCCATTGGCCGACGTCAGCGTGCAAGCCTTCGGCAAAACCGCGCAATGCATCGAGCGGGCCCTGACCGCCTTCAGCAACCGCAGCGCCTGAGCCATGCGCTACAATCGCCCCCTCTGTTCCGCTCTGGAGACTCTGGATGACTGACTTTTCTGGCTTGCCCCTGGTAATCGAGCCGGCTGATCTGCAAGCCCGGCTGGATGCGCCAGAGTTGATCCTGGTCGACCTGACCAGCCCCAACCGCTATGCCAGCGGGCATGTTCCCGGTGCGCGCTTCGTCGACCCGAAGCGCACGCAGCTGGGCCAGCCTCCCGCGCCAGGCCTGTTGCCGGCCAAGGCTGACCTGGAAAAACTGTTTGCCGAACTCGGCCATAACGCCAACGCGGTCTACGTCGTATATGACGAGGAAGGCGGCGGTTGGGCCGGGCGCTTCATCTGGCTGCTCGACGTCATCGGGCACAAGCGCTACCACTACCTCAACGGTGGCATCCAGGCCTGGCCGGCCAACAACCTTGCCACTGATGTGCCGCTCAACATCACCGGCACGGTCAGCCTGACCCTGCACGAAGAGCCAACGGCAACCCGCGAGTACCTGCAAAGCCGCCTCGGTGCCACCGACCTGGCGATCTGGGACGCGCGCAGCCCAGCCGAGTACCGTGGCGAGAAAGTCCTCGCGGCCAAGGGCGGGCATATCCCCGGCGCGGTCAATTTCGAATGGACCGCCGGCATGGACATGAACGATCACCTGCGTATCCGCAAGGACATGCCCGAAATCCTCGCGCAGCTGGGCATCAGCAAAGACAAGGAAGTGGTCACCCACTGCCAGACTCATCACCGTTCCGGCTTTACCTACCTGGTGGCCAAGCATCTGGGCTACCCTCGGGTCAAAGCCTACGCCGGATCCTGGGGCGAATGGGGCAACCACCCCGACACCCCTGTCGAAGTTTAAGGAAACCTAATGAAATCCCGCTTGTTCATCATCAGTCAGTACCTGCTGCCTCATCACCTGCTTTCGCGCCTGGCCGGCTGCATCGCCGAATGCCGCGTGCGCTGGTTCAAGAACGCCTTCACCAGCTGGTTCGCCAAGCGCTACCAGGTGGACATGTCCCAGGCCCTGGTCGAAGACGTCACCGCCTACGAGCACTTCAACGCCTTCTTTACCCGCGCCCTCAAGCCAGGTGCGCGTCCGCTGGATGAAACCCCGGGGGCGATCCTCTGCCCGGCCGACGGTGCCGTCAGCCAGCTCGGCCCGATCGAGCATGGGCGTATCTTCCAGGCCAAGGGCCACAGTTTCAGCGCCCTGGAGCTGCTGGGTGGCGATCCGGCCAACGCCGCGCCGTTCATGGGTGGCCAGTTCGCCACCATCTACCTGTCGCCCAAGGACTACCACCGCGTGCACATGCCGCTGGCCGGCACCCTGCGCGAGATGATCTACGTACCGGGCCGGTTGTTCTCGGTCAACCAGACCACTGCCGAAAACGTTCCGGAACTGTTCGCCCGCAACGAGCGCGTCGTCTGCCTGTTCGACACCGAACGCGGGCCGATGGCCGTGGTACTGGTGGGTGCGATGATCGTCGCCTCGATCGAAACCGTCTGGGCCGGCCTGGTGACGCCACCCAAGCGTGAACTGAAAACCGTGCGCTACGACGAAGCCAGCCGTGCGCCGATCCACCTGGAGAAAGGCGCCGAGCTGGGCCGTTTCAAGCTGGGTTCGACAGCCGTGGTACTGTTCGGGCCAGAGCAAGTGAAATGGGCCGAAGAGCTCGGCGCAGGCTCTGCGGTAAGCATGGGCCAGCGCCTGGCATTGCCGGAGCAAGCCTGAAAATAAAAAAGCCCGCAGCGATGCGGGCTTTTTTGTACCTGGCTTGCGGATCCTGCGCAAAACCCTGTGGGAGCTGGCTTGCCAGCGATGGGCCGCACAGCGACCCCGCCATCACGCGCGACCGTCGCGATCCCGGAAACCCAACAGGTACAGCACACCATCCAGGCCCAGGGTCGAGATCGCCTGCTTGGCCGATTGTTTGACCAACGGCTTGGCGCGGAAGGCCACGCCCAGGCCGGCAATCGCCAGCATCGGCAGATCGTTGGCGCCATCACCGACCGCAATGGTCTGCTCCATCTGCAGGCCTTCCTTGCGCGCCAGCTCGCCAAGCAGGTCGGCCTTGCGCTGGGCATCGACGATCGGCTCGACAGCCACGCCGGTCACCTTGCCATCGACCACTTCCAGCTCGTTGGCGAACACATAATCGATGCCCAGCTTGGCTTGCAACTGCTTGGCGAAGTAGGTGAAGCCGCCAGAGAGAATGGCGGTCTTGTAGCCCAGGCGCTTGAGTTCGGCAAACAGCGTCTCGGCGCCTTCGGTCAGGCGTAGCGAAGCACCGATCTGGTCCAGCACGCCAACGTCCAGGCCCTTGAGCAGCGCCAGGCGCTCCTTGAAGCTGGCACGGAAATCCAGCTCGCCGCGCATGGCCCGCTCGGTGATTTCTGCAACCTGCTCGCCTACACCCGCCGCCTTGGCCAGCTCGTCGATCACTTCGGCTTCGATCAGCGTCGAGTCCATGTCGAACACCGCCAGGCGGCGGTTGCGACGGAACAGCGAATCCTGCTGGAAGGCGATGTCAACGTTCAGCTCCTGGGCGACGCTGAGGAACTCGGCGCGCAGGGCCTGTGGATCAGCCGGTTCGCCACGTACCGAGAACTCGATGCAGCCCTTGCCCTGCTCAACCGGAGTGTCCAGCGCCACACGACCGGACAGGCGATCGATATGGTCGATGTTCAACCCGTACTTGGCGGTGATCGAGCTGACGCGCTGCAACTGCTCGGCAGTCACCTTGCGGGTCAGCAGGGTGACGATATGCCGGGCCTTGCCCTGGCCTTCGACCCAGTTCTGGTAGTCGGCTTCGGAAACCGGAGTAAAACGCACCTGCTGGTCGAGTTCGTAGCCCGCAAACAGGATGTTCTTGAGCACCGATGAAGCCTTCTCGGTATCCGGAATTTCCACCAGGATGCCAAAGGACAGGGTGTCGTGAATCACCGCCTGACCGATGTCGAGGATGTTCACCCCACCCTGGGCCAGGACGCCGGTGATGGCCGCAGTAAGACCCGGGCGGTCCTCACCAGTGATGTTAATCAGAACGATTTCGCGCAAGACGGGCTCCGACTCGTTGAAAAAAAGCGCATTCTACCGATTTTCGCTGACCATCGGGCGCAGTCGATACTTTGCCCGCCCCTGAGCCCTCGCTATACTGCGCAGCAACTTCTCCGACATAAAGAGCCGCGCTCTGTGAACCGGCCCACGCCCGTTAAGACCGACAACTTCTTCCTGCTGATCTTCCACGCCCTGCGCCAACGCCGAATACCGCTGGCGCTGCGTATCGCCTGCCATAACGTGTTCCTGGTGGCACTGGCGCTGGTGATCTACGCCTGCGTGATGGGCCTGCAGTTCAAGGAAGCCATGCATGAGCAGGCCGATGCCCTGGGGCAGAGCCTGACCACCCAAACCGCGACCTCGGCCACCGAGCTGCTGGTGTCCAACGACATCCTCAGCCTCAATGTGCTGCTCGGCAATCTGGTGAAGAACCCATTGGTGGCCCATGCGGCGATCTACAGCGTCGACAACCGGATCCTTGCAGAAGCCGGCCAGCGCCCGAAAAACGGCCTGCTGGGCGAGGCCGAGGGCCTGTACCAGACCAAGATCACCTTCCAGGACGTGACCGCCGGGCAACTGCGCATCAGCCTGGACATGAGCCAGTTCCAGCAGCCGCTGACCATCAGCCTGCAGAGCATGGGCATTCTTGCCGGCATCCTGCTGGCCCTGGCACTGGCCATGAGCCTGCGCCTGGGTCGCTACATCTCCACCCCGCTGCTGCAATTGCGGGTCTGGCTGCGCGACATCAACGAGTTCACCCCGGCCATCGAGCGCCAGGATGAAATCGGCGACCTGGCGCGCCAGCTGCACACCCGCCTGGCACCGCCGCCACGGGAAGTCGAGCCGGAAGAAGAAGCCGAAGAATCCTTCGACGAGGATGAGCCGGAATTCGAAGTGCGCAACCTGCGCGACCCAAGCTTCGACGAGCAACCTGCCGTGGCCAGGGCCGCCAAACCGGTAAAACCTGCGGCAGATGACGACAGCGATGATGCCTTCGCCGACCTGCTCGACGAAGACCACAGCCCCGCCCCTGTTCCGGCTGCCCCGATCAACCGTGAGCCACAGGCCAGCGCCGTTCTGGCGGTGCAACTGGGCTCCCAGGAACAACTGCGACGGCTGCCGCGCACGCGCCTTACCGAACTGCTTGAGCGCTACCGCGACTGCCTCGACCAGGCTGCCTCGCTGTATGAAAGCGAAGTGCACACCCTTAACGACGGCAGCACCCTGCTGTTGTTCCACAGCCAGGACAGTGGCGAGGACTACCTCACCAACGCCATCTGCTGTGGCGAGCTGCTGCGTGCCCTGGGCCATGCCCTGCAGATCGAAGTGGCCGACAGCGGCATCACCCTGCAATTGCAGTTGGGCCTGGCCCTGGGTGAAGACCTGCACGGCCTGAGCCAGATCGACCTGTTGCTGACTGAAAAGGCCCAGGATGCCCTGGCCCTGTCGCAGCACAGCCGCAACCTGCTACTGGTCGAGCGCAAGATCAGCGACGACGCCCTGGTGCGCCAGCGCGCCCGCATCCGCCCGATCGCCAGCCCCGAGGGTGCCTGCTGCGTCGAGCGCTTGATGGAGCCGTACCCGTCGATGCTGGAACGGCAATTGGCGCGGATGCATGAGCGCCGGGTCAAGAGCTGAGCCCCTGCTAGACCTAAAAGCCCGCAGTGATGCGGGCTTTTTTGTTGCTGACCTGTGGGAGCTGGCTTGCCAGCGATGAGGACAGACCGGTGCTGGCTGACTTACGACCGCTTCACGGCCGATCGCTGGCAAGCCAGCTCCCACAGACAGGATGAGCGCCCACAAAAAAGCCCGCATCGCTGCGGGCTTTTTGTAGGCACTCGACTCAGAAGCGGAACACTTCCAGATCAGTACGAATCGGTGTCGCCAACGGAATTTTCGGCTTCTCCGGCTCTTTGCGCACCTGAACCGGTGCCGCCTTTTTCGGTTGTTCTTCAACCACCACAGGCTGATTGGCCAGCGGCTTCAAGGCAATACTCAACTGTTCTGCGAGCTTTTGCAGCAACTGGCCCTGGGCCTGGACCTGAGCGGCCGAGCTACCCTGGTGCTGTTGCTCCAGGTGCACGATGCGGTTGTCACGGACCTGGCCACGGCGATCCAGCAGGCGCCACTGGGCGTCGAGGATCGCTGGCTGGTTGGTACCGGAGTCCAGGCGGGTAATCGACAGCAGAACCTGTACATCCGGGGTGAAACCGGTGCTGGCCGGGGCCAGGACCACCCGCTGGCTGTCCAGACGCCAGGCCAGTTGACGGACCAGCAACTGGTCGATATCGGCCGACAGGCTACCGGCCCAACGGCCATCGGTGGCTGCGGTCAGGCTGCCATCGGCCTGGCGCTGCAGCAGGGTCTCGCGTTGCAGGTAGTCGGCAACCGATACAGGGCCGAGCACCACTGCCATGCCAGCGCTTTGCTTGGGTTGGCCAGGCTCACCGCTGTCGAGCTGATACAGGGATACCGGTTGGTGCATGCTGCAACCGGCCAATCCGAGCACGCCACACAGCAGAACCAACGGAAGGCGCAGAAATTTCATCATCCCATCCAGGCGGTCGCCACAAGGCAAACCGCAGTGATACTCATATAGATTCGTTCGGGTACACAGCCACGCTGGTACCGCAAGGGGCCTATCATCCGCGAAATAGCGGCTCGACTCCAGTGTTTCAACCCCGAACGGGCAGGAAAATACCCGTTCAGGCTGTCTAACCCAGACTTACCCGGGGATTTCGACCAACAGTGCGTCAACCCGCTGGAAGCCACGGGGCAGCTTGTTGCCCCGGCGCCCGCGTTCGCCCTTGTAATGTTCAAGGTCGTCGGCCTTGAGTGACAGGGTACGCTTGCCGGCCTGCAATACAAGGGTCGCGCCGTCAGGAAGGACGGCCAGATCTGTGACAAATTCTTCACGTGAGGCCACCCGATCACCCGGGATGCCAATGATTTTATTGCCCTTGCCCTTACCCAGCTGTGGCAGGTCGCTGACCTTGAAGATCAATAGCCGACCTTCGGTGGTCACCGCCGCAAGCCAGTTGTGCTCGCGATCGGCCACCGGCCGCGGCGCGATGACCTTGGCGCCGTTTGGCAGGCTGAGCAGCGCTTTACCGGCCTTGTTCTTGGCCTGCAGGTCTTCGCCCTTGACCACGAAGCCGTAGCCGGCGTCGGAGGCGATCACATACAGGGCGTCATCTTCAGGCAACAGCACGCAATCGAAGCTCGCCCCCGGCGGCGGCGTCAGGCGCCCGGTCAGCGGTTCGCCCTGGCCACGGGCCGACGGCAAGGTATGAGCGGCCAGCGAGTAGCTGCGCCCGGTGGAGTCGATCAGTACGGCAAACTGGTTCGAGCGCCCGGCAGCGGCGACCTTGAAGCCATCGCCGGCCTTGTAGGACAGCCCCGTGGCATCGATGTCGTGGCCCTTGGCGCAACGTACCCAGCCCTTCTCCGAGAGCACCACGGTAACCGGTTCGGTCGGCATCAGTTCGTTTTCCGACAGGGCCTTGGCTTCGGCCCGCTCGACGATGGGCGAGCGGCGGTTGTCGCCATAGGTTTCGGCGTCCTTGATCAGCTCGGCACGCACCAGCTTGCGCAGCTTGGTTTCGCTGCCCAGCAGGGCGATCAGCTTGGCTTGCTCCTTGGCCAGCTCGTCCTGCTCGTTGCGGATCTTCATCTCTTCCAGGCGCGCCAACTGCCGCAGGCGGGTCTCGAGGATGTACTCGGCCTGGGTTTCGGTGAGGTCGAAACGGGCAATCAGCGCAGCTTTTGGCTGGTCCTCGGTACGGATGATATGGATCACTTCATCCAGGTTGAGGAAAGCCACCAACAGGCCTTCGAGCAGGTGCAGGCGGCGTTCGACCTTGTCCAGGCGGAACTTCAGGCGGCGGCGCACCGTCTGCACGCGAAATTCCAGCCATTCAACCAGCAGCGCACGCAGGTTTTTCAGCTGCGGGCGGCCGTCCAGGCCGATGATGTTGACGTTGACCCGGTAGCTGGACTCAAGGTCGGTAGTGGCGAACAGGTGCTGCATCAGTTCGTCGAGGTCGACCCGGTTGGAACGGGCGATGATGACAATGCGGCACGGGTTCTCGTGGTCCGACTCGTCGCGCAGGTCGGCGACCATCGGTAGCTTCTTGGCCTGCATCTGCGCGGCGATCTGCTCCAGCACCTTGGCCCCGGAAACCTGGTGCGGCAGCGCGGTGACGACGATGTCGCCGTCTTCGATGCGGTACACCGCACGCATGCGCACCGAACCACGGCCGCTTTCGTAGATTTTCAGCAGCTCGGCGCGCGGGGTGATGATCTCGGCTTCGGTCGGATAGTCCGGGCCCTGGATGTGCTCGCAGAGCTGCTCGACCGTGGCCTTGGGCTCATCGAGCAGACGTACGCAGGCCGAGGCGACTTCGCGCAGGTTGTGCGGCGGCACGTCGGTGGCCATGCCCACGGCGATACCGGTGGTGCCGTTGAGCAGGATATTCGGCAGGCGCGCGGGCAGCACCGCAGGCTCGTCGAGGGTGCCGTCGAAGTTCGGCACCCAGTCGGCCGTACCCTGGCCCAGCTCGCTGAGCAGCACTTCGGAGTAGCGCGACAGGCGTGCTTCGGTGTAACGCATGGCGGCGAAGGATTTCGGATCGTCCGGCGCACCCCAGTTGCCCTGGCCATCGACCAGGGTGTAGCGGTAGCTGAACGGCTGCGCCATCAGCACCATGGCCTCATAGCAGGCCGAGTCGCCATGGGGGTGGAACTTGCCGAGCACGTCACCGACGGTACGCGCCGACTTCTTGTGCTTGGAGTCGGCGTCCAGGCCCAGTTCGCTCATGGCATAGACGATGCGCCGTTGCACCGGCTTCAGGCCGTCGCCGATATGCGGCAAGGCACGGTCCATGATCACGTACATGGAGTAGTTGAGGTAGGCCTGTTCGGTGAAGTCAGCCAGTGACCGGCGCTCTACGCCATCGAGGCTGAGATCAAGGGAGTCGCTCATGCGGGCCTCATCATTTCAGGTTCTGGCGCAGCAGCAAGGTGCCACCACGCTGGGTAAATTCGAGTTGTTTCAGGGCACTCATGCCCAGTAATACCTGTTCGCCATCCAGCCCCGGCACCACCAGCGCGCGGACATTGCGCAGGAGGATATCGCCCAGTTGCAACTGCTCCAGGCGTGTGCGATAGCCCTGGGTACGGCCGTTGGCGGTACTCAACATCACCGGCGCACCGCGTTCCAGGCCGAGCTTGCTGGCCAGGGCTTCGGGAATCGCCACGTCGGTGGCCCCGGTGTCGAGCAGAAAATGTACTGTCTGGCCGTTGATCCGGCCATCGGCGACGAAATGCCCCTGGCCATTGCCGGCCAGTTGCACTTCGATGTAACCCTCGCCATGTTGCGAGGTGACCACGGCATTGGGGTTGGCCTGGCGCTGTTCCCACTCGCCGAAAAAGCGCGTAGCCAGGAACAATCCGGCCGCCCAGGCCAGAATCAGCAATACCCGGCCAGCCCGCTTGCCCGGCGGCTGGCTCACGACTTGGCACTCCAGCCACCGGCCGGCGCGGCAAAGCGCCAGACGATCGGTCGCGATTCGCCGTCCTGGCGGGTCGCACCGTTGTTGTCCAGGCCGATCCAGGCGCCCGTGTCATCGATCACCAGCGCCTCGGCCAGGCCGAAAGGCTGCGAGTAATGCCGATGCTCGGCCAGCGCATCGGCGGCAAACGACCAGCAGCGTTCGACCTTGGCAGTCTGCGCGTCCCGCCGGCAGATGCGGTAGGCATTGCGTTCCAGGGTAAAGAGCTTGTCGTTGTACAGTGCCAGGTCGGCAAAGTCCCGCGACACCGGGCGCGGCTTGGTCATCTGCGATGGCTGCATCTCGACCCCGGCTTCGCTGAGCAGCACGCAGCCGTCGCCACAGTTCCAGGTGGTCTGCAAGCGGTTGATCAACAACAGGCCGCGGCGCTCGCGCTCGGCCGCCAGCCAGATGCGGTCACCGGCCGGGCTCACCGCCAGGCCTTCGAACAGCGCATTGAAATGCAGCAACATGCCACTGGCCCGCGCCTGACGGACCATGCTCGGGTCGATCTTCAACCAGTTAGGTGCACCCTCTACCGGCACTTGCAGCACTGCCGCATGGGCTTCGCTGACCAGGTAGTGGTTGCCGGCGCCGTCGCAGCTCAGGCCTTCGAAATCCAGCTCACCGCCGCGCACCTGCGAAGCAGCCCAGGTGCGCGAACGCAAGCCCCAGGGCAGACCGCTTTCCGGTACCGGCGGTACGTCCATGTGCAGCGCTTGCGCTTGCCAGACCGTTGCCGAGGTGTCCAGGCGGTAGAGCAGCTCGTCGTCGCGGTCCGAAACCGCCCACAATCCGCCACGGCATGCACTCAGGCCGGACAGGTTGCCACCGCGCATGCCCTCGACCGGGTGCTCGGCAACCAGCTTGAGCTCGGGCCAGGGCGCCGCCTGTGAAGACAGGGCGAACAGCGCCAGCAGCGCAGCCAGGGCCCGAGCTATCAAGCCAGGACCTCGGCCAGGTTGCCTTTGGATTCCAGCCAGCTCTTGCGATCGCCAGCGCGCTTTTTGGCCAGCAGCATGTCCATGATCTCGCGGGTGCCGTCCAGATCGTCCAGGGTCAGCTGGACCAGGCGCCGGGTGTTCGGGTCCATGGTGGTTTCGCGCAGCTGCGGCGGGTTCATCTCGCCCAGCCCCTTGAATCGGGTGACCTGCGGCTTGCCGCGCTTCTTCTCGGCCACCAGGCGGTCGAGGATGCCATCGCGTTCGGCTTCGTCCAGGGCGTAGTAGATCTCCTTGCCCAGGTCGATGCGGTACAGCGGCGGCATGGCCACATACACGTGGCCAGCTTCGACCAGCGGGCGGAAATGCTGGACAAACAGGGCGCAGAGCAAAGTGGCAATGTGCAGGCCGTCGGAGTCGGCGTCGGCGAGGATGCAGATCTTGCCGTAGCGCAACTGGCTCATGTCCGCAGCGCCCGGGTCGACACCGATGGCCACGGCGATGTTGTGCACTTCCTGGCTGGCGAGTACTTCGCCGCCATCGACTTCCCAGGTGTTGAGGATCTTGCCGCGCAGCGGCAGGATGGCCTGGAACTCTTTGTCACGCGCCTGCTTGGCCGAACCGCCCGCCGAATCACCCTCGACCAGGAACAGCTCGGCGCGCATCGGGTCCTGCCCGGCGCAGTCAGCCAACTTGCCGGGCAGTGCCGGGCCCTGGGTGATGCGCTTGCGCTCGACCTTCTTGCTCGCCTTGAGGCGCCGGCCGGCGTTGTTGATGGCAAGCTCGGCCAGTTGCATGCCCAGCTCGGGGTGAGCGTTGAGCCACAGGCTGAAGGCATCCTTGACCACGCCGGAGACGAACGCGGCCGCCTCGCGGGAGGACAGGCGCTCCTTGGTCTGCCCGGAGAACTGCGGCTCCTGCATCTTCATCGAGAGCACGAAGCTGATGCGCTCCCAGACGTCTTCCGGCGCCAGCTTGACCCCGCGCGGCAGCAAGTTGCGGAACTCGCAGAACTCGCGCATGGCATCGAGCAGGCCCTGGCGCAGGCCATTGACGTGGGTACCGCCCTGGGCGGTGGGGATCAGGTTGACGTAGCTTTCCTGAACGCTGTCGCCGCCTTCGGGCAGCCACAGCAGCGCCCAGTCGACCGCTTCCTTGTTACCGGCCAGGCTGCCGCAAAACGGCTCGTCGGGCAGGCGCAGGAAGTCGCTGACCGAATCGACCAGGTAGGAACGCAGGCCGTCTTCGTAATGCCACTCAACCTTCTCGCCGCTGGCCTTGTCTTCGAAACTGACCAGCAGCCCCGGGCACAATACCGCCTTGGCCTTGAGCACGTGCTTGAGGCGGCTGATGGAGAATTTCGGCGAATCGAAATACTTCGGGTCCGGAGCGAAGTACACGCAGGTTCCGGTGTTGCGCTTGCCAACGGTGCCGACCACTTCCAGCTCGGTGGCCTTGTAGCCATCGGCGAAGGTCATCTGATACTCGTTGCCATCACGCTTGACCTTGACCCGCACCTGGCTGGACAAGGCGTTGACCACCGAAATACCAACCCCGTGCAGACCGCCGGAGAACTGGTAGTTCTTGTTGGAGAACTTGCCGCCGGCGTGCAGCTTGGTGAGGATCAGCTCGACCCCGGAGACGCCTTCTTCAGGGTGGATGTCCACCGGCATGCCGCGACCGTCGTCGGACACTTCCAGGGAATGGTCGGCGTGGAGGATCACCTGCACCGACTTGGCGTGCCCGGCCAGGGCTTCGTCGACACTGTTGTCGATCACTTCCTGGGCAAGGTGGTTCGGCCGGCTGGTATCGGTGTACATGCCCGGGCGCTTGCGCACCGGGTCAAGGCCGGAGAGGACTTCGATGGCGTCTGCGTTATAGGCACTAGCGCTGGGAATGGCCATGGGTTCTCGTCGTCAGTCGTGGGTGAAAATAGGTTATCAAAATACAGAAAAATCGAGCGCTTGATACTGCTGCGGGGCAATACCGGCAAAGCTCAGCAGGGCTGGCAGGCGTTCGCTAAAGCCCTGGAAGCTGTGATCGCCACCGGCCTGGATGCGCAGCGCGCAAGCGCGGTAGAACTGCTCGGCCTGGCGGTAGTCCAGGGTTTCATCGGCGGTTTGCAGCCACACTTGAAAGCGACCGGCATCCACCGGTGCTGGCACTTCCAGTTCGGCCAACGCCTGCACGTGGTCCAGGGTCAGCTCCCAGGTTTCGCCGGTGTAGAGGTTCTGCTGGGACCCCAGGTAGCCATCGAACAGCCGGTGCGGGTTGACCGCCGGGTTGATCAGCAAGGCCTTGAGCCCATGGCGCTCGGCCAGATGGGTGGCATAGTAGCCGCCGAGCGAGCTGCCGACCAGTAATGGCGATTCAAGCTCGGCAATGGCGGCGTCCAGCTGGGCAATGGCCTGGCGCGGGTGATGATGCAGCGCCGGGACGCGCAGGCGCTCGCTCAGCCCCAGTTGTGCCATGACTGCTACCAGTTGGCAGGCCTTTTTCGACGACGGCGCGCTGTTGAACCCGTGAATATAGAGAATCGAACCCGACATGCCGCCCCCGATGCGCCTTGAATGCCTGGATCGCCAGGCAGGAAAGCGCGCATTTTAGCCTGTTCGGCGGCAGAAGGAGCGGTTTCAGTGTTTTGGCAACACTTAATAGCCGTCGCCTGCGTAATCGACGGTGAATTCGAAGTCGGTCACCCGCGATACGCCGGTGTCGATCGAGCCATCCGCCTGCAGGCGCAGCCAGCGATAGCCCGGAGCCTGCTCGCCGACTTTGAAGTCTTCGCTCCCCGGCTCGAACTGGATGCAGGTCGACGGTGAGGCCAATAGCCGCACACCATCGCGCACCTGGTCCCATTCCTGATGAATGTGTCCCCAGAGCAAGGCGCGCACCTGTGGATAACCTTTCAGTACGGCAAACAGCGCATCGGCATTGCGCAAGCCGATCGGTGCCATCCAGGCGCAATCGATAGGCACCGGCTGGTGATGAAAGCAGATCAGGTGATGGCGCTCGGGCGCTTCGCTCAACGCTTGCTCGAGCACGTTGAGCTGGCCGTCATCGAGCAACCCCGGCACCGAGCCGGGCACTGCCGAGTTGAGCAGCAGGATTCGCCAGTTACCGATATCCACCACGGGATCGAGCAGTTCGGTGCCTTGCGCCGCCTGCTCCATCGGCAACGGCTCGTCATGGTTACCGGCAAGCCAGCGTGCCGGGGCCTTGAGGCTGGCGGTCAGGTCACGAAAACTGGCGTAGGACGCCAGCGAGCCGTCCTGGGACAGGTCGCCGGTGGCCAGCACCAGGTCGATCCGCGGCTGCTCGGCGCGCACCCGTTCGATCACGCGCTGCAGGCTGTCGCGGGTGTTCATGCCCAGCAGCGTGCCTTGCGGGTCGGCAAACAGGTGGCTATCGGTCAGTTGCACCAGGTGCACTGGCGCGTCGCGAAGTGGGATCGATGATTGCGGCAATGGCCGACTCCTTGAACGGATTCAGCGCGATTATGGCGGCTGGCGGGCTTTGAGCAAATACTCGAAAACGACCGCCGTCACATTTCAGCGAACGACGGCCAACTCATGGCCACAGGCCAGGCAATAGCTCAGCCATTCACCGAGGAAGAGGTTGAGCTGGGCCTTTTCATCCGGCTGGTGCATGGCCGCATTCGGGTACGGGTAGATGCTGCGAAAGCGCCGGGCATGCTCGGCGCTGACCACTTCGGCCATGCGCGCGTCGTGGTAGACCTGCACTTCCAGCTGCGGCACCGGCAGCCAGGGCAGGCTGTGCTCCTGGCGCACGCGCAAGGTGGTGGTGTAAGGGCAAGCGAGCACGACATCGAGGACCAGTACGCCAAGCATCTGGTCCCCTTGGGTCATGCCGATCCGGCGCGAGCTCTGGGTGCTGCGCATGTCGGGCAACAGGCGCATCAAGCGCGCATAGTTGGCCTCGCAGGCAGCCTGCAACCCGACCAGATCGACCCGGTAGCGCTCGCGCAGCAGATTCACGACCATAGCCCCCTGACTTCAGCGCGGTTCAAGGCCAGCCATTGCAAGGCAATGATGGTTGCCGCGTTGGCAATTTTGCCATCGCGCACGGCCTGCAGCGCATCCTCGAACGCCCAGACCCTGACGCGAATATCCTCGCCCTCTTCTTCCAGGCCATGCAGGCCACCGGCCCCATCGCTGCTGCAGCGACCCAGAAACAGATGCACAAATTCATCGCTGCCGCCCGGTGACGGGAAATACCGGGTCATCGGCCACAGCGTACTGAACACAAGTCCAGCTTCCTCCTCGGCTTCGCGGTGTGCAACTTCTTCCGGTTGTTCGTCCTTGTCGATCAGACCGGCGACCAGCTCGATCAACCAGGGGTTGTCGACCTTGCCGATGGCACCGACGCGAAACTGCTCGATCAGCACCACTTCATCGCGCTGGGCGTCGTAGGGCAGCACGCACACCGCATCGTGACGCACGAAAAGTTCGCGGCTGATTTCGCGCCCCATGCCACCGGCATACAGCTCGTGGCTAAGGCGAAGTTTGTCCAGGCGGTAGAAGCCCTTGTAGCAAATGGCCCGGTCGATGATCTCGACCTTGCTGGGCGTTGCGTTGTTGAACGTGTCTGGCATGGGAATCCTCGTTACCTCATTTACCGCATCGCGCCATCCTAACCTGCACACCGCCGTGTTTCACCTCTTTAAAGATACTGTCCAGGCTGCGAGGATAGACACCCCGCTGGTCTATTCAGCTTAGTGGCGAACTGAAGGCCTTGCCGACGGTCCAAGTCCGATCACCTTTGCCTTACAAGGATCATCATGACGCTTGTGAAACTGACGTCCGTGGCCGTGCTGGCCCTGGCCCTGGGCGCTTGTCAGAGCCTGTTCCAGCCCAACATGCGCACGCCGCTGGAGGTCAAGCGCGACCGCTGGGAGCACATCAAGCCCGGTTGCAGCAACGCCGATTGCCCGCTGGTCAACATCGACACCATCCACTTCCCGGCCAACCCCAAGCTGGACGGCATCATCGAGAAACGCCTGCTACAACTGACCCAGGACAACGAGCGCAGCGCCCTGCCCGCCTCGCTCAAAGCCTATGAAGAGCAGTTTATGGCCAGCGCCGAAAGCCGCAACAGCAGCTACCTGCAAGCCAAGGTACGCGAGCAGCATGACGGACTGGTGATCATCGAGCTGTCCAGTTATCTGGATACTGGTGGCGCCCATGGTATGCCCGGGCGCGGCTTCATCAACTATTCGCGCCAGCAGGACAAGGTGCTGAGCCTGCAGGACATGCTGGTACCGGGCCAGGAAGCGACCTTCTGGAAGACTGCCGAAGAAGCCCACAAAGGCTGGCTGATCAGCACCGGCATGGACAAGGACGCCGAGTTCGTCAAGACCTGGCCCTTCCGCCAGACCCCGCACATTGCCCTGACCTACGGTGCGGTGGTGCTCAAGTACGAGGTCTATGCCATCGCCCCGTACTCCATGGGCCACATCGAGCTGAAAATCCCCTACCCGCGCCTGAACGGTGTGATCAAGCCGGAGTTGTTTCCCGGTCGCGGCTGACCGCTGGCGCTGCCGCCCAGTACACCACCCCTGCCAGCAGCAAGGCCGGCAGGGTCGAGCCGAGGTTCGGGGCGTAGTGTGCCAGCAGATGGTACGCCGCCACGCCAATCGCCCAGGCCAACAATGCCGGCCAATGCAGGCTGTGGATCGGGCTGGCATCGCTGCGGCGGCGACGGATGATGAAATGATCGACCAGCACCACGCCGAACAGCGGTGCGAACACCGAGCCGATCAGCAAGAGGAAGTTCTGGTACTGCGCCAACGGCGCGAAACTGGCGATCAGGGTGCACAGCACGCCGATGGCCAAGGCCAGGTGCTCGACCTTCAGGCGTACCAGAAAACCGCTGGAAACGGCCGCCGAGTGAATATCGGCAAAGGCCTTTTCCGACTCGTCGAGCAGGATCAGCAGCAGTGGGATACCCAGGCCCGCGCCAGCCAGCGCCAGCAGCAGGGTATTGACCTCAGCCGCTGGAGCAAACGCCAGGGTGTAGGCCACGCCCAGGCTCATCATCCATACGTTGCCGATGAAATAGCCCAGCGCCGTGCCGGCAAACACCCGGCTGGCACGCTGGCTGAAGCGTGAGTAGTCGGCAATCAGCGGCAACCATGACAGCGGCATGGCAATCGCAATGTCGATACCGATCGCCAGCGGCATCGAACCATCGCCGGCACGCGCCCACAGCGCGGCCAGATCGGCCTTGGCAAAGAGGTTCCAGGTCAGCCACAGGCAGGCACCGATCAGCAGCCAGATCCCCCACTTGCGCAAGATCTTGCGCACGAAGGTCAACGGCCCGCTGATCGCCAGCAAGGTGGCCACCGCTGAGCACGCGCTGCTCGGCGCTGACCGGGTGATCGGGGGAAAACGGGCTGGGTGTGCTCACGAGAGTAGTCTCGACAGGAGGAATTTATTGTTCTTCAGGGCCCTAACGCTGGCAAGCCAGCTCCCACCGGTACCTTGTGGGAGCTGGCTTGCCAGCGATGCGGTGTGCACCAGCACACCGCCTGAACAGCCCGATCAGACCTTCTTGTACAACTGGCTGCCTTCCTGGCGGAACCGCTCGGCCTGCTCGCGCATGCCATCCTCGACCGCCACGTCCACCGCTTCGATGCGCTGGTTGGCGGCGTATTCGCGCACTTCCTGGGTGATCTTCATCGAGCAGAACTTCGGCCCGCACATGGAGCAGAAGTGCGCGACCTTGGCCGAATCCTTGGGCAGGGTTTCGTCATGGAAGCTGCGCGCGGTGTCCGGGTCCAGGCCGAGGTTGAACTGGTCTTCCCAGCGGAACTCGAAGCGCGCCTTGGACAGCGCGTTGTCGCGGATTTGCGCACCCGGATGACCTTTTGCCAGGTCCGCAGCATGGGCGGCGATCTTGTAAGTGATGATGCCGGTCTTGACGTCATCCTTGTTCGGCAGGCCCAGGTGTTCCTTGGGCGTGACGTAGCAGAGCATCGCACAACCGAACCAGCCGATCATCGCCGCACCGATGCCGGAGGTGATGTGATCGTAGCCCGGGGCAATGTCGGTAGTCAGCGGGCCGAGGGTGTAGAACGGCGCTTCGTCGCAGCACTCGAGCTGCTTGTCCATGTTCTCCTTGATCAGTTGCATCGGCACGTGGCCCGGGCCTTCGATCATGCACTGGACGTCATGCTTCCAGGCGATCTTGGTCAGCTCGCCGAGGGTTTCCAGCTCGCCGAACTGCGCTTCGTCGTTGGCGTCGGCAATCGAGCCCGGACGCAGGCCATCGCCCAGCGAGAAGCTGACGTCGTAAGCCTTCATGATTTCGCAGATTTCGTCGAAATGGGTGTAGAGGAAGTTCTCTTTGTGGTGCGCCAGGCACCACTTGGCCATGATCGAGCCGCCGCGGCTGACGATACCGGTGACCCGCTTTGCGGTCAGCGGCACATAGCGCAACAGCACGCCGGCGTGGATGGTGAAGTAGTCCACGCCCTGCTCGGCCTGTTCGATCAGGGTGTCGCGGAACAGCTCCCAGGTCAGGTCTTCGGCCACGCCGTTGACCTTCTCCAGGGCCTGGTAGATCGGCACGGTACCGATCGGCACCGGCGAGTTGCGGATGATCCACTCGCGGGTTTCGTGGATGTGCTTGCCGGTGGACAGGTCCATGACGGTGTCCGAACCCCAGCGAATGCCCCAGGTCAGCTTGGCCACTTCTTCTTCGATGGACGAGCCCAGGGCGCTGTTGCCGATGTTGCCGTTGATCTTCACCAGGAAGTTGCGGCCGATGATCATCGGCTCCAGCTCCACGTGGTTGATGTTGGCCGGGATGATCGCGCGACCGCGGGCGATTTCCTCGCGTACGAACTCGGCGGTGATTTCTTTCGGGATGCTGGCACCGAAGCTGTGACCGGCATGCTGCTGGTCGAGCAGCCCTGCGGCGCGAGCTTCCTGCAACTTCATGTTTTCACGGATGGCGACGTATTCCATCTCGGCGGTAATGATGCCCTGGCGCGCATAGTGCATCTGGCTGACGTTGGCGCCGGCCTTGGCCCGGCGCGGGTTGCGCACGTGGGCGAAACGCAGTTTGGTCAGTTCGGCATCGGCCAGGCGTTGCTGGCCGAAGTCCGACGACAAGCCGGCGAGGCGTTCGGTGTCACCCCGGGCGTCGATCCACGCTGAACGGACATCGCCCAGGCCTTTGCGCACGTCGATGATCACGTTGGGATCGGTGTAGGGACCGGACGTGTCGTAGACCAGCACCGGAGCGTTGGCTTCGCCGCCGAAATCGGTCGGAGTGTCGTCCAGGCTGATTTCACGCATGGGCACGCGGATGTCCGGGCGCGAGCCTTCGACATAGATTTTGCGCGAACGGGTGAACGGCTGTACGGACTGTTGATCGACCTGGGCCGATTCACTCAGATTGGTATGTTTTTCTTGTTTACTCATCACAGGCTCTCCAGACGGCTTCCTAGCAGTGGAATGTCGGGGAGAACCTGAAAGGCACGGACGCACCATGGGTGGTGCTGTACCAAATGCGCGGTGATGCCTGCAGCGATGATGGCTGCCTCGACACTCCCGGACCTGGCACAAGAGACTCGCCGGGAAAGCGAGAAATCTTGTTCCCTACGCAGGCGCTAACCTGATCAGGTTCAACGGGATCCGGATTATCCGATCTC
This sequence comes from Pseudomonas sp. R32, assembly GCF_009866705.1. Classification (NCBI taxonomy): domain Bacteria; kingdom Pseudomonadati; phylum Pseudomonadota; class Gammaproteobacteria; order Pseudomonadales; family Pseudomonadaceae; genus Pseudomonas; species Pseudomonas sp. R32. The sequence continues at coordinate 508,235 of NZ_CP019396.1, read as the reverse complement.
AGCCTCAACGCAAGGCACCCCGACAAGAACGTGGGCAGTCTAGACTGGAGTGGCATGCAAAGCCAAGCACCTGGACATGGACACGATAAATGGCGCAAATAGCGGATTGTTGCGAAATGCCTGCACAACTACACTCACCAGTTCAGAAATTCTCACCGTTCAAGGATTGCCCTATGCTGCGCAAACTCTCACTGGCCCTTGCCGTGTCTTGTGCTACCAACGGAATGGCCTGGGCAGCGGATGTGCCCCTGTCGGCGAAGACCGACCTGGTCAGTGTCTATCAGGAAGCCGTGAACAATAACGCCGACCTGGCGGCCGCCCGCGCCAACTACGGCGCCCAGAAGGAAGTGGTGCCCCAGGCCCGTGCCGGCCTGCTGCCAAACCTCTCGGCCGGCGCCGAGATGATGAGCAACCGCACCAAGATCGACAGCCCTTCGGTGACCTCCAACCGCAGCGGCAATTCCTGGCAGGCGACCCTGGCGCAACCTATCTTCCGCGCTGACCGCTGGTTCCAGTTGCAGGCGGCTGAAGCGGTCAACGAGCAGGCGGCCCTGGAGCTGTCGGCCACCGAACAGAATCTGATCCTGCAAAGCGCCGAAAACTACTTTGCCGTGCTGCGCGCCCAAGACACCCTGGCCTCGACCAAGGCCGAAGAAGCCGCGTTCAAGCGCCAGCTCGACCAGTCCAACGAGCGCTTCGACGTCGGCCTCTCGGACAAGACCGACGTGCTGCAGTCCCAGGCCAGCTACGACACCGCCCGGGCCAACCGCATCGTTGCCCAGCGTCAGGTCGATGACGCCTTCGAGGCGCTGATCACCCTGACCAACCGCGACTACAACTCGGTGCAGGGCATCGTCCACACCCTGCCGGTACAAGTGCCGGTGCCAAACGATGCCAAGGCCTGGGTCGAGACGGCCGGCAAACAGAACCTCAACCTGCTGGCCACCAACTACGCGGTAAGCGCCGCCGAAGAGACCCTGCGCCAGCGCAAGGCCGGGCACGCACCGACCGTGGATGCGGTAGCACGCTACCAGAAAGGCGACAACGACAGCCTGGGCTTCACCAACCCCAACCTCACCGGGCAGAACTACAGCGGCGATGTCGAACAGACCAGCATCGGCCTGCAGTTGAACATCCCGATCTACAGCGGCGGCCTGACCAGCTCGCAGGTACGCGAGGCTTACCAACGCCTGAGCCAGAGTGAACAGCAACGCGAAAGCCTGCGCCGCCAGGTGGTGGAAAACACCCGCAACCTGCACCGTGCAGTGAACACCGATGTCGAGCAGGTGCAAGCGCGCAAGCAGTCGATCATCTCCAACCAGAGCGCCCTGGAAGCCACGGAAATCGGCTACCAGGTGGGTACCCGCAACATCGTCGACGTGCTCGACGCCCAGCGCCAGCTGTACACCTCGGTGCGCGACTACAACAATACCCGCTACGACTACATCCTCGACAACCTGCGCTTGAAGCAGGCGGCAGGCACGTTGAGCCCGCAGGACCTGACGGATTTGAGCCGCTATCTGAAATCGGACTACAACCCGGACAAGGACTTCCTGCCGCCAGACCTGGCAGCAGCGGCCAAGGCCAACTTCGAAGCCCGTCCCTGAAAAGCGATCGCCGGCAAGACCGGCTCCCACAAAAACCTGTGGGAGCCGGCCTTGCCGGCGATGGCAGGCGAAGCCTGCCTAGATCAACCGCCCCAGCGCATCCAGCAAGCGCTTCAATGCCCCCTGATTGGCCTTCATCACCGCCAACCCCGCCGCCCCCATGCGCTGCGCATCCCGCGGCAACTCGATCAGCCGCCGCACCTCGGCCGCCAGCCCTTGGGCATCATCGACTTCCTGCAAGGCACCAGCCTCACGCAGCATCGCCGCGATCTCGAGGAAGTTGAACAGGTGCGGACCACTGAGCACCGGCAGCGACAGCGCCGCCGGCTCCAGCAGGTTGTGCCCGCCGTTAGCCACCAGGCTGCCGCCAACGAAGGCAATATCGGCCAGGGCGTAGAGAAACAGCAGCTCGCCCATCGTGTCGCCGAGCAGCACGGCCGTATCCGCGTTGATCGGTTCGGCACTGGAACGGCGAACCGTTGGGAATTGCCCGCGACACAGCTCGAACACGCTGTTGAAGCGTTCCGGATGGCGCGGCACCAGGATCAGCAAGGCGTCGGCGTGATGTTCACGCAACTGCCGATGGGCAGCGAGAATGACCTCGTCCTCGCCTTCATGGGTACTGGCGGCGATCCACACAGGGCGCTGGCTGGCCTGCCACTGCTCACGCAAGGCACGAGCGCGGGGCAGCAGTTGCTCGTCGATACTCAGGTCAAATTTGATCGAACCGGTGACCTGCACACACTCAGGTCGCGCACCCAACTGGCGAAAGCGCTGGGCCTCGGTTTCGGTCTGCACCGCGATCAGGCTCATTTCGGCCAGCATCGGCCGGGTCAACCCGGCAAAGCGCGCATAACCGCGGGCCGAGCGCTCAGACAATCGCGCGTTGGCCAACGCCACCGCTATACCGCGCTTGGCGCACTGGTGAATGTGATTGGGCCACAGCTCGGTTTCCATGATCACCGCAAGCTTGGGCTGCACGTGATCGAGAAAGCGCCCGGCAGCCCAGGGCAAGTCATATGGCAGGTAGCAGTGCTGAATTCGCGGCTCATCGGCAAACATCGCCCGGATCCGCTCGGACCCAGTCGGGGTCATGCAGGTGATGGTGATCGGCAGCTGTGGATAAGCCTGCAGCAAGGCGCGAATCATCGGCGCCGCGGCGATGCTTTCACCTACCGACACCGCGTGCACCCAGATACCGCCCTTGGCCATGGCCGGCAGGTTCAGGGCGAAACGCTCGCCGACACGCTGAGCATAGGCCGGGGCCTTGCGCAAACGCAGAAACAGGCGCAGCGCAACCAGCGGCAGGCCCAGGTGAAACAGCAGGGTATAGAGGGTTCTGTTCATGGCGCCGAAGTGTACTAGCCAATTGCGCGCAAGTGCACTGCGAAGCGTTCAGCCAGCCACTGTGCAGCGGGGCCCAGCGGCTCGTCACGACGCCACACCAGCTCGACCACCAGCGCCGGTGGCGTCCATTCGCTGGCCAGCTCGACCATTTGCGCCTGGTAGGTGGGGTACTGCACCACATGCCGCGGCAACCAGGCCCAGCCCAGGCCACGCATCAGCAACTCGGCCATGGCGTAGAAGCTGTCGGCACGCCAGATCTGCGGGCTGATCGGCTCGCCACCGGGATAGCCGCTTTCCTGTGGGGTGATCAGCAACTGGCGGTGCCTGGCCAGGTCCTGGCGGGTAACCCGCTGCAGGCCGGTCAGTGGATGATCCACCGCACACACAGTGACCATCTCGATCCGTCCTACAGCCCGGCGCTCAAGGGCCTCCGGCATATGGTCATGGTGAAACAACAGGCCCAGATCGGCGCGCCGTTCGATCAACTTGCGTGCAACGTCGCCCTGGGCGCCGCTGGCCATCTGCACCTCAAGCAAGGGGAACTGCCGAGCCAATTCGTCGAGGCTGTCGATCACCGGTTGATAGGGCATGGCCTCATCCTGGGCCACGCGCAGTTGCGCCTCTTGCCCGCGCATCAGGGCCAGGGCACGGCCGTCGAGGCGTTCGCACTGGCGCAACAGTTCGCGGGCATCTTCCAGCAAGGTTGCGCCGGCCTCGGTCAGGCGCGGCTGGCGGCCGCTGCTGCGCTCGAACAGGGTCACGCCCAGGTCAGTCTCCAGCAGGGCAATGCCGTTGCTCACCGCCGATTGCGCCTTGCGCTGCTCACGGGCCACTGCCGAAAACGAACGCAGCTCGGCGACCCGCACGAACATGCGCAACTGCTCCAGGTTCCACTGCTCGGCCATCAACCTATCTCCAGGGAAGATAGGTAATGACTTTACCCCATTCAGGCTTGCTCTAGAATGCCCAGCCAGAACAGAGGATTACCGACATGAATGCCTACACCTACCTGGCTATCGCCATCTGCGCCGAAGTTATCGCCACCGCCTCGATGAAAGCCGTCAAGGGCCTGAGCACGCCCCTGCCACTGCTGCTGATGGTCTGTGGCTACGCGGTGGCGTTCTGGATGCTGACCCTGGTGGTGCGCAGCATTCCGGTGGGTATCGCCTATGCAATCTGGTCGGGCCTGGGCATCGTCCTGATCAGCATCGCGGCGCTGGTGATCTACGGGCAGAAGCTGGATGTACCGGCGATGCTCGGCATGGCCATGATCGTCGGCGGCGTGGTGGTGATCCAGGTCTTCTCGAAAACCGCCGGGCATTGATCCGCAACCGGGTGCAATGCTTCACAGGCTGTATACTGGGCGTCTGTCCAAGCTTGTGAGGTTCATGCATGCCAACCGTAATTTCCACCGATGTGCTGATCGTCGGCGCCGGGGTCGCAGGCCTCTGGCTCAATGCCCGCCTGCGCCGGCTCGGCTATTCGACAGTGCTGGTGGAACGCGCCAGCCTCGGTGGCGAGCAAACCCTCAAGTCCCAGGGGATCATCCACGGCGGCGCCAAATATGCCCTGCACGGTGCCCTGACCGGCGCCTCGGAGGCCATCGCCGACATGCCGCGGCGCTGGCGCGAGGCCCTGGCCGGCAACGGCGAGCTGGACCTGTCCGGCGTGCGCCTGCTGTCTGACGCCCATTACTTGTGGTCACCCGGCACCCTGGCCGGCAATCTCACCAGCTTTTTTGCCAGCAAGGCGGTGCGCGGCCGTGTCGATCAGGTCAAGGGCGATCAACTGCCGCCTGCCCTGCAGGACCGCGCCTTCAAGGGCAAGGTCTATCGCCTGGCCGAATTGGTCGTCGATGTGCCGAGCCTGCTGAACAAGCTCGCGGAGCTGGCCGGCGACAGCCTGCTGGCCGCTCAATCCATCGAACCGCTGAACGACAATGGCGAGCTGCTTGGCTTGCGCGTCGACGGCCGCGAGATCCGCGCCCAACGCGTGGTGCTCAGCGCCGGTGCCGGCAATGCCGCGTTGCTTGAAGCCCTGGGCCTGAGCCAGCCGGCCATGCAGCGCCGGCCGCTGCACATGGTCATGGCCAAGGGCGCCAGCCTCAAGCCCTTGTACGCCCACTGCCTGGGCGGCGGGCCGAAGCCGCGCATCACCGTCACCAGCCACCCGGCAGCTGATGGCCAGTGGGTCTGGTACCTGGGCGGCGACCTGGCCGAAGCCGATGGCGTAGCCCGCGAACCTGAAGCGCAGATTGCGGCGGCGAAAAAAGAAGTCGGCAACCTGCTGCCCTGGATCGACCTCAGCCAGGTGCGCTGGGCCACCGTGCGCATCGACCGCGCCGAGCCCGCACAGTCGGGGCTGGTGCGCCCGGACAACGCCTTCCTTGCCGAGCAACAGCGTCTGCTGGTGGGCTGGCCGACCAAGCTGGCCCTGGCCCCGGACTTCAGCGACCGGGTGCTGGCCACCCTTGAGCGTGACGGCATCAAGCCGGCCGCTCAGGCTGCCCTGCCCGAACTGCCCCGGCCACCCATGGCCCTGCCGGTGTGGGAGCAACTGCTGCCATGAGCCTGCCGAGCCTGCACGACCTGCATCGTCCCCTCGGCAGTACCGGCCTGACGGTGTCGCCACTGGGCCTGGGCACCGTCAAGCTCGGCCGCGACCAGGGCGTCAAGTACCCCAACGGCTTCACCATTCCCGACGACGCTGAAGCACGCATGCTGCTGGCCCAGGCCCGCGAGCTGGGCATCAACCTGATCGACACCGCGCCAGCCTACGGCCGCAGCGAGGAACGCCTCGGCCCGCTGTTGCGCGGTCAGCGTGAGCACTGGGTGATCGTCAGCAAGGTGGGCGAGGAGTTCGAAGACGGCCAGTCGCGTTTCGACTTCAGTGCAGCGCACACGCGCTTTTCCATCGAGCGCAGCCTCAAACGCCTGGAAACCGACTGCATCGACCTGGTGCTGGTGCATTCCGACGGCAACGATCTGCATATCCTCGAACATGAAGAGGTCTACCAGACCCTCGAAGCGTTGAAGCAGGAAGGCAAGATCCGAGGTTTCGGCCTTTCCGGCAAGACCGCAGCGGGCGGCCTCAAAGCGCTTGAGCGCGGCGATTGCGCCATGGTCACCTACAATCTGAACGAGCAGGCTGAACGACCGGTGATCGATTACGCTGCCGAACACGGCAAGGCGATCCTGGTGAAAAAGGCCCTGGCCAGTGGTCACGTGTGCCTGAGCCCGGGGGTCGATCCGGTGCGCGCCAGCTTCGAACTGCTGTTTGCCCAGCCTGGCGTCAGCAGTGCTATTGTCGGCACCATCAACCCGCTGCACCTGGCCCATAACGTGGCAACCGTTGCCAACGTCCTGCGCCACTGACATCCACGCCGCCGCCGCGGCCGACCCCAACGCAAGAAGGAGCCGACATGCCGCGAACGCTGATCCGCAAGAACCCCAGCAACTTCAAGACCCTGCCGCTGCACGTCGAGGCCAGCCCCGAAGGCCTCGTCTACCAGAGCATCGGCATGCCGCTGAACTTCGCCCAGACCCTGCAACGGCGCAAGCCGATCCAGCTCGCCGACAGCCAGCACTTTGCTATCGAGCTGGCCAATCTCGGCGTGTCGGTGCGCCTGACCCTGCGCTGGCAAAATCGCGATTACTGGGTGCTGGTGCGTCAGCGCCGTCAGGACCGCGGCGATGTGGTGCTGAAACTGATTTCAGGCTATGTGCCCGCTCAGGAGCTGAACCTGCCGCTGCATGCGGCAATTCAGGAGGTTGCCGAAGAATGCCTGCTGGAAACCCCGGAAGGCTGGCTTGGCGGGCGCTTCAACGACACCTGGCTACCGGCGCCCTACGCTGACGCCTTGCACTACCGCGAAGCCCTGCCCTTCGTGCTCACTCCGCAGTCCGGCGCCGCACGCCCGGTGCGCTGCGCCAATCTGCAGTTGCTGGAGCGGCCTCGGGCCTACGTGCACTTGCCCACCGCGTCACTGCAGTTGATCTACGACCTGTGCCTGCAAGTCCCCCGCGAGGCCAAATCGCTGAGCCTGTTCCACGTTGACGAGCGCCTTGAAGGCGACCAACTCGTCGCTCGCCTCAACCGCAAGCGCCCCGACCTGTACCTGATGCCGCTGGAAGACGGCCAGCCACGTGCCGAACTCTACACCCTGAGCAAGGATCGTCTGCTACCGGCCAGCACCCGCGGCCTGTACCTAGCCGAAAGCTTTGCCAGGCAGGAGGGATGGCTGGTCAGGGATGAGCGGATACGTTGGAAGGACTGGGTCAGGCAGCAAGGCCTGACGCCAGCGAAGCCGGACAGCGGCTTGAAGCGGCTGACCGGTAGAGCGCGGGAGCTGTTGCAGATGGCCCGTGGCGGATTGCGCAAGTAGAGCCGATCGCAGGGCGACTTGCCCCGCGATGTTTCAGTTCTTGCGGATCTTCTCGACGATAGCGGTGGTCGAGCTGTTTTCCACCAGCCCCAGCACCTTCACGGTACCGCCGTAGGCCGTGACGATATCGGCGCCGACCACCTGGTCGATGCCATAGTCACCGCCCTTGACCAGCACGTCCGGCTTGACCTGGCTCAGCAGGTTCTCCGGCGTACCCTCAGGGAAGCTGATGACCCAGTCCACTGCCCCGAGGCCGGCCAGCACAGCCATGCGCCGGTCAACACTGTTGATCGGCCGGCCCGGACCTTTCAGGCGGCTGACCGAGGCATCATCGTTGACCGCGACAATCAGGCGATCGCCCTGGGCACGGGCCTGCTCCAGGTAGGTCACGTGACCGGCATGGAGGATGTCAAAGCAACCGTTGGTGAAGACGATCTTCTCGTTGTGCGCGCGGGCATCATCAATGGCCAGCAGCAGCTGGTCGAGGCTCAGCACGCCACGCTCGGAACCTTCTTCGCGCTGGATGGCGCGGCGCAACTCCGGGGCACTGATGGCTGCGGTACCCAGTTTGCCGACCACGATACCGGCGGCAAGATTGGCCAGGCCCACCGCATGGGGCAGCTCTTCGCCGGCAGCAATGGCTGCGGCCAGGGTCGAGATCACCGTATCGCCGGCACCCGTCACGTCAAACACTTCACGGGCCCGGGCAGGCAGGTGCAGGGCCGGGTGACCAGGACGCAGCAAGGTCATGCCATGCTCGCCACGGGTCACCAGCAAGGCACCGAGCTCCAGCTCGCTCATTAGTTGGCCACCCTTGGCCACCAGCTCGGCCTCGTCGGCGCAACGGCCAACGATGGTTTCGAACTCGCTGAGGTTGGGGGTGATCAGGCTGGCACCACGGTAGATCGAGAAATCCTTGCCCTTGGGGTCGGCCAGCACCGGAATGCCCTTGGCCCGGGCCGCCTGGATCAGGCTCTGGTGGTTTTTCAACGCTCCCTTGCCATAGTCCGACAGGACCAGCACCTTGACGCCATCGAGCAGCGCATCGACCTCGGTGCCCAGGGACAACGGGTCGGTGGCAAAGGGCTCTTCAAAGTCGATACGCAGCAACTGCTGATGGCGGCTCATGACCCGCAACTTGACGATGGTCGGTTGGTGGGCAATACGCTGGAAGATCGAGCGCACACCGGCAGCCTGCAGGCTGTTGGCGAGGCTGTCGGCCGCCTCGTCCTGGCCCGTCACGCCAACCAGTGCAGCCGGGGCCCCCAGGGCGGCGATGTTCAAGGCCACGTTGGCCGCGCCGCCGGGACGGTCCTCGATCTGTTCGACCTTGACCACCGGTACCGGCGCTTCAGGCGAAATCCGTGAGGTACCGCCATGCCAGTAGCGGTCGAGCATGACATCGCCCACCACCAGTACCGGGGCTTGATCGAAACGCGGCATGGACAACTTCATGGGCAACCCATATACAAAATAATTAACAGGGGCAGGATATTAGCACAGGCAAAGCGAAGGCTTGTTTACCGCCTTGTTGCCAGGCATTCCAAGGAAAGGCTGCCGGGGCACGACAGGCCCCGGCGCGTGTGAATCAGGTGATATCAGCCTTGGCCGGTTCGTCCAGGCCCATGGCATGCAGCCTGGCGTAATAGCCATTGGCAGCCAGCAACTCGGCATGGGTACCGCGCTCGACCAACTTGCCCTGATCCATGACCAGGATCATATCGGCTTTCTCGATAGTCGACAGACGGTGGGCGATCACCAGCGTGGTGCGCCCTTGCATCACGTGATCCAATGCGGCCTGGATGTGTCGCTCGGACTCGGTATCGAGAGCCGAAGTGGCCTCGTCGAGAATCAGCAACGGCGCATTCTTGAGCAGCGCCCGGGCAATCGCCAGGCGCTGGCGCTGACCACCGGAGAGCAGCACGCCATTCTCACCGACCTGGGTGTCGAAGCCTTGCGGCAACTGCTCGACGAACTCCTTGGCATAGGCATCGGCGGCAGCGGCTTCGATCTCGGCCCGCGGCGCACCGGCCAGGTCGCCATAAGCGATGTTGTTGGCCACGGTGTCGTTGAACAGGGTCACGTGCTGGGTCACCTGGGCGACGTGCTTACGCAAGTTACGCAGTCGGTAGTTCTCGATCTCCACGCCGTCGAGCAGGATCTGCCCCTGGTCGTGGTGATAGAAGCGCGGGATCAATGCCGCCAGAGTCGACTTGCCACTGCCCGAACGCCCCACCAGGGCGATCATCTGCCCGGGTTCGGCGGTGAAGGAAATGTCGCTCAGGACCTGACGTTCGGTACCCGGATAGGTGAAATTCAGGTTACGGACCTCGAGGCGCCCCACAACACGGTCCAATTCAACGGTGCCACTGTCGACTTCCGGCGCCTCGTCCAGTTGCTCGAAAATGCTTTCGGCACCGGCCAGCCCCTTCTGGATGGTCGAACTGACTTCCGACAACTGGCGGATTGGCTTGGGCAGCAGGCCCGCCGCAGTGATATAGGCCACCAGATCACCGGCCGTAGCATCACCGCGCAGAAACAGCACCAGGAACATCAGCGCGGCCATGGCGGTATAGATCACCAGTTGCAGCATTGGTGTGTAGACCGCGCCGGTCTTGGTCATGCGCAGCTGCTTGTCGGTGTTGCTCTGGCTGGCATTGGCAAAGCGCTGTTGCTCATAGCTTTCGCCACCGAAGCTGCGCACGACGCGGTAGCCCTGGATGGTCTCGGAAGCGACGTGGGTGACATCGCCCATGGCCACCTGAATCTTCTTGCTCTGCTTGCGGAATTTCTTGCTCGCAGTTCCGACCATCAGCGCAATCACCGGCAGGATCGCCAGCATCACCAAGGTCAGTTTCCAGTTCATCCACAACAGGTAGACAAACAGGAAGACCACGGTCAGGCCTTCGCGGATCACCACCTTGATCGCATCGGTCGCAGCGCCGGTGACCATGGTCACGTTGAAGGTGATGCGCGAGATCAGGTGACCGGAGTTGTGGTTATCAAAGTAGCGGTTGGGCAGCACCAGCAGCTTGTTGAACAACTCGACCCGCAGGTCATGTACCAGACCCAGGGAGACTTTGGCCAGAAAGTAGTTGCCCAGGAACGAGCCGAGGCCCTGCCACGCTGCGATCAGCACGATCAGCAGTGGTACGGCCTGCAGCAACTGCAGGTCTTTCAGGTAAGGCACGGTGGGGAACAACACAGCCTGAGGGTTGCTCAAACCATCGACGAAATACTTGAGAATGCCGGCCAGCATTGGCTGGGTCGAGGCAAAGATCACAAAGCCAAGGATACTCAGCATAAAAATGCCGATGTACGGCTTCACGTAGCTCAGCAGCCGGAAGTAGATTTTCAGGCTGGAGCTCTGCTCCGCCTCTCGCGGTGTTTCGGCCATCGTCGAGCTCGCTGTTCAGATTGAACCGGAAATTTTATCACAGCCTGGAGCTCGGGCACGCCCCCAGACCAGGACAGTGGCCAGGCCAACCGGCAGCCAGCTGATGAACCATTCAGCGCGCGGGGTGCCAGTGAGGCTGGCGGCGTCGAACTGCATGGCCAGGGTCGAGAAAAGCCACAGGCCCATCAAGCCCTTGCCGAAGGCGGTGTCACGGGCTTTCCAGATTTCGCGTAATACATAAAGCCAGACAGCCAACCATAGCAGCACCCGCGATCCAGCAACCACAACGGTCTCAGCACCAGATCGGCATGGCAAGCACGGAAATAAGCAGTACCAGTGCCGCACCTCGACGCTGGCAGAGCAGCAGGAACATGCCGAGGGCGACCAACGCCAAGCCCCAGACACTTTGCAACACCAAGGTGCGCGGCGTACCAATGAAGCATCCAGATAATGGCGGCAGCAATTACGTAAGCGCCAAGAATAGGATAGGAAATCTTACCGACACCGTATAACCGGACATTCCTGGGCTGCGCCTGAACGCAATAGAACAGCACAATTGAATAGACCGCTGCGATTGCCAGACCAACACCGCCCCAGCTCAACAGGCGCATCACACGCGCAGTATCTGCATTGGCCATCATTGGAAAAAACAGCAGGAACACTGCGATATACACCAGACGTTTGCCCCCCCTGGTCGGCACTGCTCCAAGAAAGACTCAGAACAGACCAGCCAAGCAGCAAGGCAACCGACAGCCATAGCCAGCGCTGGGCTTTCCAGGTATCAACGAGCACGCGAGCCGACCACAGCAACACCAGTGCCGGCAGCCACAAAAATGCGGTCACCCCCTACTGATAAACCTTGTTACTGGGCGCCAAAGCGATTGCCACCACGAACCACAACAAACCGATCGCCAGCCAGGACTGTGCCCAGCGCCTTGCGTACATCATGCTTTTCCCCATCGTTTCAACAACACCGGCATGGTGCATCCTTAAAACTTTCGGCATTATTGCCGGTCATTTTGCTTGCCCGATGACAAGGCCCCTATCCATGCAATGTTCCCGGCTACCCCAGGTCGACTTCAATCAGCTGACACTCGGCGCCCAGGTCCTGGAGGCCGACAGCTACGGAGCTAAAGTCTACCTGCTAACCGATGGCAATATCCTCAAGCTGTTCCGACGCAAGCGGCTAATTTCATCTGCCTTGCTGCGACCTTACTCGCGTCGCTTCATCGACAACGCCTTGCAACTGAAGAAGCTTGGAATTCCTACGCTTGAAGTACTCAAGTACTTCACCCTCGATGCCCCTGGCATGACCGCCGTGCTGTACCAACCTTTGCCCGGAGAAACCCTGCGCCAACTGTCCCGACAGCCGGGCTTCAGCTGGCAGAAGCACCTGCCGGAGCTGGTTGCCCTGATACAGCAGCTGCATCGTTCGGGCATCTACTTTCGCTCATTGCACCTGGGCAACATTGTGGTGACGCCACAACAGCAATGGGGCTTGATCGATGTGGCTGACATGCGTTTCCTGCGCGCACCGTTATCCGCGCGCCTGGTCAGACGCAACGTGCAGCACTTTGCCCGCTACATCGGCCGGGAGCAACTGGGTGACGAGTTTCCCCTTGCGGAATTAGAGCGAGCCTTGTCGAGATGAGGTTTTTCAAGGCGTGCGTAGCAGTTCACGGGAAGCCTGACTGAAACGCTGCCAGGCTTGATCCGGGGCCAGCGCCTGCTGCTGAGCCGCCGCGACCTGCTCTGCGGGCAATCCCGCACAGTCAATGATCGCCTTGGCCCACGCCTGGGGATCGCCCGCTGGGGCATAAAGTCCCGCATCACCCAATTGCTCGCGAAACACTGACAAATCGCTGCACAGTACCGGCACTTCTGCCATCACCGCCTCCTGGAGCACCAGCCCCAGGCCTTCGGCATGCGAGGGTATGAGCACCCAGTCAAATGCCCGGTAGAGCTGCGCCAGGCCGTTGCAATGGCCTGGCATCAAGACTTTATCAACCAGCCCCAGCGCCTTTATCCGCCCTTCCAGCAATGCGCGTTGCACACCCTCACCGAGAATCACCAGGCGCAGGTCCGGCTGCTGCTGGCTAGCCTGAGCAAAGGCCTCCAGCAGGTAATCGAAGCCCTTACTATCAACGAGACGGCCGACTGCGCCCATAACCCGCACACCTTGGGTTGGCAAGTTCAACGCCTGTCGGGCTTGCTCCGGCTCAAGCAGGCCACGGCGAAACCCTTTTGGCTCGAGGGCTGTACGTAATACGTTGACTGGTATGCCGAGGTCTTGCTCCAGCGCGCTGGCAAGGGTCTGGGATACCGCCACAATACTCAATCGACTACCGGGGATCGAGCGTAGCAAGGCGACATCCGCCCGACGTAAGCGGGTCTTGCCGTGAAAGACGATAGCTACCCGGACATCCGGCATCTTCTGCACAACCGGCAAAATCAGCCGCGATACCCCCAACCCATCCAGCACCAGCACCTGCGCATTGGCCTGCTCCAAGGCTTCACGCAGGCGGCCATGCAACCAGGGCCTGAGCAACATCCACAGATGCCGCCCCTTGAGCAGGCGATGGGATAGTTGCCACTCGCGTGTCGACTCTGTGCTGCAGCAGGAACCCCGGCCTTGCAGTAGCCAACTGCTGATCCTTGCCCCAGGCTCGGCCTGGGACAATATTTGCTGATGCACCTTGTGCACCGAGACGTACGGCGAACCACCAGCCCACATGATGTTGATGATATTCACGGGGAGCCCCCTGCTGTATCGGACTGGAACCCCGTCAAACCGGCAGAATCAATTCGCAAAAAAGCCAACACCGACTCCCAGTGCAATGCCGACCAGCAACGTTAAAGCCAGCTTGACCCGCTCGCGCTGACGCCGGCGGGCTTTACGCTGACGCTCTTCAGGCAGACTCACGTGCATGCCGAAGCCTGTGTGCAACACTGCGTCACCTTCCAGGCTCACCCCAGTCAGGTTCAACTCGGCATAGCGCTTTGACAATGCCTTTTCACCAGCATAGGCGGCAAACGGCGCACAGCGCTGATAATCGCTCAGGCGGCGCAAACCGGGGTTCAGCGAGAAGCTTTGCCACTCGGGCTTGTCCGACAGCAATGGGTAGCAGGGAACACCGGCGATCACCTGGCGCTCGCCCAGATGGATATACGGGCTGTGCAATTTCAGGTCGTAGACATAGCTACGCAACCAGACCTGCAGGAGCTGCGGGCTGACCGCCAGGATCGCCAGCGAGTCCTCGACAAAGCCTGGGCGGTAGAACTCCCAGTCATCCTCGCAATGGAAGATGTAGGGGGTCTTTACGTGACTATAGGAAAGGTCGATCGACGCCAACTGGCCCAGCTTCGGGCGATTGACGAAGACCGTGCAGTACGGCTTCCAGTGCTCGGGGATAGCCTGGTGAACAGCCTCATCCCCGGAGTCCTCGGTGATGAACACTTCACGAATAGGCGCGGTATTGAACCGGTCAAAGCTTTCCAGCGTAAGTTTTAGCAAATCGAAGCGTCCGCAACTGGTGACAACCAGTGTTACGTCACTATCTTGGCAGAATCGCACCGGACCCCCTCCCCATAAACTGTATTCAAATGTTCAAGACTACTTGCCTGGTTTCAGGACAGCCGGCTCATATGCCCAGTCTCAAACGCAAGCGCTGCCAGCCGGTCAGGGCTGGACGGGGACGAAGAGGTGGCTGCATTTTTTCCACGATGCTACGACCTACCTGGGCGAAGCTGAATTGCGAGACCGCCAGATCACGACCGTTATTGCTGATTCGCTCAACCAGTTCAGGGTCGGCACGCAACACTTTCAGCTTCTCTTGCAACTGGGCAATGCTGTCATAGAGCACCACGTTATGCATGTCTTTGAGGCCCAGGGCGCGATTCTCCGCCTCACCCTGGCTAAAGGCCAGCAAAACGCAGCCACAGGCCATCGCCTCGAAATTCTTGATCATGTATTCGCCCATGCCGACATCCGCGCTGACAAAAAAGCGGATGCGGTTGAGCGTGTTGCAGTATTCTTCGCCCGACTTGGTGCGCGTAACCAGCAGGTTTTCAACCTGGGCCAGCTCGTCGAGCAGCGCCTTGCGGCCACTGTAGGCAACACTGTTGGTACTGCCGACGAACGCCAGCTCGATGTCCCGCTCACGCCCCTGGTCGGCCAGCAACTGCTGGTCGTAGCCCTTGGGCACAAACACAGCATCAAAACCTTCCTGGCATAGCTGTTCGCTGACCCTGTAGCCGGAACTGATCACCCGCGCCCAGGGCAACTGGCGGTAGTGAGCGCTGAACTTGCCGGTGTACTTGCACGGGATGTAATTCTGGTAGGCATCATGTTCGAGGATGACCAGGTTGGGCACCGTGCGAATGAAGCCAACCTGGCGAATCTCTTGCTTGAAGCGCAGGAAGAACACGATCCGGTCGTACTTGTCGACCTCGACTTCGCGGCGAAAATAACGACGCAGATTACGCTGATCGTCACTGCTCAGCCAGCGCAGATCACAGTCGCAATGCGCAGCAACACCGTCATACAAGCGATCAAGGATCGCCCGTTGTTCTTTCTGCACCAGAAATAGAACTTTCATTGTCTTCCTTGCGGCGCTCGGGCCACAGCTTTCAATCTTGCAGCGTCATGATCAGAGGTCACGACGCCAGAACAATTCATGGCGACGCACGGCCTTGCGGAAAAATTCGTTCTCGCCATAAGGCGAAGCTCGGCGCCCGGCCAGCCAGCGTTGCAGCAAGCGGCGCAGGCGGCGCTTGAACGGTGCAGGAGGCTGCAGGTCGTGCATCATGCCCAGTGCCATGGCCTTGTCGCGCTGGCTTGGCAAGTCCAGCACCAGGCTGTAGGGCACCCAGCCCTGGCTCGCCTCCAGTTGCGGCGGCAAGGCCACCCCTGTACCGCTGTCACCCATTGGCCAACGGTCGTTGTCATACAGGTGATTGGCATAACACAGCAGGGTTTCAGGCTGCCATTCCAGGCCCAGCAACGCCTCAAGCACGGCCGCCTGGGCGCAGATGTGGTCAGGGTGCGGATCGAGAGTCGGGTGTGGCATCACCAGCACCTGTGGCCGGGCCTTGAGCAACAGTGCACGCAAATCGGCCAGCAGGTTGTTCCAGGTCGGCGCGCCGTCCTGGTCACCCGGCAGGGTCAGCGGGTTGAACTGGCGGAACAGGCGAGTATCGGTAAGCCCGGCCTCGCGCGAAGCCATCGGCTCTGCAGGCTCGGCCTGCATGACCGGGAGCTGCAAGCAGAAATACCCAAGCTGCACGCAGCGAGATTCCGGCACACCCGCCCAGCGCGGCACGGCGATGCTGTCCCAGGCCCGCAAGCGGCCCTTCAAACGTGCAGCCTCGGCCTTCTCCAGGCCCATTTGCTGGTAGTGTTCGGCTTCGATTTCACCAGCAGTCAAGGTCACCACCCAGGTCTCCTCGGCCTGGCTGTAGAGGCCAAATGCAGCGAGTTCGGCATCATCGGCATGGGGCGCAATGACCATCACCCGTCGTTGGCGCAGGTCCGCGCACGCTGCAACCCACAGCTGCGCTTCGCCCTCCAGCCGGCAGTAGCGCCCACGCAGGCGCAGGCCCCCAGCCATGAGCGGTTCAGCCAGCCCGGTAAGGTTCAGGTAACGAAGACCGTTTACGCCCCGTTCGAAGGTCTGAACATCTTCACCGCCCAGGCTTACCGCAGGGTCGAGGAAACGCCCCAGCCAACCGCTCTTCAGGCGCAGCTGAAGGATCAGCGTTTCGTCACCGCCAAGCTGCAGCGGCGAGTGCAGGCGCACAAGACCGTCGACCAGTGCGGCCGGATGGGCCACGCAGCCTGGCGGGAACTGATACTGATAGTCCTCGGTCGGCGAATAGAACAGGTGATCGGCAAACCACGCCTCGTGAGCCGCCCACAGCAGCGGCAGCAACAGCAGCGGCAGCCACCACTGGACAAAAATGCCCAGGGCGAGCAGCACCAGCAGACCAATCAGCAGCCCCAGGCGCTTGTTGCGCCGGTGGCGCTTGAGCAACTGCTGCTTGCGGCTCACACCTGAAACACCGGCACAGGGTTGCACCAACGGTCCTTGTACTCACGATCGGCACGGCCGAAGGAGAAACGCAGGGGCTTGTCGCGCGTGCGGGCGTCTTCCCAGGCGGCCTGGGTATTGAGGAAGCTCAGTACGCTGCCAGGGCTGAAAGCCTTGGTTTGCGGGTCGACACCGCCGTTGATGTATTCGACGCTGATCCACTGCGGCGCTTCGACCCGGTAAACCAGCTGGATGGCAATCGGCGCACCCTCAAGAAACAACACCGAACCGATCAACAACTCGCGCAGGCGCTCGATCACTTCGGCCATGCGCTCGGCACCGGTGGCCGGGAACTCCCAGCGGCGCTGGAACAGATCGCAGTAGATTGCGGCAAGTTCAGCACTGGAGAAATCCGTGACCGGCCGCACCTGGCCGCCCGCCTCTTCGAGCAAACGCAGTTCGCGGCGCTGGTTGTAGCGAAACTTCTTCGACAGGTCTTCAGGCGTACGCGCCATGGCCAGCGCTTCGGTCTGCGGCTTGAGGTTGGCAAAGCGGCCCTGGTTGAGCTCGGACAGATAGCGCCCGGCATGACGCAGCGGCGCCTGGGTATCGGCGGCAGCCGGCAGGATCAGCTCGGCGTTGCCCAGGTCGTACAGGCCTTTTTTGCCCTGACGCTTGAGCACATCCTTGGACAGTGCCAGATGGCGGCCCCAGGTAGGAATCGCGGCCTTGAGCTCGCCATTGCGCTGCCAACCCAGGTAACGCACCGGGATCTGTGCCAGATCAGCCAGTTGCTCGACCACCAGCGGATGGGTGGCGACACTGCCACCAAATTGGTGCCAGACCTGAGCGTAGGTAGCCGCATCGATCTGCGTCCAGCCGCGCTCGCGCCAGCCTTGAATATGATTGAGCATCAGGCCTCCGCCGCCAGCGCACGAACGTGCGGCAGTTGCCAGAAGGCCTCGCGCACCGCGGCATCGGAGAAACGCTCACGCAGGCGTTCAAGCATGCGCCCGGCACATTCCTGGCGTTGCCCTGGATCGAGCGCAGCCAGGTGCTGCAAGCCCTGGCCCAGGCGCTCGGCGTCGCCCAGCGGGAACAGGATGCCGACACCCTCGACCACCTCGACCGCACCACCACAGGCCGTGGCCAGCAGCGGTACACCAGCGACCATGGCTTCGAGCAAGACCATGCCGAACGGCTCGTGGTCGGAGCTCAAGGCGAAGGCGTCGAAAGCACGGAAGTAATGCCGGGCATCAGGCACCTGACCGAGAAAATCCACCTGCGCGGAAATACCGAGCTCGGCGGCCTGGTCCTTGAGCTTCTGCTCCAAGCGGCCCTTGCCGAGAATTACCAGCCGAGCACCGGCCGGCAGCTGCGGCAGAGCCTGGGCAAAACCACGCAGCAAGGTGGCCTGGTCCTTGTCCGGATGCAGGCGGCCGACGTTGCCGACAATCCATGCTTGCGGGTCCAGGCCCAACGCCTCGCGCGCCTGCGCGGCAGGTACCTGGCTGGCCTGCAGCGCCTCGATGTCGATGCGGTTGTAGAGGGTCTGGATACGCTCGGCCGGCCACTTGGGCAGGCATTTGCGCATGTCGTCGCGCACCGCATCAGAGACACCGAGCAGGCTCAGGCGCTTGCTGAACAGGTTGGCAAACAGCTGGCGGCTGCCCCGCAAATAGTCACCAAACGCGTGGTGCACGCCAATCACCGGCAAGCGCGTGCCAAGCAAGGCGATATAGATAGGCTTGAAGCGGTGAGCGATACAGAAGCTGAACTCGCGGCTGGCGACGATCCGCCGTAACGCACGGATCGCCCCCAGCTTCAGGCCACGGATGGCCTTGGAGCTGAACCCGAGGAAGATTACTTCATCCGAGGCGCAGCCGGCCGCTACCTGAGGGTCGGCAGCGCCGGTAAGGAACACCGTGGTGACCTTGTAGCCGCTGCCGTCGAACAGACTGGCGTACTGGCGCGCGCAGTCCAGAAACGGACCGTCATATCCATGACAGAACTGCAGTACGCGTTTTTCAGCCCTGGACGTCATAGGTGTCCGCGCCGTCCTTGACCACCAGGATGTCTTCCATGATCAGGTACTGCAGGTCCGAGCCGAAGAACATGTTCAGCGCATCGGTCGGCGAGCAGATCATCGGCTCGCCACGGCGGTTGAGCGAGGTGTTCAACGACACGCCGTTACCGGTCAGGGTCTCCAGCGCTTTCATCATGTCGTAATAGCGCGGATTGTACTCGCGTTTGAGCACCTGGGCCCGCGAGGTGCCGTCTTCGTGGACGACTTCCGGCACGCGGGTCTTCCACTCTTCAGCCACTTCGAAGGTGAAGGTCATGAACGGCGCCGGATGATCGATCTTGATCATCTGCGGTGCGACGGTGTCGAGCATCGACGGGCAGAAAGGCCTCCAGCGCTCGCGGAACTTGATCTGGTGGTTGATGCGGTCGGCAACGCCTTCCACGCTTGGGCAACCAATGATCGAACGACCACCGAGCGCGCGCGGGCCGAACTCCATGCGGCCCTGGAACCAGGCCACCGGGTTGCCGTCGACCATGATCTTGGCGATCTGCTCGGGCATGTTCTCCAGCTTGCGCCATTTCGGCTGGCTCGGGTGACGCGCACAGGCGGCGATCACGTCCTCGTTGGAGTATGCCGGACCGAGGTAGACGTGTTCCATCTTCTCGACCGGCACGCCACGGGCGTGGGACACATAGGCAGCAGCACCCACCGCGGTACCGGCGTCGCCGGAAGCCGGCTGGACGAACAGTTCCTTGAGGTCTGGACGGGCAATGATCTTCTGGTTGAGCTTGACGTTCAGCGCGCAACCACCGGCAAAGGCCAGCTTGCCGGTCTCCTTGAGGATGTCGCCCAGATAATGGTCGATCATCTGCAGGGCGAGCTTCTCGAACAGCGCCTGCATGCTCGCGGCGTAGTGGATGTACGGCTCGTCGGCGATGTCGCCTTCGCGTTTCGGGCCCAGCCATTCGATGAGCTTGGGCGAGAAGTAGAAGCCTTTGCCCTTCTCTTTATACCGACGCAGGCCGATGACGTTGGCGTAGTCGGTGTTGATCACCAGCTCGCCGTTCTCGAACGAGGCCAGGCGCGAGAAATCGTACTTGCTGACATCGCCGTACGGCGCCATGCCCATGACCTTGAACTCGCCATCGAGCATCTCGAAGCCGAGGAACTCGGTGATCGCGCCATACAGGCCGCCCAACGAGTCCGGGTCGAAGAATTCCTTGATCTTGTGGATCTTGCCGTTTTCGCCGTAGCCAAAGAAGGTCGTGGCGTATTCGCCTTTACCGTCGATACCGAGGATCGCGGTCTTCTCCTTGAAGCCCGAGCAGTGGTAGGCACTGGAGGCATGAGCCAGGTGGTGCTCGACCGGCTCGATCTTGACCTTCTTCGGGTCGAAGCCCAGTTGCTCCAGGCACCAGACGATTTTCTTGCGATAGCGCTTGTAGCGACGGTTGCCCATCAGGATCGCGTCAAGGGCGCGGTCCGGGGCATACCAGTAACGCTTGGCGTAGTGCCAGCGAGCCTTGCCGAACAGGCTGATCGGGGCGAACGGGATCGCTACCACGTCAACGTCGGACGGTTTGATACCGGCCTGTTCCAGGCAGAACTTCGCCGATTCGTAGGGCATGCGGTTCTTTGCATGTTTATCGCGCACGAAGCGCTCTTCTTCAGCGGCGGCAATCAGCTTGCCGTCGATGTACAGAGCCGCGGAAGGGTCATGACTAAGGGCGCCGGACAGGCCAAGAATCGTCAATGCCAAGGGTCTAGCCTCTTCAATCTGTAAATATGCGCGCGGGCCATTGGGGCGGGCGGCAGCCAAAG
The DNA here is from genome assembly GCF_009866705.1 of Pseudomonas sp. R32. NCBI lineage: Bacteria > Pseudomonadati > Pseudomonadota > Gammaproteobacteria > Pseudomonadales > Pseudomonadaceae > Pseudomonas > Pseudomonas sp. R32. Next base: position 487,624 of record NZ_CP019396.1, on the reverse strand, counting down.
CGCGGGATTATAACGCAAAGCGTAGGAGCGGGCTTGCCCCGCGATTGCATACATTCAGACACACCGCATTGCGGGGCAAGCCCGCTCCTACAGCAGTTATTCGGCGATCAACCAATCCATCCGCCAGCTACCCTGGGTCTGCGCCAGCACCTGGGACAGCCACGGCAGCAGCGCACGCAGCTCTTCTTCCAGGCCCCATGGCGGGTTGGCGATGGCCAGGCCCGAGCCGTTGAGGCCCTGCGGGCTGTCCTGTGGATGCACATACAGCTCGACCCGCAGCAGCTTCGGCGCACCGGTACTGGTCAGGTCCTGGTAGAAGCGCACCAGTTGGCGCTGGTCCTTGATCGGGTACCAGATAGCCGCGACGGTCTGGCGCATGCGACCGATGGTCTCTTTCATCGCCTGGGTGCAGCGCTTGAGCTCGTCGGCTTGCTCGAACGGTGGATCGATGAGCATGACAGCGCGTTTTTCCTGCACCGGCAACAAGGCCCGCGGCACATGCCAGCCCTCACCCAGGTGCACGGCGACGCGCGGGTCCTTCTTCATGTTGTCCTTGAGCAGGCGGCCGTCTTCGGGGTGCTTCTCGTTGAGCAGCACACGGTCCTGCTGGCGGGCCAGGCGCCGGGCCAGCTCCGGGGAACCCGGGTAGTAGCGCAGCTCGCCGTCAGGGTTCATCTTGCGCAGGATGCGCAGGTAGTCTGCGGTGACTTCCGGCAAGTCGTCGCGCCCCCAGAGACGACCGATCCCTTCGATCCATTCGCCGGTACGCGTCGCCTGGTCGCCCTGCAGGTCGTAAAGACCCAGGCCGGCGTGGGTGTCGAGGTAGGCAAACGGCTGCTCCTTGCGCGACATCAACGCGATCAGACGGGTCAGCACAAGGTGTTTGAAGACGTCGGCATGGTTGCCGGCGTGGAAGGCGTGACGATAGTTCATGGCAACTCCTGCAAGACCGCGCAGTTTACCTTGTCATGCGGGCGGCGTCAGGCACGGGCCGCCAAAACGACAACGGCCCGGGCTCTTGCGAGACCGGGCCGTTGTCAGGCGAAGCTCAACAGTCGATCAATGACCGGCTTTGAACGCCTCGTCGGCAGCTTCGAAGCGCGACACCATGCCCTTCGACGGGCTACCGGCCTTGCTGACGAAGTAGATCGCCAGGGCGCCGAGAATGAAGCCCGGGATGATCTCGTACAGACCCCAGATGGAGAAGTGCTTCCACACCACAACGGTGATCGCACCCACCAGGATACCGGCCAACGCGCCGTCACGGGTCATGCCTTTCCACAGCACCGAGATCAGCACCACCGGACCGAAGGCAGCACCGAAGCCGGCCCAGGCGTAGCTGACCAGACCCAGCACGCGGTTCTCAGGGTTGGAGGCGATCAGGATGGCAACCACCGCCACCAGCAGCACCATGGCACGGCCGACCCAGACCAGCTCCAGCTGCGAGGCACCCTTGCGCAGGAAGGTCTTGTAGAAGTCTTCGGTCAGGGCGCTGGAGCACACCAGCAGCTGGCAGCTCAGGGTACTCATGACCGCTGCCAGGATGGCCGACAGCAGAACACCGGCGATCCAAGGGTTGAAGAGGATCTTGGCCAGCTCAATGAACACCCGCTCATGGTTCTCGGCGACCGGGCCCGCGACGTCAGGATGCGCCGAGAAGTAGGCGATGCCGAAGAAGCCAACGGCGCAGGTGCCGACCAGGCAGAGGATCATCCAGGTCATGGAGATGCGACGCGCATTGGCGATCGACTTGACCGAGTCAGCGGCCATGAAGCGCGCCAGGATGTGCGGCTGGCCGAAGTAGCCCAGACCCCAGCCCATCAGCGAGATGATGCCGATGAAGGTGGTGCCCTTGAGCATGTCGAAGTTGCCCGCGTCCTGCAGCTCGATGGCCGCGAAGGTGGTATCGAGGCCACCGGTTGCGATCAGCACGATCACCGGCGTCAGGATCAGGGCGAAGATCATCAGCGTGGCCTGGACGGTATCGGTCCAGCTCACCGCCAGGAAGCCACCCACGAAGGTGTAAGCAATGGTCGCCGCTGCGCCAGCCCACAGCGCGGTCTCATAGGACATGCCGAAGGTGCTTTCGAACAGGCGGGCACCGGCAACGATACCGGAAGCACAATAGATGGTGAAGAACACCAGGATCACCACCGCGGAGATGATCCGCAGCAACCCGCTGTTGTCTTCAAAGCGGCTGGAGAAGTAATCCGGCAGGGTCAATGCATCACCGTTATGCTCGGTCTGCACACGCAGGCGGCCGGCGACGAACAGCCAGTTCAGGTAGGCACCGACGATCAGGCCGATGGCGATCCAGCTTTCCGACAGACCCGACATGTAGATGGCGCCCGGCAGGCCCATCAACAGCCAGCCACTCATGTCCGAGGCACCGGCCGAAAGCGCGGTAACCACGCTGCCGAGGCTGCGACCGCCAAGAATGTAGTCAGAAAGGTTGTTGGTGGAGCGATAGGCCATGAAGCCGATCAGCACCATTGCCGCGATGTAGATCACGAACGTGATCAAGGTTGGATTGCTTACACTCATTGTTGCGCCCTGGCGTTTGTTTTTATGTAGCGACAGCCTCAGAGGAGGTTGCACCCAGGCCGCGAATCCTATGCAACAACGCAAAGAGGGTGCAACCTGTTTTTACAATCAAGTTGCACCTCGTCGGAAATTTTGCGTAACAGCAGGTTTTTGCTCCCTTTTGGAGCAAGAACACCTATTTTCAGAAGAAAATGCACCATAAACAGCCATTTCCGCTGCGGGGTTTTACCCACCGGACGAGTTGCACTTTTTTCCTGCATTTTTTGGGTTGCACTAGGTTGCACCCGAAATCGCGCACGGCTAATCTTGGCGCCAGCTTAAGTCACAACCTGTGGCAATAATGAGGATAAGAAATGGCGACGACCACCCTTGGGGTCAAACTCGACGACCCTACCCGTGAGCGACTCAAAGCAGCTGCGACGTCTATCGACCGCACGCCGCACTGGTTGATCAAACAAGCGATCTTCAACTACCTGGAGAAGCTCGAGGGTGGCGCCACCCTGACCGAACTCAACGGTCAGCCCGGCATTCATGCTGACGATGCCGGCGAAGTCCAGGCCGACCACGCCCACCAGTGCTTCCTCGAATTCGCCGAGAGCATCCTGCCGCAATCGGTACTGCGCTCGGCCATCACCGCCGCCTACCGCCGCCCTGAGCCGGAAGTGGTGCCGATGCTGCTGGAGCAGGCACGCCTGCCGGCCGCCATGGCCGAAGCGACCAACAAACTGGCCGCTGGCATCGCCGAAAAACTGCGCAACCAGAAAAGCGCTGGCGGTCGTGCCGGCATCGTCCAGGGTCTATTGCAGGAATTTTCCCTGTCGTCCCAGGAAGGCGTGGCACTGATGTGCCTGGCCGAAGCCCTGCTGCGTATCCCCGACAAAGGCACCCGTGACGCCCTGATCCGCGACAAGATCAGCACCGGCAACTGGCAACCGCACCTGGGCAACAGCCCGTCGCTGTTCGTCAACGCGGCCACCTGGGGCCTGTTGCTGACCGGCAAGCTGGTCTCGACCCACAACGAATCCGGCCTGACCTCTTCGCTCAGCCGCATCATCGGCAAGAGCGGCGAGCCGATGATCCGCAAGGGCGTCGACATGGCCATGCGCCTGATGGGCGAGCAGTTCGTGACTGGCGAAACCATCGCCGAAGCCCTGGCCAATGCCAGCAAGTTCGAAGCCAAAGGCTTCCGCTACTCCTACGACATGCTCGGTGAAGCGGCACTGACCGAACATGACGCCCAGAAGTACCTGGCGTCCTATGAGCAGGCCATTCACTCGATCGGCAAGGCCTCTCACGGTCGCGGCATCTATGAAGGCCCGGGCATCTCGATCAAGCTCTCGGCCCTGCACCCGCGCTACAGCCGCGCCCAGTACGAGCGGGTGATGGACGAGCTGTACCCGCGCCTGCTGTCGCTGACCCTGCTGGCCAAGCAATACGACATCGGCCTGAACATCGACGCCGAAGAAGCCGATCGCCTGGAGCTGTCGCTGGACCTGCTCGAGCGCCTGTGCTTCGAGCCGCAACTGACCGGCTGGAACGGTATCGGTTTCGTTATCCAGGCCTACCAGAAGCGCTGCCCGTACGTGATCGACTACGTCATCGACCTGGCCCGCCGCAGCCGCCATCGCCTGATGATCCGCCTGGTTAAGGGCGCCTACTGGGACAGCGAAATCAAGCGCGCCCAGGTCGAAGGCCTGGAAGGCTATCCGGTGTACACCCGCAAGGTGTACACCGATGTGTCCTACATTGCTTGCGCACGCAAACTGCTGTCGGTGCCGGAAGTCATCTACCCGCAGTTCGCCACCCACAACGCTCACACCCTCTCGGCCATCTATCACATTGCTGGTCAGAACTATTACCCGGGCCAGTATGAGTTCCAGTGCCTGCACGGCATGGGCGAGCCGCTGTACGAACAGGTTGTCGGCAAGGTCGCCGATGGCAAGCTGAACCGTCCGTGCCGCGTGTACGCACCGGTCGGCACCCATGAAACCTTGCTGGCCTACCTGGTGCGCCGCCTGCTGGAAAACGGCGCCAACACCTCGTTCGTCAACCGCATCGCCGACCAGTCGATCTCGATTCAGGAACTGGTCGCCGACCCGGTCGCCACCATCGAGCAGATGGCCACCCAGGAAGGCAGCTTCGGCCTGCCGCACCCACGCATTCCGCTGCCGCGTGACCTGTATGGCGCCGAGCGGGCCAACTCCGCCGGTATCGACCTGGCCAACGAACACCGCCTGGCTTCGCTGTCCTGCGCCCTGCTGGCCACCGCCCACAATGACTGGAAAGCCGCGCCGATGCTCGGTTGCGCCTCCAGCAGCGAAGCGCCTGCCCAGGTTTTGAACCCGGCAGATCTGCGCGATGTGGTCGGTCACGTCCAGGAAGCCAACGTCACCGACGTCGACAACGCCATCCAGTGCGCCCTCAACGCCGCGCCGATCTGGCAGGCCACCCCGCCAGCCGAACGCGCTGCGATCCTGGAACGTGCCGCCGACCTGATGGAAGCCGAGATCCAGCCGCTGATGGGCCTGCTTGCCCGTGAAGCCGGCAAGACCTTCGCCAACGCCATTGCCGAAGTGCGTGAAGCAGTCGACTTCCTGCGCTACTACGCCGTGCAGGCGCGCAACGACTTCAGCAACGACGCCCACCGCCCACTGGGCCCGGTGGTGTGCATCAGCCCATGGAACTTCCCGCTGGCTATCTTCAGCGGCCAGGTTGCCGCTGCGCTTGCCGCCGGTAACCCGGTGCTGGCCAAGCCGGCCGAGCAAACGCCGCTGGTGGCTGCCCAGGCCGTGCGCCTGCTGCTCGAAGCCGGTATCCCTGAAGGCGTGGTGCAACTGCTGCCAGGGCGCGGTGAAACCGTCGGCGCCCGTCTGGTCGGTGATGATCGGGTCAAAGGCGTGATGTTCACCGGTTCCACCGAAGTCGCCCGCCTGCTGCAACGCAACATCGCCGGCCGCCTGGATGCCCAGGGCCGCCCGATCCCGCTGATCGCCGAAACCGGTGGACAGAACGCAATGATCGTCGACTCCTCGGCGCTCACCGAACAAGTGGTCATCGACGTGGTGTCGTCGGCCTTCGACAGCGCCGGTCAGCGTTGCTCGGCCCTGCGCGTACTGTGCCTGCAGGAAGATTCCGCCGACCGCGTCATCGAAATGCTCAAGGGCGCCATGGCTGAAAGCCGTCTGGGTAACCCCGAGCGCCTGGCCGTGGACATTGGCCCGGTGATCGACGCCGAAGCCAAGGCCGGTATCGAGAAGCACATCCAAGGCATGCGCGACAAAGGCCGTACCGTGTACCAGATGGCAATCGCCGATGGTGAAGAGATCAAGCGCGGCACCTTCGTGATGCCAACCCTGATCGAACTGGAGAGCTTCGACGAGCTGCAACGCGAGATCTTCGGCCCGGTACTGCACGTGGTGCGCTACAACCGCAAGAACCTCGACCAGTTGATCGAGCAGATCAATGCCTCCGGTTACGGCCTGACCCTGGGTGTGCACACCCGGATCGACGAAACCATTGCCAAGGTCATCGACAACGTCAACGCCGGTAACGTCTATGTCAACCGCAACATCGTCGGTGCCGTGGTTGGCGTGCAGCCATTCGGTGGTGAAGGCCTGTCTGGTACCGGCCCGAAAGCCGGTGGCCCGCTGTACCTGTACCGCCTGCTGTCGACCCGCCCGGCCGGCGCCATCGAGCAGTCATTCCAGCGCACCGACGGCGAAAACGCCCCGGACACCCGCCTGCGCGACAGCTTGAGCAAACCGCTGCAAGCCCTCAAAACCTGGGCGGCGAGCAATCAGCTGAACGACCTGAGCGGCTTGTGCGAACAGTTCGCCCAGCAATCGCAAAGCGGTATCAGCCGCCTGCTGGCGGGGCCGACTGGCGAGCGCAACAGCTACACCATCCTGCCGCGCGAGCACGTGCTGTGCCTGGCCGAGGTCGAAGCTGACCTGCTGACCCAACTGGCCGCAGTCCTGGCCGTGGGCAGCTCGGCGGTCTGGCCGGAAGGCGAGCTGAGCAAGACCCTGCGCAATCGCCTGCCGAAGGAAGTGCAAGCGCGCATCCAGCTGGTGGCCGACTGGAACAAGGACGAAGTGGTGTTCGACGCCGTCCTCCACCACGGCGACTCCGACCAACTGCGCGCCGTGTGCGAGCAGGTGGCCAAGCGCGCCGGTGCCATCGTCGGTGTTCACGGCCTGTCGTCGGGTGAAACCGCGATTGCCCTGGAGCGCCTGGTGATCGAGCGCGCACTTAGCGTCAACACTGCTGCTGCCGGTGGTAACGCGAGCCTGATGACTATCGGCTGACGTTAGCGCAACCACGAAAAAGGGAGAGCATCTGCTCTCCCTTTTTCGTTACGGGCTCAATAAAAACCTATCATCAGCGAACCTACAGCAAGCAACACCAACGACGGCCAAAACAATAGCCCCCAGAGCATCCAAATCCAGTTAATCAACGACAGCCTTGCATTGGCCAACCCCTGCTCATCTCCTTCACTGAAGTTGATGGCGCACTGAATTCTGACAATCACCCAGATGAATACTCCATGTGAAGTCAGCAGGAGCATCGTGGCGATATGAAAGAAATGTTCCCAGGCGCCCTGGTCCAACAACAGCAAAGGACCCACGCCAATCAGGTAAAGCAATGTCAGGACCAATGGTGACCATCGGTACTCAAGCCTTGATTGGCGAATCCGCGCATCGATCCGCCTCATCAGCGGATACAGGAAAATGATCGGGAACAAGGCGCGGACCAATGGCAAGACAGGCTCGCCTGTAACTTTTCGGTACAAGACCCAGCTTCGGTGAAAACAGAACCACCAATACAGGCCAAAGGTGAAGAAACTCATGATGGCCAGTTTTTTGGGCGACACCACAAAGAACTGAGGATGATCGTTGACCCCGGAAGTTGTTTCTGACGACATCGACAAATACCGACTCAGAGGAACAGAGACATCTAACCGGTTTGAGGCTGTTGAAATCTGCCGTACCGATCCTAACCAGAAGTACGACCGGTCCTAAGCCGAGCGCCGCCGCTCGCTCATGCCCCGTCATCACCTGTACCTATTAACCTGTCCTGATCCCTGCCTGCACCCTAGACTCGGCCCATCCCCAGACAGGAATGCCGCCATGTCCGAGACCCTGCTCAGCGCCCGCAACCTGGCCTTCGAACTCTATGAAGTGCTCGACGCCGAGGCCCTGACCCAACGCCCGCGCTTTGCCGAGCACAACCGCGAAACCTTCGACGCCGCCCTGAGCACCGCGCGATCCATCGCCGAAAAGTACTTTGCCCCGCACAACCGCAAGGGCGATGAGCACGAGCCGCGCTATGAAAATGGCGAGGCGGTGCTGATTCCGGAGGTCAAGCCTGCGGTCGATGCCTTCCTTGAAGCAGGTTTTCTCAATGCCAGCCGTGACTTCGAAGCCGGTGGCATGCAGTTGCCGACCCTGCTCTCGCAAGCCTGCTTCGCCCACTTCCAGGCCGCCAACGCCGGGACCACGGCCTACCCGTTCCTGACCATGGGCGCTGCCAACCTGATCGAGAGTTTTGGTAGCGACGAGCAGAAACGCCTGTTCCTGCAGCCGATGATCGACGGCCGGTTCTTCGGCACCATGGCCCTGACCGAGCCGCACGCCGGTTCGTCCCTGGCCGATATCCGCACCCGCGCCGAACCGGCCGACGATGGCAGCTATCGGCTGCGCGGCAACAAGATCTTCATTTCCGGCGGTGACCATTCGCTGTCGGAAAACATCGTGCACATGGTCCTGGCCAAATTGCCGGATGCGCCGCCCGGGGTGAAGGGCATTTCGCTGTTTATCGTGCCCAAGTTCCTGGTCAACGCCGACGGCAGCCTGGGCCCGCGCAACGATGTGCTGCTGGCCGGGCTGTTCCACAAGATGGGCTGGCGCGGCACCACCTCGACGGCGCTGAACTTCGGCGACAACGGCCAGTGCGTCGGCTACCTGGTGGGCAAGCCGCACCAGGGCCTGGCCTGTATGTTCCAGATGATGAACGAGGCGCGCATCGGCGTCGGCATGGGTGCGGTGATGCTCGGCTATGCCGGCTACCTGTACTCACTGGAGTACGCCCGCCAGCGTCCGCAGGGACGCCTGCCAGACAACAAGGATCCGGCCACTGCCGCCGTGCCGATCGTCAACCACAGCGATGTCAAGCGCATGCTGCTGACCCAGAAGGCCTATGTCGAAGGCGCCTTCGACCTGGGCCTGTACGCGGCGCGATTGTTCGATGACAGCCAGAGCGGCGAAAGCGCAACGCTTCGCCAGCAGGCCCATGAGCTGCTCGACCTGCTGACGCCGATCGTCAAGTCATGGCCGTCGGAGTTCTGCCTGAAGGCCAACGAACTGGCCATCCAGATTCTCGGTGGCCATGGCTACACCCGCGAGTACCCGGTCGAGCAGTACTACCGCGACAACCGCCTGAATCCCATTCACGAAGGCACCCACGGCATCCAGTCACTGGACCTGCTCGGGCGCAAACTGGCGCAGAACGGCGGTGCCGGGCTCAAGCAACTGGTCCGTCTGATCGCCACCACCTGCAAGCATGCCCAACAGCACAGCAGCCTGGATCGCCTGCGTGTACCGTTGGAGCAGTTGCTCATGCGCCTGCAGGAAGTGACGCTCGGGCTGCTCGACGACTTGGGCCAGGGTCAGGTCAATGCTGCCCTGGCCAACTCGGCGCTGTACCTCAAGGCCTTCGGCCACTGCGTGATCGGCTGGCGCTGGCTGGAGCAGGCAGTGCGTGCCGAACAGGGCCTGGCCGGGGGTAACCCGGCTGATCGCGACTTCTACCTGGGCAAATTGCAGGCCGCGCGTTATTTCCTGACCTGGGAAGTGCCGGGCTGCCATAATGAGCTGGCATTGCTCGCGGCCCGTGACGATACCTGCCTGAGCATGCACGACGAGTGGTTCTGAGGGGGAACCACCGCGCACACGGAGGTTCCCGCATGTTCGAGTTGACCGCATTGCTGCGCCAGCGCTTCGCCGCCCTGCGCAGCAGTGGCGAATTCTTTTCCCTGCGTTATGTGCAGCAGAGCCAGCAGCACCTGTCGGTGCGCAAGAATATCGCCGAGCCGCCGTTCCTCAGCCGTGACGAAGGCGCAATGCTGACCGTGCGCCTCAATGGCGTGGAAACCTACGCCGCCACTGCCGACCTGTCCCAGGCCGGCCTGCAGCGGGCTCTGGAGCAGGCTGAAGCACTGGCCCGGCAGATCGCCGGGCGCGCCCTGCTCGACCTGCGCGAACAACCGGTGGCCACAGGCCGCGCCGACTACTGCTCGCCCAACCTCGAGCAAGCTTTCCCGTCCCTGGCCGAGTGCTACGCCCTGCTCGCCCAGGAGTCGGCCAGCGTGCCGAGCGACAGTCGTCTGGTGAACTGGCACGCCAGCCTCGGTATCAGCACTATCGAACAGATCTACCTGAACACTGCCGGCGCCGAATTGCGCCAGGCTCAGCGCTTCATCTACCCGGGCTTCAGCACCACTGCCTTCGACGGCCAGGACAGCCAGACCCGCACCCTGGGCCGGGAGAACTTCGGCCAGCAGGGCGGCCTGGATGTGATCGAGCGTTGCGGGCTGGTCGGCGCCGGAGCCAAGGTCGCCGATCAGGCCCTGCAACTGCTGCTGGCGCCGAACACGCCAAGCGGTGTGCGCGACCTGCTGCTGATGCCCGACCAGATGATGCTGCAGATCCACGAATCCATCGGTCACCCGCTGGAAATGGACCGCATCCTCGGCGACGAGCGCAATTACGCCGGCACCAGCTTCGTCAAAGCCAGCGACTTCGGCAACCTGCAATACGGCTCGAAACTGCTCAATGTGACCTTCGACCCGTCGATCCGCGAGGAGCTGGCCAGCTACAGCCACGACGATGACGGCAGCGCCGCGCACAAGCAGTTCCTGATCAAGGACGGTTTGCTGGTTCGTCCGCTCGGTGGCGCCCTGTCGCAGTTCCGCTCTGGCCTTGAAGGGGTGGCCAACAGCCGCGCCTGCGGCTGGAACCGCGCGCCGATCGACCGCATGGCCAACCTCAACATCGAGCCGGGCGACAAGCCCCTGGCGCAACTGATCGGCGGCATCGAGCAGGGCATCCTGATGCGCACCAACCGCTCGTGGTCGATCGACGATGCGCGCAACAAGTTCCAGTTCGGTTGCGAATGGGGCCAGTTGATCGAGAACGGCGAGCTCAAGGGCGTGGTCAAGAACCCCAACTACCGCGGCATCTCCGCACAGTTCTGGGGCAACCTCAGCGCCGTCGGTGACGCCAGTACCCTGCAAGTATTGGGTACACCGAACTGCGGCAAGGGCGAGCCCAACCAGGTGGTACGGGTGGGCCACGCCTCCCCCGCCTGCGTATTCAGCCAGATCGACGTATTCGGAGGAGACGCCTGATGGCTGCCACCCCACTGCAAAGCTTTCAGCACCTGGTCGCCAGCCTGCGTGACGCAGTACCCGCCCCTGAGCATTTCACCCTCAGCTACAGCGGCGAACACTCGCAGTTCATCCGTTTCAATCACGCCAAGGTGCGCCAGGCCGGTGAAGTCCAGCAAGCCAGTTGCGTGCTCAAGCTGATCGCCGACGGGCGCCAGGCCGAGCTGCAGTTCACCTTGGGCAACGATGCCGAAGTGGACCAACTGCGCTTGCAACAGGCTTTGGAGCAGCTGCGCCAGACCCTGCCGCTGCTCGAGCCCGACCCTTACCTACAGCTCAACGACAGCGCCTGGCAAAGCCATAGCGTGCAGGATCAACCGCTGCCTGACAGCGCCGAGGTACTGGCGCAGATCGAGCAAGGCGCAGGTGATCTGGATCTGGTCGGCATCTATGCCGCAGGCCCCATCTGCCGCGGTTTTGCCAGCTCGTTCGGGGCATTTGGCTGGCACCAGGCCAATAGCTTCAACTTCGACTGGAGCCTGTTCCACAGCAACGGCGAAGCGGTCAAAGCCAACTATGCCGGGCACACCTGGGACCACGAAGCCTTCGCCGTGCGCCTGCAGCAGACCCGCGAACAACTTGACTACCTCGGCCGCCCGCTGAAAAAGCTCGCCCCCGGCCAGTACCGCGCCTACCTGGCACCGGCGGCGCTCGACGAGGTCATGGGCATGCTCTGCTGGGGTGGCTTCTCGGCCCAGGCCATCGCCACCAAGAACAGCCCGCTGCAGCGCCTGTACAGTGCCGATGCCAGTCTGAGCCCATTGACCAGCATTGCCGAACAGGTCAGCGGTTCGCTGAGCCCGTCGTTCTCGGATGAAGGCTTGCTGCGCAGCGACCTGCGTCTGATCGACAAAGGCCAGGCCCTGGATCGCCTGATCTGCGCACGCAGCGCCGCCGAGTTCGAGCTGGCGGCCAACGGTGCCGACAGTCACGAAGCACCTTGCGCCCTGAGCATGGCGCCAGGTGACCTGGAGCACAGTGAAATCCTCGCCCGCCTGGGCACCGGCCTGTACATCAGCAACCTTTGGTACCTGAACTACTCGGACCTGCCTGCGGCGCGCATGACCGGCCTGACCCGCTTTGCCACCTTCTGGGTCGAGAACGGTGAGATTCAGGCTCCAGTAAGCACCATGCGCTTTGACGACAGTGTCTACAGCTTGCTGGGTTCGCAGCTGGAAGCGTTGACGACAGACCGCGAGCTGATTCTGTCGACCAGCACCTACGGGCAACGGCAGACCAGTTCGAGCCATTTGCCGGGAGCCTTGGTCAAACGCCTGACGTTGACACTGTGATAACCCCGATCGCTGGCAAGCCAGCTCCCACACGGATCTGTGTGAACTTGTCCCTGTGGGAGCCGGCTTGCCGGCGATGAGGCCCTCGACCTTGTAGAGATGCCCATGCCCAACCGCGCCCCGCTGGACCCGACCACCGCCCGCTGGATCCCCTGGGTAGTGGCCATCGCCTTCTTCATGCAGTCGCTCGACGGCACCATCCTCAACACCGCCCTGCCGGCCATGGCCCGCGACCTGGCCGAAGACCCGCTGCGCATGCAGTCGGTAATCATCGCCTACATGCTCACCGTGGCCCTGCTGATCCCGGCCTCGGGCTGGATTGCCGACCGCTTCGGCACCAAGCGCATTTTCTTCGGCGCCATCCTCCTGTTCAGCCTCGGCTCGCTGCTCTGCGCCCTGGCCAGCAGCCTCGGCATGCTGGTGGCGGCGCGGGTGATCCAGGGCCTGGGCGGGGCATTGATGTTGCCGGTCGGGCGCTTGGTGGTGCTGCGCGCCTATCCGCGTTCGGAACTGGTGCGGATCATGAGCTTCATCACCATCCCCGGCCTGCTCGGTCCGTTGCTGGGCCCGACCATGGGCGGCTGGCTGGTGGAGATTCTCAGCTGGCACTGGATCTTCCTGCTCAACCTGCCGGTTGGCGCCATCGGTTGTTATGCGGTGTGGAAGTTCATCCCCGACCTGCGCGGCAGCGAGCGCACCCGCTTCGACAGCATCGGCTTCGTGCTGTTCGGCGCGGCGATGGTGCTGATCACCATCGCCATGGAAGGCCTGGGCGAACTGCACTTGCCGCACCTGCGGGTGATGTTGTTGCTGTTCGCCGGCATGGCCTGCCTGGCCGCCTACTGGCTGCGCGCCGGCAGCGTCGACAACCCGCTATTTTCGCCAAAACTGTTCCGCACCCGGACCTTCTCGGTGGGTATCCTCGGCAACCTGTTCGCTCGTCTCGGCAGTGGCGCCCTGCCGTTTCTGGTGCCGCTGTTGCTGCAGGTGGCGCTGGGCTATTCACCGTCCCAGGCCGGCATGAGCATGATCCCCCTGGCCGCGGCGGCGATGCTCGCCAAGTCGATTGCCCGGCCGCTGATCGAGCGTTTCGGCTACCGCAACATTCTCACCGGCAACACCCTGCTGCTGGGCTTGCTGCTGGCCAGCCTGGGCCTGGTCGACGAGCAGACGCCCTACGCCCTGCTGCTGTTGCAACTGGGCTTGCTGGGCGCGGTCAACTCGATGCAATTCACGGCAATGAACACCGTGACCCTGATCGATCTGGATGACCACAACGCCAGCAGCGGCAACAGCCTGCTGTCGGTGGTCGCGCAACTGTCGCTGAGCCTCGGCGTGGCCTGCGCTGGCGCCCTGCTCGGCGGTTTTACCGCAGCGGGCAGCGCCGAGGGCGTAGAAAGCACCCTCGGGGCGTTCCAGCTGACCTTCGTGACCATCGGCCTGATGGCCATGTTCGCCGCAGCGATCTTCATGCAGCTGTCCAGGGCGGACGGAAGGCGTGCCCCTCGTCCGGAACCGGAGATCGAGCCTTAGGGCTAAAGGCCACGAGGCTGGTACACTGCGCGACATTTTGTTTTGCAGGCCAGTCTCGTGACCACCATTGCCACCGCCTTCGCCACTTTGCCGCTGTCCGCCGCCATGCTGGCCAACCTGGACGCCCTCGGCTACGCCCAGATGACCCCGATCCAGGCCCAGAGCCTGCCGGTGATGCTCAAGGGCATGGACCTGATCGCCCAGGCCAAGACCGGCAGCGGCAAGACTGCCGCCTTCGGCATCGGCCTGCTCAACCCGCTCAACCCGCGCTACTTCGGTTGCCAGGCGCTGGTGCTGTGCCCGACCCGCGAGCTGGCCGACCAGGTGGCCAAAGAACTGCGCCGCCTGGCCCGCAGCGAAGACAACATCAAGATCCTCACCCTCTGCGGTGGTGTGTCCCTCGGCCCGCAGATCGCTTCGCTGGAGCACGGCGCGCACATCATCGTCGGTACCCCGGGCCGCGTGCAGCAGCACCTGAGCAAGGGCACCCTGGTGCTCGATGGCCTCAACACCCTGGTGCTCGATGAAGCCGACCGCATGCTCGACATGGGCTTCTACGACGCCATCGCCGACATCATCGGCCAGACCCCGAAGCGCCGCCAGACCCTGCTGTTCTCCGCCACCTACCCGGCCGGCATCAAGCAGTTGGCCTCGACCTTCATGCGCGACCCGCAGACCGTCAAGGTCGAGTCGCAGCACGCCGACAGCCAGATCGAGCAGCGCTTCTACGAGATCAACCCGGACCAGCGCATGGACGCGGTGAGCAAGCTGCTCGGCCATTTCCGTCCGCAGTCGTGCGTGGCGTTCTGCTTCACCAAGCAGCAGTGCCAGGAGCTGGTCGAGCACCTGCAGGCCAAGGGCATCGCCGCCCAGGCCCTGCATGGCGACCTGGAGCAGCGTGACCGCGACCAGGTCCTGACCCTGTTCGCCAACCGCAGCCTGTCGGTGCTGGTGGCCACCGACGTCGCCGCCCGCGGCCTGGATATCGATGCCCTGGACATGGTTATCAACGTCGAGCTGGCCCGCGATGCCGAGATCCACGTGCACCGCGTCGGCCGTACCGGGCGGGCGGGCGAGAAAGGCCTGGCGGTGAGTCTGGTGGCCCCGGCCGAAGGCCATCGCGCCCAGGCCATCGAAGACATGCAAAAGGCCGCCCTGCGCTGGGAACAGCTCGACAGCCTCAAGGCCCAGAATGGTGCACCGCTGCTGCCGACCATGAGCACCCTGTGCATCGCTGCCGGGCGCAAGGACAAACTGCGTCCTGGCGATATCCTCGGCGCCTTGACCGGTGATGCCGGCTTGCCGGGCACCCAAGTGGGCAAGATCGCCATCTTCGACTTCCAGGCGTTCGTCGCTGTCGAGCGGGCGGTGGCCAAGCAGGCGTTGCAGCGGCTCAACAGCGGCAAGATCAAGGGGCGGTCGTTGCGGGTACGGATCGTCTGACACCTTTTCGCCGGGCAAGCCCGTTCCTACACACCCTCCCTGTAGGAGCGGGCTTGCTCCGCGATCGCTTCACCACCGAATCTCGAGGATTTTGCAGTGCGTTCCACCGAAGTGATCATCATCGGCGCTGGCGCCGCCGGCCTGATGTGTGCCTTGACCGCCGCCAAACGTGGCCGTCAGGTGCTGTTGCTCGACCACGCCAACAAGCCGGGCAAGAAGATCCTCATGTCCGGCGGCGGCCGTTGCAACTTCACCAACATGTACACCGAGCCGAGCAACTTCCTCTCGCACAACCCGCACTTTTGCAAGTCGGCCCTGGCCCGCTACACCCAGTGGGATTTCATCGAGATGGTCGGCAAGCACGGCGTGCCCTACCACGAGAAGAAGCTCGGCCAGCTGTTCTGCGATAACAAGTCCAGCGACATCCTCGGCATGCTCCTGGACGAATGCGCCAGCGCCGGCGCCGAACTGCGCATGGATACGCGTATCGAGCAGATCGAAAAACTCGACAGCGGCTACCTGCTGGAAACCAGCGCCGGCCAGTTCCAGTGCCAGTCACTGGTGATCGCCACCGGCGGCCTGTCGATCCCGACCCTCGGCGCCACCGGTTTCGGCTACCAGGTCGCCCGCCAGTTCGGCCACACCTTGCTGCCGACCCGCGCGGGCCTGGTGCCGTTCACCATCACCGAACCGCAGCTCAAGGCCATCTGCACTGAACTGTCGGGGACCTCGGTGGATTGCGTAGCCAGCTGCAACGGCAGCAGCTTCCGGGAAAACCTGCTATTCACCCACCGCGGCCTGAGCGGCCCGGCGATCCTGCAGATTTCTTCGTTCTGGCAGGCCGGCGACACGCTTGAAATCAACCTGCTGCCGGAGCATGACGCCCTCGGCTGGCTGCAACAGCAGCAGGCCGAGCGCCCCAACAGTGAGCTCAAGACCCTGCTCGGGGAGATCTTCACCAAGAAGATGGCCAACCTGCTGGCCGAGCACTGGTTCGTCTCCAAGCCGATGAAGCAGTACACCCCGGCGGAACTGGCCCAGGTCAGCGACAAGCTCGGGGCCTGGCAGGTGGTGCCGGCCGGCACCGAAGGCTACCGCACGGCCGAGGTGACCCTGGGCGGCGTCGATACCCGCGAGGTCTCGTCGAAAACCATGGAATCACTGAAAAGCCCGGGCCTGTACTTTATTGGCGAAGTGCTCGACGTCAGCGGCCACCTGGGCGGCTTCAACTTCCAGTGGGCCTGGGCCTCGGCGTACGCGGCCGCGCAGTTCGTCTAACCTTCGCGGTAGAATCAGCGCATCAAGGAACAAATTTTGCTGGTCAGAGGGTAGCGGTAACACCGCTGCCATCTGATTGGCTCAATTTCGATCATCGCCCAAGGCCTGCCCACCCGACATGTCATCCTCCTCGTTCAGCCAATCGTTGCGCCGCCTCTGGGCCCTGGACAAGTTCAGCTATGCCATCCGCGTTCTCATCGCCCTGACCGGTAGCATGCTGCTGTGCTGGTACAAGGACGAGATGAGCCTGCTGATCCCGCTGTTCCTGGGGATTATCGCCAGCGCCCTGGCTGAAACCGACGACAGCTGGCAGGGGCGCCTGAATGCCCTGGCGGTAACCCTGGTATGTTTCACCATCGCCGCGTTGTCGGTGGAGTTGCTGTTTCCCTATCCGATCATCTTCGGTTGCGCCCTGGCCCTGGCCAGCTTCGCCCTGACCATGCTTGGCGCCCTCGGTGAACGCTACGGGGCGATTGCCTCGGCAACGCTGATCCTCTCGGTGTACACCATGATCGGCGTCGACCAGCGTGGCGGCGAGGTCACGGACTTCTGGCATGAGCCACTGCTGCTGGTGGCCGGGGCCGCCTGGTACGGTTTGCTTTCAGTGCTGTGGCAGGCGCTGTTCTCCAACCAGCCGGTACAGCAGAGCCTGGCCCGGCTATTCCGCGAACTGGGCCGCTACCTCAAGCTCAAGGCCACCCTGTTCGAACCGATCCGCCAACTGGACGTCGAAGCCCGCCGCCTGGAGCTGGCGCAGCAGAATGGCCGGGTGGTGGCCGCGCTCAATGCGGCCAAGGAGATCATCCTGCACCGGGTTGGCAATGGCCGGCCGGGTTCGAAGGTCAGCCGCTATTTGAAGCTGTACTTCCTCGCCCAGGACATCCACGAGCGCGCCAGCTCTTCGCACTACCCGTACAACGCCCTGACTGAAGCCTTCTTCCACAGCGATGTGCTGTTCCGCTGCCAGCGCCTGCTGCGCCAGCAAGGGGTGGCCTGTCAGCAGCTGTCCGAATCCATCCAGCTGCGCCAGCCGTTCACCTACGACACCAGCTTCACCCAGGCCCTGGAAGACCTGCACGCCTCGCTCGAACACCTGCGCATCCAGAGCAACCCGGCCTGGCGCGGCCTGCTGCGTTCGCTGCGCGCACTGGCGGCTAACCTGGCGACCCTCGACCGCCTGCTCAGCGACGCCAGCAACCCCGACAACCTCGCCGATGCCAGCGACAGCAGCCTGCTCGACCGTTCGCCGCGTAACTTCAAGGACGTCTGGAGCCGCCTGCGCCAGCAACTGACACCGACCTCGCTGCTGTTCCGCCATGCCCTGCGCCTGCCGCTGGCGCTGTCGATCGGCTATGGCATGGTGCACCTGATTCACCCGACCCAGGGCTACTGGATCATCCTCACCACATTGTTTGTCTGCCAGCCCAACTACGGCGCCACGCGGCGCAAGCTGGTGCAACGGATCATCGGCACCGCCATCGGCCTGACCGTCGGCTGGGCGCTGTTCGACCTGTTCCCGAGCCCGATCATCCAGTCGCTGTTCGCCGTGGCCGCCGGGGTGGTGTTCTTCGTCAACCGCACCACCCGCTACACCCTGGCGACCGCAGCGATCACCCTGATGGTGCTGTTTTGCTTCAACCAGATCGGCGATGGCTACGGGCTGTTCCTGCCGCGCCTGTTCGATACCCTGGTAGGCAGCCTGATCGCCATCCTTGCGGTGTTCCTGTTCCTCCCGGACTGGCAGGGACGGCGCCTGAACAAGGTGCTGGCCAACACCCTGAGCTGCAACAGCACTTACCTGCGCCAGATCATGCAGCAGTATGCCCAGGGCAAGAGCGACGACCTCGCCTACCGCCTGGCCCGGCGCAATGCCCACAACGCCGATGCGGCGCTGTCGACCACCCTGGCCAACATGCTCATGGAGCCTGGGCATTTTCGTAAGGAGGCGGATGTCGGCTTTCGCTTTTTGGTGCTCTCGCACACCCTGCTCAGCTATCTCTCGGGCCTGGGTGCACACCGCGATAGCGCGCTGGATGCCGAGGTTCGCGAGCAGTTGATCGACAGTGCCGGGGCGAGCCTGGCCAACAGCCTGGATGAGATTGCCGAAGGCCTGGCCAGCAAGCTGCCGGTGGCCATTCACAGTGATGCCGAAGAGGCCCTGGCCAATGAGCTTGAGCAGATGCCCGAAGAGCTCGACGAAAACCAGCGCCTGGTGCAAACCCAGCTGGCGCTGATCTGCCGTCAATTGGGACCGCTACGGACCCTCGCCGCGCACCTGATCAAGGACAGCGCGACAGCCTGATCACAAGCCGTGCTGCCTGAGCAGCCGGGCATAGCTACCGTCGGCTTTCATCTGTGCAATGGCGCGGTCGAAGCCGGCGACGATCTGCTGGTGCTCGGGGTTCTTCAGGCTGACCAGGATATGCAGGCTGTTCTCGCTGATAGGCTGGTCAAAGAACTCCACCGCCTCACGCACCTCTTTCGGTTCGCGCTTGAGGTAGTAACCGGCAACGAACTCATCTTCCAGCGCCAGGCGCACGCGGCCCGCGGCCAACATGCCGACGGCGACGGAAAAACTGCGTACTGGAATCTTCTGCAAATGGGTGTCGCTGTCGAACTCGGGCGAGTAGGCGTAATCGCGCACTACAGCAATGGGGAACGGGTACAGGTCGCTGAGGGCATTGAAGCGCACCGCGTCGCCTTTGCGCTTGAGCAGACGGATACGGTTGGTCAGGTAGCTGGCGGAAAACTGGCCAATCTGCGTACGCGCGTCGTTGTACCAGGCGTTGACCAGCACATCGTAGCGCCCGTCCCCCACTCCCAGCAGCGCCCGCGCCCAGGGCACCTGTTCGTATTGGCTGGTATAGCCGGCACGGGTCAGGGCGGTGGTGACGATGGCCGTGGCCAAGCCGCCGTTGGCCATGTTGGCGTCAGTGAAAGGTGGCCAGCTGTCAGCAACCAGGCGCAGCGTGGCAGCCTGCGCCGTCGTGCTCGCCAGCAGCAGTATTCCCAGCAAAGCCAAGACTCGAAGCAATGGCCGCATGCTCAAATCCTTTAGCGAACCTCTGGTTCGCGCCGTTGATTTCAACTGCTTGAGAATGTTCAGTGCCTATCAGCCATTGCAGGTTACACAAAGAAGCAGCACTCGGGCAGAGACAAATGATATCAAATAGCCTCTATTCTGGTCGACTTCGAGCCTGTGTTGACCTGGAGCAATTAGACCCTCGCCCCGCTGTCTGCCATGATCAGGGGTATCAACCGCTTGAGAGACGCCCATGGCCATCGACTGGATCTGCAAACACCACAGCGACATTGGCAAGGAACAACTCTATGCCATTCTGCGACTGCGCACCGAAGTGTTCGTGGTCGAACAGAAATGCGCCTACCAGGAGGTCGACGGCCAGGACCTGGAGGGCGACACCTGCCACCTGATGGCCTGGGAGGGTGACAACCTGCTGGCTTACCTGCGTTTACTCGATCCGCAATCCCAGGGCGGTGACGTGGTCATTGGCCGGGTACTGATCGCCCCAGAGGCACGTGGTCGTGGGCTGGGTCATGAACTGATGGAGCACGGGCTCAAGTATGCAGAGGAATACTGGCCAGAAGTGCCGGTGTATCTGTCCGCCCAGGCGCACTTGCAGGACTACTATGCACGCCATGGCTTCAAGGTGGCGGGAGAGGAGTATCTGGAAGACGATATCCCGCATATCGGTATGCGTCGCGGCTGAAATTCAGGGCTGCTGCGCAGCCCATCGCTGGCAAGCCAGCTCCCACAGGAGTCACACAGAACCTTGTGGGAGCTGGCTTGCCAGCGATGGGGCCCTCAGGGATACCCCAGCACTTCACGAATACCGCGCAAATGCTGGATGATCCACTGCTTGTCGATCGCTCCCCAGTCACGAATCCGGTAGTGCCCGGCATGATTGCGCGCCCCTGCCTGCTGCTCGAACTCACAGACGATATCCAGGTCAGCCAGGGCGGCAATGGTGTCCTGGGCGGTGCGCCGCGGCATTCCGGTGGCCTCCATCAACGCCGGGACAGTGCTGGCCGTCTGGCTGTCGATCAGCCAGGCGACATACAGCCGGCGGTAGAAACTGCTCTTGGTCTTGCTCACTTCCATTGGCAAATCCTCAGGGCCTACAGGCTGGCGGGCAGCTCGCGGTAGGTCAGGTAAACCCGCAGGTCGAATTCCAGTTGATGGTAGCCCGGCTGCATGTATTCGCAGAGCTGGTAGAACGCCTTGTTGTGATCGGACTCTTTCAGGTGCGCCAGCTCATGCACCACGATCATCTTCAGGAACTGCGGCGCCGCCTCCTTGAACAACGAGGCGATGCGGATTTCCTTCTTGGCCTTCAATTTGCCACCCTGTACCCGCGACACAGCGGTGTGCAGGCCGAGTGCCCGGTGGGTGAGGTCCAGGCGGTTATCGAACAACACCTTGTCAAGGTTCGGCGCGTTGCGCAGGTGCTCCTGCTTGAGCGCCTGGGTGTAGGCGTATAGCGCCTTGTCGCTCTGCACCGCGTGCTTGTCCGGATAGCGCTGCTGCAGGTAATCGCCCAGGCGATTGCTGGCAATCAACTGGCGAACCTGGTCTTGCAGGGCGGGCGGATAGGCTTGCAGGTACTTGAGCACAGTCATGGTCAAAACGGCTGACGATAAAAGCGCCCAGTGTACCCAACTACACCCCTTGCCAGTCAAAAAAGCCCGGAAACGCCCCGGCGTCACCAGGAGTCATGGGCCGCGCCACCAAGAAGCCTTGCACATACTCGCAACCATTGGCTTGCAACCAATGCGCCTGCTCGCGGGTTTCGACGCCTTCGGCGATCACGCTGATACGGTACTGCCGGCACAGGTCAATCACGCAACGCACCAGCGCCGCGTCCGCTTGCGACCCGGGCAGACGTGCGACCAAATGGCGGTCAAGCTTGAGGGTGTCGATCGGTAGATCGCGCAGCATGCGCAACGAACAATCGCCGGCACCGAAATCGTCGAGGGCAACGCGTACGCCTAGCTCCCTGAGCTTGTGCAACTGCTTCAAGGCCACCTCGTTGTTGACCATCAGCGAGGTCTCGGCAATCTCGACCTCCAGCTGCGCCGGCTCCAGGCCCTGGCTGCCAATCACCCGCCCGAGCTCCTCGACCAGGTTGGGCATGGCAAACTGCACGCGACTGAGGCTGATCCCCAGCACCAAGGCTGGATCGAAGCAATCCTGCCAGTCATGCCGTTGCGCTGCACCCTGGGCATAGATCCAGCTGGCCAGGCGCGAAATCAACCGCGCCTCCTCCAGCAAGGGCAGGAACAGCCCCGGCGGTACATCGCCAACGCTGGGGTGCTGCCAACGCAACAACGCCTCGAAGCCGCGCAGGCGTCCGTCGGCAAAGGCGACCTGAGGCTGGTAGACCAGGCTGAAGTCCTGGTTCTCAATGGCGCCGCGCACCGAGTCCTCGAGCATCAGCCGTGAACGTGCCCGGCCGTTAAGGTCCTGGTCGTAATAGCGGTATTGCTGGCGCCCAGCCTGCTTGGCCGCATACATCGCGGCATCGGCCGCACGCAGCAGGCCGTCGAGGTTGGCGCCACAATCGGGGTAGGTGGCAATACCGATGCTCACGCCCAGGGTCACTTCCATGCCGTCGATCTGCTGGCAGATCGACATGCGCTCGATCACCCGCTCGGCAAATCGCGCAGCCTGCTCCGGGTATTCAAGTGCATCGAACAGCGCCGTGAACTCATCGCCGCCCATGCGCGCGAGAATCGCGCTGGCTCCCAGGCAATCCTTGAGCTGCTCGGCCACCCAATGCAGCACACGGTCGCCCGCCTCATGGCCAAGAAAATCATTGATCCGCTTGAATCCATCCAGGTCCAGGTACATCAGGGCCTGGGCCTTGTCGCTGCGTTCGTTGCGTACCAGCGCACTTTCGGCGGCCTGATAGAAGCCACGACGGTTGAGCAGTCCGGTCAGGGGGTCGGTGACCGCCTGGAACTCCAGTTGCTGGTGCAGGTTGCGCACCACCGACATGTCCAGCACTGTGACCACCATGGCCCGCTGACCATCGGTCAACGGCGAACAGGACAGCGCCACCGGCACCGGCTGGCCACCGGCGGTGCGCAGCAAAGCATCGTGGATACGGAAAATCTGCCGGTCCAGGTAGGCCTGGTAGAAGGCCGACTCATTCCACAACGTCATGCCTGGCGATTGCACGAAATCCAGCAGGCTGGCGCCTTGCAGCTTCTCGACAGGGGCTTCGAGCAACTGGGAAATGGCCGGATTGGCAAAGGTGATTCCACCGTTTTCATTCACCACCAAAATACCTTCGGCGGCATTGTTGAGCACCGAGGCATTGAAGGCCCGCGCCGCCTCGAGGTCGCGACTCAAACGCTGCAACGAGCGCCGGTTGCGCTGCTGCTCAAGCAAGGCCTGGACCTTGGGTTTGAGAATCTGCGGGTCGAAGGGTTTGAACAGATAATCCACTGCGCCACTGGCATACCCTTTGAGCACGGCGGCCTGGGACTGCTCGTTGGCGGTAAGAAAGATGATTGGCGTCAACCGCGTGCGTTGGCTGCCGCGCATCAAGCGGGCAACCTCGAAACCGTCCATGCCGGGCATCTGCACATCCAGCAGCACCAGGTCCACTTCGTGTTCGAGCAGCGCGCTCAGGGCTTCCGTCCCGGAGCTCGCGGTAAGTACTTGCCAATCCTGGCGGGCCAGCAAGGCCCGCATGCTGATCAGGTTTTCCGGGTAGTCATCAACGACCAGCAGTACTGAGCCGCTATCGTGTGACTGAGGTTGCGCGCAATCCATGCTGCTTCTCTTAAGGCACCAATGCCGGACTTCGGCTGACATCTGTGCGTAACTCTAGACCCGGCTGCCGCAAATCTGAAGTCAGCACATTGCCATCATGCGCGGAATGGCCTGTTAGCCGACTAACGGTCTGTCCATCCGGGCCATGCGCGCCGACTCCCTGGCGCACAGGCACAAAAAAACCCGCATCGCTGCGGGTTTTTCTGTTCAGGCTTAGTTGACCTTGGCGGCCAGCTCGCCCTTGGCGTAGCGCTGGAACATCGCTTCCAGGGAGATCGGCTTGATCTTCGAGGCGTTGCCTGCGGTACCGAAGGCTTCGTAACGGGCGATGCAGACATCGCGCATGGCCTTGACGGTTTCGCCGAAGAATTTGCGCGGGTCGAACTCGCTCGGATTGGTGGCCATCAGGCGACGCATGGCACCGGTGGAAGCCAGGCGCAGGTCGGTGTCGATGTTGACCTTGCGTACGCCGTACTTGATGCCTTCGACGATTTCCTCAACCGGAACGCCGTAGGTTTCCTTGATGTCGCCGCCGTACTGGTTGATGATCGCCAACCACTCTTGCGGTACCGAGGACGAACCGTGCATCACCAGGTGGGTGTTGGGGATGCGCTTGTGGATTTCCTTGATGCGGTCGATTGCCAGCACGTCGCCGGTAGGCGGCTTGGTGAACTTGTAGGCACCGTGGCTGGTACCGATGGCGATGGCCAGGGCATCGACCTGGGTCTTCTTGACGAAGTCGGCGGCTTCTTCCGGATCGGTCAGCATCTGGCTGTGATCCAGCACGCCTTCGGCGCCGATACCGTCTTCTTCACCGGCCATGCCGGTTTCCAGCGAACCCAGGCAACCCAGCTCGCCTTCAACCGAAACGCCGCAAGCGTGAGCCATGGCCACGGTTTGCTGGGTAACGCGGACGTTGTAGTCGTAGTCGGTTGGAGTCTTGCCGTCTTCACCCAGCGAGCCGTCCATCATGACCGAGCTGAAACCCAGCTGGATCGAGCGCTGGCAGACGTCAGGGCTGGTGCCGTGGTCCTGGTGCATGCACACCGGGATGTGCGGGAATTCTTCGATGGCAGCCAGGATCAGGTGGCGCAGGAACGGCGCGCCAGCGTATTTGCGGGCACCGGCCGAGGCCTGGACAATCACCGGGGAGTCGGTCTTGTCAGCGGCTTCCATGATGGCGCGCATCTGCTCGAGGTTGTTGACGTTGAAAGCTGGAACGCCGTAGCCGAATTCAGCGGCGTGGTCCAGCATCTGGCGCATGCTAATGAGTGCCATTGTGTATCTCTCTCCCGACAAGCGTCGTTTTTCGTGCAAGCCTGCCGCAGCGGCGGTTGCTATTCAAGTAGTGTGGGCCATCAGACGGCCCGGCCAGTCACGGCGCCTTGCAGCCCCGCCCTATCAAATCGTTGGTGGCGACCCAGTACACCAGGCCTTCATCACCCTTGCTGTGGAACGCCAGCACTCCATCGCTGTACAGCGCACCCGAGCCACTGGGCTCCGGCTTGAGCCGGTAGACCTGGTCGCCGCCCCCGAGGCGTACATCCACGTCCTGCTGGCTGCTGTCGACAAAACGCCAGAGCACTTCGGCCTGGCTGTCACAGACCCAGCGGGTCCAGTTGTCGGTCGGCGCCGGTGCAGGCTTGAGGCTTGCACAACCACCGAGTACTGCCAGGGCCATCAAGGCCACTACCGCTTTCATCCAATACCCTCTAGCAGACCACAAACCGGCCGGTAGGTTGCCGCGAACCGATCAAGGGCAACCCTGGGCCCGGCGCTGATGTTCGTCGTCGTATTTTTCCAGGCCATCCGGGCCCAGCCTTTTGTTGATCACCGGTGCCGTTTCAGCCTGCCATTCAGACTGATAGCAGCCGCCTTTCGGCGTGCCGGGCTTTTGCGCCGCCTGCTCCGGGTTGCTGGAGCAAGCGCCGAGCAACCCGGCCAGGATAATCACAGGCAACTGCTTGACCATCAGGTCGCTCCCTTTGCCAGGCGCTGAGTGGATCAGGCCTTGGCCCGCTGTTCCAGCACTTCAACGGCCGGCAGCACTTTACCTTCGACGAACTCGAGGAATGCACCGCCACCGGTAGAAATGTAGGAGATCTGCTCGGCAACGCCATATTTGTCGATAGCCGCCAGGGTATCGCCACCGCCAGCGATGGAGAACGCAGCGCTGTCGGCGATGGCCTGGGCCAGGACCTTGGTGCCGTTGCCGAACTGGTCGAATTCGAACACGCCAACCGGGCCGTTCCACAGGATGGTCTTCGACGACTTCAGCAGCTCGGCGAAGTTGGCCGCGGTTTGCGGACCGATATCCAGGATCATGTCGTCTTCGGCAACGTCAGCAATCAGCTTGACGGTCGCTTCGGCGCTCTCGGCAAATTCCTTGGCAACCACTACGTCCACCGGCAGCGGCACGTTGACCTTGGCGGCGATGGCCTTGGCGGTGTCGATCAGGTCAGGCTCGTACAGCGACTTGCCGACCGGGTGACCGGCCGCAGCCAGGAAGGTGTTGGCGATGCCGCCGCCGACGATCAGCAGGTCGCAGATCTGGCTCAGGCTGTTGAGCACGTCCAGCTTGGTCGAAACCTTGGAGCCGGCAACGATGGCCGCCATCGGCTTGGCCGGGGCTTTCAGGGCCTTGCCCAGGGCGTCCAGCTCGGCGGCCAGCAGCGGGCCAGCAGCGGCGACCTTGGCGAACTTGGCAACACCGTGAGTCGAGCCTTCGGCGCGGTGAGCGGTACCGAACGCGTCCATCACGAATACATCGCACAGGGCGGCGTATTTCTGCGCCAGCTCGTCAGCGTTCTTCTTCTCGCCCTTGTTGAAGCGCACGTTCTCGAACAGGACGATATCACCGGCCTTGATTTCGACACCGTCGAGGTAGTCGGCAACCAGCGGCACGTCGCGGCCCAGGGCCTTGCTCAGGTACTCGGCGACCGGCTTGAGGCTGTTCTCGGCGGAAAATTCGCCTTCGCTCGGGCGGCCCAGGTGCGAGCAGACCATCACGGCCGCGCCCTTTTCCAGGGCCAGCTTGATGGTCGGCAGCGAAGCGAGGATACGCGCATCGCTGGCAACCACACCGTCCTTCACAGGCACGTTGAGGTCTTCGCGGATCAGTACGCGCTTACCTTGCAGATCGAGGTCGGTCATCTTCAACACGGTCATGAATGCAGTCCTTCAGGGCTGTTTACAAGTGGAGCGGGTTTGATTGACGACGTGCAGAAAGTGATCGGCAACGTCGAGCATACGGTTGGCAAAACCCCATTCGTTGTCGAACCAGGCCAGCAGGTTGACCAGCCGGGGGCCGGAAACGCGGGTCTGGCTGGCATCGACAATCGCCGAATGCGGGTCATGGTTGAAATCACAACTGGCGTGCGGCAGTTCAGTGTAGGCCAGCAGACCTTGCAGCGGGCCGCTCAGGGCGGCTTCGCGCAGCACCCGGTTGACCTCGGCTGCGGTGGTATCGCGGGCGGTCTGCAGGGTGATGTCCAGGCACGACACATTGACGGTCGGCACGCGTACGGCTTTGGCCTGAATTCGCCCGGCAAGTTCCGGCAACAGCCGTTCGATACCGCGGGCAAGACCCGTGGACACCGGGATCACCGACTGGAACGCCGAACGGGTACGGCGCAGGTCTTCGTGGTGGTAGGCGTCGATCACCGGCTGGTCGTTCATCGCCGAGTGAATAGTGGTGATCGACACATACTCCAGGCCAAAGGCCTGGTCCAGCACCCGCAGCAGCGGCACCCCGCAGTTGGTGGTGCAGGAGGCGTTGGAGACCAGCCTCTCGGTGCCGTCCAGGCAATCCTGGTTGATGCCGTAGACCACCGTGGCATCGACATCCGCCTCACTGGCCATGGGCTGGGAGAACAGCACCCGCGGCGCACCGGCGTCGAGAAAACGCATGGCATCGGCACGGGTGTTGTAGGCACCGGAGCACTCCAGCACCAGGTCGACGTCGAGCGCCGCCCAGTCGACCCCTTCCGGGGTGGCACTGCGCAACACCTTCACGCAGTCGCCGTTGATATGCAGACAATCGCCGTCGACCTTCACCTCACCGGGGAAACGCCCGTGGGTGGAGTCGAAGCGTGTCAGGTATTCGATGCTGGCCTGGTCGGCCAGGTCGTTCAGTGCAACGATCTCGAAGCCCGCCTTCGCCCCCCGTTCAAAGAGTGCGCGCAAGACGCAACGACCAATACGGCCGTAGCCGTTGAGTGCAACTTTGTAAGGACGCGATTGGGGCATGGGATGCTCACGGAACAGAAGCGTTATCTGCAACCTGCGGGAATCGAGTTGACTTCAATCGCTGGCAAGCCAGCTCCCACAGGGATCACCGCAGCCCCTGTGGGAGCTGGCTTGCCAGCGATGAAGCCGACGCCAGTCCCACAGGGAAACGGGATCAGTCTTCCAGCAGCTCTTCAGCAGTACCCAGGATGTTTTCCAGGGTGAAACCGAACTCTTCGAACAGCGCCGACGCAGGCGCCGACTCGCCGTAGGTGGTCATGCCGATGACGCGGCCTTCGAGGCCGACGTACTTGTACCAGAAGTCGGCATGGGCCGCTTCGATGGCGATACGCGCGCCGACTTCCAGTGGCAGCACCGACTGCTTGTAGCCAGCATCCTGAGCGTCGAACACACTGGTCGATGGCATGGATACCACGCGGACCTTGCGGCCTTGCTCGGTCAGCTTGTCGAACGCCTGAACCGCCAGGCCGACTTCGGAACCGGTGGCGATCAGGATCAGCTCCGGCTCGCCGGCGCAGTCTTTGAGGACGTAGCCGCCGCGGCTGATGTTGGCGACCTGCTCGGCGTCACGCGCCTGGTGCTGCAGGTTCTGACGCGAGAAGATCAGCGCCGATGGGCCGTCTTTGCGCTCCAGGGCGACCTTCCAGGAGACTGCCGACTCGACGGCATCGGCTGGACGCCAGGTGTCCAGGTTCGGCGTGCTGCGCAGGCTGGTCAGTTGCTCGATCGGCTGGTGGGTCGGGCCGTCTTCGCCCAGACCGATGGAGTCGTGGGTGTAGACGTGGATGACCCGCTGCTTCATCAGCGCCGACATGCGCACCGCGTTGCGGGCGTATTCCATGAACATCAGGAAGGTCGCGCCGTAAGGCACCAGGCCGCCGTGCAGGGCGACACCGTTCATGATCGCGGTCATGCCGAACTCACGCACGCCGTAGAACATGTAGTTGCCGCTGGCGTCTTCGGCGCTGACACCTTTGCAGCCTTTCCACAGGGTCAGGTTGGAACCGGCCAGGTCGGCCGAACCGCCCAGCAGTTCAGGCAGCAGCGGGCCGAAGGCGTTCAGGGCGTTCTGGCTGGCTTTACGGCTGGCAATGGTCTCGCCCTTGGCCGCGACTTCGGCGATGTAGGCTGCAGCCTTCTCCGCGAAGTCAGCCGGCAGGTCACCGCTCAGGCGGCGCACCAGTTCATTGGCAAGCTCTGGGTGAGCGGCAGAGTAGGCAGCGAAACGCTGGTCCCATTCGGCTTCAACGGCCTTGCCGGCTTCCTTGGCGTCCCACTCGGCGTAGATGTCAGCCGGGATTTCGAACGGTGCGTGATTCCAGTTCAGCGCTTTGCGCGCCAGGGCGATTTCGTCGTTGCCCAGCGGAGCACCGTGGCAATCTTCCTTGCCCTGCTTGTTCGGCGAGCCGAAACCGATGATGGTCTTGCAGCAGATCAGGGTCGGCTGCTCGCTCTTGCGCGCGGTGTCGATGGCGGTGCGGATCTCGTCGGCGTCATGGCCGTCGACATTGCGGATCACCTGCCAGTTGTAGGCTTCGAAACGCTTCGGGGTGTCATCGGTGAACCAGCCCTCGACTTCGCCGTCGATGGAGATGCCGTTGTCATCGTAGAAGGCGATCAGCTTGCCCAGGCCCAGGGTACCGGCCAGGGAAGCGACTTCGTGGGAAATGCCTTCCATCATGCAACCATCACCCAGGAACACATAGGTGTGGTGGTCGACAATGTTGTGGTCCTTGCGGTTGAACTGACCGGCCAGGACTTTTTCCGCCAGGGCGAAACCAACGGCATTGGCCAGGCCCTGGCCCAGTGGGCCGGTGGTGGTCTCGACGCCCGGGGTGTAACCGAACTCCGGGTGGCCCGGGGTACGGCTGTGCAGTTGACGGAAGCTCTTCAGGTCGTCGATCGACAGGTCGTAGCCGGTCAGGTGCAGCAGCGAGTAAATCAGCATCGAACCGTGGCCGTTGGACAGCACGAAGCGGTCACGGTCAGCGAAGTTCGGGTTGGTCGGGTTGTGCTTCAGGTAGTCACGCCACAGAACCTCGGCGATATCCGCCATGCCCATAGGGGCACCGGGGTGGCCGCTGTTGGCCTTTTGCACGGCATCCATGCTGAGGGCACGAATGGCGTTGGCACGCTCACGACGGCTGGGCATCGCTTATCTCCTGGGTGTTGAATTAGTTACGAAACGAAAAAAGGCGGCCATTTTCGCCCAGGCACGTGCCCGGGGGCAATGACGGATGGTCGATGCAGCGTGATTTTCCTGTGATTGAGAGAAGAATCAGGCGTTAGACCGGGCAAACAGCCGGATCGGTCGCACAGCCTGCGACGAATTGCCCCGCTTATCGCGCAATATCAAAACTTTTTGATATTGGCCTTGCGACGTTATCGCTGCCTGACTAGACTGCCGCACCATGAACCTACCCGTGCCGTCGATCCGCCAAGAGCAAAGCGACGCGCTGGCTGCCCTGTGCAAAGCCGGCGGCGACCCATTGCGCCTGAATGTATTGCGCGCACTGGCCAGCGACTCGTTCGGTGTGCTGGAGCTGGCGCAGATCTTCGCCATTGGTCAATCGGGCATGAGCCACCACCTCAAGGTGCTGGCCCAGGCCGGCCTGGTGGCGACCCGTCGCGAAGGCAATGCGATCTTCTACCGTCGCGCCCTGCCCGACGGCCCGAGCCTCGGCGGCAAGCTGCATGCAGCGTTGCTCGAAGAGGTGGACGGGCTGGGCCTGGCCGATGAAGTCCAGGCCCGTATCGCCCAGGTGCAACAACGCCGGGCCGCCACCAGCCAGGACTTTTTCCTGCGTGTCGAAGAGAAGTTTCGTGCCCAGCAGGACCTGATCGCCGGCTTGCCGCAATACCGCGAAAGCCTGCTGGCCCTGCTCGACAAACTCAGCTTCGAAACCGACGCCGATGCCCTCGAAGTAGGGCCCGGCGACGGCGAATTTCTTCCCGAGCTGGCCCGGCGCTTCACCCGGGTCACCGCTCTGGACAACAGCCCGACCATGCTCGACCTGGCCCGCCGGGTCTGCGAGCGCGAAGGTCTGGCTAATGTGAACCTGCAGTTGGCCGATGCACTCAGTGCAACGGATGTGGAAGCCGACTGCGTAGTGCTGAATATGGTCCTGCACCATTTCAGCGCCCCGGCCGAAGCCCTGAGGCAGCTGGCCAACCGCGTGAAACCAGGCGGAAGCCTGTTGGTAACAGAGTTGTGCAGCCACGACCAGAGCTGGGCCAGAGAGGCCTGTGGCGATATCTGGCTGGGCTTCGAGCAGGACGACCTGGCCCGTTGGGCCAGCGCTGCGGGACTGGCGCCCGGGGACAGCCTCTATGTGGGCTTACGTAATGGTTTCCAGATTCAGGTCCGCCATTTTCAGCGACCGGCTGGCGACATCACCATCGGTAAATTTTAGGAACCCGTCGAGATGAGCGAATACTCCCTTTTCACCTCCGAGTCCGTGTCTGAAGGGCATCCGGACAAAATCGCCGACCAGATTTCGGATGCGGTGCTGGACGCCATCATCACCCAGGACAAGTTCGCCCGCGTGGCCTGCGAAACCCTGGTGAAAACCGGTGTGGCAATCATCGCTGGCGAAGTCACCACCTCGGCCTGGGTCGATCTGGAAGACATCGTTCGCAAAGTCATCGTCGACATCGGCTACAACAGCTCCGACGTCGGCTTCGACGGCGCGACTTGCGCGGTCATGAACATCATCGGCAAGCAGTCGGTAGACATCGCCCAGGGCGTTGACCGCAGCAAGCCTGAAGACCAGGGTGCCGGCGACCAGGGCCTGATGTTCGGCTACGCCAGCAACGAAACCGACGTGCTGATGCCAGCACCGATCTGCTTCTCGCACCGTCTGGTCGAGCGCCAGGCCGAAGCACGCAAGTCCGGCCTGCTGCCGTGGCTGCGCCCGGATGCCAAGTCGCAGGTTACCTGCCGTTACGAAGGCGGCAAGGTAGTCGGTATCGACGCCGTTGTACTGTCGACCCAGCACAATCCTGAAGTGTCGCAAAAAGACCTGCAGGAAGCGGTGATGGAGCTGATCGTCAAGCACACCCTGCCGGCCGAACTGCTGCACAAAGGCACCCAGTTCCATATCAACCCGACCGGCCAGTTCATCATCGGCGGCCCGGTGGGTGACTGCGGTCTGACCGGCCGCAAGATCATCGTCGACAGCTATGGCGGCATGGCCCGTCACGGCGGTGGTGCGTTCTCCGGCAAGGACCCGTCCAAGGTTGACCGTTCCGCGGCTTACGCCGGTCGCTACGTGGCCAAGAACATTGTCGCAGCCGGCCTGGCCGAGCGTTGCGAGATCCAGGTTTCCTACGCCATTGGTGTCGCTCAGCCGACTTCGATCTCGCTGAACACCTTCGGCACCGGCAAGATCTCCGACGACAAGATCGTCCAGCTGGTGCGCGAGTGCTTCGACCTGCGCCCGTACGCGATCACCACCATGCTCGACCTGCTGCACCCGATGTACCAGGAAACCGCTGCCTACGGTCACTTCGGCCGTATCCCGCAGCAGAAGACCGTCGGCGACGACACCTTCACCACCTTCACCTGGGAACGCACCGACCGCGTCGACGCCCTGCGCGCCGCTGCCGGCCTGTAAGGGCTGAAGCCACAAGCCGCAAGATACAAGCTGCAAGCTGCAAGCAAAAGCCCCGACCGGGTAACTGGTCGGGGCTTTTTCTATTGGCTGCAGTACTTCTCGACACATGACCTGACAGTTGAACACCCTCAAGGCGAACAATCTTTCCTAGGCTTGGTATTCCACCCCACCGAGCAAGGATGCTCGCCATGCTGCACACGTCCCTGCTGTCCCTTCTGCTCTTCTTCTGGCTGCTCCCGGCACACGCGCAGACTTGCCCCGACTGGCCGACGGTCCAGGCCCGGGCTGAAATCCGCCAGCTCCAGCTGACGCTTGCCGACTGGGACGATCACTATCACCGTCAGGGTGTCTCACTGGTCGCCGACGAACTCTACGACCAGAGCCGTACGCGCCTGAGCCATCTGCAAAGCTGCTTCCCCTTGCCGGCCAAGGCGCCGGGCAACCCGCTGAAAACCGCCGTCGGCCCCCTGCGCCACCCGATTGCCCATACCGGCCTGGGCAAGCTGGCCGACGAGGCGGCAGTCAAAGCCTGGCTGCATGGCAAGCAAGACCTGTGGATTCAGCCCAAGGTCGACGGCGTGGCTGCCACCCTGGTCTATCGCGGCGGCAAGCTGGTGCAACTGATCAGCCGTGGCGACGGCGTTCATGGTCACGACTGGAGCCGCCACATCCCGGCCCTGGGCGGGCTCAACCAGCAGTTGCCCGAGCCGCTCGACCTTGTGCTTCAGGGCGAACTGTTCTGGCGCCTGGACGGCCATGTGCAAGCCAATGCCGGCAGCCTCAACGCCCGCGGCAATGTCGCCGGCTTGCTGGCACGCAAACGCATCAGCGCCGAACAGGGCGCGGTGGTCGGGTTGTTCGTCTGGGCCTGGCCGCAGGGACCGGCCGATCAGCGCGCGCGGCTCAAGGGTTTGAGCACATTGGGCTTTGAACATAGCGAGCGTTACAGCGAACCCTTGAGCACCTTTGCCGAGGCTGCCAGGTGGCGTGAGTATTGGTACCGCAGCCCGCTGCCGTTCGCCAGCGACGGCGTTGTGCTGCGTCAGGGCAATCGTCCGGACGGCACGCGCTGGCAAGCACGCGACCCTTACTGGATAACCGCCTGGAAGTACCCTTTTGCCCAGGCCCTGGCTGAAGTCCGTGGTGTGCAGTTCAACATTGGCCGCACCGGGCGCATCACGCCGGTGCTGCAGATCAAGCCGGTGCAACTGGATGACCGGCAGATCCGTCAGGTCAGCCTCGGCTCCTTTCAGCGCTGGCAGCAGCTGGACATCCGCCCCGGTGATCAAGTGGCCATCAGCCTGGCCGGGCTGACCATCCCGCGCCTGGACGAGGTCGTACTCCGCAGCGTTCAACGTATGAACATCGCGGTCCCGGACCCTGCCCACTACCACCTGCTCAGTTGCTGGCAAGCGAGCGATGGCTGCCGCGGCCAGTTCATCGCCCGGCTCAACTGGCTCAGCGGCAAGCAAGGCCTGAACATGCCAGGGCTGGGCCCGGGTACCTGGGAGAAACTGATCGACAGCGGTCATGTTCGCGGCCTGGGCGACTGGCTGGACCTCCAGGACCAAGACCTGCAATCGGTACCCGGACTAGGTGAGCGCAGCCGCCAGCAGTTGCTGCACGCCTTCGACCAGGCTCGCCAGCAACCCTTCGCGCGCTGGCTCAGCGCTTTGGGCGTTCCAGCCGCAACGCCTTTGGCAGCGGATACCACTTGGGTAGACCTGCTCCAGCGCGACGCCGGGCAATGGCTGAGCGAACCGGGTGTTGGCCAAGGTCGCAGTGCTCAATTGCTGGCATTTTTCAGCTCACCCGAGGTGCAGATAGTGGCCGAACAATTGCGCAGACACACAATCGAGGGTTTCTAATTTTCCCGGATCAGGGCAGCATCACGGATTCTGCCAAGCCCGCGACAACGGAGCCCCCAATGAAACTGCTTTCCCCGCTTGCCCTGTTCACTGCCTGCTCACTCCTGGCCGCGCCCCTGCTGGCCGCTGAAGAACAGCCAGGCCTGACCGGTTGCGCAGCCAAGAAGCAAGCCATCAGCGAGCAGATCGAGCAGGCTCGCGCCCATGGCAACAGTGATCAGCAAGCCGGCCTGGAAAAGGCCCTCAGCGAAGTGACCGAGCACTGCACCGACGCCGGTCTGCGCAAGGAGCGCGAGCAGAAAGTCCTCGACGCCCGCCATGAAGTGAACCAGCGCACCAAGGACCTGGACAAGGCCATGAAAAAAGGCGATGCCGAGAAGATCAACAAGCGCAAGGACAAGCTGGCCGAGTCCAAGCAGGAGCTGCAGCAAGCCCTGGATGAGTTGGAGAAGTAACAGCAGGCGGGAACATTGGGGCTGCTACGCAGCCCATCGTTGGCAAAGCCAGCGATGGGGCGCCTTGCGCCCCCTGATCAGTCAGTGATTACGAAACTCGGTATGACAGGCTTTGCATGCCGCCTCGACCTTGTTCATCGGCACCGTCAGCGCTGCCGCCTTGAGCGGCTGGGTACGGGTCGCCGCCACCAGCTCGGCGGTGGTGGCCTCCATCTGCCGGGCCAGGTCCTGGAAGCGCGCCTGCTTCTCCCAGACATCGGCGCGGGCGCTGCTATCATCCTCCTCACGAACCTGCGGGAAGTGCTTCCACGGTTCACGAGACAGGTTATCGAGCTTGACCGCGCCATCGGCGAACTTCTGCCCATCGAAGGCCAGGCGCCCACGCAACATGCCACCCAGGTCTTCGCTGGTCTTGAGCATTTGCTTGAAGATCGTCTTGCGCTGGCCCAGCGGCGAGTTCGGGTCGACCCCGCCACAGGCACTCAGGGTCACACACGCCAGCAATACAACAGAAAGTCGCTTGAGCATCTTGATCACTTCGGCTCACGGAAAAAGGCGGCCAGTATCCTCGCCTCACCGGCAAAGACCAATACCCTTATTAAAACTACGGTTTGCAAAACAGGCGGCAAGCCCCGCAAACCGCCGAGGAACCCCGTTGATGAAACTTCCTTTGCGCCACTTTGGCTGGACCCTGTCAGTACTGGCCCTGCTGGCCGGCTGCAACGGCAGCGAGCCGGAAAAAACCCAACCTCATCCACTGGCCAGCTATGTTGGCGCCACCTGGAAGGACCTGCCGCAGGTCAGCGACAGCGACCTGGTGGCCGGTTTCGAATCCTGGCGCAGTGCCTGCGAGCGACTCAAGCGCGATGCCGTCTGGGCCAACACCTGCACGGCAGCGGCAGCCGTTCCATCCAGCCCGGTTGAAGTACGCAGCTTTCTTCAGGCGCAGCTGGACGTCTACAGCATGCGTTCAGCCGACAACAACGCCAATGGCCTGATCACCGGATATTACGAACCGGTGTACCCCGGCAGCCTGAC
The DNA here is from genome assembly GCF_009866705.1 of Pseudomonas sp. R32. Classification (NCBI taxonomy): domain Bacteria; kingdom Pseudomonadati; phylum Pseudomonadota; class Gammaproteobacteria; order Pseudomonadales; family Pseudomonadaceae; genus Pseudomonas; species Pseudomonas sp. R32. Next base: position 452,064 of record NZ_CP019396.1, on the reverse strand, counting down.
CCAGACCGCCAGCGCCAACGTGCCGGTCTATGGCGTGCCGGACGACATGATCGTGGTCGCCCTGGACAGCGTGTATCCCGAGCTCAAGGGCAAGCGCCTGCGTGGCCGCCTTGATGGCCGGGTGCTGAAGCCTTACGACACCGCTGAAACCATCAATGCCCAGGGCGTCAAAGCGCAGGTTCTGGCCTGGCTGACAGATCCGATGGACCTGCAGTTCCTGCAGATCCAGGGCTCGGGCCGCATTCAGCTGGAGAGCGGCCGCCAACTGCGCATCGGCTATGCCGACCAGAACGGCCACCCTTATCGCCCGATCGGCCGCTGGCTGGTGGAACAGGGGCAATTGAAAAAAGAAGAAGTGACCATGGGCAGCATCCACGCCTGGGCCCAGAGCAACCCGACGCGGGTACCGGAACTGTTGGCGAGCAACCCCAGTTATGTGTTCTTCAGCACTCGCCCGGACAGCAATGAGGGCCCACGCGGTTCGCTCAACGTACCGCTGACCGCCGGCTACAGTGTGGCCATCGATCGCAAGGTGATTCCGCTGGGCAGCCTGCTGTGGCTCTCCACCACCCGCCCTGACGGTGCTCCGGTGGTTCGCCCGGTCGCGGCCCAGGACACTGGCGGGGCAATCACCGGCGAGGTGCGCGCCGACCTGTTCTGGGGCACCGGCAGTGAAGCCGGCAAACTGGCCGGCGACATGAAGCAGCAGGGCCAGATCTGGTTGCTGTGGCCCAAGGGCGCAGCGTTGCCGGCCGCGCCCCAGGTGCCGTGACGCGGCTTAGATCGAGACGAAGAAGAACGACGCTACCAGGCCCAGGCCGACGAACCATACCAGCGAGCGCAGGGCGGCCCAGTCGGCCAGGTAGCAGATGATGTAGAGCAGGCGGCTGGTGATGTAGAGCACCGCCAGAACATCCTGGGTCACCTGCTCAGCATTGCCGACGATGTCGGCGATGATTACCGCGGCGGCAAACGCCGGGAAGGCTTCGAAGCTGTTCAATTGCGCCGCGTGGGCTCGACGCGGGAAGCCCTCGAGCTTGTCGAGGAAAGCCCGCGGGTCGTGGTTCTGCCGCAGGCTGAAGCGACCGCTGCCAACCTTGGCGATGCTGGTACAGAGAATGGGGAGGAACAACGCGATCAGTACACACCAGAAGGCAACGGTCATGGCCAAGTCCTTGTCAGTAAAAATATCAGAGCTTCATGATCAGCATGCCGATCAGCACCAGCGCACAGGCTAAGAGCCTCGGCCTGCCAAAAGGTTCTTTGAGGTAGCGCATGCCCAACAGCACCACCAGGATCACGCTGACCTCGCGCAGCGCTGCCGCCTCGGCCACCGAGCCCAACTGCATGGCCCAGAGCACCAGGGCATAGCTCAACAGCACGCAAAAGCCTACCGCCAGCCCCAAGCGCCACTGCAGTCGCCAGAACAGCATGAACGGTGCGCGTCGGGCCACCCCTGCCAGCAACGGAAACGGCCAGGCGCTGACCAGGGTCAGCCATACAAGATAGTCCAGCGGCTGTGACCACAGGCGGATCGCCTGGCCATCGAACCAGGTGTAGCAACCGATGCACAAGCCAATCAAGGCCACCACCGGCAGCATCGACCAGGGTAGCCGATCACCGCCACCGCCTTGCCAGAGCAGACAGAGCATGCCGCAGGGGATCAGCAAAATGCCGATGATCTGCTGGCTGCTCAGGGACTCGCCGGCAAACGTCAGGGTCAGTGCCAGCACCACCAGCGGCGACAAGCCGCGCATCAACGGATAGACCAGCCCCAGGTCACCGACCCGGTAAGCTTGAATCAGCAGGAAACGATAGAAGAGCTCGAACAGCGCCGACGCCAGCATCCACGGCCAGACGTCAGCCGGCGGCACCTGGACGAACGCCACCATGGCAAACGCAAACACCAGTGCCACCACGTCCATGCTGGCAATTACCAGCAGGCGTTCGCCGCTGAACTTGATCAGGGTGTTCCAGGTCGCGTGCAGCAGCGCCGCGACCAGTACCAGTGAAGTGGCTAACACGCAAAGGTCCTTGGCAAGGCAGGTGAGGTCATCAATGGCCAGCCGCTATATAACCACTTCAGCGCAGGGCGCTGGAAACGAAATTGAAGGAACGTGGTCAACGGATCCAGTCAAAAGTGTGTCCCGAAGCCCTCGGCAGGTCATCAAAGAAATGCCCGAGGCTATCGGGTGTCGACTTGGAAGCCACTACAGGACCTAGGATGCTTGAGCTCGTTGCTGCGTTTATCTGTTTGACCACCCTCCTCACCTATGTGAACTACCGCTTCATCGGCCTGCCCCCGACCATCGGCGTCATGGTCACCGCATTGCTGTTCTCCCTACTGTTGCAAGGCCTGAGCGTTATCGGCTATCCCGGCCTGGAAGAACGCGTGCAGGGCTTGATGAACCAGATCGATTTCAACGATCTGCTGATGCACTGGATGCTGTCGTTCCTGCTGTTCGCCGGCGCCTTGCACGTGAACCTGGCCGACCTGCGCAGCTACCGCTGGCCGATCGGCCTGCTGGCGACTGTCGGCGTACTGATCGCCACCGTGGTCATCGGTTTTCTTGCCCACTGGATTTTCGCCCTGTTCGGCTGGCACGTGAGCTTGCTCTACTGCCTGCTGTTCGGCGCGCTGATCTCGCCAACCGACCCGATCGCGGTACTCGGCGCGCTGCGTACCGCCAACGCCTCCAAGCCGCTGAAGACCACCATCGTCGGTGAGTCGCTGTTTAACGACGGCACCGCCGTTGTCGTGTTCACCGTGCTGCTGGGCATCGCCCAGCTTGGCGAAACACCCACGGTGGCTGACACCGCGATTCTGTTCGCCCGCGAAGCCATTGGCGGCGTGGTGTTCGGCGGCCTGGTCGGCTACATCACCTACCGCATGATCAAGAGCATCGAGCAGTACCAGGTCGAGGTCATGCTGACCCTGGCGCTGGTCATCGGCGGCTCGGCCATGGCCTATGAACTGCATGTTTCAGCGCCGATCGCCATGGTGGTGGCGGGCCTGATCATCGGTAACCTGGGCCGCAACCTGGCGATGAACGACATGACCCGTCGCTACCTGGATGGCTTCTGGGAACTGATCGACGACATGCTCAATGCCCTGCTGTTTGCCCTGATCGGCCTCGAGCTGTTGTTGCTGCCGTTCTCCTGGATGCACCTGGCGGCGGCTGGCGTACTGGCGCTGGCGATCCTGCTGTCGCGCCTGCTGACCGTGGCCCCGGCCATCGTCATGCTGCGCCGTTGGCGGTCGGTGCCACGCGGCACCGTGCGGGTACTGACCTGGGGCGGATTGCGCGGTGGCGTGTCGGTGGCCCTGGCCCTGTCGCTGCCAAGCGGCAGCGAGCGCGACCTGTTGCTGAGCATCACCTACATCGTGGTGCTGTCGTCGATCCTGTTGCAGGGCCTGACGATCGGGCGGGTGGTGCGCGGGGTTACTGAGCAGCCTTGAGGCCGCTATCGCTGGCAAGCCGGCTCCCACAGGGAGATGTGGGAGCCGGCTTGCCGACGATGCCTTTCATTCCACCGCGGTATCGAACTGATCCTTGATGTACTTGATCTCGGTGCGCCCGTGCGGCGCCGGCAGGCCGTCTTCACCCAGGTTGACGAAGACCATGCGGTCGACCGTGAGGATGCTCTTGCGGGTGATCTTGTTGCGCACTTCGCACTTGAGGGTGATCGAGGTGCGCCCGAATTCGGTGGCGGTGATGCCCAGTTCGATAATGTCGCCCTGGCGCGAGGCGCTGACGAAGTTGATCTCCGAGATGTACTTGGTCACCACGCGCTGGTTGCCCAGTTGAACGATCGCATAGATCGCCGCCTCTTCATCGATCCAGCGCAGCAGGCTGCCGCCGAACAGGGTGCCGTTGGGGTTGAGGTCTTCGGGTTTTACCCATTTGCGGGTGTGGAAATTCATTGCTACTCCTGACCTTGGCCTCTGAAAAGTCGAGCGCCAAAGGGCAATACAGCCCTCCGGCCCTTGTTCTACATGGTAGTCCCATTCGGGTGGCGTCGACCATTACGACCATTGGTCAGTAGCCATGGAAATTTCACCGGGCGCACTTTGACACCCCACTCTATACATCTAGCCTGAGCATGTGATCCACAGATCACTCCAGGTAGTCGGACAACCGGAACTTGGCATACGGCGCGGCAGAACCGGCATCGCAGGAAGCGAAGCTCCGGGCAGTGCCAGTGGAGAGCAACTGAGGCTCACCATTGACCTACTCGAACTGTGAAAAGGAATCCACTCATGTCCCGAGTCATTGATGTCAGCATCAACTTCGACACCGAAACCATCCTCAAGAAATTCCCCAATCCGAGCAAGGACCCGAACAAGCCCACGTTCATCCCGCCGGAACATATCTACATGGTCACCTACCAGGACAACGTCATCGCCGGCCAGGCCGGCGGCGAGTTGCACCTCAGGGGCCGCGTAGGCGATGTAGTTCGCTGGCGCGAGCAGAGCATTTCATTTGGCTTCGAGCAGTCCGTAATCCTTTATGCGTTCGTCTGCGACGACCCGAAGCACCAACTGCTGGAAGACCCTCGTCCCCTGCGCGCCAAAGTGCAAACGGCTGTGCCTAACGCGAACAATAAGTCTGTTCCGACCTGCCAGATCAACGACAACTACTACTGGCGCGGCGACCTGCTCGCGCAAGGCAAAGTCACTTACCACTTCAAGTTCATGATCGTCGATCGTGATTGCAAGTGCTGTGGCTACTTCGAATGGGATCCGTTCATCACCATCACCAACTGATCCAGTGCATGTGCCATCGGCCTGCGGGCCGGTGGCACATGTCAAAACCCTCCCCAATTGGTGCTCATGGAAGGAGCTCATCATGGCTACGGAGAAACCTGAACACGTTGTGCTTATCGTCGATACCAAGGGCCTGCTCGACTCTCTCGAACCGCTGCCCACAGCCCCCGACTCACCCGCCGATCTCGACCCCCACCACCTGTGCATCCTGCACGCCCGCCCGGAGACGGACGCCCCCCTGCTTGTCGACGCTCCACGGCTGACCATCGAGGCCGGGAAAACGCTGCTGCTGCGCATGGTGCCAGTGGCGCTGCTCGGCGAAGAAATACTCTTCAGCCACAGCCCTGCCAGCACGCCCCCGCTGGCAATCGAGCTGATCGAACAGCACAACGTGCACCTGGCGCTTCCCGAAGCGTCCACCCCGCTGCAACCGTCGAGCCGTGAGGTCGACGATTATCACTGGCAGCTGCGCAGCGACCAGCCTGGCGAGTTCAAGCTTACCTGGCAGGTCATGCTACTGGCCCAGGACTGCGAGCCGCTGGCTTACCTGCGCCTGCACCTGGATCTGCTGGTCACGATGCCGACCGGCTGAGCCGTTGATTTGTCTTTAGCGCTTGGGAAGCTCGAAAAGCCCGGCTATAATCGCCCGGCATTATTCGACGGTGGCTGCATTGGCCACCGTTCCCGCCACCTGTCCGAGGGGCGCTGCAGCAGGTTCAACCTGTCAGGCTCGGATGGGGCGTTGTCCCGCCAGGCATGCCTGCGGACACTAAACGCACAACGGCGCCCATTCGCACATTACGAATGGAGGCTCTCAATGAGCGCTGTAAACACGCCTGCTGGTTTTACCGATTACAAAGTCGCCGATATCTCCCTGGCTGCCTGGGGCCGTCGCGAGACCATCATTGCTGAATCGGAAATGCCTGCGCTGATGGGCCTGCGCCGCAAGTACCTGCAAGAGCAACCGCTCAAGGGTGCGAAAATCCTCGGCTGCATCCACATGACCATTCAGACCGCCGTGCTGATCGAAACCCTGGTTGCCCTGGGTGCCGAAGTACGCTGGTCGTCCTGCAACATCTTCTCGACTCAAGACCAGGCCGCTGCCTCCATCGCGGCTGCCGGCATCCCAGTTTTCGCCTGGAAAGGCGAGACCGAGGAAGAGTACGAGTGGTGCCTGGAGCAAACCATCCTCAAGGATGGCCAGCCATGGGACGCCAACATGATCCTCGACGATGGCGGCGACCTCACCGAGCTGCTGCACAAGAAGTATCCGGCTGTGCTGGAGCGCGTCCACGGCGTCACCGAAGAGACCACCACCGGTGTGCACCGCCTGCTCGACATGCTGGCCAAGGGTGAGCTGAAAGTCCCGGCGATCAACGTCAACGACTCGGTCACCAAGAGCAAGAACGACAACAAGTACGGCTGCCGTCACAGCCTCAACGACGCCATCAAGCGCGGCACCGACCACCTGCTGTCGGGCAAGCAGGCGCTGGTCATCGGCTACGGTGACGTCGGCAAGGGCTCGGCCCAGTCGCTGCGTCAGGAAGGCATGATCGTCAAGGTGTCGGAAGTCGACCCGATCTGCGCCATGCAAGCCTGCATGGACGGTTTCGAGCTGGTCTCGCCGTTCATCGACGGCATCAACAACGGTACCGAAGCGAGCATCGACAAGGCGCTGCTGGGCAAGATCGACCTGATCGTGACCACCACCGGTAACGTCAACGTCTGCGATGCCAACATGCTCAAGGCCCTGAAGAAGCGCGCCGTGGTCTGCAACATCGGCCACTTCGACAATGAAATCGATACCGCTTTCATGCGCAAGAACTGGGCTTGGGAAGAAGTCAAACCACAGGTACACAAGGTCCACCGTACCGGCCATGGCGACTTCGACCCACAGAACGACGACTACCTGATCCTGCTGGCCGAAGGCCGCCTGGTGAACCTGGGCAACGCCACCGGTCACCCGAGCCGGATCATGGACGGCTCGTTCGCCAACCAGGTCCTGGCTCAGATCTTCCTGTTCCAGCAGAAGTACGCCGACCTGCCAGCCGCTCAGAAAGCCGAGCGCCTGACCGTTGAAGTCCTGCCGAAGAAGCTCGACGAAGAAGTGGCCCTGGAAATGGTCCGCGGCTTCGGCGGCGTGGTGACCCAACTGACCAAGCAGCAGGCCGACTACATCGGCGTTACTGTTGAAGGGCCGTTCAAGCCACACGCCTATCGCTACTGAAAGTTGGTAGCTGCAAGCTACAAGCTGCAAGCGGTTCGCGCCGCTTCTGCTTATAGCTTGCGGCTTGTAGCTTGCCGCTGAAGAGAATCTTCTATGTCTCAGGAACGTCGTTACAGCTTCGAGTTCTTCCCGACCAAGACCGATGCTGGACATGAAAAACTGCTTGCCACTGCCCGCCAGCTGGCCAGCTACAACCCGGATTTCTTCTCCTGCACCTACGGTGCCGGTGGCTCGACCCGCGACCGCACGCTCAACACCGTGCTGCAGCTGGAAAGCGAAGTGAAAGTCCCGGCGGCCCCGCACCTGTCGTGCGTCGGCGACAGCAAGGATGACCTGCGCTCGCTGCTGATCCAGTACAAGGCAGCTGGCATCCAGCGCATCGTTGCCCTACGCGGCGACTTGCCATCAGGCATGGGCATGGCCAGCGGCGAGTTGCGCTACGCCAACGAACTGGTCGAGTTCATCCGCCAGGAAAGCGGCGATCACTTTCACATCGAAATCGCCGCCTACCCGGAGATGCATCCGCAGGCGCGCAACTTCGAAGATGACCTGAAAAACTTCGTACGCAAGGCCAACGCCGGCGCCAACAGCGCCATCACCCAGTACTTCTTCAACGCCGACAGCTATTTCTACTTCGTCGAGCGTGTGCAGCAGATGGGGGTGGATATCCCTGTAGTACCGGGGATCATGCCGATCACCAACTACAGCAAGCTGGCGCGTTTCTCCGACGCCTGCGGCGCCGAGATCCCACGCTGGATCCGCAAGCAGCTGGAAGCTTACGGCGACGACGTGAAGAGCATCCAGGCCTTTGGCGAAGAAGTCATCACCCGTATGTGCGAACAACTGCTGCAAGGCGGCGCACCTGGGCTGCACTTCTATACCCTGAACCAGGCCGATCCGAGCCTGGCGATCTGGAACAACCTCAAGTTGCCCCGCTGATCGGCTCGCTACACCACAGGTAACAATTGCGTCAAAATATTGATAAGGCCTTTAGCTTACGCTAAGGGCCTTTTCTGCATTCTTACCCCCTGACGGATTCTCGTGCCTTCATGCGCCAAGGACTTACCCCTGCTCGACCGCAACTTGTTTACCTGGTCTTCGGGCCACACACCTATCATCAGGAAGCCCAGTTCAGCATCGTCAGCGCCCTGGCCAACCTGCGCAAGACTCCCGGGCAAGCCCTTGATATCCAGGTCTACAGCGACAACCCCGAGCCCTACCTGCATCTGCCGGTAAGCGTACATCCACTCGACGCGGCCACCCGCGAAGCCTGGAACCAGCCCTACGGTTATCACTTTCGCAGCAAGCATGTGGTGCTGCGTAAGGTGCTGGCCAGTGCGCCCATGGCAGTGCTGATCGATACCGACACGTTTTTCCATCAGTCGCCCATCGAACTGTTCCACCGGGTCAAGCCAGGCACCTTGCTGTGCAACGCCATCGGCGGCACCTATGGCAGTGACCCGCAGTGCCTGCTGTTTCAGACCCTGGCACCGATGCTCGAGGAGCGCGGCCTGGCCGACCGGAACATGCCACTGCTGAACTCCGGGGTCATTGGCCTGATGCAGGAAGATGCACCGTTGCTCGACCGCTCCATCGCCTTGATGGACGAGTACTACCCCCACGCCAAGGGGGCTTACACCCTGGAAGAGTTCTGCCTGACTGTCGCGGCCTACCGGCAGATGCAGGTCAACCAGTGCACCGACCTGATCCATCACTACTGGAGCCGCAAGCAGCTGTTCCGGGCCAAGGTCCAGGCCTGGCTGGCCAAGCACCAGCATGCCCCTCTGACTGAAGCGGCGCTGGCCGATGTCTACCGCGTCAACGCCCAGCTGCCCAAGCCGCCCACCCTGCAGCGGCTGGGCTACAAGGCCTTGAGCCTGACCTTGCCGGCCGAACAGCGCCAGTTCATGCGCGAGTTGCTCAACGGCTGCTACGACTACCCCAACGAGTTCGACCGCGCCTGCGCCTCGGCTTGGTGGGACAAGGCCCTGGACAACGCCAAGGCCCGGCATCCGCAGCCGCTCTGCCCCGCGACCCTGCAGCAATGGTTCGAGCATCCCGGCATGCGCCTGTCCCTGGGCCGCAAGCACCGCACCGTGCGTGATTTGCTGTTAAAGCGATCACAGCGCTGACAACCCGGCTGGATCGACGTGCACGGCTACTAGCCATAGCCGTGCGCACGTCGTAATCTCCAGCCATGCCCGATTTCACCCGTCTGTTGACCGCGCTGTTTCTCACTTGCCTGAGTGCCTTTGCCCATGGCGAGAAGCTACGTATCGTCACCGAACCCTGGGCTCCCTATGTCTACCTTGAAGACGGTCAGGCCAAAGGCATCGACTACGAGGTGACCGCCGAAGTATTCAAACGCCTGGGCGTCGAGGTGGAATGGCAATTCCTGCCGTGGAAACGCTGCCTGGCCATGATCGAACAAGGTCTGGCCGATGGTGTGCTGGACATCTTCCAGACCGAACAGCGCGACAGCCAGCTGTTCTACCCCAGCGAACCGCTGTCCGACGTCGAATTCACCCTCTTCTACGCCAACGACCGACCGCACAAGGTCAAGCGCCTGGAAGACCTGCGCGGCCTGACGGTAGGGACCTCTCCCGGTTACAGCTACGGAGCGGCGTTTATCGAGTCGCCGCTATTCACCCGCGAACCTGCGCCCACCCATGAGGCCAACTTCGGCAAGCTGCAGCGCGGGCGCATCGACCTGCTGATCACTGACCGTCGAGTAGGCCGCTACCTGGTGCGCAACCTGGGCCTGGAGCAGCAGATCAGCGAACTGCCGCTGGTGATCAGCCGCCAGAGCCAGTACCTGGCGGTGCGCCGCAATGTCGGCATGGACCTGCTGGCCCAGCGCTTTGCCGCCGAGCTGCGGCGCTTCAAGCGCGAACCGGCCTATGCTGCACTGCACGCCCGTTACGCCAGTGCCGGGGAAAACTTTCAACCCGCCGTTGAGCAGCAGGAACACAGCACGCGCTGAATGCTCTGTTATACTCGGGCCTTCCCGCCAGGCTTACGCCCGGACGCTCGGCCTTGCAAAAGGCATCCCGACCGGCAGGACAGCGCGGCCAAGAGCCCGCCCGCCGCCCCGGATGCGCATTGAAGGCCCTGCAGGACCGGACGCGATAGCATCACCTGATGCCCGTCGCGCCAGGCAAGATTATCCCATCGGGCTCAGCCCCCATTAGAACAGGATTACTCATGTCCTTTGCTTCCCTCGGTCTCTCCGAGGCTCTAGTCCGCGCCATCGAGGCAGCGGGCTACACCCAGCCCACTCCGGTGCAACAGCGGGCCATTCCCGCCGTGTTGCAAGGCCGCGACCTGATGGTTGCCGCCCAGACAGGTACTGGTAAAACCGGCGGCTTCGCCCTGCCGATCCTTGAGCGCCTGTTCCCAGGCGGTCACCCGGACAAATCCCAGCGTCATGGCCCACGCCAGCCGCGGGTACTGGTGCTGACCCCGACGCGCGAACTGGCCGCCCAGGTTCACGACAGCTTCAAGGTCTACGCCCGCGACCTCAAATTCGTCAGCGCCTGCATCTTTGGTGGCGTCGGCATGAACCCCCAGGTTCAGGCCATGGCCAAGGGCGTTGATGTGCTGGTAGCCTGCCCGGGGCGCTTGCTCGACCTGGCCGGCCAGGGCAGCGTTGACCTGTCCCATGTCGAAACCCTGGTGCTGGACGAAGCCGACCGCATGCTCGACATGGGCTTCATCCACGATGTGAAAAAGGTCCTCGCCCGTTTGCCGGCCAAGCGCCAGAACCTGCTGTTCTCGGCGACCTTCTCCAAGGACATCACCGACCTTGCCGACAAGCTGCTGCACAATCCGGAACGCATTGAAGTCACGCCGCCGAACACTACCGTCGAGCGTATCGAACAACGCGTCTACCGCCTGCCGGCCAGCCACAAGCGTGCCTTGCTGGCGCACCTGATCACTACCGGCGCCTGGGAACAGGTACTGGTGTTCACCCGTACCAAGCATGGCGCCAACCGCCTGGCCGAGTACCTGGAAAAGCACGGCCTGACCGCCGCCGCGATCCACGGCAACAAGAGCCAGAACGCCCGCACCAAGGCCCTGGCCGACTTCAAGGCCGGTACCGTGCGCATCATGGTCGCCACCGACATCGCCGCCCGTGGCCTGGACATCGACCAACTGCCGCACGTGGTCAACTTCGAGTTGCCCAATGTCGAAGAAGATTACGTCCACCGCATCGGCCGTACCGGCCGTGCCGGGCGCTCGGGTGAGGCCATTTCGCTGGTCGCTCCGGATGAAGAAAAGCTGCTCAAGAGCATCGAGCGCGTCACCCGCCAGAAAATCCCGGATGGCGACCTGATGGGCTTTGACGCCTCCAAGGTCGAAGCTGAAAAACCCGAAACCCGTGAACGTCCGCAAAACAATCCGCGCACTGGCCGTGGCCAACGTGCCGATGGCAGCAATGCCAACAGTGGCGGTCGCAAGGACAAGGGCAAGGATCAGGGCAAAGACAAAGGCCGCGACAAGGACAAGGAAAAAACCGCGGAGAAATCCGCTGGTGGCCGCCAGGAGCGCAAGCCGCGCGACAACAAGCCGCGTCAGGCCCAGTCGGCTCAGCCAGGTATCCCGCCAGTGCCGGCCAACCGTGATCCGGAAGAATTCCTGGATGACGAAGTCGACAATTTCGGTAACCGCGCCGACTACGTCAGCCCTTACCAGAACAAGGGCAACCAGGGCCGCAACCGTCGCCCGGGTGCACCTGCCCAGGCTGGCGCCAGTACGGGTGGCCAGCCACGGGGTGGTCAGCCACGCAGCAACAACGGCCCGCGTAGCGGTGGCGGTGCTTCGGCCAATGGAGAGAAACGCGGTGGTGGTGCCCGTAGTGGTGGTGGCGGCCGTGACGGCCAGGCGCGCCGCGACGGTGGTGGCGGTCGTAACCGTCGTCCAGCCCGCGATGATCAATCGAGCCAGGAACCGGCCGTGCGCAACCCGCGTGAAGGCCAGTCGCAGCCGAAGATCATGCACAAGGAGTCGAAGGTCGATCGCTTCCCGACTGCCGAGCAGCTCGAGCAACTGCCAAGCCGTCCACGTGGCGAGAAACCTGCTTTGCTGACGCGCAACCGCTGATTCAGCGACCGCGCCAACAAAAACGCCGCCCCTAGGGGCGGCGTTTTTGTTCGTTCAGCAGCAATTACTTCTGCTTGACGCCTTCGATCGTGATGTCCAGATCCAGGGTCTGCGATGCAGGGCCTGGGCCTTTGATGCCGAAGTCGTTCAGGTTCAGCGTGGTCTTGGCGTTGAAACCGGCACGCTCGCCACCCCATGGATCCTTGCCTTCACCGTTGAAAGTAGCCTTGAAGATCACCGGCTTGGTCACACCGTGCAGGGTCAGGTCGCCGGTCACGTCAGAGGTTTTCTCGCCGGTAGATTTAACGGCGGTGGACACGAACTTGGCCTCTGGGTACTTCTTCACATCGAGGAAGTCTTTGCTGGCGATGTGCTTGTCACGCTCGGCGTGGTTGGACCACAGGCTGGCGGTTTTCAGGTCGACTGCGATCTTGCTGGCCTCAGGCTTGGTCGAATCCCAGCTGAAGGAACCATCGAAATCCTTGAAAGTACCGTGGATGAAGCTGTAGCCCAGGTGGCTGATCTTCCAGTCAACGAAGGCGTGCTGGCCTTCCTTGTCGATCTTGTAATCTGCTGCCATGGCTTGGCCGGCGGACAACAGTGCGGTACCGAGCGCCAGAGCGGCAAAAGTCTTTTTCAACATGCGTCTATATCCCTTTGGAGTTGAGGTTGAACATCAAGCTTTGCGGCCCAGCATGCGGATCAGGGTCGCGTCACGGTCAATAAAGTGGTGTTTCAGGGCGGCCAGGCCATGCAGCCCGGCAAAAATCACCAGGCCCCAGGCCAGGTAGAAATGGATTTCGCCGGCGACGTCGGCCTGGTCGGGCAGATTACTGACCAGCGCCGGCACTTCGAACAGGCCGAACACCGGAATGCCAACACCATCGGCGGTAGAAATCAGGTAACCGGCAATCATCACCGCGAACAAACCCAGGTACAGCAGGCCATGGCCGGCAGTGGAGGCCAGGCGAGTCAGTTTGCCGTGGCTGGCCGGAGCCGGCGGGGGCGGACTGACAAAGCGCCAGAGCACACGCAGCAGCATTACCCCAAGCAGCACCAGGCCGATGCTTTTGTGCAGGTCGGGGGCGTCTTTGCGCCAGGTGCTGTAGTAGTCCAGGCCCATCATCCACAGGCCCAGGCCGAACAGGCCGAATACGGCCAGCGCAACACCCCAGTGCAGGAAGATGCTGACAAGGCCATAACGAGAAGATGAATTGCGCAGTTGCATTGCCGTGTTTCCCTGTAAGAACTGTGCTCAAGACTAACGAGTTATTTATCGATTAAAAGCAGAAAAACTTGCTCTGAAATATCGAGAAATATGATCTTTAGTATGAAACGAAGCTATTAAGGAAACATTAACTACGTGGGAAGGGAAGACCCTGAGGGTCTTGGGGCCGTAGCGCGGCCCATCACCGGCAACGCCGGCTCCCAAAGGTTCGGCTTGAACAAAACCCTGTGGGAGCCGGTCTTGCCGGCGATGAAGTCAGCGCATTACTGCGCCTTGGCCTGGGTATCGGCCACCGGCTTTTTCACCGGTTCCGCCTTGGCAGCGGTTTTCTTCACTGGCGCAGCCTTGGCTGCAGTCTTTTTCTGCTGTTGCGCTTTGGCCACCGGTTTTTTCGCCGGCGCCTGCTTGGCCGCAGGTTTGGCCGGGGCCGCTTTTACCGGCGCCTTGGCCGGTTCTTCCTTGGCAACCGGTGCTACCGTGGGTGCCGGTGCAGTAGCCGGAGCGGGTGCCGGGGCAACCTCGGCAGGCTTGGCGGATGGCTGCTCGGCAGGCTTGTCAGCACCGCCGAACAGACGCTTGAAGAACCCTGGCTTGCCCTCTTCCTTCTTCACCGGCTCCTCGGCCTTGGCCGACTTGTCGGACGAACCACCAAACAGGTTGCTGAAGAAGTTGCCCTTGCTCGCCGCCGCCGCAGCCGTGCCTGCAGCAGCGGTGGCCGCTACCGCCTTGACCGGTTCGAACGACTTGCCGGCCGCCAGATCCTGGACCTGGCTGGCAGCGCGCTGACCACTGCGCAGGGCGCCTTCGAGGGTGCCCGGGTACATCGCATCGGTGTGCTCGCCCGCAAAGGCAATACGCTGCACCGGACGCTCCCACAGGCGCCAGTACTTGCTGATCTGGCCAGGACCATAGGCCAGGTAGGCGCCACCGGTACCGACGTCGGTGCTGTAACGGCGCACTTCGTAGCCGGTGAAGGCACCGCGGGCCTGCGGGTAGAAGGCGTGCAGGCGGATCAGCACCTGATCGACCATCTGCTTGTCGCCAAAGGCTTGCAGCAGACGCGCGTTGTCACCGGAAAGGTTGATCACCACGTTGGCGCCGCCCTTGAGCGCAGGCTCGATCCAGAGCATGCCCAGGCCGGTGTTGCTGTAGATCTCGCCGGACATCCGCGAGCGGCTCTCCCACACCGGGGTCTTGAACTTGAGCATCAGCTGGTCGCGCCAGCCGTAGTTGGTACCCTTGAGCGCAGCCAGGTGCTTGGCGTCCAGGCCCGGGGTCATCTGGATTTTCGACAGGGCGCGCAGCGGCACGGCCAGCACTACGTAATCTGCCTGGTAACCGACGCTACCGACTTTGACGGTGACGCCGTCCTTGTCCTGGACAATGGCACTGACCGGCGATTGGGTCTTGATGGTCTTCAACTGTTTGACGAAGGCCTGGGCCAGTACCGGGCTGCCGCCTGGCAGGCGGGCCGCGCGCAGGTCACGGTCGCTGACGCCACGGTAGACGCGGGTCTGCTGGGCGAAATAGAGCAGCGACAGGCGCGATGGCTCGTCGTAGCGGGTACGGATTTGCTGATTGATCAACTGGCGTGCGGTGGCCGGCAACTGCAGCTTGTCGAGCCAGCCGGAGACGTTGAGCTGGTCGAGGGCAAACAGGGTGCTGTTGGCCGCCGGGTTCAGCGGATCGTCGATCGAGCGCGCCAGGTCGTCGAGGGTCTTCTCGTAACGCTTGAGCGCCTCGGCGGTGGCCGGCTGCTTGGTGGCCAGGTCGGTCGAGCTGAAATATTCGCCGTCGATCAGGTAACCCGGGGTCCGCACGAACTCCGGTGCCGGCAGGGTACTGAGCTTGAAGGTGTCCAGGTACTGGTTGAGCACCGGCTGGGCCTTGCTGTTGCCGATCCATTCGCTGGTGGCCAGGCCCGAGCGCCCGCCCATGCCGGCCTTGGCTTCCAGCAGGGTCACCTGCCACCCCTTGTTCTGCAACTCATAGGCGGCTGTCAGGCCGGCCAGACCGCCACCGACGACGATTGCCGTCGGGGCCTTGTCCTTGGCCAGCGCAGTGCCGCTGAACAGTCCTATCATTACCAGCGCACACGCGCGCAGCCAACCAGCAGACATTTGGCGAACTCCGGATCAAAGCAGAAGTGTTTGGGGGGATCCCCCCAGAAAGAGTAGCCGAAGGATACGCCACGCCAAGCGCCCCCGCCAGCAACGCCAGCACCCTGATTGCAGCGCACGGGTTGTTCTCGGCCGGCGCATTGCATAGGCTTGCGCGGCATGTCCGAGCCGCCGTCGCCAGGAGAATCGAAATGGGCCTCAACCAACAGTGGATGCAACGCGACCTCAAGGTCCTGTGGCACCCCTGCACCCAGATGAAAGATCACGAACAACTGCCGCTGATTCCAATCAAGCGCGGCCAAGGCGTGTGGCTGGAAGACTTCGAAGGCAAGCACTATCTCGACGCCGTCAGCTCCTGGTGGGTCAACGTTTTTGGCCATGCCAACCCGCGCATCAACCAGCGCATCAAGGATCAGGTCGACCAGCTCGAACACGTGATCCTCGCCGGCTTCAGCCATCAGCCGGTGATCGAGCTCTCCGAGCGCCTGGTGCAGATCACCCCTGAAGGCCTGGACCGGGTGTTCTACGCCGATAACGGTTCGTCCTGCATCGAAGTGGCGCTGAAAATGAGCTTCCACTACTGGCTGAACAAAGGTCAGCCGGAGAAAAAGCGCTTCGTCACCCTGAGCAACAGCTATCACGGCGAAACCATCGCGGCGATGTCGGTCGGCGATGTGCCGCTGTTCACCGAGACCTACAAGGCGCTGCTGCTCGACACCATCAAGGTGCCGAGCCCGGACTGCTACCTGCGCCCCGAGGGCATGGGCTGGGAAGAACACTCGCGCACTATGTTCGCGGCCATGGAGCAGACCCTGGCCGAACACCATGCCACGGTTGCCGCCGTCATCGTCGAACCGCTGATCCAGGGCGCTGGCGGCATGCGCATGTACCACCCGGTGTACCTCAAGCTGCTGCGTGAAGCCTGCGACCGCTATGGCGTGCACCTGATCCACGACGAAATCGCCGTGGGCTTTGGCCGCACCGGGACGATGTTCGCCTGCGAACAGGCCGGCATCCGCCCGGACTTCCTGTGCCTGTCCAAGGCCCTGACCGGCGGCTACCTGCCGCTGGCCGCCTGCCTGACCACCAACGAGGTGTACAGCGCCTTCTACGACGATTACCCGACCCTGCGCGCCTTCCTCCACTCGCACAGCTACACCGGCAACCCGCTGGCCTGTGCCGCGGCGCTGGCGACCCTGGATATCTTCGAGCAGGACAACGTCATCGAAGCCAACAAGGCTCTCTCCCAGCGCATGGCCACCGCCACCGCGCACCTGGTCGACCACCCGCATGTCGCCGAAGTGCGCCAGACCGGCATGGCCCTGGCCATCGAGATGGTCCAGGACAAGGCCAGCAAGACCGCCTACCCGTGGCAGGAGCGCCGTGGCCTGAAGGTCTTCGAGCACGCCCTGAGTCGCGGTGCCCTGCTGCGCCCGCTGGGCAGCGTGGTGTACTTCCTGCCGCCTTACGTGATCACCCCGGAGCAGATCGACTTCCTTGCCGAGGTGGCCACCGAGGGCATCGACATCGCCACCCGCAGCAGCATCAGCGTGGCGGTGCCGGCTGATTTCCACCCTGACTTCCGCGATCCGGGCTAACCGCATCGCGGGTCAAGCCCGCTCCCACAGAGATCCCTGTAGGAGCGGGCTTGACCCGCGATGAGGCCCGCACTGCCAACACATTTTTAGAGTTAACCCATGAGACTGTCCCGCTTCTTCATCGACGCCCCCCTGAGCCTCGGCGCCCACGATCTGCCCGAAGCCCAGGCCCACTACATCGGCCGCGTGCTGCGCATGGCCGCCGGCGACGCCGTGCAACTGTTCGACGGCAGCGGCCAGGAGTTTCGCGGCCAGTTGCTCGAAGTCGGCAAGAAAACCGTCCGCGTGCAGCTCGACGAAGCCTTCGCCGGTCAAGCCGACTCAAGCCTGCAGGTTCACCTCGGCCAGGGCCTGTCCCGCGGCGAGCGCATGGACTGGGCCATCCAGAAGGCCACCGAGCTGGGTGTCAGTGCCATTACCCCGATCGTCAGCGAGCGCTGCGAAGTGCGCCTGAAAGATGAGCGCGCCGACAAGCGCCTGGCCCACTGGCGCCAGGTGGCAATCAGCGCCTGCGAGCAGTGCGGGCGCTCCAGCGTGCCGGTGATTCACCCGCCGCAGCTGCTGGCCGACTGGCTCAAGGCCTGCGACGAAGACCTCAAGCTGGTCCTGCACCCGGTTGCTGAACCGATGGTCAGCCACCAGAAGCCGGCCAGCCTGGCCTTTCTGATCGGTCCTGAGGGCGGTCTGAGCAAAGCAGAAGTGGAGCAGGCCAAAGGCGCCGGCTTCCACGCCGCGCGCCTGGGCCCGCGGGTGCTGCGCACCGAAACTGCGCCGGTGGTGGCCCTGGCCGTCGCCCAGCAGCTGTGGGGCGACTTCTAGAGCACGTAGAAGAACACCGCGATGAAGTGCAGCAGGCTGCCGGCAATCACGAACAGGTGCCAGATGCCATGCCAATGGCGAAAGCGGCTGTCGTAGGCGAAGAAGATGATGCCGATGGTGTAGAACGCACCACCGGCCGCCAGCCAGGCAAAGCCTGCGGCGCCGAGACTGGCCAGCAGTGGCTTGACCGCCACCAGCACGATCCAGCCCATCAGTGCATAGATGATGATCGACATCACCCGCGCTTCGGAGCGCGGCTTGATCTCTTGCAGCATGCCGATCACCGCCAGCCCCCAGACTACCCCGAACAGGCTCCAGCCCCACGGCCCGCGCAGGCTGACCAGGCAGAACGGCGTATAGCTGCCGGCAATCAACAGGTAGATGGACAGGTGATCGAGCTTGCGCATGACCACTTTGGCCTTGCCGCGCACGCTGTGATAAAGCGTCGAGATGCTGTAGAGCAACAACAGTGTGAAACCGTAGATCGCCAGGCTGACGATCTTCCAGGGGTCACCTTGCAGGCTTGCCACCACCAGCAGCCAGATGGTGCCAATGCAAGCCAGCACGGCGCCGACCAGATGGGTCCAGGCATTGAAACGTTCACCGTGATACATGCAACAGGATCCTCCTGACTAGTAACAGGGCTCCCATCCTACACAGGCAAATGTTTCAAACCACCCCTGCGTTCACCAACAGCTGTTCCAGTGCAGGAAGATCCGGCACCCGCGCCACCTGTTCGCCCACCTGCACCGCCGCCATCTCCAGGGCGGCCAGCGGCACATCGACGTAGTTGAGCTGGCTGTCGAGCTTGCACGAGCGTGGAATGCCCTGCACCAGCAAGGCAACAAAGCGCAGCGGGCTGCTGCCCAGGGCATTGAGCACGACAATCCGCGCCCGCTCGCCAACCTGTAGCTGGCCGCCACAGGCCGATTCGAAGCTGAGCAGAGGCAAGCGCTGGCCACGCCAGTCGATCCAGCCAAGCAACCATTCAGGCGACGCCAGCACCGGGCTGCCGGCCTGAAAGCCGATCAGTTCGGCCACGGCAACGTTGGGCAGCACCAGGCAGCGATCGCTCAAGGGCAGCAGCAAGCCGGTCAGGCTGCTGCGCCGGTTATACCGGGCGGGTTGTTCAAGCATCGCGGCGGCTCCATTGGGCAATACTCTGCAGCAGCACCGACTCTTGATAGGGCTTGCCCAGGTAGTCATTGACGCCGATGGCCATGGCCCGGTCGCGGTGTTTCTGGCCGGTACGCGAAGTGATCATGATGATCGGCAGGTCCTCGAGCTTGGGATCGTGACGAATCTGTGTGGCAACTTCAAAGCCGTCCATGCGCGGCATTTCAATGTCCAGCAGAAGCACGTCCGGACGATGTTCCTGCAACAGGGCCATGGCGTCGACCCCGTCCTTGGCGGTCAGCACGTTCATGCCGTGGCGCTCGAGCAGCCGCCCGGTGACCTTGCGCACGGTCACCGAGTCGTCCACCACCATCACCAGCAGCGGCCGTTCCGGCACGCTGCCATGGTTTTCCCGGCGCAGACCTTCGCTGCTGCAATGGTGCTGGGCCAACTGCTGCTGCAGGCCGCGTAACTGGCCGAGCAAGTCGAGAATCAGCACCACCCGGCCATCACCCAGCAAGGTCGCCCCGGACAACCCCTGGACCGCAGCGAACTGCGGCCCCAGGCTTTTGACCACGATCTCGCGGCTGGCCGCCAGGCCATCGACCTGTACGGCGTACTGTTGATCGTGGGAATGCACCAGCAACACCGGCAGCGGCAGGCTCTGGCCCAACAGTTTCGGTTGCGCCGCGCCTTGCAGCAGCTCGCCCAGGTAGCGCAGCTCATAGCGGTGTCCGGCGTATCGGTAATGCGGCGGGTCGAGCTGGTAGCAGGCTTCAAGCTCGGCCGGCGGCACGCGGACGATGCCTTCGATGGTGTTCAGCGGAATCGCGTACAGCTCTTCACCGTACTGGACCATCAACCCACGGTTGATCGACACAGTGAACGGCAGGCGGATCAGAAAACGCGCGCCCTTGCCCGGCTTCGACTCGATCACCATCGAACCACCGAGCTGCTTGACCTCTTCATGGACCACGTCCATGCCCAGCCCTCGCCCGGAAATCTGGGTGATCTTCTCGGCGGTGGAGAACCCCGGCTGAAGGATGAACTGCATGATCTCGTGGTCGCTGAGCACCGCCGCAGGGTCGAGCAGCCCACGGTTGATCGCCTTGCGCCGCACGGCCTCAAGCGGCACCCCTGCACCGTCATCGGTCATTTCGATGACGATATCGGCGCCTTCATGCAACAGGTTCAGCGAGATCAGCCCCTGCTCCGGCTTACCGGCTGCCAGGCGCGCCTCGCGCGACTCCAGGCCATGGTCGACGGCGTTGCGCAGCATGTGCTCTAGCGGCGCCATCATGCGCTCCAGCACGCTGCGGTCCATCTCGCCCTCGGCATTGCCGATCACCAGTTCAACCTGCTTGCCCAGCTCGCTGGACACCTGCCGCACCACCCGCTGCAAACGCGGCACCAGGCGCTCGAACGGCACCATGCGGGTGCGCATCAGGCCTTCCTGCAGGTCGCTGTTGACCCGCGCCTGCTGCTGCAACAGGCTCTGCGCGTCATGGGCGCGCACGCTCAGGGTTTCCTTGAGGTCAAGCAGGTCGGAAGCCGACTCGAACAGCGCCCGCGACAACTGCTGCAGTTGCGAATGGCGGTCCATCTCCAGCGGGTCGAAGTCATCGTAGGCCTGGCCGTCGCCGTCGGCCTGGCGGCTGAGAATGCGCCCCTGGGTTTCGGTATCCAGGCGGCGCAACTGGTCGCGCATGCGCTCCAGGGTGGTTTCCATCTCGTTCAGGGCCACCTGCGCATCGTTGACCTGCTGCTCGATGCGGCCACGGATGATCGAGTTTTCCCCGGCCAGGTTGCCCAGGTCATCGAGCAACTCCGAGGCCACCTTGACCATGTCGCCGGCGCCACGCTCAGGCGCGGTCACCGGCAGTTCCGGCGGCGCCGTGTCCGGGTGCGCCTGGCCGGCGGCGGTATCGGCCAATGCCGCGCTGCTGAAGTTGCGGATGTAGTCGATCAGCGCCGTGGCCGCATGCAGCGGCTGTTGCAGGCGCACGGCATCGAGCATATGGGCCAGGCGGTCATGACAGTTCTGCAGCAGGCTGAACAGCGCCGGGCTGGGTTGCAACTGGCCAGCGGCAAGCAGTTCGTAGAGGAACTCCAGCTCGTGGGCCAGGTCGCCGATCGGCCCGATCTCGACCATGCGTGCACCGCCCTTGAGGGTGTGCAGGTCACGCAGCAGGTTTTCGACCTCGACGCCATTGCGCGGCTCGGCTTGCCAGCGCAGCAGGGCCGCACTGGAGCTTTCGACCAGGTCGAGGCTTTCTTCGAGAAAGATCTCCAGCAACTCTTTGTCGCCAGCGTCCTGCTGCGCTTCGACAGGCTTATCCACAACCGCAGGCGGCGGTGCGTCATGACGAAACTCGCGCAGCGCCGCCAGCAGTTCGACCTGGGCTGCCGGCACCTGGCCTTGCTGCAATTGTTCGAGCATCTGCGCCAGTTGCTGGTGGCTGCGCTTGAGCAGGGCAAACAGCTCGGCACCGGGGCTGAAGCGCCGGTCCACCAGGCCTTCGTAAAGCAGCTCAAGCTCTTGCGCCAGCACTTCGAACGCGCCCATGGCGGCCATCTGTGCGCCACCCTTGAGGGTTTGCAGGTCACGGGCCAGCGACGACAGCGCCGAGGCGTTATCGGTATCCAGCAGCCAGCGCGCCAGGGCCTGGTCGGCACTGTCGAGAATGTCGTTGGCTTCATCGAGGAACAGCTCGAGCATGGCCGGGTCCGGTGCCTGGGCGGCCAGTTCGGCGGTGGCGCTGGCAAGCTCGGTGATTGCCCCGCCCTGGCTGCTGACCAGGCCCATGGCCGACGGTTCCAAGCCTTCGTCGAGCAGTTCGCGCAGGGCCTGCAAGCGTTCCGGACGCGGGTCGACTTCCTGGCCGGCGGCGATCTGGTCGAGCATGTCGATCAGCGCTTCATGGGCGCTCTGCGCCTCGCTGAAGAATCGCGGGCTGACCGCCAGGCTGCTCTCCTCCACTGCACCGTAGAGGTCGAGCAAGGCTTCACACAGTTCGTCCACCTGCCACAGGTCGGCCAGGTGCGCGCTCTGGCCGAGAGTGGTCAGTTCATCGAGCAGCGCATTGAGCTCCTGGCGCTCACCGGGATGCTCCTGCCAACGCAGCAGCAACGACTCGGCGTCGAGCAGGATGTCCATGCCCTGGGCCAGGAAGCTGGCAATCAGTTGCGGGTCGCGCTTGACCCGCAAGCCCTGGCTCGGCGCCTCCAGCAACGCCTGCAGGCGCGCATCGACCACCTGGTGAATATCGGCAATCAGCGTCGCAGCCCCGGCAATCGGCGCCAACGGTGAACTGGAAAGCTGCTGCACGCCACGGCGCAGCAGCGGATCTGCGGTTTCCAGGAGGTAGATTTCTTCAAGATCAAAGGCCAGCAGATGGGCCTTGAACTCGCGGGCCAGTAAGTCCAGGGCACCGGCCAGCTCGGCAATCGGCAACACCCCGGCCATCGCCGCGCTGCCCTTGAGGGTGTGCAGGGCGCGCTGCAGGTTGTCGCTGACCGGCAGCGGCAGGTGCTGATCGGCCTCGCGCAAAAAGGCTTCGAGGCTGTCCAGGTGCCCCAGGGCCTCGTTGCGGAATATCTCCAGCAATTGCGGGTCAATGGCTTCGCTGGCCTCGGCCTCGCTGTGCGGGTCATTCATGGCCAGCGCATGCAGATGCGTCGCCAATTGTTCAATCTCGGGATGGGCCGGCGCCAGGGCCTGGGCAAACTCGCCAAGCAGCGCAGGCATCTCATCCAGGGCTTGTTGCAACGCGGCGAAGGGCGCCGCGCCGATCTCCACCCGGCCTTCGAGCACACGGTTGAGCAGGTGCTCCGCCGCCCATGCCAGTTCCGCCAGCGCCTGGGCGCGGACCATGCGCCCACTGCCCTTGAGGGTGTGCAGGCCGCGGCGCAGTTCGATCAGGGCTTCGCGATCGGCGCTGTCGGCTTGCCAACGGGCCCACATTTCATTGAGCAACGGCAGCAGCTCGTTGGCTTCTTCAAGGAATATCTCGCGCAACTCGTCATCGATCGGCATGACGTCAGGCGCAGCTACCGCCGGCACCTCTATCACCGCAGGTTCCGGCTCAAGGCGATAACCCAGGGCAGCAAGGCTGTGCTGGGCCGCCTCGAGGAACCGCGAGGGATTGGCCTGGGGGTCGGCAATCAGCCATTGCAGGTAACACTCGCAGGCACTCAAGGCCTCGGCCAGATGGCTCAGGGCCGAAGGCTCAGCAAGAGTTTCGTTGCCCAGCAGATGCTCATGTACATAGTCGCCGCAGTGGCCGATCAACGCCGCTGCCCGCGGCAGCATCAGCATCGCCAGGGCGCCACGGATTTGCTGCAGCAAGCCAGGCAGTGGTTGCAGGCGTTGTGGCTGCCAGCCAGCATCCAGGCAATCGCCGATCAGGTCCTTGACCTGTTGCAACACGGCTAAGGCCTCTTCAAGCACCAGTTGCCGAATCTCGGCCAGATCGGTGCCCGGCAGCGGGCTCTGGCTGCTCTGCTCCAGCGGCCCGACCATGCCGGCCAGGGTTGCCTCGACATACAGCAACGCCCCGGCGATATCCATCAACAGCGCATCGGCCGGCTCACGCTGGCCCTGGGCCAGGCTTTGCAGCACCAGCACCTGATCGATGATCACTCGGCGCGGCTGGCCAAAGCCGAGCACGGCCAGGGTGTCGGCGATCTGCCGCAGCGGCGCCAGCAACGGCTCCAGCTCGTCCAGATGCTGGCGATCGCCACGCACGAACTGGTCCAGACGCTCCTTGACCCGCTTGAGGTCTTCGCACAAAGCGGCGACCACCGAGCGCAGCGCATCGCGATCAGGCCCGGCCTGCAGGCGATCGCGCCAGGTCCCCAGGTACAGGTCGAGGTTGGCCAGTTCTTCAGCGTCAGCGGGGCTACTGGTCAGTAGGCTGTCCTGCGCCAGGGGCTCGGCGCCGCGCTCGGCACGCAGTTGGTTGAGCACCGGCAGCACCACCAGCGGCAGGTCACGGCGGGCGCTGCGCAGGCGCTCAAGGTACAGCGGTAATTGCTCCAGGCCGCGAAACAGTGCGCCCAGCGCTTCACCGCGCTGGCTGGCCCGGCCCTGGCGCAAGGCCAGACCCAGTTGTTCCATTTCTTCGGCGAGCAGGGCCGCGCCATTGAGCTCGAGCATCAGCAGGCTTCCGCGCACCTGATGCAGCTGTTCGACGAAGCCATCGAGTACGGCCTCATCTCCGGGCTCGGCGGCGAAGTGCTCCAGGGTCAGGCGCGCCTGGCCCAGGCAGTCGGCAATCGCCCCTTTGACCCAGGCCAGTGCTACCGTATCGTGCCGATCCGCCATAACTGCTCCCATCACCATGAGGCCCTCAACGCGGCGGTGTCGGCGGCAAGGTAAAGCCGGACACCGAGCGGCGCATTTCACTGGCCATACGCGCCAGGTTGCCAATGCTTTCGGCGGTGGCGGTAGAGCCAGCCGAGGTTTGCGAGGTGATCTGCTGGATTACCGACATGGTATGCGAGATCTGCCCGGCCGAAGAGGTCTGCAGCTGGGCGGCATCGGAGATGCTGTGAATCAGGTCGGCGAGGGTCTGGGATACGCCTTCGATTTCCGCCAGGGCCACCCCGGCATCCTGGGCCAGGCGTGCGCCGCGCACCACCTCGGCGGTGGTCTGCTCCATGGAGATCACCGCCTCGTTGGTGTCGGCCTGGATGGTCCGCACCAGCGCTTCGATCTGGCGCGTGGCCGACGACGAGCGCTCGGCCAGGCGTTGCACTTCATCGGCAACCACGGCAAAGCCACGCCCGGCTTCACCGGCCAGCGAGGCCTGGATCGCCGCGTTGAGGGCGAGGATGTTGGTTTGGTCAGCAATGTCGTCGATCAGGCTGACGATATCGCCAATCTCCTGGGACGACTCGCCCAGGCGCTTGATCCGCTTGGCGGTGTCCTGGATCTGTTCGCGGATGTTGTCCATGCCGTTGATGGTGTTGTGCACCACCTCGTTGCCCTTGTTGGCGATGGCGACCGAACGCTCGGCCACTTTCGCCGACTCGTAGGCGTGGGTGGACACCCGGTCGATGGACTCGGCCATGTCGCCCACCGCCACCGAGGCATCGCTGATCTGCTGGGCCTGGTGTTCGGAGGCCTTGGCCAGCTGGCGCGCGGTGTTCTGGGTGTCCTGCACGGCGGCGGCCACCTCCTCGGCACTGAGGTTGATGGTCGCCACCAGGTCGCGCAGTTGGTCGATGGAGTAATTGATCGAGTCGGCGATGGCGCCGGTGAAGTCCTCGGTGACCGAGACCGTCACGGTCAAATCGCCATCGGCGAGGTCTTCGATTTCGTCGAGCAGACGCATGATCGCCTGCTGGTTGCGTTCGTTTTTCTCGGCGGTTTCGCGCAGCTGGCGGTGAGTGGTACGCACCATCACCAGGCCGATGAGGATGATCGAAGCCAGCGCCAGCAAGCCCAGCACATAGCCGCCGACGGTATCCAGAGTGCGCCCGCCGGCCAGGTTCTCGAAGCCGGTGGCCAGTCGCGAGGCTTCATCGAGCAGGGTTTGCGACAGGCCGAAGATACTCCCGGCGGCCTCGCGGACACGGAACAGCTCAGGCGAGGTTTCAAGGATCTCGTCGACCGAGCCTGCGACGAACTGGAACAGTTCGGCGATCTCGGCCAGCCGCGCGCGGGCATCGGGGTCTTGCACGCGGGTAACCTGGATCGCTTCGTTGCCGCCGAGCATGGCTTCGAGCACCTGGCCGAAACGGCTGGCGTCGCGGCCGAAGGCATCGGCGGCCTGAACCGCAGTGTCATCCCCGGCCAGAACGGTGTTGACCGAGCCGAGAATGCGCTCTGCCAGCAGCGACTGGCGCTGGGCCACCGCGACCTGACTGGCCGGGGCGCCGCTTTGCAGCAGGATTTCCACGACCTTTTCGTATTCCACCTGCAACTGCGGCACGGTTTCGGCCAGGGTCGCGGCGACCTGGTGCAGCGACAGCACGGTCTGTTCACTGGCAAGAATCGCGTCGGTGTTCTTGCGCAGGTTTTCCCAGTCGCGCAGCACCGCGTCCATTTCCTTGCGCACCGCCGGCGGCGCGGCAGGCAGGCCGGTACTGCTATCGCCCTTTTTCAGGTAGCCCCAGCGCTGTTCGAAATCATTGCGCGCCTCGCTCAGCAGGCGAAAGGCCACGGCCTTGCCGGCCGCCGCTTCAGTGGCGTTCTTGGCAATGCGCTGGGACAGTACGCGCAGCTCGCCGGCATGGCCGATGTACTGCTTGTCGTAATTGGCCTGGGTGTTGAGGTAGGCGAAGTTGGCGAACAGCAGGATGATCGACAGGATCAGCACCACGAACAACGCCGCGATCTGCGCGCTGCTGCGGGAACCCTGGGGCGATGGAGCCGTCTTGGTGGTAGTCACGGAGGTGGCATTCCTTTACAACGCGACGTCGAGGAAACCCGGCGCCTGGGCCAGGGCGAAGGGGCTGAAGATCGCCCAACTGCGCTCACGCTGAAAATGCCCCTGAACGAAGGGCGCGGCAGCGCTCAATAACGGAGTTGGCGGCGACAGGTCGAGGTTGTGCAGCGCAAAGTGCTGCAAACCCAGCACCTCATCGACCAGCAACCCGGTAAACAACTCGTCATGGTCGAGTACCAGCACCCGTCGCTGCTTGCGTGGGGCCGACAGGCCGAGGCCGAAAAAACCGCAGAGGTCCATCACCGGCAACAAGCGGCCGCGCAGGTTGGCCACCCCGCTGACCCACGGCTTGACTCCGGGAATGCGGCTCAGACGCGGCTCGTGCAGGACTTCGGCGACTTCGCCCATGGGCGCGACGAACCACTGCTCGGCGATGCGAAAGCCGATGCCGCTCCAGCTCTGCAGGCGGGTTTCCTGCAACGGCAGGTCGGCGGCCAGCAGCCGGCAACGCCGGTCGATGTCCAGCAGCAGCTCGAAAGCCGTCAGCGACTCGCCCATGGGCTGGCTGGTCAACCTTTGAGCACGGCGTTGAGCTTCTTGATCAGGGTGTCTTCGTCCACCGGCTTGGTCAGGTAGTCCCTGGCGCCCTGACGCTGGCCCCAGACCTTGTCGGTTTCCTGGTCCTTGGTGGTAACGATGATCACCGGAATGTGCGCGGTCTCAGGGGTCTTGCTCAACTGGCGGGTGGCCTGGAAGCCGTTGACCCCGGGCATGACGATATCCATCAGCACCGCGTCGGGCTGTTCCTGGCGGGCCAGGGCCACGCCGTCGGCGCCGTTTTCGGCCTTGAGCACCTGATGCCCGTGTTTTTCGAGCATACCGGTCAGTTTGTACATTTCGGTCGGCGAGTCGTCGACGATCAGAACTCGGGCCATGCTGTTCCCCATGAAGGAATAGACGCCTGCGGCGGCGCAGCGTCAGGGTGCGTGTTGTTCTTCTGCAGCGAATCCCGGCACATGGGCCTTGATTGCGTCCAGCAGTTCTTCCTTGCTGAAAGGCTTGGTCAAAAATTGATCAGAACCGACGACGCGGCCGCGGGCCTTGTCGAACAGACCATCGCGAGACGACAGCAAAATCACTGGCGTGTCCTTGAAGGTGCTGTTCTGCTTGATCAGGGCGCAGGTCTGGTAACCGTCCAGACGCGGCATCAGCACGTCGACGAAAATGATCTGCGGCTGGTGGTCGATGATCTTGGCCAGGGCATCGAAACCGTCGATGGCCGTGATGACCTCACATCCTGCTTCGCTGAGCAATATCTGGGCGGTGCGGCGAATCGTCTTGGAGTCGTCGATCACCATCACCTTCAATGCCGCGCCGGGCTGTTCCATAATTGCTCTACCATCGCTGCTCGCTATGAGCGGCAAGCTACAAGTTTCTAGCGGCAAGAAAAAGCAGGGTGAACGCGGCGTGCTTTTTCTTGTGGCCTATGGCTTGTGGCTTGCAGCTGGAGACGGCCTCGCAGGCCACGTGCCAGGCCTTTTTAGCACACTCTGGGGGGTGCATTCCATCGGCCCGCGCCGACGCCCGCCGCAGCACCGGCCAGGATGCGTTTTTCCCTTGACCGCCAGCGCCGCGAGCGCCACCCTGACGCCACTTTTCATTCGAGCCAATGCGGCCCATTGCCGCTGAGAGGATTTAGCCCATGAG
This sequence comes from Pseudomonas sp. R32, assembly GCF_009866705.1. Classification (NCBI taxonomy): domain Bacteria; kingdom Pseudomonadati; phylum Pseudomonadota; class Gammaproteobacteria; order Pseudomonadales; family Pseudomonadaceae; genus Pseudomonas; species Pseudomonas sp. R32. The sequence goes on along the minus strand of NZ_CP019396.1, from coordinate 423,984 downwards.
CGTTCGCCTCGGGATTGTCATGGACCCCATTGCGCGCATTTCCTATAAAAAGGACAGCTCGCTGGCCATGTTGCTGGCCGCCCAGGAGCGCGGCTGGTCGCTGTTCTACATGGAGCAGCAGGACCTCTACCAGGGTGCCGGCCAGGCCCGCGCGCGCATGCGCCCGCTGAAAGTCTTCGCCGACCCGGAGCACTGGTTCGAGCTCGACGCCGAGCAAGACTGCGCCCTGAGCGAGCTGGACGTGATCCTGATGCGCAAGGATCCGCCGTTCGACATGGAGTTCGTCTACAGCACCTACCTGCTGGAACAGGCCGAAGCCGCCGGCGTGCTGGTGGTCAACCGCCCGCAGAGCCTGCGCGACTGCAACGAAAAACTGTTTGCCACGCTGTTCCCGCAGTGCACGCCGCCGACCCTGGTCAGCCGCCGCGCCGACATCCTGCGTGAATTCGTCAACCAGCAGGGCGACACCATCCTCAAGCCGCTGGACGGCATGGGCGGCACCTCGATCTTCCGCCATCGCCCGGGCGATCCGAACCTTTCGGTGATCCTCGAAACCCTGACCGGCAACGGCACCCAGCAAATCATGGCGCAAGGCTATCTGCCGGCCATCAAGGACGGCGACAAGCGCATCCTGATGATCGACGGCGAGCCGGTGCCCTACTGCCTGGCGCGCATCCCCGCCTCTGGCGAAACCCGCGGCAACCTTGCCGCCGGTGGCCGTGGCGAAGCCCGCCCACTGACCGACCGCGACCGCTGGATCGCCGAACAGGTCGGCCCGACCCTGCGCGAGAAGGGCCTGCTGTTCGTCGGCCTGGACGTGATCGGCGAGCACCTGACCGAAATCAACGTCACCAGCCCGACCTGCATCCGCGAGATCGACAATGCCTTCGGCACCAAGATCGGCGTGCAGTTGATGGATGCCATTGATCGCAAGCTCAAGGCGCGCTGACAGCCGACGCGGAGCAACCGCGCAGAGTGGGGTATCATGCCGGTCGTTTTTATGACCTGGGCACCTGCTCTGCCGGTTTTTCCCGGGTTTTGCAGCTGCTGGATACCTGATGACGCTTCCTGCTGACATCCCTGCCGACTTCTCTCCACCCCGCGTACGCCCGGTGGATCGCCTGGGTTTTACCTTGTTCCTGGCGGCGCTGCTGCACCTGGTGCTGATCCTCGGCGTCGGTTTCACCTTCGCCAAGCCCGAAGAAATCCGCCGGACCATGGAAATCACCCTGGCCACCTTCAAGAGCGAGAAAGCACCGCAGAAGGCTGACTACCTGGCCCAGGACAACCAGCAAGGCAGCGGCACCCTGGACAAGAAAGCGCTGCCGAAAACCACCGAAGTGGCGCCCTTCCAGGACAGCAAGATCAACAAGGTCACACCGCCTCCAGCCGCCAAGCCCGAAGTGCAGCCGCAACCGACGCCGCCCAAAGCCGTGGTCGCGACCAAGGCACCGAAGCCGGAAAAAGTCGAAACCCGACCCAAGGAAGCCAAGCCGCAGCCCAAACCCAAGGCCGCGACCCCGGATTTCGACAGCTCGCAGCTGTCCAGCCAGATCGCCAGCCTCGAAGCCGAGCTCTCCAACGAGCAACAGCTGTACGCCAAGCGTCCGCGCATTCATCGCCTCAACGCCGCCTCGACCATGCGCGACAAGGGCGCCTGGTACAAGGACGAGTGGCGCAAGAAGGTCGAGCGCATCGGCAACCTCAACTACCCCGACGAAGCCCGGCGCCAGCAGATCTACGGCAGCCTGCGGCTGATGGTGTCGATCAACCGCGACGGCTCGCTGTATGAGGTGCTGGTGCTCGAGTCCTCCGGCCAGCCCCTGCTCGACCAGGCTGCCCAGCGCATCGTACGCCTGGCCGCTCCGTTCGCGCCGTTCACCGGCGACCTGGCCGATATCGACCGGCTGGAGATCATCCGTACCTGGCGTTTCGCCCGCGGCGACCGCCTGCAAAGCAACTGATCTAAGGCTCCGCCTGATGGCAAAACAATAGCCATTTTGCGATGATGCGCGCCCGTATATCCCCCTCAAGAAAGGATTCTTTTGATGTCGCGCATCCATTTCGCCCGCAAAACCGCTGCCCTCGCCCTGGCCCTGGCCGCCTGCGCCCTGCCTGCTGCCGCCTTCGCCGACGCCGCCGAGCTGTCGCAGAAGCTGTACAACGAAGTTGGCGAGTACAAGTACGACGAAACCCCGGCGCGCCTGGCCAAGATCCAGGCCCTGCTCGACCAGGGTGCCGACCCGAAAGGCCAGCCGATGTTCCTGGCAGCCTCCTACAAGATCGTCGCGCCGTTCGAGCTGTTCCTGCCAAAGATCGGTGACGTCAACACGCCAATCCAGGAAAACGGCGAAACCCTGCTGCTGTTCGTCCTCAACCAGGCCGAACAGTCGAAGGCCTCCGAGGCTGACCTGCGCATGGTCAAGGGCCTGATCAAGGCTGGCGCCAACGTCAATGTATTAGCCCAGGGCGATTCCGCCACGCCGCTGAACACCGCAGCACGCAAGGGCTCACCCGAACTGATCAAGCTGCTGCTGGATTCCGGCGCCGATGCCAAGGCCGTCCGGCCGAACGGCTTTACCCCACTGACCGGACCGGGTGCTTCAAACCTGGAGGTGATCAAGCTGCTGGTCGCTGCCGGCGCCAATCCGTACCAGGTCACCCTGACCGGCTCGACGCCGCTGCACCATGTTTGCGAACGCGCCTTTGAGATGAACGGCCAGCCCGACCCGCAAGCCGCCCAGCGCATCGCCCTGCTGCTGAAAAAAGGCAGCTCGATCGATGCCTACCACGAGCAGCACGGCACCTTCCCGGTCGGTACGCCGCTGGAAGAAGCCGCCCGCTCGGACAACCCGGACTGCGTCGCCGCACTGATCAAGGCCGGCTCCAGCCTGAAGGCCCCGGCGTTCCCGGAGAGCTACCTGGCCAAGTACCCGCAGGCCAAGCAGCAGACCGTCCAGGAGTACGTGCTGTCGGCCGCTGAAGAGTCGCCAACCCTGTATACCGAAGAAGTGGTCAAGCTGTTCAAGTAACCCCGCAGTAAAGCTGACAAGGTGACGCCAGCACCTTGTCAGCGTGGCCGCTCACCGCCACACTATCAACCATGAAGAACCTCAGCCCGGATTACCTCAAGCACCAGTTCCTGATCGCCATGCCACACATGGCCGACCCGAACTTCGCGCAGACCTTGACCTACATTGTCGAGCACAACGCCAATGGGGCGATGGGGCTGGTGGTCAATCGACCGCAGGACCTCAACCTGGCCGACATCCTCGAACAACTGCGCCCGGAGGTCGATCCGCCGGCCAGTTGCACCCACGTCCCGATCTACATGGGCGGCCCGGTACAAACCGACCGCGGCTTCGTCCTGCATAGCAGCGAGCGCACCTTCCAGGCCACCGTCGAGCTGGACGGCCTGTCATTGACCACCTCCCAGGACGTGCTGTTCGCCATCGCTGACGGCCTTGGCCCCAAGCGGAGCCTGATCGCCCTCGGCTATGCCGGCTGGGAAGCCGGGCAACTGGAAGCGGAGCTGGCCGACAACGCCTGGCTGAACTGCCCGTTCGACCCCGAGATCATCTTCGGCATGGCCTGCGAGCAGCGCCTTGCAGCGGCCGCAGCACGCCTGGGGATCAACCTCAGCCTGTTGACCAGCCAGGCGGGGCACGCCTGATGGCCGAAGTACGCTTGCTGCTGGGCTTTGACTACGGCAGCCGCCAGATCGGCGTCGCGGTCGGCCAGGTCATCACCGGCCAGGCTCGCGAGCTGTGCACCCTCAAGGCGCAGAACGGCACACCGGACTGGGCCCAGGTGGAAAAACTGATCAAGGAATGGAAACCCGACGCCCTGGTGGTCGGCCTGCCATTGAACATGGACGGCACCCCCAGCGAGATGAGCGAGCGCGCGGAAAAATTCGCCCGCCGCCTCAATGGCCGCTTCAACCTGCCGGTGCACACCCACGACGAGCGCCTGACCACCTTCGAGGCCAAGGGCGAACGCATGGCCCGTGGCGGCCAGCGTGGCAGCTATCGCGACAACCCGGTGGACGCCATTGCCGCCGCCTTGCTGCTGCAGGGCTGGCTGGAGGCCAATACCGGGGCCTGAGACCCGATCATCGCATTCAAGCCGGGCCAGCGTACCGCTCCCCGGCCCCTTGAGGAGCAAGCATGAGCCTACCCAATCCCGCCGAACTGATCCGGCAGATGGCCGTTGACCTTCGCGCCCATCTGGCCCGGCGCGCCATTGCCGAGCCGCGCTTCATCGGCATCCGCACCGGTGGTGTCTGGGTCGCCCAGGCACTGCTTGAAGAACTGGGCAGCGATGCCGCCCTGGGCACACTTGACGTTTCCTTCTACCGCGACGACTTCAGCCAGAACGGCCTGCACCCGCAGGTGCGCCCGTCCGACCTGCCGTTCGAGATCGAAGGCCAGCACCTGGTGCTGATCGACGACGTGCTGATGAGCGGACGCACCATCCGCGCCGCCCTCAACGAACTGTTCGACTATGGCCGCCCGGCCAGCGTGACCCTGGTCTGCCTGCTCGACCTGGATGCCGGTGAATTGCCGATCCGGCCGAATGTGGTCGGCGCCACCCTGTCGCTGGCCGCCCATGAACGGGTAAAATTGACCGGACCCGCACCGCTCGCCCTCGAGCGCCAGGACCTCGCCTCCGCATCCGCCCTTTAAGAGTCCCCCGCGATGACGCCAATCGACGCCAAGCGCCCGCTGCAGCTCAATGATCAGGGCCAGCTGCGCCACTTTCTCTCGCTCGACGGTTTGCCCCGCGAACTGCTGACCGAAATCCTCGACACCGCCGACTCGTTCCTCGAAGTCGGCGCCCGGGCCGTGAAGAAGGTCCCGCTGCTACGCGGCAAGACCGTCTGCAACGTGTTCTTCGAGAACTCCACCCGCACCCGTACCACCTTCGAACTGGCCGCCCAGCGGCTGTCGGCGGACGTCATCACCCTGAACGTGTCGACCTCCTCGACCAGCAAGGGCGAAACCCTGTTCGACACCCTGCGCAACCTCGAAGCCATGGCGGCCGACATGTTCGTCGTGCGCCATGCCGACTCGGGCGCCGCGCACTTCATCGCCGAGCATGTGTGCCCGGAGGTGGCGATCATCAACGGCGGCGACGGCCGCCACGCCCACCCGACCCAGGGCATGCTCGACATGCTCACCATTCGTCGGCACAAGGGCGGCTTCGAGAACCTCTCGGTGGCCATCGTCGGCGACATCCTGCACTCGCGGGTCGCGCGCTCGAACATGCTCGCACTGAAAACCCTGGGCTGCCCGGATATCCGCGTGATCGGCCCGAAAACCCTGCTGCCGATCGGTATCGAGCAGTATGGCGTCAAGGTCTACACCGACCTCGAGCAAGGCCTCAAGGACGTCGACGTGGTGATCATGCTGCGCCTGCAGCGTGAGCGCATGGCCGGCGGCCTGCTGCCCAGCGAAGGCGAATTCTACCGCCTGTTCGGCCTGACCACCGCCCGCCTGGCCGGAGCCAAACCGGATGCCATCGTCATGCACCCGGGCCCGATCAACCGCGGCGTGGAGATCGAATCGGCCGTGGCCGACGGCGCTCACTCGGTGATTCTCAACCAGGTCACCTACGGCATCGCGGTGCGCATGGCGGTGCTGTCCATGGCCATGAGCGGGCAGACCGCGCAACGTCAATTCGAGCAGGAGAACGCCCAGTGACCCTCAGTATTCTCGGCGCCCGGGTCATCGACCCCCTGAGTGGCCTGGACCAGACCACCGACCTGCACATCGATGCCGGCAAGATCATCGCCATCGGCGCCGCCCCGGCAGGCTTCAAGCCCGCGCGCAGCATCGACGCCCAGGGCCTGGTGGCCGCACCCGGCCTGGTCGACCTCAATGTCGCCCTGCGCGAGCCCGGTTACAGCCGCAAAGGCAGCATCGCCAGCGAAACCCGCGCCGCCGCTGCCGGCGGCGTCACCAGCCTGTGCTGCCCACCGCAGACCAAGCCTGTACTGGACACCTCGGCAGTGGCCGAACTGATCCTCGACCGCGCCCGCGAAGCCGGGCACAGCAAGGTCTATCCGATCGGCGCCCTGAGCAAAGGCCTGGAAGGCGAGCAGCTTGCAGAGCTGATTGCCCTGCGCGACGCCGGTTGCGTGGCCTTCGGCAACGGCCTCAATGCCTTTGCCAACAACCGCACCCTGGCCCGTGCCCTGGAATACGCCGCAACCTTCGACCTGACGGTGATCTTCCACTCCCAGGACCGCGACCTGGCCCAGGGCGGCCTGGCCCACGAAGGCGCCATGGCCAGCTTCCTCGGCTTGCCGGGCATCCCGGAAACCGCCGAAACCGTGGCCCTGGCGCGTAACCTGCTGCTGGTCGAACAAACCGGCGTGCGCGCCCACTTCAGCCAGCTGACCAGCGCCCGCGGTGCGCGGCTGATCGCCCAGGCCCAGGCACTGGGGCTGCCGGTCACCGCCGACGTTGCCCTGTACCAGTTGATCCTCACCGACGAAGCGCTGCGTGACTTCTCAAGCCTCTACCACGTGCAACCGCCGCTGCGCACCCGCGCCGACCGCGACGGCCTGCGCGAGGCAGTGAAGTCCGGGGTGATCCAGGCGATCTCCAGCCATCACCAGCCCCATGAGCGTGATGCCAAGCTGGCGCCGTTCGGGGCGACCGAACCGGGCATCAGCAGCGTCGAACTGTTGTTGCCGCTGGCCATGACCCTGGTGGAGGACGGCCTGCTCGACCTGCCAACTTTGTTGCAGCGTTTGTCTGCGGGCCCTGCCGCGGCGCTGCGCCTGCCAGCGGGCGAGCTGAAGGTTGGCAGTGCGGCCGACCTGGTGCTGTTCGATGCCAAGGCCTCGACCGTCGCTGGCGAGCAGTGGCGCTCCAAGGGCGACAACTGCCCGTTCATCGGCCACTGCCTGCCGGGAGCGGTGCGTTATACCTTGGTCGATGGGCATATCAGTCACGAGACCTGAAGGTCAGCCACAAGCTGCAAGCCTTGAGCTACAAGCGGACCAGGCCAGTCGCCGGTCCGCTTTTTCTTGCCGCTTCAAGCTTGCAGCTTATCGCTCACACACATGTGTGTAGTTGAAATCCTTCCCACCACCCCCATATGAGTCTGCATCAGGCATTTTCGCCCCGCTGCGTGGAGACTCTCCCTTGACCACCATCGTTTCAGTTCGCCGCCACGGCAAAGTCGTCATGGGCGGCGACGGCCAGGTTTCCCTCGGCAACACCGTGATGAAAGGCAACGCCAAGAAAGTCCGCCGCCTGTACCACGGCCAGGTCATCGCCGGTTTCGCCGGTGCCACCGCCGACGCTTTCACCCTGTTCGAACGCTTCGAAGGGCAACTGGAAAAACACCAGGGCCATCTGGTCCGTGCCGCCGTGGAGCTGGCCAAGGAATGGCGTACCGACCGCTCCCTGAGCCGCCTGGAAGCCATGCTGGCCGTGGCCAACAAGGACGCATCCTTGATCATTACCGGCAACGGTGACGTGGTCGAGCCCGAAGACGGCCTGATTGCCATGGGCTCCGGTGGCGCCTACGCCCAGGCCGCCGCCCGCGCCCTGCTGCAGAAGACCGACCTCTCGGCCCGCGAAATCGCCGAGACCGCGCTGAACATCGCCGGTGACATCTGTGTGTTCACCAACCATCACCTGACCATCGAGGAGCAGGACCTGGCCGAGTAATTCAGCTGTTCTGGCGCCCGGCCCCGGTGGCCGGGCTTTTCCACGCTGACTTATCGAGCCCAAGGACCATCATTACCATGTCCATGACCCCCCGCGAGATCGTCCACGAACTCAACCGCCACATCATCGGCCAGGACGACGCCAAGCGCGCCGTCGCCATCGCCTTGCGCAACCGCTGGCGGCGCATGCAGCTGCCAGCCGAGCTGCGCGTTGAGGTGACGCCGAAGAACATCCTGATGATCGGCCCGACCGGCGTCGGCAAGACCGAAATCGCCCGGCGCCTGGCCAAACTGGCCAATGCACCGTTCATCAAGGTCGAAGCGACCAAGTTCACCGAAGTCGGCTATGTCGGTCGTGACGTCGAGTCGATCATCCGCGACCTGGCCGATGCCGCAATCAAGATGCTCCGCGAGCAGGAAATCATCCGTGTCGGCCACCGCGCCGAAGACGCCGCCGAAGAGCGCATCCTCGATGCCCTGCTGCCGCCTGCGCGCACTGGCTTCAATGAAGACCAGGTGACCAGCCAGGACTCCAACACCCGTCAGCTGTTCCGCAAGCGCCTGCGTGAAGGCCAGCTGGACGACAAGGAAATCGAGATCGAAGTGGCCGAGGTCATGGGCGTCGACATTTCCGCGCCACCGGGCATGGAAGAGATGACCAACCAGCTGCAGAACCTGTTCGCCAACATGGGCAAGGGCAAGCGCAAGAGCCGCAAACTCAAGGTCAAGGAAGCGCTCAAGCTGGTGCGCGACGAAGAAGCCGGGCGCCTGGTCAACGAAGACGAGCTCAAGGCCAAGGCCCTGGAAGCGGTTGAGCAGCACGGCATCGTGTTCATCGACGAAATCGACAAGGTCGCCAAGCGCGGCAACGTCGGCGGCGCCGATGTCTCGCGCGAAGGTGTCCAGCGCGACCTGCTGCCGCTGATCGAAGGCTGCACGGTGAACACCAAGCTGGGCATGGTCAAGACCGACCATATCTTGTTCATCGCCTCCGGCGCCTTCCACCTGAGCAAGCCAAGCGACCTGGTGCCCGAGTTGCAAGGCCGTCTGCCGATCCGCGTCGAGCTCAAGGCCCTGAGCCCGGAAGACTTCGAGCGCATCCTCAGCGAACCGCACGCCTCGCTCACCGAGCAGTACCGTGAGCTGCTGAAAACCGAAGGCCTGAACATCGAGTTCGCCGCCGACGGCATCAAGCGCCTGGCCGAGATCGCCTGGCAGGTCAACGAGAAGACCGAGAACATCGGTGCCCGTCGCCTGCACACCCTGCTCGAGCGCCTGCTCGAAGAGGTGTCGTTCAGCGCCGGCGACCTGGCCAGCGCCCACAGCGAAGCGCCGATCCATATCGACGCCGACTACGTCAACAGCCACCTGGGCGAATTGGCGCAGAACGAAGACCTGTCACGCTACATCCTGTAGCGCAGCGGCAAGCTTCAAGTTGCAAGCTGCAAGCTGGACACCGGTGTCTTGCAGCTTGTAGCTTGCAGCTTGTAGCCCAAGAGCCCTTATCCATGACCAGACTCCCCAGCAGCATCAACCTGCACAAAGCCTCCAAGACCCTCTCCCTGACCTACGGGCCAGACGAGGTGTACCACCTGCCCGCCGAATTCCTGCGCGTGCACTCCCCCTCCGCCGAGGTCCAGGGCCACGGCAATCCGATCCTGCAGTACGGTAAGCTCGGCGTCGGCCTGATCGGGCTGGAACCTGCCGGCCAGTACGCACTGAAACTGACCTTCGACGACGGCCATGACAGCGGCCTGTTCACCTGGGAATACCTCGAGCAGCTGTGCCTGCGCCAGGAGGCCCTCTGGGACGACTATCTCGCCGAGCTGGCAAAAGCCGGAAAATCCCGCGACCCCAATGAGTCGATCGTCAAGCTGATGCTCTAGCTCGCGCCCTCCAGGGTTTAGAGCGCATTTTCTAATTCTATTTGCTTGAATGCCTGCACTACGGCCAATGAGTGGCCGTCTTGCGCTATACCAAAAAGTCGGGTAACCAATGGATCTGGCAAGTTCCCTGCATCGGATTTAATGCAGGGTCGGGCTGGTATGTAGAGGTCGCGAGCGAAAGCAGGCAGTCTTCTCACGCAGAAAAAACCCGCAGGGCTCATCGTCGTTTGCATCCGGCCGCAGGACCGCAGTTCGTTATCACTGGTCACCCGAGCAGCAGTACCGGGCGTTCGTCTGTGTAACGCGCACAGTCAACCGGTACTCGTCTCAGGACAACGGAGCGTCGTAGATGAGTAACAAGAATAACGATGACCTGCAGCGCCAAGCCTCGGAAAACACCCTGGGTCTGAACCCGGTGATCGGCTTGCGCCGCAAGGATTTGCTGACTTCTGCTCGAATGGTACTGCGTCAGGCCATTCGCCAACCGCTGCACAGTGCCAAGCATGTCGCGCATTTCGGCATGGAACTCAAGGATGTGATCTTCGGCAAGTCGAGCTTGCAGCCGGAGAACGACGACCGTCGTTTTCACGACCCGGCCTGGAGCCAGAACCCGCTGTATCGCCGCTACCTGCAGACTTACCTGGCCTGGCGCAAGGAACTGCACGATTGGATCGGTAGCAGCAATCTTTCCGACCAGGACATCAGCCGCGGCCACTTCGTCATCAACCTGATGACCGAGGCCATGGCGCCGACCAACACGGCGGCCAACCCGGCGGCGGTCAAGCGCTTCTTCGAAACCGGCGGTAAGAGCCTGCTCGACGGCTTGTCGAACCTGGCCAAGGACTTGGTCAACAATGGCGGCATGCCCAGCCAGGTGAACATGGACGCCTTCGAGGTCGGCAAGAATCTGGGCACCAGCGAAGGCGCGGTGGTGTTTCGCAACGACGTGCTGGAGCTGATCCAGTACCGGCCGATCACCGAACAGGTGCTGGAAAAGCCGCTGTTGGTGGTGCCGCCGCAGATCAACAAGTTCTACGTCTTCGACCTCAGCCCGGAAAAGAGCCTGGCGCGTTTCTGCCTGCGCTCCAACGTGCAGACCTTCATCGTCAGTTGGCGCAACCCGACCAAGTCCCAGCGCGAATGGGGCCTGTCGACCTACATCGATGCGCTCAAGGAGGCGGTCGACGTGGTCCTGGCGATCACCGGCAGCAAGGACCTGAACATGCTCGGCGCCTGCTCCGGCGGCATCACCTGCACTGCGCTGGTGGGCCACTACGCGGCGCTGGGCGAGAAAAAGGTCAACGCCCTGACCCTGCTGGTCAGCGTGCTCGACACCACCCTCGACACCCAGGTGGCGCTGTTCGTCGACGAACAGACCCTCGAAGCCGCCAAGCGCCACTCCTACCAGGCCGGCGTGCTCGAAGGCCGCGACATGGCCAAGGTGTTCGCCTGGATGCGGCCCAACGACCTGATCTGGAACTACTGGGTCAACAACTACTTGCTGGGCAACGAGCCACCGGTGTTCGACATCCTGTTCTGGAACAACGACACCACGCGCCTGCCGGCCGCCTTCCACGGCGACCTGATCGAAATGTTCAAAAACAATCCACTGCTGCGCCCCGATGCACTGGAAGTGTGCGGCACACCGATCGACCTCAAGCAGGTGACCACCGACATCTTCAGCGTCGCCGGTACCGCCGATCACATCACCCCGTGGCAATCGTGCTACAAATCGGCCCAGCTGTTCGGTGGCAAGGTCGAGTTCCTGCTGTCCAACAGTGGGCACATCCAGAGCATCCTCAACCCGCCGGGCAACCCCAAGGCGCGTTACATGACCAACAGTGAAATGCCCGCCAGCGCCCTCGACTGGCAAGAGAACTCGACCAAGCACACCGACTCCTGGTGGCTGTACTGGCAGACCTGGCTGGCCGAGCGCTCGGGCAAGCTGAAGAAAGCGCCGGCCAACCTTGGTAACAAGGCTTATGTGGCCGGTGCCGCAGCGCCAGGGACCTACGTTCACGAGCGTTGATAGCGAACACCGCCGCAGCTCGAAAAGGCTGCGGCGTTTATCCACCACAGGGCTTCGCGCATGCCGCAACCGTATATTTTCAGGACCGTCGATCTGGATGGACAAACCATCCGCACCGCCGTCCGACCCGGCAAGCCGCACTTGACGCCCTTGCTGATCTTCAATGGTATCGGCGCCAACCTGGAGCTGGTATTCCCCTTCATCCAGGCCCTGGACCCGGACCTGGAGGTGATTGCCTTCGATGTGCCGGGCGTCGGTGGCTCATCGACCCCGCGCCACCCGTACCGCTTTCCCGGGCTGGCCAAGCTCACCACCCGCATGCTCGACTACCTCGACTATGGCCAGGTCAATGTCATTGGCGTGTCCTGGGGCGGTGCCCTGGCCCAGCAGTTCGCCCATGACTATCCCGAGCGCTGCAAGAAACTGGTACTGGCCGCCACCGCCGCCGGTGCGGTGATGGTCCCGGGCAAGCCCAAGGTGCTGTGGTTGATGGCCAGCCCCAGGCGCTACGTGCAACCGTCCCATGTCATCCGCATCGCGCCACAGATCTACGGCGGCGGTTTTCGCCGCGACCCTGACCTGGCCTTGTCGCACGCGGCCAAGGTGCGCTCCGGGGGCAAGCTTGGTTACTACTGGCAGCTGTTTGCCGGGCTCGGCTGGACCAGCATTCACTGGCTGCACAAGATCCAGCAGCCGACCCTGGTGCTGGCTGGCGACGACGATCCGCTAATTCCCTTGATCAACATGCGTCTGTTGGCCTGGCGAATTCCCAATGCCCAGCTACACATAATCGACGACGGTCATTTGTTCCTGATCACCCGGGCCGAGACCGTCGCCCCGATCATCATGAAGTTCCTCCAGCAAGAGCGCCAACGCGCCGTCATGCACCCTCGGCCCGCTCCCAGCAGCTGAGAAGCCTGCCACACCCGAGCCCTTGGCAGGACGCCAGGCAACCCGGGTGCGCGGCGTGAGGTTGGTGTCGCTCTTGCATTGATGTGTTTGTTGATGGCCTGACGACGGAGTGTTGCCTGATGAAAGACAAACCCGCGAAGGGATCGCTACCGGTCCCCGCCACCTATATGAACGTGCAGAGTGCGATCAGCGGCCTGCGCGGTCGTGACCTGCTCTCGACCTTGCGCAGTGTCAGCCGCCATGGCCTGCGCCATCCGCTGCACACCGCCAAGCACATGCTCGCCCTGGGCAATCAACTAGGCAAAGTGCTGCTCGGCGAAACCCCCTATCAACCCAACCCCCGCGACAACCGCTTCAAGGACCCGGCCTGGAGCCAGAACCCGCTCTACAGCCGCGGCCTGCAGGCGTACCTGGCGTGGCAGAAGCAGACCCGCCTGTGGATCGATGAAAGCCAGCTGGAACCGGACGACCGCGCCCGCGCGCACTTCCTGTTCACCTTGTTCAACGATGCCGTGTCGCCCAGCAACTCGCTGCTCAACCCCCTGGCGGTCAAGGAACTGTTCAACTCCGGCGGCCTGAGCCTGGTGCGTGGCATCAACCACCTGCTCGATGACCTGCGCCACAACGACGGCCTGCCGCGCCAGGTCAACCCACAAGCCTTTGAAGTCGGCCGCAACCTGGCCACCACGCCGGGCGCGGTGGTGTTTCGCAACGAGCTGCTGGAGCTGATCCAGTACAAGCCGATGAGCGAAAAACAGTATGCCAAGCCGCTGTTGGTGGTACCGCCGCAGATCAACAAGTTCTACATCTTCGACCTGAGCCCGGCCAACAGCTTCGTTCAGTACATGCTCAAGAACGGCTTGCAGACCTTCATGATCAGCTGGCGCAACCCCGACCCGCGTCATCGCGAGTGGGGCCTGTCGAGCTACGTCGAAGCGCTGGAAGAAGCCATGAACGTGTGCAGGGCGATCACCGGCAGCCGCGAGATCAACCTCATGGGCGCCTGCGCCGGCGGCCTGACCATGGCCGCGCTGCAAGGCCACTTGCAGGCCAAGCGCCAGTTGCGCCGGGTCAACAGCGCCACCTACCTGGTCAGCCTGCTCGACAGCCAGATCGACAGCCCGGCCAGCCTGTTCGCCGATGAACAAACCCTGGAAGCGGCCAAGCGCCGCTCCTACCAGCAAGGGGTGCTCGATGGCCGCGAAATCGCCCGGGTGTTTGCCTGGATGCGCCCCAACGACCTGATCTGGAACTACTGGGTCAACAACTACCTGCTGGGCAAGGCGCCACCGGCGTTCGACATTCTCTACTGGAACAACGACAACACCCGCCTGCCGGCCGCGCTGCATGGCGACCTGCTGGACTTCTTCAAGCACAACCCGCTGGCCCATGCCGCGGGCCTTGAGGTGTGCGGCACGCCGATCGACCTGCAGAAGGTCAACGTCGACAGTTTCAGCGTCGCCGGCAACAACGACCACATCACCCCCTGGGATGCGGTGTATCGCTCGGCATTGCTGCTCGGTGGCGACAAGCGCTTCATCCTCGCCAACAGCGGCCATGTACAGAGCATCATCAACCCTCCGGGCAACCCCAAGGCGCATTACGTCGACAACTCGCGCCTGAGCAGTGACCCGCGGGCCTGGCTCTACGATGGCAAGCAGATCGACGGCAGTTGGTGGCCGCAGTGGCTGGAATGGATTCAAGCGCGCTCCGGCGCCCAGCGCGAAACCCTGATGGCCCTTGGCAACCAGCACTACCCTCCCATGGACCCCGCGCCCGGCAGCTACGTCCAGGCGCGCTGAACAAGAAGAACGGATGAAAACCCGCGACCGCATCCTCGAATGTGCCCTGCAGTTGTTCAACCGCCAGGGCGAGCCGAATGTCTCGACCCTGGAGATTGCCAACGAGATGGGCATCAGCCCGGGCAACCTCTACTACCACTTCCACGGCAAGGAGCCGCTGGTGCTGGGGTTGTTCGAACGTTTCGAGGAGGAGCTCACGCCACTGCTCGACCCGCCGCTGGAAGTGCGCCTGGATGCCGAGGACTACTGGCTGTTCCTGCACTTGATCGTCGAGCGCATGGCCCAGTACCGCTTCCTGTTCCAGGACCTGTCGAACCTGACCGGGCGCTTGCCCAAGCTGGCTCGCGGCATGCGCAACCTGCTCAACGCCCTCAAGCGCACCCTGGCGGCGCTGCTGGCCAGCCTCAAGGCGCAGGGCCAGGTGCTCAGCGATACTCGGGCGTTGGGGCAGCTTGTTGAGCAGATCACCCTGACGCTGCTGTTCTCGCTCGATTACCAGCGGGTGCTGGCCCGTGAAGGTGAGGTGGGGGTGGTGGTGTATCAGGTGATGATGCTGGTGGCGCCGCACCTGGAGGCGGGCTCGCGGCATGCAGCCGAGCAGTTGGCGCTAAGGTATCTGGAGGGCTGAAAGCACGCGGGGCAAGTCGGGTCGCCGCACCGCCGCTCCCACAAAATCCTGTGGGAGCGGCGGTGCGGCGACCCGACTTGCCCCGCGATAAAGCCAGTATCAGGACTGGCTGATCGGGCTTACCGGTGCCAATGGCGCCACAGAGGCCGGTGCAGCACTGGCTACCGATGCCGGGCTTGGCGCCGGCGCAGCGCTGGCCGCAGGTGCCGCCGGCTTCGCTGCTGCAGGTTTAGCTGCTGGCTTGGCCGCTGGCTTCTTCACTGCCGGTTTCTTCGCCGCAGCCGGTTTGGCTGCTGGCTTGGCCGCAGGTTTAGCCGCTGCGGTTTTCGCCGCTGGCTTGGCTGCAGGTTTAGCCGCTGCAGTTTTTGCTGCAGGTTTCGCCGCCGCTTTCGGTGCAGCCTTGGCCAATGGCTTGGCCGCAGCCTTGCTCGCTGCCGGCTTTTTCGAGATAGGCGTCACCGATGCACCGGTCAGCTTCTCGATCTGCTTGGTCAGCGTGTCGACCTGCTTGTGCAGGGCGGCGACTTCATTGCGGCTCGGAACGCCCAGACGCGAAATGGCACTGTTCAGGCGCTTGTCGAAAGCCTCTTCGAGCTCGCCCCATTTGCCCAGCGCGCGATCTTTGACATCACTGACCCGAGAGCTAGCCGATTTCGCAGTAGCCTTGGCCGAGTCGACCGAACTCTTGGCTAGCTTCTCAGCTTTCTCACCATCCTTGACCAGGGTGTCGAACAGCTTGCTGCCATCCGCATCGATCTTGGAGTAGATACCCAAACCAGCCAGCCAGATCTTGCGGGAATACTTCTCGATCCCCCCGACCCAGGAGCTGCCTTCTTTCTCAGTATTCTTCTTGCCAGCCATCCCGCTCTCCTTATTGTTTACGTGCGACACGTTCAAGCAATGCCGTGAGCTCATCGAGCTTGGCAGAGAGTGCCTCCACGTCATGTTTAGACGGAATGCCGATGCGATTCAAGGCGCTTGCGACCCGCGTGTCGAAAGCCTTTTCGATTTTGTCGAGTTGAACCTCGACCTTGCCCTTGACGCTGGTCAGCTCGCCCTTCACCGAATCAATCTCGGAGTTGGCAGCATCGACCTTCGCATCGAGTTTTTTCTTGCCGCGTTGTTCTACCGATTCGCCGGCCTTGACCAGCTCTTTAAGGTAGTCGGCACCTTCCTGACCTACCCGGGTGTAAGCCCCCAGGCCTGCCAGCCAGATCTTGCGCGCGTAGCCGCGCACCTCACCCAACCTGCGCTGGGCGTCGTCTTTTTTCTTCAGGATCACTTTGGCCATGCTCTGCACCTCACGCTCTGAACGGAAATGGAGGAACTGCCCACGGAAGTTGGGCCTGAGCACAAGGTAGGGGGAAAAATTAGAATTGGCACACTAATAAAGGGGCAGCGGCAAGCTTCAAGCTTCAAGCGGCAAGAAAGGGCAGCGGTGATCTTGAAACCGTCGCCCCCTCCCATTCACCGCGAAGCACTTGCAGCTTGCAGCTTGAAGCTCCCCCCTTGAGCCGCTAGGCGAGCGCCTTATCCAGCGCCCGCTCGATCTCGCTCTTGATGGTCCCGCTCATCATCGACAGCATCATGCCCAGCTTCAGCTCGACCTTGATGCTGTCCTCGCCAATCAGCACGCTGCCGTTGGCACCACTGCGCTTAACCTCGACCCGGTCGCCGTTCCAGCTGGCCTTGAGGTCGTATTCGCGGGCCAGCTTTTCGACCAGGGCTTCGGCCTTTTGCCGGGCCGCGTCGCGGCCCAGGCTGTGTTTGCGTTCAACGCTGATCTGGGTCATTCATTCAATCCTGGGTTCGAAGGCATACTTATATTATGCCCGCGCCCCACCTGCGACACACCCCGCCAAGACAAATCCGACCGTACGCCCTAGAATGGCCAGTAATTTTTTCCGGTGAAGCGATATGAACGATCAGCGCAAAGGCGACCACGCCGAACCCACCACCCACTTCGGCTACAAGAACGTGCCGGAAAGCCAGAAGGCCGAGAAAGTCGCCGAGGTGTTTCACTCGGTGGCGGCCAAGTACGACCTGATGAACGATGTGCTCTCCGGCGGCATGCACCGCCTGTGGAAGCGCTTCACCATCGAGCTGTCGGGCGTGCGCCCGGGTAACCGGGTGCTCGACATCGCCGGCGGCACTGGCGACCTGGCGGCCAAGTTCTCGCACCTGGTCGGCCCTACCGGCCAGGTGGTGCTGGCCGACATCAACGAGTCGATGCTCAAGGTCGGTCGCGACCGCCTGCTCGACCGCGGCGTGGCAGGCAACATCGAGTTCGTCCAGGCCGACGCCGAAAAACTGCCATTCCCGGACAACCACTTCGACTGCGTGACCATCGCCTTCGGCCTGCGCAACGTCACCCACAAGGAAGACGCCATCCGCTCCATGCTGCGGGTGCTCAAGCCCGGTGGCCGGTTGCTGGTGCTGGAATTCTCCAAACCGACCAACAAGCTGATGTCCAAGGTCTACGACGCCTACTCGTTCGCCTTCATGCCGCTGGCCGGCAAGCTGATCACCAACGACTCGGAAAGCTACCGCTACCTGGCCGAATCGATCCGCATGCACCCCGACCAGGAAACCCTCAAGGCGATGATGGTCGAGGCCGGCTTCGATCGCGTCACCTACCACAACATGACCAGCGGCATCGTCGCCCTGCACCGGGGAATCAAGCCCTGATGCTCCTGGCCGGCCTGCTCGCCAGCGTCGAACACGGCCTCAACCGTGTTTTGCGCCTGGACAGCACAGCGCTGCCGCGCTTGAGCCCGCTGGACGGCAAGGTGATTGCCATCGACTGCCGCCAGCCGGCCTTGCAGCTGTTCATCCTGCCCAGCGACGAAGGCCTGATGCTCGCCGCGCACTGGGCCAATGAGGCTGACTGCACCTTGCGTGCGCCGGCCAGCAGCCTGGTGCGCCTGGCCCTGAGCCAGGACAAGAGCGCGGTGCTGCACAGCCCGCAGGTCGAGCTTGAAGGCGATAGCGCGGTGCTGCTCGATCTGGTCGCGGTGCTGCAGGACCTGGAGCTTGACTGGGAGTACGAAGTCTCCCGCTGGCTGGGGCCGATCGCCACGCAGTTGCTCAGCGGCCATTTGCGCAGCCGCGCCAACTGGACCCGCCAGGGCCTGGCGGCGCTCAACCAGAACCTCTCCGAGTACCTCGCCGAAGAGGCCAGGACCCTGGTAGGCCAGCGCGAAGCCGAAGCCCGTTTCAGCGAACTCGACACGCTAAAAGTCGATATTGAACGCCTTGAGGCGCGCATCGAGCGCCTTGCCCGATCCCTTGATACCAGCGATAACGCATGAAGCTGCTTGCCGTCCGCCGTCTGTTGCGCATCCAGCGCGTCGTGATCCGTTACCGTCTCGATGACCTGCTGTTCGCCCTGCCCCTGCCCTGGTGGCTGATGGGCCTGCGCTATGCCATGCCCTGGCGCTGGCTGCCGCGCAAAGAGCTGGAGCTCAGCCGTGGCGCGCGCCTGCGCCTGGCGCTGCAGGACCTGGGGCCGATCTTCATCAAGTTCGGCCAGTTGCTGTCGACCCGCCGCGACCTGCTGCCCGAAGACATCGCCGACGAGCTGATGCTGCTGCAGGACCGGGTGCCGCCGTTCGATCCGCAAAAAGCCATCGCCCTGATCGAAGAACAGCTCGGGGCGAAGATCAGCGAGGTGTTCAGCCGCTTTGACGTCGAGCCACTGGCTTCGGCATCGGTGGCCCAGGTACACGCGGCCAAGCTCAAGAGCGGCGAAGAGGTGGTGGTCAAGGTGGTGCGCCCGGGCCTCAAGCCGGTCATTGCCCAGGACCTGGCCTGGCTGTTCCTGATTGCCCGCGGCGCCGAACGGGTTTCGGCCGATGCACGCCTGCTGCACCCGGTGGAAGTGGTCAACGACTACGAAAAGACCATCTACGACGAACTCGACCTGTTGCGCGAAGCGGCCAACGCCAGCCAGCTCAAGCGTAACTTCGAAGGCTCGGAGATGATGTACGTGCCCCAGGTGTACTGGGACTGGTGCCGGCCTAAAGTGCTGGTGATGGAGCGCATCTACGGTATTCAGGTCACTGACCTGGCGACCCTGGCCGACCAGCGCACCGACATGAAGATGCTCGCCGAGCGTGGCGTGGAGATCTTCTTCACCCAGGTCTTTCGCGACAGCTTCTTCCATGCCGACATGCACCCAGGCAACATCTTCGTCAGCACGGTCAAGCCGTGGAGCCCGCAGTACATTGCCATCGACTGCGGCATCGTCGGCAGCCTGACCCCCGAGGACCAGGACTACCTGGCACGCAACCTGTTTGCCTTCTTCAAGCGCGACTACCGCCGTGTGGCGCAGTTGCACATTGACTCGGGCTGGGTACCGGCACAGACCAAACTGAATGAATTCGAAGCGGCGATCCGCACCGTGTGCGAGCCGATCTTCGAAAAACCGTTAAAGGATATTTCTTTCGGCCAGGTGCTGATGCGCCTGTTCCAGACCGCGCGGCGCTTCAACATGGAAGTCCAGCCGCAGCTTGTTCTGTTGCAGAAGACCCTGCTCAACATCGAAGGCCTGGGCCGCCAGCTGTACCCGGACCTGGACCTGTGGACCACCGCCCAGCCGTTCCTCGAGCGCTGGATGCGCGAACGGGTCAGCCCCAAGACCCTGCTGCAGAACCTGCATGGCCAGGTCGAGCAGATCCCGCACCTGGCCGGCATGACTCGCGACCTGCTCGAACGCATGTCGCAGCCGCACCTGGCCGACCCGCCCGCGACCTGGCAGCCGAAGAACGATCACTGGGCCCTGCGCCTGCTCGGTGCCGGGCTGCTCGGCGGCGGCGCCACCCTGGCTGCCAGCGCGGTCAGCCTCAGCGCTCCCGCTGCCTGGCCTGCCTGGTTGATGCTGGCCGCTGGCCTCTACCTGATCGTGCGTCGATAGCCAGCCGGGCTGCTGGCTGGCACACTAGCACAAGGGTTCGGCAAAGGATCGGACCCGGCTTTGGAGTCGAAAATGAAAGACTGGCTGGACGAGATCAACTGGAACAGCGATGGCCTGGTACCGGCTATCGCCCAGGACCACAAGACCGGGCGCGTGCTGATGATGGCCTGGATGAACCGCGAAGCGCTGGCGCTGACCGCCGCCGAGCAGCGGGCCATCTACTGGTCACGTTCGCGTGGCAAACTGTGGCGCAAGGGCGAAGAATCCGGCCACGTGCAAAAGCTGCACGAAATGCGCCTGGACTGCGACGCCGACGTGATCATCCTGATGGTTGAACAACTGGGTCATATCGCCTGCCATACCGGCCGCGAGAGCTGCTTCTACCGGGTCTTCGACAACGGTGAGTGGAAGACCGTCGATCCGGTCATCAAGGACCCGCATGCCATCTACAGCGCAGGACATTGACATGAGCGACACCCTGACCCGCCTGGCCGAAGTACTGGAAGCGCGCAAAGGCGCCGAGCCCGACAGCTCGTACGTGGCCAGCCTGTATCACAAGGGCCTGAACAAGATTCTGGAAAAGCTCGGCGAAGAGTCGGTCGAGACCATCATCGCCGCCAAGGATGCCGCCCACAGCGGCGACTGCAGCGATGTCATCTACGAGACCGCCGATCTGTGGTTCCATAGCCTGGTCATGCTCGCCCAACTGGGCCAGCACCCGCAGGCGGTGCTGGACGAACTGGACCGCCGTTTCGGCCTGTCCGGGCACGCCGAGAAAGCAGCGCGTCAGCCGTCGGCCTAACTGAATTATTTCGAGGGATTGCACCATGGGTATTTTTGACTGGAAACACTGGATCGTCCTGCTGGTCGTGGTGGTACTGGTGTTTGGTACCAAGAAGCTGAAGAACTTCGGCAGCGACCTGGGCGAGTCGATCAAGGGCTTCAAGAAAGCCATGAACGAAGAAGAGACCAAGCCGGCCGAACAGACGCCCCCTCCGGTGCAACCCGTCCAGCCGCAGGCCACGTCGCCGCTGAACCAGCCGCAGACCATCGATGGCCAGGCCCACAAGGTCGAAGAGCCGATCAGGAAAGATTGATCAATGTTCGGGATCAGCTTCAGCGAACTGTTGCTCGTGGGCCTGGTGGCCCTGCTGGTGCTCGGCCCCGAGCGCCTGCCGGGCGCCGCGCGTACCGCCGGGCTGTGGATCGGCCGGCTCAAGCGCAGCTTCAATGCGATCAAGCAGGAGGTCGAGCGTGAAATCGGCGCCGATGACATCCGTCGTCAGTTGCACAACGAGCACATCCTCTCCATGGAGCAGGAAGCGCGCAAGATCCTCAACCCCAACAGCGTGACGCCTGAGCCGCCTGCAACCCCGGTTGCCCATGGCGAAAGCGCCCCGGCGCCAACACCCAGCAGCAGCGAAACCACGCCGCCAGCCGCCAGCGCGCCCACCGAACCGACACAGCCCCCGCGAGCCCCATGAGCGATATTCCGGAAAACGACCAGCCGATGCCGCTGGTTTCGCACCTCACCGAGTTGCGTACACGCCTGCTGCGCTGCGTCGCGGCCATCTTCCTGATCTTCGCCGGGCTGTTTTCCTTCGCGCAGCAGATCTACACCCTGGTCTCGGCGCCGTTGCGCGAGCACCTGCCGGCCAACGCGACGATGATCGCCACCGACGTCGCCTCGCCGTTCCTGACGCCGTTCAAGCTGACCATGATCGTCTCGCTGTTCCTGGCCATTCCGTTGATCCTCCAGCAGATCTGGGGCTTCATCGCGCCGGGCCTGTACCGCCATGAAAAGCGCATCGCCATTCCGTTGCTGGTGTCGAGCATCATCCTGTTCTACGCCGGCATGGCCTTTGCGTATTTTCTGGTGTTCCCGCTGATCTTCGGCTTCTTCGCCAGCGCCACCCCGGAAGGGGTGTCGATGATGACGGACATTTCCAGCTACCTGGACTTCGTCATGACCCTGTTCTTCGCCTTCGGCGTGGCCTTCGAGATCCCGGTGGCCGTGGTCCTGCTGGTGTGGATCGGCGTGGTCGATGTGAAGTACCTGCGAAAGATCCGCCCGTACGTGATCATTGGCTGCTTCGTGGTTGGCATGATCCTGACCCCGCCGGACATCTTCTCGCAGACCCTGCTCGCCGTGCCGATGTGGCTGCTGTTCGAGATCGGCGTGCTGTTTGGCGGGCTGATCCGCAAGCGTAGCGAGCACCCTGAAGACGCTGCCGACGACCATAACGACCAGCCGCCAGCGACTCAGCCGTGAACCTGCTGTTACTTGAAGAGGCCGATTTCATCGCGGCCGATCGCGTGGTGCTGGCTGACCGGCGCTTTACCCACATGCAGGAAATCCACCGCGTGGCGGTGGGCGATACCCTGCGCGTCGGGCGTATCGGCGGGCTGATGGGCCAGGCCGTGGTACTGCGCCTGGAAGGCCATGAAGCCGAGCTCAGCGTCAGCTTCGACCAGCCACCACCGGCCAAGCTGCCGCTGACTTTGGTGCTGGCCCTGCCACGGCCGAAAATGCTCCGTCGGGTGTTCCAGACCGTCGCCACCATGGGCGTACCAAAGCTGATCCTGGTCAACAGCTACCGGGTCGAGAAAAGCTTCTGGCAAACCCCGTTCCTCGAGCCCGTAGCCATCCGCGAACAGCTGATCCTCGGCCTTGAGCAGACCCGCGATACCGTGCTGCCCGAGGTGATCATCGAGAAGCGCTTCAAGCCGTTTGTCGAAGACCGCCTGCCGGCCATTGCGCAAGGCACCCTCGGCCTGGTCGGCCATCCAGGCCCGTACCCGCCCTGCCCGCGCGGGCTGAACGAGCCGGTTACCCTGGCCATTGGCCCGGAAGGTGGCTGGATTCCCTACGAGATCGACCTGCTGGGCAAGGCCGGGCTGAACCCGGTACAACTCGGCGAACGCATCCTGCGCGTGGAAACAGCGGTCACCGCCCTGCTCGCCCGTCTGTTCTGACTTCAGTTTTGCCGCTCCAGGCCGATGCATTGGCACCAGAAAAATAATCGCCTCTGCCGATCGCAATGGAGTCCCACCATGTACCGTTGGTTAGCCCAGCACCTGGGTAACGTGAGCGTCAATCTCAAACTCGGCATCGGCTTCGGCCTGGTCCTGTTGCTGACCCTGGCCATTACCCTGACCGGCTGGCAGGGCCTGAACGGCATCAGCAACCGTGGCGACACCCTGGGCGGGATTTCCCAGGTGCACCAGGCCACCCTCGAACTGCGCATTGCCCGCCAGGGCTTCCAACTCAAAGGCGACGAGGCCGCGGCGCAGAACCTCAACAATGCCCTGGCTGCGCTTGAGCGCCAGTTGCAAGCGGTCGACCAACGCATCGTCCTGCCCGAGAACCGCCGTCGCATCGAGCAGCAGCACGAAGCCGTGCGCCAGTACCGCCAGGCGCTAAGCAGTGCCGACAAGGCCGCCCAACAGCGCGAAGCCGCTCGTGCCGTGCTCGGCAGCAGCGCCGACGAGGCCGCGGCGTTGATCGCCCAGGTCGAGCAACAACTGCTCAGCGGCAGCGACCTGAACCTGTTCAACAGCGTGGTCGGTGCCAGCAAGCTGCTGCAACAGGCGCGCTTCCAGGTGCGTGGCTACACCTACAGCGGCAAGCCCGAATTCCAGCACACTGCGCTGGAGGCCATCGACCAGGCCACCTCGCAGCTCAAGACCCTGGCCGAAGTACTGCCGGCCAGCTACACCAGCAACTTCAACCAGGCCGCCCGCGCCCTGGGTAACTATCGCGGCGCCGTGGTCGAGTTCGGCAATGCGCAAAACGCCTCCGAGCAGGCCGCTCAACAAATGGTTGTCTTGGGCCAGAACCTGATCGAGCAGAGCCAGCAACTGACCAGCACCCTTACCACCCTGCGCGATGACGAGTCGCAACACGCCAAGTCGATGCTGGCCCTGGCCACCGTGCTGGCCTTGCTGTTCGGCCTGCTGGCCGCCTGGGCAATTACTCGGCAGATCATTATCCCCCTGCGTCAAACCCTCAATGCCGCCGACCGGGTTGCCAGTGGCGACCTGCGCCACGACCTCAAGATCGACCGCCGTGACGAGCTGGGCCAGTTGCAGCGCAGTATGCAGCGCATGACCGTGAGCCTGCGCGAATTGATCGGCGGCATCGGCGACGGCGTCACCCAGATTGCCAGCGCCGCCGAAGAACTGTCAGCGGTCACCGAGCAGACCAGTGCCGGGGTCAACAATCAAAAGGTCGAGACCGACCAGGTGGCCACCGCCATGAACGAAATGGCCGCCACCGTACAAGAGGTCGCACGTAACGCCGAGGAAGCCTCGGAAGCGGCGGTGATGGCCGATCAGCAGGCCCGCGAAGGTGATCGAGTGGTCGGCGAAGCCATCGCCCAGATCGAGCGCCTGGCCAGCGAGGTCAACCACTCCAGCGAAGCCATGGGCCAGCTCAAGGCCGAAAGCGACAAGATCGGCAGCGTGCTCGATGTGATCAAGTCAGTCGCCCAGCAAACCAACCTGCTCGCCCTCAACGCCGCCATCGAAGCTGCCCGCGCCGGGGAAGCCGGGCGTGGCTTTGCCGTGGTCGCCGATGAAGTACGCAGCCTGGCACAACGCACCCAGCAGTCCACCGAAGAGATCGAACAGTTGATCGCCGGCCTGCAGAACGGCACCCAGCAGGTTGCCACGGTAATGGACGCCAGCCGCGGCCTGACCGACAGCAGCGTCGAGCTGACTCGCCGCGCCGGCACCTCGCTGGAAACCATCACCCGCACCGTGTCGTCGATCCAGGCGATGAACCAGCAGATCGCTGCGGCAGCCGAGCAGCAAAGCGCGGTGGCCGAAGAAATCAACCGTAGCGTGATGAACGTGCGAGATGTGTCGGACCAGACATCGGCCGCCAGTGAAGAGACGGCGGCGTCGAGCGTTGAGCTGGCGCGGTTGGGGACGCATCTGCAGACGCTGGTCGGCAAGTTCCAGCTGTAGAAAGCATCGCGGGGCAAGCCCGCTCCTACCGGTCTGGTGGGAGCGGGCTTGCCCCGCGATGGGGCCCTAAAGCACCTGCCGCAAAAACGCCTGTGCGCGCAGGTCCTTGGGTGAGGTGAAGAACGCCTCCGGCGGCGAATCTTCCAGCAGCTTGCCGTGATCGAAGAACAGCACCCGATCCGCCACTTCCCGGGCAAAGCCCATTTCGTGGGTGACGCAAACCATGGTCATACCTTCCAGGGCCAGGGTTTTCATCACATCCAGCACTTCGCCAACCATTTCCGGGTCGAGCGCCGATGTCGGCTCATCGAACAGCATCACCTTGGGGTCCATGGCCAGGGCCCGGGCGATCGCCACCCGTTGCTGCTGACCGCCGGACAGGCGTGACGGGTACTCGTTGGCCTTCTGGCCAATCCCGACCTTCTCCAGCAACGCCCGGGCCTTGGCCTCGCGCTCGACCTTGCCACGCTTGCGCACGACCTTCTGCGCCAGGCACAGGTTCTCCAGCACGGTCATGTGCGGGAACAGGTTGAAATGCTGGAACACCATGCCCACTTCACGGCGGTAGGCGTTGACGTCGGTCTTCGGGTCGGCCAGCTGCAGGCCATCGATGGCCACGGTGCCTTCATCGAACGACTCCAGGCCATTGAGGCAGCGCAGGAAAGTCGACTTGCCCGAGCCCGAAGGGCCAAGTACCACCAGCACTTCGCCCTTGGCCACGTTGGTGCTGACGTGATCGACCGCACGCACCACCTGCCCGCGGGTATCGAAGACTTTTACCAGGTCACGGACTTCAATCACTTTGCGCAAGCCTCCGCTCAAGCCGGCTGGCCATGTGCGACAGCGGCAGGTTGATCAACAGGTACAGACCGGCGACGCAGAACCAGATCTCGAACGTCGAGAACGAGGTGGTGATCGCCTCGCGACCGCTTTTGGTCAGTTCGGTGATGGCGATCACCGAGACCAGCGAGGTGTCCTTGACCAGGCTGATGAACTGCCCGGCCAGCGGCGGCAGCACGCGTTTGAAGGCTTGCGGCAGCACCACATGGCGCATCGACTGACCGGCGCTCAGGCCCAGTGAACGGGCGGCTTCACCCTGGCCCTTGGCGATCGACTGCACACCGGCGCGGACGATCTCGGCGACATAAGCGCCGGTGAACAGCGCCAGCGCCGCCACCCCGGCAAACTCCCGGGACAGGTTGAGCACAGTGCCGATGAAGAAGTAAAAGATGAAAATCTGTACCAGCAACGGCGTGCCGCGCACCAGCTCGACGTAGACCGTCGACAGGTCACGCAGGGTCGGGTTGTTCGACAGCCGGCAAAGCCCGGCAAACAGGCCGATCAGCAGCCCCAGCACGCCGGAGGCGACCGAGATCCATACGGTGGTCCACAGGCCCCAGGCCAACGGCCCGGCAGCCCAGTGATGGGTAACGCCGATCAGGTCGCCTTCGGCCACATCGTCGCCGCGCGACAGCTGCACGCTGGCCTGCTCGACCTCGAAGACCTGCTCGCCACCGCTCTCGTCACGTACGGTGACGCTGGCCATGTCGCCTTTGCTGACGATGGCTTCGATGGTGCCGTTTTCGCTGACGCGTTGGGCGACTTCAGCCTGGTAGGCGAAATACTGCGGCACCCGGTTCCAGCGCCACTCGTAGGAAATCATCGAGGTCGCGTAATACAGGCTGACCGCAAGGCCGATCAGGACCAGCGCGGTCAGCCCGTGCCAGGGCCACTGGGCTTTCTTGTGTTTGATCACGTGAGGGTACTTCCGTAAAAGCGAACGCGCAGGGCCAGCCTGCGCGTCGGGTTTCAAGCCAGGCGTGGTGCCTCGGCCTTATTCCATGTCCTTGAGCCAGGCGGTGTCCTTGAACCACTTGTCGTGGATTCGATCGTAGGTACCGTCGTGCTTGATCTGGTGCAGGAAGTTGTTGATGAAGTTCAGGCTGTCGTAATCGCCCTTCTTCAGGCCGAAGGCCAACGGTTCGAAGGTGAACGGCTTGTCGAGGAACAGCAGCTTGCCGGCGCCGGCCTTGTTCACCGCCACGACGTTGTATGGGGCGTCGTAGACAAAGGCATCGGCCTTGCCGTTGACCACGTCCATCACCGCTTCCTGCTCGTTGTCGTAGCCGTGGTACTTGGCCTTGCCGATCAGTTTCTTGGCGACCATCTCACCGGTGGTGCCAAGCTTGGAGGTCAGGCGGTACTTCTCGTTGTTCAGGTCTTTGTAGGACTTGATCTCTTCAGCCAGTTCCTTGCGAATCAGCAGGGTCTGGCCGACCACGATGAAGGGCTCGCTGAAGTTCAGCTTGAGGTTGCGTTCCTGGGTCAGGGTCATGCCGCTGCCGATCATGTCGAACTTGTCGGTCATCAGCGCCGGGATAATGCCGTCGTAGGCGGTGGAGACCATCTCCAGCTTGACGCCCATGGACTTGGCCATGGCCTTGAGGATATCGACCTCGAAGCCGATGATCTCACCGCGCTTGTTGGTCATCTGGAACGGCATGTAGGTAGGGTCCATGCCGACACGCAGGGTGCCGCGCTTGACCGCGTCATCGATAGCACCGGCCGCCTGCGCGGCACTTACCGCAACCAGCGCCGTGACGCCGACCAGCAGCATCGACAGATACTTCTTAATCATCACCAGATCCCCTAGCAGGAAAGCTCGAATTTTATTGTTGGCGCGAACCGTCCTATTCAGACGGGTGCGAGATATTCGGGGAGGGATGCTAACGCATGAACGGCACGGTACATATAGCCGAAGACGACTTTGTTACCCATTGATCCCAGAAAAAACATCGCCGGCAACGCCGGCTCCCACAAGGTCAGTTGTGCATACAACCCTGTGGGAGCCGGCGTTGCCGGCGATTGCTTGAGCCGATCAGGCGATCAGGCACTGGCCAGCGAAGGCTGTACGGCAGGCTCCGGATGCAGGGGCAGCAGCGGCGAGTGCGGGTCGTTGGCGATCGACTGACGCCAGACGCCCAGCCAGGCCTCGTTCTGCTCATCCCAGACAGCTGTGTGCAGACGTGCCAGGGCGACCGGGTCGCTGAGCAGGGCCAGACGGGTATTGCCATCCAGACCGCTCGGGCCGCCGTCCAGGGCCTTGGCGATACGTTCGGCTCGCAGCGCTTCGATTGGCGCCGCGACGCCGTGACGGGCTGTGGCCAAGGCGCAGGCCAGGGCGTTCTGCTGCGGGTCGACCACGGCACGGACGAAGCCGTCGTGCATGGCGTGCCAGCGGTTCTCGTGGGTGTACTGGTCGGTGGCCAGCAGCTCATGAGGCGTGGCGTATTCCTCGGGAATCAGGAACAGGCTCTCGTCCTTGGCACGCAGGCCCAGGTGCACACGGCTGGAGATCACCGACACCGGGATCGACAGCATCAGCGAACCGACGATCGGCACCAGCCACCACAAAAAGCTCGGGTTCAGCCAGGCCACCAGCAGCGCCCAAGCCACACCCAGCAGGGTTTGCGGGCCATGGCGGCGTACCGCTTCACTCCACGGGGTGGAGTCGTCGTCACGTTGCGGCGAGTTCCAGGTCGCGGCCCAGCCGAGGAACGCGGCAAGCACGAAGCGGGTGTGGAAGATCATCCGCACTGGCGCCAGGAGCATGGAGAAGAGCATCTCCAGCAGCATCGACAGGGTGACCTTGAAGCGCCCGCCAAACTCTTTCGCACCCTTGGCCCAGATCAGGATGACACTGAGCAGCTTGGGCAGGAACAGCAGCACGATAGTGGTGGAGAACAGCGCGATGGCCTTCTCCGGGTGCCACTGCGGCCACAGCGGGTAGAGCTGGCGTGGTTCGAGGAAGTACTGCGGCTCCATCAGGGTATTGGTCGCCAGCAACGCGGTCGACAAGACCAGGAAGAAGAACCACAACGGTGCCGACAGGTACGACATCACCCCGGTGAGGAACACCGCACGGTGCACCGGGTGCATGCCTTTCACCAGGAACAGGCGGAAGTTCATCAGGTTGCCGTGGCACCAGCGCCGGTCGCGCTTGAGCTCATCGAGCAGGTTCGGCGGCAGTTCTTCGTAGCTGCCCGGCAGGTCGTAGGCAATCCACACGCCCCAGCCAGCCCGACGCATCAGCGCCGCTTCAACGAAGTCGTGGGAAAGGATCGCACCGGCAAACGCGCCCTTGCCCGGCAACGGCGCCAGGGCGCAGTGCTCGATGAAGGGCTTCATGCGGATGATCGCGTTGTGGCCCCAGTAGTGCGACTCACCAAGCTGCCAGAAGTGCAGGCCAGCGGTGAACAGTGGGCCGTAGACGCGGGTGGCGAACTGCTGCATGCGCGCATACAGGGTATCCATGCCCGAGGCTTTCGGCGCGGTCTGGATGATCCCTGCGTCCGGGTTGGCCTCCATCAGGCGCACCAGGCTGGTCAGGCATTCGCCACTCATCACGCTGTCGGCGTCGAGCACCACCATGTAGCGGTAATCGCCACCCCAGCGACGGCAGAAGTCGTCGAGGTTGCCGCTCTTGCGTTTGACCCGGCGGCGACGGCGACGGTAGAAGATCCGCCCGAAGCCCTTGGACTCGCGGCAGACTTCCAGCCAGGCCTGTTGCTCGGCCACGGCGATGTCGGTGTCGTTGGTGTCGCTGAGCACGAAGAAGTCGAAACGGTCGAGGTCACCGGTTGCGGCCACCGACTCGAAAGTCGCCCGCAGGCCAGCGAATACCCGCGGCACGTCTTCGTTGCAGATCGGCATGACGATCGCAGTGCGAGCACCGGCTTCGATCGGCTCGTTGCCGGCACTGCTGCCGGAGATCCGGTACTTGTCACGCCCGGTAAGCAACTCCAGAAAGCCCATCAGCGCGGTCCAGAAACCCGCCGAGACCCAGCAGAAGAGGATACCGAAAAGGACCAGGATGCTGGTCTGCAGCGCATACGGCCAGACTTGCGTGGCGGTTTGCAGCAGCGGTTGGTGCATGACTTCGGCGAGGTCGACGAACGACCAGCCCTGGTACGGCAGGATGCCTTTCATGTACCAGCCGGCGACGATGGTCTGACCGAGCATCAGCGCCAACAGGATGTAGCGGCGCATCGAGCCGACCCAGCGCCAACGGGCCTTGGGCAGCTCACGTTTTTCCGGCGCCGGCGCGTTGGTGCGGCCGGTCAGGCGGCGCCAGGCGCGGATCAGGATGTTGGTGCGCCACGGCTCGGGGATTACCCGGGTGCGACGGATCGGCGGCGTGGCCTTCAGGCACACTCGGCCGCTACCGTCCACCGCAAGCATCTCGGCGTCTTGCAGGTCTTCGGCGCAGGTCACGTGCAGGCGCTCGCCTACCGAGGCCTGGACGGCCTCGGCAGCTTCGACGCCCGGCTGGGCAGACAGGCGCTGATGCAACTCGCTGAACGAGGAGCAGCGGGCGAGTTCCGCGCGTTGCTCGTCGCTCAGGGGCAGGTGGGCCAGATACTCGCTGAGCGATTCTGGCCGGGTATGGGCATTACTCATCGGCAGGCAACTGATAGCTCCAGGTCTCGGTCAGCACCTGTTCGGTGGTGGCCGGTGCCCCGGTGGTGGACGCCGCATCGGCGGCAGGTTGCTCGGCAGGCTTGTCGGCCTTGGCCTGTTTGGCCGCAGCTTTGTCCTGCTTGCTTGGTTTGGCAGGCTTGGCCGGTTCGACCGGAACATCACGCAGCAGCGCGGCGCGCATTTCCACGGACTTGCTCGGGTCCTTGACCTTCAACCGCAGGGTCAGGCGCCAGCCTTTGATTTGCGGGTTGTAACGCAGGTTGTTCTCGACCACTTCGGCATTGTCGCCGACGCTGATCTGGCTACTCACGGCGGTGTCTTCCGGCAGTTTGCTCAGCACCGGGCCTTCGAAGTCGACCAGGAAGGCCACGCTGCCGTCAGGCTGACGGATCAGGTTGGACTGTTTGACGTCACCGGTCGAGCGCAGGGTCTGCTTGACCCAGCCCAGGTTCGGCGAGTGCAGGTTGGACTCGTCGATGGTCCAGTGCAGGCGGTAGGCGTATTCGAACGGGGTGCCTGGCTCCGGCAGTTTCTCCGGGCTCCAGAAGGCCACGATATTGTCGTTGGTTTCATCGGCGGTCGGGATCTCGACCAGATCGACGGTACCCTTGCCCCAGTCACCCACCGGCTCGATCCAGGCACTTGGACGCTTCTGGTAGTTGTCGTCGAGGTCTTCGAACTGGCTGAAGTCACGCTGGCGTTGCAGCAGGCCGAAACCACGCGGGTTCTCGACGCTGAAGTTGCTCACGGCCAGGTGTTTCGGGTTGTTCAGCGGGCGCCACAGCCACTCGCCGTTACCGGCATGGATCGACAGGCCTTCGGAGTCGTGCAGGGCCGGACGGTAGTTGAGCACCTTGGATGGCTGGTTGCCACCGAACAGGAACATGCTGGTCAGCGGGGCGACACCCAGGCGGCTGACGCGGTCACGCAGGAACACCTTGGACTGCACGTCGACAATGGTGTCGCTGCCCGGACGCAGGGTCAGGCGGTAGGCGCCGGTGGAGCGCGGCGAATCGAGCAGCGCATAGATCACCAGCTGCTTGTCGGTCGGCTTTGGACGCTCGACCCAGAACTCGGTGAACCGCGGGAATTCTTCGCCAGACGGCAACGCAGTGTCGATGGCCAGGCCACGGGCAGACAGGCCATACACATGGCCCTTGCCGACCACGCGGAAATAGCTGGCGCCAAGCAGGGTCATGATTTCATCCTGCTTGTCGGCCTTGTTGATCGGGTACAGCACGCGGAAACCGGCGTAGCCCAGTTTTTCGGTGGCCTTGGCGTCGAACTGCAGGTCACCGAAATCGAAACGGCTCGGGTCGTACTTGATCTCTTTCACCGCCTTGGGGGTGATTTCGTTGATCTTGACCGGCGTGTCGAAATGCATGCCCTGGTGGTAGAAGGACAGCTTGAACGGCGTCTTGTCCTTGGCCCACTCGGCCTTTTCGTTGAGGAAGCGGATCTTCTGGTAGTCCGCGTACTTCATTTCGCGGAACACCGCCGGCAGATTGCTTTTTGGCGCCTCGTACTTCTGCCCGGCAAGATCCTTCGCCTTGGCCGCGACATCGTCAAGGTTGAACGCCCAGAGCTGGCCTGCGCCGAGCAGGCTTACCAGCGTTGCGCCTGCCAACAGGGCCTTGCGCAGCCGAATGCCGGGAGTTCTTGGTGCATTACAGGGACTTACAATCACGAGCAACCCTCGCCGAAAACAGATCATAAAACCAACGGCCAGCGACATATGCCAGGTTGGCGAGCACTGTTCGGACTCCGAAAGGGCACAATGATTCCCCAAACGGTTCCGGACAGTCTCAAGTCAGAGTGAAACGAACCCACGAACGCAGGCCCACATAGCGCGCGATTATCCAGCAGGCCGCGTTACAACGCATCAGGCTGAACAAACTATTTATGCTACAAAAACCCTTGTTTTCCCGCAAACAGGGGTTTTTTGCCATCAGATTTGTAACATAAATGTTACGGGGCCATCATTGACCAGGTGCACCTGCATGTCAGCCCCGAACTGACCACTGGCGACCGTCGCATGTTGCGTCTGCGCCTGAGCCAGCAAATAGTCGAAAAGCTCGGCACCGAGGGCCGGCGCTGCGGCGGTGGAAAAACTCGGGCGCAGGCCGTTCTGGGTATCGGCGGCCAGGGTGAACTGCGACACCAGCAGCAGGCCGCCGCCAATATCCTTGAGCGACAGGTTCATCTTGCCCTGGGGATCGCTGAACACCCGGTAGTTGAGTAGCTTGTGCAGCAGCTTGTCGGCATGTGCGCGGGTATCGCCGGGCTCGACCGCGACCAGCACCAGCAGGCCCTGGTCGATGGCCCCGACGGTTTTGCCCTCGACATCCACCCGCGCGCCACGCACGCGTTGCAGCAAACCCTTCATGCTTCTTCCAGGGGCAGGTCGAGCAGGCGCCGGGCCATTTGGTCGGCGGCACGCACCAGGGCATCGGTAATGCCCGGCTCGGAGGCCGCGTGACCGGCGTCGCGAATCACCTTCAGCTCACTGTTCGGCCAGGCCTGGTGCAGTTCCCAGGCGTTGTCCAGCGGGCAGATCACGTCGTAGCGACCATGCACGATCACCGCCGGCAGGTGGGCGATCTTGGGCATGTCGCGGATCAACTGGTCCGGCTCAAGGAACGCATTGTTGGTGAAGTAGTGGCATTCGATACGGGCAATCGACAGTGCACGCTGCGGCTCGGAGAAACGGTCGACCACCAGCGGGTTGGGCCGCAGGGTCGCGGTACGTCCTTCCCAGGTCGACCAGGCCTTGGCCGCATGCATCTGGGCAATCTGGTCGTTGCCGGTCAGGCGCTTGTGGAAGGCCTTGACCAGGTCGTCGCGTTCTTCGGCCGGAATCGGTGCGATGTAGTCCTGCCAGTAATCGGGGAACAGGCGGCTGGCGCCGGCCTGATAGAACCATTCGATCTCTTGTGCACGGCACAGGAAGATGCCGCGCAGGATCAGGCCATGCACCCGCTCGGGGTGGGTCTGGGCATAGGCCAGGGCCAGGGTAGAGCCCCAGGAGCCGCCGAACAGCACCCACTTCTCGATCCCCAGGTGCTTGCGAATGCGTTCCAGGTCTTCGACCAGGTGCCAGGTGGTGTTGTTTTCCAGGCTGGCATGCGGGGTCGAACGACCGCAGCCGCGCTGGTCGAAGGTGATGATGCGGTACTGGTTGGGATTGAAGTAGCAGCGGCTCTGGGCATCGCAGCCGGCACCCGGGCCGCCATGGATGAACACCACCGGCAGACCTTCCGGCGAACCGCTCTCATCGACATACAGCACATGCGGTGCTTCCACGGCCAGATCGTGCCGGGCGTAGGGTTTGATCTGCGGGTACAAGGTCTGCATTACGCACTCCGTGTGGGAATTATTCTGCCGTTGGGCATCATAAACCTGAATTGCGCTTAGAGCATGTACCTGTGATGGCTTTGAGGGCCCTATCGCTGGCAAGCCAGCTCCCACAGGTTCGATACACCCTGCGGGAGCTGGCTTGCCAGCGATGAGGTCACCCCCGGCTCAAGCCTGGTAGCGCTCCTTGCCCCACGCCAGCACCGTCTCCAGCAATTGCTGTAACACCACCTGCGTCGGCGCGGCCAGATCCTCGCGGTACTTGAACGGCTCGACCTCTTCCATATAGGTGCTTTGCGCCAGCTCCAACTGCACCGCATGAATGTCGTTGGCCGGGTCACCGTAGTGACGGGTGATATGCCCACCCTTGAAGCGACCATTGAGCACATGGCTGTACTGCTCAAACTTTGCGCAAACGCCCTGCAGCCGCTCAGCCAGCTGCGAGTCGCAACTGGCGCCGTTGAAGGTGCCGAGGTTGAAGTCCGGTAGCTTGCCCTCGAACAGGTGCGGGATGTGCGAGCGGATCGAGTGGGCATCCCACAGCAAGGCATAGCCAAACTGCTCGCGCAGGCGCGCCAGCTCATTGCCGATAGTGTCGTGGTACGGCCGCCAGATCGCTTCCAGGTACCCCGCGCGTTCCTGCGCCGACGGCGCCTGGCCGTCCTTGAACAACGGCTCGCCCTCGAACAGGGTCGCCGGGTAGAGGCCGGTAGTGGCACCGACATACAGCGGCTTGTCGTCGTCCGGGCGGTTCAGGTCGATGACGAAACGCGAATACTCGGCCGCGACCACACTGGCACCCAAGCCACGGGCGAAGTCGTACAGCTGCGGAATATGCCAGTCGGTATCCGGCAGGCTTTGCGCAGGCTCGACCAAGCCCTGCTGCACCGCAGGCGTCAGGCGCAAACCGGCGTGGGGCATGCTGATCAGCAGCGGCAACGTGCCCTGGTGAAAACTCAGTACCTTGTCCATACGGCCTCTCTCAATTGAAAATTTCATGGCCCAGGCGCACCACCCGCTTGGGCAGTTCGCCGCCCAGCCAGTAAGCCAGGTCGGCCGGTCGTTCGATCTGCCAGGCGACGAAGTCGGCCACCTTGCCGGCCTCCAGCGAACCATGGCTATCGCCCAGGCCCAGGGCCGTGGCCGCGTGCAGGGTGACACCGGCCAAGGCTTCTTCCGGGGTCATGCGGAACAGGGTACAGGCCATGTTCAGCATCAGGCGCAGCGACAGCGCCGGCGAAGTGCCAGGGTTGAGGTCGCTGGCAATGGCGATCTTCACCCCATGCTTGCGCAGGGCATCCATTGGCGGCAACTGGGTTTCACGCAGGAAGTAGAAGGCACCGGGCAGCAGCACCGCCACGGTACCGGCCGCCGCCATGGCGATGGCGTCGTCTTCAGTCATGAACTCCAGGTGATCGGCTGACAACGCCTGGTAGCGCGCCGCCAGGCTGGAACCGGCCAAGGACGACAGTTGCTCGGCATGCAGCTTGACCGGCAGGCCCAGCTCCCGGGCCTTGATAAACACCCGCTCGACCTGGGCCGGAGAGAACGCCAGGTACTCGCAGAAAGCATCCACCGCGTCGACCAGGCCCTCGGCGGCCAGGGCCGGGAGCATTTGGTCGCAGATGTGGCTGATGTAGTCGTCTGCGCGATCCTTGTATTCCGGCGGCAAGGCATGGGCGGCCAGGCAGGTGCTGCGCACGGTCAGTGGCAGCTCCTCGCCCAGGCGGCGAATGACCTTGAGCAGCTTGCGCTCGCTGGCCAGGTCCAGGCCGTAGCCGGACTTGATTTCCAGGGTGGTGACGCCATCGCGCATCAGCGCCTGCACGCGCTGGCGGGCGCTGGCGAACAGTTCGTCCTCGCTGGCCGCGCGGGTTGCCCGCACAGTGCTGGCGATACCGCCGCCCTGGGCGGCGATCTCGGCATAGCTGACGCCTTGCAGGCGCTGCTCGAACTCACCGCTGCGGTTGCCGCCAAACACCGTGTGGGTGTGGCAGTCGATCAAACCCGGTGTGACCCAGGCGCCGCCCAGGTCCACGGTTCTGTCAGCGACCAGGGCCGGCAGTTGCTGGCGCGGGCCGATCCACTCGATATGACCGGCGCTGGTGACCATCGCCGCATCCTCGATGATCGAGTAAACGCCTTGCGCCATGCTTGCCACATGGCAGTGCTGCCAGAGGGTTTTCATCCAGAGTCTCCTTGATCAGAGTTGAGAAGGTTCCTGCACCAGCGGCTGCTCGACGGCAACCACCTGTGGCTTGCACCAGAGTTTGTACGCCACCACCAGGAACAGCACCCAGACCACGCCCACCAACAACGCTGCCTGCGTATCCGGGAAGTAGCCGAGTACGCCGAAAACGAACAGCATGAAAGCAATCGCCGCCGCCGGGCCATAAGGCCAGAACGGTACCGGGAATTTCAGCTGGGCGACTTCTTCGCGGCTCATGCTGCGGCGCATGGCAACCTGGGTCACCAGGATCATCAGCCAGACCCACACGGTAGCAAAGGTCGCAATCGAGGCGATCAGCAGGAACACGTTTTCCGGGATCAGGTAGTTGAGCACCACACCGCCGAGCAACGCCGCGCCCATGACCAGTACGGTCATCCACGGCACACCGTGACGGGAGATCTTGGCAAAGCCCTTAGGCGCCTGCCCTTGCTGGGCCAGGCCGTACATCATGCGCCCGGCGCCGAAGATGTCGCTGTTGATCGCCGAGACGGCAGCGGAAATCACCACGATGTTGAGCACGGTCGCCGCCGAACCGATCCCCAGATTGCTGAAGATCTGCACGAACGGGCTGCCCTGGCTGCCAATCTGCGGCCATGGGTACAGGCACATCAGCACGAACAGGGTCAGCACATAGAACAGCAGGATGCGCATCGGCACGGCGTTGATTGCCTTGGGGAGAACGCGCTGCGGGTCCTTGGCCTCACCGGCGGTGATACCGATGATCTCGATACCGCCGAAGGCAAACATCACCACGGCAAACGAGGCGATCAGACCGCCAATGCCATTGGGCATGAAGCCGCCATGCTCGAACAGGTTGCTGATACCCACGGCGTTATCGGCACCGGCATTGCTCAGGCCGAAGGCCATGATGCCGAAACCGGCCAGGATCATCGCGACGATGGCACCGACCTTGAGCAGCGACAGCCAGAATTCCATCTCGCCGAACACCTTGACGTTGCACAGGTTCAGGCCGCCGATCAGAAAGACGATGCCCAACACCCAGATCCAGCGTGCCACTTCCGGGAACCAGAACCCCATATAGATGCCGAAGGCGGTGACGTCGGCCAGGCAAACGATGATCATTTCAAAGGCATAAGTCCAGCCGAGGATGAACCCCGACATCGGCCCCAGATACGTGCTGGCGTAGTGGCCGAACGAGCCGGATACCGGGTTGTGCACGGCCATTTCGCCCAACGCGCGCATGACCATGAACACTGCCGCGCCACCGATCAGATAAGCCAGCAGCACCGCAGGCCCGGCCATCTGGATGGCCGAGGCCGAACCGTAGAACAACCCGGTGCCAATCGCTGACCCCAGCGCCATGAAACGAATGTGTCGCGCGGTTAGCCCGCGCTTGAGTCCTTGAGCTTGAGATTGCATTTTCGCGTCCTGTTCTTGTTGTAGGCGAAAAGCGGCACGGACCCGAGGGTCCGTGCGGCAGGCGGCTGGCCAGGCAGGCCAGCCCGAGGGGTCACAGGCTAGGCAGGACCTTGGCCGGCAGCAGGCCGGTCAGGCGCCCAGCGGCCAGCAGGGCGATGGCCGCCTCGATGTCCGGGGCGAAGAAGCGGTCTTTCTCGTAGAAGGCGACCTTGCTGCGCAGGGTTTGACGCGCCTGCTCCAGTTTTGGCGAAGTCTTCAGGCCTTCGCGCAGGTCCAGGCCCTGACAGGCGGCCAGCCATTCAACGGCGAGGATGCCGCGCACGTTGTCGCTCATTTCCCACAGACGCTTGCCGGCAGCCGGGGCCATCGACACGTGGTCTTCCTGGTTGGCCGACGTCGGCAGGCTGTCGACACTGTGCGGATGGGCCAGGGCCTTGTTCTCGCTGGCCAGCGCAGCTGCGGTGACCTGGGCGATCATGAAGCCGGAGTTGACCCCGCCATTGGCCACCAGGAACGGCGGCAGCTGGGACATGTGCTTGTCCATCATCAGCGAGATGCGGCGCTCGCTCAGCGAACCGATCTCGGCGATGGCCAGGGCCATGTTGTCGGCGGCCATGGCCACGGGCTCGGCGTGGAAGTTACCACCGGAGATCACATCACCTTCGGCGGCGAACACCAGCGGGTTGTCGGACACGGCGTTGGCTTCGATCACCAGCACTTCGGCGGCCTGGCGGAACTGGGTCAGGCAGGCGCCCATGACCTGTGGCTGGCAGCGCAGCGAGTACGGGTCCTGGACCTTGCCGCAGTTCTCGTGGGAGGCGGAGACTTCGCTGCCGTCACCCAGCAGGTCGCGGTAGCAGGCGGCGGCGTCGATCTGGCCGCGCTGGCCACGGGCTTCGTGAATACGCGCATCGAACGGCGAACGCGAACCCAGCACCGCTTCGACGGTCAGGCCACCGACCGACATGGCCGCGGCGAACAGGTCTTCGCCTTCGAACAGGCCGCGCAGGGCAAAGGCGGTGGACGCCTGAGTGCCGTTGAGCAGCGCCAGGCCCTCTTTGGCCGCCAGGGTCAGCGGCTCAAGGCCGGCAACCGCCAGGGCCTCGGTGGCCGACAGCCATTGGCCGTTGTGGCGCGCCTTGCCTTCACCCAGCAGTACCAGCGACATGTGCGCCAGCGGCGCGAGGTCGCCGGAAGCGCCGACCGAACCCTTGAGCGGGATGTGCGGATAGACTTCGGCGTTGATCAGCGCGATCAGGGCGTCGATCACCTTGCGGCGGATGCCGGAGAAACCACGGCTCAGGCTGTTGACCTTGAGCACCATGATCAGCCGCACCAGGGCATCGTCAATCGGCTGGCCGACGCCTGCGGCGTGGGACAGCACCAGCGAACGCTGGAGGTTTTCCAGGTCGTGGCTGGCGATACGGGTCGAGGCCAACAGGCCGAAGCCGGTGTTGATGCCGTAGGCGGTGCGGTTTTCCGCGAGAATCTGCTCGACACAGGCGACGCTGGCGTCGATCTGCTGGTCAGCGCTGGAGTCCAGCTTGAGTTTTACCGGCTGCTGGTAGATCGCACGCAGCTGAGCCAGGGTCAGGGTGCCGGGCTTGAGGGTCAATTCAGTCACGTTAATGCTCCGTACTCGTGAGGCGAATGCGCCTGCATAGATATCAGTATCAACCATTTACCGCAGATCAGCCTGTGATCATCGGCAGGTTCAAGCCTTGTTCTTTGGCGCAGTCGATGGCGATCTGATAACCGGCATCGGCGTGACGCATGACACCGGTACCCGGGTCGTTGGTCAGTACGCGGGCGATCCGCTCGGCAGCCTCGTCAGTACCGTCGCAGACGATGACCATGCCCGAGTGCTGGGAGAAGCCCATGCCCACGCCACCACCGTGGTGCAAGGACACCCAGGTCGCGCCGCTGGCGGTGTTGAGCAGGGCGTTGAGCAGTGGCCAGTCGGAGACGGCATCGGAGCCATCCTGCATCGATTCGGTTTCACGGTTCGGGCTGGATACCGAGCCGGAGTCCAGGTGGTCGCGGCCGATGACGATCGGTGCCGACAGCTCACCGCGGCGGACCATTTCGTTGAACGCCAGGCCCAGCTTGGCGCGCTGGCCCAGGCCGACCCAGCAGATACGTGCTGGCAGGCCCTGGAAGCTGATGCGCTCGCGGGCCATGTCCAGCCAGTTGTGCAGGTGGGCGTCGTCCGGGATCAGTTCCTTGACCTTGGCGTCGGTCTTGTAGATGTCTTCGGCGTTGCCCGACAGCGCTGCCCAGCGGAACGGGCCGATACCACGGCAGAACAGCGGACGGATGTAGGCCGGTACGAAGCCCGGGAAGTCGAAGGCATTGGTCACGCCCTCTTCCTTGGCCATCTGGCGGATGTTGTTGCCGTAGTCGAAGGTCGGCACGCCCTGCTTCTGGAACTCGAGCATGGCTTTGACGTGTACGGCCATCGATTG
This sequence comes from Pseudomonas sp. R32, assembly GCF_009866705.1. NCBI lineage: Bacteria > Pseudomonadati > Pseudomonadota > Gammaproteobacteria > Pseudomonadales > Pseudomonadaceae > Pseudomonas > Pseudomonas sp. R32. The sequence goes on along the minus strand of NZ_CP019396.1, from coordinate 384,247 downwards.
CTTGGCGGCCTTGACCACGGCTGCCGGTTCGGTCTGCGCACGCTCGCGGTACTGCTCCCAGGTCCAGCCGGCCGGCAGGTAACCGTTGAGCGGGTCGTGGGCGCTGGTCTGGTCAGTGACCATGTCCGGGCGCACGCCACGCTTGATCAGCTCAGGCAGGATTTCGGCGGCGTTGCCCAGCAGGGCGATGGAAATGGCCTTGCCTTCGGCGGTGTACTTGGCGATGCGCGCCAGGGCGTCGTCCAGATCCTTGGCTTGCTCGTCGACATAACGGCTGCTCAGGCGGAAGTCGATGCGGCTCTGCTGGCATTCGATGTTCAGCGAGCAGGCACCGGCCAGGGTCGCCGCCAGAGGCTGGGCGCCGCCCATGCCACCCAGGCCTGCGGTCAGCACCCACTTGCCCTTGAGGCTGCCGTTGTAGTGCTGGCGACCGGCTTCGACGAAGGTTTCGTAGGTGCCCTGGACGATGCCCTGGCTGCCGATGTAGATCCAGCTACCGGCGGTCATCTGGCCGTACATGGCCAGGCCCTTGGCATCCAGTTCGTTGAAGTGTTCCCAGTTGGCCCAGTGCGGTACCAGGTTGGAGTTGGCGATCAGTACGCGCGGGGCGTTGCTGTGGGTCTTGAACACGCCGACCGGCTTGCCGGATTGCACCAGCAGGGTCTCGTCGTCGTTCAGGTTGGTCAGGCTCTCGACGATCTTGTCGTAGCACTCCCAGTTACGCGCGGCACGGCCGATACCACCGTACACCACCAGCTCTTTCGGGTTCTCGGCCACTTCCGGGTCGAGGTTGTTCATCAGCATGCGCAACGGTGCTTCGGTCAGCCAGCTTTTGGCGGTCAGCTTGTTGCCGCGCGCTGCGCGGATTTCGACGTCACGGTATTTCTTGAAGTTGTTGTCAGTCACGGAAATGGCTCCTCAGCGATCGGTCCAGAGCAACCCAGGCATTGGGTGGGTCATGGCACTTATACAAACACATCTTTACTTGTATGTACAAGCATAGGCAATTGAAATGCCAACTCCTCTCCGGGGTGCTTTCGCGGCGCTAATGCAGGCGCTAGAGCCCCGCAGCACGTGGGCTGTGGCGAGATAAAAAAATTTGAGCCGATGAGTGGTCGAACAACGTGGAGCCGTGGCGTTGCACCACTTTGGGTCAATCGGTAACAGCCCCGGCCGAACCGCTCAGCCGAGGCGTAACAACTTCAGCGAGGGCTCAGCTCGATCAGGCAGCAACGACCCTGGAGGTTCAAGGTCTGCAGGCTATCGGTACCGTCAAGGCGCAAGCAGTCATAACGTCCGAGCACATGCTCACCCTGCCCGTCCAGCGCCACCTCGACCTGCGAGGCTGCCGCAAACAGCAGCAAGGTTGTCGCCGAACTGAACACCCGCTGGCTGCCATCGAGCCACTGCAGGCGCGCGCGGTAACGCTCGGGGGAATAGATCAGATTGAAATCGCGAATCGAACCGCCGAGCAGGCTGCAACTGACCTGACTCTCGCCCCTGAAGGCAAAGGCATCGAACGGCAACAGCGGACGCGTCGGCTGACCATCAACCTGCAGGCGCATGCCCTCACCCTCAAGCACGGTGATAATCCGCTGATAACCGGCAAAGCTGGAAAAGCCACCGGACTCGGCGATATCGGCAATCGATAGACGCCAACCGAAACCCTCCAGGCCTGCGCCGCCATCGCGGGTGATTTCTTCGGTGCTGCCGCCGCCGTTCTTCCATGGCATGCGGGGGTAGTCTTTGGCGCGTAAAATCTGCAACTGGCTCATTTGCTGAAGCGTCCTTCCAGACGATGACGGGATCCGGGATGAATCAGACGAGCGGCAGTCACTGGCTGGCGCCCCGACCAGGTACGGCGGCGGATCAGCAGGCACGGCTCGCCTTGTTCGATTTGCAGCAGGCGGCATTCTTCCGGCTCGGCGAGGATCGCTTCGACCACGTGCTCGCCTTCGGTCAGCGGCGCGACCTGGGACAAATAGGCGTAGGGCGTCTGCCGGGTGAAGTCCTGCTTGAGGTAATCGGGTGCCACCGCGGCGTTGACGAAGCGGTCTTCGATTTGCACGGCAACGCCGTTCTCGTAATGCACGATCAGCGAGTGGAACACCCGCTGGCCTTCACGCATGTCCAGGGCCAGGGCGCGCTCGGAACCGGCGGCCTCTTCGGCCAGGACAATCACCTGGCACGTGTGCTGGTGCCCGCGGGCGGCGATCTCGTCGGCAATGTTGTTGACCTCGAACAGCGCCGAGCGGCTCTTGGGTTCGGCAACAAAGGTGCCGACGCCCTGCATGCGCACCAGCAGGCCTTCAGCAGTCAGCTCGCGCAAGGCGCGGTTGATGGTCATGCGACTGAAGCCCAGCTGGTTGACCAGCTCGCTTTCAGACGGCACCCGGTGATGCGGCGGCCAGCTGCCATTCTGGATCTGCTGGGCGATCATTTGTTTGACCCGGGCGTACAGCGGCGCCGGACCCTCGCCCATCTGGGCAACCAGCGCGGAGACAGGAGGTGTCGGCACGGAAAATATCCTTGTTCGATTGAATGAACGGTAGCTTGCCGGAGTTTACCCAGCAGGCAAACGTCTGTATATGTATATACAAATAATCACAATGAGGTGCCGTGCCGATGTCCGTCTTCTTTGCCGAACGTGCTTTGCTGCCTACGGGCTGGGCCGAAAACGTCCGAATCGAGGTCGGCGCTGATGGCCTGCTGACCAGCCTCCAAGCCAACGCCTCGGCCGAAAACGCCGAACGCCTGGCCGGTCCGCTGTTGCCGGGCATGCCCAACCTGCACTCGCATGCCTTCCAGCGCGCCATGGCCGGGCTCGCAGAAGTAGCCGGCAACCCTAACGACAGCTTCTGGACCTGGCGCGAACTGATGTATCGCCTGGTCGGCAAGATCAGCCCTGAACAGCTGCAGGTCATCGCCCGCCAGCTGTACATCGAGATGCTCAAGGCCGGCTACACCTCGGTTGCCGAATTCCACTACGTTCACCACGACACCCAGGGCCAGGCTTACGCCGACCCGGCGGAGCTATCCCTGCGCATCAGCGCGGCGGCGCGCGCCAGCGGCATCGGCCTGACCCTGCTGCCGGTGCTGTACAGCCACTCCGGCTTTGGCGGGCAAGCCCCGAACGAAGGACAGCGGCGTTTTATCAACAGCACCGAACAGTATCTGAACCTGCAGGCGCGCCTGGCGCCGCTGCTGGCCGAGCAGCCCGCGCAGGCCCTGGGCCTGTGCTTCCATTCCCTGCGTGCGGTGACGCCGGAACAGATTGCCCAGGTCCTGGCCGCCAGCGACAAGGCCTGCCCGGTGCACATCCATATCGCCGAGCAGCAGAAGGAAGTCGACGATTGCCTGGCCTGGAGCGGTCGCCGGCCATTGCAGTGGCTCTATGAGAACACCGAAGTCGATCAGCGCTGGTGCCTGGTCCATGCCACCCATGCCGAACCCGACGAAGTCGAACTGATGGCCCGCAGCCGCGCGGTCGCCGGCCTGTGCCTGACCACCGAAGCGAACCTGGGCGACGGGATCTTCCCGGCGGTGGACTACCTGGCCCGCGGCGGGCGCCTGGGGATCGGCTCGGACAGCCATGTGTCGCTGAGCGTGGTCGAGGAGCTGCGCTGGCTGGAATATGGCCAGCGCCTGCGCGACCAGCGCCGCAATCGCCTGTACCGCGGCGACCAGCCGATGGTCGGGCGCACCTTGTTCGATGCCGCCCTGAGCGGTGGCGCCCAGGCCCTGGGGCAGCCGATTGGCGAACTGGCGGTGGGCAAGCGCGCAGACTGGCTGGTGCTCGATGGCAACGACCCGTACCTGGCGACAGCCAGTGCAGACGGCATTCTCAACCGTTGGCTGTTTGCTGGCGGCGACCGTCAGGTGCGCGATGTGATGGTCAACGGCCAGTGGGTAGTGCGCCAGGGCCGCCATGCCCAGGAAGTAGACAGCGCGCGGGAATTTGCCGGGGTGCTGCGCAGCCTGTTGGGCTGATCCAGAACCGAGGCTTGCCAGCGATTCGGGCATCAAGGCTTAGCCGCAGCCATGTCCTTGTCCGCCACCCGCCAGATCAGCCGCTGGGTGTCGTAGCCCTGCTGGCGCGCCTTGGCCAGCAGGCTTTCGCGCTGCAAGGCCGGGATGGTCGGGGTACGCGAGAGTATCCACAGGTACTTGCGATCCGGATTGCCGACCAGCGCGGTGTGGTATTTGTCGTCGACGTAGAGGATCCAGTAGTCACCCTTGGCAACGCCCGGCAGCAACTTCGAGAACCAGTTGTCGAACACCACCCAAAGCTTGTCGGTCTTGCCCGGCACCTGCACGTTGGCCGTGCCGCTGGCCTCCTGCCATTCGCCTTCAAGGGTGCGGCAGCGGTTGAGCACACCAACGCTGCCGTCCGGCTTGAGGTTGTAATGGGCCTCGGACTGGGCACAGTCACGCTGGAAATACATCGGCAAACGCGCCAGCTCATACCACTTGCCCTGGTAGCGCTTGAGGTCGACGCTGTTGGCGGTCTTCGGCTCAAGCGAGCCTGCACCGGAACTGGCGCAGCCGCCGAGGATCAACCCGGCGCACAGCGCCAACAGCAGGTGCAGCTGCTTCATTTGAGGCCCTGCCCGGAATACATCAGCACCTTGTCACCGGCGTACTGGACGCTGATAAAGGTCTTCTCGTCGCCCCAGGTGCAGCTGGACATGCCCAAGGCACCGGAGCAATCGGTCGGCGCACCGAGCAGTTTCTCGACCTCGGCCTTGGCCATGCCGGACTTGAGCTGTGAGTAGTTTTCCTGGTTGATCTTGTTGCACGCAGTGAGGAACACGCACAAGGACAGCAGGGCGAGGGAACGCAACGACATGAAGGGTCACTCCTGGACATGAGGGTGCAGGCGCAATGGCCTACCGACAGCTTAGAAGGGAAAAAGCCCATCCGGTTCCCGAGCGTCCCGGTTTTGTTGGCGTCAAAGCCCCGCCATTGGTCGACTGGTGAGTTCTGTGATTAATCTTTTGCCCAGAACGGACGACACAGGAAGGCGCTGCGACCGTTTGCCGCGCCCCATCCGTTGACCCCGCCTTGTGCAGACAGACCTCGCAATGACAAAAAACCTGAAGTTCAGCCACAAGATTCTGCTCGCCGCCGCCCTGGTGGTCGCTGTCGCCTTCACCTGTTTCATCCTGTTCAACGATTACCGCCAGCGCCAGACCCTGCGCAGCAATACCGAAGCCTCGATGCAGGAGCTCGGCAGCCTGACCAGCAGCAACATCCAGACCTGGCTGCAAAGCCGCATGCAACTTTTGCAATCACTGTCCCAGCAGGTCGCCATCGATGGTGCCAGCAAGGACAGCCTGACCCGCAGCCTGAGCCTGCCGGTGTACGGCAGCAACTTTCTGCTGACCTACTTCGGCGGCCAGGACGGCTACATGCAGTCGGTACCGCTGGGCAACCGCGCCGCCGACTACGACCCGCGAGTGCGCGGCTGGTACAAGGCTGCCACCGGCGCCGGCCAGACCATCGTCACCGAGCCGTACATTTCTGTTTCAGCGAACAAATTGGTGATTACCCTCGCCACCCCGGTACAGCATCAGGGCCGGCTGATCGGGGTCAACGGCGTCGACACCGACCTGGACAGCATCAGCGCGATCATCAACGCCCTGAACTTCGACGGCCACGGCCAGGCCTTCATCGTCAACGGCGCGGGCAAGATCCTCGTGCACCCGCAAGCCGACCTGGTCCTGAAAAACCTCAGCGACGCTTACCCGCAAGGCGCCCCGCAGGTCGGCAGCGGCCTGAAAGAAGCCGAACTGGACGGGCACAAGCAGTTCATCACCTTCACCAAGGTCAACGGCGTGCCTTCGGCTGACTGGTACGTGGCACTGGTGCTCGACCAGGATTTTGCCTTTGCCACGCTCAGCGAACTGCGCACCTCGGCGGTGGTCGCCACGGTGATCGCGGTGCTGATCATCATCGCCCTGCTTGGCGTGCTGATTCGCGTGCTGATGGAGCCACTGCACGTGATGGGCCGGGCCATGCATGACATCGCCGAAGGCGAAGGCGACCTGACCCGGCGCCTGCGCATCCATGGCCAGGACGAATTCGGCAGCCTCGGCCAGTCGTTCAACCGTTTTGTCGAACGCATCCATGAGTCGATCCGCGAAGTGGCCTCGGCCACCGGCCAGGTCAATGAAGTGGCCCTGCGCGTGGTCAGTGCCTCTAACGCCTCGATCCACAACGCCGACCAGCAGTCGAGCCGCACCAGCAGCGTCGCGGCGGCGATCAACCAGCTCGGTGCCGCCGCCCAGGAAATCGCCCAGAACGCCGCCCTCGCCTCGCAGCATTCCAGCGACACGCGCAATCTGGCCGAACAAGGCCAGCAGGTGGTCGAGCAGACCATCGAGGTAATGAACCAGCTGTCGGCGAAGATCAGCGACTCGTGTGGCAACATCGAGACGCTCAATGCCAACACGGTGAACATCGGTCAGATTCTTGAAGTGATCAGCGGCATTTCCCAGCAAACCAACCTGTTGGCGCTCAACGCCGCCATTGAAGCGGCCCGCGCCGGTGAAGCCGGACGTGGATTTGCCGTGGTGGCGGACGAGGTCCGCAACCTCGCCCACCGCACCCAGGATTCGGCGCAGCAGGTTCAGCGCATCATTGAAGAGCTGCAGGCCGGCGCCCAGGTGGCGGTCAGCACCATGACCGAAAGTCAGAGCCACAGCCAGCACAGCGTCGGCATCGCCAACCAGGCCGGTGAGCGGCTGGGCAGCGTGACCCAGCGCATCGGCGAGATCGACGGCATGAACCAGTCGGTGGCCACCGCCACCGAAGAGCAGACCGCCGTGGTCGAGTCGATCAATGTCGACATTACCGAGATCAATACGCTGAATCAGGAAGGGGTAGAGAACCTGCAGGCAACCTTGCGCGCCTGCAATGACCTGGAGAATCAGGCCAATCGCTTGAAGCAGCTGGTGGGGAGTTTCAGGATCTGATCTACAGCTAATCGCAGGTCAGGCCAGCTCCCACAGGCAATGCAAATCTCTGTGGGAGCTGGCTTGCCAGCGATAGATTCAGCTCAAAACCTCGAGCCTGGCTCCAGCAGAAAATCCATCTCTTCGTCGGTGCTCGGCCGGCCCAGCAGCAAATTGCGATGTGGGAAGCGGCCAAAGCGGGCGATCACCCGCTGGTGCTGCTCGGCGTAGTCGAGAAAACCTTCGAACAAACGCCGATCGGCATCCGGCTGGGCCTCGAGCAGCCACTGGTAACGCTCGACGCTGATGTTCTGCCAATCCAGTACCTCGGCATGCTCCAGCACCAGCAGGATGAACACCCGCTGGATCGGCAGCAGCTGGTAATCCCAGTTCTTCTGCAAGCCCTGCATCACCACCACCTGCGCTCGCCGGTCGCCATCGAAGGCCCGCGGCGTATCGCGGTGGATCATGCGCGGCAACTGGTCGAGCAGCAACACCAGCCCCAACCAGCCCTGAGGGCATTGCTGCCACTCATCCAGGCCACCGGCCAGGGCGTGCTCCATCAAATCGCCGAACAGCGCCTGCGCCTCAGCATCATGGTGCTTGCCGAACCACAGCGTGCTCTTCTCGTCAGCCACGGCCTGGGGGCTGGTGCCCCAGCCAAACCACCACTCCAGTAACGGCTGCCAAGGTGCGAGCATGATTTACTCCTTGTGATAACCGGTAACGCGCTCGACTTCCTGCTTGGAGCCGAGGAACACTGCCACGCGCTGGTGCAGGCTATCCGGCTGGATGTCGAGGATGCGCTGGTGACCGTCGGTGGAAGCACCGCCGGCCTGTTCGATGATGAAGGACATCGGGTTGGCTTCGTACATCAGGCGCAGCTTGCCCGGCTTGGACGGCTCGCGCGCATCGCGCGGGTACATGAACAGTCCGCCACGGGTGAGGATGCGGTGCACATCGGCAACCATCGAGGCGATCCAGCGCATGTTGTAGTTCTTTTTCAACGGACCGGTCTCACCGGCCAGCAGCTCGCCCACGTAACGGGTCACCGGCGCTTCCCAGTGGCGCTGGTTGGACATGTTGATGGCGAACTCGGCGGTGGTTTCCGGCACCTGGATGTTCTCGTGGGTCAGCACGAAGCTGCCCAGCTCGCGGTCCAGGGTGAAGCCCTTGACGCCGTTGCCCAGGGTCAGGATCAGCATGGTCTGCGGGCCGTAGATCGCGTAACCGGCGGCAACCTGCTTGGTACCCGGCTGCAGGAAGGCCTGCTCGTTGAGGCTTTCGTTCTGGCTCAGGTATTCGTTCGGGCAGCGCAGTACCGAGAAGATGGTACCGACCGAAACGTTGACGTCGATGTTCGACGAACCGTCCAGCGGGTCGAATACCAGCAGGTAGGCACCTTTCGGGTACTTGCCCGGGATCTGGTAGGCGTTGTCCATCTCTTCGGAGGCCATGCCGGCCAGGTGACCGCCCCACTCGTTGGCTTCGAGCAGGATGTCGTTGGAGATCACGTCCAGTTTCTTCTGGACTTCGCCCTGCACGTTTTCAGTGCCCATGCTGCCCAGAACACCACCCAGCGCGCCTTTGGAGACGTTGTGGCTGATTTCCTTGCACGCACGCGCCACCACTTCGATCAGGAAGCGCAGATCGGCAGGGGTACTGTTGCTGCGGGTCTGCTCAATCAAATAGCGACTCAGGGTAACGCGGGACATGTAAGGCTCCGAAGGAAGGGGGGGTAATAAAAACCCACGCAGTTTACAGGGAGAGTGAAGCGCTAGCGAGCAATCAGACACGCCTGGCCGATCAGACGGCACATCGGCCCGAGAGTTCACCACCCCCGGGCCGACCTTTGCAGCTTAGCCAAGCGCTCTCCAGATGTCAGTGGCGTACTCGCGGATGGTCCGGTCCGAGGAGAACCAGCCCATGCGCGCGGTGTTGAGCACCGCCATGCGCCACCACTGCCTGGGTTCGCGCCAGAGCGCTTCGACGCGCAATTGCGCGTCCCAGTAAGCGTCGAAATCGGCGCACACCAGGAAGCGGTCATAGGCCACCAGCGAGTCGACCAGACCGACATAGCGACCCGGGTCATCAGGTGAAAACACCCCGCCGCGAATGGCCTGAAGCACGTCGTTGAGCCGATGAGAGGCGCCGATCGCCGCACTGGCGCCAAAGTCGCCGCTGCGCTTGCGCGCCTCCACCTGCTGGGAGGTCAGGCCGAAGATGAACATGTTCTCAACGCCGACCTGCTCGCACATCTCGACATTGGCCCCGTCCAGGGTGCCGATGGTCAGCGCACCGTTAAGGCCGAACTTCATGTTGCTGGTGCCGGACGCCTCATACCCGGCGGTGGAAATCTGCTCGGAGAGATCGGCCGCCGGGATGATGCTCTCGGCCAGGCTGACGTTGTAGTTGGGCAAAAACACCACCTTGAGCAGGCCGCGCACGGTCGGGTCGTTGTTGACCACCTTGGCGATGTCGTTGGCCAGCTTGATGATCAGCTTGGCCTGGTGATAGCTGGCCGCCGCCTTGCCGGCGAATATCTTCACCCGTGGCGCCCAGCCGGTGCCAGGCTCGGCGCGGATGGCCTGGTACAGGGCCACCGTGTGCAGCAGGTTGAGCAACTGGCGCTTGTACTCATGGATCCGTTTGACCTGCACATCGAACATCGCCTCGGGATTGAGGGTGATGCCAAGGCGCTCCTGGATCAAGCTGGCCAGGGCCTTCTTGCTGTGCAGGCGCTGGGCGGCGAATTGCTTGCAGAACGACGCTTTGTCGGCGAAGGGATCAAGGTCGCGCAGACGCCCTTGCGGGTCATCGAGCACGTCGGCGCCCAGCGCCTCGACCAGCATGCCGGTCAGCTGCGGGTTGGTCTGGAACAGCCAGCGACGGAAGGTAATGCCGTTGGTCTTGTTGTTGATTCGCTCCGGGTAGAGCTTGTGCAGCTCGGCGAATACCGTGCTGCGCATCAGCTTGCTGTGCAGCGCCGACACGCCGTTGACGCTGTGCGAGCCAAGGAACGCCAGGTTGCCCATGCGCACCCGGCGACCGTTGTCTTCCTCGATCAGCGACACCGCGCGCAGCACGTCGAAATCGTGGATGCCCTTGGCGCGCAAGGCGTCGATATGAAAGGCGTTGATCAGGTAGATGATCTGCATGTGCCGCGGCAGCATGCGCTCCATCAGGCCCACCGGCCAGGTTTCCAGGGCTTCGGGCAGCAATGTGTGGTTGGTGTAGGCCAGGGTCTCGACGGTCAGCTGCCAGGCCGTGTCCCAAGGCACTTCGTGCTGGTCGACCAATAGGCGCATCAGCTCGGCGACGGCGATCGAAGGATGGGTGTCGTTGAGCTGGATCGCCGCCTGCTGCGGCAGGTTGAGCAGGCTGTCGTGCATGTTCAGGTGACGGCGCAGCAGGTCCTGCAGCGAGGCCGAGACGAAGAAATACTCCTGGCGCAGGCGCAGTTCCTGGCCGGCCTCGGTACTGTCGGCCGGGTACAGCACCCGCGAGATACTTTCAGCCCGCGCCACTTCGGCGACGGCGCCCAGATGGTCACCGGCATTGAAACGCTCCAGGTGCAGCTCTTCCAGCGCCCGCGCCCGCCACAAGCGCAGGGTGTTGACGCTGGCGCCGCGCCAGCCGACCACCGGCGTGTCGTAGGCCACCGCCCGCACGGTCTCGGCCGGCCACCATACCTGGCGCTGCTGGCCACCGGCGTCGTGCACGGTTTCGACGCTACCACCGAAGCTGATCGGGTAGATCACCTCGGCACGCTCGAATTCCCAGGGGTTGCCGAAGTCCAGCCAGTTCTCGGTCTGCTCCTGCTGCCAGCCATCGACCACCGCCTGGCGGAACAGGCCGTGCTCGTAACGAATGCCGTAACCGTGGGCGGCGATGCCGAGGGTCGACATGCTCTCCATGAAACAGGCCGCCAGGCGCCCCAGGCCACCGTTGCCCAGGGCCGCATCGGGTTCCAGCAGGCGGATGCGCTCAAGGTCGACGTTCAGCCCGTCCAGCGCCTCACGGGCGACATCCAGCAGGCCCAGGTTGCTCAAACTGTCGTACAGCAGGCGGCCGATGAGAAATTCCAGCGACAGGTAATACACCCGCTTCTGGCTTTTGCGGTAGATCTGCCGGGTGTGGTCCATCCAGTGATCGACCATGTGATCCCGGGCAGCCAGGGCAATGGCTTCGAACCAGTCGTGATCGAAGGCGTGCTCCGGGTCCTTGCCGACCGCGTAGGTCAATTTATCCAGCACAGCGGTGCGAAAAGCGGCCACCTCTGCGTCACGAGCGAGCGGTTCCTGAGACATGCGATGTCCTCGGGCAAGTTGACGAATGCGGATGGAGATTTCTCAGCCTAGACCGTTCGACACAGAGCGGAAGCGCAGGTTCGGGAGTTTCTGCGTAAAAACAGCGGCGATGGCGGGCGCAACCGGCAAATGGCTGTTCACATTTTGACCAACTCCGGTATGATCGCGCGCCCACCCGAACATCTAAAACCAGAACCTGATGAAACCGACCCTGATTGCCGCCGCCGAAGTCGACCGCCTGGAAACCTGGCAGAAGTACCAAAGCCATATGTGCGGAGGCTGCAACTCGACCTGCTGCACCTTGCCGACGGAAGTGAAAATCAAAGACCTGATCCGCATGGGCGTAGTGGATGAGTTCGAGGTGGGCGAGCCGCCGAAGAACATTGCCAAGCGTTTGCAGAAAGACGGGATCATCCAGCGCTTCAACCAGAAGTCGGGAATTTTCACCCTGGCGCAGATGAGCAACGACGACTGCCTGTACCTGGATCGTAAGAGCCGCCTGTGCACCATTTATGACACACGCCCGGACACCTGTCGCAACCATCCACGGATCGGCCCGCGGCCGGGTTATTGCGCGTACATTCCCAAGCCAGCGGCGCGCCGCTAAAAGCATCGCGGGTCAAGCCCGCTCCTACAGGATTGTGCATTGCCCTGTAGGAGCGGGTTTGACCCGCGATTGATTTTTCTCCAGGCAAACAAAAACGCCCCCGGCCTTGCGGCCGGGGGCGTTTTTTTATTTCAGCCGAGCTTAGTTAGCCTTGGCTTTCTTGGCAGCGCGGGTACGCTCGCCTTCGTCGAGGATCTTCTTGCGCAGACGGATCGACTTAGGCGTGACTTCGCACAGCTCGTCGTCCTGGATGAACTCCAGAGCCTGTTCCAGGGTGAAGCGAACAGGTGGAACCAGGGCGATGGTTTCGTCTTTACCCGAAGCACGCATGTTGTCGAGCTTCTTGCCCTTGGTAGGGTTGACGCCCAGGTCGTTGTCACGGCTGTTCAGACCAACGATCTGACCGTTGTAGATCTCCTGGCCATGCTCGACGAACAGCTTGCCGCGCGCCTGCAGGGTTTCCAGGGAGTAGGTCAGGGCCTTGCCGGTCTCGACCGAAACCAGTACGCCGTTCTGACGGCCGGACATGTGGCCGGACTTCATCGGAGCGTAACGGTCGAAGATCGAGGTCAGGATGCCTGCACCGTTGGTCAGGGTCAGGAACTGGTTACGGAAACCGATCAGACCACGGGCTGGAATGTTGTATTCCAGGCGTACACGGCCCTTGCCATCCGGAACCATGTTGGTCAGGTCGCCTTTACGCAGACCCATTTCTTCCATGACCTTGCCCTGGGAATCTTCAGGGATGTCGATGGTGACGTTCTCGAACGGCTCGTGCTTGGCACCGTCGACTTCACGGATGATCACTTCCGGACGACCAACACCCATTTCGAAGCCTTCGCGACGCATGGTTTCGATCAGAACCGACAGGTGCAGCTCACCACGGCCGGATACCTTGAACTTGTCAGCCGAGTCGCCTTCTTCAACGCGCAGTGCAACGTTGTACAGCAGCTCTTTGTCCAGACGTTCCTTGATGTTGCGGGAAGTCACGAACTTGCCTTCTTTACCGCAGAACGGCGAGTCGTTGACCTGGAAGGTCATCGAAACGGTTGGCTCGTCAACGGTCAGCGGCTTCATCGCTTCAACTGCGTCCGGGGAGCACAGGGTGTCGGAGATGAACAGCTCGTCGAAACCGCTGATGCAGACGATGTCGCCAGCCTGGGCTTCTTCGACGTCAACGCGGTGCAGACCGTGGTGACCCATCAGCTTGAGGATACGGCCGTTGCGCTTCTTGCCGTCGGTGTCGATAGCGACAACCGGGGTGTTCGGCTTGACGCGGCCACGGGCGATACGGCCAACGCCGATAACACCGAGGAAGCTGTTGTAGTCCAGTGCCGAGATCTGCATCTGGAACGGGCCGTCACGGTCAACAGCCGGCGCCGGTACGTTGTCGACGATCGACTGGTACAGCGGGGTCATGTCTTCGGCCATTTCGGTGTGGTCCAGACCGGCAATACCGTTCAGGGCCGAGGCGTAGACGACTTTGAAGTCCAGCTGTTCTTCGGTGGCACCGAGGTTGTCGAACAGGTCGAAGATCTGGTCCAGAACCCAGTCAGGACGCGCGCCTGGACGGTCGACCTTGTTGATCACCACGATTGGACGCAGGCCGGCTTCGAAAGCCTTCTTGGTCACGAAACGGGTTTGCGGCATAGGGCCGTCCTGGGCGTCGACCAGCAGCAGCACCGAGTCAACCATCGACATTACACGCTCAACCTCGCCACCGAAGTCGGCGTGGCCGGGGGTGTCGACGATGTTGATGTGGTAGCCGTTCCAGTTGATGGCGGTGTTTTTCGCCAGAATGGTAATACCGCGCTCTTTTTCCTGGTCGTTGGAGTCCATGACGCGCTCGTCGTTGAGCTCGTTACGCTCCAGGGTGCCGGACTGACGCAGGAGTTTGTCGACCAGGGTGGTTTTACCATGGTCAACGTGGGCGATGATGGCGATGTTACGCAGATTTTCGATCACGTGTGTATCTCGATCAGAGGATTCGGGTTGCCGCCCAGTCTAGGCGGCGAATATGAATGAATGGCGCTCAAACGGCCCGGTGGTCGGGAGGGCGATGGCGGATGCTCCCGCCATATAGCCCCGGCGTCTTATGTCGGACGATAAACGCGCACATTGGCATGTCCCTCACTGAGCAGATGATGGGCATGCAGGCGACTCATTACTCCCTTGTCGCAATACAGCAGGTACTGGCGCGTGGCATCCAGCTCCTTGAAGCGACTGTTCAGGGCGTAGAACGGCAAGGCCTTGACCTCGATGCCGTCCAGTTCCAGGGGCTGGTCTTCCTGGGCATCAGGGTGACGAATGTCGATCACCACCTGCCCGGCCAGCGCCTGGCTGACTTCTTCGATCTGGATATCTTCGCTGAGTTCATCGATCACGTGGTCGATGGAGATCAGCCGGGCGCGTTCCAGGGCGCGCTCAAGCACCGCCATGTCGAACTGCTTCTCTTCATGGTCGAGGCGATGACGCTTGGCGCAGGTGGTCGGGTTCACCGAGATCACGCCGCAGTATTCAGGCATGTGCTTGGCGAACTCGGCGGTGCCGATCTGCTGGGCCTGGTCGATGATGTCCTGCTTGTGGCTGGCGAGCAAGGGGCGCAACACCAGTTTCTCGGTGGCCGAATCGATCACCGCGAGGTTCGGCAAGGTCTGGCTCGACACCTGGGAGATGGCTTCACCGGTCACCAGGGCGTCGATTTCCAGACGGTCGGCGATGTTGGTCGCCGCGCGCAGCATCATGCGCTTGAGGGTCACGCCCATGTAGCTGTTGTCGACCTTGCCGAGGATCTCGCCGACCACTTCTTCGAACGGCACGCTGACGAACAGCACGCGCTGGCTGCTGCCGTACTTCTTCCACAGGTAGTGGGCGACTTCCATCACCCCCAACTCGTGGGCACGGCCGCCGAGGTTGAAGAAGCAGAAGTGGGTCATCAGGCCACGGCGCATCATCTGGTAGGCGGCGACGGTGGAGTCGAAGCCACCGGACATCAGCACCAGGGTCTGCTCCAGCGCGCCCAACGGATAACCGCCGATGCCTTTGTGCTGGTTGTGAATGACGTACAGGCGCTTGTCGCGCACCTCGATGCGCACCTCGACTTCCGGCGTACGCAGGTCGATACCGGCGGCGCCGCACTGCTGGCGCAGCTGGCTGCCGACATAACGGTCGACGTCCATCGAGCTGAAATCGTGGTGGCCGCCGCGCTTGCAGCGTACGGCAAAGCGCTTGCCGGCCAGCAGGTGACCGAAGTGCTGCTTGCACTTGGCGACGATGTCGTCGAAATCACCCAGCGGGTATTCGTCGACCTGCAGGAAGTGGGCGATGCCCGGCATGCAGGTCAGACGCTCGGTCATTTCGCGCAGGACTTTCTCGTCCTCGATGTGAGTGATCACTTCGAGGTTATCCCAGACACCGTTAACCGCGAGCGCAGGATCGAGGTCCTTGAGCACGGTGCGGATGTTGCGGGCCAGTTGACGGATGAAGCGCTTGCGAACCGGCCGGCTCTTGATGGTGATCTCTGGGAAGACTTTTACGATTAGTTTCATGAAAAACAGCGCGCGAGGTGCCGACTAAAAAAGTGGGGCGCGGATTATAGCGGAAATTGCTCAAGCTTTGAGCAACTTTTGTACAGAAGGTTTTCTGTGCGCCAAAATGGTGCGCCATGCTCGATTAGCGCATCTTTAAAGTGCAGAAAAAAGCCGTGAATTTGCGAAATCGGTCGAAAACGCTTGGGTTTGGGGCAAAAATCCCAACTCGGGGCACTGGCATGCAATTTGCTCCCTTGTGAGGCAGGTTGCCTTGGCCGACTATTCGCGCCCGGCATCACCCAAATTAAAGGGCTGCACAGGCAAGCTCTACCCCACCCGGAGGACACTATGTCGAAGTCGGTTCAACTCATCAAAGATCATGACGTTAAATGGATTGATCTGCGCTTCACTGACACCAAAGGCACTCAGCACCACGTGACCATGCCAGCTCGTGATGCGCTGGATGAAGATTTCTTCGAAGCCGGCAAGATGTTCGACGGTTCCTCCATCGCTGGCTGGAAAGGCATCGAAGCTTCCGACATGATCCTGATGCCGGACGACGCCTCCGCCGTGCTCGACCCGTTCACCGAAGAGCCGACCCTGATCCTGGTCTGCGACATCATCGAACCGTCGACCATGCAAGGCTATGACCGCGACCCACGCGCCATCGCCCGCCGCGCCGAAGAGTACCTGAAGACTACCGGTATCGGTGACACCGTGTTCGTCGGCCCAGAGCCTGAGTTCTTCATCTTCGACGAAGTGAAGTTCAAGTCCGACATTTCCGGCTCGATGTTCAAGATCTACTCCGAGCAAGGCTCGTGGATGTCCGACCAGGACGTCGAAGGCGGCAACAAGGGCCACCGTCCAGGCGTCAAAGGCGGCTACTTCCCAGTACCTCCGTTCGACCACGACCACGAAATCCGTACTGCCATGTGCAACGCCATGGAAGAAATGGGCCTGGTCATCGAAGTACACCACCACGAAGTGGCAACTGCCGGCCAGAACGAAATCGGCGTGCAGTTCAACACCCTGGTGAAGAAGGCTGACGAAGTTCAGACCCTCAAGTACTGCGTACACAACGTTGCCGACGCCTACGGCCGCACCGCGACCTTCATGCCGAAGCCGCTGTACGGCGACAACGGCTCGGGCATGCACGTGCACATGTCCATCTCCAAAGATGGCAAGAACACCTTCTCCGGCGAAGGCTATGCCGGCCTGTCCGACACCGCCCTGTACTTCATCGGCGGTATCATCAAGCACGGTAAGGCCCTGAACGGCTTCACCAACCCGGCCACCAACTCCTACAAGCGTCTGGTGCCAGGCTTCGAAGCACCGGTCATGCTGGCCTACTCGGCCCGCAACCGTTCGGCCTCGATCCGTATCCCGTACGTTTCCAGCCCGAAAGCCCGCCGTATCGAAGCGCGCTTCCCGGATCCGGCTGCCAACCCGTACCTGTGCTTCGCGGCACTGATGATGGCCGGTCTGGACGGTATCCAGAACAAGATCCACCCAGGCGATGCCGCCGACAAGAACCTGTACGACCTGCCGCCTGAAGAGGCGAAAGAGATCCCGCAGGTCTGCGGCAGCCTGAAAGAAGCCCTGGAAGAGCTGGACAAGGGCCGTGCGTTCCTGACCAAGGGCGGCGTGTTCTCCGACGACTTCATCGATGCCTACATCGCGCTGAAAAGCGAAGAAGAAATCAAGGTCCGCACCTTCGTACACCCACTGGAATACGAGCTGTACTACAGCTGCTAAGCCAGTGACGCTCGCGCAAGCGGCGTAGCTTGAAAAAAGGCCTCCTTCGGGAGGCCTTTTTCATACACATTCTTCAGACGCTCCCGATAGGTCAACCCCCTGACCTCGACCATGCTGGCTCAGCAAACCACGCCCGAGCCCATCATGATCCGCACCCTTATCACTCTCCCCCTGTTCGCCTTGCTGACAGGCTGCAGCACCCCGCCAGCACAGGTCGAATCACAGGTGCTGCTGCGCACCAGCAACGCCTGGGATGGCAGCCAGTACCCAAACTACCCCGACGGCCCGCCGGAACTGACCCTGGTGAAGATCCGCATCCCGCCTGAAACAACGCTCGACTGGCACAGCCATCCAATGCCCAACGCCGGCTACCTGCTCGCAGGTGAATTGCTGGTAGAAACCCGCGACAGCGGCAAGCAGGTGCGCATCAAGGCCGCAGACGCCTTGGCCGAGATAGTCGATGGCGTGCATCGTGGGCGCACAGGCACACAAGCGGCCGAGTTGATCGTTTTTTATGCAGGCAGCTCCGGCGTGCCGCTCTCCCGCCCCGCGATATCATCCAAACCGCTGACGTCACTGCTCGACAGCATCGACCAACGACTGCACATCGCCCAAGCCGTTGCCCTGAACAAATGGGACTCGGGCCAGCCTGTAGAAGCGCCCGAGCGTGAGCAGCAGGTCATCGCCAATGCCCGGAGCCAGGCCCTGCGCTTTGGTGTGGACGAGCACCGGGCAGCCGTGTTCTTCGCCGACCAGATCGAAGCCAACAAGCTGCTCCAGTACCGCGCACTGTCGCGCTGGCATGCCGCAGGCAGCGCACCACAAACGCCACGAGTCGATCTGGGCAGCCAATTGCGCCCGCAACTGGATCGCCTGCAACGCACACTGCTGAGCCAACTGGCAGAGTTTGATCGCAACCGCCCGGCGCAATGCCAGGCAACCCTCGCCCAGGCCATCGGTCAACTGGGCAAAGATCCGCAGCAGTCCCTGGCCCTGATCCGCGCCACCACGCATTTATGCTCGTCGCAGTAAACCTTCCACTATGCTCTATATTGGTGCATGCAATTGCCTGCACCTGAGCAACTCAGCCCATTTTGGTTCATGAAAAGTGCTAACTCAGGACTTTTTAGCCATTTTTCGCGCAAATACAGGTCTTAATCCGGAAATTCCGCTTCTTTTCGGAGCCTTGGTTTGCTTTTTGCATTTTCTTTGTACCAGCGGATTACCAGCGACCGCGACTTGGGCCCAGGCCGAGGTTGTATGAGCCAAAAGAGGTCAACGACGCCCCATGACCATCAGCGATGCACTGCACCGACTGCTACTGGACAACCTGACCACCGCCACCATCCTGCTCGACGCCGACCTGCGTCTTGAGTACATGAACCCGGCGGCGGAAATGCTCCTGGCCATCAGTGGCCAGCGCAGCCATGGGCAATTCATCAGCGAACTGTTCACCGAATCGCCCGAAGCGCTGAATTCTCTGCGCCAGGCGGTGGAACACGCACACCCCTTCACCAAGCGTGAAGCCCAACTGACCTCGCTGACCGGCCAGACCCAGACCGTCGACTACGCGGTGACCCCGATCCTCAGCAAGGGCGCGACCCTGCTGCTGCTTGAAGTGCACCCGCGCGACCGCTTGCTGCGCATCACCAAGGAAGAGGCCCAGCTGTCCAAGCAGGAAACCACCAAGATGCTGGTGCGCGGCCTGGCTCACGAAATCAAGAACCCCCTCGGCGGTATCCGCGGCGCCGCCCAGCTGCTGGCCCGCGAACTGCCCGAAGATGGCCTGAAGGATTACACCAATGTGATCATTGAAGAGGCCGATCGCCTGCGCAACCTGGTCGACCGCATGCTCGGCTCGAACAAGCTGCCATCGCTGGCCCTGACCAACATCCATGAGGTGCTGGAGCGGGTCTGCAGCCTGGTCGAAGCCGAAAGCCAGGGCGGTATCACCCTGGTGCGCGACTACGACCCGAGCCTGCCGGACGTGCTGATCGACCGCGAGCAGATGATCCAGGCGGTGCTCAACATCGTGCGCAACGCCATGCAGGCCATCAGCGGCCAGAACGAGCTGCGCCTGGGCCGCATCAGCCTGCGCAGCCGGGCCATGCGCCAGTTCACCATCGGCCACACCCGTCATCGCCTGGTGGCCAGGATCGAGATCATCGACAACGGCCCCGGCATTCCTGCCGAACTGCAGGAAACCATCTTCTACCCCATGGTCAGCGGTCGCCCGGACGGTACCGGGCTGGGCCTGGCCATTACCCAGAACATCATCAGCCAGCACCAGGGCCTGATCGAGTGTGACAGCCACCCTGGCCACACCACCTTCTCGATCTTCCTGCCGCTGGAACAAGGAGCCACCGCCTCATGAGCCGAAGTGAAACTGTCTGGATCGTCGACGATGATCGTTCCATCCGCTGGGTGCTGGAAAAAGCCCTGCAACAGGAAGGCATGACCACCCAGAGCTTCGACAGCGCCGACGGGGTCATGAGCCGCCTGGCCCGGCAGCAGCCGGACGTAATCATTTCCGACATCCGCATGCCCGGCGCCAGCGGCCTGGACTTGCTCGCGCAGATTCGCGAGCAGCACCCGCGCCTGCCGGTGATCATCATGACCGCCCATTCCGACCTGGACAGCGCGGTGGCGTCCTATCAGGGCGGTGCCTTTGAGTACCTGCCCAAGCCGTTCGACGTCGACGAGGCGGTATCGCTGGTCAAGCGCGCCAACCAGCACGCCCAGGAGCAACAGGGCCTGGACGTGGCACCGAGCCTGACCCGCACCCCGGAGATCATCGGCGAAGCGCCGGCGATGCAGGAGGTGTTCCGCGCCATTGGCCGCCTGAGCCATTCCAATATCACCGTGCTGATCAATGGCGAGTCCGGCACCGGTAAAGAGCTGGTCGCCCACGCCTTGCACCGCCACAGCCCGCGGGCGGCATCGCCGTTCATCGCCTTGAACATGGCGGCGATTCCCAAGGACCTGATGGAGTCGGAGCTGTTCGGCCACGAGAAAGGCGCCTTCACCGGCGCCGCCAACCTGCGCCGCGGCCGCTTCGAGCAGGCCGATGGCGGCACCCTGTTCCTCGACGAGATCGGCGACATGCCGGCCGACACCCAGACCCGCCTGCTGCGGGTGCTGGCCGATGGCGAGTTCTACCGGGTGGGCGGGCATGTGCCGGTCAAGGTCGATGTGCGAATCATTGCCGCCACCCACCAGAACCTGGAAACCCTGGTGCTAGCCGGCAAGTTTCGTGAAGACCTGTTTCACCGTCTGAACGTGATCCGCATCCACATCCCGCGCCTGGCCGATCGTCGCGAGGATATCCCGACCCTGGCCAGGCACTTCCTCGGCCGCGCCGCCCAGGAGCTGGCGGTGGAGCCCAAGTTGCTCAAGGCCGAGACCGAGGAGTTCATCCGCAACCTGCCGTGGCCGGGCAACGTGCGTCAGCTGGAGAACACCTGCCGCTGGATCACGGTGATGGCCTCGGGGCGTGAAGTGCATATCGGCGACCTGCCGCCGGAGCTGCTCAACCTGCCGCAAGACACAGCGCCGGTAACCAACTGGGAACAAGCCTTGCGCCAGTGGGCCGACCAGGCCCTGGCCCGTGGCCAGTCAAGCCTGCTCGACAGCGCCGTGCCGAGCTTCGAGCGGATCATGATCGAGACTGCGCTCAAGCACACCGCTGGCCGCCGCCGCGATGCCGCGGTGCTGCTGGGCTGGGGCCGCAACACCCTGACGCGCAAGATCAAGGAGTTGGGGATGAAGGTCGATGGCGGCGATGAGGACGGTGACGACGAGGCCTGACCTGTGGGAGCTGGCTTGCCAGCGATCGAGCGCGAAGCGGTCGCATCCGGTCTGTAGAGAATGCACAGACTGCATTGACCTCATCGCTGGCAAGCCAGCTCCCACAAGATTGCAATTTGCCCCATTGATGCACCGACGCCGCTATCGGTGCACCGCCTGAAGGCACAAATCCCCGGCAAAACCCTGCCTACCCCCTCAAAACCCACCATTTTGCGCACTGCAACAAAACTGGCACACACCCTGCACTAGTATCAGTACTTCCAGTTTTGGGGACCTTGGTACAGGCAGGCCGGGGAATCCCCTCTTTTATTCGCGCAGCTTCACCTGCACCCGCCAGCGTCCGCCCTCCTCTGCACCGGCCCATTCGCCGTGCAGGGGGCGGGCCGCGACCAGGGTCACGAGCAAGCCAGCATCACTGCTCTGCACCCGCCAGCTCACAGGCTTACCCTGCAACTGCAACTGACCACGCGCAGCCTTGCCCTCGGCCTCGAACAGCAGGGCCAGGGTGCCTTCGACCTCTTCGCCGTGCAGTTTGGGTTCCTCGTTGAACCACAGGTTCAAGCCCGCCTCGACCACCTCGACCTGCTCCAGCACGCGTGGCTCGGGCGCGGTCAGGCGACCGATCATCAGCCCCACCAGCATGCCGAACAGCGCCAGGGAAAACAGCACGCGCGGCCAGAGCTGCGAACGCGGGTCCGGTTCAGGAGTAGAATGCTCGCCATCTTTATGTTCGGAGCCGTGCATGTTTCACGTCATCCTCTTTCAACCAGAGATTCCGCCGAATACCGGCAACATCATCAGACTGTGCGCCAACAGCGGCTGCCACCTGCACCTGATCGAGCCGATCGGCTTCGAGCTGGACGACAAGCGCTTGCGCCGGGCCGGTCTGGACTACCATGAGTATGCCACGCTCAAGCGCCATGCAGACCTGCCCAGCTGCCTGGAAAGCCTAGGCCAGCCGCGGCTGTTCGCGTTCACCACGAAAGCATCGCACCCTTACCACGAAACCACTTTCCAGCCGGGTGACGCCTTCCTGTTCGGCCCGGAAAGCCGTGGCCTTCCCGCCGAGGTACTGGACAGCCTGCCCGCCGAGCAGCGCCTGCGCCTGCCGATGCGTCCGGGCTGCCGCAGCCTGAACCTGTCCAACACGGTGGCGGTGACGGTGTACGAGGCGTGGCGCCAGCAAGGTTTTGCCTGAGAGATCCTTTCGCGGGTCAAGCCCGTTCCTACAGTGTTCGCGATAACCCCCAAGAAAAAAGCGCCCCGAGGGGCGCTTTTTGCTTCATCGCAACAGGCTTATTGCAGCGAAGGGGCTTCGCCAGCTTCCTGCATGCGTTGCATTTCCTGAGCGTACAGTGCGTCGAAGTTGACCGGCGAGAGCATCAGTGCCGGGAACGAACCACGGGTCACCAGGCTGTCCAGCGCTTCACGGGCGTACGGGAACAGGATGTTCGGGCAGAAGGCGCCCAGGGTGTGGCTCATCGACGCCGGGTCGAGGTTCTTGATCAGGAAGATACCGGCTTGTTGCACTTCAGCGATGAAGGCCACTTCTTCGCCGTTCTTCACGGTCACCGACAAGGTCAGCACAACCTCGTGGAAGTCGCCTTCCAGGCCTTTTTGCTTGGTGTTCAGGTCCAGGGCGACGCTCGGCTCCCACTGCTGACGGAAGATCGCCGGGCTTTTTGGCGCTTCGAACGACAGGTCGCGCACGTAGATGCGCTGCAGGGAGAACTGCGGAGTGTTGTCGTCGGCTGCGGCTGCGGCGTCGTTGTTCTGTTGATCAGTCATGACAGATCCTTCTTTCCAGAGTCTTTAATGGGTTTCTGATTCAGGCCTTGAGCAGCGCGTCGAGCTTGCCGGCGCGCTCCAGGGCATACAGGTCGTCGCAACCGCCGACGTGGGTGGCGCCGATCCAGATCTGCGGCACCGAGGTACGCCCGGCCTTCTGGCTCATTTCGGCGCGCACCTGAGGCTTGCCATCGACCTTGATCTCTTCGAAGGCCACGCCTTTGCTGGCGAGCAGATGCTTGGCCCGCGAGCAGTAAGGGCAGTAATCGCTGGAGTAGACGATGACGTTGCTCATGTCACTTCACCAGCGGCAGGTTATCGGCCTTCCAGCTCGACACGCCGCCCGACAGCTTGGCAGCAGTGAAGCCGGCCTTGAGCAGCTCGCGCGCGGTGGTGCCGGCGTGCTGGCCCATGGCGTCGACGATGATCAGGGTCTTGTTGGCCTTGTGCTTTTCCAGCTCGCCGATGCGCGCGGCGACCTTGTCCTGGGGAATGTTCACGGCACCAACGATGTGGCCGGCGGCGTAGTCCTTGCTCGAACGGATGTCGATCACCAGGCCTTTGTCGGCGTTGACCAGTGCAGTCAGCTCGCCAGTGCTCAGGCTGCGGCCGCCCTTGCGTGCTTCGGTGACGATCAGCAGAACCAGCAGAACGACGAAGATACCGACCAGCAGGTAGTGATTTGTTGCGAATTCAATCAGGTGAGCAACCATCGGAGGGTGTTTCCAGGCCATTAAAAATGTTGGCCAGTATACACAGCCCCCAAGGTCGGCCAAAGCCCGCCGGGCAGGGTTATCGCCAGTAATTCTCATTGCCGCGCTACAGCCCGTCGGCCAGCGCCAGCGGGGCTGCAAGGTTAATTCGTCATTCGTGGCAAATTTGCCCTAAAATGCGTGTCTTTATCATCTGAACAACCGTGAGTGTGGGATTGATGACGAGCACGCCAAAACCCTTGGTCCTGATCATCCTGGATGGTTTCGGCCACAGCGAAAGCCACGAATACAACGCCATCTACTCGGCCAACACGCCGGTCTACGATCGCCTGCGCGCTACCCTGCCGCATGGCTTGATCTCCGGTTCCGGCATGGATGTCGGCCTGCCGGACGGGCAAATGGGTAATTCCGAGGTCGGCCACATGAACCTCGGCGCCGGCCGCGTGGTGTACCAGGACTTCACCCGGGTGACCAAGGCAATCAAAGACGGCGAGTTCTTCGACAACCCGGTGTTGTGCGGTGCGGTCGACAAGGCTGTCGGCGCCGGCAAGGCCGTGCATATCCTTGGCCTGCTTTCCGATGGCGGCGTGCACAGCCACCAGGACCACCTGGTGGCCATGGCCGAGCTTGCCGCCCAGCGCGGTGCCGAAAAAATCTACCTGCACGCCTTCCTCGACGGCCGCGACACGCCGCCCAAAAGCGCACAATCGTCGATCGAGCTGCTCGACGCCACCTTCGCCAAACTCGGCAAGGGCCGCATCGCCAGCCTGATCGGCCGCTACTACGCCATGGACCGCGACAACCGCTGGGACCGCGTATCGGCCGCCTATAACCTGATCGTCGACAGCAACGCCGAATTCAGCGCCGACAGCGCCCTGGCCGGCCTCGAAGCGGCCTACGCCCGCGACGAAAGCGACGAATTCGTCAAAGCCACGCGCATTGGCGAAGCGGTCAAGGTCGAAGACGGCGACGCGGTGGTCTTCATGAACTTTCGCGCCGACCGCGCCCGCGAGCTGTCGCGAGTGTTCGTCGAGCCTGAATTCAACGAATTCCCACGCGCGCGCCTGCCCAAGCTTGCCGCCTACATCGGTCTGACCCAGTACTCGGCAAAAATCCCGGCCCCGGCCGCATTCGCCCCGGGCAGCCTGGACAACGTGCTCGGCGAATACCTGGCGAAAAACGGCAAGACCCAGCTGCGCATCGCCGAAACCGAGAAATACGCCCACGTCACCTTCTTCTTCTCCGGTGGCCGTGAAGAGCCCTTCGAAGGCGAAGAACGCATCCTCATCCCGTCGCCGAAGGTCGCCACCTATGACCTGCAGCCGGAAATGAGCGCGCCGGAGGTCACCGATCGCATCGTCGAAGCCATCGAGCAGCAGCGTTACGACGTGATCGTGGTCAACTACGCCAACGGCGACATGGTCGGCCACAGCGGCGTGTTCGAGGCTGCGGTCAAGGCCGTCGAAGCCCTGGACCTGTGCGTCGGGCGCATCGTCGAGGCGCTGGACAAGGTCGGCGGCGAAGCGCTGATCACCGCCGACCACGGCAACGTCGAGCAAATGGAAGACGAATGCACCGGCCAGGCGCACACCGCGCACACCACCGAGCCGGTACCGTTCATCTATGTTGGCAAGCGCAAAGTGCAGGTCCGCGAAGGCGGCGTGCTGGCCGACGTGGCGCCCACCATGCTCAAGCTGTTGGGCCTGGAAAAACCGGCGGAAATGACCGGCTCGTCGATTCTGATCGACGGCTAAAGCCGCTGAAGACAAGCTACAAGCCGCAAGAAAGAGCCCATTCACCCGTTTTTCTTGCCGCTTGTAGCTTGCCGCTTGCCGCTAAAGCCGTTTTTTTTGCAAGCCATGGCGGGCATACTAGGCCAGTCTCTATGCCTGGTGCCGCCCACCCCATGTTTCGCGCCCTGATCGTACTCGCCCTGACTTGCCTGCTCAGCCCGGCCTTCGCCGATGAGCGCGCGCAAACCCAGCAACAACTGGACGCCACGCGCCAGGACATTGCCGAGCTGAAAAAGATGCTTGGCAAGTTGCAGGAAGAAAAATCCGGCGTGCAGAAAGACCTGCGCTCGACCGAAACCGACATCGGCAAGCTGGAAAAGCAGGTGGAGGCCCTGCAACTCGAACTAAAAAAGACCGAAGGCGAACTGGAGCGCCTTGATACCGAGAAAAAAAAACTCCAGAGCGCCCGCATTGAACAGCAACGACTGATCGCCATCCAGGCCCGTTCGGCCTACCAGAATGGCCGCGAGGAATACCTGAAACTGCTGCTCAACCAGCAGAACCCGGAAAAATTCGCCCGCACCCTGACCTATTACGATTACCTGAGCCAGGCGCGCCTGAGCCAGTTGCGCAATTTCAACGAGACCCTGCGCCAGTTGGCCAACGTCGAAAAGGACATCAGCCTGCAGCAGGCCCAGTTGCTGGCCCAACAAGGCACCCTCGACAGCCAGCGCCAGGAGCTGGAGAAAGTCCGCGCCGAGCGTAAAGAGGTGCTGGCCAAGCTCAACAATGACGTCAAGGCCCGCGACCAGAAGCTGCAGGCCCGCGAGCAGGACCAGGCCGACCTGACCAAGGTGCTCAAAACCATCGAGGAAACCCTCGCCCGTCAGGCCCGCGAAGCCGAAGAAGCGCAGCAGAAGGCCCTGCTCGCTGCCCAGGAGGCGGAAAAGCAACGCCAGCGTGAAGCCCTGGCCGCCAACAGCAGCGAGGCGCCGAAGAAGCCCAAGGCGATCCCTGGCCCACTGGTTTCCAGCAGCGGCGAAACCTTCGGTGGTGCTTTTTCTGCCGCACAGGGAAAACTTCCATGGCCGGTCAATGGTCGATTGCTGGCCCGCTTTGGCGAAACCCGTGGTGATGACTCGCGGGCCAAGTGGGACGGCGTGATGATCAGTGCCTCCCCTGGCAGCCAGGTGCGCGCCGTGCATGGCGGCCGGGTGGTATTTGCCGACTGGTTGCGCGGCGCTGGACTTCTGGTCATTCTCGACCATGGTAATGGTTACCTGAGCCTGTACGGCCATAACCAGAGCCTGCTCAAGAGCGCCGGCGACGTGGTCAAGGCCGGTGAGGCCATCTCCACCGTCGGCAACAGTGGCGGCCAAGACAGCTCAGGGCTGTATTTTGCCATCCGCCAGCAGGGCCGCCCCAGCGACCCCGCACAATGGTGCCGTGCCCAGGGATAGGCAACACCCCCCCTTTTTGACGGCGTAGCGCAACTTCGGGCTGCGCCGATGCTCTACGGAGCGCTACCAGGATCAGGAGTTCGTTCGACATGCTGCAATCGCCTCGCCTCACCTCGCTGGCCCTGACCATCGCCATGGTCCTCGGCGCGCCCCTGGCCCGTGCGGCCGAGCCGGCCAAGCCCGCCGCGATTCCAGCGACGACCGTCTCGGCATCGTCGTCCAAGGCACCGTTGCCACTGGAAGAACTGCGCACCTTCGCCGAGGTCATGGACCGCATCAAGGCCGCCTATGTCGAACCGGTAGACGACAAGACCCTGCTGGAAAACGCCATCAAGGGCATGCTCAGCAACCTCGATCCGCACTCGGCCTACCTCGGCCCGGAAGATTTCCTCGAGCTGCAAGAGAGCACCAGCGGTGAGTTCGGCGGCCTGGGCATCGAAGTGGGCATGGAAGACGGCTTCATCAAGGTGGTCTCGCCGATTGACGAGACCCCGGCCTCGCGCGCCGGTATCGAAGCCGGCGACCTGATCGTCAAGATCAACGGCCAGCCGACCCGCGGCCAGACCATGACCGAAGCGGTCGACAAGATGCGCGGCAAGGTCGGCGAGAAAATCACCCTGACCCTGGTGCGCGACGGCGGCAACCCGTTCGATGTAACCCTTGCCCGCGCGGTCATCCAGGTCAAGAGCGTCAAGAGCCAGATGCTCGAAGACGGTTACGGCTACATCCGCATCACCCAGTTCCAGGTCAAGACCGGCGAAGAAGTCGGCAAGGCCCTGGCCAAGCTGCGCAAGGACAACGGCAAGAAGATGCGCGGCCTGGTCTTGGACCTGCGCAACAACCCCGGTGGCGTCCTGCAATCGGCCGTGGAAGTGGCCGACCACTTCCTCACCAAGGGCCTGATCGTCTACACCAAGGGCCGTATCGCCAACTCCGAGCTGCGCTTCTCCGCCGACCCGGCCGATGCCAGCGAAGGCGTGCCATTGGTGGTGCTGATCAACGGCGGCAGTGCCTCGGCGTCGGAAATTGTCGCCGGCGCCCTGCAAGACCAGAAGCGTGGCGTGCTGATGGGCACCGACAGCTTCGGCAAAGGCTCGGTGCAAACCGTGCTGCCGCTGAACAACGACCGCGCACTTAAGATCACCACGGCGCTGTACTTCACCCCCAACGGCCGTTCGATCCAGGCCCAGGGCATTGTCCCGGACATCGAGGTGCGCCGCGCCAAGATTACCGCCGAGCAGGACGGTGAAAACTTCAAGGAAGCCGACCTGCAGGGCCACCTGGGCAACGGCAACGGCGGCGCCGACCGTCCGTCGGGCAAGGGCGGCGGCGCCAAGCCTCGCCCACAGGATGATGACTACCAGCTCAGCCAGGCCCTGAGCCTGCTCAAGGGCCTGAGCATCACCCAGGGTAAATAAGGCCAGCTGATGCGTTACCTGCTGTTGGCCCTGGTGTACCTGATGAGCGGCGCTGCCCTGGCGGCGCCGGCTCAAACGGGCAAGGCGTACCTGACACTGATCATCGACGACCTGGGGCAGAACCCTGCGCGCGACTCACGCGCCCTGGCCCTGCCCGGCCCGGTGACCCTGGCGATCATGCCCGATACCCCGCATGCCACAGCGTTTGCCCGCCAGGCCCATCACGCCGGCAAGACGGTGATCCTGCACATGCCCATGGACCCGGCCACCGGCCCCTACGCCTGGCACCCCGGTACACCCTTGCCGGAGCTTGAGCGGCGGTTGAACGCGGCGCTCGACAAAGTGCCCTACGCCGTCGGGATCAACAACCACATGGGCAGCCGCATGACCGCGGAGCCTGCGGCCATGGCCTGGTTGATGGGTGAATTGCAGCGCCGCGACCTGTTCTTCGTCGACAGCCGCACCAGCGCCGCCACGGTGGCCGCCAAGTCGGCACAAAGCATCGGCCTGGCCAGCGTGTCGCGGGATGTGTTCCTCGATGACCTGCGCACCACTGACGCCATTGCCGGCCAGCTGCAACAGGGTATTGCCCTGGCGCGCAAGCAAGGCACGGCGGTACTGATCGGCCATCCTTATCCACAGACGCTGGAAGTGCTCGAACGCGAACTGCCCAAGCTCAAGGCCCAGGGCGTCGAGTGGATAGAAATTCAGCAGATGATCACCGAGCGCAGCAATCGCGCGATGTCCGGCCACGGGCGCGACGGCATCTACAAGTAGCGGGCGAAGGTTGCCTCGACAAAGCCGTCGCTGCGCATCTGCTCCAGCGCTTGCTGCAGCTTGTTCACTACCTCGTCCGGCACTTCACGGTTAAGCGCCAGGTACAGCTCGGCACCGTGAAAACGCAGCACCGTCTTAAGCTTGCTCACCCCCACCTGGCGCGCCAGGTAGCGCCCGGCCGGGTCGCCGCTGGCCCACAGGTCGATTTCGCCGTTCACCAGCTTTTTCGCGTTGTCGCGGTCGCGCAGCACCAACACCGGGTTCAGGCCTTGCTTGGCCAGGTATTCGGCAATCGCATCCCCTTTATAAGCCCCGATACGATAACGCTTGGCTTGCTGCAGGCTGCTCAAGGCAATCGGGCTGCCCTCGGGGGCCAGCAAAATCCAGTCATCCGGCCCCAGCGGCCCGACCCACTTGAACAGCTTTTCCCGCTCGGGCTGACGGGCCATGACGAAGACGCCGTAGCCGGGGGTTTGCAGGGCCTGCTCGTAGATGCGCTGCCACGGGAAGCGCAGGGTCATGCTGTAGGGCACCCCGGCGCGCTTGAACATCTCGCGTACCAGGTCGGCGGCAATGCCATTGATGCCATCGTCGCGGGCGAAGCTCTTGCCGCTGATGGCCATGTTGTAGGGCGGGAAGTTTTCGGTGAGCAGCACCACAGGCTCGCTCGCCTGGGCAAGGTGGGTGAACGACAGGCAGCTGCACAGCAACAGGACAAGACGCTTGAACATGGTGGCACCGGGCTCCTTGGCAACGCCAAGAGTGCCGGGGCCTAGTGCGCCTGTCCAGTCTGCACCGGTATCACAACAAAAAGGGCCCTGTTCCTGCGAACAGAGCCCTTCGGGTCAATCAGCCGTTATCAGCTGTAGACACGCCCCAGCAACTGGCGATGGCTTTCGAACTGATCGAGCACATCCCGGGTGATCTGCTCCGGGGTGAAGCCCATCAGGTCGTATTCCTGACTGCCGTTGTGCAGGTAGACCTCGGCGCGGTAGAAGCGCTGGCGCACTTCCGACTCGCCTTCCACCGGTGCTTCGCTCGGCGCGGCCAGGTAGCCGTCCAGGCTTACTTCGTAAACGAACGGGTTGCCTTCTTCCATGTCGATGCGCAGGCCCATGGCCGAACGCGACTGGCCGACCCGGGTCTGCACCTGGAAGCCCAGGGTCTGCAGCTGCGCGGCTGCTTCCTTGAGCGCCGGGCTGACGCGCTTGTCCATGAAGCGCTGAACGATCGCCTGGGTCGGCTGCAGGTCCAGCTGGCTCAGGCGCTCGCTGAAACCGCGACGGCCACGGGCAGCCAGTTCGGCCTGCTCCTGCTCGACCTGGCTGTCCTGTTTCATGGCCTTGTACAGGCCGAACATGAACAGCACCAGCACTACCGAGAACGGCAGTCCCGCCAGCACCACCATGGTCTGCATGGCCTGGAAGTTACCGGCCAGAAGCAAACCGATGGTGACCACGGTAATGATCGCCGACCAGAGAATACGCAGCCAGTTCGGCGCATCTTCGTCGACATGGCCGCCTTTGCAGGAAAGGTTGGCCATCATCACCGCGCCGGAGTCGGCTGGGGTCAGGAACAGTACGAAGCCAACGAAAATCGCGACACCGACCACGATCTTGGCAAACGGATAGTGCTCGAGCAGCTGGTAGATCGACATCGCCGGCTGTTCCAGCGCCGTTCGACCGAGCTCCACCGCGCCCTGGTTCATCACCAGGTCCAGTGCCGAGTTGCCGAAGATCGACAGCCAGGCCAAGGTGAAGCCCAGCGGAATCAGCAGCACGCCAGCGACCAGTTCGCGTACGGTTCGACCGCGCGAGATACGGGCAATGAACATGCCGACGAACGGGCCCCAGGAAATCCACCAGGCCCAGTAGAACACGGTCCACAGGCCCAGCCAGCGCTCGGACTTGTCACTGTCGCCTTCATAGACGTACAGGTCGAAGGTCTTTAGCACCGCGCCGTTGAGGTAGTCGCCGATGTTCTGCACGAAGCTGTTGAGCAGGTGCAGGGTCGGGCCGTTGAGCAGCACGAACAACAGCAGGCCGCTGAACAGGATGATGTTGAGGTTGGACAGGCGGCGGATGCCGTTCTCCACACCCGACACGGCGGCGATGGTCGCCACGGTGCTCATCACCAGGATCACGATCAGCAGGTTGGTGTCGCTGTGCTGCATGCCGAACAGGTATTCCAGCCCCGAGGACACCTGCATCGAACCAATACCCAGGTTGGTCACCAGGCCCAGCAGGGTCACGAACATGCCGAAGATGTCGACGGTGTGGCCCGCGGCCCCCTTGACCCAACGCTCACCGACCAGCGGGTACAGCGCCGAGCGCAGTGCCAGGGGTTGGTTGTGGCGGTAGGCGAAGTAGGCCACGGCCAGGCCGACCAGGGCATAGATTGCCCAGCCATGCAGACCCCAGTGCAGGAAGGTCAGCTGCAGGCCTTCACGGGCCGCTTGCAGGCTGGCCGGTGCGCCTTCAGGCGGGTTGAAGTAGTGATCCAGCGGCTCGGACGCGCCGAAGTACAGCAGCGAGATACCGATACCGGAGGAGAACAGCATCCCGGCCCAGGCACCGTAGCTGAAGTCCGGCTTGTCATCCTTGCCGCCAAGCTTGAGCTTGCCGAAATTGGAGAAGGCCAGAACGATGACGAACAGCAGGTAGCCGCCAATCACCAGCATGTAGTACCAGCCGAAGCTGCGCGACAACCAGGCCTGGGCCTCGTTCAGCACGCGGCCGGCGGTTTCGGGAACTGCGATCAGCAAGGCAGTCAACAGCAGGATCAACAACGTCGAGGTGAAGAACACCACGCTGTTGACCCGGACCCTCTCGGCAGGGGTCTTGATTAGGGAGGCAGAACTCATTGCACATAGGCTCCGGGCAGTGCGAGAGAAACACGAAACAATCGTTACCCAAGCAAATGGTGCAATAGCCCCACTGCTTCAGGTGTTATAAAAGCACCTTGAAAAAACCGTGATCCCGAATCGATTGCGTTGAAAAAAACAGGCCGAAAACCCCGTCCCGAGGGTTGGCCGCGCGGTGCGATACCGCTCGGCAGATCTGCTCAACGCGCCGTTTACACCCGTCAACACCTTGTATTCCGGGGGTTCCACGTCTTTTTGGGGTGCCAATTTGTGCTCACTGCAGGTAGGAAAAACCTGTCAATTGCACAGATTGTCGCAGAGCTTATTCTTTGTTGATTGAACGTTCAATCAAAACAAAATAGACTGGCCTTCGCCGAGGCAGCCGCTCGTCGACTGCTCGCAGGCCTGAGGAGATTTGCAAGATGCCCAAGGTCGGTATGCAACCCATTCGCCGCCAGCAGTTGATCGAAGCCACATTGATGGCCATCGACCAGGTCGGCATGGGTGACGCCAGCATTGCGCTGATCGCCCGTTTGGCCGGTGTGTCGAATGGCATCATCAGTCACTACTTTCAGGACAAGAACGGCCTGATCGCAGCGACCATGCGGTACTTGATGAGCGTGCTGAACGAGAACGTCGTCGCCAACCGGCAGGCGCTCAAGGACACCAGCCCGCGCGCCCACCTGCAGGTGATTATCGAAGGCAACTTCGACGCCAGCCAGGTCAACGGCCCGGCAATGAAAACCTGGTTGGCCTTCTGGGCTTCCAGCATGCACCAGCCGTCTTTGCACAGGTTGCAGCGGATCAACGATCACCGCTTGTATTCCAACCTGTGCTGCCAGTTCCGCCGCGTCCTGCCGCTGCCTGATGCACGCACCGCGGCCCGTGGCCTGGCAGCATTGATCGACGGTCTGTGGCTGCGCGGTGCGCTGTCCGGAGACGCGTTCGACACCGACCAGGCGAAACAAATCGCTTACGAATACATGGATCTACAACTGGCGAAACAGACGAGCCCGGACACGCAAAACCAGGCCTCTGAACCACCGCGCGTCGCGATTGCCAAACAAGCAGGAGCGCTGCACGGATAGCCAAACACACATATGCACTTGCGAGGACACTATGGCCCGTTTCGAACTGCAAAAACTCTACATTGATGGTGGTTATGTCGACGCTTCCAGCGACGCTACCTTCGACGCCATCAACCCGGCAAACGGCGAAGTCCTCGCCCAGGTGCAACGCGCTACCCAGGCCGACGTCGAGCGCGCCGTAGAAAGCGCCGAACGCGGCCAGAAAGTCTGGGCGGCGATGACCGCCATGCAGCGTTCGCGCATCCTGCGCCGCGCCGTCGACATCCTGCGCGAGCGCAACGATGAGCTGGCCGCCCTGGAAACCCTGGACACCGGCAAGTCCTACTCCGAAACCCGCTACGTCGACATCGTCACCGGCGCCGACGTGCTGGAATACTACGCAGGCCTGGTACCGGCCATCGAAGGCGAGCAGATCCCGCTGCGCGACAGCTCGTTCGTCTACACCCGCCGCGAGCCGCTGGGCGTGACCGCCGGTATCGGCGCCTGGAACTACCCGATCCAGATCGCCCTGTGGAAATCCGCTCCTGCCCTGGCGGCCGGTAACGCGATGATCTTCAAGCCGAGCGAAGTCACCTCGCTGACCACCCTGAAACTGGCCGAGATCTACACCGAAGCCGGCCTGCCGGACGGCGTGTTCAACGTTCTGACCGGCAGCGGCCGCGAAGTCGGCACCTGGCTGACCGAGCACCCGCGCATCGAGAAAATCTCCTTCACCGGCGGCACCACCACCGGCAAGAAGGTCATGGCCAGCGCCTCGAGCTCGACGCTCAAGGAAGTCACCATGGAACTGGGCGGCAAGTCGCCACTGATCATCTGCGACGACGCCGACCTCGATCGCGCCGCCGACATCGCCATGATGGCCAACTTCTACAGCTCGGGCCAGGTCTGCACCAACGGTACCCGCGTGTTCGTCCCTGCCTCGATGAAAGCGGCTTTCGAAGCCAAGATCGCCGAGCGCGTTGCGCGCATCCGCGTTGGCAACCCTGAAGACGAAAACACCAACTTCGGCCCGCTGGTCAGCTTCGCTCACATGGAAAGTGTGCTGGGCTACATCGCCAAGGGCAAGGAAGAAGGCGCACGCGTTCTCTGTGGCGGCGAGCGCCTGACCGCAGGCGAACTGGCCAAGGGCGCATTCGTGGCGCCGACCGTGTTCACCGACTGCCGTGACGACATGACCATCGTCAAGGAAGAGATCTTCGGCCCAGTGATGAGCATCCTCTCCTACGAGACCGAGGAAGAAGTCATCCGTCGTGCCAACGACACCGAATACGGCCTGGCCGCTGGCGTGTGCACCAACGACATCAGCCGCGCCCACCGCATCATCCACCAGCTGGAAGCCGGTATCTGCTGGATCAACGCCTGGGGCGAGTCGCCAGCCGAAATGCCGGTCGGCGGTTACAAGCAGTCCGGTGTCGGCCGTGAGAACGGCGTGAGCTCGCTGGCTCAGTACACTCGCATCAAATCCGTTCAAGTTGAGCTGGGTTCCTACAACTCGGTGTTCTGAAGCGACAAGCTTCAAGCGGCAAGCTGCAAGTCAAAGCCGGTGCGTGTTGCGCCAACCGGCTCTTGCAGCTCTCACTCATTTGCGAGCCTCGCACGACCGCATTTTCTTGCGGCTTGTAGCTTGAGGCTTGCAGCTGCTTTCGGAGAAAGCCATGGAATATGACTACATCATCGTCGGTGCCGGCTCTGCCGGTAATACCCTGGCGACCCGCCTGACCGAAGACGAAGGCGTGACTGTCCTGCTGCTCGAGGCCGGTGGCCCTGACTACCGCATGGACTTCCGCACCCAGATGCCAGCCGCGCTGGCCTTCCCGCTGCAGGGCCGCCGCTACAACTGGGCCTACGAGACCGACCCGGAGCCGCACATGGACGGCCGCCGGATGGAATGCGGTCGCGGCAAGGGCCTGGGTGGCTCGTCGCTGATCAACGGCATGTGCTACATCCGCGGCAACGCCATGGACTTCGACGGCTGGGCAAAACTGCCAGGCCTTGAGGACTGGACCTACCTGGACTGCCTGCCGTACTTCCGCAAAGCGGAAACCCGCGACATCGGCGCCAACGATTACCACGGCGGCGAAGGCCCGGTCAGCGTGACCACGCCTAAAGCCGGTAACAACCCGCTGTTCCACGCCATGGTCGAAGCCGGCGTGCAAGCCGGTTACCCGCGTACCGAAGACCTCAACGGCTACCAGCAGGAAGGTTTCGGCCCGATGGACCGTACCGTGACGCCTAAAGGCCGTCGCTCCAGCACCGCCCGCGGCTACCTGGACACCGCCAAGAAGCGCTCGACCCTGACCATCGTCACTCACGCCCTGAGCGATCGCGTGCTGTTCGACGGCAAGCGCGCCGTGGGCGTCAGCTACCTGGTCGGCGCCAGCGAAGAGCGCGTCGAAGCCCGTGCGCGCAAGGAAGTGATCGTCTGCTCCGGCGCCATCGCTTCGCCGCAACTGCTGCAACGCTCCGGCGTTGGCCCGCGTGCGCTGCTGGAAAGCCTCAACGTGCCTGTGGTTCACGACCTGCCAGGCGTGGGCGAAAACCTGCAGGACCACCTTGAGCTGTACCTGCAGTACGCCTGCACCCAGCCAGTGTCGCTGTACCCGTCGCTGCTCTGGTACAACCAGCCGGCCATCGGTGCCGAGTGGCTGTTCAAGGGCACCGGTATCGGTGCCAGCAACCAGTTCGAAGCCGGTGGTTTCATCCGTACTCGTGAAGAGTTCGAATGGCCGAACATCCAGTACCACTTCCTGCCGGTGGCGATCAATTACAACGGCAGCAACGGTGTACAGGAACACGGCTTCCAGGCCCACATGGGTTCGATGCGCTCGCCTAGCCGCGGCCGTATCCAGCTCAAGTCCAAAGACCCGCGCCAGCACCCGAGCATCCTGTTCAACTACATGGCGACCGAGCAGGACTGGCAGGAATTTCGTGACGGCATCCGCCTGACCCGCGAAATCATGGCCCAGCCTGCGCTGGACGCCTACCGTGGCCGCGAAATCAGCCCGGGCGCCGACGTGCAGACCGACGAGGAACTGGACAAGTTCATCCGCGAGCACGCCGAGACCGCGTTCCACCCGTCCTGCTCGTGCAAGATGGGCGAAGACGAGATGGCGGTGGTCGACGGCCAGGGCCGCGTGCATGGCATGCAGGGCCTGCGAGTGGTCGATGCCTCGATCATGCCGATCATCATCACCGGCAACCTCAACGCCACCACGATCATGATCGCCGAGAAAATCGCCGACAAGATCCGCAACCGCCAGCCGCTGCCACGCAGCACCGCCAAGTACTACGTCGCCAACGGCGCGCCGGTCAAAGGCAAGGCACTGCGTGAAGTGAAACAGGCTTAAGCCTCTTTCGCGGGGCAAGCCCGCTCCCACAGGTGATGTGCAATCCGTGTGGGAGCGGGCTTGACCCGCGATGAGGCCCGCCAAGGCAACACAAGAAGGCACTCCAGGGAGTGTCTTTTTTGTCCCCGCGATTAACCCTTTACAGCCCGCCAACCCCTCAGGTTAGAATCCTTGGCACGCGACCTGCTTGATATTCAAAGCAAACCGCCCCTCCTTCCTGCTTTTCCCCGGAGTACTGCCTTTGGATGCGTCCACCATCAATAGCCTGTTCTTGATCGGCGCATTGCTGGTGGGTGCAAGTATTCTGGTCAGCTCACTGTCTTCACGCCTGGGCATCCCGATCCTGGTCATCATCCTTGCGGTCGGCATGATCGCCGGGGTCGATGGTGGCGGGATCATCTTCAACAACTACCCGACCGCCTATCTGGTGGGCAACCTGGCCCTCGCGGTGATCCTCCTCGACGGCGGCCTGCGCACGCGGGTGGCGAGTTTCCGCGTGGCCCTGTGGCCGGCGCTGTCGCTGGCGACCGTCGGCGTGCTGATCACCACCGGCCTGACCGGCATGGTCGCCGCCTGGCTGTTCAACCTGAGCCTGATCCAGGGCCTGCTGATCGGCGCCATCGTCGGCTCCACCGACGCTGCGGCGGTGTTCTCGCTGCTCGGCGGCAAGGGCCTGAACGAACGGGTGACGGCAACCCTCGAAATCGAATCGGGCAGTAACGACCCGATGGCGGTGTTTCTCACCGTAACCCTGATCGACATGATCGCCAGCGGCCAGACCGGCCTGCACTGGAGCCTGCTCACTCACCTGTTGCGCGAGTTCGGCATCGGCGGCCTGCTGGGCCTGGGGGGCGGCTGGCTGATGCTGCAGCTGGTCAACCGCATCAACCTCGCCGGCGGCCTGTACCCGATCCTGGTGGTGGCCGGCGGCCTGGTGGTGTTCTCGATGACCAACGCCCTGCACGGCAGCGGCTTCCTTGCCGTGTACCTGTGTGGCCTGGTGCTGGGCAACCGCCCGATCCGCAGCCGCCACGGCATCCTGCACATGCTCGACGGCATGGCCTGGCTGGCGCAGATCGGTATGTTCCTGGTCCTCGGCCTGCTGGTGACGCCTCACGACCTGCTACCGATCGCCCTGCCGGCGCTGGGCCTGGCGCTGTGGATGATCATCTTCGCCCGGCCGCTGTCGGTGGTCGCCAGCCTGCTGCCGTTCAAGGCCTTCCATGGCCGCGAAAAAGCCTTTATCTCCTGGGTAGGCCTGCGTGGCGCGGTACCGATCATTCTGGCGGTGTTCCCGTTGATGGCCGGGCTGCCGGATGCCCAGTTGTTCTTCAACCTGGCGTTCTTCATCGTCCTGGTGTCGTTGCTGGTGCAGGGCACCAGCCTGCCCTGGGTGGCCAAGCTGCTGAAAGTGACAGTACCGCCCGACCCTGCCCCGATCTCCCGTTCGGCCCTGGAAGTGCACATCACCAGCGAGTGGGAGTTGTTCATCTATCGACTGGGCGCGGAAAAATGGTGCATCGGCGCCGCCCTGCGCGAGCTGAAAATGCCTGAAGGCACCCGTATCGCAGCGCTGTTTCGCGGTCAGCAACTGCTCCATCCGTCGGGAAGTACCACCCTGGAAGTCGACGACCTGCTCTGCGTGATCGGCCACGAACACAACCTGCCGGCCCTCGGCAAGCTGTTCAGCCAGGCACCGCAGCGTGGCCAGGACCTGCGCTTCTTTGGTGACTTCGTGCTCGAAGGTGACGCAGAACTGGGGGCTGTAGCGGCGTTGTACGGATTGAAGCTCGACGGCCAGGACCCGCACATGCCGCTCAGCCGCTTCATCGCGCAGAAGGTTGGCGGCGCACCGGTGGTCGGCGACCAGATCGAGTGGAACAGCACCTTGTGGACGGTTGCAGTGATGGAAGGGAACAAGATCCTCAAAGTGGGCGTCAAATTCCCCGAAGGAACTCGACCCGGCCCTGGATTGTTCCTTTAAACTCTGTTCTTCGCCTCTGCCTGTACGAATTTTCTGCCTATGTCCCTGCGCACGTTGTTAAGCGCAGCCCTGATCGGGCTGTGCCTGTCCTTCTCCCCGGTGTGGGCGGCTGAACCGCCAACCACGGCAGCGATCCAGCAAAGCCTGGACAAGATCACCGAACGCAAGCTGCCCGAGGCCGAACAGAAAGCCCTGCAGCAGGTGCTCGAAAAGACCCTGGCCTTCCTCGGCAACAAAGAGGACAGCGAGAAGAAGCTCACCGCGCTCAAGCACCAGCTCAACGACGCGCCGCGCCAGACCAGCGAAAACCAGCGCGAGCTGGCCAAACTCAAGGACAGCAAGGTGATCCCGGTCACCCAGCGCTACGCCGCCTCCAGCGTGCCGCAGCTGGAGCAATTGCTGGCCGAGCGCACCACCGAGCAGGGCGAACTGCAAAAAGCGCTGTCCGAGGCCAACAGCCTGACCATCACCGCGCAGACCCGGCCCGAACGGGCCCAGGCAGAAATCAGCGCCAACCAGACCCGCACCCAGCAGATCAACACCAGCCTGAAGATCGGCAAGGACGGCGGCAAGCCGCTCAGCGCCGACCAGCGCAACCAGCTCAACGCCGAACTGGCCGCGCTCAACGCCCTGACCCTGCTGCGCCGCCAGGAACTGGCCGGCAACAGCCTGCTGCAAGACCTGGGCAACAGCCAGCATGACCTGCTGATCGAGCGCGCCGCGCGCCTGGAACAGGAAATCCAGGACCTGCAGACGCTGATCAACCAGAAGCGTCTGGCCCAGTCCCAGCAAACCGTCACCGAACAGTCGATCGAAGCGCAGAAAGCTGGCGGCAGCACCCTGCTGGCCACCGAAAGCGCCGCCAACCTCAAGCTCTCCGACTACCTGCTGCGCAGCACCGACAGCCTCAACGACCTGACCCAGCAGAACCTCAAGACCAAGCAGCAGTTGGACAGCCTGACCCAGAGCGACCAGGCTCTGGACGAGCAGATCAGCGTGCTCAAGGGCAGCCTGCTGCTGTCGAAGATCCTCTACAAGCAAAAGCAGGCGCTGCCGCACCTGAAGCTCGACCGCGACCTGGCCGACCAGATCGCCGACATCCGCCTGTACCAGTTCGAGATCAACCAGCAGCGCGAGCAGATCAGCAGCCCGAGCAGCTATGTCGACAAGCTGCTCACCGCACAACCACCCGAGACCGTCACCCCGCAATTGCGCAAGGCCTTGCTGGAAGTGGCGATCACTCGCAGCGACCTGCTCGAACGCCTGAACCGTGAACTGAGCGCGCTGCTCAACGAATCAATCACTCTGCAGTTGAACCAGAAGCAACTGTTCAGCACCGCGCAGAACCTGCGTGCAACCCTTGATGAGCAGATGTTCTGGATCCCCAGCAACAAGCCGCTGGACCTGGAATGGCTGCGCAGCGTGCCCGAGCGCCTGCAGAAACAGGTGGTCAGCCTGCCCTGGGGGTCGGGCCTGCGGGAGCTGACCGACGGCCTGGCCCAGCGCCCGTTGCTGTTCCTGCCCTTGCTGTTGCTGATCGGCGCCCTGCTGTGGCGGCGCAAGTACCTGTATGCGCGCCTGACCAAGGTTCATCAGGATGTCGGCCACTTCAAGCGTGACAGCCAGTGGCACACGCCCCAGGCCATCCTGGTCAATATTCTCCTGGCCATGCCCCTGAGCCTGGGCCTGGCCCTGTGCGGCTATGCCCTGCAGGTCGACGCCCGCGGGCAGAACGCCAACCTCGCCTCGGCGCTGTTCCAGGTGGCCCAGGCCTGGCTGGTGTTCTACACCGCCTACCGGATACTCGCCCCGGGCGGCGTGGCCGAACTGCACTTTCGCTGGGAAAAGCCCCAGGTCGAATTCCTCCGTGGCTGGATCCGCCGCCTCGGCACCGTGGTCCTGGCCCTGGTCGGGGTGGTGGCGGTGGCCGAGCATCAACCCTCGGCGCTGGCTGAAGACGTGCTCGGCATCGGCGTGGTGCTGACCTGCTATGCGCTGATGGCCTGGCTGCTCAGCCGCCTGCTGCTGAGCAGCCCCACCCACCGCAACACCTCGCTGTTTCGCAAGGCCGTGGGCGTGGCCTTCACCGCGCTGCCGGTGGCGCTGTTCATCGCCGTGTGCTTTGGCTATTACTACACCGCGCTCAAGCTCACCGACCGCCTGATCGATACCCTGTACCTGCTGATGTTCTGGTTGGTGATCGAAGCCGCCTTCGTCCGCGGCCTGGCCGTGGCCGCCCGGCGCCTGGCCTACCAGCGGGCGCTGAGCAAGCGCCAGGCGGCCAAGGAAGGCCTGGATGGCGAAGTGCTGGTCGAAGAGCCGACCCTGGACATCGAACAGGTCAACCAGCAGTCCCTGCGCCTGATTCGCCTGGCCCTGCTCGGCGGCTTCATCGCCGCCCTGTACTGGGTCTGGTCGGACCTGATCAGCGTGTTCGCCTACCTCGACAACATCACCCTGTACGAGTACACCAGCGGCACCGGCGCATCCATGAGCATGGTGCCGATCAGCCTGCGCGACCTGCTGGGCGCACTGGTGATCATCGGCATCACCGTTGCCCTGGCCGGCAACTTGCCTGGCCTGCTGGAAGTGCTGGTGCTATCACGCCTGAACCTGGCCCAGGGCAGCGCCTACGCCACCACCACGTTGCTGTCCTACGTGATTGCCGGGGTCGGCTTCGTCTCTACCCTGTCAGCCTTGGGTGTCAGCTGGGACAAGCTGCAATGGCTGGTGGCCGCACTGTCGGTGGGCCTGGGCTTCGGCATGCAGGAGATCTTCGCCAACTTCATCTCCGGGATCATGATCCTGTTCGAGCGCCCGGTACGGATCGGCGACACCATCACCATCGGCAACCTCTCCGGCACGGTGAGCAAGATCCGCATTCGCGCCACCACCATCACCGACTTCGACCGCAAGGACATTATTGTCCCGAACAAGACCTTCATCACCGGGCAACTGATCAACTGGTCGCTGACCGACACCATCACCCGGGTGACCCTCAAGCTCGGCGTCGACTACGGCTCGGACCTCGACCTGGTGCGCACCCTGCTGCTCAAGGCCGCCAACGACAACCCACGGGTACTCAAGGAACCGGCGCCGATCGTCTATTTCCTCAACTTCGGCGAAAGCACCCTGGACCATGAACTGCGCATGCACGTACGCGACCTGGGCGACCGCAACCCGGTACTCGACGAGATCAACCGCTACATCAACAAAGAGTTCAAGCGGCAGCACATCAACATCTCCTTCCGGCAGATGGAGATCTACCTGAAGAACATGCAGGGCCAGGAGTACAAGATGGTCCCGGTAGAAAGCCTGGACAAGACCGTGCTGCCAACCGCCAACAACAGCGGCAAGCCCGCTGACGAAGCGCCAGGCAAACCGGCCTGACTGGACGCCAGCGGCCATACCCTTGCAGAATACTCAGGTTTTCTCCAGGAGATGGCCGTTGAAAGCCCTCGACGAACTGACGTTCGATAACCGTTTCGCCCGCCTGGGCGACGCCTTTTCTACTTCGGTACTGCCCGAGCCGATTGCCGAACCGCGCCTGGTGATCGCCAGCGAAGCGGCCATGGCGTTGCTCGACCTGGAACCAACCGAAGCCTATTCCCCGGTCTTTGCCGAACTGTTCGGCGGCCACAAACTGTGGGCCGAGGCCGAGCCGCGGGCGATGGTCTATTCCGGGCATCAGTTCGGCTCCTACAACCCACGCCTGGGCGATGGCCGTGGCCTGTTGCTGGGCGAAGTGCGCAATGACGCCGGCCAATCCTGGGACCTGCACCTCAAGGGCGCCGGGCAGACGCCGTATTCGCGTATGGGCGATGGCCGCGCGGTACTGCGCTCCTCGATCCGCGAATTCCTTGCCTCCGAAGCCCTGCCAGCCCTGGGCATCCCCAGCAGCCGGGCGCTGTGCGTGATCGGCTCAAGTACGCCGGTCTGGCGCGAAACCCAGGAGCGCGCGGCCATGCTGTTGCGCCTGGCGCCGAGCCATGTACGCTTCGGTCATTTCGAGTATTTCTATTACACCCGCCAGCCCGAGCAGCAGCGCATGCTTGCCGAGCATGTGCTCAATACGCATTTCGCCGAGTGCCGCGACGCGCCGGAACCGTACCTGGCGATGTTCCGCACCATTGTCGAGCGCAACGCCGAGCTGATTGCCCGCTGGCAGGCTTACGGCTTCTGCCACGGCGTGATGAACACCGACAACATGTCGATCCTGGGCATCACCTTCGACTTCGGCCCCTTTGCCTTCCTCGACGACTTCGACGCCAACTTCATCTGCAATCACTCCGATGACCAGGGCCGCTACAGCTACAGCAATCAGGTGCCCATCGCCCACTGGAACCTCAGCGCCCTGGCCCAGGCCCTGACGCCGTTCATCAGCGTCGAAGCGCTGAAGGAAACCCTGGGGCTGTTCCTGCCGTTGTACGAGGCCCATTACCTGGACCTGATGCGTCGGCGTCTGGGCCTGACCCGCGCGGAAGACGGCGAC
This sequence comes from Pseudomonas sp. R32, assembly GCF_009866705.1. Taxonomy (NCBI): domain Bacteria; kingdom Pseudomonadati; phylum Pseudomonadota; class Gammaproteobacteria; order Pseudomonadales; family Pseudomonadaceae; genus Pseudomonas; species Pseudomonas sp. R32. The sequence goes on along the minus strand of NZ_CP019396.1, from coordinate 341,619 downwards.
AAGCTGCTGATCGAACGCCTGTTGCAACTGATGCAACCGGGCGCGGTGGACTACACCCTGTTCTTCCGCCAGCTCGGCGACCAGCCTGCTGAGCAGGCGCTGCAGGTAGTGCGTGACGACTTCATCGACCTGGCCGGTTTCGACCTGTGGTCAGCCGATTACCTGGCACGCCTGCAGCGCGAGCCCGGCAACGCCGAAGGCCGCCGCGCGCGCATGCATGCGGTCAACCCGCTGTACATCCTGCGCAACTACCTGGCCCAGCGCGCCATCGAGGCGGCCGAGGGTGGTGACTACGAGGAAGTTCGCCGCCTGCACCAGGTGCTGAGCAAACCGTTCGAGGAGCAAGCGGGGATGCAAGCCTACGCCCAGCGGCCACCGGAGTGGGGCAAGCACCTGGAAATCAGCTGCTCGTCGTAAGGCCTGCGCCTCAGCTGTCGAGCCACCAGTCGAGCAGGGTTTCGTCCTCGTCATCGTCGAGGTTGCGGTAGATGTTGGCGTAATACCACTCGACGCCGGTGCACTGGCGAAAGCGGTCGAACACTTCACGGATGGCTGCAAAACCGTTACGCGCGGGGATGGCCAGGGTCAGGTTGCCCTTGTAGCGACCATCCAGAGTACCGCCGAGCAGCGTCTGCACTTCGTCTTGCAGTGTGTCGACAGCCCCCTGGGGCAAGTCGTCGGCATAGATATGAATGCAGAAGTTGCCACCCCGCTGCAGCACTTCGGCGCGCTGCTCCGGGTGGTTGATACGGATGGTATCGCCACGCGCCAGGTCGAGGGCCAACCCTGGTGACGACAGCAGCTCAAAGGTATTCGCATCGATCTGACGGACCGGCACGCTCTCGAATACCGGTTCGCCATTGGATCGGGAATCGACAAAAATGCGGATATGCGCTGAATGCTGGCAATCCATCGGGCACTCCATGGCCTGTGTACAAGGCGTACATGCTAAACCATTCAACATGTAGGTGCGGGCGTAACCCGCGAACGACCGCAGACCGGTCGCAACTCTCGGAGCTTTCATGACTGATCCACTACTCATCCCCTGCCCCCACTGCAACGGCCTCAACCGCATCCCCGGCGAACGCCTTGGCGACAGCCCGAAATGCGGCCGCTGCAAGAACCCGGTCCTGCTGAGCACGCCGTTTGATTTGAAACAGGGCGACTACGCCAGCCAGATCAAGGGCGACCTGCCGTTGCTGATCGATGTCTGGGCCGATTGGTGCGGGCCATGCAAGTCGTTTGCGCCGATCTTCGCGCAGGCGGCCAGCCAGCTCAGCGGGCGCTGCCGCCTGGCCAAGCTGGACAGCGAGGCCAACCAGCAACTGGCCGGGCAATTGGGGATTCGTTCGATTCCCAGCCTGATCCTGCTCAGAAACTGCCGGGAAGTGGCGCGCCAGAGCGGTGCATTCCCACTCCAGCAACTGCTGGAATGGTTGCGCAGCCAGGGCGTCTAGACGCCTTCTTCGAGCAGGGCGTGCAGTTCAACGAACTGCTGGGTCAGCTTGTGCCGCGGCTCCAGATGAATCAGCGGCAGGCTGGCCTGGTGTGATTCACGCATCTTCACCGAGCTGTTGAGGTATACCGGCAGCACCGGCAGCCCCTCGGCGATCAACTCGTCAAGCATCTGCTGGGGCAGGCTGGCGCGGGCCTGGAACTGGTTGACGACAATGCCTTCGACCCGCAGTTCTTCGTTGTGATCGTCCTTGAGCTCGTCGATCTCGGCCAGCAGCCCGTACAGCGCCTGGCGCGAGAAACTGTCGCAATCGAAGGGGATCAACACTCGATCAGCCGCGATCAACGCAGAAACAGCATAGAAGTTAAGCGCTGGCGGAGTATCCAGGTAAATCCGGTCATAGTCCTCGTCCAGCTCATCCAGCAGTTTGCGCAGCTTGTTGATCTTGTGCTTGGCCTCAAGCTTGGGCTGCAGGTCAGCCAGCTCGGCGGTGGCGGTCACCACATGCAGGTTGTCGAACGGTGTTTCGTAGATATCGACCTTGTTCTTTTTCGCAAACGGCCCGGAAGACAGGGTCTGCTTGAAAAAGTCGGCAATGCCCATGGGAATGTCCTCGCCGGTAAGGCCGGTAAGGTACTGGGTCGAGTTGGCCTGGGCATCCAGGTCGATCAACAGGGTTCGATAGCCTTCATTGGCACTCACCGCTGCCAGGTTGCAGGCAATGCTCGACTTGCCGACGCCACCTTTCTGATTGAACACCACGCGCCGCATGGAATGACCTCCGTGTGTCTGGGGATGACCGAGTATGTGTGCGAAGGGTTCGCTTGACCAGCACCGTTGGGCTCAAGTTGACGAGGAATCGACCGACAACCCATAACCTCCGTTGGTCGGGAAAAACCTGACTGATCTGACGAAGCTGAACAATCGAGGTCTGTTTCAAGCCGGAGTATTTGTAACCAGCATTTGCTACACGCCGACAGCACCGGGATAATGCGCGCCACTCGGCGATTGCGCCACACCCCTGTCAGGTCGTTGTTGCGAGTTACTCCCTCGGCAAGGAAGTCCCTCAGGGCGGGAAGTACAACAAAGTGATCACATTCAATATCAGCCAGTGGCGCGCGTGGGCACCAGGCCTGCAGACGGCTGCCGATTGGCAGGCCTGGAGCCAGGCAAAGCACTTGCCGGCAGAGGCTGAACAGGCACCGGATGTGTCGTTTTTACCAGCCATGCAGCGTCGTCGCCTGAGCCGCCTGGCGCGCATGGCCTTTGCCGTGGGCTGGCCGCTGGCCGAGGGTTTGCAGGATGTGCCGCTGGTGTTCGTTTCCCGGCATGGCGAAACCCCGCGTACCTTCGAGATCCTCAGCGACCTGGCCAATGAGCAACCGCTGTCGCCAACCCAATTCAGCCTGTCGGTACACAACGCGGTGATTGGCTTGTGGTCGATCATGCGGGGCGAAACCAGTGAGATGACCGCCCTGGCTGCTGCCGGTGACGGTTTCGAACAGGGTGTGCTGGAAGCTGCTTGCCTGCTGGGCGAAGGCGCTCCGGCGGTGCTGCTGATTGTTACTGAAGAGCAGCCGCCCGCGGCTTACGGCCCGAGGATTGATGACGTGCCCTTCGCCTATGCGCTGGGCCTGCTCCTGACACCAGGCGATGAATGGCAACTGCACCTTGGCGATAACGCCGGCGCTGTACCTTCGAGCGAACCCCATGCCTTGAGCTGGTTGCGTTGCCTGCTCAAGGGCGACAGCACTTGTACCCACACCTGGAAGAGCCGCACATGGAACTGGCAACGCAAGCCATAAGCAGACCGCGCGACGCCTATTACTGGCGCCTGCTCGCTACCGCCGTCAGCTTTCTGCTGTTCGGCGTCGGCGGCCTGTGCCTGCGCCTGCTGGTCTTCCCGCTGCTGGCCGGCCTGCCCGGCGATGCCGCACGCCATCGCCAGCGCGCCCGGCACACCATCAGCTGGCTGTTCTGGCGCTTCATTCGCTTCATGGCCGCCAGCGGCGTGCTCACCTATGAAATCAAGGGCGCCGAAAAGCTCGGCCGCCCGGGGCAGATGATCATCGCCAACCACCCGTCGCTGATCGATGTGGTGTTTCTCATCGGCCTGGTGCGCCAGGCCAATTGCGTGGTCAAGCAAAGTCTCTGGCACAACCCGTGCACCCGTGGCCCGGTGCGCTCGGCCGAGTACATCAGCAACGACGGCAGCATGGACATGCTCGACAGCGCCGTGGCGGCGCTGCAAGGCGGCCAAACCCTGATCATCTTCCCCGAAGGCACGCGCACCCAACCCGGCCAGCCGCCTGCCTTTCATCGCGGCGCGGCGGCCATTGCCCTGCGCGGTGCGAACATCATCACCCCGGTCACCATCAAGGTCGCCCCCAGCACCTTGACCAAGGCCGAACCCTGGTACCGCATACCCCAGCGCCGGGTGCATTTCAACTTGCAGGTCGGTGCCGACATCGACCCGCAGGCCTTCGCCGCACAAGGCCCTGCCCCGCAGGCCTCGCGCAAACTCAATGAACACCTGCATCAGCACTTCACCAAGGAGCTCGCCGAAGATGAGCGATCCACAGAACACCCTTAACCACGACATCAAGCTGTTGATCATCGACGCCCTGGGCCTGGAAGACATCAGCGCCCAGGACATCGGCGACGAGCAGACCCTGTTTGGCGAAGGCCTGGGCCTGGATTCGGTGGACGCCCTCGAACTCGGCCTGGCGATCCAGAAGAAGTACGGCATCAAGATCGACGCCGATGCCAAGGACACCCGTAACCATTTCACCAGCGTGGCCAGCCTTGCGGCTTTCGTCACCGCTAAACAGGCAGCCTGAGACAGCACCATGCAAACCCGCGAAGACATTTTCAACACCCTGCGCGACGCCCTGGTCGAACTGTTCGAACTGGATCCGGCCAGCATCAGCCTGGAGTCGAACCTGTACCAGGACCTGGAAATCGACAGCATCGACGCCGTCGACCTGATCGATCACATCAAGCGCCAGACCGGCAAGAAAATCGCCGCCGACGAATTCAAGGCCGTACGTACCGTCAATGACGTGGTCGAGGCGGTGTACCGCCTGGTCAACTCTGCGGCATGAAACGCCTGATCGGCCTCGGCCTGCTGCTGGCCGGTCTGCTGTACCCCTTTGCGGTGCATTTTGGCATGGCCCACTTTGCCCCCTGGCAGTTTGGCCTGTTGCTCGGCGGCCTGTGGCTGGCGCGCGCCTTGAGCGAACCGAGGCGGCCCGGCGGGCACTGGATGGCCGTAGCCGCGATTGCCTTCTGCGCGTTGCTGGCGCTGTTCAACAGCCCGCAGCTGCTGCGTTGGTACCCGGTGCTGATCAGCGCGTTCATGCTCGGCCTGTTTGGCCTGAGCCTGAAATTCGGCCCGCCGGTGGCCGAGCGCCTGGCGCGGCTGCGTGAGCCGGAACTGCCTGCCGTGGCGATCCACTACACGCGCCAGGTGACCAAGGTCTGGAGCCTGTTCTTCCTGGCCAACGGCCTGGTCGCCGCCGCCCTGACCCTGTGGGCGCCGCTGAGCTGGTGGACCCTGTACAACGGCCTGATCGCCTACGGGCTGATGGGCCTGCTGTTTGCCATTGAATGGCTGATAAGACAACGCGTGCGAGGACGCTCATGAAATGGATTGCCCTTGAGCAACTGCTGCACCCGGCCGATGCGCCGCGCACGGTGAGCTTCGGCCCGGCGCTGGACCACGCGAGCCTGTGCCAGCAAGCCCTGCAAGTGGCCGCCGGCCTCCAGCTGCGTGGCGTGAAGCGCATTGCCGTGCACCTGGAAGACGCCGCACAGCTGGCCGTCGCCCTGCTCGGCGCCTGGCGTGCCGGCGTGCAGGTGCTGCTGCCTGCCGACCTGCAAGCCCAGACCCGCCAGCGCTGGCTCGGCGAGGTCGAGCTGTGGCTGAGCGATCAGCCACAAGACACCACGCTGGAGGCCCTGTTCGAAGCGCCGCTGGCCGCTGCCGACCTGAGTCTGGACCAGTGCCGGTTGAGCCTGTGCACCTCCGGCTCCAGCGGTGAACCCAAGCGCATCGACAAGAGCCTGCGCCAGCTGGCCAATGAGGTGCAGGCCCTGGAACAGCTGTGGGGCAAGGACCTGGGCGCTGCCTGCATCATCGGCAGTGTCGCCACCCAGCATATCTATGGCTTGCTGTTTCGCGTGCTCTGGCCGCTGTGCGCCGGGCGCCCGTTCGTGCGTCGCCAGTTGCCCTTCCCGGAAGACCTGCAGCGCGCCAGCCGCGAGCACCCGGCCTTTGCCTGGGTGGCCAGCCCGGCGCTGCTCAAGCGCATGGGCGACAACCTCGACTGGCCAGCGTTGAGCCCGGTGCGCCGGGTGTTTTCCTCCGGCGGCGAACTGCCGGCCAGCGCCGCCCAGGCCTTGCACCAGCGCCTGCAGCAATGGCCAACGGAAATCCTTGGCAGCTCGGAAACCGGCGGCATCGCCTGGTGTCAAGGCGACAGCCTGTGGCAGCCATTTGCCGAGGTGCGCCTGAGCCAGAACCAGGACGGTGCACTGCGCATTGAATCGCCTTACCTGCCGCCCGGTCATATCGAACAAAGCGCCGATGCCGTCGAGTTTGCTGCTGATGGGCGTTTTCGTTTGCTCGGGCGCCTGGACCGCATCGTCAAACTGGAAGAAAAACGCATCTCCCTGCCGATGCTGGAGCAGGCCCTGATCGAGCACGCCTGGGTCGAGGACGCGCGCCTGGGCGTGATCCAGGAAAACCGCGCCAGCCTCGGCGCCCTGCTGGTGCTCAGCGCAGTTGGCCTGTACGCCTTGCGCAACCAGGGCCGCCGCGCGCTCACCGAAGGCTTGCGTCAGCACCTCAGCCAGCACTGCGAAGCCCTGGCCCTGCCCCGGCGCTGGCGCCTGCTGCGGCAATTGCCGTTCAACGCCCAGGGCAAACTGCCCCAGGCCGAACTCCAAGCCCTGTTGCTGGCGCCCCGGCCGAAAGGCCCGGAAGTGCTCAGCCAGGCCGAGGTGGATGGCGAGCTGCAGCTACAACTGGCAGTGTCGGCGGACCTGGCCTATTTCAACGGTCACTTCCCGCAGACCCCGGTGCTGCCAGGCGTGGTCCAGGTCGACTGGGCGCTGGCCCTGGGACAACAATTGCTCGACCGGCCGCGCCAGTTCGCCGGCATGGAAGTGCTGAAATTCCAGCAACTGGTGCGCCCTGGCGACCCGCTGCAGCTGACCCTGCGTTTCGATGCCGAGCGCGGCAAGTTGTACTTCGCCTACAGCAACGCCGGGGTGCCCTGCTCCAGTGGCCGCATTGTGCTGGAGGCCATCGGTGAATAAGCCCTGTGCGGTAATCCCGGTGTACAACCACGAACTGGCCGTGCCCGCGGTGGTTGCCGACCTGCTCGCCGCCGGCCTGCCCTGCGTATTGGTCGATGATGCCAGCAGCCCGGCCTGCGCCACCGTGCTGCGCCAGCTGGCCGAGCACCAGCAGGTGTTCCTGGTGCAACTGCAGGTCAACCAGGGCAAGGGCGGCGCAGTCATGGCCGGCCTGCGCGAAGCCGCGCGCCTGGGCTTCAGCCATGCCTTGCAGGTGGACGCCGACGGCCAGCATGACCTGGCCGATGTCAGCCGCTTTCTCGAACAGTCGCAGGCTTATCCACAGGCGCTGATCTGCGGTTATCCACAGTACGACGCCAGCGTGCCCAAAGGCCGTCTGTACGCGCGCTACCTGACCCATGTATGGGTGTGGATCAACAGCCTGTCGCTGCAGATTCCCGATTCGATGTGCGGTTTTCGGGTCTATCCGCTGCCACCGACCCTGGCGCTGATCGACGCGGTGAACCTCGGCAAGCGCATGGACTTCGACCCGGAGATCCTCGTCCGCCTGGCCTGGCGCAACCAGCCGATGCGCTGGCTGCCGACCAAAGTGCATTACCCGGCCGATGGCCTGTCGCACTTTCGCCTGTTCCACGACAACGCGCTGATCTCGAAGATGCACACCAAGCTGTTCTTCGGCATGTTGCTGCGCGCCCCGGCAATCCTCTGGCGGCGGTGGCAGGCATGAGCAGTCGCGAACAACACTGGGCCGCACACCAGGAGCGCGGCAGCTTCTGGCTGATGAAACTGACCGCCTTGGGCATCAAGCTGCTCGGCCGGCGCCTGCTCAGCCCGGTGCTGTATGCCATCGTCCTGTATTTCTTCCTGTTCGGTCGCCGTGCCCGGCAGAGCATCTGGCAGTACCAGCGGCGCCTGGCCGACTGGAGCGGGCAACCCCGTCTGCGCCCCAGCCACCGTCGGGTGTTCGGCCAGTTCATGGCCTTCGCCGATGCCTTGCTGGACAAGCTCGATGTGTGGAACGGCAAGCTGCGCCTGGAGCAGATCGAGATCGTCGACCCGGGCAAACTGCACACCCAGCTACGCGCCGAGCGCGGGCAGCTGCTGGTGGGTGCGCACCTGGGCAACCTTGAAGTCTGCCGCGCCCTGGCCGAGCTTGGCGAGCAAGTGACCATGAACGTGTTGGTGCATACCAAGCACGCCGAGCGCTTCAATCGCCTGCTGGGTGAATCGGGGGCGAGCAACCTGCGGCTGATCCAGGTCAGCGAGCTGGACCCGGCGATCATGCTGCAACTGAGCCAGCGCCTGGACCGCGGTGAATGGCTGGCGATTGCCGGCGACCGCGTGCCGCTGCATGGTGCGCGCACGGTCGAAGTGGATTTCCTCGGCCACCGCGCCGCCTTCCCGCAGGGCCCGTGGCTGCTGGCCGGGCTGCTCAAGTGCCGGCTCAACCTGTTCTTCTGCCTCAAGCAGCAAGGCCGCTACCAGGTGATCCTCGAACCCTTCGCCCAGGCCATCGAGTGGCGCCGCGGCCAGCGCGATCAGGTGATCGCCGACTGGGCCGGGCGCTACGCCGAACGCCTGGGCCACTATTGCCTGCAAGCGCCGCAGCAATGGTTCAATTTCTACCCTTTCTGGAAGACCGATGACGATGCATCCGCATAAGCCCGTGACCTTCGGCGCGCTGCCGTTGGCAATCGAAGACGTCCTCGCCCTGGCCCACCGCCAGGCCGAAACCCGCCTGCAGGACGACAGCGAATACCGCGCGCGGATTGCCCGTGGCGCGCAGTTCCTCGACTCGCTGCTGGACAAGGAAGGGGTGATCTACGGGGTGACCACCGGCTACGGCGACTCGTGCGTGGTGGCAGTGCCGCTGGAGCATGTCGAGGCCCTGCCCAAGCACCTGTACACTTTCCATGGCTGCGGCCTGGGCCAGTTGCTGGATGCGCCGGCCACCCGCGCGGTGCTGGCCGCCCGCTTGCAGTCGCTGTGCCACGGCGTCTCTGGCGTGCGCATCGAGTTGCTGGAGCGCCTGCAGGCGTTTCTCGCCCATGACATCCTGCCGTTGATTCCCCAGGAAGGTTCGGTGGGTGCCAGCGGCGACCTGACGCCGCTGTCCTACGTTGCCGCAACCCTGTCCGGCGAGCGCGAAGTCATGTACCGCGGCGAGCGCCGCAGCGCCGCTGACGTACACCGTGAGCTGGGCTGGCAGCCGCTGGTGCTGCGGCCCAAGGAAGCCCTGGCGCTGATGAACGGCACTGCGGTAATGACCGGCCTGGCCTGCCTGGCGTTCGCCCGTGCCGATTACCTGCTCAAACTCGCCACGCGCATCACCGCGCTGAACGTGGTTGCCCTGCAAGGCAACCCGGAGCACTTCGACGAGCGCCTGTTCGCCGCCAAGCCGCACCCGGGGCAGATGCAGGTGGCCGCCTGGTTGCGCCAGGACCTGGCCATCGACGCGCCGACTGCGCCGCTGCACCGCCTGCAGGACCGCTACTCGCTGCGCTGCGCTCCGCATGTGCTGGGCGTGCTGGCCGACAGCCTGGGCTGGCTGCGTGGTTTTATCGAGACCGAACTGAACAGCGCCAACGACAACCCGATCATCGACGCCGAAGCCGAACGCGTGCTGCACGGCGGGCACTTTTATGGTGGCCATATCGCCTTCGCCATGGACAGCCTGAAGAACCTGGTGGCCAACGTTGCCGACCTGCTCGACCGCCAGCTCGCCCTGCTGGTCGACGTGCGCTACAACCACGGCCTGGCGAGCAACCTGTCGGGCGCCAGCGCCGAGCGGGCGATGCTCAACCACGGCTTCAAGGCCGTGCAGATCGGCGCCAGCGCCTGGACCGCCGAAGCCCTGAAAAACACCATGCCGGCCAGCGTGTTCTCGCGCTCCACCGAATGCCACAACCAGGACAAGGTGAGCATGGGCACCATCGCCGCCCGCGATGCCCTGCGGGTGCTGGAGCTGACCGAACAGGTCGCCGCCGCCACCCTGCTGGCCGCCAACCAGGGCGTCTGGCTGCGCAGCCGCGAAGCCGACGCCCGCGACCTGCCGCCGGCCCTGGCCGAGATGCATGCAGCGTTGCTCGAAGATTTCGCCCCGGTGATCGAAGACCGCGCGCTGGAAAGCGATCTGCGCCGGTGCCTGAGCCGTATTGCCGAACAACACTGGAGGCTGCATGCGTAGTCAGGGAGTGCTGCACGTTGATACCGAAGTGCTGGTGCCATTCTTCGATGTCGACAGCATGCTGGTGGTCTGGCACGGCCATTACGTCAAATACCTCGAGGTAGCGCGCTGCGCGTTGCTCGACCGCCTCGAACACAACTACCTGCAGATGCAGGCCTCGGGCTTTGCCTGGCCGGTGATCGACCTGCAGTTGCGCTATGTGCGCGGCGCCACCTTCGGCCAGCGCCTGAACGTGCGCGCCAGCCTGGTGGAGTGGGAGAACCGGCTGAAGATCAATTACCTGATCAGCGATGCCGCCACCGGCGAACGCATGACCCGCGCCAGTTCCGTGCAGGTCGCCGTCGACATCGCCAGCGGCGAGATGCAACTGGCGTCGCCACAGGTGATGCTCGACGCAGTGAACCAGGTGCTCAAATGAAAACGCTATTGCGTAGCCTGCTGTGCATCGGCCTGCTTGCCAGTTGCACGCTGGCCCAAGCCTTTGGCCTCGATGAGCTGAGCAAGCAACTGGGCGAACCTGCGGTCATCAAGGGTCCGTTCATCCAGGAAAAACACCTGCGCGCCCTGCCGCAGCCGCTGGTCAGCAAAGGCCAGTTCGTTCTGGCCCGTGACCATGGCCTGCTGTGGCTGCTGCAAACGCCGCTCAAGCAGGACTACCGCCTCAACGCCCAGGGCATCGCCCGCCGCGACCCGTCCGGCTGGCAGATGCTGCCGGGCAAGAGCGCCGGCGCCGAGCAGAACCGCCTGTTCTTTGCCGTGCTGCAAGGCGACAGCAGCGGCCTGCAGCGTGACTTCGAGCTGAGCCTGCAAGGCGACGCCGGGCACTGGCAGCTGCGCCTGACCCCGCGTTCGCTACTGCTCAAGCAGGTGTTCAGCCAGATCGATATCGATGGCGGGCGCTATGTCGAACGCATCCAGTTGCTGGAAACCCAGGGCGATAGCACGGTACTGCGCATGCCAGCGAGCAGCAGCGCCAGCCTGACCGACACGGAGCGCCGCGATTTTGCCGAGTGAGCGCCTGTTGCCACGACTGTTTTTACTGTTGTTGATCGCCGTGCTGGCCCTCGCGGGGTGGCAGTGGCACCGCGCTGCGCCTTTGTCTGCAGACCTGATGACGCTGGTGCCCGGCGCCACCCAGGACCCGCTGGTGCAGCGCGCCGAGCAGCGCATGCAGGAGCCGCTGAACCGCGAAATGCTGGTGCTGGTCGGCCATCCCCAGCGTGAGCAGGCCATCGCCCTGGCCCAGCGCCTGGCTGAGCAATGGCAGGCCAGCGGCGTGTTCGAGAAGGTTCAGTGGAGCCTGCAGACCGACCTGCAGGCGTTGCGCGAGCAGCTGCTGCAAGGGCGCCTGGCGATGCTCTCGCGCGCCGACCGCAACAGCCTGGTCGACAACCCGCAAGGCTTTATCGAGCAACGCGTACAAAACCTCTACGACCCCTTTGCCGGCTTTAGCCTGGTGCCGAGCCAGGACGACTGGCTGGGCCTGACCGGACGCATCCAGAACAGCCAGCCACGTCCTGCCGCGGTGCAACTGGACACCGCCAGCGGCGCGCTGGTGGCTGAAGCGGACGGGCAGCACTGGGTGCTGCTGCGTGCCCGCACCCTGGGCAATGCGTTCGATATGCAACTGCCCCTGCAAGTCGCCGACCTGCTCGCCAGCAGCCGGGTTGAAGCCGGGCAGCACGGCGCCCGCCTGCTGGCCGCCAGTGGCTTGCTGTATGCGGCCAACGGCCAGCGCCAGGCCAGCCAGGAGATCACCTGGGTCGGCGGCGGCGCCACGGTCGGCATCCTGCTGCTGTTGCTGCTGGCGTTCCGCCGCCTGCGGGTACTGCTGGCCTTCGTTCCGGTGCTGGTCGGCATGCTGTTTGGTGCGGTGGCCTGCGTGGCGCTGTTCGGCCAGATGCACGTGATGACCCTGGTGCTCGGCTCGAGCCTGATCGGCGTGGCCGTCGACTACCCGCTGCACTACCTGTCGAAAAGCTGGAGCCTGCGCCCCTGGCGAGCCTGGCCGGCTTTGCGGCTGACCTTGCCGGGCCTGAGCCTGAGCCTGGCCACCAGTTGCATCGGCTACCTGGCACTGGCCTTCACGCCGTTCCCGGCGCTGACCCAGATTGCCGTGTTTTCCGCCGCCGGCCTGCTCGGCGCCTACCTCAGCGCCGTTTGCCTGCTGCCGGCACTGCTCAAAGGTATCGAGCTGCAGCCTGCGCAATGGCCGTTGGGCATTGCCCAGTGGCTGGTGGACCTGCGTCAGAAACTGCTGAACAAGGTGCCAAGCGCCATCCTGCTCGGCCTGCTGATGCTGTTCTGCGCTGCGGGCCTGTGGCAGCTGGACAGCCGCAACGATATCCGCCAGTGGGTCGGCAGCCCGCCGCAATTGCTCGAAGAAGCCCAGGCCGTGGCGCGCATTACCGGCTACCAACCCACCAGCCAGTTCTACCTGGTGCGCGGCGCCGACCAGAGCCAACTGCTGGCACGCCTGCAAAGCCTCGGCACACGCCTGGACGAGCTGGTCGAAACCGACAAGCTCAAGGGCTACATGGCCCTCAGCCAACTGGTCGCCAGCCCAACCGAGCAGCAACAGGCACGCGACGCGCTGGGCAGCCTGCCGCTACAACCGCTGCTGGCCCTGGGCGTGCCGCAAAGCGCGTTACAGGCTGAACTGGCGAAAGTCCAGGCACTGCCTACCCTCGACATCGATCACGCCCTCAGCGGCCCGCTGGGCGAACCCTGGCGCACCTTGTGGCTGGGTGCGGACGGCCAGGGCGTCGCCGCCATCGTCAGCCTGCAAGGCTTGAACGATCCGGCGTTGCTGCGCCTGCAGGCCGAAGATCTCGACGGCGTGCAACTGGTGGACCGCCTCGGTGACCTCAACCGGGTGTTCGCCGCCACCCAGGTCAGCGCCGCCGAGCTCAAGCTGTTGTCGTGCGCGCTGATCGTGGTGTTGCTGATCCTGCCGTTCGGCCTCGGCGGTGCCCTGCGCATCGTCGCCCTGCCGTTGCTCGCCGCGCTGTGCAGCCTGGCTTGCCTGGGCTGGCTGGGCCAGCCGCTGACCCTGTTCAGCCTGTTCGGCCTGCTGCTGGTGACCGCCATCAGCGTCGACTACGCGATCCTCATGCACGAGCAGATCGGCGGCGCCGCCGTCAGCCTGCTCGGCACCCTGCTCGCAGCCACCACCACCTGGTTGTCGTTCGGCCTGCTGGCGGTGTCGAGCACTCCGGCGGTGAGCAATTTCGGCCTGGCGGTCAGCCTGGGCCTGGCCTTCAGTTTTGTCCTCGCACCCTGGGCGGCCACCGGGCACAAGGAACAGGCGGCATGAGTATCGCGTTGCTCTGGGCCCTGGCCCTGGTGTTGTTCTGGATCGTCAGTGAGCTCGGCCGGCGCCTGGGGCTGATCCCGATTGTCAGCCAGTTGCTGCTGGCAACCCTCGGCCTGCCACTGCTGATGTTGTTCTGGGTCGAGCCCCACTTGCAGCTCAGCGGCGCCGCGCTGGTGGCACCGGCCTGGCTGAAAACCCTGTATGGCCTGAGTTTTGCCCTGCTGCTGGGGCATATTCTTGCTGACGTCGTGGAGCTGAACGTCGACCGCCAGAGCCTGAAGATCGCCCTGCCGAGCTTCCTCGTGCCCTTTGCCTGTGGCCTGGCCTGTGGCGCGTTGTTGCTGCCCGAGCAGCCCTGGCTGACCACCCTGGCCCTCGGCCTGGTTTTCGCCATCACCGCCATCCCGGTGCTCTACCTGTACCTGCGCAACATCGACTACCCACCCGCCGCAACCCGCCGGCTGATGCAGTCGGCGATCCTCATCGACCTGACCTGCTGGCTGCTGTTCGGCCTCGGCAAGGGCAGCCTCGAACCCGTGAGCCTGTTACTGCCGCTGCTCGCGGCCTGCCTGCCGTTGCCGCTGTACGCCCTCGGTGTGCGTCGGCCCTGGGTCTACAGCCTGGGCTTTTTCGGCCTGCTGTTCGTCGCCGAACACTACCGGCTCAACGCGCTGATCTTCGGCATCGGCTACCTGTGCTGCCTGGCCTGGCTCAAGTTGCCGCTGCGCATGCCGTTATCGGACCTGTGGATAAAACGCCTGCAGAACGGCATTGCAATCCCGCTGATCCTGACCTTCGGCATCATCCAGATCGATGTACACAACGTGCTACTGGGCTTCGATGCCATCCAGTTGAGTGCCCTGCTGCTGTTGCCGATCGTCAGCAAGCTGCTCGGCAACTGGCTGGGCCTGTGCTGGGCGACGCCGTCGTTCGCCGGCGCGAGCAAATGGCGGGAAAGCCTGCTGCTCAATATTCGCGGCTTGAGCGAGATCGTCTTTCTCAACCTGCTGCTGCAACAACAGTTGATCAGCCCGGCGCTGTACTTCGCGCTGATGCTGATGAGCCTGGTCGCCACGCTGATGCCCGCGCTGGCCGGCCTGCACCGGATTCCATTGAAGACTGCCCAACCGGCAAGGAGGCCTTATGCCGAACCCTGAACTGCAACAACGGCAGGTATTGATTATCGGCGCCGGCCCGTCCGGCGCCATCGCCGGGGCCTTGCTCAAGCGCAACGGCCACGACGTGCTGATCATCGAGCGCCAGCGCTTCCCGCGTTTTTCCATCGGCGAAAGCCTGTTGTCGCATTGCATCGACTTCGTCGAAGAAGCCGGCATGCTCCCGGCCCTTGAAGCGGCGGGTTTCCAGCGCAAGAACGGCGCGGCCTTCGCCTGGGGCGATGAGTACAGCGCCTTCGATTTCGGCGACACCTTCAGCAATGGCAAGCCGAGCACCTTCCAGGTTCAACGCGCCCAGTTCGACCAACTGCTGGCCGACCAGGCCGAGGCCCAGGGCGTTGAAATCCGCTACGAAGAAGAGATCATCGCCGCCGACTTCGAGCGCCCGCGCCCGCAGGTGCGCGTGCGCCGCCTGGATGGCAGCGAGTACTGCGTCGAAGCCTCATTCGTCCTCGATGCCAGCGGCTATGGCCGCGTGCTGCCGCGCCTGCTGGACCTGGAAGCACCGTCGAACTTCCCGGTGCGCCAGGCGGTGTTCACGCATATCGAAGACCGCATCGACCACCCGGCCTTCGACCGGGAAAAGATCCTCATCACCACCCATCCGCAGCACCGGGATATCTGGTTCTGGACCATTCCGTTCAGCAACGGCCGCTGTTCCCTGGGGGTGGTCGCCGCCGCCGAGCACTTTGCCGCCGCGCCGGCCGACCTGGATGCCTGCCTGAAGGACTTCGTCGCCCAGACCCCAAGCCTGGCCAAGGTCCTGGCCAACGCCGTGTGGGACACCCCGGCGCGGACCATCGGCGGCTACTCGGCCAACGTCAAGACCCTGCACGGCCCGGGCTTCGCCTTGCTCGGCAACGCCGCAGAATTCCTCGACCCGGTGTTCTCCTCCGGGGTGACCATCGCCATGCGCTCGGCGAGCATGGCCGCCGGCGTCCTGCACCGCCAGTTGCAGGGCGAAGGCGTCGATTGGCAGAGCGAGTTCGCCGAGCCGCTCAAGCGTGGCGTCGACACCTTCCGCGCCTACGTTGAAGGCTGGTACAACGGCAGCTTCCAGGACGTCATCTACCACCCGGCCAGCTCGCCGGAAATCCGCGCGATGATCAGCTCGATCCTGGCCGGCTACGCCTGGGACCAACGCAACCCGTTCGTGGCCGAACCCAAGCGGCGCCTGCGCATGCTCGCCGAAGTCTGTGCCAGGACGTCGGCATGAAATTCCTCAGCGACAGCTACGTCGAGGAAACCCGTTTCGGCTTCTGGTTCCTGCGCAGCCATACCTGGCAGCATCATGTGCTGCGCGTAGCAATCAACGACCTGCGCCGGCTGTTCGACCAGGCACCACCCCGTGCCCCCGTGCTGCTCGATGCCGGCTGCGGCCAGGGCAAGTCGTTCCAGTACCTGCAGCAGGTGTTCGCCCCCGCCCGGTTGCTGGGTACCGACGCCGACCCGCACAGCCTTGAACTGAGCCAGGCCGAGGCCGGCCGCCTGGGCCTGAACGTCGAGCTGCGCGGCAGTGACTGCGCGGCGTTGCAGTTTGCCGACAGCAGCGTCGATATCCTCTTCTGCCACCAGACCTTCCACCACCTGGTCGAGCAGGAAAAAGCCCTGGCCGAGTTCTACCGGGTACTCAAGCCCGGTGGCTACCTGCTGTTTGCCGAGTCCACCGAAGCCTACATCGACACCTGGGTGATTCGCTGGCTGTTCCGCCACCCCATGCACGTGCAGAAAAGTGCCGAACAGTACCTGCAGATGCTCCGCGACCAGGGTTTCGAATTTGGCGCGCAGAATGTCTCTTACCCGTACCTGTGGTGGAGCCGTTCCAGCGACTTCGGCCTGCTCGAACGCTTTGGCCTGTGCAAGCCGCCACCGGTCGGCCAGCGCGAAGAGACCCTGGTCAACGTGGTCGCCCGCAAACCCTTGAACCCAGCCGAGCCGAGTGCATGAAACGCCTGTTGCTGATCCTCGCCTTCGCCCTGCTGAGCGCCTGCGCCAGCCGTGCGCCGCTGCCCGTGCAGTTACCGCCGCTGAGCCTGCCGCTGCAGTTGCACATCCAGCGCGAACAGGCCGGGCAGCGACAGGACTGGTTGCTGGTGATCCAGCGCGAGGACACCAACCTGCGCTGGTCGCTGCTGGATCTGCTGGGTATTCCGCAAGCCCGGCAGTTGCTCGATCAAGGCCAGTGGCAAGCCGACGGCCTGCTACCGCCCAACCCGGCGGCCCGCGAACTGTTCGCTGCCCTGCTGTTCGCCCTGACCCCTGCCGAACAGCTGCAACAGCTCTATCCCGGCGCCCGCCAGCTAGGCCAGCAGCGCTGGCTGGGTGAACGCTGGCGCGTCGACTACCGACAAGCCGACGACTTCACCTTGAACCTCGACCGGGGCCTGCGTTATCTAGTCAGCCCACTACCCAGCGAGAACACGCCATGACCGCTTATCTCAATGCCCTGGGCCTGGTCTGTGCCCTGGGGCGCGGCCAGGCCGACGTTGCCCGCCGGCTGTTTGCCGGCGACTGCTCAGGCATGCGTGTGGAGGACGGCTGGGTACCGCAACGCGGTCTGCCGTTGGCGGCCGTACAAGACAAGTTGCCAAGCTTGCCCGCCGCGTTGCAGGCCCATCACAGCCGCAACAACCAACTGCTGTACGTCGCCTGCCTGCAGATTGGTGCAGCGATCGAAGCGGCCATCGCCCGCTTTGGCCGCCAGCGCATCGGCATCGTCCTGGGCACCAGCACCTCGGGCATCAAGGAAGCCAGCGACAGCATCGCTCACTACCTGCGTGAGCAGCAGTTCCCGCCGAGCTACGACTACGCCCAGCAGGAGCTCAGCGCCCCGGCCAACTTTCTCGCCGACTGGCTGCAGCTGAGCGGCCCGGCCTATGTGATTTCCACCGCCTGCACCTCCAGTGCACGGGCCTTGATGAGTGCCCGGCGCCTGTTGGACCTGGGGGTGTGCGACGCGGTGATCTGCGGTGGTGTGGATAGCCTGTGCAAGCTGACCCTCAACGGCTTCACTGCCCTGGAAGCAGTCAGCGCCGAGCGCTGCAACCCGTTCTCGGTCAACCGCAACGGCATCAACATCGGCGAAGCCGCGGCGCTGTTTCTGATGACCCGCGAAGCCAACCACGAAGGCGCCAGCATCGCCCTGCTCGGTGCCGGTGCCAGCTCGGACGCGCATCACATCTCCGCCCCCGAGCCCAGCGGCAAAGGCGCCTTGCAGGCGATGCGCAAAGCGCTGGACAATGCCCGCCTGCAACCTGCACAGATCGACTACCTGAACCTGCACGGCACCGCCACGCGGCACAACGACGCCATGGAAAGCCTGGCCGTGCATGAACTGTTTGGCAGCCAGCTGGCCTGTTCATCGAGCAAGCCGATGACCGGGCATACCCTGGGTGCCGCTGGCGCCCTGGAAGCCGCGTTCTGCTGGTTGAGCCTGGCCGCCGACAATACCGAAGGGCGCTTGCCACCGCATGTCTGGGATGGTGTGGATGACCCACAACTGCCGGCCCTGAACCTGGTCGATGCCAGCCAGCGCCTGCCGGCCCAGGGCCCGCGACGCCTGATGAGCAACTCGTTCGCCTTCGGTGGCAACAACGTCAGCCTGATTCTCGGAGACACCCCATGATCACCTGGCCACTGGCCGAACTGCTGCCCCATGCCGGCGACATGATCCTCATCGATCAGGTCGAGTCCTTCGATGAAGAGCAGATCCATACCCACCTGACCGTGCGCCCCGGCGGCCTGTTCAATCGCGCCGACGGCAGCCTGCCGGCCTGGGTCGGCATCGAGCTGATGGCCCAGAGCGTGGCCGCCTACGCCGGTTGCCGCGCGCGCCAGCAAGGCCAGGCGGTGGCGCTGGGCTTTTTGCTCGGCACGCGTAAATTCGAATGCAATGTCGAACATTTCCCTGCCGGTGCCCACTTGCGCATCCATGCCCTGCGGTCGCTCGAAGACGACAACGGCATGGGGGTGTTCGAGTGTCACCTGCGTGGCCCGGGCATCCATGCCACGGCCCGTTTGAATGTTTTTCGCCCGCCACAGGCGGCCAGTTACCTGGCCGAAGCGGGCCCAGAGGAGTCCCCCCATGACTGATACCATCCTGGTCACCGGTTCCAGCCGAGGCATAGGCCGGGCCATCGCCCTGCGCCTGGCGCGGGCCGGTTTCGACCTGGTCCTGCATTGCCGAAGCGGGCGCAACGAAGCCGACGCCGTTGCAGAAGAAGTCCGGGGCTTGGGCCAGCAAGCCCGCGTGCTGCAGTTCGACGTTGCCGATCGCGCCGCTTGCGCCGCCATCCTTACTGATGACGTTGAAACCCACGGCGCCTACTACGGCGTGGTCTGCAACGCCGGCCTGACCCGCGACGGCGCCTTCCCGGCCCTCACCGAAGAAGACTGGGACCAGGTACTGCGTACCAACCTCGACGGCTTCTACAACGTTCTGCACCCGCTGATGATGCCGATGATCCGTCGGCGCAAAGCCGGGCGCATTGTGTGCATCACCTCGGTTTCGGGGATGATCGGCAACCGCGGCCAGGTCAACTACAGCGCTTCCAAAGCCGGGGTGATCGGTGCGGCCAAGGCCCTGGCGATCGAGCTGGGCAAGCGCAAGATCACCGTCAACTGCGTCGCCCCGGGGCTGATCGACACGGCCATGCTGGATGAACACGTGCCGGTCGAAGAGCTGCTGAAAATGATCCCGGTGCAGCGCATGGGCACCCCGGAAGAAGTCGCCGGCGCAGTGAATTTCCTCATGTCGGCCGAAGCCGCCTACATCACCCGCCAGGTGCTGGCAGTCAATGGAGGCCTGTGCTGATGAAACGTGTAGTCGTCACCGGCATGGCCGGTATCACCTCGCTGGGCAGCGACTGGCAGAGCATCGCCGGCAACTTCGCCAGCAACCGCAGCGGCATCCGCCGCATGGACGAATGGGACCGCTTCGAAGAGCTCAACACGCGCTTGGCCGGCCCCATCGATGACTTCAAGGTGCCCGCCGGCTGGACCCGCAAGCAACTGCGCAGCATGGGCCGGGTCTCGCGCCTGGCCGTGGCGGCAGCGCAGAACGCCCTGCGCGATGCCGGCCTGCTCGATGACCCGTCGATCCGCGATGGGCGCATGGGCGTGGCCTGCGGTTCGTCCACCGGCAGCACCGACGAGATCAAGGCGTTTGGCAACATGCTGCTCAACTCGGTGGCCGAGGGCCTCAACGCCAACTCCTATGTCCGGATGATGCCGCACACCACGGCAGCCAATATCAGCATTTTCTTCGGTCTCACCGGGCGCCTGATCCCCACCTCCAGCGCCTGCACCAGCGGCAGCCAGGGCATCGGCTACGCCTATGAAGCGATCAAGTTCGGCCGCCTGCCGCTGATGCTCGCTGGCGGCGCCGAAGAGCTGTGCCCGACCGAGGCCATGGTCTTCGACGCGCTGTACGCCACCAGCCTGAAGAACGATGCCCCGCACAGCAGCCCCAGCCCTTACGACAGCGGCCGCGACGGCCTGGTGATCGGCGAAGGCGGCGGCATGCTGGTGCTCGAAGAGCTGGAACATGCCCAGGCCCGCGGCGCACACATCTACGCCGAGATCGTCGGCTTTGGCAGTAACGCCGACGGCCAGCACACGACTCGCCCGGAGCAGGCGACCATGCGCCGGGCCATGGAGCTGGCACTGCAAGACGCCAACCTGGCGCCGGAGGCCATCGGCTATGTGAACGGTCATGGCACCGCCACCGAGCAGGGCGATATCGCCGAAACCCTGGCCACCAGCAGCCTGTTTGGCCCACGCATGCCGATCAGCTCGCAAAAAAGCTTCCTCGGCCACACCCTGGGCGCTTGCGGCGCGCTGGAGTCCTGGTTCAGCATCGAGATGATGAACAGCGACCGCTATGTGCACACCCTCAACCTTGAGCACATCGACCCGCGCTGCGGCGAGCTGGACTACTTGTGCGGCGAGTTTCGCAGCATGAGTCACGACTATGTGATGAACAACAACTTCGCTTTTGGCGGGGTCAACACCTCGCTGATTTTCCGTCGCTGGACCTGACCTGAAACCTGCTGGAGAGAAAGGAATGTCTTCATTGATTCGCGCCGCTGTCCTCGGCCTGGCCCTTGCGGGCCTGGCTGGCTGTACCTCGAAACCGGTACTGACCCCACAAGAGCAGCTTGTAGTCGGCCACAACTACAACCATGAGCAGGTGCAGCAGGCCATCCTCAAGGCCGTGGCCAACCGCGGCTGGACCCCGCGCAAGGTCACCCCGAACCTGATCCAGGCCGACATCCTGGTACGCAATACCTTCTATGCCGCCGTCGACATCCACTACAGCGTCAGCAACTTTCGCATCAACTACCGCGACAGCCGCGAGCTGGGCTACAAGGACGGCAAGATTCACCGCAATTACAACCGTTGGGTGAACAACCTCGACAAAAGCATCCTGCAAGAGCTGAACAAGCTGGAAGCCCAGAACATCGTGCAGCGCGCCATCAGCGAACAGCATTCGAACACTGTTGAATAATCAAGGAACGACATAATGCGTCTGAAAACCTGGACCGCCACCACCGCCCTGCTGCTCTGCGCCCTGCCCGGCCTCAGCCAGGCCCGCGACACCACCCACTACCTGCCGTTCGAGAAAGTCGTGGCGCAGATGACCGCCGAGAACAAGCTCGACGGTTCGGTGAAGTTCTACCTGGCCGGCGTGCAGCCCAAGGGCAAGGTCACCGTGGTCAGCCCGGCAGCGGTCACCAACAAGAAGACCAACGCCTTCAACAAAACGGACGCAGCAGCCTGCGAATGGGCCCTGCAATCAGCGCTACTGACCATGCAGGACGCCGCCCGCAAGGTTGGCGCCAACGCCGTGACCAACATCAGCAGCTACTACAAGCGCAACGAGCGCAAGGACGCCACCACCTACGAATGCCACGCCGGCGCGATCATGGCTGGCGTTGCGCTGAAGGGCGACCTGGCCAAGGTCCAGTAACTCAGCTGCGTTCCAGGGCCTGGCGGGTCAACAACTCGGCAAAGGCCCTGGCCATCGCCGACGGCGCATCGCGGCGCTGCACCAACCACACGGCAGTCACCGCGTCGTCGTCGAGCAAGGTCCGGTACACCACCCCGTCGATGCGCATGCGCTGGAACGAAGCCGGCAATACCGACACCCCCAACCCCGCCGCCACCAGGCCGATGATGGTCATCGCCTCCCCCGCCTCCTGGGCAAAATGCGGACTGAACCCGGCCTGGCGTGCCAGGCTCAGCAACTGCGCGTGCAAGCCACTGCCGTAACTGCGCGGAAAAAACACGAACGGCTCCTGGGCCAGGGCCGCCATGTGCACCCCGGCGTCACTGCCTTGCGCCAGCGGATGGGCAGCATTGATCACCGCCACCAGCGGCTCGCGAAACAGCTCGACGACATTCAGGCTCTCAGGCAAGGCCAAGGGGCGCATCAGGCCGACCTCGATCGACTCGTCGAGCAAGGCGTCAGCGACATCGCGGCTGCTCATTTCCTTGAGGTTCAGGTGCACCGCCGGGAAGCGCTGACGAAACGCGTGAATAGCCTTGGGAATGCTCGAGTTGAAGGGTGCCGAAGAAGTGAAGCCAATCTTCATCTCGCCCAGCTCACCCAGTTGCGCACGCCGGGCGACATCGGCAGCCTTGTCGACTTGCGCCAGCACCAGCCGTGCCTCTTCGAGGAACAGGCGCCCGGCCTCGCTGAGCTCGACCCGACGATTGGTTCGCTCGAACAAGCGTGCCCCCAGCTCCTGTTCAAGGGCCTGGATCTGCTGACTCAACGGTGGCTGGGAAATCCCCAGGTTCTGCGCCGCCCGGCCAAAATGCAGCTCTTCGGCGACGGCGATGAAGTAGCGCAGGTGACGCAATTCCATGGCAGCTCCAATAGGTCGTAAAACCTCTTAAACAGGTCGAACAATATATTGGAAATGATCATTAGCCAGCTATATGCTTTTTTCACTGCCTGACAGGCCGTAGCGCCCCCGAGGTCACCCGTGAAAACTGCTGTTGCGCCCCACGCCCACGAACTGCCCCCTGCTCCGCTCGACGAAATCGTCGCCACCCTCAACGAAAGCTGGATCGAAAAAGGCACCCCGGCCTTTTTGCGCACCGTACTGGCGCTGTTCTGCGGCGGCTTTGCCACCTTTGCCCTGCTGTACTGCGTGCAGCCGATGATGCCGCTGCTGTCACAGGAGTTCTCGATCAGCGCCGCGCAAAGCAGCCTGATCCTCTCGGTGTCCACCGGCATGCTGGCATTCGGGTTGCTGATCACCGGGCCGATTTCCGACCGCATAGGGCGCAAGCCGGTAATGGTCTTCGCCCTGTTCTGCGCAGCGCTGTGCACCATCGTCAGCGCCCTGATGCCCAGCTGGCACGGCGTACTGCTGGCCCGGGCGCTGCTCGGGCTGTCGCTGAGCGGCCTGGCGGCGGTGGCCATGACTTACCTCAGCGAAGAGATCCACCCCCAGCACATCGGCCTGGCCATGGGCCTGTACATCGGTGGCAATGCCATTGGCGGCATGAGCGGACGCTTGATCACCGGCGTGCTGATCGACTTCGTCAGCTGGCACACCGCGATGCTGGTGATCGGTGGCCTGGCTCTGGTTGCGGCGGCGGTGTTCTGGAAGATCCTTCCGCAATCGCGCAACTTCCGCCCGCGCTCGCTGCATCCGCGCAGCCTGCTCGACGGTTTTACCCTGCACTTTCGCGATGCCGGCCTGCCTTGGCTGTTCCTGGAAGCCTTCCTGCTGATGGGCGCTTTCGTCACCCTGTTCAACTACATCGGCTATCGCCTGCTGGCCGAGCCCTATCACATGAGCCAGGCGCTGGTCGGGCTGCTGTCGGTGGTGTACCTGTCGGGGATCTACAGCTCGGCGCAAATCGGCGCCCTGGCCGACAAGCTGGGCCGGCGCAAGGTGTTCTGGGCGACCATTGTGCTGATGTTCGGCGGCTTGCTGATGACCCTGCTCAGCCCCTTGCCGCTGATTATCGTTGGCATGCTGGTGTTTACCTTCGGCTTTTTCGGCGCGCATTCGGTGGCCAGCAGCTGGATCGGCCGACGGGCAACCAAGGCCAAGGGCCAGGCCTCGTCGTTGTACCTGTTCAGTTATTACGCCGGGTCGAGCGTGGCGGGGACGGCGGGCGGGATGTTCTGGCATCAGGCAGGGTGGAACGGCATCGGCCTGTTCATCGGCAGCTTGCTGGTGGTGGCCTTGCTGGTGGCGGTGCACTTGAGCAAGTTGCCGGCCAAGGCTTGAGCTGAGGGCCGCTGCGCGGCCCATCGCCGGCAAGGCCGGCTCCCACAGGAGCAGGCCTGCCACTGGATCAGTTGATCACTTCAACCCGATCAACATCCACTTCACGGCTCATCAGGTGCTTCTCGACTTCACCGCTCAGCTTGACCTTGGTCTTGTCGTTGAAGGCTACCGGCGGCAGGTCTTCGTCATCGATCTCGACGGTGATGGTGCCGGTGGTGTCCTTGAACTCGTACTTGTCATCGTTGTTCACTTTCTTCACCACGTAGCCTTGCAGCACCACCGGGGTGTCGTCAGCGGCGTCATTGGCGGCGGCAACCGTGGTCACCGACTGGGCGCCAGGGCCGGTATAGCCGGCAGCCAGGGCAGCGGTGCTGAACAGCGGGGCAAGCAGCAGAGCGAGGTAACGGGTTTTCATGGTGTGGATCCTGTCTGGGTTTCGATGGAGCCAGATTACCCAGGCAGGCTGAATTGAACCTTAATAGCAGTGGGAGCGGGCTTGCCCCGCGATCGCGCTGATTCATTCAGGTCGCAATCGCGGGGCAAGCCCGCTCCTACTTAGTGGTACTGCGCCGACAACTCGTGCACGGCGTTGATGAACACGCCGGCATGCTCCGGATCAACCTCCGGGGTGATGCCGTGACCGAGGTTGAATACATGGCCACTGCCCTGGCCGTAGCTGGCAAGGATGCGCCCGACTTCGGCACGGATGGCCTCCGGCTTGGCATACAGCACGGTCGGGTCCATGTTGCCCTGCAGGGCGACCTTGCTGCCAACGCGCTGGCGGGCTTCGCCGATGTCACAGGTCCAGTCCAGGCCCAGGGCATCAGCGCCGGCCTCGGCGATGCTTTCCAGCCACAGACCGCCGTTCTTGGTGAAGAGGATGACCGGCACCTTGCGCCCTTCGTGCTCGCGGATCAGGCCGCTGACGATCTTGCGCATGTAGGCCAGGGAGAACTCCTGGTAGGCCGCCGCCGACAGGTTGCCGCCCCAGGTGTCGAAGATCTGTACCGCTTGTGCACCGGCCAGGATCTGCCCGTTGAGGTAGCTGATGACCGACTGGGCCAGCTTGTCGAGCAGCAGGTGCATGGCCTGCGGGTTGTCGTAGAGCATGGCCTTGGTCTTGCGGAAGTCTTTCGACGAGCCGCCTTCGACCATGTAGGTGGCCAGGGTCCAGGGGCTGCCGGAGAAGCCGATCAGCGGCACGCGGCCATTGAGCTCGCGGCGGATGGTGCTGACGGCGTCCATGACGTAGCCCAGGTCCTTCTGCGGATCAGGGATCGGCAGCGCTTCGATGTCGGCCAGGGTGCTGATGACCTTCTTGAAACGCGGGCCTTCGCCGGTTTCGAAGTACAGGCCCTGGCCCATGGCGTCAGGGATGGTGAGGATGTCCGAGAACAGGATCGCGGCGTCCAGCGGGTAGCGGTCCAGCGGTTGCAGGGTGACCTCGCAGGCAAACTGCGGGTTCATGCACAGGCTCATGAAGTCGCCGGCCTTGGCGCGGCTGGCGCGGTACTCCGGCAGGTAGCGGCCGGCCTGGCGCATCATCCACACCGGGGTGACGTCTACGGGTTGCTTGAGCAGGGCGCGCAGAAAACGATCGTTCTTCAAGGCAGTCATGTCGGCATCCGGAAAAAAAGTGGGGGCATTTTCTCAGAGCCCAACGTAAAAGGCACGGTATCAACCGTGCCTTTTGTCTATCGACTTGTGACAGGTCAATAGATTTTGCTGAATTCATCGCGGGTCAAGCCCGCTCCCACAGGTTCAGCACACATTCTGTGGGAGTGGGCTTGTCCCGCGAAGCCTTTTCAGACTTCCAGGTAATCCAGAATCCCCTCGGCGGCATTGCGCCCCTCGAAGATCGCCGTCACCACCAGGTCGGAACCGCGGACCATGTCGCCACCGGCGAAGATCTTCGGGTTGCTGGTCTGGTGCTTGTAGGTGTTCTTCTCCGGTGCCACGACGCGGCCCTGGCTGTCGGTCTGGATGCTGAACTGCTCGAACCACGGCGCCGGGCTGGGGCGGAAACCGAAGGCGATGACCACGGCATCGGCCGGGATGATCTCTTCGGAACCCGGGATCGGCTCAGGGCTGCGGCGGCCACGGGCGTCCGGCTCGCCGAGACGGGTCTCGACCACCTTCACGCCTTCGACCTTGTCTTCACCGACAATCGCGATCGGCTGACGGTTGTAGAGGAACTTCACCCCTTCTTCCTTGGCGTTCTTCACCTCTTTGCGCGAGCCGGGCATGTTCGCCTCGTCACGACGGTAGGCACAGGTCACGGCCTTGGCGCCCTGGCGGATGGAGGTGCGGTTGCAGTCCATCGCCGTGTCGCCGCCACCGAGCACCACGACCTTCTTGCCTTTCATGTCGACGAAATCTTCCGGCGACTTTTCAAAGCCCAGGTTGCGGTTGACGTTGGCCACCAGGAAATCCAGGGCATCGTGCACGCCCGGCAGGTCTTCACCGGGGAAGCCGCCCTTCATGTAGGTGTAGGTGCCCATGCCCATGAACACGGCATCGTATTCCTCGAGCAACTGCTCCATGCTGACATCCTTGCCCACCTCGGTGTTGAGGCGGAACTCGATGCCCATGCCGGTGAAGACTTCGCGGCGATTGCTCAGCACGGTCTTTTCCAGCTTGAACTCGGGGATGCCAAAGGTCAGCAGGCCGCCAATTTCCGGGTTGCGGTCGAACACCACCGGGGTCACCCCGCCGCGCACCAGCACGTCGGCGCAGCCCAGGCCGGCCGGGCCGGCGCCGATGATGGCAACGCGCTTGCCGGTCGGCTTGACCTTGGACATGTCCGGGCGCCAGCCCATGGCGAAGGCGGTGTCGGTGATGTACTTCTCCACCGAACCGATGGTCACCGCGCCGAAGCCGTCGTTGAGGGTGCAGGCACCCTCGCACAGGCGGTCCTGCGGGCACACCCGGCCGCAGACTTCCGGCAGGGTGTTGGTCTGGTGCGACAACTCCGCGGCGGCGAGGATGTTGCCTTCGGCGACCAGCTTCAACCAGTTGGGGATGAAGTTGTGCACCGGGCACTTCCACTCGCAGTACGGGTTGCCACAGCCCAGGCAGCGGTGGGCCTGTTCGGCCGACTGCTGGGGTTTGAAGGGCTCGTAGATCTCTACGAACTCTTTCTTGCGTTGACGCAACAGTTTCTTCTTCGGATCCTTGCGCCCGACCTCGATGAACTGGAAGTCATTGCTGAGACGTTCAGCCATTTTCAATACCTCTTTACCGCAGTTGCTAGCTTCAAGCTGCAAGCTGCAAGACGATCACGTGGGCCGGCAAACCTCGTACTGCTTTGAACTTGCAGCTTGAGGCTTGCCGCTTGCCGCTACTGCGGGTTGGCACGGGTGCTGGACAGCAGGTTCTTCAGGTTGGCCGCCTTCGGCTTGACCAGCCAGAAGCGCCGCACGTAGTCGTCCAGGTTTTCCCAGAGCTCACGACCCCATTCGCTGTTGGTTTCTTCGACGTACTCAGCCAGCACGCGCTGCAGGTGGCTGCGATAAGCCTCCATGGCCTCGCCGCTGATGCGCTGGATCTCGACCAGTTCGTGGTTGAGCTTGTCGACGAAGCTGTTGTCCATGTCCAGCACGTAGGCAAAACCACCGGTCATGCCCGAGCCGAAGTTGTAACCGGTCTTGCCCAGAACGCAGACAAAGCCACCGGTCATGTACTCACAGCAGTGATCGCCTGTGCCCTCGACAATCGCGTGGGCACCGGAGTTGCGCACGGCAAAGCGCTCGCCTGCGGTACCGGCGGCGAACAGCTTGCCGCCGGTGGCGCCGTACAGGCAGGTGTTGCCGATGATGGCGCTGTGCTGGGTGGCGAACGGGCTGCCCGCAGGCGGTACGATCACCAGCTTGCCACCGGTCATGCCTTTACCGACGTAGTCGTTGGCATCGCCTTCGAGGTACATGTTCAGGCCACCGGCGTTCCACACCCCGAAGCTCTGCCCGGCAGTGCCCTTGAAGCGGAAGGTGATCGGTGCCTTGGCCATGCCCTGGTTGCCGTGCAGGCGGGCGATTTCGCCGGAGATCCGCGCACCGATGGAACGGTCGCAGTTGCAGATGTCCAGGTCGAACTCGGCGCCCGACAGGTCACGAATGGCCGGCAGGGCCATGTCGACCATTTTCTCGGCCAGCACGCCCTTGTCGAACGGCGGGTTGCGGTCGACTTCACAGAACTGCGGCTTGTCGGCCGGCACGTGCTCGCTGCCCAGCAACGGGCTGAGGTCCAGGTGCTTCTGCTTCTCGGTTTCACCGGGGAGCATTTCCAGCAGGTCGGTACGCCCGATCAGCTCGCCGAGGCTGCGCACGCCCAGCTTGGCCAGCCACTCACGGGTTTCTTCGGCGACATAGGTGAAGAAGTTCACCACCATGTCGACGGTACCGATGTAGTGATCCTTGCGCAGCTTGTCGTTCTGGGTGGCAACGCCGGTGGCGCAGTTGTTCAGGTGACAGATACGCAGGTATTTGCAGCCCAGGGCGATCATCGGCGCGGTGCCGAAGCCGAAGCTTTCGGCGCCGAGGATCGCCGCCTTGATCACGTCCAGGCCGGTTTTCAGGCCGCCATCGGTCTGCACCCGGACCTTGCCGCGCAAGTCGTTGCCGCGCAAGGTCTGGTGGGTTTCGGCCAGGCCCAGCTCCCACGGCGCACCAGCGTACTTGATCGAGGTCAGCGGCGAAGCGCCGGTGCCGCCGTCGTAGCCGGAGATGGTGATCAGGTCGGCATAGGCCTTGGCCACGCCGGCGGCGATGGTGCCAACGCCCGCTTCTGCCACCAGCTTGACCGAGACCAGTGCCTGCGGGTTGACCTGCTTGAGGTCGAAGATCAGTTGCGAAAGGTCTTCGATCGAGTAGATATCATGGTGCGGCGGAGGCGAGATCAGGGTCACGCCAGGCACGGCGTAGCGCAGCCGGGCGATCAGGCCGTTGACCTTGCCGCCAGGCAGCTGCCCGCCCTCACCCGGCTTGGCGCCCTGGGCCACCTTGATCTGCAGCACTTCGGCGTTGACCAGGTACTCGGGGGTAACGCCGAAGCGGCCGGTGGCCACCTGCTTGATCTTCGAGCTCTTGATGGTGCCGTAGCGGGCCGGGTCTTCGCCACCCTCACCGGAGTTGGAGCGCGCGCCCAGGCGGTTCATCGCCTCGGCCAGGGCTTCGTGAGCTTCCGGCGACAGCGCGCCGAGGGAGATACCGGCAGAGTCGAAACGCTTGAGGATATCTTCCAGCGGCTCGACCTGCTCCAGCGCCAGCGGCTGGTCGGCGACCTTGACCTTGAGCAGGTCGCGGATCATCGACACCGGGCGCTTGTCGACCAGCGCAGTGTATTCCTTGAACTTGGCGTAGTCGCCCTGCTGCACGGCGGCCTGCAGGGTGTTGACCACGTCCGGGTTGTAGGCGTGGTATTCGCCACCATGGACGAACTTCAGCAGGCCACCCTGCTGGATCGGCTTGCGCGCGCTCCAGGCTTCGGCGGCGAGCAGCTTCTGCTCGTTCTCGATGTCGACGAAGCGTGCGCCCTTGAGGCGGCTGGCAACGCCACGGAAGCTCAGGTTCACCACTTCTTCCGAGAGGCCGACGGCTTCGAACAACTGCGCACCACGGTAGGAACCGACAGTCGAGATACCCATCTTCGAGAGGATCTTCAACAGGCCCTTGGAGATGCCCTTGCGGTAGTACTTGAAGACTTCTTCCAGGTCACCGAGCACTTCGCCGGTGCGGATCAGGTCAGCCAGCACTTCGTAGGCCAGGTACGGATACACCGCCGAAGCACCGAAACCGATCAGCACGGCAAAGTGATGCGGGTCGCGGGCGGTGGCGGTTTCAACCAGGATGTTGCTGTCGCAGCGCAAGCCCAGCTCGGTCAGGCGGTGATGCACGGCCCCCACGGCCAGCGACGCATGCACCGGCAGTTTGCCCGGGGCGATATGGCGGTCGCTGAGCACCAGCTGGGTCTTGCCACTGCGCACGGCTTCTTCGGCCTGATCGGCGATGTTGCGCACCGCAGCTTCCAGGCCCAGGCTCTCTTCGTAGTTGAGGTCGATCAGCTGGCGCTCGAAGCCGGGGCGGTCGAGGTTCATCAGCGAACGCCACTTGGCTGGCGAGATCACCGGCGAGCTGAGGATTACCCGCGAGGCGTGCTCGGGGGATTCCTGGAAGATGTTGCGCTCGGCACCCAGGCAGATCTCCAGCGACATGACGATCGCTTCGCGCAGCGGGTCGATCGGCGGGTTGGTGACCTGGGCGAACTGCTGGCGGAAGTAGTCATAGGTCGAACGCACGCGCTGCGAAAGGATCGCCATCGGCGTGTCATCGCCCATCGAACCGACCGCTTCCTGGCCTTGCTCGCCGAGCGGACGCAGTACCTGGTCGCGCTCTTCGAAGGTGACCTGGAACATCTTCATGTATTGCTTGAGCTGGTCAGCGTCGTAGCTGGCCACGCCCTGGTCGTCGCTGAGATCGGCCTGGATGCGCAGGGCATTCTGGCGCAGCCAGCGCTTGTACGGGTGGCGCGACTTCAGGCGGTTGTCGATGGCGTCGGTGTCGAGGATCTGCCCGGTTTCGGTGTCCACGGCAAAGATCTGCCCCGGGCCGACACGGCCCTTGGCGATCACGTCTTCGGGCTTGTAGTCCCACACGCCGATTTCCGACGCCAGGGTGATATAGCCGTTCTTGGTCGTGACCCAGCGCGCCGGGCGCAGGCCGTTACGGTCGAGCAGGCACACCGCGTGGCGGCCTTCGGTCAGTACCACGCCGGCCGGGCCGTCCCACGCTTCCATGTGCATGGAGTTGTATTCGTAGAAGGCGCGCAGGTCGGCGTCCATGGTCTCGACGTTCTGCCACGCCGGCGGAATGATCATGCGCACGCCGCGGAACAGGTCGATGCCGCCGGTGACCATCAGTTCGAGCATGTTGTCCATGCTCGAGGAGTCGGACCCGACGCGGTTGACCAGCGGGCCGAGCTCTTCCAGGTCCGGGATCAGGTCATTGGCGAACTTGGTGCGACGCGCCTGGGCCCAGTTGCGGTTACCGGTGATGGTATTGATTTCGCCGTTGTGGGCGAGGAAGCGGAACGGTTGCGCCAACGGCCATTTCGGCAGGGTGTTGGTGGAGAAGCGCTGGTGGAACACGCAGATCGCGGTTTGCAGGCGCTCGTCGCTAAGGTCCGGATAGAAGGCGGCGAGGTCCGCCGGCATCATCAGGCCTTTGTAGATGATGGTCTTGTGCGAAAAGCTGCAGATGTAGTGGTCGGTGTCGGCGGCGTTGGCCACCGAAGAGCGACGACGGGAACTGAACAGCTTGATGGCGAATTCCTGATCGCTCAGGCCTTCACCGCCGATGAACACCTGCTCGATCTGCGGCAGGCGTTCCAGGGCCAGGCGGCCAAGGACGCTGGTGTCGATCGGCACTTTGCGCCAGCCCACCAGTTGCAGGCCAGCCGCGAGGATTTCGCGGTTCATGTTGGCGCGCGCGGCTTCAGCCTTGGCGTTGTCCTGATTGAAGAACACCATGCCGACCGCGTACTGCTTGGGCAGCTCATTGCCGAACTGTTCGCGGGCCACGGCACGCAGGAACTGGTCGGGCTTCTGCATGAGCAGACCGCAACCGTCGCCGGTCTTGCCGTCGGCGTTGATCCCACCACGGTGGGTCATGCAGGTCAGGGCCTGGATGGCCGTTTGCAAAAGGTGGTGGCTGGGTTCACCCGTCATATGGGCGATCAGGCCAAAACCACAGTTATCCTTGAATTCTTCGGGATGGTACAGACCTGTTTTCATAGACACTTTCTCACCAGGTTCGCCTCTCACCAAGGCAAATCTTTTTTTAGTACAACCACTTACCATCCACGCCGAACGAATGCCAGCTTTGCGGGGG
Source organism: Pseudomonas sp. R32 (assembly GCF_009866705.1). Taxonomy (NCBI): domain Bacteria; kingdom Pseudomonadati; phylum Pseudomonadota; class Gammaproteobacteria; order Pseudomonadales; family Pseudomonadaceae; genus Pseudomonas; species Pseudomonas sp. R32. The sequence goes on along the minus strand of NZ_CP019396.1, from coordinate 310,026 downwards.
CAATAGGGGAGCCATTGTTGCACAGCGACAGGGAAGCCCACAAATTTACGACGAATTGCCGTAAATCCATGTCGCGTTTTTGAATGTTTTTAAGCGTGCACCGTGGTAACGGCATGGCTTGAGTCTGAAGCGTTTCAGCCTGGACTGCAAGATGGGCTTGTGGCCGGCAGTCTGGGACAGAAAAGCCTGCCGCGCAGTACGCAGCAGGCTTGACCGATGTTCAGGAGTCGCTCAGCAGGTGGCGGGGGTAGTGCCACCAGGCTATATCAGCGGGTCGAGGCCAGTTCTTGTTGGACGCTGGCGACGGTACGTGGCCAAGGTTTACCAGCCTGGACCTTGGCTGGCAAGGCCTTGATTGCAGCCAGAGCGGCATCACGGCTGGCGAAGTTGCCATAAGTGATCACGTACAGCGGCTTGCCCTGCAGGGTTTTCTTGAAGTAGCGATAGTCGCCACCCTGCGCCTTGACGTAGGCCTGGGCCGACGCTTCGGAGCTGGTACCGAGGATTTGCACGACATAATTGCCCGGCTTCTGCCCGGCATACCAGCTACCACCGGCCGCAGGCTTGGCCGCCGGCTTCTCGGCAGGCTTAGGTGCAGGCTTGGCGGTTGCAACCTGGGTTGGTGCAGGCTTGGCAGCAGGTGCAACCGGCTTGCTGGCAACAGGCGCCGCCGGCTGCTGCACAGGTGCAACCGGCTGTACCGGAGCAACGGACTGTGCTGGAGCAACCGGTTGTGCCGGCGCTGGCGCTGGGCCAGCGGCGACACCCGCCGGTGGAGCAATAGTGGTGACGGTAGGTGGCTGCAGTGCGGTTTCGCCAGCAGGCGTGGACTCTTCACCCTCGCCCATGCCGGTCGACTCGGCCAGCGGGCCACGCATCACCGGTTGCGACTGACCTACCAGCGGCAGCGGCATTGGTTGCGAATTGCCGGCGAACTCGATGGCCGGGCCGCCATTGTTCGACTGGGCATTGCCCGGCTGACCTTCACCCAGCGGCAGTTGCGCCTGTTCGGCAGGAGCAGTCGGCGCCTGATCACCCTTCTTCGGCATCAGCACGGCGGCCGCGACGGCGACCACGACGACAGCAGACAACGCCAGCACATGTTTCTTCGGCATATTGAACCCCATTGATGGTCGCTTCGCCGTGGTCCGGCTGGCGATCATGGCTTCGATCAAGGTATCGCGGGCGACCTGGTTGATTGCCCCAGGCCAGCCGTCAGAGTTTTGGTGAATATCAACGATCTGTTCACTGGTGAACACCTCGATGCCCCGCCCGGCACCGTCCAGGCGCTGCTCGAGGTACTCACGGGTTTCTTCTTCGCTATAGGGCTCAAGCTCGATGACATGGAAACGTTCCTGCTCGGCATTGAGCTCTTCCAGCCCGGCGATCAGTGACGGCTCGCCAAACAGGAAGACATGCGGACGCCCTTCCGGAGTGCCCGCCGCCAACTCCAGCAAGGCTTGGAGTGCCGACTCGCCAAGTTGTTCCGCATCGTCCACCAGCAGATAGACTTCCTGCCCGGTCAGTGCCAGTTGCACCACCTGGGCGAGGATGTCCGGGACTTCGACCTGGGCCACGCCCAACGACTGGGCAACCTGGCCGAGCAGGCTGGCGGCATCGCTGGCACCACGGGCGGAAACCACCACACTCTGCACCGATTGTTTGTTGGTGCTGGCCACCAGGGCCTGACGCAGCAGGGTTTTGCCGCTGCCCTGCGGGCCGGTAACCACCAGCAGCAACTGGCTGTAACGGGCCAGGTGGTGCAGTTGGCCCAGCACCGGCTTGCGCTGGGCAGGGAAGAATTTGAAACCCGGCACCCGTGCAGCGAAGGGGTCGTGGTTCAACTGGTAATGGCCGAGAAAGGCCTCGTCGGCATGCAAACTAGTCATCGGACGCTCATCAACCTCAAAGCTGGGCCACGATCGCGCGGTAATCCGCGGCCAGCGTGGCCTGAAGAATCTCTTTCGGATAGTCGTCGGTGACCACCGCTTCGCCCATGCGGCGCAGCAGGACCAGACGCAGACGACCGTCGAGTACCTTTTTATCTACTGCCATGTGCTCCATGAACTGCGCCGGGGTCATCTCGGCGGGCGGCACCACCGGCAAGCCTGCGTTCTGGAACAGACGGATACCACGGTCACGCTCCTGCTGGCTGATCCAGCCCAGGCGCATGGACATTTCCAGGGCCATGACAGTACCGGCAGCGACGGCCTCACCGTGAAGCCACACACCATAGCCCATGTGGGTCTCGATGGCGTGGCCAAAGGTGTGGCCCAGGTTCAGGGTGGCGCGCACGCCGGACTCACGTTCATCAGCACCGACCACCGCGGCCTTGGCCGCGCAGGAACGACGGATGGCCTCGGTCAGCGCCACCTGGTCGAGACCGCGCAGGGCCTGCATGTGCTCTTCGAGCCAACCGAGGAACGGTTCGTCACAGATCAGGCCGTACTTGATCACTTCGGCCAGGCCCGCCGACAGCTCGCGCGGCGGCAGGGAATTGAGACTGCGGGTGTCAATCAGCACCGCATTGGGCTGATAGAAGGCACCGACCATGTTCTTGCCCAGCGGGTGGTTGATACCGGTCTTGCCGCCCACCGACGAATCGACCTGGGACAGCAGGGTTGTCGGCACCTGGATGAAATCCACGCCGCGCTGGTAGCAGGCGGCGGCAAAGCCGGCCATATCGCCAATCACTCCACCGCCAAGCGCAACCACGGTAGTGCGGCGGTCGTGGCGGGCAGTCAGCAGCGCATCGAAGATCAGCTGCAGGGTTTCCCAGTTCTTGTAGGCCTCGCCGTCAGGCAGCACCACCGGCAGCACCGAGTAGGCCCCCAGGGTCTTGCTCAAACGTTCCAGATAGAGGGGTGCGACAGTCTCGTTGGACACGATGGCGACCTGTCGGCCGGCAATATGCGGCGCCAGCAGTTCAGGTTGATCCAGCAGGCCTTCGCCAATGTAGATCGGGTAGCTACGTTCGCCCAATTCGACCTTTAGTGTCTGCATGTGTCCCCACAATGAACTAGGCGCGGCATCGATGGCTCGAACCGCGCGATAACGGTGTGCCCTGTCACGGCATGACTGGTCGCGAGGATAGTCCTGGCTTAACGGGGCGGCAACTTCTGCAAGCGCTCGAGAATATCCTGCACCACCATCCGCGGCGGCCGTTCGTCGGTTTCCACCACCAGATCGGCAATCTCGCGGTAAAGCGGGTCGCGAACCTCCAGCAGCGCGCGCAAGGTCGCCTCCGGGTTGGCCGTGCGCAGTAAAGGCCGGTTGCGATCACGCGAGGTACGCCCGACCTGCTGCTCAACCGAGGCGTGCAGGTACACCACCCGCCCGCCGGCATGCAGGGCTTGGCGGTTGGCATCGCGCATCACCGCGCCGCCTCCGGTAGCCAGCACCACGCCATCGAACGCACAGAGCTCGGCGATCATCGCCTGCTCGCGGTCACGAAAGCCCGGCTCGCCTTCTTTATCGAAGATCCACGGGATATTGGCGCCGGTGCGCAATTCAATTTCCTTGTCGGAATCCTTGAACGGCAGGCGCAGCTCTTTGGCCAGCAGGCGGCCAATGGTGCTTTTGCCAGCACCCATCGGCCCCACAAGTATCAAATTTCGCACAGAATCAACGACTCACAGCAATCGCCTGGTCACTCATGATACGCGGAGTCAGGAAGACCAGCAGCTCGGATTTTTTCTCTTGTAGAACATCGCGACGAAACAGCCGCCCAACATACGGCACATCGCCGAAAAATGGCACCTTGTCGACAACTTTACTTTGCACCGTCGAGTACACGCCGCCGATCACGATGGTCTCGCCATCATTGATGCGCACCTTGGCGTTGACCTCGTTCTTGCGGATCGCCGGCACGTGATCAAGGGCATTGAGGTAGTCGGGCTCGTCCTTGGTCACCTTGACCGCCATGATCACCCGGTTGTCCGGGGTGATCTGCGGGGTCACCTCCAGAGACAGCGATGCCTCACGGAAGGTCACGGACGTGGCGCCGCTGCCGCTGGTTTCCTGATACGGCACCTCGGTGCCCTTGAGGATCCGCGCGGTTTCCTTGTCGGCGGTAACCACCTTGGGCTGGGAGATGATCTCGCCATTGCCGGTCTTTTCCATGGCGCTGAGCTCCAGGTCGAGCAGTACGTTGTTGCGCACCAGGCCCACGCCGATGCTGGACGCGGCCCGATCCACGCCAAGATCGACAAAGGTATCGGCGCTGCCGAGGCTCAAACCCTTGCCCACCTGCACGGCGCCACCCCAACGCACCCCCAGGGCCTTTTCGAAATCGACATTGGCCTCGACAATCCGCGCCTCGATCATCACCTGACGAACCGGTACATCCAGTTCGCCGATCAGCCTGCGCAGCTCTTCCAGACGCTCTGGCGGCTGGCTGGCGACCAGGGTATTGGTGCGCTCGTCGACACTCAGCGAACCGTGGCTGGCGCCCCCGGCCTCATGGGCCATCAGGGCGTGGAACAACTCGGCGATATCGGCGGCCTTGGCATGATGGATCGGGATCAGCTCGCGCCGCGACGGCGCTGAACCGGCCAGCTCGGCACGCGGTGCGACCAGCAGCACATTGCCGTCCTTGCGCTGCTCCAGGCCCTTGCTGCGCAGTACCAGATCCAACGCCTGGTCCCAGGGCACATCCTGCAAACGCAAGGTCACCTTGCCTTGAACCGCGTCACTGGCCACCAGGTTGACCCCGGAAAAGTCGGCCAGCACCTGCAATACCGTACGTACCTCGACATCCTGGAAATTAAGCGACAGCGGCTCGCCACCATACAGCTGCTTCCCCGCAACGACGCCGGCAAACAGCCAGCCCCCTATCAGCGCTGCAATAACACCTCCCTTGCCCATCGATGACCTCCCTGGCCAGCACCTTCAACGCAGGGCGAGTGTTCGCCGCCGCAGTTGCCAGCCTTGGCCGGCAATAAAAACCTGCTCGATAACGTCGACCTGCCGCTCGCTTATCTCGACAACCTTCCCCTGATCACGGCCCAGCCGGTCACCGACCTGAAGCCGATGCACAAGGCCATCAGCCTGAATCAGTGCATAGCGGACGCTACGATTGGCCAAGCTACCGACCATCTCGAACTGCTCCAGCGCCAGACGCTGCAAAACATCGGCGGCTGGCTGCAGCGCAGAAGGCGCAAAAGGGTTGCGCAGCACGGCAACTGCTCGGCGCTCGGGAGGCTCTGGCGGTAAGCCCTGCGCCAGGGCATACAGTGAGTGATGCCGGTAGGTCCGGGCTTGCAGCTCCATGAGCACAAGCCCCGCATCGGCCGGCTTGAGCGACAGCCCATGCACGGTCACCAGCCGCGGCTGCGCAGCCAGGTCAGCGAAGAACCCGGCAAGGTCCGAAAAGGTGCCACGCAGACGCAGTTGCAGGGGCCGCTCAAGGTAATGCTCAGCGGGTGACGCCTCGAGCACCTGCAACTGCTCGATGGCCACCGCATGGGCCTCGGCCAGGCGGGACAGGGTTTCGAACACCGCAGGCTCGTCGCGCCCCGACGACAATTGCCAACGGGCTTGTTGCAGACGGCTGTGCAATGCCACCTGCTCGGCACTGCTTGCGCCCTCGTGCGGTAATGGATCGGTCCCTTGGCCAACCTGCATCAGCAAAGGCCGCAAATGCACGGCGTAGGCCACGCTCGCCAGCAGTGCCAGCAACCCCATCAGCAGCATCACCTGCACGGGCCAGGCACGCTGTGCCACCGGGCCCCAGAGGCTCAAGGCGCTACCTTCAATGCCGCGGCCAACTCAAACGCATGGCCTTCCTCGACCGCACTTATCTGCTGCAACTCGGCAGAACTGATCAAGGGTGAGGACGACAGGTTACCTGCCAATTGCGCAACCAAAGCGGCCGACTGAGCCATTCCAGTGAGTTTGAGCGCAGTCAGCTCCTGGCTCAGGGCGGTGAGGTACAGACCGTCGGGCATGGCCTGCTCAATATGTTCAAGCACATCCACGGCAAAAAAACGGCCAGCCTGCAGGCCCTCCAACTGACGCAGCTCATGCAGCAGGGCTTCAGGCTCCGGCTGCCCGCCCTCCCGCTTGAGCGTGGCCAGGCTCAGCGCCTGCTCCTGCAGCACGCCCCGGTAATGGAGGTCGACGAACCCGGTGGTAACGGCAGCCAGCAGCACAACGGCTGCACAGCCAGCCTGAAACCTTCGAATACGCAGGCGATGGCGGCGCTCGCGCCACGGCAACAGGTTTAGCCCGCATTCCCACATCGCCAGGCCACAGGCCACGCGCAGGTTCGATGCCACGTGCGCCAGCTCGGCGTCGAGCTGCAGAACAGCCGCCTCGCCTGTGGTTGCACGCTGCACTGCATGAGTATCGATTTCCAGCACCCTGGCGCTCAGCCCTGCGACCTCAAAGGTGGCTTCCAGCACATCCAGCATGCCGCGATGGCAGGCGGTAATCGCCACCTGCACGCTGGATGCATCGCCTGCAACCGGTTCAAGAACCTGGTAATCCAGCGCGGTATCTTCAAGGTCAAAGGGGATGAACTGCTCGGCGGCATCGTGCACGCGCGCAGCGACTTCGGCATCGCCCAGGCCAGCCGGCAGCGTCAGTAATTTGCTGATGGCCCGCGTAGCCGGCAAGGCCACAGCGCCCTGCCGACAGCGGCTGCCGCTGCGCTGCAGTGCGCGTTTCAAGGCTTGGCCGACCACCTCGGGGTCGGCAATCCAACCGTCTACCACGGCCCCTGCAGGCAGCGGCTCAAGCGCCCAGGCCCGCACGCACCAGGCGCCTTTGCGCCGGTGCAACTGCACCAGTCGGATGGACGGCAGGGCAATTTCTATCCCCAGGAGTGAACCGGCATCCATGCCGAAGCGTCCTAGCATTGGTTTTTCCTTGCTGGCGGTAGCCGCGCGCGTAACGCGGCGAGTTGAAAAATGCTTATAATGCCCAGCGTTTATCCTTTGTCCGCTGGCCCCGCGCGCAACCCATTCTTCTATCTGGACGCCCAAAAGCCTTGATACGCCTGCTGAAGTTCTTCTGGTGGTCTTTCGTCGCAGTCATCTGCGCGCTCATGCTCGGTCTGAGCGGCGCATTTCTGTATCTTAGCCCCAGCTTGCCCTCGGTAGAGGCCCTCAGAAGCATCCAGTTGCAGATCCCTTTGCGGGTCTACAGCAGCGACGGCAAACTGATTGCCGAGTTTGGCGAAATGCGCCGCTCGCCCATCCGTTTCGCCGACATTCCGCCGCATTTCATCCAGGCTCTGCTCTCGGCCGAAGACGACAATTTCGCCAATCACTATGGCGTCGACCCCAGCAGCCTGATGCGTGCTGCAACACAATTGCTCAAGTCCGGGCACATCCAGACCGGCGGCAGCACCATCACCATGCAGGTGGCGAAGAACTTCTTCCTCAGCAGCGAACGCAGCTTCTCGCGCAAGACCAACGAGATTCTCCTGGCCCTGCAGATCGAACGCGAACTGACCAAGGACGAGATCCTCGAGCTGTACGTCAACAAGATCTACCTGGGCAACCGCGCCTACGGCATCGAGGCCGCAGCGCAGGTGTACTACGGCAAATCGATCCGCGATGTGAGCCTGGCGCAGATGGCGATGATCGCCGGCCTGCCTAAAGCACCGTCGCGCTTCAACCCATTGGCCAACCCGGTGCGCGCCAAAGAGCGCCGCGACTGGATCCTGGGGCGCATGTACAAGCTCGGCAAGATCGACGAAGCCAGCTACCAGGCTGCCCTGGCCGAGCCGATCAACGCCAGCTACCACGTACCGACCCCGGAAGTTAACGCCCCTTACATCGCCGAAATGGCCCGCGCCGAAATGGTCGGCCGCTACGGCAGCGATGCCTACACCGAAGGCTTCCGTGTCACCACCACGGTGCCAAGCGACCTGCAGGAAATCGCCAACAAAGCGGTACTCAATGGCCTGACCACCTACGATGAGCGCCACGGCTACCGTGGCCCCGAATCGCGCTTCCCGGGCAAGACCCGCGACGCCTGGCGGCAGGAGCTGAGCAAGCAGCGCCCGCTGGGCGGCCTGGAACCTGTGATCGTCACCGACGTCAGCAAGGCCGGCCTGCAGGTTCTGACCCGCGCCGGCAATCAGGAAAGCGTGGCCTGGGAGACCATGAAGTGGGCCCGCCCGTTCCTCAACACCAACAGCCAGGGTCGCGCGCCGCAGCAGCCTTCGGACGTTGCCCAGGTCGGCGACCTGATTCGCGTCCAGCGCCTGGACGACGGCAGCCTCAAGTTCAGCCAGGTACCGGGAGCGCAGAGCGCCCTGGTATCGCTGGACCCGAACAGCGGTGCGATCCGCGCCCTGGTCGGCGGCTTCTCGTTCGAGCAGAGCAACTACAACCGCGCCATGCAGGCCAAGCGTCAGCCGGGCTCGAGCTTCAAGCCGTTCGTGTACAGCGCCGCGCTGGACAACGGCTACACCGCCGCCAGCCTGGTCAACGACGCACCTATCGTGTTCGTCGACGAGTACCTGGACAAGGTCTGGCGCCCGAAAAACGACACCAACACCTTCCTCGGCCCGATCCGCATGCGCGAGGCGCTGTACAAGTCGCGCAACCTGGTATCGATCCGCCTGCTGCAGGCCATGGGCGTCAGCTCGACCATCGACTACATCAGCAAGTTCGGCTTCAACAAGCAGGACCTGCCGCCCAACCTGTCCCTGGCCCTGGGCACCGCGACCCTGACGCCGATGGAAATCGCCACCGGCTGGAGCACCTTTGCCAACGGCGGCTACAAGATCAGCCCGTACCTGATCGAACGCATCGAGAGCCGCAACGGCGAGACCCTGTTCACCGCCAACCCGCCGCGGGTCCCGCAAGCCGAGCAGGTCGAGGCCGGCATCGCCGCGCCAGAGCAGCCGATCACCAGCCAACTGCCGGGTGAAGGCCTGAGCACCGTTGCCAGCAACCCGGCTGCAGACGTCGTCCAGCCCCCTGCCGTGGCCGAGCGCATCGTCGACGGGCGCACTACCTACATCCTCACCAGCATGCTCCAGGACGTGATCAAACGCGGTACCGGGCGCCGGGCCCTGGCCCTGGGCCGTACCGACCTGGCAGGCAAGACCGGCACCACCAACGAGTCCAAGGACGCCTGGTTCTCCGGCTATAACGCCGATTACGTGACCACGGTGTGGACCGGTTTCGACCAGCCGGAAACCCTCGGCCGTCGCGAATACGGCGGTACCGTGGCACTGCCGATCTGGATGAACTACATGGGCGCTGCGCTCAAGGACAAGCCCAACCATGCACCGGCCGAGCCGGAAGGCATCCTCAGCCTGCGCGTCGACCCGGTCAGCGGTCGCGCGGCCACACCGAGCACGCCGAATGCCTACTTCGAGCTGTTCAAGGCCGAAGACACTCCGCCATCGGTCAATGAGCTGGGCAACGGCAGCGCGCCGGGTAGCCCGCTGCCAGCGGATGAGGCGGCACCGATCGATCTGTTCTGATGGCCAGCCCCCAGCGCGGGGCAAGCCCGCTCCCACACTGAAACAGGCCCCATCAGCCTCTGTGGGAGCTGGCTTGCCAGCGATGAAGCCAAAACCGATCCACAGCCGTCACCCACAAAAAAGCCCCGACTCTCACGAGCCGGGGCTTTTTGTTACAACGCTACAACAGCTTAGCCGTTGAACACGTCATCCACGTTTTTCAGCGGGTAGTTCTTCGGATACGGCAGGGTTGCCACGCCGGTCTCGATCGCAGCCTTGGCCACGGCATCGGAAACGACGGTGATCAGACGGGCATCCATCGGCTTCGGAATGATGTACTCACGGCCAAATTCCAGGGAGTCGACGCCGTAGGCTGCGCAGACTTCCTTCGGCACTGGCAGCTTGGCCAGGTCTTTCAGGGCGTTGGCGGCGGCGATCTTCATCTCTTCGTTGATGCGCTTGGCGCGAACGTCCAGGGCACCACGGAAGATGAACGGGAAGCCCAGTACGTTGTTGACCTGGTTCGGGTAGTCGGAACGACCGGTGGCCATGATCACGTCATCACGGGTGGCGTGAGCCAGCTCCGGGGAGATCTCTGGATCAGGGTTGGAGCAGGCGAACACGATTGGGTTCGGCGCCATCGACTTCAGGCCTTCAGCGCTCAGCAGGTTCGGGCCGGACAGGCCGACGAACACGTCAGCGCCTTGCAGGGCGTCAGCCAGGGTGCGCTTGTCGGTAGCGTGGGCGAACACCGCCTTGTACTGGTTCAGGTCGTCACGGCCAGCGTGGATCACGCCAGTGCGGTCAACCATGAAGATGTTCTCGATCTGCGCGCCCATGCTCACCAGCAGTTTCATGCAGGAGATGGCGGCAGCACCGGCGCCCAGGCAGACGATCTTGGCGTCGGCCAGGTTTTTGCCAGCGATTTCCAGGGCGTTGATCATGCCGGCGGCGGTAACGATCGCGGTGCCGTGCTGGTCATCGTGGAATACCGGAATGTCGCACTGTTCGATCAGCGCGCGCTCGATTTCAAAGCACTCTGGCGCCTTGATGTCTTCCAGGTTGATGCCACCGAAGGTGATGGAGATACGCTTGACGGTGTCGATGAAGGCCTGCGGGCTCTCGGCGTCGACTTCGATGTCGAACACGTCGATACCGGCGAAACGCTTGAACAGAACACCCTTGCCTTCCATGACCGGCTTGGAGGCCAGTGGGCCGAGGTTACCCAGGCCAAGGATGGCGGTGCCGTCGGAAATGACTGCTACCAGATTGCCCTTGCCGGTGTACTTGTAGGCCAGTTCCGGATCGCGACCAATTTCACGTACCGGCTCGGCCACGCCAGGGCTGTAGGCCAGCGCCAGGTCGCGAGCAGTCGCGGTAGGCTTGGTGAGCTCGACGCTCAGTTTCCCCGGACGAGGCTGAGCATGGTATTCGAGAGCGGCGGTTTTCAAATCTGACATGGTGGGCATTCCGCTATTTACTGTTCTGACGGACCGCCGAGGATACGCAAAGAGCAAAGGGCCGACAAGACTGCCCGGTCACTTGTGTCAAGGCCTTTAACCTACGACTTTCCGCCAAGAGCCGCAGCCCGCAAGGGTTTTGATGTGTACAATTGAAATTAAAAATGTAGACAATTTTTTATCTTTCGACCCTTTCCAGCATCGACGGATCGGTCAGCGGCAGCAGCCAGCGCTGCTGACCAGGCTTCAGGCCACCTTTGCGGGAACGATCCAGCACCCAACCGCGGGCCTCAATGGATCGACCTTTCAGCTCAGCAAAGAAGGAAGAGGGGAAATTGCGCTGCAACCGCGCGGGTACCTGGAGCACCAGGGCATCGTCGATTTCAATCCAGATCCCCCCGCGATTGCGCTCGATATCCATCACCTTGCCACTTATCAGCGCAAAGCCAGACTGTCGCAACTCGCTCGCCGGGGTCAGTGGCGATTGCCGCCACAGGCCTTTGCCAGCCTGACGAGCGGCACGCTCGGCCTGCTCCTGGCAGACAGTCAGGGCGACGTTGGGCGCGACCGCAACCCGGTAGCCAAGACCTTCACTGAGCAATTGTGCTTCGAAATTGTCGCCAGAACGGCCGTAGACATGAGCCAGAGTGCGGCCGTATTTGTCCCGCGGCTCGACGCCCGGAACCAGGCTTACCTCGCCGCCACTGGCCTTGACCAGGGCTTGCAAACGCTGGCGCGCGGCCTCGGCGAAGGCTTCACTGGTGCGACCTTTGCGACCGATTTCCGGTGCATTGATACCGATCAGGCGGACACTGCGCCCATCATTCAGACGCAAGGTATCGCCGTCGACCACCTGACGCACGCTGACCACCTGTGCATCGACAGGCGCCGCGCAGAACGCCAGGGCCGGCAACTGCCAAATCGCGCCCATAAAAAAGGCGCCCGCGAGGGACGCCTTTTTCAGCAGCAATGCCAAACCCATGGGGCCAGCTTCGCGCAATCTTACTTCTTGGCACCGAACATGCCGAAGCGATCTGCGAACTTCTGTACGCGGCCGCCGGTGTCCAGGACCTTCTGCTTACCGGTGTAGAACGGGTGGCAGAGGTTGCAAACGTCGATCGGCAGGGCCTTGGCCAGAGTCGAGCGAGTTTCGAATTTGTTACCGCAGCTGCAGGTAACTTCTACAGCTTCGTATACCGGATGGATATCGGCTTTCATGGTGTTTCCTCAGTGCTGACGTGCCGCCACTCAACACCATTGTTGAATACCGCACGCAAAATAGGGTCCGAATAATACCAGAGCAAACAGCCAACGCAAGTTGTCGCTTACACCGGCGGTCGTCTGCTAGGCTCGCCGGGTCCTGGAATTCCCCTGCAGAGAACCTTTCGCGTGTCCGACGTCATTCTACGCCTTGCCCTGCCCTCGCCTCTGCGGCGGCTGTTCGACTACAGGGCACCGGCGAGCATGGCGCGCCAGGCACTGACCCCGGGCATGCGCATCCGCGTGCCGTTCGGTCGGCGCGAGATGATCGGGATACTCATCGAGATCAGCGACACCAGCGAGGTGCCGGCCGACAAACTGAAGCCGGCCATAGCCCTGCTCGACCCGGTGTCGCCGGTGCCGCCGGCGCTGTTCAAGCTGTGCCTGTGGACCGCGCAATATTATCAGCACAGCCTCGGCGACACCTTGAGCTGGGCCCTACCGGTGCTGCTGCGCCAGGGCGAACCGGCGCAAGCGCGCCAGGAGCGCTTCTGGCAAGTGGCTCCGGGCGCTCGCCTGGACGACCCGCGCATCGCCCGCGCGCCGCGCCAGCGCGAAGCCCTGGCAACCTTGGCGCAACATCCCCACGGTGTTGCCCATACCTTGCTGAGCAAGCTGATGTTGAGCAAGGACAGCCTCGACCTGCTGCTGGCCAAGGAACTGGTCCAGGTCGAAGTACGCCGCCACCTGCCCCAGGAGCGCCACGAGCGCTGGTTGGCGCAGCCGGAACTACCCCTGAACGACGAGCAGCGCGCCGCCTTCAATGCCGTACGCTCGGGTTTTGACAGCTTTCATGCGTTTTTACTGGCCGGGGTTACCGGCAGCGGCAAGACCGAGGTCTACCTGCAGCTGATCCGCGAAGCCCTGGAAGCCGGCAAGCAGGCGCTGATCCTGATCCCGGAGATCAACCTCGGGCCGCAAACCCTGGCGCGCTTCGAGCAGCGCTTCAACGCGCGCATCGCCCTGCTGCACTCGGCGGTCAACGACCGCGAGCGCCTGGACGCCTGGCTCGCCGCCCGCGACGGCGAGGCCGACATCATCATCGGCACCCGCTCGGCATTGTTCACGCCGATGAAAAACCCGGGGCTGATCATCATCGACGAAGAGCACGACGGCTCGTACAAGCAGCAGGAAGGCCTGCGCTACCACGCCCGCGACCTGGCGCTGGTGCGCGCACGCCAGGAGAACATCCCGATCCTGCTGGGTTCGGCCACGCCTTCGCTGGAGAGCCTGCACAATGCCCACAGCGGCCGCTACGGCCTGCTGCGCCTCAATCAGCGTGCTGGCGGCGCCCAGCAGCCGCGCTTCTTGCGTCTGGATGTAAAAAGCCGGCCACTGGACAGCGGCATCAGCGGGCCGATGCAGCAAGCCATCGGCCAGACCCTGGCGGCCGGCCAGCAGGTGCTGGTGTTCCTCAACCGCCGCGGCTTTGCCCCGACGCTGCTGTGCCATGACTGCGGCTGGATGTCCGAGTGCCCGCGCTGCGATGCGCGGATGACCGTGCACCAGCGCTCCAACGAGCTGCGCTGCCACCACTGCGGTTATGACGAGCGGGTGCCGCGCCAGTGCCCGCAGTGCAACAAGGTCGACCTGCGCCCGGTCGGCGCCGGCACCGAGCGCGCCGAAGAGCGCCTGAGCATTCTTTTTCCCGATTACCCGGTGCTGCGCGTCGACCGCGACAGCACCTCGCGCAAGGATGCGATGAACCAGTTGTTCGCCACCATCCAGCGCGGCCAGCCGTGCATCCTCGTTGGCACCCAGATGCTCGCCAAGGGCCACCACTTTCCGCGGGTGACCCTGGTGTCGATCCTCGATGCCGATGGCGGCCTGTTCTCGGGGGATTTTCGCGCCAGCGAGCGCATGGCGCAGATGATCGTCCAGGTTGCCGGCCGGGCCGGGCGCGCCGAGGAGCCGGGCAAGGTGATCATCCAGACCCACCTGGCCGACCATCCTTTGTTGGTGCAACTGACCGAACAGGGCTACTTCGCCTTCGCCGAGCAGGCCTTGAGCGAGCGCCGCGCCGCCGGCCTGCCGCCTTTCGCGCACTTGGCCCTGTTGCGCGCTGAGGCGCACAAGCCGGGGCAAGCCGAGGGTTTTCTCGATGAAGCCTGCAGCGCCGCCGAACAGTTATTGGCCGAACAGGGCCTGCACGGTATCGAGCTGCTCGGCCCGGTACCGGCGCCGATGGAGCGCCGTGCCGGGCGGTTTCGTGCGCAATTGTTGCTCCAGGCCAATGCCCGGGCACCTTTGCATCGACTGATCAGCGCCTGGTTGCTAGTGTTGGAGCAGATGCCGTCCGGGCGCCAGGTGCGTTGGTCGCTGGATGTCGATCCGGTGGATTTGTACTGATCCATCGCGGGGCAAGCCCGCTCCTACACACCCCTGTAGGAGCGGGCTTGCCCCGCGATAGCGCCCCAAAGGTTGGCAACCTCGCCCCGGCAACGGATAATGTCCAGTTTTTCCACCTGCGCATCGAAGCGCCGCCGCGCTTGCGGTCGAAAGAGAAGCCCATGAAAGACACCATTCGCCAGCTGATCCAGCAAGCCCTCACCCAACTCGTCACCGACGGTGTGCTGCCTGAAGGGCTGACGCCGGCGATCCAGGTGGAGAACGCCCGGGACAAGACTCACGGCGACTTCGCCAGCAACATCGCGATGATGCTGGCCAAGCCTGCCGGCATGAAGCCGCGCGACCTGGCCGAGAAGCTCATCGCCGCCCTGCCTGCCGACGAGCAGGTCAGCAAGGTCGAGATTGCCGGCCCGGGCTTTCTCAACTTCTTCCAGAATACCCAGGCCCTGGCCTCCCGCCTGGATGCGGCCCTGGCCGACGCCAAGCTGGGCGTGAAGAAAGCCGGCCCGCAGCAGAAGGTGGTGGTCGACCTGTCGGCACCGAACCTGGCCAAGGAGATGCACGTTGGCCACCTGCGCTCGACCATCATCGGTGACGCCGTGTCGCGCGTGCTGGAGTTCCTCGGCGATGACGTGATCCGTCAGAACCACGTCGGCGACTGGGGCACCCAGTTCGGCATGCTGATGGCTTATCTGCAGGAAAACCCGATCACCAGCGACGAGCTGTCGGACCTGGAAAACTTCTACCGTGCGGCGAAAAAACGCTTCGACGAATCCGAAGCGTTCGCCGACCGCGCTCGCGGCCTGGTGGTCAAGCTGCAAGCCGGCGACCCGGAATGCCTGAAGCTGTGGACCCGCTTCAAGGACATTTCGCTGTCGCACTGCCAGAAGACCTACGAGCTGCTCAACGTCAAGCTGACCATGGCCGACGTTATGGGCGAAAGCGCCTACAACGATGACCTGGCCAATGTCGTCAACGACCTCAAGGCCAAGGGCCTGCTGGTTGAGAGCAAGGGCGCCCAGTGCGTGTTCCTTGAAGAGTTCAAGACCGCCGAAGGCGAGCCGCTGCCAGTGATCGTACAGAAAGCCGACGGCGGCTACCTGTACGCCACCACCGACCTTGCCGCCGTGCGCTACCGCAGCAACGTGCTCAAGGCCGACCGCGCCCTGTACTTTGTCGACCAGCGCCAGGCCCTGCACTTCAACCAGGTCTTCGAAGTGGCCCGCCGCGCCGGTTTCGTCGGCCACCCGATGCAGATGGAACACATGGGCTTCGGCACCATGAACGGTGCCGACGGCCGCCCGTTCAAGACTCGCGACGGCGGCACGGTGAAGCTGATCGACCTGCTCACCGAAGCCAAGGAACGTGCCTACGCCCTGGTCAAGGAGAAGAACCCGGAGCTGGCCGAGGCCGACCTGCGCGCCATCGGCGAAGTGGTGGGGATTGGCGCGGTGAAGTACGCCGACCTGTCCAAGCACCGCACCAGCGACTACAGCTTCAACTTCGAGCTGATGCTCAACTTCGAAGGCAACACCGCGCCTTACCTGCTGTACGCCTACACCCGCGTTGCCGGCGTGTTCCGCAAGCTGGGCAAGGACTTCGATGAAGTCGACGGCCAGATCATCCTGCAAGCGCCACAGGAGCAGGACCTGGCCGCGCGCCTGGCGCAGTTCGGCGAGATCCTGAACAACGTCGCCGAAAAAGGCACGCCGCACGTGCTGTGCGCCTATCTGTACGACGTTGCCGGCCTGTTCTCCAGCTTCTACGAGAACTGCCCGATCCTTGCCGCCGACACCCCTGAACAACAGCAGAGCCGCCTGCGTCTGGCGGCCCTGACTGGCCGCACCCTCAAGCAAGGTCTGGAACTGCTCGGCCTGGAAACCCTGGAGCGCATGTAAGTTGGCTGCCAAGAAAAAACCCGCACCCAAGCGCGGCGCCAGTCGCTATCAGCCACCTGCCAAGCAACCGATCCCGGGCTGGCTGTGGCTGGCGATCGGCCTGTCGGTGGGCGCCTTTGTCGTTTTCCTGATGAAGCTCGAGCCCGGCAACGACGAGGTCAAGCGCAGCAAGCCCGAGCAGCAGAAGGCCGAGAAGGTCGCCGAGGCCAACAAGACCACGCCAAGCCCGCAGCAGCCGGTAAAACCGAAGTACGACTTCTATACCCTGCTGCCGGAATCGGAAGTGATCGTGCCGCCTGAAGCGGTGCCGGAGAAAACCCCGCCGGTACCGGCGCAACCACCGGTAACCCCGGCGGAAGCGGCGAAGATCGACACCGCCCGGGCCCAGGCGGCGCTGAACGGCCTGACCCCGCCACCGGCGCCACCGGTGATCAAGCCAGCGGCGACCACCCAGTTCTTCCTGCAGGCCGGTTCGTTCCGCAAGCAGGCGGATGCCGACAAGGTTCGCGCGCAGATCATCCTGCTCGGCCAGGCGGTCAAGGTGGAATCCGGAACGGTCAAGGAAGAAACCTGGTACCGCGTACTGGTTGGCCCGTTCAGCAACCGTGAACAGCTGACCGTGGCGCAGAAGCAACTGGCCGGCAGCGGCTTCAGCAACTTGCTGTTGCAGCAACGCCAGACCCGCCAGTAACCCCGCCCCAAGGCCTTGTCGCAGCGCACTGCGACAAGGCCTCAGGCTTTAACGCCGCTGGGCGTTGGCCAGTGACACCTGGGTATTGAGCGTCCAGAAGTCATACAGCACACCCACCAGAAACAGCCCGCCGGTGCACAGGTAGATCAGGCCAGTGATCCACTTGCCCTGGTACATGCGGTGCACGCCAAACACCCCCAGGAAGGTCAGTAGGATCCACGCCAGGCTGTAGTCCAGTGGACCTGGCTGAAAGCGCAGGTCGGCTTCGCGGTCCATCGCCGGGATCAGGAACAGGTCGATCAGCCAGCCAATGCCCAATAGGCCCAGGGTGAAGAACCAGAGGGTGCCGGTGACCGGTTTGCCGTAGTAGAAGCGGTGCGCGCCGGTGAAGCCAAAAATCCACAGCAGATAACCGATCACTTTGCTGTGGGTGTCGTGCAACTGACTGCCCTGTTGATAACTGTTCATTCATAGCCCCTGTGGGTTATCGATAAATTTTCTAAAGAAAAATGTGACTTTTCTCTGGCGACCCGACGTGTGGTCATTTTCCACCCCACCCGCCGCAAACCCCTATCCTGTCTGGCCCACGCCTTTCAAATGCAGGCCAATCGCCGCTTCTGGCGGTTTTTGCCGGCACCTGGAATCGACCAACGGATCAGAATTTGATCAAAAAGCTGTTATAAAGTTGCGCGCTAACCTACCTAGAGCCCTGCCTATGCGTCCTTTTTTCAAGACATGGCTGACCATCTGCCTATTATTGCCACTGGCCGCCCACGCCACCAATCGTGAGCAACGGCTACCCAACGGTTTCTCCGGGTATACCTCCAATTCCACTGCTGCACGTCCATACAAGAACGTCAGCAGCAACATCCAGCACAGCCCCAAGCGCAGCGCCCGTTCGAGCAAGCCGCTACCGGTCGCCGCGGCCATGTCGCCGCAGCAGAGCAGCGATGTGCTCAGCCGTGCGGTCAACGTGCTCGGCACCCCGTACCGCTGGGGCGGCAGCAGCCCGAGCAAGGGCTTTGACTGCAGCGGCCTGGTCAAGTACGCCTTCAATGACATCGATGAAGTCGACCTGCCACGCACCTCCAACGCCATGGCCAGCGGCCACGGTATCAAGGTCGACCGCAACGACCTCAAGCCGGGCGACCTGATCTTCTTCAACATCAAGAGCCGCCGGGTCAACCACGTCGCCATCTACCTGGGTAACGACCGCTTCATCCACGCGCCGCGCACCGGCAAGCGGGTCAGCATCGACACCCTGAACAAACCTTACTGGCAAAGCCGCTACGTGGTTGCCAAACGCGTCCTGCCAAAAAGCCAGCAACTGGCCCTGGCCAAGCGCTAGAAACGTCCCGGCGCCCGCTCACGAGCGCTGTCGGGGCTGACCAGCCCTTGCCGCACCAGGCCCTGCAGACATCCGTCCAGGGTCTGCATGCCCTGCGCTCCACCTGTCTGAATCGCCGAATAGAGCTGCGCCACCTTGCCCTCACGGACCAGGTTACGCACTGCCGGCGTTGCCAGCAGGATCTCATGGGCCGCCACCCGCCCACCGCCTACACGCTCGACCAATACCTGCGAGACCACCGCCTGCAGCGACTCGGCCAGCATCGCGCGCACCAGTTGCTTCTCCTCGGCGGCAAACACATCCACCAGGCGATCGATGGTTTTCGCCGCCGACCCGGTGTGTACCGTGGCCAGCACCAGGTGCCCGGTTTCCGCCGCAGTCAGCGCCAGGCGTATCGTCTGCGGGTCGCGCAGCTCACCGAGCATGATCACATCCGGGTCCTGACGCAGCGCCGCACGCAATGCCTGGGCAAAACCATGGCTGTGCCGGCCGATCTCGCGCTGACTGATCCGGCTACGCTGCGAGCTGTGGATAAACTCGATGGGGTCCTCGAGGGTGACGATATGCAATGGCCGCTCGCGGTTCAGGTGATCGACCAGGGCCGCGAGGGTGGTTGACTTACCCGAACCGGTGGGCCCGGTGACCAGCACCAGTCCGCCCGCCAGCTCGGCAATCTGTCGAAACACATCCCCAAGACCCAGCTCGGCCAGGCTGCTGACCTGCGCCGGAATCATCCGCAGCACCGCCGCAGCGCCCTGCAACTGCTGGAACACATTGACCCGAAAGCGCGCCAATGCTGGCACGGCGAAGGCAAAGTCGACGTCCAAATGTGTTTCAAAATCCTTTTGCTGCGCCTCAGACATGATTTGCGCGAGCAGTTCATCCATGTGTTGCTGCGTCAGCAGCGGCAGCGGCAGCGGGCTCAAGCGCCCCTCAAGACGCAGCGCCGGTACTTCGCCCGCCGCCAGGTGCAGGTCGGAGGCACCGGCCCGTACCGCCAGCGCCAGTAGTTCAGTCACATCCATGAGACTCCCCAAAGACCGCCAAGCAGGTAGAATGCCGCAGACCCAAAGAGCCGCTGGCATCGATCAATGTCCACCATAGCAGACAACCTTTCCACGCTCGCCGCACGCATCCGTGCCGCCGCGCTGGCCGCCGGGCGCGAGCCTTCGGCCGTCCAGCTGCTGGCCGTGAGCAAGACCAAACCCGCCGCCGCCGTGCGCGAAGCCTTCGCCGCCGGGGTGCGCGATGTCGGTGAGAACTACCTGCAGGAAGCCTTGAACAAACAGGGCGAATTGACCGACCTGCCCTTGACCTGGCACTTCATCGGCCCCATTCAGTCGAACAAGACTCGTGCGATTGCCGAGCACTTTGACTGGGTACATTCCGTGGACCGCCTGAAAATCGCCCAACGCCTGTCCGAGCAACGCCCCGACCACCTTGCAGCGTTGAATATCTGCCTGCAGGTCAACGTCAGTGGCGAAGCGAGCAAGTCCGGCTGCACCCCCGAGGAGCTACCGGCGCTGGCCCGCACCATCGCCGCGCTGCCACGCCTGCGCCTGCGCGGGCTGATGGCGATTCCCGAGCCGACCGACAACGAGGCCGCCCAACAAGCCGCCTTCGCCCGGGTGCGCCAACTGCAGGCGAGCCTTGGCCTGGACCTCGACACCCTGTCCATGGGCATGAGCCATGACCTGGAAGCCGCGATTGCCCAGGGCGCGACCTGGGTGCGTATCGGCACCGCGCTGTTCGGTGCCCGTGACTACGGCCAGCCCTGACCCATGCTTTTTCCCTCTTTCCCTATCAAGGACCTGACATGAGCAAGACTCGTATTGCCTTTATCGGCGCCGGCAACATGGCTGCCAGCCTGATCGGCGGCCTGCGCGCCCAGGGCCTGGAAGCTTCGCAGATCCGCGCCAGCGATCCGGGCGCCGAGCAGCGGGCGAAAATCCATGCCGAGCACGGCATCGAGATGTTCGCCGACAACGCCCAGGCCATCGAAGGTGCCGATGTGGTGGTCCTGGCGGTCAAGCCACAGGCGATGAAAGCCGTGTGCGAAGCCCTCAAACCCAGCCTCAAGCCCGAGCAACTGGTGGTCTCGATTGCCGCCGGGATCACCTGCGCGAGCATGAACAACTGGCTCGGCGCCCAGCCGATCGTGCGCTGCATGCCCAACACCCCGGCGCTGCTGCGCCAGGGCGTCAGCGGCCTGTTCGCCACCGCCCAGGTTTCGCCGGCCCAGCGCCAGCAGGCCGAGCAGCTGCTGTCGGCCGTGGGTATCGCCCTGTGGCTGGACGCCGAGCAACAGCTCGATGCGGTGACCGCCGTGTCCGGCAGTGGCCCTGCGTACTTCTTCTTGCTGATCGAGGCCATGACCGCCGCCGGCGAAAAACTCGGCCTGCCACGGGAAACCGCCGCCAAGCTGACCCTGCAAACCGCCCTGGGCGCCGCGCACATGGCGGTCAGCAGCGATGTCGACGCCGCCGAGCTGCGCCGCCGGGTAACCTCGCCGGCCGGCACCACGGAAGCGGCGATCAAGTCGTTCCAGGCCAATGGATTCGAAGCGCTGGTGGAACAGGCGCTGGGTGCCGCTGCGCACCGCTCGGCCGAAATGGCCGAACAACTGGGCAACTAAGGAGCCGAAGATGATCGGATTGAACACCGCTGCAATCTATGTGCTGCAAACCCTCGGCAGCCTGTACCTGCTGATCGTGGTCCTGCGCTTTGTCCTGCAACTGGTGCGCGCGGACTTCTACAACCCGCTCAGCCAGTTCGCCGTACGTGCTACCCAACCGCTGCTCAAGCCGATGCGTCGGGTGATCCCGAGCCTGTTCGGCCTGGACATGTCGTCGCTGCTGCTGGCGCTCATCATCCAGATGCTGGTGATGGGCCTGACCCTGCTGCTGGCCTACGGCACCACCGGCAACCCGCTGCAACTGCTGGTCTGGTCAATCATTGGCGTGACCTCGCTGTTTCTGAAGATTTTCTTCTTCGCCCTGATCATCAGCGTGATCCTCTCGTGGGTCGCACCGGGCAGCCATAACCCGGGCGCCGAGCTGATCAACCAGATCTGCGACCCGTTCCTCGCCCCGTTCCGGCGCATCCTGCCAAACCTGGGCGGCCTGGACATCTCGCCGATCCTGGCGTTCATGGCCCTGAAGCTGATCGACATGCTGGTGATCAACAACCTGGCGGCGATGACCGGAATGCCGGAGGTTCTGCGCCTGTTGGTCTGATCTGCACCTGCAGCGCCCTATCGCTGGCAAGGCAGCTCCCACAAGGCTCGCGACAACCTGTGGGAGCTGGTTTGCCAGCGATGTTTTTCAAGCCTTGGCACATTGCTTGCCGCCCACCCCGGTGGTCTTTAGACTTACGCCTCATTCAAGCGTGAGCAGGGTCGATGTCCACTGTCTTTCCCGAAGATTCGGTCGGTCTGGTAACACCGCAACTGGCACAGTTCAGCGAGCCGCTGGCGCTGGCCTGCGGTCGCTCGCTGGCCACCTATGAACTGATCTACGAAACCTACGGCACGCTCAACAGCAAGGCCAGCAACGCCGTGCTGATCTGTCATGCGCTGTCCGGCCATCACCATGCCGCCGGCTACCACAGCCCCGACGACCGCAAGCCGGGCTGGTGGGACAGCTGCATTGGCCCTGGCAAGCCGATCGATACCAATCGCTTCTTCGTGGTCAGCCTCAACAACCTCGGCGGTTGCAATGGCAGCACCGGCCCCAGCAGCATCAATCCGCTCACCGGCAAACCCTACGGCGCCGATTTCCCGGTGCTGACCGTGGAAGACTGGGTGCACAGCCAGGCGCGCCTGGCCGATCGCCTGGGCATCCAGCAATGGGCTGCGGTGGTAGGCGGCAGCCTGGGCGGCATGCAGGCACTGCAGTGGACCATCACCTACCCCGACCGTGTGCGACACTGCCTGGACATCGCCTCGGCGCCCAAACTCTCGGCACAGAACATCGCCTTCAACGAGGTGGCGCGCCAAGCCATCCTTACCGACCCCGAGTTCCACGGTGGCTCGTTCCAAAACCTGGGCGTGATCCCCAAGCGCGGCCTGATGCTGGCGCGCATGGTCGGGCACATCACCTACCTGTCCGACGACTCCATGGGCGAGAAATTCGGCCGCGAGCTGAAAAGCGACAAGCTCAACTACGACTTCCACAGCGTCGAGTTCCAGGTCGAAAGCTACCTGCGTTACCAGGGCGAGGAATTCTCCGGTCGTTTCGACGCCAACACCTACCTGCTGATGACCAAGGCGCTGGACTACTTCGACCCGGCCGCCAGCCACCGCGGCGACCTGGCGGCGACCCTGGCGCATGTCACGGCGGACTACTGCGTGATGTCGTTCACCACCGACTGGCGCTTCTCGCCGGCGCGCTCGCGCGAGATCGTCGACGCCCTGATCGCCGCACGCAAGAACGTCTGCTACCTGGATATCGACTCGCCCTATGGCCACGATGCCTTCCTGATCCCGACCCCGCGCTACATCACGGGTTTCACGAACTACATGAACCGCATCGTCTGCTGAGGACCCTATGAGAGCCGACCTGGAAATCATCCAAGACTGGATCCCCGCTGGCAGCCGGGTACTCGACCTCGGTTGCGGTACCGGTGAGCTGCTGGCGTCGTTGCGCGACCACAAGCAAGTCACCGGCTATGGCCTGGAAATCGACCCCGACAACATCGCCCAGTGCGTGGCCAAGGGCGTCAACGTCATCGAGCAGGACCTCGACAAGGGCCTGGGCAATTTCGCCAGCAACAGTTTCGACGTGGTGGTCATGACCCAGGCCCTGCAGGCCGTGGAGTACCCTGACCGGATTCTCGACGAAATGCTCCGCGTTGGCCGCCAGTGCATCATCACCTTCCCCAACTTCGGCCACTGGCGTTGCCGCTGGTACCTGGCGACCAAAGGTCGCATGCCGGTTTCCGACTTCATGCCGTATACCTGGTACAACACGCCGAACATCCACTTCTGCACCTTTGAAGACTTCGAGGCCCTGTGCGGCGAACGCCGCGCCCAGGTCCTAGACCGCCTGGCGGTCGACCATTTGCACCGCCACGGGTGGGCGAGCAAGCTATGGCCTAATCTTCTAGGTGAGATCGGCATTTACCGTGTCAGCAGCCCCGGCCTTACCGAACACAAGGTCGCGGTTTAACCCGCACACCGGAGGAGAACGATCATGGGTCGCTTGTTGAGCTGTTTACTGGTTGCCTGCCTGAGCCTGTCGGCGGTTGCCGCCGATGCCATCAAGGGCGAGCGCAAGGAAGTCTTTGGCGATACCACCGTGCACTACAGCACCTTTATTTCCACCTTCCTGCAGCCGGACATTGCCAAGTCTGCGGAGCTGGTGCGCAGCAAGAACCAGGGCGTGATCAACGTCTCGGTGATCAAGGCCGGCAAGCCGGTGGTCACCCAGGTCAGCGGCACCGTCAAGGACCTGACCAGCGCCTCGGTACCGCTGAAGTTCAAGCAGATCACCGAGCAAGGCGCGATCTACTACATCGCCCAGTTCCCTGTTGAGCAACAGGAAACCCGTACCTTCACCATCAATGTTGGCGTTGACGGCAAGACCGAAACCATCAGCTTCAACCAAGAGCTTTTTCCAGGCGAATGATGACTTTTCAACAAATCGTATTGGCCAGCCACAACGCCGGCAAACTCAAGGAACTGCAGGCCATGCTCGGTGATACCGTGCGGCTGCGCTCCATTGGCGAATTCAGCAGCGTCGAGCCGGAAGAAACCGGCTTGTCGTTCGTCGAGAACGCCATCCTCAAGGCACGCAATGCCGCACGCATTTCCGGCATGCCGGCGCTGGCCGACGATTCGGGCCTGGCCGTGGACTTCCTGGGCGGCGCGCCAGGCATCTATTCGGCACGTTACGCCGATGGCAAAGGCGACGCCGCAAACAACGCCAAATTGCTCGATGTGCTCAAGGACGTCCCGCAGGAGCAGCGCGGCGCCCAGTTCGTCTGCGTCCTGGCCCTGGTCCGCCATGCCGACGACCCGCTGCCGATCCTCTGCGAAGGGCTGTGGCACGGTCGCATCCTGACCCAGGCCAGCGGCGCCCACGGTTTTGGCTATGACCCGCTGTTCTGGGTGCCGGAGCGCGATTGCTCGAGCGCCGAGCTGAGCCCTGCCGACAAGAACCAGATAAGCCACCGTGCCCGCGCCATGAGCCTGCTGCGTCAACGTCTGGGCCTGGCATGACCGAGCGTTCGCCGGCACAGCCACTGCACCTGGGCGAGGCTGGCTTTACTTCCCAAGGACCGCGGGCGGCCCTGCCACAGCTGCCGCCCCTGGCGCTGTACATCCATATCCCCTGGTGCGTGCGCAAATGCCCGTACTGCGACTTCAACTCCCACGCCGCCACCCCCGAACTACCGGAAGAAGCCTACGTCGACGCCCTGCTCGCCGACCTCGACCAGGAGCTGGGCAACGTCTATGGCCGCCCGATCAGCTCAATCTTCTTTGGCGGCGGCACCCCGAGCCTGTTCAGAGCCCGCGCCCTGGGGCGCTTGCTGGTAGGTGTGGAACAACGCATACCGTTTGCCAGGGACATCGAAATCACCCTGGAGGCCAACCCCGGGACCTTCGAACAAGAGAAGTTCAAGGCCTACCGGCAGCTGGGCATCAATCGCCTGTCGATCGGCATCCAGAGCTTCCAGCAGGCCAAGCTCGAAGCCCTGGGCCGCATCCACAACGGTGACGAGGCCATTCGCGCCGCCGACATGGCGCGCAATGCCGGGTTCGACAACTTCAACCTCGACCTGATGCACGGCCTGCCCGACCAGTCGCTGGACGACGCCCTGGGCGACCTGCGCCAGGCGATTGCGCTGAACCCCACGCACCTGTCCTGGTACCAGTTGACCCTGGAGCCGAACACGGTGTTCTGGAACCAGCCGCCGCTGTTGCCCGAAGACGACATCCTCTGGGACATCCAGGAAGCCGGCCAGGCCCTGCTGGCCAGCCACGGCTATGCCCAGTACGAAGTCTCGGCCTACGCCCAGCCTGGCCGCGCCGCCCGCCACAACCTCAACTACTGGAGCTTTGGCGATTTCATCGGCATTGGCGCTGGTGCCCACGGCAAGCTCAGCCACCCCGACGGACGTATCCTGCGCACCTGGAAGACCCGCCTGCCCAAGGACTACCTGAACCCGGCCAAGGCCTTCAAGGCCGGCGAGAAGCTGCTGCCGGTGGATGAGCTGCCGTTCGAGTTCCTGATGAACGCCCTGCGCCTGACCCAAGGGGTGGAGATCGAGCTGTTCAGCCAACGCACCGGCTTGCCGCTGGAACAGCTCGCAGCAGCGCGCCGTGAAGCCGAACAAAAAGGGCTTTTGCAGGTCGAACCGACGCGACTGGTCGCTACCGCGCGTGGCCAGTTGTTCCTCAACGACCTGCTGCAGTATTTCTTGACCTAAGGATTGCGAATGGACCTGGTACTCGACTTGCTCTCGACCGTTTCCCGCTGGAGTCGCAGCAACTTGTCGGAGATTTCCCTGGCTTTGGTGGGCTGTTTGCTGGTGCTGTTCGGCACCGACATCAAAGGCTGGGTCGAACAACGCCTGGGCGGCCTTGCAGGCGCCTTGCGCGTACCGTTCATGGCCTTGCTGGTGATGATCGGCAGCGGTGCCGCGCTGATCTATGCCACCCCGTGGGTGGTGAAGGGGCTGGCGCAGTTCAACAACTATGCGTTGGCGCCGGTGTTGCTGATTGTGCTGGTGTTGATTGGCGTGGTTGCTGATCGGCGCTGAAAAACAGGGCGCTTTCAGGGCTGCTTCGCAGCCCATCGCCGGCAAAGCCGGCTCCCACAAAGATCTCCTGACACTTCAAAACTGCAGGCAATCACAGCACCTGTGGGAGCCGGCCTTGCCGGCGATCGAGCGCAAAGCGCTCGCCGTTTTACGCCAGCTTTTCGAACTTCAAGTCCCACACCCCATGCCCAAGCCGCTCGCCACGGCGTTCGAACTTGGTGATCGGGCGTTCGGCCGGGCGCTCTACGCACTTGCCGTCTTCGGCCAAGTTGCGATAACCCGGGGCGATGTTCATCACTTCCAGCATGTATTCGGCATAGGGCTCCCAGTCGGTGGCCATATGGAACACGCCGCCTACCTTGAGCTTGCTGCGCACAAGCTCCGCGAATTCCGGCTGGACGATGCGGCGCTTGTGGTGACGGCTCTTGTGCCAAGGGTCGGGGAAGAACAGCATCAGCCGGTCAAGGCTGTTGTCAGCCACGCACTTGTTCAGCACTTCGATGGCATCGCAGTCATACACCCGCAGGTTCTTCAGGCCCTGGGTCAGCACACCGTTGAGCAGTGCACCAACACCCGGACGGTGCACTTCGACACCGATGAAGTCCTGCTCCGGTGCGGCAGCGGCCATTTCCAGCAGGGAATGGCCCATGCCGAAACCGATCTCCAGGGTACGCGGCGCCGAGCGGCCGAAAACCTGGTCGTAGTCCACCGGGCTATCAGCCAGGGGCAGGATGAACAGCGGCCCACCCTGGTCCAGGCCACGCTGCTGGCCTTCGGTCATGCGCCCGGCGCGCATCACGAAACTCTTGATGCGGCGGTGTTGGCGCTCTTCGCCTTCGGTGGTGATCGGCGTTTCTTGCGATTCAGTCATCAGGGGCTCTTACTTGATCAGACCATCCAGCGGCGACGAGGCGCTGGCATAGAGTTTTTTCGGCATACGCCCGGCCAGATAGGCCAGACGGCCAGCGACAATGGCGTGTTTCATGGCTTCGGCCATCATGATCGGCTGCTGTGCGTGAGCAATTGCCGAGTTCATCAGCACCGCCTCACAGCCCATTTCCATGGCGATGGTGGCGTCGGAAGCAGTACCGACACCGGCATCGACCAGCACCGGGACTTTCGATTCCTCGAGGATGATCTGCAGGTTGTACGGGTTGCAGATCCCCAGGCCCGTACCGATCAGGCCGGCCAGCGGCATCACCGCGATACAGCCGGCTTCGGCCAGCTGACGGGCGATGATCGGGTCGTCGCTGGTGTAGACCATCACATCGAAACCGTCCTTGACCAGCACTTCGGCGGCCTTGAGGGTCTCGATCACGTTGGGGAACAGGGTCTTCTGGTCGGCCAGCACTTCCAGCTTGACCAGATTGTGGCCATCGAGCAGTTCACGGGCCAGGCGACAGGTGCGCACGGCTTCGACCGCATCAAAGCAGCCGGCGGTGTTCGGCAGGATGGTGTAGCGATCAGGCGGCAGTACGTCGAGCAGGTTCGGTTCGCCCGGGTTCTGGCCGATGTTGGTGCGGCGCACGGCAACCGTGACGATCTCGGCACCGGAAGCCTCGATGGCCAGGCGGGTTTCTTCCAGGTCACGGTACTTGCCGGTGCCGACCAGCAGGCGCGACTGGAAGGTACGACCGGCCAGGGTGAAGGGCTTGTCGCTACGAACGTTGCTCATCGGTAATCCTCTTGAAGGTTGAGGGACTTGCAGGTAAATCGCGAAGGCCTAGCCACCGCCAATGGCGTGCACCACTTCAACCTGGTCGCCTTCGTTCAGCGCGGTGCTGTCGTGCTGGCTGCGTGGCACGATATCCAGGTTGAGTTCGACCGCCACCCGGCGACCTGCCAGGTCAAGCCGGTTGAGCAGGGCCGCGACGCTTTCGCCATCGGGCAATTCGAAAGGTTCACCGTTCAGTTGAATGCGCATGCGCACGGCCGCCATTATTTTTAGGGGCCCGCATTCTAGCCCTGATCAGGGCGCAAACCCAAGGCCGGGCCGCGCCATTCGTCTCGATCCGGACTCGCGGGTCAGCTCAGGCGCCAGGCTGCAAGGCCCAGGCACAGCCATCCGCCGAGAAACGCCAGGCCGCCAAAGGGGGTGATGATACCGAGCTTGCCGATACCGCTCAGGGTCAGCACATACAGGCTACCGGAAAACAGCAGGATCCCCAGGGCGAACAGACCACCGGCCCAACCGACCAGGCGCCCGGGCAGGTGCACCGACAGCACCGCCACCGCGAGCAGCGCCAGGGCATGCACCAGCTGGTAGGTCACGCCGGTATGGAAGATCGCCAGGTATTCGCTGCTCAGCCGGCCCTTGAGGCCATGAGCCGCAAAGGCGCCCAGGGCCACGCCGGTAAAGCCGAAAAACGCCGAAAGCAGCAGAAAACTACGCAGCATTGGGAAGACTCCTAGTCAGCACAGGGTCTGTATAATGGCCCGCTCCATCGGTTCGGCCAAGCCATCACCTATGCTGTCTTCCATTTTCCGTCGCCTCACCCGTGCCCTGCTGTGGTTTGCCGCAGGCAGTGCCCTGCTGGTGCTGGTGTTTCGCTGGCTGCCGCCGCCAGGCACCGCGCTGATGGTCGAGCGCAAGGTCGAGTCCTGGTTCAACGGCCAGCCCATCGACCTGCAACGGGACTGGGAGCCATGGGAACAAATCTCCGATGAGCTGAAAGTGGCGGTGATCGCCGGCGAAGACCAGAAGTTCGCCAACCACTGGGGCTTTGACTTCAACGCCATCCAGGCGGCGCTGGCCCATAACGAACGCGGCGGCAGCATCCGTGGTGCCAGCACCCTCAGCCAGCAAGTGGCCAAGAACCAGTTCCTCTGGGCTGGCCGAAGCTGGTTGCGCAAGGGCCTGGAAGCCTGGTTCACCGCGCTGATCGAGCTGCTGTGGTCGAAAGAGCGGATTCTTGAGGTCTATCTCAACAGCGCTGAATGGGGCGAAGGGGTGTTTGGCGCGCAGGCGGCAGCGCGGCACCACTTCGGCGTCGATGCCAGCCAGCTGTCGCGCCAGCAAGCCAGCCTGCTGGCAGCGGTACTGCCCAGCCCGTTGAACTGGAGCGCCAGCCGGCCAAGCACTTACGTGGCGCGACGCGCCGGCTGGATTCGCCAGCAGATGCGCCAACTGGGCGGTAACGGCTACCTGGCGCCGCTGGACAGCCCACGCCGGGCGCCCTGGAGCCAATAAAAAACCCGGCAGAGCACGCACCTTGCCGGGTTTTCATTGTTCGCTGATTACTGGGTAAACGACTTAGAACGCGCCCATGTAGTCACGCTTGCCCACTTCTACACCGTTGTGACGCAGGATTGCGTAAGTGGTGGTGACGTGGAAGAAGAACTGCGGCAGGCCGTAGGTCAGCAAATAAGCCTGGCCACTGAAGCGCTTCTCTTTCGGCGTGCCGGGACGGGTCACGATTTCGATGCCTTCCTTGCCGTCGATCTGCGCCGGCGCAACGCCGTCCAGGAAAGCCAGAACCTTGCTGATCAGCGCTTGCAGTTCAGCAAAGGTGGTTTCGCTGTCATCGTATTTCGGCAACTCGACCTCAGCCAGGCGCGCCGATACACCCTTGGCGAAATCAACAGCGATCTGCACCTGGCGAACCAGTGGAAACATATCCGGATACAGGCGAGCCTGGAGAAACACGCTCGGCTCAATGTTTTTCGCCGTAGCGTGAGCTTCGGCCTTGCTCAGAACATCGCTCAAGGCGTTGAGCATTTGCTTGAAAACAGGAACAGAAGCAGCATACAAGGAAATGGTCATAACAGCCTCGACAGGGGTGGCGGAGAATCATGAAAAAGCCCCGACACGTCGGGGCTTTTTGGTTATTGCCGTTTTGCGAATCAGACCGCGATCAAGGCTTTGACCTTATTCATCGCGTTCTTTTCCAGCTGGCGGATCCGCTCGGCGGACACGCTGTACTTCTCGGCCAGGTCATGCAGGGTGGCCTTTTCCTCGGCCAGCCAGCGCTGGTAGAGGATATCGCGGCTGCGGTCATCCAGACCCTGCAGGGCTTCGTGCAGGTTGCTGGTGGAGTTGTCACTCCAGTCGGCATCCTCCAGCTGACGCGCAGGGTCGTAACGGTGGTCTTCCAGGTAGTTGGCCGGCGACTGGAACGCACTGTCGTCGTCGGCTTCACTGGCCGGGTCGAAGGCCATGTCCTGACCGGTCAGGCGGCTCTCCATCTCCCGCACTTCACGCGGCTCGACGCCCAGGCTTTCGGCGACACGATGGACTTCATCGTTGTTCAGCCAGGCCAGGCGTTTTTTCTGGCTGCGCAGGTTGAAGAACAGCTTGCGCTGGGCCTTGGTGGTGGCCACCTTGACGATGCGCCAGTTGCGCAGGATGAACTCGTGAATCTCGGCCTTGATCCAGTGCACCGCAAAGGACACCAGGCGCACGCCCATTTCCGGGTTGAAGCGCTTGACCGCTTTCATCAGGCCAACGTTGCCTTCCTGAATCAGGTCGGCCTGGGCCAGCCCGTAGCCGGAATAGCTGCGAGCGATGTGTACGACAAAGCGCAGGTGGGCGAGCACCATCTGCCGAGCCGCCCCAAGATCCTGCTCATAGTAGAGACTCTCGGCCAGTTCACGCTCCTGCTCCGGCGTCAGCAGTGGAATGCTGTTGACCGTGTGCACGTAGGCTTCCAGGTTTGCGCCGGGAACCAGGGCATAGGCAGGTTGCAACGAAGTGGTCATACGAAAAAACCTCCGACTCACTAAACTCGTGCCAAAGGCACTGCCAACATTGACCGGGAACCGCGAAACAAGTTCCCTAAAAATGAAAAGAGTCAATACCGGCAAAAAGACACTATCGCGGTGCAAGCTCGCTCAAGTGGCGGGCGACCGCAATCCAAGCACCGATATACCCTAACAATACCGCTCCAAGCAAGAGGGAAAGACCATCGGCTGACGGAACCCCGGCCAGGGCAAAATCACTGCCATATAGCCCGGAAAGCCCGATAACCGCGTCATTCAGCCAGTTCAGGCCAAATGCCAGCACGCCCCAGGCCAGTACCCCGGCACCCAGGCCGTACAAGGCGCCCATGTACAGGAAAGGCCGGCGCACATAGCTGTCGGTGCCACCGACCAGCTTGATCACTTCAATCTCGGTACGACGGTTCTCGATGTGCAGGCGAATTGTGTTACCAATTACCAAAAGCAGGGCCGAGACCAGCAAAACGGTCAAGCCGAAGACGAACCGATCCCCCAACTTGAGGATCGCTGCCAGGCGCTCGACCCACACCAGGTCAAGCTGCGCGGCTTCGACCTTGGGCAGCTCGGCCAGGCGCTGACGCAGGGCTTCCAGTGCCGGCTTGTCGACTTGCGCCGGGGTCACCACCACCACGCCAGGCAGCGGGTTTTCCGGCAGTTCGCGCAGGGCTTCGCCCAGGCCGGACTGCTGCTGGAACTCGTTGAGGGCCTGTTCGCGGCTGACATACTCGGCTTCGGCAACACCTGGCAAGCCTTTGATCTGCTCGCGCAGGGCTTCGCCGTCATGGCTGCTGGCATCCAGCTTCAGGTACAGTGAAATCTGCGCCGCGCGCTGCCACGAACCGCCCAGACGCTCGACGTTGCTCAGCAGCAACGACAGGCCCATCGGCAGGCTCAGGGCCACCGCCATCACCAGGCAGGTAAAGAAGCTGCCGATCGGCTGTTTGCCCAGGCGCCGCAGGCTGTCGAGCAGGCTCGAGCGGTGGCTTTCCAGCCAGGCGTGCAGCAGGGTACGGAAATCCGGGCCATCATCATCGTGAGCGCCGCGTTTTTTTTGTTCCGGTGCAGGTTCAGCGGCTTTTGGCGCTACCCGCTCGGACACCTTGGGACTACGTGTCGCACTCATTGCCCGGCCTCCCCATCGCCGATCAAGCGGCCGCGCTGCAGGGTCAGCATGCGATGGCGCATGCGCGCGATCAGCGCCAGGTCGTGACTGGCGATCAGCACGCTGGTACCCAGGCGGTTGATATCTTCGAAAACGCCCATGATCTCCGCGGCCAGGCGCGGGTCGAGGTTACCGGTGGGTTCGTCCGCCAGCAGCAAGGCCGGGCGGTGGACGATAGCGCGAGCAATGCCGACGCGCTGTTGCTGGCCGGTAGACAGGTCGCCGGGGTACAGCTCGGCTTTGTCCGACAGGGCCACGCGCTCGAGCGCCGAGTCGACCCGCTTGGCCACTTCGGCCTTGGACAGGCCGAGGATCTGCAGCGGCAGGGCGACGTTGTTGAACACGGTGCGGTCGAACAGCAGCTGGTGGTTCTGGAATACCACGCCGATCTGCCGGCGCAGGAACGGGATCTGCGCATTGCTGATCTGCCCCAGGTCCTGCCCGGCCAGCAGCAACTTGCCGCTGGTGGGGCGTTCCATGGCCAGCAGCAGGCGCAGCAGGGTACTTTTGCCGGCACCGGAATGGCCGGTAACGAACAGGAATTCGCCCCGACGCACCCGAAAACTCAACTCATGCAGGCCAACGTGACCATTGGGGTAGCGCTTGGCGACCTGTTCGAATCGAATCATGGATGCTCCCGCTCGGCAAACAGTGCTTTCACGAAGGGTTCGGCTTCGAACGTGCGCAGATCGTCAATTCCTTCGCCCACGCCAATATAGCGGATCGGCAGGCCGAACTGCTTGGCCAGGGCAAAGATCACCCCGCCTTTGGCGGTGCCGTCAAGCTTGGTCAGGGCCAGGCCGGTCAGTTCGACGCTCTGGTTGAAATGCTTGGCCTGGTTGATGGCGTTCTGGCCGGTACCGGCGTCGAGCACCAGCAGCACCTCGTGCGGCGCGTCGGCATCGAGCTTGCCGATAACCCGGCGAACCTTCTTCAGCTCTTCCATCAGGTTGTCTTTGGTGTGCAGGCGACCGGCGGTGTCGGCGATCAACACATCTATGTTACGGGCCTTGGCGGCCTGCACGGCATCGAAGATCACCGAGGCCGAATCGGCGCCGGTGTGCTGGGCGATGACCGGGATCTGGTTGCGCTCGCCCCAGACCTGCAGTTGCTCGACCGCTGCGGCGCGGAAGGTGTCGCCAGCGGCGAGCATGACTTTCTTGCCTTCAAGCTGCAGCTTTTTCGCCAGCTTGCCGATGGTGGTGGTCTTGCCAGCGCCGTTGACGCCGACCACCAGGATCACGAACGGCTTGGCCTGGTGGTGGATACGCAGCGGTTGCTCGACCGGCTTGAGCAGGTCGGCCAGCTCGCCTTGCAGCGACTTGTACAACGCATCGCTGTCGGCCAACTGCTTGCGCGCAACCTTCTGGGTCAGGCTCTGGACGATCACCGAGGTGGCTTCGACGCCAACGTCGGCGGTCAGCAGGCGGGTTTCGATCTCATCGAGCAGGTCGTCGTCGATAGCCTTCTTGCCCAGGAACAGGCTGGCCATGCCTTCGCCGATACTGGCGCTGGTCTTCGACAGGCCCTGTTTGAGGCGGGCGAAGAAGCCACCCTTGCTCTCTTCGCTGCGGGCTGGAGCGGCAGGCTCGGCTGGAGCAGGCTCGGCAACCGCAGCAGGCACCGCAACGGCAGCGGCTACAGGGGCAGGCTCGGGTTGCGGTACGACGACCGGCGCAGGCGCAACAACCGGTTCAGGCGCAACGACTACTGGCTCAGGCTCAGGCTCAGGCACAACCACCACCGGCTCAGGCTCAGGCTCAGGCTCGATGACCGGGGCCGGGACAGGCTCCTGACGCGGTGGAATGGGCGGCGGCGTATGCGGCTCAAGGTCGGCAACCAGGGCTACCGGCTCTTCAGGCACGGGCAGCACCAGGCCGACGGACGGTACCGGTTGCACCTCGACTGGCGCAGCAGGTGGCGCAGCGGTCACAGGCTCCGGCGCGGCAACCGGCGCAGGCGCAACCTCGACCGGGGCAACGGCGGCCACAACCTCGGCAGGCAACGCAGCAGGTTGCTCCGCTTCAATCGGTGCAGGAGCTTGCGGCTGTTCGGCTACAGGTTGCTGGGGCTTTTTGCGCAGCCAGCCGAACAGGCCTTTCTTTTCACCAGCCGCGGCCGGCGTCTTTTTGTCGTCGTTGGAACCAAACATGGAAGACGGCTATCTCAGGGTAGCGATGCGCCACTGCGGCGCTTCTTAAATTCTCTTAACGCAGAACAGTCTACTTTTAATCCGGCTCGTTCTTGCGCAGCATTTTGTCATCAAGCCTTCGGGCTGGTTCCATGACAGGCATGGTCCTCAGGCAACCGGATCAGTATCCTAGCACCTCCAAGCCCGCCGACGCTAAGACCACGCGGGCAGTCCTACAGGTTAAACAACGTATGAATGCTCTAGCCCGCCGCGCCGCTGGCCTGTTGCTCAGCACAGTTTGTCTGCCGTTCGCGGCCTTTGCCGCCGATACGCAACCCACCCACGAGTTCATTCTCGACAACGGCCTGAAAGTGGTCGTGCGCGAGGACCACCGGGCGCCGGTGGTGGTCTCGCAGATCTGGTACAAGGTCGGCTCGACCTACGAATCCCCCGGCCAGACCGGCCTTTCCCATGCACTGGAACACATGATGTTCAAGGGCAGCGAGAAGCTCGGCCCCGGCGAAGCCTCGCGCATTCTGCGTGACCTGGGCGCCGAAGAGAACGCCTTCACCAGCGACGATTACACCGCCTACTACCAGGTACTGGCCCGCGACCGCCTGCCGGTGGCACTTGAGCTTGAAGCCGACCGCATGGCCAGCCTGCGCCTGCCGGCCGACGAGTTCAGCCGCGAAATCGAGGTCATCAAGGAAGAGCGCCGCCTGCGCACCGATGACCAGCCCAACGCCAAGGCCTTCGAGCTGTTCAGCGCCATGGCCTTCCCGGCCAGCAGCTATCGCACCCCGACCATCGGCTGGATGGCTGACCTTGACCGCATGAAGGTCGAGGAGCTGCGCCACTGGTACGAGTCCTGGTACGTGCCGAACAACGCCACCCTGGTGGTGGTCGGCGATGTCACCGTCGATGAGGTCAAGGGCCTGGCCCAGCGCTTCTTCGGCGCCATCCCGAAACGTGCGGTGCCACCGGCCAAGCTGCCGCTGGAACTGGCCAAGCCTGGCCTGCGTGAAACCACCCTGCATGTGCAAACCCAGCTGCCGAGCCTGATCTACGGCTTCAACGCCCCGGGCCTGGCCACTGCCAAGGACCCGCGCACCGTGCACGCCCTGCGGCTGATCTCGGCGCTGCTCGACGGCGGCTACAGCGCTCGCCTGCCGAGCCGCCTGGAGCGCGGCCAGGAGCTGGTTTCCGGCGCCTCGTCCAGCTACAACCCGTTCACCCGCGGCGATAGCCTGTTCCTGATCTCGGCCACGCCGAACCTGCAGAAGCACAAGACCCTGGCCGACGTCGAAGCCGGTATCTGGAAGCTGCTCGACGAGCTCAAGACCACCCCGCCCTCGCCTGAAGAGCTTGAGCGCGTACGTGCCCAGGTCATCGCCGGGCTGGTCTACGACCGCGACTCCATCAGCAGCCAGGCCACCGCCATCGGCCAGCTGGAAACCGTCGGCCTGTCGTGGAAACTGATCGACAGTGAACTGGACGAGCTGAAAAGCGTGACGCCGGCCGATATCCAGAACGCCGCCCGCACCTATTTCACCCGTGAACGCCTGAGCGTTGCCCATGTACTGCCCGAGGAGAACGCTCATGAGTGAACGCAGCGAACCCCGCTACACCCTGATCGGCTTGGGCCTGCTGTTGCTGATCGGCCTGCTGGCATTCTTCCTGGCCAAGCCTGCGCAGTCGGATAACGCCGCGCAACCGGCCACCAGCACCGCAGCCAAGCCGGCCAATACCCTGCAATCGCTGGCCGAGCTGGACGGCAAGGCGCCAAGCCGCCGGCAACTGAACATCCAGACCTGGAACACCGCCGAAGGCGCCCGCGTGCTGTTCGTCGAAGCCCGCGAGTTGCCGATGTTCGACCTGCGCCTGACCTTCGCCGCCGGCAGTAGCCAGGACGGCGATGCCCCGGGCCTGGCGACCCTGACCAACGCCATGCTCAACGAAGGCGTGGCCGGCAAGGACGTCACCGCCATCGCCGAAGGCTTCGAAGGCCTGGGCGCCGACTTTGGCAACGGCGCCTACCGCGACATGGCTGTAGCCTCGCTGCGCAGCCTGAGCGCCGCCGACAAACGCGAGCCGGCGCTGAAGCTGTTCGCCGACGTGGTCGGCAAGCCAACCTTCCCGCAGGACGCCCTGACCCGCATCAAGAACCAGATGCAGGCCGGCTTCGAGTACCAGAAGCAAAACCCGGGCAAACTCGCCAGCATCGAGTTGTTCGAGCGCCTGTACGGCAACCACCCCTATGCTCACCCAAGTGACGGCACCGCCAAGAGCATCCCGCCGATTACCCTGGAACAACTGCGTGCCTTCCACGCCAAGGCCTACGCCGCTGGCAACACGGTGATCGCCCTGGTCGGTGATCTGAGCCGCAGCGAAGCTGAAGCCATCGCCGCGCAGGTCTCCTCGGCCCTGCCCAAAGGCCCGGCCCTGGCCAAGCTGGCCCAGCCAAGCGAGCCCAAGGCCGGCGCCAACCACATCGATTTCCCGTCCAAGCAGACCCACCTGATGCTCGCCCAACTGGGTATCGACCGTAACGATCCGGACTACGCCGCGCTGTCGCTGGGTAACCAGATCCTCGGCGGCGGCACCTTCGGCACCCGCTTGATGAGCGAAGTGCGCGAAAAGCGCGGCCTGACCTATGGCGTGTACTCGGTGTTCAGCCCGATGCAGGTGCGTGGCCCGTTCATGATCAACCTGCAGACCCGTGCCGAGCTCAGCGAGGGCACCCTCAAGCTGGTCCAGGACATCCTCGCCGACTACCTCAAGAGCGGCCCGACCCAGCAAGAACTGGACGACGCCAAGCGTGAACTGGCCGGCAGCTTCCCGCTGTCCAATGCCAGCAACGCCAGCATCGTCGGCCAACTGGGCGCCATCGGCTTCTACAACCTGCCACTGACCTGGCTGGAAGACTACATGCAACAGTCCCAGGCGCTGACCACCGAACAGGTCAAGGCTGCGCTGAACAAACACCTGGCCGCTGACAAGATGGTCATCGTCACCGCCGGGCCAAGCGTGCCGCAAAAACCCTTGCCGCCGCCCACTGACAAACCCGCCGAGCAACCGCTTGGCGTACCGGAGCACTAATGGCCAGTCCATCCGCAAAACCGGCCAAGCCGCACCACGGCCAGGGCCAACTGCGCATCATTGCCGGCGAATGGCGTAGCCGGCGCCTGAGCTTCCCTGACGCGCCGGGCCTGCGCCCGACCCCGGACCGGGTCCGCGAGACCCTGTTCAACTGGCTCGCCCCGTACATCGAAGGGGCCAAGGTGCTCGACGCCTACACCGGCAGCGGTGCGCTGTACCTCGAAGCGCTGTCCCGTGGCGCGGCCGAGTCCGTGGCCCTGGACAGCAACCCGGCGGCCATCGCCAGCCTGCGGCAGAATCTGGAAACCCTGCGTTGCCCACGCGGCCAGGTGATCCAGACCGACGCCCAGCGCTACCTGCAGGGTGAACCGAAGCTGGCCTTCGACCTGGTGTTCCTCGATCCGCCGTTCAACCAGGGCCTGCTGCCCACCACCTGCGCCTTGCTTGAAGAGCGTCAGTGGCTGGCCGAGAGCGCCTGGATCTACACCGAGAGCGAAACCCCGCCATCGACCCTGCAACTGCCCGGCAACTGGCGCTTGCACCGGGAGAAGAAGGCCGGCCAGGTGTACTACGCACTCTGGCAGCGCGGCTGAGCAGTCACCACGACCCGGCCGCTGCCGGGTCGTGCGCGCTAAATATCTAACGCCTTTCATCTCCACGCTTGCCTGATCGTGTGCCTTGTTTTCAACCACAAGGATCACTGTCATGGATCGACGCACCTCCCTCAGGAGCAGCCTGCTCGGCCTGTTTCTGCTATCAGGCCAGGCCCTGGCCGAACCCTCCATTCGCCATGAGTTCACCCTCGACAACGGCCTGCACGTAGTCATCAGCGAGGACCGCCGGGCTCCCGTGGTCACCACACATATGCTGGTCAAGGTGGGTTCGAGTCACGAATACCCCGGGCAGTCCGGTTTGTCCCACGCCCTCGAACACCTGCTCTACCGAGGCAGTGCCAAGACCGCCCCAGGTCAGCTCTCACAGATCATCGAGCGCCTGGGCGGCGAGGACAACGCCTACACCATCCGTGACTTCACCGTGCATCATCAGACACTGCCCAGTGATCGGCTGGCTGTAGCGCTGGAGCTCAATGCCGATCTGCTCAAAGGCGCAGTGCTGAGCGAACACGAGTTCGTGCGCGAAATCGAAGCGGTCAAGGCTGAGCGGCGAGAGAATGTCGATGACGATCCATTGCAAAGGCTCTTCGAGCAACTGCAGGCCATTGCCTACCCGCAAAGCAGCTATCACACCCCGGTAATCGGCTGGATGAGTGATCTGCAGCGCATGCACAACGATGAACTGCGCGCCTGGTATCGCACCTGGTATGCACCCAATAATGCGACGTTGATCATCGTCGGCGATGTGCAGCGCGATGATGTAAAACGACAGGTTGAAAAGTACTTTGCAGGCTTCCCTCGCCAGGACCTGCCAATCAGCAAAAAACCCCTTCAAGTCACTGCGCCAGGACAACGGCAGGTTACGGTGCATGATGATTTCAGCACGCCAACGCTGATCATGGCCTTCAACGTGCCGACCTACGCCACCGCTGAATCGGCAGATGACGTGCATGCCTTGCGCCTGCTCTCGGCATTGCTGGGCTCAGGCCTGAGCGCCCGCCTCAGTACCAGGCTGGAACGCCAACAAACACTGCTATCGCATCCCGAAGTCAACTATGGGCCGGTGGCCAGGGGCGATAACCTGTTCGAAATCCAGGCCTCTATCAACACCGCCCACCCCAGACCGCTGGCCGAACTGCAAGCGGCTATCTGGGCAGAACTGCAGGCACTGAAAAAGCGTCCTCCCGAACCTGTCGAACTTGCTCGGGCGCGGGCACTGCTGCTGGCCGAAAATACCTTTGCCCGCGATTCCCTCGAAGGCCAGGCCAGCGATATAGCCGCCATGCTCGGCAGCGGCTTGCCAGCCTCTCAGTTGGACAATGACGCAACCGACCTACAGCGAATAACCTGCGAACAGATTCAACAGGTCGCCAAAACCTACTTCACCCGCGAACGACTCGCGGTCGCCTACCTGCAGGCCAAGGAGGCCGATGATGAATAAGCTCAAACGTTACCTTTTGCCTGCCCTACTGGTGATGGCATCCGCCACTTCCCACGCCCAGAGCCAAAGCGCTCCACTTGAACTGGAATCCCTGAAAACCACCGGGACACTGGCAATCAACCCGCAATTGCCGATCGAATCGTGGCAGACACCTCAGGGCAGCAAAGTCCTGTTTGTGCGCAACAACCAATTGCCGATGTTTGATCTTCAGGTTGTATTTGCCGCTGGCAGCGCCCGCGATGATGGTGCCGCCGGCCTGGCGCAACTCACCCTGAGCATGCTCGATGAAGGCACCGTCGAGCGCGATGCCTTGCAGATCGCCGAAGACTTCGACGAAGTGGGTGCGATATTCAACAAGCAGGCACTGCGAGACAGTGCAGCCGTAACCCTGCGCAGCCTCAGTAGCCAAGAGCAGAGAAGCAAAGCCGTCGGGTTGCTGGCAGAAGTGCTCGGCAAACCCCAATTGGCCGAAGACAAGCTGCCGCAGATCAAGGATCAGCTCACCAGCCTGCTCACACAACGCCAGCAGCACGCGACTTACAAGGCCCATGACCTGCTCTACCAACATGCATTCGCTAATCATCCCTACGCGTCGAACAGCATCGGCACCGTGCAGGCTATCGAATCGCTGACCATTGCCGATGTACGGGCCTTTCACCAAAGCGCCTTCAGCGCGGGCAATGCCCTGATAACCCTGGTGGGCGACCTTTCGCTCGAGCAGGCCGAGGCTATCGCGAGTCACATATCGGCAGCGTTGCCCCAGGGGCCGGCACTCTGGCCATTACCCGTGCCAGCGTCCTTCGAGCCCGAGATTTACCACCTTGAACATCCAGGCACCCAGGCGCTCTTGTTGTTCGCCATTCCCGGCATCAATGCCCGAGATCCAGATGCGCCCGCGCTGACGCTGGCCAACCTGATATTAGGTGGGCCCGGCGCAACTTCGCGGCTGTTCAATGAACTGCGCAGCCAACGCGGATTGACCTACGCTGCCAGCTCAAGGCTGATCCAGCACCCTGCCAGCGGTATCTGGACCTTTACTACTCAGGTTCAGGCCAGGTATCGCGATGCCACAATGGCGTTGCTGGAGCAATTGCTTACAGACTATGCCGTTCAGGGCCCAACTGCGCAGGAGTTCGAAGATGCGAAGCAGAAACTACGCGGCAACTACCTGCTGGGCTCGGTGAGCAACCAGCAGATCAGCGATATCCTGCGCTTCACCGGCTTCAACCAGTTACCACTGGATAGCCGCCAGGCTTTTCTCAAGAAGGTCCAGGCCTTGACCCTGGACCAGCTGAAAGTCGCATTGAAAAATCACCTCAAGCTCGACAAGCTGGTGCAAATCAGTGTCGGCCCAACGGTCGAACAGGACGCCTTGCCTGAATCCAAACCTGCAACCGGCTGATGGTTTCAAGCAAGTGTCAGTAACCGGACATACACTTATCTGAAATAGATTTGCGAGTAATACACGATGTCGCCCTCAGCCCCCAGCCCCTTCAAACCTGCCCTGGGGCTGGGCAATCCGCATTTGCAGACACTCTGGGGGCCGCTGTGGCGCAAGTCGGCGGCCCTGAGCCGTCAGCGCGAACGTCTATGGCTCGCCGATGGCGACTTTCTCGACCTCGACTGGCATGGCCCACATGAAGCAACAACGCCAGTGGTGCTGGTACTGCACGGGCTGACCGGCTCTTCCAACTCACCGTACGTCATCGGTATCCAACAGGCCCTGGCCGACTGCGGCTGGGCCAGCGTGGCGCTGAACTGGCGCGGCTGCTCGGGGGAGCCCAACCTGCTGCCACGCAGCTACCACTCCGGCGCCAGCGAAGACCTGGCCGAAACCATCGACCACCTGCGTGCGCAGCGCCCGCAAGCTCCGTTGTACGCCGTCGGTTATTCGCTGGGCGGCAATGTACTACTCAAGCATTTGGGTGAAGCCGGCTCGGCCAGCCAATTGCAGGCGGCGGTGGCGGTATCGGTACCGTTTCGCCTTGACCAGTGCGCCGACCGCATCGGCCTGGGTTTTTCCCGGGTGTACCAGGCGCATTTCATGCGCGCCATGCTCGCTTATGTGAAGGACAAGCAGCGCCACTTCCAGCATCACGGCCACCACGAAGGGCTCGCCGCGCTGGAGCGCCTGGGGCCGCTGGAAAATCTGCGCACCTTCTGGGATTTCGACGGCCGGGTGACCGCACCGCTCAATGGCTTTCGCGATGCCAAGGATTACTACCAGCGTGCTTCCAGCCGGTATTTTCTGGGCGAGAACCGCACGCCGACG
This sequence comes from Pseudomonas sp. R32, assembly GCF_009866705.1. Lineage (NCBI taxonomy): Bacteria > Pseudomonadati > Pseudomonadota > Gammaproteobacteria > Pseudomonadales > Pseudomonadaceae > Pseudomonas > Pseudomonas sp. R32. The sequence goes on along the minus strand of NZ_CP019396.1, from coordinate 268,394 downwards.
CTGATCATCCATTCCAGCGATGATCCGTTCGTGTTCGCCCATAGCTTGCCAGCGGCCAATGAACTGGCGGCGCAGACCACCTTAGAGCTGCATGCACGGGGCGGGCATGTGGGCTTTGTCGATGGCAGCGTGCGCAACCCGGGGTATTACCTGGAGCGGCGGATTCCGCAGTGGCTGGCGATAAATAGAGCTGGCTGAAAAAGCATCGCCGGCAAGGCCGGCGAAAGGCTGCATTGCAGCCCAACAAGGGCTTACTCAGTCGCCGGTGGCCACCGCCCGTTTGGAGTCGGTAATCCACTCACTCCACGAGTCTGCATACAGCTTGCCCAGCGGATACCCCGCCAGCGCCAGAGCAAACAGGTTGTGGCAAGCCGTCACCCCCGACCCGCAGTAAGCGACCAGTTGCTCTGGCGAACGCTTGTCCAGCTTCTCGGCAAAGCGCTGCTTGAGCTGCTCGGCCGGCAGAAACCGCCCGTCGGCGCCCAGATTGTCGGTAAAGGCCGCGCATTGTGCACCGGGAATATGCCCGGCCACCGGATCGATTGGCTCGACCTCGCCGCGAAAACGCGGCAGCCCACGGGCATCAATCAACGTAAGCTCCGGCTGGCCCAGGCGCTCGCCCAACTGCGTGGCATCCAGTACCAGGCTATCGTCCGGCTCGCCGCTGAAGTTACCTTCGCGCTTGACCGGCGGGTCGAGGCTCAGCGGCAGCCCGGCCGCATGCCAGGCTTTAAGACCGCCATCGAGGATGAATACACCACTGCGCTTGCCCAACCAGGCCAGCAACCACCAGGCCCGGGCCGCGAAGGCGCCCGGACCATCGTCGTACAGGACAATCTCACTGTCGTTATCGATACCCCAGGCCCGCAGCCGTCCGATCAGGTGCTGCGGCTCCGGCAGCGGATGGCGCCCGGTCACGCCCTTGGTGACCGGCCCACTGAGGTCGCGCTCAAGGTCGGCAAAGTGCGCCCCGGCAATATGCCCCTCGGCATAGCTGCGCTGACCATAATCGATGTCTTCCAGGGCAAAACGGCAATCGAGAATCACCAGCGCCGGCGCCTCCAGGCGTTCGGTCAATTGCTGGGCGGTGATCAGTTGCGCGAGGGGCATGACAGTCTCCTGAACGATTGAACGGGTAAGGCCTGGGCGTTATTGCTCCAGTGCCTGGTCAAGCGAAACGTAGAACTCCTGGCACAAGGCATCCACGGCGGGGCGCGCCTTGGCGGTGACAAAGCCGAGCTCCAGCACCAATACCTGATAGACACCACGCTTGAAGGCTTCTTCACTCAAATGCGTTGAAATTTCGCGAGTCGTGCAGAGAAAACGCACCCAGGATGTGAGAACAATCCAGGCATTGAGGGTCAGCGACTCGATCTGCACGCTGTCCATCTCAACGATGCCGGCCTCGACAAAGCCGCGATAGATCGCCTGGCCCTGCAGCAGGCAACGCTGGGAAAAGCGCCTATATCGCGCAGCCAACTCTTTATCGCTGTCGAGCAGATGCTCAAGGTCGCGGTGCAGAAAGCGGTAGTTCCACATCGCCGCCAGCAGCGCCTTGAGGTAGAAGCGCTTGTCCTCGACCGTCGCCTGACGCCCTTGCGGCGGGCGCAGGAAGCTTTCCACCAACTCTTCATACTGGGTGAAGAGCACGGCGATGATTTCCTGCTTGTTGGCAAAGTGGTAGTACAGGTTGCCGGGCGAGATTTCCATGTGCGCGGCAATGTGGTTGGTGCTGACACTGCGCTCGCCCTGCTGGTTGAACAGCTCCAGGCTGTTCTGCACGATGCGCTCGCGGGTCTTGATACGCGGGGCCATGATCAATTCCAGGCGTTGAGCTTGAATGTATAGGTCCATCTTACGGTGTATCCACACCGGTATGTACCTGCAGACGCTGTGAAAAACAGTCGCACAGGGCACATATTAGAGTATATGCTCTAGAAAACCTGCCTTGCCGTGGAGTTTCGCATGCTCGCCGACGCTACCCGCTCTTTGCCGCTCACCGAATTCGATGCCCTCGACGCGCTGTTCGCCGCCCAGCGCCAGGCCTTTGCCGGTAACCCCATGCCCTCGGCGCCGCAGCGCCGGCAATGGCTGAAAAGCTTGCGCGAAGCCCTGCTGGAGCAACAGGACGCGTTGGTTGCAGCGATCAGCGAGGACTTTTCCGGGCGCAGTGCCGACGAAACCTTGCTGGCCGAACTGATGCCGAGTATTCAGGGCCTGCGCCATGGCGAAAAACACCTCAAGCAGTGGATGAAAGCCTCGAAACGCAAGGTCGGCCTGGCCTTCCAGCCGGCCAGCGCCAAGGTGCAGTACCAGCCGCTGGGCGTGGTCGGCATCATCGTGCCGTGGAACTACCCGCTGCTTCTTGCCATCGGCCCGCTGACCTGCGCCCTGGCCGCCGGCAACCGGGTAATGCTCAAGCTCAGCGAAGCCACGCCAGCCACCGGCCTGCTGCTCAAGCAGTTGCTCGACAAGGTATTCCCCGACGACCTGGTCAGCGTCGTGCTGGGTGAAGCCGAGGTTGGCCAGGCCTTCTCGCGGCTGCCGTTCGACCACCTGTTGTTCACTGGCGCCACCAGCGTCGGCCGCCAGGTAATGCTTGCCGCCGCGCAGAACCTGACCCCGGTGACCCTGGAGCTGGGCGGCAAATCGCCAGCCATCGTCTCTGCCAGCGTGCCCCTGGCCGATGCCGCCGAACGCATCGCCTTCGGCAAGACCCTCAATGCCGGGCAGACCTGCGTGGCCCCCGACTACGTGCTGGTGCCGCGCGATCGCCTCGACGACTTCGCCCATGCCTATCGCAATGTGGTCCGGCGCTTCTACCCGACCCTGGCCGACAACCCGGACTACAGCGCGATCATCAACCCACGCCACCTGGCCCGCCTGCAGAGCTACCTGGAAGACGCCCGTAGCAAGGGTGCCGAAATCATCGACCTGTACCCCGAAGAACCTCGCCAGGGCCGCCGCCTGCCGCCACACCTGCTGCTCAAGGTCAGCGACGAGATGCGTGTGATGCAGGACGAAATCTTCGGCCCGTTACTGCCACTGGTGCCCTACGACAGCCTCGACCAGGCGCTGGCCTACATCAATCAGCGCCCGCGCCCGCTGGCGCTGTATTACTTCGGCTACGAACGCCGCGAACAACAACGGGTGCTGGAGCAGACCCACTCCGGCGGCGTGTGCCTCAATGACACGTTGCTGCACGTCGCCCAGGACGACCTGCCATTCGGCGGCATCGGCCCGTCGGGCATGGGCCATTACCACGGTCATGAAGGCTTCCTGACCTTCAGCAAGGCCAAGGCGGTACTCGCTAAGCAGCGCTTCAACGCCGCGCGGCTGATCTACCCGCCCTACGGCAAGACACTGCTCAAGCTGGTGTACAAACTGTTCATTCGCTGAAAACCACCCTCGGGCCTGATAACAATGACTACAAGCCTGCCTGTACCCCCCGCGCTCAGCCGGCGCGGGCTGCTCAAGTTCAGCCTCGGCGCCAGCGCTTTCCTCGCCACCGCCGGGCTGGGTGCCAGCCTTGCCGGCTGCTCGGCGCAATCACCGGCGCATGGTTTCATCGCCCTGCGCCAGAACGACCTGGCCATTGTTCAGGCGCTGATTCCGGTCGTGCTTGCCGGCACCGAGGCGGCTGATAGCGGCGCAGCCTTGCTGCACAGGCTGGACAACAAACTTGCCGCCCTGTCGCCGGCCATGCTCAAGCTGACCCGGCAACTGTTCGACGTGCTCGCCATGGCGCTGACCCGTGGGCCGTTGACCGGCATCTGGGGTAGCTGGGACAACGCCAGCAGCGCGCAGATCCAAGCCTTTCTGCAACGCTGGCAGGACAGCTCGCTGAATCTGCTGCGCATGGGCCACGCCTCGTTGCTGCAGCTGCTGCACATGGCCTGGTACGAGTTGCCGGAATCCTGGGCCCATTGCGGCTACCCCGGCCCGCCCAAGGTTTGATCCACCCATAACAACAAGAGGCTGAAGATGCCCGTACCCGACCTGTTTCGCGACGGCCTTGGCCGTGGCTGGAAAACCCGTGACGCCTCGCGCCTGGACCAGGACCTGAGCCTTGAAACCGACATTGCCATCATCGGCAGCGGCGCCGGCGGTGCCACCAGTGCCGAACTGCTCAGCGCCGCCGGCTTCAGGGTGCTGCTGATCGAGGAAGGCCCGCTGAAAACCAGCAGCGACTTCCACATGCTCGAAGACCAGGCCTACGCCAGCCTCTACCAGGAAGGTATCGGGCGCATGAGCAAGGATGGCGCCATTACCATCCTGCAAGGCCGCGCGGTCGGCGGCACGACCTTGATCAACTGGACCTCGAGCTTTCGCACCCCTGAACCGACCCTGGAGCACTGGGCCAGGGAACATGGCGTTAAGGGCCTGAGCAGCGCCGAACTGGCGCCGTGGTTCGCGCGCACGGAACAACGCCTGGGCATCGAGCCGTGGATCATGCCGCCCAACGCCAACAACGAGGCGCTGCGCCGCGGCTGCGAAGCGCTGGGCTACACCTGGAAGGTGATCCCGCGCAACGTGCGCGGCTGCTGGAACCTGGGCTATTGCGGCATGGGCTGCCCGGTGAACGCCAAGCAGTCGATGCTGGTCACCAGCATCCCGGCGGCCCTCGAGCACGGCGGCGAGCTGCTCTACCTGGCCCGCGCCGAGCGCCTGGAACACAACGGTGAACAGATCAGCGGCCTGCAGTGCGTGGCCATGGACTCACGCTGCGTCGAACCCACCGGCCGGCAAATCCGGGTCAAGGCCCGGCATTACATCCTCGCCGGCGGCGGCATCAATAGCCCCGGCCTGCTGCTACGCTCGGACGCCCCGGACCCGCATGAACGCCTGGGCAAGCGCACCTTCCTGCACCTGGTCAACTTCAGCGCCGGGCTGTTCAAGGACCCGGTCAACCCGTTCTACGGCGCACCGCAGTCGATCTACTCCGACCATTTCCAGTGGCGCGACGGCGTCAGCGGGCCGATGGGCTACAAGCTTGAAGTACCGCCCCTGCACCCGGCGCTGGCCAGCACCCTGCTGGGCAGCTTCGGCAAGGAAAACGCCCTGCGCATGGCGCAATTGCCGCATACCCACGTGATGCTCGCCTTGCTGCGCGACGGTTTTCACCCCGACAGCGTCGGTGGCGAGGTGCAGTTGCGCGGCGATGGCTCGCCAGTGCTCGACTACCCGGTTTCGCCCTATGCCTGGGACGGCGTGCGCCGGGCCTTCCAGAGCATGGCCGAAATCCAGTTCGCCGCCGGCGCCGACAGCGTGATGCCGGTGCACAGTGATGCCCGCCAGGTAAAAACCCTGGCCGAAGCCCGGCAGATGATCGACGGCCTGAACCTTGAGCTGTTTCGCACGCGCCTGGGCAGCGCCCACGTCATGGGTGGCTGCGCCATGGGCGAGGACCCGCGCCAGGCGGTATGCGACAGTCTGGGACGCCACCATCAGCTGGCCAACCTGTCGATCCATGACGGCTCGCTGTTCCCCACCAGCATCGGTGCCAACCCGCAATTGTCGGTGTATGGCCTCAGTGCACGGCTCAGCGATGCCCTGGCCGAGCGTCTGGCGCCTGGCAGATGACAACAAATGGCCGCACTGTCTATAGTGCCTTCAGCGTGGACGGGTGACTTGGCCGACCGCCACTGCTGCGATACCATCCGACTCCCCAACGCACTCCTGCCAGGACGACGCGATGAACCGAGTGTTGTACCCAGGTACTTTCGACCCTATTACCAAGGGCCATGGCGATCTGGTCGAGCGTGCCTCGCGGCTGTTCGACCAAGTGATCATTGCGGTCGCCGCCAGCCCGAAGAAAAACCCCCTGTTCCCAATGGAGCAACGGGTGGAACTGGCTCGCGAGGTCACCAAGCACCTGCCCAATGTCGAAGTCATCGGCTTCTCCACCTTGCTGGCGCATTTCGCCAAGGAACAGCAGGCCAATGTGTTCCTGCGCGGCCTGCGGGCTGTTTCGGACTTTGAGTACGAATTTCAGCTGGCGAACATGAACCGCCAGCTGGCCCCCGACGTCGAGAGCCTGTTCCTCACCCCCTCGGAGCGCTATTCGTTCATTTCCTCGACCCTGGTCCGGGAAATCGCGGCGCTGGGCGGCGACATCAGCAAATTCGTCCACCCGGTGGTGGCCGAGGCCCTGACCGAACGCTTCAAGAAGTGACATCGGCGATTTGACCATGGCGCCCGCGTGCACTGCGGGCGCTAATGCGGCACAATTATGCCCATTGGTTTTCAAATGCCCGGGTGCTGAGCCCTGGCCGGAGTCCCCATGTCCCTGATCATCACCGACGACTGCATCAACTGCGACGTCTGCGAACCCGAGTGCCCGAACGCCGCGATCTCTCAAGGCGAAGAGATCTACGTGATCGACCCTAACCTGTGCACCCAGTGCGTCGGCCACTACGACGAGCCGCAATGCCAGCAAGTCTGCCCGGTAGACTGCATCCCTCTGGATGAAGCGCATCCGGAGACCGAAGCGCAGCTGATGGAAAAATACCGCCGAATCACCGGCAAGGCCTGATGCCGTTCGTCGCCCGGCTCGTACCGCTGGTCCTTGGCGTCGCCCTGGCGCTGGGCGCGGTTTGTGCCCAGGCCCAAGGCCCGGGTCGCGCCGCGATTGCCACACCGCATGCCCAGGCGACCGCGGCTGCGCGGGAAGTGCTTGAGCAAGGCGGCAACGCCTTTGATGCAGCCATTGCGATCAGCGCCGCGCTGGCGGTGGTCGAGCCCTATGGCTCGGGCCTTGGTGGCGGCGGCTTCTTCCTGTTGCGCGAAGGCAAGACACCGGCCCGCTATGCCTTTATCGATGCCCGCGAGCGGGCACCGGGCAAGGCCAGCGAAGCCATGTACCTCAAGGACGGCAAGGTCCAGCCCGGGTTGTCGATCAATGGCCCGTTGGCAGCGGCGATTCCCGGCTTGCCGGCAGCGCTCGCCGATCTTGCCGCCCAGTACGGCAAGCTGCCGCTGAAAAGCACCCTGGCACCGGCCATTCGCCTGGCCAACCAGGGTTTTGCCGTCGACCGCATTTACCGCGACCGCGCCCAGATGCGCCTGAGCGCCCTGCGCGATGATCCGGAAAGCGCCCGACTGTTCCTCATCAACGGTGAAGTCCCGGCCCTTGGCGCGCACATCCGCCAACCAGAACTGGCCATCACCCTTGAGCGCATCGCCTATCAGGGCCGCGACGGTTTTTATGCCGGCCCCACCGCTCAGGCCATGGTTCAAGGCGTACAAGCGGCGGGTGGCATCTGGAGCCTGGATGACCTGGCCAATTACCGCACGGCCAAACGCGAGCCGCTGCGTTATCAGCTGGCCGATCAACGCGAACTGATCAGCGCCCCACCGCCCTCAGCCGGTGGCGTGGCCCTGGCCCAGAGCCTGGCAATGCTCCAGCGCCTGCCCTGGCAAAGCGCCGAACCGGTGCAGCGCAGCCATTACGTGCTGGAAGTATTGCGCCGGGCCTACCGCGACCGCGGCCTGCTCGGCGATCCGGACTACGTCGCCAACCCGCTGCCACAACTGCTCGCACGCCATTACCTGACGGACCTGGCCGACAGCATCGACGTGCACCAGGCCACGCCCAGCAGCAGCCTGCCGCCCGCCCCGGCCTGGCGCGAAGGCGATCACACCACCCACTTCGCGGTGATCGACGCCGACGGCAATGCCGTGGCCGCGACCTTGTCGGTCAACCTGCCATTTGGCGCAGCGTTTAGCGCCCCCGGTACCGGCGTGGTGCTGAACAACGAAATGGATGACTTTGCCGCCGACCCTCGTGGCAGCAACAGTTACGGCCTGGCTGGCAGCCAGGCCAACGCCGTGGCCGCCGGCAAACGGCCGCTGTCGAGCATGAGCCCGAGTTTTATCGAGAGCCCGACCCAGTTCGCCGCGTTCGGCACGCCGGGCGGCAGCCGTATCCCGAGCATGGTGCTGTTGTCGATGCTGGGGTTTCTTGAGGGCAAGCCGGTTGCCAGCTGGCCGGCGGTGCCGCGCTATCACCACCAGTACCTGCCCGATGTGGTCGAGCACGAGCCGGGGGCGTTCAGCACCGGGCAGCAGCGTGAACTGCAGGCACGCGGCTACCAGCTCAAGGACCTGGGGCGGACCTACGGCAATCAGCAAGTACTGTACTGGGACAAGGCCGGGCAAACCCTCGAAGCCGCCAGCGACCCCCGCGGCGTGGGCGCCGCGCAGGTGCTCAGCCCGCGCTAAACACCTTCACTTCTGGCAGCGTAGGCAGAAGACGCTGGCGCGCTGGCCGAGCTTGACCTCACGCAGGATGCTGCCACACACCTTGCACGGCTCTTCCCCACGCCCGTAGACGAACAGTTCCTGCTGGAAGTAGCCCGGCTGGCCGTCGCCACCGATAAAGTCGCGCAAGGTGGTGCCGCCGCGCTCGATGGCGCAGGCCAGGATGCGTTTGATCTCGATCGCCAGCTTCAGGTAGCGCGCCCGGGAAATGCTCCCGGCTTCGCGGCGCGGGTCGATGCCGGCAGCGAACAGCGCTTCGGTCGCATAGATATTGCCAACCCCGACCACCACCGCGTTGTCCATGATGAACGGCTTGACCGCCATGGACTTGCCCCGCGACAGCTGGAACAGTCGCTCGCCATCGAACAGATCGGTCAAAGGCTCCGGGCCGAGCTTGATCAGCAGCTCGTGATTGAGCGGATCAAGGCTCCACAGCATCGCCCCAAAGCGCCGCGGATCGGTGTAGCGCAGCGCCAGGCCCGACTCCAGTTCGATATCCACATGCTCGTGCTTGGCCGCCGGCAAGCCGATCTCGACCAGGCGCAAATTGCCGGACATGCCCAGGTGGCTGATCAAGGTGCCGACCTCGGCATTGAGCAGCAGGTACTTGGCGCGCCGCTCGACCTTGACGAAGCGTTGCCCGGACAGGCGAATGTCGAGGTCCTCGGGGATCGGCCAACGCAAGCGCCGCTCACGGACGATCACCCGGCTGACCCGCTGGCCTTCCAGGTAAGGCGCGATGCCGCGCCGGGTGGTTTCGACTTCTGGCAATTCCGGCATGGATCAGTGACCGCCCAGTTCGCGAATAGTCTGCTTCAGACTCTCAAAGTCATACTCGGACAAGCCGACATAATCGAGCACCAGGTGCCCGACGGTATTCCATTCGTGGTCCACGCTCTGGTTGCCCAGGACTCGGTACGATGAACAGATATGCTCGGCCATCTTCAGGATCGCCAGCAGATTCTTCAGTTGGCTATTGCGCGCCGAGTCATCGCTGAACACCGCCAGGGCATTGTGATGGTTGGCGATGGCATTGCTCAGGTGTTCCGGCAGGCGCCACGACTTGGCAGTGTAGTAACCGACCACCGCGTGGTTGGTGTTGAACACCTGGTTCTCGGTGTCGACCACCCGGTGTTCGGCACCGGCGCTGGCATAGGCATCCTCGAGCACGCTCATGTACTCGGGAAAGCGCTTGAGCATCAGCGGCACGCCGCAATCATGGAACAGGCCCAGGGCATAAGCTTCGTCCACCGCCTGCGAGCCGATGCGCTTGGCCAGGGTCAGGCAGGTCATGGCCACGTCCTGGGCGGTATCCCAGAACCGATTGAGGGTGACGATGGTGTCGTCGCTCATCTCGCCCTTGATCGACTGGGCGTTGATCAGGTTGATGATCGAGCGGCTGCCAAGCAGGTTCACCGCGCGCTGGATCGAGGCGATCTTGTTGCTCAGGCCGTAATACGGCGAGTTGACCAGCTTGAGCAACGCACCGGACAGACCCGGGTCCTGGGAGATCAGCTTGGCGATCACCTCCAGGTCAGGGTCGGGCATGTATTGCTCGAACTGCAGGTCAACCATGATCTGCGGCTGCGGCGGGACGCTGATGCCTTGCAGGGCGTTCTGGATCTGTTCGGCGGAGAGTTCCTGGGACATAAGTACACACTCGGGGCTGAGCGGCGATTCTAACCCGATCGTACTGGCCAGGGGTGAAGCGAAAGGCCATCGCTCTGTTGCAATTTGTCGCTATTCCCCATCGACGCGCCAGGCATCGGGTTATAATCCCGCTCTTTTTTCCCGGAGCGACGTCATGTCCCTGCCCAGCCTTCGTCTTAAAGCCAATGCCGACCGCCGCCTGCGCGCCGGCCACCTGTGGGTCTACAGCAACGAAATCGACGTCGCCGCGACCCCGCTGCATGGCTTCAAGGCCGGTGACCAGGCGATCCTCGAAACCGCCGGCGGCAAGGCCCTTGGCGTCGTCGCCATGAGCCCGAACAACCTGATCTGCGCCCGCCTGCTGTCGCGTGACGCCAAGCTGGCCCTGGACAAATCGCTGCTGGTGCACCGCATCAACGTTGCCCTGTCGCTGCGCGAGCGCCTGTTCGACAAGCCGTTCTACCGCCTGGTGTACGGTGATTCCGACTTGCTGCCGGGCCTGGTGGTCGATCGTTTCGGCGACATCCTGGTGGTCCAGCTCGCTTCGGCGACCATGGAACAGCACAAGGACGACGTGGTTGCCGCGCTGGTTCAGGTGCTCAAGCCGACCGGCATCCTGTTCAAGAACGACTCCGCCGCGCGCGATGCCGAAGGCCTGGGCCGTTACGTTGAAACCGTGTTCGGCCTGGTGCCGGAGTGGGTGGCTCTGGAAGAGAACGGCGTGAAGTTCGAAGCGCCGGTCATGGAAGGCCAGAAGACCGGCTGGTTCTACGACCACCGCATGAACCGCGCGCGCCTGGCACCGTACGTCAAAGGCAAGCGCGTGCTCGACCTGTTCAGCTACATCGGTGGCTGGGGCGTACAGGCCGGTGCCTTTGGCGCCAGCGAAGTGTTCTGCGTCGATGCCTCGGGCTTTGCCCTGGACGGCGTCGAGCGTAACGCCGGGCTCAACGGCATTGCCGAGAAGCTGACCTGCATCGAAGGCGACGTGTTCGAAGCGCTGAAAGAGCTCAAGGCCTCCGAAGAGCGTTTCGACGTGATCGTGGCCGACCCGCCCGCCTTCATCAAGCGCAAGAAGGACCTGAAAAACGGCGAAGGTGCCTACCGCCGCCTGAACGAACAGGCCATGCGCCTGCTGACCAAGGACGGCATCCTGGTCAGTGCATCCTGCTCGATGCACCTGCCGGAAGACGACCTGCAGAACATCCTGCTGACCAGCGCCCGCCACCTGGACCGCAACATCCAGCTGCTCGAGCGCGGCGGCCAGGGCCCGGATCACCCGGTGCACCCGGCGATCCCGGAAACCCGCTACATCAAGAGCATCACCTGCCGCCTGCTGCCTAACAGCTAAGGCGCGGTGCAATAAAAAATCCCGGCCTGGTGCCGGGATTTTTTTCGCCTGTAATACGCTAGCGGTTGGGCTGCCAGGTCAGGTCGACGCCATCGAGGGTCAGTGTCTTGTAGCGCGGCATCACCGGCTTCATCTGCCCATGGCGGATCAGCTGAACCAGTCGCTCGGTGTTATCGCGAATACTGTGCAGGCTACCGACTTCGCGCCATTCCCCCTTGCCCTCGCGGGCAAACAGGAAGACGCTGGATGCGTAGGTGTGCCGCGGGATCATCAACACTTCGTTGCGCCCGTCGCCATCCATGTCCACGCCCCACAGAAAACAGCCCCTGCCAGAGCATTGAGTCTCGGCCATGACCATCTTGGCGAACGCCTCGCTGCCAGGCTGCTCGGGGCCCAACCATTCCAGTTTCGGCCCGCGATTGTCTTCGCCATACCGCGAGTGGGACTCATCCATGATCCACTGCAGTCTCTTGCGGCCTTCAGCGTCGAACAGCTCGTCAGTCTTGAGCCGCTCTTCCAGCGCCGTGAACGCCTCACGCCCCGGCTTGCCCAGGCTGTGATACAAGGTTCTGGCATCGAATTCCTGGATGGCGGTACGCCCGCTAAGCAGGCGCTCGACCTGGTTGTTGGCACTGAGCTGCAAAGGGTTCAGCAGTGGCGTATAGAACAGCACCACCAGCACCGCGCTGAGCAGGGCAATCCACGGGTTACTGACTCGCAGGCTATTGAGCCAGCCCTTGCGCGAGGCGAACACCGCCCACAGAGCAGCAAGGCTGTGCACCTGCATCACGCCGATCAACAACAGGGCGAGGATACGCTCAGGCGTCAGGCCGTACTGATTCACCCGCAACCAGCTTGAATAGCCCGCCAGCGCCACCAGCACCGGCAAGCACAGCAAGCAGGCCTCGACCAGGCGCTTGAGCACGCCCGGATAGGGATTGGCCTGATGGCCATCCTGGAACACGCCGTTGACCAAAAACAGGTTGATGGCCACCAGCAACAACAGGATGGTGGTCGAGTAGCCGGTATTCCAGATCGGCTGCAACCCGGTAAACGGCAGCATCAGGCTGAACAGTACGGCGATCAGTGCGCTCAGTGGCAGCAACACACGACACAGGGTCAATAGCACGCCGCGCAGCAGGCCGATGACTTTTTCGTTCTCCAGGCCCATGCGCATCCCCAGGGAGAACACTACCGCCAGACCGATGCGCACTACTGGCGCCGAGGTCAGCACGTCTTCGACCTGGGGGATGCCGAGCATCAGGAACAGGCGTCCGCACAACCACAGCAGCAGCCAGAACAACAGGGTGAACAGCAGTGCCAGGAGGACGATGAAGATGTTGTTCCAGGCATGCCGGAACAGGTCTTCATAGCGCAGCCGCAGGCCTTCGCGGGTCGGCCAGCTGAGGATGAAGGCGGTGCCGATGTAGGTCACGGCAACTGCAGCCACCCATGAGCTCTGCCAGACCCAGCCCAGGGTGTCCTGACTGAAGGTCCAGCTGCTGATAAAGCCGATCAGCAGCGTCAGGCCCAGGACCAGCCAACCGGTACCGCGTTGCAACACCGCACTGCCGAGCAGTTGCAGGTTGACCCCGGCCACCAGCACGGCGGCGCACAGGCCAAATGGCAGCCCGGCGATATCGATCTGGATGTGCCTGGCGTAGAGGAACACCAGGCCTTGCAGCAGGCCAATGGCCAGGTAGAACAGTAAAGATCGACTTATCGCAGGCATTGCAAATCCTTTTGGCCAGTGGGGTGCGAAGCGTGCAAGTCTACCCAAAGCCTGGCAGCCGACGCCAAGGCCTTTACCTTGCGGGCTGTACTAACGGCCAATTATCACAACGCCATTCCCTCAAGGCCGCAGCGGTGTAGAATCGGGCTATTCATCGCCAGTCATCCCCGGCGGGTTTATGAGCTCTGGCCGAGCGCACGGCGATCCCGCGGCGATCTCGGCTTCATCCGTACCAGCGGCCACCTGCCTTCGGTGCAAAGGACAAGAGAAGCTCACTCCCCTTTTTGTTACCTGATTAGCCGCCAGGAGTGCTTCATGCCTGATTACCGCTCGAAAACGTCCACCCACGGCCGCAATATGGCCGGCGCCCGCGCCCTCTGGCGTGCCACCGGGATGAAGGACGAGGACTTCAAAAAACCGATCATCGCCATCGCCAACTCCTTCACCCAGTTCGTCCCAGGCCACGTGCACCTGAAGGACCTGGGCCAGCTGGTGGCCCGCGAGATCGAACGCGCCGGTGGCGTGGCCAAGGAGTTCAACACCATCGCGGTCGACGACGGCATCGCCATGGGCCACGACGGCATGCTCTATTCGCTGCCCAGCCGCGAGATCATTGCCGACTCGGTCGAGTACATGGTCAACGCCCACTGCGCCGACGCCATCGTCTGCATCTCCAACTGCGACAAGATCACCCCTGGCATGCTGATGGCCGCCCTGCGCCTGAACATTCCGGTGATCTTCGTTTCCGGCGGGCCGATGGAAGCTGGCAAGACCAAGCTGGCCAACCACGGCCTGGACCTGGTCGATGCCATGGTCATTGCCGCCGACTCCACCGCCAGCGATGAAAAAGTCGCCGAGTACGAGCGCAGCGCCTGCCCGACCTGCGGTTCGTGCTCCGGCATGTTCACCGCCAACTCGATGAACTGCCTGACCGAAGCCCTGGGCCTGGCCCTGCCGGGCAACGGTTCGACCCTGGCCACCCACAGCGACCGCGAGCAGCTGTTCCTGCAGGCTGGGCGCACCATCGTCGAGCTGTGCAAACGCTACTACGGCGACAACGACCAGAGCGTGCTGCCGCGCAACATCGCCAACTTCAAGGCGTTCGAGAACGCCATGATGCTCGACATCGCCATGGGCGGTTCGACCAACACCATCCTGCACCTGCTGGCCGCCGCCCAGGAAGCCGAGATCGCTTTCGACCTGCGCGACATCGATCGCCTGTCGCGCAAAGTGCCGCAGCTGTGCAAAGTGGCGCCGAACATCCAGAAGTACCACATGGAAGACGTCCACCGCGCCGGCGGCATCTTCAGCATCCTCGGCTCGCTGGCCCGCGGCGGCCTGCTGCACACCGACCTGCCGACCGTGCACAGCACGAGCATGGAAGAAGCCATCGCCAAGTGGGACATCACCCAGACCAACGACGAAGCGGTTCACCACTTCTTCAAGGCGGGCCCGGCGGGTATCCCGACCCAGACCGCATTCAGCCAGTCGACCCGTTGGCCGACCCTGGATGATGACCGTGAAAACGGCTGCATCCGCAGCGTCGAGCACGCCTACTCGCAAGAAGGCGGCCTGGCCGTGCTGTACGGCAATATCGCCCTGGACGGCTGCGTGGTGAAAACCGCCGGCGTCGACGAGTCGATCCACGTCTTCGAAGGCAACGCCAAGATCTTCGAAAGCCAGGACAGCGCCGTGCGCGGCATCCTTGCTGACGAAGTGAAGGCAGGTGACATCGTCATCATCCGCTACGAAGGTCCGAAAGGCGGCCCGGGCATGCAAGAGATGCTCTACCCGACCTCGTACCTCAAGTCCAAGGGCCTGGGCAAAGCTTGCGCCCTGCTCACCGACGGCCGCTTCTCGGGCGGCACCTCGGGCCTGTCGATCGGCCACGCTTCACCAGAAGCCGCAGCCGGCGGCGCCATTGGCCTGGTGCAGGACGGCGACAAGGTGCTGATCGACATCCCTAACCGCTCGATCAACCTGCTGGTCAGCGATGAAGAGCTGGCCGCACGCCGGGTGGAACAGGACAAGAAAGGCTGGAAACCGGTCGAAGCACGGCCACGCAAAGTGACCACTGCGCTCAAGGCCTACGCCCTGCTGGCGACCAGCGCCGACAAGGGTGCGGTACGCAACAAGGCGCTGCTGGACGGGCTGTAAGCAGAAAAGCATCGCGGGGCAAGCCCGCTCCCACAGGTGTGGGAGCGGGCTTGCC
Organism: Pseudomonas sp. R32; assembly: GCF_009866705.1. Lineage (NCBI taxonomy): Bacteria > Pseudomonadati > Pseudomonadota > Gammaproteobacteria > Pseudomonadales > Pseudomonadaceae > Pseudomonas > Pseudomonas sp. R32. The sequence goes on along the minus strand of NZ_CP019396.1, from coordinate 253,187 downwards.
CCGCGATGGCCTCAACTCAGTACTTGGCCCGTACAGTAAAGGTCAGGTTGCGCGGTTCGCCATAGAAGTTCGACCCCCACGAACTGTCCACCCGCTCATAGTACGTACGATCGAACAGGTTATTGGCCGTCAGCGTCGCCGACAGGTTCTGGTTGAATTTGTAGCCCATCTGGGCCGTGGCGATGCTGTAGCCGCCCTGGACGAAGTCCACGTCACGCTTGTAGTAGGTGGCACTCACTGCCCGCACCCCGCCACCGACGCTGAAGTCCTTCAGCGGGCCATCGGCAAATTCGTAGCGCGTCCACAGGTTGAAGTTGTGCTTGGGGGTGATGGTGGTGCCCTGGTTGGTGTCTTCGCCGCTCAGCGACTTGAGCAGGGTGAAGGCGTAGCCGGTGCTGATGCTCCAGTTGTCGGTGAGGTTGCCGCTCAGCTCGGTTTCCCAACCCTGGCTGCGAATCTTGCCTTGCGGCTCGTAGTACTGGTTGTTGGCCACCAGCTCGGCGCGGTTCTCGTCGTAGATGCGAAACAGCGCCACGCTGCCATTCAAGCGGCCATCGTAAAACTCACGCTTGAGGCCGATTTCGTACTGTTTACCTTTGCGCGGGGCGATGGTCTGGCCACCGGCATTCACATCGGTCTGCGGCTTGAACACGCTGGTGTAGCTGGCATAGGCCGACAGCTCCGGCGTCAGCTTGGCCACCAGCGCTCCGTAGGGAATGACCTTGCGGTTGATGCTGCTTTCGGTGCTGTTGAAGTTGTTGAAGAAGGCGTTGGCGTTATGCGCATCGCTTTCGAACCAGGTCACCCGGCTGCCGAGGATTACGTCCAGCCAGTCGGTGGCGCTGATCTTGGTGCGGGCGTAGAGGCCGTACTGGTGCGATTTCGACCAGTTGCCGTTGTCCATTTCGTACTTCTGCTTGGGGATATTGATGCTGCCTGGGTCGAACACGTTGGTGTCGAAGTATTCACCACCGCCATAGGTGAAGTCCTTGTCCAGGTGCTGATATTCAGCCCCCATGGTCAGCTCGTGGGTACGGCCAAAGGCTTCCACCGGCAAGGTCACGAAGCTGTCCAGGCCCAGGGTCTTGATGTGGGTGTAGTAGGAGTAGGCCACCGCCGAGCTGGCGCCGGTGACCGGGTCGACCGCACCGTCGCTCCAGGTGAAGTTGCGGGTCGGGGTTTCAGCATCGCGGTAGGTCAACGAGGTCTTGAACTGGCCACCGTTCTCCAGGGCGTGATCGACTTCGAAGAAGCTTTCCCAGACGTGCTCGTCCAGTTCGTTCCACTTGGCATCGACGAAGGTCGAGCGCTTGACGTCCAGCAGCTTGCCGCTGGCGTAAGCCGGCAGGCCGAACGCCGGAGTAGAACGGTTCTTCTGATAGGCGCCGCCCAGCGACAGGGTAGTGTCCGGGGTCACGTCGTATTCCAGCCGGCCATACACCATTGGCCGCTCGTTCTGGGCGTAATCGACGAAGGACTTGTTGTCCTCATAAGCGGTAACGAAGCGCCCGCGCAGGCTGCCGTCGCTGTTGAGCGGGCCGGTGATGTCCACGGTCGAGTGGTAGTGATCGTAGGAGCCTGCCGACAGCTCGCCACTGAGGGCGAACTGACCGAGGGCGCGCTTGCGCACCAGGTTGATGGTGCCGCCGGGCTCACCGGCGCCCTGGTACAGGCCGGAGGGCCCGCGCAACACTTCGACGCGGTCGAACATCGCCAGGTCGAAGCTGGTCATCAGGTCGCCCTGGCCAGTCATTTGCGAGACGCCGTCGACCTGCACCTGATCGACCAGGAAGCCGCGCATGTACACATCATTCAGACTGGAGCCGGAGTTGTAGCTCTTGATCGTCGCCCCGGTGACCTGGCGCATGGCGTCCTGCAGGCTGTTCATGTTCTGGTCGTCCATACGCTGACGGGTGACGACCGACACCGACTGCGGAATGTCCTTGAGCTTTTGTTCGCCCTTGCCGATGGTCAGCGCACCGGTTGTGTAGGACTGGCTACCTTCGGTGGTAGCGCCCAGCACCTTGCCGCCGACCATGGTCGCGCCCAACTGCAACGCGGTGTCTTCGCCCTGGCGTTTTTCCAGGGTTACGCTATCGCGATCGATGTAGGTTGCACTCAGGCCAGTGCCGGCCAGTAGCTGGGCCAGGGCCTGGTCCTGTGGATAACTGCCGCTCAAGCCCGGGGAGCGCAGGCCTTGAGTGACCTCGGCGCCCACCAGCACCTGCACCCGGGTTACCGCACTGAAGGCCGCCAGCGCCGCATCCAGCGATTGCGCCGGGATCTCGAAGCGATAGGCCTGCGCTTGCGCGGTAGACGCGGCCAGGGTCGGCATTGCCAGCGTGCCGCAGCCCAGGGCAATGGCCAGGCTCAGCAGGGTCGGCACGCCGGGCAGGCGCCGGGTGGCGGTGGTGTGTTCCATCAGTGGTGCTCCCCAGAATCGTCGAAGTCGTTAAGTGGCGCCACACTGTCTGAGAGTGCTTATTATTTGCGCCTACGAGATCAAGGACGTCAGCTGCTGGGGAAACCCTGAAACTTTCGTAAGAAATTTTTCAGCCCTCGCGCAACACCCGCAGATACGGGGTGTAGTGCTCGGCGCGCAGGCCCAGGGTGTGGGTCAAGGCCTTGAGCACGGCCTCGGGCTTGTCGATCTCGAACACTCCCGAGACTTTGCGCTGGCGCAGGCTCTCGCCCAACACCAGGGTCTGCCCCGGCCAGTAGCGGTTCAGGGCATCGACCACTTCGACCAGCGGCTGCTCGCGGAACACCAGTTGGCGCTGGCGCCAGGCGAACTCGGCGGGCACATCAAAACCATGCTCGGCGCTCAGGCGAGCGCCGCGATACTCGACACCGCGACCGGGTTCCAGCAGCACTGACCGAGTGTTGTCGGCACTGACCTGGACCTTGCCCTGGGCTACCCGCACCCGGGTCTGGTCGCCTTCCCGGGCCACGCTGAAGCGCGTGCCCACGACCCTGACCCAGCCATCACCGGAGCGAATCACAAACGGCCGCGCCGGGTCATGGCTGACGTCGAACCAGGCCTCGCCACGCAATAACCGCACCCGCCGCTCGCCATCGACCAGCTCGACCTGCACGGCCGTATCGGTGTTGAGTTGTAGTTGCGAACCGTCCGCCAGGGCAATGCTGCGCGACTCGCCGGTGCGGGTGGCATAGTCGGCGCGCCAGCGGTCCGGCCAGGGGCTGTACGCCAGCCAACCGACCATCAGCAGCACCGCGGCAGCACTGGCCCAGACCTGCAGCCGCGGCCGGCGCCAACGCGCGCGCTGCGCCTGGCGGATCTGCCGCGCCGGCTCACACAAGGCACCCAGCAGGCCAAGCACTTCCTCCCAGGCCTGGGCCTGTGCCGGGCCCTGGGCCAGCCAGGCGCTGAAGGCCTCGCGCTCATCGGCCGTGACGTCTTCGGCCTGCAGGCGGTAGTACCAGCCGCTGGCTTCGGCGAACAGATCGTCGGCCTCTATGGCGTGTGGGTCGGTCATCGGGGTATCCGTCGCTGCAATTGGCCGGCTCATGGGCACGACCTCGGCGTACCGCTGAGCAAGCGCGCCTTGATAAAGGCCCGGCAGTCGATCAGCGCACGACGCAATTGGTATTCGACACTACGCGGGGAGACCTGCAGGCGCTCGCCAATTTCCCGGTAGGAACATTCGTCGACATGATAGAGCAGGAAGATGTGCCGGGTCGCCTCGGGCAGGGCCTGGATAGCCTCGTGCATCAGCGCCTGCTCTTGCAGCGCAGACAATTGCTCGTCGGCACCTGGCGTTTCGCAGGCCAGCTCCTCGCTGGGTTCGCCGCCGTCCAGGCGCTCGCGACGAATGGACTGACGCTGGTGGTCACGTACCAGGTTGCTGGCAATGGTGAAGAGGAAGGCCGGTAGATTGTCGATCTTCTTGTCGGCAGGCAGCCGCGCCAGACGCAGGAAAGACTCCTGGGTCAGGTCGGCTGCCACCTGCGCATTACCGGTACGGCGCGCAACAAAGGCTTCCAGCGCTTTCTTGTGCTCGGCGAACAAGCGGGCAATCTGCGTATTCCACGAAGACACGGTACTTCCTGGCGTTGGGCCTCAAGGTGAGCGCACGCTAGCAGAAGATGAGATGAATTCGCAATTGATATCTATTTTGCTTACTGAATCTGCTCCGGCGTGACGATCACCCAGTTCTTGTCCGCCGTCACCGGCAACCCCTCTTTGGCCTGGGCCGCTGCATGCTTGGCAATCATGCCGTTGATCTGGTCCATGTACTTGGCCTTGCGATTTATCCACAGGTGGATGCCGCCCTTGGCCACATCGACGCTATGGAACTGCATGTAGCCATCACTGGTTGGGGTATCGCCACCGACCAGCACCGGCTTCTTCCACTCATCAATATAGGTGAGGATCGCCGCCTGCTTGCCCGCCATCCAGGTGGCCGGGGTCCACAGGTAGGGGGTCAGTTCCAGGCCCAGGTTGGCCTGCGCGTCGTAGCGGCCGGCACTGATCTGCTTGCGCGCGGTGGTCAGGGCGCCGCTGGTGCGGTCCTTGAGCAGCAAGCTGACGCCGATCACGTTCTGCGGTTTGACGTTGTAGCCATACTTGGGATCGGCGGCGACCATGCGCACCAGTTCTTCGGAGGCGGCGCTGATCACGTAGACCTCGATGCCGTTTTCCATCAGCTTGTTGAACAGCTCGGCTTGGCCTGCGAACACTTTCGGCGGTTGCACCTCGATGGGCTTGACCTGATCACCCTCGTAGTAGGTGCTCGGCACCGGCTTGCCCGAAGCCATCAGCTCATCGACATAACCTTTGAGCTCCTTGAGGGTGAAGCCGGAAAACACTTGGGCGACCCAGGGGTAGCAGACCATGTCGTCGATTTCGCAGAGCCGGTAGTAGTAACTGAACAGGCTCTCCTTGTGCTCGGCGGTGTCCTTGAAGGGGATGAGCTTGAGTGACGGATCGAGCTTGTCACGGCTGAGCAGGCCCTTGTTCTCCATGAACGGCAGCAGCGATTCTTCGAGGTCGAAGCGGTAGCTGGTGTTGTCCATGTCGAAGACCGCGTAGTTGCCCTTGTTGGCGTTGGCGGCAATCATTGTGTCCAGTTGTTTGGCAGCCTCGACCGGCCAGTGCTTGAGTTCCGTGGCCCAGCTATGCCCGGTCAGCAACAAGGCAAGGCCGGCGGCGAGGATTTTCGGAGCAGACGTCATGTGCATTTCTCCAGAAAAGTGGCCCGCTCACGCTAGCAAAGCCTGAAATGCACACCGACCCGACAGCGACACCGACACGCCCCTGAGCGGCCACGTGCATTCTGTTTGCGACCCACCGTTATTCCAAAAACGACTATAGAAATTCCATTTCGATATAAATTCGTTCGTTTTCATGCTGTTAGCATTTCTGTTCGCAATCGCACACAGAGGCGATGCCCCGCCTTTTTTCCTGGAGCTTCAATGAATCTGCCGTTGTCTCTCAATCTGCTGGCGTTCCTGGCGTTGTTGCTGGGCCTGGCGCAAACCCGTCATGGCAACTGGAGCCTGGCCAAGAAGGTCCTGGTCGGCCTGGTCCTCGGCGTGCTGTTCGGCGCCGCCCTGCATGCCATCTATGGCGCCGGCAACCCGATCCTCAAGGCCACCATCAGCTGGCTCGACCTGGTGGGCAACGGTTACGTGCAGTTGCTGCAGATGATCGTCATGCCGCTGATCTTCGCCTCGATCCTCAGCGCCGTGGCGCGCCTGCACAACGCTTCGTCGCTGGGCAAGATCAGCTTCCTGACCATCGGCACCCTGCTGTTCACCACGGCCATCGCCGCATTGATCGGCATCGTGCTGACCAACCTGTTCGGCCTGACCGCCGAAGGCCTGGTGGCCGGCACCGCCGAAACTGCGCGCATGGCGGCGATCCAGAGCGACTACGTGGGCAAGGTCACCGACCTGAACATCCCACAGCTGCTGCTGTCGTTCATCCCCAGCAACCCGGTGGGCGACCTGGCCCGGGCCAAGCCGACCTCGATCATCAGCGTGGTGATCTTTGCCGTGTTCCTCGGCATGGCCGCCATGCAGTTGCTCAAGGATGATGCCGAGAAGGGCAACCGCGCCCTGGCTGCCATCGACACCCTGCAAGCCTGGGTGATGCGCCTGGTGCGCCTGGTGATGAAGCTCACCCCGTACGGCGTGCTGGCGTTGATGACCAAGGTGGTGGCCAGCTCGAACCTGGACGACATCCTCAAGCTCGGCAGCTTCGTGGTGGTGTCGTACATCGGCCTGGGCCTGATGTTCGTGGTGCACGGCCTGCTGCTGGCTATGAGCGGTGTGAACCCGCTGCGCTTCTTCCGCAAGGTCTGGCCGGTGCTGACCTTCGCCTTCACCAGCCGCTCCAGCGCCGCCAGCATCCCGCTGAGCATCGAGGCGCAAACCCTGCGCCTGGGCATTCCGCAGTCGATCGCAAGCTTTGCCGCATCATTCGGGGCGACCATTGGCCAGAACGGCTGCGCCGGCCTGTACCCGGCGATGTTGGCGGTGATGGTGGCGCCAGCGGTGGGCATCGATCCATTTGACCCGCTGTGGATTGCCACCCTGGTGGCGATCGTCACCCTGAGTTCGGCGGGTGTCGCGGGCGTGGGTGGTGGTGCGACCTTCGCGGCACTGATCGTACTACCAGCCATGGGCTTGCCGGTCGAGCTGGTGGCCTTGCTGATCTCGGTCGAGCCGTTGATCGACATGGGCCGCACGGCGCTGAACGTGAACGGTTCGATGACTGCAGGGGCGATCACCAGCCAGATGCTCAAGCAGACTGACAAGTCAGTGCTGGAGGCGCAGGAGCATGCGCAGCTGACGCACTCCTGAGTCCTGCGTCGCCCTGAAGGGCCTCATCGCCGGCGTTGCCGGCGATGCTTTTCAGGCCTTTTCCCAGACCTCGAAGTGATAAGCAGGCTTGTCACCTTCAGCCGCATTCGCCTGACTCGACGCCAGCTTCCACTGCGCCTGATCAAACGGCGGAAACCACGCATCCCCTTCCGGGTTCAATTCCACCCGCGTCAGGTACAGCCGATCCGCCAGGCCGCGCTCGATCGCCTGGGTATACAGCTGCGCGCCGCCGATCAGCATCAGCTCATCGACGCCCTGCGCCAGTGCCCATTGCTCGGCACGCACCATCGCTTCATCGAGCGAGGCGAACACCTCGGCACCTTCGAGCTGCAAGCCCGGCTGGCGGCTGACCACCAGGTTCAAGCGCCCCGGCAGCGGTCGGCCCAGCGAATCCCAGGTTTTGCGACCCATGATGATCGGCTTGCCCAGGGTGGTGGCCTTGAAATACTTGAAATCCCCCGGCAGGTGCCAGGGCATGCTGTTGTCGATGCCGATCACGCGGTTCTCGGCGAGGGCCGCGATCAGGCTGAGGGGGAGTGATGTTTTCATGCCGGCGAGGATAGCAAAGCCCGATCTTCGATGCCTGGGTTATGCTTTGGGCTGACTTGATCAATGGAAGACCGCGTGACTGCACTGACTGACCTGGACAAACGCTGGCTCACCGAAGCCGTGCGCCTGCGCGAAGAACATGCAGGCCCCTTGGAAGACCAGGAAGCCAACCGCCGCGCCCGCCAATCGGGCGGCGACCTGCCGGCGCGCATCGAAAACCGCGCCCTGTGGCTGGCCGAACGCGACGGCATGCGCAGCGCCCTGCAACACTGGAAACAAGGCGCACGCCTGGCGCTGGCGGCCCTGATGGTGCTTGCCGTGCTCAGCGGCGCCGGCCTGGCCTTGGCCGCCCTCGGCGACAGCCTGCGCCCGGTGAACGTGTTCTGGGCCCTGGGCAGCCTGCTCGGGCTTAACCTGTTGCTGTTGCTCGGCTGGTTGCTGGGCTTTTTCTTCGCCGCTGAACAGGGCGCCAGCCTTGGCCGCCTGTGGCTGTGGCTCAGCGAAAAATTCGCCCGTGATGCCCAGGCCGCGCACCTGGCACCCGCCCTGCTAGTGATGCTGCAACGGCAAAGGCTCAACCGCTGGCTGCTCGGCCTGCTGGTGCACAGCCTGTGGCTGGTAGCCCTGGGCACGGCGCTGCTGATGTTGCTGATTCTGCTGGCGACCCGGCGTTATGGCTTCGTCTGGGAAACCACCATTCTTGGCGCCGACACCTTCGTTGCCCTGACCCAGGCCCTGGGTGCCCTGCCGGCGTTGCTTGGCTTCAGCGTACCGGACGTGGCCATGATCCGCGCCAGCGGCGACAGCCAACCGGCACTGGAACTGGCCCGCCAGGCCTGGGCCGGCTGGTTGCTGGGGGTGCTGCTGGTGTATGGCATCGTCCCGCGCCTGCTGCTTGCCGCCTGGTGCCTATGGCACTGGCGCAGTGGCCGGGCGCGCTTGCACCTGGACCTCAATCTGCCCGGCTACAGCCAGTTGCGCGATGCGCTGATGCCCAGCAGCGAACGCCTGGGCGTCAACGATGCCGCGCCTGATGCCCTGCCGCAGATTGTCCGGGGCGTCGGCGAAGAACACAGCAATGGCGCCCTGCTGGTCGGTCTCGAACTGGACGACAAACGCCCATGGCCACCCGCCCTGCCAGCAGCGGTAAGCAACGCCGGCATCCTCGACAGCCGCGAGTCCCGCAACAAGCTGCTCGAACAGCTCAGCCGCTTTCCTCCGGCGCGCCTGGCGATTGCCTGCGACCCGCGCCGCTCGCCCGACCGCGGTAGCCTGGCACTGCTTGCCGAGCTTGCGCGTAATGCCGGCGCCACGCGCATCTGGCTGCTGCAGGCGATGCCCGGCCAGGCGCTGGATGCTGACCGTCTCGGCGACTGGCATCAGGCCCTGGAACAACTCGGCTTGAATTACGCCGACACTGCCCCGCTGAACTGGCTGGAGCATGGCCATGACTAAGCCACTGAAACTGGCCGTGGTCGGCCACACCAATGTCGGCAAGACCTCACTGTTGCGCACCCTGACCCGCGATGTCGGCTTCGGCGAAGTGTCCCACCGACCGAGCACCACCCGCCATGTCGAGGGCGCACGCCTGTCGGTTGACGGCGAGCCACTGCTGGAGCTCTACGACACGCCGGGGCTGGAAGATGCCATCGCCCTGCTCGATTACCTCGAACGCCTGGAACGCCCGGGCGAACGCCTTGATGGTCCGGCGCGGCTGGAGCGCTTTCTGCAGGGCAGCGAAGCACGCCAGCGTTTTGAACAAGAGGCCAAGGTGCTGCGCCAGTTGCTGGCCAGCGATGCCGGTCTGTATGTGATTGATGCCCGCGAGCCGGTGCTGGCCAAGTACCGCGACGAGCTGGAAGTGCTCGCCGGATGCGGCAAGCCGCTGTTGCCGGTGCTCAATTTCGTCGCCAGCAGCGACCATCGTGAAGCCGACTGGCGCGAAGCCCTGGCGCGTCTGGGTCTGCATGCGCTGGTGCGCTTCGACAGCGTCGCCCCGCCGGAAGACGGCGAGCGCCGCCTGTACGAAAGCCTGGCCTTGATGCTGGAGCACTCCCGCAGCGCACTGCAACGCCTGATCGACGATCAACAGGCCCAGCGCCAGGCCCGGCGTGAAAGCGCCAAGCGCCTGGTCGCCGATCTGCTGCTCGACTGCGCTGCCTGCCGGCGCAGCGTAGTTGCCGAACCCGGCGCCGAGGCCGTGGCCATCGAAGCCCTGCGCCGCGATGTGCGCCAGCGCGAGCAACGCTGCGTCGAAGCACTGCTCAAGCTCTATGCCTTTCGCAAGGAAGATGCCGCCAGCAGCGACCTGCCCTTGCTCGACGGGCGCTGGGGCGATGACCTGTTCAACCCGGAAACCCTCAAGCTGCTCGGAGTACGCCTGGGCAGCGGCGTGGCGGCCGGTGCGGCGGCCGGGGCGGGAGTCGATTTGCTGGTCGGCGGCCTGACCCTCGGGGTTGCAGCGCTGGCCGGGGCGATTGCCGGCGGCGCCCTGCAGACCGCCCGCAGCTATGGCTCGCGCCTGCTCGGCAAGCTCAAGGGCCAGCGTGAACTGACGGTGGATGACAGCGTGTTGCGCCTGTTGGCACTGCGTCAGCATCAGCTGATGCATGCGTTGGATGCCCGTGGTCATGCGGCGATGGAGCGAATCAAGCTGGCAACACCGCAGGAGCAGACCTGGCGTGAAGGCAAATTGCCGGAAGCGCTGAACAAGGCACGGGCGCATCCGCAGTGGTCGTCGCTCAATCCGGGGGCGAGGGTCAATCAGGCGGAGCGTCAGGAGCAGATTGATGCTTTGGTGCTAGAGCTTTAGGACGCTATCGCGGGGCAAGCCGGGACATGGTTTACAGGCTCATACGCATGGTCAGTCGCTCTCCTCTAGCAAACGGGCGATATGTTGCTCGGCCAGGGCCGGGCCGACGCTCATGCCGACGCCGCTGTGCATCAGCGCGGCGCTGATACCCGGCGCGACCTGCAGCAAGGAAAACGGCCCCGGCCCGCCAGAACCATAGACGCCCTGCCAGCGTTCGACCACTTCGATGCGCCCGCCCAGGGTGTGCTCGGCCAGCTCGAGCATCCAGTTGTCGACCTGCTCGGCGTTGAACGGTGAAGCATCGCTGCCATAGGCATGGGAGTCGCCAATGATCAGCTCGCCATGGGGTGTAGGGCTGATCAGCAGGTGGATGCCGTGCTCCAGCAGGTGCGGGCTGTTGGCCTGCAGTTGCGCTTTAAGCGCCTGGGCTTGCGCCAGGTCGGCGAAGGCGCCGTAGTGTACGCAGCTCAGGCCGGTCAGCAATGCGTGCTGCAGGTCGAGCTTGAAGCGCGGCCGGGCACGCAGCATCTGTAGACGACAAATCTGCGGCTGCAGGGCAGCGATGGGTTCGGCGAGCAGGGTCTGGTAGTCGTGACCGGAGCAGACCACCACCTGTTTGGCGTTGAAATCCCCCGCCGTGGTCGACACCCGCCCCGGTTCGATACCGCGCACCAGGGTAGAGAAATGAAACTGTACATCCAGCACCTGCTGCAGGAAGCGGATCAGGCTCGGCAAGGCTTCGCGTGAATACAACTGCTGGTCTTGCAGCCCGCGCAAGGCGGCGCGGTGGTGGCGGAACTGGCCGCCATACAGGTCGTTCAGGTCGGCGCCGCTGAGCAGTTGCACCTGGTAGTCATGTTGTGGCGCACGCTCGGCGCAGAAGGCTTCGAGCAGTTCCAGTTCCAGCGCGGTACGGGCAAACAGCAGCGAGCCATTGGCCTTGAGCTCGAAGCCGGCCTGCTGCGCCCAGTGCTTCCAGATGCCGCTGCTGGCCTTGGCCAGCTCGAGCATCTGGCCGGGCGGCTGGCCGGTGACCAGGGCCTGGCCGAAGTTGCGCACCGAAGCGCCCAGGGGCGTGGCGCTGCGCTCGAAGACCCGCACCTTGAGCCCACGCCGGGCGGCGGCGTAGGCATGGGACAGGCCGAGGATGCCGGCGCCGACGATGAGTAGATCGGTCATTTGAGGTTCCTTGAAGAATTCGTCGCCCCCATCGCTGGCAAGCCAGCTCCCACAGGTACTGCATACACCGATCCTGTGGGAGCTGGCTTGCCAGCGATGAAGTCAACGCAGTGTTACTGCTGCGCCACCTTCTCCGACTTGCCGTCATAGCGCTTGCGCCACTCGGCGAGGATGCTGTCGCGGTTCTTCGAAGCCCAGGCGAAGTCGTTCTTGATCAGGCGCTGCTCGTAGTCGGCCGGCAGTTCGGTCTGCGGCTTGGCGATACCGGGCTGGGCCAGGACGGCGAAGTTTTCCTTGTACAGCTCCATGGCCGCCGGGCTTGCCGAGAAGTCGGCCAAACGCTTGGCCGCGTCTTCATGCTGGCTGCCCTTGATCACCGCAGTGGCTTCGATCTCCCAGCCCAGGCCTTCCTTGGGCAGGACGATGTCCAGCGGCGCGCCCTGGCGCTTGAGCTGCACGGCCGGGTATTCGAAGGAGATACCAATCGGGAATTCACCCGCCGCCGCCAGCTTGCAAGGCTTGGAGCCGGAGTGAACGTACTGGCCGATGTTCTGGTGCAGGCCGTCCATGTACGCCCAGCCCTGTTTCTCGCCGAAGGTCTGCAACCAGGCGCTGACATCGAGGAAGCCGGTGCCGGAAGACGCCGGGTTGGGCATGACGATCTTGCCCTTGTACTCGGGCTTGGTCAGATCCTGCCAGCTCACCGGCTTGCTCAGGCCCTGTTTCTCGGCCTCGACGGTGTTGAAGCAGATGGTCGCGGCCCAGACGTCCATGCCCACCCAGGCTGGCGGGTTGGCGGCATCGCGGTAGTTGGCGCCGATCTTGCCGAGGTCTTTCGGTGCATAGCTTTGCAGCATCCCCTGCTGGTCGAGGATGGCCAGGCTCGACGCTGCCAGGCCCCACACGGCATCGGCTTGCGGGCGGTCTTTTTCGGCCAGCAGTTTGGCGGTGATGATGCCGGTGGAATCCCGCACCCATTTGATTTCGATGTCCGGGTTGGCCTTCTCGAAGGCTTGCTTGTAGCTCTTGAGCTGTTCGGCTTCGAGTGCGGTGTAGACCGTCAGCTGGGTGTCGGCGGCGTAGGCCTGCACACTGAACGCAGTGAGGACGGCAGCGGCAAGAGCAAGTGGCTTGAACATGATGCGGTTCCTTTGAACGGTACAGGTTGGGAGAGGCAATCAGTGACCCGGCGCGCGCTGGCGCCAGGCTTGGGAGCGTTGCAACAGGCCGCGCGAGGCCCAGGCCAGGAGCAGCGAAACGGTGGCGCTGGTAAGCAGGATCAGGGTCGACATCGCCGCGGCACCGCCGACGTTGCCGGCGTCATCCATGTTCAGTACGGCGACCGCGGCGAGGATGGTGTCGGGGCTGTAGAGGAAGATCGCCGCCGACACCGTGGTCATTGCCGAGACGAACAGGTAGCGGATGATGTCGAGCAATGCCGGCAGGCAGATCGGCACGGTGACCCGCAGAAAATGCCGGTACAGCGGCGCCTTGAGCGACAGCGCAGCGGCCTCGAACTCGCCATCGAGCTGGCGCAGGGCGGTGGTCGCGGTCATCTGCGCGGTGGTCAGGTAGTGGGCGATGGTGCACACCACCAGCAGCGCCATGCTGCCGTAGAACACATGCAGCGGGTTGCTGGCGAGGTTGAAGAAGAACACGTAGCCAAGCCCCAGAACCAACCCCGGCACCGCCATCGGCACGAAGCTGAGCAGGCGCAGCAACAGGTTCAGGCCGCGCTGGCCCTTGGTTTTTTCCATCAGGTAGGCGCCGGTGAAAATCACCGCGCTGCCGATCAGCGCCGTGCCCAGGGCCATGGTCAGACTGTTGCGGTAGGCCAGCCAGCCGCCACCGGCGGTTTCGTCGAACTGGTAGTGCTTGAGCGACAGCGACAGGTTGTAAGGCCAGAACTTGACCAGCGATGAGTACACCGCCATGCCCACCACCAGCAACAGCACCGCGCAAATCAGTATGACCACGGCCAGGAAGCAGGCATCGCGGCGCCGCGAAGGCTGTGGCTGGAACACCTGGGCACGGCCGCTCATCGAGTCGCCCTGGCGGCGGCGCAACCAGGCATCGACGGCAAAGCTGAGCAGCGCCGGCACCAACAGGACCATACCGATCAAGGCACCGCGGCCGAACTGTTGCTGGCCGACCACGGCCTTGTAGGCCTCCAGCGCCAGCACCTGATAATCGCCACCGACCACCACTGGCACACCGAAATCGGTGATGGTCAGGGTGAACACCAGGCAGAAGGCGGCGAACACCGCCTGCCGGGTCGCCGGCCAGGTGATGCTGTGAAAGGCGCGCCAAGGCCCGGCCCCCATGCTCGAGGCGGCGTCGAACAAATGCGCATCGGCCAGCGACAGGGCTGAAAGCAGGATCATCAGCGCATGCGGGAAGGTGTAGATGGCCTCACCGAGGACAATGCCCCAGAAGCCGTAGATATTGTCGCTGAGCAGCCCGCGCAGCAGGCCCTGATTGCCGAACAGGTAGACCAGGGCAATGGCCGGCAGCATCGATGGCGCCAGCAACGGTAGCAATGAGATGCCGCGCCACAGGCCTTTGGCCGGGATCAGCGTGCGCTGCAGGGCGTAGGCGAACAGGTAGGCCAGCGGCACCACAATGGCTGCAACGCTGAGCGAGACTTTCAGGCTGTTGCCCAGCAACCAGTGGAAGTTGGCACTGGCAAACAATTCGCGGGCGGCAACCAGGCCACCGCCCTGGCCGGTATCACTGCTGAAACCGCGCCAGAAGATCGCCAGCAGTGGCATCAGGACCGCGACGGTGAGCAGAAGCAGCAGCAACCACTTGCCGCCGACCACGAACAGTCGATCCCCCAGCGATACACCGGTGCGCTGTGCTGCCTTCGCGTGTGCGATCGGCATGGCGATTGGCGCAGCCATCTCAGGCAAACACCTGCAGGCTGCGCGGCGGCAAGGCGACCCAGATGTCCTGGGAGCCCAGGCGCGGCATCGACTCGGGGGCGACTTCAGCAAGCAGGGCATGGCCTGGCAGCTCGTTGAATTCGAAACTCATGCGACAGCGATTACCCAGGAAAGTGATCTCGCGCACCCGTGCCGGAAACAGGTTCTCCTCGTGCACCGGCGGGTTGACGCTGATCGCTTCCGGGCGGCAGAACAGGCGACCGCTACGGGCCTGGCCGGCACCGTCGACCAGGCGCATGTTCAGCGCACCGACCTGGGCATGGCTGTCGCTGTGACGCTGGAACGGCAGCCAGTTACCCTGGCCAACGAACTCGGCAACGAACGGCGTGGCCGGCTTGTCGTAGATTTCCTGCGGGGTGGCGTACTGTTCGACCTGGCCGTTGTTCATCACCGCAATGCGGTCGGCCATCAACATGGCTTCGTCCTGATTGTGGGTGACCATCAGGGTGGTAATGCCGAGCTGGCGCTGCAGCTGGCGCAGTTCGCTGCACAGGTGCTCGCGAACCCGCGCGTCGAGGGCCGACATCGGCTCATCGAGCAGCAGCAACGAAGGTGCCGGGGCCAGGGCGCGGGCCAGGGCCACCCGCTGTTGCTGGCCGCCGGAAAGCTGGCCGGGGTACTTCTTCTCGCTGCCGCTCAGGCCCACCAGCTCGAGCATCTGCGCCACCCGCTGGCGCACTTCGTCACGGCCACTGCCAGCCAGGCCGTAGGCGATGTTGGCTTCGACGGTAAGGTTGGGGAACAGCGCGTAGGACTGGAACAGGATGCCATAGTCACGAGCCTGGGGCGGCAGCTCGGAGATGTCGCGCTCACCGATGTACAGGGTGCCGCGGTCCTGGCGCTCCAGGCCTGCAATGCAGCGCAGCAGGGTGGTCTTGCCACAGCCGGACGGGCCCAGCAAGCACACCAGCTCCCCGGCAGCGACGTCGAGGGAAACATCATGCAGGGCGGTAAAGGCGCCGAAGCGCTTGTGGATACCGCGCACCTTCATCTGTGCGCCTGGGTTTGCGACCGCAGTGTTCATGGCAGAACCTCATCGAACGAATGAGGGTCATGCTAGGCAGGCAATGCGAAGGTTCTGTGGCGCAGAGGCAAAAGTTGCCGATAGTGGTATAGGCAGATTTTGGTGTGATCTCGGTTGGCAAGGCTGCGCCTTGCATCGCTGGCAAGCCAGCTCCCACAGGTCCAGTGCATGCAGTACCCTGTGGGAGCTGGCTTGCCAGCGATTATCTATATCTCTACCGCCGCAACTTCCTGAGCCAACCCCAGAAACGCCGCCGGCAAGCGCGCCTGGCGCCGCTCCTTGAGGCAATACAGATACTCATGCATCACCGGCGCACCCTCCAGGCTCAGCACCCGCAGCTCGGGGTTATGCGGCACTTCATGGCGGGCAATGATGCTGATGCCGATATTGCGCAGCACCGCCTCGCGAATCGACTCGCGGCTGCCGATCTCCAGCAGCGACCCAACCTTCACCCCCGCCGCTTCCAGCATCTGTTCGGTCAGTTTGCGCGTGGTCGAACCCTGCTCACGCACCAACAGGCAATGCCCGGCCAGTGCCGACAACGGCAGCGACTCACGGCTGGCCAACACATGGTTACGATGCACCGCCACCACCAGCGGATCGGTACCCAGCACCCGCCGTACCAGGCGCACATCCTCGACCAGTTGCGAAGACGCGGCCAGATCGACCCGATAGTCTTCGAGCAACTCCAGCACCTGCTGGGAGTTGCCGATCTCCACCGACACCTCCACCTGTGGCAGGCGCTCGCGGAAGATCTTCACCAGGTCGAGGATGTAATACGGCGCCGTGGCGGCGATGCGCAAACTGCCCTGGCCCTGGCCGCTGTTGCGCAGGAAGAACTCGATATCGGCTTCCTGCTGCAGCAGCGCCTTGACCATCGGCAACAGCCGCGTGCCGTCGTCACTGAGGGTCAGGCGCCGACCGCCGCGGTAGAACAGCTCCACCGCGTACTGGCTTTCCAGGTTGCGGATCTGCGTGGTTACCGTCGGTTGGCTGAGCCCGAGTTTCTTCGCCGCCAGGGTAATGCTGCCCAGGCGGGCAACCATGTAGAAGGCCTTCAACTCGGAACTCAACATACATCCTCTATTTACGCAGCAGGCGCAGGCCGTTGAAGACCACCAGCAAACTCACGCCCATGTCGGCGAACACCGCCATCCACATGGTTGCCATGCCGGCGAAGGTGACCGCCAGGAAGATCGCCTTGATCCCCAGGGCCAGGACGATGTTCTGGGTCAGGATCGCCGCACTCTGGCGCGAGAGCCTGACGAAGGCCGGGATTTTGCGCAAGTCATCATCCATCAGCGCCACGTCGGCGGTCTCGATGGCAGTGTCAGTACCGGCCGCAGCCATGGCAAAACCGATCTCGGCCCGGGCCAGGGCCGGCGCATCATTGATACCGTCGCCGACCATGCCGACCCGATGGCCCTGGGCGTACAGGTCTTCGATGGTCTTGAGCTTGTCGGCCGGCAGCAGGTTGCCATGGGCCTGGTCGATACCGACCTGGGCGGCAATGGCCTGGGCCGTGTGCGGATTGTCGCCGGTCAGCATGACAGTCTTGATACCCAGCTCATGCAGTTCGGCAATCGCCTCGCGGCTGCTGTCCTTGACCGTGTCGGCGACGGCGAACAGCGCCAGCGGGCCGGACTTGTCGAGCAGCAGCACGACGGTCTTGCCCTGGCGCTCGAGGGCATCGAGCCGGGCTTCGAGCTGCGCCGAGCACAGGCCCAGTTCTTCGACCAGGCGATGGTTGCCCAGGTGATACAGCTCGCCGTCAATCTCGCCGCGTACGCCGCGACCGGCCAGGGCTTCGAAGGCCGTCACCTCGCTCAGGGGCAGTTGCTGCTCTGTGGCGAACACGGCAATGGCACGGGAGACCGGGTGGTCGGAGCGGTCGGCGAGGCTTGCGGCCAGCGCCTGGGCACGGCCTTCGAACAACGGCTCAAGCACTTCATGGTCGGTTTGCACCGGCTTGCCATGGGTGATGGTGCCGGTCTTGTCCAGGGCCAGGAAGTCGAGCTTGCGCCCGCCTTCCAGGTACACCCCGCCCTTGACCAGGATGCCTTTGCGCGCCGCCGCAGCCAGGCCGCTGACAATGGTCACCGGGGTAGAAATCACCAGCGCACACGGGCACGCCACCACCAGCAATACCAGGGCGCGGTAGATCCAGTCGAACCAGGCGCCAGCCATGAACAGCGGCGGAATCACCGCTACCGCCAGGGCAAAGGCGAACACGGCCGGGGTGTAGATGCGCGAGAACTGGTCGACGAAGCGCTGGGTCGGCGCCCGCGCGCCCTGGGCTTCTTCCACGGCCTTGATGATCCGTGCCAGGGTCGATTGCCCGGCCGCCGCCGTGACCCGGTACTCCAGCGCACCGGCCTGGTTGATGGTACCGGCGAACACCTTGTCGCCCGGGCCCTTCTCTACCGGCAGGCTCTCGCCAGTGATCGGCGCCTGGTCGATACTTGACTGGCCGCTGACCACCTCGCCGTCCAGGCCGATGCGCTCGCCGGGACGCACCCGCACCAGCGCGCCCAGGGCGACCTGCTTGACGTCCAGCTCACGCCACTGGCCATCGGCTTGCTGCACGGTGGCGAGGTCCGGGCTCAACTGCATCAGGCCGCCGATGGCGTTACGCGCGCGGTCCAGCGAGCGTGCTTCGATCAGCTCGGCGACGGTGAAGAGGAACATGACCATGGCCGCTTCCGGCCACTGGCCGATCAACACCGCACCGGTCACGGCGATGCTCATCAGCGCGTTGATATTGAGGTTGCCGTTCTTCAGCGCGATCCAGCCCTTTTTGTAGGTACCCAGGCCGCAGCTGAGGATCGACACCAGGGCGACCAGGGCCACCACCCAGGAAGGCGCCAGCTCGGCGAAATGGATGGCCTCGGCGCCCAGCGCCGCCACACCGGCCAACGCCAGCGGCCACCAGTGCTTTTTCGCGGGCGCAGGTGTAGCGCCAGCTTCCTCGGTGGCATCGCTCAGCGGTTCAGCCTGCATGCCCAACGAGGCTACGGCCTGCTCGATGACGACAGTGTCGGCATGGGTATGGCGTACACCGAGGATGCGGTTGATCAGGTTGAATTCCAGCTGCTCGACCCCCGCCAGCTTGCCCAGCTTGTTCTGGATCAGCGTCTGCTCGGTCGGGCAATCCATGGCCTCGATGCGGAAACGGCTCAACCGCGCACCGGCGCTACTCGCCTCGCTCAGCTGCACCAGCGCCGGCGCGGCGTCGTGGGAACAGCAGCTGCTGTGGGCGTGCTCGGCATGCTCATGCTTGGCGTGATCATGGCTGTGCTCATGATCGTGGGCGGCTTTACCTGGGGTGTGGCTGACAGGCTGGTTCATGGGTTCATCCTTAAATGTCCTGTTGCCAAGTGAACACCCTGTAGCCACTATAGGGTCAAGCCACTTGTCGAGGTATTTGCAGATGAAGATCGGAGAACTGGCCAAGGCCACCGATTGCGCGGTGGAAACCATCCGTTACTACGAGCGGGAAAACCTGCTGCCGGAGCCGGCGCGCAGCGAGGGCAACTACCGGATGTACACCCAGGCCCACGTCGAGCGCCTGACCTTCATCCGCAACTGCCGCACCCTGGACATGACCCTGGAAGAAATCCGCAGCCTGCTGCACCTGCGCGACAGCCCGGAAGACCAGTGTGAAAGCGTCAACGCCCTGATCGACGAGCATATCCAGCACGTCAAGGCGCGTATCGACGGCCTGCAGGCCCTGCAGGCCCAACTGCTGGAACTGCGTCAGCACTGCCATCCCAAGGAGGTCCAGTGCTCGATCCTGCAGCATCTGGAGGTCAATGGCGCGGTAACGGCGCCAGAGGCGGAGCATTCGCATGTGGGCAGGAGCCACGGGCACTGATTGAGGTGCCCGCTTGTGTCTTGAGGTAGGAATAGAATCAGAAGTGAGAGCGGTGAATGGCAAGCTGCACGCCGGTAGTGCTCAAAGCACGTGTGGGAGCAAAGCTGCCATTCACCTCTCCACTCTGGCCCGAGCCCGAACAGTTGATTGAGCGCCTCTCGAATCACAAGCGTGGGCCAAGCCAGAGCGCTCTCACAACTGAGTGTAAGAGGGTTCAGCCATGTTGTCTTCTGTTGGAATCGACACTGCCAAAGCCACTTTGGAAATCTGCATCAAACCTCAAAAAATCCGCTTCGAAGTGGCCAACAACTCCGCAGGCTTCGAGGCGTTGCTTGAGCGTCTGAAGGACTTCAAGATCAGTCGAGTGCTGATCGAAGCGACAGGCGGCTACGAGAAAGATGTGTTGATCGCCCTGGCCTCAGCAGGACTGGAAACCATCTGCATCAACCCAGCCCGTGCCCGAAAATTCGCCGATGCCATGGGTAAAAAAGCCAAAACCGACAAGATCGACGCCGAAGTCCTTGCGGACTTCGCT
Organism: Pseudomonas sp. R32; assembly: GCF_009866705.1. Lineage (NCBI taxonomy): Bacteria > Pseudomonadati > Pseudomonadota > Gammaproteobacteria > Pseudomonadales > Pseudomonadaceae > Pseudomonas > Pseudomonas sp. R32. Next base: position 233,420 of record NZ_CP019396.1, on the reverse strand, counting down.
GCACACCTCAGCGCCCCTCAAGGCCAACCGGTCAGCCCTGAACGCGAAGAGCTGCGAGAGCTGGTGAAGCAGCGCGCCCAATTTGTGCAGAGCCGTGATGACGACAAGCGGCGTCGCCAGCAATGTCGCTCGGCAACAGTGATGGCCCACTTCGATGAGCATATAGAGCAGCTGAAAGTGCTGATCAAACGCCTCGACGAAGAAATTGATCAGGCGATGGTGCAACTGGACGATACCAGGGCGCGTCAGTTATTGGCAGTGACCGGAATCGGTCGGGTAACCGCCGCAAATCTGCTCGCCTCACTGCCTGAACTGGGACAGTTGGACCGCCGTCAGATCGCCGCGCTGGTGGGCGTAGCGCCTTACAACAACGATAGCGGTAGCCATCGAGGGCACCGCCAGATATGGGGTGGTCGGGCCCATGTAAGGCGAGTGCTGTACATGTCGAGCTGGATCATCATCCGTCACAACACAGAATTTAAAGCACGCTACGAAGCACTTCGGGAGCGTGGGAAGTGCGCCAAGGTAGCCCTCGTAGCCTGTATGCGGGTGCTGATCGTCAGGCTGAATGCAATGCTGCGGGACAATACCCCTTGGCGAGTGCAAACAGCCTGATCAAGACAGTTGCTCCCACAGTAATTTCAGACGGTTAATCAGACCGCCATCGGCGCCGTCATTGGCGCGTGGTGCTCGTAGCCTTCGAGGCTGAAGTCGCTCGGTTCGATCTTCTCCAGCCACTGCGGCTCGTACACGCCGGTCTTGGCGAATTCCGGCACGCGATCATTGATCACCAGCTTCGGCGCTGCCAGCGGCTCGCGCTTGAGCTGCTCGTTGAGCATGTCCAGGTGGTTCTCGTAGACGTGCGCATCACCGATGAAATAGGTGAACCAGCGCGGCGTGTAGCCGGTCAGGCGGCCCATCAGCGACAGCAAGGCAGCGCCTTCGGTGAGGTTGAACGGCGTGCCCAGGCCCAGGTCGTTGGAACGGATGTAGAGGGTCAGGGAAATTTCCCTGGTCTCGACATTCGGGTGGAACTGGTACAGCAGGTGGCACGGCGGCAGGGCCATCTCGTCGAGCTGGGCGCAGTTCCAGCCGTGGAACAGGATGCGGCGGCTGCCCGGGTCGTTGTGGATGGTGTCGATGCACTGGCGGATCTGGTCGATGGCCTTGTACAGCACGACGAAGGCTTCACCGTCTTCCTCGGCCTGGGCGATCTGCTGGAAGCCCTGGCTCCGGGCCAGCTCGATGGCGGCCGGGTTGCTCAGCGGGATGCGCTTGTAAGCCGGCCATTGGCGCCATTGCACGCCGTAGATCTCGCCGAGGTCGTCATGGCCCTGGCGGAACGGGTTGGCCAGCCACTGGGCGTTTTCGTTGGCGTTCTGATCCCAGACCTTGCAGCCCAGCTCGCGAAACTCGCCAGCGTTCTTCACGCCGCGCAGGAAACCGACCATCTCGCCGATCGCCGACTTGAACGCCAGCTTGCGGGTGGTGATGGCCGGAAAGCCCTTCTGCAGGTCGAAGCGCAGCATGGCGCCCGGCAGGCTGATGGTGCGGATGCCGGTACGGTTACCCTGCAGGGTGCCGTTTTCGATCACGTCACGGACCAGATCTAGATACTGTTTCATGGCTTACCTGTAGCTAGGACGGCAGGGGATCGCCCTGCCGTGGAAATTCAAACGGCGGCCTTGGCCGTGGGTTTGCGGTTATAGGCCCACCAGATCAGGCCGATGCCGCCGAGGATCATCGGCACGCAAAGCAACTGCCCCATGGTCAACCAGCCAAAGGCAAGGTAGCCAAGCTGGGCGTCGGGTACCCGCACGAATTCGACGATAAAGCGGAAAATTCCGTAGAACAGCGCGAACATGCCGGAAACTGCCATGGTCGGACGCGGTTTGCGCGAGTACAGCCAGAGAATCAGGAATAATGCCACACCTTCCAGGGCGAACTGGTACAGCTGCGACGGGTGACGTGGCAGCTGGGCCGGGTCGCTGAACGGCGGGAAGACCATGGCCCACGGCACGTCGGTGGCCTTGCCCCACAGCTCGGCATTGATGAAGTTGCCGATACGCCCGGCGCCCAGGCCAATCGGCACCAGTGGCGCGACGAAGTCCATCAGCTCGAAGAACGACTTGTTGTTGCGCTTGCCGAACCACAAGGCCGCGAGCATGACGCCGATGAAGCCGCCGTGGAACGACATGCCGCCCTTCCATACCTCGAAGATCAAGGTCGGGTTGGCCAGATAGGCGTGCAGGTCATAGAACAGTACGTAGCCCAGGCGACCACCGACAATCACCCCCATCGACAGCCAGAACACCAGGTCGGAGAGCTTCTCGCGGCTCCAGGTCGGGTCAAAGCGGTTGAGGCGACGCGAGGCCAGCAGCCAGGCGCCGCCGATACCGACCAGATACATCAGGCCGTACCAATGGATTTTCAGCGGACCCAGGGCCACGGCCACTGGATCGATCTGCGGGTAAGGCAGCATGGTGACTCCTCTCGTTAAAGCAAAAAGCTCAAGCCGACGCAGAACAGCAGCGTGGCAAACAGCCGTTTGAGCAAGCGTGGCGACAGTTTATGCGCCAGGCGCGCGCCGAAGCGGGCGAAAAACATGCTGGTCAGGGCAATGCCCAGCAGCGCCGGCAGGTACACGAAGCCCAGGCTGTGCGCCGGCAGGTGCGGGTCATGCCAGCCCAGCCAGATGAAACTCAGGGCACTGGCCACGGCAATCGGGAAACCACAGGCCGACGAAGTCGCCACCGCCTGCTGCATGGGCAGGCTGCGCCAGGTCAGGAACGGCACGGTCAACGAGCCGCCGCCAATGCCGAAGATTGCCGAGGCCCAGCCGATCACGCTACCCGCAACCGTCAGCCCGGGCTTGCCGGGGATGCCGCGGCTGGCCTTGGGCTTGAGGTCCAGGGCCATCTGCACGGCGATCACCAGGGCGAACACGCCAATGATCTTTTGCAGCATCGGGCCCTGGATCGCCGAGGCGGTTTTGGCGCCGATACCGGCGCCGATCAGTATCCCCAGGGTCATCCAGACGAAGATCGGCCACTGCACCGCGCCCTTGCGGTGGTGCTCGCGAATGGCATTGACCGAGGTAAAGACAATGGTCGCCAGCGAAGTCCCCACCGCCAGGTGGGTCAGCACCGAAGCGTCGAAGCCTTGCACAGTGAAACTGAGCACCAGCACCGGCACGATGATGATGCCACCACCAACGCCGAACAGCCCGGCCAGCACGCCTGCGCAGGCGCCCAGCGCCAGATAGAGCACGAATTCCATTGCCGCCCCCCGTAAATTCAGTCCGGCATGGTAACGGAAGGTAGGCCTGCGGCTCTAGTGAAGACACATTAAGTCGATGGATCGCGTCGGACGCTATGGGTAGAGTGGGCAAAAACACAGAGGCCCACCTATGTGCCTGATCGTTTTTGCCTGGCGGCCGGGGCATGCCCAGCCGCTGATCGTCGCGGCCAACCGTGATGAGTTCTACGCCCGCCCCAGCCGTGTGCTGGGGGCCTGGGAGGATGCGCCCGGGGTTTACGCCGGGCGCGACCTGGAAGCCGGCGGCACCTGGCTGGGTGTCGGGCCCAATGGCCGCTTTGCGGCGCTGACCAATATCCGCGACCCGCATCAGCCCCAGGGCGCCCGGTCGCGGGGCGAGCTGGTGGCGGCGTTCCTGCGAGGTGAGCTGGGGGTCGAGGCTTATCTGGATCAGGTCGCCAGCCGTAGCCAGCAGTATTCGGGCTTCAACCTGCTGGTCGCCGATAACGCACAACTGGGTTACCTGAATGCCCGACAACCTACGCCGCAGGTGCTGGGCGAAGGGGTTTACGGCGTGTCCAATGCCGGGCTGGATACGCCCTGGCCGAAGCTGCTCAAGGCGCGGGCGGGGTTGCAGCAGCACCTGGCCGATCCGCAGCCCGAGCGCTTGCTGGAGCTGCTTGGGGATAACTTGCCGGCGGCGGACAGCGAGCTGCCGGAGACCGGCGTGGGGTTGGGGACCGAGCGGTTGCTGTCGAGCGTGTTTATCGCCAGCCAGAACTACGGGACGCGGGCCAGTACGGTGCTGATTGTCGAGGCGGATGGTCGGCGGCGGTTGCTGGAGCGCAGTTTTGGGCCGCTTGGCGGGCATCTGGGGGAGGTGTGTTTGCAGGTCTGACGCTATCGCTGGCAAGCCAGCTCCCACAGGGTCGGTGAATGCAGGTCCATTGTGGGAGCTGGCTTGCCAGCGATGGGCTGCAAAGCAGCCCTAAAATCACAAGGCCTTGCCCACCCCGGGCCCGATCATCCGCGCCAGGCCCAGGTTCTTCAGGGCCAACTGCAGCGAACTGTGGATAACTTGCGGGTTGTCGATGCTCATGGCCTGGGCCAGCAGCTCCTTGGATTTGCTCAGGCTGACCTGACGCAGCATCCACTTCACCTTGGGCAGGTTGGTGGCGTTCATCGACAGGCTGTCGAAACCCATGGCCATCAACAGTACCGCTGCCGCCGGGTCACCGGCCATTTCACCGCAGATGCTCACCGGCTTGCCTTCGGCGTGGGCGTCGCGCACCACGTTCTGCAGGGCCTGGAGCACCGCCGGGTGCAGGTAGTCATAGAGGTCGGCGACGCGCGGGTTGTTGCGGTCCACCGCCAGCAAATACTGGGTCAGGTCGTTGGAGCCGACCGACAGGAAATCCACCTGGCGTGCCAGCTCGCGGGTCTGGTACACCGCAGCGGGGATCTCAACCATCACTCCCACCGGCGGCATCGGCACGTCGGTGCCTTCGTCGCGCACTTCGCCCCAGGCCCGATGGATCAGGTGCAGGGCTTCTTCGAGTTCGTGGATACCGGAAATCATCGGCAGCAGGATGCGCAGGTTGTTCAGGCCTTCGCTGGCCTTGAGCATCGCGCGGGTCTGCACCAGGAAGATTTCCGGGTGGTCGAGGGTGACGCGAATACCGCGCCAGCCGAGGAACGGGTTGTCTTCCTTGATCGGGAAGTACGACAGCGCCTTGTCACCGCCGATATCCAGGCTGCGCATGGTTACCGGCAGCGGGTGGAAGGCCGCCAGTTGCTCGCGGTAGATCGCCAGCTGCTCTTTTTCACTAGGGAAACGCTGGTTGATCATGAACGGTACTTCGGTACGGTACAGGCCGACTCCTTCGGCGCCACGTTGCTGGGCGCGGGCGACATCGGCGAGCAGCCCGGTGTTGACCCACAGCGGCATGCGGTGGCCATCGAGGGTTACGCAAGGCAGTTCACGCAGGGCGTCGAGGCCCTGGGCCAGCTGGCGCTCTTCTTCGACCACTTCGGCGTACTGCTTGCGCAGCACTTCGCTGGGGTTGGTGTAGACCTCGCCCTTGTAGCCATCGACGATCATGTCGATGCCGTCGACCTTGGAGTACGGCAGGTCAACCAGGCCCATGACGGTCGGGATGCCCATGGCCCGGGCCAGGATAGCGACGTGGGAGTTGCCTGAGCCCAGTACCGAGACCAGGCCGAGCAGCTTGCCTTCCGGCACCTCGCCGAGCATCGCCGGAGTCAGTTCTTCACTGATCAGAATGGTGTTGTCGGGATAGACCAACGACAGCTGACGGGCCTCCTGCAGGTAGGCCAGCAGTCGCCGGCCCAGATCCTTCACGTCGGAAGCCCTCTCGCGCAGGTAGGCATCGTCCATCAGCTCGAAGCGATTGACGTGCTCGCCGACCACCTGGCGCAGCGCACCCTGGGCCCACTGGCCGGTCTTGATCACCTGCACCACTTCACCGCCCAGGGCCGCGTCTTCGAGCATCATCAGGTAGACGTCGAACAGCGCGCGCTCTTCCGGGCGCAATTGGGTGGCGAGCTTGGCGGAGAGGTTGCGCATGTCTTCGCGCACCCCTTCCAGGGCGTTGTTGAACAGAAGCAGCTCGGCGTCGATGTCATCGACGGTCTTGTCCGGCACCACGTCGAGGTCGGCCGGCGGCAGCATGACCACCGCCTTGCCCACCGCAGCGCCGGGTGAACCGGGTACGCCGACGAACTTGGCCTCCTGGATACCCTTGCCCTGACGGCCCAGGCCGCGGATCGAGCCGGTGGCCTCGGCGTGGGCGATAACCCCGGCGAGCTGCGCGCTCATGGTCACCAGGAAGGCTTCTTCGCCTTCATCGAACTGACGGCGCTCCTTTTGCTGGATGACCAACACCCCGACCACGCGGCGGTGGTGGATGATCGGTGCACCGAGGAAGGAGGCAAAACGCTCCTCGCCGGTTTCGGCGAAGTAGCGATAACGCGGGTGATCGGCGGCGTTTTCCAGGTTCAGCGGCTCTTCCCGGGTACCGACCAGGCCGACCAGGCCTTCGTTGGGGGCCATGCTGACCTTGCCGATCGAGCGCTTGTTCAAGCCCTCGGTGGCCATCAGCACGAAGCGGTTGGTCTCGGGATCGAGCAGGTAGACGGAGCAGACCTGACTGCCCATGGCCTCTTTTACGCGCAACACAATGATCCCCAACGCCGTCTTGAGATCCTTGGCGGAGTTAACTTCCTGGACGATCTTGCGCAGCGTATTGAGCATGGCTCGGGGTCGAACTCCGTCGTCAGTCGCGCGCCAGCAGGCGCGGGGCAAGCTCTTTGAGAGCGCGGCGGTAAACCTCGCGCTTGAATGTCACCACCTGGCCCAGCGGATACCAATAGCTGACCCAGCGCCAGCCGTCGAACTCCGGTTTACCGGTCAAGTCCATCCGCACCCGCTGCTCGTTGGAGACCAGGCGCAACAGGAACCATTTCTGTTTCTGGCCGATGCACAGCGGTTGGCTGTGGGTACGGACCAGGCGTTGGGGTAAACGATAACGCAACCAGCCACGGGTGCAGGCAAGAATTTCAACATCATCTCGCTCCAGCCCCACTTCTTCGTTCAGCTCGCGGTACAGGGCATCTTCCGGCGTTTCCTCGGGGTTGATACCTCCCTGGGGAAACTGCCAGGCATCCTGGTTGATCCGTCGAGCCCATAGCACCTGCCCAAGATCATTCGTCAGAATGATCCCGACATTGGGGCGAAAACCATCGGGGTCGATCACGGCAGCAACCTCGCAAACGCATGTCACGGCATTGTTCCACAAAGGTCACGAAGCCAGCAACGCGCCTGTTTACCTTATGTGCACCGTTGTGAAAAGTCCGTATTCTGTGGGACTTTTCAGATGTTATGCGAGTGACTTAAATGCGCCTGGCTTTATTCGATCTGGACAATACGCTCCTTGGTGGCGACAGCGACCACGCCTGGGGGGATTACCTATGCGAACGCGGCATTCTCGACCCGGTCGAGTACCAGAACCGCAACGACGCTTTCTATCAGGACTACCTGGCCGGCAAGCTGGACCTCAGTGCCTACCTGAACTTCAGCCTGGAAATCCTCGCGACCACGGAAATCGCCCAGCTCGACGAATGGCATCGCGATTTCATGCGCGATTGCGTCGAGCCGATCATCCTGCCCAAGGCGCTGGCCCTGCTGAAGAAGCATCGGGATGCCGGCGACAAGCTGGTGATCATCACCGCCACCAACCGTTTCATCACCGGCCCGATCGCCAAACGCCTGGGCGTTCAGACCCTGCTGGCCACCGAATGCGAAATGGTCGACGGTCGTTTCAGCGGCCGCAGTACCGATATACCGTGCTTCCGTGAAGGCAAGGTGACGCGCCTGAACCGCTGGCTGCTGGAGAACGGCTATAGCCTGGATGACAGCTACTTCTACAGCGACTCGATGAACGACCTGCCACTGCTGGAAAAGGTCACAAACCCGGTGGCGGTCGACCCCGACCCGAACCTGCGTGCCGAAGCCCAGAAACGCGGCTGGCCAGTGATCAGCCTGCGCGATTGATGCGTGAGTGGCCGCTGCCTCCCCGGCAGCGGCCTCAGCTTGGCTTGGCGACCATCATGTAGAAAATCACCATGAACGCCAGGAACGCCGGCCAGCCCAGGCCAAACCACCAGCGCATGTAGCTGGCCGCCTTCATCGGCATCGCCACACCGTCGCGCAAGGCCTGCTCGGCCAACCTGTGCACGCGAATCTGCAGCCACACCACCGGCAGCCAGCAGATGCCGGCAAACACGTACAAGCCAAAGCTCCACATCAGCCAGCTCTGGTGCGGCGGCCACCCGGCCAGCAACACCAGGCCGATGCCGCTCAATGGCTGGAACACCGCAGTGGTCGCGGTAAATGCCCAGTCGGCGAACACCAGGTGCTTGAAGGTCGTCGCGATTACCTCGACCTTGCCGGTACGCCAGGCGCGCAGTGCATAGTAGGCCGAACCGGCACCGAGGCCGAACAGAACGGTAGAAGACAGGATGTGCAGGGTTTTGAGCAGCAGGTAAGCACTCATCGACGCGGTTCAGTCCATAGAAGCCAAAGGGTAGCCACCATCATCACCAGGTTCTTGGCGACGGCAGCGTAGGGGTCAAACCAGTAATGCGGCAGCACCACGCTGATGATCAGCGTGTAGCCGAGCATCAACAGCAGTTGCGCCTGCAGCGCCCGGCGTCGCCAACGGCGCAGCAGCAGGCCGATGCCGAGGACGAAATCGCACAGTGAGCCGGCAATTACCGCCAGGGTTGCCGCAAAGCCTTGCAAACCGGCTTCGGCAAGAATACGCAGGCCCCAGTCATGGCCAGGGCCAAGGCTGACCACGGCAGTGCCCAGCCAGATCAGCACCAACACCGCCAGCATTAGCGGTCGTAACGCCAGCTGGCTGCTCTGGGCGGCGCTCGGCCAGGTTGCCAACCGCGAGGCCAGCGGCGCGCAGCGATAACCGCAGTGCCCGGCGAGGATATCGGGGTCGGCGCAATTGTCGCGCCGGGCCATGCGCAGGCTCTGGCTGTTCAATGCCCGCCAGCCGAGGCGATCGCCAAGCCAGACCGCAGGCCGAGCGAGCATTGACGGCACTTCAAGGTAGCGGGCTGGCGCCCAGCCCTGTGCTGCACGCAGGCTATCCAATACTTGGGCCAAGGTCATTTGCTGCGGGCCGACCAACGGCACGACGCAGGGCTGCGCCGGCCACTGTCGCATCAGCGCCAGCACCGCCGCACTCAGGTCGTCGATGTGCAAGGGTTGCAACTGCGCCTTGAGGCCCAGCAGCGCAATCATTGGCCAGGGTGACAAGCGCGCCAGCCACTGGCTGCTGGTGCCGCCGGCCCCGAGCAGCAGCGACGGGCGCAGCACCACGGCCGGAATGCCCAGCCCCAACAGGTAATCGTCTGCACGCGCCTTGCTGGCCAAAAAGGGCACATCCGCCTGTTCACCGGCGCCCAGCGCAGAAATCTGCAAAACCCGCACGCCACGCTGCGCCGCCAGGTCGAACAGCGCCCGGGTGCCAATGTCCTGGGTTCGCGACAGCTGGCCTTCCTGGGTGCTGAGCACACCGGCGGCATTGATCAGCAGGTCGATACCGGCGGGAAGCGCATAGGCCGTTGGCTCCAGCGCCAGCCGGTCGAGGTCGAGGATTTGCCAGGTAACCCCGGGCAGCGACGCTGGCTGCGCATGGCGGCTGGTCGCGAAAACCTGATGGCCAGCCATGTGCAAGGCCTGCAGAAGATGGCGGCCAACGAACCCCGTGGCCCCCACCAGTAACACCTTCATGACGATCCTTATCGTTTAAACCGGCTTGGCACCCATCAGCCCGGCGATGGCGATGAAACACACACCGCTGAACACTGCCAGCGCCAGGGTGAATTTCGGGTTGCCCACGGTCGGCGCCGTGCGCAGGCGATTGACCCGCACCAGCAGCCAGAACCAGCTGAACGCACCGACGGTGTAGATCACACTGGAACCCAGCACCCAGGTCTGGCCCAACGGCCAGCCGATCAGGTGTACCAGCCACCAGCCGGTGAACGGCATGCTCACCAGGCAAATGCCCATCAACAGCCAGACAAACACCAGCGGCCGAGCCATCAGCCGCGTGTGGGCACTGGCATCACCCTTGCGGCGCGCGATAAAGGTCCAGATCGCCAGCCCCAATGCGCTGCCCAGCAGCAACACGGTGGCCAGAATGTGGGCGGTTTTCAGGGTCGTCAGCAGTTCCATTTCTTTTATCTTCCTCAGGCATTGCCCAAAAGCGTAGACGCTCAGCCCAGGAACAGCCGGTACGCCGGGTTATCGGTTTCGTCCCAGTACGGGTAGCCGATCTTGGCCAGCGCCGCCGGCACCAGATGGCGCTCATCATCCGGCACCTGCAGGCCGGCGACCACGCGACCATCGGCCGCGCCGTGGTTGCGGTAGTGGAACATCGAGATGTTCCAGCGCCCACCCAACTTGTTGAGGAAGTTGAACAGCGCACCCGGGCGTTCGGGAAACTCGAAACGCAACACCAGCTCATCGCTGACCCGCGCCGCATGGCCGCCGACCATATGGCGGATGTGCAGCTTGGCCAGTTCGTTATCGGTCAGGTCGAGGACCGGGAAGCCTTGCTCGGTCAGGCTCTGGATCAGCGCACTGCGCGGGTCGGTATCCGGATGGGTCTGCACACCGACGAAGATGTGCGCCTCGCCGTCGGCATGGTAGCGGTAGTTGAATTCGGTGATCTGGCGCTTGCCCACCGCCTCGCAGAAGGCCTTGAAGCTGCCGGGCCGCTCGGGGATGGTCACGGCGATGATGGCTTCACGGCCCTCCCCCAGTTCGGCACGCTCGGCGACATGACGCAGGCGGTCGAAGTTGACGTTGGCGCCGGAATCGATGGCGACCAGGGTCTGCCCGGTCACCCCGTTGAGTTCGACGTACTTCTTGATCCCGGCAACGCCCAAGGCGCCGGCAGGTTCGGTGATCGAGCGGGTATCGTCGTAGATATCCTTGATTGCCGCGCAGATCTCGTCGGTACTGACGGTGATCACGTCATCGACATACTGCTTGCAGATGTCGAAGGTGTGCTGACCGATCTGCGCCACTGCCACACCGTCGGCAAACAGCCCGACCTGCGGCAGTACCACACGCTCACCCGCTGCCATGGCGGCCTGCAGGCAGTTGGAGTCGTCCGGCTCGACGCCGATCACCTTGATCTGCGGGCGCAGGTACTTCACGTAGGCCGCGATGCCGGCAATCAGGCCGCCGCCGCCAACCGGAACGAAGATCGCATCCAGCTGCCCCGGGTGCTGACGGAGGATCTCCATGGCCACGGTGCCCTGCCCGGCGATGGTGAGCGGATCGTCATAGGGGTGGATGTAGACGAAGCCTTTCTCGTCCACCAGCTTCAGCGAGTACGCCAGCGCTTCCGGGAACGTATCACCATGCAGCACCACCTTGCCGCCGCGCGAACGCACGCCTTCGACCTTGATCTCGGGGGTGGTCTTGGGCATCACGATGGTGGCCTTGATCCCCAGCTCACGGGCCGCCAGGGCCACGCCCTGGGCATGGTTGCCGGCCGATGCGGTGACCACGCCACGGGCCAGTTCTTCAGCACTGAGCTGGGCCAGTTTGTTGTAGGCACCGCGAATCTTGAACGAGAACACCGGCTGCAAGTCTTCACGCTTGAGCAGGATGTTGTTGCCCAGGCGCTTGCTCAGCTGGCCGGCGGTCTGCAACGGGGTTTCGACGGCAACGTCGTAAACGCGCGAGGTGAGGATCTTCTTGACGTACTGTTCGAGCATCGGGAAAGCATCACTGAGCGGTTGGGCGAGGTTTGCGAGTCTACCCCAGCGCCCTGTCGGGCGACCACAGCAAGCCAGGGGTTTTAGCCGCTATACTACGCGCCTTCACGATACTCCTCCCCGCTTCGGAGCCCGCATGACCCAGGACCAACTCAAACAGGCTGTCGCCCAGGCCGCTGTCGATTTCATTCTGCCCAAGCTCGACGACAAGAGCATCGTCGGTGTCGGCACCGGTTCGACCGCCAACTGCTTCATCGACGCCCTGGCCAAGCACAAGACCGCCTTCGACGGCGCCGTGGCCAGCTCCGAAGCGACCGCTGCACGCCTGAAAGGTCATGGTATTCCGGTGTATGAGCTGAACACCGTCAGCGACCTGGAGTTCTACGTTGATGGTGCCGACGAAAGCGACGAACACCTGAACCTGATCAAGGGCGGTGGCGCGGCCCTGACCCGCGAGAAAATCGTTGCCGCCGTGGCCAAGACCTTCATCTGCATCGCCGACGCCAGCAAGCTGGTGCCGGTACTGGGCGCCTTCCCATTGCCGGTCGAAGTGATTCCAATGGCCCGCAGCCACGTGGCGCGCCAGCTGGTCAAGCTGGGGGGCGACCCGGTGTACCGCGAGGGTGTGCTGACCGATAACGGCAACATCATTCTCGATGTGCACAACCTGCAGATCACCAACCCGGTCGAGCTGGAAAGCCAGATCAATGCGATTGTCGGCGTGGTCACCAATGGCCTGTTCGCGGCGCGGCCGGCGGATCTGCTGTTGCTGGGGACTTCGGAAGGGGTCAAGAGCCTCAAGGCCTGAGGTGTCTGATTCAGGGCGGCTTTGCAGCCTATCGCTGGCAAGCCAGCTCCCACAGGTTCTGCTTGTGGGAGCTGGCTTGCCAGCGATGAAGCTTACTCGGTTGGCTTCTTGAACACGTAAAACAGGTTCGGCTCGCTGACCAGGTAAATGGTCCCGGCATCGTCCATGGCGATACCTTCGGCCTGCGGCACGCTCTGCTTCAGGCCCTGAAAGCCCTTGCGCAACGACAAGGTGCTCAGCGGCTTGCCCTGCACATCCAGCTCCAGCACCAACTGCGATTCATCCGACAGCGCCAGCAAGTGGCCGCTGCGCTCATCGAACTGCAAGCTCGACAGGTCACGCACAAACAACCGCGAATCACGCTTCTGGTCCTGCACCACATGCACCGCATACGGTTGCTCGGGGTTGTCATGGGGGAAGCCATGCACCTCGTAGATCAGCATTGGGTCGCGCTCCTTGGCCACGAACAGGCGCTTGCCGGCCGAGTCGTAGGCCAGGCCTTCAAAGCCTTTGTTGCCATTGAGGCCGATACCCAGGGTCAGTTGTTCGGCATCCTTGGCATCGAGAAAGGGCGTGTTGTCGTTCAGGCGCACGCGAATCAGACGCTGCTCGCGCTCGTCGGTGATCACGTAGCTGTTGGGGCCGACGTACTCCACCGCCTCCGGGTCGCCAAAGCCGGTCAGCGGCACCCGGCGCAGGATACGCCCGTCCAGTGACAGCTCGATCAGCTCGGAGCGCTTGTTGGTCACGGTAAACAGGCTGTTGCGGTCGGGGTCGAAGGTCAGCGCCGAGATGTCGTCGTCCAGGCCTTCGACAGGTTGAGCCTCCAGCACCACCTGGTACTGGTCCAGGCCAATGCTCTGCTCGAACGGCTGCCACCAGGTCTTGAGGTTGAACCAGCCGCGCTCGAACAGGCGGTACTGCTGCCCGGCCGCGGTGACCAGAAGCAAGCCGAGCAGGCTCAAAACCAGGAAAATCAGGGGCAGGCGAATGTAGCGACGCATTCAGGTGGACTCAGTCAGTGACAGCCTGAATCTTCCCACACTCAACTGAAGTGAAACTTAATCCTGAAGTAGGAAAAGTCTGAAATCAGGGCTTGTTAAAACGATAGAACAGGTTCGGCTCACTGACGATGTACAGCGTGCCTTTGTCGTCCATCGCCACGCCTTCGGCTCGCGGGATACGCTTGTTCAAGCCATTGAAACCGCCCAGCAGGGTCATGAAGCTGACCTGCTCGCCCTTCTCGTTCAGCTCCAGCAGCATGTTCGAGTCAGCGGACAGCACCAGCAGGTGCCCGGTACGCGGATCGACGCCCAGGGCCGAGAGGTTGCGCAGGTCCAGCTCATCGCTTGGCAGCGGCTGCTTGTCGCCAGTCAGCGGGCTATGGCCGTCGCTGCTCCAGGTGAACAAGGCCGGCGGCCGCTCTTCACCAAGGATGATGCGCTGCTGCATAGGGTCCCAGGCCACAGCTTCGAAGGCTTTGTTCTGGTTTTCCGAAGGGCCGAGGTCGTATTGCGGGAAATCGGCGATGTTCAGCGATTGGGTGTCGGCATTGAGGGTGACGATGGTCATCTTGTGAGCGCGCTCGTCGACAATCGCCAGGCGCCCGCCCTCCAGCACTGCAACCCCTTCAGGATTGCTCCAGCCCACCAGCGGCATTTTGCGCAGCACGTCGCCTTCAAGGGTCAGTTCAACCAAGAAGGGATTCTTGCCCATGACGGCGAACAAGGTTTTGCTCACCGGGTTGTAGGACAGGTCAGAAGCTTCATCATCCTCCATGCCCGGCAGCACCTTGGCATCGATATTGACCTGGTAATCCGGCAACCAGATGCTGGCCTGCTGCTCGACCTTGCTTTCGAAACGCTCCTGCAACCAGAGCAAGCCACGGTCATCCCAATGCATGGCAATCGCCACGCCGTAGCCGATGATTGCCGCGGCTGCCGCCCAGGTGGACCAGCGCAAGGCCAGGCCACGTTTGCGCGCAGGCGGCACGGAATTGCTCGAAGGTAGGGGAGTGGCCATGAAGTTTTGCTCTTTTTGCCAGTTGATATCACGTAACCGGCGCGTTCGCAGAGCCAGGTCCGCACGCATTATCCGGATCGGTTGTGAAAAAAATGGCAAAACCGACAAGCCGCATGGCAGCCGACAATACTGGCTGCCATGCCAACATGGTTAAAGCACCTGGCTTTCGAAACGGCTGACGCCTGGCAGCTCCACCACCAGCTTGTCGCCCGGATTGAGCGGGCCAACCCCGACCGGGGTACCGGTGAGAATCACATCACCGGCCATCAGCGAGAATTGCGTGGCCATGTGCTGGATCATCGGCACGATCGGGTTGAGCATCAGTGCGCTGTTGCCGTCCTGGCGCACTTCGCCGTTGAGGGTCAGGCGGATGCCAATGTCGGTCAGGTCTTCAAAGGCGCTGACCGGCACGAACGGCGGCAGCACGCAGGCGCCATCGAAGCACTTGGAGCGCTCCCACGGCAGGCCTTTTTCCTTCAGTTGTGCCTGCAGATCGCGCAGCGTCAGGTCCAGGGCCGGGGCAAAGCCGGAGATAGCGTCGAGCACTTCTTCTACGGTCGGGTTGGTAGACAGCGACTTGCCGAGCAACACGGCAATTTCTGTCTCGTAATGCACCGAACCGCGCTCAGTCGGGATCTTGAAGCCGCTGTCGAGCGGCACCACACAACTGCCCGGTTTGATGAACAACAGGGGTTCGGTCGGGATCGGGTTATCCAGCTCTTGGGCGTGCTCGGCATAGTTGCGCCCGATGCACACCACCTTGCCCAGGGGAAAGTGAATACGCGTGCCGTCTACATACTGGTGCTGATAGCTCATTGCCGACTCCTGGCGCTATTGGATGCTCTTGTGCCTGTGGCTTACTCGACAGCGAAGATCTTGCCCGGGTTCATGATCCCGTTGGGATCGAACGCCGCCTTCACTGCTTTCATGTATTCGATCTCAACCGGCGAGCGACTGTAGGTCAAGTAATCGCGCTTGGTCATGCCCACGCCGTGCTCGGCAGAGATAGAGCCGTTGTACTTCTCGACGGTCTCGAACACCCACTTGTTCACCGTCGCGCACTTGGCAAAGAATTCGTCCTTGCTCAGATTCTGCGGCTTGAGGATGTTCAGGTGCAGGTTGCCGTCGCCAATATGGCCGTACCAGACCACTTCGAAATCCGGGTAGTTATCTGCGACGATCGCGTCAATATCCTTGAGGAACGCCGGCACTTTCGACACGGTCACCGAAATATCGTTCTTGTACGGGGTCCAGTGCGAGATGGTTTCGGAGATGAACTCGCGCAGCTTCCACAGGTTCTGCAACTGCTGTTCGCTCTGGCTCATGACTCCGTCCAGCACCCAACCCTGCTCCACGCAGTGCTCGAACGTGGCCAGGGCGTCATTGGCCACCTCCTCGTTGCTGGCTTCGAACTCCAGCAATACATAGAACGGACAGTCGGTCGCGAACGGCGCCGGCACGTCGCCGCGGCCCATGATCTTGGCCAGGGCCTTGTCGGAGAAGAACTCGAAGGCGGTCAGGTCGAGCCTGGCACGAAACGCGTGCAGCACCGGCATGATCGAGTCGAAGTCCGGCGTACCGAGGACCATGGCCGTGAGGTTGTTCGGCGCCCGGTCCAGGCGCATGGTGGCCTCGACCACAAAACCCAGGGTGCCCTCGGCGCCAATGAACAGCTGACGCAGGTCGTAGCCGGTGGCGTTCTTGATCAGGTCCTTGTTCAGCTCGAGCACGTCGCCCTTGCCGGTGACGACCTTGAGACCGGCGACCCAATTGCGGGTCATGCCGTAGCGAATAACCTTGATTCCGCCGGCATTGGTGCCGATATTGCCGCCAATCTGGCTGGAACCTGCCGAAGCGAAGTCCACCGGGTAATACAACCCCTTTGCTTCGGCGAAATCCTGCAACTGCTGGGTAATCACCCCCGGCTGACAGACCACCGAGCGGTCGAATTCGTTGAAATCGAGAATCTGGTTCATGTAGTCAAAAGCCACGACCACTTCGCCATTAGCCGCTACCGCCGCTGCCGACAGCCCGGTTCGGCCGCCCGACGGCACCAGGGCGACCTTGTGCTGATTGGCCCAGCGGACAATAGCCTGAACCTGCTCGATGCTCTTGGGGAAGACGATGGCCGAAGGCGCCGGCGCGAAGTGCTTGGTCCAGTCCTTGCCGTAAGCGTCAAGGGAGGCCGCGTCGGTCAGCACCTTACCGGGCTCTACCAGAGTCATCAGTTCATCAATCAGCGCAAGATCGGTCATCGATAGAACTCTCGAACTATTCATAGTCACCCTGAGCACACTTCACGTCCCAGGGATGGGCGTATCGGGGGGTACTCATGCTAGCATACGCCCCCCGCTGATCGTGCTTCAGGCCGATGCTGCGAGAGCTTCACTTCCCTGCCATTTTTCTCCGGGACACAGGTTTACGCAGATGAGCAAGACTTCTCTCGATAAGAGCAAGATCAAGTTCCTTCTTCTCGAAGGCGTCCACCAATCCGCCGTGGACGTCCTCAAGGCCGCCGGGTATACCAGCATCGAGTACCTCACCGGTTCTCTGCCCGACGCTGAGTTGAAAGAAAAGATCGCTGATGCCCACTTCATCGGCATCCGCTCGCGCACTCAACTGACCGAAGAGGTTTTCGACTGCGCCAAGAAACTGGTCGCTGTCGGCTGTTTCTGCATCGGTACCAACCAAGTTGACCTGAACGCCGCTCGTGAGCGCGGTATCGCCGTGTTCAACGCGCCGTACTCCAATACCCGTTCGGTGGCCGAACTGGTGCTGGCCGAAGCGATCCTGCTGCTGCGCGGCATCCCCGAGAAAAACGCTTCCTGCCACCGTGGTGGCTGGATCAAGAGCGCGGCCAACTCCTTCGAGATCCGTGGCAAGAAGCTGGGCATCGTCGGCTACGGCTCGATCGGTACCCAACTGTCGGTCCTGGCCGAAGGCCTGGGCATGCAGGTGTTCTTCTTCGACCCGCTGACCAAGCTGCCATTGGGCAACGCTACCCAGGTCACCAGCCTGCACGAGCTGCTGGGCCTGGCCGACATCGTCTCGCTGCACGTGCCTGAGCTGCCATCCACCCAATGGATGATCGGCGAGAAAGAAATCCGTGCGATGAAGAAGGGCTCGATCCTGATCAACGCCGCCCGCGGTACCGTGGTCGAGCTGGATCACCTGGCTGCGGCCATCAAGGACAAGCACCTGATCGGCGCCGCCATCGACGTGTTCCCGGTCGAGCCACGCTCCAACGACGAGCAGTTCGAAAGCCCGCTGCGCGGCCTGGACAACGTGATCCTGACCCCGCACATCGGCGGTTCCACCGCTGAAGCCCAGGCCAACATCGGTCTGGAAGTGGCCGAGAAGCTGGTCAAGTACAGCGACAACGGTACTTCCGTGTCGTCGGTCAACTTCCCTGAAGTGGCCCTGCCGGCGCACCCGGGCAAGCACCGTCTGCTGCACATCCACGAAAACATTCCGGGTGTACTCAGCGAAATCAACAAAGTGTTCGCCGAAAACGGGATCAACATCTCCGGTCAGTTCCTGCAGACCAACGAGAAAGTCGGTTACGTGGTTATCGACGTTGACGCCGAGTACTCGGACCTGGCGCAAGAAAAACTGCAACAGATCAAGGGCACCATCCGTTCCCGCGTTCTGTTCTAAGTTTTCCGTGCGACAAAAAAGGGAGGCCGTGATGGCCTCCCTTTTTTATGCCCGCCTTACTTGACGGTAACGGTGATCTTCTTCGACTCGACACTCGGCTTGAACGGCACGTGGAACTTGTCGCCCAGCACCAGTTGCAGGGTGTGCTGGCCCGGGGTCAGGGTCAGTTGGACTTCGGTCTGCGCCTTGCCGAAGTGCAGCACTTGCGGGCCCGCCGGCAGCGGTGCGTTGTTTTCCGGCAGCAGGCTGGTTGGCAGCACCTGGTCGGCCGCAGGCTGCTTGTCGACATCCACCAGCAAGTGGTGGTGGCCGGTATGCGGAGTAGCATCACCTGCCGGTTTGAGCTCCATGCCCTCGATGCCGAACTTGACGGTGAAGGTCTTGTCGACCGTAGCGCCATCGGCCGGGGAAACGATGAAGACCTTGGCGTCTTTTGGCGGCTCCTGGCTTTTCAGGCCATCGGCGGCCGCGGCAAAGGCCGAGACACCCATCAGCAATCCGGCGACGGCTGCACGCGAAAATAGGCTTTTCATTCACTTCTCCTGTGTTTTACTTCAATAACGTTTGCCACTGAACGAACGGCAACGGTGGATTACCATAGTCCAAATGCGTCAAAACATGTTTAACAACGGGAGAGAAAAAATTTCGCCACCGGTTAAACATCCTCCACCTGACGTGGTCCTAAGTTGTGCTCGACCGTGACAACAACAGAAAGTCGCGGCGACTCGATTTCACTGCCAAGCATTCAAGGGGCTTAAATGCGTTTTGCCATTGGGGTACTACTTGCCACCCTCCTCAGCCCATGGGCACAGGCCGAGCTGATCGACGACGTCAATGACCGCGGTGAACTGCGCATTGCCGTAGAAGCCAACATGGCGCCGTTCAACTTCAAGGACAAGAACGAGAAACTGAGCGGTTTTGAAGTCGAACTTGGGCAATTGCTGGCCAATGAGCTCGATCTGCGCGCCGACTTTGTCGTGGTTGAATCCAAGGATTTGCTGGCAGGTGTTGAAAGCGGTAGCTACGACATCGCAATCAACCACGTCGCCGCCACCCCGGAACTCAAGGAGCGCCTGGATTTCAGCGAACCCTACGCCTACTCCAGCGCCCAGTTGATTGTACGCAAGGAGGAAAAACGCCCGCTGAGCACCCTTCAAGCGCTCAAGGGCCATAGCCTGGGCGTCGTTCAGGGCAGCCAGTTCGCTGAGCAGGCGCGAGTGGTTGAAGGCGTGGACCTGCGCAGCTACCCGGATGCATCGCAGCCGATCAAGGATGTGGCCAACGATCAGATCGATGCCGCCATCAGCGACCGTTTGCTGGTGCCTTATGCCATTCGCGACAGCCAGCAGCCCGTAAGCAAAGGCGCCACGGTCGGCCCGACTCTGAGCCTGGCGATTCCGTTCCAGAAGGGTAACCCCGCGTTCCAGAGCGCTGTGGATAACGCCCTGCAACGAATCAAGGCCGATGGCCGGCTGAGCGAGTTGTCGCAGAAGTGGTTCGGGATGGATGCGAGCAAGCCGCCGAAGTAATCGATAGGGGCTGCTTTGCAGCCCATCGCTGGCAAGCCAGCGCCCACAGGTACTGCAAGCACTGGACCTTGTGGGAACTGGCTTGCCAGCGATGAGGCCTGCAGATCAAAGTTGCTTTAACGCCAACTCCGCCGCCTCAAGCTCCAGCTCACTGAACACCTGTAGCCCCTCCCGGCGCAGCAGCGCCGTGGTCACGCCCTCGCCCGCCACTTTGGTGCCGCTGAACGTTCCGTCATAAGTCAGCGCATTGCCGCACGACGGGCTGCCGGACTTGAGCACGGCAATCCGGATGCCATGGCGGCGCACCAGCGCCAGCGCCAGCTGCGCCCCGGCCAGGAACTGCGCACTGACATCCTCGCCCGTGACCGTCAGTACCTGTCCATCACCCTCAAGCACCGCCGCCCCCTGCCCACCGGGGATCTCTGCCGGCGGCCGTGGCGTTGGCAAGCCGCCCGCCACTTCAGGGCACAATGGCACCACACGCCCTTCGGCCTGCCACTGCTGGAGCAAATCCGGATGGCCACTGGCGCGCCCGTCATAGCGCACCAGCTGGCCGAGCAGGCAAGCACTGACCAGGACCTTGTGCATCTCAGAACGGCTCGTTGCCACGGCGGCGGAACCAGCCGGTAAGCGACAGGCGATCGCGCCGAGCCGGCAGCACCTCATGGGGGACTTCGCCGGACAGGAACACCACCAGGCACCCACCGATCGGCTGCACGTCATGCTCGACGTCGCCCCTGAGGGTCATGCGCAACTGACCACCGTGTTCGGGCTGCCAGCCCTCGTTGAGGTAGATCACTGCCGAGACCATGCGCCGGTCGTCATCGCGAAAGCGGTCGACGTGCTTGCGGTAGAAAGCACCAGGCGGATACAGGGCGAAATGGCACTCGAAGTCCTCAAGGCCGAGGAACAAACCGCGATTAAGGGCTACGCGCAGGCTGTTCATAAGCTCGAGGTAGTGGTCGCAAGGCTCGGCCTGGCCGGGTTCCAGCCACTGGATATGGTCGCCACGGATGCCCTCGCGGACCTCCTGGGCAACGCCCCGGCCCACGGCTGCTGGCGCAAGCTCGCCCTCGGCGGCGCGTTTGCGGCACTCGGCCGCCAGCGCCAGGGTCAGCGGCTCTGGAAGAAAGGTATCTTGCTGCGACCAGCCACGGGTGGCCAGGTCGTCGACGATGCGCAACAGCAGGGGGTCATCAGGGGATATGTGCATGTCGCGCATAGTATCGATCTGCCGCGAAATCCGACAGCGCCACTTGGCCGAGAGTGTGCAATGGCTTCTCGACAAAGCCCCGCCATGGCAAGGACAATAGCGCCCTGCCGACAGGAGTCCTGAATGCGCCGTTTGTTTTTACTGCTGATGATGATCTGCACCACGCCTGTCTGGGCAGACAGCCTCGACCAACTCTACAAGGTCGCCGGCTGGCCCGAGCAGCGCGCCCACTTTACCGATGCCCTCGATGCCGCCCAGCAGCGCTATCGCAGCAGCCTGCCGCCTGCGGTTTACCAGGCGCTGGTCAACAACAGCAATCAGCGCTTCCAGGCCCAGGCCGTGGACAAACGCGCTGAGGCCCAGTTGCGCGCCAACCTCAGCGACCCTGCCCCGGCCCTGGCCTTTTTCCAGTCGCCGCTGGGGCGCAAGATCGTCGCCGCCGAACTGCTTGCCACCCGTCGCGATCAGTTGGCCAAGAACGCCAAGGGCTTGCCCAAGGTCCAGGCCAGCGACAACCGTCTGCTGATCATCGGCCACCTGGCCCAGGCCCTGCCTGCCCGTGAAGCCGGCGCCGAAGTGAGCCTGGCAATCGCCGGGGTCGCCGCCGACAGCCTTAGCCAGATGATCCCCGGCCTGCTCGGTGGCGGCCAGGCCCAGGGCCTGCTCGACGGCCAGCGCCAGCGCCTGATGGAGCAGATCGGCAGCGAGCTGAACAACACCCTGCTGTACGTCTACCGCGACCTGTCCGATGCCGAGCTGGAAGCGTTCGCCACCTTTGCCGAGTCAGCCGAGGGCAAGGCTTACTACAAGGCAGCCCTGGCGGCGATTCGCGCCGGCCTTGCGGTTGGCCAGGACACCTCGCAACTGCAGTGATCAGCCCAGGCGCTGGTCGATGAAATCAAAGTAGCGCGCGCGGATCGCTGGCAGTTCGTTGGCCAGGTGATGCCGCGCTTCGGGAATCATCAGGATCCGCGGCGCGGCGAATTTCTCCCCCAGCACCTTGAGGTTGTACGGCCAGTCGACGGTCATGTCCGACTCGCCCTGGATGATCAGCGGCTGGCGCGGGCTGACCGGCGCCGCTTCAATGCGCTTGACCCAATCGAGCAACGCCCCCACCCAGGCCGTCGGCAAGCACCGTGGTTGCAACGGGTCGGCCAGCAGGAACGGCAGGAAGGTCGGGTCGTTGCTGTTCTCGCTGAAGCGCCGCTCGATGCCGTTGACGAAAGGCCTGAGCACCCGGTAGCTGAACTTCGACCAGCGCCACGCACGTGGCCGTACCAGCGGCGCGAGCAGGATCACCTCGCCCTGGGCCGGGCTCTCGGCACCGCGATGCAGCAGGTGGTCGACGACGATCGCGCCGCCGGTGCTCTGCCCAAACAGATGCCAGGGCTGCGGCAGGTTCAAGCCGCGCGCCTGCTCGAACAGCGCTTGCAGCACCTGCTGATAGGCACTGAAATCATCGATGCTGGCCCGCTCGCCACTGGACAGCCCGTGCCCCGGCAGGTCGCAGGAGATCACCGCATACTGCTGATCCAGCGCCCAATCGATGACATGCCGGTACAGGCCCATGTGGTCATAAAAGCCGTGCAGCAAAATCAGGGTCGCCACTGGCGCTGCCGGCAGCCACACCTGGCCGACCACCTCGAAACCGGCGACGTCGAAGCGTCCCAGCCAGATCTGCGGCACGGCGTCACGAGCGGGCAGGTCCAAGCCATAAAAGCGCTGATAGGCCTGGGCCTGCGTCGACAGTGGCTGCCGCGCCGCCAGGGAAGACAGGCTGGCACGTAGGGAGTCGGGCTGAAATGACGCGGGCATAAAAGATTTCCAGACGCAAAAGCGGGTTATTGACCTGTGATATTCATCTGTCGCCGCCAGCATGGCAAGCTAGGCGACTTTTTTCGGACATTGCCCACATGCCCCGCTCGCCCGCCAAAACCCTGCTTGGCCTGTTACTCGTCGCGCTCTGCGGCGCTGGCCTGTGGTGGGCCTACGACAGCTTCCAGAGCCGCTACCTGCGCACCTTCGACAACCAGACCGCGCTGTTTTCCGGCGACCGCCTGCAACTGCCGACGAGCCTTGCCGGCCCCGGGCCGATCCGCCTGGTGCACTTCTGGGACCCGGCCTGCCCGTGCAACGTCGGCAACCAACAGCACCTGGCTGAATTGATCGAGCACTTCGGCCCCCAGGGCGTCGAGTTCTATGTGGTGCAAAAACCCGGGACCCGCGGCCAACTGCCCGCCACCCTGAGCGCGCTCAAACCGCTGAGCGCGCTGCCCGGCGCCGAACACCTGCCGGCCACCCCGGGCGTGGCGATCTGGGACCGCAACGGCCAGTTGGCCTACTTCGGCCCTTACAGCGAAGGCGCGACCTGCAACTCAAGCAACAGCTTCATCGAACCGATCCTGCTGGCCCTGAGCCAGGGCCGGGCAGTCAACGCCACCCACACCATGGCGGTAGGCTGCTACTGCCCCTGGCAGCCCTAGCGCACTCGCGCAGGATTGCCCACCACGGTGGCGCCAGCCGGTACATCGCGAGTCACCACACTACCGGCACCGATCACGGCGTTATCACCCACCGTCACCCCCGGCAGAATGATCGCGCCGCCGCCGATCCAGACGTTGTTGCCGATCTTCACCGGCCGCCCGCTTTCCAGGCCGCTGCGGCGCAGCTCCGGGTCCAGCGGGTGGTCGGCGGTGTAGATCTGCACTGCCGGGCCGATCTGGCAGTCATCGCCGATGCTCACCGGGGTGACGTCGAGGATCACGCAGTTGAAGTTCATGAACACGTTGGCGCCCACGCTGATGTTGTAGCCGTAGTCGCAGTAGAACGGCGGGCGAATCACCGCCCCGTCGCCGACCTCGCCGAAATGCTCGACCAGCAGGCCGTGGCGCTGCTCATTAAGCAGCTCGGCGCTGTTGTTGTAACGCTGCATCCAGTGCTTGTTGGCAATCTGCTCGGCCTGCAGCTGCGGGCAACTGGCGTGATAGAGCTGGCCGCTGAGCATCTTCTGCTTTTCACTGAGATTCATCAGTCCCTCCTGTGGGGCTATCCTCTGTCCGATTTTACCGCGATGATCGGAGCACAAGATCCGCTAAAAGCACAAGGAGTCACGATGAAGCGCAGCCTGACCTTCCTCGCCGTGGTCATTGCCGCGGCCGCTGGCGGCGGTTACTGGTACGTGCACGACAAGCTGCCGCAACGCCAGGGCGAGGTCATCCTGAGCCATCTGCAAGCGCCGGTCAGCGTGCGCTATGACACCCGCGGCGTGCCGCATATCCAGGCGCAGAACGAGGCCGACCTGTACCGCGCCCTGGGCTATGTGCACGCCCAGGATCGCCTGTTCCAGATGGAGGTCATCCGCCGCCTGGCCCGGGGCGAGCTGGCCGAGATCCTCGGCAGCAAGCTGGTGGGTACCGACGCCCTGTTCCGCAGCCTGCGCATTCGCGAGCAGGCCGAGCTGTATGTCGAGCGCCAGGACAAGCACTCGCCGGCCTGGCTTGCCCTGCAAGCCTACCTGGAGGGCGTCAATGCCTGGCAGGACAGCCATCCCAAGCCGATGGAGTTCGACGCGCTGGGCATCAAGCCGCGCCCCTTCACCGCGCAGGACACCCTGAGCATCGCCGGCTACATGGCCTACAGCTTTGCCGCGGCGTTTCGCACGGAACCTGCACTGACCTACATCCGTGACCAGTTGGGTGCCGAGTACCTGAAGATCTTCGACCTGGACTGGAACCCGCAAGGTGCCCTGGCCAGCAAGCCAGCCCTGGCCGCCAACGACTGGCGGAGCCTGCAACAGCTGGCGCAACGCAGCCAGCAAGCCCTGAGCGAGGCCGGCATTCCCCAGTACGAAGGCAGCAACGCCTGGGCGCTTTCCGGCAGCCGCACCCGCAGTGGCAAGCCGCTGCTGGCCGGCGATCCGCATATCAGCTTTGCCGTGCCGTCGGTGTGGTACGAGGCGGAACTGAGCGCGCCCGGCTTCAACCTCTACGGCTATCACCAGGCGCTGAACCCCTTCGCATCGCTGGGCCACAACCGCGACTTCGGCTGGAGCCTGACCATGTTCCAGAACGATGACGTCGACCTGATCGCCGAACAGGTCAACCCCGACAACCCCGAACAGGTGAAGATCAACGGCCAGTGGCAGACCCTGACCCAGACCCAGGCACAGATCGCGGTGAAGAACGAGGCGCCGGTGAACATCACCCTGCGCCGTTCGCCCCACGGGCCGATCGTTAACTCGGTGCTGGGCGATACCGCGGGGCCGACGCCGATTGCCGTGTGGTGGGCGTTCCTGGAAACCGAGAACCCGATCCTCGAGGGTTTCTACCAGGTCAACCGCGCCGACACCCTGGCCAAGATGCGCGCTGCGGCGGCAAAAATCCAGGCGCCCGGGCTCAACCTGGTCTGGGCCAATGCCCGTGGCGATATCGGCTGGTGGGCGGCGGCGCAGTTGCCGATTCGCCCCGCCGGCGTCAACCCGGGCTTCATCCTCGACGGCAGCACGCCCCAGGCCGACAAGCTCGGTTTCTACCCCTTCAGCGCCAACCCGCAGGCGGAGAACCCGGCCAGCGGCTACATCGTTTCGGCCAACTTCCAGCCGCCGGCAAACATGCCGATTGCGGGCTATTACAACCTGGCCGACCGGGGCCAGCGCCTGAACCAGCAGCTGGCCGATCCGCAGACCAAATGGGACCAGCAGAACAGCCAGGCGCTGCAACTGGACACCATCACCGACTACGGCCCGCGCACCCTGGCGCCGCTGCTGGCGGTGCTGCGGGAAGTGGCCGAGGGCGATCAGGAGAAGGAGCTGGTAGAGCAACTGGCAGCGTGGAACGGCGACTACCCGGTGGACTCGGTCAGCGCCACGCTGTTCAACCAATTCCTCTACGACCTGGCCTACGCGGCGCTGCATGACGAGCTGGGCGATACCTGGTTCCGGACATTGATCAGCACCCGCGCCATCGATGCCGCGTTGCCACGCCTGGCGGCCGACGCCGCTTCCCCCTGGTGGGGTAGACAGGGCAGCAGCGAGCACGGTGACCGCCAGGCGGCGGTGAAGCAGGCCTGGGGCAAAACGCTGGCGCACCTGCGCGCGACCCTTGGCAATGACCCGGAGGGCTGGCAATGGGGCAAGGCCCACACCCTGACCCACAATCATCCATTAGGGCTGCAGAAGCCGTTGAACCTGTTGTTCAATGTCGGGCCGTTTGCCGCGCCGGGTACTCATGAGGTGCCGAACAACTTGTCGGCGAAGATCGGCCCGGCACCGTGGCCGGTGACCTATGGGCCGTCGACCCGGCGGCTGATCGATTTTGCCGATGCCGGGCAAGCACTGACCATCAACCCGGTAGGGCAAAGCGGAGTATTGTTCGACAAGCACTATGGCGACCAGGCCAAGGACTATATCGAGGGCCGGTATCACAAGGCGCAGATGGGGGTGATTCCCGCGCAGAGCACCTTGAAGCTGGTGCCCCGGAATTAGCAAGGCTGCGCCTTGCATCGCTGGCAACGCCAGCTCCCACAGGTCCGGTGGACACACGTTCATTGTGGGAGCCGGCCTTGCCGGCGATGGGCTGCGCCAGCAGCCCCAAATGGTCAGCCCTGCCAGTTACCCCCTTCGACAATCACGCTCTCAGGCTTGGTGTCATCGCTGAGCTCCTTGCGCACATACTGGTCATACAGTTTGAGCAGGTACTTTTGCTCACCCAGGCGCGCCAGTTCGGCGTTGACCCAATCACGCAGCTCGATGTTGCCCTTCTTCACCGCCGGTGCAATCGGTGCTTCCTCGCCGAGTTTTTCTTCCAGCACGCGATAGCCCGGGTTCTGCTTCGACCAACTGAACAGGATCAGGTTGTCCTGGGCGTAGGCATCACCACGACCACTGGCCAGGGCCTGCAGCGACTCGGTGTTTTTCTCGAACTTGAGCAGCTTCCAGTCCGGGTGGTTCTTGGTCAGCCAGATATCGGCGGTGGTGCCGGTGGTGACGATGGTGGTCTTGTCGGCCAGGTCATCGAGCTTCTTCACGCTGCTGCCTTCCGGTACCAGGGCCTGCACGGCAACGCGCAGGTTGGGGTTGGTGAACTCCACCGCGTCCTTGCGTTCCGGGGTGACGGTCATGTTGGCCAGGATCAGGTCGACCTTGTCGCTCTGCAGGAACGGAATCCGGCTGGCGGGCTCAACGGCAACGAACTCCACCTTGTTCTCGTCGCCGAGCAGATCCTTGGCAAACTGGCGGCCGATGTCGGTATCAAAACCGACATAGCGCCCGGCCTCATCGACAAAGCCGAACGGCGGCTTGTCGGTGAATACGCCGACGATCAGCTTGCCGCGGGCCTTGATGGTTTCCAGGTAGCTGGTGGCCGGGGCGGCGCCACCGGCGGCCGGTTTGCCCGGTTCTTCAGCCTTGTTGCAACCGGCCAGCAAGGCCAGGCCGAGTACCGACAACAGCAGTTTCGAAGTCTTGGCAGTTTTCATGACAGTTCCTTTGCGGGAGTTTTGGGCAGGCTTTCAACAAAGGAGAATTTCTCCAGAAACTGCTGCGCGCGTGCGCTCTGCGGGTTCGTAAAGAAGCTCTCGGGGTCGCGTTGTTCAAGGATCCTGCCGGCCTCCATGAACACGATACGGTCGGCCACCGCACGAGCGAAGGCCATTTCATGGGTAACGATGAGCAGGGTCATGCCGCCCTGGGCCAGGCCCTGAATCACCTGCAGCACTTCCTTGACCATTTCCGGGTCGAGCGCGGCGGTGACTTCGTCGAACAGCATCACTTGCGGGTTCATGCACAGCGAACGAACGATGGCGATGCGTTGCTGCTGGCCACCGGAAAGCTGGCGCGGGAAGGCGTCGCGCTTGTCCAGCAAGCCGACCCTGGCCAGCAGGGCTTCAGCGTGGGCCTGGGCTTCTCGGCGCTCGCGCTTTTGCACCTTGAGCGGGCCAAGCAGCAGGTTGTCGATCACGCTCATATGGCCGAACAGGTGATAACTCTGAAACACCATGCCGACCTGCTGGCGTACCTGGCGCCAGTCGGTGCCGGCCCCCAGCAATTCTTTACCGGCCAGGCGCAGGCTGCCGCTGTGGGCCGTTTCCAGGCCATTGAGGCAACGCAGCAGGGTGCTCTTGCCGCAGCCGCTGGGGCCGAGGATCACCACCACTTCGCCGCTGCGTACCTGCAGGTCGACGTGGTCGAGCACCTGCTGTGCGCCGAAGAATTTGTTGAAGCCCTTGAACTCGATCAGTGCGCTCATGCGTGTGTCCAGCGGCGCTCCAGCGCGCGCGAGGCGGCTGACAGCGGGTAGCAGATAAAGAAGAAAAACAGGAACAGTACGCCGTAGATCAGCACCGACTCGTAGGTGCGCTCGATGATCTGCTGGCCGACCTTGATCACGTCGACCACGCCGATCAGCACCGCCAGCGAACTGGTCTTGATGATTCGCGTGTAGATGTTGATGGTCGGCGGGGTCATGCGCTTGAGCGCCTGGGGCAGCAATACGTAGCCATACAGTTGCAACCCGGAAAGGCCAATCGACAGGCCCGCTTCGCGCTGCCCGCGTGGCAACGACTGCAGCGCGCCACGCACCACTTCGCCCACTTCGCTGGCGCCCCACAACGACAGCACCAGCACCGCACACCAGAAGCTCGGAATACTCAAGGCAAAGAAAATCGGCAGGCCGAAAAACAGCAGGTACAGCCAGACCAGCACCGGGATCGCCCGGAACAGCTCCAGGTAGATGCGCAGCAGCACATTCACACTGCGTTTGCCCAGGGTCGCCAACACGCCGTAGAGCAAGCCGCCGAGAGTGGCGAAGAGGATGCTCAGCGCCGAAATTGCCAGGGTTTGCGCGGCCCCCTTGCCCAGTTGCGGCAAGGACACCAGCAACAACTCAAGACCCGAACTGGCCATGCTGCAGCCTCCGTTCCAGGCGGCTAAGCAGCAGCGACAATGGCAGGAACAGCAGCACGCAGATCAGCGTCAGCACCGCAAGCATCTCGTAGGTCTTGTAGTACAGGGCGATATAGCTCTTGGTGGTGTAGAGAATCTCCGGCACCGCCACCGCCGACACCACGGTGGTTTCCTTGAGCAAAAAGATGAAATTGGCGAACAGCGCCGGCAGGCTGAGGATCCCCGCCTGGGGCAGGATCACATGGCGCAGCAACTGGCCTTCCGACAGGCCGATGGAGCGCCCCGACTCCAGTTGCGCCACCGGCACCGCCTCGACGCCTGCGCGCAGCACCTCGGTCAGGTAGGCGCCGCCGAGGAAGGTCATGGTGATGAGCGCCGCAGCAAAACCGGAAATCTTCAAGCCCAGTTCCGGCAAGGCGAAGTAGACGAAGAAGAGCTGGATCAGCAGCGGCGTGTTGCGCGCCAGCTCCACATAGAGCTTTACCAGGCGCTGCAGGTACGGCGTGCGGTAAACCAGGATCGCCGCGTTGACCAGCGCCACCAGCAGCGAAGTGCCGATGGCGATCAGGCCGACTTGCAGGGTGACGCCCACCGCCTTGAGAAACGCTGGCAATGTGCTAAGGATAAAAGCGAAGTCGAAGCTCATGGAGTAAGCCTCGGCAGACAGTGACGATGCGTCATGGACAGGATCTCGGACCGGCCCGAGGGTAAACGGGCGGCTCTAAACAGGGGTTGTCAGTGCGGGTAAGCACAATAGGTAGACTCTAAAGGTATAAAAATATTTATTTAAATACCTTTATTGCATATTGATATCACCCAAACAGCTAACCTGCGAAATCCTTGGCGGTGGCGGGATCTTTTCGCTGCAAATGCTATCCAAGCGCTGTCACTTCCCTCCCTTTCAAGGAAGACAACAACAATGAACAGCCAAGCGAACCACGATCCCCAAGACCTGTTGAAACTGCTCAGCGCCTTGTTGCGCGCGGTGCAAACCCGCAACTGAGGCACACACGAAAACGCCGACGCAGCAGAGCCGGCGTCGGCGTTATCAGGGTACTAAAGGTGCTGCCGCGGATCAGAACGCCGGCAGTACCGCGCCGCTGTATTTCTTCTCGATGAAGGTCTTCACTTCAGGGCTGGTCAGGGCCTTGGCCAGCTTCTGGATGGCGGCGCTGTCCTTGTTGTCCGGACGGGCGACCAGGAAGTTCACGTACGGCGAGTCGGCACCTTCGATCACCAGGGCGTCCTTGGCCGGGTTCAGGCCGGCTTCCAGGGCGTAGTTGGTGTTGATCATGTCTAGGTCGACCTGATCCAGCACACGCGGCAGCATGGCCGACTCAAGCTCGCGGAATTTCAGTTTCTTCGGGTTCTGGGCAATGTCTTTCGGGGTCGCCAGGGCGTTCTTCGGGTCTTTCAGGGTGATCAGGCCAGCCTTCTGCAACAGCAGCAGGGCACGACCGCTGTTGCTGCCTTCGTTAGGGATGGCAACGGTAGCGCCGTCCTTCAGATCGCTCAGCTTGGTGACCTTCTTCGAGTAGCCGCCGAACGGTTCGACGTGCACGCCGATCACGGTTTCCAGGTGGGTGCCTTTGCCTTCGTTGAAGTTCTTCAGGTACGGCAGGGTCTGGAAGTAGTTGGCGTCCAGACGCTTCTGGTCGACCTGCACGTTAGGCTGCACATAGTCGGTGAAGACCTTGATCTCCAGGTCCACACCTTCCTTGGCCAGGGTCGGCTTGATCAGCTCGAGGATTTCCGCGTGCGGTACCGGGGTAGCGGCAACTACCAGCTTCTCGCCCGCCTGGGCAAAACCTGCAACCGACAGAGCGGCCGCCAGAGCAGTCAACAACAGAGCCTTTTTCATGCGCAGTCCTTATTCGAATACACGGCCATCGGGCGACGGCGAAGGTGAGGGTTGCCAGTACGTTGCTAGCTGGCTTGAGGCGGACAATACCTAGATTTTTTATGCCAGAACAATATCTTTTATTTCGCTTCTTATTCCATTTCTAACAGGAACCGTCATGCACCCCTTGCATGGGTTCAGGCGCCTGGTTGCGCCAGGCGCAACAGGGCCGCTTCCAGCAGTTGTTGCAGCGCACTGCGTTCACCCGGCTCGCCAAGGCTCAGCAACTGCTCCAGCTGGCGGGCCAGAGCGCTCAACGGTGTCGGCAGGTTCAGGTGCTGGGGGAGAATTTCTTCACCGCTGCTGACCAGCAGGGCAAAGTGAATGACGTTCTCAAGTTCGCGGGTATTGCCCGGCCAGCTGTGCAACTCGAGCAGCCGCTGCGCCGCTTCGCTGATCAAGGGCACCGGCAGGTTCAGGCGCGGGCTGTAGATGCCGACGAAATACTCGGCCAGCGGCAGGATATCGCCGACCCGTTCGCGCAAAGCCGGCAGCTCGAGCTGGCCTTCGCGCAGGTAATGATAAAGGCGCTCATGAAACTTACCGGCACTCACCGCCTCCGCCAGGTCAATGCTCGACGCGGCGACCAGGCGCACGTCCACCGGGTTCGGTTGCTGGGCACCGACGCGGGTGACTTCGCGATTCTCCAGCGCCGAGAGCAGCTTGGTCTGGATCGGCAGCGGCAAGTCGGCGATTTCGTCCAGGTACAGGGTCCCGCCGTTGGCCGAACCAAACCAGCCCGCCCGACTGCTGGCCGCACCGCTGTGGGCACCGGCGCTGTAACCGAACAGCTCGGCGTCGGCATAGGTCGGGCTGATCGCCGCGCAATTGACCGAAACAAATAGCCCGCCGCGATCACTGGCGCGATGAATCTGCCGGGCCAGTAGCTCCTTGCCGGTTCCGGTCTCGCCGCGGATCAGCACCGGCAGGGCCAAGGGCGCGAGCAGCTCGAGCTCCTCGCGCAGTTGCCGCGAGCGCGGGTCGACGAACACCAGCGCCTTGGCGCGAATGCTCAACGGGCTCTTGTCCAGTTCGGGAAACGTCAGCAAAGGCTGGCCGAAGGTGTCGTGATTACTCATGGCAAACTCCCGCCCTTGGCGCTTTCCGGCCGGGCGTTCGAATCAAGGCGAAGGGTCAGCGCCGGAAGGTCAGGCGCGGCGTAGGGCGTGCTGTTCCAAGCGGTTCTGCAGGCGATACAGGTAAGCGAAACCCTGCTCCCAGCGACGGTGCCCGGACTTGACGTTGATATGCCCGGCACCGGCCAGAAAGCCGGTCTCGGCGCCCCAGGCACGGGCCAGCTGCATGGCCCGCGGGGTGCTCACGGCCGGGTCGTTATCAGAGCTGACCACCTGGCTGGGAAATGGCAGCAGCAGTTGCGGAATCGGTGCGAAGTTACGCAGGGCTGGTGCGCAGGTCGGGCGTTCGACGTCCGCCGGGGCCACCAGCAAGGCACCCCGTATGCGGCGCAACAGGGTCGCGCTGGCCTGCGCCGCCCAATGGGCAACAGTGATGCACCCCAGGCTGTGGGCGATAAGGATCACCGGCGATTCATCCGCGGCCACGGCATGCTCGAGTGCGGCCACCCAGTCCTGGCGCTGTGGGGTCAACCAGTCGGCTTGCTCGACCCGGGCGCTGTTGGGCAACACCTGCTGCCAGTGAGTTTGCCAATGATCGTCTGGCGAACCTTGCCAGCCCGGCACAATCAGGTAACGGATCGACTCGTTGCGCATGGGGCTCCTCCTGCTGCGTTTGCGTGCATGAGGCCAAGTATAGGGGGGTGGTTATATTCGTAAAGGAATAAGAAGCTATTTATTAATAACCAAATATCGAATCAGAACCGACCTCATTTCGGGGCAAGCCCGCTCCTACAGGGGCGATAAAAAAAGGGGCCACCCCCTGCCGAAGGACTGGCCCCTGAAGCATTGCCTGAGAGATGTTGCTCAGCGGGCGGTGATCACCGACAGCTTGGTGATACCCGCACGTTCGATCGAGGCCATGGCCCGCGCCACTTCCCCATAGTTCACGCCATCGTCGGCCTGCAGCTGCACGCGCAGCTCCGGGTCCTTGGCCTTGGCCGCCTGCAGGTTGGTTTCCAGCAGATCCGGCTGGATCTGGTCCTTGTTGATGAACAGCTTGCCGCCACCGTCGATGCTGACCACCAGCGGGTCCTTCTGCTCCACCGGGGCCACGGCCTCGGTCTTGGGCAGGTTGATGGGGATGGCGTTGGTCAGCAGTGGCGCGGTGACGATGAACACCACCAGCAGCACCAGCATCACATCCACCAGCGGCGTTACGTTGATCTCGCTGAGTACTTCATCACTGTCCTGGGTCGAGAAGGCCATATCAGGATGCCTCCTTCACTTTCTGGGTGTTCTGGCCAGCGACGGCCTTGTAGGCGGTGGGGTGCACCAGCACCCGAAACGCGCTCTTCTGCGCCAGGCTATAGAAATCGTGGGCAAAGTCATCGAGGTCGGCGGCGGTCAGCTTCAGGCGGCGCAGGAAGTAGTTGTAGACCAGCACCGCCGGCACCGCGACAGCGATACCCACACCAGTGGCGACCAGCGCCGCACCGATCGGCCCGGCCACGGTTTCCAGGCTCGCCGAGCCTGCGGCGCTGATGCCCTTGAGGGCTTCCATGATCCCCCAGACGGTGCCGAACAGGCCGATGAAGGGCGAGGTGCTGCCGATACTGGCGACTACCGCCAGGCCGGTTTCCAGCGAACGGCGCTCCCGCACGATCTGCTGGCGCAGGGCACGTTCGAGGCGGTCCTGATGGTTGATCGCCTGGCTCAGGTCGCTGGCCTGCTGGCCGGGTTCACCGACGGCAATGGCGGCATAACCGGCCTGGGCGACACGGGCGGCGGCGCCCGGTTGCGCATGGCTGAGTTCGGCGGCTGAATCCAGGCTTGAGGCAGCCCAGAATTGTTTGTGGAAACGTTTGTCCTGATTCTTCAGGCGCACGAACTGCACGCCCTTGACCAGGGCCAGGCCCCAGGTGACGACGGAGAAGCCCACCAGCAGCCAGATCACCGCGCTTTCGATGGATTCGAGGGGGGATGCCAATACAGTCATGATCAATACTCTCTTCTGTTAGCGCGAATTAGCGGATCTTGAAGTCGATGGGTACGCTGACCCAGCCGTCCTGGGCCACGTCGCCCTGCTTGGCCGGGACGAAGCTCCAGCGCTTGACCGCCGCCAGGGCGGCGTCGTCGAGTTGCTGGCGGCCACTGCTTTTCTGAATCTGGATGTCTCCCGGCTTGCCGCTGGCCAGCACCTGTACCCGCAACAACACCGTGCCTTCCCAACCGCGCCGCTGGGCCAGCGACGGGTATTCCGGCGCCGGGTTCTTCAGGTACCCGGCGTTGGCCGAAGCCGGCGTCACCGGGGCTGGCGCCGGCGGTGCGGGAGGTGCTGGCGGTTGTGGCGGTTGTGGCGGTTGTGGCGGCGCAGGCGGTTGCTCGACAGCCTTCGGCGCAGGTTTGGGGACCGGCTTGGGCACGGGTTTCGGCTTGGGCTTGGCGACCGGTTTCGGCGCAGGCTTGGCCGCCAGTTCATCGACCACCGGTGGCGGCGGCTCGACCACTGTCGGCGGTGGTGGTGGCGGTGGCGGCTCGACAGCCGGGGGTGCCGGTTGCGAAAACTCGATGGTCATCGGCGGAATTTCCGGCGGGACCACCGGCAACACCGGGGTCGGCGCCTGGCTGACCCAGTAGGCCACCGCTCCGTGCAAGGCCAGGGCAAACACCCCGAGCAGAATTTTCTCCCGACGGCTCAGCGCGCTTTTCGGCGTGCTTTGCAGGCGCAACTGCGCCAGCGGCAACCGCAGCGGGCGACCGAGGTCGACCAGCTCGCCGCTCGGCGTCTGGCGCCAAAGCACATCGTGAGCACTGGCGGCGGTCTGGACATTACCCATTGATCAACTCCTGGGACGTGAGTGCGTTTCGTCGAAGGCAGGTCAATTGCCTTCGCTGGGGTGGATCATCAACTTCTGCTGCTTATGTCTTAAAGTAATTTTTAAAGTTATGAATAGAACAAAAATACATATACAAAACGGCTGAACCGCTCTAAGCCGCGCCCTTCAAGGGCTGGCGCCAAGCGCCTGAAACGCCATGCCTGCAGTGCATGAAAAATATTCGGCAAAGGCATGGCAAAACGCCGTTTCAGAAGTCGTAGCGGCCGGTGACACCCAAGGTTCTCGGGGTGCCCAACAGGCCTTCATAGCCGCCGTTGGCCGCGCTCCAGAGGGTGGTGTAGTAGGTCTTGTCGAAGGCGTTCTTCAGCCACAGCGAGACATCCCACTGGCCCTGGCCAAGGTCGCCACGCAGGCCGGTGGACAGGTTGACCACGGCATAGCTGGGGATCTGCGCAAAGTCCGAATCTTCGACCGTGCCCACCGCCTTGGAGCGGAACGCGTAGCTGGCGGTGACGTATGGCTGCAGGCCGTTGTCCAGGTCCCACTGGTACTGGCCGTTGGCGTTGGCGATCCATTTCGAGGCGCCGACCACCTGGTGGCCGCTCAAGTCGCAGGCCGCGGGTGCCCCCGGTTGCAGCGCGACTTCTGGCGCGCACGGAGCGTCCTTGTAGGACAGGTACCGAACGTCGTTGTAGGAGCCGTTAAGGTTCAGGGTCAGGCCGCGCAGCGGGATCAGCGTGCTTTCCAACTCCACCCCGCGCGAACGCACGGAGCCGGCGTTGGTCAGGTACTGCACGCGGTTGGCGTCGTCGTAGGCGTTGGTCTGGTAGCCGTGCACTTCGGTCCAGAACAGGTTGGCGTTGAGCTGCAGGCGACGGTCCCACAGGGTGCTCTTCACGCCCAGCTCAGCATTGTTGGCGCGCTCGGTGCCAATCAACAGCGAGTCGGCGCCAGCCACCGGCGCCGTGCCCACCGCCAGGTTGACGCCACCGGACTTCTCGCCGTGGGACAAGGTGGCATAGCCGAGCAGGTCATCGGTGAAGCGATAACTCAGGTTGAGCAAGCCCGAAGGGCTGGTGCTGTACTGGTTGAGGTCGCCCGAATCATAGGCGCCAACCCGGCCCTGGCGTGCGGTTGCCGCAGCGCCTGCCACAGCGGCACCACCAACCGGCGCGGCACGATCGACCCAGGCGCTTTTCTCTTCGTAGGTGCCGCGTACCCCGGCGGTGAAGTCCAGGCGCTCGCTCAGGTGCCAGGTACCCTGGGCGAACAAGGCAAAGCTGTCGGTCTCGATATGGCCCTTGCCGACGCTGCTGACATTGGCCAGCGCACCGGCTGGCGTGCCATTCCAGACATCGGCCTGGGGCCCGTAATGAACAAAGGATTTGTTATCCAGATCCGAGCCGAAGTAATAGGCACCGATGACATAGTCAAAGAAGCCGCCGCTGGGTGAGGCCAGGCGCAACTCCTGCGAGTATTGCTTATCGCGCACCGACACCCCGGCGTTGTAGGCCGCCGGCACATTGAGGCCATCGTCGTTGCGCGGGGTGAAATCCCACCAGCGGTAGGAGCTCACCGAGGTCAGAGTGAAGTCGTTGGCCAGGGTCCAGTTGGCTTCCAGTGACGTGCCGCCCTGGAACACCGTGACCTGCTGATCGTCATCGAGGTTGACCTTGCGCTTGCTGCCGTCGACCAACGTCGCCCCAGCGGCCCGGGCCCGCGCTTCATAGCGGTTGACGCCATTGATGGTCGGCCCGGTGCTGTACAGCAGGCGGGTGCCGGCGCTGGAATCCTCTTCGTTGTAGTCGCCGATCCAGCGCAGGTTGAACTGCTCGTTGGGTTTGTACAGCAACTGCCCGCGAAAGCCCTGGCGCGAACCGCCGTTGAGGGTGTGGCCGTCGAACTCGTTCTTGATGTCGCCGTCGTTGCGCGTGCGGTAGGCCGAAATGCGCCCGGCCAGGGTCTCGCTCAAGGGCCCGGACAGGGTGCCCTTGGTTTGGAAGTAGCCATCCTCGCCCACTGAGGTTTCGATGCTGCGCTCGGGGGTGAAGCTCGGCGCACGGGTGCTGATATTGATCACCCCGGCAGTGGTGTTCTTGCCGAACAGCGTGCCTTGCGGGCCACGCAGCACTTCCAGTTGCTCGATGTCCATGAGGTCAAACACCGCCATGCCCGGGCGGCCGAGGTAGACGTTGTCCAGGTACAGGCCGACGCTGCCTTCCAGGCCATCACTGGCCGGGTTGTTGCCAAGACCGCGAATCGACACGCTGGACTGGCGCGCATGCATGTAAGCGACGTTGACGCTGGGCACCAGTTGCTGCAGGTCCTGGATGCGATAGACCCGCTGGCTTTCCAGGGCCTGGCCGTCGAGCACGCTGATCGGCGTCGGCACGCTCTGCGCGCTCTCTTCGCGGCGCCGGGCGGTGACGGTAACAGTCTTGAGCTGGCTGTCACTGGCCTTGGCCTCGGGCTTTGCCGTTTCTGCAGCCTGGGCCGGCAACCAGTGGGCGCTGCCGGCCAGCAGCAAGGCCAGGGGCAGGCGCTGGAGCCGCCGTGAAGACAAGGGTGCAGCGCGAAGGGTCAGGCTCATGGGCGGCTCCTGGCAAAGGAATTTATATTCCTTTAAGTTATTTATTTATGATTAGACATACGTTTACCGCATAAGAGATTGCCTTTATAAGGAGTGCACCAGAGGCAGAGCAAATGCATTTGCCCGATACTTTTTATGTGAAAAATGCATATAGACCTGCGCCAACTCCGCCACCTGATCGCCCTTGCCGAACACCGCAGCTTCGTCGCCGCGGCGACAGCGGTGAACCTCTCGCAATCGGCCTTCAGCCGCAGCATCCAGGCCCTGGAACACAGTGCCGGTTGCCAGTTGGTTGACCGCTCGCACAAGGAGCTGCCGCCGACCAAGCAAGGCCTGGTGGTGCTCGAACACGCGCGGCGGCTGGTCGGTGGCGCGCGCCAGCTGAGCAACGAAATCAGCCAGTTCAATGGCCTGGAGGCGGGCGAGCTGCGTTTCGGCTGCGGCCCGGCGCCAGCAGCGGGCCTGGTGCCGCGGGCGATTGGCGGCTTCATCGGCCGCTACCCCAAGGCACGGGTGCAGTTTCAGGTCGATGACTGGCAGAGCCTGAACAAGCGCCTGCTGGCCGAGGAGTTCGAATTCTTCGTTGCCGACACCCGCCACTTCGAAGCCGATCCGCAGTACCAGACCCTGCGCTTGCGCCCACGGCGCTGGCACTTCTGCTGCCGAGCCGGGCATCCGCTGGCGGCGCTGCCCGGCGTCAGCGCCGAGCAGCTGTTGCAGTACCCACTGGCCGTCACCTTGCGTCCGCCAAACCTGCGCAAGGTGATCGCCGACCTGAGCGGTCGCCCGGATTTCGTCGCCAACGTCGAGTGCGAGAACAGTTACAGCCTGCTTGGCGTCGTGCTCAACTCCGATGCGATCGGCATCTGCGGTTCGTACAGCGACGCCCTGCACAACGCTAATGGCAAGCTGGTACGGCTGAACATCGACGGCCTGGGTGACAACTGCGAGGAGCTCTACACCCGCTATGGCATCGTCAGCCAGGCGCGCCTGCGCCTGTCGCCGCTGGCCGAGGCAATGATCGAGCAGATCATCCTCACCGATCAGGCCGACCGCGCCCTGGACACCTGCAACCTGGAGCAGCTGGCGATCTGAGCCATTGCGCGGCACGCATCGCCAGCATTCGCCAAATGCGCTTGTGATGCGTGCCTCGGGCGGCGAAAACAGTCAGCTGAAATTCGCTCAGGTGACTGCCATGCCCCACCCCACTGCCGTGCGCAACGTGCTGTACATCATGTGCGACCAACTGCGTCGCGATTACCTCTCGTGCTACGGCCACCGCCACTTGCACACGCCGAACATCGACCGCCTGGCCGCCGCCGGGGTGCGCTTCAGCCGCGCCTATACCCAGGGCACCATCTGCGGGCCGTCGCGAATGTCGGCCTACACCGGGCGCTATGTCAGCAGCCATCAGGTCGCCTGGAACGCTGTGCCGCTGCCGTTGGAGGAACTGACCCTGGGCGATTACCTGCGTCCGGCCGGGATCCGCACCGCGCTGGTGGGCAAGACCCACGCCACGCCGAACCAGGAAGCCTTGCAACAACTGGCCATCGACCCGCTCGGGAGCATGGCCGAACAACTCAACGAGGTGGGTTTCGAGCCCGTTGCCCGTCACGACGGGATCTTCCCCGACGATTCGCTGTTCGCCGACAAACGCGAAAGCGCGCCCTACACCCGCTACCTGCGCGACCATGGCTTTACCGGCGAAAACCCCTGGCACAGCTGGGCCAATGCCGCCGAAGGCGACGACGGTGAAATCCTCAGCGGCTGGCACATGCGCAACGCCGACCTGCCAACGCGCCTGCCCGAGCAGCATTCGGAGACGGTCTATACCACCGACCGCGCCATCGACTTCATCCAGGCCCAGGGCGAGCACCCCTGGTGCCTGCACCTGTCGTACATCAAGCCGCACTGGCCCTACATCGCCCCCGCGCCGTACCACGCGTTGTACCGCGCCAGCCAGGTGCAGGCAGCCATACCCGTTCAGCAAGACAACAATCACCCGGTGTATGCCGCGTTCCGCCAGCACCAGGAAAGCCTCAACTTCTCTCGCGAAGAAGTCCGCCTGAAAGTGATCCCCACCTACATGGGCCTGATCAAACAGATCGACGACCAGCTCGGGCGCCTGTTCGATGTGCTGCAAAGCAATGGGCGCTGGGATGACACGCTGATCGTGTTCACCAGCGATCACGGCGATTTCCTCGGCGACCACGGCCTGGGCGAAAAGGAGTTTCTCCTCGAGCCGGCGGTGGGTGTGCCACTGATCGTGCGTGATCCGCGCGCGGCGGCCGATGTCAGCCGGGGCACGGTGGATGAGCGCTTGGTGGAAACCATCGATGCGCTGCCGACCTTTCTCGACGCGCTAGGGCTGCCGAGTGCCGAGCATCGGCTGGAGGGGCGCTCGTTGATTCCGCTATTGCATGGCACGGCCAGCACCTGGCGCAGCTATGCCATCGCCGAATACGACTACGCCTTCCAGGCCCCGGCCCGTGAGCGCCTGGGCCAGCCAATCGACCGTTGCCGGATGACCATGGTGCGCAGCGAGCGCTGGAAGTACCTGGCCTATGACGGCTTTCGCGCGCAGCTGTTCGACCTGCTCAATGACCCGCAGGAATTGCACGACCTGGGCGCGGATCCGGCCTATGCGGATGTGCGCGAGACGCACCAGGGCTACTTGTTCGAATGGCTGAGGGGCTTGAAGCGGCGGACCACCATCAGCCACGCCGAAATCGAGCGGCGTGGGCAGTGGTTTCGTTATGGCGAGCCGCGGGAGGATAGCGTGGTGAAGATCGGGGTGTGGTAGGGGCTGCTTTGCAGCCCATCGCTGGCAAGCCAGCTCCCACAGGGTTCAGTGTATGCAGTACCTGTGGGAGCTGGCTTGCCAGCGATGAGGCCCTTAGATATTGGCCACTTTCTGCCAGACCTTGGGCTTGAAGAACAAGGTCTCGCCGCGCGCCAAACCACTCAGGCTGTCATGGTCCTTGACCACCTCGGCCTCGATCAGCTCGCTCTGCCCTTCGACCTTCAAGGTCACCCGGGTAGTTGCCCCCAGCGGGCGGATATCGCGCACTTCGGCCGGGTGGTGGCCCTCGATCTCGTGACGCGACAGCGACACTTCATGCGGGCGGAACAACACGTGGTGGCCTTCACTCAGGTGCAGGCGGTTGGAGTCGCCGAGGAAGTGATAAACAAAGTCGCTGGCCGGGTTCTCGTAGACCTCGCCCGGCGAGCCGATCTGCTCGATCACGCCCTTGTTCATCACCACGATACGGTCAGCAACTTCCATGGCTTCTTCCTGGTCATGGGTGACGAACACCGACGTCAGGTTGATGTCCTCGTGCAGGCGCGCCAACCAGCGGCGCAGCTCTTTACGCACCTTGGCATCCAGCGCACCGAACGGCTCGTCGAGCAGCAGCACCTTGGGCTCCACCGCCAGGGCGCGGGCCAGGGCAATACGCTGGCGCTGGCCGCCAGACAACTGTTCCGGGTAACGGTCGCTGAGCCAGTCGAGCTGGACCATGTTCAGCAGCTCGTGGACCTTCTCGGCAATCTTGCTCTCGCTCGGGCGCTCGCCCTTGGGCTTCATGCGCAAGCCGAAGGCGACGTTGTCGAACACGCTCATGTGGCGGAACAGCGCGTAGTGCTGGAACACGAAACCGACGTTGCGATCACGCACGTCGTGGCCGGAGACGTCTTCGCCGTGGAAGACGATGCTGCCCTGGTCGGGGGTTTCCAGCCCGGCGATGATCCGCAGCAGGGTGGTCTTGCCGCAGCCGGACGGGCCGAGCAAGGCCACCAGCTCGCCGCTGTGGATATCCAGGTTGATGCTGTCCAGTGCCTGGAAAGCGTTGAAGCGCTTGCTGACGTTACGAACTTCGATCGACATGAATTATTCCTCCGCCGCGTTATGGCGCAGACGGTTAATACGGGACTCGCTCCACTGCTTGAGCAGCAGGATGAAGAGCGCCAGGATCAGCAACAGGCTGGCGACGCTGAAGGCCGCAACGTGGTTGTATTCGTTGTAGAGGATCTCGACGTGCAGCGGCAAGGTGTTGGTCACCCCGCGAATGTGCCCGGACACCACCGACACCGCACCAAACTCACCCATCGCCCGCGCGGTACACAACACCACGCCGTAGATCAGGCCCCATTTGATGTTGGGCAGGGTCACGTGCCAGAACATTTGCCAGCCGTTGGCACCGAGCAGGCGCGCGGCCTCCTCTTCCTGGGTGCCCTGCTCCTGCATCAGCGGGATCAGTTCACGCGCCACGAACGGCACGGTGACGAAGATGGTCGCCAGAACAATGCCCGGCAAGGCGAAGACGATCTGGATGTCGTGATCCTGCAGCCACGGCCCGAACAGGCCCTGGGCACCGAACATCAGCACGTAGACCAGGCCTGCGATCACCGGCGACACCGAAAATGGCAGGTCGATGAGGGTGACCAGGATGCTCTTGCCACGGAAAGTGTACTTGCTCACGCACCAGGCGGCGCTGACCCCGAACACCAGGTTCAGCGGCACCGAGATGGCCACGGCGATCAGGGTCAGCTTCAGCGCCGACAAGGCGTCGGGCTCGAAGATCGCCTCGAAGAACGTTCCCAGGCCCATTTTCAGGCCCTGGGACACCACGATCACCAGCGGCAGCAGCAGGAACAGGGCAAAGATCAACCAGCCAAGGCTGATCAGGATGCGCCGTGAAGTGGCACTGCCACGGCGGGCGGCGTTGGCCGAAGCGGCCGCGCCAATAGAAGTCGCAGACATGGACGTGGCCTCCTTCAAGGGGTTTCGATGCGCCGTTGCAGCAGGTTGATCAGCAGCAACAGGATGAAGGAAACCACCAGCATCAACACGCCGATGGCGGTGGCGCCGGTGTAGTCGTACTGGTCGAGCTTGACCATGATCAGCAGCGGCAGGATCTCGGTCTTCATCGGCATGTTGCCGGCGATGAAGATCACCGAACCATACTCGCCAACGCCCCGGGCAAAAGCCAGGGCAAAGCCGGTCAGCCATGCCGGCAACAGTGCCGGCGCCAGCACATAGCGAAACACCTGCAGCGGCTTGGCACCCAGGCAGGCGGCGGCCTCTTCGACTTCACGGGGGATGTCGGCCAGCACCGGCTGCACCGTACGCACCACGAACGGCAGGGTCACGAAGGTCAGCGCCAGGGTGATACCCAGCGGGGTGTAAGCAATCTTGAAACCCAGGTCGGTGGCGAACTGGCCAACCAGGCCGGCCGGTGCGTACAGCGCGGTCAAGGCGATACCGGCCACCGCCGTGGGCAGGGCGAACGGCAGGTCGATCATGGCATCGATGATCTTGCGCCCGGGGAAGGTATAGCGCACCAGCACCCAGGCCAGCAGGGTACCGATGATACCGTTGATGATGGCAGCGTAGAGGGCCGTGCCGAAGCTCAGCTTGAGCGCCGCGAGCACTCGCGGTGCGCTGACGATGGCCCAGAACTGCTCCCAGGTGAGCTGGGCGGCATGTATGAACATGGCGGCCAGCGGTATCAGCACAATCAGGCTGAGGTACACCAAGGTGTAGCCCAGCGTCAGCCCGAAGCCGGGTATGACGGGGGAAATACGACGTGACATAAAGGTCCCTGGTTGAACGCACGAAGCCCGGGACGAATCCCGGGCCCATGCTGGCTACTGAACGGCGATTATCCTGACGGGCATTGCATCACTGCGCCGTGTAGATCTGGTCGAACACGCCACCATCGTTGAAGAACTTGGGTTGGGCAGTCTTCCAGCCACCGAAGTCTTTGTCGATAGTCACCAGGTCCAGTTTCGGGAACTGCTTGGCGTATTCGGCAGCGACTTTCGGATCACGCGGGCGGTAGAAGTTCTCGGCGGCAATCTTCTGCCCGGCCGGGCTGTACAGGTGCTTGAGGTATTCCTCGGCGATCTGCTCGTTGCCCTTCTTCTGCGCGTTCTTGTCGACCACCGCCACGGGCGGCTCGGCGAGGATCGACAGCGACGGCACGACGATCTCGAACTTGTCGGCGCCACCGTCTTCCTTGAGGGCCAGGAAGGCTTCGTTTTCCCAGGCCAGCAACACGTCACCCTGACCGTTGTTGACGAAGGTGATGGTCGAGCCACGGGCGCCGGTGTCCAGTACCGGTACGTGCTTGAACAGCTCTTTCACGTATGCCTGGGCCTTGGCTTCGCTGCCACCGCTTTTCAGACCGTAGGCCCAGGCAGCGAGGAAGTTCCAGCGGGCGCCGCCGGAGGTTTTCGGGTTCGGGGTGATGACCGAGACGTCTTTCTTGATCAGGTCGCCCCAGTCCTTGATGCCTTTCGGGTTGCCCTTGCGCACCAGGAACACGATGGTCGAGGTGTAGGGGGTGCTGGCCTCCGGCAGGCGGGTCTGCCAGTTGTCCGGCAGGGTCTTGCCGAGCTTGGCCACTTCGTCGATGTCGCCGGCCAGGGCCAGGGTCACCACGTCGGCGCGCAGGCCGTCGATTACGGCACGGGCCTGCTTGCCCGAACCACCGTGGGATTGCTGGATCTTCACCTTGTCGTCCGGGTGAGCCTGCTGCCAGTGCTTGACGAACTCGGCGTTGTACTGCTGATACAACTCGCGGGTCGGATCATAGGACACGTTCAGCAGTTCGTAGTCCTTGGCGATAGCGGAACCGGCAAAAACGGCGCTGGCGAGGGCGGCCAGGGCATAACGGCGGATGGACATGGTGAAGCTCCCGATTGGCGTATTTTTCTAATTAGGTGGCGCGATAATCAGCTGGGCTTGTTGCCGGGGTTCTGCAGGCGGAACTTTTCCTTGCGTTCGATCTGCACGACCTGGGCGTTGTGCACGGTGATTTCCACCGCGCCAAACCGCAGGTCACGCAGGGCGCTCTGGATTTCGCGCAGAATGGTGGCTTCGTCCTGACCGTCAACGCTACGCAGAGATGCGCTCATGCTCGTGCTCCTGTGATATGGGTGCCGTGCAGTGCGTGAAGGGGAGCGACTGCGCCTGGCTTGAGGGCAATCTTAGGGGGACGCGAATATTCTTAAAAATACTATTTAAGAATTTTTATATAACTGAAATAGAGTTTCGCGGGACCAGTCGGATCACCGCCCCGCCGCACCTACACTTGTAGGAGCGGGCTTGCCCCGCGATAGGGCCCTCAAGCCCAGCGCAATTGCTGCGCCGGCACCGGCCTGCCAAACCAGTAGCCCTGGCCCAGCTGACACTGTTGCTCCAGCAGAAAGCGCGCCTGCTCGGCCTGCTCGATACCCTCGGCATGCACCAGCATGCCCATGCTCCGGGCCAGGGCG
The DNA here is from genome assembly GCF_009866705.1 of Pseudomonas sp. R32. Lineage (NCBI taxonomy): Bacteria > Pseudomonadati > Pseudomonadota > Gammaproteobacteria > Pseudomonadales > Pseudomonadaceae > Pseudomonas > Pseudomonas sp. R32. The sequence continues at coordinate 189,021 of NZ_CP019396.1, read as the reverse complement.
ATAATCACCCGCACAATCGCCACATCGTCTTCATCACAGGGCAAGCCGGCGACAAAACCCTGGTCGATCTTGAGCTTCTGCACCGGCAGGCGCTTGAGCCGCAGCAACGACGAATAGCCGGTGCCAAAGTCATCGATGGCCAGGCGCAAGCCCAACTCACGCAGCCGATGCAATTGCTCAAGGGCTACTTCAGGGTCGTCCATCACCGCGCTTTCGGTAACCTCCAGCTCCAGCAACGCCGGGTCCAGCGCCGTGTCGTGCAGCACCTGCGCCACTTGCTGATAAAGGTCACGATGACCAAACAGGCGGCTGGAGATATTCACTGCAACAAATTCCAGCGCCCGCCCCTCGGCCTGCCATTGCACCCTCTGCAGGCAGGCCTGGCGCAACACCCAGGTGTCGATATCGGCAATCAGCCCAGTGCGTTCGGCAATCGGGATGAACTCCCCGGGCGGCACCAGCCCGCGCTGCGGATGCTGCCAGCGCACCAGCGCCTCGACACCGATCATCTTGCCGCTGCACAGGTCATGTACCGGCTGGTAATAGACCCGCAGCTCTTCCTGCTCCAAGGCCCGGCGCAGCTCGCCAGCGGTCTCGACCCGCTGCTGGGCGTGAGCGGTCAGCTCTTCGGTGTACAGCACATAACCGGCACGGCCGCTGCTCTTGGCCTTGAACAGCGCGGAGTCGGCATTGCGCAGCAACTGCTCGGCGCTCAAGGCGTCGCTGGGGAACAGGCTGATGCCGATGCTGACGCTGATGAACAAGCGCTGGCTATCGACCTCGAATGGCGCTTTCATGCCATCGATGATGCTCTGCGCCAAGGCTGCGGCCTGGCCGACCTGCGAGCAGTTTTCGGCCAACACGGCGAACTCGTCACCGCCCAGGCGGGCCAGGGTCACACCATTGCCCAGGAGCGAGCGCAAGCGCTCACCGACCACCTTGAGCAACTGGTCGCCAATGTTGTGGCCAAGGCTGTCGTTGATGCTCTGGAAGTGGTCCAGGTCGAGCAGCAGCAAGGCGCAACCGCGCTTGTTGGTCTGTGCCGCAGCCAGTGCCTGCGCGGTGCGGTCGTTGAACAGCAGGCGGTTGGGCAGGTCGGTGAGCGGGTCGTGATGGGCCAGATACGCCAGCTCGCGCTCGGAATGCTTGATCGCGCTGATGTCGCTGAACACCGCGACGTAATGGCTCAACTCGCCGCTGTCATCGCGGATGGCGCAAATCGTCTGCCATTGCGGATACACCTCGCCACTTTTGCGCCGGTTCCAGATCTCGCCGCTCCACTCGCCCTTTTGCGCCAGGGTGGCGTAAATCTGCTGGTAGAACGCGGCAACATGGCGGCCGGACTTGAACTTGCTCGGGCGCTGGCCAAGCACTTCGTCCTTGTCGTAACCGGTGATCTGCATGAATGCCCGATTCACATGCACGATCAGGCCATCGCGGTCGGTGACCAGCACCCCTTCCAGGGTGCTGTCGAACACCGCGGCAGCCATGCGCAGACGCTCGCGGTCTTCACGGCGCAAGCGCACACCGACGCCGATGAAATTGAGCAGGCGGGCGCGCGAGACAAAAATCAGCAGGGCACTGCACAACACCCAGAAATGCGCGCTGATCAGCTGCCAGCGGCCGATTTGCTCAGGCGCATCGAAAAGACTGTTCAATAATTGATCAGACAGTGCCAGCCACAATACCGATAGCACAAGGTAGAGCGCCGCCATGCGCATGGCGTCTCGAATGGAAGCAGACATAAGGTCCCGGGCAAACCCACAAAAATTTGTGGGGGATTATAGGGTAGAAACATCCGGTGACCTCCTATCTAAAAGGCCGACTGGTTTTATTTGCTGGCGCAGGGATAATGTTTCCCGCTGTTCCCTATGTTTTTGAGGGCCATTTCGCCTATGTGGTACGAAGGTTTGCTCAACTTGTCAGTGTGGCAATTGCTGGCAGTTACCCTGGTAATGACGCATGTGACCATCGTCAGCGTTACCGTTTACCTGCACCGTTATTCCGCCCACCGCTCGCTGGAACTCAACGCCGGGCTCAAGCACTTTTTCCGTTTCTGGCTGTGGCTGACCACGGCGCAGAACACCCGCGAGTGGACCGCCATCCACCGCAAGCACCACGCCAAATGCGAAACCGTCGACGACCCGCACAGCCCGGTCATCAAGGGCCTGTCGACGGTGCTGCGCAAGGGCGCCGAGCTGTACCGCGAAGAGGCACAGAACCCGGAAACCCTGCGCATCTACGGCAAGAACTGCCCGGAAGACTGGATCGAACGCAACCTCTACAGCCGCTACAAGCTCGGCGGCATCGCCCTGATGGCGGTGATCGACCTGCTGCTGTTCGGCACCGCCGGCATCACCATCTGGGCCGTGCAGATGATGTGGATTCCATTCTGGGCTGCCGGCGTGGTCAACGGCCTGGGCCATGCGGTCGGCTATCGCAACTTCGAGTGCCGCGACGCCGCCACCAACCTGGTGCCCTGGGGCATCATCATTGGCGGTGAAGAGCTGCACAACAACCACCACACCTACCCCAACTCGGCCAAGCTGTCGGTCAAGCGCTGGGAGTTCGACATGGGCTGGGCCTGGATCAAGCTGTTCTGCTGGCTGCGCCTGGCCAAGGTGCAGCGCGTCGCGCCTATCGCCCACCGGGTCGAAGGCAAGGGCCAGCTGGACATGGACACCGCCATGGCGATCCTCAACAACCGCTTCCAGATCATGGCCCAGTACCGCAAGCTGGTGATCGCGCCGCTGGTCCAGCAGGAGCTGGCGCGGGTCGACGATTCGGTCCGTCACCAGTTCCGCCGTGCCAAGCGTTTGCTGTCGCGGGAAACCAGCCTGCTGGAAGACCGTCATCACCTGCGCATCCAGACCATGCTCGAGCACAGCCAGGCACTGAAAACCATCTACGAGAAACGCCTGGCCCTGCAACAGATCTGGGCGCGCACCAGCGCCAACGGCCACGACATGCTCGCGGCCATGAAAGACTGGGTACACGAAGCCGAGGCCAGCGGTATCCAGTCGCTGCGCGACTTCGCCGCCCAGCTCAAGACCTACTCGCTGCGCCCTGCCCTGGCCTGATGCCGTTGATCGGCGCGCCGGCTTAGCGGCGCGCCGACCGGAACTTAGCCGCCGAATCTCACTCTGACAGGCATATCGCCCGCGTGGCGGGCCGGGTCGTGGCCGCACGCCCCAGTCGTGAGAATTTCCGCGCAAATGGTCAAGAACACTCCAACAACCCTGGCCTGCAACCCGCCACCTGAAGCCGCCCAAACCCTTCTGGCCCTGATGCATGCCCAAGGCGAAGTCGCGCGCCTGAGTGAGCGTGAACAACTGTTCAGCTCTTTGCTCGACAGCGTCAATGCCGTGCTCTGGGCATTCGACTGGGAAAGCCGCCAGGTGCTCTACGTCAGTCCCGCCTACGAGCGCATTTTTGGCCGCCCGGCCGGCCTGTTGCTGGCCGACTTCAACGAATGGCGCGACAGCATCTACCCCGATGACCTGGACTACGCCGAACGGAGCCTGGCGCAAGTGCTGGAAAAAGGCGCAGTGGAGGATCGCGAGTACCGCATCATCGCCGCCGACGGCCAGGTGCGCTGGATCAGCGACAAATGCTTCATCAGCCAACAGGCCATGCCGGACCAGCGGGTGATCATTGTCGGCATGGCCGAGGACATCACCGAAAAGAAGCAGCTCGAAGGCGAGCTGCAGCGCCTGGCGACCACCGACGTACTGACCCAGAGCAGCAACCGCCGACACTTCTTCGAGTGCGCCCAGCATGCCTTCGAAACCGCACGACGGGAGCAGGCGCCGTTAGCGTTCCTGCTGCTCGACATCGATGACTTCAAGCAGATCAACGACACCTACGGCCACCAGGAAGGCGACTATGTGCTACAGCGCATCGCTGATACCGGCAAGGCGGTGCTGCGCCGTGGCGACCAGTTCGGGCGCATTGGTGGCGAGGAGTTCGCCGCGGTGTTTCCGGGCTGCACGCCGGAAATTGCCCAGCACATCGCCGAGCGCCTGCAGCGCGAGATCCAGCGCTTGAGCTTCAGCCATGACGACAAGGTATTCGGGGTGACGGTGAGCCAGGGCCTGACCGGGATCACCGAGGCCGACGAGTCGCTGGACAGCCTGTTTGCCCGGGCGGATGCGGCGATGTACCAGGCCAAGCGCCAGGGCAAGAATCAGATTGTAAGAGGCTGAAAAGCATCGCTGGCAAGCCAGTTCCCACAAGGGCCGGGGCATGCAAACCCTGTGGGAGCTGGCCTTGCCAGCGATTGGGCCGCAAAGCGACCCCAAAATCTCAAACCTTGCGCAACCTGCCCAGCTCCGCCATCCCCACCTTGAGCAAGCGCGCCGTCTTGCTTTCAGCCAGGCCTTCCAACCCCTGATCCGCCGGCAAGCGCGCCAACTGCCCGGCCAGGTTCATCACCAGCGCATCGCGCGAATACACCCCGCCGCCCAACTGGTAGATCGCCGCAATCAGTTCACGCAGCTCCAGCGGTAGCCGCCAGCGGGTACGCAGCGCCGAGCCGAACGCCGCACCAAACTCGTTGAGCGACAACTCCACCGAATCCTCATCCAGCTCACCCCCGGCCTGCTGCCACTCCTGCAAACATCGCAGCAGCGCCAGATCGCCCAGGCAATGCAGCAAGCCGGCGCAATAGCAGCGCTCCTGGTCGAGTTCGAGCATGCGCGCCAGGGTCCGCGCGTATTCGGCGGTGTGCAGCGACAAGCCCCAGAAGTGTTCGGCATGGCGCGACAGGATTGGATCGCTGAGCTTGGCGCTACGCTTGAGCGCCAGCCCCAGAATCAGGTTCATGCTCTGGGTCGTGCCCAGCTTGTTCAGCGCCTGCATCAGGCTCTGCACCGCACCGTCGCGATGCAGTGCAGCGCTGTTGGCGGCGGCGATCAGCACGGCGGTGACCTGTGGATCGTTGCGGATCTCGGCTTCCAGTACCTTGAGGTCCAGGCCCTGGGGCTGCAGGCTGCGCTTGATTGCCAACTTCACATCAGCGAACAGCGGGCCGCCATCGGAGGTGGCGCGGCGCTCTTGCAGAAAGCGCGGCAAAGTCGCGCCTGGCTGCAACGGCGGTACCAGGCAAGCGACCTCCTCCCCGGCGCTGAGCAACAAGTCTTCCAGGCGCTGGCGCAGGGCGTCCATGTTCAGCGGCTTGCTCAGGTAAGCGGTCGGCGCGAACGGCAGCACCTCGCGCACACTGGCGGCGTCACTGCGGTTACTCATGAGAATGAACGGCAATACCGGCTGGCGGCCCTTGGCACGCACGTTGCGCAGCAGGTCGAGGCCATCGCCGCCGGGCAGCTCGCGTGCGGCGATGATCAGGTCCGGCTTGCTGGCCAGCGCCGCCAGCGCTTGCGAGCCATCGGCGCACACCTGCAGGCGCGCATCGCAGCGCACACTGAGGAGCATCTGGCTCAGCATGTCCCGTACCCAGGGATCACCTTCGGCAATCAGCACGCACGGTGCCTGGGCGGGCTCTACAACGCTCATACACAACTCTCCCGATATTCCGCTACACGCAATCCCGTGCACCTTCCAAGGTGTCTCCTTGTAGGCAACCTTAGCTCCCTGGCCATCCTTTGAGCGAAAAAAAACCCGCCGAAGCGGGTTTTTCTTCTAACGCGTCACAGTTTACGCGAGTTCTGCGAAGCACTCTTCGATGATTGCCAGACCTTGGTCCAGTTGCTCATCAGGCGAGGTCAGCGGAACCAGGATACGCAGGACGTTGCCGTAGGTGCCGCACGACAGCAGGATCAGGCCCTTGTCGCGCGCCTTGGCCACGACCGAAGCGACAGCAGCAGCGTTCGGGGTGTGGGAGCCGGCTTTGTCGAACACTTCCACCGCGATCATCGAGCCCAGGGCACGCACGTCACCGATGATCGGGTGCTTGTCCTGGATCTTGCGCAAGCCGGCGACCAGACGCTCGCCAACGGCCTTGCTGCGGTCCAGCAGTTTCTCTTCTTCGAACACGTCCATCACCGCCAGGGCCGCGGCGCAAGCGATCGGGCTACCGGCGTAGGTGCCGCCCAGGCCGCCTGGGGCGATGGCGTCCATGTACTCGGCCTTGCCGCACACACCGGCCAGCGGGAAGCCACCAGCGATGGATTTGGCGAAGGTGGTCAGGTCTGGAGCAACGCCCATCTGTTCCATGGCGAAGAAGGTGCCGGTACGGCCAGCGCCGGTCTGCACTTCGTCAGCGATCAGGAGGATGCCGTGCTGGTCGCACAGGGCACGCAGGCGCTTCATGAACTCTTTCGGCGCAACATAGAAACCACCTTCGCCCTGTACTGGCTCGATGATGATTGCCGCGATGTCACGGGGTTCGGCGTCGTTCTTGAAGATACGCTCGATGGAAGCGATCGAGTCGTCGATGCTCACACCGTGCAGCTCGTTCGGGTACAGGGCGCGGAAGATGCCGCCTGGCATCAGGCCCATGCCGGCCGAGTAAGGCACGACTTTACCGGTCAGGCCCAGGGTCATCATGGTACGGCCGTGGTAAGCGCCGGTGAAGGCGATCACGCCGGCACGGCCAGTGGCGGCACGGGCGATCTTGACGGCGTTTTCAACGGCTTCGGAACCGGTGGTGACCAGCAGGGTTTTCTTGGCGAAGTCGCCTGGCACCTTGGCGTTGATCTTTTCGCACAGCTCGACGTACGGCTCGTAGGCCAGGACCTGGAAGCAGGTGTGGGTCAGCTTGTGCAGTTGGGCTTCAACGGCAGCGATGATCTTCGGATGCACGTGACCGGTGTTCAGTACCGCGATACCGCCGGCGAAGTCGATGAACTCGCGGCCTTCGACGTCAGTGACAGTGGCGTTCTTTGCCGACTCGGCGAAGATCGGGTGAATCTGGCCAACACCACGTGGAACTGCGGCGACACGACGTTGCATCAAAGATTCGTTGGTCTTGCTCATAATGTCCTCAATTCGCCACCCACAAGGTGGCGCGATTCAAGTCGGAGTGGCCGGTATTCAACTGCAGGCAGCATGCGTTGATCGACTGCTGCAGGGGCCCAGGCCACGGGGTGTACGGTGTAAAAAGGCCAGCGAGACGTCGCTCTCGCGCCCCGCTGGCAGAGGTAAAGCCTTACGCTGCGATCAGATGCTGATGCACAGGTATTTGATTTCCAGGTAGTCCTCGATGCCGTACTTGGAACCTTCGCGGCCCAGGCCCGAGGCCTTGATACCGCCGAACGGCGAGACTTCGTTGGAGATCAGACCGGTGTTGATACCGACCATGCCGTATTCCAGGGCTTCGGCGACACGGAACACACGGCTCATGTCACGGGCATAGAAGTACGAGGCCAGACCGAACTCGGTGTCGTTGGACATGGCGATGACTTCGGCCTCGTCCTTGAAACGGAACAGTGGCGCCAGCGGGCCGAAGGTTTCTTCCTTGGCCACCGCTGCGTTATTTGGCACGTTGACCAGCACGGTCGGCTCGAAGAAGTTACCTTCGATCAACTTGCCGCCGGTCAGTACCTGGGCGCCTTTGCCAACTGCATCGGCAATGTGCTCCTGGACCTTGGCCACGGCTTTTTCGTCGATCAGCGGGCCGGTGGTGGTGCCGTCTTCCAGGCCGTTGCCGATCTTCAGCTTGGCCACAGCGGCCTTGAGCTTCTCGGCGAAGGCATCGTAGACGCCGTCCTGCACGTAGATACGGTTGGCGCAGACGCAGGTCTGGCCGTTGTTGCGGTACTTGGAGATGATCGCGCCGTCGACGGCCTTATCCAGGTCTGCGTCGTCGAACACAATGAACGGCGCGTTGCCGCCCAGCTCCAGGGAAACCTTCTTGATGTCTTTGGCGCATTCGGCCATCAACTGGCGACCGATCTCGGTGGAGCCGGTGAACGACAACTTGCGCACGATCGGGTTGCCGGTCAGCTCACTGCCGATGTCGCCGGCGCTGCCGGTCACCACGCTCAGCACGCCAGCCGGGATACCGGCACGGGTGGCCAGCTCAACCAGGGCCAGGGCCGAGTACGGGGTTTGCGAAGCAGGCTTGAGCACCATGGTGCAGCCAGCGGCCAGGGCCGGGCCGGCTTTACGGGTGATCATCGCCGCCGGGAAGTTCCACGGGGTAATGGCCGCGGTCACGCCGATCGGCTGCTTGATCACGATCAGGCGCTTGTCTGGCTGGTGACCCGGGATGGTGTCGCCGTAGACGCGCTTGGCTTCTTCAGCGAACCACTCGATAAAGGAAGCGGCGTAGACGATCTCGCCCTTGGCTTCGGCCAGTGGCTTGCCCTGCTCGGTGGTCATCAGGCGGGCCAGGTCGTCCTGGTGCTCGATCATCAGCTCGAACCAGCGACGCAGCTTGCCAGCACGTTCTTTGGCGGTCAGCGCGCGCCAGGCCGGCAGCGCCTTGTCGGCGGCCTCGATGGCACGGCGGGTTTCAGCGGCGCCCATCTTCGGCACAGTGCCGATGATCTCGCCCGTTGCCGGGTTGTTGACCTTGATCGTCTGGCCGTTGTCCGCGTCCAGCCACTCTCCATTGATGAAGGCTTGCTGGCGGAACAACTGGGCGTCTTTAAGCTGCATGTCGGGCTTCCTTAACTGCACCGTGCAGGCACGGCGCGAATTATTGATTGTAGAAAAAGGAGAGCGTTTGAAATCTCAAACGAATCCTAGGATCAACGAGGAGAAAGGACAATAGGGTGTTCGAAAAAAAGAACAAAAAGCGCTGTGCGGCTGATTTTTTCAGATCAACGTCATTTATAGCCCCTTGAGTGTGCGAAATCGACCACAGCCATTCTGACGATGGACGCCGCCAGCCTAGATGGGTATCATGGCGCCCGCGTTGCACTCGTAGCTCAGCTGGATAGAGTACTGCCCTCCGAAGGCAGGGGTCGTGGGTTCGAATCCCGCCGAGTGCGCCATATCGATCAAGGCTCAGGTGAATACCTGGGCCTTTTTTGTTTTCCGAGCCCGCTGCTACCAGCACGCGTCTATGTCAGATGATGTTTCGAAGTCTCGAAATATGTCGTCCTAAGAAATACCCTACGCGGTCTGTCGATACCCGTCTGCTTGTCCCTGGGAACTCGTGCCTCTAGGCTCCTACCCATCACCGAAATCTCGGTGATCGGGCGTGGTAACCCGGAGTGTGCATCATCCTATACAGTCAATGGCGGCTGTATGCGGGAGGCTTTCGAGCCTGCCGGGATTGATGCTCACCCCGGTTTACCACCCCGTGTACAGCTGCCACCCATTCGGGTGGTAACGGATTGCGGTGTCAGCTCCGACTTGTGAGCATCGACATGAAAAAAATCGTCCCCGATCCACCACTCGATAAATCCGCCGCCACCGCCCACTCCGTCTTTGGCAACTGCCAAGCCGGGCACTCTGCGCTGTTCGCTGTCTGCTCCGGCGTCGCCGCCCATGATGCGCTGGTGCATGCCTCTCTCTACCTACGCTGCGCTTACGACACTGGGAAATACCCACGCAAGAAAAATGTCGCAGCAGAGAAGCCTTCGGATGAGGCAAAATGCCACTAACTGATTCGCATTTATCGAGTCAGGCCCCCTGGAATACACCAGCAAGAAGGATCTTTATGAAGCGGTTCGCTTTGACCCCGGCCCGGTGGGTCGGGATGCTGTGCTGTCTGTTCGCCTTGAACATGGCACAGGCCAAGGACGACGGTACCGACCCCTCCGTCACCATCGAAAAGGACATTCTACGCACCGTGGTTGCCGAAGACGGCAGCTACGCCTCCACCCAGGACCTGGTCCTGCTGATCAACGAAGAACGCGCGATCCAGGCCAAGGCCCAGCAATCGCTGTACTACAACCGCACGCTGGAAACCCTGGAAGTTACCCAGGCCTACACTCAGAAGCCGGACGGCCGCAAGGTCGTGGTCAGCCCAGAGCAGATCAAGGAGCAACAGGAACGCCAGTCATCCCAGGCGCCAATGTTCCATGACAGCCTGGTCAAGGTGGTGATTTTCCCGGAAGTGGCAGTCGGCGACCGCCTGGTGCTGAGCTTCAAGAAGCAGCGCAAGACCCCGCTGTTCCCCGGCCAGTTCGAAGACCTGGCGATGCCGCAGTTCCACCCCACCAAACAGTTCACCCTGATCTACGACCTGCCGAAGAACCTCAAGCTCAATGCCGAGGCCAAGGGTTTCAAGGCATCCAGCCCCAAGGCCGAGACCGGCCGCAAGGTTTACCAGTGGGACTACGTGCAGGGTGACAACGCTCGTACAGAATTGGGCGCGGTAGCCTACTCGGACTACGGCAAGTACCTGGCCGTGTCCACCTTTGCTGACTACAGCGAATTCGCCAAAGCCTACGCGGCGCGGGCCAACAGCGAAGTCACGCCGGCCATCCGCGAGCTGGCCGAGAAGCTGACAGCCAAGATCGATGACCCACGCGACAAGGCCTTGGCCCTGGGTGACTGGGTGCGCCGCAATATCCGCTACGTGGCGGTGTACATCGGCGCGGGCGGCGTCGTGCCGCATGCTGCCGACACCGTACTGAGCAACCGCTATGGCGATTGCAAAGACCACGTAGCCCTGCTCGAAGCGCTGCTGGCCGCGGTCAACATTGAAAGCACCCCGGCCCTGATCAACCTCGGCAGTGCCTACGCCCTGCCCAAGGTGCCAACCCTGGGTGTGATCAACCACGTGGTCACCTACGTGCCGAGCCTGGACCTGTACCTGGACTCCACTGCCGAAGCCATCGCCAGCGGCTATCTGCCAGCCCCGGTGCTGGACAAGCCTACCGTGCTGGCCCGCTCGGGCAAGCTCGGCCACACCCCGGCCACCCAGCCAGGCCTGGTGCACAACAGCACCACGTATACCGTGGCCAGCAGCGGCGCCGCCGACTTCACGCATGCCTCGAAGATCGACGGTTGGGCCGCCGAGATGAACCGCTGGATGATGCGCAACATGCAACCGGCCGAGCGCGACCTGCTGACCCAGCGCATCCTCGCCGCCTACGGCCAGCGTGGCAGCGGCAAGATCAGCAGCGATGACCTGGAAACCAGCGGCGCCTTCGAGATGCACATCAACGGTCGCAGTGAAAACCTGGTCAACCTGCCCGGCCCGATCGGCGTGCCGACCCTGACCAGCCTGGCCGGCGGCATCGCCCAGAACGTCTTCGGCTTCATCGCCGAGAAGCAGCGTACCCAGGACTTCACCTGCATCTCTGGTATCACCGAAGAACAGGCACGCTTCGAGTTCCCGGCCGACGTCAAGATCATCGCCGCGCCCAAACCTGTGACCCTCAAGGACAAGCACTTCGATTACAGCGCCGAGTATGCCCTGCAGGGCAACAGCCTGGTGGTCAAGCGCCGCCTGGACTTCCACAACCCGAAAGCGGTGTGCAGCGTGAAGGACTTCGAGAAGATGAAGCCAACCCTGGACGCCATGCTCAATGACCTGAACAGCCAGGTGATCGTGCAGAAGAGCTGACGTATCGCGCCCTGTTAAATCCTTTGGGGTTCAGCAGGGCGCTGCCACTGTTACGCCACCTATGAAATATTTGGTAAACTCCCCGCCGACTTCTGCTGCACACACGCAAGCAGAAACGATCAAAAGGAATTGTCATGGCAATGGTTTTTTGCCGCGGTTGTGCCAAGGAAATCCATGAAACGGCACCCAGCTGCCCACAGTGCGGCGCCCCTCAGTATCTCCCCGCCACCTCGCAACCTGCCAGCCAACCCTCGCCCTGGATGGGCATCACTTCGCTGATCCTCGGCATCCTCTGCGGGCTTTCACTGTTCGACGATTCCGATTGGGACCGTAACACTCTGTTGGGATTAGGCCTGTTTGCGCTGACCGGGTTGATCCTGGGCACGCTCAGCATCGTCAACAAAAAGCCGGGAAGCAACATGGCAATTGCCGGTGCGACTTTGTCGGGTATTTCACTGTTTGTGTATATCGGACTATCAGTTAATTAATGTAAGGGACAACAAATGAGTATGGTTTTTTGCCGTGGCTGCGCCAAGGAAATCCACAGCAGCGCCCTGGCTTGCCCGGCGTGTGGTGCACCGCAAGCTGCTGCAGCACCTGTGACCGCCGCACCTGCGCCGACTGGCATCTGGTACTTTGAAGTATTGAAGAAATACGCCGTGTTCTCCGGCCGCGCGCGCCGCAAGGAATACTGGATGTTCTTCCTGGTCAACATCCTGGTGGCCATGGTGCTGGGCTTTATCGACCGCGTGGCCGGTACCGGTGCCATCCTCTCCAACCTGTATAGCCTGGCACTGCTGATTCCGGGCATCGCCGTAGGCGTTCGACGCATGCACGACACCGACCGTAGCGGCTGGTGGCTGCTGCTCCCGATCGTCAACCTGATCTTCCTGTGCCAGGACAGCCAGCCAGGCCCGAACCGTTTCGGCCAAAACCCGAAAGGTATCGCTTGATCACGGAATGATCGAGTCTCAAAGCAAAGCGGCCATCATTGGCCGCTTTTGCATTTTTGCGCCCATGACGTTTTTCAATCACATCGATGCCGCTTTCGCCCTTGCCCTGCAGCGATCTGTACACGATTCTTTAGCTATCTGCCGTCACCCACTCCCAGCATCGCAGAGGCCTCTATGAAAACCGTGGCACAGCTTCTAAAAACAAAAGCCCAGCAGCACCACCAGGTTCACACCATCGGCCCCGACCACATGGTGCTCGATGCGCTGAGGTTGATGGCGGAGAAGAACGTCGGTGCCCTGCCGGTGGTGCAGGACGGGCGTGTAGTGGGGATCGTCAGTGAGCGCGACTACGCGCGCAAGATGGTGCTCAAGGGCCGCAGTTCGGTGGGCACTCCCGTCAGTGCGATCATGAGTGCGCCGGTGATTACCGTCGACCCGCACCAGAACGTCGAATACTGCATGAACATGATGACCAACAGTCACCTGCGCCACTTGCCGGTGGTCGAGAACGGCGAACTGCTCGGCCTGTTGTCGATTGGCGACCTGGTCAAGGAAGCCATCGCTGAACAGGCCAACATGATCCTGCAGCTGGAACAGTACATTCGCGGCGACTGATTCGCTGCGCGCTCAGCGGTATTCGCCCTCCAGCTCGTCGAGCTGGTGGTCGAAGCTGCGCAAGCGCGCCGACCAGGTGTATACCAGCACTTCCAGGTCGCGATTGAGCACGGCGGCGCCACGACCGCTGCTTTGCTGCGAGTCGCACAAGTCCAGTTGATAACGTTCCCGGGCCATGGCGGTGGCCACGGTCGAGAGCTCGCGGGCGTTGTCCAGCCAGTGGCGGCGGTCATGGGTTTCGCGATCAAGCTCGCGGCATTGGCGTTTCAGGGCTTCAAGGCTCTGCTCCAGCGGCGTGCCTTCAAGCTCGCCCATCACCTCCTGAAAGGTGCGTCCGGGCTGCCAGTAGCTGCCCCAGAAATAGCGGTCGAACACCGTCTCGACCCGGCGCAAGGCAACCTTGGTGTTCCAGATCGCGACCAGCGTTCGGCCCTGGGCCAGCTGACGCTTGCTCACGCGCAATTGCTGCCAGCCAATCCAGGCCAGCGCGGTCAGCGCCAACGCACCGATCACGCCCCCGGCGGCATAGAGAAACACCAGTGCCTGGCCCAGCTGGTGGGTCTGTTTGATTCCGTAGAAATAACCGACGGTCAGCAGGCCCAGGGCAGTCACGGCACACCAGAAACCGGCGGCATAGGGATCTTTCATTGGCGCTATCCCCTGTTGTTTGTTCCTGAGCATAGCAACGCCGTTCACCGGTAGATGTGCCGCTCAGCGTTTATTTTCTAGGACGCCGCAGCGCCTCGTTGAGCTGGTCGAACATCACCGCCCAGTCGGCATCTTCGTCGATACTGTCTTTCAGAAACGCTCGCTGGCTTGAGGTCCAGAACGGTGCATCGACCAGCTTGATATCGCTTTTTAGCGGCGAATGACTGGTTATGAATTGATCAATCCCCTTCGGATCGTCAGGTAATCCCAGTTGCTTGAACAATTCGGAAAACTTGTGGTTTGGTGCTTCCATGGGTCACTCCTTGGGGCCAGGCCGGGCATCCACGACGCCAGCCTGGCAGTGGGTTGATCATCAGCAAACCTCACGCACTTCGGCGTTTGGCACCAGTTTGAGGTACTGCGTCATGTTCATGTGGATCAGGTGATCGTGATCGCCTGCCTCGACATAAATATCCCCCTGACGGGTCAGGGTCGGATCGAGCAGCATCTTGATCGAGTAAGCATCACCCAACGCCGGAATGGCACCACGTTCGCAGTCGCCGAACAGATGTGGCAAGCCGCTTTCATGGGTCATTTGCCAGGGTCCGGTGGCCCGCACCTTGCTCATGTCCAGGTGACGGTTAGCCGGTAGCACGGCCATCAGGTAATTGCCCCGGCGGTCGTCGAGCATGACCGACTTGGCCACCCGCTCGGCAGGTACGCCGGCGGTACGCGCCGACTCAAGGCTGGTTGATGAGTGCGGATGAGAAACGATTTCATAGTCGCAGCCGGCCTTGTCCAGGCATTGCTGCAGGGTTTTTGCCATACGCATGATGCACCTCCGGATACAACGCCCCCACTTCTGAAGTTTAGGCCGTGCTGCATCAAGCAGCCGACTAAACTTATTGGACACGCACTGCCCGGGTGAATTCAGGTGATCGCTCGCTGGTGTCGGCACCTGCTGCTTCTACTGATGCTCAGCGCCCTGACGAGCGGCGTGGCTGCGCCCGGCAATCCGGTGCTGGTGATGAGTATCGACGGTGCCATCGGTCCGGCCAGCGCCGACTATCTGGTACGCGGCCTGGAACAGGCCAAGGCACAGCAGGCGCAACTGGTGGTCATCCGCCTCGACACCCCGGGCGGGCTCGACAGCTCGATGCGCGCGATCATCAAGGCGATTGTCGCCAGCCCCGTACCCGTCGCGACCTTCGTCGCGCCCGGTGGCGCCCGCGCGGCCAGCGCCGGCACTTACATCCTTTATGCCAGCCACGTGGCGGCAATGGCCCCGGGCACAAACCTTGGCGCCGCCACGCCGGTACAGATCGGCGGCCTGCCGGGCACGCCCAAGGACCCAGCCGCACCGCCCGCCTCGCCCACCGGCGACAAGCAAGCGCCGAACAGTGAGCAGGACACCCTGACCCGCAAGCAGATCAACGACGCCGCCGCCTACATTCGCGGCCTGGCACAACTGCGCGGGCGCAATGCCGATTGGGCGGAGCAAGCGGTGCGCGAATCGGTGAGCCTGCCCGCCAACGAAGCCCTGCGCCTGAAAGTCATTGACCGTATCGCCAACGACCTCCCCGACCTGCTGCGCCAACTCGACGGCAAGAGCCTGGAAGCCGCTGGCCAGCCGGTGCAGTTGCATACGGCCAATGTGGCGATCATCGAACGCGAGCCGGACTGGCGCACGCGCCTGCTGGCGGTGATCACCAACCCCAGCGTGGCGCTGATCCTGATCATGATCGGCATCTACGGGCTGATGTTCGAGTTCATGAGCCCCGGCTCCGGAGTGGGCGGGGTGATCGGCGGCATCTGCCTGCTGGTCGCTCTGTATGCCCTGCAGCTATTGCCGGTGAGCTATGCCGGGGCGGCGCTGATCATGCTCGGTATCGCCTTCATGATTGCCGAGGCGTTCCTGCCCAGTTTCGGTGTGGTCGGCTTTGGCGGCATCGTCGCGTTCGTGGTCGGCGCGGTGATATTGATGGACACCGATGTGCCCGGCTTCGGCATCCCCCTGGCATTGATCCTGACCCTCGCGCTGCTCTCGGCGCTGCTGCTCGGCGGTGTCTTGGGCATGGCCATGAAGGCGCGCAAGCGCGCGCTGGTCAGCGGTGATGCCGGGCTGGTGGGCAGCCTGGCGACAGTGATGGCGGTCAATGACAGCGACCCGTTCATCGGCTCGGTGCAGGTGCAGGGTGAGCAGTGGCAGGCCCAATGCCAGACGCCACTGCAGGTGGGGCAACGCGTCCGGGTGATTACACGCAAGGGCGTACTACTGGACGTCAGCGCCGAAGCAGAAGCACCGGCGCAAGGAGACTGAGATGTTTTTCGAACTGGGCTTTGGCGCATTGCTGGCACTGCTGGCGGTGCTGTTGCTGGCGGCATTCCGCATCCTGCGCGAATACGAACGTGGCGTGGTGTTCCAGCTCGGACGCTTCTGGCGAGTCAAGGGCCCGGGCCTGGTGTTGCTGATCCCGGGGATCCAGCAGATGGTCCGGGTCGACCTGCGCACGGTGGTGCTGGATGTGCCGCCGCAGGATGTAATCACCCGCGACAACGTCTCGGTCAAGGTCAACGCGGTGCTGTACTTTCGAGTGCTCGACCCGCAGAAGGCGATCATCCAGGTCGAAGACTTTCTCATGGCCACCAGCCAACTGGCGCAGACCACTTTACGTGCGGTGCTGGGCAAGCATGAACTGGATGAACTGCTGGCCGAGCGTGAGCGGCTGAACCTGGATATTCGCCAGGTGCTGGACGCGCAAACCGATGCCTGGGGCATCAAGGTGGCCAACGTCGAGATCAAGCATGTCGACCTCAATGAGTCGATGATCCGCGCCATTGCCCGTCAGGCCGAGGCTGAACGGGAGCGGCGGGCCAAGGTGATCCATGCCGAAGGCGAATTGCAGGCATCGGAGAAGCTGATGCAGGCCGCGGAAATGCTCGGCCGCCAATCGGGCGCGATGCAGCTGCGGTACATGCAGACCCTGGGCACTATTGCCGGGGACAAGTCGTCGACGATCGTGTTTCCGTTGCCGATCGAGATGCTCAAGGGGCTTGTGGATAAGTGAAGTCGCCAATCGCCGGCAAGGCCGGCTCCCACAAAGGATCTGTTGACGCCGGCCCCTGTGGGAGCTGGCTTTGCCGGCGCAGCCTTGCCGCTCTTACCAACCGCCACCCAACGCCAGGAACAACCCAATCTGCCCCATCGCCACCTGGGTATTGGCCGCCGCCAGCTGCGCGCGCATGTCGGTGTAGGTGCGGGTTGCCTGCAGGTCGGCGAGGAACGACTCGCGCCCGGCCTGATAAAAGCGGTGGGTCTGATCCGCCGCCAATTGCGCCGAACGCTCGGCATCAGCCAGGGCATCACGGCGCTCCAGCAAAGCACTGTATTGCGCAAGGCTGGTCTGGGTTTCACGAATGGCATTGAGCACCACCCCATCAAAATGCGCCAGCGCCGCCTGGGTCGAAGCTTCTGCCGCGCGAATGCGCGCTCGCGAACCGTTGGTCGGCACCGTCCAGGTCAGCAGCGGGCCGAAGCCCCAGCGGTTGGTCGCAGGTTCCCCCAGGTTGTCGAGAATACCGATAGTGCCCACCTGGGCACCGATACTGATGTCTGGATACAACTGCCCAGTGGCCACGCCAATGGTCGCCGTGGCCGCCGCCAGGCTGCGTTCGGCCTGACGGATATCCGGGCGGCGCTTGAGCAGCGCCGCGCCATCACCCACCGGCAGGACCTGGGCGATATGCGGCAACTCGGCGCAATCGCCCGTGCCGGCCGGCAATTGATTGAGCGGTTTGGCCAACAGCATCGACAAGGTGTACAGGCCCGCTTCACGCGCGGCCTGGTAACGCGGCAGCTCGGCGCGCAGGGATTTGAACTGGGTCTGCGACCGGGTCACCTGGGTTTCGTCACCACGACCGGCGTCGCGCAGGCGCTGGGTCAGGGTCACGCTCTGTTCTTGCAGGCCCAGGGACTCATGGGCGATGTGATATTCCTCGTTGGCCGCGCATACCTGGGTATAGGCGCGGACCACATCCGCCACCAGGGTGATGCGCGCAGTATCGGCGGCAGCCTGGGTCGCATCGGCATTGGCCTGGGCGGCCTCGACGCCACGCTTGAGGGTGCCCCACAGGTCAAACTGGTAGGAAGCGCTGATAATCGCCTCACCAATGTTGGCCACCGGCACCTTCTCTGGCAGCAGGAACGCCTCGCCAGACTCTTGCAAACGCTGGGCGCCCAGCTTCACGCCACCATTGAGGCCGCCCTGGGCCTCGGCTTCTTCGACCTGTGCACGGGCCTTGGCGATATTCGCTGCCGCTACGCGCAGTTCAGTGTTGGCGGCCAGGGCCTGACGCACCAGCTCATTGAGGCGCTCGTCCTGGTACAGGTGCCACCAGTCTTTGGGCACAGGCGCCGAGACCACGCTGCTGGCGTCCTGGCGCAGTTCGCCCTGCAGGTCGGCGCGCTGGATGACAGCGTCCTTGGGCACGTGGTAATCCGGCCCGACCATCTGACAGGCCGACAGCAGCAGGCTCAGGCCAAGCAGCGACAGCCGTTTCATTGCCCGCGGCCCTCAAGGATCGACACCGTCGCGGTACGCCCGGCGATCATGCGAAAGTCCGCCGGCACTTCATCGAAGGCAATGCGCACCGGGATCCGCTGGGCCAGCCGCACCCAGCTGAACGCCGGGTTGACGTTGGGCAGCAGGTTGGCGCCGCTGCTGCGGTCGCGGTCCTCGATACCGGCGGCGATGCTCTGCACCCGCCCGCTCAGGCGGGTATTGTCGCCGAGCACGCGGATATCCACAGCCTGGCCGATGTGAATGCCGGCCAGCTTGGTTTCCTCGAAGTAGCCATCGACGTGGTAGGAGTCGCTGTCGACCACCGACAGCACTGGCCGACCGGCGCTGACAAATTCGTGGGCACGCGGCGCGCGGTCGTTGAGGTAGCCATCGACCGGGCTGCGTACCACCGAGCGGTCGAGGTTCAGTTGCGCGGCATCCACCGCCACCTGGGCTTCGGCCAGGGCCGATTCGGCGCGGGCCTGGCGCGACTGGCTCTCTTCCAGTTGCTCCTGCGCCACCAGGTTGCCCAGGCCACGGTTACGCCGGGCTTCACGCTGGGCCTGGGCCAGGGTTTCCTTGCGCTCGGCCAGGGTCGCCTGGGCCTGGCGCAAGGCCAGGTGGAAGCGGTCCTGGTCGATGGTAAACAGCACGTCACCGCGCTTGACCACCTGGTTGTCGCGCACTTCGACCTGCTGGATCAAGCCGGAAACATCCGGGGCGATCTGGATCACATCAGCACGGATGTGACCGTCACGGGTCCAGGGCGCGAACATGTAGTACATGACCATCTGCCAGACCAGTACGGTCGCCAGCGTCACTACCAGCAGGGTCAGGACCACGCGGCCCAGGGTCAACAAGGGTTTTTTCATGGCAGCATCAGGTTTCGGCAAAAGTGGTCGACCGTGCCGAGCAGCACGGCGTAAAGCGCAACGTTGAACAGCGCCCGGTGCCAGACCAGGCGATAGAAGTGCACCCGGTTGAGCAGCGCGTGCACAGCGAGGAACACCAGGTAGGTGAGCACCATCATCACCAGCAGCGTGGGCAGGAACACCCCGCTGATATCCAGATCTCCGATCACAGCGGTGCTCCATCGATGCCGTAGGGCAGTTGTGGCTGATCGTCGGATGGTTCCAGCACCACCTCGACACCTGGCAACAGCGCCAGGCGCAAACCACTCAGGGCATGCAGCAGGTGCACGCGGGCTTCGGCGCTATCGGCCAGGTCATTAAGGTTCAGGGCGCGGCGGGCGCGCTCCATGCTCTGCAGCAACACCTCGGGAGCGTGCAGGCGACGACGGGCATCCAGGCAGGCCTGAAAGTGTTCACCCACCTCCTCCACCACCCGCCCCAGCAATTGGCGCGGGTGTGCGCCGACCCGAGGCATGTAGGCCAGCAGGTCGAGCAGGTTCAGGCCCACGCGCAGGTCACGCAGCGCGGTGCCGGTGTCCTGGCCGGTCTGGGTCAGGCGCGGCAGTTGCTGCATCAGCCGATCGAGCATCTGCACACCCAGGCGCCGATGCTCGGCCAGGGTCGCCGGCTGGGTCATGCCGACGATGTCGTGCCAACTGAAACGGGTCAGGCGCTTGGCCGCAAGCTCGACGCCGAACGGGCGCACCACCAGGGTCCAGATAAAGGCGAACAGCAAGCCCACCGGCCCGGCCAGGTTGGCGTTGATAAAGGTCAGGAAGTTGGCGTCGTAGGCACCCTGAATGCTGATGAACGAGGCGGTGTTGACGATGGTCAGCAAGGTGCCCAGGTAGAAGCGCGGCTGCACGGTCAAGGTGCCGACGCAGATGCACGGCGCGGCGAAGGCCAGTACCAGCATCGGGAAGTCATGCAGGTTGGGCAGCACCAGGAACAGGTAAAGGCTGGCGAACAGCACCGACAACGAGGTCCAGAAGAAAAAGCGGTAGATCTGCGGCGCCGGATCGTCCATGGCGGCAAAGAAGCTACAGGCCACGGCAGCGAGAATCACCGCGCTGCCACCGTCGCTCCAGCCAAGCAGGATCCACAGCGTGGTGGCGGCAATGATCGCGGTGACGGTGGAGAACACCGAATAGAGCATCAAGCCACGGTCGAAGAATGGCGTCAGCCGGCCCAGGCGCCAGTGCCGATAGACCGCGCGCCACGGCGACAGGTCTTCATTGCGGATAGCGTGCTGCAGGCTGCAGCAGTCCTGCCACAGATCGACCCACTCGGCCAGGCGATAAAGCGCGTTGGACAGCAGCAGCGAGGCGCGTTGGTCAAGGGACACAGCGCTCGGTTGCAGGTGTTCGATTTGCCCACGCAGAGCAGACCAGCGCGCCGGCGATGCATCCTGTGCGGTGCCTTGCAGCCAGGCACGGGCCTCGCCCAGCAACGGCTGCAATTGCTCGGTCTGGGCCGGGGCGCGGCCTTCGAGGGCAAGCAAGGCGTCGTCGAGGGCATCGATCACCGGCAGCAGGTGGATCATCCGCCCGCGCAGCTCGCGGGCGTTCTTTACCGTTTGCGGGCGGGCGCCTTCATGGGACAGCTGGCCGATCATCAGCTCCAGCGAGTTGAAGGTGGTGACCATCGAGGCACGCAGACCGCCGACTTTCTCGGCGCTGGCTTCGCGGGCCAGAAAGGTGTCGCTGTAGCGAATCGCCTCGTTGAACCAGTTGCCGGTGGCGCCGACCAGCACCGGGGTCAGGCGCCGCGGCCAGAAGATCGCCCCGACCACCGCCGCACAGACAATGCCCAGGCAGATTTCCTGGGCCCGTGACGAGGCAATGTCGAATACGGCCAGCGGCTCATCGACCACCGGCAGGGCAATCATCGGCAAGGTGTAGCCGGCAAGCATCAGCGCATAGCTATTGGCGGTGCGCAGGTGCAGCGAGAGGAACAGCAAGGTGCCGGTCCACAAGGCCACGGCGACCGTCAGCAGTACCGGTGTCTGCACCAGCAGCGGCACCAGGAACACCGCCCCGGCGGCGCCGAGCAGGGTGCCCATGGCCCGGTACAGGGCCTTGGAACTGGTGGGCCCGACGAATGGGCTGGAGACGATGTACACCGTGGCCATGGCCCAGTAAGGCCGCGGCAGCTGCATGAGCAGGGCGATGTACAGGGCGATCATCGAAGCGGCAAAGGTGCGCACGCCGTAGAACCAGTCGCGCGCAGGCGGCATCGAGCTGAAAAAACCGTTCACGTCGGCACGCCCGGGGTGCGCTGGGCAGCCTCTTCGAAGGCGCGCAGCACCCGCAGGGTGGCCAGCAGGTCGGCTTCGTCGATGCCCTGCAGCACTTCACGGCGCAGGCGCACCAGTTCGCCTTCGATGGCTTCGGCGAGCACCCGGCCGCTGGCGGTCAGGCTCAGTGCCTTGGCCCGGCGGTCGAGCGGATCTTCCGTGCGGCAGACGAAGCCGGCCGTGCACAGCTGGTCGAGCAGGCGTACCAGCGACGGGCTTTCAAGCCCTGCCGCTTGCGCTACGGCGACCTGGTGCACGCCATCGCCCAGGCGCACGATCATCAGCAGTGGCATCGCACAGGCTTCGGAAATGCCGTAGCCGGCCAGAGTCGCCTGGCAGATGCGCCGCCAGTGCCGGCCGGCCACCACCATACCGCTGCTGATGTTGAGTTGCAGTGCGTCGAGGGTCATGAAGGGAGGTTCGTGGCTATATTCATAGTTTGCTAACTATCAATATTCTTCGATCACCGCCCCTGCCGTCAATAGTGGCTGAAAGACGTCATGTTCAAGGTTGCAGCTGATCGTCCAGCTTCATGTTCAGCGCCAGCTTGCTGCCCAGGCTGATCGCCTGCTCGCGCCAGAACAGATAACGCAGGGCGTTGTTGACCTCGCTGAAGTGCAGCGCCAACGCTTCGGCAGCCTGCATCACCCCGGCCACAGCGGCCAGTTCCAGCCAGTACACCGCGGCTTTGGTATCGACGTTGACCGTCAGCCCATGCAGCAGCCGGTAGCCAACCTCAAAGCGGCAACGGGCGTCACCGCGCTGGGCGCCACGTAGAAACCAGCGATAGGCCTGCTGCAGGTCGACCTGCCATTCCTGGCTGTCGCTGTCACAGATTTCTTCCTCGTAGAGGTCGCCAAGGGCGGCGGCGGCATGCTCCAAGCCACGTTCGAAAGCCTGCTGGTAATACTCCGCCGCGCTGGCGTAGGCCACCTCGACGCCTTTGCCGAAGTAATGCTGCTGGCCAAGGTTGAACCAGGCAGCAGCGCTGCCCTGCAGGGCCGCCATGCGCAACAGATGCCCGGCCAAGGTCGGGTCGGCGCGCCAGTACTTGCCGTTGAGCCAGATCCAGCCCAGGTCATTGAGCGCACCGACGTTGCCCTCCAGGGCCTGGGCACGCAGGTCGTCGTACACCGCCTGCAGGTCAGCGGCTTCATCCAGGCGGCTGATCAGGCTGAAACTCTCGCCCAGCGCTGCCCGCTGGCTGGGCATGCCGACCCCGGCGTACAACCGCTGCAGGCGGCCGGGCCGACCAGGCGCAGGGATGATCCGCTCGGGCAACAGGCGCTCAAGCAGTGGGTAAATGTTGCTGGCAGCTGACATGTTCGTCCTCATTGAACTACCCACAGATCCAACAGCGGGAGTGATGAGGCGTGATTCTGCGCACGGTCACGACAAAACCTGTCGCGAACAATTCAGTTAGGGCACTCAACTGCTTCATCCTTGATCTGGATACATAAATGGCTAATTGCCATATCACCGCGCTGGCGCCATGCTACAACCGCAAGCCTAGACAAGGACGCCGCCTTTTGCCCTCTGCCACGACACGTGCCACCCTCAGCCGCCAATGGGAGTTGCTGCGCCAGTTGCCCAGCCGCTCGCCGGGGATTACCAGTGCCGAGTTGGTAGGCCGCCTGCAGGACGCAGGTTTTTCCATCAGCAAGCGCAGCATCGAGCGCGACCTCAATGAGCTGTCGCTGATCTTCCCGCTGGAACGCAACGACAAGAGCATCCCTTATGGCTGGCACTGGGCGGCCAACGCCTGCATCGAGCTACGCGGTATCAGTGTCAGCGAGGCGCTGAGCCTGGCGCTGGTGGAAGAGGCCGTGCGCCCGCTGTTGCCGGGGAGCATGCTGAAAGTGCTGGACCCGCGCTTCAGCCATGCCCGGCAAAAGCTCGAACACCTGTCGGGGGCGAACAAGGTGGCGCGCTGGCTGGACAAGGTCGCCAGCGTGCGCCCGGACATGAACATGCAGGCACCGGAAGTGCCCGACAGCATCCTCGAGACCGTGCAACACGCGCTGCTTGAGGAATACCAGTTGCACTGCCAGTACTACTCGGCTCACAACGACACGCTCAGCGAACTGACCCTCAACCCGCTAGCGCTGATCCAGCGCGGCCAGGTCAGTTACCTGATTGCCAGCGCCGCGTCCTGTACCGACATTCGCCAGTTCGCCGTGCATCGCTTTCGCAAGCTGCACATTCTCGACAGCCCGACCGAAGGCCTGCATGCCTTCGATCTGCAGGCCTACCTGCGCAGCGATGCCCTGCAGTTCGGCGATAGCGACAAGATCGAGCTGCAGGCCTGGATCAGCGACAACCTCGCCCGCCTGGTGCGCGAAACGCCGCTGTCGGCGGACATGCACCTGACCCCGCTGGAGAATGGCCACCGCCTGCGGGCCACCGTCAGCAACAGCTGGCAGCTGCGCTGGTGGCTACTGAGCCAGGGCGACGGGCTGATCGTCGAGCAGCCCCTGAGCCTGCGCCAGCAGATTGCCGAAACCCTCCACAATGCCGCCGCGCAGTATCGATCGGCCTGAGCCTGTCAGCGCTGCATGCCCCAGCGGCGCACGGTAATACGCTCCAGGGTGTTGAACACCAGGCTTTCGACCAGCAGGCCGATCAGGATCACCACCGCAAGCCCGGCGAACACCTTGTCGGTGTACAGCTCGTTGCGGTTCTGGAAGATGTACCAGCCCAGCCCGCCCTTGCCGCTGGTGGCGCCAAACACCAGTTCGGCGGCGATCAGTGTGCGCCAGGCAAAGGCCCAGCCGATCTTCAGGCCCGAGAGGATCGACGGCAGCGCCGCCGGAATCAGGATCTGCACCACCAGCCGCAAGCCACGCAGGCCATAGTTGCGACCGGCCATGCGCAAGGTCTCCGACACCCCGAGAAAGCCCGCGTAGGTATTGAGCGCCAGGGCCCAGAGCACCGAATGCACCAACACGAAGATCAGGCTGTTGTCGCCCAGGCCGAACCACAGCAGCGCCAATGGCAGCAAGGCAATTGCCGGCAGCGGGTTGAACATCGAGGTCAGGGTGCTGAGCAGGTCGCGGCCGAACTGGGTCGACACCGCCAGGCTGGTCAGGCCGAAAGCCAGGACGATCCCCAGCAGATAGCCCTTGAGCAGCACCACCAGCGACACACCGACCTTGGCCGGCAGCTCGCCGCTGAGCAGGCCGTCATACAGGGCTGCCGCGGTCTGCAGGAAGCTCGGCAGCAGCAGGTCGTTGCCCTGGTAGCGGGCGATGGTTTCCCAGGCCAGGGCCAGCAGAATCAGGATCAGGCCCTTGCGCAGCCAGCCCTGTTGCCAGAGGCGCTGACCCAGCGGCAGTTCACGCTCTACGGGGACACTCAGTAGCGGTTCGAGGACAACTTCGTATTCCTGACGCGGCGTAACAGTTGTGGTCATGGTGAGACTCCCGGTCAGTAGGCAATGCGAATGTCGGCGAAGCCCAAGGCCGGGTCGTGCTCGACCTGGGCATCGTCGTCGAACAGCAAGCGGTGGACGCGCCGCGCCGACGCCTGAAAGTCGCTGGCGCCCAGGCTCTGCAGGTCGTACTGGTGGCTGTGGATCTCGGCGCGTACCCGGCCCGGATGCGGCGACAGCAAGAGGATGCGGTTGCCGACCACCAGCGCTTCTTCGATCGAATGGGTGACGAACAACAAGGTGAAACGCACCTCTTCCCAGAGCAGCAGCAACTCTTCCTGCATCTTGCGCCGGGTCAGGGCGTCGAGGGCGGCGAAGGGTTCGTCCATCAGCAGGATCTTCGGCTGCATGGCCAGCGCCCGGGCAATCGCCACACGGGCTTTCATGCCGCCCGACAGGGTATGCGGATAGGCGTCGGCAAAGCCGGCCAGGCCGACTTTCTCCAGGTAGTGCAAGGCGCGCGCTTCGGCCTCCTTGCGTTTGAGCGTGCCGGAAGCGAGCAGCGGGAACATCACGTTCTGCTTGACGGTTTTCCACGGCGGCAGCTGGTCGAACTCCTGGAACACCACGATGCGGTCCGGGCCCGGGCCCTGCACTGCCTGGCCCTGCAAGCGGATCTGCCCTTCCCGGGGCTCAATGAAGCCGGCCACCGCCTTGAGCAGGGTCGACTTGCCACAACCCGAGGGCCCGAGCAGGACAAAGCGGTCGGCCTTGTCCACTTCGAAACTGACCTGGTGGGTAGCCCGCACCACGCGCTGCGCGGTGCGGTACTCCAGGCTTAGGTTATCCACCTGCAGCAGCGGCGGCGTTGCGACGCTGCTCAGTTTGCTGACCGTGTGGCCTGGCAATGGGGTGTTCATCCGGCTCAGCTCCCTTGCAGCGGTTTCTCGTCCTGGAAGAAGTAGTCCTTCCAGGATTCGGGTTTGTGCTTGATCGCGCCCACGCGGTAGAGGAATTCAGCCAGCGGATAGGTGTTCTTCGGCGTCACGCTGAATTCGTACTGCGGGTTGTCGATGATCTTCAGCAGTGCCTCGCGGTCGATCTTGGCCTTGGTCACGCGGATGTAGGTGTCGGCTGCGGCGGCCTTGTCGTTCTGGGCGAACTCGGCGGCTTGCGCCAGGGCATCGACGAAAGCTTTGTAGGTCTTGGGGTTGTCGTTGCGAAATTTCTCGGTGGCGAACAACACGGTCGGCGAGTTCGGGCCGAGCAGGTCGTAGGTGTTGAGCACCACGTGCACGTCCTTGTTGGCCAGTACCTGATCCTGGAACGGCGGGTTGGAGAAGTGCGCGTTCAGCTCGGTGCCACCGGCCAGCAAGGCCGCGGTGGCATCAGGATGGGGAACGGCCAGGGTGTATTTGTCGAGGCGGTTGTATTCCTTGTCGCCCCACTGCTTGGCAGCGGCGTACTGCAGGAACCGCGACTGCACCGAGACGCCCACCGCCGGCAGGGCGATGCGGTCTTTCTCGCTGAAGTCGGCGATGGTCTTCACCTTGGGATTGCTGCTGACCAGGTAGTAGGGAAAGTTGCCCAGCGAGGCCACGGCCTTGACGTTCTGCCGGCCCTGGGTGCGGTCCCAGATGGTCAGCAGCGGGCCGACGCCGGCGCCGGCGATATCCACCGAACCGGAGAGCAAGGCGTCGTTGATCGCGGCGCCACCAGACAGCTGCGTCCAATCGACCTTGATGTCGATGCCCTGCGCCTTGCCATGCTTCTCGATCAGGTTCTGATCGCGCACCACGTTGAGCAGCAGGTAAACAATGCCGAACTGTTCGGCAATGCGGATTTCACCTTCGGCCTGGGCCGTGGCCGGTGCCACCAGGCTGCCGGCAAGCAGGCTGGCACCCAGGCCGATACTGGCCGCCAGGCGGCTGATTGAGTTGCGCATGCTGTACTCCTCGAAAGATCAGAACGGGGCATCGCCCTGGATGGTGGTGCGGTACAGCTTGCGGCGCAGGTGCGCAGGGCAGCCGCTGGCCAGGTGGATCAACGAGCGGTTGTCCCAGAACACCAGGTCATGAGGCTGCCATTGGTGGCGGTAGATGTTCTGCTCGAGCACGCTGTGGGCGTAGAGCTCGGCAAGGAGCTGCCGGCTTTCGTCTTCAGGCAGGCCAACGATGCGGGTGGTGAAGCCTTCGCTGACGAACAGCGCCTTGCGGCCGTTTTCCGGGTGGGTGCGCACGACCGGGTGAATGACTTCCTGAACCTGCGCCAGTTGTTCGGCGGTCAGGGTCGGGCGCCAGTTGCCTGCGAACTTGCTCTCGCTGTAGCGGGCGGTATAGGAATGCGCGGCGCTGCGGCCTTCAACGGCTTTGCGCAGGGCTTCGGGCAGGCCGTCCCAGGCCTTGTGCATATCGGCGAACAACGTGTCGCCACCTTCGCGGGGCAGCTCCTGGGCGTGCAGCATCGAGCCCAGGCTTGGCAGTTCCTTGTACGACAGGTCCGAGTGCCAGAACTTGCCGGCGTCGCCCAGGCCGATGTTCTGCCCGTTTTCGATGATGTTGGAGACGATCAGGATTTCCGGGTGGCCGCGGAGCAAAAACTGTTTGAGCACGTGAATCTGCAGCACACCGAAGCGGCGGCTGAAGGCGATCTGTTGTTCGGGGGTAATGCGCTGGTCGCGAAACACCAGCACGTGGTGGTCGAGATGGGCCCGGTGGATCCGGGTGAAGTCCTCGGCGCTGACTGCTCGGGTCAGGTCCAGGCCGATGACCTCGGCGCCGACGGCACCACTGAACGGCAGGATTTCGAAGGCTTGCTGCTGTGCACTGTCGATGGACGACAAGGCGTTAGAGGCCGCTGACATGATTCACTCCCACGCAGAGCGCGCCCAATGGTGCGCGCATCGATCAGAAACTCACGGTGTTCCGTGTTGGTTCGGTCGTGCGGCGCGCCGATTGGTCGGCAGGTACGCAGGGGAGTGACTATAAAGTCATAAGAGAAAGAATTTAAATATCTTTAGCGCATAAGCATATGGTGAGCTTAAGGGCCTCATCGCTGGCAAGCCAGCTCCCACAAAGTCCAACTGTGGGAGCTGGCTTGCCAGCGATGCTTTTAGCGCTCGCGCAGCGCTTCGGCACGGGCGCGGATGATCGGCTTGAGCAAGTAGCTCAACACGCTCTTCTTGCCGGTGATGATATCCACCGAAGCGACCATCCCCGGGATGATCAGCAGCGGCTTGTCGTCGGTCCCCAGGTGGCTGCGCTCGGTGCGCAGCTTGATCACGTAGAAGGTGTTCTTGTCTTCGTCGGTGATGGTGTCGGCACCGATCTGTTCGAGCTTGGCTTTCAAGCCGCCGTAGATGGTGAAGTCATAGGCGGTGAACTTGACCATCGCCTCCTGCCCCGGGTGCAGGAAGGCGATGTCTTGCGGGCGGATGCGCGCTTCGACCAGCAAGGTGTCATCCAGCGGGACGATCTCGACCAGGTCGCTGCCCGGCTGGATCACCCCACCCACGGTGTTGACCAGCAGCTGCTTGACGATACCGCGCACCGGCGAGGTCACCAGGGTACGGTTGACCCGGTCGTCCAGGGCCTTGCCGGTGGCCTGGGCCTTACTCAGGTCGGTGCGCGCCTCGTTGAGTTGGGTCAGGGCTTCGCTGCGAAACTTGCCGCGGGTCTCGTCGATCTTGCGCTCGACTTCCTTGATCGCCGATTCGGCGCGCGGAATCGCCAGCGAGGTGGCGTCCAGCTGGCCACGGTTCTCCACTTCGGCACGCTTGAGGCGCAGCACTTCCACCTGGGAGATCGCGCCCTGGGCCACCAGCGGCTCGGACATGCTGATCTCCTGGCGCAACAGCTGCAGGCTGTTGCGGTACTGGCCCTGCTTGGAGCTGAACTCGCGCAGTTCCTGCTGACGCTGCACCAGTTGCTCTTGCAGGCCGCCGATCTCGTCCTGCAACTGCTGGCGGCGGCTCTGGTACAGGGATTCTTCGTTGGCGGCCTGGCTCGGCGCGGCCTTGCGGATTTCAGCGTCGATCTTCAGCGGCCGGTCTTCGACCTCGGCGCTCAGGCGTTCGACGCGCAGGGCCATGGCCAGGCGGTCCGCCTCGGTCTCACCGACGTTGGAAACAAAGCGGGTGTCGTCCAGGCGCAGCAACGGGTCGCCCACTTCGACGATCTCGCCTTCTTTGGCGTAGATCTGCGCGACAATACCGCCTTCCAGGTTCTGGATTTTCTGCAGTTTGGACGACGGGATCGCCTTGCCTTCGCCACGGGTCACTTCGTCGATAATGGCGAAGTTGGCCCAGAGGCCCATGAACAGGAAGAAGCCAAGCACCCCCCAGATGGTCAGGCGCACGATGCGCGGGGCATCTTCGATCAGTGCCTTGTTGACCTCCGGCAACGGTTGCCCGCTGAGCGACTCGGAACCCTTGAAGTACTTGCGCAGGCTGTCCTTGATCTGGCCCATATCCAACTTAAGCAACACTGATCTGCCCCTTCTTCAGCGCATCCATGACGGCGGCTTTCGGGCCATCCGCGACTATCTGCCCGCGATCGACAACGATCAGGCGGTCGACCAGTGACAACAGCGAGGCCCGGTGAGTCACCAGGACCACGGTCTTGTTCTCGATGACCGCTTGCAGGCGTTGCTTGAGGCGTTCTTCACCGGTGTTGTCCATGGCGCTGGTCGGCTCGTCGAGCAGCAGGATCTGCGGGTTGAGCAGCAAGGCGCGGCCAAGGGCGACGTTCTGCCGCTGGCCACCGGACAGGTTCTGGCCACGCTCGCCGACCTGCAGCTCATAACCTTGCGGGTGCAGCCGGGCGAACTCATGCACCCCGGACAACTCGGCAGCCTGCAGGACCATTTCGTCCTCCACGTAGCGGGCACCGCTGACCAGGTTGTCACGCAGGGTACCGGCCAGCAGCTGGATATCCTGGGGCACGTAGCCGATGTTGTGGCGCAGTTCGCTGACGTCGATCTGGCGGATGTCCACGCCATCGACCAGCAAGGAGCCGGCATCGGCTTCGTAGAGACCGACGATCAACTTGGCCAGCGAGCTCTTGCCCGAGCCGCTGCGGCCGATGATGCCGATTTTCTCGCCGGGGCGGATCGCCACATTGACGCCCTTGAGCGCCAGGTTCTGCTGGTTCGGGTAGGTGAAATCGACGCCACGGAACTCGATGGCGCCCTGCAGCACCTGACGGCTCAGCGGGCGTTCTTCGAAGTTGCGCTCTTGCGGCAGCTCCATCATCTGGTCGGTGGAGACCATGGTGACCTTGGCTTGCTGGTAACGGGTCAGCAGGCCGGAAAGCTGGCCCAGCGGGCCGAGGGCGCGGCCACTGAGCATGTAGCAGGCGATCAGGCCGCCCATGCTGAGGTTGCCAGCCATGATCTGGTAGACGCCGGCGCAGATCAGCGCCACGCCTGCCAGTTGCTGGATCAGCAGGGTGATGTTCATTGCCAGGCCAGAGAGCACCTTGACCCGCAGCTCGAGGCGGCTGAGGGTGCCGATGGTCTGCTCCCACATGTACTGGCGTTCGCTTTCGGCGTTGTTGACCTTGACCGCATCGAGCCCGGCGAGGGTCTCGATCAGGCTCGACTGGCGCTCGGAGGCCAGCGCCATGGTCCGTTCAAGGGTCGCCACCAGCGGTTTCTGCAGGGCATAACCGATGCCCAGGGCCAGCGGGAAGGCGATGATTGGAATCCACACCAGGTGCCCGCCAATGATGGCGATCACCAGCAGGATCAACAGGGTGAACGGCAGGTCGATCAGGCTGGTCAGGGTCAACGAGGCGAGGAAGTCGCGCAGACCCTGGAATTCATGGATGTTCTGGGCAAAGCTGCCGACCCTTGCCGGCCGGTATTTCATGGCCATGCCAACGATGCGTTCGAACAGCGTGGCGGAGATGATCAGGTCGGTCTTCTTCCCGGCCAGGTCCAGGCACAAGCTGCGCAGGCCCTTGAGGATCAGGTCGAAGAGGTAGGCGCCGGAGATACCCAGGGCCAGGACCCAGAGGGTCGAGGTGGCCTGGTTGGGCACCACGCGGTCGTAGACGTTCATCACGAACAGCGGCGCGGCCAGGGCGATCAGGTTGATTACCAGGCTTGCGGCGATGGCGTCGATGTACAGCCAGCGGCTGCGCTTGAGGGTGTCACGGAACCAGGAGCGCGCCCGCGGGATCAGGTTACCGTGATTGACGTCGAACTTGTGCTGCGGCTGGGCGAAGAACACCCGGCCACTGTAGTCGCTCTGCAGGGCTTCGCGGCTGACATGCACCTCGCCGCCGTCGCTCTCGCTGAGCAACAGGCGCGCGGTGTCGTCGTTCTCCCACCCCAGCAACACCGTGCTGCGACCGTCCTTGAGCAGGAGCATGGCCGGCATGGCGATGCTCGGGATCTGCTCCAGCTTGCGTTGCAGCAAGCGGCCCTGCAGGCCGGCACGGGCTGCCGCACGTGGCAGCAGCTCCGGGCTCAGGCGCTGGGCCGGCAACGGCAGGCCGGTGGTCAGCATGGCCCGGCTGGCGGGCTTCTGGTGCAGCACGCAGAGAGACAGCAGGCTGTCCAGCAGCGGGTCGTCGTGCTGACTGCGGGGATCATGGCTGAGCTGGACTCGACTGACTTCTGATTCCACGCGGGCTCTCTTAACGGTTGCGGTTGGCTATGACAGTGAACCTCAGTTCATGCCTGGCAGGTTCACTTTCGGTTTAAGGTCGTTCTGCACCACGGTGGCCATCGGTGCGACAACACCCTGGCTCTTGAGCAGCTGACCAATGGTCGCTTTGATTCGGTACTGAGTAAACAGCTGGATGTTCTTCACTTCGGTCAGCCGACGCTGCGCGGTGAAGAGTTCGTTCTCGCTGTCGAGCAAGTCTAGCAAGGTACGTTCGCCCAGGCTGAACTGCTTCTGGTAGGCGGTGCGCACACTGTTGCTGTGATCGACGTATTGCTGGGCGATCGGCAACTGCGCATTGGCGTTATCCATAGCATTCCATGCCAGGCCTAGCTCCTCATTGAGCTGGCGCAAGGCATTGTTACGAATGTCCAGCGCCTGGTTGGTCAGGTACGACTTGGATTCCAGGTCGGCCTTGTTACTGCCGCCGGCGTACAAGTTGAAACTCATGCGCAGCATAGCCTGCCATTCGTTGTTGTGGCCGTTCATGCCATCCAGATCGTTATCGGCCGTCCGTCCGAGTTCTGCATCAAAACGCGGATAGAAAGTAGACTTTGCCGCTTCGTATTGTTTCTCCGCGGCAGCGATATCGGACTCCGCCGAGCGCAGGATCGGGCTGCTCTCGACCATCTGCTGACGGGCTTCGTCGAGGTTGGCTGGCAACAGGTCGACAAACGGCGCAGGGCTGCTTAACTCGTCCGGCAGTTGACCGACCACGCTCAGGTAGTTGGTCTTGGCATCGGCGAGGTTGGTCTGCTCGGTGATCAGGTTGTTGCGCGCCTGGGCCAGACGCGCTTCGGCCTGGTCAAGGTCAGCCAGGCGGCCGACGCCACGGGCGGTGCGCAGCTTGATCTGGTCGTAGATGCGTTCGTGGCTGCGCAGGTTGTCTTCTGCCAGGCGGACCATCTCGCGACGGGTCAGGACATCCAGGTAGACCTGGGCAACGGTCAGCGCGGTGCGCTCGGACGCCCCCAGCAGCGAGTAGGCACGGGAGTTGACGGTGGCTTGCTGGCGGCCGACTTCGCTCGAGGTGGCAAAACCGTCGAAGACCATCTGCCGCAGACGCACACTCGACTCACCGCGGTTGAGGGTTTCCCAGCGGTTGCCGGTGCTCGGGCTGTCGGTGCCTTCACGGCCATAACCGGCCAGCACATCGACACGCGGCAGGTAACCGCCCTTGGCGGCGCGCAGTTGGTAGTCGGCAGCAATTCGGCTGTTAACCCCGGCCTGAATTTCCGGGTGCACCTCGAGGGCTTTCTGCATGGCCTCTGGCAGGCTCTGTGCTTGAACGAAACTGGTGGCGAGGACGAAAGGAAGAGCAGTAAACAGTGACGCGCGCATTTAACTTTTTCCCAGGGACGTCTTGTCCCAAATCACAGCAGAAATCGTTGCTGCATTAGAAAATGGCAACCGGATTGACCTTATGTCGGAAACTTCCGAAGGAGTACTTGGTTCGTACGGTGGAAGAGTGGCAGCCGCTCAAATATCAATGTGACATTACAGAGCTGATTGTTTAGGATGGCAGCAGGAAGGTCAATACTTTGGCATAAACTTAATAGCCAACAGATATCGACAATTAATTGACGTCAAAAGCGTCGAACTCACTATTGAAACATTCCATCAGAAGCGGCAATTCAGCGCCTGCTGGCATGGAAGCCAAATTGAACGGGTAGTCCGGAGAGTCCAATGAGCAGTGTTGTTGCCATCGTCAAAAGCATTGTTGGCCAAGTAATCGCCGTATCCCCAGAAGGGATTCAACGTGTACTCATCGAAGGTGACCGCCTGTTCGCTGGCGAGCAGGTACTCACCGGCCTGGCCGGTGCCGTCACCCTGGAATTGGCCGATGGCCGCAGCCTGGACCTGGGCCGTGATACTCAGTGGAGTGCCGACACCCCGGACAGCAGCACTGACCTGGCGGCTGCCACCGCTCAGGCAGCGCCTTCGGTCGAAGAGCTGCAACAGGCCATCGCCGCCGGTGCTGACCCGACTACCGAACTTGAAGCCACCGCAGCCGGCCCGACTGCCGCAGGTAGCGGCGGCGCGGCCGGTGGTGGCCACAGCTTCGTCATGCTCGATGCCACCGCAGGCTCGGTCGACCCGACCATTGGCTTCCCGACCGGCCCTATCGGCTTTGCCACCGGCGCCGCCACCCAGGAGCTGGGCGGCCTGGACGATGCCAACAACCCGGCAACCACCACGCCTACCCGCGAGTCCGGCCTGACCCTGAGCGCCACGCCGTCGATCACCGAGGCCGGTGGCGTGATCATCTACACCGCCACCCTGGGCCAGCCACCGCTGACCGACCTGACCGTGACCCTGTCCAATGGCCAGGTCATCGTCATCAACGCCGGGCAGACCACCGGCAGCGTCAGCGTGACCATCCCGCCGAACGATACCGTGTACCTGGACAGCAGTGAGATCTCCACGACCATCACCGGCACCACCGGCGGCGCGGGCCTGATCGTCACCCCGGACACCACCCCGGCGGTGACCCAGATCACCGACACCATCGACACCACCACAGTCACCCTGACCGCCAACCCGAGTGTCACCGAAGGCGGCGTGATCACCTACACCGCTACCCTGACCAATCCGGCGCAGACGCCGGTGACCGTCACCCTGTCCAACGGCAGCACTATCACCATCGGCGCCGGCCAGAGCACCGGTACCGTTGACGTGCAGACGCCAGCGAACGACGTCTACAACAACGGCAGCAGCGTCAGCACCACCATCACTGGCGCCACGGGCGGCAACTTCGAGAACCTGGTACCGAACCCGAACCCGGCGGTCACCACCATTACCGACTCGATCGATGACACCGGCCTGAGCCTGAACGCCACCGGTACCGTGGCCGAAGGCGGCTCGATCATCTACACCGCGACCCTGACCAACCCGGCCGGCACACCAGTGACCGTGACCCTGAGCAACGGCGCGGTGATCACCATTGCCGCAGGCCAGACCGAAGGCAGCGTCACCGTGCCTGCGCCAAGCGATGACGTGTATGTCGATGCCGGCAACGTCAGCGTGAGCATCGACAAAGTCGATGGCGGCAACTTCGAGAACCTGGTGGTCAGCAATCAGCCGGCAGTGACTGAAGTTACTGACACCATCGATACGTCGACCGTCACCCTGACGGCCAATAGCAGCGTTGCCGAAGGTGGTGTGGTGACCTACACCGCTTCGGTCACTGCGCCAGTCACCGGTTCTGCGCTGGTTATTACCCTGGCCAATGGTCAGCAGATCACTATTCCGGTCGGCCAGAGCACTGGCTCGGTCGAGTTCGTTGCGCCGAACAACGTGCACACCACCAACCCGGACCTGACCAACAGCATCACCGGCACTTCCGGCGGCAACTACGAGAAGCTGGACACTGCGGGTAACCCAGTGACCACCGTCACCGACGGTCCAGGTACCGATGACACTACTGGCCTGAAACTGACGGCCACTGGTTCGGTCGCAGAAGGCGGTTCGATTGTTTATACCGCAACGCTGACCAACCCGGCCGGTACCGAAATGAAAGTCACCCTGAGCAATGGTGAAGTGATCACCATCGCCGCGGGCCAAACCGAAGGCAGCATTACCGTCGCAGCGCCTGCCGATGACGTCTACATCGATGCCGGTGAAGTGAGCGTGACCGTCACTGGCACTACGGGCGGTGATTTCGAGAAAGTTGCAGTAGATGGCACTCCGGCCGTTACTCAAGTGACGGACACCATCGATACTTCGACTGTCACCTTGACTGCGAACAGCAGCGTTGCCGAAGGTGGCGTCGTCACCTACACCGCTTCGGTCACTGCGCCGGTTACCGGTTCTGCGTTGGTGATCAACCTGGCCAATGGTCAGCAGATCACTATTCCGGTCGGCCAGAGCACTGGCTCGGTTGAGTTCGTTGCGCCGAACAACGTCCACACCACCAATCCGGACCTGACCAACAGCATTACCGGCACCACCGGTGGCAACTACGAGAAGCTGGACACTGCGGGTAACCCAGTGACCACCGTCACCGACGGTCCAGGTACCGATGACACTACTGGCCTGAAACTGACGGCCACTGGTTCGGTCGCAGAAGGCGGTTCGATTGTTTATACCGCAACGCTGACCAACCCGGCCGGTACCGAAATGAAGGTCACCCTGAGCAATGGTGAAGTGATCACCATCGCCGCGGGCCAAACCGAAGGCAGCATTACCGTCGCAGCGCCTGCCGATGACGTCTACATCGATGCCGGTGAAGTGAGCGTGACCGTCACTGGCACTACGGGCGGTGATTTCGAGAAAGTTGCAGTAGATGGCACTCCGGCCGTTACTCAAGTGACGGACACCATCGATACTTCGACTGTCACCTTGACTGCGAACAGCAGCGTTGCCGAAGGTGGCGTCGTCACCTACACCGCTTCGGTCACTGCGCCGGTTACCGGTTCTGCGTTGGTGATCAACCTGGCCAATGGTCAGCAGATCACTATTCCGGTCGGCCAGAGCACTGGCTCGGTCGAGTTCGTTGCGCCGAACAACGTGCACACCACCAACCCGGACCTGACCAACAGCATCACCGGTACCACCGGTGGTAACTACGAGAAGCTGGACACTGCGGGTAACCCAGTGACTACCGTCACCGATGGCCCAGGTACCGATGACACCACCGGTCTGAAATTGACCGCTACTGGCTCTGTGGCCGAAGGCGGCGACATCATCTACACCGCCACCCTGACCAATCCGGCTGGCACCGAGATGAAGGTGACCCTGAGCAACGGTGAAGTGATCACCATCGCTGCCGGTCAGACCGAAGGCAGCATCACTGTTCCGGCTCCGGAAGACGATGTGTACATCGATGCGGGCGAAGTCAGCGTCACTGTCACCGGCACCACCGGTGGCGACTTCGAGAAGCTGGCTGTGGATAACACTCCAGCCGTTACCGAAGTGACTGACACCATCGACACCTCGACCGTCACCCTGACCGCTACTCCAAGCGTGACTGAGGGTGGTGTGGTGACTTACACCGCCTCGGTGACTGCGCCAGTAACCGGTTCTGCGCTCGTGGTGACTCTGGCTAACGGCCAACAGATCACTATCCCTGTAGGTTCCAGCTCGGGCACCGTGGACTTCGTTGCACCAAACAACGTACACACCACCAACCCGGACCTGACCAACAGCATCACCGGTACCACCGGCGGCAACTACGAGAAGCTGGACACTGCGGGTAACCCAGTGACCACCGTCACCGACGGTCCAGGTACTGACGACACTACCGGTCTGAAGTTGACCGCTACTGGTTCGGTCGCTGAAGGCGGCGACATCATCTACACCGCCACCCTGACCAATCCGGCTGGCACCGAGATGAAGGTCACCCTGAGCAACGGTGAAGTCATCACCATTGCTGCCGGTCAGACCGAAGGCAGCATCACTGTTCCGGCTCCGGAAGACGATGTGTACATCGATGCGGGCGAAGTTAGCGTCACTGTCACCGGCACCACCGGTGGCGACTTCGAGAAGCTGGCTGTGGATAACACTCCAGCCGTCACCGAAGTGACTGACACCATCGACACCAGCACCGTTACCCTGACTGCTACCCCGAGCGTGACCGAAGGTGGCGTAGTCACCTACACCGCTTCCGTCACCGCGCCGGTGACTGGTTCTGCGTTGGTGATCAACCTGGCCAACGGTCAGCAGATCACCATCCCGGTCGGCTCCAGCTCCGGCACCGTGGACTTCGTGGCACCGAACAACGTCCACACCACCAATCCGGACCTGACCAACAGCATCACCGGCACCACCGGTGGCAACTACGAGAAGCTGGACACTGCGGGTAACCCAGTGACTACCGTCACCGATGGCCCAGGCACTGACGACACCACCGGTCTGAAGCTGACGGCTACCGGTTCGGTCGCTGAAGGCGGCGACATCATCTACACCGCCACCCTGACCAACCCAGCTGGCACCGAGATGAAAGTCACCCTGAGCAACGGTGAAGTGATCACCATCGCTGCGGGTCAGACCGAAGGCAGCATCACTGTTCCGGCTCCAGAAGACGATGTGTACATCGATGCCGGCGAAGTCAGCGTCACCGTGACCGGCACCACTGGTGGCGACTTCGAGAAGCTGGCTGTGGATAACACCCCAGCCGTCACCGAAGTGACTGACACCATCGACACTTCGACTGTCACTCTGACCGCGACGCCAAGCGTGACCGAAGGCGGCGTCGTCACCTACACCGCGTCGGTCACCGCGCCGGTGACTGGTTCTGCGTTGGTGATCAACCTGGCCAACGGTCAGCAGATCACCATCCCGGTCGGCTCCAGCTCCGGCACCGTGGACTTCGTTGCGCCAAACAACGTGCACACCACCAATCCGGACCTGACCAACAGCATCACCAGCACCACCGGTGGTAACTACGAGAAGCTGGATACCGCGGGCAACCCAGTGACTACCGTCACCGATGGCCCAGGTACTGACGACACTACCGGTCTGAAATTGACCGCTACCGGCTCCGTGGCCGAAGGCGGCGACATCATCTACACCGCGACCCTGACCAACCCAGCTGGCACCGAGATGAAGGTGACTCTGAGCAACGGTGAAGTGATCACCATTGCTGCGGGCCAGACCGAAGGCAGCATCACTGTTCCGGCTCCGGAAGACGATGTGTACATCGATGCCGGCGAAGTCAGCGTGACCATCGCTGGCACCACCGGTGGTGATTTCGAGAAAGTCGAAGTCGACCCGGCGGCGGCAGTGACTGAAGTCACCGATACCATCGACACTTCGACTGTCACCCTGACCGCTACTCCAAGCGTGACTGAGGGTGGTGTGGTTACCTACACCGCCTCGGTGACTGCTCCGGTTACCGGCTCGAACCTGGTCATTACTCTGGCCAACGGTCAGCAGATCACCATCCCAGTCGGCTCCAGCTCGGGCACCGTGGACTTCGTTGCACCGAACAACGTACACACCACCAATCCGGACCTGACCAACAGCATCACCGGTACCACCGGTGGTAACTACGAGAAGCTGGACACTGCGGGTAACCCAGTGACCACCGTCACCGACGGTCCAGGTACTGACGACACTACCGGTCTGAAGTTGACCGCTACTGGTTCGGTCGCTGAAGGCGGCGACATCATCTACACCGCCACCCTGACCAATCCGGCTGGCACCGAGATGAAGGTCACCCTGAGCAACGGTGAAGTGATCACCATTGCTGCCGGTCAGACCGAAGGCAGTATTACTCTGCCGGCACCGGAAGACGATGTGTACATCGATGCGGGCGAAGTCAGCGTCACTGTCACCGGCACCACCGGTGGCGACTTCGAGAAGCTGGCTGTGGATAACACTCCAGCCGTTACCGAAGTGACTGACACCATCGACACCTCGACCGTCACCCTGACCGCTACTCCAAGCGTGACTGAGGGTGGTGTGGTGACTTACACCGCCTCGGTGACTGCGCCAGTAACCGGTTCTGCGCTCGTGGTGACTCTGGCTAACGGCCAACAGATCACTATCCCTGTAGGTTCCAGCTCGGGCACCGTGGACTTCGTTGCACCAAACAACGTACACACCACCAACCCGGACCTGACCAACAGCATCACCGGTACCACCGGCGGCAACTACGAGAAGCTGGACACTGCGGGTAACCCAGTGACCACCGTCACCGACGGCCCAGGCACTGACGACACTACCGGCCTGAAACTGACCGCTACCGGCTCCGTGGCCGAAGGCGGCGACATCATCTACACCGCTACGCTGACCAACCCAGCTGGCACCGAGATGAAGGTGACTCTGAGCAACGGTGAAGTGATCACCATTGCTGCAGGTCAGACCGAAGGCAGCATCACTGTTCCGGCACCGGAAGACGATGTGTACGTCGACGCCGGCGAAGTCAGCGTCACCGTGACCGGAACTACCGGTGGCGACTTCGAGAAGCTGGCTGTGGATAACACCCCGGCCGTCACCGAAGTGACTGACACCATCGACACTTCGACTGTCACTCTGACCGCGACGCCAAGCGTGACCGAAGGCGGCGTCGTCACCTACACCGCGTCGGTCACCGCGCCGGTGACTGGTTCTGCGTTGGTGATCAACCTGGCCAACGGTCAGCAGATCACCATCCCGGTCGGTTCCAGCTCGGGCACCGTGGACTTCGTTGCACCGAACAACGTGCACACCACCAACCCGGACCTGACCAACAGCATCACCGGCACCACCGGCGGCAACTACGAGAAGCTGGACACTGCGGGTAACCCAGTGACCACCGTCACCGACGGTCCAGGTACCGACGACACTACCGGTCTGAAGCTGACGGCTACCGGTTCGGTCGCTGAAGGCGGCGACATCATCTACACCGCCACCCTGACCAACCCAGCTGGCACCGAGATGAAGGTGACCCTGAGCAACGGTGAAGTCATCACCATCGCTGCGGGTCAGACCGAAGGCAGCATCACTGTTCCGGCTCCGGAAGACGATGTGTACATCGATGCCGGCGAAGTCAGCGTGACCATCGCTGGCACCACCGGTGGTGATTTCGAGAAAGTCGAAGTCGACCCGGCGGCGGCAGTGACTGAAGTCACCGATACCATCGACACTTCGACTGTCACCCTGACCGCTACTCCAAGCGTGACTGAGGGTGGTGTGGTTACCTACACCGCCTCGGTGACTGCTCCGGTTACCGGCTCGAACCTGGTCATTACTCTGGCCAACGGTCAGCAGATCACCATCCCAGTCGGCTCCAGCTCGGGCACCGTGGACTTCGTTGCACCGAACAACGTACACACCACCAATCCGGACCTGACCAACAGCATCACCGGTACCACCGGTGGTAACTACGAGAAGCTGGACACTGCGGGTAACCCAGTGACCACCGTCACCGACGGTCCAGGTACTGACGACACTACCGGTCTGAAGTTGACCGCTACTGGTTCGGTCGCTGAAGGCGGCGACATCATCTACACCGCCACCCTGACCAATCCGGCTGGCACCGAGATGAAGGTCACCCTGAGCAACGGTGAAGTGATCACCATTGCTGCCGGTCAGACCGAAGGCAGTATTACTCTGCCGGCACCGGAAGACGATGTGTACATCGATGCGGGCGAAGTCAGCGTCACTGTCACCGGCACCACCGGTGGCGACTTCGAGAAGCTGGCTGTGGATAACACTCCAGCCGTTACCGAAGTGACTGACACCATCGACACCTCGACCGTCACCCTGACCGCTACTCCAAGCGTGACTGAGGGTGGTGTGGTGACTTACACCGCCTCGGTGACTGCGCCAGTAACCGGTTCTGCGCTCGTGGTGACTCTGGCTAACGGCCAACAGATCACTATCCCTGTAGGTTCCAGCTCGGGCACCGTGGACTTCGTTGCACCAAACAACGTACACACCACCAACCCGGACCTGACCAACAGCATCACCGGTACCACCGGCGGCAACTACGAGAAGCTGGACACTGCGGGTAACCCAGTGACCACCGTCACCGACGGCCCAGGCACTGACGACACTACCGGCCTGAAACTGACCGCTACCGGCTCCGTGGCCGAAGGCGGCGACATCATCTACACCGCTACGCTGACCAACCCAGCTGGCACCGAGATGAAGGTGACTCTGAGCAACGGTGAAGTGATCACCATTGCTGCAGGTCAGACCGAAGGCAGCATCACTGTTCCGGCACCGGAAGACGATGTGTACGTCGACGCCGGCGAAGTCAGCGTCACCGTGACCGGAACTACCGGTGGCGACTTCGAGAAGCTGGCTGTGGATAACACCCCGGCCGTCACCGAAGTGACTGACACCATCGACACTTCGACTGTCACTCTGACCGCGACGCCAAGCGTGACCGAAGGCGGCGTCGTCACCTACACCGCGTCGGTCACCGCGCCGGTGACTGGTTCTGCGTTGGTGATCAACCTGGCCAACGGTCAGCAGATCACCATCCCGGTCGGTTCCAGCTCGGGCACCGTGGACTTCGTTGCACCGAACAACGTGCACACCACCAACCCGGACCTGACCAACAGCATCACCGGCACCACCGGCGGCAACTACGAGAAGCTGGACACTGCGGGTAACCCAGTGACCACCGTCACCGACGGTCCAGGTACCGACGACACTACCGGTCTGAAGCTGACGGCTACCGGTTCGGTCGCTGAAGGCGGCGACATCATCTACACCGCCACCCTGACCAACCCAGCTGGCACCGAGATGAAGGTGACCCTGAGCAACGGTGAAGTCATCACCATCGCTGCGGGTCAGACCGAAGGCAGCATCACTGTTCCGGCTCCGGAAGACGATGTGTACATCGACGCCGGTGAAGTCAGCGTCACTGTCACCGGCACCACCGGTGGCGACTTCGAGAAGCTGGCTGTGGATAACACGCCAGCCGTCACCGAAGTGACCGATACCATCGACACTTCGACTGTCACCCTGACCGCGACGCCAAGCGTGACTGAGGGTGGTGTGGTGACTTACACCGCTTCCGTCACCGCGCCGGTGACTGGTTCTGCGTTGGTGATCAACCTGGCCAACGGCCAACAGATCACCATCCCTGTCGGTTCGAGCTCCGGCACTGTGGACTTCGTTGCGCCGAACAACGTGCACACCACCAACCCAGACCTGACCAACAGCATCACCGGCACCACCGGTGGCAACTACGAGAAGCTGGACACTGCAGGCAACCCAGTGACCACCGTCACCGACGGTCCAGGTACCGACGACACTACCGGTCTGAAACTGACCGCTACCGGCTCCGTGGCCGAAGGCGGCGACATCATCTACACCGCCACCCTGACCAATCCGGCTGGCACCGAGATGAAGGTCACCCTGAGCAACGGTGAAGTGATCACCATTGCTGCTGGTCAGACCGAAGGCAGCATCACTGTTCCGGCTCCGGAAGACGATGTGTACATCGATGCCGGCGAAGTCAGCGTCACCGTGACCGGAACTACCGGTGGCGACTTCGAGAAGCTGGC
Organism: Pseudomonas sp. R32; assembly: GCF_009866705.1. Lineage (NCBI taxonomy): Bacteria > Pseudomonadati > Pseudomonadota > Gammaproteobacteria > Pseudomonadales > Pseudomonadaceae > Pseudomonas > Pseudomonas sp. R32. Next base: position 146,622 of record NZ_CP019396.1, on the reverse strand, counting down.
TGTGGATAACACCCCGGCCGTCACCGAAGTGACTGACACCATCGACACCTCGACCGTCACCCTGACCGCTACTCCAAGCGTGACTGAGGGTGGTGTGGTTACCTACACCGCTTCGGTTACTGCTCCGGTTACCGGCTCGAACCTGGTCATTACTCTGGCCAACGGTCAGCAGATCACCATCCCAGTTGGTTCGAGCTCGGGCACCGTGGACTTCGTTGCACCAAACAACGTACACACCACCAATCCGGACCTGACCAACAGCATCACCGGCACCACCGGCGGCAACTACGAGAAGCTGGACACTGCGGGTAACCCAGTGACCACCGTCACCGATGGCCCAGGCACTGACGACACTACCGGCCTGAAACTGACCGCTACCGGCTCCGTGGCTGAAGGCGGCGACATCATCTACACCGCCACCCTGACCAATCCGGCTGGCACCGAGATGAAGGTGACCCTGAGCAACGGTGAAGTCATCACCATCGCTGCGGGTCAGACCGAAGGCAGCATCACTGTTCCGGCTCCGGAAGACGATGTGTACATCGATGCTGGCGAAGTCAGCGTCACCGTGACCGGCACCACTGGTGGCGACTTCGAGAAGCTGGCTGTGGATAACACCCCAGCCGTCACCGAAGTGACTGACACCATCGACACTTCGACTGTCACTCTGACCGCGACGCCAAGCGTGACCGAAGGCGGCGTCGTCACCTACACCGCTTCCGTCACCGCGCCGGTGACTGGTTCTGCGTTGGTGATCAACCTGGCCAACGGTCAGCAGATCACCATCCCGGTCGGTTCCAGCTCGGGCACCGTGGACTTCGTTGCACCAAACAACGTCCACACCACCAACCCGGACCTGACCAACAGCATCACCGGTACCACCGGCGGCAACTACGAGAAGCTGGACACTGCGGGTAACCCAGTGACCACCGTCACCGATGGCCCAGGCACTGACGACACTACCGGCCTGAAACTGACCGCTACCGGCTCCGTGGCTGAAGGCGGCGACATCATCTACACCGCCACCCTGACCAATCCGGCTGGCACCGAGATGAAGGTGACCCTGAGCAACGGTGAAGTCATCACCATCGCTGCGGGTCAGACCGAAGGCAGCATCACTGTTCCGGCTCCGGAAGACGATGTGTACATCGATGCTGGCGAAGTCAGCGTCACCGTGACCGGCACCACTGGTGGCGACTTCGAGAAGCTGGCTGTGGATAACACCCCAGCCGTCACCGAAGTGACTGACACCATCGACACTTCGACTGTCACTCTGACCGCGACGCCAAGCGTGACCGAAGGCGGCGTCGTCACCTACACCGCTTCCGTCACCGCGCCGGTGACTGGTTCTGCGTTGGTGATCAACCTGGCCAACGGTCAGCAGATCACCATCCCGGTCGGTTCCAGCTCGGGCACCGTGGACTTCGTTGCACCAAACAACGTCCACACCACCAACCCGGACCTGACCAACAGCATCACCGGTACCACCGGCGGCAACTACGAGAAGCTGGACACTGCGGGTAACCCAGTGACCACCGTCACCGACGGCCCAGGTACCGATGACACCACCGGCCTCAAACTCACCGCCACCGGCTCCGTGGCCGAAGGCGGCGACATCATCTACACCGTTACGCTGACCAACCCAGCTGGCACCGAGATGAAAGTCACCCTGAGCAACGGTGAAGTGATCACCATCGCTGCGGGTCAGACCGAAGGCAGCATCACTGTTCCGGCTCCGGAAGACGATGTGTACATCGATGCCGGCGAAGTCAGCGTCACCGTGACCGGCACCACTGGTGGCGACTTCGAGAAGCTGGCTGTGGATAACACCCCAGCCGTCACTGAAGTGACTGACACCATCGACACTTCGACTGTCACCCTGACCGCTACTCCAAGCGTGACTGAGGGTGGTGTGGTGACTTACACCGCTTCCGTCACCGCGCCGGTGACTGGTTCTGCGTTGGTGATCAACCTGGCCAACGGCCAACAGATCACCATCCCTGTCGGTTCGAGCTCCGGCACTGTGGACTTCGTTGCGCCGAACAACGTGCACACCACCAACCCAGACCTGACCAACAGCATCACCGGCACCACCGGCGGCAACTACGAGAAGCTGGACACTGCGGGTAACCCAGTGACCACCGTCACCGACGGTCCAGGTACCGACGACACTACCGGTCTGAAGCTGACGGCTACCGGTTCGGTCGCCGAAGGCGGCGACATCATCTACACCGCCACCCTGACCAACCCAGCCGGCACCGAAATGAAGGTGACCCTGAGCAACGGTGAAGTGATCACCATTGCTGCAGGTCAGACCGAAGGCAGCATCACTGTTCCGGCACCGGAAGACGATGTGTACGTCGACGCCGGCGAAGTCAGCGTCACCGTGACCGGAACTACCGGTGGCGACTTCGAGAAGCTGGCTGTGGATAACACCCCGGCCGTCACCGAAGTGACTGACACCATCGACACCTCGACCGTCACCCTGACCGCTACTCCAAGCGTGACTGAGGGTGGTGTGGTTACCTACACCGCTTCGGTTACTGCTCCGGTTACCGGCTCGAACCTGGTCATTACTCTGGCCAACGGTCAGCAGATCACCATCCCAGTTGGTTCGAGCTCGGGCACCGTGGACTTCGTTGCACCAAACAACGTACACACCACCAATCCGGACCTGACCAACAGCATCACCGGCACCACCGGCGGCAACTACGAGAAGCTGGACACTGCGGGTAACCCAGTGACCACCGTCACCGATGGCCCAGGCACTGACGACACTACCGGCCTGAAACTGACCGCTACCGGCTCCGTGGCCGAAGGCGGCGACATCATCTACACCGCGACCCTGACCAACCCAGCTGGCACCGAGATGAAGGTGACTCTGAGCAACGGTGAAGTGATCACCATTGCTGCAGGTCAGACCGAAGGCAGCATCACTGTTCCGGCACCGGAAGACGATGTGTACGTCGACGCCGGCGAAGTCAGCGTCACCGTGACCGGAACTACCGGTGGCGACTTCGAGAAGCTGGCTGTGGATAACACCCCGGCCGTCACCGAAGTGACTGACACCATCGACACCTCGACCGTCACCCTGACCGCTACTCCAAGCGTGACTGAGGGTGGTGTGGTTACCTACACCGCTTCGGTTACTGCTCCGGTTACCGGCTCGAACCTGGTCATTACTCTGGCCAACGGTCAGCAGATCACCATCCCAGTTGGTTCGAGCTCGGGCACCGTGGACTTCGTTGCACCAAACAACGTACACACCACCAATCCGGACCTGACCAACAGCATCACCGGCACCACCGGCGGCAACTACGAGAAGCTGGACACTGCGGGTAACCCAGTGACCACCGTCACCGATGGCCCAGGCACTGACGACACTACCGGCCTGAAACTGACCGCTACCGGCTCCGTGGCTGAAGGCGGCGACATCATCTACACCGCCACCCTGACCAATCCGGCTGGCACCGAGATGAAGGTGACCCTGAGCAACGGTGAAGTGATCACCATCGCTGCGGGCCAGACCGAAGGCAGCATCACTGTTCCAGCTCCGGAAGACGATGTGTACATCGACGCGGGCGAAGTCAGCGTCACTGTCACCGGCACCACTGGTGGCGACTTCGAGAAGCTGGCTGTGGATAACACGCCAGCCGTTACCGAAGTGACTGACACCATCGACACTTCGACTGTCACCCTGACCGCTACTCCAAGCGTGACTGAGGGTGGTGTGGTGACTTACACCGCCTCGGTGACTGCGCCAGTAACCGGTTCTGCGCTCGTGGTGACTCTGGCTAACGGCCAACAGATCACTATCCCTGTAGGTTCCAGCTCGGGCACCGTGGACTTCGTTGCACCAAACAACGTACACACCACCAACCCGGACCTGACCAACAGCATCACCGGTACCACCGGCGGCAACTACGAGAAGCTGGATACCGCTGGCAACCCAGTGACTACCGTCACCGACGGCCCAGGCACCGACGACACCACCGGCCTCAAGCTGACCGCGACTCCAACCGTCAATGAAGGCGGCTCGATCACTTACACCGCGACGCTGACCAATCCGGCCGGCACCGAGATGAAAGTGACCCTGAGCAACGGTGAAGTGATCACCATTGCCAAAGGCCAGACCGAAGGCAAGATCACCATCGATGCACCAAGCGACGACGTTTACATCGATGCAGGCCAGCTGAGCGTGACCGTCACTGGCACCACCGGCGGTGACTTCGAGAAGCTGGCTGTGGATAACACCCCAGCGATCACCGACGTCAAGGACACCATCGACACTTCGACGGTTACCCTGACCGCCAGCACCAACAGTGTTGTCGAAGGCGGCGTAGTGACTTACACCGCCAAGGTCTCCGCGCCGGTTACCGGTTCCGACCTGGTGATCAACCTGGCCAACGGTCAGCAAATCACCATCGTTGTCGGCCAGACCACTGGCACGGTGGATTACGTTGCACCGAACAACGTGCACACCACCAACCCGGACCTGACCAACAGCATCACCGGTACCAGCGGCGGCAACTACGAGAAACTGGTCAGCACCGGCAACACCACCGTCAGCGTCACCGACGGCCCGGGCACCAAGGACTCCGCCAGCCTGACCCTGACCGCGACCCCGACCGTGGCCGAAGGCGGCTCGATCACTTACGTGGCCAAGCTGAGCAATCCGGCCGGTACCGAGATGAAGGTCACCCTGAGCAACGGTGAGACCATCACCATCGCCGCAGGCCAGACCGAAGGCAAGGTGACCATCGCCGCGCCTGGCGATGACGTGTACATCGATGCCGGTAACGTCAGCGCGAAAATCACTGGCAGCACCGGTGGTGACTTCGAAGAGCTGAAGATCGACGGTTCGTCTGCCGTGACCAGCGTCACCGATACCATCGACACCACCAACCTGACCCTGAGCGCTACGCCGTCGGTCGCTGAAGGTGGCAACATCACCTACACCGCGACCTTGAGCAACAAGGCGCAGACCCCGGTCACCGTGACCCTGAGCAACGGTGCCAGCATCATCATCGACGCTGGCAAGACCACCGGTACGGTCAGCGTGCCTGCGCCAGCGGACGACGTGTACATCGATGCCGGCAGCGTCAACGCGACCATTACCGGCGCCACCGGTGGCAACTTCGAAGACCTGGCAATCAGCAAACAGCCAGCCGTCACCCAGGTGACCGACACCATCGACACCACCACCGTCAGCATCAGCGGCACCACCTCGGTGACCGAAGGTGATTCGGCCAACTACACCCTGACCCTGACCAACAAGGCGCAAACCGATGTGGTCATCAAGCTGACCTACAGCGGTACCGCCACCAATGGTGCGGACTACACCGGTGTGGCCACCGTGGTAATCAAGGCGGGCAGCAACGTTGGTACCTTCAGCGTGCCGATCATCCGCGACGGCATTGCCGAGAGCGCCGAGAACTTCACCGTGAAGATCGACTCGGCCACCGGCGGCAACTTCGAGAACCTGGTGGTCAGCGGCAGCGCTGGCAGTGTCACCACCACCATCGTCAGCAACGAGGCACCTGTTGCCGCTGGCGGTGCCGTGACCGGTACCGAAGATACCGACCTGGTGCTGAGCTGGGCCAACTTCGGCATCACCGATGCCGATACCCCTGCGGCTAACCTGGGTCTGACCATCACCAAACTGCCCGCCGATGGCGTGCTGCAGTACAAGGATGGCAACGTCTGGAAAACCCTGACCGACGCTGACGCCGGCAAAGTCTTCAGCAAGGCCGACATCGACGCTGGCAAGCTGAAATTCGTGCCGGATCACAACGAGTCGGGCATCGATGCCAACGGCGGCACCGGCGTCGGCAACAAAGAAGCCGACTACGCGCAGATCAAGTTCAAGCCGACTGACGGCCAGGGCCTGGGCAACGAGGCCACCATCAAGGTCGATATCACCCCGGTGGCCGACAAGCCTGACCTGAACATTGGCAGCAACAACGTCAACTCGATCGGCCTGGTCAAGGAAACCTGGAACAGCCTCAGCGGCCTGGGCACCAATGGCAACGGCATCACCGGCGACGCGCTGAAGACCGTGTTCGACAACTCGGGCAAGGCCAACAGCAGCTCGCTGGTGACCAACGCCCAGTCCGACGCCAGCGTCGTTGGCGGTTCCGGCTCGAAGACCTCCGGCCTGATCTACCTGGAAGCGGGCAAGACCTACAGCTTCAGCGGTGTCGGCGATGACAGCCTGCTGATCACCATCGGCGGCAAGAACGTGGCCCAGGCCACCTGGGGCGCTGGCGGTGCGATCAACGGTTCGTTCAAGCCGACCATCAGCGGCTACTACACCCTGGACATCTACCACGCCAACCAGAGCGGCCCTGGCAGCTATGACGTCAACCTGTCGGTCAACGGCAGCACCCCGGTCGACCTGAGCAACGCCAATATCCCGATGTACCCGGGCGTGAACGAGCTGACCAACGCCGGCGTCACCGTCGGCGAGTTGCACGGCGCCAATGGCGAAGGCTACTACCAGGGCTACAAGCTCAACGAAGGCGCCGAGAACGGCACCGTCAAGCTGGTCGGTATCTCCACCAACCTCACCGACACCGATGGTTCGGAAACCCTCAGCGTCAAGCTGGGCGGCATTCCGGCAGGCTCGGTACTGAGCGATGGCGCCGGCCACACCGTCACCGTCGGCAAGGACGCAGTCGATGTCACCGGCTGGAATCTCAACGGCTTGAGCATCAAGCCGCCGGCCTATTACCAGGGTCAGTTCGACGTGACCGTCACCTCGACGGCCACCGAGAAGGCCAACGGCAGCACTGACTTCAGCCAGGGCACGATCAAGGTCACCGTTTACCCGGATACCTACGTCACCACCAACCTCACGGCGGAGAGCGACAACCATACCCTGGGCACCAGCAACGACATCGTCGTCGCCGATGTCAACGGCCTGCACGTGGTACCGGGACAGGACTACAACCTGGCGTTCATCGTCGATACCTCCGGCAGTATGAAAGCCGCCGGTGTGGACGCTGCGCAGAAGTCCCTGCAGTCGGTGTTCGATACCCTGGCCAACAGTGTGAAGGGTGCACAGTCGGGTACCGTGAACATCCTGCTGGTGGACTTCTCCAGCCAGGTCAACAAGTCGGTTTCGGTCAACCTGTCCGATGCGGGCTCGCTGCAAGCGCTGAAGGATGCGCTCAAGGCCATGTATTCCGAGGGCGGTACCAACTACGAGGACGCCTTCAAGACGACGGCAAACTGGTTCCAGAACCTCAAAAATGCCGGCAACACCGGTAGCAACCAGACGTTCTTCATTACCGATGGCCAGCCGACTTTCCACCAGGCCAACGAGCAAGGCAACCCGCAGCTGGCCAGCTCCGGCTGGACCCTGGACAGCTTCCTCCAGTCGATCAACTACAAGCCAGGCGATACGCTGAACCGCTACCAGCTGGACAGCAATAACCGGGTCAGTATCGATGCCGACGGTAACCTCAATGCCCAGTACAAGTACTACGGCAACTGGTACACCTCGACCTCCGGCACCATCCGCGCTCAGGGCGATGGCACCTACGAGCTGTCCAGCCGTTCCGGTTGGGGCAATGGCACCAGCAACGACACCTGGAACAACTCGCTGGACAGCTTCAAGATCCTCAGCGGCCTCTCCAGCGTCGAAGCCATCGGCCTGAACAGTGGCGTTAACGTCAACGATCTCAAGCCGTTCGACAGCGACAGTAAACCGCAGACCAACATCGACCCAAGCCAACTGGCCGAAGCGATCCTTGGTCATACCGAGGCCACCAAGCCGGGCAACGACACGGTCAGCGGCGGCGATGGCCACGACATCCTGTTCGGCGACCTGGTCAGCTTCGACTCGATCGCCGGCAACGGTGTCGAAGCCATACAGGCCTACGTGGCCGGCAAGCTGGGGGTCAACCTGGGTGACGTCGATGGCCGCGTGCTGCATCAGTACATCACCGAGCACGTCAGCGAGTTCGATGTGTCGCGCAGCAACGATGGCGCCGACATCCTCATCGGTGGCGACGGCAATGACATTCTCTTCGGCCAGGGTGGCAACGACTACCTCGATGGCGGCAAGGGTAATGACATCCTCCTTGGCGGTACCGGCAACGACACCCTGCTGGGCGGTGAAGGCAACGACATCCTGATCGGCGGCAAGGGCGACGACATCATGACCGGCGGTAGCGGGGCCGACACCTTCGTGTGGAAGGCCGGCGACACCGGCAAGGACGTGATCAAGGACTTCAAGGCTGCCGAAGGCGACCGTCTGGACCTGAGCGACCTGCTCCAGGGCGAGAAGGCCAGCACCATCGACAACTACCTGAAGATCACCACGGTCAACGGCGAGTCGACCCTGCAGGTCAGCTCCGAAGGCAAGCTTAATGCCTCCGGCGGCCTGGCCAATGCCGATGTGACGATCAAGCTGGAAGGGGTTAATTGGGCCAATACCACGATCAACTCGCTGGTTACCGGTGCCGACCCGACCATCAAGATCGACCACTCCAACAGCTGATCCACGGCCTGCGCCAGCCCTCCCGGGGCTGGCGCGGCGCTTCGGACTTTGCCTGCACCGTATTCACAGCGCATACTCGCTCGCCGGGCTACACGCCCGACCAGCTTGGCCTATGCTGCTGACTGCGGATACGGACTGACATTCAGAGGGATACCCCATGTTCTACGTGCAACGCGATGCACAGGGCCAACTGGTCCGGGTAGAGGCCGCACCCTACGCCGAATACACGGAAATCCTCCCGGCCGACCATGCCGAGATCCAGGAGTGGTTCGCCGACGATGTGGTCGAGAACAGCCTCAAACAACTCAAACAGAGTGACCTGGACATGATCCGGGTGCTCGAGGATTTGATCGAAGTGCTGACCACCAAAGGCGTGATCAGCATTACCGACCTGCCGCCCGGCGCGCAGGCCAAATTGCTCAGCCGCTCCAATGCTCGCCAGGTGCTGGGCGGGTTGACCAACCTGATCGATGACAGTGAAGAAAACGGCGGCCTGATCTGAGCGCTGCAGGCCCGTTGCCGGCCTGCAGCCGCTTGCTTCAACGCCAGGGTGCCGGCTCGCCGATCAGTCGTCCCTGAACCCCTTGAATGCCCATCTCGCGCAATACCTTGAGCTCACCCTCGGTTTCGACCCGCTCGGCAATCAGCGGCAAGTCGATGCTGTGCGCTGCGCGCTGGATCGCTTCAATGAACAGGCGCTTGTGCCGTTCATGGTCGATGGCGCGGATGTAGCTGCCGTCGATTTTCAGGTAAGCCAGGCCCAGGTGCGCCAGGTTGCCGATCATGCTGAAACGCCCGCCAAAACGCTGCAGGCTGAGGCTAAAGCCCAAGGCCCGCAGACGGCGGGTGAGCTGTTCGAGCACCGCTTGTTCAGGCAGTTGCTCTTCGCCGATCTCAAGGGTCAGGCGCGGGCCCAGCACAGCGTTCTGGCCAAGCAGCTCATAGACTCGCTGTAACGCCTTGGGGTCGGCCAGGGTCGCCGCCGACACGTTCAGGGCCAGCGCTTCATTGTGGTTGTGCATATGCTTGAGCACCTGTTCAAGCATCAGCACATCGAGCCGCGCCGACCAGCCAAAACGCTCCAGCCACGGCAGGAAGCGCCCGGCGGCAACGGCCTGGCCCTGGGCATCGAGCACCCGCGAGATCACTTTGTAATGCAGCACACGCTCCGGCGCATCGCAGGCCACCACCGGCTGGAAGAACAACTGGAAGCGACCCTGCTGCAACGCCTCATCAAGCAGCGTGTGCCAGGCATGGTGAGTATCGCCGGCTTGCGGCGCGGTGCCCTGCTCCAGGCACACCCAGCCCGGCTCCAGCTGGCTCTCGGCGCGGGCCAGGGCTTCGTCGGCAAGCTTGAGCAAGGCCTGCGGGTCATCGCCCGGACTGTAAGGGGCCATGCCGATGCAAGCGACCGGGGTCACATCGCTGGCGCCGGTGTCGGCCAGGCTCTGCAAGGTCACTTCCAGGGCCTGGGCCAACTGGGTCGCCTCTTCATGCACCAACCCCGGCGCCAGCACGGCGAACTCGCCGCCGCGGCTGCGGGTGATCAGGTTGTTGGTTTCCGGGTAGTTGGCGCAGGTGCGTTGCAACTGCTGGCCGACTGCTTGCAGCAACTGGTCGGTGCGCTGACCACCCAGACGCTGGTTGAGCCCGGCCAGGTCCTTGACCCGCAGCAATAGCAGGTAACCCGGGCGCGCTTCTTCGAGGTTGCTGACCAAGGCGTTGAGCTGCATTTCGAAATAGCGGCGGTTGGCAAGGCCGGTGAGGCTGTCCTGGTACGACTCGACCCGCAGCTTCTCGCTGCGTTCGGCCTGCTCCTGGAACAGCGCCTTGAGCTTCTCGACCATCTGGTTCATGGCCTGTACTACCCGGCGCAACTCCGGGGTGCGTGGCAGGTCTGGCAGGCTGAGGAACTCACGCCGGGCAATGGCGTGGGACTGCGCCACCATGTAATCCAGCGGCTTGAGCTGGCGACGCAGCAACAATGCGCCAAGCACCGCACTCAACGCGCCGCACAGCAGCAGCCAGCCGAGGCTGCCCAGTGCACTCTGCCAGAGCTTGGCCAGGGCGAACATCGGATGGCTGACCACCTCGACCCGTGCCGCCTGTTGCCAGCCGCGGCTGACGATGGCATCGCCACCGGCCGCCTCCAGGCCGATCAGGCGGATGAACCAGGCCGGCACACCATTGGCATCAGGCTCGGCATGGCGTTCCACCAGCAGGGCATTGGAGCCCGTGTCGATGACCTTGATGCTCGAATAGTAACCACTGTCGAAGATCGAGCTGACCATCAGCTCGACCATTGCCGGGTCATCAATATTCGGTGTCAGCGACAACGCCAGGGCCGTAGCGGCATCCTGGGCGTGAGAGCGCAACTGGTTGACGTACTGGCTGCGCGAACTCTCCAGGCTGACCATGAAGCTGCCGCTGAAGGCGACCACCAGGAACAGGCAGATGGCAAGCAGCAATTGTTTGAACAGTGACATCTGTGCTCCTTCAGTAAGCCGGCTCGGCGGGGAAGCCTTCGGCCTGCATCTTCTTCAATAGATCCTGCCAACGCGACAAACGTTTGGTGTCGCCGACTTTCTTGTTGCCACCCGCCCCGGTCAGCCACAGGCCCTCACCGTTGAACGAATACACCGGCAACAGGTCCGGCCGCTGGCTGGCGGGCTTGATCGCATCGATCAGGCTGTCGAGCACCAGCGGCATGGCCTCCGGGCTTGAATAATAGGTCAGGACCATGTGCGCACGGTTCTGGCGCAGGGCCTTGACGTAGGTAATGCGCAGTTTTTCGGCAGGAACCCCGAGCCGGCGCAGGCTGAAATACTTGGCGATAGCGTAGTCTTCACAGTCACCAGCGCCCTTGATCAACGATTGCACCGGCGTTGCCCAGTAGTCCACCTCACGCCACAGGTCGATGTCTTCGACATAGCGCAACTGCTGGTTGAAGAACTGGTTGACCACCTTCAGGCGCTCAGCTTCGCTGCCTTGCTTCTGGGTTGCCAACAGGTTCTGCCAGGCATCGATGCGGCCCTGACCAGGCCCCAATGGCCCGTACAACGACTGAGCGCGGCGGCTGATCTGGGAAAAGTCCCAGTCCGCCTGCAGGCCGCCCAGCAACAGGCAGCCGAGCACCACGGCCAGGCCAAGCCGGCGCAGGGTCAATTGAACAGCCCAACGTATCGCCAATGCGAATAATCCGCGCAGACTTGTGAGAAAACACCGATGGTGCGGCCTCACCCCGAAAAAAACAATGGCACCATACAATCACCCTGCCATCAACCTGTTGATCATGAGCAACCCCTTGTCAGGCGCGGGCTACAACCCTGCTTCCCTTGAGCAAAAACTTCCTTCACGATAGCAAGCATGGCGCCGGTGAGCGTGGTTTCGCATTGTTGATGCGCGGCCTCATCGATGCGGTTTGACAAGTAAATCTCTCCTAACTAGGGTTATTGGATCCAATGACCCCCTTCGACTTCAGGCAAAGACAGCGTGGGCGGAAAAACCAAACTCCTGAGCGAAATCCTGGGTGGCGAGCAAGTTCCGCCACACTTGGCTCGTACTGTGATCGAAGAACGGCTGCGCAGTGCCATCCTTGATGGTCGCCTGGAGCCCGGTCTGGCCTTGCGCCAACAGGAACTGGCCACTTTGTTTGGCGTCAGCCGCATGCCCGTGCGCGAAGCCCTGCGCCAGCTGGAGGCACAATCGCTGCTGCAGGTGGTGGCGCACAAGGGTGCGGTGGTCGCGCCGCTGATCGGCGAGGATGCCGTAGATACCTATGCCTTGCGGGTCATTCTGGAATCCGAAGCGTTGCGTCAGTCGATTCCGTTGCTCGATGCCGACGACATTGCCCTGGCGCGCAGCTATATCGCCCAACTGGAAAACGAAACCCGGCATGCCGAAATCGGGCGCCTGAACCGCTTGTTCCACATGAGCCTGTATAGCAAGGCGAGCAATCAGAAACTCTTGCGACTGATTGAAAACGAACTCAATGAAGAAGAACGCTTTCTGCGTTTCCACTTATCCTCGATGGGCCTGGGCAAGTTGACCCAGGACGATCACATCGGGTTGGTGGACGCCGCTAATGACAAGTCGGTTGAAGAAGCCGTCAGGATTCTCGAACGCCACCTGAACAACGGGGCGAAAACGATCAAGGCCTACCTGAGCCGACAATCGACAGAGTAAAACCACGGCCACTGCCGGCGACCCCGGCCAATGGCCGCAATTGCGCTCGGGGCATACCTTGAGCGAAAGGACAGGCCGTGCACGCCCCTACTCTTCAGCGCAGAACCGTACCAGGCTCTGCCCAGCCGCCCCAGGTTCGCCTGATCTGCCTTGCCTGCAGCGAGGACCACCTGAGCCAATACCGTGCCTGGGCAGCGGAGCTTAACGAACATATCGAACTGGTGACCGTCAACGTCCTGGCCTACGGCGATCTGACAACCTCGCTGCCCCTGCAAAACAAGTGCGCCCTGGTCGCATCATTGGTCGAACGCTTACAGGTCTACCTGCGCACCCCCCATGCCCTGTTCGGCCAGGGGCCGGGCGCCCAGCTCGCCTTTGCCCTGGCCAATCACGCCGCGCAACTGCACCCAGGGCAGACGCGTCATCTGTTTGTCTCCACATGCGACAGCCCCCATGCGACGACGGCCGGTGAATCGGCAGCAGCGCTCAACGTGCCCGTCACGGCGCTGTATCCGTCAGGTTATCTGGCGCGGATGCTGGGCTGGCATGATTTCAGCAGCCGCGAAATCGAGCTGATCGAACTACCTGAAGAGCAAGGCAACGACCCTATGCTCAATCAGCGCCTGCTCCAGATCATCAACACCCATCTGGGCCTGCTAAGCCTGTAAACCCAGGCGCACGGCCATCCGGCGAGGGGCTCTGGCCCCTGAATTCTCTCCTCCTGTTGCAGCCAGCCATGGCGGCCCCTGCATTTTCGGCACACTCTTACCCGCGCAGCGACCGCTGATCGCCGTCAGGCGGGCCAGGTCGCGTGCCTATTGCACACCTGCAGAAGGAGCCTGGCGCCGGGCAAGGACCGATATCGATCAGCTGCCCCCAAGAGTCAACCTCGTCCGACTTACATTATTTAGTGCTCCGAGTGAGGCATTCACTCACGCAGTTTTATTCTGACACTTAGTTGCCGGAAGGAGCACTTACATAAAAATAAAACTTTAATCCAAAGTTTTAATTACTTGCTTCACACCCGAAAACCATCAACTAAAAATATAATTAACAAAATGATTGCCGAACACTTAAAAGTTGTTCTAACTTTTTATCGGCACGGGCCAACCTGAGCAAAAACACCCGTAAGCCTGTGAACAGGATGCTTACAGCATCGATACGCCTGCCATCGCGCTTTTATCGAATGATTCAGTCGAGGCCCCTGCTCGGCCCTCGAAAACTTCGACACTGGCGCTAAGGCAAATGAACCGAACGTCAGCCACTGACAAGGAAACGCCATGAGCACTTTGACTTCGCACCTTATCGCCCGCAAAGCCGAACTTGCCGCGCATCCCATCTTTGCCGAAATAGATTCATTACCGGTATTGCAACGGTTCATGGAAACCCATGTATTTGCAGTCTGGGATTTCATGTCGCTGACCAAACGCCTGCAACAGGAGCTGACCTGTATCCAGTTGCCCTGGTTGCCGCCACTTGATCCGAACGCCGCGCGTCTGATCAACGAGATCGTCCTCGGTGAGGAGTCCGACGATCGTGTGGGCCAGGGGCACTACAGCCATTTCGAGCTGTACCTGGACGCCATGCGTGAAGTCGGCGCCAGCACCTCGGCGATCGAACGCTTCATCAACCTGCAACGAGAAGGCGTCGGCTATGCCAGCGCCCTGCAACGCGCCGGTGCCAGCGAGGCAGCCCGGCAGTTTGTCTGCCACACCCTGGAGACCGCCCTGGGCGCGCCTGCCCATAGCGTCGCTGCGGCCTTCCTGCATGGGCGTGAGAGTGTGATTCCATGCATGTTCCAGCGCATCCTCGATGACTGGGGCATCACCGGCGAACAGGCGCCGACGTTGCGCTACTACCTGCAACGGCACATCGAAGTCGACGCCGAAGATCACGGCCCGGCCGCCGAGGCTCTGCTCGCCCGGCTGGTGAAAGGCGACCCGGGGCAGGAGCGCCAGGCCCTGGAAGCTGCCATTGCCGCCGTCGACAGCCGCATTGCCCTGTGGGACCACCTGCGCCTGTCGATGCGCGAGCCCGTCGCGGAGGTCAGCGCATGAATGCCCTCGACTACCACTCCTGCGCCGAGGCCTGGGAGAGCCGCGCGACCATCCGCACCCGGCCGCGACGCCAGGTCGAGGACGATCAGCGGCTGATTTACCCGCTCAGCCGCCAGCCGCTGGTGCTCAGTGAGACCTTTATGCGCGAGTGCCCGCAGCAGCGCGATTTCGCCCTGACCCAGAGCCTGTACAAGTTCATCAACGACGTGGTGATTTTCGAGACCGAGATCGTCGACCGCACGGCGCGGCGGATCGCCAAGGACCGCTTTGCCATTCGCTTTCCGTTCGCCTGTCGCTATGACGCCATGACCGTGGTGGTGGATGAGGACTACCACGCCCTGGTGGCCATGGACTTCATGCAACAAACCATCGCCCTGACCGGGATTGAACCGATGGCCCTGCCCGAGGAAATCGAGCTGAGCCGGGCGATCCCGGCAGCCCTGGCGCTGGCGCCGGCGCACCTGCGCGACGCCCTTGAGCTGATCTGCGTGGGCATCGCCGAGAACACCCTGACCGACGATGTCGCCGCCTTTGCCCGGGATGACACGGTCAAGCCATCGGTGCAGGGCTTGATGGCCGATCACCTGCTCGACGAAGGCCGCCATTCGAGCTTCTGGGCACGGCTGGTGCGCATCTACTGGCACAGCGCCCCCGACGCGGACCGGCACTGCATCGCTGAAATCCTGCCGGTGTTTCTCGCGCAGTACCTGACCAACGACATCCAGAAGCGCTTCGACTTTGCCCTGATCGCCCAGTTGCCGATCAATGAGACCGCGCGAGCGGCGCTGCGCCAGGAAGTGACGTCCATGGCCTACCCGATCGATCACCAGCATCCGCTGCTGGGCAACATCCTGCGCCTGTTCCGCGCCAGTTCCATGCTCGACTCGCCCTGTGTGCAAGACGCTCTGGCGCACTACCTGCCCAAGCCAAGGAGATAACCATGAGACGCCTGGAAATCCTGCTGATCGGCGCAAGCCCGGCGCTGCAGCTGCTGCATCGGGAACTGTACGAGCACGGTCACGCGCTGCACCTGGCCGACAGTGCCGAAGCCTTGCTGGCACGCCCCTGGCGCCAGCCACAGTTGCTGATCGATGACGGCAGCCTGGCGCTGCGAGCCTGTGACTGGCAGGCGTTGGGCGACTGTGCCCTGCTGAGCTTGCGTCTGGGGGTCTATGTGCAAACCCCTGACGCCCTGCCCACACTCGAGCTGCTGTGCTGGACCGGCAGCGCCACCGCGCAACGCCTGATCGAGCGCCAGCGTCTGGCGCCCGAACGTTCAGGTAACGGGCAGCACTTGCGCTTGCACGCCATCGACAGCCTGCGGGACATGCTCGCGCTGCTCGTCAGCCGCTTCTCGCGAAACCCTGAATACTTGCAGCAGGCCGCCGCCATCAGCCCTGGGCAACAGGATCAGGAACAGGGCCTCGACTGGCTGGAGCAGATGGCCTGTTTCCACCGTTTCAACCAGACCGGTAACCCCACATTACTCGCCGCGGCCGACGTCCCGCTGATCGAGCGCCTGGAGCAGAGCCTGTGCCTTCATGCCGACAAAACGGCACTGAACCTCAACGGCCAGCGCATCAACTACGCACAGTTGCATGCCCAGGCGGCAGCTATCCAGCAACGTATGGGTGTTTCATCGACCAGCACCGAACCACCCGTGTTCGGCGTTTGCCTGGGCAAGTGCGCCGCGCTCTACGCCAGCGTGCTCGCGGTATTCGGTTGTGGAGCGGTGTACTTGCCGCTGGACCCGGCGCAACCGGCCGAGCGCCTGCGCTACATTCTGGAGAATGCCGGCGCCAGCCTGCTGCTACATGACGGTCAGCTGCCAGTGGATGACCTGTCACTGCCGACCCTGGACCTGCGCCAGCTGCCCACACCGCCGGCGCAGCCGCTGCCATCACTGTTGCGCCAGCGACCCGCGCCGGACGCCCCCTGCGTGGCGATCTACACCTCGGGCACCACCGGCCAGCCCAAGGGCGTGCTGCTCAGCCAGCGCAACCTCAGCCACTTCCAGGCCTGGTACAGCGCCCATGTGCAGCTGGATCAGCACAGCCGCGCACTGCAGTTCTCGACCATCGGCTTCGATGCCTCGTTGCTGGATATCCTGCCCACCTGGGTTTGCGGCGGCGAGCTGGTGGTACCCACTGAAGATCAACGCCGCGACCCGGCGCGCCTGCTGGCTCTGCTCCACGCCCAGCAGGTGACCCACGCCTTCCTGCCGCCGGCGCTGCTGAGCATCCTGCCACGCGACCAGCCGCTTGGGCTGAGCCACCTGATTACCGGCGGCGATGTCTGTGAGCCGGAGGTGATCGCACGCCTGGCCGGGCAGTGCCAGCTGCACAACATCTACGGCCCGACCGAAACCACCGTGCTGGCGACGACCCGGGTATTCCAGGCTGACGACAACAACCGCAACCTCGGCCGCCCGATCGCCAACACCCAGGTGTTGATCCTCGACGACGAGCTGCAGCCGGTCGCCGAAGACAGCCCCGGTGAGTTGTACATAGCAGGCCCGGGCGTTGGCCTGGGCTATCTGAACAATCCGGCCCTGAGCGATGAGCGCTTCCTCAACCTGCCGCGTGCCGATGGCAGCACGATCCGCGTGTACCGCAGCGGCGATATCGGCAAATGGACAGCCGACGGCATCGAGCTCTGTGGCCGCCGCGACAACCAGGTGAAGATCCGCGGCTTTCGCGTCGAACCAGAGGAGATCGAGCACTGCCTGCGCAGCAGCGGGCTGTTCCACCAGGTGGCGGTGGTCATCGATGGCCAGCGGCGGATCCTGGCGTTCTGCGCGCAAGCCACTGGCGACAATGGCGAAGCCGCCCTGCGCCGGCATGCCGAGCAACGACTGCCCGACTACATGCGCCCAGGCGTCTATCAGCAACTGGCACAGATGCCCTACACCGCCAACGGCAAGATCGATCGCCAGGCGCTGCTGGCGATGCCTCCGGCCCTGGCGCCGCGCGACCAGCACTTGGGTCCGGTTACGCCTGTCGAGACGCAGCTGGTTGAGGTGTGGAGCGAACTGCTGGAACTGCCCGAGGAGGACATCTCCACCGACGCCAGCTTCTTTAGCCTCGGCGGCCACTCGATCCTGCTATCGCGTTTGTTGCTGGCGGTTCGCGAGCAGTTCGCTTGCGCCATTGCGATCAATCAGTTTATCGAGATGCCTACCGTGCAGCGCCTGGCAATGCTGGTCAGCGGCGAGCATCCGCAGGCTCACGGCCTCGATCCGCAGGCCGAACGCGATGCCTGTCGCGAACTGCATCTGAACGTGCTGCCAATGGCGCAATTGGGCGATGTGCACAAGGTAGTCGTCACCGGCGCCAACAGTTTTCTTGGCGTGCACCTGATCGAAGCGCTGCTTGCATGGGGCGCCAGCGAAGTAGCCTGCCTGGTGCGCTCCAGCGCCAGTCAGTCAGCGCCGCAACGTTTCGCCGCAGCGCTGGTGGACAACGGCTTGCACGGCCTTGATATGAGCCGGGTGAAAGTCTTCGCCGCCGACCTGCGCCAGCCGCGACTGGGCCTGAGCGACAGCGACTACGACTATCTGGACAGCGAGTACGGTGCGCTGCTGCACAACGCAGCGCAGGTCAACCATGTGCTGGATTACCGCACCCTGGCCGCCGACAACGTCGAGCCACTGTTCGAGTGCCTGCGCTTGTGCGAAGGCCGGCGCAAGAAAGTCTTCAATTTCATCTCGACCCTGTCGGCCTGCAGCGCCATCGACACCAATGGCCAAGTGCTGGAGCGGGACCCGGCGGCGACACCGCCGCTCTACCTGCGTAATGGCTACAACCTGAGCAAATGGGTGGGCGAGCGCATCCTCCAGCGTGCCCGCGCCCAAGGGGTGTGGGTCAACCTGTTTCGCCCCGGCAACATCACC
Source organism: Pseudomonas sp. R32 (assembly GCF_009866705.1). NCBI lineage: Bacteria > Pseudomonadati > Pseudomonadota > Gammaproteobacteria > Pseudomonadales > Pseudomonadaceae > Pseudomonas > Pseudomonas sp. R32. Next base: position 127,982 of record NZ_CP019396.1, on the reverse strand, counting down.
TTCGACAGCCGTAACGGCATCTGCCAACCCCAGCGCAACCGGCTGATGCTGATGCTCAAGGGCTCGTTGCAACTCGGTCAGGTGCCGGCCCTGGAGCTCAACTTCGACCTGATGCCGGTGGATTTTCTCGCCCGCTTCATCGCCTTCCACAGCAGCCGTTACCAGCCCGAGCAGGCGGTATTCAACCTGCACAACCCCGAGCCACTGAGCTGGAGCGACTACGTCTCGGTGTTCCGTGAAAGCGGCACGCCATTCGAGCTGGTCAGCATCGAGCAGTGGCAACGGCAGTTGCAGCGAGTCGATCGCGACAACGCGCTGTTCGATGTTCTGGGTTTCTACCTGGATGGCTTCGAGGAAGACATCGGCGACATCTCGCGGATCGAGCATGGCAATGCCCGCGCCGGTGTCGAGCGCATGGGCGCGCGCTACCCGCAGAAAACCCCGCAGTTGCTGCAACGCGGCTGCCAGTACCTGCACGACATTGCCTTCATCTGACCGCCTTCAACCCACGCAGGAGATCCACCCATGCAAACCCTTCAACCCGACACCCTGATCCACAACCCTGCTGGCTGCCGAGTGGTGGCCAGTGTCGAGATCGCCAGCGATGCCGCCAGTGTCTGGAACATCGTCGGCAATTTCGCCGGCTTCCCGGTGTTCATCCCGGCCCTGGCGCACATCGAGATGACCGGCAACGGCGTGCGTTCGGTGCGCAAGAAGCTGTTCAAGGACGGCAACGTGGTCATCGAACAGCTCAATACCCGTGACGAGCAGGCCATGAGCATGACCTGGAGCCTGATCTACACCAGCCTGAACATCGGCAACCTGTGGGCGGCGATGCAGGTCGAGGCGCTGGGCGAGCGCCAGGCGCGAGCGACCTGGACCATTCAGGCCGAGCCGTGGCAAGGCGGCAGCGAGGCGCTGCCAGGCTTTCAGACGTTTTTGCAGGGGTTTGCCGATGAGGCGATGAACAATGTGAGGAATTTGTTGAGTTAAGCCTGATCGCGGGGCAAGCCCGCTCCTACAAGAACGAGCTTGCCCTGATCAACAGTTGCAAAATAGTCCAAGGATGCCAACAATGAGACTAATTATCATTTATGACCCCTTCAGCAGCGCACCTTCATGCCCTCTCGAGAGTCCGTGCACACGCTTTACAGCCACCACCACGGCTGGCTGAACACTTGGCTGCGCAGCAAGCTGGGCAATGCCGCCGATGCCGCGGATCTGGCCCAGGACACTTTCGTGCGCCTGCTGCAGCGGCGCGAACAGCTGGAGCTGAACGCCCCCCGGGCGTTCCTGCGGACCATCGCCCGCGGCCTGGTGATCGACCATTGGCGGCGTGAAGAGCTGCACCGCGCCTACCTAGAAGCTTTGGCGCACTTGCCCGAGGGCGAAGTGCCTTCGCTGGAAACCCGCGAACTGCTGCTGGAGCTGCTCGAGCGCATCGCGCAGATGCTTGACGGCCTCAAGCCGAAAGTGCGCCGCGCCTTTTTGCTGGCGCAGTGCGAAGGCCTGAGCCACAAGGACATTGCCGAGCAGATGGGCGTGTCCTTGCGCTCGGTAGAGCGCTATGTGGCCGATGCCCTGTATCACTGCTACCTGCTGCGCTACGAGAGCGAGGCATAAGCCGGCATGACACCCCTCAACCCCGGCCCGCGGGTGGTCAAGCAGGCTATCCACTGGATGCTCAAGCTGCGTGAGAACGGCCACAACGCTCATCTGCAGCAACAATGCGAACGGTGGCGTACAGCCCATCAGGACCATGAGTTGGCCTGGCAGCGGGTGCAATCCCTGCATCAGGAGCTCAACCTGCGCGCCATCCCAGGTGCCAGCGTGGCCTTGCAGACCCTGGAGAACAGCAGCCAGCGCCTGCAGCGGCGCCAGGCCCTGAAACTGCTCAGCGGCGTGCTGGTGCTCGGCTCGGCAGCCTGGCTGGGCAAGGACCTGGACGTTATCAGCCCGCTGGCCGCAGATTTTGCCAGCGCCACCGGTCAGCGGCGCAGCTTGCGCCTGCCGGATGGCTCGTTGCTGCAACTGAACACCAACAGCGCCGCCGACCTCGCCTTCGAGGCCGATCAGCGCCTGATTCGCCTCAAGCGTGGCGAGTTGATGCTGATCTGCGCCAAGGATTCGACCGCCCCGGGTCGTCCGTTGCTGGTACGCACCCGCGAAGCCTTGCTGCAAGGCTTCGACGGCCGCTTCGTGGTGCGCCAGGACAGCAACTGCACCCGCATCAGCGTCAGCCAGGGCAGCGTCGCCATCCACTCGCCAGGCCCTCTGCAATGGGTTCACGCCGGCCAGAGTTATCGCCTCGATGCCCGGGGCGCAACCCTCCTGCACAATCAGGACATGGATACCGGCGCCTGGGCCGAAGGGCTGATCGTCACCCGCGACATGCGCCTGGGCGATTTCCTCACCGAAGTCGGGCGCTATCGCCACGGTTATCTGAGCTGCGCCGATGACATTGCCGACTTGCGCCTGTCCGGGGTGTTCCGCCTGGAGGACACCGACAAACTGCTGCAACTGCTGCCGCAGACGCTGCCGGTGAAGGTCAGCTATCGCACGCGCTGGTGGGTACGCCTGGAACGGCTGGCCTGAATTGATTTTTTTTTGGCGGGTTTTACCCACGAGTCCGGCTAGGACAGTAAGCGACTCCTTCTGCCCTTACCGACTCAACGGATGCTCTCCATGCGTAATGCTTCGCCCCTGTTGCGGCTCAACAAGAAGAATGATTTTCAACCTGTCTTAGATTCTGCTCCAGGCTGCGTGCTGGGCAAGGCCATCCGTGCCGCGCTGCTTGGCACCGCCCTGGGTATGACTGCGCTACCGGCCGTGGCGCTGGGCGCGCAAGCGAGCAGTGTCAGCCAGCAGTACAACATCCCCGCCGGCTCCCTGGATGACGTGCTCAACCAGTTCGCCCGCCAGGCCCGGATCACCTTGTCGAGCACCCCGCAATTGACCCAGGGCCTGCAGTCGCCAGGGCTGCAAGGCAGTTACGCCACCGACCAGGCGCTGCGCCAGTTGCTCAACGGCTCAGGCCTGGAAGCCGTCAGCCAGGATGGCGGCAGCTATGTGCTGCGGGCGCAGCCACAGGACGCAGCGCTGTCGTTGCCAAGCACCGAAGTACGCGAGTTCGCCCTGGGTAACGCCCTGGGCAGCATGGAAGGCTACAACGCCACCCACAGCCAGGTCGCGACCAAGACCAGTGCGCCGATCCTGGAAACCTCGCAGTCGGTGTCGGTGGTGACCCGTCAGCAAATGGACGACCAGGGCTCGCAGACCGTGGCCCAGGCCATGCGCTACACCCCGGGCGTGCTGACCAACCCCTACGGCGCGACCCATCGCTACGACTACGTGGCCATGCGCGGCTTCAACGACGGTTCTGTGGATAACATCTACCTGGACGGTCTGAAGTCCATGGGTGACAGTGGCACCTACAGCACCATGCAGGTCGATCCGTACTTCCTCGAGCGGGTGGATATCCTCAAGGGGCCGTCTTCGGTGCTCTATGGCCGCAGCTCGCCCGGCGGCCTGGTCGCCCTGACCAGCAAGAAGCCGCTGTACGAGGCCTATCATCAAGTCCAGGCCACCGTCGGCATCCAGGGCCAGCGTGGCGTCGGTTTCGACTTCAGCGGCCCGCTGGATGACGACCAGCGCATCGCCTATCGCCTGGTGGGCCTGGCCGATCAGTCCGACACCCAGTTCGACCACAACGAAGAAAAGCGCTTCGCCCTGGCGCCAACCGTCAGCATCAACTTCAGCGAAGATACTTCGCTGACCCTGCAGGCCTACCTGCAGCATGACCCCGACGGCGGTTATCACGGCGGCGTGCCGGCCGATGGTGCACTGCACCAGCGCAATGGCCAGCGCATCTCCGATCACTTCTTCGAAGGCGAGCCGGGCATCGACCGCTACGAGCGTGACCAGCAGTCGTTCGGCTACCAATTCGAGCATCGCTTCAACGACGTGTTCAGCGCGCGGCAGAACTTCCGCTACCTGGATTCGACGGTGAAGATGGACCAGGTGTATGCCTGGGGCTGGACCACGCCGACCAGCAATGAGCTGAACCGCTACTACACCGGCGGCGATGAAAAACTGCATTCGTACATCATCGACAACATGCTCCAGGCCGAATACTTCACCGGCAGCGCCAAGCACACCACACTGCTGGGCTTGGACTACCAGCGACGCAAGACCGTGGTCGACTGGCGCAGTGGCGCCCTGGCACCGATCAATGCCTTCGACCCACAGTACGGCAACTCGCAAATCACCTACTTCGCCCCCACCAGCTACCTGCGTCGCCTGCAACAGACCGGCGTGTACCTGCAGGATCTGATTGAGCTCGACCAGTGGCGTTTCTCGCTGGGCCTGCGCCAGGACTGGGTGAAGACGTCGGATGAGAACCGCATTGCCGAAGCCAGCCGCCCGCTGGGCACCAAAATCAGTGACGAGCGCACCAAGCTGACCGGTCGCGCCGGCGTGCTGTACCTGTTCGAGAACGGCATTGCGCCGTACATCAGCTATTCCGAGTCGTTCAACCCCAACTCTTACGCCGACCAGTCGGGTAACCCGCTGGCGCCGACCGAGGGTACTCAGTGGGAGGCCGGTATCAAGTACCAACCGCCGGGCACCGACAACCTGTTCACCGCCTCGCTGTTCCGCATCGAGCAGGAGAACCTTGCCTCCAAGTTGCCGCAGGAAGAGTTCTACCGCCCTGTAGGCCAGGTCCGCTCCCAAGGCCTGGAGCTGGAGGCGCACCTGCAAGTCACCGACAACCTGAAAGTCCTCGGCAGCTATACCTTCACCGATATCGAGTACTCCAAGTCGATGCCGAGCACGCTGTTTGGCAGCGACCTCGACAACAAGGGCAACTCGCCGACCCAGGCACCGCGGCACATGGCCTCGCTGTGGGCTGACTACAACGTCCGCCAGGGCGCCCTCGACGGCCTGCGCCTGGGCGGTGGTGTGCGCTATGTCGGCTACAGCTGGGTGGATGCCGAGAACACCATGAAGGTGCCCTCCTACACCCTGTTCGATGCTTCGGTTGGTTACGACCTGGGCAAGGTCGGGCTCAAGGGGCTGGATGTGCGGCTCAATGCCAACAACCTCACCAATGAAAGCTACATCGCCTCCTGTGCCAGCCTGAGTTACTGCTACATGGGCGAAGAACGCAATGTCAGTGCCACGGTCAGCTACCAGTTCTGACCTCACCTGTATGAACGCCAAAGCCAGCACCTGATTCCGGGCGCTGGCTTTGTTGCATCTGGCGACTTACTCCGGACCTTTACTCATGCGTCAGCTCTACGTACTGCTACACCGCTTCCTCGGCCTGATCACCGCATTGTTTCTAGCCCTGGCCGGCCTCACCGGCAGCGTCCTGGCCTTTCATCACGAACTGGACGAATGGCTCAACCCTTCCTTCTACGAAGCCCCCGCCGTGGGTGAACGGCAGCAACCGGGGGTGCTTGTGGATAAGTTGCAGGCCGAGCACCCGCGGCTGCAGGTCTGGTACATGGAGTACCCGAACGAGCCTGGGCATGCAGCGCTGCTGGCGATGGTGCCACGCAACGATCCTGCCAGCGGCGAACCCTATGCCGAGAAGAACACCGTGTTCTATCTCGACCCGGTCAGCGGCCTGACGCTGGGCCAGCGCTATTGGGGTGAATGCTGTTTCTCCCGGGAGAACTTCATGCCGTTCATGCTCGAGTTGCACTACAGCCTGACCCTGCCCGGTAACTGGGGGATCCTGCTGATGGGGGTGGTGGCGATCATGTGGGTGATCGACTGCCTTATCGCCGTGCTGCTGACTTTGCCTCGTGGGCGGCCGTTCTGGGGCAAGTGGTCGAAAGCCTGGAAGATCAAGGGCGGTCATGCCTATCGGCTGAACATGGATATCCACAGGGCAGGCGGTTTGTGGTTGTGGCTACTGCTGCTACCGGTTGCGCTCAGCAGCGTGGCGATGAACCTGCCGGCCCAGGTGTTCAAACCGGCGGTGTCACTGTTTTCACCGGTCGAGCCAAGCGTCTACGAAGCCCGTGGCGGCTTACCCAAGGAACAACTGGGGGTGACCCAGCTCAGCTATCAACAGGCCTACCAGCGGGCGCAGCAGGAAGGCCAGCGGCTGGGGCTAACGGCACCGATCGGTGAGCTGTACTACAGCTTCGAGTACAACTTCTATGGTGCAGGGTTTGGCCAGCACGATACCGATGCCCAGGGTAAGTCCTGGTTGTTCTTCCACGGCACTGACGGGCATTTGCTGGGCAAGGAGATTGCCGGGCAAGGCACCCTGGGGGAACGCTTTTACCGCTTGCAGCTACCCATACACGGCGGGCGCATCATCGGTATGACCGGCCAGGTGTTGATTGCAGTGTTGGGGGTGATGATTGCAGTGCTGTCGCTGACCGGGGTGTATATCTGGTGGCGCAAGTTGCAGGCGCGGCGCAGTGGCAAGGTGCGAAGAGCTGGGTAAGTCAGCGGCTGTTCTGGGGCTGCTATGCAGCCCATCGCTGGCAAGGCCAGCTCCCACAAAGGGTGACAGATCCCAGAAAGACAAAACCCCTGTCTGCAGGGCAGACAGGGGTTTCGGAATGAATCTTGACGATGACCTACTCTCACATGGGGAAACCCCACACTACCATCGGCGATGCATCGTTTCACTGCTGAGTTCGGGATGGGATCAGGTGGTTCCAATGCTCTATGGTCGTCAAGAAATTCTGTGTGCCGGTCCGTCTGTTGCGACGTGCCAGCGAATTCTTGATGCTTCTACTCTAAAGACAAAACCCCTACCTGCGTATGCAGATAGGGGTTTCGGAATTTAATCTTGACGATGACCTACTCTCACATGGGGAAACCCCACACTACCATCGGCGATGCATCGTTTCACTGCTGAGTTCGGGATGGGATCAGGTGGTTCCAATGCTCTATGGTCGTCAAGAAATTCTGTTGCCAGAAGGTCTTGTTTAAGACACTCCAGCGAATCGGGTATGTGATGTTTTGTGAGTTACAAATTCTCGGCTTTGCAGTCTTCACAACACCGCAATCTGGCTTTCGCTCAAATTGCTTGGGTGTTATATGGTCAAGCCTCACGGGCAATTAGTATTGGTTAGCTCAACGCCTCACAGCGCTTACACACCCAACCTATCAACGTCGTAGTCTTCGACGGCCCTTCAGGGAGCTCAAGGCTCCAGTGAGATCTCATCTTGAGGCAAGTTTCCCGCTTAGATGCTTTCAGCGGTTATCTCTTCCGAACATAGCTACCCGGCAATGCCACTGGCGTGACAACCGGAACACCAGAGGTTCGTCCACTCCGGTCCTCTCGTACTAGGAGCAGCCCCTCTCAAATCTCAAACGTCCACGGCAGATAGGGACCGAACTGTCTCACGACGTTCTAAACCCAGCTCGCGTACCACTTTAAATGGCGAACAGCCATACCCTTGGGACCGGCTTCAGCCCCAGGATGTGATGAGCCGACATCGAGGTGCCAAACACCGCCGTCGATATGAACTCTTGGGCGGTATCAGCCTGTTATCCCCGGAGTACCTTTTATCCGTTGAGCGATGGCCCTTCCATACAGAACCACCGGATCACTAAGACCTACTTTCGTACCTGCTCGACGTGTCTGTCTCGCAGTCAAGCGCGCTTTTGCCTTTATACTCTACGACCGATTTCCGACCGGTCTGAGCGCACCTTCGTACTCCTCCGTTACTCTTTAGGAGGAGACCGCCCCAGTCAAACTACCCACCATACACTGTCCTCGATCCGGATAACGGACCTGAGTTAGAACCTCAAAGTTGCCAGGGTGGTATTTCAAGGATGGCTCCACGCGAACTGGCGTCCACGCTTCAAAGCCTCCCACCTATCCTACACAAGCAAATTCAAAGTCCAGTGCAAAGCTATAGTAAAGGTTCACGGGGTCTTTCCGTCTAGCCGCGGATACACTGCATCTTCACAGCGATTTCAATTTCACTGAGTCTCGGGTGGAGACAGCGCCGCCATCGTTACGCCATTCGTGCAGGTCGGAACTTACCCGACAAGGAATTTCGCTACCTTAGGACCGTTATAGTTACGGCCGCCGTTTACCGGGGCTTCGATCAAGAGCTTCGCGTTAGCTAACCCCATCAATTAACCTTCCGGCACCGGGCAGGCGTCACACCCTATACGTCCACTTTCGTGTTTGCAGAGTGCTGTGTTTTTAATAAACAGTCGCAGCGGCCTGGTATCTTCGACCGGCATGGGCTTACGGAGCAAGTCCTTCACCCTCACCGGCGCACCTTCTCCCGAAGTTACGGTGCCATTTTGCCTAGTTCCTTCACCCGAGTTCTCTCAAGCGCCTTGGTATTCTCTACCCAACCACCTGTGTCGGTTTGGGGTACGGTTCCTAGTTATCTGAAGCTTAGAAGCTTTTCTTGGAAGCATGGCATCAACCACTTCGTCGCCTAAAGGCAACTCGTCATCAGCTCTCGGCCTTAAGATCCCGGATTTACCTAAGATCTCAGCCTACCACCTTAAACTTGGACAACCAACGCCAAGCTGGCCTAGCCTTCTCCGTCCCTCCATCGCAATAACTAGAAGTACAGGAATATTAACCTGTTTTCCATCGACTACGCTTTTCAGCCTCGCCTTAGGGACCGACTAACCCTGCGTCGATTAACGTTGCGCAGGAAACCTTGGTCTTTCGGCGTGGGAGTTTTTCACTCCCATTGTCGTTACTCATGTCAGCATTCGCACTTCTGATACCTCCAGCAAGCTTCTCAACTCACCTTCACAGGCTTACAGAACGCTCCTCTACCGCATCACCTAAGTGATACCCGTAGCTTCGGTGTATGGTTTGAGCCCCGTTACATCTTCCGCGCAGGCCGACTCGACTAGTGAGCTATTACGCTTTCTTTAAAGGGTGGCTGCTTCTAAGCCAACCTCCTAGCTGTCTAAGCCTTCCCACATCGTTTCCCACTTAACCATAACTTTGGGACCTTAGCTGACGGTCTGGGTTGTTTCCCTTTTCACGACGGACGTTAGCACCCGCCGTGTGTCTCCCATGCTCGGCACTTGTAGGTATTCGGAGTTTGCATCGGTTTGGTAAGTCGGGATGACCCCCTAGCCGAAACAGTGCTCTACCCCCTACAGTGATACATGAGGCGCTACCTAAATAGCTTTCGAGGAGAACCAGCTATCTCCGAGCTTGATTAGCCTTTCACTCCGATCCACAGGTCATCCGCTAACTTTTCAACGGTAGTCGGTTCGGTCCTCCAGTCAGTGTTACCTAACCTTCAACCTGCCCATGGATAGATCGCCCGGTTTCGGGTCTATACCCAGCGACTAAACGCCCTATTAAGACTCGCTTTCGCTACGCCTCCCCTATTCGGTTAAGCTCGCCACTGAATATAAGTCGCTGACCCATTATACAAAAGGTACGCAGTCACCTAACAAAGTAGGCTCCCACTGCTTGTACGCATACGGTTTCAGGTTCTATTTCACTCCCCTCTCCGGGGTTCTTTTCGCCTTTCCCTCACGGTACTGGTTCACTATCGGTCAGTCAGTAGTATTTAGCCTTGGAGGATGGTCCCCCCATATTCAGACAAAGTTTCTCGTGCTCCGTCCTACTCGATTTCATGACTAAGAGATTTTCGCGTACAGGGCTATCACCCACTATGGCCGCACTTTCCAGAGCGTTCCGCTAATCTCAAAGCCACTTAAGGGCTAGTCCCCGTTCGCTCGCCACTACTAAGGGAATCTCGGTTGATTTCTTTTCCTCAGGGTACTTAGATGTTTCAGTTCCCCTGGTTCGCCTCTTGCACCTATGTATTCAGTACAAGATACTCAGCTTATGCTGAGTGGGTTCCCCCATTCAGAGATCTCCGGATCAAAGTCTGTTTGCCGACTCCCCGAAGCTTATCGCAGGCTACCACGTCTTTCATCGCCTCTGACTGCCAAGGCATCCACCGTATGCGCTTCTTCACTTGACCATATAACCCCAAGCAATCTGGTTATACTGTGAAGACAACATTCGCCGAAAATTTGTAATGACTCACAAATTTTACCTTAGCCTGAACACACACCAGTGAAAGTGCTGTCCAGTCTATCTTTCTATCACATACCCAAATTTTTAAAGAACGATTCTGAAAAAGTTCAGAAATCAATATTCGATCCGAATATTCATTTCTAAGCTTTTACGTAAGGTGGTGGAGCCAAGCGGGATCGAACCGCTGACCTCCTGCGTGCAAGGCAGGCGCTCTCCCAGCTGAGCTATGGCCCCGTATTGCTACAGGCTGCACCACATGTAATTGGTGGGTCTGGGCAGATTCGAACTGCCGACCTCACCCTTATCAGGGGTGCGCTCTAACCAACTGAGCTACAGACCCAATCGTCTTCTTCAATGAATCAAGCAATTCGTGTGGGAGCTCATAAGACAGCTGATGTCTGTCGATTAAGGAGGTGATCCAGCCGCAGGTTCCCCTACGGCTACCTTGTTACGACTTCACCCCAGTC
>NZ_CP019396.1:0-115000 GCF_009866705.1 Pseudomonas sp. R32 | reverse complement strand
CGGCGAACTTGCGGAACTGCCCGTCGTTGCCCACGGTGAGGATGAAATCGCCGTCAGCAGTAGGGAAGTCCTGGTAAGGCACGATGTTGGGATGGGCATTCCCCAGACGCCGAGGCGGCGTGCCGGTGGTGAGGTAGTTCATGGCCTGGTTGGCCAGGCAGGCAACCTGCACGTCCAGCAGCGCCATATCGACATGCTGGCCGCCACCATCGCGGTCACGATGGGCGAGGGCGGCCAGGATCGCCACGGTCGAGTACAGCCCGGTGAGGATGTCGGTCAATGCGACACCGACCTTTACCGGACCGGCACCTTCTTCACCCTCTGGCCGCCCGGTCAGGCTCATCAAGCCACCCAGGCCCTGGATCATGAAGTCGTAGCCGGCACGCTTGGCGTAGGGCCCGGTCTGGCCGAAGCCGGTGACCGAGCAATACACCAGGCGCGGGTTGATCGCCTTCAGGCTCTCGTAATCCAACCCATAGGCAGCCAGCCCACCCACCTTGAAGTTCTCGATCAGCACATCCGACTTGGCTGCCAGCTCGCGCACCAGGCGCTGGCCCTCGGGCTGGGTGAAGTCGATGGTCAGCGAGCGCTTGTTGCGGTTGGCCGCCAGATAGTAGGCCGCCTCGCTGGTGTTCTCGCCGCAGGCATCCTTAAGGAAGGGCGGCCCCCAGGCGCGCGTGTCATCGCCGCTGCCCGGGCGCTCGACCTTGATCACTTCGGCGCCCAGGTCAGCAAGTATCTGCCCGGACCAGGGCCCGGCCAGCACTCGCGACAGATCCAGCACCCGCAGATGAGATAGCGCACCCATGGCTGGCTCCTTATTAATAGAAGGACTGGATGCCGGTCTGCGCGCGACCGAGGATCAGCGCGTGCACGTCGTGGGTGCCCTCATAGGTGTTGACCACCTCGAGGTTGACCAGGTGACGGGCCACACCGAACTCGTCGGAGATACCGTTGCCGCCCAGCATGTCGCGGGCCATCCGGGCGATGTCCAGGGCCTTGCCGCAGGAGTTGCGTTTCATGATCGAGGTGATTTCGACCGCAGCGGTGCCCTCATCCTTCATCCGGCCCAGGCGCAGGCAGCCTTGCAGGGCCAGGGTGATTTCGGTCTGCATGTCGGCCAGCTTCTTCTGGATCAGCTGGTTGGCTGCCAGCGGGCGACCGAACTGCTTGCGGTCCAGGGTGTATTGGCGCGCGGTGTGCCAGCAGGCCTCGGCGGCGCCCAGGGCACCCCAGGAAATGCCATAGCGCGCGGAGTTCAGACAGGTGAACGGACCTTTCAGGCCGCGCACATCCGGGAAGATGTTCTCTTCGGGCACGAACACGTTGTCCATGACGATTTCGCCGGTGATCGAAGCGCGCAGGCCGACCTTGCCGTGAATCGCCGGGGCACTCAGGCCCTGCCAGCCCTTTTCCAGGACGAAGCCGCGGATGTCGCCAGCATCATCCTTGGCCCAGACCACGAACACGTCGGCAATCGGGCTGTTGGTGATCCACATCTTGCTGCCGCTCAGGCGATAGCCGCCGTCGACCTTCTTGGCGCGGGTGATCATCGAGCCCGGATCGGAGCCGTGGTCGGGTTCGGTCAGGCCGAAGCAGCCGATCCACTCGCCGCTGGCGAGCTTGGGCAGATACTTCTGCTTCTGCGCCTCGGTACCGAATTCGTTGATCGGCACCATGACCAGGGAGGACTGCACGCTCATCATTGAGCGGTAGCCGGAATCGATACGCTCCACTTCCCGGGCAATCAGGCCGTAGCACACGTAGTTCAGGCCGCTGCCGCCGTATTGCTCGGGGATGGTTGCGCCAAGCAGGCCGACTTCGCCCATCTCGCGGAAGATCGCAGGGTCGGTCTGCTCGTGACGGAACGCTTCCAGCACGCGCGGGGCCAGCTTGTCCTGGGCGAACTGATAAGCGCTGTCACGCACCATGCGCTCTTCTTCAGTGAGCTGTTGGTCGAGCAACAGCGGGTCGATCCAGTTGAAGCTTGCTTTACCGGCCATGAGCGAATCCTCGAGAAATGGGACCAGAATTGTTGTGCATTGATCCTAGGCCCGTTCAGGCGACGAGACAAACGAGGATTGCGCATGCTCTTGTGATAATTTCTCACTTCGTAATGGTCACAAAGGCCATCTTTACGCCTTATTAGTGAGGTTGATGTACATGCGGCGCAAGATCCCCAGTACCGCGGCCCTGGTCTGCTTCGAGGCAGCCGCCCGCCACGAGAGCTTTACCAAGGCTTCCCAGGAGCTATCCCTGACCCAGGGCGCCGTATGTCGGCAAATCGCCGGGCTGGAGGAGTTTCTTAATGTCGAACTGTTTCGCCGCTCCCGCCGCGGGGTGAAGCTCACCGAAGCCGGGCTTTCCTATAGCCGCCGGGTCGCCACCCAGCTCGATGCGGTGGAGCGCGACACCTTGTCGGTGATGGGCCAGCAGGGCGCCAACGTCATCGAGCTGGCAGTGGTACCAACCTTCGGCACCCAATGGCTGCTACCGCGGCTGAAGGACTTCCAGCAGCGCCACCCCGAGGTCACGGTCAACCTGACCAACCGCACCCGGCCGTTCCTGTTTGCCGATACCAGCTTTGACGCGGCGATCTACTTCGGTGACGCCGACTGGCCGGGCACCGAGTCCCATCGGCTGATGGGCGAAAATCCGGTGCCGGTGTGCAGCCCGGCGCTGCTGGCTGACAACCAGCAACTCACACCCGAGCAGATCGCCCAACTGCCACTGCTGCAGCAGACCACCCGGCCCTACGCCTGGCGCCAGTGGTTCAACAGCCTGGAAATGAGCGTCGCCCGCGACATGACCGGCCCGCGCTATGAGCTATTCTCGATGTTGGCACAGGCTGCCATGCACGAGATGGGCGTGGCGCTGATTCCACCCTTCCTGATCCAGCGCGAACTGGCAGAGGGGCGCCTGGTAGTGGCCAGTCCGCACGCGCTGTCGAGCATCAAGGCTTACTACCTGATGATCCCCGAGCGCAAGGTGGAATCCGCTTCGCTGCGGGCCTTCCGCGACTGGTTGGTAGGGGAGGCGAGCCGCTACGCTGCAGCCCATAAGGATGACAGTTATAACCTGACCCCGTAGTCAATTAAATTGAAACCCTACAGATATACGGAAATGTCGCATTTTCACCAACTGTTTCAGACAGCCCCGCGAAAGCCCTTAACCCTGCTGTTTATGCGGCTTTCACAGCATAAATCGCGCTTTGCGCCAGGCATTCAGCAAATTCGGCGGAAAATTTTCAATTTTTACCGTAATCTCCCTGAAGCCCGCGTTTGGCGGGCTCCAGGCCTGTTCTTGCGACATTCGGTCACAGGGTGACTTGTAGTTTGATTGCCGTCACCCTTCAAAACTGGTTGAAGCGATTCAGGAATCACCTGCAAAATGCCGCGCCCCGCCTGAATTCGGCGGGATCGTGCTGATCGGCCGCCCCAACGCACCATCCGCAGTGCGCTGGTTTACCAACAAAAGATCACGCAGGAGAAATGACGTGCACATTGGTGTTCCTCTCGAAACGCAGACGGGCGAAACACGGGTTGCTGCAACCCCGGAAACCATCAAGAAACTGATTGGCCAGGGGCATCAGGTCACCGTCCAGAGCGGCGCCGGCATCAACGCCAGCGTTCCGGACAGTGCCTATGAAGCAGCAGGCGCCACTATTGGCAGCGCTGCCGATGCGTTTGGAGCTCAGCTGGTTCTGAAAGTTGTAGCCCCTGACGATAGCGAACTGGCCCAGATCAAGAGCGGCACCGTCCTGGTGGGCATGCTCAATCCATTCAATAACGAAACCATCGCCAAGATGGCCGAGCGCGGCATTACCGCCTTTGCCCTTGAAGCCGCGCCGCGCACCTCGCGGGCACAAAGCCTCGATGTGTTGTCGTCGCAAGCCAACATTGCCGGTTACAAGGCCGTGTTGCTGGCCGCTCACCACTATCCGCGCTTCATGCCGATGCTGATGACGGCCGCCGGGACCGTCAAGGCTGCCCGCGTGCTGATCCTCGGTGCCGGTGTCGCGGGGCTGCAGGCCATCGCCACGGCCAAGCGCCTGGGTGCGGTGATCGAAGCGTCGGACGTGCGTCCGGCGGTGAAGGAGCAGATCGAATCGCTGGGCGCCAAGTTCATCGATGTCCCTTACGAGACCGATGAAGAGCGCGAGTGCGCCGAAGGTGTCGGCGGCTATGCGCGGCCCATGCCGGCCAGCTGGATGCAGCGCCAGGCCCTGGCGGTGCACGAGCGCGCCAAACAGGCCGATATCGTCATTACCACCGCACTGATCCCCGGCCGCAAGGCACCGACCTTGCTCAGCGCCGAAACCGTGGCGCAGATGAAACCTGGCTCGGTGGTCATTGACCTGGCCGCGGCCCAAGGTGGCAACTGCCCGCTGACCGTCGCTGACCAGGTGGTGGTGGAGCAGGGCGTGACCATCGTCGGTCCGACCAACCTGCCAGCCCAGGTCGGCGCTGATGCCTCGGCCCTGTATGCACGCAACCTGCTCGACTTCATGAAGCTGCTGTTCGACAAGGACGGCGCGCTGACGATCAACCTCGAAGACGACATCGTCGCCGCGTGCCTGATGTGCCGCGACGGCCAGGTCATCCGCAAGAACGGATAAGGAGCCAGACAATGGAAGACATGCTGATCTCTCACAACGTCTATAACCTGATCATCTTCGTGCTGGCGATCTATGTCGGTTACCACGTGGTCTGGAACGTCACCCCGGCGCTGCACACACCGCTGATGGCGGTCACCAACGCCATCTCCGCCATCGTCATCGTCGGCGCCATGCTGGCCGCCGCGCTGACCGTCACGCCGCTGGGCAAGACCATGGGCACCCTCGCGGTGGCCCTGGCAGCGGTCAACGTATTCGGTGGTTTCCTCGTCACCCGGCGCATGCTGGAGATGTTCAAGAAGAAAGCCCCAGGCAAGGGCGCAGCGAAGCAAGAGGGGCAGAAGTAAACATGAGCATGAACCTGGTAACACTTCTCTACCTTGTCGCCTCGGTGTGCTTCATCCAGGCGCTCAAGGGCCTGTCGCACCCGACCACGTCACGGCGCGGCAATCTGTTCGGCATGCTCGGCATGGCCCTGGCGATCATCAC
The DNA here is from genome assembly GCF_009866705.1 of Pseudomonas sp. R32. Taxonomy (NCBI): domain Bacteria; kingdom Pseudomonadati; phylum Pseudomonadota; class Gammaproteobacteria; order Pseudomonadales; family Pseudomonadaceae; genus Pseudomonas; species Pseudomonas sp. R32. The sequence goes on along the minus strand of NZ_CP019396.1, from coordinate 109,896 downwards.
CACCATCGGCCTCATCTATAAGCTGGGCGCAGAGCTGGCTACCGATGGCATCGGCTACGTGATCGTCGGCCTGCTGGTCGGCGGTACCGCCGGCTCGATCATGGCCAAGCGCGTTGAAATGACCAAGATGCCCGAGCTGGTTGCCTTCATGCACAGCATGATCGGTCTGGCGGCAGTGTTCATCGCCGTTGCCGCGGTGGTCGAGCCGCAATCGCTGGGCATCGTTGCCAGCATCAGCGACCCGATCCCTAGTGGTAACCGCCTGGAGCTGTTCCTCGGCGCCGCCATTGGTGCGATCACCTTCTCGGGTTCGGTCATTGCCTTCGGCAAGCTGTCGGGCAAGTACAAGTTTCGCCTGTTCCAGGGCGCACCGGTACAGTTCAGCGGCCAGCACAAGCTGAACCTGATCCTCGGCCTTGCCACCATCGGCCTGGGCCTGATGTTTACCTTCACCGGCAGCTACAGCGCCTTTGCCCTGATGCTGATCCTGGCGTTCGTCATGGGCGTGCTGATCATCATCCCGATTGGCGGCGCCGACATGCCGGTGGTGGTGTCGATGCTCAACAGCTACTCGGGCTGGGCTGCGGCGGGTATCGGCTTCTCGCTGAACAACTCAATGCTGATCATCGCCGGCTCCCTGGTCGGTTCGTCCGGTGCGATCCTCTCGTACATCATGTGCAAGGCGATGAACCGCTCGTTCTTCAATGTGATCCTCGGCGGTTTCGGCGGCGCGGCAGAAGCGGCCGGCCCGGCTGGCGCCAAGGAAGCCCGTCCGGTGAAATCCGGTTCGGCCGATGACGCGACCTTCCTGCTCAGCAACGCCGACACTGTGATCATCGTTCCTGGCTACGGCCTGGCAGTAGCGCGCGCCCAGCACGCACTGAAAGAGCTGACCGAGAAACTGACCCACAACGGCGTGACCGTGAAGTACGCGATCCACCCGGTAGCGGGGCGCATGCCCGGGCACATGAACGTACTGCTGGCCGAAGCCGAAGTGCCGTACGACCAGGTGTTCGAGATGGACGACATCAACTCCGAGTTCGGCCAGGCCGACGTGGTCCTGGTGCTGGGCGCCAACGATGTGGTCAACCCGGCGGCGAAGAACGATCCGAAATCGCCGATTGCCGGCATGCCGATCCTCGAAGCCTTCAAGGCCAAGACCATCATCGTCAACAAGCGCTCGATGGCCAGCGGCTATGCCGGCCTGGATAACGAACTGTTCTACCTGGACAAGACCATGATGGTCTTCGGCGACGCCAAGAAGGTCATCGAAGACATGGTCAAAGCGGTCGAATAAGCCGTTCAATCCGCTGTGACAAATAGCCCCAGTGCGGTACCGGCTGGGGCTTTTTCATGCCCGGCCAGCCGACAGAAGGCTCTATTTCAGGGCTTCGCATTCGACCTTGGTCGCGGGACGAAGCCAGGCGAAAACACTAGACTGCGCATCTAGCTTTAGTAGCCCGAGATAACAATCCATGTACCGTGATCGTATCCGCTTGTCCTCCCTGCACAGCAAGGTAATGAGTGCGGCTGATGCCGCTGGCCTGATCGAGGACGGCATGACCGTCGGCATGAGCGGTTTTACCCGTGCCGGTGAAGCCAAGGCCGTGCCCCATGCACTGGCCGAACGCGCCAAGCAGTCGCCCCTGAAAATCAGCCTGATGACCGGCGCAAGCCTGGGCAACGACCTCGACAAACAGCTGACCGAGGCCGGTGTACTGGCCCGTCGCATGCCGTTCCAGGTCGACAGCACCCTGCGCAAGGCCATCAACGACGGCAAGGTCATGTTCATCGACCAACACCTGTCGGAAACCGTCGAGCAGCTGCGCAACCAGCAGCTCAAGCTGCCGGACATCGCGGTCATCGAAGCGGTCGCCATCACCGAGCAAGGCCACATCGTGCCGACCACCTCGGTGGGCAACTCGGCCAGCTTCGCGATTTTCGCCAAACAGGTGATCGTCGAGATCAACCTGGCGCACAACGCCAACCTGGAAGGTCTGCACGACATCTATATCCCGACCTACCGCCCGACCCGTACGCCGATCCCGCTGGTAAAGGTCGATGACCGCATCGGCAGCACCGCGATCCCGATCGACCCGGCCAAGATTGTCGGTATCGTCATCACCGAGCAGTCGGACTCGCCGTCCACCGTGCTGCCGCCAGACGACGAAACCCAGGGCATCGCCAACCACCTGATCAACTTCCTAAAGCAGGAAGTGGACGCCGGGCGCATGACCAACAAGCTCGGCCCGCTGCAGGCCGGCATCGGCAGCATTGCCAACGCGGTAATGTGCGGCCTGATCGATTCCCCATTCGAAGACCTGACCATGTACTCCGAAGTACTGCAGGACTCGACCTTCGACCTGATCGACGCCGGCAAGCTGAGCTTCGCCTCGGGCAGCTCGATCACCCTGTCGACCCGTCGTAACGCCGACGTGTTCGGCAACCTGGAGCGCTACAAGGACAAGCTGGTCCTGCGCCCGCAGGAAATCTCCAACCACCCTGAAGTGGTCCGCCGCCTGGGCATCATCGGTATCAACACCGCCCTTGAGTTCGACCTGTACGGCAACGTCAACTCCACTCACGTCTGCGGCACGCGGATGATGAACGGCATCGGTGGCTCGGGTGACTTCGCCCGCAACGCGCACCTGGCGATCTTCGTCACCAAGTCGATTGCCAAGGGCGGGGCGATTTCCAGCGTGGTGCCAATGGTCAGCCACGTCGACCACACCGAGCACGACGTCGACATCCTCGTCACCGAGCAGGGCTTGGCTGACCTGCGCGGCCTGGCGCCACGCGAACGTGCCCGGGTGATCATCGACAACTGCGTGCACCCGGATTACCGCGACGCGCTGAACGACTATTTCACCCGCGCCTGCGAACGCGGCGGCCACACGCCGCACATTCTGCGCGAAGCCCTGGCCTGGCACGAAAACCTGGAAGAAACCGGGCGCATGCTCGCCAGCTGACCTGCACAGTGACCCGCCGGTTGTGTGCAATGCCAACCGGCCGGGCAACTGATTTATTTATCCAGGCAAAAACTGTTCTACTGTACCGGTGATTTCACCGCCTTTTTCCGCTTCGTCATCCCTCTCTTGATCAAGAATGCACCATTTCAGTGCCTACCAGTACAGTTGCGCCTATTCTGAGTGCAACAGTCGCTTAAAACAGTTAACTGGCCCATCACAATGTAGGTGAACTGTATCTACTGTTATGGACGACAGAGGAGGATCATTGGCATCAGTTAAATCACTACCTAATGCCGCCACAAGCGGAAGGATGACATCATGGAACGTACCCTCAGTTCCGATCTGGTTTTCGAAAACACCGCCGAACAATCCAAGGCCTCGCTGCCACTGCGCCTGCTGGCCAACCTGATGCTGTGGCAACGCCGCATTGCCAGCCGCCACCAACTGGCTCGCCTGGATTCGCGTCTGCTGGCTGACGCCGGTATCAGCGAAGCACAACGCTACGAAGAGCTGAGCAAGCCGTTCTGGCGTTAATGCAGGGCTCGCCGGCCAAGGCCGGCACCTCGAATTCCCCAAAACCCGTCGCAGGTGACTGCTGACGGGTTTTGTCGTTTAAAGGCCCGGGCTAGAGCGGCTGACGCCACGACATGTACAGTTTTACATTTAAAAAATACGACCAGTACAGTTGATAAATCTTGCGATGACGTGGTCCAACCCTCAGGTTCCTATCGCGTGATACCCTTAGCGTACCCAGCTTGGTAAAAAGTAGCGCAACAAGCTGAGTGTGCGTCTGACATAAGAACCACCAAAGCCTATCCAGGAGATCGACCATGTTCCATTCACGCTTGTTTGGCGCCGCGCTGCTGCTGGCCCTGGCTTCCACTGCCAACGCCACCAGCTTTGTCGTCACCACCGATACCGTCGTTCGTGGTGTCGCCGCCTCCACTGATGCCACCTCCGACGTGTCGTCCTCCTTCCGTGACGACAAAATTGTCCAGGCCGCTCGTGACGACGCGGCCAGCTTCGTTGCCAGCCACGGTGATATCCGCGGTGCGAAACTGGAAAGCGCTTTCGCCCATATTCGCCAGCAGACCCCAACGCTGCAGGCCAGCGACGCGCAACTGGCACAGGCCATCCTGGCGCTCTGAAGTCGCTCGCTTCCGGCAGCATGTAACACCATGCAACCAAGCCGGGCCCTCTGCGCTGGTCCTCACCGGCGCATTGGGATAGCCTTTGGCGCTTGATTCAGCTGCCGTTCGAGACCCATGCGTTATCTGTCATTGCTGTTGCTCGTGTCCTGTTGGTGTGGTGCCGCCCTGGCGCTGGACCTGACCACCAACAACCTTGTCGTCAGTGGTTACGTCACCAGCAAAGTGACCTCAGTGCCCTTCGATCGCAAACTGCTGCTGGCCGCCCATGACGATGCTGCGGCCTTTGTGGCCAGCGATGGCCAGTGGCGGGGCGCTCGCCTTGAGGCGGTATTGAACCGGCTGCGTCAGGCCAACCCACAACTTCATGCCAGCGACCTTGAACTGGCGCAGGCAATTCTCGTCCAATGATTACTTCTGTTCTCCCGGAGATGCTCCATGCGTAACCCGCTGATTGCCGCCACCCTTGGCCTTCTGTTGCTGGCCGATGTAGCCCAGGCACAAACCCTGGTGGCCACCAGCAACATTATCGTTCGCGCCTTTGGCCGCTCGATCGACTTCACCTCCGACACCACCACTTCGATTCGCGATTCCAAAGTCGTGCGCGAAGCCCGTGACGATGCCGCCAGCTATGTCGCCAGCCGTGGCGAGATCCGTGGCGCGCAGCTAGAAGCGGCCTTCGACACCCTGCGCCAGCGTGTTCCAGAAGCACGCCAGGCCAGCGACCAGGTCCTGGCTGAAGCCATTCTCGCCCTGTGAAACCGCTACGTGCCTGGCTGCTGGGCTGCTTGCTGACACTGTTCGGCAGCCCGGCACTGGCCGACCTGCAGCTGGTGCTGCAGGCCGATGGCCTGAGCCCGCAACAACAGCGGGCCAGCCAGGCATTGCTGGATGAAGCCCTGCAGGCACTGCCGCCGAGCTTCAAGACCCGCCTTGACCGACGCATCCAGGTCAGCTGGAGCAGCCGCATGCCAGAGGACGCCTATGGCCAGGCGTCGCTGGTCTCCACCCTGGAGCTCAACAGCCGCCTGCTGCCAGACCTCTCCGATGGCAGCGCCGCCACGCAAAAAACCAGCCGCCCCCATGGCAGCGTACGCCAGGAACTGCTGGCCACCGTCCTGCATGAACTGACCCACATTTATGACCGCGCCCGCCTATGGCAGGGTGCGCAGCGCCGGCTGATCACCCAGTGCAGCCGGCAGCAGAACAGTCAGGGCAAAGTCGGTCTGCCCGAGCAGTGCCGTGGCCAGACCGAACGCCGCTTCACCCTCAGCGACGACCCGCGCCTGCTCGACCTGGCCGGCTGGCAGCAGTATGTAGGCCGTCGCGGCGAGCGTGAGCAGCACAACCGCCAGGTGGCGCGCAGCCCCGACAGCTATGAACTGAGCAGCCCCAAGGAATTCATTGCGGTCAACATGGAGTACTTCCTGCTTGACCCCAGTTTTGCCTGCCGGCGCCCGGCCCTGCAGGCTTACCTGAAGGGGCATTTCGACTGGGCGCCCGAGCATCCGCCATGCCCGAGCGCATTGCCATTTCTCAACGCTGGCAATGACTTTGCCAAATCGCCGCTGGGCGAGATCGACCCCGAGCGGGTCTACGCCGTGGATTACCTGCTGGCCGAAGCCAACCAGAACTGGGTCAGCCGCTGGGGCCACAGCATGTTGCGCCTGGTGATCTGCGCCCCGGGGCGCCCGCGCGGGCCGGACTGCCGCCTGGACCTGGACCAGCACCTGGTGCTGTCGTACCGGGCCTTCGTCAATGACGTGCAGCTGTCGAGCTGGGACGGTTTGACCGGCGCCTATCCGTCGCGGCTGTTCGTCTTGCCACTGGCACAGGTGATCGACGAGTACACCAAGACCGAACTGCGCAGCCTCGCCTCGATCCCGCTCAGGCTCAACCGCGACGAACTGGAAAGCCTGGTGCGCCAGGCCGCCGAGATGCACTGGAGCTACGACGGCAACTACTACTTCCTGTCCAACAACTGTGCGGTCGAAACCCTCAAGCTATTGCGCAGCGGTACCGCCAACCCACGCCTGAACGATCTGGACAGCATCGTCCCCAATGGCTTGCTCGAAGTGCTCGAAGGCCGTGGCCTGGCGGATGTCAGCGTACTCGACGACCCGCGCGAGGCCTTGCGCCTGGGTTACCGCTTCGACTCCTATCGGGACCGTTACCAGGCGATGTTCCTGGTGTTGAAGAAGCAACTGCCGATCCAGCAGAACAACGTGGAAGCCTGGCTGGAGCAGTCCGCCGAGCAACGCCAGCAGTGGTTTGCCCAGGCTGATCTGCGCACCAGCGCGGCGTTGCTGCTCCTGGAGCAAGCCAGCCTGCGCCGGCAACTGTTGCTGGCCCAGGACGAGGTGAAACAACGCTATCTCACCGGGCGTGAGCTCAACGACGCCAGCGTCGGCAAGGCTAACAACACCCTGCAGCAGATCCTCGCCAACAGCGGTTTTCTCAGCCGCCCGGCAGAACTGCTGGGCAGCAGCGGTTACGGCCTGCCCCAGGCCAGCGAGCGCGAAAAGCTGCTGAGTGCAACCAGCCAGCGGCAAAAACAGCTGCAAACCCTCAGCGCCGACCTCGACAAGGAGGTCCGAGCCTTGCTCGGCCCGGCCCGTGCGGCTGAAATCAAGGCGGTCGAGGCCAACATCAAGCAGGTGGGCGAACACTTGCGTGCGCTGCACAAGGCCGGCGGCGGCCTGCAACTGCCCTGATCACAGGGTTTCGCCGTGCTCCGCAGGCAACTGTTCATCCAGATGCAGCCAGGGCAGGCGGCTGTCGATCCAGATGTGCCGGTTCGGCGGCGCCAGTTCGGGCTGGTCGAGCGTGGTGACCGTGACATCGATGCTCTGTGGGCTCAGATCAGTGGTCAGCGCCACATGGGCACCACAACGGCTACAGAAATAGCGCACGCAACTGGCCGACGAGTCGTAGCGTTGCGGCGTGCCGCTCAACCATTGGAAATCATCGCAATCCACCGTCAACCAGGTGATCAGTAAACCACCAGTGACCCGACGGCAAACCGAACAATGGCAGTGGGCAACATCCGTCAATGGACCTTGAATCCGGTAGCGCAGGGCGCCGCAATGGCAGCCGCCTTCGTACGAATCACGCATCGCTCCCTCCTGATACCTACTGGCCGATAGCCAACAATGCACCTCTCGTCGGCTTTGGGCCAGCGAAAGCTGGCTGAAAGCTTCCCGCCTTAGGATTGCCCCACTACCGGCACAAGACCGGTCAGCCAGGGCCCGGTGTGTTGCATGCGGCGCCCGGCCCAATTAACAACAACAATGGTGATACTGATGCTTTCCTACGCCCGCCTCCCAGCAGCAATCCCTCCGCTACTCCACGCGCCGCGCCCCGTGCGCTGATCCGCCCGAATCGTTCTTCCTTCGACGCGCTACGCCTGGAGTACTCCCATGCTGACCTTCCTCGGCTTTGCCATGGTCATCACCTTCATGTACCTGATCATGACCAAGCGCCTGTCGGCCTTGATCGCGCTGATCCTGATACCGATCCTGTTCGCCCTGTTCGGTGGTTTTTCCGCCAAGATCGGCCCGATGATGCTCGAAGGCATCAGCAAACTGGCGCCGACCGGGGTCATGCTGATGTTTGCGATCCTGTATTTCGCCCTGATGATCGACTCCGGCCTGTTTGACCCTGCCGTGCGCAAGATCCTCAAGCTGGTCAAGGGTGATCCGCTGAAAGTCTCGGTCGGCACCGCAGTACTGGCCCTGGTGGTGTCAATGGATGGCGATGGCGCCACCACTTACATGATCTGCGTGGCAGCCATGCTGCCGCTGTACAGCCGCCTGGGCATGAGCCCACGGATCATGGCTGGCCTGATCATCCTCGCCGGCGGCATCATGAACATGACCCCCTGGGGCGGCCCGACCGCTCGCGCCGCCAGCGCCCTGCATGTCGACCCGTCAGCGATCTTCGTACCGATGATTCCAGCCATGCTCGCCGGTGTCGTCGCCCTCCTGGCAATTGCCTATGCGTACGGCAAGCGTGAACGTGCGCGCCTGGGTGAACTGCACCTGCCGGGTGATGAAATCGATCACAGCGAAATCAGCGTTTCGCAGTTCCCGGACGCTCGCCGCCCTAAACTGCTGTGGTTCAACGGCGCCCTGACCGCGCTGCTGATGGTCTCGCTGATCATGGGCCTGCTGCCGTTGCCGGTGCTGTTCATGATCGCCTTCAGTATCGCCATGATCGTCAACTACCCGTGCCTGCAGCAGCAGAAAGACCGCATCGCCGCCCATGCCGGTAGCGTACTGGCAGTGACAGGGCTGATTTTCGCGGCGGGCATCTTCACCGGCATCCTCTCCGGCACCGGCATGGTCGATGCCATGTCCAAAAGCCTGTTGGCGGTCATCCCGGATGCGCTGGGCCCTTACCTGGCGGTCATTACCGCGATCGTGAGCATGCCGTTCACCTTCTTCATGTCCAACGACGCCTTCTACTACGGGGTATTGCCGGTGCTCTCGGAAGCAGCCAGCCATTACGGCATCTCGCCGGTGGAGATGGCCCGCGCGTCGATCGTCGGCCAGCCCGTGCATCTGCTCAGCCCGCTGGTACCCTCTACGTACCTGTTGGTGGCCTTGGCCGGCATCGAGTTCGGCGATCATCAGCGCTTCACCTTGAAGTGGGCAGTGCTGATCTGCCTGTGCATAATGCTCGCCGCGCTGCTCATGGGAATTTTCCCCCTGTTCAGTAGCCTATAAAACAACAGAATCACCTAACCGTAGCCGCGCCCCATTGCCTGGGGCGCTCTGCTTACATCGTTCGAAGGAATACACATGGAATGGCTGACCAGCCCAGAGATCTGGGTTGCCTTTTTTACTCTGACGGCGCTTGAGATCGTTCTCGGTATCGACAACATCATCATGATCTCGATCCTGGTCAGCCGCATGCCCAAGCACATGCAACAGCGCACCCGGATCTTCGGCCTGGCACTGGCCATGGTCACCCGGATCCTGCTGCTGCTGTCGATCACCTGGGTAATGCGCCTGACCGCCGATCTGTTCGTAGTGTTCGACCAGGGCATTTCCGGGCGCGACCTGATCCTGTTCTTCGGCGGCCTGTTCCTCTTGTGGAAAAGCTCTCAAGAGATCTACCACGGCCTGGAAGGTGAAGACGAAACCAGCGACGAGCCAGGCGGCGCCGGCGGCAAGTTCTTCTACACCATCATCCAGATCGCGATCATCGACATCGTCTTCTCCCTCGACTCGGTGATCACTGCCGTGGGCATGGTTTCCCACGTACCGGTGATGATCGCCGCGATTATCGTCGCCGTGCTGGTGATGATGCTGTGCGCCGGCGCCATCAGTAACTTCATCGACAAGCACCCGTCGCTGAAGATGCTCGCCCTGTCGTTCCTGATCGTGGTCGGTACCGTGCTGATCGCCGAATCCTTCGACGTACACGTACCGAAAGGCTACGTCTACTTCGCCATGGCGTTCTCGCTGGCAGTCGAAGCGATCAACATCAAGATGCGCACGGCCATGGCCAAGAAGAAGCAACAGAGCGATCCGGTGAAACTTCGCAAGGACATTCCGGGTCAGTAATCCCGGTGCTGTTGAAAAGGGCCCTGCGGGGCCCTTTTTTCATTAAGCGCCATGACAGTTTTGTTTCAAAGGCTGCCGTGGCTATGCGATGCTGGCGCCACGGCCGTTGGCCGACTACAGCTTAAGTGAGCACTGGGAAAAACCGCCTGGTAGCAGGACAGGCTCACAGCATTATCCATTTGCCCCGCTGGGGCGCATTACAGGGGGCCTTTTCAATGCTGACCCTGCTCAATCTGCTTTCCGCCGTGGCGTTGCTGATCTGGGGCACGCACATCGTGCGTACCGGTATCTTGCGGGTGTATGGCTCAAACCTGCGTCGGGTACTGAGCCAGAACATGTCCAAGCGGCCGCTGGCGTTTGTCGCCGGTATCCTGGTGACGGCAATGGTGCAAAGCAGCAACGCCACGGCGATGCTGGTGACCTCGTTCGTTGGCCAGAGCCTGATGGGCCTGACCCCGGCGCTGGCGATCATGCTCGGCGCCGATGTCGGTACGGCACTGATGGCGCGGGTGCTGACGTTTGATCTGTCGTGGCTGTCGCCGCTGCTGATATTTCTCGGGGTGATTTTCTTCCTTTCCCGCAAGCAGACCCGCGCCGGCCAACTGGGCCGCGTCGGTATCGGCCTGGGCCTGATCATCCTCGCCCTGCAGTTGATCGTCGAAGCGGCAGCGCCGATCACCCATGCCCAGGGCGTGAAAGTGCTGTTCGCCTCACTGACCGGCGATATCCTCCTCGATGCCCTGGTCGGCGCCTTGTTTGCGCTGATTTCCTACTCAAGCCTTGCCGCCGTGCTGCTCACCGCAACCCTGGCCGGCGCCGAGCTGATCAGCCTGCCGGTGGCCATCGGCCTGGTGATCGGCGCCAACATCGGCAGCGGCCTGCTGGCCTTTCTCAGCACCAGCATGCAAAACGCTGCCGGCCGCCAAGTGGCGCTGGGCAGTTTGCTGTACAAGCTGATCGGCCTGGTGCTGATCATCCCAGTGCTGCATCCGCTGGTGGCGTGGATGGACAGCCTGAGCCTCAGCCCACAAGAGCTGGTGATCGGCTTTCACCTGCTCTACAACACCCTGCGCTGCCTGATCCTGTTGCCCACGGTTGCCCCGATGGGGCGCCTGTGCGGCTGGCTGCTGCCCGAGCGCGAAGAAGCCAACGGCCGAGCCCGCCCACGGCACCTGGATGCCACCGCACTGACCACGCCCAGCCTGGCCCTGGCCAACGCGGTGCGCGAAACCCTGCGCATGGGCGACCTGGTCGACAGCATGCTCGATGCCATGCTCAATGTGCTGCGCGGTACCCAGACCGCCATGACCCAGCAAATGCGCGGCCTCAACGAAGACGTCGAGGCCCTGTACAACGCCATCAAACTGTACCTGGCGCAGATGCCGCGCGAAGACCTCAGCGAGCAGGACAGCCGGCGCTGGGCCGAAATTATCGAGCTTGCAATCAACCTCAAGCTGGCCAGCGACCTGATCGAGCGCATGCTGCGCAAGGTTCAGCAGCAGAAGACCTCCCAGCGCCGGGAGTTTTCCGACGTTGGCCTGGAAGAACTCACCGGTCTGCACAGCCAGTTGCTGGCCAATCTGCGCCTGGGCCTTTCAGTGTTTCTCAGCGCCGACCCGGAAAGCGCCCGCCAGCTGCTGCGGGAAAAACGCCGCTTCCGCGCCCAGGAACGGCGCCTGGCCCACGCCCATGTCAGCCGACTGCAACGTAAAGTGGTGCAAAGTATCGAGACCAGCTCGTTGCACCTGGAACTGATCGCCGACATGAAACGATTGAACTCCTTGTTCTGCAGCAGTGCCTATGTCGTATTGGGCGGTTCCGATACCGGCGGCCTACTGCTCGACAGTGTGCCGGACGACGCCCATTCACCCTGATCGCTTGACCCCAAGAACTCCCGCAAGGAAGCTCGCCATGCGTTGCCTGATATTCATTTGCCTGCTGCTGGGCTGCGTGCCCGGCTTTGCCCTCGACCGCTCCCAGGTCGAAGGCTACCTGCTGCCCAACGGCCTGCAGGTAGTACTCAAGTCAGGTTATGAACGCAACCATGTGTCGATCCGCCTGGTGGTGGGTGTCGGCTTCGATGACTTCCCGTGCGAGCGCCAGGAGTTGCCCCACCTGCTCGAACACTTGCTGTTCAGTGGTATCGACGACCGCGGCGAGGGCGGCCTGGAAGAGCGCATGCAGGCACTGGGCGGGGAGTGGAACGCCTACACCAGCAGCGCCGATACCACCTTCGTCATCGAAGCGCCGGCGCGCAACCAGCGCAAGGTGCTCGACCTGCTGCTAGCCATGATCAACGACACCCGGATCGATGAAAAAGCCCTGGAACTGTCCAAGCGCATCGTCGAACGCGAAGACGGTGGCCATTACTCCCACCTGCAACGCTGGCTCGACCGCCAGGACCTCGGCCACCGCGCCAGCGACCAGTTGGCGGTGGAACTGGGGCTCAAGTGCGCCGAGCGCTCCTCCATCGAGGACATGACCCTGGAGGAGGTCAACGACCTGCGCCAGCACTGGTACGCCGCCAACAACATGACCCTGATCGTCGTTGGCGGCCTCGACCGCCTGCTACCGGCCTACCTGGAGCGCACCTATGGCGAGCTGCCCGCGGTCGAGCCAGGTGAGCGGCGGGTGCTTGACGGCGTTACCCACGAAGCCGAACCCCGCCGGGAACTGACCCGCGGCTGGCTGGGCGACAGCGCACGCTTGCACTGGCTGTTCCTGGAGCCGGTGCTGGACCATGACCATGGTCAGACCTACGACCTGCTGCAGCGCTATCTGGACTGGGCGCTATATGACGAGTTGCGGCTCAGGCACGGCTTTTCCTATGGCCCGTCCAGCCAGCGCGAAAGCTTTGGTGACACCGGGTTGATGGCGCTCAATGCCGACCTGGACCGTGCCGATGTCGATGCCGCCGAGCAGGCCCTGGCCGCCATGCTTGAGCGCTTGCGCAAGGATGGCCTGGACCCGGTCACCTTCCAGCGCATCAAGCAGGCTGCCATCGACCGCGAAACCTGGGCCACGCAGGGCAATAGCGCCTTGGCTGATTATTACTGGGGGGCCCTGAACAGCTACAGCGACGGGCGCTTTACTGATCCGGGGCGGGCGTTGCGCAGGATCAGCCTCGACGATGCCAACCGGGCCCTGAAGCAGTTGCTGGCCGAACCTGGCTATGTGCGGATCGAGAAGCCGCTGCTCAGTTATGACGAGCTGTATGGATGGGTGGCGCTGGCGGTGGCGGTGTTGTTGGCCGGGGTGCTGATCTGGGGGCGGCGCCGCCGCTAGAACCGATCAGCAAGGCTTTGCCCTAGATGGGGGGGCGCCCGCAGTAACAGCACAAGGCCAGCTCAAACCAGAGTATCCTGTGCCAGTTTTTACCTGACCTTGCGAACACCTTCATGCCTCTCTACCTCCAGCGCCTGATCGAGCTGATCAAGCGCTACCCCGGGGTCATCGCCCTCGGCGGTTTCATCTCCGGTGTCGGCAGCTTCATCCTGGTCGATCGCCAGGAAAGCCTGGCCAGCTGGATTGCCATCGTCATGCTCATCAGCTGGATCTGGCTGATGATGGAGAACACCTTCACCAAGGTCTTTGCCAAGGTCTTCAAGCGCGAAATTCCCCAACCGCTGCTGCGCTACGCGACGCAGATGATCCACCAGGAAAGCCTGTTCTTCGTCTTGCCGTTCTTCTTCGTGACCACCACCTGGAACAGCGGCCAACTGGTGTTTACCGGCATCCTGGCCGCCGCCGGGCTGATCTCGATTATCGACCCGCTGTACTACAAGTGGCTGGCCCCACGGCGCTGGCTGTACCTGGCGCTGCACACCCTGACCCTGTTCGCCGCGCTGCTCACCGCGCTGCCGATCATCCTGCACCTGACCACCTCGCAAAGCTTCAAGCTGGCCCTGGGCATCGCCATGTTGCTGTCGTTCCCGAGCCTGGCCAGCAGCTTCCCGATCAGCCACTGGCGCCGAGGCCTGATGCTGGTGGTAATGACCCTGGCGGTCGGCGCCGGCGGCTGGATGCTGCGTTCCTGGGTACCGCCGGCAACGCTGTGGATGGCCGAAGTGGCGGTCAGCACCCAAGTCGAGAACCGCACCCCGGGCAACAGCCTTAAGCAGATCAACGCCAGTGAAATACGCGCTGGCCTCTACGCGTTTACCGCCATCAATGCCCCTCGCGGGCTGAACGAGCGGATCTATCATGTCTGGCAGTTCGAGGGCAAAGAGGTCGACCGCATCGCCCTGGATATCCACGGCGGGCGCAAGGAAGGCTACCGCGCCTGGACCCACAAGCAGAACTTCCCCGGCAACCCGGTGGGGCGCTGGCAGGTGCGGGTGCTGACCGAAGACGGCCAGGTCATCGGTGTGCTGCGCTTTCGGGTGGTTGACGATGGTCAAGCGCCCGCAGCCGAGTAACGCTATGCTCTGAGGCTGCGAACCGTTGGTCGGACAGCATGGAGCCTATGACTACACACGCTAGCGCCACCCTGGATACTGCAAGCAGCCCGCCACGGCTGCACATCGCCGGTGACTGGACCCTGGCCAACTACGCCAGCCTCAAGCGCAGCAGCGACAGCCTGGTGGGCCAGTACGATTCGTCCACCGAAGTCGACCTCGACCAGCTCGGCAAACTGGACACCGCCGGAGCGGCGTTGCTGGTCGAGCTGCTCGGCGCCGAGCGCCTGGCGCGGCTGACCGAAACCGCCACGCACCTGCCCGCCGCCAGCCAGGCATTGCTCAAGACCGTGTATTGCTCGGTGCAGGACTTCTGCATCCCGGAAAAACAGACCGAACGCTCGGTGCTGATTCAACTGCTCAGCCGTATCGGCCGTGCGGTCGACACCCTGTGGCAAGACACCCAGCAGATCCTCGGCTTCGTCGGCCTGATCCTGCAAACCCTGTTCCTGCGCCTGTTCCAGCCTAAGCGCTGGCGGGTTACCTCGGTGGTCGCGCATATCGAACAGACCGGCCTGGACGCCGCGCCCATCGTCGCTTTGCTGACCTTCCTGGTCGGTGCGGTGGTGGCCTTTCTCGGCGCCACGGTACTGGCCAGCTTTGGTGCCAGCATCTTTACCGTCGACCTGGTGGCATTCTCGTTCCTGCGGGAGTTCGGCGTGCTGCTGACCGCGATTCTGATGGCCGGACGCACCGCCAGTGCCTTTACCGCGCAAATCGGCTCGATGAAAGCCAATGAAGAGATCGATGCCATCCGCACCCTGGGCCTCGATCCGGTGGAACTGCTGGTGGTGCCACGGGTGCTGGCGCTGCTGATCGCGCTACCGTTGCTGACCTTTGTCGCCATGCTCTGCGGCATTATCGGCGGGGCGGTGGTCTGCGCGCTGTCGCTGGGTATCTCGCCGGCGATGTTCCTGTCGCTGCTGCAAAGCGATATTGGTGTGCAGCACTTTCTGGTCGGGCTGGTCAAAGCACCGTTCTTTGCGTTCTTGATCGCCGCCATCGGTTGCCTGGAAGGCTTCAAGGTCAGCGGCAGCGCCGAATCGGTCGGCGCCCACACCACCTCCAGCGTGGTGCAGTCGATCTTCGTGGTGATCGTTCTGGATGCCGTGGCGGCGCTGTTCTTCATGGAGATGGGCTGGTGAACGAAGCCAACAGCAACGCCCGCAAGGCGGTGATCGAAGCCCGTGGCATCTGCAACCGCTTCGGCACCCAGAGCGTGCACGAGCAACTCGACCTGGACCTGTACCGCGGCGAGATCCTCGCCGTGGTAGGCGGCTCGGGCAGCGGCAAGTCGGTGTTGCTGCGCAGCATCGTCGGCCTGCGCCGGCCCAATGAAGGCCAGGTGCAGGTGTTCGGCCAGGACCTGAGCAGCGCCAGCGACGAGCAGCGTTCGCGGGTCGAGCGGCGGTTCGGCGTGCTGTTCCAGAAGGGCGCATTGTTCTCCTCGCTGACCGTCACCGAGAACGTCGCCTTGCCGCTGATCGAGCACGCGGGCCTTAGCCGCGCCGATGCCGAGCACCTGGCCGGGGTCAAGCTGGCCCTGGCCGGATTGCCGATTTCCGCAGCAGATAAATACCCCTCATCGCTGTCCGGCGGGATGATCAAGCGCGCGGCATTGGCCCGGGCGCTGGCCCTGGACCCGGACATCCTGTTTCTCGACGAACCCACTGCCGGCCTCGATCCGATTGGCGCGGCGGCCTTCGACCAGCTCATCCTGACCCTGCGCGACGCCCTGGGCCTGAGCGTGTTCCTGATTACCCACGACCTGGACACCCTCTACACCATCACCGACCGCGTCGCCGTGCTGTCGCAAAAGAAGGTGCTGGTGGCCGGGCCCATTGCCCAGGTCGAAGACACCGACGACGCCTGGATTCACGACTACTTTCATGGCCCGCGTGGCCGCGCGGCGTACCAGGCCGCTACAGCGCCCAAGGAGCTCTGAGATGGAAACCCGTGCACATCATGTCCTGATCGGCCTGGTCACCGTGCTGGTGGTGGCGGGCGCCATGCTGTTCGGCCTGTGGCTGACCAAATCCAGCGTCGACAGCACCTTCAAGGACTACGAAGTGGTATTCAACGAAGCCGTTTCCGGGTTGTCCCGGGGCAGTTCGGTGCAGTACAGCGGCATCAAGGTCGGCGACGTCACCAGCCTGCGCCTTGACCCCAATGATCCGCGCCGGGTACTGGCCCAGGTGCGCCTGAGCGCCGATACCCCCATCAAGGAGGACACTCAGGCCAAACTGACCCTCACCGGCATCACCGGCACCTCGTTCATCCAGCTCAGCGGTGGTACGCCGCAAAGCCCGGAGCTCAAGGGCAAGGATGGCAAGCTGCCCGTGATCATCGCCTCGCCGTCGCCGATTGCCCGCTTGCTGGATGACGGCAGCGACCTGATGACCAACATCAACGCCCTGGTGCACAACGCCAACGCATTGTTCTCCCAGGACAACGTCGCCCGCCTGAGCAACACCCTGAACAACCTCGAACAGACCACCGGGGCTTTCAACGACCAGCGGGGCGACATTCGCGAGGCCATCCAGCAGCTGGCCCAGGTCGGCAAGCAGGCCGGGGCCATGCTCGAGCAGACCAGCGAACTGATGCGCAACGCCAACGGCCTGCTCAGCAACCAGGGCAAGCAGATGTTCGGCAGCGCAGAGCAAGCCATGCAGTCGCTGGCGCAAAGCACCGCGACCATCAACAGCCTGCTCAATGACAACCGCGAAGCCATCGACGGCGGTGCCCAGGGTTTCAATCAACTGGCGCCGGCAATCCGCGAGCTGCGCGATACCCTGACTTCGCTCAAGGCCATCTCTCAACGCCTGGAAGCCAACCCCAGCGGCTACCTGCTGGGCCGTGACAAAAACAAGGAGTTCGAGCCATGATCCGTACCTGCCGCTACCTTGCCCTGGCCACCGCGCTGAGCCTGAGCAGTGCCTGCTCGATCCTGCCGCAGGCCGAGCCTGCCGACGTCTACCGTCTGCCTTCGGCGCAAAGCACCCGGACTGTGACGCAAAGCGCGCTGTGGTCGCTGCGGGTGAACAAGCCGATCGCCAGCGAAGCCTTGAACAGCCCACGTATCGCCGTAGTGCCGCAAGGCAACCAGATCAGCAGCTACAAGGGCGCACGCTGGAGCGACCCGGCGCCAACCCTGCTGCGCAACCGCATGCTCGATGCCTTCCAGCGGGATGGCCGGGTACAGCGCCTCAGTGCCGACGACAGCAACCTGCAAAGCGACTATGAAATTGCTGGCGAGCTGCAGGCGTTCCAGAGCGAGTACAGCGCCGACGGCCTGGTCGTGGTGGTCCGCTATGACGCCCGCCTGGTGCAGGGCCGCAGCCAGCGCATCCTCGCCAGCCGGCGCTTTGAGGTACGCCAGCCGCTAAGCGACAAACAGGTTTCAGCGGTGGTCAACGGCTTTGGCACGGCCAGTGACCAGTTGATGAAACAACTGGTCGATTGGACGGTGAGCCAGGCTAGCCAGCTTCAGGCGAAGAACCAGTAGCAGACGAAGATTGCCGAGACCACCCCGGCCAGCTCCGCCAACAGGGCGCAGCCCACCGCATGGCGGGCGCGCTGGATACCGACGGCGCCGAAGTACACCGCCAGCACGTAGAAGGTGGTTTCGGTACTGCCCTGGATGGTTGCCGCCACCAGGGCCGGGAAACTGTCCACGCCGTGGGTCTGCATGGTTTCAATCAGCATCGCCCGCGCTGCGCTGCCGGAGAACGGTTTGACCAGCGCCGTCGGCAGGCCTTCGACGAAGCGGGTATCCCAGCCCAGCCACTCGACCGCATGGCGGATGCCATCCAGGGCCAGCTCCAGGGCCCCTGAGGCGCGTAGCACGCCGACCGCGCAAAGCATGGCAACCAGATAGGGCAACAGGCTCTTGGCGACGTCAAAGCCCTCCTTGGCGCCTTCTACGAAGGTTTCATAGACCTTCACCCGCTTCAGCGCGCCGATCACCAGGAAGACGATGATCAGGCCGAACAGGGTCAGGTTGCCGAGAATCGACGACAGGCCCGCCAGCGCAGTGGCCGACAGGGTGCCGAGAAACGCCATGAAACCGCCCAACAGCAAAGCGCCGGGAATCAGGTAAGCCAGCACCACCGGGTCCCACAGGCGCAGGCGCTGCATCACAGCCACCGACAGCAGGCCGACCAGGGTCGAGCCACTGGTGGCGAGCAGGATCGGCAGGAACACCAGGGTTGGGTCCATCGCCCCTTGCTGGGCGCGGTACATGAAAATGGTCACCGGCAGCAGGGTCAGCGACGAGGCATTGAGCACCAGGAAGAGGATTTGCGCGTTGCTGGCGGTAGTCGAGCTGGGGTTGAGCTCCTGTAGCGCACGCATGGCCTTGAGGCCGATAGGCGTGGCGGCATTGTCCAGGCCCAGGCCATTGGCGGCGAAGTTGAGGGTGATCAGGCCCAGGGCCGGGTGGCCGGGCGGGACTTCCGGCATCAGGCGGGCGAACAACGGGCCGAGGACCTTGGCCAGCCATTCGACCACGCCGGCCTTTTCGGCGATCTTGAGAAAACCGAGCCACAGGGTCAGGGTGCCGAACAGCAGGACCATGACCTCGACCGAGAGCTTGGCCATGGCAAAGATGCTCTCAACCATTGCCGCGAAGATCCCGGCGTTACCGCCCACCAGCCATTGCACCAGCGCCGAGACGGCAGCGACAATGAAAAATCCAAGCCAAAGGCCGTTGAGCATCCGTTGTTCCCCCCAAAGATGGCGCAAATGATAACGGGCCGGGTTGGCTTCGCGCCATAAACCTTGATGCTTGTAACGCCCTCATCGCGGGTCAAGCCCGCTCCCGCACTGTAGGAGCGGGCTTGACCTGCGATTGGGCCAACAAAAAAGCCCCGACCAGGTCGGGGCTTTTCGTGCAGCCAGGTTGGCGCTTACTTGCTGGCAGGCTTGCCAGCCGGTACGGCTTCCTTGCTGCGCCAGTGCGGCAGCGAGTTCCAGTAGCGCTGACCCTTGGCGTCGTCGTACATGCCTTCCCAACGCGCGATAACCAGGACCGCCAGGGCGTTGCCGATCACGTTCAGGGCGGTACGGGCCATGTCCATGATACGGTCGACACCGGCGATGAAGGCCAGGCCTTCCAGCGGGATGCCAACGCTGCCCAGGGTGGCCAGCAAGACCACGAAGGACACGCCCGGGACACCCGCGATGCCTTTGGAGGTGACCATCAGGGTCAGCACCAGCAGCAGCTGCTGGCTCAGCGACAGGTCGATACCGTACAGCTGGGCGATGAAGATTGCCGCGATGCTCTGGTACAGGGTCGAACCGTCAAGGTTGAACGAGTAGCCGGTCGGTACCACGAAGCTGCAGATGGCTTTCGGCGCACCGTAGGCTTCCATCTTCTCGATCACGCGCGGCAGCACGGTCTCGGAGCTGGCGGTGGAGTAGGCCAGGACCAGTTCGTCCTTGAAGATACGCATCAGCTTGATCACCGAGAAGCCGAACAGGCGGGCAACCAGGCCGAGGACCATGAAGGCGAAGAAGGCGATGGCGAAGTACACCAGCAGCACCAGCTTGGCCAGCGGCAGCAGCGAGGCGAAGCCGAAGTTGGCGACGGTCACGGCGATCAGCGCGAACACACCGATTGGCGCGTAGTTCATGATCATGTGAGTGACCTTGAACATGGCTTCGGAGACGCCCTGGAAAGTTTTCACCAGCGGGTCGCGGATCTCTGCCTGCAGGCTCGACAGGCCAAGGCCGAACAGCACCGAGAAGAAAATGATCGGCAGCATCTCACCGCGCATCAGCGCTGCAAAGATGTTCGACGGGATCAGGTTGAGGATGGTCTCGATGAACGCATGCTCATGCTGGACTTCGGCCGCCGTAGCCTGGTACTTGGAGATATCGACGGTACCCAGGGTGCTCATGTCGATGCCGGCGCCCGGGTGGAACAGGTTGGCCAGCACCAGACCGACGACGATGGCGATAGTAGTCACCACCTCGAAATAGATAATGGTCTTGAGGCCGATACTGCCGAGTTTTTTCGCGTCGCCAACCCCGGCGATTCCCACGATCAGCGACGAAATCACGATCGGGATGACGATCATCTTGATCAGGCGAATGAAGATGTCACCCGCAGGTTGCAAGACGTTGCTGATCCACCATGCCTTTTCTGCACTGAAATGGTTCAGTAAAGCGCCGATTGCAATCCCCAGTACCAGACCGATGAGGATCTGCCAGGCGAGGCTTAGCTTTGCCTTCTTCATGTCGTTACCTTTTCTTCAGGTGGAAACGGCCACCAGACGGATAACCGCGACCCAGAGCCATTGCCAGCGATCCGCATCGTTTTTGTTATCTGCCGATGACATCGTAAAAGGTCACCGCAAGCGAGCGTAATAACGCTCAGGCCAGCGAAAAAAGGCGCAACTATTCCGACGTGGGGGGGCTCCGTCTAATGCCGTAAACGACTACCCCATGCCGAATCGGCATGAGGTTTATCGGCCAAAACGTACGTCACAATGGGTCATTCGTCGGCCGTTCGGAATTCCGACGATGGCCAAAGCGCCATAATCCGGCCGATATAGAGGTATCCACCTGCGGGTCAAACGCCCTTGTTCGACAATCCGAATGCGTGAAATTGCTGCGACTTTGGTAGGGCGCAGGGGTGAAAAAATATCGATGTACGGTCGGGCAAAAATATGCGTCGACAGCTTCGGTAGGAAAAACGAATTTGTTGCGAGGGAAAGGCGCTTGCCTCAAAGAGTGCTACGGAAGTCCGGTCGGACACCTCTGCCTGAAGGCAGTTGTCCGACCCGCAACTTCCGTTACCGCTTCACCTGACCCGGCCCTCATCGGAGGTACTCCCTGTACCCCTAGGCCCCTCCGATCCTGAAACAATCAGAGCAGCCCGGCCCCCTGGTCATACACCTGCCTTCCTCGGGCGGTGCAGCATAGAAGCCTGAAATGGAAAAAGGTTCAGCCTCTATATATGTACCAAGGTGTGAGCAGCGCCTCAGTACCTGTTCGGATCACGCTTGAGTTGCTCCTTGAGCAGGGCTTGCCTGCCTTCGTCCCAACTGAAGGCAACGATCAGGCGTTGGTTCAGGCACTTCTGCCCGGACTCGCACAACGGCCCGCCCCGTGGAACTGTCCCTTGGCAGCGGACGCCAAGAATCTGGTTGGCCCGAACCTGGCCGCCATTGCCGCTGCGCTGCCACCCATCATCAGGACGGCAACCAGGGCTCTGCCTAGCGTTGTGCTCATACTCAGCCCCTACCGCGGCGACCAAAGAAGAAGGACACCACGAACAGCACCAGGAAGATAATGAACAGAATCTTCGCGATGCCAGTAGCGGCGCCGGCGATACCACCGAAGCCCAGCACGGCAGCGACAATGGCGATAATCAGGAAGGTAATGGCCCAACTCAACATGGTGATTCTCCTTGCTGTTTTTCGAAGAAGTCCTTGGGCGTTCGCTCAGAACACCCAGCGATCTCGTGGGGCAGCGGTGTCAACAACGGCTGCAGTGGTCGCTGGCGAAGACAGTGCGACCCGGGCCTGCAGCGGCGCAACCGAGCGTTGCGCCTGAACCTGCGCCACCATTGCCGCCTGGGCAGCGAGCTGCTCGGCACTGCGCGCGGTTTCCCAGCTGTTATAGAGCTGCCCGGCAATCAGGGTCAGCAGCAACGCCAGGCTGAAGAACAGGCTCTGGCGCAGTTGAAGCGAAGAAACCTGCATTAGGGTGGCGGGGTAGCGGTTCATGCCGTGCTCCTCCTGCTGCGTTTATTGCTGACTTTGATGTAGTCATTGCAGCCTGCATGCCAGCCCTTAAAACGATTTTTTATCTTTAAAAATCAGATAGTTAAATAAAATTATCGATATCAACCGAAACGTATCCTGCACGATCGGGCTAAAGCGTTCGTGCGTTTTGCATGATCAGCCCTGCACCTTGTCGTTGATTCAGGCGTCACTGTGCGGCGGATTGGCAACCAGAGCGCCTTGGCTTCGGCGCTGCAGCCCAACGGCAGCAGCAGGACGCCCGCCACAGCGCCTTCCCGGCAAGCAATCGGTGATTTTTCAGTGGGTTAGATAACTGCTGGGCGAGGCACTACCATGCAGGTAACGGAATGAATCAGAATGAACCATGCAACTTGCCCGATTTTTCCGACACTAACCTAGATCATTCTTAAAGGAGCGTAGGAAATGGAGCCAGCTCAGGAGCATCAAGGCCGTATTCTGCTGGTCGACGATGAGTCCGCCATCCTGCGAACCTTCCGTTACTGTCTTGAAGATGAAGGCTACAGCGTTGCCACTGCCAACAGTGCGGCGCAGGCCGAAACCCTGCTGCAACGGCAAGTCTTCGATCTGTGTTTCCTCGACCTGCGCCTGGGCGAAGACAATGGTCTGGATGTACTGGCGCAAATGCGTATTCAAGCGCCATGGATGCGCGTGGTGATCGTCACTGCGCATTCGGCGGTCGACACTGCCGTTGACGCAATCCGGGCCGGCGCCGCCGATTACCTGGTCAAGCCCTGCAGCCCGGACCAGCTGCGTCTGGCCACCGCCAAGCAACTGGAGGTACGCCAGCTGTCGGCGCGTCTTGAAGCGCTGGAAGGTGAAGTACGCAAACCCAAGGACGGCCTCGACTCGCACAGCCCGGCCATGATGGTGGTGCTGGAAACCGCTCGCCAGGTTGCCAGCACCGACGCCAACATCCTCATTCTCGGTGAATCCGGTACCGGTAAAGGCGAGCTGGCCCGCGCCATTCACGGCTGGAGCAAGCGCGCACGCAAGGCCTGCGTCACCATCAACTGCCCGTCGCTGACCACCGAGCTGATGGAAAGCGAGTTGTTCGGCCACAGCCGCGGCGCCTTTACCGGCGCCAGCGAAAGCACCCTGGGCCGGGTCAACCAGGCCGACGGCGGTACCTTGTTCCTCGACGAAATCGGCGATTTCCCGCTGCCCCTGCAACCCAAACTGCTGCGTTTTATCCAGGACAAGGAATACGAACGCGTCGGCGATCCAGTCACCCGCCGCGCCGATGTGCGAATCCTGGCCGCAACCAACCTCAACCTCGAGGATATGGTCCGCGAAGGACGCTTCCGTGAAGACCTGCTGTACCGTCTGAATGTCATCACCCTGCACCTGCCACCGCTTCGCGAACGCAGCGAAGACATCCTCACCCTGGCCGATCGCTTCCTCGCCCGCTTCGTCAAGGAGTACTCGCGCCCGGCACGGGCGTTCAGCGACGACGCCCGCGCCGCGCTGCTCAACTACCGCTGGCCAGGCAATATTCGTGAACTGCGCAACGTGGTCGAACGAGCCAGCATCATCTGTGCCCAGGAGCGCGTCGAGATCAGCCACCTGGGCATGGCCGAACAGCCGGCCAGCAACGCCCCGCGCATTGGCGCGGCGCTGAGCCTGGATGAACTGGAACGTGCCCATATCGGCGCGGTGCTGGCCACCAGCGAAACCCTCGACCAGGCCGCCAAGACCCTGGGTATTGATGCCTCGACCCTGTACCGCAAGCGCAAGCAGTACAACTTATGAAACTGGCGATGAAACTGCGCACGCGGCTTTTCCTCAGCATTTCGGCGCTGATCACCGTTGCGCTGTTAGGCGTGCTGCTGGGCCTGGCCAGCGTGCTGCAGATGGCCAACGCGCAACAGGCGCTGGTGCGGGAGAACGCGCTGACCCTCGACCTGGGCCTGAAACTGCGGCAAAACCTGGGCGAACAACTGTCCCTGCTGCTTGACGATACCCTGGACAAACCGGCTCTCGAAGCGTTGCAACACCAGTTCCAGCAATTGCTGGAGGAGGGCGTCAACCATGACGATGACAGCCCTGGCGATCAGGGCTTTGCCAAGGCCAGCATCGATTATCAAGCGTTCTTGCAGGCCTATCGCAGTAGCAGTTCACCGTCGCAAAGCCTTGGCGCAGGCCAGCCGCTGGGGCAGGCCTTCAATCTGTTGCGGGCCGACCTGGTCGAATCGCACCGACGCGCGTTGCAGCACATTAGCGAAAGCGAACAGCAAGCCCATGACCGCGCCCTGTTGATTGGTGGCTTGTTGGGCCTGGTGGGCCTGGCAGTATTGATTCTCGGTTTTGTCACCGCGCATGGCATCGCCCGCCGGGTCGGCCAGCCGATCGAAGCGCTGGCCAAGGCTGCCGACCAGATTGGCCAGGGTAACTTCGACGTCACCTTGCCGGTGTCCCACGCCTTGGAATTGAACCAGCTGACCCGCCGCTTTGGCCTGATGGCCGAAGCCCTGCGCAAACATCAAGCGACCAACATCGACGAAGTGTTGGCCGGCCAACAGCGCCTGCAAGCGGTGCTCGACAGCATTGACGACGGCTTGCTGATCATCGATCGCCAAGGCCATCTGGAGCACCTTAACCCGGTCGCCCAGCGCCAGTTGGGCTGGGAAGACGCCCGTCTGGGCACCGGCCTTGGCGATGCCCTGCAACGCCCCGAGCTGGACGAGCAACTGCGTCTGGTACTGCGCGGCGGCACCCTGGACCGGGTGCCTGACGACCTCAGCCTGGAAATAGATGAAGAAGCCCGGCTGCTCTCCTACAGCCTGACACCGGTATACCACCCACAAGGGCAAATCCTCGGCGCGGTGATGGTGCTGCACGATGTCACCGAACAACGGGCGTTCGAACGGGTGCGCAGCGAGTTCGTGCTGCGCGCCTCCCATGAGCTGCGCACGCCCGTGACCGGCATGCATATGGCCTTCGGCCTGCTGCGTGAACGCCTGAGCGTTGCCCCCGGTTCGCGGGAAGCTGACCTGTGCGAAACCATCAGTGAAGAAATGCAGCGCCTGAACCAGCTGATCAATGACCTGCTGAACTTCTCCCGTTACCAGAGTGGCCTGCAAAAGCTTGAACTGGCCCCCTGTGCGATCGACGAGCTCCTCAATCGTGCGTGTCAGCGCTTCGCGGCCGTAGCAAATGACAAACAGATCGAGCTACAGGTCGAGCTCACCACCCCCTTGCCGCATATCCAGGTTGATCCCGCGCAACTGGACCGGGTCCTGGACAACCTGCTCGACAATGCTGTGCGCCATACGTCGACTGGCGGCCGCATCCGCTTGCACGCACGTCGCCACGCCGAGCGGGTGATCATCAGCATCGAAGACAACGGTGAAGGCATTGCCTATGGCCAGCAGGGCAGGATCTTCGAACCTTTCGTCCAGGTCGGACGCAAAAAGGGCGGGGCCGGCCTTGGGCTGGCGCTGTGCAAGGAAATCATCCAGTTGCATGGCGGACGCATGGGCGTGTATTCACGGCCCGGTCAGGGCACGCAGTTCTATATGGCCTTGCCGGTCTGAAGCAACCGCGGCTCAAGCCTCATCGTCGATGCGACGTGGCCCGAGGCGGCGGCCACGGGTGATCAGCTCGATGAACTGCCGGGCATTGAGCGGATGGGCAAACAGCCACCCCTGGCCGTAATTGACCCCTTCACTGTTAAGCAACAGCGCCTGGTCTTCATACTCGATGCCCTCGGCAATGACCCGCAACTGCAGAGCGTGGGCCATGCGGATGATGTGCGGTGCCACCCCACTGCTGGCCGCGTCATGGCCCAGGGCGTCGATAAAGGCCTTGTCGATTTTCAGACAATCGACCGGCAGGGTTTGCAGGTAAGCCAGGCTGCAATAGCCGGTGCCGAAATCATCGATCAGCACCTGATGGCCTACAGCGCGCAAAGCTTGCAGGTTATCGCGGGCCACCACCACATCGATCAGCCCGCGCTCGGTGACCTCAAAGGCTATCTGGCTGGCCGCCACATGATGCAGGGCCAGCAAGCGCGCCGCCACCCGGCCGATTCTCGGCACCATGACATCGCACGCGGCAAGGTTCACCGAGATGTACAGCTGGCGATTGGCGCGCAGCAGTTGGCCCAGTTGCTCCAGCACCCGCTGCAGGACGAAATCGGTGATCTGGCGGATCTGCCCGGTGTTCTCCGCCAGCGGGATGAACAGGTCCGGGCTGGTCAGCGTGCCATCCGAACGACGCCAGCGCACCAGGGCTTCGGCACCGACACAGCGGCGGCTGGTGAGCTCGAAAATTGGCTGGTAGAGCACCTGCAGCTCACCACGACGCAGCGCCCCCTGAAGCTCCACACTCATCGAGCTACGCTGTCGAATCAGTTGTAACACCAACCAGCCAATGCACCAGGCCAATACCAGACTGCCCGGGAACAGCAGCCAGAGAATCCCGCTCATCTTCAGCGGCATGCTGGCCCGTGGCGCGATCAGCACCAGTTGATAATCCGGTGACTTGGTCGGCATACGGTAAATCAGCCGATCAGGCAGCTCCAGCAGCGAACCACTGGAGGTGGGCGGCCAATCGGCAGACGGCGGCCAGACCTGCGGCGGGCCAAGTACCGGTATCGCTCGCGTGCCGTTGTCGAGCACCACCAACAGGCTGCCTTCCGGCGGCAGGTCAACCACGTCGGTTATGTGCCCGCGGGAAGTGGCCACCAGGAACTTGCCACGGCCAAGCATCAGCGCCGCCAGGTTGTCATCGGGTTCGGTGGTTGTGTTGAGCCAGTAGCTGTAGGTCGGCCCCTGGATATCGGCAGGACGCAGTGGATTGATGGTGCGCTCGCCAACACGATTGGAGCAGGCGACATTGCCATCGACGTAAGCGGCCTCATAGACGAAACGATATCGGAAGGCGACCTGCTGCAAGGCCGCCAGCATGCGGGCATCGCAACCTCGCAACGGTTGCAACTGCAGCTGGTCGACGCCTTCGCGCAGCTGGCCGAAGATCTGCTCCAGGCGCGCGAGAAAGCGCTCGCCCTTGGCGTTCATCTGCTCGATTTCGCTTTGCTGCAGCTGATGCATGGTCACGCCCACACTGGCCATGAGCAGCAGGATCGCGCTGGCCGTAGCCGCGAGTGTGGCCAGTAACCAGGGACGATAGAGCAGGTGGCGCAACACGGAGAGGGCAGCAGACATCAAGAATTATCCAGTTGAATACCAAGAGGTATAGCAACTGCCAATCAAGTCAGCCTGCCCGTTGGGCAGTGGGTGTCAACGACGGCCGTTGAGCACCTGCAACATGGCGGCCGTCTGGGCATCCGGCACGCCATCGAATCGCTGCGGGCGAAAGCGCATCTGAAAGGCCGCCAGCACATGTTTGGTGCTGACATCGTACTCGCCAGTCTGCTCGATGGCATAGCCAAAGCGCTTCAACTGCTGCTGGTACCAGGTGATGCTCGGCGGGTTGATGCTGAAGTATGCCTGCTGCTGAGCCACAGCTTGTGCGTTCGGCCAGACCCCAAGACCTGCATCCGCCAGGCGCTTCCAGGGGAACATCGGGCCGGGGTCGAGTTTGCGCAGCGGCGCGATATCACTGTGGCCGATGATGTAGCGGGGCTTGATGTTGTTGCGCTTGACGATGTCCTTGAGCAGGACGATCAGCGCCTGCACCTGCGCCTCGGTATACGGGTGCCAGACCCGGCCGGTTGGCGTATCGGTAAAGCCCGGGTTGACGATCTCGATGCCGATGGAGGTGGAGTTGAGCCAGGTGCGGCCATCCCACTGACTGTCGCCGGCATGCCAGGCGCGGCGGCTCTCGTCGACCAGTTGATAGACGGTCGCCGGTGAGTCGCCGATCAGGTAATGGCTGCTGACCTCGCCATGGGTCAGCAAATTCAGCGAACGCTCGAGCGAAGCGTTGGTGTAGTGCAGGACGACGAACTGGATACGTTCATCCTGGTTGACCGAAGTATGGCTGCGATCGACTCGCAAGCCGGTGGCGCAACCTGCCAGCGTCAGCAGCAGGAGGGCAGTGAAAAACGCTTTCATGGAGAGGGCACTGTGGTGAGAAATTGCAAAGCGTAAGCTTAACGTATCCTCGCTATTGCCACTCAGCCCTGTTCAACACGATTTCGACCAAGATGTTTCGCCCGGTACAGCGCCTCGTCCGCGCGCTTGAGCACCACCTCGCTACGCTCACCGCTGCGAAATGCACTGATGCCAATGGACAGGGTAATGGTCACCCGCTCGCCCTTGAAGTGGAAAGGGCAGGCCTCGATGGCCGCGCGCAGGGTTTCCGCCAACTGGCAGCCAGCAGGCATGGCCGTCTGCGGGATCAGCAGAACAAACTCCTCACCACCGAAGCGGGCGATGAAATCACGACTGCGCAGGCGTTTGCGCAGTACGCTGGCGACTATCTTCAGCACTTTATCGCCTGCCAGGTGGCCGTAACTGTCATTGATACGCTTGAAGTGGTCGAGATCGAGAATCGCCATCAATAGATGGCCGCCGTTCTCCTGCCATTCCAGCACTTCCTGATCGACCCGCTCTGACCAGGCCGCACGGTTGGGCAAGCCGGTGAGGGGGTCGATGAGGGCTTTCTGGCGCTGCTCCTCAAGGTGCTCGCGGTAGCCCAGGGCTTCCTGCTCCATGCTTGCCACCCGCTCGGCCAAGCCTTGCAGGCGGTTGGCCATGTCCTGTTCGCGCTGGTCACGCTGCTGCTGGTGCTCGTCCATGGTGCCGAGCAAGCCTTCAAGGCGGTTTTCCAGAATGTGCTTGAGACTGCCCAGGTCGGCAGCGCCCTGCACACTGCTTTGCAAACCGTCGACCTGCTCACGCAACTGGCTGTCGAGGTCGCGCGCCGCCGAGGTGTTGTCGGCATGGCCTTCGCTGGCTTCGTGCAGGTGGCTCTGGAACGACTCCAGACGCTCATTGAGTTGCTGCAGGTAGACTTCGAACTCGTGCTGGCCGCTGTCGTTGATTGCCAGCATCAGCACGGCCAGGTCATCCAGCACCGGCAGCAGTTCATACCAGTTCAGGCCGTGCTCCAGGCGTTCGCGCATGGACTGCGCCTGGGCCTTGTGGCGTTCGGGCAGGGTCAGGTCGTCGAGCAAGCCGAGCAGGGTATCTTCAATATGGTCGGCGACTGAGCTGTAGGTGGGCTCGGTGCCATCGGGCAGGGCGTAGTGGGCGTGCTCATCGTCCAGAGGCCCGGCTTCAACAGGCTCGGCTTCTGGCCGGTCGGCCTGCGGCTCGTCGGGGCTGTGTTCGAGTAACGCCAGGACATCCTGCTCAGAGTCCAGAGCATCGGGCTCGACCGGCGCTGCTGGCTCGGCTGCAGTTGCAGGCGCTGTTGGCAGCTCTGCAACCGGCTCAGGCTCGGGTGCAGGTGCAGGTGCAGGTGCAAGCTGCGGTGCTTCGATAACGTCAGCCTCGACCCTTGCAGGCTCGATCGTCTCGGGCCCAATCGCTCGAGCCGTCGGCAAGGGCTGAAGCTCATCGACGTCGGCGAGTTCATGCGCGGCCGTCTCGACAACAGCGTGCAGCATGGGCGCAGGCTGCTCTCTGGCCTCAGCTACAACCGCTGCTGTCCCTGTGAGCGCCGGCTGCATGGCTTCTGCTTCTGCTTCCCGACCACCGAACAGACGCTGCAACAAACCAGGCCGCTGCGCCTCTTCAGGCCGCTCCATTGCCGACAGCGCCTGGCCCTGCAGTCCGCTCAACTCGCCCAGCAGCAGGGGCATTTCCCGGGAATGGCTGGCGCGGGCCTCGACCTGCTTGGCAAATTTTTTCAGCGGACGGCTGACTTCGCTGGGCAACGGCAGGGTCTGCAACTGGCTGACCAACGCGTTGAGGGCGGTGGTGACCTGGACGACACGGGTTGCCCGGCGCTGCTCGGAATCGAGCACGGCCTTTTCCAGGCGTGGAATCAGACCGGCAAGTGCGGCGTCCATGTTGTCGGTGCGGATCACCTCGCGCATTTCCTTCATGCACAAGTCCACCGCCCGGTCGCTGCCTTCAGCGGCCAGGGTGCTGCGCACAAGACCACGGCGCAACAGGTCGAGACGAGCCTCCCAACGGCGCTCCAGCTTCTCTTGCTGCTCGATACTCTTGAGGTATTTTTCTTTCCAGCGCTGGGCTTCGTCGGTCATGCCTGGGTCCGCAGAGGGTAATGGCAATTAGCTCAAAGCGGGCAGCGTATCCACAGCAAGGGCATCAGGCAAACGAATCTCAACTGCGACCGGAAGATGATCGGAAATAGGCTGGGCCAGAACCTCGACCCGCTCCAGGGTCAGGCTCGGGCTGAGCAGAATATGATCAAGGCAGCGCTGCGGTCGCCAACTGGGGAAGGTGGCTTGAACCTGGGGTGCAATCAGGCCCAGATCGCGTAGCGGCGAATGTTCGAGCAGGTCGCGGGCATGGGTGTTCATGTCCCCCATCAGCACCTGGTGGCGATAGCCGCCAATCAGTTCGCGAATGTAGGCAAGCTGCCGGGCGCGGGTCTTGGAACCCAATGCCAGGTGCATCATCACCACGACCAGTGCGTCTTCACCTTCGCCGAAGCGCACCAGGATCGCCCCGCGGCCAGCCGGGCCGGGCAACGGGTGATCTTCGAGCAGGTGCGGCTTCAGGCGGCTGAGCACGCCATTACTGTGCTGGGCCAGGCGCCCGAGGTTGCGGTTGAGCTGCTGATACCAGTAAGGGAAGGCGCCAAGCTGAGCCAGATGCTCGACCTGGTTGATGTAGCCCGAACGCAAGCTGCCGCCATCGGCCTCCTGCAGGGCGACCAGGTCGAAGTCGGCGAGCAGGTCGCCGATCCTCTGCAGGTTGCCGGCCCGTCCGGTGTGCGGCAGCAGGTGCTGCCAGCCACGGGTCAGGTAATGGCGGTAACGCTCGGTGCTGATGCCAACCTGGATATTGAAACTGAGCAGCCGCAGCCGGCCGTCATCTGGCAGGCTGTTGGCCTGCAGGTGATGTTCGTTGACCTGCGGATCATGCAGGCCAACGCCACGCTCGGTTCTCCAGCGGCGCATGGCTGGCGCCGCTTACTTAGCGGCGCGCTCCTTGGCGATCAGGTAGTCAGCAACGTTCAACACCCCTTGCGGCCCCTTGGCGGTGCCAAGGTCGAAGCGGTACTTGCCGTTGACGACCATGCTCGGTACGCCGGTGATCTCGTACTTCTTGGCCAGTTCGCGCGCCTGGTTGACCTGGCCCTTGATGGCGAAGGAGTTGAAGGTGGAGAGGAACTTGTCCTTGTCGACGCCTTGGGTCGCAAGGAAGTCGGCCATTTCTTCCGGCTTGGTCAGGCGCTTGCGCTGAACCTGAATGGCTTCGAACACTGCGGCATGAACCTTGTGCTCAACACCCATGGCCTCGAGCGTCAGGAACATCTGGCCGTGGGCATCCCAAGGGCCGCCGAACATGGCCGGTACGCGCTTGAAGTTGACGTCCTTCGGCAGTTTTTCGACCCATGGATTGACCACCGGCTCGAAGCTATAGCAGTGCGGGCAGCCGTACCAGAACAGCTCGACCACTTCGATCTTGCCAGGTACCGACACCGGAACCGGGTTGCTCAGCTCAGTATACTGGTCAGAGGCTACCGGTTCGGCGGCCTGGGCCGTCATGCCGAAGAGGCTGGCAGTGACCAGCGCGGCGCCGAGAATCAGATTACGCATGCTTTACTCCTGAGCAGTCTATTGAATCGCCTTGACGCGACCGGTCATAGGACAGGTCGAGGCAGGCCCGAGTTCGTTAGTGTAACGGCAGCGGGCACAAAAAAGGGCAGCCGAAGCCACCCTTTTCATCTTTGCGCCGCAGTATTAACCCAGCGTTAAAGCGCGGATCAATGCAGACCCTGGATGTAGCTGGACAGCGCTTCGATGTCCTTGTTGCTCAACTTGGCAGCGATGGTGCGCATGGTGGTGGCGTCGCCATCGTTGGTACGGTTGCCTTCG
This sequence comes from Pseudomonas sp. R32, assembly GCF_009866705.1. NCBI lineage: Bacteria > Pseudomonadati > Pseudomonadota > Gammaproteobacteria > Pseudomonadales > Pseudomonadaceae > Pseudomonas > Pseudomonas sp. R32. The sequence goes on along the minus strand of NZ_CP019396.1, from coordinate 78,058 downwards.
CGGAAGTCGGTCAGCTGTTTGGCCACGTAGGTGGAGTGCTGGCCACCCAGGTGCGGGAAGCCGGCCAGGGCAATGCCAGCGCCATTAGGCGAGTGGCAACCGGTGCAGGCCGGCAGGCCTTTTTCGACGTCACCGCCGTTGAACAGCGCGCGGCCACGTTCGACCAGCTTCGGATCAGCGGCGCCGACGCTGCCTTTCTGACTGGAGAAGTAGGTGGCGATATCCGCCAGGTCCTGGTCGCTGAAAGCGGCCAGCATGCCGGTCATCTCCAGCACGGTGCGCTTGCCCGACTTGATGTCGTGCAATTGTTTTTCCAGGTACTTCTCACCCTGGCCTGCAAGTTTCGGGAAGTTCGGCGCCAGGCTATTGCCGTCCGGATTGTGACAAGCGCCACATACAGCAGTTTTGGCCTGACCAGCAGCGGCATCCCCTTTGATAGGCTCTGCGGCATTGGCTGCACCGGTGATGCCCAAGGTCAACAGCAGACTCACGAGTAGTTTGTTCATCAGCTAATCCAACTACGGCTAAGGGTGAAAGAGTTATGTATCGGGACTCCGGCTCATCCACTGGATGACTGCCTGGTAGTCCTCGGCACTGCAGTCCATGCACAATCCACGCATTGGCATAGCCTTGAAACCCTGGGTGACATGCACCACCAGCATCTCCATACCCTTCGCCAGTCTTGGCTCCCAAGCCGCACGATCACCCGCTTTCGGTGCCTGTGGCAGCTGCCCGGCATGACAAGCCGCACACGTGCGGTTGTACAACGCCTCGGGATCCTGTGTAGCCTGAGCGCTGAATAACGGTATCAAGACACCGACAACAAGCAGCCATTTCGTCATGCAAACGACCTTTCAGGGTTGGGGGCTGCACTGCGTTCTAATGCGCAAGCTTGAATCCGATGCCCCCGTGCACATCCTCCTACGCTGGGATAATGCGCACACAAAATCTGGGGCATTATATACTCCCGTTACTGAAACGGAAACGACACCGCTTGCCGAGCCCGTCTCTGGCAACGCCCACACCGGATATCCCATGCAAGTCAAAAACCCCATCCTCGGCCTCTGCCAACAGGCCAAATTCGCCATCAGTGCTGCCAAGGTCGACCAGTGTCCGCCCGATCAGGGCTATGAAGTAGCCTTTGCCGGCCGCTCCAACGCTGGCAAGTCCAGCGCCCTGAACACCCTGACCCACGCCAGCCTGGCGCGGACCTCGAAAACCCCGGGGCGCACCCAGCTGTTGAACTTCTTCAGTCTGGACGATGAACGGCGTTTGGTCGACTTGCCAGGCTACGGTTATGCCAAGGTACCCATCCCGCTCAAGCAGCACTGGCAGCGCCACCTGGAGGCCTACCTGGGCAGCCGCGAGGCCTTGAAGGGCTTGATCCTGATGATGGACGTGCGCCATCCGATGACCGACTTCGACATGATGATGCTCGACTGGTCGCGCGCCTCGGGCATGCCGATGCACATCCTGCTGACCAAGGCCGACAAGCTGACCTTCGGCGCAGCCAAGAACACCTTGCTCAAAGTGCAGGCGGAAATTCGCAAAGGGTGGGGCGACAGCGTCTCGATCCAACTGTTCTCGGCACCCAAGCGCCAGGGCCTGGAAGAGGCCTACGGGGTGCTGGCACGCTGGATGGAACTGCCGGACAAGCCTGCGGAATAAGGGCCGCCCGGTAAACGCCGGGCAAAAAAAACCCCGGACTTCGTATGGGGAGGGGGAAGTTCGGGGTTCAAGTTCCGGACCGCTAGGGCGGGGTCCAGAGATCTGCCAACACTTAACACAACATAGGAGCATCGAAGGGCTTCACCAGCCATTCAGATACTCTGAGTCGCCGTTCACCGGTTTAGTTCCGGGCGTTTAAAAACTATTTGCGATAGATGGGAAATTTCCGGCAATAGCAGCATCAGGCCGCCAAAAAGCCGCGACGATATGCCGCAGCTTTTCCCCGAATTTCAGCGCATTTTTAGTGCGCTTCGTCCCAATTTGCCCCCACTCCGACCTCAACCAGCAGCGGAACATCCAACTGGGCAGCGCCGCTCATGTGTGGACGAATTTGCTCACGCACCTGCTCGACCAGGTCTTCGCGCACCTCCAGCACCAGTTCGTCGTGTACCTGGAGGATCACCCGGGCATCCAGGCCCGAAGCAGTCAGCCAGTTGTCCACAGCGACCATGGCGCGCTTGATGATATCGGCGGCAGTGCCCTGCATCGGCGCGTTGATTGCAGTGCGCTCGGCGCCTTTGCGCAGGGCCGGGTTCTTGGCGTTGATCTCCGGCAGGTACAAGCGCCGGCCAAACAGGGTCTCGACATAGCCTTGCTCGGCAGCCTGGGCGCGGGTGCGTTCCATGTAGGCCAGTACGCCTGGGTAGCGGGCGAAGTAACGATCGATGTAGGCCTGGGACTGTTTGCGGTCGACGCCGATCTGCTTGGCCAGGCCAAAGGCGCTCATGCCGTAGATCAGGCCGAAGTTGATGGCCTTGGCGCTACGCCGCTGGTCGGTAGTGACCTGTTCCAGCTCAACGCCGAACACTTCGGCAGCGGTGGCGCGGTGCACGTCCAGGTCGTTGCGAAAGGCGTGCAGCAGGCCTTCGTCCTGGGCCAGATGGGCCATGATCCGCAGCTCGATCTGCGAATAGTCCGCCGCCAGCAGTTTGTAGCCCGGTGCGGCGACAAAGGCCTGACGGATGCGCCGGCCTTCGGCGGTGCGGATCGGAATGTTCTGCAGGTTCGGGTCGCTGGACGACAGGCGTCCGGTCGCCGCCACCGCCTGATGGTAGGAGGTGTGGATCCGCCCGGTGCGCGGGTTGATCTGTTCCGGCAGGCGATCGGTGTAGGTGCTCTTGAGCTTGCTCAGGGAGCGGTACTGCATCAGCACCTTGGGCAGCGGGAAGTCCATGTCGGCCAGTTCCGCCAGCACCGCTTCGGCGGTGGAAGCCTGGCCCTTGGCGGTCTTGTTGAGCACAGGCATGCCCAGCTTGTCGTAGAGGATCACGCCCAACTGCTTGGGCGAACCGAGGTTGAACTCCTCACCGGCGATCTCGAACGCCTGGCGCTCCAGCTCGAGCATCTTCTCGCCCAGCTCCACGCTCTGCACGCCCAGCAGTTTGGCATCGACCAGCGCGCCCTGGCGCTCGATCTTGGCCAGCACCGGCACCAGCGGCATTTCGATGTCGCTGAGCACCGCTTGCAGGCTCGGAATCAGCGCAAGCTTCTGCTGCAGGGTCTGGTGCAGGCGCAGGGTGACGTCGGCGTCTTCGGCGGCATAAGGGCCGGCCTGCTCCAGGGTGATCTGGTCGAAGGTCAGCTGCTTGGCACCTTTGCCGGCGATGTCGGTAAAGCCGATGGTGGTGTGGTTCAGGTACTTGAGCGCCAGGCTGTCCATGTCATGACGGGTGGCAGTGGAGTCGAGCACGTAGGACTCGAGCATGGTGTCGTAGGCCACGCCCTGCATCTGGATGCCGTTGGCAAAGTCCCCACCGATGGCGCAGTTGGCCAGGATGTTCATGTCATACTTGGCGTTCTGCGCCACCTTGACCTTAGCCGGGTCTTCCAGCAACGGCTTGAGCGCCAGCAACACGCTGTCGCGATCGAGCTGCTCGGGCACCCCCATGTAGGAATGGGTCAGCGGCACGTAAGCGCCTTCATGGGCCTGAACGGCGAACGACACACCCACCAGTTGCGCCTGCTGGGCATCGAGGCCAGTGGTTTCGGTGTCGAACGCGAACAGCGGTGCCTGGCGCAGCTTCTCCAGCCAGGCATCGAATCGGGCCTGGTCGAGGATGGTTTCGTACTGGGCCTCGACCACTTCCTGCGGCGCTTGGACCGCGACGTCCTGGCCAGCGCGCTTGGCATCGCGCTGAACTTCGTCGATCCAGCTCTTGAATTCCATTTCGGTGTACAGCGCCAGCAGCGCGTCACGGTCCGGCTCGCCGCAGACCAGCGCATCGACTTCAACGTCCAGCGGCACGTCGATCTTGATGGTGGCCAGCTCATAGGACAGAAACGCCGCGTCACGGTGCTCTTCAAGCTTCGCCGGCAGGGTCTTGGCGCCGCGAATGGCCAGCGCCGGAACCTTGTCGAGGTTCTGGTACAGGTCGCTCAGGCCCCCGCCGATTCCGGTCAGCAGGCCCACCGCAGTCTTTTCGCCCACCCCCGGCACGCCCGGGATGTTGTCGACCTTGTCGCCCATCAGGGCAAGGAAATCGATGATGTGTTCAGGACCGACGCCGAATTTCTCGTGTACGCCAGCCACGTCGAGCACGCTACCGGTCATGGTGTTGACCAGCGTAATGTGGCCGTCGACCAACTGCGCCATGTCCTTGTCGCCCGTGGAGATGATCACCGGACGCCCGGCGGCGGCGCTGCTGCGGGCCAGAGTGCCGATAACGTCGTCGGCTTCCACGCCTTCGACACACAGCAGCGGGTAGCCCAGGGCACGCACGCTGGCGTGCAGCGGCTCGATCTGCACCCGCAGGTCGTCGGGCATTCTCGGCCGGTTGGCCTTGTACTCGGCGAACATTTCGTCGCGAAAGGTGCCGCCCTTGGCGTCGAAGACCACCGCGAACAGGCTGTCCGGATACTGCTTGCGCAGGCTCTTGAGCATGTTCAGCACGCCCTTGACCGCGCCGGTCGGCAGGCCCTTGGAGGTAGTCAGTGGTGGCAGCGCGTGAAAGGCGCGGTACAGGTACGAGGAACCGTCCACCAGGACGAGGGGAGCTTGGCTCATGAGCAGAATCAACCTTTTCGACGGGCCCGGCGCTAGAATGTCCGGAACATTGACGACAAAGGGACAAGGTTATCATGCGTACACTAAATCGCCTGTTGCTGCTCAGCCTGTTGGCAGTCACTCCGGTCGTCACAATGGCAGCGGATGACGCGCCGTCGGCTGATCCGGATGTAACCATTCGCACGGAAGGCGACAAAACCATCCAGGAATACCGGCAAAATGGCTTCCTGTATGCAATCAAGGTGACCCCGAAAAACGGCAAACCTTACTTCCTGGTACGCGCTGATGGCTCGGAGGGCAATTTCATCCGCTCCGACCAACCGGACATGCTGATCCCGTCGTGGAAAATCTTCGAGTGGTAGGCCGTACCCTTTACATCAACCTGGCACTTCCCTGCTGAAGTGCCCGTATGGGCAATTTTTGATCATGTCAGTCTTCACCCCCCTGACCCGGCCTGAGCTGGAAACCTTTCTGGCACCGTACGGCCTGGGCCGCCTGCGGGACTTCCAGGGCATTGCCGCCGGTACCGAGAACAGCAACTTCTTTGTCAGCCTGGAACAGGGGGAGTACGTGCTGACGCTGGTCGAACGCGGGCCGATCCAGGACCTGCCGTTCTTCATCGAACTGCTCGATGTGCTGCATGAGGCCGACCTGCCGGTACCGTACGCCTTGCGTGGCAACGACGGCGTGGCCCTGCGCGAGCTGGCCGGCAAGCCTGCGCTGCTGCAGCCACGGCTGCCGGGCAAGCACATCAAGACCGCCAACAACCAGCACTGCGTGCAAGTGGGTGAGCTGCTCGGGCACCTGCACCTGGCCACCCGCGACAGAGTGCTGGAGCGCAAGACCGACCGCGGCCTGGACTGGATGCTGGAAACCGGTGCCGAGCTGATGCCGCGCCTGAATGCCGAACAACGCCAGTTGCTGCAGGCGTGCCTGGACGAAATCGTCGAGCACAAGGCGCAGATCATGGCCCTGCCACGGGCCAACCTGCACGCGGACCTGTTCCGCGACAACGTGCTGTTCGAAGGCACCCACCTGACCGGCCTGATCGACTTCTACAACGCCTGCTCGGGGCCGATGCTCTACGACCTGGCGATCACCCTGAACGACTGGTGCTGCGATGACGCCGGGATCATCGACGGCCCGCGGGCACGGGCGTTGCTGGGGGCTTATGCGGCGCTGCGGCCGTTCACTTCGGCCGAGGCCAACCTGTGGCCGGTGATGTTGCGCATTGCCTGCGTGCGCTTCTGGCTGTCGCGCTTGATTGCTGCCGAGTCGTTTGCCGGGATGGACGTGCTGATTCACGATCCGGCGGACTTTGAAGTGCGCCTGGCAGCGCGCCAGCAGGTGGAGATTGCATTGCCGTTTGCGATTTGAAGCATCGCGGGGCAAGCCCGCTCCTACAATAGGTTGGAGCGGGTTTACCCCGCGATCAGGGCGTCACAACTTCTCCAGACACCCCGCCAGATCATTGCCCAGCGTCTCCAGCAACTGCTCATACCCCCGGGCACTGGCCGGCGCCGTCCCGCCCAATGCATCCAGCTCCGCCAGCGTCACCGGCAGCCCCGCCGTCAGCGTCTCGGCCAAGCGCGGGCGCAATGGCGGCTCGCTGAACACACAGGTCTTGCCCACCTCCTGCAGACGCTTGCGCATCGCCGCCACGTGCTGGGCACCCGGCTGTACTTCCGCTGCCACGCTGAACACGCCGGTGTGCTTCAGGCCATAGGCCGACTCGAAGTAGTCAAACGCTTCATGGAAGACGAAGAACGGCTTGCCGCTGATGTCTGCCATACGCTTTTTCAGACGCGCATCCAACGCATCCATACGCTCGCCAAAGGTCTTGAGGTTGCTCTGGTAACGTGCGGCATTGGCCGGGTCGGCAGCGCTCAGGTCAGCCGCCATCTTCGCCGCAATCACCCGGGCGTTGACCGACGACAGCCACAGATGGGCATCGAGGCTGCCCGGGCGGTGATCGTGATCATGATCGTCGCCATCTTCGTCGTGGGAGTGGCTATCTTCGCCAAAGTGGCGCAGATGCAGACCCGCCAGGCCCTGCACGGCGACGCTTGGCTTGCTGCGGGTCTTGAGCACCCGCGGCAGGAAGCCTTCCATGTCCGGGCCGATCCAGTACAACAGCTCGACGTCGCCCACGCGCCGTACGTCGGAAGGGCGCAGGGCGTAATGGTGCGGCGAAGCGCCTGGCGGCAGCAGCACTTCAGGCGTGCCGACACCGTCCTGGACCGCCGCAGCAATCTGCTGCAGGGGCTTGATACTGGTCAGCACACGCACTTCGGCCTGTGCCTGAGCCATCACCAGGGTGGCGGTAAAAGCGACAAAAAGGGCAAAAATTCGGGACACGATGACCACTCACAGGGGCTGAAACAGGTAACATAATAACGTCTCCAACCAGAACCGTCGCCGCTCATGCCTAAAACCCCGTTGGCCAACCGCCCCCACGACCACTCCCATTGCGTGCACAGCGCCCTGGCCGAGGCCGATGCGCTGTGCTCACGCCAGGGTGTGCGCCTGACCGCCTTGCGCCGGCGTGTGCTGGAACTGGTATGGCAGAGCCACAAGCCACTGGGTGCCTACGACATCCTCGCCGTGCTGAGCGAGCAGGATGGCCGCCGGGCGGCGCCGCCCACCGTCTACCGGGCGCTGGACTTCCTTCTGGAAAACAGCCTGGTGCACCGCATTGCCTCACTCAACGCCTTTATCGGCTGCAGCCACCCCGAACACGCGCATCAGGGCCAGTTCCTGATCTGCCGCGAATGCCACGTGGCCATCGAGCTTGAGCAGAGCAGCATCAGCGACGCCATTGTCGCCAGCGCCAAAGACGTCGGTTTCAGCGTCGAAGCACAGACGGTCGAAGTGGTCGGCCTGTGCAGTAACTGCCGGAGCGCCTGATGAGCAATGCGCTGATTCGCCTCGAACAGGTGGGCGTGAGCTTCGCCGGGCAAGCGGTGCTCGACAGCATCGACCTGGCCGTGGAGCCCGGGCAGATCGTCACCCTGATCGGCCCCAATGGGGCCGGCAAAACCACCCTGGTGCGCGCCGTCCTGGGCCTGCTCAAGCCGCATACCGGCACGGTCTGGCGCAAACCGCGGTTGCGCGTCGGCTACATGCCGCAAAAGCTCCAGGTCGATGCCACCTTGCCGCTCTCGGTGCTGCGCTTTTTGCGCCTGGTGCCCGGTGTTGATCGCGCGGCGGCCTTGTCGGCGCTCAAGGAAGTCGGCGCCGAACACGTCATCGACAGCCCTATCCAGGGTATTTCCGGTGGCGAAATGCAGCGCGTACTGCTGGCCCGTGCCTTGTTGCGCGAGCCCGAGCTGCTGGTGCTCGATGAGCCGGTGCAGGGCGTCGACGTTGCGGGCCAGTCCGAGCTGTACAGCCTGATCACCCGCCTGCGCGACCGCCACGGCTGCGGCGTGCTGATGGTTTCCCACGACCTGCACCTGGTCATGAGCACCACCGATCAGGTGGTTTGCCTCAACCGCCACGTCTGCTGTTCCGGTCACCCGGAGCAGGTCAGCGGTGATCCGGCCTTTGTCGAACTGTTCGGCAGCAACGCGCCGAGCCTGGCGATCTATCACCACCATCACGACCACGCCCACGACCTGCACGGTTCGGTGGTCGCCCCGGCCAAAGGCGGCCACGTTCATGGAGATCACTGCAAGCATGGCTGATTTTCTGCTTTACGCCCTGCTCGCAGGTCTGGCGCTGGCATTGGTTGCAGGCCCTCTGGGGTCCTTTGTGGTCTGGCGGCGCATGGCCTATTTCGGCGATACCCTGTCCCATGCCGCGCTGCTCGGTGTTGCTCTGGGTTTCGTGCTGGATGTCAGCCCGGCCTTGGCGGTCACCGTCGGCTGCCTATTGCTGGCGATCCTGCTGGTGACCCTCCAGCAGCGTCAGCCACTGGCCTCCGACACCCTGCTGGGCATTCTTGCGCCCAGCACGCTTTCACTCGGCCTGGTTGTACTGAGCTTCATGCACGATGTGCGCATCGACCTGATGGCGTATCTGTTCGGCGACCTGCTGGCGATCAGCCCGGGGGATCTGGCCTGGATTCTCGGCGGCAGCACTGCGGTGCTGCTGTTGCTGGTGGTGCTGTGGCGCCCGCTGCTGGCGGTCACCGTGCATGAAGAGCTGGCCATGGTCGAGGGCTTGCCTGTCGTTGCGCTGCGCCTGGCGCTGATGCTGCTGATTGCCGTGGTGATTGCCGTGGCGATGAAAATCGTCGGCGTGCTGCTGATCACTTCGCTGCTGATCATTCCCGCCGCTGCGGCGCAACGTCACGCCCGCTCGCCGGAACAGATGGCCCTGGGCGCCAGCCTGCTGGGGGTTACCGCAGTATGCGGCGGCCTGGCGCTGTCGTGGTTCAAGGACACCCCGGCCGGGCCGTCCATCGTGGTCTGCGCCGCAGTGCTATTCTTGCTGAGCCTGGCACTGCCCCGGCGCTGAAGCCGTGGGGTGCAGCCTCGGCGGTTGCACCCTGCGACATTTAAAAAGCACGCAGGATCCTGAAGAGTTATTTTCGAGTCTGCGGACTGGGTGTAGACTTGCTCGCTTTTTGCGCAAATAGAGAGTCGCAGGAATGAAGCCGTTCGCCTCCCGTTATCTGCTCCTTGCCGCGTTTTCGCTGATCCTCGCCGCGTGCTCCAGCACCCCGGCCGACAACGCCGCCGTGCCTGCCCAGCCTGATGCCTGGCAGCAGCTGGAGCACAGCATCGCCAGCAGCGAGCTGGCCACTGCCGAAGATCAGCTCGCCACCCTGCAGAGCCAGGCGCCGAATGACAGCCGGATCGAGCAGTACCAGCGTCAGCTGGCCGAAGCCTACCTGCAACGCAGCCAGATCGTCCTGCAAAAGGGCGATGTGAATGCGGCAGCCACCGCATTGGCCCGCGCCCGTGCGCTGATGCCCAAGGCGCCGGCGCTGACCGGTGGCGTCAACGGTGCGATCGCCCAGGCGCGCAAGGCCGAGCTCGATAAAGCCGAGGCTGCCCTGAAAGCCGCCGAAGCCCGCCCGGCCGCCAAGCTTATCGACCCGACGGCGCCCAACACCGTGGTTGCATTGAAAACCACCAATATTCGCGAAATGCGCAAGCAACTGGATGACATCGCCAGCGATGTGGTCAATTACCAGTGCGATGTGGTGTTCCAGGTGCCACGCAAGCAGGATGCACCCTGGCTGCAAACCTTGCTGGGCAAACGGGTGAAAAAACTCGATGGTGATTTTGCCTTGCAGCAAAGCCACGAGATTCACCGCAACCAGCCTGCCCAGGCGGTGCTGATCCCACGCCGCCCATGACAAACAGGGTGCCCTGATGGGCACCCTGTTTGTGCATCACGCCGGAATGGCTTTCGCTGCGGCCTCACGCTCCCACACCCGATGCTTGCTGATTGCCGTGATGAAGGCCTTGTAGGCTTTGTCATCATTGCCCAGCAGCAAACCGCTGTCGGCCTTGAGCCCCAGCTTGTCGAGCACGGCTTGCGCTTCGCTGGCCAAGCCAATCGGCTTGAGGTGCTTGTAGGCTTCAAGCAGAAAGTGCAGCGCCACACCGTCACCGGCCAGGGCCTGAAGCGAAGCCTTGCCGCCCGGCACCCAGGCCGCATCGAAGATCACCGACGGCATGCCTTCCATTGAGGCATCCACCGCCAGCGCCTTGCCCTGGGCGGTTTTTACCGGCGCCGAGCTCGGGCCAAGGATCTTGATCTGCGCGCTCTCGGCTTCCAGCGCCTTGACCAGGCTATCGACACTGACACCATCCACGCCATCAGCCACCAGCACCGCCACCTTGCGGCCCTTGATGCCTTCGCCGAGCAAGTTCATCTGGCTCAGTGCCGGGGATTGTTTAAGGCTTGGCTGAGGCACATCCACCGTGCCTTTCTTCGGTGCCGGCAGGCCAAGGTTGGCGGCCACCCGCGCCGCCAGCGTGAGGTCGATATTGGCGAGGATCTCGTTGACTTCACGGGCGCGGATGAACTCCCGTTCAACTTTGCCCAGCTCGAAGCTGTAGGCACTGATGATGTGCTCCTGCTCGGTCGGGCTCATGCTCTGGAAGAACAACCGCGCCTGGGAGAAGTGGTCGGCAAATGATGGGCTGCGCTGGCGCACCTTGTGCGCTTCGATGCGCTCCGGATACGACTCGAAACCACCCTCGCTGGCTGCTGGCGCAGTCTCCTTGGGCCAGCCGCCGTCGATCGAGTTGGGCTCGTAGGAGGCGCGGCCCTTGTCCAGCGTGGTGCGGTGCTGCGCATCGCGCTGGCCGTTGTGGTTAGGGGCCAGCGGACGGTTGATCGGAATCTCGTGAAAGTTCGGCCCGCCTAGCCGGCTGATTTGGGTATCGGTATAGGAAAACAACCGGCCCTGCAGCAGCGGGTCGTTGGAGAAGTCGATGCCGGGGACGATATGCCCAGGGCAGAAGGCAACCTGTTCGGTTTCGGCAAAGAAATTGTCCGGGTTGCGGTTGAGCACCATCTTGCCCAGCGGCGTCACCGGCACCAGCTCTTCGGGGATGATCTTGGTCGGGTCGAGCAGGTCGAAGTCGAACTTGTGCTCGTCCTCTTCAGCGACGATCTGCACGCCGAACTCCCATTCCGGGTAATTGCCAGTTTCAATCGCTTCCCACAGATCACGGCGGTGGTAATCGGTGTCTTTGCCCGCCAGCTTCTGCGCTTCGTCCCAAAGCAGCGAACACACGCCGGCTTTGGGTTTCCAGTGGAATTTGACGAAGCTCGATTTGCCTTGGGCATTGATCAGGCGAAACGTATGCACGCCGAAGCCCTGCATGGTCCGCAGGCTTTTTGGAATGGCACGATCGGACATTGCCCAGATCACCATGTGCGCCGACTCCGGCACCAGTGAGACGAAGTCCCAGAAGGTGTCGTGGGCCGAGCCGCCGGTGGGCATTTCGTTGTGTGGCTCAGGTTTTACTGCATGGACGAAGTCGGGAAACTTGATCGCATCCTGGATGAAAAACACTGGCATGTTATTGCCGACCAGGTCGAAGTTGCCTTCTTCGGTAAAGAACTTCACGGCAAAACCGCGCACATCGCGCACGGTATCACCCGAGCCACGCGGGCCCTGAACGGTGGAAAAGCGCACGAACACCGGGGTGATTTTCTCCGGGGCCTGGAGAAAACCGGCCTTGGTCAACGCGGCATGTGATTCATAGGCCTGGAAATAGCCATGGGCCCCGGTACCGCGGGCATGGACGATGCGCTCGGGGATACGCTCATGGTCAAAATGCGTGATCTTTTCACGCATGATGAAGTCTTCCAGCAGCGACGGGCCTCGGTCACCGGCTTTCAGGGTGTTCTGGTTGTCGGCAACCTTGACCCCCTGGTTGGTGCGCAGCGCCTGGCCAGTGGCGTCACTGCGAAAGGTTTCCAGGCTTTGCAGCTTGGCGTTGGTATTGGCGCGGTCCGGGGTCTGGGTACCGGCGAGTTGGCTTTCCTTGGGCGGGTTCTTCTTGCTGGGCATCAGTGTGCTCTCCTCACTCAATCAGTCCTACGGTTCGACCCCACGGCGGGCCCTATTCAGTAGTGACTGATGGCCCCTGCAGGCGTTCCTTCGGATTGACCACTGATCGCGTTATTCCAGTAGCATTGGTCAATTGCGAAATAAATGCTAAGAACCTCTATACGAACAGGCTAAAATGCGCGCCCGGCTAACCGCTGACCCCATTCCCATGCGCCCCACAAGGTTCGCTACGTGATCGAGTTTCAAAATGTTCATAAAACCTACCGCGTAGCCGGTAGGGATATCCCCGCACTGCACCCGACCAACCTGAGCGTCGAAGACGGCCAGGTGTTCGGGCTGATCGGCCATTCCGGTGCCGGTAAAAGTACCCTGCTGCGCCTGATCAACCGCCTGGAAGCGCCGAGCGGCGGCAAGATCATTGTCGACGGCGAAGACGTCACCGCGTTCAACGCCAATGATCTTCGGGGTTTCCGCCAGCAAGTCGGGATGATCTTCCAGCACTTCAACCTGCTGGCCTCCAAGACCGTCGCCGACAACGTGGCCCTGCCACTGACCCTCGCGGGCGAGCTGTCGCGCAAGGAAATCGACGCCCGCGTCAACGAACTGCTGGCCCGCGTCGGCCTGTCCGATCACGCGAAAAAATACCCGGCACAGCTCTCCGGCGGCCAGAAGCAGCGCGTCGGCATCGCCCGCGCCCTGGCCACCAAACCGAAGATCCTGCTGTGCGACGAAGCCACTAGCGCCCTCGATCCGCAGACCACCGCCTCGGTGTTGCAGCTGCTGGCCGAGATCAACCGCGAGCTGAAGCTGACCATCGTGCTGATCACCCATGAAATGGACGTAATCCGCCGGGTCTGTGACCGCGTAGCGGTGATGGACGCCGGTCAGATCGTCGAGCAAGGCCCGGTGGCCGATGTGTTCCTGCACCCTCAGCACCCGACCACCAAGCGCTTCGTCCAGGAAGACGAGCAGATCGACGAAAACGAACAGCGCGACGACTTCGCCCACGTGCCAGGCCGCATTGTGCGTCTGACCTTCCAGGGCGATTCGACCTACGCACCGCTCCTGGGCACCGTCGCCCGGGAAACCGGTGTGGACTACAGTATCCTGGCTGGACGCATCGACCGCATCAAGGACACCCCGTATGGGCAACTGACCCTGGCCGTCACTGGCGGCGACATGGAAGCGGCGTTCGCCCGCTTCACTGCGGCTGATGTTCATATGGAGGTACTGCGTTGATGGACGCCTTGAGTTTCTTTGCCAACGTCGACTGGGCCGAAATCTGGCTGGCTACTATCGACACCATGATCATGCTGTTCGGCTCGCTGTTCTTCACCGTGCTGCTCGGCCTGCCGCTGGGCGTGCTGTTGTTCCTTTGCGGCCCGCGCCAGCTGTTCGAACAGAAGGGCGTGTACGCGCTGCTGTCGCTGGTGGTGAACATTCTGCGCTCGCTGCCGTTCATCATCCTGCTGATCGTGATGATCCCGTTTACCGTGCTGATCACCGGCACCTCGCTGGGCGTCGCCGGGGCCATCCCGCCACTGGTGGTCGGTGCCACGCCATTCTTCGCTCGCCTGGTGGAAACCGCGCTGCGTGAAGTCGACCGCGGCATCATCGAAGCCACCCAATCGATGGGCGCCACTACCCGCCAGATCATCATCAACGCTTTGCTGCCCGAGGCCCGTCCGGGCATCTTCGCAGCCATTACCGTCACCGCCATTACCCTCGTGTCGTACACCGCGATGGCCGGTGTGGTGGGCGCTGGCGGCCTCGGTGACCTGGCGATCCGCTTCGGTTATCAACGCTTCCAGACCGACGTGATGGTAGTCACCGTGGTCCTGCTGCTGGTACTGGTTCAAGTCCTGCAGAGCGTGGGCGACAAACTGGTTGTGCATTTTTCCCGTAAGTAACCCCATGGGTCGGCGCTGCCGACGCACCGGGGGCCGGATCGGCCCTCACAAGGAGTGATTTGATGAAAAAACTGCTTGCTGTTGTCGCCGCCGTTGCGGCCTTCTCCGCCCAGGCCGAGACCCTGACCGTCGCCGCCACCCCGGTACCGCACGCCGAGATCCTCGAGTTCGTCAAACCGGCCCTGGCCACAGAAGGCGTGGACCTGAAGGTGAAGGTGTTCACCGACTATATCCAGCCGAACGTGCAAGTGGCCGAGAAGCGCCTGGATGCCAATTTCTTCCAGCACCAGCCGTACCTGGATGAGTTCAACAAGGCCAAGGGCACCCAACTGGTGAGCGTTGCCGGTGTGCACCTGGAGCCGCTGGGCGCCTACTCGAGCAAGTACAAGAAGCTTGACGAGCTGCCATCGACGGCCACCGTGGTCATCCCCAACGACGCCACCAACGGCGGGCGCGCCTTGCTGCTGCTGGACAAGGCCGGAGTGATCAAGCTCAAGGACAACAAGAACATCCTCTCGACCGTCAAAGACATCGCCGAGAACAGCAAGAACCTGAAATTCCGTGAACTGGAAGCCGCGACCATCCCGCGCGTGCTGACCCAGGTCGACCTGGCGCTGATCAACACCAACTACGCGCTGGAAGCCAAGCTCAACCCCGAGTCAGATGCTCTGGTCATCGAAGGCAGCGATTCGCCTTACGTGAACATCCTGGTGACCCGCGCAGACAACAAGGACGCGGACGCTGTGAAGAAGCTGGTTGCAGCGCTGCACACCCCGCAAGTGAAGAAGTTCATCGAAGAGAAGTACAAGGGCGCGGTCAAGCCGGCGTTCTGATAAGCCGCATCGCCCTCATCGCTGGCAAGCCAGCGCCCACAGGTTCAGGTGCAAAGCCGGACCTTGTGGGAGCTGGCTTGCCAGCGATGCTTTTCAGTCGCGTTTAACCAATCCCGGCAATTGAGCAACCAGCTTCTGGTTGTTGAACGGCGCCCGGATAAACCCGCGCTGCTTGCCATCCGGCCCCAGCAGCGCCAGGTTTCCGCTGTGATCGACCGTGTAGTTCGGCTTGCTGGTATCGGCCGGAATAAACGGAATGCTCACCGCATTGGCCAGCTTCTGGATGTTCTCCAGCGAGCCGGTGACCCCGCGAAAATCCTTGTCGAAATAGCCCAGGTACTGCTTCAGCTGTGCCGGGGTATCGCGGTTCGGGTCGACACTGACCAACACCACCTGCAACCGCTCAACCGCCTCTTTGGGCAGCTCGCTTTTCACCTGGCGCAGCTGGGCGAGGGTGGTCGGGCAAATGTCCGGGCAGAAGGTGTAGCCGAAAAACAGCAGCGACCACTTGCCCTTGAGCTGGTCCATTACCACTGGCTGCCCCTGCTCGTCGGTCATCTCCACGGCAGGCACGGTGCGGCTCTGTGGCAGCAGGATGATGCCGGCATCGATCAGCTCGGTCGGGTTGCCTTCGCTGCGGCCGTTGAGCACCTTGTTGACGGTAAGCCCGAGGATCACGGCGACCAGGGCAACGAGAATAAAGACGGTTTTCTGGGTTCGAGTCATAGGTTCAACAGTAGGTAGTGGTCAACAAGCAGCGCGATGAACAGCAGCAACAGGTACCAGATAGAGTACTTGAAGGTCTTGATCGCCGCGTGCGGCCGACTGCCACGGTACAACACCCAGGCCCACTGCAGGAAGCGCCCGCCCAGGGCCAGGGCGCAGGCCAGGTATAACGGGCCGCTCATGTGGATGGCGTAGGGCAGCAGGCTGACCGCCAGCAACACCAGGGTGTACAGCAGGATATGCACCTTGGTGTAGTGCTCGCCGTGGGTCACCGGCAGCATGGGAATATCAGCCTTGGCGTACTCCTCCTTGCGGTGAATGGCCAGGGCCCAGAAGTGCGGCGGCGTCCAGGCGAAGATGATCAGCACCAGCAGCAATGGCTCGGCGCTGATATGCCCGCTGATCGCCACCCAGCCCAGCAGTGGCGGCGCAGCACCCGCCAGGCCGCCGATAACGATGTTCTGCGGCGTGGCGCGCTTGAGAAAGCCGGTGTAGATCACCGCGTAGCCGAGCAGCGAGGCCAGGGTCAGCCAGGCGGTCAGGGCGTTGGTGAATACCAGCAGCAGGGCCATGCCCAGTGTCGCTAACAACAGGGCAAAGGTCAGGGCTGCCGCCGGCGTCACCCGGCCTTCGGCAATCGGGCGCTTGTGCGTACGCGCCATCAGCGCGTCGATGCGCCGGTCCACCACATGGTTGACCACCGCAGCGCCACCGGCGCAACACGCGATGCCAAGGTTGCCGAACAGCAGGATGGTCCACGGCACTCCGGCACGGGTGGCGAGAAACATGCCGACCAGCGAAGTGATCAGCATCAGCACCACCACCTTGGGCTTGGTCAGCTCAAGGTAATCGCGCCAGCCTGCTTGCAGCCTGCGCTCGCTCAGAAGCGTCGCCATGAATTATCTCCCAGATAATGAACGACTCCGCCGCTAGCCAGCGGGGTCAGGCGCCAGCCCTGGCTGACCCGACGGACTTTGGCCTGGGCAACCAGGCGAATGCGGTAATTGACCAGCACCATGCTCAGCAACAGCAAGGCGCCACCGGCGTTGTGGGCCACGGCCACGGCCAGCGGCAGGTGGAACAGCACGTTGCTGATCCCCAAGCTCACCTGCACTGCCAGCGCCAGCAGCACCAACCCGGCCAGCCTGCGCAAACCATGGCGATGCAGCTTCCAGCTCAGGGTCAGCATGACCGCGATCACCAGCAAGGCACCCAGGCGGTGGCTCATATGAATCGCCGTGCGTGCATCGCTGTCGAGCTGGCCGCCGAGGTAATTGGGGCCGATGTGCTGGGTCAGGTGAAAGCCGTTGGCAAAGTCCGCCTGCGGCCACCACTGGCCATGGCAGGTCGGCAGGTCGATACAGGCGACTGCCGCGTAGTTGGCGCTGACCCAGCCACCCAGGGCGATCTGGCCGATCACCACCAGCAACCCCAGCGCCGCCACCCGGCGTACGCTCAACGGCAGCTTGGGCAAGGGCGCAAGGACTCGAGACAGGCGCAGGCTGAGCAGGAACAACAGGCTCAAGGTGGCAAAGCCGCCCAATAGATGTGCCGTGACCACCTGCGGCCAAAGCTTGAGGGTCACCGTCCACATGCCGAAGGCCGCCTGGGCGAGTACCACGCCGAGCAACAGCAGAGGCAGGCGATAAGGCTGGCCATCGCGGCCATGACGGCGCCAGGCCTGCAAGGCCAGCAGGCTGATCACCAGGGCCAGGGTGCCGGCAAAGTAGCGATGGACCATCTCGTTGCGGCCCTTGTGCGCCTCTACCGGAGTGTCGGGAAAGTGCCGCTCGGCATGGGCCAGCTGTGCTTCGGTCTTGGGCACGCTGATGAAGCCATAGCAGCCCGGCCAGTCCGGGCAGCCCAGGCCGGCGTGGGTCAGGCGGGTATAGGCACCGAGCAGGACGACAACCAGTGCCAGCAAGGTGGCGAAGACGGCGAGGCGAAATCCAGGTCTGGCCATGGCGATGTCCTACCCGATGTTGGACAGCTTGAGCAGGTGGCGCAGGTCGTTGAGCAAGTCCTTGCCCTTGACCCTGGCGTCATAGCGCAGCACCAGGTTGCCGTGTGGGTCGATGATCCACAGCTGGGCATCCTGTTTGCCCTGGCTGACTGTGCCGTAGCGCGACACGTCCAGGGGGTAGCGTTGCAATTGCGGGTATTCGCGATCCAGCTTGGCCTGGTAGTCACTGGCCAATGGCTGGGCGGCGGCCAGGGCATGACTGGCGCGGCTGGCATCACGGCCCAGGCCGATCTGGATCTGCCGGGCCAGGTACACCAGTTGCTGGCAGTCCAGCCCACAGTCCTTGGGCGTACTCACCAGCAATTGCCAGCGCCCTTCCTCAGCGCTCACCCCAAGGTCAGCGCGGGTCTGGCCGTTGCCGATCATTTCACCGTGGTAACTACGGCTGTCGGGTACCCAGAATTTGAGTTTGTACATGCTGGTGGCAAGGATCATCGGGCCGAGAACCACCAGCAGGATCAGCAGCAGTTGCAGACGCCCGCGCGCACGACTGCGCGGCGCCTTGCCTTCAGACATGTTGAGTGGACTTGTGACGGCTCCCATGCTGTTTCTCCTTGTTGTTATGCCAGCCGAAGTAGAGGTAGAGCAGCACCAGCGCCAACGCCAGGGCAAACCACTGCACGGCGTAACCCAGGTGTTTTTCCGGGCCCAGGGCGACCACCGGCCAATCCCGTCGATAACTGGCCGGGCCGGCTTCCAGGCGCAACTCATGGGCAAAACCTTCGCGGCCCAGTTGCGGCCACAGCGTGCTGGCGTCGCTGGCGGTGATCAGCCGCGGCCAGTTGCCCCCCTGCGGGTCGGCATGCAATTGAAAGGTCGCGCCCGCAGCAACGTACACCGAAGCGTCCAGGCTCAAGGGGTGCTCAGGCGTGCTGAACTGCACCGCAATGCGCCGGTCCGGCCAGGGCAGCCAGCCACGATTGATCAACAGCCACAGGCCGCCGGCCTGGTCGAGAAAGGGTTGCAGCAGCTCGACGCCGACCTGACCGTCGCGCATGCGGTTATCCAGCAGCAGGCTGTGTTGACTATCGAATTGGCCATATAGATGCACACGGCGAAAGGCCGGATCTGCACTCTGCAGCAACTGCGCACTGCCGACCGCATCGCTGGCACTGCGCTCGGCGTAGACCTGCAGCAGCTGGCGTTTCTGCTCGGCCCGCCCGAGCTGCCAGCAGCCGAGCGCAATCAACCCCGGCAGCAGCAAAAACACCACCAGGGTCGGCACGATGCCGGGGCGAAAGCGCTTCACCGGGCCCTCGAAAGGTCAATCGCTATACTTGTACTCATCACTGCATCCCCCCGGAGTTTCGCCATGCTCAAAGCCGCGATTGTCCTGATGCTGTTGGCGACCATCGCCAGCCTGTTCAGTGGCCTGTTCTTTCTGGTCAAGGACGACGGACAGTCGACTCGCCTGCTTAAGGCCCTCACTGTTCGGGTCACCCTGGCCGCCTTGACCCTGGCCCTGGTGACCTGGGGGTTCTACAGCGGCCAGTTGGTGTCCCACGCGCCGTTCTGAACCCGGCTACAGCACGTAAACGAAGATAAACAGCCCCACCCAGACCACGTCGACAAAGTGCCAGTACCAGCTGGCGGCCTCGAAGCCGAAGTGTTTGTCGGCGTTGAAGTGCCCACGCATGATCCGCACCAGCATCACGAACAGAATCAGGGTGCCCATGGTCACGTGGGCACCGTGGAACCCCGTGAGCATGAAGAAGGTTGCGCCGTAGATACCCGAACCCAGGGTCAGCCCCAGCTCGGTATAGGCCTCGTGGTACTCGTAGGCCTGCAGTACCAGGAAGCCCAGGCCAAGGAGAATGGTCAATGCCAGCCAGGCCTTTAGCGGCCCGCGGTGATTCTTGCGCAAGGCATGGTGGGCGATGGTTACCGTGACACTGGAGCTGACCAGCAAAATGGTGTTGATCAACGGCAGGTGCCAGGGGTCGATGATCTCCTTGGGCGGCGGAAACAGCTTCGGGTCCGGGGTCTGGAGCAGCGGCCAGGCGAACTCGAAGTTCGGCCAGAGCATGTGCGCCACGCCCTTGGCGCCATCACCACCGAGCCACGGCCCGGCCAGGTTGCGCACATAGAACAGCGCGCCGAAAAAGGCGATGAAGAACATCACCTCGGAGAAAATGAACCACGACATGCCCCAGCGAAACGTGCGGTCCAGTTGTGGGCTGTAGAGCCCGGCACGGCTTTCCCTGACCACCGTGCCAAACCAGCCGAACAGCATGTAGGCCAGGCACAGCGTGCCAAAGAAGAAAATCCACGGCCCGTGGGACTCCGGCCGCCCGGCCTTGAGGTCGTTGAACCAGGTGCCCAGGCCGAACACCGTGATGAACATGCCGACCGTGGCAATGATCGGCCACTTGCTTTGCGCCGGAACGTAATAGTGCTCATGGGAAGCCATCGTGGTGTTCTCCTTATCGGGCGCCCTGTGCAACCGGGTCCGCCAGGTGTGCAACCGGCGGGTGGCGAGCGGTGATATCGAACAGCGTGTAAGCCAGCGTCAGGTGTTTCACATCCTTGGGCAGGTCGCGGTCGACGATGAAGCGCACCGGCATTTCAATGCGCTCACCCGGCTGCAGCACCTGCTGGGTAAAGCAGAAGCATTCGGTCTTGTGGAAGTACGCCGCCGCCTCGGCCGGGGTGATGCTGGGAATGGCCTGGGCGCTCATGGGTTTGTCGGTCGGGTTGCGGGCGATGAACACCATCTGGTTGACCGCTCCCGGATTGACGTCGATCTGGTCGGCGGTGGAGTAGAACTCCCAGACCATGTCGCTGGCGTTGGTCGACATGAACTGCACCTTCACCGTGCGGTTCATGTCACTGACCTGGGTGCCTTGATACTGCCCGCCGGTCTTGCCATTGATGCCGAAGGCTTTGCACATCACATCGTAGATCGGCACCAGGGCAAAACCGAAGGCGAACATCACCACGGTCAGCAGCATCAGCCGCCACACCAGGCGCTTGAGCGAGGTCCCTTCACTCATGGTTGCATCCTCGGGCCTGAGCCGTTCATTTCACTTCCGGTGGGGTCTGGAAGGTGTGATAGGGCGCCGGAGACGGCACCGACCACTCCAGCCCTTCGGCACCCTCCCAGGGTTTGGCCGGCGCCGGTACACCGCCGCGAATGCACTTGATGACGATGAACAGGAAGAAAATCTGCGTGGCGCCGAAGGTAAAGGCGCCGATCGACGAGACCATGTTGAAGTCGGCGAACTGCAGGTTGTAGTCCGGAATCCTCCGTGGCATGCCGGCCAGGCCAACGAAATGCATGGGGAAGAAGGCCATGTTCATGCCCACGAACGACAACCAGAAGTGCAGCTTGCCCAGGGTTTCGTCATACATGTGCCCGGTCCATTTCGGCAGCCAGTAATAGGCCGAGGCAAAGATGCCGAAGATTGCCCCGGGCACCAGTACATAGTGGAAATGGGCCACCACAAAGTAGGTGTCGTGGTACTGGAAATCCGCCGGGGCGATGGCCAGCATCAGCCCGGAAAAACCGCCGATGGTAAAGAGGATGACGAAGGCGATGGCGAACAGCATCGGCGTCTCGAAGGTCAACGAGCCTTCCCACATGGTGCTGACCCAGTTGAACACCTTCACCCCGGTGGGCACCGCGATCAGCATGGTGGCGTACATGAAGAACAGTTCGCCAACCACCGGAATGCCGACCACGAACATGTGGTGGGCCCAGACGATAAACGACAGGAAGGCGATCGCCCCGGTGGCGTAGACCATCGAGGTGTAGCCGAACAGCGGCTTGCGCGAGAACGCCGGGATGATCGAACTGACCGCGCCGAAGGCCGGCAGGATCATGATGTACACCTCGGGGTGGCCGAAGAACCAGAACACGTGCTGGAACAACACCGGGTCACCACCGCCGGCGGCGCTGAAGAAGCTGGTGCCGAAGTGGATGTCCATCAGCATCATGGTCACCACGCCCGCCAGCACCGGCATCACCGCAATCAACAGGAAGGCGGTGATCAGCCAGGTCCAGACGAACAGCGGCATTTTCATCAGGGTCATGCCCGGGGCACGCAGGTTGAGGATGGTGGCGATGACGTTGATCGCGCCCATGATCGAGCTGATGCCCATCAGGTGGATGGCGAAGATGAAGAAGGTCACGCTTTCCGGCGCGTAGGTAGTCGATAGCGGCGCATAGAAGGTCCAGCCGAAGTTCGGTCCGCCGCCGGGCATGAACAGGGTCGAGACCAGCAGCAGGAAAGCCGCCGGCAGCAGCCAGAAGCTGAAGTTGTTCATCCGCGGCAGGGCCATGTCCGGCGCGCCGATCATCAGCGGGATCATCCAGTTGGCCAGGCCGACGAAGGCTGGCATCACCGCACCGAAGACCATCACCAGGCCGTGCATGGTGGTCATCTGGTTGAAGAACTCCGGCTGGACGATCTGCAGCCCGGGCTGGAACAGCTCGGCGCGGATGACCATGGCGAACGAGCCGCCAAGCAGGAACATCGTGAAACTGAACCACAGGTACAGGGTGCCGATGTCTTTGTGGTTGGTGGTCAGCACCCAGCGCATCAGGCCCTTGGCCGGTCCGTGGGCGTGCTCATGACCTTGGCTGTGGTCGTCGATCACTGCGCTCATGTCCTGTCTCCTGCAGTCCGGTGGCTGGGGCGCGGATACGCATCAACCCGGCTCATTTGCTTTCTGCCTGTTTGATCGCCAGCACGTCTTTTGGCGTGACCATGTCGCCCTTGTTGTTGCCCCAGGCGTTGCGTTCGTAGGTCACCACGGCGGCGATATCGACTTCCGAAAGCTGCTTGCCGAAGGCGGCCATGGCCGTGCCCGGCTTGCCGTGGAAGACGATGCTCAGGTGAGCTTCCTTCGGCCCGGTGGCGATCTTCGAGCCCTTGAGCGCCGGGAACATCGGCGGCAGGCCCTGGCCTTCGGCCTGGTGACAGGCCACGCAGGTGGTGTGATAGACCTTGTCGCCGCGCTCGATCAGCTCTTGCAGGGTCCATTCCTTGCTGGTCAGCTCTTTGAGCTTGGCCGCGTCGGCCTTGCGCTCGCCAAGCCAGGTGTCGTAGTCAGCCTTGGACTTGACCTCAACCACCACCGGCATGAACCCATGGTCCTTGCCGCACAGCTCGGTGCATTGGCCGCGGTAGATGCCGGGCTTCTCGACCCGGGTCCAGGCTTCGTTGACGAAGCCGGGGATGGCATCGCGCTTGACCGCAAAGGCCGGCACCCACCAGGAATGGATAACGTCGGCGGCGGTTACCAGAAAGCGCACCTTGGCGCCCACCGGCAGCACCAGTGGCTGGTCGACTTCGAGCAGGTAGTGCTCGTCCTTGGGTGACTTGTTGTGGATCTGATCGGCGGGGGTGGCCAGGTTGCTGAAGAACTCGACGTCCTGCCCCAGGTATTTGTAATGCCACTTCCACTGGTAGCCGGTGACCTGGATGTCGACGTCCGACTCGCTGGCATCGTAGATATCGATCAGGGTCTTGGTCGCCGGAATGGCCATGGCCACCAGGATCAGGAACGGCACCACCGTCCACATGATCTCGACCCAGGTGTGCTCGTGAAAGTGCGCGGGCTGCTGGCCGGTAGAACGACGGTGGATGATCATCGACCAGAACATTGCGCCAAAGACCACCAGGCCGATGATCACGCAGATCCAGAAGATGGTCATGTGCAGGTCGAACACTGCGTTGCTGACTTCAGTCGCCCCTGGCGCCATGTTCACGGTCCAGGCGGCGTGTGCCTGACCGAATACCGACCACAACAGGAGGCCCATCCAGACATGTGGATGTCGCATCATTGCGGGTTCCCCTTATCGTTCTTGTTATCCCGGAGGCGTGGACCTACGGCTAAGGGTACGGTGGCCAAGACTGCGAACTTCGACGACCGAGCCCCTGCGAACTGCAGTCGGGCCTCATCAGCGAATCACTTTCAAACCGGAGTATAGACAGCGACCCCGGCCTGGCAATGCGCGCGGGGAAATCATCAACAGAAGTTGAACGTTTGCGCGCAAAGCCACGGATTACCTGGCCTGGAGCACAATGATGGCACTTCGATATAATCGCCGAATATTAATTTATTAATGGTTATGCCAAATGCGTCTTAGCCATTTTCAGAACCGAGCTACCTTATGTCTTCCGTTTGTCACGCCTTTACCCTGGAGTTGTCATGAACATCGCCGCTTTGCGCGAGCAGATCACCCGTGCCCGTCAACATGAGACCGAAACCGGCCAACTGAAACAGCAACTCGAAAAACAGCTGCCACACCTGCACCCTTCGATCCATCTGCCAGAGGCCGATGCCCAAGGCGCTCTGGCCCGTTTCGTCGGCGCCTATATCGACCAGGTTCCAGAACTGCTGGAAGCGGCCAATGACGTTGCCCGCGAAGCCGGCATCGAGTCGCAGATCAAACCGGTGCTGAAAATCGCCGAGCAGTACTTCCTGCAACCGCCCGCCATCACCACTACCCACCTGGGCCTGGGCTGCCTGCTGGACGAGGCCTACCTGGCCCACCGCCTGGTGGAAGAAGTTAACGATTTGTACATCAAGCACTTCAATCAACCGCTGATCCCGCTGGACACTACCGTGGCCAACCTGATCGCCCACCAGTTGATCGGCGAGGCATTCGCCAACCAGCTGGATGAAGTGGTGCACCACTCGGTGGATGAGATGCTCAATGACCAGAGCTTTGCCCTGGAGTCGGTCGAGCAGTATCGCGACAAGCTCAGCAGCCCGGATACCGGTGCCGCCTGGAAGCGCTGGCCATGCCTGTCGCGGCAGTTGGGTGTGGGCCTGGAGCTGGATCAATCCGCTTGAGGCTGATGCGCCAGCAACGCCGGCAAGGCCGGCTCCCACCGGTTCAGTGCAGAGCCTGAGCGAGGTATGGGAGCTGGCATTGCCAGCGATGGCAACACCGCTGAATCCAGATCAGGCCCCCAACCCCGCCGTCGTCCGTACTCGCCCCTCGACCCGGCGCTTGAGCCGCCGCTGTTCGATCAGCAGGCGCGAACCCTTGCCGGCATTGGCACGCCCCCAGTCTTCGAGCAGTTCCAGGCAGGAGTGGTCGATGTAACTGAGGTTGGCCAGCGGCACATGCAGAGTGGTCGCGGGTGGAATGCCTTCAAGCACCTGGGCCAGCGCGGGCACCTTGAGAAAGGTCGCCGCGCCGCTCAAACGCAGTTCCAGATGGCCCGGTTGGTCCAGGCTGGCCACGCTGATTTTCAGGCGTGCGGCCTTGAGCGCCAGCTTCAGTAGCGTCAGGGCAAAACCGAGCAACACGCCGGTGAGCAGGTCGGTGAAGATGATCGCCAACGCCGTCGCCGCATACGTGAACATCGGCATGCGTCCATATCGGCCCAGCCCGCGAAAGGCCTTGAAGTCCACCAGCTTGACCCCGGTATACACCAGCACACCTGCCAGGCTCGCTACCGGAATCTGCTGCAGCACGCTGCTCAACACCACCACGAAGGCCAGTAACCAGACGCCATGCAGGATTGCCGACAAGCGAGTCTGCGCACCGGCCTGGACGTTGGCCGAACTGCGCACGATCACCCCGGTCATCGGTAGCGCACCGAGCACACCGCAAAGCATATTGCCCAACCCCTGAGCCGACAATTCACGGTCAAAATCCGAACGCTGGCCGTTATGCATGCGATCGACCGCAGCGGCAGAGAGCAGGGTTTCGGCGCTGGCGATAAAGGCCAGGGCGAAGGCGGCGACCAACAGGTTCGGGTCGGCGAGGTTGAGCAGGTCAGCCGGGCGCAGCCAGTCGATGGCTTCGCTGAGATTCGCCGGCACTTCGACCCGGTTCACCGGCAGTGCCAGCCAGATGCTGATCACGGTCATCAAGGCCACGCCAAGCAAGGCCCCCGGAACGAAACGCAGCGACTGCGGGCGCAAGCGTTCCCAACCCCACATGATGGCGATGGTGCCCAGCCCAAGCGCACCGGCCTGCCAGCCATTGCCCGGGCGCTCCAGTGGCAGCGCCTGGCCCAGGGTTGCCGGAAAGCCCAACAGGTTGGCCAGGCCCGAGGGCTGCGGGGCGCTGTCGAACATCACGTGCACCTGGGACAAAACAATCAGCACACCGATACCCGCGAGCATGCCGTACACCACCGCTGGCGCCGTTACCCGGAACCAGCAGCCCAGGCGCAAACGCCCGGCGAGCAGTTGCAACAGGCCGGCCAACAGCAGGATCGGGCCAAGCATCGCCACACCATGCTGGCGCACCAACTCGAACACCAGCACCGCCAGGCCGGCCGCCGGGCCGCTGACCTGCAACGGCGAGCCGGCCAGCCAGCCAACCACGATACCGCCGACAATCCCAGTGATCAGGCCTTTGGCCGGCGGCATGCCCGAGGCAATGGCAATCCCCATGCACAAGGGCAAGGCAACCAGAAACACCACCACCGAGGCCAGCAATTCACGCGGCAATGCCGCTTTTACTTGTGTCGTGTTCACCGTGTCACTCCTTCTCTCACGTTTGATGGCCATTCCAATGGCCGCTGGTACACCCCCTGACACGCGCGCAGGCGCGCACCGCCAGCACAGTGCCGGCAAGGCCGTCAGGGAAATTCAAGGCAGCCGATGACCAAGGCCGCACCCGTCAGGTGCAGCCGTCAATCAGCGTTTTGGGGTGTCAGGGACGCTTAGTAGCGTCCTCTCGGGGTTGCGCAGGGGATCGGCTGGCCTTCGGCAAGCGGCAGGAAGCTGTCGCTTGCCGCGTCGTAGGCTTCGACCTGGCTGGTTTCGATGTCGTAGATCCAGCCGTGGATAAACAACTGGCCAGCCGCCAGGCGCGAGGCCACCGACGGATGGGTGCGCAAGTGGTGCAACTGGGCGATGACGTTTTCCTTGGTCAGCACCTGCATGGTTTCATGCTCGCTGCCACAGGAGCAGTTGTCTTCGACCACCGTGCGGGCAACTTCGGCATGGCGCAGCCAGGCCTTGACCGTCGGCATCTTCTCCAGGCTCTGCGGGTTGAGCACCGCGCGCATGGCACCGCAATCGGAGTGTCCGCAGACAATGATGTGGTGCACGCCCAGGGCCAGCACGGCGTATTCGATGGCGGTGGACACACCGCCGTTCATCTGCCCGTAAGGTGGCACGACGTTACCGACGTTGCGGGTGACGAACAGGTCGCCAGGGGAGCTCTGGGTGATCAGCTCGGGCACGATGCGCGAGTCGGCACAGGTGATGAACATCGCACGGGGCGTTTGTGCGGTGGCGAGTTTCTTGAACAGCTCCTGCTGCTCGGGAAAAACGTCATGATGGAACCGCAGAAAGCCGTCGACGATATGCTTCAGGGCAGCATCGGCGCTCTCGGCTGGGGCTTCCGGGACGGCCTTGGATGGGTCCTTGACGGGCATGATTCATCCTCTTTGACGGTTTTAGGTTAAGTCCATTTTACCGGGTTGATGATTCAAACGGCGTATGACAGTTGGATGAAATACGCGCGCCAACAATCACATCCGTTGTTGGCTGAATTCCTACGCTACTCGGCGAAACTTAACTCAAACTGAATTGCGAGGCTCTAGTACGGGCGTTCCAGAGATTCAAAGAGTTGTCCGGATAATATCAAAAAAACATTAATGGCCAATACCCATTATTGAAAATCAGAGCAGTGACATCTGCCCGCCAGGAGGGCAAAACGCACTGCAATCAAGCGCGTAGCCTTCGCGCCGGTTCAGCCCCAGGCGGCGGATCGCCTTGCTGAAGCGTTGCGCCAGCAACTCGGCAAATACCCCTTCACCGCGCATGCGCGCACCAAAGCGGCTGTCGTACAACTCACCGCCGCGGCTCTGGCGGATCAGGCTGAGCACATGATTGGCCCGTTGCGGATAATGGTCCTGCAGCCACTGCTCGAACAGCGGCGCCACCTCCAGCGGCAGACGCAGCATCATGTAGGCAGCGCTCAGTGCCCCATTGGCTTTGGCGGCCTCGAGCAGGTGCTCCAGTTCACTGTCATTGATCATCGGGATCATTGGCGAACACAACACGCCCACCGGAACACCGGCCTCAGTCAGCACCCGGATCGCCCGCAGCCGTGCCTTGGGCGCTGCCGCCCGCGGCTCGAGGGTGCGCTTGAGTTCGTCGTCCAGGGTGGTCAGGCTGATCATCACCTGCACCAGACGCTGCCGGGCCAGTTCGGCGAGCAGGTCCAGGTCACGCAAAATCAGTGAGCCCTTGGTGACGATGGTGACCGGGTGGCGATAACGCAGCAGCACCTCCAGCAGGCGCCGGGTCAGCTGTTGCTCGCGTTCGATGGGTTGATAGGGGTCAGTGTTGGACCCCAGGTTGATCGGCGCGCAGATATAGCCAGGCTTGCTCAATTGCTGTTCGAGCACAGCGGCGGCGTTGGTCTTGGCGATCAGCTTGGTTTCGAAGTCCAGCCCGGGCGACAGGTCCCAGTAGGCGTGACTGGGCCGGGCATAGCAGTAGATGCAACCATGCTCGCAGCCGCGATAGGGATTGATCGAACGGTCGAAGGGCAGGTCGGGCGAGTTGTTGCGGGTGATGATGCTCTTGGCGGTTTCGCTGCGCACTTCGGTGCCCTGGGTCAGGGGCACTTCCTGGTACCAGCCGTCGTCCTCGGCCACCGAACGGTTGGGGGCGAAGCGGTTGTGGGGGTTGCTGGCGGTGCCGCGACCGCGCAGGGGAGCTGGAGCAACCATGGTGCACCTATACTGTTTTTTTATACAGTACACCACTCAAAAACGTTGATCCAGCACCGTTGGGCAGGCTCAGCCGGCGATCAGGCCGTACCAGCGCAAGAATGGCAGCGCGCTGGAAGGGCGCTTGAGGAAGGCCTCGACGCCGGTCTGAATGGGACGCGCAACGCCAGGCGCAAACACCTCATCCTGCAGCTCGCGACCGGTTTGCCGATTGAGCAAACCTTCCTGTTCAAAACGACTGAACAGATCGAAGGCATAGACGTTCGCCCAGAGATAGCCGAAGTAGCCCGCGTCATAGCCGTCAACCAGGTGATCGAAGGCATGCAATGGGCGCTCAAAGTCAGCCAGTGGCCAGGCCCCCGCCTCAATGAAGCTGTCTTCAACCTTTTTCTGGACGCTACGACCATCTTCCGGATTGCCATGCAGGTCTAGATCGAACAATGACTTGGCCAGTTCGACCGCCAGCTTCGGACGCTCCTGCGCCTGCAGTTGATCCAGGAAAGTCTGCATCGCTTGGACCGTCAGCGGTTCGCCAGTCTGGTAGTGAGCGGATATACCCGCCAGATACTGCGCCGACCAGCACCAGCGCTCCAGCAATTGGCTGGCAATCTCGACACCACCAGGGCCCAGATTCAGTATATTACCCAGGTGATAGTTCGAAGTGCGGACCATGAGGTGGTGTAGGCAATGACCGAACTCGTGAAACAGCTTGCGCAGGTCCAGATGAGTCAGCAGCGGCGGCACATCACCCTGGCCGGCGGCAACATTGGTAAACAATGCTGCGGCACTCTTGTGATACTTGCCTTCGGCGTCGATGTGCCGATTCCAGACGTAATAAGTCCAGGCCCCTTCAGGCGACTTGCCGTCCCTGCCGATTGCGTCGATGTACAGATATCCCAGTAAAGCGTGATCTTGCACTACTTCAAACACACGAACATCGGGATCCCAGGTAGAAACTGCCTGTGCCTCAGTCAGCACCAAACCAAAGAGCTTGTGGGCCAGGTCTACCAATGCCTTTAAAACCGTATCCAGAGAGAAGCAGGCCCGCACATCGTCCTCTGACAATCGCAACGGTGTGTGGTCTTTCTGCTTGCGCATGAAGGCAACATCCCAAGGCTGAATGGGAGCCAGCCCTTGTTGCTGCGCCGCACTTTGCAGACGCTGCCTTTCCCGCTCCAGCCCCGGTCGAGCCTGGCGGACCAGGTCTTTAAGGAAAGCCAAAACCTGTTCCGCAGATGCGCCCCCTTTGAGCTGCAGGTTGTACTGGGGAAAGGTGTCAAAGCCGAGTAAACGTGCCTTTTTCTGCTTGGCTTGCGCCAACGCCTGAAACACACCGGCATTATCGAGGGCAGGGTCAGGATTGGCGCCACGGGTCAGATATGCCCGATAGACTTTCTCACGCAGATCCCGGTCCTGCGCATGTTCGATAATTGCCAGGTAGAGTGGCTCTTCGAGGGTAACTAGCCACCCGTTCAGGTTCCTGCTTTTTGCCGACGCCGCCATTGCGGCCTTGTCCAGTTCGGAAACTCCCTGCAGTCGCTGCTCATCCATGAGGTGCAAGCTCCAGTCATTGCTGGAGCGGGAAATGTTTTCGGAAAACGTCTTCTGCAACGCGCTGATCTGCCGTTCGAGCATCTGCAAGATTTCACGGCCCTCGAGGTTCAAGTGTACCCCTGATAGGCGAAACGATGTGATCGTTCGTTGCAACGCCGCTTTGCTTTGCCAATCAAGGTTCAGACCATGAGGGCTGCCGGCGAGACGCTCGTACAAACTCAGCAGCTCTACGTTTTGCAGCTTTTCCACGAAGTAGGCTTGTGCCAGACCCCAGCATTGATAGGCAACTTTCTGCCACTCACCTGGGCGATTGATCAGGGGCGCGATGTTGTACAAGGTGTTGTTCAGGCGGGCGTCCAGTGCATCAACCGCCAGCACCAGATCATCCCAGGTGGGAAGTGCACGTTGGTGCGCAATGATGATACTCAGCGCAGCACGGTTATCGGCGATCACCTGCTCGATTGCAGGTTGCAGATGTTCGATACGCACTGCAGCGTAATCGATCGGTTCATCATGACGCAGTAAGGGGTTAACGGTACTCATAACAAGTTCCAGAGAGCGGGGTTGGGCCCGCTACTCTGGATTGCAGCTAACGCTCGCTGGTGCCAACTAAATAGCACCCAAGGCACCACGCGCCCTTACTCAGCCGGTTTCTTCAGCTTCGGATTAGGGAAGAACTGCACCGTCTGCACCGTGGTCGCGGCAGGTTTCACCTCGACCCTGTTGACCCGGGTACCCAACTCCTTGGGCACCGACAGCCCCTGTTCGTTAAGGGTGTCGGAAAACCCGCAGGCCACGCACTCACGGTGCGGAACGCTGTCTTCGCTCCACATCATCAGTTTGTCCGGCTCGCTGCACGCCGGGCAGACCGCCCCGGCGATAAAGCGTTTTTTCGTTATCACAGGCCCATCACTCATGCCGCCACTTCCTCACTCAAGCCGCTATGGCGCAAGAGTGCATCGATTGATGGCTCGCGGCCACGGAAGTCGACGAACAGCAGCATCGGCTCCTGGGAACCACCACGGGCCAGGATCGCTTCGCGGAACGCGCGACCGGTGTCGGCATTGAGCACGCCTTCTTCTTCAAAGCGCGAGAAGGCGTCGGCCGACAGTACTTCAGCCCACTTGTAGCTGTAGTAACCGGCTGCATAACCACCGGCGAAGATATGCGCAAAGCTGTTGGGGAAGCGGTTGTACGCCGGTGGGCGCATGACCGAGACCTCGTCGCGGATGCCTTCGAGCACTTGCAGTACACCGCGGCCGTCGCCGTGGCTGGCGTGCAGTTCGAAGTCGAACAGCGAGAATTCCAGCTGGCGGACCATCATCAGCCCGGACTGGAAGTTCTTCGCCGCCAGCATCTTCTCGAGCAAATCCTGGGGCAGGGCTGCGCCAGTTTCGTAGTGAGCGGAAATCAGCGCCAGGCCTTCAGGCTCCCAGCACCAGTTTTCCATGAACTGGCTCGGCAGCTCGACCGCATCCCAGGCCACACCGTTGATACCGGAAACACCGGCATGCTCGATACGGGTCAGCAGGTGATGCAGGCCATGGCCGAACTCGTGGAACAGAGTGGTGACTTCGTCATGGGTCAGCAACGCCGGCTTGCCAGGGGCGGCCGGGGTGAAGTTGCACACAAGGTTGGCCACCGGGCTCTGCAATTGGCCGTCAGCAGTCAGGCGACGGTCGCGGGCGCCGTCCATCCAGGCACCGCCGCGCTTGTTGGCACGGGCATAGAGGTCGAAGAAGAAGCGCCCGACGTGCTGGCCGTGCTCCTTGATTTCGAACAGGCGTACGTCCGGATGCCAGCTATCGAAGCCCTTGAGCTCGGCAATCTCGATGCCGTACAGGCGCTGGACGATGGTGAACAGGCCGGTCAGCACCTTGTCGATCGGGAAGTAGGCGCGCAGGGTTTCCTGGGAAACGCTGTAGCGCTGTTCACGGAGTTTTTCCCCGTAGAAACCGCTGTCCCAGCTTTGCAGGTCCGGGCACCCCTGCTCGGCGGCATAGGCCTTGAGCTGGGCCAGGTCCTGGGTGGCAAACGGCTTGCTGCGCTTGGCCAGGTCACGCAGGAAGCTCAGCACCTGATCGCTGGACTCGGCCATCTTGGTCGCCAGGCTCAGCTCGGCGAAGTTCTGGTAGCCCAATAGCTGAGCCAGTTCCTGACGCAGGTCGAGGATCTCGCCCATCACCGGACCGTTGTCGAACTGGCCGGCGTTAGGGCCCTGATCAGAGGCGCGGGTGCAGTAGGCGGCGTAGATTTCTTCGCGCAGGGCGCGGTCTTCAGCGTAGGTCATCACCGCGTAGTAGCTGGGGAATTCCAGGCTGATCAGCCAGCCATCGAGGCCCTTGGCCTGGGCGGCGGCAGCCATCTGTGCCTTGGCCGAGTCCGTCAGGCCGGCCAGTGCCGCTTCGTCGGTGACGTGCTTGGTCCAGGCCTGGGTGGCGTCCAGCAGCTGGTTGGAGAAGCGGCTGCCCAGCTCGCTGAGCTTGCTCTGAACTTCGGCATAACGTTGTTGCTTATCGGCCGGCAGGTCGATACCCGACAGGCGGAAGTCACGCAGGGCGTGTTCGAGAATTGTCTTTTGCGCCACATCGAAGCCGGCGGCTTCGGGGCTGGCGATCAACGCTTCATAGGCCTGGAACAGCTCGCGGTTCTGGCCCATTTCGGTGGCGTAGGCGCTCAACGCCGGCAGGCAGGCCTCGTAGGCTTCACGCAGTTCGGCGCTGTTGCACACGGCATTGAGGTGGCTGACCGGGCTCCAGGCGGCGCCCAGGCGGTCGTTGAGTTCGTCCATGGCCAGGATCAGGCCGGCCCAGCTTGGGTGCTTGCCCTGAGCCTGGAGGATGTCGGCAATGGCTTTACGGTTGTCGGCCAGGATCTGTTCAATCGCCGGCTGCACATGCTCGGCACGGATCGCCGAGAAGGGCGGCAAGTCATAAGACTGCAGAAGCGGGTTGTTCGCACTCACGGTTAAACACCTTGGCAGAAGAAACACTTCCCCATCTTAATTACAATCGACGCCGACCGCAGCCCTATCCATACCAAAGAGAATTCCTATCATGGCCATCCGTAGCTTCCAGCATCACACTCCCAGGCTTGGCGAGCGTGCCTTTGTCGACCGCAGTGCCGTGGTGCTGGGCGATGTCGAGATCGGCGCCGACAGCTCGGTGTGGCCATTGACGGTGATCCGCGGCGATATGCAGCGCATCCGCATCGGCGCGCGCACCAGTGTCCAGGACGGCAGCGTGCTGCACATCACCCATGCCGGGCCGTTCAACCCGGATGGTTTCCCGCTGCTGATCGGCGATGAAGTAACCATTGGTCACAAAGTCATGCTCCATGGCTGCACCCTGGGCAACCGCATCCTGGTCGGCATGGGCAGCACCATCATGGATGGTGCAATCGTCGAAGACGAAGTGATCATCGGCGCCGGCAGCCTGGTGCCTCCGGGCAAGCGCCTGGAAGGCGGTTTTCTCTATGTCGGCAGCCCGGTCAAGCAGGCCCGCGCCCTGACCGAGAAGGAGCGCGCGTTCTTCCCCTACAGCGCCGGCAACTACGTCAAACTCAAGGATCAGCACCTGGCCGAAGGCTACCACCTGCCCGAGTGAACCTGCCCACAGCCCTATTCGAGACTGCCATGCACCAGCAAAACATCCTCTTCGACCTCGACGGTACTCTGACCGATCCGCGATTGGGCATCACCCGCTCGATCCAGTACGCACTGGCCAAGCTCGGCATCGACGAGCCGGACCTGACGCGCCTGGAACACTTCATCGGCCCGCCGCTGCTGCAGGCATTCATGCAGTTCTATGCTTTCGATGAAGCCAAGGCCTGGGACGCGGTGAATTTCTACCGGGAGCGCTTCAAGGTCACCGGCCTGTACGAAAACCAGGTGTTCGACGGCGTCAGCGAACTGCTCGAATCCCTGCAAGGGCAGGGGCGCACCTTGTACATTGCCACCTCCAAACCCTGGGAGTTTGCCCGCGAGATCGCCCGCCATTTCGATTTCGCCAAGCACTTCAAGGTGATCTACGGCAGCGAGCTGGACGGCACCCGCACCAACAAGGTCGAACTGATCCGCCACCTGCTGGCCGAGGAAGCCCTGGACCCGGCGCAAACCCTGATGATCGGCGATCGCAAGCACGACCTGATCGGGGCGCACAGCAACGGCCTGGAAGCGGTAGCGGTCGGCTATGGCTTTGGCAGCCATGAAGAGCTGACGGCGCAACAGCCGGCTTATCACTTTACGACCGTGAACCAGTTGCACCAGGCGTTTCAGCGCAGCTGAGAAACCGATCGCGGGTCAAGTCGAGTCGCCGCGCCGCCGCTCCTGTAGGTGCGGGCTTGACCCGCGATGCTTTTCAGCGCCTGCTGGCGTTGTTCGATTGGCAGCCGCCCCAAGGCTTCTACCCGTTGGTAGAACACCTGCCAATCGCCACCCACCTCGACAAACAGCTGTGCAAACGCCGGTACCCACTGGTCATACAGGCCAAAGGGCAGCAATTTGGCATTGTTCATCGGGGCATTGATCCAGGCGTCATAACGCCCGCGCCCGCCCCATTGGCTATCGCGCAAGGTTCGATACTCACCGCGCAGGCGTTCGAACTCAGCCTGCTTGCCTGCGCGCTTGGCGGCTTCGGTCAGCGGCGCCGCATACAAGGCCTTGAGCCGCTCGCGGCTGGCCAGTACCAGCCCGATGAACTGGTCGCGCTGCCGGCTGCCATCCTCGGCCAGCACCGGCAGCCCCCGCGCCGCGCGCCACTGGCGGGTGCCTTCCTGTTCGACGAAGGTGGCGAAAGACTCATTGAACGCGGTGTCGTCCCGCACATAGAGCCGTTGGTGGGCCAACTCATGGAAGATCACCGTGGCCAGGCGTTCATCGCCCCAGCCGAGCATGGAGCTGAGGATCGGATCGTCGAACCAACCCAGGGTGGAGTAGGCCTCAACACCGCCGACATAGACATCCAGCCCTTGCTGCTTCTGTAATGCCGCTGCCCCGCGCGCCGCACCCTGCTTGTAATAACCGCGATAGGCGACGCAACCGGCGATCGGGAAGCAATGGGTTTGCGCCTCCAGTGAAAACTCCGGCGTGGCAAATACGTTCCAAACCACGAAGGGCCTGCCAATGTCGGCATACACCCGGTAACTGCGGTTGTCCGGCAGCTTCAGCTGGGCGCTGGCGAAGGCCCGGGCCTGCTCGGCCTTGAGCAGGTGCTGACGCAGTTTGCTGTCGGTGGCCGGATTGGCAACCAGGTCGGCAACCGGCTGGCGCGCCTGCAACAGCTGCCACTGACCGCTGGCCAGTTGCCCGTAGTAACTGACACTGGCACAACCGTTCAGCAGCCCGAAGGCCAGCAAGGGAACCAAGAAGCGCAAAATGTGGTCGAGTGCCCCATGACTTGAGCGCAACAAAAGAAATAGTCGAAGCATTCGCGTCCCGTCATTCGCTCAAGTACCCATCAGCTTCAAGACTATCCTGCCCGGCTGGAGTTTTACCATGCGTACACTGCTTGTCATCAGCGGTATTGTGCTTCTGTCCGGCTGCGCCGGCCTGCCTGCCCCCGACCCCAACCAGGCCTGGATCGACCTCGCATCAGGCCAGGACGACACCCTGCATGCCGTGGAAGTGGACGAGCGCGCCTGGGCCGACAAACGCTATTTCGAAGTACCGCCAGGCAGTCATGAGCTGACCGTGCGCTACCTGTTCCCGGTCAATCCAAGCAATATCGGCCCGGTCGACGAGCCGCTGTGGCGTGATTGCCAGCTGCATGTGAAGTTCAAGCATTTCAACGCCGGCCAGCGCTATCAGCTTGAGGCCGGCAGCATCGGTTTCCGCCCTTGGGCCAAGCTCTATGACGAACAGCGCAATGTGGTCGGCAAAGGCCTGCCGGCGGGCTGCCAGCGTACCTGAAAGCGTGAATGGCGCTATGCTTGTGCTTTGTAGCCCGCACGCCGGAGTTCGCCATGCGCCAGCCTATGATGCTGCTCGCAATCAGTACCCTGGGAGCTTGCGCCAGCCCCCTGCCCCCTGTGGACAACAAGCAGGCCTGGGTCGACCTTTACACCATCACACCGGGCAAAGTGGTGATGGCCGAGCGGCTTGACGGAAAGCGCCTGACTGATGGTCGGTTCTTTCAGGTTACACCCGGTGCCCACGAGCTGGTGGTGAGGTTCGATTATGAAATCTATTCCGGTGGGTTCAGTACCGACCCGACCGAGCGCACCTGCTACCTGACGATCAAGTTCGCTCACTTCAAGGCAGGGCAGCGCTACCGTCTGGAAGCCCGCGCCCCGGCCATGCAGCCCAGCGCCTACCTCTATGACGCCCAGCGCAACGTCGTGGCCGAAGAGTCGAACGACGTGTTCTGCACACCCTGACGCCTAGCGATCATTGTTCTGGTAGATGATCTTCTTGGTGCCGTTTTCGCAGCTGCCGACCACCATGTTCTGGTCTTTGACTTCATCATTGCTGACGATTTCCAGGGTGTAGGAACTCACGTTGTTAGCCTGGATCTTGGCTTCGATCTCAGCCTTGAGCTCTTCACAGTCTTTCGTCGCGGCCAGCGCGGACGTTGCCAGCAGCGAAGCCAGCACAGCGATTGCAACACGGATCATGGAACAGCTCCTTGTGACAGCAGACGTTTTAGCGACCCTCATTTGACCACAACAAGCGCACTACGGTTCTGCCTTAGCTCAACAGCATCGCGTCCTGCGCTGACCCTCGACGCGGGACGGATTACAACGCCTGGCATTGATTCCTGCAGATGTGCCCATACAGAGCTAGAAAGGCCGTTGGATTATTTCGGCCAATCGACTGCCCTGGAGGCTCAAACGCCCATGAAGCAACTTGCGGATATCAAGATCTCTACCCTTGACCTGGTGCCGGTACGTGCCGACAGCGGCCCAGCGCAGTCTCTACGCAACTCCCTGGACCTGGCGCAACACGTCGAAAAATTCGGCTACAACCGCTTCTGGGTGGCCGAGCACCACAACATGGACGGCATCGCCAGCTCCGCAACTTCAGTGCTGCTCAGCTACCTGGCCGGTGGTACGTCAACCATTCGTGTGGGCGCCGGCGGGGTGATGCTGCCCAACCATGCACCGCTGGTGATCGCCGAACAGTTCGGCACCCTGGCCAGCCTGTATCCCGGGCGTATCGACCTGGGCCTGGGCCGCGCGCCGGGCTCCGACCAGATGACGGCCCGCGCGCTACGCCGCGAACGCTCTGGCAGTGCCGACGATTTCCCCGATGATGTCGAAGAACTGGTGCGCTACCTGGGGCCGCGCACGCCCGATCAGAAGGTCATCGCCGTACCCGGGTACGGTACCGAGGTGCCCATCTGGTTGCTGGGTTCGAGCTTGTTCAGCGCGCAACTGGCCGGCATGCGCGGTTTGCCCTACGCCTTCGCCTCGCATTTCGCTCCGCGTTACCTGCACGAAGCGATTCGCGTGTACCGCAACCACTTCCAGCCTTCGGCCGTGCTCGACAAGCCCTACGTTATGCTCGGCGTGCCGCTGGTGGCTGCCGAGACGGATGAACAGGCTGATTACCTGGCCACCTCGGTGTATCAGCGCATCCTCGCCCTGATGCGCGGGCAAAGCCTGGTGCAGCGTCCGCCGGTAGCGACCATGGACGGCCTGTGGCTGCCCCATGAGCGTGAAGCGGTGGGCAGTTTCCTTGGCCTGGCGATGGTCGGGAGCCCGCAGAAGATCCGCGCCAAGCTTGAGGTGTTGCTGGAGCAGACCGAGGCGGATGAGCTGATCTTTACCTGCGACCTGTATGAGCATGCGGACCGGATTCGGTCGTATGAGCTGCTTGCCCAAACGGTTTTGGGCAGCTGAAAGCCCTATCGCGGGGCAAGCCCGCTCCTACGTTGGAGCGGGCTTGACCTGCGATGGCTTCAACACAGTCACCCGCGCTTGTAGACGATTTCCTTGGTGCCGCCTTCGCAGCTACCCACGACCTTGCCATCCGCGGCTGCGCCCTTATCGACGATTTCCAGGGAATAGCCGCTGACACCCTTGGCATCGAGCTTGGCGGCTATTTCAGCCTTGAGTTCTTCACACGGCTTGCCAGCAGCCAGCGCAGTACCCGCCAACGTCATCAAACCAATCGCTACTACCAACTTCTTCATCGATCGCTTTCCTTGTTCAGATCAAAATAGAGAAGGGCGCCAGGCAGGCCGGGCGCCTCAGGACTGTGTAACGCAATTGACCCGCACAAGCCAGTATCACCGCTTCAGCTGTTGACGATGCGAAAACCCACCTTGAGCGTGACCTGAAAATGCGCGGCCTTGTTGTCCTTGATATGGCCACGGGTATCGACCACCTCGAACCACTCAAGATGCTTGATGCTCTTGCCTGCCTCGGCCAGGGCGTTGTTGATCGCCTCTTCAATGGAGGTAGGCGAGGAGCCGACGAGTTCGATTTTCTTGTAGGTGTGGTGATCAGACATGGGCAATCTCCTTTTTGAATGTCAGATAGAGCCTAGCAGCGCTGGGCTGTTTTACCTGCGAAGGGTAAATGCCACTAAAAGTTCGACTGCACTTTCTCAACACCCTGTAGTCGGAATCTACACAGCTCAACTCAACCTTGAAGGAGAGTCACCATGGCCAACACCTCGCTGCGTAAAGCTTCACTGCAAAGCATGGAAGCGGAAATCGAAAGCCTGCTCAAGTCACTGGAAAGCCTCAAGGACGATGCCTCGGATGAGTCGCGCAAAACCCTGAAGGCGCTCAAGAGCAATGCCGAGAATGCCCTGCGCCATTCACGCCACCTGCTCAGCGATGCCTACGAAGAAGTCAAAACCAAAACCCGCGAGACCAGCCTGGCGACCCGCGACTATGCCCAGGAACACCCGTGGACCACCGCCGGTGTCGCGGTCGGTGCCCTCGGCTTGCTGGCGGCGTACCTGCTGTGCAGACGCGGTAACTAAGCGGCCTGGCGCGCAAGTTCCGCGCGCAACCAGCCAGCCAATTGCTCGGCGCGCCCATCTGCGGCGCGTCGCGGCACCCACAGGGCCAGCGCCGCCTGGGTTTCACAAAACCCCCAGGGCGCAGCCAGGCGCCCGCCACGCAAGTCATCAGCGACCAGCGGCTGCGGCGCTATCGCCACCCCCAGCCCCGCCACTGCCGCCTCCAACAAGTAATACAGATGCTCGAAATCCTGCCCATAGCGCAGCGCCTGGGGGTCGATACCCTGCTGCACGGCCCAGTTTGGCCAGGCTTGTGGGCGCGAGGTGGTCTGCAGCAGCGTTTCCGCCAGTAGCGCCTGCGCAGGCGCCCGCTGCAAGCGGTTGAACCCGGGAAAGTGCGGGCTGAGCACCGGGCCGATGCGCTCTTGGGCCAGCACGTGCACCTGCATATCCGCAGGCCACGGCGGCTCGGCAAACACCAGTAGCGCATCCAGCCCGGGGCGGCGCGGGTCGAGATCACCTTCACCGGCGGACAGGTGCAGGCGCAGTTCTGGCAAGTCCGCCTTGAGCCGGCCCAGTCGCGGGATAAACCAGCGCGCCAGCAGGCTGCCGGAGCAACCGAGGACAAACGGCGCATCGGCGCTGCTCTGGCTGATTTCTGCACAAACCCCGCGCAAGCGCTCAAAAGCATCGCTGCTGGCATCGCGCAGGCGCACGCCGGCATCTGTGAGTTTAAGGCCGCGTCCTTCTTTGACGAACAGCGCCACGCCAAGATGCTCTTCAAGCACCTTCAACTGGCGGCTCACTGCGCCATGAGTAACATGCAGCTGCTCGGCTGCCTGGCTGACACTGTTGAGCCGGGCGGTGGCTTCAAAGGCCCGAAGGGCATTGAGGGGAGGCAGGTCCTGGCGCATAACGTGTGAGTTTTCCTGACATGTTGTCGCAATCTTATCGGTTTTCAGCTGCGCGTGTCGTGGTTAGAGTAAAGCCATTGACGACTTAACTACCGCCCTGGAGCGACCCATGACCCAGACCAACTTCCGCGCCGGCCCTGATGCCAATGGCCTGTTTGGCGCATTCGGCGGCCGCTACGTGGCAGAAACCCTGATGCCGCTGGTGCTGGACCTTGCCCGCGAGTACGAAGCGGCCAAGGCCGACCCGCAGTTCCTCGAGCAACTGGCGTACTTTCAGCGCGACTACATCGGCAGGCCCAACCCGCTGTACTTCGCCGAACGCCTGACCGAACACTGCGGTGGCGCGAAGATCTTCTTCAAGCGTGAAGAGCTCAACCACACCGGCGCACACAAGGTGAACAACTGCATCGGCCAGGTGCTGCTGGCCAAGCGCATGGGCAAGAAACGCCTGATCGCCGAAACCGGCGCCGGCATGCACGGCGTGGCCACTGCCACCGTCGCCGCGCGTTTCGGCCTGCCTTGCGTGATCTACATGGGCGCCACCGACATCGAACGCCAGCAGGCCAACGTGTTCCGCATGAAGTTGCTGGGCGCCGAAATCGTCCCGGTAACCGCCGGCACCGGCACCCTCAAGGACGCGATGAACGAGGCCCTGCGCGACTGGGTCACCAACGTCGACGACACCTTCTACCTGATTGGCACTGTAGCCGGCCCGCACCCGTACCCGGCAATGGTCCGCGACTTCCAATCGATCATCGGCAAAGAGACCCGCGAACAGCTGCAGGCCAAGGAAGGGCGCCTGCCCGACAGCCTGATCGCCTGCGTCGGCGGCGGCTCCAACGCCATGGGCCTGTTCCACGACTTCCT
Source organism: Pseudomonas sp. R32 (assembly GCF_009866705.1). NCBI lineage: Bacteria > Pseudomonadati > Pseudomonadota > Gammaproteobacteria > Pseudomonadales > Pseudomonadaceae > Pseudomonas > Pseudomonas sp. R32. The sequence continues at coordinate 37,444 of NZ_CP019396.1, read as the reverse complement.
CGATGACGCCAGCGTGCAAATCATCGGCGTTGAAGCCGGGGGCCATGGCGTCGACACCGACAAGCATGCCGCCAGCCTCAACGGTGGCGTACCGGGCGTACTGCACGGCAACCGCACCTACCTGCTGCAGGATGCCGACGGCCAGATCACCGACGCCCACTCGATTTCCGCCGGCCTCGACTACCCCGGCATCGGCCCTGAACACGCCTGGTTGCACGAAGTGAAGCGGGTCGAATACGTCAGTATCACCGACGACGAAGCCCTGGCCGCGTTCCACACCACCTGCCGCCTGGAAGGCATCATTCCGGCCCTGGAAACCTCCCATGCCCTGGCCGAAGCGATCAAACGCGCGCCGACCTTGCCCAAGGATCACCTGATGGTGGTGTGCCTGTCCGGGCGCGGCGACAAAGACATGCAAACCGTGATGAGCCATATGGCTGCCCAGGAGAAACAGGCATGAGCCGTCTTGAACAACGCTTCGCCGAGCTGAAGGCCGAAGGCCGCTCGGCACTGGTCACCTTCATCACTGCTGGCGACCCAGGCTACGACGCCTCGCTGCAAATTCTCAAAGGCCTGCCCGCCGCTGGCGCCGACGTGATCGAGCTGGGCATGCCGTTCACCGACCCGATGGCCGACGGCGTGGCGATTCAGCTCGCCACCCTGCGCGCCCTGGAGGCCGGCCAGACCCTGGCGAAGACCTTGCAGATGGTGGGCGAGTTCCGCGTCGACAACCAGACCACGCCGATCGTGCTGATGGGTTACTACAACCCGATCCACCGCTTTGGCGTCGAGGCCTTCGTTGCCCAGGCCAAGGCAGTGGGCGTGGATGGCCTGATCATCGTCGACCTGCCACCGGAGCATGACGCCGAGCTGGCCACCCCGGCCCAGGCCGCGGGTATCGACTTCATCCGCCTGACCACCCCGACCACCGATGACGTGCGCCTGCCACGCGTGCTGGAGCGCAGCTCGGGCTTTGTCTACTACGTGTCGGTTGCCGGTGTGACCGGTGCCGGCTCCGCGACGACCGAACACGTCAGCAGTGCCATCGAGCGCCTGCGTCGCCACACCGACCTGCCGATCAGCGTCGGCTTCGGTATCCGCACCCCGGAGCAAGCCGCGGCAATTGCCAAACTGTCGGATGGTGTCGTGGTCGGTTCGGCGCTGGTCGACAAGATTGCCACTGCCAAGACTGCCGAGCAGGCCGTGGGTGATGTGCTTGAGCTGTGCTCGGCACTGGCCCAGGGTGTGCGAGGTGCGCGCAAGCCCGCTCCTACCCCGGAGCCGTAAACTACTTGAAGATCGAAAGATCCAAAGGCCGCACCGCCCCCATCCAGATCGCATGATCACGATGATCGGCCAGATCATCGCCGGTCAGCGGATGCAGAAACACCACCAACCCTCGGCGATACAACGCCAGCCAGGGCAACACCACCCCCACCACCTCAGGCCCGAACGCCAGTTGGCAGCTCCAGTCCGGATGCGGCCCGACCGGCTTCTGATGCATGCGCCCCATGGTCACCGGAAACAGCCGCGCGGCTTCTTCACACAGTTGCCGGGCCTGCTCCATGGTGCTGGCGTCATAGTAGATATGGGCGTGATAGCCTTTGATCCTTTGCACGAAAACTCCTGAATTACAACGAACCCGCAGGGTCTACGCGGGTCAAATGATCACCCGCTGCCAATGGAGTGATCTGGTGAAAAATGCCGAAACCCCAGCGTTCAAACTGGTCCTGCTGGGAGGTTTGAGCAGCCTGGGCAGCGCCCTGATGGCTGAACTGCTCAAGCGCCAGCATGAGGTGATCGCCGTGGTCGATAACCTCAACAGCCTGGCGCCACGCCCCGGCTTGCACTTCAAGACTGGCGGCCTGGACAACCCCGATCAGGCCGAGCAAAGCGTGGCCGGTGGCTCGGCAGTGGTCTGCCTGCTGCCTGCACTGGCGCCCGACGACTTTGCCGCACAACTGCGCATGAGCCAGGCGCTGATCGCAGGCATGACCCGCACCACTATACGCCGGCTGTTGCTGGTGGGCGATTTCAGCGTGCTCGATCAGGGCGAAGGGCACAGCGAGCAGCAACGGGCCTGTGCCGACCAGATCGTCGACCTGTTGCAACGCAGCCCGCTGCACTGGACCCTGATCAACAGTCCGCAGCAAGTCGCCGGCCTGGGCATCGAGCACTTTCACCAGACGCATGGCACCCTCGAACCCGGTCTGGCCGAACCACTGCAGCGCCTGGCACGGGTGGCAGCCGCCATGGTCGATGCCCTGGAGCTGAAACTGCACCACGGTGAGCACGTGAACTTTGTCTTCTGACACGGCTTGCACCCGAGCGTCGGACATCGCACCCTGAACAGCTTCTGCCTGCGATAGAGAGTCTTCATGGCCTGGCCTGATCGCCACCGACTGCTGCCGTTTCTCACCTGGCTGCCGCGCCAGACCCGAGCCAGCGCGCGCCGTGATCTGTTGGTGGGTCTGAGCGGGGCGATCCTGGCACTGCCACAATCGATCGCCTACGCCCTGATCGCCGGGCTGCCCGCCGAGTACGGGCTGTACGCGGCGATTGTGCCGGTGATGGTCGCCTGCCTCTGGGGTTCGTCCTGGCACCTGATCTGCGGGCCAACGGCGGCGATCTCCATCGTTCTCTACGCCAGCGTCAGCCCGCTGGCGGTCGCTGGCAGCAGCGACTACATCACCCTGATCCTGCTGCTGACCTTCCTCGCTGGGGTGTTTCAGTGGTTGCTGGGGCTGTTGCGCTTTGGCGCGCTGGTCAATTTTGTCTCGCAATCGGTGGTGCTGGGCTTCACCCTGGGTGCTGCGGTGGTGATCGCGCTTGGACAACTGCCCAACTTGCTGGGGATGAACCTGCCCAGCCAGGCCACGGCCTTGAAGACCCTGCAACACCTGCTGGAGCACGCCGGGGAGGTGGATTGGCCTTCGTTATTGCTCGGCCTGGGCACTGTGCTGCTGGGTGCTGCGGTAAAGATGCTGCGCCCGCGCTGGCCCGGCCTGTTGATAACGTTGACGCTCGCCAGCTTGCTGGGCTGGTCGCTACCAGGGCTATTTGGCCATGTGCAGTTGGTACCCGGCTTCATCGGCCAGTTGCCACCGTTGAGTCCGTTGCCACTGCTGGACCTGGAATTGATCCTGCGTCTGCTGCCCAGCGCCGTGGCGGTCGGCATGCTCGGCCTGGTCACCAGCCTGTCGATTGCCCGCTCGCTGTCATCGCACTCTGAACAGCTCATCGACGCCAATCAGGAGATCCGCGCTCAGGGCCTGTCGAACATGGTCGGCGGATTCTTCTCCGGCTATCTGTCGTCCGGTTCCTTCACCCGCTCCGGGCTCAGCTATGACGCTGGCGCCCGCTCGCCCCTGGCGGGGGTGTTTGCCGCCCTGTGGGTAACCTTGTTTGCGGTGACCGGGGCGGGGTTGATCGCGCATATCCCGATCCCGGCCATGGCTGGCAGTATCCTGCTGATCTGCTGGGGCCTGGTTGATCATCGGGCGATACGTGCGCTATTCCGGGTCAGCCGTTCGGAATTCCTGGTCATGGCCCTGACGGGCGCCGCCACCTTGTTGCTGGAACTGCAAACGGCCATCTACGCCGGGGTGCTGGCGTCGCTGTTCTTTTACCTCAAGCGCACCTCGCGACCACGGGTACAGCAGTCCCGGGAGGGCGATGCCGATGTACTGCGTGTAGGCGGTTCAATCTTCTTTGGCGCCAGTCATTACCTGCAGGTACGCCTGCAACGTTGCCAGGGCCCGCAGGTGGTGATCGATGCGCGGCAGATCAATTTCATCGACTATTCCGGGGTCGACATGCTGCACCGCGAGGCACGACGGCTAGGTCGCGCAGGCGGCAGCCTGACGCTGCAACGGGCGCGCCCGCAAGTGATCGAGGAATTGCACAAACTCGAAGGGGCAGCGAACTGCCCGATCCGCTTCGAGGATTAGCCGCGCGCCAGTTGGCGGCGCAATTCGTCCAGCACCGGGGCGGTGTCGGGACGCACGCCACGCCAGATGAAGAACGCCTCGGCGGCCTGTTCGGCGAGCATGCCCAGGCCATCCAGGACCTTGGCGGCCTTGTGCTCGCTGGCCCAACGGCAGAAAGGCGTCGGCTCCTTGCCATACATCATGTCGTAGCACACGGTGTTACCCGGCTCGATCAGGCTGGCGGAGATGGGCGGCAGTTCACCGGCAAGGCTGGCAGAAGTCGCATTGATGATCAGGTCGACCGGCTCTTCAAGCCAGTCGAAACCGCTGGCAGCCACCGGCCCCAGGTCGGCGAACTCACGGGCCAGTTGTTCGGCTTTTTCCACCGTGCGGTTGGCGATCACCAGCGATGCCGGGTTGTGTGCCAGCAACGGCTCCAGCACCCCGCGCACGGCCCCGCCGGCGCCGAGCAGCAGGATGCGTTTGCCGGTCAGTTGCACACCGGCATTGACGGTAAGATCGCGGACCAACCCGGCGCCATCGGTGTTATCGCCCTGCAGGCTGCCGTCGACCAGCTTGCTCAGGGTGTTCACCGCCCCGGCGCGCTTGGCCCGCGGCGTCAGGCTATCGACCAGGCGATAGGCTTCTTCCTTGAACGGCACAGTGACGTTGGCACCCAGGCCCTGCTTGAAAAAGCCCTGGGCACACATGCTGAAATCATCCAGCGGCGCCAGCAAGGTGCTGTATTCCAACTGCTGGCCGGTCTGGTCGGCGAACAGACGGTGGATCAGCGGCGACTTGCTGTGGCCGATCGGGTTGCCGAATACAACGTACTGGTCCATTCACGCGGTTCCTGGGTCAAGGCCGGGCAGGCCCGGAAAGTTATCCACAGCAGCTCAATGGCTGGTCTTGGCCTCGCCAAGCCAGTCACGGTCCTGCAGGAAATACTCGGTCAGGCGCGCTTCTTCGCTGCCTGGCGCGGCCTTCCAATCGTACCCCCAACGCACGTGCGGTGGCAGCGACATCAGGATCGATTCGGTGCGCCCGCCCGATTGCAGGCCGAACAGGGTGCCACGGTCGTAGACCAGGTTGAACTCGACATAACGGCCGCGACGGTATTCCTGGAACTCACGCTGCTCGGCGGTGTAGGGCTGATCCTTGCGGCGCTGGACGATCGGCAGGTAAGCCTCGACATAGGCATCGCCAATGGCACGGATGAAGGCAAAGCAGGTATCGAAGTCCCACTCGTTCAGGTCATCGAAGAACAGGCCGCCAATACCCCGTGGTTCGCCGCGGTGCTTGAGGTGGAAGTAGCGGTCGCACCAGGCCTTGTAACGCGGATAGACGTCGGCACCGAAAGGCGCACAGGCGCGCTCGGCAACCCGGTGCCAGTGCACGCAGTCTTCTTCGTTACCGTAGTAAGGCGTCAGGTCAAAGCCACCGCCGAACCACCAGACGGCTTCTTCACCTTCTTTCTCGGCAATGAAGAAACGCACGTTGGCGTGTGAGGTCGGTACATGCGGGTTATGCGGGTGGATCACCAACGACACGCCCAACGCTTCGAAGCCACGCCCGGCCAGCTCCGGCCGGTGGGCACTGGCCGATGGCGGCAGACCGCTGCCGAAAACGTGAGAGAAGTTCACCCCACCTTTCTCGATGACCTTGCCATCACCGATCACCCGGGTCCGCCCACCGCCGCCGGCCTCGCGCGTCCAGGCATCCTCGACAAAGCGGGCACCACCGTCTTCGTTTTCGAGGGCGGTGCAGATACGGTCTTGCAGGTCGAGCAGGTAGGCTTTCACGGCCTCGGTGCGGCTAGTCATCAGGTCACCTGGAAGCGGGCTAAGGCAAATTCGGCGCGTAGCATACCACCGGCGGCAGGCTGGCCGCAGTTGACGGCGATCAAGCAAAGGCGTCCGATAGGGGTTTTCCCGGTACCTTCAGGAGAGTGCAGATGGCCAAGCGTATTCAGTTCAGCCAGCATGGCGGCCCCGAAGTCCTCACCCTGGTCGACTTCGAGCCGGCGGCGCCCGGCCCGCAGCAAGTTCGCGTGCGTAACCAGGCAATCGGCCTGAACTTCATCGATACCTACTTTCGCAGCGGCCTCTATGCGCCGCCATCGCTGCCCTCGGGCCTGGGCACTGAAGGCGCCGGGGTGGTCGAGGCAGTGGGTGAGCAGGTCTCTGGGCTGAAAATCGGCGACCGCGTCGCCTATGCCGGCGGCCCGCTGGGTGCCTACAGCGAAGTGCATGTGCTGCCTGAAGCCAATCTGGTCAAGCTCCCCGACAGCATCAGCTTTGAGCAAGCGGCGGCAGTGATGCTCAAGGGCCTGACCGTGCAGTACCTGCTCAAGCAGACCTACGCGGTGCAGCCGGGCGATACCATTTTGTTCCATGCCGCCGCCGGGGGCGTCGGCTCGCTGGCCTGCCAATGGGCCAAGGCATTGGGAGCCAGGTTGATCGGTACGGTCAGCAGTGCCGAGAAGGCTGAACGGGCCAAGGCCCTGGGTGCCTGGGCAACCATTGATTACAGCCGCGAAGACGTGGTCCAGCGGGTACTGGAACTGACCGACGGAAAGAAATGCCCGGTGGTGTACGACGGCGTTGGCCAGGACACCTGGCTGACCTCGCTGGACTGCCTGGCGCCGCGCGGGTTGATGGTCAGCTTCGGCAATGCCTCTGGCGCGGTGAGCGGCGTCAACCTTGGCATCCTGGCGCAGAAGGGCTCGCTGTATGTCACCCGGCCAACCCTGGCCAGCTACGCCAACAATGCACAAAACACCCAGGCGATGGCGGATGACCTGTTTGCGATGATCACCAGCGGCAAGTTGACTGTGGATATCCAGCAACGCTATCCACTGAGCGAGGCGGCCAAGGCGCAGAGCGAGCTGTCGGCGCGCAGGACGGTGGGGTCGACGGTGTTGCTGCCTTGAATCGGAGATGAATTCATCGCCGGCAAGGCCGGCTCCCACAGGGCTCTCGGTAAACCTTGTGGGAGCTGGCTGGCCAGCGATCAGGGCATCAACCGGCCCGCACAACCTCGCCGGTCACCAGGTCACGAATCACACTCGGATTACGCCGCCCACCCAAGGCGCCACCGAGCACCATGTCCAGCTGCCCACGGAAGTACTGCTCGACCCGCAAGCGGGTCTTGGCGGCTGGGCGGCCTTGCGGGTTGGCCGACGTGGAAATCAGCGGCCCGACCAGCGCGCACAAGTCGCGTACCACCGGATGATCGCTGACGCGCAGGGCCACTGTGTCATGCACCCCGGTAATCCACTCTGGGAGCAGGTTCTGATGCGGCACCAGCCAGGTGTTCGGTCCCGGCCAGGTCGCAGACATGCGGTCCAGCCAGGTTTCGGGGAAATCCTCGAAAAGGAAGTCGAACTGGCGGATATTATCGGCGATCAGGATTAATCCCTTGTCGACCGAGCGCGACTTGATTGCCAGCAGGCGATCCACCGCTTCTTCGTTCCACGGGTCACAGCCCAGGCCCCAGACCGCCTCGGTCGGGTAGGCAATCACCGCACCGGCCCGAATTTCACGCGCGGCTTGTTGCACACGCCAACTGCTCACCATTGCTTTCACTCCGCATAAAGGCAGATAGCAGTGTACTTAGCCAGGCCGGGCAAACCAACGCCCAGCTTCATTGCAGACGCTGCCCGCCAGCTCCAGCTCAGTCAGCGCCGCCAACACCCTGGGCAACGGCCAGCCACTGCTGCTGGCCAGCCCCTCGGTGGTTTGCGGCGCAGCCAGCAACAGATCGACCAGTTCATGGCGGGGGGTGGCGGCCGCCTGCAAGGGCGGCAAGCGCTGCCAACCCTGCAAGGTCTCGACGATCTGGTCGACGGTTTCCACCAGCAAGGCGCCATCGCGGATCAACTGGTGACAACCCTTGGACCCTGGGTGATGAATCGAGCCTGGAATCGCATACACCTCCCGGCCTTGCTCGGCGGCCAGGCGTGCGGTGATCAGCGAGCCACTGGCAAGACTCGCCTCGACCACCAGCACGCCCAGTGACAGGCCGCTGATGATCCGGTTACGCCGGGGAAAGTTGCTGGCTGTCGGCCCGGCATCCAGCGGAAACTCGGAAATCACCGCGCTGCCTTGCGCGATCATTGCGGCCGCCAGCGCCCTGTGACGCTGTGGATAAAGTTTTTGCAGCCCGGTACCCAACACGCCGATGGTCTGCCCGCCAGCATCCAGGGCAGCCTGATGCGCGGCGCCATCGACCCCCAGGGCCAGGCCGCTGGTAATGACAAAACCACCCCGGGAAAGACTGCGAGAGAAAGCCGCAGCGGTATCCAGCGCCGGCCTGGAAGCCCGGCGACTGCCGACGATCGCCAGCTGTGGTTTTTCCAGGATGGCCGGGTTGCCGGCAATGAACAGCAGCGGCGGGGCGTCCCCCAGTTCGGCCAGCAAGCCAGGGTAGCAGGGCTCGTCCCACATCAACAAATGCTGGTCACAAGCCTCTAGCCAGCGCATTGCAGCCGCCGCGCCATCGCGCACGCCAAGGCTGCGCCGGGCATCGCTGCTCTCTGCCGGTACCTGCAGCGCGCGCCAGGCCGAGGCCGGCGCGCTGAGTGCCGCCGAGGCATTGCCGAAGGCCTGGATAAGGGTGTGAAAACGCCGCGGCCCCAGGGACGGCAGCAAATGAAGACGCAAGCGCGCTTCGAGTTCGGCGGGTGAACACGCCGACGATAAGGGTTGCGACATAACGATCATCCTTGATCGGGCAGCCCGGGTCTGCCGTGAAGAAGCTGTGGATAACTCTGTTGATAATACTTTGACAACCGGTTGAAGGATTTCCCTCAAGGGCATTCCTTCAGGCTTGCAGGCACGGGTGCGAAAGCCCCCTGAAACCTTAGCTGACCTTTGCCAGGTGCCGAATGCGCCGAATCCCTTTATTATGTGTACTCATGTTTGTAATTCATCGCACAGTGCAGCTCATACGCTTATGGCCATTCTGAACATCCTCGAATTCCCGGACCCGCGCCTTCGTACCATCGCCAAACCGGTGAGCGAAGTCGACGACGGCGTTCGCCAGTTGATCGATGACATGTTTGAAACCATGTACGAAGCCCCTGGCATCGGTCTCGCCGCCACCCAGATCAACGTGCACAAGCGCATCGTGGTCATGGACCTGAGCGAGGATCGCAGCGAGCCACGGGTGTTCATCAACCCCGAGCTCGAGATGCTGACCGACGAAATGGATCAGTACCAGGAAGGCTGCCTGTCGGTGCCCGGCTTCTACGAGAACGTCGATCGCCCGATACGGGTCAAGGTCAAGGCGCTGGATCGCGACGGCAAGCCGTACGAGCTGGTCGCCGAAGGCCTGCTGGCAGTGTGCATCCAGCATGAGTGCGACCACCTCAACGGCAAGCTGTTCGTTGACTACCTGTCGACGCTCAAACGCGACCGAATCAAGAAGAAGCTGGAAAAACAGCATCGCCAGCAAGCTTGATCTCCTCTTCCCAAAGGCTTGCTCCGGCAAGCCTTTTTCTTTTTAAGCGAGAACTCCATGCGCATTGTCTTCGCAGGCACCCCAGAGTTTGCCGCCGAACACCTCAAGGCCCTGATCGACAGCCCCTATGACGTGGTGGCGGTCTACACCCAGCCGGACCGCCCGGCCGGGCGTGGGCAAAAACTGATGCCAAGCGCGGTCAAGCAACTGGCTGTGGATAACGGCATCCAGGTCCTGCAACCGCCGACCCTGCGTAACGCCGAGGCGCAAGCGGAACTGGCAGCCCTGCAACCGGACCTGATGGTGGTGGTCGCCTACGGCCTGATCCTGCCGCAGGCGGTGCTGGATATTCCGCGCCTGGGCTGCATCAACAGTCACGCTTCGCTGCTGCCTCGCTGGCGTGGCGCCGCGCCGATCCAACGTGCGGTCGAAGCCGGCGACAGCGAAAGCGGCGTCACCGTAATGCGGATGGAAGCAGGCCTGGACACCGGGCCGATGCTGCTCAAGGTCAGCACCCCGATCAGTGCCAGCGACACCGGCGGCACCTTGCACGATCGCCTGGCCGAAATGGGCCCGCCAGCCGTACTCGAGGCCGTTGCCGGTCTTGCTGCTGGCACCTTGCAGGGTGAAGTTCAGGACGACAGCCTGGCCACTTATGCACACAAGCTGAACAAGGACGAAGCGCGCCTGGACTGGAGCCGCCCGGCGGTTGAGCTGGAGCGCCTGATTCGCGCCTTCAACCCGTGGCCGATCTGCCACAGCACCCTCAACGGGGAAGCGGTGAAGGTCCTCGCTGCGAACTTATCCACAGGCTCGGGCGCCCCGGGTGAAATTCTCTCTGCCAGCAAGGACGGGCTGATCGTCGCCTGCGGTGAACAGGCGCTGTGCCTGACCCGTCTGCAGTTGCCTGGCGGCAAGGCACTGAACTTCAGCGACCTGTTCAACAGCCGCCGCGAAAAATTCGCCACCGGCACGGTGCTTGGCCAATGAATCCACGTTTGGCAGCCGCCCGCGCCCTGGCGGCAGTACTCAGTGGCAAGGCGTCGCTGAACAGCTCGCTGCCAAGCCAGCTGGACAAGGTCGAAGCACGTGACCGCGGCCTGACCCAGGACCTGGCCTTCGGCACCGCGCGCTGGCAACCACGCCTGTCGGCCCTGGCCGAGCGCCTGTTGCAGAAGCCGTTCAAGGCCGCCGATGCCGACGTCGAGGCGCTGCTGCTGGTCGGTCTGTACCAACTGCTCTACACGCGCGTCCCCGCGCACGCCGCCATCGGCGAAACCGTAGGCTGTGCCGAGAAACTGAAAAAGCCCTGGGCCAAGGGCTTGCTCAACGCCGTATTGCGCCGTGCGCAACGGGAAAGCAGCGAGATCTTCGCCGAACTCGAACGCGACCCGGTCGTACGCACCGCGCACCCGCGCTGGCTGCAAAAGTCGCTCAAGGCCTTCTGGCCCGAGCATTGGGAAGCCATCTGCGCCGCCAACAACGCCCATCCGCCGATGATCCTGCGGGTCAACCGCCGCCATCACAGCCGCGATGCCTACCTCGAACTGCTGCGTGAAGCCGGCCTTGAAGCGGCGCCCTGCCAGTTCAGCGGCGACGGCATCCTGCTCGCCGAAGCCTGCGATGTCCGCGGCCTGCCCGGTTTCGACCAGGGCTGGATCAGCGTCCAGGACGAAGCCGCACAACTGGCCGCCGACCTGCTCGACCTGGCCCCCGGCCAGCGCGTGCTCGACGCCTGCTGCGCCCCGGGTGGCAAGACCTGCCACCTGCTGGAAGCCCAAGCCGGGCTCGATGCCGTCGTTGCCATTGACCTGGAAGCCAAACGCCTGACCCGCGTGCGCGAGAACCTCGATCGCCTCGGCCTCGACGCCCAGTTGATCGCCTGCGACGCCCGCGACACCGCCAGCTGGTGGGACGGCAAGGGCTTCCAGCGCATCCTGCTCGACGCGCCGTGCTCAGCCACCGGGGTGATCCGCCGCCATCCGGACATCAAGCTGACCCGCCAGGCCGACGACATCGCCGCCCTGGCCAGCCTGCAAGGCGAGCTGCTCGACGCCCTGTGGCCAACCCTCGAGGTCGGCGGCATCCTGCTCTACGCCACCTGCTCGACCCTGCCGACGGAAAACACCGAAGTGATCGAGGCGTTCCTCGCCCGCACCCCCGGTGCGCGTGAGCTGGACCTGGCGACCCAGGCCGGTATCCGCCAGCCCCATGGCCGCCAGCTGCTGGCCCAGGAAGGCGGGCACGACGGCTTCTACTATGCCAAGCTGATCAAAATCGCCGCCGCGCGCGGATAACAAGAGAAGGGAACAGCGGATGAAGATCATCATCCTCGGCGCAGGGCAGGTCGGCGGTACGCTGGCTGAACACCTGGCCAGCGAAGCCAACGACATCACCGTGGTCGACACCGATGGCGACCGTCTGCGCGACCTCGGCGACCGCCTGGACATCCGCACCGTGCAAGGCCGCGCCTCCTTTCCAACCGTGCTGCGCCAGGCCGGTGCCGATGACGCCGACATGCTGGTGGCGGTGACCAACAGCGACGAGACCAACATGGTCGCCTGTCAGGTTGCCCATACCCTGTTCCACACCCCGACCAAGATCGCCCGGGTGCGCGAATCGGCCTACCTGACTCGCGCCGGCCTGTTCGACAACGACGCCATTCCGGTCGACGTGCTGATCAGCCCCGAGCAGGTGGTCACCCACTACATCAAGCGCCTGATCGAACACCCCGGCGCCCTGCAGGTGATCGACTTCGCCGAAGGCAAAGCCCAGCTGGTAGCGGTCAAGGCCTACTACGGCGGGCCGCTGGTAGGCCAGCAACTGCGCCAGATCCGCGCGCACATGCCCAATGTCGACACCCGCGTGGCGGCGATCTTTCGCCGTGACCGGCCGATCCTGCCGCAGGGCGACACGGTTATCGAAGCCGACGACGAAGTGTTCTTCATCGCCGCCAAGGCGCACATCCGTGCGGTGATGGGCGAGCTGCGGCGCATCGACGAGACCAACAAGCGCGTAGTCATCGCGGGCGGCGGGCAGATCGGCGAACGCCTGGCCGAGGCCATCGAAAGCCGCTACCAGGTGAAAATCATCGAGATGAACCCGGCCCGTTGCCGGCACCTGTCCGACACCCTGGAAAGCACCGTGGTACTGCAGGGCAGCGCCTCGGACCGTGACCTGATGCTGGAAGAGAACATTGCCGAAGCCGACATCTTCCTGGCCCTGACCAACGATGATGAAGCCAACATCATGTCCTCGCTGCTGGCCAAGCGCCTGGGCGCGCGCAAGGTGATGACCATCATCAACAACCCGGCCTATGTCGACCTGGTCCAGGGTGGCGAAATCGACATCGCCATCAGCCCGCAGCTGGCCACCATCGGCACCCTGCTGGCCCACGTGCGCCGCGGCGATATCGTCAGCGTGCACTCGCTGCGCCGGGGTGCGGCCGAGGCCATCGAGGCCATTGCCCACGGTGACTCGAAGTCGAGCAAGGTAATCGGCAAGGCCATCGAAGACATCGCCCTGCCACCGGGCACCACCATCGGCGCGATCATCCGCGACGAAGAAGTACTGATCGCCCATGACGACACGGTGATTGAAGCCGGCGACCACGTGATCCTCTTCGTTGTGGATAAAAAGTACATCCGTGACGTCGAGAAGCTGTTCCATGTAGGGTTGAGCTTCTTCTAAGGGGGGCCTGGAATGCGCGAATCACTGGAAAAGATGCTGGCCAAGGGTGTGGATAACGCCCTGTTGCGTTTCGGCCTGGGCAAGGCCTGGCTCGATGAGGGCAATGGCGCCGAGGCGGCCGTGTACTTGCAGCGCTGCGTCGAGCACGACCCGAAGTACTCGGCGGCGTGGAAGCTGCTGGGCAAGGCGCATCAGCTACAGGGTGACCTGGCGGCGGCGCGCAAGGCCTGGGAGCAGGGGCTGGAAGCGGCTCGCGCACATGGCGACAAGCAGGCCGAGAAAGAGATGACGGTATTTCTGAAGAAGCTCGACAGGGCTGTTTAGGACCGCTTCGCGGTCCATCGCCGGCAACGCCGCTCCCACAACTGATGGCCAAACTCGATCCTGTGGGAGCTGGCTTGCCAGCGATAGGGCCCTCAATACCAGCGTGGCTCACCCGCCGGGCGCTTCTTGAAGCGCTTCATGCTCCACATGTATTGGCTCGGATACGCCCGCACATAGCGCTCGACCACCTGGCTCATGGCCGCCGCCGAGGTTTCGGTGTCTTCGCTGTACATCGCCTCGGGCGCCGCTTCCAGAATGACCTTGAAACCGGAACCGTCCGGCAGGCGCAGGGCATGCAGGAACACCCCGACCGCCTTGCCGCCCGCGAGCATGTTCGGCACGAACTTGCTGGTCAGTGCCTTGGTGGCAAAGAATGGCACGAAGATGCCCGCCGATTCGGCCGGCTCCGGGTCGGCCGGAATCCCCACCTGACCGCCTTTGCGCACTTCCTTGATGATGCTCAGGATGCCTTCCTTGGTCGACGCCGCCACGCGGTTGCCCAGTTGCACGCGCTGTTCGCGCAGCAGGTCATCGACCGCCTTGAGCTTGGGCGGGCGGTAGAAAATGATCGGTTTGCACTGGCTGCAATAGAAGTGGTTGAGCACTTCCCAGTTACCCAGGTGGCTGGTAATGCCGACCACGCCCTTGCCCGAAGCCAGGGCAGCTTCAAGCACTTCCAGGCCTTCGACCTCACGCACCAGGTCGAGCGAGCGCTGGGCCGGCCAGATCCAGGCGCAGGCACTCTCGGTGAAGGATTTGCCGATGTCCATCAGGGTCCGGCCCACCAGTCGCTCACGGGCAACCGGGTCCATTTCCGGGAAGCATTTGGCCAGGTTGATGCGCACCACGTTGCGCGAACTGTTCGGCACCTTCCACATGATCCAGCCGATGGCCGCGCCGACCCGCTGTACCGCGCCCCAAGGGAGCTTGGCAAACAACCGCAACGCCCCGACCATCAAGGCGCCCTTGAATTTATCCACAGGCTGGTTCCTCTTTCTGCAAGCCGGCCATTGTAACCCTCAGCGCAGCAGAGCGGCGTAGCGATCACAATCGGTGGTGTGGTCCATGACCATGCCGGTGGCCTGCATGAAGGCGTAGCAGATGGTCGGGCCGACAAAGGTGAAACCGGCTTTCTGCAAGGCCTTGCTCATTGCCGTGGCTTCCTCGGTGACTGCTGGCACCTCGCTACGCTGAACGAAATGATTGATTTTCGGCGCACCGCCGACGAACGACCAAAGCCAATCAGCGGGGTGTTCCAGCTCCAGCCAGGCCCGCGCATTGCGCCGTGCGGCATTGAGCTTGAGGCGGTTGCGGATGATGCCCGGGTCGAGCATGCGCTCCTCGATTTCTTCATCGCTCATCTGCGCCAGGCGCTGCGGGTCAAAGCCGAACAGTACCTGGCGGTAGCGTTCGCGCTTTTTCAGCACGGTGATCCACGACAACCCGGCCTGGAAGCCTTCCAGCAGCAACATCTCGAACAGCTGGCGCGGATCACGCTGCGGCGTGCCCCACTCCTGGTCGTGGTAAGCCTGGTAAAGCGGATCGTCGGTACACCAAAAGCAACGTGGCATAAGGCTCCAAGGGTAGAGGCCTGCGCGAATCGGGTTATACTCCCGCTCTTTATATTCGCAGCCCTAGAAACAGGTGAATTTCGTGAGCCAGCCTACGCCAGCCGTGCGTACCTTCCAAGACTTGATCCTCGCCCTGCAGAACTACTGGGCCGAGCAAGGTTGTGTGGTGCTTCAGCCCTACGATATGGAAGTAGGCGCCGGCACTTTCCATACTGCCACGTTCCTGCGCGCCATCGGCCCGGAAACCTGGAACGCCGCCTATGTGCAGCCTAGCCGTCGTCCGGCGGATGGCCGTTATGGCGAAAACCCGAACCGCCTGCAGCACTACTATCAGTTCCAGGTGGTGCTCAAGCCGAACCCGGCGAACTTCCAGGAACTGTACCTGGGCTCGCTGAAAGCCATTGGCCTCGACCCGCTGGTGCACGACATCCGTTTCGTCGAAGACAACTGGGAATCGCCGACCCTCGGCGCCTGGGGCCTGGGTTGGGAAATCTGGCTCAACGGCATGGAAGTCACCCAGTTCACCTACTTCCAGCAAGTAGGCGGCATCGAGTGCTTCCCGGTCACCGGTGAAATCACCTACGGCCTGGAACGCCTGGCCATGTACCTGCAGGGCGTTGATTCGGTCTACGACCTGATCTGGACCGACGGCCCATTCGGCAAGGTGACCTACGGCGACGTGTTCCACCAGAACGAAGTGGAGCAGTCGACCTACAACTTCGAGCACGCCAACGTCGAGAAGCTGTTCGAGCTGTTCGACTTCTACGAGAGCGAAGCCAACCGCCTGATCGAGCTGGAGCTGCCGCTACCGACCTATGAAATGGTCCTCAAGGCCTCGCATACCTTCAACCTGCTCGATGCCCGTCGCGCCATCTCGGTGACCGAGCGTCAGCGTTACATCCTGCGTGTACGGACCCTGGCCCGCGCCGTGGCCCAGAGTTACCTGCAAGCCCGCGCCAAGCTGGGCTTCCCGATGGCGTCCCCTGAATTGCGTGATGAAGTGTTGGCTAAGCTGGAGGCTGCACAATGAGTGCTCAAGATTTCCTGGTTGAACTGGGCACCGAAGAACTGCCACCCAAGGCCCTGAGCAGCCTTGCTGATGCCTTCCTCGCCGGTATCGAAAAAGGCCTGCAGGCCGCAGGCCTGAACTACACCGACAAGCAGGTGTTCGCCGCGCCGCGCCGCCTGGCCGTACTGATCCGCAACCTCGACACCCAGCAGCCGGACCGCAGCGTCAACCTTGACGGCCCGCCACGCCAGGCGGCCTTCGACGCTGAAGGCAACCCGACCCAGGCCGCCCTGGGCTTTGCCAAGAAGTGCGGGGTAGAGCTGTCGGATATCGACCAGAGCGGCGCCAAGCTGCGCTTCTCCCAGCACATCCCGGGCAAGGCCACCGCCAGCCTGCTGCCAACCATCGTCGAAGACTCGCTCAACGACCTGCCGATCCCCAAGCGCATGCGCTGGGGTGCACGCAAGGAAGAGTTCGTGCGTCCGACCCAGTGGCTGGTCATGCTGCTCGGTGACGACGTGGTCGACTGCACCCTGCTGGCGCAGAAAGCCGGTCGCGAATCCCGTGGCCACCGCTTCCACCACCCGGAAAACGTGCGCATCAGTGCCCCGGCCAACTACCAGGAAGACCTGCGCAAGGCCTATGTCCTGGCCGATTTCGCCGAGCGCCGCGAGCTGATCAGCAAGCGCACCGCCGAACTTGCCCTGCAACAGGAAGGCAGCGCCATCGTGCCGCCAGCCCTGCTCGATGAAGTGACCGCCCTGGTTGAATGGCCGGTGCCGCTGGTGTGCTCGTTCGAGGAACGCTTCCTTGAAGTGCCTCAGGAAGCGCTGATCACCACCATGCAGGACAACCAGAAGTATTTCTGCCTGCTGGATGCCGACGGCAAGCTGCTGCCGCGCTTCATCACCGTGGCCAACGTCGAGAGCCGCGATCCGAAGCAGATCGTCGAAGGCAACGAGAAGGTCGTGCGCCCACGCCTGACCGACGCCGAGTTCTTCTTCAAGCAAGACAAGAAGCAGCCGCTGGAAAGCTTCAACGAGCGCCTGCAGAACGTGGTGTTCCAGGCCCAGCTGGGCAGCGTTTTCGACAAGGCCGAGCGGGTTGCCAAACTGGCCGCCTTCATCGCCCAGCGTATCGGCGGCGATGCCCAACGCGCGGCGCGTGCCGGTTTGCTGTCGAAGTGCGACCTGGCCACCGAGATGGTCGGTGAGTTCCCTGAGATGCAGGGTGTTGCCGGTTACTACTACGCCCTCAACGACGGCGAGCCGCAAGACGTCGCCCTGGCCCTGAACGAGCAGTACATGCCGCGCGGTGCCGGTGCTGATCTGCCGTCGACCCTGACCGGTGCGGCCGTGGCTATCGCCGACAAGCTCGACACCCTGGTCGGTATCTTCGGTATCGGCATGCTCCCGACCGGCAGCAAGGACCCCTACGCCCTGCGTCGTGCGGCACTGGGCGTACTGCGCATCCTGATCGAGAAGCAACTGGACCTGGACCTGAACGAAGCGGTGAACTTCGCCGTGACCCAGTTCGGCGCCAAGGTCAAGGCCGCAGGCCTGGCCGAACAGGTACTGGAGTTCGTCTTCGATCGTCTGCGTGCCCGTTACGAAGACGAAGGCATCGACGTTGCCACCTACCTGTCGGTACGTGCCCTCAAGCCAGGCTCGGCCCTGGACTTCGACCAGCGCGTGCAGGCCGTCCAGGCCTTCCGCCAATTGCCGGAAGCCGCAGCCCTGGCCGCGGTGAACAAGCGCGTGTCGAACCTGCTGAGCAAGGCCGAGGGCGCTGTCGCCACCACGGTCGAACCAAAGTACTTCGACAATGCCAACGAGTTCTCCCTGTACTCGGCGATCCAGCAAGCCGACCAGGCCGTGCAGCCAATGGCCGCCGCGCGCCAGTACAGCGAGTCGCTGGCGCGCCTGGCAGCCCTGCGTGAGCCGGTCGACGCCTTCTTCGAAGCGGTGATGGTCAACGCCGAGGACGCCAAAGTCCGCGCCAACCGTTATGCCCTGCTCAGCCGCCTGCGCGGTCTGTTCCTGGGCGTGGCTGACATTTCGCTGCTGGGGTAAGTCTTGAAGCTGCTGATTCTCGATCGGGACGGGGTGATCAACCAGGACTCCGACGCTTACATCAAGTCGCTGGACGAGTGGATTCCGATCCCCGGTTCGATCGAAGCGATTGCGCAGTTGAGCAAGGCCGGCTGGACGGTGGCGGTGGCCACCAATCAGTCCGGCATTGCCCGCGGCTACTACGACCTGGCGACCCTCGACGCCATGCATGCGCAGTTGCGCAGGCTGGTGGCCGAGCAGGGTGGCGAGGTCGGGCTGATCGTCTATTGCCCGCACGGGCCCGATGAGGGCTGCGCCTGCCGCAAACCCAAGCCGGGCATGCTCACCGCCATTGCCACGCACTACAACGTGAATCTGGCTGGCGTGTGGTTTGTCGGTGATAGTAAGGGTGACCTGGAAGCCGCTTTGGCCGTCGATGCTCAACCGATTCTGGTAAAAACCGGAAAAGGCGAGAAGACCCTGAGCAAGGGAATTCCTGAAAAAACGCTGATTTTCGATGATCTGGCAGCCATCGCCAGAGAACTTATCCACAAATAGCGCGCCTGCACAACAGGCGCACTTTTACTAGGCGGGCAAGCCCGCAACGGTACATGCCGCTATGTCGATCTTGCAGGCGATCAGAATTTTTCTTTTTTACCTGCTGCTGGGTACCAGCTCCTTGCTGTGGTGCACCCTGAGCTTTTTTATCGCGCCGTTTCTGCCATTCAGCGCCCGATATCGCTTTATCAACGTCTACTGGTGCCGCTTTGCGCTGGTGCTGGTACGGGTGTTTCTCAACATCAAGGTCAAGGTCACCGGGGCTGAGAACATCCCCAAGCAACCCTGTGTGATCCTCTCCAATCACCAGAGCACCTGGGAAACCTTTTTCCTTTCCGCCTATTTTTCGCCCTTGAGCCAGGTGCTCAAGCGTGAACTGCTGTACGTGCCGTTCTTCGGCTGGGCCATGGCCATGCTGCGGCCGATCGCCATCGATCGCGACAACCCCAAGGCCGCCTTGAAGCAAGTCGCCAGCAAGGGCGACAAGCTGCTTAAAGAGAACGTCTGGGTACTGATCTTTCCGGAAGGCACCCGCGTGCCGTTTGGCCAGATCGGCAAATTCTCGCGCAGCGGTGCCGCTTTGGCGGTAAACGCTGGCTTGCCGGTACTGCCGATCGCTCACAACGCCGGCAAGTTCTGGCCCAAGCAGGGCTGGGGCAAGCGCGCTGGCACCATCGAGGTGGTGATTGGCGCCCCGATGCATGCCGAAGGCAGCGGCCCACGGGCCATTGCCGAGCTCAACGACCGCGCTGCGGCATGGAACGAACAAACCCAGCGCGACCTCGGCTCACTGCCTGCAGCAGCGCCAAATCAAGCGCAGGGCGTGGCCTGACCGATCTGTGGATAACTTGTGTACAGTATTTGGATTTCTCAGCAGAAAATTCGCTAAGTGATTAATTTAGCTACTTATTTCTCTGTATGACTGTTTTTTGAAAATCGTGCATAAGTTTTTTCGCGGCATAAAAAAACCGGCGCTTACGCCGGTTTTTTTGTGCCTGTAAATCCTTACACCTTGTCGATATCCACATCACGGGTTTCTTTCAGGCAGAACAGCCCCACCACCAGGCTGATGCCGGTGATCAGTACCGGGTACCAGAGCCCGTAGAAAATATCGCCGGTGTACACCACCAAGGCAAAGGACACCGTGGGCAGGAAGCCGCCGAACCAGCCGTTGCCGATGTGATAGGGCAGCGACATCGAGGTATAGCGGATGCGGGTCGGGAACAATTCGACCATCACCGCCGCCAGCGGGCCGTAGGTCATGGTCGCGATCAGGATCATCGCCACGATCAGCACCACCACCATCGGCTGGTTGACGCTGGCAGGATCCGCCTTGGCCGGGTAGCCGGCCTTGTCGATGGCCGCGCGCATGGCCGCTTCGTCGAAGCCGCTGATTTTCCGCTCGCCAATGCTCACCACTACCTCGGTGCCGGCAGCCGCCTCAGCCGAGCTGTAAGGCAGGCCCTGTTTGACCAGGAAGGTTTTGACCTTGTCGCACGGGCTGTCAAAACGCGCCTTGCCCACCGGGTCGAACTGGAAGGTGCAGCCCTGCGGGTCGGCCATCACCACGATCGGCGCCTGACGGCTGGCGGCGTCGATCTGCGGGTTGGCGTAGTGGCTCAGGGCCTTGAACAGCGGGAAGTACAGCACCGTGGCCAGCAGCAGGCCAAGCATCAGGATCGGCTTGCGCCCAACCCGGTCCGACAGCCAGCCGAAGAACACGAAGAACGGCGCGCCGATCACCACGCTGATGATCAGCAGGGTATTGGCCTGGGCCGGGTCCATCTTGAGCATCTGGGTAAGGAAGAACAGCACATAGAACTGTGCGGTGTAGAAGGTCACCGCCTGGCCGGCGTTGATACTGAACAGTGCCGTGAGCACCACCTTGAGGTTGGGCCAGGAGCCGAACGACTCGCGGATTGGCGCTTTACTGGCCTTGCCCTGGGCCTTCATTTTTACGAAGGCTGGCGACTCATGCATGCTCATGCGGATCCAGGTGGAAATCCCCAGCAGCACGATCGACAGCAGGAACGGCAGGCGCCAGCCCCAGACTTCGAACTGGTCACCACTGATGTAGCGGCTACCGAGTACCACCAGCAACGACAACAGCAAGCCGAGGGTTGCGGTGGACTGGATAAAACCGGTGTGGAAACCGCGTTTGCCGGGCGGTGCATGCTCGGCAACATAAGTGGCCGCGCCACCGTACTCACCGCCCAGAGCCAGGCCCTGCAGCATGCGCAACCCCACCAGGATGATCGGTGCGGCAATGCCGATGCTGGCGTAGGTCGGCAACAGGCCAACGGCAAAGGTCGACAGGCCCATCAGCACGATGGTCACCAGGAAGGTGTACTTGCGCCCGATCATGTCGCCCAGGCGGCCGAACACCAGCGCGCCGAAGGGCCGCACCAGAAAACCGGCGGCGAAGGCCATCAAGGCGAAGATAAAGGCAGTGGTGTCGTTCACCCCGGCAAAAAACTGCTTGCTGATGACCGCCGCCAGCGCCCCATAAAGAAAAAAGTCATACCACTCGAAAACCGTCCCGAGGGATGACGCGAAAATGATCTTGCGTTCTTCCCGGCGGCTGTTGCTCACCGTTGCAGCGCCCTGCTCTTGAATGTAATCCGACATCGTTGCTGTCCTCGGCCTGCAGGCCCCAGTGATTATTCTTGTTGTTCCACTGTCGACGCCGGCAGACTGCGTCCGGCGTCGTTGTTGCTACGCACCCTGGTCAGGGCGTCGGTACTGCGGTGTTTTCGATGCTGGTTGTGGATAACGTCCCCTGGCGAATCAGTTGCGCGGCCTTTTCGGCAATCATCAGGGTAGGGGAGCAGGTATTGCCGGAGACGATTTGCGGCATGATCGAGGCGTCGGCGATGCGCAGCCCCGGCACACCGTGCACGCGCAGCTGATTGTCGACCACATCCAGTGGCCCGTTGCCCATGCGGCAGGTGCCCACAGGGTGGAAGATCGTAGTGCCGATCTGCCCGGCGGCTTCATGCAATTGCTCTTCGCTTTGCAGGTCCGGCCCCGGCAGGTATTCGCGCGGGCTGAAGGCAGCCAGGGCAGGGGCCTGAACGATCTTGCGGGTCAGGCGAATGGCCTGGGCGGCAACGCGCAGGTCTTCAGGATCGCTCAGGTAGTTGGGATCGATCAGCGGCGCATCGTCCGGGTTGGCCGAACGGATATCGATACGCCCGCGGCTGGCCGGGCGCAGGTTGCACACCGAAGCGGTAAAAGCCGGGAAGCGGTGCAGTGGCTCGCCGAAGCGTTCCAGCGACAAGGGCTGCACGTGGTATTGCAGGTTGGCTGAAGCCTGTTCCAGCCCGGAACGAACAAAAGCGCCCAATTGGCTCGGCGCCATCGCCAGCGGTCCACTGCGGTCGTACAGGTAACGCAGGCCCATGCCAAGCTTGCCCCAGGGGCTGTTGGCGACCTGGTTGAGGGTTCGCGCCTGGGTAACCTGATAGATCAAACGCAATTGCAGATGGTCCTGCAGGTTGCCACCAACGCCGGGCAGCTCGTGATGAACAGTTATCCCCAGGCTCTCGAGCAAGCCGCGCGGGCCGATGCCGGAGCGCTGCAGGATCCCGGGCGAACCCACGGAGCCTGCACACAGGATAATCTCCCGGCGTGCGCTGAAGTGCTGCCAGTTGCCCTGCCAGCGGGCACGTACCGCGCACGCGCGGCCATCTTCCAGCAACACCTGGTCAACCAGCACATCGGTCAGCACGGTCAGGTTGGGACGATTGCGGATCGGGCGCAGAAAGGCTTTGGCCGAGTTCCAGCGAATGCCGGAGCGCTGGTTGACCTGAAAGTATCCACAGCCCTGGTTATCCCCGGTGTTGAAGTCAGCAACGCTGGCAATGCCGCTCTGCGCCGCCGCTTCGCGGAACGCATCGAGGATCGGCCAGGCGTAGCGTTGTTGCTCGACCCGCCACTCGCCTTGATTGCCATGCGCTTCGCTGGCGCCGCCGAAGTGGTGCTCGCTGGCCTTGAACAGTGGCAGCACGTCCTTCCAGGCCCAACCGGCATTGCCCTGCTCGGCCCAGCGATCGTAATCGCCAGCCTGGCCGCGCATGTAGATCATGCCGTTGATGGAGGAACAGCCCCCGAGCACCTTGCCTCGCGGATAACCCAGGGTGCGGCCATTGAGGCCGGGTTGCACTTCGGTCTTGAAGCACCAGTCGGTACGCGGATTGCCGATGCAGTAGAGGTAGCCCACCGGAATGTGAATCCAGGGGTAGTTGTCGCGCCCACCGGCTTCGAGCAGCAGCACCCGGCAGCCTGGGTCGGCAGATAAGCGGTTGGCCAGTAGGCATCCGGCAGGGCCGGCACCCACCACCACATAGTCGTAGACAGGATCGGCTGATGGCATGGGCAACCTCGCGCCTGATTATTATTCTTGTCCCAGCCCATGTTATTGATTAATTTCGGGATGAAAACGTTAGATTTCACTCAAGTGCTGTGCGTTTTAACACAACGTCCGTGAACACCTGATTCACAAGGAAAAGCATGTTCGACTGGAATGATCTGCGGTTTTTTCTCGAGTTGCAGCGTAGCGGCCGCCTGCTGACCGCGGCCAAACGCCTCAACACCACCCACAGCACCGTCGCCCGGCACATCGACAATATCGAGCAGAGCCTGGGCACCGCGCTGTTCGTTCAACATGCCCAGGGCTACGAATTGACGCCGTCCGGGCAGGCCCTGCTCAAGCACGCCGAAGCGATGGAAAACGTCGCCCTGCTGGCCCAGGAAGAGATCACCCAGGCCATCACCCCGCTGGGCAAGATTCGCCTGGGGGTGACCGAAGGCATCGGCATCATGTTCTTCACCCCGCGCATGGGCAGCCTGTTCGAACGCTATCCGGGCCTTGAGGTAGAGCTGGTGGCGGTGCCGCGCTTTGTCAGCATCCTCAACCGCGAAGCGGAGATCAGCATCCACCTGGAGCGGCCGAACGCCGACCTGTTGATAACTCGCAAACTCACCGACTACCGCCTGGCGCTGTACGCCAGCCCCGAATACCTGGCCCAGGCGCCGGCCCTCAATTACCGTGAAGACCTGGCCAAGCACAGCTGGATCGGCTACGTCGACGACCTGCTGTTCAGCCAGGAATTACTGTTTTTGAACAGCTTCTGCCGCGCACCCAATGTGGTGTTTCGCAGCACCAGCGTGATCGCCCAGCAACAGGCCGCTCGCGCCGGCCTGGGCATCGCCGTGCTACCCAACTACATGGCCCGCCACGATCCGGCGTTGGTGCGGGTATTGCCCAGCGAAACCATCCAGCGCAGCTACTGGATCTGTACCCGCCGCGAGCTGCACAAATCAGTACGCCTGCGCGTGGTCTGGGATTTTCTCCTGGCCCTGTGCGCGCAGGAGCAGGATGCCTTGCTGGCGGAGTAGGGCGTCAGCTGCCCAAGGTTTTGACCGCCAGCAGCAAGGCTGCGCAGATCCCCACACCTGCAAACATTTGCTGCAAGCGCGGCCCGGCCAGCTTGCTGGCGAGCTGACGCGCCAGCAGCAGCCCGAGCACCGCGCCGCCGGCAAACGGCGCGCCCACCGCCCAATGCATGACGCCGCCGACTGTCGCGCTGACCACACTGCCAGTTGACACCAGGGCGATCACCGCCAGCGAAGTGGCAACGATGCTCTTCATGTCAAGGTTGGTGTAGCGGCTCAGCGCCGGGATGATCACGAAGCCACCACCGACACCGAGCAATCCCGAAAGCAAACCCGACAGTACACCGGTAAAGGCCAGGGCGCGGGCACAGGGCAGGGTCCAGCGCAGTCGCCCCTGCAAGGGGTTGAGCACGCAGGGCATGACGTGGCGCGGGCCCAGTGGCGGCTCGCCGCGAAGCTCCCGGCGAGCCTTGAGCAGCATGCGCGCACAGGCATAGACCAGCACCAGGGCAAAGCTCAGGGCCAATGGCCCGTTCGGCAGACGATGGGCAAGCATCAGCCCGAAGGGTGCGATAGCGATGCCAATCAACGCCACGAACAGCGCCGCGCGATAACGCACCAGGCCCTGGCGCAATCCCAGCAGGGCACCTACCGCCGCCGCCATGCCGACGGCCAGCAAGCCGACTGGCGCCGCCTCGACCATCGACAACCCCAAGCCAAACACCAGCAAGGGCACGGCCAGAATGCCGCCGCCAGCGCCGGTCAGCGCCAGCACCGCACCAATAATCGCCCCTAAACCTGCCGCCAGAAATTGATGCTCGATCACCGCAGGCCCTCGGCGGCAACCCGGGGTTTGGCCAGCCATTCGCGGCCCTTGAGCATGCAGCGCCAGTACAACGGCGGCAGGATCTGCGCCTTCAGCAGCCAGGCCAGGCGCGTCGGCCGGCGGCCGTCGAGCAGCCAGCGCGGGAAGCTCGGCGCCAGCTTGCCGCCGTAGGTGAACTCGGCGAGGACGATCTTGCCGCGCTCGACAGTCAGCGGGCAGGAGCCATAGCCATCATAGTGGGCGAGGTTGGGCAGGCGCCCCAGCGCCACCAGCACGTTGTTGGCCACCACCGGCGCCTGTTTGCGCGCCGCCGCCGCAGTCTTGGCGTTGCTGGTATTGATGCCATCACCCAGGGCGTGGATGTTGCTGTAGCGTTTGTGGCGCAAGGTAGCCGGGTCGACATCGAGCCAACCGGCCTGGTCAGCCAGCGGGCTGTTGCGGATGAAATCAGGCGCAACCTGCGGCGGCACCACATGCAGCATATCGAAGGGTTGAACCCGGGTCTCGCTGCTGCCATCGGGCAGGGTGCGCGCAAAGGTGGCCCGCTTGCCCGGGCCATCGACAGCCACCAGGCGATGGGCGTACTGCAGGTCTACCGCGTACTTATCGATGTACTCCATCAATGCCGGAACGTAGTCGGGCACCCCGAACAGCACGCCCCCGGCATTGAAGAACTGCGCCTGAATGCTGCCCAGACGACCATTGCGCAACCAGTGATCGCAAGACAGGTACAAGGCCTTTTGCGGCGCGCCGGCACACTTGATCGGCATCGGCGGCTGAGTGAACAGCGCCTGGCCCTCACGCAGGTTCTGCACCAGTTGCCAGGTATAGGGGGCCAGGTCGTAGCGGTAGTTGGAGGTCACGCCATTGCGCCCGAGGGTTTCCCTCAGGCCTTCGATGGCATCCCAGTCGAGCTTCAGCCCTGGGCAGACCACCAACTGCTCGTAACTGAGCAGCCGGCCGTCATCAAGAGTGACCGTTTGTGCCTGCGGGTCAAAGGTCTCGACCCGTGCCTTGATCCACTGCACGCCACCGGGAATGGTCGAGGCCATGGTGCGTGCCGTCGAAGGCGCCTGGAAGATCCCGGCGCCCACCATGGTCCAGCCGGGTTGGTAGTAGTGCACATCGGCAGGGTCGATGATCGCGACATCCAGCGAAGGGTCGCGACAGATCAGGCTGGAGGCGGCGGCGATACCAGCGGCACCGGCACCGACGATCAGCACTTTATGGTGGTCGCCTTTCGGCACCTCGGCAGGGGAGGGTTGAGCATGCATGGCAGGGTCCTTCTAATAATAATTCTGGGGTGAAGCTCAGAGCACGTTGAGCGGGATCTTCAGGTAGCGCACTCCGTTCTCTTCAGGCTCGGGCAACTGGCCACTGCGCATGTTGATTTGCACCGAGGGCAGGATCAGTACCGGCATCTCCAGGGTGGCGTCGCGGGCTTCGCGCATGGCGACGAAGCTGTCTTCGCTGATGCCTTCATGGATGTGGATATTGCTGGCGCGCTGTTCGGCGACCGTGGTCATGTAACGTAGTTCGCGGCCACCCGGCAGGTAGTCGTGGCACATGAACAGGCGCGTCTCGGCGGGCAGGGCAAGGATGCGCTGGATCGAGCGGTACAGGGTACGCGCGCTGGCACCGGGAAAGTCGCAACGGGCGGTGCCGTAATCGGGCATGAACAAGGTATCACCAACAAAGGCGATGCTCTGCCCGCCGACCTCCACCACATAAGTCATGCACGCCGGAGTATGCCCGGGCGTGTGCAAGGCACGCGCCTGAAGGTTACCGATGCCAAAGGGCTGCTCATCGTCGAACAGCACATCGAACTGACTGCCATCGCGAGCGAAGCGGCCATCGGCGTTGAACAACGCACCGAAGACCTTTTGCACCTGGGTGATCTGGCTACCGATGGCAATCTGGCCGCCCAGGATCTGCTTGAGGTAGGTCGCCGCAGACAGGTGATCAGCATGCACGTGGGTTTCCAGAATCCACTGAACCTTGCCGCCCAGTTCAGTCACCCGGCCAATCAGCTTGTCGGCCGAAGCACTGCTGGTGCGCCCTGATTTCGGATCGTAATCGAGCACACTGTCGATCAAGGCACAGTCGCCGCTGCTACGGTCCATCACCAGATAGCTGATGGTCGAAGTCACACTGTCGAACAGTGCCTCCACATACAAATTGCCGCCGATGATCATTTACCACGCTCCGAATTCTTCGCAAGTGCCAACCACGCTTCAAGGCTGGCTGGCAGTGGAGAAGCTGTCATCAAGATATGTGCCACCGTATGGGTAGGCTGTTTCCCAATGGTTACGGCGATTTTCCGGGCGGCCTAAAACTCTGCGCTGCCAGACTGTCAGCATAGTTGGCAGTGACATGGCAGCACCTGACAGTTTTTGGCAGTCCTCGGCAC
Organism: Pseudomonas sp. R32; assembly: GCF_009866705.1. Lineage (NCBI taxonomy): Bacteria > Pseudomonadati > Pseudomonadota > Gammaproteobacteria > Pseudomonadales > Pseudomonadaceae > Pseudomonas > Pseudomonas sp. R32. The sequence continues at coordinate 10,216 of NZ_CP019396.1, read as the reverse complement.
CTTCAGTTAAGCTCTGCCCGAGCTTGCCCAGGTGTCGTCATGTCCTTCTCTCCCGCTGTTGCTGCCGATCCTGCCGTGCAGGCATTGGTGTCCTACCTCGAACACGATGCCCAGCCGACCATCGTGCTGGACACCGACTACAACATCCTCGCCGCCAACGGCGCCTACCGACGCCAGTTCGGCATTGACGGTCAGCCACCCATTGGCGCCAAGTGCCATCGGGTCTCCCATCACTACGCTGTCCCTTGCGACCAGGCCGGTGAACACTGCCCGATGCGCAAGGCCTGGGACAGCCGGGTGCCTGAGCGTGTGTTGCATGTGCACCACACCCCTCGCGGGCCGGAACATGTGGATGTCGAGTTGCGTCCGATCCTCGACGAACAGGGTGAGGTGGTGGCTTTTGTCGAGCGGCTGACCAGCATCACCGTCGCCTCGGCTCAGCCCCAACAACACGGCTTGGTCGGGCGCTCGCCGGCGTTCCAGGACGCACTGGCCAGCCTGCAGCGTGCGGCACCTGCGCAAATCCCGGTATTGCTCCAGGGCGAATCCGGCACCGGCAAGGAGCTGTTTGCCCGCGCCCTGCACCTGGGCAGTCCGAGAGCCAGCGGCCCGCTAGTGGTGGTTGATTGCACCGGCCTGACCGAGTCGTTGTTCGAGAGCGAGCTGTTCGGCTACGAGAAGGGCGCCTTTACCGGCGCCCACCAGCGCAAGATCGGCCTGGCGGAAGCCGCCCATGGCGGCACCTTGTTCCTTGATGAAATCGGCGAAGTGCCGTTGGCGATGCAGGTCAAACTGCTGCGCCTGATCGAGTCCGGTAGCTTTCGTCCGGTTGGCAGCCTGCGCACGGTTCACTCAGATTTCCGGCTGGTCTCGGCTACCCACAAACCCCTCAAGGAAATGGCAGCGGCGGGCACCTTCCGTGAAGACCTGTACTACCGTATCAGCGGCTTTCCGATTCGCTTGCCGGCATTACGCGAGCGGGTCGATGATCTGCCGTTGTTGATCGAGAGTTTGTTGCAACGGATGGCGGGTGCGTCGGCCCCACAGCTCGACCCACAGGCGATGAAACGGCTGAGCTTGTACGCCTATCCCGGCAACATTCGCGAGCTGCGTAATATCCTCGAGCGGGCACGGCTGTTCGCCGACGACGGACTGATTCGTGCCGAACATCTGCCTGCGGAGCTCGGTTCGGGACTTGAGCCGATGCCAAGCATGAGCCGTCGATCCAAAGACAACCTCGGGCAGTTGGCCCAGGCCCTGGACAGCTTCAATGGATCGCGCAGTGAGCTGGCGCGTCATCTGGGGATGAGTGAACGCACCTTGTACCGACGCCTGCGCGCATTGGGCCTTTGAGCCCGGCGCAGAAACAACAAACCCCGGCTTTTTCTTCTACGCTGAAACTGCTCACCCGCTGCGGAGAGCGTTCCATGCATCGATTGCCGAGTCGGTAACCAGGTGCCAGGGCGCCTGACGTTCCGCTCTGTCTTTTCTGCCACAGGAGCATCGTCATGTCTGCCTGCCTTCACAGGGCGATTCTGCTCACCATCGCTATGCTCGCGCTTTTTGGCTGTTCCGAAGAGGATGCGCAACCTAAGGCAAGCGCCACGGCGCCGGCAACGGCTGTACCGGCTGTATCGGCCGCTCCGACGGCGCCAAGCGAGGCGGTATTCAGCACCGAACAGCTTGATCAAATGCTTGCACCGTTGGCGTTGTATCCGGACGCTTTACTGGCTCAGGTGCTGATGGCCACCACCTATCCAGGCAATGTCGCCGACGCGGTTGTCTGGTCCAAGGCGCATCCGAACGTCAGCGGTGATGCCGCCGTCAAGCAGGTCGCCGACCAACCTTGGGACCCCAGCGTGCAATCGTTGGTGGCGTTTCCGCAGGTGCTGGCCACACTTGCCCAGGACCCGGTCTGGGTGCAACGCGTCGGTGATGCCTTTCTCGCCCAGCCCGACGCGGTGATGAACTCGGTGCAGCGCCTGCGCGCCAAGGCCAAGGCTGCTGGCCACCTGGAGTCCAACGATCAGCAGACCGTTATCGTGCAACCGGCAAGCGCCCCTGCTGGCGGCACGACCACGGTGGTGCAAGGTGCCGCGCCGGCACAGACTATCGTTATCCAGCCGACCAACCCGCAGGTTGTATACGTCCCAAGCTACAACCCCTCTGTGGTGTACGGCAGTTGGTCCTCACCATCCTATCCACCAGCGTATTATCCGCCACCACCGGGGTATGCCATCGGCACGGCGTTAGCGACCGGCCTGGCTTTCGGTGCTGGCGTAGCGATCGTCAATTCGTTGTGGGGGGATTGCGACTGGGACGATCATGACGTCGATATCAACGTCAATCGCTACAACAATATCAACAACGTCAACCGCAGGCTCGATGCCAACCAGAACAACTGGCGCCATAATCCTGCGTATCGCGACGGCGTCCCGTACCGCGACCAAGCCAGTCGAGCCCAGTTCGACCGACGCTTACCCGGCAGTGCAGAGCGCACAGCCTACCGCGGTGACACGCCGGCCCGGGTCGAAGATCGCGCGCGAGCACGTGAAACCCTGGCACAGCGCGGCATCGAAGCACCGGCAACCAGTAACCTTGAAGCCCGCCAACGGGTGCAGAGTGCCGACCGCGAGCGCGCCCAACAGAGCCTGGAAAAGCAGGGCATCAAGCCGTCCGGCAATGCACGCGAGCGCGCCCAGGTTGCCGATCGCCAACTGAAGAGTGACGGTCAGGCCCGTCAGCGTGCGCAGGCGCCCCAGAAGAACCGCCAGCCTCAGCAGACGGGGCGCAACCAACAAGCACGTCAGCAAGTCCGCCAGCAACATGTTAGCGCCCAGGCGCCCCGCAACAATGCGTTGGCCGGTGTGCGCAACCCTTCGCAGTCACGCATCGCGAGCAATCGTGGCCAGGTCAGCCAACGGAGCGCCAGCCGACCGTCCGCAGCGTCTGCGGGCCACCAGGTACAACGACCCGCGCGGATGCAACCCAGCGGTGGCGGCCGTCGCCGTTGAGAGGAGAGTCAGTCATGAATGCTGCTAGTCGAATTGCGCTGGTTCTGCTGCTGTTCTGGACGTCCAGCAGTTTCGCTCAGAAACACTTCCCAAACCCGCAGGCCGCCGGCGAAGCACTGGTGCAGGCGCTTGGTAGCGAGAAGGCCGATAGCCAACAGTTGGCGAACTTGCTTGGCAACGACTGGAAGAGCTATATCCCGACCAAGAACATCGATCGTAAAGATGTTGATGCCTTTCTCGCCCTCTACAAGGAAAAACATCAGGTTCAGTCCGACAGCCCGAAGCGCGTACATCTGGTTGTCGGCGACACGCCCTGGATATTCCCAATTCCCATCAGACACAGTACTGGCGGCTGGGCATTCGACACCAAAGCCGGCGCCGAGGAAATCCGTCAGCGCCGCATCGGACGCAACGAATTGGCGACAATGCAATCGGCGCGTGCCTATCACGACGCGCAGATGGATTACGCCGAGATTGATCGCAATGGTGATGGGGTCCTCGAATACGCACAGAAGCTCATCAGTAGCGACGGGCAGTTCGACGGCCTGTACTGGCCGGAAGAGGAAGGCGTCGAAGAAAGTCCGCTCGGACCGCTTTTCGGTGATACCACGACTGGTGATGACTGGCACGGCTATCACTATCGTATCCTCACTGCCCAAGGCCCTTCGGCGCCGGGCGGCGCCTATGACTACAAGATCGGCGATCGCATGACGCGCGGTTTTGCCGTTATTGCCTGGCCGGCGGACTACGGGGACACTGGCGTGATGAGTTTCATGATCAGCCACGACGGTGAACTGTTCGAGAAAGACCTCGGCCGTGACAGCGCCAAGCAAGCTGCTGCGATTACGCGTTTCGACCCCGACAGCAGTTGGAGCGAAGTAAAGGACGAGGAAGAGGCGCGCTGAACCAGAGCACCTCAACACATGGAAATCGACACAAAAAAAGCCCGCGTGAGCGGGCTTGATGATGCTGCTTTTCTTTGAACCTACACCTGATCAGAAGTCCAGGTTAGACACTGCCAGCGCGTTGCTCTCGATGAACTCACGACGTGGCTCAACGGCGTCGCCCATCAGGGTGTTGAAGATCTGATCGGCAGCGATCGCGTCTTCGATGGTCACCTTGAGCATACGGCGCACCGTTGGGTCCATGGTGGTTTCCCACAGCTGATCCGGGTTCATCTCACCCAGACCTTTGTAGCGCTGGATGGTGTGGCGCTTGGTGCTTTCGGTCATCAGCCAGTCGAGGGCTTCCTTGAACTCGGTGATGGCTTTCTTGCGCTCGCCACGTTGCACGTAGGCGCCTTCACCCAGCAGGGTGCTCAGCTGTGCACCGAGGGCGGTGACGGTGCGGTAGTCGTTGCTGCCGAAGAAGTCACGGTTGAAGGTGACATAGCTGGCCAGGCCGTGGGAGGTGATTTCCACTTCCGGCAACCAGACGTTGCGCTCTTTGTCTTCGCGCAGGCTGGCCTTGTACAGCAGACCGGACTTCTCGCTGGTACGCAGGCGCTCTTCGAACTTGCCCAGCCATTCCTGCATGGCAGCGTGGTCGCCCAACTGCTCCAGCGATACCGCCGGCAGGTAGACGAAGTGCTCGGTCAGCTCCTGCGGGTACAGGCGCGACAGACGCTTGAGGGTCTTCATCACGGTACGGAATTCGTTGACCAGACGCTCCAGCTCGACGCCGGAAACAGGTGGTGCGGATTCGTCCAGGTGCAGGCTGGCATCTTCCAGAGCCGACTGAGTCATGTACTCTTCCATGGCGTCGTCGTCTTTGATGTACTGCTCTTGCTTGCCTTTCTTGACCTTGTACAGCGGCGGCTGAGCGATGTAGATGTAACCACGCTCGACCAGCTCCGGCAGCTGACGGAAGAAGAAGGTCAGCAGCAGGGTGCGGATGTGCGAACCGTCGACGTCAGCATCGGTCATGATGATGATGTTGTGATAGCGCAGCTTGTCGATGTTGTACTCTTCGCGGCCGATACCACAGCCCAGCGCAGTGATCAGCGTGCCCACTTCCTGGGACGAGATCATCTTGTCGAAGCGTGCTTTCTCGACGTTGAGGATCTTGCCCTTGAGCGGCAGGATCGCCTGGGTCTTGCGGTTACGGCCTTGCTTGGCCGAGCCACCCGCGGAGTCACCCTCCACCAGGTACAGTTCGGAAAGAGCAGGGTCCTTCTCCTGGCAGTCCGCCAGCTTGCCAGGCAGGCCGGCGATATCCAGCGCACCTTTGCGGCGAGTCATTTCCCGCGCTTTACGTGCAGCTTCACGGGCACGAGCGGCGTCGATCATCTTGCCGACAACCGCCTTGGCTTCGTTCGGGTTCTCCAGCAGGAAGTCGGAGAAGTATTTGCCCATCTCCTGTTCCACGGCAGTTTTCACTTCCGAGGACACCAGCTTGTCTTTGGTCTGCGAGCTGAACTTCGGATCCGGCACCTTCACCGAGATGATCGCGGTCAGACCTTCACGGGCGTCGTCGCCAGTGGTCGAAACCTTGTTCTTCTTGGCCAGGCCTTCTTGCTCGATGTAGTTGTTCAGGTTACGGGTCAACGCCGAGCGGAAACCGACCAGGTGGGTACCACCGTCGCGCTGCGGAATGTTGTTGGTGAAGCACAACAGGTTCTCGTTGAAGCTGTCGTTCCACTGCAGGGCAATTTCCACGCCCACGCCGTCTTCACGCTGAACATTGAAATGGAACACCTGGTTGACCGGCGTCTTGTTGGTGTTCAGGTACTCAACGAAGGCACGCAGACCGCCTTCGTACTTGAAGTACTCTTCCTTGCCCGAACGCTCGTCTTTCAGCAGGATGCCAACGCCGGAGTTGAGGAAGGACAGTTCACGAATCCGCTTGGCCAGGATGTCCCAGCTGAAGTGGATGTTCTTGAAGGTTTCAGCCGACGGCTTGAAGTGGATGTGGGTACCGGTGGTTTCACTTTCGCCAACGATCTTCATCGGCGCTTGTGGAACACCGTGGACGTAGGTCTGTTCCCAGATCTTGCCACTGCGGCGAACGGTGAGGATCAACTGCTCGGAAAGGGCGTTAACCACCGACACACCTACACCGTGCAGACCGCCGGATACCTTGTAGGAGTTGTCATCGAATTTACCGCCGGCGTGGAGGACGGTCATGATGACCTCAGCGGCGGAAACGCCTTCCTCTTTATGCACGTCAACCGGAATGCCGCGACCGTTGTCGCGAACACTGATGGATTCGTCCGGGTGAATAATTACGGTGATGTCATCGCAGTGGCCGGCGAGTGCCTCGTCGATCGAGTTATCGACCACCTCGAACACCATGTGGTGCAGGCCGCTACCATCATCGGTGTCGCCAATGTACATACCGGGACGCTTGCGCACGGCATCTAGCCCTTTCAGCACCTTGATGCTGGAGGAGTCGTACGTTTGATTTTCGCTCATGCCTTCACTCCCGATGGTCGTGGGTCTGGGTGATACGGCCCTGTTCCACGTGGAACAAAGCAACTGGCGTTTCCGTCTGCCAGCCTTCCCTCAATAATTCTTGATCTACACAGGTGATAAACACCTGGCAGCGTAAGTCTTCCAACAAGCGACAAAGTGCGCGGCGGTGCTGGTCGTCGAGCTCCGACGGCAAGTCATCCACCAGATAAATACATTGGCCGCGACGCGCCTGGCTAACCAAATGGCCTTGGGCGATACGCAATGCACAGACCACCAGCTTCTGCTGGCCGCGAGACAAAATGTCGGCCGCGTTATGGGCGCCGAGTCTCAGGCGTAGGTCCGCGCGTTGTGGGCCGGCCTGGGTATGGCCCATGTGCTGATCACGTTGCAGGGAGGAGGCGAGCACTTCACTGAGTTCGCGATCCTTGTCCCAGCCACGGTAATAGCTCAGGGTCAGCCCTTCGAGCTCGACCAAATCGCTCAGGGTTTGCTCAAAGACGGGCTTCAAGGCCTTGATGTAATTGCGACGGTATTCATCTATTTCCGCGCTGGCCAGGCACAGTTCCCGGTCCCAGGCCGCTTGCGAAACAGCGTCAAGTGTACCATGCCGCAACCATGAGTTCCGCTGCCGCAAAGCCTTCTGCAGGCGTTGCCATGTGGCCATGAAGCGGGGTTCCACGTGGAACACCCCCCAATCGAGGAACTGCCGGCGTATTTTCGGCGCACCTTCAAGCAGGCGAAAACTGTCCGGGTTGATCAGCTGCAGGGGCAGAATCTCTGCCAATTGCGCAGCGCTACGGGCGTTCTGCCCGTCAATGCGGATAGTGAATTCGCCTTGCCGATCCCGCGAAATCCCCAGGTTGCTCGACCCGCCTTCGCTTAACTCGACCTGGCCGAACACGGTACAAGCCAGCTGCTCGTACTGAATGACCGGGGTAAGCCGAGTGCTGCGGAAGGAACGGGCCAGGCCCAACAGATGAACGGCTTCCAGCACGCTGGTTTTGCCGCTGCCGTTGGCGCCGTACAGAATGTTTATGCGGGGGGAGGGAGAGAAGGTCACCGGGTGCAGGTTACGCACCGCGGTGACAGAAACGCGACTGAGGGACATCTAGAGTCTGCTGGACAAATTACAGACGCATCGGCATGACAACGTAAGCGGAGTCGTCGTTGTCAGCTTCCTGCAGCAGGGCACTGCTGTTGGAGTCCGACAGGATCAGACGAACCTGCTCAGTGGTCATGACACCCAGTACGTCCAGCAAGTAGCTGACGTTAAAGCCGATTTCCAGCGAGCTACCGTTGTACTCGACGCTGATTTCTTCTTCCGCTTCTTCCTGCTCAGGGTTGTTGGCCTGGATCTTCAGCTGGGCATTGGCCAGTTGCAGACGGATGCCGCGGTACTTCTCGTTGGACAGGATCGCGGTGCGGCTGAAGGCTTCGCGCAGCGCCTGACGGTCGCCGACCACCAGCTTGTCACCACCCTTGGGCAGTACACGCTCGTAGTCCGGGAACTTGCCATCGACCAGCTTGGAGGTGAAGGTGAATTCACCGGTGGTGGCACGAATGTGGTGCTGACCCAGGACGATGCTGACCATGCCGTCCGGCTCGGTGAGCAGACGCGCCAGCTCAAGGATGCCTTTGCGCGGTACGATGACCTGGTGGCGATCAGCTTGGCCGATATCGGCACGCATCGAGCACATGGCCAGACGGTGGCCATCGGTGGCGACGGCGCGCAGGGTGTCAGTGGACACTTCCAGCAGCATGCCGTTGAGGTAGTAGCGCACGTCCTGCTGGGCCATGGCGAAGCTGGTGCGCTCGATCAGGCGACGCAGACGGCTTTGCTCCAGGTTGCAGGTCAGCGAGCCCGGGCCTTCTTCCACTGTCGGGAAGTCGTTGGCCGGCAGGGTCGACAGGGTGAAGCGGCTGCGGCCTGCCTTTACCACCAACTTTTGCTCATCGAGCTTGATGTCGATCAGCGCATCGTTCGGCAGGCTTTTGCAGATATCCATCAGCTTGCGTGCAGGAACAGTGATCTCGCCAGGCTCGGCCGGCTCTTCCAGTTGCACGCGGCCAACCAGTTCCACTTCCAGGTCAGTACCGGTCAGCGACAATTGCTGACCCTGTACCACCAGCAGTACGTTGGACAGTACCGGCAAGGTCTGGCGGCGCTCGACGACGCCTGCGACCAGTTGCAGGGGTTTCAACAGGGCTTCGCGTTGAATGGTGAAATGCATGGTCTAGTCCCTTGCCTTTAATAAGCTGCGCTGACGTTCATCAAGTCGTCAGAGTCCGCAGCAGGTTCTTGTAGTCCTCGCGGATATCCGCGTCGGATTCCTTGAGTTCGTTGATCTTGCGGCACGCATGCAACACGGTGGTGTGATCGCGGCCGCCGAATACGTCGCCGATTTCCGGCAGGCTGTGGTTGGTCAGCTCTTTGGACAAGGCCATGGCGACCTGCCGCGGACGGGCTACCGAACGGGAACGACGTTTGGACAACAGATCGGAGATCTTGATCTTGTAGTACTCGGCAACGGTGCGCTGGATGTTATCCACACTCACCAGTTTGTCCTGCAGTGCCAGAAGATCCTTGAGCGACTCGCGAATCAGCTCGATGGTGATGTCGCGGCCCATGAAGTGCGAGTGAGCGATCACCCGTTTCAGGGCGCCTTCGAGTTCGCGTACGTTGGAACGAATCCGTTGGGCAATGAAGAAAGCAGCATCATGCGGCAGGTCGACCTTGGCCTGATCGGCCTTCTTCATCAGGATCGCCACCCGGGTTTCGAGCTCCGGTGGCTCTACCGCAACGGTCAGGCCCCAGCCGAAACGCGACTTCAGGCGCTCTTCCAACCCTTCGATTTCCTTCGGATAACGGTCGCTGGTCAGAATGACCTGCTGACCGCCTTCGAGCAGGGCGTTGAAGGTGTGGAAAAACTCTTCCTGGGAACGCTCTTTGCGGGCGAAGAACTGAATGTCATCGATCAGCAGCGCATCGACCGAACGGTAGAAGCGCTTGAACTCATTGATTGCATTAAGTTGCAGCGCCTTGACCATATCGGCGACAAAACGCTCGGAGTGCAGGTACACCACCTTGGCATTCGGATTCTTCTTGAGCAGGTGGTTACCCACAGCGTGCATCAAGTGAGTTTTACCCAGGCCCACGCCGCCGTACAGGAACAACGGGTTGTAGCCATGCTTGGGGTTGTCGGCAACCTGCCAGGCCGCAGCGCGGGCCAGCTGGTTGGACTTACCTTCGACAAAGTTCTCGAAGGTAAAGGTGCGGTTCAGGTAGCTGGTGTGCTTGAGCGCACCCTCAACCTGCACAGTGCGTTGTTCGGTGCGACCGCTTGGCGCCGGGGCGGCATTGGCCTCGCCCATGGAATCGAAGCTGTCTCGCGAAGGCGCGTCCTCGATTTCAACCGTCGCGGCAGGGGCAGCAACAGGAGCGGCGACTGGTTCGTTGACCACCGCCGTTTGCGCCGCCTGGGCCTGGGATGCAGCCACGGCAGCGGCGAGCGGTGCATTGGGCGCGGCGCGCGGTGCCGAACTGCGTCTGCTGCCTATTAATAAGGAAAGCGCAGGTGCAATACCGTTGCCGTGTTCACCCAGCAGCTCGAGCAGACGGCTCAGGTACTTTTCATTGACCCAGTCGAGAACGAAACGGTTGGGCGCATAGACGCGCAACTCGTCGCCTTCGGCTTCGACCTGTAGCGGACGGATCCAGGTGTTGAATTGCTGGGCAGGCAGTTCATCGCGCAGAAGCTCCACGCACTGCTGCCAAAGTTCCACTGACAC